>NZ_CANLYD010000072.1 GCF_947495315.1 uncultured Aquimarina sp. | reverse complement strand
GGAATACCATCATTGTCATCGTCTTCATCTATATTATCGGCTATACCATCGTTGTCTGAATCCAGAATCTCTCTGAAATCTACTTCAGCAGTTCCTGGTACATCATCATTGTCGGTACCATCGGCTCCTGTATCTAGATTGTCATTCACATCGGGTGTCGTGCCTGTATCATCACTGTCATCAAAGGCATCTAATAATCC
>NZ_CANLYD010000071.1 GCF_947495315.1 uncultured Aquimarina sp. | reverse complement strand
GATCCAATCGTTGCTTTTTTTTGCAAAGATCTTATTCTATTTCCAATTCACACACAACTTTTGAGAATGATCCATTATTTTCAATCTAATGCCTCATGTGCTTGCCCTGAGGTAGTTTACTTTCTTTTATTGGTCTCAGATTAGGGTGAAAACCCTGCAATTTCATTGCAGCACTTTAGTAATGCGAAAAAATCTATATTT
>NZ_CANLYD010000070.1 GCF_947495315.1 uncultured Aquimarina sp. | reverse complement strand
GTTCTCTACAACGAACCTGAACATCTCCTTTCAAAACTTTATAACGATATTTACTACACCAAACTATATGGCAAGTCTAACGACTGGAAGTGTGAGAACCTTTTCTTAAATACGATTTCATCTAATCTAAAATATAGATTTTTTCGCATTACTAAAGTGCTGCAATGAAATTGCAGGGTTTTCACCCTAATCTGAGACCAATAAA
>NZ_CANLYD010000069.1 GCF_947495315.1 uncultured Aquimarina sp. | reverse complement strand
AACAGTGATGAATGTACGACTGCAGGCTTTACTGCCGGTACGAGTTTAGCACCAGAAGACACCGATACCGATATGACCCCTGATTATCAGGATACCGATAGTGATAATGATGGTACTTCAGATGTTGTAGAAGCAGGTCAGGACTTAGGCAATGGCTTAACGACTGATACCGATGGAGACGGATTATTAGATGCCTTTGATGACAG
>NZ_CANLYD010000068.1 GCF_947495315.1 uncultured Aquimarina sp. | reverse complement strand
AATGTTTGGATACCTGTAACAGGATCCGTTATATTAAAGAGTCCTATGGTATCTAAGCTAACCTGTTTTCTGTAATCTCGACCATCCCAAGTATTGTATACTTCTAAAGAAGGAACACCAACAGACCAACCACCTCCAAGACCATATTGTTGGTCATCTCTAAGACCCGTCAATGCTGCTTGATAATCTCTTCCATCATCTCCATTACTAGC
>NZ_CANLYD010000067.1 GCF_947495315.1 uncultured Aquimarina sp. | reverse complement strand
GAAGCTAACTATATGATGATGCGTTATGCAGAGGTACTCTTAATTGCGGCAGAAGCATTAAATGAAATAAGTCCAGGGTCAAATGAAGCCCACCAATATGTAAATAGAGTGAGAGCTAGAGCAAGAAGTGGGAATGGGTCTGATTTTCCAGCAGATATCTCTGGATTATCACAAGATGATTTGAGAAATGTGGTTTTAGAAGAACGTAAATGGGA
>NZ_CANLYD010000066.1 GCF_947495315.1 uncultured Aquimarina sp. | reverse complement strand
ATATGGAAAACCGCTAACGATAATGTAAAAAGATCTTATTCTTATCAGTATGATGATTTAAATAGAATTACCAGAGCCAATAGCTTAAAAGGTTCTACTTTAATGAGCGGAGATGCTTATAGTATTTGGGGGATCGCGTATGACAAAAATGGAAATATCGGAAGAATCACCAGAAACGGAAGACCTGGTGGAGGGTCTATTAAAACCATCGATGA
>NZ_CANLYD010000065.1 GCF_947495315.1 uncultured Aquimarina sp. | reverse complement strand
GATACTTTAAAAAAAGTAAAGAGGGATATCCATAATAAAGTGTTTCGATGTATTGATGATCCCAGTAGTATTAATTCGATCATACAAAATCATCAAATTTTGCTTCTTAACTACTGCAAGGTCATTGAGCAAACCTATCTTCCGGATGATAAAAACGAGAAATATCAGATTTCAGAAGATAAATCAATAACTGACATTTTCAAACTGATATATCAGACGCTCGA
>NZ_CANLYD010000064.1 GCF_947495315.1 uncultured Aquimarina sp. | reverse complement strand
CCTGTAAATCCTGTACGTCCGGTAGCACCTGTGAAACCAGTTCTACCCGTAAATCCTGTTCTTCCGGTAGCACCTGTAAATCCTGTTCTACCCGTAAATCCTGTTCTTCCAGTAGCACCTGTGAAACCAGTTCTACCTGTAAATCCTGTTCTTCCAGTAGCACCAGTGAATCCAGTTCTACCTGTAAATCCTGTTCTTCCGGTAGCACCTGTGAATCCGGTTCTACCTGTAAA
>NZ_CANLYD010000063.1 GCF_947495315.1 uncultured Aquimarina sp. | reverse complement strand
GATGACAATGATGGTATTCCAGATGTTGTAGAGAGTGATGGTAATGATCCAAGTGCCGATGATGATGGTGATGGCATTCCGAACTACCAGGATGTAGACCCAGACGGTTTACCAGGTACCCCGGATCTTACAGATTCGAACAATGATGGTATCCCAGACATATATGACAATGACAATGATGGCGTTGCTAATCATTTGGACTTAGACAGTGATAACGATGGTATTTATGATATCGTAGA
>NZ_CANLYD010000062.1 GCF_947495315.1 uncultured Aquimarina sp. | reverse complement strand
GAAGGTGAAGCTGTTGGTGTTTTTTGGGGATACGAATATCGAGGTGTTTACCAAGGTGGAGATTTACCAGAAGGAACAGCCATTTTTGAAGGCGGCGAAGCTGGAGATCAATTATTCACGGATTTAGCGGATGAAGATGGTAATTTAGACGGGGTAATTACTACCGATGATCAACAAATAATAGGAGATCCTAATCCAGATTTTACCATAGGTATCACAAACACCTTTACCTACAAAAACAT
>NZ_CANLYD010000061.1 GCF_947495315.1 uncultured Aquimarina sp. | reverse complement strand
CGTACCGGATTCACAGGTGCTACCGGAAGAACAGGATTTACAGGTAGAACTGGTTTCACTGGTGCTACTGGTAGAACAGGATTTACAGGTAGAACTGGATTTACAGGTGCTACTGGTAGAACCGGATTTACAGGTAGAACTGGATTCACAGGTGCTACTGGAAGAACAGGATTTACAGGTGCTACTGGAAGAACAGGATTTACGGGTAGAACTGGATTCACAGGTGCTACCGGAAGAACAGGGTTTACGGG
>NZ_CANLYD010000060.1 GCF_947495315.1 uncultured Aquimarina sp. | reverse complement strand
TTTGCTAAAACTTGGTTGCCAGAGAACCAAGCAGCCAGATCGATACCTGCTAAATCTGCAGCCCACTCTTATTTAGCATTGGTACATTTAACTATCGGTAACTACCAGAAAGCGTATGATGAAGCCAAAGGAGTGATTGATAATGAAGGAACGTACAACTTAGGGTTAGAGCCAGATTTTCAGGATTTATTTGATTCTTCTCTAATAGATACTTCTTTAGAACCCATTTTTGTATTGGATTTTATTGGAGCTAGTAATGGAGATGATGGAAGAGATTATCAAGCAGCA
>NZ_CANLYD010000059.1 GCF_947495315.1 uncultured Aquimarina sp. | reverse complement strand
CACAACGTTAAATCTGCAAGCGAGCGAAGCGAAGATTGCAGATTTAACGCCAAATATATGAATCGGAGCAAGGCAAGCAAGCCTAAACCAATTGATCTATCTGCGCATTTTTATTTCTTGTTTAATTTATAAAAATCTAGCGCCACCAAAAAAGGAAGTGACCTTTTGATGTAGTACTAAATTGCTCTGATTTCATATATGATGTTGTACATCGTTTATTCTTCAATACGTTTAGAAGAAGAAACACGTCTTAATTCAAGTTCAAACGGATTTTCTGTTTTTAATTTATCCGTTTCTCTTTCTGATAGTTC
>NZ_CANLYD010000058.1 GCF_947495315.1 uncultured Aquimarina sp. | reverse complement strand
TGTCACCAGAGGCGTTGTCATCCGATAAGTTACATACTGGATCATACGCATCATCGATACCATCGTTATCATTGTCATTCCCACTTGGTGGCGTATAACTAGCCGTCGGTTGTGCCTCTACATTGTCTGGAATACCATCATCATCCGCATCAATATCTAAGTAATCCGGGGTTGCATCGCCATCACTCGTACTTGGATTGGTCGTTACAGGGTCTCCATCAACATTGCCCTGAGCACTGTCCGGAATACCATCTGCTCCAACATCACCATCTGCAATACCATCATCATCACTGTCTAAACCAGCATTGCCCGTCTCTAC
>NZ_CANLYD010000057.1 GCF_947495315.1 uncultured Aquimarina sp. | reverse complement strand
TGGCTGATCAATGGATTCAGATCTTCGTGCAGGATCTGATAAAATATATCCATAGGTTCCATAGACGATATGTGTTTGATACCATCTCTCACATAAAATAATCTTATAAAATTATTTCTTTTACTCTCATACTTTGTCATAAAATATATCGATAGCTATGGCTATCCAGATATTTTCATTCTCGTCTGAAACCAAAATAATTTAATTTTATTGGGCGATCATTTTATATCAGAGTTGGTATTAGTTATTTTCCCTTTTATGTATTTATATGTTCATAGTGCTGTTTTTTTTAAGTTGTTAGTTTCCATACTGCTCTATAT
>NZ_CANLYD010000056.1 GCF_947495315.1 uncultured Aquimarina sp. | reverse complement strand
GTAGAGACGGGCAATGCTGGTTTAGACAGTGATGATGATGGTATTGCAGATGGTGATGTTGGAGCAGATGGTATTCCAGACAGTGCTCAGGGCAATGTTGATGGCGATCCTGTAACGACCAATCCTACCATCAGTGATGGCGATACGACCCCGGATTACTTAGATATTGATGCGGATGATGATGGTATTCCAGACAATGTAGAGGCGCAACCTACGGGTAGTTATACCTCACCAAGTGGTACTGACAATGATAACGATGGTATCGATGATGCGTATGATCCGGTATGTAACTTATCGGATGACAACGCCTCTGGTGACAACAGTGA
>NZ_CANLYD010000055.1 GCF_947495315.1 uncultured Aquimarina sp. | reverse complement strand
TTGGCGCTAACGGGCTTAACTTCTCTGTTCGGAATGGTAAGAGGTGAGCCCCGATGCTATAACCACCTTAAGCTGTTTGTTGAGAGTTTATAGTGAATCATTAATAGTTAATACTATCAACGAACACCTTATAACTAACAACTAATAAGTTAACATATTGATTTAAATTGAATCGAGCTGATATAATAAAAGAGCTATTCACTAAAAAGAAGCTATCAAAGCAATTCTCCACCTTGGTATCGATTACTCAATACCAAGGTGTGCGCATAAGCCTATGGGTTATTAGTACTACTCGGCTATGACATTACTGCCTTTACACCTATAGCCTATCAACGTG
>NZ_CANLYD010000054.1 GCF_947495315.1 uncultured Aquimarina sp. | reverse complement strand
CCTGTAAATCCTGTTCTTCCAGTAGCACCTGTGAAACCAGTTCTACCTGTAAATCCTGTTCTTCCGGTAGCACCTGTAAATCCAGTTCTACCCGTAAATCCTGTTCTTCCAGTAGCACCTGTGAATCCAGTTCTACCTGTAAATCCTGTACGTCCGGTAGCACCTGTGAAACCAGTTCTACCCGTAAACCCTGTTCTTCCGGTAGCACCTGTGAATCCAGTTCTACCCGTAAATCCTGTTCTTCCAGTAGCACCTGTGAATCCAGTTCTACCTGTAAATCCTGTTCTTCCAGTAGCACCTGTGAAACCAGTTCTACCCGTAAATCCTGTACGTCCGGTAGCACCTGTGAATCC
>NZ_CANLYD010000053.1 GCF_947495315.1 uncultured Aquimarina sp. | reverse complement strand
AGAAATTGTAGAACAACATAAGCAAACGATCTATAAGATCAAACAATTTAACCCAACAGCTATTTTTCATAATGGTACCTTGGCAGTAGATTTTGGAAGTAGTCTGCAGCGAGAAGATTTGCTTGGGCAATCTGCGATTACCGGTATCAATGCCTATAACATTTTAGGACAGCCTATAAAATCCTTCGAATTTGATTATTCATATTTCGTGTCAGAATCCGGTTCTGGGATATATCCAGCAGGTGATAAACGTCTAAAACTAGATGCAATTCGTGAGATTGAGGTGTTTCGTGATCAAGGAACTGTTAATACATCACCTACAACTCCTAAAGAGAAAACGCATAGTTTTGACTATTTTAACCCGACACAACTTCC
>NZ_CANLYD010000052.1 GCF_947495315.1 uncultured Aquimarina sp. | reverse complement strand
AACCGCTGATTCTCTGCATAGTAGGCTCCATTACCGTAGTAGTATACGATTGTATCTTCTTTATCAGCAGTTTCTATGTTGGTAACATACCAACTGGAGATATATTCTGCGGTATACTCATTCTGTTGGGTGCTATAGGATGTATGGGTGTATTCTGCTTTGGCAAACTCATAGCGTGTTCCCTGGGTATCGGTAATGATCCAATTGGTGATTTGATCCCCTAACAAGGTATAATCAATTTTAACCTCAGGATTATCAATACAAAAAACTTGATATTTTCCATTTTCAGTCACATCATAGTTGATTCCGATGGTACCTGATAATCCGTTAATAGAAAAACTAAAGGTATCTGCCTGGATATCGATATTGTTCATACTATAATTGGTTAA
>NZ_CANLYD010000051.1 GCF_947495315.1 uncultured Aquimarina sp. | reverse complement strand
GCTCAGGAATTAAGTATTGATTTAGATTTTAGAGATCGATTTGAATATCGTCATGGATTCAATAGTCTGGTTCCCCAAGGAGCAGATCCTGCGGCTTTTGTGCAACAGAGAGCCAGGTTAAAATTTGGATACACTTCCGAAAAATTCAAAGCTCATTTTAGCGTTCAGGATGTTAGAGTATGGGGAGATACCAGACAGATTCTGGATAATGATGCTAATAATAATTTACAAATTGCAGAAGCCTGGGCATCTTTGGCATTCGGAAAAGGTTGGTCCACTAAAGTAGGGCGACAAATGATATCATATGATGATCAAAGAATTCTAGGTGGTTTAGACTGGGCATTACAAGGTCGTTTTCACGATTTGGCTTTAATAAGATATGGAAACGAAAAGATCAAATTGGATCTTGGTTTTGC
>NZ_CANLYD010000050.1 GCF_947495315.1 uncultured Aquimarina sp. | reverse complement strand
GTTTAGGACTCCATTTAAGGAAGTTAGGTTTAATGACTAACTGAACCCATCCCCAGTTTTGTAATCCACTTGGATTAGGTTGATTTTTTAGAAATTCCATTCCATCTCCAGCAAACATTTGTGAATATCCAACTTTTACGGATGCATAGGGTAGTAATTTTTGTGTAAATACAATATCCACTTCAGTTCCAAGGTAGTTGTCCGCTTCTGATCCATCTGTATCATCTATAAGAGTAGCTGCTGATGAGAAATAATGTCCTTTGACAAGAAGACTTGAGGATTTACCGAGTTTAAAATTCGCTTTGGCATATATATCCGTTAGACCAACAGAGTTTGCGTGATTTCCAACATAAAAATAATCCATATATCCGTTAAACTTATGATTGGTGCCATAAAGAGGAAAGAAAGAATAGTTTTTTCCATCCGTTTCGTCTTGATC
>NZ_CANLYD010000049.1 GCF_947495315.1 uncultured Aquimarina sp. | reverse complement strand
AAGGTTGATATTTGTGATAAAGTAACAAATTTTGGTGTTCAACTGGAAGACTTGAAAATAAAAACATTTGTTTTTGGTGAGTGTAATGTTACATTTCTACATAAATTATCTTCTAACGAAATAGATCTAAATAAAAATGGAGATGTTCTAATTCAAATGCCAAATACATATGACGGATTTATTGTAACTAAAATTGACAGCATTCCGAATTGGTTTGAAAAACATTATCCAATTAAACACAATTTACATTCAAATGTTATACGCCTATCGTGGGGAAGCGATGTCAATCAAAAATTGATAAAAAAAGCTATTGAAAACATAGCAGATGGTTATTTAATGAGCTTGAATAAGAAATCAATTATGAGTTTTAATAAGGAATTATGTGAACTATCAGAAAGAGAAACGGATAAATTAAAAACAGAAAATCCGTTTGAACTTGAATTAAGACGTGTTTCTTCTTC
>NZ_CANLYD010000048.1 GCF_947495315.1 uncultured Aquimarina sp. | reverse complement strand
GGATCATTGATTGTTCCTGTTCCGCTTGCTCCTCCAACTGTTAAGGTAGTCGTCTCACTTCCTTCATCTAAGGTATCGGTAGTTGTTGGGTAGATCACATCAAAACTCGTAACCCCCGCTGGAACTGTTAATACACCGCCGGATAAAGTAACTCCATTTGTAAACGTTGGGCTATTGTCATAATCTGATCCTTCTGTAGCAGTACCATCTGCTAAAACATATGGATAAGTCGTCTCTTGTGGGGTTGCTCCACTCAAAGTAACTGTCTGTGTTAAGTTGCTTCCTTCTACTGTGCTCGCATCACTTACACTGGCAACTGTAGGATCTGCCGGATCATTGATTGTTCCTGTTCCGCTTGCTCCTCCAACTGTTAAGGTAGTCGTCTCACTTCCTTCATCTAAGGTATCGGTAGTTGTTGGGTAGATCACATCAAAACTCGTAACCCCCGCTGGAACTGTTAATACACCGCCGGATAAAGTAACTCCATTTGTAAA
>NZ_CANLYD010000047.1 GCF_947495315.1 uncultured Aquimarina sp. | reverse complement strand
GTGTTAAATGCAGCGCAAGCCCTTCAGGGACGTGCAGCAGGTGTTGTAGTTCAATCTAATAATGGTGGAGAACCTGGTGCTCCTATAAACGTTAAAATAAGAGGAAATACTTCTATTAATGCCAGTAGTGCTCCACTTATTGTTGTGGATGGGTTTGTAGGAGGTGTTTTTCCACAAGCAAACGACATTCAGTCTATTGAGATTTTAAAAGATGCATCGGCTACTGCCATTTATGGATCCAGAGGTTCCAATGGTGTTGTTTTAGTAACGACAAAAAAAGGTAGAAAAGGGAAGTTATCTGTTGAAGTTAATACCACGTATTCTATTCAAAACACTGCGAATCGATTGGATTTATTGAACGCGGATCAATTTGCAGCATATCAACAAACTATCAATCCGGGGTATGTTCAAGGACCTGCTAATACTGATTGGCAAGATTTGCTATATAAAAGTGGTAGTACTGCGAATCATCAATTTTCTTTTTCCGGAGGAAGTGATAA
>NZ_CANLYD010000046.1 GCF_947495315.1 uncultured Aquimarina sp. | reverse complement strand
GCATTACAAGGTCGTTTTCACGATTTGGCTTTAATAAGATATGGAAACGAAAAGATCAAATTGGATCTTGGTTTTGCATTTAGTCAAAATGATCTAGATGCACTTCCTGGTAATCAAACAGGAACTATATATAATGTTACTGGTTTTTTTAGCTATAAAGCCATGGAGTATGCACACTTAACTTGGAAAGCTTCAGAAAAAGCAACGCTTAGCTTTTTGGCACTAAATAATACCTTTCAGAATGTGGTAAATGGCGCTGCTACAGATGGATTCTATCATACACATACATTTGGCACACACTCTAAGTTTAAATTAGGAGGAGTAGGTCTTGCTTTAAATGCTTATCTACAAGCTGGTGAAGGTCCTGACATCACAGATCCTGCAAGTCCATCCACTGATCTTTCTGCATATTTAGTTGGACTAGAAGCCAATGGAAAAGTTGGTTCTGTTGGTATTGGAGGAGGTTTTGAAATCCAAAGTGGTACGGATCAAGACGAAACGGATGGAAAAAACTATTCTTTCTTTCCTCTTTATGGCACCAATCATAAGTTTAACGGATATAT
>NZ_CANLYD010000045.1 GCF_947495315.1 uncultured Aquimarina sp. | reverse complement strand
GCTAAATAAGAGTGGGCTGCAGATTTAGCAGGTATCGATCTGGCTGCTTGGTTCTCTGGCAACCAAGTTTTAGCAAACTCAAAATCGGCAATAATATTTTCATACACATCAGCAGCTGCAGTTTTACTAATTGTACTTGCTGCTTCTAAATCAGTTACTGGCGTATCTAAATAAGGAATATCTCCAAATTGTCTTACCAAATGAAAATAAGCAAACCCTCTTGCAAAATAGGCTAGGGCAGTAACAGGATTTTTTATCTCATCTGCTACATTTACTTCTTCTGCGCCAGCAATTGCCTGATTCGCGGCAGCTATCATTTGATAAACTCTAAGCCAGTACCCATCAATCATTCCATTATCAGCAGGAACATTAAATTGATCGTGTTCAATTCTTCTTGTGGCTGTTGTTGGATCTCCAATAGCGACCATGTCGCCACGTAGCATTAATGTTAAAGACATTTTTCTCCCCCAAAAATCTTCATGAGTCATATGCCCATAAGCGCCATTTGCTGCTGTCTGTATATCATTGACGTTGTTAAAAAAACCATCAGGAGCTAATAGCCCTATTGGTTCTTCCTCTAGGTCAGAACATCCTATTATTGATA
>NZ_CANLYD010000044.1 GCF_947495315.1 uncultured Aquimarina sp. | reverse complement strand
CGTTGCCCACAATTATGAAAAAGATTCTGCTACCATTTATAATTTTGATTTTAAACTTAAATTTAAGTTGTAAATCGGCAGAATATAAAAAAGTAGTTTACCCAAATATCCCGATTGAATTACAATTCCTTTCAAAGTTTCAATCTGACATAGAAAATAGAACTGATGAAATAGTTATTGAATATGATGAATTAAAACTCAAACAAGTAATAAAAGATTCACAGTCCGAATTTTGGATTGGAGGTAAAAAACTAATAAGTGTTCCGAAAAGCACTCACAGAAATTGTTATATAAGAGAAGTTTTTAAAAAGAATTTTCTTCTGATTTCAAAAGGAAGTTGCGGAGCAGCAGGACCAGATTTAGTGGAAAGAAAACAAGTGATATTAATCGATTTGAATTCATATAAAACATACGAAATTGATTTCGGAGAATTTATGTTAACTCGCTCAAAAAGTGCGGTAGATGAGTTTTATAGTAACTCTGACAAATATTCAGCAATTGTGGATGTGGATATAGAAAAAAACCTCATTCGGATTACTAATAACAAAATCGGAATTAAAACTATCGAAATGATTGCGCAAGAATAACTGTGGGCAACAATGTATATAAAAAATAGCGAAAGTCGTTGCTATCATTAAGGCTTGGGCATTTTTGGGAAATCGCCAAATTTTTAACTTTGACAAATTTCCAAAAATAAAATAATTAGTAAAATTTAAAAATTCGGCTTGTGTTTATCCGAAAAGTCATCGCTTATTTTCAGCGCTACTTTTCATATACGAGACGTTA
>NZ_CANLYD010000043.1 GCF_947495315.1 uncultured Aquimarina sp. | reverse complement strand
TATGTGTCGTAGCAGGGCAAAATGTTACCTTGCTTTTTGATTTTTCTTGCGCATTGGTTGCTAACTTTTACTTTTTGCAAGCATTGCGCCTTACCAAATATACAAGAACCATTCAATTTATCACTTAGCTGCTATGATCACATATATGTTGTTGTGCTTAGTTCTTTATTTGGTTTCATACCAATCTTTATAGTCTAAGTGCTTATCAAATTCCTCATCATTCATTTTGAATAGAATTTTTGAGTATTCCCTTGATTTAGAAATCTTTTTTTGATTTAGAAAATCAGTAATCATAAAATGAATAGATGGATGTTCAATATCATCCATTCTCAAAGTCGAATATCTTTTTCTTGATTTCGGATACTGTTTCCAAAACCTTTTATAATCGCTGTAAATTTGCTCTGTTACTTTTGAAATTATTTCTTTTAGTAATTCAGTTGGGATTTGATTGTCGGAAAGTCCAATATAATACTCTCTGATTTTAGAGTTAAATTCCTTTTTAGGTTCAATTTTATTTTCAGTTTTCCAGAATAGCATTTAGGTCAGTTGTAATTCAATATTCTTGTGTTCTTTAATAATTTCAATTATTGCGTCAAAATATTTAAGTTCAGATTTACTTTTTTCACTTCGATGCCATTTTAGGATATACTTTTCATCAACATCATGAATTCCGAATCCTCCATATAAGACATCATTAAATGCATTAAGGTTCCGTCCAATTTTCCAATTCAATCCGAAAGTCATTTTTGATTCCACTTCTCGATAGAATCCTTTCATATTTGAAAATTTATTTCCGTTAATCTCGATTATTCGCATTTTGGTAAATTAAGCACAACGT
>NZ_CANLYD010000042.1 GCF_947495315.1 uncultured Aquimarina sp. | reverse complement strand
TATGCTTCTGCTACCTATTTTAAACAAGAAGGTGTTATTATAAATTCTGAATTCGAAAGAGTTTCTTTCTTGTCAAATATTGATGCGCAGGTAACCAATAAGTTAAAACTAGGTGCTAATCTTTTTGGTAGTAGAGGAAACAAAGATGGAGTTCCTACTCAATCAACTGGTTCCACGGTAAATGGTGGTGGAGATGACGTTGTTTCATTACTCTTTCGATTTGCACCAGATCTTGGAGTACAAGATGCTAATGGTTTAAATACAATTAACTCTGTTGGTGATAATGTCGATAACCCATTTGCAATTGCTACGGAAGGTATCGATGAGACAAAGACAGATAATTATAGAGCAAATTTATATGCTAATTATGACATTTTCGAAAATCTTACTTTCAAAACCACATTTGGTTTCAGTACTATTAATGGGACTCAAGGAACCTTTAGTCCTTCAACGCTCATCACTACGGCTGGAGATGGTACAGGAGGAAGAGCAACCATAACAAATTCTAAGAGCACAAGTATATTAAGTGAGAATTACTTAACCTATAAGGCAGAAATAGGAAAAGGAAATCTAACCTTATTAGCTGGATACTCATATCAAAAAAATTCTACAGATAGATTCTCAGCAGGAGCTGAAGGATTTACTTCAGATTCTTTTTCATACCACGCTTTGCAAACAGGTTCTACTCAATTAATACCTACCTCGTCTTTTTCCGAAATAGAAATCCAATCTCAATTCGGTAGGCTAAATTTTGATTATGACGACAAATATTTACTAACAGCTACTGTAAGAAGAGATGGTTCATCGAATTTTGCTAAAAATGAAAAATATGCAATCTTCCCATC
>NZ_CANLYD010000041.1 GCF_947495315.1 uncultured Aquimarina sp. | reverse complement strand
GATAAAAACGAGAAATATCAGATTTCAGAAGATAAATCAATAACTGACATTTTCAAACTGATATATCAGACGCTCGATGCTATCTTAGATTATTTAGAGATTTCTTTTCCTAAATATCTAGAACCTTCTTTAGAAATACCTTATCAAAGAAGACTTTGGTATGTGCATCAAAAAAAAGAACGATGTCGACTTTTAATAGCAATGCTTAATGCATTAGATATTCCTTTACAATTAACTGAGATTATTTGTGATCCACTTAATAAAATTATTGACAATAATTTATTTGGATTCACCTATCAGAAAAAGGAGTATTATTCTGTTTATATTAAAGTATTGTTCAAATTACTTTCTAAAGATACCATTGTTGTTGAAGATGTATATGCTGTGCTGATTAGCCTGGAGTTTAACACGTTCAAAATATTCTTTTATCTGAGAGATGAGTACATTTCAAAAAAGGTAAAGAGAACGTATGGAACACAAAAGAAGATCAATATACTACATCAGTTTTTAAAAGAAATAAAAACAACCACAGTTACTAGTTCCACTAAATACAACCCTAATTTCCCATCGTTAAAAGAGCAATTATTAATTTGGATTCGAGAAGAAATTAATGCGCTGCAAAGAACTATGGAAAGTTCATCTCCAGCATTGGTCAAAGAAAAAATAACCGGGTATTCTCAAGACACAAAAAAGGTTTTAAAACTGTCCGTTTCCGAAATCTCATTAATCACCAGATTATTATATGAGCAAGGAATGCTGGAAGGGTCTAAAAAAACATTTTTTGAGTTTTTATCCTCTACTTTCAAAACCCATAAGACCAAAGTTATTTCTCCAGAAAGTTTAAGCAACCGATATTATTC
>NZ_CANLYD010000040.1 GCF_947495315.1 uncultured Aquimarina sp. | reverse complement strand
GGATCATTCTCAAAAGTTGTGTGTGAATTGGAAATAGAATAAGATCTTTGCAAAAAAAAGCAACGATTGGATCCATATATTGACTTACTGAAGGTTCTGTTACCAGAATTATTAATTACTCACTTTGATATTGTAAAACACCAAACAGATAAAGATATTCTTCATTTATATTTTGAAGAGAAGAGAGATATTCCAAAAGAGTTTTCATCTGGAGTAGTTATCTCTGACGGATTTCATAAAGAGATTACCATTCAAGATTTTCCTATTCGAGGCAAACAAGTTTATCTTCATATCAAACGTCGTCGTTGGTTAGATAAGAATACCACACAAGTTGTTCAAAGAGATTGGGATTTAGTGGCACAGGGAACTCGTATGACCGTAGAGTTTGCTGCTTTTTTAAAAGTACTTAATCACTACTAGAGCTAATGATTGTCACACCATTGGTGATTTTTATGGAGTCAATGGAAAAAAGTTACAGCGTCAATATCGGGATTACTTAAGTGAGTTTAAAGAATGGAAAGATAAGTCCCACGCCAAAGAATGGTTGGTTTTTCCTGAGAATATGGGCAAGTATCTATCTATTGATGAGACTGCGCTTTCCAAAGGAGAACTTTATACCATCATCACCAATAAAAGTGCTAAAGGTAAGAAAGGAGCTATTGTAGCTATTCTGGCAGGAACCAAGGTAGAACCAATTCTGGAACAATTACTTAAAATCCCAAAATCACTTAGGGATAAAGTCAAAGAAATTACCTTAGATATGGCTAATTCAATGAAGGTCATTGCTAAGAAATGTTTCCCTAAAGCTACACAAGTTACAGATCGTTTTCACGTACAAAAACTAGCTTTGGAAGCCCTACAAGATATTAGAATCAAACATCGTTGGGAAGCTATAGAC
>NZ_CANLYD010000039.1 GCF_947495315.1 uncultured Aquimarina sp. | reverse complement strand
GAACTATCAGAAAGAGAAACGGATAAATTAAAAACAGAAAATCCGTTTGAACTTGAATTAAGACGTGTTTCTTCTTCCAAACGTATTGAAGAATAAACGATGTACAACATCATATATGAAATCAGAGCAAAGTTTAGTGCTAGCTCGAAAGGTCATTTCCTTTTTGCAATGGCGCTAGATTTTTATAAATTAACAAGAAATAAAAATGCACAGATAGATCAATTGGTATAGGCTTGCTTGCCTTGCTCCGATTCATATATTTGGCGTTGTAAAACATTTAAATGAAAATACTGCTAACCATTTTACTAATTCTGAATTTTGGAGTTTCTCACTCACAAAATTTCATTGACGGAATAATTAATTGTTCCAAACATTGGGCGAATGAGAAGTTAAGGTTTGTTGTTGAAAAAGATATTTTATACAATAACTTCAAGTTTGAGAAATCAGAAACTTTAATTGAAGTTTATAATGAAAGTGAGGACAAACTTGAACGACTGACTTTAGACGAATTTAATAAATCTGATTTTCCAGCTACTCAATTATGGTTAAAGTATAAAGTAATAGAAGAAAACTTAATTCTTAAGGAATTATTATTTCCATTTAACCTTAATTGCACAACACCTTGGAATTCAAAAGACACTCAAGAAATTTTAGAGCCTTATCTAAAAGTTTTACAGAATAAGACAAAAATTGACTTGAAAAAAGCTCTTGAAATCGGAAATGAAAACGGATTGAATGAAATATATTTTTGGGACATTGATTATGAGAAAAGAAAACTGATTTGGACATTAAAAAGCAAATTGAAAAATAACCAATCGAAAGTGATTAAGATAAACTCGAAAAACGGCAAAGTGATTTCGGAATTTATTAAAATACCAATCGATTAAAAAACGTTTTACAACATGGTGTATAGTGCATGCTGAGCACGCACCATACACGAACCGTTGCCCACAATTATGAAAAAGATTCTGCTACCATTTATAATTTTGATTTTAAACTTAAATTTAAGTTGTAAATCG
>NZ_CANLYD010000038.1 GCF_947495315.1 uncultured Aquimarina sp. | reverse complement strand
AATCCTGTTCTTCCAGTAGCACCTGTGAAACCAGTTCTACCCGTAAATCCTGTACGTCCGGTAGCACCTGTGAATCCAGTTCTACCCGTAAATCCTGTTCTTCCAGTTGCTCCAGTGAATCCTGTTCTACCTGTAAATCCTGTTCTACCGGTAGCACCTGTGAATCCAGTTCTACCTGTAAATCCTGTACGTCCGGTAGCACCTGTGAATCCAGTTCTACCTGTAAATCCTGTTCTTCCAGTAGCACCTGTGAATCCGGTTCTACCTGTAAATCCTGTACGTCCGGTAGCACCTGTGAAACCAGTTCTACCCGTAAATCCTGTACGTCCGGTAGCACCTGTGAAACCAGTTCTACCTGTAAATCCTGTTCTTCCGGTAGCACCTGTGAATCCAGTTCTACCTGTAAATCCTGTTCTTCCAGTAGCACCTGTGAAACCAGTTCTACCCGTAAATCCTGTACGTCCGGTAGCACCTGTGAATCCAGTTCTACCCGTAAATCCTGTTCTTCCGGTAGCACCTGTGAATCCAGTTCTACCTGTAAATCCTGTTCTACCGGTAGCACCTGTGAAACCAGTTCTACCTGTAAATCCTGTTCTTCCAGTAGCACCTGTGAATCCAGTTCTACCCGTAAATCCTGTTCTTCCGGTAGCACCTGTGAATCCAGTTCTACCTGTAAATCCTGTTCTTCCAGTAGCACCTGTGAAACCAGTTCTACCTGTAAATCCTGTACGTCCGGTAGCACCTGTGAAACCAGTTCTACCCGTAAATCCTGTACGTCCGGTAGCACCTGTGAAACCAGTTCTACCCGTAAATCCTGTTCTTCCAGTAGCACCAGTGAATCCAGTTCTACCTGTAAATCCTGTACGTCCAGTAGCACCTGTGAAACCAGTTCTACCCGTAAATCCTGTACGTCCGGTAGCACCTGTGAATCCAGTTCTACCCGTAAATCCTGTTCTTCCAGTCGCTCCAGTGAATCCTGTTCTACCTGTAAATCCTGTTCTACCTGTAAATCCTGTTCTACCGGTAGCACCTGTGAAACCAGTTCTACCTGTAAATCCTGTACGTCCAGTAGCACCTGTGAATCCAGTTCTACCCGTAAATCCTGTACGTCCGGTAGCACCTGTGAATCCAGTTCTACCTGTAAATCCTGTACGTCCGGTAGCACCTGTGAATCCGGTTCTACCTGTAAATCCTGTTCTTCCGGTAGCACCTGTGAATCCAGTTCTACCCGTAAATCCTGTTCTTCCGGTAGCACCTGTGAATCCGGTTCTACCCGTAAATCCGGTTCTTCCAGTAGCACCTGTGAATCCGGTTCTACCTGTAAATCCTGTACGTCCGGTAGCACCTGTGAAACCAGTTCTACCCGTAAATCCTGT
>NZ_CANLYD010000037.1 GCF_947495315.1 uncultured Aquimarina sp. | reverse complement strand
TATTTACTAACAGCTACTGTAAGAAGAGATGGTTCATCGAATTTTGCTAAAAATGAAAAATATGCAATCTTCCCATCGGGAGCCATTGGTTGGAAAATATCAAATGAAAACTTCTTAAAAGACAGTCAAACTGTTTCTAACCTAAAAGTAAGAGCAAGTTATGGTGTAACCGGTAATCAGGCAATTGCTGCTTATGGATCACTAGCAAGTTTTGCCTCAGTCTTCACGCCTATTAATGGACAGACTGTAATTAATGTAACACCAAATCAAGTGGCAAATCCAGATCTAAAATGGGAATCTTCTTATCAAACTAATCTCGGTTTAGATCTAGGCTTGTTCTCTAATAGAATTTCTCTTTCATTAGATTACTATAACATCGATACCAAAGACCTTATCATAGCAGATTCTAGTCAACCAGAATATTTAGGGTTTCTAACGGCCGCTAGTTTAAGAAATGTAGGAGAGATTAATAATAAGGGATTTGAGATCACCTTAAACACAAGAAATATTAGTAATGAAAATTTTAGTTGGACTACAGATTTTAATTGGTCTACAAATAAAAATGAGTTTGTTAGTTTACTAAATGGTGAAGATATATTTCAAGATGCTTCTCCAGGGTATTTTAATATAGACCGCACACATATTTTAAGAGAAGGTGAAGCTGTTGGTGTTTTTTGGGGATACGAATATCGAGGTGTTTACCAAGGTGGAGATTTACCAGAAGGAACCGCTATTTTTGAAGGTGGCGAAGCTGGAGATCAATTATTCACGGATTTAGCGGATGAAGATGGTAATTTAGACGGGGTAATTACTACTGATGATCAACAAATAATAGGAGATCCTAATCCAGATTTTACCATAGGTATCACAAACACCTTTACCTACAAAAACATTGATTTAAGTATCTTTTTTCAAGGTGCATATGGTGGAGATGTTATGAATCTTACTAATGTACAGTTATTTAATGGAGATTCTAATGCCACTACAGATGTATTAAATGCCTGGACACCAACAAACACAAATACGGATATACCTTCTGCTAAACTTAGAGGAAAACAAATCTCTTCTCGTTTTGTAGAAGATGGAAGCTATATTAGATTAAAGAATATAGCTTTAGGCTACAATTTACCTTCACAGATTACTGATAAGTTACGTATGGATTCTATCAGAGTATCTATAAGTGCTCAAAACTTAGTAACCTTTACAGATTACTCTGGATTAGATCCTGAAGTAAACTTTTTAGGAAGTGGTGGTTCAGGCAGTCAAAACACATTTAATGGATTTGATTTTGGAAATTACCCAACGGTTAGATCTGTGAATTTTAGTCTTGGTGTAAAATTTTAATCAATAATTTAAAGCATATATTATGAAACAATATAAATATTTATTCTTATTGATAGGATTATCAATAATAGGATGTTCTGACCTAGAGGAAGAACCAATAGGGCTATTAGCTCCTGATGGTTTTTTTAACAACGTC
>NZ_CANLYD010000036.1 GCF_947495315.1 uncultured Aquimarina sp. | reverse complement strand
ACAATACTTTTGGAATCCTGTGTTAACACAAATAGATGGGAACGGAGAACCGATTTCTCAATTGATTAGCCAATCCAAACCAAAAGATATCATTACTCATTATCAGTATGATCAGCTTGGTAGACAGGCCAAAGAATACCTGCCGTATGGATCGGATCAGACGCAGAACGGAGCAATCTATACAAATCCGTTAACGGAATTGAATAGTTTTTATAATATCGCTAAATATCAAAATACTACCAATCCATATTCAGAAACGATTTTTGAGGAATCTCCACTAAATAGACCTCTAAAACAAGCAGCGCCAGGATTAGATTGGATAGCTAAAGCTACCGGAGAGGATCATACCATTAAACTAGATAGAAGAGCGAATAAAAGTAGTGATGCAATAGTATACTTTAAAGTAAACTTTACAAATAATAATACCGAAGCACCTTCTTTGGTCAAAGTCAGTAATTACCCCGAAAATGAACTCTTTATAAATATCACCAAAGATGAAAACTGGAAAAGTAGTGATGGTAATAATCATATTACCCAAGAATTTACTGATAAATCAGGAAAAGTTGTTCTAAAGAGAACTTTTAATAATAATGTTGCACATGACACTTATTATGTATATGATATTTTTGGGAATCTTACCTATGTAATCCCTCCAAAAGTTACGGTAAGTAATGGAGTATCTACTACAGAATTAAATGAATTGGGATACCAATATAAATACGATCGCAGAAACCGATTGGTAGAAAAGAAAATCCCTGGCAAAGGATGGGAGTATATCGTTTATAACAAACTGGATCAACCAGTGATGACACAAGATGCAAATCAAAGAGTAAAATCCCCGAAAGAATGGTTGTTTACTAAGTACGATGCCTTGGGTAGAGTTGCATATACAGGAATTATAAAAAATGATCAAAATCGTTTAACAATACAAAGTTCAGCAAATAATAATACGAGCTATACCCAGTATGAGACCAAGCAAAGCAGTAGTAGAACAATAGCAGGGACACCTATATATTATACGAATAATACTATTCCTGGATTTATAGATAAAATCTTAACCATCAACTATTATGACAACTATACCTTCGATAGAGATGGAATGAATAAGCCTACCACTGTTAATGGCATAGCTACTAATAATAATGTAAAGAGCTTACCAACAGGATCCAAAGTGCGCGTATTAGGAACCAATAGTTGGATTACAACAGTAACAGCTTATGATACTAAAGGACAAATAATCTGGACAGGAAGTCGTAATGATTATCTGGACACTACCGATAAAGTAGAAATGCAATTGGATTTTACGGGTAAACCTAAGGTGGTAAAAACCACCCATACCAAAGGCAGTAACGCAGCTATTGTAACTACAGAAACCTTTACCTATGATCATATGGGGCGATTGTTAACCCAAAAGCAAAAAATCAATAACCAGGCGGAAGAGTTGATTGTTCATAATACCTATGATGACTTAGGACAGTTAGCAAGCAAAAAAGTAGGGAATGCAGAACAGGCACCCCTGCAAACAGTAGATTATAAGTATAACGTACGTGGATGGCTGACTGATATTAACGATGTGGACAACATAGGGGATGATTTGTTTACCTTTAAAATCAATTATGATACCGTAGAAGGATATTATAATGTACCAGAACTTTATAACGGAAATATCTCACAAACTATATGGAAAACCGCTAACGATAATGTAAAAAGATCTTATTCTTATCAGTATGATGATTTAAATAGAATTACCAGAGC
>NZ_CANLYD010000035.1 GCF_947495315.1 uncultured Aquimarina sp. | reverse complement strand
TCTTTGTTTAGCCAGTAGGATGTTTTCAGTACCTTGTTTGGTATACTGCTCTACTTGTAAAGGCATCCCAATACGATGGGTATCGATCATTACATCAATAGCTTTGTTGGCATTAAGAGGTAAAGTACCGAGCGCTGCCCTATCGTGAGGATAATACATTTTAGAGATCCCTATCTCCCCATTGTTTTTGGTGGTTTGCGTACGCGTCATTTGTTTATGAGTATCGTTATCATAGAAGTATTCTGTTTTTTGCTCTATGAGCTGATCCTCAAAAAACTGTTTTTCTGTTTTTGCCTCTAATCGTGTCCATACAGGTGTTAAGCGGTACTTATTAGCGAAATACTTGGTATATGGCCCTAATACTCCTCCTCCAAAACAACCACCCACTATAGGGTCAGCAAGTGAGACAGAAATGGTATACGTACCATTTCCGTATATTTTTTTCTTACAGGCCTGGTGTGCAACTGCTTGCGGGATCATAAAGACGCCATTGTGTGGCATAGTAGTACTCAGAGTTTGCTGTGAATACTCCTGTGAGCTTTGCTGCACCATTTTTCTTTGATTATTGTAATTAGTTGTGGTTTTCAGTCTTCCATTGAGATGATATCTGGGGAAATAAGGACGATTTGCTACTGCTACGCCATCATCCTCATTATAAAAACTATAGACAGTATGTCCTTGATATTGATCATCTTTGAATCGTATTTCGGAAACATTTGTATAAGCGATATTGTATTTTGCTTTTGGAGCTAAATTATTGCTATAAAACTTGTACAAATTCACATCAGGTACATTGACACCGTCACGCACAAGACCACTATGTCTTTCTACATCAGAAAAGAATAGTTTTTGATGTACCACTCCGGAAGAAGCATAGTTACCTTCTATAATACTAGGAGTAATTACTCCATTTTCAGGCAACGTATTATAATAATAATACTTAGTCAATACATCAGTAGCATTTTCTGAAGGTTTATCTTCTGTTTTAATCAATCGTAAACCTCCTACCATATTGTTTCTTCGTATTTCCTGTTCTACTAACAAGTCATACTGAACATTCAAAGCTGTATTAGCATTTCCATTGACTAGTAAAATGCGATAATCTCCTTCTTCTAATTGTAAAATAAAATCACTATCAGGAGTCGTACTGAAGTATACAATCTTTGGGTTGGTAGCAGGATTACTGCTCATAATATCGCAATAAGTTAGTGGGGCTTCTCCATCATCACAAATCGTATAGGTATCACCCGATACGCTTGTAGAACATCCATTAGGTTGTAACCCAAGATCAGGACAAGGACGTGTCTCACACTGCCCTGTTCCTATTCGAGATTTATATACACAAACAAATGTTACTCCATTATCGACTAATGGATTGCCGGGATCATAATTATTGAATGTGGCATCAAAAGCAATTGCTTTATTTGCATTTAAAGCATCAATGGTAAACTCCCCATTGACAATATTCTGAAGATTGTTTAGATATGAAACATCATCCACATTAGGACAATCATCGAGATCATTGGTACTGGCTATGGGGTTGTCACTTCCTCCCTGAACCGCAGTGGTGTATCTTTGTAGATTCGTATTCGTTTGTTCTTCTAAAGGACCACTATGTCCATTAAAAAAGAATTCGGTGCTTCCTCCGGTAGGATAGGTGATTTTTTGTAGCGTTCCGTTAATTGCAAATTCCGGTTTAGATGTGCGGTCAGACCCTGGGAAGTTATAATCTAATCGGCTCAATCCATATTGTTGATTAAAAAGAAACAAGTTCCCCACCACATTGGTGATATGTGCTCCTC
>NZ_CANLYD010000034.1 GCF_947495315.1 uncultured Aquimarina sp. | reverse complement strand
GCTGTTTTTTTTAAGTTGTTAGTTTCCATACTGCTCTATATTATAATCCCAATAGCAGTAAATTTCCTTGCGAATCCCTCTTTGAAATATTATGTGCTATTAAAAAAGCACTTATCTCAATTTCGTGAGGGGTATTTTGTACATTTTCTAAGAGGTTACTTTTTGTTAGTTTTAAAAGTTCTAATGGCGCATATTTTGTTTTAAAATAATAGGTGGTGATAGGATTGCATCTACTAAAACCACGTTTTACTTCTTTATAAATATGAATCCATTCATTAGAACCTTCAAACTCACAGAAGTTACCGTTAGGTAAGATTGTAAATCCAAAAGGATCTACAATACTTTCCTGATCCATATCAGATGAAATAATGCGTTTAAGATGATCCGATTGTAAAGGGCTTTTTACATAGTATAGCAAAACTTCCATTCTATGTAAAAGATCAAATACTTCAATCTTTTGCATACCCTCAAAATTACGCATGACTTTATATAAAAGTTGTTGTTCTTGTTTCATTTTTGGTATTATTAGATCATAGATCTCCTCTTCCTTTGATTAATATCCAAAGGAGGTATAATTATTTTGTTTGTTGAATTGAAAACACTAACCTATTTGCAAATTTGGTAGGATGTTTTGCGGAAATAGGAGAGGTCTGGCTAACTATCTATATAACCGTTATATTGAACCAGCTACATCATAAAATGTAACTAGTTTTCTAATCTTATTTTCTTACTTACCGCTGCGAAGTCAGAGACATTCGCAGAGCATCACTCTTCGGAGAGCTAGGAGTTACAAATCAATGTAACTGGTCTTCATTTTTATTTCTTACTCTTATCGGCACGAGCCTAGAGCCATCGTGTGAGCACTAGTAAAGCTTTTTTATAATTTTATTCTTAAATATATTATTATACTTGGTTGTGTCTGAAGCTCTACAATTTGAGTAAATCATTTTGCCTTCTTTACGCCAAAATAACTTAGTTTCTTTATCTATACCAAATTGCGCTCCAGCTTTTTCAAACAGCAGCTTATATCTTTCTCTATTACTTGTGTGTGGTATATAATTACCACCACAAAAAAACTCAATAATAACTTTATCCTTAGTAGTGAGTAAAGTGATTTCACCCTCTTCGTAGGTGTGCTTTTGTGTTTTAAGTATTTTAGGTAATTCTAATTCTATTGATGTCGTTTTACAGACAAAAGTTTTCTTTTCTAATACTCCAGTATTACACGAGAATAATAGATTAATGCTTATTACTAATAATAATTTCATACTTTTTTACTTATTATTTGCTCTATAATTTTTTATAGCTTCTTTTTCAGCAGGTTTCATTTGTTTTGGACTAGTGTAAAGTAATATAACAGCACCTGTTTCCTCATCCATACCTCCGGGTTCAATTTGATGCCAGGGAGTTTCTGTACCTCCATGATTCTTAGCTACGTCAAACAAATATGCGTGTACTGTTTCATGAGATGTAGTTTTAGCTTGCTTTTCGTCACTTATAGTATTTGCAACAATAACTTGAGTATTTTCATTAGTGGATACTTCTGAAACATTAGCTGTTATTTCAGTATCATCAGTAGGTAAAGTTATACCTAATGAACCAGCAGAATCACCATTTTGAAAATTCGTTTTTTCTATTTTTCCAGTATCTTTATCAAAAGCTTCGAAATTATCCGAAGTTGAAAACACATAAGTATCTTCTGAATTTGCTAAATGAGCTATTCTTTGCAAATTACCAGATTTAGGATTTGCTTTAGCTCCTTCAGATATTAAATCAGCATCTAATTCTCCATTTTCATCAAACTTAACAAACTTCTGACTCTCTTTTGGTAACTGATTTTTTATATTTTCTTGAGCTTTCGCATCAGCACCGATAACAGTAAAAGGAGCCATTCCGTCAGGGTCAACAAAAACTAAAGGATTATCAAACGCATAATTATACGGAGAGTGTTTACGCATCATTTCGGCAAGTGGGTCAAGATTCATCCATCTACCTAATGCAGGATCATAGTTACGTGCAGTAACATCTATCCAACCAAGACCTAATTCGTCTTGTTCTTCTTTGCCACCAAAACCATACTTATGTTCTGAAATTACAAGCTCATTATACCCTTTATGTTGTAGTCCAAATGGATAATAATTTTTTTCTTGTAAGATTTCCCGTGCATTATCTCCATCTCCATCAACATCTGCATTATTTATAAGAATGTCTATATGTCCATCCTTGTCTTTATCTGAGTATGAGAGTCTGATGTTGTCTAGGTGATCTTTATACTGGTATACATAATCGTATTCACCAGTTCCACTAGGTTCAATATATCCTTCTGGATGGTTAAAGAACGTAAGTTGTCCGTTTTCATACACGTGGTTACCAGCGTATTCAGTTGTTAAAGAACTTCCTCCAGAGACAACTTTCTTTTGTTTTACTCCAGTGGCATCGTAAATATAACTAATATTTCCTGTTCCTTCACTATTAGAAATGGCAACAGTATTAGGTAAGTTTAAATGATTATAACTAATACTAGATATTCCCTTATTACGATCCACAGTCATATTACCGTTCTGATCATAAACAAAATCATCATTAGTATTGGTGCCGTCTTTAAAACCTTCATTTCTATAACTTGATGTGATAGCCTCTCTTACTTTTAAAAGCTTATTGTTACTATAGGTGTAATAGAGTTCATCGATGGTTTTAATAGACCCTCCACCAGGTCTTCCGTTTCTGGTGATTCTTCCGATATTTCCATTTTTGTCATATGCGATCCCCCAAATACTATAAGCATCTCCGCTCATTAAAGTAGAACCTTTTAAGCTATTTGCTCTGGTAATTCTATTTAAATCATCATACTGATAAGAATAAGATCTTTTTACATTATCGTTAGCGGTTTTCCATAT
>NZ_CANLYD010000033.1 GCF_947495315.1 uncultured Aquimarina sp. | reverse complement strand
TATTACACCTATAGTAACAATAAGCTTTTAAAAGTAAGAGAGGCTATCACATCAAGTTATAGAAATGAAGGTTTTAAGGATGGTACGAATACCAATGATGATTATGTCTATGACAGTAATGGTAATATGACAATCGATCGTAATAAGGGAATATCCAGTATTAGTTATAATCATTTAAACTTACCCAATACTGTTGCGATTTCTAATAGTGAAGGAACAGGAAATATTAGCTATATTTATGATGCCACTGGAGCAAAACAAAAGAAAGTTGTCTCTGGAGGAAGTTCTTTAATAGTAGAATATGCTGGTAACTACGTATATGAAAATAACAATCTTAAGTTCTTTAATACTGCAGAAGGATATGTAGAACCTAACGGAACTAATGGGTTTGATTATATTTTTCAATATAAAGATCACCTAGGCAATATTAGACTCTCATACTCAGATAAAGACAAGGATGGAAAAATAGATGTACTTCGTAATGATGCAGATGCAGACGGTGATGGTGACTATGCTCACGAGATTATGCAAGAGAAAAACTACTATCCATTTGGGCTTGAACATAAAGGATACAATGAGCTCGTAATATCTCAACACAAGTATGGTTTTGGCGGTAAAGAAGAACAAAATGAATTAGGATTAGCATGGATGGATTTTCATGCACGCAATTATGATGCTGCATTAGGACGTTGGATGAATATTGATAATCACGCTGATTCTTATTTTAGATGGTCTCCTTATAGCTATGCGATAAACAATCCATTAAATGTTATTGATCCAGACGGTAATGACATAATTATTTTATTAGATAAAGAAGGTGCTAATAGTGCTGGACACCAAGCTATACTGGTAGGAAGTGAAGATACTGGATGGGTTTACATCTCAAAAGATGGAAGTGCTGATGAAGATAATCCAGGCGATGGAGAATCCAGATACGTAATCAAACCATTTAATACATTAGATGAATTTAAAAAAAGTAATCATAATTTCACAGTAAAAGATGGGAAATATCACTCTGAAACCAATGGAGAGGAAGCAGAATTAACTGATAATGATTTTGTAAAAGATGAAAATGGAGAACGTGTTCAAAGATTTGATGATGCATTTAGAATAGAAACAATAAAACCTGACGGATCCAGTACTGACCAAGCTAGTATTGATGCAGCAACTGCCATCGCTAAAAAAGATTATCTACTAGGAATGTGTGATTGTTCTGATGTTCCATCAGCAGCTTTAGGTGTTGGAGAAGATTCTAAAGGAAATAAGTTACAAACCGGAGAACCCAGATGGTATAATCACACAACTTTTCCTACTTCGGTTTATGCAAAATTACCTTCTACCAAGCATGATAAAATTAAGAAAAGAAATAAAAACAATGGAAAAAAAGTTAAAGATTTTTAGCATGAAGAAAAAAAGCATTCTATTTTCATTATTAATATCCGGACTCTATATATCAATCGGTACTTATAATTATTTTTATCACGGCAAAGTGTCTCACTTTGTTAATGATTTAAAACCTGATTTAGATTATACTCTTGTAAGACCTGCTGAAATTTTTGGAGTAATGGCCCGTTTCGTTGGGACTTTCATTTATGATTCAGACTTGTTTTTCATTCTAGGACAATTATTTGGTCTTTTGATATATGCCAGCTTTATTTGGCTTTTAGTAGTAACTTTCAAATTATTATTTAATAAACTTACAATAAAAAAGCAGAGATTTTTTTAGTTTGAATTAATAAGATTATAATCCAATAATTTAAAAAAATCTAATTACAAAAGCCACACTTTTAAAAAAGTGTGGCTTTTTGTATCAAATGTCTCGTCCTAAATTAGGTCTACACTAAATTTTCTTTTATTGACAAAACCATATATAAACGTTAAGTTTTTATGTATATATGTGTTTAGGAATTATACTTGAAGATTTTACTCTTTATCATGCTACAAAACCTTTTGAATATATTCTTTCAATAGAATAAATTTTGTAAAATCTCTTATTTGTTCCTATCTGATCAATCTAAAAGCACTCTTTATCCACTATCAAGCAACTCTCTTTATATCAACAATATAGGTGTTTAAAAATTTGTCCTGTATTTTGTTAATCATAATATTCTGAACTTTTTATTACAACCTGGAGTGTAAGTTTGACAAAAAAATAATAACGATTAACAATAAGAAAATTTTATCCAAAACAAAAGATGCAAGAGGATTCTACAATTTTCAATAATGTATTGAAAATCTATATAAATTCTTTAACAGAGTACATAGGTAATCTAAGTTAGAGATAACTACGAATAATATGAGTACAATAAAAAATCGACCAATTACAGAAGGAATTATTAATGGGAACCATCAGGTTTTAAAATCATTTTATAAAAAGAATCTACCCATAGTTAGAAGATTTATTCTCCAATATTATGGTTGCACAGAAGATGTAGAAGATATTTTTCAAGAAGCGATGATCTTATTATATCATCAACTTAGGTATAAAAACCTAGAGCTGCCCAAAGCATCTATTCATAGTTATTTTATTGGAATTTGCAAGAATCTTTGGAGAAATCAACTGAGAAAAACAAAACCATTAGAACATCTAGAACTAATCGAAAATTATATTCAGGACAATTTGGATTCTATAGATGATATTATTACAAGAAATGATCAAAGGAATCTTCTTCATAAGCATTTTAGCAGACTTACTGATAGTAACAAAGAAATGTTGACTATGGTTTTTGATGGAAAAAGTAACAAAGATATTGCTCGTATTACCGGATGTTCTGAAGGGTACACTAGAAAAAAAAGAACACTATCCAGGAAGAGTCTAATGGAATTGATTTTTCAAGATCCACTCTTTCCTGAGTTAAAAGAAAGTTCAGCTAAAGTGATATTGAATTAAAAAACATAAAAAATTACAAAATTGGGGTAACATTTATTCTATAAGAGAATGAATATAATTATAAAAACAACTAATACAGTGATGAAAATTAAAAATTTATTGATAGCAATTACTGTACTAGTCAGTACAGTAGTCAGTGCACAGACACAGACAGAAAACTACGTAAAAACTACTACCTATCAGAAAGCAGTTCAGGAAGGAGCGCAAGATCAGGTATTGGAAAGCGATAAGGTTGAATCTGTGAACTATTTTGATGGATTGGGTAGAGCCAAACAATCGGTTGCTGTTAGAGCAGGTGGACAAAAGCAAAGTACCAATATAGTAGATTGGACTAACGATTGGACTGCAGGTGGTGAACATACACCATTGTTTAATATGAACGGTCAGTCTGTGGATAACCAGCGTATTTTTGCTAGTAATCCATTCGGAGAGCAATCACTCTTATGGAAATGTGGTAATGATGCCAACAGTGATGCTGATGGGGGTTGGAATACTGATTATATCGCAGTGGATAAAAATGTAGCTTATCGATATACCGTTTGGGTAAAACGTACCGGATCACAAGATGGAACTACCTATCACGGTACACAGAATGTAAACAATCTTAGTGGTATCGCCAATAATAATCCATATTTCTGGTCAGGAGACATGCCAAATCTTAATCAATGGTACTTATTGGTAGGAGTAGTACATCCACATACCTATACAGGAGGCAATAGTGGGATCAGTGGTGTTTATGATAGTAATGGAACTAAAGTAAGGAACGGAACCGATTTTAAATGGAGAAGTAATACCACTACTGCACGATTTAGAAACTATTTATACTATAGCATTGATATCAATGTAAGACAATACTTTTGGAATCCTGTGTTAACACAAATAGATGGGAACGGAGAACCGATTTCTCAATTGATTAGCCAATCCA
>NZ_CANLYD010000032.1 GCF_947495315.1 uncultured Aquimarina sp. | reverse complement strand
GTGCGCATAAGCCTATGGGTTATTAGTACTACTCGGCTATGACATTACTGCCTTTACACCTATAGCCTATCAACGTGGTAGTCTCCCACGACCCTTTAAAGAAATCTCATCTTGTGGTGGGTTTCGCGCTTATATGCTTTCAGCGCTTATCCCTTCCGAACGTAGCTACTCTGCAATGCTCCTGGCGGAACAACAGATACACCAGCGGTTCGTCCAACTCGGTCCTCTCGTACTAAAGTCAGATCCACTCAAATTTCTAACGCCCACTGTAGATAGAGACCGAACTGTCTCACGACGTTCTGAACCCAGCTCGCGTGCCACTTTAATGGGCGAACAGCCCAACCCTTGGGACCTTCTCCAGCCCCAGGATGTGACGAGCCGACATCGAGGTGCCAAACCCCCCCGTCGATGTGAGCTCTTGGGGGAGATCAGCCTGTTATCCCCGGAGTACCTTTTATCCTTTGAGCGATGGCCCTTCCATGCGGAACCACCGGATCACTATGCTCTACTTTCGTACCTGATCGACCTGTATGTCTCTCAGTCAAGCCTGCTTATGCCATTGCACTCTACGCACGATTACCAACCGTACTGAGCAGACCTTTAGAAGCCTCCGTTACTCTTTTGGAGGCGACCACCCCAGTCAAACTACCCACCAAGCACTGTCCTCATCTCTGAGTTAGGCTTCGAATAAGCAAAGGGTGGTATTTCAACAATGACTCCTCAACGCCTGGCGACGCCAATTCAAAGTCTCCCACCTATCCTACACATTACTTATCCAAAGTCAATACTAAGCTATAGTAAAGGTTCACAGGGTCTTTTCGTCCCACAGCGGGTAACCGGCATCTTCACCGATACTACAATTTCACCGAGCTCATGGCTGAGACAGTGTCCAGATCGTTGCACCATTCGTGCAGGTCGGAACTTACCCGACAAGGAATTTCGCTACCTTAGGACCGTTATAGTTACGGCCGCCGTTTACCGGGGCTTCAATTCAGATCTTCGCCGAAGCTAAACCCTCCTCTTAACCTTCCGGCACCGGGCAGGTGTCAGGCCATATACATCATATTTCTATTTAGCATAGCCCTGTGTTTTTGATAAACAGTCGCCTGGACCTCTTCACTGCGGCCCATCCGAAGATGGGCGACCCTTCTCCCGAAGTTACGGGTCGATTTTGCCTAGTTCCTTAGCCATGAATCTCTCGAGCACCTTAGAATTCTCATCCCAACTACCTGTGTCGGTTTACGGTACGGGCTGCTTCACTTGCTTTTCTTGGAAGTCGCTTCTCTGGATTATCACATCAGCCGAAGCCTCTGTGTACTATCGCCGTGTTACCACTGGCTTCAACGAACATTTCCGTCAGTTCGCACCAAATATACGCCTCCGTCACTTTTAGCGTGAGCAGGTACAGGAATATTAACCTGTTGTCCATCCACTACCCCTTTCGGGTTCGCGTTAGGTCCCGACTAACCCTCAGCTGATTAGCATAGCTGAGGAAACCTTAGTCTTTCGGTGTGCGGGTTTCTCGCCCGCATTATCGTTACTTATGCCTACATTTTCTTTTGTAGTTGCTCCAGCAAGAATCGCCTCTCACCTTCAACGCCACTACAATGCTCCCCTACCACTCTGAATCAAGTTCAGAGTCCATAGCTTCGGTAATATGTTTATGCCCGATTATTATCCATGCCGAACCGCTCGACTAGTGAGCTGTTACGCACTCTTTAAATGAATGGCTGCTTCCAAGCCAACATCCTAGCTGTCTAAGCAGTTCAACCGCGTTTATTCAACTTAACATATATTTAGGGACCTTAGCTGATGGTCTGGGTTCTTTCCCTCTCGGACATGGACCTTAGCACCCATGCCCTCACTGCTGATTAACATTTTATAGCATTCGGAGTTTGTCAGGAATTGGTAGGCGGTGAAGCCCCCGCATCCAATCAGTAGCTCTACCTCTATAAAACTATAAATCAACGCTGCACCTAAATGCATTTCGGGGAGTACGAGCTATTTCCGAGTTTGATTGGCCTTTCACCCCTACCCTCAGGTCATCCCAAGACTTTTCAACGTCAACGGGTTCGGTCCTCCACTTTGGGTTAACAAAGCTTCAACCTGCCCAAGGGTAGATCACACGGTTTCGCGTCTACTACTACTAACTATAACGCCCTATTCAGACTCGCTTTCGCTACGGCTGCTCCGCTTAACGGATTAACCTTGCTAGTAAAAGTAACTCGTAGGCTCATTATGCAAAAGGCACGCCGTCACACATAAATGCGCTCCGACCGCTTGTAAGCGTATGGTTTCAGGATCTATTTCACTCCCTTATTCAGGGTTCTTTTCACCTTTCCCTCACGGTACTGGTTCACTATCGGTCTCTCAGGAGTATTTAGCCTTATGGGATGGTCCCCACAGATTCATACAGGATTACACGTGTCCCGCACTACTCAGGATACCACTAAATCAACATATCTTACCTATACGGGACTATCACCCTCTTTGGTCAGTCTTTCCAAACTGTTCTAATTCAATATACATCTTATAACGTGGTCCTACAACCCCAGAATTGCCGTAACAATACTGGTTTGGGCTAATCCGCGTTCGCTCGCCACTACTAACGGAATCACTTTTGTTTTCTTCTCCTCCGGGTACTTAGATGTTTCAGTTCTCCGGGTTCGCCCACCTTACGGTGTGATATATCTTCAATATACCGGGTTGCCCCATTCGGATATCTGCGGATCATAGTGTATGTGCCACTCCCCACAGCTTTTCGCAGCTTATCACGTCCTTCATCGCCTCTGAGAGCCTAGGCATTCCCCATACGCCCTTAATTAGCTTATGCGTCTTTGCTTTAACTTGCTCTTTTAGTTTATTCGTCCTATTATTTCCGATAAAAAATAATAAAACACTCTTTTAATTTATTATCATTAATCATCCTCATAAGAGAACAATTAATGCTCGTATTCTTTAAATCAATATGTCAATGAACGTTTTTCTTATAAAAAATATAAAATTGATGATCATAAATACTTTTTCACTCTGTGAATCCTGTGATTTATAAACTATCAATCCTTATATCTAAAGAATTGTGGAGAATATCGGAGTCGAACCGATGACCTCCTGCGTGCAAGGCAGGCGCTCTAGCCAGCTGAGCTAATCCCCCATTATGAAATCCTAAATGTCGAATTCAGAATATCGAATGATGAAGTAATGAATTCTCAACTTCTAAAATTTCCTTTTCAATAATATAATCAATGAACTTGTAAATAATAAATATAAAACTGATAAATCATAAAGTCTAAAGTAAAAACCTTATCATTTTAAATTTAAACTTTTACATTTAACATTTAATCGTAGTCTCAGGCAGACTCGAACTGCCGACCTCTACATTATCAGTGTAGCGCTCTAACCAGCTGAGCTATGAGACTGTTTTATAGTAGTGAGTAATCAGTAATGAGTACTTAGATAAAATCTAAAACAATCCTTACTTAATACTTAATACTCCGTACTCAATACTAAAAAAAAATAATTAATTAACAGCATAAGACTAAAAATACCTCAAAATCACAATTCCTGTGTATCGTCTTTCTCTAGAAAGGAGGTGTTCCAGCCGCACCTTCCGGTACGGCTACCTTGTTACGACTTAGCCCCAGTTACCAGTTTTACCCTAGGCCGCTCCTTACGGTGACGGACTTCAGGTACCCCCAGCTTCCATGGCTTGACGGGCGGTGTGTACAAGGCCCGGGAACGTATTCACCGGATCATGGCTGATATCCGATTACTAGCGATTCCAGCTTCACGGAGTCGAGTTGCAGACTCCGATCCGAACTGTGATAGGTTTTATAGATTCGCTCCTTGTCACCAAGTGGCTGCTCTCTGTACCTACCATTGTAGCACGTGTGTGGCCCAGGACGTAAGGGCCGTGATGATTTGACGTCATCCCCACCTTCCTCGCGGTTTGCACCGGCAGTCTTGTTAGAGTTCCCGACATTACTCGATGGCAACTAACAACAGGGGTTGCGCTCGTTATAGGACTTAACCTGACACCTCACGGCACGAGCTGACGACAACCATGCAGCACCTTGTAAATTGTCCGAAGAAAAGTCTATCTCTAAACCTGTCAATCTACATTTAAGCCCTGGTAAGGTTCCTCGCGTATCATCGAATTAAACCACATGCTCCACCGCTTGTGCGGGCCCCCGTCAATTCCTTTGAGTTTCATTCTTGCGAACGTACTCCCCAGGTGGGTTACTTATCACTTTCGCTTAGCCACTCAGACCGAAGTCCGAACAGCTAGTAACCATCGTTTACGGCGTGGACTACCAGGGTATCTAATCCTGTTCGCTACCCACGCTTTCGTCCCTTAGCGTCAATACATTATTAGTGATCTGCCTTCGCAATCGGTATTCTAAGTAATATCTATGCATTTCACCGCTACACTACTTATTCTAACCACTTCATAATGATTCAAGACCTGCAGTATCAATGGCAATTTTCCGGTTGAGCCGAAAACTTTCACCACTGACTTACAGACCCGCCTACGGACCCTTTAAACCCAATGATTCCGGATAACGCTTGGATCCTCCGTATTACCGCGGCTGCTGGCACGGAGTTAGCCGATCCTTATTCGTAGAGTACCGTCAAACCATTACACGTAATGGCGTTTCTTCCTCTATAAAAGTAGTTTACAACCCATAGGGCAGTCTTCCTACACGCGGCATGGCTGGATCAGAGTTGCCTCCATTGTCCAATATTCCTCACTGCTGCCTCCCGTAGGAGTCTGGTCCGTGTCTCAGTACCAGTGTGGGGGATCCCCCTCTCAGGGCCCCTATCTATCGATGTCTTGGTAAGCCGTTACCTTACCAACTAACTAATAGAACGCATAGCCATCTTATAGCAATAAATCTTTAATATTATAACGATGCCGAAATAATATACCATAAGGTATTAATCCAAATTTCTCTGGGCTATCCCTTACTATAAGGTAGGTTCTATACGCGTTACGCACCCGTGCGCCGGTCGTCAGCAAAAGTGCAAGCACTTCCCTGTTACCCCTCGACTTGCATGTGTTAAGCCTGCCGCTAGCGTTCATCCTGAGCCAGGATCAAACTCTTCATCGTGTATTCTTAAATATTATTTAACAATAACAACAGGAATTTAAAATCGTAATCTCAAAAATATTTCTAGTCTTAATTCTTATTGTAAATCAATTACATAAATGTAATCAAAATACGCGCTGTCAATCAATATATCAATGAACTTTTTCAACTAACCTAACACAATCTTCATTGCCGGTAGTTAATCGTTAATTATTAAGGAATCGAACCCTATAAATGAAGCTAATCACCCCTACTCCAGTATAATTTTTATTCCTATGAACTTCGCTTGTTTCTCAAAGCGGGTGCAAATATACAACCCCTTTTTAAACTACCAAAACTTTTTGAAAATAATTTAAAATAATTTTTCAAGCCT
>NZ_CANLYD010000031.1 GCF_947495315.1 uncultured Aquimarina sp. | reverse complement strand
CGAGAAGAGCCGATCACAGCTCTTGCCCACAACGTTAAATCTGCAAGCGAGCGAAGCGAAGATTGCAGATTTAACGGCTTAAATAAGCCCCGTTTTAATGGGGTTTATTTTTTGTTAACACCTGTTTTTTGTTTAAAACATGAATTAGAAACTGTCCGATATTTAGTTGAACTGGATATATTCTTCCAGTATTAACACTCAACCCAATTTCCCCAATATTACCTGAACCTAACCCAAATCCAAATGGGGATAAGTACTTCGGAAGTCTGTCTTCTTTTCCCTTAATCCATAATTTTGCGCCAAGAAACCCGCCAATACTAATTGTTGCTTCTCTATCAATTTCATTTTGATATTCTATATATTCCAATGAGTTTAAAAGATATTTTTTACCGTTGAATTTAATTTTCCTTCCTTTTTCTTTTAGTTTATTTAAGCCTCCGATTATGTAAATCATATTTTTTGGGTAGCTATTAAAATTATTATTTAACTCTTCTGGCGTTAAATAATAAACTGAAATAAGGACTTTAATAAAATTATCTACTTCATAAATGGATTCGTCAATTGTAAATGAATTTGCACCTAATGAATTAGCTTTTTGTGCAAAAGAATTGAAAAGACTAGCTAAATTTAGTTTTTTAGAATTTTCAGAAATGCCTTCAAAAGATGCAATCTTAACCTTACTTGATAAATCATATTCTTCATCTATATAATCAAAGGTGTTAGCCAAATTATTGACATGGTTCTCTACCGAATCTTGAAATATTATATTTATTTCTTGTGAATAACCACAAACAGTTATAAAGCTCAATAATAAGGTTAAAAAGTATGATTTCATTTTTTTATTGGTGTTAACGTTGTGGGCAAGAGCTGCGGTCAGCAGCGTCTTGGCCCTCAACTAACTAGTTAGTTGGCAAGGGGCAAGGCGTTGTTGGCCGTTGCTTCTTGCCTGGTGTTATCTGCTGTCTTTGCTGAGCCACCATAAGTAAGCCTAACATTTCAACGATAACATCGGTATCCAGAACCTCTTCGCAGTAGCCTAGAAGGTGTAAATATGCGAGAAGAGCCGATCACAGCTCTTGCCCACAACGTTAAATCTGCAAGCGAGCGAAGCGAAGATTGCAGATTTAACGCCAAATATATGAATCGGAGCAAGGCAAGTAAGCCTAAACCAATCGATCTATCTGCGCATTTTTATTTCTTGTTTAATTTATAAAAATTTGGCGCCACTGCAAAAAGGAAATGACCTTTCGATTGGAACCAAACTTTGCTCTGATTTCATATATAATGTTACCATACGTTTTTTAATCAATGAGCTTAAATATTAAATCTTTTTTTTCCGTATCAAAAATCGAAACATATATATTATTCGCTTTTTTCTTTTTAATTACATATGGTTGATTACCATCTGTAAAAAGGATATCGAATCCGTTATAATTTATTCTTTCCCATCTCAAATCAGAATTACCCATTTTGAAACTACTACTTACATAAATAGAATCATTAATGAATTTAATTGTGTCCTTTATTCCCAAATGATCTCTGAGAATTTTTTTGCCTATTAACTCTATTTTTCTTGTTTCGTTTTTTAGAGAGTCCGCTAGTTTTTTGTAAACCCGATTTCGAACCTTGCCTTTATCAACAAAAACTATACTGTCTTTTTCAAAAGGATTGATCTCTTCAAAATGGTTGTTATCTTCCGAAAGAAACAATTTATTTCCTTTTACTCTAATTGGTTTTTCTTGCTCATCATTGTACCAATAATATTTAAAACCTTTCATTTTATATATTCCATTTTTAAATGAAATTATATGATGAAATGGATTTTCCTTATTTATTGAAGATAGACGACTTTCTGGATTATAGGTGTAGGCATATATCCAAGTTCCATTCAACTTCTTTTCATTTTGGCAAGAAGTTGAAAATACTATTAAAATTAATATGAAATTTATTCTTTTCAAATGTATGGTAACGTCTCGGCTATGGTTAGTACGGGAATTAAAATTACGGAATTACCGATTAAGCACTTAGCCAAAACTTTTTATTTTGTTTTTATCTTATTCATTTTAAAAGCCAAATCAAAAGATTTGGCGGACATTCTAAATATACCTAAAATTAGCTTTAAACACCAAAACCCGTATTAATTATAGCCATTGTTGTGTACTGTGTTTTTTATTTATTTTAATAGTTTTCCATAAAATTAGAATTCCGATTAATAATATAATCAAACCCCCAATTAAAAAAGCCATTCCATATCCTTCGGCAAATATTCCACAAAAATAATTCAAGTATCTGTTTATAATTCCAGATGAGTAGATTCCGGTTTTATAAATTCCAAATGTGAGAATCAAAACTACTATTGAGTTTATTATTCCGAATTTGTTTTTCCAGTTTATCAGTCCAACTGCTAAAATTCCGATTATTAAACTTACTAAAGTCCAATAAGCTTGGTCAGCGAAAAATTGTCCAATTCGCTCGTCAGTTAGACTTTCAAGTTTTCCCCAATCCTTATTCATCAAAGCATCGAACTGTTTTCCATTGTATGCCACATAAAGTCGGTCAATTCCGCTTATGATAAAAATCAAAGAGAAACATTCCAATAAAATCAACTTTAAGTTAAATTTCTTTATCATTTCCTAGTATTGTACACAACGTTAAATATGCAAGCGAGCGAAGCGAAGATTGCATATTTAACGTCAAATATATGAATCGGAGCAAGGCAAGAAAGCCAGAACCAATCGATCTATCTGCGCATTTTTATTTCTTCTTTAATTTATAAAAATCCAGCGCCACCGCAAAAAGGAAATGACCTTTCGATCTAGCACTAAACTTTGCTCTGATTTCATATATAATGTTACAAGCTGACAATTTTCAGTATTCAATATTTATATTCCATTCCAGGAGCATTTTCGGCTCGCTTTTCAAACCCGAACTTTTCATAAAATTTAAACTTCTCCTTAGCTGAAAATAATTGAATATCTCGAATATTATTTCCAGTACATTTCTCCAATAATCTTTTCAATATTTCACTTCCAATTCCTTTTCCTTGGTAATTAGGATCTATAATTAAATCAACAATTAGTGCGTGATGAATTCCGTCAGATATAATTCGACCAGAACCAATCAAAATTCCTTCTGAATATGCAGAAACGGAATGCCAACTATTTTCAAGGGCAATATTCAATTCTTCGATTGTGAATTTACATACATCATTCCAACCAGTTGAATCAAATAAAGTCCAATACCTATCAATTGGAGGCTTAGTTATTTTGTATTCAACAATTTTCAATAATTCATTTGGCATTCTTTTAGTTCCGGTTTTTATTTTTCTGTTTGCTTGTAACGTTTAATATATGTGTCGTAGCAGGGCAAAATGTTACCAAACCATCGACATTATCTGCGCATTGATTGCTAACTTTTCATTCTGCAAGCATTGCGTCTTAACAAATATACAAGAACGTTTCGATTCATCACTTAGCTGCTATGATCACATATATCGTGTTGGCAAACGTTTTTTAAGGAGTATATTGCTCTTTCATTTCCGTAACCACTCCGTTCTCAATTGTCAGAATCAGTATTGGTTCTGCTTTGAGATGGTCAATAAATTCCGTAATCGAAACTTTGTTAAAAAGTCCATTGTTTTTTGGATAGTTCCAAAGCTCAATTTTTACATCAGAACTTAATTCTAATGTTCTCAATTTTGGGTTCACATTAGAAATATAGTAATCATTATAAACAAAATAAATGGTATCTCCTTTCTCCGAAATATCATATTCAGCTTCTCCTTGTTCTTTCGCTTTTTCTACAGCTTTTTCATTTGTCAAAAAGTCAATGTAATCAGCAATTATAAAATACTTTTCGTCCTTTTTAGTGACCTCCTTTACAAAGCAATGCTTAGTTTCAAGTGCTATTTTTTTGGATTCGGGTTTAATAGTTGTTTTTTCGGTTTTGTACTCGTCCGATTTTGTTTTAAGGAGTTGTTTTTCTTTTTCCTTGCAACTTATCACTATTATAGTCAGAAGTAAAAGTAGATTTTTTTTATTCATTTTTAATGGTTGCCAACGTCTCTTGTATGTTGCGTTTGCTTCCTAAAGGGAGCATATGCAATATACAAATTGTTAGCAATAGTATTTTTATGGGGTGTGTCGTCTTTCTTTTCCATTTTTAATTTCGACTAGGGCACTTTGAAATGTATAAATTTCGTTTTTTGCTCCATCAAAATCTGCTCTCGGAAGTTTAGTTGATCTTTTTCCAATTTGTCTTTTTAAGCGACTCCAAAATTTTTTAGTCGTATCGCTAGCTGAAATTCCAATTATTGAATAGTGATTACCAATCCATTCAAACGAAGACATTCCGATTTCATCATTATAATCAGTTTTGATATTTAAGTGAATAACTCCTGGCCAACCTGCACCAAAATAGGGAGTAATAGGATTTGCTCCAGTCCGTTTTTCAGTCCATCCATTCCAAGGATTTTCAATCCATTCGTCTTCTCCAGACTCTGTTAGGAGTGGTAAAGGTCCACTTTCATTATGCCATAAACTTATTCGGTCAGTTGTAAATTCAGTCAACGATTTTACTGCTTTCCATTTTTTATTTCCGTCAGAAACCAAAAAGGCTATTTGTTCTTCAGCATTTAGTAAATCCAAAAGTTCTTTTTCGTCTTCTTTGTTCAGATAAAGTGGAATCCAAGCCATAGTTTATTTTGCATTATTGCTAACGTTGTGGGCAAGAGCTGCGGTCAGCAGCGTCTTGGCCCTCAACTAACTAGTTAGTTGGCAAGGGGCAAGGCGTTGTTGGCCGTTGCTTCTTGCCTGGTGTTATCTGCTGTCTTTGCTGAGCCACCATAAGTAAGCCTAACATTTCAACGATAACATCGGTATCCAGAACCTCTTCGCAGTAGCCTAGAAGGTGTAAATATGCGAGAAGAGCCGATCACAGCTCTTGCCCACAACGTTAAATCTGCAAGCGAGCGAAGCGAAGATTGCAGATTTAACGTTTAATGTAAAATGCGTTTTAATGCATTTTTACATAGTGTTATCTTCTTTTTTTTGTTCTTCAAACCATTCAAGTTGACTCTTTATTCTTTCAAGAATTTTTTCGTCAGAATCACCATGAATATCTCTGATTTTATAATTAGCCTGTTCCGGGTTACTTCTATTAGAAAATTCATTTACTCTCAAATTAAAAAGTGCCTGTCCAAATCTTAGTTCGGGATTCTTTCCTAAGTAATCGGTTATTAACTCTAGTATTTCTTTATGGTCTTTTTTCATTTTATTATTTCTATCCATTCTCTGGCTAAATCTTCCACATAATCCTCGAATGTCACCACACTTTTGAAAGTGTGGAATGTATACTCAGGTTGATTTTCCATAAATTCTACGTTTTCAAAGCAATGGTCATGAGAGAAGAGAAATACTTTTTTGGTTGGAGGGTCATAAAGCGTTAAAGCTCCATTTGCCTCATAAACAAATGCAAGTAGGTTAGAATGGTCAATTTCTTTTTTCCCATCTTCTTCACAGGTCATTGAATAATAATCTTCCCAATCGCCAATTCCACGGGAACATTCCGAACCGATAAACATGAAGTTTTGATTATTGGAAAATGAGTCTTCAGGTTGATTAAATGATTCTCGAATTCCTCCGATATTTCTTATTAGAAGTTCGTGTTCTTGGATTAGTTCGCATTTATATTCCTCTTCAGTTTCCTGCTGATTAAGCCACCCGCAAATCTGCCCATCAATAGTGTCCCAAGCAAATAAAGTATAGTTTATGTGGTCAATTTTCAAGTAAGTCTGTCGTGACTTCAGAATCAATTCAGTGAGTTTTGGGAAAGTATTCTTGAATTCCTCACTCAACCACATTTCTTGTTGTTCTTCAAATTCGACTTGAGAATTAGGATTCAGAAACCAACTTACCTCAGACTTAAATGTCTCAAAGTCCTTATTCGTTTCTTTTCTCTTATTTCTATTAAATATTCCCATTCAATTGAAGATAACGTTTAGTGTAAAATGCGTTTTAATGCATTTTTTACACAGTGTTGTAGGTAGTTTAATTTTTCAATTCATTCTCAAAAGTTCGTGGTCCATCACTTTTAAATTTCCACTGCGAGATAGGTTCTGGAGTTTCTTTATGCCATTTGTCTATTTTGTCAATATCAATCAACCAATCATATTTATAATCTCCCATAACTTCAAACTCTGCATGAATAGTTACATCAAACCAAAACAGCTTTTTTAGTATTTCTTCAAATTTTTCAATCCATAAATGCCAATCATATTCAAGGGTCTTGTAACTCGCTCCAAATGTTATTACTTGGTCTCTAAAAATTCCTTGTTCGTTAGGTATTGAAAACATACTTGTGTTTATCCAAGGAAATTCAGAGTCATCATCGGGTAGACTACTTATTATTTCCACATTTAATCTGTGTAATTTGTAATAGTCTTCCGTTTTCCAAGTAGCTCCACTTATTCTTCCATATATGATTGTATGATGTGCCATTATTCTTAATTCTGACTAACGTCAAATTTAGTTAATTTTTGTACGGACTCCTTTTTTTAAAAGGGTTTTCCACTTTTTTAACTCTATTTTTTTTAAAAAAAACCTTAAAATTTGACGTTATCTCAAGAAATTAATAGAGTTTCTTTATATGGGGAATTACCTACAACGTCTCGTATAAGAAATCGTAGGGCAGGTGATAAGCACTATCGTTTCGGTTTGTTACTTAGCTAAATATAAATATTTTGCTTTTATCTTTTCTATTATAAACGCCAATTTTTATATTTAGCAGACTTTGTTAATATTCACAGACCTTTCGGCAAGCACAAACGCCCTATGTTTTTTATACCGTGTTATCTACTGGCTTTTATGCTCTGTTTCTAATAATTTTGGTTTTCACTTTTGTGTCATTTTCAAGATACGTAAAATCACTTTCCCATTTTAAATCATCAAGGTAAACATCTTTATTAACTAGTATTCCGAAAATTAACACCCGAATATTCGGGTGTTGTTTATAAAAGTCTTTTAAACCGCCTAAAGTTTTTACAATATTCCTTTTGTCGGTATCGTTTTTTATATGTTTTAATTCAATCACGATTTGGTTATTGAACAAGTTAAAGTCAGACACTTTTTTATTTCCATCGTATGTGAGTTCTACTTCTTCACGTCCTAATCCTGGTAACCAAGGTCTAGTCGCTATCCAAAACAAGTTTTGAAAATCATATTCATTAATTAAATTATTTGTCCAACCCGTTTTAGCTTGTCCGTGACCCGTAACTCTTTCACTTGAATCTATAAGCCTCTCCATTACAGAAATCAACATTTCAGATGCTTCATCAGCATTTTGTCCTATGTATGGTTTTGTAGGAAGTCCTTTTCTGTCGGCAGTTTTAAAGTATTTAATTAAAGCCTGAATTTCATAAGCGTCATCTGGTAAATTAGGTAGAGTAGACAATTTATGATTAACTCTACTGTCTAAAGCTATTAATGTGTACTCTTCCATTTCATCTGTAAAACCAATGTTTCTTTCGTATAGTTTTATAGCATTTAACTTGTTAAGTAATTTGAGTTGAGTATCATCATCAATATAACTTTCATTGGCTATACTAACAGCTTTATTATCATCAAGTATAAATAAATCTAATGCCGTACAGCTTTCTAAAGTGTGGTCTCTTAATTCAGATTGTTTTATTCTTTTTGTAGTTGTTATAAGTAAGTCAATATCTGACCTTGTACTTTCTGTTTTATATCTTCTTGAGCCGAAAATATAAACGGTATCAATATCTGCAAACTTTCCTGCAAGTACCGAAATTGCAGTTTTTAAATCTATGTCGTCTGTTTTTGGCATTTAGTTTTTTTAGCTTGTAGATAACGTTTAATATATGTGTCGTAGCAGGGCAAAATGTTACCCTGTTTTTCGATATTTCTGCGCATTGATTGCTAACTTTCCCATTTTGCAAGCATCGCGCCACTGTAAAAATACACAGACTTTTCGAATCATCACTTACCTGCTATGACACATATATGTTGTTGTAAGCTGCCTTTTTTACTTATTAATTGTTGCCGCTCTAATTCCGTTAATAACTTTATTTGGATCACAAGAGTTCAGTCCAGCGCCCCAACTTGAATTAAATTCAATTACAAACCATTTATCTGTCTGATTAAATCCTAAATCAATAACATAAGATTCAGGTAAATCAATTGAATGGTTTTGCAAAAAGTCAGTTAGAAATTCTCTTGCTGATTCTAAATTAGAATTCCCTTCATAAATTGCCATATCGAGGATTTTATTGTCCAATATAAACGCTCGAATTTCACTTTCTATCTTGATGATATTTGACGTTATGATTTGCTCATTTTGTTCAATTCCTTTCGTTTCTTTAGTAAAACTATCAAAATCATTATAAACACTCGATTTGAATGTTTTAGGTTTAACAGGTTTAATAAAGATTGGGAAAAGAGAGTTTTTAATTTCCTGAATTGTTACAATTTCGATTTTGCGCTTAATCCAATTAAAGTCTAGTTCACTAATTAATTCATCTTTTGGCTCAATTAATTTTAATCCCAGTACTTGAGCTAAGACAAGGCTAAAAGTATCAATTCCGTATATGGTCAATCTTTTTTCGGAATCAACATCAGGTCGTTCCCAAAACTTTCCAATACGTAAAACTTCACCACCATTATTTTTCCAGCTATCGGCTATTGAATCCCTTTCAATATCTGATTTATTAGGAATTAATAAGGTTTCGTTTGTCATTTAATTGAATGTTTCTTTTGGTTGCTTACAACATTGATGTATATGGTTTGTTGCGTGTTTTAAGCACCTAATTTAGTAAATACAAACCGAATAGAAAATCCGCTAGGATTTTCGTAAGTAGGCTAGAACTAACAATAAATTATATACTGTGTTAGCATACGTTAATTATGGTCTCCGAAGTAGAAAACTATTTTTCTTTTTGAAATGTTATTGCAGTTTTTCCATTAATTAAACCTGTATTTATTAATGTACCATAACCCAATTCATTGTTTGTTATTGCAGCTAAAAATATAGTTGGCATTCTTTTACCTCCTATATAAGCAAATATTGCGTCATTTTCTTTTGATAATCTCATAGAACCCCTTATTGTTCCATAAGAAACAGAGGCTTTATAATTTATATTGATAAAGTTGATTATAGTTCCGGCTGGTATAATTTTATCTCCATTTATCCATGTAATATCATTTTCGTCAAACCCAAAACGATTTCCATTCCATTCGGAATCTGTAAAGCGAATTTTTGAATTGGGTGAGATATCCATATTGGTTCTAATAACAAATCCTTCATTCTTTTTTGATTCCATTGAAATAAAAGAAATGGATCCCGATTTCAATAAAGTGTCAGTTTTGTTTAAATTAATAACAGACAGAATTATAATTAATATTATAAAAACAGATATTATTTTTAGTTCTTTCACTTGCAATAATTAATTGAAGTAAAAGTAGTGCACGTTTTTAATCAATAGGTTACTGAAAACTTACCAAATAATTAAGTTTTTTTTGAAATGTTTATTTAATGTTATTTGTTCATTGAAGTTTATGCAAACTATATGCTTTCCTCAATGTTTGCTAACGCCAAATATATGAATCGGAGCAAGGCAAAAAAGCCTGAACCAATCGATTTATCTGCGCATTTTTATTTCTTATTCAATTTATAAAAATTTAGCGCCATTGCAAAAGGGAATGACCTTTCGATCTAGCACTAAAATTTGCTCTGATTTCATATATAATGTTAGCGATAGTTTTAATCCCACGAGCATCCACCAACTTTATATTCCTTAAATAAATCTTTAGATGTAGTATCGGATAAAAATATTGAAAGCGTTGCCCCTGCATAATGTTCAGATATTCCAACTAACAAGTCAATTGATGCATCTCCATTTAAATCACCAATCCAATGAATAAATACACCTCCTTCAAAACCTCCAGAAGGAAAAGAAAAAAGATCCATTTTTTGTATTGATTGACGAATTTTGTCGTAATATGAATCTACAACAAGTTCATAATTTTCAATTTTCTTAAAATAGGGGAACTCATCTTTTTCTGTTTCAATTATATTTCCCTTGGCATAAATAAAGTAATTTTTACTATTTTGTTCATCTTTCAAATTATAGACAGAAAATGGGATGGTTTCTCCAGGGTATAACATCCTATTTATCCATTTTCCAGTTGTAAAAATGCTGTCTTTTAAATTCAACCCACTTATTAAAAATTTTGGGATAGAAGATTCTGTATTATCGTATTTCTTGATTAAAAAATTATCCCAATGATGATAATTTTTTTCCTTATAAACACCCCAATATTCTTCAATTAAATTGGATTTTATTTCTTTCCATTCGGAGTCTATTCCACAATTAGGTATAATGGCAGTAATTTTGTCAACTTGAGAATAGGAGTAATAACAAAAAAGTAAAAGCAGTGATGTGATTATAGATTTATTCATAATTATCGCTAACGTTTAATATATGTGTCGTAGCAGGGCAAAATGTTACCCTACTTTTTGATATTTCTGCGCATTGGTTGCTAACTTTTCCATTCTGCAAGCATGGCGCCATTGCAAAAATACACAGACTTTTAGAATCATCACTTAGCTGCTATGATCACATATATATTGTTGTAACCAGTTTTATTTTTTTATCAATTCAGATATTTCTTCTAGATTTAACTCCATCATTTTTTTATGAATAACTCCTATAAAAACCACAAATAGGCTAGTCAAAGTAAGTCCAAATAAGACTCCATTTTTATATATGAGTGTGACTGTCCATAAAATTAAAACTACTAACGTCAAAATCATAAGAGTTTTTTTAGGTTTAACCGTCAGTTTTACATTTGGAATATTTAGTTCGCAAGTAAAGTCATAGAAAGTTTTTCCAAGAACCAATATTCGGTCATTTTCTATTTCCATTTTTTTACCGTCAAACTTTTTAAGAGAATCTATTATTTCAGATTTAGTTTTTTGAGTTTTTATGAGTTTATTTATGTCAAGTTTATAAATATTCATTAGAATTGGTTACAACGTTGTGGGCAAGAGCTGCGGTCAGCAGCGTCTTGGCCCTCAACTAACTAGTTAGTTGGCAAGGGGCAAGGCGTTGTTGGCCGTTGCTTCTTGCCTGTTGTTATCTGCTGTCTTTGCTGAGCCACCATAAGTAAGCCTAACATTTCAACGATAACATCGGTATCCAGAACCTCTTCGCAGTAGCCTAGAAGGTGTAAATATGCGAGAAGAGCCGATCACAGCTCTTGCCCACAACGTTAAATCTGCAAGCGAGCGAAGCGAAGATTGCAGATTTAACGTTAAATATATGGCAAGTTGGGCAGAAAACAAGTGATTACTTTCGGTTTAGTCACGAGCCAAATCTTTTGTATTTTGTTTTAATTTTTCTTTTTAATACCAAATCAAAAGATTTGGCGACTTTGCAAATAGACAATGACTTTTCTGTTAAAAACTAATCGCCCAATTTGCTATATATAGTGTTAGGTAACGTTTTTATATTCCATTTATAATTTTTGGTAATCCTATAGAAACTAAAAATCGATTACTTCCAAAAAACTCAAGAACACTTTTAGATGTCATTTTTCTAGTTTTTTCACACTCTATTTTGAATTTTGAGTAATCCATTCCAATATCAGTCAAATATTTGCCCACGTAGCTTTTTTTGTCAGCCAGCATTGATAAAATAATATGTTCAGGATTTACCTCTTTGTCTAAATAAGTTCGAGCATAATATTTCGCGTTTTTTAGCGTGTACTCAAACTCTTTAGTCAAATAATATCTATCTACACTTTGCTTTTCATTTGATTTTAAAGATTCGATTAATTTTTCAAATGTCCATTTTTTCGATTCAAATATTTTTTGAGGTAGATTATCAGATTTTAGTGTTGCTATTAAAAAATGAAAAGAAGATATATAACCAGAGTTTAAATCTATAGCACTTAGTCTACTATCTGCTATTATTTTTTCTAATTCAGAACTAAATTTCATTGGTTTTCTCTAATGTTACCTAACGTTTAATATATGTGTCGTAGCTGTGTAAAATGTTACCTAACTATCGACATTATCTGCGCATTGATTGCTAACTTTTACTTTTTGCAAGCATTGCGCCTTACCAAAAATACAACAACCATTCGATTGAACACTTAGCTGCTATGATCACATATATGTTGTTGTATACAGTTTTTACTCTTTTAATATTTCTTGGTCATAATCATATTCCGACTCATCAGGAAAATATCCATTCAGATCGGGAAAAATCAATTGTAAACATTTGAAATCTGAATTTTCATAATATTTAAAACAACTTAATGCGTATTCTGTCAGTAATTTATTTTTAACGTCAATAAAGTAAATAGGAAATCGGTCTATTAGATCGTTTATTTTTTCATTAATAGGGACTTTTTTGAATTTAAATCTCTCTACATAATTCTTAATCAATTCCGTTGTAAGTCCGTTGGGAAGTCCAGAAATAAAAAGTTCCGGAATTTCGAAGTTTTTATAAATTCCAGTTGAGTATCCAAAAGGTGTGAATCCAGTTTCTTCCATTACATACGTTGTATGGAATCCAAAATTCGTAATATTCTCATTAACTTTTTTAAAATATTTCTCCTTTTGTTCTTTATTCATTTCTGTTCATCGAATTGTATACAACGTTTAATATATGTGTCGTAGCAGAGCAAAATGTTACCAAGCCATCGACTTCTTCTGCGCATTGATTGCCAACTTTTACCTTCTGCAAGCATTGCGCCTTTATAAATATACGATAACCAATCGATTGATCACTTTGCTGCTATGATCACATATATAGTGTTATAGAGCTTTTTTAATTATCACTTAACTCATTTCTTAATTTGTTTACCAAGATAGTTAGCTTGTCAAAGAAAAGTTCAATATTGGGTTTTTCGAAACTTTGAGTTTCACTAAGTTCTAATGATGTTATAATAGAATTATAAAAGTTACATATTTTGGACGAACTATTAATAAGATCTTTATGATCTTTATTACTAAAATTGTATTCAAATAAATGACCGAATTGAAGATTAAAGTTAAAAAGAAAATAATGAAACTCTGGAAATAATTTCAGCTCCTTAATTAGTTGATTCCTTCGTTCTAGATAATCAGAATTAGTAATTGATTCTGTATCTTTCAACATTTGATCAATAATTTTTATAGAATTAGCCCATTCAGGAATATGCTGATTGATTTTAGGTAGATATTTGGTCAATTCATTATAAGCATCTAGTTTTCTCATTAAAACATTGACTCTCTTGTTTTCTTCATTTGATTGCTTACCTACAAGATATGTCAAAATTCCTAGAACAACTAGACTTATAAATGAGATTATAGTGTTAACAAAACCTCCAATATAATCACCAAGAGCACCCCAATCTGTAATGTTTGATGAAACTTCTTGATTGTGAAAATGATATATAATTAATATTACTGGCGTCAAAATAAATAGACAAAAAATAACTAATACTAACTTTAAATATTTTTTCTTTTTGTCAGATATCATATGATTTTTTTAAATGCTCTATAACGTTGTGGGCAAGAGCTGCGGTCAGCAGCGTCTTGGCCCTCAACTAACTAGTTAGTTGGCAAGGGGCAAGGC
>NZ_CANLYD010000030.1 GCF_947495315.1 uncultured Aquimarina sp. | reverse complement strand
GTACCGGCAGTAAAGCCTGCAGTCGTACATTCATCACTGTTGTCACCAGAGGCGTTGTCATCCGATAAGTTACATACCGGATCATACGCATCATCGATACCATCGTTATCATTGTCAGTACCACTTGGTGGGGTATAACTACCCGTAGGTTGCGCCTCTACATTGTCCGGAATACCATCATCATCCGCATCAATATCTAAGTAATCTGGATTGCCAGTACTATCACTTGCAGTAGGGTTTGAAGTAGTAGCCGTAGGCGAATCATCCGATTCTACTGAATTAGCAAGACCATTATCTCCAAAACTTCCAGGAACACCATCAATAACACCATCGTTATTTGCATCTGTTGCTCCATTATTTAGCTGCCCTGATTCTACAACATCGTAAATACCATCATTATCAGAATCAAGATCCAGATCATTAGGAATACCATCTCCATCAAAATCACAACTTGCCTCTACAACAATTTGAATATCATCAATATGTCCATTTTCGAAAGGAGCACCATAAAAATATAACCTAACATTCACTGTTGCACCAGTCGGAAATAAAACTGGAGAAAAACTCTCTTGTTCATTCACACTATCGGGCGAAGGACTAAAAGTTCCTCCATCAGTTGGGTCACCTACATTTCCTAAGGTAGTTGCATCAAAAGGAGTTGCGGAAAAAGGACTTCCATTAACACTTATAAAACCAGCAACACCAATACCAGACAAACTATTAATAGGGTCATTAGCATCATTTGCGGTTGAAACCACATTGTAGAGATTAAGTCCGTATTTAACTAATTGAGAATCTTCATTTACAGTAAAAGTAAATTCAATGTAATCATCATTTGCCAATGAAGTAGTCAAGTCTGGAGCATCTAATCCAGAGAGGGTGATAAAAGTGTCGTTAAAAGTTGCAATCGTAGACACTCCCTGATATGCAGTAGCACTACTTTGAGTACTTATTCCTGCTCCATCCACAAAGTTTTGAGGATTAATTAATGAAGTACCTGCTACCGCTTGGCCTTGTCTAAATACTGTTTGGTTCCAAATTCCAACACCAAAGTTTCCAGTAGTTTGACACTCCACAGTATCCAAAATACCATCATTATCATCATCAAGATCCACTGCATCACTAATACCATCTCCATCATTATCATTAAATATCAAATCACAAGCATCAGAGACTCCATCACTATCTGCATCAGGTCCCCCAATTTGCTGATAATCATCAACCGTATCAGTATCTCCATCCACAGGATCGGTATACGACGCTGCTGTTACGGTTCCATCAGGGTCAACAATTGTTGTTGGATCAATAGGGTCTGTACCAAACACTCCCGTATCTCCGCCATCCGCAGTACTGCTGTTATAAGCCTCGTTGGCATCACTACAGCCATCTCCATCACTATCTAGGGTTAAGTAATCTAAACTACCATCGCTACCAGTATCAGTTGGAGTATTTCCTGCTCCTGCAGAAGTAGGAATACCATTACTTCCTGTATTATCTGTATTATTATCATCATCATCCGCTCTTCCGTCGTCATCTATATCATCACCTCCTGATTCTACTACATCGTAGATACCGTCATTATCACTATCTAAATCTAAACAGTCTAGTACACCATCTCCATCTGAATCTCTTGAAACAAAACGAACATTATCAATAATAGCATCATGTCTTAATGTTCCGCCACAAGCAGCACCAAAACAAGATGTTTGTATAAATACTAACGTTTCACTATCAGAAATATCAGAAAAAGGAATTAATAACCTGATAGTGGTTGCTGTATTGTTAGGTATAGTTCCTGTATTTAACAAAATAGCACCGGTAGAAACGTTTACATCAGTACTTATAACTACGTCGCCTGTTAACCCACCATCAACATTTATATTTAAAGATGCGCTACCAATAGCCATAGTTGAAACACTATTAGCTGTAGCAGAAGTTCTAATAAAAGTGTAATCAAAATTAAGTTCTACATAATCCGTTCCTGAAACATTTCTTACTTTGTTACTCAAGCCCGTTATAACTTGACTCGCTGATCCGTCAGCTCCTGCAACAATATTATCTACGTTAAATAGTAGTTGATTAACAGGAGCAGGAGCATCGGTAATTGTCCAGGAAGCTCCACCATCAAATGTACCATTAGCAACAATTGTTGCGCATCCTTCCTCAACATCCAATATCCCATCATTATCATCATCCAAATCTACCGTATCAAAAACTCCATCATTATCAGTGTCTAAACAAGCGCTTGAATCTAAGGGATCCGTAACAGCAGCTGTCGTAGGCTGCCCAGCACCTGCTACAAGAGGTATTCCTGTTAATGGATCTACCACATCACCTAAACTATCATCTCCATCTAGGTCGGTAGTATTAAAACTGCCTCCTGCTTCTACAGCATCAGGACACCCATCATCGTCACTATCATTATCCAAATAATCTTCTAAAAGATCTGTATCACTATTCTGACCAGTTCCCGGAGTACATGCTACTATAGAATGAAAACCTGCAGTTACTGTACCGTTTGAGTTGTTTCCTTTACCAGAATTGACTACTACCCGAGTTACTGGTCCTGTAATAGTTGTGGTAAAGAAATTTGAAGTTACACTCACGCCTCCAGAAGAGCTATTACCAATAGCTCTATTGCCAGATACATCCCATAAACCGGTACTCAAGGCAGGATTAAAATCACTAAAGTTATCTGATGTGATTGTAATAGGAGTAGCTCCGTTAAACGCAGTTACTTCGCCATAATCACCATTATTTAAACCGGCAAATGTGAAGGTAAATTCATCCAGAGGTACTGGAAAATCAAATACATACTCAACATAATCTCCAGAAGCTACTTGTCCAATATTTCTGGGCTGCACATATATATAATCGTTTACCGCAGGAAAATCTGTTCTTACCTGCACTCCATTAGCCCAAGCTGGTGTCCCGGAATCTGCAGCTCCATCAAAAAAGGTGGCTGTAAACTCATAGTTTCCGTTATCAAATGTTAACGGGAAACCTGGCACACCTGAAAGGTCAGTTCCTGTTGTATATCCTGTAGTATTTAAAGAAGAAACAACAGAATCTGTACATTCAGGACCGCCTTCATCGACATCCAGAATACCATCGTTATCATCATCGAGATCAATAAGATCAGGAACTAAATCTCCGTCTGCATCCCCACTATCATCTACCAAATCACAGGCGTCCGCTATACCATCATTATCAGCATCTGGTCCTATCGTAACCACATCTTGGTTACCATCTTGCCCAGCTCCTGCAACCAAAGGAATTCCGTTTGCGGGATTTACACCTCCGGTAAGTTCTCCATTACCATCAATATCTCCCGCAGTAAAAGTTCCATCGGCTTCTATTGCATCCTCACAACCATCACCATCACTATCATTATCCAAATGATCTCCAAGGGTATCTCCATCAGAATCTGCTCCTTCATTAATCACATAATCAGGCACTGTAAAGGCATCAATAGCACAAGGATTAAATACTAATGAAAAGAAGTTCGTATTTGCCGCCGCCGTTACATTATTAGCACTGGTCGAAAATTCAAACGTACTTATATTATAATAATTAAAGTAAGCTGCTATATCTGTATTGAGCACTACTCCCGGAAAGGTAGTTAAAGGACCGGTAAACGTTACATCGGTTCCATTATCCACTACATTAAGTAATGTAGGGTTTTCTACTGCATACAAACCTGGGTTGGTCAATGTTATACTCTCGTTTGCGTTAGCTCCATCGATATCATAAAATATTCCTCCAAAACGATCTAATGGCACTAGCGTATCTGTGTTTGACAATACAAAACGTATTTGAAAAGACATTGCTGCAGTTTCTCCTGCAGGCACATCATATTCTCCTTGCCACGCATTAGCATCTCCTGTAGCATCATTGTCAATATCAAAAGTGGTAATATTAGCATCTGCAGCTGTAATTTCTATAATAGCATCAAGGGTCAAAGCATCGATAGTTACTACATTGTAGAATCTATATTGGTCTCCCACAAAGGTTGCCGGGATATCCACTGTTTGCTCCACACCTCCTATATTCACTGTAGCCCCATCAATCACCGCAGTGGGTATCGGGAAGGTATCATCAAAATTTGCAGCGTTGAATGAACAGGATGCGGCATCCGTTGGGTCAAAGCCTAAAGCTTCTTGAGAATCTAAAATCCCATCATTATCATCATCCAGATCGGTAAGATCATCTACACCATCTCCATCAGAATCTGGTATTTCTCTATAATCTACTTCAGGAGTAGTGGTATTCTGGTCATTAGGTAAATCTCCAGAAGGATTGTCAAAATTGTCATTGACATCGTCATCATTTACTACCGGAAACTCATAGGCATCCAGTAAACCATCTCCATCACTATCAAATGTAAAAGTTGTTTCAGTTAGTCCGGCTTCAGTGGTATCACTACCTCCTTCACCATCACTATTAAGATCCAGATAATCAGGTATTCCGTCAGTGTCATTATTAACCGCAGGTAAAGTCGTATCCAAACCAGTAGCAGGATATACTGAAGGTATTCCCGTTGTAGGATCTACATCTGCTGCAGTAACTACTCCATTAGTACCAGGAGCGATATATCCAATTGTTGGTTGTGCTTCTACATTATCAGGAATACCATCATTGTCACTATCTATATCTAAATAATTTCCAATACCATCGCCATCTGTATCGACATTACAATCATAGATAGCTAAAAAGAAACCATCACCGGGAAAACCATCATTTGATGTCCAGCTTAGGGTTGTGAGAGGTCCTTGGAATAACAAAGTACCATTGGCATCTGAACCAACTTGTGCTAATCCTGTAAGTGTATTACCAGAAATCGTAAAATCACCATCACTTGATAACAGGTTAAAAGGTTGATCAAATGTTAATGCATTAGATGATAACTGCCGTATATTAAGTCTTAATTGAGATACCGGTTGTGAAAAAGTAAGAGTAATATCATCATCACCTCCAATAATTGGTACTTCATTAGCAGCAAAAGTACCATCAGGACCAAAGAATGAATCTTCAAAAGTGATAGCTCCTCCTGGAAATGTAAGATCATTATCTGCTGAGTTTATTGTAACCGTAACACCATTTAAAGTTCCTACGGCATTATTTATTGGAATAGCAGTGAATGTAAACAATCCACATCCTTCAACTTCATCCAAAATCCCATCGTTATCATTATCTAGATCTGTAAAATCATCTACTCCATCTCCATCAGTATCCGGTAGTGTACAGGCACTAGAATCTCCCGCATCTGTTACTGCAGCGACTGCTCCAGTATCATAAGCAGCAGCTACTACCAAACCATTGGCATCAGTAGTACCGCCAGCTGTAGTTAAAGGTTCTGTAGCTGTATTGGCAGGATTGTACACACCACCATCGCCTCCATCGGCATCAATATCATTATAGGCTTCGTTAGCATCACCACATCCATCGGCATCACTATCTAGGTTTAAGTAATCTAAGCTACCATCACTACCAGTATCGATTGGAGTATTTCCTGCTCCAGCGGAAGTAGGAATACCGCTACTTCCTGTATTATCCGAATTATTATTAGTATCATCGGCACGACCTTCTTGTCCATTAGCACCACTTGGTGTACCTCCTGATTCTATTACGTCATAAATCCCATCGTTATCACTATCAAGGTCCAGAATATTAGGGACACCATCTTGATCAGAATCACAAACCGCTCCTGCCCCTATGGTATAGATAAATTGATCAAATCCAAAGGTTTCTCTATCAGCTGTTGCCACCTGAGGTTCGATCGTATATTCGAGTACTACTTCTGTAAAAGTACCTGTTAGTCCTACTACACCAATAAAAACTTCAGTGTTATCTCCTGCAGTTAGTGTACCTTGAGCATTTCCTAATCCGTCCTCAATAGTAATTGGGCCGGTGAGATCAGAACCTATGACCAGTTCGGACGCCTCCCATACTTTTTCTCCATCAACATATATAACATAAGACTCTATAGAACTTGCAGCCGGTTGTGTATCAAACTGATCTAGTAAATCGAAACCAAAAGAAGAAACCGGTGTCCCAAACGTAATGGTAGCTGTAATCGTTAATGGGTTCAAGCCATTGATTGCCACTAAAGGATTTGTATGACGAAGAGACAAGGCATCTCCGGCATTTCCGGATTTTAATTCATTTCCTGTTACTCCATCTGCATACTCTGCACCAGTTAATGTACTTGAAGCAATATCAATTGTAAAATCAGGATACACCAATGTAGCTCCCGCCGTAGTAACCGGAGAAAAACTGTTAGAACCTCCCCACGTACCAAAACTAGTTGTGGTTAATCCTGTATTGGTTGCCGCTTCTTCCCATCCTGATTCTTGAAAACCAAGACCTGTTGTATTATTACCAATACTGTATACATTAAAGTTCCCTCTATTCCAACTTAAAGCATCTACCTCGGCCGATGCAGGCGTCAAACTTGGTGAATCTTCACACTCTGCTGTATCTAGTATTCCATCATTATCATCATCCAGATCTACAGTATCTAATACGCCATCATTATCGGTATCTACTGTGGATATTGCCGGACCAGAAGGATCTCTAATCTCTCCATCTAATATAGTATCATCACCAGACAATCCATCCTCGAGAATGAAATTAGTAAATGGAACTGCGTTTCCATCAATAGTAGCCTCTCCTCTATAAGCTGTATAATCATCATATACATCTGTAGTAGTCGTATATTTTCTGTAGGCATCTATTTCTGAAATACCATGCCAGAAAAAACGTATCTCTGCTGTTTCTCCCAGAGCACCACATAATAAGGTAAAATCTATTAATCCTACAGGGTAATCAAAATCCGCATCCAAGGATGCTAAATCTCCTTCGAGCACTGCTGCCATGTTTGTAATCTGATTACAATCGGATGTTACTTGTAGCGTAACATAATTTCCACTTCCTGTCGCATCCGGTATAGACGCTACATTACTTTGTTGTGAATCCGGAATACCATCACCATTACCATCTCCACCATTGGGTCCTGCGTCTTCAATAGATGCCAATATACCATCGCCGTCATCACTATTATGTAAAATAGTAATTGTAGACATAGCGATTGAACAACCTACTAAAGTATACTCGAAAACATAAGTACCAGTAGCCAAAGTAGTGACATCTAGTGTACCAGCCATTTGATTAAAATCTGTTCCTGGGTCATCAAAACTAGTATCTAAACTCCATAAACCAAAAGAATCTGGAGTCCCTAATAATTGGGAAAATAAGTTTACAATTGCATCTGTTGGATTTGTATTAATTGTATTATTTATACCTGTATTAGGAGCTGCTTGAACTGAAACAGTAACAGAAGTCACTGCATTTACAGTACATGGAGCCAAGGCATTTACTGTGTAATCAAAAACATAGACTCCACTCGTAGTAGGGTCATAGGTAGCTGCTCCTGCGCTAAAATCTCCTCCCGGATTATCCGGTGATGATCCTGAAACGCTCCAGAATCCTCCCGCATCTGCTCCCGTTAATAATGTATTTAAATCTACCACTGCATCTCCTGCGCAGGCAAATTCGTCTGTACCTGTACCAGAGTTTGGTGGATCAGTTACTGTAATTTGTACTACATCTTCTGTTGCACAACTCACACCATTATCTCCGACTATTCTAAACCATGTAGTTTCATTAACTATTCTTGATGGTGTTAAGGTACTATTTTCAAAAGATCCAGACCAAGGTCCTACTGGACCTGACGTACTGTATGACCATTCATATCCTCCTGTTCCACCAACACCAATACCATCTGATAGTGAGATCGAATTATTAGCAACTGGTGTTGCCGCTGTAAAGGGTACTTCATATATTGAGGCTGAAGCCGGTGTACATGAATTATCATTTATTGGTACTGAAATGGATCCACTAGTATACGTAGCAACATTACCTAATCCGTCGTCGAATATTATTACAACACCATCTAATGATCCTGTATCTGCTGCCACACAATCATAAATCTGAACAGCCCACCCCCCTTGTCTGGCATCAAAACCAACAAAAGGAGACCAATCAATTGTAGAAGTAGAAACTCCATCAAAATATTGATCATATGTTCCAGTTAAAGGTGCAGGTTGAGCACAAAAATTAAATACGTTTCCTACAACATTATTAGTAAAAGCTAAACTAGTTACATTATCACCAGGGTTACAAAAATTCCCTTGGTTTGGGCCTAAGGTAACAGTTGTAGTACCATCGGGAGCTAACGCAAAAAAACCTAAATCAGACACATAGGTATGTGTAGCATCAAATGTTATAGTAATCTGTGTAGTAGCTGTAATAGGAAATGGTCTTGGTACCGGATCATAATATGTATATACTGGATTAGTTACAGTACCCGCACCTGCTAAGTTCACTGTATCTCCTGCACAAGCATTTTGCGGTGTACCTGCATCCATAACTAACGATGAATTCCAAATCCAGGCTCTACCCTCTTCTACGGTACCTCCATCATTTCTTACTACCAGATACCCTCCATCAGCTAAACCTGTCTGCGTAGGTGTCGATCCTAAAGCAAAAGCATCGTATGAATTTGTAGTTGAGTTAAAAATATACCAATCATAAATGGTTCCTGCCGATCCGGCAGGGCAAACTAATTCTCCTGAGCCAGAATCAAAGATAAATATTGGATCATCAGAATTTGCTGATTGTAAGGGATCCGTATAAGCTGTAACGAGTTCACCACAAGCTGAAGGAGATGTAAGTGCAATTTCGGTATTACTCATCTTAATAACCACTACGGTAGTCGAAGCATTATTGCATGGTGCCGATGCTGTTACATCATATCTAAAAATACTACCTCCTAATGGTAAAGTAGCTTCATCAACTATACTACCAGTTAAAGCTCCAGTAGCACTTACATCTACCCAAACACCACCAGCGTCTTCGGAGCCATCTAAACCTGTAAATAGATCCGTAGGTCCATCACCTGTAAAAATAACTAGTTGGCCATTAGTAGAACCGGATTGTGGTCCTCTTGTTATCGGAAAGGATGCAGTAGCAATATTAGAGGTATTCCCATAAATATCCGTTATCTGAATGTCAATCAATCGATTTACTCCTGTAGTTGGATTTACCAAATTATTGAGATAGAAAACATCATCTAATGATTGTCTGAATTCTGATGCAGTCGCATTACCATCATTAGAGATTGTCAAAGTGGTAGTGTTGTTTCCAGAAACCAAAATACCGGTAAACCCTCCTGTCATAGTTAACTCTTCCTGACCAATATCTTGTGTATTTGTAAGTGTTACCGTCATAGATTGGATTCCATGCGGAGCTACTAAATCCGAAATAGCACCAGTATTGGTATTATCCAATGGTTCCCATCCTGTAGAACAGGCTGTAGAGTTAAGGTCTATTCCTCCGGCACCTGTAACATTAGTATCGTCTAGCCTTACAAAAGGTAATGGCGCCAAATCCATAGTAAAAGGCTCTCCAGATGCAGCTTCTGCCGGATCTGTCACATAATATTCTACGGATAAAGTAGTAATTGCAATATTACTTTGTACTGTCCAATACGTTCCTGCCGTTGTAATTAAAGCATTAGAACCTATATGAATCTCTGAAGTATTATTATTATTTATAAAATGCCCTTGCTGTCCTCCAGTAAGTGTTCCCGAAAACTGAGCTCCAGCATCAGCACTGGATATTTTAATATTTTCGGTTCTCACCAGTTCACTATGTTCTTGTGAACTTAATATCACATGAACTGGTTCACTAAATATATAGGTATATGTATTTCCTGATACCCCAACTGTAGCTCTCGTATTATCAAAACTACTTGCAAAAATTAATCCAGGTGGTATTGCATTTACTGTACCACCCACAGTGGTCGAAGGTGATCTATTTATATCTACAGTTACAAAAGTAGTACCATCACCTACAGCAGAAAAACTACTGGTTTGAAAGTTGTTTTCTGGCACCGTTCCTGATAATAATCCCCAAGTATTTACTACTTGGGCATACATCTGATGTGAACTAAATGTCATTAATATAAAAAACAGTAGTGTGCTAACTTTACCGGAAAACATTTTTGTAAAAATTTTCATAAGCAATTGTATGGGTGTGTTATTCTTTTTTTCCATCTTTTTATAAAAGATTTTGTTGTATCATTTTATTTATTTTCTGGCATCGTAAACTTTGCCAGTTCATAAATTATAAGCTTTCTTCTTCGTTTTTATATTCGTATACGTACGATCATCCTTTAGAAAGTTCATAACTATCTCTAATAACTGCTTTTCCTTTTTCATACTATTTTTGGCATTCTGTTTTATCAGATGATTTTGAGGTACAAGAACTCCAACATTAAAATCGAGAAGACTAAAATGTTGTCGCTTATAACTTGACCTGATAATTAATTTGGCAATAGAGTTGTCTATAAATCGAGAAGAATTTCTTACACATGTAAGAATAGACTTACTAATAAAAAGTAAAAATCTAATTGCTGATAAAATTCTTATGGAAAAACCATATAAATTTACCAGTTTATTGTTATATTTCGCTTTAGGAAAATTATGTAAATACTTAAATACATAATTATACGTTATGTGTGGTATATTTTCCTTGACATTGTATCTTATTGATGTAAAAGTATATATACCCATAATGGTTGATTTAGTTATAAATTAATCGTTATTCAGACCCTGCTCTTGTTAGCTCGCCAAAGTTGTACAATTGCGGGGTTTACTTTTTTAAACAGTCATATATGCCGTTTTTTCTATTTTTATAAAATTGGTGTCATTAGAAATTGATTGTTTCATTTTATAGTAGTGGTAACCGTTATTCATACATAAAAATGTATTATTACCTATAAAAGTCATACTAGATGATATAGTAACTTTGCGGCACATTATCAAAATCACAAAAATGTAACAGGTGGGTAATAAGAAGTATCTTACCACTAATTGTCTTAATACAGAAAATATACTATTTCTCATAAGCAAACGCATTAGGCATTTAAGTTCATTATAGCATGATCATGGGGCACATGATTCATTACATATTATGACTATTGAATATAAAATAACCTCTTAGCTAATAGAAAGATTTGACGATCTTAATAAAAATTACGCAGACTTGTTTATGGGGTAAGAAAATTAATGTCTAATGTAATCTTTGTCTATAGGCTTGTTATTTTAAAATATACTGTTTACGTTTAGTTTTTTTTAACAATATAAATTTATATATAATACATTGATTTGCAGTAATCTATAAACTCAAAATAATTACGTTAAAACCGTAGTTGAAAAATTAGAGCTTATTTAGCTTCAAAAATTAAAGTAAAATCAGGATTATTCCACATTTAACAAATGTTCCATAATTAAATACGTAAAATTCCCTAGTTTTTTATGAAAATCACATTTATAATTTAGGGAAAAAACACCTTTTATTTATATTTTTCTTCATAAAAAGTAAAAAATTAACATAATCTATTTTATTAAAAATCAAGTTTTAGCATAGTAAATTACGCTTAAACAGTAAAAAAAATTGTGTATTTCACCTATAAAAACAACTCTTTAATCGTATTTAAAGAACTAACCCATGAACCCTTTACCATACCACATACCTACTAAAAACCAGATAACTCATTGTATATCAAAACAAAAAAAAAGGATAGCAAATTGCTATCCTTTTGTAGTATTCTTCTGAATTGTATTGTTTTCTATACAAAACCTCTTTTACGAGCTTCTTCTAATAATTTTTGGTCATCTGCTTTTGCAATAGAAAACATCTCTTTGATCTGATTTTTACGTTTTTCTATCGCACTTAATGACAAGCTTACATAATTAGGTAAATTCTTTGTCTTTACACCTCTCGATAGATGGTATAAAATCTTTAGGTTTTTTTCATCTAGTGAGAAATTATTGGTCATCATTTTTCTAAAATGATTATTTACTGTAGCACTATAATAAGGAGTACCACTCACTATATTATTAAACGCCAGTAATAACTCACTAGAAGTAAGGTCACTTTTTATTAAAAATCCTGAAGGATTAATATTCTTTAATATATTATGGATTCTATGATCTTCTCTATGCATTGTTAGGATAATAATCTTAGCCTTAGGCAACAGTTCCTTTGCATGTTTTGCTAAATCCTCTCCGGATGTAATCGTTCCATCAGAAGAAGGTGGTAATTTAATATCTACAAAAAGCATGTCATAAGGAGTAGTCTTAGAAGATTTTAGAATACTGTCATACGCGTCATCGCAATTAGATGCGATATCGATCTTGATCTGATATTCTTTTTGATTTTCTCCTAATAAGGTGTTCTTGTATCCCTCGATAATCATAGGATGATCATCAATCATAAGAACTTTTAGCTTTTTCTTCATCTTTAAAAATTTGTGTGTCAGTTGTTATCCTATCGGCTCTATATAGTAGTAACTATAATTATCACCTTTTTATTATACGGAAACCGGATTTGATAACTTTTTTACATTAATTAAATTGGTATACCTACAGATACTTTAGTACCTGAATCTTGATTACTAATAAAATCTACTACACCATTCATTTGGGTAACTCTGGATGTAATATTTTTTAAACCAATTCCTCTTTTTACCTTACTGCTTTTGAATCCTATTCCATCATCTAAAATAGTAAGATTTATTTTATCATCCACATAATCGAAGCTTATTTTTACACTTTCTGCCTTTGCATGTTTAAATATATTCTGTAATGACTCTTGTATAATACGGAACAGGTTTACTTTTTTCTGATCATCTATAGTCTCCCAATCGATATTTTCATCATTCGCAAACTCAAAATCCATTTTATGTACCGTACATAGATCACTTACTAAACTCTCTACTACATCTACATAGGCAACATCTGGTGATAAGGTATCTGTACCTAGATCATGTGATATCAATCGAATCTCTTTTTCTATAGATTTAAGCTCATCAATAAACACATTTCTGGATTCTGTAAATCCATCATTAGCACGCTGATTAATCCCATCCAGACTTAATCGTACTCCAAATAATCTACCTAATACACCATCATGCAATTCTTCTGACATACGATGCTGTTCCATCTTACGCCCTTCTTCTAATTTTAATTGCTGACTTAATAGCAATCGATAAATCTCCTGATTAGATTGCTGCTGCTTTTGCTCGAACAACAGTTCTTTATTACTCTGTTGTTGTCTAAAGATTACATATCCTAATAGAAACAATATGGATAGTCCTAATATGGCAAAAATGAGTAATTGGTTTTCGCGACTAATGGCTGCAATTTCCTGTGTTTTTTCTTCAGTTTCAAACTTTATCCTAGCAAACTTATTTACATAAGAACGCTCTTCTTTGATTAAGCTATCATTTAATTTAATATACTTCTGTGCGTATCCCAAACCTTCATCACTATCTGTTACTTTCGATAATAACTGATAAGCCTGAAGTAATTCTACATTATTATTAACTATTCGTGTGGCTTCTTTAACTTTTATCGCATACGATTTAGCCAAACTATCGTTTCCTTGAGCCTTATAATATTCAGCAAAGTGTAAATTATTGGTGGAAAGACCAACAACATCATTTACACTATCTCTAATCTTAAAAGCTTTTTGAAATAATGAAAAAGCCTCCTCATCATGACTATCTTGTAAAAACTTAACATATCCCAAATTATCTAGTAACAAGGATAACCTTTTAGGTCTATTTTTTAAAAACTTATAATACGATAAAGCCTTTGTATAGTATTCCATCGCTTTTTCATATTTTTTTGCAGATTTATAAACTGTACCTATATTATTATTACCTAACACAGCATATAGTGTGTCCTTTGGGGTATTTTTGGTATATTCAATAGCTTTTGAATGATAAAAAACAGCATCTTCATAACGCTCTAATTCCTTTGCCACAATACCTAAATTACTATAAGACAAAGGCATATACGAATTATCCCCAGATAAATCGAATTTTTCAATAGCCTTTATAGTTAAATCTTCACTTTCACTATAGTCTTTCACCTTTCTTGATAATTTAGCCAGATCGATTAAAACTTTACCGTGATCATAAGAATACGTTAAAGGATCTTTTTTGTTAGAATTATCAAAATTTCTATAAATCTTATCCGCATCGTTAAAACTTTTAAAAGCGCTATCCAATTTGTCTTTTCTCCTATAGTAAATCCCCAAGTAACCATAGGCTTTAGCCATAGCAATAGAGTCTTTTTCAGAAATAGCAATTTCTAACATTCTTCTATCCATCTTCATAGAGGTATCATAATCCTTTAGAGAATAATAAACCCCAGATATCTCTTCAATCGTTTTTATTCTATTTGGATTACTCCCCTCTAGTGTTATAAAGTAATTATAAGCCTTATTTATACTTTCTCTTCTTTCTTCTTTGGATTTTGTTTTGTTTTTTGCTTCCCCAATATTAGTATTTATCAAATTATGTTTTATTTCTTCTTCTTCCATTATAATAGTTCCATCACTACATCCAATCATTAAAAACAATAATAGAATACTTAAAATATGATATTCATGAAATTTAATCATTACTCATTTATATTTACAATCTGAATAAAATTTTGAACATAAAGATAATTTATAAAATACAAAAGACCGCCTAAAATTGCGGTCTTTTGTATTTATAATTGAAGAAATTTTATAGTATAAAGTAAATTACCCTCTTTCTACATCTTCTTCTCCATCTTCCCCTGCGTTTAATTCAATATCAACTTCCTCAATTCCTACTTCATCATTAATATTATCAGCTTCACAAGCGATGAACATTGAACTTACAAATAATACTGCGAAAATAGTTTTTATAGCTTTCATAACGGTTTATCTTTTATATTTATATTTTATTTTGGTGTAATCAGTTTATTAATAATTCTTTTTCCTTTTTCAAGACTTTTTTTGTCTCGTATGAATATACTTTCGTCTATTCAGTTTCCCATTGTAAGGATTTTGCTGGCCAGCAATACTCCGATTTCTCTTTGTATATCCTTTTTAGTAAATGTGTAATAGGTTGATAACCTTAATTGTACACTACAAATGTAGGGAGATTGCACCCTCGCGCCTAATATATTAAGGTGGGTTTAGTGGATGGGTACCTGTAGGAAGTGGATTGGTAGATTACACGAGTGGATGACCCGATTTTAAAAAACTCTAAATTATGTAGGAATTGGATTACCAATTAAATTACCGCAAATAAACTATAAAAAAAACTTAAAAAAAATGAAAATCCAGTAAAAAGAGCTATTCAATCATTTTTGAGTCCTAAACCCCTTGTTTACTGAATAAGAGCTGATTATAGATATTCCCCAAACTTTGATAAGAAAATTCCCTCAAAAAACCGTAAGTCACTCATTTCAAAATGAATATAAAAAATCCCCAAACTCAAAAAACATAGTATACTACTATATATGTTTTTTAAACAGGGGAAAAATGATTTCGTAAATCTTATAAATCACTAAATATAATTCTATACACTTTATAAGAATATCTGACTGCCAGAAAAAAGCAACTACCATAAATTATACCGGGGAATATTCAGATATACTATTTTATAGTATGTATCAAATTTTAAAACAAATATATCTTCCTAAATCCTTTTTCGAAAGAAGAACTTTTAACTCCTCTCCTTAGAAGGAGAGGCGAGGTGAGGATGTTTTACAAAAAAAATGCACTCCTTTGTTCCTATGGATTCCAACCTTTAGTCTATCCTAGCCAAGTCGAAGGACTGGAATGACAAAACATTAAAAAACCTCCTCGTCGTGGCAAGGAGGTTTTTTTAATTATAACTAATTACTCTAACAAATCTTCCCACCAATTTACTATTTCATCCCATAAAGAAGGATCAGAACTACCACCACCGCGAGTTGTTTCTTCATCCTGGTCCTCAAACCCATAAGACTGATAAGGAGTTGCCATTAATCCAATCATCAAAATCATGGACGCAAATACCATTTTCGTTTTTTTCATGTTTTTACTTTTAATGTTTATAATGTGAACTAAATTAGAATATTGACTTTGAAATTAAAAATTATCTTAGAAACTTTATTCAGTATTAATGATTTTCAATGTATGGATTCCAGCCTTTAGTCTATCCTGAGCCAAGTCGAAGGACTGGAATGACAAAACATTAAAAAACCTCCTCGCTGCAGCGAGGAGGTTTCTACTTGCGTTTTATTATACAAATGATTTTGTGTGAAATTAGTATAAAATAAAACAATCGGCTGCCCTGGTACACATTTACTAGATATTTACAAACAGCATCTTATTATTTATCACTTTTATCGCAAGTAATCTATCTATATAGATTTTTAAAAAAAATACCAGACGACACTTCGACAGCACTTCGGCAGGCTCAGTGTAGCAGCTCAATGTGACACCCTGGGATGTAGTTCAATCAACTATTTTGAATGCATTTCATTTTTCAAAACAAAAGCATAGTTATGTTTAGATCCCAGCCTTCGCTGGGATGTAGTTCGTCTAGTTGTTTTGAATTCGTTGCTACGCAACTTTTCTAAACAAAGTCTCACTACACATAAAGAAAACTATTCTTAGCTAGCGTATCTTTAATCTCTTCTACATTTGTCTTATAAGATTTGGAGAAAGGGATCATATCACTAGTATTCTTAATAGCACATTTTGCTTTACCAAAATGTATTCTAGACACATACTTGGTATTAATGATATAACTATTATGAATACGCACAAAATGATCCGGCAATAGGTTCTGAAAATGCTTCAGTGTTTTAAATGCTTCTACTTTATTACCGTTACTCATCATAAAGTCTGTCGTATTATTGTCTGCTTTTAGATATAATACTTCGTCAATATTCACAAAACGATAATCTCCGTAAGACTTAAAACATAAGGTATTATCCATAACTTCTCCAAAGTCTTTCTCAAACCTATGCAAGGTTTTAGTCAAGGCGCTTTTAGATAATGGCTTAAGGATATAATCCAAAACACTGTTACGTATACCTTCTATAGCATAGTCAGTTGTTTTAGTAATGATTACAAACTCTGGTAGATTTGTCATATACTTCGTAAGTTCTGACATTAAGTTATACTGGGTTTTAGAAGATTGAACTCCCGGAGCTTCCGGTTCAAGAAAAACTAATCTTGGTTTTCTTTCTAAAATTAAGTCCAATGCCTCTTGCTCATTTTTAGCAATTCCAGTACAGATGTAATCATTGTGATCTTCTAATGCGATCTGAATTGTGCGTGCAGAATTCTGATCATTATCAATAATGATATAAGGGTATTTCATGAGGTAAACAATTAAAGGTTAGCGTTGGTTATTAAATACTGTTAGTATTCTAAAAAAATTGTACACATTTACTGATTACAAGTTATACTTTTTAGTAGTATTTGTGTTACGGTAAAACCACAATATTAATACGGAACCGCATTATTTACAAGGGTTTGAAGTGTTTCTTTGATCGGGGTAAATTGCATGTTATCGGTTTACGGGGTTAAGATTCTCTAAACGAAAAAAGATACATCTTAGTATATTTAACTTAAAAAAAAGGGTTTCGAAACACATTTTGACCGTAAAAATCCAGACAACCACTTATAGACTTTTCATCTCCGTTTTGGATTCTGGTCTACACGGTAATGACAGGTATTAATTTGTTATTCTAAAGACTTGTCATTCCAATCCTTCGACTTGGCACAGGATAGACTAAAGGCTGAAATCCATTTTATTATACTTAATACCTTACCAATCTTAGACAAGAATCCCAAGAAGGAGAGGGACACTAAAAATTCAGGAACAATCTTTTGATCCAGATTACATATTGAAAAAGTAGTATAAAAAAGCATTAATTAGATTTATATGACGATTCTGATTAAAAAATATCCATATACACAATGAGTTAGATTAAAATATTTTAAATAGTTTTAGAGAAAATAAATTATAATGAAAAAAGTAGTGGTACTTACTGGTGCAGGAATTAGCGCAGAAAGCGGAATTAATACTTTTAGAGATGCCGATGGGTTATGGGAGGGCCACGATATTATGGAAGTCGCTTCTCCTATCGGATGGAATAATGACCCGGCATTGGTATTAGACTTTTATAATAAAAGGCGAAGTCAATTACACACTGTAACTCCTAACCAAGCACATCAGGCTCTTGTAGCATTAGAGCAAACACATCAGGTTACTATTGTGACCCAAAATGTAGATGATCTGCACGAACGCGCCGGAAGCAGTCACGTAGTTCATCTACACGGAGAATTACTAAAAGTAAGAAGCCAGTTTGATGAACACCTCGTATTAGACTGGAAAACAGATCTTAATCTGGGAGATTTCTGTGAGCACAATTCTCAATTACGTCCACATATTGTTTGGTTTGGAGAAGAGGTACCTATGTTAGACAAGGCAATACAGATTACCGAGCAAGCCGATATCTTATTAATTATTGGCACTTCTATGCAGGTATATCCTGCTGCAAGTCTTGTGCAATTTGTTTCTAATGACACCCCTATATATTTTATAGATCCTAAACCAGCCATTTCACCTAAAGAAAATCTAACCATCATAGCAGAAAAAGCCACAGTTGGGGTTCCGCAGGTAGTGAAGGAGTTAAGTGGTTAGTGGTTAGTGGTTAGTGGTTAGTGAAATTAAAAAATCCGAAAAACTCAAAGTTCCAACAATCCAACAATCCAACAATCCAACAATCCAACAATCCAACAATCCAACAATCCAACAATCCAACAATCCAA
>NZ_CANLYD010000029.1 GCF_947495315.1 uncultured Aquimarina sp. | reverse complement strand
GTATGTAACTTATCGGATGACAACGCCTCTGGTGACAACAGTGATGAATGTACGACTGCAGGCTTTACTGCCGGTACAAGTTTAGCACCAGAAAACACCGATACCGATATGACCCCGGACTATCAGGATACCGACAGTGATAATGATGGTACTTCAGATGTTGTAGAAGCGGGTCAGGACTTAGGCAATGGTTTAACAACCGATACCGATGGAGACGGATTATTAGATGCCTTTGATGACAGTGATGATACAGGAACCACACCCGATGTGAATGACAACCTAGATACAGGAGCAGATGGAACAGACAATGATGATGTACCAGGAACTGCCGAGGTTGACTTCAGAGAGATTCTTGATAGCGATAATGATGGTATAGCGGATAATATAGATGAAGATGATGACAATGATGGTATTCCAGATGTTGTAGAGAGTGATGGTAATGATCCAAGTGCCGATGATGATGGTGATGGCATCCCGAACTACCAGGATGTAGACCCAGACGGTTTACCAGGTACCCCGGATCTTACAGATTCGAACAATGATGGTATTCCTGATATCTATGACAATGACAATGATGGCGTTGCTAATCATTTGGACTTAGACAGTGATAACGATGGTATTTATGATATCGTAGAGACGGGCAATGCTGGTTTAGACAGTGATGATGATGGTATTGCAGATGGTGATGTTGGAGCAGATGGTATTCCAGATAGTGCTCAGGGCAATGTAGATGGCGACCCTGTAACGACCAATCCAAGTACGAGTGATGGAGATGCAACCCCGGATTACTTAGATATTGATGCGGATGATGATGGTATTCCAGACAATGTAGAGGCACAACCTACGGCTAGTTATACGCCACCAAGTGGAAATGATAATGATAACGATGGTATCGATGATGCGTATGATCCGGTATGTAACTTATCGGATGACAACGCCTCTGGTGACAACAGTGATGAATGTACGACTGCAGGCTTTACTGCCGGTACAAGTTTAGCACCAGAAAACACCGATACCGATATGACCCCGGACTATCAGGATACCGACAGTGATAATGATGGTACTTCAGATGTTGTAGAAGCGGGTCAGGACTTAGGCAATGGTTTAACAACCGATACCGATGGAGACGGATTATTAGATGCCTTTGATGACAGTGATGATACAGGAACCACACCCGATGTGAATGACAATCTAGATACAGGAGCAGATGGAACAGACAATGATGATGTACCAGGAACTGCTGAAGTAGATTTCAGAGAGATTCTAGATAGCGATAATGATGGTATAGCCGATAATATAGATGAAGACGATGATAATGATGGTATTCCAGATGTTGTAGAGAGTGATGGTAATGATCCAAGCGGCGATGATGATAATGATGGTATTCCAAACTATGCTGATGTTGATACTAATAATGATGGTACACCAGATCTTACAGATTCGAACAATGATGGTATCCCTGATATCTATGACAATGATAATGACGGAGTTCCGAATCATTTGGACTTAGACAGTGATAACGATGGTATTTATGATATCGTTGAGACTGGCAATGGCGCATTAGACACAGATAATGATGGTCAGATCAACGGTAGTGTTGGTATGAACGGTATTCCAGACACTGCAGAAGATGGTGGTGTTGATGGAGCCGGCGTAAGTGGTACTCCAACAGATACGGACGGTAATCCAAACGATGGACCAGACTATTTAGATATCGATGCTGATGATGATGGTATTGTTGATAATATCGAAGGTCAGACGACGGCAGGTTATATTGCTCCAATTGTAGATGATCCATTAACGCCTTTAGTTGATGAATCAGATACCGATGGTAATGGAGTTAATGATGCTTATGATACGAATGGTACTGCTATTGATCCGACAAATACAGATGGATTAGCTGATGGACCTGACTATATAGATTTAAACTCAGATGAGGATTCAGAGAGTGATACCATTGAAGCATATGACACTGATGATGATGGTATTGCAGATACCTTACCAGCTGGAATAGATGCAGATGGTGATGGATTAGATGATAATTTTGATACAGATGATGCTAGTTTAGATCCAACTAATGGAGGACAAACTGCAGATAACCCATTCCCAAATACAGACAATCCAACTACTCCAGAACCAGATTGGAGAGATACAGATGATCAGGTTGATCTTGTGGTGGCTAAAACAGTTGATAATGGAACTCCAGATGAAGGAAGTACTATTGTTTATACTATTACAATAACTAACAATGGAGCTCCTTCGGCAACTAATATTAACATCACCGATCAATTACCAGTAGGAGTGACGTATGTATCCGATACACCAAGTCAGGGAACGTATGATGATGTAACTGGTATTTGGACAATAGGAGATATCACGAATGGAAATAATGCAACTCTTGCGATTACTACTACAGTAGATGCAGAAACAAGCGGGGATACGATTACCAATACAATAACAGTTGTCAACTTAGATCAGACAGATAATGATATAACTCCGGATGATCCAAGTGAGGACATTATAGTGAATAACGAAGTTGACTTAGTAATTGCTAAAATAGTTGATAATGCAGCTCCAGATGAAGGAGATACAATTAACTATACAATCACAGTTACGAATAATGGACCAGCTGCTGCTACTAATGTATCTTTAACAGATGTTTTACCAGTGGGAGTAACATTTGTTAGTGCTAACCCAGCTGCAGACTATAACTCGGCTATAGGTGTTTGGAATATTGGTGATATTTTGGATGGAGGAGTAGAAACCTTAATTATCACAGCTACCGTTGATGTTGGAACTAGTGGTGATACAATTACCAATACGGTAACAGCTGTTAACCTAGATCAAATAGATAACAATACTACTACTGATGATCCGAGTGAGGACATTATTGTAAACAACGAAGTTGACCTAGTAGTAGCTAAGACAGTCGATAATGCTACTCCAGATGAAGGAGATACGATCAACTATACAATCACAGTTACGAACAATGGTCCTGCAAGAGCAACTACGGTATCAATTACAGATCAGTTACCAATAGGAGTGACATATGTGTCCGATACACCAAGTCAGGGAACTTATGATGATGCAACCGGAGTTTGGACAATTGGAGATATAGATGAGAGCACTGTAGTGACTTTAGTACTAGAAGCTACAGTGGATGCAGGCACAAGTGATGATACGATTACCAATACAGTTACTGGAGTTACTTTAGATCAGACTGATAATGATACTACTCCAGATGATCCAAGTGAAGATATTACTATAAACAACGAAGTTGACTTAGTAGTAGCAAAGACAGTTGATAATGCTACTCCAGATGAAGGAGATACGATCAACTATACAATCACAGTTACGAATAATGGCCCTGCAAGAGCAATGGCAGTATCAATTACAGATCAGTTGCCAACAGGAGTGACTTATGTTTCGGATACTCCAAGTCAAGGTACTTATGATGATGCAACCGGAGTTTGGACAATTGGAGATATAGACGATAGCACTGTAGTGAATTTAATACTAGAAGCTACAGTTGATGTAGGCACAAGTGATGATACGATTACCAATACAGTTACCGGAGTTACTTTAGATCAGACTGATAATGATACGACTCCAGATGATCCAAGTGAGGATATCGTAGTAAATAACGAAGTAGATTTAGTAATTGCTAAAACAGTTGATAATGCTACTCCAGATGAAGGAGATACGATCAACTATACAATCACAGTTACGAATAATGGTCCAGCCAGAGCTACTACTGTATCTATCACTGATCAATTACCAGTTGGAGTTACATATATTTCTGATACACCAAGTCAGGGAACGTATGATGATGCTACAGGTATCTGGACAGTAGGAGATATGGATAACGGAAATGTAGTGACCTTAATATTGGAAGCTACAGTGGATGCTGAAACTAGTGGAGATACAATTACTAATACAGTTACCGGAGTTACTTTAGATCAGACTGATAATGATATTACTCCAGATGATCCAAGTGAGGACATTATTATAAACAACGAAGTTGATTTAGTAATTACGAAAACAGTCGACAATGCTACTCCAGATGAAGGAGGTACTGTTAACTATACCATCACTGTTACTAATAATGGTCCGGCAAGAGCTACTACTGTATCTATCACTGATCAATTACCAGTTGGAGTTACATATATTTCTGATACACCAAGTCAGGGAACGTATGATGATGCTACAGGTATCTGGACAGTAGGAGATATGGATAACGGAAATGTAGTGACCTTAATATTGGAAGCTACGGTGGATGCTGGTACTAGTAATGATACGATTACTAATACAGTTACTGGAGTTACTTTAGATCAGACAGATACTAATACAACTCCAGATGATCCAAGTGAAGATATTACAGTCAATAATGATACAGATCTTGTAATTAGTAAAACGATTGATAATAGTACTCCAAATGAAGGAGAAACGATCACGTATACAATTACAGTTACCAATAATGGAGTTGCTCAAGCAACAGCATTGGTAGTGAATGATCCGTTACCTGCAGGAGTAACATACGCAAGTGATGCTCCTTCTCAAGGTAATTATGCGCCAGCTTCAGGGGATTGGGATGTAGGCACGTTAAACAATGGTGCTACGGCAACTATAGATATTCAAGTTAGCGTGGATGCTGGAACTAGCGGAGATACTATTATAAACGCTATAACGGTAACCTCAGATCAAAATGATCCTGATACGACAAATAACGATCTTGAAGAAACTATTATGGTTACTAACATAGCAGATCTTGTGATTAGTAAAACAGTAGATGATAATAATCCTAACGAAGGAGATACAATCAATTACTCAATTATTGTAAGAAATGATGGCACAGAGCAAGCAACTCAATTAACAGTGAATGATCTGTTACCGGCAGGAATTACGTACGTATCGGATGCACCAACTACTGGTACCTATGATAATGTAACAGGAGATTGGGTAATCGGAACACTGGATGCAGGAGTTACAGCAATTTTAACGATCACTGCTACGGTAGATACGGGCACAAGTGGAACGACGATTAATAATGTGATCACCTTTACGATGGATCAAACAGATCCGGATCTTACTAATAATGATCTTGAAGAAGAGATTAACGTAGTAAGTGATATTGATCTTGTAGTATCAAAATCTATAGTAGAACCAGGGCCTTATGTACTGGGAGGAATCTATACCTACAGTATTACCATAGCGAATTCCGGCCCTGCACAAGCAACTAATGTTGCTATTACGGATCAGTTGCCAACAGGTATAACCTATATTTCAGATATACCGGATCAGGGAATCTATGATAATGTGACTGGTATATGGTCAGTAGGAACTATTCCACCTGATGAAATCAGACTACTCACCATTAATTTCTCTGTAGATGCAGGAACTTCTGGTACAAGTATTACGAATGTGATAACCAATGTAACGCTTGATCAAGTAGATCTTAATATCATTCCTGATGATCTGGATGAAACTATTATTATCGATGGAGATAATGATGATGATGGAATATCAGACAGCATAGATATCGATGATGATAATGATGGAATTCTTGATGTAGTCGAAGGAACCGGAGATACAGATGGAGACGGAATATCAGATGCATTTGATCAGGATAGTGATAATGATGGAATCCCGGATAATGTAGAAGGGCAGACTACAGATGGATATATCTCTCCAACTGGAAATGATAGTGATGGAGATGGATTGGATGATGCTTATGAAGGAACCGGAGATGAAGGAGTGACTCCAGAAGATACTGATGGAGACGGTACACCTGATTATTTGGATGATGATAGTGATAATGATGGTATTCCGGATGAAGTAGAAGGATTTGATTATGATAACGATGGAATCCCAGATACACTACCTATCGGAGAAGATGTAGATAATGACGGGCTGGATGATGCTTATGACGGAGATACAACTGGATATGGAGATCCTAACGGAGATATTGTAGATGCAGATCCTGATACAGATCTTAATAATACAGATGGAGAAGAAGAACCGGATTATCGTGATACCGATGATGATGGAGACGGTGTAGATACTGTTGAAGAAAATTATGATGGAGATGATGATCCTTCTGATACCGATACCGATGGAGATGGTATTCCTGATTATATAGATACCGATGATGATGGAGATGGTATAGATACAGTAGATGAAAACCCAGATCCAAATGGTGATGGAAACCCTGATGATGCTATTGATACTGATGGAGACGGAGATCCTGATTATCTTGATACAAATGCTCCAATTGATCCTGATGCAGAAGACGGAATTGAAATCTTTACAGGAATATCACCAAATGGTGATGGTATAAACGATGTGTTTGTAATTCGAGGTATCGAAAATTTCGAAAATACTGTAGAAATCTATAACCGTTGGGGAGTAAAAGTATATAGTACAGATAACTATGGTAGAAACGATAATTTCTTCAGAGGTATTTCTAACGGAAGAACCACGGTTGAAGCGAGAGATGAACTACCTGTAGGTACCTATTACTACGTTCTGGAATATATCTTAGATACTGGTGAACGTAAGAATAGAGCGGGATACTTATATATCAATAAATAATCGATCAAAGTAAAATACCCGTGAGTACAATACTCACGGGTATCAATAAAAATATTAAACTAGAGCAGATGAAAAAAGCATACATATTAATTACTGCAGTACTTTTAGGTCTCGCTTTCCAGCATACGGGATATTCCCAGCAGGATGCTCAATACACCCAGTATATGTACAATACGATCAGTGTAAATCCAGCGTATGCAGGTAGCAGAGGAGTTATGAGTATTGTGGGTTTACATCGTAGCCAATGGGTGGGATTGGACGGAGCACCTCGTACACAAACCTTATCTTTGAATACACCAATAGGAGAGAATAACAGGGTTGGATTAGGATTGTCTATTATCAATGATGAAATTGGACCCACAGATGAAACCTATTTTGATATTGATTTTTCGTATACAATCCCTACTTCAGATAACGGAAAATTAAGTTTTGGATTAAAAGCAGGAGGGCATCTATTAAATATCGATTTTCAGCGATTGAGTCAGTTTGATATTAATGATCCTAATTTCGAAAATAATATAGATAATAAGTTCAGTCCCAACGTTGGAGTGGGAATATATTATCATACAGAAAAGTTCTATTTTGGATTAAGTGCTCCTAATTTATTAGAAACGGATCACTTTGATGAAGATGCCACGGTGAACAACAATGATTCTTCAACTTTTATAGCAGAAGAACGAATTAACTACTATCTAATTGCAGGTCATGTGTTTGATCTTAACGATAACCTAAAGTTTAAACCGGCAGTGCTAAGCAAATTAGTTTTTGGAGCGCCGTTACAAGTAGATATATCTGCAAACTTCCTACTATATGATCGCTTAACGCTGGGAGCAGCCTATCGATGGAGTGCTGCTTTTAGCGTTATGGCAGGGTTCCAGATTTCAGATTCTCTAATGATGGGATTTGCGTACGACAGAGAAACTACAGAACTCGGAACATCACAGTTCAACGATGGAAGTTATGAAGTAATGCTTCGTTTCGAACTCTTTAGAAAATATAACAGAATGCTAACACCTAGGTTCTTTTAGATGCACTCTTCAAAGCATTGCTTTGAATTTTCTAGAGTTGTCATTCCGGCGAAGGCCGGAATCCAAAACTAAACTAAAAACAACATCAAAGAAAACTGCTATCCCAGTGAAGACAGGAATCCAAAAATAAAAAGATTGATTATGAACTTAAAAAAATACTTTGTAAATATATCTTTAAGCATTTTAATTTGCCAAGTGGCATTTGCACAAGAAAAACGTTTAGAGAAAGCAGATGAAAATTTTGATCGATATGCCTTTGTAGACGCTCGAGAAATATATCTGGATGTAGCAAAAGGTGGGTATGCATCCGCAGATTTGTATAAGAAATTAGGGGACTCCTACTATTTTAATGCAGAATTAGAAGAATCGGCAAAATGGTATGAAGAATTGGTGGGTAATTACGAAACCGAGATAGATCCGGAATATTTATTTAGATATTCTCAAAGCCTAAAAAGTGTGAAACGCTATAAAGAAGCGGATCAGGTGATGGAAAAGTTTAATACCCTTACCGGAAATGATCAACGAGCAGAATACTTTGTCAGTACCAGAGATTACCTTCGGTTTATAGAGATGCAATCCGGAAGATATACCCTTAGAAGACTCTATATCAATTCTAGATTTTCGGATTATGCGCCTAGTTTTAATAATCAGGGACAAATGATATTTGCATCTTCCAGAGGTGGAGGAAACTCAATGATAAAAACACTGCACGAATGGAATGAAATGCCTTTTCTGGATTTATATACATCAGACATAATAGGAAAAAGGAACGCCTTAACAGAACCCAAAAAACTAAAAGGGAAGATCAATACCAAATTTCACGAATCCTCCAGTACATTTAGCAAAGATGGGCAAACCGTATATTTTACCAGGAATAATTTCACCAAGAAAAAGCTCGGCTCCGATACCAATGGTACGATTCTGTTAAAATTATATCGTGCCACTTTGGATGGAGAAAAATGGACAAACATCGAGGAACTGCCTTTTAATAGTGAAGAATATTCCGTGGCGCATCCGGCATTGAGCGCAGACGGCACAAAGTTATATTTTGCCAGTGATATGCCTGATAGTAGAGGATTGTCTGATCTATATGTGGTAGATGTAAATGATGATGGTACTTTCGGATACCCAAAAAATCTGGGTGATAGAATCAATACAGAAGGTAGAGAGACCTTTCCGTATGTTAGTGATTCGGGCAGATTGTATTTTGCCAGCGATGGACACGTCGGATTAGGTGGTCTTGATATATTTGTTGCCGTACCAGATTTTATGGGATTTTCGCAACCCTTTAATGTAGGTAAACCCGTAAATAGCTCAGAAGATGATTTTTCATTTGTGTTAAATGAAGACACCAAAATAGGATTTTTTGCCAGTAATCGATCCGGCGGAAAAGGAAACGATGATATCTACAGTTTCAAACAAACAGACGATCTGATAACTACTTGCGGTCAATATGTAGAAGGTACGGTAACTGATGCCTATACCAGAGAGATGCTGCCGGGGACCGAAGTGGTACTACTGGATAGTAATAATCAGGAGTTAGGCAGAACTACTACAGATACCAAAGGGAAATATAAATTCCCGGTATCTTGTGAAACTACGTATATAGTGCGAGGTTCAAAAGAAAATTACAGCCCTACAGAAGCACCGTTACAAACAAATACTGCGTTGGAGTATACACATCAGCTACCGCTACAACTCGGTACAGGAGGATTGCAATCCGGAGAAGTAAAACCTGGTGATGATCTAGCCAAAGTGTTAAACCTGCAGATTATCTATTTTGATCTGGATAAATCGTTTATTCGATCCGATGCCGAAATAGAACTACAAAAGATCATCGCTACCTTAAAACAAAATCCAGGATTAAAAATTGATATACGTTCTCATACTGATAGTAGAGCGCCGGATGACTATAATATGTATTTAAGTGAGCGACGTGCGCAAAGCACCATAAAGTATATCGTAGAAAAAGGAGGAATCGATAGATCCAGGCTCTCAGGAAGAGGATATGGAGAAACTGCTTTGGTGAATAATTGTACCAATGATGCGAATTGTAGTGAAGAAGAATATCAATTAAACCGAAGAAGTGAATTTATTATCATAAAATGAGCATGTTCTTTAGGGAATATATCACTGAAAATATAGATTTTTTCATACGAAAAAAGCAAAAACGAATTGAAAAATAGATAAAATATGATGTTTTTTGCTAAATGTATAGAATGATACTATGTAGATGCTAGTTACTTGTTTTTGTAGGAAAAAACTTAATTATCAGTATTTTAAAATAAATAATTTTTATTTTAAAATACTGATAATTAGAATATTATATTTTTTTTGATAAATTTGTTTAATTTTTAAATAAAAATAATCAACAAATGTAAAAACTATTAACAATTATGGTTTAGCCGTAAAAAGATTATGTTTTATAAGTATGTGTAGGTAGGGAAATTGTGCCTATATTTAAAAAATAAAAACCGCATCCTTTTTTTTGATGTATACGTTTGATAAGTAGACTTATTTCTTACCCCAACCCGAAGTCTATTTATGTGAGATACGCAGTTCAGATAAAATAGGTGTCTAATCATTACAAAAGAAAAAGAAATATAAAAAGTGAAAGAAATAGCATACGATCTTATACCAGTTGTTGTTTGAATTTACTAGAAAAGAAAATTAAGATTTTTTTATCTCAGTGAATAAGAAAAATTAATCATAGCAGCGCTACGATTTATTTTTATTCTGAAACTAAGGTGAAAAAAGAACATTTTATTCTAGTAAATTCAAATGGCAAATGGTATCACATAAGGAGTACGCTGTGTTCATTTCTTTGACATATCATAGATAAACTCCGTTTTTGTACAACTTTGGCGAGCTAGCAAAAGCAGGGTCTGAATAACGAAAAATTATAACCAAATCGACCGCTATGAGTAAAACTCTACATCGTCTCTTACCGTATACCCCAGTAACATCCATCAATGATTGGATATCAATTCTTTTTTTACAACTATATCATAATAAACATTGGACAGCAAGCGATTCTCAATCTAGTTGGGGGATAAACGATGACAAAAAAATAAGGCTCTATCGATATTTCCTACAGTTTTTGCGAACCACAATAAAAAATAAAAACAGTATCCGTTCTCCCGAGCGGAGTCGAGGGATAATCAAAGCCGAAACCACAAAAACAACCGGGTTTTTTATAAAAGACAATTTCAAACCCCCTCTCCTGTGGGAGAGGGTTGGGGTGAGGGCATTCTGCAACTCAGTATACAAAAAGATCCTCTCCCCATTAACAGAATTAAAGCGAGTATTCTCAGATTCTCAGCTTCTCAGAAACTCAAAAGCGCAGCGTCTCAAAACGAGCAAAGCTAGTACCCTCAGATTCTCAGATTCTCAGATTCTCAAAAGCGAAGCGTACTCAAATACTCCCATACTCAAATACTACTAAACTAATTGGATTATGAAAAGAAATACACTATATACACTACTAACCACCGTGATGCTCCTATGGATAGGCAGTACATCACTATTTGCGCAAGCAACCGTAGAAAATGTCTCGATTATCGAAGGTACTTCTAATGCGGTGGTAACGGTAACATTACCTGGTGCTGCACCCGTGGGAGGAACCACAGTTTTATATGCCATTACAGCAAATACAGCAGTAGAAGGATCAGACTATACAGTTCCTGGTGATCGCATTGTGATTCCACAAGGGAGTTCAACAGGTACGATATCAATTCCAATTATAGGAGATGCTACCGAAGAAGATCTCGAAGATTTTTCTATTAGCGTTTCTACAGATTTGGCTAATGATGCGGGATTTAATACTGCAAGTACTTTTTGGACACCATTAACAGGAACCAATGTTTGTACTCCAGCAATACAGGCAGTTATTGGAACGACATATGTCTTTGAAACTAACCCTGAAACGACCTATGGAGGATCAGATAGCTCTAATCAAGTGTTGGAGGTTGATTGTCAATCTCAAGGTTTTCAGAATATTACAACAGTGGTTGGAGTAACATACGATGTATCCTTTAAGGCTTCTAGAAGAACAGCAAATGGTGCAGGACCTAATCCTTCAACAGTAACGGTAGCTGCAAAAGAAGCAGCCAATCAAGCCATTGTAAATGGCTCAATTTTTGCATCCAGATCAAACACTACTTTTAACTTTACCGAAAGTTCTTTTACGTTTACAGCAACTTCTACGAGTACTCGAATTGATTTTATTACCACTAATAATCAGGGTTTGGGATTGATCTTTGACGATTTATCGATAATTCCACAAACCGCAGATGATTCTGCAACCGTTACTATCGTAGATAAAACACCAGGTAATGTAGGAGCTAATTTATCCCTTTGGTTAAAAGCAGATACTGATGCAGCACCAGCGCTTTGGCAGGATCAATCCGGAAACGATCATGACGTGACTGCGGTGGCAGGACAACAACCAGTACTAGAGACAAACAGCCTTAACTTTAACCCGGTGATGGATTTCGATGGTACAAACGATCAAATGACCAACCCTGCTGCACCGTTTGCTTCTGGAGTGTCAAACGAAACAAACATCTTCTTCGTAGCACGTGAAGACGCACGACAGCAGAACTCAATCTTTGGGTTTAATGCTGGAACAGGAACCGGAAATAGGTATCAGGCTCACCACATTTATCCGGATGGAACAATCTTCTTTGATATAGGTAATCCTGGTACGAATGATCGAGTGTCTGGTCCTTCTGGGCTTGCCGAAGGTGTGCCTCATGTAGCTAGTTACTTCAACAGTGTCAGTGGTAACAACCAAGCAATAGACATCAATGGCGCAAACGTTGCGTCTGATACTAGTGGAGAGTCTCAAGCACTTGGTGAGACCCGAATTGGTACTGCCAATAATGGTACTTTCCAATACTTTAACGGAGACATTGCAGAATTTATCGCCTATGACACAGATAATAGTGCAACCAATAAACAACAAATTCAATCCTATTTAGCTATTAAGTACGGGATTACTTTAAACGGTGGTGCAACTGCCTATTTAAATAGTGCTGGCAACCCAGTATGGGCGGTTGATGCAACCTACGCCAATGATATTTTCGGTATTGCACGTGATGATGCTTCAGGCTTAAACCAAGAAATTTCAAAATCGGTTAATAATGGAGCGGTGCTTACGGTGGCTACCAATACTGATTTTACTACTGCAAATGATGGCTCTAGAACTGATTTATTTAATCAACAGTTTTTGATGATTGGTAATGATGGTAATAGCGGAGCTTCCGGAGATGCAGTGAGTACCGATTTAGACCTAACAACCTATTATGAACGATCGGCCCGTGAGTGGAAATCGGTCAATACTGGGTTGATAACTAATCCTGTCAGCTTACAGTTCGATGGCTATGACGATACTTGGGTATTGTTAACAAGAACCACCGATGGTAATTTCAGTGCCACAACAGGAACTACAGAAACCGCACTTTCTGCTACAGGAACCGTGTCAATAGCATTGCCTGGAGATGCTACAACTAAGGCAACCTATTTTACCTTGGCGCGAAAAGCAACAAGTATAGAGTTTGAAGCAGCTACCGCAAGTGCAGATGAAAATGCAGCAGTAAGTAACTTACCAAACTTATTAATAGATGGGACTTTACATGCAGATACAGATATTGACGTGGTAATTAATGCCGCAGGAACCGCTACGGCTGATACTGATTATACCATAGGTGATGCTACTGGTGATGGAGCGACTACACTTCAAGTAATTATCCCAGCAGCAACCTATACCTCGGGAACTCCTATTCCATTATCAAGTTTGAGGCAACGATTGAATCAACAGAATTATTCATACCCAACTATTACTAATGGTGCAGCGGGACAGCAAGAAGAACCCTTTTTAGCGCCATTTACAGGAGATTATGAAATTACGTTTTCGGCAGAAACTTTTAATACCGGAGGTGCTGGTTTAGTACGAGTAGGAACTACTTCTGGAGTGACGGATGGATCATTCGACATATTTAATGGAACTGGCGACAGAATTGATGAAACAACCCCATTAAAAAAATATACGTTTTCATTAACTCAGGGAACAACCTACTATATTTATAGCGTTGCAGGAGGTGGATCCACAATGACTAATGTTGATGTAGTGCTCGATTATGTCCCACCTATTAATTTTGCTATTACAGGTGATGCTATTGTAGAGGCAGATGAAACCATAGATTTGACTATTAATAATGCACAACCTGGATTGGTAGTACAAGAAGTTATAGGAGGGGCATTAATAAATAACCACGTATATACGATTACCAATGATGACAGTGCTACGGTAAGTATCGATAGTCCAACGGTTACTGAAGGGAATACTGGCACAATAACAATGACGTTTACAGCTACGTTAACAGGTGGTGTTCAGGATAGTTTTACAGTTCCTTATGCCTTAACTGATGTAAGTACTGATAGTGATGATTATGCAGCATTTACAGATGCGAACATCACCTTCCCTGCAAATTCAGTAGATGGAGCTACGCAAACCATTGTAGTAACGATCAATGGTGATACGGAAGTAGAAGGCGATGAGACCTTGACTATGACCTTATCGGCACCAAGTAATACAGATGTTACTTTAGGTACAGCTGCTGGTACAGGAACGATTACCAATGATGACAGTGCTACAGTAAGTATCGATAGTCCAACGGTTACTGAAGGGAATACCGGAACTACGACCTTAACTTTTACAGCTACGTTAACAGGTGGTGTTCAGGATAGTTTTACAGTTCCTTATGCTTTAACTGATGTAAGTACTGATAGTGATGATTATGCAGCCTTTACAGATGCGAACATCACCTTCCCGGCCAATTCAGCAGATGGAGCTACCCAGACGATTGTAGTTACGATCAATGGCGATACGGAAGTAGAAGGCGATGAGACGCTTACAATGACTTTATCAGCACCGAGTAATACAGATGTTACGTTAGTTACAGGAGCAGGTACAGGAACGATTACCAATGATGACAGTGCTACAGTAAGTATCGATAGTCCAACGGTTACTGAAGGGAATACCGGAACTACGACCTTAACTTTTACAGCTACGTTAACAGGTGGCGTTCAGGATAGTTTTACAGTTCCTTATGCCTTAACTGATGTAAGTACTGATAGTGATGATTATGCTGCATTTACAGATGCGAATATCACCTTCCCAGCAAATTCAGTAGATGGAGCCACACAAACCATTGTGGTAACGATCAATGGCGATACGGAAGTAGAAGGCGATGAGACCCTTACAATGACCTTATCAGCACCGAGTAATACCGATGTTACGTTAGGTACAGCTGCTGGTACAGGAACGATTACCAATGATGACAGTGCCACTGTAAGTATCGATAGTCCAACAGTTACAGAAGGGAATACAGGTACAACAACAATGACGTTTACAGCTACTTTAACGGGAGATGTACAAGATAGTTTTACAGTTCCTTATGCTTTAACTGATGTAAGTACTGATAGTGATGATTATGCCGCCTTTACAGATGCGAATATCACCTTCCCCGCCAATTCAGCAAGTGGAGCAACGCAAACCATTGTAGTAACGATCAATGGCGATACGGAAGTAGAAGGGGATGAGACCTTGACTATGACCTTATCTGCACCAAGTAATACAGATGTTACGTTAGTTACAGGAGCAGGTACAGGAACGATTACCAATGATGACAGTGCAACTGTAAGTATCGATAGTCCAACGGTTACTGAAGGGAATACAGGTACAACAACAATGACGTTTACAGCTACTTTAACAGGTGGGGTTCAGGATAGTTTTACAGTTCCTTATGCCTTAACTGATGTAAGTACCGATAGTGATGATTATGCCGCATTTACAGATGCGAACATCACCTTCCCAGCCAATTCAGCAAGTGGAGCAACGCAAACCATTGTGGTAACGATCAATGGCGATACCGAAGTAGAAGGCGATGAGACCCTTACGATGACTTTATCTGCACCAAGCAATACCGATGTTACGTTAGGTACAGCTGCCGGTACAGGAACGATTACCAATGATGACAGTGCTACTGTAAGTATCGATAGTCCAACGGTTACTGAAGGGAATACTGGTACAACAACAATGACGTTTACAGCTACGTTAACAGGTGGCGTTCAGGATAGTTTTACAGTTCCTTATGCCTTAACTGATGTAAGTACTGATAGTGATGATTATGCAGCATTTACGGATGCGAATATCACCTTCCCAGCAAATTCAGTAGATGGAGCCACACAAACCATTGTGGTAACGATCAATGGTGATACCGAAGTAGAAGGAGATGAAACCTTGACCATGACTTTATCCGCACCAAGTAATACAGATGTTACGTTAGGTACAGCTGCCGGTACAGGAACGATTACCAATGATGACAGTGCCACTGTAAGTATCGATAGTCCAACAGTTACAGAAGGGAATACAGGTACAACAACAATGACGTTTACAGCTACTTTAACGGGAGATGTACAAGATAGTTTTACAGTTCCTTATGCTTTAACTGATGTAAGTACTGATAGTGATGATTATGCCGCCTTTACAGATGCGAATATCACCTTCCCCGCCAATTCAGTAGATGGAGCCACACAAACCATTGTGGTAACGATCAATGGCGATACGGAAGTAGAAGGGGATGAGACCTTGACTATGACCTTATCAGCACCGAGTAATACCGATGTTACGTTAGGTACAGCTGCTGGTACAGGAACGATTACCAATGATGACAGTGCCACTGTAAGTATCGATAGTCCAACAGTTACAGAAGGGAATACAGGTACAACAACAATGACGTTTACAGCTACTTTAACGGGAGATGTACAAGATAGTTTTACAGTTCCTTATGCTTTAACTGATGTAAGTACTGATAGTGATGATTATGCCGCCTTTACAGATGCGAATATCACCTTCCCCGCCAATTCAGTAGATGGAGCTACGCAAACCATTGTAGTAACGATCAATGGCGATACGGAAGTAGAAGGGGATGAGACCTTGACTATGACCTTATCAGCACCGAGTAATACCGATGTTACGTTAGGTACAGCTGCTGGTACAGGAACGATTACCAATGATGACAGTGCAACTGTAAGTATCGATAGTCCAACGGTTACTGAAGGGAATACAGGTACAACAACAATGACGTTTACAGCTACTTTAACAGGTGGGGTTCAGGATAGTTTTACAGTTCCTTATGCCTTAACTGATGTAAGTACCGATAGTGATGATTATGCCGCATTTACAGATGCGAACATCACCTTCCCAGCCAATTCAGCAAGTGGAGCAACGCAAACCATTGTGGTAACGATCAATGGCGATACCGAAGTAGAAGGCGATGAGACGCTTACGATGACGTTATCTGCACCAAGCAATACCGATGTTACGTTAGGTACAGCTGCCGGTACAGGAACGATTACCAATGATGACAGTGCTACTGTAAGTATCGATAGTCCAACGGTTACTGAAGGGAATACTGGTACAACAACAATGACGTTTACAGCTACGTTAACAGGTGGCGTTCAGGATAGTTTTACAGTTCCTTATGCCTTAACTGATGTAAGTACTGATAGTGATGATTATGCAGCATTTACGGATGCGAATATCACCTTCCCAGCAAATTCAGTAGATGGAGCCACACAAACCATTGTGGTAACAATCAATGGTGATACCGAAGTAGAAGGCGATGAGACCTTGACTATGACCTTATCGGCACCAAGTAATACAGATGTTACTTTAGGTACAGCTGCTGGTACAGGAACGATTACCAATGATGACAGTGCTACTGTAAGTATCGATAGTCCAACGGTTACTGAAGGGAATACGGGAACTACGACCTTAACTTTTACAGCTACGTTAACAGGTGGTGTTCAGGATAGTTTTACAGTTCCTTATGCTTTAACTGATGTAAGTACTGATAGTGATGATTATGCTGCATTTACGGATGCGAACATCACCTTCCCAGCCAATTCAGCAGATGGAGCTACGCAAACCATTGTAGTTACGATCAATGGTGATACGGAAGTAGAAGGCGATGAGACCTTGACTATGACCTTATCGGCACCAAGTAATACAGATGTTACTTTAGGTACAGCTGCTGGTACAGGAACGATTACCAATGATGACAGTGCTACTGTAAGTATCGATAGTCCAACGGTTACTGAAGGGAATACGGGAACTACGACCTTAACTTTTACAGCTACGTTAACAGGTGGTGTTCAGGATAGTTTTACAGTTCCTTATGCTTTAACTGATGTAAGTACTGATAGTGATGATTATGCTGCATTTACGGATGCGAACATCACCTTCCCAGCCAATTCAGTAGATGGAGCTACGCAAACCATTGTAGTTACGATCAATGGTGATACGGAAGTAGAAGGGGATGAGACCTTGACTATGACCTTATCGGCACCGAGTAATACAGATGTTACGTTAGGTACAGCTGCTGGTACAGGAACGATTACCAATGATGACAGTGCTACTGTAAGTATCGATAGTCCAACGGTTACTGAAGGGAATACGGGAACTACGACCTTAACTTTTACAGCTACGTTAACAGGTGGTGTTCAGGATAGTTTTACAGTTCCTTACGCCTTAACAGATGTAAGTACTGATAGTGATGATTATGCCGCCTTTACAGATGCCAATATCACCTTCCCAGCCAATTCAGCAGATGGAGCTACACAAACCATTGTAGTAACAATCAATGGTGATACCGAAGTAGAAGGCGATGAGACGCTTACGATGATGTTATCTGCACCAAGCAATACCGATGTTACGTTAGGTACAGCTGCCGGTACAGGAACGATTACCAATGATGACAGTGCTACTGTAAGTATTGATAGTCCAACGGTTACTGAAGGGAATACGGGAACTACGACCTTAACTTTTACAGCTACGTTAACAGGTGGTGTTCAGGATAGTTTTACAGTTCCTTATGCTTTAACAGATGTAAGTACTGATAGTGATGATTATGCCGCCTTTACAGATGCGAACATCACCTTCCCAGCCAATTCAGCAAGTGGAGCAACGCAAACCATTGTGGTAACGATCAATGGCGATACCGAAGTAGAAGGCGATGAGACGCTTACGATGATGTTATCTGCACCTAGTAATACAGATGTTACGTTAGGTACAGCTGCTGGTACAGGAACGATTACCAATGATGACAGTGCTACTGTAAGTATTGATAGTCCAACGGTTACGGAAGGTAATACAGGTACAACAACAATGACGTTTACAGCTACTTTAACGGGAGATGTACAAGATAGTTTTACAGTTCCTTATGCCTTAACTGATGTAAGTACTGATAGTGATGATTATGCTGCCTTTACGGATGCGAACATCACCTTCCCTGCAAATTCAGCAGATGGAGCTACCCAAACTATTGTGGTAACGATCAATGGCGATACCGAAGTAGAAGGCGATGAGACGCTTACGATGACTTTATCCGCACCAAGTAATACAGATGTTACTTTAGGTACAGCTGCCGGTACAGGAACGATTACCAATGATGACAGTGCTACTGTAAGTATCGATAGTCCAACGGTTACTGAAGGGAATACGGGAACTACGACCTTAACTTTTACAGCTACGTTAACAGGTGGTGTTCAGGATAGTTTTACAGTTCCTTACGCCTTAACGGATGTAAGTACTGATAGTGATGATTATGCCGCCTTTACAGATGCCAATATCACCTTCCCAGCCAATTCAGCAGATGGAGCTACACAAACCATTGTAGTAACAATCAATGGTGATACCGAAGTAGAAGGCGATGAGACCTTGACTATGACCTTATCCGCACCGAGTACTACAGATGTTACTTTAGGTACAGCTGCTGGTACAGGAACGATTACTAATGATGATTTGATTGATGTATCAGCTACTGGTACAATAATTAGTGCTTTAGATGGTATAGCTGTTGCTGATGGAACAGAAACAGAAACCATAACAGTACAATTACAAGATGCGGCTGGTAATCCACTTACAGGAGCAGGAATAAATGTGACCTTTGCGGTTACAGGAAGTGCGGTACTTTCCAGTACTACAGCGGTAACAGATGCTAATGGTACAGCAACGATTACGATTACAAATACAGTAGCTGAAACAGTTGATGTAACAGCGACAATTGATGACGATAATGATGGAGGAACTACTCCAGAAGTTGCGATTGTAAACGGAAGCCCGGCTCAGGTAGTATTTACACCAGATAATACAAATCCAGATCCAACGAATGTCAATACGACCATTGATGCAACAACACCAGTTGTAGCCGATGGTATGGCTGTAAGTACAGTAACAGTTACCTTGGCCGATGCTAATGGGAATTTATTAACAGCAGGAGGTGCTGTAGTAGTGATCACTCCAACAGGAAGTGCTACTTTAGTGAGTAGTGTGACCGATAATAGTGATGGAACGTATACAGCGACCTATAGCAATATAGTAGCTGAAGATGTAACTTTCTCTGCTACAGTAGGAGGCGCAATGATCACTACAGGAGATCCAACAGTGACCTATACTCCAGATAATACAAATCCAGATCCAACGAATACCAATACGACCATTACCGCCACAGGTCCTGTGCCTGCAAATGGAACAGATGTTTCTACGGTAACAGTTCAGTTAGCTGATGCCAACGGTAATTTAATTACTACAGGAGGAGAGACCATTGTATTAAATGTTTCCGGAAATGCTGTACTTGTAAGTGGAGTTACGGATAATGGTGATGGAACGTACACAGCTACATTTAGTAATTTGTTGGTAGAGTCCGTAATCATTACGGGTACTTTGAATGGATCAGCTATAAATGATAATGCGTCAATTAGTTTTACTTTAGATACAGACCCTGGTTGTACAATAAACTGTGATACCGATGGTGATGGAGATTGTGATATCAATTGTGATACGGATGGTGATGGTGATTGTGATCTAAATTGTGATACCGATGGTGATGGAGATTGTGATATCAATTGTGATACCGATGGTGATGGAGATTGTGATATCAATTGTGATACCGATGGTGATGGCGATTGTGATATCAATTGTGATACCGATGGTGATGGAGATTGTGATCTAAACTGTGATACCGATGGTGATGGCGATTGTGATATCAATTGTGATACCGATGGCGATGGCGATTGTGATATAAATTGTGATACCGATGGTGATGGAGATTGTGACCTGAACTGTGATACGGATGGAGATGGTGATTGTGATCTAAACTGTGATACCGATGGTGATGGAGATTGTGATATCAATTGTGATACCGATGGTGATGGTGATTGTGATATCAATTGTGATACCGATGGTGATGGAGATTGTGATATCAATTGTGATACCGATGGTGATGGAGATTGTGATCTAAACTGTGATACAGATGGTGATGGCGATTGTGACCTGAATTGTGATACAGATGGCGATGGAGATTGTGATATAAATTGTGATACTGATGGTGATGGCGATTGTGATATAAATTGTGATACGGATGGTGATGGCGATTGTGATATCAATTGTGATACGGATGGTGATGGAGATTGTGATATCAATTGTGATACAGATGGAGATGGTGACCCTGATATAAATATTGATACTGATGGTGATGGTGATTGTGACCTGAACTGTGATACGGATGAAGATGGTGATTGTGATCTGAATTGTGATACAGATGGTGATGGAGATTGTGATATCAATTGTGACACGGATGGTGATGGTGACCC
>NZ_CANLYD010000028.1 GCF_947495315.1 uncultured Aquimarina sp. | reverse complement strand
GATCCAATCGTTGCTTTTTTTTGCAAAGATCTTATTCTATTTCCAATTCACACACAACTTTTGAGAATGATCCATTAAATCCGTGTTATGAATACACAAGTATTTTATTAAAACCCGAAATAAGATCTTGTTTCTGTTCAGTTGATTTTTAATACAAATTCTTTCAATAGAATTTGCTACTGCATTTTTCCTACTTCTTTTTACGCCCTATATAGGTTGTATTAAAGTTTATAATGTTTTTTGTTTTGCTCAGTTTTTTTACCCGCTTATTGAATTTTTTTTCGGTAACAACTTCCATTTACTTTTTATATTAGCGTGGATTTCTTGACGTTTTTCAATACATTCTATAATAATTTCCTCTTCGTTCTTATTAGTGATTCCTTTGTCTAAGTCATATTCTGAATAGGTAACCATACCTGGAACTATATTAAATGTTAAATCCCATTTTTCAATTCTAACTCTATGAAGTACTTCTACATCAATAGTTCTTGAATAGAAAATAATATTACTATTCTTTGGTAAAAAAATGTCTTCATTGATCAAAACAATATCATCCAAACTATTCTTATCATCCATATCGACACCTAATGGATTTTTATTAGTAGTCAATTTATAATTGAATTCACCTAATATGTTATCTGACCCAGGTAATCTTATAATCCAATCTTTCTGAGTTTTAATTAACTCTACTGCAACAATCTCATTATCTTTTTTAGATATCTCAATACTTGAAATAATAATAGCGCTTAAAAGCAGTATGGTAATGATAATTTTCATGGTATATTCAATTTTAATATATAAGTTAAAGAACAAAACTTATATCTCATTCTTTTAATTATAGAGCGTGTATTTAATTATCCAAATCAAGTCTCACATTCCAATATCTCCAATACTACTAGATAGTACAATAATAGAGATATAACAACTCTATCTTTTCATATTTCAAATTTACATACAGATGAATAATCAAAGGGATTGTTACACTTATTGGTACGATTTAGCTCTTTAAATAAAATAATGAGCTTTTTTATATAAATATGAATTGTTTACTTTCTTTGGATAATCTACATAAAGTTAAAACGACCGATAAACAATTCATAGAAATTACGCGATAGAATACTTTGAATTTATAAAACTGTAACAAACATTATTTATAATACTCTATAAATAAACCAAAACAATAGAATATTATGAAACTTATCCCGCAGAAATATCTTCATTTCTTTTTATCAGTCATCTTTTTTAGTTCTATTAGTTCTTGTAATAATAGAACCAAAAAAACTAGTACTAATATTATTACATCGTTTAGTGGACAAAGCATCTCATTTTCAGAAATGGATCAATTTCTAGAGTCGCAAATGGACTCTATAGGAATCCCTGGGCTATCGATCGCTATTATAAATGATGCAAAAATAGTTTACCATCGTGCTTTAGGGCTAAAAGATGTTGATACTCAAGAAAAACTAAATGAAAAAACACTTTTTGATGCAGGTTCAACGTCTAAAACGCCATTTGCATACCTGGCATTAAAAATGGTAGATCAAGGTATTTTAGATTTAGACACTCCATTATATACCTATTTACCTTATCCCGACATAGCCCATGATGAGCGATACAAACTTATAACAGCTCGTATGGTATTAAGCCATACTTCTGGTTTTCCAAATTGGCGATTTTTTAACGAAGATGGAAAATTGGATATTAAGTTTACTCCTGGAACAGGATTTAAGTATTCCGGAGAAGGATTCGAATACTTGGCAGACGTACTTGCACATCTAAAAAATATAGAACGGAACGATCTTCAGAAAGTCTTTGAAAAAGAGATTGCTATTCCCCTAAACATGCATAATGCTTATTACGTATGGAACAACTATGTAACAAAAAATAGAGCATCAGGTCATTTTGAGGGAAAAGTAAACCCTGGTTGGGGCGCTAACAAAAAGAAACCTGATTTTAGAGCTTCTTATAGTCTTCAAACCGAAGCAGTAAGTTATGCTGGTTTCATTATTGGTTTAATGCAAGAAAAAGGTTTAGAAAAGAATACGTTCGATGAAATGTTTAAAGTACATGTAGAAAATCCAGAAGAAGAGGAAGGCGAAGATCAAGATAATCGTTCTTGGGCACTAGGAATGGTAGTCAATCCTACTATATATGGCCCTTTTTATGGTCATAGTGGTGGTAATTTGAGTTTTACCTGTGAGTATCAATTCTCTAAAGAGAAAAAAATAGGATATGTGTTTTTTACGAACTCCGAATTTTCAACGGAACTTGATGAAAAGTTAGTAGCTTTTCTTATGAAAAAATGATATTAGTTTAACCTAACGAACTGCTAAACACAGTGCTAATTTTAGAGGAAAGTGAATAATAAACTTTAGTTTCACCTAGCAAATGACACTAGAGTTTATTAGCTGTAACTTAGTTTATATGAGTCGTCCAGAAATAGGTTGACAGTTTTAAAATAATTAAATCAGATCACTTACCTGCGATTTTTAGAAAAAGAACCTAAAGTTAATCTATAACTACCAAACCGAATATTTGTTATTCTTCTTGAATATAAGAAACTCAGAGGAAATCTGTGGATATTTTAAAAAATGTAGAGACTAAGTCTGTTTTCACCCAGTTTCTTATGATAAGATTAATATCCATAACTCCTCTTTCTAACAAATCATTACAAAGAAAATCTTTGATCATTTTCTGATTTAATTCCCCCTTGGTTTGTAATTGTTTGTCTTTTAGTCTCCTTAAAACATTTAATTCATTATTTATTAAATGTTTACCTATTCTAAGTTCGATAATGTCTCGTTCTTTTGAACTCCAAAACGAGCTTGTAATTTTCCAAGTTAAAGATATTGATTAAAAATGTAGTATTAATCCTACTTAATAAACGTAATTACGCATTAACAATGTTAAAATAACATTTTTATACGATAAAATACACAAAAAATTTGGTGGTTATGAATTTTGCACTATCTTTACAAAGTGAAAATGAGTTAGTGCTTTCATTATCCCCAAAATGAAAGTTTTTATAAAAAGTGAGTTTTAATTTTAGAATAAGCCCCTAAATTAAGATGATTTGTGTGAAGAAAAAGAGCGTGGAGACGCTCTTTTTTGTTTGTCTATATATTTCAGGAAGAAACAATTACATTTTTAGTATCTAAAGAACTGTTTTAAAACAGTTCCCCCCAATATTCCCAAACCTTGTTTACATACAAAATAATAAATGCAATAGAAACTACAAATTTCACAAAAGTGCCGGCCAGAAACCCTAAAAAAGATCCAAAGGCCGCTTTTAATGCCTTAGAAGAATCATTACTGTCCTTAATTAACTCTCCAACAAAAGCACCTGCAAAAGGACCAATAATAATACCAAAAGGGCCTAAAAACAGCAAACCAATAATAAGTCCAATAGAACTCCCTATCATCCCATATTTTGTTCCTCCAAAACGTTTTGTTCCCCAAGCGGGAACAATATAATCCAATACCCAAACGAACACTGCTATAGCCAATGTGATTCCCAGAAAAGTCCAGTTCTGAGGAATGACATCTGTAAAATCAAGTATTAATAAACCAACCCAAGATGTTAACGGCCCTGGCAATACCGGTAGAAAACTACCAATAATACCAACAAGACATAAAATAAAACCAATAATTACTAATGCTATATCCATAGTAACTAATTAGACTCAGAATATTGTTTTTTGTTACGGTTAAATAAAATATTACTAACCTAAATAATTAAACTTTAGGTAACATCTAAAGGCTATAGACAAATTATTTTTGTCACTATAAGTATAAATTTTTAACCAACTAATCTACCCTCCAAAATCATGATACAGTTCCTGAAAGTTATCCCTATCTTTTTAATTGGATTTAATTTCTATGCACAAAATAAATCTACTACAACTAAATGCAAAGACAAAACCATAGAACGTGTTCGAAAACATTGCGTCTGCGATGATATTCAGCGGTACGTTAAAGAAAACTACAATATTTTATCTGTATCCTCCTATGCGCAATCTGGTCTTAATCGTATTTATATAAGATTTAACATTACTAATGAAGGGCAAATTAGTAACATACAAGTTAAAGGATTTTCACCAGAATTAGAAAAAGAAGCTTTTAGAACATTAATGTCATTTCCTGATATTATTCCAGCAACTTCTGCATCAGAAATCGATATGGATCCAGAAGATTTTTACAATATATTAATTCAGTTTGAGATTAAAAACACCATCACAAACCTATAATCCAAAATCTGTAAGCCTTTTCAATAACTATTAAAAGCCCTCTACAAAAAAACTACTCTGGAAAAGTAGAATATTTTTTAACTAAATTCTTAGTTAAAAGAAAAAATTACATATATTTGCCATTCAACTAATATTTTAGTTGAATCAATTTAATTAAATAATATTGGGGTCGTCAATCTGAGTCTTCTTAATTCTTTTAAAGATTAATAATATACAGACTCAGAATTGACATTGCATTCTAATAATTTTTAAAATATACAATATGTTCCATTACTTACTTCAGGTCATAATATTTCAGCTCCTATTTCTTGTGATATACGATGTTTTACATAAAAAGGATACCTTTTTTAACTGGAACCGATTGTATCTGATTGCTGTTCCATTTCTATCTTTGATATTACCATTTATAGAAATTGATTTTTTAAATTCAAGCTCGGCAGAAATTTATGTATCGAATATAGAAAGAACTATTATAGCTTCTACTAAAACCATCATTCCTAACATAGATCAAACTGAAGCTATCTCAAAAACGTCTGCTCAATCAGTTAATTGGTGGTTGGTAATATATCTTTTTGGAATCGCAATCAGTATTGTGCATCTTATACTCAAATTCCATAAACTACATATTTTAAGAAATGTTTCTCGTATATCTAAGGTATTTGACAAAAGAATTGTGGTACTCCCTAATAGTTCTCATGCATTTTCATTTTGGAACACTATATTTTTAGGAGATTCCTTAACAGAAGAAGAAAAGAAAAATATCATCTCACACGAGCTGGTTCATGTAAACCACAAACATACTATTGATCAAATAGGAATAGAAATATTAAAGATATTACTATGGTGGAACCCATTGATCTATATTTACCAAGCACGGATCACTTTGCTTCACGAATATATCGCAGACTCCATTACCATTAGCAAAGTCAATCAAAGAAATTATATAGAACAACTACTTAATGCTGCTTTTCAGACAGAAAAAGTAACATTCATCAATCAATTTTTCAATCAATCATTAATCAAAAAACGAATACTTATGTTACAAAAATCCCAATCAAAATCTATTGCCAAATTTAAATACCTACTTTTAATACCGGTAATTACAGGCATCCTCACCTACACCTCTTGCAAAGACACTGATACTACTAAATCAACCGAATCTTACACTACTCAAGAGAATGAAAAAGCAGATAATCAACCCGATTGCTTAAATAAAGACTCTAAATATGATTATAAATTAGACAATTATTTAAAAATTACCACAGGTAAAAATGCAGAAATATTTGCGAAGATGGTTTCTTTAGAGACATCAGAAGTTATCAGAAAAGTTGTTATACCTAGATCTCAGACCTATTTCATAAGACATATTCCTGAAGGAGTTTATCGTATAGATGTTGTTTATGGTGAAGAGTATATTCAGAAAAACATTGATAGTTCTTGTGCTGGTTTCTTTAAAAACGTATTACTTTCTGAGACGGGAGAAGATATTCTTGATTTTACAGCATTTGTAACCGATAAGGGTAAAAATGTGCCTTCATACGCTTTAACAATAGATTTACTTCCGGAAGACTTACGAAACAAAAATGATCATTCTCTATCAACAATTAATAATGGTGGAGACGAAAAAAGTCTGGAAGTCGCTCAAAAACTTGCGGAGCAGTATCGTGATAAAATATCACCAAGAGCAAATGAAATTTCCAAAAAAGAAGTTGAACCTATCTGCGCAAACCAGGGAGATACCAAATACGATTACAAAATTGACAACTACTTGAAGTTTACGAGTGGAAAGAATGCAGACATTATTGTCGACATCGTTTCCAATAAAAATGCTGAAGTCGTAAGAACACTATATTTACCTAAAAACAAACAATATTATGCTCGAAATATTCCTAGTGGAACATACCACTTGAAAATTATTTATGGAGAAGGGTATCAGGAAAACTCAAAAGATGGAAAATGTGAACTTTCTTTCAGAAAGAAATTAATGGAAGAAAAAGGAGAGGATATTCTCGACTTTAACGTGATTAAAACACCAGAAGGCATCAACGTACCTTCTTATGCTATTACATTAGATATGCTAGAAGAGTATAAAAATTAATAGAGTAAAACAGAAAGTATTAAAAACTAAAAGATATGCTTCAATACATAGTTCAAACTGTATTATTTCAGCTAATATTTTTATTAACGTATGATCTATTTCATAAAAAGGATACCTTTTTTACTGTTAATAGAGTATATCTTTTAGTCACCTCACTACTTTCATTAACCTTACCGTTTATAAAGGTAAAAGGTATACAGGAAACCATTCCGGATGATTATGTAATTGATTTACCTACTGTTTTTATTGGAGGAGGCACTGTAAACAATAACGTAATTGAAACAGTAAAATCAGCTTCAATACAAACCCTAGATATAAATTGGTGGTTAGTTATTTATACAGTTGGAGTGACGATTGCTGTTTTTTTGTTTATCAAAAAGATATTAATCATCCATTCTTTAAAAGAAAACTCTATTAAAGGTCATATAAACAAATATCCCGTAAGAATATTACCTGATAGCAAAGATGCTTTTACTTTTTGGAATACAATATATGTGGGAAACCAATTATCAGAAGAAGAAAAAAATCAAATTCTGGCTCATGAGATTGTACATCTTAAACAAAAGCACACACTAGATCTTATTTGGTTTGAGGTCATTAAAATCCTTTTCTGGTTTAATCCTATGGTATATATCTATCATTCCAGAATTATCGCTTTGCACGAGTATATTTCTGATGCATCTGCCATTAAGCTTTTAGGAAAGCGTGAATACTATGAACAATTATTGAACACCAATTTCCAAACCAAAAATGTAAAATTCACCAATAATTTCTTCAATCATAAATTACTTAAAAAAAGAATTATTATGCTTCAAAAAACGAAATCAAAAACTAATGCTAAATTAAAATATTTAGCAATTGTACCGTTATTAGCTGTAATGGTAACATTCACTGCGTTTTCTCAGAAAGCAATAGCGCTTGCCAATATTTCCAGTGAAAAAATCACAAATGAAATTGAGGACTTAACTAATTCATTGTCAACTGAAAAAACCAATGATAAAATTCCTGAGCAAGAAGAACCAATTGTTAACGCCACAGTTAACAAGACTAACAATGAAAAAGAGGTTTCTTCTAAAACAATAGATAAAAAGTCTAATGAAGAAATCATCAAGAAATCTGTTAAAGCAATCAGTAGAGATTCTTTATCAAAGGTGGATCAGAAAATTGTAAATCAACTTCTGGAGATCAAAAACGATGTTATTAGTAATGGTAAAAGTTTTGCAAGCCGCGCTGTTTTATATTCAGAGGATCCAGGATCCAAGGGAAATGGTGGATTGTATTTTGTGCAAAAAGACACTCCTTTTCATGAAAACTTTAAGGAAGTTGCTTTTAACCTAAAGGAAGGAGAAATTTCTGAACCTTTTAGAACACCTTTTGGATGGCATATCCTTACCGTAGAAAAGATTAAAGCAGATGGAGTTGATGTAAGACACATCTTAATTATTAGAGAGCAAAACATCCCTTTCGCTAGTGTTGATAAAGTTCCAAAAACACAGAATTGTAAGGATCTTACCAACCAAAGTTTGATTAAAAAATGTGTATCTGAAGAAATTAAAAAATTCGTGAATAAAAACTTCAATACTAAAGTTGCAGAAGCTATTGGTTTAACAGGAACAAATCGTATCTATGTTCGATTTAAGATTGATACGTTAGGCAAAATTGTGGATGTACAGTCTCGAGGTCCAGCTATAGAGTTAGAGGAAGAAGCCAATAGAGTAATCAGTTCTTTACCACAAATGATCCCAGGAGAATTTCAAGGTGAAAAAGTAAATGTCTTATATTCCCTACCAATAGTTTTTAATATCGATAACGCTTCTAACACTGTGTTAGAAAAAGAATTTATGCCTAAAGATTCAATCGAGAAAGAAATTGTTCTTACAGAAACACTCTCTACTACAGAAGGGAACACGATAAAAAATGGATATTATCTGATAACCAACATTTTTAAACATAAAGATTATCTTGATAAAGGAATTGCGAGATTAAAAACACAGGGACTACAACCTAAGTATTTTATTAATCCAAAAGACTCGTACCTGTATTTATATTTAGAAAAATATGATACTTTAGAAGAAGCAAAAGCAATGTTGCTTTCTGATTTCAGCAGTCAATATAAGGGAGACCTTTATATATTAAAAATTCAATAGTAAACTTAACGTAAGACACAATACAATCAATCAAATGAAGCAACTCACCAAAGCAGAAGAAGAAGTAATGCAACTCTTATGGGAACTAAGAGAAGGAAATGTAGCCGCTATTATTGATAAAATGCAGGAACCAAAACCTGCATACAATACAATTTCTACGATTATTAGGATTCTGGAAAACAAAGAATTTGTTTCACATCGTAAAGAAGGTAAAGGATATGTGTATTTCCCATTAGTTAAAAAAGAAGAATACAGTAATCAGTCTTTAAATAAACTAATGAATAATTACTTCAATGGGTCTTTTAGAAATATGGTGTCCTTTTTTGTAAAGAAAAACGATATGAATATCGAAGATCTGGAAACGATACTCAAAGAAATTAATAAAGAAGATAATGGTAATCCATAATCCGTTAAAATTTTATAAAGAAGTTATTCGTGAGAAAACAACAACAGTGAAATTAGAAGAAGCCTTTTGAAACTAATAAAAAGCGGCTAAAAAGAAATAATCTTGTAGATATATCAAACTATTACTTTCTAACTACAATTACGTCAACCTTCTAAATAAAAAACTTTAATTTTATACGCATAGAAATACATCATGTATTTTTACAGCGAATAAAATTATTAATGATAAAGAGAGTTTATTATATATTTATTTTGATTTTCACAGTATATTCTTGTGATAATTTTGTGGTTAAGAAAGACAATCAAGAAGAGGTGTTAAAAGAAAAATGGGGTGAAATTGATAAAAACCAAGTTGATAAACCACCTTCATTTGATGCTTGTATTGATGAACCGGAAGAATCTGATATTTGTTTTCAAAATATAATTACAAAGCATATTAAAACCTACTTAGCAAATCATATAATTTCAGTAAAAGAATCAATCAATGACACTATTTGGGTTCCCCTTTTAATTACTAAAGACAAAGAAATTATTCTAGAGGACTTTGTTGTACCCGAAATTATTGCTTCTCAGGTTGATAACTTTGAAAGCATCTTAGCAGAAAGTATTAAAAGTCTTCCATCGATTAAACCAGCCATCGTGCGAAGTGCTACAGTAACTACCCGCTATAAATTACCTATTGTAATTCATGTAAATTAAACACTCATCCTTACTACGAATTCCTTAGTTTTGTAAAAATTCATTGTTAGTTGGAAAGTGAAAAAATAATATTGGGTATTGATCCGGGAACCACCATTATGGGGTTTGGATTGATTAAAGTGGTTAAGAAAAAAATGTTTTTTTTACAGCTTAATGAACTACAGCTTAGTAAATATGATGATCATTACTTAAAACTAAAACTAATTTTCGAACGAACCGTCGAACTCATAGACACTTATCATCCCGATGAAATAGCTATCGAAGCACCGTTCTTTGGTAAAAATGTGCAATCAATGTTAAAGCTTGGTCGTGCTCAAGGAGTAGCCATGGCAGCTGGATTAAGCAGAGAAGTACCGATTACTGAATACTCTCCGAAAAAAATAAAAATGGCCATTACCGGTAATGGTAATGCTAGTAAAGAACAGGTAGCAAAAATGCTACAAAGTCTTTTACAATTAAAAACATTACCTAAAAACCTAGACTCCACAGATGGATTGGCAGCGGCAGTTTGTCATTTTTATAATATGGGTAGAGCCAATATAGTTGGCAAAAGTTATACTGGTTGGGACGCTTTTGTAAAACAAAATGAAAAAAGAGTAAAAAAGTGATTACCAATTAGAATCTTATAACACCTATAACTAATGAAGGAAATACTATATTTCTTTGTTTTTTTTATATTTCTATCCTGCACAAAACCTCTAAGTGACAAACAATTAGAAGAAAACTATACTCTTGCGGTAAAAAACAAAGAATGGAAGAAGGCTGTACTCATATTAGATGAAGTAATCCTGAGAAATCCAGAAAATAGTATTTCTTATTTTTCCAGAGCGTTTGCCAGCACCAACATCCTCCCACAAGATTTAGACAAAATTATTGCAGATTTAAACACCTATTTAGAAGTAAATAAAAATGATGAAAAAGCTATTTATTTAAGGTTCCAAGCATACTTCAAAAATAAACAATATGAAAAATCTTTAACTGATATTAATTCAATCATAGAATTAAAAGGTGAAAAGCCTTTTCTATTGTCCTGGAAAGCAAATTGTGCGTTTGCTGCTAAAAAGTTTGAACTCTCAGCAGCCATATATGAAAAAAGATTAAGTCTTCCTGGTTCCTACGATGATCTGCAAAATAATTATTACTATCTCATATTCTCTAAATATTTTTCAGGAAATAAAGAAGCTGCACTTTGGGATACAGGTTTTTTAGAATCCAGAGGTTTTAAAGAGGATAAAGATTTGATGAAATCCATATCAAATAATATGCTTGAATTTGAAGAAGTATCTAATTTTGTATTTCCCAAAATAACGCTAAGACAATTTGAAGAAATAATAAATAACAGTTGTTCTGATTTGGATATTTTTTTAGGTAAAAACTATTTCAGATCCGAATTGTTAGAAAAACTTGCACATGTAGAAAGGGCAGAAAATCTAAAAGAACTTCTGGTAAAAAAAGAGGAAGTCTTCACACTAAATCTTAGCTACGTAGGACTAAAATCATTACCCAAAGAAATTTTTCAATTCATAAACCTGCAAGCGCTTGATTTATCTGGAAACCAGTTTTCTGATATAGAAAACATACTATCAGATCTGAGAAAATTACCCAACCTAAAAATCTTGCAATTAAATCGACTAAAATTGAGGGTTGTCCCAAAGAATCTTTATGACCTTTCAAATCTTGAAGTTTTAGATTTGGGAGGTAATTATCTAAAGAAAATAGATGAAGATTTAGGAAGGTTGAATAAACTGAAGTTCTTATCATTTAGAAATAATAACAAATTACAATATCTACCTAAATCAATTGGTAATCTAAAATGCTTAGAACGATTCGACATTTCAGGTACTTGGATCTCTGAGCTAAGAGAAGAATTAGCCCAATGCACGGAACTCATAAGTATATCCGCAAACGCTTGTAAAATTAAAACATTACCAGAAAACATAGGGAACTTAGTTAAGTTAAAACATTTAAACTTAGCTGCGAACAAAATTGAAAAAATCCCTGCTTCCATTGGGGAATTGAAGAATTTAGAAGATTTAAGTTTAGGATCAAACGAAATTTTAGAATTACCCGATGAATTCTCTAGTTTAGCCAACTTAAGTTCTTGTAGCTTGGAGTTTAATAAGTTTAAAAAATTTCCTGTAGAAACATTGGGGTTAGAAAAGGTACTTCGCTTATGGGTACATAATAATAGTTTTGAGAATATACCTGTTAAGGTTGCTCAACTACCTAGTTTAACTGATTTATTAGTAGATCACGAAATCATAAGTGATAAAAATATCGAATCACTAAAAAAAGTGAACCCTAAACTACGTGTTATCCGGCACGACACCCGAAAATATGTGAAAGGTAAAAAGAGAAAAAACTAACCTATAATCAAATTAAGAAATCATTGTAAAGGCTAATCTTCCAAAAGATTCAAAAAGAGTCTACACAGTAATTTCCTCCCTTTTAACTGCAATAAATTGAACTCTTCGATATATATTTGCAAGCGAATTTCAAAAACCCAAAATCTATATTATGAAAAGAATTTTACACTTTGCATTAGCAGTTTTATTATTATCCGTAGTTGGTTGTGGATCTGATGACTCAGACACTTCTTTATCCTTAACAGAATCATTCAATGTAAATGCAGATTCAGAAAACATCCCTATTACATCTTGGCAGGCTATGAGAACTTTTGATAACATCGAAATTTTAGGAGATACCGGTGACGGAAAAAGTTTTTACATACGATTTAATGAAAATGGAGTGTTGGATAGAGCAAATTATGATGACTATACTAATGGCTTAGGTTTTTCAACTTCGTACAGTAATCCGTCTGAAACTTTTACTATTCAAAACGTATCTATTAATGAAGCTAACAAGATTGTAAATATTTCTTTTGAAGGAATCATTTATGAAGATGATTTGGATGTTTTTTCACCTTCATCAACCATTGAGATTACTCAAGGAGAAATTAACGTTAAATTTATAGAAAACCCAACAGCTACATCTCCTGAGTTAAACGATTTTATTGATGCCAAAATTGATGGGCAATTATTTCAGAGTATGAAACATGCTACTATTACAAGTTCTAGTACTGATTTAATTTCTTATAGTGCAGATGGTGATGGGATAGAGTCCATTAGCCTTAATTTTGATGAATTAAATACTACAGCAGGAACATACAACTTTACTCCGGGCACTCAATCCGAAAGCATAAGTTTCAGTACTTTTGATCCATTTGCTAGTGAGTTTGGAGAATACATTGAATATGAAACTTCAGGAACTTTGATCATAGAAGTTTACATACCTAGTTCTCCTACTTCATTAGGACAATTAACAGGAACTTTTGAATGTACTGCTTCTGCCAATGGAGAAACTATTAATATCACCGAAGGGAAGTTTAATTTCTCTTTCCTGTAACTTATCAGTTTTTTTTAAATCTAAAACCACACTAATTAGTAATTATTATTTATTAGTGTGGTTTTTAATATTAGTTTTGTCAAAAAACTAATTTGTCTGGCATCTACATACATATTCCATTTTGCAAACAAGCCTGTCACTACTGTGACTTTCATTTCTCCACTTCTACTAAGAAGAAAGATCAAATGGTTTTTGCATTATGTAACGAAATCAAATTACGAAGATCAGAAATTGATGATTATGAAGTCATTGAAACTATCTATTTTGGTGGAGGAACACCAAGTATACTGTCTACATCAGCATTAAAATTTATTATTGATACGATCTATGAAAACTACCTTGTTTCTGATGATGTAGAAATCACGGTTGAGACCAACCCTGATGATCTGACAGAAGCATATATAAAATCATTAGCTCTTACCGAAGTAAATCGACTAAGTATTGGCATTCAATCTTTCTTCGAAGATGATCTAAAACTAATGAATCGCGCTCACAACGCCCAGGAAGCTTTGGATTGTTTGTCTATCGCGACTCGCGAGTTTGATAATATATCAATAGATCTGATTTATGGAATTCCGGGAATGTCTTCAGAACGATGGCAAGAAAATCTAAAAATAGCATTAGACACTGGAGTTCCTCATATATCGAGCTATGCATTAACAGTAGAGCCCAATACAGCTTTATCGTCTTTCATTGAGAAAGGAATCATTTCTCCTGTCGAGGATGAACTGGCGCAAGAACATTTCGATATTCTTGTGGAAACGATGGAACATGCCGGATTCGAATATTACGAGTTTTCTAATTTCGGAAAGCAAGGATATTTTAGTAAAAATAATACTGCCTATTGGCAGGGTAAACATTATTTAGGCATTGGTCCTTCTGCACATTCCTATAACGGAAAAGAACGCAGTTGGAACATTAACAACAATATAAAATACATCAAAGCACTTCAGGAAAATGAACTCCCAAGAGAGGTTGAAACACTAACAACTACAGATAAATATAATGAGTATGTAATGACTGGATTGAGAACTATTTGGGGAGTTTCTTTACAAAAAATAGAAGATGATTTTGGACTTACTTATAAAGAATACTTATTAAAACAAGCACAGAAACATCTTGATGAGGATCTTTTATTTCTTGATGGAAATATATTGGTAGTTACCAAAAAAGGAAAGTTTTTAAGTGATGGTATCGCAAGTGATCTTTTCTTATTAAATTTAGGGTAATCTATTCTTCTAAATTAAAATCTAGGTAATGCAAGAAAAATATGATCTCATAGGGACCAATTATAATACCACTCGTAAAGCAGATCCTTATCTTTTTAATCGATTACTTACACTTCTTAACCCTTCAACCATAGGGATGTATTTAGATATTGGATGTGGCACAGGCAATTATACAAAACAATTTGACAAAAAAGGATATCAGTTTATAGGTGTCGATCCTTCTTCAGAGATGTTAGAAAAAGCTAAAATCCTAAGCAATAACGTACTCTGGAAAATTGGGAAGGCCGAAACTCTTGAGCTTTCAGAAAATAGTATAGATGGAATAATAGCCAGTTTGACACTTCATCATTGGGACAATCTGGATCATGGTTTCGCATCACTACGTAAGGTTTTAAAACCATCGGGGAATATTGTAATTTTTACAGCTACACCAGAACAAATGAAAGGATATTGGTTATGCCATTACTTTCCAAAAATGTTAGAAGATTCCATGAGTCAAATGCCTTCGTTAGAAACAGTTAAAAAGAGCTTACATAAAAATGGATTGGTTATAGAAAAAACAGAAAAGTATTTTATTAAACCCGATCTAGAAGATCTTTTTCTATATTCAGGAAAACACAATCCAAAACTATATTTTAATCCTAAAGTAAGACATGGAATATCGTCTTTCTCATCCCTTTCTAATGCTTCGGAGGTAGAAAATGGTCTAAATGCTTTAGAAAAAGATATAGATTCGGGCAAAATAAACGATATTATAAAAAACTATGAAAATACAGATGGAGATTATCTGTTTCTCGTAGTCAAAACTACAGACTAACAATTTAATGATTACTAGTATACAGTACAAAAACATTACATATAGAGTTGATCTATCTCAAGCACTTGATATATCAATCCCATTAAGAGCGACCAATGAAAATGTGAATGCCTGGTATATTCCAGCTCCAAAAATTGAACCAGTTATGGATGGAGATTGGATAGGAAAAGTTTCTGAAGGTGCTTCTACAAATTTTAATAACATCTACTTTAATCCACACGGACACGGCACACACACAGAATGTATTGGACATATAACCAAAGAGTTCTACAGCATTAATCAAACATTAAAACAATTCTTTTTTACGGCTGAACTCGTTACCATAAATCCAGAGAAACAGGGAGATGATTTTGTGATTACTAAAAATCAAATCAAGACAGCTTTACAATCGAATCCAAAAGCTTTAATTATTCGAACGCTTCCTAATAAGAAAGAAAAACTTAGTAAACAATATTCTCATACGAACTGGCCGTATATATCTAAAGAAGCTGCCCTATATATGCGCGAAATAGAAATTGATCACCTCTTGATTGATTTACCATCGGTTGATAAAGAAAAAGATGACGGTAAACTAGTAGCTCATAAAGCTTTTTGGAACTATCCAGAAGCTCCACGACCCGAAGCTACTATTACCGAAATGATTTTTGTAAAAAATGAAATCCCAGATGGTACTTACATCTTAAATCTTCAGATTGCCTCCTTCGAGAATGACGCTTCGCCAAGCAAACCAATTTTATACAAAATACTGAAGTCATGATGAAAACTACCTTGCAACTAGAAGAACTTGCCATGCTAGGACTAGGAATCTATCTATTCAGCCTACTGTCTTTTTCCTGGTGGTTATTCTTGGCGTTATTTTTGGTACCAGATATAGGAATGTTAGGATATCTTATTAATCAGAAAATTGGTGCGCTTACTTACAACATTTTTCATCATAAAGGTTTAGCTATTTTCATGTATTGCGTTGGAATATATTTATCGAATGAGCTTATACAACTCTGCGGAATTATTCTATTTTCGCATGCTGCCTTTGATAGAATTCTCGGTTATGGATTGAAATATGAAAAAGGATTTAAATTTACACACCTTGGCGAGATAGGTAAACTAACTCAGAGCAAGTCTCAGAGCATTTAAATCTCGATTATCGAGTAAAAAGAATTAATATGGAGTTATTATTTATTGGATTATTGATAGGTTCTGTTTTGGCGTATTTTATTTTTTCCAGGTTTAGCGCTGCAAAAAAAAGAGCTGGTATACAAACACAGTCTACAATCCTAATGGAAAAAATTAGAAGTGTTTGTAAGTTGGTTACTGTCGAAGGTGATTTTGCTGAAATCTATCATTATGAAAGTGTAAAAGAAAAATTCTTCAAAACCATTAGAGGAAAGAAAAAAGCCCTGATTCTTATAGATGCGAAAGCACATGTAGGTTTTGATCTTTCCAAAATAAAGTTAGATAGTGATACTAAAAACAAAAGAATCGTGTTAACTCAATTTCCAAAGCCAAAACTACTAACAATAGAAACTGACTTTAAATATTACGATAAAAAAGAAGGTTGGCTTAACCCAATGACTTCTAATGACCTTACTGATATCAACCAAGAAGCTAAGCAATTTATTATCGATAAAATCCCTGAAAGTGGATTAATCGAATCAGCCGGCAAAGAATTACTCACTGTTATTTCACTTATGGAAACAGTAGCAGAATCTATTGGTTGGACATTAGATTATTCTTCACTGGAATTAGACAATAATCCTGACCAAAAGCTTATAAATTAAAACTGATGAGCATTATTATTTCTACAAAAAATTCAAAGTTAGATATCAACTTCATTTATCAATTTTTGACCAATTCATACTGGGCAAAGGGAAGAACAAAAGACGAAGTAGTAGCGAGTATAGAACATTGCCTTAATTTTGGCGTTTATTTAGATGGGCAACAGATTGGTTTTGCCAGAGTCCTTACTGATTATACTGTATTCGGTTATCTAATGGATGTTTTCATTGCGGAAAATCACAGAGGAAAAGGGTATTCGAAAAAATTAATGAAAACAATTATGGAACATCCTGAATTACAAAAAGTTCACCGCTGGATGCTTGCCACAGCAGATGCTCATGGGTTATATAAACAATTTGGATTTGATGCGTTACCTGATCCAAACATGATTATGAGTAAGGGTAAAATCAATAGATAATAATATAGCACATGAATATAGAAGCTTTTAGAGATTATTGTTTATCAAAAAAGGGAGTAACCGAAGAATTTCCTTTTGACGAAACAACACTGGTTTTTAAGGTAATGGAAAAGATGTTTGCGTTAACAGGTTTGAATAGACTTCCTTTTAGTGTAAACCTAAAATGTGATCCAGATAAGTCCATCGAACTTAGAGAATTCCATCCAGAAATCGAGCCTGGATATCATATGAGTAAAAAACATTGGAATACTGTTAACTTTTCGGGCAATTTAGCTACTAACATACTATGCGAATTGATTGATCACTCTTACGATTTAGTAGTAAGTGGTTTAACCAAAAAAGCAAAACAAGAATTAGAAAACCTTTAAAAAAACAAGAATATCTAGAAGAGAAAAGAAATTTTATTTAAATAGCCATCTTTTTTTTGATTTACACTATTTATTCTTTAAAAAAATATGAACGACCCACAACAATTTTATAGATCACAAATTGATCTTCATAATATATCATTAAAAAAAGTAAAGAAACAACTTGCTGTTTCCAGTACAATTCGACTATTCGTTTTTCTAGGTATTATAGCAGGTATCTATTTCGGGTATCCTAATACACAAATCATTATAGGAAGTATCGTAATAGGTATAATAGGGTTCATTATTATGGTAAATCGTCACACAGATCTGTCTTACATAAAAAATAAGCTTCAGAAATTGATCGACCTTAACCAGTTGGAGCTAGATGTTTTTGATGGTGATTATAATAAGCTATCTAGTGGAAAAAAGTATATTGATCCTTCACACCCATATAGTCATGATATTGATTTATTTGGAGATCGATCTTTCTTTCAATATGCCAATCGAACAACAACAGCTGCCGGAAAAAATAAACTAACCGCTATACTACAAAGTAATAATATTGAAAATATAGAACGAAAACAAGATGCTATTAAAAACCTATCTAAACTACCGGAATGGCGCCAGGAATTCAGCGCAGTTGCTTCTCTGGTTGATGTATCTATTTCAGTATCTACTATCCGACAATGGCTTCAGAATTACACTCCCTTTGTGCCAAAAATAATGCGCATACTTCCTGCAATAGTATCTGGAATTTCAGTACTAATGATCGTGTTATTGTTTATGCAAGTCATTACGTTTCAAGTCTTTTTACTATGGTTTTTTATAGGTTTAGGGATTACAGGATCTCAACTTAAAAAAATCAACACCTTATATAGTAAATCTAATAAAGTAAAAGATACTTTCGAACAATATTACAAATTGGTAGATCAGATTGAGAAAAGTAATTTCGAATCTACTTTACTTCAAGAAAAACAGCAAGATGTAATCAATGAAAAAGAAAAGGCATCGGTAATACTGAAAAAGTTTGCAGGTATCCTCAATGCATTGGATCAACGAAACAATATGATGTTTGGGGTTTTAGCTAATGGTCTATTTCTTTGGGATATCATTCAGTGTTATCGTATTGAAAAATGGATCGCTACGCATCACAACAAAGTAGATCAATGGTTCGAAGTTATCGCCTTTTTTGACTCGTATAACTCCTTAGGAAATTTTGCTTTTAATAATCCTGATTATGTATATCCGGAACTAACTACAGAAGGCACAATTCTTAATGCTCAAGACTTAGGACATCCTATGCTACATGCCGAGAAACGAATAGATAACGATATCACTATTGCCAAAGAAGAATTTTTTATCATTACTGGTGCTAATATGGCTGGAAAAAGTACCTTTCTAAGAACTGTAGCATTACAAATTGTAATGTCTAATATTGGTCTGCCGATTTGTGCAAAATCTTGTGTATATCGACCCATCAAATTGATCACTAGTATGAGAACATCAGATTCGCTAAGTGATGATGCTTCTTACTTCTTTTCGGAGTTAACACAACTTAAAAAAATCGTTGATGCGCTACAAAATGATGAATATTTTATCATTCTGGATGAAATATTAAAAGGCACAAACAGTAAAGATAAAGCAGCAGGATCTCGCAAGTTTGTAGAGAAACTGGTCAAAGCCAACGCAACAGGAATTATAGCCACTCATGATTTAAGTCTATGCGAAATAGCATCAGAATTAGATGAAGTAAAAAACAGATTCTTTGATGCACAGATTGTGAATGATGAACTATATTTTGATTATAAATTTAAAGATGGTATTTGTCAAAATATGAATGCTTCCTTTCTACTGAACAAAATGGGAATCGTGTAATCTCTTTTTATAATGAGAAGGGGTAATTCCTTTTATTTCTTTAAACTTTCTATTAAAGTTGGATAAATTTTTAAAACCACTATTATAGGAAGCTTCGGATATAGTAATCTCCGTTTCTTTAGACAGTAATCTACAAACATTCTCAATTCTGACTTCAATCAAAAATTGGAAAAACGTTTTGTTTGTACGTTGTTTAAAATAACGACAAAAGGCATTTGGAGTCATATGTGCAAGATCCGCAACTTCTTTAAGTGAAAAGTCCCGGTTAAATTCATTCATCACTGCCTGAAAAACTCTAGCCATACGTTTACCTTCATTATCCGTATACGCTCTTTTCGAAATAAATGAAGATATGGTTTCGATCTTTGCTGTTTTTAATAGTTTTAAGATCTTCAGAAAAATCGTAAAACGATCAAGTCTTTCCTCTGTTTTAAGAATTTTAAAGAATTGTCTTTTTAATTTTTGTTTTTTTGAAAGCACTCTAATTCCGTATACCGAACTTCTAAAAAAACTCGATAAATCTTCAAATTCCGGGAGCTCAAAAAACATTTTCCCAAAAGACTCTTTAGTAAAAAAAAGAGAAATCATATAAGATTCCTGATCTGACACTGCACTTTGTAATACATGAGGAACATTACTACCAAAAACCAAAATATCATCTGGTCTATAATCAGTAATAGTATCGCCAACTATTACGCTACCTTCTCCTGATATAATAATAGAAATCTGTATTTCTTCATGCTGATGGAATTTATCATATAAGACAATTTCCTTATCTTCTTGAACGATTAACGTATCAGTTGAAGATTTCGGTATTTTAAAAGGTAAAACTTTCATTTATAGCAATATCTACTTCAATATTAATCATAATTAAACAAATCAACACAATAAGAGGTAATATAGTATTACTATAGGATAATTTCGGGATATCCTTACATTTAAATTGACAATATATTTGAACCAAAATTATAAGGAATGGTTATAGATTGGAAAGGCGTAATGCCAGCTGTTACTACAAAGTTTACAAATGAAGACACTTTGGATCTGGAAATGTTTACTACAAATATCGAAGCACAGCTGGATGCTGGTGTTCATGGTATCATCCTGGGAGGAACTTTAGGAGAAGCCAGTACTCTGGACAATGCCGAAAAAAGCACTTTGGTAAAAACTACGGTAAATATTGTAAAAAGTAGAATTCCAGTGATTATTAATATTGCAGAACAAAGCACAAAAGGAGCTATTGAAGCGGCTCGTAAAGCCGAAGAAGATGAAGCAAATGGATTAATGATGCTACCACCGATGCGCTATAAAGCTGGAGATAGAGAAACAGTGACTTATTTTAAAGAAGTTGCAAAAAGTACTGATTTACCTATTATGATCTATAATAATCCTGTAGATTATAAAATTGAAGTGACCTTAGATATGTTCGAAGAACTTATCGAACTGGATAATATTCAGGCAGTAAAAGAGTCTACCCGAGATATTTCTAACATTACTCGTTTAAAAAATCGATTTGGAGATCGATTAAAAATTCTTTCTGGTGTAGATACTTTAGCCCTAGAAAGTTTATTGATGGGTGCAGATGGCTGGGTTGCTGGATTAGTTTGTGCTTTTCCTAAGGAAACAGTTGCTATTTATGAATTGCAAAAAGCAGGAAGAATTCAAGAAGCGATAGCTATTTATCGTTGGTTTTTACCATTGCTAGAGTTAGATATAAACCCTAAATTAGTACAGAACATTAAACTGGCAGAAGTTGCTACTGGTATTGGTACAGAAAATGTACGTGCCCCCAGGCTTGCTCTGGTTGGCGAAGAACGTAATAAAGTATTAGAGATTATTGAAAACGGTATAAAGACAAGACCATCTCTACCAAATTACAAATCATTAGTTTATTAAATCGTCATAAAACTAACTCACTAAATCATCAATCATGATCACTGGCAAAAACTATATCGGAAATCAACTTTCTTCTGAAGGACCCAAAACATATACAACTTTTAACCCTAAGTTGAATCTCGAAAACGAGCATACTTTTTTTGAAGCCTCTACAGAGGAAATAGAAAAAACGGTGTCACTAGCATCAGAAGCATTCGGATCTTTCAAAAAAGTTTCTAGCACTAAAAAAGCTCAGTTTCTTAACGCGATTGCAGATGAAATTTTGGCATTAGACCAAATACTTATTGAAACTTATATATCCGAAACAGGATTACCAGAAGGTAGAGCAAAAGGTGAACGTGGTAGAACCATAGGACAATTACGAATGTTTGCAGAATTAGTAGAAGTTGGTTCTTGGGTAGAAGCTACAATTGATACTGCTGATTTAGAAAGAAAACCAATCCCGAAACAGGATATTCGTAAAATGTTAGTTCCTTTAGGTCCCGTTGTTGTTTTTGGAGCTAGTAATTTTCCCTTAGCCTATTCTACAGCAGGCGGAGATACTGCCGCTGCATTAGCAGCAGGATGTCCTGTAATTGTAAAATCGCATCCTATGCATGCTGGAACAGGTGAATTAGTTGCATCTGCTATCATCAAAGCGGCACAAAAAACCGGAATGCCTAACGGCGTATTTTCTAATCTCAATAGCTCAGGAATTGAAGTTGGGGTTCAATTAGTCAAACATCCCAAAGTAAAAGCTATCGGTTTTACTGGAAGTATCAAAGGAGGAAGAGCTCTTTTTGATTTAGCATCTCAGCGACCAGAACCTATTCCTGTGTTTGCAGAAATGGGAAGTGTTAATCCTGTAATTCTACTTCCCAAAGCAACTGCATCAAAAGGTGAAGCGCTCGCTAAGACATATGCCCAATCCATCACCCTCGGAACTGGTCAATTTTGTACAAACCCAGGACTCATTTTAGGAATAAAAGGCGATTTACTTGATAATTTTATCAATATCCTTTCTGATGAGATTATAAAAATTGAACCATCCTGCATGTTACATCCTAATATCATTGGTAATTATGAAAAAAACAAATCTAATGCATTACAGCAAAGTGGATTGACCGTTACCGCAGATTATCAAAATGATGTAGCAACTAATCATGCGAGACAAACAGTAACCACGGTAGAAGGAAAAACTTTTTTAGAAAATGCTACTTTACATCAAGAAGTATTTGGTCCTTTTTCTATGGTAGTACAATGTGCAGACGCAAATGAATTAGAAACTATTATCAATAATCTAGAAGGTCAGCTAACAGGAACAATACTAGCCGAAAAAGAAGAAACTACTAGATATATCTCTGTAATTGAAGCGCTCCAAAATCGTGTGGGAAGAATTATTTTCAACGGTGTTCCTACGGGTGTAGAAGTTTGCCCTGCTATGCTTCACGGAGGTCCATATCCAGCATCAACGGATAGTAGATTTACAGCAGTTGGGATTCATTCTATAAAACGCTGGGTACGACCATTCAGTTATCAAAGTTGGCCAAATGACTTATTACCCGATGAACTTAAAAATGAAAATCCGTTAGGAATATCTCGTTTAGTGAATGGCAAACAAAATTATGATAAGATCTAGCAGCCATGTCCAAAACAACTTATAGATGCATCGATGCTCATACCTGCGGAAATCCGGTGAGAGTAGTTACCACAGGACATCCGGATCTCAAAGGTAATTCTATGAGTGAAAAACGACAGCATTTCTTAAAGGAGTACGATTGGATAAGAACGGGATTAATGTTCGAACCTCGTGGTCATGATATGATGAGCGGTAGCTTTTTATTTGAACCACACGATCCTGCACATGATTTCGCTATTCTTTTTATAGAAACATCCGGTTGTTTACCAATGTGTGGCCATGGAACTATAGGAACCATTACTATAGCTATTGAAGAGGATTTAATCCAACCTAAAATTCCCGGAAAAATACGAATGGAAGCCCCTGCAGGATTAGTTGAAATCGAATATCAACAATCTGGAAAAAAAGTAGATTGGGTAAAACTAAAAAACGTTAAATCCTATTTAGCTAAAGAAAACCTCACTATTGACTGTCCGGAAATAGGTGAAATTACTTTTGATGTGGCTTACGGCGGTAATTATTACGCAATTGTAGATCCTCAGAAAAACTTTAGTGGAATACAGGATTTCACCGCTTCTAAATTGATCCAATATTCTCAAGTTATTCGAGATCGAATTAACGAAAAATATCCTGATTATTTTATTCATCCAGAAAATGAAACCATCAGAGATGTTAGCCATATCCTATGGACAGGAGATCCAATCGATACTAGTTCGTCCGGAAGAAATGCAGTTTTTTATGGAGATAAAGCTATAGATCGTTCTCCTTGTGGTACCGGAACATCAGCAAGGATGGCGCAATTATATGCTAAAGGAAAATTAAAAAAAGGAGAAGAATTCATACATGAAAGTTTTATTGGTTCTAAATTTATAGGAAGAATCGAAGAAGAAACTGAGTTAGTTAATCAAAAAGCTATCATTCCTAGTATACAAGGGTGGGCAAAAATATACGGATACAACACCATCATTATTGATGATCAAGATGATCCCTATGCACACGGATTTCAGGTTATATAAAAGTCTTCGACAAGCTCAGACTGACAGAATAACTGATAATTTATGAAATAGAAATAAAAAACAATATGTCACACTGAGCTTGTCGAAGTGTTTACAACTATGAGTAAAAAAGTAATTATCATCGGAGGTGGAATAATTGGACTTTGTTCAGCATACTATTTGCATAAAGAAGGTCATAACATAACCGTTATAGATCAGTCCTCTATGGATTATGGTGCCTCTTATGTAAACGCCGGATATCTGACTCCCAGTCATATTATTCCATTAGCAGCTCCAGGAGTCATGAAAAAAGGATTAAAATGGATGTTCAATCCTGCTAGTCCACTATTTATAAAACCTCGCTTAAAATCTGATTTCTTACAATGGGCTTGGGCTTTCAATAAATCTTGTTCTTCAGAAAACGTAGCTCGTAGTATTTCTGCCATTAAAGATATAAATCTATTAAGCAGAGATTTATATTCTGAAATTAAGGAACAAGAGGATTTTAACTTTCATTTAGAACGAAAAGGATTATTAATGCTTTGTCAATCAGATAAACTGCTGGAGGAGGAAATTCACATAGGAAAAATAGCCCAAGAAGAAGGCTTACCGGTTAAGAATCTTTCTTTTCCTGAATTAAAACAAATAGAACCTAACATACAACTAAATGCTAAAGGTGCAGTATTGTATGAATGTGATGGACATACCACTCCACATCTATTTATGGAAGAAATGAAAGCTTATCTAGAAGTATCTGGCGTTACATTTCGAAAAAATGAAAAGATCAATGATATTGATGTAAGTAATAATAAAATCGTTTCTGTAAGAAGTACTTCTAATACATATAACGCGGATGAATTTATAGTAGCTGCTGGTTCTTGGTCTAAATTATTGAGTAAAAAACTCGGAATCAAATTATTGCTTGAAGCAGGAAAAGGATATCGAATAAACTCTAAAAGAGATTTAGGAATTACAATGCCTACGATTCTAGCAGAAGCCAAAGTAGCCGTTACTCCAATGCAAGGATTTACTCGTTTTGCAGGAACCATGGAAATCGCTGGAATCAATCATGATATTAATGAAGTAAGAGTCGAAGCCATTGCCAATGCTGCTCATAAATACTATCCAGATATTGTTCTTACTGATGAAGAAAAGAATGATGCTGCCTGTGGTTTACGACCTGTCTCTCCAGATGGCATGGCTTACATTGGTAAATCTAGCAAATGCAAAAATCTTACCATTGCCACTGGACATGCAATGATGGGTTGGAGTATGGGGCCAGCTACCGGTAAATTAGTTTCGGAACTGATTTCAGATAAAAAACCATCATTGGATTTAAGCGTTTATCATCCAGATCGGAAATTTTAATTTCCGATAAGCTTGTCATTCCGGCGTAGGCCGGAATCCAAAATAATGAAACTTAATATTTAGATCCCGCCCTACGCTGGAATGACAAATAGCACTTACAAAATCCCAGTTTGCCTCTTATAAAAAGTATCCTGTTGTTTCTGCATTAATTCTCTTGCGATTTTCTTTTTGTATTGATACAATTCATCTTCTTCTGCAATATCACCATATACTCGATCATTCACGGTATGATCTGTTGCTAACAGGATTTTGCGTTGATCAGCTTTCTGTGCCGTCCAAGTTTTTACCTCACCCTCTACATCCTCGATTTTAAAATCATATTCTCCTTTTGGTGAAAGTAACTTTGCAAAAATTGGAGAAGTCTCAATAGCCAAAAACAATAAAAAGATAAAAAATGAAGGTAACCATGGCAATTCGTTAAGTGCATTTACTCTCGCCATTAATCCGTCAAAATTATCAATGATTGGCTGAGAAGCTTCTATTTGTTTCTCATAGGCTGATGCCAGTTCAGTTTTTTGTACTTCTAAACTCGTGATTTTTTCGGCATTTGTTTTCTTCAGCTCTACCAATTGAGTCAGCATCGCATCATGCTTTTCTCTTTTCTCTTTATAAACAGGTCCTTTACCTACAAGCTCTGTACCCTTTCGACCTTCTGCCTCAGCAATATAAGTTTCATACAGCTCATTTACTTCTGTTTCCTTAGTACTGACTTCTTGTTTTAACCCAACTATTTCACTATCAATTGCTGCGATAGCAGGTGTATATTGTGTTGCTATTTGTTCTTGATTCGCTAATGTTAGATCATTTTTTTGCTCCAGTAGTACTTGATCAATCTCTTTTTCAAAAATCTTTAATTCTAAGGGCTTTGAAATAACAACTGCTATAATCACCGCTAAAATAATCCTGGGAGAAGCCTGTAATAGTTCATCTAAAAAATTGTCTTTTTTCTTAATTGTAGAAACAATAAATCGATCCAGATTAAAGATCAATAATCCCCATACTAATCCGAAGAAAATAGCAGTAAAATAATTATCAAATACAGTATAAAGTGCATAACTAGCCGCTAAAAATGCCATAAGTGCAGTAAAAAACACAGTTGCACCAATACCTGCATACTTGTTTTGTTCTCCATTAGAACTATCCGCCAGTATATCCGCGTCTGCACCGGAGCACATAATAAAAAATCGTTTTAACATAATCTAAGGGTGTTTTTTGATCGACAATAGACTTATAACGCTGATTTCTAACTAAATGTTGCGTAAAAAACCCCACCAAGGTGAGGTTTTAGATAATTTATACACTTAATAATAACTGAATTTCGATCAATCTTTAAGTTTCACTTTTGATTTGCCATTTTTTGTAGACGCATCTATCGAAAGATTTTTATTAGAGTCTTCAACAAGTTTAAGTGCTTCTTTGGCAGAAATTTGTTTCCCATTATAATAAAAATCAGCATCGTTTTTAGCCATCCTTTCTATTAATTTATCAGGTGAATGGTTCCTGGCTACTCTCATTGCTTGGAGTTCTGCTTTTCTAGCTTCCATTTCTACTTGCCTTGCACTTTTTCTTGCTTCCATCTCAGCTTTACGAGCTTGCATTTCTGCTTTTCTCATTGCTTTTCTAGCTTCCAACTCGACTTCCATAGCGTTTTTTCTTGCCTCCATTTCGGCTTTACGCATTTCTTTTTCAGCTTTACTAGTTTGCATTTTAGCCTCTCTCATTGACTCTCTAGATTGATTTCGCGCTCTTAATCTCGCTTCCTGAGATGCTTCCATAGCAATTTCGCGAGCATTTTCTGCCGCTCGTCTTGCCTCTTCGGCATTCAGCATTGCCAATTCGGAAGCAAGTTCTTGCTGTTTTTCGGCTTCCTCACCCCTCAATATCGCTTCTTCTCTTTCAATTTCTGCACGTCCTCTTTCAACCTCTGCACGCTCTCTTGCTAGTTCATTTTGAACTTGTTCTTTTAGATGTGCCTTTTCTTCTTTCGTCCAATTCTCTTTTATTGATACATGGTTTGGAGCATTTTCCTCTATTGGTGCAGGAGGAGAAGGAGGAGGTGGAATATTACTCTTTTCTCCTTTTTTCACTTTTGGAGCCTCAGAAGGTGGTGGAGGTGGCGGAATATCACTTTTTTCTCCTTTCATTACTTTTGGAGCTGGTGGCGGAGGCGGTATATCAGGAAATTGTTCAGCTCCTTTACGTTGATCGGAAGTCATATTTTTATAAATATATTTCATTCGATCAATATCACTTTTTCTGATGGTAATCTGCTTATTACCATTGATTTTAGAATTTAAATCTTTTGCCCAGATATTATATTCTTTTACCATTTCTTCTGTCACTCCTTCCTGAAAACTGTTCTGAATAGTTATTTCAGAAGCTGTTGTTTTTTCTACGTTTTTTAAAACAATAATTGAAGGTTTTTCGAGCGTATTAAATTCTTCAGCATCAGGATATATAATTTCATCAAGTGGTCGTTCTACTTCTTTAGCCACTATTTCGTTATTAAAAAATAATACGCATAGTGATAAAACAGGCACTAAAGTGATTAGCTTTAGCATCGTTCTTTTTTTCGAAAATTCTTTTGTCATCATCTGTAATCGCTTTTTTGTTAATGAATAATTAATAGGACTCGATAATACAGCTTGATTAGAGCTGTTGGGATAATTAAGGAGTAATTCAAAGTAGTTTTGTATTGAAAATCGTTGTTTCAATACGTTGTGATCCGCAAGAAACTCGTGGTTTAGCTTTATAGATCTTTTTATAAAAATAAATAAAGGGTTAAACCAAAAGATTACTTGCAAAACCTCTACAAACAGTATGTCTAGTGTATGTTTTTGTAGTACGTGTGTTTTTTCATGAAGCAATACTTCTTCAGGGATATTTTTATTCTGAAATTCTTTTTTAGGAACAAAAATGTAACTCAGAAACGTATGCGGAATTATTGAACTACTTAATAACACATTAATATGTGACGGTTCTTTTAGTCTTTCATTGGTTCTGATCTTTTTAGAAATAACAACTATATTTCGGATAAATCGAAAACCAAATACCAAAACACCTATTCCATAAATACTCCACAAAATAATGGACAAATAATCAACCGATTCTTGGATTATTTCTGTTTTAGCTGCTATCAATAAAGGAGTTGTTATTTCTGAAACTATTTCCGATTGAACAATGACTTCCACTTCATAAGTCAGTGTAATCAATGGGATAATAAATGCAAAAACTAAACTAAAAAGAAGGTAAAACCTCTTTACAAAGTGGATATTTTCCTTTTCTAAAAACAACTTATAGAATGCCCATAAGAGCATCAAACAAAGTGATGATTTTATTATATACGCTATCATTTCTGTTTCTTTAAAAGTTCCTGATCTACAATCTTTTTAAGCTCTTCTAATTCTGAAGTTGATAAGTTCGTCTCTGAAGTAAAAAAGGAAGCAAACTGTGATGCAGAGTCATTAAAAAAATTCTTTATCAAACCGTTTACATGTTTAGAAAAATAATCCGTCTTTTTTACCAAAGGGTAATATTCTCTAGACTTTCCGTACAATGTGTACGCTATAAATCCTTTATCAGCCATTCTTTTAAGCAAAGTAGCCACTGTTGTCGTTGCAGGCTTGGGCTCCGGAAAGGCATCTAGTAAATCTTTCATAAAAGCTTTCTCTAGCTTCCAGAGGTATTTCATTAATTGTTCTTCGGCTTTAGATAATTGCATTACTCTACATTGTTAGAATTAACTCTACAAATGTAGAGTAAAAATCTGTATTTCCAAATATATTTTCAAAAAAAGTAAAAAACCACTCAAAATGAGTGGTTTAATTAATATGCTTTAATTTAAAAATGTTTTATGACTTATATAATTCTGTAAAATACTTATAAAATAACGGAATAGTTTCTATACCTTTTAGATAATTCCAAACCCCAAAATGTTCATTTGGGGAATGAATCGCATCGCTATCTAATCCAAATCCCATGAGGATGGTTTTACTTTTCAGTTCTTTTTCGAATAAAGAAACTATAGGAATACTTCCTCCGCTTCGTTGTGGTATAGGAGTTTTACCAAAAGTATCTTGATAGGCCTTACTTGCAGCTTTATATCCTATATTATCTATTGGAGTAACGTATCCTTGTCCGCCGTGATGTGGTGTAACTTTTACCGTTACTGATTCTGGAGCGATACTTTCGAAATGATTCTTAAACAGCTCAGTGATTTCTTTCCAATCCTGATTAGGTACTAAACGCATGGAAATTTTAGCATACGCCTTGCTTGCGATCACTGTCTTAGCTCCTTCTCCTGTATATCCGCCCCAAATTCCGTTTACATCTAATGTAGGACGAATTGAGTTACGTTCATTAGTTGTATATCCGTTTTCTCCGTATACTGCTTTAATATCTAATGACTTTTTATACGCTTCCAGAGAAAATGGAGCTTTTGCCATTTCTGCACGTTCTTCTTTAGAAAGTTCTTCTACTTTATCATAAAAACCAGGAATGGTAATGTGATTATTCTCATCGTGTAAGGAGGCAATCATTTTGGTCAGGATATTAATTGGATTAGCCACAGCTCCTCCATACAATCCACTATGTAAATCTCTATTAGGTCCTGTAACCTCTACTTCTACATAACTTAATCCTCTAAGACCTGTAGTTATTGACGGAACATCCTTAGCTATCATACCTGTGTCACTAATCAGAATTACATCATTAGATAGTTTCTCTTGATTTCTTTCTACAAACCAACTTAAACTATTACTTCCTACCTCTTCCTCTCCTTCTATCATGAACTTTACATTACAAGGAAGTTGATCTGTTTTGGTCATTAACTCCATCGCCTTAACGTGCATATACATTTGCCCTTTATCATCGCAAGCTCCTCTGGCAAAAATTGCGCCTTCGGGATGTAATTCTGTTTTTTTGATAACCGGTTCGAAAGGAGGGCTATCCCAAAGATCTATCGGATCTGGTGGCTGTACATCATAATGTCCATATACTAACACTGTAGGAAGATCAGGATTTATCATCTTTTCTCCGTACACAATAGGATATCCAGGAGTTTCACATATTTCTACAAGATCACAGCCCGCATTTTGCAGGCTTTTCTTTATTTCATCCGCTGTTTTGATAACATCTTTTTTATATGCTGAGTCTGCACTAATAGACGGTATTTTGAGTAGTTCCACAAGTTCGTTGATGAAACGATCTTTATGTTCCTGAACGTAAGATTTAGTATTTTGCATTTGGATTGAGTTAATTTTGCCTAAAAGTACTAAAAGTTTATATTTTTTTTGTTGAGACTTTTTATTTTAAAAGTATTGTTTATATTTGCACTCGCTTTTGCAGATAGTCCTAAGTTTTGTAAGAGTTTTAATGCGGGCGTGGTGGAATTGGTAGACACGCTAGACTTAGGATCTAGTGCCGCGAGGTGTGGGAGTTCGAGTCTCCCCGCCCGCACTTTTTAAATGCAAGATTGCAGTCATAAAACCTCTCATTTCTGAGAGGTTTTTTTGTTTGGGTACAACATTTTCCTTTTTATCTACCTAAATTATATCTGATGCTAATTGACACTAATTAATATTGTTTACTATTTTTTTATTAATAGTAAGTGGATAATGTTCCGAAAAATTCCAATTACTATATAATTAGGAAAACAAGAGTGTCTAAAATTGAGTAAGTCATTTGACTTGAGCAAAGGTTATAGAACATTTGAGACAAGATATTAAACAATACTTACTTCATTAGTTTTTGATTCAATTCAAGGCTTTCTTTTAGACTGTAACAAATTCATTTCCTTATGGTCTATAACAAACATCTTCCTTAATTACAATGAGTGATTTCCCTGTTGTTTAAAAAAAACTTTAGAAAATATTGGGGATCAAGACCAATTGTTGTGTTTATGCAAATATTTGTGTTAATCTAAAAAGGAAGAATTCTACATTTTTGACACCT
>NZ_CANLYD010000027.1 GCF_947495315.1 uncultured Aquimarina sp. | reverse complement strand
TAAACAAACAAAATCCTAATCAATGAACTAAACAAAAACAATATCCCGTTTTGCGGGTGCAAACATACAACCCTTTTCCGTTAAATCAACAACTTTTTTAAAGAAAATTTTAATCTTTTTATAACACCCTCTAAACATTAAACTTACAAACAGAAAAATAATAAATAAATCTAAAATCAAAACAAAGCAACCTCTAATGTAACAACAATAGATTTACTAATTGGTGTATTACTCTTATCTGCATAATGATTATAAGGAACTAAAACATTTGTTTCAGGAAAGTACGCCGCTATATTTCCTTGTGGTATATTATAAGGTATTACTAAAAAATTAGATGCTTTTCTTTCTATATTATCATATAAGCTTACCATATTAATGATATCAAACTTTTTTAGTTCACGTTTATTCATATCCTGAACATTCATTAAAACGATACGGCGTTCATTATAAATTCCACGATAACGATCATCTAACCCATAAATAGTTGTATTAAATTGATCGTGTGAACGAATTGTCATTAATAATAATTCATCTTCTTTTAAAGTATGCTCTGGTAAATCGCAACAACTAAATTGTGCTTTTCCTTCTGGAAGTTTACTAAAGTCTAAATTTCTTACATTATTAGGTAGATAGAAACCCGAACCTTTTGATCTGACATTTAGATTATCGAACCCTTTGATTACTTCTTCTATTTTTTTTCGAATCAACTCATAATCTTCACTAAGTTGTTTCCATTGTACTGGATGTCCTTCATTAAAATATGCATTTGCAATTCCACCTATTATTTCTGGTTCGCTAACTAGGTTGTCCGAAGCTGGTTGTAGCATTCCTTTAGACTGATGTACTTTCCCCATACTATTCTCTACGGTGAAGTATCTTGGTTTCCCATCCTTTTGATCTAATTCTGAACGTCCTAATGTTGGCAGTATTAAACTAGTTTTACCTGCAACTAAGTGTGCTCTATTTAACTTTGTACTAATATTAACTGTAAGCTCACAATTCTGTAGTGCTTCTGCAGTGAATTCCGTATCAGACGCAGCTGATAAAAAATTACCTCCAAGTGCTATAAAGACTTTTGCATTTCCTTTATTCATAGCTTCTATAGCATGTACTGTATCCAAACCTTCTTTATCAGGAGCTGTAAAACCAAAAGTTTTCTCTATCGACTCATTAAGTGCTGGTGAAACGTGATGCATAATCCCAACAGTTCGATCTCCTTGTACATTACTGTGTCCTCTAACAGGGCAAGTTCCTGCTCCTGGTTTACCTAAACTTCCTTTAAGCAATAACAGATTAACACATTCCTTTATATTGTTTACACCATTTTTATGTTGCGTCAATCCCATTGCCCAACAAATAATGATCTTACTTCTTCTTGCTAATAATTGAACAACCTCATCAATTAAAGATTCTTCTACCCCACACAATTCTATTAATTCTTTTTCAGAGTATTGTTCTAAGTCTTTTAGCAACTCATCATAACCACTGGTATAGGCTGCTATAAACTGATGATCAAACACATCTTTATTTTCTTGATCTAAAGTTGCCAATTTCTTTTGAATCACTTTTAATAGCGTAACATCCTGATTGATTTTTACCTGAAGATGTATATCTGTTAGCGAAGTCCCTGAAGCGAATACTCCTTTAACTTCTTGAGGATTTTTAAATCTTATCAACCCTGCTTCTTCTAAAGGATTGACACTAATGATTTTTCCTCCATTCTCCTTACACTTTTGCAAGGCTGATAACATTCTGGGATGGTTGGTCCCTGGATTTTGACCGATTACCATTACTATTTCTGCCTGATCAAAATCTTCTAGCTTCACAGAACCTTTTCCTATTCCTAAAGTCTCGCTTAATGCAACTCCGCTAGATTCGTGACACATATTAGAACAATCTGGCATATTATTAGTCCCAAAAGCTCTTACGAACAAGCCGTACAAAAAAGCTGCTTCGTTACTGGACCTTCCGGAAGTATAAAATATTCCTTCATCTGGTGTATTTAATTCTTTTAATTTCTTAGCCACTAACTCATATGCTTTCTCCCAGGATATTGGTTCATAATGAATACTATCTGGCTTTAAAATCATCGGCTCTATTAACCTTCCACTTTTCCCAATTTGATAATCAGACCAATTAGAGAGTTCTTCTACAGAGTATTTAGCAAAAAAGTCTTTATCTACTCTTTTATTTGTTGCCTCTTCTGCAAGTGCTTTTGCTCCATTTTCGCAATATTCACCAAGTTTGGATGGTTTCTCGGGATCCGGCCAAGCGCAACCAGGGCAATCAAACCCATCTTTTTGGTTCATTTGAAAAAGACCACTTACCGATTTCACAACACCCATCTCTTTAAACGCGTGGGTAAGTGCTACTTTTACTGCAGGAAGTCCAGCAGCATATCCTGCAGGTTCCTGTAGCTTGATTCCTGTAAAAGTTTCCGGGCCTAAAACGGATATATTTCGTTTCTTGGTAGTACTCATAATATGGTTGCTATAAAAAGAAAGTGATCTATATCAAAGATACGTCTTACTATCTATTTACTACAAAGAGTCACTAAGGATTTTCATTGCTTTAACCGGGATTATACATTAAAAAATCTATTACATCTTTCAGCCACTGGAAAATATCAGGTTTTGACTTACAAGCATTCATGAATTTATCTTTTTTCTTTTTTCATTGCCAAAAAAAGAAACAAAAAAGTCTAGTCTTATGAAATTTCCTCTAAAAATTTCAGTAGAACATTTAAAAAAACAATTACAAAAGTTAGATGCTTTATGTTACAGTGGAACAATGTTCTGGAATCCGGGTTTAATAGACTAAAATGAATCGCGCCAGGGATAGCAGTGAAAATCCCGCATCCGCCAAAGCGGAGAGGAATTGTAACGTATAGCCCGCTCGGGCGCCCTAAATTATAAAAAGAAATTCCAAACCAGACCGAAACGGATCACAGCGTCTCGAGGTGCATATCCAGGTGCAGAAAATTCGTTATTCTGACTAAAAGCTTCTCCAAAATTTTCGACTTTAAAATAGATACGGGTCTGTCTAATCTTGGCATTAAAAAAGATATCAAACTGAGGAAACCCTCCAAAAGTTTGTGTTGTATCTCCAGCCTCATCCGTCTTATCAACATCATCAAAATAGTCAATCTCTTCCGGACTTTGCACATAAAATTCTGACAATACCGGATCATACCCATCTGCATCATACTCAGAATAATACTTAAAGGTAACACCTGCCTGTAAAAACAGTGCTTTCTTAAACCAATGATCTTGATAATACAAACTATTTCTAGTTACAATATTCGGGACATTATAGACTTCATATGTCCTAGTAACATCTCCATTAGTAACTGTATTGGTTGCTCCACTAACATTTTGATACACTATGGTATTATCCAAACCTAACCAACCAAAATTTAATGCTTGCGTTAGTTTAAGTTTTAGAAGATTTATACTCCCGCCAAATTGTTCCGGAACAGTTAAAGAATCGGCGTTTTTTGTAAAGTATGTATAATTATCGGTAGTCGTATAGCTAGCTTCTAAATTCGCAAAATTCTTTACCTTAATATTCGCCTGAATCTTTTGTGTTTCTAGATTTTTGAAGTTTTTTTCGGGATCAATATTATTGTAATTCTGCCAATTGTACCCTACATAATCACTTTGATACAACAAAAAATTATAGTTTGGCGCTGCAGACTTTGTACTAATACCTAATTGTAATCCATAATCATTAAGCTGATATCCAGCAGAAGCGTTTATATGATTACCATCAAAATCACCTGATACGATAGACATACCGTTAGCCGCTAATTGAAAACCTTTATAATTTTTCTGATACGATCCTCCTATAGAATATACATCTCCCTTAATCCTATTAGTAATAATGGTATTATCATCATCATCTAAACTAACTAGTGTATTATATCCATAATTATAATTAGAAGTCCCCATATTGATTCTTAGGCTACCCAACCAATCATTATTAACATCTACAAACAGCTGATTACTAAAATCCTCTAGCGCCACTTTGTCAAATAAAGCTCCTGAGGATTCGTAAGACTCACCAAAAAGATCACTAGCCGCGTCTTGGTCAAATTGGAAAGACTTATCTGTTATATCCAATATGTGACCAATTGATATATCTGTAGCACTACTATCTGTTTTCTTAATAATTGAATATCTATGATTGAGATAAAATCTTTTACCAAGCAGTATATTTTCCGCATTTTCAAAATTAACCTCTATAGCACTTCTATCTGCAAAATCAGCTGGCTCACTAAACTCTTCGGTATTATTAAGATATTGATTAAGTCCTGTTGCAGACAAACCTCCATTTTCTTCATTTAACAAATCCTGTGAAACAAAATGTGTTTTTATTCTATATCGATCATTTTTAGTTTGATAATTAGCTGTAGCTCTAAAATTACCTGTACTTGTTAATGCATGCTGATATTTACCTAACGACCGATTCCCTTTATATGCTATAGAAAGATTTAGTCTCGGAGAGGTATTTACTGTAAAAAATGCATCCAGTTGCTGTCCTTGTTCAAAAGTTGTTTTGAAATATAACTCAGTAAGTGGCGTAGGAACATTGTAATACTTGATATCTTCCGCTTCCATAAAGTTAAAATGCCTTGCCCTGGAACCGAAAAGTGGCAATAAATGATCCCGTTCTTCAACTTTGATAAGACTATTATAAGTTTGTCCCACATTATTTATGGGTTGCAATCCAAAGTCATCTCGTCTTAGATAATTAAAATTGTAATCCCTTTGGATAGTTAATGTAGTATCTACAAACGTAGTGTCATTTTTTAGATCGATAATCTTATAATCAGTTATAGGCGGCTTACTCTTAGCCTTTTTAGAACGCTCCCTTCTATTTTGAGAAAAATCCGGCCTTTCTTTAGTTGTTGTTGTACCACCAATCTCTTCTTCATTTCCTTCCTGAGCAAATGCTAGTGATCCAATAAGAAGTATAATTATAAATACTAAGTTCTTTTTCATCTATATAATAAACTGTTGGCAAAAATATACTTTTTTAACGAAAGTTCATGGTATGAATTGTCCGTTTTAGCACTTATACCAATTGCGCTCTAGATTTACAATTGATATACCTTTTTTTCTTGATTCTCAAAAATAGTTTTCTGATGTTCTGTTCATACATTATCTTCGTAGCATGCTCGAATTAAAATTAAAACCTGATCTCATCGAATGTGGCACTGATGAGGCTGGTCGTGGTTGTCTGGCAGGTCCTGTAACCGCTGCAGCGATTATACTTCCCGATGACTTCGGCAATGACATCTTAAACGACTCTAAACAACTTAGCGAAGCGAAAAGAAAAACATTGCGTCCACTATTAGAAGACTGTTGTATTACCTATGGTGTTACACATATTTACATGGAAGAGATTGATAAAATCAATATTTTAAATGCATCTATACTCGGAATGCAACAATCAATAGCGCAATTAAAACCTCAACCTGAACACATATCTGTAGACGGAAATAGGTTTAAACCATATCATAATATACCTTATACTTGCGTTATTAAAGGTGATGGTAAATACATGAATATTGCTGCAGCATCAGTTTTAGCAAAAACGTATCGTGATGAATATATGGAAAAGATTCACGAAGAATTTCCTATGTATAACTGGAAAAAAAACAAAGGATACCCTACTGCAGAGCATCGAGATGCTATACGGAAATACGGTATTACTAAATATCATCGGAAAAGTTTTAGATTATTGCCAGAACAGCTTTCGCTAGAGTTCAAATAATTATCTTTGGTGCCTTAGGCACATTTAGTACTAGTATGCGAAATGATCAGGCTTATTAAAACTGTTATGATTAATAAAGAAAGTTATTGAAATAATAATGGCATCTCTTGAAATAGTAAAGAATAAAAAGGAAAATAAACACATGAAAAAAATAGTTGTAATTCTAATTTCCACAATTGTTTTAGCTTGTAACACAACTACCGAAAAACCAAACACGCTTATTGATTATATTCCTAAGGATGCTCAGGTAATATTAAAAATCAATGATCTGGAACAAACCAGGAATATGTTGAGGGATAATGATTTCTTGAAAAAAAATAGTGGGATTGATTTTTTTACGTACTTCAAAAAGCTTCCGATATTAGATCAGATTAACCAACCCAAAGGATTGCTTTGCTTTTCTCCTATTGGTAAAAATGATTTTGAGTATACTTATATTTCAAAATTTGACCCTTCCATTATCGATAAGGATTCTTTGAATCAAAAAACTATTGAAAACATAAGCTATTCGAACAAAACTATCCATAAAGTAGTTTCTGGTAATGATACTTTTTACGCTATGAAGCAAGATAGTTTGTTGATTGCTTCTTCATCTCAGATATTGATCGAAAATGCAATTAGACAACAAGAAAACAAGATCTCAGTAAGCGAAGATCTTATGAAAGCGTATGACGTTTCTGATACAAAAAACCCTATATCTGTTTTAGTAAATGGAAAACAGCTAAAAGAGATTCATAACTCTATCTTACCCAATAAAAATTTATCTGAATTATCGAACTTTAGTGGATGGATTTCTGTCGACGCTAAGCTAGAGCAAAATGCGATGTATATTGATGGTATTGCTATAGAAAAAGATTCATTATCTACAACCATCGGTATTTTTGACAATACCATTGCCCAAGAAAATAGGGTTGCCAAAATAACTCCTGTAACGGCTGATGGATTTATTTCCTTTACCTATGATGATTTTTATACCCTGAAAAAGAATTTGGCTTTGGCTCAAGATCGAGAAATAGAAAACATCCCTGATGATCTTGATGAAATGTTATCTGGAGTTTCTGAAATTGGAATGATTTTTATGGAAAATGAAAAGATGCTAACCTTAACGTCTTTAGTTCCTGAAAATACTCTGGAGCAATTGGCAGGATCGGCTTCCGGATCTTACAGGAATATTGATATTTTTAGTTATGAAGAGACTACTACTTTTTCGGGATTACTGAAACCTTTGATCCCTGAATTTGATACTAAATTTTATTTTATTTACGAAGATCATATTGTACTATCTCCTACTAAAAATGGGTTACAAACCATTATAGCGAATATCCTTAACAAAACTGTATTGCAGGAACAGGCATATTATATCAACACCACAGAAAAACTATCGGATGAATCATCAATACTTATGGTCGGTTCGATTAAGCATCTTAAGGATTATATTGCTAGTAATGTTGAAGAGTCTAAACAAAAGCAATGGGATGAAACTACAACTAAAGGATATCAAATAGCAGCTTTGCAAGTGATAAAAGAGAGTAACTTTGCTCATATTCACGGAGTTTTCCAAAAGAACGTTAGTAAGGGTTCTGCTACCTCAGTAACCCAAACGGCATCTACCACTTTAGAAAATAAGATATTAAACAGACCTATCCTGGTGCAAAATCACCGAACTAAAGGGATGGATATTGCCGTGCAGGATGTAGACAATAATCTCTATCTAATTTCTGACAAAGGAACTATTTTTTGGAAAAAACAAATTAATGGTGCGATTATGGGTGACATCCAGCAAATCGACATCTACAAAAACGGCAGATACCAACTCTTATTTAATACAGAAACCACATTGTATCTAGTAGATAGAGATGGGAAAGACGTGACTTCTTATCCAAAAAAATTCGAAAAATCAATTACACAGCCACTGTCATTATTTGATTATGATAAAAACAAACGCTATCGTGTTCTTATCACACAAGGCAACGAAGTAACCATGTTAGATGCAGAAGGAAAAATTGTTAGCGGTTTTGGTTTTAAAGGAACAGAAACTAATCTTATCATGGCTCCTAAACATATTCGTATCGGAAGTAAAGATTATATTCTTATAGCCGAGGAAAATGGAAAACTAAATATTCTAGATCGTTTAGGAAGAACAAGGGTAGATGTAAAACAGCAAGTTGATTTCTCTACAAATCAATGGGAACAATATCAAAATAAATTTACATCTCTTACTAAAGACGGAAAACTAGTTCAGGTACAATCGGACGGCACCATATCTTTAGTAGATAAAGAACTGAATGAAAATAGTTCTTTGGTTGCTACTAATAAAACATTGGTTACTTTCTCTGAAAACAAGTTGTCTATTAAAGAGAAAACTTTAGAGCTTGATTTTGGAGTCTACACGAAGCCTCAAATATTTTATATCAATAATAAAATATATGTTGCTATCACTGATATACAATCTAAAAAAGTGTACCTGTATGATAGTAATGCCGAATTATTCCCAAATTTCCCGGTATATGGAAATTCTGTAATAAGTCTTGGTAATATGGATAAAGATCCCAATCTGGAGTTTGCTGTTCAGGGAGAAGAAAATAGTATTTTAATTTATCAAATAAATTAAGGAGTTATCGGTCTAAATTCATTGAGTATGTAATCACAAAAAGATGAAGACTCTTGTTTTCAATATGTAGCTTATAAAACAGAAAATATCTCGACTCTTGTCTGTCCTGAGCAAGGTCGAAGGACTTGGCCTGACAGTGTGATTATATCTGACTAATTTTCATTTATACAAAAGCCAAATACAGATTAACATTAATTATATGTTGACTTTTTGATTATGCGTCTCACTAATGTGAAACAACGTAATTAAAATGTAATGAAAACTTTAAAAATTTTATCAATATTATTTTTCTCTTTATTGTTATGCGCGTGTCCTAACGACTCCATTGATCCTGGAACAATTGATCTAGAAGCTACTTCTATTATTTTCTCAATAGTAAAAGATGAAGATTTTACCGGAACAGCTACTATCACAGGTACCATAACTAATATTGGAGATGCTGACTTTAGCTCATCTTCTGGTCAACAAGTTATATACTTATATGAACGAAATCTTGGAACTACAGCACCAGGAAATCTAGTTGGTACTGTTAATTTTACAAATATACCTGCTGGCGAAACTTTAACAGTTACTTATTCCAGACCCTGGAATTCTTCATCTCCTGCAGAAGGTGAGTTCCCGCCAGATTATAGCATTGCTTTAGACTATGATTCTGATATTTTTATTGATGGAAACGACAACAATAATGATGAAGATCTAACAAATAACGAACTAACTGTTAGTGGATCAGGAATCAATGATCTTTTTAGAAACTAAAAAACTCTTTTGATTTATACCCTAAGACTACCTGAGTATTCTATAAAGTTAAGGGATAGCGAACATCCTTTCATTAAAAAAAACCATAACTCTAAAAATAATATTATGAAAATCATCTACACTGTCCTGCTTCTATGTTTTACAATAACAAGTCAGTCACAATCGATTGACACGAGTGTAATCTCTAATTCTGGAAGCAGTAATAGCAATACATCTCATATGATAACTTTTACTATCGGTGAAACGTTTATTAGGACTATCACAAATTCAGAATCCATAGATCAAGGATTCTGGTCTGGAATTGCTTCTCTAAATGTACTCTCTACAGAAGAATTCCAGTTTAGCGATAGTGCAATCACAATATATCCCAATCCTGTATTGGACTTCTTTACGATCAGGATTCCGGATAGTAAAAACTACACTATTTCTTTATTTAACCTCAACGGCCAGGAAATAATGAATCAAAAAGTAAATACTTCACTCGTTGATAAACGAATTGATATTAGATCGCTATCAAAGGGAGTCTATTTACTAAGGCTTTCGATTCCTTCAACCAACGAGAACAAAACATTTAAAATCATTAAAAAATAATATCATTTTATAAAATTTAAAATCATGAAAAAAATAATATCAAATTTTCTAATACTAAGCGCACTATTATTTAGCACACTATTATCAGCTCAATCGATACAAAAAAACTTTATCAATTACCAAGGAGTAGCCAGAAATGCAAGTGGTGATATTCTTGTCGATGAATCCATTAATATACAAATTGCTTTAAAGTTTGGAGCACCAGATGTCGCTGCAAGATATGTAGAAAACCATACAATTACTACCAGTGCTAATGGTGTATTTGGATTATTAATCGGAGACGGAGTTCCTGTGACCGGTGACTTTAACACCCTTCAGTGGGGTATTGTCGCTTCTTACGTAACCGTATCACTAAATGGAGCAGAAATCGGAACCAATGAATTAATGGCGGTACCTTATGCAATTACTTCTGGAGATACCAGATGGTTTTCTAATGGCGATGATATCGAGAATATGAATAGTGGCAACGTAGGTATTGACAGAACTCCTACTGCTAAGCTAGATGTTAATGGTGATTTAAAACTAGAAAACGGAACCTCGGTTAATGAAATCTCTATAGACGGAACCTTTGCTGATAATAGTAACAATGCAGTTCCTACTGAAAGAGCTGTAAAAACCTATGTAGACAACGCCACAGCCACTACTACGCCAGTTATTTTTAAAGTTAGAGGAAATGGTTTTGCAGTAAAAGACCTAGATGCCAATACAACTATTGAAACGGACATCTGGGATATAAAAACATATGATACAAGAAATACTTTTAACACTACTACAAAAAGATTTGTTGCACCAGAAAGTGGATATTATTATCTACATGCCGTAGTAAGACAATCTAATACAGTAACCTCTTCTTTCTTTAGAATTAGCTTTAATGTGGACACAGGTGTTAATTTTACTCAAATAGTTGATGGCGATGATGTAAAAACAGATGTTAGTGGTATTTACTTCCTAAATGTTGGACAAGAAGTATTTGTTTCCTTAAGAAACTTTGGCCCTAATGATGTTAGAATAGATGGAAGCGGTAGTTGGTTCGAAGGATATAAAATAAATTAACCCCAACCTATTTGATTTGTTTAGTTTTTAGTCAAAGAAAACCGAGGCGATTTACGCTTCGGTTTTTTGTTGTATCATTTCTGCTTCGAACAGCTTTGTAAAATGCTTGAGTAATTTTTCTTTCACTTCAGCTATATCTACTTTTTCTACTCCTAATTCTACATTTAGAGAAGTAACCGCCTTATCATTAATTCCACAAGGAATAATATTATCAAAATACCCTAAATCTGCGTTTACATTAAATGCAAAACCATGCATGGTGACCCATCTACTAGCTCTTACACCCATAGCACAGATTTTACGTGCAAATGGAGTACCTACATCTAGCCAAACCCCTGTTTCGCCATCACTTCTCACTCCTTTAATTCCATATTCTGCTAAGGTGAGTACTACCATTTCTTCTAGAAAACGAAGGTATTTATGAATATCTGTAAAGAAATTATCCAGATCTAGAATGGGATATCCTACAATTTGTCCTGGTCCGTGATATGTAATATCACCTCCACGATTAATTTTATAAAAAGTAGCTCCTTTTTGTTTCAGTTGCTCTTCATTCAATAATAGATTGCTAATATCACCGCTTTTTCCTAGCGTATATACGTGTGGATGTTCTACGAAAAGAAAATAGTTATCGGTATCCAAGTTAGCATCTTCTCTTCTGTTCTTGATTTTTGTGTCCAGAATTCCTTTAAAAAGCACCTCTTGATACTCCCAGGTTTCTTTAAAATCCTTTAGACCCAGTTCTTGTATTTCTATCTTCTTATTCATCGCCACAAAGATACGAGATTAAAAATAGCCTCTGCTTTTGATCATTAAAGTTCTAAAAAAAATCAAAATTACCTGAGTTCAATTATTAATATATTAGATTTAAAAACCGTTAATTCGATTTCGCCTCTGGCGGATTGCCTGCCCGCCTCTGGAGGGTATCGAGAATAGGTTTTTAAATCCAAAACGCTTGTCTTCGATACAAAATTCTTATCAGAATTTCACTCAAACTGACGAGTTTGGGATTAATAGAAACTCAGGTTAATACTCATTATTCTGAAAAATATTATACATCAACTTATTGATTTATAATTCTATATTTGCGACTTCAAAAATTTAAAAGCCTTCAAAATGAAAAAAGTACAGTTAATTTTAGTTTGTTTATTTATTACCGCGCTTGCTTCTGCGCAAAAAGTGAAAGTTAAAAAAGGAGAAGTTTTTATTGACAAAGTAAAAGTAGCGCACATAGAAAAAGTAAAAGGAGATGGCTCTACTAAATATTATCAGATAAGTGATCTTGAAAAAAAACCTCTTTTTAAAGCACAAGAGATGCTACAATCATCTCTACTTTTTGGTTCTGATAAAACATTTCCCTTCCGTGCTTATTATGGAGATCAGATAGCTGACACTATTGTTATCAATAAAAAAAATTATTGGTTGTCAGAAAAACGTGTTATACAATATGCTTTAGAAATTGGAATATTCTCTGTAAACGGTTTTGATCCGTCAAAAACCAAGGAAATAGCTTCTCAAACACCTAAGAGACCAGATTGGATTTTAAAAAGGTTAGACGAGGAAAAAGAATTACTTCCTGGCAAAGGACATAAAGTAGAAAGGAAATTTAACGATACGGATATTTTTGTAAAGTCATATGCTGCTAAAAATGCGATCAGCCAACTTAACAAAAGTATGGTTAATCAAATGAAATTTGATATTTATCAAGGTGACCCAGAGGCTGATTCTATTTTAATTGGTCACGCTATTTATGAGTATGGAACTATAAATGGAGAATACCTATTTATTTTTAATACAAAGAAAGTTCCTGTGGGTTCATACAACAAGGCAACTTTTAAAATATATGATCTTAAGCAAGAACAAGGTTTATTAGATCACGGTTTAGGATCATTGAGTAGTGATAAACGAAATAATACAGTTCGCGAAATGGCTATAAAACTTATCCAAAAGGAAGTGTTATAATATTCTAAAGGTACTAGAAGATAATACAAAGAGACGATCTAATTTGAGATCGTCTCTTTTTTATTTTTCTAACTCTACCTCTACATCCAATACGGTAGGGTCTTCCATATACTCTAAGAAACCTACTTCTAATGTAAAGCTTTTTCCGTCTTGACTAAACATAGCTTTTTCAGATGATATTTTTTTTATTTTCTTCGGAAAGTGATAATTGATTTTATATTTAGAACTAGCCAAAAACATCTTCATTTGCTCCAGGCTATCCAAGCTCATTTTTAGTTTTTCTTTATCCAAAATCTCGGTAACTCTTTTAAACTTATTCTTCTTATAAGAATATACAACTCTTGTTGGATCTTCTCCTTCAGGACTGACTGTAGGATCACCAGGAGGAGTAATTTTATTCTGATTACCAATAGTAGAAGCAGTCTTAAAACTATTGAACACATCTCCTAATTCTTCAACCCCTTTGAATTCTGAGTACAAATCGAATTTCATCTCTTTGGACTGAGGATTCATAAGCATATGCATCTTGAAATTCTCCAATTTCTTCAGTTTTTCCTGCTCCTCTGCCGGTAACTTAGCGATACTATCCTTTTTTTCTTCCAGAAAATCTTTAAAAATCAATGTAGAGTCAATGACTTTTTCTTTTTCTGTGCCTTCAGTTACTTTGTCACCTGCTATTTGCATGATTTCAGAACCATCAAAATTGAAAGAAATCTTTCCACTTCCGTCTTCATTGATATGTAAATCTTCAGAAAACTGGCATCCTACTAATAGAATTGCTACCAAAAACGCCTGTACTAACAGGGAAACTTTTTTCATACATTTAGTTTTTTCAATTTCAAGAAATTGATTTAAAAAATTATTTATTGGGATTGTTAATGATCACTAATGCTGCTATCACACCAGGTACCCATCCACATAAGGTTAATAAAAGTACGATTATGATTGATCCGCATCCTTTGTCTAAAACTGCTAGCGGCGGAAAAAAAATCGACAATAAAACTCTCCAAATACTCATAAACAAAAATAAATTAAATAATATAATTATAGGTAGTGTTATATCTTATTATGTTACACCCTATCTTAAAATTATTTTTATCTTGGGATAGTTTCTAAAAAAGCTACACATTACTATATGAAATGGATAAAAACTATTCTATGTATCTCTTTCTTGATTTGTTCTCCTGCATTGTGGAGTCAGTATAAATTTTCTGGTTATGTGGACAACGATACTAAAGACAATACTATTTATTTATCACTCATAGAAGATTATAGAAAAATGTCTGGTATCTATCCAGAACAAATCATCCAAAAAGTATATCCAGATTCTACAGGTTATTTTGTATTTACAGAGAATAATCTTCCGTCTCAGAATAGAATATATCGCATACATACAGAAAATTGTTCTGAAGAAGACAAAGAATCTGTTCATTTTAACGGAATCTGCCTTAACAGTAAAGAAATTCTTTTTATTGCCAAAAATGAGGATACGATCTCACTACCTTTTACTATCGAAGAAGAAGTGTTTTGCGAGGTAGTTTCTACAAACGAACGAAGTAATACCTTTCTTAAGGTCGATTCTATTATAGAAAATATGCGGTATGCTTTTAGCTCTTATAGAAGTGAAGCGAACAGAAAAGTAAACTCTAAAAAATGGTTCAACACCTTGCAAGAATACGGTAAAAACCAAAATGAGCCTTTAACAGAATTATATATTTATTCATTTCTATCTAACAAATCCAATAATCTATATACATATTACTTACAAGATCTAAAACAGAACACCTATTATGATGCCTTATTAAATCGGTTAAAGAACAAGTATCCTAACAGTTCATATGTTCAGCAATACAAAACGGAATTAGCCACGGATAAATTTTCTGTAGAAATCACCACTAAAGAAACCTCGTCATACTGGTTATGGATCATAATTGCATTATTAATTCTATCCGGATTATTGAATGTTTTTCAATTTCAGAAATTAAGAAAACATAAGAATTCTTATAAGATAACCGAAAGAAGACTTACCCAACAAGAGAAAAAAATATTGAACTTGATTCTACAAGATAAGACCAATAAAGAAATTGCTTCCTTATTATTCTTAAGTGTTAGTACTATAAAAACACATATCAATAATTTATACAAGAAAATAGATGTAGAAAGCCGTGACGAAGCAAAAACACTATATAAAAACAGATAATCTTATTCCTTTTTTATAGTCAATCCTAAATTTCCATCGGGGGTCTAGTCCCTTTTTCCACCTCGCTTTTATTGTTTTTTCATCAACATGTCTCGAGTTTTGGTTCAGAATCAGAATTCTAAAACTATTATTAATTATACCCGTATTAAGCAATAGAAAATCTATTACGGGTTAAAACATTTTTAAAGACATGAAAAAAGCAAACACATTATTAATACTACTTATGATTGCCTCTGGCTTTATGATTTCTTGTACTCATCAAACTAAAGAGAATCCTACTGCTACGACTATCGCTATGCAAGGGGATCCTACTACAGAAACCAAAAACGCGGTTCCTGTAATGACTTTTACTGAAACTGAATTTGATTTTGGCACCGTTACAGAAGGAGATATCCTAAAACATACATTTTCATTTACTAATACAGGTAATGCTCCTTTAGTGATTGTGAATGCCAAAGGAAGTTGTGGTTGTACAGTTTCTGATTGGCCTAAAGAACCTATCGCTCCTGGCGGAACTAAAGAAATGCAAGTTACTTTTAACACCAATGGTAAACCAAACTTACAAAACAAGCAAGTGACCATCACCACCAATACAACTGCCGGAAAGCATATTCTAAAAATTAAGGCTATGGTAACTCCTAAAGCTAAAAGCGTGGTCAGTGGTGCTCCCATAAGCAAATAAAAATCAAAAACAACACCATTATTTCTACAACCTGAGTTAAATATAAAAAAGATGTAGGTAATGTCTAATTACTTATAATTATGGGTTTCAAGTTTCCTCTCCCTCTGGGAGAGGATTAAGGTGAGGGTTTTTATTATTAATATCTCCTCATCCTAACCTTCTCGCAAAGGAGAAGGAACTCCTTTAGCTAGTATAACATTAAATAACAGAATATTTAATATCGAACTCTGGTTATTATTGCTGCCTGAGTTTTATAAATGACTACCAATATAAGCATACAACTCAGGTTAAAATTAAGTTTATTTCTTCAAACAAAATGTCATATCCATTCTAATTCTATTCTAATGAAAACAGCTATACGTATATTGATTTTTTTAGTAATTACTAACCATACATTTTCTCAGGCATTTAATCAAGAAATCGTTAATGCTAAAGGCACTGCCAATCTTACCGGAAAAATTAATTTCGAAAAACTAAACACAGCTCCTTATAACGAATGGTTTTCTAAAAATTATGAATCCTACGCGCCCAAGGAAAATATTATCAATAACATCAAAACTGACATACAAGCATATACAATTAAAATTTTTATGGGAACCTGGTGTGGAGATAGCAAAAGGGAGGTGCCAAAATCTTACAAAATATTAAATGAAGTTAATTTTCCACTAAACAGACTAACTACTATCGCGGTAGAAGCTGATCGAGAACATTATAAAAAAAGTATCGGAGGGGAGCAGGAAGGTTTAAACATTCATAGAGTACCGACTTTCATTTTTTATAAAGATGGAAAAGAAATAAATCGCATTGTAGAATCTCCAAAAACAACTATCGAAGAAGATATTAGAGATATCCTATCCGGAAATTATACACCAAACTACACCTCTGTAACTAAAATGAATACTATTATTAAAACACTAGGAACAGATTACTTATCCAAAAATTCTGAAAACCTTGTGAATGAATTCAGTGCTATTTCTAAAAGTTTGTATGAATTAAACACCTATGCTAATGTTTTGTTCTTTGCTGGTAAAGAAAAAGAGGCTATAGAGGTATTGAAATTTAATACATTACTATTTACTAAAGAAGCCGATGCTTATGTAAGCTTAGCCAATAAATTGGTAATTACTGAAAATATAACTGATGCAATTAGCAACTATGAGCGTTCTTTGAAATTTCAAAAAAATGAAAAAATAAATATCAAAATACAAGAGTTAAAGAAATCACTCTATTAAAAAAGAGTTTCTAAGAAACAAGATTAACATAAGTAAAAAGTAAAGCGAACTTTGGTTCGCTTTACTTTTAAATGTTTTAAAAACCACAAGCTGGATGTTCTGGTAATACACATAAACCGTTACAGCATATATGATCCGGAACTCCACAGAAAAAAGAATTAGGTCTTGGACACACTCCATATCCATCTCCATCAAAAGATCCACCGTTAATGCCTTTTTGTACTGACTTATTCAGCACCTGAATACCATTAATTTTTGAAATTTTTTTGAACATAATATATTTTTTAAGGTTAATGCCTCTAAGATATTATGTTTATCAAATCACCGCCTGTTAATTAATGTTATTTAACAGAAAAATACCCTGTTAAAATTAAGCAAACATCTCCTGTCCTTTGTTATTATTTTTTAAAAAGAGGTAATTTCTTCTTTTGCAGGTTTTATCTCTAAATGTCTTTTAATTTTTCGCTTGATTTCCGGCATAGGATTGCGATATTTTTGTAGTGGAGCAAGCTGCTTAAATCCATATATATCATCACCTCCTTTGCCTCCATCACGGTTACTGGCAAAATACCCCATATTATTCTCTTCATTGATAATAAAAGTAAAATCATCTTTAGGACTATTAATGGGTGCTCCCATATTATACACTACCCAGTTTCTTTGCTCATCAGGCAATACCATAAAAATATCTAAACCTCCAAAACCTACATGTCCATTACTTGTAAAAAACAGGGTTCCTTTATCACTTACATACGGAAACGTTTCTCTACCGGCAGTATTTATCAAACTACCTAAATTTTTGGGAGTACCGTAACTTCCATCTTCGTGTATTGCTACTGCATAGATATCTGATTTACCATAACTGCCCGGCATATCACTAGCAAAGTACAAGAATTTCCCATCAGGTGATAATGCAGGATGTGCTGTAGAGTATTCATCACTGTTAAACGGTAACTCTTCTACATTTTTCCATTTACCATTATCATAATCTGCCTTATATATTTTTAACAAGACACAGCCTTTTGTGTTTCTTTTAAATTTTCTTTTAGAATAATTGTTTCTGGTAAAGTACACTGTTTTTCCATCTGGACTAAAAGCAGCCGAAGATTCGTGAAACTTGGTATTAACAGCGCCTTTTAATCTGGATATTCCTTTATTAGGTATGTTCTTGCTGGTTGTATATAAATCTAAAAAAGGTTCATTACTATTCTCCTGAAGTATAACAGTCATAGATTTACTATTTCGAGAAGAAGCAAATACGAGTTCCCCTTTATAAAAACTGGGTGCATAATCCGAGTTTTTAGAGTTTATACGCAAGGATTCTACTATAAAATTTGCTGTATCATCATAGGTCGATAAAGATCGACCAGACAGAAAATCATAGACTTTCGATTCTTTCGGATCCTTAGGAATGGTTGATACATTAGCTACAGATGTAGCTATATTTAGATATACATTGGCTGTTTCTACAAAAGCATAGTCGTATTGAGTTTCATTAGCTAGTGCTAATGGCTTTTGTTGAGAAAATGTTGAATTCAGAAAAAAGAAAAAAACCAGCCCCAAAAGGTTTTTTTGCAATGTCATTAATTACTTTTTTGTTGATCTTGTACAACCTATACGAAACTAGTGTATACTACAAAACACTTTTGTTTACGGTGTTATCATAAACAAATGCCTTTATATTTTATAAAAGTTACGATAATGCTATCCCCATAGCGCTAATTGTACTCTGATTTGTGTTACAAGACACAATGTACTGATCCTTAATAAAATAAAGTGTTAAAAAAATAAAAAATATAGATTTGGTATTGATTTTAACAACTGTAGGAAATCTATTTTCTGCTCTTATTCGCTCTATGACCGCGCTTGGCGCCTAAGAGAAGTTTTATATACTTGTAGAACAATGAAACTACACTGTTTTTGTTAAAAAATCAACAGTTCTTAATTATTTAGGGGTACTTCATAAGTACCCTCTCCCTACTTACGAAGTACCCTGGGGGTAGTTCGAACACAAGTAGCACTTGGTTCTAAGGGAAGCGGCACTTCTGTCTACACCTAGTCTTGCCTCTGTTTTAAGTACCCTATCCCTACATGAGAAGTACCCCCTACTAAAGTATGAACCAAGAATACCCACTACCATGAGTACCCCAAGTAATTGTTTTATGTTCGGATACCCACTTATATAAGTACCCCCTCCCCACTTATGATAGTAGGTTTTGAGCATTTTTAAATAATTTTTGTTACAAAAGTGTTAAAATTTAATCATTAGTTACACTGGATTGTAAAGCTATTTTAGGATTAATGTAAAATATATAAACTTCTTTTAGGACGAGACAGTAAACGAGGGTTGAGGCTCTCGAAGCCCGGTAAACCCAAGGTTCGAGAACCTCACCTTTCGGAAACGTATAATAGCTATACCGTAATACCAAGCAAGGACTGAGGCTCTCGAAGTCCCATATTCTTAGCTGATCCAGATAGCGCAGATTTGCAATCTGTGCGGTAAATCATTATTAAAAACATTAAATATTATTGTAAAAAAACAGCCATATCATTTTAAAGACACGACTGTTTTTATACTATTTCTTACTCTTATCGCTTACTCATACGCATCAGGGAAAACATTTCCGCGCTATCATATCCGAGCGATCTGGGTAAACATTTCCGCGCAATCATATCCGAGCGATCGGGGTTGCAATCTGTGCGGTAAATCATTATTAAAAACATTAAACATTATTGTAAAAAAACGGCTATATCATTATAAAGACACGACTGTTTTTATACTATTTCTTACTCTTATCCTTTACTCATACGTGGCACGGAAAAAATTTCCGCGCTATCATATCCGAGCGATCGGGTTTTTAAGAAAGTCTCAAACAGTTTTTTTTTAATCGATTAAGGTCTGTATATTTGCTCTATTCAGGATTTTACGCCCATTTATAACCGTTTAAGAGTAATTTTATGTTGTCATTTGGTAAGCGTATTGCTTCTTTAAGGAAAGAGTTAAGATTATCACAGACAGAACTAGCTAAACAGCTCAGTACATTTATCAGTGTGATTTCCCGTTATGAACGTGACGAGATAATACCTTCTGTAGATACTGCCAAAAAATTGGCACAACTTCTTAATACTTCTGTAAGGTACTTGCTTGGAGAGAACAATAATGCAGAACTTTTTAAAAACTATAATATGCTTAGAAGGTTTCAGGATATTTCTGAGTTTGGAAAGGAAGATCAAAAACATATCCTATATACCCTTGATACACTCATCAAAAATGTAAAACTTAAATCGATTGCATAAAAATACCACTCAGTTAAGAGTGGTATTCAGTTTTATTATGATACAAAAATATTTACCAATAATTCTGCCTATTCTATTCTTTGTTATTTTATTATATGTAAAGTATAAGAGAAAAGAAAAAATTAACGACTCTACATCTGATTTCGATGATTTTGATTTCGACTAATTTTCTTTGTCTTCTATAAATATTTCTTTATCAAAGTAAATTTTTCTTGTTGCAAAATCATACTTAAAGGTATCACCATTTTTTAGAGTTTGTTTTTCTATTAACATTCCTCTTAGTCTTTTTTTTCCAGAAGATTGATAGTCCAAGTCAAATACAACATCGTGATTTCTGTCGCGATACTTTCCTTGGTTTCTAAATCTGTTCGCAAGATTATCGATTGTATCCCATTCAATCATATTTTCATTAGAAAAGTCGTCTTTGAGTTTATTGTCATCTTTTGGAAGACAAACAACAAAATCACTATAGTATGAAAAATAAGGCTGCTTAAGAAAAAAATATACTCTCTGTTGGCTGAATTTTAAAGTGTCTTTGGACATCAGTTTATAGTGATTACCCTTAGCTAGTGTATCTCGATTTTTATTTAATAGCCAATTTTGATTTAAGTAAGTACTATCTTTTATAACAAAAAACTCTTGTATTTCTTTAAGATAACCTTCGTTACTGTCAAAATACTTCCATTTTTCTGTTTTCAGCCCATCATCTAATTTCCCCTCACTCACTATATGATCATTTTTACCGATATCTTTTTGATAATACAAAGTGTCATTTTTCCAAGAGGTTTCTGATTTTAAAAGTTTATCTACAGGTTTGTAATATTGAACAAATTGCCCTTGTTTTAAACCTTTTTCAAAATTACCTTCAATCTTTAAAGTTCCGTCTTCATAATACTCTTTATATAAGCCATTGTATTTGTCATCAACAATAATTACTTCATATTTCAAATTTCCATTAGCGTAATATTCATTTTCTCTTTTTATATTATTACAAGAAAATAGAATTATTAAAATTATTAACGATAATAAGTATTTCATTTTACTAATTTTTGCGAATTTTTTGTATCGAATCTAATTCTGGAAAGCTCGACATACCATCTCTTACTGCTTCATTTGCAGCTTCTTCTCCTACAGGGTTCGGAGAACGACCTCCGTTAGGTACACCATCTTGCCAATATTGGATTATAAAAACAACAGAATCACTATTGGATACACTGATAGAGCCTAATGCAGTTCCATATTTTTTAGCTTTCTTAGCATGAGACATACCTTTTTTAAATTCTTTAACCTTTTTATTTATATTAGATGCTTTATTACTTTTTTTTGTAGATGCATTAGTTCTTCTGTCTCCAGTCTTTCTGTTTTTACCAGTTTTGGCAAATGAAGATAATGCAGAAATAACTTCTTGAGGAATATAAACATCATCTGTTGGATTTTCGGATCGATTATTACTTCTGGTGGTTTGTCCTTTTCCTACAATTACAAAACCAGAGCCTATACTCTCAATAGTATTCCCTTCCGAATTCAAGTTTTGAAGCCATAAAGCAAAACTCCATCTAAATTTTGAAGGGTAAAGAGGGTTTCTTTCGTAATTTTCGTGAGCAACACCATTTTCATCATAATAAGTATTTGTACTTTTATCATAGTAATCATCACCAACATATGAAGCTCCATCTAGTCCAAGTGCATCAACATCACCTTGATTATTTACATTAGGGTCATAAACTAGATTACCCGCACCATCATCATAGTAACCTGTAAATGCTTGAGAGACCATTTGAGAACCAAAAGCTGATAATCCATCTGGATCTATAAAGTAGATAGGATTATTAAAAGCAAAATGATATGGATTATGAGAATAAGTAACTTCTGCAAGAGGATCAATATTCATCCATCGACCTAGAGCAGCATTGTAATTCCTTGCTCCAAAGTCTAACCATTGCAATCCAAGTTCCGAGTTTTCTTCTTTACCACCAAACCCATAGTTATGTTCCGATACGATCAGATCGTTATATCCTTTATGTTGTAGTCCAAAGGGATAATAGCTTATGCGTTTTTTTTAAGCGCGCACCATTTTTTTAAACGGTTACCTTCTAAAGATGCTATTTTTTAAGAACGTTCTTTCTGTCGTGTATCTTTCTACATTGCTAAAATAGTAATTCTCCCTTTACCTTGATTACGGGTTTGTGTATTTGTACTAGCTAACTTCTAAAGCCAGCCGCATCACCAAAGTTATGTTTACATAATTGGGCATTATGGATACTCCCAAAGCTCGCTCCATAATACAACTATGTAAAATAACCGCGCACCGACTGCTATACTTAAAGATTTGAGCTTTAAGCGATGATTTTTTGAAGGAATATTATAATACCAGACCTATATTATCGCCTCGTAGACTTGATTTAGTGGATTCTGGATGGCTTCCGACTGATTACCGGAGGTTTTTTAGCTAGTTTGTGTGACGTTCATTCGCCACTTTGGCTAACACTTCCAAAGCGGAAGAGCCTCTGCGCTGCATCCTTGCGCTATTCCGCTTTGGAAGCGTTTTTACTTTTAAAGTAAGCTATACAAGCTTCTGCTACTTTTGTTATAGGGAGGACTTGTAATATTGAAGTCAAAAATTTACGTATTGTATTTATTTTTTTATCTGGCATCATCCATAACAAAACCACCAGAACCACAAAAAATATCATATACATTAGAGTCTTATCCATAGAGTGTTGTATTTGAGTACGATATTAGATAATTTTAGTTAATCTGTAGTGTAATAAACCTATGAGGTTTCCACCAGTCTTCAACAAAAAACTTGTTGACAACTAGGTAAAAATGTTAGTAAACCCTAAATTATTTCCACGTTTGAGTAAGAAGGATTGATCTTAAAGCTGAAGTGCGCAACTGCTGTTGCTGCTGACCTTCAGCTTTAAGATTAATCATAGCCATCTGGCGACTGAAGATATCTGCGTGTACGCATAACTGGCGTAGCCGTAGCGGAGAGGAGCAGCCGACACATAAAAAGGAGTGTAACGGTTTTATGTGCCAGACGATTTTTATGTTTTCCGATTTATCAAAATATAAACTTCAACATAAATAATCGGCTAGGCTGCGACCAAGCGGCGTAGCCAATGAAGTAGCGGTTTTGCTTAATTTATTATTCAGCGATAGCGTTCTTTATTGTTTTTAAGCAAAAAGTAGCTACGAGTGAAAGAGGAACGTAATAAGGTCATATGTTTCTAGTGAAAACTGACGACCGAAGGTGAGGAAGTTATAACGATCTGGAACAATTGCTTTTTCTGCAATTGTAGAAGAAGAAAATATGGCTTATGAAGTGACGAAGGAACACCTTATAACAGCTTATTACAAAAGCCCTTTTGGGCTGATGTGATAATAACTAATTGGAGCATAGCGACTCACTTGGCTATTTATCTATGGAAACAAAAAGCCCGAACCTTTCGATTCGGGACTATATTTCTAATGAAGATTTTTAATATTCTAAAGGTTCTTTTCCTGCGTATCGTATTCGAATAATGTAAACAGTATCTTTTTCTACTTGGTAAGAGATTCTATAACTATGCTTTTCAAAAGCTCTGATAGTTCCTTTATTGTTCTTTCTAAGTTTATCTAATTTATAGATTTCTGGATGGGTTTTCAGTATCTCAACAGATTCTACAACTTCACCCATAACTCTTGTTGTGATTTCTATAGATTCTGATTGTTCCAGTAAATCTAAAAAAGCTTCATTCAATTCTACTGTAGCGTAGTTCGTCCAGATTATTTCCTTCCCCATTGTTGCATCATCGCTTTTACTTCCTCGTGAGAATGAACCCTGCCTGCTTCTATATCTGCAATAGATTCGTCTAATTCCTTATTGTACTGTTCGATACTTATACGTTCAGTAGTGGACACTTTTTTTCTATACTTGAGCATATTTTTGATAGCTTCAATAAAAGTAGGATCTTTTACATCTTTCAACTCCTTCAATATCCATTTGATGTCTGCCTGTAAATCCATAACATTCATGTTTATATTCATAACAAAGATAATTTATATATTAATATTATTAGTTTTTTGATTTCTATTCCACATATTTTTAATGTATTGGATGGAAGTTATTTATCATTTCCTGTAGGTTTTCCAGATCATCTTGTAAATATCTTTCTGTAGAACTAATGTATTTATGTCCTGCCATATATTGACTTTTTCTAAGATTGTATTGTTTTAACCAGTTAGTAATTACCGATGCTCTGATTTGTTTAGCACTTTCTACTTTTTGATTTACTTTCTTTAGTTTTTTGATAATCGTATGTGTCATTGTAAATCGTTCGCCAGATGGGAAGAGTTGATTCGTATCACTGTTTAATCGTACTAATAAATGAGGTCTAATGTCATTTAGATACGTCATAAAATCCATCATTTGCCAAGGCTTTAGTTCTAATTCTCTGGCATTACTTCGTTTTCTACTAGGAACATAGATTTTACCTTTATTAAGCTGTACATCTTCTACTTTTAATTTACTTAAATCTGCGGTATCTAATCCTTGATATACGAGTAGTCCAACAATGATTTTATTACGTTTTGCTGTGTAACTGTGATATATTTCCTGATAGTTTTCTGTATAATAACTGTAATATAAATCCTCTAGTTCTTCGGGTTCTAATAAGTTATAATGGATCGTTCGTTGTGTTCCTCGTACATTCGTATTTTCAATTGGATTATCTATTCGGTAGGCTTCACTGATCAGATAGGTAAAGTAGGTTTTTAGGCTAGCTAATCTGTGATTAATACTTCTTTTACTATTGCCTTTTCTGGTTAGATGCTTGATGTATTTTAAACAAGTTTTATAATCGATTTCTATAGGGGTTGTGGATTGTCGTTTGCACCATTTGGTAAAATAGAGTTGTTCTCTCTTTTTTGATGTAATCGTCTTTTGGGTATAGCCTTCTTCTTCCAAGTATTGTTGATACGTTTTTTGCTTATCGGTTTTCATTAGTAATAGTTTTTAAAAGATGTGTATAAATCTGTGTACTCTCTAAGCTGCTATGCCCTAAAAAATGTTTGATACTTTCTAGTGGCACTTCTTTTTGCAGTAAATGAGTAGCAATAGAGTGTCGTAGTGTATGTGGTGTGATATATTTTTCTATAATGATTTTGTTTTCTGTTGCTGCTACAATAGCTTGTAACCGATTCGCAAAGCTCATTCCTTGTAATCGTGTCCCGTGTTGATTGAGTAATAAAGCTTCTGTATTATTCTTGATATTAAAATCTGGTCTGCCATCATAGATATACTCTTCTAAAATGCTTAGATTGTATTTATTGATTGGTACAAAACGTTCTTTGTAATTCTTTCCCTTACGAACATAGATACGTTGCTTATCAAACAACACATCTTTTATATCTAAGTGTACTGCTTCATTTCTACGTAATCCACAACTATAGAAGATTGTTAAGAGTGCTTTATCTCGTATTCTAATGCATTGCCGTTTATTACTATAATTACAAGCTGCAAACAACTCTTTGATTTCGGATTGTGTCAGGATATTGATGCGTTCTTCTGTGGGTTGAGTCTCTGATTTTAAATGCACCCTCAAGGGTGTTTTGGCATTGTGTTGTATTAAATATTCTCTGAACTTCTTTAATGCTTGTTGGTGTTTATTGAGATAGGATTTACTGAGTGCGCCATCGATACGTTGGTTACTTCTTTCTTTTAAAACTTTATAATAATTAGTAACATCTTGTGCGGTAATATGATTAATATCTGTACGCTTTTGGCACTCTAACCAATAAAAGAACTCTCTAAGATGGTTTGGCAAGTTATACACTGTAGTTTCTGCATATCCTAATATATCTAACCATTCTTTATAATTGGATAATAGAACGCTATAGCTAGCGTTTTCTAACTTTAATTTTTTCATACGGTATGTGTTTTTTGGGAAGTGGTAGCGAGTTGATTATAACTCATTAACTATCTTGTTGTTAACCTCGCCATTTGAGGTGTGGCGACTTGGTGGCGAACTGGCGAGACTGAGACCATTCAAACAAGTATTTAATGCTGTATCTATTTGAGATTTGAGAGTGTCATATTCTAGGATATCGATGACCTCGAAGCAATAACTTTTAGTTTTAGCATTCTTCTTTCTTCTTATATAACCTTCTTCTTGTAATTGCTTGTTATATCTACGTAAAGTCGTTTCTTTTACTCGTAGATTTCTTCTAATTTCTGCATTTGTAAATGTGGTTTGATTATTCTTTTTTAGATAAGATTTAAGTCTTTCTAGATGATTACGTAATGCTCCTGTAATGGTATCACTTTTTCTAAGTAATACTTCTTTAATGATTTCATTAGCTTGTTGTATATCCTCAATGGTGGTTTCTATATATTCTTCACCTGTTTGCTCATCATATTTTTTCTCTCGTTGATATTGGCTGTAAAAGGTAACCGCTTCAATAAATTGTAGATAGTGTGAGTTTGTTCTTCTTGGTTTAAATACAGATTGAGGAAGACTAAGTCCCATTGCATAAGGGTTGATCACTTTTACAGGTTCGAGCATCCGTTGTACATCTCGTAAAAACCGAGCAGATATAAACTCATCATCCTTGTTTACTTTTCCTGCAGATAGTAAGCGTTGATACTGCATAATCTTTTGATCTTGCTCGTTACTTTCATCAATGTATAATAAAAAACTACGGTTACTATTATCTTCATAAACACTTTCTTGAGTAGTACAACCTGCAACACTTACAGGACCTTCTACGGTTAAGTGGATGGTTTTGGTTGTACCTTTTCTATCTTTATGTACGACAGTTTTTGTAATTCGTTTTTTAGATTGTAATTCTCTAAGAGGGTAGAGTACACTTTCTGCTCCGTCTAAATCTTCTATTAAAATCAGTTTGTTTTTTAGTTCGGTACGATTGAAGTAATAAAATGCATTAGCAGATAATACTGTGATTTCTATTTTATCTTCATCAGGTATGAGTTCTGCTACTTTAGATTGTAAATGTGTTTTTCCAACTCCGCTACTTCCTAGACTAATACAGTGTAATGGATTGGCTGTTTTACGACTTGTGAATATTAAATACATTAATAATCGGTTGACTTCTTCACCTATTACACCACTTTTACCGATTAACTCATTGGTCTTTTGTAATAAATCTTTAGATTTTAAAAACTTGATGGCTGCTTTTTGTTCTTTGCCTGATAATTCGGGTATAGGTTCTTCTTGCTGATTCTCTTTATTGATTTGATCAATACGATATTGCTCTAAGGCTCCAGTAAGATCTTGCAGTGTCTTTCTAGTAATGCTTGTGCCGATTTCTATACGTTCGGCAATAGTTCTAACAAATTTCTCAATCATCGTATCGTTATACAAGTCAATACTATGACGCAACACATTGTGTTGTTTTGGTTTTTTTATGCTTAATGTAACACGCATACGCTCTAGATTATTGAACTTAACACCTCCTAAAACATGGATTTCTAGGTCTTTTGTCTGATAGCTATAATTATTGACGTTGGTGGTATCTAACATAATCTAAAAATATTTTAATAGTACTTTTCAGTTTCAAAAGTAACTAATAGATTCTATATAAACAATATTAATTCGATTTGATAGATACTTTTAGGTTCTGTATATTTGCTAAATACTTGATTTAACTGTATTAATCAGCACTTATGAGTTTTGGAAAAAGATTAGCAGATGTTAGAAAAGATAAAGGTTTATCCCAAGAAGTAGTGGCTAAACATTTGGGAACTAAAGCTCCTGTGATTGGTCGTTATGAACGTGATGAGATGAAGCCTTCTATTGATACAGCCACAAAACTAGCTGATCTATTAGAAGTAAGTTTAGATTATTTGGTAGGTAAAACAGATATAGAACTTGACAACACTACATTACAACGTATTCTAGAAGTACAAAACTTACCTTTAGAAGTTAAAGAAAAACTATTCTATTTCATTGATATGTCTATCCGTGACTTTAAAGCTAAAAAAGCATACTCATAAACTTATATCATGAAAAACGGATTTTTTCTATTATTAATTATAACAGTCTTTTCTTGTAATAACACACAGAAAAAAGACGTAAAAATTGATGTCAAAAAATATAATTCTCTGATAGAAAAAGGGTCTTTAGCTATAAAAGATAATAAAATTGAGGAGGCAATTAATAACTTTCAAGAAGCAGTATCTATTGATCCTTCTAAGACAATAGGTTATTATCGTTTAGGCGTTATACAAGGTGTATTGTGTAATCGAGGTGATAATATTTATTGTCAAAAAGCTTTAGATAACTTTCAAAAAGTTCTTGATAAAGATTCTGATTATGAAAAAATAAGTTATAACATAGGAATAGTACACTTTAATCAACAAGAGTATAATAATGCATTGTTTTATTTTAATAAAGCAATAATTAAAGATTCTACTGATGTAGATTATTATATTAATAGAGGGTTTACAAAATTGAACTTAAAGGATACTTTAGCTTCGTGCCTTGACTTTAAAAAAGCTTATCAATTAGGGGACAACGAAGCTAAAACCTTATTTCTTCAATTTTGTAAAGATTAAATAATAAAAGCTAAAATAAATGTGGCTAGTATATAAATTATCGTCAAGCTAGTTTTTAACAACTTCTTCTTTTTGCTTTCTTTATCATATTTATCTTTTATTATAACATGCTTTTTGTTCTTGATAAAGAGAAAATAACCCGCCAATAAAATACACAGATAAAATGCAACAAATATTTCTTTCTGTTCAAAAAAATTATTTACAAAATCTACATTATAATATCGAAGAATATTAATAACTACAAATAGATTGAAACATAGAACCATAGCCAGAACTATATTGGCTATATGTTCTGGCTGCTCTTTCTTTGAAGGTGTTAGTAATGTAAACTTATAGAGTACATAATAAATATAATACATCTTTTAAAATTTAGGATTTCGTAATGTAGATCCTCCTCCCAATGCTTTTGGATGGTTTGTTTTTCCTCCGTTCTGTTGTATTTCCTGAGCCATTTGAGCACCTCGTTCATGGCCTCCCAATAAATCTCCTACCACATAATATGCACCAGAAGCAAACCAACCGAATGGACCTCCAAATAAACCTATTCCTGTATAAGTAGTATTCATACCAAACCTACCTCCGGACATTTGTCCTTCTTTATACGCTAAATAATCAAGCCCTACTGTCAAACCTCCTGCCATTCTTCCCGCAGTTCTAAAACCAACACTACTAAAATTTCTTAACCAAGGCAATCCTCCAGATTGGAAACCAGAAGGTCTCATTGCACCAACTTTACTCCATAATACTTCTGTCTCGGATAATATTGTACGACCCCAAACAGCAACTGTTCTTTCTGCAGACCATAAACTGTGAGAATAAGAAAGCCCAATAGCCAAACCTCCTGCAGTTTTTCCTATACCACTTATTTGAGATTTAATACTTCCTAAAGTAGTTATGATACCATCTCCTCCAACAACTTCTACGCCATCAGCTCCCATAACCAAAGTTCCTCCATCTGATAAAGCCGTTCCTGCTCCATTTCCACCACAACAATTATCGTTACTATTGCCAGATCCATTTGTGCTTTTACCTGCTTCTCCAGCTATATATTTAGGTATCATATGATCAAAAATGTCAGACTGTGAAGCATCAAAATCTTTTAAATTATTATTCCTATTATCAAAAGGAGATCTTCCTAAAGTATTTCTATCAAAATTATTAGTCTCACCCATTCCTCCAAGACCAACGGGCATCATTCCATCAGGATCAATAAAATATATTGGATTATCAAACGCATAATTATAAGGTGAGTGTCTACGCATTCCTTCTGCCATTGGATCAAGATTCATCCACCTGCCTAATGCAGGATCATAGTTACGCGCAGTAATATCTATCCACGCTAACCCAAGTTCATCTTGTTCTTCTTTTCCACCAAAACCGTAGTTATGTTCTGATACAATTAGATCATTGTATCCTTTATGTTGTAGTCCAAAGGGATAATAGCTTATGCGTTTTTTTTAAGCGCGCACCATTTTTTTAAACGGTTACCTTCTAAAGATGCTATTTTTTAAGAACGTTCTTTCTGTCGTGTATCTTTCTACATTGCTAAAATAGTAATTCTCCCTTTACCTTGATTACGGGTTTGTGTATTTGTACTAGCTAACTTCTAAAGCCAGCCGCATCACCAAAGTTATGTTTACATAATTGGGCATTATGGATACTCCCAAAGCTCGCTCCATAATACAACTATGTAAAATAACCGCGCACCGACTGCTATACTTAAAGATTTGAGCTTTAAGCGATGATTTTTTGAAGGAATATTATAATACCAGACCTATATTATCGCCTCGTAGACTTGATTTAGTGGATTCTGGATGGCTTCCGACTGATTACCGGAGGTTTTTTAGCTAGTTTGTGTGACGTTCATTCGCCACTTTGGCTAACACTTCCAAAGCGGAAGAGCCTCTGCGCTGCATCCTTGCGCTATTCCGCTTTGGAAGCGTTTTTACTTTTAAAGTAAGCTATACAAGCTTCTGCTACTTTTGTTATAGGGAGGACTTGTAATATTGAAGTCAAAAATTTACGTATTGTATTTATTTTTTTATCTGGCATCATCCATAACAAAACCACCAGAACCACAAAAAATATCATATACATTAGAGTCTTATCCATAGAGTGTTGTATTTGAGTACGATATTAGATAATTTTAGTTAATCTGTAGTGTAATAAACCTATGAGGTTTCCACCAGTCTTCAACAAAAAACTTGTTGACAACTAGGTAAAAATGTTAGTAAACCCTAAATTATTTCCACGTTTGAGTAAGAAGGATTGATCTTAAAGCTGAAGTGCGCAACTGCTGTTGCTGCTGACCTTCAGCTTTAAGATTAATCATAGCCATCTGGCGACTGAAGATATCTGCGTGTACGCATAACTGGCGTAGCCGTAGCGGAGAGGAGCAGCCGACACATAAAAAGGAGTGTAACGGTTTTATGTGCCAGACGATTTTTATGTTTTCCGATTTATCAAAATATAAACTTCAACATAAATAATCGGCTAGGCTGCGACCAAGCGGCGTAGCCAATGAAGTAGCGGTTTTGCTTAATTTATTATTCAGCGATAGCGTTCTTTATTGTTTTTAAGCAAAAAGTAGCTACGAGTGAAAGAGGAACGTAATAAGGTCATATGTTTCTAGTGAAAACTGACGACCGAAGGTGAGGAAGTTATAACGATCTGGAACAATTGCTTTTTCTGCAATTGTAGAAGAAGAAAATATGGCTTATGAAGTGACGAAGGAACACCTTATAACAGCTTATTACAAAAGCCCTTTTGGGCTGATGTGATAATAACTAATTGGAGCATAGCGACTCACTTGGCTATTTATCTATGGAAACAAAAAGCCCGAACCTTTCGATTCGGGACTATATTTCTAATGAAGATTTTTAATATTCTAAAGGTTCTTTTCCTGCGTATCGTATTCGAATAATGTAAACAGTATCTTTTTCTACTTGGTAAGAGATTCTATAACTATGCTTTTCAAAAGCTCTGATAGTTCCTTTATTGTTCTTTCTAAGTTTATCTAATTTATAGATTTCTGGATGGGTTTTCAGTATCTCAACAGATTCTACAACTTCACCCATAACTCTTGTTGTGATTTCTATAGATTCTGATTGTTCCAGTAAATCTAAAAAAGCTTCATTCAATTCTACTGTAGCGTAGTTCGTCCAGATTATTTCCTTCCCCATTGTTGCATCATCGCTTTTACTTCCTCGTGAGAATGAACCCTGCCTGCTTCTATATCTGCAATAGATTCGTCTAATTCCTTATTGTACTGTTCGATACTTATACGTTCAGTAGTGGACACTTTTTTTCTATACTTGAGCATATTTTTGATAGCTTCAATAAAAGTAGGATCTTTTACATCTTTCAACTCCTTCAATATCCATTTGATGTCTGCCTGTAAATCCATAACATTCATGTTTATATTCATAACAAAGATAATTTATATATTAATATTATTAGTTTTTTGATTTCTATTCCACATATTTTTAATGTATTGGATGGAAGTTATTTATCATTTCCTGTAGGTTTTCCAGATCATCTTGTAAATATCTTTCTGTAGAACTAATGTATTTATGTCCTGCCATATATTGACTTTTTCTAAGATTGTATTGTTTTAACCAGTTAGTAATTACCGATGCTCTGATTTGTTTAGCACTTTCTACTTTTTGATTTACTTTCTTTAGTTTTTTGATAATCGTATGTGTCATTGTAAATCGTTCGCCAGATGGGAAGAGTTGATTCGTATCACTGTTTAATCGTACTAATAAATGAGGTCTAATGTCATTTAGATACGTCATAAAATCCATCATTTGCCAAGGCTTTAGTTCTAATTCTCTGGCATTACTTCGTTTTCTACTAGGAACATAGATTTTACCTTTATTAAGCTGTACATCTTCTACTTTTAATTTACTTAAATCTGCGGTATCTAATCCTTGATATACGAGTAGTCCAACAATGATTTTATTACGTTTTGCTGTGTAACTGTGATATATTTCCTGATAGTTTTCTGTATAATAACTGTAATATAAATCCTCTAGTTCTTCGGGTTCTAATAAGTTATAATGGATCGTTCGTTGTGTTCCTCGTACATTCGTATTTTCAATTGGATTATCTATTCGGTAGGCTTCACTGATCAGATAGGTAAAGTAGGTTTTTAGGCTAGCTAATCTGTGATTAATACTTCTTTTACTATTGCCTTTTCTGGTTAGATGCTTGATGTATTTTAAACAAGTTTTATAATCGATTTCTATAGGGGTTGTGGATTGTCGTTTGCACCATTTGGTAAAATAGAGTTGTTCTCTCTTTTTTGATGTAATCGTCTTTTGGGTATAGCCTTCTTCTTCCAAGTATTGTTGATACGTTTTTTGCTTATCGGTTTTCATTAGTAATAGTTTTTAAAAGATGTGTATAAATCTGTGTACTCTCTAAGCTGCTATGCCCTAAAAAATGTTTGATACTTTCTAGTGGCACTTCTTTTTGCAGTAAATGAGTAGCAATAGAGTGTCGTAGTGTATGTGGTGTGATATATTTTTCTATAATGATTTTGTTTTCTGTTGCTGCTACAATAGCTTGTAACCGATTCGCAAAGCTCATTCCTTGTAATCGTGTCCCGTGTTGATTGAGTAATAAAGCTTCTGTATTATTCTTGATATTAAAATCTGGTCTGCCATCATAGATATACTCTTCTAAAATGCTTAGATTGTATTTATTGATTGGTACAAAACGTTCTTTGTAATTCTTTCCCTTACGAACATAGATACGTTGCTTATCAAACAACACATCTTTTATATCTAAGTGTACTGCTTCATTTCTACGTAATCCACAACTATAGAAGATTGTTAAGAGTGCTTTATCTCGTATTCTAATGCATTGCCGTTTATTACTATAATTACAAGCTGCAAACAACTCTTTGATTTCGGATTGTGTCAGGATATTGATGCGTTCTTCTGTGGGTTGAGTCTCTGATTTTAAATGCACCCTCAAGGGTGTTTTGGCATTGTGTTGTATTAAATATTCTCTGAACTTCTTTAATGCTTGTTGGTGTTTATTGAGATAGGATTTACTGAGTGCGCCATCGATACGTTGGTTACTTCTTTCTTTTAAAACTTTATAATAATTAGTAACATCTTGTGCGGTAATATGATTAATATCTGTACGCTTTTGGCACTCTAACCAATAAAAGAACTCTCTAAGATGGTTTGGCAAGTTATACACTGTAGTTTCTGCATATCCTAATATATCTAACCATTCTTTATAATTGGATAATAGAACGCTATAGCTAGCGTTTTCTAACTTTAATTTTTTCATACGGTATGTGTTTTTTGGGAAGTGGTAGCGAGTTGATTATAACTCATTAACTATCTTGTTGTTAACCTCGCCATTTGAGGTGTGGCGACTTGGTGGCGAACTGGCGAGACTGAGACCATTCAAACAAGTATTTAATGCTGTATCTATTTGAGATTTGAGAGTGTCATATTCTAGGATATCGATGACCTCGAAGCAATAACTTTTAGTTTTAGCATTCTTCTTTCTTCTTATATAACCTTCTTCTTGTAATTGCTTGTTATATCTACGTAAAGTCGTTTCTTTTACTCGTAGATTTCTTCTAATTTCTGCATTTGTAAATGTGGTTTGATTATTCTTTTTTAGATAAGATTTAAGTCTTTCTAGATGATTACGTAATGCTCCTGTAATGGTATCACTTTTTCTAAGTAATACTTCTTTAATGATTTCATTAGCTTGTTGTATATCCTCAATGGTGGTTTCTATATATTCTTCACCTGTTTGCTCATCATATTTTTTCTCTCGTTGATATTGGCTGTAAAAGGTAACCGCTTCAATAAATTGTAGATAGTGTGAGTTTGTTCTTCTTGGTTTAAATACAGATTGAGGAAGACTAAGTCCCATTGCATAAGGGTTGATCACTTTTACAGGTTCGAGCATCCGTTGTACATCTCGTAAAAACCGAGCAGATATAAACTCATCATCCTTGTTTACTTTTCCTGCAGATAGTAAGCGTTGATACTGCATAATCTTTTGATCTTGCTCGTTACTTTCATCAATGTATAATAAAAAACTACGGTTACTATTATCTTCATAAACACTTTCTTGAGTAGTACAACCTGCAACACTTACAGGACCTTCTACGGTTAAGTGGATGGTTTTGGTTGTACCTTTTCTATCTTTATGTACGACAGTTTTTGTAATTCGTTTTTTAGATTGTAATTCTCTAAGAGGGTAGAGTACACTTTCTGCTCCGTCTAAATCTTCTATTAAAATCAGTTTGTTTTTTAGTTCGGTACGATTGAAGTAATAAAATGCATTAGCAGATAATACTGTGATTTCTATTTTATCTTCATCAGGTATGAGTTCTGCTACTTTAGATTGTAAATGTGTTTTTCCAACTCCGCTACTTCCTAGACTAATACAGTGTAATGGATTGGCTGTTTTACGACTTGTGAATATTAAATACATTAATAATCGGTTGACTTCTTCACCTATTACACCACTTTTACCGATTAACTCATTGGTCTTTTGTAATAAATCTTTAGATTTTAAAAACTTGATGGCTGCTTTTTGTTCTTTGCCTGATAATTCGGGTATAGGTTCTTCTTGCTGATTCTCTTTATTGATTTGATCAATACGATATTGCTCTAAGGCTCCAGTAAGATCTTGCAGTGTCTTTCTAGTAATGCTTGTGCCGATTTCTATACGTTCGGCAATAGTTCTAACAAATTTCTCAATCATCGTATCGTTATACAAGTCAATACTATGACGCAACACATTGTGTTGTTTTGGTTTTTTTATGCTTAATGTAACACGCATACGCTCTAGATTATTGAACTTAACACCTCCTAAAACATGGATTTCTAGGTCTTTTGTCTGATAGCTATAATTATTGACGTTGGTGGTATCTAACATAATCTAAAAATATTTTAATAGTACTTTTCAGTTTCAAAAGTAACTAATAGATTCTATATAAACAATATTAATTCGATTTGATAGATACTTTTAGGTTCTGTATATTTGCTAAATACTTGATTTAACTGTATTAATCAGCACTTATGAGTTTTGGAAAAAGATTAGCAGATGTTAGAAAAGATAAAGGTTTATCCCAAGAAGTAGTGGCTAAACATTTGGGAACTAAAGCTCCTGTGATTGGTCGTTATGAACGTGATGAGATGAAGCCTTCTATTGATACAGCCACAAAACTAGCTGATCTATTAGAAGTAAGTTTAGATTATTTGGTAGGTAAAACAGATATAGAACTTGACAACACTACATTACAACGTATTCTAGAAGTACAAAACTTACCTTTAGAAGTTAAAGAAAAACTATTCTATTTCATTGATATGTCTATCCGTGACTTTAAAGCTAAAAAAGCATACTCATAAACTTATATCATGAAAAACGGATTTTTTCTATTATTAATTATAACAGTCTTTTCTTGTAATAACACACAGAAAAAAGACGTAAAAATTGATGTCAAAAAATATAATTCTCTGATAGAAAAAGGGTCTTTAGCTATAAAAGATAATAAAATTGAGGAGGCAATTAATAACTTTCAAGAAGCAGTATCTATTGATCCTTCTAAGACAATAGGTTATTATCGTTTAGGCGTTATACAAGGTGTATTGTGTAATCGAGGTGATAATATTTATTGTCAAAAAGCTTTAGATAACTTTCAAAAAGTTCTTGATAAAGATTCTGATTATGAAAAAATAAGTTATAACATAGGAATAGTACACTTTAATCAACAAGAGTATAATAATGCATTGTTTTATTTTAATAAAGCAATAATTAAAGATTCTACTGATGTAGATTATTATATTAATAGAGGGTTTACAAAATTGAACTTAAAGGATACTTTAGCTTCGTGCCTTGACTTTAAAAAAGCTTATCAATTAGGGGACAACGAAGCTAAAACCTTATTTCTTCAATTTTGTAAAGATTAAATAATAAAAGCTAAAATAAATGTGGCTAGTATATAAATTATCGTCAAGCTAGTTTTTAACAACTTCTTCTTTTTGCTTTCTTTATCATATTTATCTTTTATTATAACATGCTTTTTGTTCTTGATAAAGAGAAAATAACCCGCCAATAAAATACACAGATAAAATGCAACAAATATTTCTTTCTGTTCAAAAAAATTATTTACAAAATCTACATTATAATATCGAAGAATATTAATAACTACAAATAGATTGAAACATAGAACCATAGCCAGAACTATATTGGCTATATGTTCTGGCTGCTCTTTCTTTGAAGGTGTTAGTAATGTAAACTTATAGAGTACATAATAAATATAATACATCTTTTAAAATTTAGGATTTCGTAATGTAGATCCTCCTCCCAATGCTTTTGGATGGTTTGTTTTTCCTCCGTTCTGTTGTATTTCCTGAGCCATTTGAGCACCTCGTTCATGGCCTCCCAATAAATCTCCTACCACATAATATGCACCAGAAGCAAACCAACCGAATGGACCTCCAAATAAACCTATTCCTGTATAAGTAGTATTCATACCAAACCTACCTCCGGACATTTGTCCTTCTTTATACGCTAAATAATCAAGCCCTACTGTCAAACCTCCTGCCATTCTTCCCGCAGTTCTAAAACCAACACTACTAAAATTTCTTAACCAAGGCAATCCTCCAGATTGGAAACCAGAAGGTCTCATTGCACCAACTTTACTCCATAATACTTCTGTCTCGGATAATATTGTACGACCCCAAACAGCAACTGTTCTTTCTGCAGACCATAAACTGTGAGAATAAGAAAGCCCAATAGCCAAACCTCCTGCAGTTTTTCCTATACCACTTATTTGAGATTTAATACTTCCTAAAGTAGTTATGATACCATCTCCTCCAACAACTTCTACGCCATCAGCTCCCATAACCAAAGTTCCTCCATCTGATAAAGCCGTTCCTGCTCCATTTCCACCACAACAATTATCGTTACTATTGCCAGATCCATTTGTGCTTTTACCTGCTTCTCCAGCTATATATTTAGGTATCATATGATCAAAAATGTCAGACTGTGAAGCATCAAAATCTTTTAAATTATTATTCCTATTATCAAAAGGAGATCTTCCTAAAGTATTTCTATCAAAATTATTAGTCTCACCCATTCCTCCAAGACCAACGGGCATCATTCCATCAGGATCAATAAAATATATTGGATTATCAAACGCATAATTATAAGGTGAGTGTCTACGCATTCCTTCTGCCATTGGATCAAGATTCATCCACCTGCCTAATGCAGGATCATAGTTACGCGCAGTAATATCTATCCACGCTAACCCAAGTTCATCTTGTTCTTCTTTTCCACCAAAACCGTAGTTATGTTCTGATACAATTAGATCATTGTATCCTTTATGTTGTAGTCCAAAGGGATAATAATTCTTCTCTTGCAAGATTTCGTGAGCATAATCATTATCTCCGTCTGCATCAGCATCATTTCTCAGCACATCAATTTTCCCATCTTTATCGTTATCAGAAAATGAGAGTCTGATGTTACCAAGATGATCTTTATATTGGTATACGTAATCAAATTCACCCTCTCCATTAGGTTCTATGTATCCTTCTGCATGGTTAAAGAACTTAAGTTGTCCGTTTTCATACACATGGTTACCAGCGTATTCTACTATTAAAGAACTTCCTCCAGAGACAACTTTCTTTTGTTTCGCTCCAGTGGCATCGTAAATATAAGTAATATTTCCTGTTCCTTCACTATTAGAAATCGCAACAGTATTAGGTAAGTTTAAATGATTATAACTAATACTAGATATTCCCTTATTATGATCCACAGTCATATTACCGTTAACATCATATTGATAATCATCTCCTGCAACTGTGGCATTCTTGGTAAACCCAAAAGGCATTGTTACCTCATCGGTAACTTTTAGTAATCTGTTCCCTGCATCATATTCGTAGGCAAGATGATCCATCATGCCAAAATCACCAGATCTATTTCGATCAGGATTGGTAACAATGGCACCGGTTCTTTGTAAGGTTTCGATGTTTCCGTTTTTGTCATAGGATACATTACTTAAGTTATACCTACCATCACTGCTCGTTCCTGCAAGAATTCTATTCAATGCATCATACTGATATCCATAAGCTCGTTTGGTATTATCATTAGCAGTTTTCCAACTGGTTTCGCTAATATTACCATTATACAATGCAATTGCTCCTAAGTTTTCTGTAGTGGTGTTGTAATTAATCGTAAAACCAAATAAATCTCCATTATCTGTGGTACCCTCATTAATTTCTTTTAACCAACCTCTAACATTATAGGTATAATCTACTTTCTGTAGTCCATCTTCGACTCCGCTCTGGGATCCTTGGGCACTGATAGACGCAGAAGTACCTCCAACTGCTTTAGACTCCAATTGCCCTAATGCATCATAGGTATTGGATACAATTCGCTCTTCTGCTTGATTGTTAATCGTTTGATTTTGATCTAACAATCTCCCCATATGATCATAGGTAAAGGTATCAATGGTTACTATCGCAGCATTGCTTCCTTTGGTATGGGTTGTTTTTACAGTCTCTGGCTTACCAGTAAAATCTAACAAACTTTCAGCAATATCAGTAGTATTTAAAAAATCATTCTTAATAGAGGTATATATTACCTGTCCTTTGTCATCATACCCTATTTGGGTGGTTATCCAAGCATTTTCAACTCCTAATACTTTTACCTTTGAAGTAGCTAACAATCCTTTTATATTATTACTAATAGGTACCTGATAAGAAGATGAAGGTACTTCGATATCATTTGACCAAATAACATGTTCATCATAATAATTAATCGTATATACATCATAATATGGAACATTGGTGGGATATGCATTCTTAGAATAATTAAAAAGGCCTCCACTACTGACTCTATTTTCAAACTGTTCTGCATTCGCATTTACTGATTCTTGCACAGCTTCTCTATCCCTGTCATCTTTAAAAAGTCCGGTTAGAATAACACGTCCCAAAGCATCATATTTGGTAAACAACCATTCTTTTGAGGATTTTGCTTTTTGGTTGGCATCTTGAGTTAGCACAGGTTGGTCCAATTTGTTATATACGATATACTCCCATCCTTTTCCCGGTATTTTCTTTTCGATCAATCGGTTTCTGTAATCATATGTATATTGGTAGCACAGTTCGGCAAGTTCTTCTGTAGATACTCCATCTGTAGCACTTAATGTTACTTTTGGAGGAATCACATAGGTAAGATTCCCAAAATCATCATATACATAATAGGTATCATGAGCTACACCTGCATTGTACGTTCTTTTTAGAATGACTCTGCCAGATTTATCAGTGAATTCCTGTGTAATGTGATTATCACCATCACCTGTGGCCCAATTCTCATCTTTGGTGATGTTTACAAAGAGTTCATTATCTGGATAATCTCCCACTTTTACCAAGCTAGGCGCTTCGGTATTGCCGTCTGTAAAGTTTACTCTAAAATAGACCACATCATCCGCGACATTATTGGCCCTTCTATCTAATTTTATGGTATGATCATCTCCTGTAGTTTTTGCAATCCAGTCTAATCCTGGTGCAGCCTGTTTTAAAGGTCTACTTAATGGAGATTTCTCAAAAATAGTCTCTGAATAGGCATTGACATCAGCTTCTGCCATTCCGATAAAATCATTAGGATATTTTGTTTTATAATAACTATTAATATCTGTAATAACATCAACGGTATTATAACTTCCTATAACTTCATTTTGTCTCTCGAAAGGCAAATACTGTTTTGCTTGTCTTCCATAAGTATCATATTCCATATAAGTTACAATATCCTTTTTATCTGGAGATCCTTTAATTCCTATTTGTTGTGTAGCACGACCTAATCCATCAAAGTAGGTAATGCTTTCGATCACATCGCTATTATTGCTAACTTCAGAAAAACTGGTCTTCTCCTTTTGATACACTCGTGTAAATACATAATTCTCGTCAGTGCTTAATAATGGATTTACATAAGGATCTCCAGAAATCGTTGCAGAAAATACAGTACCCGGTTGTATCCATGTGGTTGGTTTAATGATAATTTTTTGACCTGCGCTTACATTAAGTAATGCCGGATCACTAGATGCATTAATGGTTTCGTTTTCTATGATTACTGTATCTGCTGTTTGGGCAGTTACCACTACGCTTACTAAAACTAGCAAGACTGTAGCAATTTGTGTTACAATATTTTTCATCTGTTACTAGTTTTTGTAGTTATACTCGTTTTCTGACATCAAATTACCATCCTGGTCTTTTACCGTTGATAATCGATTAAAACCATCATATTCGTAATACATCGTATACCCTCTGGGATCTGTTATACTAGTCACACCAATCTGTGGATTATAGGTATAACTCGTTATTTCTGCATTGGCAAAGAATGTGTGAGATCTTAAGTCCTTGAACTTAGATCGCATAGCAATCTCTTCAGAAGCAGTATCCTCTGCATTAGAGATTGTTTTGATCTGATCAATCAAATCGGTCACTGCTGCAGGCATCCCTGTATAAGTAGCGTTGGCAATTTTGGCAATCGGATATCTATCGTTGTATCCCCAAATAAATATAACTGGACTTCCTAAGGTCTGTACAACTTCTAATGGATGTCCTAGATTATCATAATCTATATATCGCATACGCTCTTCCAGCGTTGCATTTCCTTTGCTGGTATACACAAATTCTGGAGATACGTGCTTTTCGGTACCCCATAATTTATAATCTGTTCTTTGTTTAGCCAGTAGGATGTTTTCAGTACCTTGTTTGGTATACTGCTCTACT
>NZ_CANLYD010000026.1 GCF_947495315.1 uncultured Aquimarina sp. | reverse complement strand
CCAGGTTCTCCACCATTATTAGATTGAACTACAACACCTGCTGCACGTCCCTGAAGGGCTTGCGCTGCATTTAACACAGGAAAAGCATTTAACTCTTCGGAGTTTACTGAAGATACCGAACCTGTTACATCACTTTTCTTTTGAGATCCATACCCTATAACAACGATTTCTTCCAACGATTCTGAATCTTCTTCCATAGATACATTTAATGTAGTCTGTCCAGATATCGTAACATTTTTTGTAGTAAGTCCTACATAGGAGAATTGTACCACATCACCCGATTTTACATTTATAGTATATTTCCCGTCAAAATCTGTTACTGCTCCTGTAGAAGTTCCAACAACAAGGACGCTCACACCGGGAATAGGTGTATTTGTTTCTATTGATGTTACTATACCAGTTAACTCATAACTTTCTTGCCCATATGAGGTGAAATGATACAATAACGATAGTAGTAAAGCTATAGTTATTTTGTGATTCATGTGTAATTGTTTCAATGATTAGTTTTGTTTCAGATATAAGTCTATCTGCTTTTTTAAGCTATTTTGACTTGTGCGTTACTTAACTAAACATTAACAAGAGCAAAATTTCAACCATAGTATGAATTGTTATATTTGCTACTGCATGTTTACTTAGGTAATAGTGTACTATTATTCTTGTTAATTGACTTCTCCCTCTAACTTGAAGTGATTACAGAATAATTGAAAAGGATAGGTTTTGCCTGTCCTTTTTTCTTTTAATATTAAAGTTTACATAGGCTAGTTTTTTTTAATTAGTATGACAATAATTGTATAAGTCTTTAAAATGAATCTTTAGACTTTTTGTGGCTTCGTCCGGATCACTATTTTTTATGGCATTTACAATATCCTGATGTTCTTTTATCAAACTTGAAAAGTTTTGAGCATCACAAATTTTGTTTGTAACAAAATTTGTGATTATTTCAGGCGTGATTACTAGCATCAAGGAGTTAATAACACTGTTACAACTTGCTTCTGCTACTTTAAGATGAAACAATAAATCTTCGTCTAATGCATTTTGACCATTAATAGATTTTTTAATGTATGCTTCATGTGCTTTTTCAATTTGATATAATTGTTTTTCAGTTCTTCTCACAGCCGCTAATTTTACGGCTTTTGTTTCCAGTATTAATCTCGTCTCTACCAATGACTTAAAATCTGGTGTTTGTAAGTGTAAAATATTTGCCATCATAGAGTTTAGAGCCCCTACACCAATTTTGGACACAAAAGTTCCGCTTTTTGGGTATCTCTTTACTAGTCCATAAAATTCTAACTTTTGTATGGCTAGCCGTAATTGGCTTCTACTGGCGTCGAATTTATTGGATAGTGCTCTTTCTGATGGTAGTTTATCTCCTGGTTCAAGTTGCCGGTTTATGATTAGGTCTCTTATTTTTGAGATTACGGTTTCAACTTCGGTTTTAGAAGATAAAGGATCGTTTCCTAGGTTAATTCTCATATTTTTAAATTGGTCAACCAAATTGGTTAACCAAATATAAGAGTTTTATTTTAACCTACGTATTTTAAATGTTAAAAAATGATAGAAATATTAAAAAAATGATCTTTTTTATAGGATTTTGTTATTTTCGAAACATTCGGATTGATGATGCAATTGTATATATGGTGTACTGAAAAAGGGCTAAACATAATAATATGTTCAGCCCTTTTTATATATAAAGAGGTGTTAAAAACTAAGAAGAACTAGCCTTCATTATTATCATCACCTTCTTTTTCTTCTTCTTTTTTCTTTTTCTCTTCCGCTTTTTTACGTTTTTCTTCTTCTTTTTTTCTTTTCTTTTCTTCTTTCAAGCGTTTCTTCTCTTCCTTCTTTCTGCGTTTTTCTTCTTCTTTTTTAGCTTGAGCTTGCTCTTTTTGAAGTTTGTCATAAGCCGCATCTACATCTTCTTCTTCCTCCTCTTCTTCAACTTTTTTCTTCTCTTCTTTCTGTTCTTTTTCCTTTTCAGGATCAACGTCTTTCTCCATTTCCTCTAGTTTTTTGAGTTCTTCATCAATCTTCTTTAACTCATCATCTACACCTTCATCTTGCTCCATTTTATCCAATTCAGCATCTATATCCTCGATCATTTTTTGCTTTTCTTTTTCGGCTTTGATTCGAGCTTTTTCTGCTTGTTTAGCTTCCTTAGCTTCACGCTTTAATCTTCTGCGTTCTTCTTTCTGGAACTTTTTATCGTCTTTTTTGTCTTGTTTTTCTTTTTCGATTCGCTCGCGTTCTAAGCGCTGTGCAGTTCTTCTTTCGTCGAGATCTTTTTCCATTGCATCTCTAAGGCTGCTATCTTCGAACTCATTTATGAATGGTGTTTTCTCTAATTTTAAACTATCATTTTCTAGTTCTTCGAATTCCCGATCGATACTTAAACTATCATTTTCTTTTTCATTTAATTCCTCTTCGTTCTTTATGCCACTTTCAAAACCTGGTTTTTCTATAATTTCATCTTTTTTATGCCAGTCAAATCTATAAGAAGCACCAACACTTACTCGAAAAATAGAAGGAGTATCTTTAAAGTTTGTTGCAATATTGGCATCAATCTGCAAGTCATCATTGAACAAATATGCTCCACCGAGCCTTAGTATATTGTCACTATAAAAATCACTTTTCTGTCCCTGATATTCACCAAAGACGGCCCATTTATCATTTAGAGTGTGAGTACTAGTAATAATCCAACCATATGCAGGATTATCTGTGGTTATTTTATCTATGATTAAGTTTGTGACCAACACCCAGCTTCCAGCATTACTAGTCCACCAGTTATTTTGAGTCATTACAACAATTTTTGGACTAATTGTTTGATCAGTAGGAAAGGTAAAAGCGTTGTCTGTATTCACATAGTTCATACCAACATAAGCGGATACTGCGGGAACAAGGCTTTTCCATTTAAATCTGTAGCGTTCTTTCCAGCTTTTTAGTTCATCGTAATTTATTGAATCCTGATCTTTTGGTTTTTTATATGGATCGTAAATAAGATATTTAACTCCTATAGTATTATATTCAAAATCTGTTCGTCTTATTTTTTCTTCGTTAGCACCTACCGTTTGTTTAATGCCTTCACTTCTAAAACTACCATTCAAATTAATTTCCAGCTGCTCTATCAATAACCCATATCTAATAGTGTAGTCGAAATTAAATGTATTCGTCTTGGTGTCAAATAATTTGTGTTTTTCTTTTCCAAAACCGAAACCACCTTCTAATTGTAATACATTATTACCAACAGAGAATGCACCTTGAGAAGTCCCAGGTCTATTTGTGTTAATTTTCTCAGTATATTGTGCAGATGTGGTAAAGCCGAGTAGGAATAGGCTTACCAACAATAGCAAAGATTTAGGGCTCATATTCAATAGATTTGGTTCAAATATAGCAGATTTTATCATTTTTTTAGGATTGACTTCATGTAATTGTATAGAGAGTTCCCTATTTTTGAAAAAAAATAATATGCAAGAGGCTTCATTATCAGGGGTATTAAAGGTAATTCTCATTCTGTTATTGATATATTACGGATTAAAGATATTAACGCGTTTATTTGGTCCTCTATTGCTTAGATACGTAACAAAGAAAGCAGGAGAAAAATTTCAACAGCAATTTAAGCAATACCAACAACCCCAATCTTCGCCAAAGGAAGATATAACCATTGATAAAAAATCTAAACAAAAATCTACTAATAAAGATGTGGGAGAGTACATCGATTATGAGGAAATTGATTAATTTGGCGCTTCATTCGTAAATTGTTTCGCACATGATGGCTTATCTAAAAAGATTTCTACCTCATTTACTTGTTGTTTTAGGTTTTGTAATCGCTTCACTTGCTTTTTTTAACCCCGTTCTTAGCGGAAAAATGATATTTCAAAGCGATATCAAATTGTATGAAGGTACGGCTAGGCAACAAAACGAGTTTCGGAAAAATACTGGAAAGGAAACTTTTTGGAACAATGCAGCCTTTGGTGGAATGCCTACATACGCTATAGGTGCGAAATTTCCTCACGATTATATGGATAAGTTGGATCGTTTAATTCGATTTTTACCAAGACCTGCGGATTACTTATTTCTATATCTTACCAGTTTTTATATACTATTGTTGGTTATGAGAATTCCATGGAAAATGGCAATTCTCGGAGCATTGGCGTTTGGATTTTCTGCATATCTTATCATCATAATAGGAGTAGGGCATAATGCAAAAGCCCATGCGATCGCCTATTTTCCATTAGTCGTTTCTGGTATTTTATTAGTTTTCCAGAAACGATATGTCTGGGGGTTTATGCTTACAGCTCTAGCAATGGGGTTAGAAATCCAGGCGAATCATTATCAAATGACCTATTATCTGGGTTTACTAGTATTTGTAATTGGCGTAACTTATTTTATAGATGCTTTTAAAAGAAAAGAGATTCCACATTTCTTGAAATCTTCGGCTATTTTAATTATAGCAGCAATTTTAGGACTAGCCACCAATGCTACTACATTATTAGCGACATCAGAGTATGCAAAGACTAGTATTAGAGGTGAAAATTTATTAGCAGAAGAAACATCTTCTTCTTCTGTAAAAGATGGATTAGATTATGAATATATTACAGCATATAGTTATGGTAAATTAGAATCTTTAAACCTTTTTGTTCCTAAATTGATGGGATTGGGAAGAGCTTCTGATTTAGGAAAAGACTCTGCTTTTTATCAAAAACTGATTATGTTAGGAGAGTCTCCGGAGACAGCAAACTATTATGCGAATGTTACTGGATTATATTGGGGAGCGCAACCTTTTGTCGAGGCTCCACCTTATTTAGGTATCACAGTAGTGTTTCTGGCATTATTAGGGTTATTACTAGTAAAAGGTAGGCTGCGATGGTGGTTACTTGGCGGAATTATTTTATCGCTTACCTTAAGTTGGGGTAAAAATTTAGATTTTCTGACTCGATTCTTTGTAGAATATGTTCCGCTATATAATAAGTTTAGAGCAGTTTCTAGTATTCAGGTTATTCTAGAATTCGTAATACCGATTGCAGCAGTATTTGGTTTGTATCAATTATTTAATGAGAAAACCTCATTTCAAGAGCGACAAAAGAAATTTTTTATATCTCTAGGCGTTTTTGGAGGATTGTGTTTGATATTTTGGTTATTTGGAGGAAGTTTATTTAGTTTTAAGTCTCCTAATGATGTTCAGGTAGCCATAGAACAACCCGCAATTTTTGATGCAATTAAAGAAGATCGTATTACTATTATGAAAAGTGATAGTCTTCGATCTTTAATTTTCATAGTATTAATCGGAGGACTACTTTGGTTCACTTTAAAGAAAAAAGTTTCTGAAAACCTAATGATTATAGGTGTTGGCGTTCTTATTCTTATCGATTTAGTAGGAGTGGATCGACGCAGTGTGGATAACGAGTCTTTTATTTCGAAACGCACCTATAAATCATATTTTCAACCAACTGCAGTAGATCAGGAAATTTTAAAAGATAAATCGTATTATAGAGTATTGGATCAAGCAAGAGGATTTAGAAATTCTCATACCAATTATTTCTTCAATTCTGTGAATGGATATTCTGCGGCAAGACCTAGAAAAATAGACGATATCTACAATGAACATATTACCAAAGGCAATCTCCAAGTGATTAATATGTTGAACATTAAATATGTGATACAACAAAATGAAGAAAGACGTCTGGATGTACAAGAGAATCCTTCGGCAAATGGACCAGCTTGGTTTATAGAAGAATTAAAATTTGTTGATGATTATAAGTCAGAATTTGAGTCATTAAATACTATTGATACTAAGAAAACGGCTGTTGTTAAGAAAGAATTTAAATCAGCATTAGAGGGCTACAAACTTATTAAAGATAGTATTGCTACAATTTCTATATCTAAAACAGATCCAGATCACTTGGCGTATAATTCGTATACAGAAAAGCCAGGATTTCTTGTTTTTTCGGAAACGTATTATAAAGATGGATGGAATGCATATATAGATGGAGAGTTGGAAACAATTTATCCTGTAAACTATATGTTAAGGGGTTTAAAAGTTCCTGTAGGAAAACATACTATAGAGTTTAAGTTCGAACCGCAAGTGGTAAAAACGGGAAGTACAATTACTTTGGCAAGTTCTATTATCTTTGGGTTATTATTTTTGGGAGCCTTGTTTTTTGAATATAAAAAACAAAAAACGGAGGTTTCAGAAGAGAATTCTTAAAAGATTTTGAAAGTATTACTCATCACATATTATTGGCCGCCTGCAGGTGGTCCTGGAGTACAGCGATGGCTTAAATTCGTTAAATACTTTAAAGATTTTGGAATTGAGCCTATAGTGTATATTCCAGAAAATCCAACATACCCTTTAATAGATGAATCACTAGCATCAGAGGTTCCTGCCGAAATAACCATTTTAAAACAACCTATTTTTGAACCTTACCGTTTAGCTGAAGTTTTTTCTAAAAAATCATCTAAAACCATTAGTAAAGGTATTATTGCTAAAAAAGAAAAACAATCTCTTATTCAAAAACTTTTGCTATATATAAGAGGAAACTTTTTTATACCGGATGCACGTAAGTTTTGGATAAAACCGTCTGTAAAATTTCTTCAAAAATATATTTCCGAAGCTAATATAGATACTATAATTACTACAGGCCCACCACATAGTGTTCATCTGATAGGGAAGGAGTTAAAAGAAAAACTCAATCTTAAGTGGATAGCTGATTTTAGAGATCCCTGGACTACAATTGGATATCATGATAAATTAAAACTTACGAAGCGTTCAATAAAAAAGCATAAGCAATTAGAACAAGAAGTTTTAACATCTGTGGATCATATAACTGTAACAAGTTATACTACGAAAGAAGAGTTCCTTGAAATTACTAATAAGCCAGTTTCTGTAATTACTAATGGATATGATACAGAAAAGGTTTCAGAAGTAAAACTTGATAGTGAATTTACAATTTCGCATATAGGTTCATTATTATCAGGAAGAAATCCAGAAAAATTATGGCAGGTACTTTATGATCTTACGCAAGAAAATGATGAATTTGCAAAAGCTTTTAGATTGCGATTAGTTGGAGCGGTAAGTGAAGATGTATTGTTTTCTATCAATGAAGCTGGATTATCTGGTTTTTTGGATAACAAAGGATATGTTTCTCATAAAGAAGCAATAGAGATTCAACATAGTTCTCAGGTTTTATTATTAGTAGAAATAGATAAACCTGAAACTAAATGTATTATACCCGGAAAGTTATTTGAATATATGGTTTCTAAAAGGCCTATTTTAGCTATCGGACCTAAAGATGCTGATATATCAAGATTAATAAGGGAAACAAATTCTGGTTATTTCTTTGAGTATTCTGAGGAGAGTGAAATGAAAAGCGTAATACTCAGTTATTTTAAGGAATTTCAGGAAGGAAAACTAATAGCAAAAACTGAGAGAATAGAGAAATATAGTAGAAGAACGCTTACCAAAGAGATGTCTTTGGTGTTAAAAAACCTAAAAAAAAAGAGTCATAGACCAAAATAATGGGAATAGTAGTCAATCAATCCATAAAGAATGTAATCATTACCTGTTTAGGTTTTGGGATTGGTGCAATTAATACATTGTTTCTGTTTACTAAATTTTTGGAAGAAGAGTATTATGGACTTGTATCTTATTTATTTTCAGTATCCAATTTAATTTGGCCTTTGATGGCTTTTGGTGTTCATAATACCTTGGTAAAGTTTTATTCTTCTTATACAAATAGAGGAGAGCGAAATAAGTTTCTGACTATGATGCTTATTTTACCAATGTGTATTGCATTATTTGTAGGAGCAATTGGTTCTGCACTATACGAGTATATTCTTGATTTTTTTAATGAAGATAATACGATTGTACAACCTTATGTATGGACAATTTATATTCTGGCAATTGCTTTATCTTATTTTGAAATATTTTTTGCCTGGGCCAAAGTAAAGTTGAAAAGTGTCTTTGGTAATATTCTGAAAGAATTATTCGTACGGGTATGTACTATGATTCTTTTGATTTTTGTGTCTATCGAAATGATTACGGTTCAGCAATTTATATATGCTATTGTTATGGTATATATCCTGAGATTAGTAATTATGTCAATGTATGCGTTTGGATTGCATGAATTTAAATTTAGTTTCTCTTTGCCTAGTAATTACGTTTCAGTTTTTAAGTATTCCTTATTAATTTTATTAGCAGGATCGGTTGCTACTTTATTAATAGATCTAGACAAGACGATGATCGAACGCTATCTTCCTATTGAATATGTCGCTAAATATGGTATCTGCGCTTATATTGCCAGTGTGATTATCATTCCATCAAGAGCAATGCATCAGATTACATATCCATTAACAGCTAAATTAATTAATGAAAAAGGTTTTGAACAACTGCGAGAATTATATAAAAAAAGTTCTCTGAACCTTTTTACAATTAGTGGGTTGTTGTTTGTATTGATTATTTGTAATGTAAATCAACTTTTCGAATTAATTCCGCAGGAATATGAATTATTTATATGGGTAGTGTTATTGATAGGAGCAGCTAAATTATTTGACAACTTATTAGGAAACAATAATTCTATCTTATTCAATTCTGATTATTACCGATTGATCTTGTACATAGGAATCGGAATGGCGATTCTGGCGTTTATTCTTAATTGGATTTGTATTCCAATTTTTGGAGTTACCGGAGCAGCCATAGCTTCGTTTGCAGCAGTATTTTGTTATAATCTAGCGAAGATATGGATTGTTCAAAAGAAGTTTAAAATGCATCCATTTTCCAAAAACACCTTAATAACATTACTACTAATTATTGTATTCGTGTTTGGATTTTATTTTTGGGATTTTGGATTTCATCCGATAGTAAATATTACTTTGAAAAGTATTTTAATCGGAGCAGGATATATTATTTTGTTATATTTTCTTAAGATATCAGAGGATATTAATAATATATTAAAGAAAATCCCCCGAGGTGCCTAAGCATACAACTCTGGGGGATTTTCCAACTAACCAACCAAAAAAATAAATTCTTTATATTTTTTAACTTCTACTTCTTGCAGTACGAGATCTGGAATTGTTTGATCTTGCTTTTCTGTTAGAAGTATTACTTCTTTGTTTCTGAACTTTCGATCTAGAACTATTTCCTTTACTAGTATATCGACTGTTATTAGAACGTTTTGTTACATTTCCAGAACGCTTATTTCCATTACTTCTAGTCGTTCTTACTTTATTGTTACTTCTTGTAGAACGGTTTGCAACCGTATTTCTACTTCTCTGAGATCTCTGAGTAGACTGTACTCGATTTCTATTCTGAGTATTTCTTGGTTTTGATACTACTCTATTTCTATCACTACGTCTTACTTGGTCTCTAGACTCAGAATTTCTAGTAGAACGATTGGCTACTGTGTTTCTGCTTCTTTGAGTTGTCTGAACTCTATTTCTACTTTGAGTACCTCTTGTATTTGCTTGTACACGATCTCTTGATTCAGCACTTCTTCTGGTTACAGTACGATTTCTTGTTGTACTTCTAGAAGTATTATCATTTACTCTTGCTCTGTTTCTATTTACAGAAGTTGATCTACTACGGTTTACAGTACTATAGTTACGATCATTTCTGGTATACATAGCCGTTCTTCTATCACGATTTCTGTAGTCTAAACTTCTAGCTCTACTCGTTCTATTTCCTCTATTATAACTAGCTACTCTATTATTGGGTCTGTAATAGTTACGACTTCTATATGGTTTAGCATAATAACCACTGTAGTAGTTATTTCTGAATACGTTATAAGAACATCTATATGGGTTATAGAATCTTCTATATGGTCTATTGAATACAATACATCTGCTAACAACAGGAACCGTAAAAAAGGCATGAAATGGTCTGTATACGTAATGTCTATTAAAGTTATTGATATATCCTGTACAGTTTACAAAATTCCCATAACTGTTATAGTTCACATATAATCCACCAACTCTAGATACTCTTCCAAAACGATTATAGTTAATATATACATCACCAGCTTGGCTAATTCTACCATAGTAGTCATAAAATACAGGAACATCTTCTACCTGTACTACCGCTCCATAATCATCATACTGCACATAAGCATCATAATTATATCCAGAATTAAAACTTATGTTTACTCCAGGTCTGTTAACATTTACACTAACACCACCTCTTGGTCTATTTACATAGAAATCAAACTGTCCATCTGCATATACAGAAAACTCTACTCCGTTTTCACTAAAGATGAAAGATTTTCCATAATTGTAGTATCGAGATACGGTTTCGGAATTTGTATCAAACGCATTAGCAGTAAAAGATGCTATTAATAAGCCGGTAAAAAGTAAAACAATATTTTTCATAATCTGTGATTTTAAAACAAGCACCAAAATTAATTTTTCGTACTCTCTTTTATAGTATCAAGCAGCGTGCCAAAAACAGGTTTTAGGATATGTGGATAAATTTTTAAAAGGTGATAATTACTATATTTTGTGTTTAAATTATTGTAAATCAGTGTCTTTTAGGTTTTTATTTTTTTAAACAGAAAGTTAACCTTCTAATGGAAGTCTACACAAAGAAATACTTATTCATCTTAAAACTTTATAATATGAAAACTTATTTCTTCACACTTAAATGTGTAATGATCCTATTTATAGGAATCCTTACCAATGCGACTTTTGGACAATGTACTATAGGACAGCCTAATATTTCTGTTCAAGCGGAAGCTTTTTCGAATATTACTATAGTCGAAGGTGCATCTACTACTTTGACCTCACCGATTGCGGGAGCTATATATCAATGGACTCTAAACGAAATTGATATTAGTGGAGCAACCTCTTCTACACTTACAATTACCAATTTCAGTAATACAGATGTTGGAGATTATAATGTAATTGTAGATGGTGTTCCACTTGCTAATACGGTGGCTTTAGGTATTTTTTCCAGCAGTATTAGTGATTATGATCGTGATCGACAAGCCTTGGTAGAATTTTATAATAGTACTAATGGTTCTTTTTGGTTTAGAAATTCGAATTGGTTAACTGATCCGATGGAAACTTGGGAAGGAGTCACCGTTACTAACTGCAGAGTTACTGGACTAAGGCTGTCCAATAACAACCTTAATGGACCAATTCCAGCATCATTTTCTAATCTTACAGCTTTAAAACGAATTAATCTGAGCAAAAATAACATATCTGGTGTTTTGGATATTTCTACAATGCCGGATTTACTGGATGTCAGTGTTCATAATAACGATCTCAGTGATGTGGTTTTTGGATCAAATTTATTATTACAAAGAGTATATATTTATCAAAACCCTTCTTTTATTGCGGGTAAAACTATTGATATTTCTACAATGCATCAATTAACTGATTTCAGGGCGTCAGGACTAAGTTTAAGTGGTTTGACGACTTCAGGAACATACAATAACCTGTTGTATCTTATTATTCCAGATAATCAAATCTCAGGTATATTGAATATATCTAATATGCCAAACCTCAGATTATGTAATGCACGAGATAATCAGTTTACGGATTTTAATTTTGGAAGTAATCCAGAGTTAAGCAGGTTATATTTTTACAATAACCCTGTAATTCCAGGTAGGACGATGGATATTTCCGGAATGCGAAAATTACTTGATTTTAGGGTTCAAGGATTAAATCTTGGACGATTGATCGTTTCTGGGACATACAATGAAATGCTTTATTTTATGATTCAGGAGAACCAAATTTCCGGTACTCTGGATATATCTAATATGCCAAACCTCAGACAATGTAATGCACGAGATAACCAGTTTACTGATTTTAATTTTGGTAGTAACCCAGAATTAAGTAGGTTATATTTCTATAACAATCCGGTAACTCCAGGTAGGACGATGGATATTTCTGGAATGCGAAAATTACTTGATTTTAGGGTTCATGGATTAAATTTAGGACGATTGATCGTTTCTGGAACATATAATGAAATGTTTTATTTTATGATTCAGGAAAACCAAATTTCAGGGACTTTAGACATATCTAATATGCCAAACCTTAGACAGTGTAATGCGCGAGATAATCAGTTTACGGATTTTAATTTTGGTAGCAATTCAGAATTAAGTAGGTTATATTTCTATAACAATCCGGTAACTCCAGGTAGGACGATGGATATTTCTGGAATGCGAAAATTACTGGATTTTAGAGTGCAAGGATTAGGATTAAGTCAATTAATTATGTCTGGAACTTATGATGAAATGTTGTATTTTGTAATTGCAGATAATCAATTTGAAGGAACATTGGATATCTCTAATATGCCAAACATTACACTATGTAATGCACGAGATAATCTTTTTGATGAATTAGTTTTACCCTCTAATGTTTTTGGTGCTGGTAGAACTTTAAATAACCTAAATGTAATTAATAACAATTTACATTTTAATGATCTATTACCTTATAGTAGTGTAATAGGAACTTTCAATTTTTCGTATAATCCACAACGTAATGTTCCCACTCTCGTATCCGGAAACATAGTATCTGTAAATGTTGGAGGAGGTATTGATTATACCTGGAATCCTTCAGGACCTAATGCTTCCTTATTTGCGGTTCCATCAGATGGTACCTATTCCTGTGATGTTCGTAATTCTGCTATTCCTAATTTAGTGATAAAAAGTGATCCCGTTTTTGTGTCGGCACCTAGCAGAGCATCAGTCAATAGTAGTTCTATTAATAAAGGACTAGGAGGAATAAATAGTGTAAAAATTTATCCGAATCCTGTACAAAGGAGTATGCCAATTAATGCTGATGTTGTTTTAAGTGGTGATACATCAATTCGTTTTGTTTTGCATACAATTAACGGTCAAAAAGTAAAAGAGTTTACTTATGAAGGAAAGGATGGTCCTAATACTTTTCAATTAAATTCGGAAGGATTGTCCGCCGGACAATATATTTTGACTTCAGAGTTTGGAGCAAAGAAAGTATCTAGTATGATTATTATTCAATAAGATTTTCTAAAAATAATAAGAGAGTATTTTTCAAAATACTCTCTTATTTACTAGTATACTAGTTTGGGAATAAGCTTTTATCAATATTCGGAATTACTTTTAATGCATTTTTGTAGTACAATTTTTTCAAAACTTCGTCATCTAGATCTAATCCATACATTTTCCAGAATGCATGGTATCTTTTATAATAAGGAAAGTATTCATCATTTGACTCCAGAACTCTAAAATACGTATAGTATTCCTCTGGATTCCAAGAATCTTTACCAAACATAATTCTATCTTGATATTTGGTTAAAAAAGCTTTTGCATTACGAGGTTGTCTTCCAAGTTCCGCAATTACTGCTCCAATTTCAGAATACATGTTCGGTATTTCGTCCATTAACTGTGCAAGTTTAGCTAAATTATTACCATACCAACCTAAGTGGGCATTAATGAATTTAGTGTTCTTGTGTTTTCTGAAGATATTATGTTGTTCTTGTATGATCGTTTCCCAAGAACCTGTTACGTTAGCATCTCTTTTTCTTCTGGAACGTAATTTTAATTCTAACCATCTCTCGTTTTGATTATCATGTGTATCCCAAAATGGTTTCGGATCAGCAGCGTGTATCAATACAGGAATTCCTAATTCTCCACATTTTTCCCATACTGGTCCGATACGTGGATCATCAATTTTTATACGATTACCTTTACTATCCTTATTATCCATTCCTTGGCTTTTATATATTTTTAGTCCATTGGCACCTGCTGCAACATCATTTTCTATTTGGGTTACAGTTTTTTTAGTCCAGTCGGGGTCGTCAATTCCTTGTAGGTTAATATTCGTAAAGACTATAAAACGATTTGATGCGTTGGTTTTTACATTTTCTAAAGCTCCTTTAAGATGTTCGTCAGAGCCTCTTCCTCTTCCTGATAAATTTACCATCACGACCATATTCAGTTTATCCATTTCTGCAACGAGTTCACTTAGATCTTGTGTAGGCATTCTGAATTGATGGTTATGTACATCGATAAAGGGAAATTTAGCTTTCTTAATAATGGTTTCCGGAACAACTAAGGTAGAAGGTGGATCATAATCTTCGAATTGCATTTTTTGAGCAATAACTTCATGTATAAACAACATAAAAAGTAGTAGAACTGAGAATTTGTAAAATTTCATAAGATGATCTAATTTTTATATTACATCATAAATATAAAATAATCGCCCAGTCTGGAAGAAAGCTTAACATTTTTAGTTAAAAAAGAAAGCCCGTTACCAAGACAGTAACGGGCTTTCTAACAACTAACCAACTAACTATTTATACTAATCATCATCTTGATTACTATATTTCTTTTTTCTTTTTCTGTTTTTATAGTGATCATCATCATCATCTTGATCATCTCCTTTGTAATGATTTGATCTTCCGTTAAAGTTGTAATATGGATCGTGGGTTATACTACATCCATCAACTCCACAAAAACCGCATCCTGTATAATGAATATTACCTTCTATATGTCTAATTCTTCCTCGTTTCCCATAGAAAACACGTAATCCACCTACTTGCGCTAATTTTCCTCTTCTGTTGTATCTCATTAGCACAGAACCAATTCTTCTTACCTGATCAAATCGATTATAACCAATAGTAGTAAGTCCTACTCGTTTCAATCTTCCATAATAATCATACCTTACAGTAAAACGATTGTTGTGTCTATAACCTCTAGTACGTCCTGGTGAATTGTAATTTCTGGAATTCCAATCCCAATTATTATAATTTCTTCGTTTTGGATTTTTAAAATCAATTTCTCCATTAGGATACACAAAGAATGTTACACCACCTTCGACAAATACAATAGGTTGTGCGTAACGATAGCGTTTTGTAACCCTATCAACTTGATCCGACAGTTTTTGATCGGCCGCTTGTGCAGCTGTTCCAACTAGTAACATTGCTGCGATAAAAAGTATCATTTTTTTCATAACTAAAATGTTTTGGGTTTTTACCTACTCATTAGCTTTTCGGTTTCCGCTATTTGATTAGTAACTAACCAAATGGCGTGCCAAATTTTTTTAGTCATAATAAAATTGATGATAAATAAGGTGTAATTAATTGTTTTTCAAAAAGTTGAAAATTTCTTTCGGATCTGCTCTTTCTTTGTAATCTTCTTTGATAAAATCATAAATTATGATTCCGTCTTGATCAATTATATAGGTTGCGGAGATTGGTAATTGATAATCCTGATTGCCGTTACTTTTGATTAGATCAATTCCAAAACCTTTATAAACTTCTATTAAATCTTTAGGAAGTGTAAATGCTAGGTTGAATTCTCTGGCTATTTTATTATCTATATCAGAAAGAACTTCAAAGCTTAGATTGTTTTTTTCTGAAGTAGTGAGAGAATTATCTGGAGTTTCCGGACTTATAGCAACCAATGTTGCTCCTAATCCTTCAAATTCATTTTGATATTGTTGTAATGCTTTTAGTTCTAGATTACAATATGGACACCAGCCTCCGCGATAAAACGAAAGAATTACTTTTTTGTTTACTAGTAATTCTTGTATTGAGATGTTGGCTCCAGCAGCATTAGGTAGCAAGATTTCAGGAATTTCATCTCCTGTTTTTAAAGCTTTGGATACAAGCTGAGTATCCTTAACATTGGCTATTCCATTATTCATTATCTTATGAATAGTTTCTGGATATTTGTTTGCCGATTGATCAGCTCGTGCTTTTAGTTGTTCTGTAAGTGACATTTTATTAGTTTTAATTATTGGCTAGCTTAGCCGAAATCTTTTGTGTCACTTTACAGATTGATATATTACAATTATGTTAATATTTTTAGAGTTTTTCCTTTAGATATTGTCCAGTATATGATTTCTTATTTTTACTAACTTCTTCTGGAGTTCCTTGCGCAATTACTTTTCCACCATTTTTTCCACCTTCTGGTCCTAAGTCGATTACGTAATCTGCACATTTTACCAAATCTAAATTATGTTCTATTACCAAAATAGAATGTCCTTTATCGATGAGTTCATTAAAGGATTTCAATAACTTTTTTATATCGTGAAAATGTAATCCTGTAGTAGGTTCGTCAAAAATAAAGAGTGCTTTATCTTTTGTACTTCCTTTTACCAGAAAAGTAGCCAATTTAATTCGTTGCGCTTCACCACCAGAAAGGGTAGAGGAGCTTTGACCTAACTGCACATATCCAAGCCCTACATCTTGCAGCGGTTGTAGTTTTCTAATGATCTTAGCTTGTTCGTGAATAGAGAAGAAATCGATAGCATTATCGATAGTCATGGTAAGGATGTCGTCTATATTTTTATCTTCAAAAGTAACTTCTAATACATCTTTTTTGAATCGTTTTCCTCCACAGGTTTCACATTCCAGATGTACATCAGCCATGAACTGCATTTCGATGGTTACTTCGCCTTCACCTTTGCAGGTTTCACAACGTCCACCATCGACATTAAAAGAAAAATGCTTTGATTGATAATTACGTATTTTAGATAGCTTTTGACTGGCAAATAAGCTTCTGATATCGTCATATGCTTTGATATAAGTAACAGGATTGGATCTGGATGAACGCCCAATAGGATTTTGATCTACAAATTCTACATGTTTAATATTACTATAGTTACCCTTAAGTTCTGTAAATTGACCTGCTTTTTCACCATATCCTCCTAATTGTTTTAGAACAGAAGGATATACAATTTTTTTAACCAAGGTACTTTTTCCACTACCAGAAACTCCTGTAATAGCGGTAAAAATACCCAAAGGAATCTTGATGTCAATGTTCTTTAGATTATTTTCACGAGCTCCGACAATATCTAGATAATACTTAAAAGTTTTTCTTTCTTTTGGAACCTCAATTTCAAGATCACCATTAAGATATTTAGCAGTAAGTGAATCGGATTTCAAGATTTGATCAAAAGTACCACTAGCGACTAAATTTCCTCCATATGTTCCAGCTTCCGGACCAATATCTAATATCTGATCAGCAGCTTTCATGATATCTTCATCATGTTCTACTACTATGACTGTATTCCCTAAATCTCGCAAAGATTGTAATACTTTAATCAGTTTTTCGGTGTCTTTGGGGTGTAAACCTATACTTGGTTCATCCAAAATATACATAGATCCAACGAGACTACTACCTAAAGAAGTAGCCAGGTTAATTCGCTGAGATTCTCCACCAGATAATGTATTCGATTTTCTGTTGAGTGTTAGGTATTGTAAACCTACATTATCTAAAAATTCTAGTCTACTATTAATTTCTTTCAGTAATCGTTTACCAATTTGAGCGTCATACTCATTAAGTTGTAAGTTTTTAAAGAAGTCAGCAAGTTCATTTAGTGGTTTCTCAACCAAGTCTGTAAGCGTTGCTTCTCCTACCTTTACATAATTTGTTTCCGAGCGAAGACGTTTTCCTTTACAGGTAGCACATTTTGTTTTTCCGCGATAGCGAGAAAGCATCACTCGATTCTGAATTTTATATGCTTTGGCTTCTAGTTCAATAAAGAAATTATCAATACCTTCAAAATATTCATTCCCTTTCCATAGCAGCTCTTTCTGCTCTGGTGACAATTCGAAATATGGTTTATGAATTGGGAAATCAAATTTATAAGCACTATTAACCAATTGATCTTTATACCAACTCATAGCATCCCCTTTCCATGGAAAAACTGCTCCTTCAAATATGCTAAGAGAAGTGTTAGGAACTACCAAGTCTTCATCAATACCAATCACATCGCCATAACCTTCACATTCCGGGCAAGCTCCATAAGGATTGTTAAAACTGAATAAGTGCACATTAGGCTCCAGAAATGTCATTCCGTCTAATTCGAACTTATTACTAAATTGTCGTAAATTATTATCTTTTAAAGTTTCAACAAAACAAGTTCCTTTTCCTTCAAAAAATCCAGAACTAACTGCATCTGCAAGGCGGTTATAGAAATCCTCTTCATCTCTTTTTATGATTCGATCTATTACAAGGTATACTTCATCCTTTTTTGTTATGTGAGCCTCTTCTATTCTACAGATGGTATCATTAATTTTTACACGAGCATATCCTTGCTGTTGTAATACTTTTAGTTTTTCTTCTGTTGTACGTCCATTTTCTACATGAATCGGAGCTAATAATAATAGTTTCTCACCTTCATCAAATGTTTTTACATATTCAATTACATCCGTTACAGTATCTTTTTTAACCTGGTTCCCCGAAATAGGAGAGTAGGTTTTACCAATTCTGGCAAAAAGAAGTTTTAGGTAATCATAAATCTCTGTAGTAGTTCCAACGGTTGATCTAGGATTGGTAGAATTTACTTTTTGTTCAATTGCAATTGCTGGAGCTATTCCTTTTATATAATCAACTTTTGGTTTATTGAGTCGTCCTAAAAATTGTCTTGCATAAGAAGAAAGGCTCTCTACATATCTACGTTGACCTTCTGCATACAAAGTATCAAAAGCCAAACTAGATTTACCGGACCCAGATAGCCCAGTAATTACGACTAATTTATTCCTTGGGATGGCTGCATCCAAATTTTTGAGGTTATGCAGCTTAGCTCCTTTAATTAATATATTATGTTTTGGATCTAAAGTTGTAATGTCTTGAATCATAGTAAATATGCGGTGTGAGGGCAAATATAATGATTACTTCAGAAGTATTCTAGAGGATTGATCCGGAAAGTTAAGTTAAAAAAATTAACAGAAAATAGTTTGATTTTCAAGGATTGTTATTATATTAGCCCCAGTAATTAAACCTAAATCTAAAAAGAATAGCCTATAGTATACCTTTACTTTTAAAGTTTAACATAGCCCGAGCCCCAAGCTTGTTGGTACTAAATTAAGTAATAGGTATGAAAGATTACACAATATCGGATGCTGTTCTGGTAAACAATTACATCAACGGTGAGGAAAACGCCTTATCTACACTGATCGAACGTCATAAGCAACGTATTTACAGTTTTATTTATTCCAAAGTTTTTGATCGTGATGTATCCGAGGATATATTTCAGGATACGTTTATTAAAGTAATTCGTACTTTAAAACTTGGAAAGTATAACGAAGAAGGAAAGTTTTTACCTTGGGTAATGCGTATTGCGCATAACCTAGTTATTGACCATTTCCGTAAAGGAAATCGTATGCCGAAATTCGAAGATAATGGAGAATTTAGTATTTTCTCAATTATTAGTGATGGAGATCTGAATGCAGAAAAAAGAATCATAAAAGATCAGGTAGAAGAAGATCTACGTAATTTGATTCAGGAATTGCCAGAAGACCAAAAAGAAGTATTAGTAATGCGTATGTATCGTGATATGAGTTTTAAAGAAATATCTGATAAAACAGGTGTGAGTATTAATACAGCTCTTGGGCGAATGAGATATGCATTAATTAACTTGAGAAAGGTTATTGAGAAAAACAATATCGTTTTAACAAATTAACATTTCTTTATGCAATAAAGTATATTTTGCCTCGTTATTTATAAAAATAACCCTTAATTTAAGATTAATTAATATGGCAAAATTTTACTTTAAGTCTTCTCGAAAAGAGGAGCAACAACAATTAGTACCGAAGGAAATCACTATAGATTTTCTACTAAATTACTCAAAGGCTTTAAGTGTTATAGATTATAAAAATATGAAGTTTGAAGCACTTCTAAATTAAAACTAAACTTTGTGAAAGACCTGCTATCCTAGATTGCAGGTCTTTTATTTTTTATGGTACTCATTGATTACCGTTTTTCTTCCGATTGTCTTAGTTATAATATCCTTATCAAGATCCCAACCTCTGGCGGGAGAATATTCTCTTCCATACCAAATAATTTGTAGATGAAGGTCATTCCATAATTCTTTTGGAAATAAGCGTTTGGCATCTTTTTCTGTTTGGGTTACATTTTTACCATTACTAAAACCCCATCGATACATTAAACGATGAATATGAGTATCTACCGGAAATGCAGGAACGCCAAAAGCTTGAGACATAACCACACTAGCAGTTTTATGACCAACAGCAGGTAATTCTTCTAAATCTTCAAAACTTTGGGGTACTTCTCCATTATGTTTGTCAATCAGAATCTGGGATAGTCCATGAATTCCTTTTGATTTCATAGGACTTAAACCTACAGGTTTTATGATTTCTCTAATTTCTTCTACTGATAGTTTTACCATTGTATACGGATTATCGGCTCTTTCGAATAGGAGAGGAGTGATTTTATTTACTCTAACATCAGTGCTTTGAGCGCTCATTAAAACAGCAATAAGCAGTGTGTACGGATCTTTATGATCTAATGGAATGGGTATGGTTGGATACAATTTTCTGAGTGTTTTGATTGTGAAATCAACCTTTTCCTGTTTGGTCATATGAATAGAATTATTTCTTGCTAAAATATGAATATTTAAGAGGTTTTAGATATCCAATTAAAACTTAAATTTTTAATAAAATCATCATTGAATTATTATTTTTGTTTTAATTTTATCAAAAAAGTTTAAACAAACTTAATTTTAAATTTTCACATAATTTTAAAAGAATGACATCATTAAAAGCAGGAGATAAAGCTCCTAATTTCTCAGCATTGGATCAAGATGGAAATACTATTAGTTTAGAAGATTACAAAGGAAAAAAACTAGTTGTTTTTTTCTACCCAAAAGCTAGTACACCTGGTTGTACGGCTGAAGCTTGTAATCTGAAAGATAATTATCAAACTTTTCAAGCACAAGGATATGAGATTCTTGGTGTAAGTGCAGATAGTGCAAAGCGTCAACAGAATTTCAAAAATAAATATGAGTTGCCTTATCCATTGTTAGCAGATGAGGATAAGAAAGTGATAGAAGCATTTGGTGTTTGGGGGCCTAAAAAATTTATGGGAAAGGAATATGATGGAATCCACCGTACAACTTTTGTAATTGATGAAAACGGAGTGCTTTCTGAAGTTATTATGAAGGTAAAAACTAAAGATCACGCAGCACAAATACTGTAGCGATACTATTTAAAACTAATATCTATAAAAAAGCATGTGTATTTACTACAGATGCTTTTCTATTTTATATACCTAAAGTTGATAGATGTTTCACTTTATGATAAGTTAATGCCGCAGTAATACAGTTCTTTAGTTCCTTTTTAGGAATTTTAGCATTCATCGGGAAGATTATTGCACGATTTCCTTCGAACTGAAATGTGTCTTTATATAAAACTCTGAAAGTTGTTACCAATTTACTCGTACATTGAAAATACATAGCGTATTGATTCGGTTTTCCTTTTTTCCAGTCAATTCTAATAGTACTTCCTTTTTTGGTCAAAAAACTAGGTTCCCCCCATTTCAAGGTCTCTTCTAAACTTGATATTCCATCTGTTTCTTCTGCGGTTTCAATAATTAGGTTTCTAAGATTCATTATTTTCTTGCGAACAGGATCTGTGTAGTTCTGATAAACCGATTCGACCTTTGGATTTGTTTTTATGTGTAATTCTGACATAGGTTTCAAAAGATATAAAATTATGAAAAGAATTAGTTTTAATACGTTTTTGTTATGAGAAAACAAGATTCCGATGAATGTTGACGTTGTTTTCGGGGTTTTTAGAAATTCTGAAGTTTTTCCGTGATAGTATTTAAACGCATCCTAGCCTAGTAATTGACTATAAGGTATTTTGTGATATGCAGTTTTTTCATTCTATTTGGATCACAACTTTACCTTTTTGCATACTTGCTTCTAGATATCGGTACGCTTCAGAAGCCTGTTCCAGCGTAAAGACTTTATCAATTACAGGCCAATAGTGTTTATTTTTAAGCCCTTCTAGGATTTCAACCTTTGCCTTCTCAAAAACATCGGGTATTCTGAATAAATGGAACACGACGTGAAAACTTGTGAGTTTGAGGTTTTTCATAACTAGGGGAAAGAATGGTAATTCAGGTACTTCCATGGATAAAATACCTCCAGCAATTATGGTTGCCTTTTGCGCAGCTGCATTGGCCAATTTTTCTGTAAATGTACCTAATACTAGGTCTACGGCTATATCAAAACCTTTACCATTTGTATGTTCCAAAATCTTTTCCGTAAGGTCTTCAGAATCAGTATGTATGATTGCATTGGCTCCATTTTCTTTTAAAAAGGCATCTTTAGAACTGCTACGAGATGTAGCAATTACCTTTGCACCATATCGTTTAGCCATTTGTATGACTGCAATACCTATTGCCGAGCTTGCTGCCGTAATGACTACGGTTTGATTTGTATTTTCCTTTAAACCTCCATTAGATACCAATGCACAATAAGCGGTAGCTAATGACATCCATACGGAGGCCGCTTCTGTAAAATTTATATCTTTTGGTTTTAAAACGATCGCTTCCTTGGGGATACACATATATTTTCCTAAAACACCGTATTCATTAGGTAATATATTGGGTGTGATACATACTTCATCCCCTATATTAAAGTCAGAAACATTTGTACCTAGACTATGAATAATACCTGATCCTTCCGTACCTATTTTTGATGGGAATTCAGGTGCTATTACATAAACACCGCTCATATACATGTGTTCTGAACGGTTTAGACCTGTTGCTTTCATTTGTACTACGACTTCATCTTGACTAGGTGTAGGAATGTCTTCAGTAATTAGTGCCAATGCATTTGGCCCTTCTGCTTTGTTAAATTTAACTACGCTGTTCATGATACTTTAATTTTTTTAAGTCTTCTATGCAGTTTTTATTCTTCTTATCATTCCAATAAAACCAATCTAGTTTTTCCTTTTCTTGAAGTTCTTTAGGTGTTTCTGTAACATATACGGCACATCTAAAGATATAGAGTAATGCCCTATTGGTTTGTTTACCAATAAGTTTATTGTATAGAGTATAGAGTTTTTCTGGACTTCGATATTTTAAATCATCAATTTTATGTATCCCTATTCTCCATAAACATGATGCTGCTTTATCACCAACACGAGGCAACATTTTCAATTCTTTTATTCCATTGTCATATTGGAGAACTTTCATTTAGATAACCTTTTTAAGTTCTGACTTGGTAATTTTTTTACCTGTTTTGATATAATGTTCAAGTCCCTTAAGGAAATTTTCTGTCCCATCGATCATTTTAGGCTTCACCATTATTGGGTTCATAATTTTACCCATAAGCCCCTTGGTGTCATAGCTAAAGGAGAAGGAGACCTTTGTACTGTTTTTACCCAATTCTTCCAGGTCTAGCTGGGCTTTCATATTTTTAATGGGAGGGAGTTTTGCGCCTTCATAAATATCTATGCCCATTTTTTTGTGAGGCTCATATATTGTGATACGTTCTTCAAAAGAACCAAATGGGGCTAAATCACAATGTCTTTGTGCTCCTTTGCCTGTGGGTTTACCAGTGGAGGTAGAGTAGGAGGATTTTACGCCAGGGTTCCATACATGTATGTTTTCAAAATCGTCTATGATCTCCCATATTTTTTCTTTTGAAAATGGGATGGTACGTGTTGATGTTATATTTGTCATTTTATTTTTTTAAAACACCGTCTATTCAGAAATGAATAGACGGTGTTGAATTATTAGTTTTGAGCATTTACATACTCGGCAAGACTAGTTGCTGCCATTTGATAAAGACCTTCGGTGTTTGTTTTAATTTCCTCGAACGCTCCTGCATTTTCTTCAGAAATGTCAAATTCTACATCCCAATTAAGCTGCGTTCCGCCATTCTTTTCTGAAAGTGTCATTGTACCTATAATGTTTGTTACAGGGAGCATAGATTGCTCATCAATGCGATATTGGAACACTTTATTTTTGTCATCAGATTTTAAGATAGTTTCCTTTAAATCCCCTGCTTCATGTGTGCCGCAAATACGTTTATCACCTTCTACGCGACAGGTGGCTACAATAGGCATCCATTTATCCATATTGGTTCCTGGACCTACCTTTGCCCATACTTTATCCAATGGTGCATTTACTTGATTTACCGTCTGAATTGTTTTTTTCATTGTATTAAATTTTAAAGATTAAATATTAGTATATAGACCAATCTATTTATTAGAAATATAAATTTTATTAAATAGCTTTTGCGAAAACTACATCCATTTTTTTTAGTACCGAATTACGTATGTCAACGTGTTCTGTATATCTTGGGGCCTTGTTAAAAAGTTCCCGGTCTTCAAACTTTTGCCATTCAAAAATTCCAAACATATGTGGTACAAATACGTTTGTCTCCGTTTTAGGCATTGCGGGATGGGGACCAAAAAATGCGGTCTGAGAAATTTTATATTCCTGAAGTACTGGTGGAATTTTTGAAAAATAAGTGCCTAATACCCCAAATAGCGAAGGGAATGTACACGGATCATCTGAAATAAACCATGCGCTTGTAAAATCATAAATTTTATCAGAGCTGAGTGTCACTGGTGTATCTTGTTGTGAACCAAAGAAACCATATTGAATATTTTCACTTCCGAGAGCAGCTACTATTTTTTTGAAACTACCTTTGTTTACACTTCCGGTTCTCTTTGATGGATCTGTCCATTGAATGAGCACAATATGTGTCATTTTACGATCTGTATCGGGTAATTGTGTTACTTCAAATGTAGCAAGTACCTCACCTCCGGATGAAGAAACAGTTTTTGCATAAGCAGGTAGTAACTTACTAGCTATGCTAGTATTACCATTAGGTACATTTAAATAAAGTGTTTCTACCATAGCTCCAGCTTTAATGGTGAAATTGGTTGTTTTTATTGGATCTTCACAGCCTGACAATTGAAATATTGTCAAACAGATAAACAATAGACTTAGATAATTATTTGTTTTCATTTTTAATTTTTAGAGATTAATTTTAATTATATAGATTGGTCTGTCTAATTGAAATGTAAAAAATATATTACCACCCAATGTAGGATGGTGGCTTATGATTTTTAAGTCTTAAGTATACGATCATTTGCCCTCTATGATGAGATAAATGATTGTCCATGATATTAGCAATTTGATATCTAGTGGTTTTACCATACCATACATCTACAATTTCTCCAAATTGAGATTCATCCATTTTTTCCAGTCTTTCAATGAAGGTGTCAAAAAAGTCCTCTAAAGCTAGTCTTATTAAATCTCTCGAGGTCATTTTTGCTTTTTCAAATGTTTCATCTATAACAAAACGACTATGGGTACGTAACCAACTGGTAATGTGACTTAGTTGAGATTTATAGCTTTTCATCTCCGGTGTAGGTTTAAATTCAAAATCTTCCTCTGGGAATATGTCAACAAATTTTAGCGTAAACCGTCTATTTCCTTTCCATTTTTTTATAAGTTCTCCCTGCGTCATTTTATACTTTAAGTGTTTTGTTTAAATTTTCTAAAAAAGCATCCAAGGGTTCTTGATGCAATCCAGATTTCATTAGGACCAATGCTCCGTTATAAGATCCCCAAATGGATAGAGCCATTGCTCTTGGCTTTTGACCTTTATTTATCACTCCAGCTTCTTGTCCTTGTTGTATGCAAATAGTAAGGGGCTTTATGAGTTCTTCAAAATTGCGTCCTGTGGCTTGGGTAAAAAGTTCATTAATACCAGATAACTCTTGAGTCATACCTACCAATAGGCATCCCCATTTGTAATTTACCTTAGTGTAACTTTCCGTAAAGATTTCAAACAAATGAACGATACGCTGTTTTGCGTTTAATCCTTTTTTATTTAGAAGTTCATTGATATAATTAGTAGTACTCATTGTGTAATAGTCTAATACCTGTACCCCAAAATCATCTTTGTCTTTGAAAAAATTGTAGAACGAACCTCGGGATATACCGGTCTCTCTTAAAATTTCGTTTGTTCCGGTATTATGATAACCGTTCAATCGAAATAACATCATTCCTTTATTTAATACGTCTTCTTTACTATGCTTAATATTCATAATTTAATTAATTAGACCGATCTATCTATATGCAAATATAGACAAAAATATGAGTCTACCAAATTTCACTAATGGTTGAGTGTAACATTAAGTATATGTTAAGTGGTGAATATAAGTCAAGAATTTATATGTTGGATAGTAACAAATTTATTCTAATTGATAATTCCACTTGCTTTTGAGAGATATTAAATAAAAGGCTTTGCTGTGATTTATAGCAGCAATCTAAAGCAAATGCATTCTTGATTTATGAAAAAGTATTTATTGAATTGGTTAAAACGTCAAATCCTGCAAGGCTTTTGATTTTTTTTGTGAATGACAGTTTGTTAATGAGATAAAAAAAACAGATAGTTTTAACAAATTTTGTTTCATTCGTTCCAGTTTTCTTAAAGTTCTTTGTTGGTACACATTTTTATTCTCTTTTTATTTCGTAGCACAGTTCCACCATTCCATCGTCAAATGCTAGAACATCTTCAAGGTGCAATAAATGTTCTTGTCCTATATAATCAAAAAATAATGTTCCATTTCCTAAAATAACAGGCATAATCGTTGTAACTATTTTGTCAGCCAAACCTTTTCGGATAAATTCTTTTGTCAGAATAGAACCGCCGACCATCCAAATATTCTTGAAATTTGGTTTTAGTTTGTCATTCACAATTTTTTCGAGCTCTCCGGAATAGAATTTTACATTTTTTTTGTCTGTTATTAGGTTTTTATTTGTCAATACGAAAACTGGAATATCTCCATATGGCCACCCAAGTTCTAGTGCGTGTTGATAGGTTTTTGAACCCATAACATAACAATCAATAGATTTCAGAAATTCTGAAATGTATTCATCGGTAAGTGTTATTCCTTTATCATATTTGTCCGTTGACCTCATCCAGGATACGTTTCCGTCCTTTTTGGCGATGAATCCATCGAGGCTAGAAACCATATGTATAGTCACTTTAGGTGTTTGAGTTTTCATTTTTCAAATTCTAACTAATACTAAATTATTGTATTGATATTCAGTTGTTTGAAATTTAATCACTTTCTTCAAAAATACACTTAATTTTCATTCTTTTTTGTTGACATTACTCAAGAAATTACTAGAGTTTCTTTATTTGAGAATGTTTATTTTTTACTCAGTTGATCGTTGGCAACGCTTTTGTTTTTAAACAATTACGAGAATTATTAAAGTCCATTGATATATTCTTGATATTTAGATTTCTTTAAAATATCATGAGGATTTTTAATATCTAATAAATCTTTAATCGCTTCCTTTTTATTTATTGAGTTCTCATAGTATCCTTTCGCGATTTTATAGCCTATAAAATAAGAAAGATCATTTGGCCACCCTTGTTTCTTTTTTTTATCGTCCCTACTAGCAATCCAATTGATATGATTTGTGTTTTCTAAATTTTCTTTAAACTCGCTAAAAATTTGTTTTTCATTGGCTTCTCCATATATTCTATAGTTGGGTTTAGGATTGGGTTCACCAACTACTAATTCAGTAAAAAAATCAGCAGTACCTTCTACAATTGTAGCACCTAACAATGTTTTATCAGAGGTGTTCTGATACGTATGTATTAATTCATGAATTAACACAAAAGGTAAAAAATCGGCTTGTGAAACAACATCTATTCTATGTCCTGGTAATGTTTCAATAGGAGTACTTTCGTCAATAACATTTTCTAGACCAATCAATGATCCATTTAAGCTAACTGTGCCAAAAGATGTATGACACCCCATAACGAAATAATAATTTGGGAAGGTCGCATTAGGAATAATACTATCTATTTTTTTAAAATATACATCAACTTTGGCTAAGTTTTTAAGTGCGGTTGAATTGGCTTTTCTAATACCATCGTAATATGGCCTATGAGATTCTACAAATTCTACAAACTGATCTATACCATTTCGTATTTTTAGAAATGTAAAATCTCTAAGTCCAACTGTTCCTTTTTCAAAATATTCATTTAAATAAATAGCACGCTTCGAACTATATTCTATCTCTTTTGAAGCTAGGTCATAAGCATTCCAAAAATTTTGTATGTCGGAAGTTATTAACTTCACATTGTTTAAATCTTGAAGATTTTTAGCGTATGATTTAGCATTTAGCTCAAGAACTAATTTCAAACTATCCCATTTTGGGTGATTTTTAAGTTTTCTAAAATATTCGTTATCCATTGCTCTGACATCCCTAAACCCATAATCTGCCATTTTAAACGCCAACTTCATGGCGGTATCCAGCTTATTTATAGCTAACGATTCAACAATAGCATTCGAGTAAGCATTTCTTGGCTCGTAGCCATACTCAGCTGCCTTGATAAAATAATCTATTGCTTTTAAGGTGTCTTTATCTTCTTTTAGGTGTTTTTTGGCAATGTTAAAACTATCAAAAGCCTTGTCGAAATCTAACTTATTTTCTTCTAATTGGTCTTTTTTACTGTTGCTACAACCGCATATAAGGAATATGAGCAATAGATAGAATAGCCAATGATTTTTATTTTCTTTCTTTAATGATTTCATGTTAAGTAGTTTTAATTTACATAACAATTTTAAAACTTTGTCTTCTTATTAAAACAAATATTTGTTTTAATAAGAAGACAAAGTTTTTGTTTAGAAGTTACATTATGCTGTTTTTAATTTTAGGTTAGATTTTTTTTCAAAATTTACTTTTCGAAATTGAATTAATTTCCTCCAATTGGCATTAATGGATGTACCTCTATTTTAGTGGTAATATCATTGAAGATAGGGTTCTCCTTAGCAATTTGTACAGCTTCATCTACATTATTTGCGGTAATATGAAAGAATCCAGCAACAACCTCTTTGCTTTCATTAAAGGGCCCATCTTTAAGACCTTCATTGTTTTTTGTTACAATTCTGCTACCAGATTTTTCAATTGGATTAGCAACTTTAAGTTTACCGGATTTCATAAGATTTCCAATATAAGCCCCACCGTTTTCCATATGCTTTTGCAATTGCTCAGGAGATAAATCTGTCCAAACACATCCTTCTGTTTTGATAATCAATAAATAATCTTTCATTGTTCTTTTTTTTTAATTTATAATGATTTATAATTAATAACAATCGAGTTTAGATAATAGGGACATCATTATTACTTTTTCTTTCAAAATAAATTTTTAAATCGATTTTCTAACATTTGTTTTTCTTGAGTCAGAGGAGCAAGTTCAATGGCTTTTTTAAGTGTTTTTTTTGCCATGTCATGTTTCTCTAATTGAACTAGGAACTCGGCTTTAACCGAATAGAATAGATGGTTGGACTTGATGGTCTTGTCATTTTCGATTATTTCTAACTCCTTCAGTGCTTTTTTATTCTTACCTACTTTTGATAACACAATAGCACGGTTAAGAATAACAATAGGAGAGTTATCTATAATTAATAATTTATCATATAATGTTAGAATGCTTTTCCAGTCAGTTGACGCAAAATCTTTGGACGAACAATGATAAGCCGAAACGGCTGCTAAAATATGGTATTTGGAAATGTGTTCAATATTGGCGGCTTTTTTTAAATTCGAAAACCCTTGCTCCATAATATGATAGTCCCACAAAGAACGATTTTGTTGGCTCAAGGTTAATATGTTACCATTTTCATCTTCTCTAGCTTTAAAACGTGACGAATTTAATTGCATTAGTGCTATCAAGGCATAGGGATTAGACTTGTTGGTTATGGCTTTGTGGTTAGCAACCATTTCTGCAAGCCGAATTGATTCTTGACAAAGTTCTGTACGAATTAATTTATCTCCGTTTGAAGCACTGTACCCTTCATTAAACAAGAGGTAAATAGCTTCTAAAACAGCCTCAACTCTTGTGTCTAATTCTTGTTTCGAAGGAACTTCAAAAGGAACATTGTCTTCTCTTATTGTTTTTCTGGCTCTAACTAGACGTTTATTGATACTCTCTTTATTGGTTAAGAACGATTTAGCTATTTCTGCGATATTAAATCCACACAATGTTTTGAGCATTAGGGCAATTTGCGAATCTTTTGAGATAGATGGATGACAACACATAAACATCATTCGCAATTGGTCGTCTGAGATACTTTCTTCTGAGAAAAAATGAACTGAGTTCAGTTTGGTATGTTCTTGTACTTTTGTAAAATATAAACTCTCGGAAATATACTTTTCTTGGTGTTTTTTTCGCTTTATAGCATTCAAGCTCTTATTTTTAGCAACAGTATATAACCAACCTACAGGGTTTTCTGGAATGCCTTTATAAGTCCAATTACTTATGGCTTCTATTAATGTATCCTGAACAATATCTTCAACAAGAATTAGATTGTTCTTACCAAAGATACCTGTTAGAACCGAAATCATTTTTGCAGATTCGTGTCTAAAAAAATGCTCAACTAATTTATTTATTTCAGATATGTTTTTTAGTTCTTCCAAAATGTTAGTTAAGATACATAGTTTACACAAGTTAAAGATTAGACTTTACACTAAATTAGTTTCTAACGTTGTGGATTGTTGTTTCTTTCTTAATTGTTTTATTCTTCATAGGACGTATAAGACCAATCAACAGTAAGGCTCTCTAAAAGATTATCAAATCGTTCTTTATGGCTTGTTCCAATAAAAATAGCAGTACAATTGCTGTTCTCATCAAAATTTAAGCTAAGGACTTCTTCAAAATCATTAGTATAAATTCGTTGCTTGTCCCAACTGATTTTATTGATTTCATTCCAATTTTTCTGAATCCTTTTTACTGTATCAAGTTCAATGGTTTCAAAACAGTTTGCATTGTATTTTAGCCCACCTAATGTTCCATTATTAATTCCCATAAGTAATAGAAAACTCTCGGTTGTTTTTGTTTCTAAATGCCAATCGGGAGATTCATTTGTTCCATAATTCCCCCAAACAGGTGGGTTGTTAAGCTCCAGGTCTTCTTGTTTAATTCCCCAATATACTGATGCTTGATTTTCCTCGTAAAAGACTAAATATCCATCAATAGAAAATCCAATTTCTTTATTTGGCTTTAAGAGTCTGTTGTGAGAATTATTAATATTTTCATTTTTACCTAAAGTGAAATAATAACTTCTTAGTGTTTGAGGAATATTAATTTTTAACCGAGCTTCAACTTCATTAATCTCATCCACTTGATAACCAAATTTATTTTCTTTTTCGGTTATATTATAAAGCTTTTTTATTTCATCCCAATTAGTCATTTAGTTCAATTCTATGGTATATGACGGCAAGTATACTTTAACCGATCGATTTATATTTATCTGTGTTATTTTTATTTCTCGTTAATTTATTTTGGATTTTAAAATTTTTAAAAAAGTCTCTCCTTGATTTAAAGGGGCAATTTCAATCATCATAATATCCCCATTTTTACTAATTACTTCGATAATATCTCCGATGAAAGACTCTTTTCTGTGTTGAAGGTCAACAATATCTGTAATATCAATAGATGTTGTCTGTGTTTCCTTATTATGATAGATCAATCGAGAATTGGTTAGTAAAACAGATTCCGTACCTTTAAGTGAGACCGTGTAATCATAATAAGCCAATATTTTTTCTCTCTCTTCTAATAATTGGTTATCCTTAATATAATCCAAAGCGTATTTTTCCATATTGTTTGTTGTTCTAACTCCTCCTTCGTTCATATTACAGGAGTAAAAAAGAAATGGAAATAGTAGAGTTATAAAAATAGACTTAATTTTCATTTTTTAATTTAATTTGTTATAGCTTTAAGTATAACAAGCTTAGCTTACCTAAGGTGGTTATGATTTGTTATACGGTGTTGTAGAATGTTTTTATGTGCTTCTTTTTAGTTGATTAATCTTTCATACTTTTTGCATTCATCATGCCCAGTTGCATTTCTTCTTCAAAACTTGAATTTGGATATTTTGTTAACCCAGCATTAAAATATTTAATTGCGTTTTGGTAATCTTTATGTTTTAGGTAAAACTGTCCAAAACGATTTTGCCAATACGCTGAAGCATACCTTTCTGTAGTTAAAACATCTTTAAATTCAGTCATAAAAATATTAAAGTATTCAAAATTATTTCTGTTCCATGCTAACCAAATTAATCCATTTTTTGTGCTATTATCTATATGATCATCTCCTCCAAATCGTTTTGCTCTTTCTTTAAAATAAGCAGTCAGGTAACCAATTTCACCTGAATCAATGTATTGTTGTATACTTTCAAAAACTGGTGAATCATAATTATGATAATAGTATTTCAATCCTTTATATATTGCCAAATGCGCTAAGGTTTCATGTACTTCATCATTAAATAAATCGTATTTCCAAATAAGATTCTCGGGATTGTTCTTTTTCAATATTTTATGGAACGCTTCAGTTGAACCGATATAATAAATGTCTTTTCTAGAGTTAGCCATAAATAGATAAACATCTCTCTTCGAAGTAAACTCTTTGACTAAGTCTTCAGAAGCATAACCACCATCGGTTATTATTGCTCCATTAAAGACTTCACTTTTTTTAAAAATCAACTCACTTATATAATAAGCAGCAGCTTCCCATCCAAAAATGACACGTTCTTTATTTGTTCTGTAATTTGAATCTATATAATGTATGACTTCATTGATTAAAAAATCAGTAAATTTTTCATTTTCACCTCCAAATAATGTTCTTCTTAATGGATTGCTATTATTGATGCCTACAACAATCATTTCTGGAATAGCACCAGGAGTACGTAAGGCTTTTTGAATTGCCACACCACTTAAAAAATACCATTGTCCATCTAAAATATAAAGTACTGGATATTCTTGTTCTGAATCTGAATAACCATCAGGCGTATAAATTTGAATTGTTCTATCTTGATTTAATATGGAAGATTTAATAGTGTGATTAATGCCTATAGCAATTTGGGAATTATCTTCTTGTGCGATACATATTACATTTATAAAACAGCATACGATAAGAATGAATAATGGCTTCATGAATTTGATTCCTTATTGTAATTTCTCAATGTTCTACTACAATCGTATATAGTTACTTTTTGTAACTATATACGCATTTGTACTTAATTGTAGGTGCAAGTAAACGTTATATACCTTCCGTAATAACTTAATTACACCGTTTCCGTTTCTTTATAACCAAAGAAATTATTTTCCTTAATCATTTCTGGGATAAGATCAGGTAATTGTTCCTCCCATCCAGGTTCTCCTTCTTGGATTTTCTGAAGCACCTCTCTGGAGTATATATCCATAATAGTAGGATCATAATCCACAATGTCTTGTAGCTTTCCATTATGTTTAAAGAATTTATATAATTCTTTCATTCTAGGATGTACCTTAAGATTTTCACTAGTTGTAAGTTCACCAGTTTTAGGATCTTTTAATGGGTATAAGTATACTTTTAAATCTTTAAAGAAAAGTTTCCCAAAGGCCTCTAGAATACCACCGCTCAGATGTCGGTAATATTTCTCATCAAAAATATCTACCAAATTGTTTACACCCATTGATAGCGCCATACGCTCTTTTGTATAGTTAGAGAAATACTCCACAACTTTATAATATTCCTGGAAATTAGAGATCATTACTGTTTGTCCGAGAGAACAAAGCAAACGGGCTCTGCACATAAAATCTTCTTCGTCAATTTCTCCTTCTGCTCTAAGATTAGAAAGCGTAATTTCAAAAATCTCTATCGTTTTTTCCTTACGTACCTTATTTTCATTCAGGAACATATTAAGAGACTTCTTGTAAATGTCCATATTTACTTTAGTCACTGGCCTAAAACTTCCTCTAAGAGCGAGAATATTCTTTTTGTATAAAACAGCAGCTGGTAAAACGTTATTACCATCTGGACCAAACATTACCGCTTCCGTCATTCCATTTTTAACCAACTGTAAACTCATTAATCGGTTATCAACTTTCTTAAATCTAGGTCCTGAAAAATTTATAGTATCAATTTCTATTTGATCTTTATCTAAATGATCATATAGGTATCGTAAAAGCTTTTTTGGATTGTCATATTTATAATATGCTCCATAAATAAGATTTACACCTAATACTCCAAGCGTCATTTGTTGTAACCTCGCATCGTTTTCGTGAAAACGAATATGTAGTATAATCTCATTATAATCTTCGTCTGGTTTCGTTTGGTATCGAATACCTACCCAACCATGTCCTTTATATTTTTTAGCGAAATCAATTGTAGCTACAGTATTAGCATAACTAAAAAACAATTTATTTGGATGTTTTTCTCTAGTAATACGTTCTTCTATAAGACGAACTTCGTGCTTCAACATTTTTTTTAATCGCGCTTCGGTAACGTAACGTTTGTCATCTTCTATACCATAGATGGCATCACTAAAATCTTTATCATAGGCACTCATAGCCTTTGCGATAGTACCAGAGGCACCACCAGCTCTAAAGAAATTACGTGCTGTTTCCTGACCGGCACCAATTTCTGCAAAGGTACCATAGATGTTAGCATTAAGATTAATTCGTAAGGCTTTACTCTTAAGTGAAGGGACAGACTCAAATTCTTTGTCTCCCATGATAGTAATAGGCATAGCGAAAAGGGCTTTTTTTGTTTATGTAAAGTTACTAATACATTAAGTATTATTAAAAAAAACTAGATGCAAATTTTTGCATTTTATAATAGGTATAAATAATAAGCAGTAGAAATGAATTACTTTTTGAGCAAAAAAATTATAATTACATTTGCTTTCACTTAATAAAGATATGGAGATTACATTTCTTGGTACAGGAACATCACAAGGAATTCCGATAATTGGAAGTACACATCCTGTATGTTTAAGTAAAGATCCAAAGGATAAGAGATTACGAGTATCAGTAATGGTTGCTTGGGATGAATATCAATATATAATTGATTGCGGACCAGATTTTAGACAACAGATGCTAGCAAATAATATAGACAGGATCGATGGGATTGTTTTTACCCATGAGCATGCAGATCATACCATGGGAATGGATGATATAAGACCATTTTTCTTTAGGCAAGGAGATATTCCCGTATTCGCACATAAAAGAGTATTAGAATCTTTAAGAGTAAGATTTAGCTATATATTTTCATCACAGAATAAATATCCGGGAGCACCCAGTGTTATAGAAAATGAACTAACTAACCAACCATTTGCACTGGGCAACCTGGACGTGATTCCAATAAATCTGATGCATAATCGGTTACAGGTTTTTGGATTTAGATTCAAGGATTTTGCATATTTAACGGATGTGAAAACAGTTGAAAAAGAAGAGAGAAAAAAACTAGAAGGTGTTAAGGCGTTGGTGGTAAGTGCATTGAGGATAGAACCACATCATTCTCATTTTAATCTGGAAGAAGCATTAGAGTTTATTGATGAAATTAGACCAGAAAAAGCTTATCTGACACATATCAGCCATATGTTAGGATTTCATGAAGAAGTACAACAACAATTACCAAAAAACGTTTTTATTGCCTACGATAATCTAAAAATCACAATTTAATATGCGAAGTAGAATATTTTTATACTTATTTATTTTTTCAGTGTTGTTCATCTTGTTTCAGTTTATGAATGCCAAAAAGGCAAAAGAATCTTATGATGGTAAGATTGAAAATTTAGTAAAAAAAATAGGGGAGAAGGAAGAAGAATTAAAATCTAAAGATCTAGAAAAGGATTCATTAATTGAAAAAATCTTGGATCTTACTTATTTCTCATTGGACAGTGATGAGGAAGCGATCAGTTATTTTGAAGAGCAAGGCTATGATGCTAAAAAATTAGAATTAACAATCAGTGATCAAATAGTAAGTCAGAATAAAGCAGGTACAGATAATCCAATCGTTCCTTTTGTTGGGATGGAAGGAAATATGGCCATTAATAAGGTTCGGTTACTAAATCATAAATGGATTATAGCCGATTTTACAGATGGTGTTTATTGGGGGCAATTGTTTATTATTTATGATGTTAGAAAGGATGGAGTAGTCGATTTTGAGGTCGAAAAATCATTTTTATATCCTAGAAATTAATATATATTAAAAAATGCATGAAAAGACCTGCTAAAATAAGCAGGTCTTTTTTTGGTTTTTCTTGATAAAAAGTTGGTTAATTTTCGGCTTTATTTTTTTACGAGTTTTTTCTTGAAGAATTCTCCGTCTGCTTCAATGATTGCAATATAAATTCCCGTAGCTACTTCGATACCATTGCCTGTTTGACCATTCCAGGTATATTGAAAATCATCCTTATCGGTATTTGAAAAACGCTCTCTTTTTATTATATTTCCTGCTATATCGAATATATCGATCGCTATAGAGTTTATATTTTTATTCGTAGTGGAGAAAGTAACTTGATCTGTAAAAGTATTAGGATAGGTTTTGAAACCATTATCTTGGAGTCTTGAGATGTTACCGCTATTGTTATACCAAGGTAATCCCAATCGTTGGTCTAACCAAATAAGAATAAATTCATTGTCATCTGGTAATCCTTCGCCTACGTGTCGCCCTACACTAAATGGATAATTATTGTCATTTAATACACCTATTAAATATGGATTGAAGACAACAACACTTTCTATTGTTACAAAAGGAAAGGCAAAATCTCTACCGATTCCTACATCTCCAGGTAAACCAGGTTCTGAAATTCTTCTTGGATCCCTAATTTTTAATAAATCTACATTTAGTCGTTTTTGAACCATAGTAGAATCTTCATCTAATTCTATTTCGTAAATAGCTTTGAACCCTTCAAGATCTCCTTGAGATCCATCACGCTCGATAATCAACCCTCTTTGTCCACTAAACATGATGAAGTCACCAATAGCAGATGCTCTTTCGTTAAGTGGGTACTCATACTTTTTATTGGTATAGGATTTACTCGCTAAATTAAATTCGTGAATTAATAAATTATTGTTCTCACTATTTTCTAAAGGTTTTTCTAATAGTGGTAATAATGTAGTATTGTCTGTAGTTAAAGCCATTCCTTCAAAACCACCACTTTGCTTTACATTAAAAGGAGTATCTAACTTTGTAACTCTATATGGCCAGTACATTCCTGCTAACCAAGGAGTATTGTCTCCGTTTTGATCTTGTAAGTTAGTACCGTCACCTGCATCACCAACTTTAGGGAAATCACCAAATAGACAAACTGTTCTAATTTCTGGATATTGTTCTTGTGTAAGTAGTAATGTTCTAAAATCAAAGCTTTGTATATCCGCACGATCTGTTAATCCATTGGTAACGATAACATCGGCAATTGCTTTAGTAAATGTTTCAGGACCAAATGTTCTCTCGGCAAATACATCTCCACGATCGTCAAGATCTGTTCTTGGGTTGATTTTAGTCTCTATATTGAAACGAACTTTAGAAGCATTCATCCAACGTTTTGTCGCTTCTGGATGAGCAGATCCTTCACCATTTTTATAATAGCCGACATAAAACTCTACAAAATCAAATAACTGCTGTAGTGATGGCATGATGTAAGGATCGATAAAACCTTTTTCACTAGAAAAAGCTACAGATACAGGAGATAGTGAAAGATCATTAGTTTGTGCTGGTCTTCCTGATAATATTTTATCTGCGATAAAAGTGTTTTGAATAGTGGATAGCGTAAGATCTTTTACGAATACTTCATCTTCAAATTCGTAGTTAGTATCATCTGCTTTTCTTGTTTTAGCTGCTTCTATATGTGGATCGTGATCTAATACCGGGATTCCATCTAATGTAATTCCACAATCTGTTTCTAGTGTAGGCATTAAGTAATCTAAGGCCGCTTCCATAGATGGTAAGGTGTTTTCTGGGCGTAAATTTCGAGCACCACGATGTCCTTGTGCATCAAAAAGGGTTACATCGATTAGACCGTTAGCATCCATATAATCAGCATGTCCATCTTGATTTTTATCAAAATTTTGTACAGCTTCCAATAAAAGATCAGGACGATCAGAAATAATCCCTTGTAAGTCTAAATCTAATAAACGATTCATGTTTTGAGTATCGTTTACAGTGTATACAACCACAGGATGTCCTGCTCGGTTTAATGAGGAAACATTAAATAATTCACTTGATGCTTCTGCTAAACCATTAGAAGGTGTTGTTCTACTTCCTACTGCGGTAGTCTCATCATTATCGTCTAGCATAACAAACCAAGGTGACATTACCGGAGTTTTACTGCTATTAGCTTGTGCATGTGCTCTCATTGCATTCATAACTCTTATCGCACTTGCTTCTTCACTAAATGGATTTTGTGGAGATCGCAATTCTTTACTAGGATTGTCTAGATCAGGTAGCGGATAAGGAGCGTCTAATAAAACTCCGTTTTTATCAAAATGTAATAAGAAAGGACCAAATTCATCTCCGATCCAATAGTCACCATTATTTGTTCTTTGGATAGACTCGATGTCAAAATCGGCACCTGTTAATATTCTATCTTGACTAAAGTGATTGGTAATTGCAAAAGGGATTAATCCATTAGGATCTTTTAGTTCTATATATTCCAGTACCTGAATATCTCCTTCTCCTTTTCTGAAAAAGGTTTCAAATCTAGGTTTGATTTTGTACAAACGTAAGTTGTAATCCGAAGAATTTTCAATACTTCCGAAACCATTATCAGACATTGCAGTAAAGGTTCCGTCCATATTATTCAATACTGCGGAGAATCCTTGAATAGGTTGTTTGTTTGCAAAAGGAAGTTCTTGTTCATTGATTGGTCCATCACCGATAAAAAGCCCTGAAGTAGGCCCTTCTGAAAAACTTGGAGCTTTTAATACTGCTCTGGAAAATAATAAATCTCCAAAATTTCTAAAAGATTTCCCTTTACCTTTTGCGTAGATTTCCTGACCATAATAATTGTCATTCGGAAGATCAAATTGTGGTTTTGTTTTACTTTTTTGTGTTTGTGCCCAAGTTGAGAAAGAAAAAAACAAGCTTAGACATACAGAAAAGCGTATTAATTTTCTGTATTCACTGAACAAAGAGTAATAATGATTTTTCATGTGTAAATTGATTAAGATTAAATTGGTTATTGATACCCTAAATGTATAGCTTCGATATTACCAAAACGTTTAGTATATCTCAATAAATTATTAGGATAAGGTTAGGTGTTTTATGATACTGTAACTGCTGTATGAATTGTATTACTAATCGAAAAAATGAAGTCTATATACTAACGAAATCGTTGTAGTAAACTGTTATGGTTTTTCTTACGTTTCTTCAGTTTAACTGAAAATTCGATAATTCGGTATTGCTATTTATTGTTATATTCTTATTCTAAGGGGATTCTAGTATATTTGATTCTTATCTAAATCAGAAACACCCATTACATATGAAGTCAAGATTTTTTTCCTTTTTGCTTTTCGGAACACTTACTTTTTTAATGCTTTCCTGCAAAACAGCTACAAGCGATTTTATTGCTAATATTGATAGTTACCAAGAAGATCGGTTTATAGAGATTGCTAGGGATAATGGGAAATACATAATCAAATTATATTCTGATAAGATTATAGAAACTTCTTTCATTCCTACTGGAGAAACTTTTAACCCAGAATCCCATGCAGTAGTTTTAGAAAAAGGAATAGTATCACAACTAAAAGAAACTGATAAAATTATTGCATATGGTTCTGATGGAATTTATGTTCATATCACCAAAGAACCTTTTCATATATCGTACTTCTATAAGGATAAGGAGTTAATTTCTGAAAAGTTAGGGTATGTCAAAACTGATTCTACGGAAATTCTGAATTTTAATCTAGATAAAGAAGAAGTTATTTATGGAGCAGGAGCAAGGGTAGTAGGAATTAATAGAAGAGGAAATCGATTACAATTATATAATAAGGCACATTATGGATATGAAACCCGTTCTGAACTAATGAATTATACAATGCCATTAGTGTTGTCTTCTAAGACGTATGCAGTTCATTTTGATAATGCACCTATTGGATTTCTGGATATTGATAGTAAAAAAGATAATACGCTTAGTTATGAGACTATTAATGGTAGAAAGACGTATCAAGTTGTGGCTGGTGATGATTGGAAAGACTTAATGGATCAGTATACAGATTTAACAGGTAAACAACCATTGCCGCCTAGATGGGCTTTTGGTAATTTTGCTAGTCGTTTTGGATATCATTCAGAGAAAGAGACCAAAGAGACAATTGCTAAGTTTAAGAATGATTCTATTCCATTAGATGCAGTAATCCTAGATATTTATTGGTTCGGAAAAGACATTAAAGGTCATATGGGGAACTTTGAGTTTCTTAAAGATTCATTCCCTAATCCAAAACAAATGATCAATGATTTTAAAGATCAAGGAGTAAAAACCATATTGATAACAGAACCTTTTGTTTTATCAACATCCAAAAAATGGGAGGAAGCTGTGGCCGAAAAAGTATTAGGAAAAGATGCTGCGGGTAATCCTTATAGATATGATTTCTATTTTGGTAATACTGGAATTATAGATATCTATGATAAAAACGGTGCAGCCTGGTTCTGGAATATCTATAAAACCTATACTCAGGAATATGGAGTCTCAGGATGGTGGGGAGATCTTGGAGAACCAGAAGTACATCCTTCAGCATTATTACATGCTACTGGATCTGCTGATGAAGTACATAATATCTATGGTCACGATTGGGCAAGATTGGTTCAGGAAGGATATGAAAAGGATTTCCCGGAGCAGCGTCCGTTTATTTTAATGCGTGCAGGATATTCGGGATCACAGCGATTCGGTATGATTCCTTGGTCAGGAGATGTAAGTAGAAGTTGGGGTGGATTACAACCACAGACAGAAATAGCTTTGTCTATGGCAATTCAAGGATTAGGATATATGCATTCGGATCTTGGTGGATTTGCTGGCGGAGAAAAATTTGATGCAGAGTTGTATACGCGTTGGTTACAGTATGGAGTTTTTCAGCCTATCTATAGGCCACACGCACAGGAGCATATCGCTCCGGAACCTGTTTTTCATGATAAGAAAACGAAAGCTCTTGCTAAAAAGAGTATAGAACTTAGATATCAAATGCTTCCATACAATTACTCCTTGGCTTTTGAAAATAATCAAACTGGTATTCCATTAATGAGACCACTGTTTTTTGATGATGCTGATACCAAAGAATTACAAACAGTATCCAATACTTATTTATGGGGTGATAACTTCCTTGTGTCTCCAATTGTAAAATCTGGAGTGGTATCAAAAGATGTGTACTTTCCTAAAGGCTCCAATTGGTATGATTTCTTTAGTGGTCAAAAATATGAAGGAGGAAGATATCTTACAGTGGAAACCGAAGAAGATCATATTCCTGTATTTGTAAAAGGAGGATCATTTATTCCGATGGTGACGACAATTCAGAATACGGAATCTTATAATACAAAGGAACTCATCTTACACTATTATTACGATGTAAAGGCCGAAAATAGTTTTGGAAAGTTATATGATGATGATGGTGTAACTTCAAATGCTTATGAGAAAGGAAAGTATGAAATACTAAATTTTGAAAGTAAGAATACTGATAATATACTGTCTATAGACTTTAAAGCTAATACAGGAAATGAGTATGCTAAAACAACTCGTAAGATCTCACTAATTGCACATAATATTGAAACATCTCCAAAATCTGTTACGGTTGGAGGCAAAACCGTTGAGGCTAATTGGAATGAAAAAGAAAATACCTTATCCATAGAATTTGACTGGAATTCTGCGGTTATTGAGAGAGTTGGCATACAGTTGTAAACATTATATTTGTTGATACAAAAGATATTCCTAAATTGGTTATATGGAATGATTGTAATTATAAGAGTTTAATGTTTTTTATGAAACAATATGTCAATAAGTAAATTTTTATACTTTGATAAATTTAAAGCTTGGGATTGGATTACAATCGGTGTTTATTTACTTATAACTATTTATATTTTTAGTATCAAGAGCATTGATTTTCAGAGTAGATTTCCTATATTTTGGTATTCTATAGGGACATATTTCTTTACTTATTTTTTTAATTATGAATCTCTAAGAAAATTTAATGTATGGTTAATTTGGTTTGGTTTTTCACTGATACACGTTTTTATATATTACCGGTTGGAATTAGATCAAGTTGACTGGCCATCAATTAGAGGACTAAGAAATTATTCGGTATTTTTAATAATCCATCAAGTTTTTCGATTAGCAAGTTTAAAAATTCAAAAAAAAGAATTTGTTGCATTAGGTAAATCGAAAACAGATTTATGGGATGAACGATTAATTAGAGTTACTGATTTAGTTTTATTTCCGATTATTGTTTTCCTGATTGTGTTTTTACAAATTGTTTGATTAAAAAATGATAGCTACAGAACAAGAATTAAATAGAGAATACACCCACAGAATTAATTTGGCATTACGATATATTGATGATCATCTGGATGGTGATTTATCCTTAGATGCTGTTTCGGATATAGGTATGTATTCTCCGTATCATTTTCATAGGATTTTTAAAACAGTAATTGGAGAATCCCTTAATGTTTATGTAAACAGGAGACGGATTGAAAAAATGGCTTCAGTATTAATGCATAAGAAAGAGGTAAATATTACGGAATTATCACTTCAATATGGCTTCAATAGTAATTCTTCGTTTACCAGAGCATTCAAAAAATTTTATGGAGTTAACCCAACAGAGTTTCGAAAACAACTTCCAAGCAAATTTAGCAAGATTGGTAAAGCCGAAAGCAAGATCGGACAAGAGAATTCGATCTTCGAAAAATACATTTGCAATAGTTATGATCATATAAATTGGATTAAGATGAATGCAAAAATTGAAGTAAAAGAAACACCAGAATTACATTTTGCTAGTATTACCCATATAGGAATGAGTGGAATCGAAAACGCTTTTGAAAAGCTGATACAGTGGGTGAGATCTAAAGGGGTGATGGAAAATCCCGAAACAAAAATGGGAAGAGTGTTTCATGATAGTTTTAAAATCACTTCACCAGATAAGGTGCGAATGAGTATTTGTATGTTGATGGAGAAGCCAGTGACTGCTGAAGGTGAAATTATTCCGGTTACAATCAAAAATGGGAGAAGTATTGTGGGGCGTTTTGAAATTACGCCAAATGATTTCGAAAAAGCCTGGAGTAGTCTTTTTGTATGGATGAACGAACAAGGATACCTAAAAGCAGAAGAAAAACCCTTTGAAATATATCATAATGATTTCCGGGAACATCCCGAGAATAAATTTTTGGTAGACTTTTATATACCTATTGTATAAAAACAATAAACTAAACCCATTGTGTTTTTTGACAGATTTAGAATCAAAAATCAAAATGGATAACGAGTAAATTGAGGTGGTTGCATTCTTAACTCCTCAGTTGTTTCTTATAATTACATTAATCCATTAATAAATATTTGTTATAATTACTAGTAGATAAATATTCTTTTTTGAGTTGTCGTAGAAAAGCTACAATTTCTTCCCTTTTTGTGTAGTTCTCTTCAAGAGGGTCCATAAAATCTTCTTCATTTATCGTAATAACTACATACCACTTTTCCACTTCTAGAAGTATAAAAATTTTCAAAAGCAGTTCCTACTGTCTGATATGCCGCTACTAAAGCGGCATCAGCTATAATTGGAGCTATATTAATAGTTTTAGAAGTTCTTTCTACTTCATAAAATGAGAGATAATATTCTTTATTGTTTAGGGTAAAAGGAACATTCCATCGAACATCTTTGTTGTTCAATTTAAATTTGGCATTGATATAAGCATAAAACTCATTAGCATTTTTAGGATCTTCAAAAATAAAACCTTGTCTTTTAGGAAGTTGTTTTTTGAATTTTTTGGCTGTCATTACCTTATCTTCTTTAATATTGGGTGCTATTTTAGTAGGTATACAAGATGAAAATAATAGTAAAAAAAATGTAATAAAAAGTAAAGCCCTCATAATTTGATTTTGACAAATCGAATCAAATTTGGTGCCATATTAATATTTTGTAGATATACAGAACATCCTTATTTTAGGGATAGGTAATATCACTATTTATAAAATTCTAAAAATATGGAAACTACAGATGCGCCTATTACCGTTGATGAGACTTTTACTGCGACGGTTGATAAGGTTTGGAAAGCCATAACTGATGTAAAAGATATGCGACTTTGGTTCTTTGATAACATAGAATCCTTTATGCCTGAGGTAGGATTTGAAACACAATTTTTAGTGCAGGTAGAAGATAGGAGGTACACTCATTGCTGGAAGGTAATACAAGTAATCCCTAATAAGAAAATTACGTATACTTGGAGTTATGAAGAATATCCTGGTGATGCTTCGGTAACTTTTGAGTTATCCGAAAAACAAGATCAGGTAACACTTAAGCTATCTCTTAATGTAACTGAAGATTTTCCATCAAATATTCCAGAATTTACGAGAGAGAGTTGCCAACAAGGATGGAATTATTTTATAGGAGAAAGATTGAAGGAGTATTTAGAAAGTAATCTTACATAAAATACTTTTTTAGTTTTAAAAACTCGGATATGAATATTAGTTGCTAATAATTTTAAAAAAGGAGCTAGATCAACTTATGGTGTTAGATATCTAATTAGTGACCAATTGCTGCATTCATAAAAATAGATTTAACTTTGAATGAGGTTTTCAAGAACAGATAAAAGAACTATAGAATTGAAAGAGAAAATGAAAAGAAATGGTTAGACCATAAACAAACACTTTAGACGTAAGCAATAAATATAGATGAATCGTAAACCTTTATTGGAGTATATAAATAAGTATATCAATTTAACTATGGAAGAAGAAGACATCCTGTTCTCCAAAATTAGATATAGAGATTATCTCAAAGATCAATATATCGTTCAACAAGGGGATGTATGTAATAGTGTATGTTTTATTTTATCTGGATGTACAAAAATGTTTTACATGGATAAAGAAGGACAGGAACATATTGTTATATTTTCTATTGAAGATTGGTGGACATCGGATTTAGGGAGTTTTATATCCCAAACACCTGCAGATTATAATGTTCAATGCCTAGAAAATACTCAACTTATTCAATTTACTAATAATACGCTCGAAGAATTGTATTCAGAAATACCAAAATTGGAGCGCCTTTTTAGAAAGATTGTAGAACGTGCTTTTGTAGCTTCCCAAAAACGAATTATTCGAAATTTTAGTTTGACTGCAAAAGAACGATATCTTATTTTTAAGGAAACCTACCCAAAAATAGAGCAACGTGTTCCTCAATACATGATTGCTTCTTATCTCGGTATTACCAAGGAATTTTTAAGTAAAATTAAAAGCCAATTAATACAAAATCAATAGATGTTAATCTAGTTTAACATTATTTCATAATCTACTTCATTTTCTCTTTGCTCCTTGTTTTGGACATTTGTATAATAATATTTAAAACAATAAAAAAATGAATACTCTTTTAGAAAAAATCAGCACAATTAATAACATGATACTTCAAGGAAAAGCCTTAGAAGCTTTTGACCAATTCTATCATAACGATATTGTAATGCAAGAAAACGATAATCCGGTTATTAAAGGTAAAGAAGCCAATAGAAAACGTGAAGAAGAATTCTTTGGAGCAATTACAGAATTTAGAGGTGCACAACCTTTAAAAGTAACAGTCGGTGAAAATACAACAATGGTAGAATGGCATTTCGACTATACTCATAAAGACTGGGGGATTAAAAATTATACTCAGGTTGCTGTTCAAGATTGGAAGGATGGAAAAATAATAAAGGAGAAATTTTACTACGGAGCATAACCTATGTTTAACTAAGTATGAAAAATAATTAACTAAGCGCAAGTCAAAAGACTTGCGTTTTTTCATTTAAGTAAGCTATAAAATGGAAAGACAGTACTTATTAGGTCGATACTACCTATAATCGAATGTTTCCAATAATTAAGTTAAGTCTATTCATCAAAGTTTAATAAAGAAACCAATGTATGGTGTTTTAGAGTAATAGTATAAGGGCATAAATGCAAGTGAAGAGATCTGAAATTTTTTATCAAAACATAATATTAATGGTAAAATAGAATAAAAATCATAACAATGTTTTTATAGATTGCATAAAACTTTTCAGAATTATATTGATATTATTTTTGAGAGATTTTTTTACATTAGCAAGTACTATATATTTAGATTATGGAAAAGAATACATCGGTAGAGGAGTTTATATCTAAGAAAGCGGATTGGAAAGAAAGTTTAGAATTACTTAGATCTATTATGCTTTCTACAGAAATGGAAGAAACCATAAAATGGGGTATCCCAGTATATATGATTGAAGGTAAAAATGTGATAGGTATAGGCGCTTTTAAATCTTATGTAGGGATTTGGTTTTATCAAGGAGTATTTCTGAAGGATCCCCATAATAAACTAATTAATGCTCAAGAAGGAAAGACAAAAGGTTTGAGACAATGGAGGTTTAATACTTTTGAAGAAATTGACAAAGAGTTTGTGTTGCCGTATGTACACGAAGCGATTCAGAATCAAAAAGATAGTAAAGAAATAAAAATAGAAAAATCTAAGGATGTCGAAATGCCTGAAGAATTACAAGCCATATTAATGTCTAATTCTGATTTGAAAACTTGTTTTGAGCAACTAACTCCATTTAAACAAAAGGAATACAAAGAATATATAGCCACAGCAAAACGAGAAACTACCAGAATTTCTAGAGTAGAAAAAATTACACCTATGATTTTGGATGGTGTTGGTCTTAACGATAAATATCGTTAAGACTTTTGTTATTATTTCTTAATGATCTTTAAGGTATTACTGTTTTTTATTTTTAAAAAATACATCCCCACTGCGTATCCAGATATATCAAGAGTAGCACTTCTGCCTTTATCAATAATTTTACCAGAATTATCTAAAAGTATCCAATCATTTACGTTAGGAAGTTGTACTATTCCAGTAGTGGGATTAGGATAGAGGTAAACCGTTTGCCGATCTATATCCGGAATACTTAATGCATTTCCAGAAACCCACTTAGCTGTATTATTTGCATTGATTACTCCTGCACTTGAAAAGTTTCCACCTACAAAAATTTTATTTATTCCGTCACTATCAGAAGCAAAATCCAAGGTGTTGATTTTAATATCTACTCCCACATTCGTATTAGTACCTAAAGCTTCCCAACCATTAGTTTCGCTCCATCTTGCTATATTATTTACAATGATACTATTACTATTATCAATATTTGCAGTATCAAAAGCACCACCAACATATAAGTTGTTTCCATCGTAAATTAATGAATTTACAATGTTGTTTACGCCATTGCCTAAAGCAGACCAGTTAGCTGTGTTTTTATTCCATCTTGCGATACGATTTACAGTCTGACCTCCAGCAATAGAAAAGTTACCTCCTATGAATACTTCTGTTGAGCTTACCGCAATAGCCTCTACAAAACCACTAGTTCCGGAGCCTAACGTTCCCCAATTAGTTCCATTCCAAGTGGCGATTCTATTGGCAGTATTGTTTCCGGCTTCATCAAAATTTCCTCCGACATAAAGTGTTCCATCACTGTCTAATACCAAAGATCGAACTTCATTATTAGTACCTGATACACCGCTAGTGGCATCAGTTAATGCAGACCAGGTTGTACCATTCCATAAAGCGATATTTCGGACAGTATTTCCATTTACGGTTTCAAAAACTCCACCAACATATACATTATTATTATTATCGATCTCTAAGGCAGCTACCGTTCCATCAACTCCTGATCCTAGGGGAGACCAGTTACTACCATTCCACACGGCTATATTTTGAGCAGAAACCCCTCCTATTTCTGTAAAAGCTCCACCTGCATATAAATTTCCGTTTGGTGCAATTTTAAGAGCATTAATAGTTCCATTAGATCCTATGCCTAATGTACTCCAACCAGAAGCTTCGTTCCATACTGCAATATTATTAGTGGTTATGTTTCCAGCTTGATTAAAGGTTCCTGCATGAAATACATCTCCGTTTGTATCTGTAACTACGGATTGTACAATTCCATTAGGGATTCCTTGATTTAATTCTTCCCACTGTCCAATACCATTTACTGCAGTTCCAGATGGGGTGGATGTGCCATCTACTAGTTTATAAATTTGTGCATTACTTCCATAATCACTAAAATATAATTCTCCATTTTTATCTACTCCAAAAGAAGAAACAAATTCGCCAGATGTATTGAATAACAACGTACTACTGCCAGTTCCAGTTGATGGATTATAGTCTAATACCCAAACTCTCCCACTGACATAATCACCAAAAATGTATTTCGAACTGATATCTGGACTTAAACTGGTAATTTCAGATCCTCTATATACATAGCCTCCTGTAATAGAACGATCTCCTTGGTTACGGTTATAGACATGTACAGGAAAAACAGTTGGTTCGCTAATAATAACATTGCTATTAGCTATAGAATTCCCTTCGAATCGACTCCAGCCATAGTTTTTACCATTTTCTATGATGTTCACTTCTTCAAAAGCTCCCTGACCAACGTCGGCACCCCATAATCTGCCAGTTTCGTTATCAAATGAAAACTTCCAGGTGTTTCTTATTCCATAGACATATATTTCATCCAATCCGCTTAGACCGACAAAAGGATTATCACTAGGGATTTCGTAATTTCCGTTGGGTAAATCAGAATTGGTTTCTATTGGATTGTTTCCATCTAAATCCACATCAATACGCAGAATACTTCCGAAAACAGTGTTCTTATTTTGTCCATTACCTTCAGGATCATTTCCACCACCGCCGTCACCGATAGAAATATAAAGGTACCCGTCTAATCCAAAAGCAATTTTACCGCCATTGTGATTGCTATTATTTTGATTTTTATCAAACTGAAAAAGAACCAGTTCGCTATCTGGATCTACAAAATTGGGATTCGTAGGGCTTACTGTAAATCTGGACAGCACCATTCTTACAGCAATACCTGATACTGGGCTATCCGTTGTGTAATATGTATAAAAATATCTATTAGTGCTATAATCAGGATGAAAAGCTAGTCCTAGTAAACCTACTTCCTGACCATCTCTGAATCTAACACGATCAGTGATGTTTAAGAATGTGTCTACCTCATTGGTACTAACATTATTATTCCTAGGAAACACTTTGATTCTTCCTCGTTGCTCTACAATAAACATTCGATCTGTTCCGTCACCGGGAGATTGTATTTCTGTAGGGAACTCGAAATCTATATTAGGGAATGCAGCTTCATACGTGATCTGTGCTGTACCAAAAAAGGTAAAAAAAAGTAGCACGAAAACAATTGGGGTGGTTAGCGTTTTCATTTTTAGAGTTTTAAGATAAGTGACTCTATTCCAACGAAAAAAACTATTACTTAGTATGATTTTTGTAGGATTTTTAAAGGTGTTTACCCAGCCACTCTCTAAACTGATAAAAATTACGAGGATCTACTCCGTGACCCACAGGGAATTCATTTAAGGAAGTTTGTATTCCGAGTTCAGCAAGTTTTAATGGAGCTTTGCGAGCCCAGTCAATTGGAATCACTTGATCAACACTTCCGTGCGAGCAATAGAAATTAAGTTTTGAAAAATCATTATGCTCATAATTTTCTTTGAGAATATCTTCATTTAGATACCCACTCAATGCTACTACATTTTTTACTTTTTCAGGATAGGAGAGTGCTACAGCATAACTAAGAATAGTACCTTGACTAAAACCAAGTAAGGTTACATTATCCACATCTAGATCATAAGCTGCAATTGCTTCATCTATAAAATTTGCTATTTTATCCCGGGACTCTATAGCTTGTTCATCATCACTAAATTTTCCTTGTGCAGCATCAAAATAAATGGCGTACCAAGCATTGCCATATGGTTGCATCGGATACGGAGCTCTAACGGATATAATGCATAATTCATCCTGAAGCTCGGAAGCAAATGAAAACAAATCATTTTCATCACTACCATACCCATGAAACATAAATAAAACAGGAGTTTTATCTTTTTTTATAGTTGGTTCTTTGATGATATGATGTAATGATAAGGTCTTAATTTCCATACTACTTATTTTTATATCAGACTAATTCAGTCTAGGTCTATTTTAGTTGTAAATGTATGTGATCATCATGCCGGACCGCTTGACATCCATGAAATCGTATTTTAGGATTTTTTACTCCTAATCTACTTTTAAGATGAGGTTCAATAAAAACTTTTCCCACCTTTTGTTGATTTACAATTGCCAAAAGTAAATCTTTTGTTGCTTTTTCTGAAAGCTTAAGTTGATTATTTGAGATTCCTAATGTGAGATATTTTGCAAAGTCATATTGCCAGTATCCTTTTTTCTTACACGCTTTGATTTGATCATATTCTCCTAGATTTGGTCCTTCATATACGCCATAACCTAAAAGTGCCGGTTTTTTATTGGTAATCTTTCCTTTGTTATTTGTGTAAATGAAAGAAATATCAATTTTTTTTCCATCATTATGACTTAGATGCGGAGGTAAAGGAAATCCATTAATGAATGGAAAATTAGCATCCAGATATACTATTTTAATATTAGGGTGCATTTTATTGATTGTACTTGCGATATTTAGTAAAGAAACATTTAATTCTGGAGTGACGTAGTTTCTGTTACTAAGTATTGTAAACAGTGTACAGGCCTCAATTAGTTCATTGTTTTTTATTTTTTCTCTTCCGAAAATTGGAGCAAGATAAGGGACTATCATAAATGTTATTATTAAATACGTTATAATAAAAACTCCAACCTTTATTAATCGATAGTTTCTGATAGTCCTTTTAAGGGTCAATTCAATTATCAAATATATAACTCCTCCAACTTGGGTTGATAGTGTTAGAAATGTTACTATTATTATTTTAAAAATTATTTTGAGGATTCTATTCATAAAATTAAAATCTATTGTTTTTAGTAAACAATTATTAGTCTTTCTTAGTGTATAATCTACATAATTAATCTAAAGAATTCCTCGAGGCTCTGCCTCGGGGTTTCCTATTTCTCCCTCTCCTTTCGGGGGAGAGGGTTGGGGTGAGGGGGAAATATAAAATTTCGTTTTTTGATCCCAAGATCAAAATGAAACCAGCGAAATATCCCTATGGCTCTGCCTCGGGGATAGGTGGTTTCAAGAAATTTTTTATTTTACTAAAGAAATATGATGAATATTCTTACAGTTGTAATGAGGGTTGATTTGGTTTGTAAACGTATTACTTTGTTGTTTTTTGTAAATCATTTTAATTTAGGACTACGTTAAACAAAACATAAAAATATGTTAAAAGCATAATAATTTTACGGTTTTACCGTATCATTAACTTAAGTTTGAATAACCAAACTTAACAATCTATGAAAAAAAAATACTTCTTTAACGCTTTTATAAATAATTTGAAAATCAATTATTTAAATAAAAAAAAAGCCCTTCTTGTAGAAACATAGGCTACAAATAAAAAAGTAACTATTTTAAATGTAGTATACTTTTTCTAATGAAAGAAAACGGATTTTTAGTATAGCTCCATTTTGAAATCTGAATGACTACAAATTCCCTGAATAAGTTTTTATATAATAAAAATTAAAAATCAAAAAATTACATTTAATCGTTTATTTACGTATTTAATCGATAAAAATTGATAATTGAATATCAATTTATGGTTTCTTAGCAAGAAATTAAACGTAAATTTATTACGGCTAAACCATAGTTTAATCATTTATAACCCAAATTTCATGAAAAAAATTACCTACTTACTATTACTGTGTGTCTGCTTCAGTTTTACACAGACGGAAGATAGCTATCAAATGACTATCACAAAAATATCTAATGCATATAATGCAAAAGATGCCAATAAACTGTTCGAGTTATTTTCTTCGGATTTACAATCGTCATTTACCTTAGATAAAGTGCAAAGCTTTATAGCCGATAATCAAGCTAAAAAAGGAACTATAGGAGAATCTTCTTTTTTAGTTGATGATGAAGGAACCAAACGTTACTTAGTTGAGTTCGAAAATGCATCAACAATTCTAATATTAAAATTATCCTCAGATAATAAAATCACTCAATTATCCCTAGAAGAGTATTAAAAATCAATTTAAACTATTAAAAGAAAAAAAATGAAAAAAAACTTAACACTCAAATCTATGATGCTTTTATTCCTGATCGGAATGATAGTATCTGGAACAAACACTATTAGTGCCCAACAAAGTGTAAAATACGGAATGTTAACCTTTAATAAAGCGGTTAATATTTCAGGTAAGCAACGTATGCTAAGTCAGAAAATGGCTAAATCCTATTTATACTTGGTAGAGAATCCTAGCGATACAAAAGCAAAAAGAGATCTATTAACCAGTAAAATCATTTTCGAAAAACAAAATGGTATTATTAACCAAAATTCTGCTTATAAAGTTACTAAAGACAGAATCGCTAAGGTAGATGTTATATGGGCAGAGTTTAAAAAGCTTATTGAAACTACTCCTAATTACGATAATGCAAAAAAGATTGTAGATTTAAATACAGATTTGCTTAAAGCAACAAATGATGTAGTATCTGCTGTTATTGTAGAGTCAAAAGGAGCCAATCAAAGTGATGCAAATTTACTTGAGGATGATGGTTCGAGTGAATCTGATTTAGAGCTTAAAAAGATGATAAACATGGCTGGAAGACAGCGTATGCTTTCTCAAAGATTGGCATTATATTATTTTGCAAATCAAACTACTTTGAAGACTAAAAATTCTGAGCAAATGTTGAATAATGTTTTTAATGAACTTGACGGAGCTATTACAATGTTACTGATATCTAATTTTAATAATGAGCAAATTGATGAAAAGTTAGGATTAGCTATGTCTAAATGGGAGCAAGTAAAAAACAGTAAAGAAAAGCTAATGAATCAGGGGTTTAAACCTGTAGAAATGTATAAAATTAGTAACGATTTAACAAAAGCTTTTAATGCAGTAACTAGCTTATACGAAAAAGTTAAGATATAAATTATTACATATTACCGTTAGTGAAACGGGGAAAATTACGTATTTTAAACAAAATTTTTAATACGTATTTTTTTTGTCTAAACTTTTAAAAACTAATGAATATGAAAATAAAATTACAATTATTATTATGTACTTTGTTATTAACGAGTATTATAACGGCTCAGGAATTAAGTATTGATTTAGATTTTAGAGATCGATTTGAATATCGTCATGGATTCAATAGTCTGGTTCCCCA
>NZ_CANLYD010000025.1 GCF_947495315.1 uncultured Aquimarina sp. | reverse complement strand
TAATCCAAGTGGATTACAAAACTGGGGATGGGTTCAGTTAGTCATTAAACCTAACTTCCTTAAATGGAGTCCTAAACCAATACAATAATCTTCAACGATATATTTCTAAAACCTGCGAAATCAGTTTCGCAGGTTTTTTTATGAATTATTTTAAAATTCTCAATTTCCACTAGCTATAATTACGTAATTCTTATTAATTAAATACGTATTAATACTTAATTTTGAACATATAAATACATAACTCATGAAGAAGGTAGTAGTAATAGGTAATGGAATGGTAGGTTATAAGTTCTGTGAGAAGTTTGTCGCCTCAGAAAAGTTTACTGATTATAAACTTATAGTTTTTGGAGAGGAACCCAGACGTGCATATGACAGAGTACATCTAAGTGAGTTTTATGATGGTAAAACTGCCGAAGATTTGAGTATGTCATCTGCAAACTGGTATGAAGACAATAATATAGATCTTCATACATCAGAAATGATTACAGAAATTAATAGAGAAAATAAAACTGTCGCTAATCATCGTGGAGATACATATACTTACGATTATTTAGTATTAGCAACAGGATCTTCCGCATTCGTACCTCCTATTCAAGGTGTTGATAAAGAAGGGGTTTTTGTTTATAGAACTATCGAGGATCTTGAAGCCACAGAAGCATACGCCAAAAAGCTAAAAGCACAAGGAAAAACTGAAGCAGCAGTACTTGGAGGTGGATTGTTAGGTTTGGAAGCCGCAAATGCGGTTAAAAACTTAGGATTAAACGCTCATGTTGTAGAATTTGCTCCAAGACTTATGCCTAGACAACTAGATAAAGGTGCGAGCGATATGCTACAAGCTAAAATAGAAGATTTAGGTTTAAAAGTTCATCTTTCAAAACAGACACAATTTCTGCAAGGAGAAAAATCCATTGAAGGTTTACAATATGTTGATGATACCGAGTTGAAAGTTGATATGCTTGTGGTTTCTGCTGGTATTCGCCCTCGTGATGAAGTGGCAAAAGAATGTGGATTAGAAGTTGGTACTAGAGGAGGTATTATAGTAAATCAACAGATGCGAACCTCTGATGAAAATATTTACGCTATAGGAGAATGTGCTTTGCTAAATAGCATGATTTATGGTTTAGTTGCTCCTGGATATGACATGGCAGAAGTTGCTGTACAGCAAATTACTGGCGGTGATACTCAGATGCCAGAATCCATTGACATGTCAACTCAATTAAAACTAATTGGTACCGAAGTAGCAAGTTTTGGTGATGCACTTAATGAAGCTAAAGAAGAAATAGATGAAATTACATATGAAAATAAGCGTAAAGGCATTTATAAAAAAATAAATGTTTCCAAAGACGGTAAAAAACTTTTAGGTGGAATTTTAATTGGTGATTCGTCAGATTATAATTCTTTATTCCAAATTTACATCAACGGAATGAAACTTCCGGAAGAACCGGAAGATCTTATATTAGGTAGTCGCGGCAGTGATGGAGGCGGACTTCTTGGGGATGTTATGGATCTCCCTGATGATGCTCAAATCTGCTCTTGTGAAAGTGTAACTAAAGGACAAATTTGTGGTGCTATTGAAAGCGGAGAAGCTACAGATGTTGCAGGAGTAATTAGTTGTACAAAAGCAGGAACTGGTTGTGGTGGTTGTAAACCTATGGTTACGGACTTAACAAATGCTACGCTAAAATCTTTAGGTATTGAAGTTAAAGATGGCGTGTGTGAACATTTTGAACTAAGTAGACAAGATTTATACAAAATCATTCAGGTAAAAGGATACACCAAATTTGATGAAGTATTAGATAATCATGGAAATGGAGGTCACGGATGCGAATTATGCAAACCGCTTATTGCTTCCTTAATGGCTACAATTAATGCTGACACCGCTAATATAGAATATGCTATTCAGGATTCTAATGATCGTTTCTTAGCAAACATACAACGAAATGGAACCTATTCCGTGGTTCCCAGAGTTCCCGGAGGAGAAATTACACCTGATAAATTAATTGCACTAGGAGAAATTGCTAAAAAGTATGATTTATACACTAAAGTAACTGGTGGTGTACGTATCGATTTATTTGGCGCAACATTAAATCAACTACCTTTAATATGGAAGGATCTAATTGACAATGGTTTTGAAAGTGGTCATGCTTACGGTAAATCTTTGCGTACTGTAAAAACCTGCGTAGGCTCAACTTGGTGTCGTTACGGAATGGATGAAAGTGTAAGTTTTGGTATTGAACTTGAAAATCGATATAGAGGAATTCGTGCTCCACATAAAATTAAAGGTGGAGTTTCTGGATGTATCCGTGAATGTGCTGAAGCCCGCGGAAAAGATTTCGGTCTAATTGCCGTAGAAGGTGGATGGAACCTATATGTTGGTGGAAACGGTGGAGCAACACCAAGACATGCAGAATTATTTGCCGAACAAATTGATAACGAAACTGTAATTAAATACTTAGATCGCTACTTAATGTTCTATATGCGTACAGCAAAACCATTACAAAGAACAGCAGCTTGGCAAGAACGTCTAGAAGGTGGATTAGATTATTTAAAAGAAGTTATTATTGATGATAAGTTAGGTATTGCTAAGGATTTAGAAACAGAAATGAAAACTTTAGTTAACAAGTTTGAATGTGAGTGGACTCAAGCTATCAATGACCCTGAAATGATGAAACGATTTAATCATTTTGTGAATAGTGACGAAGAGGATGACAACATTGTTTTTGTACCAATGAGAGAACAAAAAATGCCAGAACAGTGGAAATAATAAAAAAGCTTATAATTTAAAACAACATGGAAGAAATTCTAACAAAATATAAAACAACCAAATTAGAAGATGTAAAAGTTTGGTTTAAAGCTGCATCAGTTGAAGCTTTTCCAAAAGATGGAGGAGCTTGCGTTAAATATAAAGATCTACAAATTGCTGTATTTAATTTTAGCAGACTAAACAAATGGTATGCAACCCAAAACTTATCTCCTGAGAAAAATGAAATGGTACTTAGTAGAGGAATGATTGGTGATCATAACGGAATACCTAAGATTGCTTGTCCTCTTCATAAAAAAACTTTTTCACTAGAAACTGGTGAAAATCTAAATGGAGACCTTGCAGCTATCGCTACGTATCCTGTAAAAATAGAAGATGGTATTGTATTTATTGGTTTCGAAGAATAATACGTTTTATTGCTAAAAACCCTAAATTAGCAAGTATTATAACATTATTACTTTTATGCCAACCACAAAATTAACTGAAGCATTTTCTCTTTTTGACAAAGCAAATGCAAAGGACCCCAATAAAGAAATCGTTAACGGAGAATCTATTCCGAAAGAACTGATCTACGGTCAACGAATGAGTCAAACTCTTAATAATTACACTTCTGAAGCATCAGAAGCGCTACAATTAGCAGCTAGAGCTCAACATTTATGCAGATGGAAAATTCCTCGTGATAACTATCCTATGGATCGAGTAGGTTACTTAAAATGGAGAGAAGAGTTAAAGAGATTTCATGCAGAAAAAGCTTCAAGGATACTCCAGGAAGTAGGATACGAAAAAGAAACTATAGATAGAGTCTCTTTTTTGATACAAAAGAAAAAGTTAAAAAAAGACAAGGATACTCAAATATTGGAAGATGTCATCTGCCTTGTATTTCTGGAATTTTATTACTCGGAATTCTACGAAAAACACACCTCTGAAAAGGTGATTGATATTTTACAAAAAACCTGGAGAAAAATGTCTGAAAAAGGTCATCAAGCCGCACTAAAATTATCATATACAGAAAAAGGGTTAGATTTGATTAAGCAAGCTATTACATAATTTATTTGCATTGAACAAATTAACATCATTAGATCATCAAACTTTTAATCGCCTAAGTAAAATTTACATTATTGCTTTAGGAGCCATCGGTTTATTCACTATTGGAGCGCAATTTTTTATTCAGCAGTATCTCAGTTCCCAAATTGATGACTCTAAGATTATCAATATTTCCGGTAGACAACGAATGCTTAGCCAGAAACTGTCTAAAGAAATTTTATTGCTTTCTTATATTAAAAATGACAAATCAAAAAAACGATATCTATCAGAACTAGAGACAACAATAAGTCTTTGGAAAGCATCTCATGAAAGACTCAAAAGATACAATGATTCGATACCAAAAGGAAAAAATGATAGCACAGAGATAAAACGAATGTTTTTGGTTTTACAACCCTACTTCGAAACCATATATGAAAATAGCCTACAAATATTAGCAATAGTAAAAAAAGACTCTGTTAATCCTGAAATTCTAAAACCCCATCTAGAAAGTGTAATTTTTAATGAACCTTTTTTTCTTAAACAGATGGATGCCATTGTATTTAGATATGAAAAAGACGCTCAAGAAAAAATATCCAGGCTTAAAAAGATCGAATATATACTGTTTTGTTTAATTATTTTAATTCTGATTTTTGAATTTTTCCTTTTATTCAGACCTGTAGCATTGAGCATCAAAAAAAACATATCTGATCTTCTTTCATCACAAAAAGAAGCTACAGACATGGCTTCTAATGCCGAAAAATTAAGGAAAATTCAGAATAAAAATGTACAAGAATTAGTATCACTCACTAAAGCTTTAGATCAAACTTTATTGTATGCTCGAGTTACTGAACTAGCTATGGTAAAAAGCTTAGGGGAACGTTTTGGCAAAGTACTGCCTTTAGATCAGGGATACCATCAAAAAAATCTTGCTGAGCTTATGAATTTAAGTGAGGTAGAAACAAATAGATTGCTTCAACTTATTTCTCAAAATAAAGGTGGTGTTTTTAATGAAGAATTTGAATTCACTTCTAATGATGGTAAAAAGATGTGGTTAGACATTTCAATACTGAATGTGTTTAAAGAATCTGGTAACTCAGAAAGATTGGTACTTTGCTCCGATATCTCTAAAAGAAAAGAGGCTCAACAAGAAATCGAACGATTAAATGACTTAGAATACCAACAAAAAGAGGAATTACAGAAGTCTAACGCAAGTATGATTGTTGAAGCCCAGGAAGAGGAAAGAAAACGAATTGCGAAAGAGATCCACGATAGTATTGGACAAATGCTCACTGCCCTAAAGTTCAATATTGAATCCATTAATACTGACAATATTGAAAAGACAAATCAAAAAATTGAAGGACTCAAAAAGCTGTCAAAAGATCTGATATTAGGTATCAGAACAGCTACATTTAATCTCACTCCTCCAGAATTAAAAGATTATGGAATTAGCATTGCTCTTCAGAAAATGGCAAAAGAACTGTCTAAATTGACAGGTAAAAATATTGTTTTTGAAAACAAATCCGATACTGAACCTCGTTTTGACTCTTTAGTAGAAACTAATTTATATCGAGTAACACAAGAAGCCGTGAACAACGCTATTAAATATGCTAAATCAGATTATATCTTAATTTCCATAAACAGTTCAGAATCAATTTTAAGCATTACCATAGATGATAATGGTCAAGGATTCGATCTTGACAATATTCCAACTAAGCCGAAAAATAATGCAGAAGGTGGAATGGGGCTGTTCTTTATGAAAGAACGTATGAATTATATAAATGGTAGAATCTTTATAAGCTCTACACCTGGAAAAGGCACAAGAATTACCCTGAATTATACTTTATAATACATAAAATTACATATTTTTGCCGATTATATATTCCCCAAAAGAGTAGCGTGAAAACACAAAACGAAAACACAAAATACCTAATGAACTGGGATTCCAAAAAAATTTGGAAAGAAGAAATCATTAGTAAGGAGTTTATTAAATATCTCAAGGAGGCAGAAGTTGATGAGCTTATGCTGAACAAGGATACTCAACTAGGTATTATTTCTGAAAGAGATGTTATTGATTGGATTGAAAAAGAAGAAAATGAAAGTTTCTGGAACGACAGCATGAAACATCATATCTGCGAAAAAATCATCAAAGATGATGATGATTATTTCGTAGGTTGTGATTATGAAGATTTCAAAGGTGGATACTTTTTTGTGGCCAGTTTATGGAAAATGGAAAAAGGAGAAAATTTGATAATATTAGAACATTACCATTAATCACTCCTTTCTTTTCCTGATATCTATATTTATACGTTATTTGGTTTCTTTTTCAGCACATCATTTCTGTAGTAATCTATGATACCATCAATTGGTCTTCTTACAATATTTCCTACTGTTAAATGGTATGGCCATACTGCTGCTCTAATAATATCTTCACTAAAATGTGCTATAGACCCAATGAAGTGAACCGGAACATTTTGAGCTTCAGGAAAACATAATACTCTTGTTTCTACAAATTCTTGAATACCTTCTGTAATAATTTTATAAAAATATCCATTACGCTCACTAGTGAAAATAAACTCTGCAAAAGATGCTAGATACGTATTTGGATTTTCTTTTTTATACAAATTCTCTTTTATAGAATCAGAAGATAGATCAAAACGCTTCTCGAATTCTCCAGCAACTTCTGGAGGCATTCTTTTATAGTAGTAATCTCTTATTAACCGTTTCCCAAAATAATTACCGCTTGCTTCGTCCATAAGGATATACCCTAAAGAGTCTACAGCCATATGGATATCATCTCCGTCATAATAACAACTATTGGATCCTGTACCTAAAATACAAACAATTCCAGGTTCTGTAGTAGCTGCATACACTGCCGCTACCATATCTTCTCTAACAAGCACATCTGCATTGACAAAAAAGTCTTCAAATACTTTCTTTAACATAGCCGCTGGTTTTTCGGTACCGCATCCGGCTCCATAAAAGTGAACGGCATCAATTGTTGTGCTATGCGCTGTTAACTCTGCATTAGCCCGAACTCTTTTTTCCAGTAAAGACTTCTCAAATACAGCAGGATTTAATCCTTCTGTACGGGTTTTAAATACAATTTCACCAGATTCATTTAGAAGAATCCAATCGCATTTAGTAGAACCACCGTCAGCTATTAAAATCATTTGAAAGTTTATTTGTTGTGTGTGTTAGCTAAGAAAAAAGCCCCGATTTTTTTATCACAACCAGGGCAATATAATTTATTACTCCTTATTATAGATTACCTACATAAGATGATAGGTCTACCAACTTAGAAGAATATCCATATTCATTATCATACCAAGATACTAACTTAAAGAAGTTATCGTTTAATGCAATCCCTGCACCTGCATCGAAAGTAGAAGTATGATGTTCTCCTACAAAATCCTGAGATACTACTGGTTCTTCTGTATATGCCAAAACTCCTTTTAGCTCATTTTCTGAAGCTTTTTTAACTACCGCCTTAAGCTCATCATAAGATACGGATTTCTTAGTTTTTACGGTAAGATCTACCACAGAAACATCTGCTGTAGGAACTCTAAATGCCATACCTGTAAGTTTACCATTCAATTCTGGTATCACTTTACCAACAGCCTTAGCAGCACCAGTAGATGAAGGTATAATATTATTTAGAGCAGAACGTCCACCTCTAAAATCCTTTTTTGATGGAGCATCTACTACTGCTTGTGTAGCAGTAGCTGCATGAACTGTAGTCATTAATCCTTCTTCGATCCCGAAGTTATCATTAATCACTTTAGCCAATGGAGCTAAACAGTTTGTTGTACAAGACGCATTAGAAACAACAGTATCGGTTGCTTTAGCATCCGTATGATTTACTCCCATAACAAACATAGGTGCATCTGCCGATGGTGCAGAGATAACAACTTTTTTAGCACCTGCTTTAAGGTGTGCACCTGCTTTATCTAGTGTAGTAAAAATACCTGTACAATCCATTACTACATCAACTCCTACTGCATCCCATTTTAATTCTTCAGGGTTTCTTTCTGCAGTAATACGGATTGCTTTACCGTCTACTACAAGACTTCCGTTTTCTACCGCTATAGTACCATCATATTTTCCGTGTACGGAATCATACTCTAATAAATAAGCTAAATGATTTACATCTAACAAATCGTTAATAGCTACTATTTCTACATTCTCGCGTTTAGAAGCAATTCTAAAAGCGATTCTTCCAATTCTACCGAAACCGTTAATTCCAATTTTTAACGTACTCATATTTAATAATTTAGTTGTTTTGATTTAAAAAACGTGGTTATATTTATACTGAAGTAATATCAGCAACTTTAATTAATCGATCGTGTTTGTGGGTTCTTTTCTCCAAAGCAGTAGTAAGAGGCACAATAGTCACTGTTTTGTGAACAATTCCAATCATTACTTCACTTTTTCCTTCTAGTAAAGTTTCTACCGCTCCCACTCCTAATTTACTAGCCAATACTCTATCATAACAGCTTGGTGCTCCTCCTCTTTGTATATGTCCTAATACAGAAACTCTAACTTCATAATCCTCCAAGTTCTCCTCTACATACTCTCCTAATTCGAAAATATTCTTACCGGATTTATCACCTTCGGCAACAACAATAATACTAGAGGTTTTTCCTGTCTTCTTACTTTTCTTAAGGGATTCTATGAGTCTATCAACCCCCATATCTTCTTCAGGAATTAAGATCTCTTCTGCTCCTGCTCCAATTCCGGCATTTAAGGCAATATCTCCTGCATCTCTTCCCATTACTTCAATAAGAAATAAACGGTTATGAGAACTTGCTGTATCCCTTATTTTATCGATAGCTTCTACTACTGTATTTAATGCAGTGTCATAACCAATTGTATAATCGGTACCATTAATATCATTATCAATTGTACCAGGAATTCCTACTACCGGAAAATTAAACTCTTCAGAAAGTTTTAATGCTCCGGTAAAACTACCATCTCCTCCAATCACAATCAGAGCATCAATATTATTCTTTATTAAACTATCATACGCTTTCTTTCTTCCTTCTTCTGTACGAAAATCTTTAGAACGTGCAGATTTAAGAAAAGTTCCTCCTTTATTTATTATATTTCTTACCGAACGTGCATTTAGTTTTTCCATTTCATTATGTATAAGACCTTCGTAGCCTTTATACACTCCAAAACAATCTATTTGATAATAACTACACGCACGAACAACTGCTCTGATAGCAGCATTCATTCCAGGAGCATCTCCTCCTGAGGTAAGTACAGCAATATTTTTAACTTTTTTTGTCATCGAAGTCAAATCTATTGTTATTGACCACAATAACCTAATTTACCCAAAATCTAAAACGTTTTCGGTTAATAAATTCAGTAATTACTGACAAAAAAGATGTGGTTTTAACACATTTTCATGAAATAAGTTAAGAAAAAAGTATTATCACAAAATAGTTTATTCCTGATTTTGGTATTCTCAAAACTTAGATTAACTACATAACATTACTAAGATAGTTTAGCGTAAAGACAAGCTTCATTCATATTTAGTATCTTTATAGACACAAACTAGTCATAAATTCACCCAAATTAATTTCATTACTGACATGAAAAAATCACTAACCATAGCTTTGTCAATGGTAACTTTCATTTCATTCAAAGCTTTTTCTCAGAATCAAAACAACTTAATAGATGCTCCAGGTGATATTGCTTTTGTAGCTTTTCATACGGATAATGGAGGAGCGGATCAAGAAGATGGATTTTCTTTTATTTTATTAGATGATGCCATTGATGGAACTACCATAACCTTTATAGATGAAGAATGGGATGGAACTCAATTTTCAAGCCCCGTAAATGAAGGAGATTTAATCTGGACCAATAATACTGGTAGTACCATTGATGCTGGAACAGTAGTCAATATTACTGATGCCGATGGAAATACAGAAATGGCTTCTGTAGGTATTGTTGACGAAATCAATGCAGGATTTGATTTAGCTGCTGCAGAAGATATCGTAGCAGTAACTGGAACAAGAGCAAGTCCTGGTGTTTTTCTTACAGCAATTGATGGAGATAATGGTTTTCCATTTAATAGTACTAATACAGGATTATCGAGTGCTCAGATCTTACTGATTTCTGATCAAGGTATTTATACTGGCCCTACTACTTGTGATAGTACAATAGGTGATTGCTTGGTTCAAATATATGACTCCATAAATAATTGGAGTTTTGGAAATTATACACATCCAGATGATGTAACTGGCAATTTTACAGGAAATGCTTTTTTAGGAGATCTAACTTCTCCTACGGTTATTATTAGTTTATCAGATACCAGTCTTACAATGGGCGATACTTCGACTATTACTTTTACTTTTAGTGAAGTTCCTGTGGGATTTACAGAGGCTGATGTTACCGTACAGAATGGAACTTTATCCGGATTTATGGTTACAGTTGATCTAACTATATATACAGGATTATTTACTCCTACCCCAAATATACAGGATGCTACGAACATTATTAGCGTAGGAACAGGTTACACTGATGCTGCTGGAAACATAGGAATTGCAGCAGATTCGGATAATTATACTATAGATACTACTACCCCTAATTCGGCTCCGAGTTTTTCTATACCCGCCAATCCTGATCAAACTATCCTAGAAGATTCTGGAGCGCAGACTGTAAATGGATTTGCATCCGCAATTGATGATGGAGATGGAAATACGCAAACCCTTACTTTTAATATAACAAATGATAATAATGCATTATTCAGCAGTCAACCTACTATTAATGAAATTACTGGAAATCTCACCTATACTCCTGCTGCAGACGTTTCTGGAAGCACAATCGTTACTGTAAATCTATCTGATGACGGAGGAACTGCCAATGGAGGAACCGATACTTCTTCAGATCAAACATTTATGATTACTATTAATGAGGTGAATGATGCTCCAAGTTTTTCTATACCTGCCAGTCCTGATCAAACTATTTTAGAAGATTCTGGAGCGCAGACTGTAAATGGATTTGCATCCGCCATTGATGATGGAGATGGAAATACACAAACCCTCACTTTTAATGTAACAAATGATAATAATGCATTATTCAGCAGTCAACCTACTATTAATGAAATTACTGGAAATCTTACTTATACTGCTGCTGCGAATGCAATCGGTATGACAACAGTAACGGTAAACCTTTCTGATAACGGAGGAACTGCCAATGGAGGAGCTGATACTTCTGCGGATCAAACATTTATGATTACTATTAATGAGGTGAATGATGCTCCAAGTTTTTCTATACCTGCCAGTCCTGATCAAACTATTTTAGAAGATTCTGGAGCGCAGACTGTAAATGGATTTGCATCCGCCATTGATGATGGAGATGAAAATACACAAACCCTCACTTTTAATGTAACAAATGATAACAATGCATTATTCAGCAGTCAACCTACTATTAATGAAATTACTGGAAATCTTACCTATACTCCTGCCGCGAATGCAATCGGTATGACAACAGTAACGGTAAACCTTTCTGATAACGGAGGAACTACCAATGGAGGAACCGATACTTCTGCAGATCAAACATTCTCCATAACAGTTACTAGCGCTAATGATGAACCAACTGTAGTCATTACTTCTACAGAAAGTTCTCCTACAGATGCTAATCCTATTCCTATAACTATAACATTTTCAGAAGGTGTACTTAATTTTGATATAAATGATATCATCATTACAAATGGATCACTCACTAATTTTTCTGGTTCAGATGCTATATATACCGTTGAAGTTATTCCTACTACAACAGGAGTAATCACACTAAACATTGATGCAAACATCGCTACTAGTACATCTGGAGATGGAAATCTATCTGCTTTAGAGTTCAGTATTATTTATGACGAATTACTTAGCACAGATGAATTTGATAATGATACATTTACTATATATCCAAATCCTACAAAGGGCAATGTACATATAAGCGTTCCAATAGATAAAGTGACAGTTTTTGATTATAACGGCAAAAAAGTACTTGAAACAACCAAAAACACTTTTAATTTATCAGGATTAGAATCGGGTATTTATATAATTAATATACAAACCAAAGAAAAACAAATTACAAAGCGAATTATCAAATTTTAATAGTAATCGTTTGTAGTGAAATTTAAAAAGAAGAGGCCACTTTAATAAGTGGCCTCTTTAAAATAGATCATTTATATGATATATTATTGTTGAATCAAAATCAAATATTGCCAAGGATTTAACTCATACTCTCGCCCTTTAGCACCATCAATATACTCACCTGAGAGATAATCTTTAAACTTTCCGTCGTAAGATGCTGTAAACTTCACAGGTTCTTTGGTCATATTCGCAACGAAAACAACCTTATTACCTTCTTTTTCTCTTTTGAACACCAAAACTTTATCATCTACCGAAGTTTTAATACGACTATAGGACGCAGCATTCTTACCTCCATGTAAAGCAGGATTCTCATTTTTAAGCTTTCCTAGTTTCTCATACAAAGGAAAGAATATTCCTTTCTTCTTAATAATAGTATCTTTTTCGAAGAAAAGTAAACGCTTATCCATATCATATTCTTGTCCAGAATAAATCAATGGCATTCCAGGTGCCATATAAGATAACGCTGCAAATAGTTCTTTAGAATCTCCCATTCTTTCTTGTACTGTTCCGTTCCAAGAATTCTCATCATGGTTTGAGGTGAAATTCATTAAAATATCATCAGCTGCATACATTGAATCTACCTGAACCATTCTTTTATCCCAGGCTGCCACCGTATTTTCTCCTTTTGCAATATGATTCATTACGTGATGTGTGTCCCATCCATATCCCATATCAAAAGCATTTTCCATTAATTCCGGTTCCCAACCTTCGGCCAGCATAAAAACTGGTTTTATTTTCTTAAGTTCGGATACAGTGGTATCCCAAAAATCAACTGGTACCATTCCTGCTACATCACAACGAAATCCATCTACTCCTTCTTCTTGTACCCAGTACTTCATTGCTTTAAGCATTTCTCCTCTCATATCTTTATTATCATAATTAAGATCCGCTACATCCGTCCAATCAGTTCCTACAGTATGTGTAATTTCTCCTTTATCATCTTTAGTGTAAAATTCTGGATGCTCTTTTAACCAAACGTGATCCCATCCAGTATGATTTGCAACCCAATCTAATACTACATAAATTCCGTTATCATGTGCCGTTTTTACTAATTCTCTGAAATCCTCTATTGTTCCGAATTCTGGATTTACTTTGGTATAATCAGAAATTGCATAATAACTTCCCAGTGATCCTTTACTTTTGGTAGTAGAAATTGGATATATAGGCATCACCCAAAGCACTTTTACTCCCAGATTCTTCAACGTAGGAATATCTTTGGTAAACGCTTTAAAAGATCCTTCTTCAGAGTACTGACGAATATTTGCTTCGTAAATCACAGCATTCTCCATCATAGCTTCACTTACCGGAGCTAATTCTTTACTTACCGCTTCAGTAACAGTTTCTACTTTTGCAACTGTTTCTTCTTTTTTTGTCTTTCCGCAGGAAAACACAACACCTGCTAAGGCAAGACAGAAAATTATTTTTTTCATTATTTTATAATTTAGTTTTTGGTTTATTGTAATGATATGATCATTGATGTTCTGGCAGGAACTGTCATATTCTCCGTGACATCAATTGTATTGTCCGTAATAATATCTTTTCCTACTTTAAAATCCTTCAGTCCTTCTTTAAAACGATTAATATTAAGCTCTTGATCTTCGGAGTTATTATTAATAACAACCATTACACGTTCTTTTTCTGTATATCTAAAATATACGTATACATTATTAAAAGGTATAAATTGTAATAGCTTTCCGTTATGAATAGCATCACTGTTCTTCCTCCAGTTCAGTACTTTTTTAGTATATGCATGGAATGCTTCTTCATCTTTGGTTCTTCCTCCAACTTTACCTGAAGCTCCTTCAGCAACAAAAGCACTTCTCTTGTCATCAGGCCATCCTCCAGGAAAATCTCTACGGATATCACCATCGCCTTTTTTATCACGGTTACCTAACATTCCTATCTCATCTCCATAATAGATCTGTGGAATTCCTCTTGTGGTAAATATCAATGTCATTGCCATTTTATATTTACTGATATCACTTTGGTATATCTCATTAATCCTATTCGTATCATGATTCCCTGCAAACAGCAATATATTATCGATATCCGGATACAAGAAGTCATTTGTAAAATTCTCATAAGCTCTAATCATTCCTTTATCCCAAGAATTACCTTCTTCATTAAACATTACCATTACTGCATCATGCAGCGTAAAATCCATCACTGAAGGTAAATGCGAGTTATAGTTATCAATAGCTCCAATTTTGCTATCTTTTTGCCAGTACGCCATCTGCGCCTGGTCATGCATCCATACTTCTCCTACAATATTAAAATTTGGATATTCATCCATAATTGCTTTTGTCCATTTAGCAATTCCTTCTTTATCATTGTATGAGTATGTATCAACTCTAAAACCATCTAAATCCGCGTATTCTATCCACCATATTGCATTCTGTGTAATATAATTAAGGAGTAAAGGGTTGCTTTGATTCATATCGGGCATAGTAGTATCAAACCATCCATTCATGCATCCTTTAGCATCTACAGCTGAAGCATTTGTATCGAATTGAGTCGTCATACGATAGTTACTCCTTCTGAACCCTTCTGGCCACTGATGTATCCAGTCCTTTGTTGGCAAGTCTTTGATCATCCAATGCTTAGAACCCCAATGATTGGTTACATAATCCATAATTAGTTTCATATCTAATTTATGCATCTCTGAAGCTAATCTTTTATAATCCTCATTGGTACCATATCGAGGGTCTATCTTGTAAAGATCGCTTTGTGCATAAGTATGATAAGAATATACCGGTTCATTATCTTCTAACAATGGTGTGCTCCAAAGTGCAGTCGCTCCTAAATCATTCAAATAATCCAAATGATCAATTACACCTTGAATATCGCCACCGTGACGTCCTCCCGGATTAGATCGATCAGCTTTTTCTACCGTATCTTTATGAGAATCATTAGCCGTATCTCCATTAGCAAAACGGTCTGGCATAATTAAGTACATGACATCACTGCTATCAAATCCTTTTCGTTGTGCAGAACCTTCTCTTCTGGTTTTAAACTCATATGTCTGCGAAAAAGCTACTTTATCATTTTCTTTAAAGTTAATAACTACTTTTCCCGGCTGAACATCTTTAGTATCAATGGTTACAAAAACGTAATTAGAATTCTCTGTTTTAGTAACATCATTAATTGCTATACTATCTATTTCTATATCATACCTGGCAATTTCTTTACCATAACACATTAATTGTAACTGATTAGATTGCATACCACTCCACCAAAATGGAGGTTCTATTTTATCTATCTGCCCAAAGGTTAGTGAAACGAATAACCCAAAAAGCACTGTTAACATACTCTTCATAGATCTAATTTTGATTTATATAATTCGTATTGAACTTTATATTACTTGTATTGAATTAAACACCCCAAAAACAAGAGCTTTTGGGGTGTTTTGTGTTCCATTTGTATAATGAATTAAACGGTCATTAAACTATTGGGTGAGATCGTAAATTCTTTACCATCTACATATATCAATAATTCGTGCTCTCCTTCTAAGTTAAAGGTAGTTCCATCCTGAGAGACATTCACCTTTAATATACTATTTCTGAAGTTTACATTGAACGTATATCCTTTCCATTCTTTAGGAATTTTAGGAGTAAATGACAACGCATCATTCTTAACTCTCAAACCTCCAAAACCTTCTACGATACTCATCCAAGTCCCGGCCATACTAGTAATATGAAGACCTTCTTCTACTTCTTTGTTATAGTCATCAAGATCTAATCTTGATGTTCTTAGATAAAAAGTATATGCTTGATCCATTCTATCCAAAGTAGCAGCCTGGATACTATGTACACAAGGAGAAAGAGAGGATTCATGAACGGTAAATGGCTCATAAAAATCAAAATGACGTTTCAATTCTTCCTTGGTAAATTGATCTTCAAACATGTAGAAACCTTGTAAGGTATCTGCCTGTTTAATATAAGGAGATCTTAGGATTCTATCCCAGCTCCATTTCTGATTAATTGGACGTTGAGATTGCTCAAGTTTATCAACTGTAATTAGTTCTTTGTCCAAGAAACCATCTTGCTGCAGATACACTTGATGTTTCTCTGAGTAAGGGAAATACATCTTTTCTGCTACCTCTAGCATTGCGCTAATTTCTTTCTGATCCAGTTTAGTCTTTTCTATGATTCTATCGTAATCCACTTTATACTCTGACTTAACTTTTTCGATATTTTCAACACAATAGTCGATACACCATTTTGCTAAATAGTTAGTATACCAATTATTGTTGATATTGTTTTCATATTCATTAGGTCCTGTAACACCCAGAATAACGTACTTTTCTTTGTCTGTTGAAAATGTTGCTCTTTGATGCCAAAAACGAGCAATAGCAATCATTACTTCTAATCCCATCTCTGGAATATAGCTATAATCACCAGTATAGCGCAGATAATTATAAATGGCAAATGTCATCGCACCGTTTCGGTGAATTTCTTCGAAGGTAATCTCCCATTCGTTATGACACTCTTCTCCATTCATAGTTACCATTGGATACAATGCTGCTCCATTGGTAAACCCTAGTTTTTCAGCATTTTCTATAGCTTTCTCTAGATGGTTATAACGATATTGTAATAAGCTTCGTGCTACATTTTGGTTTTTGGTAGCCATATAAAAAGGAATACAATATGCTTCGGTATCCCAATAAGTACTACCACCATATTTCTCACCGGTAAATCCTTTTGGACCAATATTTAATCGAGCATCTTTACCTAAATAGGTTTGATTTAATTGAAAAATATTAAAACGAATACCTTGTTGCGCCTTCACATCTCCATCAATAGCTATATCTGCCATTTCCCAGATCTTAGACCAAGCTTTCTTTTGCAGATCTAATAATGCTTCAAAACCTGATTCTGATGCTTGTTTTAATACTGCTGCGTTAGCAGATGCAATATCTTCTTGTTTATGGTTTAGTGAAACGGTGTATCCTCCAAATTTATGAATCGCCGCTATTTTCCCTTTTGCAACTTCTACTTTATAACCAAGACCTGCATAGGTTTTGTTGGTTTCAACTGTAGGATAAACATGTTGCAATTTTTCATCAAGATATAATTGATTCAACATTCCTGTACATACGTGAAATTCTGTCTTCATGGTTTTAGAAGATATGTACGCTGAATTACCTTTATGTGATACTTCGTATGTATCCCAGAATTTATCATCCCAGTTGGTATCCTCATTCGTAATTCCAGAATCTAAATACGGTATAAATTGAACTACAGCATCTTTATTCACTGGGGTCACTTCATACTTAATAGCACCGACTTCATCTAAATCTAAACTTAAAAACCTTGTTGATTTAACAGCTACTTCGATGTTATTTTGCAAAATTGCATTAAAAGAACGCTGATACCAACCTTCTTTCATATTAAGTTCTCTACGAAAACCTGATACTGTTTTGCACTTATGTAAGTTTAATTTTTCTCCATTAATTTCTACATTAATTCCAATCCAATTAGGAGCATTAAGTACTTTGGCAAAATACTCTGGATACCCATTTTTCCACCAACCTACTCTGGTTTTATCAGGATAATATACTCCTGCAATATAACTTCCCTGAAAAGTAGGGCCTGTATATGTCTCTTCAAAATTTGCACGCTGCCCCATCGCACCGTTACCTATACTAAAAAGACTTTCTGAGGACTTAACTCTTTCTACATCAAATCCTTCTTCAATTATAGACCAGTTATCTGGCTTAATATAATCCTGATTCATCGGTTCTCTTTTTTTTATTTTTAGTTGTTAGAGAAACTTGCCTAAGTATCAAACATTGTATTTACTTAGGCGATCTCCCTATTATTCTCAAACTTTTTCGGTTATAACTAATTGGTTAATAAATTCTTCTGTAATTTCTGTAAAATCATTAAATATGTAATCCGCTTCGTGCAAAACGTTGGGATCACCAATACCAATACTTACCATATTGGCAATATTAGCCGCCTGAATACCCGCTACAGAATCTTCAAAAACAACACAGTCTTTAGGAGCTACTCCTAATTTTTGTGCTCCAATTAAAAATACTTCGGGATCCGGTTTTGCTTTTGAAACATCAGTCCCATCCACAATTGCATGAAATTTCTCTTTCAGCAATACTTTATCCAAAATAACTCGAGCATTCTTACTAGCAGAACCTAATGCTATGGCCTGCTCTTTGGTTAAAAGATACTCTAAAACTCTTGGCACATCCGGAAGAATTTCGGATGTATCCATAGTCTCAATATAATTTAGATATTCTTCATTCTTTTTAGTCATTAAGGAAGTAAACTCTTCTTCTGAGATGGTTTTATTCCCCCATTCTAAAATTTTTTCTAAAGATCGTATTCGGCTAACTCCTTTTAGTTGTTCATTTTGTGCCTCAGAAAAAGATATACCAAGACCATTGGCCAAATTTTGCCAAGCTAAAAAATGGTATTTTGCTGTGTCTACTATGACACCATCTAGATCAAATATGAATGCTTTTTTTGTCATTAATCATTTATTTCGATAGTCGCTTCATCACTAACTATCAAGGTTAAAATTCCAGAAATTACCATACTCACTCCTCCAATTATTAATGCATATATAGTTTCACTATTAAAAAAAGTGTTTAACAAAAATCCTAATATAGAAGCAGCAACAATTTGAGGAATTACAATAAAGAAGTTGAATACTCCCATATAATACCCCATCTTTTTTGGAGGTAAAGCTCCTGCTAACATTGCATAAGGCATAGATAAAATACTTGCCCAAGCAATACCAACTCCAATCATTGAAATAATTAACAGTTCAGGGGTTTTGAATATTGTAATTGACAACAATCCTAAACCACCTAAAATTAAACTAATCAAGTGAGTAATTTTCCTACTAGTAAATTTTGCTATGACAGGTAATAAAAATGCAACTAATGCCGCTACTCCATTATAAACTGCAAAAAGAACAGTAACCCAATCAGCCCCATCATTATATAACTGGGATGTAGGATCTGTTGATCCGTATACATAACTGGTTACAGCCTGAGTAGTATATATCCACATAGAAAATAATGCAAACCATGAAAAAAACTGCACAACTGCCAATTGTTTCATCGTTTTTGGCATATACAACAAGTCAGTCATGATAGTCACAAATCCATTGATCCCTGAAGACTGCCTTACAAATGCAGCTAATAGAAATAATATTCCTACAAATAAAATACCTCCTGACAAAATATACAACTCCTTATCCAATCTTAAATAAATAAGACCAGCGTTAAGAATCATCCCAAAAACTGTCATTATAGATCCGGCTTTCTTAAGCTTTTCAATCCTACCATCATTTTCTTGAGAAGTAAGTTCGACCGTAGCATCAGTTTTATGATCTTCGAAACTATCTAATTCTTCAGGAGAATATTCCTTAGAACTAAATACTGTCCACAAAACAGCGGCAAGAAATACAACTGCTCCAATATAAAAAGACCATTTTACAGAATCCGGAATCACTCCTTCCGCTGCAGTATTACTTATTCCTAACCAATTTGTAAAAATATACGGTAATGCTGAACCAACTACTGCTCCTAAACCGATAAAAAAGCTTTGCATAGCAAAACCTTTCGTTCTTTGAGATTCAGGAAGATTATCCCCTACAAAAGCTCTAAAAGGCTCCATTGAAATATTAATCGAAGAATCCATTATCCATAAAGTACCAATCGCCACCCATAACGTGGGTGAATTTGGCATTACACACAATGCAATCGAAGATAATATAGCTCCAACCAGAAAATATGGTCTTCTACGCCCTAATTTAGAATGCCAAGTTCTATCACTAAAGTAACCAATAATTGGTTGCACCAATAATCCAGTAATAGGAGCTGCTAGCCAAAAAACAGCTAACTCGTCCACTTCTGCACCTAGTGTTTCAAAAATCCTGGAGGTATTTGCATTTTGCAATGCAAAACCGAATTGTATTCCCAGGAAACCGAAACTCATGTTCCATATTTCCCAAAAACTTAGCTTACGCTTGTTCATTAAGTAAATGTTTGATTATTACTTGATAAGCGCGTACACTCATCAAAACTTATGTTAGTAGAAAGTGAAAATATAAGTTCTGATAGGGATCAAATATATTATTTTATTTTAAATAAAATAATTTTAGTGTGTTATTTTTTTGTGGATTGCCTTTGGATCAAGCTAGTATCGATAATCACCGTTTTATATTCTTCAGGAACATCTTCTTCTCCTTCGAGCTTATCTATAAGCAGCTTTGCGGCTCTTATACCCATTTCTTCTCCATGTTGGCTGATGGTTGTTAAACTAGGAATAAAATGCTTGGATAATATACCATCCGTAAACCCTACAATAGATACATCTTCAGGTACTTTTTTACCTTTTTCATTTAAAACTCTTGCGGCAGTTACTGCAAACAGTTCATTTACAGCAAAAATAGCGTCCACATCCTTATCTTCAAGGAAATCTGAAATTTCTGATTCGCAATTATCAATATCTTCTATTTTTAGAATATAATCTTCACGAGCAGTAATATCATAAGCTCTTAACGCTCTTAAATATCCATTGGTTCGCAGCTTACCTACACTAATGTAGTCTACAGTTGTAAGAATAGCAATCTTTTTACATCCTAAAGACAACAGATGATTGGTAGCAGTCTGGGCGCCTTTTCCATCATCAATAATTACCTTATCACACACAAGCTCGTCTATAATCCTATCAAAAAGTACGACAGGCATTCCCTGACTCATGGTTTCTTCTATATGATGATAATCTTTTTTTTGTTGTGTTTCTTTTGCTACGGATAAAATAAAACCATCGGCGCTTCCACTGGCTAACATTTCCAAGTTAATTACTTCTTTATCAAAAGAATTGTTTGAAGAGCATATAATCACATTATAGCCTTTTTCATTGGCAACCTTCTCGACACCACCAATTACTGTAGTAAAAAAATGATGGACGATCTCAGGAATTATAACTCCAATTGTTTTTGTTTTTCTGTTTTTCAGGCTAAGTGCAATGTTGTTAGGCTTGTAATTATACAACTTAGCGAAAGCTTTTACCTTTTGTCGAGTATCCAAACTTATCTCTACACTATCTTTTAATGCTTTTGACACGGTTGAGATAGATACATCAAGCTCTTTTGCTATTTGTTTTAACGTAACTTTTTGCTTCATTTCCCTTGAATTTTAATTAAAAGTTAAATTTTGACGCGAAAATATGCGATATGATCACAAATCCCCTTAAAATTTTAACAGAATTTTAAAAGTTATCCACACGCAAACGTTTTCGTAAGGTTACGGCTACACCGTAGCTCAAATTTAACATAGATTTTACATACATTGGCTTTCAGAAAGTGAAAATATAAGGCTAAAAACAATTAAAAACTAATTTAAATTTATATGAAAACATTTACTAAAAGCGCATTGTTTTTATTGTGGTTGATACCAATGAGCTTTTTTGCACAGTCGTCAGTCAGTGGTACTGTTACTGATGCTGGAAATGGTCAACCGATTCCCGGTGTTAATATTATAATAAAGGGAACAACAAACGGAACTTCATCAGATTTTGATGGAAATTACGTTTTAAACGGAGTTAACAATGGAGACATTGTTGAGTTTTCTTACGTGGGATTTCTGCCTCAAGAATTCACTTACTCCGGAAACGAGAGAATTGATGTTGCATTACAAGAAGATGCGGCAGAACTGGAACAGGTAGTAGTCATTGGTTATGGTTCTGCCAGAAAGAAGGACTTAACAGGTTCTGTAAGTACAGTAACTGCGGATGATTTTAACAGAGGAAATATTATTTCTCCTGAAAACTTATTAAATGGACGTGTAGCCGGTGTTAATATTACACCAGGTGGTGCTCCGGGTTCAGGAGCAGCAATCAGAATTCGTGGAGGAAGTTCTTTGGATGCTTCTAATGATCCTCTAATAGTTATTGATGGTCTACCCGTAAGTAATGATTTTGTTGGTGGTTCTCAATCAGTATTATCTTCAATCAATCCTAGCAACATTAAATCTTTTACAGTTTTAAAAGATGCATCTGCAACTGCTATTTATGGAAACAGAGCTTCTGCAGGGGTTATTATTATTGAAACTATAAAAGGAAGTAAAGGATTAAAAGTAGATTATAATTTTCAAACTGGGATCTATACTATTCCTGAAACTGTGGATGTCTTTTCTGCTGATGAATTTAGAAGTTTGGTATTAGAACAGTCATTGATAAATAATAACATTGATGCTAGTCAACTAGGGACAGCTAATACGGACTGGCAAAAAGAAATTTACAGAAATGCAGTATCCACCGACAATAATATCTCTGTAAGAGGATCCTTATTTGATGTATTACCAATCCGTTTCTCAGCAGGTCATTTAGATCAAGATGGTTTACGCTTAACAAGTGAATACAAAAGATCGACAACATCATTGGTTTTAAACCCATCTTTCTTGAATGGTAATTTAAAATTTAACTTAAATGCAAATGCTACTTTCGAAAAAAATAGGTTTGCAGCTGATGTTGAAGGATCAGCAATAGCTTTTGATCCAACACAACCGGTATATGACCCTAATTCTCCATTTGGTGGCTTTTTTGAATATGATAGCCTTAATCCAAATGGATCATTTAATGACGTTATGGCAAACACAAACCCGGTTGCTGCTCTTTTACAAAGAAACAATCGTAGTGAAGTAGATCGTTACTTTGGTAATTTTAAAGTAGATTATTCTTTATGGTTTTTACCTGAATTAACAGCTACTGTTAATGTAGGTTTTGACGAACAAAATGGTGATGGTTTTAACGAGTTATCGCGCGAAAGTGCTGGCGGGGAGCAATTGACTGGTAATATCCTTGATGGTTCAAGATCTGAATTTTCGAGCTATAGAAGGAATACTCTATTTGATTCATATCTTAATTATAAAAAGGCATTAGGAGGACTAAATTTAGATGTAACAGGAGGGTACTCTTATCAAAAGTTTAGAGTAGATAATTTTAATTCTGGTGAGTTAAGAGGAGACAATGAAACTGAATCTCGAGCACAATCTGATCCAGATCTTGTGTTGGCTGCATTTTTTGCTAGAGCAAACCTAGGCCTGAGCGACAAATACCTTCTTACTTTATCATATAGAAGAGATGGGACGTCAAGATTTAGTGAAGATAATAGATGGGGTAATTTCCCAGCAGCTGCATTTGCCTGGAATATTTCTGACGAAAACTTCCTAGCAGATTCCCAAACCTTAAGCAATCTTAAACTTCGATTAGGATATGGTGTTACTGGACAAGAAAATATTACCACCGACGCCAATGATTTCAAATTACCTTTTATAGAACAATATGCACAAGGTACAATTACCGATCAATATACGTTTGGTAATAGACTTATTCCAGTTTCTATTCCTGGATTTAGAAATGAACTACTTACTTGGGAGACTACTATTCAATACAACATTGGTTTGGATTATGGTCTATTCAATGATCGAATTAATGGATCAATTGATGTGTATAGAAAAGAAACAGAAGATTTATTTGTTCAAGGAAGTTTGCCGGATGGTGCTAACTTTGGTAACATTGGCCCACAAAACTTAGGTGATCTATTAACAGAAGGTATTGAGGTAAATATAGATGCTAGTATTGTAAGAAATGAAAACTTTACATGGAATATCAACTATAATGCTGCTTTTCTTGATCAAAAGGTAGAAAAACTTGTTGGTGGTGAAGATCAATTAGTAGGACCATCAGTAGGTGGTACCGGTGGTAATATACAGATCCACAGAGAAGGGTTTGCTCCATTTTCTTTCTATGTTTTCAAACAATTGTATGATGTTAACGGAGCTCCGATTGAAGGTGCTTATGCTGATCTAAATGGAGATAATGTCATCAATAGTGATGATAAATATATATACAGAAACAATACAGCTGACGTCACAATGGGATTCCAGTCCAATATGACATACAAAGGTTTTGATTTATCTTTTAACCTTAGAGCTAGTCTTGGAAACTATATGTTTAACGGTGTAGAAGGAGGAGCTACTTACAATGCTATAAACAACAATGGAACTTTAGCAAATCAAAACACTTCATTGTTAGACACCAACTTTAACGTTTTTGGAGATACTTTCCAATCTGATATTTATGTAGAAAATGCTTCATTTTTAAAGATGGACAACGTAACTTTAGGATATACATTTAAGAAGTTCTTCGGAGATACTTCTTCAATAAGATTATGGGGTGGTGTTCAGAACGTATTTATCATAACTGAATATTCAGGTTTAGATCCTGAAATCTTTTCTGGAGTCGATCAAACCCTCTTCCCACGAGCAAGAACTTTCTTGATGGGAGCTAACGTAAAATTTAATTAATTGTTATGAAAATGAATATAAAAGATAATTACTTCAAGTTTTTAGCGTTGATGATTGCTATCATCTCTCTGAATTCTTGTACAGACGATCTTAATCAGGATCCAAGGGACAATACAATTTTCCTTGCAGAAGAATTTTATGCCGATCCTGGTTCTTATGAACAAGCAATTGCAGGAATATATGGAAATTTATCACTCACTGGGTTAGCCGGACCGACATCCTCCAATATCGGTGGTGTAGATGCGGGTACCAGTCAATACGGTCGTGGTATTATGAATATGCAAATATTTACTACGGATGAAATCGTATGGACTTATATAAACGATGAAGCTGGATTCATAGATGATTTACAAACATCTACCTGGACAGGAGCAAATACTATCATACGTGGTTTCTTTAGTAGAGCAATGTTCTCTGTATCATTAGCAAATGAATTTTTACGTCAAACAACTGATGGTAAATTAGATTCAAGAGGTGTTACTGGAGAATTAAGAACAGAAATCGCATTATATAGAGCTGAAGCTAGATTACTTAGAGCATTAGCTTATTACAATTTAATGGATTCTTATGGAAGAGCACCATTTTATTCTGAAAATGATGTGGTAGGAAGTACTCAAGGCCCTGAAATGAATCGTCAACAATTATTTGATTTTATTGAAAGTGAATTACTAGCCATAGAGCCTGAACTTACAGATCCAAGACGAAATGAATATGGTAGAGGAGACAAAGGAGTAGCTTGGGCAATTCTAGCTAAAATGTATCTAAATGCAGAAGTTTATATTGACACTAATCGTTATAGTGATTGTAGAATATATTGTGAAAGAATTATTAATGGAGGATACACTCTAGCGAATAACTATAAGGATCTTTTTAGAGGTGATAATAATACTAATCAAGCTGCTAATGAGATTATATTTCCTCTAATTGCCGATGGACAATTCACACAAAACTTTGGCCCTACTACGGTAATGACCAATGGAGCAGTTGGTAGTATTGAACGAAATGGAGAAAACCTTGGTGTTACAGCTGCAGGATGGTCAGGGGCGATCAGAATATCTCCTCAGTTTTCAGAAAAATTTGATGGTGATGATTTCATAGATGATGATAGAAATACCATTATTAAAGATCGTAGAACTCCAGAAATATCAAATATAACAGATCCTACAACAGGTTTTGTTTTAGAAAAGTACACTAACGTAACAACTACTGGTGAAACCGGAACTGATGCTGGCAACGAATTTTCTGATGTAGATTTCCCTATGTTTAGATTAGCTGATGTGTATCTAATGTATGCGGAAGCAAATCTGAGAGGTGGTGGTGGTGATCCTAATACCGCTTTAGGATATATCAATGATCTTAGAAATAGAAGTAATGCTGCAACTGTTTCTTCCGCAGATGTTGATCTTGATTTTATCATTGACGAACGAGCAAGAGAATTGTATTGGGAAGGACACAGAAGACAAGATCTTGTGCGTTTTGGATTATTCTCTGGTGGTGGATACAACTGGGCACTTAAAGGAAATTCTCAAAATGGAATTGCGATTCCTGCATTTAGAGATCTATTTCCTGTTCCTGATGCAGCTAGAGCTGCCAATCAAAATCTAGGTCAAAATCCTGGTTATTAATTATTAAACTCAATTTTTAAAAATATAAGCAACATGAAAAAAATATCAATAATAGTGATGGCATTAGTAGCCTTAATTGGGTTCAATGCTTGTACTGACGACGACGCATTAGTATTTACAGCGCAAGACCCTGTAGAGGCAATTACATTTACAAATTCTGTTTCTTCAGAATATGTATTAACAATAGAAGCATCAAACAATACTGCAGAAAGATTTGTATGGCAATCTCCTGATTTTGGAGTAGACACTGCTATTACTTACGCCCTTCAAGGTTCTGGTGAATCTACATTCGAAACTTTTACTGGTTTAGGAACTACTGCTGCTAATGATATCCCTGTAACGGTACAACAATTATTTGACTTAGCAGCAACTGCTGGTCTTGATAATGACCCGTTGACCTCTCAGGTAGATGCAGATGGAAACCCAATTCTTGATAGTGATGGAGATCCTGTTCCTAATAATGCTGGTGAACTGTTTTTTAGATTAGTAGCTTCTGTGGGAACAACAGATGGTGGCCCTTCTACTATTTCTGACATACTACCTATTAATGTTTTCTTACCAGAACCTGTTATAGAGGAAGTAGAATTCCCTAAATTATATGTAGTTGGAAGCTTCTTAGAAGCAAGTGGATATGGTCCAAACTGGACTGCTTCTGAAAATGCGCCAGCTATTATGGCTAGAGATGAAGAAGATACACAATATGAAGGTTTTGTATTCTTTAATGATGCAGGTGCTAATTATAAATTCTTACCTACAACGACTAGTTTTGATGGAGATTATGGTGATGCTGGAGCTAGTGATGGATCTTACACTGAGATTTTAGTTCAAGAAGGAGAAGTAAACTGTGGTTTACCTGCCGGTTCTGTTGCTGGGTATTATTTAGTAAGAGCTAATCTTACTGATGTAGATAACATCACGTATAGTGTAGAACCTGCAGAATGGGCCTTAGTTGGTGGTGCTACTCCACTTGGATGGCCAGCTGGAGGAACTGAAGGTGTACCTGGAAACGATCACGATATGACATATGATGCTACAACGCAAGTATGGACGATCACCATTAATCTTACTGCTGGAGAATTTAAGTTTAGAGCAAATGATGATTGGGCATTAAACTTAGGAGGAGATGCTGGAAACGATGGATCTATGGACTTTAACGGACCTAATTTATCCGTGGATGCTGATGGTACGTATGTGGTTACTCTTGATTTGAGTAACCCAAGAGGATATTCTTATTCCGCAGTATTGCAATAATCAAAAATAAATACGAAAAGGCTGTTATATCTAATAACAGCCTTTTTACTTTAAATACATAACGTCATGAAAAAATTTACTTTAGTATTTGTGTTCTTTCTAGGACTGATGATGTCCTATGCACAGCAGCAAAATGCAACTTTTACCATTGACCCTCCAGCGTTTAATGAGGGTGATGAGATTACCATTACAGTATCTGGAGTGGATCTTAGTGTTTGGGGAGCAACAGACTTGTATCTATGGGCTTGGTACTTTGATAGTCCAACCGCTACTGCAGCTATCAATTCTCCTAATAATGGGGACTGGACAGACTCATCGAATAGTGCACAACCGCAGATCTTTACTGACAACGGAAATGGCACATACTCTATCACCCTAACACCTACAATCTTTTATGGTGCTACAGGGATTGACCGTATCGGTATGTTAGCCAAAGCTCAAGATGGTACAGGAGATAATAAAACTCAAGACAATATAGTCGACGTTGGTATCTTTCAGCTGGCTTTAGATGCACCTACAGAATCTGTAAGCATTATTGATAGTGGAAATGACTTAACAATTACTGCAACTACAACTTTAAATGCAGACTTCGAACTTTATGCTAATGGTGTTTCTGTTGACACACAAAACGGAATAACAAACTATACGACTAACTATACGATTACGGAAAGTATAGACTTCGAACTTGTAGCTACAGAATCAGGAACTTCTAATTCCTTATCCGAAACTTTCTCTGCTATTACAACTCCTGTGAACAATGAAGCGCCAGTACCTGCAGGAATGAAAGACGGATTAAATTTAGATGGTACTTCTGCCACTTTAGTGCTATATGCACCTGGAAAAAACTTTGTTCACGTAAAAGGAAATTTTAACGGAAATGACTGGGCTCTTGACAATACTTACTTGTTAAATAAAGATAGTGCTCAAGATCGATTCTGGATTACAATAGACAACTTACCAAATAATGCTGATATCTTATATCAATATGTGGTAGACGCATCCATCTCTGTTGCTGACCCCTACGCTACATTAATATTATCTGAATTTAACGATGGATTTATTGATGCTACTACTTTTCCAAATTTACCAAGCTATCCGGCAGGGAAAACGAATGATGCCGTATCTTGGTTTAAAACAAGTGAAGCTGAATATGTATGGCAAACAACCGATTTCCAGAGACCTGAAGTTACTGATTTAGTAATCTATGAGTTATTAATTAGAGATTTTGATGCATTACATTCTTTTGATTCAGTTAAAGCAAGACTTGATTATTTGCAAGACTTAGGAATTAATGCTATTGAATTGATGCCTGTTTCAGAATTTGATGGAAACAATAGCTGGGGGTATAACCCATCTTTCCATATGGCATTAGATAAATATTATGGTACTCCTACAGCATTTAAACAATTTGTAGATGAATGTCACGCCAGAGGAATCGCGATAATATTGGATGTTGTCTATAACCATGCTTCTGGTCAAAACCCATATTACAGAATGTGGAATACATCTGGTGGCGGTTATGGTGGGCAAGCAAGTGCAGATAGCCCATTCTTTAACCAGACAGCAACGCATTCTTTTAGTGTGTTTAATGATTTTGATCATAGTAAACAGGCTACACAAGATTATGTAAAAAGAACTGTTGAGTATTGGATTGAAGAATATAACATAGATGGTTTTAGATGGGACCTAACCAAAGGATTTACTCAAAACTGTACAGCCTCTGATGATTCTTGTACGAATGCTTTTCAGCAAGACAGAGTTGATATTCTAAAAGAATATGCTGATTATCAATGGGCTGTTAATCCTGATTTTTATGTCATTTTTGAACATTTAGGACGTATTACCGAAGAAAAGGAATGGGCTGATTACCGGGCTAATGAAGGTAAAGGTATATTACTTTGGAACAAACAAACCGATCCTTACAATGAATCTACAATGGGCTACCATGACGGTGGTAAATCCAATTTTTCAGGAGTATCCTATAAAGTAAAAGGTTTTGACGGTCCTTCTGCAATTTCTTATATGGAAAGTCACGATGAAGAGCGATTGATGTATAAAAATGTTCAATTTGGTAATGACACCAGTGCTCCTGCATATGATGTTACAGAATTATCAACCGCTTTAGATAGAGTAGAACTTGCCGGAGCATTTTACTTTACCATTCCAGGTCCAAAAATGATTTGGCAATTTGGTGAATTAGGATATGGTTTTAGTATCAACCGATGTGAGGACGGATCCATTGATAATGGATGTAGAACAAATCCTAAGCCTATTCGTTGGGATTATCTCAACGTTACTGACAGAACAGATGTCTATGATCTATATACTAAGTTAATTAGATTAAAGTTAAATGATAAAATATTCAAAACCGATAATTTCACCTTATCCGTTTCCTCAACTGCAGATAAGAAAATTCATTTAACCGATGATACCGCAACCGGAGATGAGATAAAACATGTAACTATCATTGGTAATTTTGATGTTGATCCGTTAGATATTGATCCAGAATTTCAAGAAATAGGTACTTGGTATGATTTATTAAGTGATACTGGAGAAACAATTGATGTAACAGATGTAAACGCTCTTATCACATTACAGCCGGGTGAGTTTAAGATATTCGGAAATCAAGAATCTGTTACTTTAGGTATCGAAGATGTTATTAAAGGTGCTAGTTTTGATGCATATCCTAATCCAGCACAAACAGCTTTTAGTATTAATGAATCGGTACAAAAAGTATCTGTGTACACCATTACAGGAGCATTAGCCAAAAAATTCGAAGGTGATTTCCAACCAGGAACAAGTTTCGAAATTGGAGAATTATCCAGAGGATTATACTTAGTACAAATCCAAAACGAAAAAGGAATAGCCACTACTAAACTTAGTTTAAACTAAAGTTCTAGAACTTTAGTTATTCTTATTTAAAGGGAGTTTCTGCGGAATACTCCCTTTTTATTTTTAGAAATTTTGAATTATTATATTAAATTTTATAGTATACAGTAAAACTCCTTACAATATAAATTTAAAGAAGAATGTTTGTTTTTTAAAACACTTAATAGAGTATTATTAATTCTAGTCATAAGTTTTAATTATATCTAAAACTACATTGAGGATTTATTCTTAAATAAAACACAAAAATATTGTTTTATCAACACTATAACGTTGTAGTTAGCACAATACCGATAATCAAATCTTTAGATTAACTATCTTATTAAAAATCTTAAAATCTTTATATAATGAAAAAAGACATTTTAAAAAACATTAGAAAAATTGTGCTAACGAAAAAGGAAAAACAAACAATTGTGGGTGGTTATGATGGCCCTTTTACAGGTAATTGCTCTTTTATTTGTTGTGGAGGCAGCCAAAATCAATTGAATCGGATTTCAAATCCTTGTGACTCTAGACCATTATATGTTTATAGACCTAATCCTAGTCTACATTGTGTATCTACCTGTTAAGGTAATTATTAATTAAAACGTATTAAAGGCTGTTTTCTAATAATCAGCCTTTTTTAATTCTTCCTTATGAGAATATAAATTTATACCAGTTGTCATTTGAATTTAATGTAAAAGCAAATTCAAACAACAGCTGGTATTATCGTTTCCAACACAATGATCATATATCGAAATATTCCAATTCGAATTATAAAAAGGAATCGTTACGAATTAATTTTCAACTATTCCGTCTAAGAGCCTACTTTATATGATATCCTTCCAGATTAAGTTCAAAATAATAGACTCGAAATCTTTCTATCTAAAAAAATACCGTCTATAAAGTATCCCCTTTCTTTCTTAAAACCTCAATATTATTAATCGCATGATAAGAACTTTTAAAAATTTATTCAATAAAAAAAAATATAACCCTATACAACCAAGTGATCTTATTATTGGAAATAATAACATCATCGAAAAACAAAGTGATTATCTATTTCATCTCAATATCACTATAAATGGCAATAATAATAAGATATTGATCAAAAATGATTGTAACATTTCGAATATTATTATCAATATTCAGGGAGACAATCATTACTTAGAAATAGGATCAGGATGTAGAATAAGTGGTGGGATGTTTTGGTTAGAGCATACTAATTGTAAAATTATCATAGGAGCAAAAACTACTATTGAATGGGCACATATAGCAGCTACAGAAGATGATAGCAGTATTGTAATTGGGGAAGATTGTATGTTCTCCGATAACATTTCTATACGTACAAGTGATTCTCATAGCATAATTGATCTAGAGAGCAACAAAAGGATTAATCAAGCAAAAAGCATTAACATTGGAAATCATGTATGGCTTGGAGCACATGTCAAAATTCTTAAAGGTGCTAACATAGGTAATAATAGTGTTATAAGCATGGGTGCAATAGTCACAAAACGTATTTCTAATAATTCAATAGCAGCAGGAATTCCTGCTAAAGTTATCAAATTAAACACCGATTGGATAAGAGATTTATTATAATTTTCTTAAAAAAATCATAAAGTGATATTTATTATCAACACTACAACGTTTACGTGATATTTCCCCACGTAACGTATTACCGTTTAATCGTATTATAGAGTAATAGTTTGTTATACAAATCATTATTAATTTAAAAAACAATGTAATTATGAAAAAAGACATTTTGAAAAAGATCAAAGCGTCAGTACTTTCTAAGAAAGAAACTAAAACTATCGTGGGAGGATATGACGGATCCTTTGGTGCTGGAAATTGTTCATTTATTATATGCGGAGGTTCACAAAACCAAGGAGCTCCAGCTTATAAGCCAGGTTGCCCAACTCTTAATCCAGGAACGGCTGGTCAGAGACTTTATGTTTATAGACCAAACCCTTCATTATTCTGTTGGGGATAATTAAAATGTATCAAAAAGCAAAGGCTCTTCTGTTGAGGGGTCTTTAGTTTTTAAAAAAGATAAAAGCGTACAAGCATCAGCAAGAAAATAAAAAAATGAAGGTAATACAAAGTTTCTGGTCAAAACCAAGTAATAACAAATCTGAAGATCCTAACTCAAGATATAAAGGTGGATGGCTTCATCAAAAATATGCCTTTTACAGTCAAGCTCTAAGCTGTCTTACTTTTAAACAATTTTATGATCAAGTAGAGTTGTATACCGATACAGACGGTAAACACCTATTGATAGATGTTTTAGACATTCCATATACCAATGTACATATCACTCTTAATCAAATAGATAAATACAATTCTAAATTATGGGCTTTAGGAAAAATATTTACATATGCAGAACAGAACGAACCGTTTATGCATTGTGATTCTGATGTGTTTATTTGGAAAAAATTACCCGAACTTCTTACTACTTCTCCGCTATTTGCTCAAAATGTTGAGATAAATTTTCCAGCGTATGAGGAAGCTCTCAATGATGTTTTTATCAATTTTGATTGGATTCCCACAGAGTTAATCAATTCATTATACAAAAATAAAGAAATACACGCGCTCAATGCGGGAATAATTGGAGGGCAAGAAATTGACTTTTTTAAAAAACTAAAAGAACAAGTTCTTCAATTCATAGAAAAAAATGAACATTTACTTGATAAAATTGATGTAGGGATTTTCAATACTATATTTGAACAGCAATTGGGGTTCGCTATTGCTGAAAAAAACAATATTCCCGTGTCTTATTATTTAGAAAATGTTGATTCTGACTTTTCAAAAGTGATTAATTTCCATACAGTCCCTTTTCAATCTCAATATGTACATTGTATCGGATACGCTAAAAAATCATTTTTTGCTTGTGAACAAGTTGAGGCTAGATTAAAATATCATTTCCCAGAATTTTATAGAGCACTTAATAATAGACTCGCTGCATATTTTGATAAAAACTCCTTTGAGAGTGATATAAGTCCCAGAAGAATGGATTTTCTATTTAATATGTATGATTGGTTGTCTAATAAATCTATTGATGATATTAGCAATACAAATTTTAAACTGAATCCTTCTTGTAAAATAATTGAAGAAAATAACGCCTATTTTCTAGAACATATAATACCACAAACAAATAATCTGCAGCGACAAGAACTTAAAGATTGGAATATCATCTTGTTGTATTTTGAAGAACCTACAACTATTAATCAGTTATATAAAGACTTGTCTGAAGATGAATCTTTTCTTGAAAATACTAATAAAGAAGAATTGAAAGATAAACTTATTTCCTTTATTATGGATAAAACAATGTTATTAGAAATTCTACAGCCCATAATCTAAGTATCCACAAATTCAAACTCTTTCCATTTTGAAAGACTCCGTAATACATCTATTATAAAAGCGCTTAAAAAGCATAAAACATTAATTGATGAAGCCAAATCTTCCAGCTCCGAAAAACGAGTCTTATTTGTTAAAATTTTGTGAATTAGATCTATTACAAACTACAATTTATCAACACGAAAACGTAATAGTGAGGTGATGCCATAAAAAAAGCAGGTTGTTCTTATATTTTTCTCATAATTTCAAGTAACAAACAGAAAAAATCCCAGTTTTTATAAAACTATCACCACACAATCCGTAATATTTTATGAGTAAAATTAAATAATAATCATTTGGCATTCAATTTAGTTTGTAGTTGCAAATGCAAATTGATAAGAATAATAAATGTTTAGGTTGCGCAACCGCAGACCGATTGAGGGTTAATGTCTGAAAATTATGACTTCTCATCAAACAAAAAGCGGATACCGAAAAGCTAATGAGTAGGTGAACAATTAAATTTTATCAAAATGAAAAAAAAGTTTTTATCAAAAATCAAAGATGCTCGATTATTGAGTAAAGAAGAAAGCAAATCAATCTCTGGAGGGTATGGTGGTTATGAAATTGTGACCTGTGGATTACCTCGATGCGTTCATGGATGGTATCCCTTAAATATAGGTTGCGATATTCCTGCCTATATGGGATCAATTGGTGGAGGTAGATATGGAAAATGTCTTTCATATTAAGTCAACATTTTAAATACATATGAGCATAAAAATCATTCAAAGTTTTTGGTCTAAACCTTTTTTAGAACAAAACTATGACGAAAGTGCTAGATTTAAGGCGGGTTGGTCCAGTACCAACCTGTTTTTTTATAGCACGCTATTGAGTTGTTTGACTTTTAAAAAACAATATGGAAATGTAGTAATGTATACCGATGACTACGGAAACGAATTATTGAAAGAAAAACTACAAATCCCATATACATCAGTTAGCACAAAATTAGAGCGTTTACATCATTATCCCGCTGGTCTATGGGCATTAGGTAAGATCTTATCATACTCCATGCAGGATCAACCGTTTCTTCATGTCGATACCGATGTGTTTATATGGAACCGTTTTCCTGAATCATTTGTTAGCAAAGATATTTGTTTTCAGAATTTGGAGTTTAATTTTCCAAGATACAAAGAGGTGTTAGATGTAATATTGCATGAATTTGTAAATGTACCCAATACCTTGAGTAAAGAATACCTGAAAAACGGAAATATCAATGCATTTAATGCAGGGGTGATCGGAGGGAACAATACCTCCTTTTTTAAGGAACTTTCAAAAATAGTTTTCTCATTTATTGATGATAATCGGTCGAACTTAAGCAAAATAGATCTCGGTATTTTTAATATGGTTTATGAGCAAATGCTAGGAATGAATCTAGCTATTGAAAATAATTTAAGCACCAATGCTCTTTATGATGAAATGAATGCTTCTTTTTCTAAAGTAATGAGATTTCAGCTTATCCCAGAAAAAGAATATTATATTCATACCGTGGGACATGGCAAAAAGTCACCTGTGACCCAAGAACAAATTGAAGCGAGGCTTCGATATGAATTTCCTGACGAGTTTCATAAACTAAACGAATCCTTAAAAAGGAACGGGTTATTTGATGGCGAATATAAAGGTATTAGTGAAAAACGTTTCTGCTATCTGGAAAAGAACTTCGATTGGTTAAAAAACGCATCCTGGGATGAGAAAATGAATACTAAATTTATCATAAACAAGAGTGTTACCTTTAAAGAAAATGAAAATAACGATGTAATATTATATTACAATTCTCCTCAAGACTTAAAAAACACCTCCATTAAAGTGGAGGATTGGGACTTTTTCCTTTTCTACTTCGAAGAAGAGAATACCATTAAAGATGCCGCGTCCGAAGCCTACGCAGAAGAATCTATTTCTTCTCAAATGGATAAAAAAGAGCTAGAAGAACGATTATTTTCTCTGGTTATGGATCGATGTATGTACAATGAAATCCTATTGCCTGAATTTGTATAACAAACACTTAATCAAATTTCACAACCAATACTATTATAATTAATTCGCTTTAATGAAAGATTCTGTTATCTACTTATTATACAAACTCTTAAAAAAGAACAAAATTGCTATAGATGAAGAAGAGGTTAAGTTTCAACTATTAAGTCATCCCACCTACCCAAGCCTGCATTCAATTACGGGGGTTCTCGATCATTTTGCTATAGAAAATATTGCAGCCAAGATTCCTACAGATAGTGAAACCTTATCACAATTAAACTCGTATACTCTTACTCAAATTAGAAACGAAACTGGAGAGCATTTTGTTATTTTTATCAAGAAAAAAAATACAATCAATCTCATTTTTAGTAGAGAATATAAGCAAACACTTTCTATAGAAGAATTTCTAAAAGTCTGGACTGGCGTTATTCTTATTATTGATCCCAATGAAAATAGTAAAACTAATACCTCTAACAAAGAACCTAAATACCGTACCGCAGTAAGCTTTTTTTTAGTAATAATTTTACTGGGATCATTTCTCTTGTTAAAACCCGAATTAACAGCTTTCATCCATTATTTATTGTCATTTTCAGGTCTGCTATTTAGCGCATTAATAGTATCAAAAGAACTTGGTATACAATCTAGCACGGTTAATAAATTCTGTAATAAAGAGCAAAAAAACATCGACTGCGACGCTGTCTTAAATTCTAAAGGAGCTACTTTGTTTAATAAATTAAAACTTAGTGATATTTCGATAGTATATTTTGGCACCCTAATTATTTCTTCTTTATTAATATTGCTTAATGACAATAGTAGTATTGACCTTATATATTTAATTTCTATTAGCGCAATCCCATTTACAGTATATTCCATTTTTTATCAATATAAAATTATAAAAAACTGGTGTTTATTATGTATATCTATCTCTCTTATTTTATGGTTGCAAGCAATAACAATATATTTTACAAATTTTGATATTAAAGAACTAACATTTGATAGCTATTCTTTCGGCTTTACTTTAATATCTTTTTTATTAATCTCAACCGCATGGTCTTACGTAATACCATTACTAAAAAACGAGATAGCATCCAGAAAATTAAAAATCGAACATTTCAAGTTTAAAAGAAACTATACTCTTTTTAACACACTGCTTTCAGAATCCGAAATACTACCAACTAAATTAATAGATAAAAAAGAAATAATTCTGGGTAACAAAACCGAAAAACCGGAACTATCAATTACAGTAATCACAAATCCTTTGTGTGGTCATTGTAAAGAAGTCCACTTATTAATCGATAACATATTGAAAAACTATAAAAAAGAAGTTCAAATCATTGTACGTTTTAATATACCGAACATTCATTCAGAGAATGAAAGCACAAAAATAGCAGCACGTCTTACTGAATTATTTAACGATGAAGGAGAAGAAAGATGCAAACTTGCTATGAGCAAGATTTACCTGTCTAGTGCACCTAATGATTGGCTAAAAACGTATGGGAATTTCAGTAATGACAATTACCTAAACTTGCTTAAAAAACAGCATCAATGGTGCGTGAGTTATGATAAAAACTTTACTCCCGAAATATTATTAAACGGGAAATCTTATCCTAATGCGTATAATAGAAAAGAATTACTTTTCTTTGTAGAAGATCTCATTACACAAAATTAAAACTCTGAATGCCAAAATTTCCTTTTTATAAACAAGCTGAATCCAAAGATTGTGGACCCACTTGTATTAAAATCATAGCTAAACATTACGGAAAAGTACTGAATACGCAGAAGCTTAGATCCCTAAGTGAAACGACCAGAGAAGGGAGTTCCTTACTTGGCCTAAGCGAAGCTGTAGAAAGTATTGGATTTAGATCGTTAGGTGTAAAGCTATCTTTAAAACAATTATTAGAAGTCCCACTGCCTTGTATTGTTCATTGGAACAAAGTACATTATGTGGTAGTTTATAAAATCAAGACCACCAGGAAAGATGGTATGACGATTTATGTATCAGATCCAGCTCATGGTTTGATCACTTATACTAAGGAGGAATTTATAAAAGCCTGGATCGGTAATAATGCGGATCAAACTACAGAAGAAGGTGTTGCATTATTGGTAGAACCTACTCCAAAATTTTATAATGACAACCTAGATGAAAAAGATGAAGAATTTGGGTTTAAATTTATTTCTAAATACGTTTTTAAATACAAAAAGTTCATCTTTCAACTTATACTAGGTTTAACTGCTGGTAGTTTATTACAGCTTATTACGCCATTCCTAACCCAAAGTATTGTTGATGTAGGTATAGAAAATGAAGATATTGATTTCGTATATTTAGTATTAATTGCGCAACTATCATTGTTTATCGGACGAACATTAATTGATGTTTTAAGAAGCTGGATTCTATTGCATTTAAGTACCAGAATTAACATCTCACTGATTTCAGATTTTTTTATAAAATTAATGAACCTGCCTATCTCCTATTTTGACGTAAAAATGACTGGAGATTTATTACAGCGAATCAATGACCATAAAAGAATCGAGCAAATACTCACCATGTCTTCACTAAATGTGCTGTTTTCAATGGTGAACTTAATCGTATTTAGCATCGTTCTTATTTATTATAGTTTTTCCATATTTACCGTTTTTGCCATTGGTAGTTTGTTTTATTTTGCTTGGATTTTAATATTTTTCAAAAAACGTAAAAAACTTGATTATAAGCGTTTCTCTCAGATAAGTGAAGAACAAAGTAAAGTTATTGAATTAGTTAATGGTATGCAGGAGATTAAACTCCATAATGCAGAAAAAAGAAAGCGGTGGAATTGGGAGTTTGTACAGGCTAAACTTTTTAAAATATCAATAGAAAATCTTGCTTTAGAGCAATATCAGAGTGTAGGTTCTGCTTTTATCAATGAACTAAAAAATATATTGATCACTGTTCTTTCTGCGATACTAGTAATCGATGGAGAGATCACGCTAGGTATGATGTTAGCAATTACATCTATTGTAGGACAATTAAATGCTCCTATAACACAGTTGATTAACTTTCTTAGAGAATTACAAGATGCTCAGATCTCATTAGAACGTCTCGGAGAGATTCATAATAAAGAAGATGAAGAAAAGACGGGTGATGAAAAGCTTAGGGATATCCCGGAAAATTCTGGTTTTGATATCAAAAATCTAAGTTTTAGGTATGTAGGATCTGATAAGCCTGTATTACAAAATTTGGATTTATCGATTCCTGCGAACAAAATAACGGCAGTTGTTGGTGTCAGTGGTAGTGGAAAAACTACACTTATGAAACTGTTGCTAAAGTTTTATGAACCTGATGAAGGACAGATATTCATCAGTTCTCATGATTTACAGAATGTATCACAAAAAGCTTGGAGAGATCAATTTGGAGTTGTTATGCAAGAAGGATATATCTTTAATGATACGATTGCTAATAACATTGCAGTAGGAGAAGACTATGTGGACAAGAAAAAATTAGCTCATGCAGTGGATGTCGCCAACATTAAGGAATTTGTTGAGTCACTGCCTTTGTCTTATAACACAAAAATAGGAATGGAAGGCGTAGGACTTAGTACAGGTCAGAAACAACGATTATTTATTGCTCGTGCGGTGTATAAAAACCCTAAATTCTTATTTTTCGATGAAGCTACATCTGCTCTGGATGCAAATAATGAAAAGGTAATCATGGAAAAATTGGATACCTTTTTTAAAGATAAAACGGTTATGGTAATAGCGCATCGGTTAAGTACCGTTAAAAATGCTGATCAGATTGTAGTATTAGATAAAGGAGAAATTATAGAAGTTGGAAATCACGAATCGTTGATTAAAGAAAAAGGAAGCTATTATAATTTGGTTAAAAATCAATTAGAACTTGGTAAGTAGTGAGTAGTGAGTAGTGAGTAGTGAGTAGTGAGTAGTGAAAATTAGATTATTTTATTGAAAACAAGCAGTAATTCATAATTCGTAATTACACAAAAAAAATGCCAGATAATTTAGACGATATACAATTAAGAAGCGAGGAAGTTCAGGAAATCTTAACTCGCGTACCACATTGGATGATTCGATGGGGAAACTTGTTAATATTAGTATTAATATTGTTATTACTGTTTCTTTCTTGGATGCTTAAATACCCAGATACAATACCTGCAGAAGCCATTATAACAACAGAGGTTCCATTACAAAAAGAGCAAGCAAATGTTAGTGAAAAGATAGAGGCTATTTTAGTAAAAGAAGGTGATACAGTTCCAGAAGGAACTCCTTTAGCTATTCTTCGAAATACGGCAAACTATCTCGATGTATTTAGTCTTAAAAGAGTAATTGATACCATCACTCTTAATAATCGACAAATTGATTTTCCTTTTGATCAAATGCCACCAATACTGGCACTAGGAGATATACAAACAAGTTATGCTACTTTCGAGAATAGTTATATAGAATATAGTTTAAATAGAGAATTAAAACCATTTTCTGATGAAAACATCGCTAATCAGATATCCTTGTCAGAGCTATATAGAAGGCAAGAAGGTATCTTAAGTCAGAAAAAAATTGAAGGAAGTGCACTAAACTTCAAGAAAAAAGATTTTGCAAGACAACAGGAGTTATATGATAAAGGTAGTATTTCTCAACAAGAATTTGAACAAGCAAAAATTGAGTACTTGCAGTTTGAGAATAACTATAAAAACTATGACACACAACTTTCTCAGATTAAGGAGAGTATTAGTAATGCTCAGAAGACATCAAAGGGTACAGAATTTAATCAACAAAGAGAAGAAATAAGTTTACGTAATAAGGTGATACAATCTTTTGATCAATTGAAAAAAAGTATAAAAGATTGGGAATTAAGATATCTGTTACAATCCGATATAGAAGGAAGAGTTTCTTTTTCTAATTATCGTTTTGAAAATGAAAATGTAACTGCCGGCGATATTGTTTTTATAGTAATCCCAATTCAGGAATCTTCTTCATATGTTGCGAAGATAAAAGCACCAACTCAAAATTCCGGGAAAATAAAATTAGGACAAAAAGCCAATATCAAATTAGCAAATTTTCCAGATGATGAATTTGGAATGTTACAAGGAACGGTAAATTATATATCAATGTTACCAGATAAAGATGGATTATATCTGATCGACGTAAAGCTACCTAAAAAACTGATCACAACTTACAAAAAAGAAATCCCTTTTCAGCAAGAAATGAGAGGTTCTGTAGAAATTATAACTGAAGATCTAAGACTTATAGAAAGATTCTTTTATCAATTTAGGAGTTTAATGGATAAATAAAATTATGCAGCCTTAGGCAAAGAAATATAGAAAGTACTACCTTTTCCAAGGGTGCTTTCTACTTTTATTTCACCTTGATTAAGTTCTATTAATTCTTTACATATTCTAAGTCCAAGACCGGTGCCTGTTTCATTCTCCGTTCCATTAGTTGTAAATGTATCTTCTGCAAATAGTTTATTGAGATTAGATGGATCAATACCGACTCCAGTATCTTCAAAACAAATTTCGTAGTGATCTTCTTTTTCTCTGGATACTAAGGCTATAGAATCACCAGGATTACAAAACTTAATGGCATTAGCAATTAGATTCTGAGCCACAATCCCAAACATATCTTTATCCGCAAAAATCATAGTGGAATCCAACTTATTAATAAGCTTAATATCTTTTTTCTCAGCTTTGGGTTTAAAAAAAGTGAATTTATTACTGATTACTTCTGTTATATCAAAAGTAGTTGGCTTAGCATTTAACTCTCTCATTTGTGATTTTGACCAATTCAGTAAGTTATTCAACAAAATAGACGTTTGATGGGTTCTATTAGCTAATAATGGAACAATTTCTCTAAACTCTTCTGTAGAAATTACATCTTCCTTCATTAAGTTTAGACTACCTTCCAGTCCGTGTATTTCATTTTTTAGATCATGAGAAATAATAGAAAATAATTTATTTTTAACCTGATTTGATTCGTTAAGCTCTTTGATATACCTCTTTCTCTCTTTTCTGGTTTTGATAAACAGCATCATAAAAACCAGTATAACTGCTATTACGGTCAAACTAATAAAGGTAAATAATCTATACCTGAACAATTCTTCCTTGGTTCTTTGTTCTCTTTTTTCTTGCTCATCGATTAGCTTAAGCTGCTTTAATTCTGCTTCATATCTTGACTTCACATTTTCAACTTTCTGTGTAGTACTTTCATACATTTTCTTGTCCGAAAGTTGTTGATACTCTTTCTGCCATTTTATAGCATCTAGTAGATTACCTCTAGTAGAATCCAACTTAAAGGAATATTTATAGTTTTTTAATATTAATGATGTCACATTAGATTTTACAAGATTTTCTCTTGCTGCTTTTAATAATTTTTCGGCTTTTTTATACTGGCCTTCTTCTAATGCAATAATTCCCAACTGTTGTTTTGCATTTACAACTATTAGTTTATAATTAGCTTGACTACCAACACATAAGGTAGTGTCATAATATTTTTTTGCAGCCTCATATTCTTTACCATACATTGTGGCCTTCGCCATAATACTATATGATTGAGCAGTATGTTTTAAGTCATTTTCCGCTTTGTTAATTTTCATGGCTTCCTGTAGAATTTTCTTTGCTTCTGAAAGCTTCCCTCCTTCTGTATATAGCAAGGCTAGATTATTCATAACCATACCTACACCGTCTATTTTTAGATTTTTGCGGGTATCAATAGATTTTAAATAAAACTTTTCGGCATTTGGTATATCTTTAAGTTCTTTATAAATGATTGCTAGGTTGTTATAGATACCTGATAACCCAACACTATCATTTAATTGTTCCCTATATAGTTTAGCTTCCATAAGGTAAGCGGCTGCTTTCTCAAGATTTCCTTTATTTTGTTCGATTATAAATCTATCATTACTTACAGTCCCTAAACCATCTTTATCATCGATTTTTTTGAAATTATATATTGCTTTTTCGAAACTTTTACTGGATTCTATATTTCTTTGAGTCCGATCATAGATAACTCCCTTTAATCTGTAGACAAGACCTAATCCTCTTGTGTAACCAATATCGCTTGCCAACATTATGAGCTGATCCGCTATAGGTTCTACCCTGTCAAATTGGTCCTCATTCACGAACTGTTGTAAATCTCTAACTGATTTATTAAACAATGTTGTATCGTTTAATGTCCTTATTTTGGAAAGGTCAACTCCTGTTATTTGGCTTTGGGAAAAACCAAAGAAGCTCGTCCAACAGAGAACTAGTACTGTATAAATTGTTTTGTTCATATGCTTTATTTTGGGGATAAAAACAGATAAAAATCAAATATAATCCACAAAATACATTATTTCAATTAAAAAACAATCAAAAAGTAGTATTATTCTTACTTTTATTTATGGAATTACCATAAAAAACTCAATTCAGGGTATAAAAAAGCCTTTCTGGTGATGAAAGGCTCATAGTTTACTGTTACGAAATAAAAGCTCTGCCATTAAGAACTTTCTTCTTTCTTAGAGGAATTACTTTTTATTTCTACCCATTCATTCACTAGGTCTTCTAAAATGGTAAGTGGCACCGCTCCATTGGTTAAAATAACATCATGGAATTCTTTAATATCAAATAATTCATTACCAAGTTTTGATCTGGACGCTTCTCTTAATTCCAGAATCTTATTCATTCCTATTTTATAAGCTGTAGCCTGACCAGGAATTACGATATGCCTTTCTACCATTTTTATAGCGTCGCTCTCCGCATTTGGTGTATTATCCGTATAATATTTAATTCCTTCTTCTCTTGTCCACTTTTTAACATGGATACCCGTATCCACCACCAATCTACATGCTCTCCATAACTCCATCGCTAATCTCCCAAAATCCGAATACGGACTATTATAAAGTCCTATTTCTTTTGGTAAAAACTCATTATACAATCCCCACCCTTCTACATAAGCTTGATATCCTCCAAATTTTCTAAACTTTGGTATATCCTCTAGTTCTTGCGCGATAGAAATTTGCATATGGTGTCCTGGTATTCCCTCGTGATATGCCAGAGCTTCCATTTGATATTTTGGCATAGCCTTCATATCATACAAATTGGCATAATAGGTCCCTGGTCTAGAACCATCTGGAGTTCCTTTCTGATAAAAAGCTTTTCCAGCACTCTTCTCTCTAAAAGGTTCTACCGCTTTTACTATAATATCCGCCTTTGGTTTCGTGATGAAAAGCTCATCTATTCTGGATTTCATATTATCTATCAATCCTACAGCTCTTTTTAGATAGGCTGCCTTACCTTCTTCATCATTTGAATAATAAAACCTTTCATCTTCTTTCATAAACTTAAAGAAGTCTTGTAACGTACCTTCATATTTAAGCTCCGTCATAATATCCTTCATTTCCTTATGAATCCTAGTAACCTCATCAAGTCCTAATTGATGAATTTGTTCCGCAGTCATGTCGGTCGTTGTAGTACGCTTTAAGGCAGTATTATAAAATGCATTCCCTTTCGGGAATTTCCAAGCACCATCATCAACTGTAGCTCTTTGTTGTTGATCCTCCAGTATTTCGATTAATTTATCGTATCCTGGTTTTACAGCTTCCAGTAGTGCTTTTTCAGCCTGAGAAACCAATACTGTTTTTTCATCATCTGAAAGTTCTAGCTTTTCAACTTTACCTTTAAAATCAGATAATAATGTGCTCTCTTTATTAGATTCATCAAAAGGTTTTCCGGTTATTAAATTCCGGCTATCATTGAGTACTTTGGCAAAAACAAACTTGGGAGGAACAATACCATTCTTCTCTCTGATCTTTATATTTCCCACAAGTTGACCAAATAACTCATCCATTCCTTCTAATCTTGAAACATAGGCCTCAGCATCACTTTTACTTTCGATACGATGCATATTTATCAAAAACGCCGGAATCTCTGCCTGCATTCCGTGCATTTGATTTACAGGATAGTTATAAAAACGATATTGAAAATCTTCTATAGTATTTTCCAAATTAATTTTCATTAACTTAAAACTTAACAAAGTAGCTCTATTGAGCTTAGAAATATTCACAGAATCCTTTAGGTACCTCAGTCGCTTTTTTGCTTTTTCCAGATCTTGAACTTCCTTTTTTGATGAAATATTATCCCATTTACCATAATCTTCAGTTTTAACTCCTAAATAGGTCTGCGTCATAGGAGAATCAGCAACTTCTTCCTGAAACTGGGCTTCAAACCAATCATTAAGTTTCTTTGAATGTACTTCTATTTGTTCTTCATTAGAGATAACAGTTTCGCTTTTTTCATTCTCATTTTTACAACTAAAAAATATAAATAGAGAGAAAATAAATACGATGCTTAATTTTACATTATTCATCTTTTTCAGGGTATTAAGGTTCGTTAGTTTAGTTTATTTCAAAACAGAAATTTCGATTGATGAATCATCAAATACTTTATGAGTTTGTTTTTTAAAATCAGATGCTTTTGCTATAAAAATATTAGGGACAAACGTTTGTGGGTTTAAATCTATATAAGGAAACCAGGTACTCTGCACCTGAATTTGGATTTTATGTCCTTTCATAAACGTATGGTGCACATCCTGAAGTTTAATAGTCACATCTGTTTTCTGATTAGGCACAAAAGGTTCTGGGTTACTGAAACTATTTCTAAATCTCCCTCTTAGTACTTCACTTCGAACCATCATATGGTAATTAGACATTTTTAGATATGCCTGAGTTTCTTCTGTATCTTCTGCATCAGGAGGATACACATCGATCAATTTCACCACCCAATCAGCAGCTGTTCCCGTGGTAGCAACTTTTAATTTTGCCAAAACTTCACCAGAAAGCGTCATATCTTCTGTGAGTACAGAAGTTTCATACACCAATACATCGGGACGTCTTGCGGCAAAACGCTGATCATCTGTCATGTATTTTCTTGGTGTAAATACCATTTTTATATCCTCTGTGTATGGAACAGGCTTTTTTGGATCGCTAATAAATTCTGAAAACCCTTTCCCTGCACTTTCTGTTAAGTCATCACCTGACAAATACATTGTTTTCTTTTCTGCATTTTTTGGTGGCCAACTATCATAGGTATTCCATTCCTTTTTTCCTGTATCAAAAATCTGAATTTCAGAAAGCCCTGTGTTCTTACCACCATCTCCTTTTAGGAAATGATTAAAGAATTTTGTTTCTATATTTCTTTGGAAATTGAGTGAAATATCGTCTCCAAAATATACGTTCCCAATAGCCTGACGTTTTTTATTTCTTGCCCAATCTCCGTGACTCCAAGGTCCAAAGACCATGATGTTATAATTCTCACTATTGTTTTCTATTTTTTCATACGTTTCGAAAGGTCCATACAAGTCCTCTGCATCAAACAACCCTCCTACTACCATCACTGCTGGTTTAATATCTTTAAGATGCTGTATGATTCCTCTTTTTTGCCAAAAATCATCATAATTAGGATGTTCTTTTAATTGTGTCCAGAAAACATTATCCTCTTTATAATATTGATCCAACGTACTAAGCGGGCCGGCATCTAGGAAAAATTGATATTGGTCTTTAGTTTTTAGTTCTGGAAACGTGTACCAACTTTCTTTTACTGGTTCTGTTTTTTCATAACCAAATACTGCTGTAGCTCTCCAATAGCTTAATAAATATGCTCCATTATGATGAAAATCATCAAAAAAGAAATCTCCAATACAGGCTTGCGGAGAAACTGCTTTTAATGCAGGATGTGAATCTAATAAAGAATAGGTAGCATAAAAACCTGGATACGAAATACCCCAAACTCCTACTTTTCCATTCGTGTTTTCTACATTATTCACTAACCATTCGATAGTATCATACGTATCGCTTGCCTCATCAAACTGCTTATCTTTTTTATTAGGTATATAGGCTCTCATATTATCATACACTCCTTCACTCATCCAGCGTCCGCGTACATCTTGGTATACTATAATATTACCTTCTTTCATCAGAAACTCATTAGGGCCAATTTTAGATCGAAACTCGCCTTCTCCGTATGGACGAGAACTATAAGGAGTTCTTTGCATTAGGATGGGATACTCTTTACTGGTGTCTTTAGGAGAATAAATTGTAGTATGAAGTTTAGTTCCATCTCTCATTACAATATCCACTTCCTGTTTGGAATAATATTCTTTTACTTCGTAATCATCCTTTTCTTCAGTTGTTTTATCTGTTTTTTGAACCTCTGCTTTGGTAGCTATTTCTTCTTTTTTAGCACAAGATGTGAAAAAAATCGAAAAGCTAAAAAGAGATAATAATAGTATTCTAGTTGATCGCATTTGTTTGAGTTTAGTTGAATGCTGAAGATAAAAAAATGGAATGCTGACAAGCTTCCTTTTAAGGAGATTTTAACAATCTTGTGCTTGCATCTGACTATAACAAATGAACCTCCAGCGTTAACTGAAGGCTCATTGATGCTAAGAACTTACGATATCCCCAAATATAGAGTTCTTAGTGAATTATTGAGGTTGAAAATCAATCTCTATGATATTGTATCCTCCTCTAGAATCTCCAGACCAGGTTACACCAGGAGGACTACTAATTATTCCTTTTCCAAATTGTACGTCTTCTAAATCGGATACTCTTCTGATAACAGTATTCCCATCTGCACTTCCTGTATTTGGTCCCGATTGGTTCATTACTTGATCCATCCCAAATCCTACAGGTTGGTCTTCTTCAGTGCCCGCATCATACAAATAGGTTTTAGTACTTAAATCGGTACCTGAGTATGGAGTAGTTCCATCCTCTCCGAACAACGGTAATCCAGCGTTATTATAACTTACCACCCAGTCATTTGATTTTACAAACATGGTTCCAAATCCAAACTTATAATCCTGGTTTTTGGGTACTTCTATAGTAAAAGTTTGAGACCCACCAGGCATTATTGGCCCAGTTTCATTACTTAAAGCTACCGGAATACCAAAATCCTTTAAATAATTGTAGGCTATTGATCTATCACCATCCTCGGCAATTTCTTCTAAACCATTTGCTGCTTTAGTTTCTTCTCCTTGCGTAAACCAAGGATCTCTATCTGTATTAAAAGCATAAATAAAAGCTGGTGAAAAAGGTGTTAATGATGATGATAAACGTAACGGAGTTCCTTGAGATCCTGTTTCAGTAAACCAATCGTATAAAACTCCTGGCATACCATCTTCTGCAATACCTTCTAAGCCAACACCTCTATCTTCTTCGCCAATAGTAAACAATGGTTCTGCTTGTGCATGTAGTACAACGATGCCTGGAGTTATTACAAACCCATTGGTTGAACTTGGTACCATACCTGCATTAGGAGTATTTATTGCTGTAATGGTTAAGGTAAATGTTCCAGCAGAATTTCCATCTCCATTAACATAATCCAATATTGCGGTCATATAAATATCTCCAGTACCTCTGCCGTCTACTAAACGAACTAATGGATTTGCATCCGCAGGACCAACATTAGCTCCGGCTGGTGGAAAAGTAGCTGGATCATTATCCGCTTCTGTTCCAAGGTCATATAATGAAAGTTGACTAGCAATATCTACACTATTAAGCGCCTGACCATTAGGAAACAAATCTATTCCATCCAGATCTGTTGGCGCTAAGAACCAGTCATTACTATTCCCCATCATCGTAACTGGAGTAAACTTAGTACCTGGAACCGCTTTAAAAGACATTTGATATTGAGCGCCATTTGTTGTTAATGGTCCAGGAGTTGCAGCTCCAACTGGAGTAGTAAATGTATGTACATTTAAGTAATTAATTGTATTGCTAATTGTAACCGAAAAAGTAGTTGTTTCGATAGGTGTTGCATTTCCTAATCCGAAAGTTGGGTTAATGGTCTCATTCCAATCAGTTGCTGCATCTCCTTCTCCATCATACGCTATACTATAGCTAAGCAATCTTACTTCTGGCACAAAATCTCCAGCTGTCCAAATTCCTGCAGCCACTGCTATACTTTCTCTAGCACTTCCTGCAGATCCCCATTGTACAAAATCCATAATTGCATCAGCACTTGTAAATGAGTTGTTTGCATATAACCCCAACCCTTCACTGTTGGTTAACTCATCCCAATTTACAACTACAAACTCACCTGGATCTAAATTAGCATCTCCGCTGGTAATAGTAGCGTTTTGCAGCTGAACATATTGCCCAGGCCCCAAGCATAACCAATATGTTGAAATATCTACTGTAACTGTTCCATTGTTCCATAATTCAATCAGTTTATCCTCTCCATAATTCACTTCATTAATAACTATCGACCGCACATTGTTATCCGGTATCGTTAATACGTTTTCTTCCCCAAAAGTTACCGTTGTGGTTTCTGCCCAGTTTGCTGCTCCATTTCCATCTCCATCAAATACAATACTATTTTCAGTGTTAGTTATCGTAGGTACGAACTCTCCAGCAGTCCATATACCAGCAGCAACGGCGATATTCTCTCTTGCGCTTCCTCCTGCTCCATATTGAACAAAATCTACAATGGCATCTGCATCTGTAAAAGCATTAGAAGAATATAATCCCAGACCTCCTGAATTATCTGGCAAATCATAAGATAATATCAAATACCCTCCTGCCGGAGTCACAATACTACCACTCTCTGGTGTTAGATCACCTATTCTTTCATAAGTCCCTGGTCCTAAACATAACCAGTAATCACTCAAATCAGCTTCCTGATTTCCTTTGTTAAAGATCTCTATCAAGTCCGTTCCTTGATATCTAACTTCGTTAAAAACTACCTGATTAATTACTTCATCAGTTTCCCCATCTGGTTGTACTACAATATCATCATCATCACTACACGAGATGAATGTAAATAGTCCAACAATTAAATAAATTAATTTTTTTTTCATGATTTATACATTTTATTTGTTCATCAATATGAAGCAAATATATAATCACACGAAAGCTCTAAACGGTGACAAAAGTCACTCCTAAAAGTTAAAAAAATGTTATTTTAAACAACTGAATAACAGTGTTTTAAATTACGAACTACTAAACAATAACGCATCACAAAAACATCGAAAATTTTCGATGTTTTTGTGATGCGTTATTGTAGAATCTACTTAGTTTTTACAGTAAATTCCTTTCGTTAATTCGATATGTCGTTTATGTTGAATTAATAAATTAGAGGTTTGTAATTTCTTGGTTATTCTAGAAACAACTTCTCTAGAAGTACCCAAATCCGATGCTATTTGTTTATGAGACATTTGGATCATATTACAATTTTGAAGTTTGGCTTTTTCATTTAAATAGTTAACCAATCTATCTTCAATTTTATAACAGACTACTTGTTTGGTCGTATTGAGTAGATCTTCATAATTACGTTGAAAATCCTTTAGAATAATTTGTGTAAATGATGGATACTTTATAAACCACTCTTTTACTTTATTCATGGGTATGCATAATACCTTAGTATCTTCTTCTGTCTTAGCAGAGAAACGAACTGCTTCTTGATTAAACAGGTGATTAAAACTAAGGATACAACATTGATTGGGATGAATATAATACAGTAGAAATTCTACTTCATCTTCTTCCGCATACATTTTGATCAATCCGTCTAAAATAATTGGTAAAAAACTTAAGTAACTTCCTTGCTTAACTACATATTCTCCTTTCGGAATATTCTTAAATTCTCCAAAAGACATAATTTCATCTTTTAGATCTTTTTCAATAAATGGGAAACACTGAGATAAGTCGATTTTTTCCATAGACGTTGTTAGTTACTCTTTTATATGTTAAGGATAAAGTCGATAATTAAATCTGTCCTTACAACAACATTATAATAAAAACTTATACTTATATAAGGAATCTATTTTCTGGCAAAATTCTTTAATCCTTTTTTTAACCACTTTAGATATTCATTCTCATTAGGGGTATATGCAGTAGTCGTATTCAAAAGATTCATTTCAGAGTCTATTAGCACATAATATGGTTGGGAATTATTCTCGAAATTTAATGTTTGAAAAGTAGCCCATTTGTCACCAATAGTTTTAATCGATTTTATAGTACCAGAAGACTTAAGGAATTTAAATTGATCTCCTTCTGTAAGCTTTTCTCGATCATCCACATAAAGCGAGATCAAAATGTAATCATTTTTTAGAATTTTAGTAATCTCTGGATTACTCCAAACTTGTTCTTCCATTTTTCTACAATTAACACAAGCCCAACCAGTAAAATCGATCATTATTGGTTTATTTTCCTTCTTCGCTGCTTGTACTCCTTTTTCAAAGTCAGTGTACGCATTTAATCCTAAGGGGCCGTGTGTTTCCTTCTCGTAGATACTATAAAACAATGGAGGTGGAAAACCACTCAATAACTTTAGGTTTGCATGTGCTGTATTGGTAAGACCTGGAATTAAATAGATTACAAAAGCAAATGTTAGAATTCCAGTCGTGATCCTTACTTTACCTAACTTTTTAATCGGACTATCGTGTGGGAAACGAATTTTCCCGAAGAGATATAGTGTTAATCCTATTCCTATAACAATCCAAATTCCAATAAATATTTCACGTTTCAGAATTCCCCAATGTTCTACTAAATCCGCATTGGATAAGAATTTAAACGCCAATGCTAATTCAATAAATCCCAAAACCACTTTTACCGCATTAAGCCATCCTCCGCTTTTGGGTAGGTTATTTAACCAATTAGGAAATAAAGCGAAAAGCCCGAAAGGTAGTGCTAGTGCTAAACCAAATCCTCCCATTCCAAAACTTAATTGCATCGCTCCTCCATCACTACTTAGTGAACCTCCTAGTAAAGAACCTAAAATCGGACCTGTACAAGAAAATGACACTAGAGCCAAAGTCAATGCCATAAAGAATACTCCTAAAATTCCTCCTACACTTGTTGCCTTACTATCCATTTTATTACTCCAGGATGCCGGTAAGGTAATCTCAAAATATCCAAAAAAGGATATTGCAAATACTATAAATACTACAAAAAAGATAATATTCAGTGTTACATTCGTCGATATATTGTTAAGAATTTCTGGATCTAGAGAATCCAAAAGGTGAAACGGAAGACTTAATAACACATAAATCGCAAATATAAATAAGCCATAAAGTATCGCATTCATCATTCCTTTTTTACGATCCTTAGCTCCTTTTGTAAAAAAAGATACTGTAAGGGGAATCATTGGGAATACGCAGGGTGTTAACAATGCTATTAAACCACCTAAGAAGCCTAGCACAAATATTTTTAGATAGCTTTGACTTTGCACATCTTCTTTCGGAAACTCATCCCATCCTTTAATTCCAGCATCCAAAGCTTTAGACCTATTGATATCTTCTGGAGTAATCCCTGAGTCAGCAGCTGTTTCATTTACATTTCCACCAGATAATTTTAGATTAAACTCTACTATATCAGGTGCTAAGCATTTTTCATCATCACATACTCCAAAAAAAACTTCAGCTTTAATGGTCTCCAAAGAAGTATTCAATCGCTTTACTTTTTGAGTAAATACAACATTGTTTTCAAAATATTTGATATCCATTTCGAAAACTTTGTCAAACTTCTGAATCCCTTCAGGTTCTTCTGTTTCCCCAATTAGTTCATATGCTTTGTCTTCATTATAAAAAGTAAATTCCGTAGCTGTTGGTGCAATCTCATCCGTTTCTACTTCATGCTGAGAATATATGTGCCAACCTTTTTCTAAGGTTGCCTCAAAATATAGTGTATACACATTTTCTGATTCCTCCTTAACACTACTTTTCCATTTTATAGGTTCAAATATTTGTGAAAACAAAGTAGTGGAAAACAACAATGTTGTTACTAGTACTAGAATATTCCTCATTAGGTGATCGTTACTTTTAGTAATTGTTTTGTTTTGGGACTTATTTTAAATCTGTTATCTGCTCTGTAATTTATGATCCATACAATATCATTACCAGAACATAATAACCAGACCCTTTCTTTGGCCAGCAAAGATAGTTTTTCATCTTTAAAGTATTTACTCAACTTCTTTTTGCCTTTCATTCCTAAAGGATAAAAATAGTCGCCTTCTTTCCATTTTCTTACAATTAATGGATACTTTAACTTTTCTTTATCTACATAAATAGTCTTAAGATCAGTATTAGATAATTCAGAAACCTCTTTAAGCTTTATCATTCCTGAAGGGATTATAATCATGTTTTCCTCTTCAGGAATTTTATAAACACGATCAGAAACGTCTTCTATAATTGGACAAAGCAACAAATACCCTCTATTTTTCACCAATCTATGTGTGGGAGAAAAAACTTGCTTACCGGATTGCGCAGTTAGGATTTGTAAGATATCATCCCACGCAGTAAACCCATATTCCTTCAATAGAAAATATAAATATGTTTTTGGTTCATCGTATTGCTCTAACTTATCAATTGGTATTTTTATGGTATCTAGTTCTGAATATTCGAACACATCTTTTCTAACCCTATCTACTTGGTTTTTGATAAATGCACTGGTCTGTTTTAGATGATCTAAAGTCGTTTCAAAGTTTTGTAAAAACTGAGGATTTATTGCTAAAAGTTCTGGAATCACATCGTGTCTCAGTTTATTTCTAACATATTTTGTACTGCTATTACTACTATCTTCTCGCCAGTTAATAGTATTCTTTTTTGCAAATTCTAAAATTTGATTTCGAGAAAATGGTAATAATGGGCGTACATAAATATCATTTATTTCTGGGATACCTGTAAGCCCTTCAATTCCAGTACCTCGAGAAAGGTTTATCAAAAAGGTTTCTAAATTATCATCCTTATGATGAGCCGTTAGTACATAATCATATTGATATTCTAAAATTAGCTCCCGAAACCAATTATACCTCAACTCTCTCGCCGCCATCTGAATAGACAGTTTATGATTTTTTGCATATTGCTCTGTTTCGAAGTTTGTAACAAAAAAAGGAACTGTCATCTTATTAGCTAGTGCCGAAACGAACTCTTCATCTGCTTCACTTTCTGCTTTTCGTAATTTAAAATTACAATGTGCAATACCAAAATCTAAACCAAGTAAATGACACATATGTGTTAAAACAATACTATCCAGTCCTCCACTACAGGCAATAAGTAATTTCTTTTCTTTAAGAAAAGATAAATGATCCTCAATATGAGCTTTAAACTTCCGTATCAATGCTTTTAAATATTTGTCTTTACAGGTTTCAAATATACGATTTTGTAAAAGTAGACCAATCTTTCCGTTAGCAGTCTTTATGTTTTGATTTTCAGGTTTTTAACACAAAAATTAAATCCTTTTTGTTATTTTTAAGCAACTCTTAAAAATTTTGATATTATGAATGTGATAGATGAAAAGCCAAAACACCATGAAGATGATCATAAAAAAGAGTTCAGTAAAAAACTACTATCCGTAGTTCCTCATCTACACCCTTATGTTAAACATAGAATATATATTGCAGAAAGCACAGGTATTTTACCTCGAAATATGTATTGTTCTAATGGTATTATTGACGACGCCATTGTACAACTATATAATGAAGATCATTTGGATATAGATATGGACAAGCTATCTCTGGAATTAAAACTTTTTAGGATTGCAGATCATCTAATTGATGAATTATATATTAACGAAGGTTGGCATCAGCGATGTATAAGCACCAATTATTTTTTAAGTGAGGAATTAAATAAATTAGAAGAAAACTATACTTCTGAGGCGGATAACGAATTGATTATGAATGAAGATCTAAATGACATATCCTATCATCAAAACTCGGAAAAAAAACAATTATTCATTTATGATGATGCTGATTCCGCTATTCTTAAGGTTATTGAATCCGAAGAATCTTCGGAAAACAAAAAACAAAAACTACTAGGTAAATTTTATAGTTGGTTGCCTCTGGAAACTTCTAAAATTATAGATCTCTTTGTTTTCGGAAAATTAAATTTTGAAGAAATAGCAAGAATTAAAGATATCACTCCGCAAGAGGTAAAAGCAACCATTATTGATGTTAGAAAGAGTTTTAGAAAGAATCTTATTTGAACCTGGATTCATTGACATTGTTTCACTGCAAGACCTTAGAACTATCCTTGAATTTATTGAAAAGCTTTAAAGCTACAAAAAACTAATTATCAGTAAATTAAATCCCATATAGATGGAATCGTAAGACATTACTTCACTATAATATAAAATATGACATCTCCCAAGGTTTAGTCTTAGCACTCTAAGATTGTAGTCTTTATTTTTAATTGCACTTCGAAAAGCTAATGTAACAAAACAAATTTTTTAGCTTAATGTAACAATATTGATAAAATGGGTTAAAATTTTAGTGAAACGCTATATTTTGGAATGATCTCAAAACATTATAGATTTTCTAATTGATAAACTGGTTAAAACAAACGATATTAAAAAATAACAAAACCTAGCCAATAATAGATTTACTATCGGCTAGGCTCATAATTTATTTAATTATTAATCAACATATTATAAAAACACAGCTTACTGAATGATAATTGTTTTGGTAATTGCTTTTTTATCAGACGTAATCTTAATAAGATACATTCCAGCTTCTGGATTATTTAATGTAATTAGTTTCTCTTTATTAAATTGAGATAAATCCTCATCAAAGATTAACTTTCCTGTAAGATCAAATACTTGAATCTCTTTTAGCGTATTGCTACCACTATAGAATATACCAAAATTTCCATTATTAGGATTAGGAGATATTACCAAATCATCCCCCAATAATTCTGTTTCTTCTACAGACAAGCTATTCTCCGCAATCAATGAAACATTATCTATTAATGCTTTTGATGGCCCTGTAAAGGTATCAGGAATATTAGCGGTAAACCTCAGTATTACCTCTTGTCCCTCATAACTTAATAAATCCAATAATATATCTTTGCTAATGGAAGTATTAATATTTCCAACCGTAGGATTCATTCCAAAGGATTGTCGATCGATAGTAGTGATTAAATTATTAGATGTATCAAACATATCAACTTCTAAGGTTCTTTCTGCTGTAGCTGCTGTATTAGTAATACTATATTCTACCACAAAATCAAATGACGCAATAAGCGATGTGGCTGATGAAAGATTAGAGGGTAATACAATGGTTTGTTCTAGTATGTATACATCTCCTGCATTCCCATCAAAACTTGTAAAGGCTGCATATTGACCATCTGTAGGACTAATATTTGGTACGATAACGCATACATTAAAAGAATTTTCTAAGACGGTAAAATCATATTGACAGCTTGCATTAATGCCTGTTCCGATAGATCTCCAAGACCCCAAGTCACCGCACTCAAAACTCCCGTTCTGAACAAACTGATTGGTCTCATTAGAAATTGGATCGCAGGAGGTTCTAAAACTAAATGGTCCAGCCCAAATACTTGCTTCGTCAATTCCACAATTAGACCTAATATAGATATCATAATTGGTAGTTGGTGCCAAATCAAGAATATCCAAAGTATTAACTTCTGATGGAACCACAGTTCCATTACCTTGTATAAAACCACTTACTCCATATTCGATTTCCCAAAACTGTTCATTTCCACCTGTAAGATCCCAGGATATATTAGCACTTTGACCGGTAACTGAATTCACTACAAATCCCGAAGGAGCTGGACATGAAACTTCTGTTTTGAAGGTGATAGGTCCCACCACGTCACTAAATCCTCCATCATCGCAAATCGTCTTGATATATACATCATAAAAAGTATCTGCAGTAAGATTCGTAATTCGATACGGATTATCGGTTGTGTTAATTATTGTTCCTGAGCCTTGATCAAATCCTGTTACCCCATATTCTAGTTCCCAATTGGCATCAAGTCCAGAAGATGTCCAGAACAATTCTACATCATTCGCTAATATAAATGTAGTTACCGGATTAATCGGAGCGCTACAGTTAGGTTTAGGTTCGCAGAATACCCGTGCTTCCCAACCCGTTCGAGTTACGCTTCCATCTGATCTAAATACAAAAGTTAATGCTCCAGATTCGTGGGTAGAAACAATTTCTCCAGGTGAGTTATTATTAAATACTCCTATTAAAGGTGATGAACTATCAGGTCCATCATACACCGACAGGTTATCACAACAACTTTCTAGACTAAATAAGTCAAAAATAACGCGTACTCTGTCTCCCGTATCTTGAGGAGCTATCAATATTGTTTCATTTTCGTTATTAGAATAATTCCCATTCGATCCTCCGGAGTCATAAAAAAGATCTCCATTACAGTAATCTGGAATTGTACTAAAACTGAGAGGACCTATCCATTCACTAAAACCATCTGTATCACAGTTAGAACGCACATACACGTCGTATTCTGTACCAGAATTAAGATTGTTAATAATTTCAGTAGTATTAACCGTATCTACAAGTGTTCCTTCTCCAATAACAAAATCTTTTTCTCCAAATTGAATTTGCCAATTACTTTCATCTGCTGCTGCTGCCCAATTAATGGTAGCGCTATCGATACTTATTTCTGATACTGAAAGTGAATTTGGATTAAAACAAGAAGGTAATTCCCCTACTTTTACATCATCAATCAAAATATAATTAAACTCACTGCTATTCTGATTATCAACGATACCAAATCTTATTTTTATATTATCAGAAATTGTATATGATGACAAATCAAAATAATAATCTCTCCAAGCTTCTGTGGATTCGGCAAAAGTCAATAACAAATTCCAATTAACACCATCAAAAAATTCCACCGTAAGTGTATTGTAGTTTTCATTAGTAATCAAATTACTATATAATGAAAATTGTACGGATGGAATACTTAAGGAAGAAACATCTATAAAAGGAGTAAATAAATACGAAGGGGTCTGAGAATTATTAAAGCTGTTATACTTCCAGGTATAATTCGTATTCTCTCCTGATGTTCGATCTGGAATATTAATGTCTAAATTGAAATCATAAATTATTCCGTATGACCAAGAATTGTCAGTTCCTTCTTTCCAACATTCTGGTCTGCTGAAATTGAAAAAACTCTCTACAAATGGAACCTCAAAAGGATCACAATCCGTTGTAAAAGTGATTGGACCAATAAATTCACTATTATCTCCAATTCCACAAACAGCTCTTAAATACAATTCATAAGTTGTTGTAGGCTCTAATCCTGAAATTTCATATGGATTAGAAGTTACTATCTCATTAATTGCAGTTGCTGGAGTAAATCCTTGCAGTCCATATTGCAGTTCCCAGTTAGATTCATTGCCAGACGATATCCAAGATATGTCTACTGATCGTCCCTTAATATTAGAAACTTCTAATCTATATGGATTGAGGCAAGAAGGCATTTCATCCACCTTTATTTCATCAATCAAAATATCGTTATATTCAGGATTACCAGGGCTATTTTTTGTTACTGTAAATCTTACTTGTATTGGACCTGAGATTGTATAATTTTCTAAATTAATTGCAATATCTCTCCACCCACCAGTGTTTTCTTGCACTTCTAAAATAATATTCCAATTCATTCCATCGTAGAATTCAGCAACCAATGTATTATAGGTGTTATCAATTGTATTTTTACTGAAAACTGAAAACTGTATAGAAGGTTCTGTTAATGTAGATATATCTATTAAGGGTGTGTTTAGTATTGAAACTGCATTTTCTCCATTAGGAAAAGAGCCATCTACCCAAGCGTAGTTTGTATTTCTCAGAATATTACGATCTCCGGCCTGAGACGCATCATTATTCGCGAAAAGATTATAAGACCAAGAACCTGCAACTTCTTCTGACCAACACACAGGAGTTGTAAACTCTTCGAAACTTTCGATAAATGGAGCTGAGATAACTTCGCATAATGTTGTAAATGTCAATGGGCCTTCAATGTCACTGACACCACCTGCAGTACAATTACCTCTTATATAAACATCATAAGAAGTGATTGGATCTAAACCATTAATCGTAAAACTAGTTTCAGTACTGTTTACAATAGTTCCTGTACCTTCATCGAATCCACTTAAACCATACTCAAGATCCCAGGACGAAGATTCATTATCTGTATCCCAGCTGAGTATAGCACTTGTGGCATCTATATTGTTAACTCCAAAATTTTCTGGCTTATCACAATTAGGTTTAGGTTCACATATCACCTGTGCTTCCCATCCCTGTGCTGTTACACTCCCATCAGATCTAAATACAAAGGTAAGAGCACCCGACTCATTGGTTGATAGAATCATTCCCGGTGAAACACTGGAGAAAACACCAATTAAAGGTGCTGATGTATCCGTACCATCATAAACAGAAAGCGCATCACAACAGGATTCTAAAAGAAATGATTCAAAATTAACTCGTACACGATCTTGAGCAGTACTCGGACTAATTACAGTCGTTATATTTTCATTGTTAGAATAGTTACCTGTTTCACCTCCTGAATCATAAAAACGATCTCCAGAACAAAAATCTTCTGTGGTAGAAGCAGAAATAGGTCCTATCCATCTTCCCGTACTTCCATCAAAACATGTTGACCTAATGTAAAAATCATAATCAAATAATGAATTTAAATTATTTATCTCAAATGGATTCGATGTAGCTTCTACACTAATTCCATCACCCAATATAAATCCGGATGGTCCATATTCGATATCCCAAGTCAACGAATTATCATCAACCCAACCTAAATTCACAAATGAAGGTCCAATAGCGATATATCGAAACTCTTCTGGGTCTGCACATTGGGTAACAAATGTATTGATCGAAGAAAAAACATTCGGCCCACAAGGGTTTATATTTTGTACTCTCCAGAAATATGACGTACTATATTCTAAATTTTCTGGTGTATAATTATTTTCTGAAACAATCTTAGATTCTATAACAGTACTAAACCCCCCATCTGTAGCTATCTGGATTTCATAAGCTTCTGCATTGGTATCTTCTGACCAAGTAAAAGATTGATTCAATTCGAACCCTATTTCATTATCCGAAGGAGAAATTAATGTAGGGGTATTTATTTCATCGTTAAATACTAAAAGGGTAAGGTTTACTATTTTTTCAGAACCAGAAACAGAACTCCCTTTAATAGAAAAATCATATGCTCCTACTACAAGATTTTCTGTTCCAGAAATTGTAAGTTGAATTGGAATGCCTTCTAATTGATTTCCAATAATCGTTGAAGGTTCAAAAGTTGCGTTTAACCCAACCGGAAGATTCTCTGCGGATAAGACTACCTCTTCACTAAAATCTAAAAAAGTACGGTATTCAAGATTGTAAATTGCATTTTCAGGTTTACAAACAGAAACAGTACTTTCTGTAGTGTTTATAGCAAATTCTGAGGATTGTACTTCAAAATCAGTGTTATTTACAGCAAAAAAGATATTATTAGATGCCTTTATCATAATTCTGGCTGATGTTGAACTGTCTACATTTGGTAAAACAAATGTTTCTGATCCATCATTCGTTATATCATCTTGAATTACATATGGATATGTATATCCGCCATCCACAGAGAGTAAAATATCCACCGTATTTGCACTAACTGGTGCTTGATCTGTATTTGCTACATCCCAACTAACTGTAACTTCTTCTCCTACATTCCAAAGTTCCTCCGTATTTTGAGAAGTAACTATAAATGGTCCCGAATTATCAGCAACTGTCAGTAAAACTCCATCGGTATTACTTTGACCTCCCTGCAAAACGTTATCCCGGACGGTGAGTTCAAATCTCATGGTTCTTGCTACAGCTGGCAGTACTTCCCAAGTAGGTGTAATATTACCTGTTAGTACATCATCTAGTTTAGGAAAATACCTTTTACCTTCATCTTTTGGTAATAGGGATCTAAACAATGGACCATTAACCCAGTTAGGTTGAGGGGTATTTGAAGAAAAAGGATCTTCTGGATTATTTTGTTCCCAACAATATGTCAAACCTGTATCGCCATCTATATCGGTAGCCGTCCCTTCTAAAACAAATGGGGTAGATTTTGGAATTGTATAATCATTACCTGCATCTGCATCGGGAGCAGTATTACCAGTAGTTATAATTTCTGCGCAGTCGCTATTATCTATTGTCCAGATTGCAACATCTCTAATATCAACATAATTAAAATAATCATCTGGTTGATTTTGTACATTTGGTGAGCATATTCCAGCATAGCCCATAATTGTACTTCCACTACCCGGTTCTACTTCACTATTAAAACCACTTCTGCAATTCGGACTACTTTGCACATGAAATCCGCCAAATTGATGGCCAAATTCATGAGCTACGATTAGATTAAAATTATCCGAACTAGGGTCACTATGCACCGTAAAAGCACTTCCTTTTGATCCATCCGTGCAAACGCAAGCGATACAACCAGCGTTTCCGTAAATTGCATTTTCAAAATGAAATAAGTGTCCCACATCGTATCTGGCACTACCTACATTAGGATCTGTATCAAGTGTATTCTGTAATTCGTTATTGAGGCTATTTCCAGATAGATAAGGATCATTAGCAGCATCCAAGAATATCAAGGAGTCGTTTTCTGGAATGATCTGTAAAGTAACACCAAAATCTCTTTCAAAAATCCCATTCACCCTATTTATAGAAGCTACCATTGCAGCCATTACTTTCGTTTTTCTTTCTAAATCACTCACCTCAGTTCCATCAAGAAAAAATTGTGAATACTCTCCAGTGACTGATAATGCTAAACGATATCTTCTCAAATTTCCATCATTGGCATTTTTAGAATGTAATGCATTTTTATCATTCAATTTCTCAGAAAGAAGCCCATCAGTCTCGCAATTAAATGTGGATTCTATTTTTTCTTGTCCTGAGCTAAATAAAACGTGTACCTTTTTGTTTACTGGTTTTATAATCAATGTCTTTTTTCCTGGCCTCACTATATTTCCTTGCAACCCGACACCTGGGGAATAACTGAATCGTATGATCTCCTTAGGGTTATCAATTGCAACACCTACAAAAGATGAAATATTGGGATATTTTACAGCTAAATAAGGATGAAGAACTTCGGTTCTGAAAACTTCAAAACTCTTTATTTTATTAGCCTCTACCGGGAAATTGATAATATGCTTTTGGTTATTTTTTGAAAATCTAAAAGAGGTTCTTTTAATAACATCCTCAATACGGTCACTATTTATTTCAAAAACCAGCGTTTCATTATCAATATCTAATTTACTTTTAGAATATTGGTTAGTTGAAATTTCCCACCACAACTCTTGTGAGAATACTTTGGCAGGAAAGGATAATAAAAAAAATACGTAGAAACAATAAGTTAAAGTAATTTTACTCATATAATTTTAAATTTAAAAGCGGTGTTCTGTGTTATCGCTAACATTCAATATGTTTCTATTTAGTGTCATAAATGGAGGATTTGTTACCATATATTTTAAAAAAAATATCAAAACAGTAATAATTAACATTTCTATACCTGGTCATACAAATTATATTACCTATCCGCCATCTATCTGAGCGTCCTCTCCCTTTACATTAGAAAATCTATTCCGTGTCGAAACTATTGCAAAATATAACGTTTCACTACATTTTAAAGTTTTACCATAGTCCTTCGACTTGGTTCAGTATAAACTACTATGCTAAAACTTGGAAAATACTCCAACACTTCGTCTCGCCCAAAGCCATGTCAACACTCATAACGAAGTTCCAATTAATAATTCAGGTAAAAACGAAACAATTATTCATCTTAGAAAGAATTTTATTTAGTGGCAGTAAAAAGTTACAAACTACAATCCTTCTAGCACTTCTCTCATTGCCTTTGCCTTAATCAAACATTCTTCATATTCCTTATCAGGATCAGATTTAGCTGTGATTGCTCCACCCACCGTATAAGAAATATATTTCTTCCTCTCATTATACAAAATACTTCTGATCACCACATTAAAATCAAAATCTCCTTCTGGGGTAAAATATCCTACCGCTCCGCTATACAAACCTCTTTTAGACTCCTCTAAATCTTCTATAATTTTCATAGCAGAAATTTTAGGAGCACCAGTCATACTACCCATTGGAAATGTGGTTCTAATAACATCCACTGGTGAAATCTCTGGATCAATCTCCGAAACTACCGTAGATATCATCTGATGTACCTGTCTAAAAGTATACACCTTGCATAATTCTTCTACATTGACAGTACCTTTTAATGCAGTTCGGGAAAGATCATTTCTAACCAGATCCACAATCATCACATTTTCTGATTGTTCTTTTGGATCTTGTTCCAATGCAGAAACTAGTTTTTTATCATCCTCAATTATAGTTGATCGTTTTGCAGTTCCTTTTATGGGTTGAGAGATAATTTTGCTTCCTTCTTTTCTCAAATATCTTTCGGGAGATGCCGATAGCATATACTGATCATTCATTCTAAAAAATGAAGCAAATGGTGGTTTCGAAATTTGATTAAGATGATGATAGGTCTCTAAAGGTGCAATACAACTATTCTCTGCAAAAAACTCCTGACAGAAATTTGCTTCATAAATATCTCCCCGATGAATATGCGCAAGCATTTGTTGGATTTTTTCCTTGTATACATCCTTGGTTATTCGCAACCTTATTTTAACCTTACCACAGGGAGAATCTTCACTAGAAATCTCTATTGAGGATGGAAAAGTTTCAATAAACCGGTAATCTTCATCCATTTCATCATCTACCATTCTTAGATATTGAACTTCTAGTTTGTCATCCTTAAGAAGGAATATTTTCTTAGGTTGAAAAAAATACAAATCCGGAAAATCAAGGTTATCGGAATTTTCCGAAACCAATTTTTCTACATCATTTTTTAAATCATAAGATAAATACCCAAAAATCCAATCCGTAGTTTGTTCCTGATATTCTTTTAGTTTATCGAAAGAAGAATAATAGTCTGTTTTTATGGAGGTAAAAGCATCAACTGCTAGAATTGCATCATAGCTGGAATACTTCTGAGAATATGTATTGGAATCCAGCCACATAATGTCATCAAATTGTTGTGCCCATTGCAATAATCTGATTTTAAATTCTGAAGAATTATCTAAAGTATATATTTTGGTACTTCGCACGAGCTATTTAATCTGATGGGCAAAAGTACTTAGAACTTCCTTTAATCCCAACAAAAGTGTCTCATCCGTAACCGTTTTATCTTCTGAGGAAAAATTTGAATGAAACGAAGGAAAACTAAAACTCTCTATAATCTCTCCTCCAAATCTTGGTAATACATTTTTTGCAAATTCTAAAGAACCTAATCCACCTCGTTGACCAGGAGAAGTACTCATTAGCAATATCTTCTTACTTTCCAGAAAATTACGATCTAATCGAGATAACCAATCAATTACATTTTTAAAAAAAGCGCTCCACGTACCATTATGTTCATTAACTGAAATAATCAAAGCATCTGCTTCTGATATTTCTTGTTTTAAACCTAACGCCATCCCAGGAAAGCCATTCTCCTTTTCGGCATCTTCACTATACATTGGCATTTGGTAATTCGCCAATTTCAAAACTTTAATTTTATGATCCTTTATTTCTGAAGCAACATATTCTACAAGTTTATGATTAATAGAAGTGCTACTATTAGAACCAGCAAAGGCTAGAATGTTTTTCATTATGAATAATTTTACAGCCAAAAGTAACCAAAATCGAAACAGCTACAAAGAACACAGACGCTTTGATTAGAACAAACTTTTTAAATCAAAAAAAAGCTCAAACTATTCATAAGTACAGATTATTCTTTCTTTTTATCCGGTAATTGAACGCATAAATAATGACATAGGGCCTTTTTTAAAACGTTTACTCCAAAACCATGAAAACAATACTGAAACGAGGCAAAAAATTGAAGCATAGCAAAACGTAAATCCTGAGCTAACACTATGCGCTCCAAACATCACATAAATCCCTAAGATCCCAATAACGATATGTCCAATATAATGTGTAAATGCCATTTGGCCAGTGACCTCTAAGACACCTAAATAAGAATTATTCCTGAACTTTTCTGAAAGAATGATACACAATATAATGATTACAAAAGACAAACTCATGCCAGAAATCATATATAAAGGTAAGGGTGGCATAGGATTAGTACCAAAAATAAACATTGCATCTTCAGGTTGCATTTCACTAAACAACTCCGAGCCAACAATCAAAATCTGCGAACTTATCCGAACAAAAATAAAAATGCTTGTTGATACGAATAAAATTAGATTTCGGATACTTTTGTTTGACATATTCTGTCTACCAAGCCATAATCCAGAAAGCAAAAAAGCTACCCAAGGAATAACAGGATGAAAACCATTGATTAATAGATTACGAAAGAACCCCATCAGTGTCCAAAAACCAATATATTCTGTGGTTTTCCAATTCCATCCTGTTTCATAATCAATCATCAATAAAATAAAAGGGTAGATTGCTATCATACCTCCTATAGTTATCCATAATTTCTTAGAACATACCGCTATCGCTAAGGCACCTATAGAAATATAAAACCCATAATAATGTAAAATATCTGCAGGCCATAGAGGTAAATATATTAACCCAAAAACAAAAAGAAACACTGCTCTCTTGAATAATATCGATTTCTTTTTTTTCAGTTTTGAACGGTTCTTATCAAATAATGCTTTCTTAACCATCAATGACATTCCAACACCAGCCAAAACAATGAAAAGAGCAGCTCCTTTACCTTGTAATACATCTAAAAATCTTGATAAAACCCCGTCATCATTGGTTTTTGTTAACACTATATCAAAATTAACAAATACCATAATAAATACTGCGATGGCTCTTGCAATATCATATCCTTTGACTCTTTCTCTTTCTTCTAACATACTGATTTATATATCCTTATTATAACTATAATCAAATCTGAGGTAGCAAATACTTGTTGCATATAATTAGGAAACAAAGAATTCCTCACATTTTTATTGAAGAATTCTTTGCCATTAATGTTATCCTTAAAACCCAAAGGAAAGTGTAAACTGAAATACTGAATTTTTAACTTCACCAGTTGTTTTTGTAATATCTCTTAATCCCAAATAATACCGTGCTCCGATTTCTATATTTTCGATAATATGAAACCCAACTCCTACTGCTAATCCATAATCTAATTTTCTATAATCTTCTGTACGAAGATTTCCTCCTTTCTTGCTAACCAGTATCCCAAACTGAGGTCCGGCTTCAATATTAACCCTCTTCACTGGGCTAAACCTAGCCATTGCAGGAAGTAAGCTTACATAGTTTAATTTTATTTTCTCTATATTTCCTTTAGCTTTTACTCCTTGAACAGAAAATAAAGCTTCTGAACGCAATGAGAATTTATCAGTAAATCCGTATTGGGTAAAAACTCCCGCTGTTAATCCTATTTTTGCTTTTCCATCAATATTTTTCAAATTCGAAAGGTTAACTCCTCCTTTTACTCCATATTGCATTCCAGCTCCATTCTTAGATTGTGCATTAGCAGCTACAATTCCCATTAATAAAAAAGCAACAACTAATTTTGTTTTCTTAAATGTTTTCATTTTTTCGTTTTAAATTGTTTTTAGTAATTTTTGTTTTTCAATTATGGGAGCAAATGTATTTTGAGCATTTGCTAAAAGTGTTTTTCCCTATAATACCAAACAAAAAAAAGTGTCTTCAATCATCGGGAAGACACTTTTTAAACACTAAAAACCTTAAAATAAAATAGTTACAACTAATTACTTTTTTTATGAAGTTTTTTAAATTCTGTTGGAGTTTGCTGCGTATTTTTTTTGAAAGCGTTGTAAAAAGCAGCTTTACTATTAAAACCAACGTCTAAGGAAATTACATAAATCGTTTCCGGATTAGGTTTTAATAGCATCTTTTTGGCTTCTTTTATCCTAAATTGATTGATATAATCCGAAAAACTCATCTGAGCATTTTCATTAATAGCCTGCGAGATATGATGTATGGACTGATCGAGTTTCTCAGCTAGCGTATTCAATTTAATATCATAATCAAGATAGAGCTTTTCTTCTTGAACATTATCTTGTATCAACCGAAATAATTTCGCAGAATCTGACAATGAAGAATTTGCGTATTTTTTCTTGACGGTTTCCGGCAGATCTTCAAATGACCCTGTGAAAGCAAATACAGGAAAATGCATCATTGAATATGCCAGAATAAAGAAGAAAATTACAAATAATAGTGTTTCTAGTTTCAAGTAAAATTCAAAACTTTCAATATCATTAGTGTTTAATATGGCATTTATAAAACTACCTATTTGTAATACAATATTTAATACTATAATAATTTTAATCCACTGATAATGTATTTGCTGGGTTTCATTTAATGTAATTGATAGTGGTGTTCGTTTCAGTTTTAAAAATCCAAAAACCAATAAAATGATATTTAATAAACTAGTGAGAAGGTATTCTATCTCGATTAAAGGCAATATATCAAATACATAATTTCCTTGCAATAACTCTTTTAAATTTTCATATTCCAGCAATGGTATAAAAAGTGTCCACCTAAGAAGTGTATACACAATTATTATCAAAACCCATTTTTTTATATTGATTTCCGATCTTGTAAATAATACAATGAAGTAATAAAACAAAAAACCAATCACATGATAGAAAAGGTATGAACTACCAGAATATTCATTATTACCATTAATCTCTAAATAATAATCAAACGAGGTATATGTATACAAGAATACCAAACTACTAAGAACCACCCGTATTTTTTTGTTTTTACCTAAACCAGATTTTCTGAATAGGATAAAAACACCTAAAAATAAACCAATGATGGTGCTAAATAAAGGAGATACATCTAATATATTCATACAAGGTAAGTCTAACGAATGCAAAAATATAGTTGTTACTTGTACTAATCAAGAATCAAGATTATCTTTTTTAAGCATTGATAAAATAAGTAACCAAATACTTTCTAAAACTGCAAACTCAATTAAAACTATACATTCTAAGAATTTTTGATTAATCAAAAGTAACTAGATTTAAAACAGCTACATAAATCATATATCCTATGATTATTATAGTATAAAAATTATACAACATCATCTAATGTAAAAATATGCTTATCATTTTTTATATTTGAAACATAACTTCAATATTATTTTTATGGATATACAATCTCAACTATTATTCTTTTTTAGTGCTCTTGGAGCGTTTAATGGAATAATAGTTGGATTGTTTTTCCTTTTTTATGTGAAACCTTCGCACAAGAGCCATGTATTTCTTGGTTTATTATTACTCGCCTTAAGTATTCGTATTGGTAAATCTGTATTCTTTTATTTTAATAGCGATTTAGCAGATGTTTATATCCAAATAGGATTATTTGCGTGTTGGTTTATTGGTCCTTTGCTGTATTTTTATGTTAAAACTGCATTAGAGGTTATTGATTCCTTAAACAAAAAACTCAAACTCCATTTTGTCATTTTAACTCTCATTGCACTCATCCTATTTTTAGTTTTTCCAAGAAGCATTTATGAAGAAGCCTGGGTGACGGTATTTATCTATTTTATATATACTCAATGGGCAATTTATGTAATAGTTTCTGGGCAAATAATTTATAAAAATTACAAAAAAATAAAGCAAGTTAAAAAAGGAGCGACAACGTTTAGGTTATGGTTTTTAAGTATTTATATTGGTAACACCATAATTTGTCTTGCATTTATAACAGGAAATTATACATCTTATATAGTTGGAGCATTATCCTTTTCATTTGTTTTCTATTTACTTGTTTTGTTGCTGCTGTTTACAAAAAAACGGAACGAACTTATCTTTTTAAATCCACCCCGATACCGTGAAAAGCGAATTGATGAAGATAAAGCTGAATTGCTTATCAGCGATCTTGAAAAATTAATAACAGAAAACGAGTTGTATAAAAATTCGGATATTACTTTATCCAAAATTGCAAAAAGACTGAACATACTTCCTAATAAATTGTCACTATTACTAAATGATAATATGAAAATAAGTTTCTCTGACTACTTAAATGGGAAACGTATAGAAGCTGCGAAGAAAATGATCCAGAGTAAGCTCAATTATTCTTTTGAAGCTATAGGTTATGATTGTGGGTTTAGTTCAAAATCTGCTTTTTATGTTGCCTTCAAAAAGCATACAGGAACTACTCCTTTAAAATACAGTAAATCCATTAGTGACTAACGATTTTAAATTCCTGATTAATAATTCAACACTCCTGATTTATTACCTAAAATCTTTTTGAGACATACAAAGTGTAGCATTGTATAAAGTTTTAATCATGAAAAAAGTTGTACAATGTATTCTTACAATAATTATAATGAGCTGTCAAGCTCCTATTGATAAAAAAGACAGTACTAAAGCAACAAATACTCAAAAATTATCAAACAAAAAACGAATACTATTTGTTACAAGTAATGCTCATTTTTATGGAGATTCAGATATTGAATCTACGAATCACTTTCCCGAAATCATTTTTGCTTATGAAGAATTTATAAAGGAAGAATTTCTGGTCGATTTTGTAAGTCCAAAAGGAGGAGAAATAGCTGTAGGGTACATATATAGTTCTGATGCTATCACCAAAAAGTATTTGTATGATGCTGACTTCATGAATAAATTACAACATACCAAATCCCCTATCCAAATTGATTATAAGAAGTACGCTGCGGTTTATTACACTGGCGGCGGAAGTGCCATGTTCACAGTACCTGAATCAAAAGAAATTCAGGAAATCTCGATGAATATCTACGAAAAAAACAAAGGCATAATATCCTCTATCTGTCATGGCACTGCTGGTATTACCAATCTCAAGAAAGAAGATGGAACTTTTCTTATTTCTAACAAAAAAATAACTGGATTTCCAGATGCTTTCGAAGATAAGAAAGCAAACTACTATCAAGAATTCCCATTTTCTATTCAAGAAAAAGTCGTTGAAAATGGAGGAGATTTTAAATTCTCCAAAAATGGTTGGGATAATTATTATTTACAGGACGGCAGAATAATTACCGGACAAGATCCCACAAGTGCCACTATTGTGGCCAAAAAAGTTATCGAAATGATACATAACCAAAATATGAATTAAATATCAAATTTACCATGAGAATACTAAAATTAGTATACAGTTTCATCCTACTATTAACATTTGAAACCTATGCTCAACATCAATCTATTATTCCCCAAGATATAGAGGAAACGATTGATAGTTTATTTAATCCATGGAAGCAATCAAACAGTCCTGGAGTCTCATTTGCGATCATCAAAGATGGAAAAGTAATTTCTAAAAAAAATTATGGCCTCTCCGATATCGAAAATAAAACACCCATCACATCACAAACTCGTTTTAATTTAGGACAGAGCTCGGCGCATTATACAGCCTACGCGCTTTTAAAGTTAGTTACTGAGGGTAAAATCTCTTTGGGTGATGATGTTCGTAAACATATAAAAGAACTTCAAAATATAAAACAAATAATAACTGTAAAAGATCTAATATATGGTACTAGTGGAATCTATGATTATCAAATTCTTAAATCAATTTGCGGATGGAATTACATAGAGAATTTTTCTCAAAAAGATGTTTTAAGATTAGTAGCATTACAAAAAAAACTGGCTTTTAATCCGGGTACTGACTACTCAGAAGCCGATATTAACTTTGCTTTACTAGCAGAATTAATAGGAAATGTGAGCGGTAAGTCCTTTAAAGATTATATGGAAGAAGATATTTTTAAACCTATTGGAATGACTAATACATTTATCAAAACTAATTTAACCACAATGCATCAAAATGTAGCACACTCTTATAGATCAGAAGATGATAAAACTATTCTTAATACTTCAGGTAATACTGTATTAGGAATTAATAATATGTATTCCTCTATAGATGACTTGATCTTATGGGAACATCATATAAACAATGCTTCCGGGAATGATCAAAAAATTGTCCAACAAATGGATAGCATTATAAAATTAAACAACGGTAGAACGAATAGTACGAGTTCTGGTGAGCTTACTTTAGGGCAATTATATGGACACAAAGAAAGAGGTTTATTTTCTACCTATATCTTGGGAAGCAGCAGTGGACATGATAGTTCTATTTTTAAATTTCCTACTCAAAACTATACAGCTATTGCTCTAAGTAATACCGGAGATGGATACAATGGTTACTTAGGAGTAATAGCTGCACATAACATCCTTGAAGAACATTTTACAGAACCAGAAACAACCAATTTTAATACTATAAAAACAAAATCATTATCAAAGAAACAACTGCAACAATTTGAAGGGCATTATTGGGATCAATTAGGAGAATTAAGCAGAGATATTAAAGTAATCAATGATACCTTGCGATATGTAAGAACCAATGGTAACACTAATGCTTTAATCCCGCTGGAAAATAACAAGTTTCAAATGAAAGTTCAATTTGATGATAAAATTTATATCGAATTTCCTGAAAATGAAACTGGGGTTATGGAGTTTCAATATCTAGGAGCAGAACCGATTCAATTTGAAAAGTATATTCCGAAAGCGTATAATATGCAGGAACTTAGTAATCTCTTTGATGGAGTTTATATGAACACTGAATATAATATTGTGTATAAGGCTAAGGCCGATAATAACAAACTGAAGCTAAGCAATGTAAAAAATGGAGATATCGACTTTATTCCTATTTCATCCATATTGTTTTCTAGCGATAGTTGGTTTTTAAGGAGTATTGAATTTACAAAAGATAAAAATCAAAACATAAATGGATTCTTTGTAAAAAACAACGCTATTCGAAATCTGTGGTTTGAAAAGGTCGTAGTTAATTAATAATAAACGTGTTATTATTAACGACAACTTCTAGAACTTGATTTCTTCAAACAATAATTTTAAAACCTCTTCGTCTCCCTCAAACTGTTTTTCTAAATTATATTCAACAAATTTATATGGATTATAACCAAGTTCTACCAATTTTTTATTGCGATATTCATTTACAAATCTATATACCATAAATTGACGTTCACCTTTAGTGTCCTTTAGGTATTGTTGTATTTTTTCCGATAGCGGTTTGCGCCATTGCATGGATAACAAAAGGTCATCACGGGTCAATTTATCTAAACCTGGTGCTTTCTTTAATTGCTCTATTTGTTTTTCGGTATACCAATCTTTCTCGGTTAAGTTTATCCAATTTGGTGTTTTATTTTCCTTGAAACTTTTTTCTACTGAATTTATTGATATTCCTTTTACAATTGGCGCCATTTTTAGGATAGATTTACCTGTCTTTATAACTTGTATTATTGCATAAGGTGGCTTCTTGTCATCGTTGCGTACAATCATATGCCGATCATCTAGTCTTTTTTCTATAAATACAGTAGAAATGCTTTTCTCGTTATTAGAATCTAATGGAGACTTAAATATAATTTTATCTTCAAAAATGGTGCAACTTCCTAGTTCGCCAGAAGCGTTATATGCATACCACGTCTTTATACTATTCTTTTTGTTGTAATGCTTTATTTCTTCTTGTGCTTCACTTAATGAAATAAAGGATATTACAAAAACCAAAACTATGTATCTTAATCTATTCATTATTCAAAATGTTTTTTCACTTTACTTATTAATTAAGTAACTCTATTTATCCATTAGTCTAAAAAAAGCTGACAGGTAAACAATCGATTTTATTTTTCTGAGTACATTTAACGTAATTTGAATTTTGTGATTCTATAAATAACATTTTGATCTCATGCTATTTTCAGGGCAGGACATATTTTAAAAAGTGTTGTTTAGTCTTTTTACAAATTATGACGCTATTATGAGAACTATTTTTCATCAATACAGGGTCGAAAGAATTTATACTAATATTCGTATGTTTTAGCTCCTTTGCTAGTAAAACTGTTAGCATATCCAAAGCTGCTTTTGCTGTAGAGTATGCAGTCATTTGATAGTCCGTATAACAAAAAGTTTTGTCTTTCATTTTTACTTGTGAACCTAAGGCACTTGTAATATTTACAATATTAGCACTTTGACTTTTCAGTAATAAAGGATACAACGTTTTAATAACTCGTATTACCGAAAATAAATTTTCCTCATATAATTCTTTTACCTCCTTAAGATTAATGTATTCTATTTTTTGTCCGAATCCATTTGCTATCTCCGCATTATTTACCAATACATCTAGACGACCATATATTTGATATATGTGCGTTTTTAATTTCTCTACGCTTGCATCCGAAGTGAAATCAGTTTCGATCAAGTTAAATTCATCCCTGTAATCAGAGGACTTGACAAGTTCTTTATAGCTTTCACTTTTGGCAGCTAGAATTACTTCTAGGCCTTCATTACATAGAATATTGGCAAAGGTTTTTCCCAAACCATTACCAGTTTCTGTAACTAAGGCTATTCTCTTCTTATTCATAATGCAATCTTTTAATATTACATTATAAATTTCGGAATAAATACAGCGAAGAAATAACCATTTTCTACTGCAAAATGACCTAAATAATGACTATCGTGTTTGTCTGAATTTATTAGGTGTAGTTCCGCTTAATTTTTTGAAAAAACGTGTAAAATGTGTTGCCTCTTGAAAATTGAGTTGGTATGCGATCTCGGCAATATCTAGCGATGAAAAAGCGAGCATATTTTTACTTTCCAAAAACACACGTTCTTGAATCACATCTTTGGCTGTCTTTCCTGTAATTTGTTTAACAGTAGTGGTTAAGTAATTAGGTGTTACGTTCAACTGCTCAGCATAATCTCTTACACTTTTTGAGTCGATATAAAGTTTATTGACCAGTTGTTGAAAGCGTTGTAAAAGTACCTGCCCACGAGATAGGTGACTCTCAGTAGTTTTGTAATGTTCATAAATCGACTTACAGTTGTAGAGCACGGAAATCAACATTCCTTCTAGCATTTTTTCTTGATAGGGATGTGGATTTTGAAAAACAGAATGCATACGTTGTATATCCAACTGAAGTGATAATTGCTCTTCTGGTGTCATTAAAAACACGCTATTTTCTGATAGTTTTAAGAACGGGAAATCTTCGGTGAGATTAGGGATGGTTTTTGAAATGAATTCTTTTCTAAATTGGATATGATGACCAGCGGTTTTTTCATCTCTTACCCAGGAAAACACCTGTCCAGGAACCACGAACCATAGCGGTAATTGCTCTAACTTGACTTTATTTGTATTGAGGTTAATTTGACTGTTCCCCGTATTATTTAGTATGCCTATTTGATAAAACCCTTGTCGATAAGGTGGCATAGATTTGGTACAAGAAGGGTCTAATGATTCTAAAGTAAAAATATCAAACCCAGGTATATGCGAGCGATGATCATATCCTGTCGCTTCATGCAGATCGTTACTGTTCTCAAATATTGGAATTTCTTTTTTGGCCATTTCTCAAATTTAGAAAAAATGTCGTTATGAAATGACCAAAATCTTATATTTTAAGAAGGTTTCTGCCTTTTAATTCCTTTAGTTGCAGTTCTGTGAAGTACTCTAAGTGTATTACTGTGCGTTGGTTTTGCATAATGAGCCAATGCATAATTATCAGCAATTACCAAATCACCAAAATTCCATTTATGCTCATAATATGTATTCTCTTCCCAAAGGTGCTTGTTGAAGAATTTATATAACTCTTCATTTTCTTTTTGACTGAATAGTTTTCCTGTGACTTTATCTCTAAAACCATCGCTAAATCCTTCATTTATATGTAAGACTTTTTTTGAGGTAATGGGATGTTCCCAAATGACAGCATGTGGTTTATACATTTTGCCAAAAAGTGCTTCTGTATTGTTCAGTTTTTCGGCTAAGTTTTTTGGTAATCTTTCTAACGCATTGTGTAAACTGCTAAAATATGTTGAAGCACCGTCTTTTGGAATCTCGCCGATTGAAAAAACACTTAGATACATAGATCTATTGTAAATGGACCCATCAGAATGCCAAGCTTGACCGGCATTTGCAAAACCATTTCCTTTTTGGTTGGTCACTTTGAACACTTCTGGATAATCCTTGTATTGCCCAGGAATATAATCATATACCCAAGGTTCTCCCAGTTGTTTTGTAAGTGTAACTTGATTTTCAAGGGCTATAGGTTCTGGACTTTTAAGAAATATAAGATGATATTTATTAATAGCTGTCTTTAAATCATTAATCGCTTCTTCATTCAATGGTAAATTAGGATTTACATTTGTTACCCTAATACCCAAAGTATCTGTAATAATATCTCCTTCTAAAGAGTTGATTTTTATCGTTTTCATTATTTATATTCTTAATAATCCACTAATACTTTATTTCTAGTTTGTGATAGTTTGTAGAACTCTTTACCTATATCGGACGGATTGTATTTTTTATCTTTTTCATTCACCATTCCGTTTACACTTACAGATCCTACGTAAATGCCTTCGGCTTTTAGTTCTTCGTGTAATTGTTTAGAAAGGTTTTTTATTCCTGCTTTTGCAATAGATATGGAACCATATGCCGCCATAGGATATTCGGCAAAACCGCCTCCTGTTAGTAATATGGTACCATTATTAGCTTTCAAATCGTTACGCAATTCTTGAACAGTAGTTACTGCACCTATAATACCCACATTTAAATCGTTCAATAGCTCTTGAGGACTATTGTTTAATACATTTAGTGGTCTCAAAACCGCTGCGTTGTAATGCACAATTTTTATGTTAGGCAATGTTTTACGTAAAGATTGTATTGCAATTTTTAATTCTTTTGGATTTCCTGCATCAGCTTTCGCGAAAGCGGAATGAATTCCTTTTTCTGAGAGTTCATTTTGAAGGTTTTTTAATTTTTCTTCTGTACGACTTATGAGTCCTACTGAATAGCCCTCTTTGCCAAATTTTTCTGCTACGCCCATTGCAATTCCTGGACCTGCACCTACTATTATTATTGATTTTGTGTTCATTATATCTTCTTTTATGCGTTACTAATGTTATTCTTCTGTTTAACTTTTATATTATCCGTTCCAAGTTCCCATTCGCTCTCCTCCATCGACATCTATTACGGTTGATGTAACAGCTGGATTTGATATTATTGCAAAGATCATATTTGCAATATCTTCAACGTTTCCTCGATGTTCGGTCAGCTGCCTATCTGTATTAATCCCTATCCCACCAGGAGATACTGCATTCACTCTAAATGGTGCAATGTCAATCGATGCTTGCTTAACTAAAGTATTTAAACTGCCGTGCAAAGTTCCCCAGACTCCATATCCTTTCAAAGGCGTCTTACCGCTACTTCCTGAAATTAATGTTACAGAACCATTTCTATTCAAAACCTGTGATGCAAAGTGAAGAACATTGTAGCTAATCCAAAATCTTTGAAATGCTTGTTTTGCATTTTCCTCTGATGTAGTTTTTATGTCACTAGCATTTGCTCTCACAGAAACTGCGACGACCATATGGTCTATTTTTGGTAATTCAGTGAGCTTATTCCTTAACTCAACTGTATTTGAAGCATCCATAACCACATAAGAAGAGTTTGGTCCTAATTGGTTCGAAATATCGATTAGCTTTGCTTCTGTTCTTCCTGAAACAATAATTTCATAATCGTTCTTGATTAAAACTTTTGCTGTTGCAAGTCCCATTCCGCCGCTCCCACCTATTATTAAAACTCTTTCTCTTTTCATCTTTTATATTTTTTAATTGTTACTTTTTTATTGTGTTAATATAGTTTTCCCAACTCCCATCTGGTTTAACCATAATCTTTTGCAAAATGAACAGTATTCGCTATTACTACTGATTTTGTGTTTATTAAATTTTAGTTTATCTGTTTTTCAAAATCTATAAGTGTCAAAGGTTTGTTCCAAATGTTACTACCAGGATCTTGAGGTCTAGAATCTTTAAGTTTACCCAAATCGTAAGGTGAAAATCCAGCGTCTTCAATAAGCTGACTAACACTATCTTTTGCATCAGCATTATCACCAGAAACTGGCATTATCAATAGTTCATCAGCACGGAATGCTTCTTTTCTTAAATACTCAGACCAAAGTGTGGTAAAAGATTTAATGAGTTTGGTTTTCGGAAGTTTTTTTGCCATAAATTCTCCGGCAGTTATACCTTCGGGAATCATTCTATAGAGTTTGCCTTCATTATCATATCCAAGAGGATTTGTAGCATCAATAACAATTTTATTGTCCAGTCGATTGCCGATACTTTGCAAAGCTTCATCTACACTTTTATAGTTGACTGCCATTAGGATGATATCGCCAAATTCTGCTGCTTCTTGTACTGAACCCACTTTTACATTGTTTCCTATTTCATTTGCTAGCGGTTTCAGTTTCTCTGGATTTCTAGAACTCAATAGTATATTGTGCCCTGCATTTGCCCAAAATTTTCCGAGTAAACCACCGATGCTTCCTGAACCGATGATTCCGATATTGAATGTTTTTTTCATTTGAATTTATTTTAATATTTCTTTATCACAATAGCCCAATCAGAATTAGTAGTATGCCATCAAGTCTTTCCAATTAAGAGATTAAATTACAAAACCCATAAGACCAAAATGATCAAAAATGATAGCCATAATTAACTAACCGATCATTCAGTTCTTGTAGATGTTGCTGAATTTGCTGCTATAATTAAGATTTGATTTTTCATTTTAAGTTTCATTATTTATTTAGAAATTGAAGTACTGCTTTATTGTATTCTTCTGGTGCATTTCTGGCGATAAAGTGTCCTGAACCTTCAATTCTTTTGTACTCAACCCGACTATCAATGTATTGACTTCCTAATGCCAATTGTTCTCTATCAAGATAAGCATCATTATTTGAGTAAATAATCAGTACAGGAATATTTACATTAGGTAAAGGTTCTCCTTGTTTTTTGTTATCTGGGTTTGCGTTTGCACGGTACCAATTAAGTACCGCACCTTTAAAACCATTTGGTCTTTCAAAATTCTTTATCCAATGACTCACATCTGGATGATATTCCATCCACGCTTTGAACATTGCCCAGTTATCTGCCTTAAATGATTCTTCCGCAATATCAAACTGGGTAAAGAGCATATACCAAGACAGTTTGCTCTGAGCAATTCCCTGACTAAAGAACCCGTTTAAATGACTTAAATTTTCGCTTATTAGTTTTTCCACTCGTTCAGGGTTAAAAGCAGCAATGAACCAGGCTGGTAACGAACCTCTATCTCCACCGATGATGTTGAACTTCTCAATATTTAATGCATCCATAATACCTAAAATGTGTTCATAATCCTTCGCACCAGTATAATGCTCAATACCTTCTGGCCTATCAGATTCTCCAGCTCCTAATAAATCTGGAACTATGGTACGATAACCAGTTTCTCTAAATGCTGGTACATTTAATCTGTATTCTTCTGAAAATCCTGGTTGCCCATGAATCATTAGGATTACAGGTTGGTCTTCGTCCCCTTCATCATATACATTGAAGTTAAAACCATTTACCTTGATTTGTTTAAAATTTTCTTTTTTTAATGGTGTGTCTGCTATCGTTTTCATTTTATTATATTTCTAAATTGATTCGTATATTATTTTCTGCCTTGTGCTACAGCATAGGTATTTTCGTAGAATTGTCCTCCTGCTATTTTTCCGTTTTTCATATTGAAAAGTCCAACAAAATCACTGTCTGCTATTTTTTGAGTCTTATAATGTTTGAACTTGAAATGCCCTATCATAATGACTTTATCCTGTACTTCGTAGAATTCTTTGGTATCAAACTCTAATGCTTCGTATTCGCCAAAGAGCTGACTTGTTAAGTTTTTGTATCCTTTTAATCCTTTATGTGTCATTCCAGCCCAAGGAATAGCGGTTGTTAATTCGTTATTATTAGCACTAGATACGATCCATTCAAAACTAGAATCTGCATAATTAGCAAATGCTTCTTCGATCTTTCCTTCGTACTGTAGTGTTAAAAATTTTTGTACTACTTCTATGTTTGTTATAGTTTTCATTTTCAATATTTTTAGATTTTGTTATTTATGTTTGGCACTACAAAGTTATTATAGGAAGCTATGTTTCGGTTAACCAGAATCTTTTAGAAAATGATCAAAATTTAATGAAGTCAATTACCTCTCAAGAATACTAAACCCAAAATTTGGATTGTTGCTATTTATCCTTCCTTGATAGATCCAAACCATTGCCATAGGTTCTAAAAAGCGCGCCATAAATAAATCTCCAGTATCAAAAGGCTGAAAACCAAAAGACTCAATAATACGTGCCACAGCTTGTTTTGATTTTTTGTCATTGCCTGCGTAAGGCATTGCCAGTTTTCCGTTTTGATAACTAGAATCTGCCATATTTTCCCAACCAGTCGTATTAAATGCTTTTACGATTTGAGCGTTAGGTAACCATTCGCTTATTTTTTCTGCTCCAGAACTTGTATTTCCTACGCTCATACTTTTCATATCCGATGCTATAGGATTTGTTGCATCGATGACTATTGTTTCTGGTTGTATTGTTAGTCCGCTAAAAATTGACTGAACTGCTTCGAAAGGTACCGCAAGCACAATTAGTTTTGTTTCACCAACTACCGCTTGTAAATTTGTTGCAAAATGGTTTTTAGTAAAACCTTCTGGTATTTTACCAGACGCATTGTATAATTTAACTTGGTGATTGTTTTCTTGAAATTTCTGAGCTAAAGTTTTGCCCACATTTCCCGTTCCTATAATTAATGTATTCATCTTTGTATTATTTTTTGTTAAATTGAAGAAGGCTAGAACCTTTAGAATTAATGATTCATTGGTCTTCTCTCTATTCCTTTAATAAGTGGTTCTGGATGCATTCCCATACGAACTGGAAATCCAGATTCTTTCATATAAGTCACTAAGTCTAATGATAAATCAGCAGCTCTTATTTCACTTATTTTTCCATCTTTGATTTTATAAATAAGATATTCAACTGAAGTGCCTTCTCTTCCAGTAGGTGGCATCCCAAAGAAATCACCAACGTGCTTCCAGTTAAGATTTACGGCAATAAAGCCTCTATTTTTTGTTTCTAATTCATCCACTAAATCAACTCTGGCAGAGAAAGCAGTCAAGAATCCTTTTGCCCAAGTTTTAAGAGCCTCTATTCCATTTGCATTCTGATAAGATCCCGAGGATATGGTTACAACATCCTGATGAATTATATGATCAAACTTATCAAAATCACCTTTTTGAAATGCGTCATAGAATTGACGGCCTATACTATTATTATTTTGAGCACTACCAGAAAATGATATCATTATAAGTGATACGATTACTATTTTTGAAATTGTTTTTAAAGTTTTCATAATTGTAATTTTTAAAATGTTATTATTTGATGGTACAAAGATATTTGACACACACACCTTACTGTTAACCAAAATCTTTTGAGGAATGACCAAAATTTAATGTTACAGTATCACTTTCGCAGAAGCACAAAAAAAGCGACTACAAAGTTGTAATCACTGTTTGAGATATTTCATTTTTAATTATAGCTATTTGGTAAATACTTCTCTACAAAAAGTTTTAGACCCAATCCTCGATTTTTGTTTTTCATCCCACTAACACTTTCCGTTGTGCCAGAAAGGAACATTACATTACAGATTCAAAATCGTGAATCAAGTCCGATTTTAATCGGAAAGTCAAAGCCTTTGTTGTTTTCGAGAAGAAGTTAACATAAATCCAACCATAGATTAAGAATTTGGGCTTCGTTCAATAGTTCCTACCCATTTAAGGTTCTTGCCGATTCTAATTGTCAAACAAGTGAGGAGCAAAAAGTCTGGGGCACCTAGCAAGTTGATTGGTTTGGCTTTATAGACCCTAGCAGACATATTGTATTTTTTTGGATTAAATAATAAATAAAAGTATAATCCATTAGATTATTTCCCCAAGAGCCATTGAATGATTTCCTGCATAAACTCTCGGCATTGATAGTCATTAACCTCTCTCCATTCTGTCATGTACAAAGAGGCCATGGCGTCGCCTAATACAACCATCCTGCCTCCTTTCTCAAGTTGCTTATAGACTCCGAAAGGTTCATGCGTCTGGACATTGTATGCGAAGGGTACTCCACCTTCTATTGAACGACCCAGTTCATAGGTTACCTTTAGTTTCTGCGGCATGAGAGTTCCTTTTTTCGTATATCCTCCGGTGAGTGTATCCCGGCTTTGTGAGCCGTACTTAATACCATGGTCGGCAATGATGTCATTTACATTGGTCTTGTCCAAATCTGTCCAGTAATCTGCTTCCATGACCAAAAGCAGCGCACCGCCATTCTTTAGGTAGCGTTTGATTCCCTTCAGTTCTCTTTGGGTATAACGACTAGAGGGAACGTGCAAAATTAGCAGGCTTCCATTTTTAATATTATTATAGCGGATTTCCTTTTTGAGAAAGGAGATTCTTGCATTATGAGGTTTGAGGGATTTGGTCAGTTCCTCGTTCATGTACTTTATTCGGGCACTATCTTCAAAACCGATACCCAGAACAGGATGCTTATTATCGTTCCACATCCGTTGTCCGTGTACCAAGTCCATGTACACTATTTTATCAATTTCTTGGGCATCGGAAGCAGACAAGGTCAATATTACCATTAAACAGACTGTAAGTAGTTTTTTCATATTCATGTTGTTCATTTTTCGAATTGCTCTTTTCATTTTGGTTTTTCAATATCGATAAAGCCTTGGTGCACTCCAATCGCTTCAGCAATTTTGTAGATGACATGATTTCCGTTCGAACCATTGGACATCGCTACCAACCCTGATTTTTTTGAAGGGCTGAATACGGCCAAGGTCCGTTCTCCCATGTTGGCCCCTGTATGCCCAATTACATTTTCATCATCAAATGCATAAAGATACCAGCCAAGCCCGAATCCAAGCTGTTTGGGGCACGCTTCGGGAACTGTGGCGGATTGAATGCACCTTTGGTACTGGTTCAGGGAAATTTTGAATTGTTCTTTCCTTAAATCGGCACTGACTTTTTCGTCATTCAGAATACTCAATATGAATCTGGCATAATCTGCAGTGGTCGTGCGCAGACCACCTGCCCCAAATGCTTTTTCCACAGGAAAGGGCTCCATCCATTGACCTTTTGGAAAATAAGGCCATGCCAAACGTCCTTTGTACCAATCTTGGTCTTGTAATGCTGAGTTTTCCATATTCTCAGGTTCGAATAGCACGTCATAAGCAATATCGTTGAAAGGGCGACCAAGTTTTTTTTCGATGAATCGTACCAAGTATTGAAGCCCTTCCCCTGAATAGCCCATTTCAACTCCTGGTGCTCGCTCAAAACGCAATACTCCATCGGTCATTCTTCGCCAATTCTTGAATCCGGACTGGTGGGTCAGCACATGGCGTGGAGTAAGCTGTTGGGCACGAGGGTCTCCGGCAATATCTGGGTCGAGCCAATGGTTGGCCATGGGTTCGTCGAGAGAAACCTTTCCCAACGATGCAAGGCGCAGGAAAATTTCTGCGGTCAATGGTTTGGCTATGGAAGCACTCAGGTAAAGTGTACTGTCGTTTGCCACGGTATTTTCATCTTGTAGACCAAAAACTTCTGACCACACCAGCTTGCCTTCTTCGATTACTGAAAACGAAATGCTTGGGACATCATGGGCTTCCATCCATTTAGGAATGTCGTTGGAAAGCTTTTCAAATCTATCGTTATAGGCTTGACTTGTAGATTTTTGATTTTCCTTTTTTTCAGCGCAGCTTAGCGTCAGAAACAGGGAAATGGTGACAAGTATTGGTTTTGGCATTGGTATGTTTTCTTTTAAGGACAAACACATCTCAAAAATGTTACACTTTTGAAGATGGTTTCTATGCGGTGATATCAAAATACCGTCTTTGGATGTGATGGTAGTAGAAATTGAAGGGGTACTATATCTGGACCATTTTACGGTATTATATTAAAAAGCCACTAGACTCATTTTACAAGTGTCCATTTGTGGAATCTTTTAGCGGTTTCGTTAATTCACTTTTTACGTAACCAACATTTAAGAGTGTTTTTAATAATAAAACCTGCACTTTTTAATCTAGTTCACTATAAATTGTGTCAAGAAGAATAATCCGTTTTTATAAGCCGTTCAGCACATTTCCCTTCATTTCGTTGCTCTACATTTCGGAAAAAGAGCTTCTCTACAAAAGGTCTTAGACCTAATCCCCGTTTTTGGTTTTCCACTTCGCTACCTCTTCCCGCCGTACTGGGAAGGTTAGTCCGTACTGAGCGAAGTCGAAGGGCTACATTCCCAAGCCAAAACCGTGAATCAAGTCCTCTTTTAAGATATTGCCGATTCTTACCATTAAACATGTGAGGAGCAAAAAGTTCGGCAGTTGATGCTAAAATGTGTAGGTTCTAATCCTGTTTCCCAGCCAAACCTTTTACAAAGTATGTTTGTTTTCAACAAGTAAGAAATGTTGAATCAATTAGTTATCCGAATTGTTGACCTTACCACGGTGTTTTAATTGGTCTTGATCCGTTTTAACATAAAAAAGAGAGTTTTTCGGAAGTTTTTAAAATAAAAAAATCCTGATAATCGATCGATTACCAGGATTAAAATGTTAAAGTCGGGGTGGCAGGATTCGAACCTGCGACCTCCGCGTCCCAAACGCGGCGCGATAACCGGGCTACGCTACACCCCGAAATGGTTATCTAAAAATCGTTTTGCACCTCTCTTCTTTATTTTTTTCTCCAAAATCATTGCTTCAGATCTTGAAGATGTTTTAAGTTGCAAAACTAACTTCCAAGGAGCACCACTTTTTGTAGATGGAACTATCCCTGAATTGTGTCTTTTCAATCTTTTATCGATATCAGCAGTTTGACCAACGTAATATCTTGAACTTTTATCGCTATATAATATATAAACGAACATTTTTTAATTTTTAGGGGGTGGTCACGCCTCAAGCGTGACGACCTCCGCGTCCCAAACGCGGCGCGATAACCGGGCTACGCTACACCCCGAAATGGTTATCTAAAAATCGTTTTGC
>NZ_CANLYD010000024.1 GCF_947495315.1 uncultured Aquimarina sp. | reverse complement strand
TCGAGCGTCTGATATATCAGTTTGAAAATGTCAGTTATTGATTTATCTTCTGAAATCTGATATTTCTCGTTTTTATCCTCCGGAAGATAGGTTTGCTCAATGACCTTGCAGTAGTTAAGAAGCAAAATTTGATGATTTTGTATGATCGAATTAATACTACTGGGATCATCAATACATCGAAACACTTTATTATGGATATCCCTCTTTACTTTTTTTAAAGTATCAGATAGCAGGTTTTCATAAAATGTGTATCTCTCTGTTTCCTCACTATTGTTTTGTTCTTCGGTTAATGTATAATTTGATTTTAGGTTTTTAGAGTTTAGTGAATAAAATTTTTTAGTTGTTTGGCTGATCAATGGATTCAGATCTTCGTGCAGGATCTGATAAAATATATCCATAGGTTCCATAGACGATATGTGTTTTGGTTATTTTCCCTTTTATGTATTTATATGTTCATAGTGCTGTTTTTTTTAAGTTGTTAGTTTCCATACTGCTCTATATTATAATCCCAATAGCAGTAAATTTCCTTGCGAATCCTTCTTTGAAATGTTATGTGCTATTAAAAAAGCACTTATCTCAATCTCGTGAGAGGTATTTTGTACATTTTCTAGCAGGTTGCTTTTTGTTAGTCTTAAAAGTTCTAATGGCGCATATTTTGTTTTAAAATAATAGGTGGTGAAAGGGTTGCATCTGCTAAAACCTCGTTTTACCTCTTTATAAATATGAATCCAATCATTAGATCCCTCAAACTCGCAAAAGTTACCGTTAGGTAAGATTGTAAATCCAAAAGGATCTACAGCGCTCTCCTGATCCATATCAGAATTGATTATTCTTTTAAGATGATCTGATTGTAAGGGGCTTTTTGCATAGTATAGCAAAACTTCCATTCTATGTAAAAGATCAAATACTTCAATCTTTTGCATTCCTTCAAAATTACGCATGACTTTATATAATAGTTGTTGTTCTTGTTTCATTTTTGGTATTATTAGGTCATAAACTAGCACCCTCTCTTTTGCTATTAATCAAAAGGAGATATAATTATTTCATTTATTGAATTGAAAACACTAACCTATTTGCAAATTTGGTAGGATGTTTTGCTTAAATAAGAAAGGTTTGGTTAACTATTGATATAACTGTTCTATTGAACCAGCTACAAATCAATTTAACTGGTTCTTATCTTTTATAATCCTTCTTTGATTATTCCGCTAAGTCAGGAGACTTTACGGAGCAGGGGTTACCAATTATCATCAAAACCTTTATATAATACTTCCCCTTCTTTTGTAAATTTTACTTTAAAAATATTACGGTATAGCTGTGCAATCTGTTTTCTGAGAATAGAATTTTCTTTGTTGTTTGATTTTAATCGCTTAAGAACATCACCTGATCTTTCAGTAGTTGCAAAGGAAAAGTCTAAATCAAATATTAATGGATAAAACTTTGTGTCAATTACAACTTTTCGGTTTGTCGCTATCTTCCAAAAAACATCAGAAGAACTAACAAAAGCAACAAAATAGTCATTATGCCTTTGTAAATCTAATACAACATTATTAGTGTTCTCTAGTTCTGAAAAATGATTTTTTAAAATATTTTCAACTTCCACAGGTAGTACATAAACAATAGTGTTATCTAAATTAGAAGGTTTTGCTACCTCAGTTGACTTGCATCCTATTAATAAAGACACCAAGAATAATAGAATTATATTTCTCATATTTTATAAATATTTTTTTAAAGCATCTTGTCCTACACTCTGATTAAATGTTCTGCTAATATTATTGGTTTGTTTTCCATTATAAGTACGATGCATTAGAGGTCCTGTTCCTCCTGAAAATGGTGCTGGAACTGAACTAGAAATTTTCCCAGTAAAAGAATCTATAGAATAAATTGGTATACCCAATTTAGAGGATGTATTGACATCTGTTGGAGAAGTTCCTGGAATATTGGTTCTTGTCGTTGTTGTTGTTCCAGTAGTAGTAGTAGATGAAACATCATTATGAGAATGAACTACTCCTAAAAGGATATTTTGACTACCACCAACTGTTTTTCTCCCATCTCTTTGTACATCATATGAGATCGTAGCATTACCACTATTTACCGATGTAACTCCATCAGCCCCCCTAACGCTAGTAACCTCTGCCGTTGGATTACCTGCACTTTTAGAGTCTATTTTAAGTACTATAGATGTTTGTCTTTCCACAGATTGGTCGACTACAGTTTGATTATTGACATTATCAATATCATTCTGTATCTTATTTTCATTTATGGTTACCACATTACTCGATTTTTGTAATTGTGATGTTGCTTCCATAGAAAGGGTAGAACCATTATTATTAGATTTAATATCTCTAAAATCATCACCATATATAACCCTAACATTATTTGTAACTGCACCATCCTCACCTAAGTACTTACCATTTTCATCTAAATAATGATCAGTTGGAGCCATTCCATCTGGATCGATAAAGTATATAGGATTGTTAAAAGCATAATTATATGGTGAGTGTCTACGCATATCTTCTGCAAGTGGATCGAGATTCATCCATCGTCCAATCGCTGGATCATAATTACGTGCAGTAATATCAATCCATTTTAACCCAAGTTCATTTTGCTCTTCTTTACCACCAAAACCATACTTGTGCTCTGATATGATAAGATCATTGTATCCTTTATGTTGTAGTCCAAAGGGATAATAGTTCTTCTCTTGTAGGATTTCGTGTGCCAGATCACCATCACCATCTACATCTGCGTTATTTCTCAGGATATCGATTTTACCATCCCTATCCTTGTCTGAGTAAGACAATCGAATATTCCCTAAATGATCTTTATATTGGTATACGTAATCAAATTCACCAGTCCCATTAGGTTCTATATATCCTTCCGGGTGGTTCATGAATTTTAATACTTTTTCGTCAGAATTATTAGGTCCAGGAGGTAATCCAATGGAATAATTACTTTCATAGATATGATTTCCTGCATACTCAGTAGTATTACTAGATGGATAGTTTGTTACTACTTTTCTCAGTTTCAATCCAGTCGCATCATATACATAATCGATACGTTTCTGTTGGCTCGGTATACTAGAAACAAACTCAATCCTTTCTGGTAAGTTTAAGTGATTATATGTAATCGAGCTTATATCTTTATTTTTATCAAAAATCATATTTCCGTTGTCATCATAAAGATAATCATTATCTGTATTACTTCCCTCAATAAAACCTTCGTTCTTATTACCACTATCAGTTACTTTGTTTAGTTTATTGCCATTATCATACTCATAGGTTAAATTATCCATTACATTATCAGTACCAGCCTGATCATACCTTATAAGCGTGGTTATATTGCCATTTTTATCATATTCTATATCTCTTAGATCATAAGATCTACGAAAAGCCTCGGTAAGAGATTCGTTAAATCTTAAATAACTACCCTTTATCCTATTTAAAGCATCATATTCATGCGCATAGGAACGTTTTGTATTATCATTAGTTGTCTTCCATATAGTTTGTGCAATATTACCATTATATAAAGATGGTACATTATAACTACCTTCTACAGTATTGTAGTTGATCTTAAACGTAAACAAATCATCTCCAATGGTATTTACATCATTAATATCGGTTAACCATCCTCTTACATTATACTTATAATCTACGGTTTGTAAGGGTGCTTGTTCTGCATTCCCTACTTTTTTACTTTCTAACTGTCCTAGATCATCATATACATTATGCGCAATCAACTCTTCTGCAAAGTTATTGATTTGTTGTTTTTGGGTTACTAATCTCCCCATATGATCGTAGGTAAAAGTGTCTGTTGTTATCAGAGGTGTACTGCCATTTTTTACATGAGAAGTCCTAGCCTCTATAGGTTTGCCCACAAAATCTAATTTGGTCTCTGTTTTATCAATAGTACTCAAGTAATGATTTCTGGTACCTGACCAGATAGTTCGCCCGCTATCATCATATCCAATTACAGTCGTTATCCAATTATTAGTTCCTAATACTCGTATTTTAGATCCCGTTGGTAAACTTTTTACATTATTACTGGTTGACACACCATATACACTAGCAGGTTTGTTCATTCCATCTTGATCAAAGGTATAATTGTCGTAGTAGTTGATGGTATAAATCTGGTTTATCCCGGTAGGTATTGCATCATTGCTGTAATATATTGAAGTACCTGCAATTACAATAGAAGATGTAGTTCTATTCACCCAATTGGTAGATCTGGTATCTGCAAAACCTTGCATAATAGTTCTGTTGATGACGCTTGGATGTATATGTAATCCTGTAAATGCTACTCTTCCAAATACATCATATTTGGTAAAGAGCCATTCTCGTTTTGGCCGCTGATTGGCATCCTGTGTCATCACTGGCTGGTCCAATTTGTTATATACGATATACTCCCATCCTTTGCCTGGTATTTTCTTTTCTACTAATCGGTTTCTGCTATCATATTTATATTGATATCCCAGTTCATTGAGTTCTGTAGTGGATACTCCGTTAGTGACTGTAACCTTTGGAGGGATTACATAAGTAAGATTTCCAAAATCATCATATACATAATAGGTGTCGTGGGCACTTCCGTTATAGGTTCTTTTTAAAACAACTCTTCCTGATTTATCTGTATATTCTCTTGTAGTGTGATTATCACCATCACTACTTTTCCAGTTTTCATCTTTGGTGATGTTTACAAAGAGTTCATTATCTGGATAATCACCTACTTTGACCAAAGCAGGAGCTTCGGTATTTCCTCCTGTAAAGTTTACTTTAAAATACACCACATCATCTGCGGCACTATTGGCCTTCCTATCCAATTTTATGGTATGATCATCTCCGGTAGATTTTGCAATCCATTCTAATCCAGGTGCTGCTTGTTTTAAAGGTCTGCTTAATGGAGAAGCCTCAAAAATGGTTTCTGAATATGGATTAGTGGTATTTTGATACTTTGTGGTGTTATAAAAATTATTTAACTCTGTCAAAGGATCAGTATATATCGCTCCGTTTTGTGTCCCTTCAGAAGCATAGGGAAGATATTGTTTAGACTGTCTGCTAAGAGCATCATATTCATAATGGGTGATGATATCTTTGGGTTTGGATTGCTCAATCAACTGAGCAATTGGTTGTAAGTTATTATCAACCCTACTAATCTTCGGATTCCAATAATATGCATAAGAATTAGTAGCATTTCCATCATAATAAAAATCTCTTAATCGAGTAGAAGTAGTAGTATTTTTCCATTTAAAATCTGTTCCATTAACTACTTTTGTACCGTTCACATCATAGATTCCGCTAATAGAAGGATTTCCTCCTGTATAATTATGTGGATATATCATCCCAACTAATAAATACCAAGTACTTGCATTAGGCAATTTTTCATGTAAGAAATATGGATTTCCATTGCTAGTTCCATTTACAAAATTCACATCCCAAATCCCGTGGTATGCTGTTCCTGATACAGTTCCTGTACGTTTGATCCATACAGTATACATATATCCTATGGATTTGTCTATCGTGAAATGATCCGAATTCCACCCTGCGTTGGTTTGTATATTTTCATTATTTCCGCAACGCCATAGTAAGGATTGCTCGCTAAATGGATTGGTTCCAAATTCACGCTTATTATCTACTGTTCTACCTGTACTATTAAACAAGGGAGTTGATCCATTTCCAACGGTCCAATCATCAGTCCAATCAAAAATATTAGTGCTTTGTTTTTGTCCACCTGCCCTTACAGCAATTGATTGTTTAACCCTACCTAATCCATCAAAATAATTGACAGATTCAATCTTATCACTCTCCAGTACTTGGCTTTGTTGTCCATCCTGAACTTCGGTCTGATAAACCGTCGTTTTTACATAATTCTCGCTCTGTGTCTGTGCGCTTACTACTGTACTTACTAATACAGTAATTACTAAAAATAGTGTTCTCATCTTTATCATCGTTCCTGTATTAGTTATTCTTATAATGGTACTCGTTCTCTGATAGAATATTTCCATCTTGATCTTTTACGAATTTTAATCGATTAAAATCATCGTAATTATAATATATAGTATAGCCTCGCGGATCTGTCATTTTTGTAACTCCTACTAAAGGTTCATATTCATAGGTAGAAATCATAGCATTAGGCAAACCAGTTCGCAAAGTGTTTTCCTGAGTGCTAGATAGCCCTCCTTCTACTGTATGGAAATCAGATCCAAATCCAGATAATGCTTCAATTTGTAATCTAGTAGCATTCTCTACCTTAGCTACTGGATATTGTTTGTCATATCCCCAGATGTAGCTGATATGCGAACCATCTGTTTTAGATACTTCTAGAGGATTACCATTGTCATCATAGGCGTGGTATTGGATTCTACTTTCTAAATTTTCGTTTCCTTTGGCGGTTTGTACAAACTCAGGTGCTATGATTTGATTGTTCCAGATTTTAAAATTCGTACGTTGTGTGGTCTTAGCTCCATTATGAATCGTTTCGGTTTGGATAGGTTGTCCAATTCTTTTTTTAATACCATTTTTGTTCATCCTACTGATGGCGTTAAAAGCGTCAGATGGCAAGTTTCCACCTTCTAGAGAACTTACAGAAGCAATATCATCTGGGAAAAAGTTTGTTATTTCAATAATTTGATTATTACTATTGGTAGTTGTGTTCCCTATTGAAAAAGAACGACCTGAATACCCAGAGTCATACATATAACTCTTTATGGTAGTTAGGTTACCTGTATCAAAATAGCTAGTTAAGGTTTGGCGCTCAAGATGATACCGTTCACTTAGATTTTGATATATGTTAAACCCCCCATAACAAGTACCCTCATACGAATAGTCAATCACCACGTTATTTTCTGATATCAATTGACCGAACTTGGTGTAGCTGTTCTCTGTTTGTTCTAAAAGATCGAAGCTACCATCCTTGTTTTTAGCATACGTTTTTTTATCAAGCAGTAGCCCTCTTCTGTGAGAAAAGTCTTGCAAGGGCGTATTTAGTATTATATCAGCTGGTGCCCCATGCTGATAGACATTACTCTGAAATCCATCTCCATCATAGGTGAATAGATAGGTAAATTCATTTTTACCCTGGTTGCCATTGTCTAAAAGTTCCGTTACCTGGGTATAGCCAGCAGTATAGGAGCTACCATTAGTAAGTGGAAAAATACTATTTGACTTCAAAATATCTGAAAACCCTGCTACAACACCCTGGTTGCAGAAGGGTATATTTTTGTATAAGAATGTTGGTGGATTCAGCGAAGCACCACTGGAGGTGGTAGAATCATTAAAATACGTATATTCATAATTTTTCTGAAGTATTTTTGTGCCATCAGAATCATAGTTACTTATCTGATTGACTCGTAATCCACCCGCTGCAATTGCATTTTGATCGTCAGCATCCAATTGCAGTCCAGTTATAAATGCCCTAATTTCTTTTCTATCGCTAATTGTGCCAGTATAGTTGTACAATTTTATTCTTAATAGTAACGAATTTGCTGGGTCATAAACAATACCTCGGGTTAGGTTCTGGCCATTACTTCTGGAAAGTAGGCGTTCTTGGTTATTTTCCAGAATATAAAGTTCCGCATAAGGACAATCCAAACCATCTGGATTCGCGCAAGTTTCCATCGAAACGCTCCAATTAATACCTCCCACATATGGACTTGGATCGTTGATAGTAATATCTTCAACAAACTCAGTAGCATTAGAATTGATACTACTTATACCTCCTAAGGTAGTCTGCACCATATTAGTTAACCCAAAAAAACCTTGATTGCTAATACGATTTGATTCAAAGTTGAATTCGGTAGACCCACCGGTTGGATATTCTATTTTGGTCAAGACACAAGCTTTTGCAAAAGGTTCATATACTTTGCGATCACCACCAAGGATAGTGCTTAGTACCCCATTAACATTCCATTTAATCTCAGGGTATAAACGTATGTTATTTCGCCCATTATAATACCCCCAAAAATCTTGTGCAAAGGAAAAACGATCTGGTAGTATATGCTGTGTGTTATAGGTTAATGTATGGACTTTAATCGGTTGATTACTAAAAATTTGTTTGACGTTTTTTAGGTATAGTCGTTTTCTTCTTTGGTCTAAATCACCAAGATTATCATTATGAAGTTGTGTTGAATTAAAATAGTCATATTCCATCTGATACTCCTCTACGGTATTGTTGAACTTATCAAGAAGTGCTACCCCTGTTAGGGCAAAATCCGCTTTAAGATCTTCTCTAGCTAAATCATAATTGAAGTGTAGCCTACCATTATCATTAGTGATATTAACCACTCTGTGTACCTTGTCTTGATTGTTGGCGTAACTGATACGTTCAATGTTTCCAGAAGTGCCTGAAAGTGCTGCTATTTCTCGACTCTGACTTGTTAAATTCCAGAAAGAAATAGCAGCATAATCATATTCAAAAGAGGTGATGTTGCCATCATAGGCTTCAATATCCATAATATGCCAGGTAGTAATGTAGTTCTGAAGTGGAGTAGAAGCCTGTGGTATGGTCACACCATTGGTGCCATATACTGTTGAAGTATCATTTGCGGATCTAGTCCCATTTTTTGAAGTACCCAGATAATATCTTGTACCATCGATTGCTACTATTTCCCATCCGATGATTTTTCGAGATGCATCCATAATTGGGATAATTTCGATGTCTGATTTTGGAAAGGTTACCACATCGCCTTGCTGGGTAAAAAAGAATTTTCCTTGCTCGCCTAAAATATTATAATTATAAATATCAGATTCAAAGTCATAACCACTATAAACTTCAGCAAGTCTGTTTATTGTTTGCAGATTGGTACCAGCTAATAAATTCGCTACAGTATAATGTGTATTTATAAAACCTCCACCAGAGTCATCAGGTAGTCCTCTGTAACTTCTAGTGATGCTGCCTAATGAACTCATACTCCATCCTAGACCGACCCTAGAGGCTATTTCGTTAACTCGGATACCAGAGGCGTGATAGTTTAAACTTATGGGTATTGACAGTGAGGTACCTTGTAGTGTTGTTAAAGGAATACTAATGCTTGGAACTCCAGTGTATGTGCTTACAGGGATGTCACCATATTTACCTAGTGCCGCAGCTTCAGGATTAGAAGGGACTATTTCGGGTAATTTCTGTGCATATCCATATCCCCAGAATAAGATGGATGCGATTAAAAATGATAGTTTTTTCATATACTTCGTCTTAATTGAATGTTTAATAGTTCGTTTTTTCCCTCAATTCGTAGGTAATGTAATTGGATTTATGCCCATAACATTCCCAGAAATTAGTTTGTATTAATTTAGCTACATAAGTAAGGGTAATTGTTACCTCTGTTTTTTTATTTTTTTTAAATCTTATAGGATTTGATTTTTTCGACTTTGCTTAGTCCTTACAGAATCACATATTGCTTAACTAAAAACTAGCTCATGATATATTGGATCACTTTGTATCATTCTAAACAAATGTTCTTTGATCAAGAATTTCTTTTTCCTGGTATACCCTTCTGTACATCCAATATTACTGGCAATATCTTGTATGCTTTTTCCTTCAAAAAACAACCTTAGCACATTTTTACTATTGTTATTCAATCTAGTAAAATGCTTGTCATAAACTGCTTGTTGATGTCTTTGGTTAATTCTATCCATCACCGTAAGCGATGGATCTATTATTTTATCAATTTGAAACTCTTGATGCTCTAATATTCGTTGTTTACGTAACTGATTTCTCCATAAATTTTTGCAAATTCCGATAAAGTATAAGTATATTGGTTGATGAAGTTCTAGATCTCCTGAATGTAATTTATTATATAGTAATATTAATGCTTCCTGAAATATGTCTTCTACATCTTCTGTAGTCCCTTTATATTGTAGAATCAGCTTTCTTACAGGAGGTAGGTTTTTTTTATAAAATGATTTTAGGACGATCCTGTCTCCGGAAATAATTCCTTCCATGATTTGTTTGTTTTTTGTTGTGTTCATTTTTGTTTTTATATAATTTCCCTTTTAAAATTTGACATGAAAATATCCTTTCAGTATCCGTAAACACCGTTTTTAAATCTTGCAAATTTGTACTTGCAGTAAATTGTTTTATGGAATATTTAGATCTCTAGATCATTGGATGAATTAGATCTTTTACTTTCTTTTAAGAGTTGACTTTTTTGAAATCATTACGGAATTCTATAAAGTGACTATTGATTTTTATAGTAGTTTTGTTACTGATTAAATTTTCGACTACGTTTTAGTTTTGAGACAAATATATGATTGATAATTACGTTAGTGCAAGAGGAGTATATCGTGATTCTGGAATTAAGAGCACGATTTTCTAGAATTAAGACTGGTAAAATATTAAATGAATCTTTGTTTCAATTTTTATAATTAAAAGATATTCTGATGAAAATACAAAAGCTCTTTTTTTGTATCATTCTTATTTTTTTTCTCAAAAATATTTTGTTGGCTCAAAATCCAGAATCTAAAACTATTGATTCTTTGATTCAATTAGATTTTGAAGAACTTTATGAAAAACAATTTTCAGAAAAAGATCTACATAAGAACAGGATAATTGCAGAAGCTTATTTACGAAAAGCAAAAGATCTTGATAGTATTTCTGAAATGGCAAGAGGTTATTTTTGGATCTCATTTATGTTTTCAAATGAATATGAGAAACAAATTATATATATAGATAGTGCTATTGCAAAAGTAAAAAACACTAAGCATGTACTTCAAACTGGTGCTATGTATAATAGTAAAGGCGGAATAACACAATTAAGAGGTGATTACAATAGAGCATTACAATATTACCTTGAAGGTTTAAAAAATTCCGAAAAAATGAATGCTTGGTATTATATATCTATTTTTCGTTCTAAAATTGCCGCCTTAAAAAGAAAGCTAGGGAAATATGATGAAGCAAAAGCTATTTACAAAAAATGCTTGAAATATGAAAAAGAGCAAATTGGTAAAAAAGTAAACGACTCATTACGTTATTTGATGACACTTCAAGAATTAGTATCGACGTATCGATTAAATAAAGAGATTGATTCTGCATACTACTTTCATAATTTCGGAATAAAAATGTCTCAAAACACTGATATTAAAGGAGTTTATACTTTAAATGAAGGGATATTTCAGTATTATAACAAAGATTATGATTTAGCTATCTTGTCATTAGAAAACGGGGTGAAACAGTTTCTGAGAAGTAAATATAAAATAAGCTATGGTTATCATAATTTGATAGATGGATATTTTTATTTAGGTAAATCACATAATTTGTTGAATCAACGGGAAACTGCTCTTGGATATTTTAAAAAAATAGATTCTATTGTTCAATTATCCAATGATTTAATTTCTGAATCAAGACCGGCATATCTTGAAATGATAGAGTATTATAAGTCTATTAGAGATGTAGATAATCAGCTTCATTTTATCAATAAATTATTGTATAACGACAGTATATTAACCAGTAGATATAGATCAACAAGTGATAAACTTATCAAAGAATTTGATACTCCAAATTTAATTTCGGAGAAAGAAAACTTAATTAATCGGCTTAAAAAGAGAAATGATACATCTTCTTATATCATAATTGGTTCCATTGTTATTATCATTATTGTCTTTTTCGTTTTTTTAAGGAGTCATCAAAGGAGTAGAATATATAAAAGACGGTTTAAAGAACTGATCAAAGAAAAAAATGAGAAGGAAAATGAAAAGAAAGAAATTATTATAGATAAGAGAACAACTGATATTTCAAAAGATGTAGTAAATATGATTCTGGAGGAGTTGAATAAATTTGAAGAAAATAAAGGTTTTTTAGAAATTAATTTAACTACAGGAAAAATGGCAAAAAAAATAAATACTAACTCCAAATATCTTAGTCAAATTATAAAACTTTATAGAAACAAAAACTTTACGTCTTATATTAACGATTTGAGAATTGACGAAATAGTAGAACGATTAAAATTAGACAAGAAACTTAGAAAGTATACTATTAAAGCTTTGGCGTATGAGTCAGGATTTAATTCTGCTGAAGTATTCTCAAAATCATTTCATAAAAGAACGGGAATATATCCATCATATTTTATAAAACAATTAAATAATTGAAAAACAAACTTTTAATTTTGAAAAGAAGTCTTAATTCCGGAATCAAGACTAACTTTTATATGATGTTATTAAGTGTTAAAGTACATTTGTATAAAACAAATTATATTATGAAAACAAAATCAAAAAAGTTACAATTAGAAAAGATTACGATTTCAAAGCTTAATAAAAATGATTTGATGTATTTTAGAGGGGGGTCTGCACTTGCAAATTGTGGGGACCAAACGAAAGATAAAAATAATCCTAATTGTAATCAAAGTGAAGGTGGGTGCTAACAATAATTTAAATAGGTTGAATAATTATTTTCAATAAAAACGAATAAAATATTTTAAAACCTTTCAAAGTATATCTATTAAATAATTTTAGTTGTTCTCAATTATTGAGAGCAACTATTTCTTATCCTATGTCCTTGAGAAAATCAAAAAAAGTTTGTTGTGTAATAATTCGATTTAAGATTATTTGCTTACTAGTATTAGCATTTCCTTATAAAAATTTTAGTCAAAACTCTCATTTATCATTTCAAAAGGGTGGTGAAAAAACTTTAATTGGTGATGAAAAACATTCTTATAATCTATCTCTTAAAAAGGGTGATTTTCTACAACTACATTTGCAACAAAAAGATGTTAACCTTCAGGTTTTAGCTTTATCGTCAAGTAAAGATACTATTCAAGTTTTTTTAGATAATTATAGGGAAGATGGTCTCGAGATCGTTGAATTTCCTGTTAAAAAGAGTGGTATGTATACTTTTAAGGTATCGCCTTATATTTCAAAATGGTTAAAGGATTCTGCTCGGGAAAATTTTATTAATAGTATCAACGGTAGTTATATTGTTGAGAAATTCAATACTTTCTCTCCTAAAGAGTATAAAACACTTTTAAAACTCAGAAAAGCACAAAAAGATAGTGTTATTAATTGGATCAGTGATAAATCGATTACCCTTAAAGGTGTAAAAGCTGAAACAGGGTTTGAAGATCTTTCTCAACTGAAGCCTGTTCTGCGGAATGTGAAAGTTGTTGGTATGGGCGAAACCAGTCATGGTGCCAAAGAGATTTTTCAAATGAAACATCGAATGTTTGAATTTTTGGTCAAAGAAATGGGTTTTACTCTTTTTGGTCTTGAGGCTAGTTATATAGGTTGTAAACCCATAAATGATTATGTTTTATATGGGAAAGGCAATAGCAGAGATGCTTTATCTGCTCAAGGATTTTGGATCTGGAATGTTGAGTCTATTGTTGATTTAATTGAATGGATGCACGATTACAACAAAACGGTACCGGAATCCAAAAAAGTGAAATTCATTGGTATTGACACACAAACCAATGGATTAGATATAGCATATAGAAATATAAGTGATTTTATAGGCGATTCTAAAGATAACCCTTTGTTAGATATTAATGTAGACTCTTTATTTCACAGTATTAGGACTGTTAAAAGTAAAAATGATTTATCTGTCCAAAGACAACAATTATACAGAACCTTATCATATATTATTGTTAATGAGATAAGATTAGTTAATAAAAGTTCAAAACAAGAATACCTTAATGTTATTTCAGATCTAAAAAAGGTTATTCAAGGTGTTGAGGCTGGTGATCTTAAACTAAGAGATAAGGTAGATTATAATATTCGAGATGAATTTATGGCGCAAACTATTCTGGAAGAACTGAACAAAAAGGGTCAAGAAGCCAAGATGATGATATGGGCGCATAATGGTCATATTAATAAAGATCCAAAATCTTATACTAATGGTAGTCAAAAACCATTAGGAAGTATTTTAAAGCAATATCTAGGAGATTCAAAATATTACGCCATTGGTTTTTCTACATATCAGGGAAGTTTTCAGGCTAGAAGTTATATAGAAAAAGATAGTAAGTATAAATATGGTAAAGTAGGTTCTTTTAGAATATATCCAAGAGATGAAGAGAATCTAGATTGGTATTTCTTGCAATCGCGAAAGGATAGGTTTTTCCTAGACTTTAAGCAAAAGCCAAAAAATGGTGCCATAAATTCTTTTTTGAATAAAAATTTAGATATGCACTCTGCTGGCTCTATTTGGACTTTTGAACGCAAATATTCTCCAATTTCGGAAATTATTCCAGATAAATATTTCGATGGTATGATTTTTATTAAAGAGACCTCTAGTGCTGTTTTAACACCTAATGGAGAAATAGAAATACAAAACCGAATAGAAAAAGGCAAATAATAAAGGCTTTATTTAATAAGCAAAGCTTCTTTCCAGTTAGTGAGATCATTATTTAGATAAGAAAGAATTGTTAATCCTATTCCAGATAAACCATTCAACAAATCCATTTTCTCTTCACCAAAGTTAATTTTTTCCAAAGAAGGTGATAGAGAGTCTAAAGAAGATTTTAGCCAAAAATCCATACTATCTTTAAAATTATTGTTATTACTTATTTGATAAATCTGTTTATACATGTTTATTATACTAAATGTTCCGTGGCATAACCCTAGATCTTTTATTCCTACTTCTACAGAGTCTTTTCTTTTAGTTGTTTTTAGAAGTAAATCAATAGCTTTTTGATAGAAAGTTTCGTTTCGTATCATTTTAGCCGTTTGTAATAAGGCAATTCCCATACACAAATCCCCATAGCACCAGGCTAATCTGGATTTATAATAAGTTGGTTGATTCTCTACTATCCAATTTGGAAAAGAGGATGTTAAGCTTTTATCAGTATACTGGCAACTTAGAATGTATTTACAAGCTGGTTCTAATAATTTAAAGCACTGTTCAAAAAATATCAGATGTTGTGTTAATTTTGATAAAAAAAACATGGTACTTGGTATTCCGTGCGCTAACCCAAGATTATATCCTTCTGCTTTAAAATCTCCAGATCTTATTTCTGATTTCCATTTAACAATATTTCTCTCTTTAATGGCATTTTGAGATATGGCATTCAATAATTCTAAGAGATATTTTTCATATCTATTCCGAAGTGATGAAATTTGAATGTTTTCATATCTTTTAAGAAAATAATATCCTATACCGATCGCGTCATGAAGAAAATCAAAATTATTATTAGTTATAAAACCTTTCATTTTGTTAAACAGATATTCATCTAAATCTTCTGTAATAATATCTTCTTCTAGCTCAATGAATTTTTCTTCTTTTAATAATTCCAAAACCCAACATGCACCAGCGATCCCATCGCAAAAAGTAGGATAAGTATATCCTTGTTCAATTCTGCTAAAAACTTTTGATATAATCTCAGCTCCTTTTTCTCGATGTCTGTCATCATCTTTATAATTGGCATAATAAAAATGGAACAGGGCATTTCCAGAAATTCCGGTTAATGCACCAATCTCTATATTATAATCTTTATGATTTAATAAGAAGTTAGCTATTTCTTCAAGTTTATTTTCTAGGCTTTTTTTCAGGTCCATTTAAAAGAATAAGTTACGTTTTTAAAGGTGTTATTGTACCAAATAACAAGTCTAAAGAATAAAATCTCTGGTTGTGATTAGCATTTTTAAAAATTAATAACACTATCCAAAGCTTCATCAGTATCCTTATGAATAAAATTACCTTGATAACCAATGGTAGTTGTTAAGTGAGAATGTCTATATAGTTTTTGTAACATCTGTGGGGATATTTTATCACCAGCAATATTACCAAATGAATGCCGTGCAATATGAGTAGTTACTTTTTTATCAATTTCTGCTTGTCTTGCAATTTCTTTTAGATATTTATTAAACTTTTTAACAGCGGTTTTAACCTTGGCATTGATGTCTTTAGGGTCTTTTTGGTTTGCTTTTTTTAGTTCAGGAAAAATGTAATCGTGTTTGCTTTTTTTATCGTGACGATAATAATTGATTATTGACTTTACTTTATCCGATAATTTTAAAGAATCTACTTTATTGTTCTTGTTCATTCGATATATAATTCGATCATCCTGGATATCTGACCATCTAACATTAAGTACATCGGAAATTCTAATACCTGCTAGGTAAAAAGAGAATAGAAATACATTTCGGGTATGCCAAATAGGGGAGTAGTGTTCTAATTCTAATGATTCAATATCAGAAATCTCCTTTTCATCTAATCCTACTTTTACAGTTTCGGGAAACTTGATCTGGATTTTGTTTTTTCCAAAAGGATAATCTTTTTGATCAGCTCTGTCTTCAGTAATTGCTCGGTTGAATAAGGTTCGTATTACTACATACGCATTCATAACTGATCGCTCCGCAGAAGTTGCGCCTCTTTGATTAGTTTTGGTCAGTATGTAGGTTTTAAAACGTTTTAAAAGCGCAGTATCGATTTCATGAAATTGGATGTCTGAACCTTTAAGAAACTCTCTAAATAGTTTTATTCTACTCCCATCGGGGTTTGCTCTATTGAATTTTCCTTGTGCTTTAAGTTCAGTGATGTATTGTTCCGCTAGTTTAAAAAATGAGCTGTCCTTTCTTCCATCTTTAAGTCCATTAACAATATCTGCAGCAGTGAATGATTTTTGTTTGGTTTCAAATTCTAGGATAAGATCATTAGCCTCTGCCAGTTTCTTTATAATACGATGATTTAAGCGTTGTGAATTAGGATGTGATTTTTTTACACGCATTTGATTGCCATCCCAATGTTTTTCTGCCAACCAATCAAAGAATAGATAACTAGCTTTTCTATTGTGAGTAATTCTAAGAGATAGGAGGTAAGTTCCATCCTCTTTTTTCTTGCCTTTATATAACATTAATTTGGTAGTTGCCATACCGATATTTTGCTTTTAGAATACAAATATAATCAATCTGGTTTCAACATAGTTTCAACATTTTATGGTTTTTCTTGGTTTTTTACGATTTTATAAATATTTGGTGAGTATTGATTTTATTAGTATTGATGGGGTATTATGGTGTTTTTCGGTTTTTTTGAGCATGCAAAAACTTGGATTCAAAATCCAATGTCGCAAGACGTGCGGGTTCGATTCCCGCCTTGAGTACGATAAAAGCCTAGATGAAAATCTAGGCTTTTTTGTTTGAGGCACAATATTTTGCTTTTTTTAAGAGGGACATTTAGAATGATATCTTTTAACCACAAAATTTATTGAATAAAAGATTATTAAGGTATCCTCTAAAATCCTCGTTTTTTTATCCGGAAGTACTACTTCACCACGGTAGCCTCTAATTCCACTTTTAAGGTTTCAAACAGGCTTTTTACTTCAAGTACAGTACTAGTTTGTTTCATTTCATGTTTTTTTATCCAATCTTGGAATATATCAAAATGAGACCAAAGCTCGGCAGTCGAAATAGTATAGACATTTAACCGTACAATGTTTTTACAATCGTAGCCAGCTTCGTTAATCACTTGTTCTAAATTTTGAAGAGTCTGAACTAATTGTGTTTTCATATCCGCTGTGCTTGAATTTCCATCAGCATCTATTGCTGTTTGTCCTGAAACATAGAGCGTTCCTTCAGGTTTTCTTACTTCTACGGCTTGTACATAACTTCTTTCATCTTGCCATTTCCAAGGGTTTATTACTCGTCTTTCCATTTGTTCTTCTTTTTTATTTTGTACTAATGTTGACATAGCGGTTACTAATAGTACAGCTAAAATTTTTGTTTTGTTTCTCATAATTGTTGCACTATTATTCCATTACAAATATGAAAATAAGAGTGCCATTGTCGTGTGACATACATCACGATTATAAAAAAGGTAAAAAAGACTAGAAAGAAAGTCGACTAAGAGTCTCGCGTGATACACCTAAGTAAGAAGCTATGAGCGTTTTGGGAACTCGTTGAAATAGTAATGGATACTGTTTAAGAAGTTGTTCATACCTTTCTTTTGCATTCGATGTTAGAAAAGATATTATTCTATTTTGTGAAGCAATATGTCCAGCGTTGGATTTTTTGAGAAAGAAACGCTCTATTTTGGGCAATTCTGTTGATAGCTTTTCGTAATTTTTAAGGCTTAGGGAAAATACAGAAGTGTTTTCTATACACTGTAATGACATTTTTGCTTTAGTTTGTGTAAAGTAAGCCGAAAAATCACTTTCCCACCAGTCTTCCATTGCAAATGAGACGATATGCTGTTTCCCATCTTTGTCATCATACACTAATTTAAGAAGTCCAGAAACCACAAAATAGCAATGCTTTACAGATTCTCCTTGTTGAATAAGGAAATCATTTTTTTTATACTTTTCAAATGAGAAATGTGATAAAACAAACAAGAACTCATCATCAGTAAGAGGGATTAATTTTTCAATATGTTCTTTTAACTTTTCCTTCATTAAATAGAAACTCGAATTTGGGATGTTGTGTTTTAATTGATGTATATACATTATAAAATTACCATATTAATGTATATACTCTGCCTCATAATACGGAGAGTTTGTGAAATTAACATTCAAGAATTAACCCAGTTCTTTACTATGTACTGGCTTTTTATGGTGTAATCCTTTTTTTAATTCCAAATCCCATTAGATTCTGTGAGAATTAAAGGGGTACTATCTGTTACAAGAATGGTATGTTCATGTTGTGTTATATATCCGCCTTTGTTTCCGACCAAAGTCCACCCGTCATTTAATTCAATAGCTATAGTCGAATTTGTTGAAATAAAAGTTTCAATGGCGACAGTTGTATTTTTTTTAAATCTTTTTTGATTAGTTCTTACTCTGTAATTAAGAATATTTTCGGGCTCTTCGTGTAAACTTCTACCAACTCCATGACCTGCTAAATTTTTAATTACTTTAAATCCTGATTTTTTAGCTTCAGTTTCTATCAAATAACCAATTTCCGAAATCTTAACTCCTCCCTTAATTCTATGAATAGCTTTGTATAAAATTTGTTTTGACGCATCAACAAGAGGTTGGTGATTGTTGATGTCTTTTCCGAGTATAAAAGAACCTCCATTATCGGACCAAAAACCATTTAGTTCTGCTGATACATCAATATTAATTAAATCGCCTTCCTTTAATATTTTTTTCTCTGATGGTATTCCGTGAGCCGCTTCTTCATTTACGCTTATACAAGAATAACCAGGGAATCCATAAGTTTGGTAAGGTGCAGATTTAGCGCCATAACTTTTTAAAATATTGCCTCCATATTCATCTAATTCTTTGGTTGACATCCCAATTTTGGCGTATTCTCTCATCAGCTTTAGCGTAGTTCCAACAACCTCACTAATTTTTTTCATTCCGATTAGTTCGGACTCTTTGGTAATTGACATTTGTGTATGTTTTTATAATTAGCTAGAAACAATTTAGCAAAAGAAAATGAACCAAAGGAAAATTAGTAGAACTTTCTTTTGGTTCATTATAACTTTTTTAAATCTACTTTTATGATCATTTTTTATTTTGAAATAAACTTATTTTGGATTACATATTCAAGAGTTGTTGGTGTGTGCGCTTCGAATGTTCGAGGTGTCGCATAGGCACCGTTAGGATCTCCTAAAGCCATATAGAGGTCAACCAATTCTTTTTGGACAGTATCATTCGCACCAAATTGAGCAAATTGATTTTTTATATCGTCATAAGTCACTTGCTTATACACAATCTCTTGCTGTAACTCAGCAGAGAAGATATCTGCCGCTTCCTTAAGAGTAATATTGCTTGGTCCCATAATGTTTCTGGTCCATTGCCCTGCCCAACTAGAGTCCATAAGGTATTCTGCTGCTACATCTCCGATATCGTCAGCACTAACAAAAGGAATGTCATGATCCGTGGCATACGGAAATGAAAAATAACCATTTTTAAGGATGTCATTCTTTTGTAACAAGAAGTTTTCCATAAAATATCCAGGTCTTAAGAAAACCACATTCGATGCTACTTCTTTGAAAGCTTTTTCTAAATTCCCTACATAAGTTACAGTGCCTAGGTTATTGGAAGCTCCAGCTCCTAAGGAAGAGATAGCAACCACACGAGGGATATTATTTTCTTTAATGGTAGCTACCCCAGCAGCGATAATGTCATCATACCATTCTTTCAAACTTGATACCCCAAGTGCTGGTGGCACAAGCCAGAAAAAAGCATCTGCCCCTTTTGTATGCGCAACTACCTGTTCTACGTCACTCATATCCACTTCGCATGAAGATGAATTTGGGATATTCAAATTTTGTAAAGAGTCTAGCTTGTTTCCTAACAATACAACAGAATGATTTGCTGCTGCTACTCTTTTGGCGATACGGCTGCCTATATTACCTGCGGCTGCCCCGATTACTATTTTCATAATTTTATTGTTTTGATTTATCATTAAACATTTTATTAACTTCTTTATGGTCTCCCATAGCGGATACTGCCATAGGGTTCCAGTACTCTTTATAGTGGATGATTTTTCCCTTTTTTAGCGTGATCCGGGCGACATAGTCTTGTTTATATAATTGATTTGTCGATGGAATAATCACCTCCCCATGAAATTCTGCCCATACAATATGGTTTTCTGCCATATAACTTTTCACTTGTGAGAATGCTATATCCGGCATATTTGCCAGAGCACCTTTTAAATAATTGCCATACTGTGTTTTATTCAAAGAAGAAGGCGTACCTAACGAATAGGCATATGGATATTCGATAATGGCTTCTTCATCAAAAAGCTCGAGTACGTTTTCGGTACCTAGATTGAAGGCTTTCAATAGATCTTGAACTATTTTTTCTTGTTTTCTTTCATTTATTGAAATAGCCTCACTATTTGTTTCGGTTTGCTTTTTTTGGGCTTGACCCGAATACATATTTGTCAGAAATACAGCAATTAAGATTGCTAGTATTTGATTGAATGTTTTTGTTTTCATCTTATTATTTTTTAAATTTCTAATTATTTTACAAATTTATGAGCTATACTTGTATCACGCAAGAGGGCACTGAATAGTGCATAACTTACTTTTAGGTAGTAAATAAATAAACAATAGTAATGGAGGCTGAAAAAAAAATTAAAAAAATTTCATACTTAGAATCTTTGAACTCTAGAACCGTTTTTGATGAGAACTGTATTATACAGGTATCCTTTGCTTTGATAGCGGATAAATGGACTTTATTGATCTTAACTACTTTGATGCAAGGAACAAAACGAAATAGTGATCTACAAAAACAGGTTATTGGCATTTCTCCTAAGATGCTATCGCAGACACTAAAAACACTACTGAAATACGGAATGATTTCGCGAAAAGTATATCCCGAGGTACCACCACGTGTAGAGTATACCTTAACGGAATTTGGAAAGAGTCTTGTGGAGCCATTGTCTAGTTTTTATAATTGGTCAGTGGATTGGGAGGATAAACTTCGTACTATTTACAAAAAAACTAAAGGGAAAAAATGAGTCGTTTAGCTATAGCAGTTTGTATAGTAGTAATAGTTTAGATTGTCTTATTAAACACAATATTGGCAACAAGGCCTTTCGTTGGCAAGTTTGTTTTCAGTTAAATGATTGCCTGAATTCCAAAGGAGAGAACTGTGTTTTGGATTTGAAAAGTTTGCTGAATGATTGTGAGTGTTCAAAGCCTAATTCATAAGCAATTTCGCTTATTGTAAGGTTTGTTGTAGATAATTTTTCTTTGGCTTTTTCAATCAGTTTTTCGTGAATATGTTGCTGAGTGTTTTGACCAGTTAGGACTCTAAGTAGACTCCCTAAGTAACTTTGTGAAACATTCAATTTTTCTGAAACATCTTGAACAGATGGTAAGCCTTTTATTACCAAATCATCACTGTTAAAGTAATCTATCAATAGTTTCTCCAAGCGTTCTAAAATTTGATGATTGGCCTTCTCCCTTGTTATAAATTGACGATTGTAAAACCGTTCAGAATAGCTGAGCAAATTTTCAATATGCGTGCTTATAATTTGTTTGCTGAATTTATCAATATTTGCTTGATACTCTTGCTGAATGTTTTGAATAATACCATTTATTATAGATTTTTCCTTAGGCGAAAGAAACAGTGCCTCGTTTATGGCGTAATCAAAAAAATCGTATTGCTTGATTGTTTTTGCCAAAGCTGTGCCCCAAATAAAATCAGGATGGATAAGTAATATCCATCCTGAGTTCACCGGCGTATGGTTTTTGTCAACCTCCACGCGAAATACCTGGTTTGGTGCCATAAAAAACAGTGAGCCTTCATCAAAATCGCACTGCTGATATCCATATCTAAAATTGGTATGGGAAGATTTTTTTAAAGAAATAGCATAAAAATCAAGTACCCAATTCATTGAATTGCTTTCATCCGAATGCTTTATCGTAGCGTAATCTATCACACTGATCAAAGGATGCTCAGGAGCTGGTAGACCTCTGAATTTATGAAACTCACTAATTGTTTTAATTCTATAGGGTTTTTTATTTGCCATATCTAAATGTACCAATTATTGGTTATATACCTTTGCAAACTCTTTGGCAAAATCTTTTAGTTTTACTTTCTCGAATTTTGGCTTATTACTGTAATAATCTTCTAATAGTTTGCCATTATGAATACTTTTGTGCATTTCTGTTAATCCTTCTGCTATTTTAGGGTTAAGTCCAATTGATAAAGCTCCATTTAACATATCCCCATCAGAAATCAAAATCCATTTTAAGTCTGGTTTTCCAATTGCCTCACCCAACGTTTTTGCTATTTCATTACAAGTTAACTCTTCACTTACTATGTAGCGCACTTTTCTTTCTGAGAATGAACCTTCTAATTCCTCAGCAACAACTTCGGCAATATCAGAAGGTGATACCCAAGGACACTTATCATCTTCACCATAGTTAGAAGCTATAATTCCTTGAGATTTTATTGCAGGAATAAATCCAAATAAATTATAGTAGAAAGATGTAGGCCTTAGCGTCGTAATTTTAATTTCTTCTGGTAAGGACTTAAAGATATTTTCTACATTGGTATGTGCAATAAGTTGGCCATTATCTTTATTCATATTACCGCCTATACTACTTAAATATATAACCTTTTTTACATTTGATTTTAAAATAGCTTCAGCATAGTTATTACCAACTTGTTTGTAAAATTCTATTTGATCGAAATCTTGGTCGAAGTAGTCTCCCGGTGGAATCATACAATACACAGCATCTGCACCTGTGAATGATTCTGTTAAAAAATCTACATCTTCCATAGTGCCAATAGCAGGAATCGCTCTAATCTCTTCAATTGCTTTTACTCTTTCTGGGTTACTACTTATTAACGTAACCGTATGTCCTTTTTCAATTAATTCTTCTACAAGAGGTTTGCTGATGTTGCCCAATGAGCCTGTTAATACAAATTTCATTTTTTTCTGTTTTTTTGTTTATACAAAGTTGCTGTTTCATTGAGCAACAGATGTAGCCAAAACGATTGTTGTTGTAGTCAGAATAGAAGGTCTTTGAAAAAGGACAAGCTATTTGCGCTGTGGATGGGTCAACCCTTCGACCAAAGGTTTAGCTATGGTTTGTAAGAAGGGCAGGGCGGAAAAATTGCACGAACCATTCGGTTGAACACACGCCGCCCGCCGCTGCGGATTCTAATTATTTTTCTTCAGTTAAACGATTGCCTAAACTCTAATGGAGTAAGTTTGGTTTTTGTTTTAAAAAACTTACTGAAGGATTGTGGGTGCTCAAAACCCAAAACATAGGCAATCTCACCCACCGATAGACTGGTTGTGGATAATTCCTCCTTGGCTTTTTCTATTAACTTATAATGAATATGCTGCTGAGCATTTTGCCCGGTCAGTGAGCGTAACATGTCACTTAAATAGCTTGGCGATACATTGACTTGATCGGCTAAATAGTGAACAGATGGTAAGCCGAAATCTAATGGTTTTGAGCTGCTAAAATAATCGTTTAAAAGGTCTTCTAGCCTTAACAACAGGTCGTTGTAAACAGCTTTATGTGTGATAAACTGGCGGTTGTAAAATCGATTGCTGTAGTTGAGCAACAACTCTATTTGGGAAATAACCACATCATGACTAAAATCATCTATTCTGCTTTTTAATTCATCGTCTATGATTTTGAAAATAGACATGATGATTTCTTTTTCTTCGGCCGAAAGATGTAATGCTTCATTGGCAGCGTATGAAAAAAAACCATATTGCTTTATTTTTTTAGCCAATGGATACGTCAATAAAAAATCAGGGTGAATAAAAAAGATATAACCCGAAGCCGAACTTTTAGGACTTTCGAACAGCTGATTTGGAGCAGTAAAGATCAGTCCACCCTCACCAAAGTCATAGTAGTTTTGACCATATCTTGCTTGTCCACAAAGCGTCGTTTTATAAGCAATCTTATAAAAGTTTAAAATAAAGAAATCAAATGATACCTCTGTTGAGATTGAGATTTCTTCAATATTTATAAAACTTATCAAAGGGTGGGAGGGCTTTGGTAGCCCAAATGTACGATGAAAGTCCGATAGCGAATCAAATTTTCTAGTTATGTTTTTTTCTTTTTTCATATCTAGTAGTTAGAAAACGACAACCGATAAGATACTAAATATCGGTCATCGTCAAACCCGCATTATGTAATAGAAAATCTATTACATCTTTGAACTGCTTTAAATACTACCGCTTCGCTATATTTTTTAATTTCACCATAGCGATGCTATGCAAAAATTAAGAAAACACTAGTATTTATTGCATCTCAAAGCTTCATCACGAAGTTCTATTGCACAATGAGGGTTAAAGTTAAAAAATATTTTATTTTGATCAACCCTGCGCGGCATTGGATACATCTTTCCAAGCTTCCCATGTTGCCAGTCGCTCGTTGTAAGCCTTACGTACGGAAGGCAATGTTAGATTGCCCAAGAAAAGTCGTAGAGGTGGTTGCTCTGCATCTACAACTTTGAAAAGAGCCTCAGGGGTAGCGTTTGGGTTTCCTCTTTCTAAGTTTCGCAGACCTTGTACAAATTGCCCTTTAAAATCTGAGTAGATGTCAAGCCCATTGGCCATCTTTAATGACTCCGGACTGCCGAACTCTGTGGCATAAGAACCTGGCTCAATAAGTGTAACCTTGATGTTAAAGGAGCTGACCTCTGCAGCCAAACTTTCATGAATTGCTTCAAATGCCCATTTTGTAGAACAATAATACCCGATTACCGGCATAGATTCAAGACCTAGACTACTTGATACGCCCAATATGTGACCACCACCTTGCTTACGTAACAATGGCAGTGCTGCCTGGATAACGGAGAGCGCGCCAAAAATATTGGTCTCGTAGAGTGCCCGAACATCGTCCAAACCTGCTTCCTCGATAGTACCAACAAGTGAATAGCCGGCATTGTTCAGGACGACATCCAGTCTGCCGAAATGATTGTAGGCTTGCTTGAGTACAGCCTTTACTTGATCCGTCTTTGTCACATCAAGCGCTAGCGTGAGCACATTTTCGCCGTACTTTTTTGGAAGATCAGATATGTTCTCTAATTTGCGGGCAGTTGCTACAACTTTATCTCCGCGCTCAAGTGCAGCTTCTGTCCAAATACGCCCAAATCCACGAGAAGAACCCGTGATAAACCAAACTTTGTTTTCTTTTTGATATTTCATGATCTTAAATTTTAATATTAGAATAGTACAAAGGTCAATAATCACATGTGCCTTCTTGTAGCCGAATTGGGGAACGATGTAGCCAAAATGAGGAAGTTGGGTTTGTTTGGTATAATCTAATCAATCACCATAGTGATTGATTTCAATTATCAGTATGCTTTCATTGTGTAGCACCACCATTTACTAATAGGTGTTGTCCATTTACAAAGGACGATAGATCACTGGCAAAAAATTCTGCTAAGTTTGCTACATCTTCTACTTCTGCCAATCTGCCCAAGGGACAGCTTTCAATCAAAGATTTTCTTAATTCAGGATAGGCATTGGGATCTACAAATATTCCAGAATGGTCCACTGCAAAAGGAATAATAGAATTTACGGTGACGCCCCGATGCCCAATTTCTTTTGAAAGAACATCCACTAGATAGCGTGGTGTAGTTTTGCTTCCACCATAAACCGCCATTCCTGGAACGGGAAAAGCCGTGGTGCTGGAAGCAATGTAAATGATACGTCCGTTATCTTCGATGTTTTTAGCCGCTTGCTGCATTGTGAAATAAGCACCCTTGGTGTTGATATTGAACAATCTATCAAATTGCTCTTCGGTGAATTGGGTTACTGGTGTTTCTACCATTTCTATACCGGCATTGGCAACGACAATATCTATTTTTCCAAAGACTTTTTTTGTTTCATTAAATAGTCTTTCAATGTCATTTACTTTACTGACATCAGCCTGTATAGCTATTACTTTAACTCCCATGGCTTTAATATTTGATAGCGTCTCTTCTGCTGATATGTTATCTTTTGAAAAGTTTATCACAATATTGGCACCAAGGGCAGCATATCTTTCTGCTATGGCTTTTCCTAAACCTCTTGCGGAACCTGTTATTAAGGCTGTTTTATTTTGTAGTGTATTCATTGTTTATGTATTAAATTTCTTGTTTATGTATTTAAGTCCTGTGTCATTAATCAGTGCAAAAACTACTCCTGCAACTATAGGAACAAGTAAACCCAATACTGGGATTATTTTTAGCTCTGGGTGTACTCCAAAAAAGATGATCAAACCCAGAAACCAAGCAGGAATGTTATTTAGCCCTTTAATTTTTGTTGCATATGCGAGCGAACCAATAAGGACAAAAACGGTTAATGGAAACCCCAATGCTCCCATTACAGGTACAAGTAAACTTGCTAAAGACTGTATAAGTACTCCCATTACTATTCCCAAAATAATCTGTAAGAAACTTGGAGAATATACTTTAATCGATTTTCCGAATAAGTAATAACTTACCCAGGAAAGGAACATAACCCATGTAGCCCATCCCATAGAAAATGAGATAAATACTGCCAATGCTCCACATAGCCCCATAACAAGGGCTGTTAAAAATGTTTTCATAATATGTAATAATTAAATGATTAGAGCAGTTAAGCCATTGCTCCGTTGGCACCTATATTCTGGGCAGAAATCCACTTGGCTTCATCACTCGCCAGGAACGTTACAATTTTTGCAATATCTCCAGGCTCTCCAATACGATTGAACGCTGATAAAGAGGCTAATCTATTGATTACTGCTTCTGGTTTTCCTTTTGTGAACAGCTCGGTATTTGTAGGTCCTGGTGAAATTGAATTTACATTGATACCTCGGCTTCCTACTTCTTTTGCAAATACACGAGTCAATTGTTCAACTGCTGCTTTGGTAGCGACATAAGGTCCATATGTGGGCAACATGATTCTATTGACTGAAGTTGAAAAGTTGATAATACTCCCATTTTCTGCTAATTTTGCGGCAGCTTCGCGAAGTGTATTAAATACTCCTTTTACATTTACATCCATTTGTTTAGCAAAATCCTCGTCGGTGGTATCTTTAATAAGCGTATTGATCATAATACCTGCGTTATTGACCAATACATCAATTTTTCCGTAGTGGGCAATAGCATTATCAAAAAGGTGTTTTACATCTTGCGAGTTACTTACATCAGCTTGTATAGCGATGGCATCTCCACCATTTGTTTTGATTTGTTTTACAATCGCTGAAGCTGCTTCTTTGCTGCCCGAATAATTAATAATTACTTTTGCTCCAGCCTTGGCCAAATTTAGTGCTACCTCTGCGCCAATACCTCTTGATGCACCCGTTATAAGTGCTACTTTGTTACTTAAATTTTTCATTTGTCTATCTTTTTTAATATAACCCGGATTATGCATTAAAAAATCTATTACAGCTTGAAACTGCTTCAAAACCTAACGCTCCGCTGCATTTTTAAGTTTAACCAGAGCGATGCTATGCAAAAACTTGTAAAACACTAGGTTTTATTGCGTTTTCAACCTTCATGACGAAGTTTTAATACATAGTCCGGGTTTAATAGAACAAAGGTATTTAGGAACTATTCTTTGTTTGTTGCGCGAAATACAGCACTAGTTGTAAAATTTAAATAGAAGAGGGAAAATAGAGAACTAGTTTATTAAATAGTATGCTCTTTTCGATATTGAACAGGGGATATTTTGGTGTGTTTTTTAAAAAAGTTGCTAAAATGAGCAGTTTCAGAGAATCCTAGTCTATAGGTTATTTCTTTGATGGGCATGGATGAATTTTGCAATAGTGATTTGGCTTCGGAAATAGATTTATCGGCAATCCAGGCAGTAACAGGTTTTCCCGTTTTAGTTTTGATAATGTTACTCAGATAGTTAGGATGTAGATTTTGTGCTGCGGCATAATCCTGAACTCTAAAAACAGTTTCTGTTTTTCCTATAATTAAATCCCGGTAGTGTTTTTCAAGTAATCGCTTAAACGATTTAACAATTTGTGAACTTCTGTTTCCTTCATAAATCGGGTTGTAATCTTGCCAAAAATAGGCTTTGATTTTATAAAGCATCACTGCCAATAAATGCCCGATAATTCTATGTTTATCCGTGGATTGGTTGATGTATTCATTGTGAATATTTAGATAAATATGTGCTACTTCGTCATAAAATTCATCACTTACAATTTTAGGACTAATCGTTTCGGTCAATAAAAATGGAAATGTAGTGAAGATGTCTTTACTGATATATTGTTTTAGAAATGTTTCATCAAAAGTTATTAGATAAATTTCTTCAATTTTTTCCCAACTGAATGTTCTGTAATTACTCGGATTGGTAAAGTAGATGGAATGCGGTTGTACCACGAAAGAGTGTTCATCTATAGTATACTTTCCTTTGCCGTTTTTTACAAAAAGAAACGAAAAATAGTCAGGACGGAATGAAGGGGATTGATATGGGAGTGTAAAATTAATATCCTTCAAATTAAGAATAGCAAATCCTTCAGAAGGTTGAATTAAATCTACAGATAATCCTAAGTGAAGATATAATTCATAGAGTGACTTTGCCTCAGGATTTTCGTTTTTCATTTCCTAGAATTTACCTTGAATGTTATACTACATTGGCATAGTAGTTATTAGCAAATTTAGAAAATCAGACTTAATGATCAAGTAATATTTAGGAAGAACTGAAGGTAGGATAAAAAGTTTCATCCAATGGCTGTTTTACAGCATCATTTTCCTTTTGTAATATCTTATTCCAATAAGATTCTTGTTTGCGGTTGCTTTTCATATTCTTATTAATCTATCTTTTATAGTTTCAGATACAACGTAAGTATAATGTTTTACTGTTTTTAGAATGACATATTTTTTAGGCTGCTAAGATGTTTTTTATAAATCCTTGTACGTTGTCTTATTTTATTAGAATGTTCAGTATTATAAATAAGTCATTCCAAAAGAGGTAACCCTAGAGGGCAATCTATAAAATACTGCCAAGAACCATCTTCTCTTTGTTTAAGAACTTCAGTAGAAGATCCTTCACCCATTTTATTCCCTTGCCCATCTACAATACTCCAATTTGCTTGCAACACAGCAATATTACCATTGATCAACTCTCCAGTAACTGTACTTAGAAGTCTGGCTTTTACATCTATAAAAGGTTGGAAGCTTGCTCTTATTGTATCTAAACCAGATTTAGTAGGTTCCGTCGGGGGAAAAGACATTACATAATCAGGATGGAAAAAATCCAATACATTTTCTATGTTACCTTCGATAATACATTCACTAATCTCATTGGCGACGTCTCTAGGTCGCATTGCTTTTCTTGTTATCATGTTATTTATTTTAAATTGTTACATCTGGTGGGCGATTGTCCATATCAAACACCAACTTCCATTCACCTGCATTGTTTTTTCTAAAAATAACAACTACACGACCTGATTCTCCTATTTCACTGCTATCTTCTGGACTGGTACCTGCAATTCTAAACTGTCCTGCTATATAACCAAGACCCTCTACTGCAATTGCCTGTTCTTCTTTAAAAAATACTTTTGGTTTTATGGCAAAACTTTTAGTGAAGCCTTCTTTTACTATAGGGATTCCTATTTCTATAGGTTTAGCACTATTAGCATAAACGATTTCTGGATCGTACACAGCCATTAATGCCTCTATGTCATTATTGTTAAAAGCTTTTAGCCATTGGTCTAGGGCATTTCTAACTTCTGTTACTATATTTTCATTCATTTTTTTTTATTTTATTTTACTTCGGGATTGAAAGGCGAAAAACTAATTAACTTCCAATCTATTTGGTTATGAAATTCCGTTTGTATCCATTGTTTGGTTCTGAATAGCCAATAGCGTCCTGTACCCATGGTTTTTTCTAAATCTTTGGATTCTTCTTGATCGAAGAATAGTTCTGTTTCACCCGAAAGTTGTAGAGAATGCCCTTTTTCAAAATCAATAAAGAGTAAACCTGCTTTGGGATCTTGAAGAAAATTACCTAAGGTGTTGAACAAATTATTACCAACATAATCCGGGATTCTTAAGGTACCGTCATCTAGGATTTCAATAAAACCGGTAGCGCCTCCACGATGCGAAGCATCCATATCGCCATTTAAATTCATACTACCCAAAAAGAAAGTGTCTGCATTTTTTATCCATTGTTTGTGGATACTATTTAGAATTGTCCCTTTTAATTCTTCAACTCCAAGTTTAGATGGTTCTTCAGATAAAACAGGTATACGTTGTTGGATGTATTTAGGACAGTTAGGATACGCTTCAGACACTGTGACCTCTATTTTATCAGAAAGTAATGTGGCATAGCCATTCAGTCGATATCTTGATCTTGTGGCTGTGTCAATAAATAACATTCCTATCTTAGACTCAACAAGAATATTTTTAAACAAAATCTCTGTTTGAGTGCTTTTCAATTGATCTAGGTAAATGTCAATCTGCTTAGGTGTTTTAACTTTAACAAATCCCTTGTCACCAATGAGCATAGAAGCCCAAATATTAGTATTTACATCTGTAGTGCTTACAATAATAGTCGATTGTTGTTCTATAAATGGAATCAGTTGATCCATAATATGGTCTTTCAACATTCGTTCTGCAAGACGTGGATTATGTGAAATGTTATATTTTTTCTGGATTTCTAATTCTCCTTTATGAAAATGTGATTTTTTCATCTTTATATGTTTTAATACTAATTTTGGGCAACTAACTCAAAGTTTCATATCGAAATATGAATACATAATTTAGGTTTAAGACAAATTCCAGTTTACAGAATTAACCCATTCATTAACTGGTTGTGGTTCAATGTCTAAAAGTTGGTTGGTTCTTGCGAAATCTTTATTTACAAAATCAGTGTAATTTTGCTCTACATATCGATAAAGATTTGAGATTTCTTTTGCAGCTATTTCTCCAAATCCTGGTTTAAGTTGTTGTTCGAACTCATCTACCGGTACAGCAACAAAATTGAGCTCTTGATTTATTTTTGCTGATATAGCTGTTGCAATTTCATTTCCTGTGACGAGATTACCACCAATCGGAAGTGTCTGTCCTGTCAGTTCGGGTTTTGAAATAGCTTTGACTACATATTGTGCTAAATCAGAGTGACTGATCCAGGGTATTTTTTTATCAGAAGCCAATGGGTAAGGTACAATTTTATGTTCTAAAATAACCGGTATAGACCAGGGAGCTGCAATATTGTCAAGATAAATATCAGGTGCCAGCGTAATAACATTTAAACCAGATGCATCTAATAGTTTTTTCATGGCTACTTTGATATCAAGTGCCAAAAAGCCTGTTTCTTGTTTTGCAAGATGAAAAGTAGTGTTATAAATTATCAAGCCTACGTTTTCTTGTTTTGCAGCAGTTATAAAGTTTTCAGTATAGGATTTAGCGAGTTCTATATCAAAAATAAGAGGAAAAGAATATACAGCTGCTTGAGCTCCGCGCATTGCTTTTGCTAATGACTCTTGATTTTCTAGTCCTCCTTGTACTACCTCAATTCCTTCTCTTGGAGGCACGCCATTACCAGGGTCTCTTTTGAGTGTTGTTACATTGTGATTTTCATTTAATAAGGCTTGTGCTATATTACCACCTTGGAACCCTGTGGCTCCTGTTACAAATACTTTCATTTTTATTGATTTTTAATTGTTAAACTTGATTTATTGTGAAATGAATTTCTTTATTAATTGAGCTACTTCGGAGCTATATTCTTCGAGCATAAAATGGCCTCCATCAAAAAAATGGAGTTCTACATCCTTTAAATCTTTAGTATAGGCTTCTCCTCCAGGTTTACTAAAAAACTTATCATTAGTTCCCCAAACTAACAGGGTAGGAGGTTGGTGCTTTTTCAGGTAATTTTGCCAGGCTGGGTATTTTTCGAAGTTTGTTCCATAATTATCAAAGAGTGTTAAAAATGGTTCTTGGGCACCCGGTCTTTGTAGAAAAGCGTAATCAAGATAATAAGAAGATGGGTCAATTAGGCTAGCGTTCTTAGTACCTGTTATATATTGTTCTTTAATACCTTCTAAACTTACCAAGTGTTTTTTGTATTCATTCAGTTTTTCTTGATCGTTATTCTGCATGTATTCTCCAATCTCCAAAGCCCATTCTCCTAGACCTTCTAGGTAAACGTTCGCGTTTTGGATAATCAATCCTTTGATCAATTCTGGTCGTTGTGTGGCGATACGAAACCCTATTGGACCACCATAATCTTGTAAGAATAAATAAAACTTCTTTAGCTCAAGTTTATCTATGAACTGATTTATTGTATGACTAATGTTATCGAAAGAATACTCATACTGCCTTGTGATTGGCCTAGAACTGAATCCGAACCCTGGATAATCTGGTGCAATAACGTGATATTTATCTTTTAGCAGATTCATCAGTTCTTTATACATATGTGATGATGTAGGGTTTCCGTGCAGAAACAAAATGGTTTCTTTGTTTTGCTGACCTTCTTCTCTATAAAAAATGGATAGGTCGTCTATTTTGATTGTTCTATTCATAATACATTCTTAACTGTTATTTTTTTTATTACAGTTTTGATTAAAAAAAATCAAAACTGATTTTTAAATGCTTCCAAAGTTTGAGGTTCTAAAATATCTATGATGGCATTGTCTATTTCACCAAACATTGATAGTAACTTTTCATTAATTTGCCCTCCTATTTTACAACTCACATCTGGAATATTGCTAGAAAGATTAAGCACGTGACTACTTCCTTTTACGGCTTCAAAAATATCTGCTAATGAAATGTTTTTAGCGGATTTTCCTAATTTCACGCCACCATTTTTTCCTTCTTTACTATCTACTAAACCACTACTTTTAAGCGCTATTAACTCTTTTCGTACTAAAACTGGATTTATTTTGAGACTCTCTGCTATTTTAGCAGATGAATGCCATTCTCCTGGATAGTACGCTAGCAGAGTCATTATATGAAGCGATATAGAAAATTTACTTTTTACCATTTTAATTACTGTAATTAAAATTATTACAGTACAAATATATATAATTAAATTTGTATCTGATAAAATTTCATTGTTTTTTTCTGGTTCACAGTGATCTAGTATTAGAAAAGAAGTGCTTACTCGGTCTTCTATTTATATTTAATTAACATTTTTCACCTGGGTTTATCTTTAGATGTTTTTCAGGAATGTTCTAATTTTTGCAATGATTTTATCGCCATCTTCTTCTAATGCGAAGTGAGCAGTATCATATATATTATAATCAATGTTTTTGACATCTTTTTTAAAGCTTTCGGCTCCGATTTCTGGGAAAAATTCATCATTCTTACCCCATACAATTAACATAGGTGGCTGATTATCTCTTAAGTATTGTTGCCATTCAGGATATAATTTCAGATTATTTTGATAATCATCAAATAAATCAACGTTTACATCGTGAGCATTTGGTCTAGAAAGTCTTAAGTAGTCTAAATGCCAAGTGTCAGGATTGATATTTTCTTCATTTCTCGTGCCATGAGTGTACTGCCACTTTAATCCTTTTAAAGAAAAGGCTGGTAATAGTGCTTTTTCGGTATTCTCGTTTCTATCTTTCCAAAGGGCTTGAATACCGGCCCAAGCTGGTCCTAATCCTTCTACATAAGCATTTCCGTTCTGATTGATAATAGCAGTAACTCTTTCTGGGTGTGTAGTAGCAATTCTAAAACCAACCGGAGCACCGTAATCTTGTATAAACAAAGTATATGAGCTTAGATTCTTTTTCTCTAAAAAAGCATCTATTGTTTTGGCAATGTTATCAAATGTATACTCATATTCATCAGGTGAAGGAAAATCACTATTTCCAAATCCAGGGTAATCAGGTGCAATCAAATGATAATCATTGGATAATGCGTTCAAGACTTTTCTATATTGGTGAGATGAAGATGGGAAACCGTGTAATAACACAATTGTTGGGTTTTCTGGGTTTCCGGCTTCTCGATATGCTATATTGATACCATTAATTTTAGTGTTTCTAAATTTTGTACTTGTCATTTCTGAGAGATTTTTGGTTTTCATAATTAAATTATTTGTTGCTTTTTCGTTTTTTGTTTCTTGACATCCGAATACTATCATTAGTATTATAAGGTGTAGTGAGATTAATTTTTTCATTTTGTTTTGTTTTAGAGTTTATAATTTTCTTTCGGATTCTTTTATTTTTAAATCATTGATACTTGCATACCGTTTTTTCATCAGGCCATTTTCATCAAATTCCCAATTTTCATTGCCGTATGCTCTGAACCATTGGTCGTTTTTGTCTCGATACTCATATTCAAATCGTACTGCGATTCTATTATCTTGATATGCCCATAATTCTTTTTTAAGCTTATAATCGAGTTCTTTTTTCCATTTGTCAGAAAGAAAAGCTTGTACTTCTGCTCGTCCATTAATGAATTGATTTCGATTGCGCCATTCTGTGTCCAAGCTATAGGCATTTGATATGACAATAGGGTCTTTGCTGTTCCAAGCGTCTTCTGCCATTTGAACCTTTTGTTCTGCCGTTTCTTGGTTAAACGGAGGTAACGGATGTTTTTTATTCATATCATTTTGTATTAAATTACCGAACATTCGGTAAAAAATTAAATTAAATTTTTTTTATTCCAGATATCTCTTTTCGATAGCTTTTATGGTATTATCAAAAATAGTAGTATCATTTAAACCTTTAGTTACGATAAGACTACCTTGAATCTCGATTAATGTTTGAACTGCTTTTTCTTTTGCTTTAAGAGAAGGTAAATTCAGAGCTAGTCCTATTTGTGTAAATGCGTTAATCCACGATATCATCCCATTATTAACTTGTTTTTCAAATAGTTCTAATCCTGTTTGCATTGAAAACGCGCGAAAAACACAAGTCTCAGTTCCTTCATTATATAGTGTTCTGATATGAGCTAAGCCATTTGCTAACCGTTGTCTTGGTCTAGTGTTTTCATCGGTCAATGCAAAAAAGATATGACCTTCTACCCAGTTGTCTATATGATCAAAAACACGTTCTGCCATCTCTTTTTTTCCTTTAGGAAATCTATGGTATAAGCTCGCTTTTTTTAAACCTATTACCTCTGATATTTCATTTAAACTGGTTCCTTCATAGCCTTTAGCGCGAAAGACTTTGGTTAAGCCAATTATCAAATCTGTATCTAAAACTTTTTGTGGTCTCATAAGGCAAAGATAAACAAAAAATGTTATTTACCAAACGTTCGGTAATAAATTTATATCCAATTTCGCAAAATGTGCAGGTTATATCTCCTAACTTGATCACAACAAAACCCTCATAAACAAATGTTTATCAGGGTTTTGTTGTGATTGATAAAAATTAATTAATCTATGACAGTTTTAGTAGGTGTTTTTTTAAATTCAATTATCAGAATCAATCAATAAAGGTGTTTTTCCGTCCGTAATAATTATTTTACTATTAGGTGAATCAGACAATTTGTTAAAAGCTTCAATACTTCTAATTTTAATAATTTCTTTTGTCAATCCTTCAGAAAGAATTTTTTGAGCATCTCTTTCACCTTCTGCATTTATTACTTTTCTGTCTGCCTCCAATTTTGCTTGTTGAAGTACAAATTCCATTCGCATTGCGTCCTGCTCAGCTTGTAATTTTCGTTCAATAGAATTAGCTAAACCTCTGGGTAATTGTATACTTTTCATCAAAACGGCTATAAGTTCAATTCCATCAGCTTGCTTTTTGAGATTTACTTCCATTTTAGCCTTGATTTCCTCTTCTATTTTCGCACGCATTCCGGAGTGCATATCTTTCGCAAAAAATTGAGCACAAACGTCAGAAGAAGCGGATCTAAATACACTGGTAATTATTGATTCATATCCTTGACCTAAATTTTCTAGTACTGATGGGATCTTGTTTTGTTCTAAACGGTATAAAATGGAAATTTCAGAATTAACGCTAAGCCCTTCTTTACTTGGTAAGCTAAGAATCAATTTTATATTGTTAGTTTGGGTTGATTCTCTTATCACTTTACTAACAAGAGGATTATAAAACACTGTACCTTGTGTTGATACTTTATCCGAAAATTCGCCTAATGTTTGCTTTACTCCAGCTTCACCAGGTCTTATGACTGCACAATTAGAGCATATTATTAAGACTCCAATCAAAAGAAAAAAATTAGTTTTCATAGGTTTAACTTTTAATAATTAAAAAGGAATTCATTTTTTTAAAACCGTAACCGTATTCCAAGGCCTTCCATTCTTGGTGGTTGGGATTTATAATAGTTTATTTCATTATTTACCGGACTTGTTAATTGTCCGAAGATATTTACTTTATATAATTGATATAGCGAACGTTTTCTTTCTAATAAGTGATTCATATGAACTACCTGTGAATTTATTTTTAGCATTTCTTTATTTTTTAGAAACGTCAAAAGAATTGGACTTATATAGTCCATATTCGTAGTATCTAAGTAGAGATAGTTTTTAGAATTATCTGTAAACTCCTTTTTTAATAAACTGCTGTAAATTGTATGTTCATGAAAACAGAATTGTTTTATGTTATTCGAACATTTGATAGAAGTAATGTTAAAATGGCTATTAGAGATATTAGCATGTGCAATCATGGATATGACTATAAAAAAAATAGGTAAACTTCTTGATTTCCTCATCTTCTATCTCTTTTAATTGACTTAAAATTATTTTTCCATCTAAACTAATTTAGTGAACTTTTCGCATATATTTTTATTTATGTTTTTTATGTAAATTATTAAAATAGTTAATGATTTGTGCGTTGAAATTATAACGTTTATTATAAATAATATTTATGTAAAGTATTATAAATATAAATAAAAATATATGGTATAGAATATAGAAATTTGTGTGAATTAATAAGAACATTAATATTAAAAAGATGAAAAAAATAATTTACACCTTTTTGGCCATTAGTTTTATGTCTTGTAATATTGTAAATGATCACAATCGCCATGGAGCAATCGATCAGAGTATACAAAAGCAACATTCATCGAGCAATTTTGCTTTAAGTAATTCAAGCTCTCAGTCAGATGTTAAAGGCAATTCTTACCTCGATAATTTTATCAGTACTAAAAGCTTCTATAGAGAAGAAAATTCATTAATTCTTGATTATAAATATCCTTTTCTTAGCGAAGAATACAATCCTTTATTTGGTAGTTTTAATTCTTTTATAGAGGAAAACTATCTACTAAGTGAACAGTCCGTAAGTGAAATACTTCAAAATAATGATTTATCCTGTGATTCTTTATATGAAAATGTAAAAAGAAGCAGAAGAAATATTGATTATAAGTTATATGCTAAAAACGACCAGTTTTTAAGTATTCTCTTATACAAAACCAATTATTATGATTCAGAGCATCATAACTCATTTATGTTTAAAGGTCTTAATTATGATATAAAGAAAGGTAGATTTATTACATACGAAGACTTATTTACAAGTACTAGTGAAAAAGTTTTATTGTTTAAACTAAATCAGGAGTTAGAGGCACGTATTGAAGGTCAAGACTCTTTTAATGATTGTTGGAAATTGACTCATGATAAATTTGAGTTGTTTAGAAATAACTTTGTTATGAACTCAGAATCTATAAAGTTTTATTTTGATGATTGTACTGTGTGTCCAACCTATTCTGGAAATTATTTTCTAGAAATACCATTAGAAGAATTATCTCTGGTTCTGAAAACAGAAGATTCTGAGATGTCATATTTCAGATTTTAAAATTAAAAAATTGCAATTATATTTTTAGATAAGTACTGTTACCTCAATCCTGCATGCCCGTTTTATCTTATGAAAGTTTTTATTTAATTCATAAACGAAATGGGCATTAGACACAAGGTTTTGAAATTTATTTGACTATTAAACACATATATTATGATACTATCATCACATAAAACGCTTTTGGAGGATATCTGCATAGCTAAAGAAAATGGATTTACAACCGATTTTTTGTTCAGAGACGATATAATTTACGATCGAAAAACAAACAAAGGATACGGAAAAGATGATTGTATTTTGATAGAATATTGTAGACATGAGGGATTAAATGACCCTAGTGACGCTTCTATATTATTTCTAATAGAGTGTGCCGATGGAACTAAAGGGTGTTTAAGCAGCAATTATGGAATACATGCGGACCTGGATTTAATGCAATTTGCATTATCACTTAGAACTCGAGATCAACAAAATTCTCAGTAAATTAAAGCAAGAGAAGTAGCGTTTTTAAAATAATATACTTTGGTTTAAGTACAGAAAAACACCTCAACTATCTAATTTTAGGTAGTTGAGGTGTTTTATGAATGTTTCCAAAGAAAGTGTAAATGGTATACTATTAATTTTGTTTAAACATCTCTATATTTATAATTCCATCTATTTTCATATGCAGACCTTGATCTCTAGCTTGTAGGATCAATTTTGTAACAAAATCTCGTGAAGCTTTCAGTTCTGCGATTCTCATTTCTGCATGCATTACCTGAGGATGATTTTTATCCTTTGAGCTTAAGATTTGTAGGTTATGAAACTTAATTTTATCAGCAATTAAAGATAATAGTACATCAGCAGAGTTTATTGGAGAATATGTTCCTTCTACTAATTTAATACTGTTATTGATAGGATCCATTTTTTATGTGTGTTTTTAGTCGTTAGATATTCTAGTTCGCTTATGGAAATGATTTGATAACTAAGGCGTTTACAAAATGACCTTGATTCCTGTAGAGTAAGAGTTGATGATTTAAAGAAGAAAAGTCAAAAAAAGGTACTAAATTATTCCGCTTGTAAAAATTAGTTGAGTTTGTAGAATAATAAAGTACCTTCGGATTAGCAAATTCAATGTTTACACTATATTTATTCTCCTTGCCCTAGTGAGAATCCTCTTTTACCATCAAATTCATATAAATTTTCAGTTTTGATTACATCAAATCCTTTACCGTTTAGTTTAGATAAAAGAGCTATTATCTGTTCGTGATCAATGGGGTTATAACTTGGAATTGTTTTTTGTATATCCGAATTCGAGGCTACGAATCTACATCTCCAATGATCTGTACAGTATGTTTCTTCTAAACCATTTGGATATACTTTAACTCCTCGATTCGTGATCATTTTTAGTTTCAGATTGTATGAATTGATCTTAGATAAAGCATCTCCTATTACATTAGGATCAGTACCTGTCCAGTCAATAAATGCATCTACTCCTACTAGCTCTTTTTTCGATTTTTTTCGCTTGTATTCAACTGTTTTCATGCTACCAGAACCTTCAATAAACTTACTTTTAGTTAAGTTTTGAGGGGTTTTTCCTAATCTGGATATTACTTCATTGGCGAATTCTCGTGTTGATACCTTTTTCTTACTTATTTTTAGTTGATAAATATCCGAAGTATGGTATCCATCTTCGATTGTTGTTAATAAAGCATTTCTAACTTTATCTGCAATCTCTAATTGACCTATGTGAGCTAACATTAAAACCGCCGCATTAATTAGTCCTGAAGGATTAGCTATTTGTTGTCCAGCAATATCTGGTGCAGAACCGTGGATTGCCTCGAACATAGCCACATTAGTTCCAATATTTGCTGAACCTGCTAATCCAACTGATCCAGCAATTTCTGCTGCTATATCAGAAATAATGTCTCCATATAGATTAGAAGTCACAATAACATCGTAGTTTTCTGGATTTGCAGCTAGTTTTGCAGAGCCTATATCAATAATCTGAGATTCACTTTTTATCCAAGGATATTCTAATGATATTTCTTTAAAAACTTGATGAAATAATCCATCTGTCAATTTCATAATATTATCTTTCACCATACAGGTCACTTTTTTTCTTCCATATGCCTTTGCATATTCAAAGGCATAACGAATTATTCGTTCACAACCTGGTCTTGTTATTAGTTTAAGACATTGCACTACATCTTCTGTCTGCTGGTGTTCAATTCCTGCATACAAATCTTCTTCATTCTCACGTATGATGACCACATCCATATTAGGAAAATGAGTTTTGACAAAGGGGTGCAAAGAACTAACAGGTCGCACATTTGCATATAGTCCTAAGGATTTTCTAAGAGTCACATTTAAACTTTTATAGCCCTTTCCTTGAGGAGTAGTTATTGGTGCTTTGAGTATTAATTTATTACGATTAATAATTTCCCAAGATTCTTTATTAATCCCTGCAGTATTTCCAGATAAATAGACTTGCTCACCTAGATCAATAAATTCAGGTTCAATTTTGGCTCCAGCTGCTTTAAGAATATCTAGCGTAGCGGCCATAATTTCTGGACCAATACCATCACCTTTTGCAATAGCAATTTTTACAGCTTTCTGCGACTTTTTTTTGTTTGATTCTTGAACTAATGTGTTATTTTCCATCTTGTCTTATTTTATGAATAAGACAAATATCTAATTTTTTAATCATAAATTTTTATTTATATAAATTATGAATTAAATAAATATATTTTATGAATTATTAAAAAGATATGTATATGGAAGATATATCGATTTTTTGTTTTTATGCTAAAAAATCTATTTGTTAAGCAAAGGTAACAATGAATTTATTCTAAATATTTACTGATGAAAGTTAGGAGCTGGAATATGTAGTTCTCAAATCTATTTTTTACTTATGGCTATATCATTATTTATAGTAGGATTTGAATAAATTGAAATAAGATCTAATATGTTAGGTTTACTATTTTAGATAAGTTTTATTTATATTACACTTCATTTATATTCTAAATAGCTCCAATGTTTAAGCGTTCAATACTTTTTTTGATATCTATTATGTTTTTTCATAATACAATACAATCACAGACTTCTTATAGTGATTCTATTGGAATCAAAAAAGTAAAGGAGTTACAAAAAGTGTCAGAAACTACATATCGAAAAGGAGATTTTGAGTTGTATAAGAAATATGTAGATTCTTTGCAGCTGCTAGCGAAAGAATACAACCTATTGGAAGAAGAAATTTTAGCCGTTGTAGGACAAGGTATTTATTATAGTAATATAGATGTGTATGATGAGTCTCTTAAAAAATATCTTAACGCGTTAGATATAGCAAAAGAACTACCTGAGGGTTCTAAAATAAGGATTATTATTTTGGTTAATTTGGGTAATATGTATAATAATCTCGGACAATATGATAAGGCTTCACATACTTTCAAGAAGGTTATTAGACTTGCCAAAACCCATGAAAATCCAGAGCGCGTATTGATTGCTTCATATAATGCTTTGGGTATTACGGCAATGCATCAAAAGAAATATGAAGAATCTTTAGTGTATAGTCAGAAAGTAGATAGTTTTGCTACAGAGCTTTCTAGAAATGATCTAAAAATAACAGCTCTAAATAACATGGCAGATTCGTATGTGAAATTAGATAAGTACGAAGAAGCTATCAGTACTGCAGAACAAGCTCTAAAATTAATAACGGCAGAAGAATCGATAGAAAGTAAGGCTGAATCGCATTTGCATATTGGAGTGTCATTTATAGGCCTTAATAAACTTCCGGAGGGAATTCATATGCTTACAATTGCCCAAGAAATTGCGAAGAACAATCAATTTCTAGAATTAGAAATGCACGTTCATGAATATCTTGCAAAAGCTTATGAATTAAAAGGTGATTTAAAAAAGAGTGTAGAGGAACATAAAAAATACAAAGGACTAAGAGATTCTTATTTAAATACCCTTTCTGAGGGTAAACGCATTATTGCAGAAAGAGAGCTCGAAGAACAGACAACTCTTTTAAAAGAACAGAAGAAATCACTATCCAGACAAAATAAAGAAATCATTATTTACGGTTCTATAATTTGTATTATTCTTATTTTGGGAATATGGGGATATTTTTTTAATAGAAGAATTTCATTAAAAAAGCAGTCTACTGATTTAGTGCAATACAAACAGCTTTTGGAAAATGAAAACCAGAGCCTTAGAACTAAGCTGAATGCTGTAATGAAAAGAAATAATGAAAGCCTTGTAGTAACACCGGTATTGGATAATTCTTCAAAATATCAAAATTCTTCGTTAAGCCCAGAAGATCGAGATGCATATGCTGAAAGAATATTACAATATATGGAAGAACAAAAACCATATTTAAATGAAGATTTGAAGCAATCTGATTTAGCCGAAGCATTAAATATGAACATACCTCAAATTTCTGAAGTACTGAACGTATGTTTTCAAAAGAATTTCAACAATTTTTTAAATTTATATAGAATAAATGAAGTTAAAAAATTAATGAAAAACCCAAATTACGAAGAGTATAAAATCGTAGCTATTGGTTACGAAGCCGGTTTTAAAAGCAAAACTTCTTTTAATAGAGCATTCAAAAATTTAGTAGGTCTTACTCCTTCTGAGTATAGAAAAAAGAGTGCTTAAAATACAATTTATAGGTTTCAAATTATAATTTGAAACGTCTTCACTAACATTTATACATAGTTTTGAAAAAAGCAGAATGAAAAACAACGGTTTTCAGGGTTGACCTATATATTCGGTAATCCTAGTTTTGCCTATGTAAATACAAGATGAATCTAAAGTGAATGTTGATTTTAGTTCAGTTTACAGGGAGAAAATTGATTTTTAAATATTTCATATGATAAAAAAAATACACCTGAGTACTATACTGTATTTGTTAATTTTTGGTTTATTAATAAGCCCAGTATCTTATGGGTTTTCCTTAAATTATACTATTGAAGAATCTGAGTTTACCAGTTTTGTTGGAGAATTTACTACCATATGGGATACAACGAGGCCAGGTACTTCTGCAGATAATGAAATCACAATTCCTATAAACCCGGCATATACCTATAATTATACGGTTGATTGGGGAGATGGCTCCATAGATACCGGTGTAACAGCAGGTATAACACATACCTATACCACTTCAGGGACATATACAGTCATGATAAGCGGTGATTTTCCGGCTATATATTTTAATGATTCTGGAGATAGACAAAAGATTATAGAGATTCTGGAATGGGGAATTATCGAATGGCAAACAATGGAAAATGCATTTTTCGGGTGTGAAAACTTGAATTTTGATGCAATTGATGCTCCTGATTTATCTAGAGTAACTAGTCTTAAAAATATGTTTCGAGAATGTAGCGTTTTTAATGGTATTGTAAATAATTGGGATATAAGCACTATAACAGATATTTCGGGGATATTTGCCGAAGCTGTAATATTTAATCGGCCATTAGATAACTGGAATACTATCGCAGTTACGGATATGTCATATACTTTTCACAGAGCAAGGCAGTTTAACGAACCTCTTGACAATTGGAATACAGCCTCAGTACTAAATTTGGAATACACTTTTTCTGAAACGAGCAGATTCAATCAAAATATCAATAATTGGGACGTAAGTCAAGTTACCAATATGTCTGGAACATTTAGATATACCGGGAGTTACGATAGGCCATTAAATAATTGGAATGTTAGTAATGCGACGGATATGTCTGGAATGTTTCAAGGTTCTGCATTCAATTTTCCTATTGCTAATTGGGATGTAAGTAATGTGACAACTATGGCTGCCATGTTTAGAGAATCCCAATTTAATCAACCCATAGAATCTTGGGATGTATCCCAAGTTACTGATATGTCATTTATGTTTCACAGACATAGAACTTTCGATCATCCTTTAAATGAGTGGAACGTAAGTAATGTAACTAATATGGCAAGCATGTTTGATGGTTGGATTTGGGGAGCAATTTATAATCAACCTTTAGACCGATGGGATGTAAGCAACGTTACCGATATGAACTATATGTTTAGAGAAAACTCACAGTTTAATCAAGACATTAGTGGCTGGGATGTAACTAATGTCATTAATATGAGAGGTATGTTTCTTGAGGCATTGGTTTTTAATCAAGATATAAGCAGTTGGAACGTAAGCAGCGTAACTAATATGCAGAGCATGTTTCAAGAAACTCCTGTTTTTAATCAGCCTTTGGATACTTGGAATGTTAGCGACGTAACCAATATGTCTGCAATGTTTTTTAGGGCTTCACAGTTTAATTTACCACTTGATAATTGGGATGTGAGTAACGTTGAGAATTTTCAAGATATGTTTTCGAGTTCGGTTTTTAATCAAGATATCAGTGGATGGAATACAGCTTCAGCAACTAATATGAGTACTATGTTTTCCGGTGCTTCAGCCTTTGATCAGAATTTAGCTACTTGGAATATTATCGGTGTTACTAACATGAGTAACATGTTATCTAATAGTGGGATCTCTCAAGAAAATTATGATAACATATTGATTGGTTGGGCAGGACAAGATGTTTTAGATAATGTAAATCTTGGAGCAACAAATCTAAATTATTGCGATGGAAGGAATGCCAGGCAGGATTTGATTGATAATCATAACTGGAATATCACCGGTGATATAGTCAACTGTTCATTTGTATTTTGTACTCAAATAACTTCTCCAGTAGATGGGGATACTAATGTGCCTGCAAATTCTGACATACGATGGGCTCCAGCACCAAACGCTACCGGTTACAGAGTAAGTATCCGAAGAGAAAATGGGGCTACTACTCAAATAATATATGATAATCAAGATTTTGGCAATGTCGTAGGGTTGGATTTTACCAACGAATTTACACCAGGAGATACAGTATATGTTACAGTGGTTCCATATAACGATGAAGGACCAGCTACTGATTGCCCTGAAATCAGTTTTACAGTAGTTGAAAGTTGGGTGAATAGTCCGGAGGCTTATAAAATTACAATAGATACTAGAAACTTAGATAATAATTCTACAGCTGCTAATCAGTACAGATTAGAACTTAATACTGGATATCCGGGTTATTTGACCTATGACTTTTCAGTTGACTGGGGTGATGGTCAATATAATAATAATGTATCTAGTGACATTATTCATACATATTTGACTCCAGGTATTTATACACTATCAATTATAGGTGATTATGCTGCACCATTTCACGGTTCTTCGAATAGGGACAACCTTAAATTGATTTCTCTTGATCAATGGGGAACACAAGTATGGCGAAGTATGCAACAAGCATTCTATTTCTGTGAAAATATGGAATATCTCACTACAGAGATTCCTAATCTCACTCAGGTTACTGATGTATCACGTATGTTTAGAAGAGTAGTGTTGATGAATTCTAATATTAACGATTGGGATGTAAGTAATGTTACCAATATGAGTGATATGTTTTATCAAGCATATGCTTTTAATCAACCTCTAGATAATTGGGATGTAAGCAACGTTACTAATATGAGTAACATGTTTAATACTGCGAATAGTTTCGATCAGTCTTTGGATGGTTGGGATGTAAGTAATGTGACTAGTATGTCTTATATGTTTAGTGGTACGGATGTTTTTAATTCTCCATTAAATTCCTGGAATGTTGTCAATGTTACAGATATGGGTAGAATGTTTAACAGAGCCGAGTTATTTAATCAACCTCTGGATAATTGGGATGTAGTTAATGTTACTAATATGGAAAGCATGTTTGAAAGTGCGGAAGCTTTTAATCAAGATATAGATAGTTGGAATATAGGTAATGTAACGAATATGACCAGTATGTTTGATAGAGCTGTAACCTATAATCAGCCAATGAATTCTTGGAACGTTTCTAACGTGACAACTATGCAAAGCATGTTTTCTAGTGCATCTCAATTTGATCAACCTCTAGACCAATGGAATGTTTCTAATGTTACCACAATGGCTTCTATGTTTAATAGAGCGACAGACTTCAATCAAAATATCGATAGTTGGAATGTAACCAATGTCGTTTCTATGCAACGCACGTTTCGTTCTGCAAGCTCATACAATCAACCGTTGAACAGTTGGAATGTAAATTCGGTGGTAAATATGTCGGAAATGTTTAGCAATGCTTCAAGTTTCGATCAACCCTTAAATAATTGGAATGTAAGCGCAGTGGCTAATATGACATTTATGTTTAATGATGCAATTGTATTTAATCAACCACTGGATAATTGGGATGTAAGTTCTGTTACACTTATGACGTCCATGTTTGAAACGGCTTCAGCATTTAATCAGAATTTGAATCCTTGGGACGTTGGAGTAGTAACGAATATGCAGGCTATGTTTAAAGAAGCTATTGCTTTTGACGAACCATTAAATTCCTGGAATACTCTAGAATTGCAGAATACGCAAGAGATGTTCAGCGGAGCCACTTCATTTAATCAAAATATTGATACATGGAATGTTTCTTTTGTAACTACTATGGAAGAAATGTTTAGAAATGCTATCTCGTATAATCAAACCATGAATTCGTGGAATGTGGCCTCGGTAACAACCATGGAAGGAATGTTTCGAGATGCTACCGCTTTTAATGAAACCATAAATAGTTGGAACGTAAGAGGAGTAACAACAATGGAGTATATGTTTGATGGTGCTACTTCATTTAATCAAACACTAAATAATTGGAGGGTTAGTGGTGTTGAAAATATGAATTATATGTTCAGAGGCGCTACAAGTTTTAACCAGACTTTGAATATGTGGAATATTGGAAACGTGAGTATGCAATCTATGTTTCAAGGAGCAACGGTATTTGATCAGTTTTTAGGTGATTGGAATGTAAGTAGTGTTAACAATATGCTAGATATGTTGGATAATACTGCGTTAACTCGTGAAAATTATGATAGTACATTAATTGCGTGGTCAGAACAGGCATTAACCACAGGTATTAATCTGGGTGCAGAAACACTTCTTTACTGCGAAAGTATTGATGAAAGACAATCTATGATTGATACCTATGGATGGACATTCACAGGAGATATTCGCGATTGTCCTATACCCGTATGTACACAGCTAACATCTCCTGAAGACGGTGATATTGATGTACCCATAAATACAAATCTTGTTTGGGATCCTGTTCTGTATGCTACTGAGTACGTGCTTACCATAACACTTCAACCAAGTGGAACCATAATTAATGAAACTGTTACTACTGAATCGTACGAATTTGTTACCAACGTACTTGTTGGTTCTACTAGCGTAACCGTTCTTATTGAGCCCAGAAATGACGAAGGCATTGCAACGGGTTGTGTTGCAGAAGCATTTTCTCTATCAACAAATCCAGCTACAGTACCAGATTGCACAAGTTTAACAGACCCTATAATTGGTGCTATTGATGTTGTGATAAGTACTGATATTTCTTGGGATGCAATTGCAGATGCAGATGGTTATTTCCTGACTATTAGTAGTTCTACTGGTGGAAACGATATTCTAAATAATGAAGATGTTGGTAATGTCACTTCATATGATTTGACAAATGATTTACCAGAAGATACTGAAATCTTTGTAACATTAATCCCTTACAATGAAGAAGGAAATGCTAGTGGATGTACAGAAGAAAGTTTTACTACTGAGTTAATTCCTGTTGTTCCTTCTTGTACTACTATTTCTGGTCCTTTGAATGGAGCAACTAATGTGGCAATAGATACAAATTTAAGCTGGAATAGTGTAGATAGTGCAACTGGTTATTTAGTTTCTGTTGGAACTACCCAAGGTGGTATTGAAATAGCTAACAATATTGATGTAGGAAATGTAACGATATATGATTTTCCTATAGATCTTAGTGAAAATAGAACTTTTTACGTAACGATTATTCCTTACAATGATGTTGGAGATGCTATTAGTTGCGGAGAAGAAAGTTTTAGGACTGGAGAGTCTACTTTAAATGACCCTCCTCCATGTACAACTCTTTCTATTCCATTAAACGGTGCTATGGATGTAGCTATAAATACAGATATAATTTGGAATGATAGTTTTAATTCTGATGGATACAGATTAACAGTGGGTACAAGTTTCGGAGCAACTGATATTATCAATGATCAAGATGTTGGAAATGTAACAACTTTTGATATACCTACAGATTTACCAGAGGGGACAGAAATATTTGTTACGATTATTCCCTATAACAGTTTTGGAGATGGTGCAGGATGTACAGAAGAAAGTTTTACTACCGAAACCTTAGCCACCATTCCTAGTTGTACTGCGCTATCGATTCCATTAAATGGTACGACTGATATCGCAGTAGATACAGACTTAACCTGGAATTCTATTTCTGATGCTACAGGATACAGATTAACAGTGGGTACAAGTTCCGGAGCAACTGATATTATTAATGATCAAGATGTTGGCAATGTGACCACTTTTGATTTACCGAGTGATCTGCCAGAGAATACTGTAATTTTTGTAACTATTATTCCATACAATGCTGTTGGTGATGCGACAGGATGTTTAGAAGAAAGTTTTGCTACGGAAATATTAGCCACTATTCCTAATTGTACTACGTTATCGATTCCATTAAATGCAACGACGGATATTGCAGTAGATACAGATTTAACCTGGAATTCTATTTCTGATGCTACAGGATATAGATTATCGGTTGGTACAAGTTCTGGAGGTACAGATATTATAAACAACCAAGATGTTGGAAATATTACCACTTTTGATCTATTAGATGATTTGCCAGAGAACACCACAGTTTTTGTAACTATTATTCCATACAATGCTGTTGGAAATGCTACAGGATGTTTAGAAGAAAGTTTTACTACCGAAACGTTAGCCACTATTCCTAGTTGTACTACGTTATCGATTCCATTAAATGGTACGACGGATATTGTAGTAGATACAGATTTAATTTGGAATTCTATTTCTGATGCTATAGGATATAGATTAACGGTAGGGACGAGTTCTGGAGCTACAGATATTATCAATAATCAAGATGTTGGAAATGTTACCACTTTTGATTTACCAAGTGATCTGCCAGAGAATACTGTAATTTTTGTAACTATTGTTCCATATAATGTTGTTGGTGATGCGATAGGATGTTTAGAAGAAAGTTTTACTACAGAAGCGCTAGCCACTATTCCTAGTTGTGCTATGTTATCGATTCCTTCAAATGGAGCTACCAATATTTCTGTAGGTACAGATATAAGTTGGAATAGCATTTCTGATGCTACAGGATATAGATTATCGGTTGGTACAAGTTCTGGAGGTACAGATATTATAAACAACCAAGATGTTGGCAATGTGACGACTTTTGATTTATCAGGTGATTTACCAGAGAACACCACAATTTTTGTAACTATTATTCCATATAATACTGTTGGAGATGCAACTGGATGTCCTGAAGAAAGTTTCACTACAGAAGATCCAATAATTGTGATAGAGGATGATACTAAATACGGATTTTCTCCTGATGGAGATGGAATAAATGAGTTCTGGGAAATCGATGGTATAGAAAACCATCCTGAAAATACCGTTTCAATTTACAATCGTTGGGGAGATATGGTATTCGAAATTTCTGGATATAATAATACATCAAGAGTTTTCAGAGGAGATGCTAATCGTTTGACCAATCTGGGAGGCGGTGAATTACCAGAAGGCACCTATTTCTTTGCTATTAACATCTCCGAAAGTAATTCCCTAAAGAAACTAAAAGGCTTTTTAGTTTTAAAACGATAATCTTATGACTAAATATATATATCTGATATTGACAATACTAATTTTGTCACTAACTAATAGTTCTATACAAGCTCAGCAAACACCAGTTTTTGCTGATTATTATTATAATCCAGTGTTAATTAATCCTGCTCATTCAGGATACAATCCAGAAACAGAAATAAGTATCAGTAATTTTGGTTATCTAAATGAATTCGAAGGAAGCCCGAGAACGTTCTCAGGAATTCTTAATACAAGTGTATTTGATGATAATGTTGGAATTAGTGGAGGTTTTATAAGCGATCAAATTGGAGTGACATCGGCAACAACAATTTTTGCATCGTATGCGTATAAAATATTATTGGATGAGAATTACAATCGAGCGAGATGGTGGAATTATAATCCAAATGTGTTATCGTTTGGTCTTACTACAGGAGTACTGTTTTTTAATGAAGATCTAACAAGATTAAATATACAAGGGGACCCAAATTTTGAAAATGATGTGAATGTAACTGTTCCAACTTTTGGTTTTGGAGTTTTGTATAACCATAATAAACTCTATATTGGATTTTCGGTTCAAAATTTATTTTCTGATAGTATCGCGTCTGATCAGAATGTAAACATTCAAACGCCTTATTATGTATACGGAGGTTATAGATTATACCTCAATAGATTTGAAGAAATACGAATACAACCAAGTATGCTGGTTAAGTTTGAAGCAGATGCACCTGCTCAGTTTGATTTTAATGTATCTGCAAATTATAAAAATAGAATAGAGATTGGAGCTGGTTATCGCAGTAGTTCATCATTTAATGGACTAGTAGGACTCTATTTTTTAAAAAATTGGCGTTTTGCATATAATTACACTGCTTTTGGCAACGATACTCCTTTTAATAATACCAATGGTTTTATTCTTACCTATAGAGGAGGTGAAGGATTTTAATGATTAGATAGTTAGATTCCTTGGTGTGTTTTATGAGTTTAAAATTTAAAGATTAGCATACTAATCTAAAGCATGGATATAGATACGGAGATTTTAATTTTACTCAATTTAAGGATTAATGGTTTTAAGATATTTTGATGAACTGATGTGTTATCTGTGTAAAGCTTGTGTGTCAATACCTTTTTTTTAACTCTTTGTTAATATTTTAACTAACTGAAAAACAGGTTTTTGTATTTATTTACCCCTAAAAGTGTATTATAGAAATCTTATTTAGTCATAATATTACATTGATTAAATTATAATACTTTTACGATGACTCGCACACATCTTGATACAGTGAATTTATTAAGTATAGATAATGTTTACATTACCAAGGGAGGCCCCCTTGGATGTTGAGGAATAAGTAAATATTTTAGTATATCGTGTAAATAAAATATTATAAATGAATGATATACTAAAAACGAATAATACTAGTTAATAAAACATCGTCTAAATGACTACCCTTTTTGGACGTAAAATAATAAGATTTGCAGATTTCTCCATTAAAAAAGGAGAATAAAATAAAGGCTTTAATCAGAAATTGGGAATTAAATTATTAAGTAAAAATTAAAACAAATCTATGAATTTTAATAGCTTCAGAAACCAATAATCTGTATTAAAAAAAGCAAGTAGTAAATATCGATTTCTAAATTCTATCTCCCACCCTTCCGGAATTTGGATATATCATTTTTAAATGTTGGATCGTACCAGAAGAATTTCTGGCTCGTTAGTAATGGTTATAGACCAGCTTAGATGTATTAGTCTAACTTAATGGGTTTTAGCATAGCATAAAACTTCAGTGAGTTAATCACAATATGGCTTGTCAACTATCTATTGCTAACAGTTTGGCCTATATCTTCTTTGGGTAAATAGTATGTATAGAAACCTATTATAGTTATTACTATTTGGGTTGCGTACATCATTTGATTTGAAAATAATAAAATAACACACAATTAAACTTAATTATGAAAATGTACTACACACACAAAAAACATTTTTCTGCTAATCAATTATTCTGGTTAGCTATGCTATTATTTATTTGGGTGGGCGGAACCGCTCAAACGGTCGTCCAAAACCACGGAAGATTAAAAGTTCAAGGCAATAGGATTGTCGACAAGAATAATCAAGAAGTCAGCCTCGCGGGTAACAGTCTCTTTTGGAGTAATGCAGGAGACACCTCTGATTTCTATGATGCCGAGACTGTATCACATCTAGCAAGTGATTGGAACAGCTCGATCATTCGTGTTGCTATGGGTGTAAAAGAAAGCTGGGATGGAGGAACTGGTTATATAGATAGTCCTAATTTTCAAAAAAATAAAATTCGCAAAGTAATTGATCAGGCTATTACAAGTGGGATATATGTAATTATTGATTGGCATACCCACGAAGCGGAAGATTATACTTCTGAAGCTGCAGATTTCTTTAAAGAGATGGCTTCTATCTATGGCAATCGACCAAATGTGATCTACGAGATCTATAATGAACCTATAAATCAATCATGGTCTACAGTAAAAAGTTATGCTGAAACCGTAATTGCAGCGATTAGATCAGAGGATCCTGATAATTTAATCATAGTGGGGTCACCAACCTGGTCTCAGGATGTTGATATTGCTTCGAATAACCCTATAAATGACCCTAATACTGCTTATACACTGCATTTTTATTCTGGTACACATACGCAGTTTTTAAGAAATAAAGCACAAACTGCACTTAATAATGGAGTAGCTCTCTTTGCAACCGAATGGGGAGCAGTTAATGCTAATGGAGACGGTAACGCAGATGTTGCTGAAACAGAAAGATGGATGCAGTTTTTTAAAGACAATGGCATAAGTCACGTGAATTGGGCAGTAAGCGATAAATCAGAAGGATCATCCATTGTACAGCCAGGTCAAGGAATCAACGGATTGAAGAATAATCAATTGACGTCAACCGGGGTTTTTATCAAAGATATTATCAAGAACTGGTCAGGAGATGTTGTAGATCCTGATCCAAGCGGAACGATCAATTGTAATACGGTAGCTTGTATCAGAAATGCAATGCAAAATGCTCAACCAGGAGATGAGATCATAATTGCTCCTGGAACCTACGAAGCTCCAGACAAAATAAATATAGGAGGAAGAGCTGCCAGATATGCATCAAACAAGAATGGTACAGCTTCAAACCCTATTATTATGAGAGCACAAAATCCGTCAAATCCTCCAATATTAAAAGGTGAAGATGGAAAGTATGATGGCTATGTATTGCATATGTTAGGTGATTATTGGCAAATAAAAGATATCATTTTCGAAGAAGGTTCTAAAGGAATTGTCTTTGATAATGCCAATCGTGGGCTCTTGGAAAATGTAACTGTACGAGAATTAGGAGAAGAAGGGATTCACTTAAGAGATGGATCTAGTTTTAATTTGATTAAAGATAGTAGGGTATATAATGTTGGTATTAAAAAACCAGGAATTGGTGAAGGTCTATACGTAGGATCAGATAAGGGTCAACACGATCAATATGAAAGAGAATGTAATAATAATACGATTGATGGTTGTATTGTTGGTCCTAATGTTACCGCTGAAGGAGTAGATGTAAAAGAAGGTACGAAGAATACAATTATTCGTAATTGTACGTTCTCTGCAGATGGTATTTCTGGAGAAAATAGTGCTGACGCGTTTATTGACCTAAAAGGAGCGTATGGTTTTGTGTATAACAATACTTTTAATCGAGATGGATCTAACATTCTTAACGCCGGAGTTGACTTCTTAGATCGAGGAACAGGATTTAATACCGGTTTTAGAAATGCTATTTTTGATAATACTTTCAATTTAGGTAGTAGAGCAAATGAAATCCCAACTGCTCGAAAAAAACAAGGAGATCCTTCAGAAATTCACGTATGGGATAATACACGTAATCCGAATTCACCAGATTTTCCAATCAGTGATGGGACAACAAATTTTGTAACAGAATCTTGCCCAAGCTGGAATATTGTTCCTTGTTCTGGAGGAGGTAACCAAGACCCTTCGGTAAGTATTACTTCTCCTTCTAATGGTGCTAATTTTGATACAGGAGCAAATATTCAGATCAACGCTAATGCGAGTGATCCTGACGGATCGGTAACCAAAGTAGAATTTTTTAGAGGAAGCTCGAAATTAGGTGAAGACACCAGCGCTCCTTATTCTTACACAATTAATAATGCCCAAGCTGGGAATTACAACTTAACTGCTAGAGCAACAGATAATGATGGAGCGACTAAAACTTCCAGTAATGTAAATATTTCTGTATCTACTGATACAGGAGGTAATCAAACACCAGCAATATCTTTTCAAACACCTTCCGGTAACCTAACAGTAGATGAAGGGTATACTAGTCTTTATATCAAAGTAAATGCCTCAGATAGTGATGGAACTATAGATAATGTAAAACTATATATCGATGGAAGTTTTGTAAGACAAGAAAATTTCGATCCTTATGAATGGGGACACAATACATCACCTAACCCAGGAGAGACAACTGGTTTAGCAGTGGGTAATCATGTGTTTAGAGCAGTAGCTACAGATAATGAAGGAACTACGGCTGAAACTACTTTTACGTTAACAGTGAAAAGTGAAAATACAGGTGGTGGTAATGACTGTTCTTTTGGTGCGCCACTTAATAGTGCATTACCGGCATTTGATGGAGTATCTTTTTCCGAAGTACATGTTCTAGGAAGTGGAGGTCCAGCTTTAAACAATTTTAGAAAATTCAGTATTAATTGGAATCCACAATACAATGGATTATATCAATTTGCAATGAATACCAATAACGGTGTGCCAAATTATTATGTAGACCTAAGACCTTTTAGTACTACTGAATTTAATACGAGTAATCCTGAAGTAACCATAAACAATTCTGGATTTAGTGGTTTAGACGGTTCTTATTGGGTAGCAAAGGATGGAGCTAATTTCGTTATGGTTTCTAAGAATGGAGGCTTTACGATATATTTCAGTAATTCTGCTACTCCTCCTAATTGTAATGATAATAAAGAACCTGTAGATCAGGATAAATTATCAAACATTAAGCTATTCCCAAATCCGGTAAGTGATAATATCCTAAATGTAACAGGTATTGCTCAGGAAAAATCAACATTAGAGGTTGCAGATATGCAAGGAAAGGTTGTGATTCAAAAATTTATCGAAAATACTGAAGCAGGTTTGGATGTTTCTAATCTTAAATCTGGCGTGTATGTCCTAATCATAAAAGGATTAAAATTCAGAAAATCTATGCTGTTTACTAAGCAATAATTTGTCTTAGCCAATATAATCATCAAGTAGTTATAGAAACTACTTGATGATTATTCTAATAATTCAAATACACACACAATGAATTACAAATACATAAAAAAAAGTATTATACTAGTTTTGATGGGCTATACTTCTATGTTACTTGCTCAGGAGAATTATGTATATCAAAATGATTTTGATGATATAAGATTGGGCCCTATAAACAAAGAGGAATCAAAAACCCTTTTAAAGTTTAATTCTTGTAACGGATGTGATGAGGGCTTCCTGAGAAGCATTCCCAGCGATAGAGGTTCTGGAAATTGTTTAGAGGTTAAGTTTCCAAAAGATAAATCGACACCATCTGATAGTGGTATAAATGGAAAAATATTTTTTGATGTGTCTGATTCACCTACTGGTGAAGGATATAGAGAATTATATGTAAGTTTTTGGGTGAAATTTCTAGGAGATTTTGATTTTGTTAAAGGAGGCAAAATTCCAGGTCCTGGTGGTAGAATGAACGGTCAGGATATGTCCTTACGATTAATGTGGCGAGAGGAAGGTAAAATAGAATTTTACCCACATTACAATACTCAGATCGATCAACAAACGAGGATTTGGTGGAATAATCAATCAGTAGGGCAAGTTAAATTTGAGACAAATAAATGGCATCATATAGAGATGCATTATAAACTGAATACACTAGGGAATGATGATGGAATCATGGAAGGCTGGATTGATGGTGTTAAAGCTGCTGGTTTTTATAATGTTGATGATTTTATTGTGGATAGTGATGATGTAGGCTTATTAATGAATCATTTTTATTTCTCAACCTTTTTTGGAGGAAGTAGTAATAGTTCCTGGTGGGCTAATGATGATGAATTAGCACTGTTTGATGATTTCATTGTATCTACTAGTAGAATTGGTAATTCAGGAGGAAATGGTGGAGATGGAGGAGACGAAAACGAAGCTCCAATAGTCCAATTGACATCGCCAGCAACAAATAATGAAAGCTACACCCTCGGTGAAACAATTACACTAAGAGCGAATGCGTCGGATCCTGATGGTAGTATTGATAAAGTAAATTTTAAAATTAATGGGGCCTATTATGGATCAGATTCTTCAAGTCCATACAGCGTTATCTGGACTCCTTCCGAAGCAGGAACGTATGTAATTGCTGCGAGAGCTTTTGAAGAAGATCAGGAAGGTCTATCGAGCGAAACTTCAAGAACAGTGATTGTATTAGATGATGACGGAGGAGATACCGGAGGAGGTAGTTGTTCTTTTAATACACCGGTTTCTAATAGTATATCGAATATTCCTAAAACCTCTTTTACAGAAGTTCATGTGTTGGGAAATAATGGTCCTTCGTTCAGTAATTTTAGAAAATTTACAATTAACTGGAACGCTGGGAACAATGGATTGTATCAATTTGCAATAAATACTAATAATGGGGTTCCTTCTTATTATGTAGATCTAAAAAACAAACTAACTCATACACTTGGACAATCAAATCCTTCTATAACAATTAATAATTCTGGGATATCAGGGTTAGATGGTTCCTATTGGGTCACCAGAGATGGAGATAGTTTTGTAATGGTATCAAAAACAGAAGGATTCACTTTATACTTCAGTAATGATGATCAAGCACCTTCTTGTACCGGCAGAGCTAGACCGAATACCGTAAATAAAGATTCATTTTCTTACTATCCAAACCCTGTTAATAATTCCATTTTTATGAATGGTGTGGACGCATCTGTTCATGAAATAGTGATTTATAGTATAAACAGTCAGGTAGTTAAGTCTGTAAAATCAGGTAAGGAAGAGTCAATTTCTATTGATGTAGAATTATTAAGCAAAGGCCTTTATTTTATTGAGTTAAGGTCATCAAATAAAGAAACAAGGAGATATAAAATGATTAAAAACTAAAAAAAGACTATTACAAAGAATTAACTAACAAAACTCACACACACAATGAGAATACTTAAAACTACTAACGGATTTTTCCTACTATGCGTTTTATTCGTACTTGGAAATACAAATGCACAAAACTGCAATACTATAATCGATGTCGATTTTAATAATTGGAATAACAGACGATACTCTATTGCTGATATTAAAAGTGACTTTAATAACAAAGTAAAACCTTGGACTGCATCTACCTATAGAGGGGTAGAAGGCCCTGGTGCTGCGGGTAATTTGATAGAAAACACTCCACAGGAGACTAGAATTGTCAATGGAACTTTACGAGCACAGTATTTAAAGAATGATGCCTCAGGTAGATCCGGTGGTTTTCTCTTCGATCCTTATTTTGATGCTGTAGATGAAGCCTATTTAGAGTACAAAGTAAAATTCGATGATAATTTCTTCTGGGCTACAGGTGGGAAATTACCTGGGTTAGGAGGATCTACTAGAGGAGTAAATAGTGAAACCACAGGTAGAGGCGCTATTCCGTCCGGGTGTAAATATAATTCAGATGGATGGTCCGCACGGTTGATGTGGAGAAGAAATAGAGCGCAAACTAATGCACCTTACCTTATTTTATATAGCTACTTTGCCGATAAGACAAATGGACAACCAAGAAAGGATGGAGATTGTGGAGATGGAAAAAGAATTTTTTCTAATCTGAAGGATGACAAGTGGTATACTATCCGTCAATATATCAAAATGAATACACCCGGACAAAGAAACGGTACTGTGATCATGTGGATCGATGGAGTAGAAACGTATCGTGATAATAATGCCAAAATTCGTAACTCGGGTAAAAATAACTTAAAAATAAATGCCCTTATTATGAATACGTATCGTGGAGGGAAGAGAACAGATCCCGTTTGGCATTCTCCAAGAACAGAATATACTTTTTTCGATGATTTTAAAGTTTGGACAGGATGTGGTAATCCACCGGGAGGAGGAGAGAACAAACCACCCCAAGTCGCATTGACAAATCCATCATCAAATAATCAGGAATTCACATTAGGTGAAACAATTACATTAAGAGCAACTGCTTCGGATCCTGATGGTAATGTAGATAGGGTTAATTTCAAAGTAAACGGCGGATATTATGGTCAAGATTATACTGCCCCATATACGAATTCTTGGACACCAACTTCGGCTGGGACCTATACAATAGGCGCTAGAGCTTTTGAAGCAGGACAAGAAGGTCTTTCTACAGAAGTATCAAGAACAGTAATTATTAAAGCAGCAACTAGTAACCAGGCTCCAAATATTTCTTTTGCTTCTCCATCAGGGAATATAACAGTACAAGAAGGATACGACCTTACTATTGTTGCTAATGCTTCGGATTCTGATGGTAGTATTTCTAACGTAAAACTGTATATCAATAATAGTTTAGTACGCCAGGAAAGTTATGCTCCTTATGAATGGGGTCACGATGGTTCTCCGAATCCACAAGAGGTGAACGGACGCTCTGCGGGAGTGTATACGGTAAAAGCAGTTGCTACAGATAATGAAGGCAAAACAGCTGAAGCAACTTTTACTTTAACAGTTCAAGGTACCGACACTGGTGGTGGAGGTGACAATTATTCATTTGGAACTCCGGTGAATAGTGGTTTAAGCGCTATGGACAAAATATCTTATTCTAATGTTCATGTTTTAGGAACTGATGGGCCTAAATTAGGTAACTTCCGAAAGTTTACTATTAATTGGGTACCTGCTAATAATGGGTTATATCAATTCGCTATTAATACGAATAATGGATCTCCAGATTGGTATGTAGACTTTAAAAATACCATGACATATCAGCTTAAAAACGCAAATCCAGAAGTAACGCTTAATAATACTGGTTTTGAAGGTCTCGATGGATCCTATTGGGTTGCTAGGGATGGAGCTAATTTTGTGCTGGTTTCTAAAACCAAGGATTTCACTTTATACTTTAGTAATTCATCATCTCCTCCTGGTTGTAACCGATCATCAGGTCTTGAAGAAATTGAAGATAAAATGTTAGTATATCCTAATCCGGTAAAAGGAAATATCCTTAATATTAGAGGGTTGTCTACAAAGTACAAAGTGCTACAAGTGGTAGATCTTCAAGGACGAATTATCAAAGAGTTTAATTCTAAAAATACGACAGAAACTATGGACATCTCCGAACTTCCCTCAGGTCCATATTTACTGATTAACAGAAGTAAGAACTCTAAACAATCCTTATTGTTTGTGAAATAAGGATTTGTAAATGCCCATAATCTAACCTGTTATACATAGGTTGATCTTTTCATCGATCAACCTATGTATAATAATAACACCATGAATTATGAAAAACTATGAAATTAGAAATATTGCTTTTCTGGTAATGTTTCTATTAGCGGGGTTTTATGCACATAGCCAAGTACTTTGGTACGGGGACCCTAATAAAAGTGTTAAAAGCAGCTTCAGAAGATTTGATTCTGGTAATGCTGGTGATAATTGCAGTAATCAATCAAATAACACATCTACAGCTACAACCACAACCGATTCGAAATACGGAAAAGTGTGGAGAATTCGTAAACCCAAAGGACAAAAGAGAGGAGAATTTGCCAGAACTACAGGCACAGTTAATAATTATACGCCCAAGGATGGCGATGTAGTATATTTCGGATGGCGATGGAAAATAGAGTCAACGCCTAACATTAACAATGGTATTGCTGTTTGGCAATGGAAAACCGATGCCGGTAATCAAAATAATACCCAAAACTATCCTCTTAATATGGGATATGGAAATGGAAACCTGAGTCTAAGTGCTTGGGGACCTTGCTATCCATCTTGGAATTCTTGTAGCGGATCTATTAGCAAGCGCAAAACTACCTTATGGAATAAATCTATTCCAGAAAATACTTGGGTGAGTTTTGTCATAAAAATGAAATTATCCAGAAATAAAAATGTAGGATATGTAGAATTCTGGTATAATGGAGAGAAACAAACTTTATCAAATTCTGGATTCCAGGATTATCAGGTAACACTATCTTCAGATAAAAAGAGAGCATATCACAAGACGTTTGATGGAAGTGTGGTATATGCAAAATGGGGTGCATATAATTCTAATGCATGTAACTTTGATGTTAGCACATATTATGATGAAATGAGAGTTGCTAAAACGCTGGCAGAGGCAACTCCTTCTGGTACTTCTTCCGGTTCTAATAAGCCTCCGGTAGTTTCGTTTAAAACTCCTACTAGTAATCTAATGGTAGATGAAGGATATGATTTAAATGTAGAAGTAAATGCAAGTGATCCGGATGGTAGTATTTCTAATGTGAAATTATATGTAAACAATGCATTAGTAAGACAAGAGAATAGAGCTCCCTATGAATGGGGTCACGATAGTTCACCCAATCCTAATGAACTTAATGGAAGAACGCCAGGAACTTACACAATAAAGGCTGTTGCTACGGATAACAAAGGTAAAACAGCAGAAAAATCATTCACATTAACAGTTAGAGAGAATAATCCGGGTAATCAAGCTCCAAATGTTTCTTTTGCTTCACCATCTGGTAATATTACAGTACAAGAAGGATATGACCTTACAGTGAGAGCCAATGCTTCAGATGCTGATGGTAGTGTCTCTAATGTAAAACTGTATGTCAATAATAGTTTAATACGTCAGGAAAGTTATGCTCCTTATGAATGGGGACATGATGGTTCTCCTAATCCACAAGAGGTGAACGGACGTTCTGCCGGAGTATATACGTTTAAAGCGGTAGCAACAGATAATCAAGGACAACAAAGTGAAGCGACATTTGTCTTAACTGTACAAAGCGCTGACACTGGAGGAGGTGACAATTGCTCATTTGGAACTCCGGTAAATAGTGGTTTAAGCGCTATGGACAAAACATCTTATTCTAATGTTTATGTCTTAGGAACTAATGGCCCTAAATTAGATAACTTCCGAAAGTTTACTATTAATTGGGTGCCTGCTAATAATGGGTTGTATCAATTAGCGATTAATACTACAGATGGATCACCAGATTGGTATGTTGATTTTAAAAATACCATGACATATCAGCTTAAAAACGCAAACCCAGAAGTAACGCTTAATAATACTGGTTTTGCTGGATTGGATGGATCATATTGGGTTACCAGAAATGGAGATGATTTTGTCATGGTTTCAAAAACCAAAGATTTTGCATTGTATTTCAGTAACTCATCGCAACAAGCATCTTGTAGTGATAGAAGCAACGGTGTTGAGGTATCAAAAGAAGCTGCAATAGTGGCATTCCCAAATCCGGTAGATAATGAAATCCTGAATATTTCAGGTATGAAGGACGGGCTTTCGACAATTGAGATCGCAGATTTTTATGGAAAAGTAATCCATCACCAAACTGAAAAATCAAATAACGCACAGGTAAATGTGTCTAATTTACCTTCAGGATCGTATATCCTTATGGTCAAGAGTTTAAAATCAAGGAAGGCTATACTTTTTACAAAACAATAATTATTAACCATTTATATAACTCACACAAACATGAAAAATCACTTTAAATACACAAATGGAATGAAAGCATTCCTTGTGTTTAATCTATTGCTCTTAGGTATCAGTTTTTCTGGTATTGCAGGAGAAAAAGTAAATGAAGAAACCAATATTGTTAAAAAGGAATTATATTTTAATAACTTCTTTAACAATCGTCCTTCAGTATCTATTACGGGAATTAATAACTCATATTCCACAGGAGCTAACATAAGCGTAAACATTAATGCGAATGATTCTGACGGAACCATCACAAAACATGAGGTTTTCGTAAATGGAAATTTGGTAGATACCGATGGAACAAATTATACGCCTCATCAAATATCGAATGTCCAAGCAGGAAGCTATACGGTTAAAGTAGTAGTGACTGACAATGATGGTGCTACTGATGAAGACACCAAAAGTTTTACAGTAACGGGTTCTGGTGGTGGCGGAGATAATTGTGATGCTGCATACGAAGAGAAAAATGGACTTGTTGTTATTGAAGCAGAAAACCTATCTGCTTCAGGAAATTGGCAAAAAAAGAGTGCAATATCAGGATTTACAGGAGGAGGTTATATAGAATGGACAGGTCCTGATCATTTTAATGACCCTGGTAATGGAGTGATCAATACAAAGATTAAGATCAATACTGCTGGGCGGTATAAGTTCCTTTGGAGATCTAAAGTAGGGGAAGGAGATAGCGCTACAGAAGCAAATGACACTTGGTTAAAATTTCCGGATGCCAGTGAATTTTATGGACAAAAAGGTAGTGAAAGGGTATATCCTAAAGGATCTGGTCAAACACCTAATCCGGAAGGAGCAAGTGGAGAAGGATATCTCAAAGTATATTCTACAGGAACTACAAACTGGACCTGGACCACAAAAACAAGTGATAATGATCCTCACGATATCTTCGTGGAGTTTGATTCACCTGGGGTATATACAATGCTAATATCAGGTCGTTCCAAACATCATATTGTAGATAGAGTTACATTAAATCGTACAAGTGTAAATGCTACAAACTTGTCTCTACAAGAAACTACTTGTGATGATAATGGTGGTGGAGGCAATAATGGTAGTGCATCGATTACCGGCGAGCGAAAAAAATGGCATAAAGTAACACTAACTTTTAATGGACCTAATACTTCAGAAACCGCTGGTGATAATCCATTTTTAAATTATAGGTTAAATGTAACGTTTACACACCAAAGTGGTTCCCCATCGTATGTGGTTCCTGGTTATTATGCTGCGGATGGAAATGCAGGACAGACATCTGCATCAAGCGGTAACAAATGGAGAACCCATTTTGCACCAGATAAAACAGGAACTTGGAACTATTCGGTTTCCTTTAGAAAAGGAAGTAATGTAGCTGTAAATGATGGTACGAATGCAGGTACTGCAGCTGGATTTATGAATGGAGAAACAGGATCATTCAATATTAATGCATCGGACAAATCAGGTAGAGATTTTAGATCAAAAGGTCGCCTGCAATATGTAGGAGAACATTACCTGCGCTTTGCAGAGACTGGTAAGTATATGATCAAACAAGGATCTGATTCTCCAGAAAACTTATTAGCATATAGCGATTTTGATAATACACCTAATGCAGGTAATAGAAGAAAGAATTATGCACCTCATATAGGAGATTGGGATTCTGGTGACCCTACCTGGAAGAGTGGTAAAGGAAAAGGATTGATTGGAGCAGTAAATTATATTGCTAGTGAAGGGCTAAATGCCATGTCATTCCTTACTATGAATATAAACGGAGATGACGAAAATGTATATCCATATGTAGGAAGCAATCAACGCACTCGAATGGATGTTTCTAAGTTAGCGCAGTGGGCTATTGTTATAGAGCATATGCAGCATAACGGAATTTTTGCACATTTTAAAACGCAAGAAACAGAAAACGAAATGTTACTAGATAATGGTAATGTAGGAACACAACGTAAATTATACTATCGTGAATTAATCGCCAGATTTGGACATAATTTGGCATTAAATTGGAACCTGGGTGAAGAAAATGGAACTTTTGGCAGTACCAATCAAAGTACTGCGCAGAGAAGAGCTATGACCCGTTATTTCTGGAACAATGATCCATATCGTCATCATATAGTTATTCATAATGCACCTTCTTTTCTTCCGGATGATTTGCTAGGAAATACTTCGAACCTTACTGGGCTTTCTTTACAAACCAATAAGGCCAATTTTAGTAATGTTTTTGGTTGGGTAAAAGAATGGGTGGATAATTCTAGAAATGCCGGAAAAAAATGGGCTGTAGCCTGTGACGAACCAGGTGATGCTCAGCATGCAATTCGCCCGGATAATGACGCTGGAAATTCTCATACCGATGGTAGAAAGAATGCCATGTGGGGTACACTACTTGCCGGTGGATGGGGTAATGAATGGTATTTTGGATATGGGCATACTGATTCTGATCTTTCTTTGCAGAATTTTAGAAGTCGCGATAAATGGTGGGACTATGGTCGTCATGCAATCCGATTTTTTGATATAGCAGATCTTCCATTAACACAAATGCGAAATAACAACTCATTATCTTCTAATAACAACGATTATTGCTATGCAAAACAAGGAGAAGCCTATGTTGTATACTTAAAAAATGGAGGATCAACAAGTCTTAATTTAAACGGACAAAGCGGACAATTTACAGTAAAGTGGTATGATCCCCGTAATGGAGGTAACTTAAGAAATGGATCCGTAACCAGTGTAAATGGTGGAGGAAATAGATCTCTAGGAAACGCTCCTAGTAATGGAAGTCAGGATTGGGTAATCCTAATTACTAAAAATGGTACAGATCCAACAGAAAATACACCTCCAACAGTATCGTTGACGAACCCTTCTCAAAACAATCAGGTATACATGCTAGGAGAAACCATTTCCTTAAGTGCCAATGCATCAGATGCTGAGGGAGGTATTGAAAAAGTGAACTTTAAAATTAATGGGTCATTTTTCAAACAGGATCAAACTGCGCCTTATGGAGCATCTTGGACACCAACAGTTGCAGGAACGTATACGGTTGGAGCTAGAGCTTTTGAAGGTGGACAGGAAGGGCTTTCTACAGAAGTATCCAGAACAGTAATCATTAAGGAAGAAACTGGCAATCAAGCACCACAAGTCTCATTCACCAATCCTTCTGGTAATCTTACCGTGGATGAAGGTTATGATTTAACAGTGCTCATAAATGCCAGTGATGTAGATGGAACTATAGCAAACGTAAAACTGTATATCGATAATGTTTTAGTGCGTCAGGAAAATTTTGCGCCATACGAATGGGGTCATGATACCTCGCCTAATCCACAAGAAGTTAATGGATTAGCAGTCGGAGTGCATACATTTAAAGCGGTTGCAACTGATAATGATGGTGCTACTAGACAGACAACTTTTACTTTAACCGTTAAAAGTCAAGATACTGGTGGCGGATCTAACTGTTCTTTCGGAACTCCAATTAATAACGGCATAAGCGCTCTGGATAAAGTCACTTTTAGCAACGTGCATGTGTTGGGAACTGATGGACCTAAATTAGGTAACTTCCGAAAGTTTACAGTTAATTGGGTGCCTCAAAATAATGGATTGTATCAGTTTGCTATCAATACCAATAATGGATCACCTGACTGGTATGTAGATTTTAGCGATGCAATGACGTTCCAGTTACAGAATGCACAACCAGAAGTTACGTTAAATAATACAGGATTTGAAGGATTGGATGGATCGTACTGGGTAGCAAGAGATGGTGATAATTTTGTGTTGGTTTCTAAGACAAAAGATTTCACTATTTACTTCAGTAATTCTGCGACAGCACCTACTTGCAATCGTGCAAAACCCGAAAATGATTTGGTACAGATCAAAGTATTTCCGAATCCGGTGGTAGCATCTTCGTTTACGGTTTCAAGAATGTCTTCAGAATTAAAGACGCTCCAAATAGTAAGTCTCGATGGACGTCTAATAAAAGAGATAAGTACTAAAAATGAAACCGAAGTTTTAGAGGTTTCAGAACTACCTTCAGGTTCTTATTTTTTATTAGTAAAATCAGTGAGGTTCGAAGAGTCATTATTGTTTGTAAAAAAATAGAATTGACTTAATGATTACCAGGATATTTCAATGGATTAAGTATCCTGGTTTTTAAATTTTCAAAGAAAGAATATACCATTGTAAAGATAGTATAAGGTTTTACTCAATTTTGATAAAAACGATATCACTTTCTAGTCGTAATATCACAAGAGCGTTCTTTGTAAAATCTATAAAAAATATTGAAAAAATAAATTTAAATACTTGATAATGAGTGTTTTGTGTTTTTTATAGATTGGTTTAATATAAACTGAATTAATAATTTCGTTAATATTGCTAAGTCGTAATAAATAAGAAAATCCAGACACTTCTTTTTACGATTTTTACAATGTACTAAACAATATTATTGGGATAATATGTATAACTTAAAGATATAACATATGATAGTATTTGTTTTTAAAATGTTGTTTTAAAAAGTTAAGCGATAGTATTCGTTTAATACCAGAAAAATATTTCTTCCCTTAGATCTTTAATATTTAATATGCGCTAGCGCATACAAGAATCCTCTTATGAATTTTTCATGAAGCGGATTAATGATGTTGTGTAATTTAAAGATTAATAAACAGCATAGTCAAAAGAAAATATTGTTACTATAAACCTTAAAATCAAACCAACGTAAACTCAACAAATCATGAAAAAACTAACAATTCCAATATTCTTAATGAAGCGCATAGCAAAACGAAACACTTTTGCAACGATGGTAGTACTTATATTTTTCACTTTTTTTATTAGTAGTCTTTTTGCAAATAATAAAGTTCCACCTATCAAAGTCACTTCCTCATATGATTGCGCACCTCCTCCTGCTAGTTTAGCTACGATAAGACCTATTAATTCTGGTTTATGGAATGATGCGTCTACCTGGCCTAATGGTATTCAACCAACAGCAAACGATGATGTCATAGTCCCACAAGGAATTGATTTGATTATGGTAGGTACTTGTAGGGCAAATAATATTACCGTACAAGGAAAGCTAAGCGCTGTAAATTGGCAATCTGCAGGCGCGTGGGTCGACTTAGAGGCTCGAAGTATTATGGTAGCCAACGGCGGTTATATGGAAATCGGGACCGAAAACCAACCGTATTACGCGGATAAAGGTCCTGGTGGTGTTAGATGTCAAATCACACTTACCGGTACTAAAATAAACAATGCACCTGCATCCTATAAAGCCATAATGGTTATGGGAGGAGGGCGTCTAGAGTTACACGGAAAACGAAAAATGAGTTGGACCAACCTTTCGGCTACTGCTAATATAGGAGAACGTCAGATCACCCTAAAAAAAACTGTAGATTGGGAGATAGGTGATAAAATTGCATTGACCGCTACAGAATTAGCAAGAAAAATAAATGGTAAAGGTACTTGGGAATATGTAGACGAATCTGAGATTACTGCTATTAGCGGTAATGGTAGAACTCTTACATTAAAAGATCCACTTAAATATAAGCACATAGGAGGATCTAAATCATACACAAGAACCCAAGATGGAAAAACATGGGATGTCAATATTCAAGGTGAAGTAGGTTTATTATCACATTATATCAAAATTCAGGGTGATGATGCAAGTAATGCTGATGGATTTGGAGGCCATATTATGTTGATGAAAAATTCTACCGCTCATGCAGAACATATAGAATTATATAAAATGGGTCAGAAAGGGGTTTTAGGGAGATATCCATTCCATTGGCATTTAAATGAAGATAAAGCACAAGGCAGTTATTTAAGAAACAGTAGTGTACATAAATCTTTCAATAGAGCTGTTACAATTCACGGTACGGATTATGTTACGGTAGATGGAGTATTTGCTTATGATCATATTGGTCACGGTATCTTTTTTGAAGATGGAGGTGAGCGCTTTAATACCGTCAAAAATAATGTAGTGTTTGTAACAAGAAGACCTAGAGCTGGAGAAGAGTTAACACCATCCGATAATGAGGCTAATGAACCTCAAAACAGAACCCCAGCTTCTTATTGGATCACGAACCCTAATAATTATTTTGAGAATAACGTAGCCGCTGGAACAGAAGGAACGGGGTTCTGGTTTGCTTTTCCTGAAAAACCAATGTTTGCATCGGGAGATTTGCCTTATTATCAGGGACTAAACCCATCTAAGGAACCCTTAGGGAGTTTTGAAGGTTTTGTAGCACATACGTGTATGACAGGTTGGGATGTTTTTGACAGGTTAAACCCTGATCATTCCATAAAAAAGAACTTTGGCTGGGATGTAGATAGCAGACAATTAATCCAAGATGGCTTATTTTATGGAAATGACCAGGCGTTGTATTGCGGATTAGGTGTTGGTGGTACTAACAAGAATACTGTTTTTTACAATTGCGTTTTCAGTGATAACAAAACAGGTTCTATGCTGGCTGGTGACCTAACAATAGAGAATAGTCTTTTTAATTCGGATTCTGATTTAGGGGTTTTCAATGGAGTACGCGAATTCTTCAGATTTTACGATGGACCGGGCAGACACATCGATTGTCATTTTGAAGGATGGGATCAATCAAATTCAGAAATGATCAAGCAGATTACAGGAGGAGGAGCTACGGAGAATTTTAATCCTACTTTTCGCGGCACTACAAAAGGGTTTTCAGAGCCTTTCCCATTTAGATTTTTTCCTTTACCAAACACCGATAATACACGTGCAAGGAAAGTTGGTCAGTTTTTTAAAGATTATGACGGAGGATTAACCGGTAAAGCGCATACTACACTGATAAGAGATATTCCATTTCTAACCGATGGACACGAATACAGACATGGTTCCTGGAGAAATGCAGCTCGATCCGATTACTATTTTGCTGGATTGTGGTTTGCCAGAATTAATGCAAGCGGAGTTCGCATGTCGATAGTACGTTCTAAGCCCGGAACAGAAGATGTTTGTTTTTATGAATCAGGAAGCAGTTCATCAGGAACTTACAAATTCCCAATGATAGTGAATGAAGGCTTTTTGTATACCTATTATTTTGATAAAGCTCCGTCAAATAGAAGTATACATCTTATTTGGAATAGAGGAGATGCAGGAGATCTGGGATATGCACGTTTTAAAGATCTTGGAAAACTTGGTAATTTTAGGGTAAATGGTTCTCCTCGTTTGAATTCTATTTCAGCAGTAGAGAACGCTACAAATAATGCATATTATATTGCAGGTAATGGAGATGTTTACGTAAAATTCAGAGCTGCTAACGGTGATGATCGAGTAAACATTTTTTTTAATTGGGACAATAATGGAAGCTTTCAGCCTTCGGCACTCCCTTGTACCACCAATGATCTCGAAGGGGAAACCGCTGCAGATAATGATGGTGATGGAAGACCGGATATCGTGGAAACTGATACCTGTGGAAATCCAAATAACGCTTCTGATCTTAATTTTGGATTTAATAGAACTTCTGAAAGTTTTCAACGTTTTAATACAGCAGCAGCGAATACGAGCAGTGATGAATATTGGTTAATCAGAGCAGATAATTCTAGCGATCCTTATGTCGTTAGAAACAGCTTGAAATTTCAAGGTAACCAAGTACCTCAATTAAGAATAAGAGCAAGGTCTGAAGCTGCTGGAGCATTTCAGTTATTCTGGACAACTACCGATCAACCTGGTTTCTCAGCAAGTAGGTCAGTGACTGTAACGCCGGCTGCTACCAATGTTTTTGAAGAGATGGTATTCGATATGAGCAATCTTAATACCTGGATGGGTAAAACAATCACACAAATTCGTCTTGATTTCCCAGCAGATCCTAACGCAAATAGACATACGTTTATCGATTATATCCACGGTCCTAATGCTTCAGATGCACCTTGTGATAACACACCAAAAATTGCATTTATCAGTCCTACAAACGCACAACTTGAAGCTAGTGATGATCTGGGAGTAGAAGTAAATGTTACTAGCGGAAGTGTTGCTAATATCAGATTATATCTAAACGATACTTTTGTAAGACAAGAAGGAGCCGCGCCCTATGAGTGGGGTACCGAAAATGCAACACAAGAAGATGCCGCATTGTTAAATCTATCAGCAGGAACTTATGAACTAAGGGCAGTTGCTACTTCTCCAAATGGTGCAAGTACTACTGAGACAATGACCATTACAGTACGTGATCTAACGTGTAATGTTGTTCCGTATATAAATATTAACGATGCGGGCTGGCAAACCACGGAGGCGGCTAATGTAACTGAAGGAGATACGGTTTGGTTTGGCCCTCAATCCGAAGAATTCGGAGCTACTACAAATGGATGGTCCTGGACAGGTCCTAATAACTTTACACATGACGATAGAGGGTTATTGCTATCCGATGTACAACAAAATCAGGCAGGTACCTACATAGTTACTAATATAGACACTAATGGATGTACCGCTTCCAAAAGTTTTACGCTAAATATTCAAGGCAGTGGAAACAGTATTGCGATTCCTGGAAATTTCGAAGCAGAAGCCTTTGTCAATAATTCTGGAACAGTACGTACAGAAAATACTCCTGGTGGTGGACAAAACCTTGGTTTCATACTTAATAACAATTACACTGAGTATCAAATTGATGTATCAGCTTCAGGAACTTATGATTTTACAGCGTTTGCATCAAGTAATACAAATGGAGGTGCGATAGAGATTTATGCAAATAATTCGTTAAAAGGATCGATAGAGATTCCAGGTAATGGAAATTGGCATTCTTATCAATCGTATACAACTTCGGTGACACTCGCCGCAGGTGATCAGACATTACGATTAGTATATACAGGAGGTGGCAGTTACCTGTTTAACTTCGATAGAGTACAAATAATAAAACCTGTACGTGTTGAAACAAGCACAACCCTTTCTGCCATTCACGATGCCTATCTCGATAACAGTACACGATTTAATAATGCAATGATACGCTTAGAAAACGGAAGACGTACCGCATATTTAATGTTTGATACTTCTGCTATCGACGGAGAGATCACCAATGCTACCTTAGAATTTGAAGTGTTTGGAGATGCTGGAAATGGAGAAGTACTCGTTCAGGAAGCAACACATAACGGTTGGACAGAAACTAATCTCTCTACCCAGAACAGACCTGGTAAAAAAGGACAAGTCATTGGTTCTAGGACAGGGGCATATACAATAGGTTCAACCATACAGATTCCTGTAGACCTTTCTAAAGCTTCTACAAATAGGTTAAGTCTTATCCTCGAAATGAGTGGTGGAAATGATTTTGCTTTCGGATCTAAAGAAAACCAAACCACTGGAGCTCCAAAGTTGATCATAAACTATCTTGAAAACAAGGAACCAGATAACGATGTGAATAGACCTGAATTGTACCCTAACCCGGTGAAAGATATAGTGCGTATTTCATCAGGCAATTTCCCTAAAGTTATAAAGGTGTATGATCTTTTAGGTGCATTAAAAATTAGTAAATCCTTGGATGAAAACGAAAATGAAATTGATTTTAGTGAATTATCTAATGGAATCTACATGGTTCGAATTATTGATATAAATAATCGTCGAGCAGAACCAATGATCTATAAAATAGTGAAAACTAATTAATAGAATAGTAAACAATCTCAAGGTTACTCTGTCTTGAGGTTGTTTATCTTAAAACCTAATGGATTGAGGAGTAATCGATAGAAATCCATACTCCTAATCCTTAACCAATTAATCATGAAAACTAATAAATATTTAAATGTCAACTTATTATCGGAGATTAGTAATCCCCTAATTGATTTAGAGCTCAATTCTCAGCTGAAAAACAAGTATTTACGAGTGATTCGGATGTTATTGTTTGTCTTAATATTACTTCAATCTCTATCAGTACTGAGTCAGCCTAATTACCCTCCAGGTGATATTATAACGGCCGTCAAATCTGGTAATTGGGCTTCTAACAGTACCTGGGATGCGGGTCGTAGACCTTTGACAAATGAGGTTGTTATTATTCCGGAAGGAATTTCAATATTTGTTGGCGCAAATTTCGGTCAGAGGCATCGATTTATTGATATTCAAGGTAAGATTAATTTTGGTAGAGGAGGTACAGCGAGACTGATTGCTGAAACCATTTGGGTTGGGCCGAACGGCACTTTAGAAATAGGAAGACCAGGCGCTCGAATCCTGGATGATGCCACCGCTTCATTAGTTTTTACGGGAGATAATCCAGTGTACGACGATAACGAAGTGACAAGAGGACTCATTGTTCAAGGTAATTTAAGCATTGTTGGTGCGCCTAAAAAACCTTATCACGAGGTAAGCAGTCAACTTTCACCAGGAGCAACAAGTTTAAATGTTAAGGGCGCTATCGACCCGTTATGGAAGGTAGGCGATGAGATTGTAATACCAGGAACACATTTTCAAATAGGTCAATTGGTTTTGAATCCTAGTCCGGGAAACTTCTCGCGACCTATTGCTTCAGCTGAATCTATTAAGAATACTTTCCAGGATGAAAAGGTAACAGTTACCTCCATCTCAGGAAATACTATTTCGTTTGCTGAGCCTTTACAATATTATCATCGTTTTATTGATCCTGACATGTCTTTCCACGTGGCCAATTTGACCCGAAATGTCACCATAAGTTCCGCAAACGAGGACATTGAGGATCGAGCGCATGCTATGTTTATGAAAGGAAGTAGCGTTTTTATCCAAGGAGCAAAATTTTATAGAATGGGTAGGACCAATAAGCGTATCCCACTTGACGACTTGGAACCTTCAGCTAACTTGGCTCAAGGAGCACGTAAAAGAAATAATGCTAGTATTCAAAATAGAAGAGGTCGTTATGCGGTTCATTTTCATCTTAATGGTTATAATGAATCTGATCTTGATCAGGCACTCGCAACGGTAAAGAACTCTGTTGTAGAAGATACACCTGGATGGGGTTATGTTAATCATTCCAGTCATGTGGACTTTATTGACAACGTGGTTTTCAATTTTGTTGGTTCCGGGTTTGTAACCGAAAGTGGAAATGAACTTGGTTCTTATATTGGTAATTTTGCCATACAAGGACATGGACATGGTGAACTTCTAAGAGATAGAATTGCTTTTAATAATAAAAAAAGGCCATTGAGCATTAATGATATGGCCTACAATGGAGAAGGATTTTGGTTTCAAGGCCCAGCGATTAGAGTGGTAAATAACAAAGCAGCAAGTTGCAATGGCTCAGGTATGTTGTGGTTTAGTATTGGTACTGTGGACACTGAAAGTATAGGTGCTAGTTTTACTCCAGGTAGATGGATAGGGTTTCCTAGAAGTATCGCAGAGCAAATCTATCCGGGTATTGCTTCGGGAAATCCTAATCCAGCAAGATTGAGAGTGGGGTATGAAAATGTTGGAGAAGATGTACTTTCTATCAGAGACATGCCAATTTTGGAATTCTCAGACTTTGAAGCATATGGCTCTTATGCTGGACTAACATTTCGTTTTAACAATTTCATTTCTAGATCACTTCTCAAAGATCACGGTCTTCCTTACGATGATCATCATGTAAGAATAGGTCCGGTCAGATGGCAACCTCAACCTATCTCGGATGTTCGTTTATGGAATAACTTCGAAGGGATAGAAGCAACCTACACCAACGGCGTTCAATTAAATGATGTGACCGTCCTCAATAGACATAGATACTCTCACAACGGACAGTCTTTGGAGACACGTTTAGGCGTTAAAGCAGAGCATAACGTAACTGCTTGGAATCTAGGTAATATGATCGTTGATGGATATGATATAGGTATTGAAAGAGCGAGAATAGGAGATTTTGCTAACTCGGAATCTATAAGGAACGCATTAGGAAAGCGAGCAACCAAAGAAGATGCTTCTCCTTGTTCTAGGTTGCTTATACAAGACCAAACTTGGGTGGGTGAAAAGGACATTAGAATAGGGTTTAATCAGGACAATAATAACCAAAAAAAGATCCTTGTCCGTTTTAAGACCGGACTTGATATTACCTGGTCGTTTCAAGAATTTGACACAAACCAGAGGCAGGTGATTATAAAGGTTCCAAATGGAGGCAGAAACTATATCCTACAGGTTCTTAGAGGCTGTTCTAACAGTGTAGCTCCTTTATGGTCAGAAGAAAAAGTGATTAGAGCAAATCCTAGTGTCCGACTTACAAACGTAAATACTGAAGGAGATGAGAACAACATCATGCTGTATCCCAACCCTGTCAATAACAAATTGATTATATCCGGAAACACTTCGAATAAACTCATCAAGATTTATGATCTACTTGGTGCCGTAAAAATTAGTAAATTATTGGATGAAACCGAAAATGAAATTAATGTTAGCGAATTGTCTAATGGAATCTATATGGTGCGAATTATTGATATAAATAATCGTCGAGCAGAACCAATGATATATAAAATAGTGAAAACTAATTAATGTAATATTAATAAGCTCACTAAAAGTAGTATAAGTTGTCAAATTGAGCCTGTCGAAGTTTATATTTTCGAATGATCAAAGTGTCTTCGACAAGCTCAGACTGACAATAGTATCATCATTTTTTTTAAACTTAAATTGTATCTTAAAACTTAGCTGCAATAATTGTTAATAGAAAACCCGTTTTTGAATTAAATCTTACAAGTCAAATACCCTTGGTAGCCATAAACTAAGTTGTGGTATATAGGTAATTAAAACCAGTACCAGAATCATAATTAAAAATAAAGGCATTAAGGGTCTAATCACTTTTTGAATACTTAATTCGGCAACACTACATCCTACAAAAAGTACAGAGCCCACAGGAGGAGTGCATAATCCAATACAAAGATTTAAAATCATCACGATACCAAAATGAATAGGATTCATACCTAAATCCGTAACTATAGGTAAAAATATAGGTGTGAATATTAGTATCGCAGGAGTCATATCCATAAAAACACCAACAAATAGTAAAATGAGATTGATAAGAATCAAGATTACTATTGGGTTTTCACTTACAGAAAGTAAGGCATTGCTAATTTCCTGAGGGATATTTTCGTAAGACATTACCCAAGACATAGCAATAGAAGTAGCAATCAACAATAGTACAATTGATGAGGTTTTTATAGTTTCCAGAAGTATGGATGCAATACTTTTAAAAGAAATTTCTTTATACGCCATGGCTAATACAAAAGTGTAAATCACAGCAATAGCAGAAGCTTCTGTGGCTGTAAAAATTCCGGCAACGATTCCTCCAATAACTACCACTAATAACAATAAGCTAGGTAATGCATCTAAAAACCTCTTGAAAAACACTTTGAAGCTTACCAATTTTTCTGTAGGATACTTTTTGATTACTGAATAAACACCAGCTACCAGCATTAGAGCAAGTCCAATAAGTAGTCCAGGTACATATCCTGCTACAAATAAAGCAGCAATAGAAACTCCACCACTTGCCAGGGAATATATAATCAATACATTACTGGGTGGAATTAATAATCCCGTTGTAGAACTCGTAATATTCACGGCAGCACTAAAAGGTTTATCATATCCTTCTTTTTCCATCATCGGATTCATAAATCCTCCAATTGCTGAGGCCGCAGCAACTGCAGAACCAGATATAGCACCAAAAAGCATACAAGCAAATATGTTTACAAAAGCCAAGCCTCCTGGAAGAGGTCCTACGATAGCTTTTGCAAAATTTATTAACCTTACAGCGATACCTCCTTTATTCATAATCTGGCCAGCTAGAATAAAAAAAGGAATAGCCGAAAGCGTAAAACTATCTAAAGATGTTGCCATACGTTGTGCTAATGTCGTTACTGAAGGCATAAATGGCATAGCTACCATAAGCGTAAACAATCCAGAAAGCCCAATAGCATAAGCTACAGGGACACGTATGGAAAGTAATACCAGAAAACTAAGGGTCAGGATTAAAACTTCAGTATAATTCATAAAACATATTTTAAAATCTTTTTTTTCGAAGTAGAATTTCCATAGAATAGTAACAAACTAATAACCCACTGATAGGTATTACCAAATAAATAAAACCTAAAGGAATTTCCAGCGTAGCTGATTTTTGTTGAAACACAAACGTAAGCCAACAAAGTCTGGCTCCGCCAATGACCATAACCAATAGTCCAAAAATAAATACCGCTCCGTGAACGATTCCATCATATAATCGTTGTTTTTTTGCTACGATGTGACTGGGTATTAAATCTATAGCTAGATGTAAGCGTTTTCCTGTTGCATATGCTGCTCCCAGAAGGCCTAACCATATTAGAGAAAAGCTCGAAATTTCATCGGTAATTGTACTGGGAGATTTTAATAAAAACCTCGAAAACACCTGCCATATAACACTAAATAACATTATTGAGAATATGATGATCAGTGTTTTTTCCAAAAACGTGTCAATTACTTTTCTCATTGATTCGTGTTTTTAATATTCTTAATGAGAGATAACATTTTGGGTTGATCCTGAAACATAGCCTGTATACTTTCTGTTTGTTTTTCGAACAAAACTTTATCTGGTGTTATAATTTCTACTCCCGATGCAGTTATAGCATCCAAAGACTCTTTTTCAGAATCTGCCCATAATTTACGTTGCTCAATAGTAGATTCTCTTGCGGCTTCTTTTAACCAGGCCTGTTCTTGTTTAGATAATCTTTCCCAGGTGTCTAACCCTATCAATAAAACATCTGGTACAGCAGTGTGCTGGTCTAAACTAAAATATTTACAAATCTCATAATGCTTGGAAGTATAAAAGCTAGGAAGATTGTTTTCTGCACCATCCACAACACCTTGTTGCAGAGCTGTGTACAATTCTCCCCAGGAAATTGGAGTAGGAGAACCTCCTAAAGCATTTACCATAGCTACCGCCATATTACTTTTTTGGACTCTAATTTTAAGACCTTTAAGGTCTTCTGGAGTATTTATTGGTTTTTCTTTGGTATAAAAACTGCGACTCCCTGCATCATAAAAAGTTAACCCCCTTAATCGATACTTATCTCCTTTGGTGAGCATATCATCTCCGACAGTACCATCAAAAACCTGAAACGCGTGTTGCCTGTCTCTGAATAAATAAGGAATACTGAAAACTTTGTATTCTGTGATAAAATTTTCTAATACTGCTGCAGAAACTTTAGTGATATCAAGACTTCCTATTTGTAGTAATTCCAGGCATTCGCGTTCTGCACCTAATTGACCACTTGGATATAATTTAACTTGCAAGGCACCATTAGATTTTTTTTCAAGTTTTTCTCCTAAAATTACCATCGCCTTGTGCACAGGATGTTTGGTGTCCAAAGTATGTGCAAGTCTGAGTATTTTAGTTTCCTTTTCTGTAGAACAAGATCCTAATACAAATAATCCTATAAAAAGTAATAATAGTTTCTTGATCATCATGGGTTTATATGTTTTTGACTTTTTGAACATGCTGTAGCGCTTCTTTAATGTCTTCAGTCAGTTTTAGAAAGTTTTTACTTTTAATATCACCTTTATTAAAAAGCTGTGATCCCATCCCAACACAACTAACACCAGAATTAAACCAAAGTTTCAGATTTTCTAAAGTTGGTTCCACACCTCCTGTTGGCATTATTTTTACTTGTGGTAACACCGTTTTAACTGCTTTTATAAAATCTGGTCCAAGAACATTACCTGGAAATGCCTTAATAAGTTGCGCACCTAGTTGATGAGCTGTATATACTTCTGTAATGGTAGCACATCCAGGTATCCATAAGATTTTTTTTTCATTGCAGAAATCAGCTATTTCAGTAATCAAAGCGGGAGAAACAATGAAATCCGCACCGGCATCCAGAAATTGCTTGGCTTGTGTTTTAGTAAAAATTGTACCGATTCCAAGAATCAAATCATCATATTTAGATGCATATTTGTATAATTCAGTAAATACAGCTAATGCTTTTTCATCTCTATTGGTGAATTCAAATACTCTAACACCTGCCTTATAGGAAGCATCTAATATTTCCTTTGCTATGCTAATATCTTGATGGTTAAAAACAGGAATCAATCCTGTATTTTCCATTACTACAATTATATGTTCTTTTGAGTATTTCATTTATCGTAATAATCTTCCGATGTTATCACCCTGTAATAATTGCTCCACCAAAATGTACAGCATAGCTATCCGATTGCTCGAAACGCTCATTAGATGCAGTGGTGAGACGCATTAGTACTTCGCCTAAAGTGACAACTCTTTTCTTCATGTTATTGAATCAGTATTGGATTTGATAGTCTATCGATCATATTGGCAATCATTTTTTCAAATCCGTTATAAGTTTTAAACTGCTCATCAGATTGTTCCCATCCGGAAAGGAAATAAAAAGTCGTAGGTTTTTTATCTGAAGCATTCATCACCGTGTAATACGTTTGTACGATATCTGCTTTTTCCTTTGGAGCTTCATCCTGAGTTATAAATTCTTTTGTTGGAACAACAATTGCCATCCCTAGTGAATCATTATTCTCTGATTGAAGACCGTATGTTTCCAAAGTGTTATAGTTTTCTAGTTTTTTTGAATATAACTTGTTAGGCTTCAAATTGACAATACCGCTTACCAATTTCATTTGATCTGTTATGCCTTTAAAAAAGACTTCACTTTGGTATCCCCATTGACCTTTCCAAATAGTGATTCTATGAATAAGATCAATGTTTTGATCTCCAATTTTCGAGTTTTTATAAGTCATTTCAAAAATGGAGCGTATTGTTCCTTCAGCAATAACCTTAAATTCGGCTTGATCTTTTCCGGTGATTCTGATGAGTGAATCATTATGTTTTATGGCTAGTGATCCCGCACCTAAAGAATTCCCAACTTTTAGAATATCCATTCCCCAATCATCTAATTCGTGGTAATTTCCGTCTCCCAGACCAACTCTATCTAGAACTAGTTCTGAAGTAGTTTTTCCAAAAACATCTATACCATTGCGTGGATCGAAATAGAATCTAAATCCAACTTTATCGTTCTCCCATGCCGGACCTTCCATTTGATAAAAAATGCTATCATTAGCTCTGGGATCTCCTATACGTTTTTGTTCTATAACTTCTTTTACATTGGTTTTATTTGTTCCGATTCCGAATCGAATATTTGTTCTTGGAGTGAAGGAAGGAATACTTTCTTTGGCGATAGTAGTTAATTCTAACTTGAGCGTTTGATTTGGTGTAAAGTCAAGAGCTAAGCTAAGTTCATCCCAAACACCATCTTTTTCTATATCATCTAATTGAAAAGGAATTGTTTTTCCTGATGAGTCTTTCATCATAGGAATTCTATTATTTGGAATACTATCTAGTATGGATATTATTTTATCTCTGGATAGAATAATGCTTTCATCTGTTCGATTAATATCTAAAGTGTTCTTAAAACTGATGCGCTTTTGTTCTATAGTTTGTTTTTTGGCCTTTTTACAGCTTGAAGCAATCAAAAGAAATGCGGAGATAAGAATAAATAGATGTTTCATTACTTTTCATTTGCTGGTTTACCGATGGTAGCTAGAATACCACCATCCACATAAAGAATATGACCATTTACAAAATCACTTGCCTTAGAGGCTAAAAATATAGCTGTACCTGCTAGGTCATTTGGATCTCCCCACTTTGCTGCGGGTGTTCGATTGATGATAAAATCATTAAATGGATGTCCATCCACTCGGATTGGAGCTGTTTGTTCTGTTGCAAAGTATCCTGGTCCAATACCATTAACCTGTATATTGTGTTTTGCCCATTCAGTTGCCATATTTTGCGTAAGCATTTTCAGCCCACCTTTGGCTGCGGCGTAGGCTCCAACGGTGTTACGCCCCAGCTCACTCATCATCGAACAAATGTTGATAATCTTTCCCGATTTTCGATCAATCATTCCTTTTACAACATGTTTAGAAACGATAAAAGGGCTCACCAGATCGACATCAATCACTTGTTTGAAATCGGCGACTTCCATTTCTTCTAGAGGAACACGTTTTATTATTCCGGCATTATTGATTAATATATCGATGGTTCCAATTTCATTTTCAATTTGCTGAATAGCTCGTATTACTTCTTCTTCATTGGTCACGTCGAATTTATAACCTTTAGCATGTATCCCTAAACGCTTATAAGTTTCTACAGCCTGATCGATTTTTTCTTGAGAAGAATTACCATTTACAATGATAGTAGCTCCGGCAAGTCCCAATCCTTTTGCCATGGCCATTCCTAAACCGTGAGTTGCACCTGTTATTAATGCATTTTTACCTTTAATATTAAATAGAGATAATGACATAGGTGTATTTATTTAAGAGCTGTTATTTCACATTTGTCCATATCGCCATAATCCAAATTCTCTCCTGCCATTCCCCAGATAAAGGTGTAATTAGAAGTTCCTGAGCCGGAATGAATTGACCAGGGCGGAGAAATTACAGCTTGTTCATTTTGCATCCAGATATGTCTGGTTTCATCCGTTTGACCCATAAAATGGCAAACAGATTGGTCTTTTGGCACTTCAAAATAAAAATACACTTCCATTCTTCTGTCATGAGAATGTGCTGGCATGGTGTTCCAAACACTACCTTTTTTTAATTCAGTCATTCCCATTTGTAATTGACAGGTTTCTACAATGCCACCAACAATCAATTGTAATACTGTTCTATGATTGGACGTTTCTAAGGACCCTAACTCTATTTTATTAGCTTTTTCTTTTGTCACTTTTACCGTTGGATAACTATGGTGCGCCGGTGCAGAGTTGATATAAAATTTAGCAGGGTTGGATTCACTTTGGCTTTTAAACAATACATCTTTATTTCCTTTTCCTACATATAAGGCTTCTTTATATTCTAGTTCATAAGAAGTTCCGTCCACGATAACTTCTCCTTTCCCACCGACATTAATGATTCCAAGCTCTCTTCGTTCCAAAAAATACTCTGCTTTTAAAGGATCAATCGGCTCTAGTTTTAAAGTGTCTTTCGGTACTGCAGACCCTGCAATATATCTATCATAATGAGAATACGTTAGATTGATTTGTCCTAATTGCATTAGGTCCTCTATCAAAAATTCATCTCTAAGTTCTGTGGTGTCCATAGCTTTAACAGCTTTAGGATGGGATGCATATCTGGATTCGTAAGCAGTAGCCATAATTCTATATTTTAATTTCTTTATCTTATTGATTTTCTAATTCCTAATTCTAGACCTCTAAGCTCAGCTAAACCTCGAAGCCTTCCGATGCCAGAATAACCGGGATTTGTTTTCTTATGTTGATCGTCTAACATTTTGTGACCATGATCTGGTCGCATTGGGATATTTAAGTCAGATCTATCCGCTTTATGTCTTTTGTTTTGTTCATTGATTAAAGCTTTCATCACTTCATACATATCAACATCTCCTTCCAGATGATTAGCTTCATAAAAATTACCTTTGTCATCTCTCTTCGTACTTCTTAGATGTATGAAATGTATTCGACTTCCCAGGCGTTCGATCATTGCAGGTAAATTATTGTCCTTACGTAATCCAAAAGATCCTGTACAAAACGTAAGTCCATTATTAGGAGAATCCACTGCGTTATATAAATCTATAATATCTTGTTCGGTACTTACTACTCTTGGTAAACCTAGAATTGGATATGGTGGATCATCAGGATGGATACACATGAGTACTCCTGATTCTTCAGCAATTGGAATGATTTCTTTTAAAAATGAATATAAATTCTCCTTTAGTTCTTTAGCTCCAATATTTTTATATGTATCCAAAATAGCATTAAAGTCTTCTAAAGAATAACCTTCTTCTGCGCCAGGTAAGCCTGCGATGATATTGTTAACCAGTAGCTTCTTTTGAGCGTCAGACGTTTGTTTTTCTAAAGTCTTTGCTGCCTTTATTTGTGTATCTGTATATTCTTTTTCTGCACCTGGTCTTTTAAGTAGTAATAAATCAAAAACGGCAAATTCTGTAGCATCAAAACGCAACGCTGTAGATCCGTCAGATACTTCGTATTCCAAATTGGTTCTGGTCCAATCTAAAACGGGCATGAAATTATAGCAGATGATATTGATTTTACAAGCGCTTAAGTTTTTGATAGTAGTTTTATAGTTTTCTATATACTCTTGATATTTTCCAGACTTGGTTTTGATATTCTCGTGTATGGGTACACTTTCTACAACAGACCAATTGAGTCCAGATGCTTCTATGAGGTTCTTTCTTTTTAATATTTCTTCAATAGTCCAGATTTCTCCATTAGCGATATGGTGTAATGCGGATACAATACCAGTCGCTCCGGCTTGTTTTATATCTGATAATGAGACCGGATCATTGGGTCCATACCATCGCCATGTTTGTTCTAAATTCATATTTATGTATTTTAAACACCACTAAATGCGCTAAAACCTCCATCAATCGGCACCACAATGCCTGTTACGAATTTGGAACCCTCTCCGCATAACCACTCTGTCGTTCCAATAAGATCTTCGGGTTCGCCATATCTACCCATTGGCGTTTGTTCTATAATAGTTTTTCCTCTCTGTGTTGGATTTCCTTCGGAGTCTGTTAGTAGCGATCTGTTTTGGTCTGTTAGAAAAAAACCAGGTGCTAATGCGTTTACTCTAATACCTACTTTTGCAAAATGTACGGCAAGCCATTGTGTAAAGTTTGATATAGCTGCTTTTGCACCACTATAAGCTGGGATTTTGGTTAAGGGTGTAAAAGCATTCATCGAAGAGATATTAAGAATGCTACAACCCTCTTTTCCGACCATATCCTGAGCAAAAACCTGGGTAGGTAATAATGTGCCAATGAAATTAAGGTTAAAAACAAATTGAATTCCTTCTGAATCTAAATCAAAGAATGTTTTAAAGTCATTTTGTTTATTTTCAAGATCTTCTAAAACTAAGTGAGTATTGGATGTAGTTCCATTAGGATGATTACCTCCGGCGCCATTAATTAAAATATCACAACTACCTAGTTTGGAGTTAATTTCGGTTCGTGCTTTTAATAAAGATTCCTTACTAAGCACATCTGCAGCAACACCAATTGCAACTCCTCCTTGTATTTTGATTTCTTTTACTACTTCTTCTGCAGCATCTCTTCTCAAATCTAAAATGGCGAGTTTAGCGCCTTTTTTAGCTAAGGCCAGTGCCATTGTTTTACCTAAAACACCACCGCCACCTGTTAGTACTATTACTTTATTATCCATATAGAAAAGAGAAAAATATTCAACTATCTCAAATTTGGAGCTTTTATGACAATTACAAATCAATTTTTGGAAAAGGATCATACAGAAAATAGGATAAAAAAGTACAATAATCTGATTATTAGTTTTTTATGTATTCTATTAGTAGAAAATAGTTTTTGTCAAAAGTTTGATTATATGATTGATATTGGTGACGGATAATAAAAGAAATACTAAATTTTAAGAGTTTTTTTGATTATTTGAACAATTGACACCCTTAAACTGAACTACTGCTAGGATAAGTTTTAATAGTTTTGAAGTATTCTATTTCAAAATTTATAGTCATGATTGGTAATATACCCCTAAGAATGTTTTTACCCAGCTTACTTTTAATTTTACCGTTAAGCGTTAGTGCACAGGATGTGGTTACATTGTTAGAGGCTGATGGTTCCGGCAATACGTATCAACTTATCGAAGATTCCTATAGTGATATATCGTATGAAGTTCAGGATAAATTATTAGCTTCTAATAATAAAGAAATTGACGTTAGCCATCTCAATACAGGTATATATATTCTGAAAACTTTTAGTTCATCTAACTCATCTATTTATAAGATTATCAAACAATAATTTATAATGCAGGAAAGTGATACGAATAATCTAAATTTGGTTTTTTGGTTACTATCCCTATTGTTATTTGTTAAAATTTCTGCTCAGGATAAACAAAAACTACTGGACTTAGTAGATAACAAAGGTCCTTTTATTCCTGATTTTAGTTACTCCGGTTATGAATTTGGAGAAAAAGAGATCAAAACCCCTAAAAATATCGTGACGCTATATGCTACGGATTTTGGAGTAGAAGCAAATGACGGTAAAGATGATTCTAAGGCCTTATTAAGTGTCTTTAAAAAAGCACACAAATTAAAGGAGGCAGTACTGATCCAATTACCTCCCGGAAGAATAATTTTAAGCGAAATACTGTATTTCGAACGTAGTAATATAGTTCTTAATGGATGTGGAGTAGGAAAGAAAGGGACAGAGATCTTTTGCCCTAGACCTATGATGTATTTAAATGATCCTGAAGATTTAAAGGAACTTAGAGAATATTTAGTAAAACTTAATAAGATTCAAAAAGAGAAAGAAAATAATATTTTTCTTCCTTTTTCTCAATATTCCTGGTCTGGTGGGATGTTATGGACAAGAGTGCCAGATGCTAGAGTAAAATCTTACCTTAAGAAATACGATGTTGTACCAAATATTTTGGCAACTATTAGTACTACAAAGCGTGGAGCACTTACTTTTGAAGTTGATAGAAATACGGGCCTTAAACCAGGTAATGTTGTAGAGATACAATGGTTTAATGAAAAAGGAAAAGAGGGAACAATACTTAATGAATTGTATGGAGATACCGGCCTGAAAATTGGATCTCATCATTGGAATTACCCCGATCTTCCCTTAGTTCGTCAGCAGGCCAAAATTGAAAAAGTCTCTAAAAATTCAGTTACAATTAAATCTCCTCTATTGTTAGATGTCATTCCTGAGTATAATGTTAGAATTATAAAATGGGATCATCTGGAAGAAGTAGGAATTCAAAATTTCAAAATAACCTTTCCTTTTTCTAATCGCATTGCTCACCACGTAGAACAAGGATATAATGGTATTTATCTTACCAGAGTTTTTAACAGTTGGGTTCAAAATATAGTTATAGAAAATGCTGATAGCGGAATATTAACGGAGGCAATCGCAAATGTTACCATTGAGAATATCCTAACTAAAGGTGATAAAAAAGGGCATTACACAGTGCAAATGGGAGGCGTTCATAATGTCTTGGTAAAAAACTTATCTGTTTATAATGATACGATGCATCCCTTAAGTTTTAATACATTTTCTACAAAAAGTATTTATAGCAACTGTGAAGTTTTTAAAAACCCCATTCTTGATCAACATTCAGGAGTTAATCATCAAAATCTTTTTGACAAAATAACAGCTCATTTGGATCCTCTGGAAAATAAGTCATATCCTCTTTTTGCTGGAGGAGGAGCGTGGTATTGGAAGCCTTCTCACGGATCATATAGTACTTTTTGGAACATAAAAGTGAATTTTCTAAGTAAACTTGAGTCAGAAGGGACGATAAAATTGGATGGAATGAATGATGGACCTAATGTCAGAGTAATTGGAGTTTGGGGGAACAAAAAAATAGAAATAGATTATAACCCCAATGCTTATATAAATTTTACTAACGCAAAGATGGAATTAATACCTTCATTGTATCATTATCAACTTGCGAAAAGATTGAATGATTAATAAGAAATTGATAGATTAAAGAATTGAGATCATGTTAAGTTATTAACATTTTTTTAATATTTTGGAGAGCTTAACGTTATTAAGAGAAAATTTTAAGGGAATAGATGAAATATATATACGCATTATTTTTATTTTTTATTTCTGTCGTATCTATCGCTCAAGATAATTTTTACAATAAATTTTTACATCTATTTACCTCCGATGGATTATCCCAAAGTTCAGTAATTGCTATTCATCAGGATCGGTTAGGTCGTATGTGGATTGGAACCAGAGATGGATTGAATAAATATGATGGAGATAATTTTACCGTATATAGAACTATACTTAATGATTCTACTTCAATCAGTAATAATGATATTTTATCCATACAGGAAGATCAAGAAGGTTTTATTTGGATTGGAACATATAATGGGTTAAACAGGTATGATCCAAAGCTAAATGTGTTTAAATCATATTTTCATTCTAGCAAAAAAGGAAGTATTTCGGATAATACAATCTGGTCGATTAAAATGTTGGATAATGGAGAACTTTGGTTTGGTTCGTCTAATGGTCTTATGATATACGATAGAGAATCCGATTCATTCATTACTATTAAAAATGATCCCACTAATGCTTCAAGTCTATCTAATAACTATGTTTTAAGTATATATGAAGACAAGAAAAAAGATATTTGGATAGGTACTGCAAATGGTTTGAATAAGCTAAAAAGAAGGAATGAGAACAATTTTAGTTTTGAAAGATTTTATAGTAGCCAAAGATCAAATAACTTAAGTGATTCTTATATTCAGGCCATTGTCGAAGATGATAAAAATAGATTATGGATTGGAACTAAATATGGAGGCCTTAATTATTACGACCTAACCTCTGGTTCTTTTAAGCAGGTAAAAAGGACTAGTAAAAATCAAATAATCAATAAAGATGTTAGAAGTTTATCTATAGATAATCGGGGAGTCCTATGGATTGCAACCTATGATGGACTTTGTATAAAAAACAATGATGATTCTATTATTTCTATTAAACATCAACAAAATAACCTAAAGAGCCTTAGTAGGAATTCGATCAAAACAATTTTTATCGATAAGAAGGGTTCAACTTGGCTTGGAACGTATTACGGAGGAATTAATATTTGGGATGAATCTAATTCGAACTTTATATCCCTTAGAAAGAATAATAATGAAGATATCGAATATGGTGTGGTAAGTAGTATTTTACAGGATGATTCTGGTAAAATCTATTTTGGTACGGAAGGGAAAGGTATTAGTATATTGGATTTAAAGAAAAATCAATCTGTTGATATTCAAAAAGTTTCCATTGATAAACTCCCTAGTCTTAGTATAAAATCATTATTTCTTGATGACCAAAAACTTTGGATTGGAACGTATAATGCTGGTGTAGCTTTATACGATATAAACGCTAAGAAGTTTATAACTAATTTGTTAAGTAAAGATTTACGAGTACTTCTTAAAGATATCGGAGTATATACGATTAAAAAATCTGACCATTTTATGTATTTGGGGACTTTTGGAAAAGGTCTTATTCAATATGATTTAACAAATAAAGACTTCAGATTTATAGATCATAATGACATAAATAAAAAATCACTTTCTAATGATAGAATTAGAGTTTTGCATGTCGATAAAGGCTCTAATTTATGGATTGGCACTCAAAATGGCCTTAATTATATAGAAAAAGATAGATTAAATAATGAACAAATAATTACAGTAAAGCGTTTCTTTTTTAATGAAGAACAATTATCGGGAGATGATATTTTAAGCATATATGAAGATAGAAAAGGAGTGCTCTATGTTGGAACCAAAGCAAATGGAATCTATAAGTTTGATGGTAATAAATTTAATAGATTAAAACTTAATGTAGTAGGAACAAAAATTAGTACAGTTTTTAGTATTATAGAATATGATGATGATGTTATATGGATTAGTTCCAACAAAGGTATTGTGGCATATAATCCTGATAAAAAAACTTCAATTCTTTATAATCAAACAGATGGGCTGATCAGTAATGAATTTAATAATAATTCGTGCTTAAAAGCGAAGAATGGAGATCTCTATTTTGGTGGTCCATCCGGCGTCTCTTTTTTGAATCCTAATCAGATAAAAAAGAACACTTTCGTACCGGGAGTAGTTTTAACGGATTTTAATGTTCAGGGGAAGAGAATTGATACATATGGAGATGAGAAAGTATTAAAAAAGAGTATTTCATATACGGATAAATTAACATTGTTACATGATCAGGCTTCTTTTGGGATTAGTTTTGCTATGCCTAATTTTATTAATCCATCAAACAATCAATATGCATATCGATTAGTTGGGTTGGATGACCAATGGCAGTATACAAAAAATACAGAAGTAAATTATGCAATACAAAAGCCAGGGAATTATACTTTTGAAGTAAAAGGAGCTAATAATGATAATATTTGGAATGACGAAGCAACGCAATTAAAAATATTATTGAAACCAGCTCCTTGGAAAAGCCCAATTGCCTTTGCTGGATATGTATTAATGATAGTTTTAGCGTTGTTTGGATTAAACCAAATTAATAAGGCAAAAACGAAACTGAAGCATAAATTAGATTTAGAACATCTAGAAAATATTAGGAAAGAAGAAATGAACCGTTCTAAGCTAGAGTTTTTTACTAATATTTCTCACGAATTCAGAACACCACTCGCTTTGATCATAGCACCTTTACAACAACTGATAGAAAATTATCAAGGGAGTAATAAAATGTATAAACGTTTATTGGTTATAGAACGTAATGCCGATCAATTACTAAAATTGATAAATCAGTTACTGGATTTTAGAAAGTTTGAAAATAAGCATTCCAAGCTAGAAGTTGCAGAAGGTAACTTGGTTAAATATTTAAAGGAGATTTATCTGTCGTTCAACGAATTTGCAAAAGCGGGATCTTACACGTATACATTCGAAGCATCTTCAGAAATTATTGAAGTATATTTTGATAGATATAAATTAGAAAGAGTATTCTATAACCTAATTTCTAATGCATTTAAATATACATCAGAAGGAGGAGAAATTAATATTAGAATTTTTCAGAAAGGAAAAGACGCCATAGTAGAGATACAGGATAATGGCAAAGGTATCGACAAAGAGTTCGTAGATAAAGTGTTTGATCGTTTTTATGAAGTAGCCGGAGATAAAGATTATCAGAAACAATTTAATCAAGCAAGTGGTATTGGGTTGTCTATAGCAAAGAAAGCCGTCGATCTGCATAAAGGTGTTATTGAAGTTGTTGAGACTAACGTAGATAAAGGAACTATTTTTAGAGTAAAACTGAAAACAGGAAAGGAACATCTTAATGAATCCGATATCATAAAAGATTTTAAAATAAGTGATGATATCAGTCAGTATAAGAATCAAATCTCCTCGGTTAGAAGAAGTAAAGATCTGGATGTAGAAATGGTGGACAAGGAGGATCAAAAGCCATTGATTCTAATTGCTGAAGATAATGATGAGTTAAGGAATTTTATAGGTGATATGCTTAAGGATTATTATCAGGTTATTAAAGCAGAGAATGGGCAAGCTGCTTTCAAAAAAGCATTGCAGAAGATACCAGATCTAATTATAAGTGATGTGATTATGCCAAAAATGGAAGGTACCGAATTATGTGCTAAAATTAAGAATGATATCAGAACGAGTCATATTCCTTTTATTTTGTTGACTTCTAGAACTTCATTAATATATAAGTTTGATGGTTTGGAGTCAGGAGCAGATGCCTATATCAATAAACCATTTAACGTAAAAGAATTTTTATTGACGATAAAAAACTTACTTTCTTCTATTCAAAAACAAAAGGAAAAGTTCTCGTCTAATGATTTTAAATTATCAGATATAACGGTAACTTCTATTGATGAAGAGCTGTTAAAAAAAGCAGTAAAAATCGTGGAAGATAATATAAGCAACACATCTTTTGATATTCCATACTTCAGCTCAGAGCTTGGAGTAAGTAGGACAATGTTATTTTCGAAGATTAAAGGATGGACAAATTTAACACCTAATGAATTTATTCATTCTATAAGAATGAAAAGAGCATCTCAATTATTAGAATTAGGTCAGATAAATATTTCAGAAGTTTGCTACAAAGTTGGTTTTCGAAACCCAAAATATTTTACAAAATGCTTCAAAAAACATTTTAATCAAACACCTTCAGAATACGCATCAAAGTTCTATTCTTAAAAAAAGTCGGTTTTTATAAGAATATCTCTTTTTATCCGCTAATAATCAACCTTTAGTACATAAGTATACCCTTTTTTGAACTTTTAGATATAGTGTTTTAACTAGGTTTGAGTATGAATTGGAAACAAAACAGATATATTTTTTTACAGCTTCTTTTTTCGCTGTGTATTGTGTTTTTTTGTCTTCTGATTATATACCTCTATTAGAAAATACTCACTAACATAAATCAATACTCATGAATGAAAAGTATACGTACTTAAAATTACTAAGAAAGTGTATTCCAATTCTATTAATAATGATAGGGTCAGGTTTATCAGCGCAAATTGATATTAGCGGAACCGTTACCTCGGAGAATGGAGTGCCTATTCCTGGAGCCAATGTTATGGTGAAAAATACAACTAATGGAGCCACAACTGATTTTGATGGCCTATATACGATAAGTGTGCCTGATGAAAATTCAATTTTGATATTTTCATATGTGGGGTTTACTGATCAAGAAATAAAGGTAGGAGGTGAGAAAAATATTAATGTTACTTTAACTGCTTCTGTAGAATCTTTAGAGCAAATTGTTGTAGTGGGATATGGATCTCGACGGAAAAGTGATGTAACAGGTTCGGTCTCTTCAGTAAACTCCGAAGAGTTAAATGCTTTTCCAGTGTTAAATGCAGCGCAAGCCCTTCAGGGACGTGCAGCAGGTGTTGTAGTTCAATCTAATAATGGTGGAGAACCTGG
>NZ_CANLYD010000023.1 GCF_947495315.1 uncultured Aquimarina sp. | reverse complement strand
GATAGAATCCTTTCATATTTGAAAATTTATTTCCGTTAATCTCGATTATTCGCATTTTGGTAAATTAAGCACAACGTCTCGGCTATGGTTAGTACGGGAATTAAAAGTAGTCAACTTTCGATTAAGCACTTAGCCAAAACTTTTTATTTTGTTTTATCTTTTTTGTTGTAAACCCAAATCAAAAAGATTTGGCGGACTTGGTTATAGGCTCTAAACTTTGAGTTAAGTGCCAAAACCCGCATTAACTATAGCCTTTGTTACCTGCTGGCTTTATTCAGTTTTCTATTATTCATTTTTTTAATCCCATATTTTCCAATTCGGATTAAAATCAGAACGATTGCAACTACTGCTGAAAACCAAGCAGTATTATAAATTCCTGATTTAAAATCCTCGATTGGAATAAGTCCAGAAAATTCTGTTCCTAAAATAATGCAAACCAAAAATATTCGGATTAAGATTTTAAACCAACTCGGTTTTGTCAACATTTCATAAATTCCGATTATTAATACAAACAAAAAAAATGTATCATATTGGATAACTACATTTATCAATGAATCAAGTTCGGGATTTTCTTTTTTCCATTCTTGTAGTTCATAATAGTCTTTCAGAGATAATATCAGTTGGATAATTATTACAATTATTGAAAAAAGTGGGTTATATAATTTCACGAGTTGTTTATGTTGTTACCAGTTGACTTTTATTTGGTTGTGATAAATTCGATAAAGCCAAAAGCCCACCAACTGCTAATATTGCTCCGCCGACAAAAGGAAATCCAGCTCCAACTAAATCAGCCATATTCGATGAAAACAGAAATGGCAAACAGAATAGCATTCCAAAAATTCCAGCCGCTATTGAAGCAAAAGCTCCAAATTTGGTAACTCGTTTCATATCAAATATTGTTTTTTGTTCAAATTCTGGTTTTAATAATTCAGTTCTCAATTCAGTCAGATTTCGAGTTGCATACTTTTCGATTGTCCATTCCGAAATTCCGATAGATTTCTTTCCTTTTTTAAAGTCCGAGTAAAAAGTCCGCCATAAGTCTGGAAGTAAAATTGCTCCGAAAATCAAAATTGCAAATGAAGGAATAGAATAATTTCCATTTCCAACCATAAAAGCTTGCATTCGGATTTCGTCTTCAGCTGTCATTTGGTAATTAAGTAAAACGTGTTTCAAATCGTGACTTTCATATTTAGGCACTAAAGTCAGATTATGGTTGTCGAGACATTCAGCGATTTCTTTTCCTAAAGTTCCTTTTTCAAGATTTCTTAATTCCGAAACCTTTTGTTCATAAGGTTCCATTTTGCTAAAGAATTCGATTGTTGAAACAGAAAGATCAAATGATCGTTTTATAATTTTTCTAGCTATTTTTTGTAATATATTCATTTATAATTCAGGCTTTTTTGCGCTTGCAGGTAACGTTAAATGTATGGTGCGTTTACTTCCCGAAGGGAGTATATGCACTATACATAGTGTTATAAGCTTGCTTTTATTCGTTCAGTTATTTCCTCAATTGATCCAAGTCCGTCAAAAGTTTTAACTGCAAGTTTTGATTTCATATACTCTATAGCAGGTCTAGTTGATTTTTCAAAAACTTCAATTCGTTTTATATGAATTTGAGGGTCTTTATCATCCTTTCTGTTAGATGTCTCCGCTCTTTTCTTAGCTCTAATTAAAAGTTCAGATTTTGGCACCTCGATATTCAATACCTTTCCGATTTCCATATCCTTTCGTTCGACTAGTTCAATTAAATCATCAACTTGAGCGTCCGTTCTTGGATAACCATCTAGAATTATACCCTTATTAGTTTTGTTTTTATTCAGGATTTGGCTAAACAATTCTTTCATTAGCGAATCAGGAACTAAATCTCCTTTTTCTTCATATTCAGCCATTATTTTTCCAATTTCGGTTCCGTTTTCCTTTTCAAATCGGCATCTATCTCCAGTTGAAATATGTTTAAAATCTAGTTGCTCATTTAAGATTTCGCATTGCGTTCCTTTTCCAGAATAAGGTGGTCCAGTAATTATTAGTATTTCCATTTATTATTTTTCTTCTTCTTGCTTATAACGTTTAATATATGTGTCGTAGCAGAGCAAAATGTTACTTTGCTTTTCGATATTTCTGCGCATTGATTGCTAACTTTTACTTTTTGCAAGCATTGCGCCATCATAAATATACAAGAACCATTCGATTGATCACCTAACTGCTATGATCACATATATGTTGTTATACACATTTTATAATCCTTGCCATGCAATTCTATCATCTGATCCTATAGCAATCTTTTCGAGAATTAATTCCAATTTCATTGAAACATCCCAATAATCCGTTTCGGTTAATTCTGAAATTTTGTTTGCTATCCGTTCCTCTAATTCATTTATTCGTTTTCCTTTCCAAATTTTGTCAGATAAACATACGATTAGGTCTTCTATTTTCAGATCTGAATTCTCCCAATTCCCATGAGTTATGGTAAATCTTGATTCCTCATCATTGTAGCCGAGTTCTTTTAGTATTTTAAATCCCTCAGATTCGTGTTTTTTACCTTTTTTATATAGCTCATCGGTAATTAAAGCTTTTCCGATGTCGTGAGTGGATGCACCAAATAGTAATTCTTTTTCATTTAATACCAAGTTTGGCCATTCAGTTTTTAATTGTTCAACTATATGGAAAGCTGTTGAATTAACAATAGTTAGATGTTTAATAAGTCTTTGGGGAGCGTCAAATTGCTCCAGTAAACCCTTTATTTCTTTAGATAATTCTGCTATTTTCAAATAATTGGTTTTATTGTGTATAACGCCAAATATATGAATCGGAGCAAGGCAAACTAGCCTGAACCAATCGATCTATCTGCGCATTTTTATTTCTTGTTAATTTATAAAAATCTAGCGCCACTACAAAAAGGAAATGACCTTTCGATCTAACACTAAACTTTGCTCTGATTTCATATATGATGTTACAGCACGTTTTCAATTTGACCTATGGTAACTCTTTGGTCCAGTTGATAAAACAACTTGAATAATCATAGTTTTCAAAAACTTGTTTAATAATTTGTGTTGTTTTCAAATGACAATACCTTTGATCTTCTCCAAAAGACAAAATTTTGCTTATGAGAGTATTTAGATTTTTTTCATTTTTCATTTCAAATATTTCAATCCCACCTTCATTAACAATTACATAATATATGTTGGGTTCATATTTTTCGTAGTTAGCGAATGAATATATTCCGCAATCAATATTTTCATTCTCTTTAGGCATTCCATAATAGAAATCTGTTCGATTAATACCTAGATAATAAGAGTCTTTAAAATAATAGTCAATGTTTTTGAATTCACTTTTCTCAACTAAAAATTCAGCAAGTTTAAGTTTTAGTGAATTTAATGTAAAAATACTCTTTATCGGTTTTAATTCAGATTTGCAATTTTTGTTTCCTATATATCTTGGATTTCTATTTATATTATAATGAACACCAATAAGCCTTGATAAATAGTCTATTGTTATTTCATAGCAATAGTTTTGTTTATTAGAAAAAACTATTACTTTCTTAGCTGATTCAATAAGTCCGCTTAGGGTTGATATATCTAAAATATCGTATGAATTATTTTCTATAATTACAAAAAATGACAAACTATGAGTTGAATTGTTGTTAAAAACATAAATGCCATTTTTTAATTGTTTATCTAACAACTTATTATGAATTCCACCAATATAGAGCCGACCAATCTTAACAGAATCCTTTTCTAAGTATCTTATTTGATTTTTCTCCACTAAAAAATTTTCAAGTTCGATTTTTAAATCATCAAAAGATATTTTTTTAGTTTCTTGGGAATAACTTATGCTTGACACAAACAAAATCAATATTAGAAGAAGTGTTTTTTTCATATGTGCTGTAACGTTAAATATAACAAACGTTGCTGACCTAAAGGGCAGCTATGTTTTGTTATATAGTGTTATCTGTTTTTTTATTTAAAATTTGTCCTAAATAATTCAATCAGTTCGTTCGAGTCTGTTGTATTTTTATCAAATAATCTTAAAGGTTCTCTAACTTTTGGATATTCATCCACAAATTCAATTCCGTCAATTTCTTTAAGGTCAAACTTATCCATCGATTTGAGAAATGATTCTTGATCAACTCCCCAAAACTTTATGTATTTAGACTCAGGAACAAAAATTTCGATTAATTCAGAATCCGAGTGAAAAATCATTCCAATATCGATAAAAGTGTCGGAAATAATTTCAGTCTTATATTTAGAAACAAAGTCAAGAGTTTGATTTTTGTCGGAATATTTTCCGTATTCAGGGTCACAATCAGAATGATTAAAAATCAATGAAATTTCATCTGGCATCTGATTGCTCAATTCAAGTATTAAATCCCAAAGTTTTGAGTTGTCAATATTAATTTCAGCGTAGAAATTAAAAGCTAATTCTTTGTTTTCCGGATTATTGTCTTTTGGTAGAATTTTGAATCCTTCCACAATTTTTGCTGTTTCTCGTAGCTTTAAACGTTCACTTATTGATGAATTCATAGGAACTTCATCAATTTCAGGAGCTCTTAAAGTTTTCGGTAATTCCAATGATGGTTTCATAAATTCTATCTAAAGGATTTCAATTTTTTCAATTCAGCAATTATGGAATCATCAATACATAATTTGTTAAGCTTTGCGTTTATTTCTTCCGTATATTAATTCGAGGTCATTCCATTTTTTATTAGTTCCAAATTTGATACAAGTTCTTCCATCTCTACAATGATGTTTTGATTGGCACTACTTTTTTCTTCAGAAGTTCCTATTCGCTGAAGATGGTCTACATCACCACCAACTTTTTTATACAATTCAATATGATATTTGGTTATGGTCATTGCAATTACAGATAACGTTTAATATATGTGTCGTAGCAGAGCAAAATGTTACCGAGCTTTTCGACTTTTCTGCGCATTGGTTGCTAACTTTTATCATCTGCAAGCATTGCGCCTTACCAAATATACACAGACCATTCGATTGATCACTTTGCTGCTATGGTCACATATATGTTGTTGTGCATTGTTATTTTATTTTTTCGAATATTTTTTCAGCATTAATTTTATCATTTAATCCAATCTCGAAAATTAGATCTCCATTTTGTTCAAAAAAACGTAACCCTCTCTTGTGGTAAAATGTAAGCCAATCATTACTTCTTCTTCCTAAATAAAAATTAGATTTAATATTTTTACGAATTTCAACTTCAAAAGGTTTCTGTATTTTTTTTGTTCGATATGTTATGCATAGCAATTTTTTCTCAATTAAGAATTCCCTTTTGTTGTTGATTAGTAGGATTCTACCGAAAAGTAGCCATAAAATATCGATTATAATCCCTAAAGAAAGGATACCTAAAATTACAAAAGCTAAGATTGGTTCAATTAATACTTTTCCCTCTATAGCTAAAAAAAGTAAAAATCCTAAAAAAATAGAACTGAAAACAATATAAGGTGGAAATTTATTTACTTTATACGATGCAATTATATTTTTCATAAATCTTTTAATACTAATCCGTTGCCATTTTATTGTATCAATTGTTAAGGAAAAATGGTTTTATTATGCACAACGCCAAATATATGAATTGGAGCAAGGCAAGCAAGCCTAAACCAATTGATCTATCTGCGCATTTTTATTTCTTGTTCAATTTATAAAAATCTAGCGCCATCACAAAAAAGGAAATGACCTTTCGAACTAGAACTAAACTTTGCTCTGATTTTATATATGATGTTATCAACTTTTTTTAGATTCTATAATCTATTCCGATTGAAAACACCGAACTATTTGCTTCAATCCGCTTGGTTATTCCGTAACTATATCTTATACCTGTTCTGATTTTTTTTCCAAGATTATATCCTAAATCTACTATTACTCCAAATTCTATATTTGAATTGGAAGTAAGTTTTAAAAATTCTCCTATGACATTAGAGTCGTTATACTCAATTGTTCTATTTAGATTATAGCCTAATTGAGGACCAATATTGAAATTAATTTTTTCGTTAAAAGAATATTTTAAAGTTATCGGTACTAATATCATAAATTCCTTTATGTCACCATCAATACCCGCTGGTATTCCAGGAGGTCTGTCAGGATCAACACTAAAGTCAATTAAAAAATCACTATTCTGTACCGAAAATAAGACTTCAGGTTGAATAGCAATCTTCTCGGTTAAATTTAAATTCATTAATCCACCTATTTGCACTCCTATTTTTCCTTGATAATTTATAGGGAAACCTTCATCTTTATCATTGGTAAATGAAGAATAATTTAGTGCCGCTTTTATTCCAAATTCAAGTTTATTTTTTTGAGATAGGATTGGATTAATTGTGGCTAAAAACAATCCAATTGAAAAGTAAATTTTTTTCATCTATTATATTTAACTTATTGTTGATAACGTTCCTTGTATGTTGCGTTTGCCTGCCGGAGGCGGCATATGCAATATACAAATTGTTGTATGTAGTTTTAATATATTATTGAGTCTTTGGCTATTCCATTATCATAAGTAATGGATTTATTTAAATTGCCATTTTCGTCATAGTGCTTAATGATACCATCAAAGAAACCATTTTTCATATTCCCTTCAAGATTTTTAATTCCAGAGTCATTATAAGTAATGATATGTCCGTGATGTTTATTATTAATTTTTTCGGATCTCTCAATTACAATTCCATTATCATTATAAATTATTAAGCTTCCATTTGTTTTAAAGTCCTTGAACTCAGCTTCTGCTTTTAATTTCCCATTTTTAGAGTAACGTAATTCTTTGCCAGTAGTTATTTGACTTACTGTATCCAAATTGACAATTTGTAGCTTTTTAATGTTTCCATTTTCATAAAATGTTTTACTGGTATCACATTTTTTTCCATACCAATACTTATCAGATGATTTTAAGTTGCCATTTTGAAAATATACTTTAACTATTCCGTGAAGTTCTCCGTTTTTTATAAAGTTTTTTTCTTCTAGATTTCCATTTTCAAAATAAATTACTCCTTCTCCAACTTGTTTTCCCATATTCCAATAAGATACACTTTGCAATTTGCCATTTTCCCAAAAGTTTTCTCTTTTACCGTGTTCTAGTCCGTCCTTAAGTTCAATTATTTGTCTTAGAGAGCCATCATTCTTCCTGTATTTTTTCCAAACACCTTGCTCAAGATTATTTTCTATGTTTCCTTCTTTTGTTAGAATTCCATTATTAGAATGATATCCTTTATAATATCCATTTTCATATTTTAATTTAATAACGGAATCAGCTTTTCTCCATACAGTTTTTATAAGCTTATTAGAATCTTTATCATAAAACTTTTCAATTCTGTTAGGCAAACTGTCAATTACTTCTATTTCTCCAAATCGATTTCCATTATCAAAAAAGTAAGTTAATTTTCCTTTTTTATATTTAAAATCCGAATTCGAGCTTGTTTTTTGCCAATATCCAGTTTTTCCTTCTTCCTTATAATAAAGATAATTTGCGTTTCTATATTTTGTGTCTCCAATATCCGAAGAGCAAGATTCCATTATTAGAGAAGAAATAAATAGTGAAAGTATTAATAAAGTCAGTTTCTTAATTTTCATTTATGATTTGAAGTTCTTTTGGAATTACATACAACGTTATAAGTATGTGTCGTAGCAGAGCAAAATGTTACCAAGCCATCGACTTATCTGCGCAGATTTTATAACTTTCACTTCATAAAATCTTTGGGCCATAGCAAATATACAAGAACCATTAGGTTATGACTTAACTGCTATGACATCATACTTGGTGTTGTAAATAGTTTTAATCTTTCCAATTTATATATGTCAACTCTTCGCCTCCAAAACAATCATTAGTTCCAGTCAAAATTCCTTTATTAAATAAAAGATGAGCCATCATAATTTGTTCTTTTTCAGAATTATGATAAAAGCTCCATTTATCGGATTTTAAAATGCTTTTTGAAATAGAATCGATATTAACCATTTTAGAATATTCAGTTAGCTCTGTATTTGAATATGAAATTCTGTTTAACCTTTTCAGGATACTTTTCGTTTTTATATTAAACTCCCGATTTTTTCTCCGCTTAATCTTTTTTGCTGTTTTGTAATCCTTTTCAATATTAATATTCCATTCATTTGTTAGAGCATAAACGAGTTCTCCACCTTCTAAACAAACTTCTTTGCTATTTCCTGTATTTAAGTCAGTTATATTGACAACTAAATAGTAAGGAAATGTGCTTCCATAACTATCAATTGCTTGGCAATAGTTTTCGTAAATTATTTTTTCATTTTGGATATCAGAAAATGAAAAAATAAAAAAACAGGAAAAAGTTAAGAAAAGTACTTTCATAATTATTTACAACGTTTAATATATGTGTCGTAGCAGGGCAAAATGTTACCCTGATTTTCGATTTTTCTTGCGCATTGGTTGCTAACTTTTACTTTTTGCAAGCATTGCGCCTTCATAAAAATACAACAAACTTTGGATTAATCACGTAGCTGCTATGATCACATATATAGTGTTATGGCGCGTATCTTTTTTTCAATGGCAAGCCTTTGCAAACAAGCCGCAGCAAGGCAATATTACTTGCATTAAAACTCCGTTATATTAGTTTTCCTTCCCGCGATTGGGTTGCTGTCATCGAGTAGGAGACAGACCAAACTAAATAAACCTGAACTTTTTTAATTCCGATGCTGATCAGCCAAAAAAGCGATTTTTTAGCACGCCTGTCTGCCGACAGGCAGGTTACTGCTCAGTAAACCTCCTCAATATTGGCTTTTCTATCGCTTTTTCTTCGATTAGGTACTGGCCATCACAAAAAATACACTGTTCACTGGTCTGGCTTTTGTCCGCTGTTGCGTTCTGCTTTTCAGATTCCAACAATGCGCCTTAACGATTAGTGTATGATTAGTTGCGAGAAAGTACGCAGGTACTTTCCGCCGTTGCTAAAGATAATTAATGCGCGTGAATTTCCGATAAGGAAATTCCGCCGCAATTAATTCATACACCTTGTTACCACATGTTTTATTTTAATTCCGTTATATTTTGATCAAACCAAACATCTTCATATCCATTTTTGTCCGTCAAAAAACGAAACCCAACATCAAGTCCAAGATATTTAGTTATCTCAGGTTTTAATTCAATCAGATCTTCTAAACATAAAGGCTTGAAGAAATCATCTTCGTCCGACCATTCACCACTCCAAATATACCATCCGTCCATTTGTCCGTGCCTGGGATGTCTTAGTCCATTCAAAGGTTCAAGTTCAAGATTTGAAGAAACTCCGATAAAAAGCTTATCGTCAACAGGAGTAAAGTCAGAATTATATTTTTTACAAATCAGTTTTTGCAATTCCATGTGTTCTTTCAATTCTTCGATTTCTTGATTTTTCTTTTTTTCTAATATGTGGTAACGTTTAGCTATGCGTAGTGCGGGAGCAGGAAATCATAGGTTTTCGATCCAGCACTTAGCCAAAGTTTATGTTTTGTTTTTATCTTTTCTAAAATACTAAATTTAAATTTTTGGCGACAAACCAAATAGGCGATGACCTTTCGATTAAACCAAAACCTCGCATTATCGCATAGGTGTTGTTACCACACGTTTTTATTTTATTTCGTCAATTGACATTTCTAACACATCTCCATCATAGTGTAAATTTCCGCTTTCATATTGTTCCTCTGAGAACGCCTTTATTTTTCTTTCAGGCTTTAAATATTCTCCGAAAGAGTTTATATTAATTAATTCATTAAAGTTTAGTTTAGTTCTGACAATTTCAAAGTCAGTATTTGGGAATTTTCGAGAATATTGTAACTCATCAAAATATTGGCCTTGTAAAAAGAGTGTTTTATTTTTATCTATTTCTAGGTAAAATCCAGAACCAAAATCTTCGGGATCTTTTCTTTTAACAACTCTTTGCGTTTTAATTTTGAGAATCAGTGCTTTTCCGTTTTTAATTTCATTATCGACTTTTTTGTTCCAACCGATTTCTCCCATCCGTTTCATTATTATCAGCACAGTAATAATTGCAATAATTTGTAGAATAATGACTATTGGTAATTCTGTCTTAGGTGGTACTTCTTGAACGAATTTTTCATACAACAAAAATGGTCCGATTAGGATAAATGTGGCAATAATCCATTTCATTCCAAAATTCTCAAAATGTTGCCAAAGAGAGTGTTTTCTACTTTTCAATAGCTTTATTTCTTCTAGATTATATGGTCTTTCTGTTTTTTCCAAATGTGTGGTAACGTTTAATATATATGTCGTAGCTATGTAAAATGTTACCCAATTATCGACATATCCGCGCATTGATTGCTATTTTTTAGTTTTGCAAGCATTGCGCCATTCTAAATATACAAAGACCATTTGATCTAGCCATAAACAGCTATGATCATATATATAGTGTTGTAGCCAGTTATTTTTTCTTGAATATTCCATTGTATTTTTTTGAATCGGGCGAATAAGTTACAAGGTTTCCATTTTCGTCATCTACAAATAATTTACCGCATTCGATACATTCCAATATTGAATCAAAAACTCTCATCATTCGCAATTTCATACAAGCATCTTCTTTTTCCTTTTCTGATGGTCCTGATTTTTCTATTGCAAAATCAATAGCATCCCAAAAATCGTCCCAATTTCTATCAGGAATAAATCTTCCTTTGTACATTATGTAATCAGAAGAATCAGATATTATATTTCCGCAAGTACATTCAATTTTCATTTCGAATTTTCATTTAACCTTGTAATCATAAGTACAATATTCCATAGTGAGAAAAAATCGCTTCCTTTTTTAGTTATAAATTCGGTTTCTTTCCCGTCAAATTCAGTAATCAATAATTCATATTCATTTCGTTTTTTAATTTTTTTTAGCTTAGTTTGGCCAGCTTCTGCTTTTTCGAAATATTCTTTCCGATTTTTAGAATCTACATCTTTAATTGATTCTAGTTTTACAGAGTTGAGTTTTGTTCCATTATATCCAATGATTCTTTTAGTTCCCAATGCTGTCCAATTATTCTTTGAATCCGTAAATAGTAAGATTATTTTTCCACTATCTTTTTCGTCAAAATGATTTGAATATTTCATTTTAACTTCATCAGTCAAGTTTTCAAATAAAAAGACACTTTTATTCGGTAGACCATGTTGAGAAGCTCTCCACTTAATTCTATCTTCTATAAATTCGACTGTTTTTTGCATTCAGTTTAATTGGCTACAACGTTTCTTGTATGGTGCGTTTGCTTCCCGAAGGGAGCATATGCATTATACAAATTGTTATCTATAGTTTTTTATATATTTTATTTTCAGATAATCTTGGCGATTCGTAGGAGATCAGCTTATTATCTTTATATTTAAACTTATGTTCATAATACTGGTTGATTGAATCCGGTGATTTGTTCAATCTAATAATTATATTGTCAATTTTTTCATCAATGGAGAATTGCTCAGAAATAGTATCACCATAAACAACATAATCCATTCCGATAACTACTATTTCATTATCTAAAGATTTAATTTTAAATTTTGGTAACTTAATTATACCATTGTTATCTGTTTTTACTTCATATTTAGGTAATCCATTAATTAGACTTTCATATTTTATTTTAAAATCTCCTATTGACTCTTCATTAAATGATTTTACATTTATCCTTATGGAATCGCTAGAGTTATCAAAATAATTGCGTTCAATTTTGGAAGTTATATCCAAAGTTCTTTGTATCTCAAATAAAGTCAGTGTGATATCTTCTAATTTCCATTTTCCAGTAAAATCATTCCATAACCAACAACTATCACCTCTTTCCTTATAGGTGTAGGTCCCGTCTTTCCTTATTTCTATAGTATCTTCATTAAGGTTATCTATGATTTCAAAAGTTCCGATAACTCTTTCCGAATCAGAACTAATCAAAATGAGTAATATAAAAAATATATAGTGTTTCATTAATTATAGATAACGTTTCTTGTATGTTGTGTTTGCTTCCCGAAGGGAGTAAATGCAATATACAAACTGTTGTACATAGTTTTTACTTTACGATTAAGTAGTCAGAAATTATTACTCCATTATATCCTGCATTTTGATGTTTAAGAGAAAGCTTATTATTTAATAATGGCTTAAATATCAAATTAGTCGTATCGTTTACGATATCTATTTCAAATCGATAAGCTCCAGAATCACCCTTTTTAGTTTTTAATGTAATCGGGTTTTTAATTTCAAAACCTTGTTTCGATTCATCCCTTTCAGTTCCAAACATTACAAAATCGTCTCTAACATCAGAAACAAAAACAAACTCACCATAATATTTTGTTCCTTTTTTCACTTGGCTACCTTTAATTGGATAATGTTTAATCATTACTCGGTCAAACACATATTTGTTTTCATATTTTTTTAATTCCGATTTTAAACTGTCATTTTGAGTTTGTAATTGGTTTATTCGGTTTTTAAATTCAGTTTGATTTTTACAACTTGTAATTAATATCAAGAGTAGTAAAATGTAAATTTTATCCATTTAGATTGAGTTTAGGTCAATTATGTACAACGTTGTGGGCAAGAGCTGCGGTCAGCAGCGTCTTGGCCCTCAACTAACTAGTTAGTTGGCAAGGGGCAAGGCGTTGTTGGCCGTTGCTTCTTGCCTGGTGTTATCTGCTGTCTTTGCTGAGCCACCATAAGTAAGCCTAACATTTCAACGATAACATCGGTATCCAGAACCTCTTCGCAGTAGCCTAGAAGGTGTAAATATGCGAGAAGAGCCGATCACAGCTCTTGCCCACAACGTTAAATCTGCAAGCGAGCGAAGCGAAGATTGCAGATTTAACGTTTAATATATGTGTCGTAGCAGGGCAAAATGTTACCCTGTTTTTCGATTTTTCTGCGCATTGGTTGCTAATTTTTTGTTTTTGCAATCATTGCGCCCTTGCAAAAAAGCCAGAACCATTCGATTCATCACTTAGCTGCTATGATCACATATATAGTGTTATCGCATGTTTTTATTTTTCTTAATAAAGTTTTCCATTATAGAGTCTCGTTCAAAGGTATTTCCAATTTCATAAACTCTTAAATGTTCAATACAAAATAAAGGATGATCAGGTTGTTCATTTTCTTTTGTGCCAGGTTGACAATAATTATTAAATCCACCAATTTCAAATATTCCATCCAAATCTACATCTCCAAAAATATCTGCTGTTGATTCTTCAGTTTCACCTATAAATTTAATTTCGTTTGCACTTTGTTTAAAAACAATGAACTTATTTGGAGAAGGTCTATTATTGGATGTAAATACATAAAAATTCACAAAACTGCCGTTTTCAGGTTTTTGAAAAAACACACAGACATTGTCCTGATAACCTTCAATTTCCAAATCATCTTTTTTGTATTCTAAAGTTACTTTATCGTTGATGATAAATTGAATTTTTTCATAAAGATGTAATTCATAAGGATCTTTAATTTCAGACAATATTATTTTCGTTTCTAAAATACTCTGTTTGACAGATTTTGGAATTCCGTTGATATAATTTTCAGGCACAATTTGATCTTTTTTAGATGCAGGGTTGCAGCTGATTATAAATAGTGAGAGTATTAGTAGTATTTGTTTACTCATTATTTGTTTAATGTGCGATAACGTTCTGTGTATGAAATGTAGCGTGTAAAAAGACATTAATTTTTCGGATAAACACAGAGCCGAATTTTTATATTTTGTTTTTAATTTTTCTGTTCTAAAAGCCAAATTTAAAAATTTGGCGGTCTTTGCAAATACACACAAACCTTTCAATTTAACACTTGCCAGCTATGTTTTATACACGTTGTTAGGCACTGGCAGTTTTAGATGACTCAGTATTAATATTACTTTAATTCGGTTAGAAGCTCACTTAAATAAGAATTCAAAAAAACCGTTTTAACAAAATTTTTCCATTTCACTTCTCCATTTTTTCTTCGATGAGATAAGTCATCAAATAATTCTTGGATTACTCCACTAGCATTTAAATCATCAAGTAATGTTTTGTCGTTTAATAGGCTTTTGTATTTAGGTTCATCTTTTCTTTTCATTAATTCTAATAGTTCTATTAGGTAATGCGACGAAACATGTCTACTAAAAGGTTTTAAACCAGTACTTTTTTTCATGATTTCAACCATGAAATCAATCTTTTGATAATCGAATTGACGAATGAAAAAGTGAGCAGAATTAACTAATAAAATAGCTTTTTGATCTGTTGAATATTTTGATTTATTATCCAAAACTTCTTTTAGAAAAGTCATAAAACTTTCACTATTATCAAGGTTTGAAAAATAGTTAATTAAACTTGAAGTGTTTCGTTCAAATTTTTCTCCCGTCATATTAGGAACATCATTTTTGAGAAAATCGATTAGAATTTTTTCCTGCTCAGAAGTTGGTAAATCAGGAATTGGTAATTTATTTATTTGATTATTTTCAGATTTAATTCTGTTATTCAATTCTCTTATAAGTTCTTCAATATTTTGCGAACCTTTATTATTCCTAACTTCAAGATATCGTAGGTAAGAAACTATAGCAAAAATTAGAAATAGGAATAAGGTAGCCAAACTAGGAATTTCAAAACTTAGATAAGTTGCTATGACATTTAAAATACTTTTCCATATTATGTTTCCGGAATTATCACTTGCAAGTTGTATCCATTTTACAAGTGGTTCTGAAAGTTTTGTTAATTCGCCTAGAAAGAATAGACAATAGATTCGCGCTATTGACCAGTAACTTCTTTTAAAAAGCTTGCGATAAATATTTATTAGTGAATCTACTGTTATTGATTTCAATTTTTAATGCTTGTTTGATTTCTTTTGATAAGCTTGTGCCTAACGTTGTGGGCAAGAGCTGCGGTCAGCAGCGTCTTGGCCCTCAACTAACTAGTTAGTTGGCAAGGGGCAAGGCGTTGTTGGCCGTTGCTTCTTGCCTGGTGTTATCTGCTGTCTTTGCTGAGCCACCATAAGTAAGCCTAACATTTCAACGATAACATCGGTATCCAGAACCTCTTCGCAGTAGCCTAGAAGGTGTAAATATGCGAGAAGAGCCGATCACAGCTCTTGCCCACAACGTTAAATCTGCAAGCGAGCGAAGCGAAGATTGCAGATTTAACGTTTAATATATGTGTCGTAGCAGAGCAAAATGTTACCTTGCTTTTCGATTTTTCTGCGCATTGATTGCTAACTTTTACTTTCTGCAAGCATTGTGCCTTACCAAAAATACAAGAACCATTCGATTGATCACTTAACTGCTATGAACATATATATAGTGTTACCCAACGTTTTTATTTAGTTATTTAATTTTTTCCAATATTTTCAAGTTCAATAACTAGTTCCGTCATCTCTAATTCATCCAATTCAGATTGACACCAATCAATAAAACTTTTAATAGGGTCAGGAGCAAATTCGGGAATTATTTGAGTAACGTTTTCATTTGTTATATAATACCAAATACAACTAATATTACAATTAGGACAAATACCAGAATGATGATCCATTGTTGCAATTTCATTTTGAGTTTTACCACAATTTGCACAATTGATGTTTTTGTAAGTTCCTTTACTGAACCATTTCTTTTCCATTTTACCTCAAGTATTAGTCAATTGTTTTATCTCACTATTTATTTTTCCTATCCAATTTTTGTCAGTTGGGTCTACAATAATCACTTTGAAATCAAATCTCTCGCTTTCAATTCCGACACCTTTTAAATCATCAATATGTAAGTCAAAATCAAATGCTGGCGGATACTTTGAGGAGTTAATATTCCGAGATTTTAGAACTTTTTGGTTTTCTGTCTGGGTTACAATTCGGTTAACTTTTATTCCATAATATTTCAAAGTCCGTCTTATTTTTCCTTTTGTCCGAAATGATGTTGTATAGATATGAACTTTATGTCCTTGACGTTGCAAATCAGAAATCAATTCATCCGTTCCTTTTCGTATTTCTTCAATTCCAAGAAGTTTTGCGATTCCGTTTCTTTTTTCGGTTTCGAATTCTTTTCCATTTGGAATTAACGTGCTATCGAGGTCAAAACTGATATTCATTTCAAATGTTGGGTAACGCCAAATATATGAATCGGAGCAAGGCAAGTACACCTAAACCAATCGATCTATCCGCGCATTTTTATTACTTGTTTAATTTATAAAAAATCTAGCGCCATTGCAAAAAGGAAATAACCTTTCGATTTAGCACTGAACTTTTGCTCTGATTTCATATATGATGTTGTAAGTAGTACTTTTTTCAGAGTACAGACTTCAATTCATTACCAAAAACATATTGGTCAATATTTATTCCCAAGTTTAATTTACTCATTCTCGAGATTGTTTCTATATCAAAATTTATCCCTTTATTTCCATCAATATATTGTTGATGATGAACAGAAATAGTTGCATTAGCCTTTTCAGTCAGTTTTTTTATTCCGTCGAGATCTTTTTCCAACTCCGTTAGTAATAATTTGAGTTTTGTTTCTAGATCAAAGGCTCTACTTTTTATAGGTTCAAATGATATACGACTAAAAGTGTATTTACTTCTTCTATTTGGTCTTAATTCGTCAATACTCCAACCCGAAAGTCCGTTGAGTTTTGTTAATTCCGAAAGTTGTTCAAAGGTTAGGTTTTCAGAAGTTGCAGTTAAATATACTTGATTTCCATTTTCAGTTCCAATTCCAAGTAATTCATCGGTTTCTTTTGAGAATTGTAAGGTCAAAAAGAAAGGCTCATTCTGAATAGGTAAATAAACAATATTTACATTGTCAAAAAAGTCGTAATCTATTCTTTCTATTTTTGGTTTTCCATTATCAAACTCCACATTATGAACTTCAAGATATTGTTTTGTCGTTTCAAATGTTGGGTTTTCTATTTCAGAAATAACTTTTTCAATTAATTTTTCTCTCAATACTTTAAAAGTTTAGGGTATTACTTACAACGCCAAATATATGAATCGGAGCAAGGCAAGAATACTTGAACCAATTGATTTATCTGCGCATTTTTGTTTCTTGTTTAATTTATAAAAATTTAGCGCCATTGCAAAAAGGAAAAGACCTTTCGATCTAACACCAAACTTTGCTCTGATTTCATATATAATGTTAGCTACTTTTTATTTCTCCGTTTTCCAGTTAAAATTTAAAGCCTTACACTTAGGACATTCAACATATTCCCCTTCAAGATAGTCAACATTACAGCGATTACACTTTCCGTACTTTTTATTAATATGCATAAAGGAGAACTTAGCATCAATACTTTCTATGTCATAGAGTGATTCTATTTTTTGAATTAACTCTCCAAGTTTATTATTGGCTTTTAATTCAGAAAGATTTTTTTTCTCTTCAGATGTGAAATTTGGAACTTCAAATTCTCTTTTCGAACATTTTTTACAAGACAGTTTCATAAAATTATAAACTTTCTTTTTGTTTGTTAAACCACTTTAGTTGAGATTCAATCCGCCCAAGTATTTTTTCGTCCGAGTCATTGTGAATATCTCTTAGTTGGTATTTAGGATTAATCAAGTTTTCTTCTTCTATGAATTCGTTGATTTTAAGATTGAAAATTGCCTGGCCAAACCTTTGTTCTGGATTTTCATTCAGATAAGTAGAAATATGGTCAATTATTTTCTTGTGTTCTTTTTTCATTATCTGATAATTGTAGCTAACGGTTACGTATAAGAATAGTGCGGTTTTGTGTGCGAGGATTTTCCGCAGGAAAATCAGATGTAACAAAAGCGCACGAACTCTTGATTAAGCACTAAACTACGCATTATTTTTATACAATGTTGTAAACTGGGCTTTTACGCATTTTTAAATAAATTCAATTTTGTTCTTAATTCCGCATCGTGATTAAATACATTTTGAGTAAATAACTGTTTATATTTTTCAACATCAGTTGCAGGAATCTGTCTAAATAATTTAGGTGACATTGCCCAAAATTCTAATCTCATTGTAACTAGATCGCTTAGTTCTTTAAAGATTTTGTCTTTTTTAGAACTTCTCATTTTAGTTATAAATTTTTGAGTCCAACTACATCTATAATCTTTATGAAAACCTACAATTACGTATGTGAAATCACCTTTCGGAAATACATTAATGAAAGAGGTCGTATATGGAATATCTAATTTTTGGTCGGCAGATGTTTTAATGTTCAATGGTACTGAAACACAAAGTTCAAGTCTTGGTATTTTAATTGTCTTAAATTCAAAAGAGGAATAATCATCATTTTTTATAGCTTTCTCTAATTCCTTTTTAAAAAAAGTCAGATTTTCTATACCGTGTTTATATCCATTTAATGATGATTGCATCATATATATTGTTTCTATTGGGCATAATTTCATTAAGTCATTCAACCATTCTACAGATATTTCTTTTCGTCTTATTTCTTGACATAAACCACGATAACTAAACAATGCTTGTTGGTTAGAATCAGTAAAATCTAAATTTTCATTTGATTCAATTGGCTGAAATATGCCATTGTCGTGTTCTGAACAAAATCCTTTAAAAGTATAAACGTCATTTACTCCAATTTTCCTAAAATCGAATATTCCTTTTTTCGCAGTTTCAAACGGACTTGGCGGTAAAGGTTGAACCAAATGATTTTTCTCGGAAATTTCTCTTAAGACACCATTCTTTTGTAGAACGTGAGATTTGATTGCTTTTTCACGACAATCAGTGAACATACAAAGCCTATTTTGCTTTTCAGATTTTTTTCTTGATTCTAATATTTTTTTTAGCACAATGTTTCTTTAGCCTTGTTTACAACGTTTCTTGTATGTTGCGTTTGCCTGCCGAAGGCGGCATATGCAATATACAAATTGTTCTACAGCGTTTTTCTTATTTAAAATAAGCATCATGGATTACTTATTTTGCAAGTCAAGATTTTTTCTTAATCAATCAATGTTTTTTGCTTTATGTTTAAATCCGCATAGCACCAGACCTCGCTAAACCAATTACAAAATAACTTATTGAAAATAACAATACTGTCCAGATTAATGCATTAGAAATAACTATAAACAATGCTTTGGGTAATGTTTTTGCGACACATCTTTTGTAGTACTGAAGATATCTTGCAGCTGCCAATATTAACAGACTCATAAATCCAATTGCCAAAATAGGTGGGACTATTTGAGAAATCCTTTGCGCTATATTCTTAACAGGATCATCGTTAAAAAAAGCCATAGTAAAAATTGAACAAGAAAACAAAATCCAAGAAACACCTGTAAAATAGCAATTTATATGTATATGAGTTCTAATGTCAGATGTTATGCCAGTTATACTAAACAATAATTTTGAAGTTAGTGAGTATAGAGATAAGCATAATAAAACCGGAAACATTACCATAACGAGTTTCATTAAATCTAAAGATTTTAAGAATTTTACTATTGCGAGTGAATTCATTATTTCAGGATCAATTCCTTGCTGTTGAAATACGAATTGCAAAAACAAAATAAGTAGATAAAACACATACATAGATCCGATAAGTAAAACCATTATGTATGTTAATGGTCTAGAATAATCGGGTAGATTAGAAGAATTTCCTTTTTTATTATAAGATTTAATAAAAGAAGCCATAGAGTTTGGCTTAAACAAAAAATCTATTGTGGTCATAAATGTTCTCAACATTAGTAATAGAAACCCAAATAGTGTTTCCTCTAGTGCTTTTGCAACATCGAAATTTGGTTTAGCTTTCTCTTCACTCATATCATTTTTTTTTTAACCATGATATATGTTATTTCCAATGTTAGTATAGACACTTAAAAGTGCACCGTTTCCATTTCTTTAAATCTAAGAGTATTGAATGCTTTAGAACGTTGTGGGCAAGAGCTGCGGTCAGCAGCGTCTTGGCCCTCAACTAACTAGTTAGTTGGCAAGGGGCAAGGCGTTGTTGGCCGTTGCTTCTTGCCTGGTGTTATCTGCTGTCTTTGCTGAGCCACCATAAGTAAGCCTAACATTTCAACGATAACATCGGTATCCAGAACCTCTTCGCAGTAGCCTAGAAGGTGTAAATATGCGAGAAGAGCCGATCACAGCTCTTGCCCACAACGTTAAATCTGCAAGCGAGCGAAGCGAAGATTGCAGATTTAACAATTGTATATAGTTATAAAAGTTAACTATATTTCTATTTTGTAAGGAGCTAATTTAATAAATCTTTTATGCCTTTAAAGGTTTTTATAGCTACGTGAGTATATATTTCTGTAGTTTTTGTTGATTTATGACCTAATAATGCCTGGATATACCTTAGGTCAGTGCCTTCTTCTAAAAGATGGGTGGCAAAACTATGTCTCAGCATATGTGGGGATACTCTTTTCCTAATATTCGCTTTTAAAGCAGCTTCTTTGACTACATGTAATATACTTGATGCACTATATTGACTTCCGGTTTTGGGTCCTTCAAATAAATATACCGATGGTTTGTAAGCTTTGTAATACCCTCTTAGAAGAATTAATACACTCTTGTTTAATATCGTATATCTATCGTGATTTCCCTTAGCTTGCTTTACTTTTATGAGCATTCGCTTACTATCAACATCCTCTGGTTTTAAACTTAATACTTCACTTCTGCGTAGTCCTGAAGAATACAACAAACTTATAATACATTTATGTTTAAGGTTTGTAGTGACTTCGATCATTTTTATAATATCATCTTTAGCTAGTATATCAGGCAAACGCATAGATTTTCTTGGTCGTTCAATACTATAAAACCTGTTGGGCATTCCCATCACGGCTTCATAATAGAATTTGATACTATTAATGGCCTGGTTGATATAACTGTCAGATTTGTTTTTCTGAACCAAGGATTGTAAATAGTTTCGTATTTCCTCTTCAGATAGTTCAATAATTTCTTTATGAGAGTAGGAGTTTATAAATCTTTCAAATTGAGAAATATATGTTTTACAAGTGTTTAGAGAGTATCTTTTTAATTCTAGCTTTAATAAGAATGCTTCCGGAACGTATTTAAAAGAATGTGTTTTATTTCTGTTTCGATACCAATTAATGTCGGCAACATCATTTTCTCTAATCACCTTATCTTCAAAAAATAAATTACAATTAATTCGAGCAATACCTCTGAATTTCTTAAAAATTAAGTCTAGATTTTCCTTTGTATTAGCAATGTAAACCATCTTGAAATGGGTACTCCACTTGGGATTGGGCAACTCTTTAATTAAAGCCTGAATCACTTTATCAGGATAGAATTGCAGACCAATCATTTTTTGTTGATCGATTAGGAGATGTTTAAGAGTTATATATTTATATATAGGTTCCATTGTGATATATTTATATATAGGTTCCATTGTGATATATTTATATATAGGTTCCATTGTGTTCAAATATGGAGGTTTGTATAGCCAATCACAACCAAAGCCGTCGAATTAAACGTTTAATAAACGTTTAATTCGATAGATAGGTAACAATTTTAAGAATAAGGACACTATCTTAGAAAGATGTTTTATGAAACGAAATTGTGCCTATTGTAATGAGAAGCTTGAAGGAAGAGTTGGTAAAAAGTTCTGTTCTTCTTATTGCAGATCTGCTTTTTATTACCAACAAAATAAGGAGAAAGAAGATACCCTATTTAAAAAAATAGATAAACAATTGAAAAAAAACCGGAAGATATTAAAAGGGTATAACAAAGCTGGTTTAGTAACCATTCGCAAAGAAAAGCTTTTAAAAGAGGGATTTAGTCCCAAATACTTTACTCATTATTGGAAAAATAGCAAAGGACAAGTGTACCTTTTCTGTTATGAATATGGATTTCTGGAATTAAAAGATAATGCTAAAAGCAAATACCTTTTGGTGATTTGGCAATCGTATATGGACACTCCTTAAGTTTTAACAAAAACTGTTAAAAAAAATGCTCTTTTCGAAGCAAACTTCCCAAAACCTACTTCCAGCCCTAGGAGGGGGTACTTGTGTAAGTGGGTATTTCACAATTAGCACATCACTTGGGGTACTTATACAAGTGGGGGTATTCGTGTCAAAGGTTCGTTTGGGGTACTCCCAAAACAGGGTAAGGGTACTTCAAACAGAAACATGGCTAGGTATAAACAGAAGTATCACTTGTGTCAGAGCTAAGTGTCACTTGTGTTTGATACAGGACTGACCTCTGTTTTGGCATGGGGAGAGGTACTGTCCAGGTAGGAGGAGGGTAGTTCTTAAGTACCTCCTTTAGTTAATGAAATATTAATTTTTTAACAGTTTAACTAATGTAATTCCAGATGTTTTTGTGCTTAGCTAATTGTTGATATGTAAACAACAACACTTTATTCTTTTCTAGAGACAAAGAAGGATCTTCTTTTAGAATTTTCATGGCATAATACCTTGCAGTCTTTAGGATGTCATTATCTCGTACGATATCTGCAATCTTTAGATTTAGAACTCCACTTTGCTGTGTGCCCATAATATCACCTGGTCCACGTAATTTTAAGTCTACTTCTGCGATTTCGAAACCATCATTGGTTCGTACCATAGTTTCTAATCTTGTTTTACTATCTGATGATAGTTTATGACTAGTCATCAGGATACAAAAACTCTGTTCTGCTCCACGACCCACACGACCCCGTAATTGGTGTAATTGCGATAATCCAAAACGTTCTGCACTCTCTATGATCATCACACTGGCATTAGGCACATTAACCCCCACTTCTATCACCGTTGTAGCGACCATAATATTAGTTTCGCCCTTTACAAAACGTTCCATCTCATAATCCTTGTCAGCAGGTTTCATCTTACCATGTACAATGGATATCTGGTAATCTGGAGTAGGGAAGGAGCGAGCAATGCTTTCATATCCATCCATTAAATCTTTATAATCCAAAGCTTCAGATTCCTGAATCAATGGATATACGATATAGATTTGTCTTCCTTTTTGGATCTCGTCTGCTATAAACTTAAATACTTTGAGACGATTGCTATCATATCGATGTACGGTTTTAATTGATTTTCTTCCAGGTGGTAATTCATCAATCACCGAAATATCCAAATCACCATACAGGCTCATAGCTAACGTTCTTGGGATTGGTGTTGCAGTCATTACCAAAATATGTGGCGGATAGGTATTTTTATGCCAAAGTTTAGAACGTTGTGCTACCCCAAATCGATGCTGCTCATCAATGATCGCTAACCCGAGATTTTTAAACTGTACTTTATCCTCTAGTACTGCGTGTGTACCAATGAGAATATGTAATGTTCCTTCCTCCAGTTCCTGATGAATTTCTCTTCGTTCCTTTGTTTTAGAACTACCCATCAATAATTTTACATTGATGTCCAGATCTTTGGTTAATGCTACAATTCCTTGATAATGTTGATTCGCCAAAATAGCAGTTGGCGCCATTAAGCAGGCCTGAAAACCATTATCTATTGCCAGCAGCATCGTCATCAATGCTACAATAGTTTTTCCGGATCCTACATCTCCTTGTAACAAGCGATTCATCTGTGCGCTACTGCCAATATCCTTTCGGATCTCTTTGATCACCCGTTTCTGTGCATTGGTTAGCTCAAAAGGTAGATGATTGTTATAGAAATTAGTGAAATAAGACCCGACTTCGGTAAACGGAAATCCTTTGATTTTATGTTTACGAATTAGTTTTTTGGTAATAAGCTGTAGTTGAATATAGAAAAGCTCTTCAAATTTTAATCGATATTGCGCTTTGGCAAGTAATTCCTGGTTTTTTGGGAAATGAATATTGAGAATTGCTTCACTTTTATGAATCAGTTTTAATTCAGATCGTATTTCTTCAGAAAGCGTATCATAAAATCGTGCTTTAGTGTCCAGAAATAATTGTTGCATCATCTTACTAACCACCCGATTGGTAATGCCTTTATTGGATAGTTTTTCTGTAGAAGGATATACCGGTTGCATGAGTACTTTTAGATTCTTTTCATGTTCCGTAAGTAATTCCATCTCTGGATGTGGCATACTAAAACCATTATAATATTTGGTCTTGCCAAAAATCACATAAGGCGTATTTAATTTTAGATTTTCTTTGATCCATTTATGACCTCTAAACCATACCAATTCCATTTCTCCGGTATCGTCAATAAATTTGGCTACTAAACGTTTTCCACGTTTTTGTTCGACCATTTTGATATTAATAATCTTACCAACCATTTGTACTTCTGCAGAAGTACGCTGTAGCTCATTAATTTTATAATAATTGGTTTTATCAATATATCTATTCGGAAATAAATTAACTAAATCCTGATAGGTATGAATACCTAATTCTGTACGTAACAAATCTGCACGAGAAGGCCCAACACCTTTTAGATAATCGATAGGAGTTTGTAAGATATTCGCATTCATTAGAGCGAAGATACTATTTATCGCAAAAATGTTCAACCCGAATAATACGTTATATAGGACAATTTTATTGAAAAAAGATACATAGTATTTTTATGTTTACAGTTCAAACATCCCTCTAAATCTCCCTTCAAAGGGAGACTTTTTAGATCCTTCCTTTGAAGGAAGGACTTAGGATGGATGTTTTTACAGCTAATTTTTATGCGATTGCCCTGATTCATTAGAGCATTATTGTTTGAAGAATATAGAATCAGGAATACCTGCTTGTTTGGCTAGATGGTGATTTCATGATGTATAATCCAGGTTCCACACAAAACTTGTCACATTACCAGACTAAAATCGTTATTTTGGCAGAACATTTGATTATTGATCTGTATGCGATTTATTTTATATGTAATAATAGGCTTTATTTCTTTTGCTATATCTGCTCAGCAGGTGGATTCCAGCTCGAGCGAGAATGACAAAAAAGAAGAATCTTCAGTAGATTTTTTAACCGGAAAAGTAAATATTTTTCTGGAAGCTAATTTTAAAAAGGTAGAAGGAAAAGTGGCCTATGTTTTTAAAATACTTCAACCTACACAATCCATCAGCATTGATGCACAGAAAATGCAAATTATGGATGTCTTATTAGATGGAGAGAAAGCAGCCGTAGAATATGACAACAAAAAGATACAAGTTACTTCTGATTTTAAACAAGGTTCAGAACATAGTATAGAAATTCAATATATAGCAGCTCCTAAAAAAGCACTGTATTTTCTGAAGGATTATCAAGGTAATGATCAGATCTGGACACAAGGACAAGGAAAATATACCTCTAATTGGTTGCCGAGTTTTGATGATATGAATGAGAAGATCGAATTTGATATGATAATCAACTATGATGCAGACTATGAGGTTATAGCGAATGGAAAACTTGTTAGCAAACAAACAATAAATGATTCTATCCAGCGATGGGAATATGACATGCAGCAACCTATGAGTAGTTATTTGCTGGCATTGGCAATAGGAAAATACGAAAAAGTGGTAGAAAATTCAGAAAGTGGTATTCCTTTAGAAATGTATTACTATCCTGAGGATAAAGACAAGTTCGAATCTACGTATAAGCATAGTAAAAAAATGTTTGATTTCCTCGAAAAAGAGATTGGATATGCATTTCCGTGGCAGAACTATAAACAGATTCCGGTAAAAGATTTTTTATATGCCGGGATGGAAAATACCGGAGCCACTATTTTTTCTGATGCCTTTGTAGTAGACAATATAGGATTTAATGATCGCAATTATATTAATGTGAATGCTCATGAGTTAGCACATCAATGGTTTGGCGATTTAGTAACCGAAACAGAAGGGAAACATCATTGGCTCCAAGAAGGTTTTGCTACCTATTATGCATTACTAGCAGAAAGAGAAATTTTTGGCGAGGAGTATTTTCAGTATAAATTATACGAAAGCGCAGAGCAGCTCACAGAACAATCCAAAGCTGCAGACGCTACTTCTTTATTAAATCCTAAAGCAAGTTCTCTTACTTTCTATCAACATGGTGCTTGGGCGTTACACGCCTTAAAGAATGCGATAGGAGATGCTAATTTTAAGCTTACGATTACTAATTATCTGGAGAAATACAAATTCAAAAATGTGACTACATCAGATTTTATTGCTGTCGCAGAAGAGGTGAGTGGTCAGGATTTATTAGAGTATCGTAAAATATGGTTAGAAGCTATTGAGTTTCCATCTCAGGAAGCATTGGATATACTGACAACTTCTCCATTTATCAAAAAATATTTAAGTCTGGCAGGCGAACGTACACAACCTTTAGCAGGAAAGTGGGGGACATTAGCCACGGCCTTGGATTTTCCTATTAATGAGTATATAGGACAAGAAGTTATTTATCAGTTAGATGGCGAAACATCCCAAGAGGCTATCGCTTTACTTACCAAAGCTTTTGAAACCGATAATATATATGTGCGACAAGCAATCGCTAATACCATGAGTAGTATTCCAAAAAGCTTACAAAAACAATATGAATCTTTGTTAACAGATGAATCCTATGCCACTATAGAACCAGCATTATATCATTTATGGGCTAATTTTCCTTCAGAAAGAAATAAGTATTTAGAAGCAACCAAAGATGTTATTGGGTTTCATGATAAAAATGTGCGGATACTTTGGTTAGTTTTGGCGCTTAGTACACCAGAATATCAAAAAGAAAAACATCAGCAATTTTATGCCGAATTATCAGGATATGCTGCTCCTGTACATCATTTTAGCACTCGTGAGAATGCATTTACATATTTAGAAAGTCTTAAGGCTTTTTCTGATCAATCTCTTGTAGATTTGGTGGATGGTGCGGTACATCATAATTGGAGATTCAGAAACTTTTGTAGGAAAGTACTAGATAACCTATTGAAGGATCCTAAGATTCAAAAGAAATATGTAGATTTAAAGGATAATTTGCCAAAGAGGCAACAAGAGTTTTTAAAAAAGAAATTAACCCCATAAATTAAAATATGCGTGCATTAGTAATTTCCGGAGGAGGAAGTAAAGGAGCATATGCAGGAGGTGTAGCCCAATATTTAATGCAGGAACAAGGTAGAACCTATGATCTTTTTTTGGGTACCTCTACAGGAAGTTTGTTAATACCTCAATTAGCATTAGGAAATATAGATAAGGTATATGATATCTACACCAATGTAAATCAAAATACCATTTTTAGTGTGAATCCTTTTAGAACACGAAAAAAAGGAAATCGTGAGTTTGTATCCATCAATTTTTTTAATACCGTAATGCAATTTCTTAAACGTAAAAGAACGTTTGGAGAGAGCAAAAACCTAAGAAGAAATATTCGTAGAAATTTTTCTGAAATAGAGTTTGAACTGGCTAAGAAAAAAGTTAGCGATGTAGTAGTAACCGTTTCTAATTTAACTAAAAACACAACAGAGTACAAATCTATTAATGATTTCTCTTATGAAGATTTTTGTGATTGGATTTGGATTTCATGTAATTACGTCCCTTTTATGAGTTTAGTGACCAAAAATGGGTGTGAGTATGCAGATGGAGGGTTTGGGTGTATGGTGCCTATCCGAGAAGCCATCCGAAGAGGAGCTACAGAAGTGGATGCAGTCATTCTGGAATCCGAGAATATGGAGCATAATAAAGTATTAGGAAAGAATCCTTTTTCCTTAATGGTCAATCTTTTTAGTTTTATGTTTGACCAGGTAGAAGGCCACGATACTGTGGTGGGTAAATTAGCTGCTAAGAATAAGGATGTAGTGCTCAATTTATATTATACGCCGTCTAAACTAACCGAAAACTCACTGGTTTTTAATAAAAAATTAATGCGTAGTTGGTGGCAACAAGGCTTTGAGTATGCTGCCGAAAAAGCAAAAAATGCAGAAGAGAACAAATTGAAGGATATTGATATGGCTGGGTAATTTTGAAGGCTTTTAAGAACTATAATTTAGTCCCAAAAGCAATAGCCGAGTCTGAACTCGGCTATTAAAAAAAAATTCTATTCACTGATATAGGTTCGCTTCTGTATGTTAAAGATAGGACTTCAAGAATTTTTTAGTAAAACGATTATTAATCACTAAAAAATAGATTCCTTCTTCTAGTAGCGTTGTGTCTACAAAGGTGACTGCACTGTTATGTTTGATGATTGGTTGCCCTAACATATTTACAACTTTAACACTATAAATATCTTTTGAATTGTCTAATCCATTTATATAAAGCACATTATTCGCCGGGTTAGGATATACAACGATGTTATTTAAAAACGTTTCAGGATCAGGGATAGAAAGTGTTTCCACTTCGATACTTTCAGAAGTAGCGGTACATCCTTCATTGTTTGATACCTCAATCAAATACAATCCAGTCTGATCTACAAAGAGGTTTGAATTTGTAGCTCCCTCAATGATTACTCCGTCACGATACCATTGATACGCTGCATAGATGTCTGGTACACTAATTTCATCGGTGCCTTCAGTCGATGTAATTATGGGGATTTCCGGGCTGTCAGCAACGGTGATAACAACTTCTGTACGGGTATCTGTTTCACAACGCCCCAAAGTGGTTATCTGCCAGTCGTATAAGTAATAATAGAATGATTGAGAGTTGCTGGATGTACTTTCTTTTATGGTAAGGACTCCGGGTACTTCAAAAGGATAATTTATATTACCATAACTGTAGAACAGATTATTTCTATTAACAGCTCTATTTTCAAAACCGATTAACAAATTAGTACCAGCAGGGATATATAGATTAAGATCGATAATACTTTCCCCATTAGGGATATTGATAGTTTTAGAAGTAATGATATTCCCTTCGGCATCTTTAAGTTCTAGTGTTCTGTCTTTGGCCCCTTGGGCAAATACTTTTGCCTTGGTAAGCAGTATAGGTTGCATAGCATCAAACACCAGGTAACGTATTAGTCCTGAGCGGATAATATCTCCTGAATTAAAATTAATGTCTGATAACCCTGCAGTAGCAGTAACTATTGGAGCTGAGGTTCCTGAAACATAATACGATTGGTTTTGGGTGAGTTCGGATATTGTTAAGGTGTTTCCGGTGCCTAGGATAGTACCGTTTTGTGGTTGATCATACCATACATAATCAATACTGCCAGATGCGGTAATAGCTATAGATTCTCCCGGGCAGGCGGTTTGGTTGTCACTATCGGGTTGCGAAGGAATGCTGATTACATTATCTTTGGTGTGAGTATCGCTTCCGATGTCATTCGTTGCCGTCAACGAAACTGTATACTGACCGCTATTGGTGTATGTATGTTCAGGATTCTGAAGTGCAGAACTTGTACCATCCCCAAAATCCCAGAGATAGGTGTCCGCTGCATTAATAGAAGTACTTCTAAAAGTTACCGTATTATTACAATCTGTTGTAACTTCGAAATTAGCTATGGGCGCTCCAATAGGGTAAGATCCGGATATCGAATACAAACCAACAGATGCATAATCTGAATATCCAGTTGATAAATCACCTTCTCCAACTCCATCAATTTCTATAAAATATTTACCACCAGCTAACGTGCTAGAGATACTTGCACTAAGATCTTGACTAGGACTTGAAATAGCAATTTCTGCTCCAGTATCATTTAATATTCTGGCTTCAATATTTAGATTAGGGTAATATGGATCAGGTTCAAAATTAAACTCAACAGTACCTCCAGATGTAACAAAAGAGAATACATCTTTATCTTCTCTTGTAGAAATTAAACCTGTGTTTTGTGAAGCATTTACATCTCCATTAGTATTTACAATTAAGTCGCTGGATTCTGTAATTGTATCTCCGTGATCATCTGGTCTATACCCAAACCCATTAAGATCTCTTGATATGATAGCCATATCATCTTCTGGTTCGGTTGCATTAGGGTATTCTCCCTTGCTCCATTGCCCGATAGGCTTGTTGGAACTCCAACCCATGATCGGACTCCATTGTCCATGCCCCGCGTAGTATGAATTTCCTGGTACACCATCATGTGATAAACCTAAGGTATGGCCTACCTCGTGCGACCCTGTTTCTCCCGCAGAACGGGTTCCTAAGTTAAATACCCAACACGGAGCATCTACCAGGTTACCTAATGAAAAAGAATTGAGAATAGCAATACCTCCTGCTCCTGGAGCAGCACTATCAGTGGGTGTAAAAATAGCCATCGTCCTTCTGTCTTTAGGAGCAGCTTCATAAATTGCTCTGTTGGTGGTGATATTAATATTAAAAGGCCTAAAATCTTCAGCCATTATTTTCCATATCTCTATAATCTTTTGATCTGAAAAATTGGGTGATTGCGCGTTGATTGTTCCTCCACTTGCCCAAATGGTTTCGGAGACTACTTCTCCATCAAAATCTAAATAAACAATCCCTGGTGCCCCAGGAAGACTTTCTAATTGAGGAGCCATTTTAGAAAAAACACTATTTGTATCGGCATTATCTTCTTCTTGGCTTGCTTTAAAATCTATACAAACTAAAGAGTTAATATCGACTTCTTCAATGTATACTTTTCCCAGATCATTTGTAAAAATTTTATAGCCGGTTTTTTCGTTTCTGAGGACTAAAGTTCCTTCTATTTGATTTTTGGTTTTAAATAAAGCAAAAGTGGATAATTTTTGATTATTTACACTACCAATAAATGTGGTTAGATCGTTTTTTACTTTTTCTACCTTAACGTTTAATGAAAGTGAAGTGTTTTTCTTAGATAGGTTTAGAAATAGCTTTTTTGACTTATTAATGGTAAGGTTTTCAATAAAACTATCTGGATTGTCGGCTATTAATTGAGCCTCAGAGTCCTGCGAATGCATAACTATAGCGTTCACAAAGAACAGGAGTGGTATTAAATTTTTAAAGTGGGTCTTGATCATTTTTTTTTGGTTTTTTGAGTATAATTATTCCTTAAATGGGTCTGTTATTCTGAATAAAATTGATTTAAAATGATTGTGAAAAGTGATATAACTATAAACACTGTTTATTATGTAAAGATGAAGTAATTGAAATCGATATGCATTAATCTAAATTAATGAATAGAGAAAAATATTTTATTAAGAAAAAATAAGAATTCATTGTAGGAATATCATGTATTGACTATAGCAGTAAAAATGATGCTGAGATATCTTTAATGAAGAAACTTTCTATACACTTTGATAGGGTTATCAGTCTGAGATTAGAGATTTAAACCGAGTGTAGGTTGTCTATCACTCTTAAGTGTGGTTTACTGTTGTATGGTGGAAAACAAGGTAATAAATTAATAAATGAGTATTCTAAAAAAAATCCACCATTGCATTTTTAATAGCGTCCGGGCGGGCTATCCACTATATCTTTTTATGCGTACCCTTCTAGAGCATCTGGGTACTTCATAAAATAAGATTACACCTGTTCTGAGCCTGTAGAAGGGTTTCTATCCCTGATTGACGCAGCTCATAGCTAGTGAAGCGATTTGATAATGATGATTCAGTAAATAGGGAATCTTTTATTTCTGAGTCGTCCTAAAATGATTTGATATGTTCAGAACGACTCAGTATATTAACAGCTTTTTTGGATTCAAAAGTTGTCAATTTAAAAATTAAGAAGAGGTTTTCATAAACTTTTTAGACATTCGGTTGTTAATAACAAGAAAATATAGCCCTGCTTCAAGAGAGGTAGTATCCAAAGCTGTGACCAGATTGTCATATTTCCTTATGATTTGTCCTAGCATGTTCACGATTTTGATACTATAAATATCCATCGATTCGTCTATTCCGTTAATATACAAGATTTTGTTGGTTGGATTTGGATATACAGCGATAGTATTGATCGATAAAGGGATATCAGACACAGATAAGGTTGATACAGCGATACTCTCAGAAAAAGTACTACAGTTGGCGGCATTAAAAACTTCCAACGTATAAGAGCCCGTTTCTTCTGCTAAAAAACTTTGATCTGTGGCATTTGCAATAGCTTCATTGTTAAGATACCACTGGTAAGCATCATATTCTTGATTTACTGTAATTTGACTGGTTTCTGTATCAAAGGAAATAACCGGTTGATCAGGAGTATCAGATATTGTTACCGATATTGCTGCACGTTCTGAGGTTTCACATTCTCCTAAGGTTGTTATTTGCCAATCATATAAATAGTAATAAAACCCTTCTGGATTAGTTTCGGCAGTACTTCTTTTTATACTCACTATATCTGCTATTTCATACGGATAGTTGACGTCCTGGTTGTTACGGAATAAATTCGAATTTTCAGTAAAACCTACTTCCATATTATCACCGGCAGGAATGTTTATATTAATATCAATGATGCTCTCTCCGTCTGGAATGTTTATATCTTTTGATTCTAATATTTCGCCAGAAGCGCTTTTAAGTTGTAATGTTCTATTTCCTGAACCTTCGGCAGATACTTTGGCTTTTTTCAGAATAATGGATTCTTTAACATCAAAAACCAAACTATATCCACCTTGATGAATAGTACCTGAATTCGCACTAATTTCTTGTATTCCAACATTTGCAGAAGTAATTGGTCTTGTGGTTCCAGATACATAGTACACTTGATTTTCAGTCAATTCTGGTGTTTCAAAAGTGCTTCCTATAGCAATAATATTAGTACTATTCTCTTGATCATACCAAATGTATCCGTTACTTCCAGAAAGCGTTATAGATACTGATTCTCCAGGACATACAACTTCATTAGTAGTGTCGGGAACAGAGGCAATTTCAATATCTAGGAAATTATCCTTAATATTTGTATCGTTACCAATATCATTTGTAACCGTAAGCGAAACAGTATAACTACCACTATCACTGTAGGTATGGGTTGGGTTTTGGGAGGTAGCTGTGTTTCCATCTCCAAAATCCCATAAATAAGAAGTAACAGTGTTTATAGAAGTACTTCTAAAAGCAACCTGATTACAATCTTCGGTAGCTTCAAAATTTGCTATTGGTGGTTGGTTATTATTTCCAGGAGGGTAGGAACCAGATATGGAATACAAACCAACAGATGAATAATCAGAATACCCTGTAGATAGATTACCTTCTCCGACTCCATCAATTTCTATAAAATATGTACCTCCGGCTAAAGTACTGGAGATACTTGCACTAAGATCTCGACTAGGACTGGAAATGGCAACTTCTTCTCCTGTGCCGGTTAATATTCTAGCTTCAATATTTAGATTAGGATAATAGGGATCAGGTTCAAAACTAAACTCCACAGCACCTCCTGATGTAACAAAAGAAAATACATCTTTATCTTCTCTTGTAGAAATTAAACCTGTGTTTAGGGAAGCGTTCACATCACCACTAGCATCTACAATCAATTCACTAGATGCTGTAAGTATATCTCCGTGATCATCTTGTTTATACCCAAACCCATTACGGTCTCCTGATATAATCGCCATATCATCCTGATCCTGATTCGCACCGTCATATTCTCCTTTACTCCAATGACCAATAGGTTCACTAGCACTCCAACCCATAATAGGACTCCAGTCTCCATGTCCGGCATAATATTCTGTTCCTGATGTTGTTCCATCATGAGATAACCCTAGGGTATGTCCAACTTCATGTGAACCCGTTTCTCCAGCAGATCTGGTTCCAGAATTAAAAACCCAACACGGATTATCATTTCTGGTCGAAGAAAAAGAGTTTAGATAAGCAACTCCTCCAGATCCTGGAGCAGCACTATCAGTAGATGTGAAAATAGCCATCATTCTTTTATTGATTGGAGTAGCTTCATAGATAGATCTATTGGTGGTGATATTAATATCAAAAGGCCTGAAATCTTCAGCCATAATTCTCCAGATGTTGGTTATTTTTTCATCGCTATAGCCAGATGGTTGAGCGTTGATGGTGCCACCACCAACCCAGCTGGTTCCACTAACTGTTTCTCCGTCAAAATCCAGGTATACTGTAAACTCCGATCCTGGTAAGCTTTGTAGGTCAGGAGCTTTTATTGAAGCTCTGCCAGTTTTTTCTTCTTTAGAGGAGACCTTTTTAAAATCAATACATAAGACCTTGTTAATGTCTTCCTCCTGTATCAGAATATCATCACTATCACCAGAATAATAACGATATGCTTTTCTCTTACCGAATAGTATAATTTGTCCTGTTACAATACCTTTATCTTTGGTAATACTAAAGGTCGAACTACTGTTATTGTTAATTATTCCTATTACCGAGTAGTTTTCGATATTTCCTTTTCTGATGTTTATGATACCTTTTACATTTTCAGTATCCGATAATTTTAGTGTAACAACATTAGATTTATTAGTCATGATAGTTTGACTAAAGTTTTTTTCACTTCCTAATTCGTAAGGTTTGTGATTTTGTGCAATACCATTATAAAAAACGAATAAAGCGAATGTCAAAATAAAATAGGGTTTCATAACCAAACTTTTTTGTAGGTAATTTGTTGAAATTTGTAAAGGTTTCATGAGTTTGTGTGTGTTTACTTAAAAAGTTAAATGCATAATTTGAATTATTAGGGTATACAAAATCTTGGACACTAATGTCCATAATAGATACACCTCACTTGCTAGAGAAACGGGAGGTAAGATATAACCAATTCCAATCCAAAGACTGAAATTTAAATAGACGGTTCTGGAGCACATCTATTTGTGGTATTGTTTCATTGCATGTTAGGTGGAATAAACTTGTTTAATTCAAGTTAGTATCCAAAAGGAATAACACAGAATATTGTAATTTATTATCAATTATACAGAAGCTTTTAGACTTTAAAGCATTATTCGTAAGGATAGAAGATAGTTAAAAACAAGGTTTTTAAATAAAAAAATCAATGTTTACAGGTGTTTAAAGGTGTTTTTTGATTCAATTTCTGTACAATTTGAATACATCTACGTAAGAGTATATTCACAAAGAAAATTAGTTTTTTAGATGACCTGTATCATAATTTAGAATCAATAAGCTGTTTATAATGAGTGTCGTAAACAATGTGGATGATTTTAATGGGTATTGGATTATTAAAACAAATTCGGCATTGCATTATTAATAGCGTCCTGGCGTGCTATCCACTATATCTTTTTTTAAGTACCCTGAGGTTCTCGAAGGGTATTTCATAAAATAAGATTAGACCTGTCCTGAGCCTGTAGAAGGGTTCCTATCCCTGACGCAAAATCAGTATTGTAGGCAGCTAATGTAAACGTAAGAATGTTATGTATTGTACACCGTGTTAGCCTCAGTATTAATATAAGTTAGGCGAAATTTGTCTCTTTAATTTTAATTGGATTAATATATAGATTATTACTTTTTCTGTATTGCTTTTTTTAGGTTTTCTTGAAACACAGAAAGATCTGGTGAGTTGTCCGCAGTTGCAAGTTCTACAGCTTTTTTATAATTTTTTATAGACTTTTCATAGTTGCCAAGCATCATTAATCCTTCAGCATAACTATCAAACCCATTCGCCGATTCTGGATGTAAAACTGTGTTTGCTTTGAATATACACACTGCAATTTCCGTTTTTTTATGTTCCATCAGATATTGATACCCTAGCGCATTAATTTCCCATTCTTGTATAAGCCTCTTTTCTTTACAATCTTTTAGGGTGGCTAAGATGTTTTTTTCAGAATTCGTTTCATCATACTTCTCCAATTTTGATAGAAGATTAGTGAAAGTATTGGTATATATTTTTTTTAGTTTTTTCCTGTATTGATCCGCTGCTTTTTTAGCCAATTCGTGCGTTTTATTAAATGATTCGTCGTTCGTTACCTTGATCTCAGGAACTACACCTACGCCTTCCCAATTTGTTTTTGTAATTGGATTAATTGCTTTTCCTGTCGGAATAAAAACACTTAAGAATTCATTAATTGGACTAGTGTCTCCTGGATTTGCTCCTCCTCCTGTAGTCTGTCCTACTAAGGTGGCACGTTTTTGTGTTTGCATGTTATATGAAAATTCTTCAGCCCCAGAAAATGTTTTTCCACTTGTTATAACAAATAAAGGAACGTCAATCATTTTTATTCCATCTACTTTATCGAGTGTATAAAAATCAATTGTTTTATCACCTTCTCTAAAATATAGACTATTTAAGTGAATATCACCTTTGAAAAAATAACTACATAAATATTGTACCATTTCAGGATCTCCACCGCCATTTTTACTTAGATCTATTATTACTGCATCGGTATTTGAGATAAGTTTCATATAGGCATCAGCAATTAACTTTCCCTCTTTATAGTAAGTAAATCCTCTTAAATCTAGATACCCTATATTTCCTTCAAGTACTTTTATAGTATTAAACCCAGCATTGTACTCTTTTTTTCTTTTGAGATTATAAATTTTCTCTTCGATGAGTCGTTCTGGAGTCATAGCAGGAGCTTCATAAGGAGGCTGGTTCATTATCCTCATATGCTTGTCATTATTGATTGATTGTACGGATTCCGTAAGTGCTGTAGCAAAACTTTCATTCGTTGTAAATTGATCAAAATGCCCTTTCTTAAATTGATTTTTTAAATGTTTTTCAGTGTCTTTTGCTATATCAGGAAAGACGTATTTATCATTCATCAATTCTGATAAGGTGTTAATTACTTCTTCTTTATGCTCCTTGCTTAATTCAATATCCTGTGAATAAATAGCTGTATGCCAAAACGATAGGATAAAAAGAAGAAAAAGATATTTACGAATTAGTATCATTGCTTTAGGTTTTTAAGCAAAATTAAAAACTTGAGCTTTCATAAAATTGTAAAAAAGTAAACGGTAAAGAAAATAGCTCCAAATGTATTATGATATGATGGGATCATATTGATTGGAGAATCGTTTAGAAATGTTAAGATTCGTAATTTCGATCAGGTTTGATTTTTGAGCAAAAAACTTAAAAGGAGTTATTTTGAAAATTGAATTGAAGTCTTTAATGAAATGTGCTTGATCATAAAACCCTGCTTCTAAACCAATAGTAGTAAGACTCATATCAGGAAATTCTTCCCTAAGTTGAAGGATTCTATTCATCCGCCATATTTGCGAAACCTTTTTGGGAGAAAGTCCCACTTTATTTACGAAATGTTTATGTAATGTGACCTTACTTACATTAAATTCTTCAAATAACTCACTGATCCTGATACTTCCGTGTCTAAACATAATGAAGTTTAACTGAGCTCTTAAGCTTTCGTCAACGGACATCGTTTTTGACAATAAGATATTTGTAAATTCATTAATAAGTTGCTCTTGTATTGTAGTTTTACTTTCCATAGAAATTCTTTGGATAAGTAAATGTGATGTTTTATCAATAGAGAATACCTTTTCCAGAGCTACAATACTGTCATTAAAATCTATTAGCGGGTTTTTAATGAGATTGGCAAAAGCAAAAGGTTTAAACCGCACACCTGTAATGTTAATAGCTCTTTTGGATTCAAAACTTAAAGAAGTATTTGTTTGTCCTATAAAGTAAGCTCCTGGTTTTAGACGCATCCATTTGATCTGCGAATTGCTCCTTACAATACAGGGAGAATCAATAAAGATAATATTGAATGTACAAGTAGGTAGAAACATTTCTAAAGGATCTGCTGTTAATTGCTCATCCGAAAAGATATGCCAATAGCTTTCCACATGATGTGAAAATAATTGATCCGGTAATGTTTCTTTGTATTTCATTTTAATATATAACGATCTAGAATATGAAAAGTAGCAGAGTCATATACTTTTATTTCGAGTAAAAACAAAGATAACGGAAAAGCACCAAACTTAATGCTGGCCTTTTAGCTGCTATTTTTCAATTCGCTTGATGTCAAATACATTGATAAGTTTGATGTTTTTAATGAACCTTAGGATTCCTGATAATCATCTTCAAAATAAGAATATTGATTAAAAATCAATTTTACCGCTGGTAAGAATACATATCCACTACAATATTCTATTTTAAATAAATTTGAATAACTCCGGTTTTAACCACATTTTTTCCCTAAACGAAGAAAAGATCTGTACGCATAATAATGCAAAACTTCTTCTAAAGCCATTTTAAGTGCTTTATTTATGGGTAAAATTATATTTTCTAATTTAAAATCTATTTGATTTAAATTTATATAATATTCTGTAAATATTGGAATATATAGTCCTTTGGTTATTGCATCGGCAGTTGAATTATACTTGTCCGCCTGACCTTCTTTAATAATTTTACAAGTAGCTAATCTTAAATTGCCATATTTGTCGGTATTAGCTGCAAATCCAAACAGTCTACAAATTAAACCGCGGTATTTGTAATTACTACAACGACCTTGATTAATAATAGATAAAGGTTTGTAAATTAAACAAGTTAAACTTTTGGTTTTATTAAGCTGAATGATTGTGTTTTCTGCCTCTCCATTTAAAAACAGGTGAAATGCCCAGGGTAAAAATTCTATAGGAGAAGCTTCTACATTTGGGTAAGTACAACATTTTCCACAGCCAGAGACACAACAAAGTCCTGATGATTGCTCAAACTGAGCGGTTTCTTGTTCTAATTTAGAAAAAAGGTTTTCTACTAATTGAACTTTTCGCTCTATCGACATTATTTTTTACTGAAGGTAGACTTTTTATGTCTATGAAAGTTGATTTCTTTTCAAAAAGAAATTAAGAAGGTCTTATTGATTTTGATGTAATTATTGGTAATGCTCTCGTGTATAAGTAGTAACGGATAAAACCGCAATTACTTTTCAGATGAAAATATACTTAATTAATGACAAAAACGGTTTAGAAATAATCCCAAACCGCTATCGCTTTTATGTAGTCAGTATTGAAATTCAATCTCTTTATTTAAATATCGCATTGTACCATTTAATAGCTTGGTTAGCAGTTCTATCTAAAACTTCCGGGTCATCATAATATTGAAGGTGACCAGTTTCTCCTTCCCATTGTAATTTTTTCTTAGTTGTAGGTACAGCTTTAAATTGTCTTTTAGCAGCTTCAGGCAAAAAGCTATTATCACTATGAATCATCAGATACGGCTTATCTAATTTTTGAGCCGCTGTTAAAGATTCGTATTCAAAAAGTAATGCGTCGCTCATTTTAGGGTAATTGTTCACCCAAATTCCCCTGTCAGACCATGTGTGATACCAATCCCATACAAATTTTCCTGGCATTCCTACGTCCATTCTAGCTTGGTCAACTGCTGGAACATTGATTACTTCTCCAGTTTGTTTAAAGGTATTATATGCCACTTTGCCAGCTGCAATTCTTTCTTCCAATGCTTCTTCTGTTCCCATCCATTGAATATCACCTTCTCTGTCTCGGTAGTGTCCCGCTACTGTGACTAATCCTTTGAATAGGTCATCCTCTGACACTGCGCGTAGCATTTCTGAGCTTCCTTGGCATACAGCAAATCCAACAATTTGCTGATCGTTTACTATAGAAAGTGAAGCCAAAAATTTAGCAGCAGCTTTTGCGTCTTCTACTTTGGCAATAGGATCTTCCAATTCCCTTGGCACACCAGAACTCTCTCCACGATAGCGTGGATCAAAAGCTAATGCAATGTAACCTCTTTCTGCAAATCTTTTAGCATATTCGGTTGGCGCTTGCTCTTTGGCATAGGTCATTGGTCCTAATATTGGAACTGCAGGATATTTTTTTCCTTCCTGATAATTTTTTGGTAAATAAAGATCTCCTACAAGGTCTAAACCTTCACTTTTAAATGTTACTTTTTTCATAATATAATTTTTAGATGTTAAATTTTCAATTGCTAATTGAGGCAACTTGATATTACCCGATTGGGATTTAAAATTGAATCGCATTTTAGTAATTAACCATTTTTCTTTTTTCTTTGTTAAATCAAAATCATAGGTGCCTATTACTGTCCATAAATTTTCTCCTTCGTTTTCTAAATAGTGAGTTGCAGTACCATAACAGAAAACTTTTGTTGTGTTTTCATTCTGTTCAATTATAAAGTTGCTCACTTGATGGTGAGTGTAATCAAAACCAGGTAAGATACTCTTCCAACTTTCTACTATTCGTGTTGGAATTATTTCTGTGGCAGGTTTACCCGTCATCGAAGAGTAGTCAAGGATTACTCTTGGAGCAAATGATTGCTCCACTACTTGCCATTCTCCTTGGTCGGTAGCTATAAAAAGTTGGTTGATAAATTCTTGCGTGTTATTTAAATGCTGTGCATTTAATGTGATTGTAAAAAGACTTAATAAGCCGATAACTAGATTCTTCATATCATTAATTTTTTGTTGATACAAAGATGCACACAAGTGGAGGTGGACTTATTTATTAAATCAAATCAAGAAGTATGAATTTCAAAGAAGAGCGGATTTTCTGTATTTACCAGGCGTTAATTGAGTGTGTTTTTTGAAAAAATTGTTGAAGTTGTTAGGAGAGTCAAATTGCAATAGGTAAGCAACTTCTTTAATGCTTAAATTGGTTTGAGTGAGGTAAGACTTTGCAAGATGCAAAAGGTGTTTATGGATATATTGTAATGCAGTAATACCCATATTATTCTTGACAATAGAATTTAAATAGTTAGGATGTATGTTTAATATATCAGCATAGAAACTTGGTGAGTGTAAATTTTTAGAATAATCCCAATCATTATTTTCTTGAAAATGAACCTCTATTAATTCCTGATAACGACTTAATAATTTTAAATCAGCTGTTCTAATGATTTGGCTGGCTTTCTCTTTGGATGTTTCTTTATTAAAATACCTTTTAACATGATTTAAGAGCAGAAGAACATATGTACTAATGAAATCAAATTTGTCCGAGTTATTACTATGATATTCTTCGTCAATCTTTTGATAAATGCTTAAGAGTGTTTTTGTTTCCTCTTCGCTTACCTGAAAGGGAATAGCTTTATCAATCTTTAAGAAGGGGAATATTTCTAAGAAGTTTTTAAAAATATGAGATTGAGCGATGAAGTCCCTTGTCATTAAAACATAATAGCCTTCCCAATTTGGGGCTATATCCCAGGACAAAATTTGAAAGGGTGAATTAAAAAAAACAACTGAACCATCTGGGAAATCTGAATAGTGACTTGATAATGCTTTGCCATCTCCATTCATTTTTAATGCTATCGCATAAAAAGCATGTCTAAAAGCAGGCATTCTATGAACAACTGTAGGCATATTTTCTTGAAAGCTTCTTACAACAAAGTGCTCATGTTTAGCAGGCGGTATTCGAGTCGCTTCCGAGTATTCTTTTATTGTTTTAAAGTTTTTCATTTTTCACTTAAGGCACACAACAATCGTATATAGTTACAAAAGCTCATTATGTGCTTCTTATCTTTTCAATTGTAAATTTGTATAAGCTACTAAAACAAATCTGCTACTTCGCTTTTAATAGCAGCTAAGGCTGTATCGCTTGGTGAACCTTTTTCTATGATTGTGGTCAGAATCATTTCTCTCATTTTATCTGCAGAATCAACGTCTTCCCTTAAAACTGTTTTACGAATCAATGCAATGGTACCATTTTTAGCAGCTTTTACAATATTCCAACACTCATCAGAGATATAAATCTGTTGTGTAAGATTATGATCAAATTCTTGCTCAATAGTATTTACAAGTAAGACTTCGTAACTTTTTTCATCATCCGCTAGAGGAGGAGTTCTAAGGAGCAATTTGCCTGGAGAAATTCGTTCCATAAACAACGCCATACGCTCATATGCTTGCAATCTTAATGGTAGTGATTGTTTTTGATTTTCTTTGTGTAAAAGGAACCTTCGCCTTTTTTCCTCATTATCTGTATGCGTTTTAAAATAGTACAATGCTAATAAGGTGATAAAAAGCGATGGTATTAATGAGATTAATAAAGGTATGATTTCTAGATTCATGTATAGTGATTTATTATTTATCAGTTTGTTTATAATGTCCTCCCAGATAGGAGCAATCTTTTAAGTCTTGTGCACAAGTATATGCTACAGCAGTTTTACTGTATTTAAATGAATCTTCCAGTGTTTTAGTAAGTTCACCATCATCGACGTTTACATCTATATCTTTCATAGTAAACTGGCATGGATGTTCATATCCGGCTGCATGGGTGATTTCTATAAGTTCTTTTCTAAAAGATTTAAAATATTGAGCTAGTCTATCAGATTTAAGAGGAACGTTAATTCCTTTTTGTAGCCATTTGCTTTGGGTAGCGACACCACTTGGGCATCTATTGGTATGGCATACTTGAGCCTGTATACAACCAATACTCATCATAGCTTCTCTAGCAACATTGATACAATCTACTCCCATAGCAAATGCCATAGCAGCTTTTGCAGGAAATCCTAATTTTCCACTACCGATAAACACAACTTTATCGGTAAGATTATGTTTCTGAAATATTTTATAAATCGCGGTAAACCCATAAATCCAAGGTAATGATACGTGATCTGCAAAACTTGGAGGAGCAGCTCCGGTTCCACCTTCACCACCATCAATAGTAATAAAATCAGGACCTCGATTAGATTTTACCATGAGTTCTGCCAATAGCTCCCATTGTTCAGTTTTACCAATAGCAGCTTTAATACCTACAGGCAATCCCGTTTCTGATGCGATATCTTCAATCAATTGTAATAGCTCAGGAACATCTTTAAAGGCTTTATGAGATGAAGGTGATAATACATCTTTGCCAACTTCGACACCTCTAATTTCAGCGATTTCACGAGTGATTTTAGCACCTGGTAATACACCACCTTTTCCTGGTTTTGCACCTTGAGAAAGTTTAATTTCGATAGCTCGTATAAATGGATTTTTTTTAACTAAATCCTTCATCTTTTTCATGGAAAAGTTCCCATCCTCAGAACGAACACCAAAATATCCTGTACCAAAATGGAAGATAACATCACCTCCATTACTATGATATGGTGATAATCCACCTTCTCCTGTATTGTGATAGGCACCTGCTTTTTTTACTCCAATATTCAAGGAATCTACCGCACGAGCAGAAAGAGAACCAAAACTCATCGCTGATACATTGATAGCAGATGCCGGACGATATGGTTTTTTACGCTGATTATAAGCTCCCATTACTTTAGCACATGGCAAAAAAGTTTTATCAAGTTTATTAGGATGATTGGCATCCATTTGGAAAGGAATCATACAATTTTTTACAAAAATATGCTGGTGTTCATAGATGTCTCTATCAGTTCCAAATCCTTCGTAGTTATTTTCATTCTTAGAAGAAGCATACACCCATCCTCTTTCAATTCTATTAAACGGAAGTTCTTCTCTATTGTTTGCAACAAAATATTGCCGCATTTCCGGCCCAATACTTTCCAAAAGATATCGCAGATGTCCAACGATAGGAAAGTTATGACTTACTGTATGTTTTTTGTTAAAGAATATATCTCTTACAGCTACTAAAGCGAGTACGATCAATATCCACATCCACCAAGAGATTAAACCCAGAAAATTTAAGATAATATCCATTACAAATTATGTTATTGAGCGTTTAAATAGTCTAATGTTAATTGAGACATTACTTTTACTCCTAGTACTAAACCACTCTCATCAATATAAAAATCTGGCGTATGATGTGAAGCAGCTTTTTTAGTATCTGGAGATTTTCCGCCTAAAAAGAAATAGAAACCTGGAACTACTTCCTGAAAGTACGAAAAATCCTCTCCTCCAGTCGTTGCTTTGGATAAAACTACATTTTCTTTTCCAGCGATTCCCTGAATAGTGGGAAGCATTTGTTTCACCAATTTAGGATCATTATAAGTGATCGAAGTATTATTCTGAAATTTTATAGTTGCTTCTCCTCCGTATGCTTTGGCAATAGCAGGAACCATTTCGTTCATACGACGGATAATCATTTCGCGCATTTTTGGGTCAAGAGTTCTCACGGTTCCGATCATCTCTGCGCTTTCCGGAATTATATTAAATCGAACTCCACTAGTGATTTTTCCTACAGTAATTACTGCTGCCTCATCTACCAAAGGTGATTCTCTACTTATAATGGTTTGTAAACCATCAATTATTTTGGCTGAGATTAAAATAGGATCAACACCTGTCCAGGGAGCAGATCCGTGAGTTTGTTTTCCTTTTACATCGATTACAAAACGCTCTACAGCTGCCATAGTTCCACCTGGTTTATAACGTATCATACCTACAGGAGTTCCAGAATTGATATGTAACCCAAAAATAGCATCAACATCAGGGTTTTTAAGCACACCTTCTTTGATCATCAATTTTGCTCCACCTTCTTCTCCAGGAGGCGGTCCTTCTTCTGCCGGTTGAAAAATAAACTTAACTGTACCAGATATTTTTTCTTTATTCTTACTTAAAACTTCGGCAACTCCCATAAGGATGGCAATATGTGTATCGTGTCCACAAGCATGACTAACTCCAACTTCGGTATCAAGAAATGTTGTTTTTACAGTTGACTTAAAAGGTACATCGGCGCGTTCCGTTACCGGAAGTGCATCAATATCTGCTCTTAAGGCTACTACTTTTCCTTCTTTACCACCTTTTAGAATGCCTACAACTCCAGTTTTAGCTACATTTTCTGTTACTTCAAAACCAAGATCTTTTAGATGTTTTGCAATTTTCTTAGCAGTTTCGAATTCACGATTAGAGAGTTCTGGATTCTGATGAAAATCTCTTCGCCATTCAATAACCTTGCTTTCTATCTTTTCTGACATTGAATTTACATCAGGATCTATTTTTTGAGCTTGTATAATTGAACATACTAAAAGAAAAGCGATTAATATATTGTTTTTCATAGGATGAGTTGAGTTAAAAATTAATGAGTTTGTAGTTTTCGTTTTGTAATTGTACTAAAGCGGTCATCGCTGATAATGCAAACTGTATATTAGGATGGACATCAGACTTAGAGATGTTTCTATGCGCAGCGGTCTGCCCGCACAAAATGATCTGAACTCCTTTTTCGGTAAGTGCTGATATTAAAGGAGTATTTGGATTATCCAAACCGAATTTTGTATTATAATTTTTGTTATTCAAAATATCATTAGCGGCACTTCCGTGAATAACTAAAGCTACTTTTAGGTTCTCTAATGACACTCCTGCATCGGCATGCATATTAAGATACCTGGCTGCAGTATTTATAAGCGGATTGATCTTAGTACTATCTCCAAAAGATCTCCCGACATCAAATACAGCCTTTAATTCACTTGTTGTATTTGTTTTAAAGTCAGGATTATCAACTTCGTATGTCTTACCAAATTGAGTAATAATAGTTCCTGGTTTGGATTCTTTTTGACAAAGAAGTATTCCTGGTAGTATGGCGAGGAGAATTAAAAATGTGTGTTTCAATCTTAATTTTTTTGGTTTCTAAAGATATTCAAAAATCTATTACAGGAAAGTTAAAATGTGTTTTTGATCTCTGTATAAACAAAAAAGCATATTTCTGAATTAAAGAAATATGCTTTTAATAAGGTTAAAAAAAGACTTATAGTTTGACAAATTTGCCAACAGATTTATTGTTTATTAGAATCACATAAAGTCCACTAGACAATTTAGTTAAGTCTATCTCAGGTTCTATAACAGAATTAACTACTACTTGTCCAGAAGTATTTACTATTCTTATATCATTTTCATTTATGGTAAGTCCATCAATTCTTAGTATATCTTTAGTGGGGTTAGGGTAGAACTTAAAAACACTGGTTCCTTGGCTTAAATTAAGTTGGGATAAATCAACAGAAAATGCTGAGGAAATTGCATTACATCCTGTTTCGTTAAAAACTTCGACACTATAATTTCCTATTTGATCTGGTACATATTGAGAATCATTAGCACCAGTAATTGGTTCTCCATTAAAATACCATTGATATGCTGCGTATGTAGTATCGGCTGTAAGGTTTTTAGTGTCAGGAATTGTTATCGTAGGAGGTTGTGGATTTTCCTCTACTATAATATTGATTGCTGTTCTCGTATTTGTCGTACAGTTATCAAAAGAGCCTGCTACATAATATGTCTGACTAGATTGCAGTGCAGGTGCTTCAAAAGTAGCTCCTGTATATAGCAAAGTTCCACCTGTGGGGGCATTATACCACCTAAATTCACTGTTTCCCGTTACAGTTAACGATGTAGATTCTCCAATACAAATATTTTGATCTGCTCCAGCAGGTTGTTGAGGAATATTGATGGTAATAAAATCATCACGCTGTCTGGTATCTTCCCCCGCACTATTAGAAGTAGTAAGTGTAATACTATAAGTACCACTGCCGGCATATGTATGTGTTGGATTTTGTTCCGTAGCCGTGGTTCCGTCTCCAAAATCCCATAAATAAGCATTTACATTATTTATAGTTGTACTATTGAAATTCACTGTAGCACAATTAGTAGCAGCTTCGAAATTTGCTATAGGGGGCTGATTGTTATCACCAGGAATATACCTACCGGAAATATAATAATTACCTATAGATGAGTAATCAGAATATCCATTACTTAGATTTCCTTCTCCAACACCATCAACTTCTACAAAGTAAGTTCCAAAACTGAGATCTAAATCAAAACCAGCATTGAGTCCGGAAGGATCAGAAATAGCAATTTCTTCACCAATCCCATTCAGAATTCTAGCTTGTATATTAAGGTTAGGATGATCTGGACTAGGATTAAAATTGAAAGAAACATTACCCGTTTCAATTACAAATGAAAATACATCTTTATCATCACTGTTATGTATAAAACCAAAGTTTTGATCAGCACTAACATTTCCATCAGTATCTACTAATATTGGAGTAGCTTCTGTAATAATGTCTTTATGATCATCTTCTCTAAAACCAACCCCGTTTTGAGATCCAGCGATAATTTCTATGTCATCTTGCTGTTGAGTAGCATTATCATACTCTCCTTTACTCCAGTGGCCTAAAGTTTTGTTAGCACTCCACCCCATAATTGGCGACCATTGCCCATGGCCAGCATAATATTCTTCTCCGGGTCTGCCATCATGACTTAGCCTTAATGTATGTCCTACCTCATGAGATCCTGTCTCTCCAGCTGCTCTTGTGGATAAATTATAAATCCAACATGGATTATCTGTTCTAGTTGAAGAAAAAGAACCTAAATAGGCAACACCACCTGCAGTAGGCGCTGCATCTTTGGTAGGAGTAAATATGCACATCATTCTACGATTTTGTGGAGCAGCATCATATAAGTCTCTTCGTGTAGTGACGTTTAAGTTAAAAGCTCTAAAATCTTCAGCCATTATTTCCCAAACAGCTATGATTTTTTGATCAGAAAAATTTGGAGATTGTGCATTAATAGTGCCGCCACCAACCCAACTTGTTCCAGATACAACTTCTCCATCAAAGTCTAAATAGATAATTCCTGGTGCTCCTGGAAGACTTTCTAATTGAGGAGCCATTTTAGAAAATACATCATTTGTATTTTTGTTATTTTCCTCTTCAGTTTTTTCAAAATCTATACAAACCAGAGAGTTAATATCTACTTCTTCAATATATACTTTTCCCAGATCATTTGTGAAAATTTTGAAACCGGTTTTTTCGTTTCTGAGGACTAAAGTTCCTTCTATTTGATTTTTAGTTTTAAATAAAGTAAAAGTAGATAGTTTTTGATTGTTTACACTACCAATAAATGTGATTAGGTCGTTTTTTACTTTTTCTACCTTAAGGTTTAATGAAAGTGAAGTGTTTTTCTTCGATAGATTTATAAATAACCCTTTTGACTTGTTAATGGTAAGGTTTTCGATGAAACTATCTGGATTATTGGAGATTAATTGAGCATTAGAATCCTGAGAATGTATAACCATTACGTTTATAAAGAACAGGAGTAGCATTAATTTTTTATAGTAGGTTTTGAACATTTTTTGATTTTTGGGTAAAATTAGTTTTTAAATAGGTTTATTATTCTGAATTACATTGATTTAAATACATATTAATTGTTTCATAACACACTAAAAATAGGTTTATTGTATTACATGTTTTAAATAAAAACTCTCAATACATCATTGAGAAGATATTGAGAGCTTTCAAGGCAATAACACTTAAATTTTTATGAGATACTTATAATTCTTTCTAATGGAATAATAGTAGACTGTTTAAGGATTACTTCTTTATCTGTAATTCCCCAAATAGTGGTTTCTACTTTTTTGAGTCCTTTGTTATCAACAAATACAATTTTTACTTTATGGCGTTCTAAGTTACCAAGAGATAATGCTCTTTGTAATTCTAAAATTCGATCGATTTGATCTTTTCTTTTATTAAGTACATCTTCTTTTGGGAAGGTTAGAAATTTGATTTGTTCTTTTTCAATGGGCTGAGCGTTTAAGTTTGGGGACATAAGAAAAAAATTAGGTTAAATTTTGGGGTTAAAATAATTTCTTTAGTATCATAAAGATTTTTAAATATATGTATTTTATCTTAAAAAATTGCATTTCAACGATGTTTTTTCAAAAAAAAGATATTAACAAGGAAAGAATAATCTAATTTTTGTAAAAAGAAAAAGTTAGCGGTAAAATAATATCTTTACCGCTAGCTCTTTCTTTTCATATGTTCAGCTCTTCTTTTATATACAATAAATTTTATTGCTTCATAATCTTTATCATTTTCGAAGAATTATCTTTTCGGTTTATCTGTAAGAAGTACATACCTGAGGATAAATTTCCAGCATGGATAGTTATAGCATCTTCATTGGTGTATTTTTGACTAAAAACTTTTCTTCCGTGAATATCTATTAGGGTAATGCTACTTGTCTCTCCGATTGTTTTAAAACCAATATTTAATTCTTTATTAAATGGTATGGGATACGCTTTAAAATTTTCTGCAGCATCAAAGCCGTAGTCATTAGTACCGAGTGTATTTATAGAAGCAGTCATTTTATCTACATTAAAGCTACCTAATTCTACATTAAATCGTAAGATATGTTCACCTTCGGTTAAAGGTATTTCGGTTACTATGGTATCTTGGAAATTAGACCAGCCGCCAGTTGAAGCAAAGTTGATAAGTCCAGAAATGTCAACGCCATCAAGTTCTAGACTACCTTCTCCTCCAAAACCTGTATCAGCAGCTGTAGAAAATGTAAAATCATAAGATCCTGAATCGGATACATTTATTGTATACTCTAACCATTCTTCAGGACTTAGCCATCCGATAATTAGTGCACCAGATTCTTCTAATACAATATCTGTGGCATCGCAATCTCTATAAGTGGATCCTCCGTTATTAAGTGTATCATCATCTTGATACGCAACACCTTCACCGCCAATATCATAATTTTCAAACTCTATAATACCAGGGATTGTAGTAGGTGTTCCATTAAAAGGAGCTTGTGCTACTGTTGCGCCGCCACAGCCTCCATTATCTTCTACGGTGATACCTTGTAATCCATTAAGAAGTCCAGTAAACGAAGGTTTCGGTTGGTAGTTGTTATCATAAATTAAAGCACTACCACAGCCATCAAAAAAACCTGGTATCCACGAAGAAGCATCTGTAAATCCCCATAAAGTTAATCCTGTACATCCATCTTTTGCTAATGCCATTGCAGCTATTCTTTGATATGAATCCTTTTGCGCTTGTAATTCTTCTTCGGATGCCGGTTGACCATTATTACAAATTCTGATATCTAGTTCTGTAATATTACAAATTAACCCTAGATCGATTGCAAAATCCATAGTTTGGCTTACTTGATCTGTAAAACTGTCTCCAATCCCATTTTCAAAATGACTTTGTAGACCCAACGCATCAATTGGAACACCTCTTTCTACCATGCCTTGTATCATAGTTCTCATAAAAGCATTCTTAGAATTAGGATCGGTATTAAACGTTTCTATAGAGTAATCATTATAAAATAATACAACATCTGGATCAACAGATTTAGCTACAATAAAGCAATGATCAATAAAATCCTGAATATTGCCCACATTGGCATACCAAGTTCCTGAGCGAAACCCAGCACTATTTTCATTGATAATTTCATTAAAAACATCCCATTCATCTATTTTTCCTTTAGTATATGTCATTACTGTAGTAATATAGGATTCAGCAAAATCAAATATTTGTTGTTTTGTCCATCCCGTAGCGTCATCTCTAAGCCATTGAGGTGCTTGGCTATACCACATCAGGGCATGACCTCTTTTTACGTTAATATCATTAGCATCTGCAAAATTGATCATACGATCTAGTTTATCAGTATTAATATCTGCCAAAGTAATGTTGAATGGGTTATTAGCAGCAGAACCTTTTAGTAGGTTCTCCATTTTATGATCATTCTCTGCAACAATTGAGTTGAACTGTTCTACAATAGTAGTTTGGTAAGTGCCAGAAGGGGTCGTATTACTACCATTAAAAAAGTTACCATTAACAATGGTACCAATATATTTTCCTGCTGGGACTTCGTCTTTTAACACCTGCCCATTGATACTACAAGAAGAAATAAGAATAAGTATAAATGAAAAAATGCATGCATTGTTTTTAATGCATTGGTTGATTTGGGAATGTGAATTCATGTTTAAATTTTAGTTTTTTGTGTGAGTTATAAAATGTTGTTAATTGTGTGGTTAAATTTACAAAAAGTCTATATCCGTTGTTTGTTCATCCAACTAACAATACATAAACTGTTAGGGTATTGTGGGTGTTGATATTCTATAAATTGGCACGAAAAATATGTTAAGATGTATCCGAATTAGGCGCTGATCAAGTATTAGAAGCGAAAAGCGTTTTATTATGAAAAACTTTGAAATACCTTCAATAATTACGAAACCTTTTAAGTAAAAAATGTTTCACTTGATTTATGGATTAAAAATTGATCAAAAGGCTTTATAAAGTAATTCAATCAGAAGTCTATGCTTTAAAGTGCGGGTACTATTCGAAGCAAAGTTTGATGAGTTGTTTTAGTATTGTGTAATTCCCTAAATTACTTGTCTTTGATGTAATAAATTAAGAGTATTTCTGATATATTGTAAAAGAAGAAGTTTTTATTTCTTCTCAGGAATTAGAGAAATACTATTTAAATTTCTAAAAGAGAGTGGTTCATCACTTGTTTACAACTAAAAGACTCTTGGCTTCCATAAATGTCATTCTTTCCTTAAATTTCCAGTCTGAAAAAAACACTGAAAACTTGGAAGAATATTTAGCCGGATTAAATGATGCGCAACGAGCTCCTGTACTGCAGAAAGATGGTCCTATGATCGTTATTGCAGGTGCTGGTTCAGGAAAAACTAGAGTGCTTACGTATAGAATTGCCTATCTGATGAATCAGGGAGTGGATTCATTTAATATCTTATCATTAACATTTACCAATAAGGCAGCGCGAGAAATGAAAAAGCGTATTGCTGATATTGTAGGTCCTAGTGAAGCAAAGAATCTATGGATGGGAACGTTTCATTCTATTTTTGCTAAAATCCTAAGAATTGAGGCTGATAAATTAGGGTATCCTTCTAATTTTACGATATATGACACACAAGATTCTCAGCGATTAATTTCTTCGGTAATTAAAGAGATGGGATTGGACAAGGATATCTATAAGTATAAGCAGGTTCAATCGCGTATTTCTTCTTATAAGAATAGTTTGATTACTGTAAAAGCATATTTTCAAAATGCTGAGTTAGTAGAGGCTGATGCCATGGCAAAAAGACCGCGTATGGGAGAAATCTATCAGCATTATGTAGATCGCTGCTTTAAGGCTGGTGCGATGGATTTTGATGATTTATTACTTAAAACTAATGAGTTGTTGAATCGTTTTCCAGATGTATTGGCTAAATATCAAAATCGCTTTAGATATATTCTGGTGGATGAGTACCAGGATACGAATCACTCACAGTATCTAATTGTAAAAGCATTATCAGATAAATTTCAGAATATTTGTGTGGTAGGAGATGATGCACAAAGTATTTATGCTTTCCGTGGAGCGAATATTAATAACATCCTTAATTTCCAGAGAGATTATGATAATGTACAGCAATATCGATTAGAACAAAACTATCGATCTACCAAAAACATAGTGGAAGCGGCTAATTCTATTATAGATAAAAACAAAACAAAACTTGATAAAGTAGTTTGGACTGCGAATGATCCTGGTCCTAAAATTTTCGTAAATCGATTGCTAACGGATGGAGATGAAGGACGATATGTAGCAAGTTCTATCTTTGAGAATCAAATGCAACATCAGTTGACCAATGGTCAGTTTGCTATTCTGTATAGAACAAATGCACAGTCTCGTGCTATGGAGGATGCGCTGCGAAAAAGGGATATTAAGTATAGAATTTATGGAGGACTGTCTTTTTATCAAAGAAAAGAGATAAAAGATGTTTTATCATATCTTAGGTTAATTATCAATCCAAAAGATGAAGAAGCACTAAAACGTGTTATTAATTATCCTGCTCGTGGAATTGGTAGTACTACTGTGGATAAGTTAGTGGTAGCCGCTAACCATTATGATAGATCTATTTTCGAAATTATTGAAAATCTGGATCGAATTAATCTAAAAATTAATAGCGGAACAAAAACCAGGTTAGAAAACTTTATGAATATGATCAAGAGTTTTCAAGTTACCAACCAAACTTCTGATGCCTTTGTATTATCAGAAATGGTAGCTAAAAACACTGGTTTACTTCAAGAGCTTAAGAAAGATGGAACACCTGAAGGAATTGCTCGTATTGAAAATATAGAGGAGTTATTAAATGGTATTCGGGACTTTGTAGAAGAACAAAAAGAGTTGGCAGATGAGACAGGATCACTTGCAGAATTTTTAGAAGATGTAGCACTGGCAACAGATTTGGATCAGGATACGGGTGATGATGATAGAGTAGCCTTAATGACGATACATTTAGCAAAAGGACTGGAGTTTCCTTACGTCTATATTGTAGGTATGGAGGAAGATTTGTTTCCATCCGGAATGAGTATGAATACCAGATCAGAGCTCGAAGAGGAACGAAGATTATTTTATGTAGCTTTAACCAGAGCGGAGAAACAAGCATATCTAACCTATACGCAATCTCGTTATCGATGGGGTAAACTCGTAGATGCAGAACCTAGTCGTTTTATAGAAGAAATAGATGCTCAATATCTAGAATATATCACTCCAATCGAAACGTATCGTTATAAGCCTTTAGTAGATACTGATATTTTTGGAGATGTAGATAAAAGTAAATTAAGGCTTAAAAAGCCATTATCAGGATCACCACCGGTTTCTCATAAACCATCAGAGGAACAATTGCGTAAGCTACGTAAACTAAGACCAATGTCTAATGATGCTACAAGTACTCCTAAAGCGAATCTTTTTGATGGAGATCTGGTACCTGGAACCATAGTAGAACATATGCGTTTTGGTAAAGGAAAAATTCTGCAGTTAGATGGGGTAGGTCAAGATAAGAAAGCAGAGATTAATTTTGAAAACGGCGGAATTAAAAAGCTGTTACTACGATTTGCTAAACTGAAAGTGATCGGGTAAGCTTTATTCAAGATATTATTTTCTATGTTTACCGTTGGTGATGTTTATACTCATTGCCATTAGATCAAGTATAATTTTTTTTAAGATAGATTCTATTGTTTATTTAGTAGTAAAGACTAATCTTTGTAATTAGATTTTAGAATATGCTAATTATAGATTTCTAATTTGAATAATTTTAGAAAAACTTGTGATGTTTTTAAAAAGAATATGAAATACAGGTTTACTAAATCTGAAAATAGATAATACACCAAATTATACGCTAATTTTTTATTCATTCTTTACTTTTTTAACCTTTTCTTAATAAAATATCAACACTCAAACGTTTTCGCAAAAAAACGACACTTCGAATATTATATTTTCCCGTTTTTTTTTAGAAATATTTATTACAACGTTTGAGGAAACTATATTATAGTAAAAGTTTTCTTGATCATTATTTTTATTAACACACAAACCAAACTTAATTATGAAAAAATTACTCTATTTAGGGTTATTAATTTGCCTTTGTTTACCTAGACTAGGCGTAGCACAATCAGAAAGAAACCTGCCATTCTCTTGGGATAATCTTACAGTTTACTTTCTTATTACCGATCGTTTTAATAACGGCGATCCTACTAATGATACGAGCTTTGATCGTCAAAAAAACAGTACAGCTAACGAACTTGATTTTCAAGGAGGGGATATTCCGGGAGTAACACAAAAAATTCGAGAAGGATATTTTAATGAACTTGGAGTAAGTGCTATCTGGGTTACTCCGGTAGTAGAAAACAGACATGGGTATATCGGTACTGAATTTAATGATTATCCATACCACGGTTATCACACCAATGATTGGACAGCATTTGATCCAAACTTTACCTCTGCAGAAGAGTTTGAAGATTTTATTGATGAAGCACACAACCACGGTATTAGAGTTTTGTTGGATATCGTAATGAACCATTCAGGTTATGTTACTTATAAGGATGTAAATGGTCAAAGAATACCTGTTGATCAAGATTACCCTTTGGATTGGGTACGATTACAATGCCAGGAAGAAGGAGAACCTAATAACGGAGAACTACCTTGTGATGATTATACACAATCTCTTTATGGTTTGCCTGACGTAAGAACGGAGTCTTTTAACTCTGTAAATTTACCACAATGGTTATTGGATAAATGGGAAACTGAAGGAAGAAAGCAACAAGAATTGGATGAATTGGATTCTTATTTTGCCAGAACAGGCAAGCCAAGAACGCCTAGATATTATCTAATCAAATGGTTGACTGATTGGGTTAGAGAATATGGTATTGACGGTTTCCGTGTAGATACAGAGCGCCATGTGAGAGCTGATGTTTGGAAAGAACTGAAAGAAGAAGCGGTTCTAGCGCTAAGAGAATGGAAACAAAATAATCCTACCAAAAAACCAGATGATCTTGATTTTTATATGACAGGAGAGGATTCTTCTCTGAATATTAAAAATAACGCGAATGATCCACTTCCTGAAGATTTTACCGTGAGTAAATTCAATAGCATGATCAATTTTAGATCACCAATAGAAGCTTATGATTCTATGGGACAAGAAGCAATTTTTAGTTCTTTTGCGGAAAAGCTTAATCAGGACGGGGGATTCAATACTCCGGGTGAGTATAACATGATCAGTTACTTGAGATCTCACGATTTTAGTGAGTATTATAGAGGAAATATGTTTGAAGGAGCGGTAAAATTATTACTATCTCCGGGAGGAGCCCAAATTTATTACGGGGATGAATCTGGGAGAGAATTTTTTGATGCTCAAACCTATTTAGATGCCGGGTATCGGGGGTTTATGAACTGGGATAACATGAATGATGCTATGCTGCTTCATTGGAGAAAATTAGGAACATTTAGAAGAGAGCATGTTTCTATTGGTGCTGGTTCGCATCAAAAACTAAGCGATGCTCCATACATTTTTAAACGTGAGTATAATCGTAATGGAGAAACTGATAAAGCATTGGTGTTCCAGGGACAGGATAATGATTTTGCTGGAGCACTAAACGTTTTCGGAATGTGGCCTGAAGGAACTGTACTTAAAGATTACTTTTCTGATACTACAGCAACAGTATCCGGAGGAACAGTAACTTTTGGAACTACTTTCGGAATTGTCCTAGTAGGTGAACCTTTTGATCTTTCAGATTCTGTAACATTATCGATAAATCCGGCTTCAGGGTTTTATACAGATGTTGTAACTGTAGAAATGGATGCATCTACAACAACAGAAGGAGCTACGGTAGATATTTTTTATACCACAGATGGTTCGGATCCTTCAGTTTCCAGTACTCAATATACAACTCCATTTGATATAAACACTACAACATCTATAAAAGCAATAGCTTTTGATTCTGAAGGTAACGAGTCTAATATAGTACCTGCAGACTATATAATCGGTGATGGGTCTCCATTTGAGGTGTATTTCAAAAAACCAGCTACTTGGTCATCAGCTACTATTTATTTATTTAATCAAAATACTGGAGAAGCATTAGACGGATTTCCAGCTTGGCCAGGAGCAACAATGGATGAGATAGAAGGAACTCCTTGGTTTACTTATACTATTGATCAAAATGTACAAGTTGGTATTGTATTTAATGATAATGGAGGAGACCAAACAGACGATTTAACAAGAATAACAGAAGGTTGGTATGATGGTCAATGGTTTGATAGTTGTCCAAGCGATTGCCCTACTGATCCAGGACCTCCAGTATTGACAGTTTCACCAGATTCAGGAACGTTTAATGGAAGTGTAGAAGTAAGCATGAGCGCTACCAACTCTGGAGTTATATATTATACTTTAGATGGTTCTGCTCCAGATGCAACAAGTACATTATACGCCGGTGCATTTACAATATTTTCTACCGGAAATACAGAATTAAATGCAGTTGCTATAAATAGTGCAGGAAGTTCTGATGTAATTAACAGAGTATATACGATTGAAGATACATTAGGATATACAGTTAACTTCAGAAAACCAGATAGCTGGAATACAGCGTATGTATATTTGTATGATAAAAATGCAAATGCAGCAATTCCAGGATTTCCTGCTTGGCCAGGAGTTCAAATGTCACAATTAAGTACTTCTCCTTGGTTTACATATGACATAGATGAATCAGTCGAAGTGGGAATTGTTTTTAACGATAATGGTGGAGCACAGACTGATGATTTGTTTAGAACAATAGATGGATGGTATAACAATGGTTGGACGGATACCTGTCCTGGTGAATGCCCAGGAATAATTCCAGATACTTCTTTTGATGTATATTTTAAGAAACCTTCTTCCTGGAATACGGCATTTATTTATATATACGATAAAAATGCAAACGCAGCGATTCCTGGTGCTCCAGCTTGGCCTGGTGTAGCCATGAATACTATTAATGGATCACCTTGGTATACTTATCTAGTTGATGAATCTGTAGAAGTAGGAATTGTTTTTACTGATAATGGAGGTGCACAGACGGATGATTTATTTAGAAGCACAGATGGCTGGTATGATAACCAATGGTTTGATAATTGCCCAAGTGATTGCCCATCTATAAATGATATAAAAGGTTCTTTTTCTGACAAAGCTCCTGTAAGCGATGCATTGCAAGTGGCTAGAGCCTGGCCCAATCCTTTTAATCAATCATTGACACTATCTTTTACAGGAAATATGAAAGATAACCATGTAAGAATAGAAATGTTTGATCTAGCGGGTAAGAGAACAAATACAACGCTTGTTAAAGACACCAGAACAAATACAGTAACCATGAATACAGCCAACCTTCCAAAAGGAATTTATCTTCTAAAGATAGTTTCTGATAAAAATGTGAGGGTGATGAAAATGGTTAAGTAAAACGATTATTTTGCTGAAGTAAAAACCTGTTGAGGAAGTGATTATCCTTGGCAGGTTTTTTTTATTTTTAGGCTATGCAAAATGATAAAAAAGGATTTACCTATGTATTGATTCAGTTTATATTGTATATGTTTCCAATATATAATTTAAGAATATTTTGTTTTCCATCTATCAGTTATCTATTGTTAGTCCTAACAGTCACCGGAGGAATTATAATTCTTGGTTCAATATTACAATTACGTAATCAATTATCTCCTTTTCCGGCTCCTATAGACGATGGAGTATTAATACAAAATGGATTCTATAGATTTTCCAGACATCCTATTTATTCTGGAATATTGATAAGTGGTTTCTTTTATGCCTTATATAGCTGTTCTGGCTATAAAATAATAATTGCTATAGGATTGCTCATCTTATTTTATTTCAAAAGCTCTTATGAAGAAGAATTACTCTCCAAAAAATACACAGAATATAAAAAATACAAGAAAAAAGTAGGACGATTTTTCCCAAAGGTTTTTTGAAAGAGTTACACTTCCAATTGCAATCCAAATATCACTTATTGATTTTAATTGAGTCACCAATAAAATAATAAGTTGTTTTTTCATTAAAACATCATATAAAAGAATCTTAATGGATGTTATAAGATAATTTTAAAATATTTTTTTTAACACTTAACTTATTTTGTAACAATCTGTTATGGTTTTTTGGTTTTGATTTATAAAAGTTTGGCACGCGTTTTGAAAATTACTTAGCAACTGATCGGGCAATTATAAGTATCGGTTAAAAAATGTTTATTAATTTAAAAAAGGAAATCATGACAAATTTTATTTCATTTAAAATCAATTGGAGTGTTTTAAGAAAGTTTTTACAAGAATTACCAGCGGCTAGTAGCCACGCAATTCATAGATAGACTTTCATAAACCTAAACCCCAAACAAAATGTTTACAAAGTACTTTTAATGACTGGATATAAATTCTATTTTATATCCAGTTTTTTCTTTCCATTAAAGTTGAATCAAGATAATTCTCATCTAATTTCTTTCAAGCTAATTTGAGTATTTTATGGGTAACCCTTAATTTCTTTAGTAGCCAGCCATTGCTATTTGTAGTGGTTTTCAGGGGTGTGTTTCCACTGAATATCTGGTTGATTTGCCTCCATTAGTTTTCTAAATTTGAAATAACCAATACAGAATTATTGTTTATTCTAAGTACTAATTTTATTGTCATAAAATATTTTAGTGAAGGAATAGCAGTTTGTTTTTGTAATTGGGGTACACAAATTAATTTTAAAACTCAACAATGGCACTTCAATCTAATATTCAATTGTTTATTGGCGGAGTTTCTATAAAGGCATTTAAGGAACTTACACTTAAGCAAGAAATTGATGATCATCACACGCTCGAAATATTATGTCGTAGAGACGTGTTAGAAAAAAAATCCGATCTAAACGAGGATGAAAGCAACGACTTTTTGGGGCAAACTATTATTCTTTCTGTCTCATCCTTAGATTCTTTAGATATCTATAAAGAACTAAAATTTAATGGCGTAGTCGCAGAAGTAAAAGTGACTAATGGTTTTCATCAATCCATGGGAGATTCTATTTTGATTAAAGCTAAGAGTAATTCAATACTAACAGATGATGGGCCACACTATGCGTCTTTTAGTGATGAGAATTTAGAATCAATTCTAACCAGTGTTTTTCAAAAATATGATCGTTCAAAGTTAAATACCACAGTATCTACAAGATCAAATGATGCTTTGCATTACTGTGTTCAAAATGGAGAAAGCAGTTTTGAGTTTGCAAGTAGATTATCTGCTCAATACGGAGAATGGTTTTATTATGATGGAGAAAATTTAGTGTTTGGAAAACCTTTAGATGCTGAAGAGACCACATTAACGTATGGTTTTGATTTACAAGAATTCTCCAGAAGTTTACACCCTAGATCCAATAGTTATTCCTTTTTTACTAATGATTATTTAAATAATGAAAAACATGAGGTTGCTACTACAGAAATTAGTACTTCGATAAACGGACATAACGGATATGCTTCTAATAAAAGTAAGGATATGTTTCCTCATAAGTCTCAGGTTTTTCTAAATACGTATAATGATACACAAACGAAGCAGAGACTCAATAACCTGGTAAAAGAGCAGAAAAAAGCCGAAGAAATTAAACAGGTAGTTGTTACAGGTAAAAGTGATAATCCAGGAGTAAGTTTAGGGAAAATTGTAAAAATAAAGCAACAAAATAGTGACCAAAACACATATAGAATTATTAAAGTAACTCACACAGCTACAGAAAATGGTAAGTATGTAAATCATTTTGAAGGTGTTTCTGTAGATGACGATGTATATCCTCATACAAATATTTTTATTCATCCTAAAAGTGATACACAAGTGGCAACAGTTACTGATAATGTTGATCCCGATGGAATTAGTCGGATAAAAGTACAGTTTCACTGGCAGAAGCCACTAGGAGAATATACGCCTTGGCTTCGATTAATGACACCTCATTCTGGAGGAGAAAAGGGTTTTCACTTTATTCCAGAAATAGGCGAGGAGGTATTGGTTGGTTTTGAAGGAGGTAACGCAGAGAGACCTTATGTTTTAGGCACACTCTATAATGGAAATGCAAAATCTGCCGGATGGAAAACCAATAATAATGATATTAAAGCAATCAGAACCCGAAGTGGACATATGATTGAGTTTAACGATACCGAAGGAAAAGAGTTTATTACCATCATAGATCAAAATGCTAATACTATTCATATTGATACTGCTAATAACAACATAACGATTACAGCTTTAGAGAAAATGACATTGAATGCTAAAAATTTTGAAATGAATGTAGAAGAAGATGCTACATTCAATGTAGGTCAAAATACCAAAATAAAAACAGCAATGAGTTACGAAAACTCATCTCGAAGCCATACAAATACGGTAGAAGATAATATGACTACATCAGTAGGAGGTGAATTAGTTCAGAATAGTGGAAATGCAGAAATTCAAAGTAAACAAAATATGAAAATTGCCTGCGGTGCCACAGCTTCGTTTCAAGGAGGAGGAAATGTGAAAATTAGTAAAGGATAATAAAATATTTTTAGTAATACCAAGAACACAAATCATATGATACAGACTAAATATACTTTTATTTCAGAGGAAGCTCATATAGCCTTGCCTAAACAAGGAAAATATGACTATGCTATTGAAAGTTCTTTTCCAATTAATTATTCAAGAAATATTTTGGGTTCTCTGAAGAGGGAAATTTCAGTAAAAATACAATCGGATGAAAATCAACCATATATTCGTCTTATAAGTATTAATGTACGAAATACTTATTTCCGGTTTTCTGATGGATCTTATGCGATGAAGGATATTTTAAAGAAAATAGCTTCTATATACAATAACCTGGTATTAAGAGTTTCTTATATCGGAAAAGTTATGGCGATAGATAATATGTTGGAATTACAAGAGGTATGGAATAACATAAAAAAATATGTCCAGCATAGATATAAAGGAAACCAAGTTGAGGAGTTGATTTTAAATATGGATGAAATTTTGAGTTCAGAACGGAAATTGATTGATGAGATTTCATTATATCAAAATTTCGGTGGACTATTAAAACCACTATATAGTGAATATATTACTGATAAGATAACATCAATATCCCAAGAGCTGAATACTAGATATGGAAAAATTATTGCTACAGAAGAAATTTCATTACAATCCTCTAGAAATGTAGGAGAGATAGCACTAAAAGTTAAGGCAAATCATCCTGAAAATGAAGAATATTTAACTATTGATGGGCTTTATAGTTTTAAAAGGCCAACTGATTTTTGGTTGCAAAATGCGGTTATTTCTATTGTTGAAAAATATGGAAGACAAGAATACCAAAGTATTTATACTTTAAAACAATTATAAGATATGGCTGGTGAATTTGTTAAAAATGGAGCTACGCTAAAATGTCCATTATGTTCTGGTAGTGGTAAATTAATGGTTTCTCATTCACAAGTGAAATTACAAGATACGCAATGGGCAACGGATGCGGATAAAAGTAAAACAAACCTTGTTTTTGGAGGCGTTTGTAAAAAATGGAGGAAAAGCCCTCCTCCTTGTGCTAGTGTAATTTCACCGACAAAGTGGAAACGAACTGCAGATGGAGTGGCGGTAGACGGAAGATTAGCATTACTTGCCGCGTCTACTATTAAATGTGCAACAGGAGGAGTTCCTATTTCGATAGCAAATACAGCACAAATAGATGTCCCTACGGATTTACCGGATACCGAAGAACAAGAACAAGAAGAAGAAGTTGTTAATAGTGTATGGACCGATCCTATAGAAAATTCAGAGATAACATTATATACTTTTTCTGGAAATTATAAACCAAAAGGAAGCACCTTTGGTAGTGTAAGAAGAAATCGAGATGGTAGCGTTCGAAATCATACAGGACTGGATATTTTTGCAGAAACGGGGACGACACTTTATGCTTGTTTAGACGGAGTTATTGATCAAATTTATACTGGACCAGGTTTTGGGAAAGTAATTGTGTTAAAAATTACAAATGTAGATGACCTTAAAAACGCTAAGAACGGATACTCGTTACAATATGGTCCTGATGAAATCGAAAAGGGAAATGCTTTTAATTATGATGGAAAGATTTTCTTACGTTATGCGCATGTGGAAGAAGCTTCAGTAAATGTAGGTGATGAGGTGAAATCAGGTGACGTGATCGGAAAATCTGGGGTATCTGGAAATGCGAGCGGAACAAGAGCTCCTCATTTACATTTTGAAATTGCTAACGTTGCCAGATCTAGAGGATTAGCAAATAAAATCAATCCTGCATTCTTTGTGAATTTAAAGTTAGAAAACGATGCAAATCAAACGCATCAGCAATTAATAGCACAACAAGCGCATAGAGCATAATGAGATCAATACATTACTATATAATTTTAAGTTTTCTTGCTATTTGTGCTTGTGGTAAAAATTATAAGCCTCAATTACAAAACGACACGTATGTAGCATCAAGTAATATTGAGAATAATGAATTAACTATAAAAAAAGAACAAACGCAGGAAAAAGAATACCCAATAAAGTATGAGTTAATACAACCAAGAAGTATATCCAATTCCAAAGGTAATGATAGTATAGAAGTAGAAAATATAATTTCAATATACAATATCCAGCTTATTACGGGATTGCTTAAAGAAAGACCAAAGGAAGGTATTCATCTGTTCGTAATTAACGATAACGATAACGTAATGTATACATCTAAAGGTCAGCAGGATAGTTGGAGGTTACAATTATCAGTTTATAAAGCAAATAATACAAATCATTTTATTGTATTAGGAGAAATAGGTGCAGAGGAAAGTTGGGGAACTTATTTGTATTGGTATAATGGAAAAACCTTTACAGAAATAGATTTTCTCGATTATGTTGCTCTAAATTCATATGAAGAATACGAAAGTATTATTCCTTTCATAATTCTAGAAGAAGAGAAGAAAAAACTACTAGTAAAATTTAAGGAAGATATATTTCTTTTTGATAATAAGTCAAAGCAGAAGGTGAAAGGGAATCAGGTCATTTTAAGTTACAATAAATAAAATAGTCTAACTCGATAATATTAAATATATGAGCGGGCATCAACAAAATACACAAACTCAAACATCAGAAACGGAAGATACGTTGGCAGGAGTAAATCAAACTACGCTAGTGACCAATGAGGCCGAAGAGTTTCATATAGAGTTTAACGATAAGATTAGGCTTTATTTTTTACGTTATGGATTGTTTGCAAAACATAATAAAGATGAGCATTTAATATCTCCAGATTCTAAAGAAGATCAAGAAGAATCACTAGTGCTTCCTACTTTAGAAGTTGCACCTCCTTCATTAGAGCATTTTGATGTGGGTAGAACAGCATTAAACTCAGGGTATTTATATTTATTTGATGAAGAAGATAAAGATTTATTTTATGAATATGAACTACACGTTGATGGTAGGGCACAGACTATTTATGAACCTGTTTACGAAGCAGGGCAGAGAACAAATAATGGAAATTTAGAAGATAACCGTATTTCTTCCGGTGAGTTTGAAACAAAAAAAGAATTTGTAAAAGATCAAATCCTCTGGGTTGGATATTCTCAGGTACAATGGACAGGAAAGTATCATAGAAAAATGTTAGATGCTGGACCCGATGAAAGAAAAAAGAAAGGTCTTGTAAGAGTAAACTGTGCAGGTTTTCCAGATGGTTTCGGTCAAGAGCATGTATTACAGCAAAGTCAGGTAAGAGCTACATTTAGAGAAGATCAAAAAGCATCAGATACCTGGTGTGATAACATACTAAACCAAATTAATGTTTATGAAAATAAAGTAAAACCAGATATTAAAAGAGACATGTTCATCGTGTTGCCTGATCCTATTGGGTGTGCTATAGATGTAGCTTTTGCTACTAATACAGAAGTTATTCAACTTCGGGCAAATTTGGAAGGTATGAAATATGCTATAAGTCCTGAAACTGTATATCAAGCGATGCAAACCGATTCTAATGAGTATGCGCGGGGAAGAGAAGATCAGGAAGCAATGTTTATGTTGGCTCTTTCTTCGTATCAGATGGTTTATAACGATTCTGATAATGTTGGTAGATATGATGGAGGAGATTTGAACCCCACATTTTGGGAGCAAATTTCAGCTGGAATTGCAGCAGGAGCAACTCCAATGCCTCAAGAGACATATGAGGTTATAAATGATCAGGTTGGTATTGATAAAAATAAACTAGTAAGTGCTTTAGGAGTTGAAGAAAGAAAAGAGCACAGAGCCCTTATTAATGAGCTAAGAACAGATTTAAAGAAATTTTTAGAAAGTGATTACTATAAAAAAGCTTATCAAATTCACAATGGAAATGATGTAATGGCATTTACTGTTGGAAGCTATTCTATCTATCAGTTATTCAACGTATTATATCTAAACCCCCACGACATAGATAAATCTTTAGATTTAAAGGATGAGTATGAAGAGGACCCGTTGATAACCGATTCGTTTATAACATATATCGATACTTATAAAGGAACAAGTTTATTCGAACTATTAGAACAAGAAATCGATATTACAGAAGAAATTATAAATCAACACCCGAGTATATCAAAAATCTTTTTTCAAGTTGCAGAATACAATATTTCTTTAAGAGTCCAAAAAATATCTTCAATGTTAGAGTCATTTGAAGATATAAGAAAATCTTTGGATCGGTTAAATATTAGTGGTCGAAGTTTTATTCAATACCAGAATAGTGGAATTCCTTCCGGAAATTTAACTCCGCAGCTTAGTATTATGGGGCAAAATTTTCAACAACGTCCTTCAGGACTTATTGTTAGAAGTAATCAATTATTATCAGGTAATGGGACACCAATTCAAAGCCCTCCAATGAGTAGGATAAATATTCCAAATACCGATAATTTTAATATAAACGGAATAACATTTAGTCGAAATAATTTGAAAGGATTGTTAATTGTGATTGATTTGTATAATACTTTGTTTATTATCAGCAATTGGTATCAGAATCCTAATAGAAGAGACGCTATAGACTTTTTTAGATCGGCAGCGACAATTGGTGATGCGATAATGGATTATAGAGCAGCAGTTAAGGGTGTTGACTTAAGTAAAAACACACTAAATAGATTGTTTAAGGTAGCCAGTGGTGGACTTTCGATGGGACTTTCTGTATATGATGCTTTAATAAGTACAGCCGCCAGAGATCGTGATGCAACCATAGCCCATTCTATTGCCGCTTTAAGTTCAGCTATTGCACTTGGAGCAGTGGTTATAGGTTCAGGAGGTGTTGCCTTGCTTTTTACGATAATCGCTTTTGGGTTTACATTTTTAGCAAGTTTATTAAGAGATACTCCTTTAGAGTCTTTTTTTAAAAATTTTGCATTTGGAGACACAACTTCTTTTGATCAAAATGGTATGCTTGCTTGGGAATACAACGCTGCGTTTTATCCTCTAAGGGAAGTATATTCTAATCTATCCAGATCTGGACATTCAAGATTCGAAGAACTGAAAAGTTTCACAGATGATCTAGGAGCGTTAACGGATATGGTAACTCAGACAAAAGTAACTATTGTATCAAATAGGGTGGTGAACCAGGGATTCGGTTCTGGAAGAAGTTATAGTGATCAATTCACTGCTACCATAGAAGTAAATAATATTATTGATGGAATTTCTGAGAATTTAGACTTGAAAGTTATTTACAGATCAGGAATATGGCGTGTAGAAAATCCAGACCTTAATGTTCAGTATTTTCAACCAATGAGACTTGGAAGTACCGATAGAATAACAAAGGTTAGAGTAAATTTTAATATTTCTGGTGATTTTTTAGAACATCATTCAAATGTGTATGGCGATTCTTTTGGAATATGGTTTTTATTTAGATTTAAAATTGATAGCTTAAACTCTTTCCCATCGAAAAGAAGTGATGGAAAAAATTATTATTATAAAGTGTCTTATTCTTTGTTGTCGGATAATGACTCCGGTAAAACTAGAGAAGCTGATATTATAGCTCTTGAGGATATTTAGAAAAATTAGATAGAGTTCACCTATTTTAGATATAGAACTTAAATAAAGTACGTAACTAATCACTTCATCATATTAATAGTGGTTTTCAGGGTGTGCTTTCTATGGAAATCATGGATGTATACACTAGTCCTATTTTCTACTTTTGGTTAAGAGATACCAACACAAATAATAAAACTCTTAAAACCAAAACCAATGAAGGGCTTATTAACCTATAACTATCTACTTCTTATAGTATGTAGTTTGATTGTATTTTCTTGCTCTAAAGAAATTGACGGATCAGATGTTATTCTACTAAATTCTGAAAATGAGATATTAGAATTTACATTTCTTGCACAAGAAAATGGTGAGTTGGATATAGATGTTACTGCTAATATAAATAGGGAAGATAAAGTTGTGTCTGTTGTACTACCTTATGGTACTCCAATAAGCTCATTAAAACCTAACGTTATAGTTTCTGAGAAAGCATCCATCGTTCGAGATATTAATGTCTCTTTAGACTTTTCTACTCCAATTATATACAGCATTCTGGCAGAGGATGGTACAGTTTCGGATTATATAGTAAGAGTACGAGTAGTAGCAAGTACAGAACGAGAAACATTATTGACAATTTTTGATCAAAATCCAGATAATCTTTTAGGATGGAATATAGCGAGTGAAGATATTTCTACCTGGGAAGGTGTAATTCTTGTAGATGACAAAGTAGTCGAATTAGAACTAGATGAAAAAGGATTAACAGTATTACCTCCTGAGATTTGTGATTTATTTTATCTAAAGACATTGTCGTTAGAAGGCAATATGATTACCGAAATCCCACGGCAGATACAAGATTTGTCAAGTAATCTAAGAACACTAAACCTTGGAGAAAATCAGATAGAAATAATACCGAAAGAATTTTTTAGCTTAACTAAGTTAACCGACTTAAGAATGTTTACAAATTTGTTAGTAGAAATACCTTCTGATATTAATAAGCTTACAGAGCTTAGGTATTTGAGTCTTTCTAATAATTCTTTAAAAACATTACCCTCAGAATTGTTTGAACTCTCTAAGTTAAATTCACTATTTATTAATAGTATTGAATTATCAGAAGTACCTGAGGGAATAACAAATTTATCTCAATTAACAGCTTTAGGAATATCTTCAAACCCTTTGGGTATTATACCTGATCAGGTTTTAGATATCGAAGCACTTACTAGATTGGACATCTACAATGCAGGTATAAGTACTATTCCTTCAGAAATAACAAGGCTCACTAATCTAAAACGACTTCAGTTATCTGGAAATAATTTAACGGAAATAAATAAAAAGATTGGTGATATGTTCTCATTAGAATATCTATTACTAAAAACAAATACTATCGAAGAGATACCTAATACACTAAGTAATTTGATTAATCTTAAAACCTTAGATATAACAGAAAATAATGTGATTGTTATACCCAATGCTATTTGTGATTTAGCAAATACAGGTACAGAGATATTAATAGATGAGAACGTGGTCTGTCAATAACCAAATTACATATCGTTAATGACAGTAAGCTTTTAATCTAATTTGTATTTACCAAGTTTAATCGACTAATCCCAATTTAATTGCGTGTTTGGCCAAACCAACTACATTTTTTACATTGAGTTTAGAAATCAAACTGGTACGATATCCTTCTATAGTATATTTACTTAAAAAAAGCTTATCTGCAATCTCTTGGGTAGTATATTCCTTGGCAATTAATTGAAGTATTTCTTTTTCTCGCTTACTTAGATTTACTTCATTATTTTGTTTCTGCTCGAAAATACTCCTTGTATATGCTTCTTTTATACTATCCGAAAAATAATTAGAACCATTTAAGATGGTTTCGATAGCTTGTAGAAGTTCTTCTTTTTTAGCATTTTTTGGTATATATCCATTTACATCAGATTGAGTTAATTCATAGATCTTTTGAGGTTCGGATAGCATGCTTACTATAAGTGTTTTTATAGTAGGATGATGCTCCTTGATATGATGATTAAGAGCTACTCCATCCATTTTGGGCATATTAATATCTAGTATCGCCAGGTCAATTTGATCTGTAGTGTTGATATCCAAATACTTTTTTAGATCCAAGCCATTACTTGCTGTATAGGCAATATCATAATCTGATTCGTGAGATATGATACTTAACAGACCATCTAAAAACATTTTGTGGTCATCAGCTACCACTAACTTATATTTATATTTTTTTGTCATTTAGTATAGTAGGTATTTCAATACGTATAGCCGTTCCTCTATTAATTGCAGAATCGATATCTATTTTTGCCTTTAATAACGCTAATCGTTTTTTGATATTTTGCAAACCAATACCATTCATTTCTTTTTTAACGTCAAAACCAATACCGTCGTCTTCAAAAATAATTTCAATAGAATCTTGGTAAGCATTAAGACATATCTCGATTACTTTTGCTTTAGCATGTTTTAAAGCGTTTGTCATCAATTCCTGAATGATTCTAAAAATTTCAACCTTCTGATTATCATCAATGGTATTGATTTTTTCTATTGGATGTGGTATAAAGGTAATGTCTGGATCTGTAACTTTTTCTATCGTGTCTATATATTCACTTATATAATTAGCAAAAGCTGTCTGACTGATTTTTTTTGGAATAAGGTTATGAGATATTTCACGTACTTGCTGATATGTGTTATCTAGTTGATCAATAATTGTATCTTGAAGCTCTTTACCCTTTTTTATATCAATCATTTGTAGTTTTATTGCCGCTAGATTTCCACCAATGCTATCATGTAATTCTCTTGCAATTCTATTTCGTTCTTCGTTTTGAGCAATTACATAAGTGTTTGCAAGTTTTAGCTCTTGTTCTTTAAGAAAAGATGTAGTTTTCTGTCTATTAATCTCTTCTTTTTGCGCATTGTATTTAGTCTTTACTTGTAATTTTTGATAATAGACTAGTAGCAAACCAATAATAGGTATTAAAACAATAATAAAACCAATAATATAAAATCGTTTTAATAAGCGTTGCCTTTTAATTTCAGCTTCTTTTACAAGCTGGTCTTCTTTTAATAATAAAATCTCTTTTTCCTTTGTAGCTGTTTCATATTTTACTTCAAGTTCTGTAATCTCCTTTTTTTGTTTTCTATTATTTAAAGAATCCTTAAAAATATGATATTGAACTAGTGCGTCATTTGCAGATTTGTGATCATTTGCATCTTTATAAACAATCGCTAGATTATCATAAATATTTCTCTGTATTTCTAGATTAGAAATTTCTTTAGCTTTTGCTATTGTACTCGTAAGCATTTGTATTGCATCAGAGTGATCACCGAGAATTCCTATTACTAATGCCTTATGAGTAATGGCATTTAAACTTTTATCTACAAAACCGTGTTTGTCAGCAATCTGTTTACTTTTTTCATAATAATCGATAGCCTGATTATATTTTTTATTTTCATAAAGTATTGAACCTAAGTTGAGTGCTATTGTAGCAGAAACTTTAGGATCTTTTTCTGGAGGCATCATTCCAAATGCTTTGAGAAAATATTTTTCAGCATTTTCAAAATCTTTCTGGAAATAATATATAGCACCAATGTTCACATAATTACCATAGATTGCTTGTTCGTTTTCGGCAGTATCAATACTTTCCTGTAAAAACCGTATGGCTTTATCATACTCCTTTTTATTGGCATATAGCAATCCTAAATCAGACTTAACCTTAGTTACCATATCGAGGTAATTTATTTCTTCCGAAATTGTAAGACTTTGATATAGTAACTCTAAAGCATCATCTATTTTACCACTTCTTCTATAACTCGATCCCAATAAACGATATGCTTGGGCTAAGTATTTTTTATTTCTGAGATGAATTAAGGAAGCCCTGGTATAATACATCGATGAGTCTACAACACCAATAGAATTAAAGTAACTACCTAAAAATAGTTTTGCCTTTGCTTTTATAGAATCTTGATATTTTTTACTCTTAGAAATTTTTGATAAAACAGTGTATGAATAATTTGGATTGGTATTCAAAGAGTCAATTGCTTTGTCAAGTTTTGTAATTGCTGATTCTTGTCCGAAGCAGAGAAAAGTACCCCAAAAAGAAATAAGTACTAGTATTTTTCTATAGTGTTTACTATCCATTTCAGCCTGTGTGAATATAATAAATTGGTCTCTTTGCTAAGGTAAAGATTCGAGGGGTAAGTTGTATTAACAAAACTTATATTTAATAAAACTTAACATCTTAATGTTTTTAAAAGTTGATCATTGATGCAACTTTTAGACATATATAATAACGGATATTTCTGGTATTAATTTTTCGTTTCTGATTTGTTCAAAACTATTTCTTCAAAAGCCTAATAATAAAAGAAAAGACAGGTCGTTTTTCTTCTTAAAACGATCTTTGGGTTGTATCTTTATAGGGTAATTAAAATAATCTTCTTTCTCTAAATATTTTCTATGGAAAACCTTGATGCAGCAAGACTCCAAATGGCATTTACTTTAATATTTCATATTGTTTTTGCTTGTATTGGTATGGTGATGCCTTTTTTTATGGTAGTATCACATTATAAATGGTTGAAAACTAAAGATCAACTCTATTTAACGCTAACCAAAGCTTGGCAAAAAGGAGTTGCCATCTTTTTTGTAACCGGTGCCGTTTCCGGTACAGCTCTGTCGTTTGAATTAGGGTTGTTGTGGCCTGAATTCATGAAACACGCAGGACCTATTATAGGAATGCCGTTTTCACTCGAAGGAGCAGCATTTTTTGTGGAAGCAATTGCATTAGGATTCTATCTTTATGGTTGGAACAAACTACCAGAAAAATTTCATTGGTTTACAGGAGTCATTATTGGATTGTCGGGGGTAGCCTCAGGGATTTTAGTGGTGGCTGCGAATGGATGGATGAATTCTCCAAGTGGTTTTGACTATATAGACGGACAGTTTCTTAATATTGATCCGGTACAAGCTATGCTAAATCCAGCTTGGTTTACACAAGCATTACACATGACCTTAGCAGCCTTTACTGCTACAGGATTTGCAGTAGCAGGAATCCATGCATATCAGGTATTTAAGGGAAGAAGAGTAAAACTGCATACCAAGGCATTTAAAATCGCAATTACCTTTGGAGCGATTGCAGCCATTCTGCAACCCATCAGTGGTGATATTTCCGCAAAGGATATCGCAGAACGACAACCTGTAAAACTTGCTGCAATGGAAGCACATTATAATACAGAAAAAGGAGCTCCTTTGTATATTGGCGGTATTGTAAATGCAGAAACTCAGGAAGTGAAATATAAGCTGGCCATTCCTGGAATGTTATCGTTTTTAGCATTTGGTGATTTTGATGCTGAGGTGAAAGGATTAAATGATTTCCCTGAAGATGAAAGACCTAATGTACCTATCGTTCATTATGCTTTTCAAACAATGGTAGGTATTGGAGGAATATTAATGCTGGCGGGACTTTTATACTTCATTTCTTTAAAAAAGAAGAAATGGTTTACTAATAATAAGTATTGGTTGCTTTTTGTAATATTAGCTCCACTTGGATTTATAGCATTAGAAGCAGGATGGATCGTAACAGAAGTTGGAAGACAGCCTTGGATTATTCATAAAATAATGCGGACTAAAGATGCAGTAACACCAATGCCTGGAATTGTATTTAGTTTCTACACTTATATAGTGGTATATGTTACGTTGTCTATTGCTGTAACCTGGTTAATGATTCGTCAGATCAAAGTTCTTAATGCTAAAAATAATTAGTTTATGCTATACGTTGTATTATTCTTTTTGATATTCTCTTTATACTTATATGTGGTTTTAGGAGGCGCAGATTATGGCGCCGGCATTGTAGAGTTGTTTTCATCAGAAGAGAATCAAAAAATCACAAAAAAAACGATCTATAGAGTTATGGGGCCTGTATGGGAAGCGAATCATATCTGGATTATTATTCTGATTGTGATTTTATGGATCGCTTTCCCGGCATATTATAATATATTGGTAGTGAATCTGCATATCCCTCTTACTATAGTTTTATTAGGAGTCACACTGAGAGGAGTAGCCTTTGTTTTTAGACATTATGATGCGGTGATTGATAATTCTCAGAAATTGTATGATGCCATGTTTAAAATATCAAGTCTGATTACACCTATATTTTTAGGAATGGTTTTCGGAGGATTGATTAGTGGAGAGATTAAGCTTACAGAAGATGTAAGTACCTTAACTTTTTATGAAGCTTTTGTAAGACCATGGTGTAATGTTTTTAGCATATTAGTTGGATTATTTTTTGCATCACTTTGCGCTTTTTTATCTTCGGTATTACTTATTGGTGAATCTGAACCAGGAAAAGAAAATATTTATGTTAGAAAAGCGACTATTGCAACTATTGTGGTTTTTGTAATGGGGTTAATGACTTTTATCTATGGATATACTAATGAATCTACTTTTGTAAACGGATTTATTAAGGATCCATATGCAATTGGAGCTATGGTAATTTCTGGATTGTTGTTGATTCCTCTTTGGATCACCATAAAAAAGGGTAGGAGAGTATTAAGTAGGCTTTTTGCAGGCTTACAAGTGTTTTTGATTTTGCTAGCAGCATTTGTATCTCATTTTCCTAATATCATTATTACAGAAACGCACAGTATTAGTTTATTAGAAAATATAGCACCAGATAGTGTAATTAATGTTTTAGGAATATCGTTAATTATTGGTGGCGCAGTAATTCTTCCAGGACTGTTTCATTTGTTGAAATCATTTAAGATGATTAAGATTCTAGAACAACATAATAATCCTTCAGTTTAATAAAAGTATTTTTATATTTGTTTTACAAATTCGGATGTGGCCCTTCGTCTTCGCTCAGGACAGGCTGCCACTGAACTTTTTATTTTTATAAGAAGTAATTAGTAGAAATTAATGTATCGAGCTTAAAATTATATATTCGGGATGTGGCCCTTCGTCTTCGCTCATGACGGGCTGCCCCACTGAACTTTTTCTCTTTATAAGAGTAATTAGTGAAAATTAAAGTATCGAGCTTAAAATAATATATTCGGGATGTGGCGCAGTCCGGTTAGCGTACACGGCTGGGGGCCGTGTGGTCGCAGGTTCAAATCCTGTCATCCCGACAAAGAAAATCCAATTGCAAAAACAATTGGATTTTTTATTTCAAAACATAATCAAGCTTGCTTGAAGTTATGTTTGGAAATAAAAAAGATAAATTAGGCGATAATCTTAATTGGTTTTCTTGAGCACCACTTCCTTTTTCAGGATCAACGAAGTTAATCCTGTCATCGCGACAAACAGAAAGCACGAAAATCAAAAGATTTTCAGGCTTGTTTGTTTTTGAATGTTGGCAACTATAAGCTGATATAAATCACAAAACAGATAAGACTAGGAAAAGTGAAACCTTTCTGGCTATCAACTAACATTGTTTTGATACCTCGATGACTCAGCCTAGGGGGTAGTTCATTCTTTGATTGCAATAATAAAGAATTAGAGTAACTTTTATTTATAAATAGACATCATCGTTCATTTTCATATGTTTTCCAGCCATATCCCAATAATGGAATTAGTGAATAGAGTAGTATTGCTTTTTCTTTATCAAAATTACTTGGATTTCGTTGAAACGCTTTTTTCTGTTTTTGCAACCAACTTTTTTCTGTGTTTTTTAATACTCTATTTTTTTCAATGGCTATTCTGATAGACGAAGTTCTTCGTCTAGCAGTTTCTATCATAATATCTTGTCTCTTTGCCATTGAGTTTTCAGTCTAAATCGATATCTCTAAATTTTAGCCTATTTTGATTATTTCCGACCTGTTTTTCTTATAACAACTTTATAATATGCCCAACTTACCCAAGAAAATAAGATCAAAAAGAAAATACTTAGTACCAAGTATACTATTCCGTTTTCAGAAGAAACTGTGTGAAATATAAATTTTATAATGTATGTTGAGCATATTGTAATAATGCCTAAAAAAATAAAAGGAACTATCACATAAAGTGCCAACAACTCTATCTTTTTTAATATCCTTTCACCAGATAAAGAACCAAGTATATATAAAATACTACTAATAATTATAATGAATACAAGTACGCAGGACAACACAAATAAGCTACTTGTTATTTTCGAACTTAATGAAACTTCAATCAATTTATCTTTTTCTTCATTGTAAACTAATTTAATTGGATCACCAATGTTGTAAGTACTAAATGGAGATTGATCAATTTCTTGAATAATCTCTGAAACTATAATGGTTTTTGCGGTTACTACTTGCTTATGGTTTTCTAAAGATTCATCCCAAACACTGGTAACATCAATTATTTCTCCTTGACGAACTTCTAGTGAGAGCTGATTCGATAGGTCATCTAAAAATCTAGGAAACAATAAGTAACAAAACCCAATCGCAATAAAATAAAGAACAAATAGATAAATAAAATTACCTGATTTTGAAGAAAAGACACGATGTTTCTTGTAAATCTTTGAACTTAAACCTAGGGCAAGTACTGCAGAAATTATAACCAACAAAAAAAAAGAAACTGAAAACATTATAATTTAATTATTTCTTTCATCATCTATTATTGGTACAGTTTCTTCTGTGTCTTCTATTTGATGCAAATTTTCTCTTTGAGCTTCAATCTTTTTAAATTCATCTTTATTGAAGTAATAATATAATTGCATTAATAGAAAAATTTTAAAATCCTGATCATTGAAGTATTGATCCGAGTACATTTCTCTAGCTATTGATTTGTAAAACTGAGATTCTTCTTCTTCTGTCGTGAATTTAATTTCTTTATCTATTCTTAAAGAATCAATCTTCCTAAAAAACACTGCATCAGCTTTTAATAATTCTTTAAAGATAATTTTTTCTTTAACTATTTGAGATTTCTTTTTAAAGCATTGATCATTTTTAGAAAACACACTCATAGAAATACCATTATCAGTATATATTTGATCAATTATTTGTCTTTGAGAAAAATTAAATTCTGAATTGTATGAATCAAATAATGAGATTAAGTGTAAATCTAGATAAATGTCATTTTCATCTATTATTTTATTCGCTGTAAGTTCTTTTTCTATTGTAGAGAACCAATCATTAATATTTTTATCGATATCAAAGCACGAAAACAATAGAGAAGTATCTTGTTGCGCATAACTATTTGTTAAGCAGCACAAAAAGACAAGAACAAATAATCTAAAGTTTGATTTCATTATCTAATAATTTCTAATGCTCCTCCTTCTTTTGGGCGGTGAAGGTTTACATTATAAATTAATAATTTTTTTCTTCCATTTTTGTTCCTGTAACTAGCATGCAAGGCATATTCTCCTTTATATTTATCGTCGGTTCTTATTAAAGCTACTACTTTACCATTACCAAAAAATTGAAGTTTGTAATTCTCTAATAATCTAGATTGGTATTCATTTAAGGAGAAGTCTTTTCTATACACATCCAAATCTTCTTGTACTGATAAACTATCAGCATATATTGCTTGTGCCATTTCTTTTTGTTTGGTATAGATCATAGAAAATAAAGTTTCTTCATCTTTATCTGCGATAGCTTGTCCATATTTTTTATACGTTGTAATAACTTCCTTTAATAATTCATCTTGATCTTCTTTGATTAAGTCCTGTGATTCTGACCAACCTGTCATTGTATAAGGCACTTTTGCTTCAAAAGTGCCTGTATATTCGGCATAAGGTAAACCATGTCCGTCAAAAACAGGAACATCTTCTGCTCCTTCATCATTAGTTCCTTGTTTAGTAGGCGTATTGAAAGTAAAACCTTCATCTAGGATATCAATACCACCTTCTTTAAAACGGACACCCGATATTGCAAGTTTAAAAGATGTTTTTTTTACCAAACTATCCATAAAAGTACCGTCCTGTTTACGTTGTGGATACAAGCGTAAGGTATAGGTTTGTAAACCCGGTTTTAATATTTTATAATTAATAGGGAAACTAGTGCCTATACCTCCCGTATCATAGTAGCTATAGACCATCATATCATTAATCAATAATTCAAAACTACAATCACTATTATAAAAATCCGCTTGATAATTTATAGCTTCGTTTTTATGTTTTACCTCTTTGTAGACTTGGCTAATTTCTTGTGTCATTTTGTTAGGTTTTTCTTGACCACAACTGCTCATGCTAATAGCAAATAGGCAGATAATGAGTTTTTTCATAATTTAATTATCATTAAAATAAAATTTAGTAACGTCTTGTGCTTTTTGTTTGTCAATTACTCTGTACTTAAATTCTGCTTTACCTCCTAGTTTCTTTTTTTTAGGATTTTTTTCTAGTTGATCTAAAGTTATATCTTCATCATCTAAATCTCTTTCCTTTACAATTTCAGCCTGAGCTGTAGCATACCCTATTAGTTCTAATCCTTCAAAGGTATTCTTTATATCCATATAAAAGCCTTTAGTATCCGCAGCAATTTTTGCGTGGACGGAATCAGATGCAGTAGCACTTACTCCAACAGCTCCGGTAAGTATTACCTGATGTTTTAGAACACGAGCTGTTTTCATTGCTTTGATGCTCGCTTCTAGCTTTATGGTTAGATTACCCTTTAAAGTAGCTAATTCTGCTCCAGTAGATTTTGCCGTATCTGGATTAAAGCTATTTTCTTTGGTTAATGTATTAATTTCTCCTTGAAGGTATCCTCCAAAAGTACCTGTTGCCGTTAAATCACAAGTAATTGCACTACCATCTCCAATCATACTCATAGCTATATCCGCTGCTGCAATTAGAGCTAATACTGCGGGATGGGCTCTTTGCGCCAGAGCAAGAAAATCTAGTTTAATTTCTAATCCAATCAGAGGACTTGCGTTAATTTTTCCTTTTAGTACCGTGCCTACTTTATGCCCCATATTTGCAGTAATATTGGCATTTGTTGTTTTGGTTCCTTTTAAAAACCATTCAAAAGAAAAGGACAAGCTAGGGTAGATAATTCTAAAAGTAACCAGGTTACGATTGATATCTATTCCCGCTTTCTTACCTTTTTTCTTTAGGTTTTGTTGAAGGTTATCCCTATTTCTGTACTTTTTTAATAGTTTTTCTTTATCCTCCGTTTTTTGCTTATCGAGAGCCTTTTGCGATGGATATTTATCTTTTGGATATGTTTTATTTTTAAGCTGTTTTATTTCTTTTTCGTTATCCTGTAATTTATCTAATGCTTTTTGTACGTCAGGTTGATTTTTTATTTTTATTCGATCTTCTTTTTCTTTTTTCTTGGCAGCCTTTTTTGCCTTTTCTAAGGCCATCTGATGCTTGGAATCTGGCTGGTCATGATCAGACTCAGGATCTTTTTTCTTTCCAAGTACTGTATCCTTTATAAAACCTCCAATATCATTTAGGTTATTCATAATAGGATCAATCACATTCTTAAAAGGGGCAGATAAGTCATATTCATCCTGTTTAGAAAAAGCTGTTTTGTCAGAATATTCAGAAAACTCTTTGTTTCTGTTAAAAGCTACTTTTAATCCAAAATCCCAAGAACCATCCCCACTCTTTATAAATCCTTTAGGAGCATCTTTTTTTTCTTTTTTTGTTTGCCTTATACTATTACCCCAACCTAATTGTTTTGATTTATCTGCCTGATTTAGATTCAGGTATACAGACCATTTCACATTAGGATATGTGTTTACAACAATATCTCTATTATATCTACAGCTTTGTGCTGATATAGAATAAGGATGTGGTCGTATACTACCTGTCCATAAATATCTCAATATGAATGGAAGTGGTGTTGGTATTCCCCATAATCTTATTGCATCTGTATTGTATGGATATAAAGCATAAAAAACAAGTTTCGTCTCTGTATGATCTAACACCTCTATTATTCTGGTATCTAAAACTTGCCCTTCATTCGTTCTTTTGAAATTTACATCATTAACTGAGGCAGTATACCCTAATTCAGTTGACATTTTTTTTAGCTGTCTTTCAAGAAAACTTTCAAGTTCACTTTTTTTATCAGAAGCTGTTACTTTTTTAATAAACTCCTTAGGAATATTAAAAGAGAGCATATTGTTTTTATGTTCAGCACCAGATGTTGTCTTAGGTATATTTTCTGATATACAAGCTTTGGGTGTTGTTCCTTCTTTATCATTTGAATTTATCAAATCGATAATTACTTTTCTCCTATGTCCATTCCCTCCGGTTACTATTTCATAAGGTTCAAAGTCAGGTTTATTAAGTGGTTTTTCTTCAAAAGCTACATATGTTCGCTCTTTCTTATCTTTATTAAACTCGCTTACTTCTATATATTTATAATGGCAGGGATCAATTCCTTTAGATTCCATCAGCACACTATCTTCAATAACAACAGTCTTTGGCGCGTAATCGGGCCTTGATTCTGCTAATTCATCAGGCTCTGGCAATCTAACTTGCAAAGGTTCAGAAATATAATTTGGGTCATATCGGTTTGGACGTAAGCCATACCATACGTCTGATATTGCGTATTTTTCTAGTCTTGGATGATCAACCAGAATTCTCAATTCTATAGAATCTCCCCACATTACTTTATATTTCTCCCAAGTTTTGCTTAGAGATATTAAAAATGTGAGTGTCCCGTCAATTCCAATAGTTTGATTATATTTTTGAAAAGCATCATAGTTCTCAGGAAATACCAATTTGTCATGTATCGACTTACCTTTCCATCTTTCTATTTCTTCGCCTTTCTTTCTATTATGATTTGTAATTCTTTCATTAGAATAATTTTCATGTCCGTCAGAATAAAGCAGACTGGTGTCTCCACCCCGATCATCCCAAATAGAAACTCTGACCTGTTCCTCGTTGAGTCCTGTAGTTTCTAGTTTTAACATAACCCATTGACCCAAGTACTTTTCTTCTGTTATTTCACTGCCATCAGGGTTTAACCAAGTTGCCTTAACAGTTGGTGGAGGTGGTTCAAAAGTTATGATCATACTCAGAGCATCGGTTGTAGAACAGCCTGTTTCAAAATTTGCTGTTTTTTTAAATGCCTCTATCCAATATCCTTGTTTTGATTTAAACCCTTCTTTAACCGATAGTGTAACACTAGTACTACTTGCTCTATCAGTACTTGGTTGCTTTATACCATTTTTTGTCTTACTCCAGTTAAAAGAAGTGCTTTTTTCTATATCCCATAAGTCCCAAAAAAAACCATCGAACACACTGCGATCAGAAGACGAAAACATAGGTTCGGTTTGATATAACTCTAGCTTAACCTTGGCACTATCTTTTAATACTAAATGCCTATTATGCTCATCCCAGCTAACTACTTTTTCTGGATTTTTTAAATCTTCCTCTATTACTCTAATGGCAAAACCTCTGGTCATTATTATGGGATTTAACTTAATTGGATATTCTCGAAAGGATCTTTATTATCAATCCTTTTAGGGTCAACTAAAGGATTAAGCTGGCTTTGTACTGTTTCATCTACTTCATTTGCTTCTGCAGCTGATACTGAGGGTTGTTGACCGTGCATCAAAAATTCTACACAAGGACTACCTGCTATTGCACAAATTCCTTTACTACGTTCTACTAATACCTGACCATTATTACTTAGTGTTACTTTGTCATAAAAATCTTGCCAAGCAGTAATGCTTGGCACACAAGGTAGATACCCGCTAGAACTAGGTTGTAACTTGCATTGCCCAAAAGTACCTTTCTCTAATGGAATTCCTATATCCATAGTAGATGCTACCAGTTTCTCTGCTCCATCGGGATCATTTACATATTCATTCGGAGCACTCAACACTTTTAATTTATCAGGAGTAAAACCATTTTTACACTGACAAAGTGCTCCATTACAAACAATATGTCCTGTATTACTCATTTTTTTAATTTATCAATTCATTAATAATTAAAGTAGTAAACCTACTATCTTTCTCCAACTTTATCGTCGTTTTAGATTTAAAAAATTTAAGAACTCCGGTTTTCCTATCTAAATCATATTCTACATCACAATCCCCTTCAGGTTTTGATCCTTCTACAGTAGCCTCAGTAGAAAATCTTTTTTTATTTTTCAAATCATTTACACTTCTGTTTTCAGCAATTTTTCCCTTTAATATTGTTTTTATTGTATTGTATGTTGTATAATGTTTTTTAACATCCTGATTCCCTTCATAACGGATGGAATTTGTATAAGGCATTATTGGGAAATTAAATATTACCTTAGATCTTAACATTTCGTCATATGCTCTCGTCTCTAGGGTATGTTTCCAAATAGATAAAAACATATCTTGTCTTAGTGCTTGATTTATAGCTAAATCATTTTTTAATGTTTGTTCCATTGAATAAATATAATTAGTTATATAATCCCCTTGAAACCTTTTTTTTAAAGTCTTTTTTAATTCGAACCACCTACCTTTTATTTCTGGTATGTTTTTTATTGTATAGTCATAAAAATCAATTAATACAGGAAACAAAACTCCCCCGCAAAGATTAGCTATCTCATCTATTGTTGTATTTGGTGAATTATTATTCACGTATACTTGACTTCTACTTATTTTAAAGGCGTAAATATCCTCATCTTCGATAACACTTACATTTACCTCAAAATCTAATTGTTGATTTTGTAAATCATTCTGTTCTTGAATAATCCTAACCCCATAATTCAAATTAATGTTTTTGATGTTATAGGGGATATAACGAATATTTATATCTTCTTTTGAGGGGTATAGATTTAAGGAAGAGTTCCTTCCTTGAGAAACAGTTACTAACCTTTCTTGGTTTTTACTGCTTTTAGAATTAGGTAAATCTTCCTGATTCAAAAATGACAACCTTTTAGCCATTTAAAGTCCTTTCTTAATAAATTTCACTCCTCCATTTTCTCCTTTCATAACAACTTGTTTTCCTGTTGTTAATTCAATATTTCCATTATGAGCATTCCAAGTAATTTTTTCTCCCTCTTCTTTATAATTCTTACAATTTTTAATAATCATTCCTCCCATAATTAAAATAACTTTATTTTGTCATTACTGTTGTTGACTACTTGTTTAGAACTATTTAATTCTAAGTTTTCTTTAGAGCTATTTGCATTAATTTTATCTGCATTTGTTTCAACACTCTTTGCTTTGGTTTCCATATTTTCATCTGCTGTATGATATAGGTTTAAAGCATTTAGATTATGATCTTTAGAAATATTTTCGTTTTTAAAACCACTTACATTTACATTCATATCTTCTGCAACTTCAATCGATAAATTTTTGGATTTTAAAATCAAATCCTCTGGAGCAGAAATAGTAATTGAACTTGTAGCTGTGTCAAATTGGATTAAATTACTATTCTTATCACTAATCAAAATTTTCTCACTTCCATCTGTATCATTCAATTCTATAAGATGTCCGGATCTAGTTTTAATCGCTTTTATATCATTAGCACGTGTTTGCCAGCTATCAGGTTTGGCAGAACCATTATATAAAGCTCCCATAACGAATGGTTTTTCAGCATTTCCACCATCGAAGCTAACAATTACCTGTTCCTCTAGTTCTGGTATAAAGTGAAACCCTTTATCTGATCCCGCATGAGGAGTCATCATACGTAACCAAGGCGTTGTTCCGCCTGATGCTTTTTGCCAAATGAACTGAACTTTAATTCTACCCAACCCATCTGGATCATTATTTTCTTTTACAATAGCAGTCTGTACGTTGCTAATTGGGTATCTGTTGATATCCATTTTTGGGTAAGCTGTAAAATTAGCATCTACCGCTTCAAAAGTGTTTTTATAAGAACCACCTTCAATATTGGTATGTGTAATTTTTATAATTCTATAGCTACCTTTTCCTTTGATCGTTATAATTTCTCCCAAGTTTACTCCCGGATTATCAGATGAACCTTTCGCGATCACTTGTTGCATAGCACGTGCCTTAGTGTACTGATCTACCTGAGTATCTAATCTTGCTTTTGTAGAAGCATCATCATAGGTGTTATGAAAGACCTGTGTCTGTTTATTAAATAACTCTTTTGATCTATTATCAGTAAATCCATGATAGCCTTCTGAAGGGATAGAAATATCATCACTTGATCTACTATGAATTTCATCAGCTATGTAATCATTCGTAAAATAATCGAATGAATTAGAAACAGTATTTAGTTCTACCGAGAAATTTTGTAAATCCACTCCATATTGTAGTTCAGTCTCCTCATTACTAGGACTACCAAAAATAAGTTTTTGCCCATCATAATAGAACCACTCATTATAATAAGCAGCTAATCTACTAGCATAACTAAAGGCACTTTGGTTATGTTGTACCGAATAGTGGATCGTATCAGAAGATACTGGAGAAAAACTAGTTTCTAACTTACCTTTGTCATACCCATGAAAGGTGTGTTCTAAAATTTCAGAAAGACTCAAATCATTGAATGAATCATAATGGGCACCATCATCCGATAGGATAGAAGCACTTTTAGCCTCTATAGTTACTAAATCCCCACTAGATTGATGAAATCCTTTTGTCGCCATAACTTTAGTGACAATTCCTTTGAATTCTAATTCTTTATACCCTCCAAAGTCAGTCACAGAACTTATTTTGACCGTAATAATACCTCCCAGATATTCTTTACTGTCTCCAATTAATTCTTCAGAAAACTGTTCTACAACGTCCGTTCTGCATATCACTTGTAACGTATGATGATCATCAATTGCTTGTACCAAATTCAAGCTAACATATGAGGGAATAGGTGTGCCAGAAATAAATATTTGGGTAGAAGTCTGTAGTGCCATATATGTATAGTTATTTTAGGGTTCTATATATTAGTGTCTTTTTTCTTTTATTTGTTACCTGGGGCTATCAAAAATTCTGCTGCAAACATACAATTATATACATTGGTTTACAATACATCAAAAGGGGCTTTTCCCCCTGTCAATAGGGTTTCTTAGTATTTTCGATATGATGCTATCTTTTATCGGTAGCATACATAGATTCCTTTCTCGTTTAACTGTTTTTTTAATCAATTTATTTTAGAAAGCTATCTTTCTGGATCTAATTGGTCTAATAACCTTAGTAATAGGAGTCGGTTTGTTTTTGAGTTTTTCTTTTGCACCCGATTATCTTTTAGGAAGTGATGAATCACATGTCTAAGAAGGGTATTTTTAAATGTTTCTATGATGTTTTTATTTGTTAACCGCTTCAATTTATAATAAGGGTACAACCTATAGTACAAGTTATTTCTTGTTGTAAAAGGAAAAAATGCAGATCGAAACTCATAAATTTTTGATGAAATGGCAATAATCTATTAAGTAGCAATAGCCACTTTTACCAATAGTGATCATTTCATTTTCAAATACGTTAACTTTTTGTCTTTATGCGATATTTTCTAATTTTATTTATAACTCATAAAAAAGTTTATCCATATATTTCGAGATATTCTAAGAATGATTGGAAGAGAAAAAATCATAACGAATACAATTATACAATAGGTAGGTATTAGACCAATACCAAATATAAGGTAAGACAAAATAAACGTAGCGCTGGCAAACATAATACCTACTGGATAACTTACATACATAGCGCCATAAAAGAAGGAAGGTTCAATTTTATATTTTGTATTGCAAGAACCACATCGTTCTTTCATTTTTAGCGTTTCTTTTAACTTGTATGGATTTTTCTCAAAGTACATACTTTCATTCTGACACACAGGGCAACTACCCTCCAAGATACTGTTGATTTTTGTCCCTTTTAGAAGTTTCATATAGTGTAGTATTTGTAAATAAAAGACTTCGTTTTTTCGTAATAAGGATTTTCTATTTATTAGGTAATCCTGTATTTTTCTTATTTTAAAATACAAATTTAATGATACTTAGGTTTTAAATATTAAGAGCTTTATCACAACTTTTTGTACTTTAGAGACATATTTTACTTTTTCTTGAAAACAATACCAATATTAAATATAACTCAATTTGAAAAGGAAGAATCCTTAACTGATTTTTACAGTAATGATCTAAAGAAACATTTACTAAAAAATAAGGAAATCTTTCATAGACCGCATAAGCATGACTTCTTTCTATGTGTATTTTTTTTAAAAGGCAGTGGTATACATGAAGTTGATTTTAACTCTTATAAAGTATCACCAGGAAGTGTATTTTTTTTAATGCCGGGTCAGACACATTATTGGAAATTTGATGAACAGCCAGAAGGTTATATCTTTTTTCATTCTCAAGATTTTTATGAATTTCATTTTTCAAATAAAAAACTCCAACAATTTCCGTTTTATTATTCTTACAATAATCCACCTTATATAAACTTGACGATAGATAAGATTGCTCCGTTAGAACCCTACTTTAAAGAAGTAAATTTAGAATTTCACCAAAACCTACCTTTTAACAAACAGAAGATAGCTAGTTTGGTTGATCTTATTTATATTGATTTATCTCGTTTATATGTAGATAACAAAACAATGCATAGATCTTCAACTCCCATTTACTTACAAACGTTATCTGCTTTAGAAACGACAATAGAAGCGTTTTATAAAACTGAAAAATCAGCAAAGTTCTATGCAGAAAAGCTTAGTATTACTACTAAACACTTGAATCGGATTACAAAAACAACATTGAATAAAACTACAACGGAATTAATAACGGAACGTATTCTATTGGAAGCTAAACGACTCATTGTACATTCTGATAATTCTTTGTCCTTAGTTGGACAAAGTTTGGGGTATGAAGATTATGCTTATTTCTCTAAGGTTTTTAAATTGAAGACGCATAAAACACCTTTGGAGTTTAGAAAAGAATATCGCTTGTAACGTAAACGAAATTAGATCTTATTGATGCAATAGAAAAATCCAATTGTGAAAACAATTGGATTTTTCTATTAGTACTAATATTTACTATGCATGATAATAACGCTCTCTATAGATTTTACCATCTTTCCATTCCGTTACTACTGTTTGTTCAGAAAGCATGGTACTTCCATCTTTTAGTTTTAATTCCATTACAGCATCATAAAAAGAATGGTTTCCATTAATAGCGTAATTTTTCACCTCATATCTAATGAACTCTGAAAGTTGGTTATCAATAAAATCTTGTTCAAATTTCAAATTAAATTCTTTTCCTTTTTTAGGTTGGTCATTACTTTCTCTTAACTCTACATCTTCATGTAAATAAGTATCCATAGCTTCTATAAAAGCTCCTTTTGATAATAATTGGTGAACGTGTTTCAGGTTGTTTTCTATTATAGTTTCCATATGTGTTTTGTTTTTAGATTAATTATATGTGCAAATTTAGATCAGAAGTAAAGGCTGTGAAATGTAAATTATTCCTTAAGACTGATAGATTTTTCTTTTTTGATAAAATTTATTTGTTTATTTGAGTATGAGATTAGATTATTCAAGCATAAAAGATGAGAGCACGTTTATTCTTACGGACTTTAATTGTTCTTCGTCATTAGATTTACTCAGAAATAAAGGATTGTATAAGATCATATGGAGCAAAGATCACGAGGTAAGTTTTCGTATTGATGGATCTCTTGTCGAGCTAAAAAAGGATCAAATTGTTTTTTGCACACCACTGAATGTCTTAGAAATAGAAAACAATACAGATGGGATTATTTCACTGGTATTTAATAGAGAATTTTATTGTATAAGAGATCATGATCAGGAAGTTTCTTGTAATGGATTTTTGTTTTTTGGATCTTCTGTTCCGCAGATATTAACACTCAATGAAAAAGAAAAAACAAGTTTCTCAGTAATGTTTGATTCTTTTAGAGAAGAATTTGAAAATAAAGATCAGATACAAGGAGAAATGCTTCAGACACTTCTAAAAAGATTTCTTATTAAATCCAGAAGACTTATAAAAGAAGATTTACCAGAACCTGATTTGCCAAATAATCAATTGGATATTATAAGAAAATTCAATATTCTCATTGAGCAACATTTCAGAGAGAAACATCAGGTAGCTGAGTATGCAGAACTGTTGTTTAAATCTCCAAAGACTTTATCTAATTTGTTCCATAAATACAGTGATAAATCACCTTTGGCAACTATTAACGAGCGTATTGTTTTAGAGGCAAAACGTTTATTGATATACTCAGACAAAACTTCAGAAGAAATAGCGTATGAGTTGGGATATAAAGAAGCGGGGCACTTCTCTAAATTTTTTAAGAAGCATGCTGGAATGAATCCCACAGAGTTTAAAACTAAAAAACTCACGAATTCTTAAAAATTAGGATACTAATATTTCAATTAAAACAATAAAAAAGACCAACTAGAAATAGTTGGTCTTTTAAGATATGTTATATGAAACTTTAAAAGATTAATTCTTCATATTGTCTTTTACCAAATTATAAAATTCATCAAACTTTGGATCAATTATGATTCTCGTTACTGTTTCAATACCTTCAGTATTATATTCACTTTTCCCTAAAGCTTCTAGGCGTTTAGGATCTACTTTATAATCCGATTGTAGTACTCTCACAACAGAAGCAGCTTGTCTGGAACTTAAATCCCAATTATCGATTAGCTTTTTTCCATCTAGTTTTAGAGCATTACTATTTCCTTCTACCAATATAGTAAGATTTGGATTGGCGTTCAGTGTAGCAGCGATCTTTTCTAATGTTGGTTTTGCCTTTTCATCTACAATATAGTTTTTATCGTTTTCTCCGAAAAGAGTAGTATTTGGTAAAACTATATATATCGTACCGTTACTGATTTTTATATTATCACCTCCTATAGCATTTTTGAACTTACTAAATACGGCTAAATTGAGAGAGTCATTAGCAGTAATCGCATCATTGATAGCATTTAGTTGTTGATCTTTTACTTTAATGATTTCTTGTGAAGTCTGTAAATTAGTGGCTTTTTTGTTAGAAAGCTCTGTAAAGCTACTCATATTAGTTAATAGTGTAGCATTAGTTTCTTTCAGGTCAGCCACTTGGGTCTCCATTGTTTTTACTTTGGACAGACTTACTCTTTCATTTTTACGAGCTTCAGTTAGTTCTCCTTCTGTAGTCTTTAGCTCTTGTCTAAGCTTATCAATTTCTGCTATTAGGTCTTTCTTTTTTTGTGCGTGTACTAATGTATTGGTCAATAACAGTACAGAGGCAAATAAAATAATTTTTCTCATTGGTTTAAGCGATTTGTTGCAGCAGCAAAAATAAAACAATTTTATAAACTATAACCAAAAACCCGAGGTTATGACTTTTCTAACAGTTTCTTTGCGTTATTAATGCTAGAATTGATCTGATCTCTTAGCTTATTAACTTCAACTTCTTCTTCCTGAAGCATTTTCATTTTAGCAGTAAATTTTTCTACATCCTTCGCTGTGTTTTCTTCTCCGTGAGGAAATTTATTACTAAAATCACTCATCCAATTCATCATAAAATCATAAGAGTCTTTAAGGTCTTTTTGAGCATTAGCATATGATTTACCAGTAGCGGTCGTATCAATTTTGGGTTCCAGATCTTTTATTAAAGAGCTCATTGTTCCCATTTTAGGCATTACTTCATCGTGTACATCAATTACTTTTTGCATCAATGCATCAAATTCTTGTTCTTCTTTGGATAGTTGATTACAGGAAAAGATCAATAATGATGTTATTATAGTTAGAACAGGTATAAAAAGCTTTTTCATGTGTATATATTTTTAATTTATTCAAAGGTATTATTTTTCTTTATTTAGTTGAAGTTTAGAATCTTTATATTCTTTTTCTATTTTATTTGTTTTACAATTTTTAGACCTTGTTTCATGGGTTTTAATTATTTTTCGGAATCAATAAGAGGTTGTAGGCCTGCATCATACATTCGTTCCATAAAATAGTTTATTACGGGATCAGTTTTATCGGGATGTCCGCCAGAGAATGGAGGGCTAGGATCATATTCGAGATTAAGAGCAATAGACTCCGCATAGTTTCGACCTAAAATATGATCTACTAATGCTAAACTCATATCGATTCCAGCAGAAACTCCTGCGCTGGTCCAATACTTTCCGTCGTTTGTATATCGCTTTTTGACATATTTTGCTCCATAAAGGGATAATTTTTCTTCAGCTTTATACCAATTAGTAGTGGCTTCTTTTCCTTCTAGTAATCCAGCTGCTCCTAATATCCAAGCTCCCGTACATACACTAACTGTATATTTACTGTTTTGATCAATTTTTTTGATCCAATCTAACAATTCTTCATCCTTTGTAGCTTTATAGGTCCCTACTAATCCACCTGGAATAACCAGCATATCCAATTGATCAATATCGTCGATACTATAATCTACTTGAATTTTTACATTACTGCTACTTGTTACAATTCCTTTGTCTCTGCCTATTAAAAGTTTTTTAGCGGAAGGAGTACTATTTAATACAGACAGAGGTCCCATGGCATCTAACATAAAATACCCTTCATACAGAAGTATTCCAATAGTTGCGATTGTATCATTTGGTACTTCATGGACTAATGCCATCAGTTCTTGATGTGACATTGTATCTAACTCCGTTCTAGTGTAGGCAGTTCCATCTGGTTTCAAGTTTCGATTTTCTGAATTTTGCTTTTTAAAGGTTTTAGCCTGAGAACCTTTTATGGAGTTTAGATTCTCATTATTACTTTGATTTTGCTGCTGGCAACCTATCATAATGATTGCAAATAATAAGGGGATAAATAATTTTTTCATAAGATGTGTTTTATTAAGATGTAATTCTAGTTTTTTTAATCTGCATGCGTTTTCGAATATATTCAGTTATGACAATGCATGTAAGACTTATTCCGAATAAAGGAAATAGTACAGAAAGTAACATAAGAATAGTAATAATACCATATCCAACCTTAAATGAGGCAGGAACTTTAGGAACGCCCCAGCTTTTCTTTCGTTTTCTTAATACATAAGATGCGATAGCAGATGCACTCATTATTGTTAATATAATCGCAGTACATAACATCAACCACCAATTCCACACACCGAATTCACCTTGATGAAAGGCCATAAACCACATTCTTCCTCGCATTAGAATTCCTACGTCTTTCCAGGTATGTTTTAGAATAGGTTCTCCAGAATACTGATCAAAATGAATTTTTTGCTGTGATGATAAATTAGATGGATTGAAATTAGATAGGCTATATACTCCTTTTGGGCCTTTTGGGAAACTAAGCGTTACCTCACCTGGAAGTTTTAATGTTTCTGCCTTTGCTACAATTTGATCCAGTGTTAAAGGATTTCCAAAAGGATTAGATTGTATTTGATTTCCTTGCCAGGTAGCAGGATATCCGGTATTTGTCAATTTTTGTATTTGTTTAAAATTATTACCAAAGACATCTGTCCAAGGAAAACCTCCAGCCAAAATCATAAGTAATAAAATAGATGTCCAAAAACCTAAAATGGCATGTAGATCTCTATAAAATGTTCTGCGATCAAGATTTGTTCTCGGTATAAAATATCCTTTTAATTTCCATGCTCTAGAAGGCCACCAAACATATAAGCCAGTTATTATTAAGACGACCATCCAACTTGCTATGAGTTCTATGATCTTAGTGCCGAATTTACCCATTAGTAGCTCTCCGTGTAATTTTCTCACGATATGCATGTCTGTTTTTTTACTAATAATCTCTCCAGAAATAACACCAGTATATGGATTTACAAACAAACTACTCTTTCCTCCAAATCTACCTGAAATAAACTCTGTGGCTTGATTGGGAGATGTAGCTATAATTACAGAATTTGGTTTTTTAATAGCATTAGTATTTGCAATTAACCGTTGCTCTTGTAAGGAAATAGGAGTTCCAATTACCGTTACTTCCTTTATATGTTTTTGTCTAGGAGTTTCATAATTAGATTTAAATAGATAAATCGTTCCTGTGATAGAAAGTATAAGAACAAAAGGAAGTGAGATTAATCCAGCTATAAAATGCCATTTCCATAGCCAACTATTAAGTTTTGATTTTTTCATTATATATAGTTTTATATAAGCTTATAAAAAGATCTACTGTCGACATTATCTATTACCCCATAATAGAGAAGTAGTGTTCAGAAACAAATGATAGAGATGTCAACTCTTTTAACACATACTCAATGCGACAGCAGACCATAATTATATTTTAGAAACTTATTTACTTATTTTTTTTAAAAATTATACCTTGCTCCAAGATGAAAAGCTCTTGGATTTCCAATAGTGAAACTATTTTCATTTCTAAATCTATTATATGAAGCTCTTGCTGCATATAATTCATCAAAAATATTTAGGGCATGTCCCCATATTTCAAATCCTTTATAGTTTATTGAAGCTCTGAGGTTAAAGATATTATGACCATCATACATTGCTGTACTAAATGTTCCATCGTCATTTTCTACTTGATTTTCGAAACTCGTATTATAACTTCCTACAAGTTCATGTTCTCCTGCAATACTAAAACCAATATCTTTAAAATCTTTACGATAGGTTATAATAGAGGTTCCCAATAGGTTAGGAGCGGTCTCTCTTTCTGTATCTGAATAATTTATACCGCTGTCAAAAAAATCTATGTATTGATGCTTTGCATAACTACCATTATGTGAAACTGCCAATTCTTTAAATATATTCCAGGTAATTCCGTATTCGATTCCATAGGATCTGGTTTTACCTGCGTTTGTGTTAAAAAAGTTATCATCCTCATCACGTAAAGTGATCAATGTGTTTTTTCCTTCTAATACATATATGGCAGCATCCAAAGTAAGTTTCGATGAAACCGAATAATATCCTCCAATTTCATAATTGTTATACCTGCTTGGTTTTATTTCTTGTACTTGATTACTGTTTCTATACAATGTAGATACTTGTGGAGGAGTAAATCCTTGTGAATAATTTGCATAGATCCCTGCTTTATTAGAAAAATTATAATTGATCCCTAGCTTTGGAGTTAGATTATTGAAGTTGTCTACAGCATCTTCTACACCTACAATTTCATCTGCCTGATTGTCATAATCATATTCGAATCCATCATATCTTAATGCAGCAGTAACTTTTAATTGCTCAATAGGTGATATTTCATATTGTAGAAATCCAGCGTAGTTAAAGATGTTTGCTTCATAATTCAATATAAAATCTCCAGAATTTATGCTAAAGTCTATATTTCTTCCTGTTACAGGATCTACAATGATACTAGTGGTTTCTGCTACATATTTTTGTGGAGAGAAATCACCAGTAGTTCCTAAAATCAATGATGAATTAGCAAAATTGAAATCTAATTTATGCTGAACCAATCCTACAAAACTTCTAAATTGGTTGGAATTTACTTCTCCAGATCCAAAACCAGTTAATTGCCCTTGATCGCTAAACTGGCGAACTCTATACGATGGATTTTGATCCATTGTGTTATCTCTGAAAATGAAATTAAAAGAAGTTTTATTGCGATCATTCCAGAACTTATCTAGTGTAGTTCTCATTCTAAATGCTAAAGCTTCTCTTTCAGTAAATGTTTGATCACTTTCAAAATTTCCTCCAAAATAATCTGATTCACTTAAAGAACCTGTCATGTCAGATCTATAATCAACGATGTCCCAAACAGTTGTCCATTTTGTGGTATCAGAAAAGTCATAGACAGTCTTAAACGTAAAGGCCAGTTTCTCGTAATCACTATGTTCGATTGGTCCATTATTACGTTGTACATAGTGTCCACCAAAATAGAAACCGAATTTATCATTGGTTTTATCCGATACTTCTAATTCATAACGAGTTAATCCTATGTCATTGGTTTGGAAGCCAATACTTCCGCTTAGATTCTCTGTTGGATTTTTGGTAATAAAATTAAAGCTGCCACCAATAGATTCACTACCATAGATACTAGAAGCTGGACCTTTTAGTACTTCTATACGATCATAAGAAACATCGTTCATTTCTAATAAAGCGTTATGATTAAATACCGAAGTAGGACGTATCTGTAATCCATCTTCCAGGTATAAAAAGAGTGCTTTTGTAGAAATAGGAGAACGAACAGCCATAAAATGCTGTTCATTACTAGCTGCTCTAGAAGTAGACATAAAAACTCCTGGAACTTGGTTCACCAATTGATCGATACCAAAAGCCTTTGTTTCTTGAATAGTTTTTGCAGAGATTGTGGCGATTGATCCAGGTACTTCAGAACGCTTCTGAATTTCTCTGCTTGCTGAGGTAACAAATACTTCTTCTAAAGCTACATTATCTTCGGTTAATCGTATGATATTAACATCATTTGTAAGTGTTACTTTCTTAGTGACATATCCTAAAAAACTGACAATTACCTCGCTAGAGTTTTTGAGAATTATTTTAAATGAGCCTTTATCATCACTCATTACACCATTAGTAGGTGTACTTGATTCAATTATTATTGCTCCCGATAATGGATTGTTAGAATTATCCACAACTTTTCCTTGAAAAGATTGTGCGTAGCTATTTATTCCTAAACAAAGGAATATAGCTAACATTAGTATATTTTTCATTATATAAAATAGATGCACTATTTTTAGTCATAAATGATCACATGTAAGCATGCGTTATGATATCTTAATAGCTATTTGATTTGTAAAAATTGACATAGGAATTAGATGACTAGGAGTAATTCGTAGTCATTTTCTATATCCCAATTTCACTGTTTGAGTGATTAAGAATAATAAATTTCTGGAGGGTGATCAATGTTTTTGGAAACATTTTCTTTGTATAAATGTATTGGTTTCCAATTTGGTAAATATTCTGTGTGGAAATTTGAAATGTTTTTAATTTGTAGGGTGTTGTCCTCAAAGAAGAGTGGGAGGAAAGCTTCTACTATTATAGTTAATGAATCTTTTTTATTAGTATCAGAAGTGGTTTTACTCATTTTCATTTGAGTCATCAGATAACACTTTCCATTACAGTTTAGTTTTGGTCTTTCTTTATTGACACAATATTTTTCTATAATAGTATCAATATTTAGCTGGTAGTAAAGTATATTACTAATCTCTATTGCTGGTCTGATAGCAAAAGCGGTGAATATTAATATAGAAAAAAAGACTCTCAATTAGGGGGTTTTCAAATTCACAGCAAATATACTATTCTTCTATAAGGTAGTAAGAAAAGCTAGTCTTAAAATTGTTTGAAAAGATGTATAGAATCAATGAAATTCAACGTTTGTTCAACTAAAACTATCTAAAAAAATATTATTTCATATCACTATTTATAGTAAAGCCATTTACGTAATTCTTTATATTCTTGAATTTGTGAAATATATCTCAATTAAATATTTATAAAACTAAAATGTAAGTATTAGGATCCAACTAAATTTTTAAAGACTTCTTTTAATTTTTCAATCATAGATTTCGCAAACAATCCAGCTAGTATTGACCAAAAAACCAAACTCGATTCCTCTAATCCTTCTGAATTAATTTTAAAGCCTCCTATAGCCTGAAAACCGTAATAAATTATGAATCCCGATAGAATGCCAAGTATCGGTCTTATTATAAAAAAAGAAGACATTCTTATACTGAATTTATCTTTTGGGGAATCATTAGGATATTTCAACCCGTTTTTAAATTCCCAACCATTGGCTTTTCGTTGTAGCGCAGAAATTAATGCGGAAATACTACTGCCCAGTATTCCAGATAAAACACAGATCCAAATAGCTTCTAGAAAAAAAATATAATTTAAAATAATAGCCAAAGACGTTAGTATTACGCATGATGCCAAAATTAGTATAACTAACCTGAAACGACTCTTTAGCATTACTTCTTCTATAGCTAAAAGTTGTTCTGTTTTTTCAATGTGTAGTTTTTGTACTTTTTTAGAAATATTTTCGATTTCCTGTTCTAAATCTAAAACCTGAGATTGAAGTTTTTTAATTTCGTTTGAATTTTCATTGTCCATAATAAGGTTATTTTATCCGGGGAACAATGTTGATAGTTTGATTTATATCGAAATACAAATCATTGAGGGATAGTTTAAAGATACAAAATTAAACAGGAATTGTTTCTTTTATTAGTTCATCTGCTTGTTCCCAATCCATATTAATAATTGGGAGTGAATATAAGATGGGCATTTCATTTCTATATTTTTTCCTTAGTTTTTTATCAATAGTGTTGAATAATAATGCTTTGGTTTTTCCCATAATTAGAATTTGATCCGTGCTACGAGAAGTACCATTTTCTAATCGCTTTCGTATGCTTACATTTTCTAATATCATAGAATTTAAGATTAGCTTTTCTTCATTCAGAAAATCTGCTATCTCAATTGCTTTATCTTCATTGTCGGTAATAATGTGAATTAATATCATACAATTGTAGTTTTTAGAATACCAAAGATAGAGATTGAAGTCGTGTTTATGTGCCACATTAACAAGCTGTTAAGTGGTTTTTAGTATAATTAGAAGAATGACTTTAGGAGAAAATAGATTTTCAATAACATATAGTGAGTTACGGGTGTTTAATTAAGCTTATTATTGTGTTGTATTGGGTAATTCGATCTATCTGACAATTATAGCAACCTGGATTTGAATTATGAATATGTAAGTATTTAATTTCTGAATTATTGAAGAGAAGTTGAATCGTATCATATAAGGTTGCTCCAGGTACTGTTTTGGCATCAATCATCATAGCACTCTCGTTATATCCTCTAACGGATAGTAGTCTATGGGGTTAACATCGTGGGGATTTTATTAACCTTTAGAGTATCAGTTTTTACATTCTTACTTACAAAAATGGGGCCGGATGCTTTATATGGAGATTTAGCAGCGTGGTGCCGATATGAGAATAATATGACCTCTTCTCCAATGTTAGCATCTTCCAAACTGACACGATACGGAAATTCTGGTTTTTGATCTACAAGTATTCTTAGAGCATGCTGTTTTGCCAATTCTGATTCAGATAATTCAAACAGTGGAGAGATTAGGTTTTGATTAATAGCTTTAATCCGAAAATTATGTAGCGTATGATTCATTTTGATATATATTTATTTAGAAACAAATTTCATCAAAAGCTAGTTCCATTGCAATCCGATTATTGCTTAATCAAATCTTTTATATGAAGTACTACAAAATAAAATTCCTCAAGTATATATTAATACTTGAGGAATTTTATTTTGTGATAATCTACTATAGATTACCTATGTATTGTCTGAGTCCTATCTGGTCCAACAGAAACAATAGTGATTGGAGTTTCTAGTTCTTTTTCCAAAAACTCAATGTAGTCATTTAATTCCTTAGGAAATTGTGACTTATCATTCATTTTTGTAAGATCCTCTGACCAACCTTTCATCTCTGTATACACAGGAGTTACATTTTCTGGTTCAATATTGTAGGGTAGGTGAGTGATAGTTTTTCCTTGATAATTATAAGCAGTACATACTTTTAGGGTTTTAAAACCGCTTAATACGTCACCCTTCATCATCATTAATTGTGTCACACCATTTACATGTACAGCGTATTTTAATGCTACTAGGTCTAACCATCCACATCTACGAGCTCTTCCTGTGGTAGCACCAAATTCATTACCTATACGTCCCATAGTTTCTCCATCTTCGTCAAATAACTCTGTCGGAAAAGGTCCGCTACCTACTCGAGTAGTATATGCTTTGAAAATTCCAAATACTTCTTTGATTTTATTAGGAGCTACACCTAATCCAGTACAGGCTCCAGCAGCAGTTGTGTTAGAAGATGTTACAAAAGGATATGTCCCAAAATCAATATCTAATAAAGATCCTTGTGCGCCTTCTGCTAATATTTTTTTTCCTTCCTTTTGCGCTTGATAAAGATATTCTTCACTATCAATAAAAGTCAAAGATTTTAATGTTTTAACCGCTTCAAAGAATTCATTCTCTAATTCTTCAAGATCGTATTCTATTTTTGCATCGTAGAAATCGATCATAGCTTCATGTTTGTTTGCCAGATTGCGGTAACGTTCTTTCCAGTCAGTTAACTCCAGATCTCCTACACGAATACCATTTCTACCGGTTTTATCCATGTAAGTAGGACCAATACCTTTTAGTGTTGAACCAATTTTTGCCTTTCCTTTAGAAGCTTCTGATGCGGCATCAAGAATTCTGTGCGTAGGTAGTATTAAGTGTGCTTTTCTAGATATTACTAACTTTGATTTATAATCTAAGTTAAATTTAGCCAGATTATCTAATTCTTTTTTGAAAATTACAGGGTCGATAACAACACCGTTTCCTACTAAGTTAATTGCTTTATCGTGAAAAATTCCACTCGGAATTGTATGTAATACATGTTTAATACCATCAAACTCCAATGTATGTCCTGCGTTAGGACCGCCCTGAAATCTAGCTATAATATCATAATTTTTTGTAAGAACGTCTACAATTTTTCCTTTACCTTCGTCTCCCCATTGAAGACCAAGTAATAAGTTTACCGCCATTAGTTTTCTTGATTAGTTGGGTTCTTTTTAGTTCCGTAGAAATACAATGAATGATTTGTAATATCTACATCAAAAATTTCCTCGATTGTTTTTTTTATGGATTGTATTCTTGGATCACAAAACTCCAGAACTTCACCACTATCCGTTAGAATAAGGTGATCATGTTGTCTGTCGAAATATGATTTTTCGTATTGTGCCTGGCTTTGACCAAACTGATGTTTACGTACTAACTTGCAATCTAGTAAGAGTTCTATCGTATTGTATAGTGTAGCTCTGCTAACACGATAGTTTTTGTTTTTCATTTTAATATATAGCGACTCAATATCAAAATGTTCTTCACTTTCATATATTTCCTGAAGTATAGCGTAACGTTCAGGTGTTTTTCTATGACCATTTTCCTCTAGAAAACTAGTAAACACATTTTTAACGATGTTTTGATCGTTTTGCGTAGTTGTTTTGGTACTCATAATGATTTAAAAAACAAATTTACATTATTTTTTATAAGTGAGACACCAATTTATGAATACTTATTCAGAAAAAAATAGAATGACTTATTCTCGTATAACCTTATCAATCCCATTTATTTTGGTTAGATTTTGAATTACTGTTTTTAATGTGTTTTTATTTTTAACACCAACTGTAATTTTACCAGTGAAAACTCCATCATTTGTATCAAAATTCATATTGTAGATTGCTAAATGCATGTTATTTGATATGACCTGAGTAACTTCATTGACAACACCTATATTATCTATTCCATTAAGCCTAATAACTGCTTTAAATACTTCTTGGCTAGAGTCGATCCATTTTGCCTGTATGATACGATAAGCATAATTACTCTGCAATTGTAGTGCATTAGGGCAGTCTTTTTTATGAATCTTAATTCCTTCGTTAACCGTAATAAATCCAAAAACATCATCACCTGCAATAGGGTTACAACAATTGGATAATTTATATTCTAGCTTTTCAGAATCTTTACCAAAAACTAATAAATCATACTTAGAAGTAATTTCATCTTTGTTAACAATGTCTTTAGGATTACCTCTTCGAATTTTATTCTTGATAAAATTCATAAATACATTACTACGAGTAGTAGCAAACTCTTTGATTTTTTGATTATCAATGGTTCCTATACCTACTCTATAAAAGAGATCCTGGCTAGTTTTAAGCTTGAAGTAGAGTACAAGTTCGTTTACTACCTTTTCGCTCATTGTTATTTTTTGAGAGCGTAGTTTACGTTTTAGTATTACTTTTCCTTCTTCGGCAATTTGTTTCTTTTCATCACGTAATGCAGATTTTATTTTAGACCTGGCTCTTGCAGTAGTGGCATAGTCTAGCCAGTTAGAGGAAGGTTTTGATTTTGAAGAAGTAATGATTTCTACTTGGTCTCCATTATGAAGCTCGTGACTTAACGGAACCAGTTTGTTGTTAACTCGAGCACCTCTAGTTCTTAAGCCTACTTCTGTATGTACACTAAACCCAAAATCTAAAGCTGTAGCGCCTTTGGGTAAAGATTTTAGATCACCTTCAGGCGTAAATACAAAGATTTCTTTTGCATATAAATTCAGCTTAAATTCCTCTACAAAATCTACTGCGTTAGCTTCAGAGTTTTCTAAAGCCTCTTGTAATCTATTAAGCCATCCATCTAGACCTTGATCATGCTTTTCTTCTGTGTTTTTGTATTTATAATGCGCAGCGTATCCTTTTTCTGCAATCTCATGCATACGCTCACTACGAATCTGAACTTCAACCCATTGACTGTCAGGTCCTATTACAGTGATATGCAATGCCTCATATCCAGTAGACTTAGGTTGAGAAATCCAGTCTCTTAACCTTATAGGATTGGGACGATAGTAATCTGTAACAATAGTATATATTTTCCAGGCGATGAACTTTTCATTTTCTATATCATCAGCTTTGTAGATAATTCTTATTGCGAATTTATCATAGACTTCGTCGAATGTTATGTTTTGTTTCAGAATTTTACGTCTGATCGAAAAAATAGATTTAGGTCGTCCTTTTATTTCATAATCTAGCCCTTCTTTATCAAGTCCTTCTTTTATTTTATCAGAAAACCTTTTTATATAAGCATCTTGTTCTTCTTTGCTTTCTTTTATTTTTTCTAAAATATCTTTATAAACCTCAGGCTCTGTATATTTTAATCCTAAATCCTCTAATTCAGTTTTAATATTATAAAGTCCTATTCTGTGTGCTAAAGGCGCATAAATATATAAGGTCTCCGAAGCGATTTTGACCTGTTTATCAGGACGCATAGAATCCATTGTTTGCATATTGTGCAAACGATCTGCGATTTTAATAATGATAACCCTTACATCGTCATTAAGGGTGAGCAACATTTTTCTGAAGTTTTCTGCTTGTAGCGAAATATCTTTATCCTTTTTTAAAGAAGATATTTTTGTTAATCCGTCTACAATACGCGCAACGGTTTCTCCAAACATTTGTTCAATATCTACTAAAGTATATTCAGTATCTTCCACTACATCGTGTAACAACGCTGCAGCAATGGAGGTTGCGTCTAAACCAATTTCACTAGCTACTATCTTGGCAACAGCGATAGGGTGGAAGATATAGGCTTCACCACTTTTACGTCGCTGATCTTTATGTGCATCTACTGCAATATCAAAGGCCTGTCGTATTAGTTTTTTATCGTCTTTACTAAGATGGCGATAACTAATACGAAGCAACTCTTTATATTGCTTTGCAATTTGTTTGTTTTCCTGTTCTATAGCGGCTTCAGTCATACTATAAAGTTTTCTTAGAAAGCCTTTTTTTTAATGTGATATTGTGTGCTATCAATGAATAAAAACTTAGTTTTAATCTTGAGTAATAGTTAAAAATACAACTAAGAATTGTAACCACCAAGTCTATCTTAATTCATTTGTTTTCGTATATTTTTTATCCTTTGTAAAAGTGGTGGATGTGAGTAATGTATGAATACCATTGCTGGATGAGGCGTCAAATTACTAAGGTTGTTTTTGGATAATTTTTTTAAGCTATTAATAAGTGCTTCACCGTCATAGGAGTTCTTAGCATAATCATCTGCTTGGAATTCAAAAGCCCTGGAAACAACATTCATTATGAGTCCTGTGATTTCGGATATTGGACTATATAGGATTCCAAAAGCAACCAATCCAATATGAAAAGATGGTACAGCTACACCTAATGCTTCAGAAAGTAAGGGATTCGCTATGAAAAGAGATAGAAACCATAAAGTAACGCCAGTAAGTAAAATAGATAAAAGAAGGTTGATAATAACATGCCTCTTTTTATAATGTCCTACTTCATGGGCTAAAACGGCCACAATCTCTTCTTTATTAAGGTCTTTAATCAATGTATCATATAACGTGATTCTTTTTTCACTTCCTAAGCCAGAGAAATAAGCATTTGCTTTTGTACTTCTTTTAGATCCATCTATTACAAAAATATCTTTTAACTGAAATCCAACGTTATTAGAATATTCTTGAATTGTATCTCTGAGTTCTCCAGGTTCTAATGGTGTCTGTTTATTGAATAATGGTACTATAAGTTTTGCATAAAACATATTCATTGCCAATGTGAAAATAGAAATTAGGGCCCAGGCATATATCCAGAAATGTTTTCCGGTAATTTCATAAAACCACATAATCAATGCCAGTAAGCTACCACCAACAATAATCATCATGATGATACCTTTTATTTTGTCAATAAAAAAAGTCTTAGTAGTAGTTTTATTAAATCCAAACTCTTCCTCGATAACAAAGGTTTTATAATAAGCTGCAGGAGTGGATAGGATATCACTACTAATCATTATAATGCCGAAAAAAATAAGCCCTACTATAATCGAATTATCTGAAAAACTTCTGGCCATTCCGTCAACCCATGCAAAGCCATCAAGAAAAAAGAATAGTAGCATAATAATTAAAGAGACGGATGAAGAAACCATCTTAAATTTATAGTTAGCTCTTTTATAAGCTACGGACTTTTGATATTCGTCTTCAGGATATACATCAGAAAGTTCTTCAGGAATACTATTGTTATAATGTCTAGCATTAAGAATATCAAGTAAAGAATCTATAAGAAATACTATTATGATAATAGCAATCAATAGGTAAAACAGCAGGTTTGATGTCATTTGTATAGGTTTGTAGCTTTGGGATTTGTAGGTTTAGAAAGTTAATGATTTTTTAGGTATCAGACAACAAAATCACGTTGTCGTTTTGCTTCAAAAATTAATATTCCTGCAGCTACTGAAACATTCATCGAATCTATAACACCACTCATGGGGATTTTTATGTTTTGTGTAGTGTTTTTTAACCACTCATCGGTCAAGCCCTTATCTTCTGTACCAACGACAATTGCAGTAGGTTTAGTATAATCTTGGGTGTAATAATTTTCAGAAGATTGTAATGCAGCTCCGTAAATATTTATTTTTTTATTAGTTAAGAAATTTATAATTTCTAAAGTGCTACCTGTAGCAACTTTATTTGTAAACACACACCCAACACTAGATCTAATAATATTAGGGTTATAGATATCGGTTCTTGGGTTGGCGATTAAAACAGCATCTACTTTTGCAGCATCAGCGGTACGAAGCAACGCACCAATATTCCCTGGTTTTTCCGGGGATTCTGCAACTAAAATTAATGGGTTATCTGTATTTAGATCTAAATTACTAAGGAGTGTTTCTTTTGATTTTGCAATTGCCAAAATACCTTCAGTTGTGGATCTATGAGAAAGTTTTTGATATATTTCAAGGGTAATTTCAAAAAAAACGATTTCATAATTACTTGTTTTTGTAATTAATAAAACTTCTTCTTTAGAAATAATAGAGTCGCAGTAATATATATGTTCTAGTTGATATCCTCCTGAAATAGCAAGGGATATTTCTCGTCTACCTTCGATAAAAAAACGATTTTCCTTTTTACGAACTCTTGACTTATCCTTAAGCTGGTTTAAGAATTTTATTTTAGGATTCTGGTTACTCGTAATTTGTTTATGCATAAAGGCAAATATAGCAAGAGAAGGAGGAAATTATTCACTTTATACCTGTAAAGAAGTCAAATCAATAAGCTGATTTTTAATTTCCAAAATAATTACGGGATATGAAGTGTCTAGTATATCCATTAATTGTGAAATATAATCAGAATTTCGTTCTGTTTTTCCGGATTCTTCCATTTGTTGAAGAATAAGTGCTTGTTCTGATAGGCCAAGAGTTTTGAAGCTGGATTTTAGTTTGTGAGCAAGCTCTGAAATCAATAGTAGATCTTTATCTTTCACTGCTGATTGTAACTTTTTATAATCTTTTGGTGTTTCTTCTATAAATATCTGAAGTACAGATTTAATGATTTCGTTATCTCCAGAAAATGTTTGGTAGAGCGTAGAAAAATCACATAATTTTTGGTAATCATTAATGGTATCATTTCTCAGTATATCCATAGTATTTTCATAAACTAATGGATTCCTTGTTAAGTTAGGTTTTAGGTTATATAATAATTCCTCTAGTGCTTTTTCGGAGATAGGTTTTGTAAGATAAAAATCCATTCCGGACTCTATCGCGGTTTTTTTGGATTCGGGAAATACATCAGCAGAACACGCAATGATTGGTATATTTTTTATTTTCGGGTCATTAGAGTTTCTAATATGAGAAGTCGTCTCCGGTCCATCCATAACTGGCATGTGCATATCCATTAAAATTAAATCGTACGGACCTTTATCTAGTTTCTCTAATGCTACTTTTCCATTTTCAGCAATATCTGCTCGGACGTTCCAATTAGAGAATAATTGCTTGATAAAGAATTGATTCATTCTGTTGTCTTCTACAATCAGAACACGCATTCCTGATAGGGAAGGAGTGTTTTTTATTTTTGATATTGAATCCGAAATATATTTTGAAGATGTTAGTTTACTTCTTTTATATTCGATCGAAAACTTAAAATCAGAACCTTGATAAGGAGTACTTTCTGCCATTAGAGTGCCTCCTTGTAATTCGATAAGTTGCTTAGATATCGAAAGTCCTAAACCAGTTCCTTCAATTTTATGTTTACCTGGTTCGTGAACCTGGTAGAAGCTATTGAAAATATTATTAAGCTTATCTTCTGGTATTCCTATACCCGTATCTTTTACTGAGAAGTCTATCGCGATGCTATCAGATTTTTTTTCTTCTACTCTTACACTTATAATAACCTCACCTTTTTGAGTGAATTTGATAGCATTGCCTAAGAGGTTTGTTAAAATCTGATTCAATCTAAACTGATCACCTATAATAAATTTTGGTAAAGAAGGATCTATAATTGTTTTGTAGTTAAGTCCTTTTTCATCGGCTTTGATTCTAAAACCTCTGGAAATATTATTGATAAGTTCGTGTATATTAAAATCCGTTTCTTGCCAAGTAAGTTTACCTGCTTCGATTTTGGAGAAATCTAAAATATCATTTACTAGTACTAGAAGATTTTCTGCCGAAAACTGAATGCCATCCAGATTCGCTCTATCTACTTCCGGATTAGAAAACTCACTTTTTTGTAGAATACCTGTAAGACCTAATATCACGTTCAATGGAGTTCTAATTTCGTGACTCATGTTGGATAGGAAAATCGATTTAGCTTTTGCTGATTTTTCTGCAAATACTTTTGCTTCCCTTATGTCATTATCAATGATCTTCTTATTTGTTATATCTCTAAAAAAAGCATTAAATAGATAGTCATCCTTAGTTTTAATAGCAATTATGGTGAGTTCTACGTAGACTATAGTTCCATCTCTTAAGGGGACAGAAGTCTCTACTCTTTTATTAATTAATTGCCCTTCTCCAGTCGCAATATAATTATTGAAACTGCTACGTAGTTCTTCTCTTAGCTTATATGGAACAAGAGAGTAAATACTTTGACCTATAGTTTCTTTTTTATTTACTCTTAGGATAATTTCGGCTTGTTTATTCCAATCTAGTACTATACCATCTTTATCTACCAAAATAATTCCGTCTAAAGCGGTGTCTAAAATTATGGATTTTAGATGCTCACTATCTTTTAAATCATCTTCTATTTTTTTTCGGTCAATAATCTCTTTTGTAAGCCTTTCATTAACATCTTCTAAACTATTCAATTGCTTTTGAAGCATTTTTAGCATCTGCTGCTTACTCGGAAAGTTGATGAGATCTTTAGCAAAGATATCCTCCGGAATTACATTTAAGGTTGCGGTAAAAGAGTCGAGTAGATGATAGGATTGGAAATGTTGTTTATATACATTGAGGTATATATTGGCAATAGTGTTTTCGCCTAAACTCTCTTTTATTTTAAAAAATATTTCAGAAGAAAATTCTAATAATTTTTTTCTTCCTTCAGTAATTTCGATAGTATTGGAGTTGTCATAAGTATCTAAATCCGTTTTTATTTTTTCTAACTCAGGATCATTAAAAACACCAATTAGCTCTAAAGATTTTTCTAATACAAGAATGAGAAATATTTTACAGATAGATAGCTCTTGTCTTTTAAGTTCCTGTAAAATAGGTTTAAAATTTGGATAGCTAAATAGGAAGCTATGATCAATACGTATTTTATCTCGCAGTTTTTGCTTGGTATATTTACGAGCTGTATTTTTTTCAATTAGATGATCTTCTAAAAGTAGATATACTTCTGGAAGCGATTGGATTTTGTTATTTAAAGAAAGCTTGTTAAAAATTTCTATTTTAACTTTTATATCCGAAGCACTAGCAGGTTTGTCAATCTCTTTCCATAGAAAATTAATAAGGTATAGAAGATCTTTTTCCTCTTTATTTAAAGGAGTTTTAGACTTTCTCTTTTTTGGTAGAGTTTTAAACCAATTTGGGATCATGGGGCTTTATTTTTTATTGATCACATCTATTTCGTAAATATCAAAAATTAGAGTCACGAGTCATAGATTAACCTTTGTGTTTTTCCCCAAAAAAACACTTATAAAAACGGAGTTAAAATATACCTAACAGAATATAGTTTATAAAAAGTGAACAATAGAATATTGACTATTCTGTTTGTTTCTAACTCAGTTTGGTCAAAAGTAGTAAAAAAATGTCAGTTAATTCCATTGTCAATCGACAAAAAGCAGTTTTTTATCGTTAAAATACATAATACATCGTTTAACTGCAATAAAAAACCTCGCTTTTGAAGGCGAGGTTTTTACTATAAGTGAGAAAATATATTATTAAAAAATTACTTCACTTTTTCTACAATAGCTTTAAAAGCTTCTGGGTTGTTCATAGCTAAATCTGCAAGAACCTTACGGTTTAATTCGATATTATTAGCTTTTACTTTTCCCATAAATTGAGAATAAGACATACCGTGAATACGGGCACCTGCATTAATACGAGTGATCCATAAAGCACGGAAAGTTCTTTTTTTGTTTCTGCGGTCTCTATAAGCATATGACATTGCTTTATCGACTGCGTTTTTTGCTACTGTCCAAACGTTTTTACGACGTCCAAAGTAACCTTTTGCTTGCTTAAGAACTCTTTTTCTTCTGGCTCTTTTCGCAACGGAATTTACTGATCTTGGCATAATTTTAAATTTTTTAGTAGTAGGCGGTGCGCCGTGGCGTACTCTTTGTCTTTTATAATTTTAAGACTTGCTTTGTGTAAATCTTAAAATCTAAAGGCCCAACTCCTGGGTTTATAATAATTTTAACCTGATTAAAAAGCGATTACTTTAAGCGTAATTGTTCTTTAATACTATTTTCATCGCTTTTATGCACTAACGTAGAGTGCGTTAAAGCCAGCTTACGCTTTTTAGATTTTTTTGTCAAAATATGACTCTTAAAAGCGTGCTTTCTTTTGATTTTACCAGTACCGGTAAGCTTGAAACGCTTCTTAGCACTGGATTTTGTTTTCATTTTAGGCATTGTATCCTTGTTTTTATAATAATCTCACTTATTATCTTCAAAACCTCTTAATATTAAGAGGTTTTTATCTTATTACTTTGTTTTCTTAGGAGCAATAAACATTATCATTCGCTTACCTTCTAATTTAGGCATTTGTTCTACCTTACCATATTCTTCTAATTCTTGAGCAAGTCTTAATAATAATATTTGCCCTTGATCTTTATATATGATAGAACGTCCTTTAAAGAAAACGTAAGCTTTTAGTTTAGCTCCTTCACTTAAAAACTTAACTGCGTGTTTTTTCTTAAACTCGTAATCGTGTTCGTCAGTATTTGGACCAAATCTAATCTCCTTAATGGTAACTTTGGTAGCTTTGGTTTTAAGAGCTTTGTCTCTTTTTTTCTGTTCGTATAAGAACTTTTTATAGTCCATTATTTTACAAACAGGAGGTACCGCTTTTGGAGAAATTTCCACGAGATCCAACTCTTGCTCTTCTGCAAGTGCTAGTGCTTTCTTAGTTGGGTATACACCAACTTCTATATTATCGCCTACAAGACGTACTTCCTCAACCCTAATTTTATGATTGATTCTGTGAGCATCTTCTTTGATTACTCTTAGTGGTTTTTGAGACCTTCTTCTTCTTATTGCTATGACTTTAAATTTTTAAATTAAACTTAATTATTTTACTATCCGTTAAATGGTTTTAACGTTCTATTTATTTCTTCTGTAACTATTTCAGTGAACTTATCAATACTAATCACTCCAATATCCTCTCCTCCGTGTTTTCTTACAGAGATTGTATTGTCATTTTCTTCTTGTTCCCCTACAATAACAATGTAAGGAATTTTTTTCATTTCTGCCTCTCTAATTTTCTTACCCATTGTTTCATTTCTATGATCGGCAAGGGCGCGAATTTCGTTATTTTCTAACAAATTTAAAACTTTTTCAGCGTATTTTTCATATTTCTCACTGATTGATAGTACAATAACTTGTTCAGGCATTAACCAAAGCGGGAAGTTACCGGCAGTATGTTCTAATAAAATAGCAATAAATCTTTCCAAGCTACCAAAGGGAGCTCTGTGAATCATTATTGGTCTATGCATTTCATTGTCACTACCTTTGTATTGTAAATCAAAACGTTCAGGTAAATTATAATCTACTTGTATTGTTCCTAGTTGCCAGCTTCTGCCTAAAGCATCTTTGACCATGAAGTCTAATTTTGGGCCATAAAAAGCAGCTTCACCGGTTTCGATTACATAATTTAAACCTTTATCTTTTGCTGCGCTTATGATTGCATTCTCAGCTTTTTCCCAGTTTTCAACATCTCCAATATATTTTTCAGGATTATCAAGATCTCTTACGGATACTTGAGCTGTGAAATTTTCAAAACCTAAAGATCCGAAAACATATAAAACAAGGTCTATTACTTTTTTAAACTCTTCATCTAATTGATCAGGAGTACAGAATATATGTGCATCATCTTGGGTGAATCCACGCACTCTTGTAAGTCCGTGAAGTTCTCCACTTTGTTCATATCTGTAAACAGTACCAAATTCAGCATAACGTTTAGGTAAATCCCTATAGGACCATGGACCACTGTTGTATATCTCACAGTGATGAGGGCAGTTCATTGGTTTTAGTAAAAATTCTTCCCCTTCTGCAGGAGTGTTTATTGGTTGAAAGCTGTCTTCACCATATTTCGCATAATGACCAGATGTAACATATAGTTCTTTTTGTCCAATATGGGGTGTTACTACCATTTCATACCCTGCTTTTTTCTGAGCTTTCTTTAAGAACTGTTCTAATCGTTCACGTAGCGCAGCACCTTTTGGTAGCCATAAAGGCAATCCCTGACCGACTTTTTGAGAAAAAGTAAAGAATTCTAGTTCTTTACCTAATTTTCTATGGTCTCGTTTTTTTGCTTCTTCTAGAAGTTCCAGATATTCTTTCAATTCCTTTTGTTTAGGAAAAGAAGTGCCATAAACCCTAGTTAATTGTTTGTTGTTCTCATCTCCTCTCCAGTAGGCGCCAGCGACACTCATAATTTTAACAGCCTTAATCAATCCTGTATTAGGAATGTGTCCTCCTCGGCATAGGTCTGTAAACGTGTCGTGATCACAAAAAGTAATGGTTCCGTCTTCAAGATTTTCTATTAATTCAATCTTATATTCGTTACCTTCTTCTTTATATTTAGCTAAAGCATCAGCTTTGGAAACTGATTTCATTTTGAATTCGTGCTTCCCTCTAGCAATTTCCAACATTTTGTCTTCAATAACCTTGAAATCTTTTTCAGATATACTTTGATCACCAAGATCTACATCATAATAAAATCCATTGTCAATAGCAGGACCAATTGATAGCTTTACTCCAGGATATAATTCTTCTAAAGCTTGTGCTAGAACATGAGAAGTAGAATGTCTAAAAGCTTTTTTTCCATCATCATCCCTCCAAGTGAACAAAACTAAGTTTCCGTCTGTTGTTAATTCCGTTGATGTTTCTATGATGGTATCATTGAACTTTGCCGAAATAACATTTCGTGCAAAGCCTTCGCTTATATCTTTTGCAACATCCATAGCAGTAATGCTGCTATTATATTCTCTAACCGAACCGTCAGGTAACGTAATTTTGATCATTATTTTTCTAATTAAAGAGGCAAAGATAATACGATAATAAAATCCTCACAATAAATACAGTGTACATTTATTAAAATATAGAAGGTTATCAGCTATCATTGGTGTTTGTTGAGGATTCTATGACTGAAAGTTTTCTACGGTACTATATATTAAGGACTGATATCGTCGTCACTTTAGAAGTTGTTTTGGTTTAATTTCGAATTAATTTATTTTTTTTCTAGTTGTAAGTTTAATGTTTAGAGGGTGTTATAAAGGGTTTATAATTTTCTTTAAAAATACTTATTATTTTTTGTTGTTGTAATGAAAAAGGGTTGTATGTTTGCACCCGCAA
>NZ_CANLYD010000022.1 GCF_947495315.1 uncultured Aquimarina sp. | reverse complement strand
CTAAAACCTAAAACCTAAAACCTAAAACCTAAAACCTAAAACCTAAAACCTAAAACCTAAAACCTAAAACCTAAAACTTAACATTTATTACAAACCAAAACTATTTTCTCATCATTACAATTGGTCGTAAAGAATAGATAGGTAGGACCACCATCTTTAATTTTAAACTTTTTGCGTATTGCAGAAACATTTTCAGGAAAATTACGTGTGGTGATATTGGCTTTGGTAATTTTCTCTTTCTTAATAGTCTGTTTCTGATAGGGTAGTACCGAAAGTACTTCGAAACTTCTTCCAGGGAATTCTATTTTCTGATCCGAAGTATATAGATGAGAATGATGATGAAGTTTTTCTAGTTTATAAGCTTTTGCGATACTAAAGAAACCTCCTGCTTTCATAATGGCAGCGTTGGGTTCATAGATATATTTTTTGGGTAAAGAAAGTTTGGGTGAAATTTCACTTTCCTCTTTTAATGAAAAGGAAAACGTAATCTTTTTATCTTTTACAAGATTGATAGTATGGATGACGGTGTCTTTTTTAGTTCCTTTTTCCAGAATCCAAAGCAGTTCTTTGACTTCATTGTTCAGAGCAACTACGTGAATTTCCTTGACGAATTGTAGTGATTTTAGCCCAGAATGGATATCAAGCAGCGGAGAAGTTTTAATCAGAATGTAATTACTTTTTGAAAGTAAAAAATCCAGATTGGAAGGGACATCTGGCAGGCAATCTTCCAGAAAGAAAACTTTTCCTTTACTATCGTGTCTTCTCGATGGATCGATATAAATCCAATCGATATGCTCCTGATTTTCTAAAATTTTCAATCCATCATCGGTATGCGTTTTTATATTATTAGCCTCTAAAACCTGAAAATTATGCAATGCGATCTCACTTAATGCTGGATGTAACTCACAATGAATAACGTACTTTACTTTTTTGGAAAAATAATAATCATCAATTCCAAAACCACCTGTAAGATCTATCAATGTATCACCAGAAACTAACTCACTTTTATAAATCGCTGTAGCTTCAGATGAAGTCTGTTCCAGGTTTAGGGTAGGTGGATAATAAACACCTTTTGTTTGATGCCATAGCGGTAATTTATTTTTAGCTTTTAATCTTCCGTTGATCTGTTGCGCCAATTCCTGAACATTAATATGCTCAAAAGGGCTTCCTGATAGTATCAACTTTGTCAGATCTACGTTTTCATCGGATTTCTTGAAGATATATTCCTGTATTTCTGTATGTAGAATTTTTGGGTTCAATGTTATTTCTTAAACTGAAGTGATTTAAACTTTTTTGATTCAAGCGAAAAATAGTATTTTTTGAGCTTCATAGCAGCGCTACGAAGTAAGAAAAAAACAAAAATTGAGTGAAAAAGGACATTTTACAGCGAATTGAGAAAAGTTTATATGACTTCATTAAGGACTCGTTGTTTTTTCTATTAATTCTAAAGTTTCATTAATAAAATTTGTTTTTGATAAAACATAACCACCTCTATCATTTTTATGTTTTGCAGCTAATATTATTTTTAGTTTTTCGTATTCCATAGCCCTTTTTGGATGATTGATCAGATAATCCCTGAACTTTACTTGTTTCCACATTAGATTGTTTTTTGGACACATATGAATATGAAAAATTTGCTCTTTAGCACCATCGAGATTATACCCTTTTCCAAAACTCATATAAGCATCAAATAGCTCTCTTTTTGGCACTAAGAAATAAGTATATCCAATTTTTTTAAATTGTTTGATAATGGTATCATCAAAAAGTAATTCCTCTGGAGTTTCGATGATAATATCTATATAGGGTTTGGATTTAATAGTAGGAATCGAAGTACTTCCAAAATGTTCAATCCTTAGGATTGCTTCTGTTGATATGGTATCTAATATGAGTTGTTTTTCTTGTTCGAAAATAGTTTTCCAAGCAGAGTTATGATCTACTAATTGGATTGGGAATAAAGTATTCCAGTCTTCTTTAGTTAAGTCATAGAGTGTTTTCTTCATGTATAGCATATTTTGTAGCTAGCAGATTAGTAATTACAACTCTTTAGTCAATTGTTTCACAATTTTATACTCAGATAAAAATTCTTTTGCAATTACTTTGATAGCTGTATAAAAAGGGACGGCTACGATTAATCCGCCAATTCCGAACAAGGCTCCAAAAATAAGAATTGCCAGAAAAATTTCTAAAGGGTGTGATTTTACACTATTTCCAAAAATTAAAGGCTGATTCAGAAAATTATCAATTAATTGGATTACAATATAACCAATCATGATATAGGTTAATTTGGGTAAAATTACAGATTGAAAATCATATCCTAAATTACTGGTAGTTGCTAATATTAAGACCAAAGCCCCACCAAATAATGGGCCTACATATGGGATAAGATTAAAAATAGCGGCAATTAAAGCTACGGCAATAGCATTGTTAACTCCAAAAATTAATAATAAGATAGTGTATAATACAAATAGAATCAATACCTGAAGCAATAAGCCGACAAAGTAGCGAGATAATAGGTCCTTGATTTTAGTAAAAGCTCGCATAAATCTAGTTTCATTTTCTTTCTTTGCAAAAACTAGCATACTATTTTCTAATAGTTTGCTATCCTTCAGCAGAAAAAACGAAATAAATAATACTGAAAACAATCCAATTAGTAGTGCACCAAAACCACTTAAGAAAGTATTAATAGCATCTGGTATTGCCTTGAGATCAAAAAACTGCATCAGATCTGTTTGTTTGATCAATTCTATAAAGTTTAGTTTTTCGACATTAAAATAATCACTGATTTCCTGATTTAAACGGTCGAAATCATCACCAACTTCATTAATGTCGATTGATCCAATCAGTTGTCCTTGCTCCGTAACAATGGGAACGAATAATAAAAACAAACTAAGAAACAATCCGATGGTGATGAATAAGGCAAACATTACTGCAAGGGTATTGTTAAATTTTAATCTCCTTTTTAGGAATTGTACCAATGGCCTTCCCATCAATGAAATGACAGCAGCAAAGGTGATATAAAGTAAGATGGACTGTATTTTATACAAAAACCAGAGTAACACAAGCACACCAACAAGGATTGCTATTGCTCTCAGAATACCATAAGCGATTGTTTTAGAACTCATAAGCAACTATTTTTCGTAGAAATCTTAGTTTTTAAAATTTTAATAATAATCTTCATCAACCATCAACCATCAACCATCAACCATCAACCATCAACCATCAACCATCAACCATCAACTGTTTCGTAATTTCATAGAGCGTAATTCCAGTAGCTGTAGCCACATTCATACTACTATTAGTACCGTACATATTAATATGTATACTTTTTGTTGTTTTGGTTAATGCCTCTTCAGAAATACCTTGGCTTTCATCGCCAATAATAAGGGCAATTTTATCATTAGCAGAAAAATCTATTTCTGATGCGGGAATACTGTTTTGCGTAATTTCTAATCCGATGATCTTATATCCTTCAGACTGTAATTTATCAATAACCGGTATAATCTGATCTTCTTGTTCGTAAGGGATCATCTCGTGAGTAGCTCTAGCGGTACGTTGCATTCGTTTGCTAATCACTGTGATATCTTCTCCACAGAAATATATTTTTTGGATTCCAAAACTATCAGCAATTCTAAAAATACTACCAATATTTGCAGGAGAATTAACACGGTCGCAAACCAACGTGATAGGAAATTGTTTTTTGACAAAAATAGTGTTCTTGTGGTGTAATTGCGCTGTCATCTATTTAATTCTCAAAAGCATATTTGATTATATTCGCACCCATTTTTAGTGCTTTTTGACGAACCTCTTCCGAGTCATTATGAATTTCAGGGTTTTCCCAACCATCACCCAAATCACTTTCGAAGGTGAATAGCAATACCAATCTTCCTTCGTGAGTTATTCCTAATGCTTGCGGACGTTCTCCATCGTGTTCGTGTATTTTAGGTAACCCTTTTGGGAATTTATATTTTGACGAAAAAATAGGGTGAGAAACAGGTAGCTCTACTAACTCCTTATCCGGAAATATTTTGATCAATTCCTTTTTGACATAAGGTTCCATACCGTAGTTATCATCGATATGCAAAAAACCACCACTTAGCAAATAGTTTCGCAAATTCTCTGCATCTTGTTCCGTAAAAAAAACATTTCCGTGACCAGTCATATGGATATATGGATACTGAAAAATATCTACACTCTCTGGCTTTACAGTTTTTGGTTTAGCACTCATCGCTGTGCGAATGTTTTGGTTACAAAAACTAATTAGATTAGGTAATGCCGTAGGATTACTATACCAATCGCCACCACCATTATATTGTAATACTGCAATATCCTGAGCTATTGTAGCTCCAGAAAATAATAAGAGGCAAATAAAACCTGTAAGTTTTGTGATCATCATCGTCTAAATAAGAGACTTTAAAAGTACTAAAATAAACGAGATGATAAGAAACCTTTTCATACTATTAACGATCACAATTTCCGGACTGGTTACTGCTCAGGATGATGGCGATGCAATTGTGGTAATGGAATTATTTACCTCACAGGGATGCAGCAGTTGTCCGCCAGCAGATGAATTATTGGATGCTATCAAAGAAAAATATGAAGATAATAATGTTTTTGTTTTATCCTATCATGTGGATTATTGGAACCGATTAGGCTGGAGAGATCCTTTTAGTGATGCAGCATTTAGCGATTATCAAAGAGATTATGCCCAACAGTTTAATAGTAGATCTATTTATACACCACAATTGGTAGTTAATGGCAGTGAACATTTTACGGGGTCGAATAGTACCAAAGCACTAGCGGCGATACGCAAGTATTCAACATCTAAAATAATCAATACCATCAAACTTACGGATTTGAAGAAGGAAGATGATCAGATTGTAATCGAATATAATGTAGAAGGCTCAACGTTTGATCAAGTTACTTTTGCGTTAGTTGTATCAGAACGAACAACAAAAATCGGTAGAGGAGAGAATCGAAACAGAACACTAAAAAACACCAATATTGTTATTAATCGTTTGGTAAAAGAAGATGTATCTGGATTAGTCACATTATCCATTCCTGATTGGATAAGTAATAACGATGAATTATTAATCATTGCCTATACACAAAATGATGAATTAAAAACTACCGGAGCCACCAAAATAAATATCTAATTAAATTTCCCAAAACAGTAATCAAACCACAACAATCATTGTTGTGGTTTTTTTACTTTAATTAAGTAAATTGTCAAATGGAATGGTAGTGCATTTTTATCTGTTACTACTCTTATACAAACCGTTTTGAGTTATTGTGTCCTCATCTCGAATAAAGGTCACATAATTATATACAAAAAAACATATTAATTCGTTAAGCTAATGAGTAGAGTATGAATTTTAGCAACAAAACTTAAGCTTATTCAGGATTGTATAAGTGCTTTCAAAAAATAACAATTATGAAAATTTATAAGACAATAAATTTGAGAAAATCAATTGCATTGCTATTTTTTATAGTAAGTCAAATTTCATTAGTAGCACAAACAGTAAACTATACAGAATCCAACAATATTATTGCAAATCCAGAAAGAGGTTTACAAAAATATTCTATAACCTCTAGTGATTATGCAATCACCACTGGAGCTAATAATTTATCTGTTTCTACATTGAATGGCTGGAAAAGTAGTTCGGATAAAGTGACTGTCGTGTATCGATACTTTCTTCTAGATGCTTTTCTGAATTCAGATATTAACACTACTTTTTTAAATAACATACAAAACGATTTTAACAATGTTAGAGAAGCAGGCTTTAAGATTATTGTACGTTTTTCTTATTCTAATGCCCAAGGAACAGATGCTCAACAACCTATAAAATCTCAAATATTAACTCACATTTCTCAACTGTCACCAATATTAAATGCTAATAAAGATGTCATTTTTTCTCATCAAGCAGGTTTTATAGGTACTTGGGGAGAATGGTATTATACCAACTCAACAGAATTCGGTACGGATGGTAACATCTCTACAGCACAATGGGCAAATCGTAAGGAAATTATAGATGCCATGTTAACGGCTACGCCTATGGAAATTCCTATTCAAGTTCGATATACAGGAATTAAAACTAACATGTATGGGGTTTCACAACTAACCGAACAAACTGCTTATCAAAATACTGCTAATGCCAGAATAGGTTTCTTTAACGATGCTTTTCTGAATGATTGGGGTGATCAAGGAACATATTCGATATCTAGTCAATGTGAGAATCCTATAGGTACAATGGATTATAATTATATCTCAAATGAAACTAAATATTTACCCATGACAGGAGAAACTAATGGATTAAGTCCTTGTGATAATGGTTTTAGAACCACGGGTGTAAATGCTATAAATGAATTAGATTTAACTAATTGGACAACTATTAATAGAGATTACTATACGCCTTTTTGGGATCAAGTAATTAGCTCAAATCACTATAACGACATTTTGAAAAACTTAGGGTATAGATTTGTATTAAATTCATCTACAATAACATTAGATGATACAGGTTTTGACTTGACTTTAAACATATCAAATGTTGGTTTTGCAAGACCCTTTAAACAAAGAAATGTTTATCTCGTAATAAAAAATACAGTCACAAATGCTATTACAAAACAATTAGTCAACACAGATATTAGAACATGGGAAACTACTGTTTCCATTACTCAAAATTTCGATTTTCAATTATCCGGAACATTTCAATTATATCTTTGGATACCTGATAATGGGCCTTTATTAGAAACAAATCCTGATTATAGTATTCAATTTGCTAATTCAGGTACTTGGGATTCGGTAACAGGATATAATGATTTATTGCAAACCATAAATTTAACCACACTTGACGTTGAAGACTTCTCACTTAACGAATATCTATTTATGTACCCAAATCCAGCATTGGATTTAATTACAATTCAATTAAAAAATTCTGATAAAGAAAAAGTTCAAATCTATAATACAATTGGACAAGTAGTTAAAGAAGTACTGATTTCGAATAATCATAAATTGGATATCTCTAAATTGCCAAAAGGAGTATACTTTATATGTTTATATAATAATAAATTATCGACTTATAAATTTGTGAAGCAATAATCTAAAAGAAGAAATGATGTATTGATTATAAGTCTATTTGATTATGAATTAGCTGAAACAGGTACAAAAACTATATGAACAATGAAATAATTGAAGAGAAAAGTTGGTGGAAACGGAATTGGAAGTGGTTTTTGCCACTTATAAGTTTTACTTTGATTTGTTTAACTTTGTTTTTCTCTTCTGGAATGGGAGGGCATATGGCTGACTTTGCTCAAGCATATGCGGATACTGAACTTTATGAAAATGCACTGAAAAAGGTTCAACAGAATAAAAAAGCAACTAATCTATTAGGTCAATTATAACCAATTGATAATTTGGCGATTTTGGAAGGTGAAGTTCGCTATTCTGACAATAATAAGTCAGTTGATTTATCTATTCGTATTAAAGGAAGTAAAAGAAAAGCTTCTATGGATATTTCTGCTGACAAAATAAATGGAGAATGGAATTATAAGAAAATTAATATCCGAATTAAAAAACCTATCGAGGAAAAACAAACAATTAAAATACTTGAGCAATCAGAATAAAAAACTAATAGCTATAAAATTAAATGAGTTGGATTAAAAAAATAGCAATTTTCACTATAGTTTTGATAGGAATTATAGTTCCTTTTATTCCTTCTTTTATAGTTATTGAAATGTTTTTTCTCTTGATTCCTTTTGGGATAATTTTTGTGGTGACCTTAATTTATTTGATTATCAGTCTCTTAAGTAAAAATGTAAATACTAGAAAAGCTTTATTCGTATTTTCAATTCTTCCGATTTTTATAATATCACAAATTGTATCTGGTTTTACTGTAGATAAAATTCAAAGACTTAGAAGCAACCGTATAATAACTGAAATTGAAAAACTCAAATCTGAAACCGGAGTTTTGCCTGAGAAATATGAACTAATTGCAGGAATAGAATATATTAAACTAAAAGACAACAAACATTTCATAATTAAATATTCAAGAGGATTTATGGTCACGGAAAAATACGATTCTGAAAATACGAATTGGAGAAGTTACGGTTGGAATGATTAAAAACTATGGTCAAGGGTCAGGTGAGAAAATCTGTCAGATTTAAATTTATAAGAAATTCTGAATTGAAAGACTAAAAATAACGGCTCTACAAAACTAAAAATGAAAGCATGCTAACAGATATCAATCCGAAATTACCAATGCGTGATAAAAATATCACAAGACAGTTTTATATACATAAATTAGGATTTAAAGAATTTGGAAGTGCTGACTTTGATGGTTATTTGATGATGGAAAAAGACCAAATTCAAATTCATTTCTTTGAATTTAAAGAACTTGATCCTAAAGAAAACTACGGACAGGTTTATATTAGAACTGACAATATTGACAGTTTTTACCAATCATTATTAGACAATAAAACGAATATTCATCCGAATGGACCGTTGGAAATTAAGCCTTGGGGACAAAAGGAGTTTTCAGTGCTTGACCCAGATAATAATCTATTGACATTTGGACAAAGTATTTAAAAAAACGGATCGCCAATAATAACTATAAGTAATTACTTTCCTCTACATTCGCTATCTTAGCACATAATCTTACAGTGGCAATCAATCATATTCACACATAAATCATTCATCATGGCAAAAAAGCGTACATGGAAATTTTGGACCTCAAGAACTTTACTTATCATTTTGGTTCTGGGATTACTTTGGCTAGTAAATCTTATCTGGTTTCGACCATTTAGTATCAATCATTTTTATGATAAGGTATTTGCAGAACTAGCTTTAGATAGCCCTGAACTTACCACATCTATGGGTATTCCAATAATCTATGACTGGTCTAAGGATGAATTGGATGATATCTCTGATGCAAAACAATGGGAAACTTTCAATAAAATGAAAGAAGACTATAAAACTTTACAGAGCTATAATTTTGAAAATCAGTCAGAAGCCAATCAATTAAATACTAAGATTTTAGGGTTTTACCTGGAAGGGTTAATGGATGGTGAGCGTTTTTTCTATCACGATTATCCAGTGAACCAAATGGGAGGGGTACAGAGTTCGTTACCAAGTTTGATGGAAAATTCGCATAAACTTAGAGATAAAAGTGATGCTGAAGCGTATATCACGCGCTTATCTATTTTTGATACTAAGTTTGATCAATTAATTGAGAGCCTAAAAATAAGAGAGGATAAAGGGATCATCCCTCCAAAGTTCGTTATGGATCGCGTACTAGATGAAATGAATGGTTTTATTGGTGAGAAAAAATCAAATATTCTATATACTAATTTCGAAACTAAAATTGACAAATTAGAGGAGTTATCTCAAGAAGAAAAAGATACACTTAAAAAACAAGTCGAAGAGGAAATAGAAACTACCGTTTTTGGTGCTTATAAAAAACTCATTGCGTATTTCGAACAGCTTAAAGGAAAGGCTACCACAGAAGATGGAGTTTGGAAATTACCCGATGGCGAAGCGTATTATCGTTATCAGTTAAAGCAACGTACTACGACAGATCTAGATCCAGAAGAAGTACATCAAATAGGATTGTCAGAAGTAGCAAGAATAAAAAGCGAGATGCAAGAAATCCTTTCTGCAGAAGGATATGCCGATTCTACAAAAACATTGGGTGTTATTATCCAGGAATTAAATAAAGAAGAACGTTTTCTTTTTCCTAATAATGATGAAGGAAGACAAATGGTACTCGATGAATATGATCGTATACTATCCGAAATCAGCGCAGACCTCGACGATGCCTTTGATATAAGACCAAAAGCTGGTCTAGAGGTAAAACGCGTTCCAGAGTTCAAAGAAGAAGGATCAGCTGGTGCGTATTATAACAGGCCTGCTATGGACGGTTCTCGAGGAGGTGTTTTTTATGCGAATCTTAGAAACGTCCATGAATCTGTAAAATTTGGTATGAAAACATTGGCTTACCACGAAGGAGTGCCAGGACATCATTTTCAAATTGCTATTCAATCAGAACTGGAAGGAGTTCCTATTTTTAGAACCATTGGTCTTTTTACATCATATATAGAAGGTTGGGCTTTATACTCCGAACAATTAGCTTGGGAACTAGGTTTTTATGAAAACGATCCTTTTGGAAACCTGGGTAGATTACAAGCTGAGATGTTTAGAGCTGTTCGTCTTGTAGTAGATACCGGTATTCATCATAAAAAATGGACAAGAGAACAAGCAATTAATTATATGGTACAGAATACAGGAATGACCACAACCGAGGTTACAACAGAAATAGAACGATATATCGTTTGGCCAGGACAAGCTTGTGCTTATAAGATCGGAATGCTTAAAATCCTTGAACTTAGAGAAAAAGCAAAACAAAAGCTAAGTGATCGTTTTGATTTAAGAGATTTTCATAATGCGGTTTTAAAAAAAGGGGCAGTTCCGTTGGATATTCTAGAAGAGATTATTGATGCATATATAGAAGATGTTCAAAAGAAAAAATGATAATGGACTGTATAAAGAATAAATCATAATTAAAGTTTATGAATCTAGCAGAAAATAAAAAAAACGCTATTGCTTTTTATAAAATGGCATATGAGGGGAGCCCTAGACAGGCTGTTCAAAAATATCTTGGAAACCAATATATCCAACATAATCCAGATGTAGTAGATGGTATCGAAGGTTTTGTTTCCTATTTTGAAAGGATGCAAAATGAATATCCTGATAAGTCTATTGAATTTGTGAGGTGCATCGCAGAGGGAGATTTTGTGTCCCTTCATACACATCAAACTTGGCCTGGAAATGATGAGTATGTTACTATGGATTTTTTTCGTTTCGATAAGCAGGGAAAAATATGCGAACATTGGGATGCCATACAACAGATTCCAAAAAAATCAGCCAACCCTAATACAATGTATTAATATCAAAGAATCGATATCAATCTTTTAGATAAAAATAGGCCAGAAAGATGAAAATAGCATATATACTTTTTGATGAAATAACGCTCTTAGATTTTATAGGGATTTATGACCCAATAAAAAACATAAAAACAAAAAAGCACATCGAAAATCTAGATTGGGATTTATGTGCAACAAACAAAACCATTAAGGATAGTTTTGGATTAGAAATGATCGTTGATAAAATAAAACCTGATTTATCTGATTATGATATGGTAATAGTTCCTGGAGGCCTTGGAACCCGAGCATTACAATACGATAAAGAATTTATAGATTGGTTACAAACAGCGAATAGAGTGAAATATTTAGTTTCGATCTGTACAGGAAGTTTGTTATTAGGAGCTGCAGGATTTCTCAAAGGAAAAATGGCGACAACAAATTTTAATGAATATAAGTCACTAGAAAAATATTGTGATACAGTTTTGGATAGTAGGATTGTAGATGATAATAATGTAATTACAGCTGGAGCAGTAGCTTCATCTTTGGATCTTGGATTATACATATGTAAAAAGTTAATTGGAGATGAGAAAGCAGAAGATATAAGAAAAGGAATGGATTATCATCCAAAAGAATTCAAAATTACGATACATTAGCTAAGAATAGTTTTTCAAAATTCTTTATACCAAAAAGAAATTTATAAATTACATGCATGGCTAAATTACCAAAACAATATCAGTTTTTAGATGTATCCGATTATGGAAGATCTCCGGGACACTGGATCGCGGATTCATTGAAAAATACGAGATTAACACCAATTCACGTAACTACTTTGTTTATTGTTTCAGGTATTATGGCAATCATCTGCATGTTATACCAGTATAATGCAGCAGCAGCATTTTTCTTGATTTTAAAATCTATTTTGGATGCTGCGGATGGTGAATTGGCAAGAATAAAACGAACACCTTCGTACACGGGACGTTATTATGATTCCATAGCTGATATCATTTTGAACTTTCTATTTCTACTTACTTTTTGGTATATCACAGATAGTTCTATTATCCTTATGTTGTTAGCCTTTGTTGGAATTCAGTTACAAGGAACAGTTTATAATTATTATTATGTGATCTTAAGAAACACTGTAAAAGGAGATGCTACTAGTAGGGTATTTGAAGATACTGCACCCACAGCCATGGAAGGAGAGAAACAGCGTACAGTAAATATCTTTTATAGAATTTATGATATCCTTTATATAGTTTTTGATAAGACAATATACTTTCTTGATAAGGATGCAAATAATAGCAAACCTTTTCCAAAATGGTTTATGACATTGATATCTGTTTTCGGTCTTGGATTTCAGTTGTTGTTTATGGCAGTAATGCTATTGCTTAATTTAGAAGAATACGTAATACCTTTTTTTATAGGATACTCGATTTTAATTCTTGTTTTCATTGGAATTCGAAGATTTGTTTTGAAATGAATATTGTCTTTTGAAGGGGAATAGTCGCTCGTTTTTCATAACAAATAAAATAGCTATCTTGATTAAATATGTAACATTTTCTGATTTAGATGATCGTCTTGTGAAACAATACAGAAACGCAATAAACTTGGCGTTCCCTGATATTATTCTAAACTCTCAAGTCACTAAAAAGTATTGGAGTAGGCTAGAAAAGTACTTTCCGCATACCCAACTATTCATAGTGAGTGAAGATAATAATTTAATAGGTTTTATGAATGCAATACCATTATTCTGGGATCAATCATTAAGTGAATTGCCTAATAAAGGGTGGGATTGGCTTGTGAAAAAAGGGATTAACGATTTTGAAAATAATCTAACACCAAATAGTTTAGGGGGGTTACAAATTATAGTTACTAAGGAATATCTTGGACAAGGATATAGCAAGTTATTAATTGCAAAAGGTAAAAAAGTCAAAGAAAATTTTGGATTCAGGAATTTTGTGATTCCCATAAGACCTATTCTAAAATATAAATATCCTGAGATGAAAATGAAGGATTATATGAGTTTACAAGAGAATGGTGAAATTATGGATCCTTGGATCAGAACACACTTAAGGAATGGAGCAAAGATTATTAAAGTTTGTGAAAATTCTATGAATGTAACAGGTGATATTAATTTCTGGGAAAACTTAATAGATATAAAAATAATGAAATCGGGGGCTTATATGGTTGATGGAGCTTTAAATCTTATAAAAATAGATGTGAAAAACAATTTTGGAGAATATAGAGAAGAGAATATTTGGATTTATTACGCTTAGGTTATTGAAGGAATGTTTAAAATTAATTTAAACAATTCTACAGTATCCTAAAGTAACCATTATTTTATCTTAAGGTTAAATTGGTATGACATCTTTTTGATTGTTAGTTTAAAAGACTAGTATTGTTTATCTTTACATGTTTATTTTATTAAAATTATACTCAATCATGAAAAAAATTACTTTTTTACTCATTTTTCTATGCTCAACAGTTTCTTTTGGGCAAATAATTATTACAGAATTAGCTGATCCTAATGATAATGCATCAGCTAGATATGTCGAAATTTATAATGTAAGTTCTACAGATGTGGATTTAACTGACTGGGAGCTGAGAAGATGGACAAATGGAAATGCTGATCCTCAAACTTCAGGAATAGATTTAACGCCAATTGGTACTTTAGCGGCCGGAGGGTTTGCTGTAATTGCCGCAAATGGAACTGAATTTGAAGCTGTATATGGATTTGCACCAACTATCAATGCTGGTACAGGAGGTGCAGCAGATAGCAATGGTGATGATCAAATTGCGGTTTTTGATGCTTCTGATACAACAATAGATATTTTTGGTGTTCCAGGAGAAGATGGATCAGGAACTTGTCATGAATTTGAAGATGGAAGAGCTGAAAGAGTAGGGAGTGTTACTGCTTCTGCAAGTGTCTTTGATGAGGCAGAATGGAATGTATGGGCAGATAGTGCAGTAACAGGTTGTACTAGCCATACTCTAGGAGCGCAGGATGCTGCTGGTATATTTGATCCAGGTTCATGGATAGGAGCTTCCAGTGATCCTTCTTTAATTGCAAGTGTTAGTTCGGCTGTTTTTGCACCAGGAACTACTTCAGTTGATGTAACTTTTTCGGTGAATAACTTTACCTTAGGAGGAACTAATGTTGTTGAATATATTATTAATAGTGGAACACCTATGACAGCTACTGCAAGTCCAATAAATATATCAGTAATGGATGGACAGTCATATACAGTTACTCTCGAATTAAAGGATGCAAGTGGATCTCTCACACCACAAGTACTTGAAACTGTTAATTTTTCAGTAGGTTCCACAACTACTGTATCTGATGTAGCAACTCTTAGAGGATCATCTGAAGGTAGTTTTTATACGTTAACTGGAGAAGCGATCTTAACTTTTCAACAAAGTTTTAGAAATCAAAAATTTATCGAAGATGCTACAGGTGCTATATTAATTGATGATAGTAACGGTATAATCACATCTATGTACTCGATTGGAGATGGTATTACAGGTATTACAGGAGAGCTAGGTAGTTTTAATGGTCTGTTACAATTCATACCTTCTTCTGATCCAGGTGTTGCTAGTAGTACGGGAAACACAATTGTACCTCAAACTGTAAGCGTAGCAGACCTTACAGCAAATCCAGAAAACTATGAGTCGGAGTTAGTAGTTGTTACAGCCGTAACTGTAGATAATACATCTTCCGCAACTTGGGATAACGGTGCGGAATATCCTATCTCTCAAAATACGGATATGTTTACTTTTAGAGCTACTTTCTTTGATGTTGATTATATAGGTCAAACTATACCAACTACACCTATTGATATAGTAGGTTTAATTACCGAAAGAAATAATGGAAGTTATTTTATTACTGCTAGAGATAGTAATGATTTTCCTACTACATTAAGCGTTGCAGAATTTAATGCAAACGATCGTTCGTTAAAGATATATCCTAATCCTGTGTACGACGGAGTTATTAATTTTCCTGCAATGGCAAATAATAATACCGAAATTAAGATTTTTAGCGTTCTTGGAAGAGAAGTGACAAGCAAGAAGTTGAATAATCAGACATCTTTAGATGTATCTAGTTTTTCACCAGGAATATATTTAGTGCAGTTGTTCGAAAATAACAAGAGAGTTTCCACTAATAAATTAATCATTAGATAACTTAATATTTACTATATAGAAAAGTGCTTTAATTTTAATTGAAGCACTTTTTTTATACCATAACTTTATGAATTATTATTGTCATATTGTTTTAACTATTAAGGAACTACCTTAAAAACAATTAACTGATTTAATTGAGGTAAAAAAGCGTTAAAATTATTATCAGAAATCACTACCAAAGATTTACTGCCATCAGATAATACCGGGCCAAATGTAATTCCTTCTATATTATCTACAATAGTATTCGTTAATTGATTACGAATATTATCAAATTCAAATAGCAGCGTCTTGGTTGCTTTGGTATAGGTTTCGTTCGAAAAGGCAGTTATGCCTAATATATTGGTAGCGTTTGTCGCGTCTACTTTGTAGATTTTAACTGTGTTTCCACCATCTAGATAGCCAGAAGAGAAGGAACGTTCTATACTAAGGAATTTGTCTTCATCATATTCCAGAATTTCTACAAGACCATTGATGGTAAATGTAGTTCCCAATGTAGGTTCACGATCAACAGGATCTAACTCATACGCAAATTGTCGTTCTGCCAATCCTGTATTTTTATTGATACGTGTAATGCGTACTGGTGATTCTGTATCCGAAGTAGTGGGTTCAGGTCCATCTTCAATCAATGGAAGTTCCATTCCTATCCAATAGGCATTATTATCAAAACTTATCGATAGAGATTCTAAAGCACCATTATGTCTTGGACCACTTAGATCATCTATGATATTTGCAGCTAAATTATCAGGTAATACGTAATTTCGTAATTGTATTCCGTTGGTTCCAATTTCTAACAAAGCAGGATTAGTGCCATTATTTATAGAGCCTTCACTAGCGTATATGATATTTCCTGTAGACGTATCAAACCGAATCGCTTCGGGGTCTACCTGATTTTCAAGAAAAGAATTTCCCATAGCATCTCTGATCTCGATCATCCTATCTATAGTTGCATTAGTAAAACTGTTTTGATTGTATGAGATACCCGCTGTATAGTATCTTATAGGGTCTGATCCATCACTTATGATATACCAGACGTCATTTTTGTAATCAATACCAGAGAAACCACCAATTGGTATTCCATTAATATCTTGCATTGGAATAATCAATTCATCTATAAACTCAAGGCTGCTAATTGTATTAACCGATGTAACTGGCGGTTCAGGCTCCGTAGTATTATCATTTGAAGAACAACCGACAAAAAACGTAATAGCACATACTAAGTATATAATTTTTGCCGTCATATCTTTACTGTTAGTAATTATAAAGATAGTATTTTATCTCATTATGAGTTTAGAAAAGCAACACTATGCACAGCAACAATAGCAGCAGTTTCTGTTCTAAGTCTGGTTTCTCCTAAAGTAACCGGTTTATATCCCATATTTAGTGCTTTTTCAATCTCTTTAATAGAAAAATCACCTTCAGGACCAATTAATATAGTAGTATTGTTTTTTGTAGTCAATATATCTTTTAGTGATTGCTTTTTAGTTTCTTCACAATGTGCAATAAGTAATTGATCCTTGTTTTCTTTTTGGATAAAATCCGAAAATGAAATTGTAGGATTCATTTTTGGTAAATAACTTTGTAAAGACTGTTTCATAGCGCTTTGTAAAATACGTTCAAAGCGTTCTAGTTTTATAACTTTTCTCTCACTATGATCACAAATGATTGGTGTGATTTCATCAATTCCAATTTCGGTAGCTTTTTCCAAAAACCATTCATATCGATCGTTCATTTTGGTAGGAGCAACTGCAAGATGTAGTCTATAGTTCTTAGGAGTCTTGAGTTCTTTATGTTCTAATTGTATAATACATTTATTAGGGCTGGAAAAAGTTATTACTCCTTTGCAAAGTAAACCTAATCCATTGGTGATCTGAAGTGTATCGCCTTCCTTTTTTCGCAACACTTTAGAAATGTGTTTACTTTCTTCTCTAGAAAACTCAAATTCTCTGGTAGCTTCAGTAATATCTTTACTATAGAATAATTGCATGTTTTGGTTTCAGGTTTCTTATTTATAACAATCCAATTGTCTAATAATCGAATAATCTAACTGTCTATTCAAAACTTAATTCTTGCCTTGGCGACAACACTCATGTCCGTAAAATCTTTTTTAAGATATTTTAGATACCCCACGATTCCTATCATGGCTGCATTATCGGTGGTATATTCAAATTTTGGGACAAAAGTCTTCCAACCATATTTATGTTCTCCTTCTTTCAAGGCTTTTCGGATTCCTGAGTTGGCAGAAACACCACCACCGATGACAATAGATTTTATTCCGGTTTCTTTAGAAGCTTTCTTTAACTTATCAATTAAGATATTTATGATTGTATATTGGATAGATGCACATACATCTTCCAGATTCTCCTTTATAAAGTTAGGATTTTCTTTTACCTGCTTTTGAACAAAATATAACACAGCAGTTTTAAGTCCACTAAAGCTAAAATTCAATCCATCCACACGTGGTTTCGTAAATGGAAATGCCTTAGGGTTTCCGGATTGAGCGTATTTATCGATTAAAGGTCCACCAGGATAAGGAAGGCCCAATATTTTAGCACTTTTATCAAATGCTTCTCCTACAGCATCATCAATAGTTTCTCCAATAATTTCCATATCAAAATGGTCATTGACTTTTACGATCTGGGTATGACCACCACTAATCGTTAAAGCAAGAAATGGAAAATCAGGTTTTTCAAATTCATCTTCATCTATAAAATGTGCCAGAATATGAGCTTGCATGTGATTAACATCAATTAGAGGGATGTCTAAGGCTAAGGCTAATGACTTAGCAAATGAAGTGCCAACAAGTAAAGATCCCATTAAACCAGGACCGCTCGTAAATGCAATAGCACTCAGATCAGAGGTGTCAATATTCGCTTGTTTTATGGCTTGATCAATTACCGGAACAATGTTTTGTTGATGTGCTCTGGAAGCTAATTCAGGCACTACACCGCCATATTGTTCGTGAATTTTTTGTGTGGCTACAACATTTGATAATACTGTACCGTTGCATAATATAGAGGCAGAGGTATCATCGCAAGAAGATTCAATACCTAAGATGTATACATTTTGTGAACTCATTATGAGGAAAAGGGCATAGAAATTGTTAATATTGTCAGCAAAGTTAAAACAATAAAACGTATCAAAAAATTCGGGAAAATATTGAAGAGGGTTTTACTTACCCTTATTTCGCTATTTATACTACTGGTGATCTTATTTTCTATTCCCGCAGTTCAAACTTTTTTTGGTAGAAAAATCACAACGTATCTTAATAAAGAATATGGTGTAGATATAAATGTAGGTCGCTTAGGGATAACGTATTCGGGCGATGTTAGTCTTAAAGAAGTTTTTGTAAAAGATCATCATCAGGATACTTTAATATATGCTAAAAGTATTACCTCCTCAATTCTGAATATTAGAGAAATTTCTAAAGGTCAGCCAGAATTAGGAGATGTAGCTATTGATGATCTCACTTTTAGAATGAAAATGTACAAGGATGAGAGCAGTGATAACTTAATGACTTTTATCAGAAAATTTAATACGGGTAAAACTTCTACATCTAATACAAAGTTTTTATTGACTACCGGAAATGTAACTATGGAGAGTAGTAAGTTTAGTTATGTAGATGAAAATCTTAATTCTCCTAAAATTGTTGTACTTAGAGATATATTTTTAGATGCGGAAAGCTTAAAAGTAGATGGTGAAGATTTTTATATTACAACTAATGTGCTTTCATTCAAGGATCATAGAGGGTTAAATGTTTCTAATCTAAAAACGGGGTTTTCAATCACACCTACTGAAATGAAGTTTCGTGAATTGTTGATAGAAACAGTTGATTCTAAGGTAGAAGGCGAAATTGTGTTTTCATATGAAAGAGGAGGACTTGTAGATTTTGAGAATAATGTTGATATTAATGCTGAATTTACAAAAGCTACGATCTCTACGAATGATTTAATACCTTTTTACAAAGAGTTCGGCAATGATGAAGATCTGACTGTGAGAAATACTACCGTAAAAGGCACTCTTAATGATTTTAAAATATTAAACTCGGACATTACGGGATTGGATAGATCTATAATTCAGGGAGATATTAGAATACGAAATGCAGTGACAAATGGATCTAAGTTTCGATTGGATGGTGATTTAAAGAACTTAACAACTAATTACTATGATCTTGTTAATTTACTACCAAGGATTTTAGGAGAATCATTGCCAAAACAATTATATCAATTAGGAAGTGTAAAAGGTGTAGGCACTACCATTGTTACTATTAAGGATGTTGATGTAGATATGGATTTCTATTCTCAACTAGGGAAGATCAATGCTTTTGTTTTATTAGGAAATCTTGATAATGTAAAAGAAGGAACCTACAATGGAAATGTCATTTCTAATAACTTTAATATAGGGCAATTAGTAGGTAAATCAAGATTAGGAAATGCCGCTTTTGATATCCATGTGGATGGAAGTGGGTTTACACTGGAAAATCTCGATACCAAGTTAGAAGGAGATATAAGAAAACTAGAGTTTAACGGATATACGTATACAAATCTTAATGTGATAGGAAACTTAAAAGATCCTGTTTTTGATGGGAAACTAATTTCTGATGATCCTAATGTAAAATTTAGCTTTAATGGAGTAGCTGATTTATCAGAGGAAATCAATAATTATGATTTTACAGCAAATGTGGATCATATAGATTTAAAGCAGTTAAATATTTTTACCAGAGATAGTATGTCTATTTTCAATGGTGATGTAATAATGAAAATGAAAGGAACTGGAATTAATGATGCTTTTGGTACAATTTCTTTCGAAAAAACATTATACAAAAACCAAAATGCAAGTTACTATTTTGACGATTTTGAAATCACTTCTAGTTTTGACAATCAAAACGTAAGAACGATTACTATGAATAGTCCTGATATTATCGATGGAAGTGTTAAAGGAGTGTTTAGATTCGAGAATGTATATGATTTATTTCGTAATTCTATAGGTAGTTTATATGCTAATTTTGAACCTACAGAGATTACAGATAACGAATTCATGGAATTTAATTTCAAGATCTATAATAAAATTGTAGATGTGTTTTTTCCGGAAATTGAGTTCGCCCCTAATACATTTATCAAAGGTAAGGTAGAAAGTAACGATTCTGAATTTAAGCTAACTTTTAAATCTCCATCAATTAAGGCATTTGATAACTTAATGAAAAAGGTAGATATACAAGTGGATAATAAAAACCCTTTATTTAATACATATGTAGCTATTGATAGCATCGATACTAAGTATTATGATGTGTCTAAATTTAGTCTGATTAATGTGACACTAAAAGATACGTTGTTTATGCGATCAGAATTTAAAGGCGGTAAGAATAATGTAGATGATTATAACCTGGAATTTTATCATACGATTAATGAAGACAATAATTCTGTTCTAGGATTTAAAAAATCTGATTTCACTTTTAAAGGATATACCTGGTATGCAAATCCTAATAGAAGTAAAAGTAACAATAAGATAATTTTTGATAATAATTTTCAAAATGTTGATATTCGATCTATACTGTTAAGACATGAATCAGAGCAAATAAGTGTTTCTGGTATTATGGAGGGTAAAAATAATAAAGACATCAAAGCAACCTTCGAGGATGTAGATTTAAACAAAATTACACCATATATAGAGAACCTAAAATTATCTGGGATAGTAGACGGAGATCTAACGGTGCTTCAGGATAAGGGTGTCTATTTTCCAAGTTCTACTGTAATCATTAATGATTTGGCTGTAAATGATACAGATTTAGGTGAGCTTAGAGTCAATGTTTCAGGTAATGAGTCACTTACACAATACAAAGTGAATACCAAATTGGTGAATAAGAATAATCAAAAAACCCTTTCTGCAATTGGGTCCATTGATGTGTCTAATAATAATCCAGACATGAATATTGATGTAAGTTTGGATCAGTTAGATATGTCTGGATTTAGTGCTTTGGGCGGAATTGTGATATCAGATCTTAGAGGTTTGGTAACAGGTAATGCAAAAGTTACCGGGAGTTATGTGAACCCTTCTATCGATGGGGTCTTAAAACTGAATGAAGCTGGGTTAAAAATTCCATACCTAAACGTGGATCTCGATTTAGATAACGATTCCAGAATTATCTTAAATGAACAGCGTTTTAACTTTGATAATGTGGATATTACAGATACGAAGTATGATACGAGAGGAATTTTAGGAGGATTCATTGGACATCAGCATTTTTCTAAATGGGAGTTGGGACTTAAACTAACTGCTAATGAAAGATTATTGGTACTGGATACAGAAGAGGATGAAGAATCTTTGTATTATGGAACAGGTTTTATCAGTGGTGATGCAACCATTGAAGGCCCTACCGATGGTTTGGTTATCAATGTAAATGCTACGACAGAAGAAGGAACGGTTTTTAAAATTCCATTAAATGAATCCGAATCGATAGGTGATAACTCCTATATCCATTTTTTAAGTCCCGAAGAAAAGAAAGCACGATTAGATGGTAAAGAAATTATATTAAAAGAAATCAAAGGATTAGAACTTAATTTCGATCTGGATGTTAATAATAATGCATTAGTGGAAGTTATTGTTGATAAAAAAACAGGTAGTTCTTTAAAAGGAAGAGGAGCCGGGACATTGCTTATAGAAATCAATACGAACGGTAAGTTTAATATGTGGGGAGATTTTGTAGCATACGAAGGGAGCTATAATTTTAGATATGGTGCGTTGGTTGGTAAAGACTTTACTGTAAGATCGGGTGGAAGTATTAACTGGGATGGTAGTCCTACAAGAGCAAAACTCAATTTAAGTGCAGTATATAAAACTGAAGCGAATCCAGCAGTGTTATTGGAGAATGCTACGATCAATCGAAAAATTCCGGTAGTAGTAGTGGTTGATTTAAATGGAGAATTAATACAACCCGATCCTAATTTTAATATAGAGTTACCAAATTTAAGCTCTGTTGCCAAGAGTGAACTGGAGTATCAATTAGAGGATCAGGCAACAAAAGAATTACAAGCCTTATCGTTAGTTACTCAAGGTCAGTTTTATAGTGGAAACCTGGATCCGACTTTTATAACAGGGAATCTGGTTGAACGTGCAGCAGGATTGGTAAATGGTATATTTTCTGGTGATGATGATAAATTTAGAGTTGGTGTAAATTATGTTCAGGGAAATAGAAATGTTGATCAAGAGGCTGCAGATCAATTTGGAGTTACGGTATCCACTCAGATCAACAATAAAATTCTTATTAATGGTCGAGTAGGGGTTCCAATTGGAGGTGTAAGTGAGTCTGTGGTTACAGGAGATGTTGAGGTAGAATATCTTTTTAATGAAGAAGGGACGTTAAAAGGAAAGATTTTTAATCGTCAAAATGAGATTCAGTTTATCGGAGAGTCTCAAGGGTATAAACAAGGTTTAGGATTATCATACTCTGTGGATTTTAATAATTTTAATGAACTTTGGGAAAGGGTTTTTACTTCTAAAAAGGAAAAGGATACCTTAGTTGTAAAAACTCAAGATACAACCAAAATAGACACACCAGAATTCATTAATTTTACAGATAAAAATAAGTAATTTGATTAAATTTTACACACAATAAATGGCTAGACAAATTAAAACTATCGGAGTAATGACCTCTGGCGGTGATTCTCCTGGAATGAATGCTGCGATACGAGCAGTTGCTCGTGCCTGCTCATATTACAATGTAAAGTGTATTGGTTTTTATAGAGGATATCAGGGAATGATTGAAAATGATTATTGCGAACTGAATGCCAGAAGCGTACGTAATATTATTAGTGCAGGAGGAACGATCCTTAAATCAGCTCGTTCCAAAGAATTTAGAACAGCTGAAGGAAGAAAAAAAGCAGCAGAGAATCTTAAAAACGCTGAAGTTGATGCCATGATATTGATCGGTGGTGATGGCACTTTTAGAGGTGGCGAGATATTTAGTAAAGAGCATGATATTCCTGTTATTGGTGTTCCAGGAACCATTGATAATGATATTGCAGGTACTAATTTTACAATAGGATATGATACTGCGCTGAATACTGTTGTAGAAGCCATTGATAAGATTAGGGATACTGCTAGTTCGCACGATCGCTTGTTTTTTATAGAGGTAATGGGGCGCGATGCAGGATTTATAGCGTTAAATAGCGGAGTAGGAGCAGGAGCAGAGGAAATACTAATTCCAGAAGAAGATTTAGGGCTAGATAGGTTATTAGAATCCTTAAAACGAAGTAAACGTTCGGGTAAATCTTCTAGTATTGTGGTCGTGTGTGAAGGTGATAAAATCGGAAAAAATGTATATGAACTTGCTGATTATGTTACCGAAAATTTACCAGATTATGATGTAAGAGTAACTGTTCTAGGGCATATGCAGCGAGGAGGTTCTCCTTCTTGCTTCGATAGAACGTTGGCAAGCCGACTTTGTGTCAAGGCGGTAGAATCATTGTTAGACGGAGAGGAGAATGTAATGGTTGGGGTACTTAATAATAAGATAGTTTCCATCAATTTTGATGAAGGATTAAAAGAAGATCATAGTATCAACAAAGAATTACTGCGTATTTCGGATATACTCTCTGTATAATGCTAGTTTATTATTCCTAATGATTTACTTTTTGTATCCTTTTCAACAGAATCATTTTTGGATAGAGAAAGCCGGACAATGCTATTTTCTGATGCAATAAGACTGTGACTGATATTAGGTTCTAGCGAAATTATATCTCCTTTTTTAAGAACATACGTTATATTATTAATAAAAAACCCGATTTCCCCTTCGAAAATCTCTACAGTTATAGGAAAAATAGTTTTATGTTTTTTCATTTCTTGCCCTTTTTTAAAAACTATTCTAATCTCTTTAGTGGCATCGTTTTCTATTAATTTCGTGATTACTGGTTTTTCGTCTCCGTAAATAAGATTATTTAATAAGGAAGTTACTTGCATATCAATTGTATTTTTAATTACTACAAAATTAGGAGCGTTTTTCCTTTGATTTTATGAGTTAAATCATAAAACCTAGATAATCCGGGTGGTAGTTTTACGTGTAGAGTTTTTAAAAACCAAAACAGAATTACGAAAAAATAATGTTGATTTTTAGAATAGAAGATAAAATAGTAGGGACTTAAAATACAAAAGCGAGATCTTTTTTACAGTATCTCGCTTTTTAAGGTTTCCAATATTTTTGTACCCAACAATTTTTGGGTGAGCCCGAATTTTTATCGGTCAGTGTTTCCTGAATTCTCATCTTCTATTATCTATGAATAGCATAAGCTGAAGATGCAGGAAGTTCTTTTAAAAAGTTAATAAAAGATGTAGAATCAAACTTGAATTTAAATAGTAAAGTTTTCATAATATATAATTTTAATTGTTATTACTATTTAATAAACAATAGCCGTGCCAAAATTGATCAACATCTGAAAGGTATTGATTTTGCTTATGTTTTGAAGGTGTTTTGATTTTTGTTTATGAAATTAGAAAGTAAAGAATCAGTTCAATTGTCTGATAAATTATGAATACACTGTTCTCTAATTTTCCATATTTCGCTAAATGAAAAATTTAGCTTTTCGGAGATAATCCATTCTTTGATGAAATCTTTATGGTATTTCACCTTATAATCACCTACCTGATCTGGTTGTATGTTTTTTTCAATCATAACATCGTTTTTAATACTTTCAAAATCCGATGAATTTGAGGTGGCGTCAATTGTTTCGTCATTATATCTAAGATAGCAATGTGCTTCTGGAATATATTTCAGATCACTATGCAGAAGTACATTTCCTATTTTAGGAGTATTTGTAACATTCATTTTATAAATTCCTATAATGAGCTCAATATCATGCATCTCATTTAGATCTGCGATTCTTTTTAATAAAGCGTGTTTAGAACTACAGGTTCCTTTATTTTCTGTAATAACTAATGAAGCATCAGTTCTATTGGAATTTCTGCCATAGGGAATGTTTTTTACGTAGTTTACCAGTTCAGACCAAGAGGTGATTCCTTTTTCCGTGATAATTTTAGATAAATGATCTTTTGAACTAATTGTAAAATCAAACATGATTAAAAATAAAAAAACTCAAGTAAAATTCACTTGAGTTTCATCGCATATTTTTTAAACAAGAACTTATTTAACAGCAATCACAGAGATTTCTACATTCACAAATTTTGGTAAAGCAGCAACTGCTACTGTTTCTCTAGCTGGTGCAGTGTTTTCATCAAAATAGTTTCCATATACTTCATTTACTTTTGAAAAATTGTTCATGTCGCTCAAGAAAATAGTTGTTTTAATAACATTTTCGAAAGTCATATCAACTTCATTCAAAATAGCTTTAAGATTTAGCATCACCTGTTCTGCTTCCGTTTTTATATCATCCATAACTAGTTCACCAGTTTCTGGATTAATTGCAATCTGACCAGAGGTGTATAGTGTGTTTCCGTTAAGAATAGCTTGATTGTAAGGTCCTATTGGGGCTGGAGCTTTAGAAGTAGTTATTATTTTTTTCATGATGTGTGAAAGTGTTATTGTTTATTTTGATTTTATGAACTAATTATAGATTCTTCAAACCGTTACCCTGAGCTTCCTCCAGAGGCGGACAGGTGTCGATGGGTCAAAACTATTATTATAACTGTCTGTCTGGTTCTCGTCTTTTATCGTACTTAATATCACTAAGAACTGAAGATTTAATTCCAATAAAAAAGTTCCAAGACGTTCGGTCACTAAAAGGAATCCAGTTAAAACTCATATTCCAGCTATCCAGATCTCTTTGGAATCTGAGGTTGGTATATGTAAACCCTGGATTTTTAAGATCGTATCCAGAAGATACACCTACAGACCATTTAGGAGCTAATTCTACATCACCAGAGAACATAATGGAATGAGAGGATATTTCGTTTTGCCGTGCATTATTGCTATAATTAACCGTATACGATAAACGTAAGGACCAGGGAATTTTATAACTATAATTTTTAACATCCTTTTGTTCTCGATCATTATCGTTTTGTCGATATGTTTGCTCTTCTCTAAAATCTGTTCCTCCACCAAATAGGTTATCTGGCCTACCACCATTTCTTAAGGTTTGGTTGCTTAAAGGGTCTTCATCGGATTTTCCTTTTTCAAAATCTTTGCTAGAGAACGAGTATCCAAAATTAGCACTAGCTCTGGTTAACCTAAACAAACTACCACCATTATTAATGTTCCAAACATCAATTTTACGATTGTTGTTGTCTAATGCATAAGGATCTAACTCTGCACTAAAATTAATGTCTAATTTATTCTGAACGATAGGAATATTTCCAGTTATTGATAGAGGACTAACTTGAAGTGAGTCACCAGCAATATTATAAGCTGTTCGAAAATTTAAATTATTTAGTAGTACCACTTTTTTAGGTTCAGTGGCAGTGGTGTCCCTGCTTCTTACTTTTGCTTCTAGATTATTACTTAAAGAAAAACCTACGCTACTCGAAAAAGTATTACTTGGTGCTCCAAAGAAACCACCTTCAAAACGTGAATATTCAACCACTTCTGCTTCATCAATATCCGGTGTGCTCAGATCATCAGGGATAGTATATTCATCATAGAATTCATTAAAAGCCGGATTGATACTATAACTTATAGAAGGTCTCATCGTATGACGGATCGCTTGTATTTTCTTGTCTTTTTTAAAGTTAAAGGTACCATAAATAGTAGTTCCTAAACTAGCAGAAAAATTATAAGTTCTGTATGCATCAAAACCCGTAATTGTGTCTCTTACTACTTCACCTACGCCGTCATTGGCATCTTCATCAAAACTCTGTTCGATAGTCTCAAACACCCAATTCTCCTGAAAACTTGTTCCCGTAGTAGCACTTAGATATTTAAAGATCTTAAAATTGGTACTGATAGGAATTGTGTGTTGCATTCCTATACTTGCGCCCTGAAACATCTCAGAAGTAAAAAGCTCGTCATCCGTAGTCTGAATTCTATTTTCTCCTCTAAAGTTATATTGCGTGTTGATGTTTTGAATAATTCCTTTTTTAATACCCACTTTTGGCGCAAAAGGAAATATTCGTGATACGCTAGCATTTACATTAGGAAGAGTAAGATTAACTATTCCTGTTTGAGTATTAGAATTATGATTGGCGGCTATATTAAAATTTACTTGCGGATCTCCTTGAAACGTTTTAGCATAGGAAATAGAAGAACTAAGCTGATTGTTTAAGAAATTACCGGTATTTAACTGATTCGTAGATTGCTGAAAAAAGTCACTACTTCCAAAGTTTACCGATGCAGAAAATCTTGAGTTAGGATTTGCTTTTGCATCCTGGTTATGAGTCCACTGAATATTATATGTAGTAGTTCTAGAAAAATCAGGAAAACCTCGTTCACTAGTTAGATTGTTTTCAAACCTAAACCTAAGATTCCCTCTATATTTATAACGTACTGCATATGCAGATTCTGTTAAGAGCGTATAACTACCATTGGTATAGTAATCACCAGTTATTGTTAAATCTGCAAAATCACTTAATGCAAAATAGTACCCACCATTCTGAAGAAAATATCCTCTATTATTTTCTTCTCCATAACTAGGAATAATAAAGCCAGAAGTTCTGTTTTCCTGTAAAGGGAAATACCCAAAAGGTAAGCCAAGAGGTGTTGGAACGTCCGCAATAAACATATTTACAAGTCCTGTTACTATCTTCTTTTTAGGGACTAGTTTTATTCGTCTTGCATAAAAGTAATAATCTGCGTTATCAACATCCTCAGCAGTAGTGAATTTTACATTATTCATATATATAACAGAATCATTCACTCTTTTTGACACTTCTCCTTTAACATTCATTTCACCTTGTTTGGTTCTGGAATTGTAAATAAGTGCTTTTTCTGTGTCAAAATTAAAACGAATAGAATCCGGCTCTACTACATTCTGAGCTTGTTTAAAAATTGGGGTCTGAGAATAGTCACCAACAGAATCCTTAATACCATAGGCATATACTTCGTTTTTAGCATTGTCAACGATAATAAGTCCTGCGTTAATTTGCATTTCACCATATATGATTTCAGCTTCATTGTAGAGATACATTTTGTTTTCTCTACGACTAAGTTTCATATAATCAGTGGATTTGTATTTTACTTTATCCGTCAATAATTGTGGTGGTTCCGCAATGGTGTCCTTCTTGGTGGTATCTTGATCTTTCTCATTCTGAAGTATTTCTGATTTTGGATCTACAGTGTTCTTAGGTATAGAAAGAGTATCCTTTTTAACCGGAACTGGTTTCTTAGTGGTTTTATCAAACTCTTGTGCAGTTGTATAACAAATACAAAATAGTGAAAAACTTAGTGAATAAAGTATGTTACGTACCGTTGTTTGCAATGGTTTAAATCCTATTTTTGTAAAACTATGGCTTAGTTTTTGAAGTGCCAAAATTACATATATTTTTTATGTAGAGATTGTAATTGGTAAAAAAATAAATATTTATATCAAATACAGGGCTCCGACGTTATTGTAAATAAAACTTGTATTGTAATTTCTAAGATCATAACCTTATGATTTTAGAATTATTATACTAAATACGGAAACAATTAGGTAATGTTTCAAGCTAAGTGATAATTTTGTGTAATTATGAAAAAGAAAATAATATATAGCTCCTTGTCGATTGTATTGATTTTTATACTGTCTGCATTTTCTATATCAGTAGCTCCGGATAGTTATAAGGAAAAGTTTGTCGTGGTTTTGGATGCTGGACATGGTGGACATGACCCTGGAAACAGAGGTAATGGTTATAAAGAGAAGGATATCTCTCTTAAAGTAGTATTAGCAGTTGGAACGGCTTTAGAAAAGGACGATAGATTTAAAGTAGTATATACTAGAAAGGATGATAAATTTATCGAATTACACGAGAGAGGAAGTATAGCAAATAAAGCAAAGGCAGATCTATTTGTATCTGTTCATTGTAACTCTCATCATTCTCAAGCATATGGAACAGAAACATTTGTATTAGGATTGCATGCTAATGATGAAAACTTTAATGTAGCGAAAAATGAAAACTCTGTTATCTTAATGGAAGATAATTACGAGGCAAACTATGATGGTTTTGATCCGAATTCTCCAGAATCTATTATAGGATTAACATTAATGCAGGAAGAATATCTTGATCAAAGCCTTACGCTAGCAAGTTTTGTGCAGAATAGATTCAATAAAACATTAAAACGAAAAAGTAGAGGAGTAAAACAAGCTGGTTTTGTTGTATTACACCAGACATATATGCCAAGCGTGCTTATAGAATTAGGATTTCTTACTAATAATAAAGAAGGGAAATATCTTAATTCTAAAAAAGGTCAGGAAGAAATGGCGAAATCTATAATCAAGTCAATCGTAGATTATAAGGAAAGCCTGGATGCAGCGTATTATGTGCCGGAACCTGAAATCCCAGAAACAGTTAACAATGATTCAATAACACAAATGGTGGGAGAGGAATTATATGATGATATAATTTTTAAAGTTCAGATTGCAGCCGGTTCTAATGATATTGAGCTTGACCCGAAAAATTTTAATGGATTGAATCAATTGTCCAAAGTTCAGTTTGGTGAGTTACATAAATACTACTTCGGAAACACCTCTAATTATAATTTAATCAAGGAGTTAAAAGGTGTAGCTGTAGAGAAAGGGTATACCTCTTGTTTTGTGGTTGCATTTAAGGATAATGAATTAATTCCACTTACAGAAGCGTTAAAAACAGATACTTCATCGAATTAATCTAAATAAATACTGATAATTCGTTCGTTAATAATCTTTAGAAGTATTTTTTTTATTCTAAATTTGTGTCCTAAACATATGCTATTTTGAAATTTACTCGCGAAGTTAAAACAGGAATTTTAGCACTGTCTGCTATAGCACTTTTGATTTTTGGTTATAGTTTTTTAAAAGGTAAAAACCTTTTGAATGATGATAGGACTTTTTATGCTATATATGATAATGTAGAAGGTTTAATACCTTCTTCTGCTGTTACCATAAATGGTCTAGTAGTCGGTAAAGTCATTTCTATAGGTTTTGCTGATACTAACGGGAAACTGTTGGTTAAATTTAATGTTAATAGTAATTTTTCTTTCTCTAAAAATAGCTTGGCAAAGGTTTATGGAGGAGGTTTAATTGGAGGCAAAAGCCTTGCAATAGAGCCTATTTATGAACAAGGATTGGAAGCAAAAGATCAAGACACGCTTCCAGGAAAAGTAGAAGCAGGTCTTTTGGAATTGGTAAATGAACAGTTAACACCACTTCAGCTCAAATTAGAATCCGCAATAAAAGATGCGGATACGTTATTAACTTCTGTAAATGAAATTTTATCTCTTGATAATAAAAATAATCTGAATTCTATATTTAAAGACCTAAGTATTACGGTTAGAAACTTCAAAGGCGCATCTGGAGCGTTGAACAATATTTTGTCAGGTAATGAAGGGAAGCTAAACAGTACGCTTTCTAATCTCGACGAAATGTCAACGAATCTTAACCAATTCTCGGATTCCTTATCAAAGGTTAACATAGGTAAGTTGGTTAATGATTTAGACAGTGTTTTAGCTAATTTCGAAAAAATCTCTAAAGATTTAGAAGTTGGAAACGGAACTGCGGGTAAGCTACTTAAGGATGATAAATTATATGGTAATTTAGAAAAAGCCAGTAAAGAACTAGAATTATTACTTCAGGATCTTCGATTAAACCCAACGCGATATGTGAATGTCTCTGTCTTTGGGAAAAAGAATAAACCGTACGTAAAACCAACAGATTCAATAAACTAACTACTACCAAACTATGCAATATATTCCTAATATCATATTTATAATTGCTTTAATAGCTGGAATTGGATATTTTACTAAAAACATTCGTAAAGTCATTCGGAATATTCGATTGGGTAAGGATGTAGATCGAACTGATAATAAAAAAGAGCGCTTCAATAATATGGCGCGTATTGCTTTTGGGCAATCTAAGATGGTAAGAAGACCTATTTCGGGAATATTACATGTTGTAGTCTATTTAGGATTTATTATTATCAATATTGAAGTACTGGAAATTATCATAGATGGTATTTTAGGGACACATAGAATATTTGCTTTTTTAGGAGGTTTTTATGATTTCCTAATTGGTTCTTTTGAAATTTTAGCACTTTTAGTGCTAGTGAGTGTATTTATATTCTGGATAAGAAGAAATGTAATTAATATTAAGCGTTTTAAGACTTTAAAAGGTTGGCCTAAAAATGATGGTAATATTATCCTGTATTTTGAGGTTGTATTAATGACACTGTTTCTTACAATGAATGGTGCAGATTTCCAATTACAAAGTTTGGGAGCAGAACATTATGCGAAAGCTGGAGCATATCCAGTAAGTCAATATATAGCACCATTATTTAATGGAATGTCAGAAGCAAGTTTGATTCTTGTCGAAAGAGGTGCTTGGTGGATGCATATTATAGGGATTCTAATATTTCTGAACTATTTATATTTCTCTAAACATTTACATATCCTTTTAGCATTTCCTAATACGTATTTTGGAGACTTAAAGCCTAAAGGACAAATGGATAACCTAGAAGCTGTTACCAAAGAGGTGATGCTTATGATGGACCCTAATGCAGATCCATTTGCAGCCCCTGCAGAAGACGAAGCCGAAGCTGAACCAGAAAAATTTGGTGCTTCTGATGTAACAGATCTAAACTGGGTACAGTTACTTAATTCATATACTTGCACAGAGTGTGGACGTTGTACTAGTGAATGTCCGGCAAACCAGACAGGTAAGAAGCTGTCGCCTCGTAAAATTATGATGGATACCAGAGATCGCCTTCAGGAAGTAGGAGATAATATTGATAAGAATGGTAGTTTTGTTGACGATGGTAAACAATTATTAAACGATTATATTACTCCAGAAGAATTATGGGCGTGTACAAGTTGTAATGCTTGTGTAGAGGCCTGCCCGGTGAGTATTAGTCCATTGTCTATTATTTTAGATATGAGAAGATATTTAGTAATGGAGCAAAGTGCAGCGCCAACAGACCTTAATAATATGATGTCTAACATAGAAAATAATGGAGCTCCTTGGCCATTTAACCAAATGGATAGATTAAACTGGAGTCAAGAATAAAAATGATAATACGATTAACCATAACTATTAACCATAAACTTTAAAAATTTAAGAGAATTTAGAAATTATGAAGAAGGAAGAAGTAGAGAAACTATTGCATGATAAGATAGAAGCCGGAGAACATATTAGTCCTGTTTTACCAGAAGGTATTAAAAACTATCTTATTGATATTGATGGAACAATTACAGAAGATGTTCCTAATGAAGAACCAGAGAGAATGGCTACTTGTGCACCATTTCCGGATGCATTAATTACATTGAACAAATGGTATGAAGAAGGACATATTATATGCTTTTTTACATCCAGAACAGAAGATCATAGAGAAGTTACAGAGGCTTGGTTAAATAAACACGGATTTAAGTATCATAGTCTTTTAATGGGAAAACCAAGAGGAGGAAACTATCATTGGATTGATAATCACTTGGTAAAAGCTACTCGTTATACTGGTAAATTTACAGAACTGGTAGAGAGAGTAGTAACCATCGAAGTTTTTGACGACGGTAAACACGATTAAATATGAATTTTTGTTTTGAATAATTTTTAAAACGGAAATCATAATATATAAATAGTAAATACATATGAGTGAAACAGTAAAGGTGCCAACAATGGCAGAGTATATGGCTGAAGGAAAAAAGCCAGAAGTTTTATTTTGGGTAGGCTGTGCTGGTAGTTTTGATGACAGAGCCAAGAAAATTACTAAAGCTTTTGTGAAATTACTTCATAGTGCCAATGTAGACTTTGCTGTATTAGGTACGGAGGAAAGCTGTACTGGTGATCCTGCCAAAAGATCAGGTAATGAATTCTTGTTCCAGATGCAAGCAGTTACAAATATAGAAGTAATGAATGCTTATGAAATAAAGAAAGTAGTTACCGCTTGTCCTCATTGTTTCAATACATTAAAAAATGAGTATCCTGTATTAGGAGGAGATTATGAAGTGATGCACCATACACAATTTCTTAAGTCTTTGTTAGATGAAGGAAGATTAACCGTACAAGGAGGAAAGTTTAAAGGAAAACGTATTACTTTTCACGATCCTTGTTACTTGGGTAGAGCAAATGATGTATATGAAGCACCTAGGGATCTTCTTAGGAAATTAGAAGTAGAACTTATAGAGATGAAGCGTTGCAAGCGCAATGGGTTATGCTGCGGAGCAGGAGGAGCACAAATGTTTAAGGAACCAGAACCAGGTAATAAAGATGTTAATATCGAAAGAACTGAGGATGCTCTGGAAACAAAACCTGATATTATTGCTGCTGGTTGTCCTTTCTGTAATACTATGATGACCGATGGTGTGAAAAGCAAAGAGAAAGAAGATAGTATTGATGTGATGGATGTGGCAGAATTAATTGCAAATGCTCAAGATTTATAAAAGTATTTTTTAATAAATGAAATACAATAATTAAAGAGTTAATATGTTTCTTCATATTAACTCTTTTTTGTTGCAACAATTAGAAATAGTTTTTGTTATTTTAGAGAATAAAAAGAAAGCAGATGTTAGTAGATTTTAATGAGCTCCCTGATACTTCGAGAATTTGGATATATCAAGCCAATAGATCCTTTACTTCAGAGGAGTTAGAAGAGATAAAAAAAAAGTTAGATACTTTTATAACACAATGGACTGCACACGGAGCAGATCTTAAGGCAGGATATGATATAAAATATAAAAGGTTTATTAGTATTGCTCTAGATCAAGATGCGAATGCGGCTACAGGATGTTCTATAGATGCTTCCGTACATTTTATCCAGAAATTAGAAAGCGATTACAATGTCGATTTGATGGATAAAATGAATGTTTCTTATAAACAAGGAGAGTTTGTTGCATATAAATCACTTACAGACTTTAGGAAAATGGCAAAAAACCGATCTGTATCTCCTAATACTATTGTGTTTAATAATCTGGTAACTAATATTGCCGAATATAAAACAGATTGGGAAGTTCCTGCTAAAGAAAGTTGGCATAACCGTTTTTTAAATTAGTTTTTTTGTGCGATATACTTTTACAAAATACTTTTCCTATATAATTTTTATTTTCACCTTATCAGTTTATTCCCAGCAATCTGATGTTTTAAAGATAGAAGATTCGATCAACGCAAATCAGCCTGATTCTCTTACTATTGAACTAAAAACTGATATAATTCCATTAAGTCCACTTATTGTTGAAGATGAATATGATACCCAAAGATTGTGGGTAGATAGTATTTATAATCGAATGACACTAAAGGAAAAAATAGGACAACTATTTATGGTAGATGTTTTTTCTTCAAAACCTAAGAAAGAGACAGACAAAATAAAGAAACTGATAGAGGAATTTCATATTGGAGGAATTATCTTTTCTAAAGGAGGGCCACAGCGTCAGGCTAAATTAAATAATGAGTATCAAGAACTCTCTAAAGTGCCTTTACTTATTGGGATGGATGCAGAATGGGGATTAGCTATGCGATTGGATTCTACCAAAGCTTTTCCGTGGAATATGACTTTGGGAGCTATTCAGGATAATGATTTAATAGAAGAGACAGGTCGACAAATAGCTAAACACTGTAAACGGTTAGGTGTCCATATTAATTTTGCACCTGTTGTGGATATGAATACGAATCCAAAAAACCCAATTATTGGGAATCGTTCTTTTGGTGAAGACAAGGATAATGTGACAGAGAAGGCGTTAGCTTTTATGAAAGGAATGCAAAAAGAGGGTGTTCTGGCAAGTGCAAAACATTTTCCAGGTCACGGAGATACGGATAGTGACTCACATAAAACATTGCCAACCATTAATTTTGATCAAAAAAGAATAGATAGTATAGAGCTATACCCATATCGTAAACTAATTGCTGACGGATTATCCAGTGTGATGGTCGCACACCTTAATATTCCAAGCTTAGAACCTCGATCGGGATATCCATCTTCAATTTCTGAGAACGTAGTTACTAATATTTTACAAGACAGTCTTGGTTTTGAAGGGGTAATCATTACAGATGCTTTGAATATGAAAGGAGCTTCTGATTTTAAAGCCCCTGGCGATATTGATCTTGCAGCTTTGAAGGCAGGAAATGATATTCTTTTAATATCAGAAGATGTTCCACTGGCATCTCAGAAAATTGTATCAGCGTATTACGCGGGTGAAATTACAGAGCAACGCTTATCCCACTCTGTTAAAAAGATACTACAAGCAAAATATAAGGCAGGACTTCATAAATACAAGCCTGTAAAAACTGAATACCTTACCGAAGAGCTTAATAGTATTGCCAATGAGGTTTTGCATCATAAACTGGTAGAGAATTCTTTAACCTTAATCAAAAACGATCGGGCAATATTACCTGTTAAAAATTTAGATCTTAAAAAAGTAGCATATGTTTCTCTCGGAGATGATTCTGGAGAAATCTTTTTAGAAGAACTGAACAAGTATACTAAAGTAGATTGGGTAAAAGGTAATCAGCTATCTGATATATTGGATCAGTTACGAAACTATAATTATGTCATTGTTGGTTTACATAAATCAAATGCTAATCCTTGGAAAGATTATAAGTTTAAGGATAAAGAATTGGTATGGCTATATGAAATCGCTAGGTTAAATAATACGGTTCTTAGTGTTTTTTCTCGCCCTTATGCAATGTTAGATTTGCAGACAACCACAAACTTTGAAGGTATTTTAATGGCATATCAAAATAGTCCGGTTGCCCAACAAAAAGCCGCTCAATTGCTTTTTGGAGCTATAGAAGCAAAAGGAAAACTTCCGGTAAGTCTTGGTGTGGATTTTCCTTTAGGAACAGGGTTTGAAACAAGATCTTTAAAACGCCTTACATATGGTATACCGGAAACGGTAGGTATGAACTCTCATAAATTAGAGCGTATTGATTCAATAGTAGATATAGCCTTAAGAGGAGATATGACGCCAGGCTTGCAATTAATCGTCGCGAGAAAAGGTAAGGTGATTTTCAATAAAAATTATGGATACCATACCTATTCAAAATCCCGGAAAGTTAAAAGCTCAGACATTTATGACTTGGCATCCTTGACTAAAATTCTTTCTACATTACCATTAACAATGGAACTAAAAGATAAAGGTATTTTATCTTTGGATACCAGAGTAGGAGAGATGTTGCCTTCGTTTAGCGATTCTAATAAAAAGGATATTACTGTTAGATCGATGCTGTCCCATTATGCACGATTAAGAGCCTGGATTCCTTTTTATTTAAAAACGCTAGATACTGCTACTACAAGACCAGATAAGAAATACTATAGAAATAAACCTTCTGATGAATTTAATATTAAAGTAACTGGTAATTTGTATCTAAGAAGTGATATGAAAGATTCACTAATGTTACGGATAAGAGATAGCGAATTAAGAAGTAGGCTTAGTTATAAATACAGTGATCTTCCATATTATTTAATGAAATCTTTTATCGAAGAACACTATGGAAATAATTTAGACGCTTTGACTCAACAACATCTTTACAAGGCGATAGGAGCAAGTAATATGGGGTATTTACCGTTAAGCAAGTTTGATAAAAAGCACATTGTTCCTACCGAAAATGATCAAGCATATAGAAAAGAGATTGTTCACGGATATGTACACGATCAGGGAGCGGCAATGTTTGGAGGTATTGGAGGTCATGCAGGTTTATTTTCTAATGCAAACGATGTTACTAAGATAATGCAGATGTATCTTAATGGCGGGTATTATGGTGGTAAGCAATATATAGGCAGTCAGACTATAGCTGAGTTTAATACCTGCACTTATTGTGATAGAGATGTAAGAAGAGGTGTGGGATTTGATAAACCTCAGTTAGGTGATGTGGGACCCACTTGTGGTTGTATATCTATGAATAGTTATGGGCATAGTGGTTTTACCGGGACATTTACCTGGGCAGACCCTGATGAAGAAATCATCTACGTATTTCTTAGTAATCGTACGTTTCCTGATTCTGCCAATCGTAAATTGATATCAAACGATATTCGATCAGAAATTCAGCGATTGATATATGAAGCAATAAATTATTGAGAAGATATATCTTAGGTTATAGTCTAAAAATTAAATAAAATGAATACAAAGGTTTCAGAAAACGGATCATTATTTTCTAGAATAGTAGCGGGATGTATGAATTGGGGAGAATGGGGAGCAAATCTTACCATTGATCAATCTCAAAAATTAATCGAAGATTGCATTGATATTGGCGTAACAACCTTTGATCACGCAGATATTTATGGACATTATACCACCGAAGCATTATTTGGTAGTGCTATCAAAGATAAAAGCTCGCTAAGAAAACAAATACAGTTGATTACTAAATGTGGAATTAGGTTAGTGACTCCTAATCGACCTGACAACAAGATAAAGTCCTATAAGACAACCAAAAAATATATTATAGAGTCTGTAGAACAATCATTGATGAATTTACAAACAGATTATATAGATATGTTGTTGATTCATAGGCCAAGCCCTCTAATGAATCCATCAGAGATAGCAGAAGCTTTTGAAATGCTAAAATCAAGTGGTAAAGTGTTGAATTTTGGAGTGTCTAATTTTGCTACTTCTCAGTTCGATATGTTAAATACTTCTTTTCCGCTACAAACCAATCAAATAGAAATCTCACCATTACAGCTAGCACCATTTATTGATGGTTCTTTAGATCAGTGTATAAAGCATAACATAAAACCTATGGCGTATTCTACGCTTGCTGGAGGGAAGTTCTTTTCAAAACAACCAGATGAAAAAGTTTTAAGAATAAATAAAGTTGTAAATAGTTTAGCAGATAAGTATGATACATCTCCTGATCAAATACTGACCGCTTGGATATTAAAACACCCTTCAGGAATAGTACCCATTATAGGTTCAACAAAAATAAATCGTATTCAGTCTGCTGTAAATTCTTTATCACTTCAGATTACAGATGAAGAGTGGTTTAGGATATGGGAAGCTTCTAAAGGTGAGGAGGTTGCTTAATTATATTTCTGTTTTGGAAACTTAAAAGCAGGTTTTCAATTTTAATTTCGTTATTATAAAAACTAAATACAACATCTTTTAGCTAAGAAGTTGATTTTTGCACGTCATATATTTGCCTAAATAAAAAAAATAAAAAAAATCAAGAAAGAGGGGGTAACAAAATAATCTCTCACGACACATATATATAGTAATAGTTTAGTTTGATGATTATGGTAGGCATTTTAGTCAGATTAACTTTACTTAGAAATCAAATGGCTACGGTTGCGTAGGGGTATGTGTGCCGTGGCCAGATTTTGATCGCGTGGATTAAAAAAACCAAATAGTTAGGATCTACCGTAGCTGGCAGGTTTATAGTTATGTGATTATAAGACTTTGACGATGCTCTTCATTGACAAGGACGGATGTGAGTAAGAAAAAAAATAAAAAATAAAAGTTACTGTAAAAAGTAAGTGTTTATAAATTAATAACCCAAAATAAAAAAGAATGAAAACAAGAGTACCCAAAATGCTATTCGTATTACTTTTAACAAGTGTTTTTAGTGTAAGTTGTTCCAGTGATGATACTGATGACGTGATAGTCAATGACAATTTAGAGTTATTGTTTGACAAATGGTGGTTCGATGAGGCTGATTTTACTGCTGATATTTATTTTTCATCAGACAATACTTATAGGCAAAACATTTCTTTATTTGGTAATGATGTTCTAGGTGAAGGAAACTGGCAATGGTTTGATCAAGCAGCCGGTATAATAGAAGTTACTAATTTATCAGGACAGGGACAAACGGTTAGTGGTGGATTATATAAAATTTCGTCACTCACAGCTACATCATTTATGTTAGAAATTTCATTTGATGATGGCGAAACCTATACTGATGGTCGTGTTTACATTGATACTGATGACTAAAGAGTTTACCTGTATTTAGCATAATTTGTAATTCAGAAATAAATATTTACTAGAAGATAAAAGTTACTGTAAAAAGTAGCTTTTGTTTTTTATCTTCTGTCTCGTATTCAATAAAAACCACCTTATTATCTGCTAATTCTTAACGCCTTACAATTTATTTTTAAAATAATTAAAAATTGACAGTAACAAATACCTGTTTAATGACACTTACATATAGTAAGGGCAATATTCAATGAATAAGGTAGGCTTAATTGAATAGCAATTACAAAAAAAATCAATGGCTACGGTTATATGTGGGGTATGTATGCCGTAGCCGGATTTTGATAGTGTAGATTCATGAAGACAACTAAAATTGTGAATAACTATGCGTGCATTGTTAATAAATTATGGTAAAACCGTTTTTTTATTAAATTTTATGTACATTTATCTGGCTTAACAATCGATCCTTATATGATTTTATCCAGAAATAGAAATCATAATGTACTAAAAACAATCACAAATCGTCATTACTTTAAACCTCAGGACCCCTCCAATGAACAACTACAAACTTACGATCATCGGATTATCGTTATCCGTGTTCGTGTATTTCTCCGCTATTTTTTTAGAACTAGACCTTTTTGAACAAGTATTGGCATTTCTAGCCAGTATAGAGCAGTTCGAATTTGATGAATTTATTATTCCTTTCTTGATATTTTCCGTTTTCTTAGTACTTGATATGCGCAGACGCTTTAAAAAAGTCAAATTAGAAAATGCAAAATTAAAGATTTATAAAGCGATGCTATCTTCTAGTCATCATATTCTAAATAATTTTATCTATCAGATGGATATATTTAAGATCACTGCAGAAGATACTCCTGGTTTTGATGCTAAGATATTAGCATTTTATGAAGATATCATAAGTAATACTTCGCATCAGATTTATTCACTTAGTAATCTTTCTAGTATTGATGAATATTCCATACGCACCTCTGTGATGACTGGTTAAATAATTATCACTTTGCTTTTTAGCATAGTTTCTTAAAAAGAAATAAAACAAAATTTATTCAGGGTTTTACATATTATCTGCCTGAATTTCATAGCTAAGAAGATTAGAAAAAAATGTAAGTTCTTGCCGTTTTTACCGACTCTAGAGTAAAATTATAACTATGGAGATTATTGATTACTTAATGGGCAGAGGAGGATTTGCCCTGTTAGCACTTTTTGCAGTGGTGATTGTACTATATAATAAGATAAAAGCAAGGAAAGCATTTAGAGTTCCTTCAAAAAAGAAAAACACCTAATTTTATACATAACAATATCCCCTATGAAGCTAGCTTCATAGGGGATATTAAAAACTGCCAATCCGTTTCAGGATGACTCAAAAGAGAATAAATTCTCTTAATTAAACTGACATACCTTGTACGATGAAAAAGGAGAGTATCTACAAGAAACATCTCCAGGTCCTAAAAACGGAGACATATTCCAGCAGTCCGCGTTTGAATTACATCGTCTTCCACCGATATTTCCTCCGTTGATTTCTTTTTGCTGTTCTTTGTTAAGAGAAGTCCCTAAGTTTTTGATTTTGTCAATCATAATGTGAAAAATTTATAAGTTATATAACTCTAAGGTAAATTCTTCATAATAACAAAACATGACTTTGTGGGGGTTCGACAGAATAATGTGGATCAACGGAATATTTCTGCACAAAAACCTCTTTGATTTAATTTTGTGCAAAATTATGCGATGTGTGAAGCTAGATTTTATGTATTCCGGTATAAATAAAGTTTGTTACCTTTTACTTAGTCAATTGAATGATCAGAATTATTATTATCCAATCACACTACTTAATCTAAACATTGGTAAATACATTGCTATTAGTATTACACCTACTATAACTCCTACCATAATAGTGAGTAAGGGGTTTAATACATTAGAAATTACTTGTGACTGATGTTTTACCTGCTGATTGTATTGTTCATTGAGTTTCTGAAAAATAAATTCGGTTTGATTGGTTTCTTCAGCGACCCTGATCATGGCAATCAATTTTTTGTCAAAAATTGGGCTTTTGGCAAATGAAGCACTTAATTTATCTCCTGAAATGACGGATTGATTGGTTTTGTATAAGCCTTGCTGCAACGGGTAGAAATTAATCATGTTTTTGACCAAATCAATGCTGTCCACCATGGGAACCTTTGCATAGGTTAGTAGTGAAAGTGCTTGTGTAAATTGGGCCATATATATTTTCCGGAAATAATTACCGAGGATTGGAATTTTGAGCTGAAGATTACCTATAAATTTTCGATACCATTTTTTCTTTGAAACAAGGAAAATAGAAACTATTCCGATAGCAATGCATCCCAAAATAAGGAGTCCATTTTCACCCGTAAACTCAGAAAAACCAATGATAGCTTTAGTAACACCCGGAAGCTCTACATTGTTTTGCTTAAAGATATCTACAAACATAGGAACTACATATCTAAGCATAAAAAATATAACAATCAAAGCTGTTAGCAGCACAATGATAGGGTAGGTAAGTGCAGAAATGATCTCTCTTTTTAGATCATTTTTTCGTTTATAAAAATCACTTAGTTCTAATGTGATTCGAGCTAGCTGACCTGTTTGCTCTCCAATTTTTACTGCATAATATTCGTAATCGGTAAAGTTTTTATTCGTTTTTAGTATTTCAGAAAAAGCGTTACCATCGATCAGTTTAGATAGCATGGTGGTCATTAACTTCTGATCTTTTTCTTTTTTCTGAGTTTCCGACAATAACTCTAATCCACTCTTAAGATCGATTCCGGATTTTAATAAAACACTTAGTTCTGCATACCATTGTTCTTTCTTTTTGCTGTTAAAGGCATTTCCGAATAAGGTAATCTCCTTCGTTAGGATTTCCGAAATATCAAAAGAGCTATCCTTTTGTTTTGCTTTTGTAGTATTTTCGATTTTTATTCCCATATTCAGAAGTGGATTGTAGGATCATTGTGTTTGTAAATAAAAATACGATGTAAATCCGTAGTGTTGTCAAAGGTAAACTTAATACCATCAACGCTTCCTGATTTTACTTCTTCTCCTTCAAAATAAAAGGTAGTATGCTTTGTTTTTACTATAAAAACATCCAGGTCATTTATAATACTATCAGTACTGAATTTATACACCTTTTCTTGAATAGGAGAAGAAAGTAGTAATTCATTTTCCCTGGGATTCCATTGTGCAGTTGGATATTTATTAAAATCTATGGTTAAGGCAACTTCTAGAGATTGTATTTGCGCTTGATACTCATAATTATTCTCAATACTTCTCATATTGTTTTGTACAATCCCCAATATGGTAAAGGCTAATCCGACTACAACCGCAGAAATAACAATGACTACCATCATTTCAGTTATGGTAAAGGCCTTTATTTTATGAGAAGTACTAGTCATGTTGTATTACTTGTTTTTCTAAAGTATTATCACCCTGACGATAAAATATAATGTTGTTGTTATTCTTAGTAATAACTTCAATTTCCCAAGAGCCAAAATCTTCCGTATACGGTATATCTATTTTATGATGAATGATCAAATATTCTAATTCTTTAATTCTATTTTCAATGGCGCTACGATCCCTTTTTATATGATTACTGAATATGTTATTGAAACTTAAGCTAGCGATCATAAATACAATAATAATCAATACCGAAGCCGTTAAAGTTTCGATCAATGTAGCAGCTCGTATTTTTTTTAGTATAACCATCTTGCTACGTTCTTTTTAGAGTTCTTAAATGGTAGTCCTGCATACTCAGGAATAGGATTTATCAGAACTTTACCATTATACAAATGATTAAGATATACAGAACCTGACTGATTAGCGATGAATTGCTGAGTGTATAAAGACCCTTTTACAGTACCTAAAAACTCGATATTTCCTTGACAATATATTTCGCCAGTAATCGCAACATTATTTTCTATTTTTAGATGTGTTTTGATTCGATTTTGTATAGCTGTTTTCTTTTTTAAATACACAACAGAGCCTTCAATGATGGTATTTTTATCGATACTAAAATCCGGAGTTTTGCTTTGCGAAGCATTTCCTTGATTAGCTATTGGTATACTATTTTTGTCTAACAGCATTATCGAAGATGGGTAGGAGAGGTGACACCGTTTTCCAACTTCAATCTTTTTGGTGGCAAGTAGCTGAAACCTACCTTTTACATTATCTTGAATTATTATAGTTGGAGCAATCAGTATCACATCGGTTAATTGCGAAGTTGATGTGATAACAATTTTGGACGCTGATTGTACAATGACGTTTCCAGATATTTTTTCATTTCCAAGAATAATAGATTCCTTATTATATATAATTTTTGGAGTGTTGTAAAATGAGTTTTTAATTTCTTTTTCAAGTGGAATAATAAAATCTTCGTCGATGTAATCACCTTTTGTAAGTGCTTCGATATATGAAAGCCATGTAACATCTAGCTCAGGAATTGTTTCCTTGCTTTCCATGGTACGTCCATAATAAAGACTTGATCCTTGATAATAATTACCGGATATATTTCCGGCTTTGATACCTTGTTTAGGTAAGTAACTATTTCCTTCTAATTGCGTATTGCCAACCACGACTAATGGAGCATTTTTATTTGCCAAATAAAGATTTGGTGTTTTTTGATCTAAAATGGATCCTGAGAAAGCGACTTTTTTAACTTTCCTATTTCTAATGGTAACTTCAGAAAACGTTTTTGTCCAGGCGCCATAATAATTGGTAGCTAATTTTAAGGTTTTTGTATCCAGATTGGTGCGAATCGTATCGTTTGATGTAGTAGCGTCGTTTAAAGATTCGAATAGTTGATAATTTGCTAACTCGGCTGCTTCGATTAATTCTTGTGATTTAATTCTAAAAAAAGATTGTACGTGTGTAAGTAATAAGAAGGCGCTAAGTAGTATTGCAATAATTACAGAAATCAGCAATGCAAACTGCATGGCTTGGGCTTTTATTTTGTAGAATACATTCAATTCAAAATGGGGAATTCCTTGGTTTTACCTTTATATTTTAGTTTTACGGAGCTAGAAGATCCTTTTATAAGTTTCACATCGGAAAATGATTCGTTAGCCTTCATCAATTGATCTGATCCGTTTATCTCTACTAAAAAAATAGCTAACGAATTATTTTGTGCGGAAACCAACCCTTTATAACGAATAGAAGGCCAGGCAGTCTCCTGTTTTTTTACTATTGGCTTAGGATTTTTGTTTAGCACCTTTTTAGGACGGTATATAGTTCCTAAAAATGGATCTCTATCTATTTCACCAATCGTAAATTTCTCTCGCTCCTTGGTTTTTATGGTGGCAAAAGAAACCTTTGTAATATCAGAAACTACTGGATCTTCATCAGAAAATGCATCAACCACTTGAAAAATAATAGCTCCCCAAATGAATACGACTATTGGTAGTAAAATATATAATCCTTTTTTACCTTTTAGCATGGTATTAATTTATTGTGAAATTAAAAGTGTCACTAGCTTCACTTTGATTACCTGCCTCATCAAAAGCTTTTATAAACCAATAGTAGGTATTACTTGCATCTAATGTGATTTCTGATGGAGACGTTACCCGATCTTTAATAACTAGATCTGTTAATTGCTCATTGCGATATACATATATACTATCAAATTCTGTTGTACCCTCTACAGCTTCTCTAGTCCAGCTAAAAGATACTGCTGTATCCGTAAGTACTGCCTGATTGGCTGGTGCAGTAGTTTCCGGTTTGGCAGGATTCATACTATCTACAGTTAAACTTCTAGAGAAGTATAAGGTGCTTTGAGTATCATTTTCCGCTCGAACCTGCCATTTAGTAACTCCTTCAGGAAATGTAAGTTGAATAGAGGTGCTTGTAGCAGTATTTTCTTGAATTACCTGATCACTTTCATCTAATAATTGTATTCTATACGTTATAGCATCTGTTACTGTTTCCCATTGTAGCGTAACTGATGTAGTGTTTATAATGGCATTGTCTTCTGGAGATGATAATAGTACTTCTCTTGCAGAAAAATCTTCACTTTCGGTGATACTAAAACCAGCAGTTGTATATTCGGTTTGTGATCCGGAATTCTGAGCGCGAACTCTCCACTCATAATCATTTTTCACCAGTGTGATACTAAAATTAGTAAGTGTTACCGTAGTATCTTCTACAATCTGTACGGCATTCTCGAATGTAGGTCTGGCAATCTGTAGTCTGTATGAGGTAGCTTGATCAACTGCATCCCAACTAAAAGAAACAGATGTACTTTCTACCTGTGATCCATCAGAAGGCGCAATGATTGTAACGATATCACCCGTAAGATCTTCTTCAAACAGAATTTCTTCGCATCCTAATAAAGTAAGGAATAGTGTTGAGATATATAAGAATTGTTTTTTCATGTTCATCTTTTGTTTTTATCCTAATTCGTCCATTCGAGTGCTTCGACACTTCGATATTCCTCAGTACAAGCCTAAGGAAAAGTGCACTTCGGCTTCTCTCAGTAGAGCTATCGAGAATAGATTTATGATCGTAAAAAAGCTATTCTCGATACATCCGTCTGAGGCGGACACTCGAATTAACGCTTTTTTAAATGATCAATTGACATTATAAGTTTCTTTTTACAACTTAAAATAATTTATTTTTTCTTTTGCCTTTTCAGCTTTTTTATAAGTGTTTTTTGGGCAATCGTCATTTTCATCTACAATATCAAAAAGAGCAACTCTTCTCTTATCGTTTTCTCCCCAACAGAAATATGATAATCGATACCCAAATATGGTGGTATCCGCAAAATCTATGGTTTTATAGGTTTTACCACCTTTAACTAGCGATAATTCATATTGTTTATAGTTTTTGTTTACTAAAAACACAGCTTCTGCGCTGTTTATTTCGTTAAGAGTGTTTTGTGATACTGCCAACGAAACAGATGATATCATTTCTGCACCTTGTTGTCGTTTTAGGTACGCTATCGTTTGTTGGTTATATGGTTGCTCTAATTCGGAAATTGTGGATACCCAATCGATCAGTTCTATTTTTAGAAATTGTGGTTTGGTTTCTAAAGAATCTATATAGGTAATTTGATGTTTGTTGTTTTGTGATTTAGACAGGTACGCCTTGTAGGTAGTTTTATCAAAATCTGCTGCAGTAACTCCTACTCGAATATCCTTTTTATACATAGGAATAGTCGTTACCTGAAAATCTGTGTTACGCAAATGATTTTCGTGGATTCCAATAACGCCTAATGCTACGGGAGTTGTTGTAGCAGTATGCATAACAGATTTGTTTACTGAAATGCTACGACATCCTACTAAACAGATGATACCGATTACTACTAAAATATATTTTTTATACTGCATATTTCGTTTTTTTATCTTCCGTAAAATGAGCCGCCAAAGATAATAGAAGACAGCTAATTATACTAGTAAGGTGCTGATTATTATGATTGTTAACCGCTTACTAATGGTTTCTTATAGTATAGTGTCTGTTTGGTGTGATTTGTTACCATGATTTGTGTGAAAATTTTGGGATGGAAGTCAGGAGTCGGATGTCAGAGGTCCGAAGCCAGGAGTCCGAAGTTGAGAGTTGGAGGTTGGATGTCAGGAGTCGGATGTTGTCTTATCCTACAAAAGTTTACATTAATTCTAAAATAGATTTATAATTTCTAACTTCCGTCTTCCTGTTTCTGACTTTTTTACATCTGTGCGTTATCACTATGAAACTTCACCTTGCCAGGCAAGACAAAATACAACTCGATATAGTACTCTTGTAGTCGAAATCTAATGAACTGAAGATTCGATGACATCTCCTTTAATATCACATACAGTCATTTTCCGACTTCGATAGCCTTAGCCCTCGAAAAAAACCAAATGATAAGGCGTCATACTAACTAAGCCGGCACATGGAGTTTATCGAAGTGTTTTTAAAGTGCTTAATGATCAAAAATCTGTTAATAAATTAACACAGTCATACGGTTTAAGGGTACTTCGTAAGTACCCTCTCCATACCTCTAGACTACCCAGAGGACACCTCAAACACAAGCAACACCGAGCTCTGAGGGAAGTGCCACTTAGCTCCAATACAAGTGATACTTCTGTTTGTGTCTAGTCATGCTTCTGTTTGAAGTACCCCTATCCTGTGTTGGAAGTACCCCATGCATACCTATATGAGAAGAGTACCCACTATCATAAGTACCTTAAGCGATGTTCTGATGCTCATGTACCCACTTGTACAAGTACCTTAACCTAGGAATTGAAGTGGGTTTTAGGCGTCTTTAAGTGATTTTTGTTATTAAAATGTTAAAGATGTGTTTTTAGATAACTCATAAGAATAACCAGAAATTTAAAGGAAGAAATTATCTAATATCATCAAAGTATTCTTAACGTGCCATCCCTAACGAGAGCCGAGGCTCTCGAAGTCCAGATATGATTGATTATATACCATAAAACAACTACGAGCCTAAATCTATGACCGTTACTTATTTTCTGCTTGTACCAGCAAGGAAGATAGGCTTTGCATAGAATGCAGAGCAGGGACTGGCTTATTCTTAAAAAACAAAAAACGGCCACATCTTTTTACAAACATGACTGTTTTTACTATTTTTTGACTTATCGTCTTTGATCATTGCGCGAAGTCGGGAGATATTCGCGCAGCATTCTAACTTTATTTTTTAATCACTCTTTGCGGAGCGGGGTATACTCTTCTTAAAAAAAACAAAACCACAATCTATATAAAATAGATCGTGGCTGTTTATCATTTTTAGCTTTGTCTGCCAAGGTTATTTGCTTACTCATACCCGCCACTAGTTTTGAAAACTAGCGGTAGCCCATACTAGCAGCATCTGGGGCAAGTTATAGTTTATGTTTCCATCTAGCAAATGTATAAAAGAAAGTAGCATTTGTTGGTAGTTGAAAATCCCAAGATTCTTTTAGAGAACTATTTCTAAATAAATCCATTTTCTTTCTCTTGGAATCTATTACAAGAGAGTCATCTAGCTGTATTAAAAACAATCTATTCATAATAACTTCTGCGATATCATTTTTTATTACACAAAGATAGGTTTCATATTCATCTCTTACATCATATTCTTTTACTGAAGATGTAATGATATCTAATGTAACTATTCCTGCGCCATTAGATACTTGTTCCTTATCTTTAACAATACCAGAGAATGAAACATTGAAATGTTCGAAGTAAATATTCTGATTATTATAAGATTTAGTATTTCTATTAAAATATAATTTTAAGGGAATCCCAAAAAACAATAATAGCAAGATTAGAATCCCAAATATTTTTAATAATCGAGTCATTGATTTCTATTTTGAAATTATATGTTTAAGCATGCTATCCCTAACGAGGGCTGAGGCTCTCGAAGTCCGATATATGATTGATTATGCCCTATAAAAACAGTTACAAGCCTAAATCTGTAGCTGTTTTGTGTTTTTATTTTTTACTCAGACGTTGCACGGAAAACATTTCCAGGCTATCAGGTTTTGTAATCTGTGCGGTAAATTACAAATTATTGTAAAAGAAAACAGCCACATCTTTTTACAAACATGACCGTTTTTACTACTTTCTTATTGTTGTCGCTTACTCTTATGTGACACGGAATGCAATTCCGCGCTATCATATTCGCGCTATCGGGCTTTTATTTTTACTCAGACGTTGCACGGAAAACATTTCCCCGCTATCACATCCGAGCGATCGGGTTTTTACTTTCTTATTGTTATCGCTACGAAGTTGCAAACTTCGTAGAGCTGGCATCGCGCTAGCCGTTACTTAATTTCGCTCGCGCCAGCTTGGGGATATTTGGTATATACCGGTATCAATGTTTTCAATAATTAGTTTAGAAATGATTTTATCTTCAATTAATTTTAAAATATTTACATGAACATCATCCTTACTCATGTCTTGTAAACTAGGATTAGTTTTGATAAAATTAAAAAGTTTCCATAAGGAAAATTTAATGCTCGTATTATTTAAAGGAGCGATATCATATTCGCATATTACTCCTTCTTTTTCAACCCTGCAACCTGCTCCATGAAAACTATATTTATACCCATTAAATTCTCCCAATTTAGGGAAATCATTGCCTGCTTTTTCCCAAATATTTCCTGAAATATTAAAGGTTGTATTTAATTCTTCTTCAAAATCTTTAATAAACCCTATATATGTATCAATTTCTTTTTTCATTTTACTTAATTAAAAAAACCTCTATGTATATCATCTATTTTATCACCAAAAAGTTTTCTAGCATGTTTAAATGGTAATTCTATTGCTTCAATAGAGCTATTTAATAACTTTGCAGCTTCAATTCTATGGTGACCATCTAAAATAAACGTTTTTCCTTTATGGACATAAGTATAAATAGCTTCATTCATTAACCAAATATCTCCTTCTTTCATGAGTTTTGCAATATCAGCTACTTTATCTGCAGCTTGAGCTCCAATTTCAGTACTTCTTAATTTAGCAAGTATTTTAGGAGCGTATTTAACATTTTTTGCAGCCCCACCACCACCTGATAGTAAACCATAGTCTTCTATAATTGCAATTTGCATAGCAGGATCTTGCAATTTATTTCCTAAAAAATCATCTTTAATAGCATCCCAGATATATGCATCTAAATTTGATAGTCTTTCATCAAAAGTATTACCATACAATTGAGTTTCATAAAAAGATTTATAACTTACAAACTGATCACGAGTCCAATTTTTAAATTTTCCTAAAGAAGCATATTGTTGTGCTGTTTTAAAACCTTCAGCACTAACTTCAACTGTTTTATCAACACCATCATGAACTTCAACTGACTGGTCACCATGTGTGTAAATAGTATCGTCATACCCTCCATCAGGATCAATTCGACTAATTGGGTTATTACCCATTGCCATATATGGAGATGCATATTGTCCCGCTGGATCCGTAGTCAACCACCGCCCAATTCTACTATCCCACAAACGCAGTTGAAATGCTTCTTTCCCTGTTTCGGGATCTTTTTCCTGGCCTTGGTATGCGTATCTATAGTCTCCTTGAAGGTTACGTCCTGGCATTGGCATTCCAAACGGATAGTAATCTGTAGCAGTGGTCATTGCGATCTCCTGCCCCGTATTGGTTCTACCTACTACAGCACGTACATTGCCCAGATGATCGGTCAATTGATAATAGCTACTACCATCTGTCTTATGTACTCCCAATCTACTGGCTCCATAAATGGTGTTTTCTACCAGATTGGTGCCATTGGCATCTTTTCTGTAAATAGCCATCGCTGTTCCCGCAGCATCACGGATATAAAACTCCGTATAGGTTAGATTACCATTTTGAGGGTTATAAGATTCCTTGCGTACTCTATGATTTTTATCATTGTAAAAGAACTTGACCAGTGGCTGGTCAGCCTTTTTAATTTCTGTCACTAGACCACTGGCATTGTAAAGATACTCAATATTTTCAGAAACGTTCTTTACTAATTGACCGATATCGTTGTATTCGTAATTAATACCATCCTGATCTCCTATATCATCTGCTCCGGCAACATCTCCCGCTGCATCGTCTACTCTTAGTAATTGGTTAGGTTTATCAGTTTTATATTCATACGATAACTTATCCATCGCATTACTACCCTGATGCGTGTCTTTATTACGGTTTAATTGCTGGATGTTACCATTAGCGTCATAGGTAATGTTATATACGTTGTAATCAGCATCTCCTTGTACCGTTCCGTCGGTTACAATTTTAGCACTAAAAGTACGACCACTTGTTGCTGTGATGCTAAAACCATTTTCTAAGGTGATAGATCTTCTAGCTTCTGCATTGGTAGTGCTGCTTACAGGCTGGTTTAGCGGATCTAAATCCAATGGAATACTCGTGTCTGCTTCGTTTACATTTTGGTTAAAACTAGCACCTGTTAACCAGTTATTTTTATTATAAGAATAATAATAAGAGTCAGGACTGCTATTGTTTTGCCCTAATGTGTTCCAGATAATGGATTTTATATTTCCGTTATATTGTTCGATTCCATTTGGGGTCGTTGGTATGGTTTTAGGAGTTCCTGTACGTCTATAGTCCTCATTGTAGTAATGTACGTTCATCCCAAAAAGGTCATTGTTATCTCCACCTGGATCGGTAGCTGCCGTTAGGTTTGCGCTGTTAATACTTTTTAGCGCACCGTTTAGATTATACACATAATCAATCCCTTGCAATCCTTCTGCTAGATTCAATCGTTTTAATGCTCCTGTCTCGTTATATTCATAGGTAGCGTGTTCTTTATAGTTGTTTCCATCTGTAGAGGTTTCTACTTTGGTTAAGCTATAGTCATTTTCATCATAGGTATATCTATGAATGAATAGATCGGTAGTACTATGTTTTTGATACAGTACACGATTTACCTGACTGGTAATTGGATCATATTCATAATCAATGGTTTTTGATCCTAAACCTGCAATGTTCTGTACGATCCATTGCACTCTGCCGTAGATGTCATAACTGTAGTACGTTGTTGTATTTTCGTTCTCGGTTTTGGCTACGTTACCCGATAAAAAAGATGGATTGGTATAACTGTTGTTTACACTTGATAGATAATTTTTATCTGATTGTAGTAGTGCATCATATGTGGTCATATGAACTTCAGCGCAATTAGCGTCTGTTAAACCATCTCCATCCGGGGTATCAATTAGGTTTTTTAATGCCGTTTTAAAAGGATCCGTCGTTTTTGCCACCTGATCTATAGGAATGGAAGCTTGTAAATACGCTAGGCTATTATCTTTATATACCCCACTTTCTACAGGTCTACCCAAATGATCGTAATTGGTATATGAAAATTCTTTGTTTTCCCATTGTTTACTATTGGTAGAAAAACGTATTTGTCCATCTTCTCTATACGAAAACCATGCATCTCCTTCATCAGGACTATGAGTTTGTGTCAATTGCCCCAGCGTATTATACTCAAAAGTACTTTCTAGTTGTTGTAACGGTTGTTTGCTACTCAGCAATCTTCCTGCTTTGTCATATTCATTGAGGCTATAGTCGTAGTAGTTTTCTGGATAGGTTACTGTTATGCTATTTGCAGTATAGGTTTCCGGATCGTTCACGGCAATTCTATAAAAACCATTGGATAAACTTCCTACACTTGCAGTAACGATTTGTTCTGTGATTAAGTCATATATAGTGATAGAACTACTACCAGATACTGATATTCCTGTGCGTTCAACAGGGATATGGACATCTACAAATCCTTGTTCCCCGATTTTTACTGCGGATGTTCTTGAATTGTCAATACCGCCTTCTTCGTTACCACTTCTGGCTGCTGCTAATGTTTTACCATCGGTATCTGTAAAGACTACAGATTCTACTCCGTGAACATCTCTGGCTACCGTTTTTACGATTTTATAATCATTGTATTTAGTTTCTCCAAAAGCTCCAGGTTTTGATAACTCTTGCCCAGCAGGCATAGAAAATACATAGCCTTGTTTCCATTCACCTGCTATTTTGTTACCACCAACCGATTTAAGGGCTGTTCCAGGATTTAATTCACTATAAATTGTTCTAGAATACGGTCTGTTGGTTACATCCTGATAAGGATCACTAGTGTTGTTTTCACTATAATACCAGCCTAAGGTGTTTGCTTCGGCAGTTACGGGTTCTGGATTTTCTAGATCAGCATTTTCATAATCACTACTATTAAAATCTGCATTTCCTGATTTTTTGATAAATCCTTCTTTGTAGGTAAATGCACCATCGTTTCCTATAGGAGCACTCAAAGTACCTACAGCAGGCCTTCCCTGATGATCATATCGAACTTCGCTTGCCCAGGTTTTGCCGGTTTTTTGATCAAATGATTGAGATTGCGTTCCTTTCCCAAGATCATCATAATAGCTTACACTAGCTCCTTTGAAATTACCTACTACATTTTCGGTAATTCCATAACTATTCACGGACACCCAGTTTTTATCGGTATCCGTTACGTTAAAGGGACCGTAACTATTATTAGTAATTTCAAAACCTTGTTGGGTATACGTCAAGGATAACACAGAGTTGGAAGAATTATCAGTTAGAATATAGCCTGATACTCCCGCTCTATACCAAGATAGGTTAGGATTTGTCACTGTTCCTATTACTTGGGTATTATAAAGAAAGCGCAGTTGTGAATTGCTCGTCTTCTCAATACGCACTCGATCTGAGGTTTGTAGAGTGATATCTTCTAAACGCCCTATTTCCGTACCATCAAGGTTATATGCAAAAATAGTATATCTATTGCCTACAAGTCCTGAATTTCCATTATGATCGATTTTAAGAATATATTGATTTGTATTATTTAATGAAGTTTGGGTTGTTCGTGAAAAATAGATGGAAGCAACTGTAAATTTGGTTTCTAAAAAACCAGCAAGATTATTTCCGTTTACTTTAAAGTTGGTTACTTCAAAATACCCTGTAGACTGTTCTTCCGATAATACTTCAAATGATAATAGGTTTCCATTTCCTGATACGGTATTAGCATCGATAATATCAAAACCGGTATTCTGATACCAATTTAAATTTTGAGCCGTACCTATGAAAGATACCAATACTAAGAAAAAGCAGCTTATATATATATTAAATTTTGTCATTTTTTCTTTTTTAAATTGATTATTATTGTTGGATAATTTGGATAGGATCACCATCTCCACCACCGTCGATTCCACAGTTTCCTCTTTGGTGATTTCCTGAACCTGTTACAATAGTTCCAGAATTTTTATCCCTTACTTCACATTTGTAGTAGCGTCTACCGCCAATTCCACAACTGGTGGTTAGTGAAGTGGTATTAGAAGAAGTCCAACCACCAAAACTAAAACTACTGTTATTAGTACTGATCGCCCATCGATACTGATATTCATAACTCCCACCGCTTGCTGTTGCGGTGAGGGTCGTAGTTGATACGTTGGGGTTACTAATACCTAAACTTACACTTAGCGCATTCGGATTTATTGTGTTACTACTTATAAGAGTTCCATAATTATAATTGATCTCTTTACTCAGTTTGAACCCTCCTGTTACTTCTGGAGTATCCATCGCTTCTGCATAGGTCCTTTTTAGTCTACCTGCATCGTCGTACTCATATTTCGTAGCCAAGTTGTTAGCTCCAATGATATATGTCAGTTCATCCCGTTCGTTATACACATAGCTACTCATAGAGGAGGCTGTAGGAATCATTCTGAAATCATCATATATAGCAGTTCCTGAAGAATTATAGACGTATACTTCTTGATTCGCTGCAATATCACCAGTATAGAAATTAAGTTGTACCCAATCTCCGGCAGGAATTACTTCTGTAGGATGATAGTCAATTACAGAACCACCAGCTCGTAGTTTAGTATTAGTGTAATTGTCATTATTATTTCCTTTATGTACCCAAACAGATGCTTTATAGGTTCCTGCTTCTGGTGTAACAGAAAAAGCTTTCATATTTGCCGAGGCTTGTACGGCTTTAGCGCCCGTATGGTAGGTATCGGATAGGGTAGCGGTACTACCTTTAGATACTTCTCCGCTAAAGTAGTTCGTGTTCTCTATCAAATCTTCTGCACCAGAATAATACATGGCTGTATAACTAGCATTGGCTACTGCAAATACCTTAGAATTATCATCTCCCATTTTGGTACTAGCTCTGTTTCCATTAATATCAATAGATTCTAATGGCATAGAGTAGTGGTCGTATAGACTTACAGTAGAGGTTTTGATCCATTTAGCATTGGATTGATTATCGGGATCAGACCAATTGAAGTTGTCATCATCTCCAGTGTATTCTGCATACGCTCCATCTTCATCTACTTCTCCTTTCCAGGCAAAGGTTTGATGTTTACGCCAGATTTTTTCTGCATCATTGCTCGGGGTCGAAGTTGTACCGTTATACGAACGATAGGTCCAATCATTATTCCAGGTATTGACAGAAGCATTCATAATTTTCCAATCTCCTGAAGCATTTTTAATTTTAGTTAAGCTTGCAGCCGTTTGGGTTAACATGTTTTTGTTTGTTGGGCTATCTACTTTAGCACCCATACTATAACCATTGGTATTATCAGTATAATTACTTACTTGATATGCTGGAGTAATTTTGGTTTTGAATTCTGTACCTTCACTAGAAACTGTCCTCGTCTCCATTACCTGACCTGTTAGGAAATCATGGTTATCGTAATAGGTAGTATTTGTAAATCCCCCTTGTGATGTTGTTGTGCTTTCTAGAACACTAGGATAATCTATTTTACTTGAGGAAGTTATTAGAAAGCTCTCCTCATTGTCTTTTTGGAGTTTTTTAATACTCTTGTATGATTGTTGAGAAACTCCTATTTGACCATCATTGTCTAAATTTGTCTTATAACTGCTGACTGTTTTATTTAATAATTGTCCATTCTTATTATGGGAGGCAACAGATAATACTCGACCTATATCACTTATCTTATTATAAATAGTATATTTTTTGGCTTTTACTTCTCCATCGAAGAAACTCTCATTTTGCTGTTCTTCTACTTTAAAGAAATCCCCTAAACAAAAGATATAATCCGGATGTTCTTCATAAGGTTTAAGAACATCAAACTCATAAGAAGTACTTCCTAAAAATCTGTTATTCCGATCATAATTTTTCATAGTTACATTTCCATAGGTAATTAAAGGTGCAGGAAGTTCACTAACATAAGGTATTCCTTTTTGCTCTTCTGAAGGAGCATAGGAGGTTATACCAGAAATATTATCATCATCTAAATTGGTATAATCATATACCGTTTTTAAAGTTGTATTTTCACCTTTGACTTCAATACTAGCAACTCGAATACCTCCACCAGTTTTACCGTTTGCTTCTGTATCGGTATAATAAAGATTTGGTGTTTTCGTACTTTTGATAGAAGGTTTAGAAAAACAAAATGAACTATGACAGAACTCTCCACTACTTCCTAAATTAGAAATGGGGATGTTATTTATGTGATAGTTATACCCATCGTCTTCATATTTTATTACCTGAACTGTTAATTTGTTATTAGAATTATCAATGTTAGTGACTTTAACCTCTATATTCGGATTATAATTACCTCCTCCAGCAGATCTAATTCTTAAGTTTAAAAATAAATTAGTTTCTACATTTAGATTGAAATATTCATTTAAATTAATGTTTGAATTGAGAAATTCAATTTCTATAATATCACTGTTTTCATTCTTGTTTATTATAGCATTATTGAAGATTTCAGAGGAGTTATAAGCTGCCTCAGAATAATACGAATCTGCTTCGTGATTAATTTTAATTTTCCCACCAGTGGGAGTAGTAATTTCATTTAAACTCCAAGCTTCAGGATTAGTTTTATGATACCCCCATTCATCTTGATTTTCCTTATTATAGGTAACATATGGTAAATTATAATTAAATTTATATGGTGGTACTAAAGAGATTCCTTTTTTACCAGCAAAATCTACAGATTTTAGAGATAATCTTCCTTTAGTTGAAGCTACTGAATTAGGGGATTGTTGCGCTAATGAATAGTCATAATTAAAATCAATTACTTGGGCTGCCTGTTCCTCTAAATTTAATCCTTCAATGTCTTTTATATCTAAAACTTTGTCATGTTGATGTATTTGAAAACTTTTAAGAATGATAGGATCTAAATATCCGTTTGATAGCACTACCACTTCTGCACATAATTTAGTGCTTTGATCAATCGTATCGTATTCACAAGGTTGTATGTTCTTGTAACCATTGTTGATACTTGAATACCCGGTAAGTGTTGATGTAATGTTACCTCTCCCTTTATCTATATTTGATTGATCATTTTTAAGAAGAATAATTTTGCTAAGCTTTAAAAGCCTGTTTTTTGGAATATCTATATACTTTGAACTCATTTTAATTCCTTTTAATACTTCTTTATAATTGGACCCTGAATGGACTGGCATAAAGGGATAATCGGGAAGTGTATATGTATTGCCATCACCTTTATAAACAACATCACCAGGTTCGCCTATGGTTGGAGATATATATATACTTTTACCAGATTGAATCTCTTCGCTATATTCATCGGCCTTAAAGGTGCCTCCAGTATATAATTTCTTGTAGATGTTTAATTCTTTAGATGTATTATCGGCTCTAAGATCTTTTACAAACAATGCCGTATGACTTCTCGTTTTTACTGCATCCAGATAGTAGATCTGTTTTCTACCCCAATAATAAGAGTAGGTTTTATCATTAGGATCTTCTTTATTTTCATGCTCTTCATATCCATCAAAAGGGCCTTTCCAAACATAGCCGTCAGACCATTTTCCGTAATCGAATTCTACCCAATATCCATAATCTTCTTTATCTACCTGTCCATTAGTATTTATATCTACGTAATCTGGACCAGTAACTGCAGTTAATAACCAATGTGTAGCATAGGGTTTGGTCTTTTTGATTTCAAAGAAGTTTGTATTCTCTTGATTTTCGGTTTTAAAGTTTTTGTAAAATGTTTCAAAATTATAAACAGGGAGAGAATAATGATATGTTTTACCATCTAACGCTGTAATTTTGAAGGCTCCAATCCCCTCATCTAAAAACGTATCGATTTCTCCATTTCTATTAATGTTTTTTGCTTCAATAAAACCAATAGTATTATTATCCCGAATTTGTTTATTCGTAAAAGTTTCTATGTAATTGCCTGTACGTTTTCTATTACCCAATTTTAATTGATCACCTTTTGGAGATATTTGTTGATTATATAAACTTGTATTAGAAGTTTCAAAGCCTTCGAGTAAAACCCTATCAGATGGATTCGTTATTCCATTGGTTGTTGGATTTTTATAAATATTTGTACGGTCTAATCTTAAAAATGAGTTGATTTCATTTTCAAAATAAAAATGAGTTGTTCCTCCTAAATCATTTGTTTCATCTAAATAACTGTCAAAATTATCGGCAACATATGTAGTGTAGATATTATCATTATTAGTTTCCGCTCTTCCTCTATCTACTAAGTTAAGTTCATAATAGCTTGCAGGTTTTATGCTTCCAGATAATCCTTGAGAAGTAACAGTATAGTTATCATAGCCTGGTAGAGATATATTGTTTTTATCAATCTTATAATTTTGTTCTACCAAATAATCCAGACTCATGTTTTTATGGGAAAAAGCAGGGAATTCATTTACATCCATAAAATAGTTTTCTTTCATTAAATAGCTTGGTTCTGAACCGTCAGAAAATGATTTAGTTTCATTAGCATGATAAGGATACACGGATCCTGATGTAGTTAGGTTGTTTTTTTTAAACAAAGAATAAGTAATTCTTTTATGACCAAAACCTACATAAAAAATATAGACTGGGATTGAAGTTTGAAATCCATCTACATCTACATTGTAATCATTACTCGAAACTCCATAATTTGCGGTGGATATCCCTCCTCCTTTTCCATTAATTGACCCATTTAAGGAAGGACCATTTGAGCTAAAACTTATCCCGACAGATGTAGATTTTAAAATACTTTTTGAAGATTTATTTGATTCTGTTCCTGCTAATGATAGACCTCCTGATAAACCAGAATTATAATTATAATTAAGACTGATGCCATAGCCTAACTCACTGTTTTTGAAATCACTACCATACCCTATGCCAACGCCATTTGTTCCTACATTCACGTTAAACCCTTGATACCCAAAACCAATGCTTGAACCTTCTGACGCTACTGTCACATTTGCACCGACATCATTAAATCCATATCCTAATGATACAAAACCACCAGTAGATCTATGCGAGCCCCAGGCTACACCTTGTCCAATGTTAAAACCATTAATATTTATACCTAAACTAAAGTTATATTCGTTTTCCTCCCATCCTGCATCATAGAAAAACTCTTCATAGTTCGTTTTTCCCCAATCATCAGGAAACCCATTTATATTACGGTTTATAGAACCGGGATTTAAGTTCCAACCTAATCCTGTCCATGATGCTTCTTGATTATGAGCGACACCACCGTGATATGATAATGCTAATGGGTAACCTCCTTCTGGAGAAGGGACATTCAATAATGGTAAAACGTAAGAAAAATCACCTGTTAAAAGATTTACCATATCTGTAGCATCTACGGGCTCGAAAGCAGCAGCTTCCGGAGCATTTGGTCCATTATTGTTGGCCCAAAGCTGATTATAAGGAATCAGTGTGTTTAAAAATGTTAGTACGAAAAACATTGCGATTGCCCGGTGGCGAACGGGTGTTCGACCCTTCGGCATTACTTCGACTCCGCTCAGTGTAGCACTCAGGGTGACAAGTCGTGAGTCCGCCCTTCGGCCGCGCTCGGTATTAAAAGTGGAAAGTTTTTCTTTTAGTAATTTAATAATCTTCATAGAGCTTTTGGTTTTCATTGGTGTTTCTCTAGTTTCTATTTATTCTATGCCTGAAGTCGGATGTCCGAAGTCAGGTGTTTTTTGTTTTTATGTCCGAAGTCCGAAGTCAGTTGTCCGAAATAAAGTTTCTTCTTCCGTCTTCCGTCTTCCGACCTCTGACTTCTGTCTTCTGACTTCTGTCTTCTGTCTTCTGACTCCTGACTTCCGTCTTCCGTCTTCATTCAAACTTTAATTGTATTTCGTTTTTAAATATTTTTGTTGGGATCTTAAACTTTACTTCTCCTGTGTAAAATCCAAGGTCCTCTATACTAAGTGTCATATGTTCGGCATTTGTTACCATAGAATCTTTAGGATATACTAATAAAATGGTAGTAGCCCCACTCATTCCATACATTCTGGGGTAGATATAGTCCGCCATCTCAATAGTATCTTTTTTGGGTGTATACAGATATACCTTTTGTTCCATCCCAAAAGCTAGTTGATTCACCATTGCTCCAAATCGCTGTTTGTTGCCCGCTACATTGCTCAAGAGTTCCTGGTTGTTTTTGGACATAGACAAATTGAAATATAGATATTGATCATATTTGCTTCGTAAACTGTCGATTTTAGCATCATCCGTTTCTCCACTTAATTCTTGATCTACCAATAAATCAGTAGGCTTATATATAAGAGAGAAATCTACCCCGTTTACAGTTTTGGTATGGATATATTCATTCTCTGGATTGTTGAGATAGTTCCATAGTTCTTCTTTGTTGTCGAAGGTTTTAGTGGAGCAGGAGGATAGAAGCAGACCTGCCAGTATGATGTATAATGTTTGTTTCATAGTGTTGTTTTTTTGAGTCGGAAGTCCGAAGTCAGGAGTCAGAAGTCAGAGGTCTGGAGTCGGGAGTCCGAAGCTTCTTCTGTTTTTCATTTTTTCCGCCTTCTGACTCCTGACTTTTTATCAATTAATCTTCTTTCTAAATGCTGTCATCATATTCGTTAAATCAAAACATTTTATATATTGCTTATCGAATTCTTCTTCCGGTATGTATTTTCGTCTTTTTGCTTTATGTAAACAGGTTACTACTTCAGCAAGTGAACGTATACTATATCCCATAAACTTTTTAAATTCTGGATTGGTTTGTCCGATAGATCCTTCAGAAATGTTTAAAGCAACAGAATCAATTGCTCGCATCATTTGAGAGGTGAGATTGTACATTTCATTTTTTGGAAAAGACTTAGATACTTTATCGAGTTCTTCTCCTAAATCCATCGCCTTTTGCCAAATTCTTAGTTCTTCGAATTTAAATTTCATGGTTTATTATTTTATCGGGAGTCCGAAGTCAGAAGTCCGAAGTTTTTTTGAAGCGAAGCTTCTGTCTTCCATCTTCCTACCTCTGACTTCAGCCCTCTGACTTCCGTCTTCCGTCTTCTGACTCCTGACTTCTGACTTCCGTCTTCAATTACTTCCCTTCAAACTCAGCATTTAATTCTTCCAGTACTTTATCGGTTAGATCAGCAGATTCTTCTCCGTACATAATGGTTCCGCTACCGGTTGCTCCAAAAATCACTTTGTATCCGTTCTTTTTACCGTATTCTTTGACGAAATCATTGATATCATTAATAACAGTCTGTGTAACTTTTTTATCTTCTTCTTGTAATTGCTTTTGTACTGCTTGTTGGTAATTGTTGATCTGTTGTTGTTTGTTACCAAGTAATTGTTGTTTTAGCTCTAATTCCTTTTTGCTAAGACCACTACGTTCTTTTTCGTATGTTTTCAATTCTTTTTGCCAATCCGCTAAGAGACTATCAACATTTGATTTCATAGTTTTTGCTTTCTCATCAAACTCAGCTTTTACGATTTTGGTTCTTTTATAACCATCCAAAAGTTTGTTTACATCTACATATACAAGATCCGATGAAGATTGTAAGTAGAAAAAAGAGGCTACGGATGCTACTAGTGCAATAATGGCGATGGGTAATGCTATTTTATTCATGTTTTTGTTTTTAAGTCCGCACTTCGACAGGCTCAGTGGCGGTTTTTATTTTGGGTTTGTCTGTTTTAGTCTGCACTTCGACAAGCTCAGTGACAGTTTTAATTTTTAGTTAGTCTGTTTTGGTCTGTACTTCGACAGGCTCAGTGACAGTTTTAATTTCTAATTTTCTATTCTTTAATTAATATTTTTTCTAATTTTTCTAATCGAGTTTCGAGCTCTTTGTTTTTGTCTTCTAACGTCTGAAGTCGAGTGTCGGATATCAGAAGTTTGTTGTTGGCTTCTTTGAGTTGTTTTTCCTGTGCAATTGTATAGAGTGTTAACTCTTCAATTTTTTCTAGAAGATTGAGATTCATTTGCTTTAGCTCGATACCATTTTGCTCCATTTCTGCCGCAGAAGGAATATTAGGTAAGTGTCCCTGATCTTTTATGTAGGCTTCTACTTCATTAATAGATTTTAGATTATAATCTTCTAAAAACACATAATCAGGTGCCACAGCTCCGTTAAGATCTACTTTTACTTCTTGCGTATGAATGTTCCCTTTTACAGTTAGTTTTGCATCTGGAGTGTTTGTTCCAATTCCAACATTACCATTTTTTAAACTAAGGGAGATATCACCATTTTTCTTTACAATTAAGGGCATTGAGCTTATTGTTGAAGTAAAAACATAAAAATCTCCTTCGGAAACTCCATAACCTGTATGATTTTCATGCGCAACACCAATTCTTATTTTCTCATTACTTAAGGGAGTTTGAAAACGTAACTCAGGCCATTGTGAAGATGAAATTTTTAAATAATGACGGGAATTTGTTTTTCCTATTTTTGCATCTCCATATACGTCTAATAGTCTTGTTGGTGAGTTTGTTCCAATTCCGACATTCCCGTTTTGATGAATTCCCAATGAACCAGCAGCAGTTTTTAATAAAAGTCCATAATAACCTGCAAGTTGGACGGAAGCTTTTGTGTCGTCGTTAGAAAGATCTGTGAAGGTTCCTCTTCCTAAACCATACCAAGGACTGGCGTTCGTTTGGTCTGTTATGTTAGAAAGAGAAAATCGATCAGCCCTAATTCCATCTCCTACTACGTGCAACTTTGCAGCTGGATTTGTTGTTCCAACACCTACATTTCCATTTCCCATAATCCTAAATAAATTGGTATCAGAAGGCCCTTGAAAAACAAAACCATTACTTGCTCCATTTCCCATTCCACCGATACGAATTCTGGCTATATCGTTATGCCATGAAAGCATATTTACAGCTTCTGTATTATTTGGATTTTTTGCTATTATATTTCCGGTGGTAGCGTTATCATCATTTGGATTCAAAGATTGGGCGGTCAGTATGTTTACAACTAGTACAGCGAAACTAAATAGGATTATTTTCTTCATGGATAGTGGATTTGTTTATTGTTTGCTTAGAATTAATTCTAGTTTTTCTTCTAATTGTTTGATTTTATTACTTTGTTTTTCTAAAGCCTTAATCTTTTCTTCCTGTTTCTTAAGTTCTTTCTCTTGAGCAATCGTGTAGAGTGTCAACTCCTCGATTTTTTCTAGGAGTTTAAGATTCATTTGTTTTAATTCGATACCATTTTCTTCCATCTCCGCTGCAGAAGGAATATTTGGTAAATGTCCCTGATCTTTTATATAAGCTTCAACTTCATTGATTGATTTTAGCTTGTAATCTTCTAAAAACACATAATCTGGTGCCACAGCTCCGTTAAGATCTACTTTTACTTCTTGGGTATGAATGTTCCCTTTTACGGTGAGTTTTGCGTCTGGATTTGTTACACCGATACCAAGATTTCCATCGTTTGTTAAACGCATGTATTCAGTAAGTTGATGTTGTGCATCAGAATCGTAATTATTATGATTTCTATATAACCATCGGAAACCATAATTAGAACCTTCAAAAACACCTTTTGAAGTGTACTTATTTGTTCCTTTGTAATGATCTTTAGGATCTTCATTATTTCTAGAAGAATTGAACCCGATGTAACCGGCCCATTTGTTAGAACTTCCTCCCCAATTGGTCTCGTTGGTCCAATCTAATGTTAATACACCCCATTTTCCAACTTTGGTTTGTCCTTCTACTTGTAGTTTTGCTCTAGGGTTTGTTGTTCCAATACCTAAATTTCCGTTTGCATCGATTACCATATCATTTAAATGGTCATTAACTCTAAATATCATGCTGTTAGTAGAATGCACATATTGTATTCCACCAACATAGTTGTCTTCGGGATCAGAGAAGCCATAATATCCTGTTTTGTTATTTGGTGATAATAGATTCATCATTGTATTGTCATTATCTTCAATAGTTAGATCTGAAAAATCGTGTACTATACCTCCAGAGCTTCCATTGGATATATGAAGTTTTGATTGAGGGTTAGCAGTTCCAATACCTACATTACCTCCACTGTGAGGAAAAACAATAAAGTTTCCCGTTCCTGTAAAAAAAGTTAAATCTCTATTGTTATAGGTAAAAAGAGAAATATCATCCCCATCTCCATAATATTGAGAAGTTTTATTCCACATTAATCCACCTTTGTATGCCGAGGGATTACCAAATCTTAGATATTCATAATTAGTGTCGGATGTTATTTTAGGGTTTAAATAAGTGACATCGACGGTTTGCGAAGTGCAAACACTGAATAAAATTAAAGTGATACTACTACATAATAAGTTTCTCATAATTTAAAAAATGATATGATTAAAAATTCTTATAAAATCTTCTGTTTTGGGCTAAAAAAAAGAAGGCGCAAATATAAAGTTTTATGGTATAACCGTAAGGGAATTTTTACTTTAGTTAATAGTTTCTTAATAGTGTAAAAAGCTATTAGATTTAAGTAGTTGTTAATCAATGTTTTGTTGTGTTTTTCCCTGTTAAAATTTATCTTTTCCTTCTCAATTCTAACTGTTACTTTCTTTTTTATATAATAAAGTGTCAGTAATAGGATAAATGTTACCGGAGAAATCCGTTTTTTTTTTAATTATTTTATAAATAATGGTTAGAGGTGAGCCCTTCGACTGCGATCCGGGTAAAAAGTAGGGAGTCGTAAGTCAGGAGTCAGCCCTTCGATAAGCTCAGGGTAAAAAGTTGAAGGTCAGGAGTTAGAGTTTCGAAGTCCGAGGGTTTAGTGGTTTAAAACGAAGTGTTTTTAATTCAATCGTTGCAATAAAACACCGCACTGCAAAAAGCTCTTTCCGGTTCTGAAATTTTTTTTCTTTTCGAAGCTAACATGGATTACATTGCCAAAACTATATTTTTGTTCCAAAGCGTATACCACATTGATCAAAGATTTATAATCTCCTTGTAATGTGAAATTATAAGTTGTCGTCGTTTCTTTAGAGGTTTCATCAACATAAACGTGTGGTTCTTCAAAAATAATTATCTTAAATTCTGAATTGACAGACAAGGTGTTAAGGACTTTAAGTATGTTATTCTGTAATGAGTTTCCTTCTACATTATTTTTTTTCAGAATTTCATCCAGTTGTTTTTCTTTATTGGCTAATGTTGCTAATTGTGCAGGAGCAGATTGGTACGCTTCTTTTTGACTTTGGAGTGTAGCTACTTTTTTACTCACAGCAAAGGTTTTAGAAAAACCATATTGATAGGCAATGAATAAGACTAAAATCAGGCCTATGATTAACGCTATGTTTTTATTTTTCTGTGTCATCAATTAGATTAATTGCTATTTCGAATGCGGACGTATTTTTTTTATCCCATCCATAATTAATTGTGGTTGCCTTTACAAAGGATACATCTTCTATGCTATCTAACCAGGCTGTAAAAGCAGCTTTGTCTGATGAATTACCTGTGATTAAAAGGGTGCGCTCTCTAATAACAATAGGTTTTTCAGTGCGTATGGTCTTTGCAATCGGTTGATATGTAAAAGAATTTAGCGTTACCGTTGTTGGTAACGATTGTATAATTTGATCTATATAATATGAACTTTTAGAGAACCCTGTATTTACAATACTTTGTACAATCGCCTCTTTCGTATTAACAATTGATTGTTGTTTTTCAATCCCTTTTTTTTGAGTACTATATATTTGCTGCTCTTCTTGTAATTCTTGCCAGGCTGTATACTTGCTATTAAAGACAAAAAAGTTGATTAACAATGAGATTAGCAAAAAACCAATTCCGTATTGTAGTGTTTTCTTAAAGAATTGAGATTCTTTATAGGTGTGTAGAAGTTCTGCGTTTTTCTCCTCAGTATTGCCGGAAATAGAGGTTTGATTGGTCACCGTATCCAGAATACACGCAAAAGGTAATGTATGCGTACTGGGAATAACTATAGTTTCAATTTTGTATTCTTCAATACTACTATTGTTGGATTCAATTGAGGAAATTTCGCCATTGTTACTTAGGATAGTAGAAGAATATGTTAATAATTCTGTGTCCCGAAAATAAGATAATAATGATGAGATTCTAAGATCTCCCAAATCAATATTAGTGATCTGAATATTTACTTTTTTATAGGCTGAAATGAGTGTGTCGACATATTGTTTTCTACAAATTGCAACAAAAGACTTTTCTGAAGTCTTTAAGATTTGGTAATAAAAATCATTTAGATCCAGATTAGGATAAGCTTCAGTTAGAATTTCTTGATCAGTGCCAGTAGAGAGTATCTCTTTACTTAATACATTACTATCAGTAATACTAAGATTTGCTTTTGTAGTAATCTTAATATACTGAGATAGCATAGTAAGATCTTTTAGAACGAAATGTTGAATAACATCTAGCTCATCTTTCTTCTGTTCTACCTCGATCCCGATGATTATGGGATTGTTTTCTCGTTCTGATTGCTCAAAAGCAAGAAAAGACTTTTTTATTGGATTATATGATAATAATGATGCTCCCATTAATAAAACACGGTGGGTTTTATAATTACATTTAATTTTTTCCTAGAGTCTTCTCTTCTTCTTTTACTGAATAGCCATTTGATTATAGGAATACGAGATAATATAGGTGTTCCTGATCCGGAATCATTCTTTACTTTTTCCTCAATACCTCCTAAAATTGCTACATCATTGGCCTGCATTCGCATAATAGACGAAAATCGTCTGCTATTAATATCCGGTGGAGCATCTTCTGCAATACGCTCACCACTAAAATTAGATTGTATCACTTGTATATCCAGCGTAATCTGACCATCTCCGGAAACAAAAGGTTTAAATTCTAAGGCTAATTCTGCATCTATAGGTTGGTAATTGACGATTTCTGAAGTCTGAGGATTTTGTGATCCAAAAATGTTCTGACTAGTAACTGCATAATACGTTGTCTGTCCGCTAGACAAATAAGCTTTATGACCATTTAATGTACTTAGTTTTGGCGTGGACAATATTTTTACATTTCCGTTAGACTCCATAGCCTTTATATCCATATAGAAATTAGGAACCACATTACCAAGGTTTAAGGATCCAAAACCATCAAAGCCACCTATAATTCTATTGATTGTTTGTGCGCCAAGAGTGATATTCGTATTTGGAAAAGTAGCTCCTTCTGTAGTGGTGGGTTCTTTGCCTATTCCAAATTCTACGCCTGTTTCTACAGTTGCACTTTTGCTAACTTCCAGAATCATAACTTCAATTAGTATGAGTGGAACAGGTTTGTCTATATATTTTATGAAATTTTTAAATTTTTCTACTCTTGTTCCAGATCCACTTACTACAAAGCTGTTTAGTTCAGTATCTATTTTAATATCTAGCCCTTCTGTTATAGAAGCAGGAAAAATATCTGAAATAGATCCAGCCTGTGCACTGTTAGTGCTAGTGCTCGAGGAGTTTCTTGATGTTCCGGAGTTCAATCCTACTTGATTTCTATTATTACCTCTATTTTGATTAAGATTAGAGTTTCCTTGATTTCCAAAGAAATTGGTTCCTCCAGTTACAAAATTATTGTTTCCAAAACTATTTCCTCCTAGTCCTCCCGCAGGGTTGGCATCACCCAACATAGCAATCGATCGGTGCATCATCTGAACCATCTCTATTTTTTTGATGGTCAATTGATTTTCTGTTCCAAAATAATAAACATCTCCTTCTTTTTTGAAGGTGAAATTATTAGACGTTGGAGTAGTGGGACTACTTTGAAAACCTCCTTGTTGATTAGGACTATTATTTCTGTTGTTTTGATTATTTGGTGCAGGATTTTGCGTTGCAGCATTAGAATTACTTTCAAAAATTTTGATTAGTAAATCATCAAAACTAATGGCTTCTGCTTTTACAGTAACATTACCAGCATTCTCTAGTGGAGAAGCTGTAAAAATATTTAGTTTCAAGTCTTCTGATAGATTATTAATAAGTTCTCCAACGGAAGAATTTTTTAAATCAACGGATAATACTCTATTTAATGTGTCTACAATCTTATAGTTAACGTTTCGTCTATTTCTTCGGCTTCTGGAACTAGAATTGTTTGAACCATCATTTAAACCAGGAATGCTTTCAAATTCATAAAACCCATCTCTGGTTTTATTAAAATCCAAATCATTGGTTTCTGCTAGTTTTTGTAATGCAACTTCAATTGGTACATTACTTAGATATAATGACAGGTTTTTAGCGTTTAATTCTGGAGTGTATAGTAGGTTTTTGCCTGAAACTTCTGTTATTTTTCTGAATACTTTAGGCAATGGATCGTTTCTTAGGTCTGTTGATATAGTACCTGCTGCCAAATCATAATTAATGATGAGTTCCTTCTCCTTTACTACTTCTGTAGGTGGAGCGTACTTTTTTATAGATAGTATGTTGCCAGTAAATTGAATGTCGAGTTGATATTCTTTAACCAGGAAAATCAACAAGTCTTGTACAGTAACATCGTTAAAACCATTAATTATGTTAATAGAGTTAAGTTGATCAGAAAGATTAATATTAATTTTATGAACCTGCGAAACTGCTCTTAAAAAATTAACTAGCGTAGTATTAGAAATGTTTACGTTTATTTTTTCTGTTAAACCAGGAATCTCTACACTTAGTAATTGTAATTTATTTTCCAGTGTAGCAATTCTGGTGTTGTTTTCAGATTGATTTTGAAAAGTATCTTGAGCATAGGATAGTATTCCAAAATTAAAAATGAAACATATTAAAAGTATGTTTTTTTTCATAGTATTAGTTGTTTGCCAATAACGCATATACTTCTTCTACAGAAGTTACACCTTCCCTTACCAGGCGTATTGCATTAATTTGTAGCGTATCAATATTTTGGGTGGCAATGTAGTCATCAATTTGCAACTCATTATGACGTATTGCGGTCTCTAATTGTTTGGTAATAGGTAGTAGTTCATATATTGCTTTTCTACCAAAATATCCCGTTTGATAACAATGATTGCAACCAGTTGCGATATAATGTGTCTTTATTTCTTCAGGAATATCATATCCTAAAGGAAAATCTTTGGTTTCTGATTTCTTCTCTATTTTACAATGCAGACACAGCTTGCGCACAAGTCGCTGCGCAATACTCATTGTCAGTGTACTTGCTAATAAAAAAGATGGAACTTTCATATCAATAAGCCTGGAGATAGTAGCCCAAGCAGAGTTGGTATGTATTGTGGATAAGACTAAATGACCAGTCAATGCTGCTTTAATAGCCATACTAGCGGTTTTGTCGTCTCTAATCTCACCAACCATAATTATGTCTGGATCCTGACGTAAAAAAGCTCGAAGCGCCGCCGGAAAATCAAATTCTATATCTTCTCTAAGTTGTACCTGATTTATACCTTCTAAGGTGTACTCAATTGGGTCTTCTATAGTTAAAATATTAGAAACTTCTTTGTTAAGCTCTTTTAAAGTAGCATACAGCGTTGTCGTTTTTCCAGAACCAGTTGGACCCGATATTAAGATAATTCCTTGTGGTTTTTTGGTGGCTTCTCTATATAATTCTAGTTCTTTATTAGTAAATCCAAGATCATTAAGTTGTACGTCTTGTGTGTCTCTACTTAATAATCGCAATACAATTTTTTCTCCATATAGTGTAGGCATTGTGGATACCCTAATATCAAACTCTTCAGAACCATTTTTAAAGGTAATTCGCCCATCTTGAGCCAGTCTTTTTTGTGAAATATCCAATCCTGATTGTATCTTGATTTGGTTAACTAGTTGAGGATATTCTTTATTACTAATAGTATACTGCTCTTTCAATTTTCCATCCAGTCTTAATCGTACTCTACAAAATTTTTCATAGGGTTCCATATGAATATCACTACTGCCAAAATCTTTTGCAGTTGTAATTAATTTTTGTAAAAAATTGTCTTCATAATGTAGTTTTTGATTAGAGCTAGCGGTTGTTTTTCTATAATTTAGTGTAAGATATGATTGTAAGTTTTCTTGTGTTTCTGGTATGAGTACAACCTCTTGATTGAGAATTATAGAAAGCTCTTTTTGAAGATTATCTAGATTTTCTGAATCTGTTTTGAATTGTATCGTATCATCTTCTTTAGAAAATGGAATTATTCTATAATGAAATGCTTGATTTGGAGTAATCAGCTGTTTGATATGAACCGGTATTTCGAAAGATTTTGTTTTCATTATAGTAAATACAGGTTAATTTTATGTGTAATCCAACTACCCATAAAAATTAGTATTAAAAATAAAGACATATATCCGGCTAATGGGATAGTGTTGTACTTGGTGTTGTTTTTTGCGATTAACCAAATCCCTAAAGAAAACAGTAGAGAAAATACAAACAGTATAATAAAAGTTATGGTTGGAAAAGCGATTGCTAAGGCTAAAAAGAACAAAGCGTCTCCTATACCGAATACTTCTTTAAAAAATGGACGTTTTATTCGTATTAGTGTATATAGATAAAGTACCAAGAGTATTGAAAGTATTAGTCCTGTATTCATTAAAATAGTATTTTTAAAATGAAGCGGGAGTACATTGTGATAATGAAAGAATCCTAGTAAAATAGTGAGGCTTGGAAATAAAAACCAGTAGACTTCTCGATTGCGGAGATCTTGTTGTGTAATATATCCTAAATTCAAAATTATAAGTCCTTTTAGAATCAGCATTAGTCCTTAGTAATTTGTTTGGGGCTTCCGTTTTCGTCAATCTCCCAGATATTAAATACTCCGTCACCATCAAAATCTACTACAGCCGTTGCTCTAGCCTTGAAATTAGAAATAGACGCTTCGAGGATTTCATAACTGTAGTTCGCAGTACCTCCATTTTTTACTGTGTTCGGAGCTTCATAATTTATTTCATTAAAGTCTAAAGAATACTTAGAATTAAGATACCTATACTGAGTTTGCATATTACTAATTGTTTTCAATTGTATTTTAGCTTCTTGTGCTTTGGTTTGCGCAATAAGGGGTAAGAAGTTTGGTAATGCTATTAGTAATAATATTCCTATAATTGCTAAAACCAAAAGCATTTCCTGAAGGTTAAATGCTTTGATTTTGTATATCTTATATTTATTATTCATAAATTAATTGATAGTTTATTTTTAGGTGTGCAAAAATATACTTTTTTTATATTCCTAAGGTTCTGATGTTTATATTATTGATGTTATTTGAGTGATGCTACATTGAATAGTGTCATAAGTAGCAACTTTGTTACCATCAAAAAATAAATAATATTATTTTTTAACATAATAGCTCCTTAGAAGAATAGTTTGTTAATTCTAGTAACTGTGTAAAAGGATGGTCTTTTTAAGAGGTTAACCTTGAAAAAGAATGATTTAAGGTGATTTTTTTTCAAAAAAACTAAAAACAGAACCTCCATATTTGCGAGCATTGCTAAAGTTGGCAACATCATCCAGTTTGGTGTGCTTAGAGTGTTCTATGATCAAAACACCATCTTCGTTGAGTAAATCGTGCTCAAAAACTAATTCGGCAATTTTTGTAAACTGCTCATTCGTAAAGTCATAAGGTGGATCAGCAAAGATAATATCTGATTTCCGTTTTACTTTTCCCAGATAATGATATACATCACTTTTTATGGTATCGATATCGAAATCAAGCTCTTTGGCTATACTTTTTATATAGCCAACACAGGCATAGTGCGTATCAACGGCTGTAATATGTTCTGCACCGCGTGAGGCAAATTCATAGCTAATATTACCTGTTCCGGCAAAAAGATCAAGCAGTGTAACCTGAGAAAATACATAATGATGATTAAGGATGTTAAACAATCCTTCTTTGGCCATATCAGTTGTAGGCCGCACAGGTAATCTTTTGGGAGCCTGTAATCTTTTTCCTTTATACTTTCCGGAGATAATTCGCATACTAAAAATGATTTAATAAAACAAAATGTTGGTGATCATCAATAGGAGGTAAAGCTTCAGAGAATTTGGTATCGTTGTTTCTATTCCCAAAATCCACATGACGTATGTATTTGTGTGCAATGGTGTAACAAGGGCTGTTTTTCGAAATATCACCTAAGAAAACTAATTTAAACTCTTCTGGATTCAATCTTAATTGCTCTGCAGCAAACATTGTATAATATAAAAAATCTTCACTGGTTTCATAAATATATGAATTACTCAATAGCAGTTTTCCTTTATTAGTAATTACGAGATCAAATGTTTTAGAATTCATATGTGCAAAAACTCTCGTAGTTTCACTATTCTTCTCTTTTGATAAAACATTATCGACGAGTATCGTTGAAGCGTGTTTGTAGGTAAATGATCCGAAAGTTTCAAAAAAGAAATTATTAATATTGGTGTACGGGATATAAACGGTCACTATTTCGTGTTGATCCAATTCATCATACGCTATAAAATCATTTTCTAATACTTTAATATTGTGTTTTAAATAATCTTTTAGAGATTCAGAATTAAACAAAGCTTTAGGAACACAAGTATATAGATCGTTCTGATAAATAACTTCTACAACATCAAAGTTGTGTATTAGATCTGTATTGTGATCGAAGTTGTATTTTATTTTTTCTAATACTTGTTCTGGAGATAAATGTATACCAAAATCATCTTGCTCTAAAGCAATTATCTCATTATCGGAATTTACTGTACAAAAAGAAAGTCCATTCAGGCTTACCTGAATGGACAATGTATATTTTGTATTACCAAAAGTATTACTCTTCTTGTTTTGTGTTTGAGTCATAAGTTTTTGGCCAGTTTCCGGTAGTATTTACTTCTTGCATAGAACCAACTGATAAGAATGGTCCATCTACACCTTCCACAGATTTTACTTGTTTTTCCTGATATAGTAAATCTTTATCTAGATCGTGTAATAGAATATCCTTAGATACTTTAGCTTCAAAAACGCTAATTCTAATTCCATTTTTATCAATAAAACCAGCATCAAGGTCAAACTTAGCATCTTTACCATCTACAGGTACATTCATCATAGTTTTGTAACGATCACTTCCTCCAAACAAAGAATCCTTTATAGCCGCATAACCAAGCGTATCTACTACGACAGTATCTCTTGGTTCGTCTATTTGTAAAATTTTATTAAATCTGATAAAACTAGAATCTCTACGTTGAGTAAGAGTGAATTTAGCAGTATCTATAAAAGCAATTAACTTGGCCGGATCTTTTTCGAATCTACCAACTACCGTATTATGGGCTAGTTCTGCTTGTCGAATATCTCTTAAGTTTTCGATAGCTTTTGCATAACGCACTTTTTTAATCTTGTTGAATCGTACAGGACCCATTACAGAATTGTATACCATGTAACCCAAGGCTGCGATAACTACCCATAGAACTAATTGAAGAACAATTTTCATTTTATAATTTAGCTTTTAGACATTAGTGTATACGCAAATCTACAATTTTTTTTCAATCGTAAAAGTTTATAGCCAAAAAATCATTACTATCTTTGATTTATTAACAGAATATGAATTTAAGGATTATGGATATTTCATGAGGGAAACAGAGTTTTATCAGTTATTAAAAGACGATTTTCCTTTTGAACCTACTCTAAGACAGGATATTGTACTTCAGAAGCTTTCCGCTTTTATCTTATCAGGCACAAAAGATTCACTTTTTTTATTAAAAGGGTATGCGGGGACAGGAAAAACAACTTTAATAGGAACTTTGGTCAAAAATCTGGGAAAAGCGAAATTAAATTCTGTTTTATTAGCTCCTACAGGTCGCGCTGCGAAGGTAATTAGTAATTATTCGGGTAGGCAAGCACAAACGATACACAGAAATATTTATTATCCAAAAAAAACAAGTAGTGGAGGTCTTGCTTTTCAATTAAAACAAAACAAGAGCAGAAATACCATATTTATAGTAGATGAGGCTTCTATGATCCCAGACACACCTAGTGATAGTAAACTATTCGAGAATGGATCATTATTAGATGATTTAATGATGTATGTGTACTCAGGTCATAATTGCAAAATCCTTTTTATCGGTGATACAGCTCAGTTACCACCAGTTAGGTTAGAAGTAAGTCCTGCTTTGGATGCTGATAATTTATCAATGGGTTTTAATAAGGATGTAACCCAAATTGAATTAGATGAAGTAGTAAGACAGGCTGAAGATAGTGGTATTCTAATGAATGCAACATCATTAAGAGAACTGCTGAATGATGGGTTTTATGAGTCTTTTCAATTTAATATAGAAGGGTATCCTGACATTATAAGATTGATTGATGGACATGATATTATGGATGCCTTAAATGATTCGTATGCTAGTTCTGGTCACGAGGAATCGGTAATTATCTTGAGGTCGAACAAAAGAGCCAATATATACAACCAACAGATTCGTTCCAGAATACTTTTTCAGGAAGAAGAACTCTCTGCCGGAGATTACTTGATGGTTGTAAAGAATAATTATTTTTGGTTAGACAATAAGAGTGATGCAGGATTTATAGCTAATGGGGATATTATCAAAATTCTGGAAATATATGCTATAAAGGAATTGTATGGCTTTCGTTTCGCGGAAGTGAAAATTGCTATGGTGGATTATCCAGATCAAAAACCATTGGAAACCGTTTTGATTTTGGATACGTTAACTTCAGAAACACCTTCTTTGTCCTATGAAGAATCCAATAAGTTGTATCAGGAAGTAATGAAAGATTTTGAAGGAGAAAAATCAAAATACAAGAAGTTTCTTGGAGTGAAAAACAATAAGTTTTTTAATGGGTTACAAGTAAAATTCTCTTATGCAATTACCTGTCATAAATCACAAGGAGGGCAGTGGGATACGGTTTTTATAGAGCAACCTTATCTTCCGGATGGAATCAATAAAGATTATTTACGTTGGTTATATACTGCGGTTACTAGAGCTAAAGAAAAATTGTATCTTATTGGGTTTAAAGACGATTTTTTTATTGAGAATTAAATTATTTATAAATGCAAGAAACAATTTTAAGCATATGTTTAGGAATTGGACTAGCGGCTTCTGTTGGTTTTAGGGTGTTTCTGCCATTATTAGCAGTTAGTTTGGCAGGTCATTATGGTGTTATTCCTTTAAATTCTAGTTGGCAATGGGTAGGGAGTAATGTAGCCTTAATCGTTCTATCTATAGCTACAGTAGTTGAAATTTTAGCTTATTACATCCCTTGGTTTGATAATTTACTCGATACTATAGCGATTCCACTTGCTGCAATAGCTGGTACGGCAGTTATGGTATCAACTGTTGCTAATTTGAGTCCTATAGTAACTTGGGCACTGGCCATTATTGCAGGTGGAGGAACAGCAACCACAGTAAAAAGCACAATGGGAGCATCTAGATTAACATCTACAGCAACTACAGGAGGATTGGCAAATCCTGTTATCGCAACTGTAGAAACGGGAACAGCATCTGTGATGTCTCTGATATCTATTTTTATAGCACCCTTAGCAATTATTTTGGTAATACTGCTGTTCTTTGGTTTAAGAAAAGTTTATAAAAAACTATTTACTCGCTCTTCTTGAAAATCGATTTAAAAAAGTTATTTTTGGACCTTCGAAAAGCACACAATTTTGAACAAAACTAATCTGAAAACCATCGCAATGATTCCTGCGAGATATGCTGCATCCCGATTTCCTGGGAAATTAATGCAGGATCTTGAAGGGAAATCTGTTATTCTAAGAACATACGAAGCCGCAGTAAGTACATCATTATTTAGTGAGGTTTATGTGGTTACTGATAGCGATATTATATTTAAAGAAATTACAGCTCATGGCGGTAAAGCTATCATGAGTATTAAAGAGCATGACTGCGGAAGTGATAGAATCGCTGAAGCTGTAGAAAATATGGATATTGATATTGTAGTCAATGTTCAAGGAGATGAGCCCTTTACCGAAAGAGAAAGCCTTGAAAAGGTTTTGGAAGTATTTCAAGGAGATGATGCAGAGAAAATAGATCTGGCAAGTCTTATGACCCCAATGAATGATTGGGATGATATAGTGAACCCAAATAGCGTGAAAGTAATTGTAGATAAAGATGATTATGCTTTATACTTTTCTCGCGCTCCAATTCCATATCCTAGAGATAAAGAAATTAGTCATACATATTATAAACATAAAGGAATTTATGCATTCAGAAAGCAAGCAATTCTAGATTTTTATCGCCTACCGATGAGAACTTTAGAGGCTTCTGAAAAGATTGAATGTATTAGATATCTGGAATATGGTAAGAATATAAAAATGATAGAAACACATCACGAAGGTGTGGAAATAGATACCCCGGAAGATTTAGAAAAAGCAAAGAATTTAATTAATAAACAAAATCTTTTGAACATTACATCTACGGTTACTTCTAAGGTTAAAGAATCAATCCATAAGAATTTTCCTATGGTGCCAAGAGTGGTTTTTGGCAAAGGATCCTTTAATCAACTAGAGCAAATCCTTTCTCCAGAAAGAAAAAATGGTGCCCCTTTTATTTATCTTATTGATGATGTTTTTGAAAATAATAAAACGTTTATTGAAGATAGGATAAATTTATCAGGTAATGATAATATAGTTTACGTATCTACAAAAGAAGAACCTAAAACGTCTCAGGTAGACCAACTGGTATCAGAATTTAAAAGTGCATACAGTTTTACACCAAGCGGTATTATTGGTATTGGTGGCGGATCTATAATGGACCTGGCAAAAGCTGTAGCTATTATGATGAACAATATTGGTAGTGCTACAGAGTACCAAGGTTGGGATCTTGTGGATAATAAAGCGGTGTATCATGTGGGTATTCCAACAATTTCTGGAACAGGAGCAGAGGTGTCAAGAACAACAGTATTGACAGGCCCTGAAAAAAAATTAGGTATCAATTCTGATTTCACCCCTTTTGATCAGGTAATTCTGGATCCGGAATTAATAAAAGAGGTACCTAAAGATCAATGGTTTTATACAGGGATGGATTGTTATATTCATTGTATTGAATCTTTAAATGGTACGTATCTGAATGCATTTAGTCAAAGTTATGGCGAAAAAGCATATGACCTTTGCAAAGAGATCTTTTTAGAAAACACGCTAGATAAAGAAGAAGCAGACGCAAAACTAATGATGGCTTCTTGGCATGGAGGTATGAGTATTGCTTATTCGCAGGTTGGAGTTGCACATGCTATGAGTTATGGATTAGCTTACGTTTTAGGAACTAAGCATGGAATAGGAAACTGTATTGTTTTTGACAAGCTTGGAGATTATTACCCTGAGGGTGTAGCACTTTTTAAGAAAATGAAAGAAGTTCATAATATTGAACTGCCTGCAGGAATTTGTGCTAATGCAACAGAACAACAGTTAGATACTATGGCATCTGTAGCCTTAGGTTTAGTCCCTTTGTGGGAAAACGCTTTAGGCGAAAATTGGCAAGAAAAGATGAATGCTGATACTTTGAAGGCAATTTATCGTACACTATAATCCTATAATCAGATAACAATGAGAAAACTATCATCTTTTATATTTCACAAAATTATGGGGTGGAAGATGATAGGAGATTTTGATGGTGATAATATAAAGAAGTGTGTTGTTATTGCAGTTCCACATACTAGTTGGCATGATTTTTATATAGGTTTACTTATCCGACAGGTTGCGGGTGTTAAAATCAGTTTTATGGGCAAGAAAGAACTTTTTAAATGGCCATTTGGTTGGTATTTTAGAAAAGTTGGAGGAATTGCATTGGATAGAACTCCCGGTCAAAATAAAGTTGAAGCCATCGCAAAAGAGTTTGAGAAGCGTGACGAGCTTAGATTAACCTTAGCTCCAGAAGGAACAAGGAAAAAGGTGTCGTCTTGGAAAACGGGGTTTTATTATATTGCTCAGGCGGCTAATGTACCTATCCTTATGGTTGCTTTTGACTTTGGAAAGAAGCAAGTAGTAGTGTCACCTCCATTTTATCCTACTGATGATATTGATAAAGACTTACAATCTATGTATGGTTTCTTTAAAGGTGTAAAAGGAAAGATTCCTGAATATAGTTTTGAACCAGATATTTAAAACTTTCTAGTATTTTCTTTTTTAATTATCTCCTTTTTAGGTTCTTCTTTTTCTTCTTCTAAAGCACTTGCCCCAAAAAGCAATTCTGTACTGGAGAATGTTGTTCCAAAAGTTTTTGCTGCAAGATAAACTTGAGATATAGCACTTTCTACTTGTTCTGTGCTTAGCTCTTTTAAAGGATGTACATACGCAGACCAAAGAATTCCATTAGAAATCGCATATTTAACATCAAGAGCCGAATGAAAGTTCGCGGTCATAGAATCTAATAACAAATCTTTATCAAGATTATTAGATTCCGTAATAGGAGCTATAATTCGCATTCTATTATTTTTTGCATCGGTAATACATAACATTGGAGTTTCTTTATAAACAAACTGCCAGTTTCCCAGGATTCCAGTCAAGGTATCAGCTTTTTTGGTAATAATCTCACCTAAGGTGTCATTATTCATGTTTTGAGCTTGAGAAAATAATCCCATAGAAAGAAATACCAAAAAGATCCAATGCTTCATAATTGTATTGATTTTTAATTAGGTCGTAAATACTTTTTAAACATAACAAAAAAAGACCGCCTTATCAGACAGTCTTTTCATAAAGTATTGTTATTCTTTTGTTTACTCCTCAGAAGATGACTCTTCCATAGAATGATATACATTTTGTACATCATCATCTTCTTCTATTTTTTCTAGAAGCTTTTCTACATCAGCAGCTTGTTCTGGAGTAAGTTTCTTAGTTACTTGTGGAATACGTTCAAAACCGGATGATAAGATTTCAATTTCTCTACTTTCTAATTCTTTTTGGATAGCACCAAAGCTTTCGAAAGGAGCGTAAATTAAAATTCCATCTTCATCCTGGAACACTTCTTCTGCTCCAAAATCTATAAATTCCAGTTCCAATTCTTCAGGATCAAGACCTTCTCCATTAATTCTAAAGTTACATGTATGATCAAACATAAATTCTACAGAACCAGATGTTCCTAAGTTGCCATCGCACTTATTGAAATAAGATCGCACATTAGCAACTGTTCTATTGTTGTTATCAGTAGCAGTTTCTACTAGTATAGCGATTCCGTGTGGAGCATATCCTTCAAACAGTACTTCTTTATAATCACTTTGGTCTTTATCAGAAGCTTTTTTAATAGCACGCTCTACATTGTCTTTTGGCATATTTACAGCCTTTGCATTCTGTATGACTGCTCTTAAGCGTGAATTAGAAGCTGGGTCAGGACCACCTTCTTTTACCGCCATTACAATATCTTTACCAATACGAGTAAATGCTTTGGACATTGCTGACCAACGTTTCATTTTACGTGCCTTTCTGAACTCAAAAGCTCTTCCCATAATCTAAATTTAAAATCTGAATACAAACATAAGTAGAAACCAAATGTTTCACAAATACATATTCATTTCCACTTAATTTTTATTCTTCTTCTACAATTCCGTCAATGGCTCTGGCAAGTTGAAAATCTTTTTCAGTAACACCATCGGCATCGTGTGTAGATAGACTTACATTAACTACGTTATAGACATTGGACCAATCGGGGTGATGGTTTAGGGCTTCAGCTTCAAAAGCAATACGAGACATAGCTGAAAAAGCATCTTTAAAGTTTTCGAATTCGAATGACGTATGAAGTGCATTATCTTCATATTCCCAACCATCCATTTTTTCTAGTCGAGAGGCAATTTCAGTTTCAGTTAGTTTCATAATAGTATGATTTTTATTTAAAATTATTATTTGTAATGTTGTTTTAAAGTCCCAATTCTTGCCTTAGCACTTCATCTTTATTACTGTTCTTTCCCCAATAAGCAGATTTGATGCGTTTTAGTTTAGTAGCTTTTGTGGTTAATTCTTTAGCATTAGCACCAAAACCACTTTTAAAAGTTTCTGACCAGCCTTCTATTTCGTATGGGAAAGAACTATTAAAAGTAATACTGATACTTCTGTTCAATTCTGGGTAGTTTATGGTATAAATATTAGAAGTTGCATCTTTTTGTAAGGTAGCTTTTGCCGAATATGCTTTAATCTCTTTGTGTTTGAGTCTAGAATATTCAAAAGAAGGAATGATTTTTAAGTCTCCTTGCGGTAAGTTATCAGGGTCGATTCTGATTTTTGCCCACAATTCGTTTTCTAGAATATCTTTTTCTAATGCAAAATTCTGATCTGCTTCTCCCTGAAAGTAGGAGTGAGACATCACATCAAACTTTTTGCGATTATTTAATTGTGCGTACACATGCCCGCACCACTCTTGCATTGAGCTAGATATTTTAATAGCGTGTTGGTTGTCTGCAACAGGATAAAAGGTACTTTGCATAATTGAATATGGATATATACCTGTATTAAACTTTTTAGTAGCATTTAGCTTTAGAACGGGTACATTTTCTGTGTTTTGATAATCCGCTTTGACTTGTTCCTTGCTAAGAAAATCTTCAGTTACATAAATAAGAACAGCTTTTCCTTCTCTGATTTCACCATATCGAGCTTGTTCTAACTGATAAGATGTAATTTCTGCATTACCGGCATACCAGTATTTTTTAAAACTTTCCGAAAGCTCTTTTGCTGGTTTTAAAGCTGATGTTGTGTTTTCGGTAATTACTTTTTCCGCATTTTTGGTCTTTTCATCTGCTTTGATATTACTGCAAGCAATAATTACCAAAACACCTAATATTCCGAATAGGAGCAATGACTTTTTCATAATATGTTTTTTATGCTTTTATATAGCAAATTACGATAAAGCTATGATCCGGCAAGTTTCATTAACGTTTCGTAAACAAGTTGTACGGGAAGTCCCATAACATTAAAATAGCTTCCTTCTATGTTGGTAATACCTATATATCCAATCCACTCTTGTATGCCATAGGCGCCTGCCTTATCCATTGGAGAAAAGGTGTCTACATAATAGTCTATTTCCTCGGTGGTAAGCGGTTTAAAAGTAACTTTTGTGGTTTGATTTATAATTTTGGTAGTAGTAGCCGTCTTAAAACATACCGATGTAATTACCTCGTGAGTTTCTCCGGATAATGAGGCTATCATATTTTTAGCGTCTTGTGCGTCTTTAGGTTTTCCGATAGCTTTATTATGGTGCCAAACGATCGTATCACTGGTAACCAAAATATCATTTGGTTTTAGTTGTATGAATTCATCTGCTTTTAATTTTGCCAGATAATCAGATATTGCTGATGCTTTAAGATGATCAGGATATATTTCGTTGACTTCTTTCAATTGGATTGTGAAGTCCAAATCCAAATCCCTGAAAAATTGTTGTCTTCTAGGTGATCCGGACGCTAGAATAAGGTTATGATTCTTTAATAATTCTCTTAGCATATGTTAAAGTAGAATAAATTGATATAACAATATAGATAGGGAGGCTAAAAACAATACCATTTTTAAAATAAGGCTTAACGTTTTAAAGTCCTTATTGGTTTCTGCACTCCAGCTTTTGAACATAAAATATAATAAAGGTGCTACCAAGAGTCCCAAAACTAAAACGACTGCAGTAGAATTGCTGAATAGATATGTATAAACATAGTAGATAATTAATCCAATCGGAATTATCGTCAATCCACCAATGAGTTTTACAGTGCGATCTTTTCCTAAAGCTATAGGGATTGTTTGTATGCCAGCATTATGATCCCTGTCTATTGAGAAGCAGTCTTTTACAATTTCACGAATAGTAACGATAGTAAAAGCAAAAACAGAATAGTCTACTATAATTAGAAAGATAACTTTCTGAGAAGCTCTATTCTGATCAGTAATGGCAGGAAGTAAATCAAAAATGGCAACGGAAATTAACCCTAAAGCCATTAGAATGCCTATAACTACATTTTTTAGAACTAAAATTTCCTTTAAATACGTAGCGTAGATATAAAATATACCGGAAACTATGATAAATAAAGCGGCTAACTTAGGTTTTCCTATACTATTGGATAGATAGAAACCAACGGCAACTCCAATAACATTAAAAATTATAAAAAGACGATTAGCGATCTTTTCCGAAATGATTGCATTTGTGTTTTCTTTCTTGATAGCATATTCTTTGTTTTCAATATATAGCATAACATTTGCCGCTGCAACCAAAGAAATTGTAGCGATAATCAAAAGTGAAATCCCGAATCCATTTAATGTAATAGCAATGTCAAAAGGTTCAAAAAGACCATATTTAATACATAATTGTGCTATGGCTATAAGAATGAGATTATCGAATTTAATTAGCTTTAAATATGCTTGCATGAAAAGATAGGTTGTATTAGTCCGCAAATGTAATAATTTATCCTTTTGGATGCGCCATTAACTTATCCTCTTAAACCCTTTGTTTTATGTGATGATAAAGATTTATTAACGTTAACGGTGGGTTAACAGGACTGAATTCTTCGGTTTATTTAGGACTATGCTATAGTTTTGATCTCATCGACAATCAAAAAGCGAATAGTAATGCTAAGAATCATCATCATTTTATGTGTAGTGTCTAGTTCCTTTGGACAAACTAAGTATCAGAAAGATTTTGAAAATTATTGGAAAATAGTTGATCAATACTTTGCATATTTTGATGTTCAGAAAACAGATTGGAACGAAGTAAGAAGGATTTATCAACCTTCTGTGGATACAATTCAAAATGATGATGATTTTATTCGTTTGTTAGAAATGACTAATAATGAACTTTATAATGGTCATATAGGTCTAAATACAAACCTGGCTTCATCAAGTAGACTATTGCCAACAGGAACTGATATATGGGTGTCATACAAGAATAATTGTTTTATTATATCTGCTATTAGAGAAGGGTTTCCTGCAGAAAAATCCGGTTTATTATTAGGAATGGAAATAACAGGATATAATGGTATTGTAATTTCTGAAGCCATAAAAAGATTTTTGCCTAAAAGCATTAAAAAACACACCAATAGAATGTATGAATATGCAGCGAATCTGTTAATAGCTGGAACTCATAATACAAAAAGGAGATTGAATGTTAATGACTCATTAACATTCAATCTGGAAAATGTAAAGAATAATGGCCTAGCAACGCTTGTAGAAGCAGAAGTAATGGATCATAATATTGGATATATAAAAATCAATAATTCTCTAGGTGATAATAATACGATCCAGATTTTCGATAAAGTTTTAGATAGCTTATGGAATACTAATGGAATCATTTTGGACCTTAGAGATACACCAAGTGGCGGAAATACAACCGTAGCAAGAGCTATAATAGGAAGGTTTATAGCAAAAGAAGCTCCTTATCAACGTCATAGTTTTGTATATGAAGAAAAGTTATACGGAGTTAGGAGAAATACGATTGAATTGGTTTCTTCAAGAGGAGAAACTTATGAAAAGCCACTGGTTGTTCTCTGTGGTAGATGGACTGGCAGTATGGGAGAAGGTATGACTATTGGTTTTGATGGATTGAATAGAGCAGAAATAGTAGGTACAGATATGGGAGATTTGTTAGGCGCTATCTATAACTACACATTGCCAGAAACCAACATTGGATTTCAGATTCCTGTAGAAAAGTTATTTCACATAAATGGAATGCCTAGAGAAGATTTTAGTCCAAAACATTATATCTTAGATACCCAGGATCAGTTGCAAAAAGCGATTGATATCATTAAAGAATCTTTATAATGAAGCAAAAAGTAAATACACTCATCATTACATCTATCATAGCTTTGTTAGCGCTATGTGGTATACAAGCGTATCTAATACACAATACATACCAACTAAAGAAGGATGTATTTATTAGAGAGACAAAAAGTGCTATCAATAACATTGATAATACAAAAGAGATGGATTCCTTAGCGGAGCTTTGGTATACGTACTTAAGCGAAAGTCTTGCAGAGTATAAGAAAAATAATATCCAGAAAAAAGAGGCGCTGAATAGGTTTAAACCTAAAACTGATTCTTTAAATGATCTATTCATATCGTATTACAAAAAAGAAATAGCAAGTCGTAATTTAGAATATGATATACAGTATAAAAAGGATATTAAGAGTATCGTTATTTTTGAAGAAGAAAAGATGGATACCATTTTTTCTGCTGCTACTGGAGGAGATGCATATGTGTTTGGCGAAAAATTTCCTAAGGAAGATGAAGTAATGATGAGTAAAGCTCGCTGGTTTACTGATCTTGATTATGAAAACGAAATTAATGAAGGATCAATCAAAATGTCTTTGGACATAGAAGTGAGAACTGTAGATTACATAAATATAATAGGGTGGAAACGAATAGTGTTTAAACAGATGGCTACGTTATTTATTTTTTCGGTGCTATTATTTCTTTTCGTAGTTAGTCTGTTTTTCTATTCTATTAGGAATTTGATTCGTCAGAAAAAATTAGCAGATATAAAAACTGATTTCATAAATAATATTACACACGAGCTTAAAACTCCATTGGCAACTTTAGGGATCGCTTCTAAGAGTTTAAGAAAAGCTGAAATACAGAATTCTTCTGATGCATTTGCTAACACATTAGATATTCTTGATCGTCAGAATATTAGATTGCAGAATCTTGTTGATCAGGTAGTTACTAATAGTTTAGGTTCTGAAGAAATAGTACTTAAAAAAGAAGAAGTATTAGATGATACATATTTTCAGAATGTTTTGAAGGATTTTGAATTATCTGTTCAGAACAAAAGCGTTAGTATTGTCTCAAAGATTGAATTTAGAGAGGTGCATTTAAACATTGACAAATTTATGTTTACTACAGCTTTATTAAATGTTTTAGATAATGCAGTAAAATACGGTAAAGAAAAAGTAGAAATCGTTTTTAGAACATACCTTAAAGACGATCATTATGAGATATCTATTCATGATAACGGAATCGGAATTTCTGAAAAGGAGCAGCGTAAGATTTTTGAGAAGTTCTATCGTGTCAGCAAAGGAGATGTTCACGATGTAAAGGGTTTAGGCTTAGGATTGTTTTATACCAGTCAGATCGTTAAGGCACATCAAGGAACAATTTCTTTAGAGAGCAAACCTGATTTAGGAACTACGTTTACTATAGTATTACCAATAACCGAATAATTATGCAGCATATATTATTAGCAGAAGACGACTTTGATTTTGGAAGCATTTTAAAACAATATTTAGAGCTGCATGGGTACAAAGTAGTTTGGGCTCAAGATGGTAAAGAAGCTTTGCAAATCTTTTCTGAAGAACAATTTGATATCTGTGTTTTTGATGTAATGATGCCCAAAATGGATGGTTTTACATTGGCAGAAAAAGTAATAGAGTTAAACCCAGAAATTCCATTTGTTTTTCTTACTGCAAAAAAAATGAAAGAAGATAAAATTCGTGGTTTAAAACTCGGTGCTGATGATTATATCGTAAAACCTTTTGAAGCCGATATTTTGGTTCTAAGACTTCAGAATATTCTAAAGCGATCGCAAAGAGTTCAGCCTATACGGGAAGAAGTCATTACCATTGGAGATTATAAGTTTGATGCAACTAATCATTGCTTAAAACTAAATGAAGAACGACAGAAGCTCACAGAAAAGGAGGCTATCTTAATTCAGTACTTATATGATCATAAAAACACTATGATAAAAAGAGAGCGTTTATTAAAGGATGTTTGGGGAAATGATGATTTCTTCTCAGGAAGGAGTATGGATGTGTTTATAAGTAGATTAAGAAAATATTTTAAGGAAGATAATAATATAACAATAGAAAGTGTAAGAGGAGTAGGTCTCACATTTAATTTGAAATAAAGAAATTTTATCAATCATCAATCATCAATCAAAAAACGAATACTTATGAGAACAGTTAGTATAATTCTGTGCATTGTAGTGTCATTTTATGTCAGTGCACAAACATCAGTTGATCAGTTAAATAAAAAAATAGATTCCATATACAAAACAAGTAAGATAGCTGGTTTTGGAGTTTCAATAATGACACCTGATAAGATACTTTATCAAAATGGATTTGGTTACGCTGATATAGAAACAAAGAAAAAATATACCGTAAATACCATACAAAATATAGGATCTGTTTCTAAAACTTTTATTGGAATAGCTTTAATGAAAGCCATTGAAGATGGTAAACTAAGAATAGATACACCGATCAATGATGTTTTACCTTTTACCATAAATCACCCAAAGTACCCAGAAGTTCCAATTACTATAAAACATTTAGCAACCCATACATCTTCAATTTTAGATACCGATGCGTATGAAAAAAGTTATGTTTTGGAAGAAGAAGTTGAACTAAAGGAAGAAAACTTCACTAAAAACGAATATAAAGAATTGAAGGCGATGGGGATTAATAAAAAATATAGTTTGGAAAACTTTCTTAAAAATCATTTAACTCCTGAAGGTGAATGGTATCATCAACGTAATTTTTTAAAGCAAAAACCGGGAGATAGATATGAATATTCTAATGTTGGATCAGCATTATTAGCATATATTATTGAAGTAGCTACAAATACTTTTTTTACGGAGTATACACAACAATATATCTTAGATCCATTAGAGATGAAAGATTCAGGTTGGTCATATAAATCTATTGATAAAACTAAGCATGCTTCTATATACACTGAGGCTGGAAATAAAATTCCAAGATATCAATTAATTACCTATCCCGATGGTGGATTTAGAAGCTCTATCGAAGATTTATCTAAATATCTTCAAAAGTTAATGAGAGGATATTATGGAGAGGATAGTATTCTTAAAACAACTTCTTTTCAGGATATGATGTCCCCAAAGTTAACTAAAGAGCAGTATAATACTAAAAAGGAAATAAAAGATAACTATGGATTCTTTTGGGAGGTTTCTCCTTCTGGAAAAATGGGTCATAATGGATCTGATCCAGGGATTCTAACGCTTATGTATTTTAATAAGAAAGATAAGGTAGGAGCAGTGTTCTTTATGAATACAGGTATAGATGAAGATAAAGATATTATCAATTCTGTTAGGAGTATTTGGAAGCTGATCAAACAATACAAAAAGGATTATATAAATACCATATAAAATATATCAATCAATAATCTGTCCGCCTCGGGCGGATCAAAAAACAAATATCATGAGAACATTAATTTTAATTACAGCCAATCTTATTTTAGGAATATGTACAACCATGGCGCAGACAACAGAAACTAGTTCATCAAAATCTTCATCAGAGTTTTCGATTACATACGACACGGATTCACCTAATAAAAAATATTATAGATCTTTTACGGTGTTAGACATGGATGATGATTATAGGATAAAAGTTAGATTTATGAAATCCTTAAAATCTAATGTAAAATCATATTTAATAGATCAGTTTGGAGAAGAAAAAATGAAGATCAAAGACGGTACATTTCTTTGGGCAGAAATGGTAGATGAAGAAGAGATGTATGAGATAAAATTAAAAGGAAACAAATTACGAATCAATGTCAGTAAAGAATTAGCATCCGATAAACTGATTAAAAGGTTTAAACAAGTAGGAGAAGAATTAAAAAAAATAACTTCTAAATCAGAAGAGATCTAAAATCAAGTAATTATAAACATCAATCATTAATCAAAAAACGAATATTATGAAAACAATCATTTTTATGTTATGTATAGCGTTAGCTATACCAGCAGTAAACGGACAAACAAGTTCCAATTCTAAAGTAACCGTTAATTATTCTAGCGATGACGATAGTAATGGATATAAAATAAATATTTCTATTTCCAATACGGATGATATTTATACGTTAAAGGCAAGTTTTCCTGCAGACAAAACGGATAAGGTTAAAAAGTTTTTAAATGATCATCTGGATACAAAAATGTCTAAAAACTATGGATCCTATACCTGGAACTATATTAACAAAGGAGAAGAAGGATATAAAGTTAAATTAAGAGAAGGAAAACTATCTGTCTTTTTGGATAAAGAAGCTGTGTCTATTGATTTGGTAGAAGATTTGATAGATGCTTTTAGTGATTTACGAGAACTAATCAAGGATTAATAAGTAGGATAACTGTTTAAATGGGCCTTATCGATGATGATAGGGCTCATTTTTTAGAATAGTAAAACCTCTATACAATTGCTCAATAAAAAATAGACGAATCATTTGATGAGAGAATGTCATTTTTGATAATGAAAGTTTACTGTTAGCTCTATTATATACATCAGGACTAAACCCATAAGGTCCACCAATTACAAATATCAATTGCTTGATGCCACTATTCATATGTTTCTGCAAAAGTTGGGAAAAAGCAACAGAATCATATTGTTTGCCATTTTCATCCAATAGTATCAAAACATCAGAAGTACTGGTTTTAGCTAAAATTAATTTTCCTTCTTTATCTTTTTGTTGTGCCTCGCTTAGGTTTTTGGAATTCTTTATATCGGATATGATTTCAAACGTGAATTTGATATAAAACCCTAACCTTTTGATATACTCAGCAATAAGATTCTCTAGTTGTTTATGATCCGTTTTACCTACTGCGATTAATTTAATTGTCATTGATATAGTTTCTTTATTGACTTCTTACTTCGTACTTCCAACTTCGTACTTCCAACTTCGTACTTCCAACTTCGTACTTCCAACTTCGTACTTCCAACTTCTTTTCCTACTTTAGCAAAAATAACCATTCAATATGATTACAAAAGCTCAATTTGATAACGAAATTGAATTAATAATTGAAAATGCTATTAGAGAAGATGTAGGTGATGGAGATCACAGTTCGTTGGCCTGTATTCCTAATACAGCAACAGGGAAAGCTAAATTATTAGTGAAGGATGAAGGGATATTAGCAGGTGTAGAATTTGCTAAAAAAGTATTTAACTATGTAGATCCGAAAATGGAGGTTGAGGTAAAGATTGAAGATGGATCAAAGGTGAAATATGGCGATATTGCTTTTTATGTATCAGGAAGTTCCCAATCGATTCTAAAAGCAGAAAGGTTAGTTCTTAATGCTATGCAAAGAATGAGTGCTATTGCTACAAAGACAAATCAATTCGTACAGTTATTAGAAGGAACAGGAACTAAGATTTTGGATACAAGAAAAACCACTCCAGGAATCAGAGCTCTTGAGAAATGGGCAGTGAAGATCGGTGGAGGAGAGAATCATAGATTTGCATTGTATGATATGATTATGCTAAAAGATAACCATATTGATTTTGCAGGCGGTATTACCAATGCTATAGAAAAGACAAAGAAATATCTGGAAGATACTAATAGAGATCTTAAGATTATTGTAGAAGCTCGTGATCTCAATGAAATTAAAGAAATATTGAAAACTCCTGGAGTGTATAGAATCCTAATAGATAATTTTAATTATGATGACACTAGAAAGGCAGTGGAACTTATCGGAAATACTTGTCTTACGGAATCCAGTGGAGGAATAAATGAAAAAACTGTTCGGAAATATGCAGAATGCGGTGTCAATTATATTAGTAGTGGCGCTTTAACCCATTCTGTTTATAATCTCGATTTGAGCTTGAAAGCAATATAGCGTATGTCAAAAGCAGTTGAAGATAAACTCAATAAGATTCCGATTATAAATATTTTGATTAAAATCGGAAAGAAAATTATTCTTCCAGGTTTTGAGGGTCTTTCTCTTTATGATTTAGTTGAAATTTATACAATAGGAATTGTTAAAGGAACATTCTCTGCAAGAGCCAGTGCGATTTCTTGGAGTTTTTTTTTATCCCTGTTTCCTTTTCTGTTATTTTTATTAAATCTAATTCCTATAATACACATTGATGGATTTCAGGAGAATTTTTTCGAATTCATAACTTCAGCCTTACCCAATCAATCCAAATTATTCTTTGAAGAAATATATAGTGATATTTCCGCTAACCCAAGAACAGGGTTATTATCTACAGTTTTTGTACTCTCATTGTTTTTAATGACAAATGGAATTAATGCAGTGTTTTCAGGGTTTGAATACTCATATCACGTTACACTGAATCGTAATTTTGTAAAACAGTATATAGTAGCTTTAGGAGTCTCGCTAATTGTGGCATCGTTATTGCTTATCACGGTAATAGTGACGCTATACTTTAGTTATTTATTAGAAGATTTAAAAGAGATGGGAGTCATGGATAATACTGTTTTTTGGTTACAATTTGGAAAATATGGTTTATTCGTTTTAATGATTTTTCTGGTAATAGCCACTTTGTTTTATTTTGGTACAACAGAAGGAAAAATGAATAGGTTTTTTTCACCAGGAGCATTTATGACTACCATACTTATTATGGTAACAACATATTTATTTGGTGTATACATAGACAATTTTTCTAACTATAATAAATTGTACGGATCAATTGGAGCTATGCTGATTTTAATGGTATATATATGGTTAAATGCAAATTTACTGTTATTAGGTTTCGAATTAAATGCATCACTTATAAAATTGAAGAAGAATTTTTAATATTTTAGCATTATACAAACAATTAATTTAATAAAAATGAAAAAATTAAGCTTATTATTTATTCTTTTAGTAACTCTAGGAACTACTCAGGCACAGGATAAAGATGCTATACTGCCGGATACAGTAACTTTTAATGGAGAAGACTTGATGAAAAATGGAGAAGGGATAAGAGAAAAGTTCTTTTTCGATATTTATAATGGAGGATTATATCTTAAGAAAAAAAGTGCTAGTGCTGGTTCAATTGCTGCTGCAGACGAAACAATGGCGATAAAATTACATATAGTATCGGGTATGATGTCTAGAAGTAAAATGGAATCAGCGTTAAGAGATGGATTTAAAAAATCTACTAAAGGAAACACAAGCTCTTTAGATAAAAGAATCAACACGTTCGTTGGGTTCATAAAAGATGAAATCGAAAAAGGACAGATCTATGATATTGTTTATGAGCAAGGTAAAGGAAGCGTTATCTATAAAGATGGAGTAGAAAAAGGATATGTAGAAGGATTAGACTTTAAAAAAGCATTATTTAACATATGGATTGGAGATAATCCTGCAGATAAAGATTTGAAAAATAAAATGCTAGGTGGTTCTTAAGACAAAAAGTATTGTTTTGACGGTGAAATACACAAATTTAACATTTTTTTTCAACTTTTCCTGTGCATGCATAATAAATTTTATTATTTTTGCAATAGAAGGAAAAATTTAAATATTAATACACCCCAACAAAACTTTAACAAAGATGAAAAAAATTACTTTACTAGTTGTAGCACTTATTTCTTTAACAACTGCTACAGCGCAAATCAGAATCGGTAAAGCTGTATTACCTTACGAGGAAAATTTCGGAGATACAGATCTTAAGTTAAACGGAGCGGGGATGCGTGAAATGCTTTGGATCGATTTATATGCTGGAGGACTTTATCTACAAAAAAAGAGTAAGGATCCAAGAGCGATTCTCGATGCAAACGAAACCATGGCTATAAAGTTAAATATAGTTTCGGGTTTTGTAACACAAAAGAAAATGATTAAGGCAGTTCGTGATGGTTTTAACAAAGCAACTTTTGGCAATACCAAATCGTTAGATGAAAGAATAAACAAGTTTATTAAGTTTTTTAATGAACCTATCGTTAAGAATGATATTTTTGATATTGTATATATAAAAGATGAGGGAGTGAAAGCTTTTAAGAATGGAAAAGAGCTTGGTGTTGTAGAAGGACGAGACTTTAAATATTCATTATTCAAGATATGGTTAGGTGATGAACCTGCTAGCGAAGGAATTAAAAACGGAATGTTAGGAATCCAGTAATTCTTTCCTAATAAAATTTAAAAAACAAAAGCTATCTGAATTCAGATAGCTTTTTTGTTATCATCATATTTTCTATATTGAACCCAAAAGTTTAAAACTATTAATCAGATGAACATATCTAAAATTCTTATTATAGCATTGATATTTATAACGGGGTTTGCTAATGCTCAAAGCGAAATTATTGGTAAATGGAAAACTATCGATGATAATTCAGGAGAGGCCAAATCAATCGTAGTAATTTATAAGACAGGAAATAAGATATACGGTAAAATTGACCGTATTCTAAAAGAATCTGACAGGGATAAGCTATGTAAAGAATGCGAAGGCGAGGATTATAATAAACCTATAGAAGGAATGGTAATTCTCAAAGGTTTACAGAAAGACGGGGATGAATATGATGATGGAACCATCATGGATCCAGAAAATGGTAAAGTCTACAAATGTAAAATCTGGGTTGATGAAGATGATCCTAACACTTTGAATGTTAGAGGGTATATAGCATTTTTATTCAGAACTCAGAAGTGGATTAAAGCATAATTTCTTTATGTTGAGTTTTTTTTAAAGAAAATTTTAACATTTTCGCTGTTAGTTTTTTAAGAATTACAGAACTAAGCTCTTGTAATTTTTAAAAACTAAATCATGAAAAAAATCATTACCCTATCTATCTTATTAGTTGTTACAACTATCACAACTGCACAAATTAGAGTTGGAGATGCAGTAGTTCCATATAAAGTAACTTTTGAAGGAGAAGAACTTACCCTTAATGGAGCTGGTGTTCGAAAAGTATTAGGAGTTGAAACATATTCAGGAGGATTATATACTATTAATAAATACTCTGATGATAGAAAAGTTTTAGATGCAGATGAGAGTATGTCGATTCGATTGGTTATTAACTCTAAAAAAGTAACCAATAAGAGAATGATCAAAGTATTTAGAAAAGGTTTTGATGATGCAATGTTTGGTAATACCCAAAGTCTTGATAAAAGAATTGATCAGTTTTTAGAGTTATTCGGAAGTAGTACTCAGATTAATGATTTTTTTGATCTGGTATATATAAAGGGAAAAGGAATAAGAACCTTTAAAAATGGTGAAGAAGTAGGATATATAGAAGGAAGAGATTTTAAATACGCATTATTTAAGATTTGGCTAGGTGATGAACCGGCTTGTAAGCTAATTAAAGGTGGAATGCTGGGACAGAACGGATAAATAAATTTACCCCAAAATAAACAAAAGCCTGATCATTTGATCAGGCTTTTGTTGTATATAATAGGGTTAAAGATGTATTTTTGTTTTGAATCAAAAGTATCGATGGCGTATTTTATAGATGTAATCCTTCCTATTCCTCTTGATAAAGAGTTTACGTATAGTATTAATGAAAATGAGGCTCATTTCTTAAAACAAGGAATGCGAGTTGCTGTACAATTTGGTAAAAGCAAAGTGTACGCGGCATTGGTTACGAAAATACATCAAATAGCTCCTCAGGTATACGAAGCTAAAGAAATAGAGCATATTTTGGACGAAACTCCTATAGTTACGACACATCAATTGGAGCTTTGGTCATGGATCTCTCAATATTATATGTGCTCAAAAGGAGAAGTGATGCGAGCGGCACTCCCAAGTGCGTTTTTATTGGAGAGCGAAACAATTATTCTAAGAAATGACAGAGCTTCAATTGATGAAAGCTTATTGAAAGATGATGAGTTTCTGGTATATGAAGCACTGCAGCATCAAAGTTTACTGCGTATACAGGAAGTAATGGATATCATTGGAAAGAAAAACGTACTTCCTCTGATTAAAAGATTAATAGAAAAACAAGTCATTACGGTTCAAGAAGAAATTTATGAACAATATAAACCAAAGCTGGTAAGATACGTTAAACTACAAACAGAATATACAAGCGAAGAAGGTCTGCAATCGTTATTAGACTCCTTGACTCGTGCCCCTAAGCAAAGAGATGTGTTAATGCACCTGTTTATGCTGCAAGCCAAAAGTGAGAATGCAATCAAAGTGAGCGAACTTGTAAAAGCTGCAAATAGTAATGCGGGAGTGATTAAGACGTTAATAGATAAAAATATATTAGAAGAATATCACTTACAGACAGATAGAATTCAATATGAACAGGATTCAGTTAGTGCGACCAAAGAATTAAATACATACCAAGAGCAAGCTCTAAAGGAGGTTAAAGAAAGTCTTATAGAAAAGGATGTTTGTTTGCTTCATGGGGTAACTTCTTCAGGAAAGACAGAAGTGTATGTGAAATTGATCGAAGAAGAAATACAAAAAGGAAAACAAGTTTTGTATTTGTTGCCAGAGATTGCGTTAACCACACAATTAATAACAAGGTTGCGAGAATATTTTGGAGAGAAATTAGCGGTATATCATTCTAAATATTCTGTAAATGAGAGAGTAGAAGCTTGGAATAATGTAAAAGATGCTAAGTCTAAGGCTCAAATTGTTATTGGGGCAAGATCTTCAATTTTTCTTCCTTTTACGAATCTTGGATTGATTATTATTGACGAAGAACATGAAAGTTCTTTTAAGCAATATGATCCAGCACCTAGATATCACGCTAGAGATACGGCTGTGGTGTTATCCAATATGTTCAGGGCGAAAGTAATGTTAGGATCTGCTACACCAGCATTAGAGTCATATTATAATGCGAAGCAGGGAAAATATGGATTGGTAGAATTAAACAGGCGATATGGCGATGTGTTAATGCCAGATATAAATTTGGTAGATCTGAAGACCAAATACAAAAAAAAGGAAATGACCGGTCATTTTAGTGATACGCTGTTAACAGCTATTCGGGAGGCGCTAAAAGAGCAGGAACAGGTTATTCTGTTCCAAAATAGAAGAGGATATTCTCCAGTGGTAGAATGCAATACTTGTGGGCATTCGCCTCAGTGTCCTAATTGTGATGTTAGTCTTACTTATCATAATTATCGTAATCAGTTGCGATGTCATTATTGTGGATATCATATAGCGATGTTACAAAAATGTATGGCGTGCGATAGTCACGAGTTATCTACCAAAGGTTTTGGAACCGAGCAAATAGAGAATGAACTCAAGGAGTTATTTCCAGATCATAATATTGGTAGAATGGATCAGGATACTACCAGAGGGAAACATGGGTATGAAAAAATAATAAATAAATTTGAAGAAGGAGAAATAGATATTCTGGTTGGCACCCAGATGTTAACTAAAGGGTTAGATTTCAGAAATGTAACGCTGGTCGGAATTATGAATGCTGATAATCTTCTTAATTTTCCGGATTTTAGAGCACATGAACGAAGCTTCCAGTTAATGCAGCAAGTAGCGGGTAGAGCTGGGAGAACAAGTAAAAGAGGAAAAGTATTGATCCAAACTTATAATCCATTTCATCAAATTCTTCAACAGGTATCAGTTAATGATTATACTGCGATGTATAAGGATCAGATAGAGGATCGATATCAATACAAGTATCCTCCTTTTCATCGGATTATTAAGATCACAGGTCGTCATAAAGACTATAACAAAGTCAATGAAGCCACTATGTGGTTGGCAAAATCATTAGCAATAACCTTTAAAGAAAATGTACTCGGACCTGAATTTCCACCTATTTCCAGAATTCGAAATCAGTATAATAAGAATATTTTAATAAAAATACCTCATGGACAATCCCTAAAGAAAACGAAAGAGGTGATCAAAAAAACACAAAACTCTTTTAGAAGTATTAAAGAGTTTTCGGGAGTAAGAATTATAATTAATGTAGATAATTATTAATTCGTTTTTATAAGTATATTTAGTGTCTATTATTAACTAATTAATTTTTTTAGCACGAAGTTAAAATCCTTTTATGAAAGAAAATAGTGCTCTTAGTAAAGAGGCAAGAGGAGAAAATATGATCAACTTTGATCGAACCATTATTTCCAATAAAAGTTTAAACAATTATGAAAATAAGAAATCCTTATCCTTCTTTTTTATAGCATTATGTGTTTTAACCATTGTGGGATCTTTATTTGTAATAATAAGAGGTTTTTGGTATCAATTGTTTTCAGATATTTGGTATGATCAAAATACAATATTGTATAAGGAGTATTATAGAGGTTGGCTCTATGTTATTTCGGGTATTGGAACATTGATTGGCGCAATTATTATGGTTGGTAAAAGAAAAAGGATAGGACTTTATGTGTATACAGTAAGTCAAGTAATGTATATCATAACCATAGCTATAGCAGCATTTTCTTATACTGATATTAAATATTTAGGTGATGTAAGTGAGCTTGCTTTTGCCATTTCAATCCTATTTCTAGTTCCTGCTATTTTATTTTTGGTTTTTTATTGGTTGAATGCTACCCGAAAGTATTTACACTAAGAAGATCTTACACTATAAAATTTTAGTATTTTATTGAGTCGTAAAGTTTTTGGTATTAGGTCTTTATGTTACTGTATTATTTTTATTATTAGATTTATAGGTGAGGCAATGATTGTAATTTGATCGTTTCAAGGTTTAAAAAAACAGTTTGAATTAGAAGGAAATTGTATTAAAAACAAAAAATCCCACTTCAGAAAAAAAGTAGGATTTTTAATATATCAATAGTAATTTTTTATCCGCTTAAAGCTTCTATTAAAGAATGCTTTTTATGCCTACTTAAAGGAATCTTCTCATCGGCAATTTCGATATTACGACTGTTATAACGTTCTACTTTATCGAGATTTACAATATAGGATTTGTGAATTCTGAGAAAACGATCACTTGGAAGCTCTGCTTCAAAAGATTTCATTGTCGCCAATACTACTATTGGATCGCCATCTTCCATTATTAATTTCACGTAATCACCTAAAGCTTCAACATACTTTAATTGGCTTAAAAATATTTTACGTTTTTTGAGATTACTTTTTACAAAAATATAATCATCATCTTCTAGAGAGGCTTGTTCCGAATTTAGACGAGACATACTTAACGCTTTTTCCACTGCAGCATTAAATCGATCCTTTTTAAGAGGTTTTCTTAAGTAATCGATAGCATCATAGTCAAAAGCTTTAAAAGCATATTTAGTTTTTCCGGTAACAAAAATGATATGAGGTTTATTTTCCAGATCGTCCAAAAGATCAAATCCCGTAAGGATTGGCATTTCAATATCTAAAAATAATAAATCCACCGGAGTATCTAATAATCCGTTTTTTGTCTCAATAGCATTGTTCCACTCAGCCACTAGTTCTAGTGATGAATGTTCATCTATTAATTTAACAATAGCCAGTCTTTGCAGACGGGAATCGTCCACTACTGCACATTTTAATTGAGATTGTTCCACTTGCATAGGTTAATATTCTATACAATATTAATGAATATATATTATTTCCACAAACATTTTACGCTTTTTATCGATAAAAGATGTGTTTCGTCGAAGTGCTTTTTAGTTTGAAAATCAAAAAAATAGTGTTACTTTTGCAGCCAATTTAATTAAAAATAGATTTTTTATGAATCATTATGAAACTGTTTTCATCTTGAATCCCGTTTTATCTGAAGAGCAGATAAAGGAAACAGTTAAGAAATACGAAGACATTCTTGTTTCTAACGGTGCCAAGATGATATCAAAAGAAGACTGGGGGCTAAAGAAGCTTGCTTACGCAATCCAGCACAAGAAAAGTGGTTTTTACCACATGTTTGAGTACACTGTACCAGGAGAAGCTATCAACACTGTAGAGGTTGAGTTCAGAAGAGACGAAAGAATAATGCGTTATCTTACCGTTCGTTTAGACAAGTATGCAATTGCTTGGGCTGAAAAGAGAAGAAATAGAAACAAACAAAAAGCTTAATTATGTCATCTATAGAACAACAAGCTAAAGGAAAAAAAGATGGAGAGATTAGATATCTTACTCCATTAAATATAGATACTACAAAAACGAAGAAGTATTGTCGTTTTAAAAAATCAGGAATCAAGTATATCGATTATAAAGATCCAGATTTCTTAATGGCTTTCGTAAACGAGCAAGGTAAGTTATTACCTCGTCGTCTTACAGGAACTTCTTTAAAATATCAACGTAAAGTAAGTGTTGCTGTAAAAAGAGCTAGACATTTAGCATTAATGCCATACGTTGGTGATTTATTAAAATAAAATTAGTCATAACATTATGGAACTTATATTAAAGAAAGACGTTGAGAATCTAGGATTCGCAGACGATGTAGTAGAGGTGAAGAACGGTTATGGACGTAACTTTTTGATTCCTGGAGGTTTAGCTGTATTGGCAACTCCATCTGCTAAAAAAGTATTACAAGAAACGTTAAAACAACGTGCTTTTAAGGAGAAGAAGGAAATCGAAGACGCTGAGAAAATAGCTAAGAAAATAACTGGATTCGAAATCAAGATAGCTGCTAAGGTAGGATCTGGAGATAAATTATTCGGTTCTGTTTCTAACGCTGATGTTGCTGAAGCTTTAGCAAAACAAGGTGTAGAGCTAGAAAAGAAGTTTATTACTGTACCTGGTGGAACTATCAAACGCTTAGGTCAGTATGAAGCATCTGTTCGTTTGCACAGAGCAGTAATTGCTCCAGTTGCTTTTGAGATTGTAGCTCAAGCCAAATAATTTGAAGATCTGATAATCAGTTAATAACTGGTTTATAAGAATATAGAAAACCGCTCATTTGAGCGGTTTTTTTGTTTATTTTCATTGTAACTCACACAAAAATATCAATCAATGAAAAAAACGCTAATCACTCTGGTTTTTGCATTATTGGCAATAACAATTGAAGCTCAGGTAACAACATCTAACATTTCTGGTTTAGTATATGATAATGCAAACCAATTATTGCCTGGAGCAAACATTATGGCAGTACACTCTCCAACAGGAACGACGTATGGAGGAACTACTAATTTTGATGGTCGTTTTGATCTTATTAATTTAAGAGTCGGTGGACCATATCGAGTAACTATTAGTTATGTAGGTTTTAAGAAAAAAGTATATGACGAGGTTTTTCTTCAGTTAGGGCAAACCTATAATATAGATGTCGTTATGATAGAGGATGATAATCAGCTAGAGGAAGTTGTAATCACCACCAGTAAGAACGCTACCTTTAGTAGTGAAAGAACAGGAGCAGAAACGAGTATTGGTAATAGAGAATTAAAATCGTTACCCACAATAACACGCTCTGCAGCGGATTTTTATCGTTTAGAACCAACAGCGTCCAGCAATGGATCCTTTGGTGGAAGAAATGATCAGTTTAACAACTTCAGTTTAGATGGATCTATTTTTAATAATCCTTTTGGTTTGGATGCTGCAACTCCTGGTGGTCAGACTAATGCTCAGCCTATTTCATTGGATGCAATTGATCAAATTCAAGTATCAACAGCGCCTTATGATGTAACTCAAGCAGGATTTACAGGCGCGTCTGTTAATGCGGTTACTAAAAGTGGTACCAATGAATGGAAAGGCACTGTATATGGTTTTTATCGTAATCAGGATCTAACTGGGGATAAGGTAGGTGATGATGATATTATTGTTCCTGATTTGACTCAAGCGCAATATGGATTAAGTGTTGGTGGTCCAATAATAAAAAACAAACTATTTGTTTTTGGAAATTTCGAAATAGATGATCGTGAGGATTTAGGTTCTAATTTCGTAGCAGCAAGACCTGGATTAACAGGAGCTAATGTATCTCGTGTTTCAGCTGATGATTTGGATTATGTTTCGCAACAACTTAGTTTATTAGGATATGAAACAGGAGTTTATGAAGGTTATACGCATAACACAGAATCTACAAAAGGTATTTTAAAACTAGATTGGAATATCAGTAACAATCATCGACTGGCACTGATTTATAATTTTCTAGACGCTTCACGTGATCTACCTGCAAACCCTGAAGCAATAGGAAGAAGAGGGCCGGATTTTACAACCTTGCAATTTAGAAATTCGGGGTATAGAATCAATAATAAGATCAGTTCATTTTTGGTAGAATTGAATTCTAATTTTAGAGGAAATATATCAAATAAATTTCAAGCTGGATATACATTTTTTGATGATAGTAGAGATCCCTTTTCTGCACCTGCACCGCCAATTAATATTCAGCAGGATGGTGTACGATATATAGTTGCAGGACACGAACCTTTTTCTATTAATAATAGATTAGAGCAGAAAGTGTATCAGGTAACTAATAATCTTAATATTGTAACAGGTAAGCATACGATTACCTTGGGAGGAAGTTTTGAACGATTTGAGTTTGATAACTCTTTTAACCTTGGAGTTTACGATTTTGGAGGAGATCCAGGAGCAGGTTTGGGGCCTGTTAGTACATTTTTTGATGCTTTTGCAAGTGTAAGGATAGATCCTTCTAGTCCCGGAACTAGCTTTGAAGATGCAATTAATAATGGTACTATCGAAGCAGCGCTAATCAATGCTCAAAACGTTTTTGACACTAATAGTGCTACAGATAATTGGGCATTAGCCGAAACGAATGTTGGACAATTAGCATTCTATGCTCAAGATAAATGGCGAATGAGCGATAAATTTACGCTAACCTATGGTATTAGAGTAGATCAGCCGTTATTTTTTGATACAAGAGATAAAATTGCAGAAAATATAGAAAGAGCTGCTGGCGGAACATTTCCTGATGGTAATTATCAACCTGGAATCACTTATTTTGATGAAAATGGAACTCCAACAAATCTGAATAGTTTGGATTTACCATCGAAAAAGTTATTGATTTCTCCAAGACTAGGCTTTAATTATGATGTAAAAGGAGATAAAACAATACAAATAAGAGGTGGTACTGGTATTTTTACGGGACGTCTTCCTTTTGTTTGGATCGGGAATCAGGTAGCGAATCCTAATTTCTTTTTTTATACTACTTCGTCACCGGATTTTCAATTTCCACAGGTGTTTAGAAATAGCTTAGGAGTCGATTATAAATTTAAAAATGGATTGATCGCTTCTACAGATATTATTTATACCGAAGATATCAATGCGCAAATGGTTAGAAACTATGGATTGGCGACACCTTCGGGAACACTAAGCGGAGCAGATGGTAGACCAATTTACTTGCCATCTGATAGGGCGGTAAATGAATTTGGCGGTACAACGAATGCATATGTATTTACAAATACCAACGTAGGATATTCGTTTAACTGGTCATTTAAGCTGCAAAAGAATTTTAAAAACGGATTATTTGCCAGTATTGCTTATAATTTCTTAGAAGCTGAAGACGCAAGCTCACTAGATGCTGAAATTTCTAGTGATGCGTATGATAGAAACCCTGCTTTAGGTAATGTCAATCAAGCGGTAAGTACTGCATCCAGATATGGTGATAAGCATCGAATAGTAGGGCAGATCAATAAATCTTTTAGTTACGGGAAAAATAAACAATGGAGAACTTCATTAGGAGCTTTTTATGAATATGCTCAAGGAGGAAGATTCTCATATACGTATTCGGGAGATATTAATAATGATGGTTCTGTGTTAAATGATTTAATTTATATTCCTACTGCAGCAGAGTTGGCTACTTATAATTTTAGTGGAGGAGCTATAGAACAAGAAAATCAAAGGGTGGCTTTTGAGGCATTTATCCAACAAGATGAATATCTTAGAGAACGCAGAGGAAATTACGCAGAAAAGTATGCGATTCTTAGTCCTTGGAGAGGAAGATGGGATGTAAAGTTATTACAGGATTATAATTTCCAAATCGGCGATAAGACAAATACGATACAATTAAGTATAGATGTTCTGAATTTTGGAAACTTGTTGAATTCTGATTGGGGAGTGATCGAGATTCCTGTAAATGATCAGCCTATTGGTGTTACCGTAGATGCTACTAATACACCTACGTATTCTTTTGATACTTCTCAAACAAGTACATTTACGAATGATTTTAGTTTAAATTCCAGATGGCAAGCACAGGTTGGGCTTCGATACATCTTTAACTAAATAACTAGATTTATACAGATTTAAAAAATCCGTTCTTAATTTATTAGGAACGGATTTTTCCCTCATAGAGAGTTTTGTTTTTGAGAGTTTTCGGCAAAAAAGATAATAGTTTTTTAAACATACTTAATATACTTATATAACGATTATTGATTTATGCTTATTTTTGCAGCCAATTTTACCAGAAAAGATGAAATATCAAAGGCTTACCAAAGAACAATTAGAAGAATTACACCAGGAATTTATCAATTTTTTAGCTACACAATCTATTACAGCAGACGAGTGGAGTGAGATTAAAGAAAACAAACCTGAAGTAGCAGAAGAAGAGCTAGACGTCTTTAGTGATTTAGTTTGGGAAGGAGTATTAAGTAGTGCTCAGTTTTTAGAACACTTTTCTAAAGATCAAATACATCTTTTTTATTTGGGAGAAACCGAAATGAATCTAATAGCTATAAAAGTAAATGTTCCTGATATAGATATTACTACGCAAGAAGGGTATGATTGGTTAAGAAATAACCTATTAGATGATCAGGTGGCTTTTTATAATGCTAATAAGGATTATAGTGAAGATCCTAATTTGGATAAGTTTAAGCTTATTTTGCAAGGAGCCAATATTACTAAAGGGGAATTGTATCAGTATTTTGAAAAACTTGTAGAGAATAAAAACAACTAGTATTCTTTATTTTTTAGTTTTAGTAAGCAATTGTTTTAAACCTTTGTTAGATAGGATATGGCTATTGAAAGAGTATAAGTCTGTATTTTATTTAGATAAGCTTATCATATTTCGTTTTGAAATTATCTTTCTGAAAAGATCATTAATGTAAGTTATTGGTAGCTTTAAAATTATGTTCTTAATTTCACTATTCACTATTCACTATTCACTATTCACTATTCACTATTCACTATTCACTATTCACTATTCACTATTCACTATTCATACCTCAATGACTCTATAGGGTCTTGTCTGGCGGCTTTTACGGCTGGATATGATCCAGAAACCACGGCAGTCAAAAAAGAGGTAACTACGGCTGCAAAAATAGCTAACCACGGGATGCTAAATTCAAAACCAGAAACAGCTACTATGATAGCTCCAATGGTGATACCAAGTATAATACCAACTACGCCACCAATTTGACCTATAATTACAGTTTCCATAAAGAATTGACTCGATATGGTGTTCTTTTTGGCTCCAAGTGCTTTGCGTACACCAATTTCTCGGGTTCGCTCAGTAACAGAAACCAACATAATATTCATCAAAGCTATGGAGGATCCAAAAATGGTAATGATGCTTATAATCCATGCAGCCCAATATAGATATCCTGTTATACTCGAAATACGGTTAATAAGATCTTCGCTTCGTTCTAAACCAAAGTCATTTTCTTCTACAGGACTTAAGCCTCTTATCTTTCTGAAGGTTATAATTGCTTCGTCTTGTGCGCCTTCTAAGAATTGCTTATCATCAACTTTTACACTGATATTGTAATTTATACTGGGTAAAGTGTAAATAGACCGTGCAACTTGCAGTGGGATTAGTACTTTAAGATCTTGATTATCTCTAAAGGTAGCTCCTTTGCTTTCTAAGATACCAATAACTTTAAACTTAACGCCTCTAATGCTGATAGTTTTGTTGATAGGATCGGTGTCTTTAAAAATGTTCTTTTTGAAATCCGGTCCAATTAAACATACGTTATTGTTATTCTCTATATCAAAAAAGGTAAAACTTCTTCCAAACTCAACTTCAGTTCCTGTATTCTCTAGATAGTTTTCGTTTACACCTACTACAGATGCTTCGGGATCCGTCTTTTCATTTTCGAATTTAACTTCGGCATTTCGAGTTCCTGTAAAGGATACGGAAGTTTTAGAAAATGGATATTGAAACTTTTCTTTAAACTGTTTTACATTACGATAACTAATAATAGGATTTATTTTCTCTCTTTCGCCGCTTCCGCCGCGCCTTGTGGTAAACTCATAACGTTGAATGTTAAACGTGTTAGAACCCATAGAGGCAAAATCACCGGTAATGGTATTTTCCAAGGCACCCAGAAATGTTAGGATACCAACTAAGGCAGTAATACCAATGGCTATAATCAAAACGGTAAGAATCGTACGCAAAAGCTGTCCTTTTATAGAATCTAATGCGATACGGATATTCTCTCGAAAAAGTGAAAACATAGTGGGTGAATTAGTATCATTTGCAGTATAAGACTACAAAACGAGCTTAAAGTTACTCAAAAAAGTAAATTTTCTAAATATAAGTAAAACTCTTTATGGTTTTCGTGTAAAATTTTAAAGCTTTTTTAGATATTTACATCCTTTAAGAAATGATAATTATTGGTGCAGATAGGAATAAAACAACCTCTATCTTGCAAAATATATAGAAAAAACATACATGGCACAAAAACCATCCATACCAAAAGGAACACGAGATTTTTCTCCGATAGAAGTAGCAAAGAGGAGTTATATAATGAATACAATCAAAGAACAATTTCAGTTATTTGGTTTTCATCCTATAGAAACTCCAAGTTTCGAGAATAGTGATACCTTAATGGGTAAGTATGGAGAAGAAGGAGATCGATTGATTTTTAAGATACTTAATAGTGGAGATTATCTTAGTAAAGTTGATGATGCTTTGTATGCTAATAAAGAAAGTGCAAAGATGATTTCTAAGATTAGTGAAAAAGCACTTCGCTATGATTTAACCGTTCCTTTTGCTCGGTATGTAGTACAGCATCAAAATGAAATAGATTTTCCGTTTAAACGATATCAAATACAACCTGTATGGCGCGCAGATCGTCCGCAAAAAGGTAGGTTTAGAGAGTTTTATCAATGTGATGCTGATGTAGTAGGTAGCAAGTCTTTATGGCAAGAAGTTGATTTCATACAGTTGTATGATAAAGTATTCAGTACATTAGGATTGGATGGGGTTACCATTAAAATGAATAACCGTAAAATTCTTTCTGGTATTGCAGAAGTGATTGGTGCTAGTGATAAATTGATTGATTTTACTGTTGCTCTGGATAAGCTCGATAAAATAGGTGAAGATGGAGTTAAAAAAGAAATGTTAGCCAAAGGAATTTCTGAATCAGCAATTGACAAAGTAAAACCACTTTTTAATTTTAACGGAACTACTTCTGAAAAAATAAATAAACTAAAAGAATTGTTGGCTTCTTCTGAAGAAGGAATGAAAGGAGTGGAGGAGTTAGAATTCATTATAGATACGATTAACGAAATTCCTTTAGATAAAACTTCTCTTGATTTAGATGTAACATTAGCCAGAGGTTTAAATTATTATACTGGCGCGATTTTTGAAGTTTCTGCTCCAGAAAGAGTGAAGATGGGATCTATTGGAGGTGGTGGACGTTATGATGATCTTACCGGAATTTTCGGATTAAAAGATGTGAGTGGTGTTGGCATTTCTTTTGGATTAGATAGAATATATCTTGTGTTAGAAGAATTAGGATTGTTTCCAGAAACAGTAGCTCCATCTACAAAAGCATTATTTATTAATTTTGGAGAAACCGAAGCGTTGTATTGCTTAAAAGCTATACAACAACTTAGGAGTAATGGAACGATTGCAGAACTATATCCTGATAGTGCAAAAATGAATAAGCAGATGAAATATGCTAATAAAAGAGCTGTTCCTTTCGTGATTCTTGCAGGTGCTTCAGAAGTGGAAAACAATAGCTTTACGGTTAAAAATATGGAAACAGGTACTCAGGAAGCAATGAATTTAAAAGAATTAAAAGTACTTTTACAATAGATAATGTAATTGCCAGACTAAAAATAAACACTATTTAACTACCCTAAAATTAGAATTATGAAAAATATCTTATTGAGTTCATTGTTATGTCTCTTGCTAGTATCTGTGGTATCTTGTAAAAAAGACCCTAAATCTGATAAAGTAGAAGTTGTAGAAGAGGTTGCAGACTCAACAGATGTAGTAGAGGTTGTTGAGGAAAAGAAGCCAGTGGTAAAAAAGAAAAAGAAAAAGAAAACAACAAAAAAGAAGCCGAAAACAAACGTTATAGAAGTTCCAGCTGGTGCGCCTTCTTTTAATAGTACTGCTGCTAGAAAATATGTTAGAGACTATGAAACATATGTTGCTAAATACAAAAAAGCGGTCGAATCCAAAGCGGATATGGACGCTTTCCTAAAATTGAGCAAATCTAGTAGTGATTTAACTAAGCAATATAGAAAATTAATATCTACATTACCTGCCGGAGAAATTGAGAAAATGAGTAAATATATGCAGGAAAAAACAAAACAGATCGATGCTTTGAGTCGACAGATGTAAATCTATAATAATATATTTTTTTTATTAGAGAACCATCTTATTTTTTAAGGTGGTTTTTTTATATAGTATGAATCATTAAATTATAGGTTTATTTTACCATACAAACTGAATTAATATTACCATTATAATCATATTCTATAACCGAGTTTGACGGATCTAAGACCCATGCGTCATTTACAATAAATTTATAATGATGTTTTCCGGCGGAAAGAAATATCGTGTATTTCCATCCATCGGTTGTTTTTTCCATAACATAATCATTCTCCGACCAGTTATTAAAGGAACCGGATAATATTACTTTATCTGCATTTAAATATCCATTAAGAACAAAGTTTATTTGCTTCTTAATATTTATTATGGAATTGTAGCCTTGATATTCATTCACTACCTTATTAGGGTTGATAGGATCTTCCATCCATTCGCCATCTACAATAAACTTATATTGATATTCTCCCGGTTTTATTTGCAATGTTAGCACCCAACCATCTTCGGTTTTATTCATTTCATAAATGTGTTCATTCCATTTGTTGAAACTTCCACTTAAAATAACTTTATCAGCTTCTGTATGCCCAGGTAAGTTAAAGGTCATGTTACCTTGATGATCAGGATAAGCTGCGGTATACATTTTTAAATTATATACATTTAGAGGCTGTCCATTTTTTCTGGCTTGCGTTATATTTAGATCTTTTTTTGATGGTTCGGCCCAATAGGTGTTGTTAACAACAAACTTAAATTCCCATGAGAGTTCGTCAGAAAAATCTTGGATATTTTTTCTGAGCTCATATATATTATCATCAATTTTGGTCATTCTCCATTGTTTTTTTGACCAATTATTAAATTTACCAGAAACAACTACATTTTTTATGTCTAGATCCTGAAAGTCGTGAATACTTCCTTGGGAGTCAGATGTTACCCTATCATAATCTCTCTTGTCGAAAGTAAATACAAGTTCATCGCCATCAATTCGGTATCCTTTTACTTTTTTGTACTCATTTTGAGTGTATACTGATATACTAGTAAAAGCAAATAAGGAATAAATAATATATAATGTTATTTTTTTCAATGTATTATAATAGGATAATCAACAAAGTAAAGCTTTTCTTTTTGATAATTTATGATTGTTCTTTTTTGTCTTAAAAATTCATAACCCAAAATGCCATCTAATTGAGTCCCGAATGCCTCGCTCATTTTTGTCAGATTTGTTAGAAGTGTAATCATCGGCCCACAATATGTTGTTTCACTTAACCTAACACGGTACAATTTTCCTGCCATAACCTCAATTGTATTTTTACTAGCTCCCGTTAAGATTATTCTTTTAGATGGAAAGAAATATTTTAGTGCCTTTTTGCTGCTGTTTTTGTTAATTTGGTTATACTCAGCGGCACTATCTAATCCAAACTTTAATTTTTGTTTATTAATATAGGTGTCTAAGACAATGGTGTGCTTTTTAAGTTTAAAACTTATGGTGTCAGTAAATTTTTCTGCATAAACTTTTTTATCTAGAGTATTACCAAATTTATCAACTTTGGTAAGGGTGATTTGATGAAGATGCATGTCAATAAAAACTTCATAATCCCTTAAAATACTGTAGCCTATAATTCCCAATAAGTTCATTTTTTTTGCTTTTTCAATATGCGATAAATCTATTATATCAGAATCTTTATTCTTAAGATTAAAATTTTGTAATATGAATTCTTTTAATTTTCTTGTATCGGTATCTTCGATAATATCAAGAACTCCAGAAGTTTCTTTTCTTTTTTTACGGTGAGAATATTTAGAAGGGAAATGAATTTTATTTAGAATTAAAGTTTTAGAACCAGTATCAATAATGAAGTTTCCTTTTTTATTCAATAACGCTGCTTCTATAACAATCAAGTGATCAATTAATTTAAAGGGAATTCTAGTGGTAAACTCATTAAGAACCTCCGCAGTTGGAAAAGTTATCTTGTTGTTTTTTTCAAAAATGATATCATTATTATTGTTTGCATCAACTTTGACAACAGATAAACTAAAAAATAATATCCCCCACAAAAGTTTTCCCATATAATATAGACGCAAAATTATATAGTATCGTTACACTAGTTTTAGTTAAAAATATCCGAATTTAATAACATATTGAAGGTGATTTGAAAATGATGTTTTATGAATTCAAAGTCTACTTAATGAAACTTTATTCTGTATAGATAAAAGTTTTTTTTGATCTATTAAAATAAAAACCACCCATTTCGGGTGGGAGAATAGTCAGTCTTTTGTTCTATTATCGTAGAAAAGGATTTATTATTAATATTTATTTTAATTATGGAAACAAGAAAATTTATAGTATTACTACTATTTGCAGTTTTCGGAACGTCATTAATTAGTTGTGAGTCAACCAATATTAATGAAGAAACGGTAGAGTTGGAGAGACTGGAAACTCAATTAGATGGTAAAAAGGAAATTAAAGAACCTCAGGCGCTAAGTAAATCAGGTCTTCAAAAAGTTGTTGATGTGAGAGGTAGTGGATGAAGCTTCTTGTATTTTAAGTTAATTTAAAAATCGAGACTTGATCTCGATTTTTTTTAGTTTTAGAGTTATTTCATAAAAACAAAAAAAAGCCCTTAAAAATAAGGATTTTAACGAATTAGTTTAGCGAGAGGGGGGCACGTCCCGTCCGCTTTAGGCGGATATGAATCCTTTCGCTATTTGATCAATTTATCTTTGACCCATTCTCTTCCTTTACCAGATTTCAAAACTTTTCTCTAATCAAAGCTTCTTTTTTAGTTTCAAGAAACTCTATGTAGACAACTTTCCAAGGTCTATACCGTATTGTAAATCCTTTTGTAGCTAATTGATTATGAGATCTGAAACGACTTATTAAATCAGAAGTGTATCCTGTATAACTTTTGTCATACTTTTCAGAATATAAT
>NZ_CANLYD010000021.1 GCF_947495315.1 uncultured Aquimarina sp. | reverse complement strand
ACTGGAAATCTAACCTATACTCCCGCTGCAGATGCTAGTGGTAGTGCGACGGTAACAGTAAGTATTTCTGATGATGGGGGAACTGCTAACGGTGGTGATGACACTTCTGATGATCAAACGTTTACCATTACTGTGAACTCCGTAAATGACGAACCTAGCTTCACTGCGGGTGCGAATGAAACCGTTAACGAAAATGCAGGAGCGCAAACCGTAAACGGATGGGCAACAGCATTAGATGATGGAGATACTGATGCAGTACAGACATTGAGCTTTAATGTGTCAAATGACAATAATTCACTATTTAGTGCACAACCAGCTATTGATGCAACTGGAAATCTAACATACACTCCTGCTGCTAATGCTAATGGCAGTGCGACGGTAACAGTAAGTATTTCTGATGATGGCGGAACTGCCAACGGTGGTGATGACACTTCTGATGATCAAACATTTACTATTACGATAATTGCCCCTACTCCAACAATAGCAATTGGAGCACCTAGTGCTACAGGTACAAGTACAGGACCTATTACTTATACAATAACATATACAGATGCAGATGCAGTAACTTTAACTACTAGTGATATATCTCTAAATACTACTGGAGATGCGACAGGCTCCATAACTGTAACAGGATCAGGAACGGATACAAGAATAGTAACAATTAGTAGTATTACTGGTGATGGAACCATCGGAATTTCTATTGCTGCAGGAACTGCAAGTAATACTGCTGGAAATACCTCATTAGCTGCTGGACCAAGTGCTACTTTTAATGTAGATAATACCGGTCCAACCGGATTTACTGTTAGCATTGATCAGACCGTTATAAACTTAACAAATGAAACAGGAATTGATTTTACTTTTGGTTCTGCTGAAGTTGGAGCTACATATAATTATTTGTTTGAAAGTAATGGTGGTGGTACCAATGTAACTGGTTCAGGAATCATTGCTACTGCTACAGATCAAATCACTGGAATAAACCTAAGTGGATTAAATGATGGGCTAATTACATTAATAGTTACTCTAACTGACGCTCTTGGTAATACTGAAAGTGTATCTGCTGTTGACGTTAGAACTAAGGACACTTTACAACCAACCGTTACTATTACCTCATCCGAAAGCCCTGGACCTACTGATGCCAGTCCAATTCCAGTAACCATTACTTTTTCTGAAAGTGTAACTGGATTTGAGATAGGCGATCTTATAATATCAAACGGAACAGCAGGCAACTTTGCAGGTTCGGATAATATTTACACGACAGACATAACACCTTCTGGAGCAGGACCTCTGACTATTACAGTGGATGTTAATGCAGATGTTGTATTGGATAGCGCAGGAAACGGAAATACAGCTGCAACTCAATTTAGTATTAATTTTGACAGTACATTAGGTGTACAAGATGAAATATTGGCAAATAGACTAGCTATTTATCCTATACCATCCAGCAACATCATTAATATATCTGGAGAAATTAGTTTAGCTATAAAGCGTGCTGATATTTTTGATATTCAAGGAAAATTAGTTCTTTCTCAGAAACTGAATGCAAGTAGTATTATCAATACGATTGATATTTCTTCAATTCGTTCTGGTTTCTACTTAATGACTATACATTCTGAAACAGGATCAGCAACTAAAAGAATTATTAAGCAGTAAACACACTTTTAATATCGTATTTAAAAAGTCGAGGTAAAACCTCGACTTTTTTATATTCAAGAATTTAGGGATCAGAAAAACAGCGCTCAAATGATGTATGTGCAATAGTAAAAGCATGAAAACTGGATCGAATAAGAATGCATTAATATAAACAAGTATTTCTACCTATTTCCTTAAGCTCTGATTCATAGTATCTTTGAACTATGATAACAGCTATAATGGCCCCAAACAAAAAAAGTAATATTATGATGAAAGTAATTCCGATTGCCGTATTGGTAATCATATTGATCGCTCTAGGTATGAATATTTACCTATTATCGAGATTTGTGCACTTTACATTCCAGTTCTAATAGCCTCTACAGGATCTAATCTAGCAGCCATCCAAGCTGGAAAAATACCTGCAATCAAACCTATTAAAGTAGACCAAAACATTCCCCAAAACATATTGGAAGTAGAAAGTATAAATTCGAAATCGCCTGTCATACTAGAAGCTCCTTTTGAGATTAACCAAACCAAAATCAGTCCTATTAAACCTCCAAAAACTGCAAGTATCACAGCTTCAAATAAAAACTGAAGTAAAATAAATTTCCTTTTAGCTCCCAATGCTTTCTGGATTCCGATAAGATTTGTTCGCTCTTTTACACTTACAAACATAATATTAGCAATACCAAAACCTCCTACTAAAAGGGAAAACATACCTATGAATCCTCCTATGTTAGACATGGTTCCTGTAATATTATCAATAAAATCAGTAAACCCTTGTAACTGATTTATGAAAAAATCATCAATTTCATCAGGTTTTAAACCTCTATAAGAACGAACTTTTTGAGTTAAGGAAGCCACAAATTCTGGAACATCACTATTAGATTCAGGTTTAATAATAATCATAGGAAACGTAAATTTATTATTATCCCCATAAAGCCTTCTAACAATATTAACCGGCAGTATTGCTGCTGTATCCTTAGAACCTCCAAAGAGACCACTTCCTTCTTTCTTCAGAACACCTATTACCGTAAACTTTCTTCCGTACACACGAACTTTTTTACCAATAGGATCACTTGATCCAAATAAGCTATTTGCTATTTCGTCTCCAATTATAATAACCGGTGCACCTCCAACGGATTCCTGCTCATTATAAAACCTTCCTTTAACTACCTGTAATTCTTCTATATCATAATAATCACTAGTAACAGGTATCATATCTACATTACTAATACTTTTATCATTGTATTTCAAAGTTTCCTGACCTACATTCAATAAAAAACTAGCTGCTCTTAAATCCGGCATAGTTCTTTTCACATATTGATATTCCTCAAAAGTAACATCTGGAAATTGTTCTCTTTTCCAATCAGGCACATCTGTAGGGCCAAACGAAATTCTGGTAAGATATATGGTACTATTATCCAAAGAACTGATACTTCCTTTTATTTCTTTTTCCAAAGAATCAACAGCAGCCAGCACCCCAATGATTGAGAAAATACCAATCGTTACTCCTAACAAAGAAAGAAAAGTTCTTAATTTATTGTTTCTAAGAGCATTAATTGCAAAATTAAAACTCTCTTTTAATACTCTAAGATAGATAAGCATGTGCTATTTTTTGAACAATATAAAGATAGGACGTTTTCCTTATAATTTTGTTACAAAATATCTAAAACAATTACGGATAATGGGTTGTCTAATTGGTAACTAAATTGCTACTTTTGCGTTTTACTAACTAAAAACTGTCATGAGCAACACAAAAACCGCTAAATCCGCATTAATTTCTGTATTCAGTAAAGATGGATTGGCACCTATCGTAAAAAAATTAGATGAACTTGGTATTACTATTTATTCTACAGGTGGTACTGAAAAATTCATAAAAGATCAAGGAGTTGAGGTCATCCCGGTAGAAGATGTTACTTCATATCCTTCAATTCTTGGTGGTAGAGTAAAAACTTTACACCCTAAAGTATTTGGTGGAATTCTAAATCGTCAAAATAACGATAGTGATGTTGCAGAACTTGAACAGTATGAAATTCCGCAGATTGACATTGTCATTGTTGATTTATACCCTTTTGAAAAAACAGTTGCTTCTGGAGCTTCGGAGCAAGATATCATTGAAAAAATAGATATAGGAGGAATTTCTTTAATTAGAGCTGCTGCTAAGAATTTTGCTGATGTAACCTGTGTAGCTTCCGTTGACGACTATGCAGAGTTTTTAGAAGTTATTTCTGAGGGCAATGGTAGTATTTCTCAGGAAGATCGTAAACGTTTTGCTGCAAAGGCTTTTAATGTTTCTTCGCATTATGACAGTGCTATTTTCAATTATTTTAATAGTAATCATGAAATCGCTTCACTTAAAATCAGTGAAACCGAAGGAAAGGTATTACGCTATGGAGAAAATCCACACCAAAAAGGATTTTTCTTTGGAGATTTTGATGCAATGTTTGACAAACTACACGGTAAAGAATTATCATATAACAACCTTCTTGATGTAGATGCAGCTGTAAACTTGATGAATGAATTTAAAGGAGAAGCACCAACTTTTGCAATCCTTAAGCACAACAATGCATGTGGATTAGCGCAGCGCGTTACAGTACATCAGGCATATGTAGATGCATTAGCAGGTGACCCTGTTTCGGCTTTTGGTGGAGTACTCGTTAGTAATTCTGAAATTGATACCGCTACGGCAGAAGAAATTCACAAATTATTCTGTGAAGTAGTAATCGCTCCTTCTTATAGTGATGAAGCTTTAGAAATTTTAAAAGGAAAGAAAAACAGAATCATTCTGATCCAAAAAGATATTGAGCTACCAAAAACACAAGTGCGTTCTTGTCTTAATGGAGCTTTAGTACAAGATAAAGACTTAAAAACTGATGCTAAAGAAGATTTAAACACTGTTACTAAAGTAGCTCCAACCGATGCGCAGGTAGAAGATTTATTATTTGCTTCTAAAATCTGTAAGCATACCAAATCTAACACTATTGTATTTACTAAAGGAAAGCAATTGTTAGCAAGTGGAACAGGTCAAACATCTAGAGTTGATGCTTTAACACATTCTATAGAAAAGGCAAAATCATTTAATTTTAATCTTAACGGAGCGGTGATGGCGAGTGATGCATTCTTCCCGTTTCCTGATTGTGTGGAACTTGCAGACAATGCCGGAATCAAAGCCGTAATACAACCAGGTGGTTCTATAAAAGATCAATTAAGTATAGATTACTGTGATGCAAACGGAATTGCAATGGTAATGACCGGAACACGTCATTTTAAACATTAATTTTAGTACATTTACTCAATTCTAACCCTTTTTATTGTTTTATATGGGATTTTTCGACTTCTTTACTGAAGAAATTGCTATAGATTTAGGTACTGCGAATACCTTAGTTATTCATAACGATAAAGTGGTGGTCGATAGTCCATCTATTGTTGCTCGTGATATTGTTACTGGAAAAATAATTGCTGCTGGTAAAGAGGCGGCAATGATGCAAGGAAAAACACACGAAAATATAAAAACCATTCGACCGCTTAAGGATGGAGTAATTGCAGATTTTGATGCCAGTGAAAAAATGATAAGCATGTTTATCAAAGATATTCCGGCATTGAAGAAAAAAATATTTACTCCTGCGCTACGTATGGTTATCTGTATTCCTTCTGGAATTACAGAAGTAGAAATGCGAGCCGTGAAAGAAAGTGCTGAGCGTGTTAATGGTAAAGAAGTATATCTTATCCACGAACCTATGGCGGCGGCTATTGGTATTGGTGTCGATATTATGCAGCCTAAAGGAAACATGATAGTAGATATCGGTGGAGGAACAACTGAAATTGCTGTAATTGCTCTGGGAGGAATCGTTTGTGACAAATCTGTAAAGATTGCAGGAGATGTTTTTACGAACGACATTATATATTATATGCGTACACAACATAATTTATATGTAGGTGAACGTACCGCAGAAAAAATAAAAATACAAATCGGAGCAGCAACAGAAGATCTGGAATTACCGCCGGAAGAAATGAACGTTCAAGGACGTGATCTTCTAACAGGAAAACCAAAACAGGTACAGATTTCGTTCCGTGAGATCGCAAAAGCTTTGGATAAATCAATTCTTAGAATTGAGGATGCAGTTATGGAAACACTATCGCAAACTCCTCCTGAGCTTGCCGCGGACATATATAATACCGGAATTTACCTAGCAGGTGGAGGATCTATGTTAAGAGGACTTGATAAAAGATTGTCTCAAAAAACCGATTTACCGGTTTACATTGCTGAAGACCCATTAAGAGCGGTAGTTAGAGGAACAGGAATTACTCTGAAAAATATTAATCGTTATAAGAGCGTATTAATTAAATAATAGTTTTCAGAAAATTATAATTAGAATATACCTAAAATCTATTTTTTACGTTATTCTCCTTTGATTGTTTTTAATTATGTCAAAAACACTATTAAAAATAACGAAATCATTATTTTTAGAATTTAGTACCTCATAACCCATGCAGCAGATTATCAATTTTTTAATACGGAATAAAAACTTCCTATTATTTCTGCTTCTACTATTTTTATCTCTCATTCTAACCATACAATCGCATAGTTATCATAAGAGTAAATTTATAAGTTCTACAAATTTCCTTACAGGTGGAGTTTATGGATGGAGATACTCTATAAATAATTATTTTGGACTTAAAAGTGAAAATGAGCGTTTGCTACAAGAAAATGAACAACTCCGAAATCAAATAAGTTGGCTTACCGCAGACACCATTGCCACAAAGTATATAGACACTACATCATTTAATAAGCCTTTTACTTTCATAAAAGGAAACGTATTTAGGAATGATTACAGTAAAATGGACAATTACATTTTAATCAATAAAGGAGAAAAAGATGGAATTGAGGAGGATATGGGAGTTATTACTGATAAAGGTATTATTGGTATTGTAGAAAACACTTCAAAAAACTACAGTAGAGTTATTTCTATTTTAAACAGCAATTCCAAAATTAATGCTGGTTTAAAGAATTCAAATCAATATGGGTCGTTAGTCTGGAATGGTAAAGACCCTAACATTGTACAATTAGAGACAGTGCCCAGGCAAGCAATTTTACAAAAAGGAGATACAATCATTACCAATGGTCGCTCAACGATATTCCCACGCGGGATAGGAATTGGCACTATACTAAATTATAAGTTAGACCAAAATCAGAGTTATTTTTTAATTGATGTTCAACTATTTAATGATATGACCGATATTGGCTTCCTATACGCCATAAAAAGTAATGATGTTTTAGAAATTAAGTCTTTAGAAAATCCAAAAATAGATGAATAACAACGTTCTTTTATATATTGGCAGATTCTTTAGCTTGGTTTTGGTTCAGGTTTTCATTCTCAATCATATTAATTTTCTGGGATACCTCAATCCATACATATACATTATTTTTATATTATTAGCTCCAATTAATATAAACAAAAGCTTATTCCTTTTCCTTAGCTTTATTCTGGGGCTTACGGTAGATATGTTTGGTGACTCTGGAGGTGTTCACGCCACAGCGTGTATCGTTATAACCTATATACGTCCGGTAGTCCTAAGGTCAGTTTTTGGTTTAAGCTATGAATTTCAAACCGTCAAGCTAAGTAAAGTTGGTTTTGGGCAACGATTAGCGTATGTTACCTTAATGGTTTTCATGCACCATATTATACTTTTTTCATTAGAAATATTTAACTATTCTCATACACTATTAATAGGAAAAAAAACGTTATTTTCTAGTCTATTCTCCATCATCGTAATTATGTTGGTTTTGGTATTGTTTAGAAGAAAAGATTCATGAGAAAATTATTACTTTATCTTATTATAATGAGCACTGGTATTGTTTTTGTTGCCAGACTCTTTTATCTGCAAATTTACAACACTTCTTTTGCTGCTCTCTCTGATGATAATGCTATCAAAGTATTATACGATTATCCTCAACGAGGAGCAATTTATGACAGGAATGGTAAACTTTTGGTAACCAATCAACCCTCGTATGATGTTATGGTAATACCAAGAGAATTAAAGCCTTTTGATACTTTAGAGTTTTGTTCTATCCTTAAAATAACAAAAGAGAAGCTTGTAAAACAATTGAATAAAGCCAGAGTGTATTCTCCTCGTGTTCCTTCTGTAGTTATCCCTCAGTTAACAAAAGATGAATATGCTTATTTACAAGAAAAAATGCGAAAATTTGATGGATTTTATATTCAAAAACGTTCTCTAAGAGATTATCATACAGAAAGTGCTTCGAATGTATTAGGATATATTGCAGAAGTAAATGATGGATTAATTAAAAAAGATCCATACTATCTATCTGGAGATCTTATCGGAATGCAAGGTGTTGAAAAGCAATATGAAAATGAACTTAGAGGACTAAAAGGGATTAAACGTATTCAGAAAGATAGATTTAACCGAGATATTGGCCCCTATAAAAACCGTAAATATGATACACTACCTGTTAATGGAAAAGATATAGCCATTACTATTGATGAAGAACTACAGTCGTATGGACAAAAGCTAATGGAGAACAAACGTGGTGGTATTGTAGCACTCGAACCATCAAGTGGAGAGATTTTAGCATTAATTACTGCTCCAAGTTACAAACCTGAACTCCTTGTTGGACGAAAAAGATCCCCTAATTTTACACGATTATATTATGACACTATAGCCAAACCTCTATTCGACAGAGGAGTTAAGGGAGAATATCCGCCAGGATCTCCATTCAAAGCAGTAACTGCATTAATTGGATTACAAGAAGGAGTTGTAAATACCCAGGAAAGTTTCTCTTGTTATCATGGGTTTCGATATGGAAAAAAAGCCAAGCTTGGATGCCATTCTCATAGAAGCCCTCTTAATATGATCCCAGGCATAGCACAATCCTGCAATGCTTATTTTGCGAATGTATATCTCAGAACAATTAACAAATATACGACTCCACAAAAAGGTATTGAAAATTGGAGAAAACATGTAGAAAGTTTTGGATTTGGTAATTATCTAGGGAATGATTTATCAAGTGGTAATAAAGGTTCGGTTCCTACTGCAGAATATTACAATAAAGTATCCAATTATCCTACATACAAGTGGTATGCAACTAGAACAATTTCCAATGCAATCGGTCAGGGAGAAGTACTTGCTACTCCCATACAATTAGCCAATATGACCGCTGCAATTGCCAATAGAGGCTATTATTTCACACCACATATCATAAAAGCAATTGATGGGCAACCAATACAAGAAGAAAATTTTACCAAACCAAAATATACCACAATCAATAAAGAACATTTTGAGCCGGTAATAGAAGGTCTACATCAAGTATACACCCAAGGTACCGCTTCATTATTACAGGTAGAAGGAATAGATATTTGCGGTAAGACAGGAACCGCTGAAAATTACACCAAGGTAGATGGTAAACGAATGCAATTAACGGATCACTCTGTTTTCATTGCTTTTGCACCAAAAGATAATCCTAAAATTGCTCTTGCAGTCTTTATAGAAAATGGGTATTGGGGATCTCGATATGCCGGAAAAATAGCAAGTTTATTGATTGAAAAACACCTCAAAGACTCTATTAGCAGAACAGATTTAGAGGATTGGGTTTTAACACATAGCCTTGAAGAAGAATATGCAAAACCATATAGCGGCGAACCTTTTAAAATCAATCAATAATGGCTAGATCAACTATTGTAGCCATAGATTGGTTGACTGTACTTCTATTTTTATTATTAATTGGTTTTGGATGGGGCAATATATATTCCGCCTCTTATGGTGATGAAGTTTTCTCTTTGACTGATTTTTCTCGACCTTACGTAAAACAATTATACTGGATCGCCCTAAGTGTTATAATCATAATTATTACACAAGCTATCGAAACCAAATTTTATGAACGATTTGCCGGTTTAATTTTCGTTATATCCATCGCTTCACTTCTAGGGTTGTTTTTATTCGGAAAGAATGTTAACGGTGCTACTTCATGGTATGCTTTCGGACCTGTAGGATTGCAACCATCAGAATTTGCGAAAGCTGCTACTGCATTAGCTCTGGCTAAATTCTTAAGTGATATGCAAACAAATATCAATTTGATTAACCATCAGCTAAGAGCATTCTTAATTATAGCGTTACCGGCGTTGATTATTATACCTCAGCCGGATCCTGGAAGTGCATTAGTGTATGCTGCATTTTTCTTTCCATTATATAGAGAAGGTCTGGCAGCTACCTATCTAATTATTGGAGCATCTGCCGCTGCCCTATTCATACTAACTTTATTATTTACCCCTTTATGGGTAGTTCTTGGCATTGGAGCCGTTATGCTACTAATTCTAATTAAAAACAGGAAACAAAAACCAAGATACTCCAGATATTTGCTGACTATTGTTGTAATTACAGGATTTTGCTTTTCTGTAAACTATATTTTTAATAATGTTTTCGAACAAAGGCATCGAGATCGTTTTAATATTGTTCTGGGAAAAGAAGTAGATTCTAAGGGTATTGGCTATAACACAAATCAAAGTCAAATTGCTATTGGTAGTGGAGGATGGACCGGAAAAGGGTGGAAAGAAGGTACACAAACTAAAGGTGGTTTTGTACCGGAACAACATACAGATTATATTTTTAGCACAGTTGGAGAAGAGTGGGGTTTTCTTGGCGCATCCACAGTGATTATACTATTTATCGGCTTGCTTATAAGACTTCTCTATTTAGCAGAACGACAGAAATCTCAATTTAGTAGAGTGTATGGATATAGCGTAGTAGGTATTCTATTTGTACATTTTGCCGTAAATGTAGGGATGGTTACAGGCTTACTTCCTACAGTAGGAATCCCACTTCCGTTTTTTAGCTATGGTGGCTCAGGATTATGGGGATTTACACTACTCCTTTTCATCTTTATTAAACTTGATGCTAACAGAGTTAACGAGTGGTAGCTATTAGAATTTCCAGGCGTTCTTATTAGAAGACGCTTCAAGTTTATTTTCTATAGTATCTGGTAATTCGTGGAAAAAATCAATCCCCGTTAGTTTTTCGATACTGTCAGTAGTAACAACAAAATCTTCTAATGGTTTATCCGTATCATTATGAGGAATCAAAAATGCTATCATTTTTGAGTTTTGAGAGTTCTTATTGAGAATCACTTTATAAAAATATTTCGGTACAGAAACCGCTTCGTAACCAATTGTCTTAAGATCATCCGTTAAAACTCCTCCAGTTACCACATAAACACCATCATACTTACTTGCCCAATACCTAACTTTTTGTTCTAAATTATTCCAAACACCTGCATTAAATTGGTGATTCTGAGGAGAAATATTAGATGTAAGAAAAGTTTCTTCAAAAGCATCATACGAAAATCTCCTGTCTCCCGCAGGACATAGATGCCCTCTGTCATATCCTGAGTTTTTATAGTTTCTCCAATCTGCCGAAGAAGACCTTACCTTATTGTCAACTTCAAAAAACGGTCTCTTGAATTCATTTTTGACTAGATGTTCTTTTTTTAATTCATAAGCTACCCATTCTGGTTGCTCATGTTTTTCGGAATACGATAAAGAGTAATTATTATGCGACACTACAATATTTGTTGTGGATGTTGGAAGATAAAAAAAGCTCAGTTCTTTATTTTTACCTATCCGTTCAGTTGCATCTTTCATATCAGTTGCATCTATTTTTTTTTCTATGTAATAGAAGCCAACGGTAACAATAAGAACCAATAACGGATATATAAACTTTCTTTTCAAATTTCGGTTTTTTTATAATTATTACTAATCAATTCACAAAAGTATCAAAATCAACCTATATTCAGATACGGTTTATTTTTTTTAGACTATAATTAATCAGGAAAACTACTATCAACTATTGAATGAAGCGTAAAGTGTAGAGCAAAATCAAACTTTAACACAAATTAAGTGTTAGGTTTTTGGAGTGTTTTGATAAAATTCAAAACCCTGAATAGCAGGTTTTTAAGATGAAAAATTAACATAAATAAACTCTAAAATTACGGTTATTCCATTTCTATTTTATGTAGTATCCTCGTCGAGTATACGTTTTAAAATTTCTAATTTAGAAGGCTTTTAATTTTGAAAAATAATTTTTCAAAATATCTGATACAAAGAAAAATCAGCATATAAGTTGATATGGGGCGATCAACTTTTATAGTATCTTTATCAGAAGTTAAGCACACGAAAACAAAATCATCTTAAAGGATACATGAAAAATAACATTGAAAATATAGTTGAAACTGTTTTGATTCAGAATAGGATCAGCAACTACGACAAAAAGGATTTAGAATTACAATTACAGATACATCCTAATTATCCGAGTTTTCAATCTATTACGGATACACTGGATTATTTTAATATTGATAATATTGCTGTAGAAGTTCCTATAGAAGCTTTAGACCAACTCCCTAAAAGTTTTGTTTCATTAGTAAAAAAGGATACCTCAGAGGAGATCGTTTCTGTCATTAATAAAAATGGAAGTATTCAACTGAAACATTCGGATCTTGAGAATACGAAGTTTACCTATGAAGAATTTAAGAAAATATGGGTTCCTAAGGTAATAGCCGTAGAGCATAATACTGGAAAGAGTGCCATTTTCTCAAAAGAATCTCTTATCCAGAATATTCTGTTTGGAGCTCTGTTGGTAAGTTCAATTGTAGCCTTAGTATTTAAACCATTTGATCTTTACCAAATACTATTTTTATTATTATCAATTTCTGGAGTTATTTTTAGTCTTTTTGCCGTTAGAGAAAGCCTAGGCATACAGTCCAATACTATGCATCAGTTTTGTACATCTGTAGGGAATTCTAACTGTGGAGATGTAATTAATAACAATACAGGAAAATTGTTTAAGAATTTTTCATTAGCAGATGCGAGTATTGTATTTTTTGGTATTCTCACTATATATCAACTATTTTATGGCTTTGATAGTACCTTATTATTGCCAACACTTATCGGAATTCCATTTATTGTGTATTCCATATATTCTCAAGCATTCATTATAAAAAAATGGTGTGCAATATGTATTGCTATCAGTACTATATCTACTGGTTTAATTGTAGTTGCTTTACTTGGTCTTTCTTTTGAGTTTGCCTTAGTATCAATTGCTGCTTTTGTCATGGTTTCCGCATTGGCTACATTAGGTTATATGCATGTAAAAGAAAATATGATCGAGAATAAAGATTACAAAAGTGACAATATAAAACTTAATCACTTTAAGCGTGATAGACAGATATTTGATCATTTATTAAGTATATCTGATAAAATAGAAGATAATACTTCAATTACAAATGAAATTGTCTTAGGTAACCCTAATGCTAAATTTAAGATTATAAGTCTAACCAATCCGATGTGCGGCTACTGTAAAGGTGCTTTTGAAGCATACACTCGCGTACTAAGAACGATGAGCGAGCAATTACAAATCATTATACGATTGAAAGTATCATTAGATGATCTTGATAATCAAGCGACTCAGATAAGTTTACGATTAATGGAGATATATCGCGATAACGGATCTGATAGTTTTATTAATGCATATAGCGAATGGTTTAATGATAGGACTTTTAGTACTTGGATAAAAAAGTATGGAACTCCAAAAAACAGCGAACACCATATTGAAGTCCTTAAAAATCAATCCGAATGGGCAGAAAAGAATAATTTATTCTATACCCCCGCTTCTCTTATAAATACCTCTATATATCCTAAAAAGTATAGTTATGATGAGTTTTTTCACTTTACTAGCATGATGATTGAAAATCAAAATGAGCATGATTATGAAATAGAAGAAAAATCAGTGGGTGTTTAATTAAAATCCAATCCAACTTAAATCGAATTATATGTTATCAAAAATTCTAGCAGTAAAAGGTGTTCACGAACTGAACAAAAAGCAACAAAGATCGGTTAAAGGAGGTATTACACTTCCTTCATCAGATGATTGCGGATGTATTGTTATGGGACGTAACGGATATCTTGAAATTATCGCAGTATCCTGTAGCAGCACATGCCCTGATGGCACTGATCCAATTGGTGGTTTAGGGTTCTAAACACTTAAGGGTTTCCTAAACCCAGAAAAGAAACTTTTCTTTTAAGAAAAGTTATATTACGAAAAGAAGTATTGTATACTCTTTTTCTTCACACACTCACTCAGATATTTCCCCGAATGTCTTTAAACTTTCGGGGGGTATTTTTTTTAACTCTTAAACCTATAATTATGTTACAATCAATTCTAAACCTTACCAAGGTTAAAACATTAAACAAAACACAACAAAAATTAATTTCTGGAGGTTATATACCTACCTTAGAACAATTCTGCTGCGGACCTCGTTCTCAGGGATGGTGGCTTCAGCACTACCCCTTTTTAGGCAATGACCCATACTATACTTGCAGTGACGATGTATGTAATGGTGGTGGAGCTTGGTAAGCTACAATTCTAAGCAGAAAATATTTTCGAAACCCTTAAATCAGGAAATAGTTTAACCCCAATACCAATTGATTAAGTAAAACGTAAACTGTTTTGTCTTCTCAATAATCAATTCGATTATAGTGAAGAATGTCGGTGTGGTTTTTCATTGCCATACTTATTGGATTTACTCCTTTTCAATATCAAAACTTTAAAAACAAATTAATTATGTTAAACGATTTTTTAGAATTAAACGGAATCAAGCTTCTTAAAAAAGAAGATCAAAAATCAATTAATGGAAGTAGTTCAGGATGTCCTACAGAGTGCATTACTGATAGTAATTGTTGTCCCGGAAAAATTTGTGTAGGTTGTATTTGCACGTATCCGGGTGGGCCTTATTAAGCCAATAAAGAAGACATTGATATTATCTAATAGAAACTCTTAAAACCTAAAAATCATGAATCAAATTCTGCAAATTAGAAAAGCAAAAACACTAAGTAAAAAAGAACAACACTCGGTGAATGGCGGCTTCGGTGGAGGCATCATTATTTGTACTATGGAGACCGATGGACAAACCTGTTACGACACTCCTTCTGGCAATCCTGGTACATGTATGGAAGGTGTTTGTTATGATTGCTAACATTACCGAAGTAAGTACATTTACTTCTCTTGTTAGAATGCAATATTTTTCAATATCAAAACTCAAAAAACCTAGAAATTATGAAACAGATTAAAAAGTTAGAAGGAGCTAAAACGCTCTCTAAGAAACAACAACAGGATATAACTGGCGGAGTATACATTCTTGCTAAAAATCAAAATAGAAGACGACGTTGCGATCCAGCACTAAGTTGCTGCTATCATAATGGATATACCTGGGTACAAGGACCTCCTTGTTTCTAAAAAGTTATTCGTTTTGCTGTATAACAAAACATAAGATTTTAGAAAAGGATTAAATCAATGATTTAATCCTTTTTTTCTTCTTTTGATATTTTGACTTGGTAATTTTATTTCGGTATTAGTCCACAACTAGTAACAATTCTTTTGCTTTGTTATAATTAAAATTAGTGGAATCACTGACTATATTAGAAAGTGTTTTTTTTAATTCAATCTTATCATTCATCTTTAAATATATCAGGCTTTTATACCATAAAGCCTTAGACTTATCTAAAGAATCAGAATACAACAGTTTATCAAAACTACTTAGTGCTTCTTTTGTCTTATCCAATTCAAGATATGAAATTCCTATGTAACTATATATTAACGGATCACTATTTTCTTTTAAATAATCTTCAAAAAAAGTGACTGCTTTTTCATACCTCTTAGCTTTAAAAGCGGTAATCCCATTATTCAAAAATTCATTTTGCGAGCCTCTTTTAACTATAGAAGGCAGATCATTTTCTGTATAATATTTTGAGTACAACTTAGTCGTAGACGAATTTTGATTAAAAAAAACAGTAGATAATAATACAATTACAAAAACGCCAGCGATAGAAGCAATGAGTGATCTTCTTCTTGACCAATACTGCGATTTTTTATACCTTTTTCCTGCAGCACTTATACTAGATTTTATTTCATTAGCTTCATTACTCTTAATGTAATCTTCTATATCATTTCTTGCCTGTTTGTTTTTAGTTTCCTTCAGAGAAAGCCAGCTTTCCTTATTTAAATGATGATTAATTTCATTGACTAATTTCACCTCCTTTTGCAACTCTATATCCTCTGACATCATTAGGTCAAACTGTTTTTGCTCTTCAGAAGTCATATCGCCGCCTAAATAGGCTTCAATTTTCTTATATATATCTTCGTCCATTATTAACTTAAATCTTGATATTTACTATCTCTTTTAATAAGCTCTGCTAAGCGTTTTTTACATTTAAAAACTTGCTGAAAAGCTACATTTTCTGATGAATAATTAAACTTCTCTACAATTACATCATATGACACTTTATTAAAATAATCTTTTAAAAGTTTCATACAAATATCTGAGAGTTGATTAATCTTTTCCTCGAAAAGCTCCCAACGTTCTTGTTCCAAAATAAACGAGCTATGTTTATTTTCTTCAATTACTAGTTCTATTACATCTGTATTTCTTACCCTTTTTTTTCGTTTATTTAATTCTTTACGCCAAAGATTTTTGCAAACTGTAAATAAATATCCTTCGAATGTAGATTTAATTTCAAATTTCCTAACTTTTAACCTTACAATTAACTGGAATAAAGCATCTTGAAAAACCTCTTCTGCATCCTGATAACTTCCATTATTTTTTCTTACAAAAGATAAAACTGGTTGAAAGTTCTTCTTATAAATCTCATCAATCACAGATTGATCACCAGATAAAAGACCTTCTAAATAGTTTTTACTTGCTAATTTTTGCATTTTCGAAATCTTCTGAGGATATTTATTATTAATATTATCTATAATTTGACTCTAAAGAAAGACTAAACTAACATATTATCAATTCTTTCTATAATTCATTTAGCAAAAATCACTCCTAAAAATGAAAAAACCACAAATTTTCAGGGTAAGAATTTCAATTTGTTATAACTATATTATGAAAATGTATTAATATTTAAATTTTAAAAACTAGTATGAAAACAAAAAAGGTAATTTGGGGATTGTTAATTTCATTAATCACTATAAGCTGTTCTACAGATGATTCCATTGTCGACAAGACACAAAATCTAGAAAACACAATAAACATAACAAATAAGTCTTGGCTTAGTAGCGACACCGTTGGAGAAGGAGGAGAAGAAGAAGGAGAGATACAAGATTACGGAATGCCTTTCGATAATAGTTATGAAGGTCAAGATTTTATCATTGAAGTAATTTATATTACAGAAAATGATGAGATACGAGTAGACGTTCGTAGAAAGTTTTCTGAAAAACATCCGGACTTAGTTCTAGTTCAGGTTGCTACAACAACATCTGAAATAGAACAATGGTTCTTAAAATCGTTAGACGGAAGAACGAATTCCAGGGGAGCTCAGGATTTACCTGAGGAAGATGACGACCCAACACAATCAGATGAGTTTGTATTTGAATACATAAACATACTTTCTGAAATTAGACAAGATCCAAGAATACGTTTACACGAATAGCAAAACTTCATACAAACTTTAAAAATATACTAAATAGATGGCATAAGGGTATATAATTTTTATCTTGGATAAAAATTATATACCCTTTATTTTAATGTCTTTAAGAAGTTATTATTTATTTCTAGTATTTTTTACTTTTTACTTTTTTTCCTACTCTCAAATCACTGCGAACTGGGAAGACATTTTAACATCGGATCTTACTACAGAACAAAAACATATTAAAATTGATTCTTTAGTCCGTTTTTACACAAAACAAGGAAAAGATTCTTTATTGGAACGGATAACGCATAAATATGCTATATGGCATTATAAAAACACTTCTTTAGACCTTGCAATACGTGTAGCGGAGCAATCCTTAGAATTAAAGAAAAAAATAACTCCTACTAACCCTTTATTAATTCAGCATGGATTAAAAAACCTTGGGTTTTTCTCTTATAAACAAGGCAATTACTCTAAAAGTATTTCATATAATGAAGAGATAATTTCTATTAATTCTAAAAACGATTATGCTGCAGATGCATATTCTAAATTAGGGAGATGCTATACAAATACTTACGATTATCATAATGCTGTAGTTCATTTTGAACTAGCAAATTCCTTATTTTGGGATGATAAAGATTATAGGAGCATTGTGGCCAATGCGATTAATTCTGGTAAGCTATATATAAAAATTGGTACTGTAAATAGTTTAAAAAAAGGAATTGAAAATGCTTTAATCGCAGACTCCTTATCATTACAAATTAAATCAAGAGCAACGACGAGATACAATCTAAAAATAATTTTAGGTACACTTTATAATCAGGATGATAATCTGAACACGAAAAAAGCTTCTTTCTATTATGATCAAGCTTTATCTATAGCAAAAGATCTTAAGGATTCAATCTTAATAGCAAAAACTTACGAACTTAAGGGGAACCTTTACAATACTGTAGACCAGGATTTAGCAATTCAATATCATCAAAAAGCTATTCGAAACTTTACAAAAAATGACTCTGTGTCTTTGGCGATAAGCATTTCCAATATTGGATTTTGTATGGTTGAGCAGGAGAAATTTAAAGAAGGGTTTGAGCATTATCAAAAGGCCATCAGTTATTTTACAGGACAAAAACTGAATAATCAAGAAGCTTCCTCACAAACAGGTATATTATCCGAAACATTAGATTCATCGCATCTTTTAACAACTCTAGAAGATTTGGCTGACGCGTATTTAAAACATTATCGATCTACAGATGACCAATCATCTCTTGATAAATCAATAAATACATTTTTACTCGCTGACGAAATGATTGATCTTATTCGCATTGAGAGTCAGGAATTTCAATCCAAATTATATTGGCGCAAACATAGTTCTACCCTATATGGGCGAGCAATAGAAGCTTGTTTTCTTGCTGAAGATATCGACAATGCCTTTTACTTTATGGAGAAAAATAAGGCGTTAATTTTAACGGAAGATATATCAAATAATAGACTTAAACAGTCTATTTTACTCCCGGAAAACATTGTAAACAGAGAAATTGAACTTAAGAAAAGTATATACTTACTTAATAAAATAAAAAATAATGGTTCCAATAAAAAAGAGCTCGATGTTATTACCATAAGGACTCTAGATCTTAAAAGAAATCTAAAAACATTACAAGATAGCATAAAAGATATTTTTTCGGACTACTCAAAGTTTAACACTCAATCTTCTCCTATTACCAGCCTTAAATCTATCCAAAAAAAGCTTGATCATCAAACCGTTCTTATAGAATATAACATATCTAGTCATGTTGATTTTAAATCTATTGATAATGATAATAATTATACTCCAATTTATGAAGGAAGTGATTATGGTAAAAAAGAATATTCTAAAGGATACCTTGTCTATATCACTAACAATGAGAGCCATTTTGTACAATTGCCCAATATTGATGACTTAAAAACTACTATTGATTTATTTATCAAAAAAGCTGCTATTCCTTTCGGTACTGAAAAAGATATTGTGTCTTACTCTGAGATTGGATATAAAGTTTTTAAGTACTTGTTTCCGGATAAAAAGATTCAGGAAATTATATCTGGAAAAAAACTAATTATTATTCCGGATAATTATTTAAACTATATTCCTTTTGAAGCATTAGTTACTTCTAACGACTTAGATAAAACACCTAAATATCTAATTGAAGATTCTGAAATCAGTTATGGATATTCAAATTTCTTCCTGAAAAATTCATCACATATTGCTTCCTCTGAAGGTGAAGTTTCTTTTCTGGGTTTTGCACCTGGTAATTTTGACAAATACAACCTAACTCCAATAGAGAACAATAAGAATGAGGTTAATAATATCAATAGCCTATTTTCTGGAGAAGCATTGATCAATGATAATGCTACTAAAGAAAATTTTCTTGCTAAACTAGAAAACCAAAACATCATACATCTGGCAACACATGCTGATGCTTTAGATTCTATTTCGCCTTGGATTGCTTTTAGCGATAATAAATTAGACCTTGAAGAATTATATCTTACTAAAAACCATGCTGATCTGGTAGTGCTAAGTGGTTGCAATACATTACTTGGCAAACAAGAAACTGGAGAAGGAGTGATGAGTCTGGCCAGAGGTTTTTTTCATTCTGGAGCAAAAAGTGTAGTTTCTTCTTTATGGAATGTTGATGATAGATCTACCTCCTATATAATGAACGAGTTTTATAAAAACCTAAAAAATCAACAAACTAAATCACAAGCTTTAAGAGAGGCTAAACTAAAATATATTAGGAATAGTTCTTTATCAGAAAGCTCTCCACATTTTTGGGCTACGTTTGTTTTATTAGGAGATACTAGTCCAATTCAGAGTTACTCTAATGCATCTGTATATTGGTTAATCCTATTATTTCCAATGCTCTTTGCTTTTATAATTATTTATAGAAAACTCAAAAAGAAAGATTCTTAAAAGGAATAAAACCTTACTATCTACTTTAAAAAGCGTATGGAACCTATTTTCAATACACTTGTTCTCATTTTAACACTTTCTAGTGGGTAAGAAATCACAAAACAGATAACTGCTATATAGATGGTCAGTATCCACTTATATGGTTGAACCCATTATTCATCAATCAAAAAACGTTAATCCACAGTATGAAAACAATTGTATTAATCGAAAATGATACTTTTTTACAGACAAATTGTACATCCATAATAAATGGCTCTAAAAGATTTAAAGTAATTGCCAATTTTAAAAACTACGAATCAGCATTACAAAACATCGAAAAATTACATCCCGATATTATCCTTATAGATATGGATATACCGGCTATCAATAGCATTGATTACATAAAACATATTAGAAACACATTTCCTGAAATCAGGATAATTATTTTGACAAATAATCAACAACATAAATTCGTTTTTGATGTACTATCTTCTGGTGTTCGTGGGTATCTAATAAAAAACGACAACCTCCAAATTATTGAGGCCTTAGAACAATTAGAACAAGGTGGTGCTCCGATGAGTACTACTATTTCACGAATGGTTATTGAATCTTTTCAAGATCACGATTTTAAAGAACTTACTAAAAGAGAAAATGAAATACTTAAATTATTAACTAAAGGTAAAAGTTACTCTACTATTGCAGAAAAACTTTATGTAAGTCGTAACACTGTAAAATACCATATAAGAAACATTTACGAAAAACTAAATATTTATTGTAAAGACGAAGCTATAAAACTTGTGAATAGTAAAAAAAGGTATTTAAAAACCGGATGAAATAAAATCTGGAATCCAAAAATGGTTACTATAATGAATTTAATCCTTCAGGAAACCTTAATCCACTAAAAAGAGGCTATTTGAAAGGTATTCAAACAGCTTCTATATATTTACAAATCACTTCTATGACATCTATTTAACCTGCTTTATATTATAATTATTAAAACAATAATCCTAATTTCTCTGGTAATGTTTTACAGAAAAATTACGATTATTGCTATTTTTTTCCGAAAGCATTCTAACCATAATTACTCGTCAGACCCGGTAATACACACCCAAGTGTGACAACATCCTCCAGAACCACATCCTGCACCTCCAGTAAACACTGCCTCACAGAAACCTGAACAATTATGACAAGATCCACAAACATGACCTATACCATTACCTAGGACACTTTTTTTTTCTAAATAATTCAGTTCTTTAATTCCCTTGATTTTTAAAATTTTTTGTAACATAGTTTTAAGATTTAAGTTAATCTCAAAAATAATAAAAATACGTAAAATTCCCCATTAATAAATTGTTAATCATTTATAAATAAGCTGCTTAGACACAATAAAACCTATTGTCCCTTCACATCCAATGCATCTCGTAATGCATTACCGATAAGCATAAATGCCATTACAAGACTCATAATACCTAAACCAGGTATAATTGCCAGGTAAGCTTTCCCTAGAATGATATAAGAATAATGATCTTTAATCATAGCTCCCCAACTAGCCATTGGCGGTTGGGCTCCAATACCTAAGAAACTCAACCCACTTTCTATTAGAATTGCTGCAGCAAAATTGGCCGCAGAAATTACAATTACCGGTGCTAAACTATTAGGCAATACGTGTTTTGTTATTATCCTAAAATGATCATATCCTAATGCTTTTGCCGCAGTTACATATTGCATTTGCTTTATACTTAAAACCTGCCCTCTAACAACCCTAGCTACCTCTACCCACATAGTTAACCCAACAGCAATAAAAACCTGCCAGAAACCTTTTCCTAAGGCTAATGTAATAGCAATAACCAAAAGTAACGTAGGTATAGACCAGGTTACATTAATCAACCACATAATGAAAACATCTACCTTACCTCCAAAATAACCTGCTATAGCTCCTAAAGATATCCCTAACAGTAAGGAGATCAATACAGCGACAAAACCAATCGAAAAAGAAATCCGAATTCCGATGAGCATTCTACTTAATAAATCTCTTCCATATTTATCCGTCCCTAAAATAAAGGTTCGGTTTTTAATAAATTCCTGTTCTATTTCTTCTTTTTGAAAGTGAGTAGGAAAACTTGTGAATTCAATGTTTTTAGTAATTCCCGTAAGCTCTCCTTCCGTATACGGGGTAATTTCTATAGATGCCTCTTTGAAACTATACGCTTCAATAGGGATTTCGGTATCCATGTTTTTTGTACCAAATAATATTCTATTAAGATAAGATTGATCATTTTCAGTTCCTGAAGGTATGGTTAACATCGTTACCGAAAAACCAGGTTCTTTAGAATGAATAGATAAATGCATCTGATTTGCATTCTTAGAATTATCAGGTGCTAATACATATGCCATAATAGCCAATAAAGCACAAATAACGATAAACCAAAAACTCAAAACGCCCCAAAAATTTTTCTTAAATCTTTGGAGCGCTAGCTTTGATAATGAATTTGATTTTGTCTTTTGCATTAAAGCAAATTAATTCTTTATTGTAAGTGGATTTTTTGATTTACGTATGTTGTTGATTTTCATATCTTCAAGTACGCTCAATGCCTCCTCTACATATACATCCTTACTTAGGCTTTGATGCCATCTGTTTCTTTTTTCCTTAAGGATAGAATCTTTTTCCATAAGATCTTTTTCATATGGTAATGATTCAAAAGTAAGATTAGTTTTGTAATCATTTAAGCGTTCAAAACGTTCCGCTTGTTTTTCGTTTAACTCGATATTCGCTTTGTATTCATTATAATTTAGCGAGTATTTATTTATATCTCTCTTTTCTCTTACCCACTTCGCATTTTCTTCAATCAGTTTTAATTGCTCATTAGTTGCCATACGAGCTTTACTATTATTAATAGTTTGATCAAAATCAATATAACCATCCCATAAATCATAATCTGCAGCTGGTATTTTATCCCAAGGAAGTGGATTTTCTTGATCTTTCTCACCAATATCAATGTAACTATAACGATCCGGAACTACTACGTCACTTTTTACTCCTTCTAATTGTGTAGAACCTCCGTTTACACGATAGAATTTCTGAGTTGTTAATTTTAACGCTCCTAAATCTCCAAAATCATTACTACGCATCCATCGATTAAGGTCCATAACATTCTGTACAGTTCCTTTTCCATACGTTTGCTTACTTCCAATGATAATTGCTCTTTTATAATCTTGCATTGCGGCAGCCAAAATCTCTGAAGCGGAAGCCGAAAGTTCATTAACTAAAATAACTAATGGTCCATCCCATAAAACATTTCGATCTTTATCACTTAAAACCTCTGGAGATTCTCCTTTCGTTCTAACCTGAACAATCGGTCCTTTATCAATAAATAAACCTGCAATATCTACAACAGTCTGTAAAGATCCTCCTCCATTATCTCTAAGATCTATAACAAGACCTTCCATATCCTGTTCTTTAAGACGAATAATTTCTTGTTTCACATCTTTCGCAGCATTACGTTGATTGTAATCTTGCATATTAAAATAGAATTTTGGCAAATTGATTATCCCGAAATTCTTATCATTTTTCTTAACCACAGAAGACTTGGCATAGGTTTCTTCTAACTCAACAACGTCTCTCACGATCTCCACATTCTCTATTGTTCCATCAACTTTTTTAACAGTTAAGACAACCTTAGTTCCTTTAGGACCTTTGATAAGACTTACAGCGTCATCAAGTCTCATCCCTACTATGCTTACCGGTTCAATTTCATCTTCTTGTTTTACCTTCATAATGAAATCTCCAACCTCTACTTTATTTCCTCTCCAAGCAGGTCCACCAGAAATAATCTCAACGATTTTTACATTATCATTTTTCTTCTGTAGTCTAGCTCCTATTCCTTCTAACTTACCAGACATGGCAATATCAAAACGATCTTTGTCTTGTGGAGCAAAGTAGTAGGTATGTGGATCAAATTCTTCTACAATAGAATTGATATAGATAGAAAACCAATCTTTTCTCTCTAAATCATCAGCAAACTCAAAATATTCTTTTAACGAAGTTTTTGTCAATTCACGAGACTCTTCTTCTAACACAACAGCAGACTTTCTTTTAAACTCTTTGTTTTTTGTTATAGAATCTACTTGTTCATCAACTTTATCATAATAGCTGGATAATGCATTGAACTTAAGCTGCAATCTCCAGCGGTTCTTCATTTCCTCTTTATTACTAGCATATGACAACTTATCATAATCTGTATTTATATCTTCCTGCTTTTCGAAATTAAAAGGACGTTCTAATATTTCTTTGTACAAAGATCTGGCCTGAGTCATTCTTTGTTGCAGTCTCTCATATGTAAGATTAAAGAAATCGATCTCCTTATCTCTGATTTGATCATCGATTAAAGCTTCAAACTTCTTAAACTCTTCTATATCGCTTTTATAAAAATATCTTTTCAAAGGGTCTAATGCATCTATATAATCAACAAAAACATTCTTAGAGAAATCATCATTAATATCCTTTGCGTCATAATGACCTTTACTTAACACATAACTGATTAAATCAATCAGTATTCGATCTTTATCAGGGTCATTGTCAACTTTTGTTGTAAAGCTACAGGAAGCAGCTGATACAATTATGGTAAGCATCAATACCAAAAAACTCTTTTTCATACGCTCATTTTTAATTTAGGGGTGTTCCTGGCAAAATACATTAAAAATCGTGCCAATATCAGGTAATAATACTAAATTTTTCTTAAAAGAACTAATAATCTACACTACTGATTATGAATAATATATTTAGAATAAAAAAAATGTATTTTTACCAGTGAAAAAAACAATTCTATGTCACAAAGAAAACCGTTGATTTTAGTAACAAATGATGATGGCATTACAGCTCCTGGAATAAGGACTCTGATTAGCATCATGAATGAAATCGGCGATGTGTTTGTCGTGGCTCCGGACAGTCCTCAGAGTGCTATGGGTCATGCAATTACAATAAACAGCACATTATACTGTGATCCTATCACTATTGACAAAAATGCTCCCCAGAAGGAATATAGTTGTTCCGGAACTCCTGTGGACTGTGTCAAAATGGCAACTAGAGAAATATTGAAGCGAAAACCGGATTTATGTGTCAGTGGAATCAATCATGGCTCTAATTCTGCTATTAATGTAATTTATTCTGGTACCATGAGTGCTGCTGTAGAGGCTGGAATCGAAGGGATTCCTGCCATTGGTTTTTCCTTATTAGATTATAGTATGAATGCCAACTTTGAACCTTCTAAGAAGTTTGTAAAAGCAATCGTAGAAAATGTACTTAAAAACGGACTACCAAAAGGTATTGTCCTCAATGTTAACATCCCAAAGTTAGACGAAAAAGATATAAAAGGCATTAAAATTTGTAGACAAGCCAATGCACATTGGGTAGAAGAATTTGATAAAAGAACCAATCCTATGGGAAGAGATTATTATTGGCTGTCAGGAAAATTTATTAATGAAGATAAAGGAGAAGACACTGATGAATGGGCATTACACAACGGATATGTGTCCATTGTTCCTACTCAATTTGATCTTACCGCACATCATTTTATACAAGAACTAAACAACTGGCCATTACATGATTAAGAAAGAAATTCTTATTGGTTTTTTTACGGGAATATTTGCAAATAGCATTGGTATCATTTTATACATTTTATTATTTTCTGAATTAAGTATCTTCGAAACTTTAAAAGCCGCACGAGAAAATAATTTTTTAGGAAGTTTAATTGCTTTAGGAGCGATTCTTAATTTGATAATTTTCTTTTTATTTTTAAAACAAAACAAACCGTATAGAGCACGTGGTGTGCTTCTTGCTACACTTATTGCGGCTGTTTGTATAGCAATTAGTAAATTTAGTTAATACATGAAGAAAGTTTATTGAAGATGAAATATTATCTTATAGCAGGAGAGGCATCAGGAGATTTACACGGTGCCAACCTTATGAAATCTATCCTTAAAGAAGATCCTGATGCAGAATTCCGGTTTTGGGGAGGAGATTTAATGCAATCAGTAGGTGGTACTATGGTCCTGCACTACAAAGAAAGAGCCTTCATGGGTTTCTTTGAAGTTATTCTGAATCTATTTAAAATTTTAGGTTTTATAAAGCAATGTAAAAAAGACATTGAACAATATAATCCTGAGGCACTTATTTTAATTGACAACTCCGGTTTCAATCTTCGTATTGCCGAATGGGCTAAACCAAAAGGCTATATTACTCATTACTATATTAGCCCTCAAGTATGGGCATCAAGAGCTGGAAGAGTTAAAACTATTAAGGCCAATGTGGATCATATGTATGTCATACTACCATTTGTGTCAGATTTTTATAAAAAATACAACTATGAAGTAAATTTTGTTGGACACCCACTTATAGATGCTATCGCTGACCATCATCAAATAATGCCTGATGTTTTTAAAAAACAATATCACTTAGATGAGCGACCAATTATTGCAATATTACCAGGAAGTAGAAAGCAAGAAATAAAAAAAATGCTGGAAGTTATGCTTAGTATAGTCGATGATTTCCCATCGTATCAATTTGTAATTGCTGGTGCTCCTAGTCAAGAGGAAAAATTTTATGAGCCTTTTATAAAAAAAGAAGGAGTACATTTAATTATGAATCGTACTTATGATGTTTTAAGCTTAAGCAATGTTGCTTTAGTAACTTCTGGAACGGCAACACTAGAAACTGCATTATTTAAGGTTCCACAGGTGGTTTGCTACAAGGGAAATACTATTTCATATCATATTGCCAAAAGAATTATCAATTTGGAGTATATTTCTTTAGTAAATTTAATAATGGACAAAGCTGTAGTTACAGAGTTAATTCAAGATGATTTCAATACAAAAAGATTAAAAGAAGAGCTTACAAAAATATTAGATGATTATAACAGGGCTGTCATGTTTTTAGATTATTACGATTTAGAAAAGAAACTTGGCGGAAAAGGAGCTAGTGATAAAACTGCTAACTTAATTGTAGAAACCACAAAATAAAGCACCCCAAAATGAATAAGCTATTTTATTTTTTACTTGTAATCTGTATAACACTTTCTTCTTGTGGAGGCGCTAAAAAAAGCTCTTCTGTTACTCAAAGAACTAAAAACACGTCTAGCAAGAAAGCCCGAGTAAATCCTAAAGGCAAAAAGATCAAAAGTATTATAAACTACGCAAAAACTTTTGAAGGAACCCGATATAAATACGGTGGAACCACTAAAAAAGGAATGGATTGTTCGGGATTGGTGTACACATCATTTAAGAAAGGAGAAGTTGTGCTTCCAAGAACATCTAGAGCTATGGCTACACAAGGAAACAAAATTTCTCTAAAAAATGTGGAGATTGGCGATCTTTTATTTTTTAAAACTAACAAAAATAAAAACGTAATAAATCATGTAGGACTGGTTGTCGCTACTGGAAAGCGTATTGAATTTATACATGCATCCACTTCTAAAGGAGTAACCATATCAAGTCTTGAAGAAAGATATTGGAATAAATGTTTTGCAGGAATTAGAAGGATTCTATAATTAACAAAACTTCTATTTCTTAGTAACTTTTTTGTTTTATTTCCCTAAATACTTTTATATTAGTGTACTATAAAACTCATTTTTATTATGGAATACTCTTTAGCACCTTCAGAAGTAAAAAAAATTATCGATGCCAAAGTAAATGGAGAAGAATATAATGAAGAACAATTTATTTACTACCATCTGAATAGAAATCATTTTAATGTAAAAAAAGAGGTTACCACACTGACCCATTTTATGAGTAATAAATTTAGAGACAATAGGGGTTTCATTTGGGAGGAAGCTCCAAGATTTAAAAATTGGTTTCATACTCCTAAACCTCAATATTTTGCTAGTCTTCTTGGATTCCAGCCTTATAGTAGAAAATTCTTACGTCCTGATAATGAAACTGGCATTGGTGGTGAGTTTGAAATGATCATTCGTCATGATGGAAAAAGAATCGATGCATTGACTCATGAAGGATATCAAGAAACCTATAATTTTGGTAGAACATCTGATTCATCTCTACACATTCTCCTGGACGTAGATCCTCACGGACCACATCCGGATTATACCATAAAAATAGATACCGGAAGGGTTGCCATTACGGATAGAGAAATGGTACAAACAAGAAGAGGGTTAAGACCCGCACGAAGATAATCATCATACAAACAGATTATCCATTTTATCCTATCTCCTAAAAACATAAATAGTTAATAGAAGTTTTCAGATATTTCTGATTATTATTCTAATCTGGTCGGTTACATTGTAATCCTGATTGCGACCAGAGCCATGGATAATAATGCTTTGTTATATTATTTAATTGCATTATGATAGGTTTACTAAAAACACTTAGTATTTTTGAAATAACATTGCCATTTTTAATAAACAAATCTTTCATCCATTCCTAACTCCCTTCCCTTAAAGAAGGCGGCCAAAAAGTACTTTCCTTTATAAAGAATTTAGATTGGATATATTTCAATATATCGAACACGGAATCGTATTATAATTATCTACATTAACGTGAGTTTAAGAAAATTTACGTCAGTCAGATTTTCAATCAAAAGCCTAATTTCGATACAATTTTTCTTCATTTCACTATGAAAAATCACTCAATTTGACGGCTTTTTTAAACCTTGTCCTTAGATCGAACTCACTTTATATTAATATAGACTAGAGCCTTCATTTACAACTTTTCGTAAAAAAATAAGGATTTTACTGGTAACATATGCCTCTTAGATAACACGATTAATTGTAGGGACTAAAAACCTTCCACAATTAATCCGTTAAACTCTGTGCATAGATTACTTAATATTCCTTTTTTGGTTCTTACTTTTTCATTAATCATTGGAATCGTCTTGGGTCATTACACTTCAATTAACCTTAGGTTAGCGCTCATATCCCAAACAATAATTGTTATAGGTTTAGCAATTTCCTGGTGGCATGCAAAAAAGACATTCCGTAATTCTCATATTTTTAGTGTTTTTGTAATCATTACTTTTATTTTTCTCGGAATCATCTTAGTACAAGTTCACAATCCTAAAAACAGTCCTAACCATTACACGAACCTATCTACTGAGGAATACCAAGAAACTCCTATAACTATCAGTTTTTATATTAAGGAAAGATTAAAACCTACCTCCTACTATGAAAAATATGTAATTACTCTTCAATCAATCGAAAATAAAAATGTAACTGGAAACCTGTTATTGCAAATACCTAAAAACGACTTACAGACCGCCCTCATCACCGGAGAGTCCTATATAACTTATTCTCAAATACAGTCCGTCCCAAAACCCTTAAACCCCAATCAATTTAATTATGCGCATTATCTATCTCAACAATATATTTTCCATAAAGTCACGACAGGTTTTAACCAGTTAATATACACGAACGCCTCTGTGTTTTCTATCTATCGTATAGCCGATTATATCAGAACTGACATTAATCAAAAACTTGCTAATTACCATTTTACCCAAAAACAGTTATCAATTATCAATGCATTACTTTTAGGACAAAGACAAAATATTGACAATGAAACTTTTGCAGATTACAGAGATGCGGGAGCCATTCATATTCTTGCAGTTTCGGGATTACACGTCGGTATACTTCTAATAATACTAAATCTTATCCTTACACCTCTAAACCGATTCAGGAAGAATGGTAAGATTATCAAAACCATTATTGTCATTTTATTACTTTGGTGTTTTGCAATTATCGCCGGTTTATCTCCATCAGTCCTTAGAGCCGTAACTATGTTTTCTTTTATCGCTATAGGAATTCATATTCGATCTAAAACCAGTATTTATAATGCCCTGACTGTCTCGATGTTTATCCTATTATGTATACGTCCGTTGTTACTATTTTCCGTTGGATTCCAGTTAAGCTATTTAGCTGTATTTGCAATCGTCTGGATACAACCATCTTTTGCCAAGTTGTATAGACCTAGATTTTATATTGACAAGGTATTATGGGAAACCTTCACCGTTACTATAGCTGCTCAACTTGGTCTCTTGCCCTTAACATTATTTTATTTTCATCAATTTCCACTTTTGTTTTTTATAGCAAACCTAATCATCATTCCGGTATTAGGAATCATACTTAGTTTTGGAATATTAATAATCATATTAGCAGAAGTCCATATTTTACCTAATTGGATAGCATCAACTTTTGGAGGTTGTATAAATGCAATGAATTATATTGTTCATTGGGTATCAAAACAAGAAGATTTTTTAGTAACACACATTTCATTTTCCTGGAGAATGCTCATAATTGGTTATATTCTTATAATCTCATTGATATTTGCGTTTAAAAAGTTTAACCTAAGGAGAATCTTAACAGTTATAGTAAGTATAACACTGCTATCGTTTAGTTTGATTTATGAAAAACAACAAAATAGTGAGAAGGAAGAGCTTGTTATTTTTCACAACCAACGTAATACAACTCTAGGCATTCTCCAAAACCAATGTCTCACTATTTATAGTAAAGATTCTGTTTCGACAATCTCCAAAAAATTTTTATTAAATGGTTATCTCATCGAAAATAATTCTCGATTTACCGCTAATAAAAAGCTAAACAATGTTTATAGTTATAAAGAGAAAACAATACTAATAATAGATAGTATTGGTATTTATAATATCAAAGAATTACATCCTGATGTTGTTATTTTAACCAACTCTCCAAAAATTCATTTAAACAGGGTAATTGAAACACTACAACCCAAACAGATTATTGCTGATGGAAGCAGCTACAGAAGTTATCTTGATAAATGGGAACTAACTTGTAGACAAAAAAAAGTCCCTTTTCATCGTACTGATAAAAAGGGAGCATATATTTTTAAATAAATATAAGTTACAATATATCTTTTAGATCAGATACCTCGGCCAATAGTTGTTCTTCAGGCATTTCCATAACTTGCTTAACAATTTTATGAAGGTCAGGAATTACTGTTCTTGCTAATTTAGTAGGGCTATTAAAAAGGATCGTAATCCCAAGATCTTCCTGAGGAAATATAGCAATCTCACTTCTATAACTATTTACATGGCCTCCGTGATGAATCATTCTATTTGATTCTCCTGTTTCTCTATTTTTAAAATCGTGAATACGCCATCCATGCGCATAGTGTGATCCTTGATGTCCATCCCATCTCTGGTAATATTTACTTTTACCAGGAAGATTAATCACGGGATTAAAAACATTCTTTAAACCATCTGCACTCATCACATTAGGATTATGACCTAACAAAAATCGCATCCACTTAGCCATATCTGTTACACTGGCATTCACTCCTCCGGCCGGAATAGCATTATAATATTTTTGATTTAGTTTTAAGGATTTCCAACGTCTACCATATTTTCTATGAGGCATCGCTACATTAGTAGATATTTTTAAGGAATTATAATCTGTAGATGCAGTGGTCATTTTTAGTGGCTTAAAAATCTTTTCTGCAATTGCCTCGCCATATGATTTACCAGTTGCTTTTTCTATCATCTCGCCACTAAGCGCAAATACAGCATTTTGATAGCTATATATTTTACCTGGCTTATCAATTGTTGGAATACTTTTAAACTGACCTGCAATTGTGTTTAAGTCTACACCATCTTCAACCAGATTAGTAAAGCTATGGTAAGGTAGTCCAGATGAATGAGATAATATATGCGAAAGCGTTACACTATCTGTCCATTTTCTACTTGCTAACTGAAAAGATGGAACATAATCATGTACCTTATCTTCCCAATTAAGTAATCCTTCTTCTACGTACATACCAGAAAGTACACCAGCAAAACCTTTAGAAACAGATCCAATTCTAAAAAGAGTTTCTTCATTTATGGTATCGTTTAGGGAAGCATTTCTTTTTCCAAAACCACCTAAATAGATAACCGAATCACATTTTACTATACCAACACCTGCTCCTATAATTTTATGTTGTTTTAATGCTTGGCTAAAATAAGACTCTATAGCTTCCACCAAAAGTTCTTTTTGCATATCCGAAATCGGATTCTTAAAAAAGTCAGTAGATGATTGAACTTGACTTAATTCTTTAGACGTTTTAGGAGGCTCTATCTTATTTGCAGAAATAAGGGGGAAAAGCAATGCAATTAGTAACAACATTGAAGGGGCAATGATGAAGCGTTTTTTCATAATAGGTTAAGCTCAGATGAATATTTAAAACTTTAAAAAATTAGGGAGGGTTTTAAATACTTTTATTAAACGATTTGGTTTATTATTTATTTTAATTCTGACCAAATATAACGATTATATGCAAATATCATCGTTGAAATACGTTTTTTTACAAAGTTTAACATTTATTAATTCAAAAATTAGTGTTTTTAATATTATTTTGTAAGAATAAACCTTCATTAATCTAGTTACCAGTTACTACACTTTAAAGACCGCATTATGCCAATTTAATATCTTCTTTAAAAAGCGTATGGATATATTCTGCATGAATATCTGCATTATGTTTACTCTCAAGACAGTGAAACAATAAGTGAATTAACCCGTAATCTCCTAAACAATCGCGATACTCATCCTGATCTTTATTTTTTACCCAAAGAATAAAACTACACAAATGCCCTATCTCCCCTAATTTCTCAGGCTTCTTTAAACATTTTTTAAACTCATTTAAATCCATAAGAGCATATTCATCATACTTTTGCTTACAAAAGTTATAATCGAATGTGTGCTTATAAGATCTAAGCTTCCTGTTCTGTATTTCATACTTAATACCACTCATATGATATATTTCTTCAATTAGGTATTGGTGCTATACATACACTTTGTTTTACTCTATAATAGCAACAAGCACTCCATAAATGTATTTTTAAGATTCTTTTAATGAAGTTTAACGAATCCCTAGGATTAGGAATTATTCCAAAACAAAGATACAAAATTAGGAATTATTCCAATTTCATTTAACTATTTTATTTTCTATAATCAGTTATGAAATAGAATGGAAAGTAATGGAATAGTACAGTATCAAGAAAGCAGATTATATTACTATGTTTTTTAAGCAATCAGTAAAACATGAACTAGAAGTCACAAAACCAACAAAATACAATTCAAAAAAAAACTTCTTTCACCAATTATGGCAAAAGAAGTTTTTTCAAGTAAAATATTTTTTTTAATTACTAAATGTACTTACAAATGATTGTTCATATTGCTGCCAAGCTTCTGCACTGGTCAATTTTTTATAATCATTAGTATGGATCATCTTCAGATAAATTTCTAACTGTTGTGGTGTTTTATATCCTACTACAGGTGCTATTAAGTTACCTTTTTCATCAAAGAAAACTATACTTGGATATCCGCTGATTTTTAATGCATTCGCAAAAAAGTGCTGGCTATTTCTTCCTTTTCTATCTGGATTATGATTAGGATTGGTATAGGTAAAATCATTATAACGAATTTCCTCAGTTCCCTCGCCATTAAACTTCACAGCATAATAATTAGAATTCACATATTCAACCACATCTTTATTATGAAAAGTATTCTTGTCTAATAATTTACAAGGACCACACCAATTGGTATACACATCCATAAAAATTTTCTTAGGAGTTTTCTTTTGTGCTTCCAGTGCTTCATTCATCGACATCCATTTGATTTCTTGTGCCTGGATAGGCAAAACAAAGAGAAATCCAATTAGAAAAAGTAGGTTTTTCATGTGTTTAAAATTTGTATTTACATATTAGTCGAAACAAAAACTGTTCCTTATCAAAAACTTCACCCGTTTTGGGTAACGGATAAAGTAGTATTTTTAGTATTAACGGATTCCGTGCATTAGCCTCTTTAGCAATGGATTCAAAATTATAATTAATGCCCCAGCTGCTATAGGAACTATTGTAAATATCAGGAAAAATGTTGATAAATTATAATTGGCAGTAACCTCATCAATCATTCCTCCTAGTGTTCCTGCGGCTTTCTGACCTATTGCTATTGCTAAATACCAGATACCAAACATAAACGCAATCATTCTACCCGGAACTAATTTACTTAAATATGATAAACCAACAGGAGACAAACATAACTCTCCTAAAGTATGCAAGAGATATGCTAAAATTAACCAAATCATACTCACTGAAGCTGTCTTTGCTCCCTGTGGGATTCCCGAAGATCCATAGGCAAGGAATGCGAAACCAATACCTAGTAATCCAAGTCCGAAACCATATTTAAAAGCTGCGCTAGGGTTATATTTACTTTCCCACCATTTAGAAAACAATGGTGCTAATGCTATAATAAAGAATGAATTTAAAATTCCAAACCAAGTAGCACCAACTTCTGTAGTATCTTTACTGAATTCATTATTCAATTTCCAGATCACAATTCCCCAAATAATTATAAAAGATACGGATAGTACCACATTAGAAACCCCAATCTTAGAAAATGTTTTTTTAAATAATAAATATAGAACCCAAGAAATAATAACTAAAGGTACGACCGTAAGAATAGCATCTATAGTTTTAAAAATTAGTGCAGAAGAGCCTGATAGATCCCTTGCCGTATAATCACGAGCAAAAATATTTAAAGATCCCGCAGCTTGTTCAAATGCAGCCCAAAAGAACACAGTAAAAAATGCAAAAATAGCTACTGCAATCATTCTATCTCTAACGGTAGTGGTGTATCTAGCAATTCTTGAGATAATCAAAAATAAAAATAAAAACACCCCAAGAATAATTACGATAGTAGGACCCTCATAACTCCCTAAGGTAAAATCAAACAAATTGATATTCCCTATTTTAGACATTGGGTCATTGATTAACCAAGTTAATCCTATTGTTGCGCTAACCGCAATTAAAATTTTATCTATAACGGTAAATGGGTTAAGTTTATCTCCTTTTTCCAGAATAACTTGTGTTTTTGCTTCTTTATTAGGTTTCGCTCCTATTTCGCCAAATAAAGGATTTGCCAACCAAAATTGAATCATTCCCAGAAACATAAAAATCCCTGCTAATCCAAAGCCTAATGCCCAACTAAAATTTTCTCCCAAATACCCACAAAGCATAATACCAAAAAATGCTCCTGCATTCACTCCCATATAAAATATGGTATATGCACCATCTTTCTTAGCATCATTACCTTTATACATTTCTGAGATGATAGAAGTAATATTCGGTTTAAATAAGCCAGTTCCTATTACTAATAAACCTAATCCAATATATAAGGTAGTTTCTGTTTCAAATGCCATAGAAGCATGTCCTAATGTCATAATCAAACAACCAATTGTCACTGCCCATCGATATCCAGTAATCTTATCCGCAATGTATCCACCTAATATCGGTGTTAAATACAATAAAGATGCATACGTACCAAATAATGCTAAGGCATGTTCTCGTGGCCAATTAGCCCATCCAGGGTTTTCTCCAAATAATGGTTGAGTTAGAAATATCACCAAGAGAATTCTCATTCCATAGAATGAAAATCGCTCCCACATTTCTGTAAAAAAAAGTACAAAAAGACCTGCTGGATGTCCTAAAACCTTATCCTTAAATAAGTTTTCGATATCAGTATTCATAGATTTTGTATTTATTCAGCAGCATCTGCTAATTCAAAACCTTCTGCTTCTTCATGTATAGTACCTTCTTTATCCTCTACTCCATGTGTCAACACTTCTAATTTCTTTCTAAATAACATTACCAAAAGGCCAAATACTACACAGAAAACAGCAATACCTGTAAATATGGTAAACTCTCCCAAACTCTCAGCAGACTCACCTAGTAAACCTGCTAATTTGTTACCAAATCCGGTCATTGCGAAATAAACACCCATCATTAAAGCTCCATACTTAACAGGAGCCAATTTGGTAATAAACGATAATGCAACAGGAGATATACAAAGCTCACCAATTGTATGGAATAAATATGCTAATACCAACCAATACATAGCTGAAGAACCATTTGATTCAAATTCCATAGAAGCTGCTGTCATAAAAAAGAACCCTGTTCCCATTATTATAAGGCCTAAAATCATTTTAAACAAAGAACTCGATACTTTTCCTTTTAATTTTCTATTAGCCCAATACCACGCAACGGAAGTTCCTAAGAAAATAATAAACATTGCATTTAAGGATTGAAACCAAGAAGCCGGAACTTCCCAACCCATAAACATTCTATCCGTTTTTCCACTTGCGTACAAGTTCATTAATCCACCTGCTTGCTCGAAAGCTCCCCAGAAAACAATAACTAACAAGAAAGAAATAAGTAATACTACAATTCTATCTTTTTCAACCTTTGTTAATGGCTTTTTCATAGCTTCTTTATCCTCAATATTTTCAGAAGCTCCTAAGAAGTTACCTACATTTTCAAGATATTTCTGACCTAGTAAATATTGCAAAAGCCCTAAAGCCATTCCAATACCTGCAAGTCCAAATCCATAATGCCATCCGTGAACTTCACCAACGTATCCTACTATTATACTAGATAAAAACGCTCCTAAGTTAATTCCAATATAAAAAATCGTAAAACCTTTATCTCTTCTTATATCTCCTTGCTTGTACAATCCTCCTACCATTGTAGAAATATTTGGTTTTAACATCCCAACACCTGCAATAATTAAACCTAGACCAGAATACCAAGCCCACATTTCTTCAACCGCTAAAATACTATGACCAGCTACTAACAGTAATCCCCCAATAAGTACAGATTTTTTTTGCCCCAGGAATTTATCCGCTATCCACCCACCAGGAATAGATGCAACATATACCAACATAGTATACCAACCATAAAGCGCCAAAGCTTCTCCTGATGACCAACCTAAACCTGGATTTTCATCTACAGTTTTAGTCGTAAGATATAAAACAAAAAGTGCCCTCATACCATAGTACGAAAAACGTTCCCACATTTCTGTAAAAAATAATATGTATAAACCTACCGGATGTCCAAAAAGCTCTTTTTGATGAGCTGCTTTAACTGTATTTGCCATTATGTTAGTTTAATTAAATGAGTTGTTTAGTTATTATAAGTTCGTTTTAATAAAATTAGTCATCTTATTATACAGGTGTAATCGGGTGTTACCTCCATAAATACCGTGATTCTTATCAGGATATATTGCCCAATCAAAATCTTTGTTTTTCTGTACCAATGCTTCAATCAAACGCATGGTGTTTTGCACATGTACATTATCATCTGCACTACCATGTACTAATAAGAATTTACCTTTTAACCCATCTACAAAATTGATTGGAGAATTATCATCATATCCTTTTGCATTCTCCTGTGGAGTCATCAGATATCGTTCCGTATAGATCGTATCATAAAACCTCCAACTGGTAACCGGAGCTACAGCAATCGCCATTTTAAAAGTATCCGGAGCCTTAAACAAACAGTTACTAGACATAAAACCTCCGTAACTCCATCCCCATATTCCAATTCTTGACGCATCAATATAGTCTAGAGCTCCTAATTGTTTTGCTGCCGCGATCTGATCCTGAACTTCTAAATTCCCTAAATCATTCTGAGTAACTTTCTTAAATTTTGCTCCCTTAAAACCAGTACCTCTTCCATCTATACAAACAACAATGTATCCTTGCTGCGCTAACATCATATACCAATAATCGTTACTTCTGTTCCAGGAATTACTAACAGATTGAGATCCAGGTCCAGAATATTGATACATAAACAGTGGATACTTCTTAGAAGGATCAAAATCCTTTGGCTTGATCGTCCACATATTTAATGTTTCGCCATTAATATCTATCGTAGAAAATTCTTTTGGTCTTACATTATATTGTGCAAGCTTGTCTTTTAACCCTTGATTGTTTTTAATCTCACGAATTACTTCTCCATTCGCAGCATTATTTAAAGTAAACTCAAAAGGAGTAGATGCACTTGAGAAATAATTAATGTATTGACTGAAATCCGCACTAAAATCTGCATCATTTGTACCTTCTTTAGTACTTAATCTCTTTTTGTTTTTTCCATCTAAACCAATTGAATAAATATCTCTATTGATGTTTTTATTCTCAACACTTTGATATAGAATAGTTTTATTTTTAGCATCATATCCATAGTAATCCGTTACTTCCCAAGAACCGGTGGTAACCTGATTAATCAATTCTCCTGTTTCTTTATAATGGTAAATATGATTGTATCCATCCTTTTCACTCGTCCAAATAAAGCTATTGTCTTCTAAAAACGTAAGATTATCTGTAATGTCAATATAAGCCTCATCTTTTTCATTTAGAACAACCTTTGGAGTTTTTGTTTTAGCATCTACAAAAATTAAATCCAGATTATTTTGGTGTCTATTTAAAACTTGTACACTCAAAATATCTGGATTAGCAGACCATTTTATTCTAGGGATATAGAAATCTTTATAATCACCCAGATTTATTTTATCTAAAGACATACTTCCTAAATCCGCTATATGTAATGAGACTTCTGCGTTTTTTTCTCCGGCTTTAGGATATTTAAACACATCTTGTTTTTGGTATAGCTTAGCACCATATACATCCATAGAAAATTCTGGAACATCTTTCTCGTCGAATCTAATAAATGCAACTTTATTACTATCTGCGCTCCAATCAAATGCTCTTACAAAAGCAAATTCTTCCTCATAAACCCAATCCGTAATACCATTAATGATCTCATTTTTCTTACCATCATCAGTTAACTGAATCTCCTCTCCGCTTACAAAATTGAGTACATAAATATTATTATCAAATACATATGCTAGTTTGTTTCCATCCGGAGACAAAGCTGGAGATTGTATTTTCTTATCACTAATTTTAAAACTACTATTAGAAGGAACATCAAAAATATGGTAAATCCCTCGTGAAGAACGGCGATAGATTTGCTCTAATTCACTGGCAAGTAGCACTCTTTTTTCATCTTTACTAAATTCATATCCCTGAATATACTTAAGGTCTTCTATGTTAGATGATTTTATTAATGTATTTGCTTTTTCTCCAGTTGCATAGTCATAGACTTCAATGGATGTATCTCCACTAGTATTGTCTCTTTCTAAAACAGAATACTCCTTACCATTATTCATAGAATGTAAAGATTGCAACCTTTCTGTTCTAAAAGTTCCTCCCCATATTTCTTCTAAAGTGAAAGCTTTCTCCTGTGCAATTGTCACAGAGCTTAATAATACTATAATTCCAAAAAACAATCTGGTTATTCTCATATTATACTTTTATAAAAAATTGTTAGCGCCAAGAATACTAAAAAATCCGTGAAAAATACAACAATTGACGTTAAATACAATAAAAAGCTCCTCGAGAAACGAATATTTATTAGCATATCATCAACCAAACCGCTATAAATTACCAAATACTATAATTTGAAAATAAGTAAGCAAAAGCATTTTAAGAATTAGTAAAACTGTTTGATAAAAAACAGAATAGTATCTTTGGAGCCTGATAGTAAAAAAATAATATGACTCCAGTGGTTTCTGGCTTTTCTAAGCTTTCTAAATCTGATAAAATTAAGTGGTTGGTTGAACATCATTTTAACAATGATCAAAATACGGTTGACATCCTGAAGACGTATTGGAATTCTGATAATAAGCTTCAGCAATTGCACGACGAATTTACAGAAAACACCATTTCTAACTATTATTTACCTTTTTCTGTAGCACCAAATTTTTTGATTAACGGTAAGCGATTTACGATCCCAATGGCTATAGAAGAGAGTTCCGTAGTCGCTGCTGCAAGTAAAGCAGCTAAGTTCTGGCAGAATAGAGGCGGATTTAAAGCTGAAGTACTATCAACTGTAAAAGTTGGGCAAGTACATTTTACATATACAGGAGATTATAAAAAACTAAAAACATTTTTCGAAAGCACTAAACCTCATCTTATTTCCTCTACTTCTCACATCACTAAAAATATGGAGAAACGTGGTGGCGGTATCATCCATATAGAACTTAGAGATAAATCTTCGGAAATTGAAAATTACTATCAGCTGCACTGCACATTTGGCACCGCTGATGCCATGGGAGCAAATTTTATCAATTCTTGTTTAGAACAATTTGCTGATTTTCTAACCAAAGCAGCTTCTAATTATAATGACTTTTCTGAAGCGGAAAAGAACATAGAAATTATTATGAGCATTCTCTCTAATTATGTTCCAGAATGCCTGGTTAAGGCATATGTTTCTTGTCCTATAAGTGAGTTACCTAAAGTGGGAGAATTATCTTCTCTTCAATACGCAGAGAAATTTATAAGAGCAGTCCAAATTGCAAAAGTAGAACCTTATAGAGCCGTAACGCATAATAAAGGCATCATGAATGGTATTGATGCAGTTGTGTTAGCAACTGGAAATGATTTTAGAGCTATCGAAGCTGGAGCACATGCATTTGCTTCAAAAGATGGACAATATACAAGTCTAACAAATGCTAAAATTGAAAATGATGTTTTTCATTTCTCAATAGAAATACCATTGGCTCTTGGTACGGTTGGCGGGCTAACTGCACTACATCCTTTGGTAAAATTAGCTTTACATCTACTTGGAAATCCGAACGCTAAAAAACTTATGGAGATTACAGCGGTGGCAGGTCTTGCGCAGAATTTTGGCGCAATCAACTCACTTATTACAACGGGAATTCAACAAGGACATATGAAAATGCATCTAATGAACATCCTAAATCAGTTTCAGGCTACCAATAAAGAAAAAGAGCAATTAGTCGACTATTTTAAGACCAATACCGTAACACATAGCGAAGTAGTACAACAAATTGAAAAACTGAGACGTTAACAAGTTGATGAAAAAATCTTTTTATAGCCACGGTAAACTTCTTCTAACTTCAGAATATCTTGTTCTTGATGGGATCAAAGCACTTGCATTACCAACAAAAAAAGGGCAATGGTTAGTTGTTGAGGAAAATGATTCAAAAAGCATTATTTGGAAAAGTCTTAATAACAAAGGTAACTGTTGGTTTGAAACTAAAATTCAGCTACCTCTGCATCTATCTGAAGCCACTAACACATCCGAAAAATCAATTCTAACCGATGAAGAAGGGCTAGGTATTTCTGAAACACTTCTGGAAATATTGCAAGTCGCTAAAGAATTGAATCCTGATTTTCTTTCTAACGAAAAAGGATATACCATCGAAACTCGATTAGAATTTAACCGTAAATGGGGATTAGGCTCCTCTTCTACTCTTATCAACAATATTGCTCAATGGGCAGAGGTAGATGCTTTCTTATTACTAAAGAAAAGCTTTGGAGGAAGTGGTTATGATATTGCGAGTGCACAGTACAAAACTCCCATACTCTATACACGTAAAGAAGATAAACCTTTGATTGAAGAAGCTAACTTCAATCCAGTTTTTAAAAACCATCTATTTTTCGTGTATTTAAATCAAAAACAGGATAGTAAACAGTGTATTAAACATTATCAGTCATTACCGCTTAAAGATTTTGATAAAGCTGCAGAAACAGTAAAAAAAATAACCAATGCTATATTAAATTGCTCTTCATTAACAGAATTCTGTGAACTTATCGATCAGCATGAAGAAGTGATTTCTAAAATCATTAAAACACCAACCGTAAAATCTACCTTATTCCCAGACTATATAGGTAGCATTAAAAGCCTAGGTGGCTGGGGAGGTGATTTTGTCTTAGCCACAGGTTCTGTATCAGACATGGAATATTTCAAAAATAAAGGGTACAATACAATAATCGCTTATGCAGAAATGGTTTTATGATCAACTTATTTCGAGTAAAACAAGAGTACTTATTACGGCTTTTTTATTATTAAGTGCATCCTTTCTTTATATAAAATATCTTTAATTTATACATTTCACATCTCTAACATTTTTTTTTAGAAACCCCAAAGAAATTAGCTAATAGGTGAATTTTTGTTACATCGTTTTAAAAAAAACTATGTGTACATAAAATGTTAAGATATTAATATAAATACAATCCTGTTATTCTTTTTTAACTTTACTTCTTAGCTTAACCTCAATACTTATTAATTAGTGTGCCAAATATAAAGTTAAACAGGTTTTTTTTAGGAAGAAAAAACAAATATTGGAAACAAATATTTACTTAAAATTAAATAGAATTTTTCGTGATTCTTTAAATTTTACTTTTCTAATGACCTGATAATAGTCTAATTTCACATATCAGTTATGAGGTATTAAATATTTTTAAATCAAAAGCTTAAAAAGTTATTCTTAAAATCTCAAAAAAATGTCCCAATGAAAAAGAGAATTCTGTTCACTACTGCCTTATTATTATTTGTAGTTCCGTTGATTAACGGACAAGTTATCTACAGTGATAATTTTAATGAAGCCATACTAACAGTAGAATCAACATCTGCTTATTCCGCTTCATTATCCAATAACAATCTATTAATCGATGCTAACGGCACGGCAGGAATGTTTAGCCCCTTTACCTATACATTGCATAATAATGGTTCTGAAACCTCTGTAGATATATCAAATCAAATCAAACTTTTTATTAAAGTAAAAGGCACTTCTAATCCCGATTTGAGAATCGACATACAAGATGAAGATGGTTTTGTCACTAATCTAAGTCCGCAATCTATTAGAATAAACAACGGATTTACCATTTACGAACTAGATTATTCTGCCAATTTACAAGACGGAGGTTATGGAGGTTCTGATTGTACGCAAGCTACAGCTCCTTGCCCTGTAGATCCTTCTAAAATAGCTTTTGTTCAATTTTTTGTAAACGCTGCCCAAGGAGGATATTCCGGAACTATTGAAATCGACTGGATTTCTTTCGGAGAGCCTTTAGAAGCTTTACCACCACCTTCTACTTTTGATATCCGTTATAATCAGGTAGCATATTTAACAGGCAGAGACAAAACGATTAGTATTGCAGCTCAAAGTAGTTTTAGTAACCAAACATATACTATCCTAAATAGTTCTGACAATGTGATACTATCGGGAACCACAGGAGCATCATCTTTATGGAATGATTCTGGAGAACATATTGCAAACGTAGACATATCGGAAGTGGATGCAGAAGGGACTTATCGTTTTCAAATCGATCAGGAAGAAATCACTTTTAACGTAAGTACAGATGGATATGCCGAGCTTAGAGAAGAAGCCTTTAAATATTACTATTATAATCGTTCTTCTACCGCACTAGAATCAGCTCAAGCAGGTATATATGCAAGAGCTGAAGGAACTCCTGATAATGTTGTCCGAGTACATTCGTCCGCAGCTACATCAGCAAGACCTGAGGGAACAGTAATTTCTGCTCCAAAAGGTTGGTATGATGCTGGAGATTACAACAAATACATTGTAAATAGTGGAATCAGCACCTATACCCTATTAGCCGCTTTTGAACACTACAGAACTGAATGGGAAAGCTTACAATATAACATTCCTGAACAAGGTGGAGATCTTCCTGACATCTTAGATGAAGCTTTATGGAACTTAGATTGGATGCTCGATATGCAAGATCCAAATGATGGTGGAGTATACCATAAATTAACTGCTAAAAACTTCTCTGGAAGGATTATGCCTACTGATTACAACTTAGAAAGATTCGTTGTACAAAAATCTACAGCTGCTGCTTTAAATTTTGCTGCAGTGACCGCAGTAGCATCTAGAATATTTTCTGATTATGAAAGTGTGAGACCTGGATTTAGTGAACAGTTAGAACAAGCTGCAAAAGATGCATATACTTGGGCAAAAGCTAATCCCGCTATTTATTATAGCCAAGGTAATGGAACACCTGTTTCTGATATCTCTACAGGAGAATATGGAGATAATAACGTAACCGATGAATTTCAATGGGCAGCAGTTGAGTTATTTATTACAACTGGAGAAAACACTTACCGAGATGATATTGATGTAAATTCTATTGGAGGTGGAACTCCAAGCTGGCCATACAGTGATCCATTAGCGTTAATTTCAATCGCTCAACATACTACCAGTTTAGGAAGTTCCATTAATGTTACTGCCGCCAATAATACCTTATTGGGTACAGCTGATCAATTAAGAGACAGAGTTAATTCTTCTCCTATGAAAATTACTATGGGCTCTAATGACTATGCTTGGGGTAGTAATGGGGCTGTTGGTAATCAATTGATAATACTGATAAGAGCATATGAGCTTACTCTGGATGAGTCATATTTAAATGCTGCTTATACATCCATGGATTATATTTTTGGTAGAAATGGAACTGGGTACTCTTATGTAACTGGGTTTGGAGACAGACAAGTATTCGAACCTCATCATAGAATATCCGATGCGGATGGTATTTCCGCGCCAATTCCTGGAATGATTGTAGGTGGACCACAAAATGAAAACAATCCAGACACAGGGGATTGTTCTGGTTCTGGAGTGAGTTTTCCATCGAATCTACCGGCTTCAAAATATGTAGATCATTGGTGTTCTTATTCTACAAACGAAATTACCATTAACTGGAACGCGCCTTTGGTCTATGTGATGCACGCTTTAGATTTCTATCAAAAACAAGCTGTTACTTTATCGGTTGACACTTTTGAAGAAGTTTCAGAAATATTTAAAATTTTTCCAAATCCAACAAGTCAGGTTTTAAATATAAAATTTCCTATTTCTAAGGGATCTTCCAATATTAAGATATATTCGATTCAAGGCAAAAAAATCTTGTCTAAACAATTGCAAGACACAGAATCTACTATAGACATTAGCAATCTAACTTCTGGGCTTTATTTAGTAAAAATAACTACTGAAGGTCGCAGTTATACCACGAAAATCATAAAACAGTAAAACCTGAGTTAGCGACGGAACTCTAAAGTATTAGAATAGCCATATTAAATAGAATGATTTTTATAGTGAGCTACCGCCGACACTAGATGTAACTATAGAAGAAATTGTAACGCACCCTTCTTAAGCCTGGGCTATAGAAAACAATACTATCAAAATTATAACTAAAAAGGCTCAAAACAAATATGTTTTGAGCCTTTTATATTTTAAAGAGAGATTACTATTTCGAAAGCTTACGCAAAGTAACCCATTGCTTAAGCATTTCTCTTGAATCACAAGCTGGATAACCCAAAACGGTTTTTCCCGCAGGAACATCATTCATAACACCTGACCCAGCTCCTACTATAGCTCCAGAATGAATTGTAGTATGATCTTTTATAGAAGCACTTCCACCAATAACAACCCCATCACCCAAGGTAACAGAACCTGCCAAACCACTACTCCCTGCCATAATACAGAAACGACCTAACACACAATTGTGGCCTATTTGCACTAAATTATCAATTTTACAACCATCCCCTAGTATGGTAGAACTAAACTTAGCACGATCTACACAAGAATTAGCGCCAATTTCAACTCCGTTACCTATGATAACATTACCAATATGAGGTATTTTCATAAGTCCACGACCATCTTCACTAGGGAGATATCCAAAACCATCTGCACCAATACTCACATTATTATGAAAAATACAATCGCTACCAATTTTAGAACGCTCTCTAATTACTGTACCAGACCAGATAATGGTATTATTACCTATTATAGAATCATCAAAAACAGTTACATTAGGATAAAGTACAACACCATCTCCCAAAACAACATCTTTACCCACATAACAACCCGCACCAATTTTACTTCCAGCACCTACAATAACAGATTTATCGATCACTGCCGTTGGGTGAATATCAATATCAAAAACTGGATCTTTAAGACGAAATATTTCTAATAATTTAGACATTGCAAAATCCGCATTCTTCACCATAATAAATGCTCGATCCGGACCAGGTTCAATATCTAAAGTTTCATTCACAATAGCAACACAAGCATTAGATGTATCCCATAAACGCGCATATTTTATGCTTCTTACAAACGTAATCTGGTCACTTTTTGCATTCTTTAATTGATCTAGCCCTGTTACTCTTTGCTTTGTACTACCTATTAACTTTCCTTGTAAAATAGTATTGATTTCTTCTATTGTATATGACATCATTATGTTTTATTATGCGTTATTGAACTCCTTAATTTATCATTTTATGAAATTCACAAAGCCCTAATAAACAATAATGCTTTAAAAAAGTAATGAAATACTAAAACAATACAAAAAAATCAATTTAGTTAATTTTTTAACAAAAATCGTTTTAAAACAAAAAAAAACACCCTTAATTTTAATTTTTCCTAATCTTTAATTTATTACAAAGAAAGATTATTAGTAATACTTAGAATAAACACCTCATTTATTAAATCATTTAATTTCTTAAAATAGAACTTTCCTTAAATAAAAAAACCTCAATTCCTAAGGGAACTGAGGTCTTCATAATATATTAAATAATACAATATTACATTTCTAGTGCCTTGCCTATATTATTATCCATTAATAATTCTTCTGGATTTTCTAATGCTTCTTTTACTGCTACTAAAAATCCAACAGATTCCTTACCATCAATAATTCTGTGATCATAAGATAGTGCTACGTACATAATAGGAGCTACTACAATTTGTCCATCTCTTACTATTGGTCTTTCTACAATATTATGCATCCCTAAAATAGCACTCTGAGGTGGATTAATGATTGGTGTAGATAACATACTACCAAAAACTCCACCGTTGGTAATAGTAAAAGTTCCTCCAGTCATTTCATCTACAGTAATCTGTCCTTCGCGCGCTCTAATCGCCAATCTTTTTACTTCAGACTCGACACCTCTAAAACTTAAGTTTTCAGCATTTCTTATTACAGGAACCATTAATCCCTTTGGTCCGGAAACTGCAATACTGATGTCCTGAAAATCAAAAGAAAGCATCTCTTTACCATCTATCATAGAATTTACAGAAGGATACATTTTTAATGCACGTACACAAGCCAATGTAAAGAATGACATAAACCCTAGACTAACACCATGCTTACTTTTGAAAGCTTCTTTATACTGTTTTCTTAAGTTAAAAATAGGCTGCATATCCACTTCATTAAAAGTGGTTAACATAGCTGTTTCATTCTTAACTGAAACTAATCTTTCTGCCACCTTACGACGTAGCATTGATAGTTTTTTACGGGATTCTCCTCTACTTCCAGGTCCTGGTGTTCCCATCGATGGAGTGGCGTCTACAGCATCTGCTTTGGTAATACGACCATCACGTCCGGTTCCTTTAACCTGAGAAGCATCAATACCTTTTTCTGCCAATACTTTTTTCGCAGCTGGAGAAGCAGTGCCTGTCGCGTATGTTTCTGTTTTAGTTGGAGTTACTGGTGCCGCAGGAGCAGGCGCCTCTTCTTTCTTAACCTCTTTTGCTGGTGCTGAAGTATCGCCATCCGGTTTAGCAGCATCTGTATCAATAAGACATACAACTTCACCCACAGCTACGGCATCTCCCTCTTCTGCCTTTAGTGTTATAATACCACTAGCTTCTGCAGGAAGTTCCAATGTTGCTTTATCACTATCTACCTCTGCAATTGCCTGATCTTTTTCTACATAATCACCATCTTCTACAAGCCATTGAGCTATTTCTACTTCTGTAATGGATTCTCCCGGAGAAGGGACTTTCATTTCTAAAGCCATAATTCTAAGTTTATACTTTATATCGCTTTCGCGAAAATATTTCTATTTATAGTTACTTTTTTCTTTTTTGATTATCCTTTGCTTTGTCAAAAACAAAATCAATCACTTCCTGATGTCTTCTTTTAGATCTTGTAGCACTACCTGCTGCTGGTGCTCCATAAGGTCTTCTACTTGCAAACCTAAATGTACTTGCATCATCATAATGCATCAAGATATGACTAAGTGCCCCCATATTACGAGGTTCTTCTTGCGCCCAAACAACATCGGCTGCTTTATATTTTTTGATCAACGAATCCATTTCTTTTACTGGAAGTGGAAACAATTGCTCTAATCTTACTAAAGCTACGTCTTTTCGCTCTAACTTTTCTTTCGTTTCTAACAAATCGTAGTAAAACTTACCTGTACAGAATACCAATGTTTTAGTATCTTTTGCCTTGGCGTCCGAATCATCTATAACTGTTTGGAAACTTCCATTTGCGAATTCTTCTACCGTAGACACTACATTATCTTTTCTTAATAAACTCTTAGGTGTAAAAATCACCAAAGGCTTACGATAATTTGCTTTCATTTGTCTTCTTAACAAATGAAACATATTAGCAGGTGTCGTTACATCTGCCACGAACATATTGTCTTTTGCACATAACTGAAGATAACGTTCCATCCTTGCAGAAGAATGTTCTGCTCCCTGGCCTTCATATCCATGCGGTAATAGCATTACCAGTCCATTCTGTAGTTTCCATTTATCCTCTGCAGAAGAAATGTATTGGTCAATCATAATTTGGGCGCCATTACTAAAGTCTCCAAATTGAGCTTCCCAAATCATTAGAGTTTTTGGACTTGCCATAGCATATCCATAATCAAAACCTACTACTCCATATTCTGAGAGTAATGAATTATAAATATAGAAATCACCTTGATCTCCTTTCAAGTTATTAAGCAAGACAACCTCTTCTTCACTATCCTCTACTTTGATAACCGCATGTCTATGAGAAAAAGTCCCTCTTTCTACATCTTGTCCGCTCATACGGACATCATACCCTTCTTTAAGCAAAGATCCATAAGCAAGTAATTCTCCCATCGCCCAATCTAATTGATCTGTCTTAAAAAATCGTTTATTACGATCTTTTATAATTTTATCAATCTTGCGCAAGAACTTTTTATCTTCTGGCAAATTAGTTATTACTTCTGCAATTTCAGTAAGGCCTTCTTTAGAATATGTAGTATCCACAACTGCCATCATTTCATCCTCCTGAACTCGAGTAAACCCATCCCATTCATCTTTCATAAATGGCGTGATCACTGTCTTCTCTTGCTTACGAGAATCCTCTAATTCTTCTTCTAGAGATGCCTTATATTCTTTTTCAAGTTGTTTTACGTAATCTTTATTGATGATTTCTTCCGAAATCAACTTTTCTGCATAGATATCTCTTGGATTATTATGCTTGGCTATTGCTTTATATAATTTTGGTTGGGTAAAACGAGGTTCATCACCTTCATTATGACCATATTTTCTATATCCTAAAAGATCAATAAACACATCACGCCCAAAATTCATTCTGAAATCTAATGCAAAATTAGTTGCGTGTACTACAGCTTCAGCATCATCCGCATTTACGTGAAGTACTGGCGATAATGTCACCTTACCAACATCCGTACAATAGGTAGATGAACGCGCATCTAGGTAGTTAGTAGTAAATCCTATTTGGTTATTTACGACAATATGAATAGTACCTCCTGTTTTGTATCCATCCAATTGCGCCATCTGCACAATTTCATATACCAATCCTTGTCCTGCAATAGCGGCATCACCATGAACTACAATAGGTAAAACTTGTGATATATTATCCTTATAATGTTTATCTTGTTTTGCTCTGGCTATACCTTCTACAACTGCACCAACGGTTTCTAAATGTGATGGGTTTGGAGCAATGTTCATATTAATTGCCTTACCAGAATCGGTTTCACGTTTAGAAGTCCATCCTAAATGATATTTCACATCTCCATCAAAAACTGCTTCCTCATAATCTTTACCATCAAACTCGCTAAAGATATCTTTAGGACTTTTTCCAAAAATATTAGTCAGTGTACTTAAACGACCACGATGTGCCATTCCCATAACAAATTCCTTAACTCCCATATCTGCAGCTTTCTCTACTAAAGCATCCAAAGCAGGAATTAATGACTCTCCTCCTTCTAGAGAAAAGCGTTTTTGACCAACATATTTAGTATGTAAAAAACTTTCAAAAGAAACTGCTTGATTCAATTTTTTAAGAATATGTTTTTTCTGATCTGCAGAAAACTTAGTTCTATTGGTATTGAAATTTATACGAGATTGTATCCATTCTCTCTCTTCAGGATTACGAATATACATATACTCAATCCCAATTGCATCACAATATATTTGTTCTAGATGAACAATAATATTGCTTAACGTATCCGGCCCCAATGCGATAATCTCTCCAGCATTAAATACTGTATTAAGATCACCTTGACTTAATCCAAAGTTTTCTAAGGCCAGAGAAGGATGATATTTTCTTCGTTCTCTTACTGGGTTTGTTTTGGTGAATAAATGTCCACGAGTTCTGTAGGCATCAATAAGACGTACTACCTGAAACTCTTTTTGGACATTCTCGGGAACGGTAACTGTACCCTGTGAGTCTTTCTCTATATAAATGGTTTCCCCGGAGTCATCTGCACTTTCTAATCCAAAATCAAATCCTTGAAAAAATGCTCTCCAACTAGGTTCTACGCTATCTGGGTTTTGCAAATATTGATCATATAAATCTGCAAAAAATGCGGTATTAGCCGCATTCAAAAATGAATATTTATCCATATGTAAGTATTCAACCGTCTTTTTATTATAAAACAACACAAAAATACAATAATTACAGTATATTGAGTATCGAATTATATATATTTATTGTAACATTTTTTTAGAGATTTAACAATGAAAGTGTTTCTTATTCAGAAAATCAGATTCTTGATCTTAGTTTCCTTAATTTTCTTTTCCTTACAAAATGGGTATTCTCAAGATGATACTTTTTGGTCTCATGTTAGATTTGGGGGAAATATAGGAATTGGATTTACTAAAGACACTTTTAATGGCATTATAGCCCCTTCTGCAGTCTATGATTTTAATAATCAATTCAGTATGGGGTTTGGACTTAATTTTGGATATACAGATTCACGCAATTTTACTGCTACTAATTATGGTGCTAGCCTGATCACGTTATATAATCCTTTTCCTTCATTACAATTATCCGCAGAATTTGAGCAAATGGGAGTTAGTAGAAGTTTTGAGATTGAAGGACTAGATATTAATGATGATTATTGGTATCCTGCTCTATTTATTGGAGCAGGTTACAGAGTTGGATTTGTAAGTGTGGGGCTTCGCTATGATATTTTGTATGATGATGATAAAAGTATTTATGCCAGTGCATATGCACCCTTTATAAGAGTATTTTTTTAAACAAAGCATAATAACATCATCAAAAGTGCGTTTTTTATCTATAAAAAAACACCAGTTATCTAATATACAGGAGAATAACTACAGATTTACTGTATTTTCTCTACTTTTAGGTATTATTTACGATTAAAACCCCAAAATACAATGAAAAAATATATTCTAATACTATCGATTGGGATAGCAATGTCATCTTGCTCTAGTAACAAAAAGACGGTAACCACAAAATTTGATCCCGCTAACAATCCTTATTATGTAAAAAAAGAAGAAAAAGGATTAAATGAAGTAAACGACCCAAAGGTACAAGGCAAAATTAATACTATTATAGAAAAACACCTTGGTATTTCTATATCTTCTATTGCTATATCCCCAATAACATTAACAGATTCTGGATATCATTGGAAATTTATGAACGTAAGAAATGGTAAAACTTTTATAGGATCTACTGATCTTAAATTTGAATCCGTGAAAATAACTAAGAACAACAAAAAAGTGAACACCCAAGTGTCTGACTTTTAAAAGTTAGATCAAACTACCAAATGTGAAAAATACATCTACGTTTTCGATTAGAATAATTCACTAATTTCTTTTCTGCTTTTCTGAGTAATCTATACTTATAACGTATTTCTTCAGCGTCTTCAATACAGTTGCTTTTTCCAAACGGAAGAGTACTGAAATACTCTTGATCCCACTCTGAGAGTTTTTCTCCGTGCTTCCTTTCGAAACATACTTTGCTGTTATTTTTTTCGAAAAACATTCTTTGCTCCGTAACCTCAACCACTTTCTCTACACTTGTTGATGATATTCCTTGGCTACTTTCTTTATACAATGTATTCATATACATCTCTTCAGAAACTGAAGTCTTTATTCTCAGCGTATCATTTTCAATAAAATAATTTTCTAAAAATGTTTCGTTACCAAAACCCTGTTTATAAATATGAGTCATTAATCTTAACCCTTCGTTTTGATAATAAAATTCTATTCTTCCTGATAAGTCTTCAGAACATTTATAATACTTGGTCCTGTTTTTTATTAGGGTATCCTTGTCAGTTATTCTCCCTAAGAAAGCCTCATATACCTCATTGGTCTTATCAAAAACCTCCTGACAATAGCCAACGTTTAATATGAACAAAAATAAAATACCACTACAAATCTTCATAGATTTAATAAATTTTCACAATATATTTCTATAGTATATTTTTTGCCATTCTCTTTTTAAAATCAGATATGTGGCATATCGTCCAACAGTAATACTTTCTTCAGAATCACAATTTTTTATATCTCTTTCAGAAACATCAACAGCATATAATAAATTTAAAAAATCGTTAAACGCATTGTTTATTTTTTCTAAAAGCAATTGTTCAATCTCTAAAAAAAGTTCTTTAAAAGTTGAATTCTTGTTTACTTCATAATCAATTCCGGCTCGATTAAGATCCTTCTGAAGTTGTAAAATTAATTGAGGATATAGATCAGATTCAGAAACCTGCTCCATCAACTGCTCAATCAATACAATATTAGGGTGTTTAGACACTTCTATTCATTAATTGTTCTCCAAAAGCCTGCAAAATCTTCTTTTTATCCTCTGAAATAGACAAATCATCTAAAACTTCGAAAGCCTTATTTGTATACTTTTCGATTTCCAATCTTGTTTTTTCTTTAGCTCCAGTAGTTTCAAAAATACCTTTAACAGCTTGAATCTTCTCTGATGGATTTTCAGGGTTTAAAGAAAACAAACCTTCTAATTGCCTCTTCACACTACTATCTGCATCTTCAATTGCTTTAAGATACAGAAAAGTCTTTTTGTTTTCGATAATATCTCCACCAACTTGTTTGCCAAATGTAGCAGGGTCACCAAAAGCATCTAGGTAGTCATCTTGCAATTGAAATGCAAGCCCCAACAGCCTTCCAAAATCATAAATTGCCGATTTACAAGTTTCAGAAGCATTAGCTATGATTGCACCCATCTGCATAGCAGCAGCCACTAATACTGCAGTTTTATATTCAATCATTTTTAGATATTCTGGAATGGTGACATCGTCTCTGGTTTCAAAATCAATATCATACTGTTGCCCTTCGCATACTTCTATAGCAGTTTTAGTGAATAATTTAGCTAATTCTTTAAACGTATCTCCATTATAGTTTTCGAAAAGCTGGTACGCATTAATCAACATGGCATCTCCTGAAAGAATACCTGTGTTAATATCCCATTTTTCATGTACTGTTTCCTTGCCTCTTCGTAATGGAGCATCATCCATAATATCATCATGTATCAAAGAAAAGTTATGAAAAACTTCTATCGCCAAAGCCGCATCAAGCGCTTTCTGGTATGAACCTCCAAAAATCTCAGAAGTCATTAATACCAATGTTGGCCTAAGTCTTTTTCCTCCAAGATTTAGAATATATGAGATGGGTTCATAAAGGTTTTTTGGCTCTTTCTGTATCGTATTTCTTGATAGGTATTCTAAAAAATATCCTTGATAATCTGAAATGGTATGCACTGTAAATTTTTTATGCTAAAGTAAACGAATCTTTTCAATTGATATATGCTAAAAACGAACTTCAACTCTATTGGTTTAATAAACAACATATTAAGTCAGTGTTAAAAAATTGTGAAACTTAGGAAACTTTTAATGTTTTTAAAGTTTCCTAACATATATTTGCCAAAATAAAATTACCCCTAGATGAAGGAAAAAATAATTGAAAAAGCAAATGATATGTTTTTGAACTTTGGTTTCAAAAGTGTTACTATGGATGATCTTGCTTCAGAAATGGGTATTTCTAAAAAAACTATTTATGCACATTTTCAGAATAAAACAAAATTAGTAGAAGCTACTACTGACCATCTTTTTTGTACAATTAGTGACGGCATAGATGCTATTTTAGAAGAAAGTAAAGAACCTATTGAAGAATTATATGCAATCAAAGCATTCGTGATGTATCACTTGAAGGATGAGAAAACATCTCCCCAATACCAGCTTCAAAAATATTATCCAAAAATACATAACAACCTTAAAGTAAAACAGTTCGAGGCGATGCAAGAATGTGTTATCGAAAACCTAGAAAGAGGCATTAAAAAAGGAGTTTTTAGAGATAATATTGATATCGAAATTATATCAAGACTCTATTTTATGGGAATGGTTGGGATAAAAGATCAGGAAATGTTTCCAAGACAAATTTTCCCTGTATCAAAATTAATGGCTGATTACCTCGAGTACCATGTACGTGGTATCGCCACAGAAAAAGGATTAGAAATTTTAAACAAGCTAATAAAAGAACAATAAATTATGAGAAACAACCTTTGGTCTTTATGTTTCTTTAGCCTATTCACAGTATTTGGTTTTGCACAGGAAACTCCGGTTTCCTCTCAATATTCATTTACACTGGATGAAGCTATTGAATTTGCACTAGAGAATAGTTATCAGTCGATCAACGCCAGGCGTGATGTGGCTAAAGCTTTAAAACAAAAATGGGAAACCACGGCAACCGGTCTACCACAAATTAGTGCAGTGATTGATTATCAAAACCAATTAAAACAACAACCGATTTTATTCCCTGAGGTGGATCAATCAACTGGTCAACCAATTGATGGTCAATTTCAAGAATTTTTTACACCTCAGCAACAAGCCTCTGCAACTGCTACACTATCGCAACTCCTTTTTGATGGATCCTATCTTGTAGGTTTAGAAGCTGCTAAAAGTTTTTTACAATACAGTAACAATTCTCAGGAAAAGGCACAACTTAATGTTCGCGAAAGTGTTATTAATGCCTACGGAAGTGTTTTGGTTTCTGAAGAAAGTGTAAAGATTCTTCAAAATAACAAAGCTGCTTTAGAGAAAAACTATGAAGAGAGAAAAAAGATTTTCGAAAATGGTTTGGCAGAAGAAGAAGATGTAGAACAATTACAAATTACATTGTTACAAATCACCAATCAATTAAAGAATTCCGAAAGATTAGCTAAAATAGCATTACAAATGTTTAATCTTACTATTGGTGTAGATGTTGACTCTAATACTATCTTATCTGACAACTTAGATAGCCTAACTGTTAAAAATGTAGACCAATCAATAGGAAATAAACCTTTTATGATCGAAAACAACATTGATTATAGATTAGGTTATTTACTAACAGAACAAAGAAGATTGGAACTAAAGCTAGAAAAAAGTAAAGCTCTACCCAAATTATCTGCTTTTGTAAATTATGGAACGGCTGCTTTCGATAATGATTTTGTTTTTTTTGAAAGTGAAACCAGATGGTTTCAATCCTCTGTTTTGGGAGTCAGTCTTGACATTCCGATTTTTAGTTCATTAGGAAGAAGTGCAAAAACACAAAGAGCCAAAATCGCTTTTGAACAAGCAAACACATCTTTTGTAGAGGCGCAACAACAGATTCAACTTCAATATAACAGTACACTAAGCGATTATCAACTTTCTTTGGAAACTTATGAAACTTCTAAACAAAACCTTTTGCTAGCAGAAAGAATAGAAAACAAAAATCAAATCAAATACACTGAAGGATTGGCTTCCAGTTTTGAATTAAGACAAGCTCAATTACAGTTATACAGCGTACAGCAAGAAGTACTCCAGGCAATGCTGATGATCATAAACAACAAAGCTAAACTGGAATCAATTTTAAACACACCAAATAACTAAAATATACCCATGAAAAAGATACTTATCATATTATCTGTATTTCTTCTTATCGTTTCTTGTGGGCAAGAAGGCGGAAAATCTATAGAAAAAGTCATCGAAAAAGGTGATTTGACGGCAATTAGAGCTAAAAGAAGTGAAGTTGTTGCAGAACAGCAAGCCGTTGCTGATAAATTAAAGCAATTAGATGTAGCCATTGCATCTTTAGATACTATCAAAAAACTTCCACTGGTAACTACGATTACCGCTAAGGATACTTTATTTACTCATTATCTGGAGTTACAAGGAAGCGTAGAAACTAAAAAGAATATTGTCCTATACCCTGAAACTTCAGGAACGTTGGTACGAGTTTTTGTAAAAGAAGGACAACGTGTTTCTAAAGGTCAGGCATTAGCAAGAATTGATGATGGTGGTCTTAGCCAACAAGTAGCGCAAATGGAAGTTCAAGCTGCATTAGCAAAAACTACTTTTGAACGTCAGAAAAAACTATGGGAACAAAAAATAGGATCTGAAATTCAGTATCTACAAGCTAAAACAAGTTACGAATCCACAAAAAATGGAGTTGAACAAATGAAACGACAGCTAGCAAAAGCTACTGTAAGCGCACCATTTTCTGGAATCGTGGATGATGTAATTGCCGAGCAAGGAAGTGTAGTGGCTCCTGGCCAGACTGAATTGATTCGTATTGTTAATCTGGATGAAATGTATATAGAGACAGAAGTTCCTGAAAATTATATTGCCAATATCGTTAAAGGAAAAGAAGCTAAAGTACACTTTCCTGTTTTAGGAAAAACAATAGACACTAAAATTCGTCAGGTAGGAAATTACATCAATCCTAATAACCGTTCTTTTACAGTGGAAGTTGCGATACCTAATAAAAATGGAACTATTAAACCTAATCTCACTGCCAAGGTAAAAATTAATGATTACACCAGTGAAAAAGCTATTTTGATCCCACAAAGTATCATTTCAGAAAACTCTGAAGGAGATCAGTATACCTATATTACTTCTGGTAAGGATGCTAATAATATTGCTGAAGCCAAAAGAGTTATCGTAAAAACCGGTAAAACCCAAGGTGACTTAATCGAAATTCTAGATGGGATTAATAGCGGAGATGCTATCATAAGCGAAGGTGCGAGAAGTGTTAAAGATGGTCAAAAAGTAGAAATCATAAACTAAATCCTATGGAAGTCAGTAAGAAAAAAGTAGATAAGGAATTTAGATTATCGTCTTGGGCGATAGACAATCCGACCACCATCTATGTAATGATTGGTATCTTTCTAGTTTTAGGATTATCAGCGTATTTCTCAATGCCTAGAGAGAATTTTCCTGAGATCAATGAAACCAAAATTTATATTAGTGTTCCTTACCCAGGAAACACGGCGGAAGATATAGAAAGACTGATTATTGATCCTTTAGAGGATAAACTAAAAAATGTAAGTAATGTTGTAGAAATAGTATCTACTTCGCAAGAAGATTACGGTATTATTACTGTAGAATTTGATGAAGATCTTACGGTACCACAAGCCAAGCAAAAAGTCAAAGACGAAGTAGATTCTGAAACTGCAAACGAAGATTGGCCTACATTTAACGGAGCAAAGGTAGAACCTAATGTTTTTGATCTAAGTATCTCTGAAGAAACTCCGATAATGAACATCAATATAACAGGAGATTACCCAGTGGATAGGTTAAAATTATTTGGAGAATATCTAGAAGATGAAATTGAAGATCTAAAGGAAATTAAAGGTGTTGACATCAGGGGTGCTCAGGAAAAAGAAGTTGAAGTTGCGGTGGACATCTATAAAATGATGGCCGCAAAAGTAAGTTTCGATGATGTTATTAATACGATCCGAAATGGTAATGTTACCATGTCCGCCGGTAATATGATTAGTAGTGGTCAACGAAGAACCATTAGAATCCTAGGAGAAATTGATCAGCCATTAGAACTTGACAATTTTGTTGTAAAATCTCAGAACGGTGCAGTCTACTTGCGAGATATTGCTAAAGTAACTTTTAAAGAAGAAGACAAAACTACGTACGCCAGAGAATTTGGCGATAATGTGGTGATGCTAGAGGTTAAAAAACGTTCTGGTAAAAACATGGTGGAAGCTGCAGAAAAGATTAATCTTATTGTTGAAGATGCTAAAGAAAATATATTTCCAACAGACTTAAATATTAGTATTGCTAATGATCAGTCTTCCAAAACGATTAATCAGGTAGATGACCTTGTAAACAATATTATTTTTGGGATTATATTGGTAGTAGGAGTATTACAATTCTTTTTAGGGTTTAGAAATGCATTATTTGTTGGATTTGCAATCCCAATGTCGATGTTTATGTCCTTTATGATCTTATCCTTACTAGGATATACTATGAATACTATGATTCTATTTGCATTAATTATGGGACTAGGAATGCTCGTAGATAATGGTATCGTAGTGGTTGAAAATGTATATCGATTGATGGAAGAAGAAGGTCTGTCCAGAATTGAAGCAGCAAAAAAAGGAATCGGAGAAATAGCATATCCTATTATTATTTCTACCGCAACTACTGTTGCCGCTTTTGTACCTCTGGGTATGTGGCCAGGTGTAATGGGACAATTTATGATCTACTTCCCAATTACACTTTCGGTTGTTTTGGGATCCTCTTTGTTCGTGGCAATTTTTATTAATTCTATGTTAGTATCCCGATTTATGGAGATCGGAGAAAAAGTATTAACAGTAAAACAACTCATCAGAATAAGTATTATACTTGGCGGATTTGGAATCTTTATCTTGATTTTCGGAGGTGTTGTCAGAGGTTTGGGGACATTAATGATTTTTACTGCGATTATGTTTTGGGTGTATCGTTTTGCGCTAAAAAAATCGGCTCTTTTCTTCCAAAAAAGAATCTTAACATGGTTAGAAAACAGCTATCAAAGATTTTTAACCTTCGCTTTAAGAGGATGGCGTACCTACGCATTTATAGCTGGAACTTTCCTTTTATTATTTATTGTATTCGGAATGTTTGGAGCATCTGTAGCAAGTCAACGTACTAAAATCGAATTTTTCCCTGATAATAAACCTAATCAAATTATTGTTTATGTCGAATATCCCCAAGGAACGGATATTGAAAAAACTAATAAAATTACCAAAGAAATTGAAAACCGTGTATATGCTGTCATAAATGACGAAGAATATGTAGAAGGTGAAGATTATAATTTCTTGGTGGAAGCTGCGGTATCACAAGTAGGAGAAGGTGCCGGAAATCCTTTGACAGATGGAGGTAGCAGTGCAGAAATGCCACATCGTGCTAAGATCATTGCCGCGATGAGAGAATATAAATTCAGAAATGGAAAAGATTCTGAAATACTCCGACAAAAAGTACAAGATGCATTAAAAGGAATTTATCCTGGTGTAGCAATATCGGTAGAAAAGGATGCTGTTGGGCCACCAGCTGGATATCCTATTAATATAGAAATCGAAGGATCGGATTATGATGAATTAATAACTATAGCCGAGCAGATGCGAAATTTCATCAATGAAAAAAATATTCCTGGTATTGAAGAGCTAAAAATTGATGTTAATAAAGGAAAGCCAGCTATGCAGGTTGTAGTAGATCGAGAAAAAGCAGGTGAGCTAGGTGTGGCTGCGGGTCAAGTAGGTAATCAATTACGTCGTTCTATTTTTGGAGAGAAAGCAGGAGTTTACAAAAAGGAAGGTGAAGATTATGATATTTATGTTCGTTTTGATGAAAACAATCGATATAACACCAGTGCATTATTTAATCAAAATATCACGTTTAGAGACCAAGCTTCAGGTAAAATAAAAGAGATCCCTGTTTCTGCTGTTGCGTCTCAAAAAAACACCTCGTCGTTTAGTGCGGTTAAACATAAAGATACCAAACGAGTGGTGACTGTATATTCAGGCTTACAACCAGGATACACGGATGCAGGAGCTATAGTAGCTCAAATACAAACAGAAATGGCTAGTTTTAAGGAATTGCCAAGAGGTGTTAAAATAGATTATACCGGTCAGATAGAAGAGCAAAATAAACAAATGTCATTTTTAATGGGTGCATTTTTCTCCGGATTGGGGTTAATTATGTTATTACTGATCTTTCAATTTAGCTCAATATCTAAACCAACGATCATTATGATTGCCATTTTCCTTAGTTTTATAGGTGTATTTGGTGGTATTTTAATTACCGGAGCGGCCTTCGTAATTATGATGACGATGATGGGAATCATTTCATTAGCCGGAATTGTGGTAAACAATGGAGTAGTATTATTAGATTATACACAATTGCTTATTGACCGTAAAAAAGTAGAACTCGATCTTGATGAGAATGAACTACTCCCAAATGACGAAGTTAGAAAATTGATAGTTCAAGGAGGTCGAGCACGTCTTAGGCCTGTAATATTAACAGCTATAACTACAGTATTAGGATTGATTCCTTTGGCCGTAGGATTTAATGTCGATTTCTTCTCGCTATTTACTGAATTTGACCCTAAGATTTATATTGGAGGTGACAACGTAATTTTTTGGGGACCATTAGCTTGGGCTGTTATTTATGGTTTGATTATCGCAACATTCCTAACCTTAATCATCGTGCCTTGTCTATTCTTTATAGTCCATAAAGTAAAAGTAAGATTTAGTAGTAAAAAAACTATAAAATCTGAAACTCCAGTTACAGCAACTGTTTAAATCTTTTACTTTTAAATCATAGAATTAAAAACGCCGCTAATTAGCGGCGTTTCTTTTAAAAAATCTTTTGTTTGATCAATTACGATTCTCATTATCAGGTGTTGGAAACTGCTCAAAAACAGCATCACCAGGTCTGTCAATAGGTAAATCACCTAATCTATCAAACCTTCTAACATCTACCCATCGATGTCCCTCTGCATATAAAGAATATCGTCTTTGAATAAGAATCTCATCTACTAATTCTGAAGGAGAAGTACCCCCACTATAAGCAGGTAGTCCCGCTGATGTTCTAATCACATCAATTGCGGCCACTGCTGCTGCCGGATTCGTTATATGATTTGCCTCAGCAGATAACAAAATTAATTCTTCATTTCTTATAATTGAAACTTGATCTACATTGCTTTCATAAATGAATACATCATATTCTCCGATTAGATCATCTGAGGAATTAGAAACTCCATCCGGTCCGTTTACTTCTAAAGCACTATCCCTAAGAACGACCTTACTAAGTCTAGTATCTCCTGCTTCCGCATCTGCAATAAAAGATGGATGAGCTAATCTTGCATTCGCAATCGTAGAATTCAAAGCAAAAAACAAAGGGTTAGCAATATCCGCACCCGTTAGTGAAAAAGTAAAATAAGCACCTGCGGATAAATCTCCTCCCATGTCCATAAAAGAATTCTGTAGTAGGGTGTTCACGGAAGCATAATTACCTCTATATGCCTCTACTCTCGCTGCTATTGCATTAGTAAATGTTATAAAATCAGCAGGTGATACTACATCATTTTCAGGCATATCAGGAATCCCAGAAGCACCTTCTATACCATCAAATCCAGAAGGTACTGTAAAAGGAAACTCGGTTCCACCATTAGATAAATCAGTAGCCGCAGACGTTAACATGTTAAATACAGCTGTTAATCCCTCATCATAACTTACAAATGGGCCCAAATTATTAGGATCTGAAACGTCAATTCTTATACCGTTTTGAAATTGCTGATTCAATAACATTAAAAACTCATGCGCCATTATTGTATTTGCAAAACCTTTAGTTGCAGCGATTTCTTCGGTTGTAAAATCTGCCGAAGTATTTGCCAACCCTTCCAAAATTAAATTAACCCCTTTAATTGTGGCATACCTCGAAGAATAAGGTGCAGTAGTATAAAATGTATTATTGTCTACTGTACCTGTTAATAAATCAGCAGTCCATCTAGGATCAGAACTCTGCACTCTCCAATAATCTCTCCCTGCAACGGATTGAGCATCCACTTGAGTACCTAATCGAGTTCTCATATCAGAAAGCACTCCAGATATAGTTTGTATTAATTCAGCTCTTGACAGATCAGAAGATACTGAATCAGTCGTAGGTCCATTTAAATTAGTTGCATCTTCGATATCGCAGGATAGAATAGTTATCGAAGACAGCATCATTATAAATATATTTCTAAATATTTTCATTTTTCTTATAATTTTTGGTTTAAAAATCAACTGCTAGATGAAGTAAGTAACGTTTAGCAGATGGAAATGGTGTAACTTCCACTCCTGTCGATAATCCGTTGGATCCGAAATTAGAAACCTCTGGATCATAACTATTGTAATCAAAAATATTAATCAAGTTATTTCCAGAAAAACCGATTTTTAAATTTGAAACATATCCTCTAAAAATTTTTTCTCTTACTTTGCTTGGGAAATTATAATATAATCCTATTTCTCTTAATCTTAGATAAGAGGCGTCCTCTACAAAAGGGGTTGCATTTCCTGCAAAGAATGCAGCAACTCTAAAATCTCCATTAGCAACGTTAGGATCGAAATCAAAATCATCATAATCAACACTGGTTCCTCCAAAATCGGTTAACAAACTAGTAAGATTGACATTATCTCCTCCTTTTTTCCAGTGCCATAGAAACGATAGTGTAAAATCCTTATATCGCAAATTATTTGTCCAAGTCATTTGAAAATCAGGTTCAGCATCCCCTAAAACTACTAAATCTCCATCAGCATTGTTACCAACAATTTGTGTAGCACTTCTCCCCTCTTCAATTCTAAAAGTACCAAGACCTGTTCCAAAACCTCCTAAGTTAAAAGGAGCGACTTCTAATTTTGTAATTTCTGAAGTATTCGTAAAAAACAATAAATTAGTACTCCAATCGAAATCTTCGTTTTGCAAAACATTTGCATTCAAAGCTATCTCAATACCTCTGTTTTCTAAATTACCGGCATTTGTAAATCTAGTTGTAAAACCAGAAGATGGTTCTGCGTTTGCTTGAAGAATCAAATCGTCTACTGATTTATTATAATATGAGAACTCAAGATTAACCCTGCTATCCAAAAAGCTAGCATCAAAACCTACCTCTAATTCCTTTTGCTTTTCTGGAGAAATATCCGGATCACCAAGAGTAAGTGGAACAATTATCCCTACATTTCCATCAATTAGTGAATTAGTGTATGCAGTAAATAAAGCACCATTAGGAGCAAAATTTCCAGCTTCACCATACGCTGCTCTAATCTTAAACTGATTTAAAACAGGAACTTTCCAAAAATCAAATTTGTGTAAATTTATAGCGGCAGAAGCTTTTGGATAATAAAACAATTCATTAGCATCGCCATTATTACTTGATTGATCTCCTCTTACACCAATTGTCCCAATAATTTTGTCTTGATAATTTAACTCTTCCTGAACAAAGAAACCAACGTCTTCTTGTTCCAATCTAAATTGAGTTACACTAACATTTGCTCCCTGATCCAAATTGGTTTGGGCTGCTATTAAATCACTTGTCACATTTCTAACCGTATTCCTAGAAAATGTTTGTTTTGTGATACCTGCCTGTGTTCTAAAGTTAAGATCACTACTAGTCGTATAGTTATGAACTAAGAAGGCAGAATAATTAGCATCTTTATTTTCTGTAGTTCCCAAAGCACTAACTCCGTTTAAACCTCCTTGGTCTGGTCTTTGAAACTGTAATGTTTCAGGAAAAATTGCTGTTGTTATTAATTCATAATAATCAACCCCTCCTCTTAAAATCAACTTTAAGTTAGAGTTATCATTTTCAAATAATTTAACGTCTAATGTACCCCCAACAATAAATCTATTTACATCTTCTCTATTCGTAATTAAATCCCTTGTCTGTAGTGGGTTTGAAGAACCATATATGTTATCAGGATAATTTCCATTAGCATCTGGAAATAATTGTGCCCAAGGTGGTGTAGATGTCAACGAAACTCCAATAGTAGTTCCTGTATTATCGTTATTAAAAAAACCTCTATCTGACTGAGAATCGACATAGTTACTCGTCAAGGTAAGTTTAGCTCTTTTATCTAAAAAATCATGATCTAAATTAAAACGAATAGATTTTCTGTTGTATCCTGTATTATCAACAATTCCATCTTCTTCATTATTAGAAAAAGCAGCATAGAACAGAGTATTATCAGATCCTCCAGATATATTAACGCTACTATTGGAGATAAAACCTTCTTCTCCATAAATCTCGTCCTCATAGTCAATGAGTGTTCCATTATCCCTAGCAGCAATAAATAATGCCCCATTTCCTGCACCAAATGATGTTTCTGCAGTTGCCTCTGTGAAATTTCTTTGCCCTAAAGGGTTAAGAATTACGTTAAATCCAAAATCTTGTGAAAAAGAAACCTTAGTTTTCCCTCTTTTTCCTTTTTTAGTGGTAATAATTATTACCCCAGCTGCTGCTCTGGCTCCATAAATTGCAGCCGCAGATGCTCCTTTTAATACTTCTACACTTTCAATATCATCAGGATTGATATCCGCAATTCTGTTAGACGGATTATCCTGACTAGAAGCATTTCCTCCAGAAGCTGCACCAGAAACTGCATTTAAACCAGCTCCTGAGATACTATTATTATTCACATATACTCCATCTACAATATATAAAGGTTGAGAATTACCATTAATAGAAGTTACCCCTCTCAACTTAACAGATATACCTCCTCCTGGAGCACCAGAACTCTTTGTTATCAAAGCACCTGCAAATTTACCCGCTAAAGCACCATCTAAAGTCTGAGGTGGAGTTAAACCAGCTAATTCTTCAGCAGATACCGATGCTACTGCATTAGCGGAGTTACTTCTTTTTACAGAAGTTGCCAATCCAGTTACAACTATTTCATCCAATGCTTCTAATGATTCTTCCACCTGGATTGTAATAGGCCCTGCACTATCAACATTAACCATTTTAGTTGTAAATCCGATAGAAAACACCCGTAGTGTTACTGGAAAATTATTGACAGTAAGTGAAAAACTACCATCAATATCACTGGAAGTTCCATTATTGGTGCCGTCTTCTACGATGTTGATAAAAGAGACCCCTTCTCCGGTACTTTCATTGATTACCTTCCCTGTAATTGTCTCTTGTGCTAGTAACACAACCGGAAAGAAAAACAAGAATAGCAAAAGCCCCTTGCTAATTTGTGATTTTTTTTTCATAATGATTTGTTTATAAGTTTGGCTAAATCTATTAAAACATTCTTACAAAAAAAAGTTAAAGCTAACATATGTTAGTCCAGAACTAGCTGATTTTCAAATTAATATAAGTTTAAACCATAACAAAACTATAGTAAAACCATAGTTGTTTTAATAGTCAATTCATTTTTACTTTACATCTTCATTTTCGCAAAAACTCCATACATTTAATATTAAACTTCTTATTTTTGCAGCCTTAACAACTAGCTATGTATAGAAGTCATTCTTGTGGTGAATTACGCACCTCAGATATTAATAAAGAAGTAACCTTATCGGGATGGGTGCAAAAAGCACGAGATAAGGGTTTTATGATTTGGGTAGATCTAAGAGATCGATATGGTATTACACAATTAATTTTTGATGAAGAACGTACACCCGCTGATGTTGTAGAAAAGGCCAAAACTCTGGGTCGCGAGTTTGTAATACAGGTTAAAGGAACTGTTATTGAACGTGAATCTAAAAATCCAAATATGCTAACAGGCGATATTGAGATTTTAGTTACAGAATTACAAGTTCTTAATGGAGCTCTGGTTCCTCCATTTACCATAGAAGATGAAACCGATGGTGGTGAAGATATCAGAATGAAATATCGATATCTGGATATTAGACGAAATCCTGTGAAAAATAGCTTAATGTTTCGTCATCAGGTAGCGATGAAAGTTCGTAACTATCTATCTGAAGAGGGATTTATCGAAGTAGAAACACCATATCTTATCAAATCAACTCCCGAAGGAGCACGTGATTTTGTAGTACCTTCTCGTATGAATGAAGGTCAATTCTACGCGTTACCTCAATCTCCTCAGACATTTAAACAGCTGCTAATGGTTGGTGGAATGGACAAGTATTTCCAGATTGTAAAATGTTTTAGAGATGAAGATCTTAGAGCAGACAGACAACCGGAATTCACACAGATTGACTGCGAAATGGCTTTTGTAGAACAAGAAGATATTTTGAATATTTTTGAAGGATTTACTCGTCATTTGATTAAGGATATAAAAGGTCAGGAAATTAGCGATTTCCCAAGAATGACCTATGACGACGCTATGCGTACGTATGGTAATGACAAACCAGATATTCGTTTCGGCATGAAATTCGGAGAACTTAATGAAGTCTCTCAACATAAAGAATTTAAGGTTTTTAACGATGCTGAATTGGTAGTTGGAATTGCCGTTCCTGGCGGTGCTTCATACACAAGAAAAGAGATCGATAAGCTTATTGATTGGGTAAAACGTCCACAAGTGGGAGCACTTGGAATGGTATATGTAAAATGTAATGAAGATGGAAGCTTTAAATCATCCGTAGATAAGTTCTATGATCAGGAAGATCTCTCAAAATGGGCAGAAACTACTGGTGCAAAAGCTGGAGATCTTATTTGTGTGCTTTCTGGACAAGCAAATAAAGTTAGAGGACAGTTAAGTGCTTTGAGAATGGAACTTGCTGAGCGACTAGGCTTAAGGAATCCAGAAGAGTTTGCTCCATTATGGGTAGTAGATTTTCCATTATTAGAATGGGATGAGGATACAGAGCGTTATCACGCGATGCACCACCCTTTTACTTCTCCAAAACCAGAAGACATTCCTCTTTTAGACTCTAAACCCGGCGATGTAAGAGCTAATGCATATGATTTAGTATTAAACGGTAATGAAATAGGAGGTGGATCCATTCGTATTCATGATAAAGAAACTCAAGCTCTAATGTTTGATCATTTAGGATTTACTCCGGAAGAGGCAAAAGAACAATTTGGTTTCTTGATGGATGCATTTCAATATGGCGCTCCTCCACATGGAGGAATTGCATTTGGGTTTGATCGATTAGTCGCCATTCTTGGAGGTCAGGAAACTATACGAGATTTTATCGCATTCCCTAAAAACAATAGTGGGCGAGATGTAATGATAGACGCTCCTGCTAATATTGACAAGGAACAGCTTAAGGAATTACATATTCAACTAGATTTATAAAACAAAACATCCCGCCAAAAGCGGGATTTTTTGTTACCTTTAGTCTGAACCAAGACTAACCTATACAATGCCAACTAAAAAAAAGACACTACTTCATAGGTTTTTGATTTGGCGATATCGTCACATTTCTAATAAAAACTTTGTCCTTATACTTAGCATACTTGTTGGATTCTGTGCTGGCCTCATATCTCTTCTGCTAAAGAACATCACCCATTTAATCCAGGTAGTTCTAGAAAGTGATATTATCTCTTGGCAAACATCGTTCTATTTTGTCATTCCTATAATTGGACTTCTTATTGTATATGTGGTTACTAAATTTATAATCAAAAAGGATGTTAAATCAGCCATTCCGTTGATTTTATATTCTCTTTCCAAAAAAGATGGGAAGATAAAACCATTGAGCGGATACTTGCCACTTCTTCTCGCTCCAATAACTGTTGGTTTTGGAGGTTCTGTTGGATTATTAGGACCCGCAGTAGGCTCAGGTTCAACTTTGAGTTCAAATATTAGTTCGCTATTTAAATTAGACAGTAAAACCCGATTTTTATTAATTGGTTGTGCAGCAGCAGGTGCTATCTCTGCTGTATTTAAATCTCCTTTAGCCGGTTTGGTTTTTGCGGTAGAAGTATTTAGTCTTGATTTAACTTTAGCTTCGTTGTTACCACTATTATTTGCTTCAGTATCTTCGATTATTACTTCCTATTTCTTTCTTGGAGATGAAGTACTGTTTAGTTTTAATGTCATAGAAAAGTTTGACATTTATGATACTCCTTTTTATATAATTCTGGGAATTGGAACAGCTATTGCTTCCATTTATTTTACCAAAATGTATTTTGGGATTCTGCATTTTTTTGATCGCTTTCCTAAAAAAATTCACCGCTTACTAATTGGTGGGGTTGCTATTGGAGTTATGCTATACTTTATCCCTCCACTTTATGGTGAAGGTTTAGGCTTTATCAATGATCTTCTTAATGGAAACCACCTAGCTGCAATTGGAAATACTCCTTTTGATGATATGACTAGTAGTATTTGGATGACCATAGCATTATTAACAGGAATTACAATATTCAAAGCTATTGCGATGACGGCTACCTTTGCCGCGGGAGGATCAGGAGGAATTATAATCCCTACGATGGTTATGGGTAGTGCTTTAGGCAATGTGGTTTCTAAAATAATAAATAATCTAGGTATGGGGTTTCAAGTATCTGAAGCCAACTTTACCTTATTAGGAATGGCTGGATTAATTGCTGGTGTATTACATGCACCTCTTACTTCGATATTTCTGATTGCAGAAATTACTTCCAGTTATGAACTGTTTGTGCCACTAATGATCACAACAGCGATATCCTTTATTATTTCCAAAAATAGACTTGAACATAATATTTATACTCGAGAACTAGCAGAGCAAGGATATTTACTGACTCACGACAAAGATCAGACTGTGCTTACCCTTATGAAATTAGATGACTGTATAGAGACTAATTTCATCCCTGTAAACCCCGAACATACGCTGAAACACTTACTAAGTGAAGCAGTTGCTAAATCTAATAGAAACTTATTCCCTGTTATTGATGAATCAAATATCTTGATAGGAATCGTTACACTCGATGATATAAGAGATATTATGTTTGACATTTCTCTATATCATAAAACTACTGTCGAAATGGTAATGACACAGGTAGTTACGGCAATTATTTATGAAGATGATGATCCTAAAATTGCTATGCGTAAATTTCAGGATACCGGAGCCTGGAACTTACCCGTCATTAAAGATGGAAAATATCACGGTTTTATCTCTAAATCCAAATTATTAACTGCTTACAGAAGAAAGCTGATTAATTTTACAAGATAATTGGTTGTTCATATATTATTATCTTACCTCTTTAGAGCATATTAACTAAACTAAAAAACACTTATAGATTAGGAATGTTAGAGGGTTTAACGAATAGCTTGTCAATTGAAAATAATTTTAAAGCTATTCAACCTTGGGATGCCTAATTTTCTACAATACAAAATCATAATTCAAAAAACCGGAAAAAAGAGGTAAATATTTAAAAACTTCTTTAAAAACACTTTAATAGAGAGTTCTTTATTAGTGATTAAGAAAAGAAATTTATACCCATAATCGGTTTAAAATAATTTAATGATTTATGATTTTGTAAATAATAATATATTCTTATCTCTTAAGCATAGAATGGTATCTTTTGTCTTGTAAACAATTTTATATTTTTCACCATTATCAATTATAAAATCATTATCCATAGTTGTTTTTGTTCTATCTCTGGATATCTTATAAGAATCAATCAAAACACTATCGTCTTCTAACTCTTTTCTTGAATAAGTTAAAAAACCTTCTGCCTTAGCAATATCAACTTCTAATAATTCTAAATCATCATTATATCGTTCAATCTTTTTTATAAAAATGGTATTATCACCAATTTTTTTAATTGACTCTCTATTATAAACAATATTTTCTCCTTTTGGGATTAATTTACCAGAAGATACTTCATCAAAATGAAATTGTCCACTACAGGATGAAATAATTAATAAAATTAATAGAAGGCTATTTTTTAGTAAAAACAACATTATTTGGGATAGTTTTTTCATCTCTTTTTTCTATTATTATTCTAATATGATTAGGGCGAGCTTTACTTTTTTTTGCTCGCTCCCAAATTGTATTTATAACTTTCTTTGTTAATTTATCAGAAGTGTTAGTTGGAGAATTATTATCATTAACAATCCCAAAACATCCTTCAGAAGCCGAAATAGAATGACCATAATTTTCATTATCATAACTACCACCTACGTGAATCATAACACCTCTAGCAATATCTTCCTTGAATCTATAATCCAAAAGTAATGCATCTGGTCTAGCTTGCGCATGCATTTGTTCAGAACCGCTTTGCATTAATTTTATTGCAGGTGTATCATTCTTTTTTGGATAAGCACTCATATACTTTCCTGAATAATGATTTATTTTACCGTTTTTGGGTTCAAATGACATATTAGATAGAATCATTGTCGTTCCTTTATCATTGCCAGGTATTACAGCAGCAGCGTCACGAGCAACTGAAAATTCCATTTTAAAACTAGCATCTTCATTATCAGTAACCAAAACTTTATACAAATCAACATCTACATATTGGAGTCCTCCACTATAAGAACCAATAATTTTTTGTTTTACCTGTTTACCTGTTTTTTGTTTTGTGATTCTAATAATAGGGTAGTCATCTAAAACCTCCAATTCAGCAGTTTTTGTTATCCCTGCTACTTCTAATTTAAAAACATTCTTACCCATATCTTATACTTCTTGTTTAATAGCTTCTAGTTCTATCTTTTCTTGATTACTACCTATTTTATAATTACTTAGGGTATCATCAATTAAAACCTCTCCATTATACTTAAAATCAATTGTTTGATTACTTAGTTTGATAGTGAATAATTCATCTATCATATTTCTGCTATGAATATTAAGTAATATTTTATCACCTGCCAAAATTTTATCAATCCGTTTATTATTCAAATCTGTGATATAATAATCAATAACTTTTTTCTCTTCTTGTTCTTCATTTACAGTTGTAACAGGCACTGAACTTGGAAAAGTTGTTCTCCAATGTGAAGAATATTCTGACCCAGAATTTGAATCAATTACACCACCACTTCTAATAAAAAGAGTTTCAGTCATAGGGGTAACACCATCTGAAGAATATTGTGTAGTATGCTGAACAAAATGAGAATCTACAAACTTGATTTTTCTCGTTTTCCCACTAAAATTAGCTGATAAATAATGTAGTTCTAATTGTTTACTACGGTCTGGATTGATTGTCAATTCCATAAAATTGAAATCTTTTCTGGTTTCTACTACTAGATATAATCCTACATAAATAGGTTTTGAGGTTGGTCTTCCAGTATTATCACTATTTTGCTTAAATGAGAAACTAGATTCAAGAACATTTATTTCTACATCATCAATATAGAATTTAGCTTGTATTGCCATATAATATTTTGAGTTTTGGAATAATCAAATGTAATTTTTTAATTTGAATTGACCGAAATTTCCCTTAAAACTAATTCTAAATCACAGAAGTTTTAAGAATAATAATTTAAACGATACATAAATGTTTTAGTTTTCAATATTATTTCAGACGCTATTATCAGATTAATCACAAAAAAACCTGCTGAAAACTTTTCTCAGCAGGTTTCTTCAACACTTAATAAAAATTGAAATTATTTTTTGATTAATTGGACTACTTGTGTTCGACCATTAAAAACTATTTTCATCAAATACATTCCTTTTGTTAGATTAGGTGCTACTACAGCAATAGTATTTTCCTGAATATCAATCTGCTCATTTCCTAAAACTTTTTTACCCAAAATATCATACATTTCTACTTGTACCTCGTCAAGTTTTATATCTGCTGAGGGAAAAGAGACTTTCAAAGAATTTGTAAAAGGATTAGGCCAAGCTTTTACAAGACTTGGATTCGATGTATCAACTTCATCAACTCCGAGAGTTCGAGATGTAGGCTCTCCGATTAGCACTAATCCAAAAGTTGTTCCGAATGTAACCGTTCCATTAGAAACTGTTCCTAATGTCCCAGAAAAGTAATCCTGTAATTCTGTTCCATCAGTCCAAATCCCAAATACATCTAATACTCCAGTAAAATCATTATCATTACCAGTGTAAACAAGGGTTTCATCTTCAAACCCATTTTTATTATATTCTCTTTTAAATGTATATGGGCTATCCTGCAATTTAGTGTGTTTTCCTGCTCCTACAGAAACATGTTCTCTTCTGAACTTTCCGATTTTCTGAAAATGTACTAAGGTCTGAGATGCCAAAGAATTTGGATTATTCAATTCGTCAAAATTCATATTAGATCGTAATGTAGCATCTCCACTAGCACCACCTCCTGGAGTTAATGTTCTAGCGGTTTCATCTCCATAATAAATCTGTGCTGGTCCTGGTGTTAGTAATAGCTTAGTCCCTGCTTCAAAAGTTTTTTGTCGATTTCGATCAAACACTTGTTCCGTATCGTGATTCGTTAAAAAATTCATGGCACTTTTACCATCTCCTAGTTGATTTTGTAATAGATTATCGTATCTACTAAAGATGCTTTCTAAACCATCGTTTGCATTAAATCTAAACTCAAAGTTGATCAAATTGGCAAAACCATTATCGTAGTAATCCACATTAAAACCATCTCCTGTAAAATTTCTTCCCATAGTTGGAGCATTATAATTAAAAACTTCACCGGTCATCCAGAAATCAAGATCATCCAATTTTTTATCAGAATTATTACTCTTCCATTCTCTTAAAGCGATAACACCTTCAGTTTCTAGCTCTTTCCAAACAGCTTCTTCTACATGTTTTACTGTATCCACTCTAAATCCATCAACACCATATTTTCTAATGTAATCGGTTAGCCATTTGATAATATAATTTCTAGGAGATCTCGGCTTTCCTGTTCTTGTAAAAAAGTCGTTGAGTTCACTTTCCTGTAGCTCTTTTCGCCCTTCTTGACTCCATTTATCCAGTAACCATCCAGGTAAACTTACATTGTCATTAGAATCCGTTCTAATATCTGGTAGATTGTTCACCAATTCGCAAGGTATTGTACCTTCAGGGCCTTGAAAATTACAATCAGGATCTCTTCGTACCCACTCATTCGGCCAAGATTGATTCTGATCCGTACTTGTATCAGGTCCAACATGATTTAATACCACATCTAGTAATACTCTAATTCCGTGTTCATGAGCAGTATCTACAAAGGTTCCAAAAAGTACATTGGTTCCTAAATTTGCATCTATATTGGTCCAATCTTTTGCCCAATAGCCATGGAAACCATATCCCGCACCTGGAACAGATCCATAAATATTTTCGATAGGTGGCGTAATCCAAAGAGCATTTACTCCTAATTCATCAAAATACCCCTCTTCTATCTTATTGATCAATCCTTGAAGATCACCTCCTTCATAATTTCTTAAAGGAGGTCCATCTTGTGGTCTGCCATATGCAAAATCATTAGTAGTATCACCATTTTCGAAACGATCCGTAAGAACAAAGTACACCGTTGCGCTTTCCCAAACAAATGGTAAATTCTTATCAGCTTGTGAATAACCCCATTTTAATGTAGAAAGCATGGTCATTACCCCAATTAGTAAATTTTTTTTCATTGTGTGAATTTTTAATTTTAGTTTGTGTTTGATTTATGTATAAAGTCGAATTAGTTTAAATTTGAATCACATTTGGATACCTATATGGCTCCATTTAGGGAAACGCCTTTTTTATGAATCTATTAAATTGGATTTTTACGAAAACCTTTGATTGTTAATAAATTATCCTAAAATCATTAAAAAAAAGTAAATCATATATCATGAAATACCTTATTCGACTATTATTTATCGCTGTTGTTATCCTTGTTGCCGTTGGTTATTATTATAAAAATTCTGGAGATCACACTAATGGAGATAAATGGGTTGGAATCGGAATATTGGGTGCTACTTTTATTCTAATGCCTTTGTTTATCTATCATAGGTGGAAAAATAAAAAGGTAAAAGATTATATGTTAACTGAAGAAAATCTCAAAAAAATGAGAGATTTTAATAATGAAGAAAAATCTGACAAAAACTAAAATTATGCAAATGTTTACATTTTGATAACAAATTTTATTGTTTTAAAAGTTACCTTTATAACTCATATTATTATCTCATTACAATGGAAGGAACAGTAAAATTTTTCAATGAATCCAAAGGCTACGGGTTCATTACCAACGACGAAACAGGCAAAGACATCTTCGTGCACGCATCAGGATTAAATGGCGAAGCACTTAATGAAGGTGACAAAGTAGAGTACCAAGAAGAAGAAGGAAGAAAAGGAATTATAGCAGCTCAGGTTCGCGTAATTCACGACTAAGATAAAAATCTCTAAGTTTCACTGGCGCTATTTTATAGCGCTTTTTTTATTCACCAATATTATATTTTTCTTTAAACTTCTCGCTTTGATATATTAAAAATTCTAATATTTTTAGACTATCTTTTGACATAAGAATAAACTTTATTCCTGTTTCTTCATCCAAGAAATCTAGAAAATTATAAAACTCTGTTTCAGGAATTTTCAACTCATTAATAAAAAACTCTTCCCTATAAAAATCTAGGATATGGGTTTTTGAATCAATTTGTATTGATTTATTCTTAAAAACTCCGGAAATTAGATTGATTAACAACCCCAGGTCTATAGATACCCTTGCCTGACTATTACCACCTCCTAAAACCAAATTTTCTACTGGTGATTGTGCGTCATCTGGTCTGGTAACTCCCATTTGTTTGAGCTGTTTAGCATTCCATAAGGGAAGATTTTTTTCATAAGTTGGAATCTCATTAATATCCTTCTGTATATGTCCAGATAAAGAATACTGAGATATGTGCACTTCATCCAATTCATTAATTGCTGGCTCCAAAAAAATGCGCAAATTACCCGATTGTAAATCTTCTTCTGTGACAATATATTTTTTTAATTGAAATTGAACAGAAGAAAACACAATTGCGTCTCCTACACTTGCAAGTATTTTAAAATATCCTAATTCATCATTTATAGCACCTATTTCCTTGGTAAGATTTACAATATTTACGAATTCTAATTCCAATCCAGCTACAATGATCCTTCCTTTAAGCTCAGAAGACTTCTGACTAAAGCTTGAAAAAGTAATTAATAATAAAGAAACACAGGTAATTTTTTGCATTGGCTAAATAATATATGGTTGCATCTGTCTTTAATTTTTCAAGCTATTACTGCTATTAAAAATTTTACTTTGATTAATTAAATATTCGAGAATTGTTAATTTGTTTCCTGATGTAAGTATTTCCTTTGTTTCTGACTGCTGATTTATATAGTCAAGAAAATTGTATACTTCTGTTTGGGGTATTTTTAATTCGCTAACCAGAAAGTCACTATTATAAAAATCTGACACCTCTGGAATACGTATCTCTTTTGATTTTCGAGTATCTTTTTTCTTAAAAAGACTTGCAATCATTCTACCAACTGCAATGATATTAACTGGTGTTGCATCCATTTCATCAGTGATGACTGTATTTTTAACTGTTTTTGCTCCCTTTTCATGAATAAAAGGCGTTAGATCCAACACCTTAGCACTATATAGCGGTAAGATATCCTCGTATGTCTTTATTTTCTTTACATCTTCTTTAGATTCTCCCGTAAGATCATATTGTGAAACAGTAACCTCATCTAATTCGTTTACTTTGATTTCTAGTCGAATTGATAGGCTAGCCTCTTTTAGATCTTTTTTAGTTACAATATGCGTTTTTCGTTGATGCTGAACAGAAGAAAAAACAATCGTATCTCCTTTTGTAGCTTTTATCTGAAAAAAACCGGAACGATCGTTAATCGTTCCAATACCTTTAGTAACGTTTATAATGTTTATGGATTTAGATTGCAGCGTATCCGCTACTATTTTACCACGCAATATGTCTGCATCTTGAGAAAACCCAACAAAATTTAATAAAGAAATTACAAAATATAGTGCCTTTTGCATTCAAGTTGATTCTACAAAAAAGACGTAGATCTTCAGGCACAGTTGCAAATAGCATTTAACTATTCGAATATTAGAAAAGAATCGATACTTTATCTGTTTTATCTATTTTTAATTTTGCCATAATTTTAAGAAATGCCATAGCGGTAATAAATGCATCACCAGAGGCGGTATGTCTATCACTTTTAGAAATCTTTAAATCATCGCACAATTCATCTAAACTGTAATGCATGTGTTTTCGATGACTACGATATACCAAATGCTTCGTTTTACTAAAAAGAATACTTGTATCCAAAAACTTATTCTTTAATGCACCTAATCCGTGTCTCTGTAGAACCTTATTCATCATCATCTTATCAAAATTAGCATGATGTGCTATCAAAATAGAATTTCCAATATATTTAATAAACATCTCAATTGCCTCAGACTCTGATATGGCATCTAAATTATTGTTTTTTCGAATTCCATGAATCTCTACGGTATCTGAATTAAAAACATCCTGCTCTAAGTATAATTCCAATTGATCCGCTACATCAATGGAAGTGTTATTGATGGCGACAGCGCCAATAGACAAAACTCTATCATCTATATAATCAAAACCGGTAGTTTCTGTATCAAAAGCAATAAAGCGAGCTTTCTCAATCGGTAATTTTTGTTGTTTATTATCAAAAAGGGCAAGATAATCTACCCAGAAACCAGGAAATTCTTTATTATTTTTTCTCGACCATAAACCCATCTACATGAATGTTTTAAGCTGAAAACGAACTCTTAATACTTCTTGTATATCCCGTATAGGTCTAAAGCATCTTTTAAGTCTTAGTTTATCTCTTTTGCTAAGTGTACTTAACTTGATAAATCTGCCAGAGTCTTTATGCATTAATCCTTGACGGGTTCTAAACTTAAGCAACACCCTAAATGCTTTAGCACAACTCTCGAAAAGTTCTTTATTATTAGGTTCTAGTTCCGCAAGTTTTTCATACCGAAGTAATGTATTATTTACTCCTTTTAAATTATGATACAAGGTTAAAATTCGAGCACCATCAATGAGTACCATCATTGCCCTGATTTTGATATCAAAAGTATCCTTATGTTCTCCATTTTGCTCTACTAAAAACTGTTTAAAAAATCCTAAGGGGGATGGTTTTTGTAATGCACTAACTCCCAATAAAGCCAAAAATCTGTTACTTTTATTTACACCATCAAAAATGACATCTGATAACTGATTTGCCATATTCGAATCTCCATAAACCAACTGAAAATCAAAGAAAATAGATGATAATAATGTACTTTCTTCTGTAGGAGTTGTCATCCAGTCCCTAAATTGTGTTTCCCATTCTGAAACTGACATACACCATCTTGGATTACTTGCCATCATTTCTGCAGGACAATATTCAAAACCAATAGTATGCAAACTTTTAGTAACTTTTCTGGCTAGCTCTAAAAAGTACTCTTGAGTAGCTTCATGTTTCTCTTCACTAACATCTTCAAATACAATCGCATTATCCTGATCCGTTACTAATAACTGCTCTCTTCGCCCTTGGCTTCCTAATACCAAAAAACTAAATTTCACAGGTGCCGGTGAAGACATTTCTTTTAATGATAATTCTATGGTTCTTACTACCAACGCATCATTGATTTCAGAAATAAGATTTAATATATGTAGTGTTGGTATATCCTGCTCTAAATATGTTTTAAGTAACTTTTCTACTTGTTTTCTTATGTAACGAAGCCTTTCTATTTTCTTTACACGCTTAATTTCCTTTATCAATACCGAAGGATTATTCCCAAAAGACACTAACAAATCATGATTAGAAAAAACACCAACCAATTTTGTGTTGCGAGTTCCGTCTTTGGTAATACACAAGTGACTAATATTATTTTTGATCAATGCAATCTGAGCTTCGGCAACAGTAATTTTTTTAGAATATGTTTTTACAGGAGCGGTCATTATATCAGTAACTATAGATGTAGCGGGGAACAAACCTGTTGCCACTTTTGCTCTAAGGTTACTGTCAGTTATAATACCTAAAGGATATTTATTTTCGTCCACTACCACTATAGAGTTTGCCTTATGAAGATTCATCTGTAAGGCAATATCTTTTACAATGGCATTTGGTGAACAAGTAAGTGGTTTTTTTCGATAAGAAATAGTACGTAGTGTAGAAAGGTCTTTTGCTGTATCAATAGAGATTGTATTATCAATTCTGTTGCCTTTTGCCGTCTCTGTATAATAGTTCCTGGCATGTGCTGCAAACGTTTCTAACAAGAATTTATTTACCTCTTTATTTTCGTCAATAAAAGGTTTAAAAACCATAGATGGAATTGCATACACAATAGATTCTTCATCCGCCTTAGCAAACATTCTGTAATCTTTCTTTATAATCATAATACGAAGACCAAAAAGATCTCCAGAATCACATATATCAACTAAATCTTGCTCAGTATCTGCATTACGATATAATCCAATCGCCCCTTCTCTTACAATATAAAACTCATCATGACATTTTTCATCTTGCCTAAAAACATACTCGTCTTTTTCTAAATACAATACTCTGATTTGACTGGAAACCATAAGAAGCTCTTCCTTTTCTAACATACTAAAAGGAGGAAACTGTTTTAGAAAATCCTGAATCCGCTCTGCAATTGTATTTTTCACACGTTTAAATTTTAGTAATCATGCAATAATAAGCTAATTATAAAATTAAGAACGCGTGTAACCACTCCGTTCTCTCATTAAGAATTTTAAACATCATCTTTTGCAAAGTAATTTTTAAATTTCTTAATGTTCGTTTCATAGTTTTAAAACTGACATCAATTTAAATTACGTTTTTCAACAAAAAATCGTTTCAGTATATCGCCGCACTCTTCCTCAAGTATACCACCTGTCATTTTGGTTTTAGGATGTAGTTTTGTCCCCATGTTTATGCATCCACGTTGTTCGTCTCTGGCTCCATAAACAATTTTACCTATCTGAGACCAAAATAAGGCTCCTGCACACATTTGGCAAGGTTCAATAGTTACATACAATGTACATTCTTTAAGATATTTACCTCCTAAAAAATTAGCTGCTGCTGTAATTGCCTGCATTTCTGCATGAGCTGTAACGTCGTTTAATAGTTCGGTTAGATTATGCGCTCTTGCGATAACTCTATCAGCAACCACTACTACCGCTCCAATAGGTATTTCTCCTTTATCATAAGCTGCTTCAGCTTCCTGAAGTGCTTTTCTCATAAAATGTGAATCGTCATATGGGTCGAACATATATTATTGAATTTTAAGTAAAACTAATAAATATAATCCTTCTTATTTCCATTGAATAAAAGTTTATCTAGAACTATTCCATCAATTATTTTCAAAAACATTTCTAAGATCACATATTATTAGTCAACAAACTACCTCAGCCGTTATAAACTTAATTATAACAGCTCATTTCAAAATAGTACTTTTACAGTATGAAAGACACATTACTTTCACATATTGATTACCCTGAAGACCTTCGTAAACTTTCTGTGGATCAGCTACCTGATTTAGCAAAAGAGTTACGAGATTTTGTAATTAACATCGTAGCAACCAAGGAAGGTCATCTAGGAGCAAGTCTAGGTGTTGTAGAACTTACGATTGCTTTACATTATTGTTTTGACACACCGAATGATTTATTAGTCTGGGATGTGGGACATCAAGCATACCCGCATAAAATACTTACCGGCAGAAAAAAATCTTTTCATACCAACAGACAATTAAAAGGTATTAGCGGTTTCCCGAAACGTAGTGAAAGTGAATATGACACTTTTGGTGTTGGGCACTCTTCAACCTCTATTTCTGCTACCTTAGGTATGGCAATTGCTTCAAAATTAAACGGAGCGATTGAAAAACAACACATCGCTGTCATTGGTGACGCTTCTATTGCAAGTGGAATGGCTTTTGAAGGACTTAATCATGCAGGAGTTACAGATGCCAATATGCTGATCATACTTAATGATAATTCTATCGGAATTGATCCAAGTGTGGGTGCATTAAAAGAATATTTAACCAAGGCAAAAGTTGGCTACAAACCCAAAACCGATAATATTATCGAAGCATTGAATTTTGCATATTTCGGACCTATTGATGGGCATGATCTACCTAAACTTCTAGAGACTTTAGAAAAATTAAAGACAATAAAAGGACCGAAGCTTTTGCATATTATAACTACCAAAGGCAAAGGATTAAAACAAGCTGAAGAAAATCAGGTAACGTATCACGCCCCTGGAAAATTTGATGCAACTACAGGTGATTTACTTCCTAAAAAAGATACACAACAACCCCCTAAATTTCAGGATGTTTTTGGATATACAATTTTAGAATTAGCAAGAGAAAACAAAAAGATTATTGGTATCACTCCGGCTATGCCAACTGGAAGCTCATTAAAATATATGATGGAAGAAATGCCAGATAGAGCATTTGATGTAGGCATCGCCGAACAACACGCAGTTACACTAGCTGCAGGAATGGCCACCCAAGGATTAGTGCCATTTTGCACTATCTACTCTACTTTTTTACAACGTGCTTATGATCAATTGATCCACGATGTTGCTCTGCAAAATCTACCTGTTATCTTTTGTGTAGATCGCGCTGGGTTAGTTGGTGCTGATGGAGCAACACATCATGGCATTTTTGATATTTCATATCTAAACTGTATACCGAATATGCTTATAGCGGCTCCTGCTGATGAAATTGAATTAAGAAACCTTCTCTACACCGCTTCTTTGGGATTAGAACATCCTATTTCTATTAGATATCCACGAGGAAGAGGTACGATTACAGATTGGCAGGTACCTATGAAAGAAGTGCCTATTGGTAAAGGAAGGTCTCTCACTGAAGAAGCATCAGAAATTGCTACAATATCAACTGGTACCATTGGAACCAATGTTATTAATGCTTTACAATCTATTGAAGAAAAAATAAGTCATTATCATTTCTGTTTTATAAAACCTTTGGATTCAGATTTACTACATGAAATATTACAAAAACACAAAACCGTTATTACTGTTGAAGATGGTGCGATTAAGGGCGGTTTTGGAAATGCAATTATAGCTTTTGCTAATCAAAACAATTTTTCGACAAAAATTATTAATCTTGGAGTTCCTGATCAATTCATTCATCACGGAACAACACAAGAATTACAAGAAATATGTGGTATTTCAACTAAAGGAATCACCAACACTATCCTAAAATATATTTCATAAAAAAAGAGGCTGTCTTTACAAGACAACCTCTTTATATTAAATCATAAGAATACCTTACTGAATTACAATTTTAGAAGTTGAAATGGCAGTACCATTTTCTGCTTCTATCCTTAATAAATAGATTCCAGATCTAAGATTAGTTTCTATTCTATGTGTATTGGTAAGTATAGTTTCATCCTTATAAACTACTCTTCCTTTTATATCAAATATTGATATTGTACTATTTCCTACATTTTCGGCAACTCTAATATCAAAAGCTCCATCAGAAGGGTTTGGATAGATTTGGAATACACCTGCATTCACATCTCCAACACCTAAAGTGAAAGTGGTACAATCTAATTCAGATGTTGGTGGTAAATCAAAAGCCTCTGTCTGATCTGTTCTACTATTCGTAAAACCTTGATCCGCACTATAACCAACTCCTCTTTTTGCAAACACACTCCAAATAAGACATTTATTGTCTTCACTATTTGGAAGATTATCAGCAGCAGCAAGAATTGCATCTCTACCATCCACGAAACCTGGATTACAAGCTTGTAATTTTAAACCATCAATAACCAACTGCATTGCTAAATTATTTCCACCAGTTCCATTATATAAGTCCGGGTCAAATCCATCTCTATCAATAAGAGCCCACGTCATGTCCCATAAAATAGCTGCCCATACAGATCCAACTCCATGAGGTGCGGAAAACGAAGCTGTATTATTAGTATCAGCATAAGTAACTGGGTTTATTGTTGTATTTGTACTATAAGGGAAAGGTCTAATTCCTCCTCCATTAGTTGGTTGTCCTACAGCATAAGTCCCAATTCCTCTAATATCTTCAGCAGTATCTCCAGCTTCAATAGTCATCATCAATGCAAACCAATCAGACCAACCTTCTCCCATCTGCTCAGTAAATTGAATACAATTTCCTTCTGCATCCTCTTGGGCACACCTTACAAGACAATTAGAATTAAGTCGACCTCCTGCCAAACGCGTAGATATACCATGTCCATATTCATGAATTACAATACCATTATCAAAAGAACCATCTTCTGCGTTTAAATTAAGACCAACATTAGTAAGAGTAACATTAACCGTATTTGAAGCCATTTCTGTAATTATAGCTTCTCCCTCTGCTTGGTTAATACTATAGGCAGGAATGGTTATTAATGCATCTCCTCCACCTAATACAATATTACCAGCTTCATTATTCACAACGAGCACTGCAACTGCGCCAGCATTCTGACAAACTACCACTTTAGCACTAAAATTACAGCTTCCTCTTCTAACCACAGCTATTTTACCAGCCATTTCAGCAGTATTAGTTATTGCAGTACAAGCATCATTAGGATCTGGTGTAGCATTATTATCAATAGCTAGAACCAAGTCCGTTGTTATTCCATCAGGAAAAAGTGGTGCGTCAACATGACCAGGGTCGAAATTATTATCTAGCGCAGTATATTCTCCAGCTACGCCTGTATTATTTATAGTTAAAGTCGGAACATTTGGTTCTGGATTCCAAAGAAACATTTGCATGGTAGGATTGCTACCATCCGGCGGTGTTCCAAAATTAGCATTATTAACTCCTGATCCATCAATAGCTTGTGCAAAGACTTGATCAAAATCTGACCCTCCATTTCCATAGTTATTAAACTGAAAATTTCCTGAAGCTTCATCAAAACCATATTGATACCAAACATCATGAACTACATTATTAACATAAAATAAATTTGTTATTGATGCGTCTCTATTATCAGCTACGGTTGCACTACCATCATATACATAATCAAATATTAAATTTGCTCCACCATCTGGCATATAACCTACACCATCATTACCATCAAAATCTTCAGATGATATTACATTATTCCCTCTTGTAGTTGTAAAATCTGCACCAGCTACTCCGTTTGTATCGTGCCATCCAAATGGAGAAGCAGCTGTATTAGCCGGATTGGTTACCATTGTTCTGCTACCATGATTAGGACTCTCTACTGCTGGAACCTGAAACACATTGTATGTACCATCCATTATTAATGGTGAACTCTCAGACTTAGCACTAAAACCAAATGAATGTGCTTTATTATTATTTGTTTCTTTTTTAATAGAAGTATTGTGATCAAAAGTACACTTAGTCATCCAATTGATCTTACTAATCATTTCTCCACTGTTAGCATCAATTCTAACACTATACCAATTCTTACCATCCTTAGCGTGTATACTTAAATCCCAAGATAATATTAATTGATCATCTTTTAGTTCATATATTAACTCTACAGGAATTTCATCAACCGAGATATTAGACTTAGACACTGTAAATTTAGAACTACTAGACTTTTTTAAAATCGCTACGCTACTTACATCAGTAAGATTAAGCGCTACTGCAGCTTTTTGTACCGCACTCGTTACAGATAACTGTGCAGCTCTGGTATTAACCTTAGATTGTACATCATTAACAAGTTTACCAGAAAAATGTACAACTTTCCCATTTTTAATAGCAAAATTACCTACATTATTCTTAATGGGAATTCCATTGTATTTTTGCACCACATAAACATTCGTTAAGTTCATGCTTTTTGAAAAAGATTCTGACTGTATTTCAAGATCAAGAATATCTTTTTGATCCATTCCAGATGTGACTAAATAGTCTTTAATAATACTTACGTTATCCTGATTTTGGGCAAAACCAAGATGTACTCCAATTATAAAAATGAAGAGTTTAAAATAATTTTTATTCATAACAAAAAAAGTAATTAAATTTTTATGACAAAATATTTTTTTTTAAGAATTGACTAACCAAAATTCTCTTAAAAAAATACTAAATTTTAATCGCTAAAATATATAATTCCCTTTCAACTACCCACTTTTATTGAATATTTTTTGTTTATAAGGCCAAAAAGCCTTAAAAATTAACATATGTTCAACGAAATATACCTAAATCAAAAGAATCATCAACGCTCTTAATAATGACACTAGATCAATTAGTTATAGAAGATTAACTTATTATAGTCCTTTTTGTATTGAGTATCAACTGTATTATAGAATGTGTTTATAGGCCCAAATACCACTAAACCTTCTTCAAACTGATCACTTTTAGGATCAGAACACCCAACCGTCCTCAGACGCATTAGAGAAACAACCATTATTCTCAATTAGAAAGTTGTTATAAAAATAAAATACTAAATCTCTAATCCTTTGATTTTCTGAAATTTCAGTAATGCATTTCCATCCGTGAGACTGGCAACATAATTACTAATACTGATTAATCTGGTATACAGATTATCATTTTTATGATCGAAATTGTTTCCTTCGGCTTTTAGAATAAGCTTATCATAATTAGACGCTCGCTCATTATTAAAATTATCCGTTGCAGTACAATATCGATCCAATAAAGTAGCAAGAATCTCATATCCTGCGATCTCTTTCTCTACTACCTCTGAACTTTGATATATCTTATCTATACTAATTCGAATAATATCATCAATTTGAGCTTGATATTTACTTTTATCAATTAATGCCATATCAAAATTTCCTGATAATATTTCCTCTTCATACTGAACAAAAGTACGTGCAGCTTCTTGTATCAATGTATTAATGGCCAATGCTCTTAAATAACTCAGACGATCTGCGGTAGTGGCCAGACTATTATATTTTGCAGTATTAATCGTGTCTTTTACTAACTTAATAAGGTATTCTAAAGCATATTCTTCTTGTATCAATCCCAGGTTAATACCATCTTCAAAATCGATAATTGTATAACAAATATCATCTGCCGCTTCTACCAAAAACGTCAATGGATGTCGACTATAGGTAGTTTCATTTCCTATCTGATGTGCAAGTAAACCTACTTCCTGTGCTACTTCTTTAAAAAAAGAACTTTCATTCTGAAAATATCCAAATTTCTTATGTGCAATATGCGAAGTTGGCTTTTTAGGCAAGGATTCCTTTGGGTATTTCATAAAAGCACCTAGTGTAGCATAAGACAATCGCAATCCTCCTTCTATTCCTTGTCTGGACTCGGTTAAGATCTTAAATCCATTAGCATTTCCTTCAAAATCTATAAGGTCCTGATATTGCTTTGGAGTTAAAAACTCTTGATACTTCTTACCTTTTCCTGTAGCAAAATATTCTCCGATAGCTTTTTCTCCTGAATGTCCAAATGGAGGATTACCGATATCGTGTGACAGTGACGCTGCTGCGACGATGGCTCCAAAATCATTAAACTGGTATCCATGTATAGTGGAAAGATGCGGGTGTTTTTCTAAAATCTTTTTCCCCACTACTCTACCTAAGGAGCGCCCTACGACAGAAACTTCTAAACTATGTGTTAATCGGGTATGTACAAAGCTGGTTTTGGACAAAGGGATTACTTGTGTTTTATCCTGTAAACTTCTAAACGCCGAAGAAAATATGATTCTGTCATAATCTACTTCAAAACCTAATCGAGTTTCATCTTGTTCTTTACGTAATCTTTTATTCGTATCTCCTTGTCTTTTTAAAGATAGGAGCTGTTCCCAGTTCATCATACAATCAGAATTCTAACAATGTGCTATCAAAATAATAATAGTCCAAATATAACACTATGAAGTTATGTATGAAATGAATTATCATTCCGATCCATAAAGTATTGTATTTATGTCTTAAATACCCTAATAACAGTCCAAACGGAAAGATCCACAATAACGATATCACCGAAAAATGAACCAAAGCAAAAATAAATGCAGTCAGAATTATAGTGACCTTAGTGCTAGCAATTTTATTTAATTGATTGTACAAAAACCCTCTGAACCCTAATTCTTCAAAAATAGGAGGAAAAATAGCCACAAAAAGAACCGCCCAGAACATAGGGTTTGGATAATCTACATATCCAAAATAATAATTATAGGTTTCATCAGACAATTGAACATTGATAAATTCTACAGCGTAATAGACAAGAAAAGCACTGGCAAAAGGTATTGTTATATATCCCAAAAGTGGTAAAAGATCAATCTTAGGAAATCTATATAGCTTAATGATGTTTTTAAAATCAAAAAAAGTAAAGCCAATGATTATAAGTGCAAAAATACTTTCTGTAGCAATTTCTTGCATTAATGAGCTGTCATCTTGGTATAAAAAGAAATTAATTACCAAAAAAACCAGCATCACTATATAAAAAGCAATCACCAAATTAAGATGTTCACTTTTATCTCTTTTCCCGATTTTTGTCACAGATGTTCCGCAACTAGGACAAAAATTCACCACTGCTTCTAATGATTCATTGCACGTTTTACAAACCATACTAATGTTATTCTTTAGAATTTTGGGATGCAGAGTATACTCCTTTTACTAGAAAAGCAATAATAATAACCTTAAATATAATACCACTAAAAATAGTAGCTGGTTCTGCGATAGCAAGAATTGCAATCATTGTTAGATAGAACAACAATCCCGATAGTATAGCTGCAAATGGCTTTTTCTGAGACCAATATGCCAATACTAAGTATATGGCTCCAACGATAATTTGCACGATAAGACTTGCTACATCTTGTGACGTAAAGAAATAAATAAACCCAAACACAAGATTTATTCCAGCTATCCAATACAGTGTGTTTCTAGCAGAGTTAATTTTTTTATGATCGTCTATGGTTTGATTTTTCTTCATCGCCTTTTTGGCATGAAAAACAGCTTTTTCTTTTTCATCTCCGTTTTCCGGGAAACCGCAATGTGTACAAAATTTTGTTTCTGAAGTAATCTCAGTGCTACACTGTGAGCACAATGGATGTTGGATAGTAATTTCTTCCATATGAGTAAGTTATATTAAATCTAGGGTGTTCAAAAATAGTAAAATATTTCTTTCTTTGTTCTTAGTCAAAGAATCAAAAAAGCTCTTCTATTATGTAAGTGTCATAAATACAAGATTTGTTACTATCGTATTTTGATATAAAAAAATTACAATTGGTATTTAAAAACAATTTATACTAAAACAAAAAAGGGAAGCTTCTATATAGAAAACTCCCCTTTTGCCCTATATAAATGTCTATACTTGATCCCTATAATTTCAAGTTATAAACGATAAATACTTTCAAAAACTCCCAATTTTTATCAGGATTAATGCTACTAATTGATTTCAATTCGCTTATTACACTTTTGAAATCAACGTATCACTACGACCCACACATTAAACAATCATCTCCTTCGGCTTCTTTAGATTGTGCAATAATTGCACGAAGTTCTTCTGGAGTTAACGCTGTGCCTTCAGCAGCAACTTGCACTGCTTCAGGTTCTGGTTGTGTTTTAGTAGCAGATTGCGCTTCCATCACTTGTGCCGCTGCAACCGCTACTTGTTCCGCTTGTGGTTGCTCTTTCTTTTCCGTTTTAAGTGTAAACTTAATAGCATCAACCGCAGATTTTGTTCTTAGATAATACATACCTGTTTTTAATCCACTCTTCCAGGCATAGAAATGCATCGAAGTAAGTTTTGCCATCGTAGCACCTTCCATAAATAAGTTCAGTGATTGAGATTGATCAATAAAATATCCTCTGTGACGAGACATATCGATAATATCTTTCATACTCAGCTCCCAAACTGTCTTATAAAGCTCTTTAAGATCCTGAGGGATGATATCTATATTTTGGATAGATCCATTGGCACGCATAATCGCATCCTTAAGATCATCACTCCATAGATTTAATTGTACAAGATCTTCTAAAAGGTGTTTATTTACTACGATAAACTCTCCTGATAACACACGTCTTGTATATATATTACTTGTATATGGTTCGAAGGCTTCATTATTTCCTAAAATCTGAGAAGTCGATGCTGTAGGCATTGGTGCCACTAATAATGAGTTACGCACTCCATTTTCCAAAACTTCCTTACGAAGACCAGCCCAGTCCCAACGACCACTTAACTCTTCATCTTTAATTCCCCATAGATTATGCTGGAATTCTCCTTTAGAAATAGGAGATCCTTCATAACTCTGATAAGGCCCGTCTGCCGTAGCTTCTTCCATAGACGCAGTAACAGCCGCAAAGTATAAAGTTTCAAAAATCTCTTGGTTTAATTTCTTAGCTTCATCGCTAGTAAAAGGTAGACGTAACATAATAAATGCATCTGCCAATCCTTGCACACCTAATCCAATAGGACGATGACGCATATTAGAATTTTCTGCTTCTTTTACAGGATAATAGTTACGATCTATTACTTTATTTAAGTTTTTAGTTACTCGTTTTGTAATTTTAAAAAGTTCTTCGTGATCAAATGCCCCATTTTTCACAAACATCGGTAATGCAATAGAAGCCAGGTTACAAACTGCTATTTCATCAGGACTTGTGTACTCCATAATCTCGGTACATAAGTTAGAAGAACGGATTGTACCTAAATTCTGCTGATTAGACTTACGGTTCGCAGCATCTTTATATAGCATATATGGCGTTCCAGTCTCGATTTGAGATTCCAGAATCTTCTCCCACAATTCTCTTGCTTTTATAGTTCTACGACCTTTCCCAGCAGCTTCGAAACGTAAATATTCTTTTTCGAACTCGTCACTATGGATATCAAACAATCCAGGACATTCATTAGGACACATTAAAGTCCATTCTGCATCGTCCTGTACACGTTTCATGAATAAATCCGGAATCCACATCGCATAGAATAAATCACGTGCTCGCATTTCTTCTTTACCATGATTCTTCTTAAGATCAAGGAAATCAAAGATATCAGCATGCCAAGGCTCTACATAGATTGCAAAAGAACCTTTACGTTTTCCTCCACCTTGATCCACATAACGTGCAGTATCATTAAACACTTGTAACATCGGAACAATCCCGTTAGAGGTTCCATTCGTACCTGCAATATATGAACCTGTAGCACGTACATTATGTATAGACAATCCAATTCCACCTGCAGATTGAGAAATCTTAGCGGTTTGCTTTAGCGTATCATATATACCATCTATACTATCATCTTTCATTGACAAAAGAAAACAAGATGACATTTGTGGTTTTGGTGTTCCAGAATTAAATAATGTTGGTGTAGCGTGTGTAAAATACTTTTTGGACATTAACTCATAAGTCTCTATGGCTGCATCCAAATCATTTAGATGAATTCCTATAGAAACTCTCATTAGCATATGCTGAGGACGTTCTGCAATCTTACCATTAATTTTTAGCAAGTACGAACGCTCTAATGTTTTAAAACCAAAATAATCATAACCAAAATCGCGATTGTAGATAATTGTAGAGTCTAACTTCTCTTTATTAGCCATAATCACTTCATACACCTCATCAGAGATCAATGGAGCTTTTTTCTCTGTTCTCGGGTTTACATATTCATATAAGTCAGTAACTACTTCAGAAAATGTCTTTTTCGTATTCTTATGTAGATTTGAAACCGAAATACGAGCTGCCAATTTAGCGTAATCAGGATGCGCAATCGTCATCGTAGCAGCAATTTCTGCAGCCAGATTATCCAGTTCACTAGTAGTTACTCCATCATACAATCCCTCTATCACTCTCATTGCTACTTTCACCGGATCGACCAGAGCATTTAACCCATAACATAACTTTCTTACCCTTGCGGTAATTTTGTCAAACATAATTGGCTCCTTGTGACCGTCTCTTTTTACTACATACATACGCTTTTGGTTTTTATAAAATTCTCCTTCTGAAGAACGTAATATTAATTTGTGTTATTTTTCTCCTTTACTGAAATCCGTAATAGATAATTATAAATGACTCCCCCAGAAATCAGATACTAAAAAGAAACCTCTGTATTACAATAACCAGAGTTATTCTTATTAAGTAAAATATAATTATATGACTTTCGCCTTCTTTTGTTTTTTTTATAAAGCTTATAGAAAGCTTTATCAAACTGAGCTAATCGTTATTTAAATAGAAGTCCTATTCCTGATTAGCTCAGAATGAATGTATCTTTAATTCTGAAATGATTTCAGATTCCAGCCTACGCTGGAATGACAAATTATTGGATATTCACCCTAATCGGTAAAAATCTTTCTAATTAAAAATCGGCATCAAAACTTATTTTATTTTCTTCTGTATCTTTATTAAGTACTCCTGCTTTTTGGTATTCTGAAACTCGTTTTTCAAAGAAATTAGTCTTCCCTTGTAATGATATCATATCCATAAAATCAAATGGATTAGCAGTTCCATATTCCTTTTCACATTCTAGTTCTAGTAATAATCTATCGGTAACAAACTCTAAGTACTGAGTCATTAATTTAGAATTCATTCCTATCAAACTTACAGGAAGTGATTCTGTAACGAATTCTCTTTCTATATTTAAAGCATCCACTATAATTTCGCGAATTCTTTCTTTCGGCACTTTATTTACCAAGTGCTTATTATGCAAATGCACTGCAAAATCACAATGAACTCCTTCATCTCTAGAAATTAGCTCATTAGAAAAAGTAAGACCTGGCATTAAACCACGTTTCTTTAACCAAAAAATTGAACAAAATGCTCCAGAAAAGAATATACCTTCTACCGCAGCAAAAGCAATCAAACGCTCTGCAAAAGAATCAGATTCTATCCATTTCAGTGCCCAATCTGCTTTTTTCTTAATGGCAGGAAAGTTATCAATTGCTCTAAATAAAATATCCTTTTCTTTTTCGTCCTTCACATAAGTGTCGATCAATAAAGAATAAGTTTCAGAATGGATATTCTCCATCATAATCTGAAAACCATAAAAGAATTTTGCCTCACTATACTGAACTTCGTTTACAAAGTTCTCCGCAAGATTTTCATTTACAATTCCATCTGAAGCAGCAAAAAATGCTAAAATATGTTTAATGAAATATCGTTCATCATTTGTTAACTTAGTTGCCCAATCAGTAATATCCTGATGTAAGTCAATTTCTTCAGCTGTCCAGAAACTAGCCTCTGATTTTTTATACCAATCCCAAATATCATGATGTTTGATAGGAAAAATTACAAATCGGTCTTTATTTTCTTGCAAGATTGGCTCTACTGCATTCATCTTTTTTCTTTTAGCTAGTTTTATGTTTTTTTCTTTTCCGCTACGGACTAACAAAGATCAAAAAATGTGCTAGAAGTTTCACAAAAAGTTAGCAAACGTTTTCAACAAAGTTTTCAACACGACGGGAATTAACGGTTAAAACACAACAATTCACCACTTCTATTTAAAACCCTGATCTTAAGATATTTAACCATAAACCAAAAGATATAAACAACGTTGTTAGTAACCTCATCAACTACTTATTTTTCACCTGCTAACAAGGTTTTTTATACTAAAAAAATAAAACTTAAAAACCATCAATTTTACGGTAAAACCACAGGTTAATAAATGCGAAAAAAAATTACTTTTTTTTAATATTTACTGCAAAAAAAGGAAAAATCATATACAAATGATGCATATGATTTTTCCTAATAATCTTTTTAGTATATTTTCAATTCTAAGGCCAAGAAAAAGTGTCTCCTGTAGCATGGTTTATATAATAACCCGTTCCATCAGATAACCAAACAAAACTTTCGGTCAAGGTTCCGAACTCATATATCTTGATAGATCCTGATCGATCTGCTTCATTGAAAACGAGTTCAGCTTTCTCATTATTACTATTTTCAATTGTAAGATCAATTATACTTCCTGTTTTATTATATGTCATTAACAAGAACTCTCCTTCCTCTGCATTAAATCTAACCTCATAAGAATTACCATCTTTACTAATTCTCCCCTCATAAAAAGTTCTACGAACACCACCTTCTTCAATATCGTAAGTAAAATAATAAAAAGTAGCATCTGATGTTACTGTATAATAAAGTGTTACTCCTCCAGCACTCCAAACCCAAGTAGTAGTACTTCTGCCGCTTTTACCAATACTATTTTGTTGTTCTGCATCATTCGGAATTGATAGAAAAATAGATGAATATGTTAACGCTTGTGTTTGTAATATTGTAAGTGAGAAACCAGCACTATATGCATAGGTGTTTCCCTCCGCATATTGCAGCATGCGATCAGGAACTTTAATATTCTCGATAGATGTCTGATATTGTTCTATGCGCTCTTGAACATTTTCCAATTGATTTTCGTTCTCTATAACTAATCCATCATCTTCGCTACTACAAGATTGAAATACAGCGGCAATTGCGATCATTAATAATATACTTACTTTCTTTAATTTTGAGTCCATTGTTTTCTATTTTAATTGTTAGATAATTTACTCGATAATCGAGATTTAAATGCTCTGAGGCTTGCCTTGAAGCAGTTTACTGTTTAGTGTTCTCAGAAATTCCGAGGTAAACATTTTGATAGTATTTTTTAGAAAAAATTAAATCTTTTTAAACTCTACTCTTCTATTCTTCGCTTTAGCCTCTGGAGTATTTTCTGTAGCAATCGGATCACTTTCACCCTTACCATCCGTTTTTAATCTAGAAGCATCAATTCCAAATTCATTAACAAGTATTTCTTTGACTGATGTTGCTCTTTTTTCGGAAAGCTTTTGATTAAAAGTATCATCTCCATCTGTATCGGTATGACCTGTGACTAGAACTTTTACCTCAGCATTCTCAGAAAGGACATTGGCAATTTTTTTGATTGTACCGTAAGACTTAGGTTTCACGGTAGCTTTTCCGGTATCAAAAGTAATTCCGTAAGTAACCAACTTACCTTCTGTAATTAACTTATTTCGCATATCAGGTTTACCAACTGCATATCTAACATTACCTAGATAGTAAAATGTGTTTTCGGTTGTTGTTTCTGAGAAAAATTTTAAATTTTTAATTACTGTACTTTTTTCAAATGCTCTAGGTATATCAAATACCTTTTGTTCATCTATATATACCCTCATTCTTTGCTTTTGTTTCCAAATGGAAACGTGCATCTTTTTACCTCTACCACTATTATCTTTATTTAGTTTTCCGAATTTTTTCTCAGAACGTAGATTTAAATTACGATCTGAACAGTATTTCTGAATATCAACCTGTCCGCCTCCGCTTATTCCTCCTTTAATAATAAAAGAGAATCCATTTTTTCCAGGAGTCCCTTTTTGTAACTCATATCCTGAATTCTCTACATCAGAAAAAATAGCGTAAAGATCTCGCTTATAAGCATATTTAGAGACATCAAAATCAAACACTACATCATATTCTAAAGTAAAATTTTCAGGAAATTCTTCTATGAATTCGGGAACATAAGATCCGGTTCCAGTTCCTATTTGGATAAAACGGCCTTCTTGATTATTCAGCGTAACTACCTCTGCCGAATTAGAAGAATTCCAACGTGCAGGTAAATCACCGATTTCATCCTGACTAAAATCTTCGAAGGCAATTATCTTTTCTCCTGCCACAAAATCAAACTTAGAATATGCAGCAAAAGAAGGTTCTCGACTTTCGGTTTCATTTATTACGCTCTCTTCTTCATTATCAGAAGAAATGACTGCTCCTTTTTTCTTCTTTTTTTTATTCTTGCTTTTCTTCTTTTTTTTAGGTTTTCCATCAACTGTATCGTCAATAGTCTTACTTGTTTTTTTTGATACTTTCTCTTCTGTTTTCTTCAAAACGGTTTTCTCAGCAGCTTTTTCTGCAGTTTTTGCCACTTTTTTCCAGAACTGAGCTTCTGCGTGTTGAGGCACTAACAAGAGTAAAAGCAACACGGCTATTCCTATTATTTGTTTTACAGTTTTCATACGTTTAAATCTTTTTAATTATTGATTAAAAAATTGAGAACGTATGTAACCGCTACGCTCTCACATTAAAAATTTTAAACATCCTCTTTCCCAAAGGAATTTTTAAAATTTATTAATGTTCGTTTCATAATTCTTATGTTTGGTTTTATCTCTTTGTGTGCTTTTTATAAAAAAGGTTAACTTTATCTTCGGAAAATAAGAATGAACCTATTACCCTATAGTCAGGTTACAACGTATGAAGGAAGAACTCTTAACGCTAAAAAAAGGCCATAATCAAGCTTTAGAAAAGATTTACAATGAATACCGTAATGCTTTTTTGCAGTTTGCTAAAAAATTTGATCTAGATCACGATGCTCTTATAGATATATACCAAGAGGCGTTTATTGCATTACGCGAGCATGCGATAAATGGGAAACTAGATCATATAAAAAGCTCTGTCAAAACATATTTATTCAGTATTGGGAAATACATGATCTACGATCAGCTCAAAAAGCAGAAAAAAACTATTTCTTATGAAAATAGCGTGGATTATAAAGAAACTTCTGATACAATAGAAATTTTTGAAGAACCACAGTTAACTCCAGAACAACAATTATTACGACAGCATTTTAAAAACCTGGGGAAACGTTGTCAGGAAATGTTAACCTTATTCTATTATCGGGGACTAACTATTGATGAGATTGCTGAAAGCTTAGGCTATGAAAGTAAAAATGTAGTAAAAAGCCAGAAATCTCGTTGCTTAAAATCCCTAAAAGAATTAATTAAAACCCCCGCATAAATGGAACGAGAAGAGTTAATAGACAAGTATTTACAGTCAGAACTGACTCCGGCGGAAAAAGATCAGTTTGACAGCTTATTAGAAAATGACCCATCATTCAGAGAAGATGTTGAATTACATAAGAACTTAAAGATAGTTTCTGGCGCTGAAGATAGAGATCAGTTAAGAAAAAGTATGGCAGATTTTGAAGCTAAAATTGCAGCTAATGAAACTAAAGTTGTGCCCTTGTTTAATTACAAAAAATTATTGGTTGCAGCTTCCATATTATTAGTAGTAGCCATTGGTGGAATTATGTTCCTAAATCCTTTTTCGGTAAACACTAATGAATTGTATGCAGATAATTTCGAACCTTATAAAAACGTGGTAACTCCAATTGTTCGTGGTGAGAATGATGAAAATGAAGAAATTATTGCATTCACTTCTTACGAAAGCAAAGAATACGAACTAGCTACTGATCAGTTTGCAAAATTGTATGAAACAACAAAAAGACCTTATTTTCTTTTATATCAAGCAAATTCTTTACTAGCATCCGACAATGTCAAGGAGGCAATTCCATTATTAGAACAACATATTGCGCTAAAAGATGAACTATCAGAAAGAGGAAAATGGTATTTATCCCTGGCTTACCTAAAAGAGAACAGGAAAAATGAAGCTATCCTTTTATTAGAAGAAATTGTAGAAAAAGGAAGTTTCAAAAAAGGTACAGCCGAAAAACTTCTAAAACAGTTAAAATAATAAAGCTACAGCAAACTTCTTACTTTTCTAATGGTTACAAAAAGTATTGGAATTCCCAACAATAGCAGCCACCAAAGATAAGAAGCATCCGTTTGAAGCGCTGTAGTATCACCTGAAATCATAAATCCAGACCAATAATAAGGATGAGTCAGCAACTTGTCTTCGGCTGTTTTTAAATACGTTAGTTTCGCTTCACGTAACGCTTTGTCTTTTGGGAATGATGCATCTAGATTTTTATAAAATTCTTGTATCAATTCTGAAGTAGTCCGATCGTTAACTTTCCATAACGTGGTGACTAGAGATTTAGCACCGGCATAACTAAATCCTCTTGCTAAACTAAGCATTCCCTCCCCTTTTTGAAGTTTCCCTAATCCCGTTTGACAACCACTTAGTGCTACTAAATCAGCATTGATACTATATCCGTAAAGATCCTTTACATATAATAAACCATTTTCGCTACTATCATCTTTAGCAAATGCTAAATACGAATAATCCGGATACTCATCATTAGTTGCCGCATGTGAAGCAAAATGAAGCATATTATAGGCGTGTGAATTTTTAGAAAAAGATGCCAACGAGGCCTCTTTTCCGGTAATAGCCTTGCCATCAAAAAATTCCGTTATCTGTGTAACTTCATCAGTATTATAAAGTAACGGTCCGAAATTCGGTCTGTTTTGAGAAACATTTTCATTACTATTTTCAAAACTAGGAGCATATGCCAATAACTTGTTCTGTTCTAGCTTCAATTTATTTTGTTGCTCTCTAAGTAAAGTCACAGAATTTGTATAGGATATTTGATATTCTCTAATCAAATAGTCACCAGCACTCTTGGAGGTTGATAAAGCCTCAAATGGCAGGTAATTCAAAATATCATCTGGAATTATTATTAATTCTTTTGATTCAATTGTTTCTAAAGGTTTCTTTAGAATTTGTTCGTAAATGGAATTACCAATTCCATAAATATCAGGCAGTTCTTTTATATTTAGCTTGGATAACAAAGAATAAAAACTTGTTATTTTTTCTCGCCCATCATTTCCTAAATGTATTTTGTAGAAATTTTTGTTTTGATTTTCTAAAGTAATAACATAGAAATCAGTGTTTGTAGCAAAATAACTTATTAATGCTTTATTTTTTATAATCTTAGAGGTAGCCTCCTCTAAACTTACTACTTCATTGTCATACTTTAGATCATAGTACTTTGGATAATCACGTTCCAGATCCGAGATGAAATTATAATATCTATTCTTAAGTTGAAATAAGGAATCAAAAACTACCATGTTAGATTTTTGATTAAAAAACTTTTTCTCTAAATGAATAATATTTGCTCTATGCTGCTGCTCTTTATCTATAATTTCTTCGGGTACGCCTCCATAAGAATTGGCTTGTGCGCTTCTGGCAGCTTCTAACAACAGAACGCTTTTACTTTTTTCAGTAAAGTAAAAAGCATCAGCAATATAGGATGATTCTTTAGTACTATTATAAAGATCATACGCCACTTCTACCATCTTATGAAAAGCAGGGTACATCTCTGATATCAGGAATTGTTTATCCACTTTACTTTCGAACTCAGGTTTTAACAAATCTAATGCTTCTATAATGGCATAAGACGTTGCTAACGCTATTTTAAGATCTTCTAATTGATTCTCTTTTTTATATAATAGTTGTAGCGCCTCTAGTTTTTCTTTCAACAGCTTGACTAACTCCAATTTAGATAACACTTTTTTGGGGTTAGGATTACTTTTAATATCAGTATCATTAAAACTTGGTGCTATCTGTATTAAAGAGTTTTGGTAAAACTCTAATGCTTTTTCTGGATTTTCTTTTGCTAGATACAAGCTTCCTAATCTCGAAAAAGCATCTGCCACATCTTGGTTTTTTTGATTTTGGCTATACACTTTAGTTTTAGAAAGATATGATTGGTAAAAAGTTTCTGCCTTTTCGAATTCCATATTTTGCAAAAAAGCATCACCTGTTAACACCTCTAATTTAGCGAACAAAATATCTTCTTTTTTATAAAGGTTCTTACTCTTCTCAATATACTTTATAGCAACCAGAACACTATCCTGCGCTAGGTAGTTTTTGATTAAAAGTTGAGAAATAGCTTTTATTGAATTAATGGTTCCAGGCTTATTCTCCATCGTTTCAAAAAAATCTAACGATTCTAGTTGTATTTTTTTTGCTTCATCATACTTTTTTTGTGCCATTAAAACCTGAGAAAGCCTATATTTAACACCAACTGATTGTTTTTGCCATCTTGGGATTTTATGATTTTCTATATCACTTATTATTCTGTTGTAATATTCTTCTGCTAAATCATTTTTACCTTCTCTTCTATAAATTGATGCTAAGTATTGTTGTATATTAATTTTTGTTTCAATATCAAAAGGAGTTAAACTATCTACGTTTGTATAAAACGTATCCAAAAGTTCTTCAAAATACTTTTTTGCTTTCGATAAGTTATTTAATTTAAAATGATAATTTCCTTTATTAGTATTTAGAAATTTCAGATAATCATTTTTTGAAACTAAAGAGTTAATTAGAGGATCATTAACCATAATTGAATCCATGGTATTAATATCTTTCTTTAGATTTTTCAAATCAAAATGAAAACCATCGGAATTAATCAACAAACTAAGCACTCCTAACTTATTGTCTAAACCATTAATATCTTGATTGGACAGACCATAGCTCTTCTGTAAATAAAAACGAGTACTATCAGGGTTTCTATACAAAAAACTCATCCCCTTTTGGTTAAGTTTTTCTATCTTCTTAATTAAAACTGAATCTATCCGAGTTTCTTGCTGAGAAAATAAAAGACTCGGTAAAAAACAATAAATCACAAGTAGTACATATTTCATAAAAAAAGCCTTTGTATGAACAAAGGCTAATTTAATGATTTATAGTTAATAATAATTTATCAACTATAGAGTGCCATAGAAATTATATGATAGATCCATTTCTCCCTCAAATTTCTTAACAACCACCAAAAACTCTTCTGGAAGTTGTATGCCCTCTGTATTAAATGGACTTTGTAATAAATTTTCATTTAATTCACTAGCTTCAAACTCTTCTAAAGCGAATAAAACTTCTTCACTTTGAGGGTCAACAATCTGAAAACCAAACCCATTAAGATTCTGTTCTATCAAAATTTTGTTCACAACATTAAGTAGTATGGGGCAGTTATTATCTGGCCCTGGATCGAAACATGGAGGAAGTGGAGGAATTGGACCGAGACCAAACCCTACCAATCTTGCTTCGATCATGCCACCTCGTTCTTCAATAAAACTTAATCTATTGTTTACAATTTCTAATTCTCCGAGCGCATTATCATTTTGAGGATCATTTTCCAAAATAATAAGAAGCTCTTCTTTTCTTTGGTTAAGACCTATTTCTTCCACACCTAATGCGTAATCTTCAAACTGTAATTCTAAAACAGTTTCCCCATTTGCAATTTCTTCGATAACTTCTATTTCTAAATCATCATCACTACAGCCAAAAGGAACTACAGCGAGCATAAAAAGTCCGATACATACTTGAATTGTTTTCATAAAATTATTGTTTTGGTTTTTTTGTTAGTACCCCTTTTCCCTACAAGGTTAACATTGACGACAATAAAAATAATGAAATTTATTTCCTGAAACTATTATTTTGAATTTTTGAAAAATGAGTCATACCAAAGTTATAATAGATAAATCCTCAAGAATGATTTCTTGAGGACTCTAAATTTATAGAAAACTCAATATCCATCAATATTTTGGCAGACAATTAAAAGCAAATCCACAAGGCCCTGGCAATGGTGGTGGTGGAACAGGTGGAAGTCGCGGACCTTTGGGTCTTTCAGTTGATTTTAATTCGAGATTATCTTCTAATCCAACTTCCTCCTCAATTTCCGCAGTAGAGCACGAAGCAAACAAACCAATACTAAACAGTATGGCCCAATACATTTAATTTTTTCATATTATAAATATTAAAGGTTATTACTTATAGATGTCTTAAGTAATACAAATGTTACCTCTGATATAGTAGAAATTTTATTTTCTAAGATCTTCAGCTACTTTTTCTAATTCCATATACCAATCTTCTCCGAACTTGCGGATCAATGCTTGTTTTACGAATTTATATACCGGTACTTGTAGTTCTTTTCCAAGTGTACAGGCATCATCACATATTTCCCATTTATGATAATTTACAGCAGAAAACTCTGTGTAATCCTGGACTCTAACGGGGTATAAATGACAGGATATTGGTTTCTTCCAATCTACTTCTCCTTGATTATAGGCTTCTTCAATAGCACACAATGCTGTCCCCTTTTTATCAAATATTACATACGCGCAATCAGCTCCATCAATTAGTGGAGTCTCTAATTCCTGGTGTGGCGTTTTGATATACGTTCCTTGTTTTTCAATCGCTTCAATTCCTTCTTTCCGAAGGTGCGATTTTAGAATAGGATAGATTTCCTCAAGTTTTTGTGCCTCTGACTCTTCTAATGGTGCTCCTGCTTCGCCATCAATACAACAGGCTCCTTTACATGCAGAAAGATTACACACGAAATCTTTTTCTATGATTTCTTCTGAAACTATGGTTTTTCCTAATTGAAACATATTGCGAAGATAGTTTTTATGAAAGATAAATTTTACTGATTATTTATCTTTTTATGCTACTTTTACTTTGCGAAGTCTATGTACTTTTGCGCCAACCTTAAAAATCTACTAAAATGAACTTTAACTTAAAAGAGATACTGACTGCGAGTATGATCCTCTTTGCAGTAATTGATATTGTAGGTAGCATTCCTATTATTATTGATCTGCGTAAGAAAGTAGGACATATACAAAGTGAAAAAGCTTCTCTGGTAGCAGCTATATTAATGATTCTATTCCTATTTGTAGGGAAAGAGATCCTTAATCTTATAGGTATCGATGTGAATTCTTTTGCAGTAGCTGGTGCATTTATTATATTCTTTCTAGCATTAGAAATGATACTAGGTATTCAATTGTATAAAGATGATGAACCAGAAACGGCTGCGGTTGTCCCGCTAGCATTTCCACTTATAGCCGGAGCTGGAACCATGACTTCTATTCTATCTCTTAGAGCAGAATACCAACCAATTAATATCGTAATTGCCATTGTTATCAATATCATTTTTGTCTATATAGTTTTAAAATCTTCTGGAAAAATTGAAAAGGTATTAGGTAAACAAGGAATTAACGTTATCCGTAAGATATTTGGTGTAATTTTGTTGGCTATTGCCGTAAAATTATTTGCAACTAATATAAAAGGCCTATTCTAAATGAAGTATTTTATTTACCTCCTGATTATAGTAGCTACTTCTTTGATTATATACAATGCTACCGTTTTAGATTTTAATAATCTCCTAGAAGGAGATAGTAAAACTGCGCTTATTAGTATTCTGGCCTCTGCCTGTGTTATTATTTTACTATTGATTTTATTGGTTTCCAGAGCTATCCAACAAAAACGTGGAAATAGATAGATTAATAAAGATATCTAAGCAATAAATGGTATTAAGAAACAGGCTATGATTACTGGCGGTAGTGATATGACTGCAAGAATCATAAACAGGTTATGCAATTTTCTAAAGATAAGTGCCTTTTTTAAAGACTTTTTTAGTTTTACATCTTCGGTATTCTCAATATGCTCCCTAATTAAATCTCCGGACACATATGAAGAATCTACAAGAATTTCATTATCTAAAAAGATAGAAGCACTATTATCTAAGAGCCTAAATGCTACAGCTACAATAAAGAAAAAAAGTGGAGAGCAAATTGCAATTGCTATCAGATATTCTGTTAATTCTGACATATTTTGGGGGCTTATATTTATTTACACTTGTATTCTATTTTTGCCAAAACTACCCGAAGAAAATATTTCTTGTAATCACCCAACCAATAGTCATTATCGATACTAGCAAACAAAAATTATGAATACTTCTAATTACGAGCACTCTTTTCAAACTTTTTTTGAAATCTATTCCATTCTCATTAAAGATATACTCTTTTAGTAATGATCGAGATACGTACGAGGATTCTATATAGATGCTATGTTTAAGCAAAATAGAACCACTATTATCCATTAACCGAAGTACCGCAGCAGCAATAAAAGATATAAATGCTGTAACAACCAGAAAATCATCAGAAATTAACATATCTCTTTCTTTTAATTAAGTACTATCAGATATAGATAAAACTTTTTGAATCATTTTATCATCTTTATTAATAATCTTTTCGAACGCACTAGTTCCGAATAACTGCTGAGCCATAATAGCTTTTAGATATTTCTTTAATTGATCTCTATAATTTTGTAAATTAATATCCACCCCTCTTTTTCTAGTATACATCAGAAATCCATCTGCAAAATCATCATCAATTTCTATTTCTTGCTTAAATTGTTCTTCAGTTAACTTGTTATAAAAATCTCTTTTTTTATCAAGCTCTTCGAATATGTATCCGCCCATTCTTCCGGATCTTAGCATATAATCCAGTGTCTCTCCAACTCTAGTGGTATCCTTACTTACAAATATATCGGGTATAATTCCTCCTCCTCCATATACGGTTTTGCCTCCTGGTGTTTTAAATTTCAAAGAATCTGCAACTTGTATACTATCTACATTTTGCAATTCACCGTTTTTATAGCGCTCTAAATATTCATTAAAATACTCCTTATTACCGTTCTCATATGGTTTCTGAATGGATCGTCCTGTTGGGGTATAATACCTGGAAATTGTTAATCTAATCGCGCTACCATCTCCTAACGCCATTTCTCTTTGAACTAATCCTTTTCCATAAGAACGTCTTCCTACAATTGTTCCTCTATCATTATCCTGAATGGCTCCCGCAAAAATTTCGCTTGCAGACGCAGAATTCTCATTAATTAACACATAGACTTTTCCTTTTTCGAAACTTCCGTTACGCGTGGCATAATTATTCTCTATGGATCCTTTTTTGTTTTTGGTAAACATGATAAGTTTATCATTTTCTAAGAACTCATCTGCCATTTTTAAAGCAGGAGCAATAAAACCACCTCCATTATCTCTGAGATCAACAACTAAAGTCTCTGCTCCCAGATCCTGTAAGGAATCCAATGCATTTTTAAACTCCTTGTATGTAGTTTCTGCAAAGCGATTTACTTTTATATACCCTAAGTTTTCTTTTAGCATATAACTAGCATCTACACTTCGTAGTGGCACTCTACCCCGTTTCACAACTACATCAAATATGCCTTTCCCTTTTCTATAAACTTTTAACTGAACCTGGCTGTTTAGTTCTCCTTTTAGCTTATCTGCTAATCCATCTCTTCTTAAACGTTCTCCATAAAGGGTATCATTATCTGCCATAAGAATTCGATCACCGGCCATAATTCCTGATCGTTCACTTGGACCACCTTTTATGGTATTAATCACAGAAATGGTATCTCTATAAGGATAGTAACTTACTCCAATACCAATAAAATCACCTTGCATGCTTTCTGTGATCCCTTCTAGTTCTTCTGGAGGTATGTATACGGAATGTGGATCCAGATTTTCAAGAATTCTGTTTACGGTAACATCTACAATACTATCGGTATTGATTTCATCTACATATTCATAATCTATGTAATCAATAAGGCGGTTTAATTTTTCCTTTTTTGCGTTATAGGAAAATAACTTAGCTGATGGATTGCTGAAATCGAGTTTACTTCCTAAAAAAACTCCCGCTCCCATCGCCAAACCAATAAATAATGGCAAGTATTTTTTTGAATAACCCATTAATCGTCTAAATCACTAATCTGTTCTATTTCTACTCCGGCTTTCTCTAAAAATGAAAGCCCTGAATTATCTTTATATCCTTTTTGATATACTATCCTCTTAATTCCGGCCTGATGAATCAGTTTACTACACTCCTTACACGGTGATAGCGTAATATATAACGTGGCTCCCTTACAAGATTGTGTCGAAGAAGCAACTTTAGAAATTGCATTAGCTTCTGCATGAAGCACGTACCATTTTGTATATCCTTCTTCATCTTCACAAGGATTTTCGAAACCCGTGGGAGTTCCATTAAATCCATCAGAAATAATCATTCTATCTTTAACAATAACCGCACCAACTTTTTTTCTGTCACAATGAGATAACTTTCCCCACTCTCTTGCTATCCTAAGATACGCTTTGTCATATTTTAGTTGTTTTTTTTTTGACATATAAAAAATTGGATAGTATCCATATTTATTAAAATACGAATATATTATGACTATGTGTCAAATACAACCCTAACTGACAATAAATTACCATATTTTGTTTGAAATTATCATTGGAATAACCATCCCTATCACTATTGAAGAAACGACTAGCATCCAATCTCGTTTAGAGAATCTAAAAATCGTTTGAATAATAAAACTGATTATAAGAACTATGATCACTACAATAAGTTGTGCGAGTTCTATCCCCAAAGCAAATTCTATCAATGGTAAAATTTTGGAACTAACATTACTACTAACTGCATTAAAAAAACTAGAAAAGCCTAATCCATGAATTAGTCCAAAGAAAATTGTAGTGGCATATAAGACACCTATTTTGTTTTTACCTGCGGTTTTTCCGGCGGTAAAAACATTAAATATTGCTGCTACTAAAATTGTTAGAGGAATTAAAAACTCGACCAGTTTAGAGTTTACAGAAACCACATCATATACTGCTAAAAACAAAGAAGTAGTATGACCTAGCGTAAATAAAGTTACTAGTAAAAGAATCCTTTTCCAGTTATCAAAAGTATACGCAACAGTAAGCACTATTAAGAATAGGATATGATCATAGGCCTGCCAATCCAGAACGTGATATAAGCCGAGCTTTACATAAAGCCAAAATTCTGACATAATTTTAGGGTTTTGAGGTGGTCTAATGTACAATTAAAAAGAACAATCTAGAAGTTTTGTAAGAAGTCTTATAAAAATTTTAGGAATATTAACCATTTAAAGTAATTGAATGGTCATTTATCGAATTTTTATTATTCTTAAAGAGCGTATTGGTCTTTCAAAAACATAAATCACTAATTTTAAGATTCACAAATCATAAATTTAAAAAACTTGTATATGGATATTCAAAAATGGTTAGATAAAGGGTTAGATTTTATTGTAGATTTTGGACCTAAGGTTATAGGCGCAATTCTTATATGGATTATAGGTTCCTGGGTTATTAAAAAATTAATGAAGGGAATCTCTAAAATAATGACCATAAGAAATTATGATGAAAGCCTACAAAAATTCCTTACCAATCTACTAGGATGGATCTTAAAAATCTTATTAATACTTGCCGTACTTGGCACAGTAGGTGTAGAAACCACTTCTTTTGCTGCGATATTAGCCGCTGCCGGTTTAGCCGTTGGTTTAGCTTTGCAGGGATCTTTGGCAAATTTTGCCGGAGGTGTACTCATTATGATTTTTAAACCTTTTAAAATTGGAGACTTAATAGAAGCTCAAGGAGTTTTAGGTGTTGTAAAAGAAATAGAAATTTTTACTACTAAATTGTCTACTCCAGAAAACAAAGAAGCTATTATTCCTAACGGAACATTATCAAACGGAAATATTGTTAATTATTCCTCTCAGGGAACACTAAGAGTAGATCTAAATATCGGTATTGGATATGGAGACGATATTAAAAAGGCAAAGGACGTTATTATGAAAGTCCTTACAGACAATCCTAAAGTTTTAAAAGATCCTGCTCCTACAGTTGCTGTTAGTGAACTTGGTGATAATGCAATAAATCTAGTAGTAAGACCTAACGTAAATGTAGCAGATTATTGGGATGTTTACTTTGGAGCTCTGGAAGATTCTAAAAACGCATTGGATGCTGCTGGAATTTCGATCCCTTATCCGCAAAGAGATATTCATGTTCATAATGTTAAATAATCATACAAACAAAAAAGGCCTATTTTAATGAGGCCTTTTTTGTTTTACGACGAGAACAAAAGCTATTAATTTGAAAATAATCATTCTAGCTATTTTACTTAAGAAGATTTACAAGCATTGTACAATTCTCTACCTAAAAACACATCATTAGACACCAAACGCTAGGTATATTGCAATTGTAATATAAAAACAAACCTTCTAACCATATGAAAGCAACATCTACTTTCATCCTTGATGACTTTTTACTGCAAAATGAATTTTCCAAAATTCTCTATCATACGTATGCTAAAAATCTTTCTATCATAGATTATCATAATCATTTATCTCCAGAAGATATTTGCAAAAACAGAAAATTTAATAATATTACCGAAGCCTGGCTACAAGGAGATCATTATAAATGGCGAGCTATGCGAACATTGGGTATTAGTGAGGATTTTATCACAGGAAAATCTACTGATAAAGAAAAATTCCTAAAATGGGCAGAAACCGTTCCATATACGATAAGAAATCCATTGTTTCATTGGTCACATATGGAACTTAAAAAACACTTTTCGATCAACGATTTATTGTCACCAAATACAGCCGAAAAAATTTATGAAATAAGTAATGAACAACTTCAAAATCTTAATCATTCAACTCAAGGCTTACTAAAAATGAACAACGTTGATGTAGTCTGCACTACCGATGATCCAATTGATACTCTTGATTTTCATAGCACATACGCTACTCAAGAAAAACCAATGAAGCTACTACCTACTTTTAGGCCAGACAAATCATATGCTGTAGAAAATTCTTTGTCCTACACGGACTATCTTACTAAACTCGGTGAAAAATCCAATATCCAGATTAAAAGTTTTGGAGATCTTCTGTTAGCACTTGAAAATCGAATTGATTATTTTCACAGTGCTGGATGTAGATTATCCGATCACGGTTTAGAGAATTTATATTACTTCTCTGCAAAAGCTTATAATATTGATCAAATTTTCAAAAAAGTAACATCTCAAAAACCACTCAACACTGTAGAGATTCATTATTTTAAATTCGAGGTTTTATCTTATCTAAGTACTTGTTACCATAAAAGAGGATGGGTGCAACAATTCCACCTAGGCGCTATTAGAAACAACAACGAAAGGCTTTTGCAAAAGCTTGGACCAGATACCGGATTTGATTCTATCGGAGATTATTCTCAAGCCAAAAATCTAAGTGGTTTTTTAAATTCTTTGGACAAAACAGATCAATTACCTAAAACCATTATCTACAATCTAAATCCTTCTGACAATGAAGTTTTTGCCTCTATGGTAGGTAATTTTAATGATGGGAGCGTTAAAGGAAAAGTTCAATATGGCGCTGCGTGGTGGTTTTTAGATCAAAAAGATGGTATGGAAAAACATGTAAACACTTTATCCAATCTTGGCATGCTAAGTTGTTTTGTGGGAATGCTTACCGACTCAAGAAGTTTTTTATCGTTTCCAAGACATGATTATTTTCGCCGTATTCTTTGTAATCTACTTGGCGAAGATGTAAAAAATGGAATGTTGCCCAGCGATGAAAAGTGGTTAGGAAAAATTGTTTCTGATATTTGTTATAATAACGCCAAAGAGTATTTTCCTTTTTAAAAGTAGTAGGGAAGGTATCACAAAAACCTCCCCTACAAACAATTCAAAAACTAACAAAATGTAAACTCTTATTATTATTTAAGTATCGTTAAATATGTTCCTTTAAAACTTTGGTTTAGCACCGTCATTTCCATCGCAGTACTTCCTTTATCAGGAATAACTTCAATAGAAGCTTGTCCATTAGACATTTTTATGGATTCACTACCCATCGGAGTACCTAAATGCTTTTTGGTTTTTCCTCCAGACAAACATTGAAAATATATTCTTTCTTCATAATCTAAACATCGTAATCCAGTTTTATCCCTTGCAGTAGCAATGACCAAATAGTTTCCGTTTTCTAATTTTTTATAAGAAAGTGCTAACGAATTAGCGACATCATTCTTTTTATATCTATAATTAATATTAAGACTATCTGTAACTTTTTTCCCATCTTTAAAACCAACCGCTTTTAGTTTATTAGCGCCCTCTTTAAAAAGCACTTCCCAGGTAAGTCCAGAAGCAGGAAATACACTTATGTCTTTTTTCTTTGTACCTAAAGTCTTACCCTCAAAATATAGCTCTACGTTATCACAATTACTATAAATATTCACTGTTCTTGGTGTATCATTAGGGCCTTGTCTTTCTGTCCATGTATGAGATTCTATATATACAAAAGGATCTTTTGCCCAATAACTTTTAAAAACATAGTATGCATCTTTAGGATTTCCTTCCCGATCCATAATACCCTTTTGATTCATGTATGGAATATCATTTTCTGGTCTTAATGGAGTTCCAAAATCCTTAAATGCCCATTGCACGTTACCTACAAAAGATTCATTAGTTTCTGCTATTTTTAGGTGCCAGTCAAAAAGATCTACAATATAATTTTCACTCCAATCACCAATCTTTGCAATATTGGTGACAGAAGTTTGGGTTATTGCTTCTGTCCATCCATCAGAATCCACAGCTCCTTGACCATCAATTGGATTTTCAGTATGTCTACCATAATGACTAGAACCTCCATATTCTGCATGAAGAAAATGAGGATATTCTTTAATATACTTTTTTAATGCTTTCTCATATGTTGTATAGCTACCAGAGTACCAACCTGACCAGATTGAGGGGGAGAATACATCAACAATATCAGAACCTGCGTAATATTTCCTGATAGCTGTCATTCTTGTGGGATCCAAGGTGTGAGACAATGTATTTAATTCTATTAAAAAGTTATTTAGTTTCTCTTCATTATCACCATCTTCAAAATCCGGTAACCAATAAATTTCATTACCCAAAGACCATATAATCACACTTGGATGATTATAGTTCTGATTAATAATCTCCGATAACATATTTTTAGTATTGGTTTTCCATTTTTCATTCCCTATTCCTCCTCTACACCATGGCAATTCATCCCATACCAGAATTCCTAATTCATCACACATTTTATAAACCTCAGGATCTTGCGGATAATGGGCTAACCTTATAAAGTTAGCCCCCATTTCCTTAATAGCCTTAATATCTTTGCGATGTAATGTATTAGGCATAGCTGCACCATATCCTGCGTGCTCTTCATGACGATGTGTTCCCCGTAATAGTACTCTCCTACCGTTTAGATAGAATGGTCCGTTTTTCTTAAATTCGAACCAACGAAAACCAAACCGATCTATTAACTTATCAACTTGCTTTCCGGATTTTAATAATAAAACTTCTATTTTATATAAATTAGGAGCGTTAATATCCCAGAGTAATGGTTTATTTGTGTTTTTGAAATCTATTGTTAATTGGCTGTTATCTACTTTTTTCGAAACAGTTTGTATCTTTTTTCCACTTGGTTCAAATAAATTGGCTACTAAATCATAGTTCTCTTTTGCCGTTATACCTTCTATTTCTAAATCTAATTTCAGTGATGCTTCTTCTTTAGAAACATCTGGAGTGGTAATTTTTAGATTCGCAATACTAGATGTATGCTTTTTAATAAGCCATACATCCCTGGTAATTCCTCCATAAATAAAAAAATCACTTTTCTGAGAAGGTATTATTTCCCGATTATAGCTGTTATCTACACGAACCAATATTTCATTTTTTCCAATCTTTAACTGATCCGAAATATCAAAGGAAAAACCGATATAACCTCCAATATGTTCTCCAGAAAGTTCACCATTTACATACACCTGAGTAGTAATGTTTGCACCTTCAAAATACAATTGATACACTAGTTCCTTATCTATAGCGTCTATTTGGATATATTTTCGATACCAACTGGCACTTCTTCTATAACCAGGTTGAAGATCCATGGTATCAAAATTATTCCAGGTGTGCGGTAAATTAATTGACACCCAATCGGTTTGTTTATGTACCTGATCTATGCTTTCTAAATTCAATTCCAGATATTCCCAATCATTATTAATATTCTCTTTTGATCTGAATTCCTGTGCAGAACCATATGTAGAGAGAAAAACAAGCACTACAATCCTAATTAAATTACAAGAAGACAAAATAGCATTATTCATAGGGTTCTAAAGCTTTATTTAATATTTGCTCTTCTTAGAATTGCTTCTAAAAAATAATAATCTGCGTAACTAATTGGGCCATTAATCTCGTCATTTTTTGGCCAGTTTCCTGTACTATGATTTAGAATGAACGGTATGTTTGATTCATTTTGTATCACATATTTCATCGACGAAAGATTACCCATAATTCGATCAGAAAAATCTAAATATTTTTTATCACCAGTATATTCGTACAACTCAATCAATCCTGAAGCAATTACTGCTGCCGCAGAAGCGTCTCTAGGTTCACTAGGAATATTAGGTGCATCAAAATCCCAATAGGGTACAGCGTCTTTAGGTAGATTTACGTGATTCATTAAAAAACTGGCGATCTTTTTAGACTGTTCCAGAAATTCAACATTCTTGGTGTATCTATATGCCATTGTAAATCCATAAAGCCCCCAAGCCTGTCCACGTGCCCAGGAAGATTCATTTCCAAACCCCTGATGTGTAACCTTAGATCTTATATCTCCCGTTATAGTATCATAATCTACCACATGATAGCTACTATTGTTACCTCTAAAGTGATTTTTTAATGTTGTTTTGGCATGTTGCTCTGCTATTTCATAATATTTAGAGTCTTCGGAATAATTAGATGCTTCAAAAAGTAATTCCAGATTCATCATATTATCAATAATCACCGGAAACTGCCATTCTTCTTTATTAAAATCCCACGATCGGATGGATCTAACAGTACTATTGTATCGTGTAAATAGCGTCTGAGCACTTTCTATAATAATGTTCTTGTAAGATTCGTCATTAGTTATCTTATATCCATTTCCAAAACTACAGAACACTTTAAACCCCATATCATGGGTTCTATCATTATATTTTTCTTTCTCTATAAAAGCTGTCCACTCTTTGGCTCTATTACTGTATCTAGCATCACCGGTTATTTTATATATAAGCCATAAATTCCCTGCAAAAAAACCACTTGTCCAATCCTTTGATGGTACTTTTTTTATGGTTCCATTTTCATCAGCACTTCTCGGAAAAGCTAATGAATCTAATGGATACTCTAGTAAATAAGAAAACCTATCAGCATATTTAAGAACAGTATCTTGCTCTATTATTTCTTCCTTATTTTCTGATGAAGCATCTTTACATCCTACACAAAATGTTAGCATGATTAACATTAGTGCGATATGAGCTCTAAATCTTTTTTCCTTTATCATAGCATAGATATCAATTAATATCCAGGGTTTTGCGGTTCTAGATTTGGATTTCTTGCTAATTCCTCTGCGGGTAATGGGAATAAATAATCTTGATTAGGATCAAAATTGTCCTTTAAACCTTCTAAACCTGATGCACTAAATACTTCATTACCGAGTCTTCTTCTAGC
>NZ_CANLYD010000020.1 GCF_947495315.1 uncultured Aquimarina sp. | reverse complement strand
TGTGATATCAATTGTGACACGGATGGTGATGGTGACCCTGATGTTAATATTGATACGGATGGTGATGGCGATTGTGATCTGAATTGTGATACAGATGGTGATGGAGATTGTGATATCAATTGTGACACGGATGGTGATGGTGACCCTGATGTTAATATTGATACGGATGGTGATGGCGATTGTGACCTGAACTGTGATACAGATGAAGACGGAGATTGCGACCTGAATTGTGATACAGACGGTGATGGTGATCCTGATATTAATATTGATACGGACGGCGATGGAGATTGTGACCTGAACTGTGATACAGATGAAGACGGAGATTGTGATATCAATTGTGACACGGATGGAGATGGTGATCCTGATATTAATATTGATACGGATGGTGATGGTGATTGTGACCTGAATTGTGATACTGATGAAGATGGTGATTGTGATCTGAACTGTGATACAGATGGAGATGGCGACCCTGATATCAATATTGATACGGATGATGATGGTGATTGTGATCTGAATTGTGATACTGATGAAGATGGCGATTGTGATCTGAACTGTGATACAGATGGAGATGGTGATCCTGATATTAATATTGATACGGATGGAGACGGAGATTGTGACCTGAATTGCGATACGGATGAAGATGGTGATTGTGATCTAAATTGTGATAATGATGGGGATGGTACTTGTGATATCTACTGTGAAGATGATGGACAAGATCATGATGGTGATGGTGTTCCGGATATTTTAGAATGCCCGGATAATCCAAATTGCCCGGATACCGATGGTGATGGAACTCCTGATTACCTTGATACCGACGATGATGGTGACGGTATTGATACAGCGGATGAAGATACTGATGGCGATGGCGATCCAACGAATGATGATACTGACGGTGATGGAATTCCGAACTACTTAGATCAATATGATCCAAATGGCGATGATGATGGTGATGGTGTCACTAACGGTGAAGAAGATACTGATGGTGATGGAGATCCAACCAATGATGATTGTGATAATGACGGAATACCAAACTTCCTGGATGCAGATCCTTGCGGAATCGTTGGAATTCCTGAAGGATTCTCTCCAAACGGAGATGGTGTAAACGATACCTGGGTGATCCCTGGAATAGAAGCATTCCCTGATAGTGAGATAAAAATCTTTAGCAGATGGGGTAGCGAAGTATTTGGAGTGATAGGATATCAAAATGATTGGAATGGTATTTCTACAGGTAAACGAGTCATCGGATCTAGTAACCGATTGCCTGTTGGACCGTACTATTACATTATTGATCTAAAAGATGGTAGAACACAACCAATTAGCGGTTGGATATATATTAACTATTAAAATGATATGTGAAGAGAGAGGGTGAGATAGGAACTCTTGTCCTCTCAATTTTAAACAATAAAATATAAAAAAATGAAAAATTCAAACTATATATTTTTTGTACTTGCACTATCATTTGTAGTACAAATTAACGCACAACAAGACCCTCATTTTAGCTTGTATAAATACAACAGAAATGTAATTAACCCTGCGTACGCGGGTACAGCTGGACAGGTGGAAACTTTGTTTGGGGTAAGAAGTCAGTGGACACAGGTACAAGATGCTCCTGAGACGTTTAATTTTAATGTCAATTCGCCTTTAGGAAAGAATGTAGGATTGGGATTAACAGTAGTCGCAGATAAAGTTTTTGTACTTTCTGAAACGCATCTGTACGCCGATTTTTCTTATAAGTTAACGTTATCCGAGGATTTAGACTTATATGCGGGACTAAAGGCAGGAGGATCATTTCTAAATGTAGATCTCAATGGATTGGTAGAAAATGATCCGTTATTCAGCGAAAATATTAGCAATTTTAATCCTAATGTCGGTGTTGGAGTATATCTAAGAGCAGAGAACTATTATGTGACAGTTTCTGCACCGGGCTTATTAAAAAGTGATAGGTTTGAGAGAGAAGGTGTGGTACCTGTTTCTGCAAATGATAATATCCATTTTTTCACTGGAGCCGGATATGATTTTAACCTAAGTGATACTTTTTCATTGAGACCTTCGGCATTAGCCAAGTTTGTTTCCGGAGCACCGGTATCGATAGATTTAACAGCTTCTATGATGTATAATAAAAAAATCGAATTAGGAATTAACTACAGATTAGATGAGAGTTATACCGGATTTATTACTATAGAGTTTTTGGATAGACTTCGTGTTGGATATGCGTTTGAGAGAGCAACTACAGATGTCAATAATTTTAGTAGCGGTACGCACGAGGTGATACTGAAACTACTTTTTGGAAACAAGGGTAGAGAAGGATCACAACGGTTTAATAATTTTTAATAAAAAAATGATAATGATTGCTAAGATGATTATCAATTTAATGATGTGTTTATTAGAATCCTCTTAATGCAGATCAAAATGTATTAAGAGGTATTCGATAAAATTTTAGAATAAATCCCTAGTAGAATGTAATATAAATTGAGATTTGTTAATAGGAGCTGATTTAATTTCGAAAATGAAAGTGTTTTTTATTTTTATATGACGATGGGAATAAAAACGTTAAGCAACAAATTCTTACAATAATTTTCGATCTTATTTTAGTATAGACCTCTCTAAGCGTATGGGTAACGAAAGAGAGGTCTTCCTTATTAATATAATATGGATGCTTTGTTTTTTAATGTGAGAGTTCGATGTAAGAAAATTTACGTCAGTCAGAGTGATCCGCCTCAGGCGGATTGTATCGAAGACCTGCCTCGCCGGCAGGCAAGTAAATTTTCAATCAAAACCCTTGTCATCCTGAGCTCGTCGAAGGGTCGATACTCCGCCTAAGGCGGACGGGCAGGCTAATTTTTCTTCGTTTCACTATGAAAAATCAATTTGACGGCTTTTTTAAACCAAACACTTAGGTCTAACTCACGTTTTTTTAGGTGTAACGTATCTTGTTAGCAGTGTATTTGTAGGAAGTTCTTCGATGTAAATACCTTTTTGATCTAATTTTTCGTGTACATTAAAAATTCCTTGCTTGTACAGAAGCAAAACATCTTTTTTCCTTTCTAAATTACCAATGTTTCCTATTTTAGCAGTCTATGATAGATCATAAACTATTAGCGTATTTAGAATCTTTTCTCACTCCAAGACGACAGGGTTTGTATAAAAAAGTAATTGAGCAGCGTACCAATTACTTTACGGTGGCAGTAGAAGATGTGTATCAATTGCATAATACCAGCGCAGTCATAAGAAGTTGTGATATTTTTGGTATTCAGAATGTACACGTGATAGAAGAAATTAATGCGAAGCGTATTGATCGCGAAATTGCTATGGGAGCTCAGAAATGGGTAGATATTAATAGATATAATACAACCAAAGAATGTATTACTTCTCTAAAAAATAAAGGATACCAGATTGTAGCAACGACACCACATGACAATTCAATAGAATTAAAGGATTTTGACATCAGTAAACCTTCAGCGTTTTTCTTTGGCCAAGAACAGGAAGGACTAAGCGATACCGTGCTGGATGCAGCCGATACAAAATTGCATATTCCCATGGTTGGATTTACAGAAAGTCTGAATATTTCTGTTTCTGCGGCTATTATTTTACAACATATTACCTCGTTACTTAGAAATTCAGATATTGACTGGCAGTTATCCAAAGAGGAAAAACTAGAAAAAAGATTAGATTGGGCTAAAAAAGTGATTAAAAGTCATGAAAAAATTATCGCGAGATATGAAGAAGAGAATAAGTGACAAATACTAAATAGCCAGTTACGAATTACGAATAATGAACCACAAATTCTAATCAGTAACCTTCTGATTGAGTTGTAATTTGCTTATAAATAAAGGTTTACACGTAAAAGGTTAATGTGCTTAAATCAAAGGTTTTAAAAAATAATTCCCTATATTTGAGTAAGACTAAACGTTTTAACTCCCTAAAAACACCTTTGTCATGAGCAAAAAACAGTCACCTACCAACAAAGTAAAAATGCTTTTAAAGCAAGTAAAAACAGGCTTTAAATCCAATAAAACAGTCATTAATTATCCATCAGAAGTAGTTCACGATATCTTCAACAAAAGAACAAGTACTTCTTAGTTTTAAATTTTATAATTTTTGAAGTATATTTAAAAAAGAGGGTAATGCTTTCTTAAATATGCCTTAATTTGTAGTGTCTAATTATAAGCTCAGCATACTCATTTCTTGTTTAAGAATATATTTTGGGTAAAATAGTTATTGTAATCATAATTTTCTTTTATTTCTATAATCCTGGAAAAGTTATTATACCTAGAATCCGTGACTCTTAACTCCCAGAATCCTTTTGGTAACTGTAAAGCATATAACCCATTTTCTGATAGTGTAGAAAAATGTCTGATCCCATCTTGAAATACCTCAACTGATATAGGATTCTGAATTTGCTGAAAAGTACTATTATCCAAAACTTGACCTTTTACGTTGTAAAAACTCTGTAATACTGGTTCTCTTTTTGATGTTTTCGTACCATTCCAGTTATACCAGGTAGTAGCATTGTTCCAAATCCAATCTCCGGTGAAAGCGTTATTATAATTAGGGTTGTTCATTTCAAAACGAATAATACCTTTTCTGTTCAAGCGATAATTTTCGAAAGTACCTTCAAAGTACTCTTTACCATTGATGTAATGGCGATATCCATAAATTACCCCAGTGTTAGCATAGTCTCCATAAATAAGTTCTCCACGTTCTACAAGTCTCAAAGTGCCATATGTAGAGTTCCATGTTCCGGTCCAGTCAATAGTGGAGTAGCGACTACTTTTTTGCGATATAGATGCATCTTCAATAAATACCCCATCATCTTCGTTAGAACAGTGTAAGAAGGTTAATGAAATAAAAAATAAGCTGAATAGTTTTAGTGTTTTCATGTTTCGTATTAATTTTAATTACTCTTATTAGTGCTGAGTAATTTGTGAGGTTAACATGAAAATTAAATTTTCCTAAATGTTTATTATATTGTAAATAATATGACCCACTGTGCATTATGAAAAAATGTTTAAAAAGTGTCAACCTGTCTACCGAAGCACAGAGAAGGTAGATCTGACGGCTTTTTAGAACTAAATTCTTACATCGAGTTCACGTTAAGATAGTAGTATGGTATACCTTAAGTACATGTAAAGAGGTTTTAATAAAGTTTTATTTTCAATTCTAGATAACAGTTAGTAAATTACTAACAACTAACAACTAACAACTAACAACTAACAACTAACAACTAACAACTAACAATATGGTTACTTGGTTCGAAATTCCCGTTACAAATATGGATCGTGCGAAAGCTTTTTATGAAAAGGTTTTTGATATAGAAATTGGTATTCACAAAATGGAAGGACTCCAGATGGGATGGTTTCCAAATAAAAATCAATCTGGTATTGCTACAGGGTCATTGATTGATGCTGGAGAACATTACAAACCTAGTAAAGATGGGGTTTTGATTTATTTTTCCTGTGAGGATGTAGCTAATGAGATTGGCAGAGTAGAAGCTGCAGGAGGAAAAGTAGTAACTAATAAAAAACAAATATCACCAGAGAGCGGATATATGGGATATTTTATAGATTCTGAAGGTAATAGAATTGCATTGCATTCTCAACGTTAACAGATGTACTTTTGAAGCAGGGGGCAGGTGTCTTGTATGTAGGTTTGCCTACTTCTGTAATAGGTCATGAGTACCTCTTAAGTGGGGGACTCCTACTTTTAATGCTTCCTTGGGGTACTTCAAAACTAAGAGGTTCCTCTGTTAGCACATGGGGTCGCTTATGTTTGGACTAAGCTCCACTTGTGTTTGAAGGAAGTGTCACTTCTATCAGGACTAGCCTTCTCCTGTGTTTAAGGTAGGGAGGGGGTACTTCGGAAGTACCTTGAGTTTGTATATTTTTGATGTTCTTCGACCTTTTTTACTCTTTTTTTGAAGTTTAAATAAAGAGCAAAGAAAAATCGTATTATTTTCTATCTAAAACCTTGTATTCTTCGTAGCATTCGCTAATAGCATCAAGAATCTGAAGATCATTAGCAAATTTTATAAAATCCGCAGAGTAATTACAATTTCGTAGTATTTCGTCAATATCCAAGCGCTCTACTTGAAGCAGTGCCATTAGCGTAGCTCTATCGAATTTGGTTTCCAAAAGATTTCTGATTTCATCATCTTTCTTCATCTTTCTCAGTTTCCGTAATTCATTAGAACGTTTACTGAATATATTATAGAGAAAATCTGCAGGATTAAATATGGCTCCGAGTACTTTGTTAACGGCTCCAGGCTGTCTGCTACCACCTTCATATCCTGAGTTTAATCCAGAGATGCTGTATCTGTAATTGTTATAGACTGGAATTTTTTTGGCATCGATTTCTAAGTATCCTGTGAGCTGTATATCCGCTACAACAACTTCCTCTAGTGCAATACCAAGTTCTGTCATTTTGATTTTTACATCACCGAATTTTTTCCAGTCATTGGTTACTCTAACTCTAAGTGGTTTATATCCTATATATGTAAAATATAAGGTATCGTTTACTTTAGCTTTAATCTCAAAATCACCTTCATTGTTCGTGATGGTACCTATTACCTGACTAAGGTTTACCACGTGAACATTTTGCAATTTGATATCAGTAGAGGCATTAAGTACTTTTCCTGATACTGTTTCTGATTCAGTATCCTGAGCATATGTACCAATGCCTATAACAAGTATTATGTAGATTAATATTCTTCTCAAAAGTTTATTTTTAGTAGTAATTCTATATTAACTATTATATAGGACGACCAATTTATACGAACATAACATAAAAATCGGACCAAAAATCATATAGTTTAGTTAATTCAGAAAAAATTATCTACGATCACTACGTTTTCTTCGGTCTCTTCTTCCGCTACCACCGCGATCACCACCACTGTCATTATCACGACGGCCTTTTCCTCTTGGCTTAAATCCATCGCTTCTGCGTTTTCCTTTAAAACCACCACCGCTATTATTATCTCTACGACGTCTACCGCCACCTCTGCTACGGCCAGAATCTTTAGAGATTTCGATGTTTACTTTTCTTCCTTCTAGCTTGAAATCTTCAAAAATAGCTAGGATATTATCCTGATGTTCTGAGTCCGTATTAAAAAACGAGAAACTTTCTTTTACATCCACACGACTCACCGCATCTCTACCTAAATCAAGTGTCTCCTTAAGGAAATCCTTCAATCTCATCCAATCAAATCCGTCTTTTTCACCAACATTGATAAAATAGCGTGTACTCCCATCGCTTCCTCTAGAATCTCCTCTGCTTTCTCCTCCTACTGTATTAAGATCTTTAGCTTTTTTATAATAGTTATGAAAACGAGAGAATTCTACTGAGAAGAATTTCTTGATTAGCTCTTCTTTAGAAAAGTCTTTTAACACCTCATTAATAGAAGGTAGATAACTATCTATTTCATGATCTATTTCTGCTTTTGCAATATCATTAGCTAAATGAAATAATTGAACCTGGCATATTTCTTCGCCACTTGGGATTTCTTTTTCTTCGAATTTCTGTTTAATAATTCGTTCAACGGTTTTAATTTTTCTAAGTTCACTTTTAGAAACAATAACCATTGAAACACCATTTTTTCCAGCACGTCCCGTTCTTCCACTTCTGTGTGTATAGGTTTCAATTTCATCAGGTAATTGATAATTGATTACGTGAGTAATATCATTTACATCAATTCCACGAGCTGCAACATCAGTAGCTACTAACATTTGGATCTGACGATTCCTAAAACTTTTCATTACTAAATCACGTTGATTTTGACTTAAATCCCCGTGTAAAGCGGCAGCATTATATCCATCTTCGATAAGGTTTTCTGCAACTTTTTGAGTATCTCTTTTAGTACGACAAAATATTACTGAAAAAATATCAGGATTAGCATCTGCTAATCTTTTTAAGGCAGCATAACGATCTCTTGAGTTTACAACATAATATTCATGAGAAACATTTTCTGATCCGGTATTTTTATGTCCAACTGTAATTTCTACAGGATCATGCATAAAACGCTTGGCAATGGTAGAAACTTCTCTTGGCATAGTAGCCGAGAATAACCATGTGCTTTTGTCTTCTGGTGTATGGGATAGGATGGCCGTGATATCTTCATAGAATCCCATGTTTAACATTTCATCAGCTTCATCAAGAACACAATAACCAATATTAGAGATGTCTACCATCTTACGGTTAATCATATCTTGCATACGTCCTGGCGTAGCCACAATAATCTGTGCACCACGCTTAATTTCTTTAGCCTGGTCATGAATACTGGCACCTCCATAGATCGCTACAGTACGTAATCCTTTACTAAACTTGGAGTAATTTTTTAATTCGTTTGTAATCTGCAGACATAGTTCACGGGTAGGAGATAATATCAATCCTTGTGTAATTCTACTCTCACTGTCTACTTTTTCAATTAGCGGAAAACCAAATGCTGCAGTTTTTCCGGTTCCGGTTTGCGCAAGTGCAACAATATCCGTCTCTTTTTCAAGCAAAATAGGGATCGCCTTTTCCTGTACTTCACTAGGGGTTTCGAACCCCATTTCATTCACAGCCTTAATAATGGCTTCGCTGAGGCCCAATGCTTCAAATTTGTTCATATAAATAAAAATAAGCCGCAAAGGTACGGTTTATTATCTGTCTATAATAATAACGAAGTAGTTATTCTGATGTTACAAAATAATTAATAATGATAGCTAATAAAACAATAATGAAAATCACCTAATAATCTCAATTTCAAAAAGTTTGTCCCAATTTTTGCCCGTTACAAATAATTGCTTTGTGTCTTTTTTGTACGCAATTCCATTTAAAACATCAAGGTCCGAATGTTGTGTTACTTTTCCTCTTAAACCGGATAAATCGATAACGGCTTCTAGTGCTCCATTTTTAGGATTAATAATAGCAATCCCATCTTTTTGCCAGGTATTTGCATAAATTTTTCCTTCTATCCATTCTAACTCGTTAAATTTTGACTTTACTTTCTTATGGGTAGCAACTTCTATATAAGATTTTTCTACTAAAGTCTCAGGATCTAATATCCAGATTTTTTCTGTCCCATCACTCTTATAAATTTGTTTACCGTCATTACATAATCCCCAACCTTCTTTACTTTTGTTATAAGCAAAGTTTCCAGTTTTTTCTAATGTTTTTAGGTTATAGATAAACCCTTCTTTAGATTGCCAGGTTAATTGAATTATTTTGTCTTTAACGATTGTAATCCCTTCGGCAAAATATTTTCTGTCAATAGCTGTTTTAGCGATTACTTCTCCTGTTTTATAATTTACTTTCCTTAATGATGATAAACCATTTTTACCAGTGCTTTCATAAAGAGTATCTCCTATAAATTCTAATCCTTGTGTAAAAGCATTTTGATCGTGAGGGTATTCTGCTATAATCTTATACTTATATAATTTGGGAGGAGTGTTATTGAGTAAGGTGATTTTTTTATAAACATCTTCTTCTGCACCATCAAAATATACAATGGCTTTAAGAAGGTGTTTACCCAATCGTTCATTATCAAGTTTCTCTTCATAGGTAAATCCAGTATTGGAATTTGATCTAATGTCACCTAAAAAGAATACTACAGAATCGATTTCAATTTTTTTGTTGTTAACAATACTCGCTTTTATAGTTTCGCCTAGTTTAAATTTGCTCTGATTGTTATCGGTTTTTATTGAAAAATATTTTTTTTTCGCATCGGCATTACTACCACATGAAAAAATGAGAGCGCATAATGTTATGATGACGAAGAGGTTACGTTTGTTCATGATGTTAGTCAAATTTAGAGCAAGATATTTATTTTAATTGGGTTTAAAAAATCATTGTTTTATATACTAAAGATTGTATCTTTGCATCGGCAAGTCCTACACAACTAGCTCCTGTTGAATCCTCCAGGGCGGGAACGCAGCAAAGGTAAACGGTTGTAGCAGTGTGATGTAGGTAGCTTGCCTTTTTTTGTACCCAATACTTTCCTTAAAATTCATTTATTTTCTTATCATTACAGTATAACTTCTTAGCTGTTCTAATTCATGAAACTAAAAATTACAGGCTATTCAACAGCATTATTCTCTACTTGGTATTTTATAGAAGAGTTAGGGTTGTTGTTTGATGCGGGTGAAGGTGTAACCACAGGGATTTTGCAAAAAAGCAGAAAAATTAAGAATGTATTGGTTTCTCATGCGGATAGAGATCATTTAACAGGATTACTACAATTGAATCAGCTGAATGCTCGTCAGGGATTTCCTATCATACATTACCCAAAGGATTGTGGTTCGTTTCCGGCACTAGAGGAGTTTTCTAAAAAATTTGATCCACACGTTAGAGGAACTTTATGGAATCCTATTACAGAATCCTCGATAGTTAAGATCAAAGACGATATGTATGTAGAGGCTATTAAAAACGGTCACGTCCAGGCTGATAATGCTGTTGCCAAAAGTTTAAGTTATAAAGTGATTCAAACTAAAAAGAAACTAAAACAAGAATTTAAACATTTATCCGGAAAAGAAATTAAAAATTTGATTGATAAAATAGGAAATGATAAAGTAACCACAGAAGTTAGAAATACGTTAATTGGGTATTCTGGTGATACACCAGTGGAAGATTATGATCGCTGGAATAATACAAATATCTTGATACACGAGGCAACTTTCTTAGAAAATGAAAATCAAAGAGACCTCAACCCTCGCGGTAATAGTCATAGTACATTAGAAGAAGTGATGGAAATGGTTTCTCAGATTCAAATTGAAAAGTTAATTCTTGGCCATTTTTCATCTCGATATTCCAGTGAGCAGATTGATAGAAGTATTAAAGAGTTATGTGATCGATATGCAATCAATATACCTATATATCGAATATTGCCGGGCAAAATAAGTCGGGATATTTTAAACAGTCAACCGATTAATAAATAGACAATTCGACATTAAAAATTCGTAATTCATAATTCTTAACTCGTAATTCATAAATCGTAATTCATAATGTATATTTGCGAATATGAACACAGATCAAAATTCTAAAATTGTCTTAATAACCGGAGGCTCCTCTGGTATAGGTAAATCTATAGGGATATTTCTTGCTAATAAAGGATATATCGTATACGGAACTAGTAGAAACCCTTCACGTTTTTCAGATTTTGATGTATTTACCTTGTTGCAATTAGATGTCGCTGATAAAAATAGTATAGCGTCTACTGTGAAGACTATTGAACAAAAACACGGAAGATTAGACGTTTTGATTAATAATGCAGGAGCGGGAATTACAGGACCATTAGAAGAGATTCCTGAAGAAGAGATTATTAGAAATTTTACCACTAATTATTTTGGACCTATTAATGTGACCAAAGCTGTTTTGCCATTAATGAGAAAACAAGGGAGTGGTTTGATTATTAACATTACTTCGATAGCGGGATATATGGGATTGCCTTATAGAGGAGTTTATAGCGCCTCTAAAGCAGCTTTAGAAATGACTACTGAAGCCTGGAGAATGGAGTTAAAGTCATTTAATATTAATATGACCAATATAGCTCCTGGAGATTTTGCTACCAATATTGCAGCTGGGCGATATCACGCTCCTGTTATAGAAGGTTCTCCTTATGAGAAATCGTATGGCAAATCTTTGCAATTGATGGATGAACACGTAGATGAAGGTATGGATCCTGATAAGATGGCTAAAGCTGTTTATGGAGTTATACTTAATACTAAGCCTAAAGTACATTATAAAGTAGGAGCGTTTATGCAAAAATTCTCTGTTGTTTTAAAAAGAATTTTACCAGATAAAGTATATGAGAAATTACTAATGAATCATTATAAGTTGTAATTTTATCTCCTCGAATGAGGAGATCTCATGAAATATGTACTCATAAGATAAAGACAGAAACTTGTGAATATATAAAAGGATGTAAGGACGAAAACATAAAGATTATCCAAAGCGATGACAATAATTTTTATATTCGCAGTCTAAAACAATAAATCATAAATCTAAACACAACAATATGAAGTTTTTTATTGATACTGCTAACCTTGATCAGATTAAAGAAGCGCAGGATCTTGGTGTACTTGATGGAGTTACTACAAATCCATCATTAATGGCTAAAGAAGGTATCACAGGCAAAGAAAATATTATAGAGCACTATAAAAAAATATGCGATATAGTAACCGGAGATGTAAGTGCCGAGGTAATTTCTACAGATTTCGAAGGGATTATTAAAGAAGGAGAAGAGCTGGCTAAACTTCATGATCAGATCATAGTAAAAGTTCCAATGATCAAAGAAGGTGTAAAAGCTATTAAATATTTTAGTGATAAAGGAATAAAAACCAATTGTACATTAGTGTTTTCTGTTGGACAAGCATTATTAGCTGCAAAAGCTGGCGCAACTTATGTTTCTCCTTTTATTGGTCGATTAGATGATATTTCTACAGATGGGTTAAACTTGATCGCAGAGATTAGATTGGTTTATGACAACTATGGTTTTGATACACAAATTTTAGCAGCTTCTGTAAGGCATACAATGCATGTTATCGATTGTGCAAAAATAGGAGCAGATGTTATGACAGGACCTCTTTCTTCTATAGAAGGATTACTAAAACATCCATTGACAGATATTGGTTTAGCAAAATTCTTAGCAGATTATAAAAAAGGAAACTAAATACCTACTAAACATAAAAATTTAAAAACTGTTCTTTAATCTAGAACAGTTTTTTGTTTTTCTAGGGTAGCCAGTCTACTATAACTCATTAATTGTTTTTCGAAAAAAGAAGAAAATAGATCCGCATTCGGATTTATTATTTTTCCATCACGGTCAACAAGAATCACCTTATTTGTATAATGAATTACTAGTTCGTCAGAAGAGCATTTAGGGAATTTAAATTCATACTCACGATCTAAATTATATTGATGTCTTTTTATGGTTTTTAACCAGTTGTCCGTTTGCTCATCATCAGTATTGATTCCTATAAAATCAATATTAGGATATACTTTGCTTAAATAATCCGTTTTCTTATGAGCTTTGATATAATGATCTTTTCTTTCTATAGACCAAAAATACAAGGCTGTGACTGGCTTTTCGAAAAGAGCCGATAACTTAGTCATTTCTCCATTTGAAGAGATGAGATCCTGATCAGGAATAATATTATTAGGTTTAAGTCTAGCTGTGGCTTTTGCCATTTTTACGAGTTCAGTCTGAAACTTCTTATCACTACTAATGGATAAATAATGATCTAATACTTTTTGCGAAGTATAGTCGTTTTTGTTATCCAAAATAAAATTTGTTGTGATCCCTCGCAAGAGATTATTTTTAATATATGAATGATGTATCATGCTATCCACAAGATCTAATTTGTACATAGTATATGCTACTTTACTCTTGGAGAAAGATTTTTGATTCATATACTTTGTATACGAAGAATTCGTGAAATAGTGATTTAGAAATCTGTTGTAAGAATATAATCTCATTAAATCATCATCATTAAAATCACCTTTGGCTCTATAATCAAAAAAATCCTTAGGATATTCTACAGCAGCATTAATATTCTTAATTCTGGAATATTGTTGCTTATACAAAAACATTTCATACCTGGAAAAGAAGTCGTATTCAAAGCTGGATCTGCATATCTTTTTAGAAAGATCACTCAGTTCATATTTACTAGTAAGAGATTTGAATCTTTTTTCTCTCAACTCAAATAAAGAATCCTGTTGCTTTTTAAATTGTCTCGGAGTTTGTCTAGTTCTTCTTTTTTGCAAGTTTTCTCTTTCTAATTCATTTTGCAAAAACATATCAATCAAAAAATTGTTTTTCCTAGCGCCTCTGCCAGTAAAAACCAATGATTCATCAAATTCTAAAGTATTTAATCTTACTAAAATACTATCTCCTTTTTCTAAAAGTACTAACTGATATTCAGGGTTGTGTCTAAAAGAATAGAGCCCTTCTTTTAGGTCTTCAATTTTATGTGAGAATCGATTGTTTTTATCGAGATAAATGGTATCTGGATGTTTTTTGTCTTTGAAAAGTACTATGTAGTCCGTATTTGGATTTACAATTTCTCCACCAAAATAGATATGATCACTTGTAACTTCTGTAGTAGAGTCACAATTAGACAAAGAAAAACTGACAATAATTATACAGATAAGATATTTTATCCTGACGAAATACATTTTGGGCGCTATTATTAATACTGACAAACATTCAAAAATAAATGGAAACACCGCTATCGCTTGTTAAGAATTCGTTAATTGTGTTATTATTAGTGAATGTACAAAGAAGCCTGAAACTTTTTTTTGACTTATACAGCTTTTCGATACTATTTTTAGTTTGTTGGATTCAATTTAAAATACTACTATATTCTTTCAGGTTCTGGATCCATTTTTCTACTTTTGCCGAAAATACAATTTATCACTATGTTATCAGTTTCTAATCTTTCAGTTCAATTCGGTAAGCGCATTTTATTTGATGAAGTGAATACCACCTTTACACAAGGTAATTGTTATGGTATTATCGGAGCAAATGGAGCAGGAAAATCAACATTCCTAAAGATACTTTCTGGAGTTTCTGAACCAACTTCAGGTCATGTACATTTAGAGCCAGGAAAGCGTATGTCTGTTTTGGAACAAAACCATTATGCTTATGATGAATATACTGTTTTAGAGACGGTAATCATGGGTAATAAGGAGTTGTATAAAATCAAAACTGAAATTGATGCATTGTATGCTGATTATACAGATGAAAATGCAGAAAAAATAGGCGAGCTTCAAGTGCAATTTGAAGAAATGAACGGATGGAATGCAGATAGCGACGCTGCTACAATGCTTTCTAACCTAGGTATTAAAGAAGATCTGCATTATACCAGTATGGCTGATCTAGATACAAAACAACGCGTACGTGTGTTATTGGCACAATGTTTATTCGGTAGTCCTGATGTGTTGATAATGGATGAGCCAACAAATGATCTGGATTATGAAACAATTTCCTGGTTAGAACATTTCTTGGCTAATTATGATAATACGGTGATTGTAGTTTCTCACGACCGTCACTTTTTGGATTCTGTTTGTACGCATATATCAGATATTGATTTTGGTAAGATTAATAACTACAGTGGTAACTATACATTCTGGTATGAGTCCTCTCAGTTAGCTGCAAGACAAAGAGCTCAGCAAAACAAAAAAGCAGAAGAGAAAAAGAAAGAACTACAGGAGTTTATTGCTCGTTTTAGTGCCAATGTGGCAAAATCTAAACAAGCTACTTCTCGTAAGAAGATGATCGAGAAACTTAATATCGAAGATATAAAACCATCTAGTCGTCGTTATCCCGCAATCATTTTTGAAAGAGATAGAGAAGCTGGGGACCAGATTCTGAATGCTGAAGGATTGGCGGCTAAGAGTATAGAAGGAGAAACACTGTTTAAAGGAGTAGATGTTAACCTGGCAAAAGGGGATAAAGTTGTTGTCTTCTCTAAAGATTCTCGTGCAACTACAGCTTTTTATCAAATACTTAATGATAAACAAAAAGCAGATGCTGGTAAATTTGCTTGGGGTATCACAACTACGCAATCGTATTTGCCTGCAGATAACAGTGAGTATTTCCAAAATGATTTGTCCTTGGTTGATTGGTTACGCCAATGGGCAACCACAGAGGAAGAAAGAGAAGAAGTATTTATCAGAGGTTTCCTTGGTAAAATGATATTTAGTGGAGAAGAGGCATTGAAGAAATCTAACGTATTGTCAGGAGGTGAAAAAGTACGCTGTATGCTATCCAAGATGATGATGACAAAAGCAAATGTATTGATGTTAGATGAGCCTACAAACCACTTAGACCTGGAATCAATTACTGCATTTAATAATTCTTTGAAAAACTTTAAAGGAACTGTTCTTTTTACAACACACGATCACGAGTTCGCACAGACAGTCGCTAATCGAGTGATTGAGTTAACACCAAATGGAGTGATCGATCGTTATACTACTTTTGATGAGTATATGAGTGATAATAAAATTAAAGAGTTACGTGAGAAAATGTATGCGGTGAATGTATAATTTAGTACTTAGTTATTTAACCTAAATAACCTATATTCGCATTTATATTTACAGGGCTTTATCAAATGAATTAATTCATTTGATAAAGCCCTTTTTAATTAATACCTAAATAGACAATATGAAAAAATTAATACTTATAAGTTTTTTAGTTTTTCAAAATTTAATTCTTGCTCAATGTCCTGCCGAAGAGATTAACCTTAGAACACAACAAGAAGTAGATAATTTTATACTCGAGTATCCAAATTGTACAGAACTATCCGTGGATATAAGAATTAGTGGTAGAGATATTATTAATTTAAATGGATTGAGTCGTATAGAAAGTATAAATGGTAAGTTTTCTGCAGCTGTTGATACATTTGAGGGATTAAATTCTTTAAAAACCATCAAAGGAGATTTTATTATTTACGGCGGCGATTATAAAAATTTAAATGGATTAGAATCTTTAATATCAATAGAAGGTGAATTTGATCTTCAAATAGCTACACAAGCTAGAAGTCTTGAAGGATTGTCTGGTTTAATCTCAGTGGGAGGAGATTTAAAATTATCAGGGGGATTTAGGGAACTAGAGAATTTATCGGGACTTAGTCAACTTAGAACTGTTGGAGGGTCTTTGAGTATCGAGAGTGTAGGAAATATATCCGATCTGGCGGGTTTTGATTCATTAAATTCGATAGGAGACTTCTTATCTATTAGGAATAATAAAGATTTAGTAAGCCTAGAAGGTTTTTTAGATTTTCCTAGTATTGGTAATATTCAGATTATTGATAATGATAATTTAATTAGTCTGAAAGGGTTTGAAAATCTAAATAATTTTGATGGAGTAATTTTTATAACCAATAATGATAAGCTTATAAATCTAGAAGGTTTGAGTGGATTGTCTAATTTTGGAGGGAGCCTGTCTATAAAAGATAATGATAAATTAACTAGTTTGGCAGGTTTAACATCATCAGTTGATATTGGAGGATCACTTAGCCTAGAAGAAAATCCATTACTTAAAAATCTTAATGGCTTAGAGAATATAAAGTCTATAGGAAGTATAAGTATACGTAATGCTCAATTAGAAAACTTGCAAGGTTTAAATTCTTTGGAAGCAATAACAAATGGGAATCTTTTTATTTGGCGTAATCAAGAGTTAACAAGCCTGTCTGGATTGAATAATCTGATTAGAATTTCGGGAGGTCTAAATTTTAATGGTAATCATTCGTTACAATCTTTGACTGGATTAGAAAAATTAGAATATTTAGGAGGTAGTATAGCTATGGATGGTTCTAAAAGTTTAGAAAATTTAAACCATTTAAGCACTCTTAAGGAAATAGGAGGACAATTAACAATTGTTGGTTGTGATACTCTAAAAAATTTAGAAGGATTAGAATCCCTGGCACACTCTGTAAATGGTTGGTTGCGTATATTAGGTAATGATGAGTTATCCGATATTACAGCAATTTCTGATTTTAACCCAGATAAAATTACCTGGTTAAATATTGAAGGAAATACTAAATTGTCTATATGCGAATTACCAAATGTATGTAGGTATTTAGAAAAGAATGGCGAAAACCGGATAGAAAATAATGCCGTAGGATGCAATACTGTGGAAGAAGTTGTAGATGCTTGTGAGTTTGCAAACAATAGTAACAATATGATATTCGGTTCGGTAGTATTAAGCGATAATGGAAATTGTGATGCTGATTCTTATTTAATACCAAATGTAAAAATTACTTCGCAAAAAGAAAATGATATTTATGCTACTTTTACAAACCCGTTTGGAGAATATAGATTGTTTTTGGGTGAAGGAGCGTTTATTACTAATGTAGATTTAAATAATAATTTTACTATAAATCCAGAAAACCAAAACACTATTTTTGACGGATATGGAAATGAAGATGAAATCAACTTCTGTATTACATCGGATACAGAGGTAAATGATCTTAATGTTGTTATAATCCCCTTGTCAGAAACAAGACCAGGTTTTGATGTGTCATATAAAATCGTTTATCAAAACCTTGGAATAGCTATTATTGATGGGAGTGTTGATTTACAATTTAACAGCTCTAAACTAACTTTTTTAGAAGCTTTTCCTGCTCAAAATGAGATCGATAGCGAAATGATAACCTGGAACTTCAATGATCTTTCGCCTTTCGAAAGTAGAAGTATAGAGGTTGCTTTTAATGTATTGGCCCCACCAACAGTGAATATTGATGATGTTTTAAGTTTTACAGCTAATATTTCTCCCAATAATAATGATGCCACTCCAAATGATAATACTTTTGAATTAAATCAAATAGTTATAGGCTCTTATGATCCGAACGATAAAACTGTATTAGAAGGAGATAGGATAATGATAGAACAAGTGGATGAATTTTTGCATTATGTTATCCGTTTCCAAAATACAGGAACTGCTTCCGCAATCAATGTAAGGGTAACAGATAAATTAGATGAAAATTTAGACTGGAGTACCTTCAGTCCTATTGCCTTTAGCCATAATGCAAGAACTCAGGTTACTAATGACCAGAATGTAGAATTTATTTTTGAAGATATTAACCTACCGGATAGTACAACAGATGAAGAGGGGAGTAATGGATTTATTGCTTTTAAAATAAAACCAAAGTCTGGAGTATCTGTTGGAGATATTATGCAAGGTAAAGCTGAAATTTATTTTGATTTTAATCCTCCAATAATAACAAATACTGTAAGTACAATTGTAGAAAGTGTATTGTCATCAAATGAATTTTTGATAGAAAATAAAATCAGTCTTGCGCCGAATCCAACTAAAGATTTACTTTATTTTAAAACTAAAAGTACAACAATTATTAAAGTTGAGGTGTATAATAATTTAGGGCAGAAGATGGTGTTATTGCAAAACCAGAACGGTATAAAAAAGATAAATTTAGAAGGTATGATTCCGGGGATTTATTTTTGTATAACAGAAACTATAGATAATAATCAATCCATATTTAAGGTTGTTAAGAAAAATTAATACAACCATGATTTATATAAAAAAAATCCTGCATTTTGCAGGATTTTTTTTGCCACGTTATTTCGCAACTAACCCTTCAAATTTAATATACATATATTCAGTAATTGCAGATTCTAATGTTTGTTGATTGTTATTGAAAAAAGTATGGTCCGTAATGAGTTGCATAATAAAATACTCATCTAATTTGATTAATAGTTCTGGCGAAACAGCTTTAAACATGTTGTTTTCAATCCCAAAAATGTAAAAATCTTTAAGGTCTTTTAGTAAGCCTTGTAAGAACTCTTTAACGATGCTCCACGCATCTGGATAATGAATTTGTAGCTGTTTCAAATAGAAAGGTGAAACATCTTTTACACCTTCAGCAAGAATTTTGGCTAATGTTTCGTATTGGTAATTTAGCCCTGATAGTTCTCCGGAGATTTCATTTTTATAGGCTTTAAGGTGATCAACTCTAACCTGAGTGATATATTCAAAAATTTCTTCTTTGGTTACAAAGTATTGATAAATAGTAGATTTGCTTTTGTTCATTAATTTAGCCAAATCGTCCATAGTAAGATCTCCAAGTTCGGTTGTTCTTAATTTATACAGAAGCGCTTGTGTCCATTGTTCGACCTTTTTGTTTTTATCTTTCCTTTCTCTACTAATCGATTTTCTTCCCATACTTGGTAATTTACTAAAATCGAACTATATTTGAATAAATAGTTCGAAAAAAAATATCCTTTTTTCAAACATAACTAATTGAGTCGTGAAAAATAAAGCACCCTGGCAAAAATATTCAGGAAAAGTAGCCTGGCCAACAATATTATTATTCGGTTTTTTATGTATAGGGTATGTGCTACTGTGGTATTTTTACACTAAAGGGTTTTCTGGAATATGGATTTCCTCTATAGGAGCACCACTAGCTTATGGTATGTTTACGATCGCGCATGAAGCGAGTCATGGAAATATCTCTGGAGGAGTAAGGTCATTTGCGAAGTTAGAACAAGTTTTGGGATGGGTATCAAGTTTTTTTCTTTTGTTTCCTTTCTCTGCATTTGTAGTTATTCATCTTAGACATCATGCCCATACGAATGACCCAGTTAACGATCCTGATCATTATGTGAATGGTAGTAATCCTTTATCTATATTTTTCAGATGTGTAACATTGATTGGTCATTATTTTGGGTTAACCTTAGGATCTCATAGTAAAAAGAATGCTGCAATGAAGTCCATTAGAAACCAATCTATTGTTTTTTTATTTATTTTGATGTCTATTCTAAGTACCGTGATAGCGTTAGGATACGGAGATGCTTTGTTCTTTGTATTTATATTATCTGCACTTATAGCAGCACCGATTCTAGCTTTTTCTTTTGATTGGTTACCACATTACCCACATAATAACTTAAGTAAATATCATAATACTCGTGTAGTAACTATTCCTGGACTAGAGTTTTTATCGTTATACCAAAGTTACCACCTTATACATCACTTGTATCCTAGAGTTCCATTTTATAAATACCGTAGTTGTTTTTTAGATATAGAATCTGAGCTTTTAGAAAAGCAATCCATTATAGAGGGTTTCAGAAGTAAAGACTTAAAGTTATTTGATGAACAAAACACCTATGTAGATATTCGATCTGGTAAGACTTGGAGCTATATTCTCGAAGTAGAAAATGTTTTTCAGGAAACATCAGATGCAGTTAAGATCGTTTTTAAAAATTTGAAAGGCAATCGTTTTTTATTTAAACCTGGTCAATATGTTGTCGTTGCTGATTGTGTAACTAATAGTTTGGTAAGTAGGTGTTATTCCATTTGTGAAGATCCCATAACAGGAAGACTCGGAATTGCTGTAAAAAGTATCCAAGGAGGTAAACTATCTGGTCATTTAGTTACAAAACTCAAAGAAAAAGACACATTACGAGTTTCTGGCCCTTTTGGAAAGTTTATATTGCCTAATAATATTGACAAACCCTTCCTTTTTATTGCTGGGGGAAGTGGTATTACTCCCATAATTTCTATGATTAAGTTTGTTCTTAGAACTTCAGAAAAAAAAGTTACCTTATTATATGGATGTAAGAGTAAAGCAGATGTGATTTTTTCTAACGAACTGATGGAGCTTTCTAGTATGTATCCTAAACGATTTACTTATGTACTAAGTTTTGAAATTTTAGATGTAGATAGACAATATCATTCCATAAAGGAAATTAATAGCGATACTTATTGCTATATCTGTGGTCCATTACCTATGATGGAAGCTTCTAAAATAGTATTAAATAAGATAGGTGTTCCTGATAATTTGGTTAGAACGGAGGAATTTTCTAAAGAATCAAAAAAACTTACAGGTATTGAACATCAAGTAGCTATAAAAATAAATAACACAAAATTTTCATACGTAGTTGATACTTCTGAAACAATACTGGAAGCAGTTTTGAGAACAGATAATGAAATTCCGCATGCTTGTATGATGGGAGATTGCGGTACCTGTAAAGCAAAACTTATCGATGGAGATGTTATCTGGAATTCTAAAGAGGATATAGTGCTTCTGGATAATGAAATAGATCAAGGATATGTTTTAACTTGTATGTGCTCACCAAAAACCGATATAACTATAGAAATATGAAAATTGAATCAGCATATGATTACGTAATTATTGGTAGTGGTTTTGGTGGATCAGTAAGTGCGTTACGTCTTTCAGAAAAGGGATATAAAGTTTTAGTCATCGAAAAAGGAAAATGGTATAAGCCCAAAGATTTTCCGAAATCAAACTGGAATCTCAGGAAATGGCTATGGGTTCCTTTTTTTAGGTGGTTTGGTATTATGAAGATGTCCTTTTTTAAACATGTAGTTGTAATTTCTGGAACCGGAGTAGGAGGAGGTTCTCTGGTATATGCGAATACGCTTCCTGTTCCAAAAAAAGAATTTTTTACCTCTGGTAGTTGGAAAAATCTAGCAGATTGGCAATCAGAATTAGCACCATTTTATCAGACTGCATTAAAAATGTTAGGAGCTCAGAAAAACCCTCAAATTTTTGATGGAGATAAAGCATTAAAAGAGTTAGCGGACAGCATGAATATAAAAGACGATTTTTCTCCAACAGATGTCGCTGTTTTTTTTGGAACACCTAATAAAACAGTTTCAGATCCTTATTTTGAAGGAAAAGGGCCTGATCGAACTGGTTGTAATTATTGTGGAGGTTGTATGACAGGATGTAGAGTTGGTGCAAAAAACACATTAGATAAGAATTATTTATATCTGGCTCAACAACTTGGAGCTGATGTTCTGGCGGAAAACGAAGTTTTTGATGTAGTTCCTTGTTTAGATGGATACCAAGTGAAGTTTAAAGCATCTACTCGTTTTTTTAAGTCAAAAAAATCTGTAAAAGCGAAAGGAGTTATTTTTTCCGGAGGTGTTTTGGGCACAGTAAAGTTATTGCTTAAGCTAAAACAAAAATCCCTCCCGAGATTATCCAATCGTTTAGGATCGGATATCCGGACAAATAATGAAAGTCTAATAAGTGTGACAAATCTAGATGGTAAAAAAGATATGTCTAAGGGCGTTGCTATAGGCTCTATTTTGAATACTGATAAGAATAGTCATTTAGAAATTGTGCGATATGCAAAAGGTTCCGGATTTTGGAGGTTATCACATTTACCATTAACCTATGGTAAAAATACAATAGTTCGGATCACAAAAATGATTACTAGTTTTATTAAACATCCATTGTCATATCTTAAATTGTACACAACAAAAGATTGGGGTAAAAGCACTGCTATCCTTTTATTTATGCAAACATTAGATAGTACACTAAAGTTTAAAATAAATTCCATAGGTCGTATGAATACCACAGTTACTGTCGGTAAAAAACCAAGTGCTTTTATACCGCAATCTCTCAGTTTAGCAAAAAAATATGCAGAATTGACAGGAGGAAAGGAAACCGTTTTTGGATTAGAACCACTAGCAGGAATTCCTTCTACTGCTCATATTTTGGGAGGTGCCGTGATGGCGGCAAATGCAGAAGAGGGAGTGATTGATAAGAACAATATGGTATTTGGATACGAAAATATGTACATCTGTGACGGATCCATGATATCTGCCAATCCTGGAGTAAATCCATCATTGTCTATCACCGCTATCACAGAAAGAGCAATGAATAATATACCTGATAAAGGTCTTTAGCTTTTGTTAGAATCCTGATTCTGAAAATGCCTATAAATCAAAAAACCACCATAAGCAATAAACAAAATAGTAAGAATAACTCTATAATCCCATTCTGATTCAGTACGAGTTCGCTGGTATAGTCTAAAACTTCCGAATAAGACCAGTGCAATACCAATCATAAAATCCCAATTTTTCCGAGGATTTTTATTTTCTTCTTCTTCCATAATGATTAAGATAAACTTTTTTCTATGATGGGAATTGCTTCTTCTACATCTGTCTTTTTTACAAAAAGTTGAATGTGATCTGGGATTCCGCCACCAAAACCAGCTGCCATACCTGATTTCATATCATCTCTGGTTATAGAATTGATGCCACTATCCTGAAGCAAATTTTGTAAAAATTGGATATTAATTAGACTACCGGTATACACTCTTTCGTATTCACTTTCGGGAAACATATATTGTTGTTAAGCGTTAAAATATTTACTATCCCAGATAGCAGTATTAAAGTTTTTACCTAAAGCAAAACCATAGAACAGCACAACTGCTGCTACAGATTTAAACATAAAGAGAAATATCATTATAAATTCTGAGGTATTACTTTCTTTACTGAACAATCCTTGCGGGATCATAAAGGTAATTAAAAGACTCACTAAAAAGGTGAGAATTAATAAGTTTTCAAAACTCTTAAAAAACCACATCATCAATTTGCGAAATGGATGGAGATCATCTCCCCATTTATGGATTAAATAATAGTAGTCATTTCCTATTGGAGCAAAAAGTAAAGGATCATCCGCATTTGCAAGCTTAAATAGTTTTGAGGGAGCAATAATTTTAAAACCCTTTAATTCTATTTCATGGATTTTCTCTAAATCCTTTATCTTTGATACTGCTTCCTGAGGAAGTTTGCCTTTGAAGTATTTAGAATCCAAAAAGCGTAATCTGTAGTCTATACAGATTTTTTTAATCTGATCTATATGATAGATGTTAGCGCTTTTTAAGAAATCAAAAATGAAATCGTTTTCTGCCGCTGGAGTACCGTTTTCTAATGAGTTAATAATACGATCATTCTTTTTATCTTCCTCTTTAAAAATATCTTGAACTTGTAATTCCCAACGAGCCGGATCAAATTGTTTGTCGCGTAGTTGAGTAAGTTTTTTTTCGATATTGGTCTTAGGAATCATCATTTTTCTTTCTTTAGCATCACTAAATTAAGTATTTACGATCTGTATTACAAGATTTCTGTGTTTTTAACAAATGTTGAATATGAATGGGTTAACCAGTTGTGCATTATGAAAGAAATGTTAAAGAAAAGCGTCAATTCGAGTGATTTTCCAAAATGTAATGGAGGAAAATTGTATCGAGAATAGCTTTTTGGATCCAAAATCCTATTCTCGATACACTTCTTCTTTCAATCGAAGCACTCCTTTAGACGAATTTTGAATAGAAAAATCAAAATACAACGGGTTGGGTTATATACATTTTGTCTTGTATAATAAGTATCTACTATGAAGGAATTAGGTTTTTTTAATTCTTAGGTAGAAGCTTCTGTTGGTTATCATAAGGGATATAGTTTTCCCATTTCCAGGGAGTATAGGTGTCACCTAAAGCTACTTCTAATAATTCTTTGAAAATACTTTCTCCATTATCACTATTAGCCATAATCATAATTCCTTTTTCTGCTTCTGGAAATACAATTGAGTAGTTCTGAAAACCATCACTGTGACCTTCTTTAAAAGCTCCAATTCCATAAGGAGATACCAATACTCCCCATCCTAACCCATAACTTAGCTGGATATTATCATTAAGTGATCCTTCTTTATGGGATAATGGACCAAATTGCGCTAATGTTCTGATTCTTATTTGCGGCTTGAAGATTTCGTCCCAGGAATCTTTAGAAATGATCTTACTTTGTAAGACAGCTTCAATAAATTTTGTATAATCTCCAGAAGTTGTTTCTAGAGTGCCACCGCCTCTAGGCTCATTGTCTTTGTCTTTCTTAAAAAGATTCCCTTCAGCAGAATGGCCGTAAGCAAAATCGTTTTCAAACGATTCATTCCATTGATAACTAGAGTGATCCATCGCTAATGGTTTAAATAATTTTTCTTGCGCTATTTCTTCAAGTCCTTTTCCTAATAGTTTTTCAAGAATCACTTGCAGATATATAAAACCTTCTCCAGAATAGCTATAGCGACTACCTGGTTCAAAATGCACTCTCAATTTTTGATCAGATTCATACCATCTATAGTTATGAAATCCTGTAGTATGTGCTAAACACATGCGAGCAGTTATTTTGTGATATAGTGAATCTGTTTTTAAAGCAGAAAAATCATCATGCCATCTGGTTTTTGGTTCATATTCATGTATTTTTTTAGGCAGATAAGATTCTAATGGAGTATCCAGGTCAATAACTCCTTCTTCTACCAATTTCATTACCAGAACAGAAAAAACTGCTTTACTAAAAGATGCTCCATAAAAGTTAGTAGAGTCTGTTAATAACTGTTTTTGTTTGTAATTTTTGTGGCCAAATTCTTTCTTATAAACAGCTTTATTTTTATTAAAAACAGTAACCGCGATTCCATGCACATTCGCATCGGTAACTAACTGTTCTATTTTGGAAGTTAAAGAATCTTTGGTGATAGTGGAGTTATCTAATCTAACAATGTGCTCTGATATGTTATTGGAACAGCTAATACAGCTAAGTGAAATTATTGTAGCAAGAATCCCTATGTATTTTGTGACCTTGTTTTTTCTTAGGAAAGGGATAGATAAGGGATAATAACATTTTTTGGAGTTTAATACAGAAATAATATTTATAACCATTACAATAAGACTATATGGAATAACCGCTATGAAAAGAAAAAAACCGAGGCCTGGTAATGTGACTAATGCTATAAATGAAAAAATAAATAAAATACTCATCGTGATTTGAAAATTGATTATCAATCTCCCATGGTTGTCATAGATTTTATTATCCTCTCTTTTATGTATCCAAAGAAATATAGGTAACAAAATATTACATAACGGAATTACGAATCCAAGTATAGGAGTTGCATGTAATAGTAATAACCATTTTTGTTGTATCGTTTCTTCTTTGGGGTTTTCTAATGGAAGAAGATCATCTACTTCGATATCCAATGCAGTAGCTAATAGTTTTACCGTTTGTAAATGTGGATTTACTTCTCCCTTCTCTATGCGTTGGATGGTTCGTATCCCAACTTTTGTTCTATCCGATAACTCTTCTTGTGTGTATCCTTTTAGTTTACGTTGATACAATAGATTTTTTGAAATTGATTGATGTTCCATGTTTTTGTTTTTTTTTTGTACAGGACAAAGCTATGGATAGAGCTCGGTCTTTGTTACGCCATTTAGGTGTCACCTATCTGTCATTTATTGTTTTTATAGGGGTTTTGAGGTTAAAGATATGTTTTCTTTCATAAAAAATGCCTTTGAAATTTTCAAAGGCATTTTTAAAATATCTATATATAGATCACTTTTTTATCGTAATTCAGCTCCTAATTTATTTTCAAAATTATGCTGAAGCTTGTTCATGATTTTATCAATTTGTTTATCCGTAAGTGTTTTATGTTCGTCTTGTAATATAAAACTAACCGCATATGATTTCTTACCATCCGGTAAATTTTTACCTTCATATACATCAAACAAGTTAATACTTTTCAGAAGTTGTTTTTCAGTTTGCTTAGCAATGGTATGAATTTCTTCAAAAGTTACTGTGTTGTCCAATAATAAAGCAAAGTCTCTTCTTACTTCCGGGAACTTAGGAATATCGGTGAATTTAATCTTAGTTCGTCTTGCAAATTCCAGTATGGTATCCCAATTAAAATCAGCATACAATACTTCCTGAGAAATAGAAAAATGTTTTAAAACAGATTTTCTAACGATTCCGAATTCTACCAACTTTGATTTTCCCAAACTATAAGAAACACCTTCTGCAAAAAGATCGTTCTTTATCGGCGATGTTTTAGATGTCTTGATTCCTAAACGGCTCAATATGGTTTCGACAACACCTTTTAAATAAAAGAAATCACTATTTGATTGAGCTATTTTCCAGCTTTCCTTGGTTTTGTTTCCGGTAATTAATAAACTTAAATGTTTGTTTTCAATTCTTCCGCTTTCGTAATTATGATACGTTTTTCCAAATTCAAAAAATTTAAGATCAGAACGCTTTCTATTGATGTTATATGAAATAGCCTCTAAACCAGAAAACAATAATGATTGTCGCATCACTGCTAAATCATTACTTAATGGATTGAGCATTTCTACATTGTTTTCTTCTTTTAGTTGCTCCGATAATGAAATATAATCAGGAGCTGTCAATGAATTAGCCAACATTTCATTAAAACCCTGCCCAACCAACTGATTAGAAATTGTGTTTTGTATGTTATGGTCAGAAAACTTATCAATGTTAGAAATGGATGCGTTTAACTTTTGAGTATATTGAATATTGTTATATCCGTACACACGAAGAATTTCTTCAATAACATCAGCTTCTCTTTGGACATCATTGCGATATGCAGGAATGGTTAGTCCAAGGCCACTTTCAGTTATATTGTTTACTTTGATCTCTAAAGAACTCAAAATACTTTTGATCGTTTCCTGAGGAAGTTCTTCTCCGATTAGCTTTGTAGTATTCTCAAAAGATAAGAACACCTGAAAATCTTCCGTTTTTTTAGGATATAGATCTATAATGTCACTGGTAATATCTCCGCCAGCTAATTCTTGTATAAGCAAAGCTGCTCTTTTTAAGGCATATTCAGTAACGTTAGGGTCAATACCTCTCTCAAACCTGAATGATGCATCTGTATTTAGCCCGTGACGTTTTGCTGTTTTACGAACGCTTACCGGATTAAAATAAGCACTTTCTAAGAAAATTGAAGTAGTGTTTTCTGTAACTCCAGAGTTAATTCCCCCAAAAACTCCTGCGATACATAGTGGTTTTTTAGCATCACAAATCATTAAATCTTCTTCGTGTAATTCACGTTCTACCTCGTCTAATGTTGTGAATTTAGTACCAGTTTTTAGGGTTTTTACTTCAATTTTATTTCCTTCTATGTAGTGAGCATCAAAAGCATGTAGTGGTTGTCCTAAGTCGTGTAAGACATAATTAGTAACATCTACTACATTGTTTTTTGGAGCAATGCCAATTGCCTTCAATCGATGCTGTAACCAAGAAGGGGATTCGGCTACTTTCAATCCAGAAATAGTAACCCCACAATATCTTGGTGCTAATTCAGGATTCTTTACTTCGATATCGAACTTATGTAATCTGTTTTCTACTTTAAAATTACTAACAGATGGAGTAATAAGTTCCAGGTTCAGATCTTTTTGCTGTAAACCAGCTTTTAGATCACGAGCAGTACCCCAATGACTCATAGCATCTGCTCGGTTTGGAGTTAATCCTATTTCGAATACATGATCATTTTCTATATCAAAAATGTCAGCAGCAGGAGTACCAACAGCAATGTCGTTATCAAGAACCATAATACCGTCATGGCTTTTACCAAGCCCCAATTCATCCTCGGCACAGATCATTCCATAACTTTCTTCTCCACGAATTTTACCTTTCTTAATTTTCCATTCCTCACCATTTTCATCATATAATTTAGTTCCAATAGTTGCAACAGGAACTTTTTGGCCCTCAGCTACATTAGGTGCACCACATACAATCTGCACAGGATCTCCATTACCTAAATCTACTTTTGTAACTTTTAGTTTATCTGCATTAGTGTGTTGCGCACAGCTAATAACCTGTCCTACAACTACGCCTTCTAAACCTCCTTTTACACTTTGATAGGTTTCTATTCCTTCTACTTCAAGCCCTAAATCAGTAAGTAGTTCTCCTGCTTTTTCCGCCTCCCAATCAAGCTTAATAAATTGCTTAAGCCAGTTATATGAAATTTTCATTAATGATGATTCTGAAATTAGGCGGTAAAGATACTACTTTGGGTAAAGCTGACAAACAAGAAAAGTAGGTTATACTGCAAGTGATAAATAATATTTGAAAACTCACATAATTTCTAAGTGAATTTTAACGCTCAATTCTTTTGCAAGTTTGATTTTTAACCTGATTATTTGACATTTATCGATAGAATTCAGTATTTTTGGGTTAATTAATTAATGCCCTAAAATGAAACTTTCAAATTTTTTATTGTTAGCAATGTTTACTGTTGTTATTGGAACATATAATTCCAATGCTCAATATCACGATGTTCCAAAATCAAAAAAAACTAATTTAGTAACGTCTAAATCAGCAAAATCAAAAAAGACTAATTTAGTAGCGTCTAAATCGGTAAAAGCTAAAAAAATTAAGGAGCCTGTAGATAAGGAAGATGAAGAGAATTTTAAAAAGCTACAGGAAGAATTAGGATTAACAGGGCGAGAAAAAAATAAAGCAGCTTTAATAAAAGCTGATATGGATTGGAAAAAAGAACTAAAGAAAAAACAACAAAATAAAAACGTAAACGAAACTAAAAAGAAAACTCCTTCTAAAAGGAATAATAATTAATTGAATTTTTTACGTGTCGTAAAAATATTTTAATAATTAATAAGAACTGTCTAGTAAGGTTTGATAATCTTTCTAGACAGTTTTTATATTCTACACAGATCTATGAAAAAATACACTCTAATACTTGTAACTACACTCTTGTTATTCTCTTGTAAAGAAGAGAAATCAAATAATGAATTATTCCTTAAAAGTGGCCTTTGGAAAGCTTCCTTGGCTGTGCAAGATAATAAGGAATTACCTTTTCTGTTTGAAGTTTTTGATGATCAAACTTTGAAAATTTTTAATGCTGAAGAAATCATAGACGTAGATGAGGTAAGAATCGAAGGAGATTCAGTTTTTATTAAATTTCCTGTTTTTGAAGGATATATAGCAGCAAAATTCGAAGATTCTATGACGCTCTCTGGAAGCTTTATTAAAGAGAGTCTCGACAGAATTGTTCCTTTTAAAGGAACGTTTGGAGTAAAAGATAGATTTGAAATTGTTTCAAAACCAACTGCCAACGTTCAAGGGAATTGGGAATCAGTTTTTAGTAAAGATGTTCCGGAAGATCAATACATTGCTAAAGGAATTTTTAAACAAAATGGAAACATTGTTACTGGAACATTCAGGACGACAACAGGTGATTATCGTTATCTGGAAGGAGTATTGAACAATGATAAATTAGAATTATCCACTTTTGATGGAGCACATGCGTTTCTTTTTACTGCTCAGGTTACTGATAGTACTATGAATGGTCATTTCTATTCTGGTAACCATTGGAAAGAACCATTTACAGCAAAACGTAACGAGGTATATGAATTACCATCAGAAGACTCTCTTACTTTTATAAAAGAAGGATATGATAAATTAGAATTTAGTTTTCCAGATGCAAAAGGAAATCAGGTTTCTCTTGAAGATGATCGTTTCAAAAATAAAGTAACCATGGTCCAGATTATGGGAACCTGGTGTCCTAATTGTATGGATGAAACCAAATATTATGTAGACTATTATAATAAAAATAAGGATAAGGATATCGAATTTGTAGCACTGGCGTTTGAATATGCTAAGACTTCAGAAAAAGCGTTTAAATCCATTGAGAGATTGCGTTCTAAATTAAAGGTAGAATATCCTATTCTTTTAGCCCAATACGGAACATCAAATAAAGAAAAAGCTCAGGAGAAACTGCCAATGCTTAATCATGTGTTGTCTTATCCGACCACAATTTTTATAGACAAAAAAGGAAAAGTCCGTAAGATTCATACAGGTTTTAATGGTCCGGCAACTGGTCAAAAATATATAGATTATAAGAAAGAGTTCGAAGGTTTTGTTAACCAGTTGTTAAAAGAATAAATTATTTAACAATTATTAGGACTTACTTTTTCACTTTAACATTACGGTAACATTAGGATTGAGGATATCATCTTAATATTGTTTGAGATGTATGATTTTTCTTTCATACGGAATCCAATAAAAATTCAAACAATTCAGTTATGAAATGAGCCATGATAATTAGGTAGCTACTTTCCTTAATGATTATTGGCGAATTCCATCTGACCACTAAAAAGTAAAAATAAAAACAGATGAAACAATCCAAACTAATGATGACATGTATTGCCTGTGCAATGATGTTGTTTACAATCCAGTTAAATGCTCAGCTCAAAACACCTGAGGCTAGTCAGCGTGCACAGGTTACGCAAAGAGTAGGAATTACAGATATTACTATAGATTATGGTAGACCAAGTGTAAAAGAACGTGAAGTTTGGGGAAAACTAGTTCCTTACGGATATAATAATCTGGGATTTGGAACATCTACAGCAGCACCTTGGAGAGCGGGAGCTAATCAGAATACAACAATAGAATTTTCGAATGACGTAAAGGTAGAAGGAAAGGATATAAAAGCCGGACTTTATGGGCTACATATTGCGTTAAAAGAAGATGGCGGTGCTACGGTGATATTTTCTGAAAATTCAAGCTCTTGGGGTAGTTATTTTTACGATGAAAAAGAAGATGTATTACGTGTAGATGTTAAAACTAAAGAAGTGCCTCATACCGAAACACTAATGTTTTTATTTCCTTCTTTTGAAGCAAATAATACAATTGCAGCTTTGCGATGGGAGAAAAAAGAAATCCCTTTTAAGATAGAAGTAGATGTAACGGGTATAGTCATGAAAGGAATAAAAGACGATCTTAGAGGCAATGCCGGATTTACCCAAACAAACTGGGATAATGCTGCCAACTATGCGTTTAATGCAGGCGATCTGGATCAGGCTTTAGAATGGGTAAATGGATCGATCAGTGGTAATTTCTTTAGTAAAGAAACATTTAGCAATCTTTCTTTAAAATCTCAGATTTTAGCAAAACAAGGTAAGACTCAGGAAGCAATGACAATAGTAGATAAGGCCGCAACTATGGGAAATGCTACTCAGGTATTTCAATTGGGGAATGGTCTTATTGGTCAAGGACAAAAAGATAAAGCACTAGAGATTCTAAAGAATAATGTGAAAAATAATAATGGTGCTTGGCCCTCTAATTATGGGTTGGCTAGAGCATATTCTGCAACAGGAGACTATAAAAATGCGATCAAATCTATTAATGTAGCTTTGGGTAATGCTCCCGAAAGATTTAAAGGAAGGTTGTCAGGTGACCTGGAAAAGCTTAAAAAAGGCGAAGATATAAATTAATTTCAGCCCTATTTTGAAGGCACCGCCTTCAAAATAGGGCTGAAATTATCCCGCTGTAGAGCGGGATCCATTTAAGGTATAGTTTCAATTTTGAAAATCTGTTTTAAGATATGGTATTCAAAACAGGAAATTTTCAGCAGTTAATAATATCAATTGTTTATAAAGGGGTCAGTAAAGTACTGATCCTTTTTTTGTTTAATTCAGAATAAAAAGGTTAATGTTTTTTGACCTTAAAAGGATAACTTTTTCTTGTTATATTACAATGTATTATTTTAGTGCGATTACCATATCTTTGCACCACCAAATTTATATACATGAGTAAAGCCGTTTATATTGCTACTATTGAACCTAATAGTGGTAAATCCATTGTTGTTTTAGGATTAATGAGAATGTTACTGGGAAAAGTAGCTAGAGTAGGATACTTCAGACCTATTATTGATGACCCTAAAGAAGGGGAAATAGATAACCATATTAATACTGTAATATCACATTTTGAGTTAGATATCAATTTCAAAAACACCTATGCTTTTACCAGAAGTGAGGTGCTCCAGAAGTACAATCAAGGTAGATCTGGAGCAATTATAGACGGTGTTATAGAGAAATATAAAAATCTGGAAGAAAAATTCGATTTTATTCTGGTAGAAGGAACAGATTTTTCTGATGAAGGAAGTATCATTGAATTTGATATTAATATCATCATTGCAAAAAACTTAGGGATTCCATCCATTATCGTGGCTAGTGGTGTGGATAAGACAAAAGAAGAAATCGCCGGAAATCTAAAATTAGCGTATGATACTTTTACCAGTAAAGATGCAGAGGTGGTTGCAGTGGTCGCTAACAAGGTTGTTAATGGTTGCGAAAAAGAATTAACGGAAAAACTAGAAGAGGAATTCGAAGAAGGTGTAGCGCAAATAATTATACCTAAAATAAGTTCCTTAATTAACCCTACAATTAGAGAGATTGTAAAAGAATTAGATGGAAACATTCTCTTCGGAAAAGAGTTTTTGAATAATCAAGCAGGAAGCTTTGGTGTAGGAGCTATGCAATTACGTAACTACCTTACACATCTTAAGGATAATAGCCTTGTGATTACTCCGGGTGATCGTGCTGATATTATTTTGGGCGTTTTACAAGCTAATATATCGGATAACTATCCTAAAATTTCGGGTATTATTCTTACAGGAGGAATCATACCAGAGGAACCAATTCTTAAATTAATAGAAGGTGTATCTCTTTCGGTACCAATTGTATCAGTTCCGCAAGGAACTTTTTCGATTACGAATAAGATAGGTGCTATTAGATCAAAAATATATGCAGATAATCTACAAAAAATAAATACTTCGATTAGCACATTCGAACAGTATGTTGATGCAGATCGTTTAGTAGATCCTTTGATTACTTTTGAGTCCGATAGTTTGACCCCAAGTATGTTTCAGTATAACCTCTTAAAACGAGCACTAAAACATAAAAAGCACATTGTTCTACCTGAAGGATCTGATGAGAGAATTCTAAGAGCAACATTTAGATTACAAGCATCTAATGTAGTAGATATTACCCTTATCGGTGAAGAAAAGAAAATCAAAAGTAAGGCTACTAAGCTAGATATTCCTATTGATTTTAGTAAGGTAAACATTGTATCTCCAACAAAATCCGCACATTTTGATGATTATGCAGAAACATTTTACGAATTGCGAAAACATAAGAATGTGAATATGGACATGGCCAGGGATATGATGGCAGATGTATCTTATTTTGGAACCATGATGATTTACAAAGGTCACGCGGACGGAATGGTTTCTGGAGCTGTTCATACTACCCAGCATACTATTAGACCAGCATTACAGTTTATTAAAACTAAACCAGGTGTAAAAGTAGTGTCTTCTGTGTTCTTTATGTGTTTAGATGATAGGGTTTCTGTGTTTGGAGATTGTGCTATCAATCCGAATCCAAATGCTGAACAACTAGCAGAAATAGCAATTTCTTCAGCCCAATCAGCTGCTGCATTTGGTATCGAGCCAAAAGTAGCAATGTTATCGTATTCTTCTGGTACATCTGGAAAAGGAGAAGATGTGGAAACGGTAAGAGAAGCTACGAGAATAGTAAAAGAAAAGCATCCGGAACTTAAGATTGAAGGCCCAATACAGTATGATGCTGCTGTGGATATGAGGGTTGGACAGAGTAAGCTTCCTGATTCTGAAGTGGCAGGACAAGCTAGTGTTTTGATATTTCCTGATCTTAATACCGGTAACAATACGTATAAGGCTGTACAACGAGAAACAGGAGCTTTAGCAATTGGTCCAATGCTTCAGGGACTAAATAAACCGGTAAATGATTTAAGTAGAGGTTGTACAGTAGATGATGTCTATAATACAGTTATTATTACCGCAATTCAGGCTCAAGGATTATAAAAAGAAGAAACTTACGTTATGCGAATACTAGTATTAAATTCAGGAAGTTCATCAATTAAATTTCAATTATTCAATATGCCCTCGGCCGAAGTTCTTTGCTCAGGATTGGTGGAGCGTATCGGGTTAGAAAATGCTAAAATCAACTATAAAACGGATACTCAGGATATTGAAAAAGAGGTTACTATTCCTGATCATAAAATAGGACTGAAATTAATTGCCTCCTATGTACTGGATTCGGAAATAGGAGTGATTACTTCAGCTTCAGAAATTCAAGTAGTAGGGCATAGGGTGGTTCACGGAGGAAGTACTTTTGCTAAAACTGTAGAAATTAATAACGAGGTAAAGCAAAAAATAGAAAAACTTTCTGCGTTAGCACCACTTCATAATCCTGCGAATTTGCAAGGGATTTTGGTTTCAGAAGAGATTTTTAAAGATGCAAAACAAGTTGCAGTATTCGATACAGCGTTTCATCAGACAATGCCTGTGGAAGCCTATAAATATGCAATTCCTAACGCTTTTCTGGATGAACACCATATTAGGGTATACGGTTTTCACGGTACCAGTCATAAATATGTATCAGAAAAAGCAATTGAGTTTTTAGGAAAGCAAAACACTAAGATTATTACAATTCATTTAGGTAATGGATGCAGTATGACCGCTATAGAAAATGGTAAGAGTATAGACCATACCTTAGGATTCGCACCAATGAATGGATTGATAATGGGTACTCGATCCGGTGATATCGATCCTGCTGTCATCTTTTATTTAGTAAAATCATTAGGGTATTCTTTGGATGAAGTCAACTCGTTACTCCAAAAAGAAAGTGGTATGTTTGGCTTAACCGGATATAGTGATTTACGTGATATAGAATCTAATGCAGAAAATGGAAATGTGAATTGCCAGAAAGCTTTAGAAATGAATGCGTATCGTATTAAAAAGTTTATAGGTTCATATACAGCTGTGATGAATGGTTTGGACGCCATTGTGTTTACAGCAGGAATTGGAGAGAATTCTGATGTAATAAGGAAATTGGTTAGCACTAATTTAGAGTATTTAGGGATTGAATTGGATGAAGAAAAAAATAGTGTCAGATCTAAAGAAATTAGAGACATTAGCCAGGCTTCTTCTAAGGTTAAAATTCTAGTGATTCCTACAAATGAAGAATTGGAGATTGCTCAGCAATCATTGAGGTTGTTGGAACAATAGAGATTTGTTTTTATGCATAGATTTTTTTTGTAAAAACCTTAATTTAAAGGATTTATTTGTTTTTGTTCGGGGAAATTTTAACATTTATTTTTTTTTATTATCCAAATAAAAGTATATTTTCGACCTGTGTTTGTAAGAGAACACATAACCTACTTAACGTACACTTCTTACATTTTTGCTCTATTTTTTTAATTTTTCTTCTAACATAGTAATGAAGAAAATAAAACCTAAATCTATTTTATTATGACTTCAAACAACAAGTTGGTAAGTAGTATTGTTGTACTACTTCTTATGGTATTCAGTACTTCTTTACAGGCACAGCAAAACATTAAATTTGGAAAGGTCACCTTTAACAACGCTATTAACGTAGCAGGGAAACAAAGAATGCTTACGCAAAAAATGTCTAAAGCATATTTGTATCTGGTTTCTAATCCTAGTGATATGAAAGCAAAAAAGGATTTATTAACGTCTAAAATTTTATTTGAAAGACAGAACTCGTTTTTATTGGAAAATTCCAGAAATAAATTAACTACAACTAATATTCAAAAGGTTGATCAATTATTTGTAGAGTTCAAAAAAGCACTAGAAACAACACCGGGTTACGAAAATGCTAAAAAGATAACAGATTTGAATACCGATTTGCTGATGGCATCTAATCAAACCGTAGCTTCTATTATAAATAATTCTAAATTGGTAAATTCTGCAACGGATGCAGAGGTTTTAGGTGATAATGTTAGCATAGCGGATCGATTAGAGTTACAAACAATTATTAATGTAGCAGGTCGACAAAGGATGCTTTCCCAAAGATTGGCTCTTTACTATTATGCTAATACTATAGCGGTAAATGATAAGAATGTTACAAGAATATTAAACAATACATATAATGAATTAGAAGGAGCATTAACTAAATTAATGATTTGCCAGTTTAATAATCCCGAAATAGACGAAAAGATTGGGTTAGCATTGACCAAATGGGATAATGTTAAGACTCAAAAAGAAAAATTAATGAATAAAACCTTAAAAAAAGAAGAGGTGTATAAGTTAAGTGACGCTCTAACGGTTGTATTTAATGATATTACAAATCTATATGAAAAAGTAGATCTTTAATAATAGTTTTTCTTACTGTAAGCTAAAATCATCTCTAAATTAACTTGTATATGCAGTAAAGAACAATATAAAAAGACTACCTAAATTTTAAGTAGTCTTTTTAAATTTAAAATGGTTCATAATTCATTATGCCCAAATACAAGTCCCATTAGGCTGGCAATATCCAAAGTCACAAAACTCCATTCCATTAAACATTTGGCAACATTTTCTTGGTGGTCCGCAGTATACAAAAGGGCGTCCCCAAGCACCAGTGATTTGCTGTTGATCTTTTTTTGTTAATTTCTGAATTCCTTTAAGGTTTAAGATTTTTTTCATTGTGTAGATATTTAAAGTTAATATATACTTACAAGATAGTCGTAAAGCAAATTGAAATACAAGTTCACTTGCTTGATATTTATAAATTTCAACAACTTGTGTTTAATATTGGGATGTTCGAAAAACCAAAAAAGACGGTCTTTTTAGACAGCCTCTCTTAAATTCTCTCTAATTCTTATAGGTTTAGAAGATAATACATCCACCCCATCCATTACATCTTCCTGGCTCGCAGAAACTACCTCCCGGAAAACTAATTCGGCATCTGTTACCGCTACCATTGATAGGATTTGGATTACAACAAGAAATATAGGTGTTTGCTCCTTTTATGGACCTTTGTTGTCCTTTGCTAAGTTCTTGAACTCCTTTTAATTCTAAGATTTTTTTTCATTGTGTATAATATTTAAGTTAATAAAGATGCTTTTTTTTGAAGGTAAAAAAAAGGCAAACTAGTTAAGAATGCCTTTATAGGTTTTAAGTTTTTGCAATTAAGCAAAAATACATCTTCCCCAGCGATCACAATATCCTGGTTCACAGAAGCTTTGGTTTCCAAAACTTATAAGGCAGCCTCTGCCACTAGGACAGCACGTAGCACGTCCTTGCCAAGCTCCTTTAATTTGTCTTTGATTCTCTTTAGTTAATTTTTGGATTCCTTTTAATTCTAAGATTTTCTTCATTGTGTAAGATATTTAAGTTAATTGTTTAAATGTAAGTGAAAATTCCCTAATTACAGTACGTTAAACACCCTAAAGAATTGAGGATTAATTATATATTCTACTAAAGTATATGATATTCTTTTCACTACTTATAGGTTTTGCATGATGATATTGAAGTATAATTCCTATATAGCTTTGTAAGAAACAACTTATTAACAAGTTTGTTTTCGTGTAATTTGTTTAAAATCAAGTGTTTGTGTTTTTTAAATAAGCTAATTGTTACATTATCAACATATTGGGTAATGATTTGATAACATAGACCTCTAGTTAATTTAACAAAATAGTTTTAGCTTCGGAAACGTTAAAATTTACTAAATTAACTCACAACACACAATGAAAAAATTATTGCTATTACTAGTAATGGGGTACGCTCTTACTAGTTTTGGTCAGATACCATCATATTATAATGATGTGAATCTTTCTTTATCTGGTCAGTCTTTAAAAAGCGAATTAGCTACTAAAGTTACAAACACTCAAACGAATACATTATCGTATACTCCTGGAGTTTGGGACGCCTTAAAACAAACAGATCTTGATCCTACGAACTCTTCTAGAGTTGTTCTTATCTATGGATTTAGTGATACTGATGGGAACTCTACAACAGATAGAACCAGAGGAGTAAATAATAATGGTGGAGGTTCTACGGACTGGAATAGAGAACACGTGTATCCAAAATCTTTAGGTAATCCGAATTTAGGAACTTCCGGGCCAGGAGCTGATGCGCATCATCTAAGACCTTCTGATGTGCAAAGAAATTCTAGTAGAGGAAGTCGTAAGTTTGCAGATGGTTCTGGAAATTCCGGAACGACTTCACAAGGACATTGGTATCCAGGAGATGAATTTAAAGGTGATGTAGCCCGGATGATGATGTTTATGTACATAAGATATGGTAACCGATGTTTACCTTCTAATGTTGGAATAGGAACAGCAGTACCAGGCGATACTAATATGATCCAGTTGTTTCTGGAATGGAATGCTGAAGATCCCGTTTCTCAATTAGAGTTACAACGAAATCCAATTATCGAAAATTTACAAGGAAATAGAAACCCTTTTATTGATAATCCCGCATTTGCCACTCAGATTTGGGGAGGACCACAAGCAGAGGATCGTTTTGGAACCACCGGAGGTGGAGGAAATACACTCTGTAGTTCAACAATAACTTCTTTTCCTTATACTGAAAGTTTTGAAAATACTTTTGGTGCCTGGAAGCAAGCTACATCTGGAGATGATTTTAATTGGGTAACTGGTTCCGGTAGCACACCATCTTCTAATACTGGTCCAAGTTCAGCAAATGCAGGTTCTTATTATATTTATATGGAATCTTCTACTCCTAATTATTCTAACAAAAGAGCAATAATGTATTCGCCTTGTTACGATATAACGAATGCAACTCAGGCTACCTTTTCATTTAAATATCATATGTATGGTGCTTCAGCTATGGGAAGTTTGGTTCTGGAGGCAAGTCTTGACGGAACCACTTGGGCATCCGTCTGGAGCAAATCCGGAAATCAAGGAAATTCCTGGCAGACAGCTTCTGTTGATTTAGCTGCTTACACAGGCAAAAAAGTGCAGTTACGTTTTAATGGAATTACAGGAACTACCTGGCAAGGGGATATGGCTGTTGATGCGGTCAATTTTTCCACTTCTGGAAATACAGGTGGTGGATCAACGACTACTGATGTTAATTTAAGAATTACTTTTGATAATTATCCAGAAGAAACAAGTTGGGAAATAAGAAACGATAGTAATCAAGTAGTGTATTCCGGTGGTACTTATGGGGCTCAAGCAGATGGCTCAACTCTTAATGTATCCAGAACTTTGGATACAGGATGTTATACATTGATTGTAAAGGATGTTTATGGCGACGGTATTTGTTGTAATTATGGTAATGGTTCTTATGTTTTAACAGATTCTTCTAATGGAGCTATATTGGCTTCTGGAGGTTCTTTCGGAACGCAAGACAGTAATAGCTTCTGTGTAGGTTCTGCATCACGGAATTTTTCTGAGGAGATTGTAAAAGAAAATATAGCTACTGTATTTGATTTTAGTTTTTATCCTAATCCGGTTATAGGAGAAGTGAGAATACAACTAGAAAATACAGCTAAGGCAGATTATAAAATTGTAAATCAAATAGGTCAAGTTATAAAAGTAGGGAAGGTCATAAAAGAACCAATTGAGCTTAACGGACTACCATCAGGAATGTATTTTATTTCTGTTAATGATGGAAAACGAACTGTTAACAAGAAATTTGTAAAAGAATAACCGAAGATATTCTAATAAAAAGCCCTACTTTTTAATAAGTGGGGCTTTTTTTATAGTGTATAGTGAGGTTTCTAAATGATACTATATGTAAGCATATTCCTAATTAATAGATATTTCTGGAAGGCATATCATAATAATCAAATGGAATATTCTAGAAGTAATATTTCTCGATGAGTTGTGAAAAAGAAAGTATAATTAAATTTAGAACATGGTAATTTAGAAATAGGTACTTTATTTTTTCATTTCCATTTAAAAATACACCTATATCTAAATCGGTTATTATTGTATGAAGTGTAATGTTTAAATTCAATATTTCTCTATAATTTTATTGATAAATTGGAATTAAAAAAGAGGGAATTTTCCATTTTTTTATTCCGATTTACGGTTTATAAGTAGAATTTAAATAATAACACTGTAAGAATATTCATTTTTAAGGGTAAATTCCCCATGAAAATCAACCTGTTATTACTAGTATTTTACGATGAAACGCACAATTTTAAAGGTTTAAATGTTAAAAAAATGAATTTTTAACATTATTTTGTAGGACAATTCTTTGTGTTAGCTATAGGCTTTTCAATACTTCAGGTTTTTTTGGGTTTTTTACACGTATTATTATTATGGTTTTACCGTAATTAATTTTTTGTTTTTGTTTGTACATTGGAACTAAGAAAAATTATAAAGCGCTTGTTATTAGATTTTTAAATAATCCCAAAATAAAATTGATATGAAAAAAAAATACTTTTTATTAGTTGACTTCTTATCACATTGGAAGTTCATCTTTTGTTAATTAAATGTGCTCTTAAAACCCATTAATTCGGATTTAGATTTGGATTAATTCGGAGACTTACCACTCGACGATTATTTAGTAAGATTATTAGTTACTCATATTTACCCCACATTGATATCGAGCTTATCACTAATATAAATCAATCTGATAACTTTTGTTTGTCAGCATAGATAATCGTTTCCAGACTGCGCTACTTCATGCAACCAGTCCTGATGTGGGGAAATAAATTAATAATATAATAGTCAATAGGGTTATATGCCCAATGATTTCTAAAAATATTTATGACGATGAGTATATCGGCAAACTTTAATATGTTTTGTGATGAGCTTAGGATTTCTGATAAAAAGAAATCAATTATTTCATTACGTTACAATTCAATAAATAAAAAATTAAATAATGATTTTTGGAATATAGATACTAGTTACGGCAGTATTTATACAGGTTGCTATGGAAGAGAGACCGCAAATGATGGTATCCAAGAGATTGATATGATCTTTGAGATGCCATCTCATTTGCTGGTTGAGTATGAAGAATGCGGAGGAAATTATCAGGCAAGGTTTCTGGAAGATGTACGAAGGTCAATAGCAACTATATATCCTAAAACTAGTATTAATCAAGAAAAACATGCAATAAGCATTAGATTTTCTGATAGCATGTGTTTTAATGTATTTCCCGGATTTATTAGGGATGGAGGAGGTTATATTTTTGCAGACCTAAATGGTAGCTGGAGTATTAATAAGCCTATATCTTTACAAGAGGCTATGAAGGTTGTCGATAAAACTACTAATTATAACCTTAGGAAATTATGTAAAATGGTTAAAGCCTGGAAACAAAATTGTAAAGTAAGAATCAAGGATGTATTGATAGATACACTGGCATATGAATTTTTATTATCTACCAATAAGAACTACGAATCATATGCACAATTTGATGTTATGTGCTTAGACTTTTTTAAATTCCTAATGAGTCAACAAGCTTCAAAAGTAGTTTGGGATGGTATAGGAAATGGTCAAAAAATACATAACCCAGAAAACTTTAGGTATAAAGCTATTGTTGCACATTTTAAAATTGAAAGTGCTATAAAACTAGAGATGTCTAATAAAAAATGGGGTTCAAGACAAAAATGGAGAGAAGTTTTTGGGCGTAAATTTCCTGAATCGGTAAGAATAAAATTGCAAATAAGTAAGCTATACGAAAAGACAATATCTCTACACAGTGCACAGAAAAAATGCATTCGAATTTTAAACCAAAGGCTAATGACGTTTAAAGGACTTCAGTTTCTTACAGCATTACTTATAGTTTCTGGAGTTTTAATTATTGGATTTACAGAAAATTTCGATCTTGGATTAGCATTGTTTATGGTATCTTCAGTAATATTTCTGGTTATTTTATATTTTCAAAAATATAATTTAGGAGATATCTCAATAAAGCATAAGCAATCTGCATTACGGACATTTTTAATAAAAGAAGAGTGGCAATCATTATTAAAAGATCTTAACAATGGTGATGTGGATATTTCTATTATCAGGAAAAGAAAAGACGAGCTGCAACGTAATATGATTGATGTTTATAGAGGCGCTTCTATCTCTATAGATAAAAGATATGCTAAAGCTATAGAAAAGATAAATACTATTTCAAAAATAAAAGAAAAGTTACCTGTTGTGAAATCTGGAAAAATGCATATTCCCATTTGGCAGAGCAATAAGTTCCATGTAGAGAACAAAGTGCAATGTCTAATGAACTACAGGAATTAACAAAATTGATTAGGTTTGATAAGTGGAAGATGACCCTTCTTTCTCAATGCTAAGGGGTAATGCCGAGTTTGAAGGGTTATTTTATTTGTAAGCTGATAGTTATTACTTTTAAACTATTTATTTTTAAGAAAATAAGTGATGTCTTAGGAATACTGCTATTTTGTAAAGTAAATATAATAATGGGATTCCTATAACCAGACTTATAAGAATTAATAAAAGAACAAGTTTTCCTCCAATAAAAGGGATTTTACTAACATCTCTAATAATAGTAACTTCACTATACATATAATATGCACTAATGGCAGTCAAAGTCCCAAGAAGAACGTATAAAAGACTCTCTAAAAAATTAAAATTATTGTATATCTCAGAAATAGTGTAATATTGGTATACGTGAAATAATAGAGTAACTCCTAAACCTATAGAAAGAATATAGCTTATTTCTTTTTGATTTTTATATTGATCTCCAGTTAAAAACTGTGTTCTTATACAGTCCGGACAAATAGTAGAATTGTTATGTAGACAAGTATGACACATACCTCTATAACAATGATGGCATTTACTTTGAGAAAACAAGTTGGTGTGTATATGACAAAAATAATTTCGTTTTTCTTCTTCCGTCATTATTAGATACTCTTTTATTTTGGGATCAATTGAATTAAATATTGGAGTATAAAAGTATAAAAAAAGCGCAAACTAGTTAATTTTGCGCTTTTGGATTTGGTATAATATATATGAGTTTGTGTTATTCCTATATACTTTTAAATTTACCGTAAAACAAAATTGTAATTGGTATTACTTAAGTTGTAGCAACAATTTCTCAGCAACGAGCTCTGATGAAGCTGGGTTTTGTCCAGTAATTAATAATCCATCTTCTACAGCATACGGACTCCAGTCAGCTTCTTTAGAATACGTACCTCCATTAGCTATTAACATATCTTCTACAAGAAAAGGTACTACATCTGTTAATTGAACAGCTTCTTCTTCTGTATTAGAAAATCCGGTTACTTTTTTACCTTTTACTAAAGGCTCTCCGTTAGCTCCCTTAGTGTTCTTAAAAATAGCAGGTGCGTGACACACAGCACCTACGGGTTTATTTTGATTATAGAAAGCTTCAATTAATGCAATAGAACTCTCATCTTCTGCTAAATCCCATAAAGGACCGTGACCTCCTGGATAAAAAACTGCATCATAGTCATTTGCATTTATGTTAGCTAGTTTGGCAGTATTAGCAAGAATAGTTTGTGTTTCTTGGTCTCCGTTAAATCTTTTAGTCGCGGGTGTTTGGAAATCAGGTAATTCACTTTTTGGATCAATTGGTGGTTGCCCTCCTTTTGGGGAGGCAATAGTGATATCCACACCTTTATCTTTCAAAAAATAGTAAGGTGAAGCAAATTCTTCAATCCAAAATCCTGTCTTTTCTCCTGTATTTCCTAAATCACTATGACTGGTTAATACGAATAATACTTTCTTCATGGTGTCTGTTTTTTTAGTTGTTTCTTTGGCTTCTGTGTTTTTTCCACAAGAAGCAAATAGTATAATAGCTGTGGCTATTCCTATGATTTTTTTCATTTATAATCCTCTAATTAATACTTGTATTATATTATTTACAGGATCAAAATTAAGGCGACTTAAAATGTAAAAAAATGATCTATGATAAGAAAAAAAATTAATTTCTGGCAATTTCTTTTCGTACTCTACTTAGACTTTCTGATGTGACTCCTAGATAAGAAGCGATATGGTAATTTTTAACCAGCTGTTCTATATTTGGATAGGTATTGACAAAATCAATATACTGCTCTTTAGCTGTTTTAGATAGGTCGCCTATAATCCTTTTCTGAAAAGAACCAATGTAAGACTCCGTTTTGATTCTAAAATAGCGTTCTATATTGGGAATTTTATCAAAAATTTCATTCATATCGTCTCTAGAAAGCCTTAAAAGAGATGCATCTTGGATACATTCAATCTGGAGAATCGCTTTTTCCTTTTTGAAAAATGCGGTGTAATCACCGATCCACCAATCTGTAATTGCAAATTGTATAGTATGTTCCTTTGCAGATTTGTCCGTGAAAAATGAACGTAAACATCCTTGCACTACATAATATTGAAAGTAGGCTGTGTCATTTGGATATAGTAAAACTTCTCCTCTTGTAACCTTTATTTCTTTCAGCTTGCCACTAATTATTTTTTTATCTTCTTCGCTTAGCAGTAAACCTTTAAAAATTTCTTCGAAGTTCATATGAATGTAATTACTTAGCGATAGTTTTATGCAAAACTTTGAGCTGTTTAGATAGGACTAAATTTTTTGTTGTATAGAAGTATAAAAAAGAATTCCCTTTACTAACTAACTAAGTTCGTTCTGAGAATGTACGTACTTCCGATTATTAATAAATAAAAAATCCAATCACAGTACTGCGATTGGATTCTATTATTCTTATCATTTAAATAATATATGCTTAATTGTTTAACATTACCGGCATGACCAGCATTGTAACAGTTTCTCCTTCATCCAATCCATCGGTAGGCGTAAGGATTCCTGCTCGATTGGGCAAAGACATTTCTAATTGTACATCATCAGCATTAAGATTATTTAGCATCTCACTTAAGAAACGAGAATTAAACCCTATCTGCATATCATCACCTTGGTAATCACAAGTCAGACGTTCTTCTGCTTTATTAGAATAATCGATATCTTCTGCAGAAATATTCAATTCTGCGCCTGCGATTTTTAATCGGATTTGATGTGTTGTTTTATTAGAGAAAATAGAAACTCTACGAACAGAGTTAAGAAACTGATTACGAGCAATAGTTAATTTATTTGGGTTCTCTTTAGGAATTACTGCCTCGTAATTAGGGTATTTACCATCAATCAATCTACAGATCAACTGTGTCTCATCAAAGGTGAATTTTGCATTAGATTCATTGTATTCAATCAATACTTCTGTATCACTACCTGCTAATATACCTTTAAGAAGGTTTAATGGTTTCTTCGGCATAATAAATTCTGCAGCTTGGGAAGCTTGTACATCTTCACGAGAATACTTTACTAATTTATGAGCATCCGTAGCTACAAAAGTTAAGCTCTCTGTAGAGAACTGAAAAAACACACCACTCATTACAGGTCTAAGATCATCATTACCTGTCGCAAAAATCGTTTTGCTAATTGCTGTTGCTAAAATATCTCCCAAAAGCGTTGTTGAACTAGGATCTTCTAGTTCTACTGCTTTAGGAAATTCTTCTCCATCTGCATATGCAAGTGCATATTTACCGTGATTAGAGCTTATTTCTATAGTATTATTGTCTCCCGCTACAAACGTAAGAGGTTGTTCAGGAAACGTTTTTAATGTTTCTAATAATAACTTTGCAGGTACAGCAATAATTCCTTCATCAGAAGATTCTACTTCTAATTTAGCCGACATAGTAGTCTCTAAGTCAGAAGCTGAAACAGTTAAGGAGTTATTATCTAATTCGAATAAAAAGTTATCTAAAATCGGTAAAGTATTACTGTTATTGATAACTCCACCCAATACCTGAAGTTGTTTTAATAAATACGAACTGGAAACTATGAATTTCACCCGTTTAATTTTTTTAGATTAGTACTGTTTTTACAGTGGCTATTGTTTAATAGCTTACGCAAATATAATTGTAATCTACAAGGATTTCGGTATGCTAAAAACGTTAGTTATTAACAAACGGCTAGGAGTTATTGACTATAAGATTAATTATAAATTTTCAGAATCATTAATCAGGAGTTTTTACGGTCTTGATCTTTCAGGAGCTTATCTGTATAATGTGCTTTGTGTTTTGGTTGAGCAAAACGTTTTTCATTAAAAGACTTTGATTTTCCGCTGGCGATAGATAATGATTGCCAATCCTTATCACAGATCATTTTTCCCAGAAATACGATTTGTCCTACATGATACGAGTAATGTGCTAATTGTCGATTGATCGCTTCTGTAATACTGTGCTCGATATTTCGGATGTAAATCGGTTGATCAAAATTAGTTTCATTTACACTATCTAAAGCTTCAAATAGGCATTGCCAACCTTCGTTCCATTTAGTCAATAATTCCGTTTTGGTTTTGATATCATTTTCGAATTCTGCATCACGTGCCCGCCATTCTTTTTCTCCGTCTGATGTAAGGAAATCTGTCCAACGAGATTTCATATTACCCCAAAGGTGTTTTACAATTGTAGCAATACTATTACTATCTTTATTATACTGCCAAAATAAGCGATCATCATCAGAAACTTGATCTATTGTTTTCTCTCCTAAAGATTTATAATAAAGAAACTGCTTTTTTATTCCTTCTAAATAAGTAGTTGCATTCATTGTTTTGATTTAGCTTTTTAATATAAGCAATTTCTTAAGGATTCTGAATCCTTTAGGAAGGACTTTAAGGGAAACCGCATTAAAAAAAAACATAAAAACTTGTCATTCCGGCCTTCGCCGGAATCCAGAAAATAACAAAAAATTTAAATGCGATTACCTAGAGGGAAGATGAAGTTCATTTATATTATCATTTAGTTAAATAACAGAATTGTAACATTTTAATGATATTTTGATTGTAATTTTAAAGGGAATATTTGTGTTAATGATTATCATAAATCAATAAATCAATTTATTTAATTTAAATTCTTAAAACCTTTATTATGAAAAAAATGATTAATTCAATTCCTGGGGCTCAAAAATTATCAAAGTCTTCTCAAAAAGAAATCAAAGGTGGTATGCCTGGCTTGTCTGACTGTGTCCGAGGATGTTATCGGTTTTATATAGCTGATAGTGGGAGCAATGCTTGCGCAGTGCCTAGTCCTAGCGGAGCAGTTTGTTTCGGTACTGTGCAAAATAATCAGTGCTGTATTTAATTGAGTAAAATAAGTTATTTTCGATAAGAAAGCTCTAGCAAAAGAGTTTTCTTATCGATTAAAATATTATAAGATGTTTTAAAGTTATTTTTTATATTTCCTCTTTCTAATAAATGAGAATGTAAAACCAAACAACCCAAGAATCAATAATGGAATAATAATATTGATCACTTGCCAGAAAGTTCGGTTTTCTACTACTTTTTCGATATTAAGAAAAGCAATGTTTATTTCTTTTCCTCTTACTTCTGTTAATCCAGAGTCATCTAGTAGATAATTTACCGTATTTAATAAAAATTCCTTATTTCCGTATTGCAGATTTAAGTAAGGGTCATATCCCAATGCAATAGGTCTTCCTTTTCTAATTCCGTTCTTCATTACGTCGCCATCAGCAATAACAACCATTTTGGTTTCTTTACTTAAGTCTTTTGTGTTGCTAAGTTTAAAAGGTTTTACACGATCTTTATAAGCAGATTTAAAACTTCCTTCTAATAAAACTGCCAGGTTATGATTACCGTCTGTATAACTAGCAATATCAGGTTTTTGCCCGATAATATTATCTAACCTTATTTCTGTAGGAATCCCTTCTAATTTTGATCGTTCGGAGCTTGTTAGTAAAATTGTTTTTTGAAGATCATTTTTTAAAGTATCGATTTGGTTTGAAAATTCGAATTTTACAGATTCTATATTCTTAACAATTGGGTGATTACTAGTGCTTTTGGTTAACGAAGAATAAAACCAGGGATGTGGTGTAAATTGAGTATCATTTCCTTGACCGGAGGCAAGCATTAGCGGAGCAGAGTAGAGGTCATTAACTAGTACAGGATTGATTCGTACTCCGTAAGAAAATAATGCATCTCCTAATCTAAGATCTTGCATAAATGCTACTGCTGTTCCTTGTGATTGAGGGGTGAACAAACTATCAATTTCCATAGCAACAGATTCTACTAACCAAAGAGATTTACCACCTTCCATGATAAATTGATCTAATACATATTTTTCCTTTTCAGAAAAGGGTTGTGTGGGTTTAGCATTGATTACAAGGTCGAATTTCTGTAAATCTTGTAATGTTTTTTCTGGGTTTGAAGCCACAGAGTCCAATGTAAAAGCCCCAACAAAATAATATTCTTGTAATGTTTTAATAAAATCCGCTATCCTAACATCAGGTAATTGTCCATTTCCTTTAATGACTGCTATTTTATGTTTTTTGGGATGAATCAATTTTTTTAAAGCATCAGCAAAAACATATTCTAATTGCTGGATAGAATTATTAACTCTTTCTTCTGTAGTTGCGCCAATGGTGTTTTTTACCAAAGCTACTTTAACACTTCGGTTCTGATAATTCATAATCGCCCAGGGAACAACAGTTTCTATTGCCGTTTTTCCACTTTCCTTAACACTCACTTCCATAGGTGTAAGTCCGAGTCTTTGTAGTTCCTCTAAGGTTTCTTTTCTAAACTCCTCTTCTTCAATTGGATTGGTGAAAACATATTGTATTTTTGGGTTAATCGCGTTGAATTCTTCCAATAGCTGTTTTGTCTCTCCTTGCAATCTTCTAAACTCTGAGGGGAAGTCACCTTCTAATAAAACGTCAATTGAAATAGGAACCTCTGCCTCTGCTAGTAAGTTTTCGGTAGCTTCAGAAAGGGTGAAACGATGATCGGCAGTTAGATCAAAACGACTATAGAGACTACTACCCCCAAGATTAACTAATATGACGGCAATAGCAGCAAAAGAAGCAAATTTCAGGATGTTTTTTCTGGAATATTTCTTCAGAACAATGGTCGTTAAAAACACAAATAATGTAATAATGCTGACAAAATAAATGATATCTCTAGTGTCCAAAACTCCCTGGCTGATACGTTCATAATGCAACTGAATTCCTATTTGTTCTATAGTATAATCTGTAGCGCCTAACAGTTGATAATTGGCTAATCCACTAAATCCAAAATAGAATAAAAAACAAAGAAATATACCAATCAGAAAAGCTACTATCTGATTATTTGTTATTGATGATGAAAAAGTACCAATGGCTGTATAAGAAGCACTAAGAAGTAAAAGAGCGATGTAAGATCCAATCGTACTGCCTACATCGAGATTTCCTACTGGATTTCCTAATTGATAAACAGTAATTATATATAGCAAACTAGGAATTAAAGCAATAACGATAAGAAAAAGACTTCCTATATATTTTCCTACGACTAATTGCCAATGTCTTATGGGTTTGGTTAGTAAAAGTTCTAAAGTGCCTTGTTTTCTCTCCTCGGCAATGCTGCGCATGGTTATTGCCGGAATCAAAAATAATAAGATCCACGGTGCAATTAAAAAGAATGGAGAAAGATCAGCAAAACCACTATCCAGAATATTAAACTGTCCTTTGAATACCCATAAAAAGAGTCCGTTAAGTACTAGGAATAGTCCTATTACTAAATATCCTACAGAGGAGGCAAAAAATGTATTTATTTCTTTTCTTATTATTGCTAGCATTCTTTACAAAATTATGAGTTATGAGTTGTGGAGTTTAGAAAAGTAAAATGCATAACTCTTTATTCTGAACCCCAAACTTGTTCTACGCTCCAAGCTTCTGGTTTTTGATTAAACTTATTTTTAGTGTTTGCCCAAACACCTTTAAATAACGAAGAGTTTCTGTAGTTATTGAGATGCTTTTCAGATTCCCAATGACTATAGGTGAAAAACTGGTTGGTTTGATGGATATCTCGTATCAATTTTAAGTGTGAACATCCTTCAAAATTTCGAATTTTATCTTTATTCTGATCGAAATTCTCTAAAAAAGCATCTATTTGTTCAGGAATGAACCCCAATTTTACAATTCGTATAATCATTTTAGTTTTTTAAGTGATAACAAAACTATAAAGTTCCTTAATAACTTTTGTTATTATTTATCATGTTTTCAAAATCATTAATCTCAAAACTACTTTCAAAAGCCCAAAATATTGTTGATTTTATTCTTTTATGCTCTATTAAGAACTCTAGATTACAAGTAATAATTTTATAGCCCAATAGTTTGATGTTCGTTTTTTTAATAGTGAACCCTTTGATGTTTTTTAATGATATTTTGCTATTTCCTCTTTTAGAATTTATGTATAGAAATTGTTTGTCATAAACTAATTTTTCCGAATCTCTAAAGACCTTTCTGGTGATTAGGTATAAGATAAATGTAATAATACTTATTGCTGTAATTAACCATATGGGCAAGTGCTTAAGAAGTGTGATTGAAATCATAATTCCGAGAGCCCCTAAAATAACAGGAAGAAATAATTTTATAAAAATATTATATTTAGTAAGTTCTGTCAATTTTTTGTTTTAAATTTTCAAAGCAACAAAGTTTTGTAAAGCTCTTTAGTTTGTTAGTATTGGAGTTTTTTTTCGAAAGATCTAACAGTCCAAAGTTCTAATAATCTCACCAACTCAACTACTCCCATACTCAAGAACTCCCAGACTAATTCACTCAAAAGTAATACTCACGGTATCACGATAATGTAATCCGAATAGACTAGAAGCGCCACCAACAGTTTTTGGATTACTTTTATAAATGGCCAGTTCTAAATATCCAGATGAATTGAACACTGCCAGTTTCTTTCCATCTTCTTCACGCTTACTTTTTTCTATATCAAAATTTATAGCATCACTATATCGCTCATAAATGGTATTAAAAATAGCGCTTCTGGCAGTAATTTTAAACTTGCGACCCTTTCCAACATCTTCAAAAAGTTTACGGGTAATGTTCGTGATCAGATTTCCGTAGTTATCAATATAGATAATACTTCCTACAATTTGTTTGTCTCCAACATTGACAATTGGAGTAATTCCTTTTATTAATTTGATATCTGTAATCGATTTTCCAATGACTTCTAGTGTTCCTCCACGAGCAATGTGGCAAGCCACGGCAACAAAAACATCTAATACGGGAAAGTTAGTTCCAATAGCATCGTGTATATTGATCTCTACAATTTTTTCTGGTCTGAATTCTGAGGCAATTAAAGAAATCAATCCATTATTAGCACAGATAAAATAGTGATCATCAAGCTTTACAGCGATGTGTTTGTTTTCTGGATTAAGTTCACTGTCAATACCTATGATATGGATACTTCCTTTCGGAAAGCTCTTATAAGCATTCTGGATAATATAGGCTGCTTCTATAATGTGGAATGGCGAAATTTCGTGAGAAATATCTACAATAGTAGCTTCTGGTAGTTCGGTATAGATAGCACCTTTAACCGCAGACACAAAGTGATCTTTGATTCCGAAATCAGTAGTTAAAGTTATTATTGGCATCTATAAGAATTGTTAATATCTTTTAATTATAAGCGCTTAAAAATATGTAAATTTGCTATGAAGTTATTCAAAGTTTTTTTGAATCCAGGAATTTGTAATAAAAACATACGAGTTTATCATTTTCGACCACTTAATATCTTTTATGATCTTAAAAAAAGTTTCAACGTATAGTACGTTTTTCATTTTTGATTCCCCGGCAAAAACTTCAAACAATCCCGATAGCTATTGGGAGAACAAACTTAGTCAATCCAAAAAACAATTCATACTAAAATTTCTATAGCTTTTGAACGAACTTATTATTGAACTAACAGAAATCAATCCACGGGAGTTTTTCGGACTTCAGAATAGTAATATTCAATTATTAAAAAAATACTTTCCAAAGTTGAAGATTGTTGCCCGAGGTAGCAAAATGAAGGTGTACGGTGACGGAGATATGCTCGAGGAATTCGATACACGTCTTAATATGCTTTTGGAACATTTTGCAAAGTATAATAAACTGGATGAGAATGTGATCGAACGTGTGCTTACCAGTGATAGTAAAGCGGATTATGAAACATCTGCAATTAGCGGAGAAACCTTGGTTCATGGAGTAGGGGGTAAAGCAATTAAAGCGCAAACAGCGAATCAGCGTAAATTGGTAGAACTGACCTATAAAAATGATATGGTTTTTGCTATTGGACCAGCCGGAACCGGTAAAACATATACTGGAGTAGCGTTAGCGGTAAAAGCATTAAAAGAAAAACAGGTAAGAAGAATTATCCTTACACGTCCAGCTGTAGAAGCTGGAGAGAATCTTGGTTTTTTACCAGGAGATCTAAAAGAAAAACTGGATCCATATATGCAGCCATTGTATGATGCATTGCGTGATATGATTCCTGCGGAAAAACTAGAAAGCTTTATAGAAAAAGGAGTGATACAAATAGCACCGATGGCTTTTATGCGTGGTCGTACACTAGATAATGCCTTTGTAATTCTTGATGAAGCACAAAATACAACTCATGCGCAAATGAAGATGTTCTTGACACGTATGGGGAAAAATGCCAAGTTTATGATTACAGGTGATCCGGGACAGATTGATCTACCACGTAGAGTAACTTCTGGTCTAAAAGAGGCTCTATTAGTATTAAAAGGAGTTTCTGGAATTGGAGTAATACACTTAGATGACAAGGATGTGATCCGTCATAAACTAGTGAAAAAGGTGATTGCTGCTTATAAAGAAATAGAAAATAGGAACGATTAAGTAGAGGTGAGAATGCTTTGCTGTGAGTAGTTGAGTGGTTGAGTTTTCCTGTGAAGTAGTTATGTCTGTAGTGATTCTAGGATTATTTTGATTTAAAAAAAATACATTGAAAAGTAAATATCATTTTAAATTTGAAGATTTAATAATTTACAATAAAGCCATTGAGTTTGGAGAATCGGTAAATAGTCAGGTTGCATCTTTTCCAAAAGAAGAAATGTACAGGTTAACTTCTCAGTTTATTAGAGCAGCAGATGCTATTGCATTAAATATAGCAGAAGGTTCAGCAAGTTCTGATGCTCAATTTAACAGATATCTTCAAATGGCGTGGGATAGTGCTCATGAATGTATTGTTTGTAGTACCAAAGCAAAATTAAGAGGTTTTATAAAGGAAAATCAGGATGAGATAAACAGAGCTGATATTACTGAAATATCAAAAATGATAACATCGTTCAAAAAACATTTGAAATCAAAAGCGAAAGAGTAGTTTACTACCAATTTTATTTTTAAGACACTCAGACACTCACTTACTCCACAACTAACATACTACTATGAATACAATTACAGATACAAATTATAACTTTCCGAATCAGAAATCAGTCTATAAAGGGAAAGTAAGAGAAGTATATAATATTAATGACGAATTACTAGTCATGATCGCTACGGATCGTTTATCGGCGTTTGATGTAGTAATGCCAAAAGGAATTCCGTTTAAAGGGCAAATCCTAAATCAGATTGCTACTCAGATGATGAAAGCAACTGAAGATTTAGTTCCTAACTGGTTGATTGCAACTCCAGATCCTAACGTAGCGGTTGGTCATCTTTGTGATCCTTTTAAAGTAGAAATGGTGATCAGAGGATATCAATCTGGACATGCAGCCAGAGAATATAAAGCTGGTAAAAGGATATTATGTGGTGTACCTATGCCGGAAGGGATGAAGGAAAATGACAAATTTCCTGAGCCTATTATCACTCCTTCTACCAAAGCTGATAATGGAGAACATGATGAAGATATCTCCAGAGAGGAAATTTTAGCAAAAGGCATTGTTTCTGAAAAAGATTATTTGGTATTAGAAGATTATACAAGAAAGTTGTTTCAGAGAGGAACGGAGATTGCTGAAGAACGAGGATTAATTTTGGTGGATACTAAATACGAATTCGGAAAAACGAAAGATGGAAAAATTGTCTTAATTGATGAGATTCATACACCGGATTCTTCTCGTTATTTCTATGCAGAAGGCTATGAAGAAAGACAGCAAAAAGACGAAGCTCAAAAACAACTATCCAAAGAGTTTGTAAGACAATGGCTAATCAGTAATGGTTTTCAGGGAAAAGAAGGACAGCAAATACCAGATATGACTGAGGAGTATATCAATTCTGTATCAGATCGATATATCGAACTATTCGAAAATATTACTGGTACTTCTTTTAAGAAAGCTGATGTTTCTGATATTGATAGTAGGATAGAAGAGAATGTATTGGAGTATTTGAAGACTGTTTAGTTTATACTAGGAAGTTAAAAACTATCGAAGAGTGGGAGAATATGTCATTCCGGACTTGATCCGGAATCCATAACAAGTACTAAATTGATAGTCTTAATTTTTGGTTCTCAATTCTTGTCTACGTATTGGCATTTGATCGATTTGCTCTAGAATTTCTTGGGTATATGTAAAACCTTTTTTTTCGAATTTAATACTACCATCAAGCCCAATTAGTACAACTTTTAAGGGGATTTTTAGAGAGCTATATTCACTTATTAAAGTTCTATTTCCAATAGAAGTAGTGTCTTTGTTTAATCCTTCGGTATAAGAAAATAATCTGACCTGATATATTACTAACTTTCGTTCATTTAATTCATAAGGATGCCCTCTAAGCTCGTTTAATTGTTTTGTATATAAAGGAGGGTCTTGATTATGAGAATTAGTGAGTACTAATAAAACTCTGTCCTTCCATTGATGTTTTTTAAATATCTGAGATATAGCAGTAGTTGAATGAAAGAATAAGAGTACAGAAATGCTTTTAATGATAAAACTCATAAATATTTTTTAATCAGATATAGTTTCCATCAATTCTGGATCTATATTAATTTTTGTAGCGTCTGCCAGGTGATTATAAAAAACTCCCATACCAGACATGGCGATTAACTCCATAACTTGAGATTTAGTATATCCCAATTGTTGAAGGTTTTCAAAATCTTTTTGATTAGAGGATTTAGAATTTGTAGATAATTTCACTGCAAAATCAATAGCGGCTTTTTCTTTAGGATCATTTGTTGATGGTAAGGTATTTTGATCTTTTAAGGATGTTATTTCTTCTGATGTTCCCCCAGCCATACTACAAAAGGCGTGATGTGCAGTTTCGCAATATGCACATTCTCTAGAAGCAGAAATAGCAATCATAATCATTTCCTTGAGTTTGCGATCTAATTCGCCACTGGCAAGAATATACTGCATCGCAGGAAAAATACCTTTTAGCGCGGTAGGTGAGTGCCCCCAGATTTTAAAAAAGTTAGGAACAAACGGAGCTTGAAGTTCGCTTTTAATGGTTTCAAAAGTGTTATGCAATTCTGGAGTGATGCTTACATCCTCCAACATTGTGGAGATCGTTCTCATAGCGAATATATTAAAGTTGGATTCTAAAAGTAACTAATGATTTGAAATCATATAGTTAAAGAAATCTCAATTTTGTGAATTGCAAACGACGAACTCATCTTGACTTAAACCTGATAGTGCAGATTTGCAATCTGTGCGGTAAATCATTATTAACATATGAAACATTGTTGTAAAACAAAACAGCCATATCATTTTAAAGACATGACTGTTTTTATACTATTTCTTACCCTTATCGATTACCCATACGCAGCACGGAAAACATTTCCGCGCTATCATATCCGAGCGATCCGGTTATCATATCCGCGCGATCCGGTTCATTTATAGGAGAGTAGGGAGAATTATAACTTTTAATTAATTTGTCTTATAGTTATAAATGTTTTTTTCAAGAACCTTGTTGTTTAAGTCCGTTGTGTAATCCAATCTATTGAAACTATCATAATAGTAACTCATCTCTTCTTGTCTTTGGTTGATTTTCTTTACAACTTTCCCTTCTATGTCGTATAAACTTATATCAATCATTGTTTCTGGTAATTCATTATATAACTTCAATAATTGTATTTTTAAAGTTTCGTTATCCATGTTTTGTAATGAAAGTAAAGAAGTTTCTAACTTTCCAATAACATAATCATATTCCGCATTAGAAATTGAGGCAATAGGATATCTATAATTATATCCAAACAAAATTGAATTATATTGTCCTCTACCGTTCGTTGTCTCTATTATCTGTCCATAGTTATTCATTTTAGATACTTCACGAGTTTTTCTTAATGAAACTAAAGAAGTACCTGACCAAACTTCTGATGCATAAATTTTATTGTTTGCATCCTTTTTCCATATAGTTCTATCCACTGAAACTACTTTGCCATTAACTTTACTTATTATTTCATATGGTTGACTCACATAATTACCAACTTCCATGAAGGGATAATAATCAACCGCGTATTTAGTCTGAGTCGATTCTGTTTGTCCCTTACTACTAATTTTATTCCTATTAGTAAGTAAATAATGAGGGGTTCCATAAGAATTAGATGTTACAGTAGTTATTACTTTATCATTATATGTAACTTCATTTTCTTGCTTAGTAAGTTGTGAAATATAACTTCTTGAAGAAGGTTTATACTTAGTCCATGTATTAGTTTGCAAGCTTACCGTATTACCGTTAATGTCTTTTATTCGTTGTTCTTCTAAAAGTCCTGCCATTTGCAAATCCGAGGATCCATTTTTAAATTTTTTCTCAATAACTCCAATAGATGCAGTGCCGTATCCTTTATTCTCTAAAATAACATCTCCATAAAAGGTAGTTTCATTATCAGAAGTAGAATTTGGTGAGTTATAACTATAAATGGTTTCTCTTATTTCGCCATCTCCGTTATCAATTTTTACTTTATCAATCACAATATCATATACCGAATTATTTACTTTGTCATTAATAACACGATGTAGATAAGAATTAAAACTATTATTATTACTGTTACTTCTTAACCATATTGATGTTGGACTCATAAAAGGCGTTCTACCGGCAAAAGAAGTAGGTCCATACATGTGAAACCTAGCACCCATATCTACGCTTGCAAGTTGATTGCTTGCTTTATCAAAATAATAGTACCTGGAGGTTAAGGGTATATGTGATCCTGATCCGAGTTCAACAAATCCGTGTGACAGACCATCTGTATGCGTAAACACATTATCATAATTGAGAATATTTACTGTTTGCGCAAATCGCGAAGTATTATTACGAATATAGACTTTATTGGATGCTATTATAAAATCGTTAGTAATTCCTGAAACTTTAGAATTAGTTAAATATGACGGATATGAATTTAATCCTGTGCTATGTTGCCATAGGTCAATATTAGGATCATATTTTACAAAACCTACGTAATCAATATCTCCATGATTCTGAAATGTGGAAATATCTTCTCCATAAAACGGTTTAGCATAATAGGCAGCAGAAACGGGAAGTGCATACGTTTTCCAATCTACTCCATTAAATCTAGCATATTTTAAGGAATATTGATAAAAATGATTTTGTAACGTATACATTCCTGTGTATGTTGATATTAATGGACTCGCATCCAAAAAAGCACCTAAAACATCATTGTCTGGAGGCAATAAATTATAATTAGTATCCCATCGTAAAAATAATTCTGGATTATCATCCGGAACAAAACCACTCATTGAATTCTCTGGATAAAAATAACTTGGTTTTTCTATTCCTGCAATGTAAGGATCAGCAGCGGCTGACCAAGATTTGCTGACCCATTGATTTGTTATATCTAAATAATGAATATAATAATAATCTTCACGGTTTTCTCCAGTAATGAAATCTAGATCTGAACCTGTATTTTTTTCATTTAGTGTTAGAATAAAATTATTTGCTGCTCCATAAAAATATTCACCGGACCCTTGCTGGATTGTTTTATTTATCCACCTGTCACCATCCCAAGTGAATGTATGTAGTTTTCCATTATTATAAGACCCAATAGCTACAAATTTATCTCCATGCATTAGTTTTGGAGCTCCACTACCAATACTAACAAAGTTATATGTCTTATGATCCCAAGTTTTACCATCTGGATTTAAATGAAATAAATCTAGTTTACCGTTGCTTCCTTCCTGATATAAAAAAGCATAAAAATCACCTCCAAAAACAACATGAAAGTTTTCTAACCAAGGTCCTGTTGCAGGATAGGTATCTACTATATCATATGGAAAATTAAAAAGATCACGATCCCACGATTGACCATTCCAGAAATGTCTCACTAATTGGAAAGAATATTTACCATTTACAGGTACCTTATACTTGTATAACTTCAGTGCGTATTTATCACGAGTTACCATAGAATAATAATTAAACCGATCATTATAAGGATCTGGACCCGAAAACCTATTAGCACTATTAGAAAATAATAATTTGTTTTTATATTCATAACTAACAGAACCTCCCGTTGGATAGGTTATTTTTTTAACACCTCCTTTAAAAGTTCCTGAAGTATAATACTCAAACTTTTGACTTGGCAAAAACTCTCCTTGAGCATTCTCCTGAGTAATACTTGTCAAATAGCGTTTTTGATCGCTTGCACTACTATTATTTACTAAAGAATATGTTAGATTATAATTGTATATCAATTGATTGCTACTATTGTAAGAGGTAATCTGTTGTAAGTATTTTTTCTCATATCGCTCTTGATATGCATCCGGCTCAGGATATTCTATATTGGGTTCATAAATTTCATTTGCGTTTTTATCAGTATAAGCGAATCGAATATTTTCTCCAGTAGAAGCCGTAATCTTCTTTATATAAGAAGCCTCAGTTTGTGCAACTCCTCCCACAGTACTTTCCTGCAACTCATACTCAAATTGAATGTTATTATTCCATTGATCACGTATCGTAGAGATATTCCAAATGATCGTTTCTTTGTTACCTCCGGATTTATTAGAATTTCCTATCCAATTACCCCAAGTAACAACATTCTCTTTAGAGTTTTGAGTTTGACCATAAAAGAATTCTACACCATCTTGATTTGTAATAATCCAATAATCAAGAGGAGTTTCTGTCAGTACTCCATTTACAAACTCTTTTAGACTTTTGTAATAACGTATTTTCCAAGGCACATAATTTTCTGCTCCAAACTCCCAGATAACTTCTCCTGTTTGTAAGGGGTTTGGTTCTATTCTATCAGTGCAATACAATTTTGTGTTATTAGCCCCATCCTGAATATAAAATTCATCATCTTCTTTAACCGCTGTATTTTTATTATTTACAACAATTTTTGGGGTAAACATTCCAAAGCCCACACCTATAATATTTGTGGGGTTATATCTGTTTGTATTCGAAGCCATATCAAATGCAGATTGTCCATTATATATTAACGAAACATCATAAGAAATTGTTCTTACATTTAATGATGAAATCGGTATGGATAATGTTGCTTTTCCTGTTGGTTCATTAATAGAACCTTGTGCTAAACCTGAAATATCTTGCCCCAAATTAAAAGGAGATTGCTCAGGAGTTACAATATCAACTGCCTCTTGAGAATATATTGATATTGAACATAGTATTAAAACTAAAAAAACTCTTTTCTTCATTATTATAAATTAAATATTTTTATTATTCAATAGTAAATTGAAGAGAATTACTATTTATTTCTTTTTCAAAGACTAAATTATCATTTGAATCCCAAATTCCACCTTGATAAATAAAATACACTGTAAAATTACCTTTAGTTTCTTCTGAAAAAAAAAGTTCATTTATTGTATAATCAAACTCAGTCTTATAAGATTCTTTTGCAGGGATTTTGATAAAAGATGTTTTTATTTTTACTTTATTCGCTAAAATTGTCTTTACAAAAAACTCTTCTTTTTTATTTTCATTTAGCAAAACAGGTACCGAGTTAAGCCATAATTTGGGATCAAGTATCGTAATTATTTCATCGGTATTATTACAGATTTTCAGAAATACCTTTTTTTCCAAACCTGATTCTTCATCGAATGATATCTCAAATGAAATAGGAACATTCTGTATTACATTTAGAGATTCTATTCTTCCGGGAAGAATACAACTATAAATTGAGATGAAATTAATAATTAAATAAATCATAATTATTCTTTTTTTAATTTTTAAAATCTACTAGGCAATGTATAAAACCATTTATTTCTAATGACTCCATTAATCGAACTAGGTGCGTACCAGGTAGGTACTCTGACAAAAGTATTCTGTAGTATTACTTGATCTTGTATGGTGAAATTAGGATATGTTTTATGTGTCCAAACCTTTTTGAAATAACTCTTCTTAATATGTAATTTTCCTGAACCTCTAATTGAAGTATTATACCCTGTAACACCATCAAAATCATTCCATCTTGCCCTTTCTGGTAATTGAAATTTATAGACTCCATCCGCATCAAGGAATCGATCATACTTTAAATGTCCATATTCATGAAGAATCGTTGCTTTTAAATTATCTGATGATTCAAATGCACCCGGTCCTATGTCACCATAATTCCCTTCTGCATAGCTATATCCATAGTCTGGTTCAGCAAAATTGTAACGCAAATCAACATCACTTAGCCCATAACGTTTTTGAACAAATTTCACAGCATTCTTTCCTATTTCAATTCGTCTATCTGAATATGGTCTAGCTTGATTAAAATCATTTGTGAACTTATCCACAACACCATCATTTGTTCTAAAACCATAACCATCAACAGCGTTAGTAGTAGCTTCTACTCCAGAAGTTACCGCAGCAAAGACTGCGCCGGTTGCAGCTCCCCTAGCGGCTCCCTCGCCAACATTTTCTTCCCAAAGGACGGCATTAAGCCCACCGGTTACACCACCTTGTGCAGCGCCCCAAAGTACATTACTAACAAAGCCACCACCGCCTATTCCGCTTATAGCACCTCCTACAGCACCAACGACTCCTCCTTTCCAGAAACCTTGATACCATTCTTTTCCACTATTTTGCGCTTTTATAGATCCAGCAACTGCTCCTAGGTATGCACCTACAATAATACCTGTTATTAATGCAGCTTCAGAATACTCTCCATTAGGATCTATCATTATAACAGAATTATTTCCTAATGCTAAATAAGGGCTACCATATTGATTTTGGGGATCTGTATTAAACCAACGCCCTACAGAAGGATCATACATTCTGGATCCAAAATCATACAAATTTATATCATTATCTTCTTGTAATTCTTTCCCTTGAAATTTATAGTTAAAATCAGAAGTAATTGAACTAGTAAACTCTCCTTCTTGGATGAGTCCCATAGGATAATAATCTGTATTAGACAATAACTCTAAAGAACTTATCACTCCATCTCCATCTGTATCACTAAAAGTTACCCTATTATTTCCTAAATGATCAGAAATTGTATATACATGCTTAAACGTATTGGTATTATCTGGATATACATAACCTTCATCCATCTGAAAGAATTGTAGTTGATTTTCTTGGTATTGAAATACACCTAAGTAATTCGTTTGATATGAATTACTTCCATCGGTATATGTTTTCTTTAATTTTCTTCCAGAAGCATCATACGTGAATGAAATATTTTTACCATCCATAAAAGTGATTTTTTCAATTAAATCCAGATGATTATAGGTGATACTGTTAATGTTTTTATTTAGATCCTTGATCATATTACCATTGGCATCATATTCATAATCATCAGTAGCTGTATTACCATCAATAAATCCCTTATCAACAGCACCATTATCAGTGATTGAGACTACTTGATTGCCATTTTCAGAACCATAGTCATATGTTAGAATATCTATAGCACCACTCTGACCATTACGTTTGACATACTGAATATTTCCATTTGGATCATAGTCTATATCATGAACTTCTAACTTAAAAGTAGATTCTCTTATTAAATTATCACTATATAAATAGTTGGCATCGGTTAATCGATTTAGGTCATCATATGCATATGCATAGGATTTTTTTAAATTATCATGTTTTGATCTCCATATCGTTTGTGCAATATTACCATTATACAAGCTACTAGCTCCTGTTACTGTACCTTCTACAGGGTCATTATAATTTAATTTATAAGCAAATAAGTTATCACCAATATTATCTACATCATTAATTCCTTTTAACCAACCTTTTATATTGTAAGTGTAGGATGTTTGTTGTAGAGGAGTATTAGATGATAATAAGCCTCCGATTCCCTTATTTACTGTATTTCCTAATTCATCATATTCATAAGAGGCAATGCGTTCTTCTAATTGATTATTAATTTTTTGATATTGAAACTTAATCCGGTCCGAAGTGTCGTATTCATATCTATCAATTATGGTTAATAAATTAGAAGTGGATATTCTTTTATGTTCTGTTACCGCTTTTTCTACAATTCCTCTAAAATTTAGCTTACTAGCTGTAGTAGTATACCCATCTATATGATTCTTCTCATATACCTTAATGCTTCTTCCTTTTTCATCATAATACGTATAAGATTTAGACCAGGTATTTTCTCCAATAGTTTTAGTCCAATTTCCTGTAGGCAGTCCTCTAGTTTTGTCAGTAACAACCTGATTTTCTATCGTAGAAGGAGTAGTTGGACGATCCACATCTGTAAAGTTATAATTGTCATAGTAATTTACAGATAATAGTTCTATTATCCCAGTTGTAGGAAAAGCATTATTAGAATAATTTACCGGAGTACCTCCTATATTTACAGTATTTGGGATTCGTTTTTCTATGTTCGCTTGATTATCATTAGAATTATATATAAAATTGTCTACCTCAAACTGTAAATCTTCTCTAGATTTAGTACTGGAATAGGTACCACTATATATTACCCTGCCAAAAGCATCATGTTTTGTAAATAACCATTGATTGTTATTCTTTAAATTGGCATCCTGAACAAGAATAGGGTTATCCAATTGATCATATACCACATATTCCCAACCTCTGCCAGGTGTCTTCTTTGCTATTTGTCTTCCATATATATCATATTCATGTTGAAAAACCAGCGCATTAAGATTTGTAGTATTTAAAGAAAACTCTGCTGGGAGTATTTCTCTAAAATCAAAATCCAAAATAGAAACCCTAAAAGCAGCCTGAGGATCATTATCTGGACCATTATTAGCTCTTAACACATTATGAATGGTTCCATTGATTAAAGAGAACTCATACCAAATTGTATTATTACTTCCAGGTCGATAGATATTAAATAATGGCCTATCGGGCACGATGATTCCGTTATTTGGTAATGTAAAAATAGCTCCTAATTTAAGAAATGCACCGGGTTCAGGATTAATGTCGTCTAATTGAAAATTAATGTTACCACCAAAATCATAATCCGTAATAGTGTTATTTTCTGTGTGATATTCTTGTAAAGAAAAATTAGAATTACCTTGCCCAATTACTTGCGTTGGGTTTTGTACAAAATTTTCAAAAGGAATTATGGTAGTAAACTCCTGATATGGTATTGCGTCTATAATTTTCTCATATGCTTTTGAAGGAATCATATATACCAATCTACCAAAATCGTCGTATACATATTGCGAAACTAATTCTTGTACTATTCCATTCTTCTCAACATAACTAATGGTCGCAATGGTTCTTCCATTCTTATCAGTAAAAGTCTCTTGAATATTCAAATTTCCATCGGTTGGTTGCCAGTTTTCATTTTTAGAAATGCTTTTCATCAACTCATTTTGATAATAAAAATCAATTCCTAAAACGAGGTTCCCCTCATCATCAATATCGTATCTTCTTATTTCTTTAACATTATTAGTGCCATAATCAAATTTAGTTGTATGATCCGTATCATTAGTCTCAGACAATAACCAATCGTTTCCAGGAGCTGCAGATTCTAAAACTCTACTTAATGGAGAATCATCAAATCGTTGTTGCGCAAATGGATTGGTGTCTCCATAAGTATTTTGATAATACGTTTGTATTTGTGATACGGGATTATCGATAAAATTACCAGTATTTTGATTAGATGGTAATGGTAAATACGACTTTTCAGTTCTTCCAAACTGATCATAATCATAATGCTGTACAATATCATTACCATTGGGACTCTGACCAATAGCATTTGATTGTATCGGTCTGCCTAATCCGTCATAATACGTAATACTTCTATATAATGATTCATTTATTTGTGTTGGATCACTAATTCTAAGGTGCACATTTGGAGTTAGATGAGCGCCATCCAACAATAGTATAGATTGAGAAGCTGTAAAATTTTCATTGCTTTTGGGATCATCTATAGTTATTGTACTCGATGATCCAGATGAAATATCCGCAAGTTCATTAACCTCACTAATACTCATTTCCTCTTTAGGAACTACAGACATTGTGAAATTTTGATCTAATGACTGTGCATTTGCATTATATACATAAATGCTAATTAATATGAATATGTACTTTTTCATAAATAGAATTGTATTTATTCTTTACCTAACAAAGCCTCAATCTTAGCTAATCTAGCTTCCAGATTTTGGTTATTTGCATTAAGTTGATTATTGATTGTTTCCTGTTCTTTCAATTGCTTCTCCTGTGCAATCGTATACAAAGTCAATTCTTCAATTTTCTCTAGAAGTTTAGCATTCATTTCACCTAACCGTATACCATTTTCTGCTACTTCTGCTGCCGATGGGATATTGATTAAATGTCCTTTTATAGCTATGTGATCTTCTACTTGTTTTAGGGTAGGAAGGTTGTAATCGTCTTTAAATACATAATCCGCCCAACCGATAAGATCTACTTTTACTTCTTTAGTATGAATATTTCCGTTTACAGCAAGTTTAGCGTCTGGTGATGTGGTGCCGATTCCTAAGTTACCATCAGATATATAATGTGGACCTTCTCCAGAGACCTGTAAATTTCCAGTTGATTGAATAGTATTATTTACTATAGAAGAAACTGTAAAATCAGGAATGTCAATTGAATTAGGACTTGTGTTAATTTGTATTTGATCTAGTGTTGTTACCGTATTGACTTTATTTTTTAAGTGCGTGATTTTAGCTTTATAAGTTGTATAATATCGTACATCAGCGTAGATGGAAATAACTTTATTAATATGTCCACTGGTGGAAGTTGATAAGTCTGTACTTTCTCCTAATACAATTCTAGCATTGTGATTTATTCCTCTAGATTCTACAAGATAAACTTTTGGCGCAGTAGTACCTGTACCTTCATTATATCCAATTTGCACTATATACTTTTCATAGCCCGATGAATAACGAGTTTGAAATAGCTCAACCATTATAAGAGCGCCGCGTTGCCAATGATATGAATTATACCCTACTTTTGCTATTTCATATCGTTTTGCCTGAGTTGCAGAAGCAGCAAAATCATCAGTTACGGTAGTTCGTAAACCATTTTGATCAATGTCTATTTGAGCAAAACAAAAGTTTATACAAAAAAGAACAATGAGAAAGAATACATTTTTCATAGTTTTATTATTTAATTTTAAGCTTGTTAAGTTCATTTCTAAATTCTTCAATTTCTCTTCTTTGCTCAATCAATTTCTTCTCCTGTGCAATCGTATACAATGTCAACTCTTCGATCTTCTCAAGAAGCTTAGCATTCATTTCACCTAACTGGATACCATTTTCTGCTACTTCTGTTGCCGATGGAATGTTTATTAAGTGACCTTTTTTAGCAATATGATCTTCTACTTGTTGTAGGGTAGGGAGGTTGTAATCTTCTGTAAATACATAATCTGCCCAACCGATTAAATCGACTTTTACTTCTTTGGTATGAATATTACCATTAACAGCAAGTTTAGCATCTGGTGTGGTGGTGCCGATGCCGACATTACCATTAGATCTTGTAATACTAATACTATTATAATCATTATTGGAATCACTATTATTGATATTATTAACACCGATATTCAAAACATTAGATGTACCATCGTAGTTAATAAATCCTCCCTGAAGATTTGTTTCTGTAAAACGAATATATCTGGAAGTGTTAAAACCATATATATTTATATTACCTTCCTGAATATGTAGTTTTTCTGTTGGATTGGTAGTTCCAATACCGACATTACCGTTATGATTAATTCTCATCTTTTCAGATAATGAATTATATCCATTCCATGTGTTAAAGACAATGTTTGAATAATTAAATGGGTTTGAACCATTTTTAGTTTTTACTCCAATTGACGCAGCAGTTATATTATTAGAAGCCCACCTATTATAAAACTTTATTTCCCCAAAATATTCACTAGAATTTCCTTGAGAGTTTGTTATTGATAAATTCCCGTCCTGAATATGAAGTTTTTCATTAGGAGTTGTTGTTCCAATACCAACTTTACCATTAGTCATAATCTTTAGAAATGAGGAACTAAAATCATTTTTACCAAAATCAAAACCGGAATGATCACCAATACGAAAACCATATGTTCCAGCTTCAGTATTTCCTCCACCATGTTTAATAGATAAATAATCCCCTATTCCAGATAACCATCCAGATTGTAATAAGACTCTATCGTATTTCTTGTCAGTTAAACTAAAAGAAAAATCGGTATCAATATCTATTACCCTTCCTGTGGAAGAATTCAAGTTGACCTGCCCAAAAACATTAATATTTGATATTAAAATACATAAAAAAAACAATGACTTTCTCATACTTATAAAAAAATGATATTATTAATTGATCTCGTAAAATCTTCTTTTCCGAGCGCAGAAGAAGGGCGCAAAAATAAAATTAATGGGATAATAAGGTAAACTGAAACTAGATTGTTATTAACAAATTTGTTTGATAAAACACTATTCTTGTCATTATTCTGAAAATCAGATTTTTGCAGGTAATTTCTCCCGTACACTATCTTTTTAAAAGCTTCTAATGCCCCTATTAAGTTCTATTTTATACTAGATAGTGTCCTGAGATTGTAATATGTTACTATCAAAATTCATTTTTTTTTAAAATAATTTTAAGAATTCACTCTTCGACTGCATCCATTGGTCAAAACATGAAAGAGGGCTGAGCGTAACCGAAACCTGGAGAACTCACCCTACGGCTTCGCTCAAGGTTCGAAATGAATTAGGTTCGGAAGGTTGTATTTTGACAAACTCAATACCCGCATAGCGGAAGCTTAGTAAACTCACCCTAAACCTTCGGAAATAAATGAGGGCTGAGGTTCTCGAAGCTCGGTAAACAGAAATAGCATTGCTCTAGGCGTAAAACCTAAAACTTTGGATAACAAAAAAAGCAACCAGATTATAAAAACCTAATTGCTTTTTGATAAAAACATATAACTAATACTATATGATTGTAGATTGTCCTACGTGTATATTTTCGAAATTCATGTTGGAATCTTCTGGATTAAGGATGTAATCATAAATGAAATCTCCTACTTTTTCTGTAGTTAATGGATTTGTACTATTAAGATCTGGAGTGGTAAGATTTAATTCTAATGCTTTTTCTACAGCATTTTTGATCGAATTTGCTTCATCAATAAGATCAAAATGCTCTAATAACATGGCTGCAGATAAAATAGCGGCAATCGGATTGGCAATTCCCTTTCCGGTTGCTTGTGGATAGGATCCATGAATAGGTTCGAACATACAGCAGGTGTCACCAACAGATGCTGATGCTAATAAACCTATAGATCCGCCAATAACACTGGCTTCATCAGAAATAATATCTCCAAACATGTTTTCTGTGAGGATCACATCAAACTGGCTAGGATTAAGAATCATTTGCATGGCAGCATTATCTACAAATAAGAAATCCAGCGTTACATCTTCATACGCTGTAGCAATTTCAGTAACCACTTTTCTCCATAAACGGGAAGATTCTAAAACGTTCGCTTTATCCACCAAGGTTAGCTTTTTTCTGCGGTTTTGTGCCGCTTTAAAAGCAAGATGTGATATACGCTCAATTTCTTCCTTAGAGTACTCACATAAATCGGAGGCTACGGTTCCTTCTTCGTTTAGGTGTTTTTTTCCAAAATAGATACCACCAGTAAGTTCTCGATATATCGAGATATCTGTTCCTGTTATGATTTCTCTTTTTAGTGGAGATTTATCCAACAAAGTTTCATAAGCTTTTACCGGTCTGATATTAGCATATAATCCTAACTCTTTACGTAAGCGCAGTAATCCTTGTTCCGGACGTACTTTTGCACTTGGGTCATTATCATATTTGGGATCACCGATGGCACCAAAAAGAACAGCATCTGTATTTGCACAAAGCTGTAAAGTATCATCTGGTAGTGGATTACCGGTTTTATCAATAGCGATAGCACCTACTAATGCTTCTTTGAAAATAAAAGTATGATCAAATGCATGAGCAATTGCATCGAGCGCTTTTATGGCTTGAGTAGTTACTTCTGGTCCTATTCCGTCTCCTGATAATACAGCGATTTCTAGTTTCATAAATAGTATATTATGTCACACTGAGCTTGTCGAGGTATTTTCTTAGCTCTGTATTTTGTTTTTCTTATTTTTATACTCTTGCATTTTCATATGCTTCAATTTCTTCTTTACTACTTAGAAGGAAATCAATATCATCGTATCCATTTATCATACACATCCTTTTGTAATTATTTATTTCAAAATTAGCCTCAGATCCTGTTGATTGAATTGTGATTTTTTGTACCTCTAGATCTACTTCTATTTGGGTTGTTGGATCTTTTTCGATTTCAGTAAATAATTCTTGAAGATATTCTGGAGAAACTTGAACAGGTAGTAATCCATTATTCAGTGAATTTCCTTTAAAGATATCCGCAAAAAAACTAGAAACCACTACTTTGAATCCGTAATCGTGAATCGCCCAAGCCGCGTGTTCTCTACTGGAGCCACAGCCAAAATTATCTCCAGCCACTAAAATACTTCCGGAATAATTAGCGTTGTTTAAAGAGAAATCCTCATTTGCGCTTCCATCTTTATGGAAACGCCAATCTCTAAACAAATTTTCTCCAAAACCTTCACGGTCGGTTGCTTTTAGAAAACGAGCCGGAATAATCTGATCTGTATCTACATTTTCTATAGGTAAGGGTATAGCAGAGGAGGTGAGTTTGATAAACTTATCCATAATTTTTTAATTCAAATGTTTAGTGATATCCACAATTTTTCCTTCAATTGCAGTAGCTGCAGCTACAAGTGGACTGGCAAGAATAGTTCTAGAACCTTGTCCTTGTCGACCTTCAAAATTTCTGTTGGAAGTAGAAACGCAGTATTCTCCTTCCGGAATTTTATCATCATTCATAGCCAGACAAGCAGAGCATCCTGGTTGTCTGAGTTGAAACCCAGCTTCTTCAAAAATTTCATTCAGTCCTTCATCAACTATTTGCGAAGCTACTTGCTGTGACCCAGGTACTAACCAAGCTGTAACACTATCCGCTTTTTTCTTACCTTTTATATAACTTGCTGCAACTCTAAAATCTTCAATTCTACTGTTGGTACAACTTCCAATAAAGACATAATTAACTTCTTGGTTTATTAAGGATTGCCCTTTTTCGAAATTCATATAGGCTAGTGATTTTTCAAAAGAAGCATTGCTTTCTGTCGGAATGTTTTCTGTGACTTTGATTCCCATTCCTGGATTGGTTCCGTAGGTAATCATAGGTGCTATATCTGCCGCATCAAAATGATATTCTTTATCAAAAACAGCATCTTCATCAGTTGGTAGCGTTTTCCAATAGGCTACTTTTTTGTCATATGCTTCTCCTTTTGGAGCGAACTCTCGTCCTTTTACATATTCAAAAGTAGTTTCATCAGGAGCAATCATGCCTCCACGAGCTCCCATTTCGATACTCATATTACAGACGGTCATCCGACCCTCCATGGACATTTCTTCGAATACATTACCTGCATATTCACAGAAATATCCTGTACCTGCATTGGTTCCTAGTTTTGCAATCACATAAAGGATCACATCTTTGGGTAAAACACCTGGTTTTAATTTACCGTTTACATTTACACGAAGACTTTTAGGTTTCTGAAGTAATAAACACTGACTTGCAAATACTTGTGCAACCTGACTGGTTCCAATACCAAAAGCAATAGAACCAAATGCACCGTGAGTAGAGGTGTGGCTATCACCACAAACCATCGTCATACCTGGTTGAGTAATACCTAATTCTGGAGCCATTACATGTACAATACCATTGTACTTGTGACCTAATCCATATAAAGTGATGTCATTTTTATTACAGTTCTCTGTTAGCTGAGCTAATTGATTTCTGGATAAAAGATCTTTTACGGGTAGGTGCTGATCAATGGTTGGCGTGTTATGATCCGCTGTGGCTACTATTTGATTAGGTCTAAAAACAGGAATTCCACGTTGTTCAAGTTCATTAAATGCTTGCGGACTTGTCACTTCGTGGATTAAATGTTGATCTATATAAAGTACCTGAGGACCATTTTCTACCTCTTTGACGACGTGTGCGTCCCAAACTTTATCAAATAATGTCTTCTTCATATGTTTTCTAAATTCCTACGTATTCTTTAGCAAAAAGAGATGATACGATAAGTTGCTTAAGCAACTACTGCCATTTCGACCTCAACAGTTTTCATAATCTGATGGATATCTTCATTGACTACTTCTTTCTTTCTGTCAGCGTAGTTTAGGAATTCTTTATATACTTCATCCAGCTGAAGTTTGGTTAATTCATACCCAATTTTTTTAGCTCTATAAGCCAGAGCAGCTCTACCACTTCTTGCTGTGAGTACGATGGCTGATTCTGTTACTCCAACTTCAGCTGGATCTATAATTTCATAGGTCTCTCTATTTTTAATAACTCCATCCTGGTGTATTCCTGAGCTATGTGCAAAAGCATTAGCACCGACAATCGCTTTATTAGGTTGTACCATCATACCCATACTTTCAGAAACCATTAAGCTTGTATCATACAATAGCTTAGAATTGATATCTGTATTTAGGTTTAGATACGGATGTTGTTTCATAATCATAACTACCTCTTCCAGAGCAGTATTTCCTGCACGTTCTCCTATTCCGTTAATAGTACATTCTATCTGTCTTGCTCCGTTTATGGCTCCTACAATAGAATTGGCTGTTGCTAATCCTAAATCATTATGACAATGACATGAGATAATAACATTATCAATGCCTTTTACATTTTCCTTTAGATATTTGATTTTGGCTCCATATTCTTCGGGTAAACAGTAACCGGTAGTATCAGGTATATTTAGAACGGTTGCTCCTGCTTTGATCATAGCTTCACAGACTCTTGCTAAGAACTCATTATCTGTACGTCCAGCATCTTCGGCATAAAACTCTACATCTTCCACGAAAGATTTAGCGTATTTTACAGCAGCAATTCCACGTTCGATTACTTTATCTTGAGTAGAATTAAATTTATATTTTATATGAGATTCTGATGTTCCTATTCCGGTATGAATTCTTGGTTTTCTTGCATATTTAAGTGCTTCTGCAGCAACTTTAATATCATTTTCGACAGCTCTGGTTAATCCGCAAACTGTTGCGTTTTTTACGATTTTTGCAATTTCAGTAACCGAAGTAAAATCTCCTGGACTCGATACCGGAAATCCGGCTTCTATTACATCAACTCCTAGAAGGTCTAGTCGCTCAGCAATCACTAATTTTTGTTTTGTATTTAACTTACAACCAGGGACCTGTTCTCCATCTCTTAAGGTGGTGTCAAAAATTTGGACTTTATTATCGCTCATAGGAATTATGTGAATTATTAATTTTGATAATCTCTTTAAATGATATCTTTTTAAAATATTATTCTAAGATGTTTTAGTATTCTCTTACGAATTTATATTTTGGTTATTCAAAAAGAAGGGATTTAGCTACGTCTTTTACAATGTTGAAGTGTTTTGATTGTGACTTAACTTTCTTTTAATCAATTAATTACAATATATTTTCTTACAATGACTAATGATCAAAAAGATCCTTTGTTTGTCTTAGTGAAGTCACTTTCTAAGTCTGAAAAACGACAATTTAAGGTGTACGTTGGAAGATTAGGGGTAAATACTGATTCTAAGTTCTTAGCACTTTTTAACCATTTGGATAAAAGTGAATCTCTTGATGAAGAACTTATCGTATCTAAAGGAATTGTCAAAAAACAGCAGCTTTCTAATCTTAAAGCCCATTTGTATAAACAGATATTGATCAGCCTTAGACTAAGCCCATTACACCAAAATGTAAGATCGCAGATAAGAGAACAACTCGATTTTGCTACAATTTTATATCATAAAGGACTTTATAAGCAAAGCTTAAAAATTTTGGATAAAGCAAAAACTGTAGCAAAGGAGAATGAAGAGAATAACATTGCTTATGAAATTGTAGAATTAGAAAAAGTTATTGAAACCCAATACATAACAAGAAGTATTAATAGCCGAGCAGATGAATTGACGATTGAGGCTAAAATGCTAAGCATGAAAAATGTGTTGACCAGTCGATTGTCTAACCTTTCGCTTCAGTTATATGGGTTGATGATAAAAAGTGGATATGTACGAAATGATAAAGAACATAAGATAATCACTAACTATTTCGAAAGTAAACTACCAAAGTACGATTGGAACATCCTTGGATTTAGAGAGAAGTTATGGTTATACAAAGCGCATTTATGGTATAGTTTTATGGTGCAGGATTTTTTATCCTGCTATAAGTATTCTAAAAAATGGGTAGATCTGTTTTATGAAAACCCTAAAATGATCATTCTTAATCCAGTGTTTTTTCTAAGAGGAAATCATTATTTGTTAGAGTCGTTATATTTGATCCAAGGCAAAACGCAGCTTAAGCTAACACTGAGTAAGTTCGAAAAGACTATTAAATCTGATGATTTTCCTGTTGATGATAATATAGAGGTGCTTTCGTTTCAGTTTATATACAATAATAGACTCAATGTTCATTTTTTAGAAGGAACCTTTGATGAAGGAGAATATTTGGTGGCCGAAATTTTAAAGGGAATTACCGAGTATAAGAATCGTTTGGATGATCATCATATCATGGTGTTATATTATAAGATCGGTTGTTTGTATTTCGGGATGGCCAATCACCGTAAATGTATAGAGTACTTAAGTAAAATTATTAATAATAAATCTCTAAAAATGCGAGAAGATTTAATGTGTTTCGCCAGAGTACTTAGTTTGGTAGCGCATTATGAAGCAGGGATGGATTATCATTTAGAAACTCAATTGAAGGAGACGTATCGATTTTTGATAAAAATGGATGACTTACATGCAGTGCAGAAAGAAATGATTAAGTTTCTTAAAAACCTAGGAGATATTTTTCCTCATCAGATTAAAGATGAGTTTAGGAAGCTTCATAAAACCTTGAAACAGTACGAGGATCATCCATATGAAAAAAGAGCTTTCTTATATCTCGATATTCTCTCTTGGTTAGAAAGTAATATAGAAGGCAGACCAGTGGCAGATATAATCAAAGAAAAATCAAAAAAACTGGTTCGATAACCATTCTATTGTATGCCAAAAAATACTCAACACCTACGTAATATTCTGGAATTAAATCTAGCCATGCTTTTCATCAGTACTTCTGGAGCACTAGGTAGATATATTGATATGCCTGTACCTGTAACTATTGCTTTTAGAGCTATTTTAGCAGGAATCATATTGTTCTTGTTTTGTAAATGGAAAAAAATCTCGTTTGGAATCGCATCTGCAGATCGCTTTACCATAATTATCGGTGGTGTACTTATGGGATTGCATTGGATTACCTATTTCTATGCATTAAGGATGTCTAATGTGGCTATTGGGATGTTGTCTTTGTTTACGTATCCGGTAATCACTTCTTTTTTAGAGCCCATACTTCTGAAAACAAAATTTCAGAAAATGCATTTGGTTTTAGGAGCCTTGGTTTTATTAGGAATTTATTTTTTGGTACCTGATTTTAGCCTGGAAAATTCTTATGCAAAAGCTGTTGGCTTTGGTGTAATATCCGCTTTGTGTTATGCACTTCGGAATTTAATTATGAAGACTAAAGTGAGCAATTATCATGGCTCAATGTTAATGTGGTATCAACTTGTTATAATTAGTATGATGCTGTTGCCAACACTTTTTGTTATGGATAGTTCCGGAATTGTTACTCAATGGCCTTGGACGTTGGTATTGGCAATACTAACTACGGCAATTGGTCATACATTGTTTTTGTTTAGTTTAAAACGATTTTCTGCAACTACAGCTAGTATCATAAGTAGTATACAACCGGTTTACGGAATTATTATCGGGATGATTTTTTTAGGAGAAATACCGGTTTTAACTACGATTATCGGGGGGACATTAATCTTGACTTCCGTAGTAATAGAAAGTGTGAGATCTTATAGGTGATCTAATATTCTTAACCCAACCTATGAGGTATTTAAGAATTCTATGATTTTTTAATATCTAGAACTATGTTGTTTTGGCAATGTATTTTGGAGCTATCCATTTTTTGTATATAAAATATTCTAATAAGGGAAGAATTAGAATTAGAAATAATAGAATTAATAGTGATTTTACGATTCCATTATATTGAGATGTAATACCCATAGAAAACCATTCACTTAATTTGTGTAAAACTACTTTTTCAATATCCTGATATCCTACTTCTAATAATAAACCCATAGCAGCGCTAAACTCATCATACGGTAATGCTTCAGAAAGATCGATATGCCCTCTACCAGCAGAAGTTATCAATGCATACATCGTTAATGTGTACAGATCATCAGTGTAATTGTAAACAATAAAGTCTGCTAGTTTATTTTTGGTTTTATTTAGAAAAGAACTACCCGTGTCGTACTTTTTAAAGTATTTTTCAAAAAAAATAGCATAATCTTTAGAATCCGATTTGACTTTCATTGCTAACATTTGAGCTGACAGTACAAATTTATTTTTGGTATCTTCAGATTTAAAAATTTGCTGTATAGAGGAATTATATACACCTTTAACAATCATTGTCTTTTCATTATCCAGTATTTTATAGATACCTCTTATAAAACCCCACTGACCGAAAATATAAAGAATTCCTACAATAAGTAATGGAATGTATAATTTTACTGCCCAATTATAATATTTAGGTGTTCTTTTAAAAATACCCTTACGCCATAGTACAATGCAATATATAATAGCTATTATAATACCTAAAAATAGAAATAGGATGATATTAAAAATTAGAGTTCCTGAATTCGGAAGTACAATATCTCTAAGAATACTCCAGATAAAACTCCAATCAATATCTTTAAATAATTCTGACGAATATGATATATAATCCATTTATTATTAATTTGTTATGAGATAAAAAAATGAGTTACCTATATATATTAGTGTACTAATAGAATAAATTGTTACCTCAGAAAAGTATAATTAGAAAAGAAGCATTGATTCTATAAAAGATAACAGTTTTAAATAAAACTTACATACAATCATCCCAGATTGAATCTGATGGAGGAGGAGCGATGATCATTAAGGGTTCTTTTTTTACAGGATGTATAAAGGTAAGTTTTCTAGCATGAAGATGTATACTTCCGTCTTTATTGCTTCGATTTGCTCCGTATTTTAAATCCCCCTTAATTACGGATCCAATACTCGACAGTTGAGATCTTATTTGATGGTGTCTACCTGTATGGAGGTCAACTTCTAAAACGTAATAATTATCTAGTTTTTTTATGATCTGATAATCCAAAACAGCTTTTTTGCTATCCGTTACCTCATGTTTATGGGCGTATGATTTGTTTTGTTTTGGGTTACGCTTTAGCCAATGAATAAGCGTATCATTTTCTTTTGGAGGAGCATTTTTTACAACAGCCCAATATGTTTTTTTTGCTTCTTTATCAGCGAATAGTTTATTAAGCCGAGGAAGTGCTTTGCTTGTCCTGGCAAAAACAACAATTCCGCTTGTAGGGCGATCTAACCGATGCACGACACCTAGATAAACAGCTCCTGGTTTATCGTACTTTTCTGCAATATATTCCTTAACTATTTCACTAAGCGGTTTGTCTCCGGTTTTATCACCTTGCACGATATCTCCAGCTCGCTTATTAACGATAATCAGATGATTATCTTCATAAAGAACCTGAAGGTTGGATTTATTTGAAATTATTTTTTCTGACATGTTAGATCGTTGGATTGCTAGATTTTTAGAACTATTTTAATGTAGATTTGAATTTTGAAGTCATCTTAACAATGGATTCCAAGTCACTTAAAAGTATATCTAATTCAGTTTGATTAATAAATTTTAGGTCTAAAGAAATAAGGAGTTGCGTTTCAATTTCATAGGCAGAACCTAAAGTAATTTGAAGATATCTAGCAAAATCTTTATTTGATTGTCTAGAAGATCCTTCAGCTATATTTGAAGGAATGGATACTGCTACTCTCCTTAATTGGTTTGTCAACCCAAACTTTTCAGTTTCAGGAAACCTAGATGTGATGTCATAAATGCTGGAACAAAAAACACGACTTTTTTTCCATATTTCTAAATCTTTAAACCTATGCATATTTTTTAATAAACAATCTAGTTATTCAAGAATCTAACTATCCAATAATCTAATAATCCAACTAATCCAAACAACATTAATACTGTTCATTATCATTAGGGAAGTCTACCGATTTTACATCAGAGACATATTGTTGGAATGCGTTGGTCATTTCAGTATATAAATCTAAATAGCGTCTTAAAAAACGAGGATTAAATTCGTGTGTCATACCAAGCATATCGTGAGTTACCAATACCTGTCCATCAACACCATTCCCAGCTCCAATTCCAATAATAGGGATTGTTAAACTTTCTGCTACTTCTTTAGCTAGTTTGGCAGGAACTTTTTCTAGAACGATTGCAAAACATCCCGCTTTTTGTAACATCAAGGCATCTTCTTTAAGTTGCTTCGCTTCCTCCTCTTCTTTAGCACGTACAGTATAGGTTCCAAATTTATAAATGGATTGTGGAGTTAATCCTAAATGTCCCATTACTGGGATTCCTGCGTTAAGAATTCTCTTAATAGATTCTTTAACTTCTTTTCCTCCTTCGAGTTTTACGGCATGTCCACCTGATTCTTTCATGATTCGGATAGCAGAACGTAATGCTTCTTTAGGGTCACTTTGATAACTACCAAAAGGTAAATCTACAACAATCAATGCTCTGTCAATAGCTCTAATTACAGAAGATGCGTGGTATATCATTTGGTCTAACGTGATTGGTAATGTAGTTTCATGACCTGCCATCACATTAGATGCAGAATCACCAACGAGAATAACATCGACTCCGGCGCCATCCACAATTTTTGCCATTGTATAATCATATGCTGTAAGCATGGATATTTTCTCTTTGTTGGCTTTCATCTCTATCAGAGATTTTACCGTAACGCGCTTGTAATCTTTTTTTGCTGTAGACATTTTGTGTGTTAATTTAGTGTCGTAAAAGTAATCAATTAGTAAGATCGTAACAAGAGGATATTATTTTTGATTTAAATTTATTTAAGAGAAGTAATACTTATATTTTTGATAAAACAATTAAAACCTTAATTTTAGGTAAATTAAAGCTCAGACATTATGTGTAAATTCCTGGTAGCATTCTTTTTATTTATTTCATGCAATGCTGTTTTTTCCCAAAAAGAAATGGATACAAACCAAAAAAATGCAAAACAAGCGGTATTAGATTTTTTTGAAGGATTTCATAGTGGAGATACTGTGCAAATCAAGAAAACAATACTAAGCATGGATATGGTTATGCAAACTATATTTAAGACCAAAGATGGGAAAGTAAAAACAAATACAACAAAAATTGAAAAGTTTTTGGAAGCAATCCATAATAGACCAAAGGATCAAAAATGGTTAGAAAAATTATTGGATTTCAGGGTTGATGCAGATGATCGTATAGCCCAGATATGGACTCCTTATGAGTTTTATGTGAATGATCAATTTAGCCATTGTGGAGTTAATATTTTTCAACTATTTAATGATGGTAAGACTTGGAGAATTATTGCAATAGCTGATACTCGAAAAAGAGAAGGTTGTAAATAATTTAGGGCCTGCTACTAATTATTAAAAATACAACTCCATTATTGATCGCGTGCAATAGGATTGGCCAAATGATATGGCTATTTTCTATTTTAAGCTTCCCAAACATATGTCCTGCAATGATTCTGGGAACAATAAGAAGGAATAAAATACTATCTATCTTAAAAGAATCTACGTAATTAAAAATATGAAGAAAACCGAAGGCTATTGAGGTAATCTGAAGCGTTATTAATTGACGATTCTCGAGAAAATCCTTAAGTTTTTGAAGTTGTTTTTTTGAGATTAATTGTTCATATATAAAGAATATACCGCAAATGGAAACTGTCAAGATTAAGTAACGAACATACCATTCTAATTCTAAAGTAATAAATAACCCAATAATAAAAAGTGTCCATGAACTTAAGAATAATAAAATCTCCTTTACTTTTGGTTTCAGTAAGGTTCTGAACATGAGTTCTTCTATGACAGGGGCAAATACTACCATAGCTATAAAAGCTTTAAGCTTGTTATCCTTCAAAATTTCTAAAATACTATCCTGAGAATATTTTTGAAGGTCTAGATATGGAAATATACTCTGGAGTAATGCTACACAAATGAAAAAGAGGATATACAATCCGAATAATCGAAAGTAAGAGACAAGTAGATTTTTGATTTTACTAAATAAAATATCTCTAAACATTCATGTGTTTTAACAATCGCTTAAACTTACTTTAACTGCTAATCCACCTTCACTAGTTTCTTTGTACTTAGTATTCATGTCTTTTGCTGTTTCCCACATAGTTTCTATTACTTTATCTAAAGGTACTTTGGCATTAGCTACATCAGAATCTAGAGCCATTTCGCAAGCATTGATTGCTTTTATGGCTCCCATAGCATTACGTTCTATACAGGGAATCTGTACTAAACCACCAATAGGATCACAGGTTAAGCCTAAATGATGTTCCATGGCAATTTCACTTGCCATTACTACTTGTTCAGGTGTGCCACCCATCAATTCTGCTAATGCTCCAGCTGCCATAGCAGAAGAAACTCCAATTTCTGCTTGACAACCACCCATAGCAGCGGATATGGTAGCACCTTTTTTAAATAAACTGCCAATTTCTCCAGCTACCAGCATAAATTGTTTTATGTCATCAAAATTTGCATCGTGATTTTCGATCACCATATAATACATCATAACGGCTGGTATAACACCAGCACTTCCATTCGTTGGTGCCGTAACAACTCTACCTAAAGAAGCATTTACCTCATTTACAGCTAGTGCAAAACAAGACACCCACTTTAGTATTTGGCGAAATTTCACTTCAGTATCTCTTATGGATTCTATCCACTCAGTTGGATTAGCATATTCTTTAGTCCCTATTAGTTTTTTATGGGTGTCATAAGCGCGACGTCTTACATTTAATCCTCCAGGAAGTGTGCCTTCTGTATGACAACCAAGATACATGGATTCTAACATAACATTCCATATGTTTGCTATTCTTGCATCTATTTCGTTATCAGTTTGAAGAGAGCGTTCATTTTCTAATACAATTTCTGATATCTTCTTGTTCTTTTTTTCGCAGTATGTTATAAGGTCTGTTGCTTTTTGAATGGGAAGTGGAAATTCTCTGAAAGCTTCCATTTTTTTCCTTTCTCTTTTTCGTTCTTCTTGCACAACAAAACCGCCTCCTATAGAATAGAATGTAGAAGCAATTCTTTCTTTGTTATTTAGTGTAGCAGTAAAAGTAATAGCATTCGGGTGAAATTCTTTAAACTCTTTATTAAATATGATATGGGTTTCTGGGTTAAAATTAATCCGGGACTCCTTATTGAATAATAAGATCTTGTTTGATTTAATGTTTTCCACAATAGTAGAAATGGATGTTACATCAATAGTTTGAGGATCATATCCACATAAACCCAAAATAGAAGCTATATCTGTAGCATGCCCTTTTCCTGTTAGGGATAAGGATCCAAATAGGTCTACTGTAATTGTTTCTACTGAGTCAAACAAGTTGTTTTCTTTCAATTCGGCAATCCATCGTCTTCCTGCTCTCCAGGGACCAAAAGTGTGAGAACTAGATGGGCCTACACCTATCTTTAACATATCAAAAATACTGATACATTCCATAATTCTTAATTGAGTATAAAGTTGTAGGGGTAAATATAGGGCATTGATAAAAAAGAACACTTTTTTTTAATGAATACTTAAGGTACGGTGATATTTTTCTTTTACGTTCTGTTTTAATAATGTTCTATTTATTAGTAAGGAGTAATGACATCCTGTCATATAAATTGTCGTGGCATAATCATTGACTTATGTGCAATAAATTATTAGGAACAACACTAAAACATTTATATAATAATATGAGTAAGATAATAGGAATAGATTTAGGGACAACAAACTCTTGTGTTTCTGTGATGGAAGGTAATGAGCCCGTTGTTATACCTAATGCAGAGGGTAAGAGAACCACTCCGTCTGTAATTGCATTTGTAGAAGGAGGAGAAATTAAAGTTGGTGACCCTGCAAAACGTCAGGCAGTTACGAACCCAACTAAAACAATCTCTTCTATTAAAAGATTTATGGGGAATAAGTTCTCTGAATCAGCAAAAGAAGCGGAAAGAGCTGCTTATAAAGTAGTAAAAGGAGACAACAATACACCTCGAGTTGATATCGATGGTCGTTTATATACACCACAAGAATTATCTGCTATGACACTTCAGAAAATGAAGAAAACAGCAGAGGACTATCTTGGACAAGATGTTACAAGAGCGGTAATTACTGTACCGGCATATTTTAATGATGCACAACGTCAAGCTACTAAAGAAGCTGGAGAAATTGCAGGTCTTAAAGTAGAAAGAATTATCAATGAGCCTACAGCGGCTGCATTGGCATATGGTCTTGATAAAAAAGGTACTGATCAGAAGATTGTAGTATTTGATTTTGGTGGAGGTACTCATGATGTTTCCATTCTTGAATTAGGTGATGGAGTATTCGAAGTATTATCAACTGATGGAGATACACATTTAGGAGGAGATGATGTAGATCAAAAAATTATTGACTGGTTAGCAGAAGAGTTTAAGAGTGAAGAGAATATGGATCTACGTAAAGATCCAATGGCTTTACAACGTCTTAAAGAAGCTGCAGAAAAAGCAAAAATTGAGTTGTCGTCTTCTTCACAGACAGAAATCAATTTACCATATGTGACGGCTACTGCAAGTGGCCCTAAACACTTAGTGAGATCATTAACAAAAGCTAAATTTGATCAATTAATTGATGATTTAGTAAAACGTACTGTTGAACCTTGTCGTACTGCTCTTAAAGCAGCGGGATTATCTACAAGTGATATAGATGAAATCATTCTAGTAGGAGGATCTACTCGTATTCCTGCAGTTCAGGAAGCAGTAGAGAAGTTCTTTGGTAAAGCACCAAGTAAAGGTGTGAATCCGGATGAAGTAGTTGCTGTTGGAGCTGCAATCCAAGGAGGAGTACTTACAGGAGATGTAAAAGATGTATTGTTATTAGATGTTACACCACTTTCTCTAGGTATTGAGACAATGGGTAATGTAATGACTAAGCTGATTGAAGCAAATACTACGATTCCTACTAAGAAATCACAAGTGTTTTCTACAGCGGCAGATAATCAACCTTCTGTAGAGATTCACGTGTTACAGGGAGAACGTCCTATGGCTGCGGATAATAAGACTATTGGTCGTTTCCATTTGGATGGAATTCCACCAGCACAAAGAGGAACACCTCAGATCGAAGTAACTTTTGATATAGATGCTAATGGTATAATCAAAGTTTCTGCTACAGATAAAGCTACGAATAAGTCTCAGGATATTCGTATCGAAGCTTCTTCAGGATTAACAGAAGAGGAAATCGAGAAAATGAAGCAAGAAGCTGAAGCAAATGCAGAAGCGGATAAAGCGGCAAAAGAAACTGCAGACAAGCTAAATGAAGCGGATGGAATGATTTTCCAGACAGAAAAGCAGCTTAAAGAGTTTGGTGATAAAATTTCTGATGATAATAAGAAACCAGTAGAAGAAGCTTTAGAAGAATTAAAGAAAGCTTATGAAACTAAAGATCTTGCTGTTATACAGCCAGCGCTTGATAAGATTAATGAAGCCTGGAAAGCAGCTAGTGAGGAAATGTATAAGGCACAGGCAGAAGCACAAGGTGGTGCAGCTGGACCAGAAGCTGGAGCACAACCTGAAGGAGGAGATTCTGAAGCTAGTGATGTGGAAGATGTAGATTTTGAAGAAGTGAAATAAGAATTGTTATTCTATATGAAAAATGCACAGTGAAAGCTGTGCATTTTTTTTGTTATTATATGTAGCGTAAATAAAAATAGTTTACTTTTATATTGGCTTAAAATACCCCCTGGTTATTGTACCTTATTTTACACATCTTTATTCTTAATATGGGTAACCACTATCAGATCTAACTACGTTTGGTCTAAGTAATGGAATATACTAATGAGTTTGTTACAAGTTTTTCGGAGAAAAGTCTTTTGGTTTTTTGATATCTTAAATGGAAACGATATTAGGAAGCACTATGAAGATATTAAAGAGTTGATTGAAACGCCAGGTTCTCAGTTCACTAAAGATAGAAAGGATACCTATCTTGAAAAAATATTACAACATGCCGTAAGTACTACCTGGTTCTATCAAAAATATACTGGTTATAACTCTATCTCAGATTTTCCTGTAATTAATAAAAATATGGTCCGGGATAGTTTTGAAGAATTCAAGTCTTCAAAATATAAAGCAAATAAATGTACCTTAATATCCACTAGTGGTTCTACTGGTGCACCTTTTTCTGTTTTGCAAAACAAGAGCAAACGATGCAGAAATACTGGAGATAATTTATATTTCTCTAATAGATCCGGTTATGAAATAGGTCAAAAACTAATATACATAAAAATTTGGCCCGATAACTATAAACATACTATACTTTCGAAGTTTTGGTGGCAGAATATAGTCCCTCAGAGCGTTTTTAGGCTTGAAGATAACAATATTGCTAATCTCATAAAAAGACTAGAAGAAAACCCTGGTAAGAAGAGTTTCCTTGGGTATACATCGGGATTCGAAAAGATTTGTAAGTACTTAGATAAAAACAATTCAGGCTCAATTGATAATATAGTTTCTATAATCACAATGTCAGAGGGGCTTAATGATTATGTAAGGACTAGTATGCAAAAATATTTTGGAGTCGTTCCAGTCTCACGATATTCTAATAATGAAAATGGGATTATAGCGCAGGAGGATAGAGGTGTTACTTCTAAATTTATAATCAATACTGCGAGCTACTATATAGAGGTTTTTGATATAGATAAAGATGTTCCTGTGCATCCAGGAAAATTAGGAAGAATTATAGTAACCGATTTGCATAATTACGCCATGCCTATGATTCGATATGATACGGGCGATGTCGGCATAATAGAAATGGATCCAAACGGTGTGTCTTATTTATCATCCATAGGAGGAAGGAAGTTAGATCTTATATATAATACAAAAGGAGAGATTATACCTTCTCATGTTTCATATAAATTATGTAAGTACGGAGATTATAAGCAATTCCAATTAGTGCAGTATGGAGAAAAAGATTATCTTATTAAACTGAATACTAATAAGAAGGTGGATGAAAATAAAATGTTGGAGGAGTATAAAGAATATTTTGGGCAAGATGCTAATATAGAGATACAATATGTAGATGAAATTCCTTTACTATCTTCAGGAAAAAGAAGAGAAGTAACGAACACCTATCATTCTAAATCGTAATGTATCTTTTTTATAAAATCTTGATATTAAATACAAAATTCTTACATCAATAATATAACAGAAAGCCAATATGAGTATTGGCTTTCTGTTTAGTATAAGTTGATATAATTTTAATCTGTAAATTACTACTGTCTTATCTCACAAACTTTAAAAATTTCGAATCAGATCTGGCGATATATAATCCTTTTGGGAGTGTAGATAAATCCACATTTGTTGTGTTTTTGATATTCTCAATTTTGAATACTTTTTTCCCCATTACATTATAAATGTTTAGAGATTTTATTTCGTTTGTGTCGTTAATTACTAAAGAGGTTGAAGTACTATTAAAATATAATTTATCTCTATCAAAAGCAGTAAAATCATTGATGCTAAGCGTGTTTTCATTTATAGTAATCTCTGGATATTCTCCAGCAACACTCCAATCTGCATCAGAACTAGCGTCTGGATTTGCAGCGGAAGATAGTTTTCCAAAAATATAATATTTAGTACCCGAAAGAGAGGAGCTAGTTGGGAAGTCTAAAGGTATATCCAGTGTTATTGTAGTCGACACATCTGTTCCTGCAGTAACTGTTGGAGTAACGATAACTCCAGTACCATTTGCCGTAGCGCCTCCAAAAATCCCTGGTACATCAGCTTCAAAAATTTGAAATTGTGTGTCTACGTCCATAGAAGCGGAATATGTATAGTTTAGAGTAATAGATTCTCCAGCAACAACGGAAACAGGATTTCCTGAATCATAAGTTATAGAATATGGTGGTGCCGTAACTGTAATTAGTGGGTATGCTCCAGCAGTATCCCAGGTGGCATCTTCCGTAGCATCAGAATTCATAGCAGAACTTAATTTACCGAAGATACGATACTCGGTTCCAGAAAGAGATGAGCTTAATGGCAAATTTGCGGGTATATTAAGAGTGATTGTGCCCATTACATCAGTTCCTGCATCAAGAGTAGGAAACTCCGCTACTGCTGTTCCTATGGCGGTTGCTCCTCCAAAAATACCTGAAACATCAGTTTCAAAAATTTGGAATTGGGCACCCACCTGCATTGAAGCGGTATACGTATAGTTTAGTGTTATTGACTGACCGGCGACAACGGTAACAGGATCATTAGAATCGTAACTTATAGAATATTGAGCAGAAATACTATAAATACCAAAGAAGCATAGTAGAAATGAAAATAATGTTTTGATCATAATTACATAATTTTAAACATTGCTTTTTTTTAAATATGTTTACGTTTTGGCAATGTTAATTAGTTTCCACTAAAGTATTCTTAAGGATAAATCTACAATGAAAGAATTGTTGCAATTAATAATAATTATGTTGCATTGTCTTAAAACAAAGAGCTTTTGCGTTATTTTTTTTATGAAAACGTGAAGTTTTTAACGTTTTTTATTGAAAGAATAGTGGTGTATATGGTAATAACTTGTGAATATTGTAGTGTTGGTTTTTTGTTTTATTACCTAAAGATTTTATTTTAAAACCCAACTGCCGTATCATCTCCACGTTTATCAGCACCTCCTTCTAAACTACCATCTGGTAATACCAAAATGCCGTCCACTTTGCCAATAACCCTACTTTCTTCTTCATTTGTCTTGTAGCCTTTAGTCCTTAAACTATCAAGTATCTTTTTGTCGAATGAATTAGGCTCAAAAACGACAAGATCGGGCAACCATTGATGATGAAAACGAGGAGCATTTACTGCATCCTGCATAGTCATACCATATTCTTTTACATTCAAAATAGTTTGCAGTACAGAGGTGATAATGGTAGATCCACCAGGGGTTCCAACCGACATCCATAGTTTTCCATCTTTCTCGACAAGGGTAGGTGTCATTGAACTTAGCATTCTTTTTTCTGGAGCAATTGAGTTCGCTTCAGCACCAAGTAATCCGAACATATTAGGCGTTCCAGGTTTAGCACTAAAATCGTCCATTTCATTATTCAAAAAGAATCCTAACTCAGGAACATAAAGTTTAGAGCCATAAGCGCCATTTAAAGTGGTCGTAACCGAAATCGCATTTCCAAATTGATCAATGATAGAGTAGTGTGTGGTTTCGCTACTTTCGTATCCAGGAATACTTCCATAATTCAAATCCGAAGATAAAGTAGCTTTTTTAGGATTAAAATCTTTCATCCTTTCCGATAGATAGGATTCACTTATTAAGGTATCTATTGGGATTTTTACAAAATCAGGGTCTCCCAGATAAAAACTCCTATCGGCATATGCTCTTCGTTCTGCTTCGGTTATTATTTGAATAGATTTTAACGAATTATGTCCATAGGTGCTAAGTTCATATGGTTCGATCATTTTCATAATTTGTGCCAGGCATACTCCACCACTAGAAGGTGGAGACATAGATATTACGTTAAGATCTTTGTAGGTAAACTTAACCGGTTCACGCCATTTAGCTTGGTATTTACTCAGGTCTTCCATAGTAATGATACCTCCTTGAGATTGGAGATAGTTCACCATTTTCTGAGCAGTTTCTCCTTTATAAAATTCATCTCTTCCATTTTCTATAATTCTCTGAAGCGTAGCTGCAAGCATTGGGTTTTTTACTGTATCTAGTGCTTTATAAGTTTTAGCATATAGAATAGTGTCTTTATTGGTTTCGATAAATAACTCTCTATAATGATTTAATCTTTTTTGTTGCTTTTCGGTAATTATATATCCGTTATTTGCTAGTTCGACAACGGGAGTTAATAATTCTTCTATGGATAATGTTCCAAATTTTTTATGCACTTCGAATATTCCTGCAATAGTTCCTGGAACTCCAACGGCCATTGCTCCCAACTGACTTTTTTCTGGAATAGGATCTCCATTTTCATCCAAATACATATCCTTAAATGCTGCCACAGGTGCTTTTTCTCGATAATCAATAGCTCCTGTTTCTTCATTAGCCTTTCTGTATACCATAAAACCACCACCGCCAAGATTACCGGCATAGGGGTAGGAAACGGCTAATGCCATTTCTGTGGCCACCATAGCATCAAATACATTTCCGCCTTTCTGGAGAATCTCTTTACCAATTTTAGAAGCTTCTTCTCTTGCAGAAACTACCATTGCGTTTTTTTCTATGACTCCAAAAACAGGTTTGACTTTGATACTAACTTCAGGTTCGGGAGTAGTTTTACAAGAGATAACTAAAATAAAAAGTAAGAGAAAAAATGATCTCATGGTATTCAAGATTTTGTTAGTAATTTTTTTCTTTTATTAGGTTGTTCTTTTTATCATAAAATTTCCAATAACCAGAAGGATTACAATTGTAAATATGACCTTCGGATTTGATTTTTCCATTTTTATGATACGCTTTCCAATACCCTTGTTTTTCTCCTTTTTCATAATGTCCTTCAGCTTTTATGTTTCCATTTCGATAATAGTATTTCCAGAAACCTTGTAAGATTCCTTTCTCATAATGACCAATACTTTCTAAGTTTATGGAATTAGGATAGTAGTTTTTAGTATATCCATTTTTTGATGATGTTAAAATTTGTTCCTTACAAATATTCTTTCCGCTATAGTCATTCTCTATTTTCTTACAGGAAAAAGCAAAATACAAAATAAAAAAAAGGCACAAAATTCTCATAGATTTCGCATTTCGTTTTTTGTAAACAATTCAAGTTCCTCAAAGAAAGAACGAAACTCTCTTTCAAAATCATTATAATACTGTTCTAGTTCAACCACAGCAAAGTTCATTTTCGATCTGTTTTTGGTTCTGTGATTCATTTGGTAGAGTATTCTGCCAATACCAGGAATAGTAGCATAACTTAACAACCAATTGTCACGCAACATATATGGCAAAAAATCCTGAACACGCTTTGGTAACACTTCATAATACTCCTGAAGTAAATCGTAAAAATTCGAAACATAAATTTCTAATGGAGTTTTAGAGTATTCACTCCAGTAAGCAGCAAGATAGTGGTCGTATAATATGTCCACAATTACCGTACTGTAATGTCCATACTTAGGAAACAACCTTAAAACGCTCTCTCTAACCGTAGGATGACTATCGGTATACGAATCAATTTTGCGATGCAGCGTGATTCCTTTTTGGACTCTGTCTGGAAATTGATTAAATTTTTTTCCTTTGACTGAGTCGGCAATGAAGTTGCCTATTTTAAGCTCTTGGTCATCTCCGGAAAGGTAAATATGGGCTAAGAAATTCATTAGGTGAATTTACAATTTTTTAGAAAGTAGTTATTGTTTTTATATAAACTTTAATTACATAGTTGTGGTAATCAGCTGTAGCATGTACATTTGTCAAAACAAAAAAATAATCAATCAGTATATGACATTAATCAAATCAATTTCGGGTATTCGAGGAACTATTGGCGGAAAAGTAGGAGACAATCTTACTCCTATTGATGCTGTAAAATTTGCATCTGCTTATGGAAGCTGGTTAAAAGCAGAAACCGGTAAAAATGCCCCGACGGTCGTGGTCGGAAGAGATGCACGTATTTCTGGAGCTATGATTCAGCAGCTAGTGATGAATGGGTTAGTAGGATTAGGAATACACGTTGTGGATTTGGGATTGTCAACAACACCTACCGTAGAAGTTGCGGTTCCTATGGAAAAAGCTGATGGCGGAATTATATTAACAGCCAGTCATAATCCAAAACAATGGAATGCATTAAAATTATTAGATGGTAAAGGAGAATTTCTGAATGCTGAAAATGGTAAGAAGATTTTGGACATCGCAGAAAACGACGATTATGATTTTGCAGAAGTTGACGATTTGGGTTCAATTACTGAGAATGACACTTATATAGACAAACATATCGAAGAGGTGTTAAATCTTTCTCTAGTAAACTCAAATATCGTTAAAGAAGCCGGTTTTAAAGTGGTTGTAGATGCAGTTAATTCGACAGGTGGAATTGCGATTCCTGAATTGCTTAAAAGAATGGGAGTTGAGGTAGTAGAGTTATATTGTGAACCAAATGGTCATTTCCCTCATAATCCAGAACCACTAAAGGAACATTTAACGGATCTATCTGAACTAGTAGTGAAGGAAAAAGCAGATTTAGGGCTAACGGTTGATCCTGATGTGGATCGTCTTGCTTTTATGAGCGAAGATGGAGAAATGTTTGGAGAAGAATATACATTGGTTGCTTGTGCAGATTATGTGCTTGGTAAAACACCTGGTAATACGGTATCTAATTTATCATCTAGTAGAGCATTAAGAGATGTTACAGAAAAACATAATGGTACGTATGCGGCCAGCGCAGTAGGAGAGGTGAATGTAGTCTCTTTGATGAAAGCTAACAAAGCAGTGATTGGAGGAGAAGGAAATGGAGGAATCATATATCCTGAGTTACATTACGGAAGAGATTCTCTGGTTGGTGTAGCACTATTCTTAACTCATTTAGCAGAAAAAAAATGTAGTGTTAGTGAATTACGTAATGGTTACCCATCTTATTTTATGAGTAAGAATAAAGTTCAGTTGACACCGGGATTGGATGTGGATGCGATTTTAGAAGGGTTTCATAACAAGCATGCCTATGAAAAAGTCAGTACTGTGGATGGTGTGAAAGTTGATTTTAGTGATAGCTGGGTTCATCTTAGAAAAAGTAATACAGAACCGATTATTCGTATTTATACAGAAGCATTAAGTCAGGAAAAAGCGGATCAATTAGCGAATGATACGATTGCAACCTTAAAGGAAATAGCGAGAATCTAATAAAAACAAAAATACTCCTGTCAATTTTTCTTGACAGGAGTATTTTTATTAATCAATAGTCGCATCTTTAGGAATTTCTGCATGACGATGCTTCCAACGTTTATGCGTCCATAGATAATATTCTGGTGCTTTACGAATTTGTTCTTCGACCATACGTAAATATGTTTTCACAATATAGAAATCTTCGCAGTTTTTTGCATTTTCTGTAATGGGAATGAACTTCGCTTGATAATAGCCTCTTTTTACTTTTTCTACATGCAAATAAGCAACAGACATATCTAACCTTTTTGCCAACACAGCGCCTCCAACATGTGTTGGAACTTTTATACCCATAAAATCAGTCCAGTATGTAGCTTTGTCTAAACTTGGTGATTGATCAGATAAAAAAGCATATGAACAAAGCTTGCCATTAACTTTATCTCTGGTGATCTCTTTCATGGCTTTGTAACTAGGAATGAGTCGTGCATTATATCGTTGTCTAATTCGATGTACGAGTTGATCAAAGTATTTGTTTTTAATTTGTTTATAAATACCGACAGTGGGAAAATCAATTAACAATTGTGTTACAGTAGACCATTCATAACTCGCGTAATGAGTCATCAAAACTACAATACTCTTATTTTTTGCTTCTAATTGTTTAAGCGTTTCAATATCAATAATTTTAAAACGTTCCAGAAGGTCCTTATCACTTATAGAAATAGATTTTATCATTTCTAAAAACATATCACACATATGTTTATAAAAAGCTTTCCGGATGCTATTGATATCTTGTCGCGACTTTTCCGGAAAAACAAGAACTAGGTTTTCTGTTACGGATTTTCTTCGATACCTAACTACGTGGTATATAAAAATATACACGCAGGTAGAAAACATATAAAATAAACGCCAGGGTAACTTTGATATAATCCACAAAATTGGATATACCAAGCGATATATCAATAATTGCATTCTATTAATTTAAGCCTACAAATATAAAATTATTTAATGGTCTAAAATCTTAGTGTAGTCTTAAAAAAGTAATAAAATTAGGAGATTACAGCATCCTTTGGAGGTTGCGAATTACGATGTTTCCAACGTTTATGCGTCCATAAATAGTTTTCAGGTTTTTGTCTTATTTGCGCTTCTAATAATTGTGTAAACTTTTTTGTGATAGTATATTCTTCTTCATTTTTCGGATCTTCAGAAATAGGAACTAAAGTAGCCTGATAATAACCTCTTTTTATCTTCTCTACATGAAGATAAAATATGCTAAGACCTAACCTTCTGGAAAGCACTTCTCCTCCTACAAAGGCTGGTACTTTTATTCCCATAAAATCAGTCCAGAATGTAGCGTTGTTAAGCTTAGGAGATTGATCCGAGATTAAACCATATAAACTAAGTTCTGGATTTTCCTTTCTTTGATCCATAGTCATTTCTCTAAAAACTTTAGCACTGGGGATCAGTCTAGAATTAAATCTACCTCGGATACGGTGAACTAATTTATCAAAATATTTGTTTTTGATAGGTTTATAGATGCCTACACATCTAAATTTACTAATTAAATCTATAGAATTAGTCCATTCATAACTATTGTAATGCCCCATCATGGTAATGAAGCTTTTGTTTTTATTCTCTAGTGCTACCAAGGCATCTAGGTTGGTTACGTGAAAACGCTCAATGATGTCTTTTTCACTAATTGATAAGGATCTAATCATTTCTAGAAACATATCACACATATGTTTATATGACGCTTTTCTTATACGGTTTATCTCTTTTGCATCTTTATCAGGAAACGCTAAATTTAGATTATCCGTGACTGTTTTTCTTCTATATCTAATAATATAATATACCAATATATAAACACAGGTAGAGAACATATAAAATAATCGCCAGGGTAGTTTAGATATCATCCAAAGTAAAGGATATACAAGGCTATAAATTACTAATTGCATTGAATTCTATTTAAGCGGCTAAAGGTAATATTTTTTCATATAGTATTAAGAAAATATAGAGTAACCTTATTTCGGGTTAAAATCGTCCTTTTTTAGGTTGAAATATGTATTATATTTGAACGACAAAAAATTGTATATGCTAAATCTTGATGTTGTTGTCATTGTTATTATACTGGCAAATGTTCTTGTTTCGTTAAAGGGGTTGAATGATTTTTCTTTTTTTGAACGTTATAAGTTTAATATAGGTGGAATAAGAAGGGGAGAGCAGTTGCGCATGCTTGCTTCTGGTTTCTTGCACGTAGATATGATGCATTTGTTTTTTAACATGTTTACGTTGTATTTCTTTGCTCCAGTAGTACTTAATTCTTTAGGTAATGTAAAGTTTCTGGTAGTATATTTTGGCAGTCTATTTGTAGGGAACTTATTTTCACTATTTTTTCATAAAGATGAATATCACTATAGTGCTGTAGGCGCTAGTGGAGCAGTATCCGGTATTATCTTTTCAGCGATATTATTTCAACCCAATATGAAACTGTATCTTATGTTTATTCCAATTCCGATTCCTGCTTATATTTTTGGTATTGGATATTTGTTATATTCTATTTATGGTATGAAAAGCAGAACAGGTAATATTGGTCACGATGCTCATTTTGGGGGAGCAGCTGGAGGGTATATTGTAACACTGATTCTTGCACCTTTTTTGTTTAAAGAAAACTTACTAATGATAGGTTTACTCGCAATTCCTATTATTATTTTATTTGTGATGCAACAATTAGGAAAACTTTAGATATAAAAAAAACGACCCAATTATCAGGTCGTTTTTAATTTTTTTATAGGTAAAATTTATAAAGATTTCTCTCCTAATAATTCTGAAATTTTAGTTTCTAAGGCTGGCCCTCTTAAGTTTTTTGCAATAACATTTCCTTTTTCATCTAATATAAAGGTAGCAGGAATCGATCTTACACCGTATGCTTTAGCAATTGGATCTTGCCAGAATTTTAAGTGCGATACGTGATTCCATTCTAAATTATCTTGACTGATTGCTTTTGTCCAGTGATCCTTGTTTCTATCTAAAGAAACACCTATTATATTTAGACCTTTATCGTGATATTTATTATATACTCTCACCACATTTGGGTTTTCTGCTCTACATGGTTTGCACCAAGATGCCCAAAAATCGATAATTGTAATTTTGCCCATTGATTCTTTTAGCGAAACTACTTTTCCTTCTGGATTAGGAGCAGAAAAATCTTCAGCTTCACTACCGATGTCAATTTTACCAATCGATGCGGTAATCAGTCGATCCAGATTTTTACCTAAACGCGATGTTTTCAGAGTGTCCTCTACAGTTGCGTATATTTTTTTTATTTGTTTCGCAGGAGTTGCCTTAAGATTTAAAAGATCCGTAAGTGCCATAACAGCCACTAAAGAATTAGGATTATTTTCGGCAATCTCTTTTCGGAAATCATTTTCGTTTGTACGTAACTCCTGTAATTGAGCAGATAGTCGTGTAGCTTTATCTGTTTCTTTTAATTTAGAAGCTATTTGAAATTGATTACTAAGTTCTTGTCTTTCTTTTCCGTAGGCATTCATCTTCTTTAAATAAGTAAAGAATAATTGGTTCTCAGAACCGCCTTTAATAATAGAAGATCTTAGGCTATCTTTATAAATAGTCATTTGGATGGGATTGTTTTCGGCTAAAAACAAAACATTTTGAGGAACCCCATTAAAGGTTAAGTAATTGAAGTCATTGCTTTCTACTGCGGGTAATGATATTTTAAATGTACCATTTTTAATTGTAGTAGAATCAATAATAGTAGGTCGGTTAGACTGATTTATAGCATTGACATATACTGTAACTCCATCTTCAAATCCTTTTGCTTCCGCAGAAATTGAATATCCTTTCTCTTCTTTTTCACATGCTACTGATAACAATATAAGTGCGAGCAGTACTATTTTTTTCATTCTTATTTTTTTTTGATCCGTAAAAATATATAATAAGAACCTTAAACACTAAAAATTAACTTTTAAATATAAGTAAATGTTAATTTTTTACTGTTTGTAGAAAATGCAATGAATTAAACCTTGTATGTATTGTAACAAAACCCATACTTTCTGAGTCTAATAAAGAGTGTTATGAATACAAAATGGGGGTTTTATCTGAATTTATTGTGAGTGAAACAATATTTTTGCTTTTTTCGGTCCTAATTCCTTTGAAATATTCGACTTAACAATAAGTGACCTAAAAAATAGTACTATAACGTAATAGATTAATTAATTGTTAATACTATAATTAGGTGTCAAAGTTTTGTATTATTTTTGTTTAACTACCATAAATAAACCGTTATGAAGGTATTGGAGCATGATTTTCCGTTAGATATAAGGATAAGTTTCTCTTTATTCTTTGATCAATATAGAGAGTTTTTGAATAGCGATAATAAATTGCTACGTGATCGTGCGGAAAGTATTTTACAGATAGCGGCAGAGTATCCTGAGTTAGAAGAAGGAATTACTACAGAAGAAAGAGTCCAGGAGTTATTACCACAGATAGAGTTAGTTCTAGAAGATTCTTTTGCTCAGATTTTACAGAAGAATGAAATAAAAATAGCTACAATACCTTTTAATAATACAGTTGTAAAATCTACCCAGCGATATAAAAACATTATAAAAGCTGCTGGATATGACTTTGAACCTCAGATTAAAAATCTGGATGAGGATCATTATTTTATCATGGGATGTAGTATTATTTTGAATCAATATTATGGGTATAAAATTGATTTCAGAAGACCGTTTTTTTATGACATTCCAGATGTGGCTGGTATCATAAGACATTATAGGATTTTATATAATGGCGATTTTATTGAGGTGATTAAAACTGATAAAGCGAGAGATATTACTGAGGAAGATGTTGCTATATTAATTGATAATTTTGATAATGTAGAAATCTGGAAAGAAAAATTCCCTCCTAATAGTTGGATGTTCAAAGGAATAGTAATTGCAAATCTTTTTGATGTTACAACAGACTTTGCTTTGTCTGAATTTAAAACGAGTCTATTAAAATATGATAAAAAACAAGGAGATTTTATAGGTAGTTTTCAGAATATATTCAGAGGTGTATTTAATCTTCCGGAAATTAAGGTTGGTTTTTCTAATTATAATGAAGAAGAACGTGTTTTAGAAAGAGTTCCGTTTAAGACTATTGATAGTTACATTTTAAATAAGGAATATTCGGATTGTTGTGAGACGGCTTTATGTAAAGGAGCTTATCACTCAATGTTCGAAAAATCTGAACCTTTTGCAGTTTCAAATATTGACAAAATGCATAAGGCCTATCCTGAAGAGGCTATGTACACTAATTTGGTTAAGCAAAATATAAAAAGTGCAATTATAGCTCCTATAGAGAATGATGGAAAGTTGTTAGGTGTATTAGAAATTGTTTCACCAAATATTCAGGAGTTAAATAGTATTAACGCCAATAAGCTTCTGGATATCATGCCGTATTTGGTAGATTCTGTCTTAAGATCTAAGGCGAAAGCTGAAGATGAATTAGAATTGGTAATTCAGCAAGAATGTACGTCCATACATCCGAGTGTATATTGGAAATTTAGACAAGAGGCGAAACGTTTTATACGTGCTAAGGTGGAAGAAAATCCAGTTTCCTTTAGAGAAGTAGTATTCGAAGATGTATACCCCTTGTTTGGACAAATAGATATCAAAGGCTCCTCTGATGCTCGAAACAGCTCGGTACAGAAGGATTTGGTGTTGCAACTTAAAGCAATTGCTAAAGTTATTAATAAAGTTATAGAATTAGATTCTTTACCTATATATGAAGAAATTAAATTTAGAATTAACAATTATATAAATTTAGTAACGGATCGTCTTCAGGTAGATAGTGAACAAAGGATTTTGGATTTTATTAAGAATGAAATCAAACCACTATTTAAACATCTTAAAGGTACTAATGTTGAATTAGAAGGTTTAATTAATCAATATAATAACTCGCTAGATAAAAGCAGTAAAACATTATATAAGCATCGTAAAGCTTATGATGAATCTGTGATGTTGATTAATAAGAAGATGGCAGCTTTATTGGATAAAAAACAAGAAGAAGCTCAGAAAATGTATCCTCACTATTTCGAAAGATTCAAGACCGATGGTGTAGAGCATAATTTATATATAGGTGAATCCATTACCAAGCAGAATAGTTTTAATAAAATATATTTATATAATCTAAGGTTGTGGCAATTGCAAGTAATGTGCGAAATGGAGAATGAGTATTATCAACTTAAAAAAGATCTTCCTGTAGCGCTTGATGTAGCTTCTATGGTATTAGTATTTAATGCTTCCTTATCAGTTAGATTTAGGATGGATGAAAAACGATTTGATGTAGATGGTACTTATAATGCACGATATGAGGTAGTAAAGAAAAGAGTAGATAAAGCAAAAATAAAAGGAACAGATCAGCGTATTACTGAGAAAGGTAAGTTAGTAGTTGTGTATTCTCAACGTTCTGATGAAATAGAATATATAAAATATATCAACTTCTTACAGTCTAAAAATTATCTTGAAGATGAAATTGAGATCGTGGAATTGGATGACCTTCAAGGTGTTACGGGTCTTAGGGCTTTAAGAGTGAATATTCTCTATAATAAAAATAAAGAAGACCAAGAATATTATACCTATGATGACCTAATGAAGGAGATAAATAAATAATTTATCTTACTGCAAGGTATTGAAGGCTATCACAAAAGAAATAGAAGAGGTAATAAAACCAATCATAAAAACGGTGTACGTAATACGAAGTATTTTATATTTTCTATGAAGAACTTTACCTAAGAAATATAGATCTTTTATCATCGTATCATAGATATAATCTTTATCATCCATAAGCTCATGCATAGCCCATTTATACTCGTCTAAGGGCATTTTATGAAAGTTGCCAAAGAATAATAAGTTCACTTTTTTCTCCTCGATTTCCTTACGGGTAAACTCACCACCTGTTACATTTGGTCTTGTAGCTAATACAGATAACAGCATAGAGATAATACTAAAAACAATAAATATCAAGGTTGGGTAAATAAGATATTGGTTAGAAGGATTATCCAGTTTAGGAATTAAATTAGATAATGCCAGTGATATGATAATAGCATTTACCGATAAAAGAATATTGGCCTTCGTATCGGCAATGTCACTTAATTTTAAATGGTTTCGTAAAGTAACTCTAAACAAAGTCTGGATCCCTTTTTCTGGGCTTTCCTCTTTTACTAATTTTTTAAGTTTTTGTTTCTTCTTTTTTTTCTTTAAAGCTGCTTGTTCATTTAAAATTTTCAAAAGATGCTCTTCTTTTTTAGGTTGCCAGTTTTTTAGAGCATATTCGGTATAGAACTTATGTTTATTCTGTAGAAAATCAATATTAATTTTTAACCAGTCACTATTACTATAGTTTTCTTTGCAATTTAGTTCAAATTCCTGTCGTAAGAATTCACTAGTTTCTTTAAAATATTCCTTTGCTAAATGCGAAGCATCAGCATCTCTAATAACTTCTTCTAATAAATTGGTTGGCTGATGTTCCATTTTGGTAGCCATTATTAATGAAGAAATTTTAATAATAGTCTCTTCAGAAACATTTTGTTCTTTTAAAAAAGCTGTAGAAATACGAACACTATGTTCCTCGTGATTATCAAGACTTTCTGAGTAACCAGTATCATGAAGCAAAGCGGTTAATAACAATGCTTGTGTATCTTCTTCAGAAATATTGGTGTTGTCAATAATTTCTTTTGTACTTTTAAATACTCTTTTGGTATGAGTATAATTATGATATATACAGGTTTCAGGAAGCTTTTTTGCAAAAAGATTAGAAACGAAATTATCAGTTTTTTCAACTAGGGTTTCCATATTATAATTTTTCAGTAACCAAAATAATTAAAAAAAAGTGAATGCACCCTTTTATGAATAAAAATATACAGACCTTCTTAATAATCTTCATTTTATTATTAAACTCTTGCGCAACATACTCTCCTCGATATTTAGACGAAAGTTTTTCACAAACATTACCAGATAAGGAGATAGAGAAAAGTTTCTACTTAATTGGTGATGCAGGTAACGCTAATATAAATGAAAGTACATTAGGACTTGAAGCTTTAAAAGAAATTATTGACAAAGAAGATACGAAGGAAGATTATTTGATCTATCTAGGAGATAATATTTATCAAAGAGGAATGCCTGATAAAGAATCTGAAGAAAGAGCCTTATCAGAACATCGAATAGATGCGCAGGTTAATGCAGCAGATTCGTTTGAAGGAGACGTAGTGTTTATACCTGGAAATCATGATTGGTATAATGATGGAGTAAAAGGTCTAAAAAGGCAAGAAAAATATATAAGAAAAAAGATAGATAGTAAAAAAGCCTTTTTGCCATCAAAGGGTTGCCCTATTGAGAGTATAGAAGTAAGTGATCAAATTCAATTGATTATTCTTGACACGCAATGGTATCTCGCCGATTGGAATAAAAACCCAACAATTAATGATAATTGCGAGATTAAAACTAGAGATAAATTCCTAAATGAGGTAGCTGGAGAACTTAAAAAACATAATAGTAAGACCGTTCTAGTTGTAATGCATCATCCGATGTTTACTAATGGACCTCATGGCGGGAAGTATAATTTTAAGAGTCATATATTTCCTTCTAAAAAGAACATACCCTTACCAGTCTTAGGGTCTCTAGTTACACAAATTCGATCACAAGGTGGAGTATCCCCACAAGATCGATATAATGAAAGTTATAATCAGTTGATGAGAAGATTGTCAACGTATGCAAGAGATAGCGAAAGAGTGATCTTTGCTTCAGGACATGAACACTCATTACAATATATAGATAGTGATGGTTTAAAACAAATAGTATCAGGATCTGGTTCCAAAGTTTCTGCAGCTTCCTTAGGGAAAGACGGATTGTTCTCATATCCCAATCAAGGTTTTGCAATATTAGATGTATATAAAGACGGATCATCTAACGTACGTTTCTATGGTAATGAAAATGGAAGCGTAAAACTAGTGTATCAAAAAGATGTTCATAAACAACCAGAAGCATATGATAGTGGTAAATTAGATAATTCTTTTGATGCTAAAGTTTCAGCATCTATATATAGTAGAGAAGAGACTACAAAATCTAATTTTTACCAATCATTATGGGGAGATCACTATAGAGATGTATATAGTACTGATATCAAAATCCCTGTCGCTACATTAGATACTTTAATGGGCGGATTCACTATTGATAGAAGAGGAGGAGGTCAGGTAACTAGGTCTTTACGGTTGATAGATAAAGATGGGAAACGTTATAGCTTGAGGGCTATGAGAAAGAGTGTTACACAGTTTTTACAAAAGGGTGTATTTGTAGATACTTATTTAGAAAATGGTTTCGACGATACAGTTACAGAAGAATTTCTTGCAGATTTCTACACTTCTAGTTATCCATATGCTTTTTTAGTTGTAGGTGGTTTAGCAGATGCGATTGATGTGTATCATGCCAATTCAAAAGTGTATTATATACCTAAGCATCCAGCTCTAGGAATGTATAATAAAGACTTTGGTGATGAAATGTATTTTCTAGAAGAGCGTCCAGGTAAAGAACATAAAGATGTTGCTTCTTTTGGAAAATCTGATGATATTGAAGGGACAGATGATTTGCTTAAAAACCTAAGAAAAGATGAAGAGTATCAGATGGATGAACCTCATTATATACGTACTCGACTATTTGACATGATTTTAGGAGATTGGGACAGGCATTCTGATCAGTGGAGATGGTCTCGTTTTGATACGGATCAAGGCAAGATGTACAGACCAATACCTAAGGATCGTGATCAGGTGTTTTCTAATTATGATGGAGGACTACTTGATGTTATAAAGTTTATCGTTCCGATAACGAGAAAGTTTCAGGTGTATGATGAGAAATTAAAAAATATTCGATGGATTAATGAAGCCGGAATACGATTAGACAGAACATTTGCACAAAGTTCCGGCAAACAGATCTGGTTAGAGCAGGCTAAGTATATTAAAGAAAATCTTAGTGATGAATCTATTGACAAAGCATTCAGGAATTTGCCATCAGAATTACAAGATGGGACAGCAGAAAGAATCAAGAAATATCTTAGAAAAAGAAGAGATGATGTAGAAGATATCGCAGGACGATATTATAAATACCTTTCTAAACAGGTAACAATAAGAGGAACGGATAAAGATGATCTTTTTGAAATCATAAGGGAGGATAATCAAACAACGGTAAAAATTTCAAGAATAAAAGATGGTACTCCTCAAAAACCATTTTATGAAAGAACTATGTCTTCTAAGGAAACTAAAGAAATATGGATTTATGGATTAGATGATGATGATCAATTTATAGTTACGGGAAAAGGAAAAAATCCAATTTGCACAAGAATTGTCGGTGGACAGAATAACGACATATACACTATAGAAAATGGAAGGCAAATAAGAGTGTATGACCATAAATCAAAACCGAATACTATTAAGAAAAAGGGCGGAGCCAAGTTTATCTTTAGTAATAACTATAATCACAATACTTATGACTATAATAAGTATATAGATAAAACAAATACACTAACACCATTGGTTGGATTTAATCCAGATGATGGGGTTAATATTAATATTACAGATGTATATACGGTAAGAGGATTTAATAATAGTCCGCACCAAAGTAGACATACTATAAAAGCAGCTTATTATTTTGCAACAGAGGGTTATGATATATCCTATAAAGGAGAGTTTGTAAATGCTGTGGGTAATTGGAACCTGCTGGTTGGAGGAAAATATACAAGTGAGAATTTTGCACAGAACTTTTTTGGTTTTGGAAACAATACGGTTAATCTTGATGATGCTCTTGGATTGGATTACAATAGAGTGAAAACAGGTATTTGGTCAGTAGATATTGGTGTAGCTAAAAAGGGCAGGTATGGTAATGGATTTTCGATAACTGGATCTTATGAAGGAGTAGAAGTTCAGGACTCACAAGGTAGATTTATTACCTCTGGACTTGGTTTGGTTACTTCTGATCCTGAATTTTTTGAAAGAAAATTCTTTGCCGGAATAGACTTGGATTATGAGTATAAGAGCTTTGATGTCAGTGCAAATCCTACCAGAGGTATGTTATTTAAGCTGCAAGGTGGTTCTAAAATGAACTTGGATGATACGGACAGAACTTTTGGTTATATAAATCCAAAACTTGGATTCTATAATGCAATTACAAAAAACAGAAAATTGGTATTAAAAACAGATGTGCAAGCAGAGTTTATAATTGGCGATGGTTTTGAATTTTACCAAGCAGCTACATTAGGTGGAATTAAAAGTCTAAGAGGGTTTAGAGAAGAACGTTTTACCGGTGATAAAGCACTAGCCTTTAGTGGAGATCTTAGGTATAGTTTTAATAAGTTTAAAACAGGTTTATTACCGTTGCAATTAGGGGTTTATGGTGGATATGATGTAGGTAGGGTATGGTTTGACGGAGAAGATGCTAACGTATGGCACGATTCTATAGGAGGAGGATTTTGGATCAATGCCGTAGATGCAATAGCTGGACAATTCAATTTGTTTAGTAGTGACGATGGGCTGCGGTTTACCTTTGGATTGGGATTGAGTTTTTAAAAAAAAAAGAAGCTCCCAATATAAGATGCGAAAATATCAGGAGCTTCTCGGTTAAGGAACAATCAATTTGTTCACAAAACAAAATATTATTTAAAAAAAATCTAAAGTAGTTCTTGGTACGGAGGTAGTTACTGTTTCAGAAATTTCTAATGTAACTTTTGAATTAGTTTCAGCTATTTTGGATTTGTTAGTTGATGGCTTTAATGTATCGGGATAGGCAATTTTATTTTTTTCTGGAATCTTCGAACTATGCGTTATAGATTCCTGTATAGTGTTTTTGGTAATTCTTGTTTTATCGTTCGAAACGTTTTCTTGACAAAAAAGTAAACTACAAGAGAAAAAAGTAATCAACATTAGATAAGCTGGGGCGGCTCTCATATATAAATTATGTATTTTGGGGTTAGTAAACAGAAAAATGTATTTGCTTTTCTACAAATTTCAGGTCTAAATTAAGAATAAATTAACCTGTAAATTACTATGAATCAGTTGAAAACAAGATTGTGGTTACAGTTAATTGTTGAAAAGTAGGTTTAGTACTACTTTTTTTCATGTAGAATGAATTGATATCATTGTTTTTGTCGACAAAAGGTTAAACCTTTGGTTTAAGTGCTTAAATGTTGATAACTTTTGAGAATAGTTTTTAAGATAAGCTATGACTAGTAAGATGCTGCAAGTAAAATCAATTATTAATAAAAATCATATTGAAAACTCCCGTATTATTTACAAATCGATTACAGCTTAAAATTGTAGCGTTATCAGATTTGTCTAAAACTCATGAACTACTTTCGATTCCTGAAGTAGATCAGTATAACGCTTTAGGTTTACCAACTAATAAAGAAGTTACAACTGTGTACCTTGATGAATGGATGGAAAATTACAGGATGAGAAAAGAATTTGTTTTTACTATCAATTCACAGTCCGATAATGAATTTCTTGGTTTAATATCTCTGCGGATAGGAAACCCAAAATATAATATTGCTTCTATTTGGTATAAGTTGCATCCGGATTTTTGGGGCAGAGGATATGCTACAGAAGCAACAAAAGCGATTTTGCAATTTGGTTTTAAAGAAGTTGGACTGCATAGGATTGAAGCAGGATGCGCTGTAGATAATGTAGGTTCTATTAAAGTATTAGAAAAAGTTGGAATGATTAGAGAAGGTCATAAGCGTAAGGTATTACCTCTTAAGACTGGATGGTCTGATAATTATGAATTTGCAATGCTGGAAGAAGATTGGAAACCTTAAAAGTGCTTTTTAATTGATATGATATTCATACAATCGCCCTTTCATATTTTTTCTTTTTTCATCAACAATTAAAAGTGTGGAGTCATTTTTAAAACAAATACCTTCTTTTTGAGAAAAATGATTAAGTTTTATCTTTTTGATTGTACCGTTAAATAAGTCGTCACCCTCAAAGTTAGATAAGATAAATATTTTATTATAAGTAAGAAGTACTATTTTATCTCCTGCAGAATTAATAGTTGCTCCACTTATAAAACAGTCATTAGGATCATCACAGGTTTTATAACTTCCAATTAGTTTAGCAATTTGTTTTCCAGGAGTATCAGAAACTTTATAGAGTTTTGTCTCTCCGTCAAACTTAGAACTTCTGTTTTTTGTAAATAAATAGAAGCTTCCGTTTCTATAAACGAAAGCTTCTATGTCGAAATTTTTATTCTTCTTTCCTGGTGGAAACTTCTTTTGATCCTCTAAAATAAATTCTGTTTTACTAACTTCTATATCGTCTGAAGAAATACCAGATACCTTATATATAACCAGATCTTTTCTATTATTATAATTATTTCCAAAATCACCTATATATATGTTGTTTTGATGATCATAAGCAAGATCTTCCCAGTCTATATTTTTACTATTTGGGATTTTAAGTTTTTTTATAATTTTCCCCTTTTGATTCAAACAAAATAGGGTATTATCATTACCAGAATCATTAATAGCATAGAGAAGAGTGTCAGAAGTAAATTTAGTGATACCTGATATTTCCTTAACATTCTTAGATAAACCATTAATTATAATTAGGTCTGTGTTATCTTTTTTCTGACAACTTAAGGGTAGTGATATAATTAATAAGAGAAAGAAAGTTATCAGTTTCAAAATTTATAGTTTTAACTTTTTTGATTCCATGCATTTAGCATCCAGCTTGTTTTTTCTAATTCACCAATATACGTACCGGTGATATCTAATGTTCCGTCGTCACCTGCTTCTTCTGCCTCTTTTGTTACAAGTTTTAATTGTTTCAAAATAGCATCGTGATCTTCAAGAATAGCAGAAACCATTTCATGATCTACCAATTTAGTATCTGCCTCTTTTATAGAAGAAGTCGTAAGATACGAACTATAATTACTAATTGGTTTAGCTCTTAGTGTCAATATCCTTTCTGCAATTTCGTCAATTTTTAACTTAGCATCTTCATATAGCTCTTCAAATTTTAAATGTAATTCAAAGAAATTGCGACCGGTAATATTCCAGTGAAAATTTCTAAGCTTTTGATAATACATATGGTAATCTGCTAATAATACATTAAGTGCTTGTACGGTTCCTTGATTTGAATATATCATAGTTTTTATTTATTGATTTTAATTTTTCAATACAAAATTACTATAATTAAACATGTTAAATTAAAGTTACGATAGTTAATCGCAATCTAGGTATTATGTCAATCTATTTGTGATTTCTTTAAGAACAAAATCGTAATATTGAGGATCATGAGGGACATAATTTTTCTGGGCATCTATATCCTGAAGGTGATTTGTTAAAAGCTGTACGGACATTAGTTTAATCTCTGATACCTCTTCTTTTTGAAGTGTGAGTTCTTCTATTGATACTTCTAATTCCGAAAGGAAAATGTAATGAAATTCATTGTCAAATATATCCGGGCTTGGTTGTTTTTCTGCTAAATACATTCCAATGAAATCCAAATCCTTTTCACCTATAGATAAGCCAATTTCTTCTTCAATTTCACGTAAGGCTGAGTTTTCTGAAGTTTCTCCTGCTCCAATATGACCTGCAACCGAAATATCCCACAGATTAGGAAACGTATCTTTATCTTTAGCTCGTTTCTGCAATAATATTTTTCCATTCAAAGTATAAAACCAAATATGAACACTAGCATGGTATAGTCCTAGTTGATGTGCTTCAGATTTTAATCGAACTTCACCAGTTAGTTTTCCGTCTTTATTTAATATGTCTATAAGTTCATCTGCCATAGTTCTATAAAAGTAAAATTGTTTAATTAATTACAGTAATCTATAAATTTAATGGAATCATAATAAAAACTATTGTAATTGTTAAGGATGTTTAAAGAATGTCATAATAATTTATTAAATATTTATTGCTAAATTGATATATTTATGCAAATTTGATATATATGAAAATTCAGCTTTGTCCTAGTTGTGGATCTGATAGATATGTAAAAAGTGGTATTGTTAATAATAGACAACGATATAGATGTAAGTCTTGTAATTATTTTTTTTCTGTTAATAAGATAGGAAAGAAAATTGATGACTATTATGTAAATAAAGCACTTCAGTTATACTTAGAAGGGTTAACATATCGAGAAATTGAACGAGTTTTAGGGGTGTCTCATGTAAGTATAATGAATTGGGTTAAAAAATATAACATAAAAAGACCTTACAATTACAATTATCATCCTACCTATAAAATTCTCAACGGTTCAGAATTGTCTATGTATTTTCAAGATATGGATAATTTATCTGGTGCAGGATGTATTGTTACTGAGTTGGGCGATAAATTCATGCTTATTAAATGGGAACGTTTTAGAGATTGAGTATAGTAAATTACCAAAAAAGTATAGTATTTTTTTATTAACTCTTACTTTTTAAGAGATTAGTAGTGTGCACAATATCATTTTATTACTAATCTAATCTTTAGAACTCAATGATTAAAAAATATATATTGCTGATAGGTATAATTATTTGTACTCTTCAGTATTCGTATTCACAAGGTTCTCCTGATTATACAGGAGGATTAAAAGTGAAGCTTAATGAGGATGGCTCAAAATATTTTAGAGTAATTTCTTGGGCGCAATTCTGGGCACAATACAATGATGATGTTCCTGATGATGTAAGTAAAACTAATTTTAGTATCAGACGGGCACGTATCTTAATGTATGCTCAGATAAACAAAGATTTTCTTATTCTTACACATTTTGGATTAAATAGTTTAAATGCAAATAATCAAAGTCCTACAGGTCTTGGTGAGAGCTCTCAACTTTTTTTTCATGGAGTATGGGTACAATATAGTCTTGGGGCAAATCATGCAATAGGTGGTGGTCTACACTATTGGAATGGAATTTCCAGATTAAATAATCAAAGTACACTAAACATGATGACTTTAGATAACAATAGGCAGTCATGGGCTACTATAGGCTTATCTGATCAATTTGCTCGTCATATTGGTGTTTATGCTAAAGGATCTTTTGGAAATTTTTTATATCAAGTATCCGTAAATGAATCCATAACCAATAATCTTCAAGCTGCTGTGGATCCTGTTGCGAGCGGTCCGGCGGTATATGCAGGACGCAGATTGTTAGGATCCAAAGATGCCGGTAAAAATTTTGCTGGATATTTTGAATATAATTTTATGGACAAAGAATCAAATTTTTTACCTTACAAAGTAGGAACCTATCTTGGGGGTAAAAAAATGTTTAATGTTGGTGCAGGATTCTTTTATCATCCGGAAGGAAGTGTACTTGCTAATACAGATGGAACTCTAGAGGGGCAGGATGTTGCGATATTTGCTGTTGATGCTTTTTATGACGCTCCATTAGGAACTAACGGTTCAGTAATTACGGCATATGCTACGTATCAGAATAATGATTACGGTGAAAATTTTACATTAGGACAAACCTATGAAACAGGATCAATGATTTATAGTCACGTAGGTTATGTAATCCCTAATACCGATAAAAAAATCAAGTTTCAGCCGTATGCATTGTTTAAAACAAGGTCAATTGATGCTATAGATGACAATGCTACCAGTTTTGGATTAGGAGCCAATGCTTATATCAGCGGTCATAATTCTAAATTAACATTAGAATATCAGAATACAAAATACGGTGATAATGACGCTCAAGGAGTCGTAACCCTGCAAGCCATGATCTATTTATAAAATTTAAAAAATATGACAGAACAACAAAAAAAGGCAAAAGCCTATTGGAAAGAGAATGTAAAATATCTTTTTATTCTTCTCGCTATTTGGTTTATCGTATCCTATGGCGCGGGTATTTTATTAAAGGATGCCTTAAATAATATTCGACTTGGAGGTTTCCGGCTAGGATTCTGGTTTGCTCAACAAGGTTCTATTTACGTGTTTGTGATTTTAATCTTTGTATATGTGCGCTTGATGAATAAGCTCGATAAAAAGTATGGTTATGATAAAGATTGAGGTAGACAACCATATTTTGACTATCAATAAATCCATAGAATAAGGTTTTAAAATCGTATTCTTTTCAAAAGAAATCTCTTGGGGAATTTGAATCTCCCAATGTTAGAAATAATTAGTATAACAATTTAAGAAATAAAATTATGAGTGTTCAATTATGGACGTATATTCTAGTGGGGGTAACGTTTGCTTTATATATAGGTATTGCTATCTGGTCAAGAGCCAGTTCGACAAAAGAGTTTTACGTAGCTGGAGGAGGAGTTTCTCCTTTGGCAAATGGTATGGCGACGGCTGCGGATTGGATGAGTGCTGCTTCTTTCATATCAATGGCAGGAATAATAGCTTTTGCAGGATATGACGGAGCTGTTTATTTGATGGGATGGACAGGAGGTTATGTGTTATTGGCATTATTACTAGCGCCGTACCTTCGGAAATTCGGTAAATTTACGGTACCTGATTTTATAGGTGATCGATACTATTCTAAAACTGCGAGATCGGTAGCTGTATTTTGTGCATTATTAGTTTCTTTTACATATGTAGCTGGACAAATGAGAGGTGTAGGAATTGTATTTTCACGATTCTTAGAAGTAGATATCAATACAGGAGTAATCATAGGGATGATCATTGTGCTTTTTTATGCTGTATTAGGAGGTATGAAAGGAATAACGTATACGCAAGTTGCACAATATTGTGTATTGATATTTGCCTTTATGGTACCAGCAATTTTCATTTCTATACAAATGACTGGTAATCCAATTCCTCAGTTAGGATTTGGAGGAACAGTTACAGATGGATCAGGGGTGTATTTATTAGATAAATTAGACGGGCTTAGCACAGAACTTGGTTTTGCTGCATATACTGATGGATCAAAATCAACATTAGATGTTTTTGCAATCACATTGGCATTAATGTTAGGAACAGCAGGTTTACCACACGTGATTGTTCGGTTTTTTACTGTGAAACGAGTAAAAGATGCTCGTAAATCTGCAGGGTATGCACTGCTATTAATCGCAATTTTATACACCACTGCTCCGGCAGTTGCGGTTTTTGCAAAAACTAATTTAATAGAATCTGTTCAAAATAAGAAGTATGAAGAGCTTCCTGCTTGGTTTAAAAACTGGGAAGATACTGGATTACTTGGCTGGACAGATAAAAATGGAGACGGTCAGGTACAATATTTAAGTGGTCATTCTGTAGAAGGAAATAAAAACAAACCAATTTTTGATGGTAAAAATCGCGGAGAAAATGGTGAAAGATTGATCACGAATGTTAACGCTGCTACAAAAAATGAATTATTTGTGGATAGAGATATTATGGTATTGGCAAATCCAGAAATTGCAAATCTTCCTAATTGGGTAATAGCATTAGTTGCTGCAGGAGGATTGGCAGCAGCTTTATCTACTGCAGCTGGTTTATTATTGGTAATCTCTTCTTCTGTATCACATGATTTAATCAAGAAAATGATTAAGCCAGATATTTCTGAAAAAGGAGAACTTATTGCTGCTCGTCTTTCTGCTGTAGCTGCAGTGTGTGTAGCTGGATATTTTGGAATTAACCCTCCTGGATTTGTTGCAGCCGTTGTAGCGTTAGCTTTTGGTTTAGCAGCAGCATCATTTTTTCCAGCAATTGTTTTGGGTATTTTTTATAAAAGAATGAATAAAGAAGGAGCAGTTGCAGGAATGGTTGTGGGTATATTATGCATGTTGTTATATATGATTAAATATAAACTAGGTTGGTTTGATGAAACGCTTCCTCCTTCAAGTGAATGGTGGTTTGGTATTTCGCCAGAAGGATTTGGTGCTGTAGCTATGGTTATTAATTTTATAGTATCCTTGGTGGTATGTAAATTTACCGTTGCACCTCCTGAGGATGTTCAGGAAATTGTAGAAAACATTAGATTACCTAATAATGCTGGAGAAGCAACTGGTCATTAAAAATAATCAAAAACCTATGTGACCTTTATGATCGCATAGGTTTTAAATTAGATCGTTTATATATGAAAAAACGTCATCAACAAAAATTAATTATACTGTCATTAGCACTGCTGTTATTGTTTAATATTCCATTGATTTTAGTATTTAATCATTCTGGACATATATCAGGGTTCCCGACAATGTATTTTTTTATTTTTTTGATTTGGGCAATTGCAATCTTTATTTCTAGTATTATTTTAAAGAAGTATTATGAGTAATTATATCTTAATATTCATAATCGTAGCGTATTTAGCATTTTTATTTGGAGTAGCTTTTTGGGCAGAAAAAAAGGCAAAGAGTGCTTGGGTGAACAATGCATATGTTTATACGTTATCGCTTGCTGTTTATTGTTCAGCCTGGACCTATTACGGTAGTGTCGGAATTGCTGCAACTTCTGGAATTAGTTTTTTAACTACGTATTTAGGGCCAGTAATAGCATTTCCATTGTGGATCGTAGTTTTAAAAAAAATAATACGGATCTCTAAACAGCAAAAAGTATCTAGCATAGCTGATTTTATATCTTTACGCTATGGTAACAATAGATTTTTAGGAGCATTAGTTACTATAATTTGTGTTTTAGCTATTGTACCTTATATCTCATTACAGTTAAAAGCTATTTCTGAAACATTTTCGATTATTTCTAAGGATACTATTCCTTTTTCAACTTCAATTTTTCAAGATACTACCTTTTATGTAGCTCTTTTGTTAGCTATATTTGCGGCTTTTTTTGGCACTCGAGTCACAGATGCTACACGAAGAAGGCAAGGAATTGTTTTTTCTGTTGCGGTAGAATCAGTATTGAAGCTAGTTTTCTTTTTGATAATAGGTATCTATGTTACCTATTTTTTATTTGACGGGACTGCAGATATTTATGATAAATTTTCTTCTTTAGAAAACTTAGAATCCCTTACTACACTTGATGGTTTAGAAGCGGGCATTAATTGGTATTTTATGATTGCATTATCGTTTTTTGCTATTTTTTTATTGCCAAGACAGTTTCAGGTAGCAGTTGTGGAAAATACATCAGAAAAGCATTTAAAAAAAGCAATTTGGCTCTTTCCTCTGTATCTATTATTGTTTAATGTATTTGTAATATTTGTAGCATGGGGAGGAAAATTAAGTCTTGACAAAAGTTTAAACCCTGATTATTATACATTGTTATTACCATTGCAGTATGATAATATATTTCTGGCAACGCTAGTATTTTTAGGTGGTTTTTCTGCTGTAATTTCTATGGTTGTCGTTTCTACATTAGCACTATCAGTCATGCTGAGTAATAATTTAATTATTCCATATGGTTTTTTGGATAAGTTTAGTAGAAGTCATCCAGAGAGAAATGCAAACTATATAAAAAATATTAGAAGAATTGCAATTTTTTCATTGATTGTAGGAGCCTATTTGTTTTATATTAATTTTAATGTTCAGTTGTCTTTGTTTTCGATTGGGCAAATATCTTTTGTGATCATTGCACAACTGGCACCGGCATTTTTTATTGGTTTATTTTGGAATAGAGGTTCTGCTATTGCAGCTAAATCAGGAATCATTACAGGTACGTTAATAACAATATACACCTTAATTCTCCCTTTTGTTTTAGATATTATTTTAGGCAATACAGATTTCATAACAAATGGAGCTTTCGGGATAGAATTGTTAAGGCCTTATCAGTTATTTGGTATTGATTTCATGACTCCGGTAACTCACGCATTTTTTTGGAGTATGTTTTTGAATACCATCATTTATTTGTTTATATCTGTTTCTAGTAAGGGGAACTATAGAGAACGTAATTATGCCGAAATGTTTGTAAATAACAGTTATGAATCTTTACAAGAGAGTGCATATGTATGGAAAGGAGAAGCCTATGTTTCTGATATAAAAAATTTATTAATCAAATTTTTAGGTATTCAAAGAACAGAACGAGCATTAAACCTTTTTTACACAAAACATGATCTCCCCATTAATATTAAGAAAGCGGACTCTAGATTAATAAATTTTTCTGAAAAGCTACTTACTGGAAGTATTGGAGGAGCTTCGTCCCGAATTCTAATCGCTAGTGTAGTAAAAGAACAACCAGTAACATTGGTAGAAGTTTTGAAAATTCTGGAAGAAAGTAAAAAAACAATTTCTACGAACAAATTTTTAAGACAAAGATCAGAAGAACTTATTAAGCTTACGGATGATTTAAAAAAGGCAAACGAAGAATTGAAACAACAGGATAAAGTAAAGGATGAATTTTTGGATACGGTAGCGCATGAATTAAAAACACCGATTACTTCAATAAGAGCAGCTTCAGAGGTGCTACTAGATAATGATCATGATATATCTAATGAATTGAGAATTCAATTTTTAGACACTATACTTAAGGATTCAGAAAGACTTTCTACATTGATACATAATATACTAGATTTGGAAAAACTGGGATCGGGAAGAGAGGTTTTTGATAAAAAAAATAATAATATAATTGAGACTGTAGAAAAGTCAATTTCTGGAGTTTATACGATAGCACAGCAAAAATGTATTTCAATTTTATCCACTAAATCTTCTAATCAAATAATCGCTTTATACGATGAGGACAGAATATTACAGGTGTTAACTAATCTATTGTCTAATGGGATTAAGTTTGTAGAAAAGAATAAAGGGATAATTGAAGTAGCTGTTTCTAATAAGGAGGATTTTATACGAATTTCTGTGCAGGATAATGGTAAAGGTATCCCTGAAAATGATAAGAAACATATTTTTGAGAAATTCTATCAATCTCATAACCAAAATATTAAAAAACCTATAGGAAGTGGATTAGGTTTAGCTATCTGTAAAAAGATTATAGAAGGTCATAACGGGCTCATACGCATTGATGATTCTTATGATAAAGGAGCAAGATTTATAATTGAATTACCAAATAGTATAGAAATAGTAGAGTAGTTAATGAGTTTTAGGATGAAAAATCAAAGAAGTTTTTATCTTACAAGAGATAAAAAAAAATATAAGTGATGGAGAAAAAAATTCTAATAGTTGATGATGAGCCAAATATAGTAATGTCCTTAGAATACTCATTTAAAAAACAAGATTTTGAAGTATATATAGCAAGAGATGGAAGTGAAGCGATCCATATACTAGAAACACATATACCAAGTGTTATTCTTTTGGATATTATGATGCCAAATGTAGATGGGTATCAAACATTGAAACATATAAGAGCGAACCCAAAAACAAAAGACATTAAAGTGGTTTTTTTAACTGCTAAAAATAAATCATCAGATATAGAAAAAGGGTTAGAAATGGGAGTGGATAAATATCTTACAAAACCGTTTTCGGTTAAAAAAATTATCGCAGAGATAAAAGCTTTAATTGAATAAGATGTCATGATATTTAATTTTAATAATATGTAATTAATAGCTTTTTAGCTACAATAAAGTGTTGTTTGCCTAAATAATTTTGAAAGGTAAAGTGGTTATTAAGAAATTTAACATTTAGTAAAAAATATATAAAACCAATTATAATGAGTAACTATCACATAAAACATCTTGAAGAGTATTTTCAGGTTTATAGAAAATCTATTAGGAATCCAGAACTTTTCTGGAGCGAAATAGCCGAAGAACATTTTTTATGGAGAAAGAAGTGGGATAAGGTTCTGGATTGGGATTTCTCGAAGCCAGAAGTAAAATGGTTTGAAGGGGCAAAATTGAATATTACAGAAAATTGTATAGATAGGCATTTGTATGTTCGAGGAGATAAAACTGCAATTTTGTTTGAGCCTAACGATCCAGAAGAGCCTGCAGAACATATTACTTATAGGCAGTTACACGAAAGAGTATGTAAATTTGCAAATGTTCTTAAGAGCAAAGGAATAAAGAAAGGAGATCGAGTATGTATTTATCTCCCTATGATTCCAGAACTGGCAATTTCGGTATTAGCTTGCGCTAGAATTGGAGCAATACATTCAGTGATTTTTGCAGGATTCTCTGCTACTGCATTAGCCACAAGAATTAATGATTGTGAAGCTAAAATGGTGATTACTTCTGATGGATCGTATCGCGGATCTAAAGAGATAGACCTAAAAGGTATTGTGGATGATGCGCTGGAGCAATGTCCAGGGATTGAATCTGTGTTGGTCGCAAAACGAATTAATTCAGACATACAGATGAAGGCTAAACGAGATGAATGGCTGCAACCTTTATTAGATAATGCAGATAAAGAATGTATACCAGAAATTATGGATGCAGAAGATCCGTTATTTATTCTCTATACTTCTGGTTCTACAGGAAAACCAAAAGGTATGATGCATACCACAGCAGGGTATATGGTATATACGGCATATAGTTTTAAAAATGTTTTTCAATATAGAGAAGATGATATCTATTGGTGTACAGCAGATATTGGTTGGATTACCGGTCATTCTTATATTGTATATGGTCCATTAGCCAATGGGGCAACTACGGTAATGTTCGAAGGAGTGCCATCATATCCGGATTTTGGTCGTTTTTGGGATATAGTGCAAAAACATAAAATCACACAATTCTATACGGCACCAACTGCAATCAGAGCATTGGCAAAAGAAAATCTTGATTATGTAACAGAATATGATTTATCAAGCCTTAAGGTATTAGGTACTGTAGGAGAACCGATTAATGAAGAGGCCTGGCATTGGTACAATGACCATGTGGGAGAAAAGAAATGTCCTATTGTAGATACCTGGTGGCAAACAGAAACTGGAGGAATTTTGATTTCACCAATTCCTTTTGCTACACCGACTAAACCAACGTACGCTACCTTGCCAATGCCTGGAGTACAACCAGCTTTAATGGATGAGAATGGTAATGAGATTGAAGGAAATCAGGTAGAAGGACGATTATGTATTAAATTCCCGTGGCCTTCCATGGCTCGAACTATTTGGGGGAATCACCAAAGATATAGAGATACGTATTTTTCAGCTTTTAAGAATAAATATTTTACAGGTGACGGAGCTTTAAGAGATGAAGTTGGATATTACAGAATAACGGGTAGAGTAGATGATGTAATTATTGTTTCGGGTCATAATCTGGGAACTGCTCCGATCGAAGATGCGATTAACGAGCATCCTGCTGTTGCAGAATCGGCCATTGTTGGTTTTCCTCATGATATAAAAGGAAATGCTCTGTATGGATTCGTTATTCTAAAAGAAGTCGGAGAATCTAGAGATCGCGATAATTTAAGTCGTGAAGTAAATCAACAGATAACAGAACGTATTGGTCCGATTGCAAAACTGGATAAAATTCAGTTCGTATCTGGGCTTCCAAAAACAAGAAGCGGTAAAATTATGAGACGTATTTTAAGAAAAATAGCTTCTAAGGATACTTCTAACTTAGGAGACACAAGTACTTTGTTAAATCCTGAAGTTGTACAGGAAATTATAGACAATGCTTTCTGAAAATATAGTTAAACAAAAAGCCTCGCAATTGCGAGGCTTTTTGTTTAGTACGAATCACTAATAATAATTATTGTTTTTTAATCAATATTTTTTGTTGAGAAAATTGATACGCTGCTTCTAAAAATTCTAGCATTTTGGACCAGTTTGTATTTGGCTCATAATTATGCGTATAGTATTTAAAAGTATTAATGGTCAATTTGTTTCCTTCTAAGGTATGATTGCTAGTGAAGCCTCCGGTTTCATTTTTTATTTCAACATCTAGCTTATCCAATCCCGCTATTTCGTATCCCTCGGGAATAGTTAAGTTAATGGTGTTGTTAAAAGATCTTGGATATGTCATGCGAATATCTTCTTCTCTTCCTTTATCCTTTTCTTCAATGGCAATTTGCCCACCAATAAATTTTCCTATTTCGAAAAGATAGTTGGGGCCGGCTCTTTTTAAGAGATCATTTGTAGCTAGGAATTCTTCTTTATAACTAAGTACGTCTCCTATATTATATCTACCTGTTTCAAGGACTTCGAATGAAAAATCTTCAATTTTAAAATCTAATTCTTCTTCAAGACTCTCCTGATATGATTCTTTTTGGACTGACACTATTTTTTCCTTAAATGCAGGAAATTCTTTTTCGTATTTCTTCTTGTTTCTTTTCTTTTTTAAACGATCATATAGTCTTTTAGTATTGTATTTAGCATGATCTTCTTCTGTGAAATTCAAAGAATTTAATCTATCATTAATTTCTCTTACCTTATTGTGTCCTTTAAGCTCAGACTTTCTGAAAACTTTTATCTTCTCGAAACCATCTACGAAAGTAATGTCATATTGTTGATTAGAATTATTACGTTTATAATCAGATACCGGTATCATTACTTTTTTTATAGTCTCTAATCGATGTCCTTTTCCTGTTTCTAAACTGTAAGCTTCATTCCCTTCTAGATAATATGGGATATAATTGAAGTTTGTATGATTCCCAAATTGACTTACATAAAGAGGTTTTTCAGGGTTTAGATTAATCTTTAAAAACAAGGTTATGTCATCAGGAAATAGAAGATCATCTATTTTTCCTTGACTTCGAGGTATTGCTGCAATCATCTCGAAAGGGATTTTCTCCTCCCTCAAAAAGGAAGCATAATAATTTATAAATTTTAATTCTTTGGTTATATATTTCGGGAAAGCGTAAAATTGAAACGGATTATCTACGGTCAAGTCGTTTTGGTAAGCTACGGCAGCTTCAATAAATTGATTAAGGTAGTATTGTCTCATATAATAATACGCTTCTTCAATTCTTTGTTTTTTAGAAAAGTCTTTATCTTTTAGATATTTGTCTGACCCTTTGTAACCATGATCAAACACAGTGATACCTTTATAATAATTTAAAACTTCTTCATCAGTGACATTATCTTTGATCTTAAATTTTTCTTCACCAACAAATGCTTCTGTTCTTTTATCTTTTTCTAAAGCGATTTGAAATTTTACATATGGCGCATCTAACAGTGTATACTCCCACATAATTGGATCTATTTTCTCAATATCCTTCATTTTAAAAGAATACCGTTTGTTTTTACCTTTTTCCGGACTTATGTCCATAGGTTGTGGTGCTCCATTTTCTGTTTTGATACTGATAAAAAAATCTTTTTTAGAATGAATATCTAATTCATAATTCATGATAGGATATTCTCCACTAATTACATCTCTAATCGATGGGGCTTCTAATACTCCAATAATAGGTTCTCGCTCTTTATAATAAATACAGAAATCAATAATATCTCCAATTTCCAAATCAGGGATTGCAAGCTTACTTTTTTTTGCGAACTTTCTAATAAAACCACCAGCAATAGGAATAGTTCCGTCTGATTCTGAAGATTCTACTTTTTCCTTGTCTACATCAATTACGTTTACTGATCCATCAGGCTTGATAATCTTAACGATTAATTCTTTGTTTTGGCCCAGTTTATCAAATTCAGAAAAAGCATTTACAGAAGCTTGATCATTTAACTTGATAATTTTTCTGGTTATTAGAAATGTGTTTAAAGCTTTATTGCCTTTAAAGTAATAATAATCATAATCACTTAAAATAATGATCGCAGATTCATCTTTCCACTTATCTGGAATGGTAGGCAGTTCTGCATATTGATCATTTTCACTCCAGATGTATTCCTCCAAACTATCGATTTTAGGAAGCTGACCGTATACCGCTATGCTATGGATAAAAGAGATTATAAATATGATTATTGTAATTAGATTACTTGTTTTTTTCATTGTTGTTAATTGAATGTAAGTGAACATGACGCAAAGATGTATTTAATAATCTTCTTGTTATTCTTTGGTCAAAATTATTTGTTGTTGATATTGCTTTTTTAATTTTTTATGAAACTCCTTCCAGGCACTCAACTCGGTTTTGCTGATAATCGCATTCTTAAAGTTTATATTCTTCTCATAAATAATTTTATTGTTATCAGATTTATAGTTAAATGATATTTCAAAATCTTTATTGTCTACTGAAAGATTTTCGGGCAACTCTTTCACAATATAACCTTCAGGAATTTCGATAGTAGTAGAGGTGTTTTCTAAAGTTTTATATGGTAAAACAAATGCAGTTTTTCTTTTGTCAAAATCTAATTGTTGATAGCTTTTGTAGTAATCAATATCAATGTAAAGTTCATTTTCAAAACTACTGATTGCATTATTTTGAGTAATATGATAAGATAAATGTAGATCTTGGTCTCGATTACTTATATCGGTAATAGTAATGTCATCCAAGACCAAATTTTTATCTCCTCGTCCAATATAGTATTCTAATACTTCAGTTTTTCGATCTTTTTTTAAATTATTGATGTTATATAAAAAATCTGTTTTGCTTTCCCCTTCATATTTCCTTTTAATAGTGCCTGTAAGCTTTTCTTCTTCAATTTTTAAACTAGATACTACTGTCTCTATATTGTTTTTAGATATATTTGAAGGAATTGTATCCAAAATATAATTCTCCTCATTTTCTATCAACACCTGTTTTTTCTGAATTCTTTCAGCATAAGTTCCTAAAGGATTATACTTCTCTGTAGCGTCTAAAAAATATTTTTCATCATTAACAATCACAGTACAAATCATATGATTGTCCACGGCAATTGTAGGTAGCGAGTAATCATAAGCAATTCGTCTTGTACCAATCCATGATAATCTAGCATCAAACCCTGCTATTTTCATCATTTGTTTGGTAAGATTAGCCATTCCTTTACAGTCACCATATTTTTTGCGATAGACATTAGCAGCTTCTTCTGGTTTAAAACCTGCGATTCCATCCTCAAATGCTATATATCTTATATTATCCTGAACCCAATAGTATATCGCTTTTATTTTTTCTTCATCAGTACTCTGGTTTTCAATGATGGATAGCGTTTTTTCTTTTAGAGATTCAGTATCATTGTTTAATTGAAGCACCAAGGAGTGATACCATTTGTAAAGATCTTTGGTATTGTTAAGTAGTACTTGTTTAGTATCATTTTTAGTATGGGATTTAGCTAGAAAGAGTAAGTGTGGTCTGTAATGTGTGGGCCCAATACTGTTTTCTTCCTTAATAACGGCTTCTACATTTTCTATAGTATAGGTATATTGTGTAATACCTTTGTTTTCAATTTGCTTTTTTTCTCTTTTTACGGAAATACTGTCCATATTGATTTCTCTGATTTCTACATCCAACCAATTTGGAATATTTACAGTGATTGTTTTTTGCACGATTGGGAAATAACTATCTAAAAAAGTGTTTACAAAGTATTTAACATCCTTGTATTTCTTTTTATATCCGAAAGTGTATTTATATCCTAATAAGGGAAAGTTTAAACCGGCCCATTTAATTCTGGCATCAGAATGGAATAATTCTTCCTGATTGTAGTATTCATCCTTAAATCGTATACCTGCAGATTGACTATTTCTATGATTTACGTAAACATCATGAATTTTGGATTGATCATCATATCCTATGAATAGAGGGATTTCTGTTCTGGATTTTAAGTTAATGAATTCTTGTTCAAACTTGTTTTTAACGATGACCTTATCTGCTTTTTTGTCATAATCAAAATCAATAATCTCGGAGTGTTTTAATAAAGCAATATCTTCATCAGGATATGAATTACTTAGTTCTTTAGCTAGTGATATATCTTCTTCGGTAGGTTCAAATTTCTTTTGAGAAGTAACAATAAATGAGGTAAACAATAAAAGTAATAAAAAATAGTATTTTGATATCATAGGGATATTTTAGTACAAAATTAAAGAGGCAAATATATTAATAATGACCGATAAAAAGTATGTAAAAATCGATAAAGAGTTGTCTTTGGTAGTTTTACTATCTTTGTTTAGATGAATTTATTAGAGTTTTTGTATCTTTTTTTATAAAAAAACTGCATCTTTTTTATAAGATGCAGTCTAAGTTATCAAAAAATAGATGTTACTTTATTTATTTCTTAGGTTTTGGTTTACTCTTTGGTCTTGGTTTCGTCTTTGTAGCTGGTTTTGGTTTTTCAAAATAACTAAAAGTTTCACCGGATTTAATAGCAAGTAAGCTTTCGTAGATTAAATTGATCACATTTTCTACATCATCTCTGTGAACCATTTCTACGGTAGTATGCATATAACGAAGAGGTAAAGAGATTAAAGCAGAGGCAACCCCACCATTACTGTAAGCAAAAGCATCAGTATCTGTACCTGTCATTCTACTTGATGCCATTCGCTGGAATGGTATTTTTTTCTTTTCTGCAGTATCAATTAACAATTCTCTTAATCTATTCTGAACAGCAGGAGCATAAGAAATCACAGGACCGTCACCGATTTTTGTTTCACCTTGAGTTTTCTTTTCTATCATAGGTGTCGTCGTATCGTGACAAACATCAGTAACAATAGCCACATCTGGTTTGATAGTGTGCGTAATCATTTCGGCACCTCTAAGACCTATTTCTTCCTGAACAGAATTGGTAATATACAGTCCAAAGTCTAACTTATCTTTGTTTTCCTTTAATAAACGAGCAACTTCTGCGATCATAAAACCACCCATTCTATTATCCAAAGCACGACAAACAAACTTGTCTTTGTTAAGGATAAAAAACTCATCAGGGTAGGTAATTACACATCCTACGTGGACTCCAAGTTTTAAAACTTCATCTTTCGTATTGCATCCTACATCAATACAAATATTTTCTAATGTTGGAGCTTGTTCTTTAGAGCCCTTACGAGTATGTATTGCCGGCCAACCAAACACGCCTTGTACAATTCCTTTTTTAGTATGGATATTTACACGTTTCGAAGTCGCTATTTGATGATCACTGCCTCCATTTCTAATTACATATATAAGACCATTGTCCGTAATATAGTTTACATACCATGAAATTTCATCAGCGTGACCTTCTATAACTACCTTATATGTAGCTTTAGGATTAATAACGCCAACGGCAGTTCCGTATGTATCAGTAATAAATTCATCTACATATGGCTTTAGGTAATCCATCCATATTTTTTGCCCTTCCCATTCGTAACCTGTTGGTGCAGCATTATTCAAATATTTCTCGAGAAAAGTCAAAGACTTTTTGTTTAATATACTTTTTTTAGCCATTTATATATTTTTGTTTTGTACGAAGTTAATAATATTCACAAAGATTTTACAGTTTACAAAGTGTTTATTACTAATTTTGGAACGATTTTAGAAGATCATTACCTACTATGCAGAAACATTTGCTATACATATTGATATTATTGTTTCCTTGTATTGGAATTTGTCAGAAAGAAGTTGACTCGACAAAAATAGATACATCGGGATACGTACAGTATTATATTATAGAAGGAGATACTATTCCACATGAAGCTATAGATCTGGATGAAGTTGTAATATTAGGTAAGCTTAAGTTCAAAGATAGATTAGCAAGAAGGAAGTATCTTATATTAAGACGTAAAACAAGAAAAGTATATCCCTATGCAAAACTTGCATCGGATAGATTGACAGAATTAAACGAAAGATTAAAAAACATCAAATCAAAAAAAGCTCGTAAGAAATATATTAAAATACTTCAAAAATATATGGAGGAGGAGTTTACAGCCGAATTAAAAAAGATGACCCGCACTGAAGGTCAGATTTTAGTAAAGTTGATACACAGGCAAACAGGTCAAACAATGTTTGATTTAGTAAAAGAGTATAGGAGTGGGTGGAAAGCATTTTGGTATAATAGTACCGCTAAACTTTTTAGTATTTCTTTGAAAGAACAATATGACCCTATTAACATAGAAGAAGATTATTGGATCGAAGATATATTGCAAAGAAGTTTTCAGTCAAATATTCTAGAAGAACAAAAAACAGCTCTTGATTTTAGTTTTTATAATCTAAGAAATAAGTGGACGGACACTATTAGGACTACAGCAACAAAAAATTAAGATATAGGTGTTAATCTTCATAAATTAAGGGTTGGCTATCTATTATATCTTTTACCGTGTTTATATTTTTAAAAAGAGATAAAAGGATGAGGCTTGTCCTAAGTTTGTCGATGGATTGTTATCTCTACTGCAAAAATCAATTTGTAAAATATAACTTGAAGTGATTTTATAGGTTTGTGATACATTTTCTTAAAAAAAATTACCGTTTATTTTGATTAATTTTATTATATTCGCTATCCAACTTTTTAAAAATCAGTAGGTTTATAATTTTCTTTAAAAATACTTATTATTTTTTGTTGTTGTAATGAAAAAGGGTTGTATGTTTGCACCCGCAAAACGGGATATTGTTTTGTTTAGTTCATTGATTAGGATTTTGTTTGTTTACGGTAGTTAAGAGAGTTTTTAGGGATTCTGTTTAGTTATTGTTCGAGGCTTGAAAAATTATTTTAAATTATTTTCAAAAAGTTTTGGTAGTTTAAAAAGGGGTTGTATATTTGCACCCGCTT
>NZ_CANLYD010000019.1 GCF_947495315.1 uncultured Aquimarina sp. | reverse complement strand
AACTACAAATTCCTTCATAAAAACTAAAAAAGCCCTTAAAATAAGGGCTTTAACGAATTAGTGTAGCGAGAGGGGGGCACGATCCCCCGACCTCTGGGTTATGAATCCAACGCTCTAACCAGCTGAGCTACCTCGCCAAATAGATGCTACATCATTTTAATTCGGGTGCAAATATAAAAACAAAAAGTATTGTAGCAAACAATAAAGTGGAATTAATTTTTTTCAAATACTCTTTTCAAATACTTTTAAAGTCAATAATTAATCTATATATTGGCTTACTAACAATTTGCAATATGTCTGAAAAAATAAAATACGAACTTGAATTTGTAATACAATCCTCTCCACAGCTACTATATCAGTATATTTCAACACCTTCAGGGCTTTCTGAGTGGTTTTCTGATAATGTAAATTCGCGAGGAGAAATGTTTACATTCATTTGGGATGATAGTGAAGAGGAAGCAAAACTTCTAAGTAAAAAAAGTGGAGAAAGAATTAAGTTCAGATGGATGGCTGATGATGAAGATGGTAATGACTATTTTTTTGAATTGCGTATACAGGTTGATGAGATTACCAAAGATGTTTCTCTAATGGTTACAGATTTCTCTGACGACGATGAAATTGAAGAAGGTAAAATGCTATGGGATAATATGATAAGCAATTTAAAACATGTTTTAGGATCTACATGATTCCTTTATTTTTATAATGTATATTTGCCCCGCCCAATGACAATTGGTAATAAGGGGCTTTTTTATGATTAATATTAACGGAAATTTATTAACTGATAATGAAGCTACATTATCAATTACTAATAGAGGATATGCATACGGAGATGCATTATTTGAAACGATACGAGTAAATTCTGGAACTATTCTTTTTTGGGAAGATCATTATTTTAGATTAATGGCTTCTATGAGAATTTTAAGGATGGAAATTCCTATGAATTTTACACCAGAGTTTTTGCAACAAGAAATTCTAGAACTTATTGAGAAAAATGGCTTGACAAATTCTTCTGTTAGGGTTAAAATTATGGTAAACCGTAAAGAAGGCGGTTTGTATACTCCGACTGTTAATAGTATTGATTATAGTATTTCAGTAAAGCCATTAACTACTAAGTTTTACACGCTTTCTAATGATTTATATGAAGTAACTTTATTTAAGGATCATTATGTAGCTACGGATCTTCTTTCTACATTGAAGTCTAACAATAAGTTAGTGAATATATTAGGAGGAATTTTTGCAAAAGAAAATGGATTTGAAAACTGTTTGTTACTGAATGCTAATAAAATGGTAATCGAAGCATTGAATGGTAATTTATTTTTGATTAAAGGAAACAAAATAAAGACACCGCCTGTGTCTGATGGTTGTTTAAAAGGAGTTTTAAGGACTCAATTATTGAGAATTCTTGAGAAATTACCTGAATATGAAATAGAAGAAGCTTCTATTTCACCATTCGAGCTGCAGAAAGCAGATGAATTATTCATAACGAATGTAATAACCGGAATACAACCTATTACTAAATTTAGGAAAAAAGAATACGAATCTGAGGTGACGCGAAGATTGTTAGGAATATTGAATGCAAGGATTCGAATAGGAGATTAGTTATAACTAGGATCTTCTGGAGCATTGGACCATAATAGGTAGTCTCCGCCTAATTCTATCATTTTTTCTTTCCAAAATGTATTATAGGACTTGCCAATAATGTTTTTTTCGTAGGTGTTTTTTACGATCACCCATGAATTAGCCTCTAACTCTTGGAGTAATTGTTCTGCGTCCCATCCAGAATACCCTAGAAAAAACCGAATTTCATTTGGAGTAATTTTGTTTTGGGCAATTAATTCTGATACAACAGAAAAATCTCCACCCCAATAAATTCCAGAAGAGATTTCTACACTATTTGGTATTAAATCAGGAATTTTATGAATAAAATATAAGTTATCTTGTTCTACAGGTCCACCATTGTAGATTTTAAATTCAGCTTCTACTTCTGGAACCAAATCTGATAACACATAATCTAGTGGTTTGTTCATAATAAAACCGATAGATCCTTGATCACTATGATCCGCAAGAAGAACAACCGAACGGTTAAAGGAAACATCACCTATAATAGATGGCTCTGCAATTAGAAGATGTCCTTTTCCAGGTTGAAGTGATATCATGGATGGTGTAGTTTATACTAAAACTAAATAATTATTTCTAATAATCAAAGCGGTTGCCTGATTTTTACGGGGAATCCATAAAAAAAGCTCCCTAAAAAGAGAGCTTTCTATAATATCAAAAACTAATTACATTAGTTAACTGAACTAGATAAATCCGCACCAGCTTTGAACTTTACAACGTTTTTAGCAGCGATCTTGATAGTTTTACCTGTTTGAGGGTTTCTACCTTCTCTTGCAGCTCTTTTAGAAACTGACCAAGAACCAAATCCTACTAAAGAAACACGGTCACCTTTTTTAAGAGAACCTTCAACATTTCCTAAGAAAGATTCTAAAGCTTTCTTTGCTGCTGCTTTTGTAATTCCAGCGTCAGCTGCCATTGCATCGATTAATTCTGTTTTGTTCATAATTCTGTTTTTAAATTAATTGTTGGTTAAACCAAATTTTTGTTAAACGCTCTACAAATTTATACGGATTTATGATTCATGCAAGGATTAGCCCAGTAAATACGGGGTTTTGTTGATAACTCAAGGCGATTGTTAATAAACAAGTACGATTTCTACGAATTTTCTTACTCTACTGATAGCAAGGGCTCAGCCCATTTTTGCGTCTTTATAAAAGGTATATCCATTAAGTAGTGCTTTGGCATCCATGGCTTTTTTCCCCGGAAGTTGGATTTTATTGAGAATAACATATCCATTTTTGACAGCTACCTTGATTGTAGAATCTTCTACTATAACCTTTCCAATATCAAAGTTATGATCCTGATTCTCCATTTCAGCATTATATACTTTTACAGAAACCTCTTCTCCTTTATTATATAGAGAACACCAGGAAGCTGGATACGGGCTTAAACCTCTTATAAGGTTATAAATAGAATGTATATCATCATTCCAGTTGATTTTGGTGTTATCACGATTCAGTTTATAGGCGGTTTTTAGTTTCCCTTCTTTAGGTTGCTCTTTAGTGGTTACCGTTTCATTTTCTATTGCTTTAATGGTTTCAATAACCAATAAAGCTCCTTCGATCATTAATTTATCATGAAGAATACCCGCCGTGTCGTTATCTTGTATTTCAATTTCCTTTTGGAGAATAATATGACCTGTGTCAATTTTTTCATCAATAAAGAACGTAGTGATACCTGTTTTTTGTTCTCCATTAATAATAGCCCAGTTAATTGGTGCAGCACCTCTGTAATCCGGAAGTAATGATGCGTGTAAGTTAAAGGTTCCATATTCAGGCATATCCCAAACTACTTTGGGTAACATTCTGAAGGCAACAACTATATTGAGATTAGCTTGTAATTCTTTTAGTTCTTCAATGAAAGCTTCATCCTTTAAGTTTGTAGGCTGCAGTATAGGTAGGTTTTTGGATACTGCATATTCTTTAACCGCGGATGCTCTCAACTTTCTACCTCTTCCTGCTGGTCTATCCGGAGCAGTAATAACACCTACTACGTTATAATTGTTTTCTATAATTGTTTTTAGGGTTTCTACGGCAAAATCCGGAGTGCCCATAAATAGGATTCGTAAGTCTCTCATTATATGTTATACTAGTTGATAGTTGTTGTATGGATCAATTTTTATGATGTTGTGCTCATTTAACTCTCTTAATACTTCCAGAGCAGTTTCTTCGGGGCATCTTAATTGAGTTAAAATGTCTCTGGAGGATAATTGCTTTTCTTGTAAAAGATTTATGATATTATTTCTAATCTCTTTAGGATCTGTAGTAGTAGTTTTTTTATTAGAACGGCATACACTACATATCCCACAGTCTTTTGAATCTTTTTCTCCAAAATAAGCAAGTAGCTGCCTACTTCTGCATATTGATTCGTTTTGTACAAAACCAATCATGGTTTTTACTTTATTTGTTTTGGAACTTCGTAGTTCTTTAATATAAGGTTTTACTCTGTTAATAGTGTGATCATCTTCTCTAGGTACTAAAAAAACAATATCGGCATCGGTCAACTTATGATGAAATTCAAGTAATTCTGCATCTTGTAATTTTTTTAAAACCTCGATAACATTTGCTTCCGTGGTATTCACTTTAGAAGCGATAAGGGATAGGTTAACTTTTACTTCTTCGTCAAAAACACCACCATAGGTTCGTAATATAGCTTTAGTAATTAATTCTAAATGTGGATTTTGCTCTAAATATTTCAGAAGATGATTTCCTGCAGATGTAATGTGAATGGTACTTTTTTTTGTAAATCGTTGTGTAAAGTTAATAACACTGCAGCGATCTAAAAATTGTAAGGCATTATACGTCATTAATGTATTTAGATTGTATGCCTTGCAAAAGCTATTAAAATTGAAACCATGTACGGATTGTTCTCCTTCTCCGTAGGATATTCTGAAATAATTGGACAGTTTACGATATACTAACTTTACGAAATCTACATCCGGAAGTACTTTGATAAACTGATTTTGTACTCTTAGGATGTCATTTTCGTTTTTAAGAAGAAATGCGTAAGATGTTTCTCCATTACGTCCTGCTCGTCCTGCTTCCTGAAAGTAACTTTCTATACTCTCAGGAATATTATAGTGGATAATAGTTTTTACGTTTGCTTTGTCGATACCCATTCCAAAAGCATTAGTAGCTACCATAACCCTAACTTCTTCTGTTAACCATTGCTGAAAGCGTTTGTTTTTTTCTTTCGCGTCTACACCACCATGATAGTATGTAGCAGCATAACCGCTAGCATTTAAAAATTCGCTGATTTCTATGGCTGATTTTCGGTTACGGACATAAATAATTGAGCTTCCTTGGTATCGCTTCAGAATTCGGATAAGTTTATCATTTTTATCCAAAGTGTGATAGACCATGTATCCCAAATTGCTTCTAAAGAAAGATTGTCTGAATATTTTTGGTTGAAATAAATCCAGTTCTTTGATGATATCATCTACGACTTCTGGAGTTGCAGAAGCTGTCAGAGCAATAATAGGAACAGCCGGTTTGATCTCTCTTAGAATTTTAATTTTCTTATAAGAAGGTCTAAAATCATTACCCCATTGCGAAATACAGTGCGCTTCATCTACAGCAATAAGGTTAATAGTCATTCTTTTTAGTCGTTCTTTTACCAGATCTTGTTGAAGGCGCTCTGGTGATAAGTATAAGAATTTATAATTACCATAGATGCAATTATCCAGTAAAGTGTCTAATTCCGAGTATTTGATTCCGCTGGTCAATGCAATGGCTTTAATACCTTTTTGTTGCAGATGCTGTACCTGATCCTGCATCAAAGCAATCAGTGGTGATATTACAATACAGATTCCCGGTTTAAGTAGTGCAGGTATCTGAAAACATATAGATTTCCCGCCACCAGTAGGAAGTAGGGTAAAGGTGTCATTGTTTTCAATAACAGCATTGATAATTTCTTCCTGTAGCGGTCTGAAAGTATCATAATTCCAATTTTCCTGTAATAGCTGGATTGGGGTAGTCATCAATACTATACTCTTATTTTACGTGTTGTAATATAAAGGTACTACGTTCTTTTACATTTCCAAAAGGAACTTCAATACAATTGTATCCAAATTTTGTGTATGTTTCTAATAAATGATGATGAATTTGTTGTGCTTCTTCAAAACTTTCATAGCGTTCAGCATCAGATATATAAATTTCTTTCCAAGGAGGTAATAGGAAAACCTGATCATAAACATAGTCCCTGCACGCCTTTATAAATGGAGCATCGTAAGATTGTTTAAAAAGATCCATGTATGCTAGGACGTCTGGTATTCCTCTATCGTAAAAAGCAATATCCATGTCGTTAGTAATAGGATCTTTGTATTGATTAATCCTGCCATTCATTAATTGTATATTGAAATCATAAGGATCAGAAACCGAAGCTATAGGATTAGAAACAATATGTATAGCGTTATTATTTTTCGCTTCTTGAGTAATACTTCGGATAAATTCAGGAAAACAAAAGAAACCATCTTCTTCAAGTGCTTTAATGATTGATGTTTTTCCTGTAGAAGGACCTCCTGTGATAACTATTTTGTGATTTGCCAAAGAAATAATTTTTGTGGCGAATTTCGGAATTATAAAATGATTTTGAAAATACTTTGATAAGTATACCATAAAGCTCTGTTAAAGTTGAATTTGTCAATCCGTATTTTTAGTAACTTCAGTAACGAAATAGTGATTATTCTCTTATTTAGACTAATTAAATACAAATCCTAAAATTAAAACTCATGCCTGTTTATAATCTAAAAGTAAATGGTCAATCGCTTTCTGTAGAAGCGGATGAAGACGCGCCTCTTTTATGGGTGTTACGAGATCATTTTGATCTTGTCGGAACTAAATTCGGTTGCGGTATTGGACAATGTGGTGCCTGCACTATTCACGCAGATGGAATTGCGACCAGGAGTTGTTTGCTGAAAGTTTCTGTCGCTACAGAAACGGAAATTAAAACAATTGAAGGTCTATCCAAAGACGTTTCTCATCCTGTACAACAAGCCTGGAAAGAGATCGATGTCCCCCAATGTGGATATTGCCAAGCCGGTCAGATCATGACTGCGGCAGCTTTTCTAGAACAAAACTCTAATCCTAGTAGAGAAGAGATTAGAGATGCTATGAGTGGTAATATCTGTAGATGTGCTTCTTATAATAGAATAGAAAAGGCGGTACAACAAGCAGCAAGTAAAATAAGCTAACCAATTTAAATCTCACGAAAATGAAACGCATAACAACTCCTTCTGTAAGTAGAAGGTCATTTATAAGAACATCGGCTTTAGCTGGTGGAGGAATTTTGATTGGTTTTAACCTGTTTCAGGCTTGTAAGCCCGAAGTTGCTCCTCCTACAGATATTGTAGATATTGCTGATCTGAATTTTAACGATTTTAATGCTTTTATTAAAATTGCGGATAATGGAATGGTAACTATTTTTTCACCCAATCCAGAAATTGGACAAGGTGTAAAAACCTCTATGCCAATGCTTATTGCAGAAGAACTAGATGTTGCCTGGAAAAATGTACATGTTGCTCAAGGAGCATTAGATACCAAAAATTTTACCCGACAAGTGGCTGGAGGAAGCCAATCCCTAAGACATGGTTGGGAACCATTAAGACAAACCGGAGCCACAGCAAGACAGATGTTAGTTAATGCTGCAGCGGTAAAATGGGGTGTTGATCCTTCAACCTGTAGTACAGAGAACGGAGTTATCAAAAATAGTAATGGTGATACGCTAGGATACGGCGAAGTAGTAAAAGAAGCAGCTTCTCTGGAGATACCAGAAAATGTAAAGCTTAAAGACCCAAAAGATTTTAATATTATTGGAAAAGATATCCATAATGTAGATGTTGATAAAATCATAACAGGTAAGTCTTTATTTGGCTTGGATTATAAGGAAGAAGGTATGGCCTATGTATCTGTAGTTAGACCACCAGCTTTTGGAAAAAAGTTGCACGATTTTGATGCTACAGAAGCCAAAGAAGTTACAGGTGTGATAGATGTATTCAAGTTTGGTGATAAAATCGCAGTATTAGCAGAAAATACCTGGGCAGCTATGAAAGGTAAAAAAGCTGTGAAAGCGAAGTGGATGAATGATTCTAAACTAGAGAATACTAAAGATCATGATAAGGTGTTAACAGATCTTTTAAACGGCAAAGAGTTTAATACGATGCGAGCTGATGGTGATGTCAAAAAGGCATTTGCAACAGCGGATAAAGTGCTAGAAAGAGTATATGAATCTCCTTTTCTTCCACACAACTGTATGGAACCTATGAATTTCTTTGCCCATGTTACAGAGGAGAAAGTTAGATTAGTGGGGCCGATACAAACACCAGCAGGAACTGCCAGAAGAGTGGCTGAACTACTAGAAAGAAAACCAGAAGAAGTTTCGGTAGAAATGACAAGAATGGGAGGCGGTTTTGGAAGAAGGCTATATGGTGATTTCGCATTAGAAGCTGCAGAAATCTCTAATATTTCCAAAAAACCGGTGAAGGTTATATATTCCAGAGAAGATGATATGTCTGCCGGAATTTACAGACCTGCAATTAAATATAAAATAAGTGCCGCTATTAAAGATGGTAAGTTAACAGGGTATCACCTTAAAGAAGCTGCTGTTAATTCTAATATGTATGGACTGATTCCAAACTTTTTTCCGGCAGGAGCTGTAGAGAATTACCAGGTAGATGTAGCAAAATATGATAGTAATATTACTATTGGTGCATGGAGAGCACCTTACACTAATTTCCTGGCTTTTGCAGAACAAAGCTTTTTTGATGATCTGGCGGAGTTAATGGAAGTAGATAATATTCAGTTACGATTGGATTTGTTACAAAATGTGAAAGGTAATACAGATGAACGAATACAATATTCTCCAGAACGTTTAGAAAAGGTAATTAAAACAGCAATTGAAAAATCTGAATGGGGTAAGAAACCTGAAGGCGTATACCAGGGATTTAGCTCATATTATTGTCATAACACGCACGTTGCTGAAGTGGCAGATGTGGTGTTAGTGAATGATCAACCTGTGGTTAAAAAGGTAACTTGTGTAGTTGATTGTGGAATCGTAGTAAATCCGTTAGGAGCCAAAAACCAGATAGAAGGTGGTGTGATCGATGGAATTGGTCACGCTATGTATGGAGATTTCTCGTTCAAAGATGGAGAGCCTCAGGATACCAATTTTGATACCTACCGTTTGATACGAATGAATGAAACGCCTATTGTAGAAACGCATTTTATTGATAGTAATATCGCTCCTACAGGATTAGGAGAGCCTACATTACCGCCAGCAGGAGCTGCAGTAGCTAATGCTATTAAAGCAGCAAAAGGAGTGAGGTTGACAAAACAACCCTTTGTTAAGAATATGGAAAACAAAGCAGTGTTAGGATAATATATGACACACGAGTTTAAAGAAATAATAGCATCATATCAGAAAGCGAGTCAGAAGGGAATCCGAGCCGTCATTGCAACAGTAGTTGACATAGACGGCTCGTCGTACCGACGACCTGGAGTGGGAATGCTTATTTTAGAAAATGGACAAATGACCGGAGCGGTGAGTGGTGGTTGTGTAGAAAAAGAAGTATTACGACAATCACAATCGGTTTTTATCACAGGTAAAGCAAAGATGATGACCTATAATGGTCGATATCGTTTAGGCTGCGAAGGAATCTTATATATATTGATAGAACCTTTTTCTATAAGTAGTGATACCATTAGCATAGTACAGCAATATTTAGCTTCGCGGAAACCTTTTGAGATTAAGTCTTATTATAGCAAAGATGAAGAAAGTGATTGTTTAATGGGATCTACAGTTTCGTTTGAAGAGACTCACGAATTTAGATTCTCAGATAATTTTGAGGTGAGTGCTTTGAAACAAGATACTGCTTTAGACTGTTTTGATCGTGATATGCAACCTTGTTTTAGATTAGTTATTATTGGATCAGAACACGATGCTAAACAATTAAGTACTATTGCCAATGCAACCGGATGGGAAGTAGAAGTGGTGAATACTCCTAAAAGTCCAAAAATGTTGTCTGATTTTCCAGGAGCTAGTAAAGTATTGAATCAATCTCCAGAAAATTTAGTGATCGATAGGGTAGATAAGCAAACTGCAATTATCCTGATGACTCATAATTTTGCCAAAGACCTATTATATTTACAAGCGATAAAAGATACGCAACCGATTTATATTGGCCTATTAGGACCTTCCAGAAGAAGAGAAAAGTTGCTTTGCGCCATTATTGAGTATTCTCCGGATGTGACTGATGAGTTTATGGAATGTATCCATGGTCCTGCAGGACTTAATTTGGGAGCAGAAACGCCACAAGAAATCGCTATTTCGATCATTGCCGAAATTCTTTCAGTAGTTCGCGATCAGCAACCTATTCCATTACAAGATAAAGTAGGTGGAATTCATGGGAATGCCCAAAAGGAAACGGTAGATAGCATTGTAAACAATCGCTAAGAAAATTGCACATATTATTCTGGCAGCAGGATCTTCTAGTCGTTTAGGAAGTCCGAAACAGTTATTACCTTGGAAAAAGACTTCGTTAATTGCATATGAGGTTGAAAAGTCATTGCAACTGAAAAAGCTTACCACCTTTGTTGTTTTGGGAGCTAATTTTGAAATCATTCAAAAAGAAATTAAACATTTTCCTGTAGAAATCCTTTATAATAAAAACTGGAAATTAGGAATGGGTGCTTCTATTAGTTTTGGAATGCAACAAATTCTTAAGGACGAAGAAAACTTTGATGCAGTACTGATTACTTTGGCAGACCAACCATTAATTGATGAAGTCCATTTACATAGTTTGATTTCAAAATTTAATAAAAACCAAGATGCAATTATAGCAACATCAATGAAAGATAGAATTGGTGTTCCTGCTATATTCTCCAAGCGTTATTTTAAGGAACTGTTAGCGCTTAATGAAGATTATGGAGCAAGACAGATTATAAAAAAGTATGAGGACCATATAATCACTATTGATGGAAAGGATAAAACTGATGATATTGATACAAAAGAACAGTATAACGCATTATCTGAAAGGGTCAAACAGTAAGTAAAAGCATTCTGATATATGAATGAGAAGATGTATCTTTGTCAAAAATTTTGTGATACATGAGTGATGCTTCGAAATCTGAAGAATTTTATAAAAAATTAAAAGCGCAATTAGCAGATACAGCATTGTGGCCGACTGCTTATTTATATAAATTTATAGTCCCTACTGATTCTGATAAGGTGAGTCAAATAGAAGGTATATTTGATAACCTTGGTGCAGTAATTACTACCAAACAATCTAAAAATGGTAAATATACTAGTGTGTCTGTTAATGTGCGAATGAAAAATCCTGATCACGTTATTATCAAGTATAAAGAAGTCGCAGTGAAGGTAGAAGGAGTTATTTCTTTATAACTGAAATTTTTTATACACTTAAATAAGCATACTGATTTTATTTTAGTATTTTGCAAACCAATTAATGAGCAACTGAAAAGTCTACACTTTAGAAAGTCTATTTTACAACTTACCATTCCTTTTTAGAAAAGCTCATACTACTATACATTTTATGGACGTTAACAATCATATGGAGATTAATAATTTAGAATATAACACAGAGCGCGAAAAGCTTATTATACCAGAGTATGGTCGTCATTTGCAGAAAATGATTGATCAAGCTGTGGAAATAGAAGATAAAGAAGAAAGAAATAAAGTGGCAAAAGCAATTATTGCAGTTATGGGAAACCTACAACCTCATCTTAGGGATGTACCGGATTTTCAGCATAAATTGTGGGATCAACTATTTATTATTAGTGATTTTAAATTGGATGTAGAGGCTCCATATCCTATCCTTACGAAAGAAAAGCTGGAAGAAAGACCAGAGCCATTAGAATATCCTCAGAATTTCCCGAAATACCGTTACTATGGTAACAATATCAAGAGAATGATTGATGTAGCTATTAGTTGGGAAGACGGAGATCTAAAAACCGCATTGACATATACGATTGCGAATCATATGAAAAAATGTTATCTAAACTGGAATAAAGATACAGTGGATGATAAAGCTATTTTCAATCATCTTTTTGAGTTGAGCGATGGTAAAATTGATTTAAGAAATAGCGAGGAAGATCTTAGTTCACCTTCAGATTTAATGAGAGGTAAAAAGAAAAGCTATCGTTCCGGCAGTTCAGGGAAAAAGAATTATAGAAGCGGTGGAAGCAACCGCGGTAAAAAACGTTATTAACCAATACCAACACCCATAACCATTCAACTTTTATGAGTACTTTTCAGATAGAAGGCGGACATCAGCTCAAAGGAGAGATTACACCTCAAGGAGCTAAAAATGAAGCCTTGCAGATTCTTTGTGCTGTATTATTAACCCCAGAAAAAGTAACGATTTCTAATATCCCTGATATTAGAGATGTTAATAAATTGATTGAGATTCTTAGAAATCTTGGTGTCAAAATTCAAAAACTTGGAAAAGGCAAGTATACCTTCAAAAGTGATGAGCTGAATTTAGAGTATCTGGAAAGTGAGCAGTTTAAGCAAGAGGGTAGTGGACTTCGAGGATCCATAATGATTGTAGGACCATTATTGGGAAGATTTGGTAAAGGATATATTCCACGTCCTGGAGGAGACAAAATTGGACGTCGTAGATTAGATACACACTTCGAAGGGTTTATTAATCTGGGAGCAGAGTTTAGATACAATAAGGAAGAACGGTTTTACGGAGTAGAAGCGCCAGAAGGATTGACAGGGACTCATATGCTATTAGATGAAGCTTCTGTTACCGGTACTGCTAATATTGTCATGGCTGCAGCTTTAGCAAAAGGAAAAACCACGATCTATAATGCCGCTTGTGAACCATACTTACAACAGCTATGTAAGATGATTAATTCGATGGGTGGTAAAATAGAAGGCGTAGGTTCTAATCTATTGAGTATCGAAGGAGTCGAATCTTTAGGAGGATGTGAACACCGTGTGTTACCAGATATGATCGAAATTGGTTCATGGATTGGATTGGCAGCTATGACTAAAAGTGAAATTACCATCAAAAATGTAAGCTGGGAGAATTTAGGAATTATACCGAATACTTTTAGAAAACTAGGAATCACTTTAGAACGTGTAGGTGATGATATTTATATTCCTGCACATAAAGATGGATATCAGATCGAAAGTTATATCGATGGATCCTTTATGACAATTTCAGATGCACCTTGGCCAGGTTTTACGCCTGACTTGTTAAGTATTGTCTTAGTAGTGGCAACACAAGCAAAAGGAGAAGTGATGGTACATCAGAAGATGTTCGAGAGTCGTTTGTTCTTTGTAGATAAGTTAATTGATATGGGAGCAAAAATTATTTTGTGTGATCCGCATAGAGCGACCATAATTGGTCATGATTTTCAGTCTACGCTGAAAGCTACTACGATGGTATCTCCAGATATCAGAGCTGGAATCTCGTTATTGATTGCAGCATTAAGTGCAAAAGGAACGTCTACTATTCATAATATAGAACAGATTGATCGTGGATATGAAAACATTGATGAACGTCTAAGAGCAATCGGAGCAAAAATAATCCGAGTGGACGTTTAATAATAATTTTTATAAAAAATATTGATATAAAAAGAGGAACTGTTAGAAATAGTTCCTCTTTTTTGTTTTCTAAATGTTTAATTTAAAAAAGCCGTCAAATTGAGTGATTTTCGTAATGAAATAAAGAAAATTGTATCGAAATTAGGCTTTTATACGAAAATCACTTGTTTTCGATAGTTCTGCTGAGCCTGTCGAAGTACAATCCGCCTGGGCGGACACTCAAACTGACGTAATTTTCTTCTTTAAAATAGGATGTATTTGGTTTAAAAAGTACTAGTAAAAATTGTTAATCTATATCATCGAAACTCGTACTTTCTTTTTCTTTAGTCTTGTATTGGTAACTTGCTCAATCACCTTCTTTGCTTTAGAGGCTTTTACAGCTACAAAGGCACAATCAGGCTTGATTTCGATAATACCCAATTCATCCTTACCCAATTTCCCTTGTTTAAAGAATAATCCGGCAATATCACCTTTAGAAATTTTATCACGTCTTCCTCCGGAAATAAATAAAGTTTTCCAACCCGATGGTTTCGGAATAGGAGCATCTTCTAGTACCTCTTCATCTGGATCTGTTATAAATTCTGGAAGTTCCTCGTTTTTCCATTGTAAAATATAAGCAGTTCCATCCGCATTCATCCTTGCTGTTCTTCCGTTTCTATGGGTGAACTCTTGACTTTTTAATGGTAAATGATAATGAATAATATATTTGATTTCCGGAACATCAATTCCTCTTGCTGCCAGATCCGTTGCGATGATAATTTGGTGGGTTCCGTTTCTGAACTTGATCAAGGCTCGTTCTCTGTCTTTTTGCTCCATGCCACCATAAAAACAGCCATGACTGATCTTATGCTCTTTTAAAAAGTCACTCACTCGCTGGATTGATTCTTTATAATTACAAAAGATAATTCCTGGTTGATTGCCGATATGACTTAGTGCTTTTACTAATGTTGGTAACTTGTCTTTGGTATCAGAAATAATGGTTTTGATCTGTAATTGAGAAGAGTCTTCATCCAGATAATCGATTTTCACTGGGTTTTGTAACCCTACAAATTCAGGAATAGCTACTTCTTGTGTTGCTGAGGTTAGTACTCTTTTCTGGATATTAGGTAAAGCTTCTATAATCTCTGTCATTTCAGCTTCAAAACCTACTTCTAGTGATTTGTCAAACTCGTCCAGAACGATAGTGTTGATATGATCTACAGAAAAGCTGTCTCTTCGTAAACGATCTGCGACTCTACCAGGTGTTCCAATAAGAATTGCAGGACGATGTCTTAGATCTAGTTTATCCTGTGATCCTGATCGACCTCCATACACAGCATTCACTTTATAACCTGTACCCATATCTCTGGCTACTTGTTCTATCTGTATCGCTAATTCTCTGGATGGCACTAGCACCAAAGTCTGGATCTCTGTACAATCTGAATCTAATGCTGCAATGATGGGTAGTAAAAAGGCAACAGTTTTACCTGTTCCGGTAGGAGAGAGCAACACTACATTATCACTTGATGAAATCGCTAATTTTGCCTCTTCCTGCATAGGATTTAAGGTTGAGATTCCTAGTTTTTGTAATATATGCTGTTGATTTTTTAGAGTACTTGACATTCGGCAAAGGTACATTTAAAAGAGAAATATGTGATTGTTTTTTTATCCCTTTGGTAATTCTTCAAGGTAAACTTAGAGAGGTGATTAAATTCATCAATCTATTCGTCTAAAGTGAGCTTCATTGTTTTAATGTGGGTGATATAAAATATAGAGAAAGTGTATTTGTGATTTTTAAAAACACATATAAATAAAATCAACAACAATCATAATCTCTAAAATTAGAACAGGCCATTCCATTCTTTCTTTAAACTTGTAACCAAGGCCTAATATGATGATCAATAATATTGGCAATATCAAGCCAGTAAACATTCGTAATGAATATGTTTGTTTCTTCTTGGTAATAGGATTTTCATAAGAATTTACTTCAGTAAAAATAAAAGATACTTTCGTTTTCACGATGTCATCCTTTTTAATGTTATCCGCAAATTCTTTAGAAATATCAAATTCTCTATTTTCTGTAGATAACTTATAAGACTTATGAGAATTACCACCAGCATTATAGTACGTTTGTCTTTTTTTTGAAACTTTAGTTACCTTTTCATCATATGCTGTGCCAGGGAAACTAAAATCAAGAAGTATAATGATTGCAAATAGAATGCATATAATTGTGATAATTTTTTCTGTTTTATCGGCAAAAATAAGGCTCATAGTTATTGTTTTCTGGATGCAATTTCTTTTTTAATCAGCTTATGGTCTTTTGCACTGGATAAATAAACCACGAATAAAGAAATAGGTACTGCTATCATAGGAGTAACACCATTTTTAGATAAGTAGATCAGTGTACCCGTTAACAATAATAATATAACCAAGAACATTCGCAATACTATTTTTGATGAACGTTCTTTTTGTTCTAATTCTTCTGTGGAAAGTGCTTTTAGTTTTTCTGAATTATTACGAATCATGATTACTACTTGTTTTAGTATATGTAGCAAGAATGTTGAGTTTGTTACATGAGAAAATGTTTTCTGATTAAATTCAGTTCTAATTACATATATTTTTTAAACTCTCTTGTTGTAATAGATTAATCAGATTCTCTTAAGCACCTTAAATAGGTAACAAATAGCAATATACTTCGTCTTAGGTATATGAGATTATTTTTATGCTGTTTAATATTTCTAAATTGGGGACTTGCCCATTCTCAGATAACTAATTCTGAATTAATTGGAAAGTGGATTATTAAAGATGTTCAATACAGCGCTAAAATAATTTCGTGCGGACCTAATTCTGAATCCCCATCTGAAATTAAAATTAGACTAAAGCAAAATTATATCGGGGCTTCAATAGAATTTCTAAACACAAAAGAGTTAAAATATAGAGATAAAAACAATTATCTAGAATGTGAAAAGGGTTCAAAACCGTTTATTGGTTTATATGATTATAATTGGAGGGTCTTACATCAAAATAAAATTGAGTTTTTTGAATTATCTAGCAATGAAGACCCACTAAGATTGACTATTAACTATAACAGCGGAAAAATTCACATTTACCTTGATTTTATTGGAATATTATTCATAATGGAAAAAAAATAACTTACTAGAACACTTAGCTGTAGTTTTATTTATATATTCTAATTATCAAAACAGAAACCTACTATGCTTTTTCGTTTTAATCAATTTTCCTTTTTCATCATAGTATATATAACCAATCCAATACTAATCAGTATCATAAGAATCATTCCTAGCTTAAGTGAAAAAATTGAATTTTTGTATAAATAATCATTAAATAATCCGATAGCAAGAGAAAATAGCCTAGTAGGAATAAATGCTAGACTAATTATGATTGCTAAATATTTAGGGTTTGTATATCTTGTTAATATAGAATGAATTATTGGAGCAATATGAACTTCTGAAATACCTAAAAAAAGTAAGGAAATAAAATATAGTAAAAGATGCTGTTCTGTTGGTATTTCAGGAATTAAAAGGAGTAGCCCAAAAGAAATAGTTCCAAATATAAATCCAATAGTGACTTTAGTGGATTGTCTGTAATAGAAAAAGGTCCAAAGAAGAATTAGAATTATACTAATCACAATAATAAAGATAGAGTTCAATGATGACCATATACTTTTTAGGACTATGTTATCTGCTAGGATTGATTGTATTTCATAAGCTCTAATACTTGTCATTTCGTAAGTCGTCCAAAACAATCCAACAAGTAGAAAGGCTGCTAATATTTTGACAACCCTTTGATTTATACTTGGCATAGTTACTCGTTCTGATTCCAGAATATTGGAATCCTTTGAGAGCAATGGAAAAGCAATAGCAATTAACATAAGGATACCCGCTATTATAAACCCAATATTAAAACCATATGTTTCACCCATATATCCTATTATTACGACACCAATGGCAGCTCCCAGATTAACCATTAAATAAAATATTGTGAATGCTGAGTCTAAAAGCTTTGTTTTACCAAGGTACATTTTTCCAAAATGAGCAGTTATGTTAGGTGTAAATAGTCCTCCGCCAAGTAAAACCAATCCTAGACCAATATATAATCCAATTGAAGAAGGAATGCAAAAGACAAATGCACCTACTGCTTGAATAATTCCTCCAGCGATCATTGCTTTTTTATTACCAATCAATAGATCACCAATTAATGCTCCTGGTATTTGTGAAAAAACAAGATATAAAGTAAACATGCCATAAATACCCAAAGCTTCATCTCTGGGCATTTGTAAACTCTCTCCGATCATATAGAGAACCATTATTGCACGTAATCCATAATAAGAGGCTCTTTCTAATAACCTAGAAAACGCATAGATAAAAGTATATTTATTATGTTTTTGATGTAGAATTCTTTCCATTTAGCAGATCGGTTGTATGTTGTATTATACTAAGTAAGTGTCATTGATTGGTAAAATGTTACTATTCATAGACTAAATTGTTGCTTTTTTATTGTTGTTGTAAATATAGAGTCTTAGCTGGTTGTAGTTAGTTATCAACAATACAACTGTATATTAATGGGATTTTTCCCTCAAAGTTGTTGATAACCGTCAATATTCACAGGTTTTTGTTGATAAGACCGATGTTTTTAACAGTTTCATCTAAGTTATTAACAAATTCTGTAGGAAAATAACACTTATAAACAATTTTATAAACATTTTTTGTGTTTTTAATCGATTAAAATGAGTTTTATATATAATTATTAACAATAACTTGCTGATAATGTTGATTATATGTTAATAACTTCGTATATTTACTTCAGTTAAACCTTAAATCACACAGTTATGAATCATCTTTATTCTTCTATTGACCTTATTTTAAAGAATGTTTTAGATTTCTTAAGAGACCTTCCCGGCGCATCTAGTTATGCGATCCGTAAATAATAATAAATTGTTTAGTGTAGTTTATAAATAGTAGAAGAGGTTGTTTCCCATAAACAACCTCTTTTTGTTTTTATAAATCAGAACTGCAATTGTCAGTCTGAGCCTGTCGAAGACAAATAGAGCGATGTTTTAAATTGCACTTCGACAGGCTAAGTGTGACAGTAAAATTTCATAGTGAATCTATTAGTTATTCTGAATTTTACTACGTTTTATTTCACGAGTCGCTAGCATTTTCTTATAAATGGTGTGATTACTCTTTCCATACTTGCCCAATACCCAAATATTTTGTTCTTTCGCCATTACAGCCAGACACCTTGAAAGATTTAGAACAAAAAATACGCTCCTTTACTCCGGTTAGTGACTCTGATATGGAGTTTGGACTACAGTTTTATAAAAAGGAAACCTTTAAAAAAGGGGAGTTTCTGGTACAGCCTGGTCAGTATATTCAGGATTTTTATTTTATGAAGCAGGGATGCGTTACTTTTTATTCCATAGAAGAAGGAATTACCAGAGTTATGGAGTTTTACACAGATGGTTCTTTCTTTACAGATCTTTATCCTTATATAGAAGAAATCCCGTCAGAATCTTACTTAGAGGTTACAGAGGATACTGTAGTGTATACCATTACTAAATCAGACGCATTAAAAGTTTTTGATCATTCGCACGCTTTAGAGCGTTTTGGACGATTGTCTATGCAAAAAGCTTTTATCAATAATTTCCAGCGTATCAATCGGATGAAAAATTTATCCAACCAAGAACGTTATTTACAATTATTAGAAAAGCGACCATCACTTTTTCAGCGTGTTCCACAATACCTGATCGCTTCGTATCTGGGATTAACACCCGTAGGACTCTCTAAAATCCGCAAGCGATTAAGTAAGCAATAACTGCATTGATTTAATTACTGTTTCTAGTCTGTCACCTCGAGACATCCAATAAAAATTTTATCCATTGAAATTGACGTTCCAAAGCAGCGCTTTGTAAACCTTTTTTCACCAGTATAAGATTTGTTTTGCGTTAAAAAATCTTGAAGCCTTGGAAAGGTTTTAGTAAAACAAATCTGGTTTTATCTGCTTAGGCAGATAAAAATACCTTGAAAAAAGCGTCTTTTCTTTTGTTTCGTTTTCTTTGGACGAGCAAAGAAAATGAAAAAGGCTAAATCAAAGAAATAAAGTTAAAAACCAAAGCTAAGTTAAATTATTGAAAATCAATACATTGCAAAACATGTCAATGGTAGCTGAGTCGAGAGAGGTTATGTATACTTAAGGTTTTTTTAGAACCTATATTTGAGATGTTTTTTATATCTAAAACCAAAGAATATCTTAAAATTCATATTTATTAAACCAGTTTAATTAGAATCTACTAAATATTCACGAAATTTATTGTGTTGTCAATAATCAATTTCTTAAAACTTCACACAATGGCTAAAGAATATGTAGATGTAGATACGCTGAAATACCTTTTATATGATGTTCATCAATTAGAAGAGGTGTTACAGCAAGATCGTTTTGCAGATCACGATAAAGAATCCCTAAACTTATTTTTAAATTCGGTGAAAGAATTCTCAGATCGAGAATTATTCCCATATTTTAAAGAAATGGACGAAAAACCCGCTTATCACAAAGATGGAGGCGTGGTAGTTCATAAACAGGTAGAGGTAATGATGAAAAAAGGAGGTGAGATGGGACTCATTTCTGGTACTTTTGATTATGAGGCTGGAGGATTGCAATTGCCGATGATGATCTATACAGCATCCGCTTTTATTCAGGATGCGGCTAATAACCATTTGCCGGGATATGTAGGACTAACGCTCGGTGCTGCTGAACTAATTATCCATTTTGCAAATAAAGAATTAAACGACACCTATGTTCCAAATATGCTCTCGGGAAATTGGGGTGGAACTATGTGTTTAACGGAACCACAAGCCGGTAGTTCGTTATCAGATGTGGTAACCAAAGCAACACCTCAGGAAGATGGTTCTTATAAAATTTTAGGACAGAAAATTTTTATCTCTGGTGGTGATCATCAATATGCCGATAATTTTGTACACTTGGTTTTAGCTCGTATCGAAGGAGCACCGGCAGGAACCAAAGGGATCTCTTTATTTATTGTTCCTAAAAAACGTCCCGATGGAAATGGTGGTTTGGTAGCTAATGATGTAACGACAGTTGCTGATTTTCAAAAAATGGGACAGCGAGGATATTGTACTACGCATTTAGGTTTTGGAGATGCAGATGATTGTAAAGGTTGGTTAGTTGGAGAAGCACATCAAGGGCTGAAATATATGTTCTTAATGATGAATGGTGCTCGTATTGCTGTGGGACGAGGTGCTGCCGCGATTGCTACCGCTGCGTATCAAGCGTCATTACAATATGCAAAGGAACGTCCGCAAGGTAGAAAACTGGCCAGTACAGGTAAAAAAGATCCTGAGCAAGGACAAACATTGATCATTAATCATCCAGATGTGCGCAGAATGTTATTATTACAGAAAGTAATTGCAGAAGGCTCCTTAAGTCTGGTACTATTAGCCTCAAAATATTATGATCTGAAAGAAACATTAAAAGATGAAGCCGAAAAAGAGAAGTATAGCTTGTTATTGGAACTGATCATACCAATGGTAAAAACCTATCCATCAGATATGGGTGCCCATGCAGTTTCTAATGGATTGCAGGTACTGGGAGGTTATGGTTTCTGTTCGGATTTTATACTGCAACAATATCATAGAGATATTCGTATTTTCCCTATCTATGAAGGGACGACAGGTATACAATCTCAGGATTTATTAGGAAGAAAACTCCTAATGGAAAACGGAAAAGCGCTAGAATTACTAAATAACGAAATAATGCAAACGATCCGACAAGCATCAGAATATGATGATCTAAGAGGATACGCTAATTCATTAGGAGAAAAACTATTATTAACTCAAAAGGTAATAGGTTTCTTGGTTGGTTTTGCTAAAAATGGCGATTATGAACGTTTTCTGTCTGATGCAACACCGTTTATGGAATTCTTTAGTAATATAATGATGGCCTGGATCTGGTTAGATATGGCGGTAAACGCTAAAAATGCTATTATAACCGGAAAAAATACCTACTCTGAAGAGTTTTACGAAAGCAAGATTCACGCAATGAAATTCTATTTTAAATATGAATTACCTAAAACCAGTGGTCTGGCAGAGATTCTGATGGATGAAGAAGCATTAACAATTGCAGGAGAGAAAGAGGTTTTTAATTAGAAAAGAAAAAGAAAATAGACGTAAGAAAAGAGACTTCTTTTTTCTTTACTCTATTTTCTTTTTATATAAACAAACCATTTTATCATTAAAACATTAATTCATTAACTACCTAATGAACAGCATAAAACAATCATTTAATTTAGAAGGAAAAGTAGCCATAATAACGGGCTCAAGTAAAGGAATCGGAAAATCCATAGCACAAGGATTAGCAGAACATGGTGCAAAAGTAGTTATCAGTAGCCGAAATCAAGAAGCAGTAGATGAAGTGGCAGCCGAGTTTAAAGCAGCTGGATTAGAAGCTGTTGGTATTGCATGTCATATAGGGAAAGCTGATCAACGAGCACATCTTGTTAAAAAGACAATCGAGCATTATGGTGGAATTGATATTTTAGTAAATAATGCAGCAATTAATCCCATTTACGGCCCCATTGAAGATGCTGAGGAAGAAGTGTTTGATAAGATAATGGACGTTAATGTAAAAGCACCCTGGATGTTATCTAATCTAACCTTGTCTTCTATGAAAGAACGTGGAGGTGGGAGTATTATTAATATTGCCTCTGTAGAAGCTTTACATCCTGGAGCAGGATTAGGATTATATAGCACGAGCAAAGCGGCTTTATTAATGCTTACTAAAAACCAGGCGAAAGAATGGGGACAATACGGAATTCGTGCCAATGTATTATGTCCGGGATTGATCAAAACTAAATTTAGTGCGGCACTTTGGCAAAACGAAAAATTACTGAATAAAATAGAAAAGACACTACCAACAGCACGTATGGGAATGCCGGATGAAATGGCTGGCATGGTTTGTCTATTAGCTTCAGAAGCAGGAGCTTATATGACCGGAAGCGTGTACAATGCAGATGGAGGTTATATGATTGCAGGTTGATACATGTTTTTGGGCGTTCGAGCGGGCTATACATTGCAATTCCTCTCCGCCTGAGGCGGATGTGGGATTTCCATTACTATCCCTAACGCAAAAGAAGAATTAGATAAAAATAATTGCCTTTAACTTCAGTTTTTTTACTGTATTCATGTTGAAGGTCAGTGGCATTAAGATATTATAATATGAATTTTGAGTATTCAGAAAAAAATATAGAACTCCAACAAAGGCTTATCGCTTTTTTTGAAGAGCACATACTACCTGTAGAAGAAGAGGTAAATACCTTTCTCTACAATCCTGATAACCGATGGAAACCATGGCCAGGAATGGAGGACTTAAAGGCAAAAGCAAAAGCAGCTGGATTGTGGAACTTGTTTTTACCCAAAAGTTATGGAAATCTAAGTCCAGGGTTAACAAATCTAGAATATGCACCTTTAGCAGAAATTATGGGACGCATATTATGGTCTTCAGAAATATTTAATTGCAGTGCTCCCGATACTGGGAATATGGAGGTTTTGGCTAAGTATGGCTCTCCAGAGCATCAGAAACAATGGTTAGCCCCATTAATGAATGGAGAAATTCGTTCTGCTTTTTTAATGACAGAACCACAAGTGGCTTCTTCTGATGCTACTAATATTGAAACCTCTATTGTTAAGGATGGTGATGAGTATGTAATTAATGGCACAAAATGGTGGTCATCCGGTGGAATGAATCCAGATTGTAAGATTGCTATTGTGATGGGAAAAACAGATCCCGACGCTTCAAGACATCAACAGCAAAGTATGGTATTGGTGCCTATGGATACACCAGGATTAAAAATTATCAGACCTTTATCCGTATTCGGATTCTATGATTCTCCAGAAGGTCATGCTGAGATTGTTTTAGACAATGTAAGAGTGCCAAAAGAGAATTTGATATTAGGAGAAGGTAAAGGTTTCGAGATTGCACAAGGTAGATTAGGACCAGGACGTATTCATCATTGTATGCGTTTGATTGGAATGGCACAACGATCTTTAGAATTAATGTCCAAACGTGCAGCAGAACGCATTGCTTTTGGAAAAACGTTTAAAGATTACAGTAGTATTCGACAAGAGATAGCCCAATCACAATGCGAAATCGAACAAGCCAGATTACTAACACTTTCTGCAGCTGATAGAATGGATAAATTAGGCAATAAAGCATCCAAAGATTTAATCGCAATGATAAAGATAGTAGCGCCGAATATGGCATTAAAGGTAATCGATAGAGCTATGCAGATACACGGTGGAAAAGGAGTAGGCCCTGATACGCCATTGGCACACTTTTTTGTTGCTGCAAGGATGTTACGTCTAGCCGACGGACCAGATGAAGTACATATGTACCAGTTAGGGAAAAGTGTAATTAAAAAATACTCAGAATAAATAAAGATTTTAGTTTAAATGTTTAAAATAGTACTTGTAACTATTACACTGAGCTGTCACACTGAGCTGTCACACTGAGCTTGTCGAAGTGTTGTAGAAGTTTAATGCTAGGATATTCAAGATAAAAGATCAACAATGCAAAACGTACGCAAAGGCGAAGAACTAAACGAAAAAACTTTAAAGTCGTTCCTTCATAAGCAAGGACTGATAGATAATGACCAAAGCAGCTGGCATGTAGAACAATATACACATGGGTATTCTAATCTCACTTATTTATTGAAAATAGAAGATAAAGAATATGTATTGCGCCGTCCACCTTTTGGAGCCATTAAACGAGGTCACGATATGGGACGAGAATTCAAAGTGCAATCAGGTGTATATAAAGCATTTCCGAAAGTTCCTAAAATGTATGCTTTTACTGATGACGAAAGTATTCTAGGCTGTCCTTTTTATATCATGGAAAAGGTAGACGGTATTATTCTAAGTGCTCGAGAAGCTAAAAAAAGGAATGTTCCGGCTAGTGATTTTACAACCATTGCAGATTCCTGGTTGAATACGTTTGTAGAACTTCATAAGTTAGATTACAAAGCAGTGGGACTAGAAGATTTAGGGAGACCTGAAGGATATGTAGAAAGGCAAGTCTTAAATTGGGGAAAACAATACCTTAATGCAGCAACAGATGATGTTCCGGCTGCAGAGAAGGTAATGAAATGGATGGAAGAACATCAACCCAAAGACTATAGATATAGTTTGGTTCATAATGATTTTAAATATGACAATGTAGTTTTTAAAGATGATAGCTGGAAAGAAGTAATAGCAGTACTGGACTGGGAAATGGCAACATTGGGAGATCCTTTAATGGATTTGGGAACATCTCTCGGATATTGGACCATGAGCAGTGATCACGCATTCGTTCAACAAGGAATTCCATCACCAACAATAATGAAGGGAAATCCAAGCCGAAGCGAGATTGTAGAACTATATGCGCAGAAAAGTGGAAGAGATGTTGATCACCTTGTATTCTATTATGCATTCGGACTTTTTAAAATAGCTGTAATTGCTCAACAGATTTATTATCGATATGATAAAGGACTAACTACAGATCCTCGTTTTGCACAATTAAACAAAGCAGCAGAATTGCTTTGTAACTTAGCTTGGCAGGCTATTCAGACCAAGAAAATAGATTAAATTTAGAATATAATGGATTATTTAGAGGCAACATACTATTTTGATTATGAATCGGATGAGATCCAGAACATTATTAGAGAATTTAATACGGATACATTAACTCCTAAGGAAAAAGCTACACGGTTATATCTTAAAGTAAGAGATCACTGGTGGTATGATCCTTATCATATTAGTTTTTCTAAAGAAGGTTATAAAGCAAGTAGGACTGCAAAAAAGAATAGTGGTCATTGCCTGGATAAAGCAATTTTATTAATCGCTTGTTTAAGAGCTTTGGGAATACCGGCAAGAATTCACCTTGCTAAAGTAAAGAATCATATCGGAGTAGAAAGATTAATAGAAAAATTCGGAACCAATGAATTAACACCTCACGGAATGGTGAATGTCTATCTAGATGGAAAATGGTTAAAAGCATCTCCTGCTTTTAATAAGGCACTATGCGAAAAATGTAACGTGGCTCCTTTAGAATTTGATGGTGAACAAGATTCGATGTTTCAGGAATATGATAATAAAGGAGGAGTTTTTATGGAATACCTAGAGGATTATGGACATTTTGATGATGTGCCGTTTGATTTTATATTAAATAATATGAAGGAACATTATTCTGAAATCACCAAAATATACGAAGGACAAACCGAAATTAGATTATAAAACCACTTATATGCACAATACACATACAGGAATCACCAAAAAGCAGTTTCATGATTTTATGGAATTACCGGTTGATGGACCTTTTCAGATGATTAATCTGTTGAAATTTAAGGATAAAGTAGAAGAAACAGGAACGACGGGAGCAGAGGCTTATGCACAATATATGAATGCGATCCTTCCTTTTTTCCAGGACACCAGAGCCAAAGTGATATATCAAGGCAAACCTTTGTTTGGTCTAATTGGTCCGGAAGATACTATAGAATGGGATAAAGTACTTATTGTAGAATACGAGAGTAAGCAAGAATTTATAGGAATGATCACTAAAGAAGAGTATCCGGCAGATATGCGTAGTCGTGCTTTATCAGATTCCCGATTGATTTTGTGTACCTCAAAATAAATATGTAAAACAAGATATATTCGATTTTTTTTTGATCAGCATTCGTCAGTAGTGCTTCGACTTTAGGAGAAGTGTACTTCGACAGGCTCAGCAGAGCTATCGAGAACAAGATTGTTAGAGATAAGATTTATAAATTAAAATAAAACAACCAACTTAAATAAGTATATGCAAGTAAAAGATAAAATAGTCATAGTTACTGGAGCGGGCTCTGGAATAGGAGCAGCTACGGCAAGACATTTTGCAAAACATCAAGCTACAGTAGTGGTTTCGGATATTAAAGAAGAAAAAGCCAAAAGTATTGCTGATGAAATAAATGGTGACGGAGGAAAAGCATTAGTGATTGCTGCTAATGTTGCTCAGTTTGAAGAAGTAGAACAATTGATCAATAATACAGTAGAACAATTTGGACAGCTAGATGTTATTGTAAATAATGCTGGGATTGGTCCAAGAAATATGGCAAAAACAGGAGAATATACTCTGGAAGATTGGGATAGCGTCATTGCAGTAAATCAAACAGGAGTGTTCTATTGTATGAAACTGGCACTGCAACAAATGATGAAACAGGGACATGGTAATATTGTAAACTTAGCTTCATTAGCAGGTTTAAAAGCATCACTAAACAATCTTTCCTATAGCGCAAGTAAATTTGCTGTGGTCGGAATGACTAAATCCGCAGCTCTGGAATATGCTACTAAAAATATCCGTATTAATGCAGTATGTCCTGGATATACAGAATCTGCTTTATTGAGTAAACTGTTATCAGTACGACCAGATATGGATCAAATGCTAAAAAGTGTGATTCCCATGAAACGATATGGACTCGCAGAAGAAATAGCTGAAGCTGTTGTGTGGCTAGCCTCTGATAACACCAAGTTCATTACAGGACAAACGATTACTTTAGACGGTGGAACCTCTTTGTAGAATAAATAATTTAATATCAAATTAAGTCAAACTTGGGAATGCAGACAATTAAAATAGAAAAGAAACACAATTACGCTATTGTTCAGTTAAATAGAGGCAAAGTAAATGCGATTAACCATCAAATGACCAAAGAAATAAGACAGGTTTTTGCAGATTTAGAATCCGATGATGCCGTAAAGGGAGTCATTATTACTGGAACTCCTCATTTCTTTTCAGCAGGTTTGGATGTGATTGAATTGTATAGTTACGATAAGCCAAAGATGAATGAGTTTTTCAACGATTTTGGCGGAATGTATATTCAGTTGGCGAAGTTTACAAAACCGTTTGTCTGCGCGATTACAGGATATGCTCCAGCAGGAGGTTGTGTAATTGCGATTACCGCTGATCACAGAATTATGGCTGCAGGAGAGAAATACACGATTGGATTAAACGAAGTCGCAGTCAATATTCAGATTTCTAATAACCTGATTAGAGGATACTCATATTGGTTAGGAGAAGGAAAGGCGAACGAATGTATCTTAGGAGGGAAGTTATTGAATGTTGATGAAGCCTTGACCTCTGGATTGGTCAATGAAGTATGTGATTTAGAAGAAGTACTGCCCAAGGCGGAAGCCAAAATGAAACAATATTTGCAGGCTGATGAAGATATCTTCAAGAATACAAAATATAAACTCCGTAAAGACTGGTTAGAAGGCATGGAGGAAAATCCTAAAATTGATTTAGAGCAAGCAATTTCACTTTGGTGGAAACCAGAAATAAGAGCAAAAATGAGAGCTTTTGTAGAGAGTCTTCAGAAAAAATAATAAACCTATTTAATAAATAAAGTATTACACAATGAATAAACAAATTATCTTAAAAAACCGCCCTGAAGGATTGCCAGATGACAATACTTGGGAATTGCAAGACAATCCAATTCCTGAACCTGCAGAAGGAGAAGTACTGGTACAACATCATTATATATCATTAGATCCAGCTATGAGAGGTTGGATGCGAGAAGGTAAATCATACATAGAACCTGTAGAATTAGATGATGTTATGCGTGCCGGTTCTATAGGGAAAGTGATAAAATCGAATAACCACCCGAAATTTAAAGAAGGCGATTATGTAACAGGTTGGGGCGGTGTACAACAATATACTGTTACCAATGGTGATAATTGGTACGCTGTAGATCCGAATTTGGCACCCTTGCCAATGTATATAGGTACATTAGGGATGCCGGGAATGACGGCGTATTTCGGAATTTTAGAAGTAGGAAAGATTAAAGAAGGAGATACGGTCTTAGTTTCTGGAGCTGCCGGAGCCGTAGGAAGTGTTGTTGGACAAATTGCAAAAATCAAAGGTTGTCGTGTTGTTGGAATTGCAGGAGGAAAAGATAAATGTGATTATGTAGTAAATGAATTAGGTTTTGATGCTGCCATTGATTATAAATCCGAAGATATTTATGATGCGATCAAGCGAGAATGTCCAAAAGGAATTGATGTGTATTTTGATAATGTAGGAGGAGAAATTTTGGATGCTGCATTATCAAGATTACGCATGCACGCACGAATTGTTATTTGCGGAGCTATTTCTCAATATAACAATATGGAAGATATGAGAGGACCTAAAAATTATCTATCGTTGCTAGTAAGTCGTGCTACGATGCAAGGTATGGTGGTTATGGATTATGCAAAAGATTATGGCAAAGCAGCCAGAGAAATGGGTGGTTGGTTAGCTCAAGGAAAGCTAAAAAGCAGAGAAGATGTTTATGAAGGAATCGAAAACTTTCATGAAACATTCTTGCGTTTGTTCTCTGGTGATAAAAAAGGTAAATTAGTACTGAAGGTGATAGAAGAATAACACTTGGAGACCTGTCAGGTTTTAAAAACCTGACAGGTCTCTGTTAGGAATAATTAACTCAAATACTCAATCACTCAAAAACTAACCAACTATTATGAAAGCAATAGTCTGTAAACAATATGGATTACCATCTAACCTGGTATTAGAAGATATTGAAAGCCCAAAACCGAAAGAGAATGAAGTCTTAGTTGCTGTCAGGGCTTGTGGAGTCAATTTTCCAGATACCTTAATAATTCAGGGTTTATATCAGTTTAAACCAGAATTACCATTTATTCCAGGAAGTGACGTAGCAGGAGTAGTAAAAGCAATAGGATCCGAAGTAAAACATCTAAAAGAAGGTGATGAAGTTTTTGGATTTGTAATGCAGGGCGGATATGCCGAAGAAGTTGCTGTACCAGCTAATGTGTGTTTCAAAAAACCACCAAAAATGGACTTTCCTATCGCTGCATCTTTTATGATTGCCTATGGAACATCATATCACGCATTAAAAGATCGGGCAAAGCTTAGAGAAGGAGAAACCTTATTAGTGCTTGGTGCATCAGGAGGTGTAGGGCTGGCTGCTGTAGAATTAGGAAAGTTGATGGGAGCCAAAGTAATTGCTGCTGCATCCTCTGATGAAAAACTCAAGCTATGTAAAGAATATGGAGCCGATGAAGTCATTAATTATACTGGAGAAGATTTACGATCCAGAATTAAAGAGCTAACTAATGGTAAAGGAGCTGATGTGGTATATGATCCTGTAGGAGGTGATTATTCAGAATTTGCTTTGCGAGGAACTGCCTGGGAAGGCAGATATCTGGTGATAGGTTTTGCCGCTGGAAGTATCCCAAAGATTCCCTTGAACCTAACACTGTTAAAAGGCTGTTCGATAGTAGGAGTGTTTTGGGGTAATTTTGCAATGAAAACTCCTAAGAAAAATATGGATAACACCTTGCAATTAATGCAATGGTTAGGAGAAGGAAAACTAAAACCACATATTCATAAGATATATCCATTAGAAGAAACTCCTAGTGCTCTAGAAGAAATGATGGACCGAAAGGTAAGAGGCAAAGTTGTAATCCAGTGTTCTTGAAATATTATGTCAGATCGAGTAACTTGACGATAGGAGAGTTGTATCGAGATGTATAGCATAGTGAGCACTTTTTTAATACCTACCTGACAATGAGGTAGACTCTTACTCAAGAGAACGGAAATCGTAAAACAATAATAAAATATACATGAGATTAAAAGATAAAGTAGCTGTTATTACAGGTGGTGCCAGAGGAATTGGTAAGGCGATTTCAGAATTGTTCGCTCAAGAAGGCGCAACAGTGATTATATGGGATTTATTAACTGAGGGCGAAACTGTTGCCGAAGGGATTGTGGCAAAAGGTCAAGTGTCAGAATTCACGAATATTTCTGTAACGGATAAAACAGCTATCGAATCTGAAGCTGAAAGAATCCATAAAAAATATGGTAAAATAGATATCTTGATTAATAATGCCGGTATTACTAAGGATCGCACCCTCCATAAAATGAGTGAAGCTGAGTGGGATGTCGTAATTGATGTAAACCTGAAAGGTGTTTTTTTATGTACGCAAGTAGTTTCTCAATATATGAAAGAAGCCGGATATGGTCGTATCGTTTCTGCAGCATCTAATGTAGGGTTACGAGGTAATTTTGGGCAAACAAACTATGCAGCAACAAAAGCAGGAGTAATTGCTATGTCTAAAACCTGGACGATGGAATTAGGTAAATACGGTATTACGGCAAATGCATTAGCACCAGGCTTTACACTTACTGAAATGACTGAACAAATTCCGAAAGAGCATTTGGATGGAATAAAATCTCAAATTCCACTTAGAAAAGCGGCTACACCCGTAGATATAGCTTATGGATACTTATATCTGGCATCAGATGAAGCTTCTTATGTTTCGGGTATATGTCTTACGATTGATGGTGGAATCTCAAGGTAGAAGTGATAAGTTTTGAATTTTAGGTGTTGAGATTTAAGTTGTTAATTATAGGATTAGAATGCTATTGTCACACTGAGCCTCCTCCATAGGCGGACAGGTATCGAAGTGTAATGGTAAATGAAGAGTTTACTAAAGAAAAAACTATGAATAAATTAATTTGTAAAAACTTTGCGGAATTTAAAACGTATGAAGGTAAATCATTACCAGTAGGTGAGTGGCTTACTGTTACACAAGAGATGATCAATGCTTTTGCAGAAGCTACACAAGATTTTCAATGGGTTCATGTAGATCTGGAACGTATCAAAAAAGAATCTCCTTTTAAAAAACCAATCGCACATGGATTTCTATCGGTTTCTTTATTATCGAAGATGCTGATGGATCTTATTCAGATAGAAAGTTTTGCGATGGGAGTCAATTATGGATTGAATAAAGTGCGTTTTCCACATCCGGTTTTGGTGGACAGCAGATTAAGATTGCATAGCAGTGTCCAGGTGATCGAAGCCTATGCTGAAAACGGGCTAAAAATCACCTGGGATTGCTCTGTAGAAATAGAAGGTCTTGATAAACCCGCTTGTGTTGCAGAATTTGTGTCTCTGATGTTTGAGAAATAAAGTGTACATCAAACATTCATTCTTTCTTTTGCCTTCTGTATACTAACTTTTAATAAATTTAAGCGTTTGATTATTATCAAATTTAATTAGATATACTCCTTTTGAATAATTTTGAATATTAATTCTTTCATTCTTATTAATGATGCCTTCTTCTATTTTATTTCCCAGCAGATTATAAATTTCATACTTTTCGTCAGTTGTTATACCAGAAAGAGATATTGCATCTTTGGAAGGATTAGGGAATAGTTCTAATTTCGTCGTAGCGGATTGAAATTCTTCCGTACTAAGTGTAGATCTTGTAAACTTATAAATAGTTCCATTTGGAATTACGCCATTCAAAAAAGTATTGTCATCTACTGTTGAAAGAACAATCGTTGGGTTAGAAGGATTACCAGATAAAAAAGTGGCATTCTCTTCAAGAACGTCTGTTCCAAAGTTATAAGCTGGAATTAAAGCAATTAAAGAACCAGTTTCTCCATCAAAGGCCTCATCTGGATCGGATATAGAATTAGGACCAAAATGAATTTCTATATCATTGGATCCTTCAAATAACCACAACTGAAAATTTGTAAAATCAGTAGAGATACCATCTGCTATTATATCCGAGAGGAAGCCTACATTGTTCCACTCAATTTTTAATATTCTATTTCCTGCAGCGCCTTCAACCAAATAGGAGATATTTGATAAAGCACCAGTAGTTGCATTCTGGTTGTTATCGTCATAGGCTCTATCAGCAATATCTGCTCCGTATGCAATCAATGCAGGTAGAGTCCCTGTCTCATTAGGGTTAGATGTTAATCCAGCTCCGAAGCCCCAGTCATCGATGTAAATTTGATTTATTGTAATGTCAAAATATTCAAAATCAAATCCCATAGGAATTGCGAACTCAGGATCATCCCAAGGTGCTGTGTTGTTTAAAGAAGTGCTATTAATTAAGTTAATATATGCACCTGTAGATGTGCTTAATTCATAAGATTGAGAATTTGCATAGAATGATAACCCGCAAAGAATTAATGTAAGTAGTTTTTGTGTGCTCATAATCGAATAATTAATGATTTGTATTCAAAAATAAGATCACTATTTTACTAAACCATTCAGTTGTGCTTGAATGGCAGGATATTGTGGATGAATACTAGCTAATTTAGGGAATTAGGTACATCGATATAATTCTTGTATAAACAAAAAATGTTAATTATACTGCCCTATTCTTCTTGTATATGACAGTGGAATATATATGGATATCCTTCTTTGGTTTTTACTTTATGAATTAAGTTCTGTAATATTTGCGTTATTATTAATTACTTATAACAATTGTATATATTCATTAAAGGTAACTCTATATTCTTTTATAAGTTTTAGGTTTTATTCATTATTGACATATATGCTATAGTAGCAAGAATACGATATTTTAGATTTCTGTAGGGATGCTCATTCCAAAAGAAAATAGATTCTCTGGATCGACTTGTTTTTTAATCTCAATCAATTTAGGTAAGTTGTCGCCATAATAATATTGTAATAGCTCAATTCTACCTTTTGTAGTATCTGATTGATTTACAAGACTTGCATCAGGAAAATTAATAAATGCTCCTTCTACATGTGGTTGTAAGGCTGTTCTGAAATCCTCAATCCATTTTATGTATTTTTCAGTATTAGAATCCTTAGGATCAGACCACCACGCCTGGAATTGCAGTAAGAAATCTTTTGCTCTATATGGGAAAGGACCTTCAGTAAAATCCTGGATAGCTCCACCCATCCCGTGCAGACTTAGGTATAGATTAACCACTTCAGAGGCTTTTGTATCGTCAAGATAGGTAACAATTTTGTCTACTAACGCATCATCATATATCGGAAATGCTGAAGAGATTTTATGTGGATGTGGTCCATCACAAGTCTGCGTTGGCGCTTCTTCATCTTTTACTACGGACGCTATTGGCTGTAAAAGACTACCTAGGCGAGTTTGTCGTTTAGCTAAAAGACTTGGCAATGGTTCACTTTGCTTTTTAGAATGAAGTAGTGCGTTAACTATCTCTATATAGGTTTGTGATTCATATAATTCATATGTTGGCTTAGAAATATCATAAAACGGCTTCAAAATCTTTTGTAAATCCGAGATCTCTCCATAGAATTGCCCTACTAATAATACAGCTGTTCTAGAAGGAGTGTTTTGATCAGTAACAGAAAGACGACAAGCAGTAGTTAGATTATAGGTATGTGTGGGGAGTTCTTGCATCCATTTTTTAGCAATCTTTAGCATTTTGTCTTTAGGCCAATGTAGCTCAAACGTAGTGATATTACCTCTAAGTGGACTTAACTTAAATAAAAAGTTCGTGATTACTCCAAAATTACCACCACCGCCACCTCTGATTGCCCAAAACAGTTCTGAGTGATTATCTTTATTGGCTTTTACGATCTTTCCGTTTGCCAACACAATTTCTGCTTCAATGATATTGTCAGCGGTCAGCCCAAATTTTCTGGCTGATAATCCCCATCCACCACCTTGTGTCAATCCTCCGACATTAACAGAACCACAACCACCTCCAGGAATTATTCGATTTTTAGATTCTAGCTCTTTATATACCTCTCGTAACTTTTTTCCCGGTGGAATCCAAGCGTAATCATTGGTTTTATCTGTATATCGAATGGTGTGTATTTTAGATAAATCGATAATAAAAACATCATTATCAGAACACATTCCTTCATGTTGGTGACCTCCTGATCGTATACGAAGATGCAATCCAGCTTCTTTGCAAATTTTGATAGTAGAAGATACATCCTTTGCGTTTTCGCAATATCCAATAGCCAGTGGATAATAATTGAACCTAGAATTGGCAATGATACGACTCTTAGCATAATTAGGATCAGTAGGACATACGATTGTAAAAGTACAGCCTTGCTCTTTGAATTTATTCCTTAATTCTTTACAGTTGATCATAATGATTTACTTCTATTAATTAATATTTGGATTATTGTATTCCTTTGAGACGAACAATTGTCGTCATAAACATGATTGACATAGACGTTAAAGCTACGAACAATCGTTGGAATTTATAACCCGTAAAAACCCTTAATCTTTTTTATGATTGATATACTTAGAGATGTTTTTGGAAACAAGTTTTAGATGTGTCGGATTACTTTATTTAGGGTTCTTATCTATTCTAAATGATATGTCTGTGAGCCTTTTCTTGTTATTCCATCACTACGGCGATATACATTGTACATTTTGGCTGTAATCGAATTAATAATAAAAATCTAAATTCAATAAGGATTATAATTCTAATTAATAAAATAGTAATGGTATATTTAAACCATGCAGCATCAAGAATTCTTTTTTGACTATAAAAAATATAAACTCTTTGGGCAATATTGGTTGCCTAAAGATTGTAAAGCCATAATTTTGTTGGTACACGGTATGGGAGAGCATTCTTCACGATACGCTGATTATGTAATACCCGAGTTCTTGGCAAAACATATAGGTGTGATTACCTATGATAATTTTGGACACGGTAAGAGTAGTGGTAAAAGGGGGCATTGTCCAAGCTATAATGACTTAATGGAGGTTATAGATATTGTGTATATTAAAGCTAATGGGATTGTAAGCGATCTTCCTGTTTTTCTGTATGGACATAGTATGGGGGGAAACCTGGTAATTAATTATGTATTGAGAAGCAATCATAAGATTGCGGGAGCAATTTTAACTAGTCCGTTTTTACGTTTAGCATTTCAGCCGCCTTCTTGGAAAATGATAATGGGTAAATTATTCCAAAAAATAGCACCTTCGATAACACTGCCTTCGGGGCTAGATGTACAAGCAATCTCTCGAGTAACAGAAGAAGTAGAGAAATACAGAAATGACCCTTTGGTTCATGATAGAGTAAGTCCTAATTTTTCTTTACCTATAATAGAAGCGGGCAAGTGGGCGATAGGTATGGCTTCTAAATTAGAAACTCCCGTTTTGTTAATGCACGGAACTGGGGATCAAATAACTGATTATACTGCGAGTCATGAGTTTGCGGAAAAAACAGACCATATTGATTTTGTCTCTTTTGATGGTGGATATCATGAGCTCCATATTGATCTGGAAAAAGAAAAACTTGTTTCTATTATTACTAGCTGGATCCAAGAAAGGTATTAATATATTGATTTTGTGTTGTTTATATTTGAGTATTGTAGGTGCTTTCATACCATACTATTATTGTTATGATGTTAATATTGTTTACTTTTAGCACCGACAGGAATATGTTTTGCCAAATACTACCAACTTTTAGATAAACAAAAAAAACAGCATTATGAGCGAAGTAACAGACACTAAAAGAAAAAAGACATCAGTACTTAATATTATACCAGAGGAACAAAAAGGGATGAATAATTGCTGGGCAGCAGCTTTATCTATGGCATTACAGAGTTATGGAGTGTATATGTCTGAAAAAAAGCTGGATGAAATGTTCGAAGCTAATAGCCAGGGCTTGGATTTATTTACCTTACAACCGCAAATATCTTCGCATTTTTTACATATTCATACAGAATATAGGAGCCTGATTTTTGGAAATGATCCTAAATTAACTTTTGCAGAGCTACAAGGTCAAATCGATGGTAATCAACCTATTCTTATTGGGACACAAAATTATAGTGGTTTTGCTGCACATGCCTTATTGATTATTGGGTATACTAGTGATGACACGGTTTTAATAATAGATCCTTGGGTAGGGGCAATGAAAGAAATGAAATATGAAGAATTAGGAAACTATTGGGTAGAGACCATTGTTTTTGATAAGTAGTCGATCATTTTTATTAAGTAAACTTATTATTTGACGAACCTATTTTATCTAAGCTTTAGTGTATGGAATGGTGAAGTAGAAAATCGTACCTAAATCTTTTTTGCTTTCTAACCAAATTTTACCGCCTAACATTTCACTATAGGCTTTGGCAATGGATAACCCTATACCAGCTCCTTCTATAGCGTAGTTATTTTCAATATCGGCTTGTACAAAACGTTCGAAAATAGCTTTTTGTCGATCTTTGGCAATACCCATACCTGTATCTTTTACATAAAATTGTAAAAACTCATCTTTTACTTCATAACCAAACGAAATAGAGCCTTCAGGAGTGTATTTAAGAGCATTCTTTACCAGATTAGTAAGTATAGCATTAAATTTCTCTTTATCGGTTTTAATAAGCGCACTATCATCTGGTAGGCTATTGCTGAAAGATAACTGTAGCTCTTTTCGATCTGCTTCCGGTTTAAAGAATTGATATAGATAGGTTACTTGTTCGTTAATATCTACTTCGGACAGAAAGACTTTTACCTGTCCAGACTCAATTTTGGAAATATCAATAATATCTCTGATGATATTTAACATACGTGCACCGCTTTCTTCGATCAAACTGATATATAGTTGTTGTTCGTCTCCTGTGAGTACAGGCTCTTTAAGAAGCTCCGCAAAACCCAATATACCATTCATAGGAGTGCGGATTTCATGACTCATGTTTGCTAAAAAGGCAGACTTAAGCCGATCGCTTTCTTCGGCTTTATCTTTCATTTTATTTAACTCTATTTCGTAGAGCTTTAATTCGGTAATATCTGTAGTAGTGCCTACATAACCAATCACTTCTTTTTTCTCATTATATTCCGGAATCGCCTGTCCTAATACCCATTTTATTGTGCCGTCAGGACGGAGAAATCTATATTCTGCATGAGAGGAGTCTCTTCTTCCAGCATCGTCATACCAACCCGATTTTAACTTCTTTTTATCTTCAGGATGTACTGCTTTAAGCCAGCCGTCGTCCATTGCTTCTTGCTGTGATAAACCAGCAATTTTACACCACTTGTCATTTACAAAAGTAGTTTTGCCATTAGCTTTGGTCATAAATATACCAACTGGTGATATATCCGTAAGTGTTTGATATCGACTTTCACTAAGCTGTATAACCTTTTCTGCCTCTTCAAATTTTTGTCGGTAGGTGAGGGAGTGATACACGTCTTTAAATGTTGAATAGCTGTTTTCAGATACTTCTTTTTGAAAATATTTTATATAAATAGTAAATAATATTCCGTAGTAGAAACTCATTACTATTTTGGATGATAATCCAGAAATTAAAACACTGGATATGTTACCTGTATTCCAAAATCCTATCACACTAAACAATATAGCATCAAAGGAAAGAATGATAAGCATTGTTATAAATATCCTTAAAAATAAAGACTGGATGTGTTTTGAAATGTATTCAAAGATAAAAATGATGAAAATCGAATCAATGAATAGGAGCGTAGTACCATATACTAAAAGAATGACATTTGTATTAAAAAAGTCTGATAACATCGTAAATGATACTTGATGCATATTAGAGTCTTCTAAATTAATCCCAAAAAGTAGTAAAAGAATTACAATCATTAGATTGGCAATTACTAACGCGTAAATAAGCCTTCGTGTTAATAAAGCATCTTCTTTAATATAAAATATTAGTACTGAGAAAAGCGTTACGGAGAACAGAACAGATGAGCCAGGAGATACCGTAATACCATCATATACTTCAAAGTACATTGTAGTAGCTGTAAATACCTGAATAAACTGAAACATACCCAATGTAGTAAATAACAGCCCGTTACCAGTAACTTTTCGAAAATGAAATAGAATTAAGACTAAAAAGGAAACAACGAATCCTTGTAAAAGAAAAATTGATATTTGATAAAAATTAATTGCCTCCATAAAACATAATTAATCACCTTTATTTTTCAATAGATAAGGAAATAGTCTTTTTTAATAATAAAAGCCCGAAAGATGATCAATGTGAATAATTCCCTAAGGGAAAATTGATTGTATACGTATTTTTCGAAGATACAAAAGTAATTAGATTTTAGTTACTGAAAAAGTGTATGTTTTTTAGCGGTAAAATTGTTCTATTGTTAGAGTACTTATTTGGTTCTATGTTTTTGCAATTTTTCGTCTCCAAAAAATAACAAATAACAAAGTAATAACAGAAGGAGCAAGCCAAATCCATAGTGTGCTGGAATCCAATGCCGCTAACAAGAAGGCTGTTACAGCGGCTCCATAAGCACCAGACATTTTGCCAATATGATTAGATAAATAGGCAGTAGGATTTATTTTAAAGGTTTTATAGAGTTTTATATCTCTTACTGTAGCCATAATGCCAAATCCTCCAAAAAAGAAGAATAGAGTGCTTTTTGGGATTTCCTGTATACGATGGTGGATGCCTACACCAATCATTCCTAAGAAGACTAAACCCATAATACTAGTAATAGCTATATCTAATGCGCCTAAACTATAGTCTTTTTTAAACCGAAGTACTCGGTTTCCTGAAATTACAAGATATATTGTGAAAATCGAAAGTAGATGTAGTAACAAATTTTCGTGATTAGGAAGTAGTGTTATGGGGATAGCTATAAGAGCACTAATAAACATTGCGATAGAAAACACTATTCCAGCTTTGCGATGATAAAACCTTCCTTTTTTTCCGAAAATACTGACTAAACCAGACAATAATCCAATACCGCCAAAGAAAGCATGGATGTAAATAAGTGTTAAAGCAATTTGTTCCATTATAGCTATAGAGAATTAGCTTATCAAAGATAGATAAATACTGTCATAGCAATGAAATCATTAAGAAGAAATAAATTTCATGATGTAATAAGCTAGTCTAGCGGCTAATCTAGAAGTGCAATTATCTATGTCATATTTTGGATTTAGTTCTACGATATCTGTACTAATTAATTTACCTGATTTACAGATTTGCTCAATAACAGTCATGGCAATATCTAAAGAGAAGCCAAATGGAGAAGGGGCGCTAACTCCAGGAGCATATGCAGAGGAGAAACCGTCCAAGTCAATAGTTAGATACACATGATCTACAGAAGAAATGAAGTTATTAATAACGGTAATGACATGGTCTTTATTTTCGAATGTGAAATCTGTATTCTTGATATATTGTACTTCAAGTTCGTTGGCAATTTCGAATAATTCTCTGTTGTTGGATTCTTCTTGAATTCCCAGGCAAATATATTTGAAACGATCGTTCTCTTTTGCTATTTGGTAAAATGGAGTACCCGAATTCCCTTCGTTTTTTGCTTTTCTTAAATCAAAATGTGCATCCAGATTGATAATTCCGATAGTGGTATTTGGCTTATGCTTTTTTATTCCATTGTAATGTGCATATGCTAGATCGTGACCTCCTCCAAATAAAATTGTAAAGTATTTTTTATCAAGTAATTGTGATATTTTACCTGAAGTATAACTTTGAGTGTATTCTAAATCATTTTTATTACAGATAATGTTTCCAGTGTCTATAATCTGAACTTCATTATCAAAATGATTCGATAGTGATCCCATCATTTTCCTAATGGTATCCGGAGCTAATGCTGCACCAATTCTTCCTGAGTTTCTTCGAACTCCTTCATCACAGACATATCCTAAAATAGCAAAATCTGTATTCTGATTTTCAGGTAGTTCATCATTTTCTAAATCAATACAAGTTACTTTTTCATGAAGATATAATTGATCATCAGAGGTCCGTCCTGTCCAAATATTTGTGTCTGTTTTTTTATAAATGTTCATATGCTAAAATAATACTTATGTATAAAATATTGTACAGGTATGTTTGTTGTTAAAATAAAGATTCTAAAATATTATAATCTAAGATGTTAGGTATGGTTACTTTAAGTTCTGGTGTACGTTCCATTTCTCTCTTAATAGCGAATAAAGCCTCTTCATTTCTTGCCCAACTTCTTCGAGATATACCGTTATTTACATCATAAAATAACATGTTTTTTAAACGTCTAGAAGCTTCATCAGATCCATCGAGTAACAATCCAAATCCGCCATTTATTACTTCACCCCATCCAACACCTCCTCCGTTATGGATGGATACCCATGTTGCTCCTCTGAAACTATCACCAATCACATTATGGATCGCCATATCTGCTGTAAATTTACTGCCATCATAAATATTGCTTGTTTCACGATAAGGAGAATCTGTTCCGCTTACATCGTGATGATCTCTACCTAAGACAACAGGAGCTGATATATCACTTGATTTAATAGCTTTATTAAACGCTTCAGCAATCTTTGCTCTTCCTTCGGCATCAGCGTATAGAATTCTTGCTTGAGAGCCTACAACAAGCTTATTTTGCTTCGCTTCGTTAATCCATGTGATATTATCCTGCATTTGCTGCTGAATTTCTTCTGGAGCGGTTGCTTTGATTTCTTGCATCACCTTTACTGCGATTTGGTCAGTTTTATCTAAGTCTTCGGGACTACCAGAAGTGCATACCCATCTAAACGGTCCAAAACCATAATCAAAGCACATAGGTCCCAGAATATCTTGTACGTATGATGGATATCTAAAATCAATTCCGTTTTCTGCCATAACATCTGCTCCTGCTCGCGATGCTTCTAAAAGAAACGCATTTCCGTAGTCAAAGAAGTATGTGCCTTTTGCTGTATGTTTATTGATGGCGGCAGCGTGTCTTCTTAGAGATTCCTGAACCTTTGTTTTAAAAGTGTCAGGATCGTGGGCTATCATTTTGTTTGATTCCTCATAGTTCATGCCTGCCGGATAATATCCACCGGACCAGGGATTGTGCAAAGATGTTTGATCAGATCCGAGATGTATATAAATATTTTCATTATAAAAACGTTCCCAAACGTCTACAATATTTCCTTTAAAAGCTATGGAAACGACTTCCGTATTCTGAATTGCTTCTTGAACTCTATTAACTAAGCTGTCTAAGTTGTCAATAATTTCGTCTACCCATCCTTGTTCATAACGCTTTTGTGCGGCATCTGGGTTTACTTCTGCACATACAGTGATGCATTTAGCGATATTGCCTGCTTTGGGCTGTGCGCCACTCATTCCTCCTAAACCAGCGGTTAGAAATATTTTACCAGCACTGTCTTCTCCCGGTTTTAATGTTTTTCTAAAAGCATTCATTACGGTGATAGTGGTTCCGTGCACAATACCTTGTGGACCAATATACATATAACTTCCTGCTGTCATTTGCCCGTATTGAGTAACGCCCAATGCGTTATATTTTTCCCAATCGTCAGGTTTTGAGTAATTTGGAATCATCATTCCATTTGTCACAACTACTCTAGGAGCTTCTTTTGATGAAGGAAACAATCCCATAGGATGACCAGAATACATATGTAGTGTTTGTTCCTCTGTCATAGTAGCGAGGTAATGCATCGTAAGGAGATATTGGGCCCAGTTCTGAAACACTGCTCCATTTCCGCCATAGGTGATTAACTCGTATGGATGTTGTGCAACAGCTGGATCTAAGTTGTTTTGTATCATCAACATAATACCTGCTGCTTGTGATGTGTTAGCTGGATACTCATGAATGGATCTAGCATGTATTTCGTAATCAGGTATAAACCGATACATGTAAATCCGACCATATTCATTAAGTTCTTCAAGAAATTCTTTCGCTAGTTCTTCATGCCAATCTGTTGGAAAATATCTTAAAGCGTTTCTAAGCGCCAGTTTCTTTTCATCAATAGATAATATTTGTTTACGTTTTGGGGCTCTGCTTATCTTTGAACTAAGATCTTTTTTAGCAGGAAGTGTTTTGGGAATACCTGTTATGATTTGTTCTTTGAAAGTCATCTTTGTTTTTGGGTTTCTGGTTTTGGGTTTCTGGTTTTGGGTTTCTGGTTTTGGGTTTCTGGTTTTGGGTTTCAAAGTTTCTACAGCGTCTTGTTTTGTATCCTTACTCTTTACTTTGTACTCAATACTTTGTACTTTTTTAACTTTTCATTGTTCGTTTTTGACTTTTTATTTCAGATTTTTAACTTTTAACTTTTAACTATTAACTATTAACTATTAACTATTAACTATTAACTATTAACTATTCCGTGTACACTGCATCTCCACGTTTCCATACTTGTGCAGGATTTAGTTTTCCTTGATGATACAGTATTTCGTTAAAATGATCCGTAGAAAAAAGGCAAAAATCTGCAAGCATTCTTGGAGCCAGTTTACCACGGTCCTCTAATTTCAAGGCAGCTGCGGCTCTTGATGTAATTCCGGTTAATACTTCTGCATTACTGAGTTTCTGAAAAGTTCCTAAAATACAAGCTTGAGTCAATAAATCTCCCATTGGAGCAGATCCTGGATTCCAGTCACTAGCTATTGCCAGAGCACCTCCTGCATCTAGAATCTTTCTTGCTGGAGTAAAATCACATCCTAAACCTATAGAGGCTCCTGGTAGTGCAACAGATATGACATCACTTTCTGCAAGCATCTTAATTTCTGTATCTGTGCTGGCTTCCAGATGGTCCGCACTTACTGCATTTACTTTTACCGCTATCTCACTACCACCTGCAGTAAACTGATCTGCGTGTACGGTAATATCAAATCCCATTTCTATGGCTTTCTTGAAATAAGGTGCTATGTCTTCTTTAGAAAATGCGCTTTGTTCGACAAAAGCATCAATTCTATTTGTTAGATTTTCTATTTTAAGTGTTGGAAAAAGTTTTGAAGCAATTTCATCTAAGTATTCCTGACGACTCCCATCATAATCTTTTGGTAACATATGAGCTGCTAAACAAGTAGAGACCAGATCAGATTCTAAATGTAAGTTAGCTTCTTTTATGGCTCGCAACATTTTAAGTTCTTCCTCAATAGACAGTCCGTAACCGCTTTTGATTTCAATTGTGGTGATTCCGTTTTTAAGAAGATAATTGGCTCTTTTAATCACTCCATGACATAGTTCTTCCTGACTTGCTGCTCTGGTGTTGGTTACTGTATCCCAAATTCCACCACCTGCCTTTGCGATTTCCAGATATGTTTTTCCTGAATTGCGCATTGCATAATCATTAGCTCTGGAGCCAGAGAAACAGATGTGAGTATGTGCGTCAATAAATCCAGGTAGACATACGTACTCCGATTGTAGTTCTATAATTTCAGCTTCAAGACTATTGGCAACTTCTTTTAAATCTGTATAATTTCCAATAGAGTGAATATGTTCGCCTTCGGTTAGAATTCCTGCATTAAGAAGTATAGTAAGTTGTTCATCTTTTAAAGCACCTTTTAGTGGTAATCCATCCATGGATATGAGTTGTGTGATAGGACCAATAAGCTTGTACTTTGTCATAATTAATAAGTTTCAAATTGAGTGGAGAATTTAGTTTCTAAAGACAAATTCTCCCTGTTGGCTACATTATTCGCTAATGTTATGATCGTTTTCTTTTTAATAATATCAATTCCCTTTTTTATATCATCTGCAAAAACGCGATCTTTTTCTGCAAAAGGAACCTCTTTGCGTATAGTTTTATGAATTTCATCCAGAATAATACCGGATTTCATAGGTTTTCTAAACTCAAAGGCTTGTGCCGCTGTCAAAAGTTCTATCGCTAATATTTTTTCTACATTTTCAATCACTCTTAAAGCTTTTCTACCACCTATAGATCCCATACTTACGTGGTCTTCTTGTCCTAATGATGTTGGAATACTGTCTGCACTAGAAGGGAAACACAATCCTTTGTTCTCGCTCGCTAATGCAGCGGTCGTGTATTGTAAAATCATATAACCGGAATTAATACCGGTGTCTTCCATTAATAATTTAGGAACTCCTGGAGAGTTGCCTTCTAACGCCAGGTATATTCTTCTATCCGAAATATTACCAACTTCAGAAGCTGCAAGACAAGCGTAGTCTATTGCCATGGCTAATGGCTGCCCATGAAAACTTCCGCCACTTATAGTGAGTTCTTCATCAATGATAATCGGATTGTCAGTAACAGAATTTAATTCGGTTTCTACTAATTCTTTAAGATGAAGCCAAGCGTTTCTGGAAGCTCCGTGTACTTGAGGAATACATCGCAGTGAATACGGATCCTGAACACGATCACAATCAATATGATCTTCCATGATTTCAGATCCTTTTAGTAAAGATTTTACTCTGGAAGCTACATGAACATTTCCTTTGAAAGGGCGTAATTCGTGTAATTCATTATAAAAAGGTTTTACAGAGCCTTGTAGTCCTTCTATCATCATGGCTCCGATGATATCTGCTTGCGAAAGACAACTATGTAGTTTTTCTACGACTTTTACAGCGTGCGCCGCTATAAATTGTGTTCCATTGATCAGAGCAAGGCCTTCTTTTGGGCCAAGATCTAAAGAAGTTAGTCCTGTTTCTATAAATAAAGTTGAAGTGGCTATCTCATTATCATTGTATATAACTTTCCCTAAACCAATTAAAGGTAGGAAGAGATGGGAGAGTGGTGCTAAATCACCCGAAGCACCTACTGATCCTTGAGAAGGAACCAAAGGAATCACATCATTGTCAATATGCCAAAGTATGCGATCCAACGTACTCTCTGCAATACCGGAATATCCTTTGGAAAGTGATTGTAGCTTTAGAATCAACATGAGTTTTGCTATTTCCGAATCAATGGAATCACCCACGCCAACGCTATGACTTTTTAAAATATTCGATTGAAGTATTTTAGTCTCTTCTTTAGAAATCATAGTGGTACACAAAGGACCAAAGCCAGTATTGATTCCGTAAACTGGATGACCTTTGTTTACAATGTTTTCAACTACCTGGCGGCTCTTTCTGATTTTTTCCCTGGAGGTTTCAGAAATAGTTCCCTTGATTTCTCCTGAAGCTATTTTTATGGCTTTTCCGGCGGTTAAATAATCTTCTCCAAACCGAAAATATGATGATATTTTAGACATTATTGGTTATTCATATTTGTATACACTAAGATAATTAGTATTTTTAATACTTATAAATACTAATTTTGTCAATAATTAATAACTATGGGTTATCAATTAGAATTACGTCACTTTACTTATTTTTTGGCTGTAGCCGAAGAATTACATTTTAGAAAAGCTGCAGAACGATTGTTTATTTCACAACCTGGTTTAAGTAGACAAATCAAGCAAATGGAAGAAATTATAGGAGCAGAACTATTTATTAGAAATAAAAGAAATGTTAGCTTAACAGTAGCAGGAGAGTATCTCAAGAATGAAATTGCTTATATTTTTAATCATATTGACTTTACTGTAAAACAAACCGCATTAATTGACAAAGGAAGCGAAGGGGAAATTAGAATTGGTTTTTTAGGCTCAGCAATACAGACGGTGATACCGGAGCTTTTGGTGAAAGTGGATAAAGAGAATCCTAAAATACAATTTAGCCTCGAAGAAATGTCTAATTACGATCAGGTAAAGGCGATTGTAAGTGATCAACTTGATTTTGGGTTTGTTCGATTAGCAAGAGTGCCTGATGGAGTTTGTATAAAAGCGGTGCAAACGGATACGTTTTCATTAGTTCTGCCAAAGGATCACCAATTAGATGAGTATAACTTTAAAAATGTAGCCCAAGTTTCCTCAGAACATTTCGTTTTATTCTCTTCTGATTATAGTTCGATATATTATGATAAAATCATGAGTATTTGTGAAGATCAAGGTTTTACCCCAATCGTTTCTCATAAATCAGTACATGCTCAAACAATTTTCAAATTAGTAGAGAGTGGATTAGGAGTAGCAATTGTGCCAACCTCATTGCAATATGGTTTTGACCTGAATGTAAAATTTTTAGAAATCCCAAATATACCACAAAGAGCTGAGCTTTCTGTAATCTGGAAAGAAGACAATCGTAATCCTGCTTTAGAGAAAGTGAGGAGGTTTTTGTAAGCTTTTTAGTGTTCTATTTGGTATTTAGATTGTTTATATATTAGTTGTATTATCTGAAAAATAAACTATTATGATGGTAACAAAACGATTAGTTTGGTAACTAATTATTAGTTATTAATATATTCGCAACCTAAAAACCCAAAATATGAAAAAAATACTACTTACAACTTTATTGACTTGTTCATTTTTCTATTCTTTCTCACAAGAGCTAAGTCATTATTATAATCCAAATAAAGCTAATGATGTTTATATTGATTATGAAGATAACTTAATGGTTTCTATACATAATGATAGGATCTTTAAATTTAACCTAGATAATTATCCAAATGATCACACAATCTATTCTAACAAAGATATAGGTGCCATGCTGCCTTTTGAAAAAGTATTGTTAGATTTGGATAATGATATTTGGTTTATTGATGGTGATGATAATGTATATAAACAATCCAATAGTGAGTTTGTTAAAATAAATCAAGAGGGAGAATATTGTAGAGATTTTGTTTTAGCAAAAGACGGAAGTGTTTGGTTAACATACTCAGATAAAATAGTTATACACTATAGGGGTAACAGTGGTCAGAGTTTTATCTATGATTACAATAAGGTTGTAACAAAAGATAACGAGATGTTTGTTATTTATCAATCCGATAATGATAAAATGGCTATATACAATGCTAATTCTTGGTTTGTTGTTTCAGAATCAGATTTTATAATAAAAAGTATTTATATAAATGAAGCTAACTCAGTATTTTTCGTAAAAGAAAATTCAACTCAATGCTGTTCTGAGAATTATAAAGTAGGTTCGTATTATTTTGAAAATGGTCTACAAACCATTTCATATGATTATACGGATTCTCCTGTGAAAATTACTAATATTGTTGCGGATAGTAATTCTAATGTTTATTGTCAGTTTGAAAGTAAAGACTCTCCAGATGCAGATGATTCATTAATTGATGGAGTTCTGGCATTTCCAATTAATGAAGGAATTACATCTGCTCAGTTTTTCTATCTTAATAATCAAACTAGCTCGATTACTGGTAAGATGAAAATTGGTTCAAATGATAAGCTGTGGTTTATAAATAATGATTCTTCGGATAGTTTAGAATATATTGAAGAGAATAATGGAATGTTTTCTAGGACAGTACTATCTAGTTCTTATTATAGTATTATTGATTTTACTCCTGGAAATAGTGAATTACATTTCATCCATAAATCAGAAAAGTTCGCAGAGTATAATGTTAGCCGTATTAATGAAACAAATGAGGTGTCTTTTTTAGCTTCAACAGAGAGCATTGTTTTTGAAATAATAAACAAAAATGGAGACTTGTTCTTTAGGACAATTGAAGGCATGGGATATTATGATGGAACCGGAATATCAGAATTTGGAATACTTCAGGAAATCCCTACGCGAGTAACGGTTATAGAAAAAGATTCTCAAGATAATGTATGGGCAGGCGGATATAACGGATTAGCAAAGTTTGATGGGGTTAATTGGGATAAAGTTACGTTGCCAGAACATTTTGATTTCAAAACAATTACGGCAATGTACATGACACAGAACAATGTTTTGTGGGTTATAACAAATGATAGATACTTATCAAAATTTGAAAATGAAATATGGTCGTTTTTTGAGATACCAGAAAATTTGTTATACAACTACTCCAGGCATTTGACTTTTGACGGAACTGATATATTTATGGGAGATAATCCAGGTTTTTTGAAGTTCAATGTAGAGACTGAAACTTTTACTCAGATGGATGTTTCATCACTATCTTTTATTATTAGAGATATGGTTACTGATAATAATGGAGTTACCTATGTTGCCAACAGGGATAATTGGGGAGTAAATAGAGGGGGGTTGTTTAGAATAGAAAATAATGGTTTTGTTAGAATAGACAATCCTAATATAGATGAAGCTAGTACTACAGAATATTTAAGGTATATCAGTATTGATGAGAACGATATTATGTGGTTGGGGTATACTGAAGAACTAGCTCTTTTTGATGGGACAGATTTTGTTGCTCATTACCCTAAACCTTCAAATAATTTACCTGATCAAAATTGGAATCGAAAAATAGCCTTTTATAATGAAGTTCCTTTTCTAGGGTTTACTTGGGACGGATACTATAAATTTGAGGAAGAAGCTTATGAAAAAGTATATGATCTTAAAGAGGACTTTTATACAACCTTTATCGATGAGAATATAGTAGTTGGAGATGATACTTGGATAACTTTTGGTAGTGGGAGTAATTATTTTTCAGGAATAATATCGATTCCGGTATCTAATTTTGTCAGCGCTCTTGGTATAGAAGAAAATGAACTAGGAGTTAATGAATTAAATGTATTTCCGAATCCCGTTTCTGAGAATAAGATAATTAATTTTAATAAGAATCTTGATAAAGCAGAAATAAACGTGTATTCGCTGTTTGGACAAAAAATATACGGTATAAAGAGTTTTTCAGGCGATAATTTAAAATTATCTACAGAATTGTCCACAGGATATTATTTTCTGCATATTGATTCTGGAGATTCAATTACTAAATTTAAGATCCTAATTCAGTAAATTAGAGATATATGATATAAATAATATAAAAGGATTACTTGATTGCTAAGTAATCCTTTTGTTTTAACTTTAATTAGGCATAGAGTAAAAGAACTGCTCTTCTACTATTTTACCATTATTCACATTATAGATGGCTAGTTCTTCCATCTGCATGCGTCCTTGTCCTTTAAATGTGCAATCCATTTTCATCTTACAAGTAAAATGATTTTCTGCAACAACAGGATCAGAAATTTCTCCTCCATGGAATTCCTCTACACTAGCATACCAATCTTGACTTTTTTTGGTAACAGCTTCTTTTCCGGTAACTATAGCATTTGGAGCTCCAGGCATTTCTTTACTAACTACATTGTCAGCATACAGTTCTTTTAAAGCTTGCATATTTTCACCCTTACGGCAAAGTTCTACTAAACGATTGGCTACTTCTTGTGTATTCATTGGTTTGAAGTTTGTTAGTTTATAATTGATTTGTAATGCTATTAAATTACAAAAAACTTCAATTCATATTTTTAAAGAAATGTTATAATTTGGTTATTCGGCCACCGCTTCTTTATAGACTTTAAGACAACGTTCTCTTGCTTCTTTATGATCTACAATAGGATGCGGATACGTTAGTTCATTAATATCCTTAATCCAGGCCTTGATATATTCGTGGTTTTTATCAAATTTAGTTACTTGTGTTGTAGGGTTAAAGATTCTAAAATAAGGAGCTGCATCAACACCAGAACCGGCTGCCCATTGCCAATTGCCTACATTGGCAGACATATCATAGTCCAACAGTTTTTCGGCAAAATATGCTTCTCCCCAACGCCAATCAATCAATAAGTGTTTGCATAAAAAACTAGCAACTAACATTCTAACTCTATTATGCATATATCCTGTTTCATTGAGTTGGCGCATTCCTGCATCCACTAGTGGGTATCCAGTTTTGCCATTTCTCCAAGCTTCAAACTCTTTTTCGTTATTGCGCCATTCTATACGATCATATTTTGGTCTAAATGCTTTGTCCTTAGTATGAGGAAAGTGCCAAAGAATTTGCATAAAGAACTCGCGCCATATTAATTCTGACCAAAAAACTTCATTTTTTTCTGCAATTGCTTTTTTTATCATTTTACGAACACTTACGGTACCAAAACGTAAATGTGTGCCAAGTTTGGATGTTCCATTTTCTTTTGCAGGGAAATTACGAGTAGCCTCATAATTGTCAATAAGAGTAGGAGTAACCAGATAATCTGGCACTTCAATTGAGGATTTTTTAAATCCTATGTTGGATAACGAAAGATTTGGTAGTTCGGTGTTTTGGATTAAATTGTTTAAATACGGATTGGTATCGTGAATTTTTAATTTTGATCTATCAAATTCTTCTTTCCATTTATTTTTATACGGAGTATAAACAACATAAGGATTTCCGTCAGATTTTACGATTTCGCTTTTCTCGAAAATCACTTGGTCTTTGTAGGTTTTAAATTCTATAGAATTATCCAGGAGGAGTTTTGCTATGGATTTATCTCTTTCTTTTGCATAAGGCTCATAATCGTGATTAGCATATACTTTCTCAATATCATAACCCTTTATTAGGTGCTTAAAAACTTCAGCAGGCTTACCATTAAAAAAGGCAATGGAACTATTATGATCGTTCTGTAATTCTTTGCGAATCTTTTGTAATGTATGGTGTATAAAAGATAATCTAGCATCATCTTTAGGAAGTTTATCCAATATATCAGTATCAAAAATAAAAATCGGTAAAATAGGTAAGTCATCTTTAAGAGCTTCGAGAAATCCTATACTGTCATCAAGTCTAAGATCTCTCCTGAACCAGAAGATATTTACTTTTTGCGACATATTAATTTACATTTAATGTAGACATTCCTCCATCAACACCTAATACTTGTCCTGTAATCCAACTACTATCATCACTTAGTAAAAATTTTGCAATATTGGCAATATCCTCTGCTTCGCCAACACGTTTAAGAGGGTGACGTTCATCCATTTTTTCTCGTTTTTTTTCATTACCTAAAAGTCTTTGAGCTAATGGTGTGTCGGTTAATGAAGGTGCGATTACATTTACTCTAAATTTAGGAGCATATTCTGCGGCCAATGCTTTTGCGAAACCTTCTATAGCGCCTTTTGCAGCAGCAACACTAGTATGGAAAGGCATACCAACTTTCACAGCAACAGTGCTGAAGAATATTAGGCTAGCTTGGTCTGACTTTTTTAATTGAGGAAGAATGGAATGCATGATTTTTACTAAGAACATAAAATTGATTTGCATATCTTCCTGAAAGACTTCCGGACTTAACATTTTAAATGGTTTCAGATTTATACTTCCAGGACAGTATACAAAACCATCTAATTGCTCAGGTAGTTTTGAAGCGTCAATTTCATCTGTTGATGCATCATATGGAATGTGTGTGACTTCCAGGTTTCCTAAATTCTCCGAGGTACGAGAAGCTATAAAGATGTTATGTTTGTCGTATAATTTTAATGCTATTTCAAATCCTATACCGTGGCTACCACCAATAAGTAAAATATTTTTTCTCATTTCGTATAATTTCTAAATAATTAAACTAGTTCGACTTGCTTTTCTGTTGGATGATTGAAAGCTCCGAACATTTCGATTAGCTTTTTTTCTCTATAATCAAAGATCTCTTTTAGCTTTGGTTTAATCAAAAATGGATGTATCAGCTGTCCTAAAATTCCAAACGGTACTTTGTAATCAATAATATCTTCCATTTCGACGCCTCCGGGAATTTCTTTTATAAAATGTTTATGATGCCAGAGTGCGTAAGGACCAAATCGTTGCTCGTCTACAAAATATTCTTTGTCTACAGTATGAGTAATTTCGGTAACCCATTTAGTTTTTATACCAGCTACAGGAGTAACGATGTATTGGATGATTTGTCCAGCATACATTTTTCTATCTGCACCGGATAAAATCTTAAACCCCATATAATCCGGAGTAATAACCTTTAGGTTTCTTGGATCTGATAAAAAATCCCAAGCTTCCTGAAGAGAAATTGGTAGGTTTTGTTTTGCTTTTAGCGTATATATTTTCATTTTGTACCTCTTTTTCAGGCTAAAGGTACAATCATTTTGTTTAATCTTTTAGTGATAAATGTTAAACAAAAAATAAAATTAGAATTTATCTAGTTTCGATATTTTGTTTATTAATAGCATAAGATAAAAGATCTTACTTAATGATTAGCATTCTTTACAGCAGTTATCTGCTTTGATAAGTTTGCAGGTCATCACAGCTAATATTGCTCCAATTATTGGAGCAATCATATATAGCCATTGATGTTCCCAATGACCAGATAATAATGCTGGCCCCAGAGATCTTGCAGGATTCATAGAAGCGTTGGTCATAGGTCCGGCAAACATAGCTTCCAGAAGTACAACACCTCCAATTGCTATTCCAGCCATCATACCTACTTCTTTTGATCCGGTTGATACATTAATAATGACTAACATTAAAAAATAAGTAAGAAGTAATTCTAAAATAAACGCCCTGAGATCATCGAATGAAGGCAGTGTTCCGCCTAGAAATTCACTTTCAGGAAATAGGAAAAGTAAAACACTACTGGCAGCAATTGCGCCGACACATTGTGCAATAATATATTTAGGTACCTCTTTCCATTCGAATTTTTTAGCATATGCAAAAGCTATTGTAACGGCAGGGTTAAAGTGTGCTCCCGAAATATCACCAAAGGCATAAATCATCGCCATAACTATCAGTCCCCAAGTAGCTGCAATACCCACATGAGTAACATCACCTCCTGTTACTTCATTAATGGTCATAGCTCCGGTACCACAAAAAACCATGGAAAATGTGCCTATAATCTCTGATATATATTTACGTCTCATACAATTAGAAATGATGGCAAATATAGCATTCCTTATTTTAAGTTTTTGTTAACTCTTAATGTATGTGTAATTGTTAATTTCGTTATTAGTAAACTAATTAATAGACTAAATATAAACACAATGAAAAAGATCATCTTATTTGTATCTGCTGCCTTGTTATCTTTTGGGATAGAAGCTCAGATAAAAACACCTCAACCTAGTCCTTCTTCCAAAATAGAACAAGTGGTAGGATTAACAGATGTTACTGTTGAATATTCGCGTCCAAGTATGAAAGGACGTACCATTTTTGGAAACCTGGTTCCTTACGATAAATTATGGAGAACAGGAGCTAATAAAAATACTCAGATTACTTTTAGTGATGATGTTAAAATAGGAGATGCGGAACTTAAAAAAGGAACGTATGCTATTTTTACAAATCCAGGAAAAGAAAGTTGGGAAGTTATATTTTATAGTGATGCAAATAACTGGGGAACACCAAGAGAGTGGGATGATAGCAAAGTGGCTGGAAAAGTTAAGGTAAAAGCTACCAAGATTCCAATGAATGTGGAGACTTTTACGATTATGTTTAGTGATTTTACTATGGATAGTGCTCATTTGAACTTTATTTGGGAAAGTACAGAAGCTGCTATTAAATTAGAAGTTCCTTCTAAAAAGAAAGCAATGGAGAGTATCGAAACTGTAATGGCTGGACCATCTGCTAATGATCACTATCAAGCAGCAGTGTTTTATAAAGACACTGAGGACTATGCTAAGGCTAAACAGCACATTGAAAAGGCTGTTGCGGGTAGAGCAGATGCATTCTGGTACCACAGACAACATTCTTTAATTCTTGCTAAAACTGGAGATAAAGATGGAGCAATAAAAGCGGCTAAAACATCTTTAGAGCTTGCAGAAAAGGCTAAAAATGCTGATTATGTAAAGCTAAACAAAGACTCCCTTGCAGAGTGGGGAGCTAAATAAATACTCTTTTTTTTCACACAAATTGAAAGCGTTTGATTAATTAGTCAAACGCTTTTTTTTATTGCTGTCTAATTATTATTTAAAACGAATAGATTTTCTAAAAAAATGTTTTAAGCTATTCGTAATACAGGTTAATTTTGTCTCTTACAGTATCCAGTAAACGAATCAGTTGTAGACTTTTATCGAAGTTCATAATTGTACTTTCTGTATTTCCTTGCTCTAGCATTTCTTGAACATGAATTGCCTCAAAACTGTAACCATTTGTGTCCACAGTAAATTCGTGTAATTTCGAAATTCCATCTCGTGTGATGGTAACAGAAGAAGGTTCGTGAAAACGACTATTAATAGTAATGGTTCCTTTTTCTAATTCGATAATAGCTTCGGTATTTGTTTTTTCTGTAATGGAACAATATAAAGATGCTTGGGTATTGTTTTTGTAAGTGAGTAACATAGTACAATTTTCATCTATTCCATTGTCATTGAATTTGGCGTTCGCCTCAATTTCTTTAGGATATCCCAGTATACTTAATGCTGCAAATAATGGATAGATTCCTACGTCTAATAAGCTTCCTCCACCAAGTTTTTTGTTGAACACTCTATTTTCAGGATCATAGTTGCTAGCAAAACCAAAATCAGCTTTTAAACTTTTTACTTCGCCCAGCTCATTAGATTGTATAACATTTAAAACATACTCATAATGAGGTAAGAAATAGGTCCATAGGGCTTCCATTAAAAACGTATCACTATTTTTTGCCGCAGTAATCATTTCTTCTACCTGTTTTATATTCATAGCAAAGGGTTTCTCACATAACACTGCTTTTTTATGAGTAAGACACATTAGTGTGTTTTCGTAATGAAAAACATGAGGAGTTGCAATGTAGATAATATCTATTTCGGGGTTTGTTGCAAGTTCTTTGTAACTTCCATAACAGCTATAGGCATCATATGTTTTTCCAAAATCTTTAGCTTTTTTTAAATCTCTACTCGCTACTGCATATAATGTAGCAGTTGGGATAGTCATTAAATCCTCGGCAAACTTATGCGCAATTTTACCACAGCCAATGATTCCCCACTTAAATTTTTTTTTCTGATTCATTGGTTTTTATGAAATAGTTAGGTTATGATTATAAATTTTAAAGGGTATTTTCCCTTATTTTTTGAATTATGTGATTGAGATTTATGAAATTTTAGTCATCATTTAATGATAATTTTTTTATAAATCGTTTAATTATTTAACATAAATATAAAACATGTACGTATACCAGCAGTTTTTTTTGAGGTCTTATTAATTCTTGGTAAATTTAATACACTCACCTTTAAAACCAAACCATTATGAAAAATCAAACTACCCCAAAAGAATCTCCAAACCGTCAGACACATACGCTTAGATTAAGCCGAATGAAAGAAGAACTCTCCGGAATGCTTACTGAGCTACATTCTTATCGCTGTGAACCGTGCACTCCTGATATGCATAAACAATTTTTGGAGTTGGATGATAGTGGGCGTAGACTAAAGCAAACTATTAATAAGGCAGCAGATTTATTAAAAGATTCTGTAAAGTTTTCAAAAGAAATAGGTGATGAAGTTTTTATGGCAATGAAAAAGTATCATAGTTTCCAAAAGAACATGTATACATACAGATCAGAAGCTGTCGTGCATCATTAGTATTAATGACTTAAACATTATATAAAAACCTCGATGTACTCAATCGAGGTTTTTTTAATATAATTAGCCAGTAAGCCAGCAGTTTTTATGGGATTTCAATTTTAATAACTATCATATATTCAGCTTTCTAATGAAATAAAAATACTTACTATTATTCGTAGCAATACATTTAATAAGGTTCTCGTATATAAAACCTAATATAAATCAAAGAGTTTATTGTTGGTGACCTCTTAGTAATTCTTATATTTGAAAACACAAAATCATACATATCATATATAAATGGTATGTAACCAAAAAAATATTATAGAGCGAATGAATCTCTTACAAGGTAAAACTGCCATTATCACGGGTGCTACTCGTGGTATCGGAAAAGGAATAGCACAAGTTTTTGCAAAACAAGGTGCAAATGTTGCATTTACATATAGTTCTTCAGTAGATGCTGCAAAAGATTTAGAAAAAGAATTAAATGATTTAGGTATTCAAGCCAAAGCATATCAAAGTAATGCTGCCAGTTTCGCAGAATCTGAAAGTTTAATAAAGGATGTTCTGGAGACTTTCGGAAGTATAGATATTCTGGTCAATAATGCGGGTATCACTAAAGATAATTTACTTATGAGAATGAGTGAAGAAGATTTTGATAAAGTTATCGAAGTTAATCTAAAAAGTGTGTTTAATATGACCAAAGCAGTACAGCGAACAATGCTGAAACAACGTAGTGGAAGTATAATTAATATGAGTTCCGTAGTTGGAGTAAAAGGAAATGCTGGTCAAGCTAATTATGCAGCTTCAAAAGCTGGTATTATTGGTTTCTCTAAGTCGGTAGCTTTAGAATTAGGTTCCAGAAATATACGTAGCAATGTAATTGCTCCTGGTTTTATCGAGACAGAAATGACAGGTAAACTAGATGAAAAAGTTGTTGATGAATGGAGAAAAGCAATACCATTGAAGCGAGGAGGATCTCCAGAAGATATAGCTAATGCTTGTCTGTTTTTGGCTAGTGATCTAAGTGGATATGTTACTGGACAGGTCCTTAATGTAGACGGCGGAATGCTAACTTAAATCAAACTCTAGAATTACGATTAACGATTTTCGAATAGTTTTTTAATAAGTTTAAGACCTTTTTAATTAAATGTTTTTATTTTCAGGTTTGTAATCGACTATCTTAAAAATGTGGAAAGTGAAAAATTGTAAAACTGAACGTTTACATCGTAATTAATAAGAATGCAGACACAAAATATAGGATTGATCATAGCGGCAGGAATAATTGCATTAGTTATAGCGCTATTCCAATATATGTACAAAGCAAAGAATAGAACCAAAAGGAACTTGTTCTTTGCTTTTTTACGTTTTCTAAGCGTATTTGCATTACTGGTTTTATTAATTAATCCAACATTTCGAAAAAACACATATTATACAGAAAAGCCAACATTAGTAGTTGCAGTTGATAATTCTTCTTCAATAAAACATCTTAATCAAGATCAGCAAGTATCACAGTTTGTAAATCAGATCCAAACGAATGAGGAGCTTAAGGAACGATTTGACATAAAGTACTATTCGTTTTCTGATGATTTAAAGGATACCTTAAGTCTTACGTTTAATCAGAAACAAACCAATATTTCTAAAGCGTTAGATAATTTAGATCAGATTTATAAAAACTCTAATGCTCCAACAATACTAGTTACAGATGGTAATCAAACTTATGGTAGAGATTATCAATTTAGAAGTAATGCTTATAAACAGCAGATTTACCCAGTAATTGCTGGAGATACTATAAAGGTAACCGATACTAAAATCCAACAGCTTAATGTAAATCGGTATGCATATCTTAAAAACAAGTTTCCGGTAGAGGTCATTCTTACGTATTCCGGAACCGAAAATATAAACACCAGGTTTGAAGTAAAATCGGGTAGAAATATGATTTACTCACAACCGGTTTCTTTTTCTAAAGAGAATAATTCTAAAGTAATCAATTTTACTTTAGCCGCTAGTAATGCGGGTGTATTACAGTATAATGCTACGCTTATTCCTGTCGACAATGAAAAGAATAAAGTTAATAATAGTAAAGACTTTGCAGTAGAAGTTATTGATCAGAAAACAAATATATTGTTGGTTAGTGATATGACTCATCCTGATTTAGGCACGATCAAAAAAAGTATAGAAAGTAATGAACGCAGAAGCCTTACTATTGTCAAACCTTCTGAGGTAAAAGATGTTGATGAATATCAATTGATCATTTTGTATCAACCTAATGCCAGATTTAGAGGGGTATATGAAAAAATAGAGAATGTTAGAAAAAATCGTTTTACGATTACTGGTGCTAAAACTGATTGGGTATTTCTTAATAAGATTCAGAATAAATACAGACAAGAAATCACGAGGCAAACGGAGTATTATTTACCAAAATTTAATGTAAACTATGGAACATTTCTGGCAGAAAATATCGGTTTTGATGGATATCCACCATTGATTGGAACCTTTGGCGAAATAAATATTAATTTTTCTCACGATGTGCTGTTGCAGAGAAATGTTGGTAATATTACTACCGATGAACCTATGTTAGCTACCATAGAAGATAATGGAATAAGAGAAGCAGTGTTATTAGGTGAGGGTATATGGCGATGGAGAGCTCAGAATTATCTGGATAATAAGAATTTTGAAAGTTTCGATGATTTTTTTGGAAAGATAATACAGTATCTAGCTTCTAATAAACGAAAAAGTAGATTAAATACTATTTCAGAATCTTTCTATTATGGTAATGCCAGCATTAAGATCAAAGCAGAATATTTTACTAAAAATTATGAATTTGATCGTAGAGGAAGTCTGAATATTGTAGTTAAAAATAAAGATAAAGAAACATCTCAGACAATTCCGATGTTATTGAAAAACAATTCGTATGAAGCTGATCTCAGTAGTTTGTCTTCTGGTAATTATGATTATACTGTAATAGTTACAGGCGAAAATATATCACGCTCCGGAAGTTTTAGCATTTTGGATTATGATGTAGAGCAACAATTATTGAATGCGGATGTAACGAAACTAAGACAAGTAGCGACTAATACTGAAGGAAAGGCTTATTTTATGAGTCAAAATAATATTTTGATTCGTGATCTGATTGAGGATCAGAGGTATCAGGCAATCCAGAAGAGCAAAGAAAATATCGTATCTTTAATAGATTGGAAATATCTTTTAGCAATTATAATATTTTTACTAGCTGTAGAGTGGTTTATGCGAAAATATAATGGGCTTATTTAAAATTTAAAAACTAAACATTTATCATGGAAAAATTACCTAAAATAGGATTACCTATTCTTATTATTGTAGTACTTTTAATTGTCTTTATTTCAAAGTCTACAGTTACTATCGGCTCTGGAGAAGCTGGAGTGCTTTATAAAACTTTTGCAGGAGGAGTTGTTACTGATGAACCACCACTGGGAGAAGGATTTCATTTAGTCGCTCCTTGGAACAAAGTAATTGTATATGAAGTAAGACAACAAGAAGTGTTTGAGAAAATGCAAGTACTTTCTTCTAATGGTCTGGAAATAAAACTAGATGCATCTGCTTGGTTTCAACCTCAATATGAAAAATTGGGATTATTACACCAACAAAAAGGAGAAAATTATGTGCAAAGAATATTATTGCCAACAATAAGATCTGCGGCGCGTAGTGTGGTAGGTAGGTATACTCCAGAGCAATTGTATTCTAGTAAAAGAGATGTCATTCAGAAAGAGATTTATGAAGAGACTAAAAAGATTGTAGGAGATCAATACGTACAACTTAATGAAGTATTGGTGCGTGATGTAACTTTACCGCCAACAATCAAGGAAGCTATTGAACGTAAATTAAGACAAGAGCAAGAATCGTTAGAGTATGAGTTTAAATTAACAAAAGCTCAAAAAGAAGCAGAAAGACAAAAAATTGATGCGGAAGGTAAAGCTATTGCTAACCAAATTCTAAGTGCTTCGTTAACGGATAAGATTCTTACAGAAAAAGGAATTGAAGCTACTTTAGAATTAGCAAAATCTCCTAATGCTAAAGTGATAGTAATAGGTTCGGGTGAAAGTGGAATGCCTATAATCTTAGGAAATCAATAGAACGACATTTTATTATAATAGATATCTTTTAATGATAAACCATCATATAGTATGCGAATATTATATGATGGTTTTTTTATAGAAATCCATAAAATAGATAGACTCTTTGATATTGTTGAAAATTTATAGAATATGAAAAAGATAGAACCGTTTAAAAATATAGATGAAGCCATAGCAACATTAGATAATGGTGGTAGATTTTACAATATACTTACTAAAGCTGATGATGGTGTAATTTCACCAGCGGAGCTAGGCAAAGTAGCTGGGCTTTTTAGTGATAAGCAAAAGATGATTCTTTTTTTAGACGTATCAATCTCTGAATTGGATACTCTGGCAAGAAATCAAATAATTTCTTCACTATCAAAAGATTTTCAATCTATATACGCTAAATATAATGTCATCGAGTTATTACCTTCTGAAGTTAATCATAAAGGAAAATTATCCTTAAATACTATTATTACCGGTATTCCTAAAAAAGTAGCGTCACAATCTGATTTTAATGGCTTTATCATGGTGCCTATTGTTGCAGGAAAAGTAACTACGTTTTCAATGATTCCTATAGTAGAAACCTATGATGTGTATGAAATAGCAGAGGAGGAGTCATCAGAAACTTTTCTTATTGCTCATGCTAAAGGTTATCATAAACTTCCTGAAAAAAAGATAAAAATAGCTGGAGTACTAAAGGAGCTCAAGTCTAAAAAAGATGAAAAAACAGCTTCAAAAAAGTATTTAGAAGCTGTTTATTATATAGAGATATGATTTTTCGATTAGTTATAATCGGATCAATACTATATTATTTGTTTTTTAGTTTTTCAGCTTGATCGGACCAGTTGTCCCGTTCAATACGACCGGGAAAAAACTGTATCAAATCCGTCACCGTATCTATATCTTCTTTTGTAAACTTACTTATTTGGTCAAAAGTGTATATTCCTATACTGTTTAACTTCTTTTCTATAAAAGGGCCTACTCCGCTAATTAGTTTTAGATCATCTTTTTCTGATTCATCCGCTTTTCCAAAACTGTCAAAATTTAATTTAGGTTTTTCACCATCTTCAAGTTTTGTTTCTGTTTCGCCAGAGGTAATTGCTTTTGCACTATCATTAGCTTCAACGGAAATAGGTTTTGAAAATGTAGTATTCGCCTTTTTGAAATTTCCATTTCTTAGTTTTTCCTTTTCTCTAAGGCATTGGTCTAATTTTTCTTGATATTTATTTTTGAGCGCCCATTTAGATAAAAACCATCCTAGTAAGAATGCAATTAATAACAATATTAGTAGGCACCACCAGTTTGCTTCGTTTAAAAAATCTAACATATTTGTAGTTATTTAGTTTACAATTATTTCTATTCTTCTGTTTTTTGCCCTGTTTTCTTCGGTATCATTTGGAGCAACCGGACTTGATTCTCCTTTAGACTCTGAGGTTAGTTTTTCTAAAGGAATACCTTGAGAAGCTAAATAATTTTTGACATTTCCAGCTCTTTTTAGACCAATCGACTGATTAGCTGCATCGTCCCCAACGTCATCTGTATGCCCTGTAATCAGTACATTTTTGTTCGGATATTTGTTTAGATAATTTTTGAGTTCCAATGCGTAATTTGATAGTGTAGCATCTGGTTTGAATTCTTTAGACCCAAAATCCGAGTATAAGGTTTTATTGGCGATTCCTTTTTCGACTTCTTTTAGTCTGGATTCATCTATTTCAGTAAAATTTAGAAGAATACCACCTTTGTAATATCCATCTGCATCATAATTGTATGTATGTAATTTCGCTTTAGTAACAATTCGATCTCCATTTATGCCTGCGTTAACCAAAATATCTTTAATAAAATTAGCTCTTGAAACTCCGGTTAATGTATCTGTTTTTTGTTCTTCAGAAGTTTCATAACCATAAATGACTAATTCTTGATTTTGATTTTGCCCAAGATAATCGGCTATCTTATTTTCAAAACCTTGAACACGATCAGGTATATTTACTGTAAAGTTGGAGTTGTTAATTTGAAGATTTTCAGGATATCTAAAAACATCTGTATTTTGGTTGTTCTTAGCATATAGGCCGTGAGCTAGTGCTAAACTATCTTCATAAGCCTTTTTAGCCTTTGTCTCAGCTTCAGAGTCAATAGTTTCTTCTACAATAGAAGATCCTTTATTCCTATCTCCAAGACACCAATTACAGGAGTAGTACCACCACATTCCCAGTAAGGCGAATAGGATAAAAATAAGGAACGAAATTAAATTTTTCATATATTGATGATTAGTGTTAGTCTTTTAAAGTTATAAAAATGTTTTAATTAATTGATTATGATTGAGCGATTTATATCTTGAAAAAAGATGAATAGCAAAAATTTAGGCTGAAATGCATTTCAGAAAAAAATATTTTTTATACATTCGCAGAGTATTACAGAAAACATGAAAAATATTCTTGTACATCATCATCATTCTTACATCTCCGCACAGGCGTGGTAAGTTGATATGTGTATAAGTTAATCATATATAATAACCCGTTTGAGCATTTTCAAACGGGTTTTTTCATTTTAAAGCTTGTTTTGAACTGATCAAACACAACAACAAAAAAGACAATGTCAAAAATTAAAATTGCTATTCAAAAGAGCGGTAGACTTAATCAGGATTCTGTTCAGATTTTAAAAGATTGTGGAATTTCTATAGATAACGGAAAAGACCAACTAAAAGCAGCCACCAGAAATTTCCCGATGGAAGTGATGTTCCTTCGTAATGGTGATATTCCTCAATACCTAAGAGATGGTGTTGTAGATATTGCTATTATTGGAGAAAATGTCCTAGTCGAAAAAGGTAAGGATATCACTATAGCCGAAAGACTAAATTTTTCTAAGTGTAAAGTATCTCTCGCTGTTCCGAAAGATGTGGAATATAATTCGATCAAAGATCTTGATGGGAAAAGAATAGCCACTTCATATCCGAATACAGTAAACGAATATCTGAAAGAAAAAGGAATTTCTGCTGACCTACACCAGATTTCCGGATCTGTAGAAATTGCTCCAAACATCGGTTTAGCTGATGCTATTTGCGACATTGTATCTAGTGGAAGTACATTGTTTAAAAACAATCTTAAAGAAGTAGAGGTTATGCTCACGTCTGAAGCTGTATTAGCAGTTTCTCCTGGTATAAGTAATGAGAATACAGAAATTCTAAAAAAGTTACAATTTAGAATACAAGCAGTGCTAAAAGCGAGAGCTTCTAAGTATGTATTATTGAATGCTCCCAATGATAAAATTGATCGTATTGTAGATATCTTACCGGGAATGCGCAGTCCAACGGTTTTGCCACTTGCAGAAAAAGGGTGGAGTTCAATTCATACAGTAGTAGAAAAAAACAAGTTTTGGGATATTCTGGATGAATTAAAAGCAGAAGGGGCAGAAGGTATTTTGGTATGTCCAATTGAGAAAATGGTATTATGATTTTTGAAATACGAATTACGATCTAATGAATAATTAAATTATATACCTAAGTTCCCTCTCCTTAGGGAGAGGGTTAGGGTGAGGGGTTATGAAAAAAATATACAATCCAGAGAGAAATACCTGGTCAGAAATTCTAAAAAGACCAACACAAACTTTAGCAGATATTGAAAGTATTGTTTTGGATGTTTTTAGTGAAGTTAAAACTGATGGAGATATTGCTATTGATAAATATACCGAGAAATTCGATAAGGTGTCCTTAGATTCAATATTGGTTCCTAAAGAAGAAATAGAAAATGCAAAGCAATTGGTTAGTCAAGAACTCAAAGAAGCTATTGTACTTGCTAAATCAAATATAGAGGCTTTTCATGCCGCCCAGAAAACTGAAAAGGTATCTGTAGAAACTAAGGATGGAGTTAGCTGTTGGCAGGAGAAAAGACCTATACAGAAGGTAGGATTGTATATTCCCGGAGGGACAGCACCTTTGTTTTCTACAATTTTGATGCTTGCTGTTCCAGCTAATATCGCTAGTTGTAAAGAAATAGTACTATGTTCACCTCCTGATAAAGAAGGGAAAATCAATCCAGCTATTTTATTCACTGCGAATCTTTGTGGTGTAACCAAAATTTTTAAGGTTGGTGGAATTCAAGCGATTGCAGGAATGACTTTTGGAACAGAAACTATCCCACAAGTATATAAAATTTTTGGTCCAGGAAATCAGTTTGTTACCGTGGCTAAACAATTAGCAACAAAATTTGGAGTTGCGATTGATATGCCAGCTGGTCCAAGTGAGTTACTAGTAGTGGCAGATGATACGGCTAATGCATCTTTTGTAGCTTCAGACCTGTTAAGTCAGGCAGAACACGGTACCGATAGTCAAGTGATTTTAGTGTCTACTTCAAAAGAGCTTATTTCAGCAGTAGAAAAAGAAGTTACTAGTCAATGTGATGTGTTACCGAGAAAAGAAATTGCAGAGGCGGCTATTTCGAATTCTAAACTGATTTATGTAGAAAGTGATGTAGAAGCATTAGAGTTAATCAACGAGTACGGTCCTGAACATTTTATCGTGTGTGTAGCAGATCAGGATTTCTATGTGGATAATATTATCAATGCAGGTTCTGTTTTTATAGGTAATTATACTCCCGAAAGTGCTGGGGACTATGCTTCGGGTACGAACCATACCTTGCCAACTAATGGATATGCAAAACAATATAGCGGAGTGAATCTAGATAGTTTTATGAAATCTATGACATTTCAGAAAATATCGGAAAAAGGAATAAAAAGTATAGGGAATGCTATAGAGATCATGGCAGAAGCAGAAGGTTTGCAAGCCCATAAAAACGCTGTCACTCTTAGATTGAATAGTCTGGAAGATTATTAGATAAGTTTATGGTCAATTGAATGTTAAAAGATGAGTTGTAAAAATTGCGAATATAATCTAACAGAAACTGCACAGTTTTGTCAAAGTTGTGGAGCAAAAGTTGTTACAGAAAGACTTACCGTGAAGAGAATGTTTCTGGAATTCCTTGATAAGGTTTTTGGTTGGGATAACACGTATCTAAGAACTTTTAGAATAATGTTGGTGGCACCAGATAAAGTTGCTAAGGATTACATTGATGGAGTTCGGAAAAAATTTATGCCACCGTTTACATTTCTTTTAATCGGTCTTACTATTGCAACGCTCGTTTTTAATTCTTTTTCAGATAAGTATACTGAGTTTTCATCTGGTATGTTTGGTGAAGGTTTTTACCGAATACAATTTGATAGTGCTAAAGAAAAAAACGATTCCCTCAAAAATTTAGAAAATGAAAAAGAGCAGGAAGCATTTGAAGACTTTATGAAGGAGCAAATAGAGAGTCAAAAAAAGACGCAAGGTATGCTGCTAAAATATTTTAACCTTTCTGCTTTTCTATTAATGCCGGTTTATACTTTTATTTCATATCTGGTTTTTGGAAGAAAGAAGTACAATTATGCAGAGCATTTGGTGATTAATTGCTATATACAAGGCTTTTCCATGATTACATCCACTTTTTTGTTTTTGATGGCATTAGTTATTCATCCATACATCTTTACATCAACTGTGTTAATTGCAATTTTTTATTATTCATTTACCTATAAAAGATTATGTGACCTTACTTTGGCAAGGGTGTTATGGAAATTTATAAAATTCCTACTAATCTTAATGATTTCATTTATAACAATAACTCTGTTAATAGCAATTGTAGGGGTTTTATTAACCAAGATTTTTGGATTAAACTTTTTTAACTAAGGTTAGAAAATTAAAATAATTAAATTATGAGATCCTGAAGCAAATTCAGGACGACAATAGAAATGAACAAAACACAATTCAATATAAATAAAATAATACGAGAAAACGTAAAAGGATTAAAACCATATTCCTCTGCACGAGATGAATATGTTTCTGATGGCTCCAAAATGATTTTTCTGGATGCTAATGAAAATCCTTATGAGAATGGTGTAAATCGATATCCAGATCCTCAACAACGTGGTTTAAAGACTGTATTGGCAGATCAAAAAGGAGTTTCTTCTCAAAATATATTATTAGGAAACGGAAGTGATGAAGTTTTAGATCTTTTGTTTAGAGCGTTTTGCGAACCTAAAAGAGATAACATTATAACATTACCTCCAACATATGGAATGTATAAAGTGTTGGCAAATATCAATGATGTTAGTGAACGGGAAGTTTTATTAACGAAAAGTTTTGAACCAAATGTATCTGAAATTCTAGAGGCAATTGACGACGCAACAAAAATTATTTTCTTATGTTCTCCAAATAACCCAACTGGTAATTCTTTTTTAGAAGAAAATATCATTAAAATTTTAGAAAGTTTTGAAGGTTTAGTGGTTATCGATGAAGCATATATCGATTTTTCGTCAGAAGAAAGTTGGATCAACAAAATAGATATGTATCCTAATCTCATTATCACACAGACATTGTCCAAAGCATATGGTATGGCTGGAATTAGACTAGGATTGTGTTATGCTTCAGAAGAAATTATCAGTGTGCTTAATAAAATCAAACCACCTTACAATGTAAATGAACTTACACAGAAAAGAGCATTAGAGCGAGTGATGGATGTAGCAACCGTAAAAGAAGAAGTTACTAATATTCTAGAACAAAGAGAGAAAATGATTATTTCTTTAAAAGATGTTTCTTTTATAAAAGAAGTATATAAAACAGATGCTAATTTTGTTTTAGTAAGAGTGGATAATGCAAATAAAAGATATGATCAATTGCTTAAAGAAGGTATTGTAATTCGTAATAGAACAACGCAACCTCTTTGTGAAAATACACTACGATTAACCGTGGGTACACAAATTGAAAATGAGAAGTTAATAAAAGTATTAAAACAATTATAAAAAATCCTTAGTTCCCTCTCCTTATGGGAGAGGGTTAGGGTGAGGGCATATGAAAAAGAAAGTATTATTTATAGATCGCGACGGTACCTTAGTTTTAGAACCGCCTGTGGATTATCAATTAGATAGTTTAGAGAAATTAGAGTTTTATCCAAAGGTCTTTCAGTATATGGCTAAAATCGCTAATGAATTGGATTATGAATTAGTGATGGTAACCAATCAAGATGGATTAGGAACGGATTCCTTTCCAGAAGATACTTTTTGGCCAGCTCATAATAAAGTGATGACTGCATTCGAAAAAGAAGGCGTGGTATTTAATGCAGTTCATATTGATAAAACGTTTCCCCATGAAAATGCAGATACCAGAAAACCTAGAACAGGTCTGTTAGCTCAGTATTTTGATAAAGAAAAGTATGATCTAGAGAATTCATTTGTTTTAGGAGATCGGATTACAGATATGGAATTGGCAAAAAACCTTGGAGCTAAAGGAATTTTTCTATCCGAAGATCCGGAACTTGGAGCAGATGAAATAGAAACTGATACAAGAGCCATTAATAATAGTATTGCGTTAACTTCTACAGATTGGAAAGATATTTATGAATTTTTAAAGTTAGAAGATCGAGTAGCTGAAATTACAAGAAATACAAACGAAACTAAGATTTATATTAAGCTTAATTTAGATGGTTCTGGTAAAAACAATATCTCTACAGGCTTACATTTCTTTGATCATATGTTAGATCAGATTGGGCGTCATGGTGCGATGGATTTAACTGTTCAGGTAGATGGAGATTTACAAGTGGACGAACATCATACTATAGAGGATACAATGATCGCTTTAGGAGAATTGTTTCATAAAACCTTAGGTGCTAAATTGGGAATCGAACGCTATGGGTTTTGTTTACCGATGGACGATTGCTTAGCACAGGCTGCAGTTGATTTTGGAGGACGTCCTTGGTTAGTTTGGGATGCTGATTTTAAACGTGAGAAAATAGGCGATATGCCGACAGAAATGTTTTTTCACCTTTTTAAATCATTTACAGATGGTGCTAAGTGTAATTTAAATATTAAAGCAGAAGGAGATAATGAGCACCATAAAATAGAAGGCATATTTAAAGCATTTGCCAAAGCTATGAAGATGGCAGTGAAAAGAGATGCTAATAAAATGTTTTTACCAAGTACCAAAGGAATGTTATAATAAATAGTATAGAGTAGTTAGTATTGAGTATAGAGTTTTTAAAACGAGAAAAATATACTTAATGGCGAACTCAGTAGTTTATACTAATAATAAATAAAGTAATTAATATTGAGCACAAAGTTTTTTGGTGACAAAGAAAATATACTTAATACTTTGTACTTAGTACTTAATACTAATTGTAAAAATGAAAATAGTAATCATAAATTACGGAGCAGGAAATATCCAATCAATCAAATTTGCAATTCAACGATTAGGATATAAAGCGATTTTAAGTGATGATCCTGATGAAATTAGAGCCGCGGATAAAGTTATCTTTCCGGGAGTTGGTGAGGCAAGTAGCGCTATGAAAAAATTAAGAGAATCTGGTTTGGATACTTTGGTGCCACAGTTAAAACAACCTGTATTAGGTATTTGTTTAGGAATGCAGTTAATGTGTAACTATACGGAAGAAGGTGATACTGAAGGATTAGGGATTTTTCATACGGATGTAGTGAGGTTTAATCACGGTGTAAAAGTTCCACAAATAGGGTGGAACCAAATAGAATCTTTAAAATCTAAATTGTTTGATGGAGTAGCAGAAAAAGAGTATATCTATTTAGTGCATAGTTATTATGCTCCGGTAATGGAAGAAACCATAGCACAGTCAAGCTATGGAATAACCTATAGTACAGCATTGCAAAAAGATAACTTCTATGGAACTCAGTTTCATCCTGAAAAGAGTAGTGTTACAGGTTCAAAAATTCTAGAGAATTTTTTGAACCTGTAACATTCTGAACTTGTTTCAGAATCCTTACTAATTAGATAATAACTTATAGTTGAAGTATTATTGTTACATATTGTCAAATAAAAATAGAACAGTTATTTACGTTGGTTTTACTAATGATATCATTAGGAGACTTAAGGAACATAAGTCTGGAAATGGAGCGTATTTCACAAAACGATATGGTGCATTTGACTTAGTTTATTTTGAAGAATACGAAGAAGGTAATTTGGCAAGGGCTAGAGAAAAACAATTAAAAAATTGGCATAAAGAATGGAAATGGAATTTGGTAAAGAAATCAAATCCAAAATTAAAGACACTAATAATACAAAATAGACCCTGAAACAAGTTCAGGGTTGATTAATAAGTTAATCAATGAGAATAATACCAGCAATAGATATCATAGACGGAAAATGCGTTAGACTCTCGAAAGGAGATTATGATACTAAGAAAATATATAACGAAAACCCATTAGAAGTTGCTAAGGAGTTTGAAGCACACGGAATTCAATATTTACATTTAGTAGATCTCGATGGGGCTAAGTCTAAACATATTGTAAATCATAAGGTGTTAGAGCAAATAGCTTCTAAAACAAGCTTAAAAATTGATTTTGGAGGCGGTTTAAAAACCGATGAAGATCTAAAAATTGCTTTCAATAGTGGTGCAAATCAAATTACTGGTGGCAGTATTGCTGTAAAGAATGCAGACATTTTTAAATCTTGGTTATCAAAGTTTGGTAAGGATAAGATTATTTTGGGTGCAGATGCACAAAATGAAAAGATTGCTGTTAGCGGTTGGTTAGAAGAAAGTGATAAAGAGTTAATACCTTTTGTTAAAAAATACCAGAAAGAAGGGATCTCATATGTGATCTGTACTGATATAAGTAAAGATGGGATGTTAGAAGGACCTTCTTTTGATTTGTATAAAAAGATGTTGACAGAAATAAATGATATAAAACTAATTGCTTCCGGCGGCATTTCAACTTTTGATGAATTACCAAAATTGGCTGAATTAGGATGCGAAGGAACTATTATTGGAAAAGCTATTTACGAAAACCGAATTAGCTTGAAACAACTAGAGAATTATATTAGTGGAACTCAATTTTAAGAAGTTTAAGAACGAACTCAAAATTGTAAGTTGGACTAATCTTGCTGCAGAGCAGGATCTAATACTTTAAAATAATGAACGAGGAGATAGCTAAAGAGTTTAAAGAACAAATCATTTATAGGTTAGATGAAAGTATCAGGATGGTCTCTAGCAGTTTTGATCAACTTGCAGAGGATGATATTTGGAAACGATTTAACGAATCTTCTAATAGTATAGGGAATTTGATTTTGCATTTATGTGGTAATATTACTCAGTATGCTATCGCTTCTTTAGGAAACTTAGAAGATAAACGTGATCGTTATGCAGAGTTTGAAGCTACTGAAGGTTTCTCTAAAGCACAGTTGTTATCAAAACTTAATAACACAGTTAAACAAGCAAAAACAACATTGTTAGACTGTTCTTTTTCTGAATTAATGAGAAAAAGAGAAGTACAAGGGTTTACTTTTTCCGGAATTGGTATCGCAATTCATGTTACAGAACACTTGTCGTATCATACAGGACAGATAGCTTTTTGGACAAAACAATTAAAAAATAAAGATTTAGGTTTTTATGATGGTATGGATCTAAATATTAAAAATAAATAAGTAATTAGTAGTTAGTAAATAGTATAGAGTATTAAGTAAAGAGTCCATCAACTAACAACTAACAACTAATAACCATAAACTATTAACAAAGGAGATGCTTACAAAAAGAATTGTACCATGTTTGGATATTAAGAATGGCCGAACCGTAAAAGGAGTTAATTTTGTTGATTTAAGAGATGCCGGAGATCCTGTAGAGTTAGCTGATGCCTATTCTAAAGCTGGAGCAGATGAATTGGTCTTTTTAGATATTTCAGCTACAGAGGAAAGGAGAAAAACATTAGCAAATCTAGTGCTGCGAGTTGCAGAAAAAGTGAATATACCTTTTACCGTAGGTGGTGGAATTTCATCAATAGAAGATGTAGATATATTACTTCAGAACGGAGCAGACAAAGTTTCTGTAAATTCATCTGCTGTAAAAAATCCGCAACTTATCAATGATTTAGCTGGTAAATTCGGAAGTCAATGCATTACTGTTGCGATAGATGCTAAACAGATTGACGGAAAGTGGATAGTACATTTAGTAGGAGGGAAAGTGCCGACTGAGCTTGATCTATTTGATTGGGCAAAAGAAGTAGAAGAAAGAGGTGCCGGAGAAATATTATTTACCTCAATGGATAATGATGGGACCAAAGATGGTTTTGCAAATAAAGCATTAGCTAAGTTATCAAATGAGTTGAATATTCCGATAATAGCTTCTGGTGGAGCAGGAAATATGCAGCATTTTGTGGATACTTTTAAAGAGGGAAAGGCAGACGCAGCTTTGGCAGCGAGTGTTTTTCATTTTAAAGAAATAGAGATTAAAGATTTAAAAGAGGAATTAAAAGCAAACAAAATTCCGGTAAGATTATGATTAAATGTCATTCCAGACTTGATCTGGAATCCATAAGAAATTAAGTATAAATTAAAAGATTCCGAATCAAGTCCGGAATGACAACTATAACAATGGAAATAAATTTCAATAAAAATAACGACGGACTAGTTCCTGCAATTATCCAAGATGCAACTACTAAGAATGTACTAATGCTGGGATATATGAATGAGGCGGCATATCAAAAAACCTTAGACTCAAAAAAAGTTACTTTTTTTAGTAGAACAAAGGATCGATTATGGACCAAAGGAGAAGAGAGTGGCAACTTTTTAAACCTAGTGGATATTAAGAATGATTGTGATCAAGATAGCTTATTGATTACTGTTAATCCAGTAGGACCGACTTGTCATAGAGGATCGGATACGTGCTGGAATGAAAGTAACGATCAATCTTTTGGGTTTTTAACGGATTTAGAGGATATCATACAAAATAGAAAAGAGAATCAAGACAATGATGAATCATATGTAGCTTCTCTATTTAGAAAAGGAATTAATAAAGTAGCCCAAAAAGTTGGAGAGGAAGCTGTAGAAGTAGTGATAGAAGCTAAAGATGATAATGATGATTTATTTCTAAGCGAAAGTGCTGACTTGCTTTTTCATTATCTGATTTTACTACAAGCCAAAGGATATAAAATGAATGATATTGTAGAGGTTTTAAAATCAAGAGCTTAGTTAATATGATTCGATAATCAATGAAGCTCTTTTTTGTCTGTTAATAGTTGATTTTTAACATAATTTTATATTTTTGCCTGGCTTTTTTGAGACCCAGTCAATTAATTTATTTCATTTTGATAGGTAACAAATAGGAGAATTATGACACTTACATATAAACTAATAAACTTTGAAAGAATATAGAACAGAATTACTATTCATTTTATTGATATTATTTGGAAGCTTTGGGAAAATTATATCTCAATGCAATCAAACTCAGGTGATATCAATATGTGATATGACTACCATCGATTTTGATATCGATGGTGTACCTGATGGTATCATTAATTTGTATACTGAAACAGGTACTACTACCGCCGATGGTGTTTGGTCAACTACACCTAATATTTCTGTTGTTTTAGACGAAACTACTGGAAGTTTACCAACTTGGGAATTACGAGATGCTTCAGAGAGTATAACGGACTATCAATTTATATTATCAAGTCCCGATTGTGGTGATGATCCTGTTTTAGTTGTAAGTCTTATTTTGGGTCCTTATTCTGGCACGGCACTACCACCGGATGATGATGATATCAATTATTATATCTGTGAAACTACTGGGCAATTAGATCTTAATACAGTTTTAGTAACTAATAGCGTAACACCTGGAGCTCATATAAATGGATTTTGGACTTTTACTGGAAACAATCCAGATGGAGGATCTGTATCAGGTAATGTTTTTACTGGAGGGCCTGTAGAATATCAACCAGGACTTCCAAGAGTGGATCAAAACGTATATGAGATAAGCTATGTTGTTCCTGGAATAACACCTTGTAGCCAAAGTACTCAAACAACAATAAGAGTGTCTGTGGTAAGACAAGTAGATGCTGGTATACCAGATAATCAATCAATTTGTGAAAGTAGTATTCTTGCTGGAGAATGGGATAATGATATTAATGTTAGAGATTTTTTAGATGGAGAGGATATAGAAGGTTTTTGGATTGAAGAACAAAATGGAAATCCGGAAAACTTAACTATAAACATAAAAGATTTATATGAAGAATTAATTGATAATGGTAACAATCTAAGATTTGGTTGTGAAACATATAGTTTTAGTTATAAAGTAGAAAAACGATCGGTCGTTTGTAGTGATGAAACATCTACAGTGAGTTTTAGTCTATATGAACAACTTAGACCTTTTCAGCAATCAGAATTTCCAGTAGTTTGTCCAGGTAAAATAGAGGAACCTCCTGTAATTATAAATCTTTTTGATTTATTAGAGTTTACCCCAGGTTTTGAGTACAAGAACAATGTCGCTACTCATTGGGAGTTTGTTTCAGGGCCAAGTGACCTAGGATTAGTGTCTAAAAGAAGAACTGGATTAACAGATCCTACGCTACTGAGATGTATAGCGGATCCAGCAATCACTGATGATGATTTACTACCACCTTATTACGATGCTAATGGTCCGGTAAGAACCAATGGAGCGAGACCTGGAGAATATAGGTTTAGATATTATGTATGTTCCAGCATTGTGGGGTGTGGTGGAAATGCATGTCCGGATTTAGAAGCAGAAGTAGTTTTACAAATTTTAGCAGAAGATCATGCGGGAGAAGATACTTCGGGGTTAAGTTTCTGTATTGACCAAGGATCAGTTGACCTAAGAAGTTTATTAATTACTAATGGAATTGATGATATTGTAGAAACCGGTATTTGGACCAACCAAAATGGTGATCAAATTGATAATCTTTTTGTATTTCCAGATACATTAATACAATCGCCGCAGGAGTTTGCATTTACATATAGTACCGTAAGTGCAGATAATTGTTCGGATAGTGCGGATCTAACTTTTACAATTTATGAGAACGCTAATGCGGGAGCAGGAAGTGGGACTCCAATAACATTATGCTCTGATGATTTAACCGTTACTCTTTTTGATTTATTAGAAGGTGATCCTGATACAACAGGTATTTGGACAGGTCCTTTTGGATATACTTCTCCTGATCATCTAGGTGTTTTTGATGCTTCGGACCTGACTTTACCGATTTTAGGACCTGGAGATTATGTATATAGCGTAATGGGAAATGAAAGTTGTGTTGGTTCGGATCAGGCAACAGTAACTATTGAAATTGTTGAACCCGTGGAAATAGGTAACGATAGAAGCGATTCTTTTTGTGAAATTGATGGACGCGTAAATTTATTTACAATTTTAGATAATGATACACCAAGAATAGGAAGTTTTGAGGATATAGAAAATACAGGCGCATTAACGCCAGAAGGAGTTGTAGAGTTTGATTTATTGCCTAATCCCGATAACGAAATCAACAAAATATATAATTTTAGATATGTAATACCTAATACTGCTCCTTGTGATGAATCGGCTCTCAATGTAGAAGTGCAAATTATAGATTTGCCAGAACCCAATGTACCGGATCAGGAGTTTTGTATTTTGGATGCAAAAAGGTTAGATGATATAGAAGTAGATGTCTTAAATTACAATTGGTACCCTACACTAGAAAGTGATATGCCAATTATTGATAATCCATTACTTGTTGATAATCAAATTTATTATATAGCGACTGTGGATGCAGATAATTGTGAATCCGAAAGGGTGACTGTTGCTATCAATATACTCAATATGGGTGAGCGATTCTCTAATGGAGATTTATGTTCGTTAGATTTTCAAGATGGAGTTTCTCCAGATGGAAATAACCAAAATGATACTTTTGAGCTATTTATAGAAGACGAGTTTAATATTCCAGTCGCTTTTCCGGATTTTGATTTGAAAATTTATAATAGATATGGAGCCACTGTCTTTGAGGGTAATCGAAATACAGAGGAATTTAGAGGAGAAAGTAATGTTTCAATACGATTAGGAGATGATCTTCCATCTGGTACCTATTTCTATATTTTCACTCCCAATTTTGAAAATAATTTTCCAATTCAAGGAAGCTTTTACCTAAGCAGATAAACAATGAAATCACGATTAATTTTTAGTATAGCTATAGTTTTCTGCTCAGTATTATATGGACAGCAGGATCCACAGTATTCTCAATACATGTATAACATGAGCACAGTTAATCCTGCTTATGTTACGAACCAAAGTGGATTGATTTCCACAGGTTTATTATATAGAAAACAATGGACTGGAATCGATGGTTCGCCAGAAACAGCAAATGTTTTTGGGAATATTCCATTAAGTGAAAAGATTGAGTTAAGTGTTAATTATGTAAATGATAGAATCGGTGAGGCAATTAGTACAAATAACAATTTTTTCAATGTTGATTTTGCGTATATCACTCGTGTCTCTGATCGTTTTAAGTTGTCCTATGGATTAAAAGCCGGAATCAATAGTTTTAAACTGGATGCTTCTGGCTCTGATGTAGCAGATGATCCTGCATTTGCTAGCAATAACTCTAAACTGCAACTTAATATTGGAGCAGGACTATTCTTATTTTCTAATAATTTTTATGCAGGAATATCATCTCCAAATTTATTGCCTAATGATGTAGATATTAGTGGAATTGGAGTTTCACAATCAAAAACACATTTATATGGAGTAACAGGTTTCGTATTTGATCTGGTAGATGAGGTTAAACTGAAGCCATCAATGGTGATAAAACAAGTATTAGATTCGCCGCTAACATTCGATATTTCATTGAATTCTTTGATTTATAATAAATTCGAATTAGGGATTTCTTATCGCTATGAAGATGCTTTTATTGCATTGGCAGGTTTTAATATAACAAAAAACCTAAAAGTTGGATATTCATATGATTTTAGTACAAGCGAACTAAGTGGATATAACAACGGAAGTCACGAAATTATTTTACTATATAATTTCGATTTACTCAACTTTAGTAATAAATATACATCTCCAAGATTTTACTAGGCTATGAAAACTAAAATAATACTCGTATTAATCTTATTGATTACACAGATCACTTTTTCTCAAAAAAAGAGTAGAGCTGATCGTTTTTTCGAAAAAGGAGACTATATAAATGCAGCGTTGGGATATGAAGAAGAATTAAACCAAGAAGGATATGAGAAACATATTCTTAAGAATATTTCTACCTCATATTACAATACATTTCAGTTTAAAGAAGCGTATAGATATCTTAAAATTTTGACTTCCGGAAAGTTTTATGGAAAGGATAAGACTTTTGATAATTCATACAATTTCATGATGTATCAGGTGCTTTCTGCATTGGGTAAATATGAAAAAGCCATTGATTTTCTAGCGTTATATAAAAAGAACGAAGAAACAGTCGAGTTAAATAAATCAAACGCAATAGCTATCATAGAAGCTTTTAAGCTTAAAGATGATGATTATACTATAAAACCTCTTGAGTTTAATTCTAAAGCATCAGAGTTTGGTGCTGTCAAACTTGATAGCACTTTGTATTTTACCTCAGATAGAAGTTCTAGTGGTTTTATGAGTAAGAATTATAAATGGACACACCGGCCTTTTTTGGATATATATGCTGTAAAAGTGAATAAACAAAATGTGGCTGTTTCAGAGATTGAAGCTATTTCTGGAGAAATTAATTCTAAGCTACACGAAGGTAATTTTTGTTTTACTTCTGATGGTAATACTATTTATTTTTCAAAAAGTAATTCAGAGAAAGGAAAAAAGAAGTTTGACAGCTTAAGAAACAATTCAATTCATTTGTATAAAGCTCTAAAAGTTGATGGTTCTTGGCAGACTCCAGAAAAGTTAGCGTTTAATAATACTACCTATTCTATTGAGCATCCTTCTATTTCTGAGGATGATACAATGTTGTATTTTTCTTCTAATATGCCTGGAGGATACGGAGATTTCGATATTTATGTTACAGAAATTAATATAGACGGAACTTATGGAGCACCAGTTAATCTTGGACCTATGGTAAATACCATAAATAGAGAACAATTTCCTTTTATTTCTAAAGAAGGACATCTGTTCTTTTCTTCTAATGGTCATTTGGGATTAGGAATGATGGATGTTTTTGTTTCAGAAGCAAAAGAAGGAACGTTTACCAAACCTATAAATCTGGGAGCACCGATCAATTCTAGTTACGATGATTTTTCTTTGACCTATTATGATGAAAATGATGGTTTTTTTGCTTCTAATAGAAAAAATAAAATAGAAGATGATATCTATTCTTTTTCGCAGATTGGAGAGATATTTTTAAAGGAGTACCCAGCGAGATTTGAGGTAAGAGAATTTGCTACAGATAATTATATTCCTAATGCAAGTGTGACCCTATATGACGCGGATAAGAAGACGGTTTATGAAAAAGAACTAGATTCTATAGCGTCTTTCAATCTAAGTGTTTTTCCAGGAAAGTATGATTTTAAAGCTTCTTCTAGTGGATATGAAACTAAAATCAAGCCTATTTTGATTAAGGAAAAAGATGAGGAGACTTATATTATTTATTTAGAAAAGAAGAAAGAACCTGTTATTGTCGAAAATCCTGAAGAAACTAAAACAGAAGCTGTTAATACTTCTAAAGATAATAAAAGAACAAAGAGAGAAGAGCTTACGGCCGAGGAACTAAGACTGAAGTTACTTTCTGATAAAGAAGGCCCTCAGGTTATCGAAAAGAACGGAAAGCTCTATTTTGATTTACCACCTATCTATTTTGACTATGATAAATGGAATATTAGAGCAGATTCTAAAAAGGTACTAGATGAGTTTGCGCTAAAACTGGATAAATATAAAACTGTTTATATTAAGATTGATTCTCATACAGATAGTAGAGGGACTGATTCGTATAATAAGGTTTTATCAGAAAAAAGAGCAGAATCTACTCGTAATTATCTGGCATTGGTTGGTTATGTGAATGCCAGAAGAATGCAGTTTGAAGGGCTTGGAGAATCGCAACCCTTAATAAGTTGTGAAGATAAAATATGTACAGAAGAAGAACATCAAATCAATAGAAGAAGTGAGTTTGAGATTGTTAAGTATTAAGATGTCTAAAGTTTTATTGTACGGATATCATAAAATAAAAGCTTAGAGAATTATAAATAAATAATTAAAATGAATATGTATAAAAATTTTAGTGTTTTTAAAAGAAATGCATTTCTTTTCTTTTCAATAATAATTTTGTTAATAAGTTGTTCCGATGGAGAGGATGGAATTAATGGAGGAAATGGTTTAAATAGTTTAATTGAGACAACAGGCGAGCCAACAGGTGTTAATTGTGAAAATGGAGGAGTGAAAATAGATTCAGGTTTGGATGCCAATTTAAATGGAACCTTAGAATCAAATGAGATAACTTCTACGGAATATGTTTGTAATGACGAAAAACTATATAGAACATATGCCGCACTTCTAACTCAAAACGATGAAAATAATCCAATAGAGACAATTTTGTTGAATGAATTAAATATATCTATAGATTGGGTGCGATTAGATCAAGGAGAATATCAAGGTACTCTATCTGAACCAATCGATGAGAAAACTACATTAATATTTCAGGTTAAAGATGAAAATATTTTATCTACGAGTGAGTTTTTTGATTCAATGACTATTCTTTTACATAATAGAGTTAGAACAAACCTTTATCAACCTGTAGATGGTTTTGAAAATGCTGTTTTGGAAATTAAAAAATATAATTAGAGTAAATAAAAGGGATTATACATTTTATATAACTTTCTTTGTTTTATAAATATGCAGTAGTTTGCTTTCTAATGAATTAAATTGTATTTTTGCACCCCTTTTTAGCGAGTAAGAGAATAAAAAAGGGGTTAAAACAATTTAATTTAACACTTCTGTATAAGTTTTCGCATTGATTCTCAAATAAGTACAGGATACAAATTTTATCTTCAATGTCTGAAGAAACAAAAAACACAGACGTTCAGGAAGTAGAGGCTCCAAAGGCAGCTCCAGCTGTATCTCCTCAACAAGAAAACCCTGAGCAATTTTTAAAAGATTTTAACTGGCACAACTACGAGGAAGGTATTGACCCAATCGAAGATTCAAAACTTGAAGAGTTTGAAAAGCTAGTTGCAGAAAATTTTGTTGACACCTTAAATGATGAAGTAGTTGATGGAACTGTAATTAATATTACTGATCGTGATGCTATTATTGACATTAATGCAAAGAGTGAAGGTGTTATTTCATTAAATGAATTTCGTTACAACCCAGACCTTAAAGTAGGTGATAAGGTTGAGGTATTAATTGATGTGCGTGAAGATGCTACAGGTCAATTAATTTTATCTCACCGTAAAGCACGTGTGATCAAGGCTTGGGATAGAGTAAATAATGCTCACGATACAGGCGAAATCGTAAACGGTTTTGTGAAGTGTAGAACAAAAGGTGGTATGATTGTGGACGTATTCGGTATCGAAGCGTTCTTGCCAGGTTCTCAGATCGATGTGAAGCCTATTCGTGATTATGATGCTTATGTTGGTAAAACAATGGAATTTAAAGTGGTTAAAATTAACCATGAATTTAAAAACGTTGTTGTGTCTCACAAAGCACTTATCGAAGCGGATATAGAAGAGCAGAAAAAAGAGATTATCGGTCAATTAGAAAAAGGTCAGGTATTAGAAGGTACTGTTAAGAATGTTACTTCTTATGGTGTATTCGTTGATCTTGGAGGAGTTGATGGACTTATCCATATTACAGATCTTTCTTGGTCTAGAATTAACCATCCAAATGAGATCGTTGAGCTTGATCAGAAATTAAACGTAGTAATCTTAGACTTTGATGAGGCTAAGACTCGTATCCAATTAGGTCTTAAGCAGTTGAAACCACATCCGTGGGAAGCTCTTAATAATGAACTTAAAGTAGGAGACAAAGTAAAAGGTAAAGTAGTTGTTATCGCTGATTACGGTGCATTTATCGAAGTTGAAGAAGGAGTAGAAGGATTGATCCACGTTTCAGAAATGTCTTGGTCAACACATTTACGTTCTGCACAAGATTTCGTAAAAGTTGGAGATGAAGTAGAAGCTGTAATCCTTACTCTGGATAGAGAAGAGCGTAAAATGTCTCTTGGTGTTAAACAATTAACTCCAGATCCTTGGACTGATATTACAACTAAATATCCTGTAGGTTCTAAGCACACAGGTATCGTTCGTAACTTCACTAACTTTGGAGTATTCGTAGAGTTAGAAGAAGGTATCGACGGATTGATTTATATCTCTGATCTTTCTTGGACTAAGAAAATTAAGCACCCATCGGACTTTACTAATGTTGGTGATAAGCTTGATGTTGTAGTTCTTGAGTTAGACGTAGAAGGACGTAAATTAAGCCTTGGACATAAACAAACTGAGGATAATCCTTGGGATAAGTATGAAAAAGAGTTTGCTGTTGGAACTAAGCACACGAACACCATTACTGAGATTGTAGACAAAGGTGCTACTATTGATTTTAATGAGGATATTGTTGCTTTTGTACCATCTCGTCATCTAGAAAAAGAAGACGGCAAGAAGCTTACTAAAGGTGATGAAGCAGAATTTCAAATCATTGAGTTCAACAAAGAATTCAAAAGAGTTGTAGCTTCTCATACAGCTTTATTTAAGGAAGAAGAAGCTAAGATCGTTAAACAAGCTGCTAAGAAAGCTGCTGCAAGTTCATCTGAAAAAACCACTCTTGGTGATATCGATGCATTAGCTGATCTTAAAGCTAAAATGGAAAAAGGAGGTAACTAAACTTCTTAATTTCAATATATAATGAAAGACCGTTCGAGAGAACGGTCTTTTTTGTTTGTAGATTTGCCACAGAATTCTTACCAATGTGTATTTAGAATTGTTAAAACTTATGATGATCAACTGATGTTATAACTCTAAAATTTATTAACTTTGTATACCAAATATCTATTTGGAGATTATGAGTCAAAAATTACTACTTAGTGCAAAAGAGATAGATATTATTCTGCACCGTTTGGCTTGTCAATTAATAGAAAACCATACACATTTTGAAGATACAGTTCTGGTAGGGGTTCAACCAAGAGGAATTTTTTTAGCAGATAGGATAAAGAATATTTTAGTTAAAGATTATCAATTAACTGAGCTTAAAATGGGGTATCTTGATATCACCTTTTATCGTGATGATTTCAGAAGAGGAGAAAAACCTTTGGAAGCGAATAAAACACATATTGATTTTACTGTAGAAGATAAGAGAGTTGTTTTTATAGATGATGTCTTATATACAGGGCGAAGTATAAGATCTGCTTTAACAGCGATACAATCTTTTGGAAGACCTAGAGAAATAGAGTTACTTACGTTAATTGACAGACGTTTTAGCAGGCATTTACCAATACAGCCTAATTATCGTGGAAGACAAGTGGATGCGATTAATCAGGAAAAAGTAAAAGTGCATTGGTTGGAAAATGGTGGAGAAGATGCTGTGTATTTAATAAGTAATTAAAGTTAAATAATTTCTGAAATGCTATCAAAAACATTTTGGGAGTATAATAAGAATATAAACGAATGAGCGAATTAAGTGTAAATCACTTACTAGGAATTAAATATCTTAAAAAAGAAGATATAAACCTCATTTTTGAAACTGCTGATCATTTTAAGGAAGTGATTAACAGACCGATAAAAAAAGTTCCTTCGCTTAGAGATATAACGATTGCTAATCTGTTTTTTGAAAATAGCACAAGAACCAGGTTGTCATTTGAACTTGCTGAAAAAAGATTATCTGCCGATGTTATTAATTTTTCTGCGGCGTCATCTTCAGTTAAAAAAGGAGAAACTCTGATTGATACGGTTAATAATATCCTTTCTATGAAAGTGGATATGGTCGTAATGAGACATCCAAATCCTGGAGCAGGTGTTTTTCTTTCTAAGCACGTAAATGCAAGTATTGTAAACGCAGGTGATGGAGCTCACGAGCATCCAACTCAAGCTTTATTAGATTCGTATTCTATACGAGAAAAATTAGGAGAAATACAGGGGAAAAAAGTAGTTATTGTTGGAGATATTTTGCACTCTAGAGTGGCACTATCAAATATCTTCGCACTTAAATTGCAAGGAGCAGAGGTAAAAGTATGTGGTCCGAAAACGTTAATACCGAAGTATATTGAAAAACTTGGGGTTACCGTAGAAACGGATCTTACTAAAGCTTTGCAATGGTGTGATGTTGCTAATATGTTACGGGTTCAAAATGAACGAATGGAAATAAGTTATTTTCCATCTACTCGAGAGTATACCCAGCAATTTGGAGTAAATAAAAGGTTATTAGATAGCCTTGATAAAGAAATTGTAATAATGCATCCGGGACCTATCAATCGTGGCGTAGAAATCACGAGTGATGTTGCTGATTCTAAGCAAGCCATAATATTAGATCAGGTGCAGAACGGAGTAGCAGTGAGGATGGCGGTTATTTATCTTTTAGCTTCAAAAATAAAACAATAGACTTATGATATTTAATAAAGAAGGTGCAACAACAATAATTACACAAGAAAAAGCTACCATAGTAGATTTTGTAAAAGGAATTGAGGATAAATATGAATCCCTGAAAAATGATAACATTGTGGTTAATCTTTTTTCGTTAAAAGAATTATCCGTAAGCGATATTAATGAATTTCTAAGAGTTTCGAAAAAACATAAGACCAATAAACGCTCGTTTGTTATTGTAACTGATAAAGTGTCATATGATGAAACTCCAAAAGAGATTACAATTGTGCCAACTTTAATAGAAGCATTAGATTTGATCGAAATGGAGGAAATAGAAAGAGATCTAGATTTTTAATTTTTTTTCGTTTGGTCTGTAATCTAAAGTGTTTTTTTACGTCTTAATGCCTATGAATAAATTAGCCCCATTTATTCTTGTGTTTGTATTTATATTTTCTGGTATTACTTATGCACAAGATTGGAAATACGACTTTGGTGAAGCAAAAACTTTAGCAAAAGAAAAAGATCAAAATATTGTTTTACTCTTTACAGGATCCGATTGGTGTCCTCCTTGTATAAAATTAGAAAGGAAGATATTCTCTGATCCTGAATTTAATAAATTTGCGAATCAAAATTTCGTTTGGGTAAAAGCAGATTTTCCTAAACGTAAAAAAAATAGGTTACCAGAAATTCAACAACAGAAGAATATAGAACTTGCGGAACGATACAATAGAAAAATGGTCTTTCCGGTTATTTTGGTAATTGATAAGGAAGGCAAAGTTCTTGGTGCAACTGGGTATAGAAAAATGTCTGCAAAACGTTATATAGAATTGCTTACTACTTTTGATTCTTTTGGACACTGAGATTGATTAATATATAAGATTAGAGTATCTTCACACTCTTTTAAATTAAGAAGTAAAGACAATTGAAAGTAACAATTTTAGGCTGCTATTCGGCAACACCCAGAACGTTTACGAACCCAACTTCTCAGGTATTAGAAATAAACAATCACATTTTTCTTATCGATTGTGGAGAAGGTACTCAGGTAGAACTTAGAAGAAATAAGGTAAAGTTCTCCAGGATCAATCATATTTTTATTTCTCATCTTCATGGAGATCATTTTTTTGGTTTAGTAGGATTAGTTTCTACATTTAGAATGCTAAATAGAGAAAACCCACTTCATATATATGGACCAAAAGGAATAAAAGAAGCGATTACATTACAATTAAAACTTTCTAATTCCTGGACGGATTATCCCTTGCATTTCCATGAACTAACTAGTTCAAGTTCTGAACTAGTATACGAGGATGATAGGGTGACTGTTCATACAATACCGCTTCAGCACCGTATCTATTGTAATGGATTTTTATTTCGGGAGAAACCAGGCGACAGAAAACTAGTAATGAATAAGGTGCTTAATTATGATATTGATAAGGCATATTATAAGTCTATTAAGAAAGGTAAGGATGCTGTATTAAATGATGGGAGCGTGATATCGAATGCAGAATTAACTGAGGACCCTATACCTGTTAAAAGTTATGCTTTTTGTAGTGATACTAGATATGATGAGGATAAGATCTCTTTAATTAATGAAGTTACTGCTTTATATCACGAATCTACCTTTTTGGAGAGTCATAAACATTTATGTTATAGAACTGGACATAGTACAGCTATCGAAGCAGCAACTATTGCGAAAAAGGCAAGTGTAAGAAACTTGATTTTAGGTCATTATTCTACAAGGTATGATAATATTGAACAATTTAAAGATGAGGCATTAACGGTTTTTGACCATGTAGAAATTGGAGATGACGGTAAAGTTTTTGAATTCTGAATGGAAGAATTTGATATTTTGGGTTAAACTAAATAAAAACTAATTAAATAACGATGAATAGAGATCTTACAGGTTATAGAAAATCTTATGATAAAAAAGCATTGGAAGAAAGCGAGTTGCCTGAATCCCCTTTTCAGTTGTTTTCCAATTGGTTTAAAGAGGTTGAAGAAGCTGGAGGAGTAGAAGAAGCTAATGCAATGACACTAACTACCTTTGGCTTAGACGGTTTTCCTAAGGCAAGAATCGTTTTATTGAAACATTTAGATAATGATGGATTTGTGTTTTATACCAATTACCAATCCGAAAAAGGAAAAGCTATTGCTAATAATAATAAAGTTTGTATTTCTTTTTTCTGGCCCAATTTAGAACGTCAGGTTATAATTAAAGGAGAGGTTAATAAGATACCTGAAGAAGGAAGTAATAAATATTTTCAATCTCGTCCACGAGGAAGTCAGTTAGGTGCTTGGGCATCTGATCAGAGTAGCATTGTTGAATCACGAGAAGTTTTAGAGGAAAAACTTACATCATTAGAAAAGAAGTACCAGGATAAGGAAATACCAAAACCTGATTTCTGGGGAGGTTTCTGTGTCAAGCCAATCGAATTTGAATTTTGGCAAGGCAGACCAAATAGACTACACGATAGAATTAGATATATTTCTGAAAAAAAGACTTGGAAAAGAGAAAGACTAGCCCCTTGAATAAATATCGTTAGTCCATTATAACAAAGTTAGACCTTCTGTTTTTTCGATATTCATCTTCTTCACAATCCTGGCCATCAAGACAGTTATTTACAGGTCTTGTTTCTCCAAAACCTCGATAAGAAAGTATTCTGTTTTCAGAGATATCTTGATTAACTAGGTATCTGAATATAGACTCCGCTCTTTTTTGCGATAATACTAAATTATAATCAGTATCTCCACGACTATCAGAGTGTGTTTCTATTTTGATAATCATATCAGGATATTCTTCTTTCATTAATGATACGACTTTATCAAGTTCTACGATCGCTCTTTCGGTAATATCCCATTTATCAAATTCAAAATAGATTTCATTTAATTTGATTAGATCATTTAGGGTTTTGCTTAATTCTATATCGGATGTTAAACCGGATTTTGGATCTCGTCCTGTTTTAACTACATCATCATTGTTGATTCCTGTACTTTCTGTATTTTCTGATTTGTTAGATGTGTTTAATTCAACAAGATTTTTATCGAGTTCTTTTGTTCTGTCTACAAAATTAGTATTAGCATTAGGGCAATTTAACCCACTCATGTCAACAGCTAACTTAAGCTGGTAATAATCTGGAAGATTACATTTATTCATATAATTGTAACCTTTAGAATATTTCTTTGTTTCATTAAAAGAGCCATTAAATTCTGCTGTAACTGGCTGATCTACAATAGTAATTTCTCCTGTTTCATTTAATAGATCACAACTAGTATTTACTTTGATTGAATACTTAATATCAAAAGGTTCGCTATCAATTTTCACCATTTTGTTTGGTACCGAAAAACTCAACGTTCTTGAAGGCTCATCGTATGATACTTTAATTCTTTTAGAAGGAAGGACAACCGATTCTTTGGTAAATATTACATGTTCCGGTAAAATATCTTTTATAATAGTATTCTTAGCATCGTCATTACCATCATTATTAATAGTTAGACTGTAAATTATATCCTGATCAGGTGCAACCATATCATTCGGAAAAACAAAACTATTGTCGGTATAACGTGATCTTTTTATAATTTGAATAGCCGGTTCATATATTTCTACACTAAAAGCTACAGCCATAACAGAATATCCATCATTATCTGTAAGCAATCTAAAGCTTGATTTTGTTTGATTGTTACCTATTATACTATTTCTTGGATTTTTGATTTCAAATAGATCCGCATCATACCCCAGTGTGTTCTGACTAGCAGGAACTCTGGACGTAATGTTCTTTCCATTTTCGGTTATATTAGCATTAAAGAAATTGTTCATAGGGTTGGTATTGTCTGTAATACCTTTGTACTTATTAGTTTCATTAGACAATACCTGAAAACGATCTCCTCGTATACCTTTATCACCTTCATAAGAAATAACCCCGATTTTTCCATGTACAGCGCCTTCCGGAATCGTTTGAAAGTTATCGAAAGAAAACTCTACAGGTTTGGCCTTGGAATCAATATTTACAAAACCGTCGTATACATAAAAACGTTTCCTAGGTTTAGAGTTATCTTCATAAATAACAACCATTGTCCAACCACCTGCTAAACCATTTCCAAGAGTAGCATCGTCATTAACCTCTGATGTTGTAGCCGGAATATTAGCTACAGTATATGTTCCTGTTGGATTATCAAGATTCATAACCTGATCAGTAATATCTTTATAACAAGAATATTGCTTAAACAAGGATTTAGAATCATTGTAGTAATCATGGATCACAGTGGCATCGGTAATGGATGTATAAGATTCATTACCTGGATATTTAATTTTTATTGAAGTAATATCGTTTTCCCGGTTTTCGTCTGCATAAGAAGCTGTCCAATATAAACCTACGTGCTTAATAGAGGCACAGCCCGAAGTAATGTCTAAATCTGCACTGCTAGAGTTAAAAGTAGATGGATCATTATCTATATCTATAAAGCCCATTCTAAATTGATTGTTCAACCCACCATTGTTATAGCTCTTATTTGGGTTAAAAACATCAGTTCCATCATCATTACTTACTTTTCCTAAAATAGTATTAGAAACGAACTTAAAATCTCCTTTAATAGTAAACTCAGTTCTTTTTTCAAGAGGAACTTCAACCTGACCATATATATTCAACGAAAAATATAGTATAGCAATGACAAGGCTAAAATTCACCTTTTTAAAATCTATTATTTGTCTACAATTTTTTTCCACTTTTCCTTTTTTAATCCCTATAGGTTAACTTAAATTTTGTTCTTAAATTGTGTTTAATTAATTAGGGTACTTGTCTTCATTTTAAGGGGAAACCGTAGGTAAATTTAAATTTTAACATCTGATTATGTAAGTAAAAATTGTTCTTTTCGATATAAAATACGGTTTTATCGATTAAATGCATTTAATTATTTAACTCATTTTCATTGAATTAGCGATTTTTTTCACAATAATTTATGATATGATAGGTATATCATTAACTTAATCTGAAATATTTTTTGATTAAACATTTTTTATTATCAAAGAACTTTTTTTATGATATTATACTTAGAATTGTAAATGCTTATTCTTAAACTTGCGTATATATAATCTATATTGGTTAAAATAATCCTGAGGTATGAAAACTTTATATATTATTAGACACGCTAAATCTTCTTGGGAATTTGATTTAGAAGATCACCAAAGACCTCTTAATAAAAGAGGATTAAGAGATGCAGATTTAGTTGGTAAAAGGCTGAAAACCCTTGTTAATACTGTGGATAAGGTATTAAGTAGTGATGCTGAAAGAGCGAAAACTACTGCAAAAATTATTTTAGACAATCTTGATATTAATGAAAATGTATTTAGTTTAGAATCAAAACTTTATGACTTTAGTGGTCATCAGGTTATAGAAGTGATTAAAAGTTGTAATGATACTATTGATACTTTAATGATTTTTGGACATAATCATGCATTTACATCTATTGCAAATCTTTATGGGAGTAAAGTAATAGATAACTTGCCTACTGCAGGAGTTGTAGGTATTCAGTTTAATGTCGATAATTGGAGCGATATAGAAGTAGGAAAAACCGTACTAACTCTGTTTCCTAAGGAATTAAGGTAAAGTTAAATGACAGAAAATCAAGTTAATAAGTATATAAATAGAGAGTTAAGCTGGCTGCAATTTAATGCTAGAGTATTACAAGAAGCATCTGATGACAGTGTGCCATTGTTAGAACGGTTACGGTTTATAGGTATATTTTCTAATAATTTAGATGAATTTTTTAAGGTACGATATGCGGCAATTAAACGAATAGATCTTGCCGGTCGTGATGGTAAAAATGTCCTTAAAGGAAAAACGGCAAGTGAATTGCTGGAACAAATCACCAAAATTGTAATTAAGCAACAGTCTGAAAGTTTAAAAACCATTAATACTATTGGAGAAAAACTAAAAGAACACGACATTTTTATTATTGATGAAAATCAAGTAACTACAGAGCAAGATAGTTTTATACGTAGATATTTTGTCGATAAAGTTAGTCCTGCATTAGTAACTTATATATTAAATGACCTTGATAAGTTTCCACACCTTAAAGATAGTGTTGCTTATCTTGCGGTGAAATTGGTACTAAAAGATAGTGTACCTAAAGAAGGAGCGATATCTAAGATCTTACATCAGAAAACTAAGGAAAAAATTTACGCCTTAATTGAGATACCTAAAAATACGGATCGTTTTGTAGTATTGCCAGAAAAAGATGGTAAGAAATACATTATTATACTAGATGACTTGATTAGGTACTGTATGCAAATTAACTTCAGTATTTTTGACTATATCAGTGCTTCTGCACATATGATTAAAATTACCAGAGATGCACAGCTAGATTTTGATAACGATTTTAGTAAAAGTTTTATACAAAAAATTTCGAGCAGTGTAAAATCCAGAAGAGATGGAGAACCTGTAAGATTTGTATACGATAAAACCATAGATAAGGATACGCTTAATTTTTTAATGGAAAAAATGGGGGTAGATAATGCGGATAGCATTATTCCAGGAGGTAGATATCATAATCGTAGGGATTATATGAATTTTCCGGATTTAGATAAAAAAGAATTGGTATATCAACCTTTATTGCCGTTAACCATTCCGGGTTTAAGTTTACAAGGTAGTTTATTAGATAAGATTGCAAAAAAAGATTATTTACAGTACACACCCTATCACACCTTTTCTTATACTGTAAAATTTTTGAGAGAGTCGGCAATTGATCCAAAAGTAAAAACGATTAAAATTACTATATATCGATTAGCCAGTATCTCGCACATTGCAAGTTCTTTAATTAATGCGGCAAAGAATGGAAAGAATGTGACTGTACAGATTGAGCTTCAAGCGCGATTTGATGAAGAGGCAAATATTGGTTATGCAGAACAAATGCAAAGAGAAGGTGTAAACCTTATCTTTGGAGTTTCTGGCTTAAAAGTGCATTGCAAAGCATGTGTAATTGAGAGAGAAGAAAAAGGAAAATTAAAACGATATGGGTTTATAAGCACTGGAAATTTTAACGAATCTACCGCAAAAATATATACTGATTATACATTGTTTACAACAAATGAAGCAATTCTGAAGGAGACAAATAAGGTATTTAAGTTTTTTGAGATTAATTATAAGGTAAGTAGATATAAACATTTGTTAGTTTCTCCGCATTATACTAGAAGTTCTTTGGTAAAATTAATAGATATCGAAATACAGAATAGTAAGGAAGGTAAGCCATCAGGTATTAAACTAAAGTTAAACAGCCTTAGCGATTATTCAATGATCGATAAATTATATGAGGCTAGTAGAGCTGGAGTAAAGATTGATCTAATTATTCGAGGAATATGCTGCTTGATTCCTGGAATTTCTGGAATGAGCGAAAATATTAGGGCGATAAGTGTAATCGATAAGTTTTTGGAACACCCAAGACTCTTGATTTTTAAGAATGGAGGAAATCCTAAAGTATACATATCATCCGCCGATTGGATGAGAAGAAACCTGGATAGACGAGTAGAAATAACGTGTCCTATATATGATGATGATATTAAAGAAGAGCTAATGGATACTTTCGAAATTTGTTGGAGTGATAATGTGAAGGCCCGAAAACTTTCAGAGAATCAAGATAATGGGTATATTCGAAACGATAATACGAAAGTAAGATCCCAGATTGCAACGTATGACTATTATTTAAGAAAACTAGGAAATTAAATATTTTGTTGACTATAGAAAAATATGGAGCCATTGATATAGGTTCTAATGCAGTTAGATTATTAATCAGTAGTGTCCACGAGGAAAATGGAAAAACTACTCGGTTTAAAAAAACCAGTTTAGTTCGTGTTCCAATTCGATTAGGTGCAGATGTATTTTTAACGAATAGAATTTCCGAAGAGAATGTTACTAGAATGATAGATGCCATGCAAGCATACCATCTATTAATGAAAACGCATAAAGTAGTTCGATATAAAGCATGCGCTACATCTGCAATGCGAGAAGCAGAAAATGGTAAAGAAGTAGCCGATCTGATTAAAGAAAAAACAGGAATAAAGATTGATATTATTGATGGTTCTGATGAAGCAGCAATTATCGCAATGACGGATCTTCATGATTTAATTAATTCTGATGCGACTTATCTATATGTAGATGTTGGAGGTGGTAGTACTGAGTTTACTTTATATCATAATGGTAAAACGATAACTTCCAGATCATTTAAATTGGGAACAGTTAGGTTGTTAAACAATGTTGTTTCCGAAAGTACTTGGAAAGAAGTAGAAGAATGGATTGAAAATGTAACTAAAGGATATTCTAGATTATCTTTGATCGGATCTGGTGGAAACATAAATAACATTTTTAAAAACAGTGGAAAAGGTAATGGAAAACCACTTTCATTCTTATATCTAAGTTCCTATTATGACTTATTGAAGTCGCTGTCATATGAAGAGAGGATATGGGAGTTAAACCTGAATCAAGATAGAGCAGATGTGATTTTACCAGCTACTAGGATATATTTGTCCGCTATGAAATGGAGTGGTGCTCAAGAAATTTTTGTTCCTAAAATTGGTCTCTCTGATGGAATTATAAAATCACTATATAGTGAAAAATTAAATGAAATTTAAGAGAAAATTCCCTTAATCGCCTGAAAAGATTGAAAAAACTCATTTTTTTGTTTTAACTTGGACTTCTTAACCAAATGTATAATAAATACTTACGCTATGAATAAAACTTTACTTTTTGTTTTTGCTTTATTAATTGGAACTATTACTATTAATGCGCAAGAATCCAGATACGGAATTAGAATAGGAGCTAATTTAAGTTCGATAAGTTCTGATGACATAACTGGAGATTTAGATAAAAGTAGGATAGGAGTTGTTGTAGGTTTTTTAGCAGACTTTGCTTTAACCGAGAAATTAAGATTACAACCTGAATTTCAATATTCTGGACAAGGGAATAAAGATAAAGATCTACGCGTTAATTATCTTCAAGTGCCAATTTTATTAAAATATAATATTACAGATCTTTTTAATGTTCAATTAGGACCTCAGGCGGGAATTAAGATATGGGAATGGGAAGATAATCAAGCTAATATTGTTGACTTTGGCACGTTCGATTTTGCAGCTGTTGCAGGAATAGGAGTTAATGTTACAGACAATTTCTTTGTCGATTTGCGATATGCTTTTGGGTTATCTAATGTTTTTGATGAAGATGGCTCTTCTATAGATATAGATGGTAATAGTAGAAATATTCAATTATCTGTTGGGTATAGACTATAATTAAACAACTATATATAAATATAATAAAAATGCTCACTAGATGGAGGGCATTTTTATTATCCGTGGATAGATTCTTTTTTACTTAAGGATTTCATAATCTCAGCTTCATAAATGAGTAGATCCTGCCATTTTTTATCAACTTCTTCACGGTCACCATATTGACGAGCAAAGCCAAGAAACATAGTATAATGGTTAGCTTCGCTCACCATTAGATCTTTATAAAATTTTGCAAGTTCTTGATCTTCTAATTCTTCAGAAAGTAGTTTGAAACGCTCACAACTTCTGGCTTCAATCAAAGCTGCATATAATAATCGATGTACTAATTGAGTAGTTCTGCTACCACCTTTAGGGAAAAATGTAACTAATTGTATTACATAATCATCCTTACGATCTCTGCCCAATGTCCATCCTCTTGCAATAATTTTATCGTGTACCATTTTAAAATGGCTAATTTCTTCTTTTACTAATTTTGTCATTTCCTGAACTAACTCAGTATACTCAGGAAAACTAACGATTAAAGATATAGCTGTTGATGTAGCTTTTTGCTCACAATAGGCATGATCCGTTAGGATTTCTTCAATATTCTTTTCTACAATATTTACCCATCTTGGATCCGTTGGAAGTTTTAGGCCTAACATCATCTATTTTTTATCGGTTATAGAGAGCAAAATTAATGTTTTGAAATATCTAATGCTAATGGAGCTATGAAAAATAGATTAGCAATACTTCGTCATTTTTTTAAAACTTAAAGCTCAATGTTGGAGCGATATAAAATATAGATTCTGAATCTCCGGATGCTTTGATAAATTTCCCTGGAATAAAGTAGGTGCTTCTAAGATCAAAAGATATATTCCTATTAAACTCATACATTATCTGTAAACCTATGGCATCGCCAATATGTTTTTCTGTAATCCCATTTGCCTCTCGAATCTGAAAACGTGGAGGAGTATAAAGGCCATCATCGCTAGATGTTCTATAAAATAGAGCGTAATCCATATACACTGAAAACCCTTCTGCCGGATAAACGGTTACGTTAGGATGAAAACTAGTAAGATTAGCAGGAGTATTTACACTTGCCAAACTGTATATTGCAGGATTGACAAATAACGGATTAAACGTCTGTATTTTTCCATCTCCTGCTTCATTGTCACCTTTAGACCAATCGAGTTTTAAACCAATTGTAGTTCTCCATGTAGTGTTAATGAAAACATACTTCCAATCTGTTTCAATATTAAAAGCGCTAATAGTGCTACCATCCAGGTCACCAAATTGATATATAACTTCGGTATTATAGCTCACTTTTTTTCCTATCATTCCAAATCTTCTTAGTCCAACACTATGCCTTACTTCTTCTCCAAAAACATCATTGAATCCTGCTGCTTTTGATCTAAATCCCAGATAATATAATTCATTGGTACCATTTAGATTTTTGATAGGAAACTGTGCTCCAACCGCCCATATTTCGGGATTAGTTGAATTTCCATTAAAAAGCTCAAAATCATTATCAAAGGCTTCAAATTCCGGAGAAACTTCTTTACCATAAAAAGCCTTTGCAGTAGTATTACCATGTTTGTATTTTATGGCACCAAGGTCAAAAGTTCTCCTGATATTTGGTCCTTCTCGATTGCCTACTAATCTACTGGCTCCTAATGTCATTTCCTGACGTCCAAATAAAAATGATAGGTTATTATTTTCTTTAGCTATAAATTTGATTTCTATAAATCCTTGATGCCAATCAATAGCATCAGTTTCAGGGGATTGTTCTTCATTACTGGTATACCCATGATATAACTCGCCAAAAAATCTGACATATTTTCCTAAATTTAGACTAGTGTGTACATTTAATCGCTGTGAGTAAAAAGTCTCGTCTTCAGTGCTCCAATTCTTATTCGTAAAATGTTCCACACGGGGTCTATACTGACCACCTAATGTGAGATAAATCGATTTGCTGTTATTTAGATTTATATGCTTTAAGGCATCCCCAAAGCCTTTTTTATAGGGATTACTATCCTCATCTTTTAGGTATTCGTAGTTTTCGTCGGCTCTATTTGTTTTAAGGGCTGGAGGATCTTCCTTTTCTTGTGCAACTACCTTTGTATGAATACCAATTATAGCTATACAAGCAATGAAAAATTTGACGATTGTGGATATTGACATAAAGTGAATTTTACAGTAAGACTTGCTATTTTCGATGAGAAAAAATTATAAAGTTTTATCCCCTTTGAAGTAAGCATAAAAACTTAAAATAATAGCCGCAGAGGAAACAAATGTCATGATTGTTCCTGGAACAAAATTGACATAACCTCCTAAATCCATAAACAAGAAATACCCTAAATCTGCTAAACCACCTGTTATCGCTGCAAGAAAAATGGCATTTTTATTTCCTTTCCAAATAAATAAGGCAGATATAATTGTTACTAATCCAATCCAAAATAGATTAAACCCATGTTGTCCTATAACAGCACCAGCTGCGTCTGGATATTCCATTTGTAGTATAGCTGGGTCTACTGCGTCAGCAATACCACTAATGGCAGAAGCAATATCTCCAGATAGTATAAAATTCATGGTTAATACTCCGGCAAGCACATGCACAAGACCCCAGATAATCCATAAAATGGTTGAAATTTTGAATAGAATGTTTAAATTTTTCATAATACATTGAAGTTATAATTAGTTGTTTTTTAATTCAAAGACTGCTGAAAAAGTTCAATTTTTTCAGATAACTCTTTATAGAGCTGCTCATTGATTAAACGCCCTTCCTGAAAATTTTTGGGGAATGAGGGAAGAGAAAAGGATGTAATTACTTTACCTCCAAAAAAAGGCATGAGATCATTAATAATTTTAAGAACATTGGCACCACCTCTTCCTCCAGGAGAAACCGCCATTAGGAGTATAGGTTTGTTCTGCCAAACGTTTTGATCAATTCTGGATAGCCAATCAAATAGGTTTACAAAAGCTGCAGTTGGTAAGCCATTGTATTCTGCCATAGAAAGAACGATACCGTCGGTCGAGCTTATTAATTGATTAAAATCCACCGCATTTTTGGGTATACCGATATCGACTTCCAAATCAGGACTGTACAGCGGTAAGGTATAATCGTTTAAATCTAGTGTAGTGGTGATTGTATTTTCCAGATGATTGGCGACATAGGTGGCAAATAATTTGTTAATAGAATTTTTACTATTACTTGCGCCGAGAGCAATTATTTTTTTCATAACGTAAAAATGATATAATTGGAAGTAATATGCATTAATCTACATTAAGAAATAACAATTGATATTTATTTACTTCTTATTTTATCTCCTTTGACTTTACTTAAAGCTTCTGGAGTGATACCGAGATATGAGGCGATCATTCTTTGCGGCACTCTTTTGGCTATTTCGGGATACACTTCCATAAAATGTTCATATCGCTCTATGGCAGAAGCACTCATTAACATAATAACTCTTTTTTGTAGTACTGATAAGCGTTTAAGAATCGGTGCAGCTTTTATTACAGCGTTATTTATATTTTCTTGCTTTAGCGCTACAGTCACTGTAGAATCTTCTATTGCATCGATATATAGATCGGAAGGCGTATCCGGAGGTAAATTATCTGCTATGGCCCAACCTTCTGGACCGAATAGAAAAATATGTTCTTTTCCTTTTTTATCAATGGCATAACTACGCAGTAATCCACTTTTTACGTAATATATTTTAGTATTTAAGTCACCCTTTCTTTGTAGAATATCACCTTTTTTTACTTTTAGTTGATTCATTAACTATTTTTAGATATTAATTAATTTACTGCCTCGTTATAATATACACCAATATTTGCAGGATTCTGGAATGTTATGGATTATTAATTATGGGTGATACTTTTGTACCGATTAATTCGATGGATTTAGATAATTTTTCATGAGATAATCCTACGTCCATTTGAAAAGTTACTCTCGAAATTCCTCCTAGCGCTTCATTGTGTCGAAGTATTTTTGCTGCTACTTCTTCAGGGTTTCCAACCAGTAATGCCCCTTTAGATCCGTTTTGAGCATCAAAACTAGCTTTGGTAACAGGAGGAAATCCTCGTTCTTTTCCAACTTTAGTAAAGACTTCTGCATATCCGGGATAATAATCTTTAACAGCTTCTTCTGTAGTATTTGCCACATATCCTAAGGAATGTAACCCCACTTTTAACTGTTTTGGAGAATGACCGGCTTTTGCTCCGGCTTCTCTGTATAAATCAACTAATGGTCTGAACCGATGTGTTTCTCCACCAATAACGGCAATCATAAGTGGTAATCCTAATGTGCCTGCACGTATAACAGAAGCTGGAGTTCCGCCAACTCCAAGCCAGATAGGCAATGTTTCCTGAAAAGGTCTAGGATATACCGCTTGTTCACGTAGTGTCGGTCGAAATCTACCGGACCAATTCACAAATTCGTTATCACGTATTTTTAATAGAAGATCGAGTTTTTCAGAAAAAATAGCATCATACTCATTAAGATTGTACCCAAATAACGGAAAGGACTCGGTAAAGGACCCTCGACCTACTACGATTTCTATTCTTCCTTTAGAAATTAGGTCTAGTGTAGAAAAGTTTTGAAATACTCTTACAGGATCAGCAACACTAAGCACGGTAACTGCACTAGTTAAACGTATTTTTTTTGTACGAGCTGCTGCAGCTGCCAGAATAATGGCCGGTGCAGAATCCAAAAACTCTTTTCTGTAATGTTCTCCGATACCAAAAACATCCAAGCCTACTTGATCAGCAAGCTCTATTCTTGCGATCAGTTCATTTAGTGCTTGCGAATCACTGATTTGTGTATTTGGTGAGGTGGCAAAACTATCAATTCCTATTTCCATTATTTTAATATACGATTAATGAATAGTGAATTTCAATATTGAAATTTCTTTACTATTTTGTTTAAAACCTTCAATTTGGTGATCAAATATTTGATTCAATGAGTTAGCACAAATATCTTCTAACGCTGGGTGGATAAGAATTTGATAATCTCCTTTTTTCCATTCCTTTTTTGGATAGAAGTACCATTCTTGCTCCCCGTTTCTTAATTCAATATCACCTGTAACCTCATTATTTTTATGTAGAACCTTTATGAACGTTTTTGCCGATATGTGATCAATTTTGTCATCAAAACTTATGTGCAACGCTTGTTTTGACATTGGTTTTGGGGCAGAAACACTCCATGTTTTTTGATTTGGTGCAATTATATCTTCGCCGACAGCTACAAACGTTTTAGTATGACTTCGAGCTAAATTACGATCATTAAAATCCAATAATAAACTATCAACATTAAGCGTGTAATATTGACCGTTATCAAAAGCTCGTCCCATTGTGTTATTAGCTAGTAAACCTGTTTTTACTCTGCCTGGATCGATAACTAGCGTAACTTTAGTTCTGTTTTGATTCCATAATTCATATTGATTTTCATAAAATACACCGGTAATATTTTTTCCATCTTGATTTGTCAACCTCACATGTTTCAAAATATTCATTTCCTGCATGGGTTGAGAAAATTGAATATAAAAGCGTAAAATGTTAACAGGGATAGAATCTGTTGTTGGATAAATTTCAATAACATTAGGAGGCATATCCTTTTGCGCAAAAATGTTTGTATCAAAGAATAGACACAAAAACAAAAAAAAGTATTTCATAAGATACTAATCAATATGCTCATATTATGGTTGCTATTTTTTAAGCGGTAAACCTAAATCTTTCAACATCATATTATGCGCGTCTTTCATTTGCGCCTGTTCTCCTTCGTATTTATAAGACGGCTGATCGTATTCTGATATATATTCATCTAATCTTAGGTTAACGTTTTTTAGAAAAGAAATTAGCTCTAACTCACCTGTTAATTGGTCTCTTCTAACTGCTGTAAAGTGAGAGTCATCTTGATCATCTATTTGCATTAATCCAGTTAATGGTAAATTCGTAGCAGGGGTTCCCGATTGACCTGCTGCACCAACATATCCGATACTTTCTGTTTTGCTACTAGTAGTAATATCTGTTAGATTTATAGATTGAGCGGATTGATTTCGATTAGATAAAATAATGGTTTCATAAGGATTTTTATCAGCATCTTTAGACGTAAACTTAATGATGTCAACAGGAGTATTACCATACCCCATTTCTGCAATGGTTTTTCCAACAATATGTGCTTCATTCTTTAAGTCTTTTACAGGAATCAAAACTAAAGGAGTACATGTATAAGCTGCCAAGATGTAATCTTCATTATTCAGCGTAACAAACTGTAATGTTTGGATTGGTGCACGAGTTTCCATCTGACCGTGAACGGCATGAAATATTTCAACAGAAGATGTAGCCACCTTAGATTTGTTAAAAGGATAATCTACAATTCGTAAAGCAGATGAAAACTCGGCATTAGACATTCCGCTGATATATACTTTTCCGTTATAAAAATCGATATCTGTAAAGGTTAATGTTCTCATTGGAGTCTTATCCCAAAATTTGAAGTCACTGGTGGGAGCATCGTTCAATTGTATTTCTGTATGTTTCGTTTTTTCTAAATCAAATTTTTTGATACTTCCGGCTTGATTTACAATGACTATTTGCGGAGCATACCCTGTTCTAGTTTTCGTGTCAAAAGCGATGTAAGCTTCTTTGGATGTAGGACGAATTGCCATGTCACGAATCAGGATATCAAATGGATTAATTTTTGAAAATTGTGCAATCTTACTACTTAGATCATGGATGTTATATCCTTGCTGTGCAGTAGGATTATCATTGCTTTTTATGTTGTATGCGTATAAGGTAGCAGATTTACTATCACCAATGAATAATGTATTGGCATCACCAAATTTTATAACGTTTGCAGATTGAGGTGTACTGGCAAATGATATCGAATAAATTGACATCATTATGACGAATAGTGTTGACTTAAAATTCATTGTGTGATTTTTGATGTTAATAATTTGTGAGTTTATTACACAAAAATCTACTATTAAATAAACCTATGCATTAATGTAGATTAAGAAATGAATCCTAGAAATTTCAATTTTTATGAAACGGTTTCATGTTATATAATAAATCGTTGTTTTTAATTAAACGTTTTTTTCAATCCTTTTATCAGGAATGAACCAGATAATCGCCACGATAATATAACACAAAACAGCAAACCATGTATTAAAAAAAGAGGTAATAATTCCGATAACATAGATCAGAATTGTGAGTTTTCCTTTTAGGTCGTTTCCAATTGCATCTCGAAGCATAAAATCATGATCATGATGTTTTAAAATTGCTTGTTGTAATATAATGGAAGCAATTGCAATCATTAATAGTATGATTCCATATAGCGCGGCAGGAACGGAAGCTTCATGGTTTTCTCCTAACCAAGATGTGCTGAATGGTATTAGAGATACCCAGAAAAGAACGTGCATATTCGCCCAAAGAATTTTACCATTAACTTTTTCTGTTACCTGAAATAAATGATGATGATTATTCCAATAAATAGCGATGTAAACAAAACTAACTAGGTAACTTAAAAATATAGGTATTTTCGGAATAAGTGAACTAAAATCAGTTTCTTCAGGTGCTTTTAGTTCCAATACCATAATGGTGATAATGATAGCCATAACGGCATCACTAAAAGCTTCTAATCTGGTTGTTTTCATATGCTCAAAATCTATGTGTTAATTTTCACCAATGTCTGTATCAAAACTCGTTAATACGCGATCCATATAAAGCAGGAGCATAGAGGTTAGTGGCAATGCAATTAAAAGTCCGATAACACCAAATATATACGTCCATAAAGAAAAAGAAATCATCATTATCGCAGGATTCATACTAGAAACTCCTTTCATTATAAATGGAAAAAAAACAAGTTCTTCCAGGATAGATACGATGATAAAAATCAATAGTACCAAACCAAAATAGATAAAGAAACTTTGTTCCTGTTCAATCGATAATGCCCAGCAACTTATAGACAATGGGATTAATGCCAGATAATGAAAATGAGAGATATAACATAATAATCCAGCGATAAGACCAAGTATGATAGCTCCTGGAATTCCAATGATTAGAAACGATAGAATGAAAATTATTGAGGAAATTATAACAACAGTACTGCGCTGTCTGAAATACTTTAAAAATGTTTGATTAAAATCTGTGATAAGCTCATTCCAAAGTTGATTTTGTTTTTTGTTTCCTCTAAAATATTTAGCAAACCGAGTTTCAAAATATGGATAGGTGTAGAGTATACATACAAAATAACCTATTGAATATAGCATAATAAGAAACCAATTAAAGTTGTGGTCTTTATCATCATCCGAAGCACCAGATTTAAAAAAGGAAGTGATTTGAGATAAGGTCTCCGCTATAGTTTCCGTATCTATATTTTGAGAAGTTGTTTTGGCTTCTGTTTCTTCATTTTGTTTTAGTAATTCTACTTCTGAGTATATTTTTTGGATATATGACTTTACCTTGTTTGCGGTAGTATTAATTTCTTGACTATTATTCTCTGCAAAAATTGAAAATGCGTTGTTTAGTCTTTTAAAATCATGCATAGCCTGACTCCCGAATAGCGTAATAAAGCCTAAGGAAATTCCGATAGATGCTGCCAGAAGTACTGTAACTGCAACATTACGATTAGGTATATTTTTCTGAATTTTTTTTACTAGAGGATTTAAAAGATAAGCAAGAAACAACCCGATAATGAATGGCAAAATAATTTCTCCAAGATAATAGAATGCTAGAGTAAAGAATACTAGTAAGCAAATAAAAACAAAGTGCGACTTATAGTTTTTCATATGGTATTAAACACTGTTAGTGTTAAAACACCTTCTAATTTTTGCTAATGTTTTAATACTATTGACGAGATAATTAATTTTTTAATAAGAAGTAAAGATGAGAAACTATAAACCTTTTTGCATTAACATAGATTAAGAAATTGGCAAAATTGTTATGAAGTTTTTAGAATAATATCTGCTTAAATATCCAAATCAAAATCAGAACGTAGCTTATCTATAAGAGGATTTTTCTCGCGTAGTTTTTCGTATTTATCCTGCGGTGTAAATGCATATTTTTTTGAAGCTTCTTCATTTACTGTTATGTCAAGCGCAACACTGTAATTGTTCAACTTTTTATACAAAAACTGAAATAAGCCAGGAAGTGCACTTTCCATATCAACTTTCATAGATTGATTAGGTAATTCTAAATGAATTTTACCATCTGTAAGCGTCGGAATATTCATCGCGAACATAGACCCGATAATCCGTTCTCCTTTTTTGTCCTGCATTTTACCATATTCTTCCCAACCAGCCTGCATTTCAGCTTCTGTAAACGTATCACTTGGAAGATTTTTTGGGTCAACAATCGTATCTACTTTTTTCTCTTCATGTTCCTTCTTCTTTCGAATACTGTTAAGTGATAAACCAGAAGTTCGACCCTGTCTGTTACGTATTGCAGGTTTGCTTTCTGTAGCTGTAGGGGGTATAGTAACTGTTTGTTGAGAATTGCTAAGTTGTGATGGCGATTCTTCTTTTTTGTGGTCAACTACTGGATTAGATGTAACAGATTTTTCAGGGTTTTCTGCAGAAGTTACATCTTCAGGAATGTTTTGAGTTGCTTTTTCTTGAGCTTTTTCTTTAAGCTCTGCAGAAATTTTTATCGGTTTTATTCCTTTCTCCTTAAAATAATTAGGTGGAATTATGTAGGGTTGGTCATTTTTTTTTTCTCCGTCTTTAGTAAGAACAGAGGCAAGTTGCATTAGGCATAATTCGACCAGTAGTCGTTGGTTACGACTGGTTTTGTATTTTAGATCACAATCATTAGCCAGTTCAATACCTTTAATCAGAAAAGGATGAGGAGATTTTTGTGATTGTTCCAGATATTTTGCTTTTGTTTGTTCTCCAACTTCAAGAAGGTTAATAGTTGCCTGATTTTTGCAAACTAATAAATCTCTAAAATGTGATGCTAATCCAGCAATAAAGTGATGACCATCAAATCCTTGCGCTAGAATTTCATTAAATTCCAATAATAGCTGAGGAATGTTATTTTGAAGTATTAAATCAGTAGTTTTAAAATACGTTTCGTAATCTAAAACATTAAGATTTTCGGTAACAGCTTGTCTGGTAAGGTTTTTTCCACTGAAACTAACAACTCTATCAAAAATAGATAAAGCATCACGCATAGCACCATCAGCTTTTTGAGCAATAATCTGTAGTGCATCTTCATCAGCAGTGATCCCTTCTTGCTCAGCTACTTGCATTAGATGATTCTTGGCATCGGTAACAGTTATTCTTTTAAAATCAAAAATCTGACAACGTGATAATATCGTTGGTATGATTTTATGTTTCTCTGTGGTTGCTAGAATAAAAATAGCGTGTTTAGGCGGTTCTTCTAATGTTTTTAGAAATGCATTAAAGGCCGCTTGAGAGAGCATATGCACCTCATCAATAATATATACTTTATAAGTACCTACTTGAGGAGGAATACGAACCTGATCAATGAGGCTTCTGATATCATCTACAGAATTATTAGAAGCAGCATCTAGTTCAAATATATTAAAAGCAAAATCTTCGTCTGGATTTTCGTGACCTTCTTGGTTGATGGTTTTTGCCAAAATTCTCGCACAAGACGTTTTACCTACTCCACGAGGCCCTGTAAATAATAAGGCTTGAGCGAGATGGTTATTTTCTATAGCATTAAGCAGCGTATTGGTAATAGCCTGTTGACCCACAACATCCTTAAATGTTTGGGGTCTGTATTTACGTGCAGATACTATAAAATGTTCCATCGATACAAAGTTAAAAATTGATTGGAAATAAAGAATTGTTGCTTTTGGTTTTTATACCGAGTTATTAACAGATAAAAATATTGTTGAATTCTGAATGCAGGTATATGAATTATTCTATTTTTGCAGCAAGCAGATCACCTTATCGCCGTGTGCCGAACTTGTTTCGGCATCTTATAAGGATATCGAGAGGTAGAATGAAAAGATCCCAAATCAAGTTTGGGACAAGGAGGAAAGTCCGGACACCGTAGTGCAGCATAGCGGGTAACGCCCGTCCGTCGTGAGATGAGGACAAGTGCAGCAGAAAGTATGTACAGGTAAGGCTGTAGTGAAACCAGGTAAACTCTATGCGGTGCAACGCCACGTAAACCAGCTTTTGAGGGTTGCACGCCCAATGTTGGAGGGTAGGCGGTTTGATGTTGATAGTAATGTCAATACTAGATAAATGATAAGGAGTCCGCCATAGGCGGATTACAGAATCCGGCTTATGATCTGCTTTTTTATTATAGATAAGTTTTAGGCATATAATTTGATGGTATTGTTTAAACCAAACATATTCAGACATGCCAACCAAAATTACATTTATTTTCTTATTAGTAACTATTCTATCAGTGTCTGCTCAAGATCAAATTCCTAATAAGGAAGAATTATTTGGAGAATGGAGTTTAGCCCTTAGCGATTTTCGTTCTGGAAATACAAAATATATTCTTTATTCCGGCAGAAAAAATCTTACAAGGAATGATCTTACAAGGAATGATCTTACAAGGAATGATCTACCTATGGGGGCAAAAATTATTATATCAGAAGAAGGAATAACCAAAAAATATATTCTTGGAGGACCAATATGTGGTAATGATCATAGATATATACATAATAGAATATATGGTAAACATAAGACGCCAATGGTTTACAATAAAAGTGAGGGGATTTTAGAAATATCCTCCAATAATGTTTTTGGACATACGAGACTTTCGGTTAGAAAATTAGATTCTGGAAATATTCTTTTGACAAAAGTGGAATAATTTTTTTACAAATCCTTTAACAAGGAGCAATACTAATTTTCTCGTACATTGTGCGATGAAAAGAAAATTGTATTTATGAAATGAGCCATAATAACAGAGTTGTTATTAATTTCTAGGATTATTGGCGAATTCCATCTAACCTATTTGAAAAATAAAGTAAATAGATGAATATTGCTATTGTTTGTTATCCAACTTTTGGAGGTAGTGGAGTAGTGGCCACTGAATTAGGGATTGCACTTGCTAAACTAAATCATCAAGTACATTTTGTTACCTATAAACAACCTGTAAGACTTGGACTGTTAAACCCAAACATACATTTTCATGAAGTTACAGTGCCAGAGTATCCACTCTTTCAGTATCAGCCGTATGAATTAGCTTTATCTAGTAAACTAGTGAATACTATAAAGAAGTATGATATCGAGTTATTACATGTACATTATGCGATACCACATGCGTATGCAGGTTATATGGCTAAAAAAATGTTAGAAGAAGAAGGAATACATATTCCAATGGTGACTACCTTGCATGGTACAGATATTACTTTAGTTGGTAACCATCCGTTTTACAAACCGGCGGTTACTTTTAGTATAAATAATAGTGATATTGTAACATCTGTTTCACAAAGTTTAAAGGATGATACGTTGCGACTTTTTGATATTAAGAAAAGTATAGAAGTGGTTCCTAATTTTATTGATGCCAGTCTTCGTAAAACTGACTTTACGGATTGTCAGAGAGAGTTAATGGCAACTCCAGAAGAAAGAATAGTTACTCATATTAGTAATTTTAGACCAGTAAAGAGAATTATGGATATTGTAGATATATTTTATAATATTCAGAAAGAGATTCCTGCTAAATTGTTGATGGTAGGTGATGGACCGGAACGCGAACCTGCAGAAAAAAAATGTAAAGAATTAGGAATTAAGGATAAAGTCATCTTTTTGGGTAATAGTAATGAGATTGACAAAATATTATGTTTCTCAGATTTATTCTTGTTGCCATCAGAACGCGAAAGTTTTGGGCTGGCTGCGTTAGAAGCTATGGTCAATAAAGTACCGGTAATATCTAGTAATGCAGGTGGTATTCCAGAGGTTAATGTAGAAGGAGTTTCAGGTTATTTAAGTGATGTTGGTAATGTAAAAGAAATGTCTGAAAATGCTATTCAAATTCTAAAGGATGATAATACTTTGAATACCTTTAAAGAAGGAGCATTTGACCAAGCATTAAGGTTTGATATAGATAATATTGTCCCTATGTATGTTGAGTTGTATGAAAATGCATTGGAAACGGTATAATAATAAAGCACTATCAGTAAATACGATAGTGCTTTACAACTAAACATAAATCAAATCAATTAATCTATAGGGGTAACTAAAAGATATATCTTGCTGCTATACCGATATTTACTCCAAAATTATCAACATCGTTAAACCCTGAGGTATTTTCTATATTATGAATGTCATAAGTAGGGCGAATGCTAAAAGCTACTTGTAATGGGAAATCAAAACGATAATCTACTCCAAAATCCGCTCCTACATAAGGAAAGAATTCACTATCCCTATTGTTAGTTATTCCTATACCAAAGAAACTAGTTTTAAAATCGATATATCCAGCACCAATCCCAGGACCTGCAAACCAATTAAGGTTATCCCAAATATTATAACTCCAATGAAAATATCCACCTCCTCGATAGGTATTAATAAAAGAGTTAGTTTTCCAGCTTAAATTAACATCAATTCGATTATGTTCTCCAAACATTTGTCGTTGATATGTGATTTCTGGACCAAATCCTTCATCACCTACAACACCTTCTGATATTCTGATACCAATGGCGCTTTTAGGGATATCCTGAGCTAGTAGGTTAATACTTGTTACGATTAAGAGTACTCCAAAAAATAATTTCTTCATGATTATAAGGTTTTTTTTAATTTACCTTTTGTATGTTAAAGAATTCATAGGTTAACATTTGCATAGAAAAAAATGAAAAAGAAAACCCTGAACGTTTATGTTCAGGGTTTGTAAGTAAAGTACTATTTAGGATATACTAAAACTTATACCTAGCACTAAGACCAAGATTAAATATGATATCGTCATTACTGTAGTCGTCAAAATAAATTTCCGGTCTGAAATCTAACGAAATCATTAATGGGAAATCAAAATTATATTCGATACCTACATCTCCAGTTACAAAACCAAAAGTTTCCAAATCGTCTCTATTATCAAGGTCATTATCAAAATCTACCAGACCACCACCGATTCCTGGACCTACATACCAATTAAGACCACCATCAATATTAAAAACCCATTGATACATTCCTGTAATCTTTACTGCATTAAATCGATTTCTTCCCTGTACTCCTAGATCTAATTCAATTCTTGTATCAGAACTTAATTTAGCTTGGTAGGTGGCTTCCGCCCAGAAACCATCACTTTCACTTAGTCGCAAACCAATCGCATGTTCGGAAATATCCTGTCCTTGGATAGTAAAGATAGAAGCTAATAATAATGTGGTAATAATAAAAATACGCTTCGTCATTGTGCTTTTGTTTTTATTGTTATCCCAGTATAACGTTAGATACTATATTTTAATGTAATACAATTGCTTAAGATTTTGTTAATTTAGTTAACATTTTCCTAATATAAGGAAGGCATCATTTATACTTCTTGAAGTCTCATATCCGTACTTTCGAAAATTTTATCTGCCGAGTTTGCAATAAACCCAGTAAAAAGTTTTCCATTTTCCTGCTTGTACCGATAAGCAAACTCATAATAACAAGAAGTGATTTCTTTAATCCCTTCTATAAATGTTACTTCAACTTTGTCAGCAAGAATACTAGATTGTTCTAGTAATTGTGAAGGAGTACCCTTGATTTCTCCTCCTGATGAATTCATCGAGAAACCATTGTTTTTCAGAAACTCGTTTAAACTACTTAAATTTTCAAATCCTTTTAGTTTGTTAACATCTACTGTAAAATGATTAGAACAAAATCCATTAACATACATCCAAGCAGCATATTCTGATTCTTCTTGTAACACTTTGTAGATTTCATAAGAAGGTGTTTCCCAAACTCTACCTTTTAAAACAAGGTCATCTTCATGGAAAATATTGTTATCACAATTATCTAATATTTCCTTTACTGTTGTTTGCAATTCATCAGAGAAATGGTGAGTTAATAGTTGACTTATAAAGATTTTTGGAGCATTTGGGTTATCAATATGCTCATAGTGTTTTGCATATAATTTCTTAGCTTCAAAATGATATTCACCCATTTCTTTATATCCCATTGCTATAAATGGTTTAGCAATAACTTCGATATTGGTTCTAGGATCATCAAATGTTCTAATAGCAATATGATCATTAAAAACTGTTTCGTTTTCTCCTTCTAAAAGAGATTTTACCTTATATGCAGATGGGGTTTTTCTGGCATATTGTTTCCAAAGTGCTGATAAAAAAAGTGTAGAATTCATTTGTTATTTGTTTGTTTTTAGCGCAAAAATACTAATTTTGACTACTTTTGTTTTGAAATACAAATGATTTAGCTATTTATAGTTTTATTTTATGTCAAATTGATTTTACTTAAAAACAAGATTTCTTGTTTGGGTATAGATCTTTCAAAATTTCATTAATTATGAATCATTTTGATTATATAGACCAGCAGATATTATTACAGATCCGTAAAGACGCCAGAAAACCTTTTTCTCAGATCGCAGAAGAGTTAAAGATTTCTAATTCGTTAGTACATCAAAGAATTAGAAAGTTAAAGGAAAATGGTGTTATAAATAAAGCAGAGTTTGTCATTGATGAAAAACAGATAGGATATAAGACCAAGTCTTATGTTGGCATTAGGTTAAAGGAAGCAAGGTATGCAAAATCTGTAGTCAATGATCTGGCTAAAATACCTGAGATATTAGAATGTAATTATGTTTCGGGTAATTATGCACTTTTTATTCTGATATTTGCATACGACAATCATCATCTACGCAATATATTGTATGAACAGGTACACCAAATAGAAGGTGTAGGGGGAACAGATAGTTTTATTTGTTTTGATACTAATTTCAAAAGACAAATTACCTTAGATTCATTGGTAAAAGGAAAACAGTTATGATTAAAGAAGCTGACTTAGTAGTTTTAAAAGATCAGTTAAGAGGAGCACTAGAATTTGATTCACTTACGAAATCATTATATGCGACAGATGCGTCTGTATATCGTAGAATTCCTATTGCAGTGGCTTTTCCAGAGAGTATATCAGATATAAAGAAAATTATTGATTTTGCTAATAATCATAATTGTGGTTTGATCCCAAGAACTGCAGGAACCTCATTAGCAGGACAATGTGTAGGAGAAGGTATTGTGGTGGATGTTTCCAAACATTTTACCAAGATAATTGCTATTGATGAAACTAATAAAACAGTAACCGTTCAACCGGGAGTTATTAGGGATGACCTTAATCGTTTTTTAAGACCATATGGTTTGTTTTTTGGCCCTAATACATCTACTTCTAATCGATGTATGATTGGCGGTATGGTTGGTAATAATAGTAGTGGTACCACATCTATACAGTATGGTGTTACAAGAGACAAAGTAATTGAATTACAGGCGGTGCTTTCTGATGGTAGCGAAGCAGTTTTTTCTAATATTTCTAAGGAAGATTTTGAATATAAAACGAATCAAAATACTTTAGAAGGAAAAATATACAAAACCATTTACCAAGAACTTTCACCTAAAAATATACAGCAAAGAATAATTGAAAATTTTCCAAAACCAGACATACATAGACGTAATACTGGATATGCCATAGATGAACTCATAAGCTCTGCTGTTTTTTCTGATGAGAAGGAAAGCTTTAATATGTGTAAGTTATTATCCGGTAGTGAAGGAACGTTAGCTTTTACCACTCGCATTACTTTACAATTAGATGAATTACCTCCACAAGAATCAATGATGATTGCTTCGCATTTTCGTTCTATTGAAGATTGTCTTAATGCTGTAGCGCCTGTAATGCAACATAAATTGTTTACCTGTGAGATGATGGATAAAACGATTTTGGATTGTACTAAGAATAATATAGAACAGCTTAAAAATCGTTTCTTTATAAAAGAGGATCCGCAAGCAATTTTGATGCTAGAGCTAAGAGCAAATAATAAGGAAAGTCTTGAAAAACAAAAGTTATCGCTTTTATCTACTTTAGAAACTTCAGAATTATCATATGCAAATCCTATTTTATTAGGCGAAGAAATACATCAAGCCTTAGAACTTCGAAAAGCAGGACTAGGACTATTGGGTAATATTGTTGGTGATAAGAAGGCAGTTGCATGTATAGAAGATACAGCAGTCGCTTTGCCTGATTTGGCAGATTATATTGCAGAATTTTCTGATCTTATGAAGAAACACGATCAGCAAGCAGTGTATTATGCACACGCCGGAGCCGGAGAGCTTCACCTAAGACCTATTTTAGATCTTAAAAAGAAAGAAGATGTGGTGCTTTTTAAAAAAATAACCGATGATGTAGCTGCTTTAGTAAAGAAGTATAAAGGATCCATGAGTGGAGAACATGGAGACGGAATTGTGCGTGCAGGATATATTCCTTTTATGATTGGTGATGAGAATTATGAATTGCTAAAGCGAATTAAAAATGCTTTTGATCCTAAAAGTATTTTCAATCCTGGTAAAATCGTAGATGCCTATGCTATGGATGAGCATCTACGATATGAAATTGATCGTGAAGAACCTGAAATAAAAACATTGTTTGATTTTACGGATTCGCAAGGAATATTAAGGGCTACAGAAAAATGTAATGGTAGTGGTGATTGCAGAAAATCTGTAGAAGCAGGTGGAACGATGTGTCCAAGTTATAGAGCAACTAAAAATGAAAAAGATACCACCAGAGGTAGAGCAAATGCTCTAAGAGAAGTGTTAACTAATAATACAAGTAAAAATAAATTTAATCAAAAGGAGTTAAAAGAAGTTTTTGATTTATGCCTTAGTTGTAAAGGATGTTCTAGTGAATGTCCTTCTAATGTAGATGTGGCTACTTTAAAAGCTGAGTTTGAATATCAATACCAAAAAGAGAATGGAGTTTCGTTAAGAACGAAGCTATTTGCAAATAATAATAAATTAAATAATCTAGGAAGAATTGCTCCTGGAGTAACAAATTTTGTTTTTAAAAATACAATTACTTCTGGAATTTTAAAATCTACATTAGGTATTGCTAAAGAAAGAGATTTACCTCTGTTAAGTAAGCAATCTCTTAGAAATTGGTGCAGTAAAAATTTAGTATCCATTCAACCAAAAAATCCAATAAAAACTATTTACTTTTTCATAGATGAATTTACAGATCATTTAGACTCCAATATCGGAATTGATGCTATAGAACTACTAACTAAATTGAATTATGAAGTAAAAATAGCCAAGCATAAAGAAAGTGGTAGAACTTTTATTTCGAAAGGTTTGTTAAAGCAAGCCAAAGCTTTGGCAAATCACAATGTAGGTGTTTTTGGTAATTTGATTTCAGAGAGTATACCGTTAATAGGTTTAGAGCCTTCAGCTATATTAACATTTAGAGATGAATATCTCCGATTAGCAGACCATAAAGAAGATGCTAAAACACTTTCTAAAAATGTTTTTCTTATCGATGAATTTTTAAAATCAGAAATCGAACTAGGAAACATTTCTTCTGATCAATTTACAAATGAAGAAAAGGTGATAAAACTTCACGGACACTGTCATCAAAAAGCATTGTCTACTATTCATACAACGTTTGTATATCTTAACTTACCTAAAAACTTTAAAGTTACTATTATTCCATCCGGATGTTGTGGTATGGCGGGATCTTTTGGATATGAAAAAGAACACTATGATATCAGTATGCAAGTAGGCGAGCAGACGTTGTTTCCATCCGTAAGAAAGGCTTCTAAAGCTGCCATTATTGCTGCTGTAGGAACAAGTTGTAGACATCAGATAAAAGATGGGACACAACGTATTGCGTTGCATCCCATTAGTATATTAAGAAATACCTTGCTATAGTTTTTATTGGTTTAATTTGTTTAAAATCAAGTTATTAAAAAATTGTGAATATCTATTGGTATAATTCGCTGTGAGATTTTTTTTTAAGATTTATATTTGGCATCCTAAAAAAGTAAATATATGAGCGCTACTTGGTATGAATGTAAAGTAAAGTATAGAAAAATTAACGATTCCGGAGTACAGAAGGTTACTACAGAACCTTATTTGGTGGATGCTGTATCTTATACAGAAGCAGAAACTAGAATTAATGAAGAAATGGCTGCTTATGTTAGCGAAGAATTTAAAATCACTAATATAAAAGTTGCGAATTTTGCTGAGATACATCCGTTTGAGAATTCTGATCGTTGGTTCAAGTCAAAGGTATCTTTGATTGCTTATGATGAAGAAAGTGGTAAAGAACGAAAAACTAATATGTACTTACTTGTACAGGCAAATGATGTAAAAGAAGCTTTCGATAATACAAATAGTATGATGAAAGGTACCACAGGAGATTATACCATACCAGCTATTACAGAATCGCCAATCATGGATGTGTTTCCTTATTTTACAGGAGAAGAAGATCAATTAGAAAAGTTTAAAGCATTACGAGATTCTATTCAGGTTGTAGAAGAAGTAGAGATAGATGAAAATGTACCTGCAGCTCCTGGTTTTATTATAAAAGACGAAGAAGAATAATTTCTTTTTAAATACTATTATTAGAAATCTGGTATAATACTGTTTTCTATTTTATAAGTTTTTATATCTGTGATTTGTCATAGATATAAAAACTTTTTTTTTACAATAGAATTATATGTGGAACTATTAAATTGATTTTTACTAAGATACTAGTAACTTATTCTGCAATTTGTCGTCATACATATGGTACTTATTCTTAAGTAATTTTATATATCAATCAAAAATAAAGAATCACATGAAATCATTACAAAAAATTAGATTACTCTTTTTTGCAAGTCTTTGTACAATCTGTTTTACACACGTTCAAGGTCAAAATATGGAGAAAGATATTGATGCTATTATTTCTTCAATGTATACCGCGAATGAACCAGGAGTTTCTATTTTAGTTGCAAAAGATGGTAAATCTATTTATCGCAAGGCATTTGGTAAAGCAAGTCTAGAGTTAGATGTTCCTTTAAAACCAGAAAATGTATTCGAGATAGGGTCAATTACTAAACAGTTTACAGCAGTTGCTATTCTAATGTTAGAGGAACAAGGAAAGCTTAAAATTGATGATGAAATCACGAAATACATTCCAGATTATCCCACTAATGGTAAAAAGATCACGATTCATCATTTACTGAATCATACTTCGGGTATAAAAAGTTATACAGGGATGCAAAGCTTCATGAAATCCGCAAGAACGGATATGACGCCAAAAGAACTTATTGACGTTTTTAAAAATGAGCCAATGGATTTTGATCCTGGAGAAGAGTTCAAGTATAATAATTCTGGGTACATATTATTAGGATATATCATTGAGGTAATTTCGGGGGATACCTATGAGAATTTTATCGAGAAGAATATTTTTGAAAAGATTGACATGAATTCTTCTTATTATGGAAATATGAGTGAGCTTATTAAAAACAGAGCATTAGGTTATAAACAAGAAGGTGATACGTTTTTAAATGCAGATTATCTTAGTTTGACATTGCCATATGCCGCTGGTTCATTAATGTCTACAATAGATGATTTGTTAAAATGGCAAAATGCAATTAATGCAAATACCTTTATAAAAAGAACAAGCTTAGAAAAAGCAATTAACGGTTCTACATTGAATAGTGGTGAGGAAATTAATTATGGATATGGTTGGCGTAAGACTGATATACAGGGTTCTAAAGGATATTCTCATAGTGGAGGGATTTTTGGGTATACAACGAATGGAATTTTTCTTGAAAAAGAAAATGTGTATGTAATTGGGTTGACTAATTGTAATTGTAAAAACATACGTGAAATTACTATGAAAGTAGCCGCTACGGTAATAGGTAAACCAATTCCAGATAAGAAAGATGCTATACCATTATCCATTGATGAAGCAAAGAAATGGGTTGGTGCATATGAGTTCGAAGAAGGTGTGATAAGACATATTATCCTAAAAGAGGGTAAGTTATTTAGTCTTAAGGAAGGAAAGAACTCAAGAGAATTTGAGATATATCCAATGAAAGATGGTTCATTTATATTTGATGATGGAACCATATCATATACTTTTTCTTTGGCAGATGATGGCACACGACAAACCGTTTTTAAAACGGCTCAAGAAAGTCTTGTGGGAAAAGGAATTGATAAAGCACCTCCTGCAGAAAGAAAGTCAATAACTGTAGCACCAGATGTTTTAAAACATTATGTAGGTAAGTATGAACTACAACCAAATTTTATTATTGATATAACTTTAGAAGGAAATTCTATATATGCAATGGCTACAGGTCAACCTAAATTTGAGATTTTTGCAGAAAGTGAAACACAATTTTTCCTAAAAGTAGTTCCTGCAGAAATTACATTCAATAAAAGTGATAAAGGAACCATAGATAGTTTGACTTTAAACCAAGGAGGAAGACAAATGCCTGCTAAACGAATAGAATAATTTTAGCTTTTACCAAAAAGAAATATAGAAACGATATGTAGATAGATTATTAAAATTATCCGTGTATCGTTTCTTTTTTGCCGTATTTTTGAATAAGTTCTCCTTCGAATTTCAGTAGATCTTGCCATTGTTGATCCACATCAATATCTTTTCCGTATTTACGCGCAAAACCAATAAAGGTTGTATAGTGACCTGCTTCGCTAATCATAAGATCATGATAGAATTTTGATAATTCGGGATCCTTTATTTTTTCCGAAAGAAGTTTAAAACGTTCACAACTTCGAGCTTCGATCATAGCAGAAAAAAGCAATCTACTTACTAAACCTTGCTGACGACTTCCTCCTTGTTTTACTTTATGCTTAAATAATTCATTTACATAACTATCTTTTCGTTCGCGCCCGAGTTTATAACCACGCTTTTTTATAAGTTCATGAACCATTTGAAAATGCTCTAATTCTTCTTGAGCTAAGATCAGTAAATCGGTTACCAGATCTTCGTGTTCAGAGTTTAGTGTGATAATAGTAATAGCATTGGTTGCTGCTTTTTGTTCACACCAAGCATGATCCGTAAGAATTTCTTCGATATTTGATTCTACTAATGCGGCCCAACGAGGATCCGTTGCTAATTTTAAACCAAGCATAAATGTTTTGTTTTAGATGATTTGGAATGTTTGACCAAAGATACGTATTACAGCTTTTGTTTTTTAACAATTATAATTATTGATTATAAAAGTGGTTTGATGGTTCACTGTGGATATGGGTTTCTTATTAAACAATTGTAAACAATTCTATTTGTTCATTTTTCCCTCTTAATGAAGCTTTATCAACTGTCTTGTATGTAAAACCAGAGTTCTTTTCCAATTTTTTCACTAAGCAATCAGAAATAAGAATGACTTGACCATAGGTGTTACAGAGTCCTTCAATTCTAGCTGTAGTATTAAGTACATCTCCTGTAAAAACGATTACCTTTTTAATTGTTCCAATTTCACCGGCTGTAATCATTCCGCAATGAAACCCTGCTTTAAAAGTTGGTAAAACTCCAAATTGTTCCAGATATTTTGTAGATTGATTTTTGAGAGCTTTTTGCATAGAATAAAAACAATGAATACAGTTATTATTTTTAAGTCCCTTATCTAAACTCCAAGAAACCACAATTTCATCTCCTACATACTGATATATAATACCCGCGTGTTCTACAATAGCGTTGGATAGATCAGCATAATATTGGGCTAACATCTCAAAATATTTCACGTGACCTAATTTTTCAGCAATAGAAGTAGAGGACTTCATGTCCAAAAACATAAAAATGCGCTCTTCTTCAATGGGTTTATGGTATTTTCCAGTAAAAAAATTAAATAATACTTCTTGACCAATATTGTCACTTACTTCTAGATAAAACAAAGAAAACCCAATAGTTGTTATGATATATAATATAACACTAAGAAAAGCAATATTAGTTACAAAATTGCGCAAATTTATCCATACGTTCTTGTCAAATAAATCAGTATCAAATTCAACAATGAATGATATAGTAGCTGTACTAACTAAGAAAATAATTACTATAGCTATATAAAAAGCTATTTTGTAGATTATTTTTTTAAGGAAGCTTTTCGAATAAAAGAATTTATTAAAATATAATACTTCAAAAGAACCAATAATTAACCCAAAAATACAAGCAGAAATTATGGAAATAATAATACTGTTATTAAAGTTATAAGGATTGTTAGTAGAAGGGTAATGGGTTGCATCACCGAGAATTCCTTTTTCTAAAAATAAATAAATTAAAGATGAAATAATAAAAAGTATAATGAAAGGAGTAACCCTATATATTAATCTTTTTTTTAAAGGAGAAAGTATACTCATCAAAAGTATGAATGTTAACTGGTGGTTAAAGAGGAGCACGCTCACTCAAAGTTAAGAATAAATATTTTGGGTATTAAAAGTTGTTACAGAAAAGGACGGATCACATTGCTTAAAGTTGCAAAGAAGTTATAGCGATACGTTATTAGAAGTATATTGATTATTATTTTTTTATCAATTTATTGATTGCAAAAGAAGCTTGAATACTTTCTAAACTAATATCTAGATTTTCTATTTCATCATCTACTAATTTATCAGTTTTAATATCTTCATTTTGGTATGTTATAAGTTCCCACTCCTTATTTTTATACTCTAGAGCCGTTAGGTTTTCAATCCAATCACCAGAGTTTAAATACATACAGGATCCATTTTTATTAGATTTTTTGGTTATTTGAGGTTGATGAATATGTCCACAAATTACATAATGATAATCATTATCGATAGCTAAATCTGCTGCCACTTGTTCGAAATCATTAATATATTTGACAGCCTTCTTTACACTATTTTTGATCTTTTTGGATAAAGAGAATTTTTCTTTACCAAACTTTACCAGACACCAATTTATAAGTTGATTTATTAATATCAAAAGATCATATCCCCAACCACCAAGTTTGGCAAGCCATTTCGCATTTTGTATAGAAGCATCAAAAATGTCGCCGTGAAATATCCAGGTTTTCTTATTATCCAACTCCAGAACAACTTTATCCACTAATTGGAAATTACCCATTTTGGTATCACTAAACTTTCTTAGCATCTCATCATGATTCCCTGTTATGTAAATAACTTCTGTTCCTTTTGAAGCAAAATTGATAATCTTTTTGATGATTTTAAGGTGTGATTTTGGAAAATAATGTTTTCTGAATTGCCAAATATCAATAATATCCCCGTTAAGAATAAGTGTTTTTGGTTTTATACTATTTAGATAATTTAACAATTCTTCTGCCTGACAGCCAAATGTCCCTAGATGGACATCAGAAATCACAACAACTTCAACAATACGTTTTTTCATAGACTATAGTAAGTCCCAAATTAACTACACATAGATTAAAAAACAATTAACTGATTATAAGTAGATTGTTATGATTTATGCCCAGTATATTTCTTATGTTATCATAATGTTATTAAGTGGACTCGATTCCATAAAGATTTCCCTGTATTTCGATAAAAAGGTTCTATATACTTTCTTAACAACTAAAGAATTGGTTTGTTTCGCTTTTTTCTTATCCTGAAGTATATCTAAATTCGTCTTGCAAATCTTAACAGTATTCTTACTGAAAAGTTTAAAATATCTTTCTCTAACTAAAATTATTTTATGACGTTTTTACAAATGAAAATTTATAATAGGTTGTCATTATTGTTAATCATATTTAGTGTATTTCTATCCTGTGAATCTAAAAATCTAGATACTTCAAAAAAGGATGTAATAAAAGATCCAATTGAGAATAAAATTGATAGCATTCTTTCTAAAATGTCTTTAGAAGAGAAAATTGGTCAAACTGCTCAAAGAGGTAAATCCAGTAGAGTAAAAGAATTACCTGCAGATCTTAAAGAAGCCGTGAGAAAAGGACAGATTGGTTCTTTTCTTAATATTATGAATAAAAACGATGCTAAAGAATTACAAAGAATAGCCGTAGAAGAAAGCCCTAGTAAGATTCCATTAATTTTTGCACGAGATGTGATCCATGGATTCAAAACAATTTTCCCTATTCCACTAGGGCAGGCGGCTTCATTTAATCCTCTATTGGTAAAGGAAGGTTCTAGAGTAGCGGCGATAGAAGCAAGTACAAGTGGAATTAGATGGACTTTTGCTCCGATGTTAGATATATCAAGAGATCCTAGATGGGGTAGAATTGCTGAATCAGCAGGTGAAGATCCCTATTTGACAAGTGTAATGGCGGAAGCATATATAAAAGGTTTCCAAGGAGAAGATTTATCATCACCAACAAGTATGGCAGCCTGTGCAAAACATTTTATTGGATATGGAGCAGCAGAAGGAGGAAGAGATTACAATACGGCGAATATAAATGAAAATTTATTGCATAATACGTATTTGAAGCCATTTAAGAAAGCTGTAGAAGCGGGTTCGGCAACATTTATGACCAGTTTTAATGAGCTTAACGGGGTTCCGGCGTCTGCCAATAAATATATTCTTAAAGATATTTTAAGAGATGAATGGGGATTCGATGGTTTTGTGGTGAGTGATTGGAATTCTATTATAGAGATGGTAAATCATGGATTTGCAAAAGATCAAAAAGAAGCAGCAGAGAAATCAATAAATGCAATGTTGGATATGGAAATGACTAGTACTTCATATCACGATCATCTAAAACAATTAATCAATGAAGGTAAATTTTCTGAAAAACAATTGGATACAATTGTTAAGAATATACTTCGTATAAAACTGCGATTAGGATTATTTGAGAATCCATATTTTGATCCTAATGATGCAATTCTTTATGATAAAAAACATTTAGCTTCGGCTCAAGAAACCGCTACAGAAAGTACGGTATTACTAAAAAATACGAATAATTTATTACCGTTAAATTCCAAAAAGAAATTAGCAATTATAGGTCCTTTGGCAAATGCTCCTCACGAACAATTAGGTACTTGGACTTTTGATGGCGAAAAAGAACATACCATTACTCCATTAAAATCATTTCAACAGGATGATCAGTATACAATTCAATACAGTGAAGGATTATCATACAGTAGAGATAAATCAACCGATGGTTTTGGTAATGCAATAAAAGCAGCAAAGTCTTCTGACGTGATTCTATTTTTTGCTGGAGAAGAAGCTATTTTATCTGGAGAAGCGCATAGTAGAGCTAGTATAAACCTTCCTGGAGGTCAAGAAGATTTAATCACAGAATTACATAAGACAGGAAAGCCTATTGTTTTAATTGTTATGGCAGGTAGACCAATTACATTAGGAAACATTATAGATAAGGTTGATGCCGTTTTAATGGCTTGGCATCCTGGAACTATGGGCGGGCCTGCTTTGAAAAATATTATAACCGGAAAAGTTTCTCCTTCAGGAAAACTGCCGGTTACCTGGCCAAAAGAAGTAGGGCAAATACCAATTCATTACAATCATAAAAATACGGGTAGACCTGTGATTCCAGAAGAATTTGTACATATGGATTCAATACCAATTGCGGCTTGGCAAAGTTCTCTGGGTAATACATCACATTATCTGGATGCAGGTTTTTTACCACAATATCCTTTTGGGTATGGGTTAAGTTATAGTAATTTTAGATATGCAGATGTTAGTATTTCATCAACTAACCATAAGATTGGAGATACAATTACGGTAAAAGCTATGATTACCAATACAGGAAAAATTAAAGCCAAAGAAACCGTACAATTGTATTTTAGAGATATGGTGGGTAGTTTAACCAGACCTGTTAAAGAACTTTTACGATTTAAAAAAGTAACTTTAGAAGCAGGTGCTTCTAAAGAAGTTATATTTAGTTTTTCTACGGATGATTTAGCTTTTTACGGACCTGATAAGGTATGGGTGACAGAACCAGGTGATTTTAAACTATGGGTAAGTGAACATTCGATGGATGAAACGAATGAATTAGAATTTACATTAGAATAAAATAAGAATGATATCGTGGGCAAAGGTGTTATATATATACTATTTGGAGTTTCTGGAAGTGGGAAAACCACTATAGGAAAAAAGTTAGCTAAAGATTTCAATATTCCATTTTTTGATGCAGATGATTTTCATCCAGAAAGTAATATCAAAAAAATGTCTGATGGATTTCCACTGAATGATTCCGATAGAGAACCTTGGTTACAAAAATTGGCGAATAAAATAATTGATTGGAACACTAAAAATGGAGCCGTATTAGCCTGTTCAGCCTTAAAGATAAAATATAGAGATACTCTTCAATCTATTGATCCGGAATATATAGAATGGATATTTCTGGATGGAAGTTTTGATTTGATTGCCAATCGCATGGAAACAAGGAAAAACCATTTCTTTAAAAAAGAAATGCTGATTTCTCAATTTGAAACCTTAGAAAGACCAGAAAAAGGGATTGTTATAACAGTTGATAAAAGTAGTGATGAAATTGTGAATGAAATTAAATCTAAATTGGATACAAATAGATCGCAGTTAGGATTGATAGGATTAGGAGTGATGGGTAAGAGCTTAGCTAAAAACCTTTTATCCAAAAACTTTACACTTTCTGTGTATAATAGGCAAGTGGATGATTATGAGGTTGATATCGCAAAAAAGTTTGTAAAGGAACAGCCTGATAACCATATGGTACTAGGGTTTGATAATTTAAAATCATTTGTAGACTCTATAGAACAACCTCGTACCATTATACTTATGGTCAATGCTGGGAAACCGGTGGATTTAGTGATTGATGCATTAGTACTATTTTTGTCAAAAGGTGATTGTATTATTGATGGAGGAAATTCTCATTATAAATCAACATTAGAAAGAAGTAATAGACTATCCGATAAAGGAGTTCATTTTTTAGGAGCAGGTATTTCTGGAGGAGAGGAAGGTGCGTTAAAAGGTCCTTCGATTATGCCTGGCGGATCAAAGGAAGCCTATGATAGATCAGGCTTTTTTTTGGAAGCTATTGCGGCGAGAGATAATGCAAATAACCCATGTTGTGACTATATTGGGCCAGAAGGATCAGGACATTATGTAAAAATGGTTCATAATGGAATTGAATATGCAGAAATGCAATTGTTAGCAGAAGCCTATCACATTTTACGCTTTTATGCAAAAAAAAACCCGGATCAAATAGCAGCTATTTTTAATATTTGGAGAAACAATGGATTAGATAGTTATCTACTCGAGATTACAATAGGTATTCTGATTAAAAAAGAAGGAAATAATTTTCTAATTGATAAAATACTTGATAAAGCAGGGCAGAAGGGAACTGGTGGTTGGTCTACTAATGCTGCTTTAGAAGTTGGAATGCCTTTATCTACGATTTCTGAGTCCGTAATGGCCCGTAACATTTCTGGAATAAAATCCCAACGTGTTGAAGCTTCAGAAAGATATCAGCTAAAAACATCTAGTATTTCTTCAGATGATACTGTATTTATTGAAAATTTAGAAAAGGCTTTCAGAACGGCAAGTGTTATTAATCATCATATCGGTTTCGAATTACTAAAAGAAGCTTCTAAGGAATATAACTGGGAGCTAAATCTTTCCAAAATAGCCAGAATATGGACCAATGGTTGTATCATACGAAGTGATTTAATGGAGCAAATTTGGGATTTGTTTTTAAATAATAATGATACCTCTTTGTTACTATTTCCTGATATAATCACAACCGTAAAATCTAATATCGATTCACTTACAGAAACCGTTGCTGTTGGACTTAAATCAAGGTATTCTTTACCAGTGTTTTCTGCCGCAGCCAATTATTTTTTAACATATGCATCTGCTCAATCATCTGCAAATATGATACAAGCGCAGCGAGATTATTTTGGAGCACATACGTATCAACGAATCGATAAACCAATCAACGAATATTTTCACACAAACTGGAAAAGCTAATATGGAGTATCAATTATTAATTGCAGTAGGAGTAGGGATTATTGCTTTACTTTTTATGATCCTGAAATTAAGAATGCAGGCATTTATTGCATTGCTTATTGTTTGCATATTAGTAGGAATTGTTGCCGGGTTGCCGGCAGAAGACATTCTTAATAGTATTAAAAACGGAATGGGTGGGACACTTGGTTTTGTGGCAACTGTTGTGGGGCTTGGAGCATTATTTGGTGGATTGTTAGAAAACTCAGGAGGAGCGCAAGGATTAGCAAATTACATACTAAAACTAGCTGAAGAAAAAAATGCGTCCTGGGCATTGATGATCACAGGGTTCATCATTGCAATACCCGTATTTTTTGACGTAGCTTTTATTATTTTAGTTCCAATAGTATATGCAATTGCCAGAAAAACTAAGAAATCTTTATTGCTTTATGCAATTCCTTTATTAGCTGGATTAGCAATTACACATAGCTTTATACCACCTACTCCTGGTCCAGTTGCTGTAGCGGATATATTAGGAGCAAATCTTGGTTGGGTTATAGTATTTGGTTTTTTGGCTGGAATTCCTGCTGCGATTATTAGTGGACCTTTATTGGGAAAATACCTTGCAAAGAAAATAGATTTAGTGATTCCTGAAACTGATGAATCCAATATAACAATAGATAATCCACCAAATCCAGTTGGTATCATTGTAATTATAGCGTTACCCATTTTATTAATCGTTCTAAAAACGGTTTTGTTGGGAGATTGGTTTGATGAAGATGCATTGCCAAAATCGTTGGTGTATATGATTACACTTTTAGGACATCCTTTTACCGCATTAATCATTGCAAATTTAATTGCCTGGTATTTTTTGGGAATAAAAAGAGGAGTAACTAGAGACGATTTATTAAAATTATCCATGAAATCTTTCAGGCCCGCTGGAGCGATTATTTTGTTAACTGGTGCTGGAGGAGCTTTTAAACAAATATTAGTAGACACCAAAGCGGGAGAATTATTAGCTTCTTCATTACAGAGTTCCTATATACATCCGTTGCTGTTTGCATTTATAGTAGCTGCTTTAATAAGAGTTTTACAGGGTTCGGCTACGACTGCTATGATTGCGGCAGCAGGAATCACATCACCAATTATTTTGGCTGGGGATTTTAGTGCTGCTCAGATTGCTCTCTTTGTAATCTCGATTGCTTCCGGAGCAACGATCTTATCCCATGTAAACGATAGTGGCTTTTGGTTAGTAGGCCAATACTTAGGAATGACAGAGAAACAAACCTTCCGTTCGTGGACAGTAATGACTACATTAATTGCAATTACAGGGGTTTTAATGTCCTTACTACTGTGGTATATTTTTTAGTAAATCGTTAGGTGCAATTCCGAAGAGAATAAATTAAAATAATTTATTCAGTTAAAAACTACATAACTACCCGTTTAGGGTGGGAATATTATCATTAATAAAATGTATTTTTCAGATAATTAATAATTTAAGCGTCGTATTATGAAAACATTACATGATCTTAAAAAACTGTATAAAGAATTAGATAGAGACGAAAAGTATAAACTTAATGGAGGTACTCAACAAAAATCCGTTGTTATATGGTGTAGAATGGCAATTACTTATGAGCCATGTTAATGACTGTTTGGATTACTAAAGAATGATTATTTAAATTTTCTGATTCATTTTGAAATATATAATTATGTTATTCTTTATAGAATCATTAGGATAAACAAAGATTAAAAATTACTTACTTTGTTTGACGATGAATCCAGAAGTTTTTAAACATATAGAATTATTATTAGGCAGTATTGGTTTTATAATCGCGTTATTCTTTGGACTATTCTTGATAATAACAAAAAAGGAGCGAGCTAGTGCCAATGTATTTCTAGCGATGTACCTTTTGGCTTTTAGCCTTAGGATTGGTAAATCTTTGTTTTATAATTATTTTCCAATTGATCCTATAATTCGGAATGTTTTTCTTGGAATGTTATTAGCTATTGGTCCTTCGTTATGGTTTTATGCAACGAGATTATTTTCAATAAAGGAAATAAGTAATAAGAGATTAATTTTCATTCAATATCTTCCGTTGCTTTTGTTCGTAACATTTTGTTGGATTATTCCCAATGATGATTCTACATTTTCCAAAATTATATTTCTAGGACTATTATTCCATATTTTGCTATACGGATTATATACGTTGTACTGGTTGTTTACTAATAAAAACAAATCCAATCATAAATCATATAAGTTGTATCATTGGTTGTTGTTTTTTACGGCGCTGACTATTGGAATGTCACTAATTCAGATTGGAGTGTTTTTGCGCATAGTCCCGTATTTAAGCACAGCTTTTTTATTCTCAGCGATAATTCTTGTTTTATTAATCTATGCTTTAAGGAATTCTTTTTTGTTTAAGATAGAAAACAAAAAGTATGCTAATTCTTCATTAAATGATGAAAATGCAAAAACGTATTTAGATCAGTTGACGTATCTAATGGAGGAAGAAAAATTGTTTCTGGATCCGAAAATTACCTTAACGAAACTCAGTTACAGAATAGGAATAACCTCTAAACAATTATCTCAGGTTATTAATCAGAATAAAAAAGAAAATTACTCGCAGTTTATTGCGAGATATCGAATAACAGAAGCTAAGCGATTATTACAGCTGCCGGAATATCAAAATTATAAAATATCCAGTATTGCGTATGATTGTGGGTTTAACAGTATATCTTCTTTTAACACGGCTTTTAAAAAGTTAAGTAATACCACAGCAGTACAATTCAGAGAGGCTCAATTAAATTCTTTATAGGGTTTTATAAATTGATTCGTTTGTGGGTTTTTTATTAACTAAAGTAATTACTTTTACTTCACTATTATTCATAACTTTTTTATTAAACTCAATGGTGTTTTTTTTAATTATTTCATTGTAATTCAGGTGTATAGTTAGTAATTTGTCCGTTACTATAAAAGTGAATTTAATTGGAGCTTGTAAGCTGTTTTTAATTTTCAAGTCTTTATATCCGTAAGCAACAGTGGCATCAGAACCTAAGGGTGTAAACCTGGTTTCATCGGTATATATGTCTTTAGAGTGATTATGTCTTTCTATAATTTCAAGGTTAGCATATAGACTACTATAATATATAAGACCTGCTAGCTGACAGAGTCCTCCTCCGATCGAAGGTTCTATTTTTCCGTTAACCAAAGAGCGACTTTCCATATATCCTTTTTTTAGCGTAGGATTGCCTACAGTTTTCCAAAATGAGAATATTTCACCTGGATTAATAATAAAAGATTGAATAGACTTTATAGCGATTAGCAAGTTTTGTTTTTTGGCTTCATTAGGTTTTAACTCTTGCGATATCTTATTGGAGAATTGAAAATCAACGTTCATTTGTTGTTTTTTAGCATATAAAAACCAATAGCCATTAAAAATATCACGAATAAAGTTTCTTACTAAGTGAATTTTAATTTTAGTATGTGCCGGAATAATTTTTCTTATCATTTTTTAGTAAGTACAAAGATTAAATGAGAGCTATATTCCTTTAAAAAAGATTTACATAAAAAGTTATCAATCAAAATAAAGAACTTTCTGATCTTTTTAGGAATTCTATGGATAGGAAAAAAGGCAATTCCATAAAAACATTCCATATTCCAGTCTTTAGCAATAATTTCTTTTAGGTTTTCGACTTCTATTTGATTTCCACCATGCCAAGACTTGCTTTTATACCCTGATATTTTTCTTCTTTTTAAAGAGGGAATATCAAAAATAAAAAAACCTTCTTTTTTTGTGACACGACCAACTTCAGAAAGTATTTTTTTAGTTGCAGTTAGGTCTAAATGCATAAATAAATGAAAAGAAATTACGTTTTCGAAGTGTTCATTTTTATACGGAAGCTCTTCCGCATCTCCTACGATGATTTCTTTAGAAGGGAATCTATTTTTAGATATTTTAATCATTTCAGAACTTATATCTACTCCGTGATCAGCATATTTTAGAAAACGACCTGTACCACAAGCTACATCTAAATTTAAGCTGACATCCTCTTGATTTAAGTATTTTCTAAGGATTCTATTTTCTTGATTGTTGATGTATTTTCCATATGAATTAGAAAACCTACTAGAATCATAATTTTCAGCTATTTCATTATAGTATTGATTAATTTCCTCTTTCACTTTTTATTGTTATGCTAATTTGTATGCGATTAGTTACGTGATAAGCACGAGAGTGTTTTTCCGTCGCAACCGAAAGATAACTAATAAGATTGAGTTTTTGAGAGAAAATTTAACTCAGCTCATGTGATTAAAACAAGTGTTGTTAATTTGAATCATTTCTTTTTTTAATGCACTACTGAGATTTCGTTTCCTTTAATCCAACTTTTCAAAAGTTCCTCGTTTGTACTAATCTCTGCAAGATAAAACTTATTGTAAGAGGCAAAAACAATGGAATCTTCAATTTTTTCGATTTCTACTCCTTTATAATCTATATAGTTTGAATGAATCAAATATAAGTGTCCACTTTCCTTAAGAATATATCCAACGTGGCTAGCATCAAATCCGATGAAATGAATTCCATCTTTTAAACTTTTATTAATCATCAATATATTTTGTTCAATAGAACTTTCTGCAATTTCAATTACTGGAGTGTTTAGCGCTAAACTTTTTGCTTCGTTCACTGGAGATTGTTGAGCAAGTTTATATCGATTTAAGTTTATTCCAGTATCTTTTAATGTTGTTGAAACAAAATATCCACAGGCAATTTTTCCTTTCCTTGGGATTGATGTATGCCCTTCAAACGACCATTCGGTTCCTTCCCAAAAAAGGATTATTCTATTGATCAAAGAATGCTTAAAGACATTTGATATTGAATCAATTGATAGTTCTTTGTTATTTAGTTTGAGTTTTGCTTTTTTAATTTGACTTTTTACCAAACCATAACTTTTAAGCGAATCACTTTTCGATTTTAATTCTTTAAGAGTCTTTATAAAATCCTTTTTGGCTAAATTAATAACTTGGGTTGTATCGTTTTCAGAAGTGTTTAATGCTTTCTTGCCATTCTGTCCAATACATCCAAAGTTCATTAATACGAATATTGTTAAAATAAGCTTATTCATTCTTTTTTATTTGTATCTGTTATTAATCGAACACACGCTTAAATTTAATTAATTCTGCCATAATTAATTTATACATTATGCAGGCAACAGATTTTATTACTTTTCATCAGTTTTGAATCCGTAAATAGTAGTTTGCATTCCAGCAATTTTCCATTCTCCATTTACTTTTTCCATAAGCCTTGTTTCGCGTTTCAGTCCTCGTAGCGAGTCCTGTTGTTCATAAGTTACCCAAGCTCCATTTCCATAGAGTCTTACATCAATTTTGTCCAACAACTTAGGTAAGGGCTCTGGTTCGGGATGTTCTTCGATAAAGGTTTTAACGAATTGACTTATTTCACTCCAACCAACAGACTCAGAAAAAGTACTGTCCGCAAAGTCAATGTAGGTTTTCGTAATATCAGGGTCGTGTATCCATTTGTCTTTCCAGTCCTCGTAGTTTCTTTGAAAAGCAGCTTTGGTCTCGTTGTTAAAGGTTTCTAAAATAGCTTTTTTTTCATTTTCAATATGGATTTCTAGATTTGCTACGTGATCCGTTTTGGTTGTCCTGTGCTCTTTACAACTTATTATATTTAGCAAGAAGACAACAGAGAATATTGATACTAATTTATTAGTCATATTTTTTGTTTTCTTAGCTGTTCATTAAGGTACAGGGTTTATACAAGTTAAAGATTAAATTGTAAGTTAAATTAGTTTTTAACCTTTTGGATCCCTTTTATCAATATTTAAATACTAAAACATATCCGTCTAATTCAACAGCATATTCCATAAACTTTTTAACATCATTAAATATCTGTTCAATCTTTTCGGGATGATTATTTATTTGCTCAATTTTATATACAACTTCATTAACCATTTTTCGAAAATTATAATTTTCGAAAAATTCCTTGAAATTAAGAGAATCTATAAGTGTTTTTTTCTTTTGTAAGATTTCAATATCCCAATATTTTAAAGGATATCCTTGTCCTGATATAGAGTAATCACATTTTATTCCATCATAAAAGAACGGTTCACTTTCTTTAAAGTTCCTTTCATCATTTTCTATTTTAGCGAATATATAGTCAAAAACTTCGTATGTTCTAATCGTATCAATATAGAATTTTTTTAAGAATTTTTTTTCAGGATAATATGTAGCCAAATTTCGAGCGTCATTCTTGAATTCAATCCAGTCGGGATGACCAAAATCTGTAAAATTATCATCAAAAGCTCGAGGAAGAGAAAATAGGATATCACTATATTCTGAACCTTTTTTAAGTTCAGCTTTTTTTAAAATAATTTCACCTTCTTTTGGAATGGCTAATAAAGATAAATCCAACCCCATTTTTTATTCAAGTATGTCTTTAATTTCATTTATGAATTTTAATGATTCTTTTTCAATTAGTTCCGTTAAAGTTCTTTTATTACTAAAATCAGGTTCTTCTACAATGGTTTGGTCTATAATTGACAGACTATCATTAATTGATTCTGCCAAATGATATGTACTCCAATCACTATCTTTGAACATTTCCCAATACTTTTTTCGGATACTTTTATTTTGACCAGATAAGCAAATTGAAAAAAACATCATTTTGTGATTTAGGATGATAACAAATTTAAGTTTTTGTTTTTTCAATTCGTCTGTTGTTAAAGAGAAATAAGAAAAATCAGGATTTCCTTGATAAACGTTTCCAAGTTTAAAATAAGTATCATATTCTTTATGAAAAAAAGCTTTCAATTCTTTCATATAATTTATCAGTTGATGATAATCTAATCTTTTTTCGCATTTCCCGTTTTGTGCCTTGGTACCTGAAAAATCTAGATTGCTTGTTTCCTCGAGTTTAATATTGTCTGTTTTTTCAAGTGGAATACAAATGTCTAATATGAATTTTTGCTCAGGATGAGTTTTATGATCATTATGATACATTTCAAAATAGTCCCCATCTCTAAATTCATAACCATTTTCAATAACCCAAGTGCACATACTTTTCCATGCTTTTGAAATTTCTTCTGCTTTAATTTCAAAATGCCCAACAGCATAAATGCCTTTCTTTAAGCCTATTTGTCTAATTTCTCCATCCGTATTGACACTTTCACTAATGGTTACACAAGTGCTGAATCTCAATTTTGAGGTTTGAGTAATATTTGGGTTGTCGTGATAAATAGTAATAGCTTTGAAATTCGAAATATCCAATACTTTTTTTTGATGTCCCCATTCCATCAATCTTTGAAACATATTAGCAGCTTTATCAAATTCTCCAGTATGCGATATACAGGCAAGCTTTAGCTCTGGTAGTTCTTTTACTCTTATTTGCGTATTCATTTTAATCCACTGTTTAATGTTATCAATGGAACAAATGTATTTTTCGGATGAAAAAGGTTCTATACCAATCTTGCTAAGTAATTCTTTTCCTTCAGTTTTAAACTTGGTTGGGCTAACACCGTAGTACTTTTTAAATGCTCGTGAAAAAGAATTATCACTATTGAAGCCGTACTTATAAGCTAAATCTTTTAAAGGAATGTTTGGTTCAATAAGTATAATTGAAGCAATACGCTCAATCCGTTTTCTATTGATATATTCGTTTAATCTTTCGTTAACTACAGTTAAAAATACTCTATGAAAGTGGTAAGGTGAATAGTGGGCTTTCTCAGATAGCCTTTTCAGTGATAGGTCAGTATCAAGATTCTTTTCAATAAAATCCAAGACGAGATTTATTCGTTTGAGATATTCTCGCCTTGTTTCGTTCATTTCATTTCGATTTTTTAAATGCAAGATAACGCCAAATATATGAATCGGAGCAAGGCAAGTACACCTGAACCAATCGAATTATCTGCGTATTTTTATTTCTCGTTTAATTGACTACAACGTTTCTTATACATAGTTGTAGTACGTAATCTTATCGTTTTATTTTTTCGAATTTTGAAGTCTGCTCTCAACTTCTTTTTTAAGTTCTCTGTTGAAAATTAAATATGACGGAAGAACATATCTTGCTAAATTAACTGTATTAATATTCTTATTTTGACCTTTAAATTCATCTGATTGGATAAATTTTGTGTGAATACTGTCTATAGACTCAATACGAAATAAATGCCTGTCAATAATTCCTGGTAATACTTGTATTGTGTCCGACCATCCGTAATGCTCATTTTCGGAATAAATAAAATTATGTGGGATGATTCTAACTTTCTCATCAATACTATAAGTCACATCAACTCTTCCTTCATTCGTCAAATTTCCAGAGATTTTTTTTAGGGTACTACTCCAATTTGGCATGGTATTAAAATCAGTCATAACCTGCCAGACTTCGTTTGATGGAGCATTAATTACAATTGAGGTATATATTGAATGATTGTTTGTTTCTAATTCTAGAATTTTAATGTTTTCAATAACCTTTTCAGTCTTGTCCACGACTTTTTCTTTATCAAAACCCTTTGTACAAGCAATAACTAATAGAGTAAATGCTACAATAATTATTAATGTTAATTTTTTATCCATGTGTGATTACTTATTATGTGCTACAACGTTGTGGGCAAGAGCTGCGGTCAGCAGCGTCTTGGCCCTCAACTAACTAGTTAGTTGGCAAGGGGCAAGGCGTTGTTGGCCGTTGCTTCTTGCCTGTTGTTATCTGCTGTCTTTGCTGAGCCACCATAAGTAAGCCTAACATTTCAACGATAACATCGGTATCCAGAACCTCTTCGCAGTAGCCTAGAAGGTGTAAATATGCGAGAAGAGCCGATCACAGCTCTTGCCCACAACGTTAAATCTGCAAGTGAGCGAAGCGAAGATTGCAGATTTAACGTGTTCGTGTATGATTTCGTTGCGTGTTTCAGCAACTAAATTAGCAAATACAAACCGAATAGAAAATCCGTGAGGATTTTCGTAAGTATGCCAGAACTAGCAATGAATTATACACGTCTTTGTTAGCAAACGTATTTTTATTCAGTTCTTAGATTTAGTTTCTATTAAATTTAAGACAAATTCCAATTGTACGTCTTTCAGGTCTAAAAGGTCTTGCATTGTTGGTCGTATTTCATAATCAGGAATTGTTCCTCTACCTATATATTCTGATTCTGTGCTGTTCATTACATAATCCACTAAAGGAATATTTACCTCAATTTTCGAATTCGGTAATTTTAAAGTAGCAAAGTCTCCACCATTCCCGCCGTGATAATCACCTCCAGATTCTTCTCCAATAAATATAGCCAAATCATTAATATGCATTGCAGATGTGAATTCTGCCGTCGTAGATGCACTTCTTCCATTCATTAAAATATATGTTTCTCCTTTGAAGTTTGGTCTGTTGGGTTGTTGAACCAATAAACCCTCGTTTACTTCTGGTTTTGTGGCAAACCTCCCATTAGGCATTTTATTTACTAGTTTTTGATTGTATTTATACCATTCTATATTCTTGTTAGTATGCTTAAATAAAAAAGTTGTGTCTGAAATTCCAGTCGACGTATATAATGAATCAAAATAAATGGTTGGTTTATCTATGAAATAATTGAACAAATATCGCCCCAGAATGTCTGAGCCACCTCCATTATCTCTTACATCAACGATTAGGTGCTCAATTTTTTCTTTATCAAATTCCTTGAAAGCATCAGAAACGATTTCTGTGAATTTATGAGAGTCAAAATTTCGAACTTTAAGAAGGGCTACTTTTTTAGATATTATCTCATGGCGTATTGGATTTTTGTTGTTCTTTTTGTCATAGTCTATATAATAACGCATATATGCGCTTATTTTAGAATTCTTCGACTTTCTATATTTTTTATGATTTTTAGTCCATTCCTTAAATGTTACAGCCTTGAGGTTTTTTTCAAAGATTTTCCCATCCGAACTCTCTAGTTTAACAATAAAGTTTTCTGGTCTGTTAATTAAGAGGTAATACCAAAATTGGAATTCTACTCCAGTTTCCAATCGACTATGTTTATTGGTCAGTATATTGCCATCGGTGGAAAAGCAAGAGATTAAAGAATTATAAATCTCTTCTATGGTTTGACCATTAATACTAATTATCCTTGTTCCAGGAAGTAGATTAGCGTCAAAAGATAAATCTGCACCTACAAAAGCATTTAAAGGTTCAAATTCCCACCTTATCCATAAGGGAAAGAACTTACCTTTATTATTAATACTATTTAAAACTTCTGATTCAGGAACTGCCAAAGTGTGCTGACATTTTATTTTGGAAATGACGGAACTTATTTTTTTATAAAATTCGCCATAACTTGTTACGTTACTACTTTCATTTTTTATCTCATTAATTGATTTATTAAACTCTTCTTTATCAATATATTGAAATAAACTAGGATGTAATTTCTCTAAACCCGTTCTTAGAACTTCGATATCCTCTGATAATTCTTGCGAAGTAAATGTTTTATCAAAAATTAAATTAGTATCTGATTGTCCTTGTAATTGAATATTTACAAGAAAAAGAATAATTAGAATATTTAGTTTTGTTTTCATAATTCAATTCCCGATTCGTTCGCTATATGTTTGCTAACGTTGTGGGCAAGAGCTGCGGTCAGCAGCGTCTTGGCCCTCAACTAACTAGTTAGTTGGCAAGGGACAAGGCGTTGTTGGCCGTTGCTTCTTGCCTAGTGTTATCTGTTGTCTTTGCTGAGCCACCATAAGTAAGCCTAACATTTCAACGATAACATCGGTATCCAGAACCTCTTCGCAGTAGCCTAGAAGGTGTAAATATGCGAGAAGAGCCGATCACAGCTCTTGCCCACAATGTTAAATCTGCAAGCGAGCGAAGCGAAGATTGCAGATTTAACGCTAAATATATGAATCGGAGCAAGGCTAGCACACCTTAATCAATTGATCTATCTGCGCATTTTTATTTCTTATTTAATTTATAAAAATCTAGCGCCATTGCAAAAAGAAATTGACTTTTCGAGCCAGCACTAAACTTTGCTCTGATTTCATATATGATGTTACCATACGTTATTTTTTAATTAGTTTTTTCAATTCATTAATCTCCTTTTCAGCGTATTTAATATGACCAGATCTATCTCCACAATAAATGTAAGGGTCGGAATGTCCCAAAAATCGTTTCTCTTGTTCAATTACTTTTTTCGCATAAACTAAGTATTCTTTATCTAAGATTAATAATGGAGAAGTACTGCTATAAATTCTTGCAAAAACTTTAATTTGTTTTTTATTCTTTCCTTTAAACAGTTCTGAAACCTCAAATACATACCAATAATTTTGGATTGGTTGAAAATCAGTTGGACCATTTTCATCAATATCAGATGATTCAAGAGTCTCTTTTCTTATAATTTCAACAACTTTTCCAGTAAATACATATTCAGATCTTTCAAATTCATTTAAAATCTCAGGTATATCCACTATTCCTGGATATTCAATACATAATCTTTTAGAGTGAATACTGTCAATTACTTCCCTTTTTCTTTGACCGTAACCAAGAAAAGAAATCAGTAACATGAGTAATAGAATTTTTTTCATCTAATTCTGACTAACGTCAATTTATTATATTGATATTCAGTTATTTAAAATTTAGTCAAATTCCTTAAAAAATCACTCAATTTCCATTCTTTTTTGTCGACGTTAGCAAAAGAAATTAATAGAGTTTCTTTATGTAGGAAATGTATGGTAACGTTGTGGGCAAGAGCTGCGGTCAGCAGCGTCTTGGCCCTCAACTAACTAGTTAGTTGGCAAGGGGCAAGGCGT
>NZ_CANLYD010000018.1 GCF_947495315.1 uncultured Aquimarina sp. | reverse complement strand
AGGTGTCAAAAATGTAGAATTCTTCCTTTTTAGATTAACACAAATATTTGCATAAACACAACAATTGGTCTTGATCCAAAATAATTTTAGATTTCGAGGCAAGCCTCGGAGCATTTAAATCTCGATTATCGAGTAAAATATGAGTACATATTAAATTTCAGAATATAATAATAAATCATCAGACCAATATTGATTAAACATAATGTTGTAAATCTCCAACACGTCAGTTAGTTCAAGAAATCAAAAGTCTACTAGACTTTATAGTGATTGCTGAGAATCGCATATTTGAAAATTTATTGAATAAAGTCCCGAATATTGAATTTATAGAGTAGAAATAAATTAATGTAAAACGAATTGTATAGAGTAGTCCTGAAATATTCTATTTTACATAATACAAATTATAGTACAAATATCTCATTTTAGAATTATATAGGGTTTTCGCTATTTGATAGCTATAATGTAATATTATGTAAAATATCCCACAGTAATTCTATTTCATAGTCATATTAGCTACTTGGGTCATTAAAATTCTTTTGTGGCGTTTATGATTAAACCTCACGTTTATATTTGTAGCTATAATTTGCCATTATGTAAAATTGCCGCGCCCAACCGCTTTATTGTTTTTAAAAAATTAAATGCTTTATGGCATTTATTTTTAAACTCAATTTGCCACCGCTTGGCCACACCAAAAAAAGCAAACACTTTTAGGTGCATTATAAATCACGTATTCAATGAAGCATCCGTGCAAAAAGTTTTTACGCGATTCTCGTGAAGGTTTCCGCAAGAGTATAAAATTACTCTACGAGATAATTTCTATACACTTGCTAACTGTAGAACTATGATTTAGCCTTTTTAAATAATGCTTATCTTTTTTTCTTGATAAAAAAAGAAACAAAAAAATCAAGGCTGCATAAAACTTTGGAAACAATCACGGCGCAGTCACTATATTTTAGAAAACATTCTAACTTATAAGATTACTTAAGAACTAGAATGTGTATGTAGAGCTTAAATTTAACTTTAGTACTAGACCTCTAAAATATTGACGCTCCTTTACCTATTGTTTTCTCCAAAGTTTTCTGAGGCCGTTTTGCCAACGCTACATCTGGGTAAAATGTATTACTTCTATTTTACATAATACTTTAGAACTAAGATTTTAGTTTTCAACCATATTTTCTAAAGAATACTTTGTCAAATTCTTGTTTAGATACTTTAATACTATGTTGTGTAGTATCTAAATCTATGGATTTTAAATATAATTGGTTATATCCAATTAAAAAATCAACTCCTTCCCTCCCATTTCATGAAATAATTTAAGTAGACCATCTTCTTAACCATTCAGATTCATCTAAACCAACCCTTGATAATTGAGAAGCATATTCATCAACTATTCTTTGAGCGTGTAAATCTTTTAAGTCCAATTCCCAACTAAATTGTTCATCCTCATGCTCTGTATATTTTTGTGTAAATAAAAATGAACCGTCAGCTTGTAAAACAGCTTTTACAACTCCATCATTTTCGTGTCCATTAAATTTTATTGTACGAATTGAAAATGATTTTTTATCGATACTCAGTTTTAAACCTTCTGAAGTTACCAATTGAAATTTCCCGTTATTTGAAATATTCAATGGTATAAATAGAAACTTCCGTTCTTGCCCATAAAGTCTTACACTATCACATTTTTGTTGAATACATAAATAGAAATTATCTTTATTTTTTGTACTCCGCAGAACAGTCCCTAAAGTCAATTTAGGCTCAATCTCATTTGAAATATATAGACTTTTATGATGTGTTAGCTTTGCAAACTTAAGATTTATTTCTTCTTCTAAACCTTTTTGACTATTATTCAAAAACAAGCTAGTATTATTTTTAGATAAAAATTTTAAATAGTCATTCCTGATTGTTTTATCTGTTATTTTCTTTTTAAAAGAAGTTTCATATCGTTTATCAACTCGAGTTTCATCTGAATGAAGTAATTCTTTTAAAAACTCAATATCTCTATTATAGGCTATTTGAGGATTTAATTCTTTTCCTTTAGAACTTAAAATAGACTTATCTTCTTCTGTAATTACAGCATTTAGCCATTCATTTACCAATTGTTCATCTATTTTCTTATTGATTTCATTGTATGATAATAAATTGCCTAATGCATCTTTAATTAATTCAACAAGCAATTCATTAGCATCTTCTTTATTAGGAATAAAAGATTGATGACTTAAATATGCTGGATCTAATTCCTTAGAAAATAGAGTTAATAATTTACCAGAGTTCTTTCTGATTTCAGATAGCGATATTAATGCAAAATTTGTCAATAATCCATTAGTCATTTTTGTAAACTCAGTTAAAATAAAATCTGGAAGATTATTATATGAGATTATCTTTTCCTTTAAATCTGGATTATGCTTGAATTTGGCATCTTCTTTTCCTTCTTCAATAGCTGAAGGCTTAGCTATTACAAGTATTTTAACATTACCTGTGGCAATACTACAATTCTCTTTATTTACACTACCTATTTGTAAGTCAGATATATCTCGATATATAATATCAGTTATAGTAGGTAAAATAATTTCACCTGTATAAATTAAAATTAGTTTTAGACTTCCTTTTCCAGATATTGGATCTGCTACTATCTCCCTTATTATTTTTCTTGTGTGCTGTCCTCTATGGTCTTCGACGTCATCATCATCATCATTATTTACTATTTCTTCTTCATTTTCTTCCAAATTTATTTGCCAATCAATTACTACTATATCTGATTTCTTACTAAGAATAGACAACTCATCAATGTCTTTCAATTTTTCAGGCTTGTAGACAGCGCATATTTTTTCACTCCGAGCAAATACTTGTGTTATTTGTTGTGCATTAAGCTCGTGATCATTTCTTTCTTCATATAGATATGCTTTATCGTCAATGAAAACTATACTTTGTAGGAAATCATTCGCAATCTCTTTAGACTTTTCAAAAAATGTATTACTCATTATCCTCTGTTTTGATTTTTTCGATTTTGAAAGTAACTGTCGTACCTTCTCTAGGATTGTCAAGAAATATGTTATAATCTTCTGCATTTAATACTTCTTTGCTGATATGTAAACCCATTCCTCTTCCATTTTCTTTTCTTGTAAATCCTAAATTAAAAATCTTAAAATTATCTTGAGTTTTTATAGATATTCCATTATTGGAGATGTAAATATTACCTTCTTTATCAGCGTGTAATCTTATTATTTTTTCTTCTACATTACTTTCGTTTAACCAATAAATAGCATTGTCAAGAATATTAACAAAAACAGGATAAAAAGATGATCTATATCCAAATAATGCTGCTTTTGAAAACCCTTTGGTATGCTTAAATTTGATATTATGTCTATCTAATCTAGTTTTAAATAAATCAATTAAAAAAGTTTTAATCTCAAGGGCTTTAATTACTTCTTTTTTTCTATTTAGTCTTCTATTTAGAGGTGTAAATAAATTTAAATAACCATCTAAGTGCTCAAAATTAATTTTTATGTTTTTATAAACACCATCCAATTTTTCATTAACATCAGACCAAGCTTTTAAATCTCTTAGACTTGATCTAACAGCTTTAATAGTACTACTGAATTCATGATGAATAACTCCTACAGCTAACCCTAGCTGACTTAATTCAATATCTGTCTGAATCCTTTCTCTTAAGTCATCTAATTCTTCACCTAGTGCATCCGTTATTTGATCATTGGTTATTATTTGGTTGTCTTCATTTTTTTGCCAATAAATACCTTCTAGCTGACGAATTACAGTATCAAGGATATTCGTGTTTCTTTCACTAACTGATTGAATATCGTCTTCTAACTCTTTTCTTTTCTCAACAAGATCATAATCAGATTCGCCAGAAACATTAAGTGTTTTAAAATTATCCTTTACAGTTCTTATCTGATCGTCTAAATCAATCATTAAATCTGTAGTTAGCTCTTTAACTCTTTTAGAAATATCTACTACAGCTTCTGAAACATCTTTCTTCTTTTGATTATTAATCTTTTTAGCTTCTGAGGAAATAAACTCTACAGCTTGCTCCAATCGTTTTCTTTTACTTAGTTCTAAATCTAAAATTTTAACTGTATTCTCAACATTAAAATCAATTTTTTCGTTTGCTGGTTTAAAGATTGCATATTCAATTTTATCTAACTCTTTTAAATAAGAATCATAATCTTCCCTTAATACTTTTTTTATTGTAAAACCTTTTGGGTATGAAATTGAAATTTTCTTTTTATAGGCAGATAATCGTTCTCTAGTTTGAGACTCTATATCTAATAACCTTTGACTTGCTATATCATGATCTTTTATACTTGATATAGCATTAAATTCTTGTAGTGAGTTATTTAAAATTTCTTCTACATCATTTTGTATTCTATTATCATTTAAGTCTGTAAAGAATTTATCAATTGTTTTTTCAAACTTATCCTTTCTTACTTTTGCTTGTTTATCACGTCTTTCTAGTGCTAAATGAATACTTTGTAATTCTCTCCTTTTTGCTACCCAAGTTTCTGCTTTAGGGCCAGCTGTTTTATCATCTCTAAAGAAATCAGCTGCTAATTGACTAAAGAAATTTTTCAATACATCTTGTAATTGCCTAAATGCTTTATTTTCAATAAATCCTTCTCTACCTGCTTTTTCTTTAAGCTTATTATTATTTAGTTGATTAATATTTATTACTCCAAACATTCTTCGATAGGAAAAAAACGCAGTTGAAGCTCGTTTAGTTCTATTTTTTTCAATATCTAAATAATCATAATCAGAATCTCCATAAGGCAAAATTCTAATATTATCTTTATAAACATATAGCCCTCCGAACTTATCTGCCTTAGCTGTTATTCTATTGTAATTCTCTGAATCGATTATGGAATCTCTTTTGTTACCTTGAACATAAGCAAGATTTATCTCAAATTCTCCACAACCAGTTTCTTTAAAGTTATTGCCGTTCCAATTAACTATATGATCAAAAGTTTTTTCATTATAAATTTTTATTACCCCTTTAAATTGCCCAAAAGCGTCAAATTTTCCTTTAAAATGATGATCTGCTAATTCAAAATCTTCTTTAGTGAAAAAATGTTCTTTATCTATTATATTTAAATAGGTATTATCCTCTCCTCTATAATCTCTAAAGGAAATATCTAAAACTGGATTAGGATGATTTGGTGTCATAGTATTATGAAACCCTATCAACATCTTTTCTATTTTGGTTGCATCTTTAGATTCGCGTCTACCATCAATATCTATATTGATAATATCATCTACTGGAGAGATATAAAAAAAAGTTCCACTATCACCATCTTTTTCTAATGAATAATCCTTAATAAGAGATCTATTGTAGTCTAAAGGAGAAAAAGCAAAACTGTTAATCGTTGAAGATAATGATTTAGCTTCATCTATTGAAATATCGTCCTTTTTTAATAATACATTTAAAGAGTCAACTAACTCCTTTTTCATAGGTTCTATTTCGGACTCGGAAGGAATGGAATCAAATTCTCTTATGGGAACGACCACATCCTCTAAATTCAGACCCGGTAATTCAAAAATCTCCCAATTAATAAGAGCTGCAACTATCCTTTCATCTTTTGCTTTAGAAATTATTAATACTTGCTTTCCAATAGATGCAATAGCTAATCGACCAATACCTTTTTCTCCCATTGAAGTCCGCAAAGGTTTTGTGCTATCTATTGGTGGTGGAGAAATTTTCTTGTTTGATAATTTACTTTCAGTACCAAGAGTTAACCATCTAGTAACAAAATCTTCCTTAGACATTCCAACACCATCGTCTCTTAGAATAAATAAATTATCTTTCCTAAAATAATCAATATCAACACTATCCGCATATGCATCGTGAGCATTTTTTAATAATTCATTTATAGCTGTAGGAATTCCTGCTATTTGTTGTCTTCCTAATAAATCTAGTGCTCGTGCTCTTGTTTTGAAATTAGCCATTAAAATGATTCTTTATTATAGCTTTCCCTATCCTTTTCGCATACTCAGGAGGAACTGCATTCCCTATTAATCTAGCAATACTTCCCATACTTGTGCCTATAAATTTATAGTTTTTAGGAAATGACTGTAAAGAAGCCCCTTCTCTAAGTGACAAAGCTCTATTTTCTTCTGGATGTACAAAACGACCATTAGAGACACTGAAGAATTTTGTTGTAATTGTAGGAGATGGCTTATCCCACCACAATCGACCAAATGTATCCTTAAAAGAAGAATCTCTTCCTATAAAACATTTTAATTGTAATTCTGGATCGTCAGCAAAACTTAATCGATTACCGCCATTCTTTTCTACCTTTTCTAGTCTCCTTAGTGTAATATCACTAATATTTGGAACTGTATGATTAAAATCAGAACTATCAATATGTCCTGCTTTTATTTCAGGAAAACCATTTGCCTTACCAATAATATCTCTGACAGTAAGCGTTCTTCTTGCTTTAATAGGTTCTAATTCATTTTCAGTAATTCTATTTGCAATTAAAGTAAACCTCTTTCTGTTTTGAGGAACACCGTATTCAGCAGTATTATGTACATCGAAATGAACTTTATAATTATTCCTTTTAAGCCATTTAATAAAAGCTCCCAATCCACTTTCTCCCTTCATTCTAAGTACTCCAGGAACATTTTCTACTACAACATAACCTGGATTAAAATATTTCACAAACTTTCCAAACTCTTTTAATAAATTTTTAGATTTTTTTGATTTCTTTTTGTCTGTATTTATGATGCTCCAAAATTGACAAGGACTGCAACCTATTAATAATAATTCATCATCATCACGCTTTAAGTTCAGTTCAGTTTCTAAATCTTCTTCTTTAAGTTCAAAAACATCAGCTTTTATGAATTTAGCATTTTTAATATTCGCTTCATATGTTTCTTTGCATTTTTCTTCATAATCTATGCCTGCCAATACCTGAATACCAGATTTTTGCATACCATAACTCATCCCTCCACCTCCACAAAAGAAATCAACAGCCTTTATTTTTTTAGTCTTATTAATTGTTGACACTAACTATTATTTTTTTTGATTTCTAAATCTTTACAAACTTCATTTAATACTTCACAAGGATTAGCTTCTATGGCTAGTGCAATAAGATACAACTCACTGACGCGTAATTTTGTTCTTCTATTATTTGACAGTTCACTAAGACGTGTTTTACTTATTCCTGTCTTTCTAGAAACATCTGATCTATTTATAGATTTCCTTGATAAGTAGAGACCTAAATCTGTCATTATTATCTGATTTTATGAACATAAAATTAGTTATTCAGTTATTATTTTCCGATTTTCTAAATGATTACAAATATTTTTATCCGTTTTTATTTATATTTGTTCTGATAATCGGAATTTTTTATCTTAAAAAGTGAATTTTATTTTCAGAAATTGATAACTAAAGTGTTATAAAAACCCAATAATTCTATGAAAAATGAACAATTAATCATTGATTTAATACAGCAAGATCTTAAACATAGCCAATTATTGTACGGTTTGGAAAGTATCGGTTTAGACGGATTAAGTATGTATCATCTTGCTATTTTGGAGGTAATCTATCAACTAATGAATGTACCGAAAGAGAAAATAAATGATTATTTGGCAGAAACATATTCTACTTTTATGAATAGATCTATTGATTATGATATTACACCAGATGGGCAATCTTTAAAACCTTTAGCAAAAGAATGCTATAGCCGATTAAAATATCTTATTGATCTTTAATTATATGTTAAAATATTTTATGCAAAACGGGGGTAAACACCCCTTTTGTAATTGATTTAATTCTTCTAAATTGTGTAGAAATTTTTAATTAAATTATATAATACATTTTTCAATGTCTAGAGTATATATGTTATTATTATTGTTTGTAAGTTTCATATTTCTTAATGGATGTGTTTCGCAAAAAAAGTTTGTTGATTTAGAAGCAAGAAATAAAGAAACTAAAGATTTATTGAATACAGCAACTGTAAAACTTAATTCGGCTATAGAAGAAAGAGAATTATTAAATAGAGCATATAAAATTCCAGTTCAACAAATTTCAGAAGCAGATCCTTCTGATGAGAGTAGTATTATTAAAAATAATATAATATGTGACTATGAGCAATTAATACGCGATAATTTCTCAGAATATCAGCTATATAGAAAAGAAGGAAATAATAATGAAATATGGTTTTACAATTATTTAAGACGAATTAGGAATAATGTTTTTGGTGGTGATGCTTATTTATTAGAAATATTCTCAATTAATTATTCTAATCCATCTCAGATAAGATGTAAAGTAAAATACTTTGATTCATTAGAAAAGAAAATAGGTATGCTTCAAGAAACTAATGAGAAAGGTAATGGAATAAATAAACTAAGAACTTTAATACAAGATTGTGATGGATAAAAATAAGATGAGGCATAGGTTAGCGACTATTTTAGTTATTGGCTTTTTATTAATTATTGGTATCGTCATAATTTATCCATTAATAGCACAATTAACTGGTTATCCCGGTAATTCCGAAAAGTGGATGAGCATTATAGATAAAACTGCTTCATTGTTTACAGGTATTATTGGAGTAATAATCGGTTACTATTTTGGTAGCAATAACAATTGAAGTTTTTACTAGAAATTAAAAATTATTACAAAGATTCCATTCCACACACATTACACTCCCCTCCTGCCGTCGGATCGCATAATAAGTGTTCCATTACATTTTTTTAAGAAACCTTTCGTTAGAAAACTTTTAAAATAAACTGTAGAACAAGAAAACTTTGCTTTTGCCAAAGCAAAGTTACATAACGCAAGTACATTATAGTACAAATGTGTATTGTAGCAAATTGACGGATGCTTGCATTTTACATAATTACAGATATAACAACACGCCAGTGTTTTATATCGATAGAAATTATGTAAAAGTCAATTTGCGAAACGTTAAGCTCATTCGTAGCTATAATGTAATACTATGTAAAATATCCCACAGTGATTCTATTTCATAGCAATATTAGCTACTGGGGTCATTAATATTTTTTTTAAGGCGTTTATGATTAAACCTTTCCAGCCACATCATCTCGCAGCTTTATAAAATTGATTCCATCAATCAATTTTATAAACTCGTCTAAAATATTGACGCTCCTTTACCTATTATTTGTGCCAAAGTTTTCTGAGGCCGTTTATAAACTTCTAGGTTCTATTTTACATAATGTTGTAAAGTTTCCCTAAACTTTGTCATAATTTTCAGCCTATTATTCTTTAAATAATATGTAAAATACCCCATAGTATATGTAGTTATTGAAGCAAACGCAAAAAACACAAAAGTCTGTACTTTATGATGGGCTTTTAAATCGATGGGACTAAGTATTAACTCAATATTGAACCAATCAATTAAGCTTAAATACACTATAGCCCATAACGTTATAAACGCTTTTGTCACATTTAAAAATGGTTTAGGCATATCTTTTGAATGAAATCTCTTTTTATGAAAAATAATTAAAGCGTTTCCGAACATAAATAGGCATAATTGAATCATTATTCTCCTACCAAAATATATCGCCATTGCCCCAAAAGCAATTTCAAAAATAGAGAAATCTATTTGATCGATAAACAAGTTTATTACTATAGATAATACTATGGTAACAATTAGAATTTCAAGAAGAACATTGAGTATTGCAGTTCTTATTTTATTAATATCAGGCATAATAACCTTATTTTAAAGTTTACCTCTACTCTATTGTCTTAGTTAGTCATTCTTTTTTGGTGGAGGAGGTGGTGGATTTCTCATTGTTGGAACGCTGCCTTTAACGATACCTGATGGTTGTTCTGTTGTTTGTGGTTTTGGGATCTCCTGCCTATTGTTCTCTTCTGCCATAATTAATTATATTAATTTAAAAATTATTAAAATATTCTCGTGTCCTTATATCGGCTTTATTTTTTAGTTTTTTCCAGGGCTTAATACTAAGCTTATCATCTAACTTTTCCATAGCAACAAAATCAGTATCCTTTAATTTAAAAAAAAACATCTTTTACTCTATTCTCTTTTTTAGTATCATTCTCGCAATCATACCAAAGCTCCTCTAACTTGGTTAAATACTTGAGAAACATACTTCTTAAAACTGATATTCCCTCTAGTTCATTATCAGATCTAACAATATGGTTTTCTATTAAACCAATTAGTTGAATTATTGCTATAACAATGCAAGCAATCCAAGCTAAAGGTTCCCAAAAAACCCATCCAAAAACACCAGAACCAGAAAAAATTAAAGTAGCAATTTTTATATATCTTTTTAAATCTTTTTGTAAATCGAGGTATAGGGATAGATACACTTCTCCATACTTAATTTGAATCATTTCATACCAAACCTTTTTCCTCATATTTATAAAAGTCTATTTTCTCTTCTTAGTTTGACCAACTTTAATTGTTTCAATTACTGTTGTATTAGGTCTTTTTTTAGCCTCTTTGATAGAAATAAATTGTCCAGTTTTGGCGTCTCTTCCTCTTTTACTTTTTCTAGCCATAATTACATTATTTAAAATATTTTAATATTCTATCTCTATTTTCATTTGTCTTGTCATTCTTGTGATAAAGTTCAATAAAGATTATCTTTTCTTGAGTTTGAACTTCAACTCCATTTTTATCTTCTACTTCTTTACTTCTAAAATGTGCATAGACAAGTCTCAAACCAGTATTAACACCCTTTCCTTTTAAACTTTTACATGCTATTTTTTTTACTTTTATTATGCAGTCCTCAATACCAAGTCCATCTATATTAAAACTAAATGGAGGCCTAGCAGTAGGATTGACATTTAAAACTTTTTTAATTACCTCAATATCATCTTTTAACGACCTATATTTTTTTGAGAGTTTTTTTAGGTCTTTATTAAATTCTTTTAATTCTTCATATTCCATCTTCATCTTCATTATCATAATTTCTTACTGAAAAAGGCTTCTCTCTGTAAAATGCTAATTCATAATCGATTACATCACCTTCTTCTGTTGCTTGCCAAGGAATATCTTTATGAGAATAATCGCTTATTGCACTAGCATAGTAATCGGAAAGTTGGTTAATAACTCTATCAATAACATCAATTTCACTAGCTTTTAATTCAGTTAAATCTGGTTTAGTTAATGGTAAATAGCGAGTTTGATGATAACCATGAAACTCTGTCTTTATCCTCTTGACTTCTCCAACTTTTATCATCTCATCAATAACTGAATTTATGTTATGGGGTACAGGTCCATATGGTAACTTTCTATATACTGCACCAGATAAATGATTTTCATATATTTCATAATAGTTGAAGTCAGAAAAATAAAGAAGCTTATACAAGACTGTCTCTCCAACATTAGCTTTCCCAGCACACCTTTCAAGAATGTATAGTAAAATGTTTCTAAACTTATCCACCATTAAATTTGGCATGGAAATTCTTTCTTCATTTATTGTTTTTTCTTCTTTCTCGAAACTGATATCGTCTTCTTTTAATTCAAAGTCTTTTGATAAAATTTTGTCAATAGAAAGTCTTAAGTTTAATGAAAGATTCATTAATTCAATAATTGAAATCTTTCTATTCCCCAATTCAACTTGAGCCAAAGATGGTCTTGAAATCCCAATTATTAAAGCAAGTTCTTCTTGTGAAAGTCCTTTTTCTTTTCTTATTATCATTATTCTATTACCTAATTCTTTATTAGACAGTTCTGTTTTCATTGTTTTCATATAGTTTGGTATTGCAAATATACTAAATGTTTTAAAAACAAACAAATTAATGTTTTATATTAAAACAATGTATTATAGTACCCATTCCATACACATTCCCCTACTCTCCTACTGTCGTTTCGGGACAATAAGTGTTACATTACCTTTTTTTTAAAGGAACTTTTCGTTAGAAAACTTTTAAAATAAACCGTAGAGATAAAAAAGCCAACACACCTCCTCGCCCACAATTTTAAAGATTCTCAATCTTTAAAAAATTATGTCGTACCAAAGCAAAGTGACCCTTCGGCAAGCTCAGGGTAATACATAACGCAAGTACATTATAGTACAAATGTATATTATAGCAAATTGGCGCATACGTAGTATATTATATAATTGCAGATTGTCACTGATATATTTCAAACGGATTTAAAAAACATTGATAAAACGGATTTAAAATCGGTTACTGATACTTAACCCATTACTACAAGCTATTTATTCTAATATTAATCGCCTATCCAATCTTCCTGTATCATTTCCATATTAGAAACACCACCAGAAAGATTTCCAGCGTATACCGCTTGAGCAACCGAACGTATAAAAGTAGTGTTGTCCCCACAGGCGAACACACCGGGAACCGATGTTTTTTGGAACATATCCACTTCGATATACCCTTGCTCGTTGAGTTGACATTCTAATGCCGAAGGTATAGCCGAGTGCTGCTCAAAGGGGACACGTGCATAAAGTGCCTTTAGGGTTTGCTTAGTACCATCCTTGAATTTTAGTTTTTCAATATGACCTTTTGTATGCTCAATAGAAGCAATAGGCTTTTCAATTACGACGATATTGTTTTGGTTGAGTTCATTAACTTGGTCCTCACTCAGTTCGGATTTTCCATTGGTGTAAACGGATAGTTCGTCCGTCCAGTTTGAAATCAACTTTGCTGTTTCAAAAGCACTGTCCCCATTTGCGAGGATACCTGTTTTTACCTTCCGTACTTCATAGCCGTGGCAATAAGGACAATGTACTGCTGTGATTCCCCAGCATTCAGCAAAACCATCTATTCTGGGTAGAATATCCTTTATACCAGTAGCGAAGACAAGTTTTCTACCTTGAAAAGATTGACCGGATTGCGTTATAATTTCAAAACCATCTTTCGTTTTTTTTCCTTTTACTGCAAAATCCTTTAAAAATTGTACCGTTGGATATTCCAAAACCTGTTCTTTTGCTTTTGCGGAAATAGATGCAGGGGTAGCACCATCTTGCGTGATAAAGTTATGGGAATGCGGGGTCTGCTCGTTGCAAGGATTTCCCGCATCGATGATAAGGACGTTTCTAAGTGACCTTCCTAAAGCCATTGCTGCAGAAAGACCTGCATAACTGCCACCTATAATCAGCACATCGAATATTGTTTCTTTTGTCATAATATCTAATTTTTTAAAAGCGGATAACGGCAAGGGTAGCATAACTACCGCTGACGCAAATAAACTTTGTTTTATAAATTTTCTTCGGTTTCTCATTGTCTTATCAGAGTAAGCTATGGTGTAAATCATTAATGGCTTCTTCGATAGAATCCCCATACCCTTTTAGAATTCCATCACCATTTAAATCAGTAAGTACTACTGTATATTTGGAATTTAGGACTTCTATTTTTAAGTGTTTCAAATCCATTGGATTTATGGAACATCTTTTTATATTTTCTTCTAAGGTTTCAATCATTATCGTTTCATAGTTTTTAGAGTTATGTCTCAAAATTGAGACATATAGTTTTAAATTTTTTTAAGGTGCAATTCCTTTTATAAATGAATTCCAAGCAAAATTTCTGATATTGGATTTTGATGATTTACCAGTGTCATTGGCATTTACTGTACTATTAATAATTCCAGCGTGTAAATTTTGAATCCACTGAACCGTCATCTGTTTATTGATAATACCACTTTTCTGTAACTCTTTAACGATGTTCATAAAACTGTTATATATGAAATCATAGTCAGCACAATCTTTATTATTTTTATTGTGGTTATGACCATCTTTCTGATGAAGTTTGTAGAAAAACGAATACTTTGCACCACAATCAATCCCAGCGTATAGCATATTTTCCAGCTGAATCAATGGATCATTAGAACTTTTGATAGCAGCTACCATTGCTTTCTTGCAACTTACTTCCATTTCTTTCTCACAAACAGCAACCAATTCATTACGGTCTTTAAAATATCGATGCAAAGTCCTTCGGGTAATATTAGCATTGTCAGCCACCTTTTGAAGGGGTGCCGAATAATCAGAATTGAAAACTTTTATTGCAGATTCAATAATTCTAGATTTTGTCTCTAATATCATATAATACAAAAATAAAATAATTTTTATATTGTCACAAATATGTGACATTAAATTATTGATAAAATTCAACTTATCATACTTAGTCAATTCCTTACATTCCCAAAAAATCCTGTCACAAATATTAATTATATTTAAATAACTTCGGCACATCGAAGGCCTAAACATATTTGATTTCTATTTCCTCTATAGTAAACTGTGCTTTGCTAATTTTCATTTAATTCTAAATTTTCCCGTTTGAAGTGTATGAACTTATCTTGTTTTTTAATGAAATCTGTACGTAAACGTTAAATTTGAAGATTTTCAAGAAGGAAAAACGGCTGTAAATAAAAATAAATCAATGAAAGTCACAAGAGGTTATTATTTATGGAGGAAACTGGGCTCGAACCTGTGACCTTAGGGTTATGAGTCCGGAGGTTCATTACTACAGTTATTTTTTTGTTTTTAAATGGCTAAATGATACTGATTGGTTGACCGTATTTAATTGAATACTTTGAATCAAGGACTATAACTCCTTAAAAAAATCAGACAATTTGATATTAAAGTAATCGCATAACCCAGATCATGTACTTACCGTAATATTCACTTTACTCCTTTCAATTCTAGAAATATAGATACCAAAAATTACACCAGATGGAAACTCTTTAAAACCTTTAGCAAAAGAATGTTACAATCGACTAAAGTATCTTATTGATTTGTAGGTATTAGGCTTAGGTGCTTTTGATTTAAATATTATAGATAGCTACCCATTCCAGACACATTACACTCCCCTCCTGCCAATTCGACAGGGCTCAGTGTGACAGCTCAGGACAGGCGTCACGCAAGTACATTATAGTACAAATGTATTTATTGAAGTAAATTGACGATCCGCCGTGGCGGATTGACATAATTGCAGATACAGTGACACCGCCAGATGTTTTATATTCTCAGTGTTTAGTAATACAATCTAAAATCAAGTAGTTTACAGGCTTTGTAATGTCTTTGATGCAACTCTTCTACAACATCTAACATATTCTCATCTTCTTTAAATAAGTTAAAGAATGCTATATCAAGATTTGAGCTAGTTATTCCATTATATTCATTTCCATACCCGGAAACACCTTTTGCACCAGTGATATCCAAAAAATATTGTGCTTCTTCTTCGTTTAAATCTAGAACTTTTGCATTTGAAAAATGTAAAATCTTTCCTTTTAATCTTCCTTCAAAAATTTCTGCAATTTCTTGTAGACTATAATAATAGCCATTCAAACAAATACTATTTGCTTCACCTTTTATAACGAAGTAGATTATTTCATAGTTTTTAAAATTATGATCATCCAAGACCAATGCATTTAAGCTAGCTTCTAAACCTTCAATGGTATCGCATGTTTTATAAATACTGGCTACTCCGTATTGCGAAGTCAATTTTTCTAATTTTTTTTGTGCTTCAGTAATCTTGTCCGTTTCTATATCGTGAACGGCTTCTAAACAGTAAATGAAATAATCTGTATCTACAAATTGTTCTTGGGGTAATTGCTGTCTTTTCTCTAACAAATTTTCAGGATTTATGCAACGTATATAAATAGCAAAAATAATATAACTTTTTTATTCTTTTTAACCATTTCATATAAAACACCTAAAAACAACAAGCTATTTTAAAATTTTAAAACCACACATAGTATTTGAATTAATAAAAAAATACTAAACTAGAATATAATTATCAACTGCATTGGCATTACTCATTGTTCGTTATTTTATATTTTGGAAATCGTGAACCTCCTAAGGTCGGTTTCTCACTGCGCTCCTATCCCTTCTACAAAACTTCGACACTTCGATAAACTCAGTGTAAACTAATCAGTGTAACAGCTCAGAGTTATATAACGCAAATACACGTGTACGCCAAAATCAAATGAAGGTGGATGATAATACAAAATAGTAATTATATACTATTTTGGTTGTTGTTTTAAATATTTGATACAGAGTAGATTATTGATTAATAGCTTTTAAATGGGCATATACTGGCTGTCCTTTTACTTTCATCTCTACTTCTCTATCAAAAATCTTAATACCTTTTACTTGATTCAATTTTCCGTCTGGAGCGAAAGCTTTAACACCATAGAATTCCCCGTTTTCATTTATAGCTTTAACATTAATAATAGTACCTGAACGACTAATGCCTTTTATATCTAGTTTTATAGTATCTTCAGTTAATGCTTTAATTTCGTAAATAGTACCGTCTTTTCCAATAGCAGTAATAGGTGCATATTCGTCTGAACTTTGCATTATTTTAACAGGTAGTTCGAACCCCTCTACAAATGCCTTAATATTCATAAAACTATGTTGTTTAGAATCTTGTGTTGCTTTTACATCAAATTTATTGCCATCAGCGTCAAAAGCTTTCACATCTAGATTTTTACCATCAGCAGTTACCGCCTTAATATTCCAGATAATTCTTTCGAAATCAGTTTTATACTTTCTTTTCTTATTAATTTCCGATTTTTTAAACATTTTAAACTCAGCTTCATTAGCAGCTGGGTGCATTGCTTTCACATGAGCATGGACGGCTACACCTTTTAATGTCATCTCTCTTTCTCCTGTGTTAACCTTTATACCTTTAATATCATTCTGTTTTCCGTCTGGAGAAATAGCTTGCAATCCAATATATTTCCCCTCTTTAGTAATGGCTTTCATGATGACAATATTTCCAAATCTTCTAATGCCTTTTATATCCAGTTTTTCCCCTTCTGCAGTTATTGCTTTAATTTCATACGAATTTCCTTGATTACTTATAGCTGCAACGGGGGCAAATTGGGCATCATTCAGTAACAATTTAACCGGTAATTCCTCACTATCTCCAATAGCTTTAACATCTAAGAAGCTATTTTGATCGGAGTTTTGAATTGCCTTAATATCGAAGAATTTCCCCTCTTCGCTAAAGGCCTTAACATCTAAGCTTTTTCCATCTGGAAGAATGGCTTTAACATTCCAATAGATATTGTTAACTTTTACAATTTCCTCTGTTTCAGTTATACTAGTTTCATCTTTTGAAGGGCTATTATTACAGGCTGTTAATAAGAATAAAAAACCAAGAATAAACAAATTATAACTGATAGATCTAATGAATGAATGGTTTGAATTTCTCATAATTAAAACTTAACTTTTGAATTATCTAAAAGTAAAAAAAGATGATACCATTTTTCCTGATATTAGTCATAAAAAAATAGATGTATATTGGTTTCACACACCTGTCTACTGACAGGCGGGCATTATGCTGCCCTTCTATGGTTCGACTTCGCTCACTAGAGGTTAACTCGAATAATAAGCCCGTCTGCCGGAATGAAATGCAGGAGGATGTTGCATCACCTTTTTAAAGAAGCTTTTAGCTCACAAGTTTTCTATCGTTTTAGACGAGTTCGTGAAATGAATAATTTGCTTACCAAATTAGAATTCGGCGAAGCCAATCTTCGATTTCGTTAGAAAACTTTTAAAGAAACTGTAGAGATAAAAAAGCCAACACACCTCCTTGCCCACAATTTTAAAGATTCTCAATCTTCGAAATGATGTCGTACCGAAGCAAAGTGACCCTTCGATTGCGCTCAGGGTAAACTACACACAAATAGATTATGTTCTGGGAATTAATTTTGAACTATGAAATCAAAAACTGATTAAAATCATTGTAAAACCCTGGATAAAAACATAGGTTTAATGTCATTATGATGAAATAACATACCATGAAAAAAAGAATACTTATAGCAACTGATTTTTCTAAAAATGCTCAAAATGCTATTAATTATGCTATCAACCTATATAAGCATGACACCTGTGAGTTTTACATCTTAAACGCCTATAATATAAAGGCTTTCACCATGGAACTTACTGCAATAAGAGATATAGAAGAATCTAAACAAAAATCTATTACAGGATTATCAAATATCCTTGATAGGCTATCGGTTACCAATAATTCAAAGAATCATGAATATCATATGGTTTCAGAGTATGGTTCTTTAATAGAAATAATGAAAGAGATAATAGACAAGCGCGATATCTATATTATTATTATGGGTACCAAAGGAGATACGGATTCTAGAACACAAATCTATGGAAGCCAGACCGTACTTGCAATGGAAAGAATTAGAAACTGTCCCGTTTTAGCCATCCCAGGAAAAGCAGTCTTTAAAGAAATAAAGCAAATTGTTTTTCCAACAGGTTACATAACACCTTATAAAAAAAGAGAATTTCAATACTTGATAGATATCGCAAAAAATACAAGCGCAGCAATACGTATTTTACACGTCATGGATAAGGATAAACAATTAAACGAAGCCCAACTTAATAACCAATTACTTTTAAAAGATTATTTTAAAGGATTAGAACACTCTTTTCATACAATATATGATATGGAGGCGCAAGCGGCTCTTAATTCTTTTATTGAGAGTCAAGATATTGACATGGTTGCCTTTATTAATAAAAAGCACAATTTCTTTAGCTGGATTTTATCCAAACCTATGGTAAAACACCTAGCGTATTATTCCACCATTCCAATATTGGGATTGCATGATTTCGGAAACTAATAAATAATAATAAAACGCATTGTTTGGGGAGGTAATCAAACAGCTTTAAGGTTTTTCTTAAGGACTATAATGAGTGCATAACAAAGGTAGTTTTAGAATATCGAGGATATGCTTTAAACCATAAATATTGAAATTTCACCTCTTTTACTAAACAACATTTTGAAACCTGTAAAAATGAACTCAAAATTATTGATATACCCAACTGACTTTTCTGATTGTGCGAAAAATGCCATGATTTATGCCATTGCAATGAGTAAAGCACTAAAGTGTAAAATTAGAGTAGTACATGCTGTTGAGATTAGTTCACTAGCATCCACTGAAGAAAATCCTGATATACTTTTATATGCAATCAAATTATTAGAGGAACAAGCAGAGAAGAAACTGCAAAAATTGAAAGAAAAAATAGAAACCTTTAGTCTGGAATGCGAATACGACATAGTAAAAGGTAGAACCTTATTTCTTAAAGAACATATGCAAAAATTACACCCATTTATGATAGTAATGGGTACCGCTGGTAAAAATGGGCTCGAAAATAGAATATTTGGAAGTTTTGCTGCCCAAACCATTCGTAATCCAAAATCTATCGTCTTGGTAATTCCCCAAAAAGCGAAGTTCAACAATTTTTCTGAAATAGTCTTTGCAACAGATTTTCATACAAAAGATAAAATTTGTCTTACGTTTATGAATAAAATAACGAAGTATTATGGATCTCGTCTTAGAGTAATTCATGTAAGTGAAAATTTTGAAGATTTAAAAGGAGAACAAGAGAAATTTTCACAATTAGAAGAAGAAATAACCGAAGTAATTAGTAGTCATAATATTCATTTTGAACTCCTACATGGTGAAGGTGCAGAAGATAAATTATTAGAACTTGTTGAAAGTTCGGAACCAGATATGATAGCCTTAATAACAAGAAAACGAAACTTTATTGAACGTATTTTCGAAAAAAGTCTATCGAAAAAAATGGTAAATCATACAAATATACCTGTCCTTGTTTTTCATAGTTCAAATGATTTGTTTAACAATTTAGGAATAACATAAGGCGAACCCAAGTTCAATAAAGTAATATTAGAGAATTAGAAAACACCAGAGAAACGTAAACATGAATCACCTCAATGAAAGTCACATCTTACTTTTTCTTTTGCAAATCCTTGTTCTTCTGGGTAGTGCAAGAACTCTTAGTGTTATCTTTGAATCCTTTAAAATACCTGCCATCGTTGGTGAAATTCTAGCTGGTATCCTATTGGGACCAACACTTCTTGGACGAGTTTCCCCTTCCTTGCAGCTCTGGCTCTTTCCCTCAGACCAGATACAATCCACTATGCTCGAAACAGTATCTTGGCTTGGGGTATTCTTTCTTTTACTCGCTTCGGGTTTTCATGTAGATATTAAAAAAGCAATTCTTAGTGGTCGTGCTGCAATGCTAATTGGTATCGTAGGAGTATTGTTTCCTATAGCTATAGGCTTTCCTGTGTTTAGTGCTTTTGATCCCATCTATTGGGGAGACAAAGCAAACGCCTACACATTTCCACTGTTTTTGTCAGTAGCGGGTTCTATAACTGCAATATCTGTTGTCGCACGTACTCTAAATGATCTTGAAATTAGTAAAACACCAAAAGGATCCCTTGCGCTTTCCTCCTGTGCTATTAATGATATCTTCGGTTGGTTTTTATTCACTGTGGTTATCTCACTAGCAACACCTCATACTATAAGTATTGTCGAAATAGTCGCTTCAGTCTTAGGTATCATAGTATTTGTCGTCTTAAGTGTTTCTTATGGTTCTAAACTATTGAGTGCTGCGCTGCGCTATGTAAAATCAACCACACTACCACAGCCAGCAGCATCACAATCCTTAATTGCAAGTTTAGGCTTACTTTGTGGCGCTATTACACAGTGGTTGGGTATTCATGCTATTCTTGGATTCTTTCTTGCTGGTACTATCGCAAGAAGTGCAAAAGGTGTATCAGATGATCTTCGTAAGAGTGTTTCTGACACTTTGCATGCCATATTTGTACCGCTCTTCTTTGCTACACTTGGTCTCAAAATCGATTTCTTAACTGGTATGGTATTATGGCCTACAGTTATCTTTTGCGCGGTTGCAATCTTGGGTAAATTTGTAGGTGCTTGGTTAGGAGCGAAACTAGGCAAACAGTCCCAACAAACATCAATTTTAATGGGTATTACTTTCATTCCAGGCGGTGCCATGGAAATTGTAGTCGCTACGCTCGCACTTGAACTTCAACTCATTGGACATGCAATATTCGTAGCCATAGTATTTGCAGCACTTGCATCTTCAATTCTGGCCGGTCCACTAATCGGAATCCAAAAACGTCGCATGGGGATTAGTGAAAGAACAAGCTAATAGCTTGTTAGACAAAACCAAGCCGCCTGCAACTGTAATTAATGTAAAGACGTTGAAAATGATTTACGAGCATTTTAGTTAACTTAACAAGTATAAGAAATGGTTTAAATTATAAACTTCATTCTACATATATTTTGCTGTCACTTTACTGCTCTACTACAAAAAGAGCGTTCCATTACCTTTTAAAATAAACTTTTAGTTCACAATGTTTCTATTATTCTAGAGGAGTTTATGAAATGAATAATTTGCTTACCAAATTAGAATTCGGCGAAGCTAATCTTCGATTTCGTTAGAAAACTTTTAAAAAAACTAAAGAAGTAGTAAACGCCACCGCATCATCTAGTTCCTACTTCAAAAGATCTACTAGACCTTCCTCATTCGGCAATTCCAAAGCAAAGTACTCCTTCTTTATTTCATTTCGAGGAACAGGATTTTCACCCAACACACAATTCATCCTTAAAAAAATACAATTCAGTAACATCATTTATAGATATCGTATTGGGTTCACGACATTTGAATTATCAATGAACAACTAACTATGATTGAAGTACAAAACCTTTCCAAATCATTCCAGAACATACAAGCAGTACATGATATTAGCTTTACCATTAAAAAAGGAGAAATCTTCGGACTCTTAGGTCCCAATGGTGCTGGAAAATCTACCACACTGAATATGATGAGTGCTATTTTAAAAAGTGATGCAGGAACTATTCATATTGATGGTAAAAACAGTAGTGAAAATTCTTCTGCATGTAAACATTTAATTGGGGTTGTACCTCAGGAGATATCCTTATACGAAGACCTTTCTGCATATCAGAACTTGTTGTTCTGGGGTAATTTATATGGAATTCCATCCAAAATACTGAAAGAAAGAATCCATACAACCCTGGAATTGATTGGATTGCTAGATCGAAAGAAAGATTTGATCAAAACCTATTCTGGGGGAATGAAACGCAGAATCAATATTGCTGCGGCATTGTTACATCATCCGAAAGTATTATTCATGGACGAGCCAACTGTGGGGATCGATCCACAAAGTAGAAATCATATTTTTGAAGTCATTGAGACCTTGAATAAACAAGGAATGACCATTGTGTATACTACACATTATATGGAAGAAGTAGAGCGTTTGTGTGATCGCATTGCAATTATAGACTCAGGAAAAATCATCGCACAAGGAACACAATCTCAGTTAAAAGAATTGGTACAGCTGAAAGAAAGTATTCAATTCGAATTTAATTTCCTTTATGAGAACAATGTAGATCAACTAAGAGAATTACTTTCCTATTCTATGACACAAAATAAAAACAAGCTATTAATAGAAAGTACAGTGCAAGAACTTTCTACAGTGATTTCAGCCTGTAATGATTTGCAATTACCCATCAAAGACATACAATTGAATAAAATAAACCTCGAAGCGATTTTTTTAAACCTAACCGGAAAACAACTAAGAGATTAGTCGCCATCATATCCATCTATTACAAAATCAACTATTATGATATTTACTGTTTTAAAAAAAGACTTACGATTGTTTTTCATGGACAAAAAAGGAGTCTTGATTACCTTTCTATTACCTATTATTATGATTACACTATTTGCATTTGCTTTTGGTGGGGTTGCCAAAAAGCAAAGTGCTCCAAAACCTTTAGGAGTGTTGGTGGTGGATAAAGATGATACAATGGCTTCTCAAGAATTGATTGCAAAATTAAATGCCATGCAAACCATTCGTTTGATAGCTTCTGAAGAAGAGAAAGCTTTAGATCTTGTTAGAAAAGGGAAAAATGTAGCTGCTTTAATTTTTGAAAAAGGATTTTCGGATGCTGTCACTGCGGATACAGATTTACCTATCGAATTAAAATACGACGCTGCGCGAGATTTACAGATGCGAATTGTACATACAGTTTTAAAAGAAGGATTCAAGTATCATTTAGGAAAAGTAGATGTGATGAATACCATAAAGCTAAAAACTACTTCGTTGATCAAAGAGAGTTCAACCAAAGCACATCCTGGTTTGGTACAAGCTGTAGGAGGAACTGCAATAATGATGTTGTTGTTTAGTATTGCTGCTATTGGCGGTGGATTATTAGATGAAAAAGAAGCAGGAACTTTAAAACGTTTATTAATAGCTCCTGTAAAACCATTATACATTTTATTAGCAAAAATGGGAACGGCCATGGTGGTTTCTATTTTACAATTAACCGCGATGTTTGTCTTCGCCTGGTTAGCCTTCGGATTACCTATTTTTATGGATCTATTTTCATTGCTATTATTGATTTTATGTATCTCGTTTGCAGTATCTAGTTTTGGAGTTTTACTAGTGTCAACGGTAAAAACCCGTCAACAATTACAAGGAATGAGTACGATTATTATCATTCTGATGTCTGCCATTGGAGGCAGTATGATTCCGATTAATATGATGCCAGCATTCATGCAAAACATTGCGGTAATTAGCGTGAATTATTGGGGAATTGAAGGTTTCTTTGATATTTTTTGGAGACAACTACCTTTGATAGCCATTCTTCCTAAAATGGGTATTCTATTAGCCATTGGTTTGGGAATGACTTTGGTTTCTACCGTATTGTTTAAGAAGAATATTATTGCAATAGAGTAATGTATTCAGATATAAAATATAACAAGTGTACACATTATAATAACTGTACACTTGTTATATTTAGAATTACTATTAATGTCATATTACCATCAATCAACCTCGCTAAGCATCTCTTTAGCACTCTTCCCTATCTCTCCATAAGTATCTAAAGAAATAGCCTTTTGGAGTACTTCTTTTGCTTTTTGAGTTTCTCCAGCTGCCATATAGGATTCCCCTAGATATTTATACCCGTTTGCCGAATTTGGAAATAATTGTAATACCATAGAACATACTTGGATAGATGCCTGGATTTGTGGTACACGACCGCTTTGCAACAACATGTTTCCTACTTTAAGTAGTTCTGTCTCAAAATCACAAAACGCATACAATGGGTCTTGGATCATTTTAGGAAGTTCTTCAGTCAATTTTTGTGATTGTCCAGATATATATAAGCTTGTGATATAATCCATGGGCCTGGGTTTAAAATCAGGTACATTAAAAGTTAATGCTGCCTCTAATACAGGGTCCTGATTGTTAGCATACTCATCAAAACTCATAGTGACTGGAATACTAGGAGCTATCCAATCAGCATTCTCTAAAGCCGGCTTATCCTGCCACCATAAATATGACAAAGAAATATCAATAGTACTGTTTGGTAATTTTACAGGGCGGTTATCACCCCAAAAATTGATGTTTTCTGCTGTGGGCTCTCCTACAAAAATGACATTGGTATAATTGTCCATTTCATTAACGAGATTTTGGCAAGCAGAAAAGGTTCGTCTTCCAATAATAACAAATAGCTTTCCTATTTTATTGATCTTTTCATTTTTAATGAGACCTTTTATAACATCTTTATTCAAATAGTTATTTCCACCGCCATTTAAACGCAAATCAATAATTAATTTCTCGGTATCATTAGTTTCTATTTCATCAAAAACACGGGTGTAAAAATCCTTGGTACTTTCTCCGGCTTCATCTCTAATTCTGCTATGTCGAACATACATCGCCTTTTCTTTAGCTAAGTATTCTGAGAAGTAAACCTTATCTAGTTTCTGTAAATATAGAGGTGTTGTTGATTGATCTCTGGCATCTAACCAATTTTCATTTTGATGTACATAACCACGATGTGTAGGCACACGTTCTCCTTTAGCCAACACAGTAAAGGATTGTATAAATTGGTTGCCATTTTTTTCTAAAGTAAGAGTAACTTTATTTTGAAGGGTTTTTGTTAGTTTTTGAGCGTGTAAGACTTCAGGGTATCGTATATTATTAATTCCGTAGGCTTTAAAATATTGTAAGTTTTCTACTTCTACTGTCGGTTCAATTGCTTTTAGAACTTCTGAAATAGGCTTCCCTTCTACTGCTATGACTTTTGCTCCAACTGCTTCTGGGTAATTCTTGTGCGTTCCCTGAATATAAATTCCATCATTAAATTCATATAAATTGAAAGGAAATTGTGAAAATTCAAAAGGCTTTTGATGGAAACTAACATAAGTATGCCCGTATTTGAATAAAGACACGAGTCGAGAAATCCCAACAATAATTTCGTGTTCTTGTAAATTCGCAATGTCATTGTATAGTGTTTCCACTTCGGTATCAAAATCTTCTTTTGTTGTTTTTACAAAAAGAAACGAGTAGTCTTTATGTATCGTACTTTGTAAAAATCGAAGGTCTTCCTGCCATTGAGTAGCACTTAAGGTTTCTTGTGCCGACAATTGAAGAAATAGGAATACATGTAGTGTAAAAAGTATTTTTTTCATGTTATTAAATTTTGTTTTCTACTACCAAAACTAAGTGTATCCGAATGTTCTTAAGCTACACCCAAGAGTAGTTTCTAAAAAATGTATTATTTGCATAAGGCTTATTTAGACAATTAGCACTACACTCTCGAGTAGTTTTTAAAAAAACTTATATTTGTTACTATGGCTGACATCAATTCTTTTTTCTCTTTAAAAAATACAATCGGAAATCTAACAGATAACGATATCAATCAAACAGCAAATTATCTCGAAGTCATAGAAGCCTTTACAAGAACTACATACCAGAGCATTTATGTGATTGATTATGAAATAAAAGGATTTGAATATGTGTCGGACAACCCGTTATTTTTATGTGGAAATTCTGCTTCAGAAGTCAAAGAAATGGGATATGATTTTTATTTTAAATATGTGCCAGAAAAAGATTTGGAACTACTTTTAAAAATAAATACAATCGGTTTTGACTTTTATGAAAAAATACCTCTTCAAGAGCGAAAGGATTATAGTATATCATATGATTTTCATTTAAAAAATGAAGAGGGCAAAACCATTTTAATCAATCAAAAGCTGACACCTTTATTTTTAACAGAAAGCGGAAAAATATGGAAAGCAATTTGTTTCGTTTCACTATCTACACAACAGAATTCTGGTAATATTACCATTACCAAAAAAGATGGTGCACAAAAAATGACTTATGATCTAACTACCGATTGTTGGAAATCTGTAAAAAAGATTGAACTCTCTATGAGAGAAAAAGAAATACTGCAATATTCTATTAGAGGCTATGCAATAAATGAAATTTCAGAAAAAATTTATATTTCTCCTGATACTGTAAAGTTTCACAGAAAAAAACTTTTTGAAAAGCTAGGTGTTGCTAATATTTATGAAGCTATTTCTTATGCAACTATTAACAAATTATTATAACCTATATTCTTTCTATTATTTATTCCATTTTAATAAAATGTTCTGGTGCATCAGAAAACTTAATTGATAATTCAGATACTTCACCGTTATTATCCGAGTAAAAGTTAATATAAAATGAAGGCGTGTTTTGATGATGTATTTCTGTCACTCTATTTATAAATGTATTATATCCTACATGTTCCAAATACATCTTAAAAGCCGGAAACTTAATCATCAAATTTTCTCCTTCTAGAAAAACACTCACTATTCCATAAGCTTCAGAAAAGTATTTACCACAAAAATCTTTCAATTCATGACTTGTTTTTTTCTCAGTATTAATAGGTTTGAAACTTACATTTGGAACAATAGCTTCTCCGATTTTTATCTCATAATCTTTCCACGATTTTTTGTCCAAATCCAAGAGTCTATTTAATACCATATCACTTATTGGTTTTGTTAATAGATTAGAAGAACCTTGATTGGTTAAAATAATGATGCCAATTTTTTTATGCGGATATAAGTCCACACTTGCCGTAAAACCAGACACGTTACCTGCGTGATTCACTCTATATAGATCATTATATTGATGTACAAACCAACCATAACCATATGTATCTGTTAGTAGGTTATATTTTTTATCAAAACTAAAACTTCCTCTAATGATATTATGTTCGCTAAAAGAATTTTCTAGGTATTGCTTTGGTATCAATTGTTTATCATTATATAATCCGCCATTTAATAACATTACTACCCATTTAGATAAGTCTAATGAACTACTATTTATGGCTCCAGAGGCATATGATTCGTGCTGATCTTCATAGACTACTTCTATTGGATTTCCATTTGTTATACTATATCCTAACGAATAGTTGTCACTGGATTGCAAGGCATCCAAAGAGCAATTGGAATGCTTCATTTGCAATGGATTAAAAATCTCATCTTGAACGTTTTCTGCCCACGTTTTTCCTGAAATTTGTGATGAAACTTCTCCTAGTATCGCATATCCCATATTACTATAATCAAAACGTTCTCTTACCGAACTATTAGGTGCTAACCGAGTTAACCGTTTTAGATGTTTTTCTATATCATCCGTTGGAAAGAATACATGAGTAGCATCTACAACTCCAATTCCCGAGTTATGGGATAACAAATCCTCGATTGTAATCAGGTTATTCATCTCATCAGTTGAGAATCGTAAATATGGTATGAATTTACTTGGTCTATCCGTTACAGAAAGTTTGTCTTTTCCTAAATACACTCCTATTAGAGATGCCGTTATCGGCTTAGAAACCGAACCAATCGGAAATATTGTATTTGGTGTTACCGGTAGTTTTTTTTCTAAATTCCTATACCCAAACCCTTTTGAATAAATGATTTTTCCATTTTCCACGATTGATATAGACATACCAATAGTTTGATACGTATACATTAAACTATCGATATCTTCTTCTAATCCGATAAAACGTACATCAATATCCTGAGCTTGGATCTGAGAGCAAAACAAAAACAAAAATGATGAGATTAGTTGCTTCATAAAGTAGCCGCCATATATAGTTAAAATATCTACTATTACATTTTCTATTAGCTAATAGATATTGAACTCATCTTGAGCAATGGTTTTCAACCGAAAAGTTTGGCTTTTGTGCTATAATGAAGTAGGTTTTTTTCAGCATAGCCATAGCTACCAACAAAATTAGAGTGCAAAATGTAAATTTTGTAGGTCAAAGCATTACTCAAGATAAGTTCACTAATTCAATAACTAACATGGGTATATGATTTATGGATAATTTTCCATTTTCCTTCTACCTTTAGTAACATCATATAATCCGTATAAAGTCGCTTTCTGGTTGGGACATCAATTTCTACTTTGGCCATAGCAGCATTGTTAACCACATCTATAGAAACGATCTTCCCTACTCTATCCCGCTTTTGCCCTTCTTTAAAATAACCAATATATTTTTTGCCAGAAGTAATGCTCAGGGTATCGTTAGCAATGGAATATAAATTTAAATCTTTATGAAAAGCATTTTTTATTCGTTCTGGTGCCCCGTTAGCTGTTCCTTCTATATAATCTAAAAGGGTTTCGGTGATTTGATCTTTGTCTGATTGTGCAAGTACTATTTCAAAACTGATTAGGCATAAGAATACTACAAATAGGTTTTTCATTGTTCGCTTTTTTTATAAGATTGATTTCGAATGCTAATCTATTTGAAACCTTGAAAATCGACATATAAAAAAAGGTTTATGTTCTTCGGATTTATAATTCCGAAGAAAAAACTGTGGTTACTCCAAGGATTTTTTAAACTGAGATGGTGTCATTCCTTCTTGTTTTTTAAAAGCAGCATAAAAAGTAGAATTTGATTTAAAACCACATTCATTTCCGATAGCTTCTAGGGTAAGTAATGTATTGGTTTGAATCAATTTTGTAGCCGTTTTTATACGATGTGTGTTGATATAATTTGAAAAACTTAATCCCAAATTGTCATTTAAATACTGGGAGAGTTCGTGAGGTTTTATATGAAGTTGATCTGCAACATCTGATAACTTTAAGTTAGGATTACGATGTATTTCTTCCTCTTTAAACAAGGTATCTAACTTATCTGCAATCGAAGAAGCTTTTTCTTGATCAATCTTTCTATTGGCATATTTTACAGTAGGTGTAAGAAATGTAAGTGTACTTTTTCTTCGTTTTATAATCCAGATAACCAATGTGATATAAAACGTAAAAGAAAATGATAAAGCTCCTACAATATATGAGGTGTAGGTTGTAGTATTATATGCCAACCAAATAATAAAACCACCTGTAACAATATTAATGATCCAGAAATCTAGTGTAGTAATCTTTTTTGTTCTACTCCAAAGTATCTTAAATGTATTTCTGGCCTGATAGATGGCAGCTATTGTATATAGTGTCCATTGAGTAAATAACAGCATCCCAAAGATTCTTGGAGGACTACGCCACCACAAATGCCTATATTCTCTATAAGGATATTCGATACTAATAACAGTCATAAATATCAATACCGGAATAATATGAAATAACCAATTCCATTTATGGACTTTATGAGGATTTATGGCAATTTTGGTATACAAATATAAAAATGGACCGATTAAAAAACAGGCTGCTAATCCTACACTTACGAATACAGAAGATGTGCCTGGATAAAACGTTAGGAAAACAGACTTGGTAACACGTACACTGATTACAAATAACAGCGCTGCTAGAAAATGAGTGGCTCTACTTCTATTCTTAATTAAAAATCCAAAATATAGACTCAAAAAAAGTCCATTAAAAGCTCCTAAGGCACTAAAAAAGAATAACAAGTTTTTACTGAATTCCAAATGATCATAAGTTAGCTTCACAAATATAAGAAATGTTATTTCTGATTTTCAGTATTCTTTATAGTCTGAAACTTTTAGATAGCTGGTAAAAAGAAAAGATGCCTCAGTGAGAATTCTGAAGCATCTTTTATATATGATGAATTATTATTTATTATCTAACAATTAATTTTTTAGTGATTCCTTCCTCTCCTTCAGATTTAATTTTCACAACATAAATCCCAGAACTAAGTCCTAAGCTATTCGCAGAGAAATTGTTTACACCTGATTGTAATCTAGCCTCATATTTTTTCTGTCCTAATATGGTATAAATACTTACCATAGTTTCTACAGTACTTTCTGAGTTCAGGTTTAAAGAAAATAGATCGTTTGTAGGATTCGGAGTCATTTTAATAGCACCTATACCTTCATTCTCATTACCTAATATTGGTTGTTTAATGTCCAATCCAGCAATCACTCGTTCTACAGATACACCATTACAAGATCCTTCATATATTTTTACATTCGAAAAAATAGAATTATTTCCTGAACCACCATCATTATCGTTTATAAATACTAATCTATCCATAGATCCTGTATAGAAATTTCCGACAGGAATTACATAGGTAGTAGTACCAGATGAATAGTTATCAAAGTTAGTAACACCATAGTTCTGAGTACCGTGTACTTTAAAATAACGTGATGATGTTAACGAATTGTCATTCTCAAAACCTACTGCATGAATCTCTCCCTGGGATGTACTACTAAAATCAAATTCGATAACGGTATTTGCCGTAACGTTGTAATTAAGACCAATAAATTTCCACGTATTGTTAGTTAATGATAACGCATCTCCTCCACTTCCTATAGAGAAATTACCTGCGCTATCTTGGTTAGAAAACGAAGTAATTGCAAAATCATTAAAATCAATACTTTCACATGTTGGTCCTGGATCTACGGTACCGTTCTGGATGGATACCGCATCGATTGCAATATCACTTTGCCATCCACTACCTCCAGAACCAGTTACTACATTAAATCGTAGCTGAACACTTGGGTTACCAGCATAATCCGATAGATTTATACTTGTACCATTCCATACATTCCCTTGATCTCCAGATCTGCTAAATACAGATAACCAGTTTCCTGTGTTATTCGTTCTTGCTTCTACTGTTAAACTATTAATAGCACTACCAAACATATGATACTGAAAGTTAAGCGTTGGAGTATCAACTCCACTAAAATCTAAACAAGGTGAATTAAGTATGGCCCTTTTATTAGGGAAACCGGTGCCATTACCAGATGCCTCTACATAAAGGTAAAAATTGCCATCTGCTCCATTAGACGGGCCTGTACTGTTAGAAGGTGTACCTCCAGAATCTCTAGTCCAGTTTATATCATCACTAGTGGATTGCGACCATTGTCCTAAACTACTTTCGAAACTTTCACTAAAAGGAAAGGATGCTATTGTAGTACTACAGGCTGTAGGTGGCGGTGGCGGAGTACCATCTATGGCTCCATCTATATCAAATCGAGAAAAGAAATTCCAAACCTCTTGAGAAGTATTTACATTTCCACCATTCCAGCTATGTCCTTTTCCTTGAACTCTAATAAATTCTGCTGTCACACCATTATCACCATTATCCCAAATAGAACGCGTAGACCCACCTCCTAATTGAATTACATCTGGTGTAGGGTCTCCATTATTAACAGCAGACCAGTATTCCATTACATCCTGTATGGGTTCATTACTTCCATTACCGTTTATGGAAATTACATTATCATTAGTACCTGTTATTTGCAATACAGCCGTTGGATGTTGCGGTTGACATTGATTATTATTAATCCATGATCTAGTCATACTACCTGCAACAGAAGCTACTGCTGCAATTCTAGGGCTTAATTCACAAGCCAATCGATAACTAAAAAAACCTCCGTTAGAGAATCCCGTTGCATAAATTCGTTTTTCATTGATATTATAATCCTGCTGAATTTTGTCTATCAAAGCGTCAGAAAATCCTAGATCATCTTCATTACCACCAAAATTATTGTTTATTGCCCATCCTGCAAGAAAGCCAAGGCCTTGTGGTGTTACAAATATAAATTGATTGTCTTCGGCTAGTTGTCTAAAATCACTCTGATTATACTGAGTATCAATGTTGTTGGTGAATCCGTGAAAATTTAAAATTAAAGGAGTTGGTGTACTGGCATCGTAACTTGCGGGAATATAAAGACGATATTGCCTTGTTCTACCATCATTTTGTAAAGTAGCATTAATAACCTGCTGTGCTTGCATGGCGACAGTAGTCATCATTGTTATGGCCAATAGCCATAAAGTTCTTTTCGTAAAGCTTAGTTGAGTTTTCATTTTTAGGTTTTAGATTAAATGATTTGTGTTAAATAGTTTAAAAAGTATTATGCGTGAATAATAAATTAGTTGAGGCGCAAATATATTTAATTAATTATGTAAATGTTAATTTTATTATTAAAAAAATACAATATTTACAATTTTGTTATATAAAAAATAAGATAAGCGTAAATTTTTGGGATATCTACGACGATTCCAAAGGATTTATCTGAGTTTAATCGATTTTTACTAAGCGTTTATCCTGCTCTTTTTTTTAATTTTTTAACACTCAATTATTACATTTCTTAAGTTTACTACTCTAATACTTTAGATTAGAAAAAGTAAATATCGGTTTATTCCGTTTCTAGGTAGTATCTTTGTTTCATACCAGAATAACAATTAAGAATCTTACGCTAAACAATCATTTCTTTAATTCCTATGCCTTTTAAAAAATTACATTCCCACATAAAAGAGATGCTAGCGCATCTAGAAATTACAACACCTACTTCTTTTCAAAGCAAAAGCATTCCAGTAATAAAAAGTGGTGCTAATGTCTTTTGTGCAGCTTCAAAAGATAGTGGGAAAACGACTACCCTTATACTTACTACTTTGCAAAAGTTAAAATGTGAGGCTGTAGGAAATGCTCCAAGGGCTATAGTTCTTGTAGAAAATACAGAAAGAGCTTTGGAGTTATATGATGCTTTTTTAGCGTATACCAAGCACAATTCACTACGAGTTTATGTAGGGCACGAAAAGCTTCATATTGATCTACAAAAATCAGAAATATTTGAAGGTGTAGATATTCTTATTTCTACGCCTAAATCAATGAATAAGTTATTGTTATCAAATGGCGTAAGTACTTCTCAATTGAAGATTTTTAGTGTAGACGATGCCGAGTTTTTAGTTCAAAACTCAGCATATACTTCTATACTTTCCATAACCCGAGGTATTAAAAAATGTCAGTATATATTATACTCAGAAAAAATACCTCCAAAACTAAAACGTTTTGAATCTAGTTTTATGGAATACGCTAAAACAATTGCTACATAGATGTTTTTTCGACTGTTTATGATAATACAACTAACATATGATTATACCTAAATTACATTATATATCGCAGGGAAATTCTCCAAAAGAGCATGTAGAGAACATCCAAAAAGCGTGTACATCTGGTGCAGAATTAGTACAGTTACGATTAAAAGGTATTTCAGAAAAAAAACTTTTAAAATTTGCTAAAGAAGCTAGAGAAATCACAGCTCATTTTCAGACGAGATTAATCATTAATGATCATTATAAAATAGCAAAAGAAGTTAAAGCGGATGGGGTACATTTAGGAAAAACTGATTCCTGCCCTACTATAGTCAGACCATACTTATATACTTGGCAAATTATTGGAGGAACAGCAAATACCTTACAAGATTGCGAAACATTAATTAACAAAGAAGTAGATTATATTGGTTTAGGTCCTTTTAGATTTACAACCACCAAAGATAATTTAAGTCCGGTTTTAGGCATAAGTGGTTATACTTCAATTATAGAAGCCTTAAAGACCAAAACACCGATTATTGGTATTGGAGGCATCACTACAGAAGACGTTACATACATATTAAAAACAGGTGTTTCTGGAATAGCTGTTTCTGGAGAAATTACGCGTGATTTTAATACCATTAGGACATTTAATGAATTACTAAATGCATCTTCGACAAAAGAACAACGGCATACATTTAAATAAAATATGGGTGATAATGTGAAATGACCTTTATATGGATTATGTTGTCTTCTCCTCTATTATTTATCAAAAATCTAATCTATAATTAATTTTAAAAGCTACTCCCCAATTTTCAGACTCTATACGTTTATTATAGTTATTAGTAACTACTAGATATACGTATGATAAAGGTTTGTACTCCCATTGTAACCTACTGTTAATATTGAAGTTATCTCCTTGAGTATTATATTGTACATAGGTAGTCCAATTTATCCTATTACTAAAAAACACTTGTCCAGTAAAACGTGCTAAATGAAACGTTTCTTTACCAAGCTCCGGTAAATCAATGGAGTTTACATCATAGGATAGTTCTACATTAGCAAAAGGTAATAATTGGTAATTAAGATAAGCGCCACCAGCGGTTCGTTGTCCATTATAATAAGTTCCTCTTTGTAGGTTAACACGATATCGAAATGCTTGGTTATTGGCTGAATTATATCCTATTTTTAAAATCCCAAAGCGATAAATATCTGGTATTAATGAATTGCCGTTTCCTAAAGGATCAAAACCATATTTTAGATCTATATAATCATAGTTAAGTACAAAATATACCGCAGACAAATTTTTAAAGAAAATAGCCGAATTGAAGAAGTTTTGCGACTGTGTCAATCTACCACTTTCATCAAAATAATTATTAAGACCATAATTTGCAAAACGAATGGAATTTATGAGGTTCGATGTTTTATAAAAAGCTTCATATTCTATACCGGAGGATGTTTGAATATAACCTTCTCGTATTTGAACATCATTAATAGCGTCATAATTAAATAATCTTGGAGTAAACCCAACATCCGTCGTATAGTTTTCTTCTACCTTTTTTATAGAAGTATTCCAATTTAACCCTCGCTTATTATAAGATATACCTGTATTATAAAAACTAGTGTTTTTAGAAATTCCATCGCTAAAACTTGTACTATAATTCGCTTCACCTATCCATTTATTATTCTCGGAAGTATATCGTAAATTTAAGCCTGCTACCCTATTGTAGTCATCAATAAATTCTAGTTTATCCGTTTCCTGTCTATTAATAAAGTATCCGGTTGTTGTAATGTTTTTTGTTACTTGTTGTTCTGTAACTAGTACTCCATAATTTTGTGAGGCTATTTCTTCCTCTTTACTCGTTTGTACATTCAATAGACCTATTCTGGTTTTTGGAGCTACATTCCCAGAGAGTTTTACCCCAAATTGAATACCACTACCTGCTCCTATTCTTCTCGAATAAAAAGGATTAACTCCAAAAACTCCTAAACTTGAAAACAAATCACTATTCTCTAAAAAGAAGTTTCTTTGTTCAGGAAAAAAAATGGAGAAACGAGATAAATTGGTTACTTGTTGATCCACGTCAATTTGAGAAAAATCTGGATTTATCGTTAGGTCCAATTTTAAAGATGATGTTACATTATATTGTACATCTAAGCTTGGTGTGAATGTCTTTATTTCTTCATCCTCTAGAATGTCTTTTTGATAGTTCGTGGTAATTGAAGGAGTTACGGTAAATTTTGAAGGTGCTTTATTCGGTAGATTCTCCACGATAAATTTTTCAGTAAATCGCAAATCAAAATTCGAATAATTCCTTTTTACATTTTTAAAAATAGTCCAAGAATTATTCTTGATATCACGAACATAAAACTGAACCCCAAAAACAGCGTTATTAGTATTGTAGTTTAGTGATTTTAGGGGTATGGCCATTTCGTATTGTTTTTTTGTACCGTTTAGCAATGCCTGAGATTTCCATACAGTATTCCAGTTAAAGTTCATTGCGTATCCTTCACTGTTCCTGCCTATCAAACCATCAGTTTGATTACCTAAAGAATTTAAAGCAAAAAAAGAAGCATTCTGTTCTTGGTTTTGGGTATCTAAAACTAGCACAAAACCATCACTCAAACCAATTGGCACATCCCTTTTCAAAGTACTTACTTGCGTCTTTTCTGTAGTATCATTATAAATAGCACTTACGAATAAATAGACACCATTATGAAATAGCTTTACAGAAGTTTGATTTTCTGCAATACCCTCATCAGTAGGTAAATAATTATAAAAATTAGTGTATCCAGGCACTTGCTGCCAAACATTTTCATCTATTTCTCCATCAATCTCGATGGTAGTATCTATGAACCTAATGACTGAATCTTGAGCAAATAAAGATGTTGATACTACTGTTATTAGGAGTAGAATGTAATGCTTCATCTTATTTATTTTCATCAACTCTAGTGGCAGTTTTGCTAATAATTTTCCAGGCTTCATTTTTCTTTTTCAGTAAGAAAAGATCTATATATAACATCCCTCTTTCTGGAAAAGAAATCTCAACCTTCGCCGTCGCTATATCTTTTACAATTTCTATTGCCAGAATTTTTCCGTAACGTCCATTAAAAGTTCCAAGGGCTTTATTCTTGAAAAAACCAGAATATTCTGTAGGAGTGAATCGTTTAAACAAACCATCCTTGGTGGTTAGATAAAGTGTAGCGTCTTCGGTAAATGCACTTTCTAATTGAGGGATCTTGTTATAAGAACTCCCATCAATATAGTTCTGAAGTGTTTTTTCAATAAGTGAAGTTTCAGATTGTGCGTTAGAAATTTGAACAATACATACAAGTATGAATGCAAATACATATGATTTCATAATAAAAGATTTAAAAGTTTATTCAAACCTCTTAAAATGACATTAATTTAAAATGATAGGTTATAATTTAGGTGTCCAGAATTATAAAATTGGAATATTATTCTTGAGAAAATTGCTTTTGAAATTCTGAAGGAGTCTTACCAACCACTTTCTTGAAAGTAGCGTAAAAGTTTGATTTGGAAGAGAATCCTGCTTCAAAACCGATAGTTTCTAATGTAAACTGGTTATTACTTATTAATAATCGTTTTGCTTCTTCTATTCTATGGTCATTAATAAACGATGCAAAACTTTTTCCTAAGTTATCATTTAATAATTGGGATAATTTATGGGTAGAAATATGTATATTCTTAGCTACATAGTGTAACTTAATATCACTTTCTTTATATAGTTCTTTTTCCTGCATGAGCGTATTCAATTGTTCAATTAAAAACTGTGCCTCTTTTGCATGGATCTTTTTAGCACTATATTTTTCAGGGATATCTTGGAAAATAGTTTCTCTATTTTTTTTAAACAGAAAAAAGAATAACAATGCATAAAATACTACGGAAAAAGTAATCGTTCCTATCAGGTATAAATAGAAATAACCAATCATATAGGCAATAAAAATAAGTATATTACCAATAAATACAGCTACTAACCAAAGTTCTGCAGTAGTGCATTTTTGAGTATTACTTGCTATTTTCTTAAAAATATATCGTAAAACATAACCCGAAAGAAAAAGGTACACTCCCCAAACGAGATAAATAAAATGTATAAAATACGTATGCCAAAAATATACATTCGATTCATAAGGCTTGAGAACACCTACAACAAGTACAATTAAAAATAATATCGAAAAGTGTATTTTCCAGGAATTTAAAACTTGTTTCGAATTGATTACTGAAGATTTTAAATAGTAAAACAATGAGACTCCAATCAAGAAACAAGCTGATAAACCTAACTGAGGAATTAATAAATCTTTTTCTTCAACAGGAGTAAAAATAATGTATACAGATTTACCAATACGAAGGCTTAGCATCAACACTAATAATCCGAAAAACAGGTTCTGAACTCGTTTTTGTTTACTCAAAAAAAGAAAATAAAAACTTACCAAAAATCCATTAAAAACACCTATCGCACAAATAAAAAACAGTAATGGATTATTGAAAGACATACATGTATTTTAGGCTCAAATATATAACTATCTTACTAAAAATTCAATAGATTCTATAGTCATAAAACGTAGGTTGTAATCAAAAATACAAAGAAGGAATTCAAGGTAATTTTAAAAGATAATTTCGATATTATAATTACAAAATAGCTTAAAAAACTATATTCGCGGCATGTGGATGTATTTAGGTTTATTAGCCGCACTTTTTTTAGGATTACATAACCTGTGTAAAAAACATGCTGTACAAGGAAATGAAGTCTTTCCTGTACTTTTAGGAACCATAGGTTCAGGGTTTTTATTACTTCTTCCGTTTTTTATTGGTTCGCTATATTTTCCAGAATATACTAAGGAAATAGGGTTTCATATTACTAGTATCTCCTGGAAAACTCATGGTTTTATCTTTATAAAATCAATGATCATGACTTCATCATGGGTTTTGGCATATCAAGCCTTAAAACATTTACCAATAACCATTGTAACACCCATACGTTCTGCGGGACCTTTTTTTACTTTTATCGGTGCAATTTTGATTTACCAAGAAAAACCTAACCTGCTGCAGTGGATCGGTTTTTTTCTTATCATATTTTCAGTAGTACTATACTCTAAAATAGGTAAAAAAGAAGGAATCAATTTTAAAAGAAATAAATGGATATTTGCCATTATTGGCGCTACATTTTTAGGAGCATCAAGTGGTTTATATGATAAATTCTTAATTCAGAGTTTAACGCTAAATCCGCAAACCTTACAATTTTGGTTTTGTTGGTATACTGTTTTAATACTGTTAGTGATTTTATCATTAACGTGGTTTAACAATTCAGAAAAGCGAAAAAAGTTTACCTGGCGTTGGACTATTGTCGCAGTTGGTGTTTTACTGCAGGCCGCAGACTATTTTTATTTTAAAGCGCTTCAAGATCCTGAGGCACTAATTATGTTATTATCTGCGATAAAACGTAGTCAAATACTAATTGCTGTGGTTATTGGCGGGTTGGTCTTTAAAGAAAAGAATAAGAGAAAAAAATTGATTCCTCTCTTCGGTATTATGATCGGTGTGTTTTTGATTTTGTATTCATAAAATTAAGTTACCTTTATTGCAGAACCATTACGAACTAAATGAATCACAAATTACTTCTATTCTTTTTATGTGTTATCTGTTATTCCTGTAATGAGACCTCAGACAGTATTGAGCGCTTTTTTATCCCTCAAGGTGGCGGTAATAATGGTATTATCAACAAATACTACGTAAACATCTATCCAAAAAATCAACAGAGTAAAAAAACTATTCTTGATTATTCTTTGATTGAAAAAATTAATGATTCTATCTATCGTAAAGAAAGATATAGCCCTTCCTATCAATTACAATCATCCAAACAGTTTAGAATTGAAGGTAAAGATATTATAGAAATTAATTATGAACGATATTTTTTAGCTGATACATTAATAGCTTACTATCCTGATGATAGAACAATGACTTATGCAACCTTTGGAAAAGATACAGTTCATTATAAAGCAAATCTGAAAAATAAAGATTCTTTGTCTAGAGATATTCATCAGTCTACTACGATGATTAAAGACACTATCATACAAAACAAACCCGCTAAAATAGTAGAGCAAAATACCGCCAACATTACTGCTTTTGGAAAAATCTTTAGAGATACTCTACAATTACGTTCTCGTAGCATTTATGTTCAAGATTTGGGATTGTATTCATCTACTCTTATTACAGATAAGGATGTCGTAGAAAGAATTTTGGTAGAACAACTATTACCTTCAGAATTTGATAAACGGTCCAAACACGGTATACAACGTGTTGGCTACATCAACTTTGATAAGACTATTGATAAAGATAAAGAATTAGCTCTTTGCTTGCCTCATAAATTAATTGCTGATTACTATAATGGCGGAAATGATCGTGCAGGATTTATTGGTGGAAAAGGTAATCTAAAAAAGCTGATATACAGTAAACTGGACACTAACAAATTAAATAATGAATCAGGATACTTAACCTTTAGATTTGTTATTAACTGTAAAGGTATTGCCGGTAAATTCGTAACTGATGAATCGGCCGATTTTGATTATAATAAGAAACAGTTCTCTAAGGAAACAATAGCGCATTTGTATGACATTCTTTCTGGTGTGAAACAATGGAAACCAGTCATCATCAGAAACAAAAAGAGAGATTCATATTTCTATGTAACTTTTATTTTAAAAAATGGAGAGATTCAAGATATTTTACCGTAGTGTTCTTTGTAGTTTGTGGTTGATGAGTTCTTGTGCTAAACAACCAGAATTATATAAAAAAGAGTTTGATGAAGCGGAGTCAAAAAAATATGCTAAACAGTTTATAGAAGGATTGCATGGCTCCTACTATCAAGGTTCTCCCGAAGAACATTTTTTAATTGAAGAAGCTACAAATATGGATGCTACTTTTTCTGATTCGTATAGAGAAATGGGTGCTTCTAGAGTAAAAAGAGGCATCAATACTGAGGCGATGAAGAAATATGCCAAAGCCGTATCACTTGATCCAGAGTCTTGGCAAGGATATCGAGGATATTTATATTTATATTTTTATAGAGATTATGATAATGCTATTAAAGATTTTGATGAATTAGATGCGCTTACTCCAAATTTTGTAGATTATCCACAGTCCGAGAATATTGACTTTATGAGAGGTATAGCCTATATGATGAAAAAAGAATACCCTAAAGCTCGGGAGTATTTCGAAAAGTTTTTTGAACACGAGTCAAAATCCGGAGACTTAAATTATATAGAAAGTAGAGCTTTTATGTACTATGGCATTACTTATTTTGAAACTGGTGATTTAGAAAAAGCACTGGAAAAATTTGATTTAGGAATAAAGAATAACAAAAATGCTGATCTTTTTTATTGGAAGGCAAAAACGATGAGGGCTCTTAATAAAAAACCTTCAGAAATTTTGACTCTGCTAAAAACATCAAAAGAACTTTTATCGCAAGGATATAATAGTAGAAGACCTTATGTAGAAGAATTTTATCAAACTTACATTGAAGACATTGAGGATCTACAGAACAGCTTCTAAGTTTCTAGTAAATTGCATTAGGAAATACTTACCTACTACTTCCCTTCTTTTTTAAATATGAACAAATAACTACCTCGATGCAAGCATACAAGGTATTCAATGGAAAATAGTTTTAAAATTCCGAAGCAAGTTTCGAGGTATTAAACCTGAGATCCCGCTGAAAAAGCGGGATTAGTTCAACTATCTATTTTGAATGTATTGCTATGCAACTTTTCAAAACAGAGTTTTACTAACAAATAAGCAGTTTACTTATCCAATACTTGATTCAAAAAATCTAATAACTAACAATTAATTTATCACGACAGCACCATCAGTTTCTGGTACAGATACAGTTCCTCTGTATCGAATTGATGTTAGATGAGAGCTATTGATAGTAATACTGCTATCCCAATTAGGGTATAATGTAATAATCACTCGATAAGATTCACTATGATTCCTTACCGAAAACTTGATCATATGTCGTTGTCTTTTTTCATCTTTTGTTACTTGATACCGATCCGGTATTCCTTTAAAAACGATACCCCCATCATTGCCACCATATTGTCCAGCTAATTGTCGTTCCCCATAAAACGGTAAATCCATTGCAATACTATCTCCGTAAATTTTTACATAATTCGGATTTCCTATAAGATTAATACTATTCGTTGTACTTCCTAGAGGAAGTAATCCACTGTTAGCAATAGCGTTCATACTGGCTGTCGGCTGCGGATACAACCAATCTGATTCTATAGTAAATGCCTTCTTGGTAATCATTGCTTCTAAAGCTTCACTTTTTGCAGTTGGTTCTATTGTTTTTTTTACACTATTACATCCAATCAACATACCGCATATGATTAACATAAAAACTAAAATCCTCATCTATCTATCTTTTTGTTTTACAATAGTTTAACTATCAATTTCTATACCGTAATTTACGAATTTTATTCTTCAATATTGCATTGGTCATCTCTATTTTTGTAAGTTTTGGAATTGTAGGAGGCTCTATTTCCAGCGTATTCTAAAAAACCACTTACGAATTCTAAAGAAGTATCGACCTAAACTCAGCTACTAAATAAAGGTTAAATAGCAATGATGAATATTAGACTGTATTGCTAAATGAGCTACTTTTGCCGGATGCTCAAAAAGAAATACGCACAGTTAGAATTTATTGTACTAATGGCGTCGTTGATGTCTATTGTGGCTTTGGCGATTGATGCACTATTACCTGCATTAGATATTATAGGAATTAATATTGGTACAACCGAATTAGCGGACAATCAATTATTGATTACTATGATTTTTTTAGGTCTTGGTATAGGTCCGCTTATTTTCGGTCCTATTTCGGATAGTATTGGCAGAAAACCTGTAGTTTATATGGGTTTTACACTCTTTATTATTGCTAGTTTTATGTGTATTAACGCTACTAGTCTTAGCGTAATGATAGCTGGAAGAGTTCTACAAGGTATTGGACTTTCTGCTCCCAGAACGATTGCTATTGCTATGATTCGAGATATTTATAGTGGTGATTATATGGCGCGTATCATGTCATTTATCACTGTGGTTTTTATTTTAGTTCCTATCATTGCTCCAGCTTTAGGAAAATCCGTATTAGATCATTATAATTGGCAAGCAATATTTTATATTCAGTTAGTATTTAGTGGATTAGTATCCTTTTGGTTTTGGAAACGACAAACCGAAACCTTAGAAATTTCTAAACGAATTAAGTTTTCTTCTCATATTTTTATAGATGGAGTTAAAGAATTAGCAAAGTATAAAAACACCATCGGTTACACCCTTATTTCTGGTTTTATAGTAGGTTCTTTTTTGGTGTACCTTAGTAGCTCTCAACAAATTTTTGAACAGCAATATCAGCTCAAAGATGAGTTCCCCTATATTTTTGCATTATTGGCAATCTCTATTGGTACTGCTACTTTTTTGAATGGCACATTGGTCCTAAAATATGGAATGGAAAAACTAGTTTCTATTTCATTATACGCATTCTTTGGTATTTCATTATTATATATTGTCTTGTTTTATGGAGATACAAACCCTAGTGTAGTTATACTGTTGATTTTCTTTGGATTGCAATTTTTTTCGATAGGATTTTTATTCGGAAACTTAAGAGCTTTGGCTATGGAACCAGTAGGCCATATTGCAGGAATAGCAGCCGCATTAACGGGATTTATAAGCACAATAATGGCCGTTCCTATCAGTACTTACATAGGAAGATATGTTGAAAATACTGCGCTACCGTTATTTTTAGGTTTCTCGATTTGTGCAGCAATTTCTATTGGGATTCTACTATATCTAAAAGCTTCCATGAGAAAAGTGAAACAATAGCTTTTAGCTGGTAGCATCCTTATCACCTGTATTCTTGTTTCCGGAAACGGATAGTTCACCATTACCTGCGATAGCAAATTTATCTCTCTTGGATCCATACCCGAAATTAGAAGATCGACGATACTTGTTTTGGAAATCCGCAAACTTTCTTTTTGACCAGGATTTCTGTTTTTTTTGATTTTCCATATTTAAAATTTTATGGCTTAGTTACCTGATTGACAATCAATTTCCTTTCTAAGTTAGATTTTTTTTTAGAATTTCGTAGAAACGTTAACATCAAATTATAATTATTTACTCGATTTTCATCTATTTTACGATCGTCGATTTGCTAAAGCAGTTGGAACGATTCTTGATTCTCGGTATATCTATAAAACAATATATATTATGAAAACCTACGTTAATTTAATTCTTTTTTTACTCTTATTGATTCCTTTTGGATATGGACAATTTCCGGCTTCACCTTCTGATATCACTAATGTATCTGATGGTTATGTTGGCCACGAAGATGCTTTAATCAACGATGTTATTAAATTAGAGTTTGATAAGAAAAATGCCAAAATTTCTTTTGATTTTGTTTCTGAAGAGACTAATGGAACAATCAGCGGTTTGGATTTCAAGATATCTTTTAATCCAGAAGATCCTGATAATGCTTATTTTAAGGGAACTGCTCTTGTAAACACGTTAGACACAGATAACTTCTTAAGAGATGGTCATCTGATGTGGGAAAAGTTTTTTTATAAAAAGAAGCACCCCAAAATAGCTTTTGAAAGCAAAGAAGTAGTTCATTTCGGCGATAATAATTATAAAGTAATAGGAGACCTTACTATCAAAGGCGTTACTAAAGAAATTATTATTAATTTCACTCTAGATATTACCAAAAACTTCTTGGGTAAAACTACTATTCACACCAGTGATTTTGGTGTTAATATCCACGATGAGAGGGAGAAAAACAAACTAAATATTGTGTTTGATTTTCCCATTTTGAAGTAGAATTATTATAAATTCATACTATATGCTTTTGCTAATCTTTCTGAAGTTGTTATAAGTCCAGTATTTACAATATTGATTTCTCTTAAACGTGTAATTTTAATTTTGTCATTACGTTTTTCTTCCCCTTTAGTTATTAATTGCGTAATCATTTTGAGTTGTTTTTTGTGTATTCATTTTCCCTTAAACAAATATACACGCTATTCATAAACTATGTAAGGGTATAAATACGGTATTTTATTAGGGCAATACCCCTTATTCTTTTTAACCCAAATTATGTGTTAGAAAATCTGTAATATCTTTGAGCTACTACAAATCCTGACACTTCGTTAGATTTTTTAATTTAACTGTAGCGATACTTACGCTGAAATTAAGAAAACCACATTATTTATTGTATGCCAAAGCCTCACGAGGAAGTCATAACGTATAATCCGTGTTTAAATAAGAAAGGAAAGAAATTAGAAAATACTTTCAGAATTATAAATCAACTGTAAAAGCCGAAAACGATCCATGACTAGACAAAGAAATAGCTATATCCGTTATTTTATTATGAATTTTGACGCAAGGAATACCATTTCTATCCTTTTGTAAAGTTACAGCAGATAAATTCACATCCATTATATTGGCAATATAGTACACAAGTTTATTTTTGTACTGTAATGATTTATCAGTAAATACTTTTGAAACAAAATTCGTTTGATCCCTATATGCAATCGTATAAACGTAGTTTTCTGTTTGTTTTGAGACAGTTTGATAGCTATAATTATGCACTGTCACGTTAGAATCTGTACAAATAAAATCATATGGATTGTATTTAGGTGACAGCGAAAAAAGCCGTTGATGCGCCTTGTATGCAGCTTCTTTCATGCTCCATAACTTCCATACCATATGATTGGAATCTTCTGCATCCCAAATCCTATTTTGTTCTGATTCAGCAAAGATTTTTTGCAACCAACCTTTTCTCCTCCAATTACTTTGTACAGAAGCAAGTCTAAGGTCTACTATATCGTTACCAATCATTTAGCCGCTAATTTATCTTGAATTACCTCTATGGATGCCTTTACTGTAAGCATCTTATCCATGCCATCATTATCTATCTCGATACCAAATTCATCTTCAACATCTAGAATCACATCCACCAAGTTAGCAGAGTTAATCTCTAAATCCTCTATGAAGTTGGTGTCTTCAGACATATTTTGCAATCCTTCCTGGTTCTGCACATAAGGTTCTATAATAGTTTTTAATTTAGATAGTAATTCTTCTTTTGTCATGAAATTTTGATTATGAATATTTTTTAAATATAATACAAGCATTTACATCTCCAAATCCAAAACTAGCTTTTGCTGCAATTTGAAGAGGTTTAGTTATAGTTTTACTAGGAATCCGTTCTCTGTCTACCATAGCTGCAATTTCCGGATGTAAATCTTCGCAGTTAATATTTCCAAAAACAAAGTCTTCTTTTAATTGAAGTACTGTAGCAACACTTTCTATACTACCGGATGCTGCAAGGCAATGACCCACAAGGCTTTTTAATGAATTTATGTACGGAAAATCTTTTCCTTTTCTACCCAATGCATCACACCAATTCTCAATTTCCGTAGCATCTTTAGTGGTAGCAGTTAAATGACCATTGATCGTATCGATATCATTTGTTTCAATTCCAGAATTTATAACTGCTTGTCTGATGCATTCTTTTACGGCTATACTATTGGGAGCGGTCATACTACCACCATTTCGCTGACCACCACTGTTTACATGTCCTCCTAATATTTCCGCATACATGGTAGCTCCACGTTTCTGAGCATTTTCCAAACTTTCTACAACGAGCGCTCCTGCTCCACTTCCTGGCACAAAACCACTGGCTGTTGCACTCATTGGTCTTGAAGCTGCTGTAGGATTATCATTGTATTTATGAGGAAGAATTCTCATCGCATCAAAACCTCCCCAAACATATGGGCCACTATCACTGGTACTGCCTGCTAATATTATTTCTGCTTTACCGGATACAACACGATCATATGCCATTAAGATAGCTTCCGTACCCGTACTGCAAGCAGATGAATTAGTTGTAGTAATATTTCCGCAGCCTAGCATTCCGCCTAAAAAGGCACTAATACCACTTGCCATTGTTTGTATAACCGAAGTACTGCCTAACCTTCTTACGTTTCCAGCGTCGACTTTATAAATTGCTTCTCTAAACTTATCAACTCCCAATACTCCAGTTCCGAATATAATTCCTGCATCCCAAAGTGGATTTTCTGTTTTATCCGGGATTGTTAATCCAGCATCTTTCCACGCATCTAATCCAGCGATTACACCATATTCTATGCCTGAAGCATTCAATCCTTTTAGCTGGACAGTATTAAAGTAATTATTTAAATAATCATTTGTATACGATGGTTTTCCAGCAATTTGACAAGAAAACTTAAGTTGATTTAATTCATCTATATATTGTATGCCAGATGTGCCTGTTTTGATCGCATTGCTAAAATCTGAAACGTTCATTCCATTCGGTGCAACCACACCTAAGCCTGTTATGACGACTCGTTTTTTATCCATAAGATTTAGAAGAATTAATGATATTAATTATTTTTCTAAACTTATTTTCATGCTCAATTAGCTGTACAATGCTTCCCGAAACTTTATTAGCAACATGAATATTTTCTTTTCTCTTTTTGATATAAATAGGATCTTCTGACCAAGATTTTTTTATACCTTTCAGCTTAAGTACTAATTTAACTATTGAATATCTAAAACTCATAAACCAACTATTTTAAACAATCATTCCAGCAATTTCTCCTTTTGCAATTAATTTTTGTTCCTCATTAAACATTTCAACTTTACATTTCAGTTTATTGAACCTAAAATATTCCTTTTCTGATTTCACTAATACCTTTTCTCCTGGTAGAACAGATTTATAAAAATTGATTGTCGTACTGCTCATAGCAACTCCAATTGTGTTTTTATCTATTTGTTCTTTTAGAGTGAATATTCCTAAACACACTAAGCCAATCTGAGCCATAATCTCTGTTAAAATAACACCTGGCGTAATAGGATGATCTTTAAAATGACCTTGATAAAAATATTCATCAGGCTTTAATGTATAGCTCCCTTTTATACCATCCTCATCTACCTCTATAATTTCATCTACAAACAAAAAGGGAGTTTCATACGGTAATTTTTCTATGATTTGTTCTTTTGTCAAAGTCTTTATTTTTTTTAAAAAGCACATCCATTTGGTAATGGTGCTGTCGTTTCTAATTCACTTGCAAAGGTAGTTTCTAACGTTTCCTGACTAAATCCCACAGACACACTTCCTTTAAATACTACATTTCCATATCCTTGATTATTCATATGTGCTCTGATATATACTATCTTATCCTTAGCAATATTCACAGGACCGCCGGATCTTATAAAAGGTTGTTCGTTTACGTGGCTATGCCCTAATATTCTCCGATAGAGTAGCGTTCCATCTTCAGAAACGATTTCCCACCAATCTGCATATTGGTTACATCCTAAATCTGGGCTCTTTATTTCTACACTAAACGTATAATTATTCTCTTCTCCAGTCACAGAAACGTTCGTAACATCAGCATTAGCAGATGGTATTGAAATATCAGTTTCTATAGGCGAATCATCGTTTTTTGAACAAGCAGAAGCTGAGATTGTAAATAAAATAATACAAATCAATACATTCTTCATTTTTGTATAGTTTTAGTTAATACTAATTAAATCTACTTTATATTTTACCACTCTAATAATATTCTTTGTGCAGAGAATCCGGGACCAAAACTAAGCATAAGACCTGTTTCTCCTTTAGTCGGCTTTTTATTCATAAAACGCTCTAATACGTATAGAACAGTAGCGCTACTCATATTCCCATATTCTTGCAATACAGCCTTGGTATCATCAATATTCTTACCAAGATCTCCAAAAAGCCCTTCTACAGTCTGCACAATCTTTTTACCACCAGGATGAAAAATTAGATGATCAATTTCTTCTATTGTTTTTCCATGTTTTTGTAAAAAAGAATGTATTATATCTGGAAAATGTCTTGCTATCTTTTCAGGAACCTCTTTATCCAACACCATTTGTAATCCGCCATTTGTCAATTTAAATCCCATCATTGTCGTTGCATCATAAAAATGGTACATTTCGTCGGCAATGATTGTAGGGCCACTAGCCTCTTCTTCTGAAGAAAGCAACACACAAGCGGCCCCATCTCCAAAAATAGCAGCACTTACAATATTTACCATACTAAAATCAGTATGCTGAAACGTTGCAGTTGGTGATTCAATTGCAATTACTGCAGCTCTTTTACCTGGATTCGCTTGTAGAAAGTTTTTAGCATAGATCATCCCTGATACTCCCGCGGCACATCCCATTTCGGTAACAGGCAATCTTACAATATCTTGTCTAAGACCTAATTCATTAATAATATATGCATCCAAAGACGGAATCATAATTCCGGTACAGCTTACTGTGATAATATAATCTAGTGATTTTGGATCCCAATCTGCCTGATTCAAAGCTTTCTTGACTACAGAGTTTCCTAATTTTTTTACTTCGCGAATATGGATGTCATTCTTTTCCTCAAAAGAAGTTGCAGTAAAAACTTCTTCGATACTCATGATCCCATATCGCCTATCTACAGCGGCATTTTCAAAAATCTTAAGAACCTTTCGTCTAAAACGGTCTTCCTGACCTGTAAGCCATTGAGATACAAAAGGAAGTATTTCCTTTGTATCTCTAACATATTTTGGCAACTGTTTAGCAACCGTTATTATTTTTACACTCAATTTGTTTCCCTTTATTTTTTAATTTCTAATTACCCAACGATATCTAAACGCCCATTTCCAATCCAATTGATACACATTCAATTTTAATTCTTTTGCAAAACGTATTAATTCTTTTCTTTTGAAACCTCTTTTTACAGATACTAATCCATCATTTTTAGCTATATATCCTTTGATAAAAAAGTAGCTAAATATTTTGAATAAATAATAGGACCACTTGTTTCTATGGATATCATTAATAATTACCGCTTCAGAAACCAGCTCCAAACTCTTCCTAAGCACTCTTTTTATTTCTTCATCCTTAAAATGATGTAATGTTAGTGTACAAATGATGATATCACAATGAAAATCTTCTTTTTCTAATGTTAAAATATTCTTATTATGGAATTCTATCTCGTTATGTGAAGCACTTAATTCTCTTGCTTGTAACAGGCATTTTTCGTTATTATCGATTCCAATTAACCTTGCTTTTATTTCTTTTTTATTAAAACTATCGGCTAATTTTCTAAGCATTTCACCATCACCACAACCTAAGTCCATAATCACCAATTTCTTTGTACTCTGTCTTTTTTTTATTTCATCTAAAACTGCATTTATTGTAATATTATTTCCACCAAGTAATCGATTAACTCTAGAGATATCTTCTAATGCTATTCCTAGATCTTTCTCATTAACCTCGGGATCATCCATAAGTTCTGCTTCATTGCTTCGATATTCAAGATTTACTAGCATACTATAGGTTTTCCATGTGTTTGTTTTATAATTTTCGGAACAATTGAAGGAATGGTATTTGCAATTTTTTGCGCTACCTGCTGAAATCTATTGCTTAATAATACTTTCTGCAGTATTCTTCCTGCTCTTAATCTTTTAGAAAAAGTGCTATTCCATTGTTTAGTATATAGTTTTTCAATCTCATCAGAAGAATACATTTTCGAGCAATAATTCTCAACCAATAGCTCACATAAAATTTGCGAACTTTGGATTGCCATTGCCATTCCATTACCGCAGAGGGGATGAATCAATCCTGCTGCATCTCCTAACATAAAAATATGATTCTCTACAGGTTTTTTCTTGTCAAAATTAATCTGACTTATGGTAATAGGTTTCTCGAATACTGGCTCAGAGTTTTCAAAAAAGTCTTTTAGATGAGGGTTTTCATAAAGTACTTTATTTTCAAATTCCTTAATATTTTTATACTTCTTAAAACTTTTATAATTAACCAGATAACATGCATTTACAGTGTTATTCTCAACCAAAGACAATCCACAATAACCTCCATCAAAATTGTGTAATGCCACTGTTTTAGTATCAAAACTAGCTTTATAATGCGCTTTTACAGCTAACCATGGAGATTTTTTGTAACTAAAATCTCGTTTCAAGTTTTTGTCCAGGCCAGAACGTTTACCATAAGCTCCAATTACATAATCACTGGTTAACACATTATTGTTAGTAGTTAGCACCTGAAATGTCTTTTGATCATACTTTACATCCAAAACCTGATCATTTATCATTTGTACTCCTAAGCTTTTGGCCTTATTCCATAAATAATGATCTAATGCATACCTACTTATTCCAAAACCACCTAATGGAAGTTTACTTTTGATCATTTTTCCCTTTTGAGTACTAATATTCAATTCTGAAATTTTTACAGGCTTCAATTCATTCACGTTCACTCCCAAAAAATCGAGATATGATAGCACTTCATTAGAAATATATTCTCCACAAACTTTATGCTTCGGATATACATCTTTCTCGATAAGAGTGACAGAAATTTGAGCCTTAGCCAGATGAATAGCACTGGTTAGACCGGCTAAACCTCCACCGATGATTAGTATGTGTGTGTGACTATTCATTTATTGAAGATACATAAATTTTGAGCATAAAAAAATCCCGAATGTTAGGTCGGGATTTATCATTCTCAATTACAATATCTTACTCTTTTATTTGCGCAACTGCTTGTCGTCTTAATTCTTCATTTGGTGATATTGTTACTTCTACCCTTCTATTTTTGGTTTTACCTTCTGTAGTAGTATTATCATATCTAGGTTGTGATTCTCCATAATACTTAACAGTAAATCTCTCTTCATCAACTCCTTGAAGAACAAGGTAATCTCTTACAGATTGTGCTCTATATTTTGATAACAGAAAATTTGATTCTTCCTTACCCATATTGTCAGTATGTCCTTCAATTAGTATATTAGAATTAGGATATTCTTCAAGAATAGCTGCCAATTTTTCAATTGTTTCTTTAGATGACTCGTTTAAATCATGTTTATTGGTATTAAAATACACACCACTTTCTTCATCAAAAACAATATTAATGTCTTCTTCAATTCTTTGCACCGCAACACTCGGCATCTCTTCTTCAATTTTTTTAGCTTGTTGATCCATTCGATTACCAATAACACTGCCTACAGTTGCTCCAACAACTCCACCTATAACTGCTCCCAGTTCAGTTTCTCCTCCTACATTGTTTCCTATAACTCCGCCTATAATAGCGCCACCTGCAGCGCCTATGAAACCACCTAACTCGGCATTCTTCATAGACTTACAGCTAACCATAGTTATCAATAGTACTCCTAAATATAACAGTTTCTTTGAGTTTTTAATATTGTGTGATTTCATGTGTATTATATGTTTATTGGTTAAAAATATTAATGAGTTTTATTGTTTATCAAAGTTTAGTTTTATTGTAAATTTTTCTCCATCTACTATCATATCATAACTCCAGATCATCATAGTTTCTTCTAGTTGATACAATTGCATTCGATAGCCTTTATTGTTATTGCTACTTTTCATTTTATTATTCACAGGCTTTAACATAATACTATGATTAAACCCATACATTTCTTTTGGAATTGACCAGATAAAATTTTGAACACTAGTATTTGAACAAGATGTACCAGATAAGGCATAGCTGCCGGTGTTATTATTCGCAATAAACTCCCAATTAGTATTTTCTATACACTGTAATGAAATATTGTTTAGAACAGTAATGGCGTAGGTTCCTTTGCTATCCGTATCATAGTCCACCTCTTTTAAGACCCAAACTCCATTAATCGAGTTTTTTGCTGCTCTGGTTAGTTTATTTGATGCACCACAACTCAATAAAAGAGTGCATATTAATGTTATACAAATTGTTCTCAAGGCTTTGGTTTAAAGAGATTATTATAATTTTACATTACAAATATCTTCATATTACACTCCTTAAACTACATCATAAATAGTGAAAACAACATCCCTGTTTTCAGGGTAATGGTTTGATAGGAAAACAAAAAATCCCCAACAGAATAGTGATCTGTTGGGGATTTTGCAGCTATTTTTTGTGTTATAATTTAGTCTACTTTTTTCTTAGCATCATCTATCATTTTATCATTTGCTAATACTCCAAACTCTACTCTTCTATTTTTTGCTCTACCTTCTGCAGTAGAATTATCATATTTAGGTAAAGTTTCTCCGTGGAAATAGGTTGTTAATCTATTTTTATCAATACCTTGAGAAATCAGAAAACTGGTTACAGAATTTGCTCGTTTCTTAGATAACTCCATATTATAAGCATCATCACCAGAACTATCAGTATGTCCTTCTACAATAATATTAGTATCAGGGTACTCCTTAAAAATACCAACTAATTTATTTAGATTCTCTCTAGATTTAGTATTGATATTAGATTTATTAGTATCAAAATAGACTCCGCTACTTTCATCAAATACAATGTCAATCCCTTCTCCTATCCTTGTTACTTCTGCGCCAGGAATCTCTTCTTCTATCTTCTGAGCTTGTTTATCCATTTGCTTACCGATAACACCACCAGCAACACCACCTACGACACCACCAATGACAGCTCCTAATACTGAATTTTCCTTGTTTCCGATATTATTTCCAAGCACGCCACCAAGAACGGCTCCAGCTGTTGTGCCGATCACAGCTCCCTTTTGCGTGTTATTTGCATTCTGCACTGCATCACAGCTGCTTAGAACGACTAATGCTGTAAGTACTATAGCTATTTTATTAAAATTTGATTTGATCATCGTGTAAAGATTTGAGTTATTATAGTTTATTAAAATTCATTGTGATTACAAACGGTTTTCCTTCTAGACTTACGGTTTGGGTCCAGGTCATTGTTGTATCATCCAGATGTTTTAGAGTCATTCGATACCCTTTGTTGTTATTGGTACTTCTTTTCTTCTCGTCTGTGGGTTTAAAAAGAAAGCTATAATCCCCATTCTCTGATGGTTCAGGAATCGTGAATCTAAAATTTCTAGCTCCTGTAGAAGTACATTGACTATCATTTACAGTATACTTACCAGTATTATTATTAGGAATAAATTTCCATACACCCCCGGTAAGACATTCTGCAGAAGCATCATTATACAAAGTAACTTCAAAAATTCCTGAACGGTCATAGGATATCTTATCCAGCGACCACTCTCCTTTTAGTGTTTTTTTTGCGGCGATAATAGTTTTCTGACTGGCAGAACACGAAGCTAGCAGAATAACTGCAAGTAATAAGATCAGTTTTTTCATGGTTGATTTTATATTTATATGTGTAAAATTGGTTGAAAAATCAATATTCAAATATCATCATAGTTGAACATTCTGTGTTAAAAATACATTGAAAATATTTCGATAAATTAGATAAAATGCAAAGATTTTAGATAAATATCATCCGGAGATTGTATACTATCATTGTTAGATTTTGGGTTTAATGGTTATATATGTAAGATATACAACTTCAATAACGAAATAAAGGATATTATCATATATTAACTTCATACTGTTAACAGAATTTAACAGTATGAAGTTAGTATCATCATGAAATTTTATAGAAGTTATTCTTGTTCTTTTGGCACTCTGAAAAGTAATAGAAGTCCAATCACAAAAAATAAGATTAAGAAAAGTATGGAATATCTAATACTTCCCGTAAGCTGAGCAACTAAACCATATGAAAACATACCAATAACAATTCCTATTTTCTCAGCAACATCATAAAAACTAAAATAGGAAGCAGTATCTACTGCATTTTCTGGTAAAAACTTCGAATACGTTGATCTGGACAAGGATTGAATTCCACCCATTACTAAACCTACAATTGCAGCAGTTATATAAAATTGGCCCGGAACCGTTATTGTATATGCAAATACACATATTCCTATCCAAATAAAGTTAATAAAAATCAAAACCTTTATGTTTCCAAATTTTGCAGAAGCTATTGAAGTAAGAAAGGCTCCCAAAACAGCTACCAACTGAATCAATAAAATACTAATAATTAATCCCGTAGTCGCATCCTGATCTCCCCAATCTAATTCTTCAATTCCGAAATACGTGGCAATTAGCATAATAGTCTGTACTGCCATACTATACACAAAAAATGCTGAAAGATATCTACGAAGTCTAAGGTCATGCTGCATAGCATTCCATATACTTTTTAGCTCCTTAAAACCATTAAAAACAACATCTTTGGTAAGCTTATCCTTTTTATTTCCTTTTGGTAAATAGTAGTATGTGTATTGACTAAATCCTATCCACCATACTCCTACCATTACAAAAGATAATCTAGTTGGAACTCCTTCATTCTCAAAACCAAAGGTGTCATAAAAGAATATCATTACTAGATTTACTATCAAAAGAATAACACTACCAACATATCCTAGAGAATACCCCTTTGCACTAATAGCATCTTGTTGTTCTGGAAACGCGATATCCGGCAGATAAGAATTATAAAACACCAAACTTGCCCAGAAACCAATTAATGCTAAAAAATAGCATAATAGTCCAAACCAAAGATGTTCCATATTAAACCAGTATAAACCAATACAAGACAATGCTCCGAGATAACAGAAAAATTTTAAGAAACTCTTTTTATTACCTATATAATCTGCGATTCCTGATAACAAGGGACTAAGAATGGATACGACTAAAAAAGCCAATGCTGTTACATAGCTTATTAGAGAATCATTATTAAAATTAATACCGAGAAAATTAACGGTATCACTAATAATTTTATCATCAGTATCTCTTACAATCGTTAAAGCACCCCAAAAAATAGGGAATATTGCGGATGCAATGGTTAAACTATATACAGAATTTGCCCAATCATAAAAAGCCCAGGCATTTAACAATTTTCTATTCCCTTTAGGTAATGTTTCTCGCATATTCTAGAATTAAAAAAAGCTGTTCTGGATTGTTCCAGAACAGCTTCTAAAATAGGTATAATCTTTTTAAGTTTTGAAAATTTACAATTATTTAAAGCTAGTCACTCCAAATTTCCTTGCTTCTGCTTTAGCAGCGGGCGCCCAAGCCTTAAGATTGGCGATACGTGTATCGTTTGATGGATGCGTACTCATAAACTCTGGTGGTGCTTGTCCTCCACTGTTAGCTTTCATACGTTTCCAAAGCTCTGCTGCCTCGTCTGGATTGTATCCGGCGATAGCCATTAACGTCAATCCAATTTTATCGGCTTCAGTTTCATGACTTCTGCTAAATGGTAACATAACTCCAAATTGGCTTCCTAAACCAAAAGCTTGTCCGACTATTTGCTGTGTTTGTTCATTTTGACCACTAACAGCAACTGCCGTAGCAACACCTGCAACTTGCTGGATTTGCCCAGCACTCATACGTTGCTGTCCATGATTAGCAATTGCATGCACTACTTCATGCCCCATAATAGCAGCAACTCCTGTTTCAGTTTTGGCAATTGGTAAGATACCTGTGTAAAAAGCTATTTTCCCTCCAGGCATCGCCCAAGCATTTACTGCTTTATCATCTATTAGATTATACTCCCATTTATAATCATTTAAATAACCTTGATGACCATTTGCATTCAACCATCTTTCTGCTGCTTTTGCAATCTTTTGACCAACACGTTTAACCATTTCGGCATCCGATGTACCTTTAAGCACTTTGCTCTCTTTTAGTACTTGATCATATTGAGCAAAAGCCGCTGGTAAAATTTGAGAATTCGGTACTAAAGCCAATGTTTGTTTACCCGTAAAAGGGTTGGTTGCGCAGGATAAGAAAAGTAAAATCGATCCTAAAGTAACTATTATTTTTTTCTTTTTCATGATATTTATGGATAGATGTGAATTTCGTATGTTAAAATTACAAAATTCAATACATCCTTTTAAATAAAAGATCATCAATTTATACAGTAAGATCTATATAAGGCAATAATTATCGATAAGTTGTTTTTATTTAGCTACAATATGCAATTCAGCAAAGTTTTTCGGAACGATTACAGTATTCTCCTTTTTATTAAATTTTAAATCTTTTAAAGGTACAACCACATTATCGATTTCAATTTCATCAATATCAAAAGGTAATCCGATAAATTCAATCTTCATAGTTTCGTACTCAGTGATATAGGTACCGTTCTTATGCTGCTGAATGATAATTTCGTTCTCTTTTCCAGTAAAAGCAAAACTTCTTAGACTAAATCTACCTTTGGTATAATCATAACCATCTTGAGCGTCTTCATATACTTTGGATACTTCTTTATTTCCTAATTTATAGTATACTTCTAATTTAAGCTCTTCAATCTTTTTCTCGCCTACATATTGCTGGATTGGGTATTTAGGTATAATTGCCCCTTCTTTCACGAATAGCGGAATTGTATCTAACTCTGCATCTACCCATTGCTCCATACCTCCTTTTACATATTCACGGGTCCAGTAATTATACCAATTCCCTCGAGGAATATACAATCTTCTACCTTTGGCATTAGGTTCCTGTACAGGACATACTAATATTTGGTTACCAAACACAAACTCATCTGTTCTATAATGTGTTTGAGGATCTAATTGATCATATAACACCAATGACTTTAACATTGGTATCCCTTCTTCTGCATACTCCCAAAACATAGTATATAAATATGGAAGTAACTGATATCGTAATTCTACATATTTTCTGGTTACATCTATAACTTCCTCACCAAATGTCCAAGGTTCCTGATTGCCATGATCTCCAGACGAATGTGTACGACAGAAAGGATGAAACACCCCTAACTGTATCCATCTAGCGTATAATTCTCCGGTAGGATGCTCTGCAAATCCACCGATATCACTACCCGTAAATGACATTCCACTCATACTCATTCGCTGCGCCTGGATATTAGCAATCCAAAGATGCTCCCAAGTCGCCACGTTATCTCCTGTCCAAGAGGAAGTATATCGCTGTGCTCCAGAATATGCTGATCTAGTAATTACAAATGGTCTTTTAGGATATCCAAATCTTTTGATTCCTTCATAGGTAGCTCTCGCCATCTGAGTACCATAGATATTATGTGCTTTTCGGTGACTACAAGGATTACCATCATAATTATGACGGACATCATCAGGGAATGTTTTTCCTGGAACTTCCATTACTGCAGGTTCATTCATATCGTTCCAAACTCCTTTGACTCCTATTTCATCAATAAGTTCTTTAAATAATCCGGCCCACCACTCTCTAACTTCGGGATTTGTAAAATCAGGAAAGAAACATTCTCCTGGCCACACTTTTCCTCTCATATATGGTCCATCTGCTCGCTTACAGAAATAATCATTTTCCATAGCCTCCTGATAGACCCAATAATCATCATCAATTTTAATTCCCGGATCTATAATTACTATAGTTTTATAACCATCTTCTGCTAACTCCTGAACCATACGTTTAGGATCGGGAAAATATTCTTTATTCCAGGTAAAACATCTGAATCCTTCCATATAGTCAATATCCAGATATATAGCATCACATGGTATTTTTAAATCTCTAAACTTTGTCGTAACTTCTTTTACTTTACTTTCGGGATAGTAACTCCATTTACATTGATGGTAACCTAATGCCCATAAAGGTGGTAGTTCTGGTTTACCTGTAAGGTCGGTATATCGAGTTATTACTTCTTGCATATTTGGGCCATAAAAGAAATAGTAATTCATTTCTCCTCCATGTGCCCAGAAACTTGTAACATTACGACGCTCATTACAAAAATCGAAGTATGTTTTAAAGGAATTATCGAAGAAGATACCATAGGCTCTTTCTTCATACATCCCTATATAAAAAGGAACGCTCTTATATAACGGATCCTGATCTTTACCGAATGCATATTGATCCGTAGCCCAATTCTCAATTCGCTTTCCTTTCAGATTAAGGTGCATTGGTTTATCTCCTAAGCCGTAATAACACTCTCCCTGAGGAGCAGATTTGCTCATTTTTACAATGTTACCACCGTACTCATAGCTTTGTTCCCAATGAAAACCCCAATCATCTTTACAGATAATGTTTCCTTCTTTATCTTTTATAGTAATTTGGATATTTGCCTTGGCAATAAAGATTTTTATTCTTTTGGTAGTAATTTCATACGCATCTTCCAGCTCCTTAACCTCTAATTCACTATAACCTCTTACTCCTTTTTCACTAATGGCATAAGAAAAATCTTTCTCAAAATTATTATCGGTGGCATATCTAAAACGAACAACACTTCCTCTTATAATAGTGACTTGAAGAATAACTCCGTTTTCTGTGGTGAAATTGATCTTATCTACATTCTGTGAAAAGGAGATGATTTTTCCGGGAAACAAATTCCCTTTTACTTCTAACTCAGTATTAGTAATCATAGCTGGTTGGTTTCTTTTACTTCTTTAGTAATGTAAAAAAACAATATCTATCTCAATAAATAAACTCTTTTAATCAGTATTTATTAATAAAAATTAACGAAAACGTTTGAAACTAAATTCTATTAACAATTGTTTAATCTGTTACGATAAAAGTTTCAAAATATTATTCAAACACATATTGATTTTTATCTTTAGATTATTACTTATCAATTTTAAAAACAACGGCTCCTAATGGAGGTATATTGATTTCTGTAGCATACTTTCTATAATGCCAATCCATTTTTTCTATAGTACCTTGACTATCTATGAAATCTCCAGTTCCCCCATACTTTTTGTCGTCACTATTAAATAGTTGCACTAATTTCCCTTTAGATGGTAATCCAATCCGATAATTGATTCTGGGCACTGGTGTAAAATTACAAGCAACAACCAAAGAATCTTCCTCTTTATTTCCTTTTCGAATATATGCTACTACAGAATTCTCGTGATCATCATAACTAATCCACTCAAAACCATCTGCATTAAACTGTTTCTCGTATAATGCAGGATAGTTTTTATATAATGTGTTAAGGTCCGTAATTAGATTTTTGATTCCGGAGTGATAATCATATTGTAATAAGTGCCAGTCTAAACTACTCTGGAAATTCCATTCTTCTCGTTGTCCAAATTCTGCTCCCATGAACAATAGATTGGTCCCCGGATGTGTAAACATATAACTGTATAACAATCTTAGATTAGCAAACTGTTGCCACTCATCTCCTGGCATTCTACCAATAATGCTTTTTTTACCATACACTACTTCATCGTGTGATAAGGGAAGCATAAAGTTTTCTGTAAAAGCATACGTCATACTAAAGGTTAGGTCATTCTGATGATGCTTTCTGTAGATAGGTTCTTTTGCAAAATACTCTAATGTGTCATGCATCCAACCCATCATCCATTTCATACCAAAGCCAAGACCACCGAGAAAAGTTGGCTTAGAAACCATGGGGAATGAAGTAGATTCTTCCGCTATATTCTGTACATCAGGAAAACTTTTATAGACTTCTTCATTGAGTTCCTTCATAAAATCAATGGCATCCAGGTTTTCTCTTCCTCCATATATATTTGGCTCCCATTCTCCTTCTTCTCTGGAATAGTCCAGAAATAACATAGAAGCAACTGCATCAACTCGTAAACCATCAGCATGATACTGATCTAACCAAAAAATCGCATTACTGATCAAAAAGCTTTTTACTTCATTACGGCCGTAATTAAATATCAGACTTTTCCAGTCTGGATGATATCCTTTTCTCTTATCTGGATGCTCATATAAACAAGATCCATCAAAAAAGCCTAATCCGTGAGCATCTTCTGGAAAATGAGAGGGCACCCAATCCAATAGGATTCCTATATCATTTTGATGTAATTTATCAACTAGTATTTTAAACTCTTCGGGATAACCAAAACGCGAAGTAGGCGCAAAATAACCAGTAAGCTGATATCCCCATGAAGGATCATATGGATACTCCATTATAGGCATCAATTCTACATGTGTAAAGTTCATCTCTTTTACGTAAGACACTAATTCATCTGCTAATTCGACATAAGAGAGCGATCTATTCTCTTCTATTTTTCTTTTCCAGGACCCAAGATGAACTTCGTATACAGAAAAAGGAGCGTTAATAGCATTGTTCTTCTTTCTTTTTTTCATCCATTTAGCATCTTTCCAGTCATAAGAATCTTCCCAAACTACAGAAGCTGTTTTTGGTGGATGTTCACATCTACGAGCGTAAGGATCTGCTTTTTCCGTCTTAATATCATTATTATGAGATTGAATCTTATATTTATAGGTACTCCCTTTTCCTACTTCTGGAATAAAGCCTTCCCATATACCTGATTCATCCCAACGAACATTTAATTGATGTTCTCCTTCTATCCAAAAATTAAAATCTCCAATAACAGAAACTGATTTGGCAGATGGTGCCCAAACTGCAAAATATGTTCCCTTTACACCATCTACTGAAGTAATGTGTGATCCGAATTTTTCATACAGTCTGTAATGCTTTCCGCCTTTAAAAAGATTGATGTCAAATTCAGAAAATAAACTATGTGCTATTACTTTACTCATATTCTTGCTTAGCTATTAATAATTTTTGAGATTCCTTTTAATGGAATTACTGCCCATCTGGGTCTGCTATTTAATTCATATCCTAATTCGTAAACAGCCTTTTCTAACAAGCAATATTCTAGCATAAACTTTATCTCTTTCACATATCCAATGCTTAGGTTATGTGATTGGACATATTTCACATACTTTCTTAGAAAAATAGCCGTCATATAGCTGTATAAAACATCTGCAAAATGAAATAACTCTTCTTTAGAATAATTAAAGTTTTCGAGATTATTAAATATTGTTGAATACACCGCATAATTAAATGACCTAAAAACTCCCGCCACATCTTTAAGCGGAGATTGTTTTACCTTTCGATCGCGTATGGTACTTTCTGGTTCCCCTTCGAAATCAATTATATAAAAATCTCCATTATCCACCAGAACCTGTCCTAAATGATAATCTCCGTGAATCCGAATACGCTCACCTTTTAGTTTAGACTCATCAAAATCCAATAGTTTTTTTCTGATGATCTTCTTGTTATCCAAAAACTCTTGTGCCAAATCAAGACGTAACCCATCTAATTTGTGAAGGTTGTTTTCTACTAGATTTACTCGGTTTTCGAATTGATAAATCAATCTGTTTTTTAACCAGACAGAGTAATCACTGCTATAGGTCTGAGGAGTAAATTGCATATTCACTCTTTCTAACCCCAATGCAACGTGCATCTGCGCAGTTCTTAATCCGAGTTGGGCAATATCCTCAAAAAACGATATGGGAACATGTTTCCTTATTTCTTCGGGAATGGCATTTATATCGATCTTATCAAACATATCAATATGTTGCAACTTCATTACATCCGGATGCACTCTATTCAATGTTTCATAAATATCCTTAAGTTGATCCAGAAAATATTCCCAGGCATCTCCTTGATTTGGCACCAATTGTTGCATCAATGCTAAAGTGATTACATTTTTATCAGAAAATCGTAATGTAATACTACCACTATATTTAGGAGTGTTTTTGAATACCCCTTTATCTGTTAAATATTTATTAACCTCATAATCAGGATTTTGATCTACAAAAATCCTTCTAAAAATCTTTAAAATGTATTTATCATTAAAAATAATCGAAGTATTGCTTTGCTCTACTCCCATCGCTTTAGAAGATATATACTCGTTATCGTCACAGCCTCTCCCTCTTCTAAATTCTAAGCCCTTATATTTGCTTTTAGCCCCTTCCAGTATTTTCTCAAAGATTTGTTTTCTAAAAGATTCTAAAAGCGTAGCATCAATCAAAAACCCTTGCTTATCATTCAGTTCGATTTTAGCTATTATTTCTTCCTGAGTGTAATTATCATCAGTTACTAGTGCGAGTGGAATAAAATAATTCTGGACAAATGCTTCCCTAAAATTAACTTCTAGTACTAAACCATAAAATAAATCATCTCCGTCCTCAATCCTAAAATGATCAACTAATTCAATATATTTTAAAGCACTTGCCTTACCACCATACCATCGTTTGGTGATAATATAAGGTTCTAAAATATCTTCACTAAATTCTGTAACAAACTGGGGGTTTTCTAATAATTCAGACCATTCTGATTTATATATGTATATATCGTTCAAGTCTTTCTTTTGGTTAGTATCGGACATATGCTTACATCATTTAGTGATTTTAAATATGTGAAAAGGCAATGCTGGATGTAATTCTACAAAATTCCATTCATCGTGCCAATGATAACTACTTTTAGTAATCAAGTCGTGAACTTGAACAGGATGACCTCCATGTATCCCTAATTCACTTAGTGGTAATTGCACGTGACCATTTTGTGAATAATATGGATCCAGGCTTATTACAATTAACAACTCATTCGTTTTATCTTCATCATGTTTATAGAAAGCGATAATTTGATCATTTTCTATATGACAAAATTTTATGTTGTTAGTTTGTTGTAAGGCTGGATTTTCTTTTCTGATATGATTTAAGCTACCCATAATAGTGGTAACCTTATTTTTTTTATTCCAATCCCAATCACGAATTTGATATTTCTCACTGTCTAAATATTCTTCTTTTCCGGGAATAGCATCTGAAATCATTTGTTCAAACACGGGTCCATAAACACCGATACTAGAGCTTAATGTACCAGCCAAAGCGTATCTAATTAAATGCGTCGTTTCATTAGCGCCTTGCAAATGATACGGGTTAATGTCCGGAGTATTAGGCCAGAAATTAGGTCTAAAATATTCCTTTTGATCGGTTGTAGTTAATTCGACAACATACTCTGTTAATTCATGCTTATTAGTACGCCATGTAAAATATGTATATGATTGCGTAAATCCTTGTTTTGCCAATTGTTGCATTACTTTGGGTTTTGTAAATGCTTCAGACAAGAACAATACGTCCGGATGTTTCTTCTTAATTTCTTCTATTAACCAACCCCAAAAATGGAACGGCTTGGTGTGTGGATTATCTACTCTGTATATATTAACTCCACATTCTTCTATCCAAAAAAGTGCCGCATCGAGTAATTCTTTCCACATTTTCTTCCATTCCTTGGTATCAAAATAAATGGGCTGTATATCCTGGTACTTTTTAGGTGGATTTTCTGCATATTGGACAGTACCATCCGGTCTCCATTTAAAAAACTCTGGAAACTCTTTTACCCAAGGATGATCAGGAGCAGCCTGTAATGCATAATCCAAAGCTATTTCTAAACCCAAGTCTTTTGCTTTTTTAACCAGGTTTTTGAAATCTTGTAACGTACCCAATTCTTTGTGTATGCTAGTATGTCCGCCATCTACAGAACCTATACCCCAAGGTGATCCTACATCTCCATCATACGCTTCTGTAGTATTGTTTTTACCTTTTCGATTTACTTCACCAATGGGATGGATTGGAGGGAAATATAACACATCAAATCCCATTTCAGCTATTCTGGGCAATAACCGCTCACAATCTTTAAAAGTACCATGTTTCCCTTCTTCTTCTGAGGAACTTCTCGGAAAAAATTCATACCAAGTACTAAACCTGGCTTTCTCCCTATCTACATATACCTGTAAGTCCTGATAAGCTCCCATTAATCCCTTTGATGGATATTTATAAAAGAGATCATGTAATTTATCACTTTTAGCTTTGATTATTGCTGTGTCATATTGTTTCTCATCCTGAAATATATCAAGTAATTCTTTGATATACTTTTTCTCTTCTGTTGTTGATTTCTTAAGTAAATCTTGTAAATGATCTCTACCTTCTAATAACTCAGATTTCACATATTGACCATCATCTATTTTACGAATAGTTCCATGTTGCCAATTTAATGCATAATCAATCCATCCCAAAATCTGATATGTGTAATATCCTTGTTTTTTTACTTCAAATTCACCTTTCCAAGAGTCATTTTCTAAAGGCTGCATTCTATTTTCAGACCAATTACGTTCGCTTTTATGCTTATATCGTATACTGGCCTGAACGATATCATGACCATCACCAATAATATCAGCAGTTATATGTACTTTTTCATTGACTACTCTTTTAATAAAAAATGCTCCATTATTAATTTCCGGAGATACATTTTCGATGACAACACGCTCTTGATTTAACATGAAAACTTTTAAATTAAAGTGATTTGATTTTAGTATTTTAATAACAAGAGAAGCAATTTATTATTTATTATTTAAAATCTATCTACGATTTTGTAAGATTTCACAGAGTTTTGTGAGAATTTATAAACAATAACGTTTTCGCAGAATACTACAACGATATAGCACCAGTGTGCATTTTGAAAAAAATGCATCTAATGCAAAAAATTAAGAAATAAAATGAAAACTCTTAGGGTCAGATTTTATATTCATTAGGAATTACCGCACCTTTTCTAATCACTACGATCCCATCTTTGATTACATATCGATCATCCTTGGCATCTTCTAAGTGTGGGCCTCCATTAATAATAACATCATTACCGATTCTGCAATCTTTATCGATAATAGCATTATTAATAACACATCGTTCCCCTACTCCTATATACGGCCTGCTTTCTTTAACATCAATTTCTAATTCATCTAGATCTTGATACCTATCACTACCAATCATATAGGTGTTTTTTATAACAGTATCTTTACCTATTCTAGATCGAATACCGATAACGGATTGTTCAATTTCTTTTGCTTGAATCAAACACCCTTCGGCAATCATAGTTTTATTCAAAAAGGAACCAGATATTTTTGATGGAGGTAATATTCTGGGTCTCGTTAGAATACTGCGATCGTTGTCAAATAAATCGAACTTAGGAATATCATTAGCCAACTCTATATTAGCCTCAAAAAATGAAGATATGGTACCTATATCTGTCCAATATCCTTCATATTGATACGCTAGTACTTTATGAGTTTCTATAGACTGTGGGATGATTTCTTTTCCAAAATCTATCCTACTCGGATCAGAAAGAAGATCTACCAATAATTGCCGATTAAATATATAAATCCCCATAGATGCAAGATATTCTCTATTCTCGCTTTTCATTTCATCACTTACTTCTGATTCCCAACCAGGAAGCTTATCAGAACTTGGTTTTTCTATAAAAGAAGAAATAAAATCATTCTCATCCGTCTTTAGAATACCAAAATCAGTTGCATCCTTCGGGTTTACTGGTAAAGTAGCTATAGAAATATCCGCGCCTTTTTCTATATGTGCCTCGATCATATGGTTAAGATCCATCTGATATAATTGGTCACCTGACAAAATTAGTGCATACTCAAAATCGTGATTCAAAAAATGATGCATCGATTGTCTTACGGCATCTGCAGTTCCCTGAAACCAGGTTTTATTGTCTGGAGTTTGCTCTGCAGCAAGTACATCTACAAAAGCCTGACTAAAAGAACTAAAAATATAGGTGTTCTTAATGTGGCTGTTTAAAGAAGCAGAGTTAAATTGAGTTAGTACAAACATTCTTTTGATATCAGAATGTATACAATTAGTAATTGGTATATCGACCAATCTGTATTTCCCTGCAATGGATACAGCTGGTTTTGACCTACTCTCAGTTAATGGGGCTAATCTAGTTCCTTGTCCTCCTCCAAGGATAATTGCGAGGACCTTTTTGTTAATCATTGTGGTAGTTTTAAAGATTCATATAATTCAATGTATTGCTTAGCTGAATTGTTCCAAGAATGATCGATTTTCACTATTTCTTTTTGTATTCCCCTATATTGTTTTTGATCGTTATATAATTCAACTCCCCTTTTTATTGAATTATATACATCTTGAATATTTACTTGATCATGACAGATTCCAAAACCGTTATCATCAATATCTATAACTGTATCCTTTAATCCTCCTATACGTCTAACGATCGGTATCAGACCGTAGCGCAATGCATACATTTGATTTAAACCACAAGGCTCTACTCGCGAAGGCATTAATAAAAAATCAGCTCCTGCATATATGATGTGGGATAATTTTTCATCATACCCTATATATGTATTGTATGATCCAGGAAAATGCTCTTTTAATTCCTGTAAACGTGATTCCACAATAGGATCGCCAGATCCTAAAATTAAGATATTCACATCCAGATGGTGTAAAGCTTCAGAAACCATATCAGGCAATAGGTCTGCTCCTTTTTCGTACACTAATCGCCCAATAAATGCAAATAGCGGTTTGTCTATATCAAAATTAAACTCTTGACACAACCATTTTTTATTAGCTTTTCTTCCTGAAATTATATTTTTTGCTCCATAGTTTTTTATCACCATAGGATCTGTTTCAGGATTCCAGATATCGTGATCTATTCCGTTTAAAATACCAATACATTTAGCCTTTTCATGCGATAAAAGTCCTTCTAAACCATTAGCCTGATGATGTAACTCATCCATGTAACTTGGTGAGACCGTCGTTACTCTCCAAGCGCATTTAATACCTGTAGCCAATGGATTGATAGAATGACCCCAATCCAATAAACCTATATTGTTTAAGTCAAATTGTGGTATATAATCTAATTTATCGTATGAAAACTGACCCTGATATTGAGCATTATGAATCGTAAGTACTGTAGGTATATTAATTAAACTGTTATACTTGTCAACTTGTGAAACCAAAAAAGGTATTAATCCCGTGTGGTGATCATGGCAATGTATAATATCAGGTTTTGTTTCAACACTTAATAACCAATTCAATACCGCTAATTGAAAAGCTAAAAAACGTTCTGTGTCATCTTCGTAGCTATACACATTAGGTCTATATAGTAACTCTTCTTGATATACCAGATATATCTGAAATCCAAAGTCTTTGGATAACACTTTTTTAATACTAAAATCGAATGTATTCTTGCCTAAATCCAAAGAACCATTATAAACTTCTTCGTATGAAAGATCATTGATTTTTTCAGTATCAAAAAAAGGTATAACAACCTCAGTAATGCAATCTAAATCAGTTAAATATTTAGGCAAAGAACCCACAACATCTCCTAGTCCGCCAACTTTTGCTAAAGGATAACATTCCAAACTTGCATGAAGTACTTTCATAACTTATTCTTAAGGCCAAAATTTTATGAAATTAACCTCTTGTTAATAACATTTAAAAAGGAGTTTAAAGCTATAAAAAACTTCAAAATATTCCTTAAATAAATTTCAAAAAAGAATAAGATTTAATGATTATTTAATAATTATTGTACTAAATGATTTTTGATTTGATAATCCTACGATATACTGAGAAATCAATAACAATAATTTAAACTATTTTTTAATCGTACGCAATGCCTTCTTAATGATATAGGCTGTATCTTTTGTTGCAGAATCACTTTGCCATCGATTACAAACCTTTATAACCCAGTCAGGTCTGGTTTTACTGGCATCATTTAACCAATTACCAACGGAATCTTTTACATATTTAGAAGTATCAGATTTCAAAGGTTCTAAAATATCCATTGCCCTTTCTGGAGATTCTTTCAGCACATCTATCTTTTTAGTCCAAACACCTACAGGTCTTGTCGCTTCTACTGCATATCGCCTAATATTTTCATTAGTATCTCTTGTCCAGTTAGATAATATCATAACGGCTTGATCCAGATCCTGAATAATATATTCTTTGGCAGAAAAAATAGCAACTTCTCTAACCCCAAAATGAGAATCAGCTGCATACGGTTTAATCGTATGCAGTCTTTCTGTAATAGACATATCTATAGCCGCATAATATTGCGCAGCCCAACATCTGGGAACATCAGAAGTATGATTAGCCAAATAATCAATAATAGCAGTATCATAGGTAAGTTGAGCAAAAGTCATCCCTATTACTTTTGTATTACTATTGGCACTAGGTTTTTTTTGATTAGAAACAGCTTCATAAAAATTATCATACCAATCGGATTTATCCAATTCATCCAATATTATTTTTAACAGTTTTAATTGATCTACTGCTAGCCACTCCATTAAATTGGCAGTTTCGATAAGACCATTATTCAAATAATCGATAACTTCAGGATTAAGATCTTTAAAACTTCTTGCTCCTTTTCGGTTTAAAATATGATCTGGAATCATTTTATCTTGATGTTGTGTGATTGGTTTTAAGTCTAATAACATACTAATGAGTTTTTAAATATATAACTATTCTTCGAACTGATTAAAAACATCCAGATGATACATTTGCATCGTCTCAGGCTTAATAACTTCAAAAATTGCAACAGCCTCTGGGTTTTTCATGATATCGTTTCCCGCTTTTTTAGCAGCTTCTATGTCTGTCCAATATAATAAATCTATGTAGTTACCTTGCTCATTGAGTGCGGTAGTTCTATCTATAAAACCATCATATAATTTTATGATATTGTTCAAAGAAATTAAGGCTGTTTTTACTTCTTCTTTAGAATAATTAGGGTTTGCTTCGAATAATACAACTTCGATTGTGTACGGTTTGTTCTTCATAAGTTTTTGATTTTGACTAAATGTAGTTGCACAGCATAAAAACATACTAAGCATAATTGTGTGAATTAGGTGATACATTATTTGATTTTAGTCAAAATTACCAAAGGCCTATGACAACCTTATGTCAGTAGTAATTAATAATTTTCTCGATATTTCTTAAAATAATCTTCTAACGTAAAGAATTTAGGAGGAAATAAGTCTGAAGTTTCTATTACATTAATGATTCTATCGGTTCTAAATTCACGATAATCTTTACGCAATCTACAGTATGCAATCATTACCCAAATGGTATGAGTAAAGTATACTCCAAGGGGTTCTATTGTGCGTTCGGTATACTCATTAGATGCTGCTGTATATTGGATTTTCAGAACTCTTAAATCAGTAATCGCCTTTTGAATTACGGATAAATAGGTGCTGGAAGGAGATTTCTTGTAAGGAGGACTAACGATTCGTTTTTCTAAAAGTTCTAATTTTTCTTTTTGTGTTGTATTTAGAATTGCTTTCACCTTTTCTATAGCTTCATTAAAGTCAGAAATTAGCGACTCATCATTATTAGTTTGTATAATTTTAGAAGCGGTTATCAGAGCATTGGCTTCCTTCTCGCTAAACATAATTGGAGGTAGCGAATATCCATCAACCAAAAAATAACCAGTACCAGCTTCTGCTCCTATCGGAACTCCAGCATCGGATAATGCAAGCATATCCCGATAGATAGTTCGTACACTAACATCAAATTTATCAGCCAAATCCGAAGCTTGAACCACTTTTTTAGATTGTAATTTTACCAAGATCGCCGTTAACCGATGTAATCGTTTCATTGCAGTTACTTATTCAAGGATTTCTTCGTTATCATCAGTATCAGTGTCTTCTATTTCACTGAGATCCGTAGTCATGTTCATTATAAATTCGACTTCAGCCTCGGCAGCTGCTTCGACTTCCTCCGGAGTAAGTATCGCTCCTTTTATTTTTTTATCACGTATCATTCCACCAGTCATAATTAAGCTGGTTCCGATAATTACAAATAATAAAATTCCCGGTTCGAATCCAGGAACCATTGCTTCTGCCGGAATTGCATAAAATAACAATACTGTAATTAATCCTCTGGGTGCAATAAATAATTGCGGAGAAATATCTTTTCCAACAAATAATCGCAATAATCCATATCGAATGACATAGATAGAAATGATAATCAATATGCTTATTAATGTAACTTTTAGATTTAATAATGAAGAAAGTGTTATGGTAATTCCAAAAATCACAAAGAACAATGTTCTAACCACAAAAGCAGTTTCGGCTGTAATCACGTGCAATTCGTGATAGATGGCTTTAGCTTTTTCAAAATCTAAAAGCTTTTCCAATTTCCATTGAAAGAATAATTTCATGTTTGCAATTACAAGACCAAAAATCAGTATGATAATTAATGAAGATAAGTGCATCTTTTTACCAACACCATATAATAATAATAGCACTGCGATTAAAAGGAATAGCTTAACCTGACTTTTAATCTTCTGAAAAATCAAGATGATTCCATAACTAGCTATTAATGAAATGATAACGGTAATAATTAAATTAAAAACAAAACCTGTAACACCAGCATCTTCTGCAGGATTTAATTTACCCGTAAGAAAATAGAACATCATAATCCCCAAAATATCAGAGAATGTACTCTCGTATACATGGAATTCTTTTTTGGTATCAGATAATCCTGCTACACTTGGTATGATAATCGCACTAGATAAAATAGATAAAGGTGTAGCATATAATAATGCAGACTGCCAAGTCATTCCATCAACAAGTGCTTTTAATACTACTGCAGCAACATATGCTGAGGCAACAAGTCCAATTAAAGCAATTGCTAAGGATTTCAGAATTGGTATGAGTTTCTCTCTTTTGAGTTTTAATTCTAATGCTGCTTCTAGTACAATCATGATTAAACCAACGATCCCAAGTACTTCTAACATTGGAAAGAAATTGAAGGAACCTTCTCCAAAAGCTTTGATAGCATACTGAATAATAATTCCCAATATAATCAGCATTAACACTGCAGGAACGTTAGTTTTCTTTGCAATTCCGTTAAAAATGAAAGATAAAATAAGTACTAATGAAACTTCTATAATGAGGTTATACGAGGAGAATATTTCCATTGGTCAGTTTAGGTTGTTTAAGATTGGCTTGGAAAAGATAGTAAAATAATTTAAAGTAGAAACTTCTCATCTTGATACTATCAATCCTTAATATTTATTTAACGAAATACTTTTCATAAAAAGTGTACTTTAGAAATTCTAAACGCAAAAAAACTATTTTAATGTCTAACCAAGGATTAATAATTGAAGAACGTAGTCGCGATATTGGTGATTTTCTGGTAGGAAGACTCATTCCATTTAGAAAAAAAAGAATGGTTGGACCATTCATTTTCATAGATCACATGGGTCCCACAATGATTAAAAAAGGAAAGTATATGGATGTGGATCAACATCCTCATATCGGTCTATCAACTTTGACTTATTTATTAGATGGAGAGATGATGCATCAGGATAGTATCGGAACCAATCAGCGTATTTCTCCAGGTTCTGTAAACTGGATGGTTGCCGGCAAAGGAGTGACACATACAGAACGAACTCCGAAGGATATGCGAGATGGTTCTGAATTTTTAACTCACGGTTATCAGATTTGGGTAGCACTACCAAAACATTTAGAAGATATCACACCAGAGTTTCACCATCTAGACAAGACCGATCTACCGTATTGGACAGACGGCACTACAGCGTATAGACTCATCGCAGGAAAAGGATATGGCAAAGAATCTCCATTACCAGTACATTCAGAGCTTTTTATGGTAGAAGTAAAAAACAAAGAACGTTATGAATTACAGATCAAAGGCGAACTACAGGGAGAAATTGGTATTTGTATTGTGGAAGGAGAAATACACGCTTGTGAAACCAATATTACTAAAGGAAATATGTTAGTTTCAAAAATAGAAGATAGTTGTTCTATCATTTTAGAACCTAATACACATTTATTATTATTTGGTGGTCAACCGTTTCCTGAAGAAAGACATATCTACTGGAATTTTGTATCATCCAGTAAGGAAAAATTGGAAGAAGCAAAAAATCAATGGAAAAATAAACAATTCCCTAAGGTTCCGAATGATGATAGTTATGTAGTGATGCCAGAATAATATTTTTAATAAATGGTTACATAAACTTCAAAAATTAAATTTATAAATCCGATTAAATAGCTTACAGAGGGTACTTATGAAGTACCCCGCTCCTACCGCTGCACTACCCATACTTATATTAAAACAGAGGTTGGTCCTATGTAAAACACAAGTGTCACCTCTCTTTACACCTAGTCACACTTCTGTTTAGAATACCCCAATCCTTTGTTAGAAGTACCCCTAACTATGTTCTCATAGTAACACAGCTACTACCATAAGTACCCCAAACTGTTGGTATTACTGTAAGCACCTACTTATATAAGTACCCCCTTCCCACTTATGGTAGTGGGTTTTGAGTGTTTCTGTAAGAAAATACTGAGTTTTTATATAATAAAGAGATTACTCCTTGAGTATATATTTACGAACAATTGTTTGAGTTATTATTAGAATCTTGAGGTTAAGATTTTAGCCGAAAAAAAAATCGGCAGAGTTTTCTGCGGCTTTGAAAAAAAGCTAGGTTTTAATAAGCTGCCAATTCCTGTCGTATCTCCTGCAATGATTTATTGGTATTGACTAGCTCCAGAATCACTTCTTTTCTGAATTCGTCTAAATCATCATAGTCGTAATATTTTGCCCATTTATGATCTTCTAAAAGATTTTTAATTTGCTTAATCAGTTTACGAGTAGCATCTACAGGTCTAATAATTGCTATGTGGTCGTAGGCAGGGTTATCTTTATGTTTATAACTTACGGCTTTCGTTTCGAAATCTACAGCGATATAATACGCATCTACGTCTTCACTTAAATTCTCTCTAAAATCTGTCCAATCTGCATAACCAAGACGAAGATCATCAATCTCTACAGGGATTTCTGAAACCAGTCTCCAATTACATTTGGCAGCTCTTCCCCAATGATTGGATAATCGATATACTCCGTTTGTTGTATAATAATACGTACTACCCGATTCACTACGATAATGTGGTTTTCTTCTGGAGATTTCTCTTAATCGCACTCCTTTGAATACACAATAGGTATTCTTAAAGAAATTATTTCTAGTAAATTTCTTTATTGTAACAACTTGTTCTTCCAATGACATCTTTTTTTCCGGCAACAAAGAACTTGTTTTTTTAGGAGAAAAAGAAAACAAGTTTTTAACAGTTTATTGTTGGGAAATATATTTTAAGCTGATTTTGAATTAATTAAAAAATTACAACCTCCAAAAGCATTAATATCTAATACTACTTTAATTTTGTCCGAAAAACTCTAGTTCATTAGTATAACTGATATTTATATGATTCTTTTTATGTGTATCATTAACATATCTCATTATTTCATCGGTTTTCATACTATCTATATGCTCTTTAGAATATAGTTCTGGAAAAAGATCGATCAGGGTATTCTGGATATGAGCAATGAATTTAATAAGATCTTTACAATACACAGATGGGTTATTAAATCCATTTTCTTTTTTAAACCGATGTACTAATCTTCCTCCTTGACAAACATCTCGAATAGGACATTCTAAACATTTAACACATAGTTTCGTACTACTATCTTCGAAATATAGTTTCCCTAATGGTGAGTTTCTAATATCAGAAAAATCATGACTTAATACATTCATTCCGGATTTAGTAAATCCGTGACCACAGGCTTTCAATGAATCGATTGCTTCAATTTCGCCATTAGTTTCGATTACTAAAACTGCTGATTCATTATTAATATTCTCAGTGACACCCAATAACCTATTCATTAACCCCATAAACATTGGTATTTTATATCTATCCGGATCTTGTATCCAAATATCAAATAATGCGATCAACCAATCCGCCATTTCACTTTTTTCCGTATCAAACGGAAAATTATCATGTGTAAAATCAGGAATTAAAAAGTTTACAGAATTTACCTGCATCTTTTTAAAACTTTCATAAATAGCTTTCGGTTCTTCTTCTATATTAATTACACAAACCGTGTCGGCATACCCTATTTGATTTTTAAGTAATGTTACTGCATTAAAAACTTTATCATAACTTCCATTACCTTTATGATCTACTCGGAACATATCGTGAGCTTTTTTGGTACCATCTACGCTGGTACTTGGATAAATCTGCAACTCTCTAAATAATGCGCACCAATCTTCATCAATCAAAATCCCATTAGTCTGAATATCGTATTTAAAAACGACATCTTGTAGCTCCTCTTTAACAGTATTCGCTTTGGTAATAAAAGTTCTATAAAAATCCTTTTCTATTAATAAAGGTTCTCCTCCATGAAAGATAAATGAAAACTCTTTTTTGTTATATTTTAGAATGTATTTTTTGGTTTTTTCCAAAATCGAATCGATCATATCATATGACATGAATTTAGGTTGTCCTTTATAGGTAGTATCTCCCAGATTATACATAAAACAATAAGAACAATTAAGATTGCATCTACTGGCAACTTTGAGTATTAAGGCATCGAATTGCATGAATTGTGATTTTTAGAAGTTAAAGTCGTTTATTTAGCATACTAAGCGAAGTTCAGAGATAATATGGTTGTACAAGTAAGTTGCTCTGGCTTCGCCTAGTATTTTATGGATTGATTCATCAATCCTTTTCTATATACGGGTTGGGAAATAGTTATATATCTAAAAAAATTTAATAACCTCTCCCAAATCGTCTACCTCCGTTCAATAGGAACTCCGATAACAATCGGAACACATTTCTGTAATGTTTCTGACCAAACCTGGCCATCTACACATCTTCTACCACCGCTAGTTGGATAATATATTTCTACAGGAACTGCACCTCCTAAAATAGCTTCCATATTTTTAAGCTCTTGTGCTGAAAATTTTTCTAAGCCTCTGGGTAATAAGAATACCTTTTTCATTATTTGTATGTTTAGATTTTGCCTACTCTTTATGATTTTCGGCGACCTCAAAAAAGTTGTATTTATCAAGCGCGCTTTTTGATACTACACCTTTATATACACAGATACTTAATTTGTTACCTTTTTATATTTAAAATTTAAAAAATTGAGAAAAACTACGGTTATCAACAGCTTTACAAAACACACTATCTTAACTATCAATAAAACACTGTAAACAATATACTTAGCAATGTTTTTCAATAATATTAGCATTGTTAAAAAACTAGTAACAACCTCAAAAACAAGACATTTTGATTAATTTATAATTACTTTTTTATTCTAGATTTTATCTTTAGGTAAACAATCCTTTCGTGCTGAAAAATCCCCATATTTTTGAATAATTTTGATAGCATCACTAACCAATTTTATTTAATCAAAAAGTTCATAAAAATGAAAAAAATCGCATTAAAATTTAGTCTTATCGCTTGTTCTTTTGTATTCATTACAAGTTGTCAAAAAGAAGAAAACGAAACACCTGAGATTCAAAAATCTTCTTCTAACGTACAGCAGTTTGTTACCGTTAAAGATGTTTCTAATGAACAAGAAACGTTACAATTGTTAGAAGAATTACAACAAAAACAAAAGGATGAAACATCCTCCATGAAAAGAGTAGGTTGCACATTAGATAGTGATATTGGTTGTGGTAGTGATGCTGCTTTGGAAATAGAAGAATACATTAATGCTTCGGGATGTATTAGTTATCCTGTAGGAATTATCATATTTCCGATAGAGGCTCAACAATTTACTTATAACTATTCTTATTATATAGATGGTGACTCTGATATTAATATGGATAGATATCAATTTCAGTTCGAAGCTCACATTGCTGATATCCAGAGACAAATCAGACCAAAGAAAATTTCTTTTGTAAATGCTGATGCTTCTAATAGATGTTTTAATGAAAGAGGTTGGAACGTAGACAATGTTGTATATACCGTATTTTTAGGAAATTAACACTTTAGCCTTCTTTTATTTTATACCTACCGTATACAATACACAAACAAACCCTGCGAGATTCTAGCGTAGGGTTTCTACGTTTAGAAACTTAAAATGAATAGGTGTGATTTCTATATAAAGTATTTAGAAGTGTTGACTTTAGAGCGTATTAGTTTTCTCCAAGATACACCCAATGACCATTCTCTTTAACGAATGCAGAATTTTCATGAATAACTTCTAATGCGCCATTTTCAAAGTAAAAAGCCTTGAACTCCACGGTACCTTCTTCATCCGATTCTAATCCTTTAGTAGTATGTAAAACTTCTAATTTGATCCATTTTACAGATTTTGCCCACTTTAAAATAGATTTCTTTTCTTTTAACGGGCGTGTCGAACTATGATGGCTTTTCATCAAATAATCACTGTTTGCCAGGACAAAAGCAGTATAACGAGATCTCATTAAGTCTTCTGCAATTAGTGCCTGTGCCATATCTTTATGGATACTACCACAACAAGTATCATAGGCTTGCGATCTTCCACAATAGCATTTACTCATTCCCAGGTGCATTTTGCTTAGACTCATTAACTTTTTGTACAATTGCTTTTAGTCGTTCTGCTCTAAGCTCTTTTTCTTTTCGGAGTTTATTCTTTTTACGATTCATAAGCTTCGTATGCTTTGCCTTATTCTGAGTATTTTTTTCTCTTCCTTTTTTAGCCATTTTACTCGATACCATGTAGTTTTATCCTTAAAAATAGAGAATAAAACCTTCTTAAACCTACTATTTCCATTTTTTCAAAACAGTATCAATATCGGATCGTATCTCAGATCTGATTTCTTTTTTACGTTTTCCTTTACCAAATTGTTCGTCATAATTCGTTTCCACATGTCGAATATGTGCTTCTACCGCCAGGTCAATCATTTTGGGGTCAAAATCTTTTGCATCCGCTGTTCTTCCAACTCTTCCGCTATATTTTTCACAAGCATGTGTGGCAATCGCAAATTCCCTTTTTTCAGGACAATTAGGATATTGAGCCCTAATCGCTAATGCAAAATTAAATATAAATTCGCGATCCTTCTCCGCTCGTACAATTGACGCTTTTTTATTTTTAAGATCTCTTGATGCTTGATCTTTCTCGCAAGCTATGCGTGCTTTTTCTATGGCAACCTCCTCTACCAGCTGTCCTCTTCGTTCATATCGTTTTCTACGCTGATTCCAAGCTAGAACAACTCCACAAAGCGTAGAATATTTCTTAGACCTTCTGGTCATTGCTACATTTCCAGGAGGTAATAGCACATAACCCACAAAGGGAGAACAACTAAAACAAGTGCCTTTATGATTTTCACTTTCTGCAACAAAAGATTTCCCTAATGGAATTTTTTTACCACAAGAAATACAACGTAGTTTTTCTTTTTTAGTAAGAAAGATATTCTGAGAAACAGTAGCCAATACTATATATTTTTCGGCTGCGAAAATAAGATATTATTCTATTCTCTCTATTAATTATCAAAACTACTTTTATTGATTTTGAGTAAATTTACAAGTAACAAATGGGGAATTATTGGTTTTTTTAAGTTTTTATGTTTGTTTTCTTACGGTTTTTCCGTAGATTGTACTTGCCTTAAATTTTTAAAACCCTGCTTATGCAAAAAACTACCCTTGAAAAACGTTTCAATTCGCAAGACTTATCAGAAAAATATCATCATATCTGGAATAAGGGAATTCACCTCTTTTCTATTAATGATGGTAACCGTGATTTTTACTACAGTGTCTTTTATATAGACTTTCTTTTTGCTGAAATAATATATAATAAATTAAATGGAGAAATCATTGCTATAAAAAGTTTCACTGATAAAGCTAAGTTAATGTACTATTTAAGAGAAGATTTTAATTAGACATTCATAATATTTTTGAGCGTATGAGTACAATGAGACTTAATTTAGTTTCTTTATTAAAACATTTTGCCCCACTTATTGTAACCAAATTTGAGTAATTTGCCCTAAATAATTCACCAAATTTCTCGGTACTCGTATGCTCATTAATTATTATAAAGTGACTTCATTTTTCTTTTTGAGTTATATCACATTTTCCATAGTAAGCACTTATACATTCTTAGTGTCACTTGATCATTATAGCAGTTAACCCTTCGAGAACCTCAGGGTTCAAAAGAATATCAAATGAGGATTGAGGCGCTCGAAACCCGATTACTTAATAAAATTATATAATGCTTTGTATTATAGCTCAGTTCTAAATGCTTTTTGCAATTTAGCAGCCTGTTCGGGAGGAATTCCCGCTTTATTAGCATAATGATTCCAGTTATTTACTACTTCTAAAATTTGCTGTATTTCAGCCTTACTATTTTTATAACTTATTTTATCTCCTACTTCAAGTAAGTCACTTAACCTAAAACCATCTCTTTTCCCGTTTATAGACATCTGATGCAGACTAGTCCATATCCCCGTAGGGTTATATGAATACGTAATATCATATGCCGGAGCTAGTTTCCAGACACCTTGTTTATCCATTAGGAATGAAATATTTTTGGTATGGTCATCTTGATTTCTGGCGATAACGTTTAATAACATTCTTTTATACAATTGAATAGCATCCTGATGAGGTAACCTAAGTTGTCTCATAATTTCGAAAGCATTTTCATAAGAGTATGCTCCAGGTGATTTATAATCGAAATGAGCTAGTGAACATAATGTTTGCATATGCAGTTTCTCATTATTAGGTAGTCGATCAAATCTTTTGGTCATAAAATGTGCACGACCATGCTCTTCGAACAACCGAGAATGTTCCATATCAATTCCAAAATCCAGCGCCATCAAATAATATGCATATTCGATCCTACCATATCCTTGTGGATCACCAAGAGATACATCACTCACTCCATCAAATTTAAAAAGGTAATGCTCGAATCCTTTCGGGACATTGGTTTGTCCGGATCTAATTTCATTCGTTGTAGCATTAAATGCAATAATCGCCTTAGCTCTTTGTCCTCCGGCAGAAGTACCTACTTTGATTAATTCATTTAGGTGTTCGGTTTCAGAGATATTTAGTTCTATTTTCTCACGTGAATTCAGTACTTTTTGAGCAAGTGTTACGAGTTTATCTATTTCTACGGTACTCGATATTTTCTTGCCAATATTTCTCGCGGGTTGAAACTCCAAGGCTCCCATTCCACGTGTTCCGATATAGCATAATCGATCTAAAGGTGTAAATTGAGCTTTGGGAATATCATTAAGCAATAACCATTGATCAATCAAGCGATTCCCAAAATCATCCGGTAATACATCCGATAACATTCCGGGTAATCCTTTATAGGTATCTTCATTAAGACGAGGAAAACTATATATTCGTTTCTCAGAATTAAGAATGGGCATATGTATGGGTGAAACATCCCAATTGTTCTTCAAGAAATCAGAAAAAAACTCAAAAGAAGCATACTTCTTATCTGCATCCCAGCTTAAAGCACCTAGTTCTTGACCCCAAAGTGTTATTTTGATAACATCTACCATGATGATTTGTTTGGTTTATTTTTAGAACTTCCTGAAGCCCTTTCTCTTTCTTTACCTTTTAATTTCAATAATTCAATAGGACTAATTCCCGGATCCGGCAAAAATAAACTCAATGCATCAAGTTCTCCAAATGCCCTTAAAATCTGAATAAAAGTGAGTAAGGTTGTTGCTTTACCAGATTCAAAGTTTTTGATCGTCTGTACATGAACTCCTGCTCTTTTAGAAAGCTCTTCTTGTGTTATATTGAGATTGAGTCTTCTTTTTTTTACACGTTGTGTAAGCTCTGATAAGACATCATCATCAGAAAGTCTATTTAAATCCATATCTTTAATTTAATGTATATCAAAATATACTTTATAATCGTATAAATAAATTAAGTATAAAATACTATACTTAATAAGCATTAGTTATTACAAATATACTAAAGTACATATTAGTATACCTTAAAATCAATATAATTATTTAATGTATAAAAAATTATACTTTAAAAGTAGTTACTATTCTTTATAAAGATATTAATCACCAAGAAATAAAATCTTAAAAAAAACAGTTAAAACCCCCTTTTTAAACATATTTTATATGCTTATTTTTAACTCATAACGTATTCACACCCAACACCCGTCTAATTGCCTCTAAAAATTATGAGGTATGCAAAATTATGTTCGATTACGAAGTATAAGTTTATTGCTTATACTTATTCTATGTTGTCAAAGCTGTATGTCAACACGCGTTGTCAGTGAGTATGACAATGATTCTGTAGTAAAACACACTAAAACTTCCTGGAGTTATGTTTGGGGATTGGTAACACCAAAGGATATTGATCCCGGCTGCGAATCTAAACGAATGAACTCAGTTACTAGCTCCACTAATTTAGGCTATATCCTTATATCTGCAATAACAATTGGCATCGTAGTACCGCAGACGGTAGCATGGGAATGTGCTCCAGTAGACACACCTATAGAGGATTTGTAATACACACAAGAATTAAAAAACAGTTAAAATGGCATTACCAAAAGGCATAGAGATATTACCGATCACATCTTGGGAAAACAGACATCAGAATTTTACACAGAAATTAACTAAGGATGCTTCTTTTAAAATTAGAAATGATCATTCTTTATCTAAAAGCTCTGAAAAATATAAAGCGACCACTAAAAATATTCAATGGTTGATCGGACATGCAATTAAAAACAAAATACGCCTCAGAGCAATGGGCAGTGGTTGGTCATTTTCTAAAGTAGCAGTCTCCGAAGGAGGAATCATCGACACTAAATCTTTACGTCTCTCCTTCTCTGTTTCCAAATCGTATGTCGATGATACTTATTTAGACAAAGGCGGGACACCAGAAAACCTCTTTTTTACACAATGTGGAATGTCAATTCTGCAATTAAACTCAAAACTTGAAAAGGAAAAAAGACCCAATAGATCTATTAAAGCTTCAGGAGCTAGCAATGGACAAACCATTGCCGGAGCCTTGTCCACAGGAACACACGGAGCAGCATTTAATGTGGGAGCACTACAAGATTTCGTGGTAGGATTACACCTAATCGTTGGCAAGGACAGACATATTTGGTTAGAACGTCATTCTAATCCGGTAATGTCTGATAAATTTGTTGATTGGTTAGGAGCCGAAAGAATTCAAGATGATACTATGTTCAATTCAGCTATAGTAAGTTTTGGTAGCTTTGGTTTCATTCACGGAGTAATGATAGAAACTGAGCCTAAATTTTTATTAGAAGAACATCGTATTGATAAAATTGCTTATAACGAAGCGTTAAAACATACGATGAACACGCAAGATTTTTCTGCTATTGAGAACCTACTTCCTTTTCCACAGTTTTCTCCTGATCGAGAATTATATCATTTCGAAGTACTTATCAATCCCTATGACTTTAAGCCTAACGATACCGATAAGGGAGTGTTCATAAAAGTCGCATATAAGCGAAAATATCGTGATGATTATACTCGCAGAACTAGAGACAGCAATGGATTAACGTACGGTGACGACTTGCTAGGATTGATACAGACTATGATGGATAGTCTGGGAGCTTTATCCGTAAAACTAGTGCCAAGTCTAGTAAATCTATTGTTTCCTCTTGCGTACAAAGAAACAGCTGCGTTAGAAGGTACTATAGGTGAAACTTATAACAATACCAAGTTTAGAGGAAAAGTAGCAAGTGCAGCATTAGGGATAGATATTAAAGACAGCGCAAAAGTTGTACAAGAAATACTAAATATCATTGATGGAGGTGATCCTTTTCCCGGTGGAATTTCTTTGCGATATGTAAAAGGTACTAATGCGTTATTAGGTTTTACAAAATTTCCAAAAACATGTGTCTTAGAATTGGATGGAGTAGATTCAGGAGTTACCAGAAATTTCTATGAAAAAATATGGAACAGACTCGAAGCCAAAAACATTCCTTACACATTACATTGGGGTAAAATAAATTTCAATCTCAATTTTAATAGGATACAAAAAATGTATGGTGCTGCTACCGTACAACATTGGATAGACTCTCGGAATGAACTATTAAATGAAGACACAAGAGAAGTATTTACGAACAAGTTTGTAGAACAATGTGGATTAAATAAAAAACCTGGAGTAATAGTTTAACTAAAGATTATAAGTATCTATAAGTCAAATAATTAACTTCTATTTCGGTCGATAAAACATATTAAGAACCAATCCGGTAATTACCATAGCAGTACCTAAGATACTTAACAAAGGATACTTGTCGCCAAACAAGAAAATCCCTGCTATCATAGTGAAAATAACTTCCATATATTTTAGAGAAACTACCTTATTGGTAACCTGTGATTGAAAAGCTTTTGTCATAAATAATTGTCCGAAATAACCAAAAACACCTAAGCTTAATAATAATCCCCACTCGATCCCTTCTGGCGTTTTCTTCCAATTAAAAACAGAAAGAATTCCCCCTAAGATTGTTGCAATCCACATAAAATAATTTACAATAACTACGGGATGATCTCGCAAACCTATCTTATTAATTAAGACGTACACCACACCACTAAACAAAGCTGATAAAACAATTAGCAACAATCCAAAAGAATTAATATCTGCATCAAAACCTTTGATGATCAAAACACCAAAAAAGGCAAGTAAGAAAAATAACCATTGTATATTTTTCACCTTCTCTCTGAGAAATATAACTGCTAATATGGTTGCGAAAATGGGAGAAAGATATCTAAGAGAAACTGCAGAACCTATTTTAAGATATTCTACAGACATGAAAAACAACCCCATAGAAGTCACTCCTGCTAAACCACGAAATATGAGTAATCTCTTTTGATTACCAAGAATAGAAATCTTGTTATAGAACAAAAACGGCATCGTAAAAAACAATGTACCTATAGATCTGAAAAACACAAGCTGATACGCACTAAAACCAACTAGATATTTAACAAGTAAATTCATAACCGTAAAGGATACGGTACTCAGAATCATGAAATAGATGGCTTTTTTCAAATACTTATTTTTTTAACATCTAATAGATATAATCTACAGGATCAAAGATAAAACTTGTTACGCTATCTATTTGCCAAATCAAAATACATTATTCTAAAAAATAGATCTGGTTCACTACCGATTTTCATTTTTTTGGCTTTCTTTTTGATAATAAAAAAATAAGAAATGTAATGATGAAAACAATAAGACGTTATGAGATTAGTTAGATCAATTATAGTTTTAAATTATTTTCATTAATTTGACCCAATATTTAAAGCCCCTAACCTCCTATGAAAATAGTATCCCTTATACTTGTATTACTAATGTTTGAAGGCATTTATGCCCAGGTATACACAATACAAGATGCAGAACAAAAATTCCCCATATCATATGCAACTATTTCATTTGGAAATGGTAATGGGTTATTTGCTGATGCTGATGGAGTTTTTAAATTTTCACAAAAAAGATATAAGGATATAGATTCATTATTTATATCAGCACTTGGATATAAAGAAAAAGGTCTAAGCACAAGAAATTTACCTAAAACCATTTTATTAACACCAGATATAGCTGAACTCCAAGAAGTAGTAGTAAAAGCCGAAAATTTAGGCAAATACAAAACAAAGAAAAAGAATTCTAAAGTGCATGATGATTACTTTAGATGTTGGTTACCTACAGTAGAGTCTGAAATTGCTGTATTTTTTCCAAGAGATCCTTTAAAGTCTACTAAAATAGCTTCAGTGTTTTTGCCCGTAATGATGGAAACTTCTAGCGGATCTTCTTCTGGTAGAAAGCAATCTTTTTCTACCTTGTTTAAAATGCAATTCTATGAAAATGATAATGGTTCTCCTGGTAAAAGATTATCAGGTGATGATATTATCTTTAGAATCACAAATAAGGATAAAACCAATTTTGAGCTTGATATTTCTGAATACAAGGTGTTTATTCCTAAGAATGGTGTTTTTATCTCTATCCAAGTATTAGGATATACAGATAAAGAAGGAAAACTTCAGCATACTAAAAAATATCACGAAGTGGAAACCCGTAAAGGAATCGTGAAAATTTCTACTACGTTTAGGCCCTTACTCCCTTTTACCGATAAAATTGAAGATAATATTACCTTCACGAGAAGAATATTCTTTAAAAATAGAACATGGCAATGTTTCGACAAAAAATACAGCGAGAACAACACTCTAATCCAAAAAGGATTTATGAATTATGGAATGGGTATAAAAACCCACGTATATGAGAAGTAGGTTAGATGGTTAGATGGTTAGATGGTTAGATGGTTAGATGGTTAGATGGTTAGATGGTTAGAAAAATACGATTTTTAGTTTGAACGTATTTCAGCCTTACAAATTTATTAATAGAACCTGTTGTGCATTTAGAAATGATTATGTTAAAAAAAAGCATCAATTCGAGTGTTTTGTCTAAATGAAATGAAGACAAAATGTATCGAGAACAGCTTTTTTTGGATTAAAATTCTATTCTCGATACACTTCTCCTAAAGTCGAAGCACTCGAACTGACCAATCTTATCCCAAAAATACCTAAATGCACAACGGGTTAATCGAATCTTATTTATGATTGATCTGTCAGATCGAGCGGAGTCGAGACCTAATTGATTAAATAGTAAGCTATCTCACAAACCTTCTATTAAAAAACAACTTTAATCCAGAAATGATCTTTTCTTATTGTACTGAACAGCAACTTCTAGCAAGTTTTCCTGGACTGTTTTATTCTCTGTGTATTGTACCGCATCTTCAATATTAAGAAAATTATGATGACTACCTAAAGTATCTGTAAAACCTGATCTTTTAAGAAAGTCTCTTACGGGTCCGATGGTGCCTGAGATTAACAATTGAACACCTAATTCCTCTAAATATTGATGTACATCCTCTAGAATATGTAATCCTGTACTATCTATATCGTTAATATTTGTACTATCCAAAATTAAAAACTCAGGTAATACATCTCTTTTTTTTATGTGATTTAGAATTTCATCCTTGAAATAACCGGTGTTAGCAAAATATAATTGATCGTCAAACCTAATAATCAAATATCTAGAAGATTGTCTTGCTTCTGGAAATCTATCGACATTACGATAATAATTAGTTCCTGGAATATTTACTAATTCCGCCACATGAGGTCTGGAACTATAATACTGCAAGAAAATGTAAGACAGTATTACACCAATAAAAATACCTTTCTCTACTCCAAAAACTAATGTTCCTACAAACGTAATAATCATTACAATAAACTCTCTTCTTCTCAGCTTTAGAAGATATTTCGCTTCACTAAAATTAATCAAGCCAAAAACAGAAACCAGTATAATAGCTGCTAAGACTGCTTTGGGTATATAATAAAAGAAAGAAGTTAGAAACAATAATGAAATAATAACCATGATCACAGTAATGATTGATGAAACTGTAGTCTTACCTCCTGCTTCATCATTAATAGCAGATCTACTATAGCTCCCGGAAGATGGAATAGCCTGAAAAAAAGCCCCTATCAATTTAGCAATTCCCAAAGCTAATAATTCCTGATTAGGTCGAACCACATGATCTCTATTCTTCATTTCTAAAGATTTAGCTATACCAATACTACCTACATACCCTATAAAAGTCACTGTAAAAACTGAGGGTATCAATGCGACCATTGAATCGTAATTCATTTTGGGAATAGTAAATGATGGTAGTCCTTTTGGCACATCTTCAATTACAGAAAGACCTAAGCTTTTTAGGTCAAAAACAATGGTAATAACTGTGCTTATGATCAATACAAAAAGTGCTCCTGGAAATGACTTTTTCCATCTCTTAAGAATTAGCATGATTATTATAGATCCTAAACACATGCCAAATGTTATGAGATGTATTGAAGAAATATTCTGCACTACATACCATAATGATTCGTGGGTATAATCAAAATTTGGAATGTCCATTCCTAATGATTCACTAAGCTGAGAAATAATAATAATGATAGCTGCCGCTGAAATAAATCCGGAAATTACTGGTTGAGAAATAAGATTGACTAAGAAGCCCATTCTTAATAAGCTTAATGCTATTTGTAATATCCCAATCAACAACCCAGAAAAAATAACCAAATTGGTGAATTCCTGCGTAAATGGAGTGGCAATCTGACTAACCCCACTCATTACTAAAATAGCAGTAACCGCTACTGGACCAATACTCAATTGCCTAGATGTACCAAAAAAGGCGTACAAAATCAATGGAATTAAACAGGCGTATAATCCATATATTGGTGGAGTTCCCATTAACAAAGCATACGCAATAGCTTGAGGAATGAGAATCACTCCAACCGTAATACCTGCTATAGCATCCGAACCAAAAGTAGTTTTATCATAGCCTTTAAAGGAAGCTAAAATAGGGAGTATTTTGTGTAGCGCTTTGACTGTTATTTAATTTTTGAATTGTATGGTAAATCTACGATAGTTTAAGATTTTATACTAAATGAATTACAAAAAGCATCAGTATTTTTTAGATTTACTTATTTTTGGGCGGTAACACAACCAAATGAACGAATCACTACTTCTTATTCTTCTGGCATTAGTTGGTTTTATTGCCGGAGTTATTAATACTATTGCCGGAGGCGGATCTTTATTAACACTGCCAATGCTAATTTTTATGGGATTACCCCCATCAGTTGCTAATGGCACAAATAGAATTGGGATTTTTATTCAGAGTATTACTTCTGTAGCAGGTTTTAAAAGTAAAGGCATACAACCGACTCTTTTTAGTGTTTATCTCGGCTTATCTGCGTTGGTAGGATCCTTAATTGGAGCAAGAATAGCAATTGATATAAAAGGTGAAACTTTTAATAGAATATTAGCCGTAGTAATGCTAATTATAGTATTGTTTATGGTTTTTAAGCCCAAAGTGAATATTGAGGACTTTGCTGAACGTATACAAGGCAAGTATCGCCTACTAGCCATTCTAGCATTCTTTGTGATTGGTATTTATGGCGGTTTTATACAAGCTGGTGTAGGAATATTTATTCTCTTAGCACTTACTTCTATTAATAGAATGAGCTTAGTGAAATCGAATGCTGTAAAAGCAGTAGTAGTTTTTATTTATACGATAGGTGCATTGGCGATTTTTGCTTTCGATAATCAGATAAACTATCTATATGGATTTGTTCTGGCTTTTGGCAATGCTTCAGGTGGTTGGATAGCTAGCAGATGGTCCGTAAAAAAAGGAGATGGTATCGTAAAAGTCTTCTTACTTATTATGGTTATTGCTATGGCTATTAAGTTATGGATAGATAGTTAATCTTACATTAAAATGTTTCTGGTTTTATAGTCATTTTATACCTTGTTAACGTAACTAAAACCAAACATAATGAAATCACATACCCTATTCCTTTTGACTATTTCACTTTTTATAATAAGCTGCAAGGATACTAAAAAAGAAGAAACAACAGCCGATACAGACACTCAAGAAGCTGTTACTGTGGATGAATCTAAAGAAAAACCGATTTCTGATTTAAAAATTATTCCTATTACGCACGCTACAGCTGTATTAGAATATAAAGGAAAAACTATTTATATAGATCCAACTGGTGGTGCAACAGCTTTTAAAAGTCAAAACCTTCCTGATATAGTACTTATAACCGATATTCATGGAGATCATATGAATATCGAAACTTTGGATAGTCTTGACCTCTCAAAATCAAAATTAATCGTTCCACAAGCTGTCGCAGAAAAACTCCCTGCAAATTATACCGAAAAACTGGTTATTATTAATAACGGTGAAGTAAAGGATGTAGATGGAATATCAATCGAAGCGATACCTATGTATAACCTAAGAGAAGAAGCGCTGAAGTTCCACGACAAAGGACGTGGTAATGGATATGTAATTACCCTAGGAGATGAACGCTTATATTTCTCTGGAGATACAGAAGATATTCCTGAAATGAGAGCTCTTAAAAATATTGACAAAGCATTTGTTTGTATGAACCTTCCTTATACAATGACAGTAGAAAGTGCAGCAGATGCTGTTTTGGAGTTTAAACCAAAACAAATTTACCCATATCACTACAGAGGTACTGAAGGATTAAGTGATGTTACAAAATTTAAAGAAATTGTAAATAAAGGAGACGATGCAATTCACGTAATACAATTAGATTGGTATCCTAATACAAAATAGAATGAAAAAAGCATTTGCAGTATATTATCTGCAAATGCTTTTTTTAATAATATTATAAACGCTATTAGATCTTTTTTACTCGTACAGCATTTAATCCTTTCATTCCCATTTCTAACTCAAACTGCACTTTGTCACCTTCTCTTACTTCTTGCATTAAGCCATTTACGTGAACAAAATATTTTTCCTGAGATTCCTGCTCTGTGATGAATCCATATCCTTTAGAATCATTGAAAAAAGCAACTTTACCTTTTTTAATCGGATCCTCTTCTACGTGTTCTCTTTTAGGTATACCAATCTCTATGTTTTCGGCTTTTACCTTTTTCTTTTTTGATGGATCTGGTGGAGTATCAGTAAGGTGGCCATTTTCATCAACATAAGCAATCATATTATCGAAACCGCTACCCTTTTTAGAATTTGCTCTACGTTCTTCTTTCTTTTTCTGCTTCTCCTCGCGCTTTTTTATCTTCTTTTTTTCTTTTTCAATCTTGCTAAATGTCTGTTGTGATTTTGCCATTCGGTAAACTTCTATTTTTTTTGTTAAACATAATTGTCATCGAAATACTAAACGAATGATTGGAAAATGACAATTCTAAGAGATTGATTTACCGAATAATTGACCCAGTTGTTGCAACGACCAAGCACATATAACTTAAAACAATTTAATATGTACTTATTTGCACAAAGATAGATGATCCATTTTAATTTAGGTAATGATATAGGTAATTTAATCTATATCCTGATAGAAGTAACTTATAATTAAAAAATAATAATTGATTATCGCTCCCTAAAACTTGATATTTCTGATGAAGAAAGCATGCGTGACGAAAACCCTGGACACCTTCTAAGTGCAGCCCTGGTCTGAGGGCTTCGCTCTAGTATTAGTGGTCTACTCCCGAAGAGCCGTATTGCCGGAGTTGAACTACTGTAACAAATAAAATACATATAAGCATTACATAAAGCTTCTAGACTTCCTGGGTTTCTGGAGACTCTGGTATTAGACAAGGTTTCTCTGTCTGTTTCAGAAAAATATCGATAACTAATCTTACCGCCGTGGGTCATTACATGACCAATTTCGTGAATTAATGTTGGCGAGATACCCAAGTTTTGATATCTCCATAATGCTCCATATGTAATTATAATACCTTCACGTTCGTCAAAAAGCGGAGTACTTCTATCATCATATCCAGGATTTAAACCGCCAGTAAATCGCTCTGATCTTCCTCTTCCAGCAGAATTAGCAAAAATTATTCCTTCCGGTTTACGTTCCTTAAGCCATCTTAAATGTCCAGAAGGCAATAAATCCAATGTTCTTTCCACAAACAATACCTCGGATTGTTTTACAGCATATATATTAATCGAAACATTCTCGTTTGATCTGTAATAATGTATGTCTATTAAATCCTCGTTCTCCACTACCTGATAAAAACCTCTTATTCGATCTCGTTCCCAAGGATCTAAAAAATTGGGAGCAAAATAATTGGGTTCCCTGTTTCTTCTTCTTCCCGAGCCATATCCTCCAATAATAATATCTTGGTTGTATGGCTGTCCTATCATATGAATTGACATAGTGAAAATTATTTAGTTAGCTTAAAAAAGTATAATCCCTATCAAAGTATAAAAACACAAGTTTGACTATCAATTAGTTGAAAATAAAGCATAAAGGTTAACTTAAAGAAGGTAAAAGTTTTCTTATACTGTTTGACAATTATTACATTTGGCCACATTTAATCACGATACTTACAATGTTTATTTAATAATGCTAGAAGACAAGAAGAAAGATGACAGGCATTTTATGATCTATAAACCTTATGGGTATTTAAGTCAGTTTGTGAATAATGGACAAAAACAAAACTCCAAAAAATTACTCGGCGAACTATTTGATTTCCCTGATGGAACTATGGCTATAGGTCGATTAGATGAAAAATCTGAAGGCCTATTATTACTCACTACCAACGGAAAAACCAGTAATTATATATGTAGTAGTGGTATTGAAAAAGAATACTACGCTCAAGTAGATGGTGATATTACCAATGAGGCCATATCCAAACTAACAAATGGAGTGGAAATTGGTTTTGATGGAAAAAAATACACAACCAATCCTTGTAAGGCGTTTAAAATAAATCGTATTCCTGAATTCCCAAAAAGATCAAAGAAAATACGAGATGAAAGACATGGTCCAACAAGTTGGATTTCAGTAACCTTAAAAGAAGGTAAATTCAGACAAGTCCGGAAAATGACTTCTGCAGTAGGCTTTCCTACACTGCGATTAGTACGAGTTAGAGTGGGAAACATACAACTAAATGACATGCAAGTTGGAGAAGTAAAGGAGCTACAAACAGTATTGCTGTAAAACAATTATGGTAATACTTCATTGAATTTTGCATTAAAAAAAACAGTTTAAAACACGCATCACCTAAATAGCGACAGTAGTCCACAATTTCCCTCAAAAACACCACAAAATGGTTTAAGAAAATGAGATAAGCAACACCTTTGACTTATAACATATAATCATTCTTAAATTATGAAAACTACATTAAAATCATCAATTATGTACACAGCAATACTTGCTGTATTGACATTAACATCTTGTGAAAAAGATGAAATCAATTCTGAAAGTACTGTATCTGAGGACGTAAGTACAACTACAGATATTAACGCAAAAGCAAGTGCTATATCAGCGGTAAGTCGTTATTATTCTGGTGGATCAAATACTGTTCACACATACAGAGTATTGAATCTGGGAGTAGGCATAGGAACCTATGAAGGCAGACCTTTTAAGTTGGGGACTTATGACTTTATCTCAGCACCGCCATCAGGCACTAAACAAATATTCTTTCTCCTCGCACCAGGAAATAGAGATTTCGTCATGACTACTAGTGGTGCAGAAAAATCTAATTTATTAAGAAGAGGATTTAGAGACTATAGTGTTAGAACCTTATACGGGAATATTAAAAAGGCCGCTTATATTCATAACAGTGGCGGAAGCGGAAGAGTAAAACTTTATAGATTTTATGGATCTTCTAATACAGATCATTTATACACAACTAATTACAATGAAGGTGTAAATGCTGGGTATGCCTATGAAGGTGTAGTAGGATATGTATATCACTAATCATCACCTTTTTTTATGATAAAAGCTTCAAAGTTTCAGCTGAAACTTTGAAGCTTTCTATAATAGCCAACCTAAAACTGTATTTAATAATTTAAATCGATTAAAAACACAATAGGTCTTATTGTTTTTCTGAAATATCAAACCTATATATAAAATCTAATCCAAAGAATAAACTACTATCAAACTCATTATTTATTCGCGTTCTATCATCCCCATCAAGTGCAAATGTAAGAACTTGGACCCCTACTTTATCATCTGCGGCATACACTCCATAATCAGTAGTATCGAAACCAAGTTTTGCTCTTATTAATAAAGAATCATCAAGCAATCCATAGGATCCATAAAAGGCTGCACGAATAGATTCTTCTTGAACATAAAAATCAATATCCTCATTAACCAAATTATATGATTTTACAGAAGTTCTTAAATCAATACCTAGACTAAAATGATTTGCAAGTACATAATTTGCTTCCATACGTATTGGAAAAACAGCATCAAAATGAAATTTCTTATTGGGTGATTTGTAAAAAGCTCCTAAAAGCGGGGTTATGATTGTACCAAAATTTTCTGAAGAAGAATACAATCCAAATTTCGCTCTCACTTTTTCATTATACTGAAAATCTAAAAGAGCAATTGCACCAAATTGAAAATCCCTAGATCCTACATCCTCAAAATTAGAAGCCAATTTAGGTAAAACCACATAAGTTCCAGACCATTTTTCTGAATGCTTCACTTTAACTCCGGCATTTATACGCGCCATAGTTAAATTCTCATCAGGAGCAAACTGAGAAAGATTTAAATTTGTGTTTTCCGCCGTTATACCTGCTAGTAAAACTAACTTATCATTTAATACTTTGGGATATAATAATTCAAAATTGACATTCGTAATATCAGTATCAAAAGTTTGTTCTACATCCTCCAGATTTACTCTTGATATATTCAATCTTACGATATCAGTATAATCCTGAGCATTCGCTAGAAAAGAAAATAAAACTAAAAGAACAGAAAGTATTGATTTTTTCATAAAAAACATTGTTAAGTGAATTGAAAATTACTCAAAAAAAGCTTCTCAAATCATACAACCAGAATATTATACCCTATTTTTAGAAGATTTTATGATACTTCTATCATTAAGCTATATTACGTGAAGTACAATTCTAACTTAATTAAGAATCCTCGTTTAATAATCGTTGAAACTCTTCTAAATACAAGCCAACATGGTAACCATCCATTAGTGCGTGATGTACATGAATAGATATAGGAAGATTAATTTTGCTCCCCTCCTTTGTGTATTTTCCGAAAGAAATTTTTGGTACACTATCTCGATATTGAAAATGTCTTGCATGAGAGATTCCAGTAAAATTGTACCAGGGAATAGAAGAAATATGTAAACTGTCCATTCGTTTTGCATTATCATTATGACGCAATCCTGTAGAATTTCTAACTGCTTCTATTTCTTTTTGAGCCTGTACCCGAAAGACTTTAAAATCTTCATCAAACTCTATAAATGAAAAACCAAAAGTATGATCCTCTCGTCCTATAGTAGCAGAAGCATGGACCTGATCATAGATATAAACTTTGTCTTCTTCGATCCTATATCGAAAAGGTGCTATCCGATTAGCTGCTTTTACTGCTTTATGCAGATAATAAAGAAAATATGGATACCCATTGTCTTTAATCTTTTGATATCCAATAGTAAAATCTACTGTTGATACGATACCAAAAAACGGCTCATCAAAACCACTAAAGAACTCATAATGTTCTCTTCTGTTCCAAGTAGATAGATCCAAGGCCGTCTTGTTCATTATAGGTATTGCAATAGCTCTTTTGAATTGGTTAAACTCCTAAAATTAGGATGATCAATAGTTCCGTTATGTACTTCGTGTGCCCAAGTGGTATGAAAAGGGATATGACAGGCATGTGCGCCAATATTTAAAACTGGTAAAACATCAGATTTTAAAGAATTACCGACCATTAAAAATTCGGTTTCACTGATATCCAAATGATGTACTAATTTTTGATATTGCTTCTCGGTTTTATCAGAAACAATTTCTATATGATGAAAATAGGTTGATAATCCAGATTTAATCAACTTACGCTCCTGATCTAATAAATCACCTTTAGTTGCCATTACCAAACGGTATTTTTTAGATAAATATTGAAGTGTTTCTTCGATACCATCCAATAATTCTACTGGTTCTTGAAGCATCTGCTTACCTTTTTCGATAAGAATCTCTACTAATTGGATGTTCATATTCCCATTAGTAATCTTAATAGCTGCCTCTATTAAAGAAAGTGTAAAAGGTTTAATACCATAACCATATAAATCAAGATTTTGCATTTCGACTTCGAAAAGGAGTTTGTTTGCTTGTTCCTTCGGAAGATGCTCCGACACAAGTTCACAAAATTCCTCTTCAGCTTTCCTAAAAAAAGTCTCATTTACCCAAAGCGTATCATCTGCATCAAAAGCTATAGCCTTAATATTCTTTAGTGGCATATTATTTTTAGTATTTAGAGTGTATTTAGAGATGAAGGTATTACACTTTGTGTGGGACAGCTAATGTACCCTGGTACTCGCATACGCACTTTTCACCTTACTAGTTTCTTATACTTAATACGCTTAGGCATTAAATCTCCTCCTAAACGTTTCTTCTTATTTTCTTCGTAATCTGAGAAACTACCTTCAAAGAAATATACTTGAGAGTCTCCTTCGAAAGCTAAAATATGAGTACAAATACGATCTAGGAACCAACGGTCGTGAGAGATCACTACTGCACAACCTGCAAAGTTCTCCAGCCCTTCCTCTAACGCTCTTAATGTATTAACATCAAGATCGTTAGTTGGCTCATCTAAAAGTAATACATTACCTTCTTCTTTTAGTGTCATCGCCAGATGTAATCTATTACGTTCTCCACCAGAAAGCGTAGATACTTTCTTATTTTGTTCACTTCCGCCAAAATTAAAACGACTCAGATATGCACGAGAATTTACTTCTTTACCTCCCATCATTACTAAATCCTGTTCATCGCTAAAGTTTTGCCAAATAGATTTATCAGGATCAATATTAGAATGAGCTTGATCTACATATGCAATCTTTGCAGTTTCACCCACAGAAAAACTTCCTTTATCAGGAGTTTCCTCACCCATAATCATTTTAAAAATAGTGGTTTTTCCTGCTCCATTCGGACCTATAATCCCTACAATACCTGCTTGAGGAAGTTTGAAGTTAAGATCTTCATACAGCAATTTATCTCCATAGGCTTTACTAATTCCTGAAGCTTCTAACACATTAGTTCCTAAACGTGGCCCGTTAGGAATATATATTTCTAATTTTTCGTCAAGTTGTTTTTGATCTTGACTCATTAGTTTATCGTAATTCTTTAAACGTGCTTTTTGTTTGGTTTGTCTTCCTTTTGCACCTTGGCGGACCCATTCCAGCTCTCGTTCTAATGTTTTCTGACGTTTTGAAGCTGATTTACTTTCTTGTGCTAAACGTTTTGATTTTTGATCTAACCAGGAAGAATAATTTCCTTTCCAAGGAATTCCTTCTCCTCTATCCAATTCCAAAATCCATCCAGCAACATTATCTAAGAAGTATCTATCGTGCGTTACTGCAATAACAGTTCCTTTATATTGTGCCAAATGATGTTCTAACCAATGTACAGATTCAGCGTCCAAGTGGTTTGTTGGCTCATCTAATAACAATACATCAGGTTCCTGAAGTAATAAACGACACAGTGCTACCCTTCTTTTCTCTCCACCAGATAAAACTCCTATCTTTTTATCAGAGTCTGGAGTTCTTAATGCATCCATTGCAATTTCCAGCTTGGTATCTAGTTCCCAACCATTACCAGCATCAATCTGATCCTGTAAAGTTGCTTGTCGATCCATAAGCTTCTGCATTTTATCAGCATCACTATATACCTCTTCTAAACCGAACATATCATTAATCTTGTTATATTCATCTAGAACAGCTACAATCTCTGCAGCACCTTCTTTTACAACTTCCAGAACTGTTTTATCAGGATCTAATTGTGGTTCTTGTTCTAAATATCCAACAGAATAATCAGAAGAGAATACAACATCTCCTTGATAATTCTTATCAATACCTGCAATTATCTTAAGTAATGTAGATTTACCAGATCCATTAAGACCCAGAATTCCAATTTTTGCACCGTAGAAAAAACTTAAATATATGTTTTTTAGAACTGGAGTATTTGCGCTTTTATACGTCTTTGTTACTCCAGACATAGAAAAGATGATTTTTTTATCGTCTGACATAAGCCCTTAAATTGTTTTAAATAATATTATTTATAATTTGAATAATATATAATTAGTTATACTCTACCTTTTAAAGCATTAAACACCCAGGCATTTGCCAGAAATCCTACACCAACTGCTGCAAATCCCCATCCGGAAACATCCCTATATCTAAATGCTCCTAGAGCTATCAACCCTAGTCCAGCTAGAATCATTATAAATGTAGCCCACGCTAATACCGTATTTTTATTCATTCCCATAGCAAGTTATTTAGTTAAATGTTTTTAATATTAAATCAAAAACAGCGTACAAATATCGGTATTTTATCGTCAAAAAACAGCTTTTTAGAGAGATCTTCAACTACTTTACCACCTTATCTATTGTTAAACAAGTGGTTATACAATAGATTTCATAAAAAAACAGGAACTTAGATATTAAGTCCCCGTTTTAGCATAGTTAAATCATATTTTAATTAGAAGGTCCGTTATCTATTCTAGATTCTAAAACAGATTCGACAGAGTTCGTGATATTTTCCAAAAGATCATATCCGGTTAGACTCTCAATATCATTTACAGAAGTTCTAAACTGGGTCCAATCAGAACTGATACCTTGATCATTCGGTACATTAATACTAATTACTCGAGTAGATGTGGTTACCCGATTAATATCATTAGTACCATTTGGTAATATGAGTGCAACCTTCCAGAATGAATCCGGTACGGTAATATTTCCTCCATCTATTGTAGAAGCGAAACCATTTCTTCCGGTTCCTCCGCTTCCTGCTACTCCTGCTACAATATGAACTTCATTCCCTTCTAAGGTTAATGATCTAAGGTAGTTTTCAAAATTTGCCCAACTCCTTTGATTATTATCTGGAGCTTGCGGGGCAATATTACTCATATAATAGGTATTCTCATTAGAATCTGCAGAGCCGTTTCTATCTGCTGATGGACATAAATGACCTCTATCAAAACCTGAATTCGTATAATCACTAGATGTAGCCCGAAAAAAATTACTTGGTAAGGATGTATCTCTTTTGAAACAATTACATCTTGGTGTACTACCAGTCCAAGCATCACTTAAATGCCAGCTTACCCAATTGGCTGTTCCTCTACTATTATTATACGAAAGAATAAAATCTGGTTTTGATAAATAATAATTACTTGAACTAGATCCTGCATTAGACGGATTACCAAAAGTAATATTACTATCCCTAGAAGCAGAACCTCCACCTCCTCCTGTAGTTCCTGTTATTATTTCTACATTATCTATATTAATTCGATTAGAGCCTCCGGAAGTCTTGTATACTCCATATCGGACACTTCTGGTTTCATTTAGGTTAAATGTAACGGTATTTAATACTGTAGAACTGGTTGTAACCGTAGATCCCACATAGGACCAAGAAGAACCATTATCAAAAGAAGCAATCAATCGCCAAGTAGAATTATTATCACTTCCGTATTTCGCGTGACGGATTCTAATAGTTTGTACACCATTATCCATATTAAATGACATAATTGCATATCCTGTATTTCTAATTCTAATGGACTTAGCCCCAAACTTACGATCATTAGACAACGTTCCGATTAAAGCATCGCTTAGATACCAGCTACCGGAAGAAGATAGATTGACACTGCCAGCAGCGTAGCTACCTTTTGATCCGGATTCATAGGTTTCTGTAAAACCATCCGCTCTTTTTTCTGAAAAATTATGATCGTGAGGGCCTTCATTATCATAATAACTTGTTTCTACTTTGATTTCTCCATCTATTTTAAGTGGAACGGATTCGATATCTTGATAAAAAGATTCGTCTTCCACGCTACAACTCACAATTGAGAGTGTGCTAAAAATTAAGAAAAACAGCGTGTTCAATTTTAATAATTTCATAGTTGAGTTTGATTTTAGATTAATATTTAACTAGTTGGTTTTAAGTTAGATATAAAACTACCTGACAATTGTTAATTATCTGATAATCAAATGTTAGCAAACTGTTATAAAACCACTTATAGAAGAATAGTCTGTAAACATTTAGGAAACCTAAATTTTGAAAATAACCTTATGCAGTTGCTTTTGATTTTAATGATTTAAAAATTCCTTGATTTTTGTATTTTCGTGCAAACAATACACACAAATGGATATAAACTTCAATAAGAATGAAGATCACAATAAACTTTTGGTCTCTTCATTACGCCAGAAACTAGGAAAAGTAAAACTTGGTGGTGGAGAAAAGCGTATAGAAAAACTACACGCTAAAGGTAAACTGACTGCTCGAGAGAGAATAGCATATTTATTAGATGATGACACTAAAGCAATAGAAATTGCTGCATTTGCTGGTGATGATATGTATGCTGAACATGGAGGATGTCCTAGTGGTGGAGTCGTTATAAAAATTGGACATATTAGTGGTAAACAATGTATCGTAGTAGCTAACGATGCTACTGTAAAAGCTGGTGCATGGTTTCCTATTACAGGAAAAAAGAATCTTAGAGCTCAGGAAATTGCTATAGAAAACAAATTACCTATTATTTATTTAGTAGATAGTGCAGGGGTATATCTTCCTATGCAGGATGAGATTTTTCCAGATAAAGAACATTTCGGAAGAATATTTAGAAATAATGCGGTTATGAGCAGTATGGGAATTACTCAGATCTCTGCAGTTATGGGAAGCTGTGTAGCGGGAGGAGCATACTTACCCATTATGAGTGATGAGGCATTAATTGTAGATAAAACAGGAAGTATCTTTCTAGCTGGCAGCTATCTAGTGAAAGCTGCTATTGGTGAAAGTATTGATAATGAAACCTTAGGTGGAGCAACTACTCATTGTGAAATTTCTGGTGTTACCGATTATAAGTCTAAAGATGATAAAGATGCTTTAGATACTATAAAAAATATAGTGTCTAAAATTGGGGATTTTGACAAAGCAGGATATAACAGAATCAAATCTTCTAAACCTAAAAAAGATCCAAAAGACATCTACGGAATTTTGCCAAAAGCAAGAAATGAACAATATGATATGATGGAAATCATCCATCGATTGGTTGATGATTCTGATTTTGAGGAATATAAATCTGGTTATGGTCAGACAATCATTACAGGATATGCTCGAATCGATGGCTGGGCTGTTGGTATTGTGGCTAATCAACGTAAGCTTGTAAAAACGAAAAAGGGTGAAATGCAATTTGGTGGTGTGATCTATTCTGATTCTGCTGATAAGGCTACTCGGTTTATAGCTAATTGTAATCAAAAGAAAATACCTCTAGTCTTTTTACAAGATGTTACTGGATTTATGGTAGGCAGCAAAAGTGAACATGGAGGCATTATAAAAGATGGTGCAAAAATGGTGAATGCTGTTAGCAATAGTGTAGTACCAAAATTTACTATTGTTATTGGTAATTCTTATGGAGCCGGTAATTATGCAATGTGTGGTAAAGCCTATGATCCAAGATTGATTTGTGCTTGGCCAAGTGCAGAACTTGCAGTAATGGGAGGCGCTCAAGCCGCTAAGGTATTATTACAAATTGAAACAGCATCATTAAAAAAGAAAGGAGAAAAACTTTCTGAAGAAGATGAAAAAGCACTATTTGATAAGATCAAGGCTCGATATGACAAACAGATTTCTCCATATTACGCGGCAGCTAGAATCTGGACAGATGGTATTATCGATCCATTAGACACTAGAAAGTGGGTTTCTATGGGTATCGAAGCTGCTGACCACGCTCCTATCGAAAAGCCTTTTAATCTTGGAGTAATTCAGGTATAAAAAATAGCGAATGTTAATATTCAACTAAAGCATTCGTTATACTTTATCGATTTTATGGTAATTGTACAAAATATCCAATTACCATAAAATCAATAAACAAATACATCTTAACCTTTTTTAGATACATCATTTTTTACTTATGAGAGTTATTACTATACCCTTTTTATCAATAATACTCTTGCTATCTTTCTATAAAGGGTTAGCTTTTCAAGAAAAAAATATCTCTAAAGCCGATATAGAGTTTATTTCCCACGAAAAAAACACTGATACTGTACAATCGTTTCTGGCTCAAAAAATAAATAAAAATATAGAGCAGGCTGAATTAGGTTATAAAGTCTATTTAAATAGAGGTATTAAAGAAGATAATGATACTATTCAATTCTGGGCTAACTTCTATTTAGGAAACATCGCGTATTCGAAAAAGAAATATGATTTAGCTATTCAATATGGTAACAATTCTGTACGTTCTGGAGAGAAATTAAAATATGGAGGTTATATCATAAGTGGCTTGTCAATTCTTGGAGCTTCATATCAGGAAAAAAGAGATCGCAAAAATGCGTTGAATCAGTACTTACATATGAAAGAGGTTATTAAAAAATATAATCTTAAGCAATATGAAATTGATAATTTAGTAAGTATTGGTCAAATTCGAATACGATTGGATCAAAATGAAAAAGCTTTAGTTTCTTTAAAAAAAGGACTGGAGTTACTTCAAAAACCAGCATATAAATCTCAGAATAATTATAGTGCTAAATACTTATCTACCATCCAAGGCATTGGAGTTTGTTATTATAAGATGAATAACTATGATGAGGCATTAAACTATGATTATAAAGGATTGCAATATGCCGAGGAACATAATCTAAAAGAATATATTATTGATTTTAACCTTAATATAGGAGAAGCATATATTGGAAAGAAAAAATATGATAAGGCGCTTTCTTATTTAACTATTGCTAAATCTGACGTTTTAAAAGAAAATAAAAAAAATGATCCTGATCTTTTTACAGCTAACCTGCACATAGCAACTTGTTTTTATGCGCAAGAAAAATATAAAGAAGCTAGAGAGTTATTACTAGACAATTTTGAACATATAAAAGAGAATGTAGAAGTTGAGAAAATAAGAGAGGCTTCTAATCTAGCAAAAAAATGTGGAGAAAAACTAAATGATACTGATTTACAGTTTAAATATATTACAGCATATACTAAAATTGTTGATTCATTATATCAAAATGAAATGAGCGCACAAGAAAAACTGTATGATCATGATATAGAAAACCTTGAAGAGCAAAATCAAGATTTGATTTCTAAAAACACCATTTACATTATTAGCTTTCTACTTACTCTTATTTTGGCCATTATCGGTTTAATTTACAATATCAAAACCAAACAAAAAAACAAACTTTTATATGAAGAATTAAAGAAAGAAAGGATACATGAAATTGTATCTGAGCCAGAGACTTTAGCTGTTTCAAAAAAGGAATATATTACTGATAAAAAAGCGGAGGGTCTATTACAAAAATTATCCTCTTTAGAAAAAACAATGTTTTATTTGAGTATTGATTGTAACCTCTATAACACAGCAAAAAATATCGAAACAAATACAACTTATTTATCTAAAATCATCAATGAATATCGTAAACAATCTTTTAATGATTATATAAATGAATTAAGAATTAAATATTTTAGAAATAAATTAAATTCTGATGCAAAGTTTCGTTCCTATACAATTAAAGCAATTGCTGGCGAATTAGGGTATGGAAGTGTAAATACTTTTGCTTCGGCATTTAAGAAACAAACTGGATTAAGTCATTCCTACTATATAAAAAAAGTAAATAATGAGATCCATAATTCTAATCAAAATACCCAAAAAACTTCCTAAATTAAGTTAAGAATAACATCAATTTTATAAAATTGATGTTTCTAACACCTTTATATTCATGATTCTAACTGCACAAGTTTTATTTTTACTAGGAACTAACTAAAAATGTTATAATGAATTATAAAAACACAATATGCACTATATTTTTTTTGGTCATTTACTTTACACATTTTTATGGACAAAATCATGTAAATTATTCTAATGTAAGTATAAATGTCAATGTAGATATAAACTCTGGGAAGTTAGAAATCAACCCATTAGACATACAGAATCTTAAAGTTTCAATATATGGATCGGTAGATATATTTATATATGGTACATATGATTCCTTTCGATCAGAACTGCCAACAGAGAAAAGGGTTACTTTATCAGTATCTCCTAACTTTATATATACAACTTTAGCACCTATTATAATTCCTCCTACTCCACCACCCACCGCTAGGTCACAATCAATAAGAATAGATGAAGAGAAGGTTTTGCTAGGTCGTTTTAATTTAGGTCTTACAAATCCGAATTATATTGTTACAAGAGGAGAACATATATTTAAACTAAATATATCAGAAGAGTTCAATAGAATTGTGACCGATCAACAAGAAATCACTATTGATATTTTTGACCCACAAGATTTGGCTGATTTAATAGTTACAAATGCCGAAATATTAAAAAACGACATCAGTGGCATTATAGATGGAGTAATTATTAAAACTTACATCATGAATGCAGGAAGAGAAGATATTACAAAAAAATCAAAAGTGAAATTCTATTACAAAATAAATAATGAACTTCAATTATTAGGTTCAACTCTGCTGGAGTCATTAGATACAGGAGAACGAAAATCTATTATCTTATCTATTAAAGGTAGTATCTATCAGAACATAGTTAATGATTATATATATATCGTAGCAGATGCAGATGATGATATATTTGAATTAAGTAACAATAACAACATCTTAGAATATTATGTCCCTGAAATAGAATTAGGTAAGGATAATATAAAAACACATCCTAATCCTTTCGAGAAAACTGTAAATTTTACGTTTTTTATGAATAACGAATCAAGTTTTTACGCTTCCCTTACTATTTATGATTACAATCTTAATGTTCGAGGTAAAAAAAGATACAGAATAACTCCAGGAGATGCAAAAAAAATGATATCTTACTCGGATAGTTCACTCCCTGCTGGAAAGTATATTTATAACCTTTTGATTGAAAATATTCAATATTATGGTAGTATAATTAAAAAATAATAGTATTTACAAAATATAAATACCTAGGCGGTTTCTTGAGACAAAGAAATCGCTTTTTTAATGGATACAGGAATTATAAGAATACTCTGTTTATAAACAATGTCAAATTTATAAAACTGACTTTTCTTCTTTTTTATAATCAGTGATTTACCTATAGTTTTACAGATATATGCCGGCCGGCTATTATATCATAAATCATTTTAAAACTATAATTAATATCATGAAAAACATTTTGAAAAAAACCATATTCACGCTATTCTTATTAGTGGTAATTAGTTGTCAAAAGGAGGATGACAGTATTATCGAAGAGAATCTCTTAATAGAAAATGAAATTAGCGAAGTAAGTGAAAAAAGTAACCCAGAATATCTTATCGTTTGCTCTATAGATGGTATTCCTAGCGGATATATAGTTCAAGAATATATATACAATAGTCAGTGCCCAAATTCTAATCTATTTTTAGGAACCTATAATGCCGCTATCGTAAAACGAAATGGAACTCCAAGATTAAGTGCTGCAGGAGCGGGTTGTGATGACAACTATTGTATTTGGATCAAAGGCTCTAATTTTGATAACAACTCTTATGTAGATATCCGAACTACAACTGGTTCCAGTATCATAGGAACTTATCGAGGTTCTAACCGAACCTTAACAACAAATGCTCAAGGACAACAGGTAATTACATTACGATTAGGATCTGCTTATGAACGTAGTCAATTTGCCAGTAGTGGTTTACGAATTTGGGTTGTAAATCCTGATCCAAGAAAATGGGCAGATGGTAGAACAGTAAGAAGACCTGGTGGAGGCAACGGAGGTCCAATCGACCCTCCTTGTAATCCTATATGTCCATAAACTATTAAATAATTCAAAGAATATAATTCATACAAATGTGCGGAAACCGAAAAGCCATTGAGAGAGTAGGTATAAAAAATTATAAGTATGTTAAATAATATTTTAAAATTACAAGGAGTAGAAAAGCTTAATAAAGAAGCAAAAAAAACAATTAATGGAGGAACAGATTTTGGTGATCTTATAACTTGTATGAGGTTATGTGGTGGAAGTTGTAATGACTTTGGAAGATGTTTCTGGATGGAAGAATAATCAATTCATAATTGAAAATCAGGGCTTCTTTCGGAATTTTCGAAAGAAGCAACTGATTGTAGAACCTTAGTCAATTAGAATATCTCACTCTGTTTACTATTAAACAATCAGCAGGAACAAAACTAGTTTTACCATATATTCTTAAAAAAACAGAACAAATATGCCATCTATAGCATTGGAATTTGACACTCTTAATTGTTTTACAGTTAATGAGAATTTTAAATTTACAAAACGTTTCATAAAGACTCTGGTTTAAATTACATTAATGATGTTTTATGTCAGTAATAAACTAGTTGTAAATACTCCTAATACCTCATGTCGATTATATAAATTAATAGAATTTATTGAGCTATCACAGTATCACATAAAATACACTAAACTCTTAAATCAAATGAAAAAATCATTGAACTATATTTTTTTCACATTCTTAATCACTATGATGATTTCTTGTGAATCAGAAAGTAACTTTCTAAAAGAAGATGAACAGTCTATTTCCTTATCAGACGCTGATAATTTTTTAGAAATGAAAAAACAAATGGAAATCTTCACTGAAAATTCTAGAAATAATACTTACCCTTCAGGTAAAGCTCTTTCAGGTAGTATTCCTCAAATTCAAATAAAATACGACCCTAACACTCAAAATGTTAGTGGGAATCTGATAATCAATATAACACAAAAACCTGCAAATGCTAAAACACAATGGATGACTTTTAAGTTTACAGGACAAAACTTTTTTGGAGGTCATCCTATTTTTCCAAACTTTGCTGGGACCCATGTTGCCATTGGTGTACTAGGACATGCTAGCAATTACATCTCTGGAGTTGGAGCCATTTTAGGAAGTGAATCTAGAGGGACTGATTATCCAACTGCATATTATGAATCTTACTGGAATGGCGGAAACCATTTAGATTTCATGGATGATGATTTTAGTCCGGCCAACCATTCAAGATTATTCGACGCACAGGAATATAGCTTCATCTTACATGCTAATCATAACGGTTGGGTATGGTTTAGGATACTTGATCGGAATAACAATATTATCATTGACAGAGTCAGAAAATATGTAAACCCAAATATGGATGAATTAATATCCAGTACGGGAATATTTATTTTAGGGCTTAAAAACTATGGTTTCCCAAATAATCATTACCAACTTAATTTAAGAACAATCAACTATGGATGGTTTTAAGTAATATTATTATTAAGTGATTTCTGAATTTTATAAAGGCAAAATAGTACTTAACTATAATAAGAAACCTAGAGATAATAGGAATACAAAAGGTTTGACAAATCCATATCGATACATTATCTAATCTAAAATATTCGTAAAGCAATCATACAAAACTTATCTCTATATCAGAATTGATATAAAGATAATAGAGGTGCCTGAAAATTCTAAAAAAATAGAGTAAGGTTCATAATTTAATAATCAAAACATGAAAAATATATCAAAATCTATAATCGCGGTACTACTAATTTTCTCAGGAATAAATATGTCTGCTCAAAATACATTTCCATCAACTGGTAATGTAGGAATAGGAATTACCAATCCACAACAAAAACTACATATACATTCTATAAACCCACCCGCTTTTACATTGTTATCAGGAACGGCGCCAGGTGTATTGTTTTCTAAAATAGCATTTCCAACTAATAATTTAGCTTTAGCAGCAATAGGTTTATCTACTAATTCTAATGGTTATCATTCTGGTTCTATTACAGGAGATTTTAATATTAGAGGTGGTGCAGGAAGAGATATTTTAATTGGAACTCTTGCTTCTTCTAACTCAACCAATGGAACTGAAAGAATTCGTATTAAAAATAATGGAAAAGTTGGTATTGGAGTAATTGATCCACAAGCAAAGTTAGATGTAAAAGGTTCCATTAAGAATGATAGCTTTGACTTTAAAAATAATTCGGGTGATTTAAGAATGAGAAGATTTGGAGCTGGTGATATCACATGGAAAAGAGCAATGGTTCCGATTTATAATGCCAACACAAACAAATCTACCTTGATGGTTAATTTTGTAGGTGATTTTGAAGAAGGAGTTCGCATTGCCGGCTCAAAACTAAATGTAGATGGCCAAGTAGGTATAGGTACAACGGATACAAGTGGATATAGACTAGCTGTAAGAGGTAACATACTAGCAGAAGAACTTAAAATCAGAACCTATGCTAACTGGCCGGATTATGTTTTCGAAACTAATTATGAATTAAAGTCATTAACAGAAATAGATACTTATATTAAAGAAAATGGTCATTTACCAAATATTCCTTCTGCTAAAAAAGTTACAGAAGAAGGTTTCAATGTGGGAGAAATGAACGCTAAACTGCTTGAAAAAGTAGAAGAACTTACGTTATACATTATCAAATTAAATCAAGAACTTAAAGAAGTTAAAAAAGAGTTGAAAATCAAGTTTGATCCTTCATCAAAATAAAACAATAAACAACGATTAAAATTTATTATTATGAAAAATACATGCATAATGATCGTTTCTCTATTGTTTTCCTCCTTTGGTTTATTTGCTCAGATACAACAAGAAACTTGTATATCAAATATAAATCTTGATCAATATAAACTATCAATTGAACAATCAAAAAAGAGAAATTTTATAAATCAAAATAACAATACATATAGTATAAAACTAAAGCCACATATCATAAGAAGATCTAATGGAACCGGAGGATTGAGTCAATCTGAATTGTTGGCTTCATTAACTCAGCTTGCCAGCATTTATATACCAATTGGCATTACATTTGAGTTTTGCGAAGCAAACTTTATCGATGATAATGAAATATTTGATGAACTTATTGCTTTTAGTAACGAAGAATGCACAATGGGAAATCAATACAGGGATCCAACAGCCATTAATGTCTTCTACGCTCCTAATGCTGTAGGCTGTTTAAATTTTTTTCCAAACTGTGGGAATCCAAATTGCTCAGGAACCTTCCCTGTGAATTGGGCATATTTCCCATCTAGTGAAAATGAATGGGTGGTCATGAATAATAGCTTCGCCACGCAAGATCTTACGTTATCTCACGAAATTGGACATTTTTTTAATCTTCTTCATACGAATCAAAGGAATAATATAGAAAGAGTGGTAAGAGAAGGGAGCAATGCTAATTGTAATCGTTTTGGTGATTTATTATGTGATACCAATGCATCACCTACTCTTAGTCCGAATGCTCCTTTATCAAATGTAAACGATAAATGTCAGTATATTGGTACAGAAACTGATCCTTTAGGAGAACCTTATAATTCAATAAAATTTGGGGTAAGTCCACAAGTAAATAATATAATGCATACTGGCTTCAGGGATTCTGACCTAGAATGTAGAACTAGGTTTACAAATGGACAAATCAATCGAATGCAAGCATCTATTAAAAATGATTATGGCCATTTATCAGCTACTTGCGAAAATAATTGTCTTGATGATATAATAATTACACAGAATGTAACTTCGGGACAAATTGATATTCAAGAAGCATCCAATACAATAGTTGCTAAAAATAAAATCTTCAGCAATGCAACCGCATCATATAGCGCAGGTCTAGATATTACGTTTAAACCAAATTTTGACGCTAACTTGGGATCAGATTTTGAAGCTTCTATTAAGGAATGTTCCAATGCACAAAGAAATCTACCTATTGCCATTAATAATAAAAGAGTCAACTATAGTTTTATTAAAGATGGTAATAATTTAATTGTATATCCAAACCCTTCTAGAGGGAATATAACAATAGAATATCCATTTAGTAATCTTGACTCATATCAAATAGAACTCTATAATTATTTAGGTAGCAAAATGTTAGAAAAGAGCGTCAGTAAATCCAATAACATTGTGGATTTAGAGATTTTACCAAATGGTATATATTTCATAAAACTATTTGATAAACAATCAGTAATAACAAAAGAAATTATAATATCAAAATAAAGGATAACTGCAAAATCAATTATTACCAATAATCTTAAAAAGCCATCTAATAATTTATTAGATGGCTTTTGCCATGAAATAGACTAGATGTATTTATAAATTTAGACAGTTTTGGGATATTCAACTATGAAAAAATAATAATCATCAATAAAATAAAAAGTAATAAATCTAGTTTTTAAATATAACTTAAAAGCAAAAACAATGAACAAACCATTTTTTAAAATTAAAGTATTAAGCATTGCTATAATGGCCTCACTATTTATAGTGAGTTGTAGCGACGATGATAGTAATAACAATGTATCTTCTGAGATTACTCAGGAAGATGTAATGAAAAGTTTAGAAGTAGAAGAAATTTCTAATTTTATTGATGATCTGACATTAGATAACATCTCAATGAACAGATCAAGTGCTGAAATTTCTTCAAAATTTAACAGACCAGGTTGTGCAGATTTTAGTGTTACTGATACAGGATATACACTCACTTTTACAGATTGCACCACTGAAGACGGTGAAACGATCAGTGGTTCTATGAATGTAGCTATACTTATAGAAAATAACACTGTTTCTACGTCTATTACTTTTGATAATTTAACTTACGCAGGTAATTCCATTAATGGTAGTAAGAGTACATCGTATTCTCTAGATACAACTGATGGAGGAAATTTCATGTACACAGTTACTTCTGATTTATCAATTACTTTAGCAGATGGAACTAATGCTTCAGAACAAGGAACTAAAACCTATACAATTACTGGTCTTGGCGCTTCTGATGCAGCATATACCCTGAATGGAAACTGGACCGTAACTCTAAATGCAGATACGTATTCATTATCAACTGTTCCAGCTCTAGAAGGTACTCTAAGCTGTGGATATATTACTACTGGAACTTTAGTAATGACTAAGAATGCCTTAAGTGCTTCTATCAATTATGGAGATGGTACTTGTGATAATAAGGCAACAGTAACCTATCCTGATGGAACTACGGAAGAGATAGATCTATAGACATAAATCTGGAAATCTTAATAAAGCATCCGTAAAAGCATATTTTACGGATGTTTTTTTACCTACAATTTTATTAAAAAAATGATAAAAACACAGAAAACAGATGTGGGGAATTTATTTTATTTAATTTAGAGATTATTGACATAATTATTTTAATATAATGTCAATGTGTAAATGGAAAAAATAGTATCCTTTTTAATATACTTTAAAATTAAAAGGACAACAAGTTACTAATAACTTATTGATTGAAATGCAATATTTTTTGTCATGTAATTATTAACCTTAAATATATATACAAATGAAAAAAAGCATTTTAAATTTAGAAGGAGTTTCGATCATTAACAAAAGAGAACAACAGGGAATTAATGGAGGATTCTCTCCAATATGTCCTATTTTTCAAGAATGTTTTTCCGATAATGACTGTCCTTGCGGTCCCTGTGGAGTGGTAATTAATGGTTTTGTTATTGATGATTTATGTGCCTTCTAATAAGAAAGTGAATACTTGTTTTACTAAGGAATCTTTTAAGGTTTAGCTAGTAAGATTCCTTAGTAAAACAATAATTTTCAGATCTATTTTCTTTTTGGAATAGTGATTAACTCGGTTTGTCTTTCATTTACATACCTAAAACCTTTAGAACCCCAAAAACCAGCCTCTTCTAGCATAATTCTGATGTCTTTATTCCATTCTGGTATTGTAACAGTAGTATTTAGTTCTATAGCATACACAGTGTTTTCGTATAATGGATAGTCGCCATTTACTGGAACACCTCCTTGAGAATCCCACATTCCGATTGTGGTACCGGAAGAATGTCCATATAACCCTAAAGGATGCGTATATATCGATGGTTTTAATCCTTCTGCTCTACCCTCTTCTAATGATTTTAATAAAATCTGATTTCCAGTTTTTCCGGTTTCAAAATTTGCGGTAAAAATATCCTGAACACGATTTCCGTCAGAAAAAGCCTTAGTCAGAAATTCTGGAGGAACCATTTCTTCATTATTAAGGATATATGCGTGCTGCTGACAATCTGTATTTAGTCGTAAATATGTAATTCCGAAATCACAATGAATTAAATCTCCTTTGCGAATAATCTTTTTATCAGGTCTATTGGAAAAGGAAGTAATATGACTTTCTAATTTCTCTCCTGCCCTTTGGATATCTACTGTTGGGTGAAACCACGTTTTTAATCCCATATCAGTAACTTTCTGACGTAACCACCAAACTACATCATCAGTAGTAGTTGTTCCTGGCTTAATAACCTTTGTACTAAATGCCTCTGCTATAATATCATGAGTTGTTTTAACCAATTCTTTATATAATTCCATTTCCTGTTCGGTTCTGGTTTCTATCCAACCAATTGCCAATTTCTCTGCAGAAGTGACTCTAGACTGGTAATTCTCTGGAAGTTCTTTCATGAACTCTTCATAATCAGTTTTTACAATACCATCTACAATACCAAAATGCTTAGAATAATTAACAGCAATTTTTTTAGGATCTCTTTTTGTAATTATATCCATAAGTGCTTTCCACTGATCCGGTTGCTTCTCTTTATCCCAAGCAGAATCAATATTTTTGCCTACATTATACCTTGCTACGGCTAAATGCTCGATAGTGTTTTTTTCTTTATCCCTATAAAAAACAAGTATGGTTCTCCTTCTGGCATTAAGCCATTTAGCGGGCAGCATTGTTCTAAGAACAGGATCTTCATTGTATTCTCTGGAAATCAATATCCACATATCAAAATCCGTTCGATCCATAAGCTGAGGTAACAGGTTATTAAACCTATCAGAAAGGATTTGATCAATGATATCAGCGCGATCCCGTTCCGGAAGGATTTGCGCATTGGATATGTTCGTAATAATAAGTAAGGTAAGAACTAGTAATTTTTTCATTTGTGTGATTCATTAAGTTCGAATAAAAGTATCACAAAAATGTTTAAGAATATAATTATGAGATACCTTATTCATATGAACTTATCTATTTTATCTCACCAAATATTCTTTTCACAATATCCGATTTCTTATCTCTACTTACTGGAATTTTCTCATCTCCAACATGTAACATATTTCCTTCAATGGCATCAACCATTACAGAATTTACTATATAAGACTTATGAACACGAATAAACTGATCATATGGTAAGTCCAATATTAGTTGTTTTAGACTCATTAAAGTAATGTGCTTCTCATTTTTGCAAACAATCTTTACATATTCTTTGAGTCCTTCAATGAATACTATTTCATCAACCATTATTTTTATGATTTTAGCATCCGATTTAATAGTGATCGATTCTATAGTTTTTGATTTTAGTATAGGATTTACAATGGTATCATCGCTGGATTTAGTATCTAATAATTGTTTAGCTTTATTTACAGCTTGTAAAAATCTTTCGAATGAGAATGGTTTTAATAAATAGTCTACAGCATCCAGACCAAAGGCATCGAGAGCATATTCAGCATAGGCAGTTGTAAAAATTGTAACAGGTTTATGAATAAGTGTTTTTAATAAGTTAACGCCATTTAATGTTGGCATCTGGATATCCAAAAACAAAAGATCTATAGGTTCTTTGTTAAGAATATCAATAGCTGCTATTGGTGATTTTACTTTACCTACAATTTCAAGATCAGGAATTTCTTTCACAAAATTCTCAAGGAGCTGCAATGCCAAATATTCGTCATCTACTAATAAGACTTTGACTGTCTTCATCTAAGATTCAAGTTCATTTATGATTAATAAAACGTTGAATAAGTTACCATTTTCTTCACAATGTAACTCATACGATTCTGGATATTTGAGTGCCAATCGTTTTTTTATATTTTTTATACCGACTCCTCCAACTTTATCTTTCTGTTGATTACTATCAATTTTTGTATTCGTAGTCTCAAAAATAATCTTATGTTCTTCAATGGTTAGTTTTAGTTTTAAGAATGCATCAGGATTGGTATCGAAATCTCCGTGTTTTACACAATTCTCTACCAAAGGGATCAAGATCATGGGTTCAATTTTATGCATCCCTATTTCGCCAAAAATAACAAATTGAAGATTAGGTTGTTCTTCTTTTGTCATACTAAATAGATCAAGGTATTTACGGATATGTGCTGTTTCATCTTTCAGAAATACTTTTTCCTTAAGACTTTCATAAATACTATATCGCAAAAGATCTGCTAATCCTAAAACCATTGCAGGTGTTTGATCGGATTTTACTACCGCGAGAGAATATATATTATTTAGTGCATTAAATAAAAAATGTGGATTAATCTGGGCCTTTAGGTATAACAGTTCTGCTTCATTTTGTTTGGCAATGATAGCCTGCGCAATCCTTTCTTTTTTGATACGATTTTCAAGGGTAGTCAAAATAGTACTCAATATTATAACAATAAATAAGGTTGTAATTACAACCCTTCTTTCTTTTACAGGTGTATTGTTTGGGTTTAACTCATAAAACTCCTTAAAATAAGGAACTTCCAAGTAAATTTTCAAAACATAAAAAAAAAGTAACAATCCTATTCCCCAAACTACGAATCTGAGATATTTTTTATATTCAAGACACTTATTAATTGCAAGATATCCAAAACTATAAAATAATGATATATTAAGTACACCCGCTATCAAAGTATGTCTTAATGCATACCAAAAATTCAGATTGTTTGACTTATAATAAACAATCAGGATAAAGTAGATTGTCCAAACTAGACTATGAGTAATTGTTCTGTGCATTTTTAACAACTAATATTGAAAATAGTATGAGAGCAAAGTAGATAAATTTAATAGAAATATGAACTGTAATCAACAATCTGCTGTTTTTATTCAATAATCTGTATTGATTCATCAATTTACCAATTATTTACAGATTATTGAATAAAAATAGTTGATCAAGTCTATATCAATACCAATGGTTGAATACTTTTCTAAACCAGGAATAATCCTATCAAATTTGTATCAATCTAAAACTTTAAAAACAAATAATCATGAAAAAATTAATCTTCAATCTTATAGTTATTAGCATATTAACTGCTTCAGCCATCTCCTGTCAAAGAGATGAAATAAATTCTTTTGGGGAAATTTCAGAAGCAGATGCAGTAGAAATTATAGAACAAGCGATAGTATCAGATTCGTATGGAATGGATATCCAAGCTGAGGACGCTGTAAATACAGAATCTTCTATGAAATCTAAAAATAATATTTGTGGTGTCCTCAATGAGGTTTCGACAACAAGAAATAGTATTTCCGGAGCTATCATATATTTTACTCATAGCATTGACTATAGTTTTGAACTTATTTGCGAAGGAAATATGCCTCAGGCATATGATATTGATTTCAGAGGTAATGGTCAGTATATTTCTCCAAGATTAGAATCAGAGGATATCATTACCTATGGTGCCAATTTATCTAATTTATTACCTGCAGACGGTCCGTATATTTATAATAGTTCTTTTACAAGAGAAGGAGATCAAATTCTTAAAATAAATGGTAATCGAAAAGAATTCAATAGTACTTTGTCAATCGCAAGTAGTCAAATACTTATAGATAAAACGACTCGTATAATTCTTGGAGGTAGTGCTATTTTTTCATTAACTGGGAATTTAACAAATGGAGATGCTTTTTCATATAATGGTTCTATCATTTTTCTAGGAAACGGAAGGGCAACTATAGAAATTGGGAATACTATTTATAATGTTAGCTTATAAAACATGAATAACATCCTAAAAACCGGAATATGTTTTGCGATATTAATACTATATTCAATTCATATCCATTCGCAAAACACATTTTTATGGTTGGAAAAAAATCCCGAAAAACGCTCTAAAAAAGTAACAGAATGGATGATGAATCAGCTAGAATTAAATGAAGATCAGGTGGAAACAATGAAAATTATTAATCTTAAGTATGCTAAAATAATGCAACCCATTTTGTTTTCTGAAGATTTGATATTGGATAAATGGCGGAAAGCTCAAAAAATCAACATTATCCGGATTGAAGAAAGTAAAAGTATTCTTAGTAAACGTCAAATAGAATTAATGGAAGAAAAGAAAGCCAGACTAAAACCATTACTGGAATATCTTCTAAAATTATTGTAATTTTTAATGACATAATAATGAAATCAAAAAAGTATATATATTTAATCATTTTATTATTCTCTTTTTTTCTGTTTCCTGATATGAGCCAAGCGCAAGTAGTTAGGAGTTACAGAGGAAAAAAAGTGGTGGTGGTAAAAACAAATAATATAACCAGGAAAAGAGTCAGAAGACATCGCAGACTAAGTAGACGAACATTACGCAACTTGCCTGCAGGAACTAAAACAATCATATTTAAAAAGGTTCATTATTATCCTATAAATGGATTTTATTACGTACGAAAAAGCGGTACATATCATCGCGTCTTCCCTCCTGTTGGATTTAGAACAAGAAGTATCCCAGGAGCAGTTACCAGAATAGTAGTTGCTGATATATCCTATACATATGCTAATGGTTTTTTTTATAAATCAATAAATAATGAATTTGAGATTGTTGTTCCTCCTGCAGGTGCAGTCATAAAAAAACTACCAGAGGAATCTATAGAAGTACAGATTGAAGGAATAAATTATTATACATTTAATAATACAATTTACAAAACTGTTGGTAAAGAATTCCAAGTAGTAGCTCAATTAGACTAATTTATAATATTAGAAAATGAAAAGTATTCAGTTAACTTTATTTATGCTTTTAAGTATTAGTGTTACTTACGCACAATTACCTCCAAAAAACCCTTTTCTTATAGATTCACCTTTTTCGGCTGTTCATAATGGTAGTTATAGACAAGGAAACAGTTCTTTACCCGGACTCAATAGTAATGATGAGATAACTGTTTCCTTTGCTTCAACGCCAAGAAATAAAGTTTCTCCTTGGTTGTTATACTCCGAAAGCTATCCAGATGGGAGTCATACTATCTGGGGAAGTACAAGTACTCATATATTCAAGGCTATTTCTACGGAAACCGAATTTAGAGTAATTAGTAAGTATCGTATTGATTATAATCCAATGATCAATGATTTAAGTTGGTCTTTGCTGTTACTAGAAAATCATCAAGTATTAACATATGATGACAACAAACTTTATGTCTTTGGAGAGAAAGATAATACAGATCCTAGGTCCGAAATCATTTTAATAAAAACAATTGAACTGCCGAAAAATATTTCTAGTGTATCAAAGCTGTGTAGATTGTATGATGGCACTATTGCATTTGCGTCATCTAAAGGTTTAATAGGAATCTTGGACAGTAATGATTTTAGTATAAAAACTACATATCAAATACCTTTGGAGAGAAAAGAAAAGGCCTATCATAATGATTATGCAGCTGATGAAAACGGAAATATTTTTATTTCTACTACAAAAAAGATGCTTTGTGTGCAATGGAATGGTACAACGATTACTCCAAAATGGGAGGTTTCAATGGATTTCGGAGGAAATCGTTTTCAAGGTATCGGTACAACACCTACATTATTAGGTAGTGGAACACATGATAAATTAGTTTGTGTAGTGGATAGTAAAAAACCTGCAAGAATGCTTACTTTTTGGCGTGACAACATACCGATTGACTGGAAAGGAATCAAAGGAGAAAATAAGCGTGTAGCTGCAATTACAGATCTTCCAGGAGCAATGGTTCCTAATAAAATTAATACAGCTGTTGAAAATTCTCCAACCGCATATGGATATGAAATCGTTTGTGCACAATATAATGGATTTTTAGGCCAATCCTGTAAAAACAAAAAGGGTGTTTATAAACTTAAATGGTATGAAAAAAATAATACTATGAAAATAGTTTGGCATCGTTATGATATTAACCTGAACAATGTTATAACATATAGTATAGCATCCAATATGATATATGGCTCAGGTAGAGAAGCGGATTGTAATTATTACTATTATGCCTTAGACTGGGAAACAGGTAAAACGGTTAAAAAATTTAATTTGGGTGATAATAAGAAATATGATGACCCAGGTAACGCTAACATTATTGGTCCAGATAGAAGTATTATATTCAATTCTAAGAAAGGATTAGTTAGACTTAGACCAAGATGAATAGAATATTTTTTTTAACGATATCACATAATAATTTATCATATCCCATCATTTTTTATTCGATTCTGCCAAGCTTATTGATGTTTTTACTTAAGAAAACTTAGATAAATTACTTTTCTTTATCTTTTTTATGAAGGTATTCTAAGAACATGATCTTCAGTGTATTCTCAGGAAATCAATATCCACATATCTAAATCCGTACGATCTATAGATTCGAATAAAAGTATCACAAAAAAGAGACACCTGCAATGCTTTGCTAATGTCTCTTTACTAATCAAACTCAACAAACTATATTATAATGTCTGATAACTATTCATTAATCTGATAAATTCAGCTCTATATCCCTGATTATCTTTTGCTCTATTTTCTTCTGCCAAAATGACGATATCTTTTATTTGATCATTATTTATGTATTTTGATTTTCTAATTTTCATTCCAAACCAAGCCACGGAAGCTGCAAAACTAAAATCTTTAGAAACTTTGTTTTTACCAGTTTTTAGTACGTGTATCATTTCAATACTTTTACTTTCTTGTGGTCTTTTATATCTAAATTTTACCGTTAGCAATTCATCTCCAAAAGTTTTATTGATTTGAGAGTCCGTATATTTTAGATCTGGAATATCGTTAAGATACTCACTTCTAACACCTACGGGAATTACTTCATATAAAGCAGTAACTGTATGTCCACTACCTAATTCTCCAGCGTCTTTAGTATCATCCACAAAATCCTCATCAGCCAACATTCTGTTTTCATATCCTATAAGACGATATGCCTGTACTTTTGCCGGATTAAATTCTACCTGAATCTTGACATCTTTTGCTATCGTATATAGCGTTCCTCCAAACTCTTTACCTAATACTCTTTGTGCTTCCTGCATCGTATCGATATACGCATGATTACCATTACCTTTATCTGCCAAGATTTCCAATTTACTATCTTTATAATTATTCATACCGAAACCTAAACAAGTAAGAAACACTCCAGATTTACGCTTTTCTTCTATTAAGGTTTTCATATCGGTATCACTACTCATTCCAACGTTAAAGTCACCATCGGTAGCGAGAATTACACGATTATTTCCGTTTTTCATGAAATTTTCCTGAGCAATCTTATAAGCAAGTTGGATTCCTGCTCCTCCTGCGGTAGATCCTCCAGCGCTAATGTTATCCAAAGCTTGATTAATTTCATTTTTATAGGCTCCAGATGTAGGTTTTAAAACCATTCCGGCAGCTCCTGCATACACTACAATAGAAACCTTATCTTTTTCTCTTAATTGATTTACCAATAATTTGAAAGCTCTCTTTAATAATGGTAATTTATTGGCTTGATTCATAGAACCAGATACATCCAATAGAAATACAAGATTGGATGCGGGAATTGCATCTTGTGGAATTTCCTTTCCTTTTAAACCTATTTTGACTAATTGAGTTTCTTTATTCCAAGGAGTTTTACCATATTCGGTATGGATCGCAAAAGGATGATCTCCTTCTGGTTGTTTATAATCATACTCAAAATAGTTTATCATTTCTTCTATCTTTACAGCATCTGCAGGTATTTGTTGTCCATTGTTAATCATTCTACGCACATTACTATAAGATGCTTTATCCACATCTATAGAAAATGTAGATAATGGAGAGGTCTGCACTTTTTCATAGTTGTTTTCTACAATCTCCTCATAGGATTCATTATTTTCTATTTTATAATTCCCCTTATGCGTAGTTATTATTATACATCCGTGAACTGCTCTAGATCCATATATAGAAGTAGCTTTTGTATCTTTTAAAACCTGTACATCTGCAATTTTTGATGGATTTATATGTTGAATCCTTTTCACATCTTTATTATCAACGGGCACACCATCTATAATATATAATGGTTGTTGTGAAGCAGAAACACTATTGGCACCTCTAATTATTACAGAACTATTTGAATTGGTATGGCCATTACTATTAGTAATAGTTAATCCAGCTACTCGACCACTTGGAGCATTGGTTAATGAAGTATTTGATTTTTTTCTTGCTCTTCTAGCTTTCCTTCTTTCTGCTCTGGACGTGTTTATGGATTCACTGCTAACTGTTGAGACTGAATATCCTAATAATTTGCGTTCTCTCCTAATACCTTGAGCAACCACTACGACTTCCTCTAATGCAGCGGCTTCTATTGCCATTGTTACGTTTATTATAGAACTATCTTTTTTAACCTCTATTTCTTCTAATTCATATCCTATAAAAGAAAAAGATAAAACATCTCCTATACTAACCTTAATCTTATAGTTTCCATCCAAATCGGTTTGCGTACCAATATTTTTACCTTTGACTAATATATTTACTCCAGGAATAGGATCGTTAGTATTGCTATCTGTTACGGTACCGGTAATTGTAAGTTCTTGTGCATACGATATTCCTGTGATCAGAAATACCATTATAAAGTAGTGTATAGATTTCATAATTGATAGTTTTTTTAATTATGAAATAAAACTACTTCTAGGAATGTCTAATTACAATCACTATTGAGGGAAGTGGGTATTTGATTTAGGGAAAGTAGGTGTTAAGATATTATTTTGAAGTTCGGGTTTATTACTCCTTAATATCATCAACAAATCAAACCATCGAGTTGATAATTTGATTTGTTGTTTATTTTGTTAAGGTTTTATAGCCCTGGATCTAATTCCCGGAACATCCGTTTATAGTATCTTGAATTCCACTCCATATCTGGCTTTTTGGTGCTAGTACAGGTTTTTTTACAATCGTATAAGCAACACTCTCCTTGGTTGGGTCGAAATCAAAGTCAAGAACAACATCACCTACAATTGTACTCGTTTTTGCTGTTCCTTTATTAGCTCCTGGAGGAGCATAAATTGTTCCATGTTCTTTTAAACTAGTTTCTTTTACACATTCCCAGGTTGAAGTACTTACTCCATTAAAAGTTTTTGAATCAGACATAATTGATATGTTTTAGTTAATTATTTATTGATAAAAATTGCTGCTATTACCTTTACCTATTCTTAAAAACAAGAACCGAAATTAGCAATAGTTTACACTACAATTTAAGTCGAATATTCATCTTATGAATGCGTATAAACCCTTGTTTCTATACTATAAATACTGAATTTCAATATTGGTTACTTACCTTGTATTGAGTAGATCTGAATTGTTTTTCAAGCCATTCTTTATACACTGTACGTATTGAGAATAAAGCAGGGAAATCTGTAGCTGTCAATGAAGCCGTATATTGTTTTTTTTCCTCATCTGAAACAAATCTATTTTTTTTATTAAAGTACTTTAAGTTCTCTCCGTTAACTTCTTGAATTAAAAGTATTATTTCTGAAAAACTCATTACCTTCGTTTTCCATCGTTCAATAATATTTTCTGGAATTAAGCAATATCCAAACAATCTTTTTATTAATTCAGGTTGATCGTTCAATAATATGACCGTACTCATACCATTAAAATGCTTATACGGCATTGTAATCTTCTCAATTTTCCATCCTTTTTTTATCATTTGATACGAAAAATCAACATCTTCAATACCAGCAAAGTAAAATTCATCATGCCCTCCTATAGTTTTATAATCCTCTGCAGTCATTACTAATGGAGTTCCTTTTAAAAAATCAAAATCAAACATCTCATTATAGACAACTTCTGTGCTTACAGCATAAGTATCTTTTTGGAGTTTCCCTAACATCATATCATGCCACTGATAATGAGTCACTAAACAATCATCATGAAATAAGGCTATATATTTCCCTTTCGCCTTTGCAACGCCGATATTGTATGCTTTTGATACACATCCCGTTTCTGACTGGATAATAGTAAAGTCTTTAAATAATTCTAAATTGACATTACTACCATTATACACGATAATGATTTCATAAGGAATAGTCGTGTTAACGAGGATAGATGGGATTAAAAAATTATATACAAATTTATCATTGAAAGTCAATAGAATAATACACGAAACTAAAGGTTCATCGGTCTGTACATAATGTATATCTGGATTATGATCAGGAATATCTTGAATATAACATCCTGCCAGACAAAAACCATGCTCAGGATTTTTTGTAAATGTACGTATTTCTAACTTCTGTACTTCTCTAGTAGTAGTGATTTTTAAATGAAAATCCTTTGTTCTATGGTTTACATCTTTAGTATAAATAGGTTCTTTAAATGTAAATTCTATATGATCTCGTGTATCTATCGTTGTACTTATCATTTTCCTTTCAATTTAATACTCTAATTCATAAAAAACATTTGTATAGTTTTCTGCCAAAACAAGATTACTTAAATAGTTTCTTTGTTAATTTACTTTGATAAATATTATGAGAATCATATTTAGTTAGTATTGAAGATTCCCAAGCCCAATTATCATTAGCATCTCTATGGTCAGTAAAACCTTTTTTAATTGTGTCAATAAAAGTATCACTTGTCCAAGCTCCTGATGAAGTATATGCCCATCCTTTTGACCATTCTGGTATTACTTTTGCTTTTGGAGTAGTAAAATGATTCAAAAACCATTCTTCTAGTTCCTCATAAAACTCATCTGAATATTTTGTTCCTGGAATTGTCAATACATCCAACCAAAGTGCTACATCCCAATTATTTTCAATAGTTTCGGTATCTGTTGCTAAACTAGAAATTACAGGTCTTCCTGCCGGTTCATTGGTAAAAGAAGGCATGTCATCACCACTATCCAATCCTGTAACCCTTATTTCTAATGGGGAATTAATTGGAAATTTGTTCTCATTTTTATATTTCAATAACATTGTTTCAAATTGACTGGCAAAATCAGAAATAGCTTGTTGTACATTGTTTTTATTCATTAATATGGCATATCCATTTGCTGTTACTCTTAAGGTCGTATCCTTAACATACAGCATTGTGTTTTTTGAAGGTCCCCAAATATCCCTTGATTGATCATAAATTGGAAAACCTAAAATTTTTCCATCTAAACCTTCATTGGTCATTTTTAACATTAACTGCCCAAAATCTTCCGTCAATCCTGGAGCGGTAGACATAATAATATCAATCATTTTAACTACAAAATCGGGTAAATTATCAGAAAACGGATAATTATTGGGTCCATCTACTTTTCTGGATGTTGTTGGTTTTGTAGCTTCAACTGTCCAAACTTTTAGCCATGGATATGATGTGAATGGAAACCAAATAACCTCTATTCTACCGCTTTTGTTTAAAAAATCACCACAACTATTCGCTGGAGGAACATCGCCTGTTTGTGCTTTAAAAAGTGTTTCTTTATTAATATCGGTTATAGAAACACAACGTAAATTATAGTTCTCTATAACCTGAAGCGTAACACTAGTAATCATTGCACGGCCTAATTGAGTCATTAAGACCGTTAAATCCTTATCACCCCTTTGAAACGTTTTTAATTGATACGTAGTGGGATCATTACTTTTAGGATCTGTAACCACCGCGGTCAACGATAGAATTCTATTGCTCATCGATCCATAAGTGGTCTTAAAATCATCATTAGGAGGTGTCGAAACCGATGTCCCATGTCCATTAATTGCGATTACGCCTCCTACGGTTAAATTACCTGGTGCTGGAACATTAGCAAAACTATACCCCGATGCCGACCCTTTTCCATCAGGAATTTCTTCTAAAAATTTCAGCAAATCTCCCATAGTTGCTCCAGTATCAACATGTACAGCAGGTCCTATTGTATCTATAGATGGTAGTATAAAAGTCATTTTATTTATATGTGTTGTTGTATCAACTAACAATAACTTATCATAATTTGGTAAATCCGGTGTTACGGCTAATGGTGACCAATTATGCATGATTCCTCTAGCACGTACTGTCCATCCATTTTGGGCTGCCCAGTTACAAACATCGACTACGTCATTTTCATTTGTGGGTACACACGTCCAAATATTAGGTACCACAATTGCTTTTGCCCAATTGGAAAAGGTTTCTTGTTTAACAGGAATATTAACAGGGAAGCCTATCAAACTTTCTCCAGGTTTATTTTCTATTTTCATTTGTGTGTTTTTAAGAGTTATATTTATCTAAATGGTTGACCAGAAACCCATAAAACCAAAGATTTACGAACTCCCTTTGTGACTGGTGTCACTCTATGTAAAAAATAAGATGGAAATACAATAGCACAACCCTTTTTCCGAGGTAGTTTTGTAATTTCGTTTCCTATTAAAAATTCAAAATCACCACCTTCATATTCATCTGGATCTGATAATTGTAATGTAATACTTACCTTTCTTCTAGAATACTTTCCTTTTCCTATATCCATATGCCAGTCAAAATGGCCTCCTTCTCCATTATAGACGGTATATTGTAAATCATCGAAAATACTAGTTAGTTCGAAATTCCATAAAGCACGATTCGATTCGGTAATCATGTTTATAAATTTTTCATAAAGCCATCTGTGTTCTATTGTTTCCTTAGGAAACCATTTGACTTCGCTTTTTCTATAACATTCTAAATCAACTAGTTTCTGAGAAACTTTTGCCTTGGTAAAAGGTATGCTTTCTTGAATCGTCTCAATTTCTACTAATTCATCATTAGTTAAAGCCTCTTGAAACCAATACCAATTGTCCAGTTCACTTTCTCTAAAATCTTCTAGTATGATGCTCATTGTTGTCTTTTTTGTTTACATTACTGTATGTAATGAAACGAAATGATATAGTCTGATAATACCGTCTTCTAGAACTTGATATTACTAAGTTCTTGACCCAATAAATCAATTTCGCTTTTTGTTTTCTCTTTAGCATATGACTTCGTTCCTAAGGCTCCTATACTTCCACTTACAAATCCTTTGATCACGGTATTCATTAATCCAGTATCTAAACTATCACCATGTACCGCATTAGATCCTAATTGAATAGAGACTCCAATTCCTTCAGATTTAGCAACGTTTGCTGAAATTCTTTTAAAAAGATTTCCCCACCCTGCTTTATAATCTATTCCTGGAATAGCCCAGGATAAAGTAGAACTTAATACGCCTTTAACTAATACTTCATCAAGGCCAGTGGTTAGGCTATTACCGTGGGCTCCATTGTTAATTAAAGTAGAGGAAACACCTGCAATTTCGGCTCCGGTAATTGCAAATCCAGCTTTTATTCCTGCATTGGCAACTTTAGCTAATGTACTCACGGCTTGTCCTGCTTCTGCAGCGGCTTTAACACCTGTGGCAGCTTCTGCAGCAATGGCTCCTGCTGCCCCAAAACCTCCAGTTATTGCTCCCGCTACAAATCCAATCGCTGTGTTTATACCATATTCTTTCCAACTAAACTCATTGGTTATCAAACTAACCGCAGAATAAGATACTGCGCTAACTCCTGATCCAATAAAACCACCAGCTAATGCGGCAAGACCAATACTTACTGGAGTTGATAAACCGCCAGTAACTACTTCGAGTATACCTGCAACAGCATCAATGGCTACACCTATCAAAATTTCGAAAGCTCCTATGATAGCGCCTCCAATGGCAGAAAAGAAATTACCGATAGAAAAATTTCCTGATGGATCTATATAGACTACAGGACTATTACCAGCATAGATATATGGGCTAAAAAATTGATTATAATTATCTACAACCCCAAAACGACCTATTCTACTAAAATAGAAACGTGCTTTATAATTGTATATCCCTAATTCTAAATCATATTCCTGACTTGTATACAAATAAGGGAAAAAACCTTGCTCCGGTTCTGTTAATACTTCTACGTTTCCATATATATCATAATCATAAGCAGCAACTACAGTTGCTTTATCATCTAGAATAACTCTTACAGAACCTAAATGATCCTTTAAAGTAGTAAATTGATTATCATTTTTAACAAAAGATATAATCCCAATTGGACCGTACACAATGTACATGCTATCCTCTATATTTTGCTGTCTTCTTATTTGCACTAAAGGATTACCTGACAGACTTTTAACATATAATGTGGTTTTTTCAATGGTTGTCCCGGATATTTCTTGTTTCAATATTCTATCATTAGAACTATTATAATAAAAATTGTAATCTACTGAACTAGCTAAATTTTCAATCTTAGAAGTCATCCTGTTGCCAGCATCATACTTAAAGGAAAGATTTTGTGGTGCATATCCGTCGGCTCCCGATGCCGTGTAAAGATGTACAGATCCATTCTGATTATAGGAGAGATTGAATAAAGATTCATTTGTAATACTGTTATCTACTTTCTGAAGACGATCTCCCTTATCAGGCTCCGATATGAATTTATACGTGTTCGCATCTATAGATATTGTATCAAAATTACCATTGTTATCAAAATCATACATTCTTGTTTTAGGGGATATATGATTGCCTATTTCATCTACTTTTTCTAAAGCATTAAGGCTATTGTACCAATTAGTATATGTAGATCCTGCCTTTATATTTTTTGGGTACTGGAAAGCTATTTCTGCAGGTTGTCCATTGAAATATTTTGGTCCATTATTACTACTAGCATCAGTTTTTAAGGTTTCTTTAAAAATTTGATCTGTGTTATTTCCGATATCCTGCATTTCATCTAACCAAACCGGAGAATTATATCCATAATTTCTTGTCACAGGATTACTACCATTAGGGTACAAAATCTCTTGTTCCGGTTTCCCAGCAGGATTATATGTATATGAAGCAATCGTATTTTTAGATGTTGGAGAATTACTTATCCCTTCTATTTGTCCTATGCTATTATAGGTATAGTAAACACTATACGCCGTTTTATTTTTCTGTACTGGATAATCAATTCGAAGTATTCCTCCTAGGTTGTTGTATTTAAAATTTGTAGTAAAATACTCGTCTTCAAATCCCAGTACTTTTTGACTTCTGGAGATCACATTTCCATATACATCATATAAAAAATTCTCTTCAACATCCGCCACTCCATTGTCTGAATGATTGTTTAATGTTTGAACTACCTGACCAATTTGAAAAAGACTATCGGTACCATTATAATCGTACGAAGTCTTCAATCTCCAGGTATTCAAATTAGTAGGGTAGTCTGGGTTATTATTAGCTTTCTCTTGTAAATCATCGCGATTCCATGTCCCTGTTATGTAACCTGTTTCTATAATTCTACCAGAGTTATCATATTTATAATATTGATAATTCCCTTCTGTTTTAGCTTCTGCATCTTGTCTAAATCGTAACCTATTCGCTTGATCATAGACCAATTCGGTTGTGCCACTTGTATTAGATTTTGTAGTAATTAATTGACCTACAAAATTATAAACACTATAATTTATCCAGTTTTCGCTATTCTTTTGTTCGGTTATCGCATTTGGTGTATGCAAGGCTATTGGATTACCTGAATCATCATAAAACACAGCAGAAATAATCTCTTCATTTGCATTTTTTTGACTCATCTTACGAACTTCTTGCTGTCGTTTATCTGCTATCGAATAAGATTTATTTCCATTTTGATCAATAATAGTAGTTTTGAAATACTCTCCAACAGGTAATCCTAATTCTCCTGTATTAGCTCCATACAGGAATTTTTGAGTATTTGTACCCAACTTATATGCTATTCCTGGCATCGATTTTTCTATAACTCTATTTAATGGAGAACGTTCATAACTGTATCCAAAATATGGATATCCATTATCATCAGGATAAAAATCAGAAACCAATCCACCCATAATTCCAGTTTGCGAATTGTACGTTACGAAGTCATTGGAATATTCGAATATTGGATTCTTTTGATTGGCTTTTACGAATGCAGGTTTTGTATTAGCTATTATCAATCCCTGACTATTATAGATATTCTCTACAATTGTCATTGTAGTATTATCTAATAACTGAGATTGAATATCGTTTCCAGTTGCATTAACAAAAGTTAGTGTAGATAAATTATCAAATGAGGTTAATAAACAATGTATTCCAATTCTATTATTTGCAAATAATGATGCTTTACCTGAAATTACAGAATCGCTTACGTAATTAAATATAAGAGCACCATCAGCAAAAAACAAAATGCTATTTTTATTAACCAACAAAAACCATTGACTTTCTAAATTATTAATACTCATACCTGCAGATGATGTATCTATAGTATAATATCTATTATATTTTTCATCATATACACCATTACTTTTTCCTTTAGTCGCATTCATTTCAGGGTTTATATGTAAACCTGATCTTAATAGCTTCGAATTTAAGATAGAAGTATTATCTGTTTTTTTTGAAGCAGCAGCAGCATCTACCTCAATTGTATTACTACTTTTTTGTTGTAAAACTTGACTATTTCCATCTAATAATTGCCACTGACCAACCGATGGATCCCACTGTATCGTATACTGATTCCCAATTTTTATCCCCAGAGATTCATTAATAGCCTCTAGTGGAGAAAGGTTTAACATTACTCCATAATTGTTGGTCATTTCATCTTTATATGTTAATGTCCCTTCTGATGATGAATGCGTAAATTTCAGTATTCCATTTTCTACTTGCCAATTAGATTCGTTATTTGGTGTCCAAAATTCTTTCCATTGGTTTCCTTTTGTAAATGAAAGTGCTGGACCTCTTCCAGCGGATAACACTTTAAGCTTATTATTTGGGTCTGCAGTTACATATTTATTATCATTACCTGTTCTAGAAAAATAATTTGTCGCCATCGAAGTTGTTTCATCAGAAAAACTTGTTGTAGCCATGACTCTCTGATAGTTATCAAAAAACTTACTCCTTACCTCTCCGTTAGAACCTAGACTTTCATTTATAAGGTTAACTTTTGTGTCTACCGAAATAGCAGAAAAAAGACTTTGTAATGGCGAAAATCGTAAACAATCTATTAGTACTGAAGCATCTGAATTATCATTTTGTGCTTTTAGCGTTATTGTTGTTAATTTAGAAGCTCTAGCCGGATTATAGTCCTTTAAATTTAATACGCAATAAACATATTGCCAGGATCCTACTGTTTCTCCAAAGGGTAAGATTATATTTTTCCCTACAGGAGTACCATTATTACTAAAGGTTATGATCCAATTAGCTTCTCCTTTATTTTTATCAAAAGTATCTGGTAATTTTATGTAACTAGAAAACACATAATCCTGCTCTTGGTTAGTAGGATTAAATTGTCGCTGAATTCCTGTCCCTTTAGTTATTTTTAATGATGAGACACCCATTCTGGCATCAATAGTTTTGTCAGTAGTATTTGGAATTATAGATGCATTTGAATTAATTTTCCATCCGTCTGATTCTTCATATGTTTCGAAACTATAAAAAGAGGTTTCTTCTCCTTTTTTACTGGCTGTTATAAATTCTGCAACTTGAAATTGCCCGCTTTTATCATAAATATATGATGAACTAACACCGTCTACATTTATCATTTCATCCACAGTATCAAATTTGCCTCTTGTAATAATTTCTTGTTTCTTTAACCAATCGGGATTGTTTTGTTTAATAGAAAAATCAAAAACAGGATTGTTTTGTGCATTATTCAACCAATCATAATTTTGATAAGCTGACCATTTCCATTCATTATTAGTTGACCAATTTTTCCAAGTAACTACCTTAGAGTTTATATATTTTTTAACGCTATCTTTTCCTATTACAGCAACTGATTCCTGTACTATAGCATTAAGAAAGTGTTTTTGCCTCATGACTGTTTCATATTCAGAAACCTGAATAGCATATTTTTTCTCACTTGTAATGGTTTTTTCTACACCACTAGAATCAAAATAAGTAGTTACGCTGTTCATAGGTAATCCTAGATCCTGATAATATGTTATACTAGAAGTTTGACTAACACCATCTCTAAACGTAACCGATTTACTTAATCTGAAAAAAGCACTATATAAATACCTTTTTTGAACTACATCACTGCTGAATATTTTCCAATAGTTAGTTTCTTTGGTTACCAGATTACCATCTTTATCATATTGTACTTTTTGAAGTAGAGCACCATTTAATAATTGGTTATAATTATAAATCCAATTACTGTATGGTATTTCGTTTTGCGTTGCTACTCCATTAGAGAAATAGCTGATTGTAATTCCATTTGTAGTTAATGATGCATCAGGAATTTTAGTTCCTGTAAAAACAGTAACTTTTGGGAATTGTGCTAAACCAGAACGACTATCATATGTAATTATGGACTGTGCTGATCGAGCATAATCATATGATTGATAGTATTTTTCCTCTAAATCTGAACCATTAGAGATTTCAATATGAGATACTGGTTGTACCTGGACAATATCTATTGCTTTTCTATCTACTACTTTATATAGCGCAATGGAAGTGGCTGTATCGAAATCTTGATCAGCAGGAAATGTAACAAAAGAATCAATTCCGGCTAATAAAGTTCCAGGTCTTACCGTTTCTTGATCTACCATTATTTTTTGACCACTACCTCCCGCGGTTATTGGTAATTTTATAGGAGTACCAGGTACACTATTTAAAGGAGTCGTAAAATATGTTTGAGTATTATTATCTGTACTATCCTGATAAGCAATATACATTGATCCTCGATTCTGTACTGTTTCTGTGGCTCCCAAATTAGTAAGCTGTTGTCCTTGTTTAATCCATTGTCCATCTGTATTTTGATAAAAAACATCTTTACCAGCGGTCATGTAATTACCACTTATTGTAACATCTTTTCCTGTTGATGGTAAGCTTTGTGCAACACCCCAAGTGCCATTATTAGGATTGAATTGGAAATACTGATTTGTATTTATTGTCCCTTGTTCTTTAGACATTGTAGAAATATCTTGTCCAACTGCAAAACTTACGACATCATCATTCTTGGTAAGAAACGAAGTCTGTTTCCAATTTACTGGATTATTACTATTTCCTAAACCACCCGTATATCTATTTAAATAAGGATTATTCGCTACAAGAGCATCAGTTAATAATGTATTAAATAATTGAAACTGTGATTTTCCATTAACAATTGGCGACTTATAATTATTAAGTAATGGGTTACCTGGACTTAACAAATTAAAGTTCTTATCCCATTGCAAAATTCTAAGTGTGTAATCTACTTCTGTACTTGTTTGATTGGTAATATATGTAGCAACTCCAAAAGAGCTATTTAAAGTTATATTAAATGCAAAATCCAAGCCTTCTGATGGATTTTGATAAATAGTAACGTTTGGAGTATTGTATAAAGCGCTTTTACTCCATACATTATTTCCATTATGATGAAATAATTGAAACTGTAATAGCTTAGTGTTACTATTATAAAATGTAGCTATATAATAATTATCTCTTGCATTAATTTTAATATTAGTCGCTTTTGCAACATCTGCTGGTGATGGCAAAAGAATCGAAATCCCTCCTTGTTGACTAGACGGAGAAACACTCCAAATTCTTTGTTTCCAATCCCACTGAAAAGCCGTTATTGGGTTGGTCGTAATGTCTTTACTAGATACTATTATAAAATCTTTTCCGGATTCAACACTAACTTTTGATGTATCTGTTTTAAGTGGAAAATATTCCGGCCCATTTGTTAAATTAAATACGCCAAAATTTTCTGGATTTCGTCGATATAAAAATAGTTGAAGTTGTTTTTTTGTTTTCTCAGTAAAATATATACCAATAAAATCTTTTTTAGTAATAACGCCTAACGTATCAATATCAAAGTCAATATTATCAAAATAATGGTTGGAAGGATCATCGCTATTTAATTCGAAATCTATCCAGTTGCCTGACCAAGTATGCACTTTTGCAATTAACTTTTTTGTTGCCTTATGATGCCAAGTTACTACCGTGTAATCCGATCCGAACCATACTCTTGGCGTTGCTCCTGCGATAGGACTGTCTAATTTAACATTGCGAGCTGTATTTAATGCTTGATCTTTATACGTATAAACGGCTTTAGATCCTTGTGGATACAGTATACTTTTTAATGCTCCAGGATACGTGTCCTGAACTTTATCATAATAATCAAATTCAATCCCAGGAAGTGAACTTCCTGTAGGTTGTACTTGCCAAAAACTTTTTAGAACTCGTTTCCACATCAGTGGATATATTGTGTTTTGACTGTTATTTCCTAAGTTTATAAAATCATATTCAAATAAAATTGAAAACTGAAGGATATCTATATTATTATAAACCTCTATGTAATCTAGAAATCTTGTTTCGAATTGATCTTGATAAGCATTTGGTGTATTTTTTTGCGTATGCGAAGCTTTATATTCAATAATATTTTGGCTCCCTACATTATTGGCTCCAAATTTTTCTCCATAGTAAAAAGAAATAGTTCTATTAAAACTATCGTGAATCGTTTTAATATAAGATGCTTGTGTATATTTCAATCCGTTTTTATCTCCAACACTAACTTCGACATTATCATACGAGTATAAAATGGTTTCTCCCCAAGAGTTCCTGATTTCCGATAAATTCCAAGAACTTACATATTGTTCCTGACCGCTTAATACTGATGTTGCTCCCTGCCAATTCCCCCATTCTACGCCATATTGTAGTGTATTACGTCCGCTATTTTTATCTCCATAAATATGAACAGTACCGTCTTCTTTTATTATAGTCCATTTTTCATTAGTTTCATCATAAGTAATATCCCAAAATTCAAAATTCCTTAACTGAAATAGCAATATATCTGATGGTCTATTAGGAAGAATTCCATCCTGAATCAACTGATTACCAGAACCATTATCTAACAAATAATATTCATTAGAAGATGTAGATCCACTTCCATTTTTATTTACTGAGATTTTATCAAAAGACATATCCCATCCTAATCCTAAAATTCCGGTAGGATTAAGTAAATTCCAGTTTTTAACATTATTCTGCACATTACTATTGTACATGATACCAATGTTTACATCTAAATCTTTTCGACCAGGAAAAGAAGCTATGTTAATAGGAATATTCGCTGTTCCAGTAAAAAGATTAACACTATCTTTTATCTGCCCTACTGCGTCATTATTAAACTGAAAAGTGGTTACCTGCGGCAAACCTTGTTCATTACTATTTTTGTGTGAATTAAAACTCATGTTTGCTTATTTTTTATTAGTTCTTATATGAATTTTTGACAGGCTTTGGTAACAAAATTATTTGTAATTGTTGCGCTCTCATAAGTAAGAATTGTATGAATATAACCACTAGGCCTTCCCATTGGCATTCGAATAAATGGGCTTGACTCCCACCCAGATGTGTCATTATATTTTTCTTGTAAAAAAACACGACTCTTTTCTAACCAATTCGGATCAATATTAATTCCCAGATATTTATTAGCTATTTGTATTCCTAGTAAAGCTAGAGCCGTTTGTAAAGAGCTTGACATTTCATTTTCTAATGCCCAACCTCCATCTGCTTTTCTAGAATTAATTAAAAAGTCTACTGCGTTTCTGATAATTTTTTTGTCCCCATTATTAGCACAAATAGCTCTTATACTCATATATGTACCATAATTTTTTCCGTAATACCAGGTACTTTTCCATGAATATTGCTCGTGACTATTGTATAGGAAGGAAAGCCCTTGTTTTATTTCTTTAGAAAATCTATTCTCATCATAAATATTTAATGCATATAACACATTTGCAACAACATCAATATCCGATCCTTTACCCCATGCTTTATTTACCCAAATGGTCTGTAACTGCTCCTCTAATGATTGATTTTCTTTAGGAATAATCCAGGATTCCCATCCATTATCTATATTAGCTTGGTCTCTGAATAGTACTTTTAATGGTTCATCAAATAAGGGTACTGTTTCCTTTTTATATCCGCTTCTACACAGTACCTGCATAACCTGTGCTAAATCATCTACATCGGGCGGTAATTCTCTCAATTTCGGAAAATAGGCCCAACCTCCTACTCCTTCTTTTCGCCTGGACTCAATAAGATACGTAGCTTCAGAAGTAATAATATTTTCTAATTGATTATCTAATATGGCATTTGCATCAATGAAAGTATCTAAAATTAAAGCTCTCTGAAAAATATCGCCTTCCTGAAACTCCTCTGTTACCTGAAAAACTTCTGGAGAAAAAGGCATCACGTGTTTTGTGTTTACATATCCTTCATAATACTCTTTAATCAAATGATTAACTCCATTTAAGAACATATTCTTCCAAGTATTCTGCTCAATAGAAGAATTTATCTGTTGAATGATTAGATTTTCGACCTTATTTTCTTCCTTATCTATTTTAAACATTTTCTTCTCTTTTATTGAACTGATTTAGTAGTTGAAACAACACTTCTCTGCTCGGTGGTTTTTGAATATTAATCGATTCTAATAATTCATATTCGGTCACATTAGGTTTACTAAACAATGGAGCAGATAAATAGTACGAATTATCTACTTCGAACATTTCTGCTACTTCTTTTTCTTCTGTAACTTTATAATGATGATATCTCAATTCACTTTCTATAGGCCCTGCCAAACAAGCAGCAACAATTCTGGGATGTAAACTTTCATTAGATGGTGAGGCATGAAATAAAGCAGGATTTCCTATATATGCTTGACCAGCTTTCATAAACAATGATTTCCCAAAGTTTTCTAATAAAGAATCTTGTATTGATGAATACGGAAACAATTGTCCCCCACATCTGGGGTTGTCTAAAATTGTATGACTACCTGGAATGACTTGCAAAGCACCATTTTCTTGATTTGTATCTACAAGTGGAACCCATATTCCTAAAGGGTTGAAATTTCTTTCATCTAAAAATGAAGGGTCTTGATGAAGAGGTACTACTCCATTTTTTTTATTTGGATACTTTATATTAAAATTCCCCCAAAAGAACTTAACATCTATAAATAATTCCTCTATTGCTCTCTGAAAAATTGTATTCACAATTGAAGACACAGCAAATCGATATTTGGGATTCTTACTCATTATTGTAGAAGCAAATGCTGCTTCTCCCAAATCTCCCTGAAGTGTTCGATAGGAATTAATTAATTCTTGGATTTCTAAAGCATTTAAAAAATCAACAACTACAAAACCATCTTTAAGAAAAGATTCATTTAAAATCTCATCTTTAAAAAGTACTCTAGTATTTTTCTTTTTTTCGAAAGAAATGTTAGTTAATAATTCTTCTTTAATGCTCATGATTTTTATTTTTAAATTCTCTTTAGACAATCAAAACAAGTACTACACTAGGCAGTTGTTACACCATTGATAATAGCATCTATTTTTGCCTCATTTAGCGGTTCGAATTGACTATCTACCTCTCCGATTTTTTTTGATTTGCTTTCATCTGGTCTACTAAAAAGTGGATTTTCTATATAATGATCCGCTTCCAATTCAAAAACTTCCATGGTCTTTCCTGGGTTTTTAAAATCTTGATAATAGCATCTCATTTGACTTTCTTCTTCTGCCATCCAGGCTAAGGCTGCAACTCTTTCTTCATTACTCATGTTTGATGGAGACCAATGAAAGACTTTAGAGTTACCGATATAAGCTTGTCCTGCTTTGATGTCTAATCTTTTGAAGTATTTTTCTAATAGTAAAGGCACTAAATCACTGTATGGAAATCTAGGCAATGTACTTCTAGGGTATTCATTAAGTAAATGACTTCTGTCTATTACTTCTAATGCTCCATTAGTTTCATTGGTATCTATGAGTGGTACCCATATGGTAATTCCCTGGTATTTACTTTCATCTACATATGTTGGATCTTGATGCATCGAACAAAGACCTTTCTCCTGATTGGGTTGTTTCGAAGTAAATATTCCAAAAAACATTTTAAAGCGATCAAAATGTTTGTTAGCGGCATTACCAAATACCGAAGTAATCGTATTAGACACCTTTTTTCTATAATCGGCATCCATACTCATATTAGACGTAGAAAAACCCATTTGAATAGGTTGACCATTCAGCTCTTTATATATCTCTTTTAACTGGGTTACTTCTTCTATGTTTAAAAAATCTATAACCACATAACCTTTATCTTCAAATTCTAATTGAAGATTTGGATCTTTAAAAATAGTTCTCATATAATGTTTAAATTAAATTGTATTAAAGGCATTATTTTAATTAGCAATCGTTATTGTTTGGATCGCAAAGAATTATTGCTTTTTACCAAAAATCATTTGTATACGATACACCCAGGATAACATGATTGCAAAAGGAACAGCAGGGAACACCCAATAATTATATATAGGTCTGGCTCCTAAAAAAAGAATGGGATACCCTTTAGCTTTTGGATAGTCCTCAAAAAATAGTTTAATACTATCATCTACTTCCAAAGGAATTCTTTTCACAAAGTTGAAAGAAAGCAACACTACTAACTTTGATAAAATTTTACATTTCCCACAATACCCCTGATAGTAAATTAAAATTCTATTTCTAGGAATAATTACATCTTGTTTCATCTATAAATTTTTATTGTATTCTATAAGTTTTGATTAGAAAGTCTTAGGAGATATCAGTAATTATTTCAGTTCAATAATTTATTTTTTAAGTATAAATTTATTCTAACATTACCTTTTCTATCAACCCCCATTCCGTAGTAAGAAACAGCACACTGATTATCAAGAACACTATCATCTACCGGAAATGGTTTTACATCATTCTTTAATGTTGTTTTATTCAGTAAAGCAATCCATTCTTTAGAGTTCAGTTTTACACAAGAATTACAACCACATACGTCTATTTTTGCATCAAACATTTTAGAGGAAGCAATATGAAAACCTATGTTAAAAACAAGTCCAGAAAGCCTTATCGCTTTATCACCAACAACATCGTTTAAAAAAGTAGTAAACTTGTCTTCTTTTAGTAGAGGAATATCTAAATCCTTAAATGAAGTAGGCTTTGATAAACGGAAATAGATTTTTGCTCTAAGGTTTTCTAAATTACTTCCCTCCAAACCTATGCTCATAATATCTGCAAAAGGCTTTACAGAGTTTATAAAAGAATCCACTTCAGTATTATTTGGCATTAAATCAGTTAGCCAGTCTCTTAAGCGCTTCCACGAGGCATCATGTCCTCCTCTTCTTCCATCTATGTAAACAGCCATTCCTGATCTATCAGGTGAAGCTCCTAACCAAAACACTCCATCTGGATACTCCTTCAACACCTCTTGTTCTTTAGGTAAATGATATGCTAACATCTCTTCGCATACCTTCTTAATGTCACTGGATCCTGTTCTTTTATAGAGCTTTTGTAAAGCCAGATAACTATATTGATATCGTTCTTTGGGCGGACCTATTATACAAGAAGGATCACTTATAAACCGTCCGTGCAACCCACTATTAGAAGAACTAATACAATATTGAAGTGGGCTTCCGTCAGAATTTAATCCTGATCTACCGCCAAGCGTCCACTTAGTCTCATTTGGTAAGGCAAGTAATTCATCTCTAAGCTGCAACACCTGCTTAGCCGGAGCCAAGCTAAGTGTTGTAGCATAAGATGAAAGTTGCGTTACATTATTAATGATATTTTCTTTAGTATCATTCATAAATACGCTTTTTACTATACTGGTTGAGTAATAATGTTACTAGGAGTACCATTGCTTCCTGCTGTACCACTATTTCCAGCAGTACCACCGCTAGCAGCTTTTCCTCCAGGAGAACCTGCTTTTCCTGCAGAACCTCCTAAACCATCAACACCTCCAGATCCTCCTTTTGGAGTTGGAGTCGATGTTAAAACATTTCCACCATGATACTGTACAATGATTTGACTTCCGTTTCCACCATTTCCACCGTTTCCACCGTTTCCACCATTTCCACCGTTTCCTGCATCTCCGCCATTACTACCAGAACAGTCAGAACCAGCAGGGCATCCAGAAGGTTTTCCACCATCTCCGCCATTTCCACCAGCTTGTCCAGCTCCACCATTTCCACCTTCGCCACCATCACCTGCGGCAGCAGAAACAGTAATTGTTCCTGTTAGATCACCTATTGTTATCGTTGCCGAAGGGCAAGCTGCTCCATCACCACCAGAGGATCCACTTCCTCCCGCTGCTCCATTACTTCCTGAAGTACCTTTGCTAGATTTCGGACGACAAACTGAATCCCAATCACAGTTTGCATTTGTACCATTATTACCACTTGGTGCTTGCTTTGATTGACTTTGACCATCTGTACCTGCCGAACCATCGGCTCCCGATATGATTATATCACCTGTTAAATTGCTCATTTTGAATATTTTTTAAAATTATTTTTTTATCAATTTTTCGATTTTAATATCGGCAGTAGTTAATACCTTTATTTGTCCTCCTCGTTCGATTGTTACCTTTCCAAAACTTACAGAAACAGGTCCACTGCCGGAAATTACTAAAGGATTAGCAGGAGTTACTACAACATCTGGTGCTACAGCATAAACTGCCACTTTTGGTAAACTTGATTTAGCTAGGCTTTTGCTTTTAGCTGTAGTTTCTATTTTGAAATCTTTTATATCATTAAGATTTTTAAATTCAGGCGTATGACTTGAATCTGGATGAGGAGGGTTTGAAAAAAACAATTTCCCACCGGCTGTTGAAATACCATTTGTGCTCATAATTTTGTTTATTAATTATTAATTTATACTAAATAAAGCCACCCTTAATAGAAAAATATAGTGATCAGTTATATTTAAATTTTTGCATATTTTTTTTATGAATCCTTATCTTATATTGGAAAATTTACTGTACCATAACTTATAAAAATGACGATATCATTGATGTCGTTTTTCGTTCATAAAAAACTTTAAGAATTGCCCCTGTTTTTGTGTTTGGAATCAGGTATCCAAACTTGCTTCTATAGTACTATATTACAAAGCTACAACGTAACCAACATGAAACTAACCAGTATAAATACTTGTTCTACAGGTAATTTACCCCTAAACCTACTCGACTATGTATTTCATTAGATTTAAAAGTAATGTTGCTCAACTATTGTTTATAGCAATTATATCTAACCCTTTTAAAACCAGGGAATAATACGATTATACGCAAAGAAATCATGAGGGAAATTAGCAAATACTACTCAACAGTATTTCGGATAATTAATTTGACTAAATGGATTCAACAAGTTATTTGAAAGGAAAATTTTCAAAAGTATGGCGATAAATAAAAAGTGAAAAATAAGTTTGCAGCTGGATTAGTTTGCAACTACGATTATTATCGCTCTGAAGTATAAAATAATTTCATTTTTGATAAGTAAAGAATAATTATTTAGCTATGCTCTTCTTACAGTTTACGATCCTATTACAAATTCTAACGTCTTAGTACGCTGAATTTTTCCATTATCTGTTTCTATAAATTGAGGAATAAAATAAATTTTCTTTGGTATTTCGTATTTAGAAAGTGTTTTAATACTATGTATAGCTTCTTTCAAGGTTTTATACATTAATTCATTATAATCATTTTCAATGATTAAAATTACCTTATCACCTAAGGTATCATCAGGAATACTTGTTATAAAAAAACGATGTCCAATAAGTAGTTGTAGTTTTGTTTCAATCTCTTCAGGAAATAATTTGATACCACCACTATTAATTACATTGTCGTAACGCCCTTTCCAGATAAACTTTTTATATGTTTTGAGCTCCACTACATCATTAGTAATAATAGTTTCTTCATTAAGCTGAGGAGCTTTAATTATCAAACAATTCCTATCATCTGTACTTAATGTAATATTTGGTAATGCTCTGAAGTATTTACCATCCTTTTTATCCTTCTTCTTTGGGTTAATTCTTCTTGCAGCAATATGAGTCACTGTTTCGGTCATTCCATAGGTTTCAAAAATTTTAGTTTTGATTCCTTGTATGAGTTCTTTTAGATTCTCTGATACGGTTCCTCCTCCTACTATCAATTTCTTAAGTAGGTGAAGTCGATTGATTGAGTTGTCAAGTTGCAACGGTACCATTGCACAAAAATCATATTGCTTATAGACAGTATCTAATGGATTTGTTTTAGGCGGAACTAAATCTATTTTCCATCCTAATACCATTGCACGTACTAACATCATTTTTCCAGCAATATAAGTAGCTGGCAAACACAATAAGGCCGTTGTACCTTCATTCACTTTGAAAAATGAACCTGTAGCCTTGGCACTATTAACCATATGCTGTTTGTAGATTTTTATCTTTTTAGGTTTTCCAGTAGAACCTGATGTCTTTACAACAATGTGATCTTTATCATTCAACCAGTCCAACAGAAAGTTGCCCACTTCCTGCTCATAAAACTCTCCTTCTTTAATGAAATTATAGGCAATTCGTTGCAGGTCTTCATTATCCAAAGACTGTCTATTAATGCTAAAATCTTGGTGTACTTGTGGAGTAGAAAATGTATCATCTGTTTGCATATCCAAATTTCAATTTTCTAGCATATTCATAGGTTATGCTTAGGTAAATTGTATATTATGAATTTGTTATCATTCTTCTATCTGAGGTTCTGGTTCTATTTTTCCGAATAATTTATCCTTCCATCCAGACCACTTGTATTTTTTCGAGAGAATTAATAAATAAATTGGGAACACCACAAAAACAGGAGTCAATATTTCTATTCCGGTTCCGGGTTCTCCCGTATATAATAATATCGAATCAGTTTGAAACGCCGTCCAAGATGATGTAACTAATAAAGCAGTAACCAGATTATTTGCAGCATGGAAACCTAAGGCTAATTCTAAACCTTCATCCATTAACGTTATTATCCCTAGAAACAAACCTGTACCTATATAATACACCATAATATGAGGGCCGATTTTTGCCACTTCAGGGTTTCCAAAATGCATTAATCCGAAGATAACTGAGGTTACAATTAATGCAACCCACCTAAGCTTTGTAGCTAAACCTAAGCCCTGAAGCATATATCCTCTAAACATATATTCCTCAAAACTTGTTTGTATTGGCACCAACAAAATAGCCATAATAGCTAATATTATAAATGCTTTTGGTTCAAAATTAAGCTGAAACTCCTCAGGGTAAAAATAATATAATATACCAGTAGTTACTAAAATATACAATGCCACTAAACTAAACATAAAGAACACTCTTTTCCAATCAATTTTATTTCTTGATGTAGTTAGTGATTTTATACTTTGTTGATGTACAACCTTTACCCAAAAGAATAAACCTCCCAGAAATGGAACAAAAAATATAAGATTAACAAAAAAGAAAAATGGTTTCCCCATTGTTTCAATCTGATCTTGTATTACTACATCTATATCCTCAACCATAAAGATGCTGAATAATACATTAATTAGCATAAAGCCTAAAAAACCTATTATCGGAAATAAATATTTCCACATTCCTAGTTTTCCCTTTCTTCCTTGTTCTATATACATATATAATTTTTACATTAATCTAAATACGATACTTTCCAGTTCTTTTCTATTTGATATCTCAATGTTCCGTTATTCACAACCAAAGGGGCTTCTATATTGTTGGTATACAAACCTCCGGTCCCTAAACCTTGTGGCATTTTATTACCCAAGGTGTAGGTATATTGGGCAATTGCATTTAATCCAATATTACTTTCTAACGCGCTGGTAACCCACCATCCTATTCTAAGTTCTTCTGCCAGATCAATCCATTCTCGAGTACCTTTAAAACCTCCTATTAAACTTGGTTTCAAAATTATATACTGAGGTTTTATTGTTAGTAGTAGTTTTTTCTTATCCGTTACATCAAAAACACCAATTAATTCTTCATCTAATGCAATTGGTAATGGAGTTGCCTTACATAAAGTCTTCATCTCTTCAGACTTGCCCTGTTTAATAGGTTGTTCGATACTATGAAGATGATAACTACTTAACTTCAATAATTTACCTAGAGCATCATCAGGAGAAAAAGCTCCGTTAGCATCTACTCTAAGTTCGATGACATCTTTAGAAAACTGAGAACGTATATAGGAAAGAAGTTCTAATTCTGCTTCAAAATCGATGGCTCCAATCTTCATTTTTATACAATCAAATCCCTGATCTAGCTTCTCCATGATCTGATTTTTCATAAACTCCTTCTCTCCCATCCATATCAGTCCATTGATAGGAATAGCTTCTTCTCCATCTGTAAATTTTGAAGGAAATAATAAAAACGGTGATTTACTTTCTAAAGACTTAAAAGCCATCTCTACACCAAACTGAATACTTGGAAATTCTTTTAATTCTTGCCAAAGTTGATCAACTCCTAAGTGAATATTATTACAAGTCCATTGTAATTTTTCTTCATAATCTGGTCTGTCATCAACACTTAAGGTTCTTAGAATTCCGCATTCTCCAATACCTTTTTTTTCTTCAGAAGTAATAACAATAAACCAGGTTTCTTTAGTCTTCAGTACTCCACGAGAAGTACCACTTGGTCTTTTGAATTCTAAAATATACTTATAATAGATAGCGTTCATTATAGTTCTATGCTCTGACCAATATCTAACAACATAAGATCCTTGTCCTTAGCAAAAAACTTTCTTTTAGCTTCATCATGATCAATCTCTATATATCCAAAAGTATCATAATGGACTCCCAATACTTTATCACATGCTACAAAATCACTTGCGATAATAGCATCATCAATTCCCATTGTAAAATTATCACCGATAGGAAGTATTGCTAAATCTAATTTAGTAGACAAAGGAATTAATTTCATATCCATAGTTAAAGCAGTATCTCCAGCTATGTAAATATTTTTATGTTCGCCTTCGATTACAAAACCTCCTGGTTGACCTCCATAACTTCCATCAGGAAAACTACTGGTATGAATTGCATTTACATATTTAACTTTGCCAAAATCAAACTCCCAATTACCACCGTGATTCATAGGATGTACTTCTATCCCTTTTGCTTGATAATGCATTGCAATTTCATAATTAGAAACGATAGTTGCATTGTTCTTTTTTGCAATAGCTTCAGCATCTAATGTATGATCCTGATGTGCATGAGTCAATAATATATAGTCTACTTTAAAATCATTGATATTTAAACTACCTTTAACTAATGGATTACCAGAAATAAAAGGATCTATTAAAACTTTGGTTCCCTTAATTTCTAACAATAATGTATGATGCCCGAAAAATGTAATTTTCATTATGTGAGGTTTTTACTTGTTATATATAGATCCCGCTCTGCAGCGGGATAAGTTCCACTAATAGTTTTAAATTCGCTTTGCAAGCTCTTTCAATAAATTATAATTGTATTAGATCCCGCTCTGCAGCGGGATGAGTTCCACTAATAGTTTTAAGTTCGCTTTGTAAGCTCTTTCAATAAATTATAATTGTATTAGATCCCGCTCTGCAGC
>NZ_CANLYD010000017.1 GCF_947495315.1 uncultured Aquimarina sp. | reverse complement strand
CAATCCAACAATCCAACAATCCAACAATCCAACAATCCAACAATCCAACAATCCAACAATCCAACAATCCAACAATCCAACAATCTAATGATCCAAAACCCAATTACTTCTTAAACTGAGTTCTCACTTTTTTTGCCCAGTTGATCAATTTCTGTGCGTCTTCTTCTGATAGCTTTCCATGAATCCAGGTATAAGAATCTAGAGGCATGGTTTTATCCTCCACCATTTCTATCAACTCTTCTAGTTTATGATCTTTTTTCTTATCAGTATATGCATCCCAAGCAGAAGCATCAAAATGTCCTTTTCCATGCGCTATATGATCTGCTAACCAATAATTAACTGGTGTGATCTCTGCATACCAAGGATATTGGGTTTGCGAACTATGACAATCGTAACAATTGGCTCTCAGTATCTCTTTTACTTCTGAAGAAGGCATAGTTTGAGCCTCAAAAGCTGCTATGGTTTCATAACCGGATTCATTTTTATCTGGTCTGAAAAATTGTAAAATCACTATCAGGATTACTAACGAAATTCCAATTTTTTTTATCATTTTGTATCTATTACATTTATGGAGTTGAAAATACTAATTAAAACCCCTATTAATTTTGAAACTAAGATCGTAAAAATATTAAAATAGATAATAAACTTAGTTCGATTAATGTTTTAATGAAAATTAGTTATTTGTCATTAAACTGTCAGGTCGAGCGGAGTCGAGACCTAATTAGTTAACTAAAAAAAACCTCTCGACTCCGCTCGAGGTGACAGTCGAAAAAGTAAGAATATATAAACCAGTATGATCAATCTGGAAGAGGAAATTAGAAACACCAATCACTCTAGAGAAAAACGGAATCATTTTGCCAATCTGATTTTACGAAATCCGGAGTTATTACCACAGCTTATAGAAATCTGTCATCAGGTAGATGATGAAATATCTTGCAGAGCTTCCTGGGGGTTAGAATTTTTATGTAAAAATAATCTAGAAGCCATTTTACCACATTTAGATTCATTTATAAAACTACTTCCGCTGGTACATCAAGACCCTGCTGTAAGACCTGTGGCTAAAATATGTGAATATTTGATCTTAGCTTATTACAAAAAGAAAAGCACTGAAGTACGCAAACATCTTATAGCTACACATAGAGAAAAAATAACCGAAGCTTGCTTTGATTGGTTAATCTCTGATCAGAAAGTAGCACCAAAGGCTTATTCTATGACAAGTCTATATCTACTGGGCACAGAATTCGATTGGGTACATCCAGAACTTAAAATTACTTTAGAGAATAACTATCACGATGGCAGTGCTGCTTACAAAGCAAGATCCAGAATGATTTTGAAAAAACTGTAAGTAGTTGTTAGTTGTTAGTTGTTAGTTGTTAGTTGTTAGTTGTTAGTTGTTAGGGAAATTATGAAATCTGAAAAACTCAATAATCCAAAGCTCTTGTGATCTAATAATCTACTCATCCAGCAATCCAACAAAAAATCACTCTTCGTACTTCGTAATTCGTGATTAAATAAATTATCTTTGCAGCTTTCAAAAAAACAACACTATGTCATTATCTCCTTTGCAAGCTATTTCACCTATTGATGGTCGCTATACTTCTAAAACACAATCCTTAAGTGCCTATTTTAGTGAAGAAGCCTTAATAAAGTATCGTGTACTGGTAGAAATAGAATATTTTATCGCTTTATGCGAAATACCGCTACCACAATTAAAGAGTATTGACACTTCCTTATTTGGAAAATTACGAGAAATCTACACTCAGTTTTCTACTGAAGATGCGCAGGCTATAAAGGATATTGAAAAAGTAACTAACCATGATGTAAAAGCAGTTGAGTATTTTATCAAAGAGAAGTTTGACATCCTCGGTTTACAAGAGTATAAAGAGTTTATTCATTTTGGACTAACCTCTCAGGATATCAACAACACGGCTATCCCTTTAAGTATTAAGGAAGCCGTTGGTGATGTGTACATACCTCATTATTTAGAATTAAAGGAGAAATTAAAATCATTAGTAGAAGAATGGTCTGAAATTTCTATGCTAGCACGTACACACGGTCAACCTGCCTCTCCTACCCGATTAGGAAAAGAGTTTCAGGTATATGTAACGCGATTAGAAGCACAATTTGATTTATTAAATGATATTCCAAGTGCTGCAAAATTTGGTGGAGCTACAGGAAACTACAATGCACATAAAGTTGCGTATCCTACTATTGATTGGAAAGCGTTTGGAACTCGTTTTGTACAAGAAAAACTGGGCTTACATCATTCTTTTCCAACAACTCAAATAGAGCATTATGATCATATGGCAGCTTTGTTCGATGGATTAAAGCGTATAAATACTATTATCCTAGATTTGGATCGTGATGTATGGACATACGTTTCTATGGATTACTTTAAACAAAAAATCAAAAAAGGTGAAGTTGGATCTTCTGCGATGCCGCATAAGGTAAACCCTATTGATTTTGAAAACAGTGAAGGAAATATTGGTATTGCTAATGCTTTATTCGAACACTTATCAGCAAAACTTCCTGTAAGCCGATTACAACGTGACCTTACAGATAGTACAGTACTTAGAAATGTGGGAGTGCCTTTTGGACATACATTGATTGCATTTCAAGCGACACTAAAAGGACTGAATAAATTATTATTAAACGAAGAAAAATTTGCTCAGGATCTCGAAAACAATTGGGCAGTAGTAGCAGAAGCTATTCAGACTATCCTAAGAAGAGAAGGATATCCTAATCCTTATGAAGCATTGAAAGGATTAACTAGAACGAACGCTAAGATAAATCAAAATTCTATTGCTGAATTTATTGAGACACTAGAAGTCTCAGATGCTATCAAATCAGAACTAAAAGCTATTACGCCTTCTAATTATACTGGGATATAGTGGTTGTTTCCAGGTGACCTTAGTGCTTACTTGTGATAAGAAAATTACGTCAGTTTGAGTGTCCGCCTTAGGCGGATGTATCGAAAACAAGTAATTTTCTTTCAAAAGCCTAATTTCGATACAATTTCCCTCTATTTCATTACGGAAAATCACTCAATTTGACGGCTTTCAGGAATTAAGGATAATACTGAACCTTGTGTAACGATAAAAAAAGCTTCGACTAATATTAGTCGAAGCTTTTTTTTGTTTTCTGTGTCTTTTTAGATCACTTTTAGTACAGCATATATTAGTCTATATCGATATTCCCGATTATATTTTTAAAAGCATCCATATCCACATCTCCTTTATCAATAGCATTCATTAGTTTTGCAACATTTTCTGGCTTCATATCATCGCCCAAAACTCTTACCAATGCTAGCCCTCTTTCTTTGTTAGAAGCAAATACGATCATTTCATCAATATTATCTTCATCTCCTTGAAATTTAAGTACCGCTTTTGTTCCATTAGAGCCAAACCTCATCAAGGTTTCATACTTATCGGAATTAAGTATCGTATTGATAGCCGTTTTTTCTTCTTCATACCTAGCTTTGGTTTTATCTTTAAGTGGCAATGCTAAAAAATTGACTTTCTTAATACTCTCTAATGCTTCTCTTTCTTCTTTAGAAAACTCTACTTTATCAGTATCCAATAAACTTGTAGCTAGATCTACTGCTACAAAATCTGAATCTCCCTGATGATCTACAAAATATCTTTGTAATGAAGTGCCATTATTACAGCTCATTAGTAACATTACACACGCTACTGCTATTAGTTTTATTATATGTTTCATTTTAATTGGTTTTGATCCACCAGAGGCGGACAAGGTTGATTGATTGATGATGATTATGATAAGCTTCTTCAGATGTAATGGTCTGAAGAAGCTTTGGTGTAACTTAAACTAAATATAAAAGCTTAATTTTTCTTTTTTACTTTCTTAAGTTCTTGTCCTCCAGGAACATTAAGATGATCAGCAATTTTAGACACTTGTCTTAAGTCAATATCGCCAGTAATTGTTAGTACTACTGTATTAGGTCCTCCATCATTTTCCATTCCTTCCATAAACATAAACAGTTCTGTTACAAAATTGTCATTTTTACCAGGCTTAGAATAAAACTTTACATTTTTACCATCACTCTTTACTCGCATCAGCTCATCTAGCGAAGTACTTTTTAGGTATTTCTGCACATCAGCTTTCATCTTCTGACCGATTTCATTGTTTTCTGTAGCAAAAACTTTGATATTTTTAATATTCTCTACCAGGTTGATATATTCTTTAACTTCAGGATCATTGCTTTCCAGATCCATTTTGCTTAATAACTTAAACATTTTACTAGTTACCACAACAGACGACACATCGTTCATGTCTTCATATTTATCAAAATTACTCTGAGCAACAGACAGATATGGCACTAATGCTACTAATATTACGATTGCAAACTTTTTCATAATTAAATCATTTTTAAAGATTCCCATATTTGGGAAAATAGTATTCGTTTTTATTTTATCAATTTGTTTTTGGCACTTTCGAACTCGTTTAGATACACTAATTCTTTTTTGGCAGTATCAAACTCATTCAGGTATACCAAGTCCTTTTTGCCCTCATTCATTAATTTAGCAACCAAATCAAGGGCTTCTTTGGTTTTTTGTAATGCCATTTCAGGATCATCATAGGTACCATAAACTCCTTCAGGATCAACTCCTGGCGGAACATCTTTTATAAACAGCCCCACAATTAAAGCTATTGATGCGGCTACACCTATCCAGGTATACCAAGGCACTCGATTGGTACTTAAAGTAACCTCTGAAGTAGCAGTTACTTGACTTTCATTAGAAAAAAACTGAAATAAATCTTTGTATCTCTCTAGGTGTGACGGCACGCTTTCTCCGGTAAAATAAACCTTTAATTCTTTTTCTTCAGAAAGGGTCGTTTCTCCTTCAAAATACTTTTCCAGTAATTTTTCTATGTTAGACAACTCCATAATTGTGCTTTTTTAATAATTCTTGTCGTATTGTTTTTCTTCCTCTTGATAATGCTACCCGTACTGCTGTTTCGTTCATTTCTAGCATTTCTGCTATTTCTGCATTATCATATTGTTCTATATCTCTGAGCTGGACAATCATTCGCTGTTGTTCTGGTAATCCGTCCATGATCTTGCCTACCCAATCCAGACTATCTCTTGCTTCTACTTCTCGCTGTAATGAAGGTCGCTCATCTTTATAATTACTATGTACAATTTTTAAATTCCCAGCTTCTTTCGCTTTTAACTTATCATAACAATAGTTTTTGGTCATTGTCATTGCAAAAGCTTCCACATTTTTATACTCAGCCATTTTGGTTTTATTCCTCCATAACTTCAGTAATACTTCTTGCGTAGCATCTTCTGCTTCCTCATTACTTACCAACAATCGCTTAGCCAACCTGTATAGCTTGTCTTTAAAACCATTAGTAAGCGTTATAAATGCTCTTTCTTTCATCTGTTCATTCTATTTTTTCCCAATTGACAGATGGAATTCGCTAACAACACTTTATAATTAATATTCAATTCTTCGTTATAGCTCATTTCATATTTGTTGGTTGGTTGTTACAAAACTAACTTGTTAGCTTTATATAAGGGAGACGACTACATCTGTAATTTGTTACATCATTTTTTTGAAATTATAATAAAGTCCCTATTTTTAGGGTTATATAAAATAAAAAAAGTCTATGAAATTCCTGAAGTATTTTGCCTTACTCCTTTTCTCCGTAAGTATGTTCACTAGTTGTTTTGAGGATAATGATGATGTACTAAGAATATCAGGGGTGCAGGAGGTTAATGATTTTATCTGGAAAGGCATGAATGCTTTTTATGTATACAAAGCAGATGTAGAAGATTTAGCAAACGATCGTTTTTCTTCTAATCAAGAGTATACTAATTTTCTTAGTGGTTTCTCATCTCCCGAAGCTATTTTTGAAGGAGTAAGAACTCAAGAAACGGTAACCGTAGGTTCAGAACAGATAAAAGTTGATGAATTCAGTTTTTTGGTGGATGATTTTATTGCATTAGAACAAGCTTTTGATGGAATTACCCGGAATAATGGTATGGAGTTCGGATTAGTTAGATATCCTAATAGTGCACCTAATGTATTTGGGTATGTTCGTTATGTGCTTCCTGGAACCGATGCAGAGACAAAGGGAATTGAGAGAGGTATTATTTTTAATACGATAGATGGCACTCAGATTACGGAGCAGAATTTCAATCAACTACTAGCTCCAGATACATATACAATCGGTCTGGCTACTTTTGATGGAAATGATGTAACTCCAACAGGTACATCGATTTCTCTTACCAAAGTACAGTATACAGAGAATCCTGTTTTTCTTGCAAAAACCCTGGATGTTAGCGGCAATCCTGTTGGATATTTAATGTATAATGGATTCACTGCCGATTTCGATGCTCAGTTAAATGCAGCTTTTGGGCAGTTTGCCTCTGATAATGTTACAGATCTTATATTAGATTTGCGATATAACGGTGGAGGTTCGGTGATTACTGCAATTGACTTATCTAGCATGATTACAGGACAGTTTAACGGACAAGTATTTACTACAGAAGAATGGAATGTAGATCGACAAGAACAATTTGGTGACACCAATCTTTTTGATAATCAAATCCGAACTGGTGCTGGCATTAATAGTTTAAACCTTAGTAGAGTATATATATTAACAACCAGAAGTTCTGCATCTGCGAGTGAACTAGTAATTAATGGACTGGATCCTTATATTAATGTAATTCAGGTTGGCTCCACAAGTAGAGGAAAATTTCAAGCTTCTATAACTTTGTATGATTCAGATAATTTTGGACGAAATGGTGCCAATACAGGCCACACGTATGCAATGCAACCTTTAGTTCTTAGGTCTATAAATTCTGCAGGATTTACAGATTATTTTGGTGGTTTTGTTCCTGAAATTGAAGTTGCCGAAGATTTCTCAAACCTGGGAACATTGGGTGATCCTAACGAACCCCTATTAAAAGCAGCTATTGATGATATTTTAGGAAACAGATCTCCATCAAAATATAATACTATCGAATTAGAAACTATAGGCGAAAGTAAGATGTACAAACCTGATTATCTGAGAATGTATAAAGACACGGATATATCTAAGGTAGAAAAAGTATTTTTTAAGTAAAAATTCATCTAACAAAAAACGCCTAAACTAAAGAGTTTAGGCGTTTTTTACTTTTCTATATATAATCCTAGAATTTCAGATTAAAACCTATTCTAGCATTTCTACCTCTGGTACTAAATCCAAATATCTCTTGATACTCTTCGTTTGTAATATTGTTCATAGCAGCAAAAACTGTCATATTACTCAAAAGCTGATGACTAATATAAAAATCTAGTATACCATAACTATCTAAAGGAACAGGTGTTGGTGCAAATGTAACAGGATCAAAATTAGTATCCGTACGCTCGCCATTATATTGATAACTTATAGAAGTATACGTTTTATCCGATAATTGATATCCAATATTTGCCTGGATGCTATGTTCAGGTATTCTAATATCATTTTCTAATCTTGAAATGTTGGTGTAGGTATAGTTACCGCTAAAAGACAACTTATCCTCTAATACTTTTGCATTAAACTCTAATTCTACACCATCAACTTTAATGTCATTAGGCGAATTGAAATTCACAAAAGTGTTAGGATCAAAAGCGATAAAGTTTTCTGATTTTCTATTAAAATATACTACACTTATAGTAGCTCTTTTTTCGTGAGATAGCTCTATCCCTCCTTCTATGGTTCTACTTTCTTCTGGTTCTAAATCAGGATTTCCACTAAAAAAAGCAGTATCATATAATTGAAATAATGATGGAGTAATGTATGCAGTGCTATACGATGCTAATCCTTTTATATAATTGTCTCCAAAAGTGTAAGTAAAAGATGGATTAATATTGTAAACTAAATGATTACCATAAGCACTATGAATATTTAGTCTTCCTCCCGCATTAACATTTAGCCCAAATTTAGATACATATACTAAATTGATATAGGGATCAATAATATCAAAATCCGCTTCATTATCATTAATCGTCTGTACTAAATCATCACTTCCGAAAGGAATACTAAAAAGATTAAAGTCACTATAAGAACCATTTGCACCAACTACAGTATATAATGTATTATTAAAGTTATACTTATTATAAGTATCAAAAGTATAAATCTTACTTTCATATCTAGAAGGAAAATTAGAATTAAATTCTCTTTCTAATAATGCATAACTATCTACAAAAGTGAAGCTTCCATTAGGATATTTTGCTTCCCAAAATGATCCACCTCTTAATTGACGGCTATCAAACTGGTTATCTGCATCAAATCCAGCACCTCCATCAAAATCGGTCTTATACTGATCTAGGTTTCCAAAAAAGTGAAACTTAAAATTCTTGTTCCACTGATATCCCAATTTGGCGGAAACATTAAATTTATTGTAAGCATCACTTTCTGCTCCTTCAGCTTCTGCTGCTGATAGACCATCTGTTGATTGATGAGAAAGACTTCCTAAATAACTTACTTTACCTATAGTTCCATTAATCGATGCTGAGTTTACAAACTCATTTATGTCATAATCCTGATCATCCTGTGATTGATTGGTACCGATACTAGAAGAAAATTGACCTGATATTTCATCTTTGCTTTCAGACTTTGTAGTAATATTAATTACTGCCGCCGCTGCCCCAGAACCATATAATGTACTAGAAGCTCCTTTTAGAATTTCTATAGATTCAATTTGGCTAGTAGATAATAATCGAAGATCATAATCCCCTGCTGATGTAGAGGGATCACTTACGGTAACTCCATCAATTCTAATCACTACCTGGCGATTACGTCCACCACGTACATAAACTCCCAATGGCTCTCCTGCTGCATTATTACTCCCGTTTACATAAACTCCTGCTACTCTGTTTAAAACTGTGGCAACAGATTGTCCCTGACTGCGTTCTAATTCTTCAGAGGTAATTTTGGTAATTACCTTACCACTTTGCTCTCTTTTTAGTTTAAATTTAGAATCAGAAAGTACTACCTCCTCTAACTCGTTTACTTTTTCTTCTTTTGTTGAATCTTGCGCTGAAACAACCTGAGCTCCTAACATAATTAGTGTAGCCCCAAAAAACACTTTTTTGTTCATTTCCTAAATGACTTAATTTTACAATTACCGGAAAAAAGTATGCAGTTTACCCATACCTAAACTTCTATCCCGAAAGTTTAACATAACGAATTTAGGCAGGTCTCCTGGCTTGCGTCTTGTTATTTACCTTCCCACCTGAACTGAACTTGTTTCAGTTTCTTTTTAAAATAGTTTAAAAGATGTCGAAACGAGTTCGACACAAGCAGTGGTTATAAAGAATTAATAACAAGCATCCGTCTTAGACGAACACAGCTTACAGTTGCGGGAACAGCTCAGGAATGTTTATGTACGATATTAGATTTTGGATTTACGATTTAGAAAACTTAAAAATCCTAATTCGCAATACTAAAGTCGTACCTCATCTCACCTGATTCCCTTTTAATCCTTCACACTATGAAAAGTGTGTCGGAACCAAAATTCTGCGCGAATGTATCATATTTCTTCGAAAATGCATTCGCTTTACCAAATAAATTAGTTTTACTAGTATCTTTGCGCTCTTTAAAACCTATTACACATGTTGTATTACATTACTGGTGGAGAGCGTTCAGGCAAAAGCAGTTATGCTCAAAACCTGGCATTAGAACTTTCAGAAAACCCAACATATATAGCTACATCGAGAGTTTGGGATGGGGATCATCGAAAACGCATTGATAGACATATTGCGGATCGCAATAGTCGATGGACCTCTATTGAGGAAGAAAAAGAACTATCCAAAGTTATTAAAAAAGATACAGTTGTCGTTATAGATTGTGTAACACTATGGCTCACCAATTTTTTTGTAGACACTAAAAATGATATTGAACTTTCTCTATCTCAAGCAAAAACAGAATTTGACAAACTTCTAAAAATCAATACAACGATCATTATTATATCTAACGAAATCGGAATGGGAGTTCATGCTACTACTGAAATAGGTAGGAAGTTTACCGAACTACAGGGCTGGATGAATCAGCATATTGCAAAGCAAGCAGATCAAGCAATACTAATGGTATCTGGAATACCAGTAAAAATAAAATAAATGAGTTTTGATATTACTCCATTAGACAAATCATTAGAGAATACAATTCAACATAAGATTAACCTAAAAACCAAACCTCTTGGCTCCTTAGGTACATTAGAAAAAATTGCATTACAAATAGGATTAATCCAAAACACTACACGTCCTATATTACAAAAACCTACCATACTTGTTTTTGCAGGAGATCACGGTATTGCCCAAAAAGGTGAAGTCAATCCTTATCCTCAGGTAGTGACGCAACAAATGGTCTACAATTTCCTTGGCGGTGGAGCCGCTATTAATTCATTGTGCACTCAGAACAATATTAATCTAAGGATCATAGATGCTGGTGTCAATCACGATTTTAATAATATAAAAGGACTCATTAATGCTAAAGTAGCTTATGGCACTAAAAATTATCAGACAGAACCTGCAATGTATATTGATCAATGCAATACGGCTATTGATAAAGGAGCTACCATTGTTTTAGAAACATTTCAAAATGGATGTAACGTAATAGGATTTGGCGAGATGGGAATTGGAAATTCATCTGCAGCTGCATTATTAATGGCACATTTTACTAAAATACCGATTACAGAATGTGTGGGTGCAGGAACGGGAGTTCAAGGTGAAGCCATAAAAATTAAACGAAGTATTCTGCAAAACGTTTTTGACAAATACAGCCCAAATACTCCTATAGAAACTTTAGCTACTTTTGGAGGTTTCGAAATTGCAATGATTACGGGAGCAATACTAAAAGCAGCAGCACTAAAAATGACCGTTATAATTGATGGTTTTATAGTTACAGCCGCGCTTTTATCAGCGTATGCAATTAATGAAAATGTACTGGACTATTGTATTTTTGCACATACATCCGAAGAACAGGGTCATCAAAAAATGCTAAACTTTATCGGAAAGAAGCCTCTATTATCTCTAGGCATGCGACTAGGTGAAGGTACTGGAGCAGCAGTGGCTTATCCTATTTTAGAATCTGCAGTTGCCTTTCTGAATAATATGGCAAGTTTTGAAGAAGCCGAAGTAACTACCAATGAATAATTATCCGTTACAATGAAAAAAGGTGTCTTATCCATATTAATTTCCATAATAGGTTTTTTCTTTGTGTATAAATACAATACATTACTTCACGAAATATACCATAGCTTAATTGTTGGAAAAGAGGTTCACTTTGTTTTTATTGATGATTTAGTTTCTTTTAAAAGACTATTCATGATAGTCATAGTCTGTATTTCACTATTGAGTTTTTATCTGGGTATTATATCTTTTTTAAAGAAAAGCAAAATAGGATTAGTAGGAATGGCTGTAGCAATTGTTTTATGTATTTCAGCTTTTATCCCTTTTTGGAAATATACTGTTGAAGATTCGGGTTTAGATATACTAATTAATTAAACTTTAAAGAGCTTGCATTCATGAAAAAAGAGATTCATATATTTTTTACCGCTCTTATGTTTTTTACCAGAATTCCTTGTCCGAAGTGGGTAGATCACGATCCGCAATATTTACGTAAGAGTTCGAAATACTTTCCATTAGTTGGTATACTCGTAGGAAGCATTGGTGCTGGTGTTTTTTATGGATGTTCCTATATCTTTTCCATAGAAATCGCTTTACTGCTTTCTATGTTTGCTACAATTTATGCAACCGGAGCTTTTCACGAAGATGGATTTGCCGATGTGTGTGATGGTTTTGGTGGTGGATGGACCAAAGAGAAGATTCTATTAATCATGAAAGATTCCAGACTAGGAACCTATGGTACTGTCGGAATTCTATTGATACTTGCCATCAAATTTTTGGCATTACGAGAAGTAGAAATCTTTTATGTTCCTTTGGTAATAATTTCTGGACACAGTCTCAGTCGATTTATAGCAACCACTTTAATATTCACACATCCGTATGTGCGCGATACAGAAGATAGCAAAGCGAAACCAGCTGCAAAAAGCATGAGTATTTCTATGCTTTTGATTAGTGGTTTCTTTGGAATTGTTCCTCTATTCTTATTCCTAAACCCATTCATATTTTTAACACTTATCCCAATGTATCTATCTAAAATGTTTTTAGCTGCAAAATTCAAAAAATGGATAGGTGGCCAAACAGGTGATTGCGCTGGAGCAGTACAGCAGCTTAGTGAAGTAGTTTTTTATCTTAGTATCATAGCTTTATGGAAATATATCTGGTAAGACATACCACTCCGAATATCGAAAAAGGAATTTGCTACGGGCAAAGTGATCTGGGCATAACGAATACTTTTGAATCTGAAGTTGTGGAAATCCATAACCAAATTCCTATTCAGAAAGTCTCAAAAATATACTGTAGTCCTTTACAACGTTGTAAAATATTAGCAGAAACGTTTGATATCCCAACTACTTTTGATAACAGGCTTAAAGAACTTGATTTTGGTGATTGGGAGCTAAAAGCCTGGAATGATATTTCTCCATCAGCACTAAATCCCTGGATGGAAGATTTTGTAAATGTACAGGTTCCTAATGGTGAATCTTATGTTATGCTTCAAGAGAGAATGGTAGCCTTTTATAATTCCCTGAATCATTCCGCTGAAGAAAGCATCATAATTGTCGCTCATGCTGGTCCAATAAGAGCGTTACTTTCATATGTTCGAAAAATAGAACTTAAAGACTCTTTTAGTATCAAAATAAATTATGGAGATGTCATTAAAATCTAACCTCTTATGAATTAAAAAAAAGCGTCAATTCGAGTGTTTTGTTGTAATGAAATGAAGACAAAATAGCCTGCCCGCCACTGGAGGGTATCGAGAATGTTTTTTAACTACAATCCTATTCTCGATACACTTCTCCTTTGGTCGAAGTACTCGAATTGACGGATTATAATTAAAAAAAACACCTAAATGCACAACAAATATAGATTTAAACAATCTCCAATGTTGCGAAATTATAATTAGAAGATGTTTCCTTATCAATTACTTGAACATTCAGTCTTTGAACGAAAAGAGGAGCATTTGTTACCAATGTATGATATTCTCCATTTTCTCCACAAGCATCTACATCCAGAGCCTCTAAATCTTTAATAAGTTCCTGATCAATTATTCTTCCTAAGAAATCCGGTCCTAACGTTTTATTACAGGAAACAATGATGGCTTCAATTCCATAATCAATCATATCCAATACCAATTGTTTTCTGGGTTGTTGCCAGATAGGTAACATCGCTTTTAGACCAGCTGCCGCGGATACTTTTTCCTCCCAATCTCTATGTGACTGAATATCGATATCTCCAAATACAGCAGATTTCAAATTATATGTATTGGTTAGCGACTTTAAATTCTTAATGTATAATTGTTCATAATCATTCCAGGTACTTTCAAAAAAATGAATCGGTAACCCAAGAGAATTTGCCTGAGCTTTCAGTATAGCTTTCGGAATTCCGTGTGAACGAGACCGATCTCCATGTTCATTTAACACATTCAATAAAACGGATGGTACATATCCTTTTTCTGCAGCCATATGCATGGCATAACAACTATCTTTTCCTCCACTCCAAGAACATAAAAATGACATATAATTATATTTAAAAACACAAATTAACGGTAAATCATAGTAGGTTTTCAAAAAAATATCGAAGTTTGACAAATATTAAAAAATCATATGAAGAATTATATAATTCTATTATTACTAGTTGCTTCTATTCTATCCTGTAAACAAGAGAAGAAAGTAGTTATTCCTATAAGTGTTGAGAAACTTGAAGATCAAAAGATTGACTACGCTACTGGTTTTACCATTCAAAATCATAAAACTTATAAAGAAATTAGCATTACATCCCCTTGGCCCGATGCTAAAAGTACTTTTACATATATTTTACATCCTAAAGGATCAGAAAAACCAATTATAGACGGTAAAGTTTCTTATATAGAAGTCCCGGTAGATAAAACTGTGGTTACTTCTACCACTGATATACCTATGTTAGAGTATCTGGGATTAGAAAACAAACTCATCGGTTTTCCTCACTGTGATTATATTTCTTCAGAAAAAACCAGGACTTTGGTTGATAATGGAACTATTGTAGAATTAGGAAATAATGGACATTTAAATACAGAACTTACTTTAGAATTAGCTCCTGAGCTTATCATTGGATACTCGGCCACTGGAGACACCAAAACATATGATCTTCTGGAAAAAACAGGAATTCCAGTGGTTATGAATGGTTCTTGGATGGAACAGCATCCATTAGGACGTGCGGAGTGGATAAAATTTGTTGCTGCTTTTTACAATAAAGAAAAAGAAGCAGATAGTATATTTAAAAAAATTGAGAAAGATTATAATGATGCTGCTACCTTAGCTAACAATGCTATAACAACACCTACAGTTTTATCAGGTAATATGTTTAAAGATGTTTGGCATGTACCTGGAGGAGATAGTTATGTAGCTAAATTCTTAAAAGATGCCAACACCAACTATTTATGGGCTGAAACCAAAAAAACAGGGAGTATCGCATTAAATTTTGAGAGTGTATTAGAAAAAGCTCAAAATGCCGAATTTTGGATTGGTTCAGGATCTTCTAAATCCCTTGAAGAGTTAAAAGGAAAGAACAATCGGTATACCTTTTTTGAAGCATTTAAAAATAAAGCCGTATATTCTTCAACATTAAAAACTGGTGCAAAAGGTGGATTGGTATACTACGAATTAGGTCCTATGCGTCCGGATTTGATTCTTAAAGATATCATCCAAATAGCACACCCAGAACTATTAAGAGATTACGAACCTTATTTTTTCGAAAAACTGAACTAGTTGACCCCAAACAAATCATATAAAAGTGTATTCATCTTCATTATCATAGTATTATTACTATGTTTTGTGACCAATATCAGTCTTGGTTCTGTACTTATACCCTGGTTCGACACCATAAAAAGTCTCGTTGGTGCCACTGTCGAAAAAGAATCCTGGAGACATATTATTATAGATTATCGATTACCCAAAGCAATCACAGCGATCATCGTAGGAAGCGGTTTGGGGGTTTCGGGTTTATTAATGCAAACTTTATTCAGAAATCCATTGGCGGGACCTTTTGTTTTAGGAATTAGTTCTGGTGCAAGTCTTGGTGTCGCTTTGTTGATTCTAGGAAGTGCTTTGATTGGTGGCTCTACAGCATTGTTTTTAGTATCCAATTGGGGTCTTGTTATTGCCGCCAGCATTGGGAGTATTTTAGTACTTTTTATGGTCATGTTAGTATCGATCAGAGTGCGAGATACCATGGCAATTCTTATTATTGGTTTAATGTTCGGTAGTATCACCGCTGCCATAGTTAGTGTACTCTCCTATTTTGCTCCGGCAGAACAATTGCAACGCTATATTTTTTGGGGATTTGGTAGTTTAGGAAATTTATCCTGGATCGATTTATTGATATTTTCTGTAATCGCAACTATCGGAATGATACTGGCAATATTTGCCATAAAACCTTTAAACACCTTATTACTAGGAGAAAATTATGCGCGTAGCTTAGGATTAAACATCAAGAAAAGTCGTTTTCTGATTATAATTGCTACCGGATTGTTAGCAGGAAGTATTACTGCTTTTGCCGGGCCAATTGCTTTTATAGGATTGGCAGTACCACATCTAACAAGGCAATTATTTCACACATCAGATCATAAAACATTAATTCCTGCAGTTATATTATTTGGAAGTATTATCATGTTAGTTTGTGATACCATTTCGCAATTACCCGGCACAGAATACACCTTACCCATTAATGCTATTACCTCATTGATTGGGGCTCCGGTTGTAATCTGGTTATTGGTACGAAAACGAAAGATGTTGTTTTAAATTAGTAGTGAGTAGTGAGTAGTGAGTAGTGAGTATGAAATATTATATTGAAGCCTTACCTTGAAAGTGAATTTGGCTCTTTAAAATTGATTAAAAAATTAAATCTAACAAATAGACATAGGAAATTATATACAAATAATGAAGGAATAATAAAATAGAGTACTGAAACACTTTGTACTAAATACTTTGTACTAAGTACTAAATATTACTATGGAAATAGAGTCATTAGATACTGAAAATCAAAATATCGTTCTAAAAACGGAAGACCTCTCCATTGGTTACCGCCATAAAAATAATTTGGAAGTAGTGGCTGCGGATATTAATCTAAAACTGTATGAAGGCGAACTTGTTGGGTTAGTCGGTGCTAATGGTATTGGTAAATCAACATTGCTTCGTACGTTGTCTAAAGTACAACCAGCACTTCGTGGAAATATATTTTTATCTGATAAAGAAATAAAAGACTATAAAACTTCTGAATTAGCTTCTCAATTAAGTATTGTTCTTACGGAGCAAATTGCTTCAAAAAACCTAACAGTACAAGAACTGGTTGCATTAGGAAGACAACCCTATACCAATTGGGTGGGTAAGCTCCTGGAAGAGGATATCGAAAAAGTTCGTAAAGCTATAGAAGTTACCCATATTACCGAATTGGTAGATAGAAGATGTTTTGAATTAAGTGACGGACAGTTACAAAAAGTGCTCATCGCTCGCGCGATTGCTCAGGACACCCCTTTCATTATGTTAGATGAACCTACCACACATCTAGATGTATATCATAAAGCATATATTCTAAAGCTCCTAAAACGTTTAGCTTTCGAAACTCAAAAAACAATTTTATTCTCTACCCACGAAATTGACTTTGCGATACAGTTATGTGATAAAATGATTGTGATGAATACCGAAGGGTTCGAATTTGGTCGCCCTAAAGAATTGATACAATGTCGAGCATTTTCTTCTTTGTTCCCTGAAGACCTGATCTTATTTGACCCTAAAACCGGAAGTTACAAGGTACGGCATTAAACAAAATTTACGATGAACACATTACTAGAAATTATAGATCACATAGTAGCATGGGGAATCACTCCAAAATTGAATATTGAAAACAAAGAACTTGCTTTAAAAAAGTCATTGATATCCTTATATCAGGAATACTTGACCTTAGAAGGAAACGTTGCGGATGATCATGAAGAATATCCGGAGGCTCCTGATTTTAATTTTGAAAAAATCTCCAATACAATCCGTTCCAATTTTCCTGAATTGGGGTTTTACCAAAATGTTTCCGACCCTTTTGATTTGGAAAAACCTGATAACGGACTCGGAGATGCTAATGATGACTTATCTGATATTATTAAAGATTTGATGGAAGTTCAATGGCGATTCGAAAACACCAGCGAGATCGATGCTATTTGGTATTTTGAATTCATCATGCGCAATCATTCTGAGCGACATATCGTAAACCTTCTAAAGACTCTAAAAGATATAGAAGAACGATTGTAATTTGATTATTTATCTGTGTTTCTTTTCTTAGTTCCTTTTTTCGGTTTTATGATTTTTTCTTCTAAAGGTTCAATAAAAAATTCTTTAGGAAAATAATATTCACTAAATTTTTGTTGAACATGATTAAACCAAGATATTTTAAATAACACTTCTGGTGCTTGTTTTTTAACAGTACCATCATTATAAAATGAACTAGTGTTAATTTCCTTTTTTATTCCTATCAAAACAAAATCTGGCGAAGTAAAAGATGGGTGTTTATACTTTTCTGGTTTGCCCGTTTCGATTTTTTTTCTGCTTTCTAATTTTTTAGTTTTTAACTGAATTACTTTACCATATTCATAATTATTAATTGGCTTATAATTCTCAACTTCTTCTATTAACTTATCTTTTGTTTCCTTAGAACCTGAGCTTGATTCACTATGAAACCTTAATTTATTGTAAGATTCTAAAACTGACTCATACAATGTAACTTCATTAAATTCACTTTTTTTGTCATCAAAATATACACATTTGTATTTCACTAAATCTGCAATTTGATGAGGAGTTCCCATTTCATCACTATAAATCTTCTTCTTGTTTTCGTCTTCAACAAGCACTTCTTGAATTAACATTAACGGAGGTACTTGATGGCTATAAGAATTAATTAAGTAGCCTTTGAATAATGGATGAGATTTTAAAGAAACTATATCGCCTATTTTATAAATTGGAATTTTCCCCATTTTTTTTAGTTTTTATAAATATAAAAACATTAATTTTATAAACAGCAAAGAAAGCTCTCAAAAGGAAAAAACATTTGGCTGAACTAACGTATTTGGGTTGAAATATTATCCAAATCACTTAATCTAAACCTTCGGGGTAAAATTAAATATGTAGATTAAGAAAAATGTAATTTTCAGATGAAATGCAAATTTCTATTAATATAAATATGATTTGCATCTGAAATAGTGCCAGAAAGGGCTGTAACTGTCTAAATGATTCTGTTATTAATTTCATAATTCTAAGGATATTTAATTTGTTCTTTAATATGTTATTGATGATAAGCATGAACAGTGCAATCCATCTGTGGTATAATACGTAAGAAGTAAACGGGAATCGAGAACTCGGTTAGTGGTTTAATCTCAAATGAGATGTTATGTTTTTTTCAATTATCAATCCGTAAGAGAGCTTTCTTTACTTTTTTATATATGCATACAAAAAGAAAAGAAAAAGATTGGTTTAAGGATAGAGGGTATCCCCATTTCACCAACAAGACTCCGATATCCTCTAAAAAAAATATTCAAAGGAAAATATCAAATCCAAATTACATTTCCCGTCATTCATTTTCCCCGTTATTATTTAAACAAATTAAACAACGGAGATATAAAGAAGCTGATTTTAATGGAACTGAGAGAAGGTCTCATAAAAAAAAATTAAAGAATGGTAAAATAGTTTCTAATACCAAGATTAGAGAAATTCTGTATGCTACTCATATTGACGCACATATTTATTCATATTACACTCAGAAAATAATAGCACCTAAATATGAATCATATCTAAATCAAAACAAAGAATTATCAAATGCCGTGACGGCTTATCGCCAAATAGAAACAGAAGATCAGCTTAAATTTAAAAATAATATACATTTTGCTAAAGATGTTTTTGATGAAGTAAAAAGAAGACAAAACTGTGTCGTATTAGCTTTTGATATTGAAAATTTCTTCCCTAGTCTTAATCACAAAAAACTAAAATTAATTTGGTCTAAAATTCTGGGTAACAAATCACTCCCTAAAGATCATTATAACATTTTTAAAGCAGTAACTAAATTCTCATATGTAAAACTTGATGATTTAAAGACAGTGAATGGTCATTTTGACGAAAAACTATTAGCAAAACTAAAGAAAAGAGGAAAGCATACTTTTTTTTACAACATAAAGGATCTAATAGACTCGGATACTATCATTTATAAAAACCAGAAAAAGAAAAACGGAAAAATCGCAGGAATTCCTCAAGGACTTCCTATTAGTGCCTTATTAGCAAATATGTATATGCTTCCATTTGATGAAGCTATTACCAATGAACTAGTTAAAAAAGATAGCGTATTTTACAGACGGTATTCTGATGATATCATTGCTATTTGTAATAAAGACCAAATTGATGAAGTGAATAATTTTATCACTAATGAAATTCAAAAAATTGATCTAATAATTTCAAAAGAAAAAACAGAAAAAACACTTTTTAAAATCGACAATAACCAGTTACAATCATTCGAAATAAACGGAACCTCACTTATAAAAAACAAACCTCTTAATTATCTTGGGTTTGAATTCTATGGCTATCAAACACTATTAAAATCCAAAAATCTTGCTTCCTTTTATAGGGATATGAAAGAAACAGTTAAGAGAAAACATAATAGGGTTGAAAAAATAAAAGAAAAGTATTTATTAGATGAAGCCCCAATATTTAAAACAAAAATATACCGTTTATATAGCTTTAAAGGAGAAAAGAAAAGATTACTTCCAGCAAAAAAAGTTACATATATCGATGGAAAGCAAAATATAGAATCCTACAACAGAAAATATAGAGGCAACTATATTAAATACGCTTATAAAGCGTCCGAAGAAATGAACGCTCCAGAAATTAAAAGGCAATTAAGAAATCATTGGAAAATTTTGCAAAAAACTTTAAAAAAATATGATTTTTCAAATGTAAAAAAGGAGGATCAAGTTTTATAGATTAAATTAATAAAGAATTATCTTTACTTTTCTTAAATTAACTTTACATGTCAGAATACATATTGCTTATTGTTGCGTTTGTTGCAATCATCATCGGTTTTTTTATAGGTAAATACGTAGCTTCGCTTAAAAACAAAAGTGATCAGAGTACGCTTCATGAACGTGCCAATCAATTACAGTTACAGTTTGATGAAGCTAAAAAAGCAGCAGATCAACAACTGGAATTTACCAAACAACAGCAAGAAACCTATAAGCAATCTTTAGAAAAGCAACTTTCTGATATTTCCAAAGAGCGAGAAGAAATCCGTAGAGAAAAAGATTTCTTAAACACAGAACTTACACGAAGAAATGCTGAGTTTGAAAACCTGCAACTCAAAAACCAGGAACAAAAAGACGAGGTAGAAAAATTACAGGAAAAATTTACTAAAGAATTCGAAAATCTAGCGAACAAAATTCTGGATGAAAAGTCGAATAAGTTCACAGAACAGAACAAAGAAAATATTAAAAATATCCTGAATCCACTACAGGAAAAAATCAATACCTTCGAGAAAAAAGTAGAGCAAACCCATAAAGAAAGCATCGATTATCACGCGGCTTTGCGTCAACAAATAGTAGGTCTTAAAGATCTTAATGAACAGATGAGTAAAGAAGCTACCAACCTAACCAAAGCGTTAAAAGGTGATAGCAAAATGCAAGGAAACTGGGGTGAATTGGTCTTAGAACGTGTATTAGAAAAATCCGGACTGGAGAAAGATCGAGAATATTTTGTCCAGCAAAGCTTTACTACCGCCGATGGTCAACGTGTATTGCCGGATGTTGTGATCCATCTACCAGACAGCAAAAAAATGGTTATTGATTCTAAGGTAACGCTAACGGCTTACGAACGCTATGTAAATGAAGATGATGACAATCTTAGAACCACATATCTTAAAGAACACATTACAGCTCTAAAACGTCATATAGATCAACTTTCTGAGAAAAATTATCAAGATTTGTACGATATAGAATCGCCTGATTTTGTATTGCTTTTTGTACCAATAGAACCAGCGTTTGCTATTGCTATTAATGAAGACAGTAAATTGTATAATCAGGCTTTTGAGAAAAACATAGTAATTGTAACACCATCTACACTATTAGCAACCTTGCGCACAATCGATACGATGTGGAACAACGAAAAACAACAACGAAACGCTATCGAAATTGCCAGACAAGCAGGAGCACTGTATGATAAGTTCGAAGGATTGGTGAAGGACCTAACGGGAGTCGGTAAAAAGATTGATGACGCTAAAAAGGATTATTCTTCTGCTATGAATAAGCTGGTAGAAGGACGAGGTAATCTAATTACCAGCGTAGAAAAACTTAAAAAGATGGGAGCCAAAGCTAAAAAATCTCTTCCAGAAGCAATTATAAAGCGTGCTTCAGAGGATAATGATATTTTAAACAATATTTAAATGGAAACACTTGATACCAATAACGGCGGAATGATTATCATACAGGTCTTACGCCTTTTGTTTTTTTGTATACCAACATTGTTATTTATCGGAATAGCGATTTATTATCTAAATAAAATGAAATCCAAAACTGAAGGCATTCTCATTCTTATTGGTAATATCATTATTTTATTATCTATCATCGTTAATACACTATTATTTGTAATGTTTATGGACGAAACCTGGGAACATATGACCTATTCATATATTCTTTCTGGAATTAATATTCTTTCTTTTATAGGTTCCATGTTATTTGTAGCAGGAACATTCCTGTTGATAAAAAGAGTGATAAAAACAAAATCATTAACAGGAACAATTATCAACAATGTTACAGAAGATACCACATCATAAATCAATAGTACAAACTACAGATCCATGGAACAAGCATATCCTGATTTTTTAGAAATTATAAAATATCTCATCATAGGAGTTTTTAGTTCAATTACTCAAATTTTTATTTTTGTAGTTTGTATATATTTCTATCGAAAAATGGGTTCTAGTGTAGAAAGAATTCTATTATTGATAGGTAGTTTATTAATGACACTATGCACCATCCTATCTAGTTCTTCAATAGCATTTTATGTATTTTTAGGAGCGGAGCAGTATGCAACTATATTGTACATATTTCAAATAGGTTCATTTTTAGGAGCTCTATTATTTGCTATAGGTTTTCTGATGACTGTAAGAAAAGTAGTTAAAAATAAAATGATTACTCAAAACTAATAAAATGAAAAACCAATTTTTAAAAACACACATATTACTATTCATTTTTGGAATTGCTTTTCATTTTGCAAATGCCCAACAAACCTATTTCCCGGAACGTGGAAACTGGGAAGAAAAGACCCCTTCAGAGTTTAAGATAAATACCACCAAACTTAACGAAGCTGTCCAATATGCCAAAGACAATGAATATTCCGGATCTAAGGATTTACGCCAAGCCATACTAAAAGGTTTTGCAAGAGAGCCTTATCATAAAATATTAGGCCCCACTAAAAAAAGAGGTGCTCCCGCAGGTTTGATTCTAAAAGATGGATATATCATTGCCAAATGGGGTGAAATAGATCGTGTGGATATGACTTTTAGTGTCACTAAAAGTTATTTATCAACTGTTGCTGGATTAGCCATTGACGAAAAACTAATCAATTCTGTAGATGATTTTGCGTATAATTATGTCTGGGATCACACCTATGATGGTGCCCATAATAAAAAAATAAACTGGCGTCACTTGTTGACACAATCTTCGGATTGGTCAGGACAATTATGGGGAGGATATGATTGGGCTGATCGTCCGCCAAAAGAAGGAGGCATCAACGATTGGAAATTCAGGAAATTAAACGAACCTGGAACTGTTTTCGAGTATAATGATGTTCGGGTAAATGTATTGGCGTATTCTCTTCTAAATGTTTGGAGGAAGCCCTTACCACAAGTTCTTAAAGAAAAAATTATGGATCCAATCGGAGCGTCGACAACCTGGCGATGGTACGGTTATGATAATTCCTGGGGTACTATTGATGGCACTAAAATGCAATCTGTAAGTGGTGGTGGACATTCTGGAGGAGGATTATTTATAAACACCAAAGATCAAGCACGTTTTGGGTTATTGTTTATGAATAATGGAACATGGAAAAATCAGCAGTTGATTTCTGAAAACTGGATAACAGAAGCTACCAAACCTTCTGATGCTAATCCAAATTATGGATTTATGTGGTGGTTAAATCAAAAAGGGACGCGCCATTGGCAAGGTTTACCAGAACATCTATTCTATGCTGCAGGTTTTGGTGGTAATTTTATTGTTATTGATCAAAAACAAAATCTGGTCATCGTAACTAGATGGTTAGAACCCAGCCAAATTGACGAATTTGTAACCAAAGTATATGAAGCTTTCTAAAAACATCAACTAAGTACGTATGAAAAAAATATTAGCCTTGATAATTTTAGCCATTACGTTGCTTTTTGCCATTTGGTATGCCACCGTATATTTTGCTACGTATAGTGAAGGTGTGAGAAGTGGAGAACTCATTAAATTTAGTAATAAAGGTGTGATGTTTAAAACTTGGGAAGGAGAAATCAGTCAAGGGATTTCGGGAGCTCAGATATTTAGCTTTTCTGTTGAAGGTAAAAACAAAGAAGTCATCAAAAAGCTAGAAGAATTCCAAGGGAGATATGTAAAACTAAAATACAAAGAACGCTTTGCAACGATTTCCTGGTTAGGAGATTCTAAGTATTTTGTCATAGATGTGGAAGAAGAAGAATCACCACATTTTAGAAAATAATAAAGAAATTAGTTCATGAAAAAATATAAAACCGGTAGACAATCCAGAGTAGTGATTTCAGAATTAATGCTTCCGTCACATTCTAACTTTAGTGGAAAAATCCATGGAGGATATATCTTATCGCTTATGGATCAGATTGCATTCGCCTGTGCATCTAAACATTCTGAAGCTTATTGCGTCACAGCCAGTGTAGATAAGGTAGACTTTCTAAAACCTATCGAAGTCGGTGAACTGGTAACTATGAAAGCGTCTGTAAACAATGTTGGTCACACTTCTATGGTAGTTGGAGTTCGGGTAGAGTCCGAAAATATAATGACCGGTAAAGTGAAGCATTGCAATTCGAGCTATTTTACTATGGTTGCTAAAAACGATGAAGGAAAAAGCGTAGCGGTTCCCGGACTGGTTTTAGAAAATGAAACAGCTGTGCGTCGTTTTGTACGAAGTATCATTCGAAAAGAAGATGTTAAAGCCAGAAGAGATCGGTTTAAAGCTTCAGAATTTAAACTTGAAGATCATCTGGAACTATTAAAGGAATACAATGTTCAGCTAGCACTATAATTTATCAATGATCTTTGCGTTATAGTTGTGAAATAAGCATCTTACGCATTCCAATGAATATTTGCTATATTGAAGAAAAAAATAAAAAAGCTATGAAATCCCCAACAACACTACTATTATTATCATTATTTACAATTGTTTTATTAAGCTGCGGTGGCAGTGATGATAGTCCTACAGAACCTGAAGTCATTGTAGATCCAGATCCAATTCCTGGACAAACCTCTACCTATACCGCTCACGTTAAAACAATAATAGATAGTAATTGTATCGAGTGTCATGGAGATCCTTTAGATCAAGGAGCAATTATGATGTTATTGACATATGATCAGGTTGTAGATGCTGTAAATAATCGAGGCTTATTTAATAGAATCGCTACAATGGGTATTAACAGTGTAATGCCCCCACTAGAAGAAGGAGGAAGACTTCCTCAAGTAACCATCGATATTGTAGAAGATTGGATTGCAGATGGACTTCTGGAACAATAATTATCTAAAAAGTCAACCCTTCGGCTACGCTCAGGGTTCGACTAAGTGCGCTCAAGATTCGTCTATATCGGAGGACTGAGCGAAGCCGAAGACCGGTTTACACCAAAAACTGAAATAAATCAGGTTTATCATTAAGATAATCTCCAAAGAAGTTATGTTTCTTCATTCTAGAAATAAGTGGCTGTAGGTCATTTTTATCTTTAAGTTCTATACCAACAACAGCAGGACCATTTTCTCTGCTTGATTTTTTAGAATACTCAAAATGTGTAATATCGTCATTTGGGCCTAAAATTTCTCCTACAAACTGTTTCAGAGCTCCCGCTCTTTGTGGAAAACGAACGATAAAATAATGCTTCAGATCTGCAAATAGCAATGCTCGTTCTTTAATTTCCGCAGTACGAGTGATATCATTATTGCTTCCACTAACAATACAAACCACATTTTTACCTTTTATTTTATCTTTATAGAACGCTAACGCTGCCAGTGTCAATGCTCCTGCTGGTTCGACCACAATAGCGTCTCTATTATACAAATCTAAAATAGTTTGACACACCAATCCTTCCGGTACTGTGATCATATCAGACAAATGAGATTTACAAATATCAAAGTTTAAATCTCCAACTTTTTGCACCGCCGCTCCATCAATAAACTTATCGATATCAAAAATCTCTGTATTTTTATTTCGCTGAATTGAAGTCAACATAGAAGGCGCTCCTTTGGGTTCTACGCCAATGATTTTAGTTTTGGGAGATAGTGCTTTCATTGCTCCACATAATCCCGAAGCGAGACCTCCTCCTCCAATAGCTACAAAAATGTAATCAATCGGATCATCAGTTTGCTTAAAAACTTCCAATCCTATCGTTCCTTGTCCTTCTATGGTTTTAGGGTCATCAAACGGATGCACAAAGGTTTTTTCTTCTTTAATGCATAATTCTTTTGCCGCTCTGGATGCATCATCAAAGGTATCTCCTTCCAGAACAATTTTCACATATTCTCCACCAAACATTTGTGTCTGTTCTACCTTTTGTTTTGGTGTTACAGATGGCATGTAAATAGTACCCTGTATTCCTAAATGATGGCAAGCAAAAGCTACGCCTTGTGCATGATTTCCTGCACTGGCACATACAACACCTTTAGCCAATTGCTCTTTAGTGAGAGAACTAATCTTATTAAAAGCACCTCTTATTTTGTATGATCTAACTCGCTGAAGGTCTTCTCTTTTCAATAGCACATTAGCATCGTACATTCTAGAATAACGAATACTATTCATTAAAGGAGTAACCATAGACACCTCTTTTATCGTAGAGGCTGCCTTTTGTATATTTTCTAATTCCGGAAAATATGTAGTTACTTCTGTATTCATCTTTCTTATTACTTTTTTACTGCTATAATTACTCCAGTAGACCAATTCATTTTAGTCAAAAAAATATCTTCTCTTCCTTCTAAGTATCCTATTAATTGATCTACATTTTTCTGATGTCCATCGGGCCAATTTTCCTGAGTATTCATGTCGTCAACCACATAAAAACCACCAATTCTGATCAATTCCAGTACTTCATCTATCTCACTATATTTACCTGGCCACGCATCAGCAAAAACCAAATCAAATTTCTTTCCTTTATATGCTCGCAACCATTTTGTTCCATCTTCACAAACAATGGAAACTCTACGATCATTACCAAAAAAATCTTGAGCAATGCTTATTAAGGCTGGATCATTATCTATTGTTATCAGTGTTGATTCTGAGTCCATTCCGTCAATCATCCAGGACAATGATAAACCTATACCAGTTCCTAATTCTAATATATTAGATTTAGGTTTTGAAGATATTAATGTTTTTAGCAAAGCCCCAACATAAAGATCGGACGACATAGTGAAACCAATCTCACGAGACTTTTCTTCTATTAAATTATGAATGGCCGGTTTATGAGCCACAATAATATCATTCATTTCATATGACTTTTAAAACAATCACCACAAATAGCATATAAAAAAGTGATCAACAATTTCTCTAGTCTGAGTCCATCAAAGATTACACAATACACATCTCAAAAACTTCGACAGACCCAGCTAGACAAATAAATTATTAAATTACACTATTGGCTTCATAGCCGTCATAGAAGCTCTTAATCTTGCTCCTACTACTTCTATAGGGTGATTTCTCAAAGCTGCATTTACTTCAATTAACTTTGCATTATCAACTCCATTACTTTTACCCTCATCATAAGCTTTACCAATCACATCCGTATCGATCTTTTTCATGAAATCACCTAATAAAGGTTTACAAGCATGATCAAACAAATAGCATCCATACTCTGCAGTATCCGAAATTACTCTGTTCATCTCGAATAACTTCTTACGTGCAATCGTATTGGCAATAAGTGGAGTTTCGTGCAGAGACTCATAATATGCCGATTCTTCGATAATACCGGATGAAGTCATTGCTTCAAATGCAAGTTCTACTCCTGCTCTTACCATAGCGACCATTAATACTCCATTATCATAAAATTCCTGTTCAGAAATCTCTACCTCTCCTGCTGGGGTTTTCTCAAATGCTGTTTCACCAGTTGCCGCTCTCCAAGACAATAGATTTTTATCATCATTTGCCCAATCTTCCATCATCGTTTTAGAAAAATGACCGCCGATAATGTCATCCATATGCTTTTGAAATAATGGACGCATAATATCTTTTAGCTCTTCAGAAAGTTCAAACGCTTTTATTTTCGAAGGATTTGATAATCTATCCATCATATTTGTAATACCTCCATATTTTAATCCTTCTGTAATGGTTTCCCATCCGTACTGAATTAATTTAGAAGCGTATCCTGCATCAATTCCTTTTTCCACCATCTTATCAAAACAAAGAATAGAACCCGTCTGTAAAAGTCCGCAAAGAATTGTTTGCTCACCCATAAGATCGGATTTCACTTCTGCAACGAAAGAAGACTCTAATACTCCTGCTCTATCACCACCGGTTCCTACTGCATAAGCCTTTGCCTGAGCTAATCCGTGACCTTGAGGATCATTCTCCGGGTGCACTGCTATAAGCGTTGGTACTCCAAACCCTCTTTTATACTCTTCTCTAACCTCAGAACCAGGACATTTTGGTGCTACCATAATTACAGTAAGATCCTCTCTAACCTGCATTCCTTCTTCTACAATATTAAATCCGTGCGAATATGATAATGTTGCTCCCTTTTTCATTAAAGGCATCACGGTATTTACTACCTGAGTATGTTGTTTGTCTGGAGTAAGATTGATCACTACATCTGCATTAGGGACTAATTCTTCATAAGTTCCCACAGCAAAACCATTCTCGGTAGCGTTCTTGTATGATTGTCTTTTTTCTTTGATAGCAGCTTCACGAAGTGTATATGAAATATCCAATCCCGAATCTCTCATATTCAATCCTTGATTCAGTCCCTGCGCTCCGCAACCTACTATGACTATTTTTTTTCCTTTAAGTACTTCAACTCCGTCTGTAAACTCAGAGGAGTCCATAAATCTACATTTTCCTAATTGTGTTAATTGATCTCTTAATGATAGCGTATTAAAATAATTTGCCATTTCCTTCTTAATTTGTGGTTACTTCCGCTTACACGGAAATCTATTTAATTTTGATTTTTAGTTGTTTGCTTTTCTTTGGTGTATCCCTTCGACTACACTTCGACAATACTTCGACAAGCTCAGTATAACATCTCAGTGTGACATCTCAGGGTCGGGCTATTCACTATATCTTTTCTACTGGTTCTCGATACATCCGCCTAGGGCAGATACTCGAACTGACGTAGAAAAGGATGTCGTTGCTATCCCTTACACAGTATCTACTCCAAAACTTTCTATTATTTTTGATATATGCATCTTTTCTTTTGTAACAGCAATTCTTCCGGAACGTACAAATTGCATTAAACCATATGGTTCTAACTTATCATACAACTCTTCCACCTCTTTTCGTCTTCCTGTTTTTTCCAAAACAAAAAACTCTGGTGTTACCGTGACGATGTTTGAATTACTTTCTTTTATAACATTTTGTATTTGTCTTTCTTCAAACAGAAGTTTTGATGCTACTTTAAACAAGGCAGTTTCCTGATAAATCGTTTCATCATCTTTATGATAAAAAGCTTTAATAACCTCGATTTGTTTTTCTATTTGACCAACTAATTTCTTAACCTGCTCTTCGGTTATTTTTACTACAATAGTAAATCGAAAAACATCTTTAATTTCTGAAACCGATGCTGTCATACTATCTAAATTAATATGACGTTTCAGGAAGATTGCTGATATTCTATTCAACAATCCTATATTATTTTCAGTATATACTGATATGGTATAACATTCTCTCTCCATTTTTATATCGTTTTATAGATTCTAGCCTACGCCAGAATGACAACCTTCTTATTACTCTAATCTTATATCCGAAACCGATGCTCCTGTTGGTATCATCGGAAATACATTATTTTCTTTTTCTACACATACTTCTAAAAAATATGGTTCTTTTGAAGCTATCATCTCTTTGATTGCGGTTTGTAATTCTTCTCTTTTTGTTACTTTTTTGGCTTCTATATGATATCCTTTTGCAATCATTACAAAATCCGGATTCACCATTTCTGTAGATGCATATCGCTTATCAAAAAACAATTGTTGCCACTGACGTACCATTCCTAAGAAATCATTATTCAGCACTACAATCTTCACAGGAACTCTAGTCTGAAAAATAGTTCCCAGTTCTTGTATCGTCATTTGATATCCACCATCGCCAATAATAGCTACAACTTCTCTCTCTGGAGCTCCCATTTTCGCTCCAATGGCAGCAGGTAATGCAAATCCCATGGTTCCTAAACCTCCAGAAGTCACGTTACTTTTAGATTTTATAAACTCTGCATACCTACAGGCGATCATTTGGTGCTGTCCTACATCAGAAACAATAACAGCATCTCCTTTTGTTTCCTCATTAATACCTCTAAGTACTTCTCCCATAGAAAGGCCTTCTTTAGAAGGATATAACTCTTCTTTGATCACCTTATCATATTCTATAACATCAAAATCTTTAAACTGCTGTAACCAAGCGTCGTGATTATTAGACTCAACCTTGGAAAGTATTTCTGCCAGCGTATTTTTTACATCACCCATAACCGCTACATCCGCCTTTACATTCTTATTCACTTCTGCAGGGTCAATTTCAAAATGAATTACTTTAGCCTGTTTTGCATACGTTTCTAAATTACCAGTAACACGATCATCGAAACGCATCCCTATCGCTAACAAGAGGTCGCATTCATTGGTAAGTTTATTAGGTCCATAATTACCATGCATTCCCACCATACCCACATTAAGTGGGTGGGCAGTTGGCAAGGCTGATAATCCTAAAATTGTCCAGGCTGATGGAATTCTGGTTTTTTCGATAAAGTTCTTTAATTCTTCCTCCGCTTCGCCAAGAATAACTCCTTGACCAAAAACAATCATTGGCTTTTTTGCCTTATTAATCAAACTAGCAGCTTGCTGTAATGTTTTAGGATCGGTTTCAGGAACTGGTTTATAGCTTCTTACTCCCTTACATTTTGCGTATTTAAAATCAAGCTCACCAAACTGAGCATCTTTTGTTATATCGATTAAAACAGGACCGGGACGACCAGAACGTGCTATATAAAATGCTTTGGCCAACACAGAGGGAATATCTTCAGCTTTGGTTACTTGATGATTCCATTTAGTGATTGGTGTAGAAATTCCTATAATATCTGTTTCCTGAAAAGCATCAGACCCTAACAAATGAGAACCTACTTGCCCTGTGATACATACCATAGGTGTAGAATCGATCTGGGCATCCGCTATTCCTGTCACGAAATTAGTCGCTCCGGGTCCGGATGTTGCGATTGCTACACCGACTTTGCCACTTGTTCTGGCGTATCCTTGTGCAGCGTGCGTCGCTCCTTGTTCATGTCTAGTAAGTATATGCTGTAATTTATCCTGAAACTTATAAAGTTCATCATAGACCGGCATAATTGCTCCACCAGGATACCCATAAATGAGATCCACACCTTCTGCTAACAGGCAATGTATTACAGCTTCTGCTCCTGTCATATGACCAGTAGTTTCTTTAGTTTCTTTTTCTATTGTTTGCGTTTGTGTTTCCATTACGCTATATTTTTTTATACTCCAGTTTATACCGGAATGTTTTTAGAATCCTGTCTTCACCGGAATGACAAATTATTGACTTCAAATACTTCGTATATTGAAGTTCTTATTAAAATTCATCTGTTACACATCCTTGAGATGCAGATGAAACGGTGTTTGCATATTTATATAAAACTCCTTTACTGAATTTCAACGGTGGTTGGACCCAAGAAGCTTTTCTTTTTTTAATTTCTTCTTCCTCTATCGCAACCGTAATAGAATTTGTTTCGGCATCAATAGTAATGATGTCTCCATCTTCTACCAATGCTATCAAACCTCCTTCTTGTGCTTCTGGAGTGATATGTCCTACCACAAACCCATGAGTTCCTCCAGAGAATCTACCGTCAGTAATTAGTGCAACCTCTTTACCAAGGCCCGCTCCCATGATTGCCGCTGTTGGTTTTAACATTTCTGGCATTCCAGGACCTCCTTTTGGACCTTCGTACCTAATGACGACTACATTCCCTTTTTCTACTTTACCATCCCTTATTCCATCATTTGCATCATATTCACTATCAAATACTATTGCTTTTCCTTGAAAACGAAGTCCTTCTTTACCTGTGATTTTTGCTACACAACCTTCTTCTGCTAGGTTTCCAAACATTATTCTAAGGTGTCCAGTAGGTTTTATAGGTGTTTCTATAGGTTTGATTACATCTTGTCCTTCTGTAAGGTCAGGAACATCCAACAGATTTTCTGCTAGTGTTTTTCCGGTAACGGTCAGACAATCTCCATGTAATAATCCTTTCTTTAATAAGTATTTAAGTACCGCTGGAATTCCTCCAACTTCGTGTACATCTTCCATCAAATATTTTCCACTTGGCTTCAGATCTGCTAAAAATGGAGTTTCATCACTTATTCTTTGAAAATCTGCTAGTGTAAACTCTACATCCGCGGCTCTGGCAATCGCTAAAAAGTGTAATACCGCATTGGTAGAACCTCCTAGTACGGTAACCAATCGAATGGCATTTTCTAAAGATTTTTTGGTAACAATATCTAATGGCTTGATATCTTTTTCTAAAAGTGTTCGCATCGCACGGCCTGCTGCAATACTCTCTTCTTCTTTATTATTACTAATCGCGGGATTTGATGAGTTATACGGTAAAGACATTCCTAAAGCTTCAATTGCAGAAGCCATCGTATTTGCTGTATACATACCTCCACAAGCTCCTGCTCCCGGACATGCTTTTTCTATTACACTCTTATATTCGTTCTGAGTAATCGTTCCTGCTACTTTTTCTCCCCAAGCTTCAAAAGCTGAAACCACATCCAATTTCTTTCCTGCATGTAATCCAGAGGCAATCGTACCTCCATATACTAAAATCGATGGACGATTTAATCGCAACATTGCCATTAAAGCTCCAGGCATATTTTTATCACAACCCACTACGGTTACCATTCCGTCATATGACATGGCCTGAACCACAGTCTCCATAGAATCCGCAATTACATCTCTAGATGGTAATGAGAAACGCATTCCTGGTGTTCCCATAGAAATACCATCGCTAACACCAATCGTATTAAATATCAATCCTACTACATTCTCTTCTTGCGTCCCTTGTTTTACCAGCTTTGCTAAATCATTAAGATGCATGTTACAAGGATTTCCTTCATAACCTGTACTTGCAATACCCACTAGTGGCTTCTTAAAGTCTTCGTCTGTTAAACCAATCGCATGAAGCATTGCTTGCGCTGCAGGTTGCGTATCGTCTTGTGTTACTTGTTTGCTATATTTATTAATGCTCATTCCTTTTGAATGTGAATTTTTTTATTAATTTCTTAAAATTTTAACCGTTTTTTTGATAAATCCATGACTAATCAAATAAACTACAGTATAAAACTATTTCGTAATGACTAAACTGTTGATTTTTATTCAATAAGCTTACAACATCCAACCACTACCAAACACACCTTAACTATTGATTTACAATTACTTATACTCATTTTATTTACAATCACTATTTGTTAATTTTTTATTTTATTAAAGATTCCAATAAAAAAATCCCTTCTGGAATTGAAGGGATTTTTGTTTCAACATACTACCAATATCCCCATTATCCTGATGAAATAATCACCACAATACTAATGACATTGACAATAATTGTTTTATATAACTTCATTTTAGATATGTTTCAAAAAAAATCCCTTTACGTTTGTAAAGGGATTTTAATATATTTTATATTATGCATATCCCTTTCATCGCAGTGAAATAATCACGACGTTACTAATAATATTAATAATATTGTTATTGCTATTTTCCATTTATGCAGTAAATATAAAGAAATATATTTTTGAAAAACATTTTTTTCAGAAAACATCCCCACCCGGCCTCTCCTTCAAAGGAGAGGAGTTAAAAAACACTTGTTTAAAGATTTAAAAAAAATTATGTTCTTCATTCATATTATATTGTTTTTAAGTTCATCAGAAATCCACTAGATTTGAAAACAAACATATTGAAAAACATAATACCGCCAATCTTTTTATAAAAATAAGTAAATATGCCTTTAATATTTTCTCAGGAAATAGATTTCCCTACTAACAGAGTATTTGATTGGTTATCTTTCTATGATGCAGATTATAATAAATACACTGGATTAAACTTAAAGGATGATTTCACATTTGATGATAAAAAAATCACAATATCTTTAGGAGGAATTGACAAGAAGAACTCTATAAAAGTAAAAGATAAAAATCTTAACCATATCGACCTTTTTCCTGTTTGGTTTCGAAGGCCCAATAAAGTATCAATACCGTTTACAGGCGATTTTAAATATGAAAGTACTTATCCAAAAAATCTTTTTAGTTATGCCATCAAACAGAGAAATACTATTTTCTGGGATTACTTAGGTAATAAATTAGAATCCAATAATCATTTAGGTTCTTTTAAAACTATTTCGCTTAACAAACCTATTGTTCTTGAATTAGCCCAAAAATTTGGACTAACAATCCCTAGCACTTTAATAACAAATTCCAAAGATGATTTAAACCTATTTTTCGAAAACAATAATCATAGAATAATTACCAAATCCATTGAAGAAATTATTATAGATCATAAGCATTATCTTAACGATGAAGAATATCTTCATTTTTATCAAATTACTAATTTGTTAGAGAGTTTAGATAACACTCCTAGTAAATTTGCACCTTCACTATTTCAAGAGTACATAGACAAAAAATACGAAATTAGAACTGTTTTTTTTAATAATGAATTCTACTCCGCGTCTGTATTTACGCAGATTAATGAGGACACTAAAATAGATATGAGGAATAGGAAGGCAAATCATTTTACTCGATATATGCCTTATAAACTAGATTCCGAAATTGAAGCTGGCATTTTAAAACTAATGAATCATTTAGAACTAAATTTTGGAGTAATTGATTTTATAAAATCAATAGATAATGAATATTACTTTTTAGAAATCAATCCTGTAGGGCAATATGGAGATGTATCTTTATATTGTAACTATGGAATACATAAAAAAATCGCAGAATATTTAATTAAAAATGAAAGCAAAAAATAATAGCACTCAGGTAAAAATTCCTGAAAACGAAGCAATTCCTTTCGACCTATATTATATAACAAGTACCAAAAAGAAGGAAATACCTAGAGAAGACTTCAAATTAGAAATGGATAGATATTATGGTAAAGGTATGATTATGGATTTTTATAAAGATAATTCTAACATGTTTTATGAAGAATAAAGAAGACCATTTTATTTTGTTTTCTACCTGCATTCCTGTAAAAGGATATGTAAGTAGTCTGATAATGGATTTGGACAAAGGTGAATATTTAGAAATTCCAAATGAGCTATATGATATTTTAGTTACTGATCATTTCAAATATACTATTGAGGAAGTAAAGAGTTTGTTTAATAATGATTATGACGAAGGAATTAACCAATATTTTCAATACTTGGTTAATAATCATTATGGTTTTTACACATCAAACCCATCACCTTTTCAAAAACTACCATTACATTTTGATTCGCCACATAAGGTAATTTCATCTATTGTTGTTATAAATAAAGATTCTAAATATGATTTAACAAATGTCTTTCAGCAATTAGACGCATTGGATTGTCAACTATTACAAATCCGTATTTACGATAAAATAGAAGTCGCTAGAGTTATAGAGACATTAAAGGTATTAAGTAAAAGCTCTATTAGAATAATAGAATTATACCTACCTGCTTTTTTAAAACTAAGTCACGAAGTCTTAAAAAACATTCTAGTTGATTTTCCAAGAATTTTAATAACAGTATACGGAGCGGAAAAAAGCAAAAAAGTTAGTGTATTAAAAAATTCTTCTCGTATTATCAAGTACACAAATCAAAAGCTTTTATATAGTTCGAAAGAAGTATATTCTAAAAATCTTTTTACGGTATCGCGGGAAATGTTTTTGGAATCCGTAAATTATAATGCAGGACTATACAGAAAAGTATGTATTGACCATGAAGGAAGTATAAAAAACTATGTATCCCATGAAACTGCTTATGGAAATATAAAAGACAATTTGATTGCAGACATCATTCAAAAAGAAGAATTTAAAGAAAAATACTATTTAAAAAATGATCTTATAGAAAAATGCAAAGATTGTCAATTTAGATATATGTGTTTGAGTAATTCTGATATAGAAAAAAAAGGTAAAAATTACTATAAAATAAATACGTGTACCTATAATCCATATAAAAATACTTGGGAACCATCTGTTAATATTTAATGTGAATTCACACTCTAAAACAAGATTTTTTTTTACTTTTAATAATAATAATTAAAATTTATATCATGAAAAAAAAGAAAGTAGATTCTTTATCATTAAAATTTAATAAGCAAAAAATTGCAACTTTAACAAGTCTTAAAGGTAAATCTATAGATTATGCTTGTGCTCGCGGCGTTATTGGTGGAGATCGAGGAGGTGCTGGTAACAGTCACACAATATGTGATTGTCTCGAGGGTGTTACAACTGCTTGGTGTGCTCCTAATACATTAGATTGCGATGTTGCTTAGTAAAAAGAATTTAAGTCAGTTTTAACAACTGACTTAAATTCTGATTCTGATACGCATTAATTTAGTAACATTAAAAAAAAGATTCTTCAGTTCTAGTAGAATCTTTTTTTCATTGATAAAATAGTTAAAAAGTTTTCAATCCAGCTTAAATAGATTATTCTTCATACAATAGATCACAAGACCAACACGAGTTTTTACCTGTAACTTTTTAAAAACAGATTCCCTATAGTTCTCGATAGTCTTCGGACTTAGGTTCATTTCGCCAGCGATGCTTTTATATGTAAGCTCCGAACAAGCATATTTTAGAAATGTCCATTCTCTATCTGTTAATTTATCCGTAAGATTCTGACTAACATCAGCATCTGGTTTTTCAGAATATTTTAGAGCAGTCTCTATTTTACTGGAATAATAAAACCCTTGCTCTATAACCATTTTCATAGCAAACTCAAAATTCTCGGGATGAATATCCTTTAACAAATACCCTCTAGCACCTGCTCTAAGCATTTTTATAATGGTTTCTTCATCATCTTCCATGGTCAACGCCAACACCTTCTGTTCCGGTTGATTTTCTTTTAACCATTGCATGGTCTGGATACCATCCATCACCGGCATTTTTACATCTAGCAAAACTAGCTCGGGTTTTTTCCTTTTATGTAAATAGTATTGTGTAAGCTCTTTCCCGTTCTTAAGGATTGCTAATACCTCATAGCCTTCTAGATTTGTGATAAGACTTTCTAAAGATTGCGCAAAGAGAAGATGATCATCTACAATAACAACAGTTTTTTTCTTCATTTTGATTTAAATTTCATTATATCTTATCTTCATATTTAAATGGATACTGCAAGGTAAGCAATACTCCTTTACCCAGTTCGGATACACAATCTAAATTTGCGTTAATCAAAGCTGCTCTACTTTTCATATTTAACAAACCAGAATTAGCCTGTACGGATTCCATATCATACCCTATACCATCATCCTGAACGACGATTGTAAGATCATCTGGTGTATACTTTAGTTTTACCAATAGATGCGATGCTTCTGCGTGTTTTATGGTATTAGAGAAAAACTCCTGAATAATACGATATATAATAATTTCATCTTTGGGATTGATAACCAATTCTTCTCCGGTTACTATAAACTCAGGTGTAAGAAAATTGAGTTTTTTAAAACGATCTAATTCTACTTGTATGGATTTCTCTAAACCAATATTCTGGATTACCTCATGATTGAGGGTCTTAGATAAGTTTCTTATTTCCTGTAGACTATCACCTACCAAACCTCTTATATCTTGTACAGATTCTTTAATTTTTGGTTCTAGATTTGTGCTTAAAATATTGATTTGCATCACTGCAGTAGATAGTAATTGACCGATATTATCGTGTAATTCCCAGCTTACATTTTTAAGGGTTTGTTCCTGGATTTCTAGTTTGGAGTTTTGTAGTTCTTCTTCAAACCGCTGTTCAGCTTTGAATCGGTCGAGAAGCAACTTGTTTTTACGTCGCTGAAAAGCAACAAAAAATATAATACCAAATATTATAAAAAACAAAATAATAACGGTAAAATAAACAATTAATAAGATTTGTTCTTTTTCGAGCATACAACAAAACCAATTGTATAACAAGTATACAGAAAAATATTAGCTATAGTCAATATAGTCGTGTAAATTTTTACAAATTCCGGGTTAGAAGATTCACTATAATATTTACTATAAATTAAAAGAGGCGTAACGGTAAGATGAAAAACCAGTGTTCCTACAGCAACATAAAAAGGAAACAATTTATTGAAATATAAAATGTTATCGCTTTGAAATACTTCATAAAAATAAAGAAAAATACCAATAAAAATAATCACACCTCCCAGTATAAAGGTATATGCAGAAATAGCTTCAAAAAAAACTTCTGTAAATACAAGATTGACTACAGAACTTATAAAAAATAGTATAGCGAGTAACTTTAAAATAATTTTATTCCTTTTTAACCTAATTTGACTACTAAAGAAAAATATGTAAAAAACAAAACTAATTATCAAATAAGGATTGTATAACCAATAATTATCTTCTGCAAAAAAAGTGTTTTTTAAAAAAGAGAGAGAGTCTAGCCCTTTAATCAGTCTAGGCACTAAACCAAATGTTTCAATAACAACAACAAACCACAAAAACCAAACAAAATACCGAGAAACTTTATCTTCTCGGTATTTTTGAATAAATCTCACACCAACAATTGCCGCAAGCAATTCAATTAAGTGTATTATAATTAATTGACCTGTACTCATTAATAATTATTAGGAGGATCTCCTGCAGAACCAAGATTAAAAGCAGGAATATCATAATTATTCTCTTGAATACTTCCATCTTTACCAGATGCACCTGGACGTGAACCTGTAGCAGAGAAAAACAAGGTAGACATTCCTTTACCCATTTTACATTTAGATTTTGGATAGGCACCTAAATAAACTCTGATACCCGGATCTTTAATCCCTTGTTCTTCTGACTCTTGCTTTACATAAGCCAAATACTCTTCTAATTCAGCTACCGACCAATGAAACTCACGAGCATCTTCGAATCCAAGTTTCTTCTGAAGTCGTTTTCCTCTTTTCTTACACCAGTTATCGTGAAGCTCTCTTGCTTCATTTTCAGTAATACACTTTTCGGGTTTTTGTATTTTTTTTGCCATAACATTAAATATTTTTTGGGTTAACAGTTGCTAATATATCCAAAAAACAATGTTTTACACAAATATCCCAACCCTTTTCCTTAATCTATTTACGGTAAAACCACATAATTAAATATCTTAAAATCAAATACTTAAGCACATTTTATAAATTTACAAAAAAACACAACTAGGGGGTTTTCCCCCTTATGAAAAAGGGTGGATTCACCCCCTTATAAATTACTTACCACTCTCCATCCTTATGAAAACGCCGAGTACAACTAAAAACGCAAACTAACATACTTCTTAAAAACAACATAGGTCTATTTAAAAAAAAGCTTCTAATATTGCAAAACATTCACAAAGAAAATTAAAAATTACGATTACCATAAGAAATATAAAGAAACTATCATTATTAAACATTTAGTTCAAACTTTATTTGCTCTCCCATCCTTTTTTGAGCTATACTATTTATAGCATCTTTAGTCAATTGCAACACTCTTGGATATCCTCCAGTAGTTTGACAATCCCTCATCAAGATAATCAATTGACCCGATGGAGTCAACTGAACAGTACCTGGTAAAACTGGAGATGTTAACATGGAATCCAAATCATTTTCTAACAACTCATCCAAAGGAATTGCCATGCGATTTCGATCCCTAGAAATTGTAAAATCCATATGCAATAAATCACTCTGCTGTCTTTCTGATAAGAGATCAAAATCCGGTCCTTCGAAAGCATGAATCACTTTAGATTTATTCCAAAAAACAGACTGATTAACCGAAGTATATCTTGTCGAAAAATCAACCCTCTTTTTATAGGGAATGACATCATTTTTTTGAAGTCTAGATGAAGCAGTAATCATTTTATATTGAGATCTACTTTTTAATACTACTTCGGATTGAAATCCAAATTTTATTCCTACAAAACCACATACTCCATTTGTGATATTTTTAAGCTTTAAAACATCACCTTTTTTGATCTGCAATTGACAATTCATTTTCTTTTCTTCGTTATTCAAAAACGGAATACAAACTGCACCGGTAATTGAAATAATTGTGTTTTCATAAAATTTCAAAACTGGAGGTATCATCGTCCATTCTATAACAGCACAATTTTCATCATTATTCAAAATTGCATTTGCTAAAAAAAAGGATTGGCGATCCATCACCCCACTTCTTGGAACTCCAAATTCAGAAAAACCCTGACGACCACCATCTTGAATGGTAGTATATAAACCTGAAGAAATTACTTCTAAACTACCTATCATAAAATATCGCTTTCAAGTATATAATCACCTATTTTAAGTAAATTACTTATGTCGTTATATTCATTTTCTTTAATCGATATAAACTGAACTTTATCTCCGGATAAGGCAAAGCAAGGTTCTTCTGCATTAAGGTCAAAAAAATCAATGGGTGTCTTACCAATTACATGCCAACCTCCAGGACTATCACATGGGTAAATCCCTGTTTGATTTCCACCTATAGCAACAGATCCTTTTTCCAACTTTAAGCTTGGGGTAGATTTCCTAGGAGTAACCAACTTATCATCCAATCCACCTAGGTACAAAAACCCAGGAAGAAAACCGATAAAATAAACAATATATAACGGAATAGTGTGTAATGAAATCACTTCATCAATATTCATAGATTTTTTCGCAGCAAAAGAAGGGAGTTCTGGAGCGAGAGCATTAGAATAACAAACCGGTATTTTCCACAAACGTTTTTTTCTAGTTAAAACTTTAGCATCATTATAAAACAGTGATTTTAATGTTAAAATCTCACCATAGACATCTTCTATAGTAGATTCGTAATAAATTAATAGCGAGTTATATGATAGAATTACTTCAACAATTAGTTTATCATAAAATTTTTCAATGGATTTTTTGTAAAAAAGTAACGATTCTAATAGAATTTCATCAATTATAGACGGTCCTTGAATCAAAATTGCATTCTCGTTGAAGGGTTTGTATTGAAATTGAGTTTCTAAATTCTTCATTTCATCATAAAATTTAGTCTTAAAAACTCACTATATATATTCTCCAAAATTTGAACTGATTTTGGGTTATCGCCATGCACACAAATCGTATCAAAAAAAACTTGTATCTCCTCTCCTTTTATTGTTTTCACTTTTCCATCAGAAACCATTCTCCAGACATGATCGAAAACTTTTTTCGGATCCGTTAATACTGCCTCTTCCTTTGAACGTGAAACCAAGGTCAAATCATTATTATAATTCCGGTCTGCAAAAACCTCATGTTTTAGCTCCATATCTCCTTCACAAATATAAGAAATTAATGAATCTTTTGGAGTTATTATTGATAAACTTTTATCGATATTTATTACAGATTGAAGTATTGCTTTTGCTACTTGTTTATTTTTCATAGCTTCATTATACAAAGCCCCATGTGCTTTTACATGATGCAGTTGACCACCAGCTTCTTCTGTAAGAGATTTTACTTTTTGGATTTGATCCGTCAAAGTCAAGACGAGATGATCATATGAAATATCCATAACCACTCTTCCGAAATTTTCACGATCAGGATATGAAGGATGTGCTCCGATTTCTACTTGATGTTTCAACGCTAAATCAATCGTTTCTCTAATCACTTGATCATTGCCTGCATGAACTCCACAAGCGATATTACACCATGAAATATACGGCATGATTTGCTCATCAAAACCAGCCTCTTCTCCTACATCAGAATTTAATAGTATCCTTTTCAAAACTCCTACTTTTAATAAAGATTTTTCTTACAAATTTTCAATTACTTTCCACACACCTCTAAATCCTAAAAAACAAGTAATAAGCACTATCAAAAAACCAAGTACATTTTGCTTTAAAGAATTAGTAAAATTCCCCAAAATATTTTTCCGATTCATAACCCATAAAAGGAAGATTGCAATGATGGGTAAAAGAAGCCCATTGGCTATTTGTGCAAATCGAATAATTACTATTGATTTTATTCCTAAAGATGAAAACAAGACACCTAAAAAAAGTATGAACATCCATACAGATCTAAATGATGTACTCTTCAACCCATCGTTCCAACCCAGACATCCTTTTACTACATAGGCAGCTGCCAAAGGTGCTGTGATTGCAGAAGTGATTCCGGCTGCAAATAATCCCAATGACAATACATATTTTGCCATTGATCCAAAAACCGGTTCAAGTCCTTTTGCCAGATCAGCTGCATTATTAACTTCTGTTTGCTGTATGGCAGCTCCAGCAATTATTATTGCCATAGAAACCAATCCACCTAATACTATGGCTACAATAGTATCTTTTCTTGCTTCCGGTAGATCTTCTTTAGATTTCCATTTTTCACTTACGATAGATGCGTGAAGAAAAAGATTATAAGGTACCACTGTGGTTCCTATCAACCCAACAATTGTAAGTATTTTATCAGCTGACAGATCAGGCACAAAACCTTTAAAAAGCGGAGAAAGATCCGGTTTGGTAACAATTGCCGTTACGATAAACGCGATACTCATGAATAATACGAGTACTATTAAACTGCGTTCTAAGACTTTATAATTTCCAATATACAGTAGCACAAAGGCTATTACTCCAATAGTAAGGCTCATGTAATTAACCGAAATAGCACCTATCTTCACTATTGGTGACCCTAAAATGGTAGACAATCCTAATACTCCTCCACTAATATTACCTGCTTCGTATGCAGCATTTCCTATAAAAATAGCGGACAATATCAATACTATCAGTACCCATCTTACTATTTTATTGTCAAATTGAGATTTTAATACTTCACTTAATCCTTTTTGTGTCACTATTCCCAAGCGTGCTGCCATTTCCTGTAAAACAATACAGGCCACTATGGATAGTGCCAAAGCCCAAAGAAGTGAATATCCAAATTGAACTCCTGCCAATGTACAGACGGTAACTGTCCCAGGACCAATAAAGGCTGCAGTAACTAATGTTCCCGGGCCTATCTTAAAAATATTTTTCATCCAAAGAGTAAAATAATATTAGTATCAAAACTATGGATCGAAAAAGGCGTTAATACAACCTTTTTAATAAAAAAATCTTGGGAGATTAAACAAGATCCATTCTAAAGTATTGATTTCTCTATGGATATACATGGAATTGTTGATAAGATGATAAAATAGTTTATAAACTCTTATATCGTTACCATTTTACTTCTTTCGGGTATTCATTTTTAATACCATCTAGCAGTGTATAAAGTTGAATTTCTTTATACTTAGCAGCACTTGTTTTAAGGCAGGTAAATTGTACTTCATGCTATTTTATGATGTTTTTATAAATGATATAAACATCCTTTAACTATCATTATTCTTTTTATACTAAAGATTCAATAGAAAACACATCTATCTTGGATCTTCTAAAGCTTCTGGTTCTTTTCATAACGGCTACCCCATTTCTAGAACCTAGATGATTGGTATTCCCTTCTATCGTTTCTATTACATCTCCTTCAACCGCTGTTATTATACCGGTATGTGTCCAATCCAGACGCGATTTCTGAATTAGAAAAATATCACCTTGTTTTATTAAAGTTGGATCTATTCTAATTTTTTGGTACCTGGATAATAAACCTTTTTCTAAACCCGTATTACCAACGGTATCGCAACTGTAAGTTAATGGCATTAAGGTTTTAAAGTTTTTACCCAAAGCACTCGAAGCCTGATCAAGTACTGCTTGTGCAAAGCCCATACACCAGAACCAAGGTGATCCATCATGACCATCCATATAGCTTCGTACCCAAGGACCGCTATTAGATTGTCCTTGTATTTCCAACTCAAAGGGATGTTGTTTTAAATGATTTTCTGCAACTTCCACCATCAAATCTCTTAAATTATTATTGACTAATGGTTTTTCAAAAGCTTCTTTTAGATTGGATGATAATATATCAAATAGCTGTTGATCAACAGTTCCTGTTTTTGTTAGGTTATTAAATCCCTGAAAGTTTTTTACAGCTCTCTCTGTAGCCGGACCAAAATCTCCATCAATACCGGTTGCAGTTCCGCTACTAGGATTCTGCATAGAAAATAGCGTTAACCAAGATTGAATTTTCATAACATCCTTTTTGTTATTATTCGTTCCTCTTCTTTTTTGAGTGGCTTTAATAACAAGTTCTTTCTGATATGCTGTTTTTTTCATCCCATTCTGATTTAGAACCTAAATTTACTCTTATTTAACTGGTTTTCAGTGGGGTAAAAAACTAATCTTTTTAGGGGTATTTTCCTATAATCTTATTTCATTGCAAATTCAAAGTATAACTGGCATAATTACTCAATTCGATGCTAAGGAGTTGTTGAAGAACTTTTTACAGGTAATGAGATGTTTAATTTTTCCCAAGGCACAGGATCTCCTACATAAGATACATCTGGATTTGCATAAGCTGGATTTGTCATTTCCGAATCTTTTTTAAAACTATCCTGTCCTAACTTAAATATTACCCAACGCATCATGGTCCATACATTTTCATAGTACCTAAAACTAAACTTATTAGTAATATTTTTATTTCCTGTTTGTTTTATGGTATCTAATTCCTTGAAATAATCAATAGTTACATTAGTCAATATTTTATAAGGGTCGTATAGTTCTAAAACTTTCTTAATAGCATCAGTCTTAAACGCTGCATCATTTTTATCATCAAGAAGATTAAATTTTGTTTTCAATTCTCTCATCAGTTGAATGGTCTTAAGATGATTAACCCTTGTCACCTTATTTAAGGACAAGTATATCTTTTTTAGTTCTTTTGCTTTTTCATCCGCCTTATCTTTTTTACTCTTACTTAAAGTATGATAATTTTTTGGAAGAAATAATGTATTCGGAGTGGCTCTGTAATTTTTATACAGTCCTTTTTCACTAAAATCATCAATCTTTTTTATATCGAAAGCAGTAAAAGTTGTGTAATTTGCTAAAATTACACTAGGACCGATTCCTATAGCGGTAATATCTTGATCTATCTTACTAATGAAATTATTGTTTACTGACCAACCATATTTTAAATCTCTATCAATAATCCCTAAATATACATGATTTGGTACCCACACGAAATAAAAGTCAATATTTGCTTTAGTTCTTATTAGTGATAATTCGTACGCTGTTTGCATCGCAAAAATCCCACAATCTTTGAGTGCTTGTCCGGTAATCGATTCTGGATAATCACCACTAATAATATCTTTTTTAGTATCGGGAATATTATAAAACGTATGAATAGAAAATGCTCTTAGATAGTTTTTAATATCATCAATCAGAACTTGTATAGCATCTTCTTTACTAGATTTATTGGTTATTAGATGATCATATTTTAAATTCCAAAAAAGCTTTCTATCTGATATATTATGAATGTCTGGAGTTCTACTATGTTTGGTTTTAAATAATTCAACAATAGTTTTATCTCGTTCATAAAAATCAACCAAATTGGTTATTTGATTGGTTTTTACATTCATCATATCATGTATTCTTTGCATTCTATCCTTGAAAGGATTTGGATTCAAAATTAAGTCCATAGGACTTTGACCTGTATCATAATCCGTGACTTTCATTGATTTTGTAGCATCATTAGCATCCTGATACCTAGCAATAGTTGGATCATTGCTATCCTGATCCACCTTCGCTATTATAAAATTTTGATTGTTAAATCTTAGAAGTGCCGTTTCAATTCTTTTCATCCACTTTTTAACCAACTCAATTTTTGTAGTAGCATTAGCTCCACCAGATTTTAAATCAACTTCCACATCATTTATAAAGTGATCTATTATTTTTAACATACCATGCATGGCTTCATAAAATAATCCATCTATATCAGTTCTCTTATGTAGAAAACTAGAAAAGTCTTTCTTATTAATTTCTTCTTTATTAGCTTCAATCCATAAAAAGGCAAGATTAAAAATTGAAAAGGCATTTTCTATATCTTTTGATGTAATAGCTTCATTTCCTTTTTCTATCAAATGCTTAATTGTCTTATATCCATACGTGACCCCACTATTGTAAGACGGTTTGTAGTCTTTTGCCCCATCAACCAGTATTTCACTGGCAGAGGTCACATCACCTAATCTAATAAAAGCACTGGAAGCGTATATTGCGTATTTATCGGTTATCTTAGAATTTAGAATTAATTGTTTTACTTTTTCTAAGGATGTTGTTTGCTTTGCGATATCGCCATTTACTTTATGAAACTCAGGGATAGATATTAAGGCGTCAACGACTTTTGGATACATCTTGCTTGTAAAATGCTCCATATGGTTTGCATAATAAGTGCCAATCAACTCATTACGATCCATCCATTTAATAAGCCTTTCAAACAACTCAAAACTATGATCAATCTTATTGACCGCAAAAGCTTTTTTACCTTCTTCATAAATTAATGTAGCAGATTCCTGTGAAGGTCTTCCTCTGGAAGAAGTACCAAAATATGCACTTGAATACGCATCTAATATTTTAATTGCCTCATCGGTCATATCTAATCTAAAAAGTGCTTTTGCGGCTTCTAGCCCATACATCTGGCTTAATGCTCCTGTAGCATATGAAATTATTTTAGGAGTTAAAAGTTTTGCTTCTTTGGTTCTTCCATTATCCATATGATCATGAAGTTCTGATATATATCGCTTTAAGGTATATTGTACAGATTCAAATTGTTTTTTAGGAAGCGGAGCGCGTTGTATTATTTCATTATTACTTCGTTGCTGTACCACATGTGTCAGTTCATGTGCTAATAAATGTTTCCCTTCAGAACTTTGAGGGTTATATTTTCCTTGGTTAAAGTAAACATCCGAACCATTGGTAAATGCTTTGGCATTTAATTGTTGATTCATCTGTACGGCATTCGTATCAGTATGAATCTTAACATTAGAAAAATCTGCTCCTATACCTTGATTCATTTGCAATTGTGTGGATTCATCCATATACTGCCCGCTTCCTTTACTTTGTTGAAGTGAAGATTCTAAGTTTGAAACGGAACTACTTTCGTCCCTATACCCTTTCATTTGCAATATTTCCTCTTCTTCATCTTCCTGTTTCCGAACAATTGGAGTAATGGCAGTCTCTAAAGATTTAATTTGTAACTCTTCTTCTTCGCAAGCTTCACATTTTCGTTGAACAGAAGGTATTTGAGTTACAGGCATTCTCATCACGTGATCGGCCACCTGATCGGCTTCTTGTTCAAACCTATCATTAGGATGACCAATTTTGAGTTTGGGTTGGATGATATCTTTATGTCCTGAATTAAACATATTCCTAACTTTTATTCAACCATAATTTTTTTCGAATCAATTTTCTAAAATCAACATATACCATAACACATTCTATCTTAGAGAACCAAAACTTATGCTTTTTTTCTTCATCTTCTTTATAATTCCAAATGGTATTCATCATTCTTTAGAACAACGATATTATTAATCTTGCTAAAGCTTCCAACCCTGATTGTATAGCCGATGTTAATTGTCTTATTATTCTTTGCAAAGCAACCAATCCTGCCCGTATCGCATCTACAATAAGCTCTATTAAAAGGCAGATTATCCTAATAGCAACCTGTATTAGTAATACTACAGTTTCTAAAGCAACCTGAACCAAACCCAAAATTGTATTAACACTACCAATCAATACTGGTTTTAGAAACGATGGAATCCAGCTGCTTCCTTGTATTAGAGTATTTATATCATATCTCCTTGATGTAATAAAAGCAGGTATTCCTTCATGAACAATACCTCCTGTATCACAAACAATATGCATAAGTGTATCATAAGGTGTTGACAGCCCTCCATGTCCATCATATTGATCTGGAGTACCTCTGCAACCCGCATAAGGGTGGTTTGCATCAACCAAAACACCTGAATGATCATAGACGCATTCGTTCATAGGATCACTTGGTGTAGGTGCCCTGTTTTCAAGAATTGTTCTAAATCCACAATGAAACCATGATGTTGAATTGGGGTATGGCCTCCAATCAGTTGAAGGCATCTGTGGATAATTTGAAGGGCAAGCGAGCATGCGCTGTATCATTTTACCTTGTATAGTATTATTCTGCTGCACCACGTGCGTTAACTCGTGCGCTAATAAATGTTTTCCTTCAGAACTTTGAGGATTATATTGCCCTTGGTTAAAGTAAACATCCGAACCATTGGTAAATGCTTTGGCATTTAATTGCTGATTCATATGTATGGCATTTGTATCGGTATGGATCTTAACATTAGAAAAATCTGCTCCTATACCTTGATTCATTTGCAATTGTGTAGACGCATCCATATGATATCCACCTCCTTTACTCTGCTGTAGTGATGATTCTAGGTTTGAAACAGAACTGCTTTCATCCCTATATCCTTTCATTTGAAGTATTTCTTCTTCCTCTTCTTGTTTCTGAACAATTGGAGTAATGGTATTCTCCAAAGGTTTCATTTGCACTTCTTCTTCCTCGCATTTAGCACATTTACATTGAATTGGTGGAATTTGAGTTGTAGACATTCTCATCACTTGATCAGCCACTTGATCCGCTTCTTTCTCAAACTTGTCATTTGGTTGACCGATTTTGAGTTTTGTCTGGACGATATTTCTACTTGTTAGCTCAAACATATTTTTCTATTTAAACCCCCATTTTTTCGGAAGCAATTTTCCTACATTAACACCAATCATTACTTGTTCCACCTTAGGGGCATTATCGGGAGCTGAAGGAACAATTTTTTTCATATCCATACTAGTATATGTAACTGATACTGGTGTTCCTGGGATTGGAATTGCTACACCACTTAAAGGGTCTAATAAGGATAATCTATCTTCTCTTGGCATTGCCAGCAATCCCGCTACAGTACCTCCTGCTAGGGTTACGGCACCACTAATAACGCCTACTTTACCTCCTGTCGATAGTCCATTATAGGTGTCTTCTGCATATTTTTCTGCAGTTGCTTTTATCTCATCTAGTTTAGTTTTAATGACAGGAATTCCCATAATAGCTTTTACGATATCTCCTGGACTTCCTTTTCTTGGTTTTACTGCTTTTGGTTCTGGTTTTTTGGGAGTTGTTATGGGCGGTATATTGGGGATTAGCGATGGCCTATTAGCTTGTGGCGGCAGCAATTGAGGATTATAAGCTGGCGGCAATTGAGGACCATATATCATATTAATTTTTGGAGCTTGTTGCTTAAGAAGATCTATGGATAACATTCTTCTTATTTCCATCATCTTTATTTCGAATTCAATTTTAGGATCTAATTTTAATTCAGGAATACCGAAGCTAAGATTAGGTTTATAGGATAAACTACTTCCTATTTGTGGCATTGTTAATTGATACGGATTATCTTCTTCATATTCATCTTCATCTTGTTTTTGAATCATTACATCAGTAGTTTTCTGTATAGGTTTCATTTGTAATTCATCATCACATTCATTACACTTTCTCTGAATAGAGCTTTCCCCGGATGAATTTACTTTTACTACGTTATCAATAACTTGATCAGCTTGCTTTTCAAGCAGGTCATTGGATGCCCCAACCTTTAATTTTGATTGCAGTTTCTTTTCTTTTTTTAATATTAAAGTTGGTGATGCCATTTCTTTTTTATTGAATTTTAATGATTCGATATATGTTCACGCAGGTTTATTTTTAATACTGATTATTATATATATCGATTTTTAGCTTTGCCTCAAAAAATTCTTTCAAATTATCTAGCTATGTTATACATATGAAAATAAAGTATCGGTATAATTATTACATAAAAATAGTGTCACTATCTAGAGCTTCTCCTCCTTTTATCAAAATACCTTCAGGGGATTTAATCCAAGCTTCACTCTTAGGAAAAACACAAAACGATATTAACGTATCTTCTATATCTAAGTCAAAACGAATCTGAATACAATCATCCATTAAATAGAATAATGAGCTATTGCCACTTCCTCCATGGTATACCCAGGCACGATCTCTTGCCAACAAACCAATAGATTTTTCTATTTCAGTGAGGCTTGAGTTCGTGTGTTTTTCCTCTAGGTATGTTACCCACATAGCAATTACTTTGGCAATTTCTGGAGAAATCATAGTTTTATTAATTTTGTTCGACATTCACAAATTCTTTAGTTAATTAAGATGTTGCAACCATATCGCAATCACAGCAAAATGTTAACCTAACGATTTCTCGATTTGGATTTAACGTATGTGGATACGCGTCATGAAGACTTTGTAAAGGGTCTTGAATATTGGTCACCCGTTCTCTTCTATCCATTTTTGATTCCCAAGCCTGTGGTAAAGATGAACAATCTCTACCAATCATATGAAAATCACTCTGAAATACTGTTACATTTGTACCGCGAACTCTACCTATTGGCCATCTGTACAAGAAGACAATAATCTCTCGTTCTGAAGACGAACAATATGTCGAATTAACTCCAACTCCTCTCGAGCTAACGTATGTACAACCTGTAGGTATAAAATATCTTGCTCGATTCCAATTACCATTAAACCCTGGTCCATACGATCTACCATCAGAAGCCTCTCTGCCTAAGTTAGGCCAATTAACCCATTCGGTTCGATTACATAAAGATACACCGGCGCAATTTTGACTCGTTCCTTCTGTATCGGGTATAATGGTACCTCCTGGACTCGATGTTGTTGGAAGCCTAGAAGAACTATCTCCTCTTCTTATGTCTCTGCGAGCTTGAGCATAGCACTTATCATCCTTACCCTCTAAAGTATCTCTCTGAATTTTATTATTAACATTGGGAGATCCTATATGAGCTCCCTGTTGCACAACATGAGTCAATTCGTGGGCCAACAAATGTTTTCCATCAGAACTTTTCGGATTGTATTGTCCTTTATTAAAATAGACATCATTACCATTAGTGAATGCTTTTGCTCCAAGAGACTGATTCATCTGTATCGCCCTACTATCTGTATGAATCTTTACATTCGAAAAATCTGCTCCAATTCCTTTATTCATAAAAGACTTTGTAGTATTATCCATCTTTTGTCCACTACCTTTACTCTTTGCTAAAGATTTAGAAATAGTTGAGGATGCCATTCCTCCATTTGATTGTTTTTGGACAATAGGTGAAATTGAATCACTCAAAGGCTTCATTTGCAATTCTTCTTCCTCACACTGATCACACTTACGCTGGATCGAAGTATCTTGATGAGCAGACATTTTCATAACCTGGTTTGCTACTGCATCGGCCTCCTGCTCATATACGTCATTGGGCTGACCAATAGTTAGCTTAGGTTGAATAGTATCTTTATATATTCCTTTAATCATTTCAAACGTTCTTTTCTAGTATTAATTCAATAGTGTCTGTACCAATTTCTCCAGTCCAAACCTCTCATAGCTTCTCTTTTTATTTCTCTAAAAGGTTCCATCGCCTGATCTACTACCGCCGGAACAAAATCTACAGCTGTATGTTCTGCAACGCAATATGAGTTCCAATTGCACGAACCATCTGATTCTTTAGCTTCTGCAAGACTTGAACGATCTGGACTATCTTCACAATTTCCATCAGTATCAAAACAAACATGTTCTCCTGCGGGACAGGAGAAATAAGAATCTCTTGATGGAATTTGTCTATAGCATGTTTTTCCAGGATGGGTAGACGTACTAAAAGTATCATCTCTACAATAATTTGATGATGCACTATAATAGGATTCCTCTCGACAACTTCTTTGTACCATCTCTCCAGACCCTCCTTGTTGCACCACGTGAGTCAACTCATGTGCTAATAAATGTTTTCCTTCAGAACTTTGAGGATTGTATTGTCCTTTATTAAAATAGATATCATTACCATTAGTGAATGCTTTTGCTCTAAGAGACTGATTCATCTGTATCGCATTACTATCGGTATGAATCTTTACATTCGAAAAATCTGCTCCAATTCCTTTATTCATAAAAGACTTTGTAGTATTATCCATCTTTTGTCCACTACCTTTACTCTTTGCCAAAGATTTAGAAATAGTTGAGGATCCCATTCCTCCATTCGATTGTTTTTGAACAATAGGTGAAATTGAATTACTCAAAGGCTTCATTTGCAATTCTTCTTCCTCACACTGATCACACTTACGCTGGATCAAAGTATCTTGATGAGTAGACATTTTCATAACCTGATTTGCTACTGCATCGGCTTCCTGTTCGTATACGTCATTGGGTTGACCAATAGTTAGCTTTGTCTGTACAATCGGCGTATTATTTTCAACTGAAGATCTTGTAAAAACCATGACTTTTCTTTTTGTTATATACTTATATTGTTCTACCGTTTTTATGATATTCTCTTTTTATACCTTGCAAAATATCTCCCATCATAATTTCATTACTTGCTTTGTCTAATGTCATTAAGGATGCATATTGAACTGCATTAATAATAGAGCCACCAGCTAATTCATATGTATAGGCAAGTTCACATAGATCCACTTTTTTTTCTAACTTACATTTTTCTGAAAAGGCCTTCTGCCATAAATCATGTCTTTCTTTTGCTGAAGGAACTGGAAAACGAACCACCGTCTGAAACCTTCTTAAAAAAGCATCATCAATATTACTTTTAAGATTGGATGCTAAAATGACCAATCCATCATATTCTTCAATTCTCTGTAATAAATAAGATACTTGTTGATTAGCGTATCTATCATGAGCATCTTTTGTTGCTGTTCTTTTACCAAAAAGCGCATCTGCTTCATCAAAAAATAAAATCCAATTTTTACTTTCTGCTTTATCGAAAACTTTAGCTAAGTTTTTTTCGGTTTCTCCGATAAACTTAGAAACCGTCTGAGATAAATCGATTCTATAAACGTCAAAACCCAATTTCTTTCCCAATAAACTAGCGGTTAGAGTTTTTCCGGTTCCCGGAGGTCCATAAAAAAGTGTTTTATAACCAGGTTTTAATTTCCTTTTCATATTCCAATCCATCATCAATTGATGATGGTGTTTTAACCATATTTCAATTTCTTTAAGTTGAAATAGTGTTTTTTGCTCTAGTATCAGATCATCCCATTTCATATTTGTTTCTAAAAGTCTTGCCGGAAATTCACTACTAAAAATGGGTTTTTTAACTTCTCCAGTTGTAATCAGATCCAACACTTCTTGTGATATGCATAGTTGTCCATTTAAAAAACTTACTTGATTAGAAACTTCTGTTAACCATACTATTTGCTTTTTTGCAAATGGATGATCTCCTTCAAAAGGTTTTATTAAGGCAAATCTTCTTGCTAAATCATTGGCCGCCAAAATGAACATTACGGTTTCTCCAGTAGGTAAAAAACCTGAATGTTGCTCACTGATTTTCCCTCCAAATTCTGTATACAACTGATTTGTCGTCTTATTCTTTTGGATAAACACATCTAAGAGTTCAGGTTTTATGTAAGGAACAGCAGAAAGAATAATAATAAAACGTTCGACAAAATCAAATTCATGATCCCTAATTAACTGAGCGTATCCAGATGTACTCTCTGATATATCTGGAGGAATAATATCAAAAACATCTTTCACTGAAACCTTCTCATTAGCATTAAGAGCGGATCGGACCTTCAGGATTTGCTTTAACCAATTCAGTTCATTAGTTATATCAATTGCGTTTATACTTATTTTTTCTGTTACCATTCTGTATGAATCATATAATTGTTCCAGGGTAATTTAATTACCGAAATAGCCCACGTTAACCTGTCCAGTAAAATATCAAATGCTTTTCTTTCTATTTTCAACATCCATCCATTATCATTTTTCATTAACAAACCTTCTCGCATTAAGAAAGTCTTTCTTAGACTGTCTGGACTTGTCTTTTTTAATGCTGACCAATTATTAATGAGGGCTTTTAATAAGTTATCGCATTCCTCTTTCTCTATGCCACTTAGCTCCATTTTTTCGGGAACAAAATCGATTATTTCTACACCGCATAAAAGCTTATTAAGTACCCATTCAGTTTCATTACTTTCCTCTGTCTGAAAAACTAAATAATGTAATAAATGGATTGCTTTGGCGGTTTTCTGATCATCCAGAAATGTTTTTTCCTGCATAAGATCAAGTCCCGTAAAAAATGATTGTAGGTATGGCCAAACCAAAACTAGTCCTGCATTTTTAATGACTATACTTTCACCAATCTCTAAACTTTGTTTTAAACTTATCTCTTTTGATTTTATCTTTTCTTCAGAAGTACTTATATTGCTTTTTATGTTTACTATTTTTTGAGCATTCTTTTCTTTTCTTAAATTTTCTACAAACAAAAGTTCATCTTTATTAAATTTATTCAGCTTTTCCCATTCTATATTTTTAAAAAGAGCTTGTATTTTCTGATAATACTTTTTTGGCAATACTTCAATCAGGTATGTTGTTTTTTCTAAAAAAATAACAGATGATGAATCATTAGAATAAACTGAATCAACCAATTGTCTTATCATTTTATCATACACTTTATTTTTTGGTTTGCATATTTCTAAAAGAGGCTTAATATTGGCAGAAATTGATCTATTTTTAATAGGAACATTTGCAATACTATTTAGGGTACTCAATATCTTTTTCAAAAGAACAAACTCGGTCAAAACATTCTTTTTCTCATAACTCAATTTTTCCATAAGAAAGGAATGCAATTTTTCTTCTTCAAAAAAATGAATAGCTCTGGTTATACTAATTGCATTACTAAAAACCTGAACAAGTTCATAAGAGGTATTAATTTTTTTATTAGAAAATTCTGATTTCAGTTTTATAAAATTACCATCGTAATACCAAGGAATCAAACCTGTACGCAAATATTCTAACAGAGCATTTTCTTTATTCTCATGATCTTTTATTCTTTTAACGGAACCATTAGATCGAACAATTTCATCTCTGACTTCTTTATAAAGGGCTTCTTTTATAGATTTCCTAACAGCTTTTGGAAAATCCAAAGCTAACCTATCATATCTTAAACGACCAATATCTATAACTAAAGAATCAATTTTAACTACTCTATCAGCAGGGATCATCTCGTTACATATTTCCTCTAAAATACCCTCTATATTGCGTTTATAAATTTCGGAAACGACATGAGATGTGTCTTCCTGATCTTTTAAATTAGAAATGGTAAGATCAAGAACCTGTTGTTTAATAATATGTTTGGTGGTATCTATCAATTATTATATTTTAAAATTGTTTCTAATAGTATTGGTAATCTTATTACCCATTAATTTATCCTTAGTTGTAAACCATTTTTTCATTTCACCTTTCATCCCTACATTATTGGATTTAATCAACTTAGCTGTTTCACTTAACGTCTTTTTACTTATGGTACTTAACCCTTTAGGTTCTGTAAGAATCAATCGATCTAAATAGGCGGTAGTCATTGTTTTAAGACCTTCTGTTTTATTTTTTTTAGATGCCCCGGTTGCTACCTTTATTTCTGCCAATAAATTATCTCTGGTCTTAGAGAAAACTGTATTCATTTCATTAACAGTGAGACTACTATCTTTAGAGAACATAGAAAGTGCTTCCTCTACTTTAATTAAAGAAGATCGACGATCTCCTTCTTTCTCTATTAGTTCTTTTATCTTTTCTCTATTAGCAAGATCAGTTGTTCTAAAATCATTTACTAAGGCAATAGTACTATCAGCATTAACATCTGCCTCAATAACATTAATAAAATCTGTAAAAATTGGTGTAAAGATTATAATAGGAACTAGCTCTACAGTAACAAATGGAATATTATTATTAATAGTTACCGGAATTGTCTTAGGAAAATATCCATTAGCAAAAACGGTAATATCATGTATTCCATTCGGAAGAATATTAGATAAAGTAGTAATTGTAAAGTCACCGCTGTCTACAGAGGATGTTTTAAGATCCGGAAATTTATCAAATGCCACTGTAGCCTCCGAAATTCCTATTAAAACACCATCTGATCTTGTAATAACTCTTCCTGTTACTCCAACTTTTATTCCTTGCGTTCTAATTTCTATTATCGGAACTAAAATTGTGATCACAGATGAGTCAATTACTTCACCTGTTTGTTGGTGAATAATTTCATAAGTAAATTCGTCTATTAGATAAGCATCTTCAGAATTGTTTGCTACGGCTGCAACCTTATTTACATCAACAACATAATTTAAATATTGAATGTTCACATTTACATTTAAATCAGAGGGAGTATATTCTATGGATGCATCACCATATTTGGCTGAAGATGTAAGATTTGCTTTGTACCGATCTACTTCATACACCTCATGAAACAATTTTTCTTTTACAATATCATATTCAAAAAACACTATACCATTAGTAGGGTCAGTATCAACTTGTCTTATTGGCACTGTTTCGATAATAGGAGGAGCAAAAGGATCTAATTGCGCAGGTTGACTATCTATCTGATCGCAAGGAGAACAACACAGATATGGTAGTTGAAAATCGCCCAACACCTTACCTAAATTTTCTTTATCTATCTGATCAATTTGTCTTATAACATCACTACTAACTTCCTGCTCTTCTAGATATGCTACAATTTTGGGAAGTATAGACTTTCTATACTCATCCGAAAATTCTGTTTGATATAGCAATATATATGTCTGCCCTGGAGGAGTTCCCGCTTTATGTACAGTACCAGGATTTTGTTTTACGAAATTTGAAAACTCGTTTGACTCATTATACGTATCAATTTTAACTTTTAGTGTATTATATAAAATACGAATATCTATATATGGAAAAATTGCAAGATTTCTTATAAGTCCATGTAACTGACAAAACAATAAAAAATATGTGTTTAATTGAACATTTACTTGGCCTCTTTGATATCTTGTACTTAATAACTTTAGTATTTCTACATATATATTTAAAGGGCATTTATACAGTTCGAGCCATTTTTCAAAATCAAATGTTTTAAAGTCCTCTGGTGTATTTTCTCGCAATTGAATCATACAATTTTCTAGTTCCTGAAAAAGACCTGAAATCGTTTGTCTTCCAACTGCTAACGAAACCTGGTTTAGGTTTTCAGACACCCTATTTATGTTTTCTCGCTTATTCAAAGAAGAGGTTTTATGCAATACTTCTTCGACTACCATTGACCAATTATCTCTATTGATTTTTGTGCTAAAATTTTTAATTTTATTCAAATCATCATTTGAGAAAGCCGCTCTTCTTGCTTGATTTGTTTCGAAAGAATCATTAACTGCTACAAGATTATCGCCATTGGTTGCTGCAAATCTGGAAATATCAGTTAGTTTAGATAAACCAACCAGACAATAAATAAATTTATTTCTCCAGATTTCATAAATAGGTTGTAAATCATTGTAAATACAGTTTGGTCTAATTTTATGATCTTCTTCTAATACATCTCCAATATGAACTACTCGTACATCGTAAGACAAGTTTTTGAGTCTTTTTATTTTTTGAACAAAACTGTACGCATCACCCATATCTTTACCTAAAAGACCTTCAATTCTTAAAAAATTAAATTGATCTATATCAAAATCTAAAGGTGTGGTCAATGGAGTAATACGAAACTCCTTACTATTGTTGTTATCATAAGAAATATTGAGAGCATTGTTCTCTTTGTCTTCTATCTGACACTGTTTATAGTTCCTTTCATAACTCCATTCTAACTCAAGGTTTTCTAATTTCTCAAACTTACTTTTGCTTTTAGAATTATAATAAAATGGTATGCTTCTTAATGACAATTTTGATTTCTTTTCACAACTTGGTGTGACCTTCATTTCCAATTTTTCTGCATTTGCCAGTTTCTCGAAAGAGAATTTCTCTAACATTAATACTATTCTTTTGTGTAATGAAATTGTTTTGGCTAGTAAATAATTTTGATGATTATAAATCGGAGGCTGGGTAAAAGTATGCCTGTATATATCTATTTCACATTTATCTCTTTGCTCTGCAATTGCTTTACCTAACATTAAATGACGAGGAAACCTTGTCATATCCGGACAACATTGTAGCATCAAATCATATGCGCAATCTTTAAATTCTTTATACGCTAAAATGAGATCCTTGAAAAAGTCATATAAATATTGTATTCCCCTCCAGGCAGGTTTAAAACCTCCATCAAAATACTCTCCAAACATTTTATAAGCATCTTGTATTATGGGTGATTCAAATGGGTTGCCATCATAAATATCTTTTAAAATTGGCTCATAAACCACATAGGTTTCATTTAATAGTTTTCCCAATTCCGGGCCAATTTCATCTATAGCTTTTGCGTAGGAATTGGCAAGCGGCAAATAATGTAAAGTACTTATGTTATCAAAAAAAACTCTGGGTATGCTTATATCTTTGAGGTTATATTTTTTAATAAATAAGTCATCTTGTCTCCCTCCATTTGAACGCTTGTTTACTTTCTCAAGATCCGTAACATTTATCAATAACTTTCTTAAAGTAAATATCCTATCCACACCCAATTCGTCACAACTCTTTCCTAAACATGATTTTAGGTCTTTATCCAGGCATTCCAGAAATAACAGAACTACTTTATCGTTTAAAAATTCCTCTGTAAGAGGTGTTATTATATCTTCTTCATCCGTTTGGGCATTCGCTGTAAGCAATTCATGAAGCTCAATATCCTGCACAAATAATTCATCCTGAAATGGCGTATATACTATATTATTAGGTAACGTATATGGACGATATTGAACAGTGGTACACGATCTTGCTTCTGGACATAGTTTTATTAAAAAACCTTCGGAACTAATACCAATTCCTTCTTTAATAATGATAGCTGTACCTTCTCCTGTACTTACTTCTAGCTCCAGTCCGCAGGCGATTCCCATACCTATTAAGCAAGAACGAGTAAGTCTTGTTTGCTCATCAAGATATTTATTTAATTGATTGAGCTGCCCACTGGTGAGTACCTGGTTGTCTTCGAAAATTGGATAGTTGTTTATTAGAATACTCATGATTTTATTTTTAGGTTCCTAAGACGGAATTATTTAATATAATGGCACTTTCTAGCGATTCATCTTCATCACAACTGTGTAAAGTACCGGTTGGGTATACATTTCTACTAGCTGTTAACGCTTGTATAAATTCACTTAATGCTATAGATAAATTAGGTTTGTTCCATATGGGTTTGTTGATTTCAAAAAGCCATGCTTTATATTTTTGTTCAAAAGTTTCCATTTGTTCGCAATTGATCCAACATATATTAAGCATCACATGAGCTGGAGCTTCGAGTCTGATTGTCTTCTCTATAAATTTTCTAAAATCTAGATTTATAAAACGATCAGCCCAGTAAGGTAAAATAACTGTAGCAATACAAGAATAGACATCACTTAACTGGCATGATTTGCAATCTTGATCTAAATAAACAGGTAATAATTCATCCTGTACCCATTGTAACTTAGACATCAATCTTATATCCTGATTAAGATCAATTTCCTTAATCGTCTTAACAATAAAAATCCCGTCGTTTTCTTTGTTTTCCGGATTTTTAACTATCACTTCATCTCCTTCTTTGATTACTAATACTTGTGTATCACTAACTGTTATTGTATTTGTAACAGGTTTGATTTTCACAACGTCTGTTTGGCTTTTATACCTTACGGATCCATTATCGAATGGAGGATTCGGTAAATTGAACTTCAAATCTTCATTTAAGTGAATTCTCGATTTTCCTGCTTGTGTTGTTATCTTTTTAATTGTAAACTCTTGGCCGTTATAAGGTCCTTCTTCGATATAGATAATATTCCCACTGATTTCTGCTTTTATATTGTCAGAAACCAATATGGTATTGTTAGTAGCATTAGCACTTTGAATCTCGGTTCGTTTAGGAAAAACTAACTGAGCAGAACTTCCTCCTAAAGACACCAAATGTTTTGATTCTAAATCAACAAACAGCTCTTCATTAATCCTTGGTCTAAGTAAGGTATGTTCTATTAAATGCATACCTTCTTTTTTAATGAACTTATCTTGTACAAAATCAATTAATTGCTGAATGGCTTTTTCATCTTCTCCTGCTTTTACAGTTAATACAGTAAGATTAATAGCTACCATATCGAAAACGTGTTGATCTACAATTTCTCCATCTATTTCATCTGTTGGAATAGGTTCCCAAAATTTTAATATTGTTTTCCCTCCATCATTATCAATACTCCTTATAGTATATAAACCATCATTACTTGTAGAATTTCTTATTTCGAATACATCATTCACTAAAAAATTAGTACTAATATCCGAAGTGGCTTTTACCCATCTCTCTTCTATATTTATTTCCTGAATACTAAAAGCTTCTTCCCAAATAGCTTTCCCATCGAATATAGGAGAAGGTATATTACTAGTTAATTCGATTTCGATATTGGGACCTTTAGCTTCTGCAGTACTAATGGTATAATTTCCATCATTAGCAGAAGATTCAATTATCTGAAGTGTATTAGCACTACTGGTTTTGATTTGATCTGCCAATATTACATTGAAGTTTTCAGCCACACTACTTCCTATTACTTGTCCTTTTGAACTGCATAATTGAAAACGATATGGAGTCAGGTTTACATCCAATATATACTGACGTCTGTCTATAGCGTTATATATAATATCCCAAAACAATTTCTGGATTTTAGCTTCTCCTTTTTTAAGTACTTGTTCTTCTGTTAATGGTAATGTTTCGGTTTCTTCCAATACAATTTCTTCGGTAATTTCACCTTCCAGGATTTTGAACTCATCTGTAAACTGAAACGCTTTCGAATACATCACATACTTAAAAGTATATGTTGGTAAATCAGGAGGAACAGGCATAATATCAGCTGTTAGCTCATAGGTAAAGTAATTATTAAACGGACACGACAAATTCCTTCTATTCGATTCATGGTTATCAAAATACTCTCTTTTTAAAACTTTAATGAGTTCAAAAATTGCAGTATCCGTATCTCCTCCCGGCAGGTCTGAGTTATAATCGACTTTTGAACTAATTCCTAATATTTGGTCTTCACAAATTAATCGAAAAGAAAAATTACCTGCTTCTTCTAAAGCTATTTCATAATTACTTCTACATAAACCAGTCATTATAATACGCTCCAGTAATTCTTTTACCTCAATATCACTTTCTAAATTGTCCTTTTGTACTAGTAAAGGAACACTTAAGTCATCCAAGATTGTAAAACCAGCTATTGCAGGATCAATTAAAAAGTTATTACTAAAATTAAGAGCCGAAACCTCTCTTTCTTCGATTCCCGTTAAAAAAGAAACACGTTGTTCTACTCCTGAAACGTTATGGATATGCCACTGATAGCAATCTTGCAAATAATTAAATCCTTTTCCTCTTTCCGCACTTATAGCTGGATAGCGATCTAAAAACTGTAGTTTATCTTCAATAAGATCTAGTCCTGCTTTTTCTTTATCAATCTTGTGAGCAAGTATGGCATAATCAGTAAAAGTTTCTGCAAATCTACCTAACAAATGATCTAAAAACTTATTTCTTCTTTGGATATAGAGGTTTTCATCCTCTACTATTTTTTTTAGACTTACTAAATGTCCAGCCTGATCAACATATAACTCTGAACCGTTAGGAATTACATCATACAATACTTTTGAAAAGTATGTACGATCAATTTTATATTCTCCAAATTCATTTTTCTCTCCATTCATAGAGAAAAGATCTTTTACCTTATTTAATTGAGCCAATTCATTGACGATCAATTGATCAAAAAACGTAAGAAAGCCTTTTAGCTGTTTTACTTTTCCTTCTCGCTCAGCTTTTTTCAATCCTTCTAAAGAAGATAAATCTGGAATACCTGAAGAACCTACGCCATAGATATCCGGAAACTCTTCTTGCAATGAGACATAGTTTTCGATATCTTTAAACGCTCCTAATGGTGGATCAATATCCATTTTAGGATACCGAATTTTTTGTGGTCTATCGGTAGCTTCAAGTGCTTCAATTAATATATTAACCTCATCATCATCAGCTAAAAATGGCAATTGATCTTTATAGTAAGTAATCTTTGAATCACTTAGATTCAGTCTGGGAACATACTTATACTTCCAGGCTAGTTCTAAACACCATTTTACACTTTTCTCATCTATACCATCGTCATTATCTTGTGGTCTATTAGCAATTTGTATATTACGCACAGCTTTTACTCCTTCGATATCCATGATAATTCTGATCAAATCAGAAACATGAATAACTTTAGTTAGTTGAGCAGCTTCGAGCTCTTTCTCATCAATAAACCCATGTTTTAATTTTGGGCCTTCAAAAACCTCATCAACTGTTTTACAGAGGTTTTCATCAATTCTTCCCACAAATAAGATAGTATCTTCAGAGAAAGTATCTGAGATGATTTCTTCATCTATATGAATATCCGTAAAAGCAGGATTAAGATCATTTTCTTTTATACAATTAACTGTATATTCTCCAGAAATAGTTTCATCACCCGAAATAGAAACAGTGTCTTCACTACCTACATCTTCTTTTAGCTTCGTATTAATGGTTATTATTTTTTCTCCCAGGCTGATCGCCTCAATTGTATATTTATTTTCGATAGCGCACTTATTCAGCATTTCATCTAACGTATAGAAATATACTGTTGGAGAAAGAAAATTGGAAATTGCATAAAAAATTGCAGCTTCAGTCTCTTCTACATCCGCTTGATTATCAAGTTCTATATCAGTACATAGAATGATATCTTCAACTTTTAATGCACTAAAACGGAAAAAATCGTCACATAAATTTCTGTTTTTATGCAATTGAGTTTTTACCTCTTCTACTATTTGATGAATGATCACAATTTTCTCAACATATTTTACAATTAACCCTTCAATAGGATCATACATAAAATTGTTTATTTGGGTGATCAGATTTGCTAAGTCCGGAACAGGTTTTGAATTGGTATCTTCTACAAGAATTACTTGTTTATCATTAGACAGGTCATAATTAAAACCATAACCATCTGCTACATTCAAAAATTTTAGAGTAACATCACTCACAGAATCACGGACTTCATCATAATTAGACCAATCAATATCATCATCCCAATTTGGAAATGTAATCTTGATAGCAATTTTCAATCCTTGTAACTCTTCTAATGCAGGGAATTCGTATAAAACGAAATCTCCTTCGATAGTATTTTCATTTAAGTCTCCATACTTCTCATTTTTATCAAACTCTAATAGTACATCATATAGCGTTTTTACATAAAACATATTTTCTTCAGAAGAATTTGGTAATGGAGAAAGACTCAATTCACTTTTCTTCTTGTTTACATAGATAGCATGTTCGGCATCTGGAGATTTATCTATCCAAGCATTCTTTACACCGTAATATTGTGTCTCCTCTTCTGTATCATCTACTATTTCTACATCCATCATAATCTCCCGAAAATCATTAAAAGTCACAGGACAAACGGGTAATATTTCGCAAGCAGTATAGAAGTTCTTAATATCATAATAATCTGGACTCCCTAGTTTCTGTGCAAGAATATCTTTTATATCGTAGTTGATTCTATATCCGATATCAGTTAGCATATAGCTTAGCACTTCTAAAATGGTAATTCCAGGATCATGTGTATTATAATCTGTCCATAATGAGCCTGCAAGTTCCTGAATACGTTGAATACCTAATTCTCGCAACGTTTCATATTGCATGCTCTTTAAAGCTGGTAATTGTTTCGATATGGTTTGTGATTCATTCATTCAAACATTTTTTTAGCAATTATCAATTGCAGTCAACTCTTCTGTACTTAATATGATATTATCATCGCACTTACACTGATCAGCTTCACTGGCAGCAATTTCTTCTATGGTATGTGTTCTTGCTGAACCAATAATGGATACAGAGGTTTGTGCTAAGGCCTCATCTACTTCCGTAATGGATACATTGGAATCGTCTTTTATGATGTGAAACATTTTAAAACACGTTACATAATCTACATAAGATCTTTCTTCTACAAAGTTTAGAATAACAGACTTGTGTATTCTACCTCCAAATACAATATCGGTGGCACAGTCAGAGGACCAAGGAGAAAGGAAATGTCTAATTTCTTCTACTAATTTAGATATGTAATAGCCTGCGTCAATTCCCTGATTAAATTTCACTTTAAAATCTACTTTTATTTCTTCATAAATTGGGTTCTTCACATGCAGTATTACACAAGGAGGTTTTATCTTATCTATAAAAGATGCAATCTCACTAAGTTGGTCTAAACTAGCCAATGGACGTAATGGATCAACTGCATTTTTATTCTGAACATTAGCGATGACAACTACAGAAACATGTCCAGGTGCTGTCTCACTATAATCTGTTATGGTGCCATCAAAACTTGTATGATTCACACATTTTACTTTATAAACTTTTGGAAATTCCTCTAAGATTAAATGTTCATAATCCCAAATGGTAATTGCTCTGTTTTTATGTCGTAAACGTTCACTAACTCTTGTATAAAATGCTTTTTCTTTTTCTGGTGGTTTACCATCAGAAGAAGCATAAGGTTGTTCTATTTTTTTGACAGAGGCATCTGCATCAAGAAGCTTAGAAATGGTTCCAGCTTCTAATGCATTCTCAAGAAATTTTGGATCATTATCCTGATCTACAAAAGAAGCACTAATTGCCTGTGCTTTTATATCAATAATATCACAAACTGCATCAGAATATTTAGCTACACTAGCCTTTAGCCAATATAAATCTGGAGATAATCGAGAATTACCAATAGAAATAGTACGCTGAATATCTAATTTAATAATTCCGGAAGTGAGCAAACCATTGGTGCCATCACTCAATAAGGTATATTGGTCAAATGGTAGCCAATTATTCTCTGATAAATAATACCATGTTACTTCTTGCTTTTCTTTTTTAGGATTTGCGCTTCCTTCGGCTACCTGAATTAATAATGAAAGTGTTTGTGGAGAGTTTAAGTTTTCTAATCCTATAAATAAATTACCTTCTTCTTCAATTGTAGGAAATATGGTTTTGGAAACTTTCGTTTTAACTACCTCATAATTACCAAAAGGCTCTAAATGAAAAAATTGTTCGACTTCATTAGAAACAGGATTATTAAGATTAAACTCTACACTTGATTTATAATAAATAGAGAGTCCTTCAATTGTCGGAACATAAGGTGGATTTGGTAAGGTCCAATCAAAACCATTGGCTATTTTAATGGCATGATAAGAGTAAGAGTTTTGAAAATCTTTATGTCCGAATTCCGTTCCCTTTAATGAAAATCGCATAAAGCCCTTGGTTAGACTAGCATCAAATTCCTCGAAATCTTCGATTTCAGGGTATCTATTAATTTTACTTAAATTAATTTCAGAATTAGTGATTTTACTTTTTGATTCTGAAGATGGTAATAGTGTATTATCTGTAATATCTGTACCACTAGCATCTGTAAAAAGTTGTGCGTCACTAGAAACTGTTTCCCATTCTTTTTTTGTTAATACTTCGGTTTTTATTTTAAAAGTAGAATTATTTCTACTATTAGTTACTCCTGGATAATGATAATGCAAATAATAATCACTAAAACCTGCCGCGTCTTGAGGTAAATCTACCCATTGAAATTTTAAAGAGATGTAGTCTAACTTCTTTTGAAAAACTTCTTTAGAACCTATATAAAATTTACTTCCTAAATGAGGTTGACCTCCAAATATTTGTAAAGGTTTAGTAGGATCTAAAACTGACTGGTCGTTTTGAGCAATAAAATTTTGAACACCTGGTATATTATCTATTTCTCCATCAATTTCTACAGTAAGATTTATAGTGTCTACTGAAACATTAATCAGTTCTTTATAAAGTGATTCTTCTGTGGGATCTTCTGAGTTAATAAGTAACTTGAGGACAGGCCATTTTGTATTGATATTTTCTTCATAGACTTCATTATTATAAGCTAAAACAGCTGGTTGATCAACTTTTAAATGTGTTGTGATCATCATTTTCCATACTCCATCAATAAATTTTATGATAGCTTTATCACCTGGTAGAAACATTGTTTCAATCCATTCTTCTTTCCCAGATAACAATATCTGAATCTTATTTTGAATATCTATTTCATTATTTTCATCACCTTTAAAATCTATAACTACCTCCAAATCAATTTTTCTTTGTCCTTCTGCTAAAAACAGAATTGGGCTGGCAATAGCGAAACCAATTTCTCCTTGTTTTCTATCGGCAATTTTTAAACCCGTAGGATTGTCTTCATTATCTACAAATAAAGGTCGTCCAAACACTCTCCAATCTTTTTCTTCAGTTTCGATTTCTGCTCCCAGACCATCCGCAGAGTTTGCTATTGGTGAACTATAAACTCTATGATTAGTTGTTGGATACCTTGATTCACTTGCCCATTGGTCTGCTAAATTTGTGAATTGTGCTTTAATCTCTGCTACTTGTGCTTTATTAATTACAGTATCTTCATTAAGCTTATAAGTCACATTTGCCCCTGTATTATCTTTCCCAGCCTTTAATGCAGTTCCTGCTTTTAGCAAATGACTCTCCACGTGCTTAGCTAGTTCGAAAATGATAGAAACCTTATCTGGTTCTGCAGCTTTCTCTTCTAATTGTAATACTTCTTTATAATAAAAATCCAGATGTCTCTCTGTAATTGTATTTATGTCCTCCTGAACAATCTTAAACATGTATAAGAAACCAAAGAAAAGCGCTAAATGTGGTTTTGTAAATTGATCAATTTTTAATTGCTCCAAATATGCTTCTAATGAAAAAGAAGCCCAGTCCTCGTCTGTAATTTTAAAGAAATCCGCCCAATGACCATCTATCGCATTCGTGTCATCATAAAATCGGATTTCTTCTCCAAAAGCGTGAATAAATTCCATCACATCTTTCATGCTTCTTTCATCGACTGCAACATAAGACGGAAGCAACGTATTTAACGTTCGTTGCTGTTGGCTAGTGCCATCTCTTCTCAGTGGGTTACTATGTAAACAGTTCTCGCTCATTTTATAATGTTTGTTCCTTCATTTAAATAGAATGGAAATACCAAATTGGATCTGGTATTACTAGAAATAATAGTATAATCAATGGACACTTGTAAAGTACCATTTAACGATTCCTGAACTGCTTCAACTTTATCTACAAAAACCCTTGGTTCATGTATTAAAATTGATTTCTTAATTTCTTCTGAAATATATGTGGCTGTATTAGTATCAAGGGGTTCAAAAATCAAAGTTCTAACACTTGTTCCATAACTAGGTCGCAAAAGTCTACTTCCTCTAATCGTGGTTAACAGAATAATGAGACTTTCTTTTATGTCTTCTTCATGTTGTACCAATGAGACACTGTCATTGCCTCTGGTAAATTGAACAGGGAATTTCCATCCTCTTCCGAGAAATCCTTTATTATCAATTGTATTGTTATTTTCTTTAGTCATAATTTATCCTATTAAAACTGTTGGCTCTCCTACCACTGCAGAAGCTCCGCAGATACATGCATCACCAACTCTAATTGCAGGTTTACCACCTATTAAAACTGTTGTACTCCCCATAGGAAAAGGGGACACTGTGGGTTGGTGTGAAACTGGTGGTAGTACACAAGCGTGGTTGTCACCAAGTACTGCAGCTGGCATACCACCTATTAATACTGTAGGTTCTCCAGGACCGATAATCGTTCCTCCGTGATTAGTAGTATCTAATATTCTTGCTGCTGCTGCCATAATCATTAATTTATTTGAACTATTGAACCTTTTATTGTCGTTGAAGCACTTGAAGATACTTCTGCTCCTGAAGATCCTTCTGCTTTAAAAGCAGATTGTGCCTTAATATTTATATTGGCTCCTTCAATATTTACATCTCCACTAGCTTTTATGTTTACATCTCCTTTACTATCTAATAAAATCCCATCACCATCCAGTGTTACTTTATGACCATTTTCGTCCTCTATTTGAATGGCAGCTTCATCTTCGGATAGTAAAATTTTATTTCCATTTGGGGTTTCTAAAAGAATATGATTTTTACCATCATCAAAAACCAATTTCATTTCACTTCTGGTAACAATTCCTTTTTCGTCATTCTCTTCTGTTGCCTCAAAGGGAGGAGTTTTAGCACTGCTATGTAACATTCCGATTATTATTGGATTCCTGGGATCATCATTCAAAAAACCAACGATAACCTCATCATCAATTTCAGGTAGAAAGAAACTTCCTCTATTCTCACCAGCATCCAACGTTGCTATCCTCGCCCATGTTCCTTCTTCTTCTGTACTTATAAGTGGTAATTTTATTTTGATTCGATTTTCTCCTAAAGGGTCGTCATGAATAGCACTCACTTTAGCTATATGCAAACCACTAATAGCAGGTAATAATGATGAAGATGGAATTGCCTGTACATCATCATAGCATTCGGTTAAAAATTTTTGACTTAACCCTATCTGTAAATGTGTATTCCAATTAGATGCAAAAGAATGACTTACACTGGCCACGAAAGCTGTTCCGCTAAAGCGCTCACCTAATCCATCAATGGTTATTAAGTTTCCGGGCTTAATTTCATTATTTCCCAAAATTTTAATCCTTCCCATGATTTTTGACAATTGACTTCTAAGCATTCTTGCATTCGTCCAGGACTGTAATTCTTCTGGGTTTAACAAACCTGTATGTTGAAAATTTAAAGGATTTAACCCTATGGTATCCGAAAGGTCCGAAGATGTTATATTTCCTAATTCTGTTATATTTTGGGGTTGATTACTACTCGTTATTACTTCTTGATTACTGATATCCCAAGATCTTGTTTCGATTGTTGAGAACTGATTTCTCGCATCCATTTCGAAATCAAATTCTAAAATATTATGACCATATGCTAAACTCGCTACCGGTTCTTGAGCGTAATCAGGAGCCCCGGTTTTTATGGTAGCATCATCTACCGTGATAAGATGTCCGTTTGCCTCTGCTCGTGTAACTAAAAAATCCCAATCGGAACAATAATATTGAACCATTTGCTCTTGAGTATTAGTAGTTGCTTCTATTTCTATTGATATATCACTATAATCTCCTAAAATTGTTTCTATCATCTCACTATCGGTAACTTCAGAAAAATATCTATTTTTCCTCCCTACAGTGGTTTTTATTGCAAGATCCTTGGCTTCAATTATTAATAATGAGTTGGCATTAGTTCCTACCGTTTTAATTCCATGTTTTATAATAATTCCTTTAAAAACAGTTTCTTCATCTCCCTGATATCCCATTTTTATCTCCATTTCATTTCCCGGAATTAGGATATCTTCATTGCTGGATGTAAAATCTGCTGTAGCAACATTACCATCAAGTAGTTCTATATGAGCGGTCGGAATCTTATTGATGGCTTTAGTAGTAGCAATACTTCTTACGGTAAATGCTCCTTCTAACTCAGTCCCATCTACTAGAATTCTATACGTCGCTAACTCGGTACCCTGTGGAGTATTTAGATCAATTAATGCCATTTAATTATTTTGTTTTTCGACAGGTGGTAATATTATTTCTTGTCCTGGTTTGATATTTCTAAAATTCAATAAGTTGTTTGCTTTTGCTATCTGGATATAATATGATGGATTGCCATATACTTTATTAGCAATTAAAGGAAGGGTTTCTCCTGCCTTTACAATATGTACTTTAGTTAAATCAGATGAAAACAGCTTACTAAGTGCTGCGCGAAGTATTCTAAATTCATGTCCAATAAATGTTGCAGTGACCGTTGCTCTTAAGGGTCTTCCTATAGAACTGAATAGCGTATAATTTACTTGGGCACTTTTTAATTTGCAATTAAAAATGAATGTACCCCAAACCAAAGTTAAAACTCTGGGTTTGTGCTCTTCGGGATCCGGATTCATCAATTCTAAAAACAATTCTATTTCCAGATCGACTCCTCCTATGGCTTTTGCTACTTCTCCATTTATAGAATTTATCGACGTTCCTGTGGCATCAAAAAAGAACTCGAAAGTTACTTCGCCACTCTGATTACTATGATAACTCTGTTCCTGACCATTGTCTCCAGGTACGCATTGTGATTGATAGTTTACCGAAACATTTTTAGAGAATTTTTCTGGATTATACATCACAGGATATGGTATAGGAATACCTTTAGGCAATCCATTATCATCTGCATGAAAAGAAAAGATCATCATCTTTAATAATATGCCATCTAACAATCCCATTATCTCTCGTTTTTATTTTTCATCATTCGTAACACTTCATCTAGCTGTATCTGATTACTCTCAGAAGGTGAAGGAGTAGCGCAGTCTTCACTTGAAGAGCTATTCCTTTCAGGTTCATTTTGATTATCAATAGTAGTTCTAATGATTAATTCTTTTATTTCGACTGGCATAATGATTGTATTTAACTTGCTTCTAATCTTCTAAAATATTGAAAGCTTAATTCGATCGTTTCAATAACAATTTCGTTTTGTTGTGCATTAAAACTGGATACGGACCACTTTACTGGATATGCTTTCACAAAACTCCAGGATTCTAATGGCTCATGGTCTGCATTTAGCAAGGTGACCATTACGTCCTTAGGATCGAATGAAAAGGACTCTACTGCATCTTTAAACCAGGCTATTAGTTTTGACCCTATTAATAAGCCTCTTTTTAGAATAAGCTTTTCATATGTAACACGATCTGCTAACCGGTGAACGAATCGATTTTCTCCTCCTTCATTATAGGTGAATTCACCAACACTTGCATTTAATCCAGATACCTCTTGAAAACGAATATCGATTCCATCTGAAGTAATTCCATCAATATCAACACGAAAATGAAAACCGACTGGTGGATAGTAATCAGCCATAATTTCTATACAAATTCTATATTAAGACCTTCATGACATAACTCTATAGTTTCTACCGATACTTCGTTACCAGTAGAATTAAGAGATGGACCTTCTACTTTACACGGCCATGCTGATTTTATTTTCCAAACAGTAACTGGCTCATGATCTTCGTTTAATAGACTCACTGTAATATCTCTTCTATCAATAGAATTAAGAGAAACTGTATTAAGCCATTGAAAGAATTCGTTATCATCTCTAAACATTCCTCTTTTTAGCGTAATGTTAGAGAATTGTGGTATACCCGGCATTTTTGTTACTTGATATTCTGCTGCATTACCTTCTCTATAATCTATAGATTGTAATTCTACAGTTAAACCAGATACTTCTGTAAATCCAATACGTGTTCCGCCCCATTCTACCTGAAAATGAAAAACCGAAACGGGATAATTAATTGCCATAATATGTATTTTTAAAAGTTAATTTTATATGATTATTTTATGTGAATTAAGATTCTTGAAGTTTATGAGAAAACTTAAGGATGATGAATTCTGCTGGTCTAACAGCTGCTAACCCAATCTCTACATTCATTCTTCCTTCTAAAATATCTTGTGCAGTCATAGTTTCTCCTAAACCTACTTTCACAAAGAATGCTTGTTCAGGTTTTGCTCCAGCTAGTGCTCCATCTCTCCATAATCCTGTAAGGAAATTTTCGATCATAGCTTTTGTTCGTACCCAGGTTAATTTACTATTGGGTTCAAAAACGACAAATTCTGTTGCTTTCTTAATAGATTCTTCTACAAAAATGTATAACCTTCTCACAGGAACATATCGCCACTCATTGTCATTACCAGCTAATGTTCTGGCTCCCCAAATCAGAATACCCTTACCAGAAAAAGTTCGGATCGCATTAATAGATTTACCTGTAGACGGATCAACATTAAGGTTATCTTGCATTTCATTGGTAACCATTACCGTAGGTGCTAAAACAGAGTTCAACCCAACATTTGCCGGTGCTTTCCAAACACCTCTGTCTGCATCTACTCTTGCATATGCCCCGGCAACTGCTGGAGAAGCTGGAAGATCTATATATACTTTTCCTATTGCCGCAATAATAGATCGATATGCACTAGGGTTAGCTGTATTTATATCATCTATAGCTACTGCATTAAATTCTGGAGCTGGTGGAGCTGTCCCACCGCTATTAGTATGTGTCACTGTTACTGTAGTATTGTCATACCCATAATTTAAAGTAGTCTTTAACTCCGGGCCATAACTGGCTCCATACTTTAGATTATTCATACCTAATTCAGAACGGTAATTTAATACATCCGCATTATCTGTAATATCGCCGTGATAATCGGCAATAGTAAACCGATCTTGCACCTTAGCACATGATATTAATGCAGCTACTACTACAGAACCATAGTTACTCTGACTAGAAAGTTTACTTGCTTCTGGAAAAACTATTAAAGTGGGTTCATCAACTTTCTCAATAGCAGAGATACCGCCAGTTAACCCTCCTGCAATAGAACTCACAGAGCCATCTCCGACAATTACCGGATCATTATCACTTCCTACTGAGACGATATAACAAGGTCCTCCTCCATTAGCAAAATATAGACTTAAACTATGATACAGAATATAATCAGATGCTGTAGCCGTTGCACTATATTCTCTGGTTAATAAATCATCATCTACGTTATAAGTATCTACAATCGAAACTGCGATCGCATCATTCTTTGCTCCTCCAAATAATTCTACGTATTCTAGCATAGAAGTTATTCTTTGAGGTTTAAACTTTAGATCAACTCCATCTTCATCAGCAGTCAATTTAGTATAACCGATAAATGCTGGTATTGCGGTTGCAACTGGTGCAATGGAGGCTGGCAGTGTTGAAATCTCTTCTATATAGACTCCTGGTGTATTATATGTTGGCATAACTTATATTTTTTAAAGATTATGTATTATGATTCTTGTAACTTATGTGAGAATTTAAGAATGATAAATTCTGCAGGACGCACAGCAGCGACTCCTATTTCAATATTCATTCTACCTTCTAAAATGTCTATTGCTGTCATGGTTTCACCCAAGCCTATTTTTACAAAAAAAGCATGTTCAGGTTTCGCTCCGGCTAAGGCACCTTCTCTCCAAAGTCCTGTCAGGAAATTCTCTATCATGGCTTTGGTTCGTACCCAAGTGGGTTTGCTGTTTGGTTCAAAAATGACAAACTCTGTAGCTTTCTTTATCGATTCTTCCATGAAGTTATAAAACCTACGTACGGGTACATATCTCCATTCATTATCATTTCCTGCTAGTGTTCTGGCTCCCCAAATAATAGTACCCTTTCCGCTAAATAATCGGATCGCATTGATAGATTTTCCTGTAGTTGCATCTACATTTAAATTCGCTTGCTCTTCGGTTGTTATTGCTATACTTGGTTCATTGACCAAATTAACACTTACATTAGCCGGTGCTTTCCATACTCCGCGATCCCTATCCACTGATGCATATATACCTGCTATAGCACCACATGGATATAGGGTCACTTTATGTTTTTTTAATTCTTTTATAATTCGATTGTAGAGATTCGTATCTATGTATCGATCAACACCTCCGCTTAACTCAGAACCTGAAACAACAGCACCAATATTGGCTCCAACAGCGGTATATTGTAAAGGTATCCCATTACCTGCTGCTCCATCTGCAATTGCCGAAAGAGTAAGTATGTTATTGTCTATAGTAGCAGTTACACCTGTACTTCCTAATGCATTAATCGCTACTCTTAGATTCTCCGCAGAATCATTATTGGTTGCTCCTGCAGAAAATTCGTTAGGGTTTCCTGGTGCCGCGACTACAGTCAGCGTCTCAGGACCAATCAAAAAAGTATCTCCATCACTAATGTTAACAGTTTCAATTATTATTGTTGCTGATGCTACAAAAGGAATATCTACTTCAGTTGATGTTTGCCCAGTATGAATAGCTCCTAATCCTTGATCATTCCATATAGCACCATTGGCGCCTGTGGTAGTATCACTTATTAAAACACTTCTATCACTAAATGAAAATTCTATTTGGGTTTCTAACGATGGATAATAGGCTGCCCCGTATTTTAAATAATCTGGACCGATATTATCATTTCTAAAATCGTTACCGTCATCAAAAACTGTAGATGTTATATCTGCTTCTACATCGAATACAGCGAATCTATCTTGTAATTTATCGCATTGGATAAGCATAGCATCATACAATGTTTTTCGATTACCATCTGAAACCTCCATAGCTTCCGGAATAGTGAGTATCGTAATCTCATCAATTTCTTCGCAAGCATTAAGCCCTGCTTGTAGCGCACTATGATCGATACTTATTGAGTCGATATCTGCCTGAATAGTAGTTGCATCAGTTTCATCAATGTCACTGTAAGTTCCTACCGAAACCACATAACACGTACCGCCTCCATTGGCATAAAACATTCGAATTTGATAGTAAAGATGATAAGGTGTTTGGCTGGTTCCTATGCTACTCACATTGATAGCAGCATCAGATTCACCGGTGCCGGGATCACTTACTGCTACATCATAATACTCTTGAAAAGGTCCTCCAAAATGATCTATAAAATCAAGCATAGATGTAATTCTTACTGGAATTCTACTTGTTGAAGGGTCAATTGTCTCATTATCTACAATTGCTTTTTCTGTGTATCCAACAAAAGCTGGTACTGCTGTGGCTACAGGAGCTACTGATGCTGGAAGCGTATTTATCTCTTCGATGTATACGCCTGGTGTTTTGTAATCTGCCATGATCTTTTTTCTCTTTATATGAATACAAATATTTCTTTCTCTATATCGCCTCCATTTTCTTTTTCTACTGTATTGAAAGGAGGGTTAGGAAGGTGTTCTACTAATACTTTATCGTCTGGTGTTAATCGTAACTCTACATTAAGTTTAGGGTCTTCAAAAATCGGAATGGTATCATCTGATTTAAAAATTACAGTATCATATCCCTTTATCTTGGTTGTCGCATGAGGTTCATCACCTTCTCTAATGAAATTAACATTAGAATATGCCGCTCCTCCACCTGATATGGAGTCTTCAATGCTTAGACTGGTAGCTGGAATTGAAAGATCAATATTATTGGATTTATTGATTATAAAATATTTCCAAAAAGTACTTTTCCTATCGAATTGCAGTTTGTAAAATTCAGTATCTCCATAAATATGATTAAAAGCTGTATCATACTTAATATCTAAAATTCCGAGTATACTCTGATTGAAAGCTTCATTATCAATCAATACGGTCTCTTCTCTCAATGGAGGAATATCACCAGCCATATTTTTTATAACAATCTTATAAATTCCAGACGGTTTATTTCTTAGATCGATTTGTTGACTAAATACTTTTAAATTATCTCTGGTAAGCTCTATTGTTGTTGGCAAGTCATTACCATCAGTATCTTTTCCTATAGAAACTAATTGACCTTGATTATCTTCAACTTCTAATTTTGTTTTTATATGATTTGTAGATAGAGAAAAAGAATACGTAAATAACTTTCCAAATGCTTTATCAACAAGCGTATGATTTATTATTTCTGGAGCATCTTTATCCGATGAAGCCATTACAGGATCATTTGAAAAATAAAGTTTGTTCCCTGCTTCGTACTTTTTACCAGTCTCTAATTTTGTAATATTTAAAAACTCATCACTTCTATCGACGATTATATAGAATCTAAAATTAACATCCTTTCCTAAATCTATAAAAGGAGAAATATGATCACTCATTGTTTTATATAATACAATGAAACTGTTGCCAAGTGTTTTGAATAATAATTTCCCATTAGCCAAGAGTTCTTTTGTTTTAGAATCTGGCTTCAATTTTATATCCTCATTTATACCACTTTTATAATACTCATGGGTTATTGAAAGGTTAAACAATCTGTTATATTTAATATTCACAACTCTTTAGTTTTTGATAATAAATCAATTTCTTCTATTGGTAAAGCATCACTAATTAGTTCTTCTTCCTGTACTCTTAACAATCTTACTTTATATAAAACTGACGGAAGATATTTCGTGCCTAACACACTCCAGAAATTATACATTTGTTCAAATGAATAAGAATAAAGTTCTAATATGAGTTTTTTAATATTTGGATTCTCACTAGCCATAGAAGGAGTATTATCATTGGTAAATACATTCTTGGATTGAAAGAATGAAATGACATAAGATAATTGTTTTAACCCCTCGTAATAATCATCAGATGGGTCATCTATATCCTTATTCTGATAGTTTGCAGAAATCAAAATATATAAGTTCAATTTTAGTTCTGGATTCCTATATTCTACCGAACCATTTGCATTAATGAATGCTGTATTTTGTTCTTTGAATATCTTTTCTTCTTCAATATTAACTAAAGACAACCCAAGTGATTTATCCGGAATTGCAACACCAGATTCATCCGAAACATGTGTAAGGAAGATTTTATTTTCATCAAGACCATTTCTCATAATTAAATAATCATTGATGGTTCTAGTTAAAAATCTAAGAGATGAATGAATCATAATTCAATGTTTAAAATTTCATGCAAATCCCCACATAATATATATTACCTAAATACCACGGGATTAGTCATATGCCTACTAAAAATTGTTTACATCTAATAATTATTCCTATTTAAAAGGAATCTAAAATTATAATGGGGAGTGATTTTTTTAATCTATTTAAAGGGAAATTATATCTTAGATTAGGATGATATAAAGTTATGTCTTAGATACATAATTTGGTATAGCTAAAACACGGAATCTATACAGGAAAATAACTTTTGGGTAAAGGGTTAAATACCCCTAAGAAATTACTGTTTTATTGTACCTTGATTAATTAGGAGGTATAAATAACATGAATTAGAAGTCTCAATAGTTTCATTCCCTGAAAACAGTGAACACATTTTCACTATATGAGGTGTAATAAAAATCTGTTTTATTCTAAATCTTTGTAAGGATTAAAACCAAAAGCACTTTTATTATGAAAAAGATACTCTTTACACTACTGTCATTTTTAAATCTATTTTTCTTTACAAACGCTAACGCTCAGGAATTGGCACTTCTAACTAATAAAATTACTGATAGCACTTATTCAAATACCGGTAAACAGAAAAACATACAGAATACATTTTATTATAATAATGGTTCAATTAAAGAAATAAGGGAAACAACGGGTAGCAAACTAAATGGATCCTGGAAATACTTTTACACTAACGGAAAATTAAAAAAGGAAGGGGTGTTTAAAAATGATAAAACTCAGGGGCAGTGGAAAATCTATAATAAAAATGGAGCCTTAATCTTTATTGAAAACTATAACAATGGCAAAGAACACGGTACTTGGAAAGCTTTTTATTCTGATGGAAAGATAAAAATTGAAGGCGCATTTGTGAAAGGTAAACGACAAGGTCCATGGAAAGTATATAATCAATTAGGAGCGTTAGAAAAAATTGTAACGTTTGAAAATGATATAGAAAAAAGTGAATTAATTTTAGATCACCAACCAATGGATCTAAACTTCTTTTCTGTGAGTCAATCTATAGGTAATTACTAGGTCATCCATAAACTTCACAAAATCATGATAGCAATTATTTTATTGATCATACTCATCTCTATTATAGTAGTATACTATCAATCTTACTGGGCGAAAATTGAACGACATTATGAATGTATCAATTATGAAAACTATTCACTAATTAAAGAATCTCCTTTTTCTAAAGAGTGCAGCTCATATGAAATTCTACAGAAAGAAAACGAGATTTGGTTTAAGCGAGATGGGTATTCCTTGTTTTATATTCAGTTAACGTCGGGAGATTCAAAAAACGTAGAGTTAATTGGCCTAGATGGTTATGGGATTCGAAACATGGAATTCAAAAAATATGTTTGTAAACTGGTGCAAAAAATAAAAATAAAACATAATAGTATCTAAAAATAAAATAAGGGAGAAATTTAAATTTCTCCCTTATTTTATTTAAATATCAGAACGATGTAATGCTTACATCTTTACATCGGACAACTTCACTTCTTTAGCATCTTTATCTAACATTAATACCTCATCAAAACCAGCATTCTTAAATTGCTCAAATTGAGTGGCAGCATCGCCAATAACTAAATAAGCCATTTTGGACTCATCAAGATATTTGTTTGCTAATGCTTTATGTTGTTCAAGGGTCATTCCTTCAATAATTGCCTCTTCTTTAGCTATATAATCAGGAGCAAGATCGTATCGTCCCATTTCCTGTAATATTCCTAATAATGCCCCTTGAGTTTCAAATTTACGTGCATTTGATTTGATCAAAGCATTTTTAGTGAATTCTAAGTCTTCTTCAGAAATTCCACTTTTATATTTTTCGATCTCATCTTTAAATATTTTCACAGACTCAAAAGTGGTATTCGTACGCACGCTGGAAGAAGCTGTAAAAGTACCAGGAATTTTACTACCATTAAATCCTGATCTAGCACCATAAGTATATCCCTTTTCTTCTCTAAGGATTAGATTTACATTTCCGGAGAAAGATCCACCTAACTTGTAATTCATTACCGTAGCCGGGAAATAATCCTCATCTGTACGAGCCATAGAAAGATAACCAATATTGATAACAGATTGTTTTGCATTAGGAATATCTACAAAATATAAAGAAGATTTATCTCTGTTATTTACAATTTCATATTCTGGAATAGTCACTTCTTTACTTGCCCATTTACTTTCTAAATTTTTAAGGGCAGCAAGTGCCTTATCTTGATTTAAATCTCCTACAATCTGAAATTTACTCACAGAAGGAGAGAAATTATTCGTATAAAATTGTTTTAAATCATCAATAGTAATCGATTCTACAGATGCAACGGTTCCGATTGTAGGATATGCAAACATATGCTTGTCGCCATAAAGTACTTTATTATATACATTTCTAGCTACAACATTAGGATTAGCGGCAGATCTTTTAATATCATTAATCGTTTTTGTCTTAATTCTACTAAACTCCTCTTCATCCCATCTTGGCTCTAAAAGAATTTCTTCTACCAAATCCATAGTCTTCTCCAAGTTACGAACTAGCGTGTTTCCACTAATCACAATAGCTTCTCTTGTCGTATACATATTAATAGAAGCGCCTAATAATTCTATTTCTTCTTCTAATTGCTCTGGAGTTTTAGTAGCTGTACCTTCCATTAAGATATCCGTCATAAGGTTAGCAACACCTACTTTATCAAAAGAGTCTAGTAAGTGTCCGCCTGAGATTACCAAACTGAAATTAGCCAACGGAAGTTCATTTTGCTCAATACCGTAAATTTTCATTCCATTAGCTAGTGTAGTATTCCAAGAAGTAGGTATATTTAATTTAGGCGATTCTCCTTCTTTTGGCGCTACAGATCGGTCAAAGGCAGAAGGTGTTTTCTCTATTTCTTCTTTAGTTTCAGCCACAGCAGTTTCTACATTTTCCTTAATTTCTTCCTCTACCACAGCTGCTTTCACAGAATCATTTGCTGCTAAATCGGTCTTTCCTTTAGGTACAAAACTAGTAATTACATAAGGCCTATCCTTGATGTATGTATTATAAACTCTAATTACATCTTCTTTAGTAACCGCTTTGATGTTTTCTATATCCTCTGTAATAAATCCAGGATCTCCAGCAAATACGTTATACTGAGCTAATTGAAACGATTTTCCTAACACACTACTGATTCCATTATAGAATTGTGTTTCCAAACCTGCTTTGATGCGCTCAATATCTGTATCAGTGATTCCTTCTTCTTCGAATTTCTTAAATGCTTCAAAAACTCCAGCTTCTATATCTGCAAGGCTTTTACCATCATTAGCAGTTATATTAACTCTAAATTTTCCTGCAATCTCCATTGAACGGTTCCACGCATTTGTATCGGATGTTAATTCTTTTTCTTTTACTAATACTTTATATAAGGGTGCTTTTTTTCCTTCGGCCAATAACTCTCCTAAAAAATCCAATGCATATGCATCTTTAGTATATTGCTCTACAGTAGGCCAAACCATATTAAGCTGTGCAGTTGTAGCAAAATTATCCTCGTGCATAAACCTCTTCGTTTCTGATAAGGTTACATTCTGAACTTTAAGCTTTTCTACAGTTTGCCTTTTTTTAATCTCACCAAAATATTTTTCGATCATTGCTTTAGCATCTGCAGTTTCAAAATCTCCTGCTAGTACTAAAGTTGCATTGTTTGGACCATAATACTTATCATAAAACTCCTTTACATCTTCTACTGTTGCATTCTGAAGATCTACTAATTCGCCAATTACCTGCCAATTATATGGATGTCCTTCCGGGAAAATATTTTTATCAATAACCCAACTTGTATGTCCATAAGGGTTATTGTCTACACGCTGTCTTTTTTCATTCTGAACAACTTCTTGTTGATTCTTAAATGCACTTTCTGTAACCGTATTGATTAAGAATCCCATTCTATCAGATTCTAACCACATTACTGTCTCCATAGCATTTTTAGGCACTACTTCATAATATATAGTTCCATCCTGCCAGGTTCCTCCATTAAGCGTTCCTCCAACATCTTGAATTTTTTTGAAGAACTGATCCTGAGGTACATTCTCTGATTCCTGGAATAACATATGTTCAAACAAATGAGCAAATCCAGTTCTTCCTGTTTTTTCGCGATTAGATCCTACCCCATACTGAATCGCTACAGAAACAATAGGGTCTGACTTATCCTGGTGTAAAACAACCTGGAGGCCATTTTCTAATTCGTACTTTTCGAAATCGATAGACAACTTACCAACTTCTTCACTTTCTGATTGTCCTTGTACTTCTGTTTCTTTCTTACAAGAAACGACTACAAAAAATAAAAAGGACATTGCTACAAGGAGCATCCTAGATATCTGATTTTTCATGGTTTAGTTTTTTGATTAAGTGATAAAAGTAATTGAACACGATGAGTAAATGCGTTGATGGATTATTAAAAAAAAGTTAAAAAGACTACACAACTCATAATCATACCTTGATTTTTTAAAAAAAAATTACGAATTCATCATAAGATTCAGAGTTATCATAATAGTTGCCAAAAATAGTTTACTGATATAAATCATTTTTTATCTGTTTTAGTTTATTCAACTTCGAAGAGAATAAATGGAGCTATTTTTTATACAAATGCTAGTAAACATACAAAATGGGTGAACATTCGATTGATACAATAAATCATAGAGATAGACGAGCAGCATTCATTAGAAATCTGCTTGACGATATTAAAGCTTTAGAATTAATGCTCGAACAAAACTTAATCGAAGATGATATTGTTCGTATTGGTTCAGAGCAAGAATTTTGTCTTGTTACTGATTCTTGGCGTCCAGCTATAAACGCCGAAGAGGTTTTAAAATCAATCAATGATCTTCACTTTACAACAGAACTCGCAAAATATAATTTAGAAATAAACCTTGACCCTGTAGAATTAAAAAATAATTGTTTCGATCAGGTTGAAAATCAATTATCAACATTACTAAAAAAAGCATCATTACACGCTGAAAAATTAAATACAAAAGTATTATTGACCGGTATTTTACCTACGATTAGTAAAAACCAGTTAAGCTTTGATTATATGACACCTAGTCCAAGGTATTGGGAGTTGAATAAAAAACTAAGAGAATTACGAGATGCTGATTTCAGGTTGCATTTAAGAGGAGTTGACGAACTAACTACAGATCATGATTCTGTACTTTTTGAAGCATGTAATACTAGTTTTCAATTACATCTTCAAATTCCTCCTAAAGATTTTGTCTCAAGTTATAATTGGGCACAAGCAATTTCTGCTCCGGTTCTTGGAATCTGTACCAATTCGCCCTTATTACTTGGACGAGAGCTCTGGAGTGAAACCAGGATAGCCTTATTTCGTCAAAGTCTCGATACTCGTAGTTCTTCATATGCTTTAAAGGATCAAACTGCTAGGGTTTCGTTCGGAGATAATTGGGCTTCTGGATCTATTGTAGAAGTATACAAAAATGACATCGCAAACCACAAAATACTTTTGGCCAAAGATATTGATAAGAATTCCTTGGAAGAACTGCGCAAAGGTAATATACCAAAGTTACCTGCACTTTCTTTACACAACAGTACAATATACAGATGGAATAGACCTTGTTATGGAGTTGGAAATGGAAAAGCTCATATAAGAATCGAAAATCGTTATATACCTTCAGGGCCAACCGTTAAAGACGAGATGGCCAATTTTGCATTTTGGGTGGGTTTAATGGTTGGCAGACCTGCTAAGTTTGACCAAATATCCGATTATATGGAATTTAAAGATGCAAAAGCAAACTTTATCAAAACTGCCAGAATGGGAAAAGATTCCATTTTGCATTGGATGGGAAAACAAATCTCAGTACAGGATTTAGTAATAAAAGAATTATTACCAATTGCATATTCAGGTTTAGAAAAAATGAAGATTGATAAACAGGACATAGAAAAACTACTAGGGATTATTGAAAGTAGAACTAAAGGAATTTCTGGATCAGAATGGCAAATTAAAAATTATCGCAAACTCTGTAAAAACTATAAACAAGATGAGGCATTAAGAATATTAACGAAAGTAATGTATCAAAATCAACAAAGTGATTCTCCCGTGCATCAATGGCAAGGAATAGAAAACAAATCTGAAGTATGTAATACTTCACCTCATCTCGTAGGACATATCATGTCTACCCGCTTGTTTACCGTAAATCAAAACGATATCGCCAGTCTTGCAACCAGTATAATGAAATGGAAAGATATTCATCACGTTCCGGTAGAAGACAATGCCGGAAAATTATGCGGCCTACTTACCTGGACACATGTTAAAAATCACCAGAAGTATACTCAGGATAATAAAGATCAAATTGTAGCAGATATTATGACGAAGGAAGTAATTACCATACCTCCAAAAACTACGATCGTAGAAGCTATAAGAATTATGAAAACAAATGAAATAGGATGTGTTCCTATTGTGCAAGAAAACGATTTGGTAGGTATTATAACAATTAAAGATGTAATCAAATTTGATAATGGTCAAAATATATAGTAAGGCATTAGATCAATCTATTGATATTGAGCGCCTCATTGGTCACTATAAAGGTAATCAACCTGGTCCAACACTAATTTTTTTTGGAGGTATTCACGGTAATGAGCCAGCAGGAGTATTTGCTCTAAAAAAGGTTTTTGAAAATTTAGAAAATTCAGAAACGCCAATGTCGGGAAATATGTATGGAATCAGTGGGAACTTATGGGCTTTAGAAAACGGTGTCCGGTACCAAAAAAAAGATCTAAATCGATTGTGGACTAACGATACTCTAAAAGATTTATATACAAATAAACCTCATCATGATAATAAAGATAGTATCCAGCAATTAGATATTTATAACACTTTAAAAAAAATTCTTGATAAAGAAAAAGGACCTTTCTATTTTTTTGATCTGCACACTACTTCTAGTAAAACAATACCATTCCTAACGGTTAATGATAGTATGCTAAACAGGAAGTTTACTATGCAATATCCTATACCCATGATTTTGGGTATTGAAGAATACTTAGATGGTCCACTATTAAGCTATATCAATGAACGTGGATATGTTTCTTTTGGATTTGAAGCGGGTCAGCATGATGATCCGAATTCGGTAAAAAACCATATTTCTTTTATTTATCTCACCATGGTTTTCGCGGGAAACGTTCTTAAAAATGATGTGAATTTTGAAGAACATTATAAATTTCTGCGCAGTACCTTAAAAAAGTCTCATAAAACCTATGAAATCTTCTACCTCTATAAAATTAAAGAAGGTGAAGAGTTTAGCATGAAAGATGGTTTTATCAATTTTCAGAAAATTGACAAAGGGCAAAACCTAGCTATTAGTAATGGTAAAAACATTGTAGCTAAAAGCAAAGGAAGGATATTTATGCCGCTGTATCAAGGAAAAGGTAATGATGGTTTTTTCATTATAAAAAAGACACCCTATTTCTTTTTGTATCTATCCGCAATTTTACGAAAAATAAGGTTTGATCACATTTTACCTGCACTTCCTGGAATACATTGGATATCCGAAAAAAAAGATGCTTTAATGGTAAATTTAAAAGTTGCTAGGTTCTTTACAAAGCAATTCTTTCATCTACTTGGGTATCGAAGTAAAGAAATAGATAAAACACATCTTATCATAAAAAATCGTGAAACTGCCTCCAGAAAAGAAGACTATAAAAATGCTTTTTGGAATAGGAGATGAATATTGTTATTCAATTATGGTTCTTTTTTTTATAAATTATATCGAGAATATATTGAAGAAAAATGGAGGTTTTTATCCCGAATAAGTTTCTTATATAAAACAAAAATCGAAATCATATCCCTAAACGTTTTAAAAAACCCTTCTTATAACTTTCACCAATAGGAATTCTTACTGTATCAATTAGTATTCTATTTCTTTGAACTGAATCAATATAATTTATATTTATAATAAATGATCTGTGAACTCTCAAAAAAACATCCAAAGGTAGTTTAGTTTCAATGTCTTTAAAACTCATTAAAGTAAGTATGGGTTTTCCTGTAGAAATATGAATTTTCAAATAATCTTTAAGACCTTCAATATATTTTATCAACTCTAACTCTATTTTTATATTTTCATATTCTGATTTCACAAAAATAAACTGATCAGGAGCTGTAATTGATTGCGTAGGTTTCTTTATTGTATTGGGTGTTGTTAAATTGTCTTTTTTTAATTCAAAAATTTCTTTTGCCCTATTGACTGCTTTTATAAACCTTGGAAAAGGTATGGGTTTCACCAAATAATCTATTGCATTTAGTTCAAATCCTTCTATAGCATATTGGGAATAAGCAGTAGTAAAAATGAAAAGAGGTTTGCGGTCTAAAGCTTTCATAAAATCAATCCCATTGATTTGAGGCATTTCGATATCAGAAAAAACTAGATCAACGTTGGTATTATTAATAATATCTAATGCTTCTAATGCATTTGTAAATGTTCCAATAACTTCTAGAGTACCTAAATCCTCACAATAGGATTTTATAATATTAAGTGCCAGTGGCTCATCATCAATTATAATACACTTCATTCTATTTAAGTGTTAATGTTAAATCAACTTTATAAAAGTCCTCGTCTTCCTTTATAGTAAGAGTATAGGCATCTTTATATAAAAGTTCTAAACGATTCTTAATATTGCTAAGACCAATACCCGAAGAATCTTCATTCTTCTTATAAGCTCCGATGATATTACTTATGCTCATCATAAGTTTACTTTCGGTGACTTCAATCGTTATGTCTATAATGGTATTTCCTTTAAAATCCGTACCATATTTAAAAGCATTTTCAATAAAAGAAATCAATAAAAGAGGATAGATTTTTTTGTCCTCATAGTTTCCTTTAATCAGTAATTTTACTTGTTCACTATTAGCTAGTCTTAGTCGCTGTAGAGATACATAATTTTTTATATAATCAATTTCTTTTTTAAGAAACACTATTTCTTGATTAGCCTCATACAACATATATCTCATTAATTCGGATAATGTAATTACTGCTTCTGGAGCTTCATTAGACTTGTTACGTACTAATGAATATACGCTGTTCAATGAATTAAACAAGAAATGTGGATTTAATTGAGTTTTTAGAAATCGAAGCTCCGTTTCCGTTCGTTTTACCTCTATTTCTTTAGCAATTTGATCTCTTTTATAAAAATCCACAATAAGACTAAAGATGCCTCCTAAAAGAAAAAAGACAAAAGAGAAAATTGCAGGAACGATATATTTCAAATTTTTTATCGGACGGAATTCATTTTCTAATTCCAAATATTTATCTAAACTCTCTAATGGTGGGATTGGATAAAAATTTCTAAGAAGGTAATTAAAAGAAACCAAAACACTAATTGAAAGTATGATGTATAGAAGGATTCTTTTCTTTAGAAGTAACCTGGGAACTAATAATAAATAATTAATATAAAATAGACCTGCACTACTAAATCCCCTATAAAAAAAATCTAATCGTATTTGATCTAATTCTGGAATCGCGATTATTATAGGTAATGTAAAAAAACACAACCAGATAATTACGTGAATCCAGATCTCTTTAATTTGAAAGCTTTTTTTCAAAGCAACTACTTTTTTATATGGATCAAGATAGTTATTTTTTGAAAGTGATATCATACTTCTTTAGTTCATTTAATGATATCATTGGCATGTTTCCAGATTTTAATTTAGTAATTACCAACGTTCCAATTTTTCTGGCCTCTTCTTTCGATTTAAAATGTTGTATACCAGAAACTCCCGGAATAGTTTCTTGCTTTATAATTAATTTAGAATCTGAATACACTTCATAATACCATTCTTTTTCTGCACGTTCATTGATCTTCAGCGTATATACGTCATCATTTTTTAATGTTTCCTTTTGGAGAAAGAAACTCAATACTAAAACACCTGTGACGATTGTTATAAAGACAATTGTATATTTAAGAAACTCTTTCATAGTGGTTTAAAATAGATCAGACAGTATTTATGGAGGGAGATTTTGGAAAAAAGAAGAATACTGCCTGATCGTAGCTAATAATTATTAATCATCTTCATCTTCGGTTTCAAATGGGAAAAACTCTCTATTATCGTCCAGATATAAAGTTCCGCTTCTACCCAATCCAACAAAAGCGCGTGATCCATTATAAAAGGCAATAGCATCTTCTCTGGATATACCTTCGTATTCTGTTTTCTCTACCCAAAGATCAGTTGCAGGATTATATTCCCATATTGAGGTCGATGGACCAAGACCACTATTTCCGCAGGCAACATACCCTCTGTTTCCTATACTAAAGCCTACAGCATTATTTCTTGTAATTGTATAGTCATCATTATCATCCAGATCCCTTAGTACGCTCCAGATTTCTGTTGTAGTATCAAACACCCAAAAATCTTCCTGATTTATACCGTTAGAAATACCCGTTCCCAGATATACTTTATCTCCGATGGAAAAGGTCATCGCATCTCGTCTTTTATCTCCCCCAAAACCGACTAACTCTGTCCACTCATCAGAAACAGGATTGTATTTCCAGAAATCCTTTTTGTCATTATCACCATCAAAACCGGTCCCTACGTATCCAGAAGAATCAGAATTAAATGCAATAGCACCTCGCCTGTTCCCTCCTGTAAAATCAGCAATAGGAGACCACATATTTGTTGAAGAATTATAAAGGTAAAAATCATTTAATTCATTGTCGCCGTCAAAACCGGTACCTACATATGCATCACTGCCAATTGTAAATCCCACGGCAGCACTGCGTTCTACTCCAGGAAAATCTGCCAATTGACTCCAGAAATTCCCTTCTAGATCATATTTCCAGAAATCCTTTAGATAATCATCGCCATCAAATCCCGTACCCATATATCCTGTATTATTAATAGTAAATGCTACAGCACTGCTTCTGGGAGTTCCATCAAAAACGGATCGTTCCACCCAATTTCCTAATAGGTCATCATCATCATCATCAGAACAACTAGTGATGACAACTACCATTAGTGATGCCAACAATATTTTTTGTAATTGGAATGGATTTATTAAAAATGGATTATTTTTTGTTTTCATTTATTGTTTTATTTAAGTTAAACTTTAATCCCATAGATATATAAAAGGAACTATCTGATCCTATATCATATAGCTCGTTATTGTCATTGTCTAGTATTTTTAATTGGTTCCAAGGTGTATAACCCAGACTAATGGTAGTTGTCCAATTGGGTTGTATTCTATAATTATATTGGATCCCGGTATTCAGTGAATTATATTGTAATTTTGTGTTTGTTTGTAAACTACTATCAGGTAAAATAGCAGATGAAGAGGCATTTCCGAAAAGACCATTAAAAGTTGCTTTCCCCGAAAAAGTATGTCGCTCTCCGTGATTATAATTTATACTTGTTTCTGGAATACCTAATATGTAATTCCAATTAGAATTTATTTTTTTCCTAAAAGAAATAGCAGGAAAAAATTGAGGTTCACCAAATGGGGTTCCAAAACCTAATCCGAATGTTAGTATTGAAAAAGTTTCATTATTACCCCATCTTTTGGATACAGAAAGTATAGAGTTTATGATGAGATCATTACTGCTTAAACTTCCTTCTAAGTTGGAGGATATAACAGGCGAAAACATAATATTTCCTGACCAGGAATCATTAATCATATACCTATAAAACAACCGGAATCGTATATTATGAATCCTTTCATAAGGAGCTAGATCAAAATCGATAAAAGAATCCTTCTTATATAAAAAGTCATAAAGAGTATAGGAAACACCAAAACCTACCATACCTTTTCCTAGTCTAGTTCCAAAATTTAGATTTGCAGTGTATTTATCTATCTGGGTATCGCCAATATCAGGAATAACCGAATATTCAAAACCTCCTATTTCTCCTTGTGGATTCTGACTCCATAATGTATTAGCTATTCCTGAAAGCATTATTATTAATGTAAAATGACACCTCATTTCATACGAGTTTTGAGTAAAAATAGCATAGCATAAAAGCATCAAAAAAAAAGATATACCGGTATCCCTTTTTTATATACCAAAATAGGGTTTACCTCGATGAAACTTTGTTTATTAGATTGGTAGAGCGAAAACAGGAACTGGTATAGAGGTACTTGTAATTAGTAGATTATAGTTTTCTAATTCTGAAAAGTCTCTTTGTTTTGTTATTCAAATAATAAAACAAATGAGGGAACTATCAGGTTTATTAATAATAATATTGTCTATAATTTCTTGTTCCGATCGAGAAGGAGATATTCCTACACTAGAGGTAGGACAAGATTTTACAGATTCTAATGTTCGTATTATATCCATTGATACTTTTGCTGTCGAATTATCAACATTTAAGTTTGATAGTATTAATAGTTCAAGTAGTAATAGATTATTATTAGGACAATACAAAGATGAGTTTTTTGGTACAGTACGTGCTTCTAACTATTTCGAGTTAACAGCATTTGGCTACAGTCTTCCAGATGACGCCGAGCTAGATAGCATTGCATTAATTTTAGGATATGATCGATATTTTTATAGCGATACCACTAAGGTTGCGCAGGTAAATATTCATGTCCTTACAGATGAAGTTAATCCAGAAGACGATGTGTTTTATAATACCAGTTTACTCCCTTTTGAAACTACACCAATAGTTACACGAAACTATATTCCCGAACCATTTGATGAAGATTCTTTGCATATATCCTTACCAATTGAATTTGGTCAAACATTATTTGATTTGATACGTGATGGAGATATTAATGATGATGATGAGTTAATAAGAAAATTCAAGGGATTTACTTTACAACCTGGAGATGATGATGATGCTTCTGTTTTAGGCTTTTCAAAAAATAGTGGAAATACGTATCTCCGTTTTTTTTATTCTGTTCCAGGAGAATTTGGAGACGATGAAGAAACGTTCGATTTATCTATAAATTCTGCTACAGTTACCCCTAAATCCTTTAATAATATTAGAAGCAATGTAACCGGTACTTTTCTTGAACCATTGATTGATCAAGAAATTAACTTGTTGTCCAAAGACAGTGAAAATAGAAGCTATATTCAAGCGGGCATTGGTTATGCTACTCGTATTCAGTTTCCCACTATTCGTAAAATATATGATATCTCTGGTACCGGAACTATTCTTAACGCAACGCTACAAATAAAACCACCTCCACAAGTTTTTAGTGATGTGCTTCCTATTAGAGATTCACTTTTTGTTGATATAGCAGATCAAAATAATGAACTGGTCGATAGATTGTTCAACGGACAAGGAAATGTTTTTGCAATCATTAATGAAGAAAACATAGAGTTTAACGAAGTTATATATGAAATACCTATTGGGTTTTATTTAGAGCAGGAACTAGAAGAAGCTCCAATTATAGATAATGCCTTAGTACTTTTTTCACAAAACTTTAATCAAACCGTAGATCGCTTTATACTGGAAGGCGAAAGTAGCACTGACTTTAGAGCTCGGTTAATATTGACGTATGCCATTTATGATGAATAATAATTATTTAAAAATATTAGGAGTGTTATTTTTTTGGATATCTACCATAAAAGCACAAACCAATTCTTTAACAGGGTCTCCATATTCTTTGTTTGGGTTAGGTGTACAAACCAATTCTAATATCGGAAGAAATAGTGCTCTAGGAAAAGGAGGAATTGCTTTAGAAAGTAATTACTTATTAAATACACTAAATCCAGCATCTTTTACAGGTATTCCTGAAAAGAGTTTTTTATTGGATATAGGTTTTCTAGGAGAGCTAAATAATGTTTCTACTAATGATAAAGATGAAAACAGGTTTTCGTCTAACTTTTCTAATCTGGCAATGGGATTTAGTATTAATGAGAGATCTGGTATGGGTATATCTATAGTTCCCTTTACGGACGTCGGATACGCTTTAATCGGAATTGCAACTAACATTGAAGGATCTCAGGATCAATTTATTAGCAACATCATAGGTTCTGGTGGTCTCAATGACTTAAGCTTACATTATGGATACAGAATATATGACAATCTAAGTTTAGGTATGAAAGCTTCATTTTTATTTGGTGTTATTGATCAGACAGAGAACATCATTTTTGAAGAAACCTTTCTAAATATAGCGGAGGAGAATTATTACAACGGTTTCAGACTAGGATTTGGACTGCAATATAAGATAGATGACCAATATACTTTGGGCTTTACAACTGATTTCCCTACATCCCTAAGTGGATCACAGGACAGAAGTGTTTTCAAAAGTCTTGACTTTATTCCTACCGAGGTAGAAGATGAAAATGATCTAGCTATCGATAGTTTTGAACTACCACTGGAATTAGGTTTTGGAGCTAGTGCCAGATTTTTCAACTCACTTACTGTTAATCTTGACTATAAGGGCAATCTATGGGGATTTACGAAACAAAGTGATGACATTGGTGATTATGTAGACCAAAGTATTATTAGCCTTGGAGCTCAATATAGAGCGAAAGAGATAGGACTAAAATATTGGGAAAATATAGAATTCAGAGCCGGGTTTAATTATGATTCAGGATATCTAAAAGTGAACGACCAGACAATTAACAATTACAGCGTAACGGCAGGAATAGGTTTTCCAATTAGCATTAGAGGAGGTTCTATGATTAATATTTCATATGCGACCGGTCAACGCGGAACTGTTTCGGGTATTCTAGTAGAAGAAAAATTTAATATGATTAATGTAAACATAAGTCTTAAAGATATATGGTTTAGGAAACTAAAGTTTAACTAAAAACAAATAGATGAGAAATAACATTCTAACGGTAATAATAATTCTTGTTTGTAACATCAGCACTTTTGCACAACAAAAAATGAATGCAACCGAAATGGCTGATTATCAAACACAGCAAATGGTTGAGGAGTTAAACCTTAATAAAGAGCAAGCCGAAAAAGTAGAAGTAATCAATCTAAAGTATACAGAGAGAATGGTTGTTTTGATGGAAGCAGAAGGAAGTATGTTTGGTAAAATTGGAGAGATGAATGAAATAAAAAAAGGAAAATTTTCTGAACTGGAAAAAGTATTGTCTCAGGAACAATTAGAAAAGTATGAGGACGATGTAGCTCCAAATATCAAAAAACATCTGAGAAAAAACATGAAAATGTAGACCAAAATGAGAAAATATGTTAGCATTATTATAGGAGTTTCAATCATGATTCTAGGCATTTTGGCTTTTAATTTATTGAATACCGAAGACAACGAAAAAAAGGAAGAAGTCATAGCCGAGACATCTAAAAAAGTAATTAAAGTAAAACGAGTAGAATTAACTAATGTTCCTTATGCTATTGAAGCGACAGGTATACTTCATGCAAAAGAGAAAATAGAATTATATAGTGAAGTGCAAGGTGTAATTCGAAAAACAAATACAGCTTTTAAAATCGGTAATAGGTTTAGGAAAGGACAAGCTCTAATTGTTATGGATAGCAAAGAACATACCGCTCAAATTAAATCTGCCAGAAGTGATTTAATGAATCAAATTGCTACTATGCTGCCAGATATGGAAATAGATTATCCTAATATTTACAAAAAATGGGAAGTTTATTTAGAAAACCTTAGTGTGAATTCAAAAACTCCGGAACTACCAAATTTTAGTACTAATGAAGAGAAACTTTTTGTATCCGGAAAGAATATTTATAGTGCGTATTACAACATTATAAATTTAGAAGAACGTTTGAGTAAATACTATATCAATGCCCCTTTTAATGGAATAGTCACAGAGTCTACTGTAAATGTTGGGACTTTAATTAGAAGTGGCCAAAAAATTGGCGAGTTTACAGATGATTCCAATTTTGAACTCAATCTTTCGATACCCGCGTCCGATAATAAATATCTTAAAAAAGGAATTACCGTTCATCTTAAAACAATGGATGATTCTCAGTCATTTATTGGACAAATAACACGAATAAACGGAAAAATAAATCAGGATACACAGAGTGTTAACGTCATTGTAGAGGTTAGTAATGGAGACCTAAAGGATGGTCAATACCTAAAAGCCCAAATAGATGGCGGCGATTTAATAGACGCCTTTAAAATAGATAATGCGCTCATTCTAGAAAACAATATGGTCTATGTTGTAAAAGACAATCTGTTAGAATTGAAGCCAATAAATATTGTCAATTATCAAGGTAATACTTCTGTTATAACTGGTCTGGAAGCAGAAACTCTTATTGTAAACCAAAGCATTGCGAATGCTTACCCAGGTATGCCAGTAGAAATTTTAGAATAATTATGAAAAACTTTCTTGGTTACTTTATAAAATACCCAGTTGCTGTAAATATTTTTATAGTAGGCTTTTTAATTTTTGGCTTTCTAGGATATCAAAAAATGAATTCCTCATTTTTTCCTTTATCTGATGCTAAAACCATACAGATTACAGTTACTTATCCGGGAGCCTCTCCTGAAGAAGTTGAAGAAGGTATCGTCGAAAAAATTGAACGAAACCTTAAAGGTATTATAGGTATTGACAGAGTAAGTTCTGTTTCGCAAGAAAATAGTGCATCTGTAACAATTGAAATTCTGTCTGGTTTTGACATCAATTTGGTATTAGATGAAGTAAAAAACGCAGTCGACAGAATTCCTTCATTTCCAAAAACTATCGAACCTCCGGTCATAGAAACAATTAAACCAACACGACCTGCTATTTCATTCATTATTACCGGTAAAAATATTCCTTTGCGAATTTTAAAGGAGTATGCACAAGATATAGAAAATGACTTACTTAGGATTGATGGAATTTCGCAAATTTCACTAACAGGTTTTCCTGATGAAGAAATAGAAATTTCTATTTCCGAAGCTAAACTTAGAAATTATAACCTGACATTCGAAGAAGTTGCAAAGTCTATTGCAGAAGCTAATATTAGTATTTCCGGAGGATCCATAAAAACTAAGGATGAAGAATTTTTAATTAGGGCAAATAACAAAGAGTATTTTGCAGACAACCTTAAGGATGTAGTTATAAAATCCTCTATTGATGGATCAAAAGTATACCTTAGAGATATTGCCAAATTAAATGACACCTTTAGTGAAAACCCTGATAAACTCTTTTATAATGGAGAACAAGCAATTCAAATCGACTTAAAAAACACGAATTCTGAAGACTTAATTAGTAGTGTCGAAAGTGTAAAAAACTATATAAAAGAGTTTAATGCTACAAATAAAAATATTGAATTAAAATCAACTTTCAACACCGCAGACCTTATAGAAGATAGGATCTCGCTATTACTAGAAAATGCCCTCGTAGGGATGTTACTAGTTTTAATACTTTTATCTTTCTTTTTAAGACCTAGTGTAGCATTTTGGGTAGCTTTTGGATTACCAATATCTTTCTTCGGAATGTTTATTCTTTTACCTAATTATGGAGTTACTCTAAATATGCTTTCCATGTTTGGGATGATTCTGGTTATAGGTATACTCGTTGATGACGGTATTGTAATTGCCGAAAACATCTATAGTCGACGAGAAAAAGGAGAGTCTCCAATACAAGCCGCTGTAAATGGTACATTAGAAGTACTAAAACCTATCCTTTCTGCCATTGCCACTACAATATTGGCATTTTCGGTATTCTTCTTTTTAGACGGTCAAATAGGTGACTTTTTTGGAGATATTGCTCTTGTAGTTACATTAACGTTACTTGTATCTCTAATCGAAGCTTTATTAATTCTTCCGGCGCATTTAGCACATTCTAAAGATATTAAGAACATCGGTAAAGTAAGCAAGTTTAATAAACTGGGGGAACGATTCATGGATTATTTACGGGATAAAATATACAGTCCTGTTTATAAAAAATGTCTACAGAACAAGTTTTTGTCTTTTGCTATCATATTATTCTTGTTCATAATCACAATTGGTGCTTTTACAAGTGGTATCATAAAATTAACATTTTTTCCTACGAACGCAAGTGATCAAATTGTTGCAACAATAAACACACCCAAAGGAACAAGTGAACGTGTTACAGATTCGATTGCCACTTACATAGAAAATAATGTTTGGAAAATCAATAAAGATTTAGGTCCAAACGAGATAAACGAATCTCATATTACCGGTACCGTGAAGCGTATAGGTCCAAGTAGTTCATCCAGCAGTATTACAATAAATCTATCCCCTAGCGAAACACGTTCTATTTCTTCTATAGAAATTACAGATAAAATTCGAGCTTCTGTAGGTAATATTCCGATTCTCGAAAAACTATCCTTTAATTCTGGTGCTAATGTTGGTGGAGCGCCTATCTCGGTATCCTTACAAGGCGAAAATATTGAACAGATTAATAAAGCCAAGGAGATCATATACTCCGAATTAAAGAAGAACCCTAATGTTAAGGATATTGTGGATTCAAGTCCTAAAGGTATCAAAGAGATTAATTTGAAACTGAAGGATAACGCACAACTGTTAGGTTTAAGTTATAATAGTTTAATGACACAAGTTAGAAACGCTTTCTATGGAAATGAAGTACAGCGAATTCAGCGAGGTCAGGACGAAGTAAAAATCTGGGTACGATACGATAAACAGAACAGATCAACAATCAATAACATTAATACAATTGAAATCAGTACGTCAAATGGACGGATTCCTCTATCAGAAGTAGCGTCCTATACTATTGAAAGAGGCGAAGTAGCCATTAATCATTTAAACGGAATTCGAGAGGTAACTGTAGAAGCGGATGTTGATAATGCTAAAGCCAGTGCTGCAGATATCATGATAGATTTACAAACAAGAGTTGCTAAACAAATAGAAGATAAATACCCTGAAGTTACAGTTTCTGCAGAAGGTCAAAATCGAGAAGTTAATAAAATTGCAGACTCAGCAACTGCAGTTTTCCCTGCCATTATTTTTCTGATATATGTAGTTATAGTATTCACTTTTAGATCATTCAGTCAGCCATTTATATTGCTAGCACTTATACCCTTTAGTATTATAGGTGTGGCTTGGGGACATTACTTACACGGCTTTCCTATGAGTATTTTATCGTATTTAGGTATTGTTGGTTTAATAGGTATTGTAGTAAACGATGGTCTGGTATTTACTAATAAGTTTAATTCATTTTTAAAAGAAGGATTGAAATTTGAAGAAGCTCTTTACGAAACCGGGAGAGCACGTTTTAGAGCCATTTTCCTGACTTCGATAACTACTATAGCTGGTCTTGCTCCTTTGATGTTAGAAAGAAGCCTTCAGGCACAGTTTTTAATACCAATGGCCATTGCTATTTCTTATGGAATAGCGATTGCAACCATATTAACACTATTCATTCTTCCCGTTTTTCTTTCGTTTTCAAATACAGTTAAAGTCTATATAAAATATGTAAGAACAGGTAAAAAACCAACCAGAGAAGAAGTAGAACGTGCAATCATAGAACAAAAAGTAGCAAATGAAAAATTTTAAAACTTTAACAATACTATTAGCTATTCTTATTATTTCTCCAGCAGTCTCACAAAATGTACTTACTGTGGATGAAGCTATAAAAATTGCGGTAGAAAAGAACTATGACGTGCGCATTGCAAAAAATAATACAAAAGTTTCTGATATTGAAAAAAGAGTATTAAATAGTGGTTATCTGCCTACAGTTTCACTTTCGGGTGGTATAAACTATTCCGATGAAGCTCAAAATGTAACTTTTTCTGATGGTAGTAACACTAATATAACCAATGCAATAACAGAATCCTATAATGCTTCCGTTACTGCAGAGTATACAATTTTTGATGGATTGGAACGTAAATTCAACAATGAAAAAAACAGTGAAAATTTCAATCTTAAAAAAATTGAAGAGCGACAATTAATAGAGAATACTATTGTCTCATTATATGATACTTATTATAATGTAGCATATCAAAAACAGATTACTGAGAACCTCCTTCTAAATATTAAAAACTCTAAAGATCGTCTAGAACGTACAAAAAAGAAATTAAAATATGGACAAGGCTCAAAATTGGATGAACTAAACGCACAAGTAGATCTTAATAATGATAGTATTTCATACGCTTCTGCGTACAAAGATTTTAAAAACCTAAAGCGCAACCTAAACCTACTATTAGGTAGAGATATTATCACTGAATATGCTGTAGACACCACGGTAGTTTTTTTAAAAACACTTAATGAAGATAGCATCTTACAAAATGCAATTAATAATAATGTAACCTCTTTACTGAATAGGCAAAACATATTATTGAGCGAGTTAGATATTAAAATAAATAAAGCTAAATTTCTTCCTAAAGTTAATGGTAGTGCAAGTTATAATTGGAATGAAAGTATGAACCCTGTAACCTCATTCGCGCTTAATAACGAAACGTACGGTGTTAATTTAGGACTGAATTTGTCCTGGAATTTATTTGATGGAGGAAAAAGTAAAACGAAAGTTCGAACATCTAAAATAACAAAACAAAATCGAGAAATTGAACTTTATAAGGCTCAAGAAGAATTAAAAACAGAAGTTTATAACGCCTATGAAGACTACTTAAATAAGCAATTTACTCTTAAAGCTGAAAATCATAATATAGTAACAAACCAACTGAATTTTAATCGTACACAAAAGCAATTTAGTCTTGGTCAGGTATCTGCAGTCGAATTTAGGCAAGCACAAATCAATTTATTCAATGCCTTAAATAATAATGCAAAAGCAAAATATGATTTAAAGATTGCTGAGATTACTTTACTTCAATTAGGAGGAATCTTGTTAGAATAATAAATGATTTGTTTGTTTCGGTAGATTTATAGTGTGATTTTTATAACTAATTTATGCTCACTAGTTTTTCAGATCAATCTCTATAAATCTAAGTTAGCCCGTAGTTTTGTATTACGGGCTTTTTTTATTTTATGAGTTAAAAAATATATAAAAACTGGAAGAAAATTAAAAAATAAGCAAAACGTCATTGCACTAAACCAGAAAACTTTGCACCACGGAAACCTTCTCTTTTTCTACCCCAACCTACCCCAACCATCCATCACGATCCAGGCTACGATATTGTATTGCTTCAGAAATATGATCTCCTTTAATCGATTCTGCTCCTTCGAGATCAGCAATGGTTCTGGAAACTTTTAGAATTCTATCATACGCTCTGGCAGAAAGATTTAATCGTTCCATAGCTGTTTTTAATAACTCTTTAGAAGCCTCATCTAATGCACAATATTTTCGGATTTGTTTAACTCCCATCTGAGCGTTGTAGTGAATTTTTTGAGATTCAGAAAATCGAGCAGTTTGAATATCTCTTGCTATAGTTACCCTTTTTCTAATATCCACACTACTTTCTCCTCTTCTTTCTTCACTCAATTTATCAAAAGGTACAGGAGTTACTTCGATATGAATATCAATACGGTCTAACAGAGGCCCTGAGATCTTACTAAGATATCGTTGCATCTCTGCTGGAGAAGAGGTCACTGGTGCATCAGGGTCATTAAAATATCCTCCTGGACTAGGGTTCATGCTTGCTACTAACATAAAACTCGATGGATAGGTCACAGTAAACTTTGCTCTTGATATTGTTACCTCTCGATCCTCTAATGGTTGACGCATCACTTCCAATACTTCTCTTTTAAATTCTGGGAGCTCATCCAGAAACAAAACTCCATTATGTGATAATGAGATTTCTCCTGGTTGCGGATAACTACCTCCGCCTACTAATGCAACATTTGTTATATTACTAAATGTGGAGGTTATAATTTAATTTATTATTTACATCGCAAAATTTAGTTTAATATATCTAAACACCTATCCATAACTTCCTCATTGTTAATAACTACAATACTTAATTTCTTTCTTGTTCGTGTCATAATTTGTGACAACATTTTTGTTGGATGATAATACGATTGATATCCTTTAGTTGATAATTGATTTGTAGAGTCATAGAAAAAATAAGAGTCTATAACCGCCACTACAGCATCATACTCTTGACCAACCACCTCGTGAGTACTATCTTCACCCAATATTTTGTAACTATCATAAGGCAAAATATATATTGATGGTGTATAATTAACAATTTTCCATCCCTCGACTCCCAATTGTTCGATGTAAATACTTGCATCTTTAGTATTACTAAAATAATTTAATTCAATGTTAGAAGTGTTACTTTTATAGTTAACCCCCTTATCTAATAAAGAAATAATGAATGCAGCGATTTCTTTATTAGTTCGAATTTTTTTAGTTAACTTGAACACTTTAGAAGCTGTTTTGTCTTCAATTTGCTTTTCAATATCGTTATTTATTTCCCATTGGTGTAAACATTGAGATTTGTCATAAGAGAAAACACAAACTGAGTTATTAGCTTTAGCATTATCGATTATATTTTCTAATTGTGTTGGGTATATCCTTTGAGTTTCATCTACAACAACAATATCATAATTCTTTAAATCATAATCCCTTAAGTGTTTTGCAGGAATAATTCCCCATTTATATTTATCATTTAGAACTTTATGTCCTCTATTCAAATTGCCACAATGAACCAATAAAACTCTCTCTTTATTTTCTATTAAATATTTTACAATATCATAAGTAACTAAAGTCTTTCCAGTTCCTGCTTTACCACTAATTGAGATAAATGAAGCCTTCTTTTTACTTAAAGCTTTTATAGATTCCTTTTTGATTTGTTCTTGCTGATTGGTCAAAAAGTATTTGTTTTTTATAAACTTTTCTGTAGAGTTAAATGGAGATACTAAGTAGTTTGAAGGATTAAATAAACTATCTACATTAGAGATTTGTTTTAAAATTTGATTTTCTAAAAGATGTACTAATTCTTTTAAATCTCTAACCACTAAATTATCGGAATCATCTAAAGTATAAAGTTTCTTTTCGCTTGAAACAAAAGTATAATAATGAGTATCTGTTCTCAAAAAACCTAAATAATACTTATTTCTTTTTAGTTGATTAATTATTTTTACCCCAGTATTTTTACTTTTTAATTCAACATTTATATTGTAGTTTTCTCCAAACCTTAACAAGTCGAATTCTTTTCCAATTTGCGGAATGTTGTAACCAAAATAATAATCTTTTAAGTTTTCAATATTATTATCAACCTTAAACAAATGTGACACAAATAATTTTAAATCATCTAATTCGGTAGATTTAGGTTTGACATTGAAATAATCAAAATATTTAATGTATAACGGTCGATTAAGTTTATTGTAAGCTTGGATAATGGATATTAAATTTACTTTTTTCAATATGGTTCGTTTTTAGTTTTTGAATATAATATCAAAATTAACGTTTTGATTAGAACTGTAAATACAATTGAGTAAATAGGATGTCTATCATAAAGTATTTAGTAAGTTCAAATAGATATATTATTTTTAACCATTTTAATTTTTAAAATTAATTTTGTGTCAGTTTTACGGAACTACCATTGTCAAGACCCCATTGAATTCCAAATAATACTACACTATTACCTTCACTCTTAAAGTTTTCCCCAAATCCACCATTAAGAGTAAAAGCATCATTTATTTTGTATCGGATAGAACCAATTGAACGTGATTCATCGTTATTTTCACTATCACGGGTTATGTATTCATATGCGAATGATAACCTTTTAATTTCAAATTCTATTTTCCCTCCATAATCCGTTTTATCTTCCGAAAATAATTCATTCGTTTCTTCATTTAAATTTATCCCATCTTTTAAAAATCTGAAAATCCCATAAAAATGAAGGTAACTTCCTTTACTAATATCAGAAGTCTTTAAAGCAAAATCACCTGACAACCATATTCCAAATCTACCAAAAGTATCATCAAATTCCTGTTCTTCATCTCCTAAGAAATAGCTATATGCAATCGCCATATCTAAAACAAAAATAGGTTTCTCTTTAAACAAATCATCAAAATTATCACCTATAGTCTTATATGTTGGTAGATTAGCTATTTGTTCATTCCTTTGCTCATTTGTTAAACTGCGTTTTGCTAAAATATCTTGTACAGCTTGAGTATTTATAAATTGAGAATGTCGTTGATACAATGACTTCATTTTAGTTTTATAACTGTTTAATTGTGATTTCGTTCTTATAGAAATTAGCCTTGTACGTGCTCCAACTGAAATATACGATTGGGGTTGATTGAAAACTTCGAAATCTCCATTTAACAAAGCTAAAGAGAATGAAGCTCTTTTCCATAAATCTCCAAATATGTCATAACCGTCATAATCATCTGCATTTGTAGGTGATGGATTACTACTAGTTAAGTTATTGTATTTAAAAAAATTCATGTTTTTTCTTGTAACATACCAATAAGGCTGGAATTCTATAGCATAATTATTGTTGGATAGACCATTATTAGTATTTCCAGAAAAAGCATTTAAAGTTTGAATAGAGAAAGACTGAATGTTTTCTGGTACAATAATATTTGATGGAGTAACATCCATTAGAACAAAAGCTGGTGAGTTAGGAGGCGCTAAATTTTTTAAAGAGACACTTGGCTCATTAACCTGAGAATAAACATTAAACCAAAAGAATATTACTAAAAATATCAATAAAAGTTTTTTCATAACAGTATTTTTAAATTAATTTTAGTTCACTTTCCACAAAACAAGTCTTGGTTGAATAGAATGATTCTACGGTAACTTCCGTTTTATATGGTGATGGATTTCCTCCTTTAACTTCTGAAGTATAGGTATTCTTAATTTGCTCTATTGCCAAGTTAAAAGTTTCCTCATTTGATATATTATTATAGAATTTGAAATAAGTTATAACTCTGAAAATTTTGTCCTTAACTACATTTCCCTTATCTAACAATTTCCAACCAGGATTTAATGTAGGGTCGAAAGGAGAAATGTTTGAATAAGGAGTTTCATCTTCAGATGAATTATACAAAAAACCAGAAGTCATAGATATTGCTTCGGTTTGTACAGATACTTTTAATTTTATTGGTGTATTATCCCCAACATTTAGATTATCCATATGTGCTAAATTTTAAATTAATAAATATATCATCCCTAATGAAACACAAAAAAATGCTCAAAATAGAGAATACAATTCTTCTAGATAAAAATACGGTGGGGTAAAAAATTCTTTTCGGGGGAAATTATAATTAGGGGTAAGAAATTTATTTATAGCAATTTACAAAAAAATAAATAACAGCACAAATAAACAGGGAAAATACCTCCTTATTATTCGTGCTATAAAATATTAACTCTATTTTAGATTAATAACTTGTAGAATTAAAAGCCATATCTTTTGACCTGCTTCTCAGTATGAACTGCTCCACAACCTTTGCTACATATAAAAGATTGATATGGAGATTGTGTTAGTACCCATAAGCCTGTTTGTTTTTCTTCATAACCTCTACCTACAAATCGTCTACCACAGATGTTACAAGTATTCTTAACAGATTCACCATTTGAAGCAACTGAGTTATTAGAATATTCTTCAATCTTTTCATCTAGAAAAACAAGCACCTCATCATTATAGCGATTCGCAAAACCTCTTGATTCCAGTAATGCTTTATATTCTAACGTTTGTTTTCGTTGTTGTTTTAAATCGTGTAATATTTTTTTAGAATTACGATAAGTAGAATTTTCTTCTTTATTAAGAATTCGTTGCATATTACTATTCAAAGAACGTTTAGCAAATTCAATATCATTTGGTAATTTTTCTTTACCACATCCAATTGTTAGGGTAATAATAAAAATTAAATAAATTATTTTTCTCATAATATCTTATAGTTTTTCTTCAACTGTAAATAATATAGCATCGCTTGCATTGTCTCCATCCTCTGGAAAATATACTCCGAAAAAGATTGTGCGTTTTCCTGATATTATTTCTATTAATCCTGCATCAGTAATATTACCATCACCTTGATAACATAAATCAGTGCATTCATCTAGTATGATTACATCTTCAAAGGATTTACCAGTCAACACTATATCAGGCTCAATATTAGCTCCTGTAATTCTAACATTAAACATTCTGTTTGATTCAGAAATAGTTACTTCGACAGGAACACCATTTTGTATACCTGCATCCATTACTGCGGAGAAACTACCTGTAAACTGATTTGAATTAACTGAATTACTACTATCATCAGAACTACAAGAGTTTATAGTAACAACACAACTAACTAGAAGAATTATTTTTTTCATTTTTATAATGTTTTAAAGTTTTTTCAAATATAATAAATTTTGCCGAGCAAACAATCCCTTACTTGCACGGATGAATACCTAGTTTACTACCAGTAAATAATTAATAATGGCACGAACTAGAAAAACACCAATACCCGAAGTAGTACTTGAATTTGGAAAGAGAATAAATAAATTAAGATTAGATAGAAAAATGTCTCAAATGGACGTAGGTGCAGCTTTAGGAATAGATAGAGAAAATGTACGGAAATATGAGAAAGGGTTACAAGAACCCAAATTGTCTACAATAATAAAGTTTGCTGAGGTATTTGAAATATCTATAGATGAATTATTAGGTATTAATATTGGTGAATCTAAATAGTTATAGATTCATATAAATATTATCTAATTCGGCTTGTCTTATACCTAAATAGGTTCTAGTAACCTTTGATGATGAATGATTAAATAATTCTGATAAATAAATTAAACTTCTTTCACTTTCACTATCATTAGCCCAGACTCTTCTACCAAATGACTTTCTTAAACTATGGGAACTTACCTTACCCTTAAAATATTTTTTAATTAATCTATTTACGTGTTGAATACTATAAACAGTACCTTTTTGACTTTTGAAAGCTCTACCTTTTATATCACTATCAAAATAATTTAACGCAGTTTGTATATGTTCATTAATAACTAGGCTACGTTTCTTTTTAGTTTTACCTTCAATAATCTCTATTTTCTCTTGTCTCAGGTCATCAAAAGATAATTTTAATAAATCATCAATTCGTAAACCTAAATTAACACCTACCACTATTAAAAGACCAAATGAAGGATTTTCATTTGATTTAATAAGTTTCATTCCTTTATTAAGTGCTTTATCAAAATCTATATAAGTAGAACCTGTCATAATTATTTGCATTAGAACATAAATATAATGTTCATTTATGAGTTTTAAAAATATAAATGAACTTATTTTATATAATTACACTTGAAAACCCTTGTAAATACTAGAAATGTTCATTTAGTATATAAATGAACATTATTATAGTACTTTATTACTCTATTATTATATTAATTTCTATTGTTAGAATCCCTTCTGGTACTATTATCTTTACTTTTAAAAATTAAAACCTATTTATATATGATAGAAATAACTAAAATAACAGAAGAAAATATTACTACAGATGGTGATTTAAACATTTCTCTTCTAGTAAATGAAATAAACAATAGATTGGGAAATTTAGATAAAAACATAAATTCTGTTAATACCAAATATGTAAATTTAAGAAAGGCTTTTGTTAAACTTAAAGAAGATATTGCTGAGCAGTTTGAACAAACTAATCAAAATATAACTAAACAAATAGAAGATATAATTAAAGAACATTTTGATGAGGAAAAGTAATAACTATAATAACAGTATTAACATTAATAATATTAGAAGTATTAAAACTAACACTAATAATATTAGGAAATTTAACAGGGAGTTAAAGTAAAACTTAAAATATAGTTACTATATTTGTATAAATAATTAAACAATTATAAAATAAAAATCCCCTATACAAAGTATAAGGGATTAAAATAAAGTAGAGTCTGCGGTGGGATTCGAACCCACGAACAACGACATGCAACATCGAGACCTTAAACCACTCGGACACGCAGACCCTTAATAATAATCGGATATCATTGGCGTGATGTCCGATTTTGTTTTACAAATATACGAAATTAATCAGCACCCTCATTTTACAATTACCTTGCACTTATTAACAATACATACCGAGTTATTGACCTCCTTTCTGTAGATAAATCATCTTTTTTAAGTGACAATTAAAAACTAATAATCCTAACTATTATACATTTTTTTGCAAAGGTGGTTTTATTAAAATAATGATTGAATCCAATTTTCCCATATACCCCAAAGAACAATAATAACTATAGCAATACGAATAACCCATTTACCAATTGGGTGATAAAATATCCACATTCTAGGGTCATTCTTTTTATAATTCTTCATACTTATCTAAATAAAATAATAAGAGCCGTAAAACACGACTCTTATTATTAATACCTTAATTTATAGTAAATTAATTAGCTTTCAAATACTACCGATTCTTCACCAAAGATTTTTACAATAAACTCTTTTAATGATGGTGCTAATATTTTATACATTCCTAATTTATCCTCTGGTATGTCTTTTTCGGAAACAGTAAGAAAATATAGAATACCTTGAGGTACTCCTAAAACTTCACAAATTTTCTCCATTGTGTCTGGATTAGGTTTATGCACCCCTTTAACTATATGAGATAAAGATGTTGGGCTTTTACCAATTCTTTTAGCAACTTCCAACTGAGTTAAACCTCTTTTTTTGATTAGCAAACCTATTATCTGTCCTATTTCCATAATGTATGATTTATCCAGAATCACCGCCTAAATCAGTAAGTAAACTGATAATTTTAATAATTTTAATAAAAGTATCAAAATACTCTACCTCTGTTTTAGCTTTAGAAAGCTCCTGTTTTATTTCTTTTAGTAATTCTTTGTTTTCAGAAGAAGTATCTTCTTTTGAGATAGCTTCATCAATTCTTTTTAATAATGTGTTTTTTTCTAACATTACCTTGATTTTTAATTAAACTAATTTTTAATATCAAGGCTTAATAATATTAAACCCTAATAACTTATGGTGATAGTGTTAACTAAAGTCAAAGGGTGGTAGTCATCTAAATTTTTAAAGTGAAAACTATGTGTTTTGGTGAATGCTTCTCTTAAATTTCTTAATCTTTTTTTAATACCATTAAGAACAAAATCAATTTGTTTCTTTAATACTTGAACAAGCTTATACTGTTTCTTAACTTCTTTAAGCTCTTCCAAAAGTTCAAGTAAGTCAATTTCATCTGAAGGATTATAGTATCTATATTTTTCAATCCTGATATTATCAGTTAATCTCTTTACTCTTTTAAATAAAGTCTCAAAATTAACATCTAAAATTGAAGCTTTCTCATCTACTGTAGGGATTCTGCATTCAATTCTAGAAAAAGGTTTTCTTTCCAATACATCTTCTAAAACCTCTGCACTTAAATCATATTCTGAAATCTTTCTCGAAAGGGAAGATATTTTCTTTGCTAAGTTATTCTCCTCTCTATTCTTTATTTCAATTAAATAACTAACAGGTCGGTTATGCGAGATAGTTAAATTGGAAAAACTACTATTAATTTGATTAGAATATTTAGAAATCTCTTTAGCTTGTTTAACAACAGCCATATCATAACTAAGCACAGGCATACTATTGGTAACAGCATCAGCAATTTTAGCCATAGCCAAATCAGCACCATTTATAGGTAGTTTATCAATTTTTTTCTGCCATTTGATAAGGTTATCAATTGACTTACTATTAACTATTGATGCTGGAGGTTTTATTTTGGCTGCCATAAATATTACAATTACATTACAAATTTAAGTATAACTTAAATAATATCCAAATTTATCAAAAATTTTATTAGAGTTAAGCTTATACCTCAATATCAGAAGCCTCTACCGTATCGTCCTCTACTTTTATATCAAGATGTTTGAATAATAAATCAAATTTATTGGTCACATTATCTTCAAGCTCTGTTAATCTATTATCCAATAAATTTTCAATATCAGTTTTAACTTCATTAACATCTGATTTTGTAGCATAATCATTTTTAATATCCAATATATGACCATGTAAAGTTTCAACCCTTTTCTCAACACTATCTATTGAAAATGAGGTGCTTTTAAATCCTTTATTTATCTCTTTTATTAAATCTTCCATTATTTCTATTTTCTTTTTATCTACTATAATTGTTTTCATATAAATATTTCTTTTTTCCTAAATGTTATTATTTATTATCCTGTACAATTCTGTGAACCGTGTTAATTCATCCATAGAATCAAATAAATTATGTTCAAAATTGTTCGACCTATCGGATAGTAAGACTACCAATGGGATTTTTTCTTTATTCTCCACTTCACCATAAAACTCATAACCCCATATTTCATTGGGGTTAATGAGCATATTTTTTAAAATATCTGATGTTCGAACTCCATCGACTTTTTCATCAAAATTTTGGTTACTCTTATTGGTATCTTCTAAAATTAGTTTTTCTTTAAAAACTTTGATTAAACTAAAAATAGGGTTGATTTTAGGTGCTTTTAGTGTGTTCGATTCTTTATCGTACCAAATTCCATCAGGAAAGACTAATTGTTGTAGTTTGACCTTAAATTTATAATCACAACTTGACCATATTGAAGATAAATCACTAATTAAATTAAGTGCTTTTAAGGTATTATTTTTAATTTCATCTATACCAACCCTAACATCTCCCAGTTGTTCCTTTAAATCGGTTAACTTATCATCACAATCAACAATTAATTCTTTATATAATGATTTATCCTCTGGATAAGAGTTCATATTTTTTATTGCGGAGAATCTTTCTTTTTCGGTTTTGTTTATTGAAGTTGTGATACTTCTTTTCAATAAGGTATTTGATTTATTTACAGCTTTAAAAACCTCATCTAATGTATTTTTAAGTTGAGGTATATAACTTTTATTAAATGATAATGTATCTAATAGCTCATTATATGATTTATGTACAATCTCATTTTTAATATTAACATTGCATCCTTTACTACGGCATTTATAATAAAATAATTCTTTTCTTTTGGAAGCTGGATAACCTGTTAGTTTTCTATTACATTTTGAACAAAGCAGATGTCTTCTTAATGGTAGTTGGTCAATTTCGTTTCTTTTAATTTGTTTTTTTCTTGCTCCACCTATATCATTAATAATTTTATGTTCTTTCCAAGTTATTAATTTTGGGTGGCGACCTTTTGCAACACCATTAGATTCGATTAACCTTTTGTCCTTTATATAACCAAAGTAATAAGGGTTTTTAAATGCTCTACCAAGTGCCTTGTAATGTATATCTAGTCCTCTAGATTTCATTATTTCAGCAATCGCAACATTACTATAATTGTACTCTAATTTTAATTTAAAAGCCTCCTTTAATAACTTACCTTCTTCTGTAATTATAATTTTTTGTTCTTTATTTCTACCTCTACCATTATTAATAAGTTTATAACCTCTAGGCGGTTTACGCATTGTATAACCTTGTCTAAGCTTTTCTAAGATAGTTGCATTAATAAATTTCTTTCTAGTTACATTATCTTCTTCTGCATCATAAAATGCTTCTATTTGTCTTAATCTACCTGTTTCGGTGAAAATATCATTAGGGTTATTTAAATCTATAAATCCAACCCCTCTTGCTATTATCTCATCTAAAAACTGTGCTCCAAATATTCCATCTCTTGTAAATCTATTGGAATGAAACACAACTATTGCGTATATTTTATGCTCAGTTTTATCAATATATTCAAGCATTTCATCAACCGAAGGTCTTGTAGCACCTCTTTTGCTACTTTCTCCCAGAACTTCAAAATCTTTTACAATTTTAAATTCATTATTTATACCAAATCTTTTAGCATTATTCAATTGCATTTCAGTAGAATCATTTTCTATCTGTTTCTTATCTGATACTCTACAGTATGCAATAATGTTTTTACTGTCATTTTGTTTTATGACCTTATTTGTTTCTCCTACGTAGTGTTGTATTTCTTCAAATTCTTCATTTTTTTTATTCGACATTGTTTTCTTTAATCATTAAGTATTCATACAGGATATGAGCAAATCGTTTTAGTGATTCTTTGACATATTGTTGCTCATCATCAGGTACGTTATTTTTATTTTGGATAGCCCCCATAATTATTTGTGTGTTTAATATTTGCACCAAAAAAGTGCTTATTGGTTAACACGATAAAATCTAGATAAAATTGAAATACTTGTAAATGATAAAACATAAAATACTTGTAAGAAGATTCTTCCCCCCCTTCCTTACGGGGGAAGGAGGGCGCAAACACCCTCCCTATGTCTTTGAAAATCAATTTATTGGATTGCGGTCACCTTTCTTATAAATGGGAAAAATAATTTTTCAAAAAAAGTACTTCGGATTGATTAAAAAATTTTTGGCAATTTTTCCCATGAAAAACAGGGTACTTATTTAATAATTGAAACAGAAGTAATAATAAAGGAAGAAAAGTTTTTATTAAAGAATAAGTCCATATTACTGTAAAAGTTTTGTAAACGAATAGTACACAAATAGTATATAGTTTGTAAACATTTTGTTTATAAATAAAGTTTTATTCTAAAATAAATGTTTGTTTAAAAGAACATAAACATATAATTTTGTTATAACAAAATAAGAAAAAGGAGATGCTCTAACACCTCCTTTTAATTGATGAGAATTTAAAAACTCTAATGTGATTTTTAAATTGCCGTAATATTTATTTGTTACAGCATGCCATCTACACATCTTAATGAAGAAATCTAATAAGGCTGCCTCTGGTAGCCTTATCCGTTAATGATAAATCAAAGATAATCTTTGTTGTAAGAAAGCTCACAAAAAGGTTGCAAACGTTTTCAACAAAGTTTTCAACACGGAGAGAATTAACAGTAAAAATTGTGGTTATTCAAAATTATCATAAACATATGATTACCAGATAATTAAGAAGCTTTAGAAAGATATAAACATTGTTGTTAGTAACCTCGGAAACTCTACTACCATATGACCTTTACAGATATTCTTACATACTAATTTTTTCACTTATAAAACACAATTTTTACGGTAAAACCATTGTCGGATAATATTGATTTTTTTAACATTTATTAACACTTAATTCAAATAAGTATTTAAAATTCTACGAAACATAGAACCTTAAAGTTGAAGATAAAGGTCATTGTTTAGTCGAATTCTATTAAATCTTGCTTTTCTAATACTATAATACCTTGTTCTGATTCTAATAAACTTGAGCCATTAAAATCTTTCTTTTTAGGGTATTCTAAAAGTTCTTGAGAACTCATATCATCATTCAATTGGGTGGTTATCCATTTCCATTTTATCAACTTATTATCTGTGATATACAATGATGAAGTACCTAAATCTTTAAAATCAATAACTACACTATAGAATCCTTTTTGTTTACTAGCCCCTTCACTAATAAAAAGTACACGTACGTTTTCATTTATTTGCCTAACTTGAGATTGAATTGTTTTAAAATTATTTTCTACCGAAAAATTATTTATTAATCCCTCTAAAACTCCTAATCTATCCGTATTTTTTTCTGTTTCAATCTTATTTTTAAGATTCTTTATTTTAAGACTTATAGCAGTTAGTTTTCCTTTGGTTGAGGTATAATCATTAATCAAACGCTTATCTTCTTCTAATGCTTCGTTAAGTAGTAATTTATATAACTTGTCTTCCTTTTTCTTTATTTGTTTTTGTTCTACCTCAAATGCTTCAAGTTGGTTCTCCATTTTTTTTAATGCATCACCGTTTTTTATTTGTTCTGCTAGATATTGAATATGACCAGAATAAAACATTAGTTTAATAATGAAGCTTTCAATTTTAGTTATATTAATACCTCTATTACCACAAGTTTCGTAACCTTTTCGGATGCTACTACATTTATATACATGGTCTTGTCTATATGCTCTACCTTCCTTTGGCATTCTACTTCTACCAGCATAGTTTCTACCACATTTACCACACCTTATTAAGCCTTTCAATAAATATTTATGTTCAACACGTTTACCGCTATTATTTCTATTCTTAGGTAGGTTTTTATTTACCTTTTCCCAATGATAAGGTTCTATTATAATTGGATATGGGTAAGCTTTTCTTTCTTCTTTCTTTCCTAAATACTTAATTCCTTTGTAACACTCATTTTTTATTATACCGCGTATGGTGGCACCTGCCCACTTAATGTCTTTTTTCTTAACAGTTCTTTTCTTTTTAGTGTCCTTATGAGTGAAGGTTATAGTACCATCCATTTTACTGTACCTAGTTGGTACATTCTCTTTATTTAGGATTTCGGCTATTTGAGTTGTACCAATACCTTCTAATGATAAATCATAGATTCTTTTAATAACCTCAGCTTCATTGCTATCAATAATTATATAACCCTTTTCATCTTTACTATAACCATAAGGCATAATACCTCCACGGGTTCTACCTTCTTTTAAATTACCGTGCAGTGCTTTTTTTGTAGCTACACCTTGTTCTATGCGTTTTTTAGTATTATATAGACTATCTAATGATGTTCTAAAGAATGTATCAGGGTCATTATAATCAATCAATTTATCTGCTATATAAATCGATATGTGCTTTTGCTGCACAAGGTCTACAAAGAAATGAAAGGTTAATTGATTACGTTCTAATCTATTTTGGTCACGAAACCATACAGTAGTTATTTTGCTTTTTATAATATCTTCTATAAGTTCAGAAAACTTGGGTCTATCTTCAATTTTTGCTCCACCACTTATCCCCTGTCCTTCATCATAGATTTTATAATCTTTAAATTTGTTTTTTTTAGCAAATTCTTTACCTTCTCTTTTTTGATTGTAGATACTGTTATTTGCTTCATCTTCTCTACTAAGCCGTGTATATATTGCTAACATAGTTGGTGTATTTAGTTTAAATTTAGTAATTTAAATACACCTCCACAACTTAATATATTACATTAGATATTGTATGGTGCGGACTACGAAATGGTCTTTGAGCCATAAGCCCTACATTATCTTTAATTCTACCCACTACACTATGAATTTTGGTAGTTTCCAGCGCTTCTTGTAGAGACATTGGTGGCAAAATACTAGGCAAACGCTTACTAAGCATGGTTTTACCGCTTCCAGGAGGCCCTACTAAAATGATATTATGTCCTCCTGCTGCAGCAATCTCCATACACCTTTTTATGCTTTCTTGTCCTTTTACATCTGCAAAATCAAACTCTGGATTATCCAATTCTTTGAAGAACTCTTCTCTGGTATCCACAATCGTTTGTTCCAATGTTCCTTTTCCATCAAAAAAGTCAATGACTTCTTTAATGTTTTCGACACCATATACCAGAAGATTATCTACTATCGCTGCTTCTTTGGCGTTTTGTTTAGGTAAAATAAAACCCTTAAACCCTTCTTCTCTTGCTTTGATAGCAATTGGCAATGCTCCTTTTATAGGTTGAAGACCACCATCCAGGGAAAGTTCTCCCATAATTAAGTAATCAGAAATACTTTCTCCTTTGATCTGTGAGCTGGCCGCTAGAATTCCTAGAGCCAATGTTAAATCATATGCAGATCCTTCTTTTCTAAGATCCGCAGGAGCCATATTAATCGTGATTTTCTTGCCCGGAAGTTTATACCCGTTATTCTGCAATGCTGCTGCAATCCGGAAACTACTTTCTTTAATAGCATTGTCTGGTAACCCAACCAAGTGATACCCTATTCCCTTATCTATATTAACTTCTACTGTAATTGTTGTCGCCTCAACACCAAAAACTGCACTTCCAAAGACTTTAATAAGCATATTCTCTTTTTTAATTAAAGCTGTAGCATTATCTTTCTTGTATGTAATACTACTGTCATTAGTACGTGTTTGTTATTGGATACATGTTACCTCTAAATAGATGATTTTTTTAATAAATTTTAAAAACCCTAAAAAACGACATTACTACTTCATCGTTTTAATAGTATGGAATGGATATAAATCTGTAAGTAATAGGCTATTGTAAATAGTTGCCTGAGATTAGAAATAGATAATTGGAAATAAAAAAGGAAAAAAGTGATTTCTAAAAGAAAATCTTCACTGTGGTATCATTAAAAGAATTTATTGAAACACAAAAAGTTTAATAAAGGTAACTGCAACAATCGAATAAAAAACAAATAAAACAATTTCTAAACGATATTTTTCTACAATTCTCTTTAACATGATAACGAGTTTATGTTTCTATATATAAAACAATTAATTCAAGATATACCCTATATTTCTTAAAAAAATCCCAACATGTTTATCTGTTGGGATTTAATAAAAATAAAAATTTTAATCGTAGTGGAGTTTTTTACTGACTATAGAAGTTAATAAGTATTGCCTAAGTGCTCTCACTTTTTACTCATCGTGTACAACAAACAATTTAAAGAACTACTTCCTGATGAGTAAGAAACAATTTCTCATTTAAAAACCTAAGGGTTGGTATTTTGTCTTTTGTTTCTACAAGAATCGAAATATTATTATTACTTCCTCCATAAGAAATCATTCTAACCGGTATATAATTTAATATTTCAAAAAGCTTATGGGAGTTTTTATCATTAATAACGGATTCGCCGACAACACAGATGATACTATGATTTTGCTCTACTGTTACTTCTGCATACCCTTCTATTTCCTTTACAATATCATCTATATATGTAGTATCATCTATAGTTAAAGAAATGGCAATTTCTGAGGTAGTAATCATATCAATTGAGGTATGATAATTATCAAACACTTCAAAAATTCTTCTAAGATATCCATGCGCCATCAACATCCTATTTGATTTAATCTTAATGGCGGTAATACCGTCTTTTGCAGATATTGCCTTTAAACCTTTTCTATATGTTTTATTCGAAATAATAGTACCGGAAGCTTCTGGATCAAATGTGTTTTTTAATAATACAGGAATATCCATATCAACAACAGGTGATACCGTCTGTGGATGTAAAATTTTTGCTCCAAAATAAGCTAATTCCGCTGCCTCATTATAAGTAAGATGAGATATAGGGTTTGTCCCTTCTACATATCTAGGATCGTTATTATGTAATCCGTCAATATCAGTCCAAATCTGTATCTCATTTGCATTTAATGCTGCTCCAATTATAGTGGCTGTATAATCGCTTCCTCCTCTTTTTAGTGTACTTAGCTGATTCAAATGATCCTTACAAACAAATCCTTGAGTAATATATATTTCAGAAGGATTGGTATCTAATATTTTATTAAGCTTTTCAGAAACTTTCTGAATATTAGGATTATCTACGTTATCCACATACATGAACTCCTTAGCACTAATCAACTTGTTAGCAACTCCAGTAGCATTTAAAAAGTTTGAAAAAATATAAGTCAACAATGTTTCTCCAAAAGTTAGCACTGTAGCGTTTAAAACTTCAGAGTACCCTTGATTCGATAATTCTAACATCTCAGTGATCATAGACGATATTCCATCCTTAAGGTCATTTCTTAATTCAGTATCTTCGATCAATTCATCGATAACATCTATGTGCTTATTTTCTAATTTATGTAGATTTCTGGTAATTGCTTCTGCATCCTTTAACTTGATATAGGCTACTAAATTTACTAACTGATCAGTCACTCCTGACATTGCAGAACATACCACAATTTTTTGGTCATTATCACTAATAAGAATATCTTTTACTCTGTATAAATTCACTACAGATCCAACAGACGTTCCTCCAAACTTTAAAATCTTCATTACATTATCTTTTTTAACGGTACATAATTAAACAATAGTGCATAAAGAATAAATATTTTCATGAAAAAAGTATATATTTACACAATATGTTAAATATCTAACAAAATGAAAACTATAACAGATTGTGTTCATAATATATTAAGGCATCAACCATTTTTAGAAGATGCATTATCCAGAGATATCATTAATTTTAGTTCTCTTGCTACCGACTTATTACCTCAGGTAGAAAAAGAAATGCGAAAACCTGTAAAACCAGGATCTATTGTGATGGCACTACGTAGATACCATCCCAAAAGGATTAAACACTCTGAAAATCTTGGTAGTTTAGGAGATATAGTAGTGCGATCCGGAATTACTGAATATACTTTTCTAAATTCTAATACGATTCTTACCAGTCAATCTAATCTATTAAATACTGTAAAAGATAAGACAAAAACCTATTTTACGTATTCGAGTAATTTCCAAGAAAGTAATATACTAGTATCTTCATCCTTAAAAGAAATTGTAGAAGATCATTTTAAAGATGAAACTTGTATTTCTGTGGCCGACAATTTATCCTCTATGTCGATTGCACTGCCTGATGATAGTTCTAGATCTATTGGACTATACTTTTATATTTTTAAGCTTTTGGCTTATGAAGGTATTCCGGTTTTTGAAATTATATCAACTTCTAATTATTTTACATTATTTCTGGAAAAAGAATATGTAAACGATGCTTTTTTATTGATGAACGAAATAAAAGAAAATTAAGAACAAGTATAAAAAAGCCCTGTTTCCAGGGCTTTTTACTATTCTTACTTATCGGTAATTTACCAAATATTCACTCGTTTCTCTGGAGCTAAATACATTTTATCTCCTTCTTTAATATCAAAAGCATCATAAAACGACTGAACGTTTAACAAAGGCTGTATAGCTCTTGTTGTCCCTGGAGAATGAGGGTCCGTCTTAATCTGCGTTCTTAATGCATCTTCTCTAATTTTTGTTCTCCATACGGTAGCCCAAGACATAAAGAATCGTTGCTCTGGAGTAAATCCGTCAATATCCTCCGGTCGACCATTTTCAGCTAAATGCATTTGCAATCCATCATATGCTCCCAATACTCCACCTAGATCTCCAATATTTTCTCCAAGTGTGAATTTTCCATTGATAAATACACTATCTAATACTTCTATAGCACTATATTGCTCTGCAAGTGCTCCACCTCTTTCTGTAAACTGTTTAAGATCATCATCGGTCCACCAGTTAGAAAGGTTACCTTCTGCATCAAAACGAGCACCGGAATCATCAAAAGCATGTGATATCTCATGACCTATTACAGCACCAATTCCACCGTAATTCACCGCTTCATCTGCTGTATAGTTATAAAATGGAGGTTGTAATATTGCAGCTGGGAATACAATCTCATTAAACAGTGGATTAAAATATGCGTTTACTGTTTGCGGAGACATTCCCCATTCAGTTTTATCTACAGGCTCTCCAATTTCATTTATATTTTTCTTGAATCCCCATTCTGAAACGGCCATCATGTTTTCAAAATATGAGTTTCCATCTTTTACAGCTAAAGTAGAATAATCTTCCCACTCATCCGGATATCCAATTTTTACTGTGAACTTATCCAATTTCTGAATAGCCTTGATTTTAGTACTATCACTCATCCAATCCAGTACTTCTATTCGTTTTTGGTATGCTTTGATTACATTAGCAATCATCTTCTCCGCTTTTGCTTTTGCTTCTGGTGGAAACTTGGCATCTACATATAATTGTCCGATTGCTTCTCCTACAGAACCATTAACTCTTGCTAAAGCTCTTTCTTCCATAGGCCTTTGCTTAATTGCGCCATTCAGTGTTTTGCTATAAAAATCCCAATTTGCTTTTTCGATTTCTGTAGAAAGAGCTCCTGCAGCATCATTTAATGTAGCCCAACGCATTACCGTTTTAAGATCTTCAATATTAGTTCCTGTAAGAACATTTTGTAGTTCTTTCATGTATTTAGGTTGCATCACAATTACAGAATCTAATTGCTTTTTTACACCTATATCTTTCATCAATTTATTCCAATCAATAGCCGAAGTTATTTCTGAAAGTTGTTCCATTGATCTCGGGTTATTAAAGTTTCTAGTATCTCTACTCTGAACTTTGTCTAATCGTGGTTCTGCTAACTTAGTTTCTATTACCAAAATAGTTTCTGCATTTTTACGAGCCTGTTTCTCAGTTTCTCCTATATACTGAAGCATTCTGGTAATATGATCAACATATTGACCTCTGATTTCGACAGATTTTTCATCCTTATCTAAATAATAATCACGATCTGGTAACCCTAATCCTCCGGTAGCGATATATGGAGCATTGATCTCACTGTTACTTAAGTTAGGAAAAGAAACTAATCCTGCAAATGGAGCTGAAGCTCCTATTTCTGTAGCCAAAACTGTTTGTAAGTCACTTAAATTCTTTATTCCTGCTATTTTATCCAAAGTAGGTTGTAATGGGGTCACACCTGCTTTATCTCTTGCCACAGTATCCATAATAGATTCATAAATCAATAAAGCTTTATATTGATCTGTTCCTGCAGCATATTTACCACTAGACTTTGCTTTTTCCAGAATCTCGAGTACATCATAGTCTGTCTTTTTTCTTAATACACCAAAACCTCCCCATCGAGTTCTATCTTCTGGAATTTCTGTATTTTTCATCCAACTACCATTAACATAGTTGTAAAAATCTACTTTTGGACTAATAGTAGTGTCCATGTTATCTAAAACAATACCTGGTACTTTTTCCACCTTTGCTATTGTTTCAGTTTGATTTTCACCATCTTTCTTGGCTTCATTCTTGCAACTGACAAATGCAATTATGAATGTTGCCAAAAAATACACTTTTCTCATTTTTTTAATCATTTTATTAGTAAATTAAGTTTAGTTCTTTTGAATATGACATATAAATTGAGGATTCGTTACTCATACTCAACCCGGCAAGATATATAAATTGCAAAAATGTAGGAAATTCTTTATAAAAATTTAACTTATAATGACTTAGAGAACAAACTCAAGCTACTGATTCACAATACTTAACATATGTCTAAACTTTATTGATTAACAAAACATTAAGCTTAAATCATTAAAGGAACGAGGTAATTCTATTGTATAAACTGATATTCATAACCTTAATTCAAATATTAAATTATCAATAAACTCCAAAATCTACTTTAGGAGACGAGTATCAAAACTAAAAGGTTCTATTTCGATCAGTTTTACCAAATTAAAATCAGGGTGCAAAGGATTAATAAGAAGATTTTGCTCTCTGGGTACTATAATACTAGGCACCTTTAATCCTAATTGAGTATTCTCTGATATCCAATTCATTGCAAAATGTTGAATACCTGTGGATGGAGGGATTTTATTCCAGTCCTTTGGTAATTCTTTAATATCGATTGTAGAAGTCAATTCATCCGGTAATTCTATCGTAGCGATTGCCATATTATCAGGAAAATATGCTGCTGGAAGGTGGGCCAGTACTTCGAGAATGGAAAGCGCAACAGTAGTACTAGTGTATAAAACCGCAACTCCCTTGGGATTCCATCTACCACCAACGGTTTTTGCTCCAATACCAGTTAAGTCTTTTATATACTTTTGTTTAGCAATTCTATATACCAGCATTATGCGAAAATTCCGTGCTCAATACGAACTAACTCTTCATTCAATAACTGAAATCCAAATGTAGTGTCAAGAAGTTCTTTGGGTTTTTTGGTTGCTAATGCTATATTGGGATGTTCCATCCATCGCTTGAAACGGTCTAAATCACCAAAAATATTCTCGCCTTTAGAATAAAGCTTAGCTAATTGTAGTGCTTTGGCACTTGCCTCTGTACTCAATTTTTTGTTTAATTCATAGCGTTGTATCGTGCGCTCAGACAAATGCAATACGTGTGCTAATTCACTCAGATCAAAATCGATCGTTTTTGCAAGATGTACTAATGCTCTTTTATCTATACCATTACGAGATAATTCTATAAAATCGTAAATATTATGTAAAGGAATATCCAAATTAAGATACCTCAACAAACCTTCACTTTCTAAACCATCGTAATCTAATGGGGTTACTGCGCTCATAATTCAAATGAATTTGTTACGACAAAAATACAAAAAAAAATGACAAATGACTTTATTCTTCTATAATTAAATCCAATTCTCCTCTAACCTCATCTAATCGAGCCTCCATTGACCGAATTGCAATGGTAGATAAATACCGTCCAAGAGGTAAAACCGGTTTAATAGCTAATTCTTCTTTATCTCTATCATTAGATAATAAAGACGCCGAATGCGGTGTTATCATAGTTTGCTTTAAGTTAATAATATAATCACTTTCCAATCTCTTCAAAATTTCCTGAGTATGTCCATATCGTACATTTCTTAATGTAGTTAATGGAGCTTCAAGTTGTGTACTTGTTTTGGCGATTTTACGCTCTTCTTCATTAGCTATAACTAAATGTTTAATTTTCACTTTTTCTTTTAGATCAGGAAAAGAATCATTTAATACCTTTTTTAACACCTCTTCTATGCCTCTGGATACTCTACCTCCAATATTGTCATAATATCCGGCATCCGCATATTGGTCAGACTTTAATTCATCCGTTTCTGTAATTTTTCTAACCTCACCTACCGGTGTTATATAAGGGAAACTGGCATTAATACGCATAGCCGTAGAGAGCGTGATAGAATTATTAGGATAGCTGGATTGCACATTATCCAAAAAATCATTCATCCCTGTTAATGGCCTTAAATGGGAATACCTTACCGGACTGATAATATTATAATTTCCTGTTTGTGTATGTGTTGTATTAATTAATAACAATGGTGGAATTTGCTGACTGGTATTATCTATAGTATCACTTGGAATATTTTCATAAAAAGATAAAAACTCTTTATCAAGAATATTTTGACCTTTTTGATCATAAAAATACTTTTCATGAGCCTGGATCCATTGTTCTTCCAATAGCTGTCCTCTATTTTTAAAGTTAAACAGGCTGGTAACCTCTTTAAACAAATCTCTTCCTAATAAAGAAAGTAATGCTACTGATAGGTAGTTTTCTTTATATATGATACTAGCCTTATATTTAAGATCAGGATATGCTATATCTTCATTAATCCTGAAATTAGACTTTTTATTATCAAGACTGGTATTTCTCGCTTCTGCAAAAAACATAGAATTGCCTACACTACCGCCCGAAGCACCTGTTAATGAAAGTAAATTTTCTTCGAAATAAGCTCCATTAGACTTTTCATACAAATAACTATGTACCAAAAATGACCAAAGCCCGGCTCTCGATCCTCCTCCTTCTGCAGAAACCATTATAATAGGAAAAGCTTTGTCATTATTTTTAATAATCTCCTCCCTACTCTTTAACCAATGATAAATATAAGTGTCTAATGGTGGCCTAAGGACCGTAGTTTCTTTTAAGTTAAGCTGATAATGATCCGATGTATCAGAAAAAAATCTAGCAGAAAAAACACAGAACACGGTAACAATAGAAAGAAGCGGGAGCTTAATCTTTTTTCCCATTAAAATTAATACGAAACAAATCATAAAAAGGCTTAGCAGAGAAAGAATCAAGATAGATAAGGGATTTACTCCACTCGCCAGATTAGGATAGAAATTCAGAATTAAAAATGTAGCTAACAGTATAAACCCAGATGATATAATCATTCCATAAAACAGTTTCTTAGGAAAACCATTAAGAAATCTGTAGCTGTTAAATGATAAGGTAGAAAACAACAGTGCCAAAGCACAATTAGAAAGAAATAGATTACCTAAATCTTTCTCAGCTTGTGTATTTAAGGTTCCTAATGATATAATTAAAAGCACTAATCCAATGGATACACCAAAAAAAACAATCGTTGTTTTAGAACTTTGATTAAGAAAACCTTTTAGTACTTTATAAAGTTTAGGTTCAGATAATAACAACAATAAAAATATAACCAGTATTAAAGAATTTGTTGGATCTAGAAACTTTGTATAGGTGTTTTCTAACCCAAATAACTCCATTGCATTAAGAATACTAAGTGCTGATATTACTAATAATAAGATAGCCAGAATTCTTGGCAGTGTTTTTCTCATATGAATTCTCGTCATATAGGGATAACTGGCGGATTCACTTCTATCCTGAAATTTATAATGTTGATTAGGAATAAAACCTATAAGATTAGAAAGAGAAATATCTTTATAATTATGAAAATAAAAGTATTTAGGAGCATTCCATATTAAGAAGGCAGCGATTATAAGTAAACTAAAATATAAAGGAACTTCTAATAAAAAAGTATCCGCCTGATTAAGAATCAACAATAGATCTACCGTTTGAGGAAAATGCCATAGTGCCAGATAAACAGCCCCAATAAAAAAAATACTAATCATATTATTAGTTAATTCTCTTAAAAGGTTTTTAAACCAAACACTGAATCCTTGGAAAAATAATAATAGTTTGATGATCATTATAATCAAATTTAGAGCTAAATATCCTTAAATCATTATTCAATCTAAAAATAACAACTAAAAAAATAGATCATTGCTATTTTCTATGGTTTGAACCAAAAAAGCAATAAACTAATAATCAATATGTTAATGAAAATATAAAATTTAACATTTGTCTAAACACCTGTATTTATAGGTCTGACGAGGTTTTTTGAAAAATTAATGTTATAAAAATCAATATTTAAACTAAAAAAATACGGTTTTAACATAAAAAAAATGTATCTTGTCGTTGATTATGTGTTTTACAACGATAAAAACACTCTTAACGTAAGATAATACTTACTTTTTTAATTACAGTTTAACCCAAAAACTGAACCTTATGAAAAAACTATTACCCCTATTAACATTACTTTTTGCAAGTGTAACATTTGCAAACGTAAAAATCGACATTTCTTATAAATTAATGTCTGTGACCGAGAATACCGTAATTAACGGATTAGATGAAAATACTGAAGAAGGCGTAATTTTTATAACAGAAAGTTTACATATTGAGAACGGAGTTCGTATTAAGATTAGAAATGCTTGTTTAATCATCTTAGGAGATATTTCTGGAAATGGAATTCTGGATGTAGATGAAACAGCAACCGTTACTTTAGAAGGAGAGAAAAAAGGAAGAGTTACCTTTATCGATAGATTTCTAGCAGACTCAACTTGCCAGCAAGATACTGGAAATAAAATTTTTAAACATGTAAGAGAAATACCAACTGGTACTAAATATAGCCTTTATACACTTTCTGGAAGATTGTTAGATAGTGGTATAATTGATGAATACATTCATAATTATGTGGATCCTAAAACATATCTTATTAAAGTAGAAGGGTATAAACTAAGAAAAATAGTTTTTAAAAATTAAATCAATCATAAAAAGTAAGGTTTTATGATAGCACGGCAGTAATTGCCGTGCTTTTTTTATACTACACTTCAAACTTCTTTTTTGTGCAATCTAAAATTTAGGTTTCTTCCAAACAAAGCAATATTTTTGAAACAAAATAATTGCATATGATTTCTGTATCGACGGCGTTATCCATAATTTCAAAAATATCCTATAGCCCAACCATCAAAACTGTAGCGTTAAAAGATGCAAACGGATTACTTCTTGGTGAGGATATCATCTCTCACATTCACATGCCTCCCTTTAGACAATCTGCAATGGATGGCTATGCATTATTACTTCATGATAAAAATTCTTATCAGATTATCGGTGAAGTAAAAGCAGGAGATGCAGATAATTACTCCTTAGAACCAGGACAAGGTGTTCGTATTTTTACCGGAGCCAGAGTTCCGGATAATGCAAATACCGTAGTAATTCAGGAAAAAGTAAATAGATCAGAAAACACCATAACCATTGATAGCGAAATACATCCAAATCAAAATATTAGAGCGGTAGGAGAACAAATAAAAAAAGGAGACACTGCGTTAACCAAAGGAACAAAATTAACTCCTGCTGGCATTGGGTTTCTGGCCGGATTAGGAGTAACTAACGTAAAGGTTAACGTTCCTCCTCGTGTCGCAATTATTACTACTGGTAATGAACTCATCACTCCTGGAGAAAAACTTACCAAAGGAAAGATTTATGAAAGTAATTCTATACAATTAGAGACTGTACTACAACAATTACATATCAAACAGATTACTAATTATATCGTACAGGATGAGTATGAAAGTACTAAAGAAACCATACGGCAAGCTATAGAAAATAATGATCTGGTATTAATCAGTGGTGGTATTTCTGTGGGAGATTATGATTTTGTAAAAGAAGCTTTATCAGAACTACATACCGAAGAATTATTTTATAAGATTAAACAAAAACCAGGAAAACCATTGTTTTTTGGCACTAATAATAAAACTATGATTTTTGCCTTACCTGGTAATCCTGCTTCTTCACTTACTTGTTTTTATATCTATGTGCTGCCAATTATCCAAAAAATGATGGGAATTACTACAATAGGCCTTAGCAGAACCACAAAACTTATAGCTAAAGACTTCGTTAAGAAGGGAGATAGAGCACAGTTTCTTAAAGCAAAAGTATCTGGCGAAACCGTAGAAATTCTGGAAGGTCAAAGTTCAGCCATGTTATATACCTATGCCATTGCCAATGCATTGGTGTATATCCCAGAACATGTAGGTAGTATTGAAAAGGGAAATGCAGCTGAAACTATTTTATTACCTCAGTAACTTTTTCTCTTTTTCAAAAAGAATACAGCATTAATTTCTGTTTAAATCATTACGCTCTTTTATTTTTGAAGAAATCATAAAAATTTCTGAAAGAGTTTATTCTTTACTTTTTTCGTTATATCTTGCAAGAAACAACGCTTTCATGTATCATATAAAAAGTAGAATCTGGATAGAAGGAGAAGAAGGGGTTTTTCTTGGAGAAGGACGAATTAAAGTTTTGAAGGCAATTATGATAGAAGGCTCTCTTTCTAAAGCTGCTAAATCTCTGGGAATGTCATATAAAAAAGCTTGGAATTTAGTTGATTCTATTAACAAAAATGCCTCAACTCCTGTAATTATTACTAATACTGGTGGTAGCGGTGGCGGTGGAACAGAAATCACAGCGTACGGAATAAAAATGATTACTGCTTTCGAAAACATTAATAAAAACTGTTGGGATTTTCTGGATCAACAACTAAAAGAGCTACAGCTATGACTTTAGGAAAAGATCAGGATATAACGGGAATTATACTCGCTGGTGGAAAAAGCAGCCGAATGGGTCAGGATAAAGGGTTGAAACTTCATAATGGAAAGCCTTTTATACAACATATCATACAGGCAATAGAGACGATTACTAATAAAATTCTAATTATTACGGGTAGTGCCGACTACCAAACATTTGGCTATCCCTGCGTTCCTGACATTATTCCTGATCAAGGTCCTGTCGGCGGTATTTATACTGGTCTAAAGCATACTAAAACAACACAGAATTTAGTTCTGAGTTGCGATGTCCCTTTTGTTAAATCTCTTGTTCTTAATAATCTTATTTCCGAATATGAGCCCAATTATGATGTCATAACCTATGAAGATATCCCTCTTATTACCTTATATGATAAGTCGGCAGAAAGAACCTTTTTCGAAAGTATTCAAAAGCGACGTCTTAGTCTCAGAAAGACGCTTTCGGCATTAAAAGTAAAAAGTATACCTATTGAAGAAAGTATAGCTCCATACGTAAAAAACATTAATACACATCAGCAGTACAAAGAAGCAAGTCAATGGAATTGAAAGTTTTATATTTCGGCATGATTGCAGAAGCTACAGGTCGTAAGGAAGAAGTTATTTTATTGCAGTCCGGCAGTACTATAGATCAACTAGAAAACCTGTTAAAAGATAAATATGAAAATTTGCAGCATTTGTCATTTAAAGTAGCAATTGACAAAGAAATTTCGGCAAATGACACCTTGCTCAATCCTCATAACGAAATAGCATTATTACCACCTTTTTCTGGCGGTTAAAAAAATAAAACAATGAATAAAAGAAAAACAGTTTTTATAGAAGGTCCCATTACCCCTTCTTTTATAGCGAATTCTATAGAGAAACATCAGACCAAAACTACGATTGGTGCTCACGATATATTTTTAGGCCAAGTACGAGCAGATGAAATCGATGGTAAAATTGTTCAGGCAATTGAATATTCGGCTTATACTGAAATGGCAGAAAATAAATTTCATGAAATTCGCGAAGCTACTTTTAGCAAATATGATCTTACCTGTATGCATATATATCATAGCTTAGGTAAAGTAAAAACTGGTGAAATTTGTCTTTTCGTATTCGTTTCTGCTCCACATAGAAAAGTTGCTTTTGAAGCATTAGAATTTTTAGTGGAAGAAATAAAAAAAGACGTGCCTGTATTCGGAAAAGAAGTTTTTGAAGATGAAACACACGTTTGGAAAGTAAACAAAGTCTAATATATTTAGAAGTGGAATTGTTAAAAAAGTTTAACTGTAAATTAATAAAGGGTAATACCTAAAAACAACATGTATATCTTTTCATTTGAAAAACTTAATAGTTGGAAGGAATTAGGTTTTATTGATGACACAGTATTTAATGAAGTTAGAAAACGAATAGAAAAATTAGCAAACATGCTAAATGCATTGAAAAAATCACAATTGCAATCCCAATAAACGATTAAACAAAAAAACGAGTAAACAAAAAACAATTGAACGATTAAACATTATAATGGTAGACATTACACATAAAAATAATACTCTTCGTACAGCAGTAGCGCAAGCGATCGTTAAGGTTGGAAGCACAGAAACCATCGAAGCTATTGTATCCAAAAACATCCCAAAAGGTGATGTTTTTGAAATGGCAAAAACTGCTGGATTATTTGCTGTAAAAAGAACCAGTGATATGATTCCAGATTGCCATCCATTGCCTATTGAATATACAGCCATAGATTATAAAATCAATAATCTCGAAATCACAATTGAGATGACCGTAAAAACAATCTATAAAACTGGTGTAGAAGTTGAAGCAATGCATGGTGCATCAGTTGTTGCACTAACAATGTATGATATGCTTAAACCTGTAGATAAGAACGTAGAAATACAACATATCAAACTACTACGTAAACAAGGTGGTAAATCCAGTTATAAGGATAGCGGAGAACCTTTTACTGCAGGAGTAATAGTCTGTTCGGATTCTATAGCAGCAGGTCATAAAGAAGATAAAGCAGGTAAAGCTATCATAACTAAGCTGGAAGAATGTGGAGTTACTATCAACACCTATACAATTATTCCAGATGAAACAGATCAGATCCAACAGCAAGTAAAACAATTAGAAAAAGCTGGTAATGATCTCATAATTTTTACTGGTGGTACAGGATTATCGCCTCGTGATGTAACACCAGAAGCTATTTTACCTTTAATCGAACGTCGCATTCCAGGGATCGAAGAAGCCATTCGTAATTATGGACAGAATCGTATGCCATATGCCATGCTCTCCAGAAGTGTAGCCGGAGTGATTGGAGAATCAGTAGTGCTCGCTTTGCCAGGTTCTACTAATGGTGCCAGAGAATCCATGGAAGCAGTTTTTCCAGCTGTACTACACACCTTCAGAATTCTGAAAGGTGCAAAACACGATGGAAACTAAAAACAATTATGTAAACATAAAAAAACAGCGCATGCTCACAGATAATTTTGGTCGTAAACACACGTATCTTAGGATTTCATTGACAGAAAAATGTAATCTTAGATGTACGTATTGCATGCCTGCTAACGGGATTCCTCTAAGTCCAAAATCACATCTGATGTCTGCAGATGAAATCTATACGATTGCCAAAGAATTTGTAGGATTTGGGGTTAACAAAATCAGATTAACTGGTGGGGAACCAATGGTAAGAAAAGATTTCCCTTTGATATTAGAAAAGCTAGCTAGTTTACCTGTCGAATTAGGAATTACAACCAATGGAGTATTAGCAGACCGTTTTATCCCACTCTTGAAAGATAATGGAGTAAAGACAATTACAATCAGTATAGATTCACTTCACAAAGATAAGTTTGAGAAAATTACACGCCGTAATGAATTCGAAAAAGTTTGGAGTACGATACAGCTTTTTCAAAAAGAAGGTTTTAAAGTCAAACTAAATATCGTTTTAATAAAAAACTTTAATGAGGATGAAATTATTGATTTCATTAATCTGACCAAAGATCGAAATCTTGTCATTCGTTTTATAGAATTTATGCCATTTGATGGAAATCAATGGAATATGGATAAACTTGTAACACAACAAGAAATCTTAGATAAGGTAAATTATACTTTTCCGTTACAACTAAAACGATTAGACGACGCTCCTAATGATACTTCTAGAAACTATAAAATTACTGGATATATTGGTAGTTTTGCAATTATTAGCTCTGTTACCAATCCTTTTTGTGACACCTGTAATCGTATCCGTATCACGGCTGATGGTAAATTAAAAAATTGCTTGTTCTCCGGTAAGGAATTCTCATTATTAAAACCACTAAGAGCCGGACAACCTATATTTCCTGTTATACAATCTGCATTAGAACATAAGTTTGCTACCAGAGGAGGAATGGATACTCCCGAAAAATTAAAAAACCCTGAATTACATTCTAAAAACAGGAGTATGACTAGTATCGGTGGTTAATTTCTGAATATTCTTTTAGCATACATTTCCAAAAAACCATTATATTTAGACTTATATCCCAATAAGGCCCCAAAATAACCTTATCTGAAGATTAACTAACGTAAGATCTTAGTACAAAAAATAATCTATGAATAGAAAATCATGGTTAAAATCTGAAGCTGCTACATACACACTATATGGAGTATTATTTGGATGTATGTTTCCTATTTTGGCTACTAGTATAGATATTTCCAAATTAGGATTAGATTTTTCGTGGGACTCTGTCATGCTCGTACAAAAACAATATCCAATTCATTACATTATTGATACCGCTCCCATATTTCTTGGTCTGTTTGCTATGTTTGGAGGACGTAACCTGGACAAACTCAAAGAGAGGAACAAGCAAATCCTACAAGCTTCAAAATTTAAACAGGATTTCTTGGCTAATATGAGTCACGAAATTAGAACACCTATGGTGGGTGTAATAGGTATGATTGATTTGCTTTTTAAAAATACGGAGTTAAATGATTTACAAAAAGAGTATGTAACCACAATTCATCAATCTTCACAGAACTTATTAGATATTTTAAATCAAATTCTTGATTTATCTAAGATCGAGGCGGGAAAGTTTACGCTATCGCCCAAAGGAATTAATCTTAAAAAATTGATCAATCAAAATGTAGATCTATTTCTTGCGAATAGTAAAGCAAAAGGAATTGATCTGATTTCTGAATATCCTGATACGCTGCCAGAACATATTTATGCAGATGATAACAGGTTGACACAAATATTATCCAATCTTATCGGTAATGCCATCAAATTTACCAATGAGGGTACCATTACCATAAAATCATCTTTAGTTTCCAAAAAAAATGAAGAGCTAACCATTAAAATAGAAGTGATTGATTCTGGAATTGGTATTAGCAAACAAGATCAGGAATCCCTTTTTAATCGATTTAGTCAAGTACATAACGATGCTATTCTAATTGGAGAAGGAAGTGGACTAGGACTTACTATCAGTAAAAAGTTAGTGGATTTAATGAATGGAAAATTAGGTGTAAATAGTGAAGTAGGAAAAGGAAGTAATTTTTGGTTTACTTTCAAAACTAAAATATCTGAAGCTGTCGCACCAACAATTGATAAGGTTTTTGATAAAAGTAGAGATCAAAAGTTTGATCTTCATGTTTTATTGGTAGAAGATTCTGACACAAACATCCTTGTTTCTAAGCAAATCCTTAAATATCTGGGCTGCACAGCTGATGTTGCCAAAAACGGGAGAAAGGCTGTAGAAATGTTTGAAGAAGATGTCTATGACCTTATTTTGATGGATATAAATCTTCCGGAATTAGATGGTGTAGAAACCTGTAAATTGATACGTAAAGGCTATAAAAAAGTACCTCCTGTTATTGCAATTACCTCTAATGCCTTACCTGGTGATGCAGAACGATTTATTGCAAAAGGACTGGATGATTATATAACCAAACCTTTTACTACAGAAATACTTAATATAAAACTTAGAAATTGGTTTGGTGATCACAGTGGATATCATTGACATTAAAAAAACCTTTCTTCAGTATAAAAGAAAACACATATTACAAACACAATCGTTTTAAAACATCTTATTAAGGAAACATAATATTTCTTTATAAAGAACAAAAAGACTACCATATTAGTTCATTTTTAACTATTGTATTCTAAAAATCATCTGTAATTTTAGTATCTTGTATAATCGACATTCTACCTCAAAAATTAAAGAATGCAATTATTAACTGAATGAATCTGATATGGACAAAAAAAGTATTTTTTTACGTAAAAATGGTATCACATTTTTATTCTGTATATTTCTAATTATTGGATACTCCAATAATCTGCAAGCATTTAGCTTTTTTCAAGACACCGATATCCAGAATGGTGTAAATTATGATGAATATAAAGGAATTGTAGTAGATATAGTCTCTAATGACCCATTAGTATCTGCAACAATTTTATTGAATGGAACCAACATCTCGACGATCACCAATAGCGAAGGTGAGTTTTTGTTAAAAGTGCCGAAAACTGCTGCAGATGATAAAATCACTGTGTCTTTTCTGGGATACAAAGATCAAGTGGTTTCACTTTCTTCGTTAAAAGGTAATAAAACAAAAATTAAATTAAGTGCAACGATAACAGAACTATCAGAAGTAAATATCGATCCCACCGACCCAGAAGCTCTTATCAAAGCCGTTATGAAACGACGTGGTGCAAACTACCAAAATGATAATACCATCATGACCGCTTTTTATCGCGAAACTATAAAAAGAAGGAGAACTTACGTATCACTTTCTGAGGCCGTAGTTGATGTATATAAAAAGCCTTATGTTTCTGGTAAAACTGATATTATTAAGTTATACAAAGCTAGAAAAAGTGCGGATTATAAAAAGTTGGATACACTGACTTTAAAGCTTCAAGGAGGACCATCAAGTACATTATTTATTGATGTGATGAAAAACCCCGATCTTCTTTTCACAGAAGATATTTTAAAAATATATGAGTTTAGTATTGATAAATCCACTAAAATTAATGATCGATATATTTACGTTCTTAATTTTAAGCAACGTCCCAATATAAAAGATCTTTATTATTATGGAAAATTATATATCGATTCTGAAACATTGGCATTAACAAAAGCGGTTTTTAGTTTAAATCTAGAAGACAGAGATAAGGCCAGTAGATTATTTGTTAGGAAAAAACCAACTAGAGCCAAAGTATATCCTACCGTGGCTACCTATAATATGAATTATAGAGAATCAAATGGTAAATGGTACTATGGTTATGGAAAAATTGATTTGGTTTTTAAAGTAAATTGGAAAAAGAAATTATTTAATTCTACTTACAAGTTAAATATCGAAATGGCTATCACCGATTGGAAAAAGAACCCAAATAACGAAAATGTAAGACCAAAGGATCGTTTGAAATCCTCTGTCGTTATTAGTGATGAGGCTTCAGGGTTTTCTGATCCAGAATTTTGGGGAGAATACAATGTAATAGAACCTGATAAACCTATAGAATCTGCGATTCGCAAAATAAAGAAACAATTACGAAAATTGAATTAATCATATTTCAATAAAATTCGAAAAAACAGGTGCTACGAAAAGCACCTGTTTTTTTGTTGTTAATAATAACTACTTACCGCTAATTTATTACATTTACATCTCAAAAAAACAAGGGGTTGTAACATCTTTTCTTATAAAAAGTCTTTATAGATTATATATTAATAATTATCACATGAATCGCATTTTGTGTATTGTATTTTCGCTCATCATATCCACTACGCTATTTGCTCAGAAAAATCTATCGCTGGAAAAGGCACAAGAAGATTTTAAAATATTTGAAAACGTATTAAAAAAAGGACATCCTTCACTTTATGAATATATTAGTGAAAGTGATCTGGATTCTGTTTTAGGTGTTACCAAAGAATCAATAACAGAAGAGATTTCTGATATCGAATTATTTAAGAAAATGCAAGAGGTTACTGACCAGATTAGAGATGGGCATCTGTTACTTTTTGCACCTAATACACTTAATACTACGCAGTATTATTTTCCGCTGATTATGAAGATCATACAAGCAGAATTTTATATAGATACGGATGATTTTGGGATACCTATAGGTTCGAAAATTATCAAAATACAAGGTAAATCTACAGTACAAATTCTGGAAGCTCTAAAAAAATACACTCCTACTGATGGCTATAATCTTACCAGAAAATACAGAGATATCGAACTAAAATTCGGCCTGTTTTATACGTATGAGTATGGTCTACAAAAAGAATATACCATTGATTATATAGAACCAGATGGTACGGAGAAAACAATCACACTGGCAGCAGAATCTTTCGTCAATGCAAAACACCGAAATATTAACCGAAACTCTTATTTTTCAAAATATCATCAGGAAAGAGATAAAGTAGCTTTTTTTTCAAAACATATCAATACGAAAGAACCCTTTGTATACTATAAAAAAGATCTTAAAACTGCGGTTTTGGTTGTCAACTCTTTTGGAGTAGATATTAGAGCATTTAAAGCTCGTTTGATTAAACTCTTTAAGGAAATTAATAAAAAGAAAATAAAGCATCTCATTATTGATATACGAAACAACGACGGTGGTTTTAGACCTAATTCTGTACATCTTTTTTCTTTTGTTACTAACAAATTATATAAACAAAGAACCAGTGCTTTTGTTTCATCACTAGAAGTTCCAGAACGAAAATATGTGACCAGAACATATGGCGAGAAAGAGTTTTTAAAAGATAAGTTCTACAATCATCCCAAATATGATGGATGGAAACTGGATTTTGATGATTTAGAAACCATGATGGTTCCCAATAGAGATAGATTTCATGGTAAAGTGTATGTATTAGCTGATGGAACAACTTTTTCTGCAGGTTCTGCCTTAGCATTATTAGCTAAAAACGATCCAGATATTCTTTTGGTAGGAGAAGAAACTGGTGGTGGTTATTATTTTCATACAGGTCAATTTCCAGTCTATTATGAGTTACCTGGTAGTAAGATTATTATGGTAATGTCTATGGAAAAAATAACACATTATGTTAAAGACAAAACCGTTTCCAAAGGCTCTGGTGTTATTCCGGATCGCACAGTACTGCTTTCTGTAGAAGATCTGATGCAAGGAAAAGATAGTCAGCTGGATTATATTCTAAAATTGATCAAAGGATAGAAACTATCCCAGAGCATCTAACATTTGCTCATAATCATATTGTAGATCTTCGTGCAGAGTAGTTATGTTTTTTTTAATACTAGCTATTTGACGTTCATAAATCCCTAGCAATACGTTGTTATTTCTAATAGAAGGACGCATATTTTTTAATTCTGAACAGAAATGAAGTAATATTTCTACCTCTGTTTCTTTTTTGCCAGAATATCGGATATACTTTTTACTGATACGTAGAATTTTACGAACACTTTTTTTTATGTAGTAATAACTACTGGTATTAATAAGACCGAACTCTTTGGTAATTTCTTGTCGTACTTCTGCTATATAATGGTCTTCATCAGATGCTTCGTAAAGCAAGTAGGTAAGTAATTCTTTATTTTCCTTTTTGAACTTAGATAATCGTAAACAAAGTGTTACCAATTCCTGTTGAGAACAATTGTTTAGTTCTAGTTTTAATTCTCTTACTGTAGCTGCTTTCATCGCAATGTAACAAGTTAATTGTGTATTGCGAACTTAGGGATAAATATTAAAAAGATATCAATGTTTGTATGATAAACAATTATCATTTTAGTTATAGCATACTGAGCAGCGGTAACCCATAACAGGAAACGGCAAGGTAATACATTACTTTAACAATCTTTCAGCTTCTTTTAAGATGGGAACAATTTTTGATGCGAATGAATCATCAATTTTATATTATGAAAAAACACTATCCAACATTGTTATTAGCTTTAGTTATTATTGTAACATCCTCCTGTTCTAAGAGCAATAAAGAACCTTATCAAATTCCTGAAAATTCTACCGAGCTTATTGCAGGAACATCGGGTAAAACCTGGAAAATAGCAAAAAGACATAATGATGGTACACGAATGAATATGGCAGGCTGCTTTTTATCATACAGAACTACCTATAATCCCGATATGACTATGAAAGATAATAATGGTGAACAACACGATTGTGGCCCATCTCTTATTGCCAATTGGGAAATCACACAAAGTAAAAAAGGGCATTACTTCATCAAACTACAAAGTGATCAACTACCTAAAATGATGAATATAGAAAAGAATTATAAGTCTTTTCAGATTACGTATCTAAGTAAAGACAGCCTACAATTACGCTACAGACATGCTCAGTTTTCTGGTCAGGTTCGTACGATTGTTGATTTATATGTTCAAGAAGATGTTATAGCTCCTAATCGAGATTTTCATAATAAATAACAGCTTATAAAGAACAATAGTACTTAAACTATCTCTAAGGTCATTTTCTCAAATCTATCTTTAGAAGATTCACACAATGCACATTGATAAGTTTCTGGTAAATCTTCAAACTCAGTTCCTGCTGAAATATTTGACACTGGATCGCCTATAGATGGATCGTATATCGTCTGGCAATCTTTGCATTGAAATACTTCGATCTCTGTTTTCTCATTTTTAGCTGGAATCCCTGCAAAACTTTCTTCGTCTCCTTCTCCCAAATTCTGGAAATAAGCTTTTGTCAATTCTAATAATATTGCGGGCAAATCCATTTGGTCTATATCCTGTGCATATACAATATAATTTCGTGTATTAGGGTCAAATTTCTTAGCATATAGAACATTATAGGTAGGTCTGATGACAAAATCTTTTATGGCCTCGGGTGTTTTATTTTCTTCTATAACAACCGATGTGAAATATCTTTTTTGATTACGCCTAATACTTATCGTAAAAGTCATACCGTAGGTACTAATATCATTTTGGTCAAAATTCATAACCAAGAATTTTTTTAGATCCAGTGCCTTCTGACTGGCTACCGGCAAATGCCAATTTAGCTCTAATGCAGAATGACGAACATTAATCCCAAACTGTCCCAAAAGTTTTTCCAGAGGTAATTTACATTCCTTCGGAATTCCTTTTATGATAAAGGATTTCCAAGGGGTTAAACATATTTTACCTATTCGATATTCGATACAAAATTCACAAAGTGCTTTAAGGAATTTTAGATCATATTGATTATTTCTCCAATACAGTCCCAACCAATATTGATTGATCCCCATTTTATTCATTCCTTCATAATACGGAAATGGTTTAAAACTAACACTTAGTGATTTTTCTATAACTCGATTATTAGTATCGATACTCTCATTTAGAAACTGAAAAAGTTCATCAACATTATTCACTTTCTGATATATTCTTTCGATTTCCTGAGCTACTTTTGCGATATCCCAGGTAAATATCAAAACCGGATAAAACACTTCTTCCCAACCTGGTAATTTTAGGAATAAATACCAATAATCTTCGTTTGCAGATGCAATAAAATTAAGATCTCCTGAGAATAAAGATACCATTTGTTGTTGTGGATCCGAAATATTAATTTTTAGCTTAGGTTTATATCTAAACTGTTCCAAAATGTATAAATATGTCGTACCACGTAACCAAACAGTAGAGTTAAAAATATCTATAGAAACGTAAGAACAGCTTATATTCTGTTCTGTTTCCGGAGCGAAAAAATCAGTATTGAATGATTCGTGTTCAGTGACTATATTTCCTTTAGCATCTTTGGATGGAAATATGATGTCTTGTCTGGATCCAAAATGAAAAGTTTCTAATCCTAGATCTTCTGCATACATAATGATTCGTTGCAATTCACTAGGTGATAAAATTCCACCTTTGATATTTACTCTATGCATAAATTCTTCCATACCTAAGCTAATTGCATTACGTTATTCAACACTTCTTTTACTTCGGGCTTACAACTACCACAACCTAATCCTGCTCCTGTTTTAATACACAGTTCTGAGAAATCTTCGCAGCCAGATTTTATAGCTTCTTCTAGATTACCTTCGCCCACCTGACTGCAGGAACAAATCAGTTTACCAAGTACAGGTTCATCGGGTTGTGATGATCTAAGTAATTCTTCTCTCTTTTCTGATAATTCTATTTTCTCTTCGATCAGCCTTTTAAAATCTGCAAACTCACTCTTATCTCCCATCAAAATTGCTCCTACTAACCAATCGTTTTTAACAATACATCGCTTATAAAATCGCTTGCCTACATCCATGAAAATAACTTCTTCGTAGGTGGGATCATCTTTTGGCATATCAATATTACCAATACTACAAAGATCCAAATCTTCAAATTTCAGAATATTCATAAATACAGACCCTCTATAAATTGCACTAAAATCTCCTAAAAGATACTTTGCTACCACATCAGCTTGTTGTTCTGCTGCAGCAGTAATTCCGAATAAATTACCTTCGAATTCGGCAATCTCTCCTACTGCAAAAATGTCTGGATCACTAGATTGTAAATATTGATTTACTACAATTCCACGACGACAAGTGACACCTTCAGCTTTCGCTAAATCAATATTAGGAATGGTACCAATAGAATAAACTACAGCATTACAAGTAAATGATTTACCTGATTTCAGGTTTACTAATAATGATCCGGAATCCTTATTAAATACGGTATCCACCTCATTATCAAAATGAATTTGTATCCCTTTTTCGCGTACATCCTCTGCCAACAAACGACTGGCTACAATATCTAGCTGGCGTTCCATCAATCGATTTCCTCGTTGTATAATAGTAATTTTCACTTCCTTTTTACGAAGTGCTGCTGCCAGTTCCAGACCTAATAGTCCGCCTCCCACAATAGTTACATGTTGTTCCTTTTCGGGCAAACCGGTATCATCGAGATATGTCTTTAGTTTATCCGCATCACCACGATCTCTCATAGTAAATCTCCCTGGCAAATGGATGGGTACTTCTTTTGGCACAAAAGCACGACTACCTGTAGCCATTAGCACCATATCATACTGATGTTTTTCTCCTTTGCTATCTACAAGATACTTTTCTTCTCTATTAATCTCAGCAACTGGATTACTTGTAGATAAAGTTACATTAAGAGATTCCATGCTACCTTCTCGCATCTTTTGTAATTGCTCCCAAGTAAGTTCTTCACTCACATATTCTGGTAGCAAAACACGGTTATAAAAAGGATACGGTTCTTTAGAAAATACGGTAATCTCATCTTCCATATTATGCTCTCTATACGTTTGTATAAAACGATATGCAGCAGTACCCGCTCCAATAATACAAATCTTCTGTTTTTCTTTTACAAATTTTGAAACCTGAACTGCAGAGAACTTAAAATCAGGTTCTTTGGAAATAGGATCAACAATACTGGTTGTTAGATTATTAGCTCTTCCATAATCATTTCCTAATACTTTACCCCAATGCATTGGTAAGAATACCACTCCCTTGCCAATAGTATCGCTGACCTTTACCTTAACCTGTACTTTTCCTCGTTTACTTTCTACTACAGCAATATCACCATCTTTCATCTTTCTGAGAAAAGCATCTACTTGATTCATTTCCAGGAAAGGATGTGGGATATGTGTTAATAATCTATTTACCTTACCCGTTTTGGTTCTAGTATGCCATTGATCACGAACTCTACCCGTTGTTAAGATCAATGGATGTTTCTCCGTTAATAATTCTGAAGTTGGTTTGGTAAATCTTGGCACTATAAACTTTGCATTACCTGTATCCGTATAAAAACGCTTATCCTCGAATAAACGTGCAGTTCCTAAATGATTGCTTTCTGGTACTGGCCACTGAAAACTACCTTCGCTTTTTAGTCGATCATAATTCAACCCAGTAATATCAATATTCGTACCCTTAGTCAATCGACAATGTTCTTTGTACACCTCTTCTACCGATGTGTAATCAAATCCGCGGTATCCCATTCGTTGTGCAAACTTCCAAAGAATTTCTGAATCCGGTAACGCTTCTCCAGGAGGATCAACTACCTTATTCAAATACGTAATACGGCGCTCACTATTGGTCATCGTTCCTTCTTTTTCCGCCCAACCTGCAGCGGGCAAAACTAAATCAGCATATTCTAAGGTTTCTGAACGATGTGAAATATCCTGAACCACGACAAACTTGGCATTTTGTAAAGCTTTTTCTACCTTATTGGCATTAGGTAGACTTACTAACGGATTTGTACAAATAATCCATACTGCTTTTAGCTTTCCACTTTCCAGAGCATCAAACATCTCTGTAGCTGTTAATCCAGGTTTCTCAGAAATTTCTTTTCCTCCCCAAAAATTAGCAACTTCTGTTCTATGTTCTTTATTACCTAAATCTTTATGGGCTGCCAGTAGGTTCGCCATTCCTCCTACTTCTCTACCTCCCATCGCATTAGGCTGACCTGTTAATGAAAATGGACCAGATCCTGGTTTTCCGATATGACCCGTAAGTAGGGATAAATTTAAAAGCGCATTATTTTTATTGACTCCTATGGAACTCTGGTTTAATCCCATCGCCCAAAGTGTTATAAACCCTTTAGCATTGCTTATGTAAGAAGCTGCTTTCTTAATATCAGCTACAGTAATTCCACAAACTTTTGCGGCTTCTGTTAATGAAGTGGACTGCAAAGACTCTTTTAGCAATTCGTAATTATCTGTGTGGTTTGCTATAAAATTTTTATCAATTTTTCTTCGATCGATTAATCGTTTAGCAATGGCATTATATAATACAACGTCTGTACCAGGTATGATTTGTAAATGTAAATCCGCAATATCGCAAGATTGCGTTTTTCTTGGATCCACTACAATGATTTTAGTATCCGGATTTTGTTCTTTATGTGCTTCAATTCTTCTGTATAAAATTGGGTGGCACCAAGCAGGATTAGCTCCAGCAATCATAAAACAATCCGCTAATTCTATATCATCATACGCAATCGGAACGCTATCTTCGCCTAACGCCTGTTTGTATCCCACAACCGCAGAACTCATGCATAATCTAGAATTAGTATCTACATTATTAGTCCCAATAAATCCTTTGGTCAGTTTGTTTACCAGATAATACTCTTCGGTAAGACATTGTCCAGAAACATAAAACCCTACACTATCAGGTCCATATTTATCAATAATAGTATTAAAAACTGCCGTTGCACGATCAAAAGCCTGATCCCAGGATACTCGCTGACGCTCATGTCCTTTACTCCATCGCATTTCTGGATACAAAATCCTATCACTCTTATCCTGAACTACATGATGCAAGTTCATTCCTTTAGAACATAACATTCCTTTGTTCACAGGATGATCGGGATCTCCCTCTACGGTAATCACCCCCTTAGCATCCTTTTTAGCTATTATTCCACAACCAACACCACAATACGAACAGGTAGTCTTATAAGATTTAAATGCCATAAAAGAGTTTTGTTACAATTAAACACAATCACAAAATTAAGTATTATTACTTAAAACTAAACCAAATTATAGGAGAAGACTTCAAATAGCGTGGTGAATTATGAAATCCATAAAAGAATATATCAAAAAAACACTTTTCGAAAAAAAGTAGCATAATGATTCACTAATATTTAAAATTAAAAACCAACTCAAAGCACTGTATTATATATAAAAAACAAATGACTACAATCTTTCGCCCAGGTTTAATCTCATGTATTCCGCAAGGCCTATATGTTGCGTATAATTATCATTTTTGCAAAAAAAGAACAGAATAAAACGATTATCACAAAACGTACAAATTAAGTTCAAATACGTATTTTTAAGAGTAATGTAACATCGCAAATTTAAAATTGATTTATTATCAATAAAAAAGTTAAATAAACTAATTATAGTCAATATATATAATTTTTATAGACAAAAAATAGACTTTAAAACATTTTTATTGAATATTTCATATTTGTGTTTTACTAACTATTCGAATATATTTGAAACAAAATTAAGTATAAGTACTTAATTTTGTTTCACTTTTAAAAAACGTAATTATGGAAAAACGCACAATTGAATTGGTACAAACATCCTTTAGTAAAGTTGCACCTATTGCGGAGGTTGCCGCAGGAATTTTTTACGATAAACTTTTCGAATTGGATCCTGAATTAAAAAAGATATTCCCAGCTGACGATGCAGAAGCGATGAAAGGACAAGGAAACAAATTAATGACTATGCTTTCTTCTGCAGTAGCAGGGCTAAGTAATATAGATAGACTTATACCGATATTACAAGATTTAGGAAAAAGACATGTTGATTACAAAGTAGAATCTTCTCATTATGACACAGTAGGCGCTGCATTACTAAGTACTTTGGAAACTGGACTTGGAGAAGATTTTACACCAGAAGTAGAAACGGCCTGGGCTGATACCTATGGCGTTATGGCATCTGTTATGAAAACCGCTGCATATGGAGAGGTTGCATAGAAATATTAATAAAAGTAATTAACATAAAACACAACAAAATGAATCATCTAAAAGCAAAGGGAATATTTTTATTACTAGTAACAGGATATTCTGTTATTCTTCAATCCTGTGGCGGCGTACCAGAAGAAATGGCATCTAATGAATCATCAGACAAAGTACTAGCTGTTGCAGATGTACTTACGTTAGTTTCAGAAGAAAATGATATCACAAGAACATTATACACTAAAGGAATTGTAGGAGCTGGAAAAAAACAAGGATTAAAATTCGATGAAGACTGGCAGGATGACGAAGTAGAAGCTGGTCCGCTTCCTGCGTTATTTTTAAGAGGAATTTCTTCTGATATTCGAAAAAGTGATGTACCGCTAGGACTATACTTAGGTTCTGATTTCCCTATTAATGCGTCAAACAAATTTCAAGGAAAGCAAGCAGAGCTATTTGCTAAAATAAAGACGGATCAAAAACCACAACATTTCTACGAAGAAGATCAGAAATTATACACTTCTATGTTTGCAGATCTTGCTGTAGCTGCTCCTTGTGTTAACTGCCACAACGATCATAAAAGCACCACAAAAACCGATTGGAAACTAGGTGACGTCATGGGAGCAACAACCTGGCAATACCCTTCTGACTCTTTATCATACAAAGAAGCTATAGGGGTTATAAACGCATACAGAAATGGCACAAAAGCTATCTACAATGCCTATCTCGAAGAAATAGCTGCTTTTAAAAACGATAGCACAAAACCACAAATCGGTAATAAATGGCCTTCTAAAGGTTTCTATCTACCAACAGCAGAAGTATTTATTGACAGTGTAAGAAAATTAGCTTCCTATCATAGTCTTGAGAAATTATTGCTTGCTGACAACAAGAAAACAACCAAAACAAAAGACTTAGCTTCTAATTAAAAATGAATAGTTCGGATAGAGTGAAAAAATCATATAGTTTTTTGTTTATTGGATGTAGTCTATTTGTGTTTTATATCCTCCAATACCTTTTAGATCTAAAGTGGCAATGGTTATACGATCTACAACTCGATGAAGAATACAAACGATGGTCTGGAGTATTTGTTGGAGCATTCATACTGTTTCAATGGATACTTACCCTGACCAGAGTTTCCAAAAAATTAAGAAAACATGCTATCCGTTTTACAACCTTACACAAGTGGATTGGGGTCGTTTCACCAATATTTTTCTATATACACGCATTAGAGTTTGGATATGGATATCTGGCGCTGTTATCCTATATATTTTTCATTAATATGATTTTAGGCACAGTCAATCTCGATATTATTAAAAGTCAGAAAGAATGGATCTTTAAATCCTGGATGGTCACCCATGTACTACTCTCTGTAGTAATTACATTTTTAGTAGTTTTTCATATTGGTGTTGTGTTTTATTACGAATAAAAAAAACAAAGTATTATGCTGTTAACTGTCAAAGAGATAATTCACGAAACCGAAGATGCCGTTAGTGTTATTCTTAACAAAGGTGGATTCTTTAACAAAATCAAATACAAACCAGGGCAATTTCTTACTGTAAAAATCCCAATTGAAAATAAAATTGAAAAAAGAGCCTACTCTTTTAGCAGTAGTCCATTCACAGATAAATTTCTAAGAATAACTGTCAAGAAAGTACAAAAAGGATTAGTTTCTAATTACATCTGTGAAAAATTAACAGCAGGACAAAAAATAGAAATTGAAAAACCCGCAGGTAGTTTTTACATAGAACCTGATAAAAAAGCAAAACACAACTATGTCTTTTTTGCTGGAGGAAGTGGTATAACACCAATATTTTCTATTATTAAAACTGTTTTAGAAAAAGAACCTCTATCCAAAATCGTTTTGATTTACGCCAATAAAAATGAGGAATCTATCATATTCAAAAAAGCACTTGAAGATCTTGAAGAAAAGTATCCAGAACGCTTAAGCACTCAACACGTACTAGAAAAAAACAACTCTAACAAATCAAACTACCATCAAGATTTGTTAAATGAAGAGCTTATTACGGAAATTATGGAGACACATATGCTAAACTACGCTGATGGGAAATACATGATGTGTGGCCCACAAGGTTTTATGGATAAAGCCAAAGAAATATTAGCAAACAATGGTATTACTAGAAATCAAATTAAACTAGAAGCCTTTAGTGCCAATTTTGTAACATCCAGTGATGCTAAAGACTTAATAAGCAATGTAGTTATCTACCAGGAAAAAAAGAAGCATCAGATAAGTGTTCCGGGAGACAAAACAATCCTGCAAGCGGCAATGTCAGAAAACATTATGCTACCCTACTCTTGTAGATCAGGTATGTGTAGCAGCTGTAAAGCAAAATGTGTAAAAGGAAAAGTAAAAATGATAGATGGTCACTTTTTATCAGAAGAAGAAGTTGCTAACGGAGATATTTTAACCTGCATAAGCTTTCCAGCTTCTAGCAACGTTAGCATCAGCTTCCTAAACGACTAAAAACTATATGTTTAGCAAAAATCCACTACGAAAAAGACAACGGATTGGCTCTATAATTGGAATCACCATCGGTATCATTATATATATTGTTTTACCACTAAAACAAACAGAAGACTTTTTAAGCTTGGGTCCACTTAATACAGGTCATGAAGGCTTGTCTTGTAACGCGTGCCATACCGATGCAAAAGGAAATTTAATGCAACAATTACAATCTAATATAGCTTACACATTCGGAATGCGTAAAACCAAAGCTGATTTCGGAACTGAAAATGTGGACAACAAAAAATGTCTGGAATGTCACGACAGGCCTAATGACCGCCACCCTACGCATCGTTTTCTGGAACCTAGATTTAAAGAAGCAATTGCCAATATAAACGCTACAGAATGCGAAACCTGTCACAGAGAACATAATGACACCAGAATAGTTCTTAAAAATGCAGCATTTTGTGTCAATTGCCACTACGACTTAGAAGTAAAGAATGATCCTATCGATACACCGCACGAAGAACTGATTGCCAATAAACAATGGAATACTTGCTTACAGTGTCACGATTTTCATGGGAATCACATTTATAAAGTAGCAGAAAAAATGAAAGATACCATTCCTTTAGAGAAAATTCAGGAATACCTAAAAGGAGGAGTTGATCCTTTTTCTAACAAAAAGAAACATCAACCATTAAGTGAAGAAGAATGGTTAAAAATGAAAAAGAAATACTCCGTCAAATGACGCCCTAAAACATTTGAACCAAAAAAAACACAACATGAACTCAACTGACATAATCAAACTAACATTCATATTAGCACTGTTTATTACTTTTTCCTCTTGTAACGGAGAACCAAAACAACAGTGCAATATCCCTAAAAATACAACTTACAAAGAACAAATAGCATCACTAATTGAAGTTCATTGTTTTAAATGTCACGCTCCGGATGTCTATAAAGAAAAGGCCTCAAGAAATAAAATTTTTGACTACCAGAGCTTAAAAAAAATGGGAGAAAGCGGACAATTGATAGGGTCTATTACCCACGCCCAAGGATTCATTCCTATGCCTTATCGAAAAGGATTTAAAATCGATAGCTGTGCGATAGAAGTGATCAAAAAATGGGTTGAACTAGGCATGCAAGAATAATGCTATTGATATCAAGAACAGAAGGAAGAGATTAAAAGATCATAGGATATAAAAAAACCACTATTGAAACACGTATTAAACATACTTTTTTCTAATCGCACAAGCGGAATATTATTGATTGTATTTGCAATTACAATGGCTTCAGCAACCTTCATAGAGAATGACTACGGAACCGAAACCGCCAAAGCACTGGTTTACAATGCAAAATGGTTTGAAATATTAGTACTTCTTCTTGCTTTTAACTTTATAGGTAATATTACTAAATACAATCTTTTTAGCTGGGAAAAAGCCCCTGTCTTTTTATTCCATATAGCATTCATTATAATAATTCTAGGTTCTGGAATCACTAGATACAGAGGTTATGAAGCATTAATGACCATAAAAGAAGAAACTGCCAGCAACAGGATGATCTCAATAGATAGTTACCTGCAACTGGAGGCAGGTAATGGTTCACTTAACAAGAATTTTACCAGCAACCCGATTTTTATGAGTGAACTTGGGTTTAATAATATTAGTGAGCATTACGATTTTGAAAATAAGAATATTAAGGTAAACCTAAAGAAATATATCCCCAGAGCACATTACAGCCTCAAAGATACTACTCAAGGAGCAACTTATCTACACATTGTAATTGCAGACAGTGATGAGCGAAAAGATTTTTACGTCAAAAAAGGAACACGAGAAACCATTTATGGAATCCCAATCGCTTTTGAAAGCTCACATAAATCAAAGAATGATATTTTTATCACTAAAAAGAATGACACTTGGTTAGCATCATTTCCAGAAGACACGAATTACTTTTCTATGACATTAAACAAAGCCAGTTTTTATCCCAAAGACACTCTTGTACCATTACAATTTAAAGCACTTAGCGAAATCAACAATACACCCATAGTTTTCAACCAAATATCGGAAAACAAATATTTAGAAATCATTTCAAAGGAAAAAGATTCAGAAATTAAAAACCCGGAAGCCGCTATCATAGTATCCTTAGAATCGGGTAAAGAAACAAAGGAAATTACATTATTTGGAGGTCCTGGATACATGAATCCCTATAGCACCTTATTTATAAATGGTATTCATATAAACCTGCGATATGGTTCCAAACCCATTAAACTCCCTTTCTCTATTTTTCTAAAAGACTTTATACTAGAACGGTACCCAGGATCTAATAGCCCATCAGCTTTTTATAGTAATGTAGAAATTCAAGAAAAAAACAGATTTTTTGATTACACTATTTTTATGAATAATGTCCTGAATCATAAAGGATATCGCTTTTTTCAATCTGCTTATCTTCCTGATGAAAGCGGTACTATTCTTTCTGTAAACCGCGATTATTGGGGAACGTTCACTACCTATCTTGGTTACGCATTATTAGCTCTGGGAATGCTACTAAGTCTATGCTGGAAAAGTTCTCATTTCGGATTAACACTAAAACTATTAAGTTGAAAAAAAACGTCCTATTTAGTGTTTTAAGCCTTCTACTGCTTTTTGTAAACCAAACACAAGCACAACAATTACATTACTTAGAACCCTATGAATTAATTAGCAGACAACTCATTAAAACTACCCATACAGAAAAATTTGCCACTGTTCAGGTTCAAGATTTCCAAGGAAGAATAAAACCAATTAGTACATTATCATTAGAATTGATCAGAAAAATCCATGGCAAAAGCAGCTTCAGTTATATTGATAAAGAAAACAAAAAACAACAACTTACCCCTACGCAAATATTCTTAGGAATGCAGTATAAGCCAGATTCCTGGCAATTGATAGAGTTTATTAAAATTGAAAAAAAAGCAATTAACGAGCTAAAAGAATTAATAGCCATCAATACCTTAGGGTATACAAGTGCTTCACAGTTTTTTGATTTTCAGGGCAACTATAAACTTGAATCTCTGGTTAATAAAGCCTATGCAAAAGCTCCGGGGAAACGTTCAGTTTTTGACAAAGATATTATTAAAATCGACGAACGCATCAACATTATTTGGGGGATCTTCAATGGGCAATTTCTTAAGATTTTTCCTAAAAAAAATGACGCATCCTTGAAATGGTATGCGCCGACAGATAAAGAAGTAACATTCCATGAAGATGATCACCTTTTTTATTCAAAAATCATCCCTACCTACTTTACAAATCTTACGATTGGTATTAAAAATGGAGATTGGCAAAAAGCAGATGAAACTATTGAGTTAATCAAAAGCTTTCAGAAAAATAACGGAACAACAGTTATAGTATCAGAGACAAAAGTAAATTTAGAGATCTGGCTTAACAACAACCCTATATTTTTATGGTGTCTTATCGGATATTCTTGCCTGGGAATAGTATTGATACTTCTTAGCTTTGTAGCAATATTTAAACCTAACAACAACCCACTCAAAAAAATCATTGACTGTGCACTCTTTTTGATATTTATTCTATTCATCTTACAAGGCTTAGGTATCATGCTACGTTGGTATGTTTCAGGACATGCACCATGGAGCAATGGTTACGAAGCAAGTATATTCATTGCATGGATAGGAATGCTTGCAGGATTCATTTTTTACAAAAAAAGCTCATTTGCTCCAGCTGCATCATCCATATTAGCTATCTGCTTAATTGGTATTGCCCACGGAAGCTTAATGAATCCAGAAATCACTAATTTAGTTCCTGTGCTAAAATCATATTGGCTGCTAATTCACGTGGCGATCATAACCGGTAGTTATGGTTTTTTAGCTCTGGGATCTCTTCTTTCATTAATTTCTCTGCTACTAATGTGCATTAACACCTTTTCTGACCGTACGGAGACAGAAAATACAATAAAGAAACTTACCAATATTAATCAAATCACTAGTACAATTGGTTTATACATGTTAACTATCGGTACTTTTCTGGGAGGTATTTGGGCAAATGAATCATGGGGAAGATATTGGGGTTGGGACCCAAAAGAAACCTGGGCTCTGATAAGTATTATTATCTATTCATTTGTACTTCATATAAGAATCATGATTCCTAAAAACTACATATATATCTACAATGTATGTAGCTTATTCGCTTTAGGAAGTCTTATCATGACTTTTTTTGGGGTAAACTATTACTTATCGGGATTACATTCTTATGCAAAAGGAGATCCTTTTCCCATCCCTTATTGGATATATATTATCATACCTGTAGCTTGTATTATTTCGATAATACCATTAATCAAAAAAAAAAAAAAGTATTATAAAAAAAGCCGGTTACAACTTCTCATAACCGGCAACACAAGAAACACTTAAAGCTACTAGTCTTTAAGGTTTCAAACACTAAATCATTTAGGATAAATCCTATATATTTTTTATAAATACTAACGTACGTATTGTTTTATCAAATAAGCAAAAGTTGTTTCTTTACAGAAGGTATTTCCCATTCTTTAATGAGTACAAAAAAACCATATCCAAAGAAAATAAGCTCTGCTTGTTTCAATATTAGACTAAATATACCAATATTCCACAAACAGAGCTTATAACTTATTCCTTTTTGGAAAAATTTATGAACTATAACGTTACAGCTTAAGCAGCTTTTTCAATTTTTCTCAATAAACCGATTTCTATATACTCTTTTATCTTATCGGCTTTTTTAATTTTTCCAGTATCGATCGGCAACCATCCATCTATTTTAATCATGTCATTAGGATTACTACTAAAAAACATTTCATACTCATACGCATCCGAATTATTATTTACTCCATATGACTCTGGACTATTTTTGACTTTATTAGTGATCCGTTTTTTTACGATTTCTATTTTTGATGCAAAATTCAGATTACCAGTATCTCTGCTTACTTCTACTTCTAAAAACTCTGTAATAGCTTCGGTGATTAATTCATTTACTTTCATTATTCATCTCATTTTTGGGTTAAACTTTATTTAATCATGAAATTGGTTAAGCACACTATTTTATTAACGAAAATTTAATAACTAATGTTTGTTAGCTTAAGGAGCTTCCGATCCTTCTTAGTAATCCAATTTCTATATATTCGTCTATTTTATCAGCTTTTTCAATCCTACTAGTATCAATAGGAATCCATCCATCAATTTTAATCATATCATTAGGATTACTGCTAAAAAACATTTCATATTCATATCCCTCGAAACCGCTCACCATTCCATAAGCATCTGGGCTATTTTTGACTTTATTAGTAATACGCTTTTTTACGATTTCTATTTTGGAAGAGAAATCAAGATTTCCAGTATCCCTATGTACCTCAACATCTAAAAACTCCGTAATTGATACCATTATCAACTCTTCTATATTCATACTCCTTCTTTTTTATTTTTCCTAAACAACTATCCCTAATTTTTATAGGGTATTTTTGATAAAAATTAAACTTAACAGCAATATACCCCTATAAATATGATACAAATCTATACATAAAACACATAAAAAAACAAATGACCCCTAAAAAATTAGGGGTATACTATAAATTATTGCGTTTTAACAAAAAAACATTTAGTTAAATTATTTTTTCTGCAATTTGAATAAGTGAAATTTTGAGATTTAGTAAGCGTAGTAGTTATAATACAAGCTTATTTAAGCATTACTAACATAAAATGGTAAATAAAAAACACCTTATACTGTCATTTATGCCTAAACAACAATATAAGGTGTATACTAAGAATTGAATTTTTTTTTACAAAACCCTAATGCTCTAGAAAATTTATCAAATGTTCCCTATATTTATAATAGTCAGGATGCTCTAAAACATCTTTTCTTAAACGAGGGCGCTCAAAATCGATTTCCAGTATATCCCCAACTTTTGCTCTTGGACCACTTGTCATCATAATTACCCGATCTGCTAAAAAAATAGACTCATCAACATCATGAGTAATCATAATAGCCGTAATTTTTTCCTGATTCCAAACCTCTATCAACACATCTTGCAATTCTCCTCTAGTAAGAGAATCTAACATCCCGAATGGCTCATCTAACAACAAAACCTTTGGCTTTAGTGCAAATGCCCGAGCAATTCCAACACGTTGCTGCATCCCTTGAGACAGTTCCTTTGCCTTCTTATGCATAGCGTCTTCCAAACCTACTTTTGATAGATAATATTTTACAATATCATCTCTATCTTTTTTCGTTCCATGTCCAAATACCTGTTTAACACCCAACATCACATTATCATATGCGGTCATCCAAGGCAACAAACTAGGAGACTGAAATATAACTCCCCGATCGGGACCAGGACCTCTAATTGTTTGATTATCCGCTACAATTGTTCCTCTAGAAATAGGATTAAGCCCAGCAATCATAGTAAGTAATGTAGATTTACCGCAACCTGAGTGACCAATTATAGAGATAAACTCCTCATGTTTTACTTTTAAATCAAGATCGTCTAAAACTACATAATCTCCTTTAGGTGTTGGGTAGATTTTAGTTAACTGAGAAATATCCAACATATACTTATCCTCAAACAATCCGTTATGTGATCTTCTTACCTCTTTTAATTCTTTTAATGTTTCCATTTTACTCTATTTTAGCTAAAACTTATTCTCCTAAAAGGTGTGATTTTAACTCTGGGTTTGATATCAGGCAACACATGATTGCTTTCTTTTTTAGAAGCTCTTTGTTCTCCTATTTGAATAAGATATTCCATAATACCATTACGGAGTTGCTTATAGTCTTCATTATGATTAAGTGCTGCTTTATCTCTGGGCCGCTCCAGATTGATTTTATACTCAGGCCCGAGTGTAGCTTTAGGTCCAGGCTTTAACGGAATGATCCGATCTGCCATTAAAATCCCTTCATCCACATCATTAGTAATCAATAAAGCCGTCTTCTTATCCTTGTTCCAGATATTAAGAATTTCCTCTTGCAGATTCCCTCTAGTTAAAGCGTCTAATGCACTTAATGGCTCATCCATCAAAATCACATCAGGACTCATAGACAAGGCTCTAGTAACAGATACACGTTGTCGCATACCCCCAGAAAGTTCTTTTGGCAATTTACCAATAGCAGGAGAAAGATTTACCATCTCGACATAATCCTCTACACGTTTACTTCTATCTTTTTTAGACATTTTCTTAAAAGCCTCCTTCACTGCCATACCCACATTATTGCGGACGTTCAACCAAGGTAATAATGAGTAATTCTGAAAAATAACTCCTCTCTCATGACTCGGTCCTGTTACTGATTCTCCTTTAAATAAAACCTGACCTTCATCAGGCATTAACAAACCGGATATAAGATTTATCAAAGTAGTCTTTCCACTACCAGTAAAACCGACAATGGCAACAAATTCTCCTTCTTCAATCTCTAAATTAATATTAGACAGCACTTGTGTACGATCTTTTCCGGTTCCAAAAGATTTAGATACATTTCTTAATTCTATATACGCCATAATCTATGTTTTAAGCAGTTTCTTCAGTAAAAGTGACAAACTTTTGTATCGTTAACATGATGCGATCCAATAGAAATCCTATAATACCAATTACAAACATTGCTACGATAATTTTAGAGTTAGAGTCATTCGCTCCATTCTGAAATTCCTCCCAAACAAAAGATCCTAATCCCGGACTTTGTGCTAATAATTCTATAGCAATTAATACCATCCAGGCTACGGATAAAGTAATTCTTAATCCTGTAAATATTAAAGGAAATGAAGATGGTAAAATAATCTTAAACACTTTTTGAGCAACACTTAACTGAAGCACCTTAGCTACATTTATATAATCTTTATCAACAGAAGACACTCCCATACTTGTGTTCACTAAAGTCGCCCACATGGAACACAATCCAACACTTATAAATGAAATAATAAAGGAACTATCAGAATCAGAACCACGAGTTAATGTTTTTACAATCATAAACACCAATAATAACCAAACAACAGGAGAAACCGGTTTAAAAATCTGAATTAGCCAGTTTACTGATGATCTTAGTGTTTTACTTAATCCCAACATAATACCGATAGGAACCGCAATGAATAATGCTAATAAAAACCCTGCAAACACCGTCTTGAGACTTGTAAGTATCTGATCTACAAATGATGGTCTTCCGGTATATGTAATTGGAGCTAACCCTTGCGCTTCTCTTTGAGCATTTGTTACAGCTACTTTTTCAGCAAAAGCCGTCTTTTTATCAGATATAACCATATGATCTGCCAAAAGTGACTCATAAGCAGTCCAAACTTGGGCCGGTGATGGCAATGTATTAGGCTGACAACTTATATCGCCTGATTCAATACAAGTACGCATCTCTAATGCTGCTGCTGCTCCTTGATCGGTTAAAGCCTTTTCGATTCGCGCATCTTTTTCAACATTATAAAGATACGTAGCACCAGAATGCCATAACAGCAAAAACAATCCTACTGATAATAACGGTAATAATACTTTTTTAAATAAAGCAATTAAATTCTTCTTTATTTCCTCGCCAGTAGCCAACCGTATGGCCGGTTCAAAAAAACCTAATCCCACAAAATTGAGAATATGTATAGACCTATCTTTCATTTTATTTTATTTAAAACTTACTTCTCTTTCATTATTTCACTAATGCTATATCATATTCTGCACTAGAGTTCATTTGATTCTTTTGTATGGAAGAGAAATAAAAAGGGAGATCCCTTTTTATTTCTCAATGCTTGAAACACCTTCCACATTCTCTTTATTTCCAATACCAAAACTATTGATGTATCCTATTGGATCTTTTGCATCATATTTATTACCATCAATAAAATCAGTAGTAGCAGGCTTATAACCATCCGTTTTAGGTAATTCTGAAGCCTCAAGATGACCTTCATCAACTAAGAGCTTAGCCGCTTTTGTCCAGATATCAGGACGATAGATATCTTTAATGGTTTTATCATACCATGCCGCAGGTTTACTATCAGGAATTTGCCCCCATCGTCTCATTTGAGTCAGAAACCATATACCATCAGAGAAGAAAGGATATGTAGCATCGTGCCTGTAGAACACATTAAAGTCTGGCATCTCTCTCTTATCTCCTTTTTCGAACTCAAAAGTCCCAGTCATAGAATTCGCCAATACCACTTCATCTGCTCCAACATATTCTGGCATTGATAATATTTTTACAGCTTCTGGACGGTTACCTGGAGTATCCAACCATTTACCTGCTCTAATCAACGCCTTAGTTACAGCGGTTGCAGTATTAGGATACTGCTCTACAAACTTCTTAGTCATCACAAACACTTTCTCCGGATTGTTTTTCCAGATATCATAATTGGTAACTACAGGAACGCCAATTCCTTTAAAAACAGCTTGTTGGTTCCAAGGCTCTCCCACACAGTATCCATATATTGTACCTGCCTCAAGTGTTGCAGGCATTTGTGGTGGCGGAGTTACAGAAAGTAATACATCTGCATCAATTTGCCCTTGAATATTATCTTTAGAATACATACCAGGATTGATCCCTGCTGCAGCTAACCAGTACCTTATTTCATAGTTATGTGTAGATACCGGAAACACCATTCCCATCTTAAAAGCCTTTCCATCATTTTTATAAGATTCTATTACAGGCTTCAATGCGTCGGCAGAAATAGGATGGATAGGTTTTCCGTCTTCACCTTTCGGTACATTAGGTTTCATTTTAGACCAAACATCATTAGATACCGTTATACCATTACCGTTTAAATCCATGGAAAAAGGAGTTACTAATTCTGCTTGTCTACCAAAACCTGCACCAGCTGCTATAGGCTGTCCAGCTAACATATGAGAACCATCCAGCTGCCCATCGATAACACGATCCAATACATTTTTCCAGTTTGACTGGGCCTCTACAGAAACAAACAATCCTTCATCTTCAAAAAAGCCTTTTTCTTTAGCTATTGCCAAAGGAGCCATATCCGTTAGCTTTATAAAACCAAAAGTTAATTGTGGTTTTTCTATAGTCAGCTTGGATGCTTCTTCTTCTAAACTCGCATCACTTGATGCAATTTCTTTTTTCTTTTCTCCTGCACAGGACATCAATGTAAAAACGGCGAGTACTGCTATAATTTTAAAATTAAGTTTAATCATAATTTGTTGTTTTTATTATTCAGCTAATAGAACAAAACAAAATTAAGTATAAATACTTAATTTAATATATAAAAAATACGTATTTAACTAAGTATTCCATATTTACAAAAATTATTAGTCAAATATTATTTTCTATAAAAAATTATCCGTCTATTTCTGAGAGAATCGCAATACGCTCAAAACAAACCTTAACAAAAACCTTAAAAACCAATACACTATAAAACCTCAATCATAGAAAAAAAGTCAAAAAACAACTAATACCATTCATTAGTATCTACTATAAATAATTAAAATATTCTTTAGAATTATTAATAACCTATACACTACACGCGTTTTGATTCTGTGTTGATTTGAATTAATTAAGTTTCGTCGAATTTAATTCGGCATTGTTATAACCAGAACAAAAGGCTTTTATATAGATGAGAAAATCATCTACATAAAAGCCTTTTTCATTTAACACTTAACTATATAGAAACCTTAGCTTGGCACAGCAACACCTTTTATCTCATGCTCTATAGCTTTTTCATCTTCAGTAGAAAATTTTATTGTTAAAGAAACAATTGCTGTTAGAACCACAAAACCTCCTATTAAAAAATATCCTTCAGACACAGCTTCTGAAGAAGCAATTGCCTGAGCTGCATCCATCGCTTCTTGTCCTAGATTCTGGTTTTTTGAAATGGCTAATTTCTCAGCTACTGCAGATTTAGATTTCAATACCATCGCAGCAACAAAAGCCCCTACATTTCCTCCAGCTCCAACAATTCCAGAAATAGATCCTATTGCCTTTTTATTAATAAAAGGAACGACGGAAAACGTAGCTCCTTCTGCCATCTGAACGGTTAAACTAAAACCTACCAAAAAGATAATACCAAATGCTAATCCATTCATTCCTGAAAACAAGGAAAGCATAAGCCCTTCTACCGCAAGAATAACTGCTAAAAATAATACACGCCCGCGTAATCCTTTTAGTTTTCCAAATTTATCTCCAAAAAAACCTCCTAATGTTCTTGCAAAAATATTCATTAAAGCAAAAGAAAGAACTAAATTCCCTGCTGTAGTCCTCTCTAATCCAAAAGTATTCTGAAGATAATCATCCATAGTACCATAAACAGTTAACTCCATACCAAAACAAGCAGCATACACTACAAAAAGAATCCAAACTCTATAATCCTTAATAGCGGACAAAAAACTAATTTCATCTTTTTTTGATTGAGGCAAAGCTCCTTTAGCTTTTAATTCTTTATAATTTCCGTTTGGAGTATCCTGTGTAAAAAAGTAATACACAATCCCCATTAAAAAACAAACAATACCAGCAACCACCATACAATATCTCCAGGCTTCGGTCTCTGCCACACCAAAACTCACCACAGCAGCTGCTATAAGAGGCATACCTAATCTATTTGCTCCACCACCAAGATTACCCCATCCGGCAGAAGTTGCATTAGCCGTACCCACTATATTCGAAGCGAACATAATAGATGTATGAAATTGTGTTATTACGAATGATGCACCTATAAAACCAATAAACAACCTACATATAATAAACTGTAACGGAGTTTGCACCAAACCCAATAAGATTACAGGAATGGCACCTAGCATTAATAACCAAGTATAACAGATACGAGGTCCATATTTATCACATAATTTACCTATCAAAAGCCTGGCGAAAACCGTTCCAGTAACAGCCACAATAATAGAGTTCCATTTTTGATCCGGTGTTAAACCCAAATCTCTAATCACATCAGGCATAAAAGGAACAATACCAAACCAAGCAAAAAAGCATAAGAAAAAAGCTATTGAAGTTATCCAGAAAGTCCGAATAGGTAGACTCTTTAAGTTTAAAAGTTTTAGTGTTGTAGACCTTCCTAAGACATCCATATTTAAATTATTTTGATGTTAAAATTTTTTATTAATTATAAATTGCACATCAAAACTAAGTATAAACACGTACTAAAAATAAATTTTAATCAAAAAAGTAAGTATTTAAAATTTTAATTACGTATTTGTTAATTTTAGAACTAGATAATTACAAGATTAATAATAAAATCTTCTAGAATCACAAATCCCATCTTAAACAATTATCAAACAGATTGATAACTTTTTAAACATACTATAATTATGGCTTTACCATATATCGATTAAAAGACAAAAAGTTCGTTGAAAAACTAAGTATCAAATATTTGGTTTTGTCAAAAAAAAATAAGTATTTTGGGAAAAAGACCCCTTTTAAACGTAGATATTTTCCCTCATAATAAACTAGTATTAAACCCAATTTAATACTGTCAATCCCTATAAATAATTCAATTAAAATGTAAAAACTTACTTATGAAAAAGAAGAAAACTAAAATTCTATTAACTATTTGTGTCATCCTTTTTACTTGTAACCTTGTATTCTCGCAATCCAACAACTACGGCGCTATTACTTACGGAAAAGCAATAAACATATCCGGGAAGCAACGAATGTTATCCCAGAAAATGTCTAAAGCTTATTTGTTAATTGCGAAAGGAATAAGTGATGCAGCGATAAAGAAAGAATTAAATTCTAGTAAATTTATTTTTGAAAAACAATTACAAATATTGACGAAAAATGCAACAAGCTCTTCAGTTAAGTTATCCATAAAAAAAGTGGAGCAATTATGGGGAGTTTTCAAAGAAGTTATTACAAGCACACCAAGTCCTCAAAATTGCTTAAGAATAATGAAAATGAATACATCACTATTAAAAGCATGTAATGATGTCGTTGTCAGTATTGAAAACAATTTCAGCTACAATAATCAATTTTTCCAAAATAAAAACAAGGAATTGGTAAACACAATAAATGTGTCAGGAAAGCAACGAATGCTTTCTCAAAGATTATGTTTATACTACACAGCCTCTACAATGTTTACACAGGAAGGCCCTGAATATAGAAAAGTATTAACTAGCGTATATACCGAATTTGATACTGTAATAGGAAATTTATTAATTAGTAGTTATAACAGTACTGAAATCGAGGAAGAACTAGGATCTATTATGGCTTTATGGGAGAAATTCCAAACAAATCCAAAGGGTTTACTTAATGGAGAGTTTCAGCTACAAGAAATATTTGCAACCACTAACCAGCTAACCAAATCATTTAATAAAATCACTGGTTTGTACGAAGGTATTTCTAATAATTAAATACAAAATAATACGGTCAGGAAATCATATTGTATTTTCTGGCCGTATTACTTAGCTCCAGTACATTTTTAACACCCATTTTTTTCATCAAGTTAAAGCGATGCACTTCTGTAGTTCTTTTACTTATATCTAGTTCTGCTGCAATATCCTTATTAGTCATACCAGAAACGGCTAACTTTAGTATTTGACTTTCTCTTTTTGTAAGATCAAACGGATTCTGATTTACGTTCTTGCTCTCTACAGTTAATTGAACTATTTCCTCTTCACTCTTATTGTCTAAACCCTTAAGCAAATTCTTAACCAATATTGAGGACACATCTCCACTAAAATACTTATTCCCTTTACTTACGGTCGATAATGCTTTAAGAAACTCTTCTTTACCAGCATCCTTCAACAAATAACCATCAGCTCCGGCGTTTATAGATTGTAGAATATATTCATCAGAATCATGCATAGACAACATGATAGTTTTAGATGACACCGACAGCGCTGTAAGTTGCTCTACTGTTTCAATACCAGACATTTCTGGCATTCTTATATCACAGATTACTATATCCGGTTGTAAGGATTGAACCAAATCTATAGCTTCTCGCCCATCAGATGCCTCCCCAATCACCTCATATTGTTTTTCATCTTCCAAAAGCGAACGAATACCATCTCTTACTAAAAAATGATCATCTACCAATACAATACTAACCATATTTCTTAATACCTAATTAAACTGATCTTTTTCGCCAAAGTTGTTAATCCATCAAATATATGAATAATTCAAAAATAGCTTCACAAAATTAATAATCTTAAAATTATAATTAAGTATTTTTATCTAATAAAAACTTAAAAAATAAGTATTAATACTTAGATTTGTTGCTCAATTAATGTATCAGCTAATAGAATTAATTGAAAAGAATATACCAATAGTGTGGGTAGCACGCTCATGCAACAAACGAAAAACTTAAGAGATGAAAAACAAGTTACATTATACTATACTACTATTATTAGTATTAGTATCTAAGGGGAAAGCTCAGGAATTAAGTATTGATTTAGATTTTAGAGATCGATTTGAATATCGTCATGGATTCAATAGTCTGGTTCCCCA
>NZ_CANLYD010000016.1 GCF_947495315.1 uncultured Aquimarina sp. | reverse complement strand
CTTTCAATAAATTATAATTGTATTAGATCCCGCTCTGCAGCGGGATAAGTTCCACTAATAGTTTTAAGTTCGCTTTGTAAGCTCTTTCAATAAATTATAATTGTATTAGATCCCGCTCTGCAGCGGGATAAGTTCCACTAATAGTTTTAAGTTCGCTTTGCAAGCTGCTTAAAACTAAGTGTCACTAAATTAAAAAATCTGACCTAAACTAAATAATATGGCCAGTAAAAATGTTGATAATGCTACTTTTTTCAACTCTGGATCTAAATTCACCGCATTTTTTGTCTTTGAGACCTTACTTAGGTGAATTAACAACGGAATAAACGCTATTAAAAAAAGTAGATTTATATAATCTTCATATGTGAAAAATGAGAAGACTAGCATAGCTACCATAGCTCCTATTACCAAGAAGTAATGGTATTTTTTGGCGTTAGTTAATCCCATTTTTACTACAATCGTATTTTTTTCTGCTTTTTTATCACTGTCATGATCTCGCATATTATTAAGATTCAGTACCGCTGCACTCAAAAAACCAATCGTAACAGCCGGAAGAAAAACTAGCCAATTTAAATTCTTGGTAAATAAAAAATAACATCCTACCACACTAACCAATCCAAAGAATGTAAAAACAAACACATCACCTAATCCTCGATATCCATAAGCAGAATTTCCCATCGTATATTTTATAGCTGCAATAATAGCTCCTAGTCCTAATAAGAAAAAGAAAACCGAGTATAAAAAATATTCTTTACCAAAGGATACATAGATCAATAAAATCGCTAAAATCAATGTAATGATAGCAGTAACAACGATGCCTCTGAACATTTCTTTTCTAGAAATGGCTCCACTCTGTAAAGCCCGTTGTGGTCCTACTCTATCCTCATTATCAGTACCCTTTACACCATCGCCATAGTCATTGGCGAAATTGGATAGAATCTGCAATCCTAGAGTGGTTAAAATTGCGAGAAGGAATATCTTAGTTTCGAAAAACATTTTTGGCACACAATCATACAATACTGTTGGATCATTAGTCTGTTGAAATGTTTCTCTGTGCCCCAAAACAGACCCTACAATAATTCCGGATACAGATAACGGTAAGGTACGAAGTCGTGCAGCAGAGATCCAAGCTTTGAATTTGGTCATTCTAATTAAATTATAGTCAAAGGAACAGTATTTTAATTAAAAAAAAAATAAAAAATACTTCTGCGAATTATTTAAATTAGCATCATGCCAATTCCATTACCATTAGAGTTTCCTTCTTTTAATTTATACAGTACACCATTGTTACTTTTGGTATTGCAAGCTTTTGTGTTTGCATTCCTTCTATTAGTACGGTACTTTAAAAAGAAATATGTACCAGCATTAATACTGTCCATCCTCATTTTTATTACTGGATATCATAGAACTACCTATACTATTGGTTTTATGGATTGGTATGATACCTATAGGAATACAAAAATTAATTATTGGCTCATTGCGCTATCATTAGCTATTGGACCTTTGCTCTATTTTTATGTAAAATCTATAACAACTTCCAATTTTAAGTTTAGAAAAAAGGATTTTATACATTTTATTCCCGTTAGTTTATACATTGTCTATAAGATCTTTATTCTTATTTATGATGCCGCTCAGCCAGGATTTGATGAAACTCAAAATGGGTATCTAAAAGTTTTTCTAGATGAAAAATATGTAAGCCCACTAATAGGGATTGTAGAAAATCTACAGATGCTATTGTACCTGGCATTTACCATACAACTATATTATATATACAGAAAAAAGATCCAGCAGTTTTTCTCCAACACCTATAGTCTGGAATTAAACTGGATTAGGAACTTTCTTTTTATTTATTCTTTCCTGTTTTTATATAGTATTTTTCAGGGAGTTATTGGTTCGGTTATTACGGATTTACATTGGACTCAAAAATGGTGGTATCATTTCTTTACGGCTGTAGCCATTATCTATATTGGAATCAAAGGATATTTTACAGATACTAATAAGTTGAACAACTTAAATTTTTCAGTGGCTGTAAAAGAGAATACTGCTACTCCACAAATTGAACTTAGTGAAGATCTAATTAAGGTTAAAGAAAAAATTGAAGAGTTTATGGAAAATGAGAAACCATTTCTTAATCCTGATTTAAATCTTACGGAGCTTTCTAAAATGCTTAAAATCCCTGCACCGACCTTATCAGATACTATAAATTCCGGATTTGAGAAAAACTTCAATGATTTCATAAACTCATATCGAGTTAAAGCAGTACAAGTGATGTTACAGGAAGGAAAACAGCAACAATTATCTCTCTTAGGAATCGCATATGAATGCGGTTTTAATAGTAAAGCAACCTTTAATAGAGTGTTCAAAAAACTTACAAACACCTCACCTTCCCAGTACTTAGCATCTCAAAACAAAGCTTGACTTGTGATTTTTACGAATTTCACAATTCTACAAAGATGGATTTTTATGTTCAATTTTATAGATTAGCACCTTAAACCAGTATTGACTATTGTTTCAATTCTTTTATCCTGCCTTTATTATAATTAAGACAAGAATATTTTGAAACACAAAAACAAACACATGAAACATTTATTAACAACTACCTTTTTAGGACTTTTTAGTATTCTTATTTCCTGTAAAAGTGATACCAAAACAGTCTCTTCAACAACCGAAACTGCAGCATTAGAAACTGTTAAACCAGTAACCACGGAAGATATGCCTTTTATTTGGGAAGGTGCAAACGTCTACTTTTTACTTGCTGATAGATTTAAAAATGGAGATACAACCAATGATGAAGTTTTAGAAAGAAAAAAAGAAACCGGAGTGTTACGTGATTTTGAAGGAGGAGATATAAAAGGAATCATCCAAAAAATTGAAGATGGGTATTTTACAAATCTTGGAATTAATGCACTTTGGGTGAATCCGTTAGTGGAGCAAATTCATGAAAGTGTTGATGAAGGAACCGGTAACACCTATGCATTCCATGGATATTGGGCAAAAGACTGGACAACTATAGATCCTAATTTTGGAACCTATGAAGATCTTAAGAAATTAGTAGAGGTCGCTCATAAAAACGGTATACGAATCTTAATGGATGTGGTTATCAATCATACAGGTCCTGTAACTGATAAAGACCCTGTTTGGTCTGAAGATTGGGTACGTACTATTCCACAATGTACTTATAAAGATTATGAAACTGCAGTAAAATGTACTTTAGTCGAAAATCTTCCTGATATCAAAACGGAAAGTGATGAAGAAGTAAAACTTCCTGAAGCATTAAAGGTGAAATGGGAAAAAGAAGGTCGACTAGAGGCTGAAATGGATGAATTAGAAATCTTTTTTGCTAAAACTGGCCTTAAACGATCACCTAAAAACTATATCATTAAATGGCTAACGGATTATGTTAAAGAGTTAGGTATTGATGGATATCGTGTAGATACTGTAAAACACGTGGAAGAAGGTGTATGGAGTGTACTGGCAGAACAGGCAAAAGTTGCTTTTGCAGAATGGAAAAAGAATAATCCAGAAAAAGTATTAGATAACAATGAGTTTTATGTTCTCGGAGAATTATATGGATATGGAATTGACGGGAAACGTTTTTATGATTTTGGAGATCGTAAAGTAGATTACTATGCTAACGGATTTGATAATCTTATTAATTTCCAGTTTAAGTATGATGCAAGACAATTAAATTATGAAAAATTATACAGCAAATATAGTACAGCATTGCAAACTGGTTTGATCGGTAAAAGTGTTATGAATTACATTACTTCTCATGATGATGGTGATCCATTTGATAAAGAAAGAAGTAAAACCTATGAATCTGCAACTAAGCTTTTATTAACTCCTGGTATTTCTCAGGTATACTATGGTGATGAAACAGCAAGATCATTGGTCATTGATGGAGCGCAAGGAGATGCTACACTAAGATCCAATATGAACTGGGAAGATTTAGAGAAAGAAGAAACCAAGTCATTATTATTACATTGGCAAAAATTAGGTAAATTCAGAAAAGATCACCCAGCTGTTGGCGCTGGAAAACACAAAATGATTAGCGAAACTCCATATGTGTTTTCAAGAACATATAAGAAAGAGGGCATCAATGATAGTGTTGTTGTAGGATTAAACCTAAGAAAAGGAACCAAAACTTTAAAAGTTAATTCCATTTTTAAAGATGGTACTGTTCTAACAGACGTATATTCCGGAACAGATGTTACCGTAAAGGATGGTGGTGTAACAATAAAATCTGATAATGACATCGTACTATTAGAAGCTAAAAAATAGCCTAATAACATACTGTCTCACTTAATTTAGGACGGCTCAAATTATAATTTGAGCCGTCCTATTTTGTTTTGGGGCGCAGTATTCACAACTGATTCAGACATTTGGAACATCAAACAATCTAAAATCGTTTCAGTTATGAAAAATGTCATTAAAAAGATTATCTCTCCGATTACTATGGAGCATTGGTCAATAGATCTGCTATTTGCATTTCCTAGAATCATCTGTGGTTATTTTTTAGCAGTGAATTTTGGGGGAAGTAAATTCGGAGTTCCTTGGAGTCCAGAAGGATCACCTGATCTAGCATTTCTAGAAGTTGTAGCATGGTTCCCTAAAGATATTTCAGAATACGGAGGTGTTTTTGCAATCTTCCCAGTATTCTTCGCATGGATGGGCGCCGCTAGTGAAGCTATCGGAGGTGTATTCCTTCTACTAGGTTTCAAAACCAGAATTGCTTCTTTTTTTATTATGTGTACGATGCTAGTCGCCATAATTTTCCAAAAATGGGATAATGGATTATGGGCTATGCTACCGGCAATGGGATTCTTATGGATTGCTATCTACAACCTTATTTTAGGATCAGGAAAATTTGGAATCGATTATGTAATCACAAAAAAGTGGTTTACTAAAACTAATCACAACATTATTAACTAATCACAACATTATTAAAAATTTAATCTAAAACATAAAGTCATGAAGAAGTATATTAATCTATTACTACTATTAGTTAGTTTAACAGCTACCTCACAAATAAAAGGAAATAAAGAAATTACAACGAAAATCTTTGATGTTAATAACATCCAAAATATAAAAATTAATTTTTACGCTCAGGTGATTATTGATCAATCTAAAGAAGAAAGTCTCACGATTACCACGGACACTAATCTATTTGATTATATAGATAAGGAAGTTATAGATGGTACTTTACATTTGAATCAAAAAGAATGGATACAACCATCAGAAAACGCCAAAATAGTTGTTGGTGCTCCCAATATCAGAAAAGTAGAGAGTGGTACACATGATATTACAAGAATTATTAACCTTGATAACAATTACATTCAGGTTTTAGCACCGATCGGTAAAATCTTTATGGATGGTAAAACAAAAGAACTACGCATTGCAGCAGAACTTGCTACTATTGATGCATCTAGTCTGATTGCAGAAAATGCAAGAGTAGATATCTGGAGTCGTGGTTCTGCAAAAGTGAATGTTATAAATGAGTTAGACACTAAATTAAGTAAAAATGCTAAGCTCAAAATCATAAATACTCCAAAAAAAATTAAAGGAGATGCTAGAAAAGCAATAGTTCACAATAAAAAGAAAACCAAAAATGCCTTGATAAAATATATAAAATTTGAAATCAAGAATAATTCTCTAACCAGAAATCAATTCTTTGTTATTGGTTCCAAACCGGATGGTTCGAAATTTAGTTATGGTTTCCCTATGATGCCACAGGCAACTAGAAAAGAAAATTGGACCACTGGAACTAAAGTATATAAAGTAAGTATGCTGGGAAAAAGAAAACTATTAATTACAATAAAAGAAGAAGATGAAGATAAAACTGTAGCTTTATTTTAATTACGAAATACCCCAAGAAGAACTTACCTCCTGTATTCAAGGAGGTAAGTGTTGGGGAAAACAAAAAAAGTAAGGGAAAAATTGTAATTGGAATACTTTTCAAAGATAAAAAGGATTAAGGAATTTTGGTTACGGTTAAACCTCAAACTTTAGCTGGAATACAAGCATAGGCTTGTTTTTTAAACAATAAACAACTAATGGTCAGTATTTTATGGGGAAAATTCCTCGATTTGTTTGGGAATATTTTTTTTCAATATTTTTTTTAACACTAAAAAGTAAATTTATTGTTTTAAAAGATTTCAAAGATTTAGATAAAGGGTTAAATTTGCCGTAATCATTTTTTAAAACAAACTAATTTTATAATCCTTGGAAAATAAAAAGGCGCTCAAATTAATTGACAAAATTCTGACTGATCTAGAAAAATCCGGAATCAATACAGACACACTAATAGAGGATCTTAAAGCTTTGAGATCCTATGCTTTAGAACAGCAAGTACCATTAGTGGTAAAAGTGTTAAGACTTACCTACGAACATATTGAAGAAAATGATAGTTTTCTTATCCCTATTCCAGATGATGAGCCTATCGAAGAACAAGAAGAAGAAAATGAAACACCTGTTGCAAAGAATGAAGATGTAAATCCGGTGGAAAGCCTAATGTATCTTGTTTCTCTGTTTAAGGATATAAAAAATAAAATGAATGTTATGGATTTGGCAGATTACAGAGATGCCTTGAATGCATAAATATAGACAATACTATTTTTCTTACTATAATACCGTAAAGAAGCCTTGATTATTTTCAGGGTTTTTTTAGTTTAAACACATGGAATCAATCGGGCATTATACCTTTTATAATGAGCGTTTTGGGATATTTTCTTTATATCTTGTAATTATTATAACAACTTCTCGACAAATTTTATGATTTTATAAACGTCAAAAAATCAATTATATATTATTTTTGTTGCCTTGTGGAAAAATTGTTATGAAAATGAATCCCCGATCTGTAAAAAAAACACGATTGCAATTATTGCATCAATATTATAGTTATACAGGTTTCTATAAGTTTTTAGGAATCAGTTTAAAAAAAGCTTTACCTCCTATTTTACTTTTTATAGCAGGTTTATTAATTGTAAACTATTTCGTTATTAATATCAATGATTTATTGATTTATGTAACAGAAAACTATTCAGACTATGTAGTGTTTAGTGTATTTTTTGCGTCAGAATCTTTATTGGGTCTTATCCCCCCGGAAATTTTCATCGCGTGGAGTGACAAAACAACTAGTCCTATTTTATATCTCTCAATACTTGCTTTATTATCTTATTTAGGAGGAGTCATCTCTTATTTCATTGGGAAATCAATTACCAAAATCCCCTCAGTTCATGAATATCTAGAGGTAAAAATGGCCAAACATATTAGAAACACTCGTAAATGGGGAGGTTTTTTAATTGTAGTAGGAGCATTACTTCCTATTCCTTTTTCTATTACTAGTATCGCAGCTGGAATGATAAAATATCCTTTTATTAATTATTTACTTTTTGGACTGTTACGTTTTGTAAGATTCTATTTGTATGCTGTAGCCATTTTCAGTTTGGTATAAAACTTATTAGAACAATAACCTGTAGGTTAAGAACCTGATCTGAATTCATTTATTTTTATGGAAAAACTAACTCGGTATTTTTATAAAGTTTTAGTTTCTAATGGCTTTTCAGAAACTATGGCAGAATACCTAAATGTAGTTATTGGTGTTTGTATCTTATTAATAGTACTATTCGTTCTAGATAAAGTCATCGGAAAGGTAATCTTAAACCTTTTTAAAAGATACGCTTCAAAATCGAAAAATACTTTTGATGATTATTTAGTCAAAAACAAAACTTTCGATTATGTATCTCACATTATACCATTATCTATTAGCATATGGATAATACCCGAGCTATTTATAGCTTTTCCTATAGCAGAAAGCTACTTAGAAATTCTTTTTGACATCTTTGTAATTGCTTTGACTATTTGGATAGTAAGAAGTATCCTTAGAACCTTTAGAGATTTCTTAAAGTCATTAGAGTCATTTAAAGATAAACCTATAGATAGTTATATTCAGGTCTTTATGATATTTATCTGGGTGATTGGTGCTATTTTTATTTTCTCTTTGATTACCGGAAAATCAATTTGGACGTTTTTAACGGCTCTTGGAGCGATGTCTGCAGTTATTCTACTAATATTTAAAGATACTATCCTAGGTTTTGTAGCGAGTATACAGGTTGCTGTTAATGACACTGTTAGGATTGGCGATTGGATCACAATGGCTAAATATGGAGCAGATGGAGATGTGATCGAGATCAATCTGTCCTCAGTAAAAGTTCAGAATTTTGATAAAACAATTACAACGATCCCTACCTATCATTTAACTTCTCAGTCCTTTAGGAATTGGCGTGGTATGATGGATTCTGGTGGAAGGAGAATAAAAAGAGCTATTTTAATAAAAGCTTCTAGTATTAAGTTTTTATCCGAAAATGATGTAGATCGTCTTAAAAAAGTGGAGCTTATAAAGGAATACCTGGATAAAGCACAACACAAGGTGAATTCTTATAATAAAGAAAACCAGATAAATAAGGAGGTTCTAATGAATGGTCGGAACCTTTCTAATATGGGCGTATTTAGAAAATATGTAGAATCTTATCTAGAGGATCATCCACATATCAATAATGAAATGATGATCATGAGTCGCCAATTAGCACCTACCGCTCAAGGAACTCCTTTAGAAATTTATGCTTTTAGTAATGATAAAGTATGGAAAAACTATGAGAAGATAGTGGCTGATATTTTTGATCATTTGTTATCAGCTATCCCTTATTTTGATCTCGAAATATTTGAATTAGAGTATAGTAATAAAAAATAGGTATTTATTAACGTTTGGATATATTCTGAGCCTTAAATTTGCACTCAATTTTAAATAAATATAAGAATATGATCACCAGTTTCAGATTCATTAGTTATCTCGAAGGAATTTCATACTTAGCTATACTATTTGTTACGATGCCACTGAAGTATTTATTTGCATCACCAGAACCCAATAAGGTAATTGGTATGGCACATGGTTTTTTATTTCTTGCTTACATCGTATTTGCTTTTTTAGTAAAACCCGAAAAAAGATGGAATAATAAAACATTGGCAATAGTACTTATATGCTCTGTAATTCCTTTCGGAACTTTCTGGATGGATGGAAAGTATTTGAAAGATTAGACTTTTAGATTGTAAGAAGGTTGGATTGTTGGATTTGATAGTAAAGGATGAGGTGAAAAATTCACTATAAAATGGGTCAAACTAACCAATCACAATAAATACCATAAACGGTCAATTCTAGCGAAGTCGAGACCTAACGATATAATGATCACAAAGTTTATGGTTTAATAATCAAAGTCAAGTTGATATATCAAGTAAATCTGACACAAAATACTCCTTTTACTCAATAACTCACAAACTCAATCACTCATAGACTATTCCGGATATTCAATCCTTAAATGGTAGATATTAGTAAGCTTTCGTTTAAAGATCTTTTTAACTTGCTGAATTTCCTTAAATGTAATATTTGCATTAAGAAACTGTCCATCTTCCATTTGTTTATTCACAATTTTCTCCACAAATGAATCAATTAAACTACTGGTTGGGTTTTTCAAACTTTTAGAAGCAGCCTCTACACTATCACTCATCATCAAAATAGCAGTTTCCTTAGAAAAAGGCTTAGGTCCAGGATATTGAAAATCTTCCATGTTCACATTCTCATTAATTTCCTTAGCTTTCATATAAAAATAGTACACCGTACTGGTCCCATGATGTGTTCTTATAAAATCGATTACACGATCAGGCAGTTTATTCTTTTTGGCTATTTCAATACCTCTTATTACATGATTGATGATAATTTTAGCACTTTCTTTAGGAGATAATACGTCGTGTGCATTTCCTGAAGCTGTTTGATTTTCAGTAAAATATGTAGGATTTGCCATTTTACCAATATCGTGATATAAGGCTCCTACCCTTACTAACATTACATTTGCTCCTATTTCACTAGCCGCAGCTTCCGCAATGTTGGCAACATTAAGAGAATGGTGGAAGGTTCCTGGAGCTTTATCAGATAACTCTTTTAATAAAGAAGAATTAGTATCGCTAAGTTCCAAAAGAGAAACATCAGAGATTAAACCAAACATCTTTTCATAGGCGTAAATCAATGGATGCACTATTAATGTAGCAAAACCACTTATTACAAATAGACCAACAGTCGTCCAATCAATATCACTAATACTTCCTTCATGAATAATATGAAAAGCAATATAAGCCAAAATATAAATCCCGGTAATCTGTCCAACAGTAATGAACAAGTTTGCTCTTTTATAAGATTCAGAAATAGTTAATATGGTAACGATTCCAGCGATAATTTGCAAAAAAGTGTATTCATAACTATTAGGAACAACAAAACCTAAAATCATTACTGTTACCACATGTGTAAACAAGCCAAGTCGAGAATCAAAGAAAGCTTTTAAAATCAATGGTAAAATACATAATGGAACTATATAGATATAATCTGACTTGTATTTCACCACTAACGTAGTGATCAAGACCATTAAAAGGATATTAAATGCAATAAAAGTAACCTGAGTATTATTATCATAGATATCCCTTCTATACTTTCGAATGAAAAGTAATAACATTAGCAAAGCCAGAGAAACTAGAATCCCATATCCAAAAACAATCCAATAAAAGTTTTTATCACTCCATACCTGGGACTCGTATTCTGCTTTCAGAGATGTAAGAATCTGTAATCTATTTCCCTCTACTACTTCTCCTTTTGCAATAATCCTGCTTCCCTTAGAAACACTACCTCTCGTAGTAAGTACTTGCGCTAATTCGTTTTCTAGTGTACTTTCGGTTAATTTTTGATTTAGAGATACGTTTGGTTTCACCAAATCATAAAATAAGGCTACAAAACCACTTTTAAATTTAACATACTCACTTTTATCAATTCTGGAACTAATAATCGCCGTAACCGCATTGGGAGTTAATATTTGTCCAAAAGTTATAGCTTCGGCCTTATTTCCTTTATTAAGAAAGATTTGTCGTTTATTCTCATAAGAATATGATTCTTGTAAAACACCATATCTATAAATATCATTAAGAAGTATCCTACCGAAAAGCTTCGCTTGTTTTCCAGAACTACTCTGATCTAAAGTTTCTAAATTACTTTTAAACGCTGCATTGTAACTATCTTTGGCAGTATTGGCAATGATAGTATCATACTCGAAATACGGTATATTATTATCTTCGATACGCTTCTTCTCTGCATCAATATCCTCTTGAGTTTTTGCAATCGCAAAATCAAACGGAGCATATAAGTTTTCATACTGCCATGGCTTCCCTTTTGTAAACTCATACTTAAAAACACCTCCTTTTGGGAATAGGTATACTATGAGAATCAACGTACTAACAAAAAGAAACCCTTTATATAAAAAGGATTGATTTTTATAAAAATTATTTAAAAACTTTTTCACCAGAATATTCGTATAGATTACTCAAAAGTACTAAAAAATAAGTCAGTACAAAGAAGGTGAAAAAATCGCGTATCCCTATAATTCAGAATTAGTAAATCCTATGAATAACTTAGCTATGTATATCCTCCAAAAATCCTTAAATTCGCAAAATAACAAACACACATTTATTAAATTCGAATATAATGAGCAAAGACGTTGTAATAGTATCAGCAGCACGTACTCCAATAGGTAGTTTTTTAGGAAGTTTATCTACAGTTCCTGCTACACAATTAGGATCAATAGCAATCAAAGGTGCATTAGATAAAATCAATCTGGACCCTTCATTAGTTGAAGAGGTATTCATGGGTAATGTAGTACAAGCTGGAAATGGACAAGCGCCAGCTAGACAGGCTGCTTTAGGTGCAGGATTAGGTGACACGGTGCCTTGTACAACTGTAAACAAAGTATGTGCTAGTGGTATGAAAGCAGTGATGCATGCAGCTCAGACTATCGCATTAGGAGATGCCGATATTGTAGTAGCTGGTGGAATGGAAAACATGAGTCTAATTCCTCATTATGTTAGATTAAGAACAGGTCATAAATTTGGTTCTCAAACACTTGAAGACGGAATGCAACGTGATGGTTTGGTGGATGTATACGATCAAAATGCCATGGGAGTTTGTGCAGATTTATGCGCCACAGAACACAATTTTAGCAGAGAAGATCAAGATGCTTTTGCAATTCAATCTTATGAGCGTTCTGCAAAGGCATGGTCAGAAGGTAAATTTGCTAATGAAGTTGTTCCTGTTCCAGTACCACAACGTCGTGGAGAACCTGTCATGGTTACAGAAGATGAAGAGTATAAAAATGTGAAAATGGAGAAGATTCCAGCTTTACGCCCTGCTTTTACAAAAGAAGGAACAGTTACAGCGGCTAATGCTTCTACCATTAATGATGGTGCCGGAGCTGTGGTAGTAATGAGTGCAGAGAAAGCAGCTGAACTTGGATTAAAACCTTTAGTAAAAATCAAGAGTTATGCAGATGCAGCGCAGGAACCTAAATGGTTTACAACAGCACCTGCAAAAGCATTACCAAAAGCGATCGATAAAGCAGGAATCACACTAGATGATGTTGATTTCTTTGAATTTAACGAAGCTTTTTCGGTAGTAGGACTTGCTAATATGAAAATACTTGGATTGAATGATTCTAATACCAATGTAAATGGTGGAGCTGTATCTTTAGGACACCCATTAGGATGTTCTGGTGTTCGTATCTTAATCACTTTGATGAGCGTGTTGGAACAAAATAATGCAAAAACAGGAGCCGCAGCTATTTGTAACGGTGGCGGTGGTGCTTCTGCAATGGTGATCGAACGTATATAATCTGAAGTTGAGCATCATTGTAATTTTATTAAATGTTTAATATCTAGTATCCATAAAGATTCATGCTATACGGTATTTGCAATCTCAGTATTGTCCCTTTACGTTTTGAACCCAGTGATCCCAGTGAAATGGTATCACAAGTTTTATATGGTGAGCATTTCAAAGTTTTAGAAAAACGAAAAAAATGGAGTCGAATACGCCTAGCCTTTGATACCTATGAAGGTTGGATTGATAATAAACAGTATCTGGAGATTACAGAAGAAGAATATAAAAATTTTGATACTAAACCATTAGATGTAACAGCAGATTTAATTGATTTTGTGAGCTGTAAAGATGATCAGCTAATACCTATTGTCTTAGGCTCTTCATTAGGAACTTTGGATTTTTTTGAACATCAATATGATGGCAATAGAATTACTGAAAAACAGCCAAAAGATAAGTTAGTAGAAACAGCATTTCTTTTTCTAAATGCTCCTTATTTATGGGGAGGAAAGACAAACTTTGGTATTGATTGCAGTGGTTTTACACAAATGGTTTATAAACTAAACGGTTATAAACTATTACGAGATGCATCTTTACAGGCAACTCAAGGAGAACCATTAAGTTTTATAGAAGAAAGTGAACCAGGTGATCTTGCTTTTTTTGATAATGAAGAAGGAGCAATTACACATGTTGGTATCATTATGAAAGATAACTATATTATCCACGCGCACGGTAAAGTTCGGGTGGATCGTATAGATCATACAGGTATTTTTAATGGAGAAAAACGTTTGTATACCCATAAATTAAGGGTAATCAAACGAATCATATAAAAAAACAAAAAATATGGAATCCCAGGAATTAAAAATAGTAAGAGTTCTTCCTGAGGATAATCATAAACTTCTGGAAATTGGCCGTCAAACATTCTATGATGCCTTCGGTCCTCCACATAACACTCCAGAGAATATTCATTATTATCTAAGTCAGAAATTTACCTTAGAAAAAATTACGAACGAGATTCTAAACCCTGAATCACAGTTTTACTTTGTTTTCCATAAAGGTGAAATTGCTGGTTATCTGAAATTCAATTCAGGAAAAACACAAACTGAAATTGTAAAAGGAAAATCATTAGAAATCGAACGGATTTATATAATAAAGCCCTATCAAGGTAAAGGTATTGGTCAACACCTTTTTGACTATGCTAAACGAATAGCAAATGAAAAAGCTTTAGAATTTATATGGCTAGGGGTTTGGGATAAAAACAAAAGAGCTATTAAGTTTTATGAAAGAAATGGGTTCAAAACCTTTGATAAACATACATTTATACTAGGTTCTGAAGAGCAAACAGATGTCATGATGAAGTTGGTTTTATAAGCATTTCAAAACTTTAATATTTTTATAACAGTAAGGTTTCGAAATTATAATTAATTTTGAAACGATCATTTCAATTAATCATGCCAAAAGTAGAAACATTCAATAGAAATAATGTATTGCAAAACGCAACAGAAGTATTCCATAGAAAAGGATATAATGGTACTTCTATGCAGGATTTGGTAGATGCAACTGACCTAAATCGATCTAGTATTTACAATTCTTTTGGGAGCAAATTAGGCATGTTTATGGAAGTACTTTCTCATTACCAATCTATTGCTAAAAGCAATATAGGAAAGGAAACCAGACAAGCACAAAATGCTTCGGACACTATTCAGGCAATTTTTGAAATGTATCTGAGAGATATTATTACAGATCCAAATAGAAAAGGTTGCTTGATCGTGAATTGTAAATCTGAAATGACAAACCAAGACCCCTTAATAAGGTCTTTTATGGAACAAAATCAGGAGCAAATGTTGGCTGTCTTGGAAGATTTGGTTCATAATGGACAAATGGAAAAGGTTTTTAATGAAGATCAAACAGCAACTCAATATGCATTGTATTTATATTCTGCAATACAAGGATTTCGTATGACAGGAATACTAAACAATAATGAGGATGAACTCAAGAACCTAATAAACACAGTACTAAAAGTACTACACTAATTTTTTTTAATCTAATTTGAAACGATTGTTTCAAATAAAAATTTAATATAATGAATAAATTGAAAAACAAAGTAGCCGTTATTACAGGAGCTAATAGTGGCATCGGATTAGCAACAGCCAAATTATACCTTAAAGAAGGTGCGAAAGTAGTAGTTTCTGGAAGACGTCAAGAAGCATTAGATGAAGTAGCTAAGGAATTAGAAGGTGATTTCATAACTGTTAAAGCAGACGTAGCTAAAGCAGAAGACAATAAACGTTTAATACAGGAAGCAACCAACAAATATGGAAAAATAGATATTTTATTTCTGAACGCAGGAGTAGCACCTGTTGCTCCTACTACTGATATTACCGAAGAACATTATAATCACATATTTGACATCAATGTAAAAGGTCCTATTATCGCTACAAAAGAAGCATTACCACACATCAATGATGGCGGAACGATTCTTTTTACAAATTCTGTTGTACATCAAAAAGGTTTTGAAGGATTAGGAATCTATTCTGCTTCTAAAGGAGCTTTACGTGCATATCAAAGAGTACTGACATCCGAAGTGAAATCCAGAGGAATCCGAGTGAATGCGATTGCTCCAGGGCCTATCGAAACTCCTCTTTACGGAAAAATGGGGCTGCCAGAAGATGTTGTCACTGAAATGGGGAAGGGATTTGCTCAGCAAGTACCTCTTGGACGTTTCGGAACATCAGAAGAAATAGCGAAATCAGCTTTATTTTTAGCCTCTGATGATGCATCTTATATTAATGGAGTTGAATTAGAAGTAGATGGCGGATTAAGTCAGATATAATTAAAATATTTGCTTACTGAAAAAAGTATCAAACCTTTCAGATTTCTATAATTTGAAAGGTTTCCTTTTTACAAATTCAACCAATATGTAATTTTTAAGACTATAGAACGAGTTTGCACATCAAAAGCAAATCGATTCATAGGATCTACATCACCAGTAAGGTAATTGTCTGTATAAACCAGTATCAAGTCAGATACAGGTGCAAACCTCCATTGAATACGAGCATTGATGTTGGTATTATCATTTTGTGAATTATACTGTACAAAAACAGAAGTAAAGAAGCTTTTGGAAAACGTATAGTCTATTCTCGGACTTATCAAATAGGTTTGTCTTGTTCCGTCCAAATGTGGTAAATCAAACACATTTACAGCATAGTTTAAAGAAAAGAAACCTTTAGGCTGAAAACGTACGTTAAAGCCACCTCTGGTACCATAACGCCAACCATTAAAGTATTCTCCGATGTATGGGTTTAAATTCCAACTGAATACTTTTCTTCTGTCACTTCTATAATTTCCGGTAAAACTAACCCAAGAAAAGTCTTGATCAGCTGCAAGTTCTTCTGAATCAGTACCCGTGGGATCAAACGGATCGAATAAATATACATAACTATGATTCAGATTAAATCCAAAGTTCGATCTTTGGGTTAGCTCTCCTCCCCACCCAACAGATAAAAAATGATCTGTTTTACCAAATCCAGGGCGCCAAAAAATATCTGCCTCTGCTCCATAACTATGATTATTCAAAAAATCATTCTGCGGATAATAGCGTAATTCTGCATTAGGGTTTATTCTAAAATAATCAGTTCTTGGTACGAACCCAACCTCTGCATTATAGTCTTCATGAACATATTCATGCTTCCAAAGTGCTCCAAATTTCCTTGTATTGTAATTTAAAGTGGTTCCTTGAGCAATAGATATATCTGTATCAGGAGAAAACGTTCCATGGACAAAACTTTTACCAAACCAGGTATTACTTCGGGTAGAATAATTATAATCAATACCGGCAATTCTATTGTACCGATTAATATCTAGTGTATCTAAGTTTTCATCAAAATTGACCGCTTGTTTATTGACAGCAATAATTCCTATATTAGATCGTATCCCTATTTTACGTTGCACAACTGCTACCCCGAAATTAGTTCCGGGTATGCCTTGCTCCTTACTGGATGCAGTTTGCATATTCAATAAACCTACCCTCGTCTTAGGATCCAGTTTTCCACTAATACGCAATCCACCATAAATTCTATTCTGTACCAATTCTTCTGTAGTAACATCCTCAGCTGCTCCAATACGTCTGGAAAAGAATGGATTGATATTAGAGAAACCAAATTGCCCAAAAAGATCGGCATTTTCTAAAAAGAATTGTCTTCGTTCCGGAAAGAAGATTTCAAAACGATCAAGGTTTGTAATCTGCTCATCTACTTCTACTTGAGAGAAATCAGGATTTACGGTTAGATCGAGATTTAATCCTGGTGTCAAAGCGATCTTAGCATCTCCACCAACTTCAAAAATCTCATCAGTAGGTGTATCATTTTCGTAGTCTTTATTAATTCCTGAAGATACGAAAGGTATTAAGGAAACCGCACTACTCTTGGTTGTTAAATGTTCCTCCCAAATCATATCTGCTGTATATGCTAGCGTGAATACAACCTGATTACGAGGCGTACCAGGATACGTACTAATCTCATTAGATTGCGTATCGAAGCGATAGCTAGTAAATCCCCACTTTTTTGAAGGTATTGGATATCTAAATGTGCTAAAAGGAATTTCTAACTCGGCGGTATAATAACCATCGTACTTTTTGGCTTTTCCTCTCCATTTATTATCCCATGAAGTGGAAAAATCTTGAAACATATTCCCTCCATTACTAATGGTACCTTCTCTTAGAACACCTTCTGGATTTATTCCAAAATAAAAAGCATTTGTTTCATCATCAAAAGTATCAAATAATAGCGTGATATTATCATTCCCTCCTGCTCTATAATCTCTTCTCAAAGATTCTACAACCCAATCATTTCCTTTTGCATAACATTTAATTCCTATATACAGATTCTTTTTATCTGTGCACATGTAGATCTCCGTTTGTGCAGCAGCAGGCAAAGAATCATTAGGGAAATATTGAGCAAAATCCTTTGCAGGAGTCAATTTCGTCCAAATAGCTTCATCTAATTGACCATCTATGTTCATGATCTCATCTGTAGTCCCTACTACAAAAGATTTTTTTTCTGTATTTCCGGATTGAGCAAAATTTTGATATCCCCAGCCTATGAAGAGTACAATGATCCAAAACCTCATATTGAAACTTTCGTATTAATTTGTAATGTTTGCTTACTTTTAATATTGAATTCTCAAAAATAGAATACGAAAATTAACTTTGTGTTAAAATTATTACAAACAAAATAAGTAGAGGCTTTGGAAATAGTAAAATTGAATAAATCATTACAATTCTAAAATCTGTCGAATCATTTGATTAGTAAATCCCCACTCATTATCATACCAAATCATTACCTTGACTAAATCTCCATCTACAACTCTAGTCATAGACGCATCAACTGTAGAAGCATATGGATTCATCTGAATATCAGAAGAAACGATAGGTTCATAAGTAACATCTAATACCTTAATATATCTATCTGTATTCGCCTCTTTCTGAAGTATTTCATTAATTTCCTCTGCTGTAGTATTTCTTTCAGCAATAAATGTAACATCACTAATAGAACCTACAGGAACCGGAGTTCTTATGGCTATACCATCAAACTTACCTTCAAACTGTGGTAACGCTTTAGTCGTCGCAACAGCTGCGCCAGTAGACGTAGGTGTAAGATTGATTGCTCCAGCTCTACCCATTCTTGGATTTTTCTTAGAAGGTGCATCTACTAATGTTTGTGATGCTGTATATGCATGAATTGTATTAAGAATAGCTTTTTTAATTCCAATCGTTCTTCCTAATATTTCTACAACAGGACTAATATTATTGGTTGTACAACTTGCGCAAGAGAATATAGCGGTTTTTCCATCTTCGGTATTCACTCCGTGAACAACCGTGGGTGTATCTTTACTTTTGGTCGGACCAGAAATTACAACATTGGTTGCGCCCGCTTTGATATGCTTCTCCGCATCTTCTCTATTGGTAAAAAAACCTGTACTCTCAATTACAATATCAATGTTATTTTCTTTCCACGGAAGTTGTTCAGGATCTCGCTGATTGAAATATAGTATTTTTTGTCCGTCTACATCTAAATGACCTTCGTGAACACGAACTTCTTTATCATAAATACCGTACACACTATCATATTTCAAAAGGTACTGCGCATTTTCTATCGACATTAAGTCATTTACCGCAACGACTTGTAATCCTGGTTCTTCCATAATTACCTTAAGCGATGCACGCCCTATTCTTCCAAACCCATTAATTGCTACTCTTTTCATATTTCTATTATTTTGTCGGTTAATTGTGTGATTAAAATTATTTTATAGTTGTCGAAAAATGTAAACAAAAATTACATCATTCTTCGATTAAAGATACTCCATTAAGATCTGTAGTTAATACATCACTCATATAATCAAAATAAGGGCGCAATAATTCATAATGATAAATCAACTTATCTAGAAAATCAGGAGAAAACACCTCTTTATCAGAAAACGTATGCTCTACAAAAAAAGATTTATTTTTAATCAAATCAATAGCAGGGTGATCTTTGTTAAACCCTTTGGGTGCAGTCTTAACCTGATATCCAGTATTAAAGCTACCAAATGCTTTTTTGAAATCTGAATTAGCTAAGATCTCTCGTATTTCTTGATCATCCATCTCAAATTCTTTACGAATACGCAATAAATCTTTTGGCTCTGGACTAAAAAAACCACCTGCCATTAATGAATTGCCAGGTTCTAAACGCAGATAATAACCTCCTCGACGATGAGCTCCTGCCCTACTAAAACTTACACTTCTATGCACATTATAAGGTGTTTTGTTTTTACTGAAGCGAACATCACGATTGATCCTAAAAACCTTTAATTTCTCTATCTCATCGTGCTCGTTAAGCCTTTCTTGGACTGAGGTGTAAAACGCTTTCAATTCCTTTTCATTGGCTTGATAACGCTTTTTATGTTCTTGCATCCAATCTCTGTGGTTGTTCTTTTTCAAATCTTTTAAAAACTCAAAAGATGATTTCGGTATCGTACTCATAAAATTACTTTAGTGTTAAAATTACTAAAATCTAATCGCTGAGTAGAAGTTTAACTAAATTTTAAATAATGAACTTATCTACACTTTTTATGTTTCCTAAAAAATCACTAAAATTCACCCATATTTCAATACATTTTTGGTTAAAAACAAAAAGTAAAGATGAGTTCAATACAAGAAAACCTTCTTTTGACTAAATCAAAGAAGGTTTATCTAGTAATCATTTAGATTGACAAAGAAATACTATAGATGATATTAGAATTGTTCTAACAAATAGTTTATTAAATCAGTTGTAGTTACGATTCCAGCCAGTTTACCATTGTCAATAACTGGTAATGCATGAAATTCTCTCTTAGCCAATATTTCAGCTACTTCCTTTATAGTTGTACTGGAACTAACACTTACTAAGTTTTTTGCCATTACCTGCTCTATAGTAAACATCTCATACACTACGGTATCTACATCACCATCATTATCGTTGATTGCATCAGCAAAACTTATACGCAGTAAATCCGTATAACTTAACATTCCAATAATTGAATCACCTTTAACTACTGGTATATGTCGGATTTTATGTTCTTTAAATAGCATTTCTGCAGTTTCTAATCCGTTTGTACTATTTAATGTGATTACATCAGAAGTCATTATTCTTGAAACTGGAGTCCTTTTTTTCATGTTGAATTACTTTAAAAATGATATTCAAATGTATCACCCAATTCCAATAAAAATTATGATAAATATCAGTGGATAAAAGAATATAAAATAAAGCAATTTTGATAGGTTTCTATTTCATAAATCTAATATACCATCATGTGTTTTTATAATTAATAAGGACAAAACAGGATTATTTTCTTCTGAGTTTTTAACCAAATTTTATGGATTACTATCAATTCTTACTATTCTTTGTTATTATTATTGTAAAAATGTAAGGAATTATGGCATATTAGGACGAATATATTCTTTATTCTATATATTTACTAGACTTTTCAAAAAAGGCACAATGACGAAAGCAAAAGATCAAATCATAGCTAAAATTGAGGAACAGAAAAAAAATCCTAATCTTAGACTAAAGTTAAAAGAAAGAACCGAGTATTTTACCAATCTACTTTTCTATACCCTATTCGATTCAGATACTGAAGTAGAAAAGAATATTGATATTTTAGAACAAACTTTTGAAGAGCTAGTTGATCTTGCCTGTTGGGAAACTGAAAAGCCCTGTAGTATCTGGCAATCTTATTTAGAAAAATTACCTGAGGTTTTGCAAAAATTAAATAAAGATGCAGACTCATTTATAAAAAGTGATCCTGCAGCTAATTCTATTGAAGAAGTGTATCTGGCATATCCTGGATTTTATGCAATTGCGATTTACCGATTAAGCCACGAATTATTAAAATTTGGTTTGCCCTTGATCCCAAGATTAATGACCGAGTATTCTCATAGGTTGACAGGTACCGATATCAATCCGGGTGCAGAAATTGGAGAATCTTTTTTTATTGATCACGCCACAGGAATTGTTATAGGAGAAACAGCAATTATAAAAAACAATGTAAAAATATATCAAGGTGTTACACTAGGTGGACTATATGTAGACAGAAAACTTCGTAATGTAAAAAGACATCCAACCGTAGAAGATAACGTAACCATTTATGCCAATGCAACTATACTTGGCGGCACAACAATAATTGGCGCTAATAGCACCGTTGGGGGTAATGCGTGGATTACGTCTTCTGTGCCGGAAAACTCGATTATATCAAATACTTCAGAAATCAAGATCAAAAAAGTTGTTTAATGTCGCATAGCATTTTAGACCTTATCGGAAATACACCTTTAGTTAAGGCAACTTCCATAATTAAAAACCCGAATATTACATTATATCTAAAACTAGAAGGGCATAATCCTGGTGGAAGTGTAAAAGATCGTGCAGCCTACAACATGATTAAATCTGCATTAGATCGTGGCGATATAGATCAAACTACTAAACTTATTGAAGCAACTAGTGGAAATACAGGTATTGCATTGGCTATGATTGCTGGAATCTTTAAATTAGACATAGAGCTGGTAATGCCTGAGAATTCTACAAAAGAACGTGTACAAACCATGCGTGCATATGGAGCAAAGGTTATACTAACTTCTGAAGATGTTGGTATTGAAGGAGCGCGAGATTATGCTGAAGCTAAAGTAGCTAATGAAGGATATGTTATGCTTAATCAGTTTGCCAATGATGATAACTGGAAAGCCCATTACAAAACAACTGGTCCAGAAATCTGGAAAGATACCAAAGGTAAGATAACTCATTTTGTTTCTTCTATGGGAACAACTGGAACTATTATGGGAACTTCTACTTATCTAAAAGAACAATCTCAAAATGTACAGATAGTAGGTGTACAACCTACAGACGAATCCAGAATTCCCGGAATTCGTAAATGGCCAAAAGAATATCTACCAAAAATATTTAATCCAGCCAAAGTCGATCAAGTTATAGAAGTTAGTCAGGAAGAAGCTACTGAAATGGCTAAGAGGCTGGCAAAAGAAGAAGGTGTTTTTTCTGGGATGAGTAGCGGTGGTTCAGTCACTGCAGCACTAAAATTGGCAGAAACATTAGATAGCGGAGTTCTTGTAGCAATTATTTGCGATCGCGGTGATCGATATTTAAGTTCCGATTTATTTTCATAAATAAGAACATATTTTAAAACCTATAGTTAACCAACCATAACCATTTATAAACCAAAAGTATAAACATATGAAACGTATTTTCATGTACCTTTTTATTTCATCTGCTATAATTTCCTGTTCCAAAAAGAAACCAGTATATACTAGTTTTGAAGAGTATCCTACACCTGTAGAGGCCAATCTTTGGATTGATTATTCTAAAGAGGTGACTACTTTTAAAATATGGTCTCCGGTTGCAGAAAAAATACAACTTCATTTATACAAAGAAGGTAATGGAGGAGCTCCATTGGAAACCACAGCACTGAATCAAGAAGAAAAAGGAATCTGGACCTTACAGATTGATAGAGATTTACATGGTATTTACTATACGTATCAAACGATGATGGATGGTAAATGGTTAGAAGAAACGCCTGGTATTTATGCGAAAGCTACGGGAGTTAATGGTAAAAGAGCTATGGTATTAGATTTTGAAACTACAAATCCTGAAGGATGGGATCAGGATAAAAGAGCTGCTCTTACATATCCAAATGAAGCCATTATTTATGAATTACATATCAGAGATATGACAATACATCCACAATCAGGCTCCAGTAAGCCTGGTAAATATTTAGGGTTGGTAGAAGAAGGTACTAAAAGCCCTGATAGTATCGTAACGGGAATTGATCACCTAAAAGAATTAGGCATCACACATGTTCATCTTTTACCAACTTATGACCACTACTCTATTGATGAAACAAAATTAGATACACCACAATTTAATTGGGGATATGATCCTCAGAACTATAATGTCCCAGAAGGTTCCTTTTCTTCTGATCCGTATAAAGCCGAAGTGAGAATAAAGGAATTTAAACAAATGGTCAAGGCATTTCACGATAATGGAATCGGAGTCATTTTAGATGTGGTTTATAATCATACGGGAAGAACAGAGAATTCTAATTTTAATTTAGAAGTTCCCGGATATTATTATCGCCAATGGGAAGACGGTAAACCTTCGGATGCTTCTGCATGTGGTAATGAAACAGCCTCAGATCGAGCAATGATGCAAAAGTATATTACAGAATCCGTAGCATATTGGGCAAAAGAGTATCACCTAGATGGATTTCGTTTTGATCTGATGGGAATTCATGATACTGAAACGATGAACAAAGTAGCTAAAACGGTAAAAACCATAAACCCAAATATCTTTGTGTATGGTGAAGGATGGACTGCTGGTGATTCTCCGCTACCGGAAGAAAGAAGAGCTTTAAAAAAGAACACTTTGGCTATGCCACAAATTTCTGCTTTTAGTGATGACTTAAGAGATGGGCTAAAAGGTTCTGTCTTTAAGGAAGAAAGTACAGGTTTTGTTAGCGGAGCAAAAAATGAAGAGGAGTCTGTAAAAATGGGAATTGTAGGATCTATAAAACATCCGCAAATTGATTATACAAAAGTAAATTACTCAAAAGCACCTTGGGCAAATGAGCCTTGGCAATCTGTATCCTATGTTTCTTGTCACGATAACCACACCGTATTCGATAAACTAAAAATCTCCAGAAAAGATGCAACAAAAGATGAGCTTATCTCTATGCAAAAACTAACGAATGCTATTGTAATGACCTCGCAAGGAGTCGCTTTTATGCACGCCGGAGCAGAAATGTTACGTACTAAAAATGGAGAACATAACTCCTATAATCTACCGGATAGTATTAATCAGATAGATTGGATTTGGAAAAACACACATGCTGATGTCATTACTTATTATAAAAACCTTATAACACTTAGAAAAGCACATCCTGCTTTCAGAATGACTAAGGCAGATGATGTGAGAACAAATTTAGAGTTTAAAGAAGATAAAAATGGATTGATAAGTTATCAAATTAAGAATAATGCTAATGCAGATACATGGAAAAACATTCTTGTGGTATATAATAGCAACCCAAAAGCAATAGCCTATCAACTAGATGAAACTTGGCAAGTGGCCGTTTTAGGAGATAACTTTGATTTTGAAGGAACAAAAAATGTGAAAAGTAAGATAACCATACCTTCTATATCGATGATGGTTTTATTTCGGGAATAATGTAATTGTACTTTTAAAACTATCAAGTACGGCATATCAATATAGACGCTGTTTAAAAAATAGTATAAAGCGTGGTTACTATAACTCCATTATGATTATTTAAAATAATTGATGATAATTGTTTTTCTTCTTTTACCTTAAAATTAAATGGTGGAGCTAATACATCTAAACCACTTTGTTTTTTTAGTCTAATTCCTTGTCCAGAAATGATATCTTTATTTGGTTCAAAGTCTCCTTCAGGTATGTGCTCGGTCAAAATCACATATTTAAAATTGGTTAACTTACTCAATATGCGATGTATTTCTACATTGGATAGGTGCTGTAGTACTTGTCGCAATAACACACAATCACCAGAAGGTAAAGTATCTGCAGCAATATCCAAACAATGAAATTCTAAATTTTCTTCTTTAAATTTTTCTTTGTTATGCTTTATAAGTTCAGATACAATATCAACAGCAATATACCTTTTAGTATGTGCTACCAATTCTTTTCCTATATTAAAATCCCCACAACCTAAATCACATACAGTAAGTAGACTTTTAAACGATCCTAAAAAAGAAATTAAAGCATCTATATAGGGTTTTACTATTTCAGGATCATGTGACCCTGAACCTGAATAGAAAAGAGAACTATTACTCCCCCAAAGATTCTTTTCATAAATCTGTTCCATTGCATCTTTTGTCGGCCAAAGCTTTTTTGTTCTTTCTACTATATTGCCTTTATTTTTCATACCGTATAAACTACAAAATATAATTACACCTATCCAAATATAATATCTCTAACATTGAAAAATGTAACGAATGCTCCTATTCTTATACTTATATTGATGAATCTAATATATTATTACATTATGAATACGAAAACAGGTACTACTAAAAGAAATGATTACATACAATGGGGTGTGGCATTTTTAATAATTCTCTGGTTTATAACAACCGCTTTTATTCACAATCAATATCATTAATTTGTTTTCCATTATGCCAATAATACTTTTTACGAACTTAAATTTAGTATCTTTCATTAGATCAAAAATTTGAACAACTTATACTAAAACCTATAAAACCACATAAACTAAACAATATAAAAGATGAAATTAGGAGCATTTTCAATAAGTCTTAGCGTGAAAGATATTCACGTATCAAAAGAATTTTACGAGAACTTAGGGTTTGACGTTTTCGCCGGAGATATCGAAAAGAATTATCTGATAATGAAAAATGAAAACAATCTAGTTGGGCTTTTTCAAGGAATGTTTGAAAACAACATTATGACTTTCAACCCTGGATGGGATACTACAGCTAATACACTCGAAAATTTTGATGATGTAAGAGAAATTCAAAAGGATTTGAAAAAGAAAGGCATAAAATTAGAACAAGAGACAGATGAAAATTCTAGCGGTCCAGGAAGCATTATATTAATTGATCCGGATGGAAATACGATTTTGCTAGATCAGCATATCTAAGTAGTTGTAAAAAGTGGAAAAGAAATTAATATGGGCCGATAAGATCGTTTAATTTTTAATGGCTTTTTCTTTTCTTTGCATCTATGCCAGAACAACAACAAATTCTAAGTACGTTAAAGGAGTATTTTGGATACGACAGCTTTAGACCGTTACAACAAGAAATCATTGATTCCATATTCGAGGGATTGGATAATATGGTTGTCATGCCTACTGGTGGAGGGAAATCGATCTGTTACCAATTACCTGCACTATTACTTCCTGGTATTACCTTAGTAATTTCTCCATTAATTGCATTAATGAAGGATCAGGTGGATGGATTGCGAGTCAATGGTGTCCAAGCAGCTTTTGTGAATAGTAGTCAAAACGAAAATGAACAACAAGAAATATATCAAAAGCTCCTAGATAAAGATATTAAACTACTCTATGTCGCTCCTGAAAGTTTGAGTTTTTTGGATACTATACTTTCACAAATTACTCTAAGTTTAATTGCTATCGACGAAGCGCATTGTATATCTGCTTGGGGTCATGATTTTAGACCAGCCTATACACAACTGGGATACTTAAAAAACAGGTTTCCTGATACTCCGGTAATTGCCTTAACCGCAACGGCAGATAAGGCAACCCGGCAAGATATTTGTAAACAATTAAACATTCCTAAAGCTAAGCAGTTTTTAGCATCCTTTGACCGTAAAAACCTAAGTCTGGAAGTACGTCCAGGAAACAAGAGGATTGAACAAATTATAGATTTCTTGGAAGACAAACCTAATGATGTTGGTATTATCTATTGTTTGAGCCGAAAAACAACAGAAATGTTGGCAGAAAAACTACAAAGTCAGGGATTTATTGCGGAAGCTTATCATGCTGGTATAGATCACAAGAAAAGAGCTGAAGTACAAGAAGGTTTTATAAATGATACCGTACAGATAGTTTGCGCAACTATTGCTTTTGGTATGGGAATCGATAAATCTAATGTGCGCTGGGTGATTCATTATAATTTACCAAAAAACATAGAAGGTTATTATCAAGAAATTGGACGTGCCGGTCGTGATGGATTACCTTCTTCTACCCTACTATTTCATAGTTATGCTGATGTAGTACAATTACAAAAGTTCGCAACTACATCTGGCAATCAAGAAGTGCAAATGGCCAAATTGGATCGAATGAAGCAATACGCAGATTCACTTAGTTGTCGGAGAAAGATATTACTAAGTTATTTTGGAGAACTAATTGAAGAAGATTGTGGTAATTGTGATGTCTGTAAAAATCCACCAAGCTTTATTGATGGAACTATTATTGCTCAAAAAGCATTATCTACAGTAGCAAGAATTAAAGAAGAAGAACCAATAGGAACCATAATTGACGTTCTTAGAGGAGCCCAAAATGCAATGGTCTTAGATAAAGGATATCAAAGTCTAAAAACGTATGGTATTGCAAATGATATCTCTTGGAGAGATTGGCAGCAATATATTATACAGTTAATTAATCAAGGGTACCTAGAAATTGCTTTTCATCTTAATAACAAACTTAAACTCACTTCCCTTTCTAAAAAAGTACTTTTTGAAGGTGAAAAAGTTAGTCTAGCCAATCTTGCAGAGTTTGAAAAAATTAAAGAAATAGCCGCCCAACAGGTTAAAAAAGCAAAGCCAAATACATTGTTCGATAAGTTACGAGAACTGCGCTTAGAACTTGCTAAAGAAGCTGGTATACCTGCATATCAGATTTTTAATGATGCCTCCTTAAAAGAAATGGAAAAATCCAGACCTATGAGTGATGATGAATTCATGCAAATTAGCGGTGTGGGTAAACTGAAAATGCAAAACTATGGATACCAATTCATAAAAGCTATCATTGACTTTTCTGCAGAAAAGACTAAAAAGAAGAAGAAAACTAATAAGAACAAAGGAAATTCTTATAAGGAAACACTGAGTTTATATAAACAAGGATTATCTATTGAAGAAATTGCGCAGGAAAGAAAACTGGCACAGTCTACCGTTTTTTCTCATATTATGAAATTATATAATGATGGTGAAAACATTGATTTAAAGCAATTTGTTAGTAAAGAAGATATCATTTCGGTAAAAGAAGCAAAAGAAACGTTGGATAATCCAGAAACCCTAAAACCATATTTTGAACATTTCGAACAGGCAATGGATTATAATACCATAAAACTGGCTTTAGCTGTTTTGGAAAATAATCAATAATAATATTACATACTTATCTTCACAGATATTAATACGATAATAAAATTGCAGTATTTAATAAAGTAAAATCTGCTAAAATATTAAATAAAGGGAAACAAAATATGTGTTTCATCGATATCATTTAAACCACGTTGTTCTTATGTCTTCTAAATTTACTTGGTTACAAAGACACTTTCATCGCCTTAATTTACTTGCTTTCATTAAATAATTTTGATATAAAAATTAGTCAATTTTATAAAAAACAACAAGTGTATTTCATCGATTATTAAGAAAATTTTGTAAGTTTTTTAACATTTTTCATGTAATTTTTTTCATCTATTAAGGTTAGCAAATTATTGAGTAAGAAATCTTATGAATTAAGAAATTTCTAAAAACTCCTACTAACTAAACCTAAAATAATGACTAAAAAGTACTCTTTATGGGGTTTTCTTCTTATGTGCATTTTCTTATGCTTCCCCACTCACCTATTCTCACAAAATTATTGGTCAAACCCTAGTTCCTGGCCATCCGGCAGAGTTCCACAGGCAAATGAAAATATTGTTATTCCTTCTGAAACAACAATGATTCTGGATGTTAATACAGCTAAACTTGGTGATTTAACCATTAATGGACAGCTTATTTTTAAAGACGTAGATGTTTCTCTTACTGCAAAAGTCATTTTAGTCAAAGGGTTGTTACAAATAGGAACTGTTGATACTCCTTTTCAAAATAATGCTACCATTACACTTACAGGACCCAAAGTTGATGAACCTGGTTTTGGAGGTCGTTTTTTATCCACAGTAAGTGGCGGGTCTCTACAAATTCATGGTGCCAGTAGATCAAAATTAAGTTGGGGACAACTTATTGAAACAGTAGCACCAGGTGATACTAAAATTACTTTGGATAAGGATCCTGTTGGTTGGAAAGTTGGAGATGTGATAGCTATTGCCCCTAGTGGATATGAACCTTACGAGGCCGAAGAAGTTACAATTTCTGAGTTAAGTGGAAGAATCATTTCTTTTACACCTGCTTTGCAATACCCTCATTTTGGGGAAATCCAGGAATATGAAGGGAAAATTCTTGATGAACGTGCAGAAGTAGGAATGCTAACTCGAAATATCATTATACAAGGTGCAGAAGACTCGGTAACACAAAAATATGGAGGCCATATAATGATTATGGGAGGTTCAGGGTCTATTCAAGTAGAAGGAGTTGAATTTACCAAACTTGGACAACCAGGTCTTGAGGCTCGATATAATTTTCATTGGCATTTAGCAGGTGATCGTACGGGAGATTATCTTAAAAATTCTAGTATCCATCATAGTTTACAAAGAGCAGTAGTTGCTCATCAAACTGATAACGTATGGGTAGAAAATATAGTGGCATTTAATATACAAAACCATGCTTTTATTCCTGCTGAAGATGGAAATGAAATAAATAATACATTCATAGGAAATTTAGCCATGCTTATAAGAAAGCCAGATGAAGGGCTCTTTGCATTTCCTAGAGATGGTAATGGTGGTAGCACGCAAGGGGAACAACGTGTAGCGGGTTTCTGGATGCGGAACCCTCACAACAACCTAATTAGCAATCATGTAGCTGGTTCCGAAAGAGGTACAGGTTTCTTTTTTGATGCAAGAGGTAGAAGTAGAGAATTTAGAGAATATGATTTATTACCAAGAGAAATCGTTTTTGATGATAATTTAGCACATTCCTGTTCCGTGCCTGGAAATTTAGGAAATGAAGGAGTTTCCAATCATGCTTTATATGGTCAAGTTGGTCATGGACATGGTTTTTTTATGACAGGTGATTTTCAAAACGGTGATTTAATGTGGGAGTTTAGTAATTTCACATCTTATAAAAACGCAATGAGTGGTGTGTGGACCGAAATTACCAATGTTACCCTAGATAATTTTATATCCGCAGACAATGCAATTGGACTTTTGTCTTCTGAGTCTTACGTTCAAAATAGTATAGTTGTTGGTAGATCTAATAATGATATCGGAGGACCTAACAGAAATCTTAGACACGGTCATAAAAGAGCAGGTTATTACTCCGTATCACAAGGAGGGTCAAAGCAGCCAAAATTTAGTAACGTTACATTTATAGACATTAATAAAGATATTGAAGAAGGTGTAGCTGCAGCTGTGGTAGGACATGGAGGGCATCGCGGAGAAAACTACTTTGAGAGGATTAAAATTATAAATTCTACACCTATGTATATGGACTCTGCTGGTAGCAACGGTAGAAATGCAAATTCTTCGTTCTTATTAGATAAAGATGGTAGTTTAACTGGGTATAATCGACCTGTTCTAATTGTACACCCCTATTCTTCTTTTGTAAAAGATGCTATTGAGCATAAAGAAGATTGGAATGCCTACATTGTAGATGCCCAAAATGCCATGGAACTTAAAATGAATAGAGTTGGTTTTGATCTACCACTAGATCTTTCACTTATTCGAGATAATGATGGGCTTCGAATTCCAAAAATGCAATGGGCACATCAACGTTTTTTTAGATTTTTTGGTAATCAGAAGTATACACTTTATGGTCAATGGGATATTGATGATGCCGGGCAAAGTTTAGAACTATTAAGTGCTATGAAAAAAGAAGGAGAATGGACTATCCTTAAGCACCCTTTTCCATATGAAGGCATAATAGTAGAAAACCGAGAAGAACAATCTATTAATAAAGTTACTAGTTTATCCGATTTAGAGTCTCAAACGACTACATCCTATTATTTTGATAAGAATAATGGAGCTGTACACGTTAAGATGATTACGAAAGAAGATGGAAAAGATTGGTTACTGATGATACCAGTAGGACAAAGAAATGGTCCTAATTACGGTGTTGATTCTGATGATTTAGAACGTTATATTATAAATATGGTTGTATATCCAAATCCATTAAATTCAAATTCTGTTTTGGAATATACATTGTTACAGGATCAGCTAGTATCTATCACTATGTATGACATGTTAGGTAGAAAAGTTAGAAAAATAATATCAGAAGAACAAGAAGCGGGTATTCATAGTATTCCTTTAGATAACATACCTGTGCAGTCGGGGTTATATGCCTTAAATATTGAACTTTTAGAAGCCTCAACGGAGATTAAAGTTATAAAACAATGATTTTTGGAAGATATCAAGTAATTAACAATGTTACTGGTTTTCATAAACTATTATACTCTTTCGTTTTTATATTTTTTACTTACGGCGTTAATTTTGGGCAAGAACAAAATCTAAAACCTAAACATAAATTATTATGGTCAGAGCTTCATAAAAAAACTGAATCAGATAAAAAGAAAGAAGAGTACACAGTTTCAGCAAATCAGGTACTGGTCATAGATCAAAGCCCAGTTAATATTGGTCGTTTGATAATTCAAGGTACTGTTATTGTCTCAGACAAACAAGATCTTGAATTAAAATTAGATCATTTAGAAATAGATGGAGGTATTTTTAAGGTAGGTGATTCTATGGACGAGTTTAAAAGTAAACTGACGTTAAAGTTTCCTAAAACGGATGAAGCTTCCATTATTATTAAAAATGAAGGCCAGTTGTTGCTTTATGGAAATCAAAAAAAGAGTTTTACGGGTCAAGAAATTATCTCAATCCCTGAATTCAACAATCTACCAAAACGAAACATATCAATTCAATCTTATTCTCAGTCAAGTATTCTATCTACTGAAAATGCCAAAAACATTTACATCTCAGGAGTGTCGTTTCATCATAATTCTGAGTACCATGGTCAATTTGCTATAAATCTATATGGAAAATCAAAAGTATCTACCATAATTACGGATTGTATAATTCATTCAGAAAACAGCGGTGGGTTGTATCTAGATAAAACGAAACTTATTCTGAAAAACTCCATTTTGATTGGTGTTAATCAAAATACAATACTATGTTCACCCTCAGGTGTAGGTGAAAACAACACGATTAATAAGAATATTATTTTTCATTCATCGGAAAAAGGCACGGCTGCAGTAAAAATTCAAAATCCGTATCAACAGATAACTAATAATATCATTTACTCTGAAAATAAATCAGATGGACTAACATATACTACTCAGAAAAACTATAAAGATTTTATTTGGCAAAAACCTGCCAAACATTTTGTGCTAAAAAACAACAAGATAAAACATCTTTCACAAAAAGATATTTCATATAACTCTACAGGGCTTTATTTGGATAATTTTAAACATTCTGGTATATGGAGAACTATGAACAATGAGATAAACAACTACTCCATCGGAAGTATATTAAAGAATAAAAACACCGTATTACAAGAATATTATTGGAAAAATAATATAATTGGATGTTTACCAGGAAGTGCGTATATCCAAAAATGTCTTATTACAGCAGATTCTTCTAAACATAAATTACAAATTGGTTTATTAGTATCAGATACAATAGGTATTTCAGCTCCTAAAATAGAAAGCTTACATATAAAAAATTATGATACAGGAATTCAATTTTACGGTAACGTGGAAAATGAAAATTATTTCAAAAAAATCACATATGACAATGTAGATAAACCAGCTCATTTTTTACATCTATCTGATACTAGCTATATATATGATATTGATAGTAGTTTATTGGGAACAGATCAAAAACCGGAAACAAGTAAAATGATACATCAAGATCATGTGATGCATCAAAGTATGGATCATACCCATAATAATAAAGAGAAAAAACCAAAAGGTAATTATTTCATTGCTAAAAACTCTTTTTGGAATACTAACAATAATAATTCTCTTACTGATCAACCAGTAATTTCCAAAATTCCTGAATGGAAACTTGGTGAACTCACTATATCCACAGGATTCGGATTAGATGACCCTATTCATGAACATTGGAAAACCTTTAGAGATATAAAGTTAACCAATACAAAAAACAAAAAAGTTTTATCCCGAAAAAAAGCTGAGAACAGGGAATCCTTTACTATTACCGCAAATACGACATACTCATTGAACTACAACCTTTCGGCTAGTGATTTTTATGACATAAGTCTGGAATGGGATGCACCCAAGGACACTTGGATTATACTTAATATTTCCTATAAGCATAGTAATAGCTATGCGCTACATCCTTTTGGTAGTTTAATAGAACCTAGTCCATCTAAGGATTTGTTATTACATTCAGAAAAAACAAGTTATTTTATTGATGAAGTTTCAAATACAGCAACGATAAAAATCTATAACACCAACAATCATAATGAACTAGTACTATATAGCTCAGATATTCTTACCGAAATCTCATATCAAGGTAACAGAATACCTTTACAAATAAAAACAGATACTAATGCCAATAAGGTTATTATTTCTTATAAAATTCCAGATATATCCATAAAATCAAAACTTGTGCTCACAGATAGCTACGGAAATCCACTGGAAACATTATTCGATGGTATTTCTGAAAATGAAATCGTTAAAGGAATCGTAGATATAGATAAACATCAAGTAAATAAAACGGTACTATTTTATTTTTTAACTATTGATGGTCAAACGCATAAAGGACCGGTTTATGCTAATTAGTATCTTATTTAAAATAATTAATTAAGGATCGCGTCGGCAATAGTTTTGGAATCATTGTAGATAGTACCTAGAATCCCTCCTAGTTTATAGTTGTCAAAGCCGACAAAAAACAACCCTTTATGTTCTCCTCTTCCAATTACATTTTTAGGAACACCATATCGATCCAATAATCCTTCTGTATTTTCTATGAACTGTTCTACTTTAGAACGATATCCTGTTGCCAGAATTACAGTATCTTTTTCCAATTGTGTTCCGTCTTTCAGTTGAACACCGAACTCATAAAAAGATTCAATGTCGCCTACTACTTTGATCTTACCGGATTTTATTTGTTGTACCGTTCCCAAATCAATAACCGGTGTTTTTCCAGTTTGTTTTAGATGATCGATAGGATCTTTTTTAGAAATTGAAATCCCATACTTAGAAAGATCACCAATAACAATGCTTCTTACTTGCTTACCAATCCATCTTCCTAATCCAAAAGGTAACTTCTCTAATTTCTTGGCTGTAGTTTGAACAGGTCTACCATTAATATCTCTCGGAACAATAAGTAATGAACTTCTTACAGAAACGGTTACATCAATATTATGTTCGCTAAGATCAAGTGCCAATTCGGCACCTGTATTTCCCATGCCTATTATGAGTACTTTTTTTCCTTTAAAAGGCAATACGTTTTTATAGCTTCGACTATGAATAATTTCTCCCTTATAATCTTCCTGATTCTCCCAAACAGGAGAGAAAGGAATTCTATTCACTCCAGTAGCAACGATAACATTTTCTGAGTGATATTTTTGCTTATTGGTGATCACAGTCCAATGATCATTTTCCTTCTTTATAGATTGGACTTCAACATTAAATTGAGGGTTTATATCAAAATGGGTAGCATAATCCTCATAATATTGAGCCAATTTAGCTCTAGGAACGTATCTAGGATACGCTGATGGGAATTCTAGGTGAGGTAAATGCGAAAGTTCTTTTACTGTATGTAATAATAACCTGTCATAATGATCATGCCAACTCCAAGCAATTTTATCTGTTTGTTCGACTATTTCAAAAGGAATATTTTTTTTTCTAAAACGCCCTGCAATTGCCAGACCTGCCGGTCCTGCTCCAATAATTAGATTTTTTACTTCTCTTGTATTCATTAATGAAGGGGTTTAATTCTTCTTTAATCTATTGTTTGTATATGTTGATTTCTTTTTGCTTTCCTTATTATGATCAATAACCAGCAAGCATTCTTACTTTATAGAGAAATAGAACTTCCATACCGATTCAATATACTTTTCTTATTATTTACAGTAACAAAAGGATTATCAAGTGCTTTTTTAGCCAAATCCAGATATGAATTTTGATCATAAAGCAATCTGTACATATCTCGAATAGATATTCCATCGGTATGTATTTCCTCTTCCTTCAAAATATCGTCTGTTTTTACTTCTCCAGAAGTTAAAACCCTTAGATAAACACCTGGCATCATTGCTTCGATAAACTGTTTTAAAACAGTTTGTGTTCCAAAACGCACTCCTAATTTATAACAAGGTTGTCTCGGTTGCGAAACCTGAACTGTAGCATCTCCTAATTGATATACATCTCCTATTTTAATAATACGTTCATCAAGACCCAAAACCGTAAGATTTTCACCAAACATACCATAATTCCAATCTAGATCGGGATATTTGCCTTTCCAGTATGGATAATGCTCTGCTGCATATAAATAACAGGCTTTGTCAACACCACCATGAACACGTCTATCAATAACATGATCTCCTTTTACATCTTCCGTATCAAGGAAAATAGGTTCATTAACGGGATATTTATAAATCCCTGTCTTTACTTCTTTTCCTCTCCATGAAATAGTTTGAGATTCTCCAATATTAGTAGATATTACTTTCATAGCATTTCATTTTTAAGTGTTACTGAATTTAAAATCAATCCGGAACCTGGAACGATATGCTCTAAGGTAATCTTTTCTCCATCCGGATCTAATGTCTGTTTAATAAAATCTATATCAATTTTGCCTTTTCCCAGATCCAATAATACTCCCATCATCAATCGAATTTGGTTTCTTTTAAACCCTTCTCCCTTTACTCGTAATAAATAACTCTCTTCTGGAAAAAAACTGGCTGTATATAAAGTATTCTTTACAATTTCACATTGTATAATTTCTCCGTGCACTATTGTATTCTCATTCGGTCTATGGCAATACGATCTGAAATTATGCTTTCCTTCAAATAATTTGGCCGCTCTTACCATTAAACCAATATCAAGATCTTCCATGATATTGTACATAAATGGCGCACTAAAAGGATGGAATTTTTCTCCATAAGAAAACAGATATACATACTCTTTTGTTTTTGGATGCTGTATGATATTAAATTGCTCATCTGTTTCTTGTATACTTATAGCTCTTATATCCTGTGGTAGGTTTTGATTAAATAAATCAAAAAAATCATTTATCTCTAATGGCGTATGATCCACAAATAATTCTATATACGCTTCATTAGCCGAAACTTTAGCATCAGTGCGCCCGGCTGCTAATACCTTAAAATCTTTAGTCTCCAGTACATAATTTATGGTACGCTCTACCATTCGTTGTAAAGTATTCACTTTTGGCTGTTTTTGCCATCCATGATATCTAAATCCTAAATATTGTAGTTGGATAAGATAATAGAATCGTTTTCGAAACATATTGACTTTTATTTATAAGCATTCGAATATAGATAAATTATGTATTTCATCGATTATAAGATGTTTTTTAATCAGGAAATAGTATAAAATCAACTATAGAAATTATTATATTTGAGTAAATCTAAATAATAATCTAAAAAATCAACTTAGTTATGGTTAAAGCAAAATATCAAGATGTTTTGGATCTAGGACAAGAATTAAATATCCAAAATGGTGACGTTTCTGAAGACAATGGAGTCCTTAAAGTAAAAGGAACTGCAAATACTCAATATGAAAAAAATCAACTTTGGGATAAAATAAAAGAAATCGGAGGAGAAACTCCTGCTGATATTGTAGCGGATATTGACGTAGCAGATACCTCTGTATATCATAGACATACAGTAAAAAGTGGAGAATCTTTAAGTAAAATTGCAAAACATTACTTTAAAGATCCTATGAAGTACAAGGAGATTTTTGCTGCAAACACTCATATTCTTAAGAATCCTGATGTTATTCATCCTGATCAAGAATTAATTATCCCTAATCTATAAGATACATTTTAAAACATACTTTATAATATAGGCCTTCCAAAATGCTACTGGATGGCCTTTTTTTATAATTATTCATTGAAGATTTCAAATATTACATTAACAAAAAAATAAAATTTAGGTGTTTCTTTAAAAATACTGGTGAAAAACAATAAAATGTTTAACTTTGAGGTTTTACCGTAACACACCCCATCCAAATCTGTAAATAATTATGAAATCGATTTTATTTTCATTCTTCTTAATGTTGGCGATATCCGGGTATGGGCAAGCTTTATCTAAAACCAATATTATTTTTGAATCCAAAAAAATTGTGGTCATGAATAATGGCAAGGAATATAAAATTCTTAAAGAAACTCCTCTATACGCTATAACTGATACCACTATTCCCTTAAGATATACTTTCGAAAACAAAACACTTATTCTAAATCGTGTACTATTAGTTAAAGAAAAGAATGAAAAAAAAGAACTAATAGAATGGGTGAAAGGAAAAATGACGTTCTATGAGCTTAGGGAGCCTAAAGATTCTGAATAAGTCTAAAGAAAAAATTATTTATTATTTACTATCAGCCTAATTAGTTTTTTTGGCAATTGCTGCCTTTGCTATAGTAAGTATTTGATCAAATTGCTCTACAAGAGTAAGATTAGAATTATCAATTACTACGGCATCTTCAGCTTTGCGAAGAGGAGAGTCTTTTCTTGTACTATCAATATGATCTCTATTAACTACATTTTTTAGAACATCTTCATATGTAACATTTTCTCCTCTTTCCAAAAGTTCGTTATACCTTCGCTCTGCTCTATCTTTTGCAGTTGCTGTCATAAACAATTTCAATTCTGCATTCGGAAAAACAACTGTTCCAATATCTCTGCCATCCATCACTATTCCTCTGTCTTTACCCATTAATTGTTGTTGTTCTACCAATTTTCTTCGAACCATTGATATAGCAGCAATTGGGCTTACTTGCCTGGAAACCTCTAGTGTTCTTATTTCTTTTTCTACATTTTCATCATTAAGCATTACTTCTGCAAGTCCTGTTTTCGAACTAACTTCAAACCTAATATTAATTAAAGGAAGGCTCTTTTCTAAAGCTTTCCTATCAATCTCAGACTCATTGATGAACTTATGTCGCATAGCATACAAAGTAACGGCACGATACATAGCTCCAGTATCCACATAAATATATCCTAATTCTTTTGCCAATTGTCTTGCAACAGTACTTTTACCTGTAGAAGAATGACCGTCTATTGCAATGATTATTTTTGTATTCACTATTGAAGATTTACATTTACACCAAAAGTACTGGAAGAAGCTGCAGAATTATAACGTGCATAGGAATAGGCAAATCTAAATTTACCAAGTTTTAAAGAAAATCCACCGCTAAGTCCGGCAAATGATCGTTGATCTTCTATTCTTAATTCTTCAGATCTTCTGAAATTATACCCTAAGCGAATATTAAATCCACTTTCAGGAAAAAACTCTAGTCCTACTACAACGTGGCGCAACGCATTATTTAAAAAACTAGGATCGTCTGCTTCCACATTTCCTTCTAGATCCGTAATGTCACGTGCAGGATTTCGGAATGCTACATCCCATACCTGTAGATTTTCAAGAGTTAAATTCCATCGAATAGGTACATTTTTTAATGTTTTAGCAAAACCCATATCCACGGATAATGGTAAATCTTCTCTTGTATCCTCATAGGTAGTAAATTGTGTTCCTAGGTTACGAACTGCTAATCCAAAATCAAATTTTGAATCAGGATTATGATATATCAATCCTAGATCTAATGCTCCTCCCAAAGATGTGTATTGCTCTAACTTCGAAGAAATAAATTTTCCGCTGGCACCGACATGAAAATTCGAATTAGGTATAGCATACCCATATCCTACTGATATTGCTACTTCGCCAGCTCCAAAATCTCCAGTTTCATTTCCAAATTCATCAAAACCATCAAACTTACCATAATTTATATAGGTGATTCCGGCATGGAATACTCGTCTCTTTTCTCCAAAAGCTTTTGCATATGATACCGATCCATAGTTAACATCGGCAATATAATTCACATAGTTTACAGCTAATTGATTATCCATATCGATATTAATCGCTGCTGGATTAAGCATCGCAGAAGTAGGGTCCATATTATAACCAGTAACATACTCACCACCAAGTGCCGCCTGTCTTGGAGACGAAACCAAATTCAAGAATTGATAGGTATATCTCCCTCCTATTTGTGAATAGGTTAAAGCGGTAAAAAAAAGTATTACCAGAAATATGTATTTACGCATCATTAGCAGCAAAAATAAAAGAAACTATCTGGAAAACGATAGTAAGTGATAAAAATTTTACGAGGCACTAAATAAAACCTAAAACACGACTAAAAATAATCCCAGGGAAAAAATTATTCAGAGTTTTACACTAATTACTCTTAAATCTTATTTCAAAATAAAATAACACATAAAATGCTGATTATTAGATGTATAAAAAATAACCTACAATATTATATGTTTATAAGAGTTATCATGAATTAGCAACCCAAATGTATGAATATGATCGAACTATTTGATATTTATACAACTCAAATCAATCTAACTTAACTAACAACTATGGGCTTTTTTGATTTTTTAACTGATAAAATAGCAGTAGATTTAGGAACAACTAACACTCTAATAACACACAAAGGTAAAATAGCTATCGATGCTCCTTCGATTATTGCAGTTAACAGAATTAGCGGAAAAATAATTGCAGTAGGTAAAGAAGCTAGTTCTATGCGTGGTAAAATTCACAAGAATATTAAAACCTTCTATCCGCTAAGAAATGGAGTCATTGCTAATTTTGATTTATCTGAAAAGATGCTCAAAATTCTCATCAAAACACTATCCGATATAGGCAGTGCAATTTTTATTAAATCTTACAAAATGATCATAGCAATTCCTTGTGGAATTACTAAAGTCGAAATGCGAGCTGTAAGAGACTCCGCAAGGCGTCTTAATGCAAAAAAGGTATATTTAATTGCTGAACCAATGGCCGCAGCAATTGGAGCCGGAATTGATGTACTACAACCTAAGGGTCATATGGTTATAGATATTGGAGGTGGTACTACAGAAATTGCGGTAATAACACTTGGTGGAATTATATCAGGTCAATCTGTAAAAATCGCTGGAAATGTTTTTAACGATGATATCATTCAATACATAAGAGAAAATCATAATTTACATATTGGAGAAGGTACTGCTGAGGATATCAAAATCAAGATTGGTTCTGCAGTAGATATATTAGAATCACCACCAGAAAAAATACCTGTACAGGGTAGAGATATGTTAACAGGTAAACCAAAACAAGTCTATATCACGCATAAAGAAATTGCGAAAAGCCTTGATAAATCTATTACACAGATAGAAAATGCAGTATTAGATACTTTATCAGATATTCCTCCTGAGATTTCTGCAGATATTTATAATACCGGTATTTTTTTAACAGGAGGGGGATCTATGTTGAGAGGTCTTGATAAAAGATTCTCTAGAACCACTGAATTGCCTGTATACAAAGGAGAAAACCCGTTAGAAGTTGTTGTAAAAGGAAGTGAGATGGTTCTAAAAAATCTTAATAGATACACCAACGTTTTAATAAAAAGCACATAACACAATTCGAGCATTGTATAATATTTTTTGATCAAAATTAGCACAAACAAACATATTTATAAAATTAAATATGTATATTTGATCCGTGAATAAAGAAAAAGTTTTAGAAATTAAGAAAGCATTAGCAAATTCCACTAGGTTAGATATACTTAAGTGGTTAAAAGATCCAGATTCTAATTTTCCACCCCATACGGAATTAGGTCATTTTGATTTTGGTGTATGTGGTCAATTAATTCAGGATAAATCTGGCTTATCGCAGCCTACTATCTCTCATTATTTAGCCACTATGCACAAAGCTGGTTTACTTACACCAACCAGACACGGAAAATGGACATATTTTAAAAGAAATGAAAAGATTATCCAAGAATATATTACAGAAATAAAAGATAATTTATAAAAAATTTAAAACAACATATTTATAAAATTAAATATATAATTATGAAGATTTTAGTTATAGGAGCAACAGGAACCATTGGAAAAGAAATTTACAATTCTCTTAAAAATAATCATGAAGTCTATGGTGCACATAGAAAAAGTAACTCCTACCCTATTGATATTACAGATAAAAATTCAATAAAATCCCTTTTTGAAAAGCTACCCAAACTAGATGCAGTAATTAATGCAGCAGGTACAGCATCATGGAAATCTCTTTCTGATCTCGAAGAAGAAGATTATTATCTAGGAATTAAAAGTAAATTAATGGGACAGGTAAACCTTGTTCATATAGCTAAAGATTATCTAACAGAAAACGGTTCTATAACCTTAACAACTGGTATTCTTGCTGAGCATTATGAACCAAATGCAGTGGCACTTTCTTTGGTTAATGGCGCCATTCATAGTTTTGTTAATGCAGCTTCCCAAGAACTTACTCGAGGTATTCGACTTAATACTGTCGCTCCTGGAGCAATAGCGGGTGATTTTCCTAAAGATCAGAAATTTGCAGGGTATTTACCTGTAGAAATAGAAGATGTTATAAAAATATACGAATACATACTAACTAATAAAAATACAGGTCAAATTCTAAAAATTTATTAAACCTATGAAAATTCCAATATACCAGATCGATGCATTTACTCAAAAACTCTTTGGAGGTAATCCAGCAGCTATCTGCCATTTGCCTCATTGGTTAGATGATGAAACTTTATTGAATATTGCAATCGAAAATAATCTTGCAGAGACAGGCTATTTTGTAAAAAAAGACGACATCTATGAAATTAGATGGTTTATGCCATATGCAGAAATTGATTTATGTGGTCACGCGACTTTAGCTTCAGCTTATGTGATTTTTAATTATATCGATACTAAAATTAATGAAATAACTTTTTCTTCTAAAAGCGGTATTCTAAAAGCTAAAAAAGAAGATAACGGATCTATTACATTAGATTTTCCTTCACGACCTCCGCAACCTATTGATATTCCAAAAGAAGTATTCGAAGCTTTCCAAGCTAAACCATTAAAAGCTTTTGCCGGAAGAGATCTTATTATTACTGTTGGTTCAGAAGAAGAAGTATTAGCAGAAGAACCTAAATTAGAGTTTTTGAAAGGACTCCCTTATTTGTGTACCATTATTACTACTGAAGGTAAAAATTCGGATTTTGTATCCAGAGTATTCGATGCTAATCCCGAAATCCCGCTAGAAGATCCGGTTACAGGATCTGCGCATGCCGCACTTGTTCCTTTTTGGGCAAAAAAACTCGGCAAAACAAAACTGAAAGCTCATCAATTATCCAAACGAGGTGGAGAACTTGATTGTAAATTAGTGGGAGATCGAGTTTTTCTTAGTGGATACTCAGTTCCTTATTTAGTTGGTGAAATAGAAATCTAAAAAAGTAAATTATGAAAACAATTGGATTAATTGGAGGTATGAGTTGGGAATCCTCAGCCGTTTATTATGAATTGATAAACAAAAAGGTTAAAGAAGAATTAGGTGGTTTTCATTCTGCAAAATCTATTATGGTTTCTGTTGATTTTGCAGAAATTGAAATTTTGCAAAGAAAAGACGATTGGAATGGTTTAACTAAATATATGATTAAATCCGCAAAACAATTAGAAAACGCTGGTGCAGATCTAATACTTCTTTGTACAAATACAATGCACCTGTGTAGTGAAGAAATAATTAAAAATACAACGATTCCTTTTCTTCATATCGCCGATGCTACAGGAAAAATAATTCAATCCAAAGGATTGCGAAAACTTGCACTTTTAGGTACTAAGTTCACCATGGAAAGAGATTTTTATAGAACAATTCTTAAAAAATATGGAATTGATGTTATAATTCCGGATGTCGATGATAGAGAACTAATACATAAGGTTATTTATGAGGAATTAGTTCTTGGAACTATTCAAAGTAATTCAAGAGAAGCATATAAGCGGATCATAAAAGATCTAGAAAACAAAGGAGCAGAAGGCGTTATTCTTGGCTGCACCGAAATACCTTTGTTAATAAAACAAGAAGACGTAGATATTCCAATATTCAATACTACAAAGATTCATGCAGAAAGTGCTGTAGAAATTGCATTAAAGAATTAATCAACAACAAAAATTGTCAAACCCAAAATATACATTTTAAGAAAGTGAACGAATTTAGAAATAAACAGTGGATTTATACCAAAAGACCTGAAAAACTGGTTGATCAACGTCATTATACGTTAGAAGAAAATATAATCTCTATTTCAGAGGTAAAACCGGGAAAAGCCTTACTAAAGTCTGTATATTTTAGTATAGATCCATATATGCGGATCCAACAATCTAAACATAATACCTGGGAAGAACCACATCCATTAGATACTGTTCAAGGTGGAGCGGTTGTTGCTCAAATAGTAGCCATTAATGATAATAGTTCCTCTTTAAAAAAGGGAGATTGGGTATTATCATATACTGGTTGGCAGGAATATGCTATTACCGAAATTAGTGGTCTTCGTTTATTAAATCCTACTGAAGTTTCGGTTACAACGGCTTTAGGTGTTTTAGGCATGCCTGCTCGGATAGCATATTTTGGTCTTCTTGAAGCTGGTTTCCCTAAAAAAGGTGAAACTGTTGTTGTCTCTGGTGCCTCTGGTGCGGTCGGGCAAATTGTAGCACAAATAGCCAAAATAAAGGGTTGTAAAGTTATCGGTATTGTCGGATCTGATGAAAAAACAAAATTTCTTAAAGAAACGATTGGCGTAAACGAAGTAATAAATTACAAGAATCATTCATCAGCAAAAGCAATGTACCAAGAATTAGAGCGGGTATCGCCTGAAGGAATAGATATATACTATGACAATGTAGGTGGATATATTACCGATGCCATTTTTGAACATATCAATGTTAATGCACGTATCATTATTTGCGGGCAGATCTCCCAATATTCAGGTGGGTTAGATACTCCAGAAATGGGCCCAAGATTTCTGCATAAAATATTATACAAAAGAGCAACAATACAAGGTGTTCTTGCCAGAGATTACAATCAAAGAATGGACGAATTACTTTCAGAAATGACTCCTTGGGTACAAAATGGTTTGATCAAATATAGAGAAACAATTCTCGAAGGGTTTGATCAATTGCCTGAAGCTTTGAATATGTTGTTTTTCGGAAAAAATATGGGTAAGTTAATTGTAAAAGTGTAGAAAACAATTACAAGAACATTTGATTGATTTTAGAACGTAATTTGCGTCCGTAATCCTCCTGTAACCAATCCCTATAATTTTTGGTGCTTTTACTTATGCAATAAGAATATCGACGAACTCTATATTCAATATCTTGTTCTAATAATTTACTAAGAATTCGTGCATCGAAAACATCTTCACTATTTTCCACACACATCTTAGCATGTTGTTCAATCGATTTTTCTAGCACACTTTTACTACGTAAACCATATTTTTTGGTATTAGCGTATTCCGTTTCGATATCAAAATCTATTTCAGCAGAATTACTAAATTGCTTTCTTACTTCTTCCGGCATTACGTATTTAAATTTACGTTCTATCTCGTCATCACTAACTAAGCTTTCATAATAAAAATCAGGTGATCTAAAAATAGACTGCCAATCAATTTCTCCGTTCCAAAGTCCAAAACGAGCCGTGTTATTTCCCATATCAATAATAGAAAATTCTGGTTTTTTAGGAAGTATTCTGGATCCTCTACCAATCATCTGAAAATAGAGGGTTAAAGATTTCGTAGCTCGATTAAGAATTACCGTTTCTACGGTAGGTTCATCAAAACCAGTGGTCAAGATACTCACTGAAGTAAGAATTGCATCATCTGTATGCTTAAACCATTTTAGTATATCTGCTCTTTCTTGTCTACTATTGGTATTATCCAAGTGTCTTATTGGATATCCTGCTCTATGAAAAACATCATAGACCTGAACGGAAGTATTGATCCCATTATTAAAAATCAATGTCTTTTGTCCTTTTGATCTTTCTTCATACGCTTTTAGCAACTTATCCTGCATCAACGCGTTTGTATATAGATCCTCAGAAGATTTTACAGTATAATCCCCATTCATACCGATCTTAAGAGAGCCAAGACCTACATCATAGGTATAAGTGATCGGTTTAGCTAAAAATCCATTTCCTATAAGAGATGTAATAGTATCTCCCACAATCAACTCCCGATAGTTATCCTTCATTGGGAGTTTCATATTAGAGCTAAGAGGTGTAGCAGTAACACCAAGAATAAAACAAGTGTCAAAAAAACGAAATAGCTTTCGGAAAGAGTTATAATGTGCCTCATCGATAATAACCATCCCCACATTATCAATCTCTAATTGGTCATCATTAAGTCTATTATTGAGTGTCTCTACCATAGCCACAAAACACATATACTCGTGCTGATCTTCAAGCTTTTTTACATTACTGTTAATGATCTTGTTTTTTACATCAAACTCAGTAAGCATTTTAGAAGTCTGATCACAAAGCTCGATTCGATGTGTTAAGACTACGACTTTCTTCTTTGTGGTTTCTATATACCTTCTTACGATTTCCGAAAAGATAACCGTTTTACCTCCTCCTGTAGGGAGTTGATAAAGTAAATTATAGCTTTTAGGAAACTCTTGCAAACGCCCAAAGATCTTATCAATATCTCTGGACTGATAATTATAAAGTACTTTCTGTTCCTTTTTTTCTATTTCAGTGGGTTCCACCCGCATTTGCTTTAGGTTAAAAAATAAGCTACAAAATTAAGCACTTTATAAACTTATATAAAAGAATTCGTAGAATATATTTCGTTTTAATTCATCAAATCTCTTCTAAAGTGTTAATTATTCATAATATTTCTTACAACTGTTTTTGTTCTTTTAATTTTAAATAAAAATTGATTAATTCATTAATGACTAAGATTGATAAAGATCTAATACCTGTTCAAGCGCTACTTATTCCTAAACCAATTTTATCTATAGGTAAAGTACTGAACTGGATTTCACCTTTTTTGGCTTCTAGATTTGGAGCACGTTTGTTCTTAACACCATTTAAGTATGAAAGACCTGAACGAGAGAGAATTATGGCGACAGAAAGTCGTAAAGAAAAAGTGAAAATTAAAAAGATAAATCGAGAAGTAATTGTTTATAATTACGGAAACTCTGACAAAAAAATTTTGTTAGTACATGGATGGTCTGGCAGTGGCACTCAACTTTCTAAGATTGCAGATCAATTATTGCAGAAAGGTTTTAGTACGATAAGTTTTGACGCTCCAGCACATGGTGAAGCTCCTGGAAAAAGAAGTAATATGCCACATTTTATCGAGACTATACATCAATTAGAAAAAACACATGGTCCATTTTATAGTGCCATTGGGCATTCATTGGGAGGAATGTCTTTATTAAGAGCTACCAAATTAGGTTTAGAGATTAAAAAATTAGTAATCATCGGTACAGCGAATAGTGTAACTAAAATAACCGAAGAATTTGTTAGAAACTTGCAGTTAAGCCAGAAAACTGGTAGATTAATGAAACGATATCTCGATGAGCGCTACGGAGAAGATCTTGACAATTATTCTGGTGGAATCTCTGCAGAAGCTGTAAAAATCCCGACATTAGTTGTTCATGATAAAAATGATGTAGACGTACAATATACAGAGGCTATAGAGATTAACGAAAAGTTAATCGAAGGAAAATTACTATTAACTAAGAAATTAGGTCATAGAAAAATTCTTGGAGATCAGGAAGTAATCGGTAAAATAATTGACTTTATTATAGAATAAGGTTTTTTATGTTATGGACCGTACCGATATACGACTATATACATATAAAACTATAATTTGAATAAAATGAAAAAGATTCTAATACTATTCATCAGTATTTTAACGATAAGTTGTACTGGTAATGCCCAAAAAGAAATCAAAAAAGAGAAGAAAGAATATGCTGTTTCTAAAACAAATAAAGAATGGAAAGAAATCCTAACAAACGATCAGTACTATATTTTAAGACAAGCTGGCACAGAAAGGCCTTTCTCTAGCCCTCTAAATAAAGTTTATGCATCAGGAACCTTTCATTGTGCAGGATGTAACACACCATTATACGAGAGCGAACATAAGTTTGATAGCGGTACGGGTTGGCCAAGTTTTGATAGAGCTGTAAAAGGAAATGTGTCTATTGACACGGATTATAAGTTAGGCTATGCCAGAACTGAGCTTGTATGTGGAACCTGTGGTGGGCATTTAGGACACGTTTTTAATGATGGACCAAGAGAAACTACTGGGAAAAGACATTGTATTAATGGTGACGCTTTAATTTTTGAACCAAAACAAACTAAATAATGAGTAAATACCCTTTTGATAAAACAGAAGACGAATGGAGAAAAGAACTCTCTGAAGAACAATATAGAGTATTGAGACAAAAAGGAACTGAGCGTCCTTTTACAGGAGAATACAATATTCATTCAGAGAATGGAACCTATAAATGCATGGGGTGTCACGTTCCTTTATTTGAAAGTACATCAAAATTTGATTCTGGATGTGGATGGCCTAGTTTTGATCAATCTATAGAAGGAAGCGTAGAGTACGTAAAAGATACTTCTCACGGTATGATAAGAACAGAAATTTTATGTACTAACTGTGGTAGTCACTTGGGGCATATTTTTGATGATGGTCCTACAGAAACTGGGCAACGTTATTGTGTAAATTCTGTAAGTATTGATTTTGATAAAGCATAAATTTCATACTTTGGAACACTTATTGATACATACATTTAATATCAAAACAACAAATAATTACACATTATGAAAAAGATTTTCACACTTTTATTTTTATCATCAATACTATTTACAGCTTGTGAAGGAGATCAGGGTCCAGTTGGACCTCAGGGACCTGGTGGGGGACTATTTTTAGCTGAAACCTTTGAAAGAACAGTAGATTTCAATGCCAGTAATGGATTCTCTGCGGAGATAATTCTTGATCCAATTATCGAAAACAGCGATGTAGTTTTGGTCTATCGATTAGAGGAAGTATTTGATGGAAGAGATGTCTGGGAGCCATTACCAACAACTTCAATTTTCTTAAACGATGCAAATGACACCTCTGTTCTTTACAGATTTAATTTCTCTTTTGCTGAAATTCTTTTGCTAATGGAGAGTAATAATCCTGATTTAGTTCCTGCTGATTTAACAAATAATCAAACTTTTAGATTTGTTATTGTACCATCAGAATTTGCAGAAACCACGAATATCAACTTATTAGATTTCGATGAAGTACAATCAGCATTAAATTTAGAATTTTAAGAATCTAATTATTAAATAATACTTGTTTTTACTCTAAAAAAACAATATATACTATAAAAAAAAAACACTATCATAATGATAGTGTTTTTTTATGTCAATAATTAGTGTGAATAATTACGAAAACCGAATGGTTAAAACCTTTTTTGGTTAACCTAATTATCCGTAAATTCGTGTCTTCAAAAAATTCACATTTATGAGCGCATATGATATTATCGTATTAGGAAGTGGACCTGGTGGTTATGTTACTGCTATTAGAGCTTCTCAATTGGGGTTTAAAACTGCTATTATTGAAAAAGAAAGCCTTGGAGGCGTATGTTTAAATTGGGGATGTATACCCACAAAAGCACTATTAAAAAGTGCACAGGTATTTGACTACCTTAAACACGCTTCTGATTATGGCTTAACCGTGGAAAAATTTGACAAAGATTTTGATGCAGTGGTAAAACGTAGTCGTGGCGTTGCAGAAGGAATGAGCAAAGGTGTTCAATTCTTAATGAAAAAAAATAAAATTGATGTAATCGAAGGTTTTGGTAAATTAAAATCCGGTAGTAAAGTAACTGTTACTAATAAGGACGGAAACTCTTCAGATTATGATGCAAAGCATATCATTGTTGCTACAGGAGCAAGATCAAGAGAATTACCAAACTTACCACAAGATGGTAAAAAAGTAATCGGGTATAGAAAAGCCATGACTTTAGATTCTCAACCTAAGAAAATGATTGTAGTAGGTTCTGGAGCAATCGGTGTAGAGTTTGCACATTTTTATAATGCAATGGGAACAGAAGTTACCATAGTAGAATTCCTTCCTAACCTAGTACCACTAGAAGATGAAGAAGTTTCTAAGCAATTTGAAAGAAGTTTCAAAAAAGCTGGAATCAAAGTAATGACCAATTCTTCTGTAGAAAGTGTAGACACCAGTGGTGATGGCGTAAAAGCAACGGTAAAAACTAAAAAAGGAGAAGAAATTCTTGAGGCCGATATTGTATTATCCGCAGTAGGAATCAAAACGAATATAGAAAACATAGGATTAGAAGAATTAGGAATTGCTACAGATAGAGATAAGATTGTGGTAAATGACTGGTATCAAACTAATATTCCTGGTGTTTATGCCATTGGTGATGTTGTATCTGGCCCCGCATTAGCACATGTCGCTTCTGCAGAAGGTATTACTTGTGTAGAAAAAATAGCCGGTATGCATGTAGAAGCAATCGATTATGGTAATATTCCTGGATGTACATATGCTTCCCCAGAAATTGCAAGTGTTGGAATGACAGAAAAACAGGCCAAAGAAGCTGGTTATGAGCTTAAAGTTGGTAAATTTCCATTCTCTGCCTCTGGTAAAGCAAGTGCAGCTGGAACCAAAGATGGTTTTGTTAAAGTAATTTTTGATGCTAAATACGGTGAGTGGTTAGGATGTCATATGATAGGAGCCGGTGTAACCGATATGATCGCAGAAGCTGTCTTAGGTAGAAAATTAGAAACTACTGGTCACGAAGTACTAAAAACAATACATCCTCACCCAACAATGAGTGAGGCCGTGATGGAAGCTGTAGCCGATGCTTATGATGAAGTGATTCATTTATAAAACAGCTAAAATATATTTAAAACAAAAACACCTTACCTGTTAAAAGTTGGTAAGGTGTTTTTATATACAATAATTAGATCTTTTAATTAGAACTCGTTGGAATTGAACCTATATTAAAAGATGGCACTGGTAGTCTCAATCCAAAATACCAATATGGGTCACCTGTAAATACATTAATAGCCGCTCCTGTCTGCACATAATCGTGTAGTATTGATACTACTAAACCGGCACCTAACTCAGGCACATCATCTCCATCAAAATCTGGAGCAGAAATATGAAGCCCAATTCCCCAATCAAATATTCTATTATACGCTACACTTTTTCTTCTTATTTTTTGATCCCACAATCCTTTTAGAATCAAGTTATAATAAGGAGCCATCTGAAATTGTGTTTTCACATTTGTCCTTGCTATAGGATCCGCAAAAATAACACCAACAGTACTTTCTATATGGGGTAAAATTCTAAACATATATACTTCCCTATTTTCCGTATATATTGTTTTTTCTTTAGAAGCTACTTCAAACTTAAATGCAATCCTGTCTCCACTTCGTCGAATACCTGCAGTATATAAATCCAAATCTGCTTGTTTTGGTAAATCTTTTAATGATAATTTAAAAACCTTATCACTAAATTTTAATAGTTCAAAATCTACCGGAGTTCCCTGTAGAAGTTCTTTTATTTTAGAAATGTTAGTTTTTTCTAATGTAGTATCTAACCAAGTTGTCAATTGACTTTTAATGTTTTTTGCAAATTCTTCTAAAGTATCGACATTGTTAATTGTGCTATTGATTAGTTTTTCGATAGCATCGTACAACTTAGTAGCTTGATCAAGTAGTGCTTGTCCATCATTTTTAATAAAATCCACATCACTTTCTATCTGTGCTAACACCTGAATTATAGAAAGCTGAGAGTCTATATTAAAATCCTCATAATATGAAATACGTTGTTTCACATCATTTTTGAAACTCTCAAGATTCTCTTTGAAAGATGCTATCTCTGCAATGATAGGTTTAATTCGATCATCAACTATTTGTTGTGCTTGTTGGTTCAACGAGTCAACAAGTGAGTTAAACTGCCCTGTAAGCACTTCTTCTAATTGCTCTACTTGTATATCAATAGTCTCTTTAAGCACTGACAATCCTTTATCCTTATTTTCTTGCGCCAAGTTACTTGCTTCCTGTAACTGCGTCAATTGTTCTTTCGTTGGAATTACTTTCCATCTATCTACCTCATAAGGTGTTTGGGGTTTTATAGAATCAAAACCTGGAATATGCAAAGGAATATTTTGATTGTTTTTGCTATATAACCATGCTCCAAATTGAACATAAATACCCTGCTTATCAGCAAAATCCTCTACCTCTTTACTCATACGTTCCAATTCTATCCGCGCCCTTTGATAGGTAGGACCAGGTCTAGCGCTCACATTTTTATCATTTGGATCTCCAAATTCTATAAAACTACTTACATCCCAAAGATCAACTACAGAAATCGCTGATTGCTGCATAGCTGCTGCCCATTCTTCATTTTTCTTTGGAATTTTCTTAAACGTGTCATAATCATAGCTTTTTAGTAAACTATCGAATGCTTTCAGAACTTTTTTACGCTCTTTTAAAGCTTTTGTAAGCTTACTAATCTTTTCACCAATACCAGCGGGCAAACCCTGTGTATTAGATGCTACCTTGGATGTAATAGTCCCCAAATCTAAATCTATTTGTAAAACACTATTAATATCTACGATCCGATTATTGATATATGCAGAATCTTTATCCTGATAACGAGCATCTCTATCTTTTTCTAAAATAGAAAACACCGATTTTTGATCTTGACTTTCCACTTGATCCTGACCATAAGCTACAGTAATTGATATGCAATAACAGCAGACAAGTATATAATAAATGTAGATGTTCTTTATAATACTCATATAGTTATGGATTTAAATTTTGGTCATAAGCCATCGCCAACATAATTGATTTTTCTATATAATAAGTTGATCGTTTATCATACTTAGAGGCTAATACCACATTTCCTATATTATTAAAAACGTTGGAAATTGATAAAAGTACATAAGAATCAATAGAATTCCAGTCTATATCGTCTAGTCTTGGACTAACTTTTAATCCTTTTAAAGTATTTAAAATAAAACTAATATTGGGAGCTTGTACTACTTTTATACCGTTATAAAAATGATCATCAGAATTAATAAAAGAAGAAATTTTTTGCACAGCTCCATTGGATTGAGCATTATCACCAATTACTAGTATAAGTGTCACCGGTTCATTTACCAACGCATTATTAAATAAGGTATTAGCTAAGGCAGCATCCGTTTTGGATAAAATAATAGGTTCTATCATAAGAGTATATTTTAGAATAAAGCTTGAGTAGTTAAAAGTATGTAAAAATATATCCTTAAAAAAGGGGGAAAACACCTAATTCAATTTGAAAAACACTGTATAAGAATTAGTTTGGAATCAAATCGCAATACCAAAACGAAGTGTCCCAATGTTGATCATTGTCATCAGTAAAACAATTATCATCATCATCGGAGGGTGCATAACTTCGGAGCACCTTCTCTCCTATTTCAAAATTAATTGACTTTGCGAATATCGGACCATCAAACACAAACGTATGAAATTCTCCATTTTCTCCACAAGGATCAACGTTTTCAGGTAAATCTTCTAAAAATGATGTATCCAAAATCCTACCGCAGAATGATTCATCAAGATATTTCGCATTTACGCATACTGTAATTGCTTTAAATCCTAGATCAATAAATTCTAATAATAATTCTTTAGTATTTCGTTTCCAAAGTGGAAATACGCCTTGTATCCCAATACTTTTTAACTGGTCTTCTCTGTATTGTCTAAGATCTTCTAAAAAGATATCTCCAAACACACAATGCGTATTCCCTTGATCTTTTAAATGTTTCACATTATTTTTCATGGCTTCATTGTATGAAGCCATAGAAACATCCGCAGGAAGTTTAATTTTATGTATCGGAAGGCCTAAACTTTTTACTTGAGCATCTAACAAAGATTCCCGTAGTCCATGCATAGAAACACGCCCATAATCTTTATTAACAGTAGTTAACAGGGTAGAAATCTTAAATTCCTTTTTTTGCATCATATAGTATAATGCCAACGAAGAATCCTTACCACTGCTCCAATTAAAATAAGTTTTATGCATTTTTTCTATAAAAAACTGTGAATCGCTAATACATAACTCTGTAAACCGAAACCAAGAATAACACCCCTGGCATTTGGAGATATATAAGATTGATGTCTAAACTCTTCTCTACCAAATGTATTAGAAATGTGTACCTCGATAACAGGAACAGTAACTGCTTTGATCGCATCACCAATACCAATAGAAGTATGAGTATAGGCTCCCGCGTTTAAAATAACACCATCATAAGTATCATCAGCTTGTTGGATTCTAGTAATCAGTTCACCTTCTATATTGGATTGAAAATATCCCAGCTCTACATCCCTAAATTTCATTTGTAATTCTGAAAAAAAATCTTCAAAAGATTGATTACCATATACACCAGGCTCTCTTTTACCCAAAAGATTAAGGTTTGGTCCGTTTAATATTAAAAGTTTCATTTATTGTTCTCGTAAGATTCTTCGATTATTTTTCGTCTTAAACAAATATCCTATTGATAATTGAGCAACTGAATTCCTATTGGTTACATCAATAATACTTGTATCGTTAATATTGGTTAAACCTAAATTATATCTTAACTGAAAAAATAAACCACTTTCTAGTTTATAACCCGCTCCAAATGCCCAACTAATGTCAAAATTATTAAAAGAATCAAAAAAAGGATCATTATCCTCTACGTCATCATTTCCTACGTTGGTCAATATAGCAAACTGTGGCCCTGTTTCGAGACTAATACGTTCTGTTATATATGTTTTGGTTATAATAGGTAACGAAAAATAGTTTACACTAATTTTCTGCTCCTGACCCCCAATATCTACTTTGTACCCTTGTGCTGAATAGAGTAATTCTCCTTGTATAAAAAATTTACTTGAAATAGGGTATTCTACAACAGCTCCGAGATGTATTCTTATTCTGGCTTCAGTACCATCAGCATCTCCTAAAATATTGCTATAATTAATACCTCCTTTAAATCCTGCTCTTGCATATAACGGATCTTCATCATCAAGTTTCTGAGCATTTACAGAAACAAAACTTAAGATCATCATAAGTATAAAAGTATTTCTTTTCATCCTTTACTATAAGTTTATACCCAAAAGTAGTTTTATTTTTTTATACAATGGTAGTTGTAAACAAAAAACCTATACTTTACAATGATATAAAAATGTTCCGAAGAAAATCTTCATATTACTCCCATCTTAAGTTAGCAAAGCCTTACATTAAAAACACTTTTTATTCATTGACTATTAGTGTGTTGTAAAAATTCCCTAGAATTTAATTTAAATTTCTCCAAAAAGCATAGTAACAAAACATCTATTTCAGTTACTAATGAGTGTAATAATAAATAAACAAACATCATGAAAAAAATTCTTTTAACTGCAGTTGTAGTATTTACAGTTGCCTTTACCAATGCACAAGATGGAGGATTTTCAAAAGGGGATATTTTTATCTCAGGATCTTTTGGGTACAATTCTACTTCTACTGGTGATGCCAAGTCTAACTCATTTGAGATTACTCCCAGAGCGGGTTTCTTTGTATCAGATAATATTGCAGTAGGTGCTAGAATAGGTTACACTACTCAAAAACAAGAAATACCATTTACTGATGATGCGAAATCAAACGTTTTTACGGGTGGTGCATTTGGTAGGTATTATTTTACGCCATCTAGTAAGTTTTCCATTTTTGGTGAACTTGGGGCGAACTATCTTTCTATTAAAACAGAAATAGGAACAATTGATTCAACAACAGATGGGTTTTTAATTGGTGGAGGACCTGGAGTAAGCTACTTCATTAGCGATAACTTTGCTTTAGAAGCTTTCTGGGGAGCACTTTCTTATTCATCAACAAAATCTGATTTCAATGGAGATGAGTCTACTGATTTATTTTCTATCGGAGTGAATCTTGATGATATCAACTTAGGATTGGTTTACAAATTCTAAGATCCTTATCTAATAAGTAAAGAACCCATCATAATTAATTATGATGGGTTTTCTTTTTACAAACAAAATATTACTCACTTTTAAAACTTATATCCTACAGAGAATTGTATCACAGAATTTCTAATGCTAGAATCATTTACCGCTTCATCATCGTCATCAATATTAGTCAAACCTAAATTGTAACGACCTTCGAAAAAGATACCAGCTTCTAATTGATAACCTAAGCCAAAGTTTAGACCTAAGTCTATTGAAGAAACAAAATCTTTAATATCTTCTTCATATTCTCCATCAATCGAATCTTCTCCTTCATCTTTTGCAGATAATAAAATACCTAATTGTGGTCCTGCCTGAATGCTTAACCCCTCTACAACATAAAACTTAGCCATAACAGGAATATTTAAGTAATCTAACTTAACCGTTGATTCATCAGTAAATCCAAATTCACTAAATTCAAATTTAGCTCCTTGAGCGGAATACATTAATTCTGGCTGAAGTGCAAACTTATCAGAGAGTGGTATTTCAACAAGCGCACCAATATGAAAGCTTGTTCTTGTACTAAGTTCATCAGTTTGGTCTCCCGTAATATTTGCCAAGTTCAATCCTGCTTTGGCCCCAAACCGTATTGACTCTTCCTGAGCATTCGTAACTGTAACTACCCCTAAAAAAAGCACTAATAATAACTTCTTTACCATGTTTTGTTTTTTTATTAATAAATTCAATTCATTGATTTAGACTATCCAAAGCCCTATTTAATGCTTCAAAATTAGGAGAAGATTTATTTAAACAGATAAAACTGTTCTCGTTCGATATGATAATGTGGATAAATAGTTCAATTCTAGTGATAAATGAAAAACTACAAACCCTTACTTATATAATTCGACATAAAAAAAGCACCTCACTAGAAGGTGCTTCTCATAAAAAATATAGATTATTTTTCTTAGAACTTATATCCTACTGATAATTGGATAGTTGAGTTTTGCTGAGTAAAATCTTCTGAAGTATTAACATCATTAACATCAGTTAGCCCTAAATTATAACGACCCTCGAAGAAAATACCTGCTTCTAACTGGTAACCAACACCAAAATTTAAACCTAAGTCTACAGAAGAAATGAAGTCTTTAATATCATCCTCATACTCACCACCAATAGAATCTTCTCCTTTATCTTTTGCTGATAACAGAACTCCTAATTGTGGTCCTGCCTGAATGCTCAATCCTTCTACAGGATAAAACTTAGCCATTACAGGAATGTTTAAGTAGTCTAATTTGATTGTCGATTCATCAGTAAATCCTACCTCACTAAATTCATATTTTGCTCCTTGAGCAGAATACATTATTTCTGGTTGCAACGCAAACTTATCTGTAAGAGGAATTTCAACTAAAGCTCCAATATGAAAACTCGTTCTTGTACTAAGTTCATCAGTAAAATCACCTGTAATGTTAGATAAGTTAAGACCTGCTTTAGCACCAAATCTGATTTTTTCTTCTTGGGCAGTAGCACTTACAGTAACTGCTCCGAATAATACTAAAAATAATAGTTTTTTAATCATTGTTTGTTTTTTTTTGTTTTTTCAAATAATTCCGACAAAAGTATCATTTTTATCGACATAACAAACAAAAACTAATAAAATTCATTGTTTTCAACTTTTATCTATATATCTTAATTCATATAATTGATTCATTTTAAAAGGGTTGTAAATTCGCTAAAAATAAATGAAATTGCATTCAATCTTTTAATATATTAGAGAAATGAAATGGAGTCATGCTATAAAGGATTATGAACATTATTTACGAATTGAAAGAGGGCTTTCTGATAATTCTATTATCAATTATAGTTTGGATATCCAAAGGTTACTTAAGTATCTAGAAGAAAATGATATTAAGACCACTCCTATCGCGATAGAAAAAGATATGTTGAAGCAGTTCATTTATGAAACTGCAAAACTAGTCAATGCCAGATCTCAGGCTCGTATAATTTCTGGTTTAAAAAGTTTTTTCAATTATTTGATTTTCGAGGATTATAGAGAAACCAATCCCATGGAACTTATAGAAGCTCCTAAAATTGGCAGGAAGTTACCAGACACACTATCTCTAGAAGAAATAGACAGTATCATTGCGCATGTAGATTTAAGTAAACCTGAAGGAGAAAGAAATAAAGCTATTATAGAAACACTTTATGGATGCGGACTTCGAGTTAGCGAATTAATCGATTTAAAACTTTCTAATCTTTTTTTTGATGAAGGTTTTATTAGTGTAACAGGAAAAGGAGATAAACAACGATTTGTTCCTATTGGAGAGCTAACACAGAAGTATATTAATATTTATAAAAACGAAATAAGAATTCACCTCGATATTAAGAAAGGACATGAAGATACGTTGTTTTTAAATCGCAGAGGAAGACAGCTTACCAGAGCTATGATTTTTACTATTGTAAAAAGACTAGTTGAAAAAGCAGGTATTCATAAAAACATAAGTCCGCATACGTTTAGACATTCTTTTGCTACACATTTATTAGAAAATGGAGCTGATCTAAGAGCCATACAATTGATGTTGGGGCACGAAAGCATTACTACTACAGAAATATATATGCATCTTGACAGAAGTCACCTAACTGAAGTTATTAATACATTTCATCCCAGAAGATAATATGCATATAAACAACTTAAGAAAAAAAATTACTTGTATTGTATTCTTGAGTTGTTCTCTTCTATACTCACAACGATTTAGTGCAGATGGTGGTGTTATGCTAAAAACAGAAATTACTTTAGGTAACCAAAATCAATGTTTAAAAGTAGGTGTTTTTGGTTTTGGCACTCTTAATTATGGAGATATTTCTGTAGAAAGCGGATTATCTTTTGCATCTTATCAATTTCTAAAGCGACATACAGTAAAGACTTATGGATTAGGGTATTCATATGATTTTTTTGCACTAGCGGGACTCGGTAAAAACAGTAATTTACTAGGTTCTTCTATATCAAACATGAATACTTCTATTATATTTAACCCAAAAGGTAAAGGAGGGTTTAACGGGTTAGGCTTTGGGTTTAGTAAAGATTACCTTCCTAAATCACTAAAATCTTATGGATTAAAACGGGGAGCTTTATTAATGCGTTTTAGTAATGCTAATCATAACATTCATCTTGTTTTTCAGAACGATTTTAGCATAGGTTTGTTTAGTGGTTCAGGCACAGATTATGGAGTTACCGGTTCGTTGGATATAGGCTTTACGGAAATTACAAATCCGCAAACGGTGTATAAATTGGGAATAGGAATTGACTTATTTACCGCTAGACCAGATTATAGTCGATCACCAAGAAATTCAATTAACTCAGATGATGGGCGTAAAAACGTATGGTTTACATTACCCCCATTTAAAGAACTTTTTTATGGTAATTTATATGCGTATGGTACCTATCAAGAAAACAATTTTTCTATATATTCTAAATTAGGGATCAATAGTCAAAAAGCCGGAGCTTACATCCAGAATATACTACATGATGGTTTAGGGTTAAATCCTAGATTTCCTTGGCTGGTAGAAACCAAAGATAAAATCTATCTAGAAGTAAGCGGAAGTGCGTTTCTTAAAGCCGTTACAGATGATTAAAAAACAACTATTTTATTTATGTATATCATTACTAGTAAGTAGCTGCTCTACCTATACCACATTTTATAGTACAACTCATCAAGAGATCAACATAGAAAAAATCTCAAAAATTAGTCGTCTGGATCTTAGTAATCAAGACCTTGAAGAATTGCCAATTTCAATTGAAAGTGTAAAGGATCTGAAAATGATCAACTTAAGCAATAATATCAAGCTTAATATAGATAGTACGTTCAGAAAACTAGCAGTTCATAAAAATCTTGAAGTATTAATCTTAGATAGTTTAGATATTAAAGAAGTTCCGGCATCAATAAAGCTATTTCCCAACCTAAAGCAAATTTCCTTAGTACATAATCCTAATCTTAATTTGCAACAAGTAATTACACAAATTTCGGGGTTACCCATTGAGTTTTTGAATCTAAAAAACAATAAGCTCGCCAGTCTTCCTGAAAATATTACCAAATTACAAGATTTAAGAGATCTTAATTTATCATATAATACTATGAATGATCCTCTTAGTTATACTTACTTAGGAAAGCTCCCAAAACTTTACTCTCTGTGGATTGACCATAATGAATTACAAAAATTACCTAATACTATTGGAGAGCTGAGTCAAATTAGGTTTTTATACATTGATCATAATGAATTAAAAGAATTACCGTATCAATTAACCAATATGAAAAAATTGTGGGTCGTACACGCTGGATACAACCAATTTAAGGAGCTCCCCGCCGTTTTCACAACACTAAAATCTTTATTAATGGTGCATATTAATAATAATCAGATTCAACATATACCAAAAGTTTATGAAACCGAAAAATATCCATTAGCCGGTTTACTTTTGGATAATAATCCCCTACTCGATATCGAAATTAAAAAAGCAAAAAAGATCTTTAGTGGATTTTTCTTACTATCTTTTGAACAGAAAGTTTACCAATAAAAAAAACTCTCGAAATTATCGAGAGTTTTTTTTATAAATATTTTATCTTAAAATAAGATCTAATTTGGTCTTGTTGCTCTACCAGAAGGCACTCCAGTATCAGAAATCATTGAAACAGGATTAGCAGGACCTGTAGTTATTCCTGCAGTTCCGCTAAGCGGTTCAATAAAGAAAGGAGCAGGATCTCTATCTTCAAAAGGCTCTACTGTAATAAATACTCTTTTACTCGTTACTGCAGCAGGAAATGTAATACCTGTTAAAGGAATTTGACTAGGAATAATAAGGAAATCTTCACCAGGAAAATTAGGTACCATTCCACCAGAACCTCTAAAGAAATTAGCGTCATCAAGTGCATCCACATCGGAAAACGTACCAGTAGAAACGGTTACATTACCAAAATCAACCCAACCTTCATATTTCCAACCACTTGCCAATGCAGGTAATGTTAATCCTGCAGATGTTCCGTCCATAAACCACACTCCAAACTCATCATTGCCATCTACGTCATCGGTAGGTGTAGCAAGAAAAAATTGCCCTGCCGTATTAGAAAGATCAGCAACTACCGGTGCGAAATTAAGTGTTGCAGAATTAGACCCATTAAAAGCTCCTGTCAATATTTTAGCGTTTGAGGGTACATTATCATTATCACCTACAGGCTCTACAGTAAGAACAAACTCGGTAGCATCTTCTAGGTCTGAAGCCAATACTGTAAGATTTACTATTCCTGAAGGATTTGTAAATCTACTTGTTGGTACTGCTTGTCCATCAACTATTAACCATCCTTGATATGTAGATCCTCCGGTTAAGTTTTCTAACCCTATAGTTTCTATAGCTAAATTAGCAACCGGTGGCCCATCATCACTAGAACAGGAAACTCCTAATAATCCCAAGGCAATTGTTGCAATCGCCATCATTTTTTTTGTCATCATTTTTTGCTTTTTAATTAATGAGATAAAATTATAAAAATCATCAATATCCATAACTATAAAAACCAAACAAAATTGTACGCGAAAACCACTATTTTTTTAGGTACAATCAGGCTTGAGGAGGTATCGCCTCTGGTTTTTTAAACAATTCTATATATGATTTTCCAATATGAGAAATAATATCACTAGCTAATAATCCCTGATAACCAGTTTCTTGGATTGCCAAATCACCCGAGCTACCATGCAGATACACTCCAAAAACGGCTGCGTGTAATGGGTCATATCCTTGAGAAATTAATCCGGTAATGATTCCTGTTAAAACATCACCACTTCCTGCAGTGGCCATTCCAGGGTTTCCAGAAGTATTGACATATATATCATTCTGATAAATAATTAAAGTATTCGCCCCTTTGATTACAACAATACAATCATGCTTTTTAGAAAACTCTTTTACTTTACTAATTTTATCAAAATCATCCTTCCATTCACCAATTAAACGTTTTAGCTCACCCGGATGTGGCGTTAATACTGTTCGTTTAGGTAAGAACTGTAAAAACTCTGATTCTTTTGATAAAATATTAATCGCATCAGCATCAACAACTAACTTTGCTTTATTTTGTTTCAAAAATTCACCAAAGGCGTCTACAGTTTTTTCATGGGTACCAAGCCCAATTCCTATTCCAATAACGGACGGATCAAAATCAAATCTAATTTTGGATATATAATCGTCCTCATTATTAGTGATAACCATAGCTTCAGGAACTGAGGTCTGTAGAATTTCGTATCCGCATTCAGGAATATAGGCTGTTGTTAGACCAGCACCAATACGCAATGCTGATTTTGTAGCTAAAACTACACTGCCAATTTTACCATAACTACCTCCAATAATTAGGCAATGTCCATAATCTCCTTTATGGGCAAATTTATGTCTGGGCCTATATAAGGAGAGTACTTCATTTTTGCCTACTAACTCTGCAAAACCTGGGGTTTCTGCAATAAAATCTCTATCCAACCCAATATCTATAACTTCTAGATCTTGAGAATATTGACCCGTTTCCGGCAAGAAAAATATCAATTTTGGTAATTGAAAAGTAACCGCTGTAGATGCATAAATAACACCTTCAGGATTATCGGGAGCCTTATCTGCGTATAAACCAGATGGTACGTCAATTGATAACGTAAAACATCTGGAGGCATTGATATGCTTAATCAAATTGATTACCCAAGATACTAAAGGCCTGTTTAATCCTATACCAAAAATGGCGTCAATCACCATATCCTGTTGTTTAATATCAGGTAAATCTTCTTCTGATTTTAACTGTATAGGCCATTCTGCACCAATAGCTTTTAAGCGATCATAATTTGCCAAAAAATCTTCAGATCTTTTATCACTAAAATTAACAATGTATGTTTTCACGTGATATCCATGCTCTACCAACAATCGGGAAATTACAAGGCCATCTCCTCCATTGTTTCCGATACCGCAAAATACATGGATTGGAATCGGAGCACCTTGTAATCGTTGATGTAATACATTGAATATTTGAGTAGCAGCTCTTTCCATCAATTCTAAAGAAGTGATCTTTTGAGATTGAATAGTAACTTCGTCTGCTTTTCGCATTTGAGTAGCGGAAAATATCTTCACAAGTTTAATTTTTAGTAATTATTTGATAATACGTTTTCAAAATACAATAACCCTTTTAATTTGTTTTTTTTAAGAATGCTTTAACGAATCAACTCATAAATTAAAGGATCAATAAAAGTTTATGATTAGTAACGTTTTTATTTTGTTCAAAAGTAAAAAATTATACATTTGAACTTAAATATAAAGCAAACTAATGTTTAGTACGGTTTCAATCTCGGTTTTACTTTTCGCGTTAGGAACAACAGCGGCTTTCGCCTACACTTCTTTTACACGTACTACAGCTACAATTATTACCCTTAGGGGTTAATCATTTATATATCACAGAAATCAAGTAAGTAGTTTATTTTACGTAAAGAAACTACCGAAAAGCTTTATCAAATACATCATTTTAAAAAATATCATATGAACGTTCTAAAGTTTGGAGGTTCTTCAGTTGCAAATGCAGCAACGATAGAAAAAGTTATAGAAATCATCGAAAAGCGGTCTGATAATAGGTCGCTTTATGTGGTTGTTTCTGCTCTGGGAGGAGTAACAGATCTTTTAATACAGGCAGGAAAAGAAGCTTCCTCTAACAACGAAAAATATAAAAACACCCTTATTACGATAGAAAATAGACATTTGGAAGCTATCAAGGAATTAATTCCGGTTATTTCTCAAAGCTCTATAATTAGCAAAGTGAAATCAGAATTAAATAAACTAGAATCTCTATGTGAAGGAGTATATCTCTTAAGTGAGCTATCACCTAAAACGGAATCTGTAATCGCTAGTTTTGGTGAAATGCTATCCTCCTTCATAATCGCTGAAGCGGCAAAGGTAAAAGGGTTAGATATTGTTCTTAAAGATTCTAGAGATTACATTATCACTACAGACGCTGCAAAAGTTACTATTGATTATGAAGAGACTAATTTTAGAATCAAAAGATACGCGCAGGATAATACGCATCAGATTAGTCTATTTCCAGGTTTTGTAGCTAAAACATTAGAAGGAGAGCCAACAACTTTAGGAAGAGGCGGTTCTGATTTTACTGCTGCAATCTTGGCTTCTGCCGTGCAAGCTGATAAATTACAGATTTGGACAGATGTTAGCGGTATGTATACGGCAAATCCTAAGTTAGTAAAACAAGCTAAACCTGTATCGCACATTTCGTATCAGGAAGCAATGGAATTGTCACATTTTGGAGCCAAAGTCATCTATCCTCCTACTATTCATCCAATACTAGATAGAAACATCCCAATTGTAATAAAAAACACATTCCAACCAGAAGATGCGGGAACATTAGTTACAAGAGAAGTAACCAATAGACAAAAACCTGTTACTGGGATTAGCCATATTGATAACATCTCCGTAATATCATTAGAAGGAAGTGGAATGGTCGGTATTCCAGGGTTTTCTAAACGATTATTTGAAGCACTATATCTAGAAAACATCAACGTAATTTTAATTACCCAAGCTTCTTCTGAGCATTCTATCTGTTTGGCAGTAGATGCAGGGGATGCAGAAAGAGCTAAATTAGTTTTGGATACTGCATTCGAATTTGAGATTACAAAACATAAAGTAGACCCTGTAAAAATTGAAAATGAAGCAGCTATTGTAGCATTAGTTGGTGATAATATGTATCACCACCAGGGATTAAGTGGGAAAATGTTTAGTACACTTGGTAAGAATAATGTGAATATCCGTGCAATTGCCCAAGGAGCTTCAGAAAAAAACATTTCTGTTGTTATTGAGAAAAAAGATATCAAAAAAGCACTAAATATATTACACGAACGCTTTTTTGAGGTAAAAACAAAACAACTGAACTTGTTTGTAACAGGTGTTGGAAATGTAGGTAGTAAACTACTCGATCAATTAGAACAGCAAAAAAGCTACTTAAAAGATAAGTTGCGTCTTAAAATACGTGTTGTCGGAATTTCTAATTCCAGAACTATGATTTTTGATGAAAACGGAATCAAATTAGATTCATGGAAAGATAGACTTACAGAAGGAGAAAAAGCGGATTCAGAGAAATTTTTCAATACAGCTAAAGAAATGAATATTCGGAACTCTATATTTGTTGATAACACGGCTAACCCGGATATAGCGAAGGTTTATAAACACTATTTAGCAGAAAGTATGGCTGTGGTTACTTGTAACAAGATTGCCTGTGCTGATGAATATGTAAATTATTCCGAGCTACAGGAACTTTCTAGAAAATTCAGTGCTTCTTTTCTTTATGAAACAAATGTAGGAGCGGGATTACCAATCATTGACACGCTAAACAACTTAATTGCTTCTGGAGATAATGTCCATAAAATTCAAGCAGTGTTGTCTGGTAGTCTTAATTTTGTATTTAACAATTATAAAGAAGGAGTCAAATTTTATGATGTGGTGAAACAAGCACAAGAAGAGGGGTATACAGAACCAGATCCTAAGATTGATCTTAGTGGTGTAGACGTTGCTAGAAAGATCCTTATTTTAGCACGTGAAAGTGGAAATATTATGGAATTAGAAGATATCGAAAAAGAAGCTTTTCTACCTCAGAAAAGTCTAGACACTAGTAATGTTGATGATTTCTTCGAATCGCTAAAAGCTAATGAAGCTCATTTTTTACAAATTCTTGATGAAGCCAACAAAAAAGACTGTCGACTAAAATATGTTGCTCAATATGAAAACGGAAAAGCCAAAGTAGGGTTACAACATATTCCTGCTGATCATCCTTTTTATAACTTAGAAGGAAGTGATAATATCGTTCTTTTTTATACAGATCGATATCCTAAACAACCGCTAATCGTAAAAGGCGCTGGTGCCGGTGCAGAAGTTACAGCTTCAGGTATATTTGCAGATATCATTAGAATTGGTAAAAAATAAAAACACTATATGAAACAAGCTAATTTCCCTATAAAATTAATTTTTAATATTACTACACTTGCTAATGATTTTACTGCTCAAGATGCAAATGGTAATACGATAGCCTATGTTAAACAAAAGATGTTTAAACTAAAAGAAGCTATCACTATTTATGAAAACGAAACTAAAAGTAAAATTAATTTCACTATTAAGGCCGATAAGTGGTTAGACTTTTCTGCTGCCTATGTATTTTCTAATAATGAAGGACAAGAAACCGGAAAAATTGTAAGGAAAGGATGGGCTTCCTTATGGAAAGCGGAATATGAGTTAATTGATCAAAACCAGAAACTTCAATATCATATTCGAGAAGAAAATGGTTGGGTTAAAGTATTTGATAAATTACTCGGAGAAATTCCTATCTTAAGTATATTAACAGGATATTTATTTAACCCCTCTTATAAGGTTACCAATCTAAACGATGAAATCATTGTAAGATTAAAAAAACAGCCTTCATTCTTCGGAAGAAAATTTGAAATCATAAAATTGAAAGATATTGATAGTGATGATGATGAAAGGGTCATTCTTGGATTGATGATGATGATTTTATTAGAAAGACGTAGAGGATAATTTCGTTATAATAGCTACAAACGATACAATGAAAATAAGATGTCAATAAAAAGTATAAAAATCTTTGCTCCTGCTACTGTAGCCAATCTTTCTTGTGGCTTTGATGTGCTTGGATGTTGTTTAGATACTGTGGGAGATGAAATGATCATTTCGTTGACTTCAGAATCAGGAGTTAGAATTACCAAAATTGAAGGAGCAGATTTGCCTTTAGATACAAAGAAAAACGTAGCGGGCGTAGCGGTTGAAGCCTTGTTAGAAAATTACGATAAGGAAGTAGGTGTTGATATTGAGATTTATAAAAAAATCAAAGCAGGTAGTGGCATAGGAAGTAGTGCAGCAAGCAGCGCAGGAGCTGTTTGGGCACTGAATTATCTTCTGGATCATCCTTTTACACCACATCAATTAATAGCTTTTGCTATGGAAGGTGAAAAACTTGCTAGTGGAAACGCACATGCGGACAACGTAGCTCCTGCCCTTCTTGGTGGATTTACATTAGTTAGAAGTTATGATCCATTAGATGTTATCAAATTACATACTCCACAAAATTTGGTAATGACCGTAATCCATCCACAAATTGAAGTAAAAACTTCGGATGCGCGATCTGTTATCAAACAAAATGTAACCCTAAAACAGGCAATTCAGCAATGGGGAAATGTTGGAGGATTGGTATCCGGACTCTTTACGGAGGATTATGGTCTTATCGGTCGTAGTTTAGAAGATGTTATTGTAGAACCTATGCGCTCTATTCTGATTCCTGAATTTAAAAATGTTAAAAAAGCCGCTATTGCAAAAGGTGCTTTGGGATGTGGGATTTCGGGGTCTGGACCCTCAATTTTCGCATTAAGTAAAGGCATGGATACTGCAAAAAATGTAGCAGAAGCCATAAGAGAAGTATATATTAAAACTGGACTTGATTTTGATATTCATATTTCTAAAATCAATAGTCAAGGAATAAAAATAATTGATTGACATGCAAGAAATAAAAAAGATAGCGACGGGTTCTCCTTGGGAAGACATTGTGGGGTACTCAAGAGCTATAAAAATTGAAAATACTATCGAAGTTTCGGGTACTACTGCTCCAGGAACCAATGAATATGAACAAACTGTTGCTATTATTGAATCTGTGAAAAAAGTTCTAAATCAATTAAATGCTGATCTTAGTCATGTAGTTCGTACCAGAATATACTGCACAGATATCTCTAAGTGGGAAGAAATTGGTAAAGCTCACGGAGAATACTTCAAGGAAATAAAACCAGTGACAGCGATGGTGGAAGTTTCAAAATTAATAGATCCAAATATCCTGGTAGAAATAGAGTTTTCTGCTATAGTTCCAAAATAACAAATTAGAATACAAATGCAATACTATAGTTTATACAATAAGGCTCCTAAAGTCTCTTTTTCTGAAGCTGTAATCAAAGGGTTAGCGCCAGACAAAGGATTATATTTCCCGGAAAGTATAACTCCACTTCCGAAATCTTTCTTTGACAACATAGAAAATCTAGATACTATAGAAATTGGTTTTCAGACGATTAAACAATTTGTGGGTGATGAAATTCCAGAGTCTGAGTTAAGGGATATTCTTAGAGATGTATTAAGTTTTGATTTTCCTGTAATTGATATCACGAAAAATATTGGAACTCTAGAACTCTTTCATGGTCCAACCATGGCTTTTAAGGATGTAGGAGCTCGGTTTATGGCCCGATGCTTAGGTTATTTTAATCGAAACAATGATCATAAAGTTACAGTGCTTGTTGCTACTTCTGGAGATACAGGAGGTGCTGTCGCACAAGGTTTTTTAGGCGTAAAAGGTGTGGATGTAGTAATTCTATACCCTTCCGGAAAAGTTAGTGATATACAAGAACGACAACTTACTACACTAGGTCAAAATATTACTGCGCTAGAAGTAGATGGAGTATTTGATGATTGTCAGGATATGGTTAAAAAGGCCTTTCTGGATGAAAGTATTACGGATCATATGCAATTAACATCAGCTAACTCTATTAATATTGCCAGATGGTTACCTCAATTGTTTTATTTCGTTTTTGCATATAAACAGCTAAAAAGCAAAGGAAAAGAAATTGTTTTTTCTGTTCCTAGTGGTAATTTCGGGAATATTTGTGCGGGTATTGTAGCACACAAACTAGGACTCCCAGTAAAACATTTTGTGGCAGCTACTAATGTGAATGATACTGTAGTTCGATATATGAAAACATCGAATTATGACCCAAAACCCTCTAAAGCAACTATATCCAATGCTATGGATGTTGGGAATCCTAGTAATTTTATTAGAATTCAGCAATTGTTTGATAATAAATTCGAATCTTTAAAGCATCATTTTTCTGCCTATAGTTTTGATGATGCTACTACCAGAGATGCTATGAAGGAAGTATATAATCAAAGTAAATATATTGCAGATCCTCACGGAGCTGTTGGATATTTAGGACTAAAAGAGTATAATTTACAGAAAAATGAATATGGTGTTTTTCTAGAAACGGCGCATCCGGTTAAGTTCTTGGATATTGTCGAGACAACCTTAGATGTCAAAATCCCAATACCTCCACAGATTCAAAAAGTAATGAATAAGCCAAAGGTAAGTATTAAGACTAATGATTATAAAAAATTAAAGGAGTTCTTACTGAAATAGAAGAACTCCTTTAAAAATATGTATTTGTAATATTTTATTTAGAAAGAGATTTCATCACTTTATAAACAATATCTGACGTAGAGGCTAAATATTTAAAATTAACTGTTGTATACTTATCTGCGGCCTGATGAACATATGGAGAATTATCTCCATTCATTAATTCTGCTGTAATAGTAATGGTTTCATACCCCAAAGTAGAGAAAACCCTTGTTTCTGGAGTTGAAACTCTTCTTTTAAACACAGGAACACCCGATTCTAATCGATACGCAGATTCTAAACTTATATTAGAAGCTAATAGTTCTATAGCCCTATCCTCATCATTATCCCATCCTACATAATCCACTCTATGCATAGAGTTTATATTATATTTATCATCTTGTAATTTTTTAACAAACATTCTACAACCAATCATATTAGTTTCTTGTTGATCAAAAAATACAATCATAAAATTAATGCTTCTATTGGCTAATTTTGTTAATTTCTCGGCTACATAAATGGTTAAGGCTATTCCAGTTGCATTATGAACCGCTCCGGGGCTGCCTTCTGCTGTATCATAATGAGCACCTAAAACAATATACTCATCACTTCCATTAGTTGCAGGAATATCTGCATAGACATTTGCTCCACTATATTGATTTCCTTTTTTATCCTGTACGTTGTAAGTATTACGTTTAGGTTTAAGGCCCATTTCTTTGAGGGAATTAAATAAATAATCTGCTGTGGTTTTCCGTTCAGACTTACTGGCGCGACTTGATAACTTTTTTTTCCCTTTTATTGGTATGTGTCCGGTAAGTTTACCAACAATATCTTTCTGTATATTAATTATCTCAGCCTCAGTTTGATCATCTAACGATTGAGCCATTGAAATCTGAACGCAAAAAATAAAGAGTAGTAATGTTTTAAACTTATATAATTTCATTTTTAAATTTTTGTATTCGTACTTTTCCTTCTTTCCTTTCACAAATTTATAAAAAACAATAAATAATTTTACAATTAGTATTTTTATTGTTTAAAATAATCGTTTCTATATGACTTTTTCAAAAACCATACCATTTTTTATTATCATCTTACTGGTATTTATACAATGTAATAAACAGGATACATCCATCAATCTCTTATCCGCTCCCGATAATTGGAGAAAAGAAACGATAGAATTTCCCTTATCATTCGCACCATCTCTAAACTATAAAGGTACTGAATATGTTCGATTTGCTCCAGGATGGGGTAAACAAGATTCTAAGGAGTATTTTTCTTATGCATTTCTTTGGTATCTAGATGAAGATCCAAAATTATCAACTAATACTTTAGAATCAGAACTAGAAATCTATTTTAACGGTTTAGTACAGGCAGTTTCGGAACCTAATTCTCAATCTTTAAATAACCTTCCAAAGGCCAAAGCTTTTTTCGAAAAGATTGACGATCAGTCCTATGCTGGTAAAGTATTAACCTACGATCCATTTACCACTAAAAAAGAAGTAAATCTCAATATTGTAGTTAGGCATACACCTTGTAAAAAAATTGACAAATATCTAGTCATTTTCAGAATCTCGCCACAGCAAATTGATCATCCAGTTTGGGAGAAATTAAATGAAGTCGTAGTTAACGTAGCCTGTGAGTAAGATCATTATCTAGATTAAATTATTGTAAGTTTTATTTCTTTTTTAGGTATCTAAACACAAAATTTATTATTTTTCTTTTCTAAAACACATATTACTCATGAACGCTTGCTTTCTTATGTACCCTTGGGAGGATATTGATCCAGAGAATGATACTAGTCTTACACTAATACACGAATTTGCAAAGAGAGGACATGGAGTTGCGCTGGCAACACCATCAAACCTAACGATTAGAGATAGTGTTACCTATTCTTTTTGTAAAGTTATTAACCGTCAAGAGAAAGTTTCTTCTTCTATGAAGTCGTTTTATATTAAAACAACATTTAGAGATGAGATGTTGCCGTTAGCAGGATTTGATGTGATTGTTTTACGCAGTAATCCTCCACTAGATATGATTATGCTCAATTTTCTGGATTCCATAAAAGATGATGTTTTTATTATGAATGATATTGATGGAATCAGAAGATCAAACAATAAACTCTACACAGCTGCATTTGATGGTATTGACACGCATTTCATTCCAAGAACTCATGTGACTAAAAACAAAGATTATCTGATCAAAATGATCAAAGAGTCTACAAACGATAAAATGATTCTTAAACCACTTAATGGTTTTGGAGGTTCTGGCGTTATTTTGATCGAAAAACGAGCTATGACAAGTATTCGTTCTTTATTAGACTTTTATATAGACAATAAAGATGGTACCACTAACTACGTAATACTTCAGGACTATATCGAAGGAGCTGATCAGGGTGATGTCCGTATTCTTATTTTAAATGGAAAACCTATTGGTGCTATGCGTCGAATTCCAGGAGAGGATGATCATAGATCTAATGTTACTGCAGGTGGTTCTGTGGTAAAGCATTCGTTGACAAAACAAGAAAAAGAATTATGTCGTTTAATAGGTCCTAAACTTGTTAAAGATGGATTATATTTTGTAGGTATTGATGTTATCAACGGTATGCTGGTAGAAGTAAATGTGATGAGTCCGGGAGGAATTACTTATATCAACAAAAAGTATAAAGTAAGATTACAAGAAAAAGTAGTAGATTTTATTGAGGATAAAGTAGTTCAACGAGTTAGCAGATTTGATAGAAAAGCCAAACTAAGAAAAACGGTGGATGATGCTTAAGCTTTCTATTGATGAAATCATTCGTAAAATAAATGCTGAAGAACCTTTTCATGCCATTACAGAAGATTATTCATTTTCTATTAAAATTGATTCTTACACTTTTTATATTTGTGGAGCAGTTCATGACGGGCATCAGTTTAGAAAAGAACTTTGGGATAATTGCCTACATACTGAATTTGAACGATGGTATGAAGAAGATCCAGCTACAAAACAGATGGTACAAAGTCATCCTATTGTGATTGCTGGCTGTGATTCAAGATTTGAGTATGACCTTAATAGAGACCCCGAAAATGCAATTTATAAAGATGCCTGGGGAAAACAACTATGGGAGAACCCATTAACTGCTGATGCGAAACAATTTTCTCTTAAAAAACATCAGAACTTTTATGAGGTAGTTCACGCCTTAATTTCCAAAATTGAATCCAAATATAATGGGGCTATTGTGTATGATATACACTCATATAACCGAAAAAGATGGGATAGAGATGTTCCTGTTGTAAATCTTGGGACAACTAATATAGATAATAATAGATTTTCTTCATTAATAGATTCTTGGTGTAAAACACTATCAGAAATTAAACTTCCAAATGCAACAGAAATGACAGCTGCTATTAATGATACATTTCAAGGAAATGGATATTTTCTAAAATACATAACCAACCATTTTAGTAATACTTTGGTACTGGCGACTGAGTTTTCTAAAATATATTGCCACGAATTGGATTATATTATCTATCCCGAAGTAGTTTATGCGATCGAACAAGAATTAAAAGTTAGACTCCCTAAACATGCTCAATCATTTTATCAAAGCTTTATTAATCCAAAGTAGTGTTTCTGAAAACTTAATCTATTATTTTTGTACTTAGTTAAAAAAACAATATGATCGAAGATGTTGTAGATACATACTCAGATTTATTCGAAATTGATCAAAATCTTGATAGACTTGTTAAGAACATTGAACTTCTTAATTATCTGAATCCACTAAATATTGAACAGGAAAAAAAGAGCTTTTTTGCTTGTAAATATCGTTTTAATCCAAAATTTAACTATCGAAAAATAAAATTCGACCCATATAAATTACAACGACTATTTTTTAGTCAACGGTTAGAACGAATTGAAGATGAAGAGATCAGAAAACTATATCAAGATATCATTTATGAATATTCTGGATTGATTCAATGTATTGAAACGATTGGTCGCGGGAAGAATTTTTATTACAATTCATTAAAAGTTTTCGGTACTCCCAAAGAACGTGATGTAGAAAATGCACGATTTATTCTTCATTTTGAAGATGAAAATCCAAGAGAAGAATTCGCAAAAAAGCATACTGCTGCGGATGCTGAAGCATATTTCAGAAATTTTGCTGAGCGTTATGACTTTGACTTTACTATCAAAAAATCTACCCATATCTCTGCAGCTGCTATGGTTCTTAATGCTTCAGAAACACTTGTTTTAAAGAAAAACAATAAGTTTAGCGACAATGACTTAATGGTACTGGCTAATCATGAGATTGGGGTACATATGGTTACTACTTTTAATGGAAAAAGTCAACCGCTGAAAATTTTTTCTAATGGTTTTGTTAATAATACAGAGACCCAAGAAGGACTTGCTGTATTTAGTGAATATATGTCCGGCTGTTTAACGCTAAAACGAATGAAAGAATTAGCTTATCGTGTTATAGCCGCAGACAGTCTAATCAAAGGATATGATTTTAAAGATACCTTTGATCTGCTATATAACCAATATAAACTGGATAAAGAAACAGCTTGGCAAATAACCCTAAGGGTACATCGTGGTGGTGGTTTTACTAAGGATTATCTCTATCTCACAGGACTTAAAAAAGTCTATGATTACTATTATTCTAATCAGGATATGGATGCATTACTAACCGGTAAAGTAACTTTGGAAAATAAAAGTGCAATTGATCGATTACAACAATTAGGATTATCCATAAAGAGTCTTCATATGACAGATTCTTTTGCAAAAAACATGAATGCAAATAAAAAGTTAGATTTTATTCTCAGCAACTTAAAATAGATTTTTTAGGCAATTTTCTAAAAAAAAAGAAAGACTATTCTAGTATCAGTTTAAAACAATATATCATGCAAAAGGTGTTTTTACTACTCACATTTTTTTTTATATCGGGATGTGCTTCTGATAAGAAAGAAAAGAAAACGAATGCTCAAATTGAAAATACCATTGTTACAGAAGACCCTATCAATAAACCTCAAACAGAAGATACAATTACCAATACGGAAGTGATTGAAAATAAAGAAACTAAAGATTCGATTTTAGATTCTAAAAACACAAAGAAAGTTGAGGAAGAAACTAAAGATGATACTCCTGTAAAAGAAGAAACAAAAGAAAAAATTGTAGCAAAAGAAACAGAAAAAATTAGACCTGATCATTCCAATTGGAATCTATTGACTAAAAAATACGTTTCTGCTTCAGGAAAAGTAAACTATAGCGGTTTTAAAGCTAATATTTCTGAAATAGATACTTATTTATTACATCTTCAGAATATTACTCCGCAAAAGGATTGGACAAAAAATGAAAAATTATCATATTGGTTTAATCTCTATAACGCTTCAACAATCCACTTAGTTGCGAGTGCGTATCCAGTAAAAAGTATTAAGGATATTAACAACGGAAAACCTTGGGATAAGAAATTTATAAAGTCAGGGAGTAAGGTATACTCCTTAAATGAAATAGAAAACACAATTGTTCGCCCAAATTTTAATGAACCAAGGTTACACGTGGCTTTTAATTGCGCGGCAGTCTCCTGCCCTAAATTATTAAATGAAGCCTTCACTCCTACCAAACTTAATAATCAATTAAATAAATTATCTAAAACCTGGATCAATGACCCAACCAAAAATGAAATCAATGCAAACATCATAGCAATTAGCAAAATATTTGAATGGTATGGTGTTGATTTTAAAAAAGGTATTATTCCATTTATTAATACCTATGCTACTATAAAAGCGAATGATTCTGCAAAAATTCAATACTTAGAATATAATTGGGATCTAAACGATTAAAACATGTATTCGTTGTATAAAAAAACCCTTCCGGTAGTCTAATAACTACCGGAAGGGTTAAAAATTATTATTACTATTATAGTGGCGGTAAAGCCAAATATCTATTTGAAGTATCTTCTACTTTATTTAAAAATACTAATGCCTGATGAAAAGTTACTGCAGCATCTGCTCTTGTAGCATTCTCATTGGGGCGTAATTTATTAGTTATTGAATTATTCAAATTGTAAACTGAAATTAATTTATTTTCGTAAGCATCAGCAACCCTACCATTATCTATTGCCCAATTAGGAATATCACCTCTATCAGAGAAAAAATCTAAATCAGAATTTCTTCCTCCATCTAATCTTAATCCACTTGATAAAGCTACAAATAATTGAACTCGGGTTACTTTCTCATTTGGTCTAAATGTTCCATCAGGGAATCCAGACATATATCCTGATTTTACTGCTAGAGATATTGCTTCAATTGCCCAATAATCCGTGTCAGGTACATCAGGGAAATTAATATCAGGTCTAATTTCTTCAGTAGGTTTAATAATACTAGCAATTAATGCAGCAAACTCAGCTCTTGTTAGAAGATTATTTGGTTTAAATGTTCCGTCAGAAAATCCTGATACTAGTCCCATTCTCATTAAAAGGTTTATTTCATATTGTGCCCAATGATTAGAAATATCACTTGCTAGTGGCACTGAATTAGCATACATTAAATTTACACCACGAATATCATTAGCAGTTAAAGTTCCTGGAGGATATGACCAACCTGTTCCATCAAGCTTTTCCATAACAGGCTTGGTTCTATCTATTGCATGATCAGTAACTCCTGCTCTATATATCATAACACTTTCGTAGTCTATTCCAGTAGTAAAGTCTCTACCTGATGCAGTAGTATTTTTCTTATATTGTGCTCGACTAAATAAATTATCTCGTATATTATCCCATAATATTCTAATATATTGATCTCTATTATACTTATTGTGCTCGTGATATAAACCAACAGTATGTCCTAATTCGTGAATCAACAATTCACGGTTAATACATCCTCCAACATTTAGCTCTTGCATTCCTCCTTTTCTACCTATAAAAGATTGACAACCACCTGTAGCAACAAAATTCACATAAGCTTGTTGATTTGTCCTTTTCTCAAATTTAATTACTGTCTTATTTTTCCAGTGATTCATTGCTTTAGTAATAATTTGTTTTTGAGAGTCGGATACATTACTAGATATAGCATAGTACACAATTCCATTTGGCCATAAAACACCAGTTTTACCACTACTCTTCCTATTATCATCCACATCTATTAAAATATCACCCTCCATTACATAATGATTCCCTTTTTTTTCTACATATATTTTTTCACCATAGTATTCTACCTCTACTATTTCAGTATCCTCTTCAATTCCAATACTTGTTTCGTCTAAGATTTCCTCTTTCTCACAAGAAATAAATAATACAGAAGAAAAAACAAACGTTAATACTGTAAATGTTTTTAAATAAAACCTCATAACTTATTGTAATTTAAATATTTAACTTTTATTATTTGACGATGCAAATGTACGAGAGAAGACTAGTTTGGGCTTTCTAAAAAATGCTGCTGCTTTATAAAAATTGACATTAACTTTATTTAACATAAAAATTCCTTCTAAGAACATTTATACCTCTTTAAACAAGTACTTTTGAATTTGTAGATGTTATATGAGATCCTCTATACAAAATGTATTCACTGGATTTTAGATTGTAGTGACTAGGTAGGTATAAACAACAAAAAAATGGAGCTGCTTATTTAAACAGCTCCAATTGATTGAATATTTTTGTTATGAATTATTTAAAAAACCCAACAATAAGAATCCATACAAAGTATAGCACCAGCTCCATATCCAGCTATACAGGCAGCAGATACAACAATAGTCGGAGAACCTCCTATCACACAAGCCCAAGCAGGTAATCCAACTGCTAGTAAACAAGTGATATATCTCCAACCGCAACGTCTATTGTTTTTTCCAATAAAAGTAACATCTAAGAAATCAGATTTGTCCAAATTTTGGAATAAATTTTCCGCCTCAGATTTAGACAAGTTATTATAATCTATGCCGGTTCCCACTTCTTTTTCAATTTGAGGAAATTTTGAAATTAAACTTTCATAATGCATTTTTGCTAAAAGAAAATTCTCTGAAATTTTTATCTGATTTTTATCAAAAATTTCTTGCATTTTTTCCTCATCTTTATCTATAATTACTTTCTTATATTCAGTAAGAGAAACATTATTGTTTTTTAAGGAAGTCTGTACTAAAGAAATATTATTAATAAGTAATTTTTCTAATGCTAGGTAGTCCGGGTCGCTTTCAATGGCTTTATCATCAATTTCAATTTGAGCCTCAATTGAAGTTGCCCCTGTTTCTTCGTTTTCACAAGATGTAATTACTAATGATAACATTAGTATGCAGGACATTAAATAAAAAATTTTTCTATAATTTATCATTGTTTTTGGTTTTAAGATTTTAACTTATTTTAATAGTTAACAAAAAATAATAATCTGGAAAACTGATCAGATACTAGTTTTTTCCGTATTTATTAAAACTTCTTGTTTATCAGAAATATTTCAATGACAAATTTATGTTATTGTATTATAAATGGATTTATTAAAATTGTGTACGCTTTACTATAAATGACTAAATTATCAACTTTTACGTATTTAGGGAACATTATTCTTTACATTGTTTATACTCTTATTAAACTCAAAGAGATTATTATATTGAATAATTGTCATTCTTTTAATCTGAAATAGTATTCGATTTTTAAATCCAACAGAAGATTTGGATTAGTCCTGTCTAATCATAAATTGTTTTGGCTTTCTACTATTATAAATACTTCTATCTATTTTTAGAGATATACTTACAAAGTTTTTTTAAGTATATCTCTATAAAGAATGGGATCATCATAAAGAATAAGTTCATCTTTTTTTATAGGTTCTTCGATAATTTTCTGCATTTGTACCTATACTTTTCTGAAAGGTTACGCTAAAATTAGAATGACTTTGGAAACCCAGATCATAAGCGATGGTGGATATTGGCAAATCAGTTTCAGTAAGTAGTGATTTTGCTTTATTGATCTTTTGTTCTAGTATATATTGGTAAGGAGTAGATCCTATATAAGTTTTAAAATTTCTTATAAAATGATGGTGTTGCCAATTCGTCATTTCTGCGAGTTCTTTTACTACCAGTTTTTTATCCAAATTATTGACTATGTAATCGGTAACTTTTCTTAATTTAAAAGGGATATCACTTGCTGGAGTCTCGGAATTACGAACTGGATCTAATTTTCTGTGTTTATGATTAGAAAAAGCTATTTCTATAGTGGAAATAATAGTTTCTGGTTTAAAAGGTTTGATAATGTACCCCATAGGTCTGGTTTTCTTAACCTCATCAAGTGTCAATTTATCAGACAAAGAAGTAATAAAAATATATGGAATCGTATCTTTTTCTAATAGATAATTAGCAACATCGGTACCCTGTTTTTTACCTCTTAAATTTATATCTATAAGTACCATATCAGGGGATAACAATTCTATCTGTTCTAAAGCCTCTTCAACACTGGTACAAGTTGCCACAGGATTCCAGCTATTGTTTTTTAGAATACGAGCCAGATCTGCAGCTATGATCAACTCATCTTCTACAATTAGTATTTTTTTAGACATGATTGGTTAAGGTTTTAAATATTCGAATAAAATTTTAATCGATGTTCCATTATTCTTACTTACAATCATTTCCCCGTTTATTTGTCTTACTAATAATTCTACCAGTTTGAGACCATATGACGATGATTCTTTATTAGGGTCTTTTTCCGAAATTCCAATACCATCATCTTCTATAAGAATGGCTATTTTTTCTACTTCTTTATATACCTTAATTCCTAGTATCCCGGTTTTCTTTCCATCAAACGCATATTTAAATGCATTATGCACCAATTCGTTGACAATAATTCCTACTGGTATTGCGGTATCGATATGAAAATAGAATTCTTCTGCATCAATAGTATACTTTATTTTTTGATCATTAAAGTCAAAAGAATCATAACCCGCTTTTACTAATTTCAATAAGTATTTATGAAAATCTATATGCTCGATTTTATCATTAGAATATAGAATCTGGTGCACTAATGCCATAGATGTAATCCTATTTTGACTTCTCTCTACAAAGGCTTCAATTTTCTTGTCATTAAGTCTATCTGCCTGCAGATTCAGAATACTAGTCACTAATTGCAGATTATTTTTTACACGATGATGTACCTCTTTCAATAAAACTTCTTTTTCTCCTAATGCTTTCTCTAACTCCGTACTTTTATCGATCAAGGTCTGGTTTTTGTCTTCTATTTCTTCATTTTTATTTGATAATAACAGGTTATTCCGTTTTTTGATTCTATACTGGAAAAAAATACTTCCTATAGCTATGGCTGACATTCCCAAAATTGCCCATAATATATAATTCTGATATCGTTGGCGTACGATTTGTAATTCTTTGATTTTATTTTCGCTATTCAGGGTGGTAATCTCTTTTTCTTTTTGGGATGTTTCGAATTTAACCTGTAATTCTTTAATTTCATCCCTGCTTTTAACTTTTTCTAAACTATCTAATACTCGTATGGATTCTTTATAATTTATAAGAGAAGAAAGGTAGTCTCCTCTAATTGAATCTATTCTGGATAACAATTTATAAAGATCTGGTTTTTCCTCGATAATCTTTTTCTGATTTGATAATACTAAAGCACTATCAATTATTATCTTAGATTTTTCATAATCTCCTTTATTAAGATAATTCTTAGCCAAACCTCGTAGAGTTGCTATATATCTTTTTTCATCGCCTGTTTTTTTATAGATTTCTAATGCCGTTTTATTATAAACAATAGCCGTAGCATAATCCTTTTTTTCTAAAACAGAAACAGTTCCTAAGTTGTTATATATATCAGCTTTTATATATTCGAGTTCCAATTTATTTGCATATACTAAAGCTTCATTTAAAAGCTCTGAAGATTTTTTAGTGTTCTTTAATTCCAGATAACAACTTCCTAAATTATACAAATTAGTACAGATCAGTCCTTCATTTCCTATTTCCCTACTATACTGAAGTGATTTTTCTACATAATATATGACCTTTTCCATTTCGTTAGTATGCCAAGACAGTACTCCAATACTATTGTATATAGAAGCTAGTGCATATATATCATTAAGATCCTCTTGTATTTCTAAAGCTATTATGTAGTTTTTAATTGCAGAATCAAAATCTCCTTTTTCTGCATTAAACATTCCTAAATTTGTATAATAACTTGCTATCGATTCCTTATCGTTAATTTTGGGCAGAATCAATTTAGCATTATCAAAAAAATAAGTTGCTGAATCAAATCTTCTCATTACTACTTGATAGGCAGCGATATCGCTATAACAATCAAAAACTAGTTCATCATCCTCTATTTCATTTGCAATGTTTAATCTCTTAAGGTTTATCTTTTTTATACTATCCATTGCATACTTTTGCACGAAAAACGAATGTTTTTGTGTTAGTACCTCATAAACTTTCCTATTATCAGAAACAGCCGTATTTAATATGGATAAAGATTTGTCCATATAAATATTTGCAGAATCGTTTTGAAGGTTATTATATGAATCAGTAAGGTCTATAAATATAGATAAGCTATCCGTAGGTTTCAATTTCAGAAGCGTTTGTAAACTATCAATCTGCTCCCTTACCGTTTTACCTTCCTGACTATAACAGGAATTCTGGTAAAATAAAACAATACTAAGTATAATTGTTAGTTTTTTAAAAAACGGTTTTCTATTCATACAACTTAAATTATCCTATACTTAAGTACTGAATATAAATTACAATAAAAATTTGATATTCCAGATTTATTAAAACATATCAATTTATCATATAGTTGTAGAATAAATTATTTAATAATGATAAATTTTATACTGCTATCTATATTTTCATTGTAAATCTAATTAGAAACATTAGATACTATTTTATTAAAAGTGACATCGTTTTACAAAAATTGATTTTTTTACAGCCAAATAGAATATGATTCCGGCTGAAAATCAAAAGGTATTACATCTTTTCACTAATTATTCTGATAAGGATTAGTATTCTTAGACCAAGTTAACATGGTACTATCTTGTACTTTTATAGGATTGCTAGGTACATCTTGATAGTAAGGGCTCCCTTTATCAAATCCTCTGGAAATAAATTGCACTTCTCCATTACTCATAATATTAATCGTACTATAACCAAAAAAGGCAGCTGGTCCTTTGCTTCCACCATTTCCTGCAATGATCTGGTAAGTGCCTGTGCCGCCTGGTTGCATACGCTGATAATCATGAACATGAGCAGATAGCATAGCTACAACTTCATTTTTTTGAAGTTCTGGCCAAAGAACTGGACCCTCAGGAAATCCCTTATGTCCGGTTTCTGGTTTACCATCCACATAATAAGGCTTATGTCCTAAAACAAAAATATGATCTATATCTGGATTCTGTTTGTATTGCTTAATTTGATTAACAATCCACTGTGTAGGTATTAGGCCTTCAAAACCATAAGGGTTTTCTTTAGTTAGTGGATTTGGTTGATTATAGGTATCCGTATTCATTACTACAAATCCTACATTATTACGCGCAAAAGAAAAAGTCATCTGATTCACTAAACTATCCTTTCCAGTGATATGGTTTCGATCAGCTGGCATATATGGTTTCATATATTTTATCCAAACAGGAGTAGAACCTGCTAAAGGGTATTCTTTATCATCACTTGTATTATAAAATAACATTTCATGATTTCCAGGAACAGCAACGAGCTCTATTCCAGAATCACTAATGGTACTAAAGGCTTTATCTTCATATAATTCTACCCAAGCTTTTAGCTGTGCATCTAAATTGATCGTATCTGATTCTGCCAGTACCAAATCACCCAAAAAGAAAAACAAAGACGGTTTCTGTTCTAGACTGGTCACATCATCAAATATCCTTTTTAATACCGAAAGATTCGCTGTAGAAGCATTTGTAGCATTATCATTATGCCAATCACCATATTGGACTCTATTGCAACCTACAAAAGAGAAACTAAACAAAATAGAATCTTTTACAACTTCGACATCTTCTGATGTGATTTGCTTTTTCTTATGTTGTTTATCACAACTACTAAAAGTAATAACTGCAGCTAGTAATGCTACAACAATACATATTTTGGATTTTATCATCTTATGAAGGTTTTAAGTGCAATAAATCTAATAAGATTAGATGATTTATCTATGCGTAAAAACACGTGAATTTTTATCTAATCAAACTAAAAAGTAACCGGTAAGATGAGTTTTTGATTAATTAATCTGGAGAGCTAATATTCTTTATAAACCTATATCTATTATAAAAAAATAAACTCTTTTCAAAAACTATATCACCTCTCCGGCTGTCTTTACCTTTTTACCTGCGATATTACCTAAACCATCATAACTGGCGTATTTGTATAAATCGTGTAATGTAGGATAATTAAACACTGTCGAAATAAGGTGATCCAGCGTTTTGTTCTCTTGTACTAATTGCATACCAAAGTGGATCAATTCTGTGGCAAAATGTCCCATAATATGAACACCTTTTATCACTTTAGATTTCTTATCAAAAATTAATTTTAAATATCCGTTATCATTATCTCCCATAATTTTCCCTCTAGCTGTGTCCCTAAAATAGCTATATCCTACTCCATAATCAATATTACTAGCTTTAGCTTGTTCTTCTGTGATCCCAACCATTGAGACTTCAGGAACTGTATAAATGCCATACGGAAAAACATCAGCCATAGATTCTAAATCTGCAGTATCAAACATATTCGTGACTGCCAGGCGTCCTTGTTCCATACTAGTACTAGCTAAAGCCGGGAAACCTATCACATCACCAACAGCATAAATGTTAGGGATATTGGTCTGAAACTTATCATTTACCAAAACCGTTTCTCGTTTTCCTGTTTCTAATCCAATCCCATCACAATTCAATCCTTTAATATTCCCACTTCTCCCTGCAGCGAATAAGAACATTTCTACATTAAGATATTCTCCTGACCTCAATTTTAACCTTAGTGGTTGCATTTCGTCATCAGAAATCTCAAATTCTACGACAGAATTATTAAATAAGATTTTGATTTCATTTTTTCGCATTTGCTCTACAAGTGCTTCGGATATTTCTGAATCCAGAAACCCTAAAATTTTATCATGATCATTCACGATAAAAGTTTTAACACCCATCGCACCAAAAATTGTGGCATATTCACAGCCAATTACTCCAGCTCCTAATACACAAATAGATTTTGGAAATCGTTTAATATTAAGAATAGAATCAGAATCTAATACTCGTTTATCATCAAATGGGATGTTTTCTGGATGATAAGGGTATGATCCTGTGGCTATGAGAATAAACTTCCCTTCGATAATCTGCTCTAGTTCTCCGGATATCTTGATATGTGTAGTATCTATAAAACTGGCAAAACCTTCAAAAACTTCTATTCCATGTTTCCTAAGATTATGTGCTACTGTTTTATGCATATGATTGGTCACAATATTTTTACGATATAAAAAATCGTGTACTCCTGTTTCCCTTCCTATTTGTTTATCCACACCAAATATTCCTTTCTGATATATTCCGGATAGATATAAGGCAGTCTCTTTTAGTGTTTTGGATGGTAATGTACCTGTCTGTACTCCTGCACCACCGTATCTACGTTCTTTTTCTATGATAGCCACTTTGTATCCAAAATATGCTGCTTTTGCTGCAGCTTTTTCACCGGCAGGCCCTGAGCCAATGACAATAAGATCAAATTTCTTTTTCATTCACTATTATTTGGTAATCATATGTGTTATTTCATCCCAGGAGGATGTTTTCTTATCTAAATAATTTTCGCATCTTTCAAAAAATATTTCAACCGCTCTGTCTTTAGGGTTTACTCTGTGTAGTTCCGAAAATATGACTGCTGCTTCTCTAATCTTTTTATTTTCTATAAACTTTATTCCTTTATTATAAGTTTTAAGATAGCTTAATTTTGTTTTTTCTCCAGGGCATATAAATTCATAGACTGATAATGTTTTCGTTTTCCCTTTCACTTTCACCGTATCCAGAAATCTATAATGAAATGACTTTTTATTTTTAAGTTTGGATAAGGTATGTTCAGTACCAATGACTTTCGCGTCATAATATTTGGTAAGACCTTCTACACGAGAAGCTGTATTAACGGCATCAGAAATAACTGTTGTTTCTAACCTATGATCATGGCCTATTGTTCCCAAAATTAGCTTACCGGTATGAATCCCGGTTCCTATTTGTATTGGAAGTGATATGTTTTTCTGAAGTCTTTGATTATAGGCCGAGATAAAGTCTTCAAATTCGAAAACAGTTTGTATCGCTGCATCAGGATTATCCGGGAACAATGCCATTACAGAATCTCCTATAAATTTATCTATAAAACCTCCGTTTCGTTGAATTATAGGAACAATTCCGCTTAGATATTCATTAAGAAAGTCAAAATTCTCCTGAGGACTTAATAATTCTGATATTTTAGTAAACTCTCTAATATCCGAAAAAACTACTGTCATTTCTCGTTCTACCTGATCTCCTAATTGTACATCCTCTATACTTTCTCTACCAAGATTCTGAAGAAATTCTTCTGGTACAAAACGGCTATTCGCTTTACTCAGGCGAAGTAATCTTTTATTAGCGGTGGCTAACTCTTCTGTACGTTCATCGACCTTTTGCTTAAAAAATTTTAGTCGAGAAATAACCTCATCTTTAAGAAAGGAAAAATTGCGAGTAAGACTTCCTATTTCATCGTCCGTACGAATCAATGGGTGTTCTGTTTCTAGCGTAAAGTTACTATCTACAAATCGTGTAATGTGTTTTGTGAGTTCTGTCAGCGGTTTCGTAATTTTTCTAGAGATAAGCGCACTAATCCATATACTCACGATCAATAATAGAAAAGAAATCACCCCAAAATAAATAGTAAGTTGTTTAAATTCTGCTTTTGCCCATTCCTCGGTGAACAACACAAGATTGCTAAAATCCTCTTCACAAATCGTTATCTTCTGATCTAGTTTCTGTTTTAAGCCAGAATTGTCCCGTATTCCAATACGTTGATCAAGTTTTACTAATTGAATAAACTTATTACGATATCCATCCAAATAATATAAGATTGTCTTTTTCCGAGCCTTAGATATTCTTCTGCTATTTAGAGTTTGTTGCCGCAGTTTAGTAACTAGTTCATTCAGTTTAGTAACATAAACAGATTCGTTACGCATGATATAATCTTTCTCATATCTTCTTAGAAAAAGAATGTCTTCTGTAGCGATCTCATCAATTTGCTCTAACCAATGCGCATCTTTTCTCATAGAGCCTTCCAAATTGAAGTTTTTATACCCTCTTGCCTGAATTTGTTCAATAAGCTCTAGAAAAACAGCATCAATTTCTGCGATATCAGATTTTATAAATTCGATCCCTCCTACTAATGCTGATTCTTCTTCAAAATCTAATTGCATCAGATACGATCTTGTACTGTCTAATAAGGTAAGGTACTGATCTAGGTATTGATTATCTCCAGTTTTAAAGAATTGAGGATCTCTGCTTGCGTGACTAAAAAAATCCTGCTGCGCTTTTGCACTTTTTAAAAGCATCACATAAGATTTCTCAATAGCTTCAGTTCGTTTTAATACAGTTTCTCGCTTTTGAAGATATGTAATAGAAAGCATGATAATCACAAAGCTAAAGCTGATGAAAACCAGAAACCAAAATAACAATCGATGACGGAAAGTACGAAACATCTGATAGTATTAAACTTATATATAACTAATGCACATTAGTGCATATTCATCTCATAAAAGAGTAAGTAGCTCACGATTTGGTTCAAAACTATTGATACTACAATATACTTAAGTTTACGCTCTTTTTGTGTGTTTTCGGCTACAATTATTAAAACTTTATGGTAACAATTAGGTTATAACAACCTGAATTGATATCTTTTAGCTATGATCTTTAGCTGGATTCTAATAGCGCACTGGATGGGAGATTTTGCATTTCAAACCTCTAAAATGGCTCTGGGAAAGAGTGAAGAACTGAAATGGCTATTCGTTCATGTTATAGTTTATACTATTACATTAGCGACATTTAGTGTTTTCTTATTTTCTATTAAAACTGCCATTGCTTACGTTTTAATAAATAGCTTTTTACATGGCTTCACCGATTTCTTTACTAGCAAACTCACAATGCGCTATCGAGAGAATCCTCGAATCTTTTTTCCTCTTTTGGGCTTAGATCAATTGATACATACGGTTACACTTTATATTACCTATTTACACATAGAAACAATATCATTTTTATAATTGACTATATTATTTCTTTGCCTTTAGGTTTTTTACTAACTTTAGAATTCTTTCATTTTTATGAGAATTTATTTCCAAAGATTTTTCAAAACTTATAATAGCTTCTTTATGCTTACCATCATTATTATATGCATATCCCAGCATTTCGTATGCCGTATGAGATAATGGGTAGTTACTAATATTTAAATCAAAAAGCTCATAAGCTTGTTCTCTCTCATTAGCATTAAACTTAGCCCAAGCAATCATATTTACTATATTCTCTGGAGGTAAGAAACTAACTCCTAAATCTTCAGACAATGCATCATAATGCTTAACGACATCATCTATAGTTATTGTAGCCGACATTGGTAATACATAGTCTTCAAAAACAAATCGAAATCCGTGATACAGACTTATTAAAGAAATGCTTTCATTACTTCCTTCATCAAAAATCTGAAATCTGATATTATTATGGGATATTCCATTGTTTTTAAGTGAGGTGTATAAATATTCTTGATTATTTCTGATGTCGACCATAGTACTATTTATATTTTCTATGTTATCGAAACCAGAAAAATAAAAACGTTTCTTCTTTATAGTATTGGTTAGTGTAGTATCTATAACGTCGATTGTAGATAGCTCCTCTTTCCAAAAACCAGAGTTTATAGCTACATAAGAATTGAAGATACTATTGTTTAGATATGCTTCTGTAACCAATAGACCATTGGATACATTACCTACTAAAACACTATAATTCTTAGTTCTAAAATTTTTATTGACTTCCGGGAGTAATTCTTTTTCAAGAAAATTAAGAAACTTTTTATCGTTCATCCGGATGTTTTGACGTATTATAAGTTCAGTCTCGGTTAGCACCTTATCTTCTATAAAATATTTTTTTCCATTATCATATGCAGGAATCCCTACAATAATCATTTCGGGTATCTGTCCTTCTTTGCTCATAACCTCAACTGTTGTAGTTGCATAATGCAAATGATAATCACTTTCTAATAGAAAAACCACCGGAAAACTCGAAGTAGTACTATTTTCATAGGAAGGAGGAAGACTCACTGTATAATGTATTTCTTTATACACCCACTCTGAAAGTATAGAATGTTCTGAGGTATTTAAATAGATTCCTTTACCCTCTTGTCCAAAAGTATGAATTGTGCTTAATAAGCATACAATCCTGAATATTATTTTATGTAGACACATATATTGTATTTATCTAGATTGAAAAGAAATAGTATTCATTCGCAATCTTTCTTGTTTTTCAATTTTATCATTCAATTTTATCATTCAATTCTAAAGCATCATACACATAAAGCAATCCATAATATAGACTCCTGTAAGCAGAAGTACCATGATTTTCATCTTCGAAATATTCGAGTTTTACATTAGAATTTGGAACTCCATGTTTTTTTAATGTAACACTAAAGAGTTCGTGAGCATTACGCATAGCGCTAACACCTTGTGGGTTATTTTTATAATTATCTGCACTAGAAATGTAAATAGGTTTATGTTTGATGTTCTTTACCAAATCTGGATGAATCTTTTTTACCAATAACTGAGAATCCCACCAAAAACTTGGATCGGTAGCTATATATGCATTAAATGAACTATTTGATACATAAGCATATCCTGCAAAAAGTCCTCCTAATGAATGTCCCGTAAGTATTCTGTATGAGTTTGTTCTGAATTTTTTATCTACTTCGGTTAAAAGTTCTTTTTCAATAAAGTCTAGAAAATTCTTTCCGCCACCACTTTCACTGCTAAAAGCAAGATTGGTAGGAGTAAGATCTCTGGTTCTATCTGTATTGGGTATTGCTACTATAATAGTTTCAGGTATTCTGTTTTCTTTACTTAAATACTCGATAAGTCCAGATGTATAGATAAATCTATAATCTCCATCAGAAAGTACTAACACTGGATAGTGGTTCTTTGTATTATCATATGAAGCAGGAAGATTAATAATATAGCTTCTCTTTTCTTGCAGAATTTCTGACTGAATAGTATATTCTGTTCCTATTTTGAGTTTTTTTGATTCCTGGGCAACTACGCTAAAAAGTATCATATAAATTGATATTTGCATACCTCTTATAATTTGTTTCATAAGAATATTATTATTTATTAATCAATGGTTCGTAGCGAGATTTTACATCTCCGTAGCTTCGTATTTGCATCCAATATTCATCAAAGTTATTAACCTCTCCGTGCCAATGTGGATCAGGAAGCTGTATTTTGGTTGCACTCCAATCTTTACCTTTAAAAAAATCAAGATCTATTGAACAGTTTTTCATCTTTTCAAATGGTACTAAAAAAATATAACCATCAAACAGTTGATCCAGTCTAAAACCTGGATAACAGATTGCATAAATACTATCATCCCTTAAGTTGCCTAAGGGCGTGTCTCGCAAATCAAAACCCACAGATTTATTATCATATAAAGCCACTATTTTTTCAATATTACCAAATGCTGGTGATAATAGAAAAGGAGTCTTATTAGGCTTGTTATAAAAAGGACCATGTAAGAAAATAGAGAAAACCTTAGAAGGGTATTTTTCGTAAAGTATGTTGCCCAGACTTCCATTCTCAAAAGTGCAAAAATCATCACTATTAGCAGATAAAGAAGCTTGTTGATATTTGGTAAAAGCGTGAGGAATTCCTACTAATAATAGGATTTTATCATCTTTTTTGCCTATTTCTTGATCCACCACTTTTGCTCTAAACATATTTGGGGGCCCTTTATGAAATACTTTAAGCATATTCTCTGGTGTTGGAATACCTGAAAATTCGCTCCAATCATATTGATAGCTAATATTAAGTATTCTAAATTTTCTAGAATCCGGCGGTAGACTTTTATTGAATTCCCAAACAACCTTATAGATATCCATATATTCCTTATAAGCCCAACCTACATTATAGAAGTACATTACATCTCTTACCAATTGCGCATTATATATTTCGGACTGTACTAATGAATCTACGACCGATTGTTTTTCGTAGGCACCAAATTCCATTCCTAAGGTATACACACCTGCAGTATATAATTCGGGTATTAATTGCTTTACAAAATCAAGATTATTTTTAATAGCATGGTCTTCTCCTAGAATTACGAAATCATAATCATTGAATTTTTTGATTACATAAGAAATTGGATCAGTACCTTGCTTTTTTAAATATGATACTTCTTCAGAAAAATTAACTTCCTGCCCACTACTTTTTACAAGAAATAGAAAAGTAATAATTATAAAAGTCACTTTTTTAAACATCTATAGTTTTGTAAAAGTTTGATATATGATCGTAACTTATTTTAAAAAAGGGGCCAAGTGGTTTTAGCCCCTTTTTAGTTGAAATGAAATAAAAACTAATTCAACACAAACAAACGGGCTTTATCTAAAACAATTAAAAGATGAAAACCTCACTTATATACTATCTTAATTTTAGTTGGTTAATTTCGTTTTAAACTGTATTCTAATGTTCTAGGATTAAAAATCACAGAATAGTCTCCAGCAGTAACCGGAATATTGTTATTTAATGTTCCTGGCTCTAATATCCCATCATTGTCTACATCACCATAATTTATATCCCAAAGATTATTGAATCGTATCTTTACGCTTCCATCAAGAAGTGTTACTTCGGCTTTCCAATTATCAAATAAAGGATCGTACATCAATGCCATATCTGGTCCATCTAAGCCATTCACAGTAGCATCTCCAACTAATCCCCATGAATAAGGTTCTACTGAATAGTTTAATGAATTTTCATTGAATACTATTTTATAGGTTCCAGCAGATATAATAATATCATTTCCTCCGGATTCTAAGGTGGTATCTGGTTCATTATCCCCATAATTTACATCCCAGGCATTATCAGCCCTTATTTTAATTGCACCATCAGTAAGATTCACATATGCAACAAAAGTACCTTCCGGATTATTTTCTTCGGTAGATTGATAAAATGGCATATCAGGTCCATCCCAACCGTTTATAGTAGCACTACCCACTAATCCCCATCTTGATGATAAATCCAATGCGGATGCATACGGTGTAACTGTTAGATTACTTACATCAGAAAACCAACTAGTATCCCCTGATAGTACTGTTTCTATTTTTACAAAAAGTTCTGATGCTTCTCCAGAATTAGCTCCCAAATTAATTAGTATTTGATTCAGCTCTGAAGTAGTAAAAGTTGTGGAAAAGTTATTCCCAACTGCTTTTATTTCAGCTGAACTAAAATCTCCATCTTCTAAATCAAATAACAATTGATACCCTATAGATCCTGAATTATATCCAAAATCTGGTTCTTGAAAAGTGATTGTTAATACTTCTTCGTCCTCATTATTTCTATCCAATACGATAGTATTCATAGACAAAATTGCAGCTCCGGTTGATGCTGTAGGAGAAATTGTTATTAGATCATCATTATCTTCACATGATATAGCGAATATCGATGCTATTAATACGATAACTATTTTATTATATATAATTTTCATGGTTTTAATACTATTTAGTTAATAGCCAGGAGTTGGAATCAGGTTAGGATTTGCATTAAGTTCTGCGCTTGGCATTGGATACACATCTCTGAATTTCTCAGTAGTTCTCCCTGCTGCTATATTTCCTTTCCAAGGCCATATTCCCTGATCAGAAAATTGTCCAAACCGAATCAAATCAGTTCTTCGGTGACACTCCCAATATAATTCGCGGGATCTTTCATCTAATAAAAAATCTAAATTTAAATCCGCTGTCGTAACATTTCCACTAGCATCGCCATATGCACGCTCCCTTAGATCGTTGATATATCCAATTGCAGTGCTTGCATCACCTCCTCCTCCTCTAAGAAATATTTCGGCATACATAAGATAAGCATCTGCTAATCTAAACATTGGGAAATTGACATCTACGTTATTTCCTGACGCATCAGAACCGATATCACCATTCACATCTACATTACGATATTTGGTTACTGCATATCCCTGTCTAAAATCAAATGGATTCTCTATTTCTAATGTTTGACCACTGGTATGAAACATTGCTCTTGTATCTGTATTTCCGGATATATCGTCAAATTTTTCAACAAAAGCACTGGTACTCCTAAGGCCGTCCCATCCAGAGTTCACTCCGAAATCAGCGGGATTCATATCTCCACCGATGGAAGCATGAACTAAATATGTTGCTCCCCCAAAAGATCCATTAGCAATTCCATCAAAAAGTATTGGATATATAATTTCAGCTTCTGCTCCATTACGATCATTGTCTGCCAGGAATAGATAATTATAATTAGATACTAAACCATATCCGCCATTAATGATTCTATTCGTATACTCAAAAGCATCTGTATACCGTTCTGCACCTGTATACACTTCTGCATTTAAGTACAATTTTGCTAATAACATCCATACAATACCTTTATCGGCTCTACCATATTCATTCTGACGAGGATTTGGTAATCTTGTTTCAATATCTAACAGTTCGGATTCTATATAATTGAACATATCCATTCTGGACATTTGTTCAGGAAAAAAGGCTCCAACGGGGTCATTCTCATCGACAAAAGGAACATCTCCAAACATATCAATTCCATGCCAATAGCTAAAGGCCCTCATAAAACGTGCTTCATCTCTAAACCCTGCAATTTCTTCTCTTAATGTAGCATCTACATTCCCTCTTTCATCAAGTAAACCAGGTTCTGTTTCTCTTAAAAACTGATTAACCAGTCCTACCTGAAAATAAACTCGTGCATACATTGCGGTTATGAATATATCAGAAGATGTCCATACGTGATTGTGAATATCATGAATTGTCTGATCATTCCACGCAATAATAGATTCATCAGTTGCTAGTTCCTGAGTTGTAAATAGCAGACGTAAGTAATTCGAGAAATTACCATTGATTCCTGCAATGTCATCAAAGTTTCCACTGGTATCCTGTCCAGTCAAAGAAATACCACCATAAATCTTAGCTAAAAACTGTTTATAGGCTTCTGGGTTTTCAAAAGTAACCTCTGATGTTTGAGCGCTTAATGGTTCTAAGTCTAGTTCATCAGCACAAGAAGCTAAAACCAATAGCATCAATAGTATCAGTCCAGTAGAGATATTAGTGAGTTTATTTAATATTTTAATTGCTTTCATGTTCATTTTTTTTAAAAGTTCATATTAGCTCCAAACACTATGTTTCTTGGTCTTGGAAAGAAATTATTATCGATTCCTCCTGGAATTTCAGGATCAATACCATCATAACCAGTGATGGTAAAAACATTTTGCATTGTTAACTGTAGTCGTAAACCGATTTTATCATCCTTTATCAGATCCTTGAAATCATATCCCAAGGTTATATTATCCATTTTTAAAAAAGACGCATCTTCTAGGTAATAATCGGATAATAATTGGTTGTTTCTAAAACCTGTATCTAATATAGAAACGTGAACATTTCTATTAGTTCCCAAAGAATGTAATCCAAACTCGTTTCCTGTAGAGGATGCTACATTGTTGTAGACATAGTTTCCTATACTTGCTCTCATGGTAAAACTCAGGTTCCAATTTTTATAACTAGTACTAGAAGACAGACCAAATAAATAATCTGCGGCTGGGCTTTCATTTACGTATAAATCCCCTGTATTTATAACCCCATCTCCATTTATATCTTCATAGACACCTTCTAAAGGTCTTCCGTTGGTATCATACACTTGTTTGTATAAAAGAAAAGATCTTTGTGGAGAACCTACTCTATGTATTTGTACTGTATTTCCAATACCTCCTGCAATAAACCCTGTTGGAACACCTATAAATGAAGGATCATCTACAATATTCAGTTTTACAATTTCATTGGTGAGATACGACGCATTAAAACTCACATTCCAGTTTAGATCTTTTTTCCTGATGATATCAGAGCTTATAGTGAACTCAAAACCACTATTCTCTAAATCCCCAATGTTTGTTGTTAATTGGTTAGTGAGATTTGTTCCTGATGGTATCGGGATTAAGTTTAATACATCATTAGTTTCTCTAGTGAAATACTCTATACTTCCAGAAATTCGATTTTTCAGAAAACCATAGTCTAAACCAATATTGTAGGTTTCGGATTCTTCCCATTTTATGTTTTCATCATATCCTTGTGGACGTACTGTATTGTAAAATGTACTACCTAACTGGTATTGTTGATTATCAGCACCATTTACGTATACAGGTAAATATCCAAAATCAACACCGATTTCCTGCTGACCAGTCTGCCCATATCCTAGCCTCAGTTTTAAATTGGAAATGGTTTTAGAATTTTTTAGAAAATTCTCTTCAGAAATATTCCATGCCAGTGCAGCTGCATAAAAATTACCCCAACGATTGTCTTCACTAAATCTAGAGGACCCATCTGATCTGTAACTTAAAGTTAAAAGGTATCTGCTATCATAGGAATATCGCAATCGGGTAACATACGATTCTAATGCATTTTGTGTAGCAAAGCTATTTTCTATAGGCGCTCCTACTGTTGGCGTACTGCTGTTATAATTTTTTCTATAAAACTTCTGAAACGTATGCCCTGCTGTCAATTCAATATTACTGTGTATACTTTCAATTTCCTTTTTATAGTTTAAGAACAAATCAACCAATGTACTTCTTCTGATACTTCCGTAATCACCTACTGTTCCTTGAGAAAGAAATCCTGATGCAGAAGACGCTGGTGTATTCGTTTTACCACTTACTTCATTATAATCAAACCCAAAATTTATATTAGCATTCAGTCCTTCCAAAAATGGAGCATTATAGTCAAATTTAATATTCCCTAGAGCCCTCTCTGTTTCTGCAGTATTCGTTAACTGTTGTAATAACCCAACAGGATTTCTGGGAGCTAATGGTTCGGGATTACCATTGGGTTGCAACCATTCCCAATACCCACCATATAGATTAGATCCACTAAACACAGATTGGGTCGGATCAAATTGTGCCGCTGCTCCTAAGGCTCCTCCATTTGCAAAATCATCCTGAGTAAGTGCTCCACGAATATTTAGATCTACAGACAAACTATTATCAAACAACTTCTGAAGCAGATTTATAGAAGCAGAACTACGTTCGAATTTAGATGTTTTCACAAGGCCTTCCTGGGTGGTATAGCCCGCAGAAACTCTATACGATGTACTGCCAAAACCCTGTGTAAGAGTAAGGTTAGTATCCGTACCTATTGCTTCTTGAAAGATTTCATTCTGCCAATCTGTATTACTATTCCCTAATAACGGTAGAATTAATGCTGCGTTTTGACTATTAGCAGCTACTTGTCTATATTCATCGGCATTGAGTACATCCGTTTTTCGTTGTACCATTCCGATAGAACCTATAGTATTTACCAGAATTTTAAAAGGAGAACTTAATTTTCCACCTTTAGTTGTAATCAAAATAACACCAGCAGAAGCTCTGGATCCATATATAGCGGTAGATGATGCATCTTTTAATACTACAAAACTTTCTATATCATTAGGGTTGATAGCATTAAGAGCTGATACTCCATTACCTCCTGTTGTTCCCTGATCTATAGGCACTCCATCAATTACTACTAATGGACTATTATTTGCTGATAAAGAAGAATTACCACCTCTAATACTAATAGTTCCTGCTTGTCCAGGTCGTCCTCCTGGTGGAATTACATTAACTCCTGCAGTTTTACCTGTAATTAATTGTTCTGGAGAAGAAATTGCTCCTTGATTAAAATCTTCAGAATCTACTTTTTCTATAGCTCCGGTAGCATCTTTTACGGTTGTTGTACCGTATCCAATAAGAACTACTTCATCTAATGACGCTGCATCTTCTTCCATTGCAATATTAATAATAGTAGCGTCGACAACTACTTCTAAATTCTTAAACCCTAAATAAGAAAAGATTAATACATCTCCGGTAGTTACATCAATATGATACTTACCATCGAAATCTGACACAGCTCCATTGCTTGTTCCTTTAATAAGGACATTAACTCCAGGAATAGGATTACCGGTAGATTTTTCTGTAATGATACCACTAACCTCGTTTTGGGCAAAAACCCCAAAAGAAATAAAAGTGACTAAGAGTAATACTAGTTTTTGTTTTGTTTTCATACATTAATTTTGTTCTAATAGTTTAAATTAAATAGCTAGTTAAGCGGTAGGTTATTTTCATATGATTTGGGAAGCTTATTTTTATCTTATAATTCTTCAATCATTGGATATGTGGTTATGATTATATGTTGCTTATACAGAAACAACCTGTCTTTAAGTAAAAGCATAGATCTTTTGTGCTAATTGTTTGAATATGAACACATATTATCAAAAATGAATAGCTTCTGAAAATTGATTGAACAAACAACAGCATAGAGCAACCAAAAGCAGCTTGCTGACATTATTTTAACTTCTCAATGCTTTTAAGAATTATAACGGAATTCGTAAGCAATAAACTGTTGTTTATGCACATATAGCTGCTTTCTGTTATGAGTCTTAGTAAAGAGGTAATCACTTTAAAAATTTATTCATACATTTCGCTTCCAACCCGAATAATGATAGATTTTTTTTACAGCAATCAGTTACGATATAGAATACCCAGACATATTCTATATTGGCTATTTTTTAATTTGTTTTTTGTATTTATCTGGTCGCGTACCACCAATAATTATGAGATACATCTTATGGTACAGGGTTTACTATTTCCTGCTAGAATCCTAGTGGTTTATGTTTCCCTCTATGTATTGATACCCAAATTTTATTTGAAAAGAAATTTATTTGTATTTGGTGTTAGTTATACCATCTGGCTACTCTTAGTAACTATTTTTGTACAGAGACCTATCTGGGGAATCAGTAGACCATTTTTATTTCCTGATTGGGAACATTATAATATGTTTGATATAACGGAAATTATGAGAAACTTTTTTGAAATAAACCGTGCAGCTATTATTCCATTAATATTTGTTTTTGTTAGATTTTATAATAACGAACAAAAAAGAACTTTAACATTAGAAAGAGAACAGTTTAAATCGGAATTAACTCAACTTAGAAATCAAATACATCCTCATTTTTTGTTTAATACATTAAATAATCTATATTCTTTGATTATTAAAAAATCTGATGACGCAGAAGATGCGCTTATTCGGTTATCAGGATTGATGAGATATATGTTATATGAAGCTAATGTGCCTAAAGTACCATTATCAAAAGAAATAGAATATCTAAGAAATTATATTGATCTGGAGAAATTAAGACTTAATAATACGAATACTATTCATTTTACAACTAGTATGAATAAGGATAGTAAAATAGCTCCATTTATACTTATGCCTTTTGTAGAGAATGCTTTTAAACACGGAATTAGTAATGATAAGGTATCCACTATAGAAATAAGTATTATAAGTGATAAGGATATATTAACTATGACGGTTTACAATACTAAAAAAATAAACTCCACTAAAAATAAAGATGAAGAAACAGGTGTTGGTTTGGTTAATGTACAAAAACGCTTAGAATTACTATATAAAGATAAATATGAGCTGACGCAAAATGAAACAGTGTCATATTATGAGATAGTATTAACATTAAATCTTATTTGATATAAAATGAATACCCAAAAGATAAGATGTCTTGTTGTAGACGACGAACCGCTGGCAAGAGATGTAATAGAAAACTTTATTTCACGTATTGATGATCTGGAATTAATTGCCAAATGCAGCAGTGCTCATGAAGCTTTTAATGTACTTCATAAAGAAGATATAGATCTCATTTTTTTGGACATACAAATGCCTGAGATTACCGGAATAGAGTTTCTTAAAGATTTATCTCCTGCACCCACAGTTATTTTTACTACTGCCTACAAAGATCATGCTATAGACGCATACAATCTGGATGCCATTGATTACCTTCTAAAACCTATAGAGTTTTCTAGGTTTTTAAAGTCTGTTAACAAAGTATATCGTCAATCAAAACCAATACCGGAAACACGTACTGAAATACAAAATAACATCCTAGAAGATAAACCTTATATATATCTTAAGGTATTAAAAAAGATGCAGAAAATATATCTTAAAGATATTCTCTACATAGAAAGTTTAAAAAGTTATATTAAAGTTAAAACAACTACAAAAGAAATCATTGCCCATAGACCCATATCTTCCATAGAAAGTATACTTCCAATTGATAAATTCCTTAGAGTTCATAGATCATTTCTAATCTCAGTGGATCATATTGATGCTTTTTCTCCAATAGAAATAGAATTAAAAGGAAATAAAGTTCCTGTAGGTAGAAAATATAAAGAAACGGTTAAAGAAGCATTGGGGTATTTTTAACTCTTAAAACCTTAATTATCTTAAAGAACATTTTAAACCTAGACGATGTTAAAGTATTAAAGAAAAGTCAGCAAAAAACAATGATTGGCAGTGGATCTCCCCTGCCTTGTCCTTTTGCACTACCTTGTGATCCAGGCATGATAGAATACATCTGTGAATGCTATCATCCTTGGGAGCTTTAAAAAAAACATAACGCCTGAAGTCACTTTCAGGCGTTATGTTTATATTATAAATACGAAGACATTCATAAAATCCAATATTACTTAGTATTCATATAATAACTTAATGCTCCGGACGGACAAGCATCTATTTGACTTTTCAATGCCTCTGTTGCTGCTTTTTCTGGTCGAATCCATGGTTTTTCGTTAGGTTGGTATACTTCTGGTAGTGTTTTTACGCAAACCCCTGCATGAATACATTTTCCAGGTTTCCAGACGATTGTGAGCTCTCCGTTTGTATATTCTTTTCTTATATCGTTTGTTTCCATATATAAAGTTTTAATAGTTAATTCTAAAGATACATAATTCTTCTAGTATTATAACTGTGCGGTCTTAACCTAACAAACTATCGAAATATCTTATTCTTAAAGTTTTTGCGCATAGCAGCTGATGCCGTTACAACACCAGCAAATAGAGCTCCTCCAACACCAGCTGTAACAATATCTTGACCAGTTAGGTACAAACCTTTAATTGGAGTTCTGGGTTGTAAAAACTTCTGACGAAAACGTTCTGGAGTATGATCGATCCCATAAATCTCTCCCTTTTCATAATTTACAAAATGCTGAGTACTCAGTGGGGTAGAAAGTTCATAATGATCCACCTGTCCCTCTAGATGAGGAAGTTGTTTAAAAAGTTCTTTCATCAATCGCTGGGCAATCTTTTCTTTCCAAGCTTCATAGGCTTCTCCTCTTTTCATCCAACGCGTATCTTTCCATTGAGAAACCGTTTCATAAGGAACAAGTGTAATGATATCGATTGTACTTCGACTGGGGTATCTATTAGACCAATCGGGATCTTTGGCAGACGGAAAGGAAACATATACCACAGGAAACGGAGCTTCTTCATCCTTTAGGTATCGATCCACACAGGTATCATGATCACCATCTTCAGGATAAATCCAAAAATTTGTTTTAGGTAATTTTAATTCTTCCGGAGAGCTCTTAAATCCCATATATAAACAAGCATGAGAAACAGATGGTGTCACTTTCTGTAGCTTTTCGTGTAATTTATGCTTAACACCTATAGCTTCAGGAATCAACCTTTCGAAGGTATTAAAGATTCCTGCTCCACTAATGATCGTATCAGCATAAAACTCTTTTCCATCAATCATTTTCACTCCTTTCGCTTTATCATTCTCGATAATCACTTCCTCTACAGTTGCATTTATTAATATCGTACCATCAGCAGCTGCGATGACAGGATCGATCGTATCTACTATTCTAGAAGACCCACCAATGGGAAAGTTACCTCCTCCAAAATAATGTCTGGCTACAGAAGCGTGCATGGCAAAACTACTTTGTTTTGGCGGTAAGCCATAATCACCATATTGTGCAGATAATACTTTAATCAATTCTTCATTTTTGGTAAGCCTGCTAAGCACCTGATAGGTAGTTTGATCCGCATATTTTAAATACGGTCTTTTTAAGAACCCACCGATCAGAAAACGTAGAAAACCTGGTAATGCTTTTTCTTTATAAAAAGAACCCATTACTTTATTAGCTTTAAAAACCAAGTTTATATAGCTATCAATAGCCTTCTCTTCTTCAGGGAAATAACTAACTATCTTATTTCTAAAATTCTCAACACCCTTTACAAAATCATACGATTTATCGCCAATAATAATACGATCATATACCTCGCCCATATCAGCCCATTCTAGCTTACTATCAGACACATAATCAAATAGTTTTCGTATAGGACTATTCTCCTGTTGTACACCTCCTATATAATGAATCCCAACATCCCATTCGTATCCTTTACGCTTAAATACATGTGTAAAACCACCAGCTGTATAGTGGCTTTCCAGAATAAGCACTTTCTGCCCTTCTTTAGCCAAAATAGCTCCTACAGTAAGACTTCCCATTCCAGATCCAATAATAATTGTATCATAACTTTCTTCTAACTTCGGACGTTGTTTATAGGATTGAATCATTTTGTTTTAATTGGTTAGTGTTGTTTCTCAAATCTAAGAAGATTATGATTGTAATTTAACTCGATGAAAAGTTATTTTCGCTAATCTCTACATAAAGATAGTACTATAGAAAATATAACTACAATATAACCATATCCATCTGGTATATATCCGTATTTTTGCGGTGTTCTTTTCTAAGTAGCCAAAATAGTCAGCATTGGATATTTAGTTAACATGTTCACAAGTCAAAATAATTACAAACTCAACATCATATTAAAAATGGCGATTCTAATTTTTATGCTTGTATTATGGTATACAGGTTTATTTTTTCAAAGTTTCTTTTTACACAGATACGCAGCACATCAGACATTCACTATGTCTAATTTTACTGAGAAAGCATGTTTTTTTCTTACTTGGGTGTGTCAGGGATCTAATTATTTAAGTGCTTATGGTTATGGGGTGATGCACCGCATGCACCATGCTTTTGTAGATACAGAAAAAGATCCACATTCTCCTAAATATGATAGTAATATGTTTAGTATGATGTGGCGTACCAAAAATATATATCAAGACATTAATAATGAAAGAATTTCGCTGGATACAAAATTCACCAAAAATACTCCTCAATGGAAATCTTTTGATGCTTTTGCAAGCTCCAATTTCTCCAGGATTGCTTGGGGTTTAGGTTATACTGTATTCTTTTATTTTTTTGCTTCGGCTTGGTGGCACTGGCTGTTTCTGCCAGTAGCTTTCTTTATGGCACCTATACACGGAGTCATTATTAATTGGTTTGGGCATATCATTGGATACACCAATTTCAAAGTTGATAACACTTCTAAAAACCTATTACCAATTGATTTCTTGATGATGGGCGAAGGCTATCATAACAATCATCATAAACATAGTGGTAGAGCTAATTTTGGTGGTGTGCGATGGCATGAAATTGACCCTACTTATTATATTATGCTACTGTTAGATAAACTACGCATCATTAAGTTAAAAAAGAGTGCCGTTACTATAAAATAATTATGGGTATTAGTTATACCATTTGCACATTTAATTTACTGTAATAAAACAGAAATGAAGCTATCCGAAAAGCACAATATTTACAATACTGTCACATTGAGCGAAGTCGAAATGTACTGAAAACCAAGGGCAGTTATTTCTCGACTCCGCTCGAAATGACAGAGAAATCTACTTTTTAGACAGCCTCATTTTTGTTTATTATTAATCTGATGTTTTTCTATACATCATTACAAACTACTAAACTCTATAAAATCATACTCTGGTGAGTATTCGAAAAGATGTCTTAGTACAGACGCGTGTCCGTTACCTACAATTACGAGTATTCTATCTTCTTCATTTTGATCTATTTGCTGAATTTTTCTAAACATCCTTAGATTTCGGTTATACCACCATATTGATAAAAAATCTGCACCTCTATAATCGTCCAATTTAAAATCACCTACTAGATAAGCTCCATAATTATTCATATGACCTTCTATGGTATTCATATATTTAATATAATCCAGTATTTTCACTTTGGATGGAAATTGGGTGGATTCATCAAATGATTTTTGTACCATCTTAGTATAAGGATCATCTGACTTAAAATCATATCCTTCCGTAAGTTCTTTCATCATTTCGGGATACTTCTTTTCTAAATCTGAACTAAAGGTAGTAGCATCTATAGAGTAGATTTTATTATGCTTCAGGTCATTTGCTATACGCATCCCAACCTGATAACTTTCATTTCTCACATCTCTATGTTTTCCTTCTCTATATTCTTTATACTCTTTGTCCATCCCCCAATCTTCTTTTGCCTCTATAGCCACTTTGGTAGGCTTGAACCGTTTTATATATGCTACTAATTCTTCAACTTCCGATTTTTTAGGCTCTTTTAGCACATCAATTTTATCATCTTCATTTGTTTTGGTATAATCCAACCCTGGATATGAAAAATGAAAAGTACCAACCACCAATACTTTTGTTTTCTGTTTTGGATAATAGCTTGCATATGGTTTCAGGATTCCTTCATTTTCCTTTGATACTTCTTGCGCGGTCATTTTGGTAGTAAAAAAGACTGCACTGATACTAACGAGTAATAATAGACTGTATTTCATTATATATGATTTATTAAATTCTATACAATGTTATTGTCTTATCACAAAAATTATATGAGTTTTACACAAACACCCATTATCACTATGCCAATAATAGTTATTATAAAACATTAGTATTTGTTGTACCAAAATAGTAGGTCATCCCATAAAAAGAATTGTTCGTACTAATTAACCAAAACAGTACCCTTTTAAAAGTAATTTTGATATATGAATACAAAAAAAGAAGTTCTATATAATGTACTAATTATACTAACAATCATAATTCTTGATGTGATTGGCGATTATATAATTTTTGATAAAGATATTTTTGCTTTAGACCAACGTTTATTTCTATTTACGATCACATTCACCATATCATTACTTATTGTATATGTTGTAAACTATGTCTACAGTGCACCACGCTTTTTGTTTAAAAAAAAGTATATCCAATACTTCTTCGCATTTATTGCTATGATTCTGTTGTTCGCAGGAATACGATTTTTATTGGAAGAAGTAATTCTATATAATATTACTGGAGTACATAATTACTTTTTTGATACTCCTATATCAAAACTTATAAGTAATTATTCGTTAGATTCATTCTATTATACGTTGCGCGTTTGTTTGGTAAGTGCTGCTATATGTTTATTTTTTAGGTATAATGAAAATAAAGAAGAAATACATCATTTACAGATTGAACAAGAAAAAGCTAAACTCTCCGTGCTAAAATCACAGATAAGTCCTCATTTTCTATTCAATACATTAAACAATTTCTATGAAGAACTGTATGATGACAAACCGGAAACTGCTAGTGATATTATGAAGTTATCCAAATTATTGAGATACGTTACCTACGAAACTAATGAAGACTTAGCTTACTTACATAAAGAAATAATATTTATCGAAGATTACCTCTATTTCTTTAAACGCAGATATGAAGATAATTTTCATGTATTACTACATATTGATGGATTTATCCATAATCAAAAAATACCTTCCCTCATTTTAATACATTTTATAGAGAACGTTTGTAAACACGGTATTATCAACGACAAGAATCGTCCGGCCAGTATATCTTTAATTATTAATGAGAATACATTAGAATTAAAAACTAAAAATCATATAAACACCTCGGATACGTATACAGAACCTGGTATTGGAACCAAAAATATTAAGCAAAGACTTGAGGTAATATACAAGGATAATTATATCTTGGAACATCAAAAAGATGACAACCAATTCGAGACATATTTAAAACTTGAACTCTAAGTTTATAATACTCTAAAAATGAAGGATATATTCACTTGTGTAATTATTGATGATGAACCGGCAGCTATTCGGTTATTGGAGAAGTATATCGCCAAGGTTTCTTTTTTAGAAGTAAAAAACACATTTACTAATCCTTTAGAGGGATTAAAGTATTTAGAAAGCGAACCTATTGATTTGGTCTTATTAGATATACAAATGCCAGAAATAACTGGGATACAATTATCTAAGATTATTGACAAAAAAACTAAAATCATTTTCTCCACTGCTTATCCTCAATTTGCCTTAGACAGCTATGAAGTAGCTGCAATAGATTATCTTCTAAAGCCTATCGAGTTTGAACGTTTTTATAAAGCAGTATCAAAAATAAAACTAGGTAATACTACAAAAGCCTCTGTCGATAGTACTATTACGGATGATTTTTTCTTTTTTAAAACAGATGGAAAAAACAAGTATGCTAAGGTGTTTTTAAAAGATATTAGGTACATAGAAAGTCTTAAAAACTATATAGCAATCCATCTGCAGGATCAACAAATTATTACGTATAATACGCTAAAACATTTTAAGGAGACCTTACCTGAATCTAGTTTTATACAGATACATAAATCCTATATCATCTCTATAAAACATATTGATAAAATTGACAATGATTCGATCTGGATTCATAAGCAAGAACTTCCTATTGGGAACACCTATAGAAAATCCTTTTTTGAAACCATTGGAAATCATCAATTTTAACGAACTTTGGTTCTTTTATGCAAGGATCTATAATCAATAACTCGCTGTACCAAATCTCAAATAATCAACTAATTAATTCCGAATAAAATATTTCGATGTAGATCATATTTTATGCATGCTAATGCTAAAATGGAATGGTAACAAAATGATCCTCATCAAAAAAGGTCAACAAACAAAATGTTAATCTTTTATATTTCTTTCCTTATTTTAGTTCAAAAAAATGTAGCAAACCATCTCTTCCCTCTTTATCCATAGGGTTTACACATCATATTCATTCATAAACACGAAGTCTAATCACCCCTAGCTAGATTAAAATATAAACTAGGTATTAAACGTGTATGAAATGGGATATCTCCCCCTATTTAACAGCGTTAAAACTGGATACATTTGTCACAGCAGTTGCCTTAATATTCTTTCTTGCCGGCAGATATGAAAAAATGACCAACTCAATTATTAAATATTAATTATAAAATTAAAACAAATGAAAAATTTAAGTAGCCTAAAGATATTCGCATCTTTAGTTGTAGGGGTTTTATTCGTAGTATCCTGTGAGAAATCGGATGTAAACACAGAAACTGAAGAAACAATCGAGGAAGGATTCAAAAGTAAAACGGGTCGAAGCGGTGAAATACTCAAGGATGTAGAATCCAGTACTAACCGACCTTTATTACACATGCATTTTGACGAAAATGTGAGTATGGAACAAGCAAACCTTAAATGGGATCAGGCTGTGAAAGAATATATCAGTAAACAACCAATTCAGGATAAAGCTTTCAGTACAGAATGGTTCTATAGAGTTTGGACCTTTACAGGCAATCAGAGCAATAACGATACTGATGGTGATGTAGGTACTTATGTTCGATTTACAACCAGTGCAGGAACCTTCAATCCTCCGTTCAACTGGATGGACAACTTTGGTGATGATCGAGAAGGCGGTTGGGATGCATATCTATTTAAAACTTCATTTCCGGATCGTGCTGTAGAATGGGTTGAAGTAGATGGTGCTACGCTGTTCCTAAAAGGACAAGATGGATGGTTTGTTACAGATTTCGTAATACAATTATGGACCAGTGATCAAACTTTACCAGCAACCGGTTTCTCTGGATTTTGGGCAAATCCAAATATATGGTTAGACAGTCCAACTGATGATAGCTGGGACAGCTTTAATAGTGGTAATACAGGGAGCGGTAGAATAAACTTTTAAGTAACGCTTTCTGATTTAAAAGTGTGATTTTTTTGTAACGGTCTGCTGCTTATTGCGCAGGCCGTTTTTTTATGAATATTTAAACTAAAGAAGGTTTATTATCCTGCAATCATATGCTCTTCTAATCGTAATTTTTCACCATCAAATCTAAAAATCCAGGTAGAATTGTACTCACTTTCAGAATAGTAACTACTGCCATATTGAAAAGGTTCTGTCATAATCTCTGAGTGTTTTATATCTCCTGTACTAAGGATTACTTCACTACCGTTTATTCTTAAATCGGTAATACGAACCAAAAATCCATTATCTATGGATACTTTGTATATAGCAGTATCTTTATACCAATTAACATCTTTAAGATCTATTTTAGAAAAAATACCATTTAATTCTTTAATTGCACCTTCGAGATTCTCGTTATCTGATAATGCATCATCCATAAAGAGGTTAATAGTTATTGTGTCCTTTTGTTTCAACACTCTTTTTAATTCTCTTAATTCGCTAAACAGTCTTTGTCTTTTCTTTTTAATTCGGCCTTCAGCCGCTTTAAAAATGGCAATATTGGCGTTTTCTACTGGATTAAGGCTTACTTCTGCTGGATTGTTATAATCCGGTTGATACCATAAGTATTCCTGAAAGAATTCTAATAGACGCTCATCCTTAAAAATATACTGATGTCTTGCAAAAATCTCATTTCGCAATAGTTGTAGATCATACAAACTATTTTTTGCAATGTCTTTTGTCGTGTATGTAATTGTATCACAAGCTGAACAATCCTCTAACTGAGCTTGTACATTGATTGTAATTAGTAAAAGGAAAAAGAGTATTGTATTTTTCATAAAAGAAGAGATTGGTTAGTTGGTATTACAAATATAAGATTTGTAATTAATAACATGATCGGACACCAATTCTAATGGTCTCCCTATTTGTTTTAAATTCAGAAAATTCAATCTCTAATTATTATCATTCTGTAGCTCCAAAAATTATATAATACACCTATCTATATTAAGTCTTTTATTCCTTTTAAAAAACTTATTGCTTCACCTACAGTCGAGATCTGTTTTGCTTTATTAACATCAACTTCCTTTGATGAACCCTCGCAATTACGTTTTGCAAGGAAAGAAGCTCCCAGCAAAATTGATTTTTGTAGATCATTCAGGTCATCCTTATCATAGATACTTTCTTCTACTGCAGGAATTACATGCTTCTCTATAACAGGAAAATTTCTTGTTGAGCTGCTGAAAACCTGCTCAAAACTTTTAGCATTTTTATCTCTATCAGTTAAATGTGGCATATTCCATTTCTTACACATGGTATGAATAAAAGAAGTATGATCAAATACATCATTTACAATAGTATTCTGAGCAATGTGTGCAGATACCATTACCATGGGCACTCGAACACCAAGCCTATCAAAAGTAAAACCTTTTTGTCCTTTCATTCCCTGCACAGGAGGAACAGCAGGTCCTGGAATCACATGATCAAAACAACCTCCGTGCTCATCATGAGTAATAATCAATAAGGTATTATTCTTATAGGTATCATTCATGAAAATTGTATTATACACATCCCAAATCAAGTTCTCTCCTAAAAGCACTGAGCCAACTTTTGTAGGGCCATCAATCAAACCAGAAAGAGAAGAAGGATGTTGATCATTATGCTGTCCAAAAAACTTAGGCTCTATAAATGTGTACTGAGGTAAAGAACCATTCTCTACGTGCTCTTTAAATTCAGAAAGCTCATCTCCTGTATGAATCACATTTTCATTCTTGAAAGGCCCATTTACAATAGTAGTAAGAGAAACTGGGTTTTCTGTATAAATACCATGACTTACATTAGCATCTTCCATAAGTTCAAACAAGGTTTTCGCTGACCAGACGTTTTCAATCCAGTCTTTCATGCCTTCTATGTTTCCTATAATGCCTTTATCTTCTCCTGGATTAATTACTTGCCCTCCAGAGGTTGCCGCGTGCCAAAAGGCTCTATTGCACCAAGTCTGACTAGGTACTGAACAAAACCAATGATCAAATACTGCAAATTCTTTTGCCAATGTAGAAAGAACACTTACCTGAGAAGGCATATAAACCTGCATAATTACCTTATACAAATCAAAAGTAGCTTTATCAAACTGAGGGTATTTTTTATTATCCAACGCTTGTAATCTGTTAATATAATCATTCACAAAACCCAACATTTGCTTACTATCTGGTGGGATTGGACTAGGAATATTATAAGGAGCTACCATATCTTGTTCTGGAATATTTATATTATCCTGGTTCACAAAATTATATAGCTGAGTGTTTATATGTTGATATACTTCTCCTGGATCCGGAAAAGGTTGATGAAAATCCTGAGCAGTTTGTACCGGAACAGTTTTATGTTTATTGTAATCAACAGCCCTTGGAGGCACCGGCATTTCTTCAGTGTAATTTTGTAAACCTTCAAAAGATTTCCCCTCAGGTACTCCATCTATATAAAGATTTCCAAGTAAATTATCAAAAGATCGGTTTTCTAGCATTAGTACAACGACATTATCGAAACTATCTAATGCATTACTACTTTCTTGAGTTAAATCAGCCATGTTTAAAAGTGTGTTTTTAAGTATTCTTATAAAAAGAACGTTAGTTTATTATGCGTGAAATTTTATAAATAGACGATACTATTAATCAAATTGATTGACCTTATAAACTTATAATGAGCTTTCTATAAAAATAGGGAGAATTCCACGTAAATTTATAAGTATAAATACGTGATTATTTTATTATAATAATTGAGATACTCAATTGGGAAGATAAAAATAGGTCAAGCTTATATGACACTTTTAACATATATAAGGAGCACGACAGGACAATCATAAAAGGAGAGATCTTTATACAGTACTTTAAAACTAACTAAAAATCAATCGCTTGATGACATTTTTTAAAAAAAGTAACGGATTTCAAACTAACAAAACTAATAATGCTTAAAAGACATTAAATGAAGTTTTACATCTTCAAGATTTTCTCCTGCCAAAATATAATCGTGTCCCATTAAATTGATTTTACAATGTCCATCAATTTCTGTAATAGCAGATATATGATCTGGATTGATATAGTGTTGTTTGCCGTCCTTGTCTTTCATTTCCATAAATTCCATATCGATACTGTTTTTAAGGTTTCTATATGTATTAAATATACGACATAAACGACGTATCTACTAATGATATATATCAGTATTTATTTATCAAAACAACTACCATATGAAAAGGAATATTGATAAAAAAGTAGACAAAGAGGATATTCAATTATCTTTTTGCAAATAAAAAATTTCTTGAAACCACCTATCCCCGAGGCAGATCCATAGGGGTATTTCGCTGGTTTCATTTTGATCTTGGGATCAAAAAACGAAATTTTATATTTCCCCCTCACCCCAACCCTCTCCCCCGAAAGGAGAGGGAGAAATAGGAAACTCTGAGGCAAAGCCTCGAGGAATTCTTTAGATTAATAGCAAAACTCCTCCTGTTTGGGAAAGGAGGAGTTTTAGGTAGGTTGGTTATCATTGATAAATTGATAGTGCAAAAAAATATAAATATAGTTGAGTTTGGTGTTGCTATTTTAATCGTTTATCTAAATAAATGTATATCTCCTCAGGGTCTGAAAGTTTATTTGGGGTTAAACATTTAGAACCCTGACATGGAAATAAACAGGTTGGCTAATATTAAAATAATATGAGATCCTATGATGATATTGAAACTACTTGTTGTTGTTTGTCTAATTCTTTTTTCGTCAGGTCACGTGTAAGCCAACCGCTTCTTCCTGCAGTAGCAATTGCATACGGGGTGATCCAAAACAACGTAAAAGCATAAAAAAGACTGTATGGATATGCCCAAAGTGATTCTGACAAGCTATGTTTCTTAGCATAGAATAATGCTTGTATGCTAGAGAAAACCAATATACTTACTAATGTAGAGCTAAAGAATAATATAGGATATGTACAGATAAAAAATAACATTAATAATGTTGCAGGATATGCCATTGTCATTTTTAACCATTGGTTTAAAAGTAGTACTCTAGCCCCGCTTTTATGTCCTTCTCTAAAATCACTAAAAGCGAATTTACTCATAGCAAGATTCTCACGAATATTACTTCGCTCCCAACGGATAAACATCTTGTATAAATTTTTATAACGTTCCGGAGTATTAGTATATACATACGCTTTTCGCTGAAATAACACTTTATACCCCTGTTTTAGGATCATATTGGTCATGGCACGGTCTTCTCCTATTTTAGAGACTTGACCCATAAAAGTTTGTGTGATCCACGCTTCTCTGCAATTCATCACAGCTTCTCTTCTATATGCGGATAAGGCACCTGGTGTGCATAAAACAGAACCTATTGAGCTTTGTGCCGATCGAATAAATTCAAAACTAAAAGCAAAGCTTACATTAAGCATACGTGGTATCAATGCCTTGTCTCTATTTAAAACACGCACATTACCTGCCACTGCTCCACACTCATCATTAGTTACAAAAGGAGAAGCCATAACACGTAGCGTATCTTTCTTTACTATAGAGTCGCTATCCACAGTAATAAATACATCACCCATACCAAGATTAAATCCTCTGTATAATGCATGTCTTTTTCCTTTGTTTTCTGGTTGTTGGTAAATCGAAACTCGATTACCTAATTCTTCTTTAGCTCTTTTCATCCATTGCCAAGTATCATCCTGACTCCCATCATCTATAGAAATGATCTGTAATTTTTCGATAGGATAATCACTTTCTACCAGGCTATACAATGTTTTGTATACCAGTTCTCCTTCATTATATGCAGGTACAATTACTGTACATAGCGGTAATTCTTTATCCGATACCGTATCAACCTCCTTGTAACGTTTATAAAGAAATAAAATGTATACTAAAAAACTCACCTTAATTAGTAACAAAGAGATCCCTGCTACCATTAAACTAATTCCCCAAACAGTATTCATTCTTTCTAAATGAATTTCTTCGAAATAGGGTTGTAAAAAATAGAATAAAGAGGCAGCACCAAATAATAAGAGAAATGTTCCTAATAAAACAAAAAATGATGATGCACTAAGAATGTTATTTTTTAAACGACTGCTAAATGTATTTTCAATTACTGGTGCTTCTGTAATTTCCAAAGATCTTGATATTTCCATAATATTTTTTTGTACCACTCTGGATAACCAAATTTGATACCATTTATAAACACTACTGACTAACAGCTATTTAAGAAATCGACCCTGAAATAAAAGTGTGTACATTTTCTACAACTGTGTATTTTCACCTCACTATTCGACGCATTGACAAGCAATATTTCGACGCGCTCAGGGTTCGAGAGCACTTCTATACTTGTCCGCCTTAGGAGGAAGTTCAGTATGACACCTGACCTTTCGGATTGTTTTAGGGGGCTGAGGCACTCGAAGCCCAGAGTCCGCTTTCGTTTCGAGTACCTCAACGACCGCTACTTTATACCTACTAACTACGTCAGTTCGAGTGCCACACCTGAGTGTGGTGTATCGAGAACCGCATTTTGGTACTCAAAACCCAAAACAGAGATGAAGCAAGTGTTACTGAAGGTATCTTTATGAAAACAGCTTTTAGTTCCTCACCCTTTTAGGGGGAGGTGCCGCAGGCGGAGGGGGTTGTTTATGCTAGTCGTGAGTACATTAATACTCAGGATTGAAATGTATCGAGATGCAATTGTAGTTAATCGGTTATAAACGGTTCTCGATACAACGGCCCGCTTTACAAGACGAACCGCCACTCGAACTGACGGACTACATTAATATAAAAAACCCTTAATTAGGACTATACTTTGGCAGACAGGCGTAGCCGAAATTCAACTAAACTCGCTATACTAATGATCATTTCGACACGCTCAGCATCCACGTAACCGAAACCCAACTAAACTCGTTAAAATATTAACAGAACAATTTCTTTTAGGGGTACTTATAAAGTACCAGGCTCCTACCTCTGTACTACGCACCCCTATGTCCAGACATAGGACAGTCCTGTGTCAAACAGAAGTGGCACTTAGTTCTGACACAAGTCGCACTTCTGTTTAGACCTGGCCATGCTTCTGTTTTAAGTACCCATGTCCTATGTTAGTACTACTCCAAGCGATGCTTTTAGACACATGCACCCACTATCACAAGTATCCCAAACTATGTTCTGACACGCATACACCTACCTATATAAGTACCCCATCTCCACTTATGGTAGTGGGTTTTGGGTGTTTATTGGCTACAAACGATATTTTCTTAACATTTTTTGTTAAAAATCAATAAATGTATATCGGAGTAAAATAATTAGGTTTATTTTAACATACGCTAGCGTTCTCATAATGAATCGAAACCTAAAACAATATATACAACTGCTATGGCAATCCGTTCTTTTTTGGTCCGTGGCTATGGGATTATTTTCCATATTCAGGTATTATGGGATCGATGAAGAAGAAGGCTTTACCGTGATCACAAAGTATAGCGGAATTGAAGGAACGTGGCGCGCCTTATTGGGATTTACCAGTATTGGTATTTTAATTGGAATTGTATATGCCAGTATTGATTTTCTTTTTGATAAATATACGTCTCACAAATTATCACTGGTATATGATCTCATCATTAGAACCCTATTATATTTCATAACTACCATTATCATATTTACGGTTATTATGGATTTGTTTTCTGATATCTATGACCTTAATCTAAACACAAATCGGGGTTGGTGGAAAGAAAATAAGTCATTTTGGGCTACTATTTTATATATCGTTTTGGTTTCTTTTGTTTTTTCATTTATCAAAATCGCTACCGAAAAATTCGGGAAAGGTGTTTTTATAAAGATGTTACTCGGTAAGTATAAAAACCCGCAAGAAGAGAAACGCATTTTTATGTTCCTCGATCTCAAAGACTCTACTACTATCGCAGAAAATTTGGGGCATTTTAAATACAGTCAATTCATACAAGATTGCTTTTATGATCTTAATGAAGTAGTGCCCAAGCACGATGCAGAAATCTATCAATATGTGGGAGATGAAGCCGTATTAAGTTGGCCGTATAAAAAAGGATTGGCTAATAACAATTGTGTAGACTTATTTTTTTCTTTTCAGCAGAAGAAACAAAGTAAGGCAGATTACTATCAAGAAAAGTATGGCATTATGCCTGAGTTTAAAGCAGGGTTACACGGTGGTAAACTTATGGTCACCGAAGTGGGTGTGATCAAAAAAGAAATTGCTTATCACGGCGATGTGATTAATACATCTGCCCGGATCCAGGCAGAATGTAATACCCACAAAGTGAAACTCCTAATTTCTGAAAAACTACTAAAAGATCTACGCATAAGTACGCATCTATCTTCTACTTTTTTAGGTAGTGTATTACTAAAAGGCAAACAAAAAGAAGTAAATATTCATACGATTAATAGAGTGTGATATACTTACTCTTCGAATTATTTTCGAGAGCTGTACTTCGGCATGCTATCATCCGCGGAGCCTAAGTCCTGAGTCCGCTTTCGTTTCGAGTACCTCAACGACCGCTACACTTTTTTTTAATGCATTCTTTCAGAGGACTGAGCGGAGTCGAAGTCCAAATTCAAGGATGTCTTTTTAAAAAAGAAGGGGAATTTAACCTTAGAGAAACCGTTTTTCAACTTATTGAAATAGGGATTTTAACGTGAAGTTTTAAAGTTCATTACCTCTTACAACAAGATAAACAGCGTAGTACTTTTACCACATACAGTAAAGAGTGCTGTTTTGGTATTCTTTTCATACTAATTGTCAAACTAATTCATTCTAAAATTATGAAACACATTCTAAAATTCACATCATTATCACTCTTGCTACTTTTGGTAGTACTCAGTTGTGAGCGTGACAACCCGACCGTATCAGAAACAGAAGCAGATGATAACTTAGAAAAAGCACAGGAAAATTCTTCTGTACTAACATTCGATGAATCATCTGTTATATCCATTGAAGAGGTTTTTTCTGGTGTTCCTTTCGGAAACCTTATAAAAGAGCATATTAGTCTATCTATGGGATTTGGGAAAGATGCTGAAGAAAAATATCAGCGTTCTCTTTCTATGCTACGACAACAAAGAGAAATTGGCAAGTCATTATTCGAAATATACCACAAAGTACCTGCAGAAAACTATCTATATCGCACGATGATTATAGAAGCGCTAAAAGAGTTGTCCGCTGATACTTCTTTAAACTATCTTTATGAGATTGCTACCCTAAGAATTCCCAGAGATACACAACCAGAAAATGAAGAAATTAATACTCGGATGGATGAAATCATCATACGGCTCACTGCGGTTGAAGGAATTGGAATATTGGCTATCAATAAAAATGAAGAAGCAGAAAGTGCATTAATCAAGCTTATAGATCATCAGGATTTATCCATACGCCAGATGGCAGTACGTAGTTATTTATTATCTCCTTTCGGAAATATCGAAGAAAAGAAAAAAGAGCTATATGAAAAACTACCAAGAGAAGAATATTGGTATATCACAGAAACAACCACAGATATCAGAAAAGTGGAACATCCCGAAATGCCGGAAAACTTTGATCTGAAAGTAAATGAATCTAAAGACACACCAAAAATAAGATAACCATGAAAAATATACATCTTTATAAAAGTACTACGTTTTATATACCCCTATTCTTTTTATTACTATTCTCGATAATAGTAAACGCACAACAAAGCTGTACGGTACCGCCTCACGACAATGTCGCCGATGGAACTTCAGTATACGCTTCCGGTTTATGCAATCAAGCACGAGTAGACCATTGGTGGGGTGTTCTTAATATGCGAAAAAAAGATTGGGACAGTGGTTTTGGGTTTCATGACCCTTGTAACTTAGACTTACCACTAGCGCGAACCTTTGCTGCCTTATACTTACTCACTTACTCTGCAGAGGATTATGCTACCAATACGGGAGATTATAGCGGTAATGCGCTGCGATGGGCATATCCATACACCGCTAATAATACTGGTAGATTACAGGCATTGTGTTATAAACCTGGTTCTAATCCCGGACAATGGGCTGGCTGGGCATATGGTAGCCGAGTAGAACTATACATTCCATATTTCTATTCATTCGATGTCGTTACACGAGCAGGAACACTGTTACATGAAGCAAGACATAATGGAGGAAAAAGTCATAATGGAGGAAGTGGCTGTCCCAGAGCTGCATCCTGTGATACCAATTGGTCATATCAAGGCTCTAATATGTATGAAGTACTTTACCTTTGGTGGTTTGCAGTAGATGGTACCAGAACTACCAGTGCCATCAGAAACATGGCCAGAAATCGCGCACGAAGTGTTCATAACAATGCCTTTAATACCAATCCTGGATTTAATATTTAGTGATGCAGTTTTGACATTCTTAAAATCTTATAATCCGTATATAAAGGCAGCAATGTATTTTGTTGCCTTTACTTTTAGCATATGTTGTATATCTATTTTAGGATTAATGTAAAATATGTGAACTTTTTTAGGACGAAAGGCACTAAGGACACGTATAGTAGTGGGTTATAGATGTTTTTAGGATGGTTTTGTTAGGGAAAGATTAAAATGAATCCCAAAATAAATACACTATTATTTTGATCTCAAAACAAGGAACTTTATATTTAATCAACAATTTCCCCACCTTTTGAATTCAAAAACTCCTTTCTGAATTCAATTCTCAATTGTCATTTTATTGAAGTATTAGTGAAGTTTATCTAAAATAACACACAAAATTTATATCAATAATTTAACTATAAATAATGATCAAGACAGATAATGAATTATATGAAATTAAATTAGGAGTCTCTTCTCATCAAGCAGACCTAGCTATTGTTTCATCTGATTCTACCGGAACACCTGGATATCTTAATAAATTGGCATTAAAGGTCTATGGATATGATCAGGATATTTTAAAAACTATAAATCTAGATACTGGTTATAATGTAATTCATAGTAAAGGTTTAAGGCCCATACTTGTTATAGTTACTATTGACCAAACTCTTGGAGCTCCAAATACAGCTTTAACATTTAGAAAGAATTTGGATAATGGTATAAGAGGTAATTTAGAATTACTGGCAAACAAAAAAATATGGTTCCCCCTTTTGGGAACAGGAACTGGTGGTTTAAATTTTGATGAAAGCCTAGAAATTACAATTAATACTATAAATGGTTTCTTAAATGAATTTAAAAAAAGAAACATAAAATTTATTATTTCAATTCCTAATAACGACAGAGGAAAAGAATTCTTTAATGAAATAAATGATATACCTGATACGCCAGAAATTAAAAAAGAAATCAAAAAAAAGAAATCAATACCAATCGATCCTGAATCAAAAACCTTGGAGAATGATACCACTATAAAAAAATCGTTTGACAGTGATTCAGTATCCAGTATAACAGATCTGTTAAAAGGCTTCTCTGGAAAATTCTATATGATCAGTACTGCCTTGGGTAGACACTCCGAGGTAGTTGAATTTTATAATGATTTATCTGAAGAACATAGTTCTTATAAAAAATACAAAGCAATTATAGAATCCATTAAACCTGGTGATATTGTAATAACTAATGACATTCTAGAAGAAAATAAAGGCAATACAATGTATTCTGTAAATAAACTAGGTATTATCAAAAAAAGCCCTAAAAATGAAGATGTCTTATCTATTGATTGGAAGCTACAAGATCAAAAAATGGAGTTTACGACTTCCATAAATTATAGTAGTAGCTTAATTTCCAGACCGGATAATGATGATGTACTTAAGATAGTATCTCAAATTAATCCCGAACAGTTGGATCTTCTCTTTACAGAAGTTAATGAGCAAAACACCATCACTACCATAACAAAAATCACCTCTATTGCGGGAATTACCAGTGATGCAGACTCTGGAGAAGATCTTTTAGACATCTCTAGAGATGTGGCAGCTTTTGCCAGAGTAATCGCTACTAAAAGCTTTACGCCACCACTTGCCATTGCTTTATTTGGAACTTGGGGATCCGGAAAAAGTTTTTTTATGCGAAAGCTAAAAGAGAGAATACAAAAACTATCTAATAAAAGTCCAGAATCTGGTTTTTGTAGTGGGGTTGCCCATGTACATTTTAACGCCTGGTCGTATATGGATACCAACCTCTGGGCAGGAATTATTACCAAAATATTCGAAGGGCTAAATCAATATATTAGTAATGAAGAGAATGCAGCTGTTGATCATAAAAAGGAAATTGAAGAAGCAATCGCTAAAGAATTAAGTATTACACAAAACGAAATCACAAAGTTAGAAACGGAAATAAAAGGAAAAGATGCACAGTTAGAGAACCTTGAAGAAAATAAGGAAAACCAACAAACGAGACTAGACAATAAAATAAAACAGATTAGAGAAGCCAGTCTACATGGACTTTTAGAAAAAATAGATACTGAATTCCAAGTACAACAAAAGATTGAAGAAGCTATCGATACTAATGTCTCTATCATTAAGAAGACAGCGGAGCTTAAAGAAATCATACCTAAGAAATATTGGGAAAACCCAGAAGAACTGTATCAACAATCCACATCAGCAATCACCTTCCTTAAAACATTCTTTTTAAAGAAATACCTCTGGATAAATATCCTTTGTATCATAGCAATTTTACTATTGGCATTGGGGCTTCCAAAAGTGATAACATATATTACTACTTTAATAGGTGTAACTGACTATGGTTTTATTACACCATTTTTATCAATTCTTACGATCATCAGTGGGTTGTATGCTAGAGGAATAAAAGTATACAAAGGCTTACAACCATTAGTTGCTTCTTTCTGGAACCTACGAGAAACGTATATTGAGAAAAAAGAACAGGTGATATTCTCGTTTCAACAAGATGAGAAGGCATTAGCACTGGAAATTGAACAGATCAAAGATGAAATCTCGGATATCAATCACCAAATCTATCAGACACAAGAACAAAAAGCAGCATTGGTATTCAGAAAAAATAATACCTTATCCACAGAAGCCCTCAAATCATTTATAGAAAAAAGATCCGTGAGTGTTGATTATAAAAAGCATTTGGGATTGGTCTCTATTATCCGAAATGATTTTGAGGTTCTAAGTACGTTATTCTCTGAGCATATCGATGAAGTAGAAAACTCCAAAAAAGAGAACATAGAAAAATTTAGAAAGCATTTTGAACGTCCATTAGAACGCATTGTATTATATATTGATGACTTAGACCGTTGCCCAGAAGATCGGGTCGTAGAAGTATTAGAAGCTGTTAATTTATTAATGGCCTATCCCCTGTTTGTTGTTATAGTAGGTGTGGATCCTAGATGGGTTAAAAATGCATTGATCAAAAAACACCGATTACATTTCACAAAGGATGATGACGATTCACAAAAACAACTGATCGACGCTTCTTCGTATCTTGAAAAGATATTTCAAGTACCCTTTAATTTGAAAGCTGCAGAAGACACCAGTGTAAAAAATATGATCAAAACCTTATTACAATCTAAAACATCCAATACAACCAGTGCTGCTGAATCTACTAAGGCCAATGTTCCTGCAGATAAAAAAGCTACTACAAAACCAATAAAAGAATCAGATACAGCAGTAGAAGAAACTACCATCGATTCTGGTAGTAAAGAAACTATAGCAAAGCCTCCCGTTAAAAAAAGTGAGATCATTGAAACCAGCGAGTCTTTTGAACCTATAGAATTCTCAGAAAAAGAAATCGAATTACTACAGGAGATGTCTATTATTATAGGACCAAGTCCCAGAGCCATCAAGCGTTTTATCAATATCTATCGTATTGTAAAAGCTCACGAGAATTTTGGATACACCAATGATAAAGACAAACAAGAGATGCTAGCCGTCATGTTTTTGTTAGCCCTACCTATCGGGAAATACAAAGAATTAGCTATCACGTTTTTCGCCTATGTCACGCATACGAATCAGTCACAAACGACAATCATCTCCTATTTTAACAATACTACTATCAACAAGCCTGATGAAATCAATACCAATTTACAAACGGATGTTAGAGAGAAAATTATCGAATCCAACATAAAAGATATTCTTAATATAAAAAGAGACGTTTTTCATAAACACCTTCCGTTTATCAAACGATTTGCTTTTACTGGTTTCTAGGTAAACCATGTGTCTTTATCGTGATGACTCCCTTCACAGAAATACTTCTTTAATTGCAGTTCAAGATTTAATTATTTACTAGAATCTAAAAAGTAAACTTACCTATCATTTTTGTTTTTTACCAGTTCCTATGATCGTAAACCCATATATAATACTAACCGCTATATATAATCCTAATCCTAGTATAAAACTATTGATCCTAAAACCTACTAGTAAAAAAAGTATCTCTGATAATACTGCTGCTAATACTAAACTAACTATACATCGTAACCACCATTTTCTTAATATAATCATATTATCATGTGTTTGTTTATAATACTTTAAAGATCCGATTGCGTATCTTTCTTTTTACACCGTCTTTTAAATCTTTTCGTTGATCTGGGATTTCTGGAACTTGTTCCCAAAAACACTAAAATCCCTATCAGCAAAGCTATTGGTATCATATACTCTTAATTTCTTGTTTCCTACTATCTTCCTATCTGGCTCAAAATAGTCGAATCGGTAATCTTTTTATCTTCTGCTAGCAATAGCGCCTTACTCAGGATCATAGACAACATGGTATCGCCTTCAAAAGGTAAAAATATTGATTCACTTTTCTTAGACCTATTAGCCACAATACATAAGTATTGATCATTCGGTTTCATCAAAATATTACCACTTCCTACATGAATTTTGTACGTTCTTATAGCTCCTTTAACCACTAAAAAATTACCTTCAAAAGTACATTGATCTTTAATTTTTAGTTTTGGTATTAACGTCTCCAGCAGCTTTTTTCTTTCAATTCCGCTAGTAGCCAAATCCCCAAAAGAATAATCCGTCCAATATTGCTGATATCCCTCTTGTCCTCCATCTTGCCAATTCGGATCCGCACCAATACTAGTTACTCCTACGAATAAATCCACATCCCTCATCATCTCAGAAAACACGATCGTAGGTACATCTTCCATATTTACTTGCTCCTCTTTATTATAAAAACGCACCTGATCTGTTTGCAGATAATTAAATATACCCATATCATTAGCAGAGCCATGAATACCCTCTACCCAAAATTCTACTCTATAGTTCCAAGCTGGAATTTTGATGGTAGGCGTATTATAAGAATCCCATTGTCCTTGTATTTGATAGCGCCATCCACGTTCGCGACATAATGCATTAAAAATATGCTGTCGGAGGATATGTGCCGCAAAACGATTAGAATACGAATTGGTAGTGAGTTCTGCATCTGTTACCAGGTAAATCTCGCGATGCGCTTGCTTAAATGGTTGTCGTATCTGATGCGTCATCAACCAATTCCTCCAGGATGCCACTTCGGTTATTGCTGCTGTAGCGGGATGCCATAAGGAAACCTCACTACGATGTACATCCTGAGTTACTTCTCCATCAGGATTTATAAATTGATTATTATGATATATCGCTTGTATGGTGGTATCGGCTAGCTTGAAATTCCATATCAATTTGGTGCCAAAAAAAGCTAATAGTGGATGATCCAGATACAGGCTTTTCCAATCAGAGAATTTCCACTGTCGTTTACCCACAAATATTTTTTCGATTCTACTACGCTGCGCAGCTAAACTGGATTGAATATCCTTCACTTGTTTTTTAAGTGCTTTGAGCTCTTCCGGGTAGGTATCTTTTATAGCTTTAGGAATAGATTTTATTTGTTTTCCTTGCTCATTTTCCCATAATAAAGAAACGGTAGTACTATTCTTTATAGTCACGATACCTTTATACGTACCTAGTTTCTGGATGATCTCATATTCATTATTTAACCCAAAATCCTGCACCGCCAACTCTTCGATCTGATCCATGGTTTTTCCTTCCGCTTCGGCTACTCTCATAATAGCTTTTTCGATGAGTGTTTGTACAGAAGGATATTTAATTTTCATCCTAAATTTGGTAAGTCTCGAAATACCGTCTTGATATGGTAGTTGAGAGAATGTATATATCGTAGCATTTCCTAATTTGGCACTTACCGAACCATAAGAAGGTAGTTTTTTAAAACTCCATAGCCCTAATTCTTCTATGGCTTGATTAAGATGATCATCGTTGATCCCTGACGCGGACCATACGGCAGCGCGTAACAATTGTAAATTAGAGTCGGAAACAAAACGAAATTCATAACTCTTATCCCTATGAATATTTTTGAGTACATCGGTAACAATAGAGATCCATCCCAAATATGAAGTGATGATCATACCCTCACCAATTTCTTTTATCTTATCATCGGTGTGTTTAAGCCAGATCTTGGCAGGACTACTTTTTGATGCTCCTTTTGCAAAATGCTGCAACAGTGCTATAAAAATATCCTGTTTCTTACCTGAGAATGATTTGGCTGTAGATACTATTGCTTTACCTAATGCATCCCGCTGATCAATGGCAAATTCTGTGGGGCCTTGTTTTATCTGACGGATACGATCCAGTATTTTAACTTCATCTGCATAGACTTCTCTCCTATTCGCTATTTTTTTGGTTATCAAGGCCAACCCTTTTTCAATTTCTGGAGATAATCCATGCTCTTGTACATACTTCTCCATCTTACTCAGCAACGGTATAAATGGCCAATCAGACACCAGAAAATATCCTTTCTTTGTGGCTATAAAACCCTCAATAATCTTTACTAATTCCTCCTGGCTAAAATGAAGATCTGCAGCGCGAATCGATAGGCTTAATAGCTTGGTTAAGATATCTCCTACCCAATAATAACTTGTACCCCAAGCGCTATTTTTACCCGAATACTCTACATTTTTATAATGTATTAAGGCGAATATGACCTTTTTCTTAAATGACGCTGGTTTCTTTTTAAGCGCTTTGTATTTTGGAGAATCACTTAATTTTACTGCATAATACCCATCTCTATTAGCAGTTACTTCTTGCATAAGCTCATCGATAAAAACCCGAATCTCGGGATCAATCAGTACTGTTGTGATTGCTTTAGTAGTTTGCGTACCCAAAAGTTGTTTTAGAAAACTTTTCATTATCCTCCTACCAATGGTGTTAACTTCACGAAACTCACACTAGTATCTGCAGCTACTAATACCTCCTGATCCAAGTCCTCTGCTTGCTGGTCATCGATAAGCACAAAAAAACCATTCTGCTGAAAAGCTTCCAGAGCGATATAGGCTTGCTGCTCTGCATCGATTTTCTTTCTGGTTTTAAGCTTAAATCCATTGAGTGTTTTTTCTGCCTCAGAAGGTTGCACCAATCCTGTAAAATACTCCGGTAGTTTATCATTATAATTTTTTACTTCTGCCGCTACACGACCTATAATGATGTCTTTTACGGTAGTTCTTTCGTTCTGTACAGCGATTTCTATTTCATTTAATAGATCACCGCCTATGGTCGTATCTTTTATCGTTAATATCATATGTAATAGTGTATCTATTAGTGAGTGTCTTACCAGATTAAAATGTTACTCTAATATACGGTGTTTTTGTGTAGTTTTTTTCTTTGGGAAGGAATTGGTTTGTGGGTCATTTAATCAATATCACTACGATCACTTCTTTTTTGATCGATACTCCATTCGTGCTTGCATTTTCTGCATTGATAATACTTTCGGTAGATACGTTTATGCGGGTATACAAAATCATCTCCCAAATCATCAGTTCTTAGATGTTTTATAAAATAGAACTTCGCCTTACATTGTGGACATTGAAGCTTAAACAGGAAATTTATCAATATACCAACAATTGCTAGTGTAAATAGTAGAAATGGCCAGTCAAAGTTTCTCATTACTCAAACAAGGTTTTATTCTTAATCTTAGGTAATATATAATCCATTAAAGTCAAGATCATTAATACAGTAGTAAGGATCCTATAATCTCGTGGAATAATATGATATAATCTTAGGGCCGCTCCTATATATAGTACAATTACCCAAACTAATTTAAGATAGTCAATTCGTTTCTTGATGGGCTTTTTAAGAAAATGTATCAAATAAGATATAACGATACCGATACATCCACCAACCAGAATAAGACGGCCATAAGGCCAATGCATAATCATAAAAGCTCCACCTACCATCATAAATGCTAATAACCCCATCACAATACGTGAATATTTGGTTTTAAGAAACGAACCGTTTAGTAGTAACAAAAACATACCCGGAACTTCTATTAACCACAATCCGGCTGTAAGCAGAAAATCGCTATTGGATACATAAGTAAAAGTGGACAAAAACAAGCCTGTTAAACTCATTAGGACTCCTAGGATAATTAGTATGGTAAGGGTTTGGTTGGAAAGCATATTACAAACTTATTTAATTTCTCTATCAAAAATGATATTAGTAGTACCTTTAATTTGATAAGGAATCGCAGCATATTCTAAAAACCAAATTACCTTATTTCTAGCTTCTTCTGATTCTGATATGAAGATATAGGTATCCATCGGTTTTCTAGGATCCACATGGTTTAAATTAAATTTGAACTCCCCTATTTCCTCCATAGCTTTAAAAACTACTGTAACAATATCTCGTTCGTTTACATATCTTCTTTTTAAAATACCTGCTTTTATTTCGTCTATAGACTGCTCTTTATCAATATCATCTTTATCATCCTCTTCTCTAAACTCATCAAAGTAATCTCCATATACAAGATCGCCACTGCCTAACATCTTGTATTCTTTAGTATCTTTATAAAAACAACAGGTCCAGGACCTATTAATGCAGCGCGATCGTCATCAGGTTCATAATCTATATGCTTCCAAAACCCAAATACATATTTAGAACTTTCTTCTGTTTTATCAAGTGTATATTTTTCTCCTAAGTTTTGTAGTATCAATTTTTGGAATTCGCTTGTATGATTTTTATTTATCATAAAAGTTTTTATGAAATCTTTATCAGATTTAAAACGGTTAAATATCTTAATGTATGTTTTCTTATAATTTCCTTTTTAAATATATAAAAAAAAGAATTTAAGAAATAAAGGTATCCTGATACAATATATAATAATATCTCAAATACCTATTTAATTAATTAACACCGCCAAACCAATTTTTTTAAATCAGCATCCCATACCCATTTACAAGCTCTTAGCCCCATACTACTTTTCTCTTCTTGTTTTTCTGTTTCAAAAATAATTTCTTTAGCGACTAACTCAGTTTTATTGATTGATTCTAAAAAGTCGTTAATTGCTTTTGTAATTTGTTCTGTATTTTCCATCTTTCTTATGTATTATAATTTTAGTTTTCTGTGGTAATAAAAATTTCTATACTATCTGAAATATTTGTTTCCTCCCCATTATCGTCTAAAACAGTAACTCTAAGTGTTATCGTTTGATTTTCATCAATCTCACCTGGGCTATAAACTGTAGAAACTTTACTATCTGCTCCACTACTTAAAGATTGTGCTCTATACTGCCCATTGACAGGTGAACCATCAGCGAAAAAATCTTCAAACTTGACCTTATTTCCGGAAGACACTTTTCTTCCTATTTCATTTGAAAGACTACCAGTTAGTGTTATCTCTCCATCAAAGTTATTCAGGACAGAAAAGGCCGAAGCATTAAGGCTAATATTACTTGGTATAGAAAGCTGTGGACTAAGCTCAAATTTTGTTGTATACTCATTGATATTGAACCTTACAATAGTGTTAGCAGCAGACGTTGTTCCTCTTACTTCCACAATAGACTCAATCTTTCCGGTAATATCTCTAACGGGTTCAATTGTTAACTCATCATCATCGTTATCTGTAAAACTTCCATTCATTACAGTGGCTTTTGCACTAATCTGATCAATGTTAGCTTCGTTATTAAAAGTAACCACAAATGTTACTGTATCTGTTCCATCGGCTATTACAAAGTCTCTACTTTTTGTGATGAAAGCTAAATCTCCAAAATCCACTTCGGTTGTGCAACCAAAAAATATTGTTACAATTACTAATGTTAAAATCTTTTTCATCTTAAAAACCTATTTTACCTAATAATTTACCTGCTCTACTAATAATATCAAAATCGAACGAAAGACTTGCATATGGTGCGATGATTATTTTATCACTATCCAAAACTGGATTTGGATCCTTCTCTCTTAAAAATAAGGTTCCAATACCAAGCCTTATCTGTCTAGTAACTCTATAATTGATACCTAATGTTGGACTAATACCATTATATAAATCTTCATAATCTTCAGTATCAATGTTACCAATGGTTACACCAAGAGATATTGAAAACTGATGTCTAAAACCTTTATTAATTATCTCGTTTAATTGCTGCTCTCTATTAATGCCTCCTATATGCCAATTAAGTCCAAAATAAGGACGTGCAATATATTTGATATCACCATCAGAGTTATGACCAAAGGCATTTACAATCCCAAAGTCAGGAATCAAAGATTTTGAATTGGATGTTTTGAGGTCACTTGTCTGAGTCTGTGCACTAATAAGATCTAATCGTGGAAATTGATTATTTACAATGGATTTAGATGTTTCAAAATATTTACTAATAGAATCATGGTTAGTCTTTACAAGATTGTAAAAAGAATTCATAAACTTTAACTCTAAATTGTTAACATCCTTATCCGACAAAGTAATTCTTAAAGTTTTTAAATCCTTTCTAATAGTATCTAAAATTTTTAAATTTTTATTAAGTTGTATTTTCGTTTTTAAAATATCAAACTTGGAAGTGTCTTTAAACTTTTGTCCCATTATATATTCATCTATAGAAACCTTATCTTTTACGAGAAACATATACATTAAATCAGTATAGGCTCCTATATTGAGTTTTTTTGCTTCGATAAGTTTCCCTACTTGTCTTATTCTTTTTGCAAGTGGAATTTTACCTTTATAGGAATGAATCATTTCGGGAATACTATCTAATGATGTAAGATAATTAAATGCTTCATTGGCAATTTTTTCTTTAAATCCTTTATGTGTTATAGGAAAAGAACTGATCTCAAATTCTCTTTTTGCCTTTTCGTTTTCAAGAGTTAGAATTTTATGTTTATAAAACTTTTCTAACACCGAATCTGGTGACTTTTTTCGGAGTAAATGAAAATACTCAAAAAGTGAAGAAAGGTTTTTAGTTGGATTATCCCTAACAACCAAAATTTCATATAATCTTTCTGGTTTTAGAGGATTGATATAACCAATACTTGCTGTTTTAGAATTCTGGTAAGGTTTAAATTTTATAACTTGATGGATTTTTGGAGTGGTCGCTGTATCTTCTAAAACCAATTTAAATTTTTCTTTAGAATCTTCTGATTTTATGGTTATTAACCCTGCCTTTTTTGAAGTTTTTCTATATCTTAATATTGAATCAATTTCGGACAAAAATTTTATTGAAATAGTATCCTTAATATTTTCTCTATATCTTATTTGACGTTTTTTATTTTTATATTTCACTTCATAAATCTGAGCTAAATGAATTCCATTTTCTTGATGGTTTTTAATAATTAATGCTATTTGTTTGTCGAAAGGTAATACTCCCGAAATTTTTCCTGTCTTATAATCGAAAACAACTTCTGTCGTTTGATTAGGTCTTATTATATCCTGACTAAAGCCTATATATGAACTGGTTAATAAAAGAAAAACTATAAGATAATATTTGTGTTTCATAGAGTGAATTTTATAGGTTCTTATTAAATAAACAAATGATACTTTTTTCTTTATTTAATGATAATCAAAAGATTGTGTAATTAGATCAGCAAGATATGGGATAAAAGGGGTATAAAACATACCCATCAATGGGGATATTTCATGTTAAAACTATGAAAAATATGCAAACAGACAAAGAATATGAGAATATCTTAAAAATTTTATTTTTCTACTCAAACAAGGTACTCTTCTTCCTAATTAAGGAACAAATAGGAATTTTAGGTTTAGTTGTTATATATACAATTATACATCTAAATGATTTATAGTATTAAATGAGGTTATTCTTTAAGTATATAATTGCGGATTATTGTCTCTGTGATAGGTTTAAGCTTTACATTTTCTATTGGATGCTTACCTGACTTTGTAAAAAGTTCAATCTTATTGTTTTTTCTATAATACCAATATAAAGGCTTTCCTCCTTCTTCAAAGAAATTCTGGATAGTATCATTTTGTGCTTTCTTAAAATTATCAACCCAATCTTGATTATAATTAATACTTATTTTATTGGAATTGCATTCGGCTTTTTCATAATGATCTTCTGTCCAAATCATGCATTCCTTTTGTTGCCAGTTATATCCTAAGTAAACAATTGCTGAAATCAAAGAAATAAAACTCATAATAATTACAATTTTCCTCCAAGGAATTTCTGGTTTTGGAGGAGAATCTCCTCCTGGTTCTTCTAAAGGAGGGTAATCTATAATTTTACCATTCTTTTTATATTCCAAAAATGGTCTTGGTTCAAAGTCAATTAATACTGCAACCAACTCTAAAGATGTAGAAGAGTGAATTGAATCAGTTTTTCCTTTCAAAAAATTAATAATTGGCACGAATTTATCTTTCTCAAAATCTCTTTTGATTTTGAAACCATCTTCATCTTGAATATCAAAAAATTGTTTTAGAATTCTTTTATCATTTTGTTGCTTTCGTCTATCAAAAGCTTCCATACAGGCTTTCTGAAGATTGGCCCTAGTGGGTTTGGCTAATAAAGTACTTAGATCTCCTCCACTTTGTAAAACATACTTATCTCGAATTGCATTGATATACATTTCATAGGTAATATCATTCATAATTTTTAAAATTTAGTGTTTATGGAATAATTGGAATAAAAAGATTCTTTGGAATCTTTGGAATCCCTTACCTGTAGTGGGGTAACGTCGCTATATCTTTGTCTCAGACTTAGTTCAAGTCTTGATTAAATATCAAGACAAATGTATACAAACTAATTCAAAATCGGAAATACAAGACAGGATCAGAAGATTGATCCGGGAAGAACAACCTACTTTTTCTGTCTTTGACTTTCCACACATTCTTCCCAAAAAGTAGAAAAGGCCTTTTCTCATTTTGCGTGCTGCTGTATTGGCAATTAATCCTCTGGGCTCAAACCCCAGACGGCTCACGCTATTACTAATTTTTAATACGTAATACGATGAGAAAATCATATATCGTGCTAGCAATAGCCATGTTTAGTTTATCAATATTTTCATGTACAACCTCTGATTTAGCAGAAGAAATTGCTATTGAAGAACTAGCTACTGAGGGGGAAGAAGGAACTCTTGAAGAAGAAAGTAGTGAGGAAGATGAAGATTAAACAATCTGATTAAATTAATGAAAGGCCGTGCTAATATAGTATGGCCTTTATTTTTTTCGTAATTTTCCCCTAAATCATATGCTTTAACAATTGAAATCTTTTATATACTTTTATATACTTTTTCTAGTTTTTTATGGATGTAATCAAACCAAATATAAAGGTTCTACAATAGAATTTTCAGAAGATCATCCAATGTATTACTATCGTCTCAGTAAAATTAGGGACTGCACTCTTAATAAACGTATCAATAATATAAACAAGGCATATTTACTGGCAAAATACCAAAATAAGGATTCTGTAGCCTTAATTTCTTTATCGCTTAAAGCTCTTTTACATAAAAAAAACAAAGAACCTGATAGCGTAATTATTTATGCAAAAAAAATGTTGTCTTTAGCGAGTAAACTAAAAGATTCTTTCAAAATAGGACGTGCTAATTTCAAAATAGCAGAGTATTATCGTTCAAATAATCTTAACGATAGTGCTTATTATTATCTAAACGAATCCAAAGAGATTTTTATGGTATTAAATGATAGTATTCAAGTAGGTAAAAAATTAAATACTATGGGAAGGATATTATTAGATGATAATGATCATTATTTAGGAGAAACAACATTAATAGAAGCATTGCAATATTTAGAACCTAAAAAAGATACTAGTACAATAGTAAAAGTATTTCATAATCTTTCTTACGCTTCAAGAAAACAGTATAATTATGACAAAGCATTAGAATATATAAATAAAGCACTACTACTCAATAAATCAAACAAAAACAAGGTCGTACTACAAAATAGTAAGCTATTGACTTTAAGAAAAAGTAAGAACTATGAAGAAGTGATTAGCCATTATTCTGCCTTATTGAATATCGTATCAATAGCAGGTAGCAAAAAAGAATATGCACGTATTTTAGATAATCTTGCTTATACGGAGTGGTTATTTAATAAATCTCTAGAGGCAGAAAAGAAGTTACTACGAGCATATAACATTCGTAAATCTCTAAATGACTTTACAGGATTGATTGCTAGTAATTCTCATTTGATGAAATATTACGTCGAAAAAGACAAACAGAAAGCAATCGGTTACGCCAATAATTTGTATGACTTAACTATTAAACAAAATAATATTGAAGATAGATTAGAGGCACTGACCTATTTAAGAAATTTAACCCCAAAAAAATATATTAAATATTCTGAATTGTACATAGGGCTAAAAGATAGTCTATCTAAAGCCCGAGAAATTGCTGGTAATAAATATGCAGCTATTCGCTATAATTCCAGAAAGGATAAGGAAAAAGCCCAAATACTTGAAATAATAAACAAAGAAAAAGAACTAACTATCCAAAAACAAAAAACAAAAAGCATTATCTATGCTGGCATTGGTATATTTACAATTCTGTCTTCTATTTATCTCTTCTTCTACCTTAGAACAAGACACCGAAAAGAAAAAATATTAGAACGGCACTCCACAGAAAAAAGACTCTCTAAAAAACTACACGATGAAGTAGGTAATGATGTTTTTTATTTAATGTCGCAATTACAAAATGAAAATGACTCCATAAAAAGTTCAAACGGTGTCAATATAATTGATGGGTTGGATGCTGTATACCATAAAGTAAGAGATTTCTCCAGAGATCATACAATAGAGACAGGTGTAGAATATGGTGATGAATTACTATCCCTACTAAACTCCTATGGAAATCAGGAAATAAAAATATTCACAAAAAAGCTTGATGATGATTTTTGGATCACTATCAGCGAACATAAAAAAGTAGCATTGTATTGGGCACTAAAAGAACTTTTAACCAATATGAAAAAACATAGTGAAGCTACCATAGTTTCTGTAAGTATTGCAAAAGAGAAAAAGAATATTGTTGTGAAGTATACTGATAATGGTATCGGTATGAATATGAATGATCCTCAAAAAAGAAAAAACGGTCTGCGTAATGTGGAAAACCGCATCGAGGAAATTAAAGGAACTATTACATTTGACACCAAACCACAAGAAGGTTTTAAAGCTAGTATTGCGTTCGCCCCATAATACCAAAGACTATGTTTAAGAAAATTATTATTGCTGAGGATATTGATAGTGAAAATCTTGGGATTGTATCATCTATAAGTACATCTACCCAAACAACGGTTGAGACCACACAATCTTGTGACAAAACACTATCAAGAATAAAGGAAGCTATAAAACATGAGCAACCTTATGAGTTATTAATTAGTGACTTGTCATTTAACTTGGATACTCGGATATCTCACAAAATAACAACTGGAAAACAACTTATTGCAGCAGTAAAAAATATCCAACCGAATATAAAGATTATTGTTTTTAGTGGTGAAGACAAGCCAGCAATTATCAAATCCCTTTTTGAAAACCATCATATAAATGGTTATGTATGCAAAGGAATGTATGGACTATCAGAATTAAAAAAAGCGATTACTGAAGTATATCAGGGAAACTCTTTTAGTTGTCCTGTATCTAAAAAAGCCTTACATCAAAAAAATGTTACGCAACTGGATTCTTATGAAATACAATTACTTCAACTATTAGCTAACGGATATAAGCAAGATGAAATAAGCACTCAATTTTCAGAAAAAGGTATTGAGCCTAATAGTAAACGCTCTATTGAAGATCGCATTCGTAAACTACGACAAGATTTTGATGCCAAGACCACCGTTCAGTTAATTCATCTGGTAGATGGTATGGGATTAATTTGATAAAAGTTCTCTTCATTGTGATAATCCACAAAGAATTCTTCTCTAATGAAATTAGGTTTGTTATCTATTAATATATAAACCTAATTATTATGGCAAATCCAAAATTCAAGATTACTAAAAGAAAAAATGGTGAATTTCAATTTAACCTCCATGCTGGTAATGGAGAAATTATAGCAACTAGTGAAGGGTATACTTCTAAACAAAATTGTGAAAAGGGAATAGACTCAGTTGTAAAAAACGCTCCTATTGCAGAAATAGAAGATCTTACTTTATAATTATTGGAATCCAAAATAAAGCTTGTTATGGGGTAACGGGCTTTTCACTGACCTGTTAGATTAAAAATCTAACAGGTCTTTTGATTTAAAATAGATGATCCTCTGTGGAAAACCACAAGGAATTGGTTTAGAGTACTGGTAAGTTTGAGGAGTATTAATCTAAAAAATATAAAATAATGGCTAAGTACTATGTAAACAAAAATGCACAATCCAATGGTGATCACGAAGTCCATAAAGAAGGATGTTCCTGGTTACCTAAAGCAGAAAACAGAACTTATTTAGGTGATTATACTGGATGTAAACCAGCGGTTAGAAAAGCTAAAGAGTATTATGATCAAGTAAATGGTTGCTACTATTGTTCTAACGAGTGTCATACATCTTAAAAAAACTTATCATCATGAATAAACATTATTTACAATCACAAATAAAATCTACAGGTACAGCCTATCTATTTTACTTTTTCTTATTTGGAACACACTACGCTTATTTAGGCAAATGGGGATTACAGTTTCTATTTTGGTTCACCTTTGGCGGGCTGGGAATCTGGTCCCTAATTGATCTATTTACTATGAGTGACAAAATTGATAACTACAATTTTCCAATTTTTAAAAAGATCGAGGAAATAGAAGCTAAAGAAAAAGAGTCTGAACAAGAAAGACAAATAGCAATGATTGCCGCAATTAAAAACTAAAATAAAATGAAAAATTTTACTATATATATATTTATATTATTATCCAATATAATCCTATCACAAGATCAAAAAAAAGATTCTGAAAAAAGTAATGCGGAAATTTTTTCATCAAAGTCGGGTACATTAATTGAAAAACAATTTATAGAAATTGGTTCAATTAAATCCACAAAACTAAAAATAGCAAAATTCACAGATATGATTTCTGGTGAATCTGCCAAAGCTTTAAGGTTTACGAAACCAGTTGTTAGCAGCTATTCGAGCGATACGAAGATTGCATCACTAGATATTGATGAGGTTGATGGTTTAATTAAATCATTAGAAATAATTCAAAAAAGTGTTTTAAATACTATTCCAGATAATTATACTGAAATAACATTTAAAAGCCGTGGAGGTTTTGAAGCTGGTTGTTATTACTCTAAAAGAAAGAATAAATGGATTGTATACTATCAAATTGAAAAATATGGAAGTGATTCTATTGTACGGATAGAGGAAAAAGGACTAACAGACCTTCTAGAATTATTAAAGTTAGCTAAAACTAAATTAAGCTAATTATGGATATTCATAACCCTATTAAAGCCCTTGCCGATAAGATTGAGCAGCTTAAGAATAAAATAGAAACAGAAGAATCAACCAAACATGCCTTTGTATTACCTTTTATTAATCTACTGGGATATGACAGCTTTGATCCTACCGAAGTGGTGCCAGAATTTACCGCAGATCTGGGATTAAAAAAAGGGGAGAAAGTAGATTATGCGATCTTTCAGAATGAAAAACCTGTACTTATCATAGAATGTAAAAACTGGAAAGAGGATCTCAATATCCATAATTCTCAGTTAGCTAGGTATTTTCATGTAACTCATACCCGTTTTGCATTACTTACCAATGGTATAGAATATCGATTCTATACGGATTTAGAGGAAGCTAATATTATGGATGAAAAACCTTTTCTGGAATTTGATGTCACAAGTTTAAAAGAAAACACTATTCCTGAGATTGCCAAGTTCCATAAATCAAATTTTGATGTTGATAAAATCGTAGATAACGCTAGTTCACTAAAATATACCAAGGAAATTAAGAAGCTAATCAATTCAGAATTACAGGAAGCTTCCTATGATTTTGTTAGGCTCTTTGCTAATCAGGTATATTCAGGAAGGCTTACAGAACGAGTGATGGAAGAATTTTCAGAGTTAGTGCATAAAGCCTTTAACCAAACCATTAGTGAAAAAGTAAATGATCGACTAAACTCAGCCTTAAATAAAGAGGCTGAAAAACAGCATGAGGAGGTCTTAGAACAAGAAGAAGAGATTAGTAAAATTATAACGACAGAAGAGGAATTAGAAGGTTTTAGAATAGTTGTGGCAATTCTGCGTAGAAAAATAGCGGTAGAAAGAATTGTTCATAGAGATACGCAATCTTATTTTGGAATATTACTAGACGATAATAATAGAAAACCGATTTGCAGACTTCATCTTGACGGAAACAAAAAATATATAAGCTTATTTGATCAGAACAAGAATGTACATAGGGAACATATCGAATCAATTAACAATATCTATGATTTTGAAGAACAATTACTAAGTATTATTGATGCTTACGAAGATATAAACTCTATAACTGAATAGTAAACCCCTTCATTATGAAAAAAACTACTCTACTATTTCTATTAATCATTGCCTCCTACCAATGTAACTCCCAAAGCATAGAAACCACGCTTTATATAAAAGAAGAATTGGTAAAGCAACGGGATGAACTATTAAAAAAGGTAGAGGAAATTCAAAAACGAATTGATGCTATTGATCAAAAGTTAGGGAATAAAAGCAATTCTAAATCCGACACCCAATACTTGACCAAATCGGTTAATTATAATTCTCTAAATAATAGTACAACTAAAAAGAAGCGAAACAAGCCCAGAACCACTAGAAGATATATACAAGGATCCAGAGGTGGATGTTATTACATCAATTCTAACGGCAACAAAACATATGTAGATCGAAGTATATGTAATTGATTCATAAAATTATTATCTTAAGACACCGAAAACCAAGAATTCATGAGCTATTATTACTTACACTATTTTATATCAATCATAGCTTTCCTAGTTATCCCTATAACCGAAAAACTCCCTAAAGAATTTGAGGCAAAAGTTATAGGAATTAAGGATGGTGATACTATCGAAGTATTGTATGAAAATAAACCTATAATTATACGATTAGAGCATATTGATTGTCCTGAGAAAAAACAAGCGTATTGGCAAAAGGCTAAACAATTTACTTCAGATTTTTGTTTTGGTAAAGAAGTTAAAGTTATATCAAAAGGAAGGTTTGACAGATACCGGAGGCTTATTGCAGAAATAAAATACAATGATAAAATCCTAAATAAAGAGTTAGTCACAAATGGGTATGCCATTCATTTTAAAAAATATTCTACAGATGCTAATTATGATACTTTAGAAAGCATAGCTAAGAAAAATAATTTAGGTATTTGGTCTCAGAAACCGTTGAGAACATCTTTAGACCAAGAAAAGAAAAAAACAACTTGTAAAAAAGAAGTCTATATCTGTAATAGTACTGCTAGTAAAACCTATCATTATACCAAAGAATGTGGAGGGTTAAAACATTGCAAAGATACTATTAGAACTATTTGCAAAGAAAAAGCCGAAAAACAATATGGTAGATTGCTTTGCAGCTATGAGAAGAAGAAAAATTAAATCAATAGGCATGAGTAACTGGAAAAACTATACTGAAATAACAATACCTAGTAAACTTTTAACCCCATCCTTTTCTATTTACTTATTAGTAATTTATACAGAAACTAAAGAGAACTTCTTTTATGTTGGTATGACAGGAGATATTGTTTATCCATCAGCACGATCTGCTTTTCACCGTTTGTCTGGTCACTTAGAATTAAGCAAAAAATCAACACAAAATCAATTAAAGAATGCCCTAGACAAGTTACCCGATTCTTCAACAATAGTTATGCATCATTTCCCCATAGAAGGTTTTAAAAAATGGAATGGAAGTCTCTCTTGGAAGATCTTTAAAAGAGAAAAAGAAACCAATAAGAGGAAAGAATACGAAAACTATAAAAAGAATCAACAACGAGTTTTTAAATTAGAAAAAGCAATTATAAAAAGACTATATGATAAACTTGGTGAACAGCTTTTAAATAAGGATATTGGTTTCATAACTACAACTATAGAAGATCAATATATGGATATTTGGCTAAGTATCGAAAGTATTATAAATGATAATGACAGTTCAAAAAACTCCTAAAACATTTGACACTATCTATGTACTCCAATCAAAGGTTTTAATTCTATCGCTAGTAATTTTTCGAAGACATTTCTATATTCTTCATTTTGCTCGGTTAACTCAATAACATTTAGTTTCACAGAGTGCTTTGCCCAGTACCAAAGGTGCAATGCTCCCGTACTTCCTTTTTCGTAAAAGCCTAAATGCTGGAAAGTTCTGGAAGCTATGGTTGTTAAACCATCTTTTTTACGAACCCTCTCTTTAACAGTCCCCACATATAGTACCTTGGTATTGGTATCAGGATATTTCCCATAAGCAGGAACACTTCTATATTTTTCTTTATTTCTTTTTCTATATTTTTTATTACTTTCTTTAAACTCATTCAAATCTTTTACCATTTGCTTAGCGGTTTCTTCATTTTCTGCTTCGTACCAATACAAACAGTCTTTTGTAATTTTATCCAACGCTATAAAAAGTTCTTTCATAACTCTCCCATCCTTCTTCCTTCCTTCAGCCAACCAAGTATTTTCTGTTATCATTGCTTTCTTAATATCTTCTATTTTTATGGTAAAAGTTTTAACATTAATAGGTTTTAGATTTAATAATAACTGATTCGTTGCATTTTTTAAAATATCGGACATATTGTTCTTTTGTAGGTTTGTTATAACTTTAAATGACCCAACCTGACTGAGCTATTAAAAAAAGTTATTATTTCCCCGAATATAAGAATTAATTTCTAACCATAAAACCAAAAACCCGCATACCAAAATGATATGCGGGTTTCTTTTTTACCCTGCGCGGACAACTACACTCTTAGCGCTGAGTTCTTGTAATCATGCGCTGTATACAAACTATTGTGCGCTGAGTATACTAAGCAGTGCGCTGATTTCAATACTTAATGCGCTGGATACTTTTGAAACTGCGCGTTCAGCGCATAGCTGATAAACCAAAGCGCACTGGTGTTTACCCTTCGGCTCCGCTCAGGGTTCAGTATGCTTAATCCGAGGATTGAGCGTAGTCGAAATCCGGTTCATCACCCTTCGGCTCCGCTCAGGGTTCGGATACATTACAACGAGGACTGAGCGGAGTCGAAGTCCGATGTCTCACTACCATCCGTACCCTGATCTGTTTCATCTGTTACGGTATCATCTGTAGTACTACCAGAGTTTGCGAATCGTTCTCTTAATCTCGTATGCAGTGCCTCTGCTCCTGCTACTCCACTATTGGCAGCTACACCAAACATCTTATACGCAAGTAAAGAGGTACTATACGCTTCGGATCCAGCAAGGATACGCGTATCGTTTACCTTCTCTGATAATTCTGCCAGTTCTAGTGACAATACCTTTAGCTCATTATACAAGGCATAATCCTTGTCTACTTCTTCTACATTGATAAAACTAGGTAGAATATCTCCGTTTTGTCGCATACTATCCAATGCATCTTCTACAAAGATTTTGTTACTACGATTAATTTTAGGGAGTGTCCTACGTTCATCTTTAGTCAATCCCGTTAAAAATGGTAACAGTGTATTGATTTCCTCAATTCTGTTTTTTACTTCTGTGATCACTGTCGGATCTACGGTAACCGATAATCGGTTGTTTAATACATTACTCATACTTCATTTGTTTTAATTAAACATTCATTTGAGCTTATGATAGGTCAACAACAATACCGATAATTTTGTATTTAGCTATTTTTACTAATAATATTCTGTTAATTTTAGCTTATAACTAACTAATAGTTAATTAAATCAAATAATAATTATAAAATTCGTAATGCAAAAACATCTACTGACAAGGTGACTTCTCCCTACAAACATTTCAAAATGAGCACATATTAACGCTTTCTTTAAAAATGAATACGCTTTTGATTTTCATCTTTACAGTTACTCATTACATGGCTACTGACACTAGTTATGACAGGGGTTACGGGATTACTGGCGTTGTGGCAGGTGGGAGTTTGGGAGAGGTGAGTTTGGGAGAGGTGAGTTTGGGAGAGGTGAGTTTGGGAGAGGTGAGTTTGGGAGAGATGAGTTTGGGAGAGATGAGTTTGGGAGAGATGAGTTTGGGAGAGATGAGTTTGGGAGAGGTGAGTTTGGGAGAGATGAGTTTAGGAGAGGTGAGTTTAGGAGAGGTGAGTTAGGGAGAGGTGAGTTTGTGGGTGTGTGATATACCGAAGTGTTTGGTCAAACTCCGATTTATCTGGAATCACCCTTCGACCCTTCGGCTACGCTCAGGGTCCTGAAGGGTTCTCATCCGAGGGCTGAGCGGAGCCGAAGTCCGGTTCATCACCCTTAGAGTTCGAGAGCCTCACTCTTCGGGTACGCGAGGGCTGAGGCTCTCGAAGCCCGGTTCATCTAGAATTACCCTTCGGCTACGCTCAGGGTCCTGAAGGGTTCTCATCCGAGGGCTGAGCGGAGCCGAATCCCAATTATTATCACCCTTAGAGTTCGAGAGCCTCACTCTTCGGGTACATTACGAGGGCTGAGGCACTCGAAGCCCGGTTCATCTAGAATTACCCTTCGGCTACGCTCAGGGTCCTGAAGGGTTCTCATCCGAGGGCTGTACTTCGGCACCTGTCCGCCTATGGAGGAAGCTCAGCATCCACGGAGCCGAAACCTAATTCATTTCTTTTGCATTAAAAAAACATGTATATTTAGTAAGCGAATTTTCCCCATATAGAATATCTATAAGAAGCAAACAAAGGACGGCATACGAAAGGAATTTTTATAGGTAACATAGTACGTTGACAACTATTGATACTAAATATACAAACCAATATCTTCCTCTATGAAAACCACCAAAACCACTACCATGATGTTTCTGATCATCATGACATTCGCTTTTTGTGTTTCCTGTAACACAAAAAATCCCTATACCGCTATTGATCATACAGATATCTACCCTGAAATTGATACTATCATGAAATTTCTGAAGACAGAGAATTATGCCAATAATCCCTCCTGGTATTTATTTCCGGGTACCGATGTATCTTCGGATACGCTTAAAAGATTAGGATTGCCTGTTCACGGTCGTTGGATAAGAACCTATGTAAATGACAAAGCGTATCAGTATATAAATAAAGTCCTGGACACGACTACTACGCAACCGCTAAGTTTTCCTTCGGGTTCTTTTATTGTAAAAGAAAATTATCGTTCTAAATTTGATACACTACCGAATATTAGTCCGGATCGCAGTACACTAGGTGCTATTACGATATTGTATAAACCGAATCCAGCATTGAATTACTGTGCTACCAAAACAGTAAAACCCTATAATGGGAGTGATTGTCTTGGTGGTGGTTGGTTCTATGGTTTCTTCTTTCAGGAAGATATGGATGACAATGCGATTAGTGAACAATCGCAGACGGTACAAAGCCATGTAAATACCTTTTGTATCAATTGCCACGCTCCTGCTTTTAACACCGACTATGTACGAACATTGGATAATATGGTGAATCCATTTGTAGTAGCTAGTACTACTCCCTATTGTGATCGTTTTAGCAAGCCACCCAATAAAGATGCAGCTGCAATTGCAGCGGAAGCACCAGAGGATCCTGAACAATTTTCTGAGCTCGTAGAAAACTATATCAAAGATGTAACTATCAGCCCTGATCTACCCAAAGATGTTCCTGCGGATCCAACCAAAGTTTTTAAATATTTGGGGGCAGATGCTACTCAACGTATGTTTGATACGTATGCCTGGAAATCTTTTATTGCCTTAAACTGGCCTAATAAAGGTGTAAATCCTAAGACTCAAAAACCACAACGAGGAGAACCCGAGGCGAAGGCACCTTTTACGGATAATGGCACTCATGCTACGGTATGGGAGACCTATAAACCTACCTACGAGGTATTTCAACCTAATGATGCACAATGGAACCCCAAAGACCAACCATGGAATCAGTTTCCGAGAGTACCAAAAGGAAAGGGTTGTGAGAATGCACCCCATGATTTTGTTATTACGATGGAATCCAAGACTAGGGATGTAGTCAATGAAACAGGGCAAGCTTTTGCCGGGACTTTTGGTTATCTGGTAGATCAGGATAGTAGTAAAGTACGCTATGAGGTATTATTTAACCGAACAGAATTCGAATATCTAATCAGTAACGATCGCGCGGCAACAAAGCATCTTACGCCTAGTGGGCCTAAAGGCGAAGCCAATAAAGTTAATTTTCCGGATACACGAGACGATACCAAGTATGATCAGGGAGCAATGGAAATTAAGTCGGCCTGGAAAGAACTATGCTTAACAGATAACTGTAATCAAAGAGATGCAAAAGATCTGGAAGCTGCTAAAAAGAAATTTCTGGTGCGTAATGCATTGATATATGAAGCAGACTCAACATCCTGTCGTGTTGCACCTATGGCATTGGTAGGGTTACATATTGCCCGAAAAACATATTATGCACCTCAGTGGATATGGATCACCTTTGAACATAAGGATAATGTTCCGGATGCGGGACAAGAAAACCCCGAAGGTACTTTTTATAATCCCGATCTTAAAGAACCCGATAATTGTTATCAACTCCCATTTTTATACAAAGATCCTGTAGTTGCCGGATGTCCTAATGTGGATCTAAATCGTTTTGTAAAGGAACTGGCCAATCAGCCTAATCAACTTACGCGTCTGGTGCCTATTGATCCAATAGCACAACAGACGAATACCGCTTTTCAGGAAGCATTGCAAAAAATCGATTCGCCTTTTGCTAACTATATTCTGGTCAATACACAATGGCCACTTAATGGTAGAAAACAAAACGGCGAAGTGAGCGCTCTGAATTGTAAAGATAATGGCATGGGTAATGAGTGTTTTACGATGGTTCCTCGTTTTTTACGGAATAGTGTAATAGAATCCTATATGTCTGCGTATTGCAATATAGATGGAAAAGCCACACAACAGAGCAACCGCAGTTGTATGAGTTGTCACGGTAGTGCCGGCGCAGATCTTAGTTATATCTGGCTGGATGCGGTTTCTCAACGTGTGAATCTGAAAGAAAAATAAAATTTAGAAGCCCATTCCTCGGAGATTGAGGTGCTTGAAATTTCATCATAGCTCTAATTGATACCGCTACCAGCAAAAAAACACCCTCAATAGTTGGGTTCAACTATTGAGGGTGTTTGGGTGCTACCCTTCTACTTAGCCTGTCCTGAGCCTGTCGAAGGGCTCAGAGTTCGAGAGCCTCACTCTTCGGATACCATACTACCATTCGAGGGCTGAGGCACTCGAAGTTCGGTTCCACTGGAATCACCCTTCGGCTACGCTCAGGGTTCGGATACCTTACAACGAGGACTGTACTTCGGCACCTGTCCGCCTATGGAGGAGCCTCAGTATGACACCTCAGGATTACTTTTATAGCCTATGGAATAACATATGCAAACTGTAGGTATCAGAAAAATAAGCATTCCATTCACTTCTATTTTTTCCTTTTTAAATCCATTTTTTCCGTTTCACAGATTTTTATTTCATAGAAAGATCTAATAGCAAGTTATTTACATAACTAACTCATACAAATCTTTTAAAACAAAAAAATGAAAAAACACTTTTTAAAAATTATGCTGTTATGCACCTTAGGGATCTTCTTCTCTAATTGTGAAGATGGGGAAAACGGTCTCGATGGGATCGATGGAGTCAATGGAACGGACGGAACAGATGGAGAAAACGGCGTTGGCTTTGATGAACTTAGCAAATTTGGAGCTATTACGCTCAGCCTGGAAGGCACAAGACCCGATGGAGTAGCCTTTACAAAAACCGATATTTTTAAGTTTATTGGTTTAGAAGACGTTGATTTTCTAAACACAGTCTTTATAGATACTGATAATTCACTGTTGGAATTTGATGTAGTACGATTTTTGAGCACTCCTGATAACGAATTTCAAGGATCTGATCTTGAGGTATTTGTTGAGGTCACAAATCCTGGAGAACAAAATCAGGATATATTAATCTTTACAGATATAATAGATTATGCCATTATCGGAGATGATTTATCCTTCTTCGAATTTAGCGATAGTTTTGAAACTGATGATGCAGGTGTTTCTAATGTAAGTATTACCAATTTTAATTTTAATAATGAAACCAACGCCTTTACCATCTCATTCTCTTTTGATGTAGATGCAGCGAGTAATAGCACAGGAAATGATCTATCTGTTTCTGTAGAAATCGATGTGATCGTTTTTGAAGATATAGAGGATATAGTACCTAACTAATTGAAAAAATAAGTAAACTACCTCAGGGCAAGCCCATGAGACATTAGATTGAAAATAATTTTAGATTTCGAGGCAAGCCTCGGAGCATTTAAATCTCGATTATCGAGTAAAAGAAATACACATGAAAAGTTATAATTATATACATGCATACAAAATCCTTTTGGTTTGCTGTTTTGGACTCCTACTATCTAGTTGTGAAGTAGAAGATGGTTCAGCCGGAAACGATGGGGTTAACGGAATTGATGGAATCGACGGAACAGATGGCTTAGGTTTTGACGAAATTACCAGATTTGGGAGTATCACATTAACATTAGAAGGTACACGACCAGATAATCAGTCTTTTACTGATTCGGAAATCTTTAGGTTTGGCGCATTATCTCCAGTTTTCTTAACCGAAGGAAATACAGTAACCCCTAATGAATCTGGGTTGCAATTTAATGTGAGAAGATTTTTAAGCGCTCCTGATGATGAGTTTCAATCAGCCAGTACTATTTTCCAGTTATTAGTAACGAATCCTGGAGAAGCTAACCAAATAGTTGACTTTGATCTACAAATTTTTCGCTATGCAGTGATCTCAGAAGATTTGACATTTTTTGATGTTACCAGTAGTTCAATTAGTAATGCGAACGTAACCAATTTCAATTTTAATAACGAAACCAATACACTTACATTTTCATTTACCGCGGATATACCTGCCGAATTAAATACTACTGGTAATGATATTTCTGTATCGGGAGAGGTAGATGTAATTGTCCTAAAAGAGATACCAGGGTTAGAATAAATATCCTCGGGGTAAGCCCACGAGGCATTCAAACGAAAATAATCTTTAAAGTTTCGAAGCAAGATTTTAGGTATTAGACCTAAGATCCCGCTAAAAAGCGGGATTAGTTCAACTACCTATTTTGAATGTGTTGCTTCGCTACTTTTCAAAATAGAGTTTCACTAATAAATGATATTAAAGCTATAAAATTATAAAAAATGAAATATTTAGATTTTACAACGATATACAAAACCATTTTAGTGGTTTGCCTTGGGGTATTCTTAACCAATTGCGAAGGAGAAGATGGTATAGCCGGAATCGATGGAATCGACGGAATTGATGGCGTGGACGGAATCGATGGAGTTGGTTTTGACGAATTACGACAATTCGGAGGAATTACCATTACACTGGATGGAACAAGGATTGATAATGCATCTGCTTTTACAGATACAACGGTCTTTGAATTCACAGCAATCGATTCACAGGCGCTCGAAAATGGTAATTCAGTAATAGTTGATACAGATACTTCCAGTATTTCTTTTAATCTATTGCGATTTATTAATATTCCTGATGATCGAAATCAAGAATCTACTGTAGAAATTAATCTTATAGCCATCAACCCTGGAACTGAAAATGAAACCTTTGATTTTAATATGAAATTTATAGAACATAATATCATTTTTGAAGATCTGGGAGTCTTACAATTGGACGAGAATTTTAGTAATGATGATGTGGAGGTTTTAAATTTCGGCATTACAGATTTTAACTTTAACGACGACACCAATACCTTAACCTTTTCTTTCTCTTTTGAAGTAGAAGGGATAAATAATGACTCACAAAATGATCTTTCTGTATCGGGCGAAGTTGATGTGATTGTTCTGGAAAATATAGGAATAGATAACTAATATAAATTGTACTTCGGTACCTGTCCGCCTATGGAGGACACTTAGCAAATCCAGTTCGACTGGAATTACCCCTGAACTTAACCTGTTCTGAGCCTGTCAAAGGGTTCAGGGTTAGAGAGCCTCACCCTTCAGATTTATATCTGGGGCTGAGGCACTCGAAGCCCCATTCACCATCCTTCGAATTATCCTAGTTCAGATACGTTATGAGAGTTAAATTTCTTCAATAAAAAATTTCTTAAAACCAACTATCCCCGAGGCAGAGCCATAGGGGTATTTCGCTGGTTTCATTTTGATCTTGGGATCAAAAAACGAAATTTTATATTTCCCCCTCACCCCAACCCTCTCCCCCGAAAGGAGAGGGAGAAATAGGAAACCCCGAGGCAGAGCATCGTGGAATTCTTTAGAGTAAAAATTAGCCCAATGTTCTGTTTACTATTCATTGAACCTTTTATGATTCGGATACCAGGTATATATTAAAGAAAAAGATCCTTTGATATAATATTTATAGTTATCCACTTCATAAAAATCTGATAAGATTTTAGGAATATCATCAGTGTCTTCGACTATATAATAAGCCTTATCAGGTGTTTTTATCCAAATATCAGTATAAAACGTTTCAATGTTAAAAAATTCAAGATATACGTATACTTCTTTGATGTTCTTATCTTTAATCAAATGAAAACCTTCTGTTAACGCATCGAGATATGCTTTTTTTAATGAGACATCATCTTTTTCTGTGAATTGAGCTGTTTTTACCAATAACAACAATTTATCTCCATTTTTCTTAACAACATAGCTATTCAGAGAATCCTTTTCGACATCTAGATACGCTTTCATATGTTTTTTGAACTTTTTTGTTTCTGGGGTATTTATATGACCCCAAGAATTATTTAATTCTTGTGTTTGCCTAAATATCAAATTACGAACCGCTTCTTTTTCGAATTCTTCCGTGCCATAGATTAAATTATGTAATGCTGTTGGATAATGCTCGAATAATAACTCGTAATAAGCACGGTCAATTTTATCCAGATAGTAGAAATAGGTTGAAAATCTTGGATCATTTCTTGATGAATACCTGGAAACACTATCAGTCATAGGTAAGTGATTTAGAATATCCGCATAGGCCATATTCAGCGATTCTAAATAGTCCGATATTCTATTTTGTGTTGTATATGCTTTAGAAATTTGACTCAACGTATCTCCTACCTTATATATTTCTGATAGATACGCTTTATCTGTTGCATAATGCTGGATATACACATCTTCTTCATATCGATCCCAAAATCTTACTATCTCGTCGTGTTTCCAAGGTAGTTCTGCTACTATATACTTTGGATGCTCTATCGTATCTCTGTTAGGGAAAGTGGTGATTTTAGCGTATAACGTACTCCAATCTCTTGCCGAATATTTTAGTATAGCATATTGATAATCCAGATCTCTAATGACATCTTTTTTAGCTTCGAATTTAGCTGTTTTAGCTGTTTTCTTTTCATCATATCTGGATTTCAAAAGGATGAAACTAGTAAATAATATTACGAAACAAGTAATAACTATTAATATTTGAAATGCTGTTTTCTTTGTATTTGACATTTTTGTCTTTTAATTTGATTTTAATGTGTACTGAAACGCTTCGAGTCTCCTCAGTGTCCAGGTATCTTATCAGAGCTAAGAAATTAAAAGTAGACTGAGGTTCCCGAAGTCTCCCCTTTCAACTACTCACTTTCCTCTGTTTTACGAAAACCTATGGTTGCTTTTTGTTGTTGGATACTAGAAAGATGTTCGCCAAAATTAGTCTTCATATTCTCTGGTAGTGCTACTGCTGCAGGTTTTGTCCATTCCAGATCTCTAGCAAGCCAGTCACAATGCTCTTTAAAGTATTTCCATTTCTCTAATCGATCAGTACACGCTTCAAAATCATTACTCCAAAAAGCATGTCCAACCCGATAGTTGTTATAAAAATCTTCGTGATTATCAAATAGAAAATAAACAAGTTTTGAAGCTTTCAATATATTCGACCAAGCTTCTTCTTCTGTAATATATCCCGACATAAAAGCCCATCTGCTCATCGGAATTACTCTAAACAAATCAAATCCCCATATCAATTTCTTAGGTTTATCGTTTGATATCGTTCCACACTCTTGTATATACTGCTCATCTACTTTAGTAAGCCCAGAGATTTGATTGATCATATCCTCTGCCGAATCGGACTGGATATCTTGGGCAAACCATTTAGAATGCATCCCATCAAATAGTCGTGCTATCATTTCCTGATATTGTTCTTTATTTAGTACACCCCAGTCTTCATTTAAATATTGCTGGTATAATTTATCATAATGTATATCAAATGTCTTAGGGTTAAATTTTTGCTCATCTAAACGAATATTACATGGAAAAACTTCTAAGGTGTCTGACCAACCGCCACAATAAAACATATGTACCAGATTAAGTCGTATTGCTTTTTTCTGATCTATATCCAACGGCTGTACTTTTCCTATTTTGTAATATGTCTGCTGCTCTCTGATTGCTAATTTTCTTTGTTTATTCAGAAAAAATAGTATAAAAAACATGGATATACCTACTCCCAATATAATAGCTAAAAAATCAGGTTCTAGTAAACTACTCGCCGGCATTCCATTTCCGTTTGAAGGATTTCCGAAAACCTCATAAACCCCCATACCAATTACTAAAAGAAAAAATAGCGTGGCAGTTCCCAGTATTGACAAGCCCACCTTAGTATTGGATTCTAAATTTTGATACGCTAGTAAAAAAGTGTCATTCTTCGGTGGGTTTTTACGACTTAGTGGAGTGTTCTGTAATAATTCCATGTTTGGTCTATTCTACAGTGATTTTATAATTTTTAGTTTTATTGCTCATTACCTGGGAATTAAATCGCCAGCGTTTATCTTGTGAAATGATACTAATCTTCTGTGCACGTTTATCGGCATTAAATTTCCCCTGAATTTCTTGATTCGAAAAGCTAGTATGCTCCGCTTCTAGAGTATCAAAGGTAAGTTCACCGACTCCCGTGCTTGTTACATAAACACAAGTACTATCGATAGGATTCACGTCTACAATCTGAATCCATCCGTGCCCTAAAAAAGGTGTTTGCTTGTCATCTATGGTTTGATTGATAAATCCATAATATCGATCTCCTTTTTCTGGTAAAGACACAAACTCTTCTATACTGATTTTGGATTGAGGTGCGCTAAAATATAGTACGTAAAAAACCGATGCAAAAGCACCAATTACACCAATAGTAGCTGTAGAAAACAGTATTTTACCTAATAAAGAATATGTTTTTCCTGAATCCATCACTGGATATTCCTGAGCATATCGCAAGGCTGCCTGTTTCATTTGTTGTGTCCAATCTCGTTTTGGGACTTCTGTTCGATTGGTTGTTGTATAGAATGCAACTACTGGTTTCTTTTGTACGTTTTCTACCAAACCCGTACTAATAACCTTTTTATACAAACACACTTCCATTAAAGCCTCCATCTTATTACTAGGAGAAATAAATTTACTTTTTAGGGTATGATAATGCTCTAGATGTTCACTGATAGATATGATTGGCATGATTTACTTTTATCTAATTCTTGTGACTCAAAGTAAATAATATTTTAAATAGTAGTCACCCCTGTAAACCACCTTTATCAAAGGAAGATTTCATTGTCTTGTCTATATTTCAGCATCAATTATACCGAACCGAATTGATCCAATTATGTACCATGGCATTAGACAGTAGCTTGCCTATTACTCTATATTTAGAATACTTTAGTGGGTTTTCTGAATCCAAAACTTCAGCCATTACCCCTATTTCTGGTTTATAATAACTGGCGTGAATAAATCGTATTTTTTTGTTATCTACACTAATAAAACCTGTATGATCATCCAGTCCTACTAGATACAATCCATCTCCACTATTTAATAAGAAATTCTCTATAGTGCTTAACGGTTTATTAGTGAAACGTTTGACTTGTTGCTTTGCCAATTTCTTAATAAACACTTCAGAAGCAGATTGCGCCCACTTATATCTCGGAATGTTAAATCCAATATCTTGTAATGTAGTGGTCACAAAATAGCCACATGCAATCTTGCCTTCTCCCGGTATTTTGGTATGCCCGTTAAAATCCCATGGCGTTCCGTACCAAAATGGAAAAACATCATCCACTAATGTTTTAAAAATATAAACTCTCGTTGCAGTAATAATGGAATCTTTTTCTGCAGTATTTGCTATATTATAAGAGGTTCTCGCCTTTTCCCTTACCATTTCTATTTCCTGCAATGTAGTCCTGTAATCTTTGTGTTGAGCATAAATACTACAAACAAAAAATAGGAATAGAACAAGTAAAGTATCTTTCATTTGATAAAATTATACGTATTCAAGTGAGCAAACAAAGATTATTCCTTTTTTCTCAAATGAAGATATTTCTGATCATCACATTCTCCAAATACAATGAATGGATTCATAGAATTTCCATAATTCTGTATCACAATTTCATTTTCGTAATAAGCTCCTTGGACTTCAACTTTAGGTTCATCGGTTAGTAATCCTTCAAAGGTAATACTACCATCTTTAACTAAAAAGGTTCCTGAATGTTCTCGTTTATTAGTTTTGAGATAATATCGGTTGTCTTCTAATACAACTGTTAGTTTACAAGGAGATTCAGTTTCTAACGTATATGTTTTTTTGTGTATTTCATAGCTACCATTTGCATATTTTAGAAGCTGTTTCGATTTTTTTGTTGTTTCTTTTTCATCACAATCGTCTTCTCCTTTTTCGAAAGTTTCCATAGTAGTTGTTTCCACACGAACCATGATATCATAAAATCCTTCCGATTGGTTAGCATCCATTATGAAAATTTTATTTACGTCTATAAACTCACCAGTACATCTCATATCCCATTCTCCCCAATATGACTTTGTTTCAAAAGAATCCAATACCTTAATCAATTTACTTTCTTCCTGAATAAAAAGAGACAACGTTCTAGAATTATAAGGATTCGGTCTGGAAGCACCAATATAATATAGTTCTATCCCGAAAGCTCTTTTATTATCTGTTACTTTATAATTTGCCGTATCAATTGATACTTCTTCTATACGAATTGCATCAGAATACCAACTATTACTTTCATAAAACTTCTGTTTGATAGCAGCTGTTTCTGAATCTACAACCAAAATATAACTGTTCAACGAAAAAGAATATCCATCATCTTCTAAACTAGCTATTGTAGGTATTACTACTACGGTACTTGCAGTCTCATAAGGCAATACTTTCTGAACAATAAATTCATCATATACTTCTACGGGTTGGATGTCTAACTGCTTTAGAATTTTAGCTATAAATGGAGAAGGCACAAATGCTTCTCTTTCTACCTCTATTATTTCCTTCTCCTCTTTCGAGGAGGATTCTTCTACCATTTCTACTGTATCTTCTACTTTTGCTGGAGTCTGCTTTACAGTATCTTCTATTTTGGTATTTCCTTTGTTTTCTGGAATGAAGCTGCAGGAAAATAGACTAATTAGGAATATAATTTGTAGTGTTTTTTTCAACGATGCTTGATTATGAGGTTTATCCTATCGTAAGTTTACTTTTATTGAAATCTACAAAATCATTTTCTATTATTTTTCTTTTTTTTGAAAAATACCGATTTCAATGAGTCCTTTGCTTTTTCATTGATGTCTAGATATTCGAGATAAAAATATCAGATAATTATGCTATCTCCAGTTTTAATTAGAAACTGCCTCCTCTGTTAGGCTTCTAGCCCAATGAATAGCCTCTTCTAAGGATTCGAAGCTTTTAAATTTACTTTTGATGAATAATTTTTCTATTAATGAGTTTAATAAACCCTTAGGAGTATAACTAACAATAGCATAGCCTTTCATCTTGTAATCACTCTTATAAAACTTTAACCAATCACTTGGTTTTACAGCATACCTATGCACCCTGTTAGTAATGTAGACTACATTAGATCCATCATGATCATATAGGTTCGTTAGATCCTCCACCAATAGTTTTGCATGATCATCCCAGGTAACTACAGTATCTTCTTTGAATTCCCCAATTACAAATCTATCAAACAGATAAAAGTCACCAAACGAATAATTTAATTCATGAATGGCGTCTTGATAGAATATAGAATCTTTTACATATTGCATAGGGCAAAAATATTATAATTCATTATCTAATCTTACTGAAAGCATCTTAAAATTTTATTACAAATCGATAAACCGCTTAAAGAGCTGATTAAGTGACATTTTAGAACATTATCTTAATATTGTCTTTTCGAATATACATTATTTTTAAGGGAGTTTATAGGTTTTACGCCTTTCAACACCCTGAAAACAGGGTGTTTTTTTCACTGAAAAAAGTGTTTTGGTTAAGGAATAAACTAGTGTATATTTGCATTGTTAATAAAACAAACCAATTAATTAACATTTATACAAAAATCATGAAAAAAACCATTTTAAATTTCGCATTAGTTATGGCTGTTCTTTTTGCAGCTTCTTGTAAAAACGAAACTAAGTCTGAAGCAACTGATAGTGCTGATAAAACTGAGGAAGTTGAAAAAACTGAAAAGGCAGAAGAAAAGACTGAAGAAAAAACTGAAACTGCAGCATCAGAAGGTGTACCTAGTTTTAGTGATGAAAAAGTACAGGAGTATGTAAATTCTTATGAAGCTTATATCGAAGAGTATAAGAAAGTAGTAGAAAGTAAGGATATGACTGCTTTTGCTTCTTTAGGTCAAAAAGGACAAGAATTAGGTACCAAAGCTCAAGAAGTTATGGGGAACCTTTCTGGTGATGACGTAAAAAAACTAAATGATTACATGATGGCTAAGTCAACTGAATTACAAGAGCTGTCTAAAAAGTTAATGCAATAATTTTTGCTAACGTATTAGTTAACTTGTCATAATTGATGAGGGTTATTTTGCAAATCCTGTTCTAAGTTAGAACAGGATTTGTTATTTATTAGCATCTACATATAATTCGTAAAAAACGAGTTTAAGGAAGTTTCTGATAGCGCTGCCCACATGCTTCTATACAAGAGTGATATAAAAACAAACTTCCTTCTTTGATTTCAAAACCAATTGAAATAGGAGTATCGCATGTAACATTTATAGTGTTTTCATCAATAGAATAACTTTCTGTACTATTTCCTTCAGAATCTATAGCTAATGAACATAGACTACCATTAGAAACTTCTAGGATACCTTCTTCCAAAAATTCTAATTCTAAATCACTACTTATCGGTTGGAATGTACCACTTCCATCGCCTGGATCCACTAATTGCTCTATTAGTTGCCATTTTCCTAATAAATCTGGATTTACTATAGTATCGTCATCACTACTGCAGGAGAAAACAAATAAAAGTGGAATTAAAAAAAGAAACGTGTATTTTTTCATAACTACCTTGTTTATGATATAGATACATTTTACACAATTAGGTTGCTTCAAATCAGATATTTTAATCAAATAGATATACTAATTTCTATCTGAAACTCGGTAGACAAATTTTAAACCGCTCCAGTCTTCATCAACAGCGGCCACCTTAATATCCACCAATCCAATATCTAATAAATATTCTCTTATAGGCTCTCTTTTAAGATCCGTAGGTATTTTAGAACTCCTTTGGCCCAGCTCACCCATAACATTCCTGTTTTCTTCAAAGCAGTTTTATATATCGGAATCTGTGTATATAGTTCATCTACACTAGTACAAAACACCTGAATAAAATCCGCTTCTTCACGTGTAACCTTTTTTAACTCTTTTATATGCTCTGGTACGTCAGAAAATAGATCCCAATAATGATCAGGACGATTATAAAACAATAGCGTGTTCCCTTCCTTTATTCCGAGTTTTTTGGCAAGTGTTGTTCCTGAATATCCAGCAGACATACTCTTTTAATTAAAAACGATATTTTATAAAGTTATTAAAAAACACTGAAAACCTAATCCTATATTATCATATCCCTAATTATTAGCTTTCGGATTAGGAAAAAGTTAACAATTTATCATAAAAAAGCATTGTTTACCAACGCAAAGTTTTTTACTTTCGGCCTCAATTTGATTCTTAATTCTACAAATCAATTCATTATGAAAAACACTGCATTAACAGAAACTCATGCTGCTTTAGGTGCCAAAATAGTTCCGTTTGCAGGATATAATATGCCTGTATCCTATGAAGGAGTAAATATAGAACACGAAACAGTTCGTAATGGTGTTGGTGTTTTTGATGTATCACATATGGGTGAGTTTTTAATTACAGGTCCTAATGCTTTGGATTTAATCCAAAAAGTAACTTCTAATGATGCGGCTAAGCTTGTAGACGGAAAAGCTCAGTATAGCTGTTTGCCTAATGATAAAGGTGGTATTGTAGATGACTTGATTGTATATAAATTAGCTGATGAGAAATACTTATTGGTAGTCAATGCATCTAACATACAGAAAGATTGGGATTGGATCAAAAGTCATAATACGATGAACGCAGATATGCGTGATCTATCGGAAGATTATTCTTTATTAGCGATTCAAGGTCCAAAAGCTGCAGAATCCATGCAATCCCTAACATCCGTGGATCTGGAAGCTATGAAATTTTATACGTTTGAAGTGGCGGATTTTGCAGGAATTGACCATGTGATTATCTCAGCAACTGGATATACCGGCAGTGGTGGTTTTGAAATCTATTGTAAAAATTCTGAAGTGCAACAAATTTGGGATAAAGTATTAGAAGCTGGTGAAGATTTCGGAATCAAACCTATTGGTCTCGCAGCTAGAGACACGTTGCGATTAGAAATGGGATATTGTCTATATGGAAATGATATTAATGATGAAACTTCTCCTATTGAAGCTGGTCTAGGTTGGATTACAAAATTCACCAAAGATTTTGTGAATGCTGATGCTTTGGCAAAGCAAAAAGAACATGGAATAGAACGTAAACTGGTAGGTTTTGAATTAGATGAAAGAGGAATTCCCAGACACGATTATGATATTGTAGATGGAAATGGTAACAAAATCGGAACTGTGACTTCTGGTACGATGTCACCATCTTTAGGAAAAGGAATTGGTTTAGGCTATGTGCCTAAGGTTTTTGCTGCTCCAGGAAGTAAGATCAATATTCAGGTTCGTAAAAAAGCGATTCCTGCAACGGTAGTAAAATTACCTTTTTATAAAGGATAATTATTTTATAACAATAATAAAGGGTAAGTTAAGTTTCAAGGTTACATAGTTTAGTGATCTTTGAAACTTAACTTTTTTTAGCATAGGATAGTATTGAAAAAAATTTTAATCATAGGAGCCAGTGGTTTTATAGGAAATGCTCTATACAAAGAGCTTAATTCCTATTTTGACACCTATGGCACCTACCGCACAGATAATGCTTTTTATGAAAAAAATCAAAAATTCTTTCAGTATGATATGGAACTGGAAGATATCTCCATATTATTAGACAACCTAAAACCTACTATTATCGTTTCTGCTATTAGAGGGAATTTTAATGCGCAGTTAGATGCGCATCAGCGAATCATAAACTGGTTAAAAAAGAACAAATCAAAATTGATATTTCTATCCAGTGCTAATGTATTTGATACGTTTAGCAACTATCCCTCATATGAACACGATAAAACATTGAGTGATAGTGTTTATGGAAGATTAAAAATCAAAATTGAAAATGCATTAATGCGACTACCACCTCATAAATATGTAATCGCTAGGATACCTATGATTTTTGGAGCCAGTACACCTCGTGTACAAGAACTTAAAACCTTATATGATCTTAAGGCTGCAATAGAGGTTTTTCCTAATGTAATTATCAATGCAACCGCTATTTCTAAACTTACACAACAATTACACTATATCATCAACCGAAGTAAAAAAGGAATCTTCCATCTCGGAAGCACTGATCTTATTTATCATCTGGATCTCATCACAGAAATATGTGATATACTTCAATTAAAAGACCCTACTTTTAAACAAGTTTTTGATTCCAATAACGATCGTTATCTGGCAGTTTTGCCTAAGGATAATTTATTACCAAAGAATCTGCAAATCACCACCAAACAAGTTATAGATTCTATTACCCTAAAGTGATTCTTAATGAAATGATAATTGATTAGCAAGATTCTATATTTGGTTCTTATCTTTGTAGTATGAATATCGAAGGAAAAAAAATCATATTATTCGATGGAGTGTGTAATCTTTGTAGTGGAGCGGTTAATTTTATCATTAAGCATGATAAGAAGGATGTATTTCGATATGCTTCTTTACAGAGCGAGGTAGGACAGAAATTGGCAAAAGAAAGAAATATTGATACTTCTAAACTAGACACTATTCTGCTTATCGAACCTAATCTGGCATATTATCATAAGTCAACAGCCGCCCTGCATATTGCAAGACAGCTGTCTGGTGGTTATCCGTTACTTTCTGTTTTTCTTATTTTTCCTAAATTCTTAAGAGATTGTGTTTACGATATAATCTCAAGAAACAGATATAACTGGTTTGGCAAAAAAGAGAGTTGCATGATTCCAACTCCAAAGCTAAAAGCCCTCTTTATCGACCAATAACATATAATTTACTTTTGCAATAGCATTATGAATTAATATCAAAACTTTCCCCCTTTGATGTTACCCTATTCAATTCAGATTTATTCATATTATCTATATGTACAAATCCTAAACATGCTACTGCAAAGCAAATTAGTATTATTGGTATTAAAAGCTTTTTCATTTTATTTTGGGATTAAATGATTTGGCAGCAAAAAAAGACCATTCTTTAATTACGGTTTAAAAGTAATCATGATTACGGTCTCTACCGATAGGTGTTTTAGAATTCGTAGGGATTCATTTAGAATTCGTAAAATATCTTTTCTATATATACAATTATTACCCTCTATCTAACTCATTTAAACAAAAAAACTGCCTTACAATAATATGCAAGGCAGCAGTCTTGGAGTGATCCGTTACTTTTTTTGTTTTCCCTTTTTATTTTTCCAATTCAGAAGTAGTTGATTCTACTTCTTTACTGGTTTGTAACGTATCCTTCTCAACTCTTCATTTAGTATCGAACTTATCGATAGTTGTTATTTCCACATCAGAATCACTACTGATTTGATGTTTCTCTCTTAGCTGATTATATTCTTCATCTAACTTATTCACATTATCTATATGCACTATACTTAGACATATAACTGCAAATGAGATTAGAGCTATGGGTAGAAAAAGCCGTTTCATAATGAGTGTATTTAAGGTTTATTAATAAGTGTGGTTCAAAAGTATACTTATCTATGATACAAATTAAGGGGACTTTAGCTAGAAATCATATAGGGGTTTTCCCCCTTTTTTCTTTATTTACAAGGTCTTCACGGCCTTTTTATACTGCAAACTAAGTATTTATAAGGATTTACTCAATCAAAAAGGTACTTCACTCATTATGGGTTTATTTTTATGAGCTACAGTTATATTTTCGTTTAAAATCCAAAAACAACACATACCTATGAGAACCTTTACCTTACTTATATTACTCTTGCCAACTATCATTTTTGGTAATAACGAGAAAAGAGTACCCTCTACCATAAAAGAAGTAACCGTTTACGTATCAGGAGCAAGAATTCAAAGAACTGCTTTAGCGGACGTACTACCAGGAGTGAACGAAATCATATTCTATGATCTTTCTAACAAAATTGATGAAAATAGTATACAAATTTCAGGTTTAAAAAACGCTTCTATCTTATCTATAAATTATGGAATTAATTATTTAGAAAAGAAAAAGAATTCGAAAGAGTTAGCATCCCTAGAAAATCAGCTAGAACTATTATTATTAAAGAAAAACAAATTAGAAAACCTACTATCAGGACTCCATCAGGAAAAGAAGGTACTGGAAAATAATCAACAAATAGGTAGCGATCAAACTGCCCTTTCATTGGACAAAGTAAAACTAATATCTACCTATTACCGAGAAAGATCAGTAGCTATACAGAATGAAACATACAATATTAATCTGCAAAAAAACAAATTACACGATGAAATTAGAGATATCACCAATCAAATTGATAGACTAAGTGATCACACTAAAGAAGAACGAGGAGAAATAAAGGTAAAAATAGATGTGTCTTCTGCTACGAATCTTGCATTAAAACTAAAGTATAATGTAACTGACGCAGGATGGTTTCCTTTATATGATATCAAATCAAAAAACACCGACACACCGCTTAAAATAACTTACAAAGCTAATGTATATCAAAAAACTGGTACTGATTGGAATAACACAAAAGTTATCTTATCCACAGGTGATCCTAACACTAATAACTTAAAGCCTGATCTTACAACAAGGTATTTAAACTTTAATTATGGTAATTATCAAAGAAGAAGTGCTGTAAATAGATATTCTTCCACTTATAATCCAAATATAAAAACCGTTAGTGGAATTGTAACAGATGAAAAAGGACTTCCGCTTCCTGGCGCTACGATAATTGAAAAAGGATCAAGTAATGGCGCTGTAACAGATTTTGATGGTAGATATACCATTAATATAAAACAAGGAAAACAATTAGTATTCTCTTACCTTGGTTATACTACAGAAGAAATAACAATAGGAAGCTCTATAGTCAATATAAGCATGGAAGAAGATAGCAGCGCATTAGAGGAAGTCGTTATAACAGCATATGGAACTTCATCAGGGTATAGAAAAGCATCCAGAAAGAAAACAAAAAGAGAAAAAGAAACGTATAACCTTACCGTAGTATCTAAAGAAGAAGGGATTACAAATACCCGATTTGTGATCAAAAAGAAATATACTATCAAATCCAATAGTGATATCACTACTATAGAAATTGATAATTTTGATATGAATGCTGATTACAGCTATTATGTTGCTCCGGAACTCAATGAAAATGTATTCTTGACAGCCAAATTAGGAAATTGGGAGCAATTTGATCTATTAGCAGGAGAAGCAAACATTTATTTTGAAGGTAGCTATGCCGGAAAAACAAATATTGATCCACAAGCAACAACCGATAGTTTGATGATCTCATTAGGAACTGATCCTAATATTGTAGTAAAAAGAGAACCTCTAAAAAAATTTAAAAGCAAATCTTTTTATGGAAGTAATCGAATCGTAGATCTTGGATATGCTATACAATTAAAAAATAATAAACAAAATGCGATTCATCTGATTCTCGAAGATCGAATTCCTATTTCTCAAAATAAAGAAATCAAAGTGGATAACATCGAAACCAATGATTCCAATTACGATCCCAAAACAGGAATTATGAAATGGAAACTAACAATAAAACCAAAAGCACAATTAGAAAAACAATTTTCTTATCAATTAAAATATCCAAAAAACAAAAGAGTTAATTTATAACACTTCTATTTCTGAATACTCTTGCCGCTTTTTGTAGAAATTAAAAACGGCAAGAGTATTTAAGTGATATTATCTTTCAAAACGAAACGTAAATCCGTCAATAGCGTTTTCCGTTATAGTAAATACGCTATTTTCTAAGTTTAACCTACCATAATCCACTTCATTAACAATTAGTAAGTCCGCATCTGCCGGAGCAGAAACATTATATGTATATGTTCCCGACGCTAACAATGTATTTGCAGAAGTAGTTGTACTATTGTTAACAATGGTAACCATACCTGTAGACGCATTAAAATCCCAAACAACCACTCCTCTATCTATATCTTCATCTAATCCAGTAATACCTCCTGATACATTAACAAGATTCCACGTGCCTTGAAGCGTTGGTTCTAAATTATTATCATCATCATTACTACAACTAAAAATAATAATAGAAAGTAATACTAGATAGAAGCGTTTCATATTTTATAATTTAAAAGTTAATTCTCTTAATAGATGGTATACTTCCATATTGGTTGCGTCCACAAATGAGTAATGAAATTTAATTACCGCTCAAACCTAATCTCGAATCCATCTCTAAATTGTTGAGTGACCTGAAAATTAGTAGATGAAACTGTAAAAGTCCCTAGATTGATATCGTTTACGACCAGCTCATCTATATCTGCAGGAGCTACAATACTATAAGAATATACACCAGAAGGAAAACCATCGTATACGCCAGTAATAGTGCTAGTATTAGTGACTGTTACCATATTAGTAGATTCATTAAAATTCCAAATAATAGTGCCTCTCTCAAAATCCTGATCTATTCCAGCAAATCCACCGGTAACATTTACCAGATTCCATTCTCCCTGTAGACTATCAGAGCGATTAATGGTATCATCATCGTTACTGCAGCTTATTAAAATAATAGAAAGCATTATGATAAATAAATGTCTCATTGTTTTGTTTATAAAGTTAATAAATACGTTAATGTAGATGATTAGTTTTGATCAAAGTTGCGCTACAAAATGTTAATTATATAATATTTATGACTTTGTTAAAAGTATTGTTAACGGAGAAATTAGTGACATTCACAGATTAAAATTTCACAAAAAAGATAAGAGTATCACTTTTGAAATATCAAAATCAAAAAATGATACGAACAGTAATCTTTATATTATTTTCAATTCTGGGATCGCTAATCACGACCGCTCAGGAAATTGATACTTTCACAGGAATTGTGAAAGATATATCTACTCAGGAAGTAATTCCGTACGCAACTATTGTTGTCTATAATGATAAAAGAGAATTGATTGATGGTGCTTCTACCGATGACAATGGCCTGTTTCGATTAAATTTCACGAAAGCGTTTACATCGTTCGAAGTTAGTTTTATTGGGTATGAAACTCATATAGGTCAGTTTGCAGAGCTAACTACTCCCGAAAATATTTTAATCGAACTAACATCAAAAGTCAGTACGCTAGATGAAGTGATTATAGAAGGAAATCGTACAACAACACAACTGAAAATCGATCGGAAAATTATAAATATAGGAACTGACATCCAACAATCAGGAACCACAGCGTTAGAAGCTTTTGATCAAATTGCAGATATACAAACAGACCTGGGAACAGGTAGTTTATCTCTAAGAGGAAGTGATAATGTACGACTATTAATCAATGGTAAACCTTCTTCCTTAAACGCGACAGAATTATTGGAACAAATACCTTCTTCTACGATAAAAAGTGTGGAAATTATAACTTCTCCATCGGCAAAATACCAAGCAGATGGGTTATCCGGAATTATTAACGTAATTCTAAAAAGAGATCTAAATACAGGACTAAATATGAATCTCAATAGTTCTGTTGGTACAAAACGGTATGGATATGGTGTTCAAGGTAATTATAACTTATCATTCATGAATATTAGATTTAATGCTTCACAATCAGGAAGAGAAATGGATAGTAAACAAACTATCAATAGAACATTTATGGATGGTGATACTCAAGGAATATTTACACCTTATGATTTTAACGGATTGATAAGAAAAGGAGCTATCGGATTGGATTTCTTTACTGATGAACATAATGAATTTTCTATAGCATTTGATTATACCGATGATTATCATAGTTTTTATAACAGATCTCAATATTTTAACTTAACTGATCGAGAGGATTTTGTATACACGAGAAACTCTGAACATACGCATGTAACATCTGTACTGAATGCGAATTATCGTCGTGAATTTGCTAAAACGGGGCATTTTCTGGAGTTGGATTATAACTTTAACAACAATAAGAATGACTATCCAGCTTCTGACTTTGAAGAAACTATATTCTTATTCAATCAAATTATAACAGAAGATAATAGGATTCATACATTGTCTTTCGATTATTCCTTACCTATTTCAAAAAAAGCACTCTTAGAAACAGGGTTTTCTTGGAACAAAAGTAACTCCAAAAACAATCAATATTTTAGATCAAACGAAACTGACGAAACAAATAATGCATTTGATTATGAAGAAGAACTTATTGGTTTTTATGGACTTACTAAATTCAGTGCTTATAAATTTGATTGGCAAATAGGACTACGGTATGAATTCTTTTCCTCAGAGTCTCAAAATACCTTAAACTCATTAAACACAGATCTAAAATTTTCTAACTTATTTCCATCAATACACCTTTCTTATAAATTTAATGAAGATACTACATTAGGAATAGGATATAGCAAACGTGTCTCTAGGCCTAACTTACATCATATTAATCCTTTTCAATTAGGAAATCCGTTTTTCAGATTTGACGGTAATCCAGGTCTGAAACCTGAATACAGTGATAATATTGAGTTGAATTATCAAAATAATGGTGGAAAAGTGAATTGGTCTATTGCTTCTTTTTACCGCTACAGAAAAGATGTGATACTTTGGGTGAATAATATTGAAGATGATAATATACAGGTAATTTCATTTCAGAATATCGGTATAAACCATTCTTTGGGTATAGAAACAATGGTATCTTATAAAATAGCTAAGTTTTGGGATGCATTTTTTACAGGAAATTACTACTACACAAAGGTCAATGAAAATAACCTAAATACCTGGAATGATTTATATTCTTCTAATCTACAATTCAAAAACACCTTCAAAATTTCTAAAAAGATAAGTACTGATATTACCTACCGATACACACCAAAACGACAAAATGCTTTCAATTTTATAGAACCCAGAAATAGAATCGATTGGGGAATAAGAGCAAAACTGTTAAAAGATAAGTTGACAGCTAATTTAAGAGTAATAGATGTGCTCGATGATAATTTGATGAAACGAAATACACGTACTGCAGAATTTAATCAACGTACCATATGGAAGTTCCAATCACAAACTCTTGGGTTTTTATTTAGTATTAATTACTCCCTTTTTAAAAACAAAAATAAAGAGAGGAAAAGAAAAGAAAGAGAATACAGACATAATGACTCTAATAATTAAACAATTAGCCATGGTAAAATATTATATAAAAAAAGTGAATTTTTATTCGTTTGTAGTATCAATAATTTTTGTTTTGATACTAACTGGATGTGAATCAAGTATAGGTATCGAAGACAAAATCACTTCAGAAGAACTTCTTACATGGAAAACTTTGGGAAAAGGAAAAACTTCAATACAGCATCAAGAATTTATTATGGAAGAGATTGATAGTTCTGATGGCTTCTTTTTGATAGGCCCTAAAAGTTATCAAGGAGATATGGTATTGCAATACAAAATAAAAGCCTTGTCTGAAGCATCCGTACTAATTGTATTATTTTCAGCTTCAGACAGTAGTGAAACTTTAGAATTAACAATACCACAAGAAAATAGCAAAAACGAAGATATTTGGAAATGGCGAAGAGAAATGAATCATTATAACCTGACTTTCAATAATAAATCTCACGGATACACTCCTTTTTTCTATAAAAACATTTCTTCCTTAGAACGTGATTTTCATCTAAGAAAACAAGATAATATCATGAAACCCAATCAATGGGTTACTGTAGAGATTGGAAAGAAAAAAGGAAAAGTTTGGTTTTCTCTAAACGATGATATTGTTTTTGAACATACGGATATGCCTTCACTTTTAGGTGGACACGTAATTTTCAGAATAAGTGGTGGTACTATAAAAGGAAAAAATATTCTTGCGAAAGCCTCCATAAAAGATTTGACGATACATCATCAATAAAAGTAATACCTTAGTACTATTTATGAAGAAAGATTCTGTATATACTAAACTAAAAAAAACGGAGCCACTGTTGCATCTGCTCTTCTGGGGAATTGTCATTTTATTTCCTTACTTAAAGTATTTAGGACGAGAAGGAGGTTATCCCATGAGTTTTTCACATGAATTAGTAGCACTACTATTCAATATGATTCCTACGTATATTATGTATTTATGGTTTTTTCCTTTAAGAGATAAGAAAAAATATATACTGTTGGTATTACTTATTTTTATTGGTAATGCCTTTTTACATTATTATGCAGATTCTTTTTTTCATATGGAAGAAGGGCATAAAGATCATCGATGGAGATCAATGATTTCTAGCTTGGTAACGTATCTCTCTTTTAGTTTAGTTTTTTTCGCATTATTCTCTATAAAGAAGCTATATGCAAAACAATTAGAATTAGATACTACAAAACAAGAAAAACAACAAGCTGAACTCAGTGCATTAAAAGCACAGATAAACCCTCATTTTTTGTTTAATACGCTGAATAATATTTATGCAAATGCTTTAAAAAAAGATGAAAAAACTCCAGATTTAATTTTAAAATTATCAGATAGTTTTAGATACTTATTACATGAAGGTCAAAAAAAGAAAGTAACTCTGAATAAAGAAATTACTCACATAAAAGATTATATTAGTTTACAAGAAGAACGATTGTCAACTAAAGTAAAAGTTAGTTTTTCGGAAGATATTCATAATCTTCAAAAGGAAATAGCTCCATTACTATTAATCCCTTTTATTGAAAATGCATTTAAGTATACCAGTACTATAAAAGGTAATAAACATCCAATAAAAATTAAAACCATGTTAAATGCCGATCAATTCTATTTTTATTGCGAAAACTCATATGACGAAAATAAAACATCAGAGATCGAAACAAATTGGAAAGAAAGCGGTATTGGTATAAAAAACACAAGAAAAAGATTGCAACTATTATACCCCAAACAACATCAATTGTTAATCGAGGAAAATGAGAACCTTTTTAAAGTAACACTTACTATTATATTATGATAAATTGTATCATTATAGAGGATGAACATGGAGCACAAGAAGTTTTGGAAAACTATATCAATAAAACTCCATTTCTACATTGTAAGGGTATCTATGAAAGTGGATTAGACATTGATTCAAAGCAACTAGAAGAAATTGATTTCATATTTTTAGACATCCAATTACCCGAATTGAATGGATTATCTTTTTTAAGAACTTTAGTTAATCCACCTAAGGTTATCATTACTACTGCATATCCAAATTATGCTGTTGAAGCCTTTGAAGAAGCTGTTATAGACTACCTGGTGAAACCTTTTTCTTATGAACGATTTTTTAAAGCTGTAAATCGCATACAGGATAAAACTATAGAGAAAAAGGAAAACATAAAACAGTTTTTCTTATACGCTGATAAAACTATTTACAACATTCATGTTGATGATGTATGTTTTTTAAAAGCAGAAGTGGATTATGTAAAAGTGATTACACACCATAAAAACATCCTGATTTTAGATACCCTACGAAATTGGGAAGAAAAATTACAGAATTTTAATTTTATTAGAATACATCGCTCCTATATTATTAATATAGATAAGATCGAAAAAGTATCGGGAAACCAGGTTTTTATTGGAGACATAGCAATCCCAATAGGAAAAACCTACAAGAATACTTTTTTAAAGCTTATTAATTATTAAAAAACATTACCTCTAGCTTACAAGTCTATATAAAATCTGTTATTTGATAGTATTAGCTATTCTTTGTATCTCATCCAAAAGCGCTATAAAATCCTCTTTTTCTGTTAACGGATTCATTATAGAAGTCCTTAGATAGCGATCCTCTCCTATCATGGTTTGTACGATATAAAATTTTCCAGATAAGAGTAACGCTTCACGTATTCTAGAATTGAATGTATTGATATCTTCTGAAGAAATATCTGTATATCTAAAATTCACAATATTAGCTTCTGGATCAATGAGTAATTCGAACCCATCTCTATCTTTGATAATATCTGCAAATGCTTTTCCAAGGTCATATAATCGATCTATGTTCTTTCCGAAAATATCTTCACCGTACATCTTAATGATTGAATACACCTTAAGCGACATCATCAATTTAGTACACTCAAAGGTTCTTTTGCCAGAATTATACCATTCTCTCGATTGTTGAGAATCCCATAAATACTGTGCTTTTTGTTCAAAAGTTTTATACGAGTCCTCGCTATGCTTAAAGATTAAAGCGGTATTTAATGCAGGTGTTAATAACATTTTATGAAAATCAATCACTACAGAATCTGCTTTGTCAATTCCTTTCGCCAGGTACTTATATTTTTCCGAGAAAACAACTCCTCCTCCGTGAGCTCCATCTATATGAAACCATAGATTATTGTTTGTAGCGAAACTAGCTAACGTTTCTAAATCATCATAGGATCCAGTAGAAGTCGAAGAAGCGCAACCTACAACTGCAATGACAGTCAAACCTTTGTTTTTTGCATTTTCTAGATACTCTTCTAATAATGAAGTATCTATTTTATAAGATTCGTTAGAAGGAACTTTTATAATTCCCTCTGCTCCAAATCCTAGAATTCTTGCAGCACGATCAATACAATAATGAGCTTCTTCAGAAACCAAAACAGCTAATTTTTCATTGTGTCCATCTTCCCATACCAAACCGGGAGCTTTGGCTTTTCTTGCAGCTAGTAATGCTGTGAGATTTGCTAAAGTCCCTCCGGAAGTAAGAAAACCGGCTGCATCGGATCCGTATCCGATTTTTTCTGCAACAAAATCCGTAACAATTCTTTCTAAGGCATTGGATGCCATTCCCATTTCATAAACTCCTGTACCGTTACTCAATAGATCTGTTACTAACCCAGAAAGACTACTTATTATTGAGGGTACGGCTACCTGATGCCCCATATATCTTGGGTGATGTACATGAATAGATCGCTCTAGAATATTTTTATAAAAATCCATCATATCGGTATCAGAAGACATATCTTCTTTCCAATAGGCTAATTCTTGCTCAGGATCCTGATATTTGAGCACAGGTTGTTCTTTCCGCGATTGCACTTGATCCAGATGATCTGCCAGCACATCAACTAACTGATGTCCTATTTCTCTAAAGTCTGATGGACTATATAATTTTTGTAATGATTCTTCTATGAGTATACCTTCCTTCATGTCGAACTTGATTAATCAATTCGCATTAAAGGTAAAAACCCTAACTGTATATTAGGTAAAAAGCATTGAATTTTAGAAAAACAATAACAATTTTTATGCTACGGTAGTTTTTAAATCAGTTTCTAAAAGAAAATTAACTTGGAGGATAATGATCGTCCCAATCTTTTACTTTAGGATCACCAAGTTTACCAACAGATTTTGCAACCATCATAGCCACTGTAGCATCTCCTGTTACGTTAATAGTAGTACGTAACATATCTAGTGGTCTATCTACTGCAAATATCAATGCCAATCCAATTGGTAATTTATCTGATGGAAAACCAATTGCTTCTAAAACAATTACTAACATTACCATTCCGGCTCCTGGAACAGCTGCAGAGCCAATAGAAGCGAGTAATGCCGTTAATACAATCGTAATTTGGTTACTAAACGTAAGTCCTTCCGGCCAGAGCACTTGCATAATAAATACAGAAGCTACTGCCTGATACAAACTAGTTCCATCCATATTAATAGTAGCACCAACAGGTAAAACAAAACTCGATACTTCTTTATCAACTCCAATATGTTCTTCTACTCTTTCCATGGTAACCGGTAATGTTGCCGCACTGGAACTTGTAGAAAATGCCAATAGTTGCGCTGGACTAATTTGTTTTAAGAACCAAAGTGGAGATTTTTTAGTAATCACAGAAACCAAAATACAGTAAAACACAATCATTAACGCCAATCCAAATACTACAACTCCAGCATATCGCAATAACGCTAACAATATATCAGGATCATCCGATGTCACTACGACATTAGCTAATAATGCAAATACAGCAAAAGGAGCTGTAAGCATGATCAAATCGACCATTTTTAGAACCACCTCATTTAGGCTATCAAAAAACTTCTTCAAAGGATCAGATTGTTCTTCCTTAATCAATAACATACTTATTCCTAAGAAAATAGCAAAAAATATAACTTGGAGCATCATCTTATTATCACTCATTGCCTTTATGGCATTCTGTGGAACCATATCCACAACAAACTGCAAAGGACCACTTTCTTTTTGTCTTCCTGCTTCAGCAATACGTTCTGATATTTTAGCACTACCTGCATATTCGGTAGTTAGCTTTTCTATTGTCTCAGGAGTAATTCCATTTCCTGGCTTCATTACATTAACTAGCAGTAAACCAATGGTAATTGCGATGACTGTAGTAAGAACATAAATGATAATAGTTCTTCCACCTATAGCTTTAAATTTTGAAATATCTTTTAGATCTGAAATCCCTTTTATTAAAGAAGCAAGAATCAGAGGAACCGCTATTAACTTCAGAAGATTTACGAAAATTGTTCCTAAAGGAGCTATCCAATCACCTGTAAATCCTTTTCCCCAGGAAAACTGAGTCATTAAAAATCCGAATAATATCCCAGCGATCATTCCGATCATTATTTGCCAATGCAATGCAAGTTTCTTCATGTGAATTATCTAATTTTTTGAATACAAAAAGTCGAAGATATAAATTAAAAACAAAAAACCGCTCTATAAATTACGATTTACGAGGTTAGATGTACGAATTGCCAAAACATCAGAGATAAAGAATAAGATCAAAATACTTATCCTTCTGATATTTTTATTTAAAAATAAGCGAATGTCATTCCAGCGTAGGCTGGAATCCGTTTTCATTTTAAAAATTCCTTGTAATTATAATTATACAATTATGCAGTATGAGAAGAAAAGTAACTATATTGAAACCCCTATTTTATGGATTCCAGCCTACGCTGGAATGACAAAATCACTCAGAGACTCAACTACTCAAAGGCTCACAAACTAACCTACTAAATCACTTCTTAATCGTACGATTCATTAGCCAATAATCTACAATAACCAACGCAGCCATAGCTTCTACAATAGGCACGGCTCTTGGTACAACGCAAGGATCATGTCTTCCTTTACCTTGCATATTCACCATATTTCCATCTTTATCAATCGTTTCTTGATCTTGCATAATAGTTGCCACAGGTTTAAAGGCTACATTAAAGTAAATATCCATTCCGTTAGAAATCCCTCCTTGTATTCCACCCGAAAGATTGGTTTTTGTTGTTCCATCAGCATTAAATAAATCATTATGCTGACTTCCTTTTAGCGCTGCTCCTTCAAAACCACTACCATATTCAAATCCTTTTACAGCATTGATCGAAAGCATTGCTTTTCCTAATTCTGCATGTAGTTTATCAAAAACAGGTTCTCCTAATCCAACTGGAACTCCAGAAATCGCACAGCTTACCAGCCCACCTACCGTATCACCTTCTTTCCTAATCTGTTTGATGTATTGTTCCATTTCCATCGCTTTCTCTGGGTCAGGACAACGAACAATATTACTTTCTGTTAATGAAAAATCAAGTTCTGTATGTGGTTTATCTAATTTTATAGCTCCTACACCACTCACATACGCATTAAATGTAATTCCGGAAAGCACCTGTTTAGCAATAGCACCAGCTACTACTCTACTCGCCGTTTCTCTAGCAGATGAGCGTCCACCACCACGATAATCCCTAACACCATACTTCTGGTCATAGGTATAATCAGCATGAGATGGTCGATATGAATCTTTTATATGAGAATAATCTTTTGATTTTTGATTGGCATTTTTAATAACAAAACCTATGGGAGTTCCTGTAGTTACTCCTTCAAAAATTCCTGAATAGAATTCTACAGTATCTGGTTCTTTGCGTTGCGTAACGATAGCCGATTGTCCAGGTTTACGACGATCTAATTCAGCTTGTATCGCTTCAAGATCTAATTGAACACCAGATGGGCATCCATCAATGATTCCACCAATTGCTACTCCGTGAGATTCTCCAAAAGTGGTTACCTTAAATAGGTTCCCAAATGTATTTCCTGCCATTAAAAAACAATTTTCAACAAATGTACTTGTTAATCTTTAAAAACGTGCTAGTAATTTGACAGAAAAACCATCGTTTATTTCCTAAAAATTGCAACTCTTTCAGATTTCAAACTCTTTTTTTACACTATGATTATTTTGAACTTATTTAACCTACTTTATGCATTGGAAAATCTATTAAAACTTTCAGCTACCGCAAAATATAGTGCTACGCTACATTTTTAAGTTTAACCATAACGGTGCTATGCTAAAACCTAGAAAATGCCATATTTTATTGTAACAGAAAGCTTCATTACGAAGTTCCAATGCATAAAATAGGTTTAGGCTTTTAACCAATTCATTCCGTCCAGAACTTTTAAGAAAATTTTCATTTCTTCCAATCTACCGATACTAATCCTTGCCCAATTAGGATAATGTTTCCCTCCGCCAGGAACAATAGCAAACCCAAATGGTTTTAATTCGGATCTAAAACGTTTGGCATCTTTTACATCCATTAGTATAAAATTAGTATTGCTTTTCAGGTATTGAATTCCAAGTGCATCTAAACTTTTTTCTACATACGTTCTTACTTCTTCATTCTTCTTTCGGTATGCATCGACATACGTAGTATCATTTAGAGCAGTAATAGCGGCTACTACTCCTGGATTAGCAATAAGTCCACTAAAATTATAGTATTCATGATTCAATAACGCGATGGTTTCTGCCGATCCCATCGCATATCCCACACGTAAACCCGCTAAGCCATATGCTTTAGAGAAAGTTCTAATAATTAAAACATTGTGATTTTCTCTTAATAATTTTATGGTGTCTGGAGTGTCAGAAGGATTCATTAATTCTATATAGGCTTCATCTATGGCTACGGTACAGGTTGTCGTAGCAACTTCTTTGCAAAAAGATTCTAGTTCGGCAGCGGGTAATGCTTTTCCGGTAGGGTTATTAGGATTGCATATATATACCAACTTTGTATCTTTAGTCACTGCTTTTTTAGTAGCTTTTAAGTCAATATTCATTTCTTGATCAAGTACAATTCTTTTTACTTTATGATCAAATATTCTATCTGCAAAAGCTGCTGTAACGTTAAATGTAGTCGCCGGAACGATAATGCTATTTTGTTCTTTACCAAAGGTTCTGGTAAGCATACACAATATCTCAAACGAACCATGTCCTAAAATAACCTGCTCTTCTTTAATCTTGTTGCGCTCTGCTATCATTTTTTTCAGATTATTAGTGTCATATGTATGAAAAGATGCGTATCTATTAACTCGGTTGGTATGTTTAATAATTGCATCTAATACTTTTTGGGAAGGTCCGTAAGGGTTTTCATTAGAGAATAATCGTAGATTCTCATTATCTGCAGAGAACTTTAAAATATCATCTTTAAATAAGGAAGCTCCATATGCTATCGGTGTTACGGCACTTACTACTGCAACAGTACTTCCTAGTTGTAAAAATTTTCTTCTATTAAATCCTAATGTATCCATATCGCTAAAGGTTTTATACAAAATTGACTGATATCTAGTAGTTTTCCTATCAAGATCGTGATCTTGGCAAACTAAAACGTGATATCCTCAATAACCATAACTGTCATTTTTAGTTAAAATTCCTTACTTTTCGACTCGTTAATAAAGAGGATTATTCATGAAGGTTTGTATAGCCGAAAAACCAAGTGTTGCGCGAGAAATTGCTACCGTTCTGGGGGCTAATACAAAGCGTGATGGTTATTATGAAGGAAATGGATATGCCGTTACCTATACTTTTGGACACCTATGTACTTTGTATGAACCTAATGACTACAAACCATATTGGAAAAGTTGGGATCTGAATAATCTACCTATGCTTCCGGAGAAGTTTAAAACCAAGGTGGTGGATAATCAAGGGATTCAAAAACAATTCGATATCGTAAAATCACTCTTCGACAAAGCAAGTTTGGTAATCAATTGTGGGGATGCCGGACAAGAAGGAGAACTGATACAACGATGGGTGATTCATCAGGCTGGATATACCGGAGAAATACAACGTTTATGGATTTCTTCATTAACTACTGAAGCCATAAAAGAAGGGTTTAATAACCTAAAACCTTCTGAACAATATGATAATTTATATTATGCAGGATTTTCGAGAGCGATTGGCGATTGGTTGCTAGGAATGAACGCTACCAGATTGTATACCGTAAAACATGGCGGATACAAGCAAGTATTATCCATAGGAAGAGTGCAAACTCCTAGTTTGGCAATGGTAGTTAATAGATATAAAGAGATCCTAAACTTTAAACCACAACCCTACTGGGAACTACAGACGTTATATAGGGATACATTATTTAGTTATGAAGAAGGACGTTTCTTAAAAAAAGAAGATGGTGAACTGTTAGCCAATAAAGTAAAAGAAAGTGATTTTGAAATTGTTTCTATTACCAAAAAAGATGGAAAAGAATATGCTCCAAAATTATTTGATCTAACTGGATTGCAGGTATATTGTAATACAAAATTTGGATTTTCTGCAGATGAAACCTTAAAAATTGTTCAGAAGTTATACGAGCAAAAAGTAGTTACGTATCCCAGAGTGGATACCACTTTTCTACCCAATGATGTCTACCCTAAAGTTCCGGGAATTCTAGAAAAACTAACAGATTATAATACGCTAACAAAACCATTGTTAGGTAAGAAGATTAAAAAATCTACTAAAGTTTTCAATGACAAAAAAGTCACAGATCACCACGCGATTATTCCAACTGGAGAACAAATAAATCTGCAATACAATCAAAAACAGGTGTATGATATTATTACAAAACGTTTTATAACAGTTTTCTATGATGATTGTAAGGTTGCTAATACCACAGTAATTGGAAAAGCTGATACTGTCTCATTTAAAACTACAGGTAAGGTAATTATTGAAAAAGGATGGCGGGTTGTTTTTGAAAACCCCAATACACCCGGTAAAAAAGAAACCGGAATTCTTCCTGCTTTTGCAAAAGGAGAAAAAGGACCTCACGAACCTTCTTTTCTAGAAAAGGAAACCAAACCTCCTAAACAATTCACAGAAGCCACCTTACTTAGGGCTATGGAAACAGCTGGAAAACAAGTTGATGATGATGAGATGCGTGAACTGATGAAAGAAAATGGCATCGGACGACCTTCTACTCGGGCGAATATCATAGAAACACTATTCAAACGTAAATATATAGAGCGAAATAAAAAGCAAATCTTACCCACAAGTACTGGAATTCAGTTAATTGATACTATCCAAAACAAACTACTGACTTCTGCCGAATTAACCGGAAGATGGGAAAAGCAACTTAAGGAGATTGAGAAAGGTGCATTTAACGCAGGTGCATTTATAAAGAATATGAAACAGATGGTAGATCATTTGGTGTATGAAGTGAGAACTGAAAAAGTACGCGCTAACATATCCCACACCACTGCCCAAAAACAAAAAGAAACAACTAAAAAAGGGGTCAAAAAAAATACTCTTATTACCGAAGAGCAATGTCCAAAATGCCAAAAAGGAACCATTCTAAAAGGAAAATCCGCCTATGGTTGTAGCGCATTTAAAGAAGGATGTGATTTTCAATTACCTTTTAGCTATCTAAATAAGAAAATATCCGAAAAACAATATATCCGATTATTGAAAAAAGGATGTACGGTTAATCTAAAAGGTTTCAAAACCGATACTGGTTCTGCAGAAGGATTATTGCGTTTTGATACTGATTTTAAAATACTTTTAGAACCAAAGAAAGCTACTCCTACTCCAACATCTCATACAGCAGCCGATCAAATGCCTTGTCCTAAATGCAATAATGGATATGTACTGAAGGGTAAAACAGCTTACGGGTGCAGTGAGTTTAAAAACGGCTGTGATTTTAGATGTTCCTTTGAAACTGTAAGAAGTAAAGCCACAGGACAAGTTATGTCTAAAGAATTGGTATATTCTATTTTGAAAGGTGTTATCAACTAAATATGTGAATTGTATCATATACTACTTAGATCGTATTAAAAATATCGGTATCTCCTTTTGCTTTATAAGAAAGATTATGTGTTTCTTTATATAATCTAATCGGTAGAAATAATTAAAATACATCGTTTTATAGATGATTTTTGACCAAACCAAAAACTTAAGAACGTCAGATAATAAAAAAACCATTCTAAAGAAAGGTCAGTATTTAGCTCCAAGTTATCAAATTCAAGATTTTAAAGATTTTTTAATTGGTATATCTAACTATCAAGACCAAGTTGAGACCGGAGTTTGGCATGCACATGAAAACCCTCTAATTAGTTTTGTACTATATGGAGGTAATAAAGAGTACAGAAAGGGAAAAGAGATGGATCGCGTTAGTGGTTCCATAAACTATTATCACTCTCTTGAACCACATAAAAATATATATTACACTTTTCCCTCTAAACATATAAGTTTAGAGCTAAGTAACAACTTCTTAAAAAAATATAATTATACGGAAACTGATATTGAGTTCGCCACAAAAAAGAATTATGATGGTCATTTTACTTTTATAAAATTGATGAAAGAAGCTCAAATAAACGATTTACAATCATATGCTTCTATAGAGATGTTATTTTTGTCATTTCTTGAAAATTCAGAAAAATCTTATGACCAAACATTATCTCCTTCGTGGATACTATCTGTTCGAGATATATTAAATGATAGATGGAATGAAAATATTTCACTGAAAGAATTGGCATATCATGTAAACGTGCATCCTACTACTATTTCAAAGAATTTTAAAAAACATTTTCAATGTACCTTAGGTGAATATACAAGAAAACTAAAAGTAAATCGTTCCCTTAAAATTTTAGGGTCTTCACATTACTCCCTTACCGAAATTGCACATATTTGCGGTTTTTCGGATCAAAGTCACTTCATACGAGTATTCAAATCTATGACGAACCACTTACCTAGCGAATATCTAAAAATTTAAACAAGGCAAATTTCATTCTATTTTTTTAAACAGCATAGGTTTTTATTTGTACTTATTAATCCTAAAATGAAAGGTATGAGAAACAATAAAACACTTAAATTGTGGGTAGGGCTAAATATTTGTACATCTATTTTACTTTGCAGCTGCAGTAATACTATAAAAGATAATAATAATGAATCACAAAAAATAAGTTGGACTGATTCTCTAATTAAAGCGTATGAGATTTTAAACCAAAATCCGAGTGTTGAAGCAGCAGATAAGTTGTTTCAAGCAACTGAACGCATGCCAAAACAAAATTGGGAAAACTACCTAGTATGTGCTACTATTTATGGTCCAAAAGGGGAAAATGACAAAGCTTTTAATTCTATAGAAAAAGCTATAGAAACAGGCCTTAAAGATTCAGAGTTATTGAATACACTTCCTGAGTTTTCTTCTCTAAAAAGTGATCCAAGATGGGATGTTTTAATTACCAAAACCATTAAATTAGAAGAGTCATACCTAAAATCAATTCAGAATCCTGAGCTTCTTAAAGCTCTGGAAAATTTATGGAAACTAGATCAACAAACTTTATCTGAATATGACCAAAACATTGAATTATTAGATAGTACCGCAACGGATGAAGATTATTCCAGACTATTTACACCAGTAGAAAACAGATGGGAAATTAATCGACAAAAATTAGATAGTATCATTAATATTCATGGCTGGCCAGGATATAAGTTAGTTGGTGAAAAAGGGGCTAAAATCAGTTGGGCAATTCCGCAGCATTATCCTGATGTTTTTTTTAAGGAACAATGTTTATCATTAATAAAAAAAGCTATAGAAAAAGGAGATACAGATCCTAATCATTATGCAGAATTACATGATAGAATTGCTAGGGCGACTTGGCAAAAACAAACTTTTGGAGCTAGCATGGGAAAAGATTCTCCTTATCCTATTGAGGATCCAGCCAACGTAAATGATAGAAGATTGGCATTGGGTTTGCTAGAACCTATTGAGGTATACGCATATTACCACGGAATTACATATCAACAACCAAGTATTGAAGAAGCAGAGTTACAAATGAAAACTGCTAGAGATAGTGCACAAAAAAGTTACAAAAAATTTGAAGAGCTAGTTACTAGAAAAGAATCAGACTCTGCAAATATGTATATAAGAAAAGCTATCAAATTTTATGGAGACCTTAGTAATGAACAACTTTATAACGCTTCTATTAAACTTGCTCAAACAAATAATAAAAAGTCTAAAAAAATAAGTTTGAAAATTATTAAAGTTCTTATATGGAGAAAATGGGAAGGTCATCAAGGCTTTTTAGTAAATAAAGAATTTGTTTCTTTACATACTGATCCTGAATGGATAACCGTTAAGGAGTTACTACAAAAAAGCAACTAAAACGACCATAATTACTATTGTTACATGCTCAAAATACCACAGAGAAAATATACCAAAATATAAGACAACCTATGGACTTAGCAAATTTAAAAACGGCTGTGATTTTAGATCTTCTTTTGAAACCGTAAAAAATAAAGCAGCAGGGCGAACTATACCTAAAGAATTAGTGTATGCTATTTTAAAAGTTTTTTTAAACTAAAGAATATTTGTGGTGCTTTATTTTTGTGGACAAAAAACAATCTATGCGATTCTTTTATAATTAGGAAATTATATGTTTCTTTAATAAAGAATAATCATAGCCATAGAAGTATATTTTATTATACGTTTAATTCTATGGCTATAGATAAAGATATAAAAGATATATAGTTACCTTTTGTAACTATACTCACACGTTAAATCTGCAATCTTCGCTTCGCTCGCTTGCAGATTTAACGTTGTGGGCAAGAGCTGTGATCGGCTCTTCTCGCATATTTACACCTTCTAGGCTACTGCGAAGAGGTTCTGGATACCGATGTTATCGTTGAAATGTTAGGCTTACTTATGGTGGCTCAGCAAAGACAGCAGATAACACCAGGCAAGAAGCAACGGCCAACAACCCCTTGCCCCTTGCCAACTAACTAGTTAGTTGAGGGCCAAGACGCTGCTGACCGCAGCTCTTGCCCACAACGTTATAAGCAAGTGTATAAATAACTAAATGAAAAACATAATTTACTTTTTAATCTTTTTATCAATTGCCTTCTCTTGTAAGGATGAGCAAAATGAAATTATCCAAGAAATTGCGCCCATTGATGGTAAATGGATTAAAGGTGAAATAACTTATTGGATAACAACTGAGGAAGATGGTATTTGGACTGAAATTAAACCTAATGACACCCTTAAATACTCTAGATATGAAAAATGTACTGAATTCAAACTAGCTGTTAACAATAACTTATCTATAGAAAAATTGGTACTGATAGATCCATTAACAGAAACCAAAATTTCAGAAACAGTTGAATATTCAAAAAGAATAAATGAAAACTTAGAAACTCTTATCAGTTTAAGATATGACTATAAGAGTGATCGTTATTTCTCTTATATTATTGATTCAATTGGTACGGAAAAAAAGCGAAATATAAACAAAGTAAAATTAGATAGTATGTATAAATATGCCGAAAAACACGGCTTATATTTATGTGGAACAGCCGCTGATGAAATCTTAAAAGAAGGTATTCCCGAGTTTCCAATACCTCGTGAAATAAGCTTAGATTCAACTATCTTTATAATAAACGAATGGAAAAACACAAGCTTATAACATCATATATGAAATCAGAGCAAAGTTTAGTGTCAATCGAAAGGTCATTCCCTTTTTTACAGTGACGCTAGATTTTTATAAATTAACAAGAAATAAAAATGCGCAGATAAATCAATTGGTTCAAGCTTATTTGCCTTGCTCCGATTCATATATTTGGCGTTAGCCACAAGCACAGAAAAGTTTGAAATACTATATTGGAGCATACTATTTAATTAAACTTCGTGATTCTAATTTTGGAACTTACGAAGGAAAAAAAATATATACTTGTAGCACTTGTATAAATGATTCATTTTTTGACGCTTGGTCAATTTCGCGGACTGAAAACGGAACAAAAATTGATTCAGAAACAAAATCAGATTTTAATCTTAACGAAAAACTGATAAAAGAAGTTCAAAATTGGACGGACAAAAAAATGGAGGAAAACAAAATCGGATGGATTTGTACATTTGCCGATTTAAACACTCTAACTGAATACAAAAACTCATTTTTCCCCAATTCAGAGAGTGAAATTTTGAGTATAACCTTTCCGGAATCAGAAAGAAATGAATTACTAAAAATATTCAATCCTGAAAAGACAAATCTCGGAGAAATCGGACTTTCAATAAATCTAAAAACTGGAATTACCGAAAATAATGACGAACAAACTTTAGGATACGACTTGATCGGAATTGAAGATAGTAGTGAATTTCACAGTTTTCATTGCCACGATTTGGCTAATGACCTAATAGAAAAATTCGGAATTGAAATAAACGAATACGGACTGATTAATGAAAATGATAAATGGACTGAAATGGTGGAATATATGAATGACGAGAAAAACGGATTTGAATCTTCACCTTGGTTTTATGTAAAAGTGAATAAAGTAACGGAAAAAGCCAGTGGCTAACATTATATATGAAATCAGAGCAAAGTTTAGTGCCAATCGAAAGATCATTCCTTTTTTGCGGTGGCGCTAAATTTTTATAAATTGAATAAGAAATAAAAATGCGCAGATAGATCGATTGGTTCTGGCTTACTTGCCTTGCTCCGATTCATATATTAAACGTTAGCGGTAATATGAAATAATGTTTCCCTAATTAAAAACATCACTTCCCTAATCCATCCTAGATTATAATTGCAAATGAAATTACATTTGATAAAAATGTGATAATATGAGTCAAAAACTTATCTTTCTTATAACAATATTCCTTTTTTGTAATTCAATGTTTTCTCAAAAAGAATACACTGAAAAATATGATAATGGAAAAATCAAAATAAAAGGTTTTATTGTAGATAACACTCTAATAGGTGATTATATTGAATATTACAAAAACGGAGAAATAAAAACGCAAGGAGAATTCAAAGATTGTCAATATGAAACCAATCACACAAAAATTTACATTGCCGGTTGTGGAGTTGGAAACAACTTAGATATCCGAAAAGGAAAGAAGCATGGAGAATGGAAAGATTACTATGAAAATGGAACTCTTAAATCTAAATGCAATTATTTCTGTGGTTTAAGACAAGGTAATTATTTTTACTATCGAGAAAATGGAAAATTAGACTGGATTGATTTTTATACCGCTGACAAGGAAATGGGTACGCAGGAATTCTACGAAAATGGACTTTTGAGTAAAAACTCAACATACTCATATCTGTATAGCAAACACGATGGGCATGACTTAAAAGCAACAGTCGAAACGGAATATTATGAAGATGGTTCTGTAAAAATTCAACGGACAATTAAAGAATTACAAGGTGATATAGAAAAAGAGAGTTTTAAAGAGTATTATCCCAACGGATTTTTAAAAACGGAATCGGAAATAATTGACCTTGATAAAAATGGAGTTTATCGCGAATTTTATGAAAATGGAAACACAAAATACGAAGGAATTTTTAAAGATGACAAACCGATTGACAAACAATACTATTATAACCTAAAAGGAGAAGTAGTGAAAATCGAGACTTGGAAAAAAGGAATAATAGTAAATACGGAAATAAAATAAACTACCGCTAACAACATATATGTGATCATAGCTGATTAGTGATTAATCGAATGGTCTTTGTATATTTAGGATAGCGCAATGCTTGCAAAAGGAAAAATATAGCAACCAATGCACAGAAATCGTCGAAAGTTGGGTAACATTTACCACAGCTACGACACATATATTAAACGTTAAATCTGCAATCTTCGCTTCGCTCGCTTGCAGATTTAACGTTGTGGGCAAGAG
>NZ_CANLYD010000015.1 GCF_947495315.1 uncultured Aquimarina sp. | reverse complement strand
TCCCCATATTTCCTGCGGTGATGTAGCGAAGCGCCTGTCCGCCGCAGCGTAGCGAAGGAGGAAGCTACATCCCCATAAGTATTGATTAATCACGCAGAGCACCCTTAAGGATTAATAAAGGAATTCTACTTTCAAAATCTTTTTTCAATATAGTATTCTCTTCCCATAGTTTGGCAAAAAAACCTCTTCTACGTCTAAAAACACATAACAAATCTGGATTATTTTCATTAAGATGTTCTAAAACTCCCTGAAATAAAGTCGCATTTTCTGAAGATTTATAGGACGTTATAATTTCTGCTAAATCTTTTTGGAACTCTACATCCTCTTGTAAAAAATCTTTTGTCTTTACCTGAAGTAACTTTATTTCTGAATTAAAAGTACTTAAAATTTCTTTTATAGGATTCAGCGTATTTTGTTTTTTAATAATCCCTGATTTGATAGCCATTAAAACTTTTGATATCGGCTTAAAAGCATAATTTTCTGGAATTATCAACACCGGTATTTCAGTCTTTTTCACCAAACTTCCAGAGGTTTCGCCAAGAAAATAAGGATTTTTGATATTATCACTTTCTGCACCCAAAACAATTAAATCAATAGAGTGTTTTAGGTTGAATTCTGGGATGGCTTCTAATAAATCACCTTCTAATGGTAACGCAATTAGATCTATTCCTTTTTTATCCACTTGAGCGAATTTTTCTTCAATCGTAGTAACTGAAATATCTTTCAGGGTTTCGTTTACAGAAGGAAGACTACCTGATCTTGGTAATTCTTTAAAAACTTGCACGGCATATACTGTCCCTCCTATTTCTTTTGCGAAATCAATGACGTATTGAAGTCGAGCGATACTAACCGAATTTTCTGATAGACCTAAAGGAACAAGAATGTTTTTCATTATTAAGCTTGATTTGTGTATAAGGATACAAAATTACAATTTTTGACCAGTAAATAAGACTTTTTAATAGTTCATAATGGGATTAATAATCTTTGTTTTCTTAAAATTTATATAAATTAATGCTCAGGCATACTTCAGATATCATTGTGGAAAATAATAGTTTGTATTTTTGGTATTTGTAAAAATATATGATTCGTAAAGCTATACTTTCTGATTTGAATACTATTCATAAGCTCACGCAGTCTTGCGCAAAGGCAATGATAGCTAGAGAAATTTATCAATGGAATGAACACTACCCTACCAGATCTCGTTTTGAGAAAGATATAGAACTACAAGAATTGTATGTTCTGGAAGAAGAGAACCTGATTAAAGGTATTATTGTAGTTACGGAATTAATGGATGATGAATACATTCCGATCGAATGGCTGACTAAAAATCAAAGCAATCTATATATTCATCGATTAGCAATACATCCTGATTATTGGGGAAAGGGATATGCACAACAATTAATGAGCTGGGCAGAAATTTTTGCAGAAAAGAAAGGTTATGAATCTATTCGTTTAGATACCTTTAGTCAGAATAAAAGAAATCAAAAGTTTTATGAAACCAGAGGGTATAAGAAGCTAGGAAATATTTTTTTCCCAAAACAAAGCGAACATCCTTTCTATTGTTATGAACTAGTATTGTGAACAGTGTTATAAGCTTTAAAAATATAAACCGACTTGCAATACCAGCTATAATTGCGGGAATTGCAGAACCTGTATTATCAGCAACCGATACTGCAATTGTGGGCAATATCCCCGTAAATGGGACAGAATCTCTGGCTGCAGTTGGTATTGTCGGATCATTTCTATCAATGCTGATATGGGTACTAGCGCAAACTCGTGCAGCTATCTCGGCGATCATTTCTCAATATTTAGGAGCAGGAAAACTGGATGAAGTAAAGACACTACCTGCACAAGCAATTCTTTTCAATATTGGTCTAAGCATTACAATTCTTCTTATTACTGTACCCTTTATTAAAGAAATTTTTATACTTCTAAAAGCTGAAGGTCAGGTGCTCGAATATTGTATTTCATATTATAGTATTCGCGTATGGGGATTTCCTTTATCATTATTTGTATTTGCTATTTTTGGAATTTTCAGAGGACTGCAAAACACATTTTGGCCTATGATTATCGCTTTGATTGGAGTAGTAGCAAATGTCATATTGGATTTTGCTTTGGTATACGGAATAAAAGGAATTTTGGAACCGATGCATCTAGAAGGTGCGGCATGGGCAAGTCTTTTTTCACAGGTTCTAATGGCTGTCTTATCACTGATCTTATTGCTTAAAAAAACAGAGGTATCACTACGATTAGAAAAGCTTTGGCATCCTGAAATGAAACGTTTTTTAGTGATGAGCGGAAATCTTTTTATTCGTTCTTTGGCATTAAATACGACATTGCTTTTAGCCGTACGTGAAGCAACAAGCTTGGGAACAAATTATATCGCAGCGCATAGTATTGCTATACAATTATGGTTATTCTTTGCTTTTTTTATTGATGGATATGGTGGAGCCGGTAATATTTTAGGTGGACGATTATTAGGGGCTAAAGACTATAAAAACCTAGTTGTAATGTCAAAGAAAGTAAATATATATGGAATTATCGTAGCGTGTCTTTTAGGAGGTTTTTCTTTCTTGATGCTAGAACAATTAGGTTTGATTTTTACTAAAGATCCAGAGGTGCTAACTATATTTACTGGTTTCTTCTATTTAGTCATACTTGCATTGCCGATAAACGCGTTGGCGTTTGTTGGTGATGGGATATTTAAAGGACTCGGAGAAACTGGATTTTTGCGCAATGTGCTTTTAGGATCTACGTTTCTTGGCTTTCTTCCTACATTATTAATTGCAAGATATTTTGATTGGAAACTCCATGGAATATGGATCGCAATTACTGTTTGGATGTTGATCAGAGGATTAGCATTAGTAATAAAATTCAGAAATAAGTATTATCTGTTGGCAGCTACTTAAAACGCAAATTTTAAAATAGCCATTACTATAACTACATATAGACAAATAAGTACAGCTGCTAATCTGAATTTTCCCAAATACTTTTTTTCCATAAACCAAATGTAATTTATAAAATGGAAAATATAAATACGTGGAAATACGGGTTTATATTATGGTATGGGACTTAGTATAAGAATCTAAAATATTATCTATTTTTATCAAAAATCTAGCATAATGACTACTACACGTACCAATGGAAGTTTATATACGCACACAGAAAATCATATTGCCACTGTAGAGTTTGGACATCCATCAAGTAATTCTTTCCCAGCTCAGCTATTAGAGAGATTGACAAATGCTATTAATACTTTGTCGAATGACGCTTCGATTCATGTTATTATTTTAAAATCAGAAGGAGAAAAAGCATTTTGCGCAGGAGCTTCTTTTGATGAATTAGTTTCGATTACTAATCTAGAAGAAGGAAAAAAATTCTTTTCAGGGTTTGCTAATGTAATAAACGCAATGCGAAAATGTAAGCAACCAATTATTGGTAGAATACAAGGAAAAACTGTAGGTGGTGGAGTTGGATTAGCCTCTGCTTGTGATTATTGTATGGCTACAGAAGCTGCATCAATTAAATTAAGCGAATTGACCATTGGGATTGGACCATTTGTTATTGAGCCAGCGGTATCCCGAAAAATAGGATTAGCAGCGTTCGAAGCATTGGCTTGGGATGCGTCACAATGGAAAAATGCCTATTGGGCAAAAGAAAAAGGAGTATTTACCAGAGTATTTGAAACCATTGCTGAATTAGATAAGGAAGTTCAATTGTTTGCGGAGAAATTAGCAAGCTATAACCCACAGGCAATACAGGCAATGAAAGAAGTAAATTGGAAAGGAACAGATCATTGGGATGAATTATTGATTGAGAGAGCTGAGGTATCAGGAGAATTAGTATTGTCAAAATTTACCAAAGATGCATTAAAAAAATTCAAAAAATAAAATATGGATGTACTCAATTTTTTAGGAGGTAATGGATTATTCTTGATCTTGGGAATTGTATTGGTAGTAGTTTACTTTTATAATAAAAGAAAGAGAAGATAATGTTCATTAACTTTGCAGAAAGTTACAAAGCGACAAATGAGTAAGATCAGAATTACCAAACAATTTTCTTTTGAAACCGGTCACGCATTATATGGTTATGATGGTAAGTGTAAAAATGTTCATGGACATAGTTATAAATTAAGTGTTACGGTTATCGGAAGTCCTATCACCGATACGTCTCATGTAAAATTGGGAATGGTTATCGATTTTGGAGACCTTAAGAAGATTGTAAAAGAAGACATAGAAGATGTGTTTGATCACGCAACTGTTTTCAATAAAAACACACCACATATAGAGTTAGCTAGAGAATTAGAAAAAAGAGGGCACAATGTTATTTTGGTAGATTATCAACCTACAAGTGAAAATATGGTGATTGATTTTGCTAAAAAAATTAAGGCCAGGCTTCCAGAGAATATACTATTACATTCCCTAAAGCTTCAGGAAACCGAAACTTCTTTTGCAGAGTGGTATGCATCTGATAACGATTAATAATAAATATTTTTATCATCTAATAACGTACATGAAACTTATAAATCTTCCAGAAGGTAAAAAGATATATTTTGCATCTGATAATCACTTAGGAGCTCCGACAACGGAGAAGAGTTTTCCAAGAGAGCAAAAGTTTGTAAGCTGGTTAGATGAGGTTAAAAAAGATGCCGCTGCAATTTTTTTATTAGGTGATCTTTTCGACTTTTGGTTTGAATATAAAACGGTGGTTCCTAAAGGATTTACGAGAACATTAGGGAAACTAGCAGAGATTACTGATGCTGGGATTCCTGTGTACTATTTTGTTGGGAATCATGATCTTTGGATGAATGGTTATTTTGAAGAAGAATTGAACATCCCAGTATTTCATAAACCTCAAGAATTTACTTTTAACAAGACGACATTTCTTATTGGTCATGGAGATGGTTTAGGACCAGGAGACAAAGGGTACAAACGCATGAAAAAAGTGTTTACCAATCCTGTTGCTAAATGGTTTTTTAGATGGTTACATCCAGATTTAGGAGTGAAATTAGCGCAATATCTTTCTGTAAAAAATAAACTAATCTCAGGAGATGAAGATGTTACTTTTCTTGGTGAAGATAACGAATGGCTGGTGCAATATTGTAAGCGAAAGCTAGAGGCTAAACATACAGATTACTTTGTTTTTGGACATAGACACCTTCCTATGGAGATTGAACTAAGTTCAAAATCGAGATATACCAATCTTGGAGATTGGATAGTGCATTACACCTATGCTGTTTTTGATGGTACTGAAATGAAATTGGAGCGATATACAAACGAATAATAAAAAGAAAGCGAATGATCATTTTTTTGATCATCCGCTTAGATTGGAAAATTTAGCTAATGAATTATTGCTTTGTTATTTTTTTAGTTATTATAGTACCATCTAATCGTACCTTTATAATATAAAGTCCACTGGAAAGCATACTTTGTTTCATTTCATTTAATGAAATAGATTTGGTCCCTGATTCCATAGCACCCGTATTCTTTTTTGCAATACTATTTCCTTTGAGATCTATAATTTCAATAGAAGAATATGCTACTTTTTTAGGTAATGAGATCGTTAGGTTAATATCATCAGAGGTCATTGGAATTGGGTATACACTAATCGAATAAGGTTCTGTAGTTCCTTTAACTAATTCATTTAACCTGTTTGTGTTTAAACCTTTAATAATAAATTTTTCCCAAAGCCCAACAGCGTCTCTATTACAGTTGATAGCTTTAGTACCATTTTCATGACTTACATACTTACCATTATTTCCTTTAATAGCATAAAGATCACCTCCCAGAGATTCTAAGGTAAATTTTTCCCAAGATCCTACAGCATTTCTATTACAGTTCATTGGTTTAGTACCATTTTCAGAAGCCACATATTTACCATTGCTGCCTTTAAAACTTACTGTTCCGTTTCCTGCTGATTCAACAATAAATTGTTCGTCCGTTCCAGCAGAATTTCGATTAGCTCGCATCGTTCTGGTACCACCTTCAGAGCTTACATATTTATTAATACTTTGTCCTAATATTGTTACAAAATCATTGGTTCCTCCACCATCTCCATTACCTACAGAAAAGGAAATAGTTTTTGTTGTTTTTGCTCCTTTGTTATCTGTAGCTTCTGCTTTTAATGTGTAATTTCCTTCTCCAAGATTCTTTAAGGCGTTATCCTGATTGTTGTTATTCCAAGTATATGGGCTAACATTTTCTTGTCTTATAAGAGAATTATTAAGATATAAGCGTACGTTACTAACACCATCATTATCAGTTGCGTTAACGATAGCTTCTATAGTTGCAGGCGCTGAAAAAGTGGCATTATTAGAAGGAGTGGTAAATGAAATGTTAGGACCAGTATTGTCTCCACCTCCGTTGCCGCCAAATCGAGGTCTGGAACTTAACCAGTTCATATCGAATTTAGGTCCTTTACATTGGCACCCTTGACTACCTTGGTCTACACGACCAGGACATACTTTTTCATCTTTAATTCTCTTACCTTGTATAGTAATGGCGTCGTCATGTCCAGGCTCGTTACCACATTGTATCGTATTATATCTGGGATCTCCATTTGCTAGATCCCTATAACTAGGATGTTTTTTAAGCTCATCACAAATATCTTTAATATTTCTCCCTTGTCCATTGATATCGATTTTGAAATTACCAACACCGTGATCAAAAGAAGATTTACAGAAACAAAAGCCATTTGCCTGATAGCTATCCTTCCACGAATTTGCATTAGGAACAATTCTCACACCTTGGTCAAAAGTATCCTGACCAGTGCAACCTGTATCTGGGACATTGGCTACAGCATTATCGGTTGGACTTTGTTGTTGCGCGTTCGATTGCTGTGCGAGCATTAAGTTAGCAGTAAAGAAAACTGCTAAAATGTTTAAAATAAATAATTTACGTTTCATAGTTGTTGGTTTTAAAAGTTAGTATTCATTAATGAGGTTTATTGAATCTACAAACTACAAAAGTATTTTAATAAAGTGAATCCGAAGAATAAGAAATAGAATCCGTAAAGGATGAATGAGCTTTCGTATAAACAGGTAAAATAGATTTCTAAAAGTGATAGTTTATTCTCCTAGAAATGATATTATATTAACTTCTTGAAGCAATAATTTCTTTAGAAACATGTATTCCTATTTCTTTAGAATCTTCTACGGAATTCGGATGTTCTATAAAGATTACCTGATTATTAAAAATAGCTTCAATCAGAAAATGATTCCCATTAAAATAAGATTTCTTTACTCGTGCTTTTAGATTGGAATCTTCTACTAATTTTAATTCATGCGGATATAAGAGAATTGTGTTATCATTGTCAGAACCTGGTATAATAGTAGAAATCGGTAATTCGTTTACTTCACCAAAAAGTGATGCGATATAATAGTTATCAGGATTTTGATATATGCTATGAGTATTTCCTTTGGTAACAATCTCTCCTTTATGAATTACAATAGTTTCTTCAGCAAAAGATAATATATCTGTTTTATCGTGAGTTGCAGTAATACTAGTAATCTTATTTCTTTTTAAGTAGGCAAATAGATTTCTACGTAAAGAACTTCGCCTGAAATTATCAATATTTCCAAAAGGTTCATCTAACAATAATAACTCTGGTCTTTTTGCAAGCGCTTTTGCCAGAGCAACTCTTTGTTTTTGACCTCCACTTAGGTTTTCAATTTTAATATCGGCAAATGGAGTCATTTCTACTATTTCCAGAAGTTCATTGACACGACCAAGTTTCAGTTCCGGTTCAAAATTAGATAGATATTGACCAATATTTTCTGCGACAGTTCTATAGGACTGCAGTTCAAATCCTTGAGAAAGATATTTCATGTTTTCTTGTCCGGGAACTAAATTATGTGCTGGTCCTAATATCTTTTGATCATCCCAAAATAGCGTTCCATGAGCAACATCCAAAAGCCCATAAATGATTTTTAGCAAGGTACTTTTTCCGCAACCACTAGCTCCAATGAGTGCAATATGTTGCCCTTTTTCAATAGTAAAATTGATGTTTTTTAAAACCGGAGCGGTATCATAAGCGAAGGAAACATTTTGAACTGTAAGCATATTTCAAATATAAATAACTTCAACAAAAAAATCCGTCTCTTTTCAGAAAACGGATCTTTTAATTTTAATAATAAAACAATTATCCTTTTATCTCATCATTTACTTGTTCTGGTAAGACTTCATATCCCATATTGAATAACGTAAAGCTAAAAATATCTGCATACTGTTCAATTGTCTTTTTAACAGGTGTACCTGCTCCGTGACCAGCATTAGTCTCTATTCTTATCAATGTAGGATTAGTTCCTTTTTGTTTTGCCTGCAATTCTGCTGCAAATTTAAAGGAGTGTGCAGGTACAACACGATCATCATGATCTCCAGTAGTAACCAGTGTAGCCGGATATTTTACACCTTCTTTTACGTTATGTACCGGAGAATATCCTTTTAGGTATTCAAACATTTGTTTATCATCTTGTGCAGTTCCATAATCATATGCCCATCCTGCACCAGCTGTGAAGGTATGATAGCGTAACATATCCAAAACACCAACCGCAGGTAGTGCTACTTTCATTAAATCAGGACGCTGTGTCATTGTAGCTCCTACTAACAATCCACCATTGGACCCTCCTCTAATGGCTAAATATTCACTGGAAGTGTATTTATTTTCTATTAAATATTCAGCAGCAGCAATAAAGTCATCAAATACATTTTGTTTTTGCATTTTGGTTCCTGCATCGTGCCATTTTTTACCATATTCGCCGCCACCTCTTAGATTAGGAACGGCGAAGATACCACCTTGTTCCATCCATACGGCATTAGCAATGCTAAAGTTTGGAGTCAAGCTAATATCAAACCCACCATATCCGTACAATATAGTAGGGTTTTTACCGGTAAGTTCTATTCCTTTTTTATACGTAATAATCATTGGGACTTTAGTACCATCCTTAGAGTTGTAGAAAACTTGTTTACTTTCGTAATCTTCCGGGTTAAAGTCGATTTTAGGCTTACGGTATAATTCTGAAGTACCTTCTACAATGTTATATTTATAGATACTTCCTGGAGTTTTGTAATTTGTAAATGAATAGTATAATTCTTTTTCTTCTTTTTTGGTTCCAAAACCTCCTACGCTTCCTACTCCTGGTAATTCTACATCACGTACCAGTTTTCCATCGTAATCATATTGCAATACTTTGGATACAGCATCTACCATATATTCTGCAAAGAAATAACCGCCACCTGTATTTGGACTTAAAACATTTTCAGTTTCCGGAATAAAATCTTTCCAGTTTTCGGGTGTCGGATTAGCCGCATCTACGGTTATAATTTTTTGATTCGGAGCATCTAGATTAGTAACAAGGTATAGTTTAGAATCTACATTTTCGATTACATAGGTATCACTTTCTGTTGTGTCTAAAATAGTAACTAATTTACTATTTGGTTTAGTTAAATCTTTAATGAATAACTTATTTCCCGAGGTAGAAGTACTAGCTGTAATAACGAGATATCGGTCGTCCTCAGTTACACGACCACTGGTATATCTGTGTTTTTCCTCTGGCGTACCTCCAAAAACTAATGTGTCATCCTTTTGAGGAGTTCCCAGTTTATGATAATACACTTTATGCTGGTCTGTTTTAGCAGATAGTTCGCTTCCTTTGGGTTTATCATAGCTAGAATAGTAGAAACCTTCATTTCCTTTCCAGGACATGCCAGAAAACTTAATATCCACCAATGTGTCTTCTATAATTTCTTTGGTTTCTGAATTTTTAATGATTATTTTTCTCCAATCACTACCACCTTCAGAAATTGAATAGGCTAGAAGTTTTCCATTTTTAGAAAAACTCAATCCTCCAAGAGAAGTTGTTCCATCTTCACTAAAAGTATTTGGGTCTAAAAATATTTCTGGTTCATCACCTTCATTTTTAAATCTATAAATTACATATTGATTTTGTAATCCGTCGTTTTTATAAAAATAGGTATAGTCACCTTCTTTAAAAGGTGCTCCAACTTTTTCGTAGTTCCATAAGCTAGATAATCGTTTTTTTAGTTGATCTCTAAATGGTATACTATCCAGATACCCAAATGTCACTTTGTTTTGTGAAGCAACCCAGTTTTCTGTTTCCTCGCTGCGATCATCTTCTAACCAGCGATAAGGATCTGTGACCTTAGTATCAAAATAAGTATCTACAGTATCTACTTTTTTAGTTTCAGGGTAATTCAATGGAATAATAGTTTTAGCAGTTTCTATTTTCGTTTCTTTTTTACATCCTATGATAGATGAGATCAAAAATAGTATTAAAAGTGATTTTTTCATGATGAGTTAAATTTTGAAGTATAATAATTAACTGTACATTATTTATTTCATAAGTAATTCAACTTGTTTTTTTTAATACCTGTAGCGAGTTAACTCACAAATCTATTAAAAGTCCTAACTGAAATATGCTAAAGAAAGTATAAAAAAAGACTGCTCTAACAACGATCATATGGTTATTACACATTTATAGTGTTGCTTTGGGGTTTAGCAACCCTGTTGATCGTTTATGCAGAGCAGTCGGAATTTTCCGTCCTCTAAGAAACGAAAAATTTTACTTTTATACCAGTAAAATTATAGGAGTAACCTGTTAAAATAAGTTTTTGAAAGTATTCCAATTTGCATAAATTAAGAATGCATTTACCAGAAAAACAAACGCTCCGGGCCCTATGTTTGCAAGATCAAGAGTAGTGTGAAAGAGAATTATGTTTACAGAAATAGGAGCCATTAATACTAATCCAAAGGGCACTGCTTTGTTGCTTACCAATAAAAGTCCGACGATTACTTCGATTAATCCAACGGTTTTAAGGATATAACTACCTGCTAATGCTCCAAAAAAAACTCCTGCCTCTGGATTAGCAAATTCGAAATCAGGTAAAAAACCGATAAACTTATTACTTCCAAAAACGATTAATAAGATTCCTAATAAGATTCTTAAGGCTAATATTAATTTAGTATTCATTGTTTTATTTTTTTATAGTTAAGTGATGTATTAGAGGAGCAAATGTTAAAAACCTTACAAATGTTATTAAAAACCGGAGTTAAAAAAATATCTTCACCTATTGAAAACTAACTAATTGAAGTAATTTTAATACCATAAATAATGAGGCTGACACATTTTCTAAAACTCACTTCTTTTATTTCTTTGCTATGTACGACTGCTGTTATTGGACAAGATTATTTTTTAAAAGACAAAGCTCCTTTTGCTTCAGAAATTCCCACACCCGAAGAATTTCTGGGGTATCCAATAGGTGAACAACATACACGTCATGATCAAATTGTGGGATATCTTACAAAGCTTGCAGAATTATCAGAAAGAGCATCTATTAAAAGCTATGGAAAAACTCATGAGAATAGAAAATTAGTCATATTAACGGTTTCTACACCGGATAATCTAAATAATCTACCAAAGCTCAAAGAGCAGCATTTAGCATTTACCAAAACTTCTATTACTCCTACAAACTACAATGATGTGCCGATTTTTGTTCAATTAGGGTATAATGTTCACGGCAATGAACCTTCCAGTTCTGAAGCGGCCATGTTAACAGCTTATACCTTAGTCGCTTCTAACAGCTCGGAAATAAAAACATATCTGGATAATGCGGTTGTATTTATTGATCCTACGATTAATCCAGATGGACGTGAGAGACATACCCAATGGGCTAATCAATTCAAAGGAAATCCATTGGTAAGTGATCCTTATGATGCTGAACATAATGAAGGATGGCCTCGTGGCCGAACGAATCATTACTGGTTTGATCTTAATCGAGATTGGTTACTTGGGATCAATCCAGAAAGTCGTGGGAAATTAACGTGGTATCACGAATGGTATCCAAATGTGGTAACGGATTTTCACGAAATGGGAACGAATAGCACATACTTTTTTGAACCGATGAAACCCATTGGCTCACAAGATCCTATTATGCCCAAAGAGAATTATGAAGATTTAAATAATCTATTTGCGCCCTATTTTTCTAGTGCTTTAGATAATATAGGATCTTTTTATTTTACAAAGGAAGCCTTTGATGGGACATATCCGGGTTACGGATCTTCCTATCCTGATTTACAGGGAGCATTGGCCTTATTATTTGAACAAGCTAGTTCCAGAGGGCATTTGCAGGATACAGATTATGGAACAATCTCATTTCCTTTTACAATTAGAAATCAGTATGTTTCGAGCATAGCTACTATAAAAGCCGCTGTCGAAAATAAGGGAACACTCCGCAAGTATCAACAAAACTTTTTTAAATCTGCAGTGACTAATGCGGTAAACAACAACGTAGCAGGTTACGAGTTTGGAGATGCGTATGACCAGAATAGAAATAAAGCCTTTATTGATAAATTATTGCTTCATAAAATTAAGGTATATAAAAAAGGAGATCGGTATGTTGTACCGGTAAAACAACCACAAAAACGAATGGTACAGACCATTTTTGAAACCTATAATAAGTATCGAGATAGTGTATTTTATGATGCTTCAGCCTGGAGTGTTGCCAATTTTTATAACTTGAAATATAAAGGATTAAAATCTATAAACTTAGGAGAAGAAGTAATTTCTACCGAAGGAATAGTTGATATTTCAAAGGTTTCAAAATCTGATTATGCGTATATCATAGACTGGGATGACTATAACGCTCCAGCTGCACTATATTATATGCAATCCAAGGGATTACTTGTAGCATCAGCCTTTAAACCATTTAGTATCATAACCTCTAATGGAAACAAAAGCTTTAACTACGGAAGTGTTTTGATTCCGGTAAGCAAGCAGAAAAAAAATAGTGACGAAGTATTTACAATAGTTAAAGAAGTACAAGAAAAGTTTAATGTCCCTATTTTTAGTACAAATACTGGTTTTAGTACATCAGGAATTGATTTAGGAAGTGGTAATTTTAGAAAGCTGGATACTCCCAAAGCACTATTATTGATTGGTGATGGAATAAATTCTTATGAAGCAGGAGAGGTTTGGCATTTGTTGGATACCCGAGTTCATATGCCAATAACCAAGTTAAGAATGAGCATGTTTAATAGAGCTCCTTTAAAAGAATATAACACCTTAGTGATGGTGTCTGGAAGATATCAACAGTTAGATTCTCTTCAACAGAAAAAAATAAAAGAATGGGTGTCTCACGGAAATACACTGGTTACCATTGCAAATGCTTCGAAATGGGTCATTGATAAGAAAATAGTGAAAGAGAACCTTATTAAAAAAGAAAAGGACACTACAAAGAATAAAGTTGTGAAGCGATTACCGTATGTCGATGCAGGTGAAAATATCGGACGAGAACGTGTTGGAGGAGTGATTTTCGAAGTAGATTTGGACATTACCCATCCATTAGGTTTTGGATATCGAGATAATTCATTGCCGGTTTACAAGAATAATGAGGTATTTATAGCTCCTAGTAAGAACCCATACGCTACCGTGGCAAAATATACAGAAAACGCTCATATTGATGGATATGTATCTAGTGATAATTACGAGAATTATTTAAAACCATCAGCCTCACTGCTAGTGAGTGCTATAGGAAGTGGTAGAGTAATTCTCTTTGCGGATAACCCTAATTTTAGAGGTTCGTGGTACGGAACTAACCGGCTATTTCTGAATGCATTATTTTTAGGAAAGCACATATATGTTCCTAGAGTGAGAGAGTAATTCTAATTTATAAAATGTGAATAAAGAAAAAACCCTTGTTATACTTTTATGATAACAAGGGTTTTTATAATAAAGGTTGGTTATTTATCCGATTAAATTATTTTCTACTAAGTATTCTCCAATCTGTACAGCATTAGTAGCTGCTCCTTTACGAAGATTATCCGATACAATCCACATATTAAGAGCATTTTCTCTGGAGTGATCTCTTCTGATTCTACCTACAAAAACATCATTCTTTCCTTCTGCATAGATAGGCATAGGATAGGTATTGGTATCTGGATTATCCTGTACGGTAACTCCAGAAGTGTTATTTAACAACTGACGAATTTCATTTTCCTGGAATTCATTATCGAATTCAAGGTTTACACTCTCACTATGTCCTCCAACAACAGGAATTCGAATAGCTGTAGCGGTAACAGCGATAGTACGATCATCAAGGATTTTTTGAGTCTCATTAACCAACTTCATTTCTTCTTTAGTATATCCATTTTCCTGGAATACATCACAATGTGGAATAGCATTACGATGGATTGGATATGGGTATGCCATTTCTCCTTTTTCACCTGCGTACTCATTCTCTAACTGTTGTACGGCTTTTACTCCGGTACCAGTAATAGATTGGTAGGTAGAAATGACAGCACGCCTGATTCCATATTTTTTATGTAAAGGACCTAATGCCATCACCAATTGTATGGTTGAACAATTAGGATTGGCAATGATTTTATCTTCTTTGGTTAACTCTTTTGCATTAATTTCTGGTACCACCAACTTTTTAGTGGGATCCATTCTCCAAGCCGATGAATTATCGATCACTGTGATTCCGGCATCTGCAAATTTAGGAGCCCATTCCTGAGAAGTGCTTCCTCCTGCAGAGAACAATGCTACATCCGGTTGCATTTCTATAGCTGTAGCCAATCCAACTACTGTGAATTCTTGATTCTTATAGGATATTTTTTTACCCACAGATCTTTCTGAGGCTACAGGAATTAATTCCGTTACCGGAAAATTACGTTCTTCTAGTACTTTTAACATGACAGTACCTACTAATCCAGTGGCACCTACAACAGCTACTTTCATCTGCTTTATTTATTATTGACTTTTAATGATACAAAAATCGGTCTTTGTTTTTAAATTCCAGCAAATGTGCTGATTATTTCTATAAGGGGAATGATTTTTTCGGAAATTATATGAATTTAAACATTTTGTTATATATTTAACATATCATAAAAAAGAACCGCTCTGTTTATAGAGCGGTTTAGTTAGAAGATGTAGTATAGCGGTAGCTATAGATAATTCATTTGATATGTGAGATTTTATTTTTTAAGTAAATCTCTGATTTCAGCTAATAACTCTTCTTGAGTAGGACCAGCTGGAGGAGCTGGAGCAGCTGCTTCCTCTTTCTTTTTAGATTTTTCATAGGCTTTTAGAACAATAAAAATGAAAAGACCTACTATTATAAAGTTGATAATTGCCTGAATGAGATTTCCATACGTCATAACCGCTGCTCCGGCTTCAGTTGCAGCTGCTAGATTAGCATATTCTCCACCATCTAAAGCAATAAATTTTTGCGTAAAATCAGTTCCTCCTGTAATAACACCAACAATTGGCATGATAATGTCCGCAACTGCAGAGCCTACAATTTTATTAAATGCACCTCCAATAACAACAGCTGTTGCTAATGCTACGATATCTCCCTTTAATAAGAAAGACTTAAAATCTTTAAAAAATCCCATTTTTATTATATTTAGATAATTAGTATGCTACTAATTTAACAAAAATTAAGGGACAAATTAAGAATTGTCGAAACTTCAAAAAACTCTTTTTTCGATGAAAATCAATTATTATCGATAATAACCCGTTTTACTCTTGGAGAAATTGCAGTAAGAAGCTCATAAGAAATGGTGCCGGCACCTTCAGCGATTATAGCAGCAGAAGATGTATTGTCAAAAATAATTACTTCATCTCCTTCTTTACACTCAATGTCCGTGATGTCTATCATAATCATATCCATACATACATTACCAATAATATAAGCCTTTTTACCATGCACAGTTACAAAACCTTTTTTGTTTCCGTATTGTCTTCCGATACCATCCGCATGCCCGATTGGAATGGTTGCAGTTTTGATAAAACCATCTGCTTTAAAAGCTCTGTTGTATCCCAGAGTTTCTCCGGGTTCTAACATATGGATCTGGGAGATAATAGATTTTAAAGATGCTACCGGTTTTAATTCCTTATCATAAATTGCCTCGTTACCATATCCATACAAGCCTATTCCTGTGCGTACCATATCAAAATGTGCTTCGGGATAGTTTAGTATTCCTGAAGTGTTAGATTGATGTAGCATTGGCGCGTAACCCAATTTTGCAATCATTTCTGAAGCAGTTTTCTTAAATGAGCTGATCTGGTTTAGCGTAAACTCTTTTTCATTATGATCCTCGCTTGCTGCAAGATGAGAGAATAGCGATTTTATTTTAACTGATTCAGTGCTGTTTAAATGATCAATAATATAGTCTACATCATTTTCCCAAAACCCTATTCGGTTTAATCCGGTATTGAACTTAATATGAACGGGATATTCTTTTTGTTTTTCAACCTCAGCTATTGCTACAAATTCCCTTAAAATTCTTGGACTATACAGACTAGGTTCTAGTTGATAATTTATTAATGCCGAAAAATTTATGGGTTGAGGATGTAGTACCAGGATCGGAGTTGTGATTCCAGCTTCTCTTAATGCAATTCCTTCAGAAACATAAGCGACAGCAAAATAATCTGCTCCTATTCTTTCCAGGTGCTTTGCCATAACTATAGCATCACTTCCATACCCTGCAGCTTTTACTACAGCTAATAGTTTAACATCTGGTTTGAGCTTACTTCTTAAATAGTTATAATTATGAGTAAGGTGAGCCAAGTTAATTTCCAGAATGGTTTCTTTTACACTACTCATTAGATTTTTCAGAATTTTCAGATAATTCTTTAGGATCAGTAACCTCTATTTCTTTCACTTTTTCTCTAAGAGAAGCTTTATAATAAGCGGCACGACTTAGGGGTTCATATTCATCGGTTTCTCCGAGTAATACCAGATCGTCTTTTTTTGATTTTCGAAAACTAAACTGAGCAAGATTACCAGTTCGTGTGCAAACCGCATGAACTTTGGTAACATATTCTGCAGTAGCCATAAGTGCTGGCATCGGTCCGAAAGGATTTCCTTTAAAATCCATATCTAATCCCGCAACGATAACGCGGATACCCTTATTGGCCAAATCATTACATACACTTACAATTTCATCATCAAAAAATTGTGCTTCGTCAATGCCTACCACATCACAAGTATCTGCCAGAATTCTAATATTGGCTGCTGCTGGAACCGGAGTAGAACGAATCTCATTAGCATCGTGAGAAACAACCATTTCGTCATCATAACGCACATCGATGGCTGGTTTAAAAATTTCAACTTTTTGTTTAGCAAACTGTGCGCGTTTCAGTCTACGGATCAATTCTTCGGTCTTACCCGAAAACATCGAACCACAGATAACTTCTATCCACCCAAATTGCTCTTTATGATTTACCGTATTTTCGAGAAACATTTTGTATTTTTCAGCGTCAATTAAAAGAAATCCTACTCCTTTAATACCAATTGAAATTTAAGACTATAGATTAAACAATCTTACATTTCACTTTATTATTTGGTATTGCTCTAAAGATGAGGTAAATTTATTAAAAAACAAAAAGCATAGCCCAAACGAATAAGAAAGTTATGAAGAAGAAATTGGAAGCAGAACTAATAAGCATTGCTCATAGGATATTACAACTTAGGGATAGATCTACCTTACCACAATTACAGGAAGAGGTGAGACAGCTATATGAAAAAATAAGTATTCTAAATTTTGCGGAATCTCATTTCACGGATACACAACCCACAATAGGACAGATTAAAAATGTTTTAGAAGAACAAGATACGCAAGAGATTCAAGAGGAAACTATTGATAAGATAAAATCAAAACCTATTATAAGTCTTGATGAGAAAACCGAAGTAGAAGAAGTTTCGGAAACCATGTTTAATCTCGGAAACGAAACGATTGAACCACCAATAGAGGAATTTGAAGAACAAAAACCTGAAATTATTATTGAAAAAATCAATGAGAAAGTGACTGAAGATCTTTTTGTACCTGTTCCAAAATTTACCGAAGAAAATGTTTCATTATCAGAGCCAGTATATGAAAAAAATGATAAAGAAGAGATAGGATCGGTACCACAGAGTATGCCTATTTTGGATAAGGTCAATGATGTAGATGAAAAACCAAAATCACTTAATGACCAATTAAAAAAGGGTATAAATATCGGACTTAATGATCGTTTGGCTTTTATAAAACATTTGTTTGATGGAAGTTCTACCGATTATAACCGGGTGCTTTCACAACTAAATACACTGAATAGTAAAAGTGGAGCGAGACAGTTTGTTAAGAATATTGTGAAACCAGATTATAATAATTGGGTAGGAAAAGAGGAATATGAAGAGCGTTTTATGGAGATTGTAACCAATAAATATGAATTCTAAGTAAGGATTAACGTTTTTTGATAACTAAAGCCCTCAAGAAATAAAATAACAACGATTTATATGAAAATTATCTACTGGATTGCTACGATAGCAATGTGTGGAATTATGCTGTTTTCTGCGCAGATGTATTTTAGGAATACCGAAATGGTAAGAGGATTTTTTGAAAACCTGGAGTATCCAACCTATTTGGTTATACCTCTGGCGATTGCGAAAATAGGAGGAATCATTGTGATCCTTACCAATAAAATAAAATGGTTAAAAGAATGGGCCTATGCAGGTTTCTTTTTTGATATGGTACTTGCCTATACTGCTCATTATATAAAAGATGATGGACAAGGATTATTTGCAACTTTAGGGCTGATATTCCTGATCATATCATATGCAACCGGTAAAAAAGTAAGACCTTAATACATGTCTAAATTATACTTAGTTCCTACTCCTATTGGTAATCTGGAAGATATGACTTTTAGAGCTATTAAAGTACTCAAAGAAGTCGATCTGATTTTGGCAGAAGATACCCGTACCAGTGGTAAATTGTTAAAGCATTATGAAATCATGACACACATGCAAAGTCATCATATGCATAATGAACATAAAACGATAGAGCGCATTATCGGAAGATTACAGAGTGGCGAAACGATTGCTTTGATTAGCGATGCAGGGACACCAGCTATTAGTGATCCTGGATTTTTATTAACCAGAGCTTGTGTCGAAAATAATATAGCAGTGGAATGTTTGCCTGGAGCAACAGCATTTGTGCCGGCTTTGGTCAATAGTGGTTTGCCAAACGACAAGTTTGTTTTTGAAGGATTCCTTCCGGTAAAAAAAGGAAGGCAAACTCGACTCAAAATATTAGCAGAAGAAACCAGAACCATGATCTTTTACGAGTCTCCGCATAAGCTTATAAAAACATTAGGAAATTTTGTAGAATACTTTGGATCGGAAAGATTGGTATCTGTGTCCAGAGAATTAAGTAAACTCCACGAAGAAACCGTTCGAGGAACTGCAAAAGAAGTACTGTCTCATTTTGAAAATAAACCTCCCAAAGGAGAGATAGTTATTGTAGTTGGAGGTAAAAAATAGCATATGAACATATCCGAATTTATCAAAAAACTTAGAAACACTACAGCAGAAATTACATTTCAGAACACAATGGATATCATAGATGCTCATTACAGTTTTGAACCTGTATCTTTTGTTAATGGAAATATAACCAATCAAGCTGGAGAAAATTCTGGTTCTTGTAAGCTATTTTCTTTTGCAAAATTGCAAAACCTAGAGAAAGAAGAAACATTACATTGTTTTGGGCAGTATTATAAAGATGTTCTGGAAAATCCTGAAGGAACGGATCACCAAAACATCCGTAATTTTATGAAAACAGGATGGAGCGGGATATCTTTTGAAGGTCAGGCGTTGACTAATAGGCTTCTATAATTTATTGTTGCCTGTATCTAAACCTTTTCTGATTTCATCGATTGTTTTTAAGTTTACTGCCGTTACAGGTGAGGATTAAAGAAAGATATGGTTTGTAAATTGGCGTTTTTGAATCTTGTGACGAACTTGTTACAATGATATCTTTAAAAGATTTCTTATTTGAAAAAGCAGATTGTTCTGTAACTTTTTCCTGGCTGTGAATACCAATAGTTATAAAACAAGCCAGAATAATAAAAAGACACTTATGGATCGAAACATTCATAATGGATGATTTTATGAAATATAAAGTCACATATTTGGTTTGCTTTACATACTATAAACGAATTTAAAAAATACAAGTATCTCTAAACGTTTTGATTATACCATAGTTGTTGTTGCCTTAGTAGTTATTGTACTATGGCAGTTACCCTATTTTGGATGGTTTCAATATCCTTTTCGATTATTAGGAACGTGGTTTCATGAAATGGGTCACGGACTAACGGCCTTATTAGCAGGTGGGAGTTTTGAGTATTTAGAAATTTATGAAAATGGTGGAGGTGTTGCCTTTTATCATTTAGGAGGAAGTTATTTACCAGCTTTTATGGGTAATGCATTGGTAGCCGCTGGTGGATTATTAGGACCAGCTGTCGTGGGAGCTTTATTAATTATATCAGCAAAATCACATAGAAGTTCTATGATCGCTCTTAGAATATTGATAGGTGTTATGATACTTTCTTTATTACTATGGATCAGGTCTTTTTGGGGAGTTGCGGTAATGAGTAGTTTTGCTGTGTTTTTATTCGTTATTACGCTATTCAAAAGTAGAAAGTTAGAAGTAGTTGTGATTCTGTTTTTAGGCTTACAATCTGTGTTAAGTACCTATCTTCAGTTAGACTATTTGTTTACAAAACAGTTTGAAAGAGATGGTGTTATTCAGATTTCTGATACGCAGGCTATTGCTCAGAACACGATCGGAACCTATTGGATATGGGCCATTCTTATAATTATAATAAGCATCTATTTGGTTTGGAAGAGTTTTCGATATTATTTTAAGAGATAAAAGACCAAGAACAGGTGTAATTGTTTTATGTGGAAAACCCCTGTTTTAATAGTGTAATTACCCAATAATACTCTGTATATTCTTTGTTGAGTCATTTTTTGTTTAGTTTTAAGATATTTTTTAATCACTTAATTAAAACCACAATGGAAAACGTACTCACACAATCGAAAGAAATACTTGAATATGAAGGTATTATTTCACCAGAATTATTCGAAGAATATACAAATAACTGGATGGAAGAAGAGGTACTATTACTAGCCCGACATTTTCATAAACTGAATCATACAAAAGGACAATTTAAACGTGTAGATTCCTTTATTGCTGGTCAATTGGGAGTTGATATACTTAATGCGGTAAAGCCTTTCGGAATTGAAGTTTTTAGGATTTATATGAGTCTTGATGGAGAGAGTAAAGATGAGTTTACCTTTATCCCTATCATATATTTACTGTTAAAAGATGGTCTCGAAATAACATTCCCTCTTATTCCAAAAGGAAGAGATGAATTAGTTCCCGGAACGACAGAGCAAACGGTAAACAGTGGCGGTCAGATCGTACCTGGCATTTTTAAAGAGATGATTACACAAAACTGGGATATCTTTGATGTTAATTTAATTGATGATCTTTTTGTTGCAGTGGATTCAGACACAAGAGGAAGACTTAGAGTCGATTTTTATGAGATAAGTGGAGATCTACTTACTTTTATTAATGATAAAATACTTGGTAATATTAAAGATTTTACTTTATATCCAGGAGTAGATATGAACAAATTTCAGAATAAAAATCTAATCTCTTTTACTCCTACCATTGGTATAGTACCTCAAGAAACTATTATGACTGAGATCATGTCCAGACATTCTGTAATCGAAATCCCTAAAGAAGATAGTGGTGAGATTTTTATGGAATATCTTAGACCTTGTCCTCCGACATGTCCTAAGTAATAAAACTAGATGAAATCTTAATTTGGTTTAAAAAACAAGCTTGATGAGTAAAATTTTATTTGAAAATTTAACACTAGTTGCTTCGGTTATTTTGCTAGTTCCCATCCTAGTGTCTATTTTTAGATTCAGATTTTTGGATTCATCTCAAAAAAAATTATTAGTTCTAGTTTTAACTACGGGTTTAGTGGAAATAATCTCTTGGATACTTTGGTATAAAAAAATGAATAACTTACCATTATATCATTTTTACGCAGTGATTGAATTTTTGCTGATCATTAATATATACAGAAAAGTATTATCTGGACTATTCTCTAAAAATTTCTTTATTATTCTGGGGATTGGTTTTGGAATATTTTCTTTGGCTAATACCTTATTTTTTCAGGATTTGTATACCTTTAATTCTAATGTGACAACCCTTATAGGATTACTGGTTATTTTTTTTAGTTTAAGCTATTTTTATGCTTTATTAAAGGAAGTAAAATATAGCGCTTTAGAAACTAATCCAATGTTTTGGATCAATTCTGGGTTTTTGATATATTTTTCGAGTAACTTAATACTGTTTTTTATTAATAATAATATGTTCAAAGGGTCTACTGAAGCAAGTTATTTGGTTTGGGGACTTCATGCTATTGTAAACATTGTATTGACTATTTTTTATACCATTGCTTTATGGGTGAATCCGAAGAAGCCATAACACTAAAGATTATTATCATCGGTATGGTAGTAATTTTTTTGCTATCACTATCGGTGATTCTGTTTTTTATTGTGTACCAGCGGAGATTACTTGCTCAGCAAAAAAAACATCAAAAGATAGAATCAGATTATCAGAAAGAATTGCTAAAAACTTCTATCCAGAGTCAAGAGGAGGAACGCACGAGAATAGCTAAAGAGTTACACGATGATGTAGGTGCTATGCTCACGACTACTAAACTCTATATTGGCCAGATTGAACCAGAATTATCGTCAGAAGAGCTAACAGATATAGCTGATAAAATAGGAGGTTTTTTTGACGATATGATCCAGAGTGTACGTAGTATTTCTCAGGATTTAAGACCAGTTGTATTAGAGAAGTTAGGGTTCATGGAAGCCATTGATAGCTTGGTACAAACAATAAAGGATTCGGGAAAAATCAAAATTTCTTTTGTAAATAATACGACATTGTCTATAGCCAAAACAAAAGAGTTGAATATTTATAGAATTATCCAGGAGCTAATTACCAATACGCTTAAGCATGCAGAAGCCTCGGATATAAAAATCGAGATGAAGAATCAAAATCAGGCATTAATTATTGTGTATGAGGATAATGGAAAAGGACTAGATCAAAAACAACTTCAATACAGAAAAGGACTAGGGCTAAAAAACATTGAAAGTAGGTTATCTGTATTATCAGGAACCATTAGTTTTTTGGAAGAAAAATCAGGAATGAAAGTTCAATTAAAAATACCAGAATGAGCACTCTTAACAACCTAAAAGACAACAACCATGGAAACTATTACACTAGGATTAATAGACGATCATAATTTATTTCGGGAAGGTATCAAATCGTTATTGGATAAAATGAACAATATAGAACTTGTTCTAGAAGCAGTTAGCGGAAAAGATTTGTTAGCCAAATTAAATAATACAGTTCCTGATGTGATACTATTAGATCTTGAAATGGAAGAAATGAATGGAATGGATGCAACAGTAAAAATAAAAGAGTTGTATCCAGATATGAAAGTTATTATACTGACTATGCATAAAGAAGAACGAATGATATCGTATCTTATGGAAGTTGGTGCAAATGGATATTTATTAAAAGATACGAACCGGCAAGAGTTAGAGGATGCTATACGATCTGTACGCGAAAAAGGTTTTTATTTCAATCCTTTTGTTTCTCAAGCATTATTAAAGGGATTAAAGAATAAATCAGCTAAGCCTCCTTTAATTGGAAAAGACTATCATCTCTCCTCAAGAGAGATGGAAGTGTTGGAATTAGTTACTAAAGAATATACCACTGCAGAAATTGCAGAAAAATTATTTCTGAGCGTCCGGACCATAGAAGGCCATCGCAAAAATTTAATGATGAAGTTAGAGGTAAAAAATACCGCAGGATTGATAATTAAAGCAGTAAGAGAAAAGATTATTTCTGTGTGACGACCCTATAAAAAGACCTGTCAGTTCGCCTCGGCGAACTGACAGGTCTGATAAAATATTCTAATCGTCTGAATTAATCTAACATTCTAAAAATCCAACGATCTAAAAGGTCCTAAACGTGTTTTCCTTTTTCCCAGCCGTGTTTGCCAAGATATTGCTCTCCAGATTCGATAGCTCCTTGTTCTACGGTAGTTCCCATAGAATCGTTCCAACGGTTTAAGTATCCAAATAATGAAATTACACCAAGCATTTCTACGATCTCACCTTCATCCCAATATTTATAAAGCTCTGTTTTGATAGCTTCATCTACGTTATTAGGAACCAAGGATGCAGCCAAAGAAAAATCAAGTGCTGCACGTTCTGCATCGTTAAACGCAGAATGTGTTTTGTATTCCCAGATATTATCTAATTGCTCTTGTTCTGCGCCATATCTTTCTGCAGCGCGAATTGCATGAGCCTGACAATATCTGCAACCTGTAGCATTACTGCTCACCCAGGCAATCATTCGTTTTAGAGCTGAGGTTACACGACCTTCATTGGCCATAACTGCTTTATTTAGATTGATAAAAGCTTTAGAAATGGCAGGTCTTCTCTGCATAGTTAGGACAGAATTAGGACAGAATCCCAAGGTTTCATTAAAGAATTCGGCCAATTCTTTAGTTTCTAAATCGTGATCAGCGGATAGAGGTGTTACTAATGGCATGTGTATGTATTTTTTTTGAGTTAATTTTAAATTTTAGCATAGCAAAATACAAAATATGTTTTTGCTTTTAGCGGGATTAAAAACTAATTTCTGACTGGGGAATTTGTATACAAGATTTGATGTTCTCTTGTTCTGTTTCAGAAAATAAATTCCTATCCAACACTATATGCGTAAGATGCTCTAATTTGTATAATGAGGAAGGCAATGTTTGAAGTTGATTATAATTAATATCTAATTTTTCTAAAGATTCCAGAGAATCCATATTTTCTGGTAGTTCTTTTAGTTGATTGCCTCCTAGATGAAGTGTTTTTAGTTGATTAAATTTTTTTGAGACACGAAAACTTGTTAATCCATTATTACTAACATCTAAATGAATGATATTTGATAATTGATAAAAACTGTCTGGTAATTTATTTAATCTGTTTTGAGATAGGCTTAGAACCTCCAAACTTTTAAGATTCCCAAAAGAAGAAGGAAGTTCCGAAATGTTACTATTTAAAAGATATAAGCACTTTAATTGCTTTAAACTGCCAATAGATTCAGGTATTGAGGTTAGTTGATTCCACTCTATATTAAGTTCTTCTAGACTATAAAGATGTCCAATAGATATCGGTAAGGTTTCTAGGTTGTTTTTACTTAAGTTTAATATTTTTAGTTGATTAAGTGAACTAATCTGTTTTGATATTTGGGTAATTTTGTTGTTTGATAAATCAAGTCGAGTTAGTTGTTTAAGATGATAAATAATTGTTGGAATTTCTTGTAATTGGCCATTAGAAATTTTTAGCCATTGCAACTGTTTTAGATTTTTTAAAGAAGTCGGTAAAGAATTACTTTTTTTACGAAAGATTAGAAGTTGCTGCAAATTGTGTAATTCACCAATCGATTCTTTCATTACCGCATTATTATCTAACACCAACCTATAAACATTATTTTTATTTTCAAGTGCGTTATCAATTGAATGATATGTAACAGTTTGTTCTGGAATAAATGATATAAAGCAGGTAGATATTATTTTTTTAGCTTCTTCTTTTTTGTCATTAGACAAGGGATTATTGTAAATAATCATTTCTTCAAGTGCAGACAGGTCCGAAAAGGATTCAGGAATACCCAAAAGTTTATTGTCAGAAACATCAAACAATTGTAGACGTTTTAATTTGCTTATTGCCTTAGGCAGTTTAGTTAATTTGTTTTTAGATACATTAAGATTGGTTAAGGTACTCAGCGCCCCTATTTCATCTGGTAATAATTCCAATTGATTTTTAGATACGTTTAATTCGTGTAAATCATAAAGTGTTTCTATAGATTTAGGAATAGATGTCAATTGGTTGTTTGATAGATCAATTGAATATAATTTTTTTAAAGACCCTATGGATTCTGGAATGTTTCGTATGTTATTTCCAACAATTACAAGAGCCTTTAGTTCACTAAGAATACCTAAAAATTTAGGAATTTCCTCAAGCTCTTGATTTATAACACTAAGCATTTCCAGTTTTCTAAGTTTTGACAGTGACTCAGGTAATTTCTTTAACCTACCTTTTTGAAACCCCAGATGGTCTGAAGAAATTCTTAAGTTTCTAAGATTTTTTAATTCGCCAATAGATTCTGGTAATAAGCTTGCACCTTGGGTACTAATCTGTAAAAATTGTACATCTTCTTTATGAGCAAGTGCTTCTTCTAAAGAAGTGTAGATTTTAGGAGGTATATGCGGATTTGGAAAAAAATTATTTTCTTGTGCATTCATAATTGCTAGGCCTATTATTAAAAATAATATAATAACGTTTTTTTTCATTTTACTTAACCCTTTTAGAGAATAGGATTGATCATCTTTTTCCAAAAATATAGAAATTCGTATTCATTAAATACCCTGATTGTAGTGAAAAGTATATATTAATTCTATAGAACTTTTGTAAATAATCTAAACTCATCCTTACTTTTTGTACTTTGGATTTTTTAAATAATTTCGGAACGAGAATACCAATGAGATGGACCCTAAAACCAAAACTAGACACTGCAATCATCAACAACTTAGCAGAAGCTCTAAATGTAGATGCTATAATTGCTTCTTTATTGGTGCAAAGAGGAATTGAAACTTATGATCAAGCCAAAAAGTTTTTTAGACCTTCATTAGAACATCTGCATGATCCTTTTTTAATGAAAGATATGGATAAGGCTGTTTCCAGAATTGATAAAGCCATATCTAATGATGAGAACATCATGGTATATGGAGATTATGATGTAGATGGGACTACTTCTGTGGCGTTAATGTCTTCATATTTAGAAACCATATCGTCGCAGGTTACTACCTATATTCCAGATCGCTATGCAGAAGGATATGGCGTTTCTTATCAAGGGATTGACTATGCCTCTGATAATGATATTTCATTGATTATTGCATTGGATTGTGGCATCAAAGCTATAGAAAAAGTGGCGTATGCAAAATCCAAGGGAATTGATTTCATAATCTGCGATCATCACCGACCAGGAGATACAATCCCAGATGCAGCTGCAGTGCTGGACCCTAAAAGAGAAGATTGTGAATACCCTTATAAAGAACTATGTGGTTGCGGAGTAGGTTTTAAATTGATACAAGCTCTTGCTATTAAAAAAGACCAAACTATTGATGATTTGTTAGTGTATTTAGACTTGGTAGCTACTGCTATCGGAGCAGATATTGTTCCGATCACGGGAGAAAATAGGGTACTGGCATATTTTGGTTTACAAGTTATTAATCAAAGTCCTAGAACAGGTTTTAAGGCAATGCTTTCTCAAGTTAAAAAAGATACTTTAACAATTACAGATGTAGTATTTATATTGGCTCCCAGAATTAATGCGGCAGGAAGAATGAAACACGGATTGCACGCTGTGAATCTCCTTAAGGAAGAAAATCCTGAAATTGCATTGCAGTATGCTTCAGAAATAGAAACGTATAATAGTGATCGAAAAGATGCAGATAAGAGTATCACTGAAGAAGCTTTGACACAAATAATCCAAAACTCAGAAGAAGATAGATGTACTACCGTAGTGTATAATGAAAACTGGCATAAAGGCGTAATTGGAATCGTAGCATCCAGACTTACGGAAACCTATTATCGTCCAACGTTGGTTTTTACTAAAAGCGGAGAGAAACTCGCAGCTTCTGCAAGATCTGTTAAAGGATTTGATGTATACAATGCTTTGGATGCCTGCTCAGAATATATAGAACAGTTTGGAGGTCATAAATACGCCGCTGGATTGACACTTATAGAAGAACAGTATGAAGCGTTCAAACGAAAATTTGAGCAGGTCGTATCATCTACTATTGATAAAAAATTATTAACTCCGGAAATTCTAATAGATGGAATTATTGAGTTGGATCAGATCACACCAAAATTCTTTAGGATTTTAAAACAGTTTGGTCCATTTGGTCCAGGAAATATGACACCGGTTTTTATGACTGAAAATGTAAAGGATACTGGATATGCAAAATGTGTCGGAGCTGATGAGAAACATCTGAAATGTAAAGTACAGAAAAACGGATTAGCTTTTGGTGCCATTGGTTTCAATCTTGGATCAAAGCGCGATTTGATAACGGGAGCACAAAGTTTTAAGGTTGCTTATACAATTGATGAAAATGAATGGAATGGGACTGTATCTCTACAATTAAAGCTTAAAGATATAATTTAATTTATTTTTATTTAGATTAATTACAAATAATTAATACTTTTGAATCAAATATGATTCAGAATGAGTGCTATTGATAAAATATATAGTAATAAAGTTGGTATATCTTTTTTTTGGAAGAAACAACAGCAGCTTGTACTACACCCAAAGTTCAATTGGTATTTAGAGATATAGGATTTTTACTTACCCTAAATGAGTTAAAAGATTTTTCGGATGCCTGTAGAATTACAGAGCAATCACAGTGCTGTGATCAATGTATCGATCATCAGAGTTGCAGATCTTTATTGCTTAGAACGCCTTCTGAAAAAATTGACTTAGCCATAAGTAAAGACGAACTCGAACAGGTACAAGAACTAATTAATGGTACTATTTTTAGAGTAGAATTACAACATTGGGTAACGAATTCAGGTCTTAACTAAAATGCTATCTAAGAAAATCTAGAATTTTATAAGAGATTTCTTCCGCTTTTGTTTCCTGAATGAAATGCTTTTCGTCAATAAAATGGATATCTGCCTCATCTATCTTAAGCGCATTGGCTACTTTAGTTTGCTGTGGAGTCCACTGTAGCATGGTGTCGTGAATCCCCCAAATTACTGCCACAGGAATATCAATACTTTCAAAGACCAATGAGTAGTCGGGAAAATAATTACACGTTCTAGTGAAGAAATAGTACATTCCGTCTGTTTTTCCTTCTAACAAAGGGGCTTTATAGCCCTCTACATCAATTTCATTTAATGTATTTTCTTTTAGTCCTTCTTTAAAAAGTGTTTTTAGTAACGTGTTGGTTGTTACTCCATTGCGGTATGACCACATAGCGGCTTTGGCAGCTGGGCCAGGACTAAATCGTATCGGAGGATAAAATCCTTCTTCGTATAATAGCGTATTTAATACGATTAATTCTTCGATTCTTTTAGGAGCTTGATTAAAAAGTTCCCAGGTCCATACGCCACCTACATCATGCATGACATGAGACCAATAATCAATACCCAATCCATCCATAAGGGCAATAAGTCTTTTTGCGTGTTCTTTTTCACTGTAGATTTTATATCCTTCAGGAGAGTCACTAGAGCCATACCCTAACATATCAGGAACAATAACACGGTATCCTCCTTCAACTAATGGATCGATCATTTTACGATATAACCAACCAGAAGTAGGAACTCCATGAAGTAATACAATCACAGGACCATTTCCTTTGTCAATATATTTTATGATACCATCGTCAGTTGGAAAAGAACGTTGCTCTGCTCTAAATTCTTCATAGGTCATCTGACCTTTTCGGATTTTGGTATTTTGATATGGTTTGCACCCAAAAACGAATACTACGACTAAAAGTAGTAAAGAAATTTTCTTCATTTTGCCCCTATGATTTGTGAGCAAGCAATTTACTTAAAATCATTTTTTTATACTATCACATTTAACAAATTTATACTAATTCCTTTTCAGGGATAGGTTAATTTCAGGAATATGATCCTGTTTTTTAAACTTCTTTTAAAGTATATTTTCTATTGTTACTTCGTTCCCATTGAAGCTAAAATGATCTCCAATTGTTTTTCCTAACAACAATTTCCCAATAGGAGTATTGGTAGCTATGGCAAAATAGGTGTTATTCTCAATAGTGATTTTCCCTACCGAAATACTTAAATAATAATTTCCTTTAGAGGTTTCTGCGATGCTTCCTAATCGCATAGTCTTAGAAGATGAGTGTTTGTCGATTTTAACTAAAACTTCCTGTAACTTCTGAACTTGGGCTAATTGTGCACCTGCTTTTTCTCTTTCTAACTGGAGCATGGCTCTTCCGGTCTCATGTTTATCACCAGCTGTACTTTTTGTTTCAGAGGTCAATGACTCCTGAATGTTTGTAATCCTATCCTGAATTCGATCAAGACGATCCTGTACAAATTGCTTACAATGATCAAATAGTTGTTCTTTTATGTTTTTCAAGAAAATTTATTTAAGATTTCAAGATATAATAACCTAGATGATTGAACAAATAGTATTTTTATTCAGGCAAAGAAAATGTACCATAATTATGCATTTGCTGAAGAATCCATTCCTTTCTTTTCTGAACATAATTAGATGGTGGATCGGCTAAATATTTTCTAGGATTAGGAAGAATAGCAGCTATTGCAGCAGCTTCATTAGCGTTTAAATCTTTTGAAGATTTGTTAAACCAGAATTTGGCGGCAGCCTCAGCGCCGAATATTTCATCTCCCATTTCTATACTGTTCAGGTATATTTCTAAGATACGCTCTTTGTTCCATAATGTTTCTATTAGGAAAGTGAAGTAACTTTCTAGTCCTTTACGTATCCAACTGCGTTGTGGCCACAAAAACACATTTTTTGCCGTTTGTTGTGAGATGGTGCTGGCCCCTCGTAATCGTTTGCCTGCTTTATGCTCAGAAATTGCTTTTTGGATTGCTTTGGTGTCAAAGCCATTATGCTCTATAAATCGTTGATCTTCGCTACAGATAACGGCTAGTTGTAGGTTTTTAGAAATATTTTTTAATGGAACCCATTGATGCTTTATTGAAGTCTTATTTTCGGATTGAAAATGTCGAATACTCATTAATGGAGTTCCCGGAACATCAATCCATTTATATGCAAGTACCCATAGTATGCTAAGGATAAAGAAAGCTAGAAAGCCTCTATATATAAAACGAAAGATTTTTTTCATAGCTAACTAATAAAGTAACTGTCTATAAAAGATCGGCTAATTCCGTGCCAACAAGACTACCAATTGCGACACCCATTCCTCCAAGTCGTACTCCGCAGAAGACATTGTTAGAAATTTGGTTAACTATAGATTTTTTTTGATTTCCAACACCCATAATTCCACTCCAGCGATGTTCAATTTCGAAATTTTTATCAGGTAAAATTACTGTTTGTAATATCTCCTCTAATTTTCGTTGTATTAATGTGGTTTGTGCTAATTCTGTGGTTTCTTCTGTTTTAAAATCCAGATTCCTTCCTCCGCCAAAGAGGATTCTATTATCAATATTCCTGAAGTAATAATATCCTCTATCCAGATGAAAAGTTCCTTTGATATGTAAATTCTGAATAGGTTTGGTAATCAAAACCTGTGCTCTCGCTGGTTTGACCTCTTTAAGACCTAATTGAGAGGCAAAACCATTGGTAGCGATTAATACTTTATTTGATGATAACGTAAAATGATCCGTTTTTATTTCTACGGAATCATTAGTATCAGTAACAGCTTGTACTCTGCAATTATTAAGTATTCTGATATCACAAATCTGGGCTTTGCGTAATAAAGCATCCATCATCTTACCAGTATCAATTTGTCCTTCGAATTGGTTTACAATATATTGAGGTTGAATGTTTTTAAAATTGAAAACATTATCTTTTGGTAAGAATACATCATCCTTAAAAACAGGCTTTAGGAATGAGTTGATATCTTCGATTTTAGAAAGGCAGGTTTCATATAAATTGTAATCGCTTTTTGTAAAAAGTTCATAGCCGCCATTAGGGATATAATCAATAACGGAGTCTCCTAGATTTTTGCGTAGTAGCTGAAGTCCTTTATATCTTTTTTGTACAAGCTGCAACACCTCTTTCTCAGAATGTGTATGGAGATCATCAAGAATTTCTGATAAACTCCCAAAACAAGCGAAACCTGCATTTTTTGTACTGGCGCCATTTGGTAGGATGCCTCTTTCCAGCACTAGAATTTTAGCTTTTGGAAATTTTTCTCTTAAGCGAATCGCACTATTAAGTCCTACGATCCCGCTACCTATGATCGTAAAATCAATATTAGATAACCAGATTTTATGTTCCCAATAGCTGAAAGGCATATTTCAAATTCATAAAAAAAGCCTCATTGCTGAGGCTTAAATGTTGATTAGTCGTCTTTTGGTTCTTCCATCTCAAAATCCTCCATAAACTTGGTGGTATAGTTTCCAGAAACATAATCCGGATGATCCATCAATTGTCTATGGAATGGAACGGTAGTTTTTATTCCTTCTACTACAAATTCATCAAGAGCTCTTTTCATTTTATTAATTGCCTCCTCACGAGTCTGCGCGGTAGTAATTAATTTAGCAATCATAGAGTCATAATTAGGAGGAATAGTATATCCACTGTATACGTGTGTATCAATACGAACTCCGTGACCTCCAGGAAGGTGTAGATTCGTTATTTTGCCAGGAGAAGGGCGGAAATCCTTGTAAGGATCTTCTGCGTTTATTCTACATTCTATAGAGTGTAACTGCGGATAATAATTTTTACCAGAAATTGGCACTCCAGCTGCTACTAATATTTGTTCTCTGATTAAATCATAATCTACTACTTGCTCAGTTATGGGATGCTCTACCTGAATACGAGTATTCATCTCCATAAAGTAGAAATTACGATGTTTATCTACTAAGAATTCTACAGTTCCAGCTCCTTCATATTTGATATATTCTGCTGCTTTTACTGCTGCTTTTCCCATTTCTTCTCTTAATTCATCAGTCATGAACGGAGAAGGAGTTTCTTCTGTAAGTTTTTGATGTCTTCGTTGTACAGAGCAATCTCTTTCTGATAAGTGGCATGCTCTACCGTTACTGTCACCTACAACTTGGATTTCGATATGACGAGGTTCTTCGATCAGTTTCTCCATGTACATATCATCATTACCAAAGGCCGCTTTACTTTCTTGTCTTGCAGATTCCCAAGCATTTTGCAGGTCTTCTTCTTTCCAAACAGCACGCATACCTTTACCACCACCACCAGCACTAGCTTTAAGCATTACCGGGTAACCAGTTTCTTTAGCTACTTTTATACACGTTTCGAAGTCAGGAATTATACCTTCACTTCCTGGAACACAGGGTACTCCAGCTTCAATCATAGTTGATTTAGCGGATGCTTTGTCTCCCATTCTGTCAATCATCTCAGCGCTAGCACCAATAAACTTTATTTCGTGCTCTTCACAAATTTTAGAGAATTTGGCGTTTTCTGATAGGAATCCATATCCTGGGTGGATAGCATCTGCATTTGTGATTTCTGCAGCAGCTATAATATTAGACATTTTAAGGTATGATTCGCTACTAGGCGCTGGTCCAATACAAACAGCTTCATCAGCAAAACGAACATGTAAGCTTTCTGCATCAGCGGTAGAATATACTGCTACAGATTTTATACCCATTTCTTTACAGGTTCTGATTACACGCATTGCAATCTCACCTCTATTGGCAATTAGAATTTTTTTAAACATAACGTTCTAAATTTAAAAATCTCAAATTCCATGTTCCAAATTCCACGTATTATTGGATTTTGGGATTTGTCAATTGGAATTTTAAAATTGGGTTATGATGGGTCTACTAAGAATAATGGTTGATCAAATTCTACAGGAGAATTGTCATCAGCTAAAATTTTAACGATTTTACCTGAAACTTCACTTTCAATTTCATTGAAAAGCTTCATTGCTTCGATAATACAAAGTACATCTCCTTCTTTGATCGTATCTCCTACTTCTACAAAAGTTGGTTTATCCGGAGATGGTTTTCTATAAAGTGTTCCTATGATAGGAGATTTTATAGTGATGTATTTGGAATCGTCTTCATTACTACTCACAGCTGCAGCCTCAGTAGCCACAGGAGCAGGAGTTTGTACTTGTGTTGCTGGTTGGGCAGCAGGCACTGCATTACCAACTGGTATTTGCTGTACAAAAGTTGTTTCTTTGTTTTCCTCTGAAGTTGTTCTGATAGTAATTTTTACATCTTCCATCTCTAACTTCACTTCGCTAGCCCCAGATTTGGCAACGAATTTGATTAAATTCTGAATTTCTTTTAAATCCATAATGTTGGGTATTGTGTGTTTTAGTTGTTTAGGAATTATAGGCCCATTTTAAGAAAATAGAACCCCAAGTAAAGCCTCCACCGAATGAAGCAAATACTATATTGTCTCCTTTTTTGAGTTGTTTTTCGTAATCACTTAATAATAATGGCAATGTTGCTGAGGTTGTATTACCATATCGATGAATATTCATAAGAACTTTATCCTTATCCAGATTCATTCTGTTTGCAGTAGCATCGATAATACGTTTATTAGCTTGATGTGCAACAAGCCAATCTACATCTTCTCCACTGATGTTATTGCGTTCCATGATTTTCATACTGGCATCTGCCATATTAGAAACTGCATATTTAAATACTGATTTTCCATCCTGTTGTACAAAATGCTGTTTATTCGCTACTGTTTCTTCTGATGGAGGTAGAATAGAACCACCTGCTTCAATTTTTAGAAACTCGCGTCCTACACCATCTGTACGTAAGTATTCGTCTTGTAGTCCTAATCCTTCGTCGTTAGGTTCGAAAAGTACTGCTCCACCACCATCACCAAAAATAATGCAAGTAGTACGATCAGTATAATCAATAATGGATGACATTTTATCTGCTCCAATCAATAAGATCTTCTTATATCTTCCTGCTTCAATATAACTGGCTGCAGTAGACATTCCATATAAAAAACTGGAACAAGCTGCTTGTAAATCATAAGAGAATGCATTGACTGCTCCTATTTCTGAAGCGGCGTATGCTGCGGTTGCAGCCACAGGAAGGTCAGGTGTAGCAGTAGCAAAGATCACCATATCAATCTCTTTAGGATCGAGATTCTTTTTAGCGATTAAATCTTCTGCTGCTTTTATTCCTAAGAAAGAACTTCCTTTACCTTCTTCTTTTAGTAATCTACGTTCTTTAATACCTGTACGAGTGGTGATCCATTCATCGTTTGTATCGACCATTGTTGCTAATATCTCATTAGATAACACATAGTCCGGCACATAAGCGCCTACAGCTGTGATAGCGGCTGTGATTTTACTCATATCTTGATTTTAGTTTCATCTGAATCTTCTATTATATTCGTTTCAGATGGAATTCGCTAATAACTCCGCTGCGTGCCTGCATTACAGGAATTAGCATCAATAAATTACTTAGCTCATTTCAGAACCTATTACACAATTAATATGCAAAAAGTGGTCGAAAATACTAAATTACATGCAAATATGGCGCAAAATAACGGGATTTTGACACATATTCAACTAAAAACAAAAAAACTCTCACATTTGTGAGAGTTCTCTATAGAATTTTAACAGTATACTTATGCTACTTCTTCTTCAGTATTGTCAATAATTACCTGACCACGGTAATATAATTTACCTTCGAACCAATGTGCTCTGTGGTATAAATGTGCTTCTCCTGTTGTAGGATCTGTAGCTATTTGTGGTACAGTAGCTTTATAATGTGTTCTTCTCTTATCTCTTCTTGTTTTGGAGATTTTTCTCTTAGGATGTGCCATTGTTAGCTATTATTTATCGTTTAATAAGTTTTTTAATTTATCCCAACGAGGATCAATTTCCTCGTTATTATTTTCTAATGTTTCCTCTTTCGGGCTTAATTCATCTAACTTTTCCAGTATATCAGATTCTAATGTTCCATCTTCGACACCAGGATGAACTCGTTTAGAAGGTACTCCTAAAACAATAAGCTCATATATATATTGCTGAACGTTGATTTCATATTCTCCAAAAGGGATAATAAGAATTTCTTCGTTCTCATTGTTATACTCTTCTCCAAACTTAACTACTAAAAAGAATTCATTTTTAATAGGTAAATCAAAAGGTTCGTTGGTGACATCGCAATTGACATTTATCGTGCCATTAGCCTCAAACCGAAGTTCTAACATAGTTGTTTTCTTGTTAAACTCCAGATCGACTTTTATTGCAGATGCATTAAATTCGTCATACTCAAAATGTTCGAAGAACGTATTGCCAATTTGATACTCAAACTTGTGTAATCCTTGCTTCAGTCCAACAAAAGGGATATTAAACTCTTTTAGTGGTTTCATTTCATCATCAGTTTCGAGTCTCTGCCAATTCGGCAAAGGCGGGTGCAAAGATAACAAAAAAACGTTATGAAAGCATTTTTGTAAATAAAATTATATCAGAAAGTTAGTATTTAGTTAGTGAGCAGATGCGTATTTGAGTTTATGAGGCTAATTTTTCTGCGAACAACTGGATTAAAAACTTGTGTTCGAACTTGATTTTACACTAATTAATTGACCACGAACTCATTGATTCATCACGTATTCTAAGCTAGCTAACTACTCCTTATTTCCTTTGAATTGAGGTTTACGAGGCTGTTTTTTTAATGGATTTTTAGTAAGCTCATCATATTGTTGCCTGTTTTTATAAATCTTTAATGCAGCAAAAACAGCTTCTTTAAAAGATCCATTATCTGCTTTATTTTTTCCTGCAATTTCGAAAGCTGTTCCGTGGTCGGGAGATGTTCGCACTTTATTTAATCCTGCAGTATAATTCACCCCTTTTCCGAAGGATAATGTTTTAAAAGGAATCAATCCCTGATCATGATAAGAAGCTACAATCGCATCAAAGGCTTTATAACCATCTGAACCAAAAAAGCTATCTGCTGCGTATGGGCCATACACTAGTTTACCGGATTCGTTTATTTTTTTGATGGTGGGTTTCAGTATCTCTTCATCTTCGTTGCCAATCACACCATTGTCTCCGCTATGGGGGTTGATTCCTAAAACGGCAATTTTTGGCTTACTGATTCCAAAATCCTGCTTTAATGCATTATAAATGGTGCCTATTTTTTGTTCGATAAGCTCTGGAGTAATTGCGTCGGCAATATCTTTTACGGCTACGTGGTCTGTAAGTAGTCCTACTTTTAAGGTATCTGTGATCATAAACATTAAGCTGTTTCCTTCCAGCTCTTGATCCAAGTAATCTGTGTGTCCGGGAAAATTAAAATCTTCTGATTGAATACTATGTTTATTAATAGGTGCGGTTACCAGAACATCTATTTCGTTATTTTTTAGTGCAGCAGTCGCTGCTTTTAATGATTTAATAGCGTATGCCCCAATTGTTGAATCTTCTTGTCCGAAATTAATATCCACTCCTTCTTTCCATACATTTAGGATATTTATTTTGCCATCCAGAATTTGAGAAGTTTTATCAATACCATGAAGATTCGTATTAATATTGTACTGTTTTTTAAGAAAAGAAAGAATCTTTACAGATGCAAAAATCACGGGAGTACAGAAATCCAACATGCGCGGATCTTCGAAAGTTTTGAGAGCTACTTCACTTCCGATACCATTTAGGTCGCCAATTGATATTCCTAATCTTATTTTTTCTTCTTTCTTCATTATAACCTACTTTATAAGTATTTTTGAAATCTAAAAACAGATGACAAATTTTAAGGTCACAAATTTAACTAAATAATTCGCAATTATGTTTACTGGAATCATTGAAGAATTAGGAACGATCACTAATCTGAAAACGGAACAGGAAAATCTGCATATTACTGTCCGTGTGAATTTTACTTCTGAACTAAAAATTGATCAAAGCGTTGCCCATAATGGAGTTTGTCTTACAGTAGTATCAATTGAAGGTGATTTGTATACGGTTACTGCAATAAAGGAGACATTGGACAAAACAAATCTTGTTAATCTGAAAGAAGGACAGGTTGTGAATTTAGAACGTGGAATGAAACTGGGTGCTCGTTTGGATGGTCATATTGTACAAGGTCATGTAGATCAGACAGCTACCTGCACAAGTATCAAAGAAGCAGATGGGAGTTGGTATTTTACATTTCAGTATGATCCTTCTTTAAGTAATATTACCATAGAAAAAGGATCGGTCACAGTTAACGGTGTGAGTTTAACTGTTGTGAATTCTAAAAAGAATGAATTTAGCGTAGCGATTATTCCTTTTACATATGAGCATACCAATTTCAGTACCTTCGAGGTGGGTACGGTTGTAAACTTAGAGTTTGATGTTATCGGTAAATATGTAAAAAGAATTACAGAATTGGGATAGGTTCCCCAAAACTATTTTAACTAGCTAAAATGGTGTCTATTTTTTCGACTTCGTTAAATCGGAATAGTGAAAAAGTTTCTTCATCTATTTTTAAAATTACGCCACCTAAATCATTAACATCTGCGCAAGACTTAAAATCTAATACTTTACCAAAGTGTTGGCTTTTAGTATCAATTACTTTATACTGCATAATTACAAGTTTTGATTTGTATTCCCTTTATCATTACTGATGTTCTTTCCCCAAAAAACATACCAGAATGTAGTGATCTCAGATAGTAAATGTAGTGGGAGGGATTCTATTTAAAAAATTATTTTATCAAGTTTTATTAACAATTACTATTTAAATTGTTGATTGTCAATGTTTAATATATTTTTTTTGCTTTAGCACGTCAATTAGATGTGGTAAGAAAGGGAAGTGGTTTTATCGTTGTTACTATCTTGTTTTAGTCCTATTTGAGATTCCTTTGACTAATTCTTCTTGAAGGAAAAGCTTCTCCTGCAAGATTTGTTTAGCTTTGTTTCATAAAAAAAAGCCCTAGTTTTCACTAAGGCTTTTAGGTGGTCCCACTTGGGCTCGAACCAAGGACCCTTTGATTATGAGTCAAATGCTCTAACCAGCTGAGCTATGGGACCTAAAACGGAGCGCAAATTTAAGTAATTGTAATAAACACGCCAAAAAAATCTTTCTATATTTTGAGAAAACTTTTAGCGCTTTAAAATCTACCCTAATGCTCCCTCCTTTTTTGGGAGGGTTGGGGAGGGGCTTCTTGACAAAGCTCTACTAAAACACCATTGGTAGTTTTAGGATGTATAAAGGCAACAAGCTTGTTATCAGCTCCTTTTTTTGGGATTTTATTTATCAATTGAAACCCTTCTTTTTCCAATCTTTCTAATTCTTGTTCAATATCATCAACATCAAAAGCGATATGATGGATACCTTCACCTTTTTTAGAAATAAATTTCCCTATAGGTCCATCTTCTCTAATGCTGGCAACAAGCTCGATTTTATTCTCTCCTACTTTAAAAAATGACGTGATTACTGCTTCGCTCTCTACAATTTCTTGTTTGTACGGAGGAACACCCAATAGTTGCTCATATAATGTATTGGCCTGATCAATATCTTTTACCGCAATTCCGATATGTTCTATTTTATTAATATGATTCATCTGTTTATTTTCTTCTTTTTTATTGTCAGATGTAATTTGCCATGAATCATTTTGGAAGGTATAAACCTAATTTCTATGGCTCATTTCATGAGATGTCTTTATTACTAAGAAGTAAAAGTACAAAATAGGGATAAGTAAAGGATTTTATAACAAAAGAAATTAATACATCGCATAATTACCTATTTTTGCAGTCATGGAAACAAACAGACAGAAAAAAATAGGTGGAGTATTACAGCGTGACGTTGCGGATGTAATACAACACGCATTACGTGAAGCGGGAGTACAAGGGATTTTAGTTTCTGTTACTAAGGTAAGTGTGACAACAGATTTATCGATTGCGAAAGTATATATGAGCGTTTTTCCTCATAACGAAGGAGAAAGAGTGCTGACGGAAGTAAATGCGGTAAAATCACAGATTAAACATCAGGTAGCTCAGCGTACTAAAAATCAGCTTCGTCGTATGCCGGAATTGTCTTATTTTATAGATGATTCTTTAGAATATATAGATAACATAGATAAGGCGATAAAAGGAAAAGAAAATCCATTAGAAAATCCTGATTTATTACCACGCCGCAAGAAGAAGTGAAATTTTATAGTGTTTGGAAAAGAATAAAGAGGTAATAATCCTTTATTCTTTTATCTTTATTCAAAAAATTAAATTTATTTAGATTCGTATTTAACGATTTGAAATTTTCCTACTACATCGCTAAGCGTTATTTATTTTCTCCTGGTAGCAGTAATGCAATCAATATTATTACGGGTATTGCAGCAGCAGGAGTGGTAATAGGTGCCATGGCGTTATTTCTGGTTTTATGTGGTTTTGCAGGGCTAAAGGATTTTAGTCTGCAGTTTTCTTCTTATTTTGACCCAGATCTTAAGATTTTTCCATCAAGTGGAAAAACATTTACTTTTACAGATGCTCAAAAAGAAAAACTAACTAATTTAGAAGGGGTTGTTAGTTTTTCTGAAATTATAGAAGAACGTGTATTCCTAGGATTTAAAGACAAAGAAAAAACAGGTTTTATAAAAGGTGTTGATGTTAATTATAAAAATGTAATTCAAACTGATAGTATTGTGTTTGCCGGAGAATGGTTGACTGGTAATGATGCACAAGTGGTTGCCGGATATGGTATTAGTAGAGAATTAGGAATGGGTGTAGAACAGATATATACCAATTTCTTAAACATATACGTTCCTAAACCTGGAAAAGGAATTCCCAAAGATCCATCTAAGGCTTTTAGAAAAAAAGCAGTTGTCAACACTGGAATTTACACGGTAAATGAAGATCTCGATAAAAAGTACATTTTTTCTACCATAGGATTGGCAAGAGATTTATTAAAATTACCTGATGATGTTATAACGAATATAGAACTTAAGCTATCTCCTGATGTAGATGAAGGTGATATTAAAGAGCAATTACAAACTCTTTTTGAGGATCAGGTGATTATAAAAAACCGAATACAGCTTAATGACACCTTATATAAAATGCTCAATACCGAAAACCTGGCATCATATCTGGTGATAACATTGATAGCCATCATTGCATTATTTAATGTTGCTGGAGCAATTATCATGATGATAATTGATAAAAAGAACAATATCAAAACATTGTACAACTTGGGTGCTGCACTACCAAAAATTAGAAAAATATTTTTGTTTCAAGGATCGTTAATGACTATTTTAGGAGCATTATTAGGGCTGCTTTTAGGTTTTATACTGATTGTATGTCAACAGCAGTTTGGGTTGCTTATGATCACACCTTCTTTGCCTTATCCTACCAAGATTACTGTGGCCAGTTTTATTATAGTATTTCTAACAATTACGGTAATTGGTATTGTAGCTTCATTATTAGCATCCAGTAGAATTAATAAGAAGTTAGTTGGTTTTTAACCAAAGTTGGTGTTTACACAAATTCAAATCCGCTAAACTTTTCCTGAATTTCATTAAATGTATCAAAAACGTCTACAGAATGATCACTGGTTACCATTTTCATTCGGTATTCTTTAAAGTGTGGAATCCCTTTAAAGTAGTTGGTATAATGTCTTCGGGTTTCGAAAACACCCAGTTTTTCTCCTTTCCAATCAATAGCCATTTCCAGATGTCTACGTGCAGCAATGACACGTTCTTCTATGGTAGGAGGTGGTAGGTGTTCTCCCGTTTCAAAAAAATGTTTTACTTCTTTAAAAAACCATGGATATCCTATACTGGCACGACCAATCATAGCGCCATCCAGTCCATATTGATCACGCATTTCCATTGCACGTTCGGGACTATCGACATCACCATTACCAAAAACAGGAATATGCATTCTGGGGTTATTTTTTACGGCTGCAATAGGTTTCCAATCGGCATTACCTTTATACATTTGAGCACGTGTACGACCATGGATAGCAATCGCTTTTGCTCCTACATCTTGTAATCGTTCTGCAACTTCTACAATTTTTATGGAATCATGATCCCAACCTAATCTTGTTTTTACTGTAACTGGTAACTTAGTATGTTCTACCATAGCTTTGGTAAGAGATACCATAAGGTCAATATCTTTAAGGATACCAGCTCCTGCACCTTTGCTTACCACTTTTTTAACAGGACAACCAAAGTTTATATCTATAATATCAGGCCTAGATGCTTCTACAATTTCTACGGATTTAAGCATTGAATCCAGGTTAGCTCCAAAAATCTGGATTCCTACTGGACGTTCCTTTTCATAAATATCCAATTTCATCACGCTTTTTGCAGCATCCCGAATGAGTCCTTCACTGGATATAAATTCTGTATAGACTACATCAGCTCCTTGTTCTTTGCATAATGCACGAAAAGGTGGATCACTTACATCTTCCATAGGTGCTAATAGCAACGGAAATTCTCCTACATCTATGTCTCCAATCTTTGCCACAATCTCTCTTTGTTAGGTTATTTGTTATTAAATATGGGGCAAAAGTACGAATTATAGTGAATCTTCACGTTCTAAAACCCAACAGGTCTAAAAATGCTTAGATAGATGACATAAACCTTTTAAAATCGATTATATTTGCAAGTCATTACAGTAGTGGAAACTGCGTGAGGGATTGCAGAGGAAATCCCGCAGCCTGACAAAGGAAGTGCGAGGAATTGAAACGAAAAGCCCGACCCGCCTTAGGTGGGTCACGCCCCAGAAATTAATTGAAGAGATAGCATGAAAAATATAAGAAACTTTTGCATTATTGCGCATATTGATCACGGTAAGAGTACGCTGGCGGATCGGCTTTTGGATTTTACTGGATCTGTTACGGCTCGTGAAGCTCAGGCACAATTATTAGATAGTATGGACCTGGAACGTGAACGTGGAATTACGATTAAGAGTCACGCGATCCAGATGGAGTATACGTATAAAGGCGAAGAATATATCCTAAATCTTATTGATACTCCAGGACACGTAGATTTCTCATATGAGGTTTCTCGTTCTATTGCGGCTTGCGAAGGTGCTTTACTGATAGTTGATGCTGCACAAAGTATTCAGGCGCAGACAATCTCTAATTTATATTTGGCTTTGGAAAATGATCTGGAGATTATTCCGGTGTTGAATAAAGTGGATTTACCGAGTGCAAATCCCGAAGAAGTAACTGACGATATTGTGGATTTGTTGGGATGTGATGCCGAGGAAGTAATTCCTGCAAGTGCGAAAACGGGTATTGGGATCGAAGAAATTCTTACTGCTATTATAGAGAGAATTCCTGCTCCAAAAGGGAACCCTGATGAACCATTACAGGCATTAATTTTTGATTCGGTTTATAATTCTTTTAGAGGAGTAGAAACCTATTTTAAAGTTGTGAATGGTGAAATCAAAAAAGGGCAGCAGATTAAGTTTGTAGCTACCGGAAAAGATTATTCTGCAGATGAAGTAGGGACATTAAAGCTTAATCAAGTGGTTAAGAAAAGTATTAAGACGGGAGATGTAGGATATTTGATTACAGGTATTAAGGATGCTAGAGAAGTAAAGGTAGGAGATACTATTACTGATGCTAAAACACCTACTCAGAATGCTATTGCAGGTTTTGAGGATGTAAAACCTATGGTATTTGCGGGTATTTATCCAGTAGACACAGAGGATTATGAAGAGCTTCGTTCTTCTATGGAAAAATTACAGCTTAATGATGCTTCATTGGTTTTTATACCAGAGAGTTCCGCAGCATTAGGATTTGGTTTTCGATGTGGATTCTTGGGAATGCTACATATGGAAATCATCCAGGAACGTCTGGAACGTGAGTTTAATATGACCGTAATTACTACGGTTCCTAATGTATCGTATCACGCATTTACCAATAAAAATCCAGATGAGATTATCATTGTTAATAATCCAAGTGATTTACCAGACCCATCTTCTATGAATCGTGTAGAAGAACCTTATATTAAGGCTTCCATTATTACCAAATCAGATTTTGTAGGATCCGTAATGTCTCTATGTATAGAGAAACGAGGTGAGATCACCAATCAAACATATCTAACAACCGAACGTGTAGAACTTACCTTTGATATGCCACTGGCAGAGATTGTTTTTGATTTTTATGATCGACTTAAAACAGTGTCCAAAGGATATGCTTCTTTTGATTATACACCTATAGGGATGCGTGAATCAAAACTAGTAAAAGTAGATATGTTACTTAATGGGAATATAGTAGATGCTTTATCGGCTTTGCTACATAAGGATAACGCTTATGGTATTGGTAAAAAAATCTGTGAGAAACTAAAAGAGTTAATTCCGCGTCAGCAATTCGATATCCCAATCCAGGCGGCTATCGGTGCAAAGTTTATTGCCCGTGAGACAGTAAAAGCATTGCGTAAGGATGTTACTGCCAAATGTTATGGTGGTGATATATCACGTAAACGTAAATTACTAGAAAAGCAGAAAAAGGGTAAAAAACGTATGCGTCAGGTTGGAAATGTAGAAATCCCTCAGGAAGCGTTTATGGCAGTACTGAAGTTGAATGATTAATCTTAGATTCTACAATAGTTAAGACGCAGTTAAGTTTTTGGTTAAGTGCTAATTAGTTCCTTATATTTAGGTAATTATACATTCGTTAAATTCCCGAACTATGAGAAGATTTATTATTTTACTTTTATTAGCTCCCTTTCTATCAATTTCACAGAATGTTAAGGGAATTGTATTAGATACACAAAATGGAACAGCCTTAGGTGGTGTAAACGTTTATGTGAAAAATCAGAAAAGAGGTACTGTCACTAATGCTAAAGGTAAGTTTACTTTACCATTTAATGATGTGAGTAAGGATACTATTTATTTTTCTTATCTAGGTTATAAAACAAAAGAAGTTCCTTATTCTGATGTCAATAAAAAGAGATTAACGGTTTATCTTACACCAAACCCTGAAGAGCTTAGCAAGGTTGAAATTTACACTGACCGAAAGTTAAAACCAGTCGTGAAGTTTGAAAGTCTTTCTGATATGAAAGAAACGCTTTATGCATTTGGTTCGGTATTGCTTGATGACAAAATCTATGTTCAGGGAGGAGATTTTTCCTCGAATGTAAAGTCTCAAATCCAAGCTATTGATCTTGATCCTAATTTAACGCACCCAACTACACCTTTTTCTGAGTTTATGAGAAAATCTTTTTTTCGAAGTAGAAACTGGCAAGGTTATAAAGGGGACCTTATGATTTATGATATCGGTTCAGATACTTGGAATAAATCTAGTATGGATTTTAGAAAAAGGGCGTATCATAATATTCATTTTTATAACGATAAAATATATGCATTAGGAGGGAAGCAATTATCTCCTGGTAGAAGGTATGAATATCTCGACCCTAAAATTGAAGTCTATGATCTTATAAGTAATACTGTTTCTATAGATGATACGAACCCTCATAAAGCTGTAAATTTTGCTTCGGTTTTATATAAAAATCATCTTATTGTTATGGGTGGTTCTGTTAAAATAAAAAGAAATGGGAAAAAGGTCTATTCTGATAAAATTCATAGTTATAACTTGAAAACAGGCTTATGGTATGAAGTGGGTAATATTCCTTTCTTAAATAAAATTGAAGGAGTATTGATAAATGATAAAATATTTACAGTTGAAATTTCTGATGATAATATGCCTGCAAAGTTACACACTTTCAATCTGACTACTGGTAAGTGGAAAAGTATAGGAATTTTATCAAAGAATATTAAGAATCCTGCTATTACAAGTAATGATCATATGATTTACTTTTTTGAAGATGGTAAACTTTATACTCTGGATACGATTACTAATACTTTTAGTGAGTATTTAATTAACCTATATTTACAAGGTTCTGAGATGTACTGTTATAAAGACAGGCTTTTAATATTAGGAGGATATGAAGAAAGTCGGATCTCCAAAATGCCTTCTTCTGGATTGTTTAGTATTGATTTAAATCAAATTGATAAAACAAGAATCAATTTATATAGTCAGTTATAAGTCAATTAGGAAAAAACCTACAATACTAAATAAAAAACAAGATAAAAAACATTTTTTTGAGATAAAGTGTGTTTGTTGATTGTGTTTTTTTATATTTGCACTATAACTAAACAACTATAACACATTTAGCTATGCAGAATTTTTTTACAAAGCAACCGATATACGTTTACTTTTTTATCATTTCTATTGTATTAGCTTGCATTTCATAGTTAAAAATTAGCATCAAATAAGTTTTGTCTTTTTTGCTTGGATCATTTTGGATAAGATGTGCTCTACACCATTATCATCATTACTTTTTGTAGTATAATTTGCTACTGCCTTTACATTAGGATGTGCATTTTGCATCGCAAAACTATAGGTAGCTTGTGACATCATCTCCAGGTCATTATTATAGTCACCGAATACCATCGTTTCTTGAGTAGAAATATTTAGACTTTTCTGAAGGTTTTTAAGTGCGTGGCCCTTATTCGCATCATTATGAGATAAATCCAGCCATACTTTGCCGGAGACTTTTACTTTTAATCTGTTTTCTAAATGTTTTAAAGCAGGATATAGATACTTTTCTGACCCCTTTTCATTACAAATAGCAATTTTAAGATACTGGTCATTTATTACCTGAGATAAATCTTCTACGACCTCATATCTTCCATAGAATTCATTAAGCATGTTTTCGAAATCTTTTCCATAATCTTCTATATATGCTTTTTTTCGACCACATAATATTACCTGCGAACCTTTTAAGTCCTTGGTGATTTCTAATAACTCTAAATATGTTTCGCGATTAATCTCAGTAGTTTGTAGTTCTTGATCCTTGTGCATCGTTAAGGCACCATTTTCTGCTATGACAATCATATCATCTTTAATAGCATCTAGTTTGTGTATAATACTGTAATATTGCCTACCACTAGCAGCAACAAAAGTAACTCCTAACGCTCTTAGCTCATCAAATAAGTAAAAAAAAGATTGACTAACTTCTCCTCTTGAATTGAGAAGTGTACCATCCATGTCTGTCGCAACCAGTTTTATTTGAGATAAATCCATAGCTTAAATTTTAAGAGACAAAGGTATTAGAGTTAAAAGAAATAGGCATATTATTACTGTAAAAATTAGATTAAATTGCTTTTATAATATTTTAAGAATGAAATTTTTCCAAAAAGAAATTAAGCTAAGACCATATTCCAGAGGTTTCCATTTGATTACAGATCAGGTGCTTTCTGAAATTCCAGAGGTTAGTAAGATTGAAATCGGACAATTACAGGTGTTTATTAAACACACTTCGGCAAGTTTAACCATTAATGAGAATGCAGATCCAACGGTAAGACAGGATTTTGAAAGTCATATGAATAGCATGGTTCCCGAAAATTCGCCATATTATTTGCATACCTATGAAGGTCCCGATGATATGCCGGCACATATTAAGGCTTCGTTAATGGGAATTTCTATACAAATACCTATCACCAATGGAAAACTGAATCTAGGAATCTGGCAAGGAATTTATCTATGTGAACATCGAAATTATGGAGGTTCTAGAAAACTGGTATTAACAGCTTTTGGTTCTTAAAACCAGTTAGCCCAAGGAATTCTTGATAACATTAATAGCCAAGCTATTGTATAAAAAATTGCTAACATTTTAAACTTGGGAGTCGAGGTTAACTTCTTTTTGTGCTTAGAATATCCAACAGTAATAAAAACTACAGTTAAAATCATTACTGTAGGGTGCTCTACATTATATAATCTTAATAAAGGATCTTTCATAATTTCACCCATTCCAATACCTTCTGTAAACCAAACAACAGTAGGGGAAACAAAGAATATGATAATACCTATTAATAATTGAAGATGTGTAACTATTAATCCAAAAAGTGATATTCTAAAATCTTTTGGAGCGTACTCTCTTTTCGTAAAAAAACCGATTAACGCATTAATAGTGGCAAGGGTTACAACAAGAACAACTAGGTATGCCCAATAAGAGTGAACGATTTGTATAGCTTCGTACATAATGATGTGTTTAGTTTATCCAAAGGTAAACATAATGTATAAAAAAACCTCGCTCAATTTGAGCGAGGTTTTTAATTTTAAATATTTTATTTTATTAAAACTTATAGTTTAAACTAGCATTCCAAGTTCTTCCAATTCCTAAGAAATAACCGAAAGAGTCTAATTGATTAATGTAAGAAGAATTAAATAAATTCTTTACATTTCCTCTAAATGTAAGTCTGTTATCACCGAAGTAAAATTTATAAGTAAGACCTATATCCACAAGGTCATATGATGGTAATCTTGGTGCTTGGAAAACTTCTCCATCGATCGAAGCTTGAACAACGTCTTCTGGGTCTACAAAACCATAAAGATCAGCATATATGTTATAATCAGCATCTACAGATAGGTTGTCGAAAATATCAAAATATCCACTTACTCCAAATGATGTTTGAGGAGCATTACCAACTTTGGTTCCAGTTAATTCAATTTCTCCAGTATCAATAATAGTTGCTGTATCATTGTTAGCAAGAGTGAAAGGAGAGTTTCCTTCAAATTTCCAGTTACCAATTGAACCGTATCCTTTTAATCTCCATTTTCCTCCATCAGGACGGTATTCGAAATCGAATTCAACACCTTGGTGAATTTGTCCAACACTTGTCAATCTATAAGTACTAAAATCTCCATTAGCAAGTTCTGGACCGGCAGTACTTAAGAAACGATTTGCCCATTCAGTTCTGTATACGTCAACATTTAATGCAAAGTTGTTACCTCTAAAACGGTATCCTGCTTCGAATCCAGTAATTTCTTCATTATCAACTTCTGGTTCTACTAATTCGTTAGAGTTTCTGATGTCTACGAATACATTATCCAAGAATGGTTGACGAGAGAAAAATCCTGCATTACCATATATAGAGTGCTGCTCACTAAGATTATAAGAAGCTCCTCCTTTTAAGTTGTATCCTACTTTGTTTAGTTTTTCAGAGTCACCTAAACCTTCGCCTCGTCCAATAAAACGACCTTCTCTTTGGTAAGATTGAGTTGACACTGCTGCTTGCCCGAATATAGAAAATTTATCAGTAGCGTATTCAGCTTGACCGAATCCTCCTAAATAATTAATATTTTCAGAATAATCGAATTGTGTACGATTTGCCTCATCAGCAAAATCAAAAAGGGCTGACCAAGGATCTGCAGCATACTCTTCAGTAAATACATAATCGTCAGGTCTATCAGTTCTAAAATTGTCTAAGAAACCACTAAGGCCTAATAAATCATTTACTTGTCTAAAGTGATCACCTCTGTATAGTCTTCCATCAAACCCAACATTAAATGTCCAGTTTTCTTCTAATTCAATATTTAGATTAGAAAGTAATCCATACCAGTTATGATTGTTTACAGAAGATCTTCGGATATAAGAGTCTCCAAAGTTTCCAAATCCATTAGCATCTGCGCTAGCGATATTATTTTCGACAATTCGATCAAAGTCGATATTGTCATTGTCATTGTCATTAACACGTACTCGACCTCTACCTAGGCCTCCAGTTCCACCTCCGCGTCCCCACGAAGCATAAAGAACTGTAGATAAATCTAGAGTTTCATTAATGTCAAAATCCCAGTTAAGATTGGCAACAGGTTTATGATAATAGTTTCTTCTTTCTGTGAAACGTTCACCATTTAAGAAACCTGAATTTCTATTGTGTTTTTCACCAAACTCTTCAAAAACTTCTAAGTCTTGAGAGAAATTTTGCTCGTGCCATTGCGGAGCACCAGTTATCAATAGGTTAAATATGTTTCTGTCGTTAGGTTTATACCCTACAGAGAATAGGTAATTTTGTCCTCCACCCGCAGTACCTTCTGAGTATTTTCTATGTGCTTGCCAGTGATCAACTAAAACTGAAAATGCCCATCCACTATCATTCAAACCAGAGTTATAGCTTACAGTCGCTTTTCCATAACTGTCGTTACCACCTAATAATCTAACAAATCCTCCTTTTTTCTGATCTGTAGTTTTAGAGATAATATTAATAGTACCACCAACAGATGAGATTGCTAATTTAGAAGAACCTAAACCACGCTGTACTTGTACCGCGTTAGCTACATCAGACATACCAGCCCAGTTTGACCAGAAAACTCTTCCATCTTCCGGACTATTAATCGGTTGACCATTTAGTAATACTGCAGTATTCGTATTATCAAAACCTCTTAAGAAAATCTGGCTATCACCAAATCCTCCTGCTTGGTTAGAAACATATACCGAAGGAGTGTTTTTCATAGTCTCCGTAAATTCTACGTTACCCGCAGCTTTTAATTGGATATCTTCTCCTTTAATAGTAGATACAGCTATTGGAGTTTTTCTGTCCTCTGCTAAATCTACAACTCCTGTACCTACAATTACAATCTCTTCTAGAGAATTGTCTAAGGCTAGAGTGATAATCCCTAAATCAACATCGCCATTGGTTACGTCATATTGAATATTTTTTGATCCAAAACCAACGTAAGAAATGTTAACTATTCCTTTTTGATTAGTAACTTTTAATGAGAACTTTCCATCAAAATCAGATGAAGTTCCATTATTAGTTCTTACTTCCAAAATATTTGCTCCAGGAAGTGGAGCATTCGATTCAGCATCATATACTGTTCCCGTTACTGTTCCTTGTGCAAACGTTCCTGAGACGGTTGCCAAAAGAATTACAATAAATAAAAATGTAATTTTTTTCATTATAATGAATTGAATTAATTGTTTGGCGCAAAAAAACAAATCTTTACGCAATCTAAGTTTATCTTAATGTTAAAATTTTTACATAAAATTTTAACGGTTTTAAGGTAATCCTATTTTGTATTTAATTGATTTATAACAAATTGAAAATATTCAAAAGTTATTAACCAAAAAAAATCTAACTCAAATACTTTTTTAACAGTGTTTTTGTTGACGAATCATGGTCAGAAATCTGCGAATTATCGATTTCATTTAAAATTTTTGTAGCTAATTGCTTACCTAATTCTACACCCCATTGATCATAACTAAATATATTCCAGATGACCCCTTGAACAAAAATTCGTTGCTCATACATGGACACCAATGCTCCCAAACTTTTAGGAGTTAATTTGTTAATAAGTAAGGTTGTGGTTGGTTTATTACCTACAAAGATTTTGAAAGGCACCAACTGTTTTAGTTTCTCTTTTGGAAGATTTTTGGATTTCAACTCTTCCAGTACTTCAGTTTCAGTTTTTCCGTTCATTAAAGCTTCTGTCTGCGCAAAGAAATTGGCCATTAATTTATCCTGATGATCTTTATCTCCAAACAAAGAATCTTTAAAACCTATGAATTCTGCTGGAATAAGTTTTGTGCCCTGATGAATTAACTGAAAGAATGCATGTTGAGCATTAGTTCCTGGTTCTCCCCAGATAATAGTTCCTGTTTGGTAGTCAATAGGATTTCCATTCCGATCCACACTTTTACCATTACTTTCCATGATGCCTTGCTGTAGATATGCTGGTAATCTGTGAAGGTATTGAGAGTATGGAATGATGGCTTCACTCTCTGCACCAAAGAAATTGTTATACCATACACTAAGTAATCCTAAGATAACAGGTATATTTTCTTCGAAACTTGCAGTTTTAAAATGTTCATCCATTTCATGAGCACCTTCTAATAGAGATTCAAAGTTTTTATAACCTACGGATAAGCTTATGGATAATCCTACTGCGCTCCAAAGTGAAAAACGACCTCCAACCCAATCCCATAAAGGGAAAATATTAGATGAATCGATACCAAATTCGGTTACATTTGGAATGTTACTGGATACTGCGACAAAATGTTTGCTTACGGCTTCTTGAGAAGCTTGTTTTGTGAACCAATTTCTGGCAGTAGTCGCATTGGATAATGTTTCTTGTGTAGAGAAAGTCTTGGAAACCACTACGAATAAGGTAGTTTCTGGATCAAGACCTTTTAAGTTTTGATGTACATGATCACCATCGACATTGGATATATAATGTACTTTCAGGTGATTTTTATAATATTCTAAGGATTCAGTGATCATAGCTGGTCCGAGATCTGAACCGCCTATACCTATATTTACTATGTCTGTAAATGGTTTGTTTGTGTACCCTTTTACTTGCCCATTAATAACTTTATCACAGAATGTTTTAATCTTATTTTTTACAGCAGATACTTCAGGCACTACATTTTTTCCGTCTACATTAACAGTGTTACTTGACGGAGTTCTAAGAGCTGTATGGAGTACTGCTCTTTCTTCTGTTTCGTTTATAATTTCACCTTCAAAATAGCTTTGTATTGCTTTATCGAGTTGTACTTCTTTAGCAAGATCTATTAAAAGTTTTTTTGTTGTTTCATCAATTCGATTTTTAGAATAATCTACATAAAAATCGTTCCAATTTATAGAGAATGTTTCTGCTCGATCTGGAGATTGTGCAAAAAGATCTTTTAAATGTGAGTCTTTTATATTCTCAAAATGGTTTTGTAAAGCTTCCCAAGCTTTTGTGGTGGTGGGATTAATAGTTGGTAATGCCATTGGGTTATAAAATTTCTTGTTTTGGTTTGAATATAATACTGTCTAATTTTGTTTTCATTGGTTCAATATGTTTAAAATAGGCAGGTCGTAAACTATCATTTAGAGGCTTTGAGGCAGGTAAATCTTCTCTGAACGGATCTACTTCTTTACCATTTTTCCAGAAACGATAACATACATGAGGCCCGCTGGTGTTTCCTGTCATTCCGATGTATCCTATAACCTCTCCTTGTCTAACAAATTCACCTACCTTTACTGCTCTTCTACTCATATGGAGGTATTGAGTGTCGTAGGTAGCATTGTGTCTGATTTTGACATATTTTCCGTTTCCTCCTCTGCGCTCTGACTTGGTAACAGTACCATCTGCAGTTGCTAAGATGGGAGTTCCAACTGGAGCAGCAAAGTCTGTTCCACGATGCGGTCTTATTTTATTTCCATAATATCGTATTCTTCGCTTAAGATTATATCTGGAAGAAATTCTACTAAACTGAACAGGGGCTCTAAGAAAAGCTCTACGTAAATTGTTTGCCTCCTGGTCAAAATAATCTGATGTCCCATTAATGGTGTCATCTTCGAATTTAAAGGCATATATAGGTTTGCTTCGATGTTCAAAATACGAAGCTTTGATTTCACCAATTCCTGCAGGTATGGTGTCATTTATATATTTCTCTGTGTAAATAACTTTAAATTGATCTCCAGCCTGAAGTCTTGTAAAGTCTATAGTCCAGGCATAAATGTCTGCCATTTTATAAGCAACAAGAAAACTAAGATCCATATCATCAAAGGTCTGGGATAGATTACTTTCTATTGTTCCAGAAGCTATTCTTTCTACTATTTTTACTGGTTTTGCACTTTTTCTGGCGATAATACTATCTCTAAAATCTACAACAGTATAGTCGATAAGTCCATTTTGATAAACAAAAATTTGAGCTTGTTCTGTAGTGTCTTTGGATTTAAGAACAGTATACGCTTTTCCAGCCATAATTCTAGCAACGTTAAAGGTGTCCTTGATTTTGTTTGAAATTTCAAAAACCTTAGCTCTAGAAATACCGTGACTATCTAATATAGCTCCAAAACTATCACCTGGACGTACCGTGTCTCTAACTACCGTGAAGTTGTTAAGATTGAATCCAAATTCCTTAACAACAGGCGGCTCTTTTATTTTTTCAATTACCTTAGGGAGGACAACTTCTTCTTCTTTTTTTTCTTGCTGACATGAAATCAATACTACTGCTAAAAGTAGTATGTAACCTAAATTCTTCAACTGACTCTATTTTGTGGTATTAAATTGATGGGTAACCCATTGTTGTCCCCAATTTTCTTTTTCTTCTGCGCTCCAAAGATCAGGAAAAAATATAATCCTTTGAAAACTAGGGGGTAAAAACTTTTTCCAGTTGGTTCCTCCTGTGGCCAATACTTGACCCTTATCTCTATTGAGATACCTGTAGGCGGCACCCATATGCATTAATAACCAATTAATATTTACATTGGTGTCAAAAGTACGTAATGCATTAATAAGCTGCACATTATTTTGTTCTTTTTCTGGAAGTTCCAGATATCTGTGATAAATAGTACTCTGTTTTACCTGATGTGCAATACGCATCATTCTAGGTGTATACCTGTATTCGAATTGTTTTAGTGTTAATGTTTTTTCACCAGTCTTGATATCAGTTGCGCCGGATTTCCAGTATAAATGTTCGTATACTTCTTCAAGTGGGTCTTCTTCAGAAAATTGACTTCTTTCTTTGCTGTTTACTAGATTAGCCAAAGGGGTAGAATATATTTCTATCATCCTGAATTGTACTGATTGAAATCCGCTAGCTGGTAACAAGGACATTCTGTATTTTAGAAACTGTTCTCGATCCATTCCTTTGATCATAACATCAAACGAGTCTATTAGCACTCTAAAATATCTATTGATTCGGTCTAGTTTTTTTGTAAAAAACTCTGCAGTCTGTAATTTATCATCAATAATCTGTTTTAGCTCATGAATAATTAACTTAAAGTAAAGCTCAGTGATCTGATGATACATGATAAAAATTTCCTCATCAGGGAAATGTGTTCTTGGGATTTGTAGACTTAGTAAGGTGTCTAAATGTATATAATCCCAATAAGTAAGGTATCGGTCGTGCAGTAAACCATCTAAATAGGATCCCAGATCCTGACCGGAATTTTTGAACTTTTTCTCGAGTTGCCTAATTTTTTCAGCAATCTCAGGTTTTATGGATTCGTCCATTAATCTATTACAATTTTAAGAGGGTGTTTAAGTCCTTTATAGGCTATTAAATCGGCATTAATAGATCCTACAAGAATATCAGCTTTTATTCTAATCGGCATTCGATTATCATCATCACTTACCCAAACCGTCAAACTTTCCTCTTCCTTAAATACTCTTTCTGCTTGCACTATCGGGCGAAATTTTAAACAACGTATTTTGTTACCGTTCATTTTAACCGTTTCTCTTCCTAAAAAACGTAGTTTAAATAGATAGTTTTCATTGTCAAAAAACATGTTAACTAATTGCTCATCCCCCTCTTTTAGCGAAGATACATCAATATTGTTTCTTAAATAATAAAATGAAGACATCATATCCTGGATATTATCCTTGATAGTAAACGTTTCCTTTTTGTTATACTTTTTATTGAATACTAAAGCTTTTTTGTTTTCATGATCAAAATTAATCTCAATATCTTTAGTGTGTCCTCCTTCATTAATCTTACGAATAAAACGATAAGGTTTGACTTCGTTTTTATCTACATATGATTCATAATAGTCTTCTACCTTAAAAAACATGCTAAGAACCCCTGAAGATTTTCCTGTACCTACAATATGATGCACAGGCATTCCATTGAGTGTTTCATTCTTAACCTCTAAGGTGGCGAAACTAGCTGTAAAAATTCCATATCGAATTTTGAATTTAAACCATTCTCCACTATCAAAAGAGCTATGACTGTTTTGAGCAATAGAGGTAGCTGTAATAAAGATTAACAATAAAAGAATATATCTTTTCATAACTGTTTTGGGTGTTGCTTTGTTTAATGTAAATACTGTCTTTAGCAATATTTACAATATCCATTCCAAAAATACTATATAATATAAACAGATAAAAGTCGGCAGTATTACTAAATTTTAAAAAAAGTAATAAAAAAAGAGAGCCACCACAGCTCTCTTTTACTTTTATTAACCAACTAAAAACTTAAATTATGAGAATAATTATTGTTTTTGGTATAAGCAGTAACCACTCCGCTTATAATACAAACATCCGCTTTTTTTGCATAATTATCAAACGAAAACGTTTTTTTATTATCATATTTAACAAAAATTTAGGCAGAAACGAATAATTTTTCAATAATCTCAATTTATTAACATATGTTGCTTTAATTTTTCAAGGCCATTTGTGTTATAGAGTTCCTCTTTGTTCTTGTTCTCTTTCTATCGCCTCAAAAAGTGCTTTAAAATTACCTTTCCCAAAAGATTGCGCGCCTTTTCTTTGTATTATTTCGAAAAACATGGTTGGACGGTCTAAAATAGGTTTGGTAAAAATCTGTAAAAGATAACCTTCATCATCACGATCAATAAGAATTCCAAGCTCCTTTAATGGTTCAAGATCTTCATCAATTTCTCCAACTCTATCCAGAACGGTTTCATAATAACTTGCAGGTACCGTTAGGAATTCTACTCCACGATTCTGAAGTGCTGTAACCGTTTCTATGATATTATCAGTAGATAATGCCATATGTTGTACACCAGCACCATTATAAAAATCAATGTATTCCTCGATCTGAGATTTTTTTCTTCCTTCAGCCGGCTCATTTATAGGAAATTTTATTCTACCATTACCATTACTCATTACCTTACTCATTAATGCGGTATATTCTGTAGAAATATCTTTGTCATCAAAAGATACCAGTTGAGCAAACCCCATAACCTTAGCATAAAACTCACACCATTTATTCATTTCATTCCAACCTACATTTCCTACCATATGGTCTATGTATTTCAGTCCTGTGGATTCTGTTTTGTAGGGCTTATTCCAGGGCATGTAGCCAGGTAAAAAAACTCCGTTATAATTCTTTCTTTCTACAAAGATATGAACCGTTTCTCCGTAGGTATGTATCCCAGAGAAAACTACTTTGCCATCTTTATCTTCTTTTGTGGTAGGTTCCATATAAGATTCTGCACCACGCTTGATCGTTTCCTCATAACTTTTTGTTGCATCATCTACCCATAGCGCAACAACTTTTACACCATCACCGTGTGCATTAATATGTTTGTTGATATGTCCATCCGGTTGCAAAGGGGAAGTAAGAACTAAAGTTATTTTGTCCTGTCTTAACACATAAGAAACACGGTCTTTGAGTCCAGTTTCTAATCCCGCATATGCAATGGGTTGAAAGCCCCAAGCAGTTTGGTAATAGTATGCTGCTTGTTTGGCATTGCCTACATATAATTCTACATAATCGGTTCCTAAAAGTGGTAAGAAATCTTCAGCCTGTGGAACTGTTTTTTCTAAATCTTGAGGTGTTATATTTGTTGACATAATAGTATAATTTGATAATTAGTAAATGTGAAGATTAGATGATGGATTTATTTATTTCAAAAAAATGATTTTCTGAAATAAACATACCTACCACATAGCTCTAAGATGGGGAGTTATATCTATCCTAAAATTTAACATTTCTCTATTTATTTAATGATTTAACAGAAGAACTTATAATTTTATTTAAAATTTTTATAATTGACTCTAATTCAAACAGCAACGATTTGCATTCAGGATAATTCTTTATGGCATCACATATAAACAACCAATATTCTGTTTCATCGGCTTCTTTTATAGCAATCTTCATTTTATGAATAAAGTCTTTTTTACTTTCAGCATTTTGCGCTTCTTTAATATTCGCACCAATAGAAGTTCCTGATTTAAGTAATTGATTCGCCAGAACATATTTCCTAAAAGACTCCAATTCTTCAGAATATTCTACAATTTTAATTGCAAACTCAAAGCTTTTTATAAGAATTACATTGTCTTTATATTTTTCATTAAAAGTCATATCATTAGTTTTTTAGAACCAAGATCAAGAGCCTTCTCATTTTCTCATTATCATATTTTCTTATCGACTATTCTAACCAGGATTTATGATACTCTTCATCAGCTATTTTCATAGCTTCTTTAGTTACCATAAGTGGTTTAAAAGTGTCTACCATTACTGCTAGTTCATCTGTTTTGGTTTTACCAATACTTCTTTCTACAGCTCCAGGATGAGGTCCGTGCGGAATTCCAGCTGGATGTAGAGAGATATGACCTGCATCAATATCATTTCTACTCATAAAATCACCATCTACATAATACAGAACTTCGTCGCTATCGATATTGCTATGATTGTATGGAGCTGGAATACTCTCAGGATGATAATCATATAGTCTTGGGACAAATGAACAAACTACAAATGCATCTGTTTCAAAAGTTTGATGTACCGGAGGTGGCTGATGTATTCTTCCTGTAATTGGTTCAAAATCATGAATTGAGAATGCATAAGGAAAACTATATCCATCATAACCTACCACATCAAAAGGATGTGTCGCATATATCATATCAAAGATCTCATCTTGCTTTTTTACTTTGATTAAGAAATCTCCTTTCTCATCATTACTTTCTAATTCGTAAGGAGCTCTTAGATCTCGCTCACAAAAAGGGGAATGTTCCAGCAATTGTCCAAACCAGTTTCTATATCTTTTTGGTGTATAAATTGGTCTTCTGGATTCTACAATGAATAAACGATTATCTGTTGTGTCAAAATCTAATTTATATATGGTACCTCTCGGAATTAAAATATAGTCTCCATATTTAAAATCCAGATTTCCTAAGTGACTTCTGAATTTACCACTTCCGCGATGTATAAAAATTAATTCGTCTGCATCTGTATTCTTGTAAAAATACTCTGAAGTAGATTCCTGAGGAGCAGATAAAATAATACTTACATCACTATTGGTTAGCATATTTTTTCTGCTCTGCAAATAATCTTTTTCAGGCTTTACTTTAAAACCGTGAAGACGGTAGGATTTAATATTGTTATTAATTGCAATTTCTGGAGCTACACCGTAACTTCCTTTAATTTCTTTTACTTGGGTAGGACGGTGGTTGTGATATGAATTAGTAGACATCCCATCAAAACCAATAGTTCCGAATAGTTGTTCGTAATACAGGTTTCCGTCAGGTTTTCTGAATATCGTATGACGCTTAGGAGGTATTTTACCTAAAGAATGATAAAAAGGCATGATTTTAAAAGATTATGGTGTTAACTATTTAGGTTTGAAAAAAAGTAATGCAATAGTAAACCCCTACCTTATTCCGGATTTCGCTTGATAAGGTAGTGTAGTAGCAATAATAAATCCTGCCAATACAAGCTCATAATAATACAAATATCGGAAATATTTCGATCTTTTTGATAGTAAAACTTTTTAAAACCAAAAACCAACGCTAAAAAACCATTCTCCTTCCTTTTGTTCTGGGGAATATGAATATTTTACTTGTATCGGTCCGGCAAAGGTTTCTAAGCCATATCCCAGAGCATATCCAGAATATTCTGGAGATTCCAGCCATCCACCATTTTCAAATAATCTATTGCCGACATTGGCATAGTTAGCCGCTAGATTGATATGATTTTTTGGAAATATTTCATAATCTAAAGTAATAGCTGCTTTTGTAAAACTATCTCCTACAATACTTAAAAAATCGTAGCCGTAAAAGGGGATGTTGTTATTGATCATTTTTGCACCAAAACCACCAACAAAAAAATTAAGACTTCTTACATTCTGTTCCTCCCATCTGTTACCGGCACTTACCCCTAGATTAACTGAAGTTTTATCAAAAACCTTAAAAGCGTATCCAAAATCAGCCTTTGCAATAACAAAATTGCTGTTTTCACTGTTTGGGTTATCGTCAAATAAATAATAATTAACATTTCCATCAAAGAAAAACCCTGAAGATGGAAAATACTTATTATTGTAGCTGTCAAATTTTAAATAAGAAAAAGCACTCCAGTAATTACTATTATCAAAAACAACTCTAGGTAATTGATCTTCATCTTCTCCAATAGTTTCAGAAATAAGCCGGAATCTTCTGTATTCTGCTCCAAGACCAAGAGAAAAAGTCTGATTCAATAGGGTTTCTAAATAGAACTGAGTTTTAAAATCTAAATAATCCAGATTAATCTTATTGACTTCTATATCAGGTAAACTAAAATCTTCTCTCACCAGGTCATATTCCACATTTCTATTGAAACGATTGAGACTATTTTTTAAACCAATACTCCAGTAAAAACCTTTGTCTATATAATAGTCTAAATTATATCTGATATTGTCTCCTAATGCTACATCGAATGAAAGCACATCGTTATTGAAGAGTAAACTTTTTTTGGTAAAATTTACCAATGCAGCGGTTTTGTATAAATCATCATAATGAAGTGCTAAGCGCAATAACATAGTATTTTCTGATTCTTTAACGTTAAGAACCAGCTCTTTTCCAGATTCTTTATCTATTAATCGATGACTTACCCTATCAAAATTACCAGTAGCAGATAGGTTATTAATTCCTTCATATAGCTTTTTATAGGTGGTGGTTTTTGGGTTTTTTAATTTTAATTTTAATTTTCCCTTGATATAGGATCTTGTATACCTCTGATTTCCAGAAATAACTAAGCTATTGATAAGAAGTGTATCAGAGTCTTTAGGAATTTTAACAGATGATTCTGAGATTTTTTGGCGTCTTTTTATTGCTCTTAATTTTTCATAATTAGCGAATGCCGCTTTTTCTCCATTGGCAATAATTTTATCGACCTGATCAAAAGATATTAATGAAAATTCCGAAATAGATGGTTTTATATAAACATCAGTTTCAGGCATTTTAGTTTTCATAGCTTTAATCGTCCTGAAATTACTTATTTGTAACATGATGTTGGTTACAGAATTTAATTGATCTCTTGGCATCAAACTGTCTTGCACATCAATTCCGATTACGATTTCTGCTCCTTTTTTACGGATTTCCTCTATTGGATAATTGTTAGCAACACCTCCATCCGTCATTAGAATACCATCTAATTCGATTGGACTAAAAATAGAAGGCAATGCGCCACTTGCAGAGACAGCTTCAGGTAAATATCCTTTATCTAACAGAATTTGTTCTCCAGTAGCTATATTGGTAGACATGCAGAAGAAAGGAATAGGAAGCTTGCTAAAATCATTAACTTCGTGAACGTGAGAGGTTAATCGTGCAAATTCGTTAAAAAAATTCTGTCCTTTTGATAACCCTTGTGGAAGCCCTATTTTGAAATCATCAAAAGGAAGTGTAAGCGCATATTTTTCAGAGTCTTCACGTTCATAAAAAGTTTTAGCTTTTCTTGGTAAATCATCCTGTATGAGTACATTAAAATCTACAGCTCTAAAAATAGAATCTAGCTCTTTAGCAGTATATCCTGATGCATACAGTGAACCAATAATTGCTCCCATACTTGTTCCGCCTATGTAGTCTATTCTAATTCCAGCTTCTTCAATAATTTTTAGAGCACCAATATGTGCCAACCCTTTGGCTCCACCACCACTTAAAACCAGCCCAACTTTCACATCTTGATCTTCTGGGTTATCATGAATTTCAAGGATATCTTTATCTTGAGAGAATACGGTTTTGGATGCAAAAAATACTACCACTATTAACAGTATATATAGAACTTTATTTGAGGTAGATTGCATAAGAAATTTATTCTTTTTTAGAAAGATAGTAATTATACACTTTGGTTGCGCGCGAATCTCCAACTACTTCAGTAAGTTCCTTTTTGGTTGCTTCACTAATTCTTTTTACAGACCTAAAATGTTTCAATAATTCTACTACTGTTTTTTCACCTATTCCAGGAATTGTATCCAGTTCTGTGTCTAGTGCGGCCTTACTTCTTTTTTGTCTATGAAAGGTAATACCAAAACGATGTGCTTCGTTTCTAAGATGCTGTATTATTTTTAGTGATTCTGATTTTTTATCTAAATATAAGGGTATTGAATCTCCAGGATAGTAGATTTCCTCCAGTCTTTTAGCAATTCCTATTATAGTTATTTTTCCACGTAGATTTAGATCTTCTAAAGCTTTTAATCCAGAAGAAAGCTGACCTTTTCCTCCATCTACAATTACCAATTGAGGTAATGGTTGTTCTTCATCTAATAATCGTTTATATCTGCGGTATACAACTTCTTCCATAGAAGCAAAATCGTTTGCCCCTTCTACAGTTTTAATGTTGAATTTTCTATATTCTTTTTTACTTGGTTTACCATTTTTAAAGACCACGCAAGCTGCTACTGGATTCGTACCTTGTATGTTAGAGTTGTCAAAACACTCTATATGTATTGGTTCTTCTGGTAACCTTAGGTCTTTTTTCATCTGAGCCATTAACCTCTTTACATGTCTATCAGGATCAATAATTTTAATTTGCTTAAATCGTTCCTGACGGAAGTACTTTGCATTTCGTAACGATAAGTCTACGATTTTCTTTTTATCTCCTAGCTGTGGAATTGTAATTTTTAGGTCTTCACCAACATCCACCCTAATCGGAACAAATATTTCTTTGGATCTTGAACCGAATCGTTGTCGTAATTCTATGATTGCTAGCTCTAATAATTCCTTATCTGTTTCTTCTAGTTTCTTTTTAATTTCTGTGGTATGTGATCGTATAATGGCGCCATAAGAAAGCTGAAGAAAATTTACATAGCCATAAGATTCGTCCGAAATTATTGAGAAAACATCTACATTACTAATTTTAGGGTTAACAACAGTAGATTTAGCCTGGTATTTCTCGAGAACTTCAATTTTTTCTTTTATTCGTTGTGCATCCTCAAACTCCATTTTTTCCGCATGAGCTGCCATTTGCTTTCGAAATCTATTAAGAGAATCTTTAAAATTACCTTTCACTATTTGACGAATTGCTTCTATGTTTTGACGGTATTCTTCCTCTTCTTGATACCCTTCACATCCACCTTTACAATTACCCAAATGATACTCAAGACACACCTTGTACTTTCTACTTTCTATTTTTTGTTGTGATAAATCATAATTACATGTTCTTAATTGGTATAAACCCTTAATAAGATCCAGGAGTGTATTTACCGTTTTGAAATTGGTATAAGGTCCAAAATATTCTGAACCATCTTTTATAAGATTACGGGTAGGAAAAACCCTTGGGAAACGTTCTTTTTTTATACAAATCCAAGGATACGTTTTATCATCCTTAAGCATTACGTTAAAACGAGGCTGATGCTTCTTTATAAGATTATTTTCTAACAGTAAAGCATCTGTTTCAGTTTCTACAACAATATGTTTTATAGTACTGATTTTTTTAACCAGTACTTTGGTTTTATAATTGTCATGACTTTTTGTGAAATAAGAAGTAACTCTTTTTTTAAGGTTTTTGGCTTTACCTACATAAAGGAGCTTATCGTCTTTATCATAATACTGATAGACTCCAGGACCTGTTGGTAATATTTTAAGTTGTATATCTAATGAGGGTTTCTGCATAATCTAAGTGTAAATTTAGTGCTTTACGGGAATTATTAAATACACTTGACATGAATATTATGTTAAAAACAGAAAATGAATTTAACTATTAAAAAGTATTATAGTATAGAATGCATCTGGTTTTTTATTACTTTAGTAGTTATATTTTTAAAGATATTTTTTTGAAAGATCAAAAAAAAATAATTGGTAGAACAGACAAGGTGGATTTCCCGCTTTTGGATTTACAGGGTATTGATGCAAAAGTAGATACGGGAGCATATACTTCTTCAATACATTGTAAAGAAATAAAAGAGGTAGGTCAGATTTTGGAATGTCGATTTCTTGACCCCACTCATCTTGAATATAATGGTAAAAAGTTTACTTTTAAAAACTATGATATTACCGCGGTTAAAAGTAGCAATGGTAAAGTAGAAGTTAGATATGCTATTAGAACTACAATTACTTTATTTAATCAAACTCACCCTATAACACTCACATTATCTTCTCGTGATGATATGCGTTTTCCTGTATTGATTGGTCGTAAGTTTCTAAGCGGAAAATTTTTGGTAGACCCTCAGCTAGAAGATCAGTCGTATAATTTGAAATCCTAATGAACATAAAAATACTATCTCGCAGCGCGAGTTTATATTCTACAAACGCATTAGTACAAGCAGCAGTAAAACGTAACCATAATGTGCAAGTAATAGATCCATTAAACTGCGATATTATTATTGAAAAGAAAAAACCAGAAATTTACTACAAAGGGAAAAAACTTGATCATGTGGATGCTGTAATTCCCAGAATTGGATCCTCGATTACATTTTATGGAACAGCGGTGGTAAGACAGTTTGAGATGATGAATGTTTTTACTACTATACAATCTCAGGCACTTGTAAATTCTAGAGATAAGTTAAGAAGCCTCCAGATTTTATCTAAAGCAGGATTAGGATTGCCAAAAACAGTATTTACTAATTATTCAAAGGATGTTTCTGAAGTGATTTCACATGTTGATGGAGCTCCACTTATCATAAAATTACTAGAAGGGACACAAGGATTAGGTGTTGTTTTAGCCGAGACAAAGACTGCTGCAGAATCTGTGTTAGAGGCTTTTAACGGATTACAGGCCAGAGTAATTGTTCAGGAATATGTAAAAGAAGCCAAGGGGGCTGATATTAGGGCGTTGGTTGTGGACGGTCAGGTTGTTGGAGCTATGAAAAGACAGGGTAAAGAAGGTGAGTTTCGGTCGAATTTACATAGAGGAGGTAGTGCGCAGATTATTGAGTTATCTGAGGAGGAGGAAAATGCAGCGATAAAGGCTGCAAAGTCTCTAAAATTAGGAGTAGCAGGAGTGGATATGTTACAAAGTGAAAGAGGGCCGCTGATACTAGAAGTGAATTCATCTCCCGGTTTAGAAGGAATTCAAACAGCAACAGGAAAAGATATAGCAAAGACTATTATTCGATATATTGAAAGAAGTGTATAAAATTATATGATAAGAGAAAAAGAGAAAGATTTGCTAAGTATTCTTGGAGAAGAAATTCCACTTGGGACTAGTAAAACAATCAATTTTAATATTGCTAAATTATATACTTCTACAAAGGTAGAAATTCCTATTATTATTGAACGGTCCAAAAAGCCAGGACCTACAATATTGATTACTGCTGGAATTCACGGAGATGAAATCAATGGAGTAGAAGTGGTTCGCCAGATTATTTCAAAAAAAATTAATAAACCTGCTAAAGGAACAATTATCTGTATTCCTGTGCTCAATGTGTTCGGATTCTTGAGTATGAACCGTTTTTTCCCTGATGGACGAGATCTAAACAGGGTATTCCCTGGAACTAAGAATGGTTCATTGGCTAGTCGATTTGCGCATCAATTTGTTACTGAGATCTTACCAGTAGCAGATTTTTGCTTGGATTTTCATACCGGTGGAGCAAGTAGGTTTAATGCACCGCATATTAGAGTTGATCCTGAGAATGAAAAACTTGTGGCTTTGGCCAAAGTATTTGATACATCATTTATCCTCTTGTCTAAAAAATTAGATGGATCCTTCCGTGCTGCTTGTGCCAAAAAAGAAGTAGATATTTTGTTATTTGAAGGTGGAAAATCTCAGAATAGTAATAGAGATATTGCTGTAGAAGGTGTGCTGGGAACCATGAGGATATTAAATCATATGGAAATGCTGAAACCAGAGTTTACCATACCAAATAAAACAGAAAGTAGTATTGTCATTAAAAAAAGCTCCTGGATGCGAGCCAAATACAGTGGACTATTACATATCAAAGTTCCAGTTGGCAAACACGTAGAAAAGGGTGAGATGCTTGCAACAATTACAGATCCCTACGGTAAAATGAGGCATGTGGTAAAAGCGACAAATACGGGATATATCATTAATGTGAATGAGGCTCCGATTGTGTATAAAGGGGATGCTATTTTTAGAATTACTACACAACTAGGATCATAAAAGATGAATAAAAAAGAACTAAGGAATAAGTATAAAGAAATGCGATCCAAACTTAGTGAAGAAGAGATTGATGATGTAAGCATGGATATTGCAAATAATTTACTGAAGATGTCAATCTGGGAGCAATCTTTTTATCACATTTTTTTATCGATCCAAAACCAAAAAGAGATTAATACAGAATTTATACTCCATATTCTTCAAGGGAAGGATAAAAATGTAGTAGTGTCCAAAAGTAATTTTGAAAATAATACCTTAGAGCATATATTATTAACCGATAGCACTATGCTTAAGGTAAATTCTTGGGGTATTCCGGAACCTACTGATGGTATTCCGATTCCTGAAGCTAAAATCGAAGTAGTTTTTGTTCCACTATTGGCTTTTGACAGTAAAGGAAACCGTATAGGTTATGGCAAAGGTTTTTATGATAAGTTTTTGGCTAAGTGTAATCCGGATACTCTTAAAATTGGACTTTCTTTTTTTTCTCCAGAAAAAGAGATTAAAGAAGTTTTGCCAACTGATATTCGTCTTGATTATTGCGTAACACCGTTAAATGTATATACTTTTAACTAATTGTAGACAATTTTTATTATTAAGAATAGTTATACCGTCTTAAGATTTTAATTTTACCCCCATTATGCCCCATAATACGAAGAGTGTTTGCATCATTGATGATGACAACATGTACGTTAATTTAGTTAGTAAAATTATAGAACTAAAAAAATTATCGGAGAAGGTTATTGTATTTAACAATGGTAAAGAAGCATTAGATTTTTTTATTAAATCAATACAAGAAGCAGAAGAAAATAGTGTTCCTCAAGTAATATTTCTTGATCTCAATATGCCCATTATGGATGGTTGGGAATTTCTAGAAGAATTCACAAAAATCAAGGATAAAATTAGCAAAAAAATAGATCTATATGTGGTAAGTTCCTCTATCGATACTAGAGATATTGATAGAGCAAAGTCTATCAAGGTGGTATCTGATTATCTTACCAAACCGATTCATCTCGATGATTTTGAAAAGATTCTAGTCTAAAACTTCTACTATTTCTTCTTTCTTAGGAAAAGCTCTTTTGTTAAAAATTAAGAGTAAGAATACACCAATACTAATTGCAGAATCTGCAATGTTAAATACAGGATCAAAGAAGGAGAAATGTTTGCCACCCCAGAACGGAATCCACTCTGGTAAAATATCATCATAAAAAGTAAATTGGATCATATCCACGACCTTGCCGTAAAATACACTTTCATACCCACCACTTTCAGGTAAAAATTCTGCTATTTGAACATCAGTGCTTGCGCTAAAAAAGATGCCATAAAAAATAGAATCTAAGATATTTCCAAAAGCTCCTGCAAAAATTAAAGCAATACAAAATGTTAGGATTCTAGAGCTATTCTTTTTTATAGAATCATATAGCCAATAACCAATACCAGTAATTGCAACCAATCTGAATAATGTAAGTACGAGTTTTCCGTAATTTCCAGGAAGTTCAAATCCCCAAGCCATTCCTTTGTTTTCTACAAATACAATTCGGAACCAACTAAAAACTGGTACTTCTTCGTGAAGAGTGAAGCTGGTTTTGATATATATTTTGGAAATCTGATCTATTAGCAGAACTAAGATTATAACTAAAATAGACTTCTTCAAGGACATAAATTTCTCTTATTTCATACAGTGACGGACAAAAATAGTGTTTTATTTTGTTTTGTAAACACTAATATTTCCTGTTATGGATTTTAATTCGATCTGATGTTGTCCGAAAATTTTCTCTATAGAAATAATTCCAGATTTTGTCGTAGCATTAATCGTTGCATTTTTAGTATAGACAGTAATGTCTCCTCCTAGCGTATTAATCGTTGTATTACCAATAAAATTATGTAGCAGACAATCACCGGAGTTAAGCTCCACGAACAATGATTTTATTTTGGCATTTAATTGTAGAGAAGCAAGCCTGGATTGTACTGTTACTCTGAGATTTTGTGGTATTTGTATTTTTACTTTCAATACAATTACTTTATGTGCGCTTAGTTTGTCATTATGGCTTTCCGAAAAAGGCTGGATATCATCAATAATTGTGAGCGAGTTTTCTTTTCGCGTAACATTTATCAATATATTATTTTGGTATTCCCCTTCAGAAATAGCACTAATTATGATTTTGTTTTCTGAAGTATTAGTTATTTCTATCTGAAATGTGTCATCAAGAAATATAAAAACTTCTGAAAGATCAGTAGCGTCAATACTTTTGTTAAAAATAGATTGTGATTGTACCGATATAGATAGCTGAAGAAAGATTAAAAAGAAAAAAAGCTGCCTCATATTGCTCTAAGGTAGCTTTTTTTCTGATTTCTATAAAACACTAAATAATTGTGTTTTGGTGATGTGATTAACGTTTTCTCAAAAAGATATCTCCGCTAACTGTCTTAAGATGTAAGTTACTCTTAACATTACCGAAGCTTCCTGTTACTTTGCTGCCAACCATTCTATTTTTTCCTTGATCAAATTCCATTTCTTTGTCAGAATAGATCAAGCCAGTAACAGTTTCTGCTAATAACTTTGATTGTGCAATATTAATATCGATATCACCACTAATGGTCTTTAGGGTTAATTCTCCACCATATTTTTTAATATCAATGTTTCCGCTAATAATATCTATTTCTAGTTCTCCCTGGTAGTTTTCTGAAGCTACGTTACCAGATATGCTTTTTACTCGTAGTTTTGCATTTTTAGGAAGATATATCGTATAGTTAGCATCTATATCCATATTGTTACATGGTCCCCAATTATTTTTGCGGTTAGAAGATCCTTTCTCTTTTTTCCATTTGTCGAATAAATCTCCATAACTAGATTCTATATCCAAAACAGAATCAGCGTTATCTATTTTTAGATCAAAATAATCGTCAAATTCTCCATCATTGATACTTACTTCGGCTTTAAGATAGACATCACTCTTGTCCCAGGTTTTGATGACAATATCTTCGGCAAATTTGAACTCTACCTTAATTCGATTAGCAGAAGTAGTGATTTCTTTTTCGATTACTTTTTGTGCATTTAGCTGAAATGCTATACAGCAGAACGCGATTAGGTTTACTAAAATTTTCATGAGTTGATTGTTTTTGATTAATATATGACCTCTTTATTGTTTTCTCAGGTAAATATTACCTGTTGATGATCTTAGGCTGATTTCTACTCCGCCGTTATTTAATTCGGTTTTTATAGTCCTTTTGCCTCCTACTACTTTTAAGCCACTTTCTGGAACGGGAAACTTTATATCAAAATCTGTAAAGATTTCACCCATCGCCGTTTTCATTTCCAGGTTTGCCGGAGTACCTGATGGAAGGCTGACATCAATAGCTCCTGTTGCTGAGACCAAAGAAATTGGTGAACTCTGACTTACCTTGTTAAAGACAATGTTAATCTCTCCTGTCGCTGTTTTAGCGACAATAGGACCTGTAACATCTCTAAATGTCATATTACCTACATTGGTGGTGGCTTCAATTTCTGAAGAAAATCCTTCTGCGACTAATTTTCCAAGGTTGCTTCTTTCAACTTTAATATTGATGCTTTTAGGAAGAAATACTTCTAATATTTTACTATGCATATTTTTTAGATTTCTAACGATCAATGTTCCTCCTTCTTTCTGCACGTACACGCCAAAACCTGTATTATCACTTCCACCTGCATATACTGCTTTTAAGCCTCGCGCTTTTTCGGGCATCTTGCGACCATTGCCTATAATCAACAATTCATTTTTATCATGTGCTTTCAGTTTTACTCCAGATTCGGAACCAATTACTACGTTTTTAACGCCTTGTAAGGATTGGGTGTAATCTTCTTGTCCTTGTATGTGTCCAATAGTTATAAAAAGTACTATTGCGATTGCTATGTTTTTCATCTGTTCTGATTTTTGATTTTTGATTGAAATTTTAAATTAAACTTGGAAGACCAATAGTTACTTGATCTTTTACATAACTAGGTGTTTCTTCATTCTGAAGTAACTTTTCCATAGAAGGAACTGCGCGTTTTTCCTGTATAGAAACTAATATTTGAATTAATTCAATTTGCATGCCTGGATCTTGTTCCATTTCCAGAGCATCTATTAATGCTTTACGTACCATTTCTGAGTCCGAAAACTTAGTAAGTGCTTCTGCTGCAGCTAGTCGCACATTGATATGGTCATCATAAAACATTTTATTAATTAAGGCTTTTAGTATCTCATTTCCGGGTTTTTCAAATTCTTCTGCATAGTTCACGGCTTGTAGACGTTTACTTGCGGATTTATTTTCAATAAGAGAAATAGTTACTTCTTGCTTTAATTGTACTTTTTCTTTTTCTAATACTGCCATTTCCTGAGAAAAGGACTCATTGTTTTCTTGTTTTCCATAGAAATATGCTGAAACAATTAAGGCAACGGTAGCGGCTATTTGTAATACTGTTTTCCAGGAATTTTTAGAGTTTTTACGAAGTGAAACTATTTTGGAATCACTTAATATTTCTTTTTCCTTTTGAAGCATTTCCTCAAAATTCACTTTCATACTCGCATCTGGTAATTCCACCGGATCATTATCAATTCCACCAAAAACTAGTTGGAGTTCTTGTAATGATTCTTGACAACTATTACAAGTTGTAAGATGAGTTGCAATAACACGATGCTCTTTCTGATCTAAATTATTATCTAGATAATCTATAAGTTGTTCTTCTATTTGATTACAGTTCATTGCGTTATATGTTTTGTAGGTAGTGATCTTTTAATTTATGAATTGCTCTATGTACTTTGGTTTTCACTGCTCCTGCAGTTGATCCAGTTATCTCTGCAATCTCTTGGTATTTGATACCTTGGTATCTGTTCATGATCACTAATTCTCTATCACTTTGATTTAATTGTCCTAAAGCTCTATTTAGTTGCTCTTTAATTTCACTTTTCTCTATACCATTAGCTTCTTCTCGTTCTGTTTTATATTCAATTTCATCTAAAGGTTGATCTTTGTTTTTCTGACTTTGATAATAGTCAGAAAAGATATTTCTAGCGATGGTATAGATCCAGGACGAAAACTTACCTTTTTTATAGGAGGTTCTATATTTTATGGCTTTATAGAAAGCTTCCTGAGTAATATCCTGACTGATATCCCTATCTCTCGTCATTTTTAGTAAAAAATTAAATATTCTGATATGGTATCGGTCAAAAAGGATACTCATCATATCTAAATTTCCATTAGATACCAGAATCATTAATTCTTCATCGGTTAAATTTTTCAAGATGTCACTCTTTATGGTTAGTCTCTATTAGTAATACCTGAGTTTTTTAAAAAGGTTACATTTAGGAATAAAAAAAAGTGCTTCCCAATCTGGAAAGCACTTTAAATTTACAATATTTTGTGGTTTGTTAGCTTTGCATGTTCTTAGCCTCAATACTAAGTGTTGCGTGCGGAACAAGCTTTAATCGCTCTGGATTAATAAGTTTTCCTGTCACACGGCAAATGCCATATGTTTTATTTTCTATTCGTAACAATGCATTTTTTAGATCACGTACAAATTTCTCTTGTCTAATTGCTAATTGTGTATTTGCTTCTTTAGACATTGTTTCGCTTCCTTCTTCAAAAGCTTTAAATGTTGGTGAAGTATCATCCGTACCATTGTTACCATCATTTTTGTAAGCGCTCTGAAGTAATTCTAAATCCTTCTGCGCTTTTTCCATTTTTTCAACGATAATTTCCTTGAACATCGCTAAATCGGCATCACTATACCTTACTTTTACATCTGCTGCCATACTCTTATTGTTTTTTAATTACCAATTGGGTTGCAATGTCGTCAAACGCAATTTCTGTACCATTTATTACATCTGTTGCAAATTCAATTGTCTCGGTTAAGGTTTCATTCTTGATGTATGCTTCATTAGTTGCAACGGCTTCTTGTATCGATTTGTTTTCCTTTATTACAATTTCTATTCGATCAGTCACCTCTAATCCACTGTCCTTTCGGATATTTTGGATTCTGTTTACAAGCTCTCTGGCAATCCCTTCTTTTTTGAGCACTGGAGTTATGGTTATGTCCAATGCTACTGTTAGAGTTCCTGAATTTGCAACTAACCAACCCTCAATATCCTGAGAACTGATTTCTACATCATCGGTTCCTAAAGTAATAATTTTATTATTAATTTCTATATCAAAACTTCCAGTTTGTTCAAGAATTTTGATTGCTTCTTGATCAAAAGACTGTATCTCTCTGGCAATCAATTTCATATCTTTCCCAAAACGAGGGCCTAAATTTTTGAAATTTGGTTTTATTTGCTTCACCAATATCCCTGAAGCATCGTCAATCAGCTCTATTTCTTTAACATTTACTTCACTTTTTATTAAATCGGCAATGTCATTTATCTCAGCTTTGTCTGCTTCGTTTAATACAGGAATCATTATTCTCTGTAATGGTTGACGTACTTTGATCTTTTCTTTTTGACGTAAAGAAAGAACCAAAGAACATACAGATTGTGCCTTTTGCATTTTGTGCTCCAAAGCTTTATCTACAAATGAACTATCATATTCCGGGAAATGCGCAAGATGAACACTTTCAAAAGTTTTTTGACCCGAATTAGAGATAAGATCCTTATACAAACGATCCATAAAAAATGGTGCTACCGGTGCTCCAAGTTTTGCTATTGTAAGCATGCATGTATATAAAGTCTGATATGCAGATATTTTATCTTTTTGGTAATCACCTTTCCAATATCTTCTTCTACTCAAACGGACAAACCAGTTACTTAAGTTTTCCTGAACAAAATCAGAAATAGCTCTGGTAGCTTTTGTGGGCTCATATTCATTGTAATATTCGTCTACGCTTTTAATTAACGTATGCAACTCACTTAAAATCCATCGATCGATCTCCGGACGTTCTGCTAATGGAATATCAGCTTCTGCATAGGTGAAATTATCAATATTGGCATACAGTGTAAAGAACGAATACGTATTATATAAAGTACCGAAAAACTTACGACGCACTTCTGCAATTCCTTCCGAATCAAATTTTAGATTGTCCCAAGGATTGGCATTACTAATCATATACCATCTGGTGGCATCTGGACCATATGCTTTTAAGGTCTCAAAAGGATCTACAGCATTACCTAATCTCTTGGACATTTTCTGACCATTCTTATCTAGTACCAAACCATTAGATACTACATTTTTATAGGCAACGTCATCAAAAATCATTGTTCCGATGGCGTGCAGTGTATAGAACCATCCACGAGTTTGATCCACACCTTCTGCTATAAAATCTGCTTTTCTCTCACCAGATTCTACCTTCTCCTTATTTTCAAAAGGATAATGCCATTGTGCATATGGCATGGATCCAGAATCAAACCATACATCGATCAAATCGCTTTCGCGTTTCATTGGTTTTCCAGAAGGGGAAACTAGCGTAATCTTATCTACTACATTTTTATGAAGATCTATCTTGTCATAGTTTTCCTCACTCATATCTCCAATAACAAAATCTGCAAAAATATCGGCTTCCAGAATACCAGCATCTACAGCTTTTTGCATTTCAGCCTTTAGTTCTTCTACAGAACCGATCATTATTTCTTCTTTACCGTCTTCTGTTCGCCAGATCGGTAAAGGAATTCCCCAGAAACGTGATCTAGATAAGTTCCAATCATTGGCATTCGCTAGCCAATTTCCAAAACGTCCTTCTCCTGTTGCTTTTGGTTTCCAGTTGATGCCTAAGTTCAATTCGTGCATGCGATCCTTAAAATCGGTTACTTTTATAAACCAGGAATCTAATGGGTAATACAAAACAGGTTTGTCTGTACGCCAGCAGTTAGGATAACTGTGAACATACTTCTCAACCTTAAAGGCTTTGTTTTCTATTTTTAACTTGATAGCAATCTCTACATCTACAGATTTCTCTGGAGCTTCACCATCATTGTAATATTCATTTTTTACATACTTACCACCAAATTCACCAACATGTTTGGTGAATTTACCTTGTAGATCAACTAATGGAACAAGGTTGTCATTATCGTCTTTTACAAGTAATGGAGGAACTTCTGGTGTGGCTTGTTTAGCCACCATAGCATCATCTGCACCAAAAGTAGGAGCAGTATGTACAATACCAGTACCATCTTCTGTAGTTACAAAATCACCAGAGATTACTCTAAACGCATTCTCCGGATTGTTGTAAGGTGTAGCATAGTCTAGTAGTTGTTCGTAACGTATCTCTACAAGATCAGCTCCTTTAAATTCTTTTAGTAAGAAATAAGGAATTTTTTTATCACCTTCTTTAAAAGCATTTAAATCTTCTTCGCTTTCTGCTAGGACAAATTTTCCACCAAACTGTTTTCCAACTAGATTTTTAGCCAGAATCACATTAATCGGTTCAAAAGTGTATTGATTGAAAGTTTTTACAACTACATAATCAATCTTTGGTCCAACGGTTAATGCAGTATTAGAGGGTAATGTCCATGGAGTAGTAGTCCAGGCTAAGAAATAAATATCACCAGCCACATCTGTTAAGAATGAAGGAAGTGTTTCTTTTTTGGTTTTAAACTGAGCTACAACAGTTGTATCCGTGACATCCTGATAGGTTCCAGGCTGATTTAATTCATGTGAACTTAATCCAGTTCCAGCTTTTGGAGAATAGGGTTGTATCGTATATCCTTTGTATAATAATCCTTTCTTATAGATTTCAGCAAGTAACCACCATACGGTTTCCATATACTTGGACTTATAGGTGATATATGGATCTTCCATATCTACCCAATATCCGATTTTTTCGGTAAGGTCATTCCAGATATCTGTATAACGCATCACTGCTTTTTTACAAGCTTCGTTATATTCTTCTACAGTAATTTTTTTACCAATATCTTCTTTAGTGATGCCTAATTCTTTCTCGACACCCAATTCTACAGGAAGTCCGTGTGTATCCCAACCAGCTTTACGTTTAACCTGATATCCTTTTTGGGTTTTATAACGACAGAAAATATCTTTAATCGCGCGAGCCATTACGTGGTGAATTCCTGGTAATCCATTTGCAGATGGTGGTCCTTCAAAAAAGACAAAAGGAGTCGCATCTTCTCGCTCAGAAATACTCTTCTCGAAAATATTATTCTGTTGCCAGAATTCTAGTATATCATCTGCCACTTTTGGCAAGTCAAGTCCTTTATACTCAGGAAACTTCGTGCTCATTTGATCGTTCTTTCTATTAAGTGTGCGAAAATAAGGATTTTCTGGAAAAAAGAAGGGCGAAATGACCCTGCGATATGAAATAATTTATATAGGTGTATTGTTTTTTAACACGACCTTTACTATTTACTAAAAAAGCAAGATATATTTATGATTTTTTTTGGTCTTTTAAAAATCTATAACAATCCCAATACTAGGTATAATTTGACTGGCTTCTGTTTCTATTGCTGTTAAACTTCTAGGCTCTATAATTGCTCCGTTTGTATCTCGAGTAAGCCCAAACTGAGTAGGTTGTGGAGTTTGCTGGCCTAATATATTTTGTGCTTCTATAAACACATCTAGTGATAAATTTTTAAAATTCCATTTTTTGTCAATTCGTAAATCAAGCTGACTAAAAATGTTTAACTTTTCTTCGCCCAAACGATCATAATCCAATATAACTTCTGGATAATTAGAAAGGGTAGCGTCCTCATCCGTGGGTACAAAAGGTGTTTCTCCAGCAAAACGATATCTGGCACTTATTTCCCAATTTCCCTTTAGTTTATATCCTCCAGTAAATGAAACCAGATGACGACTATCCCATACTGATGGAAGATATACATCTCTGTCAAAACCAGTAAATTCACTGTAGAACAAGGTATAGGCAAAAATTCCATAGAAATTATTAGAAAGCTTTTGCTGAAATTGAAGTTCTGCTCCATAGCTTCTTCCTTTTCCAACTGTAGCAACATCTTCGCTTCCTAATATTTCAAAATCGGCTCCTTTGTTAGCCAGTGACACTCCGTCTAAAATAGAAACTGGATAATCATCATAACGCTTGTAAAACCCTTCTAAAGAAATACTGGATGAAGGGCTAAAATCATGTTGCAGTCCTAAAACATAATGATCACTTACTGTATATGTCACATCTTGGTTTACAAGTGTATTGTCATTATTTCTAAAGCCTAAAATGGTATATGGAGGTAGTTTATAATATCTTCCTAAAGAACCATTTAGCCTCCAGTTTTCCTTAAATTTATATGACAAAGAGAATCGAGGAGAGAATGTTGAGAGTAAATTATCCTCCTCTGTAAAACTATCGTCATCCATTCTAAAACCAAAAGATAGATCTAATTTATCGTTAAAAAATGACTTAGTCATATTCGCAAATAGACCATATTTGAAGAAGTCAATTTCTGTATTAAAAATATTATTATCTGTTAGATTTATTGTTTCATTATTGTAATCAGAGTATTGCACATTAAAACCTGTAGTCAATTTCCAATCACCAAAAAACTTTGTTAATTGATATCTAAGTTTAGTTTCTGATTCGGTAGCATCGTTACTAAAAATTACTCCGGTCTCATTTTCAGGATCTTCATATCTAGTGAATTCATTCATTAAGGTGTTGTTACTTATAGTAGTTTCCATAAAACCAGAACCATCTTTAAATCTATTTTTCCAGGATAATCCAATAGCATTCGTACGTTGTTGGATAAATGGAGCTTGCTCTAGTTGGGCTTGCTGTTCAGCATCAAAATCTTCAGGTGATTCTACAGAGAAGTCATCAATTGATCCTAAACCTATAAGGCTGATATCATTATAAGCGTTGATTTTGTGATTTATTTTATATTGATAATCCCAGTAGTTAGGTCTAAAAGGAAGTCCAATCACTTCGAATAAAAATTGAAGATAACTTCGTCTTGCAGATACTAAAAATGTAGTTTTTGATTCTTCATTATTCTTTCCTTTAAAAAGAGGTCCCTCTAATGTTAGCGCTGCTTCACTAGCACTTATTCTAAAATTACCACCAAAATCCTTGTTATTTCCTTTGCGTTGACTAAATTGTAATACTCCAGAAAGCGGATTATCATATTGTGTACCAAAAGCTGAAGTCGATAAAGTAACATTGTCTATAAAGGATACATTGATAAGTCCTACAGGGCCTCCTGCGCTACCTTGTGTGCTAAAATGATTAATATTAGGCACTTCCATTCCGTCTAGATAGTAAACAGTTTCATTTGGAGCACCACCACGAATTATCAAATCATTACGAAAACCACCAATGGAAGGAGAAACACCAGGAAGTGTTTGAGCAACTTGCACTACGTCATTATTGCTTCCTGGATACGTAGCAATTTCTACCGCAGAGAGTGTTTGAATAGAAAGCGGTGTTTCTTTAGGCCTACTAATTCTATTTAGGTTACTAATCACAACTTCCTCTAAGGCTTCCGCAGATTCTTTTAGAACAAAATTATACGTGGGAGTTCCTTTTGATTTAACAATGATATTAAATTTTGTCTGTGTTTGAAACCCAATATAACTGGCGGTCAGGTTATAAGATCCTGGGATAATGTTTTCTATACGATAATTTCCATCAAAATCTGTTTGTGCACCTTTTTCTGTGCCTTCAATTAGGATAGAAGCGCCTAAAACAGGTTGACCTGTCTGATCAGTAACATTACCAGAAAGTTCCCCATATACTTGAGCCTGTATATTACAGACAAATAGTAAAGAAAATATTAAAGCAGTACTTTTGATATTCATAGCAATAGTTTTTTAGTGGTTTTAGAGTTTTAATATGAATAATGTAGTAATCACGAATTTTTTGTTTAATTTTTTATTGCAAATATTAAACAATTATGTATTATATAATAGTAATTTTGTATAATTTAGTGTTAAAAAATAGTTTTAATGAAGATTTACGAATTAATTAAGCAGTTGGTAGACCTAGTAGGAGAGTTTGTGCATGAGCGAAAAAGCAAGGATATGGATCTAAAATCATTTGTAAACTGGCTTTCTAAGCGTATGGACCAAACTAGTGCTACAGAAGATTATACTATTACAGATCATAGTCGAGAAGCTGAAATAGCTGCACACATTGGTAGATTAAGTAGATATTCTAATACATACATTAAATCGGCATTAGTTGATTTACCATTTACTACTGATATGGATTTTGCTTTTACTGCTATTCTTCATCGATCAGGAGAGATAGGTAAAACAGATTTAATAAGAAAAATGGTCTATGATAAATCTTCTGGAATGGAAGTTATTAAGAGACTTTTAAAAAATGAAATCATAGAACAATTTCCAAATCCCGATGATAAGAGAAGTAAACTTTTACGCTTGACAAAAAAGGGAGAAGAAAATGTAATTATGGCATACGGCGAAGCAAGTAAAGCCGCAAAAATGGTAAGTGGTTGTCTAACACAGAGCGAGCAGTTATTATTATTGAATACTCTTAAAAAATTGGATGATTTTCATCTGCCAATCTATTTAGAAGAAGAAAAGGATTTAGAAGTGATAATTGAAAAGTATTCTAGATAAAGTAAGATAAATCTAATCTTTAAAAATTTTGGTTTAACTCAAATGTCATAATAAATTAAACTTGTAAAATCTAAATGACTATGCTTATGATTCCAAATGAAAAGTTATTTTTGGGATCTAAACCTTAATTATGAGTTTAAAACATTCTATCCTAAAAGTGCAAGCGGCTCTTGGTAATGTAAGAGCTATGGAAAAATTACATGTGGATACCTATACTGAGGATATTATTATTAAAGTTGAAGGTACTCGATTTGCTTCTTCTCCATTGAATGAAATCTACATGGATGTTATTGAGTTAGCAGGTTATTACTACGTAAAAACAATTATTTTAGGGAGTTTTCATATTAAAACCTGGAAAGGAGCAAACCTTTTAATTAAAGGCAGAAATTTCGAATTAAATCTAGTTTCGGATATGCAAGAAATAGAGTCAGACTTTTCTAATGTTTCTAATAGAAGTGTAACTCAAATAGATTTTGTTATTGAAGAACAGGATATTGATAAAATTGAAAAATCTCAAATAGATAACATCACTATTTCCTCTAAAAAGAAAACAGCTCATTTCGAGAATATTGTTATTGCTGACGAAGAGGAATAGTTCGTTGTGTTCTTTTTAGAACCTAGGATTTCATTATTTTTAACTTATGAATACTACTACCTTAAACATTGTCTTAATCCAATCTCATTTAGCTTGGGAAAATCCAATCCAGAACAGGACGGTTTTTGAACAAAAAATCAGATCCGTAAATAGGGAGACAGATTTGATTATTTTACCAGAGATGTTCAATACCGGGTTTACGATGAACGCTGTTGAAGTTGCTGAGACTATGGATGGTGAAACGATACGCTGGTTAAGAAATTTGGCTAAAGAAAAAGATTGCGCTATTGCGGGAAGTATTATCATAAAAGACGCTGAAGGGTATTTTAACCGCTTTCTTTTTGTAAGACCTGATGGTACTATCCAAAAATATGACAAGCATCAATTATTTACATTAGCAAAAGAAGAAGAAGTATTTACAGCTGGTGATGAAGAAGTAATTATACTTTATAAAGGCTGGAAAATTAAACCACAAATTTGTTATGATCTTAGATTTCCCGTTTGGGCAAGAAATACATCTGGATATGATGTATTACTTTATGTAGCCAGTTGGCCAAAACCACGAGTGAATGCCTGGGATACACTTCTAAAAGCAAGAGCTATTGAGAATATGTCGTATTGCATTGGTGTCAATCGAGTAGGTCTTGATGGAAAAGGGTATGAGTATAATGGTCATTCTGCTGTTTATGATGTGCTGGGAAATTCTGTTTTAGAAGAAAATCCAATTGAAAGAGAGGCGATATTATGTGCAACTCTGAACAAATCCCATATCGAAAATACTCGTAAAAAATTACCTTTTCTGGATGATGCGGATAACTTTCGGATTACTCCAAAATAAAGGTTTGTTTTAATTCCCAATTGGCCCTCACTTCTATGGGTTTAGGGTAATAAACTACTTTTTCTGCCTGAATTCCTTTTAGAAAATCTCCAGTATCCCACTTTCCATTTTTATTAGTATCAAAAATCACCCTTAGATTATATTTTCCGGGATCTAAATTATCAAAAATGGTTGTCTCTTCTTTATTTACTACTTTTTCGTCAATAAATAGTCCTTTTTCATCAGTTGCCTGAATCAGAACTGGATATTCTTTTACATTTTGGAGTGTAAAAAAGATCGTACCATAATCTGCTAATTTTGTAGTTCTGAAATTAACATTAATACTGTCATTTACATTGCCTACAAAATCGGTAACAGCTTCTGGTAACAATTGCATGGTATAGGTATTACTTTCTGTTCTTTCGAAAGTAAATATTGCTTCATTTTTAATTTTGTCCAATTTCACTGAAAATGGCACGTCTAAAGTATCCTTATCTGTTAATGAGATTAATTTTTCATCAATGGTTTCTATAGGAGTGTTGGAGAACAGTGTAAAATCTTGATTAAAAGCCAAACTTCTTTTTATATTGCTCGTAAGTTTTATGGAGTCTTTGTATTGATCTTTAAATCTAGCAACTAGAGTATCTCGGAAATTTTTACTGTTGGTTACTTCAAAAATCAACGAATCTGCCTCGAAAAAAGGTCTAAACCAATAGTGTAAAGTATCTTTTGTTTTATCCGGAAGAATTCTAGTTTCAAAATTTTCTGGAGTTTTACTTACTATGTTGATCTTCATAGAATCGGCTACACCGTTATATCCAAAAACAAAAGAATTTTTTGATACTTGTTTTGGTTTTAATGCTTTAAAATCTAGAATTTCTTTAAATAGATCTATGTTAAAGGCTTTTGCTGTATCCGCAGGAAGTGTCACAATCTCTTCATAAAAACCAATTTTATCTTGTTTTGGTTGGTAGGTATAGTTTGTAGCAACATCTTTTAGAGCAATTAACTTGTATTTTCCTTCTTTTAGATTATCTAAGTCAAAATTAATACTGTCTAAAGTACTTGTTATATATCTGGGGACTTCATTAAAAACTAAGGAGTCAGAGTAGTTTTTATCAATTTCATATAATGCAACTGTTATAAAAGGATCTGCTTTTTTCTCTAAAGCATCTCCAACAGTGCCTTGTATTCTAAGCGAATCTAATGAGTCTCCAGTAGAGAAAACATATTTAAAAAATGGATTAGCGTTTCCTTCATTATTATCTTCGATGCTTTGACCAAAATTGATACTGTAGGTGGTGTTTTCTAATAAAGTATCCAAAAATTTAATTTTCAGATATTTGCTAGCGCCTCCTAAAGGTGTTATCTCTGGTTTGGGATCCATAGGAGGAGATACAATGATTTGTTTTTGGGGATCCTTCAGCTTTACGTATTCATCAAAATAAATCCGAATTTCATTCTTGTCAAAATTTGTCGAAAAATTAGGAGGAGTGGCCTTCACAAATTTGGGAGGAATTTCATCCTTTTCGCCTCCTGTTATAGTACCTTTTTTAGCACAACTAACAATCAAGATTAAATAAAAAGCAGTTAACAATAACGTATAGGATCTTTTATACATAGCTCCGTTACAATTTTTTAAAGACACAAAGAAACGACTATTTATAACAAACAAAAAATCTATATAGTGATAGCCATGGTCGCAACGCTTATTTTGATACCTGGGATCGATTTAAGAACTTGAATACAAGCTTCTATGGTAGCACCCGTTGTAACAATATCATCAACAATCAAAATATGTTTGTTTATCAATAAGGACTCATTTTGTATTCCAAATGTTTCAGAAGTGTTTATCCAGCGAGTTAAACGACTATTTTTTGATTGTTTTTTGTTGTAGGAATTTTTTTTCAAAACAATATCAATATATTCTGCATCTAGTTTTTTAGCAATTTCCCTCCCAAATTTCTCTACTTGGTTGAAACCTCTTTCCCTCAATCTTCTAGGATGGAGAGGTACTGGAATTACGGAATCAACACATTGATAATCAGTTGATTGATTCAGTTCTTGACCTAGCCAAATACCAAGTTCTTTACCTATTTCTTCTCTACCTCTATACTTAAGATTGTGTATCAGATTTTGTACTAAACTATCCTTTTCAAACACCAATAATGAGGTAGCATTTTCTATTTTGGCTCGCCCATAAAATACTTTTTCGATCTTTTTAGCGTTTACCTTATGAAAATTACCTAATGGGAGCTTGTGTCTACAAGAAGTACACAGGATCCTTTCGTTTTTATATAAAGGATTGTCACAAGCAGCACAATATATAGGATAGAATAAATAAGCTAAGTCGCTTAACATATTAGGTGAATTAACATTAATTATTATATTTAACTAAATTTACTATTTAACGTAACCATCAAAAATTAGAAATTTATTATGACAACTCAAAACAATAACTTGACCCTTAAGATACTAATTGGTGTTCTGGGAGCTCTTTTATTAATTCTGGGGATCTTCACGTATAAGTTTTACAACGAAGAAAAGAGAGAAAAAGCAATTTTGCAACAAGAAAAGGATTTAATTGAAAGTGAATTAGGAGAATTAATAACAAAATATGACAATGCTATTGCTCTTAATGAAGTAATGGATGATCATTTATTAAAAGAAAAGCAGCGTGTTGTTGTTTTATTAGATAGTTTAAAAGACTATGATGCTAATGTAGCATTGATTGCGCGATATAGAAGAGAAGTAAGTAAACTGAAAAAAGAGCGTGAAAGATTGTTTAAACTTGCAGATAGTTTAACGACAGCTAATGCTCAGTTGGCTACTGATCTAGATAGCACTAATACAGCTTTATCAGAAAGAATTGTATTCTCTGATTCTTTGGCATCACAGAATAGTAAATTGGCAGAAATTGTAGAAAGAGGATCTGCTTTAACAGCGTCAGATACTAGGGCAGAAGGAGTACGTGTTCGTAATAATGGTAAAGTAACCACTACTTCTAGATCAAGCAGAGCCGAAAAAGTGAGGGTATGTTTTACACTATCACCTAATAAATTGACTGAAAAAGGAGATAAGGAGTTGTTTGCGCAGGTTATTAATCCTGAAAATAATCTTATAGGAGATAAAGTTTCGATAAACTTTGATGATGCAGTTCTTACGTATAGTGGACGTAATAAAGTGTTTTATGAAAACGATGCGCTAGATGTTTGTATAATGGTAGATACCGAAGAAGGAGAATTAGTAAAAGGAAATTATGTAGTAAACTTATTCTCAGGCCCTAGAATGATTTCTAACACACAGTTTGAATTGAAATAAGAATAATTTTTCAAAACATAAATACCGAACCACCATGTTATTAGTAATATGGTGGTTTTTTTGTGTTTTTGTCAGAAATTACTTTATCCGATCATTAATTAAATAAATTCGTTTTCAATTCTTGTAAATTCAGTTATTTTTGCGCCATGGCAAATCAAGAAGATAAATTTAAGAAGGTTATTGCTCATGCGAAGGAGTATGGGTATATTTTTGGTTCTAGTGAGATCTATGATGGATTGAGTGCGGTATATGATTACGGACAAAATGGAGCTGAGCTTAAAAAGAACATTAGAGAATATTGGTGGAAAAGTATGGTGTATATGAACCAAAATATTGTAGGGCTCGATGCTGCAATATTTATGCACCCAACTACCTGGAAAGCTTCAGGCCACGTAGATGCCTTTAGTGATCCACTTATAGATAATAAAGATTCTAAAAAAAGATATAGAGCGGATGTATTGTTAGAGGATTATGCTGAAAAACAATACCAAAAGGCTCAAAAAGAGATTGTAAAGGCTAAAAAGCGTTTTGGAGATTCTTTTGATGAAGAACAATATGTTACGACCAATCCAAGAGTTGTAAAATATCTTTCGGAACAGCAGAGAGTATTAAAGCGTATGGCAAAATCTTTGGAAAATGAAGATCTAGCTGATGTGAAGGCTTTAATTGAGGAATTAGGTATTGCTGATCCCGATACAGGATCTAAAAACTGGACAGATGTTAGACAGTTTAATCTAATGTTCGGGACTAAACTTGGTGCTTCTGCAGAGTCCGCAACAGATTTATTTTTAAGACCAGAAACAGCTCAAGGTATTTTTGTTAATTTTTTGAATGTTCAGAAAACAGGTCGAATGAAGATTCCTTTTGGGATTGCACAGACTGGTAAAGCATTTAGGAATGAGATTGTTGCAAGACAATTTATCTTTAGAATGCGTGAGTTTGAACAAATGGAAATGCAGTTTTTTGTGCGTCCAGGTGAAGAAATGAAGTGGTACGAACACTGGAAAGAAACGCGTTTAAACTGGCATTTATCATTAGGGTTAGGAAAAGAAAATTATCGTTTCCATGATCACGATAAGTTAGCACATTACGCCAATGCAGCAGCAGATATAGAATTTAATTTTCCGTTTGGATTTAAAGAATTAGAAGGAATTCACTCTAGAACAGATTTTGACTTAAAAGCACACGAGGAGTTTTCTGGTAAAAAACTACAATTCTTTGACCCGGAATTGAAGGAAAGCTATGTTCCTTATGTGGTAGAAACTTCTGTAGGATTGGACAGAATGTTCCTTGCTGTATTCTCTACCGCATTACAGGATGAGGTACTAGAAGATGGATCTAGTAGAGTGGTATTAAAATTACCGGCAGTGGTAGCGCCAGTGAAGGCAGCTATTCTTCCATTAGTTAAAAAAGATGGTTTACCAGAAGTTGCAGAAAAGATTGTAGAAGATCTTAAATGGAAATTCAATGTAGCATATGATGAGAAGGATGCCATTGGACGTCGTTACAGAAGACAAGATGCAGCAGGAACTCCGATATGTATTACGGTAGATCATGATACATTAAATGATCAAACAGTGACTATAAGAGATAGAGATACAATGGAACAGAAACGCGTTCCGATTTCAGAACTAAAATCCATTATCTCAGAAAAAGTAGACGCTGAATTTTGGTTAAAATAAGGTGTTAATAATAACGAAAAAGCCGCCTTTTAAGCGGTTTTTTTGTGGATAAAATAAATTAATCAAGTAGGGTTTATGGGTTTTTACTTGTTTAAATATATACTAACTTATTATCAAATCATTTAAAATAAAACTATGAGATCACAATTATTCTTATTGTTTCTCTTTTTTGCGATTATTATGGGGAATGCGCAAGAAAAAGAAGTAAATAAAGCTTCATCAGTAGTAAAAGCTATCTATCTTGGAGAAACCCCTCCCTTATCAGGCAGGACACTAATACCTGCTAAACCTAGAAGCGGTGAAATTAATCCAAGACGTACCAATGGAAGTAAAGTTATTCCAGGAAAGGGATCTAAAGGAGTTGACCCGTTAAGAGAAATACAGAGAAATACTGCAGCAACCCATGCAGGTAGAGCGCCATCATTAGTTTTTGAGGTAAATTCCTCATCTTCTTCACCTACAGATCCAACAGGAGCAGTAGGACCAAATCATTATATAAGCGCAAAAAATTCTTCTTTTGCCATTCACGATAGAAGTGGTAATGTCTTGGTTGCTTCTAATTCTTTAGCAAATATATGGCCTGGAGAGTCTTTAGGGGATCCTATAATATTTTATGATAATTATGAAGATCGATTTGTAATTACACAATTTAGCGATACTCCAAATGGATTTTTAGTTGCGGTTTGTAAAGGGCCAGACCCAGTAAATGATGGATGGTATACGTATCGTTTTAATACAGGTACTTTTCCAGATTATACTAAGTTTTCTATTTGGTCGGATGGTTACTATGTAACAGCTAATAAGGATCAAGGAGCTCAGGCTTCTAACGAAGTGGTTTTTGCTCTGGAAAGAGAAAAATTATTACAAGGAGATCCTAATGCGCAAATGGTAGGGTTTTCTCTTCCGGGAGTTGAGGATAATGGGTTTTACAGCCCTGGAGGTTTTCATGCTACAGGACCCGAACTTCCACCACCGGGAGATATGAAAATCGTTTTTATGCAAGATGATTCCTGGCAAGGTGTATCAGATGACGCATTGAAATTATGGACTGTTAATGTAGATTGGGAGAATCCAGGTTCTTCGACTATAGCAGAAGCGGAAGAATTTACTGCAGATAGTAACACTATAACTGATTTCGATTCGGTTTTTGATGGAGGAAGTTTTCAAAATCTTCCACAACCTGGAGGAGGACAAAATATTGATGTAATTCAGTCGACTATGATGTATATGACTAGTTATAGAAGATTTTGTGACTACAATTCTGTGGTAATGAATTTTGCGGTAGATATAGATGACCGTACAAATTCAGATAATATTGCAGCTGTGAGATGGTATGAATTACGACAGGCTGGTGATGGTCAACCATGGACGGTATATCAAGAAGGAACTTATGAATCACCTGATGGTAAAAGTGCCTGGTGTGCTAGTATGGCTATGGACGCCTTTGGTAATATAGGTATGGGATATACAACTATGGGAACTACGGCTAATAATGCAACAGCCGATAGTTTTGCTTCTATAAGATATACAGGTAGACTTGCCGGAGATCCTTTAGGAACTATGACTGTCGCAGAACAAACTATCGCAGAAGGAACTGCCGATGATGTAAATTTTAGATACGGAGATTATGCACAATTAACTGTTGATCCGGTAGATGATCAGTCTTTTTGGCATATTGGTGAGTATTTTGAGAATTCGGGTAATAATGCCAGAAATGTAGTTGGAGTATTTAAAATTGCAACAAATCCAGTTAATGACGTTAGAATTGTTTCTATTGATTCGCCATCTGATGCTGTTTTAACGAATGCTGAGACGATTACAGTTACTATACAAAACTTAGGAACTGCAACACAATCTAATTTTCCTGTAAGTTATCAAATTGACGGAGCAGCAGCTATAAACGAAGTATTTACTGGATCAATTCCAGGAGGAGATACAACGTCTTTCAGTTTTAGCACTACAGCGGATTTAACAGGAGCGTCTTCTTTTGATGTTTCTGCAAGAACTAACTTAGCGGGTGATGAAAATCCACAAAATGACTGTAATTCTAAATTAGTACAGAAAATAGATGCTATAGATCTATCAGTGACAGCGTTAGTTTCGCCAGAATCCAATGATGAGCTTTCTGCAACTGCTAACGTAACGATTACTGTAAGAAATGGAGGAGCAGAAACTCAATCAGATATTCCTGTTTCTTATACTATTAATGGAGGAGCTTCGGTTAATGGGGTTATTGCGGGTCCTTTAGCCATAGGAGAAAGCGTGGATTACACTTTTGGTCAAACAGCAGATCTTTCTGTATTTGGAACGTATACTTTTGTGTTGACCGTTTCTCAAGCTGGAGATGCAGATACATCAAATGATTCTCTTACGGTAGAAGTAGTTAAAGATATATGTGCTCCTACTTCTGATTGTACTTTTGGAGATAATATAGTATCTTTTGTACTTTCCGACTTGTTAAATACAGGAATAGTTTGTAATACAGGTTATGAAGATTTTACGAACCTTTCTGCTTCATTAGAAATAGCAACAGAGTACAACGTTACTGTGCAAAGTGGTTTTGCAAGTGGAGATGTAGAAAAATTCTCGCTTTGGATTGATTTTGACGATAGTAATACTTTTGATCTTTCAGAGCAACTAGTAACTGATGGGGTGATAACGGCGGCAAATACGGCGACTGATTTTCCAATTACTATTCCGGCAGATGCTCCATTAGGAGACCATTTAATGAGAGCTCGTGTAGGAGATACTAGTTTTGGAGGAGATCTTAATGACCCGTGTAATTCTATGCAATACGGATCTACACACGACTATACAGTAAGTGTTGGAGTACCTTTGTCGGTTCCTGATTTTGCAGATACTAATGGAGAAATGATTGTAATAAGTTCACCAGAAGATCAGTATAACGTACAGCTGAAAACAGAATTCGAAGGGCGATTGACTTTTAATGTATTTACATTATCTGGGCAAATATTGGTATCCAATTATATAACTAAAAACCAACAAGGTGTATATGAATACGATTTAGATATGTCATATGCGGCTTCTGGAATCTATATAATAAGTATGGGAGACAATGCTAGCAGGATAACTGAGAAAATAATTGTTAGATAAAACAGTCTAGTCTAGCAAATGTCATAATGTGTTTTAGAAAAGAAGGAGGTTTCACTTGTAAGAAATCTCTTTCTTTTTCTAAAGCAAGTATAGATTAAGTATTTAGTTTTTACCATATTTTGAAGTTTAATTGTATTTTAGACCAAAAATCAAGATAATTCTCATCTTAAAAATTCTCTTATGTCATTGAAAAGGATAGCTTTCCTTTCTTTTTTACTAGTCTCTTTGACAGGTTTTTCTCAACAAAAAAAGAAATCTGTCATGACTGCTACTTTGGTTACTACTTCCAGTTATATGAAAAAGGTAGAGCCATTGATTGGTAAGAAATTGATTCCTGAAGAATCTAGAGAAGGAGAAGTGAATCCTAAGAGAACTGATGCTAATAAAATTGTACCGGGTAAAGGATTACCAAAAGGGCAAGATGCTTTATTACTGAGGCAGAAGAATGCTAGTAACACTAGAGCTAATAGAGCTCCTTCATTAGTTTTTGAGGCTAATTCCAGTTCCGTTTCTCCAACTGATCCTACAGGAGCAATAGGACCTAATCATTACATAACTGCTAAAAATTCTGCGTTTGCAATATACGATAGAAACGGAAATGTTTTAGTGCCCTCTACTTCTTTGACCAATATTTTTCCAGGAGAATCTTTGGGAGATCCAATAGTGTTTTATGACAATTTTGTTGATCGATTTGTAATAACACAGTTTAGTGAGACTCCTAATGGTTTTTTAGTGGCAGTCTGCAGAGGATCAGATCCTGTTAATGATGGTTGGTATACCTATCGTTTTAATACCGGGAGCTTTCCAGATTATACTAAATTTTCAATTTGGTCAGATGGATATTATGTGACAGCCAATAAAGATCAGGGGCAACAAATGACAAGTGAGGTGGTATATGTTATCGATAGAGAACAAATGCTAGCTGGTGTTGATACAGCTCAAATGATTGGTTTTCCATTGCCTGGAGCCAGAATAGGAGGGTTTTATAGCCCAGCTTCTTTTAATGCAATAGGAAGTTCTCTTCCTCCAGAAGGAAATGCAAAGATCATTTATTTTCAGGACGATGAATGGGAAGGAGTAAATGAAGATGCATTAAAATTATGGACAATTAATGTAGATTGGATTAATCCTGAACAATCTACGATTACTGAAGCAGAAGAACTAAATGTTAGCAATGGAAATATAACTCCTTTTGATTCTACATTTAATGGAGGTTCATTTGCTAATCTTCCACAACCTGGTATAGATGGTCAAGATATCGATGTGCTACAGGGTACTGTAATGTTTGCTACTAATTATAGAAGATTTTGTAGTTATAATTCTGTGGTATTAAATTTTCCGGTAGATATTGACAATAGACTAGATTCTGATAATGTATCTGGAATTAGATGGTATGAACTCCGTCAGAATGGCGATGATCAACCTTGGTCAGTATTTCAGGAAGGGACTTACACCTCTCCTGATGGTAAAAGTGCTTGGTGTGCGAGTATGATTATGGATATTTTTGGAAATATCGGAATGGGTTATACGACTATGGGTACAGTAGCTGATGCTGCAAGTACTGATAGTTTTGGTTCTATTAGATATACTGGGCGGTTAGCTGATGATCCTTTAGGAACTATGACATTTGCAGAACAAACGATAGCTGTAGGTACTGATGTAAGTAGAACTACAAGAAACCGTTATGGCGATTATGCTCAGATTACGGTAGATCCAATTGATGATCAAACATTTTGGCATATTGCGGAGTACTTTGAGAGTTCAGGAAACAATGCTAGAAATATTGTTGGAGTATTCAAAATTGCAGAAAACGTGGCAAATGATGTAGGTGTTATCAGTATTGATGCTCCTGATGATGCTACTTTTACTACTTCCGAAGTGATTACTGTAACGATTAAGAATTTTGGAACTACAACACAAAGTAATATTCCGATAAGTTATTCTATTAATGGAGGAACAGCCGTTGATGAAATTTTTACAGGATCTATCGGAGCAGGCCAAACGGCGTCATTTACTTTTAATACAACTGCAAATTTAACAGGTAGTAGTACCTCTTTCATTGTAGCAGAAACAAACCAAGTTGGTGATGTTATGCCCGAAAATGATTGTATAACTAAAGAGGTTTCCAATTTATTACCAAATGATGTGGGAGCCATTAGTTTAGTATCTCCTGTATCTGGAGGAGGTCTTTCGTCTACGGAAGCTATTACGATAACTATCAGAAATTATGGAGGTTCTCCACAATCCAATATTCCGGTTTTTTATACACTTGATGGCGGAGCAGCAGTGAATGAAATATTTACAGGAACTATCGATGTTGGAGAAACTGCCCAATATACATTTACGACAACTGTTGATTTATCAGAATTTGGCAACTATGCGTTTCGTGTAGGAACCTCCTTGACAACAGACGAAGATATTAATAATGATGCAATAGATAGAGTAATTGAGCATCGATTATGTTCACCCACATCTGATTGCTTAAGGTTTGGAGATGGATTGTCATCTTTTGAATTATCCAATGTCTCAAACCGAAATATCGAATGTGGAAATGGCTATGATGATTTCACTAATATGGTAATTAATCTAGATAGATCCATAGGAGTGTATACATTAACAGTTCAGGTAGGCTTTGCGCAAGGTGATTCGGAACAATTATCGTTATGGATAGATTATGATGATGATACTATTTTTGAAGATGAAGAATTGATTATCAGTAACCAAGTAATTGCAGAAGAAAATGTTAATCAAACTTTTCTTTTTTCATTGGGTAATGAAGCTACTTTGGGAAGACACTTATTAAGAATTAGAGCTGGTGATACCAATACCAATAATGGGGCAGATCTTAATGATCCTTGTGGTTCTATGCAGTTTGGCACTACACATGATTATACTGTAGAAATAGGAGAGAACACGAATCCCAATTCGGACCTTATAGTAATTAGTCAGCCGAATAATCAGTTTTTGATTACTATGAGCGATGCGAATGCAAACAATGTCCTCAGATTAAGCGTATTTACAATCACCGGAAAAACAATAGTTTCCAATTTTGTAGAAAAAGATGCTAATAGTAGGTTTACATATCTACTAGATATGTCTTATGTAAGTACCGGAATCTATTTTGTTCGTCTTGGTGGAAGTAAGACAGGGAAATCAGCTAAATTTTCTGTAAACTAATCAGTACGTGTACTTATTTCCTGAATAGAGACAGGTCTTGCATCATTGCATCTACTATTCATTCTTAGATCGCTATATTTTACCCATACCTTTTCTGGCATATCGTTTTTAAAGAAATCCTGAATATTTATAGGGTCTAGCTTATCAGCATATTTTTCTACAGTCAGAATATATGGACAGCCTTTTGATTTATTAGTAGAAAGTGTTCCTTTAATAAACCCTTTTTCTAGCATTTTTTCCGAATTTATGGTTTGAGAATTGTTTTTATCATCGTTAACTGCTTTTCCATCTGTTCTTTTAGTTGTATTGCAGCTGTAGAAGCAAATAATAGCCATTAAGCAAGAAATTTTTAGAAGCCCTCTCATAGTATTTAATTTGTTTTATAAAGATAAGAATAAGTCTTAAGGTCATTGCTAAAAATATGCTCTAAGTTGTATACTCCCCGTATGAATTGTATTAGCGGTTTCGCTTTTTCGACCTAAATATGAAATGTTAAGATCCAAATATTTGGTCAATTTTTTTTGTGCTAAAACGGACCAGGTATAGTTGTCACCCGGTTGCAAACCGTTAAGTAGTTGATATCCAACCGGAGAAAAAGCATTTCCTGTAAATTCATTATTAAAATAATTAAACTCACCGGTAATTGATACTTGCTGCTTATTCGCATAGGCAAAAGAAACTCCCAATTTTTGTTGAGCTAGTGCCTCTTCTCCCTCAATATTTTCCTGATCATTTAAGAGATAGAATACGCTAAACTGTGTTTGTGGAGAAAGTAAGTAGGATAACTTAGGTTCAATTTTATAACCTTCTAGGAGATAGTTTCTGTTACTGAAGTTTTCTGAAACACTTTCGGTTTCTACAAATTCATTTTTTAGGTCGAAAAGCCAGGTTTTTGCCATTTTATGTGCAAAAGTTAATTGATGGCTGTTTATAATATTTTCCTGAAGACCTGTAACTTGTAAGTTAGTATTTTTAGTAGAAAGAAAAGTGTACGAAGTAGTGTAGCGTTGTTTTCCACGGTTAAAGAATAGGGTGTTTCTAAAGCTTAGATTTAACGCTAGTTCATTATCATCTTTTCTAAAGGGATTAATGTCAAAAGAAGTATCATCTCGCAGGTTTTTTCTATCTACTATATAAGATGTTTGATTATAAAAATGAGATAAAAGTTTTTTTGTTTTATTTTCTGACCCGGACCAGGAAAGAGGATTTAAGGTAATTATTTGACTTAGTCGATTTTGATGTGTTTTTACAAAAAGTTGGTTGGGGAGCAATACCCTCAGATAAATAGCTTCATCTGTAAATTGAGCAATTTCAAACTCTTCTAATTCCTGAACTCCATTATCATTATAATCATTCCAAGTATAGGTTCCTTGCCCGGGATCCACTTGAACATAAGTAAATTCTTGCTGAGGTAAGGTTCCACTATTGGTTTCAAAAACAGTATTCCAGTTGATTTTACCAGCAAAGAATTTTTGATTATATAACAATCTAGAATTTAAAGATTGTTCGGTGTCACGGTTTTGATCTTCATTGTTTAGTGTTCTGTAGTTCACGAACAAGGATAATTGCGTGTTGGTAGTATTTAGTAAATTAGATTTTAAAAAATAGGTATTAGAGGTACTTACTTTATCCAAAAGATTATTCTTTACACTGTCATTGATACGATGCCTATATCCAACTTCAGCATAAATTTTTGTACTATCACCTACCCCACTGAAGATCTCATAAGATTTAAATCTTTGGGTATTTAAGGTAAAAGTCTGGTCACTTAGATTAATCTCTTTATTTTCTTCAGTTGCAATTTTAGCTCCAATCCAGTTTTTTGGAAAGCTATAAGTTAATATGCTATACATTCTGAAAAACCTTGAATCTAAGTCAGTATTTTTACTATTTAACAAACTTGAATATAAAGAAACACCTAGTTTATTCAATCTAAGTTCTGTGTTTAACAAATGTCTATTACCATTGTAATTTTCTGAGAAATTAAGATGCTGAAAAGAATATCTAGTAAATCCTTTTTTAGGATGAAGTAACTCCAGACCTGATGTAAAAAACTGCTGATCCCCCAGAGGATTATTTAAGTTCCAATCTCTATTAAATTCTACGTTGTAGATTCTTTCGATGCTTTTAAATTCTTTCTGAATATAATCTCCATTAGCAAATGCATTCATTGTCCAACTACTATCTCTCGAAAAAATACGTTGTTTCAACTGAAGTCTTCCTGCCACTCCATCATTATCATCGTCATCCAGATCCGAAAAAAGATTTAAATCATTTTTACTTCCCGAAATTTCGAATCCAATGGTTGTTTTTTCATTTGGAATATAGGAGCCCTGAACTACTGCTGTCTGAAGCTTAGTTGGAGCTACCAACTGAATTACTGGAGCAAAATTACCTTGTGGTATGCCATTGACGGGAGCTACATATTCAAAAATTCGACTAATTGTAGTAACATCTCCTACGATGTAATCACCTTGATTATCACCTACCAAAGAGAATCGAACGTTAAACAATTCATCTTCTGGATTATTAGAAAACACAAAAACTTCCTGACCATCAATAATATCCCTTCTGTATAGAATTTTGTTTTCGCTAAATACATCAGGAACGGCAGATGGAGAAATCATCTGTGTAATATCATCACCGGCATTGGATAGAATTTCTTTTTGCGGATCACTTAAGTTTTGTTGTAAAGGTTGGTTTTTTGCATCATTCTCCGAGTATACAAAAGCACCTATTTTTAGTTTTTCACTAGCATGTTCACCACCACCGTAAACGATGATTCTGGAGTAATTACGTTCTGTAGTTTGGTATTCTATTGATATCCTCATATCCGAAGTAATTGGAAAGGTTGGATTAAAACGTACCTCTCCCGCATTGTAATCGATAATATAATCCTTGTTTTCTCCTCTTTCCAGAAGTAAACCATTTACATATACACGTTCACTACCCGATACAATAAGAATAAACAATTCTCCATTAGGACCTGTTAGTTTATAAGGACCTTGGTTTCCTTCTTGTCCGGTAAACTGGCTTCTAGTAAAAACTCCTCTTACCAAAGCTCCTGAAGCAAATAGACCTGTCTTAGATTCGGGATGGTCTAAAGTTCCATTGATAGATATTCCTTGTACATTTTTGGTAAACCTGTTAAAGTAACTTGTGGTGTTTTGCAATTGTACATCACCAGCTCTAACATTCCAGTTTTTGCTATACAATTCAATAAAAACCTGATCAAATTCGTCAAGATTTTGAGAATATCCACTTTGTTGTACAGGCACATTTGCATCTTGTATAGAAGCCCGTAGGGATATATTATCGCTTATTTTTCCAGAAATTTGTAGGTCCAATTCAGAATTTAAAACTGTACTTTGATTACTACCTACGCTTACTCCCCTAGAGATACTTCCGTTGGTAGTAAGCCCATCAAAAGGTGTAAACTCTTTTTTGTTATTTGCTTCAGACAGGCTATACAATTTCTGCAGATCACCGTTTTGTTCAACTATAATCGATGGATCAAATTCGAAATATTTTTTAGTCAAAAAATTAGGATAACGATAGTATTGTATGGTGATTGAATCGTTTTGAGACTTTAGTTGCGGTGATAAGATAACCGAAGCATTTTCAAAACTAACTTTGTATAATGTACTATCAATTGCAACACCTTGCTTAGAAAGTAATTTAAAATCAAAAGAGTTGATACTCACAGAGTCAATACGGATAGTATCAGTAACACGTACTTTTTTACTTCTGAAGTTTCCAGAAGTATCTTGCCCAAGTAAAGTGCTAGTACTGAAAAATAATAAAAAACCTAAAACCGTAAAAATGCGCATCGATACAAAACTAAAGTTTTTCGCACAAACCCTGATATGTTTATTCATAGACCTTTGGGCGTCCAAGCGGGCTATACGTTTCAATTCCTCGCATTGTATATCCTTCGACAAGCTCAGGAAGACAAAACTCCGGGATTTCCACTGCTATCCCTGACGCAGCACTACGGAATAAATGACTATTTATGCAACAACTATTGATTGGAAAGGTTTTTATAGTAGCAATAACGATAAAAGTAGCATTAAGTTTTATCAGTTTGTAATTATTTAAACAAAAACTTATGACCGATTACATACATAAAAAAAGTTGGTGGCGTAAAAACCGAAGTTGGGTTTTGGTAGTTTTAGTGCTAGTATTTGGATTTATTTTAACAATACTGACAGTTTTAGGAAAACCTATCGGAGATTTTACCAAAGCGATTGTGGATCCATCAGTGTATAACAATGCTTTCGATATGGTACAAGATGATGAGCGAGTGATCAAATTATTAGGAGAAGTACAACCGATTAGTATTTTTGAACTTTTGGAAGGAGAAGTGCGCTATGCAGAAGAAGGTAAAGCAATCATAACAGTTGGAGTCAAAGGATCAAAACAAAAAGGGAAGATGGATATTGTTGCCAATAAAAAGAATAACATTTGGCAATACCAAACTATCAGAGTTCGGACCAAAAGACCAAGGAAAATTATAGAGATTTTAGGTAATAAATAAAATAGGGTGAGTTTGAGTGCTCGTCATAGGCAGATGTATCGAAAACAAGATATTTTAGAAAGAGTTATCTGAATTTGTAAAAGTTTTAAAAATAAGAAATTAAATCCCCTTCTTGAAGCTAGTGGTGAGCCGTGTCGAAGTAGGAGTAGTGTTTTTGTTTATAGTATCTTTGTTTTATAAACATACCCAAAAATAGCTAGCTAATAAACGTAACCAAATGAACCCACTAAAAACCATCGTCCTCTTTTTATTTTTTACCAGTGTTACTTTTTCCCAAACTAAAATAACAAATGATACTATTCTAGCTTCTCAATATTTTAGGAAGGGAGATTCTTTGTTAACTAACAGGAAACTAGATAGCTCCATTGTGTATTTTAAAAAAGCTTTGCCTGTTTATAAGAAAGCAAAAGTATGGGAGCGAGTGGCAGGTTGTTATAATAGGATCTCAGAAAGTCAATGGAGACAAAGAAATCTTGAAGAATCTTTAGTGAATGCAAAAATTGCTTTAGAATTAAGTAATGGAAATTTTGATAAAAGGATAGATGAAGCGGCTTATGCTAATGATAATATTGGAGAATATTATTATTCTTTGTCAGATTATGATAATGCGCTTATTTTTTACGAAAAATCCCTTGCCCTTAAAAAGGAAAATAGAATAGACGACGAATTTAGTATAGCTCATTCTTATATTAAAATTAGTTCTGTTTATAATAAAAAGTCATCTTATGCAGTAGCTATAGAATTTCTCAAAAAAAGTGAACAAATATTTAGCAGAGCTAAAGATCAAAATGCCACTGGTATTGTGTTGACATATAATAGTTTAGGAGATTGTTATAATTTACAGGGAGAATATAAAAAAGCAATTGCTTACTTTAATAAAGCCATTGATATTCAAATTAAGATAGCGGGAGAAAAGTCGTTAAAAATGGCACCCCTTTATGGTAATATGGCTATTACCTATAATAAAAGAGGGGATTATGAAAAGTCTTTAAATTATTTTCATAAAGCTCTTAATATTTTCATTGAGAAATATGGTAAAGATCATCCATATGTTGCTAGTACATATAATAATATTGGAGGAGTGTATTTTTCGAAAGGACAAATGGATAAGGCTTTGGAATATTTAAAGAAATCCTTAGATATTAAGGGTCAAAAATTTAATCCTAATAATGCAGAATTTATAAACTTGTATTATAATTTGGGCGTTTTGTCAGAACATAAAGAAGAGAATGATAATGCGCTCATATATTTTGATAAAGCGCTATCGATATGTAAACAAGTATATGGAGCAGAGCACGTAAGTATTGCAAGGATATATCACAGTATTGGAGAAGTTTATCAGAGCAAAAATGAATATTATAAGGCATTAGGATATCATAAAAAAGGACTTGAAATGTATTTATCTGTTTTGGGCAATGGATCCTCTAGAACGGCTGCTTCATATTTACACGTTGGGTTAATGAGTAAACAAATATTAGAGTTTGATAGCGCAATTGAGAATTATGAAAAAGCGTTATTGCTCTTTAAGAATGCGTTTGGTGAGAAAAACCCAAAAATTTCAAGGACTTATAGACTTATTGGGGATTGTTATAATGGTAAAAAAATGTATAACAAAGCGTTGATGTATTATGAGTATGCAATAATAGCTAACGCAAAAGATAATATTGATATTACCGGAAAAGCAGAGGTAAATTTTAATGATTTTCGTGACTTAAATGTTTTACATAATATTTTCAAAAATAAGACTAAAACAATAGTTGATATATACAAATTAACTAAGGATAAGGCAAAATTGCACGAAAGCATAGAGATGTATGAAAAAATTGATACTCTAATTGATTTCATTAGAGAAAGGTATACGAAATATGAAGACAAACTAAGTTTTTCTGGAACGTCTAAAATGTCTTATTTAAGTGCAACAGAAGCATTGTTATTATTAAATCAGGAAATTATTAAGGATAAGAAAGCTTTAGAAAAAGCATTCTACTATTCAGAAAAAAGCAAATCTAATACATTAAAGGATCTATTAAATGATACAAATGCAAAAGGTTTTTCTGGATTATCGACTCACTTGGTTGGTTTAGAAAAAGATGTAAGAATTGATAAAGCATTTTATCAATCGAAAGTAGAAGAAGAATTTTCTAAAAAAGAAATAGATTCTGCAAACCTTTCTAGCTATGAAAGTAAACTATTCGATATCTCCAGAAGACAAGATTCTTTAACCGAAGTTTTAGAAAAAAACTATCCAGAATATCATCAATTAAAGTATAAAAATGAGGTCATATCGGTTACTGATATTCAAGAAAAACTAAATGATAAAACTACCTTGCTAGAGTTTTTTACAGCTGATAGTACTACCTATGCTTTTACGATTTCAAAAAATAAGATTGCCGTAAAAGAACTAGTTACTCCTAAACTCACAGAACAAATAGAAAAGTTACGAACTACTATTACAGATAAAAACACAAAAACTTATAAGACTTCGTCATATCGACTCTATCAGCAATTAATAGCGCCTATAGAAAAAGAGATTGTAGGAGAAGAATTAGTCATAGTACCAGATGGTCCTTTATGGCATCTTAATTTTGATTTATTATTGAGTAAAGAAGATACTTCTAACAATCCAAAAGAATTATCATATTTATTGAAGAAGTATATGATTTCATATGCGAATTCGGCAACGCTGTTATTTTCTGAAGATAACAATGCCTTAGAAGTATCTAAAAAACAAAAAGAATGTTTAGCGTTTTCGTTTTCGGATAGCACTAATAATTTAGATGCTAAAACAATGAGTTTGGCAACGCTTAGAGGTACAGGTGATGATTTACCTGGAACCCGTAAAGAGATTAAAGCCATTGCCGATATTATTGATGGACAGTATTTTTATGGATCAGAAGCAGTAGAAGCTAACTTTAAGAAAAACGCGAGTCAATATAATATTTTGCATCTAGCTTTACACGGTGAAGTGGATAACGAACGACCAGAGAATTCTAGACTTTTTTTCACCAAAAATAAGGATAGTATAGAAGATAATTTACTCTATAGTCATGAGCTATTTGCATTAAATATCCCTGCAGAACTTACTGTATTGAGTGCGTGTAATACAGGAACAGGTAAGATTGCTAAAGGAGAAGGTATTATGAGTCTGGGAACCGCTTTTCAGTATGCAGGAACTAAAAGTTTGTTGTTAAGTAGTTGGGAAGTATCCGATCAAACTACTCCAGAGTTGATGAAATATTTCTATACCAATCTAAAAGAAGGAATGAGTAAGGCCAAAGCACTCCAACAAGCAAAATTACAATACTTGAGTAACGCAAACCTAAATAGAACTCAGCCGTTTTATTGGGGAGGATTTTATTTGGTTGGAGATAGGACTCCGATTCAGTTTGAAAACAATGATTATATATATTGGTTAATAGGATTTGGTATTTTAGGATTGATCTTACTAAGTTTGTTTTGGTATAGAAGAAGAAATTCTGCTCTTTAGAAGGAAGACTATGGTTGTTGTATTAGAAGATATTAAATGAAAAAAAGAAAAATCATTCTGTATAATCCTAAGCTAAAAGAATACGCAAGGCAGTTAAGGAATAATAGTACTAAATCCGAAATTTTATTATGGCAAAAATTAAAAAGAAAGCAGTTATATGGGTATGATTTTCATCGGCAAAAACCAATTGATAATTATATATTAGATTTCTTTTCTTATGAGTTGATGTTGGGAATAGAAATTGACGGATATTCCCATCAATTAGTTGATATACACAACATAGATGTAATTAAAGAAAAGATTATGAATAAACTTGGAATTAAAATCTTAAGATTTACTGATCAACAAGTATTCAAGGACATGTTCAATATCTTACTGGCAATAGAAGATTATATTCAAAATTATGAAAAGAAAAAAGTATAATAGAGAGTATATGTTCCCCTCTTGAGAGGGGTTAGGGGTGTGTTTTTTTAGAATTAGTAAATGAGTTTTTTCCCAACACACCCAAGAATTTCTAGCTTTTGCCTTCGGCGCAAGCTGAAATGCTATCCCTCTCAAGAGGGAAATTTAAAATAAAAATGAAAAGTAATTAAAGATTCAAACAATAAATCAAGTGAAAATAATATCATACAACGTAAACGGAATCCGTGCAGCATTAAAAAAAGGATTTATAGAATGGTTACAACAAGCAGATCCGGATGTGATTTGTTTACAAGAAATCAAAGCCAATAAGGAACAACTGGAATTGGATGTTTTTGCAGAAGCTGGATATAAATATAACTATTGGTATAGTGCTCAGAAAAAAGGATATAGTGGTGTTGCCGTTTTATCGAAGACAGAGCCTGATCATATAGAATATGGAACCGGAATCGATTATATGGATCACGAAGGTCGTAATCTAAGAGTCGATTTTAATGGAGTTTCTATTATGAGTCTCTATCTGCCAAGTGGTTCTAATATAGAACGTGTAGAACATAAACTGAAGTTTATGGATGATTTTCAGGGATATATAAATGATCTAAAGAAATCTCATCCCAATTTAGTAATTCTGGGAGATTATAATATCTGTCATGAAGCCATTGACATTCATGATCCTGTGCGTAACAAAAATGTATCAGGATTTTTACCAGTAGAACGAGAATGGATTGGAAGTTTTATTGATAGTGGGTTTATAGATTCTTTTAGGCATTTTAATTCAGAACCACATAATTATTCTTGGTGGAGTTACAGAGCTAATTCTAGAGCAAATAATAAAGGTTGGCGTTTGGATTATGGAATGGTTGCTCAGCCACTACAAGATAAATTAGAAAGAGCCGTTATCTTATCAGATGCTAAACATAGTGATCATTGCCCAATCATGGTAGAATTGAATATGTAAAACTATAGCTCCCTCTCCTGTAGGAGAGGGTTGGGGTGACAAGCATGAGAATACAAAAATATGTAAAATTGTCACACTGAGCCTGTCGAAGTGTATTCTAGTTAATTAGTCTTCGACAAGCTCAGACTGACATAAAAAACAAAAAATATGATAAAAAGAATTGCAATAATAGTATTCATAGGAGTATTTGCTACCTCTTGCGTTTCTTCTAAAGTACATAAAGAATTAGAAGGTAAGTATGCACGATTAAAACGTGATAATCGTAAGCTGGAAGACAAATTTAGAGATTTACAAAAGACCAGTGAAGCTGATAAGTTGGCTATGGATCAGCTTAATGATGCGTATGAAAAAACCAGAACAGAAAGAGATGCATTACAATCCAAGTATGATGCACTTTCTAGTAATTATGAAAACCTGAAGAATTCATATGATGCATTAGGAAAAAATAGTGCAGCTGCATTAAATGCGAATAATAAGAGAAATAGAGAATTGTTGTCTCAGTTAGAAGAAAAAGAAAGAACACTGGCGGCAGAACGAAATCGATTAGAAAAACTACAGAGAGATTTAGATGCTCGTTCTAAACGTGTAGATGAATTAGAAGGACTGATTGCGGCCAAAGATGCTAAAATGCAAGCCCTAAAAACTGCAATCTCTAAAGCTTTACGAAATTTTGAAGGAAAAGGATTAACCGTAGAGGAAAGAAATGGTAAGGTATATATTTCTATGGAGAATAAATTATTATTTGACTCCGGTAGTTGGGCAGTAGGAACACAAGGAAGACAAGCAGTAAAGCAACTAGCGTCTGTATTAGCAGAAAATCCTGATATTGCAGTGTTAATAGAAGGGCATACCGATAATGTGCCGTATACAGGAAATGGACAGTTAAAAGGAAACTGGGATCTGTCTACCAAAAGAGCAACAGCAATTGTAAATCTATTATTAGAGAATCAACAAATCGATGCGGAGAATTTAACTGCTGCAGGAAGAGGAGAGCATTCTCCAGTAGCATCTAATGAAACATCAGCGGGTAAAGCAAAGAACAGAAGGATAGAAGTAATTTTAACCCCTAAGTTAGATGAAATATCCAAATTATTGAATGATATATAATGGTAAGTATAGCGTATAAAAAAAGCGGTCCATTGGACCGCTTTTTTATGCTTTAAGATATATATGTTTGTTAAAATAAACTCTTAAGAATATCCTCTACATCTGCATCTTGATTCACTCTTAACTCCTCTTTAAGTTTCAAAAGTTTTGATTGAAAAGTTTCAATAACTCTTTCCGCATTCATTTTATCTAAAACGACAACTTTTCCAGCAGAAGTTAATAAGTTATATTGATAATGCTTCAATTCTTTAGCTTTTTTAGGATCTAGTTTTCTTTCAACAGATACCGTACCTTTTCCCGTAACAATTGAGATTACACTTCCTTGAGCGGTTACTTTATCCGTTTGTACATTCAGATCTGTAGCAAGACTATATACCTGATCAAAAATTTCAGTCATTTTAGTCCAATCTTCTTGAGCCTGACTAGTTAATCCTGCGCCTACCATAAGTAAAAGTAGAAATAATTTTTTCATAATATTTGGGTGTATTAAAATTTAGTATCAAAACTGCGTATTTGATTTCACGTATTCCAAAACGGAATAAATATAAATTTAGTATTAAAGTTATCTTAAAAAATCGGTTTAAAATAACCAATTTAATTTGAAGTTTCCAAAAAGTGTGCCATGAATTTAGTAAACAAAAATAAAATCCTTAATTATGCATGTAGTAAAAAGCGTAAAAACAAAGAGCGCAGATAACAAAAGGACATTACCAGACGTTTATAATACCCAATTAATTTAAAACTATAAAGCAAATGAAGAGGTTATCCATTTTTGTAATAGTATTATTATCTGTAATTAAAGGAGTGAGTCAGGAAAGTGAAGAAGAGTACCAGAACGAAGAAGAAACGCAAAGTGAAGAAGAGGTACAGGATGAGGAGGAGGATCAAAACAATTATTTCGATTTCTATAAATATTTTGATTTTACTAATGATGAGTATTCCAATGTCTTGGATAAAGTGAATGAGATGAGTTCAGAAGAAGAAGAAATACTATATAAATTTGTGGTAGAGGTTCAGCAAGATAAAGTATTAAAAGATAGATTATTCAGGGAGTTGATTACAAAACCCAAAAAAAAGAGTCCTTATAAGGGTAAAGACAGTCCAGGTTTTAATTGTGTTATACAAGGTCTTATCGAAAGTAAAACAGTGTATGATGCGATAATTAAAGACGGTCGTTCTGAGCAACAAGCTAGAAATGCTGCAGCGCTCTCCGAAAGAACCATTCGCAGAAAATGCGGTATCACCAAAAAAGTGAATAAGGAATAGTATAACTATTAACCATATTCTAAGTAAAAATGCCTGTCAGAAACCGAGGAAAAGAAGCCAGTGACGATCGATTATTTGGTGATCCGAAGATGCAAGAAAAGCTAAAGGAAGCGGCAAAAGATATGTGTTATTTACTTAGTAGAGGATTTGCAGAAAAATCATCATTACAATTAGTAGGCAATCGATACAGACTTAATGCCCGGCAACAAAGAGCGCTTCAAGGAATAAGTGCAAGTGAACAAAAAATACTACTACGCGGAGAAAGAAGTATAACTCCTGATAATCTTAAAGATAAAACTATTGCAATAGATGGGTTTAATCTACTCATTATTATGGAAAGTGCTATATCTGGAGCGTATGTTTTTAAGGGATTGGATGGATATTATCGAGATGTTTCTGGTGTACATGGAACGTATAAAAGAGTTCAAAAAACAGAAGAAACGCTATTGTTAATAGGTAATACCTTAAATGAATTGGGCGCAATTGCTGTAGACTGGTATTTTGATGCCCCAGTCTCTAATAGTGGTAGATTAAAAACGATGCTGCGTGAATTGGCAGAACAGTATCAATTCCCTTGGAACATATATTTAGAGAATAATCCAGATAAAGTCTTAGCGGATTCTGATCATATAGTAGTAAGCTCTGATGCCTGGGTACTGGATAGAGCACTACAAAGCTTTAATTTAGGAGCGTATCTTATAGAAAATAATATATCCAAAGCTTCTGTTGTAACTGCTAGATAACAGAGTTATTTTTCATCGAAAAATTGTACATTGATAAGCTTAGCAAAGCTATCGAAAGTAGATTTTTAGAAATACAAATGCTCCTGTCCAACTCCTATTAAAGTAAGATTGTTAAGAAACATCTATCTTTGCAACGTACTCACGTACACGTTCTTTGTAAAACCATACTCCATAGTTCTTGAATTAAATATAAATTTTTAAAACTATGAAGATGAATTGGAAAATTCAAAAACTATTGAATGGTGAGACAATTGTCTCCAAAGAACCAGGTAATTCTATGTTGCCTATCTTACGATCAAAACAACCTGTGGTATTGGAACCCATAAATTGGGAAGATTGCAAAGCAGGAGATATTGTTTTTTGTAAAGTAAGAGGAAACTGTTTTACACATTTAGTCAAAGGCAAAAATGTAAAACGAGGATTACTAATCGGTAACAACCGAGGTCGCATCAATGGATGGACCAAAAATGTATATGGCAAAGTGATAGAGATATTACCAATGTCATAATGGTAGCGCGATAAGCGCTTTTTTTGTTTATAAAATGATAGATCAATCAAAAAAGTTGTGTCCTCATAGTGTGTTTAGTTCACATTACACTTCCTTTTTTCGAGTAAGGATTGAGATTTTTACTTAGAGTACCCGTCCTAACCTTGTACCAAAGGAAAGAATTTTTGCATATTACTCATAGACGGGTAATAATTTTCCTGTTTTTTCTGAAATAAGAAGGCTATAAAACATCATCTCTGCATCACAATGTATATTACAGCATAAGGAAATCCACTATTTCCCTCAATAGAAACCTTGCTTCCCTCATTCTTGCTTTTATCAATCATAGAAAGACAATACTTTTATATGAATCTAAAGAATAATAAGTGTTGGATGAGTGAGGAATTAATTTTTAGGTTGGTTAGTTGTGAAACGGATGTAGTAATGGGGTAACTGCATCCGTTTTTTTATTTAGACAGTACATTTTCTTTATATATTTCTCGAACTAGTTTATGATAAGAGTTCCGATTGATCACGATTCTGTTTTCTTGTATTTCCATCAAGGGATTGTAACGTTGTAGCACTTTTTTTACGATTTCTTCAGTAAAATCAGTTTTAGAGGCTATTCTGTGTATGGCAAATAGCTTATTTTCTTTAGTTAAGTCTTTATAATATGTGTTTAGCATGGATTTGTCTCACGAGTTAGTTATAAAGTTAAAAGCAAACTAAAGATATAAAAATATATACAAATATCATTTTTTGTATAAAATAATATACAAAATAATTAATTTAGTCATAACCAAGCATATTTGGTTAAGTGTTTTTTAAAGAAAAAATACTATAAAAAAAGAGCTCCTAGTTAAGAAGCTCTTTTTCCGGTTAAAAAAGTAAAGGGTTCGGGGAATACAAACCCTTTTCAGTGAGGTAACAATCGTACCTCCTTTTGGTTGGTATAAACTTTTTTAGATTTTGTTCATCATCAAAACAAGCTGTAATTTTATTTTTTGCATATCCGTTTAGAAATTTATTCGGATATATTATACTTATTGAAATAATTATTCCGCAAATCTTAAAAATACATAAAACACTAATAATCAATACATTGAATTTTGAATTAATGATTCAATACTTAATTAATGTGTAGATATTTATGGTGTTGTTGTAGATAAATTTCTCACTTTATGAGCTTTATGATGATAAAAATATAAGCAAGTAGCATTGACGGATTTATTATGATAATTTTTGGAATATCTAAGAAGAGAGTCTTTAATTTTGGTTCATTTAATAAATTTTAGATTAAAGAATGAAGTATACTACATTACCAAATACAGATATAAAGGTTAGTAAAATATGTTTAGGCTCTATGACTTGGGGACAGCAGAATACAGAATCAGAAGGTCATGAGCAAATTGAGTACGCAATTAGTCAAGGGGTTAATTTTATAGATACTGCAGAGTTATACTCTGTACCTGCTAAAAAAGAAACACAGGGAAGTACAGAACGAGTTATAGGAAGTTGGTTAAAGAAATCTGGGAAAAGAGATGAGGTAGTAATTGCTTCGAAAATTGTTGGGCCAGCAGAGTTTTCGAAACACATAAGAAAAGGAGAATTTAGCAAACAAGAAATTGCAGATGCCATCCATAAAAGTTTAGAAAGATTACAAACTGATTATATAGATCTTTATCAATTACATTGGCCAGAAAGGCATACTAACTATTTTGGCAAGTTAGGATATACACATGATGAAAATGACACGTGGACTGATAATTTTGTCGAAGTTTTGGAAAATCTCAATGAATTTGTAAAAGAAGGTAAGATAAGACAAGTAGGAGTTTCTAATGAAACGGCATATGGGTTGATGCGATATACTGAAGAAGCCCGAAAAGGAGCTCCCAAAATGATTACGATACAAAATCCATATAATTTACTAAATCGAAAGGATGAAATTGGTCTTACAGAGGTTTTACATCGTGAAAATATCGGTCATTTACCATATTCACCACTAGGATTTGGGATGCTGACTGGCAAGTATCTTGAAGAAATTCCAAAAAATTCTAGAGTTGATCTTTTCCCTAATTACAATCGGTATATGAATGAGAATAGCTATAAAGCAACTAGATTATATAACGAAATTGCTAAAAAACATAATATCAGTTTAACCCAATTATCATTAGCGTTTGTAAATCAACAACCTTTTGTAACGAGCAATATCATTGGAGCTACTTCTATCGATCAGCTTACAGAAAATATTGGTAGTATTCACCTTACTTTGTCCGATCAAATTATCAACGAAATCAATGAAGTTCATATGCAGATTCCTAATCCAGCGCCTTAAAAATTAACCAAATAGATATTCTACTACGTCTTCAATTTTGGCAACTAATTGAATATTAATCTGTGTGTTTTTTCGGGAAATTTTATTGTATTTAGAAACAAAAATAGTCGAGAAACCTAACTTTTCGGCTTCTTGTATTCTTTGTTCAACCTTGTTTATAGGTCTGATTTCACCGGCAAGTCCAACTTCTGCGGCAAAGCAATAGTCTTTAGCGATTGGGATATCCTCGTTAGATGATAATATAGCAGCAACAACAGCAAGGTCAATAGCGGGATCATCCACAGAAATACCACCTGTAATATTCAGGAATACATCTTTAGCACCTAATCTGAAGCCAGCACGTTTTTCGAGTACAGCAAGGATCATATTTAATCGTTTGAGATTGTATCCAGTAGCACTTCGTTGAGGAGTACCATAAACTGCCGTGCTAACCAGTGCCTGTATTTCTATCATCAATGGTCGCATACCTTCTACAGTGGCTGCGATGACAGTTCCGCTTAATTCTTCTTCTTTTTTAGAGATTAGAATTTCACTAGGATTACTGACTTCTCTAAGACCGCTACCTAACATTTCGTAAATTCCTAATTCTGATGTAGAACCAAAACGGTTTTTCAAGGCTCTTAGAATTCTATAGACGTGGTTTCGATCTCCTTCGAACTGAAGTACGGTGTCTACCATATGTTCTAGTATTTTAGGGCCGGCTATATTTCCGTCTTTTGTGATATGACCAATAAGAATTACTGGAGTTGCCGTTTCTTTAGCAAACTTAATGAGTTCTGTGGTACATTCTCTTATTTGTGAAATACTACCAGCACTACTTTCGATATAATCACTATGTAGGGTTTGTATGGAGTCAATAATAACAATATCTGGTTCTGTAGTTTCTATTTGTCTGAAAATATTTTGAGTTTTGGTTTCAGTAAGAATCAGACAGTTATCTGTTTTAGAATGTATACGCTCCGCGCGCATTTTTATTTGTTTTTGACTTTCTTCACCAGAAACATATAGGGTTTTGTAAGGTAGTTTTAAACTAATCTGCAGTAACAGCGTACTTTTTCCAATCCCTGGTTCTCCTCCTAATAATGTGAGTGATCCGGGAACCAACCCACCGCCAAGAACTCTGTTTAATTCAGCATCATCTGTGTTATATCTAGCTTCGTGGCTGGTATCAATTTCAGAGATTTTTAAAGGTTTTGAGACTCGACGTTCTTTTGATGACGTGTTAGGATCTTTCCAATCATTTTTTTGAGCCTTCTGGACTACTTCTTCTGCAATGGTATTCCATTCTTTGCAAGAAGTACATTGCCCTTGCCATTTAGCATATTGTGAACCGCAGTTTTGGCAGAAAAAGACAGTTTTGGTTTTGGCCATAGCTTATAAATTGATTGTAAAAATACTATTATTTAAGTTCATTCTGCAATTAGTACCAAAACAAAAAGATCCCAAAAACGGGATCTTTTTACTATCTGATTTGTCTTTTAAACTAAGTGTTAATAACCGAAATCCTCTTTTATTTTATTAACTTTCTCTAACATATAGTCTTTGGTTAAAAAAGCTACTTCATTTAATTGAAATCCATTTTCATATGCCCTCATGGCTTTTTTAGGTTCCCCTAGCTGTTCATAACCTAATCCTAGATAATAAAACCCTAACATAGTTTCAGGATGTTCTTTAATAGCTAATTTACCGAGTGGCTCTAGCTCTTCCCATAATTCCTTTTTTTCTATCGCTGTAGAAATAGCTATAAAATCGTTGATTCTAATTTGACGCTTGATTCCATATAATTTTTCAGTAGTATCATAGATATCTACAAGGTAATCGTATAGTGATGTTTCTAGCGTTAGGATATCTTCTTTATAAGTTTTTTTACTAATTGGTCGATACATTTTGAAAAAAACCTCCATAGCTTTTGGAATTGCTCTTCCTACTAATGTATAGTGTGATGATTCATCAAAATTATCAAAGAAATAATTTAATTCGGTGTTTTCAATTAACGCTAGTTTTTCATCTAAAGAAATCAGATCATTTTTAATATTTTCTGCATCATTACTTGCAGTAGCTAGATAATACCATAAATCAGTTTTTGCACTAGTAAGCACATTTTCTAAGCGTTCTTTCATTGGAGGTGCTAATTCGGGACTTAAATTAATATACCCTTGAAAAATTGGATTGTCTTTAAATAAAAAGTAATTGATGAAGTTTCCCGTATAATCGTGACCAACAATAATTTTAAGTTCTGCGGTTCTATAAGTTTCTTCGATATGCGGCATTAATTCTTGACCAATAAATTCAAAAAATTCTGCACCTTTACCTTCGGGTAAATAGCTAGCTAAATCATATCTACAATCATCTTCTCTTGTTTTTCTCTGAAGAACACCTACTACGATGGACTCAGGCATATCCTCCCAATACGAGAAATAATCAACATTACCAGCTACCGGTTCGAATAAATGATCACCATCTAATACAAGAATTACAGGATATGTTTTATCCTCGTTTTTCTCATAATTACGAGGCAATTGGATTTTTAAATCTCGGTTTTGATCTAGTTTGATAGATCTAAATGTTTCGTATTTTACCTGACCATATGAGATCGAGGTAAGGATTGATATAAGAATTAAAAATATACTTTTCTTCATAAGTGGTAAAGATTAGGGTTAAGCGAGTGACAATATATAAATTATTTTAAACCTTTAAAATTTTATAACAAACCGATAAAATAATCAATCTATTGTTTATAAGGGTTTTATTAAGTTTTCTTTCCTCTATTTAAAATTGGTAGGAATAAAAATGATAACGCCCCAACGATAATATTTATTGCAGTTTGCGAACCCCATAGAATCCAGCCAAAAGCTTCTCCGTCACTTTTTTCGAAACCAAAAAAAATAAATACTGCTCCGACAACAATTGGGAATGGTAATATCCCAATACCTCCATTAGTGGTAGACATGGAAAAAGAGCCAACCACAAAAGCAACCAGAATTACGCCTATAGAAGCACTATCCAAATTTGGGACGGCAAATTTTACAACATAAAACATTAATACATATAAAAACCAGATCAGGATAGTATGAAAAAGGAAAGCCCATTTTTGCTTCATAGAGAAAATGCTTTTCATCCCATCTAATAAACCCATCCCAAAATCTCTAATTTTTACAATCCATTTGTTAGAAGATTTTTGAAGAATTTTTAGTCCTAAAAAGCCAATAAGTATTAGTAATAGAATTATCCCAAGTGTAAGTAAAGGATTAATGTTTTTTTCTTCAAGAAAGTTAAGTAAATACTCTGTCTGCAGAATACCTGCCATAGTGGTTACTATGATAAGCATAATTAAATCAGTTATTCTTTCTGAAACTATAGTTCCGAAAGCTTTTTCAAAAGGAATTTTTTCGTAAGTAGATGCTGTAAAACCTCTTAGCACTTCGCCAGACCTGGGAACTCCTAGATTGGATAAGTAACCTACCATTACTGCCATAAAACTATTATATAGTTTAGGGTTGTAACCAAGAGGGTTTAGTAAAAACTTCCAGCGATATGCTCTGGAGATATGAGATATGATACCTAATGTAAGTGATATTAGTACCCAAAGCGGATCGGCATTTTTAATGTTTTGTAATAATTTTGTTCTGTATTCTGGAGTTGCAGAGCTGAGAAAATACCAAATTAAAAAAACTCCCAACATAAGCGGGAGTATTATTTTTAAGAATTTTATGAGTTTAGGATTCACTCTTTTACTTTAGCAAATTATTTTCCTCATTAGGAAATAACAATGATGGTTTAAACTTCTTAGCAGCTTCAATATCCATCATTGCATAAGTGATTAAAATCAATATATCTCCTTTAGCTACTTTTCTGGCGGCCGCTCCATTTAATGTAATTTCTCCACTATTTCTAGGCCCTGGAATAGCATAAGTTTCCAGACGTTCACCGTTATTGTTATTAACGATCTGTACCTTTTCACCTTCTATTATATTAGCGGCATCCATTAAATCTTCGTCAATAGTGATGCTACCTATATAATTTAGGTCAGCACCTGTTACTTTAACGCGATGAATTTTTGATTTTACAACGTGTACAAACATGTTACAAATTTAGTTATTTTTAATTTAGGGCAATGTTATCTATAAGTCTAACTTCTCCTGCAAAAACTGCAATAAAAGCTCGATACTTTGTATTCTTTCGTTTTCTTTTAATCGATTTAAGATTAGAAACTTTAGCGATCTCAAAATATTCTAATTCTAGCGTGTCATTATTTTTAAACTGTTCTGAAACCCAATCGGTTAAATCTATTACACTTTTTGTGCCAAAATCATTTTTGACTTGTTTTAATGTCTTGTATATCAAGGGAGACTCTTGAAGTTGTTTTTTGTTTAGTCTTTTGTTTCGGGAGCTCAATGCCAATCCACTATCTTCTCTGTAAATAGGGCAGCCAATAATTGTTACTGACATTTTTTCAATTTCAACCAGTTTTTTTACAATTTGAAGTTGTTGAAAATCTTTTTCGCCAAAATAAGCCTTGGTTGGGGAAACAATAGTAAATAAATGTTTAAGAACAGTTCCAACCCCATCAAAATGACCTGGACGAAATCTACCTTCCATTTCATGTTCTAAGCCATTGAAATCATACTTAAGAGAATTATTTTTTGACCCATATATTTCTTCCGGATTTGGCGCAAAAACAATAATATTTTTAGATATATTAGAAAGAAGTGCTATGTCTGAATCGAGAGTACGTGGGTAATTAACTAAATCTTCAGAGTTATTAAATTGAGTAGGATTGACAAATATACTCACAATCACAACTTGATTTTGGTCGATTGCTTTTTGTACCAACGCTAGATGGCCATGATGTAAAGCTCCCATTGTAGGAACAAAACCAATGCTCTTATTTTGTTTATGTAAGTCTGCAACATCCTGTTCAACGTCCAGTCTTTTCTCGTATACCCGCATTTATCTAAAAGTTAAAGGCGTGCAAAAATAAGATATTACTGGCAGACTACATAAATTTTCGTAATTTTGCAAAAATTTATTCCTAAGGAGACGAGAAAAGTAGATCATATGAAAGATAAGAGGATATTGTACGTATCATCAGAAGTAATACCTTACCTACCAGAGACAGAGATTTCATCTATGTCTTTTGAAGCACCAAGAATGGTAAACAGCAAAGGCGGGCAAATTAGAATTTTTATGCCCAGATACGGAAACATTAATGAACGTAGACATCAACTACACGAAGTAATTCGTTTATCAGGGATGAATCTTGTTATTAATGATTTAGATATGCCTTTAATTATTAAAGTGGCCTCTATCCCTAAAGAAAGGATGCAGGTTTATTTTATTGATAATGAAGATTATTTCAAGCGAAAAGCTACGCTTACTGACGAAGAAGGAAATTTGTTTCCAGATAATGATGAGCGAGCAATATTTTTTGCAAAGGGAGTTATTGAGACTGTTAAGAAATTAAATTGGTCTCCTGATGTAATTCATGTTCATGGATGGTTGGCATCTATGTTGCCATTATATCTAAGAAATTATTACGCTAATGAACCGTTATTTAGCCATAGTAAGATTGTAACTTCTGTTTATGATCATGGATACAAAGGAACATTAGACAAAAATATGTTAGAAAAAGTTAAGTTTGATGGAATAGATGAAGAGAAGATAACTGATCTTGCTAAACCAACGTATAATAATGTAATGAAAGTTGCAATAGATAATTCTGATGCAATAATTGTTGGGTCAGAAGAAATTCCTGAAGAACTTTCCAAACATTTAGAAACTATAGATCAACCTGTATTAGAATATAAAAAACCAGATGAATTTGCTGATGCCTATGAAGCCTTCTATCAGACAGAAGTGTTGGTGTAGCAAAAGGAACTATTATGAATTTGAAAAATGTTTTGATCAAAATAACAGCTATAGTAGCTGTTATTTTTACTGCTGTATCTTGTGATGATGATTTTAATTCAGTTGGAAGTGAGGTAATTGGAGATGTAAATTTTGAAGATGATGAATACAATGCTATTCCAATAGCCTACAGTAAAAGATTTGAAAAAGTGCAAACCAGTGGTTTACCTAATAATTTATTAGGTGTTTATGATGATCCAGTGTATGGTCAATCTGTTTATAGTGTAGTTTCTGAGGTATTACCTAGTCAATTTAATCCTAGTTTTGGGGATAATGCGATTTTGGATAGTGTAGTCTTGAATCTACCATACTTTAGTACTTTAACAGAATCAACTACAGGAGATGATGGAGTAGTTACAAATACATTTGAATTAGATTCTGTGTATGGTTCCAACGGAATAAAATTATCCATTTATCATTCTGACTATTTCCTAAGAGATTTTGATTTTGATCAAGGAGCAGAAGAAAGACAAGTGTATTATTCTGATGATATTAATGAAAATTTTGGACCTAGTTTGGAAAACAGGTTATTATTCACGGTAGATAATTTTAAACCTTCACCAAACCAAATACGTTTGTTAACTGAGGATGATGATACAGATGAGGATGATGAACCTCAATTATCAACTTTTATTCCAGCCTTAAGATTGACGTTAGTTTCTGAAGATGCAGCAGCAGCAGCTACAGAATTGAATCCTGATAACGAAAGAACTGATAATCAAGACCTAATTGATTATTTTAAAACCTTATTTTTAGACAAAGAAGGAAGTATAGAGTTAAGTAATACTAATAATTTCCGTAACTATTTTAGAGGTCTTTATTTTAAAGCAGAATCAAATATAAATACTGAAGATGAAAATCTTTTGTTTTTTGATATAGCTGATGCGAATTTCACATTACACTATTCTTTTGATACAAGTGAGGAGGATGAGGATGATGCTGATGGAGATGGAGATATAACGGAACCCATTAGAGGTGAGGGTAGTTTTATACTTAATTTCTCAAATAATATTGTAAATAGTATTGATTTTAATTTTGCGAATGCTATATTAAATGATGGTATCACTAGTATAGAAAATGCTTTAGATAATCAAGATGAAGTTAATGGTGAAGCAAACTTGTTTTTGAAAGGTGGAGAAGGATCTTATGCCGTTATGGACTTATTTAATGGTATGGTAACTAATGAAGATGGAGAATTAGAAAATGAATTAGATTTCTTAAAACGACAAAATTGGTTGATTAATGAGGCCAGTATGAAAATTTATATCAATCAGGATGAAATGGTGTCTGGAGATACCGAACCAGAGAGGATATATGTCTTTAACCTTGAAACAGGAGAAGTTCTTGTTGATTTCTTAGCAGACCCAACATCTAATCAGACTAGTCCAATACTATCTGTTACTAATCATTTGGGAAGGATTAGTCGAGATAGTGACGAAAATGGAGAATTTTATAAAATAAGATTGACACGTCATGTGATCAATGTTCTGAATGAAGATACAGATAATGTAAAACTAGGATTATCAGTGTCTCAAAACGTTAATGTTGTAGCGAGCGCTGAAGGAGTTACCCCTAATAACACTGAAGATGAACTTATCCCCTTTTCATCTATAATATCCCATGAAGGGACAATTCTTTATGGAAATACAACCAATGTTCCTGAAGAAAAACGTTTAAAGCTTGATATTTTTTATACAAGATCAAAAAGTAATTAACTGACAAACAAGTAAACCATGTGTGGAATAGTAGGGTATATAGGCCATAGGGAGGCTTATCCAATTGTATTAAAGGGATTAAAAAGATTAGAGTATAGAGGATACGATTCCGCAGGAATTGCACTTTATGATGGTCAGGATATTAAGTTATCCAAAACTAAGGGAAAAGTTGCTGATCTTGAAGAAAGATTAGTAAAAGAAATTTCAACGGATGGAAATGTTGGAATAGGGCATACTAGATGGGCTACTCACGGAGTTCCAAATGATGTAAATTCTCATCCTCATTATTCTAATTCTGGTGACCTGGTGATTATTCATAATGGAATTATAGAAAATTATGAATCACTTAAAAAAGAATTAATAAATAGAGGGTATACTTTTACTTCTGAGACGGATACGGAAGTATTGGTTAATTTGATTGAAGATGTAAAGACAAATGAAAATGTCAAATTAGGAAAAGCTGTTCAGATAGCATTAAATCAAACAGTTGGTGCTTATGCTATTGCAGTTTTTGATAGACAAAAACCCGATGAAATAGTTGTAGCCCGACTAGGAAGCCCTCTGGCAATCGGTGTAGGTGAAGATGAGTTTTTTATCGCTTCAGATGCTTCTCCATTTATAGAATATACGAATAATGCTATATATCTCGAAGATGGCGAAATGGCTATTGTTCGTAGAAATAAAGAGATAAAAGTAAGAAAGATCAAAGATGATAGCCTAGTTGATCCTTATCTTCAAGAATTGCAGATAAATCTAGAGCAAATAGAAAAAGGTGGATACGACCATTTTATGCTTAAAGAGATTTATGAGCAACCAAGTGCAATAAGTGATACCTATAGAGGTAGAATGAGAGTCGCTGAAGGGATCATAAAAATGGCAGGTATTGATGATAACCTTGCAAAATTACTCAATGCTAAACGTATTCTTATTATTGCTTGTGGTACTTCGTGGCACGCTGGTCTTGTAGCTGAATACATTTTTGAGGAGTTAGTAAGAATTCCTGTAGAGGTAGAGTATGCTTCAGAATTTAGATATAGAAACCCTGTTATCCATCAGGATGATGTAGTTATAGCTATATCACAAAGTGGAGAGACTGCAGATACAATGGCTGCAATTAAATTAGCAAAAGAGCGAGGAGCATTTGTTTTTGGAGTATGTAATGTAGTAGGATCTTCTATCTCCAGAGAAACACACGCAGGAGCCTATACACATGCAGGTCCGGAAATTGGAGTAGCATCTACCAAAGCTTTTACAACTCAGATTACGGTACTCTCGTTGATCGCATTAAAGTTAGCAGAAAGAAAAGGGACTATTTCTAATAGTGATTTTCATTATTATTTACAGGAATTAGAACGCATTCCGGAAAAAGTGAAACTTGCATTGGAGTCTAATGATCATATTAAATTAATTGCTGATAAGTATAAAGAAGCTAAAAATTTCTTATACTTAGGGAGAGGATATAACTTCCCAGTAGCTCTAGAAGGCGCTTTGAAATTAAAGGAAATTTCATATATACACGCAGAAGGATATCCCGCAGCAGAGATGAAACATGGCCCGATCGCTCTTATAGATGAGCACATGCCTGTTGTTGTAATTGCTACCAAAAAGGGACACTATGAGAAGGTAGTAAGTAATATTCAAGAAATTAAATCCAGAAAAGGAAAGATTATAGGGATTGTAACAGAAGGAGATGAAACGGTAAAAAAACTTGCGGATCATGTAATCGAAATACCAGAAACTATTGAGTTTCTTACTCCGCTTTTAACAACAATACCACTTCAGTTATTATCATATCATATTGCTGTTATGTTAGATAAGAATGTAGATCAACCAAGAAATCTTGCGAAATCAGTTACCGTAGAGTAATATTTGAAACACACCAAAATATTTATTTAAATGCAAAAATGTGCGATATATCGCACATTTTTGCATTTAATCGATAAAAAAATAGTAAAAAGCTATTGTTTGTAATTTTTTTTTTCTAGTTTCGCGGCCGAAAAGTGGAAATATACCATTTTAAATAAACTTAAGTTACCCCAAAAAAACTTAAAGCTTTAAAAATAACCTATTTATGAAAAAAATTACTTTTATAGTAACACTATTGATATGTGTTATTAGTAATGCACAAACTACTATTAATGGTAGGGTTGTTGATGACTTTAATCAACCAATTCCAGGAGCGAACATCTCTTTAAAAGGAGAAGCTATAGGAACAGTTACTGATTTTGACGGTCTTTTTTCCCTAACTGTGACCAAAAAACCACCCTTCACGATTACAGCGAGTAGTATTGGATATGAATCTAGTTCGGTAGAAGTAACTTCGACATCAGAAGAAGTGACTATAGTTCTTACTGAAGGTAATGTTCTAGATTTGATCGTAATATCTGCATCGAGAGCGCCGGAGCGTTTATTTGAATCACCGGTAAGTATTGAGAGATTCGGTGTTAAAGAGATTAAAAATACACCTTCTGTAGATTTCTATGATGGTTTAGAAAACTTAAAAGGAGTAGATGTAAATACGAATAGTTTAACTTTTAAATCTATTAATACAAGAGGTTTTGCTTCATTTACAAATACCCGTTTTGTTCAGTTGATAGATGGAATGGATAACACTTCTCCTTCTTTAAATTTTGCATTAGGTAATCTTATTGGAATGAATGAGCTAGATGTTGAAAATGTGGAGCTCCTTCCAGGAGCCTCATCTGCATTATATGGAGCCAATGCATTTAATGGTATATTATTTATGACCAGTAAAAGCCCATTCGAAAAGGAAGGTATCAGCGCATATGCAAAAGGAGGTATTACATCTCAGGAAGCTGCCGGGAATAATGAATATTACGATGTTGGAATAAGAGCGGCTCATAAGTTTGCAGATTTTTTTGCTGCCAAGGTGAACTTTTCTTATATGAATGGTACGGATTGGTTTGCACTTAGCGAAGATAATATCGAAAACCCAGGGTTAAGTCGCGAATTAGATCCTGCATATAATGGTCTCAATGTTTATGGTGATGAAGTTAGAGCGCTTCTACCAGGTGCTGGTGTTGTAACCAGAACAGGATATAACGAATCTGATTTAACAGATTATAATGCTGAAAGTATCAAATTTGATGGAGCCTTGCATTTCAAGCCTTTTAAGAACGATTTCGAAATTATTTATGCTGGTAAATTAGGAAAGGGACAAACAATCTTTCAGGATTCTAATAGGTTTTCTCTAAAGGATTTCTTTTTTCAGCAACATAAATTAGAAGTAAAAAATGATAACTTTTTTGTAAGAGGTTACATTTCTGCGGAAGATGCTGGAGATACTTATGATTTACGATTTACGGGTATTAATATCAACAGAAGTTGGAAAAGTGATGAAGATTGGTTCCAAGAGTATGCAACTGCATTTGCGACTACATCAGGTACAGATCAGGAAAGACATGCTGCTGCAAGAGATTTTGCAGATACAGGTAGGTTAGAGCCTGGTACTACTGGTTTTGAAAATGCATTTAATGAAGTAATAAGTACTCCTGATTTTCAAACAGGATCAAGATTTATTTCTAAAACAGAATTACGTCACGTTGATGCAAATTATAATTTTGGTCATATTACTAATAGTTTTGCGGATATTCAGGTAGGAGGATCGTTCAGGGAATATTCTTTGAATTCTGAAGGTACTTTCTATACGGATTTTGATGGAGCAATTAATTATTCTGAACTAGGTATTTATTCTCAAATTCAGAAAAAGTTATTAGATGATCGATTAAAACTAACTGGATCTGTTCGTTATGATAAGTCTCAGTTATTTGACGGTAATTTTTCACCAAGATTTTCTGTAGGATATACTTTAGGAAAGAATAGAAACCGTAACCTTCGTGCTTCTATCCAAACAGGTTTTAGAAATCCAACAACTCAGGATTTATATTTAGGTCTTGATATTGGTGAAGGGGCTATTGTAGGTTCTGCACCAGATAATTTAGATCGATATTCAAGAATTATCAACGGAACTACCATTACAGGTCGTGCTGCTTACGAAAATTCGTATACAGCAGAATCTGTTGAGGATTTTATAAGATCTGGAGGTACAGCTGCACTGGTAGTTGCAAATCCGAATATTGTACAACCAGAGAGAGTAACAGCGATTGAAATAGGTTATCGAGCGGATTTCGGGAAACTATTGCTTGATTTAAGTGGTTACTATAATATGTATCAAGATTTTATCTCTACAGTTGATGTAGTAAGTCCACTAAGTGGAACAGTCGGAACTCCTGAAGGTCAAGCTGCAATTGGTACAGGTAGTTTTGCAGGTTTTCAAGCGACTACAAACTCTGAAGCAGATATCAATTCGTATGGAGCTGTATTAGGAATTACTGCTAAGGTATTCGGAGATTTTGATCTAAATGCTAGTTATACGTATGCTAAACAAGATTTTGATCAAAACGAAGATCCTGGATTCAGAACTAATTTCAATACTCCGGAGCATAAGGCTAAAGCAAGTTTTGGACACGATAATTTATTTAGAAATTTTGGTTTCAATACAGCTGTTAAATGGAGTGGCGAATATGTTTGGGAATCTGCTTTCGCGGTAGGAGATGTACCATCGTTTACTGTTTTTGATGCGCAGGTTAATTATAGAATACCATCATTAAAAACAACTCTTAAGCTTGGTGGGACTAATATTGGAGGTAGTGAGTATTTTACAGCTGTAGGAACAGCTCCAATTGGTTCATTATACTACTTTGGATTGACAATTAATAATTTTTAATATAAGAAAATAGATGACAAGCTAGTTAGCTAACTTGTTGTCCGTAATACAATCCCTGTTTAGGAAACTAAACGGGGATTTTTTATTTTAAACGAATTGAACATTTGTTAAAATTGTAAGATTTTTACGTGTAAACCGTAATATTTTTATTGCAAAAATTGTTTTTTATCGGTTTTTTTATACTTTAGGCGATATGTTTTAAATATTAGCGACTTCTGTAGGCGCTTATGTTAATTCAATTTAGTGTCCCAAACACTTGAACTTAAACCTAAAAATCTATGAAAAAAAAATTACTATTATTTAGTATGTCTCTTTGGTGTGCATTTTCTTTTGCACAAACAACATTATCAGGAAGGGTTACCGATGAGATTGGTGAGCCGATTCCATTAGCTAATGTAAAGTTAAGAGGTGAAAGAGTTGGAGCCGTTGCTGACTTTGATGGTGAGTTTATTTTAACAATAAAGGATAAACTTCCGGTGACATTAATTGTAAGCAGTATTGGATATGAAACCGTCTCATTAGATGTTGCTTCTAGTGCTGAAGAAATTCTAGTGGTATTAAAAGAAGGAACTGAGCTGGATGTTGTTATTGTTTCTGCTTCAAGATCACCGGAAAGGATATTTGAATCGCCTGTAAGAGTTGAATATTATGGATCAAGGCAAATAAAAAACACTCCTTCGATTGATTTTTACAGTGGATTAGAGAATCTTAAAGGAGTAGATGTTAATACGAATAGTTTAACCTACAAGTCTGTAAATACGAGAGGATATGGATCGTTTTCTAATACGAGATTTGTTCAGTTAGTTGATGGAATGGACAATAGTTCACCAGCATTAAATTTTTCTTTAGGGAATTTAATAGGAGTTTCAGAATTAGATGTGAGTAATATAGAACTGTTACCAGGAGCCTCATCTGCATTATATGGAGCCAATGCCTTTAATGGTATTTTATTTATTAATAGTAAAAATCCATTTGATAATCAAGGGGTAAGTGCTTATGCTCGAGGAGGTGTAACATCTCAAGAAGCTGCGGGAAATAATTCCTTCTATGATGTTGGTATTAGGATGGCAAAAGCATTTTCGGATAAATTTGCGGCAAAGGTAAATTTCTCTTTTTTCAAAGGAACAGATTGGTTTGCTGTTAATGAAACGAATATAAATAATGCTTCACTTGATCGCTTTACAGACCCCAATTATGATGGTGTTAATGTTTATGGTGATGAAATAAATCTAAATATTCCTGGTATCGGTTTTGTTAGTAGAACAGGATATGAGGAAAGAGATTTAGTAGATTATGATGCAGAAAGTTTAAAATTTAGTGGAGCACTACATTACAGGCCATTTGCCGATGATTTTGAAATTATTTATAATGGTAGAATAGGAAGAGGAACAACAATTTTTCAGAATGCAAATAGATTTTATTCTCCTGACTTTTTCTTGCAACAACATAAATTAGAAGTTAAAAACAACAACTTTTTTATTAGAGGTTACATAACCGATGGAGATGCTGGAGATACTTATGATACCAGAATTGCGGCATTTAATATTAATAATAGGTGGAAGGATAATCGCACTTGGTTTGGTGAATATGCGGGCACGTATTTTGCTGCTATAAATGGAGGTTTGACTTCTGATCAAGCACATGTGGCCGCAAGAGATCAAGCAGATACAGGAAGGTTAGTACCGGGAACATCTGAGTACCAGGAAGTATTTGAATCAGTAATATCTGATCCGGATTTTTCTACTGGGGCAAGATTTCAGGATGAAACTCAACTACGACACGTAGATGCTAATTACAATCTTAGTTACTTGACTAAGGATTTTGCAGATATACAAGTTGGAGGATCTTTTAGGGAATATAAGCTAAGATCTTTTGGTACAATATTTACAGATGTTGATGGACCTATTCGCTATTCTGAACTGGGTGCATATGCTCAATTACAAAAGAAGGTTTTAGATGAGCGATTAAAAATAACGGGATCCGTACGATTCGATAAAGCTGAGTTGTTTGATGGTAATTTTTCTCCAAGACTGGCATTAGGCTATACTTTAGGAGAAGATAGGAATCATAATATTAGAGCTTCCTTTCAAACCGGTTTCAGGAATCCAACTACCCAAAATCTGTACATGGGATTAGACGTAGTTCGAGCAATTACTATTGGTTCTGCAGAGGATAATTTGGATCGAGAGCAAAGAGATTTTGAGCTAAGCGCTAATGGAGCGGTGTTAGTAGGGCAAGATTCTGTAACCATAACAGGAAGAGATGCGTTTGAAAATTCATATACATTGGCTTCTTCAATTGCTTTTTCTCAAACATCGGATCCATCACAATTAATTCAATCAGCTATAGAATTGGTAAAACCAGAAAAGGTTACGAGTTTAGAACTAGGATACAGAGGAGATTATAATAAGATATCACTAGAGGTAAGTGGTTATTATAATATGTATAAAGATTTTATTACTAGCGATAATGTTTTGGTTCCGTTTTATGGAGCTGTAGGTTCTGTAGAATCTTTTCAGGCAATTGCAAATGGGGATTTTAAGATATATAATATTTCGACCAACTCTACAGAAGACGTGAATTCTTATGGAGCAATTGTTGGTGTAGATGGTAAGGTATTTGGTAATTTCGATTTTGGAGTGAACTATACGTATGCTAAGGAAGATCTAGATCTAGATGATGAAAGTACTTTTCAATCAGAATTTAATACACCTGAACATAAAGTGAAATTAACTTTTGGGAATAGAAATGTTTTTCAGAATTTGGGTTTCAATACAAGTGCAAGATGGAGCGATAGTTTTATCTGGAATGATGCTTTTGGTTCCGCAGAAGTTCCTTCTTTTACTGTAATAGACGCACAGTTGAATTATAGAATACCAAAACTAAAATCAATACTTAAAGTTGGAGCTACTAATATTGGAGGAGATGAATATTTTACTGCTCTTGGTACTGGTTTTGTAGGATCACAATACTATATAGGATTGTCGATAAATAACCTGTAAATCAATAAATTATAAAGTTTAAAAATTAATAATATCTGAATCTGTTTGAAAACAATTTCAAACAGGTTTTTTTTATCTAAAAATCCAATATTTTTCAAGCAATGGATCATTTTATTAGCATTTTTGGTTTTAAATAAAAACAGGCAGTTTGTGTAATAGTTAAATGAATTTTCAATATATAAGAGTTGTGTTTGATAAAAACACAGCTTTTTAACTTTTTTTTAAAGAATTAGTAAAAAAACGTATATTGTTGTCATAACATAAAAACTAATCTAGGATATGAGGACAATTACGTTAGGAATGATGCTTTTTATAGGTGTTATTTCTACTGCACAAACAACAATTAGTGGAACGGTGGTTGATAATAACAATCAACCAATTCCAGGGGCTAACATTGCATTACAAGGGGCTTCGGTAGGTACAGTTACCGATTTTGACGGATTATTTACTTTAACACTGGAGGAGACACCTCCTTTTACTATTATCGTAAGTAGTGTTGGTTTTGAGTCTGCTACAGTAAATATTACGGCTAGCTCAAGTGATTTAAGGATTACCTTAAAAGAAGGAACGGAATTGGATGAAGTTATTATTTCTGCTTCAAGAACACCTGAACGTGTATTTGAATCTCCGGTAAGTGTAGAGCGCTTCGGAATAAAGAAAATAAAAAATACACCAGCCGCAGATTTTTATGATGGTTTAGAAAATTTAAAAGGAGTTGATATTAATGCGAATAGTCTAACCTTTAAATCTGTAAATACTAGAGGATTTGCAGATTTTGCTAATACTAGATTTGTACAGTTAGTTGATGGAATGGATAATGCTGCACCTGCATTAAATTTTGTTCTGGGTAATTTATTAGGGATGACGGAATTAGATGTGAATAGTATAGAGTTGCTTCCAGGAGCATCTTCTGCGTTGTATGGAGCAAATGCTTTTAATGGGATCTTGTTTATGACGAGTAAAAACCCATTTGATCATCAAGGAATAAGTGCTTATTTTAAAGGTGGTATTACTTCTCAGGATGCTGCTGGTGATAATGAATACTATGATTATGGGATTAGGATGGCCCACGCGTTCTCAGATAAGTTCGCAGCAAAAGTAAATTTCTCATACTTAAGAGGAACAGATTGGTTTGCTACAAGTGAAGTTAGTGTGTCGGATGATATTATTACAGGGACGAGATTAGATCCTAATTATGATGGGCTTAATGTTTATGGAGATGAAGTAAGTACGAATATTAGAGGAGTTGGTGTGGCTTTGGTAAATCTTGGGGTATTACCAGCTGGAGCAGAGAATTTACTACCTAATGAAGAAGTAAGTAGAACAGGTTATTTAGAGAGTGATTTAAATAATTACAATGCAGAAAGTATAAAGTTTGACGCAGCATTGCACTATCGTCCTTTTGCAGATGACTTAGAAATTATATACTTAGGAAAAGTTGGACGAGGAACTACAATTTATCAAGGAGCAAATAGATATTCTATTCGTAATTTCTTCTTACAACAACATAAATTAGAAATTAAAAACAATAACTTTTTTATTAGAGGTTATATTACTGATGAAGATGCAGGAGATTCTTATGATTCTAGGTTTACAGGAATTAACATAAACAGATCATGGAAAGATGATCAAACCTGGTTTGGTGAATATGCTGGTACTTTCGCACAGGCAACTCTTGCAGGTCAGTTACCAGAACAAGCTCACTTGATTGCAAGACAAACTGCCGATACTGGAAGGTTGCTTCCTGGTACTCCAGAATTTGAAAGCGCATTTAGAACAGTAACCTCAGATCCTGATCTTGCTACGGGATCTAAATTTCAGGATGCTAGTCAACTAAAACACGTTGATGTTAATTATAACTTTAGTCATCTTACAGAAAGTTTTGCTGATATTCAGGTTGGGGGATCCTTTAGGGAATATAAATTGAATTCTTCAGGAACTATTTTTACAGATTTTGATGGACCTATTCGTTACTCAGAATTTGGAGTATACACACAAGTGCAAAAGAAATTAGTAGACGATAGGTTAAAAATCACAGGCTCTATTAGATATGATAAGTCAGAATTATTTGACGGAAACTTTTCTCCAAGATTATCTTTAGGTTATACGGCTGGTGCTGACAGAAATCATAATATTCGTTTTTCTGCGCAGACTGGTTTTAGAAACCCAACAACTCAGGATTTGTTTATTGGATTAAATGTGGGTAGAGCTATTCTTGTAGGATCAGCCTCAGAGAACTTAGATCGAGATGTTAGAACTTTTGATCTAAGCGGTGATGGTCAAATATTAACTGGTAGCAATACCGCTAGTGTAGTTGGTAGACAAGCTTACGAAAACTCATTTTCATTAAATTCCGTATTAAATGGTGCTCCAACGGTCTCTAATGTGGACTTAGTAGAGCCTGAAAAGGTTATTGCTTTCGAGGTGGGATACCGAGGAAAGGTCAAAAAGTTTGTTATTGACTTGAGTGGTTATTATAATTTTTACACAGATTTTATTTCGACAGAAAATGTATTAGTTCCCCTCTATGGAGAAGTTGGTGATGGAGCCCTATCTCTTGCTGCTTTACAAAATGGAGATACCGAAATATATCAGGCGTATACTAATTCTGATGCAGATATTAAATCATATGGAGGAACTGTTGGTGTGGATACTAAGATATTAGGAAATTTTGATGTAGGAGTAAATTATACATTTACAAAACTAGATTTTGACAAAAGTGAAGACCCTGATTTTAGAACAACTTTTAATACCCCGGAACATAAGGTGAAAGCCTCTTTTGGGCATACCAATTTGGTAAAAAACTTTGGATTTAATACTAGTTGGACTTGGAGTGATGCCTATTTCTGGGAAGCTTCTTTTGGAGATGGAGATGTGCCTTCTTTTAATGTTGTTAATGCACAAATTAATTACACGATCCCAAAATTAAAGGCTATAATTAAGGCAGGTGCTACCAATATATTAGGAGACGAGTATTTTACTGCTTTTGGTACTGGATTTATTGGTTCTCAATACTATATAGGTATATCTATAAACAACTTATAATTAATGCAAAATATTTTAAGAAATATGAATATTCAATATAAATGGCTATTAACCCTACTGGTTTTTGGATTTGTAGCTTGTGAATCAGATGACGATTTGACAACAACCGAAGAGGTAGTGATCACTTCTGGAACTGCTGATTTTTCGACTTATGTAGCATTAGGAAACTCTCTAACTGCTGGTTTTACAGATGGAGCATTATTTATTGCTGGGCAAGAAAATTCAATGCCTAATATTTTAGCGCAACAGTTTGCCCTTGCTGGCGGAGGTTCTTTTTCCCAACCTCTTATGAACGATAATATAGGTGGATTCCTTTTTGGCGGAATGCCAATGACTAATGGTAGTTTCGGACCTAGATTTTATTTTTATAGTGATGTTGATCCCGATGATGACTTTAATTCTGGCCCTTATCCTTTAGGGGTTGTTCCTGATATGTTAGATTTCTCACCAGAATCACCTACAACCGAAGCTACTACAAATCTAGGATCAAGCTTTAATAATATGGGAATTCCGGGAGCTAAAAGTTTTCATTTATTAGCTAATGGATATGGCAATCCCGCAGGTTTAGCAGCTGATCCTCCACTTGTGAACCCTTATTATGTACGTATAGCTTCTAGCGCTACTTCATCTGTATTAGAAGATGCCATGGATCAGAATCCTACATTTTTCTCATTATGGATTGGTAATAATGATGTATTAGGATATGCATTGACAGGAGGAGATGGTACAGATCCAATAACAGACACCGGAATGTTTAATCAAGCGTATAATGGTCTTGTGGCTACCTTAACATCTGGTGGCGCAAAAGGTGTAGTAGCTAATATCCCTGATGTGACTTCCATCGCTCATTTTACAACAGTGCCACACAATCCGGTTCCGCTAGATGCTGCTACTGCAGGAGCTGTAAACAGTGCTTACGCAGCCTATAATGGTGGACTAGATGCAGCATTAGCTTTTTTAACTGCTAATCCACTAACTTTAGGAGCTCTTTTTCCACCTACATCGGATATGACTTCCTTAGAATTGGCAACCGCTGAAATGGCTAGAAGAAAAATAACTTTTAACGCTGGAGCAGGAAATGCGGTAGTTATTTTTGATGAGAATTTAACTGATTTGACAGCAATAAATGCTGGTCTAGTTCCTATGAGACAAGCTACTGAGGCCGATCTTTTAGTATTAACATCAAGCAGTTTTATAGGAACTTTAGCAGATCCGGGTAATCCATTATCTGTAAATGGAGTTGCTGTTCCATTAGCTGATAAGTGGGTGTTGACACCAGAAGAACAAGAGGATATAGCTATTGCAACTGCAGCATTTAATACTACTATTTCTGCTGCAGCACAACAAGCGGGATTAGCTTTTGTGGATGCTAATGCGTTATTAGTTGAAGCTTCAGATGGTGGTACTACATTTGATGAATTCTTATTGCAAGGTAATCTAGTGTTTGGAGGATTATTTTCGTTAGATGGAGTGCATCCAACGGCAAGAGGATATGCCTTTATTGCAAATAAAACTATGGAAGCAATTAATACTACCTATGGTTCTAATTTACCAATGGTAAAAGCGGTGGATTATCCAACGTTTTATTCACCTATGTTGCCATAATCAATAATATATACAATACGTAAAACCGGCAATAAAATATTTTATTGCCGGTTTTTTATACCATTTGTTTATAAGTTCCAGTTACATATTTTCTTTCAATAAGCTGAAAATAAACTGACACTATAAATGAAAGGATGATATATGTATATACAATATAAGTTCCTCCTGATATAAGGTCATCTATTCCAAACCAACTATCTCCTTGGATAATAAAATAAATCCCTAAAACAAGTTTGATAATCTCTACGTAAATGGAAATAATGTGTCGATCCATTAAAGAGGTGTATGCAAATATGGAGGTCATTAAAAAAATGGAGTAGTTAACAATTTGAATAAAAGGAAGCTTACCAACACTTATTAGTAAGTAATACATAAGGGCAATAGTTATGACTAACTGTGTCCAGGACCATATCTTTAATAATAACGAACTTTCTGTTTTGTATTTTTCTCGATTATAAGGATCTGTGGTAACCGCAATAGGATATTTCTTTGTTACATCGTCGGGCCTCCATCCCGTCGGCATAAACCATACCCTAATTTTATCCCAGGGCCTTTTTGTTCTTATAGAGTCTTTTAGGATTCCCCATATATGCATGAAATTAATAAAGAAAGGATTCCAGGTATTCACAGGCTTTTTTACTCCATACACCGGTGGTTGATCTGGCAACTCTTTTTGAAATGTTCCAAATAACTTATCCCAAAAGATAAATATTTCTGAATAGTTTTTATCCAGATACTCATCGTTTATTGCATGATGAACTCTATGGTGAGAAGGAGTTACTATTATGTGTTCCAAAACGCCCATTTTGTCAATTAATCTTGTATGATACCAGAACTGTGCGAAAAAGTGAATAGGAGCCACAAACGCAACAATTTCCGCTGGAATACCGATGAAGGCAATAGGAATGTAAAGAAAGAAATATATGGACACTATGGCAGAAATGTTTTGTCGCAATGCACAAGCCAAATTAAATTCTTCACTACTGTGATGTATAATATGTCTGTTCCAAAACACATTTACTGTATGATTAAATCGATGAGACCAATATCCTACAAAGTCTAACCCAATAAAAGTTAGAAAATAAATTAGGAAGGAGGATTTAATTTCTATTAAAGCAATGCGATCTACCATCCATTCATAACTTATAATGATGACAGTTAACCCCATTAGACTCTTTAATGTATTAGTTATCCCTGAACTAATGCTAGAAATCGTGTCCATCCCCTCATTTACAGGGGTTCTCTTCCATCTGCTTATCAAATATTCTAAAAGAATAAGAACAATAAATCCTGGGATGGCATAGCTTAATGCAATAGCATATGTTTCCATAGGTACTCTTTAAATAAAAACAAAAAGGAATTTGTAAGAAAAGTACAATTTAAAGATTTCAAAATCAAATAAAGCTTCCTAAAATCAATACTTTTTGTACAGGAAATAAGCTTCAGATTTTCGCATAAAAAAAACAAAATAAAAGACAGTATTTTTTTCATTTTAAAAGCCTATATTTGCAGCCTGAAAAAAGGTCGTATTCGGTACATTCGAAAAAAGGGTCTTTTAAATAGTTAAATACTAAACATTAAATAGTTATATAATGTCTCAAGTTACGGGTAAAGTATCACAAATTGTAGGTCCGGTTATAGACGTAGCATTCGCTGCCGGTACTGAATTACCAAAAATTTACGATTCGTTAGAAATTAATAGAGCAGACGGTACCAAGTTGGTGTTAGAGATTCAGTCTCACATTGGTGAGGATACTGTGCGTACCATTGCGATGGATTCCAGTGATGGATTAAGCAGAGGTGTAGAAGCTGTTGCAACAGGATCTACTATCCAGATGCCAATCGGAGGAGATGTGTACGGACGTCTATTTAATGTGATCGGTGATGCAATTGATGGTCTTGGAGATCTTCCTAAAGCAGGAGATAATGGTCTTTCAATTCACCGTCAAGCGCCTAAATTTGAAGATTTATCAACTTCTACAGAAGTTTTATTTACAGGTATTAAAGTAATTGATCTTATTGAGCCTTATGCAAAAGGTGGTAAGATTGGATTATTTGGTGGTGCAGGAGTAGGTAAAACAGTTTTAATTCAGGAGTTGATTAACAATATTGCAAAAGGTCACGGTGGTCTTTCTGTATTCGCAGGAGTAGGAGAAAGAACTCGTGAAGGAAATGATTTACTTCGTGAGATGCTAGAGTCAGGAATTATCAAGTATGGTGATGACTTTATGCATTCTATGGAAGAAGGAGGATGGGATCTTTCTAAAGTAGATAAAGAAGTAATGAAAGAATCTAAAGCAACTTTCGTATTCGGACAGATGAATGAGCCACCAGGAGCACGTGCTCGTGTAGCACTTTCTGGTCTTACGATAGCAGAATATTTCCGCGATGGAGCTGGAGATGGACAAGGGAAAGATGTACTTTTCTTTGTAGATAACATCTTCCGTTTTACACAAGCAGGTTCTGAGGTATCAGCACTTCTAGGACGTATGCCATCTGCGGTAGGATATCAGCCTACTTTGGCAACAGAAATGGGTGTGATGCAGGAGCGTATTACTTCTACTAAGAAAGGATCTATTACATCTGTACAGGCGGTTTATGTACCTGCGGATGATTTAACAGATCCAGCACCAGCAACAACATTTGCTCACTTAGATGCAACAACCGTATTATCTCGTAAGATTGCTGAGCTTGGTATTTATCCAGCGGTAGATCCATTAGATTCTACTTCAAGAATTCTTACAGCCGATATTTTAGGAGATGAGCACTACAATTGTGCACAAAGAGTAAAAGAGCTTTTACAGCGTTATAAAGAATTACAAGATATCATCGCTATCCTAGGTATGGAAGAATTATCTGAAGAAGATAAATTAGCGGTAGGACGTGCACGTCGTGTACAACGTTTCTTATCTCAACCATTCCACGTAGCAGAGCAGTTTACAGGTATTCCAGGATGTTTAGTAGATATTAAAGATACTATTAAAGCATTTACAATGATTATGGATGGTGAATTAGATCACTTACCAGAAGCAGCGTTTAACCTTAAAGGAACAATCGAAGAGGCTATCGAAGCGGGTGAGAAAATGTTAGCTGAAGCATAAATAGTACTGAGAAGTTAGTAATCAGTAATGAGAGTGTTTTTTCTCTTATTATTAACTTAATACTAATTACTCAATACTCAATACTTATAAAAATATGTATTTAGAAATAGTAACTCCGGAAGCAGTTTTATTTAGTGGTGAGGTAACTTCAGTTGCGGTACCAGGTGTTAACGGAGAGTTTCAGATGTTAGATAATCACGCACCAATCGTTTCTTTATTAGGAAAAGGAAATGTAAAAGTATATGGAGATATGAATCTGGAAGAAGAAGTAGCAGAGAAGTTTTCTAAAGAAAATGGAGTGACATTACTTCCTATAAACTCTGGAACTATCGAAATGAAAGACAATAAAGTGATTGTTTTAGCAGATTAATCCAATTACTTCTACCATTATAAAATCTCAAGTTCCAATTAAGGAATTTGGGATTTTTTTTGTTTAAAAGAGCGTATTATTCATTTAACAAAACAACTTAACGGTCATAGTAAATGATATATCATGATCAATCTATAAAATAGATAACCTTTTGTCAATGTTAGTATAATAAAGCCTTAAGATTAAGCTAAACTTAGCCTGAAACAAGTGTGTTAACTTTAAGCAATTAATAACCTAACATACTAACATTATGAAAAACTCTATTAAATTATCAATGCTATTATCCTTTTTAATAATAAGTTGTGAAGTTAGCGAAGATAGTTACAACGATGAAGTGCTGGAAGTAAAAGAGGAACCAACTCAAAAAAATGCTAATTTTCATTTAGATCTTGCTTTTTATCATGCACCGGTACATTATCAGGATGTGGATAGAACAGGTTCTCATGGATTAAATGGAAAAGCAGACTACATCACAAGATATGATTTTGATGGTGATTTTAATGCTAAGAATAACTGGAACAATATTGCGAGTTCTTCCAGAAAAGGAAAGGCAGTAGGATACTATTCTGTAGTAGAAACAGCGACTCATTATTTCATTACCTATGCATTCTTTCATCCGAGAGATTGGACAGATATATGGTTTTTATATCGTATCGACGAACATGAAAATGATCTGGAAGGAGTACTAACTGTTGTAAAGAAGGATAACTCTACTTATGGGAAAGCAATTGGAATAGTAACTGTATTTCATTCTGACTTTTATTCTTATAAAGCATCTAATTCTGGTTTGACTAATGGAAATGAAGATATAGATGGCACTTTGACTACACAAAATCATAACGGAATTAATCGATTTAAAACATCTGCAGAGGCCAAAGGTCATGGTATTAAGGCACATGTAAAACAACAACCGGGTGGAAGCGATTATATAGTGTATTATCCAAGTAAAACGATCAGCGAATATCCTTCGGATATCTATGATAGAAATGTAAAATACAAACTAGTCAATATATTCGAAAATGGTGGAATGTGGGATCAGCGATTAAATGCTAACTTATTTAGTAACGCAAAATCATTTCAGAAATCATATGGTAACGGTTCCGCAAATGCACCCTGGAATTGGGATGATAAAAACGATGGAGGAAACCAAGGATTATTGGCGGGAGGATTGGCATACTACCCAGCTCACTTAGTTGATGAGTATTTTAATGGGTTAGGAAATTTCAGCAAAACATATGTTTATAACCCATATCTTGGTCTAGATTAGTTGATTTATATGGTAAATTGATAAAAGGGAGCTATATTGAGTATTTAGCTCCTTTTTTATATGGTAAATTAATATCAAACTAAATAATAATAAGAATTTTATATAAAATTATGTTAAACGATTATTTATGGGTAAAACGTTTTATACATTTCGATCATAGACATAGCTCAACGTAATGATTAAGAATATAGTTACTCTAATTTTTTTCAGTTTTACAACATTAATTTTTGCTCAGAAACAATCTTTAAGTCATGAAGATTATGATCTCTGGAAAAGTATTACAGATACTAAAATATCCAATAAAGGAAAGCTGATAGTTTCTGTGATTACAACTTCTACAAAAAGAGGAGATGGATACATAGAAATTTACAATACAGAAAATAACAAAAAATTCACTTTTTTTAACGGGTATAATTCTTCAATCACTCAAGACGAAAATTTTGTGATTTTCCAACGTAAACCTAACTACGAGAATATTCGAAAAGAGAAAAAGAAAAAAGTAAAGAAAGAAGAACAATCAAAGGATGATCTGTTTATCTACGATGTAAAAAATAATAAAATATATGATTCTATTGTAAGAGCAAGTTTCTACAAGATTCCTGAAGAGTCTAATGATTGGTTAGTTATAGAAAAATTTAAGAATAAGAAACCAGAAAAAAAGAAAGAAGATTCTCTAAAAACTAAGGAAAAAGATACTGTTAAAACCAAGTTAGGAAAGGCGTTTAAGCAGAATTATGCATTAGTATATAACCTAAAGACTAAAGAGAAAGATACTATTTTTCAAATCAAGGATTTTGTTCTTTCAAAGGAAGGCAGGAAATTCTATTATACAAAGAAAAACCAAAAGAAGAAAGAAAAAGATCTAGGAGTCTTCGAATATGATATCGTTTCTAGATCTAAGATAGTAATAGATACTACTAATTATATTTATGATAAATTATCAGTCGATAGAACAGGGAAGCAATTTTCCTATATCGCCGCAAAAGACTCTACTCACATAGATTCATTACAGTACCAGTTATTCTATTATAAAGATAAAAAGCTACTAAATTTAGTAGATACTATAGGAAAAAATCTTAGAAAAAATTGGGAGTTAGGTGCAGGTCAGACCGCATTTTTTTCGGAAAGCGGTAATAGACTTTATTTTTATTCAAAGCCAAAAGTTGAGTATCAAAAAGACACTACACTTTTAGAAGACGAAGTTCCACAAGTAGATGTTTGGAATTGGAAAGACAAAATGATACAACCTGAGCAAAATGCAAGGTTTGAAGAATTAAAAAACAGAGCATTTATTTCTTATTATAATACCGAAAAAAAATCTGTAGTTCATATACAGGATGAAACATTTGAAGATCTTCTTTTCGATAAGAACAGAGAACAAAGATTTATATTAGGAGCTACAGGGACTCCTTATGACATCCAGCGTTCTTGGTATTTGCCTTGGACCAGAGATTTTTATGTAATAGATACATATACGGGTCAAAAACGATTGGGTCTTACGAAAACTGCTTTACAGCCTTATTTGTCGCCTGATGGAAAGTATGTATTGTATTATGATATATTTAAAAAACATTGGTTTTCATTAGAATTATCGACATTAAGAAAAACTAATCTTACTAAGAAAGTTAAGGTAGCTTTTTATGATGAAGATGATGATCATCCTATGTTACCGTATCCTCATGGTTTTGGAGGGTTTGATAAAAATGGAAATGCATTGATTTATGACAAATTTGATGTTTGGAAAGTTTCAATGTCAGGAGAAAAAAAACCAATTAATATTACAGTTAAAGGAAGAAAAAATAAAATAGAATATAGAACTCAAAAATTAGATTCAGAAAATCAAAATAATGCATCTTATAGTAATGAAGAATTATTGGTTACGAGCTTTGATATGAAGACTAAAGCTTCAGGATTGTATGTATTAAGAGGTGATAAATTGGTAGAAAAAATAAAGCCTACAGAGTTCTTTTTAAACAAATATCAAAAGGCTCAAAAAGGAGAAGTATTCACGTTTCGAAAACAAAACTTTAATACATTTCAGGATCTACATTATACAAACAATAATTTTCAAAACGCTACTCAAATTACAGATGCAAACCCTCAGAAAAAAGATTTTAAATGGGGAACAGCAGAGCTTTTTAGTTGGAAAGCTTATGATGGTAAAAAGCTAGACGGAATTATCTATAAACCGGAAGACTTCGATCCATCAAAAAAATATCCTTTGATTACATACTTTTATGAAAAACGATCTGATAGTTATAGGAATTATTATACTCCAAGACCTAGCGCTTCTATTGTAAACCCTTCTTATTTGGTAAGTAACGGTTATATCATGTTTGTGCCGGATATTGTTTATGAAGATGGTAAACCAGGTCCTAGCGCATATAACTGTGTAGTTTCTGGAGTTGAGGCTTTAGAAAAATTGGGCTATGTGGATAGTGAAAACATGGGGATTCAAGGTCAGAGTTGGGGAGGATATCAGGTAGCCTATTTAGTAACGGTAACGAATAAGTTTAAAGCTGCTATGGCTGGAGCTCCTGTAAGTAATATGACCTCTGCATATGGTGGAATCCGTTGGCAATCCGGATTGAGTAGAGCGTTTCAGTATGAGAGAACTCAAAGTAGAATAGGAAAGAATTTATGGGAAGGTTTTGATCTATATATAGAAAACTCTCCATTGTTTGGAATTCCTAAAATAGAAACACCACTCTTAATGATGCATAATGATAAAGATGGAGCAGTTCCTTACTATCAGGGTATAGAAATGTTTATGGGTATGCGCAGGCTACAGAAGCCAGCTTGGCTTTTAGTATACAATGATGAAGCGCATAACTTAAGAAAAGAAAAAAACAGACAAGATCTTTCCATTAGAATGATGCAATTTTTTGATCATTATTTACAGGGAAAACCAGTTCCAAAGTGGATGATAAACGGTGTTTCTAGAGTTGAAAAAGGGAAAAATCTGGGATACGACTTAGAAGAAAAACCTTTGGAAACAGGAAAAACTATTCCCAGTTCCAACTGATAAGATGCCAATCAATTTCATCACTTTTATATACAAGCAGATTTTTGAAACCGATGGCTTTATGAGCTTGCAGTGATCGCAAATTGTTAGCAGCTACTTCTGTGATTAGAAGATCATATTTTTCCTGTAACTCTAGTTTCATTTTTTGGTATAAACCTCTAAATATTCCTTGACCGCGGTATTCTTTATCAATGCAAACTTGACCCATAACGATATACGTTTTAGTTTGATCCAATGAATTCTCTGTTTTTGTAAACATAGGTCTAAGCACAGGAATATCATTCCCAAAATCTGCTGTCATACAAAGCGTGTAACCAACAACAATATCTCCATCCTTTGCAATTACATGTGGCTGTTGGTCATTCATCTTTTTTAGGATATCGAAATCATGTTCTACAGTAACAAAACCTTCTTTTTCTTTTTCGCTTTGAGAAATTGAAGCAGCTAGGTTTTTTTGTTGAAGTTGAATGATTTGTTCGAGCTCGTTGTCTGATGTAGCAATTGTATATTTTAAATGTTGAATAGCCATCTTTTTAACTTTAGTATTTAGAAGAAAGTAAAGATATGATTTTAGTAGTTTGCTAATTTTATATATCAAAAACAGAAGGTGATATACAAGTGTTCAAATAAAAATAAAATACTTTTCAAAATAGTACTGATTAATTTTTGAAATATCATTTAAAAACGAGATTTTTAATTCTTTAAAATCCAACTCACATTGAAATTACTAAAAAGTAAATCACTCTTCTTTAAGGATGCAAAATCAGATAAAGTATATGAAGCCGATCTATGCGAAGTAGATGCGGAATTATATGTGGTGAATTTTAGATATGGAAGACGAGGTAGCAACCTTAGAGAAGGAACTAAAACTGTTTTTCCGGTATCATATGAAGAAGCTACGGTTGTCTTTGATAAATTGGTAAAAAGTAAAGAGGACAAAGGATATGCGGAAGAAGGTAAAGAGGGGGCTGTTAGAAGACAGGATATTAAACAAGATGATAATGTAAATATTGCTAGAAACGAAGTCATTCTAAAATACCTGAAAGATGCTACTTCAGGAAATTATACCAGAGATTGGAAGGTGTCCAGAATCATTTGGAGAGCAGGAGTATTAGGGTTGAAGGAAGCTCTACAGTATACTTCTCATTTTATATCTTCACAGGATGAATTTGAACAATATGCAGCTATCTGGGCATTGGCAAAACTAGAAGACACATCCTTTGTGGATGCTGTTACTGATGTTTTTAATCAAAAAGGATTTACTGATAAGATAGGAAGAATTGCTGTATCATATGTATTAAAGAATACTACAAAAGAAGATCAACATCAAAAAACAATCGTAGATCTTGCTAAAAAAGAACTTCCTGTTCAATTGATTAGCACACTTGAAAACAAACAAGAACTTTCTAATGAATTAGCTATTTATTTTTTACAAGAAAAAATTGAGAACCCATTATGTTTATATTACCTGTATGTAGTATCTCATCAGGATCCTGAGTTGCGAAAGATTCTGCATACTTTTATCAATAGATTGCCTATAAGGATTGATACTTTTAAATCTATTCGATATATTTTTAAATCTGCTGAGGTAACTAATGATGTTACTTTCTATGCATTGCTAAGCAAACGTATTTCTATTAGTAAACCTGGGTATAATGGTTATGGAACCTATGATAAAAACTGGAATTGGATATCAGCTGATGAAGAAAAGAAAAAAGCAAATCCTAGAATTGCTTTTTCTGGAAAAACTAGGGAATATTTTGGTAATGCCGCATATAAGACAACGTATTTTTTAGGTCAATCCAATACTAATAATTATGTAGATTTAGCAGTTGCATTGTTGTGTAGTTTAGATGATGCTACAGATAATAAAAAAGAAGAAACGCAATATTTATATACCTATAATAACGATACTAGAAGATATGAAAATGTACAACAGCAGTATCCTAAATATTGTGATTTTCCTGCTTTGATGTATGTTTTGCATGGTAATTCTGAAAGGTTTCAGCGTTCTCGTAAGAAATGGTATTATACTGGAGAAATAATGAGTACTTCTCAATTACCAAGAGAAGAAGCGTTACCAGAAGTATGGAATTCAAAGCCACAAGAAGTGCTTTACATCCTTGCACATGCTAAGAGCAATGAAGCGATCTCTTTTTCTTTAAGAATTATACAAGACAAACCTAATTTTCTGGATGTTATTGAACCAGCTATTTTTAAGAAATTAATCGCTCATTATGACGCAAGAGTTGTAGATACTGTGTTAGAAGTTTTAGAAAGACAATACGAAAGCACTCAACCAGAACAAAATATTATACTTTCATTATTAAAATCCAATAGTAAGAGAGCAACAACTTTAGGATTGCAGTGGTTGCAGAAATATGAGAAAGATTACTTTAGTAGTTCAGATTTTCCAGTAGCATTGATTTTAATAGGTAAACCAAAAATACTGAACTATCTGTCAGAATTATATAAAACAAAGGTTGTTTATAATCTTCCCTTGCATATTGATCAATTAGCACTATTGTTTGAGGTGCCAAATCAATTTCAATATGAATTTTTATTACAAGTAAATGAACTAATTTCGGATACTCAATTTGGAGTATTACTAAAAGAAGTTTCTAAAAAAAAGATATTACAGTTGGCAGAGAGTACCGCCGTTACGAATAGGCTTTTTGCAGCGACATTAAGTAAGGTCAATGCCATTCCTTCTTATGACTTGGTTAAAGAATTTTTAGGAGATTATCTGGATGCTGATGAAGAACTATTGAGAAAAACAGGAGTAGCGTTATTAGCCGATTTTCCTGATCAGTATTTACTAGAAAATCATCAAGTTATTAAGGAATACTGTTTTTCTCCATATACAGAGGTTAGAGAGGCAATACAACCAGCTGTAGGAAGATTGATCGGATTGGATACGGGTTTTAAAAAAGGACTTCTACAAAAATTATTACAGATATTAGTTGAGCAAGAATCATATGAGGGTATACATAAAAGTAGTCATGAATTATTGATACGATTTTATGGCAAAGATTTAAATGAAGTAAGCGAAGAAGGAGTTATTACCCTAATCCTATCTAAATATGAGTTTGCGCAGAAATTAGGAACTCCATTATTTCAGAAAAAGGTACAACTTCAGGAGTTAACGATGTTACAATTGGTTTCATTAGCAACTAGCGATGTTAGGGTAATTAGGGATACACTAGAGATATATTTTAAAAGTAATCCTTCGCGAATTAACTATGAATTAGAAGAAGCGCTTAGGATATTTAATACTAATTGGAAAGATGCTAGAGTATGGGCGTTTGCATATTTTGAGAAACACATCAAACCAGAAAATTGGACTGTAGATACTTTGTTATATGTATGTGATCATACTAAAAACGATGTTGAGTCTTTCGGCAGAAAAATTATAACTACACATTTTAGAGCAGAAGATGGATTACAATTACTATTAAAGTTGCAAGAACATCCTACTAAAACGATGCAGTTTTTTACAACGAACTACCTGGATACTTATGCAAAAGATGCTCCAGAAGTAATTCTTAAGTTAGAAGCATTTTTTAAAACGGTATTATTTAATATCAATACCAATAATGCAGCAAAAACAAGAGTATATGCATTTCTGGAAAAAGAAGCTATAAAAAACGAAATGATAGCCAGAATGACTGTAAGAATTCTGAATTCTATAATCGCTACTAAAACCATCAAGGATAAAAGTAAGTGCATCGATATTATGCTAGCCATCCACGAAGTATATCCATCTTTAGAAACTCCATTAATCATCAAAACTGTTTAGCACATGAAGTTTAATTATAAATATGGAGGAAAGAGTAATGTGCAAAATGGAGTGGCATCAACTAATGTTGCTTTTGCCCCCGATGTATTAAGAGAGCCGACTTATTTTATAGGAACATTGCATAAAAAAATTCCGTTTAGAGAAGCTATTTCTGCATTGCATGATGTAGTTGTGGCAGATTTTAAATTTCAACCAAAAGATAATACACAGTATCTGGAGTGGTTAAAAAGTCAGGAAGAAGTATGGCTTACAGAAGCAAATCAGAAACTAGAGAAAACCAATTCTGAGATTAACGAATTGCAACGAAAATTAAAAGGATTACGGGAGCAGCGAGAAATAATCACTAAACCATTTTATAAAGCACAACAAAAATACTTTAAATACTTGTATACCAGAGATTATGCTGCATGGTTTGTATTAGATCCTGTAATTACTGTGCATCCTGATCAGGTGTTTTTTGAATGTTTTAGTAAAGATGAGTCTGTATATGGTAAATTATCATGTGATTATGAAGTATTTACGAATATTAGTGATTTTAAGTGTGGCACCACAAATATTGATTATTCTGAGAGTTTGTATAATGAGTTTCAGAAGATACGGAGTTATAAAGAAACAGATTTTAAGATAGATCCCTCTGGATTTGATGTACAGACTACGGGAGAAGAAAATTATAAAGAAGTAAAGATCGATTTGCCAGATAGCTGGGTACGTGGGTTTCTTCAGGTGAGTTCTGCTATGACAAGTGAGAAAATCTCTTTTGAGTTAGAAGCTGCAGATATTGCTAATTTTATTTTTATTTTAAAACGAAATAAAGAAAGAAAAAGTCCACGCTCCATTAAATATATTCTAAAACCAGGACAACCTATTGTAGCTGTTTTCGAACCTTGGAATATTGAGGTAGCATGTCCGCGATCGTTATATGAAGGCGATACAGAAAAAGAAATACGAGTATGGGGACGGAGAAGAATTCAATTATTAGAACGATTATTACCCATAACAGATAAGTTCACTGTACATCTTCTGGGTACAGGAATGCCTTCATTTTATACAGCACATCTTACTAATGATATGTATTTTACATTAGGGTTATCAGGATGGACAGCAAATGATTGGACACAGGTAAGTCAATTAGATCTGTTAGCACCTAGAGGTCAGGTTTCTTCTTCTGCTTTACAGACAGTATATTTAGGATTGCGTAAAAATTGGTTCCGTACAGAAAAGGAACTAGCGACAGATGTGGGTATGGACATCACAACTGTTAATAAAGCACTTACTACTTTTACACAGGCAGGTAAGGTGATTTATGATCTAAAGAACAAAGTATATCGTGCTAGAGAATTAAAACGAGAAGGAATAGATATTGATTCGCTGCGTTTTTCTAGCGAAACAGATAAAGAGGCTTATATGATTACCCAAAAAGATGATGGAGTAAGAGATATAAAACATACAGAAGATAAGGAAAAGATAACGATTACGGGAACAGTAGAAAAAACATATACTCCTATGGTAAAGGTAGATAAAGACCTTAGGATTGTAGATGGCAATTGCTCCTGTTCCTATTATTATAATAATAAAATGACAAAAGGTCCTTGTGCCCATATATTAGCACTAAGGATTGCTTTTGAGGATAAATAAATTATATTTGTAACAGGTAGTGATAAGAGAGAAAACCTTGCATTTTGATTGGTGGATCGCCAATCCTGCATACAGACACTAAACGCATCACTGGCTCGAACTTAACTTGTGAAATAGGTACTAGTGTACCATTTCCGGTTAGACTTCTACGAAGTGAAATAGTACACTAGTACCTATTTCACTGGAGTTGTTCAATCCAGTCTTTAGAATTGTACGAAGGGACAAAAAACACATCTTATCGCTACCTTTTTTATACCATAAACTATGGCAGATGCTGCAACCAGGAAGCAAGAGATTTATGATAAAATAAAAGAATCATCTAAAAGCCAATATATTCTGGAAGAGATGAAGCGTCTCGGGTTTTGGAATGATGGTCAGGTCGATTTCGATACCGTAAATCAATATTTCAAAGAAGAAACTGAACTGTCAAAGCAATTACAAAAACTACTCAAAGAAAAACGATTAGTAGAAAATCCAGAAGCTTTTCTGGCGCAAAAACATAAAGAGCGTAAAGCAGCCTCTAAACAAAGTCAGAAAGAAACCAAAGAACGTAGAGAAAAACTGCGAGAGGAGAAAGCAGATCGATGGAAACAATCTAAAGAAAAAGATATTATCTTTCTGGGAGAAGGGTACTCACATACTTTACATGATAAGACATCTCAGCAAGATAGATTACGACAAGGGGGATTGCCGATATTGCAGACTGCAGAAGAAGTAGCTAAAGCTATGGGAATTACCATTGGGCAACTTCGATTTTTAGCATTCTCTAGAAAAAATGCGAAAGTAAACCACTATATACGATTTCAGATTCCGAAGAAAACAGGAGGATTTAGACATATTTCAGCACCGCAGCCTAAGTTAAAAGCAGCACAGCATTGGATATTGGAGCATATACTTAATAAAGTTGCGATGCATCCTAATGCACATGGATGTGTGATAGGTAGGTCTATAAAAACAAATGCGGTGCCACATGTAGCAAAAGATGTGGTCATCAATCAAGATCTAAAAAACTTTTTTCCTTCTATTGTATATTCCAGAATTAGAGGTGTATTTAAAGCTTTGGGATATTCAGATCAGGTAGCAACGATTTTTGCATTGCTATGTTCAGAACCTAAGATTCTAGAAGTATCTGTACTGGGAGAAGAATATTATGCGCAACGAGGTGAACGATTTTTACCACAGGGATCTCCTTGTAGTCCAGCTATCACTAATATTTTATGTAAAAAATTAGATTATAGACTGGCAGGCTTAGCAGCTAAATATGGGTTTACCTATACGCGCTATGTAGATGATCTTACATTTTCTGCTACACATGAGCAATATGAACAGATTACTACGATTCTTAAATATTCTCGTCGTATTGTAAAAGAAGAAAATTTCACCCTACATCCTGATAAGCTAAGGGTGATGAAAAAAGGAGTTCGACAAGAAGTTACGGGAGTAGTGGTTAATGAAAAACCGAATATAGAGAAGAAATCCTTAAAACGATTCAGAGCACTACTATACCAGATAGAAAAAGACGGACTCGAAGGAAAGGTATGGACAGGCAAAGCAGATCTACTATCCCAGATTCATGGGTATGCTAATTTTATCAATCAAATTGACTCAGAAAAAGGTAAAAAGTATAAAGAACAAGTGACCGTAATTTTAGAACGATATAATTATAAAGACAATCACAGAAAGCAATATGTGAAAACGGTTGCTAAGCCAAAAGGATTGCTGGGTAAGATAAGATCGTTCTTTAATAAAGGATGAAAATAGGATTATAGACCTATCTTTGCCGAAAATATTTTTATGTCAAATCAGTTTCTTACTTTAGGAGTTGCTGCTCCTTTACAAAAGAGTTTAGCAGACTTGAACTTTTCTGCTCCTACAGATATTCAAGAAAAATCAATTCCTATTTTATTACAAAAGAAAGATGATTTCGTCGGATTAGCAAAGACTGGAACTGGAAAGACTGCAGCTTTTGGGTTACCTTTACTACAATTGATTGATTTGGATATTCCAAAAATCCAGGCAGTGATACTGGCTCCGACTAGAGAACTAGGACAACAGATTTATAACAACTTAGTTTCCTTTTCTAAGTATGTACCCGCTATATCTATAGCTTCGATATGCGGAGGAATCCCTATTAAACCACAAATAGAACGTTTAAAAGAAACTACTCATATTGTGGTTGCAACTCCAGGACGTTTAATTGATTTAATAAAACGAGATAAGATTGATATAAAAAGTGCTGATTATCTGATTCTTGATGAGGCAGATGAAATGATTAATTCTCTAAAAGAAGGATTAGATGAAATCGTTGCTGTTTTGCCAAAGAAGAGAAGAACTATTTTGTTCACCGCGACAATGCCAGGGACTATAAAACAGCTGATCCAAAATTATATGTCCAAGCACGTGATTCAGGTTAGTGCAGATATGGAAACCGTAGGGCATCAAGGGATTGATCATCAATATGTGGTGGTAGAGCCTATAGAGAAATTAGAAGTCCTGATGCATTTTCTTAGTGCTAGAGAAGGTGAACGAGGGATTATTTTTTGTAAAACAAAAGCAGCGGTTAATAAACTAGCCAAAAACCTGGCAATCAATAAGTTTTCTTCCGGAGCACTTCATGGAAGTTTGTCACAACCCATACGTGATAGAATAATGGAGCAATTTAGAGAGGGTCATATAAACATTCTTGTTGCCACAGATTTAGCAGCCAGAGGAATTGATGTAAAAGAGATATCATATGTAGTGAATTATCATCTGCCTGATGTGTATGAGACCTATGTACATCGTAGTGGTAGAACTGCAAGAGCAGGAGCCAAAGGATTATCCTTAACTGTATTACAAAAAGAAGAAATTGGAGATTTAGAAGAGTTTACAGAAGAATTAGGAATTACTTTTAAGGAGTTTAAAAAAGCAGATGCTCAGAGTATAGAAGAGAATAATACACTTTTATGGGCTAAAAAAATATTTAAAACCAAACCTAATCATGATGTATCGGCGGAGTTTAAAGATAAAATTAAAACTGTTTTTCATCACTTAACAAAAGAGGAATTGATCGAGAAAATATTAGCGAATCATCTGGTAGAAAAAACAAATATTACCTCTTTGAAGGTAGAAACCTCTAAAAAGAAAAAGAGGTAACCCTTTTTTAGATATCTCATTGAGACTTATAAGAATATAAAGGTCTTTATAAGGAAAAACAGCTATTTTAAAATTAAAACACGTAGTTTCGCGCCTGATTTAGAAAAACCCTGTTTATGAAGCGTGTTAATGAATACAAGAAGTTATTTTCTGTCGAAAAAGAAATAGATCTTAAAACACTAAAAACTACGTATAGAAATTTAGTAAAAGAATGGCATCCAGATAAATTTCTTGAAGGAAATCCAATGCGTGAAGAGGCAGAAGAAAAAAGTCGAAAAATCATAGATGGATATCATTTTTTGGTAAGCATAGCACCAGAAACAAAAGCAGCTAATCAAGAAGCATATAATAAAACTTTAGCCGAATCAGGTATAGCAGATTTTCAGCACAAAGGATTGTTGTTAGAGGTTTCATTTTTAGACGGTACTACGTATGAATATTTTGGAGTTCCTAAGAATGTATATATGAAATTAATTAATTCTGATAGGCAATTTAGATTTGCAAAAAGAAGTATTTTTAATTCATACCTATATAGGAAATCAAAGAAAGATTTGATAACTGCTTAGTACACGAAAAACGATATATTAAGTTGCAATTGTAACGTTATATTCTAGATAAACATTAGCAGTTTTTTTGTTCTATTATGAAGATAGTAAGTGAATCCAAATTATCTGGGTTAAATAGTATTATGTATTTTTGTCATTATGCAAAGCTTCCCAAAAAAACTTCAAAAAAAGCTCACGGATAGAGAACAAAGTAGTGCACTTCGTAAATTGGGTAGAACTAATAGTCTTGTTGATTTCCAATCAAATGATTATTTAGGTTTTGCTTCTAGTAAAATAATTTTTGATACATCAAATAAGGCATTAGAAGTAAAAGGAAGTTTTCAAAACGGTGCTACTGGTTCTCGTTTGCTATCTGGAAATCATCAATTATATACAGAAACCGAAACAATCCTTACCGAGTTTCATAATGCGGAATCAGCATTGATTTTTAATTCAGGTTATGATGCTAACATAGGTTTTTTTTCATCAGTACCGCAAAGAGGAGATATTATCTTGTATGATGAACTTATTCATGCTTCTATACGAGATGGAATTACGATGAGCAATGCTAAATCGTATAAGTTTCTTCATAATGACTTAGCGGATCTTAGCCGTCACATTGAGCGAAGTCGGAATGTAGATGACGTTAATCAAGAAGTGTATATAGTTACCGAGTCAGTCTTTTCCATGGATGGAGATATTCCTGATTTAATAGCTTTTGCTAAATTATGTAAAGAAAACAAGTGCCATTTTATAGTAGATGAAGCTCACGCTACGGGAGTTTTTGGCACTAAAGGGACCGGTTTAATTCAGGAATTGGGGCTAGAAGATAGTGTATTTGCAAGGATACATACTTTTGGAAAAGCACTGGGTTGCCATGGGTCAGTAATTTTAGGATCGTCTGAATTGAAAAGTTATTTGGTGAATTTCGCCAGAAGTTTTATATACACAACAGGCTTACCACCTCATTCACTTGTGGTTATTGAAGCAGCCTATGAAGAATTGAGAACTACCATAGAAATTGAAAGACTAAGAAGTAATATCCGTTTTTTTAATCAGAAATTAGCGTCAACTAATTTAAAATCACTTTTTATAAAAAGTAATTCTTCGATCCATTGTTGCGTAATTTCGGGTAATGAGAAAGTAAAAGCGGTAGCATTACATCTTCAAGAAAATGGATTTAATGTAAAACCTATCCTCTCTCCTACTGTTTCTGAAGGAAAGGAACGTTTGCGTTTTTGTTTACATTCTTATAATACAAAAGAAGAAATAGCAGAAGTTCTAGAGTTGTTAGCTACCTTTGTTCAAAATTAAAAAGACACATTATCATGTCTGACAGGGCTATGACAAATTCGAAAAAAATATTTATCACAGGAATAGGAACGGATGTAGGCAAAACAGTAGCTTCGGCAATTGTTGTTGAAGCATTACAAGCTGATTATTTTAAACCCGTTCAGGCAGGAGATTTATCATATTCTGATACTGATAAAGTAAAGGAATTAGTAAGTAATTCTAATTCCAAATTTCACTCCAACAGTTATGCATTAGAAACGCCAATGAGTCCTCACGCGGCGGCTGAGATTGATGGAATTGCAATCAATATCGATACCATTAAGGTTCCAAAAACGAAGAATGATATCGTTATTGAAGGAGCAGGAGGATTATTGGTTCCACTAAATGAAGAAGATACTATTTTAGATCTTATAAACTCTGATTATAAAGTGATAGTAGTTTCTAGACATTATTTGGGAAGTATTAATCACACATTGCTGACAATAAAGTTATTACAAGAGAAAGGATTTGATCCAGCTATTATTTTTAGTGGAGATGAACATGTAACTACAGAGAGTATTATCAAAAAAATGACTAAAGCTAGTATTATCGGTAGAATCGATAATGAACCTTACTTTGATACGATGGTAATTAAGGAATATGCATCGTTGTTTAGAGATAAATTAGAAGCGCTATGACTTTAAAGGAAAGGGATAAAAAATATCTTTGGCATCCGCTTACACAACACAAAATTCATCCAGATTCTTTACCAATAATAAAGGCAGAAGGAGCTTTATTATTTGATGATGAGGGGAAAGAATATATAGACGGAATTGCTTCTTGGTATACTGCGATGTATGGGCATTGCAATCCATATATTATAGAAAAGGTAAATAAGCAAATGCGCAATCTGGATCAGATTGTTTTTGCTGGATTTACACATGAACCAGCAATTCATCTTTCTGAAGAATTGATCAAAATATTACCGCAGAATCAAGAAAAAATATTCTTCTCAGATAACGGATCCACTGCAAATGAGGTGGGAATTAAAATGGCGCTTCAGTATCATTTTAATAAAGGCGAAAAGAGAAATACGATTATTGCTTTTAATGATGGTTTTCATGGAGATACTTTTGGAGCTATGTCTGCATCTGGATTGTCAGTATATAACGGTCCTTTTGAAGACTTTTTTATTGATGTACAGCGAATCCCAACTCCTAATAAGGAAAATTTTGATGAGGTAATAAAGGAATTATTAGAGATCATTTCTACATATGATGTGGCGGCTTTTATTTATGAACCACTGGTTCAGGGAGCAAATGCCATGCATATGTTTGAAGCAGCCTATCTAAATGAAATCCTTCAGATTTGTGTTGCAAACAATATCATTACTATTGCAGATGAGGTAATGACAGGTTTTGGTAAAACCGGAAAAAACTTTGCTTCAGAGTATATAGAAACGAAGCCGGATATTATATCTATGTCTAAAGCTTTGACAGCAGGTTTTGTTCCAATGGCTGTAACTAGTTGCACACAGGAAATATATAATGCGTTTTTAGATGATTCTATTGGTAAAGCTTTTTTTCATGCGCATACCTACTCTGCTAATCCAATAGCATGTTCTGTGGCTATTGCAGGAATCGAACTTTTAGGTTCTGAGGAGATTCAGAAAAATATTGAAACTATTATAAAATCTCATGCAGATTTTGACACTAAAATAAAGAACCATCCCAAAGTAAGAACTACACGACAAAAAGGAGTTATATATGCTTTGGATCTCAATATAGAAATGGATCGCTATGGTAAAAAAAGATATGAGATCTTCGATCATTTCATGCGACATGGAGTTTGTCTTCGTCCTTTGGGTAAAACCATCTATATATTACCGCCATATGTGATAACAAAGGATCAATTGAATAAAATTTATGATACGATCCTGATGCTTTTATCTTCTTTATAAACAAAAGGTTACGAAATAATTCAAAAAATACCGGGAATTATACGGTAACAAATATCAAGTTTTTGATACTATTAAGAATAGGCATAGTATATTGCCGAGTTAATAAAATGAACAAAAACCCAATTTAATTTACTATGAAAAGATTTTTATTTTTATCCACAATTTCAATAACCCTTTTGGCAAGTTGCGACAGCGATTCTGTAACAGATGAATTTGATAATGCTAATGGTGGTGATACCGCCAAAAAATTAATTGAAAGAGTCGAATTTGATTCAGCACAGATCGATGAAGAAGATTATGCGTTTACAGTTAACTATGACGCTAATAATAGAGTAACCAGTGCTTCTAATGGAATCGATACAGGTGTTTTGGTATATGAAAATAATGAATTATCAACGGTTTCAGGTGGAAGTGAACCTTTTAGCTTAAGTGAATTGTACCAGGATCCTTATGATGTTTTTGAAACAGGAGATGTGTTAGAATACGATAACAGTGGGAACCCAATTTCTGTAAAAGTGTTTGAAGAAAGTTATGAATTTAATGAGACAACTGGTGTTTTTGAAGAGGTGATAGAAGAGTTTACTGCTACAATAGCGTATGATGCTACTCCAAATCCTTATTTCTATACATTTGAAGCAGCTGGTCTAATTGAAGTATTGGATAGAGTTCAGTTAAATTTTAGTATGATGCCGCAAAGCTCTGAAATCTTGAGAGCTCGTGCATTGTTTCCGTTAAATAATATTAAGTCTATCGTTTACAAAAATGAAGCTGGAGAAGTAGAAGGAGAAGTAAAGATTGATTATGTTTATGATGCTGATAATTATCCTAGTTCTGGTACTATTACAGTGATTGTAGATCAAGAACCGACTTCTGTTTATAGTGTAAATTATAGCTACAAGCAATAGAGTAGTTTAGTCGTCTTAAAAAAACATTTATAAAAGAGATTAGTAAGTCGCTGATCTCTTTTTTTTTATTCTAATGACGAAATTTTTTTATCCAATTGAGCTTTGAATTCTTCTTTCTTATCAATATAAAACACTAGAGTTTTAAATTTTCTTTTAATTCCATAAAGTCCGATTATAGAATTTTCTTTCTTCACATTGATAACCATATTATGACTTTCTAATTCTCCTAACGGAGATAGTTTTCGGGTAGTATCATTAAATTCAATAGGTTTTGAAGAAATCTTAATAGATTTTATGTTATTGATGTCTATTATGGCTTCGCTTAAAATTCCATATCGTAGATGAATTGTATTCGTTTCAATTGAAAAAGGTCTTTTAAACATTGATTTTAAAAACCCGAAAATCTGAATTCCAGAATAAATACTTAATCCGGTTACTATCCAAGCAGCTACTGCACTCCATTTACCAAGAAGAATATGTAGCACATATGTTTCTATTACAATTATTGCAATTAATGCCATTAAAAGAGAGATGGTGCCGCTGTTCTTATAATAAGAAAACTCGTTACTATGTAATTCGGTTTTCTTCCAGGAGATAAAACCATAATAGAAAACAGCTATTTCCATAGTAAGTAAGATAGCTATCTTTTTAGGTAATATTTCTTCGCAAGTAACTTTTAAAGTAGAGAAAAAATCATTGTTCTCGTTTTTATTAGCGCTATATGACTTTAGAACTTTTCTTACTCTAAATAGGATAAATGTAAAAACACCAATTTCTAAAAAAGGTAGGAACCAAGTTTTAATTTGATTTAAAAATAATTGATTTTCTTTTGGGATAATAAAGGTTGTTATTACAATTCCTAAAATGAATAATGATAAGATCGTGATTTTTGGGATGTTCTTTTTTCTAATTAATAGAAAATAAATAAAAGGAACCGTAAAAAGAAGATCAGCAGTAACTCCTATCGATAAAACTTCTGGGTTTAATTCAAATAATTTTGATTTCGCAATTGCAATCATTAAAGTAATGATCAATACAGGAAATCCAAATACACTAATTGAATGAGCTATGTTTAACCTTTTAGTCATAAATTACTCTTTTAAATTAAAAAAGTTTATTCATTTTTTTGACCTTCTCCCCACAATAAATCAACCTGTTCATTGGTTTCGTCAATAATTACGTAGAGTTCAGAATATGTCCATTTGTCATTTTGTTTTATACCTACAATATAGATTCTCGCTTCTCCTTCTGGGCCTTTTATAGGTATAGAAATATCAACAGAACCTTCATTGTTTTCGAACAGTAAGCTACCACTCATAATACCATTAGTTTCTATTGGTTCTCCTAACATTTGAACAATATATTCATCCTCTTGTGCTTTCACAAGTGCATCCTGATAAGGCGTCGAGTTTGTAAATGCTTGGGAGACTCCAAATATAACGGAGCCTAAAAAGACAAAAAATATGATGATTAATGTAAGACAGCCTCCTAAAGGAACTACCCAAGGCCAATTTCTACTAAACCAACTTTTTTGTGGTGTATGTTCTTCCATAATATAGGGTACTTTTTCTTACTCTATATGTATAAATTTCACTCTTTTTGTTACAATGGATATGCTAATTTAGAAATTAAGAGGTAATTTGGTGATGCTATTCTTATACTCATATTCTTTTTATCTATTGTGAATTTACAGTTGAACATGCCAGAACAAACCCCTACATTTGCTCAAAAATTTAGTGTTGCAAAACCCTGTATCTATAACTGGAATTTCGTCTATTTCTCCATTAGGAATTACCTCCAATGAGATTTGGGATTTATACAAAGAATCATCACATCAGATCACCTTTGAAGATTTTATGGGTAATCAAGCTCCGGTGGCTAAATTAAACGAAATATCAAGACAAGAAATTGAAAAACTTAAAGAGGAGAATTCTCAGTATGCTTCTTTGGATGATTCTGTTTTATTTGCAGTTTTTGCTGCAAGAAACGCTATAAAAGACGCAAATTGGGGAGGTGAATTTAATTTTGGAATTAATGTGGGCTCTTCTAGAGGAGCAACAGGTCTTTTCGAGGAATATTATAAAGAATTTTTAGAGACCAATCAATCTTCTACCTTAAGTTCGCCCACGACTACTTTGGGTAATATATCTTCTTGGATTGCACAGGATTTAAGATCTAAAGGTCCAGACATAAGTCATTCTATAACCTGTTCTACTGCTTTGCACGCAGTGCTGAATGGGATCGCGTGGCTTCAATCCGGTTTAAGTGATAAGTTTTTAGTGGGGGGAAGTGAAGCTCCACTGACTCCTTTTACGATTGCCCAGATGAAAGCTTTAAAGATTTATGCTTCAGGTAGAACAGAAGCCTATCCTTGTCAGGCAATGAATTGGAATAAAACCAGAAATTCTATGTTTTTAGGAGAAGGAGCAGGTATTGCTTGTTTAGAAAATGGAATTAAGGAAAATGCGCTGGCATTAATCTCAGGTATTGGCTACGCTACAGAAGCATTAACGCATAACATATCTATATCTACAGAAGCGGATTGTTTTCAGAGATCTATGAAAATGGCTCTAGACGCCACCGATTTAGAAGAAGTTGATGCAATAGTATTGCATGCGCCAGGAACTGTGAAGGGTGACCAAGCAGAGTATAATGCCATTAAAACTGTTTTTGGAGAGCATATTCCAGCGTTAACAACCAATAAATGGAAAATTGGCCACACATTTGGTGCTAGTGGAATTTTAAGTATGGAACTAGCTATTTTAATGATGAAACATCAAGAGTTTATACCAGTCCCTTTTATAGAGTATAAAAAAACTCCTAAAAAGTTGAGTAAAATTATAGTCAATGCTGTTGGATTTGGAGGAAATGCAGTTAGTATTTTATTAGAGCTGCCAGAAAAAAAGAATTAGAACAAAGATAGATTGTTATTAAAACTCTCGAATTTGATAAAGCTAATTTGTGTTTTTTGATTTTAAACAATTACTTTTGAAAATTCACATACCATTAATTTATGAGCGTTATTAGACACGATTGGACATCGCAGGAAATACTAGACATCTATAATAAACCATTAATGGAGTTGCTTTATGAAGCAGCAACAATTCATCGAGAATATCACGACCCTAATACTGTGCAGGTATCTACCCTGTTATCTATTAAAACAGGTGGATGTCCCGAAGATTGTGGGTATTGTCCACAAGCGGCAAGATATCATACAGATATTGAAGGCAATGATTTGATGAGTGTACAACAAGTAAAAGCACAAGCATTACGTGCTAAATCTTCAGGAAGCTCCAGAGTATGTATGGGAGCAGCTTGGCGTAATGTAAAAGATGGTCCGGAGTTCGATAATGTATTAGAAATGGTACGTACGATCAATAAATTAGAAATGGAAGTTTGTTGTACGTTAGGAATGATTACAGAAAATCAGGCTCAACGACTTGCAGAAGCTGGATTGTATGCTTATAACCATAATTTAGACACATCAGAGGAATATTATAAAAAAGTAATTTCTACCAGAGGTTATGAAGATCGTTTGGAGACTATTGATAATGTCCGAAAAACTAATGTAACCGTATGTAGTGGTGGTATTATAGGAATGGGCGAGAAGGCGGAAGACAGAGCAGGAATGTTAGTGGCTTTAGCTAAATTGAATCCACAACCAGAATCGGTACCGATTAATGCACTAGTTGCTGTTGATGGTACACCAATGGAAGATCAGACGCCTGTAGAAATTTGGGATATGATTAGAATGGTTGCAACAACTAGAATTGTAATGCCGCAAACACAAGTAAGATTGTCCGCAGGAAGAACAGAAATGAGTAGAGAAGGACAAGCAATGTGCTTTTTTGCTGGCGCAAATTCAATTTTTGCAGGAGATAAATTATTAACAACTCCTAATCCTGATGTAAATGAGGATATGGAAATGTTTAAAAAATTAGGATTAAATCCTCAAAAACCATTTGTTAAAAAAGCTCAACCTGATACAATAGAAGCAGAAGATTCTAAGTATGAAGCAAAAGGAGAAAAGCCTAAATGGTCAAGACCCGATCATACCATTGAAAAAAATGAACTTGCCAAGCAGAAAGCTAAAGAAACTGTTTATAGAGATCGATAAACAATAGTAGAAATTTTTGATAATACAAAATCTTGATATTGTTTTGCGAACTTTAAATTTAACAAACCGTGATGTTAACTATTTTTTATACCAAATGGTATTAATTAATTTTTTAATAAGTGCCCATAACGGGCTTTCATAGTCAGTGGAATTAAATTTAGAGCAAATACCAAGAGTTGAGTCAATCACCAAAGAAGAATTTCTTAAAGAATATTTTATACCACAGAAACCAGTGGTTATTGAGAAATTAATAGAAGATTGGCCAGCTTATAAGAAATGGAACCTAGAGTATATTAATAAGGTAGCCGGTGACAAAGAGGTACCTTTATTTGATGATAGGCCGATAAATTCAGAATTTAAATTTAACGAACCACATACAAGCATGAAAATGAGCGAGTATGTAAACCTTTTGAATTCGAAACCTACAAATTATAGAATCTTTCTATATAATTTATTAAAAGAGGTACCAGAACTTAGAGAAGATTATAAATATCCTAATATCGGTTTAAGGTTGCTAAAAAAAATGCCATATCTTTTTTTTGGAGGCCAGGGTTCTAAAGTATTTATGCATTACGATATTGATTTAGGTAATATTCTTCATTTTCACTTTCATGGAGAGAAACAATGCATATTATTTCCTCCATCAGAAACTAAATATTTATATAAAGTTCCTCATGCGCTCATTGCACATCAGGACATTGATTTTACAAATCCTGATTTAGAAAAATGGCCTGCCCTTAAAAAAGCTAAAGGATATATAGCGAATCTTACACACGGCGAAACACTTTATATGCCAGAAGGATATTGGCATCAGATGACATATCTTACACCAGGATTTTCTATGAGTATTCGTGCAATGGCTACTAGATTAGGAAATATGAACAAAGCAGCATACAATATTTTCTTTATGCGTTATTTTGATAACGCTATGCGTAGAATTGGTGGTCAGAAATGGATGGATTATAAAAATGAAGTAGCTGTTAAGAGAACCAATAGGAAGGTGTAATTTATAATTGGAGAAACCTTGCAACTTTTTTGATTTCTTTTTGTCTTTATAAACAGAAGATCATATAATCTCTATGCATGGAATTTGTGAATATTATTTTGGTAATAAGTGCTTCTCAAGGATTTCTTTTTGGTTTTGCGATTTTGTTTTCCCCATATTTTAAAAGTCAAACGAATAAATATTTAGGATATTCAATTTTAATTTTGGCTTTCTTAATGTTTAATGTATATCTAGATACGTTAGAGATATATCAGCAATATCCCAAATTCTTGATTTTATACGATATAGAATGGATATTTTTGTTTCCGGTTTTTTTCTTTTTTTACATACTAAAATCAATTGATCATAATCTACTAGAAAGCAAGAAACTTTTTCTGTTATACATCCCATTTTTATTCTCTGTGATCATAAATATTGTTTTTAATCTAGAATACGTTTATGGATGGTATGCGTATTCCTGGGAATATAAAGAGTTAGTTTATGGTTGGGTTTTTAATATCCAGGAATTTGGTTATTATTCCTTTAATTTTGTGATTGCAATTTGGGCATATAGTATTCTCAAAAACAAAAAATTTATAGATCATCAAAATAGTAAATGGTTAAAAAGGTTATGTGTCTGGGAAGTTTTATTAGTTGCTTCTTGGATTATGGTAGATATTATTGATATGATTTTCGGGATAGATTATAAAATTGGTATCTCTATAATATGTTCTGGGGCATCTTTATTTATTTTTTGGATTGTATATAATGGAATTTATTCATTAAAACTTACTAATACACAAAAGAGTATTATTAGTGTTGATGATAATGATGTAAAGAGTAAAAAACCCGAGATTTCAGTTTCTCAACATTCATTTTCTAAAAACAATGTATATTTCCAAAAACTAGAAAACTTATTACAAAAAGATTATATCTATCGCAACCCAAATTTAAATCAAGAAATGATTGCAGAAACTTTAAATATAAGCTCTGGTTATCTTTCTCAAATTGTAAATGATGTTACTAAAAAGAATTTTACAGCATATATTAATTCATATCGTGTAAAAGAGGTAAAAGATATGATACTCAATGAGGAGTTTGATAAGTATAGCTTATTGGCAATAGGATTAGAAGCGGGTTTCAAGTCTAAAACTACATTTTATACTTCTTTTAAAAAGGAAACTGGATTAACTCCAAACCAGTTTAAAATTAATCAGAAAAAGGTGCTGATTTTTTAAATCTTCATATTTCGGAACATTGATTCTCTAGTTACTGTCTAGTTTTGACTCCAATCAGAAGCTGTGTTTATCTATTTAGATCTATAGACCTTTATCTTTCTTTATAACTTCATGCAACTGATTGATTTTTTAATTGTCAATAGTGATGTAATTCTTAAAACTTAATAGTATGATTTTAGATTTTTTAAAAAAGTGTTTTTTAGGATTCGTTTTAGTGTTTTTAATAGGGTGTCAATCGGATGATGATACGCCGATAGTTGTAGAAGGGACTAAAAATGGATTTTGGTTGGCCCCTGATAAAGGGTATATAATTGAATTTACAGATGATCAGGATATCCTGTATAATGTGAATACCTATGGGTGTTCAATTGCCGATAATAATTTTAACGAAGAAGAATTTGCAGGTTTTCAATTTGATGTAGTTAATGTTAATGAATTAATAGGTGTTTCAGAACTAATAGCTTCGGATATTAAATTTACAAGACTAGAAAATCAAAATGAGTTTTGTTTACCAGATCAAATTTCCCAAACAGAGGATCCAAAAGTGAATTTTGATCATTTCTGGAATATCTTCAATGACTATTATGCTTTTTTCGAAACAAGAAATGTGGATTGGTCACAATACGAAAATTTGCGCGAACAAGTAACTTCTCAGAATTTTTATGAAACTATAGGAGAACTTGTATTATTGCTCAATGATGGTCATGTCATTATAGATGATGAAGAAAATAATATTGGTATAGATTCAGGCTTACCAAGTTTATTGGAACGACTAAATCTAAGCTTAAGTGGAGATTTAATAATTGATTCGGGAGAAGATTATGATAGACTTTACGATCAGCGATTAGAGGTAATAGGGCTAAAGTATTTTGGAGGAGAGTTTGAGATAGATGAAAGCGAAAATATTGCTTGGGGTATACTCAATAGTGATATTGGATATATTAATATTCTTGGTATGGCAGGTTATAGCGCTGATGAAAGTATGGAGTTACAAACGCTGAATAGTGTTTTAGACAGAATGATGAATGATTTTAAGAATTCGGGAGTGTCTAAATTGATTATCGATACTCGTTTTAATGGAGGAGGATATGATATGGTATCTGTAGAAATAGCATCGCGATTTGTAGATCAAGAACGGCCTGCTTTTTCTAAAAAAGCTAGATTAGGAAATAGTTTTACAGAAAGCACCTCTATATCTGTAACTCCTAAAGGAGATTTTCAGTTTACAGATGATATTGTATTGCTAACAAGCCCATTAACAGCTAGTGCTGCAGAAATTTTTACACTTTGTATGAAAGATTTGCCTTATGTAACTATTGTAGGAGATAATACAAATGGTGTTTTTTCGGATATTTTGGTTCATGTACTGCCAAATGGAGCATCAATCGGATTGTCTAACGAAGTATATAGTGATGCTCAAGGTGTAGTTTATGAAGCGATTGGGATTGGACCAAGTGAGGAGAATAGAATTCCTTTATTTTCTAACGATGATTTTAATGAGGAAAAGGATAGTGGAATAGATAGAGCGGTTGAATTATTGGGTAATCATAACTGATTGCTTTATTTCTAAAAATTAAATATATCTGATTAAAAAATAATCCCGCAATTACTGATTGCGGGATTATTAGTAAAAGAATTATACCATTTCGTAAATACAGTAAAGGCCATTGCATCTTCCTTCGCCAAAGTTACAATCCATGTCGGTACGACAAGTATTTGCGCCTGGACCTCCTCCACCATTGATTGTTTTTAATTCTTTGCTTTTCAGTGTTTTCCCTAATCCAGAAATTTGTTTTAACATATCTTAATATTTGTTTATTCTTATCTCCTGAACATTTATAGACACTCAGGATTTATGTCTATAATTTCTTGGTGGTTTGTACTATAAAGGTTGAATCGCTTTTTAATCTAAAGCGATAATATTTCTGGTTCATAATCAAATATTCCGCAGCCTATTCCAACACCTTCGCAGGGTTGATTAATAATTACCCCAGCCCCATTACATCTGCATTGTTGATGAGTTTGATTTCCGCTTCCAGAGATATTTTTTTGTTGTGTTTTGGTTAAAACTTTTCCTAAACTTAAAATTGTTTTTTTCATAATTTAAATACTTGAAAAAAATGAATGAATTCTTGAATTAATTATAGACACTCAAGCTATATGTCGATTTGTAACATAATATTTGTTTTGATTGATGTAAATATAGAATAAGAGATAATCTATTAACAAGTGCTATATGACGATATTCCGGAAAATCGACTAGACATTCTAAGAATATCGATTGCTTGTTTGTTTTGTCAAGATTCTGATTTTTAGATGTTTTCTTCTGTTTTAATATGCAAATTGAAAAAAACAAATAATAATATCTTTGCCTACCGTTTAATAGTGCGGATAAGGTTTAGTTTTTATTAAAATGTGTTTTAGAAATGAATTATAAGATATTGTTATTTAAAATTTTCTTTTTTCTTTTATATACTAACAGTATCATTGCTTTTCAAGGGCAACAAGATTTCAGTAACCACGAGGAGAGTTATCAGTATTTGACAAAAAAGTTTTATGAAAATGAAAAGGATACTGTCATAGCAAAGAAGTATGCTAAGAAATATCTTCTAAAAGCAAAAAAAGAAGATAATAGCATCAATATTATACATGGCTATTATTTCATGTCATTGATTAGCGAAAGTGCTATTTCTCATAAGTATAGTGATACTATTATCTCATTTACTAAAAATAAGAACTCATCCCAATACCCAATTTATTCATATAGACAGAAGGCAGTAGTATACTTTAATGATGGAGATTTTAAAAATGCCTTTGATTATTTTCTTAAGGTAAACGAGGAAGCAAAGAAATATGATAATATAGGTCTTCAATATTCCAGTAAAAAGAGTATTGGAATATTAAAAGGATGGATGGGAGAGAATGAAACGGCCTTGGTAAATTTAAGAGATTGTTATCCTTTTTTTTCTAAATATAAAAAAGATGCGCCAGAGCAATATTTGGAGTTACTTTTTGCACTTTCAGAATCATACAATTTTAATAAAATATTGGATTCTGCTTCTGTAATAAATAGTTTAGGTTATAAAGAATCTTTGGAATTAGAACGTTCTGATTTTCAACGCTATTTTATTCTGAATGAAGGAATAAACCAATTTAGTAAAGAAAAATATACCCTTGCTAAGGATAGTTTAGTAAAAGCCATTGATTTATTGAAGAAGACTCATGATTTGGCTAATCTTGGTCAGGCACATTATTATTTAGGAAAGTCATATGCTGCCATTGGTATGTTAGAGAGTGCTATAGAAGAGCATAAGTTGGTAGATGTTATTTTCCAGAAAAGTCCACAGATAATTCCTGAGAGTAGAAAGAGTTATGAAATCTTGATCAATCATTATAAAGAAATAAATGATACAGATAATCAACTAAAATACATCGAAAGATTACTAAAAGTGGATAGTGTTTTAAATAGCAATTACAAATATTTAATTAAAAATGTAATTCAAAACTACGATACACCAAAGTTGATAGCCGAAAAACAACAGATTATTAATTCACTGGAAAAAGAAAATCGATTTTCTCTGTTTTGGATGGGATCAATAATAATCCTATGTGTAATTTCTATTGTGGTTTTAGGATCTAATTATGTAAAAAATAAAAAGTATAAGAAAAGGTTTAATGAATTATACAGCGCAACAAATTCAGATGAAAATTCAAATAAGGAAGATTTAATAATCGCGGAAAAAGACACAATCGGAATCGATGAAACTTTAATCAAAGAAATCTTGCAGAGGTTGGAAGAGTTTGAATCTAAATCAGAGTTCTTAAGGCGAAATATAACTACGAATAGCTTAGCTAAAAGTTTTGATACCAATTCTAAGTACTTATCTAAAGTAATTAATAGGTATAAGAAGAAAAACTTCAATACCTATATTAACGAACTAAGAATTGAATATGTAATAGATAAATTAAAGACAGACAGAAAATTTAAAAAGTACTCTATAAGAGCAATTGCAAATGAAATAGGATTTAATAGTACAGAGGTGTTTTCTAAAGCGTTTTACAAAAAAAATGGGATCCACCCCTCATATTTTATAAAGCAATTAGAAAAACACGAACAAGATTAGTTATTATTTAAAAAACTCATAATCAAATTATTGAAATTCGATTTTCCGGAAAAACGAGTGCTGTTTTGAATCAATTCACATACTGACAAGAAATAATCTTTATGTTTGTATTGGAAGCAATCAAAAACAAAAGAACAGTATGAAAAGAAAGCAAATTAAAAGGAAATTGAGTTTTGATAAATTGACGATCGCAAAATTATCAAATTCAGCAGCAATTAAAGGAGGTAGTAATAACTGTACTATGAATGGACCTGTGTATACAGATTTCTGTATGCCTTCAGATAATGACTGCACAGTTACAATAGTTGGTCCAACTACTGTGGGAGATAGACCTACACAAGGGCAAACAAAATGTAATTGCAACTTATAACCGTATATTTTTTTTGTAAATAAAACTTCAAAAAAATTAGTTTTCAATACTAATAAAAGAATTACTGTTTTATTAATTATTTTGAAGCTCATTAACCTTCTCAAAAACTAATTGGTTTTCCCATCCTCTATAGAGGAGATAATCAATTAGTTTTTTTCTTTTCTTAAACGCATTTGTTTCAGAGATAGCAGAAAATTTTTTTTCGGCGAGTTCATGAAAAGTTTCTAAATATTCGTTCTCTGGGATTTCTTTTAAAGCCATTTTGATGCAATACTCAGAGATTTGTCTAAATTTTAATTCTCTAACAATTTTTTGTTTACCCCATTTCTTAATTCTGAATTTTCCTCTGGCAAAACTTTTAGCAAAGCGTTCTTCGTTAAGAAAATTATGTTCCAGAAGATGTAAGATGATCTTTTCTTTTGCCTCCGGAATCAGTTTCATAGTGCTTAACTTATTCTTGATATCTTTATGACAGCGTTCTTGATAGGCACAATAGTGCTCCATTTTTTTTAAGGCTTCCGTAACGGTTATTGCTTCTGGTGTTTTTTGATACATCACCGTAAAAATACATAATAGGATATTATATGTTTAATAATAGCATTTTATTTGTGATCATATCTTTTTTAGTAACCTTATTCATTCTTAAAAAATCCTTGATCTTTTCTTGATAAGGTTTTCCTTCGAAGCTTTGAAGCAGGTTTCTTCGAGTGAGTTTTTTAAGTTCCAACGGTAAATATTTTGATTTATAGTGATAGGTGTTAAAAATGGACCAATCCGGTAAAAACCGATTCACTTCTTTGTAGATATGAAGAACTCCATTACTTCCGATAAATTCGCAGAAATTTCCATTGGGAAGTATGCTAAAATAAAAAGGATCAATCTCTTCACTCTGAACTTCTGAGCTTATTATGTTCTTTACCTCGTCGATGTTAAGGGGACTATTAGCATAGTATAATAAAATCTCCATTTTATGAATAAGATCGAAGCTGTCTATTTTAGACATTCCTTCAAAATTTTTCATGATTTTACACAGCATATTCTGATAATTTTTTTCCATATCGACACTAAATAGTTGGGTTAAAAAAATGGGAAGTTTATTGATGTATAAAAATTCCTTCTATGTATAAGGATAGAAGGAATTTTTAGGTAGCATCATAAAGATGTACTCCTTATAATCCGAAAATAGTGTCTGGATCAGGAAATGTAGGGCCGGTTGTTGGGCCAATAATGATAATAGGTCCTCCAGTGCAACCTCCACCATTACCATCATCCATTACACTTGGATTATGATTGCCACCATTGATGTTTTTAATTTCTTGAGTTTTTAATGCTATTAGATTTTTCATATTGTGCGAAATTAGTGTTATTGATAAATTGATTACATTGAGAATACATCTGGATCAGGAAATGTAGGTCCAGTAGTAGGGCCTAAAATGATTATAGGACCCGGAAATCCTGGTGTGTCGGTGCATCCGCCACCTGATCCATTGTCCCAAACGTTAGAACTATGATTTCCTCCATTAATAGTTGTAATTTCTTGATTTGATAATGCTGCTAAATTTTTCATGAGTATATAATTAAAAATTATTGATAAAATGATTATTAGATCTGAAAACTCTGGAAGTTGAGCCATAAATTCTTGTAATATTTTGATACTATATATGGCTATAACAACTCATTTATTTTTAAGGTTGCGGGTTTTGTGGAAAGTAATCATCCCAATCGCTAGGGTCTCCAAAGGGAACAATTGGTAATCCTTCTGTGTTGTCTTCAGATGAAGTAGGATTTCCTCCTCTGAACATTGTAAGCTCGTTAATCGAAAGTTCTGTAAACAAATTTGATGTTTTCATGATATTAGGTTTTAAATATGTGAATATGCATGTTTTGTATTGAAATAGAGTTACTTATAAGTGTTGTTTCATTTACAATACAAGAATACAAAGCCACAGTCTCATTAGTTGAGACTCTGATAAAAAAATGCTTTTTTTGAATAATTATTTAAAATAGAATAGATATGTGAGGTTCTATATTTTCTATTTAGATGAAGACGTTATTCGCTAATTTTAGTAATTGTAAAGTTCTCGAGAAAGAATATATTCTTTATTTGTGTCCTTAAAGGTTAGTTTTAAACTATCTAGTTGTTTTTTAACACTTTTGAACTCACAAAATTGAGTAACAGTTTTAATAGGTTTGTCATTAATCAAGAATCCTTTCATATTAGGAGTAATTCCCAGTATGTGCGCTTTACTTCCTTCGATTACTGATTTTATGTAAATCTCTTCTTCAAATCCGAAACTTAATCCAAAATTTTTTTCAGTCAATTCTAGATTTTTTGTTTTTTGATATAAGGTTAAAGATGCGGTACTCCAGTCAATGGTAACTACAAAGTTTTTTAAAAACCCTAACCCAAGAGCTTTGAAAGATGATTTCTCACTTATCTTGGTAGTGATAGTAGGAATTAAAAATGCTTTGTTTTTTCCGAGATAAAGGTTTTCTAGATTTACTAAATATTGCTTTGAATTACTTTTACCTCCTAAACCTCTGCTGCCTTCTCCGAGAATATTTATTTTTTTAGCAAACTGCAATGATGCTATTTCTTTCGTAGATAGTTTTAAAATATCACTCATACCTGTATCCAGTATTAGCCTGGTTTTAGTGTTGTCTGACAAATAAATAGGAATGTATAGGTGATGACTAAATTTATTTTCTCTTAATTTTAGTTGAATTCCCTCTTCTTGATGTTTCGGTAAAAGTTTTGATTCCTTTGCAATATAAATTCTATTATGTTGAAAATCAAACTGCCAGGCAAAATGACGCATAATGTTTTTGCCTATAATTCCATAAATAGTTTCTGTGCAACTGAATTGAGTAGGAGATTTATTGAATGCAATGTTTTCTAGTTTTATACCCGAAATTTCTAAAAAAGGAATGTTGAAGATTTTAGGGAAGAATATTTTTCCATTGGGATCCATACTTATTCCTCTTCCTATTGACTTTTCGATTTTTTCTTCAGGGAAATTATAAAATAAGTAGTTTGATGCTCCGGTATCTAGAATAAAAGGATATGTCTTTTTCGAGCTGTCAATTTTTACATCAATCAGCATATGACCGCCGGAAGAATATCGAAAGGGAATCGAAATATTATTTGGCGCATTGGAAATAGTAAGTTGATCCTGTTTTTTATAATTATTCATTAAAAAATAAACACCACCAATTAATAATAGGACGAGTAGAAGCATAGTTATTAAGATATGTTTTTTTTTGATTTTCATCATTTTCATTTTACGAATTTTCTGACCTGTCATATTTCATAGTGTAGCATAAGAAAATTTAGGAATCAAAAAAGTGAGCAATATACTTGCTCACTTTTTTTTGATATTTTGCAAAGCTCTTATAAAGTGTTGCAAACTATTTTAAGGAACTCCTAAAACTGTGAGGTTCTAAAAGTTTGTTTTTAGTTTCCGAACAATCCGTCAAAGAAACCTACTACAGCGTCTACTGCATCTACAACTGCATCGTGTATAGCTTCTCCAGCAGCGTGTCCTGCGTTATAAGTTTCTTCACTTCCACCGTTGATCTGTACTAATTCGTTTAGATTTAATTCTTTCATGATTTTTAATTTTATAAGTTATTATTTATGTGATATTTTAGTTTCCGAATAATCCATCAAAGAAACCTACTACAGCGTCTACTGCATCTACAACCGCATCGTGTATAGCTTCTCCTGCAGCGTGTCCTGCGTTATAAGTTTCTTCACTTCCACCGTTGATCTGTACTAATTCGTTTAGATTTAATTCTTTCATGATTTTTAATTTTATAAGTTATTATTTATGTGATATTTTAGTTTCCGAATAATCCATCAAAGAAACCTACTACAGCGTCTACTGCATCTACAACCGCATCGTGTATAGCTTCTCCTGCAGCGTGTCCTGCGTTATAAGTTTCTTCACTTCCACCGTTGATCTGTACTAATTCGTTTAGATTTAATTCTTTCATGATTTTTAATTTTATATGTTATTATTTATGTGATATTTTAGTTTCCGAACAATCCGTCAAAGAAACCTACTACAGCGTCTACTGCATCTACAACTGCATCGTGTATAGCTTCTCCAGCAGCGTGTCCTGCGTTATAAGTTTCTTCACTTCCACCGTTGATCTGTACTAATTCGTTTAGATTTAATTCTTTCATGATTTTTAATTTTATATGTTATTATTTATGTGATATTTTAGTTTCCGAATAGTCCGTCAAAGAAACCTACTACAGCGTCTACTGCATCTACAACTGCATCGTGTATAGCTTCTCCAGCAGCGTGTCCTGCGTTATAAGTTTCTTCACTTCCACCGTTGATCTGTACTAATTCGTTTAGATTTAATTCTTTCATGATTTTTAATTTTATAAGTTATTATTTATGTGATATTTTAGTTTCCGAATAATCCGTCAAAGAAACCTACTACAGCGTCTACTGCGTCTACAACCGCATCGTGTATAGCCTCTCCTGCAGCGTGTCCTGCGTTATAAGTTTCTTCACTTCCACCGTTGATCTGTACTAATTCGTTTAGATTTAATTCTTTCATGATTTTTTAATTTTATAAGTTATTATTTAATGTGATATTCTAGTTTCCGGTTAATCCGTCAAAGAAACCTTCTACAGCATCTACTGCATCTCCAACAGCTTCTACTACAGCATCAGCAGCATCGGATATAGCGTCAGCGGCATCAGTTAACCAATTTCCACCTTCAATTGAATGTAACTCAAGATTGTTTAATTCCTGAACTCCAAAATTTTCTAAATTTTTCATCTTTAAAATTTTATGATTAATATTTGTATGAGCTGTCAAATTGTTTTGGTGCACCTGTTTCGTTTTGACAATGTAAAAGTAGGTTTGGGGAATCTCATTAATTGAGAGTGTATATTTAAAAATGTTAAAATTTGTTAATCCTATATGTTTTGTGAGATCGAAACTGATTTTTAGAACTGTTAGATATAGGTGTATTAATGCATCAAGGAATTTTCGAAAGTATCTTATGGGTAAGAGAAATACTTAAAGGATTAAATTTTTATAATGCGATAGAGGATATTTTTGAGGCATAAAAAAAAGGAGCTGTACAAAACAAACTCCCATTTTACGAATCAAACTCAATATTTTTTTAAAACCTATTAGATATTTCATCAGTAGTATCATTTATATCGATATCATAATCTTCTGAATACATCATCACATCAGAAATTACTGATTGGAGTTCCGGATCATTTACAAGTTGATCGATTTGTTGATCAAGTAATCTAACTTCCTTTTCATTTTTCTTCATGAGTTCTTTAGAATTAATTATACCGTTTTTAGATATGGATAGTTAAAACCAGGTTCCATTAAAACTCTTTGAAAACTTCCTCCGCTGATTTCCAAGACTTCTTCTCCTTGAAGATCTCTTGTATAAAAACCAAACTTAAAACTTACCTGTTCTTCATATATGTAACTTTGTAGTCCAATATCAAAAACTATAGGTGCATTTAGTCGTTTCATCACTTCAAAAACTCTAAACAATGAAGCTTTTGATATATCAAGTCTCCTGGCCAGCTGTCGTGGGTTTCCAGTTGCTTGTAATCGTATTAATCGATCTAATCGTTCTATTAATTCTATTTGTCGTTCTATTTTTGTCATGATTCGAGTGTTTTTTATTAAAAGTTTGTTGCAGTTCTATATTTAGGAAAGCCTTCTATAATTACGCTACTGCATCTATTTTATTGATATAATCTAATGCTGGCATTTGTTGCTGCCATAGTTGATAATACTTTTCTTTGCGTCGATATAGGTCTTGATGATTTCCTTCTTCTAATACCTCTCCTTTTTCTAGTACTACGATTTTATCGGCCTCGATTACGGTGCTTAAACGGTGTGCAATGACTATAATGGTTTTGTTTTCAATTCTAAGGTTCTGTATAGTTTTTTGTATATAGTTTTCGGAGGCACTATCTAGAGAAGATGTTGCTTCATCAAGTACTAATATTTCAGGTTTTTTATACAGCGCTCTGGCAATAGCAATTCGCTGTTTCTGTCCGCCGGATAAGGATGCTCCGTTTTCTCCTAGATAGGTATTAAAACCATTTGGTAAATCTTCAATAAATTTTAAAATACCAATATCTTTACAGATAGTAATAATCTCTTCCATATTAGGATTGAATTGACCAACAGCAATATTCTCTATAACATTACCGGCAAAAAGATCTATTTGTTGGGGTACAACACCTACTATTTCTCTGAGACTACTATTATCGATATAACGTAAATCTTTATCTCCAATACTGATAATACCACTGCGGATTGGATAAATGTTTTGTAGTAACGACATTAGTGTTGATTTCCCGGAACCACTTTCACCTACGATAGCTGTCAATTCTCCTTTGTTGATGGTAAGGTTAAACTTTTTGAAAACTTCTTTTCTGCTTCCATATCGAAAAGCAACGTCTGTAAAAGAAATGTTTCCTACAGCTTCTCTGTTTAGTTTCATTTTATTTTCTGTCTCCTCTCGCTCTAAATCCATGATTTCAAAAAGACGATCCGCTGCGATCAGTGCATTTTGTATTTGTTTGTTAGCTCCAACTAAGCTTGCCACGGGTCCGGTAAAATATCCAACAATAGCGTAGAAAGACATCAGTTCTCCTGCGGTAATTTCTCTTTCGATTACAAAAAAGGAACCTGACCATAGTAAAATAATGACAAATAATTGAGCAATGATTCCTGTTGATGTTTTAGAGAACACAGAGTTCAATGCAGATTTATATCCTGTTTGTAGTAAACCAATAAATCGTGTTTCGGTTTTGATATTTGCAAACTCTTCCAGACCAAAACGTTTAATGGTTCCAACAGAGGTTATAGATTCTACTAGTTGGCTTTGCAGATCCGCTCCTTTTTCCATCACTTTACGTTCAACTTTCCTATTTAATTTATTCATGATATAGTAAATACCCCCATATAATGGTATTACACATAACATGATTAAAGCAAGTTTCCAGTAATAGAAAAACATTAATCCAAATGAGAAAAAGAGTATCATTACATTAACAGTAAGCGATAGCGCTACACCGTTGATAAAATTTCTGATTTTGACAGCATCTCCAATTCTAGAGGTGATTTCGCCAACTCTCATAGTGTCAAAGAACTGTTGCGGTAGTTTTAGTAAGTGTTTATAATATCCTAGAATCAATCTGGTATCGATTTGCTGGCCCGTTTTAATTAGAAATACATCCTTAAAAACACCAATAATAAACTTCAGAGCCAATAACCCTAGCATAATAACACCTAGAAGATTTAGTAGTTTGGTATTTCCGCCTACCAAGACATAATCTGTTATTTTTTGTATAAAGATAGAAGTAGAAAACCCTAGTAGCGTATATACAACTGCACCTACTAATGCTTGGAAAACTACTAGTTTATGAGGTTTTAATAAATACCAAAATCGTTTATAGGAAGAGATTTTTTCATTTCCTTTTTCAAAATTTTCATTTGGAGATATAAGTACTAATACACCTGTCCATTCTTTTTTGAATTCCTCGTGTGATTTTTTATGCATTCTCCCATTTCCAGGATCCATCACAAGAACGTGTTTTTTGGCTACTTCATAGATCACCACAAAATGCTGCAGTTTTCCTCTTACAATCACGTGGGCGATTGTCGGTTTAGGAATTTTTGATAAACTTTCAAAATCTCCCCGAACACCTTTTGCGGTAAATCCAATTTTCTGAGCGGCTTCCATAAGTCCCAGTATATTCGTCCCTTTTTGATCGGTACTTGCATACTGTCGTATTCTAGCGATTGGAAGCTTTAATTTATAGTGAGCAGATATAGAGGCCAGACAAGCAGCTCCGCAATCTGTAATATCGTGTTGTTTGATTTTAATTTTAGCCATTTTATATAGATTTTTAGTAGTTAGTATTAAGATATTGGAAGCCTTACGTATCAAATGTGTAATAGCCAATACCTTTTTACTTACTGCTTTTTATTTTATTGTTCAATTTGTGCGATGGTTGGACTGGATGGATTCAACCAATCATCTACCTTATCGTAGAGTAGATCAAATAGAGTTCGTTCTGTTAGCTGAAATCGGGCGCTTAAGGTCATTCCTTTATTAAAATTTCCTTTAAAACCATTTTTAAGTTCCAGATGTTTTTGATCTATCGCACAGCGAACTTTAAAAACAGGTTGATTATTGACCATATCCACATCTTTGCTGATGTCCAGGATTTTTCCGGTAGCCAATCCCCATTGATTGTAGTTAAATGCATCTACCTGAAAACTTACATTCTTTGCTTTGCTTATCAGTCCAATATCAGATGGAGAGAGATAGCATTCTACAATTAACCCCGTATCTGGAGATATTTCGGCAATAGGAGCACCACTTATGATCATGCTTCCGGGTTCTATACCTTTTACACTCTTTAATATACCGTCAATAGGAGCGGTGATCATATATTCTTTTTGGTTTTGGACTATTTGCGATACACTACTTTCTAACTCTCGTATCTGAGCAGAATAATCCGTAAGCATGGTCTGCCAGGTGTTTTTTTGCTGTTTTCTGTATTGCTTTAGATTGGTTATAGATAGTTGATGTTCAAAATCGCTATTCTCGAATTCAATTTTGGCAATTACTCCTTTTTTATATAGTTTCTGATCTCGTTCAAAATCTATCAAGGTTTTCTCGTAACGTGTTTGTAATTCCCCTATTTTTTGTGTGTAATACAAGTATTCTTTTTGATAGCGAGCTGATTTTATTTTTAGGAAAAGCGGATTAGAAGTATTGATTATATATTCGCAATCGGCTATGAACTGTTGGATTTCTTCAATTTTAGAGGTAGAAAACTGTATTTTCTGATCCAGGATTTTTTTATTGGTCATTAATAGGGTATCTCCTTTTTTTACTATTTGGTTATCTAGTAGATTTACAAATACTACCTTACCAGATTGTAGTGGAGTGATCGCAATACGTTCTTTACTAGGCTTAAGCATGCCACGAGCTGTAGTATAGATATCCACTTTTATAAAAGGTAACAGAATCAGCACGATCAGGATAGCAACCAAAATTAACCCATAAATTATTTTACTGCTGTTCTGATGTTTAAACTGGTGTACTTCTACTGTATTTTCGATTATTTCTTTGGGAAATAGTTGTTTCATATTTTGTGTGTTTGCAGATTAATAAATCAATTGATATAGGTATATCATAAATTCTACGAGATGATGAACGAGTTTTATGAGTAGTGTGATCATAATAAATGAATTATTGATGTCTCAAATATAACTTCGGTAAAAGCTTAATAACAAGGTAACTACATCTGTATTCGGGAAAACAGACCCGCTATTCGCGGAATCCAGACTAGGTTTTTTTAATGTAAACAACTGGTTAATTGTTATTTAAAAAAAAGGATAAGAAAACTTTACAGAAAAAGGAAAGTAGTATATTTGCACCCTACTAAAAATGTAGACTAATACCCCTTCTAACAAAAAAACTTACAAACTCAGTATGTAAACCCCTTTTAGAAAATAGAAGGGAAAAAATATACTGATATTGCAACTACTTTATAGCATACATACGTATGTTGGTGTATATAATGGATGGTATCTTTATATAAAACCTAAGAGCTATAGGGTGTTTGGCAAGTGTTACTAATAGTTTTTTAATAAAGAAAATATCGTTCACTTAATGATAAAAAGTTACTTCAGTATAGTTTTATATATAGTATTCGTTTTTTTTCAGAATGTAAATGCTCAAAACGATGAATTATCTAAAGACTCGTTGACTACCAAGAGTTATTTAGAATTGTCTAAAGGATTCGATCAATACAAAAAAGATATTGATATATCTAAACGATACGCAACTGCCTTTCTTGTTAAAGCAAAAACAGAGAATAACATCATCAAGCAAGCGGATGGATACTATATGCTCGCTAAAATTGTTGATAAATCAGAGAAACTTAAATATACTGACAGTATTATTGATCTAACCAGAGAATTGGAAGATTACACATATCCTGCGGAGGCTCACTTATATAAAGCAGGAGTTTTAGGGTCCTTAAGTCGTTATGAAAAGGCAATGGATGAATTAGTAGTAGCTAACAGACTTGCCCATAAAAATAATAATATAGATCAGAAGTTTAAGATAGATTATTATATCGCCTTATTAAAGAATAATTTGGGAGAGTATGGCGATGCTCTTAAAATTTTCAAAACATACAAGGACTACTATGAAAAGCTTTATCAAAATGATGAGAGAAATAAAGTTGAATATATAAAATCTCTTTTCGCTCTTGGCGATTCCTATAATAAGAACAAAAAATATGATTCTGCGTCATATATTAATTATGAAGCAATTAGACTATCATTGGATTCGAAAGACAGTATCTTATATGATAGATTGTTAGTTTCCTCTGGTATAACAGATTATTACAAGAGAGAATATAAATCAAGCATCGATACTTTAAATAAGTTTCAGAATTTATTTTACAATAAAATTAAGAGCGATGGAACTTTAATTAGGAGTGATCTTTATCTGGGGAAAGTCTTTTTTGCAAAAAATAATATTAAAAAGGCTATCGAATATTATCGTAAAGTTGATTCTACAGTATTTGCCAGAAAGCATTTTTATCCTGATATATTAGATCCCTATAGTGACTTAATCAAATATTACAAAAGTAATGGTGATGTCGAAAAACAGCTTTTTTATATAAATAGATTATTGAAGGTCGATAGCATATTAGATAATAATTTTAAAAATGTTTATCAAAAGATTAATAGGAATTATTCTACTCCTAATCTGTTATCAGAAAAACAAGCTATTATAGATTCGCTAAAACAGAACAGTCAAAACAGGAATATTATCATTGTTGTTTTAGGGGTTCTTTCTTTTGCCTTACTATTATTTTTATACTTTAATAATAAAAAGAAAAAAACGTATCAGCGTAGGTTTCAAGAAGTGTTTGAACAAACGAAAGAAATAGAAGAAGTTGCTATAAAACCTGAACCTAAAAAAGAAGTCCAGGATATAGGAATTTCCGAAGAAATTATTATTGATATTCTTAAAAAACTAAGCATTTTTGAAGAGAAACAGGAATTTTTACAACCTAATATTACAGTGAGTTCTTTATCGAAAGATTTAAAGACAAATTCTAAATACCTCTCCAAGACTATCAATTTCTATAAACAAAAAAGTTTTAGTAACTATATTAATGACCTTAGGATTCATTTTGTAGTTGAAAGACTAAAATCTGATACTAAGTTTAGGAAGTATACAATTAAGGCGATAGCAAATGAAATTGGTTTTAATACGACAGAGGCTTTTTCTAAATCCTTTTATAAAACTACGGGTATCTATCCTTCCTTTTTTCTTAAACAATTAGAAAAAAAAGAAGTTCATAAGTGATTAGACTTGTTTTTGAGACTGAGAAATAAAAGTCTGTTAAACAATGAATTAAAAAAGCTATTCCTTAAAAACAGACTCTGTATTCCTGAAAACAGACAAGCAAACGGATAGGAAGTAGTTTTTTTCTGCTCTAAATAAATACATTTGTTCCACAATCACTTTTAAAAAGAATACACATGAAAAAATCACACATCAAAGGAAAGCTTACACTAGAAAAAATGAACATTGCAAAACTTAATAATTTGTCTTCTATACGAGGAGGTAGTTACATAGACATGATAGGGGATATTAACCCAATGAATGATGATGATGACGATGATGGTGATGCTTCTGATACTTGGACTGTAGGAGGTTAATACTATTTTTAAATCTGGAATTCTAAGTTTAGAAAGTCGTATTAAAAATTTTATATGAATCAGAAATTGTTTAGGTTATTATTTCTCACGTTTGTTATGGTTGGATGTAATCAGAAAACCCATAATTTGACTCCGAAAGTTACTATGGAAGAACTCTATGGACATAAAATTTATGATCCATATCGTTATGCTGAGGATTTAAACAATCCCGAGGTAAAATCTTGGGTAGATAAACAAAATTTGATCGCCACTAACTTATTAAATTCGATTGATAGACGTCAGTTTTTAATTAAGGAACAAATCAATGCTGATCAAAAAAAGAAATTCGTAATTTCTAAACTTAGAGTATTGGAGAATACTAGACATTTTTATTTAAAAAGATTATCAAATGAAAATGTTCCAAGACTTTATTATAAAGAATCTTTTTCCGAAAAGGAACAGTTACTATATGACCCAAAGGATTTTAGATCAGATTCTGGAATTGAATATGTAATCAATTACATTAGACCTAATTGGGATGGATCGAAGGTCGTAGTCAGTTTAACTTCTAAAGGGAAAGAAATTTCAGAATTACTTATAGTTGATGTTAGTTCTGGTAAAGTACATCCAGAGATATTAGAAAATGCCTGGCCTTCTGCGGCCGGAGGAATACAATGGTTACCGGATAATAAAGGCTTTGTATATGTCTATCATCCTGTGACCGATCCTAAGGCTAAAGGCTTTCTTAAAAATATGCAATCTGTTGTATATCGATTGGGAGATAAACCAGAGATACTAAAAGTTATATTATCAAAAGAGCTTAATTCCGAATTAGCAATAAACGAAGAAGATTTTCCAGTAATTTCTATAGAAAACCCAGATGCTCAATACATATTGGGAAAATTGACTGGAGCCTATAGTTATTACGACGCTTATTACAAGTCAATAAATAATATTAGCTCTAAAGAATGGAAACCATTGTTTACAAAATCTGATAAAGTAAAAAGTATTAAGATTAGTGGAGATTCTGTTGTGTATAGAACTGCTAAAGATGCGCCTAATTTTAAGATCTGTATGACATCGTTGATTAATCCCGACTTTAAAAATCCGCAGGTATTGGTGGAGGAATATAAGGATAAAGTTATTACGGATTTTGAGTTAACCAGCGAGGGTTTATACTTTGTGACCAATACTAATGGAGTGAAAGCTGATTTATATAAACTGGATAATGCAACTATAGAAGCAGTTCAACTTCCTCAGGTATATGGCAATATTAGTATCAGTTCTTTAGGTGTCACACATCCAGAATTATGGATCAATGCGAGAGGTTGGATCACCAATAATAAAAGATACCTTTATACGTCAGAGGGGCTTATTAATCAAAGCTTACAAGAGGATGTGCATAACGATAAATTAGATAATATAGTCGTAGAAGAGATAGAGGTAACAGCACGAGATGGAGAAAAAATACCTTTATCATTGATATATAACAAGGATCTTGTAAAGAATGCTAAAAATCGTGTGATGATGGATGGCTATGGTTCTTATGGAATATCTATGAAACCAGGATTTTCATTGAGACGATTGTTATGGGTCATGGAAGGTGGCGTATATGCGATTGCTCACGTACGAGGAGGAGGAGAAAAAGGAGATGCTTGGCATAAAGGAGGTTATAAAGCTACGAAACCAAATACCTGGAATGATTTCATTGACTGTGCGGAATTTTTGATTGATCGTAAATATACCAATCCAGATCAATTAGCTATATGGAGTGGTAGTGCGGGCGGTATTATGATTGGTCGAGCTATTACAGAACGACCGGACTTATTTGGAACGGCGATTGTGGAATTTGGCTCTTTAAATATGCTTAGATCAGAAATGAGAGCTAATGGCGCGAATAATGTTAAGGAATTTGGTACCATTAAAGACTCATTAGGGTTTAAAAATTTATTAGAAATGGATGCATACCATCATATAAAAGATAAAGAAGACTATCCGGCTACCTTATTGACTGTAGGTTTAAATGATCCAAGGGTTCCCGCTTGGTTTTCTGTAAAGTTTGGTGCTCGTATTCAAGCTGCAAATACTTCGGAAAAGCCTAATTTTTTATTAGCTAACTCAGAAGCAGGTCATGCGCAAGATGATACAAAACTAATAGAATTTACAAGGTTTGCTAATATCTTATCTTTTGCTTTATGGCAAACGGGTCATCCAGAGTATCAGCCAGAAAACTAATTGAAAAATAGTGTTGTTGTAAATTGTACGAATAACAAACAAAACCCAGCTACAAATCAATGTAACTGGGTTTTATCTATTTATATTTTTACTGTTACCCGGCCAAGCTTTGATGCTATTAGTTGCAAACTAGCAGTAGTATACTATGCCCGAGCGGAGGTAAACTACTATCATATTGTAGTAGCTTTTTGCTTTCTCTTTTTATTATTTACTCTTACCTGTCAATCTTTGACGGTACGAAGTCACAGACTAGCGGGGGTGAGGGAGATCAGGTATATTTTAATTTTTCTCTAAAAAAACGTCTTCTTTTAAGTCATTGGTATATACTTCTATTGCTCGAAAAAACTTTTCATATCCATCCTGGACAACATCAATCTGAATGTAAGCACTTTTCTTAAAATCAACTTTAAAATATCCTTTCTCATCCGTAATTATTTGATAAGAATTATAATGATTATAACTATCGTAATCGCCTCCCTCATAGTAGGCGTTTTCTATTTTCAAAGTTATACCTGATAGAGGTGTTTTGGTTTCTATATCATAAACATATCCTTCTAATCTAACATTCTCAATATCTTTATTACAAGATGTCATTAATATTATAAATATTAATGTTACAAATAAAAATTGTTTTATTTTATTGATTTCCATTTCTATAATTTTGTATTCTAGTTCTTATTCTGTCAATTATATTTTTCTTCTCTTCCTTTTGAATATTTCCATGTGTCCCACGCTAGCGCCCGAATCCTTTCGGGTGCGGAACATGGCAAATTTTATATACTACCCAAGTTCTTTAAATCCCGTTTCATCTATTTCTAAAATAGTATGATCATCTTGGAAATTTCTGGTACTGGAATATTTCCAATGTATAGGATCCGTAACAAAACCACTTTCAACAGGATTGTTATGGATATAATTTATTTTTTGCTGAATTACTTTTTCACTCCACAACTCTACAGGCTTATTATGATGTTGCCAAAATTGATACTTGGTTACATTTGACTGTTTCTTGGCAGCTCTTTCAAACATCCATAAAAGCCATTCTTTTCTACTCTCTTGTTGATTGTTAACTATTGCTTCTATAACCTTGTTAGCTGTATAGCGCTTAAAGTCTCTTAACAACTCCATAGGCTGTTCTTTTGTTGACCTAAAAACCATATGAATATGACTAGGCATAAAACAATAGGCATATAATTCCATTCCTTTTTCTTTTCTGCAGTATCTAATGCTTTCTGCTAGGACATCCAAATATACTTGTCTCGTGAATATGTCTATCCAATACACAGTAGCAAAACTCACAAAATACAAGCCTGATTTGTTATGAAATTTGTATTTCCTACTCATAAGACATAAAAGTAACCAAAAAGATATACATTATCTTTTTTTGGCTAATTTGAATATACTTACTATTGCTTGGCACCCGAAAGGATTTGGGCGCTGGGATGATCTTTTTTAAGTTTGACTCCGGTGGCGTCGTAAATATAACTAATATTTGCCTAGATTTTTTTTCTTTTATAATGCCTGCTTCGTCTTAAACAGCTATTTTTTTGCTTTTGTGTAACAAAAAGTAAAAAGACCAGCTACAACTTACATTGTAACTGGTCTTTACTTTTTATTATTTACTCTTGCTTACCAAGCTTTGACAGCACCCGAAAGATTCGGGCGCTAGCTAGGGACTACCTACAATATCAATACTGTCTATTTGTCCTTCTGCTATAGCATTTGGGAATATCCCGATTTTAAATTTAACTCCTTTATGAAGCTTTTCAGATAAAAATTCTCTTTCAACAATTTTGATTTTCACATTGTGATAATATTGATCTAAATAGAAGTTTTCATTTTCTACTATTAGCTCTGAAAACGTTGAATTTTCTGCATCTTCAATCCAAAAAGAAGTTCTTATTGAATTAGAAATTGGAAAATTAAAAGCTTCTTTAGCTCTATCCAAAAAAATAATGTCAACAATTAAAATTATTTCATTCATTTAATTAATATTTAATCCAGTCGATAGTTGCTTTTGAATTAAACCTATCTAAATTCTGTGGTAAAACTGTTCCTCCAGGATAACCATCTATAGTCATAGTACTCTCTAAGAATATGTAATTGCTATTACCTGGAGTAACAAAAGATTTTGGTACTGTAACTTTAGCTGTGAAAGGTTTTGCAAAACTAGTACTTGTCCAAAAATTTAGTCCAGATTCTCCAACCCAAAATTGCTTACCTTGAAAATGTCGAGAACTAATTGAAAAATTACCACCAGCATTCTTTATTGAATTTAATTCTCCCCATCCGAAGTTCCTAAATAAAGTAGCCGTTTCACCTTGTAAAAGCCTAGTATTAAAGCTTCCTCTTCCTGATGGTAAAAAGGCAAGTGGAGCAGAGAGGACTACTTGGTTTTTTGCTCTTTGATTACCATTGAAAGCGTCCATTATAATATCTCCTCCTGCTATCCTCAGTAATGCATCTCCAAAATAATTACCTGTTCTATTTTTACCAACAGGATTTCTATCTTTAGGATAAATTTTAGGACTTCCAACAGGAACCTCTGATGACACACCGCCATTTAAAAGCCTATCCCAACCAGCTAAGGCATTTTTTAAAAAATCCTTACAACATTCTCCAGAATTATCTTGGTTACTATTTCCACTTTCAGTTTCACCAACAGCTCTTTCCCAATCATCGGTTGTTTCGCTTGTTCTATTATTCTTGTATTTCCCATCACCTACATAAGTCCAAGCATCTGCACCACTAGGATCCGCCCAGAATACAGGATTATTATCAAAGCCAGTATAGGTAGACATTGAGTGATGCGTAACAGGATCGATACCTGTCCATCTAGCAATTGTGGGATCATATTGTCGGAGAGGCATCTCATAAAGGTCAAGCCCTAAACTCTCATTTAATTCTGTACCATTAAACTTATACTTAAGAGCAGGATTTGTACTCGTAATAAGACTATTATATCCTTTGTGTTTCATACCAAAGGGATAATACGAGTTTTCCTCTAAGATTTCGTGCGCATAGTCACTATCTCCATCAACGTCTACGTTATTTCGTAAAACATCGATTTTTCCATCCTTGTCTTTATCTGAGTATGAGAGTCTGATATTCCCTAAATGGTCTTTATATTGATATACATAATCAAACTCACCTTCTCCATTAGGTTCTATGTATCCTTCTGCGTGGTTAAAGAACTTAAGCTTTCCATTTTCATACACCTGATTGCCAGCGTATTCTGTTGTTAAAGAACTTCCTCCAGAGACAACTTTCTTTTGTTTCGCTCCAGTGGCATCGTAAATATAAGTAATATTTCCTGTTCCTTCACTATTAGAAATGGCAACACTGCTGGGTAAGTTTAAATGATTATAACTAATACTAGATATTCCTTTATTACGATCCACAGTCATATTACCGTTCTGATCATAGATATATTCTTCCGTGGTTTCTATTCCGTCTTTAAACCCTTGAGGGTTTGTAGTATAATCTTTAACTCTTTTTAGTTTGTTACCCCCACCTGTATAAGTATAAATAAGGTTATCCATAGTGCCAAAGCTAGTAGCTGCCGCATTGGTGTTTCCTTTTCTTTTTAGAGATAAGATATTACCATTCTTATCATATGTAAGATCATATAGGTTATAACGATTATTATCGTTAGTTGCATTAGTAATACGATTTAAAGCATCATAAGAATATTTATAGTTTCTTAGTGTATGATCATTGGCTGTTTTCCAATGGGTTTCACTAATATTACCATTATATAGCGCCTTTGATCCAGCTATTGTCGGATTATCATAGTTGATTTTAAACGTAAACAAGTCATCTCCAATCGTATTAACATCATTGATATCGGTAAGCCAACCACGCACATTGTATTTATAATCTACCGTCTGCAGTGGTGCTTGTTCTGCATTGCCCACTTTTTTACTTTCTAACTGTCCTAAATCATCATAGACATTATGCGCAATTAACTCTTCTGCAAAGTTATTGATTTGCTGTTTTTGGGTTACTAATCTCCCCATATGATCGTAGGTAAAGGTGTCAATAGTCACTATTGCAGCGTTGCTGCCTTTGGTATGCGTAGTTTTCATGATCTCTGGTTTTCCTGTAAAATCAAGTTGTATTTCTACCTTATCCGTAGTATCCAAATAGTCGTTACGGCTTCCTGTCCAGATTGCTTGCCCTTTGGTATCATACCCATTTACGGTAGTAATCCAATTATTGGTTCCTAACACTCGGACTTTAGATCCCGTTGGTAAGCTCTTTACGTTATTAGTAGTAGCCATGCCATACACTGAAGTAGGCTTATTCATTCCATCTTGATCAAAGGTATAATTGTCGTAATAGTTGATGGTAAATATTTTACTAATCCCTCCGGGAATAGTTTCATTAGAATAATAAACAGAAGTTCCTGCTATTGTAAGTGGAGAAGTTCGTTTTACCTCATATTGATTATAATTCGATGAATATGCTGTGCTTTGCATTCCTGCTCTAGAAATTGAATTTGGATGTATATGTAGTCCTGTAAATACTATTCTACCCAAAGCATCATATTTGGTAAAGAGCCATTCTCGTTTTGGCCGCTGATTGGCATCCTGTGTCATCACTGGCTGGTCCAATTTATTATATACGATATACTCCCATCCTTTGCCTGGTATCTTCTTTTCTACTAATCGATTTCTGCTATCATATTTATATTGGTATCCCAATTCATTGAGTTCTGTAGTAGATACCCCATTACTCACTGTGATCTTAGGAGGGATTACATAGGTAAGATTTCCAAAATCATCATATACATAATAGGTATCATGAGCTACACCTGCATTGTACGTTCTTTTTAGAATGACTCTGCCAGATTTATCGGTATATTCTCTGGTAGTGTGATTATCACCATCACTGCTTTTCCAGTTTTCATCTTTGGTGATATTTACCAAAAGTTCATTTTTTGCATAATTACTAACTTTCACTAAAGAAGGAGCTTCGGTATTACCATTTGTAAAATTTACTTTAAAATAGACTATGCCATCAGCGGTGGTATTTGCTCTTCTATCTAGTTTTATGGTATGATCGTCTCCTGTAGCTTTTGCTATCCAATCTGATCCCGATGCAGCCTGTTTTAAAGGTCTATTTAATGGAGATTCCTCGAAAATAGTCTCTGAATAGGGATTGGTAGTATTTTGATACTTTGCGGTATTATAAAAGTTATTTAATTCTGTCAAAGGATCGACATATATCGCTCCATTCTGTGTCTCTTCAGAAGCGTACGGCAAATATTCTTTAGACTGTCTGCCAAGATGATCATACTCATAATGGGTGATGATGTCTTTGGGTTTGGATTGCTGAATCAGCTGACTAATAGGTTGTAAATTACCATCAAATATACTCATCCTTGGATTCCAATAATACGCAAAGGAGTTTGTAGCAGTGCCATCATAATAAAAATCTCTTATCCTAATAGAACTAGCGGTACTTTTCCATTTAAAATCGGTTCCATTTGCTACTTTGTTCCCATTGATATCATAAACACCACTAACATACGGATTCCCTCCTACATAATCGTGAGGATATATCATTCCAACTAATAAATACCAAGTATTTGCATTAGGCAATTTTTCATGTAAGAAATATGGATTTCCATTGTTCGCTCCATTTACAAAATTCACATCCCAAATCCCGTGGTATGCTGTTCCTGAAACAGTTCCTGTACGTTTGATCCATACGGTATACATATACCCTACGGATTTGTCTATCGTGAAATGATCCGAATTCCACCCTGCATTGGTTTGTATATCTTCATTATTTCCGCAACGCCATAGTAAGGATTGCTCACCAAATGGATTCGTTCCAAATTCACGGGTATTATCTACTGTTCTTCCAGTACTATTAAACAAGGGAGTAGATCCATTTCCAATAGTCCAATCATCAGTCCAATCAAAAATATTAGTGCTTTGGTCTTGTCCTCCTGCTCTAACGGCTATGGACTGCTTAGCTCTACCCAGTCCATCAGCATAGTTTATCGATACAATTTTATCGCTCTCCAGTACCTGATCCTGTTCTCCTTCTTTTACCTCTTTTTGATATGCGGTAGTCTTTATATAATTCTCTGACTGTGTCTGTGCACTGACTATTGTACTGACTAGTACAGTAATCACTAAAAATAAATTTTTCATCTTCATCACTGTATTAGTTGTTTTTATAGTGGTATTCATTTTCCGATAGAATATTTCCATCTCCGTCTTTTACGTTTACTAATCGATTAAATCCATCGTACTCATAATACATGGTATATCCTTTTGGATCTGTGATACTGGTGACCCCAATCATCGGATCATAAGTATAGGAAGTAATCAGTGCATTGGGTACTGCCTCTCTCAGCTGATCCAAGGTTTCTCTCAGAGCACCTTCTCTACCTGCATATCCAATTGTGTTGTCATCATCCTGGTTGGATTGCGATTGTATCGTTGCTAAACGAGAAGTGATCTGACTATAGGTAGCATTTTCTATCTTGGCTACAGGATATTTCCCTTCATATCCCCAGATATAAATACTAGATGCTCCATTGGTTTGTGATACTTCCAGCGGATTCCCTTTGGTATCATACTGATGGTATCGCATACGAGGTTCCAGGGCTGCATTGCCTTTACTCGTGTGTATGTATTCCGGAGATACATGTTTTTCACTACCCCATAATTTATAATCTGTTCT
>NZ_CANLYD010000014.1 GCF_947495315.1 uncultured Aquimarina sp. | reverse complement strand
GAGTTTTTATCCTCTACTTTCAAAACCCATAAGACCAAAGTTATTTCTCCAGAAAGTTTAAGCAACCGATATTATTCGATTCCCGATAGTACTAAAATCTCTGTCAAGAAGATGCTTCGAGGGATGCTTCTAAAGCTTGATACTATCCAAAGTGAGACATAATTCAAGATGTTTTTCCACCCTAAAAACCCAAATTCAACCTAAATTTTAAAAAATAACAGAAAATTAGGGGTTGTAAAAGGGTTTAGTTTTTTAGCAGGTTTTAAGGGATTAGTGGCATTTTTACCTTTGTTTTTTTACAAATTTAGGTCATAGACCTGTTTTTAAACAAATGAAAACCAATTATTTAAAACAAAATACTGGGGTTGTAAATCCTTTTACCACTGTTTTGGTATGATTCTATTGTTTCTCTTTACACCCAGATTAAAGAGAAATTCAAAAATGATGGAATCGACTGGATCAAGAAAGGGTGTTTTACTCCAAAAGGAATTACCATTCGGAGAACAGGTTCTTAAACAATATCTAGGTCTATTGTGCGATCAAGTAGATATTGATTCTTCATTTATTTCAAGACCAGAATTTCTCAAACTATTAGAAATTAATGTAAACAAATAATAATATGGAAGTAATCGTATTAGAATCAGAAGCATTTCAGCATTTACAAAAAGAAATGATGCAACTAGTAAGAACCACCATTCGGGAAGCAAAAGAAGAAGCTATGGCTAATATGGATCCTGCTAATGATTGGTTATCAACAGAAGAGGCTAAACAACTCTTGGGAATCAAAAGTAAAACCAAGCTACAAGAACTACGAGATTGTGATGAAATCGTATTTTCCAAAGCTGGGAAAGTCATCAAATATTCCAAAAAAAGTATCCTGGCATATTTAGAACGTTACATCCCAAAAAGATAAAGACTTACCTATGCTTACACTAGAAGAACAACTGCTTTTTATAGAACAGCAACGTAAGGAATCTATAAAAACTGTAGAGAGCTTACAGGAACAATTCGGAGATCGATATCGACACATATTCACAGAGAAAATCAATCACACTATTTTCTGTTGTGACTCTGTACTATCGTCTTTAAAAGAATTAAAATCTCTTAAAAATAAATCCTATGGAAAATAATAGCACTACTCACGTTTACTTTGATTTTAGTAAGCTGTTTACAGCCACAAAAACCTTTATTGATACTCACAATCAAAATCATCATCAACTTACAGAACGTTTAAATGCAAATCATAGAGCTACTGCTGAGTTAATCACACGATTGTATGCTAAACAGTTAAATCAAGCTATCACATTGGGAGAAGATATCACCAAAGATCTTCCAGGATTTAAAACCTTCAATCCTAGCCTAGCATCTTGCAAAGGGTGCACGGTTAGAACCATTATCAATCACAAAGAGCGATTAAAAGCTGCAGGATTTATAATCAAAGAAACCCACAGAGGAAAATCAGGGATAGAATTATGGATCAATCCGACCATTTTTAAAGCGAAAAAATCATCAACAATTCTAAATAATATCCAGTCTGATATTCAAATAATAAAAGAGGTCTATGACCTCAAAGTGAAAAATTTACACCCATTAGTTCATGAACAACAAGAACTAAAAAATAATAATAGCACTGTGGATAAGTTAGTAACCGAAAAAGAAGGAGTTCGCTTAACAGCTCACAAAGAAATTGATAACTCCGTTACAGGAACATCACAAGAACAACACAAGAACATCAGGGAAAGCCGAAATTCTGCCTCTAAAAAGCAAAAAAAGATGGCAACATCTACAAATGCAAAAGAGGTAGATTCGGCTTTTTTATTACAACTGGTGCGCGATTTTTGGAATTATGCCAAAGTCCTACTTTATCCGAACATCAAGCTAAGTCAACCAGAAGAAACTGAAATCCTGAATTGTATCTGGGCATCAGTGTATCGAAAATTTAAGATAACCGGAAGCAAAAAGGACTGGGAAGGCTATCAAGAAATCCTTTTTAAACGAATAGATATGGTTTCCAGATGGCTAGACCGAAACCCAAATCGCTGGGTGCCACCCCCACATCTGTATTTTAATCCTGAAAATAAACGCAATGGATTTAATAAAACCTATGAATGGTTTTTAAAACAGGAATTGTTGAAAAAAGAAATAAGAAATCAAATTCTGATTCAGAAAACAGCATCAGAATGGAAAGATCATAAAAAAGGGATAGGAAAACACAAAAACAAAACACGTTTACAGCTTTTTAGAATACAACAACAACGGCTGTCTCAGTACAAAGACGACCGTCTACTCCAACTCTATGAGAAAAGTCTACATAAAGTTGTAAACATGTAAACTATGATTCATCCCAATCCAGATCAGGCATTGAGTAAATGCATTGTATACTTTACCGATGGTAACTCCAGAACCTTCTATTCATTTGACCAGAAACACAAAAAATCAAAACCCAATCAAGCCTTAGGCATCCGAAGACTAGAAAAAATGCTTTTACAACATTTTAAAGGAACCTGGGAAACAGCCATTATTTATGAGAATGTTCCTAATGGTAAAGAGTTGGCTAAGTTTAAGGGTGGGATTAGGGTCTTTTGATATACATTATATTGAATAGCAACATAGATTGTAGTAATAGAAAGATATAAAACTACCCTGAATGGGCGGGCAGTGATTAAATACTATTAAGTACTTTTGCGAAAAATATTTAGCTTATGAATCGTATAGTTATTTTTTTACTCATTTTACTTAAACCCATTTATACTTTTTCCCAAGTTACTACTTACGAAGATAGAAACTTTATTAACTATAATGAGGATTATTATCATAAAGAAGCGGCAAACATTAATGGAGACATATTTCCTGATTTTGTTTTAGCACCACAATATCGTTATCAAGGATGCACTACAGAAAAAAACATTGCTTTAATTGTAAATAATGGAGATGGTAGTTTTTCTCCTCTAAAAAAAATAGAAAAGTTACTTAATGAAAGTAACACTATAGATTATAATGTGTCGGACCTAAAAACAATTGACTATAATTTCGATACTTATAGTGATATTCTCTATTCAATAAATTACAAATTAAGTAACAACTCTTGGATATCAAAAATTAAACTTATTGAAAATAATGGTGATGGAACTTTTAAACCTAGTATTACTTTATTTGAATATGAAACTGGAGTAATTAATGAGTTTATTTCTTTCGATGTTGATAATGATTCTGACATAGACATTTTTTTCCCCAAGCAAGGAAGACTTTATCATCTTAAAAATATTGGAAATAGTGTATTCAATTTAATTGAATATAAGCATTCGGGTTTTGCAAGAAGTAGTGAGCTAAGTCAAAAAGATATTGACAATGATGGATTTATAGATTTAATTGCCAAATCAGAAGGAAAAATTCGACTTATTAAAAACAAAAATGGAGTAATTGAATCAAACAACGAGGTAATTATTGACTATTTTCTACCTAATAGTTTACATATGGAAATGTTTTCGTTGATAGACTTTAACAATGATAATTATGTTGATTTAGTTTCATTATACAAAGAAAGCAATAGTAATTCCAGCTCATTGCACGTTTATCTAAATTCTAAAACTGACGATTTTAACAGTATCCTATCTGAAAAAGTTTTGATAAAGGAAGCTGATGGTATAAAAAAGTTTTTACCTGTTGATTTAGATAATGACTTAGATATTGATATCATATATAGCAATAGCTCTAATGTGTTCAAATTAGTTAATAATATGAATAATGATTATGAGACTTCCTATTTATTAGAGGATGTTATATATGGCGCTTGTGGTTTTGATCCAATTTCTGTTTCTGATATAAATGTTGATGGTTACCAAGATATAATTCTATCTTTCGAAAATGATCAATGTACATTAAACCCAATAAATCCGGCGTGGTATAAAAACGATGGTTTCGGAAATTTTTCATTCAACAACTTTTTACATTCCGGTAATTCTCTAAAAATAAAAACATTAGATATAGATTCCGATGGAGACTTAGATGTCGTTTCTGCCTCTAACAATTATTGGTATTCAAGTTTACTTTATTATGAAAACATTGGTAATGGAGAATTTTCAAGTGTAAAACTACTTTCAGATACGGCTAGAAATTTTGAAGATTACGAAATTGGGGATATCGATAATGATAGTGAGAACGAAATAATCATGTTTGCAGACGATAAGATTTTTTGGAAGGAATTAAATTCGACACAAATTAACGAGATTGCGACATTTGGTGCTCGTAATTACTCTAAACTTTTTGTCTATGACTTTAATAATGATAACAAAGTTGATATTTTCTATTCAAATGAGGCTCATTATAATATACTTATTAATAACGGAGGTAATGATTTCACAACTCGAAATTTATCAAGTAGTATAAATTCTGGACGATCTGTAGTTGTTGGATTGCTAAACGAAGATAACTTACCTGATATAGTTGTAAATGGGTCAATTTATATTAATAATGGAGATTTTTCTTTTTCCAAAGTTTTTACTCCGGACAGTTTTAATACCAATTTGGTAAATGGGATTAATATAATAGATTATGAAGGTGATTTAGATAACGATATTCTATTTTCTACAACAAGTAATTCAGGAACTGAAATCTTTATTATTGAGAATTTGGGGTCAGACAATTTCTCGAAAAAACTTCTCAAAGAATCGTCGAACTTTATAACAAATGAGGTATATTTTTATGATTTAGATAGTAATGGTTGGGTAGATAACATTTACACTACTTCTAGAAGTGGAAGCTCAAACTCTATTCGGTTTGAATATAATAATGAAAACACATATTCGGAAAAGGAAACTTTTTATAGAGAAAGTCTTAGTAATTGTGATCAATATGGTTTCAAAATATTGTACGAAGATCTAAACGGAGATCAAAACTCAGACTTAATTGTATCTTATAGTAGAGAATTATATTGGATTAATAATTTAAAAGGAGTTTTAAGTAATGAAGATGTTGAGTACCCTAATGAATCATATAAAACACCAGTTTTTAACCTTTATCCCAACCCGATTCTAGAAGTAATGAAAATTGAACCATTAAACTATTCGACAAACTATAACATTAAAATAATTGATGCATTAGGCAATGAAGTTTTTTCAAAAAACAATAATTTTGATATTACTGAAATTAAACCTATTCTGGCTTCTGGCTTTTACTTTGTCAAAATAATCCATAGCAATAATAAACAGACTATCATTAGATTAATAAAACAATAAAGACTACCCTAAAAAGGTGGGGGAATTGGAATTGAAAACATCTACTTTTGAAGTGTATAATTAATATAAATTATCTATGAAGAGTATTTTAAATGTAAAAGGAATTCAAACATTATCAAGGGAAGCGCAAAAAAAAATTGATGGAGGTTATGATACAGAAGGTAGAAGACAATCTTGCAACGTAAAATTTCATACATCTCTTGGATTTAAAGCTATCCATCTTGCAAATGAGGCAGCAGGTAGATGTGGGGGAACTTATATGGATTATTATGTGATTTAAAACATCACTAAAAGAAATTAACAAATTGTATTGTAATCAGAGTTATGATACGATTTGTTATTCCCCTACCCCAAACTCCTTAAAAATCATTCGTACCTCATAAGGATACAACAGTTGTCTTCTTCCCGTATTCAATCCTTTGATTTTCTTCAATCGTAATCGAAGGGTTTCCCGACTAATTCCAAAACGGATTGCTAATTCAGCTTTGCTCCAAAATCTATAGATCATTTTTGTTTGTATTTAAGTTCAAAACAGCGTTTTTAGGATTCAAGAACCAGACATCTCCATAAAATCTTCAAAAAGCTCCGGCACACCACCAAATTACCATAATTACCAGTAGTTTCCATAACCAAAACAAGCTTACACAACCCTGTTTGTAATGCAATTAAACAAGCCATTTCTTTGATAAAAAACAAAGAGTATGTTTAAGTGGATCGCTGGTGGATTGGCTGCTTTATTTTCTATTCGATACTTGTCTCGTTTACAAAAAGCGAGTACCAATATTACTTCTAGGATTCGGGTAAGGATTCATAAAGTGAACCTAATGGGTATTGAATTAAAAGCGATAGTGCAGTTGCAAAACCCTAATCCTGTAGCATTACGTTTACAACATCCCTTTGTTAAGATTTTACATAAAAACAAACTCTTGGGAAGTTCCACTTTAGAAAACACCGTTATAGAGATTCCAGAAAACAGCCAGAAAGAATTTGACTTACATATTCAATCTGCAGGGTGGCTAACACTCATCCAGATACTAGGCACCGAGGCGGTGAGCCAAATAAGAAATGGAAATCCCATACAACTGAACTTGCAAACGCAAATAATTACCCGTGTCAACGGATTGCCTTATGAACAAACCGATAACATTATCCTACAACTTTAATGAAAGCTAACAGTAAACGACATATTCGTACTACTAAGAGCTTTGATCATCTAATTCCTAAGAGTGTTCAAAAGGATACCATTATTGTAGGTTCTGACAAAGCAAAATTAGAAGATACACTCCAGCTGATGCAACTTATATTACGAGAGACTTTGCAAGACACTCAGAAGCTGGCAGTCAAACTAAAAGGTCACAACTTATCAGACACTTGTAAAAACATATGGAATTTCGTGTACCAGCATATCCAGTACAAAATGGATAAAACCGGTGTTGAACAGGTTCGCAGACCTTCAAGAACTTGGGCGGATCGTATGACTGGCGTGGATTGTGATTGTTATACCGTTTTTATTGGAAGTATTCTTACCAACCTTGGGATTCCATTTAAAATGAGAATCACTAAATACGGAGGGAAACATCATTTTCAGCATGTATACCCAATCGTTCCTACTCCCAATGGACATATTGTCATCGATTGTGTAGCTGATCAATTTAATTATGAAGTTCCCTACTCCGAAAAGCAAGACATAGAAGCCGGAGGCTCTTTTAGTATCAATGGATTAGGAACATTAAGCGGCGTAGATATGGCAGATATTAGTCTGGATGCATTAGAAGAATCACCAATTCCACTGCGCAAGATCATTCACCATAAAAGAATGATACAGAACTCTTCTATTCCTATTCAAGAAACAAAACAACGTGTTCAAAATAAGAAAGGGCAAGTGTTGTCTCCTTTTCGGTTAGATGATGGAAAGCAAATCAAAACGATATCACCAAAAAAAGATTTTAACCTGTTGAATTTTTTAATCCTATCAGGAATATCAGTAGCAGCAGGGATTGGAGTATTAAAACTATTAACTGGTAGTGCCAAAAGCAAAACTGGCGGTGCCAGAAACAAAACTCCTAATGCGAACAAAAAGAAACAAAATAAGAATATAAAAAGGTCACTGACCTAGGTAATAAGAATAGTATGGAATTACACCGATTAGACGGCTTTGATGCCACAGGACTAGATGCTCTCGATATCACAGATTCTCAGAATATGAGTGAGATAATAAATGGAGTCTCTGACTCCGCCCCGGAGATTGCTTATGAGATATTAGACGATAATGGAAATGTAGTAATGTATGCCGATCTGGATGAAAATATCTATGTGATCGACGGATTGGGAGGTTTCTTTAAAAAGATAGGAAAAGGTTTAAAAAAGTTTGGCAAAAAAGTAATTAAACCGGTAGTCAAAACCTTTAACCGTTTTTTAAATCCTGCTACTATTTTACTTAGAAACGGATTCTTGTTAGCCATGAAAATCAATATGTTCAAAGTAGCAGAGAAATTACGATTTGGATATCTAAGTGAAGCTGAAGCCCGAAAACGAGGAGGTGATATGCGCAAGTTTACCAAGATGCGAAAGGCAATCTCCAAGGCAGAGAAGATCTACGAAATGGCAGGTGGGAAAGTTAAAAACCTGAAAAAAGCCATTCTTAAAGGAAAAGGCAACAAAGACAAACAAGTACCGCTTAGTGGTTATGCTTTAGGAAACCCTTTTGATGATGAAGAACCAGATGTTTTCAACGATCCTTTCGAAAAATTTGTTGTAGAGTCCGATCCTGATGTGGTGGAAGCATTTTTGAATAATGAGATTCAGATAGAAGGATTGGGAGCTATAGCAACTAGCGCTTCTATTGCTGCGGCAACCAGCGCGGTGGCAGGAGTTGCGGCTTTAGTAGGAAAGATTGGTAACATTTTCACTAAGGGAAAAGAGGTAAAAGAACAAGCTGAGAGTTTATTTAAAAAACCAAAGCAAGTATCTCCCGTCAAATTTGGAGATCCAAGACAGCAACAATTTCCAGTACATAACTTCACGCCTTCTTTTCCCGGACGTCCCGTAAATCCTCAAATGATTACTCAAAACACAGCATTACCTCAAAACCCGAATACCAATACTCCAACAAAGGAAAGCTTTTTTAAAAAGCATAAAACACCCATTCTTATTGGAGCTGGAATATTGGTTGTAGGAACTGGTGTTGCCATTGCAATGCGATCTGGTAAAAAGAAAACTACTAGAACAATCTCTGGGGCTCCTAGAAAATATACTCAACAGAGGAAACGAAAGACAACGCAACGAGATGCATTAGGAAGATTTGTAAAAGGCAGCAGATCACTTACTAAAAAGAGGGCCAAAAGAAAAGCCCCTGAGAAGTTAGTACCAAGGGCTCTCTTATAATCCAGCGCGAAAAAGAGTGATCAACAAAAAAGTAGCTAACCCTATTCGAATCACTCAGGGATTTTTGGAGTACTAAAACTAGTGCTCCCAGATAACCAAAACATAAAGCAAATATTAAATAATTATGAAAAGAACAGCAAATACAAAAGATAGTCTTCTGGAAGTTGGAAAGCATCTCAGCACAGGAGTATTAGGAATGATCGCAGGATCAGCTGTAGGAAGGTATTCCCTGGCATTGGGCGCGTTGACCATATTCGGGGGAGCCTACTACGGAAAAAATTGGATCACTTCCGCTGGAGTAGGAATGGCATTCTCTAACGGATTCGGAACCAAACCACAAGCCACTAATGGAGTTGATGGAATTAAAGACAATCTGGATGATGCCAAGGACAGAGCAGTTACGTCTCTAAAAGCTATCGGTAAGAAGCTATTTCTGGATAAGTTGTCCCCTTCTCTTGCACAGAAACTAGCACTTGGAAATATCGAAGATCGTCCACTCGTGTTTATGGGATCTGAAGTTGTAGATACAGGAGATTTTGACACCAGTGAAGTTGATGAGATCATCCGAAAAATCGAAAATGGGGAGCAATTACCTACTATCGACATTCAACAAGGTTTTACCAATGGTTTTGACGGAGATATAAATGGAATCGATATGATGGAATTAAACGGAGCTGAAGATATCACGGAACTCAATGCAGTAGCATAGATTTTAGTACAAAGTAATGAGTACTAAAACACTATTTACCTAACACTTTGTACTTAATACTCAATACTAATTACTTAATACTAATAATGATGAATACAATGAAAAAAAGTTCAAGATCACAGTTCTTAGAAATTGTGAATGCGCATATCTCACTTAGAGATCAGGCTAAGAAATATGATCCCGCTATGGTAAATGTAGCTACAGGAATTAAAGAAGGAAGGCTACAACTAGCAGATACTGCATACTATGCGATCAAATTTGCAGGAAACAAAGCTAACATCGATATGTTCGAAACCCAAGATGCCAAAGAGATTGGGATTACCAATGTTACTCAGGCTAAGCTTCAGAAAGATCGTCTTTTCCTTTGTAACAGGATTATTCTCTTAGCAGCAGAAATTGAAGGAGACCTTCCAGGAAGTGATTCAGAATTGAAAAGAGTAATCAAGCAAACCAATTTTGATAGTATCAAAAAAGTTGGTGGATTGCAGAATGGTGTCTTCTCACTGATTGCTAATAAAAAGATCATTATCGATGAACGTCCAATGCAGGAATTTGCTACCGATGGAAACACAATGCTCAATTTGGGAACGTATTTTTTAGAAAGTCCGCGCTTTATCCGTGATGATGAAGAATTTGAATTCAATATCGAACTGGGTGATGATGCTCCGGAAAAAGCATTGATCAAAGTAGTTCTCGCTGGAACAGCAACCGTCCCCGCATAGGTCGGTCGATAATCGACATTTAATAACGAAATGAATGTGTAATACTTGTTAAATGAATTTAGAAGAAAAAGAAAACACCAAAGAAACCAGAGTAATATTTTCCTTTAAGGTGGAAAAGCAGAACGGGCTGATTACCGTAGATAATTTTGAGTTACCAAAACACACCAAACTGGTGAAGGGAATTCAATTGATATCAGAGTATCCAGATCGATTATACTATAGAGGAAAACAACGTATTGAAATTGGTGGCGAAGAACTATTCCCAGATGGTTTTGAAAGTAAAATTTTGATGTCTTCCTTAAGTGTTGCGCCAAGAGAACGCTTCTTTGAGTTAGGAGATGTATTACCAGGTGATCTTTCAGTAAAGGTACGTTTTGAAGATAAAGATCATAGTAATGCAACTTTTGAAAGAGGTTACACAGTTACAATTATCCTGTTAATTAGTGAACGGTTGTAGATAAAGTCAACCAAAGGAAAGCTTAATGATTTCCAGTTATGAAGTGTATAATTAAAGAAGAAAACAATAAAAGTAGCAATAGCACTGTTATAGTGCGGAGGAAGTTTGTCCCTATAAAATTTACAATCCAAAGGGAAAACCAATTTTTGAACGCAGGGGCAAAACTTCCATTCACTACTGCAAAAGTCAATGCACTTTTAGTTACTTCTAAACTAGAAAATAATTGCAGTGATTCACCTATCACTCCCATGTATTATTTTGGAATTACAGATTCTAAAATGGAAGATGAACGTTTTCTTCAACTGAATGATGGTATTGAATATAATGACACTTATCCACCTGATATTTATGTAGAACAGCAAACTGAAGGATGGTGGTATTTTGCACACCCTGCTACAGACCGGTTTCCTTTTTATCAGGGAGATGGTTTTTTGGAACCGCTTGAAGAATACAAGGAATTAAACCTTCAATTCCAAGGACAATGTAATCCTGATCTTTTCTTTTTATGGAGTGGAATTCACACAGGAACGACTTTTATAACCTTTGAAGAATATACGTAATCTGCATCTCACAGTATGGTACTAGGGACATTATCATTATTTCAGAAACGAGGAATTTTCTATAAAGAACAGCAGTTACGTTCAGAAGATACTTTCTCCCAAGTGATTGAAACAGAACTCACTCCTGATATGCAATTAGACTTGCTGGATGTACCAAAAAACCAACAATTATTGGCTGTAGATGAATCTGGGAATACAGATTACATCACTGCATTTTATCAGGATCAAGGACAGGCGGAATATCCATATGAAATCACCATATGGTTATTAATCGAAGAGCTGCCAGAGGTAGGTCTATAAGAGGCATTTAAAATGAAATATGAATCAATTATCTCTAAAGACAATTGAACTTAAAGACACCAAGTGTCCGTAAGAGTGAGATACCAAATAGCGCTATGCGCGTGAGATAATAAAACACACATTGTGTGATGCGTGAGGAATTTGCACTGCAGTATGCAGACAGAAGAGCTAAAGAGCGAGGGTTTGAAAACTATAGGATTATTCATAGGGACTTTACTATACCCCCTATGGGGGTGCTGAAGTTTCAGGCGAACAACGAAATCTGGTTGGTTACTTATATCTCTTGGGGATTGATTGTAAAATCTGATTATGGACGCTACGACAATTGGTATACACAGGGAATTGTGGAGAATGTTCACGAACATGCAGATCGTATTGAGATTATCAATACCCGAAAGTATCAACGAACCATTCGTTTTCTGCAGGTGATATTAAAGACAAAAGATGATGGAAGCAAGGAATAGAAAACCTGGATCAGTACGATTAAATGATGAGCAATATGCAGATATGGATCGTCTAGGCTTTTCAAGCGAAAGTGCCTATGTAAAATATAAAATGGAGCAAGGTCAGTCTAGATTAGACACGCTAAAAGTTCCTTTATCAGAATCAAATGTAAAAATGCTTCCTGTAGCGCATCAAAAACTATCAGGAACTCCTGCAGTTGAAGATCAACTAACTATCCAGCGACTTTCTATGGAGAACCGAAAACTCCAGGAAAAGCTGGAGGAGATGACCAAAAACAGTCAAGAAACCTTAAACGGAGTACACCATAAAGTGCATAGCATGCTTCAGGAAGAACTTCAGAAACGAGATTTTGAAAGACTCAAAGAGTCTTTTGCAAAAAGCAAAAAAGATATAGAGAAACTCGAAAAAAACCTCGTTGAGTCCAAAAAAGAAGCAGAAACCAAACAACAGGAAATCGAAGCACTGGTCAAAAAATTAGGATTCGTAGAATTAGGAAAAGCCTTACTTCCTGGTGCTATCTCTGGATTAGCCAGACAGTACCCAAATCAGATGAAAGGAATTGCGGGAACACTGGGGAGGTTGGGGTTCAATGAGACACCTGAGAATAGCGAAAACGGAGATGATAAAGAATATCTAATTCAAATTTTAAATCACCTTCATGAAGTTTTTACTGAGGAACAGTTTGAGCAGGTCCTGCAACTAATGCTCCAGCTAGGAGATCAGATAAAAGATGATGGAGGAATCATCCAGAAAATAGCCTATTACCTCAATCAATTGAAAGAGAAAAAGTCGCAAGGCGACAGCTAGGAGACAAAGCATCAGAGTCACAAAGTCAACTCTTAAACTTTGATTCTTTGTCACTTTGAAACTAAAAAAACAAGAAAAATGAAAACACCAATCACCATAAACATAGCCGTAAAAGATAAATCAGAAGCGCATCAGGTACGAAAAGCCTTTGAAACAATGAACAGAAATTTTGGAGCTAAAGGCATTATAAAAATGGAACATATGTTTTTGAATGACGCCTTTATACGAAATCTGGTAAAAATGAAGATAAAGAAAGGATAATCCATGGCAATTCCAGCAGCACTCGCAATACGAACCATAAAGAGTAAACCAAAGATAAGTGTTGGCAAAACTACCACCTCAATACTATTAGCCGTAGGATTAGGAGCCGCAGCATTTTTCGGGATTCGTGCATTGGTAAAAAAATTCAAAAGGGATATAAGGGAAGGACAAGCTTTGATTGAAGGAAACCCAGCCAATTTTGCCATTCGATTGGTAATGGCATTTGAAAATGACAATGCCTTCGGATGGGGAACAGATGAAGAATCCTTATTCAGAACCTTAGAGCAAATCCCAACGGCTACAATGATGCGAAAAGTTCGGCGTGCTTATAGAGATTTGGAAGGTAGAAATTTGGCAGCTGACTTGCAAAGCGAACTCACTACTGAGGAGTTTGCTATTGCTAATGAAATTATTAATTCAAAAAGATAAAACCTATGAGACGAAATACAACAACTGCGGTCAGAAGAAAAAATAAAAAGAAATCCTTATCGCAGAAACAAATCGTAATGATAGGACTTGGTGGTGGCGTAGCATTAGGGTTAGGATACCTTGCTTATAACCACTTTAGAAATAAAGCTGCTACAAGGCGAAGTTTTACAAATGATCCAATTACAATTCCTTCTGAAGGCACGATAACAACACCAAACTTGCCAATTGCTGCCTCTGGCAGCTTTCCAGTTAAGAGAGGTGCTCGAGGTGCTTTGGTGAGTATGATACAAAATGCACTCCTAGTTAAAGGCGGACAAGCTGCTATGATTATTAAAGAAACAAGTTTTAAGAACGGTCGTGTGGATGGAATTTTTGGTAAAGGAACAGAAAGAGCATTGAGGGCTGCTGGTTTTCCTTCGGCAATTACACAAAGTATTTTCACCAGTTTAGTTGGAAAAAACAACGCATCAGGATTTGATGCAGCATCTATTTCCAGGGAAATTATAGAAGCAGCTAATAAAAGAAACCTGTTTGGAGTACTTGGTGGATTGAAGAAAATAAATTCTGTAGATCAATATCAACAAGTCAGTACTTTTTTTCAGGGAGTACGGATTGCCGGGATCAGGGTCACTTCTTTAGTAAATGCACTTCTTAGTGTGGCTTTCAAACAAAAGGAACTTGAGAAGATAAAGATAAGATCAGAGTTCAGGCGTATGGGACTCAAACAAAATGCACGAGGCGTATGGTTTATCCCAGGACTCGGTACCATAGGTGCTTTCGACAATAATGATAATCAAATCAACAACGAATGGAATCTGGCAATAGCGGTTAAACCAACATTACTTAAAGCCATAGATGGATCCTTTATTGTTCCGGAACTAACTCCCAATACTGTGGTTGGATACATCACAGGAATGGAGAATGGTACTACCAGGATTCTAACACAATCTGGAGAAACTGTCTTTGCTCCTACCAGAAACCTATCCTCAATCTAAATGTAAAACTGAAAAACTCATAATGCAAAATTTAAAAGTAAAAACATGAAAAAAGTAATTCGATGGTTACAACCAATTTTTGATAAGTTCCAACCGCTTTGGAGTTATTTCAAGGTATGGCGAGAGTTATCATCATTAGCAGTTGGGCTTATTCTTTGGATCCATAGTGCGGTTTTCCTTAGATGGATCGATCCTACAGCAGGAACCTATGATGCCGGAGTATTTCAGGTATATCTGTTTGCCATTATTGGAATTTTTATCCTGCACGGAATTGTACGCATACTAATGAAACTGATCTGGCCTACCTCAGAAGATTATTTAGACCATCATTTTAGAAACGATTTTAATACCATAACACCATGGCAAAAGCTAAAATTATCCACTTTTATATTCTTTGCTTTCTTGTTTGCAGTAGCATTACTGGCCAGGGCTTTGTAAGCCGGACAGAAATTCAAAATGATGAGCGACACAAACGTGAATGTGTCAAAGAATTGTATGATTCTCAGATAGGAGTTCGCGAATTTGGTGGTGCTAATAGAGGTCCCCATGTAGAAATGTATCTGGCAAGTGTGGATTTAGGTCCATCATATGCTTGGTGCGCTGCGTTTGTTTCTTGGTGTTATCAAAATGCAGAAGTTAAGGCTCCACAAAGCGCATGGGTTCCAAGTTTCGCATTGAAGGATAAACGTATCTATCATCGGGGAAAGTTTGAAAAGCAAACGCCACAAACAGGAGATGTATTTATGGTTTGGTACCATACACTAAAGCGTCCTGCGCATATCGGATTTATAGATCAGTGGGGTTCGACATGGGTTGTCACAGTAGAAGGAAATACGAACGATAACAGATCCAGAGAAGGTGATGGTGTTTACAGAAAACGTAGACTCAAAAAACAAATATGGGTAGTTTCTGATTTCATTGGTAACAATTAGCATCAATATGTAACATTAAAGTAGATGTTAGTAAAGAGTTTACAGATATTACAAAACAAAGGATATAAAATTTATAGACAGCCATATAGACTTAATATTGTTGGGTATCGCAGTCGTTTTATACATAGTAATCGTTTTGATGATGAGATCCATGTGTTTTACACAAATGATAAAGGAAAATGGGTATATCATATGTTTAAAGCGACTACAGATCCCGGGCAATATTGGTTAGACAATCCTATGCATTCTCAAGGAACTGCTTTTCTAAAAAAAGGACAGTATGTAGATGCATATAGTTTAGGATTACATCGAGGTGTCTATCAGGCATTAGTACAAAAAGCTCCTGTTAATATCATTAGGAATTATGAACGAAAAGGGCTTTTTAAATGGTTCGAATCTGGATTTCAGGATACAGGAAGATTTGGAATCAACATCCACCGAGCCAGAAAACAAGGAACTACCAAAGTGATTGATGATTTTTCTGCAGGGTGTTTGGTATTTGCCAATGCTAATGATTTTGAACGTTTTCTAAAACTTTCTAATGAACACAGAAAACGATATGGAAATTCTTTTACAGTAACGTTAGTAGATTTTAGAGATGAAAGAAGGAGGCGATTACAATTAGCAGCTTGGGGATCAATAGCTGCTGCCGGAGGATTGCTATTACTATCAGTTCGACAAGCTCAGAACAAGAACATAATGAACTCATGAGAATATCGAAAAACACACAGAAAGCTGGTTGGATACTCATAGGGAGTATGCTTGGATTTATTGTAGCTAAAAAATACGCCAAGAAGGAAACCTATCCCTTCATATTAATTGGTGGGTTTATCGGCACCTGTCTTGGAGAAGAGTTAAATGCAGACAACAACGCACTATGAAATGGAATATGAAACTTCAAAAGGATAAAAGAAAACGATGCAGAGCTTTTATCAAAGCTTTGGAAAAAATATCATCTGAGTATGGAGTAGCGATTGATAGCTTTGGAGCTCCATATGTTTTAGAAAACCCACAAAGGATTACCTATGAAGTAGATGATGATACAGAATCTCTGGAATCCCTATGGGAAGGAAAAGAAGGGTTTAATTCTTTCACAAATAAAGATTTAGCAAAGTAGTATGGAGTCTTCACAGTTAAAAGGAACATATTTTGAAGGGGAACAACCCACCAAGCTAAAGGCTTATTATAAATATGAACTAGCAGCTTTGTATAATGTATGCACCAAAACTTTTTCTTCTTGGATTCACACTTATTTAGAGGAATTGCAAAAGTTTGGGTATAAAAAAAGCACCAAACTTCTGAGACCTGAAGTCGTGCGTTTTTTGTTTGAACGATTGGGAGAGCCTTAAAGCAAAATAATATTTAAAGGAGATATAAAGCAGGTATAAACATAATACAGGAAGCTATTTATCTTTTTTTACGATTATATCACTAAACTCTAAGCCTATTAAATATATTATTCCATAGGCTTAGAGCAAAAAAATTATAATAAACTAATAGGCTAAGCAATAACCTCCATTATGGTCGCAATATGTAGAAATAGCACTATCAGCTTGAGAATCCGAATCATACCATCCGACCCAACTACCTGGATTATTAAAACATTTACAAGAATATACACCAGCCATAGCAATTGATTCGCTACCCCCAATGTGTTTTAATTGTTCCCTAGATAATAATTCATAATTCTTTAATTCTGTAAAAACCTTCTTCATAATATTTATAAGATATTTTAGATTAATTATGGGAATTTAGCTGTTTAAATAATTAAACTTAACTTCTTTACCTCCATTTTTGTGCGATTGGGCACATTCGTACCAGATTTTTTTACTAATATAAGATTCCTCATATTATAGGAAGAAATATAATTTTCAACTTTTTTATTAAAACATTCAAAAGCGTTCTAATAAGCTACTTTTTCTTTTTTAAGTAGTATGAGAACTCAACCCGAAACTAACTCCTAGTGATTCTATATCATTACCTCCAGATATTCTAAAGTAATGATCAAGAGAAAAAATACTGTTGCTCACATCAGCAAACGAGCTAAACGAATTCGAAAGAAAGGAGAAAAATGGACAGATGCAATCAAAAGAGCATCCAAAGAATTAAAATCAAAGAAGCATGCACTTGGAGCAACTTCAAAAATTCCTTCTTATACCATTAGTGGATTAGATAATTTAACAGGATCTGCTAAAAACACTCCTATTGCAGAAGTTAAGATCACTTTTATTAGGAAAAGAAAGGTTGAAGGAAAAATTGGTTCTGCAAGGGATGTAGCTACCACGGTTTCCAAATTTTATACAAAAAACACTATTGAGGTAAGAGAACAATTCTTCGTTCTTTATTTAGATAACAGCAACAAAGTACTAGGGTATCATACACATTCTGTTGGAGGTATCAAAGGAAGTGTTGTAGATCTAAGAATTCTCTTTTCCGTTGCGCTAAAAAGTTTGGCGACAAGTATCATTATTGCTCACAATCATCCATCTGGAGCATTGAGACCCAGTACTTCAGATATCAGAATAACTACCAAGATTAAAAGAGCTGGAGAATTACTAGATATTCAACTTTTGGATCATATCATTCTTACTAAGGGTGATTTCTATTCATTTGCCGAAGAAGGGAAACTATGAAAGAGCTAGTATTGTTAGACCTGTTTTCTGGAATAGGAGGTTTTCCTAAAGGGTTAATAGAGGCCGGATTTAAATTCAAAAAACATTACTTCAGTGAAATTGACCCTTTTGCAATAGCTAATTACTTGTACAATTTTAAACATTCTACATATGCAGGACCTATCGAAAACATCAAAAAACACACCATCACAAAACCGGATATCATCACCTTCGGTTCCCCATGCCAGGATCTTTCGATGGCTGGAAAACGGGAAGGCATCAAAGGAAGCAAAAGCAGACTCTTTTTTGAAGCAATTAGAATCCTTGACCTCTATATGCCCCGTCTGTTTATCTTTGAAAATGTCAAAGGGCTTTTCTCCAGTAACGAGGGCAAAGACTTTGAAATCGTACTTAGATCATTTGCCAACCTTGGGATATATGACATCCAATGGCAATTGCTTAATACTTCCTGGTTTCTCCCCCAGAATCGAGAACGTATCTACCTTGTCGGATCACTTAGAAGCAAACCCAGGCCGCAAATATTTCCTATCGGAGAAAGCTGTCAAAAGACTGAAAATTGCGCTCGAAGAAAACTCTCGAAAGCCAACATTTCTTCAACAATACATACCAAAGTAGGTGACTCTTATGTAAAGGACAATCCTTACATCTTAACCATTAGAAGCGGTAGAAATGTAAAAGGAGGATCAAAAGTAGAATTCCGAAAAGATGGCAATATCAATTGTCTTACTGGTGTTCCTGAAGATAATTTATTTCTTAACAACTGGTTGCCACTACGAACTGAGCGTACAAAAAAAGCTAAAAGAATTAGAAAGAATCATCAGAGCAAAGGAAAAGATTATACTCCTTTTAGTGAGAAGCAATTTGTTCCAAGTACTAATGGTAAGGCAAATGCAATTCTAGCACAAGGATATCGAGACAATCTGTTAACCAATTTGGATTGTGTTAGGAAGTTTACTCCATTAGAATGTGAACGCTTACAGGGTTTTCCGGATCACTGGACAAAATATGGTGTACAAGATGGTAAACAAATAGAATTGAGTGATAGCAGACGATATCAACTGATTGGAAATGCCGTAAGTGTTCCAGTGGTTAAAACTGTGGGATTGAAACTACTTGAAAGTTTTATAGAGAAAGAAACCACTTCTAGGAGTAGTGATAGAGAAAAAAGTATTCTGAAATCAAAAGCTTTACGATTTCAACTTTTATTATCTGCATCATAATATATAAGATACGTATATATCTACTGAACTTTAGATTTTTTTTTAGCATAGGGGGTAACATTTATGTCTTGTATCACATTAATGTTATCAAAGCTTTGAAACATAACACGGTGGGAATTAGTCAAAATAACACCTTAAAATAAAAGTAGATACAACAAGAAATAGAAAATTAAAACAATGAATAAAATAAGCTCATTTTTATTTATGATGATAATATTATTATCTGTCAGTTGCTCACAAGATGATAATGTTGAAACTGAGATACAAGAACAAGATATTTATACCACAAAAGATGCTTTATTAAAAGATCTTACTAAAAGATTATCTGTCTTATTAAAGGAAGAAGAAGTAAGAGAATTTTTAAAAAATGAAGTTAATAAACAATTCGATGGTGATTATAATGTATTAGCGATAGAAGCATTACAAAAACAATTAAAGATTAAAGAAGAATCTTTATCCTTTGGAAATCATTTATTAGCTATTTCATCCCAAAACCAAATTTCTTTTGAAAATCTTATTACTTATATAGGAAATCATTATCCTTTGTTGCAAATAAAGATTCCTGATCTTGGTGAGATAAATTCAAAAGACTGGGATACTGAAAAGGAAGTACCTATTGTAGCTTTTATTTCATCAAACGGATCAGAAGATCATATTCTTGCTTATGATCAATATGGAAATGAAATAACTTTAAGCAAAACTCAACAACCAACAGAATTGGTAGTAGTATTAAATGAGAATGAAAGGGTAAAGGTTATAGCGCAATCTGAAATTGAAAATAAGATCTTTTGTTCCAAAGAATCATCTGTTCCTTATTATAAATATTCGAACACAAATTTCTTCCTAAAAGAAAAACTTTCAGAATGTATTAATTTTCCTATTAAGATTGGTTCTCATGAAAAATCTTCTGGTTGTGATCGAGATAGAAGAGCTGGAAAAGATAAAATTAAACGTGTAAAATTTAATAATAAAACAGCTTTTAATAATGCTAAAGATGGTTGGTTCGATGGTGGATTAGAGTTGAAACTTACCGTATTTTTTGGACAAGCGAATGGTGCTATTTCACAAATATCTAAAAACTTCTATACTCGAGAAAAAGATATGAAAACCACCAAATGGTTGAATTTGGATGTAGAAATTGTAAACTGGGATAAAACCATTTATGGAGATGCAATGCTATATTCTTGGGTCGAGGAAGATCCTGGAGATCCCGTTGAAATCAAATCAGGTTTTACTTCTAAGTTTGATGATAACACGACTCAAAGTTTTGAAATTAAAAAAACGGTAACAGATAAAGATGATATATTAGGAGAATCCGTTGTGGAATATTGTGACGCTACCGGAGGATATGGTCATTTATACAATACGGGAACTGTACAATTTCAAGTAAATCAAAATGAATATGACTTGGCCTACGAAGACGAATATTTAGTAGGAGATTGGGATGGTGACGGTAGAGATAATATAGCTGTGAGACGAAGTAATCAGATTATTATGGATTATAATTATGATGGAATTTCTGATTTCTCTTTTTTCTTTGGACTAGGTAACCAAGATGACTATTTAGTAGGAGATTGGGATGGTGATGGTAGAGATAATATTGCCGTGAGACGAAGTAATGGTATTAGTATGGATTATAACTTTGATGGAGTGGCAGATAAAATCTTTTATTTCGGATCTGGAGATAGTGAGGATGAATATCTATCAGGAGATTGGAACAAAGACGGTAGGGACAATATTGGTATTAGAAAAAACCAGTATATCACAATGAATTTGAATTTTGATAACCCAAACATATATCAAACCGTGTCTTATGGTAATGGCAATCAAGAAGACCAATATCTAATAGGTGATTTTAATGGAGATAATACGGAAGATATTGCTGTGAGACGAGAAAATCAAATTATTATAGATTACAATATGGACGGAACGGCAGATCAAAGTTATTTTTATGGACTTGGCAATAGTGAAGATGAATATTTAGTAGGAGATTGGAATGGTGATGGTAAAGATAATATTGCTGTTAGAAAAGGAAATACCATTTTAATGAATTACGACGTTGATACAACTCCAGATTTCACATATATTTTTGGGCTAGGTACTAACTAAATAAGATATACTAAAGTAACGTAAGTTTCTATGTTAAAAGCCAAGTGATTTTTAACATAGAAACTTACGCTAACTTATCACGAACCATCCCGAAAGTAAATACATTGATTTAAGTAGTCTTGTCTAATGAAAAAAGATACTATTTCATTAGATAATTATCACAAGATATTATCCAACAAACACATTCAACATATACCAGATATTCTACAAAAAGGGCATCAGTTCTTCCTAGAAGCCAAAGATTTTTATCACCAAGAACCAGAAATCAAAGAAACTATTGATATCTACCTGGAGCAACTGAATGCTTATCTATCTGCTCAAGAAAAGTTGATCAAGAATAATGCTTCTATTTCTTTTATCAGGACTTTTCTGGATATGCATAGAACCGTTCAATCCAAAGATGAATTGAAGAGCTTTATTTATTCACTACAAAAAGCAGTATCCAACAAAGAAATCACAAAAAATGACCCCTACTCAGCGCACATAGAACAATTACAACATAAACTCATCAAGCGTCATAATGAAATGATCTTGCAGGAACAGGTGAAAATTATAATCAATCGGAAATGGCGATCTGAGCTTAAAAACATTGTAAATCAAAACCCAAAAGAGAGTTTATCAGGTGTTGATTCCATAGCTTGTAAAGAGTCCAAAAATATCTCGATAACTCCCGCCAAAGGCAATACGTTGTTTACCTCATTTGATCAGCAACCCATCACTAGCTCTACTCCTACTTTTAGATTACCAGGAGCAATGGGAGAATTGTTAGGAGATTTAGAAAAGTTTGAGCTAGCCATTACCATTGAAGGCGATCAAGGAGGTGGCAAAACTAGATTTACCTATCAACTAGCAGATGCTTTTGCAGAGATTGGAAATAATGTTGCCATTTTCACTTTGGAGATCGGTGGTAAATCAGATTTGATTAACAGGATGAAAGATGAATATCTAAGTCCACAAAACAGAAATCGTATCTCCAGAGCGGATCAACTCCCTAATGGGTACAGCACAATTACAAGTGCCGTTGGCACTTTTGATGTGATTATTATTGATAGTTGGAATAAAACAGGATTACCTTCACAAGATTTTGATCGATTACGAAAGCAGTATCCGGATACTATTTTTATTGTCATATTCCAACGAACTACTCAGAAAACGATTAGAGGAGGAACAGCACCTTTATATGATGCAGGAATTAATATAGAAGTGATCAAAGTAGATGACAGCTTCAGAAATAATTATGCAGTCACTACCAAAAACCGATATGGTATTACTGGTATTAAGTACAACATCTCAACAAAAGAAATTATTGGAGCTGCTGAGACTAAAGAATTAGAAGAACAATCTCAAATCGCAATGGTATGACCTATTATCTCAATATTATAAAAACGATCTGGAGGCTACTGCCGATAGCGTTAATCATTCTAATAGGAATTCTGTTTTACGGATGGAAAAGAGAACGACAAAAAGTGACCGACTTTAAGGAAATCCAGCATGCACTATTCCAGGAGATAGAAAAGTGGAAAGATAAGGAAGGTAAAAGCCGCGCCAGAGCGGAAATAGCCGAAATCAATGCTAGAAATGCAAAGTTGGTCATGAATGAAGAACTCCGGCAACTACTGAAAAAAGAAGTTGGAAACCTGAGACTTAACCTAATTAGTTATTCTGCTGTAAAATCTTCGACTGAAGGAAACTTTAAAGCAAAAGGCAAGGATACAGTGTATGTGGTTAACAAATTAAAATCATTACCAGCAAAACAATTTGGCATTCATAATCCCGATCTAGACTTTGATGGTATCTATGTTCCTGAGTTGGATACCCTGATGGCCAACTATAAAATCACGCATAACTTTGATATCTATTACTATTACAAAAAACCTGGTAAGTCTCCCTGGAATCTCTTTCGTAGAAAAAGAGCAGTGGCTGAGATTAAGTTTCATAACCACGGATCACAAGCAGATAGTTTGTTTACGGTGGTTTTGGAAAGGAAGAAGGGGCTATTCAGATAAAAAAGGACAGATGGGTGCTAGGCCTTCTGCCCTTTTACAATTGTTATTTTAAGAGAGGAAGTACGGGTTGTCCTTCTAAAATTGAACCTAATTGTAATTGACCTAGCAGGATTAGGTCTTCATTCCACACCTTAGGATTAACTAGGTTTTCTAACTCATTAGGATTAAAAGGAAAGTCACAAAACTCACAATGTGTCCAACACTCTTTTGCCTTTACCCACATACAAGATGAACAAGCACTACCATATCCACCATAATAGCAATCAATATCATCATCTCCATTAAATCTGGAATCTACAAGTATTCCAGCGGTATCATTATATATTTTTTGTAATTCTGACCCTTTTGTAAACAATAAAGAAGCGAGGTGAATAATTTCATCATTAATGACTAATTCACTGCTCATAACAACAATTTTTTCTTTTAAAATTTCCTCCTGAACCTGTTCCCTATGCTCATCTCCTTCAAACATTTTTTCAAAGTTATAAGTTTCAAAAAATTGTTCGGATGAGATTCTTCTGGGAATTGAAACTGAATCGAATCCTTTTTTATTAAAATCTGGATCTATATAAACTTGTATATACTTATAGAAATCATTTAAATATTTATAAATGTCTTGTTCTACATAAAGATCTGGCGATACAGAGCAATTACTAGTACATATATTATTAGCTGCTGCATAGCAGTTACCCTTTTTAGTACAAGTGTATCCTTCGTGATCCTTGGCAACTTCATCATAATCAAATCCAAAACCTTTAGAAATTTCACTTAAAATATAATCGGCATCCTCTGGATAATATTCGTGAACTATCTTATAATTAAAACTCATGATTCCCTTTTCATTGAAATTTGAATTTCTAAGAAAAGAAACTATAAATTCCTCATTTTGGTAAAGACGCTTATGCAAATAATCATCATTTTTAATAAATTCAACTAATCCTTTATGAGTTCTGACTAAATCCTCATTACTATTCAATCTTTTCAAAAAGCCCTGACTATCGATAATAGTTGAAGTGCTTTCTGGATTGTTAAGTTCTGGTTGATCTTTCTGACAACTATAAATAACTAATAGCACCAATAATAAAATAAGCCGTGAAAAATAGAATGTTTTTTTGTGTGTAATCATTGTATTTGTTTTAAAAGTTAATTTAGTATTAGTAGATTCTATTTTAGACAAGTAAACAATCAAGTAAAAAAAAATTGAATTTTCCCTTAGTTTGACATTCTTAGTTTCATGTCTGTTTTATAAAATCAGAGAATTATTAAAAGTTTTTTTAACAAATAAAAAACTGTTCACAACTTTACTATTGGAATATTTCCAAATTTTATACTTTTGGCTAGGAAAAAATCCTAGTCATGAAAAAGGTTTTAATAGCAGAGAATATCATTTTGGATAAAGAATTATTTGATTCTTTTTACTCAGATGCGAAAAGAAAAGGTGTTTTAGTAATCTCTAACGAAAAAGGAAGAGCCGAAATGAGTACCGGCATTTTTATGCTCAATGGTATTCCTGACATGTCAAAAGATGATTATCATATCAAGAAAACTTTATTTGGATTAATCCGAAAATATGGTTGCTTCCATTTTACTCCTAAAAGATTTCAGGAAAAAATGTTATTGTATGAATATGAATCAGAAACAAAAACATGGAGTAGTTACAATCAATCTAAATGATGAAAATTAATATACTTATTAAGGGAAATTAAAGTCTTCTAAAATGGTGGTTTTAATGAAACTCGAATTTGAGAAGTCTGAAAGACGCACTCAAATCCGTAAGTTGAATTAATCCCGCCTATCCGGCGGGATCTCATAAATTCGACCTCTATGCCCGCTAAGTTCAATAAAGCGGTTCATTTTTTAAGTTTACTATTTAACACTTAAATGAACTGATATGTTATTTGGATATGCACGTATAAGTACCTCATCTCAGAAATTTGATTTACAAATCGATGCTTTATTAAAAGCGGGAGTAAAAGAAAAGAATATTTATAAAGATGTTTCGTCAGGAGCAAAAGCAAATCGAAAAAACCTTGATTTACTTTTAAGCAAGTTACGTGAAGAAGATGTGGTTATTGTTTGGAAGATGGATCGAATTGCTAGAAGTGTTTCGCATATGCTAAAGCTCGTTGATGAATTTGAACAATTGGAAGTAGGGTTTAGAAGTTTACAAGAATCATTTATTGATACAACTTCTGCTCATGGAAAATTTGTGCTTACTATTTTTAGTGCAGTTGCTGAAATGGAGCGTAATATTATTGTAGAAAGAACATTGGCTGGGCAGGAAAGTGCTAGAAGAAGAGGCGCTGTAATTGGCAGACGAAAAGGGCTAAGTAAAAAAGCTGAAGCACAAGCCATTCTAGCAGAAAACTATTACCGGGATGAAAAAAATCAGCTTTCTATTACTGAAATCATGAAACTAGTAGATATTAACTCCAAAGCGACTTTATATAAATACTTAGCGTATCGAGGTCGGAGAAATTGTAAGGTTTGCAAAGCCATGTTTTGGGATAAAGATCAAGAACCAGATAATGCATATTGTTGTAAACATTTTAAATAATCAGGGAAATAAATCCTAATTTATTGTATTTTTTAGTAATTTAGGAGCAACGTAAAAATTATAAATAATCCCCATATCCAGGTTCACTCTGGGTACGGGGTGTTTTTTTGAAAGAACCAACCACTGTGGAAAACCGTAATTAAGACATTGATAAATTATTGATATTGCAAAACCATAAAAAACTAAAATAGAATTTATAATGAGAAAATAATAACAGTTACTATTATAATTGTTGAAAGCAAACTGAAAAGCAAACTATGGAAGATAATACTACAAAAATAATTATAGCAGTTATTGCTCTTGTTACAGCAATAATTGGTGGTGCTCTGATTTCAATCAATAAATCTCGAAAACGAAATACAAAGACAAACCAAGACAATATAAAAATAAAAGGAAAAAAGAATAAAGTAATTGGCGGTGACGATAACTCTAAAGGTTAATGTTAAAAAAAACTAATCAAAATAACGCCAATATATCTGGCTCAAAGAATAAAATAATTGGTGGTGATGATAATTCGCAAACCAATAATTACATTGGCTCAAATGGAAAATTATCATCTCTATTTGAAAAGCTTAAAGGAAGTGTAGATAATAGCGAAGAAATTGAAAAAATATCAGATAACCTTAAAAGATATACTACACGTAGAGACACAATAGGTCTTGAACGAAAATTATTAAATGCAGACAAAAGTTACTTATATGAAGATTTTGCTTGGCTAAAACAAGAGTTTCACAAGAAGCTTGTTTATTACCAAAATTACGAGCCAGCTCAAGAAATATTTGCCTTTATTTTAGCAATAGTCCTTGAAAAGTACATTAACTTAATTAAACCAATGTTACGGGAAGGCATACCGGAAAGAGAAATATTAGCAACGATATCAAGTGACGTTGTAAAACCGATTTTGGATTTAATCGAATCAGAAGGATGCGATGATATAATTGGTTTATCATCAACTGAAATTCAGGGAATGTTTCATTATCTCACAGGCAATTGCCATATAAATTGGGAAGTATGATTGTATATCAAAAAGCATATGATTTATATCACACAGTTTACAGAATGATGAAACTGCTTGCTCATTTTAAACAAGACGGATTAATAGAAATAGACAGATTAAGAATTTGGGATTACTATTTGCTTTATCCAAATAAAATGAAAACCATAAGATTAAAACGTGAAGAACAAGATGTCAAAAAAATAATTAAAAACTATATCGTCAAAGAGGAAAACCCTTACGAAATGGTTATTAATGACCGAAAAATGTTTGAGAAAATTAAACCATATCAAATGACTGCTATAAAATGTCTAGCTTCATATGGAATAGTGAATAAAGATTATCTTCAAGAAAACAGAATATCAAGTATTAATAAAAACATATTTGATGATTACGTAGATGACTTTAAAGACTTAAGTGTGCAAGAAGAAAATGCAATTAAACTTTTAACAAGTCATTTTTATCAAATTTCTTTATTTGGTATTGACGGTTTAAAAAGTAGAACCGGTTTATTGGAAAGTAAATATGATGCATAATAACCTCTTTTTTAACAGAATGAAAATTTACACCAGAAATGGTAAAATCGCATATGATGAAATTTTTCATAAAGGAATTAATATTATAAGAGGTAATAATAGTAGTGGGAAATCTACTATCACACATTTTATGTTCTATGTGTTAGGTGGAGCTTTTAATGATTGGGTAAAAGAAGCAAAGAAGTGTTCGTACGTAATAGCTGAGATAGAGATAAATAAGGCACCTCTAACACTAAAGAGGGAAATCAATCTAAATAAATTCGGTAAAGGAAACAAAACAGAAGGGTTATTCATTTTTTGGGGAACTTTAGAAGAAGCCGAAAATAAAACCGAAGGTTGGCAAAAATTTAATTTTAATACAACCGATAACAAAAAAAGCTTTTCAAATGTATTATTTGAAAATCTCGACCTTCCTATAGTTAAAGGTGAAAACAATATAACATTTCATCAGATACTTAGACTACTCTATTTAGACCAAGATTCACCCACAAATTCTTTATTCTATTATGAAGAATTTGATACTACATTAACTAGAGAAACCGTAGCTGATTTATTACTTGGGGTTTATAGACAAGAATTATATGATAAGAAACAAAGAAAAGTTGAAGCTGATAAAGAACTTGACGAAACCAAAAGAGAAATTAAAGTAATAAAACGTTTTATTCAAAATCCGTATGACCTTATACCAAGTAGTTTAAATCAACGCATTACAGAGAAGGAAAAAGAAATCAATCAAATTGAAAGTGATATTATTGATTTAAAAAACCAAGAGAAAAAAGTTCGTTTCACTCAAAAAACTCAATTAGACTTTGAAAAGCTAAATACAGAAGCAATTTTACAACGTCAAAAGGTAAAAAAACTTGAACAAAAGATTAAGAATTTTTCATATGAAATTGAGGATACAGATTATTTTATCCAAGCACTGAAAAACAAACTAAAAGCTTTAAATAAATCTATTTTGACACGAGATTTATTAGGTAATTTTCCTATTCAAAATTGCCCAGAATGTTTATCTCCTATTGAACCAATTGAAAATGAAAATGTCTGCAAACTATGTAAAACTGATATTGATGATAGTTTTGGTATAACTCAAGCAAGAAAAATAGAGCAAGAAATTGATTTTCAAATTAGAGAATCAAAAAATCTTATATCCATAAAGAAAAGACAACTACTAGAATTACAAGCTGAATTAGAATCAAATAAATTAGAGTTATTTCATATTCAACAAAAAGTTAATAGTAGTATTAATGATGTAAAAACAATAAGACAAGAAAAGTTAGACCAATTATATGTAGATAAAGGTTTTATAGAAGGAGAAATAATCCAACTAAGAACACTATTTGAAAATGCAGAAATGTATCAAAGTTTAATAAAACTTCAGTCCGATTTAGAACAAGAGATTGAAGCTTTGGATTTCTCAATTAAAAAGATATCAGCCGAACAAGAGAAACTTAAATTAGACATCAAAAATAAAATTGAAAAAGAAGGTGTTTATCTATTAAATAATGACCTTAAGAGGCAAGAGGATTTCTATCAGGCAAAAGAATTCCACATTGATTTTAGAAATAATATGGCTTATATTTCTGACAAAGACGCAAAGTATTCTGCCAGTTCAAGTTTTTATCTGAAAATTTCTGCAAGATTTTCTATTTTCCTTGCTTCGCTTGGTATCGAAAGAATGCGATATCCAAGATTTATTTTCTGTGATAATATGGAAGATAAAGGAATTGAAAAAATAAGAGCTGAAAATTTTCAAAAAATACTTGTAGAAGAAGCCGAAAAGTTTGATTCAGAAAAATATCAAATGATTTATACAACATCATTCATTCCAGCGGAATTAAATATTGACAAATATACAGTTGGAGAATTCTATACGGAACAAAATGCAAGTTTAAAAAACGTATGAATACTATAGAAGAATTAAACACTGCCATAAAGGAAAAAATGGAAGAACATGGTATTAATAAAGATACACCCATTAGAGTAGATACTATTCCGTTTAATAAGGGAAGTAATCAAGTGATAGAAGGAACATATCTAGAAATACAACAAGATGATGTTTATAATCCCTACACATGTGAAGTTGAGAAAATAAAAGTAGTTGTAATAAAGTCTAAATAACCGATTATTTTACAATGACCGATAAGAATGATAATAAAAAAGGTTGTTCTACGATGACTATACTTGTCAGTATTGGTATAGTGGGATTGATTGCGCGCTTCTTTATAGACAAAGAAGATTTATTTAAAGATATATGGTTTGGACTTTTAAGTATCGTGATAATAATTATTGTGATATGGATTGTCAAAACCAATAATTTTAGGTTTTAATTAAAAAGTCTAAATAAACGATAGAATTAATTAACTATATAACTATGTTGGCAGCAATTTAAAATGAGAACACAAGGAGAAGCAATATCAACTAAAATAAAAGATTCAATTTTAGAAATTGAGCGACTAATTGGTATTTCACACGATGAAGAAGACTTTGCGAAATTGATAAAAATATTGGGAGGAGAAATTGAGAAGTTTTTAAAATCTATTGTTTACCAAGGACAATTAAACTCAAACTTTTATGACCTAATTAATGATTTATTAAATTTAGGAATTACTATAGATTCAGTCCAATTTCTTCAGAATTTCCGACTTGCTTATAATGGTTATAAACACAATCCTAGTTATTCTATCAATGTCAATTCTGCACGAAATCTATTCATCGAGCTAGATAAAGGTATCAATGAAATACAAGACAAAGGTCTTGGAAATGTTAATTTAGCATATAATCGTAAGTCCAAACATTTAGTTTGGTTCTCGGGTTGGGAAGATTATATTGGAGGAATGGTTGAATGTGATATTTTTATTCCAGATTATTCGATTGATTTCCCAATGGGAATGGAACATTTTAATTTAAGTTTTGATGGATGGGATGAAGTAATTCAAAAGTACACCTCTAGTGGAGAATTAAAGTTTGGAAAAGAATATATTTCTGAACGAGCATATAATGTTTGGAAAGCACAAAGTGACTTTATAAATGCAGGTTCATTTCAAGGTAATTTATCTGAATTTGTAAGAGATTTAGCATCACACACTGCGGAAAGGGAAAAAGATTTAATTCCTTTTCTTAAAAGAGAAAATGATGCCTACTCTGTGAAAGCAGCTATAGTGTTTTCTCTTCAAGACAGTTTGATTCAAAATCATTGGCGGGATAAAAATGACCTAAAAGATGAAATAATACTTCGTTCATCATATGATTATGGAATCAATTTGGAATCAAACTATTTGACAAACTATATTAATGAAATAGATTTCGATATTATAATACAAAATAGAGACAGACTTAAAATGACAGACGAAATACTTTGGGTAGATGAAAAAAGTTTTAATTCACCAGACAATTTAGTTTTTTCTCAAGACCTTAATATTGGTCAAAATAGTAATAATAAGATTTTAACAAGGATTAAATAAAAACTATTACCAATAATATATTTAACGTTAAAGTTCAATAAAACGATAATCATGGATACTAAAGAAATTTCTATTTATACAGCTTTAGGAATAGCTCTAATCAGCATAATATTTATTGCGATTAATAGAAGTATTAAAGGGAATGATGGTAATGTAAAAGGAATTGGTATTAGAATCATTCAATTCTCTAGTGTTACCATATTGTTTCCATTTTTATTTGTATTGTGTGTATTAGATATACTACCAGTTTCAACAGTTGCCGTTGTGGCTGGTGCAATAATTGGATACGCATTTGCAGTTAGGGACAAAAATGATTAGAAAAGTTCAAAAAAACGATAAGTGACTTTAATCCAATGGTGAAAAAATGGTTAACAGAAAACGAAAGATTTCTTAACTATAGATCACTTGAGAGAGAAATAAAGTCTCCTCGAGGAATTATTCAAAAATGGGTTAATGAATTATATTATTTAATTAAAAAAATCACAAACTAAAGTTCAATAAACCGATATAAGTTACACGCAAAATAAAATGACAAAAGAACTTAATATTAAATCTACTACAATTGAAAAAGGGCTTGAACTTATAAAGGATTTTGCTACAAAATTAGTTGGCCCCACTATTGATGAAGTTGGGCTACTTATGTCCGATAAAATAAGGTATTTTCGATTTAAAAATCAGATCAAAATATTAGTTAAAGCAGAGGAATATGTAAAAAGGGAAAACATTAAGATCAAAGAAATCCCAACTAAAATCTTAGTTCCTCTTTTAGAAAATGCTTCACTTGAAGAAGATGAAGAACTTCAAAAAAAATGGAGTTTTATGATTGGAAATCTTGCAGATTCTGATCAAAATTTACAAAATCAAATATTCCCTTATATATTAACCCAAATATCAATTAATGAATATGAAAGACTCTATGAATTTTGTGAAAAAGAAAGGGCCTATATGATTGATCATATTAAACTTTTGGATATAAGAAAAGAAAAAGGTTATGCAAATCCAGAATATAGTAATCTGAGTAAAAGAGTTAATAAAGTTCAACAAGAAGGTTTTCATGTTGAAGGACTTGAGGAGTATGAATTTTCAAATTTACAAAGATTAGGATTGTTACGACAATTACCTCCCAGAATCATAATTGATGAATTCAAAACAGAATATAATGATTATGGTGGTGAAGAATGGCATCAAATTGAGGCTGAATATGACCCTGATGATTATGGATACCGAATAACATCACTTGGAATTAAATTTGTTTCGGTGTGTGAAGAAAAAAAAGAAAATGACTATTAATTTATGAAAAAACTATGGAAAAAAATGCAGTTACTTTAGAAGATATAAAAGGTCTATGGGTTGGTTTTACTTCTGATAAAGTAACAAAATATTATCTCGACATAAAGAAAATCAACGCAACTTTTGAAGCAAAACTTTCGCTTGGATTAGTACATATACTATCAAATGAATTAATAACATCAGATTCAAATGTAAAATTTGATCTTATTAAGGATTTAGATTACATGCTAACAATTGGTGAAATCAAATTCTCAATTAATTTTGAGTCAGAAAAAAACATCTCTATAATGTCAAGAAATATCATAAAAGAACTATTTATTATTATAGACAATAACAAAATAGAGTTTTACAAAAACTAAAGTTCAATAAACCGATGAAATACGAAGTAATTATTCCTTGGATAATATCTTGCTTTGCTACTTTTTTAACTTTCTATGCTATTAAGATAAGTCAGAAAAGTTCAGAATTAGATCGTAGAAGATCAGTACTTTCAATTAATAGACAAGAATGGATTAACACCCTTCGGGATCTGATCAGCAGGTTATTAATTGATATCGAAATTTTACATGCCTTACCGAAAACATTATGGGAAGAAAAAGAACATGAGGGATATAGAAATGTACAAGAACTAATTAATAAACTAGAATTGTTATTAAACCCAGAAGAAAAGAAAACAGAAAAACTGATAAACAGTCTAGATAATTATATTAAGTCTGTCGATAATGATTCAGGGATAATAACTCAACCAGAAGAAAACTTAAGAGCCCAAATTATATCTGTTACGCAAAAAATATTAAAAGAGGAATGGGAACGAGTAAAAAAGTATCAATAAAAGTTCAATAAAACGATTAAATGATGAATTCACAAACGGATTGCAACGACTCAAATTAATAGTTATTGCACCAATACCAGGCATAAAAAATCGTTTTAAATATTATAATAGTTAAAAAAAAATTAAAGAATTAGTAAATGACTGAAGAAGAAATAAGAGGTAATTTATTATTACCTTTTTTAAATGATTTAGGTTTTGATTCTTCTGAAATTTCATTGGAAAAGTCATTTTCCATTCGACTTGGAAAGTCTAAACACATTGTAAGAGGTAGGTCTGACATTTTATGTAAAAGAAATGGTAGAAATTTGTTTGTAATTGAATTGAAAAACGATGCAATCTCTATTACTCAGGAAGATATCGATCAAGGAATTTCTTATGCAAGACTTCTTGAAAGTAACATTGCACCTTTTACAATTATTACTAATGGAAAAATTACAAAGGTTTTTGATTCCATATCAAAAGAAGAATTAACAGGAAAAAAAATCAATCAATCATCTTATTGGCAAAATGGTTGTACTTTATCTACTGATATAGACTTAAGATTGAGATATGAAGCACTTAAAAAATTTGTGTCTTTCTCGACAGAAAATTTAAACCAATTTTGTAAAAATCAAGTTTATGATAGGATGGGTACAATATTAGGTGATATTAATAGTCCTTATTCTAAATTTGTTAAAAACCTTCATATTCAAAGAAAAAATCTCCTTAAAAAATTTAATGACTTTATTGGTTCAGATGCCTCAATTTTTGGAATTGTAGGGTCAGCAGGAGTTGGTAAAACAAACGCAATTTGTTCGTTAGCCCTTCAAAGTTTAGAAGATAAATTTGTTTTCTTTTATAATGCTGCATTAATTAATAAATCTCCTTTAGAACATATTGCTCAAGACTTAAATCTTGTTTTTTCCAGCAGAAGTGAAAGTGATAATATTTTAAAGAAACTTGACGAGCTTGGTGAACTCTTAGATAAAAACATTCTAATATTTATTGATGCCATTGATGAAAGCATAGCACCAAATATTAATTTAGAACTAAGTGAAATATCACTTAGCTTAAGAAATATGAATAAAGTTAAGGTATTCATTAGTTGCAAGTCTAATATTTGGGAAAATATTTTAAAAACCAATAATACTCCTACACATTTATTTGAGGAGCTGAATAAGTTTCACGACCCAATCAATAGTTTAAATAGTAGCCCAGGATTTCTTTTAGAAGATTTTAGTAGTGAAGAATTAAAATCTATAATTCCTTTATATAAAAGCGTTTTTGGATTCAAGGGACGAATCTCAGAATCGTTAGAAAACGAATTAAGAAATGGTTTCTTTCTAAGAATATTCAGTGAGGTTTACAGCCAAAAAGAAATACCACAAATAATAGATGATAAAGAATTAATAAAAAAATATATTAATCAATCTCTTGAAAAAACAAGTATTGGTGTTCATAAAAGTCTGAGAGTTCTCTCTAAAATTGGAAAAGTATTAACTAATCACAAATACAGTTCTATAGAAACCTTTGATAAGGAAGGGGTCGAAATAGATAATTTACTAGAACAACTAGATTTTTCAATTGATGAAACTATTCCTGAAGATTTATTTAGTAGAAATATTCTTATACGGTCTAACAAGGAAGATTCATATAATGTATCATTCTACTATTCCAAGATTCGTGATTATATAATTTGCTTTCATTCATATAAATTAGACAAACTAAATAATGAAGAATTTTACGCTATACTTGAAACGTTCTACCAAAATTATATAGGTCAAAGTGCTATTACATTTTATATTGAAAATGCAAGTATTAATCATAAAGGCACATTAACAAAATTCAAAAAAGATAAAGCCTTAAGTTATGTAGAAGGGTACAACTCTTATTTAGACAATAATTTCAAGAAACTTAAAGATAAATTTGACCCTAAGACTAATGGAGACATAGGAATATTACTACCAGTAGACATCTTAAAAAAAGGTGGTTACGCTCTTTTGCCAATAGATTCTAACTCAAAAAGTAAAATTCAACTTGAAGATTTAGGAGATCCCTTTTCAAGTTCAGACTCCAATCTGTTTTTTGAGAGAGGTGTTAATACGGTTTATGGAAGTAACGAATCGCTATTAGTTGCAAATCAAAATATAGTAATTGAACAAAATATTTTTAAACAATTAAAGGAAGTGATTAGTGAAGGAAGACTCAATGCATATAATTCGGATATACTAATTAAAGAGCAAATCGCATTAATCTGTTATTATTATTCTAAGAAATTGGGTTACGAGTTGGAGCTAAAGGATGATCGTATTCCAAGATTTGAACAAATATATCCTATAGATTTAAAGGATTTAAAACAACGAATCTATAGATTTAGAGCTTATGAGTATTACAAGAGGCAAGTAATAGGTAGAATTGATAGAAGTCTTATTTCCGAAAAGGCTGAAAAGGCAATTCAAGAAAATATTGATATCCCAAAGCTAAGAATTACTGGAGATTTTCCTCCAATCGAAGAATTGTCTAAAATCGTTGAAATCTTATTAGAAAAGGGTTATATCAAATTAGAAGAACATCATTTACCTTATCCTGATAAATCAATAGTCGAAGCAGAGAGATTTTATAATGAAAATAAAGGTAATAAATTTGATATAGGATTAAAGATGCGTGGGCAATATAGCAGAGAACAGGCTAAGTTATATATCGAAACTTTTTTTAGACATTTGGAATCTTGCTATAAAGAATTTGTTGAATACCTTTTTCCCACATTTAAGAACAACTTTTCTTTTTATAATACCATGCCTCACGAGTACTTTTTATACTTCAAAGACGACGATACTTTAAAATGGGGGATGTTTGGATACCGAACATCAATGAATGGAAAAATATCTTTTAATCATGGAATACTTGATTTAAGCACACATGAAAAAGCTTTTAAAGAAGATAAGATAATTTCTTTACAAGGATTCTCTCTGGATATGATTCTTTATAATGATTATTATAATAAAATAAAAACTATAGATAAAATGAACACACCTAAAGTTGATTATGTTTGTGTTCTAAGAAATTGGGTTTATAGATTAATCAAGAATGAAGTGCAAAAAGTATTTGAAAAAAAACATTGATTTACATTATTTTGAAGACTCAATAAAAGTTCAATAAAACGATAGTTATGTATAAAATAAAATTCAAGAAATAATGGCATATTTTAATGATGATGGTAGTGAATATAATCCAGATTTATATTCCATTCCGAATTTGTGTATAATTTGTAAAAAGAAAGATGATCCAAAAGAAGAAATAGTATGTAACCTAACAAGAATGGATCAGATAGGTGAGGAAGAATTTAAATGTTTCGCTTTTGAAAAGAAATCAAATTAAAAAGTTCAAATAAACTATGAAAGAAAAGAAGAAAACCAATTGGGTAAGTTTAGCAATAGGGATTGCTGCGGGTATGATTTTATACAAACTTATTTTCGATGTCTTGTGGCATCAATTTTTCTAAGAGAGTTCAATAAAACGATGGAAAATTAAGATGATCGATATAAATGGATGGATATGTATTCGTGAATCCTTCAAAGAAGAAGGCGAAGATGAGTCGAAACTAAATTCAATCGTTAGAATAGTTGAATCAAAGATTTCGAAAGAATTGGATTTTGGAAATGAGTTTTACGAAATAAAACGTGTGAATGGTTCAATCTATCTAAACATTACAATTGCTCATAATCACCGTTCAGAACACCCTTTTGAATTCTTTAAATGGCTAGCATCTACTGCTGTGGGCTCATACGGATTGATTTATGTAATGGATGACGAAGATATTGAAAGGGGTAACGAAAATAAGTTCAAAGTATTAAGAATTCGAAAAGGGCAAATTGATGAATTGGATGATCCATTTTTATCACCTATTAATCCTGAAATTGAAGAATAAAACTATGTACAACACCAAGTATGTGGTCGTAGCAATTAAGTGATGAATACACTCCATGAATATCCCGGTTTGATTAAGACCGTAATTGCATTATTTGTAATGATAGTATTGGCAATGCAATCGGATAAGATTATCAAAATTCTAAAACTGGGAATATCAAATAAACAGTTTATGGTAATAATATTTGCTGTTTATCTTATTGTGGATTTTATATTTTTTTAATTAAAAGTTCAATAAAACGATAATTTATGAATCAATACTTTAGAGATTTTCATAATAATTGGATTGCAAAGGCAAATGCTATTTCTACAAACGAGCTGTCAGATATTTTTGATAAGTACATTACTTTATTTGTCATTTATAATAACCTATACAATCAAGTTCCAAACAAGTTAATAATTTCAGGAATTCCAGTTCCGAATAAAATATTTGACAATAAAGCAGCTACGGAATTAGTGGTTAAATTTCTAACACCGGAAGATTTGCTTCTTGAATTTTCAAATAACAACTTAGATAATGATATTGAATCTATCATCAATTTGATAGATCAAGAAACATTTCATATTAAGATTAATTATGGAGGGTATAATAGAAACGAGGATCTAAAAATTCTAAATGAACTTAAATCTGAAAATAAAGGCAAAAAGGCAACTGGAATTTTAAAGGTTATTTATTATGTACGATGTAATATTTTTCATGGTAACAAAGACTTTGTTGAATATCAAAGAATATTAATGGAACCTCTAATTAAAATTCTTTCTGTAACGAACGATTTCCTTTTTAGAAAATTAACCGAATAAAAAGTCTAAATAAACGATGAAAATTAATGCTGCCTCATATTTTTACGAATTGATTCAGGAGTTTCCCATTCTTGAAAAAGATATTAATTCAGAAGATCCTGATATGATCCATACAAGAATGGAATATTTTTCAGATTATACCAATAGTCAAATAGGAAGCAACAATAATGAGGAATTAAAGAGATGCTTTAGTTTCCAAGAAAGTAGAGTTGAGCATATAGATGATAAATTATTAAATGCTTTAAAGGTATCATACTGTGAATCTCTTTTGCTAGGAAAGTATTCGAGCCAAATGGAAAGAGTTATGGGGTTTATGGAGCCTAAATTTAGGGAATTGTATCTTCAGTACGAGATTTATTATCGTAACATATTTAATAAGAATAATTAAAGTTCAATAAATTGATGAAAAAATCTAGTAAGGTATTTCAGGGTAATCCCGATTTTAACAAATCTGCTTTTTTGAATTGGCGTGTAGATAAAAATGACCCTATTGGGAATTTGATTTCGATAGGGCAAGGATTCATAAAATCTAGTAAATTCACATTAGAACTTTGTATAAAAGATAACCACGAGAAAATTGGTGATGAATTAATATTTCCAATTTTAACGAACTTAAACCACGGTATTGAGCTATATTTTAAAGCGCTTATATGGACTTTAAATCTTATTCAATCAAATGAAGAGAAATTCCCGAAAACACATAATCTATATCATTTAATGAATAAATCCTTAGAAAGTATAGAAGCTGTTGATGGAAAAGAAGCCCTTGAAAACTTTACCAGTACTTCCGCTTCTTTGTTAGACTACATTAATGAAATTAATGAAACAATTAAAACAAATAGCAAGTCCAATAATAATGATTTTTCCAGATATCCGTTTAGCATAAAATTTGAGAATCATTTTTATTTAAACACTTATGAAAATGTTGAAATAGACATGATCAATTTATTAGAAATAATTAGTAACATCGAAGCTATACTAGACGATAGAGTTAATTATTTTTATTACCATAGATTGTTAGAATAATCAAATAAAAGTTCAATAAAACGATAATAAATAAAATAACTAATAGATTATATGAAATATAAAGGACATATATCTTTTTTTGCATTTTTAGGTAAAATATAATGAAAAGCAGATTCAAAAAAATTAAGAAAAAAATTAGAAAAAAAATTTCTGCAAAAGCATTAAGTTATATTGCTATTGCAATCTCGATTTCATCAGTTTATTTTCAATTTTTCCATATTAATCATGAAATAAAATATGCTTCACTTTATCCAATATTAAATGAAGAAAAAAGGACTTTAACTTTTCCGATTTTATTAAAAAATAGCGGAAACCAAGTGGAAACAATACTTGATTTTCAACTATCATTAGAAGCTAAAAATAATAACGAAAGTTTTTACAAAAGAATTAGTGAATTAAATGAAAAAGAGTTCTTTTCTATCTTAGAACCTGGAGATTCAAAACGTATTGACTTAATAGGGAATTATAATACATATTTATTTGGGACAATAATAGCAGGCAAAAATGATTTTGATTACAAACCAATATCTGAATTTGAAAATTTACATATATTATTAAAAACAACTTATTTAACAAAAGAAGGAGTTGTTGCGACTGAAGAAAGAATTGTTGGAAAGTTGACATTTAATGCCAATGAAACTATAAAACGAATTGACTGTCCGCCAACTGAATTAAAGAGTTTAGATTTAGGGAAAGATGATTTTGAAATTACTCAATACAGTTTAATTCCAGATAATAAAGAATATAACAATCTTTCAATTGATTTTAGAGACTCTTTGTCGATTAAAAAAAATCTTGGAAAATTGTTATTTCTAGAAAAAACTCTTAAATCAGATAGTATTGAAAATAAAGAAACATTATTGATATTAAAGAAAATTTTAAAACCTTATAGATAAATAATACTTTGCCCAATGGAATAGACGCTCTCCCCGTGATTGAGGGGAGTGTAACTCTCACATTCCGATAGCGGAAATGTTTTCCGTGCGAGATAAACTAAAAGTTCAATAAAACGATCGAAATAAAGGACATATATACTTTATTCCAATTTTTGTAAAACATATAAAATTAAAATCGAGAGATAAATGAAAGTTTACGGAAAGTGTAAAAGCTGTGAAATTGAAAACAAATACTCAACGAATGCTAATACCCGAGTGGAATTTGCAATGCAAGATGGAGAAACAAAGACTCTGAATTGTAAGGATTGTGGAACTGATACGGAATATCACGTTGATCAACTATACGCAAAACAATCTAAAATTGCTCAATTGATTGCTGGATTGATATTGTTTGTCGGAACGCCACTTATGTTTTTCGGAATTAACCCTGTCTTTACGGGAAGTCGGAGTCATTATGTGATTTATATTATTGGAGGTTTTTTACTCGTTCCAATTTTTGCATATGTAGTTATCAATAAACAAGATCAAACTCGTGTGAGTGATTTTAATAGACGGACACTAAAAGGTAGAGTACATAATATAACTTAATAGTACGTTTTACAATTGAGTAGCCTGATGCGACGAAAAATCATCGCATTGAGGCTCTCAAGTACGGAGTTTTGTAGTCTTCTTCCCGATAGCGGGAAACATTTTCCGTGCGGAATAGTATACTAAAAGCTCAATAAAACGATAGTAACATAGTGGATGAATGATTTAGAAAAGAGAAGGAAAAAAGTTGAAGACTGGTTAATCAAAAATCAAAACTTTATAAAATATGCAAGTTTTGAAAAAGAAATTAATTCAAAAGGCGATATCATTCAGAAATGGATAAAATATAGAAAACCATTTGCTGATAAATGGATACAACCTATTGAATTGCTAATTATAAAAATTAAAGAGCTATAGAAGTTCAATAAACCGATCTCAATAGAATTATGATATAAGCAAAATTTAATTACGTAAAATAGTTGCGTAGTTAGGAAATAGATTTGTTTAAAAAAATTATGAAACTAATTCACGAAGGCGCTTTTATAACAGAAATTATTTTCCAAGCGGAGCTTGTCTCAGAGGCTACTCAACGATTAAATGATTCTGTTGATGAATTTGATAAAGTTGCAGTTTGGTCGGCTATTCAATCTATTTTAATTTCGTCAAGTAATATTTCCAAAATTCTTTGGCCAACAAGGAAAAAATATGAAAATAGAGGTGAACATCTTAGGGAACTTCTGAAAATTGATTCGGGATGTGTTTTAAAGAGTAGAAAATTCAGGAATAAATTCGAACACTATGATAATTTATTAGATGATTTTTTTGAAGACAACAATATTTGCTCTTATAATGATTTTGTTATGAATCCATCTTTACATTCATTCGGTATGGAATCTTGTCATAGAGGATATGACTCTTACAATAATACTCTTGTTATTCATGGAGAAATTCTAGACTTAAATAGCATAATAGATACGGCAAAAGAAATAAAACTTAAGTGTAAAAACTTATTCATTTAAATAGGGTAAAAAATATTAAACCCACTAACAAAATTAAAAGTTCAAACTTATTCTATTAGTAAATCTTTGCTTTATCTATCTAGATAATATTATTTTTGATTTTAATTTTAAACTTATTAACTATGTCTAGAAATATATTTTATTTCTTTTTTATCGCAGTCATAATTTCCGGATGTAGTGAAAATTTTAAATTTTACACAAAAGTAATAAATGACGTTAATTCCAAATATAAATTTAATACTATAGAATCAGACTACTACGACCTCTCCGCTTCCTTTTATTTTATAGATGTAGCACACGATAATTTATCAATGAATGAAATGCAGTCTCTTGCCATTAACATTAATGAGTATATTATCAATAAATATCCTAAAATTGATAGTTTAAAATTCAGGAATTATATCTTTTCTGGTGCTGGAGGTTTTGAAGTAGCAGAATTTACCATAGACCAAAATAAAAAGTTAGTTAAGTCGAACAGAATGTTGGATTAAATATATGCTCAATATTTTTTTCTTGTTCGAATTTACTTAGTCCTGTATTAAACCGATTTTATTATTGTTAACTAATATTGGAAATAAATAAAAGAGATGGGAAATTATTACGATATAAATATTTTTCTTTTTCAATATTCGATAAATCTCTTTTTTTCAGTGTATTCCTCCATTGGTTCAAAACCATGGGTTTCCATTATTTGGTTAAAGAATCTGAGTAATAGCAAGGGGTGTCGTTCTTTATTAAAAACATTCCATTCCTACTCTATTTTGCCAAAATGTTGAAACTATGTTGAAACTAGCAGCAAATTAAACTATTCACACAGAAGACAAGAAACAATCAAAAACAAAATAACCCCTTGAAAATCAAAGAGTTATTTATCTTGTACTCAAGGCGGGAATCGAACCCGCACGTCTTGCGACATTGGATTTTGAATCCAACGTGTCTACCAATTCCACCACTTGAGCATTTCTAAGTAAATCGGACGGCAAAATTAAAAAAATATTTGATCACATCCATTAAATAAGTAATAAAATAAGGTAAAGAGTAGAAATAAATTTTTAAATTTGCACCTTGTTTTTAGAAAATAAGTTTTAACTCATTACAAAACAACATTTTACCCTATGCCTAATTCAATTACAGAAGCAAAATTTTTTGCATGTACTCAGAGCACAGAACTAGCAGAAAAGATCGTATCCGCATATGGGGCAAAATTAGGTAAAGTAATTACATCAACATATAGTGATGGTGAGTTTCAACCTTCTTTTGAAGAATCTGTAAGAGGATCAAGAGTCTTTATAATTGGATCAACACATCCCAGTTCTGACCACTTAATGGAAATGCTATTAATGTTGGATGCAGCAAAAAGAGCTTCAGCAAGACATATTACAGCCGTATTACCATATTACGGATGGGCACGTCAGGACAGAAAAGACAAACCAAGAGTTCCTATCGCGGCAAAATTAATTGCTAAAATGTTGGAAACTGCAGGTGCAACAAGAATTATAACTATGGATTTGCACGCAGATCAGATTCAGGGATTCTTCGAGAAACCTGTAGATCATTTATTTGCGTCAACCATATTTTTACCCTACTTACAATCGCTAAATCTGGAAGATCTTACGATAGCTTCTCCGGATATGGGTGGTTCTAAAAGAGCATATGCATATTCTAAGGCGTTACAAAGCGATGTAGTAATCTGTTATAAGCAACGTGCTAAGGCCAATGTAATTTCTCATATGGAATTGATTGGAAATGTAACCGGTAAAAACGTAGTACTTGTAGATGATATGGTAGATACTGCAGGAACACTAACCAAAGCTGCAGACCTAATGATAGAAAGAGGTGCAAAAAGTGTAAGAGCAATTTGTACACATCCTATTCTTTCTGGAAATGCTTATGAAAAATTAGAAAACTCAAAACTAGAAGAATTAATCGTTACCGATTCTATTCCTCTAAAACAAGAAAGTGAAAAGATTAGAGTGATTACTTGTGCAGATTTATTTGCAGATGTTATGAATAGAGTTCATAACAATAAGTCTATCAGCTCTAAATTTATAATGTAAATTAATAACTATTAATATATTTTAAAATGAAGTCATTAACAATCAATGCATCTCAAAGAGAAAGCGTAGGCAAGAAAGCAACAAAAGCCTTACGTAATGCTGGACAGGTACCTTGTGTTATTTACGGTGGAGACACTATTGTACACTTTGCAGCACCAGAAATTGCTTTCAAAAATTTAGTGTACACTCCAGACGTTCATACCGTGGTAATAGCGTTGGATAATGGTACTAAGATAAATGCTATCTTACAGGATATTCAATTTCATCCTGTAACTGATAGAATCTTACACATCGATTTTATTCAAATTTTTGATGACAAGCCGATCACCATTGCTCTTCCTTTCAAAACGACAGGAAATTCTAAAGGTGTTCGTAATGGTGGTGTGTTACGTTTTAACCTAAGACGTATCACAGTAAAAGGACTAGCTTCTAAATTACCAGACGTGTTAGAAGGAGATATTACCGACCTAAAAATAGGGAACAAATTATATGTTACGGATGTAGCTAGTGAGGATTTTACAATTCTACACCCAGAAAACACAGTAATTTGTATGGTGAAAACTTCTCGTACTGCTGTTGAAGATGATGACGAAGAAGAAGAAACTGAAGGAGAAGCACCAGCTGCAGAAGCACCAGCTGCTGAAGCTTAATCTTTTCTTTATAAAGAAAACAATCAAAAAGCATTCTGATTTCATTTTCAGAGTGCTTTTTTTATTTTTACAAAGATTTTGGGATGGCGTTCCCTCCGTTTCACTTCGGTCGGGCTATTCGCTGTATCTTTTTTAATTAATACCCTTCGACTTCGCTCAGGGTGCTAATTAAAAAAGGATGCCGCTGCTATCCCTTACGCAAAACCAATACATATATGCTTTCTATTTTCAGAAAATGGTTTTCAAAAAAAGAAGAAAAGGAAGAAACTCAAGAAGAACTCATGAAAAAATTTCTTGTTGTAGGTCTCGGTAATATTGGACCTAAATATCACAATACACGTCATAATATAGGATTTAGAATTCTGGATGCGTTGGCAAAAGAAGAAAGCTTGTCTTTCGAAACTGAAAAACTCGGAGACCTCACAACCTATAAACACAAGGGACGTACCATATTGTTGTTAAAACCAAACACCTACATGAATCTTAGCGGAAAAGCTGTAAGATATTGGTTAACTAAAGAAAAAGTTCCTCTAGAGAATCTTTTAGTCATTACCGATGATCTTAATCTTCCCTTTGGTTCCATTAGAGTAAAAGCAAAAGGCAGTGCAGGCGGACATAATGGACTAAAGGATATCGAGGCTCAACTCAATACCTCTAAATATTGTAGATTTAGGTTCGGTGTAGGAGCAGAATTCAGCAAAGGCAGACAAGTAGATTACGTTTTAGGAGAATGGGATTCTGAAGAAGAAGCTGCTATGCCAGAACGATTAGATAAAGGAATTGCACTGATCAAATCCTTTGCAACTGCAGGATTAGCAAATACTATGAATACCTTTAACGGAAAATAAGTAGTAGATCTCACAACATTTCCTTAATTTTATAGCTAACAATCTTTAATACATTGTCAACGTATTAAGAGTCAAACAAACCTAGATTACAATAAATGGTTTTACAAAAATCAGTCTTCTTGAAACGAAATACATCTATCGAATCGACATTAATTACAGTGCATAATAATGAATTCCTCCTGACAATCGAAAATAAATAAAGACGAAGGATGAAACGCTATACAGACGCTAAAACATATGATAACCACACACCATCGGTTGTTACCATTGGAACTTTTGATGGAGTTCATATTGGACATAAAAAAATAATTGAAAGATTGATTGAAGCTGCCAAGCGAAACAATCTGGAATCAGTAGTTCTTACCTTTTTTCCGCATCCCAGAATGGTTTTGCAAAAGGACACAAATATTAAGCTGATTAATACTATCGAAGAGCGAATCCAGATATTAGAAAAAACTGGATTGGATAGTTTAGTAATCCATCCTTTTACTAAAGAATTCTCTCGCCTTTCGGCTAAGGAGTATGTTGAAGAAATGTTAGTGAACAGACTAAATCTGCGTCACGTTATTATTGGCTACGATCATCGTTTTGGGCGTAATCGTAATTCCAATATTACCGATCTAGCCTCTTTTGGTATTCAGAATGATTTTACGGTAGAAGAAATCTCAAAACAGGACATAGATGATGTAGCTGTTAGCTCTACGAAAATTCGTGAAGCTTTACTTGACGGAGATATTATAAAGGCCAACAGGTATCTCGGATACAATTTCATGCTTACGGGAAAAATAATAAAAGGAAAAGAACTAGGACGAAAATTAGAATACCCAACAGCGAACCTACACATAGAAGAAGATTACAAACTCATTCCAAAAAAAGGAGTATACGTTGTAAAATCCCAGATCAATAATAAAACATATTTCGGGATGATGAATATTGGCAATAATCCAACCGTAAACGGAAAACATCAAACCATCGAAACCCACTTCTTTGACGCTTCATTTAACTTATACGAAAAAAAGATTCAAATCGAGATGCTCATACGCATTAGAGATGAGAAAAAATTTGACTCTATAGAAGCTTTAAAAAATGCAATGCAAGAAGATGAAGATTTTTCTAGAGAGTATATAAATTCTATGGTATGATCAATCGTTGGTTATTTACACAAATAGATAATAGTGCTTTAATCATATTTAGAGTTTTTTTTGGGTTTCTTATTACAGCAGAATCTTTTGGAGCTATTCTTACCGGTTGGGTTAGAAGAACTCTTATAGAACCTCAATTTACCTTTAACTTTATTGGTTTAGATTTCTTGCAACCGCTCCCTGGAAATGGAATGTATTACTATTTTGCCTTAATGGGTATTTTCGGAATATTTATTATGATTGGTTTTAAATACCGATGGAGCATGATAACCTATACAATCCTCTGGGCCGGTGTTTACTATATGCAAAAAGCATCCTATAACAATCATTATTATTTATTACTATTGCTATGTATTCTTATGAGTACATTACCTGCAGGGAATTACTTTTCTATGGATGTGAAGAAAAATCCGGCACTTAAGAGAATATCCATGCCTCGATGGTGTGTTCTATTTATTATCATCCAATTATGGATTGTATACACATACGCATCTGTTGCTAAATTATATCCAGATTGGTTAGATTATACCGTAGCTAGAAATTTAATGCTCTCCAGAGCAAATTACCCAATTGTTGGAGAAGTATTACAACAACATTGGGCACATGTAAGTATTACTTATTTTGGGATTTTATTCGATCTGCTAATCATCCCGTTATTACTATGGAGAAGAACCCGTCTCACGGCTTTTATCATAAGTATCTTTTTTCATCTGTTTAATTCTATTGTATTTCAGATTGGGATATTCCCATACTTATCATTAGCATTTACTGTATTTTTCTTTTCTAAAGAACGTATACATCGCATTTTTATGCCAAAAAAAGAGTTTTATACGACAAATGAATTGATTGTGCCTTCTTACAGAAAATTTTTGATCCCGGCATTGTCAATTTGGTTTTTGATTCAACTTGCTTTACCAGTCCGTCATTGGTTCATTCCCGGTGATGTTTTATGGACAGAAGAAGGTCACAAACTAAGCTGGAGAATGATGCTTCGTGGACGATCAGGATTTACTAATTTTTATATTGAGCATAAGGATAATCCAGGAAAAAGGTTAAAAATAGATAAGAATCAATACCTTTCGAAAAAACAACGCCGTTTAGTAAATACTAAACCCGATGCTATCTGGCAATTCGCTCAATTTCTTAAAGAAGAACAACTAAAGGAAGGAAAAGATATAGCAGTATATGTCCGAAGTAACGTATCTGTTAATGGTAAAAAACTAAGAGTTTTAATCGACCCTGATACAGATTTAACAAGTGTAGAATGGAATTATTTTACAACCAATCCTTGGGTAATTAAATATGATGAGGAATAGACATCTTTATATATTTATCATACTGATTTCATTTTCTGTAAATGCTCAGGAAAAGAAAGATTGGTATTCTTTTTTTGGAGAAATTCCTAATACAGTAGACAAGCACTATTACCAGGATCTAAAAACTGCCAAAACCCTTCTGGAAAAAGTGAAAATTATAGATACTATTTCCAAAATTCATATCCAGGCAGGGAATACAGATTCTATAGTACATTATGGAAGTCTCTTACAAAATAAGATTTTGGCTGAAGCTAACAAATTCCCAGAATACGACCTCTATCTTTCTAAATCTTATAATATTCTCGGTAAAGGGAAATTACAGAAAGGGCTCTATGATGATGCCATGAAGCATCATCTTGATGGTATTGCTATTTCTCACGTTTCTGAAATGAGTACAATGTACTACACCCATCAATTAGGGCTAGGTACTGTTTACCTTTATCAAAAAGAATATGATACCGCTGTATCTATATTCGAAACTATTGCAAAAAACACTCAAGATAATGAGATATTAATTTTAGCAAAAAAATCTTCAGCAGATGTATTCTTTGCTGAGAAAGATATTACGAAAGCAAAATCTAACTACCTCGAAGTACTAAATGGTTTACGAATTTATGAGAATAATAAAATCAGGTTAGAAACTCAACTAAAACTGGGTAGAATAGATATCTTAGAAGATGACCTTAGCCATGCACTACAATATTTTCGATCTGTAAAGGAGATTGCATTACAAAATAAGTTTTATGATCTCTACATAGACGCTGTTATCCAGATGGGAATTGTATATTATAATCAAGGACATCTACAAGATGCTGAAATAGTTTTATCCTCTGCATATGTGAATACTGTACAATGGAACAAACTCGAGCTACAGCGAGATGTAATTATGGTGCTTAGGAATATAAAAGTCGCAGAAAAAGATTATGAGAATGCCTATAATCTTATGACCCAATACCTCTCTATTTCTAACCAAATCCTAAAAAATCAGAACAAGGAGATTGTAAAAGACATGGAGATTAAGTATCAAACATTACAAAAAGAAAAAGAAATCTTATCTCTTAAGGAAGAACAACTACACAAAGAAAGCGAGATTAAAAGACAACGAACTATCAAAAAAGCATTTTTGATTGGTTTTCTGGTCATATTGATTCCAGTAATTGCCTTGTTATTTTTATACTTTCAGAAATTAAAAACACAAATAGCATTAAACAAATCTCAAAAAGAAGTAAACTCTCAAAAAGTGTATGGATTGATGAAAGATCAGGAGCTCAATCTGGTGAAAGCTACTATGGATGGGCAAAACAAAGAGCGTAAACGTCTGGCTAGAGAATTACACGATAGTATTGGAGGTAATCTGGCAAGTATTAAATTACAGCTTTCTTCTAATACAAGTAACAATGAAAACATACAGACTAAAATATTAAATCAGATAGACGAAACATACCATCAGGTCCGTGATTTATCTCATAACCTTGCTTCAAAAAAGTTTCAAAACAATGGAATTTCAACATTAATAAAAGAATACGTAAATAATATTGAGCAAGGTAGTAATCAAAAAATTTCTTTCAATCCTCATCCCGAAGAAAAGATTAATGAGATAGAAAACCCCTTAAAAGAAGAACTTTTCAAAATCATTCAGGAACTATTAACTAATACTTTAAAACACGCCAAAGCGGATCAAATAGATATCTACCTTAATCAATATCAGACCATACTACAGCTTCTGTTTGAGGATAATGGTATTGGTTTTAATTCAGAAAAAATAGCTGAAGGTATTGGTTTTAAGAACATCAAAAACCGCCTGCATTCCTTATCAGGTAACATGGTCATAGATTCTGCCATAGATAGAGGTACAGTAATCAATATAGAAATTCCGGTATCATAAAATGTTGCTTCTTGAGCATGGGCTTTAATCCAATCATATTAAAAAAATAAGGACCGTTCTAAAATAAAATCTTATACCAGTTCTGACTTAAAAACACTCAAATAAAACACAGGTATTTTTTGTTTAGGCAGAAAAGAAAATGCGAGCATAGCCTAAGCTACGGTTAAATTTTATTTTGATGTATAAATGAAAAAGAACAAATTTTAGTGGGTAATTTTAAATCAGAAATGGTATTATTCTCTTAACCAGGTATCAGGATCTAAATAAAACATTTTACGATTTCCCTGTATAGCTTCCGGGTCTCTTAACCACCAATAGGGAAAAGGAGTTGTGATTGCGTAATGTAAATGTGGTGGCTTACCTACAGCATTACCAGTATTGCCTACTGTTCCTAATTTGGTTCCTGACGTTACAGGCTGAAACGGAAACGCATCTACCTCATCAAGATGCGCATAATAATGAAACCGCCACTTAGGTCCGAGTACCATAACCGTCTTCCCTCCTTTACCACCTTCATACGTGTAGATTACAATTCCATAAGTAGCCGAGATCACATCAGTGCCTTTTTCTTTAAAAATATCAATACCTTTATGTGTAACAGAACTTCCCCATGGATATGCCCAAAAGGAATTATCATCCCAATCTTTAGTCGTAGCTTCTTTTATTGGAATAACCATTTTTTGCGGCAATAAAAACCCTAAACCGATGACTAACATCGGTATTAACGTAAATCTTCGAGTTCTTTTATTCCTATATAAAGAACCCATAAGGATTAAAAGTGATGTCAAAAAACGACGTGTAGTACTCGTAATCATATTTTAAATATACGGCTCTATATTTAAAATCGATAATACCCAAAACAAAAACAAGAGTTCTGAACCAGAACTCTTGTATAAAAAATTAATGCAACCAATATCTTTTAAACTAGTTTATAATACAGGCCATTAGTTTGTAGAATGACCTCATCTATTAATCCGTAGTTTTCAGACCTACTTATTACCTAATCAAAAAAATAAATTTGATTTTTCATAAGTAGAATGATTTAAAAATTGTTGAATTAATATTCAGGACAACACATTCCATTTTGAACCCTACCAAGACATCTACCACCTGGAAAAGGAGATCCATTAGATGTTCCGGCAGCAGCATAGGAGCAAACTTCTCCTCTTGAATCCACCCATTCTACAACGTAATTACTAGTACATCCACAAGCCTCAAAACCTCTTAGCATTCCTCCTGATATTTCTTTCTGTTCAGATTTACTAAGTGCTTTTCCTAAGTTTAACAAAGATTTTTTCATAAGTAATAATTTAAAAAATGATTAAGCCCCTGAACATTTTACGACACTCAAGGTTTATGTCCATTCCAATACCCTAAATTTGACTTATTCCCCTTTTGTATTACTGTCCTTTATGTTTAAAAAATCACAGGTCTACATGCTATCAATGCAAGAATTGAAAAACATAACAGGGAATTTTTACTTTTTTTTCAAATTCTTTTTTTTAATTACTTTTAGTATCTCTCTAAAACATTAGAGATTTCCATACAAAATGCTGGAACAATGAATACAAAAATTTGAAAGGAAATCACTAGCTATATGAGTGACCAGAAGTTAAAAAAGATAATAGAGGAAGCTAATCAGGGAAATGAATTAGCTTTTGATCATTTCCTTCAAGATGTATTTAAAAAACTGAAACCACAACTCTTATCTCTAACCAATTCTGAATCCGAAGTTCAAGATATTTTTATAGTTTCTATGCAAAAATTCTGGGAACGATTTATTGTAAACCAGGAACAATTACCTAAAAATAGTACTGCATATATATACACTATGTGCAAGAATGCCTGGTTGATCTCCAAACGCAATCTCTGGAATTCTTTTACTCTAAAAGATGATCTTCACCAGTTAACAGATAAAGAGCAGGTAACTAATGAGAGTACACAAGATGCTATTAATGATTTGGAACAAGAGTGGTTACAAAAAAGAGCTCTGTCAGAAGCATTAGAAAGTTTATCTCCTAAATGCAAAACACTAATGGAATCAGAAATAGATCCTGAAATAAAATTAAAAGATTTGCAACAGCAACTAGGGTTTCAGAACTATCAAGCTTTAGTACAAGCGAAATATAATTGCAAAAAGAGACTCATTAAAAAGGTTTATGAGATATTTGACCAATTAATAACATATAAGTAAGATGGAAGAAAGAGACACCAACGACATATTACTTATTGCAAGATATTTTGATCTTGATCTTTCTGAAAAAGAAATGATCGAATTCGATAAAAGAATGACACAAGAGCCTTCTTTTAAACATAAAGCAAAAAAGTATTACAACAGCAAAAACCTTGTTAATCAATCTTTTAAAAATAAAGAACAAGAACAGCGAACTATTAAATGGAAGGAACTAATTTCTGACAAACAAATCCCTTCTAAGTCTTATCAAACTTTTAAATGGATTGGAGGAATTGCGGCTATCCTTGTGGTTCTAATTTCCTCGTGGTATTATGTACATCAAACTACCCATGTTAATTTAGAAGAACTAACTGATTATGCGTGGAAGAAAAAAGTAGGTTTTGATAATTATCTCGTAAGAAATAACAACATAGAACCTTCTAAAAAAATAATCCTAGAAGCTTATAAATCTTTTGAAAAAAAAGAATACAATCTAACAATTAACGTACTTAAAAAATATAATACTTCGCAATTATATTATGAAGACGCATTACTTATACGTGCATTATCAAACCATAAAACTGGTCATACTACTATTGCACTACAAACATTGGATTCATTAGTCAATCTGCCATCAAAACGTCTTTATAAAGAGGCATTATGGTATAAAGGTCTTATCTATCTGGATATAAAAGATCTGGAATCCGCAAAAAAATACCTTGATATCCCTGATGACAAAAATTCTGAAATACGATTAAAAGAAGTTTCGAACTAATTTCTTTCTAAAAAACAATAGTATTGCTATACCACATAAACCAATAATAAAATATATCATCCAATTGGATGCTGTAGGAGCATCAATTTCTAAAGGTGAATTATCTCCCAGCACATAAAATCCTCCCCAATACAATGGATGATTCGTAAATACATCTGCGGTTTTTATATATTGAATTTTCGCTTGTTGCAATGCACTGGCTTTATCCATTCCTTTATTCAGATTCTGATAAAAATCTTTCATAATACCAGGTGTAGTTTTATCTGGAACCTCCCAACTAGTTAACAAAAGGCTCTTAGTACCAGCATACTGAAATGCAGTACCTAAACTGAGAATACCTTCACCTTTGGCTATTTTTCCTACTCCTGTATTGCAGGCAGTAAGTACTGTTAAATCAGATGGAATATTCAAGGCGTACAACTCATGACTGTATAACAAGTTATCCTCTATCGAATCTTTGACCTTAGTAAAATAAATCCTAGAATTTCCTGGATTTTTATTATCCACTTCTCCGTGTAAAGCCAAATGTAATATACTATATTGATTGGCGTTCTTCTTAAAATTTGATTCTACCGCCTCTGAACCGAAAAAATAATTTCCTTTTACAATATTCGCTATTGCTCTTATTTCATTACGCGTCCCCGGTAAGTCTTCTTTAGAGTTTCTAAACTTCTCTAACTCTAAAATATCTCCTTCTTCGATAGCATCTTTATTAGAAAAAGAAAATGCAAGACACTCTTTACGGAGTTGATTTTCTATTGCACTTCTATTTACGGAACGAAATAAAACATTCGCAGAATTGGCATAACTTATAGCAAATTCATGAAGCAAATACGGCAATTCACTCATTGTATCTTTATCTACATCAATAGTTAACATAAGATCAAAATTAAGATGCCATAGAGATTCATCTGGAACAATAATTAGATGTGTCCCTTTAAAATTCTTTCTTATGGGACTGATAAGTTCATTATACAGTTGTAATCCTTCTTTTATATACTCATCTGTGTTTTTAAGAGTAATGCTTTTTCTAAAGTTTTCTATTTTTTTATCAAGTTCAGCAATCGATAATTCTTCTACTACAGCAGTATTCTTAGTAATTACAAAAGCATATACTGTATTTTGCTCCACAAAATATTCTAAGAACGTTGTGTTCTCGTTCAATCTGTTTTGTATTTCCTCAATGGATACCACTACACTTTCATACTTCAATTGATAATACTTAGGGTAGTCTTTTTCGAGAATAGTTTTTAACGAATCTTGCTTTCTAGAAATATCGAGTATTTTATTTTCTATTGCAGAAATATTTGTATCAGAATTACTCTTTTCTGTTTTCTGTTGAGATAATTTAGATGTAGCATCTGCCTTTGCTTTTCTCAGGTTCTTTTCTAAAACCAGTAACTCTTTAGGTAAATTAGAATATCCTTTCGCATTCGCCTCATTCAACAAATCCTTTAAAAAACCAGCTTTACTTTTTTCAGAATAATTAAAAGCGTTGCTAATAGATTCGTTTGTGTTTGGATCCAACAATAACTGTGTAGAGATATTCCCAAAAAAGACATTCTTTGCATCTCGTGCGAATGTCATTTTGTCCTCCCTATTATATTGAGTACGTCTAATCATTTCTATCAATCGACTAGCTTTTTCGTAGGTAGCCGCGCTTTCTTTAAGCATTTGTACATCGTTTCCCTTCTTATGTAGTACGTTTAGTACAAATGCTTTTCGTTCTAGAGATGTCAGTAATCTTGTTGGGCTTAAAAACATATCAAACTCTCCGTGCTGTATTCCATCAATATTTTCGGTCTGTTTATTCGCTACAATTGCCTTTTCCAAATAGTCTAATGCTTTATTATACTGTTTTCTGGATATTTCGAAAGTAGCTATAAGGTTATAAGATTCGACTACATAAAAACTATGTTCTCCAAAAGTCTTTAACCGAATATCCAGTCCTTTATTCGCATATTCGAATGCTGCTTTGTGCTGGTCGATCTCGTGATATAGCTCAGCCAAATATGTATAAAAATAAGCTGTTCTAACATTATTTTCACCATAAGTTTTACGCGCTAAAACAAGTGCTTTTTTAACATATACCACGCCTTCTTCTCCTCTTATCAATAAACCCTTAAGGCTATAGGGTAAGGCAAGATTAGGAAAATCTTCACCAAAAGCTTCTAAGCATATTTTTATAGTTTTATCTAAATGAAATAGCGATTTTTCTTTGTTTTTTTGAGCATAATAAATATTTGCAATATTATAATGCATACGCACCTGATCTGGATGATCCGCTCCCAATTGCGATTCACTTAAATGAAGGGATTTTATATAATATTCCAGGGCTCTATTTTGTTCATTTTTGTAATTATACATCAACCCTATATTGTTGTATAAATCAACAAAATAAAAATTATCAGGTTTATAAATCTTGTTAGCAATGACCAAAGCTTTTTCAAGATATATTAAGGTATCATCGTATAATCCTTGTTCGTAAAAAACATTGCCTATTTGTCGATAAATTTCGGATATCTCTATAGTTTCCTCAATATCGATTTTTCTTCTAACCGCTAGTGCTTTTTCGAAATATTCTAAAGCATCTTGATACAATCCTGTATTGGTATAAATCGTTCCCAAATTAAAATAAGAGATTGCAAAATCAAGATGATCCTTTGCTAGGTTTTCTGATCGTAGCTGAAAAGCCTTATTATAATAATCTTGAGCAATTGCAAAATCAGAACCGCTAACTCTATGGTAAGCACCCAAATTATCCAAGGCCGCAGCTTTCACCTTAGCATTATCAGGTATTTTGGTTTCACTAATTGCCAATGCTTTTTCTGCATGGTATAATGTCTTTTTTAAATTGAAAGTACTAAGATAATTTTCTGATATTTTATTATGACTCTCCGCTAATTGAACCCAAGATCTAGTTTTCTCATATATCGATATTGCTTTTTGAAAAGACACAATCGATTCTTTAAAATTTCTATAATACAATAATGAATCGCCTTTTTTATAATATATACCAGCTGCGGTAGTGTCCTTGGATATTTGTGAATATCCCGTTTTGCAAATCAAGCAAATAATTGTCAAAAGAGTCCAGCTGAAAACCTGAGTGAGTTTAAGTGTCATTTGTGAGTTTTAAGAAGTAGAGTAAATGTAACTAAAATTACAAGTTCATTTTCTATTTATTAAAACCTTGCTATGTATACTTAAAATGCCATATTTTTGTAACCCTTTTTAAGGACAAGAGACTTTTTTTAAAAAATTCTTTCTAGTTCATACAAAAACCATGCTTTTATTTAAATTTGCTTCTTCATTGCGATAAGGATAGCAGTCCTTCGACAAACTCAGGAACAGCTTATATTCTTTCGCCCAAAACAAACTACATGTTACTTGTACAACAAATTACAGCAAATAAAGAGGAATATATTAAGGCCTTAGCTAAACGTAATTTTGATGCTGCTCCAGTACTGGAAAAGGTAATCAAACTAGATGAAGAAAGACGTGCTACTCAAGCGCAACTTGATAATACGCTTGCAGATTCTAATAGATTATCCAAAGAAATTGGGGTGCTGTTTAAAAATGGTGAAGCTAAAAAAGCTACTATTTTAAAAGAAAAAACAAGTCAACTTAAAGAGAGTTCTAAAGATCTATCTAATAAGTTATCTGAGATCCAGGAGGAACTGACAAATCTATTATATACAATTCCTAATGTTCCTCATACTTCTGTTCCTGATGGACAAAGTGAAGAGGATAATGAAGAGGTTTTTAGAGAAGGTGATATCCCTGTTTTGGAAGATGGAGCACTACCCCATTGGGAATTAGCAAAAAAATATGACATCATTGATTTTGAACTTGGTGTGAAAATTACCGGTGCCGGATTCCCGGTTTATAAAGGGAAAGGTGCCAGATTACAACGTGCGTTAATCAGTTATTTTCTAGATAAAAACACAGAGGCTGGTTATAAAGAGTATCAAGTTCCACATTTAGTCAATGAAGCATCGGGTTATGGCACTGGACAATTACCAGATAAAGAAGGACAAATGTATCACGTTACTGCAGATGATCTTTACCTAATCCCTACAGCAGAAGTGCCAGTTACTAATATGTTTAGGGATGAATTAGTAAATGAAAATGATCTTCCTATTTGTTGTACAGGATATACACCTTGTTTTAGAAGAGAAGCTGGTTCTTATGGAGCTCATGTACGTGGATTGAATCGTTTACATCAATTTGACAAAGTAGAAATTGTACGTATCGAAAAACCGGAAAATTCATATAAAGCATTAGATGGAATGGTAGATCACGTAAAAGAGATTCTTAAAGAATTAAAATTACCATATCGTATCTTACGCCTTTGTGGAGGAGATATCGGATTTACTGCTGCCTTGACCTATGATTTTGAAGTATTTTCTACAGCACAGGATCGTTGGTTAGAAATAAGTTCTGTCTCTAATTTCGAATCCTACCAAGCTAATCGTCTCAAATTGAGATTTAAAGATACTAATAGTAAAAATCAGTTGGCGCATACCCTTAACGGTAGTTCATTAGCATTACCAAGAGTGTTAGCAGGTATTTTAGAAAACTATCAAACATCTAAAGGTATTAAAATACCTGACGTATTAGTCCCATATTGTGGCTTTGAATACATTGATTAGCTATTTAGTTCGTGAGTTTTTTGAGAGATGAGAGCTATGGAAACGTATTGTATCCCGAAAAAGGATTCTTAATTATTGATTAAAGCATGGCCTGTTGGGTATGATTAGGCTAACTTATTAGTTTTTAGCTCGGAACTTGATTCAAATATTTTATCCAGGCACCTATTTAGTATGGTGAATTTATATATAGAAATTAGTCTTTAATTTGGACTAAAATGAAAATTTTATACTTATATTTTTCTTAAAACTATTCTCTCCAATGCTCTAACACTCCAATACTCAGTAACTATTTGCTATATTTACAAAAAAACTTGCAGTATGCGCTTTATCTTATTCTATATAGCCTTATTTTTTGCTGTCCCAATGTTTGGTCAATCCGAGCAGCTGGCGAAGAATTATATGCAGCAAGGTAAATATGAAAAAGCACTTTCTGTATATCAGAAGTTATATAATAAAAACCCCAATCGTACCAATTATCTTTTGGGATTGGTAGAATCACACCAACAGCTAGAGCAATTCGATAAGGCAGAAAAGATCTTGCAAAAACAAATTGAAAAAAAGCCTAACAATGCACAATTACTTGTTGAATTAGGACATCATTACGAAGTTCAGGAAAATGCTACAAAAGCAAAAACATATTATGATAAAGCCATAAAAAGTTTTAACAATAACAATGTAAATGCAGCATACTCTCTTGCTCAAAGTTTCGAAAAATATAATCTCCTCGATCAGGCAGCTTTAATCTATGAAAAAGGAATGGCTTCCAATCCTGGTGCTAATTTCAATGTCCAACTTGCTAAAATATACGGTGAGCAAGGTAAGTTAGAAAAGATGTTTGATAGTTATCTTTCGTTACTTCAACTACAACCTAATTATAAGAATATTGTTCAGAGAAACTTTAATCAATATATCACGGATGATCCATTAAACGAAGCCAATGCTATCTTCAGGAAATTATTAATAAAGAAACTCCAGCAGAATCCAGATATTATTTATAATGAAATGCTTAGCTGGCTTTTTGTACAGCAAAAAGATTTCAAAAAAGCTTTTGTACAAGAAAAGGCTATTTATAAACGTAAAGATGAAGGATTACAAGGTATTATTGGACTCGCACGAATTGCTATAGGAGCTAAAGATATAAAGTCTGCAACACAGATTTTAGATTACATTCTCGAAGCGCCTGCTGGAAATGATATGAAACTAACCGCTCATAAAATTATTCTCAAAGCCAAAACTGACCTTGCTGACAAGAAAGAATATAAAGCGATTAATCAACAATATAATACAATTTTCGAGACGTACGGAAAATCTAGAGAAACTATTGGATTACAAATTGATTATGCACATTTCCTAGCTTTTAATCAAGATAGAAAACAAGAAGCTGTTGATTTTCTTAAACGATTATTAGATGAAGAAAAACTCTCCAGATTTCAATCTTCTAGGGCTAAAATGAAAATTGCAGATATTCTTGTTTTAGATCAAAAGTTCAACCAAGCACTTATTTATTATACCCAAGTACAAAACGCTTTAAAAAATAATTTTTTAGCTCAAGACGCTAGATTCAAAGTAGCAAAAACAAGTTATTACAAAGGCGATTTTGCCTGGGCGCAAACGCAATTAGATGTACTGAAATCATCTACCTCGCAATTAATTGCCAATGATGCAATGGAACTGAGCCTTATCATAAGTGACAATTCATTAGAAGATTCTACGCAGACCGCATTAAAGATTTTTGCGAAAGGTGATCTATTAGCTTTTCAGAATAAAAATCAAGAAGCCATCGCCAAATACGGAGAAATACTTGTCAATCATAAAGGTGAAAAAATTGAGGATGAAACATTTCTAAGACAAGCTAAATTATTCGAAAAGGAAAAACAGTTCGAAAAAGCGAAAGTAAACTACCTAAAGATTATAGAATTCTACCCAGATGATATTCTTGTTGATGATGCATATTATTGGCTTGCAGAATTATATGTAAATGTGCTAAGAGAACCAGAAAAGGCTAAAGAATTATACGAGAAACTAATCTTTAATCATGCGGATAGTATTTATTTTGTAGATGCCAGAAAAAAGTACCGAACCTTACGAGGCGATGCTATTAATTAGTAGGTAGCGAAGTAACCCATTTTCTTTTAGTATATTATGTTAATAGAAGAAATAGCTCTTTAAAAAAGATCGTGAAAACAATATTCATACTTATAATAATTAGGTTGCTTTCATTATTTTCAATTCTATTTCTTTTACCTAGTATTTTCGAATATATTGGTGATATGTGCAATTCATCATACAAATAAACCTCGTTCATTCCCGAAAGTAATCTTATAAAGTATTAAGTTGAAATAGATACTTTTTTGATTCGTTACAGAAAAAAATGTCCATCATTAATCCTAAATTATCTATTTTCAGAAAGAGACCTTCGCTATAGCTTTGTAGTAGTATTAATCATAACAACAAAAAATATGAAATTCGCATTATTAGTAAGACTACAAGTAAAAACGGGAAAAGAGCAAGAAGTAGCAAACTTTATTACAAACGCGCTTCCTTTAGCGATTGATGAACCAGATACGATTACTTGGTATGCTATCAAAATTGACTCTTCTACTTTTGGTATCTTTGATACTTTCCCTCACGAGGAAGGAAGACAAGCACATTTAACCGGAAAAATTGCTAATGCACTTATGGCAAATGCATCTGAATTATTAACTGAAGACCCTACTATTGAAAAAGTGGAAATATTAGCCTCAAAAAACCAAATGAGTTAATTTTTAAATTTATAACTGAAGATTAACCTAAACTACTTAATCTTCAGTTATTTAAGTTATTTTTAGAGTGAAAAACAAGACATCAACACTTATCAATGAAACAAATGGAGAGCTAGCATTTAAGCTATTTTCATTTAGTGATGATAGTAATTTTGACCATATACAAAGGCATAATTATTATTCTATCATACTTATTCTTATAGGTGAGGTTCAGTTACAAATAGAACTCGAAAAATATATAATTTCCAATAAAACAGTTATTTGTATTTCACCATATCAACCCTATTCTTTAAAATCCATCAAAAATGTTTCTGGAATCGTATTAAATTTTCACTCTGACTTTTTTTGTACTTATAAACATCAAAATGAGATTGAAACAGAAGGAGTCTTGTTTCATAATATTTTTGGGCGCTCCTTTTTCAATTTGTCAAATGAGGAAACACTTCTAAATATTATTACTCAAATGGAATTAGAAATTGCACAAGGCAAAATAGGACAACACGAATCACTTGTATCTTATTTGAAGATATTTCTTATTTCAATCTTAAGGATAAAAAATTTAGATACAAATAATGCAAAAACATCATCTAAAGAGAATAGTAAACCCCAGATTTTACAATCATTAATGTATTCTATCGAAGCGAATTACAAGAAAAAACATACTCCCAAAGACTATTCTGAAATTTTAAATATTTCTTCTAGTGTATTAAGTAAACTTGTTAAAGAGTATTTTAACAAAACACTAACCAAACTAATAGCACAGCGAATAGTTGTCGAAGCAAAAAGAGAACTATATCTTACATCAAAATCCGTAAAGGAAGTGGCTTTTTTACTCGGATATGAAGATGAATATTATTTCAGTAGATTTTTTAAAAAACAAGTAGGAGTCTCTCCTAATATTTATCGTAAAACAGTCGGTTTTGCTAAGCAGGAAAGCTAATTAAAAGCACATAACAACGTATCTTAATTAATTACTAAGGTATTTATATTCAGTCTCCTTTTGCTATTTTTAGTTGTTCTAGTCACGCAACTAACCGTACACCAACAAATAGTAACAGTCATAATAAATAGTAGTAAATCTTGGATAAAGGTATTCTACACTATTTTACAATTTGGAATTTTAGTTTATTTTATACGTAAATGCGTAAAACATATTCGCATAAAAATAAGTAATAGACTCCTATAGATATAACAAGATGATAACCATTATAATTTCGTTTCTTTGCATTTTACAAAACTATCAACGATAAATCATACACTATAAATGTACATTTATAACGTTACCATCAACATAGAAGAAACCAAACATGAAGAATGGTTGGACTGGATGAAAAATGAACATATTCCGGATATGCTGGCTACTGGAAAATTCAGTAAAGCTTTAATGAGTAAAGTTCTAGTAGAAGAAGAAATGGGAGGCCTTACTTATTCTGTCCAATATACTACAGATAATAAAATGACACTCGAACAATATTACGCTGAGGATGCAGAACGTCTTCGAGCTAAAACAAATAGATTTGCAGGACATTTTGTTGCTTTCAGAACAGAATTAGAAATCATTAGCGAACAATAACAATGAAACAATACCGACCAACATTTTTGTATGCAATTAAGATTTTTGGTCTTATCGTTGGTGCTGGTTTTTCGATTTTCATAGTTAGTATATTTCTAGATATTGTTACTTTTTTTGTCGAAAGTTCATTTTTTGAAAAAGTAATATTTATATTCCTTATTATTGCCTTTGTTTTAGCTGCATTTTTAATCATACGATCTAATAAGCCAACGATTAGTTTCTATGACGATTATATGATCATTGGTCGTCAAGAAGTTGCGTACGATTTTATTAAAAATTTCTATCCCGCTAAAGGAGGTTCTGAACCTTATATTGTGACCAAAGATGATTATAAAATTGATCTTGAAATTTCATGGTTTAAAAAAAAGGATCGTGCTGAAATAGAAAAAAATATTTTAGAAAAAATCCAACCACTCACAAAACAATCATAGGATGTCCTCCAAATTCAAAAAAAACAAAGCCCAATCCTCAAACTATAAAGGCCGCCAAGAAAAGACTGCTGTCCGCGCAAAAAAACATTTAGGTCAGCATTTTTTAAAAGATGAAGACATTGCAAAAAAAATTGGAGATACACTAACCTTAAATAACTACACCAATGTAATTGAGATTGGTCCTGGTATGGGAGTCCTTACCAAATACATCCTCCAAAAAGATGTTGACCTAATTGCTATGGATTTAGACACCGAATCTATTGAGTACCTCAACACCAATTTTCCTTTAGAACATCCTGAAATCAGAAACGGAAAAGGAGCGTTTCAGGTAATCGAAGCAGATTTCCTAAAATATGATCTTGACACATTATTTGACAATGAGCCATTTGCAATTACTGGTAATTTCCCATATAACATTTCGTCTCAAATTGTTTTTAAAACCTTAGAGAAACGTCATAGAATTCCTGAATTTACAGGAATGTTTCAGAAAGAAGTTGCTCAACGTATTTGCGAAAAATCTGGGAGTAAAACCTACGGTATCTTGTCCGTACTAACTCAGGCATTTTATGATGCTGAATATTTATTCACAGTCCCGCCATCTGTTTTTAACCCACCGCCTAAAGTAGATAGTGGCGTATTACGCTTAATCAGAAAACCAATACACACACTGCCTTGTGATGAAAAACTCTTCTACAAAGTAGTAAAAACTGCTTTTGGGCAACGAAGAAAAACATTGAGAAACAGTCTAAAAACTTTCCAGTTAATTGATGAAATTAAGGAGATGGATATGCTAAGCAAAAGACCGGAGCAATTAAATGTTGATCAGTTTATAGAACTAACATTACTTATTGAAAAATCGGTAAACTGATTTCATTTAACACCTATCTAAACTGCAATTGATTTCTTTGGTTATCTTTGTGAGCATTTGTAAAGAAATCCATAAACAACTATTTTATGTCATTCGAGATTTCCAATGAGCTTATCGAACAAGTGAAGCGCCTCATTAATGATGAAGGCGATACTCATTTGCAAGAAATGCTTAAAGAAATCCACTTTGCTGATTTTGCAGAAATAATTGAAGAGCTAAACCTTTATCAAGCTACCTACCTAATTAAATTGTTTGATAGTGAGAAAACTTCTGAAGCTCTTATGGAGCTAGAAGAAGATTTTAGAGAACGTATTCTGGATAACCTATCTGTAAAAGAAATTGCAGAAGAGTTAGAAGAAATGGATACTGATGATGCCGCCGATATTATTGCAGAGCTCCCCGAACATCGTGCTGAAGAAGTAATTGCGGAGATAGAAGACGAAAAACATGCCGAAGATATAAAAGAGTTACTCTTGTATGAAGAAGACACTGCAGGAGGATTAATGGCTAAAGAACTGGTAAAAGTAAAGGAAACATGGACAGTTGCGGGATGTGTACGAGAAATGCGCCGTCAAGCGGAAAATGTTACCCGAGTACACTCTATTTATGTTATAGATAAGGAAGGAAGGTTAAAAGGAAGATTATCTCTAAAAGATTTACTAACCGCTCCAGCAAAAACACACATTAGCGAAGTTTATATTCCTAAAGTTGACTATGTAACTGTAGATACCGAAGGCGAAGAAGTTGCCAGAATTATGCAAAAATATGATCTGGAAGCTATCCCAGTTGTAGATCATGAAACTGTTTTGGTCGGTCGTATTACGATCGATGATATGGTAGATTTTATCAAAGAAGAAGCTGAAAAGGATTATCAGATGGCAGCAGGTATATCTCAGGATGTAGAAGCAGATGATAATGTTTGGGAACTCACAAGAGCACGTTTACCCTGGTTAATCTTAGGATTATTTGGAGGATTAGGCAGTGTATTTATTATGCAAGATTTTGAGGATGTTATGACGAACCCAAGAATACGTGACTTATTTTTCTACACCCCACTTATCGCCGCGATGGCAGGTAATGTAGGTGTTCAGTCATCAGCAATTATAGTACAAGGTTTAGCTAATGACAATGTGAAAGGTAGTCTTTGGAATCGATTACTAAAAGAAGTGGGGCTTAGCTTAATTAATGGAGCTGCTCTGGCACTTCTGGTAATATTATTTGGGATCGTAATGGGGTATGAAATTTCATTTAGTCTAACGATTGCTATAGCCCTTATGAGTGTTATTATAGTAGCTGCACTAATTGGCACCTTTGTCCCTATAATTCTTGATAAAAGAGGAATTGACCCCGCAATAGCAACGGGTCCGTTTATAACAACAAGCAACGATATCTTTGGAATTTTCTTGTTCTTCTATATTGCAGAATTGATTCTAGGTTTTTAAAATAAAAGAAATCAAATAGTTCTAAAACTTTTTAATAGTATTGATATAATTAAAAAGTTTTAGAACTATTAATAAATTTCCTAGCAAGTATATACTTGTGGACAAGCAATAAATTCACTGCAATAAGCTGGACCCGTTACAGCTCCGCTACAAGAACAACCACATAACGATACGTCTATCCCGGCTTGTCCTTTGATCATTGTCTGACACTCTCTGGAGAGTATCTTAACACCATCGATGTTTAAAAGATTTGATTTCATGGAATATCTATTTTAAGTTAGTCTAATAAATTTATGATATCCTGTAACTGTTTAAAAAGCTTTTAACGTTTTTATAAAATCATTTAGAGTATATTATCAAAAAAACTTTAGCATTACCTACATAATGAACTCTGAAATATTCGAATCACATATTATAGTCCCTAAATCAGCAATTGATGATATGAATCATGTGAATAATGTTATGTATCTGCAATGGGTACAGGATATTGCCAAACAGCACTGGGAGACTAACACCAATCAAGAAATAAGAAACACCTATGTTTGGGTAGTATTAAATCACTATATAGAATATCATAAGCCTGCTCTTGAAAATGATGAATTAACCCTCCAAACGTGGATTGATCATCATCACGGAGCCAAAAGTGAGCGACATACTAAAATTATAAATACTTCTACCCAAAAAGTAATCGTTACCGCCAAAACCATGTGGTGTTTACTCCATAAAGAAACGTTAAGACCTACCAGAATCAATCAAGAAATAAGTAACTTGTTTTCATAAAATTAAGTTGAAAACATGGAAGCGATTAACATTAATGATAAACTTTCAAAATTTAATAAACACTGGCATCCGCATCGAATTGCAACAGTAGATGACAATCAAGTGTATCTAGCAAAAGTAAGTGGTGATTTTGTATGGCATAAGCATGATCATGAAGATGAACTTTTTCAGGTAGTAAAAGGTACACTTTATATGAAATTTAGAGATAAAACAGTAAAAGTCGAAGCTGGTGAAATTATTGTAGTGCCTAAAGGAGTAGAACACTGCCCTACTACAAAAAACAATGAAGAAGTGCATCTTCTTTTATTCGAAAAAGCAAGCACTAAACATACGGGAGAAACAACATCTGACCGTACTGTTTCTGAATATATTGATATTTAATAACTTTTGAAACCTCGTTCGTATTAGTACTGAAAAGAGGTCAAAGTTAGTTAGACTTTTCTATAATAATACCAGTTGTTGCTTGAATTTATTGAGTAAGAAAAATTAATCATAGTGTACAGTTTATTTTTATTCTGAAACTGAAGTGAAAAAAGAACATTTTATTCTAGTAAATTCAAATGACAGATGGTATAATATAAAACTTATGTTATGAGTCTGGACAGAAGAACTTTTATAAAAAACACAAGTTTATTATTGGGAGGCAGCCTGCTTCCCTATTCCAATTTATTAGCCAATTCAAGTCAGAAACAACTAGGTGTATGCCTAGTTGCATTAGGTAACTATAGTACTACTGTCCTTGCGCCAGCATTACAACTAACAAAACATTGTCGATTAACCGGAATAGTTACTGGAACACCTTCTAAAATACCTGTCTGGCAGAAAAAATATGGTATTCCGGATAAAAACGTATACAGTTATGATACGATGGATCGTATTGCGAACAATCCAGATATTGACGTATTATATATTGTATTGCCCACAGGCCTGCATGCCAAGTATGCTATCAAAGCAGCGAATACAGGAAAACATGTCTGGTGTGAAAAACCTATGGCAAAAACTGAAGAAGAATGCCTTTCTATTATAAAAGCTTGTCATAAAAACAAGGTAAAACTTTCTATAGGATATAGAATGCAGCATGAACCCAATACTCAACAAATCATAAAATGGGCTACAACCAAACCCTACGGGAATATTAAAACAGTTTATGCCGAGATAGGTTATAATGTAGGAAATCCCGCAAAAAGTTGGAGATTGAATGCAGAATTAGGTGGAGGAACTATGTATGATTTAGGTGTATATTCTTTGAATGCTGCCAGATACGCAACTGGCGAAGAGCCTATATCTGTTATAGCAGAACAAATGACTACTAGACCAAAAATATTTACCGAAACTGATGAAACTACTCATTTTACATTAGAATTTCCATCAGGAACAGTTGCTCACGGAAAAACTAGTGTAGGACACGATATGCATAGACTACGAGTGGATTGCACTAATGGATGGTATCAATTACAACCTTTTTCTATGTATGCTGGCGTACAAGGAGAGACTAGTGATGGAAAACTACTCAATACTTATATAGAAAATCAACAAGCTAAACAAATGGATGACGATGCATTATCCATACTTAATAATACCAATATCCTCGTCCCTGGTGAAGAAGGAATGAAAGATATTAGAATTGTAGAAGCTATTTATAACTCCGCTAAAAGTAAGCGTAAAATTAATTTAATATAGTTGCTATCCTACGAATCATATTTCGTAATACTCTGGATTAAATAAATACTATTTTTTTGATATAAACTATAATTCATCTTTACAGGCACGTACAGATTCATAAAAAAGGCGATAATCCGTGCTTGTTACCACATCTCCTTTGGTACTAAGAATGACAGTACCTTTTTTTGCTATTTCACTATATGGAACTTGTTTTTTCGCATATCCTTTATAAACAAATTCAAAATAGCTATCCGCTTTCATTTTACTAGGATTGATTAAAAAATCATATAACCCATCTTCGTCAGTATAGGCTTTCATGCAAGTATTCTCATCAACTACTAGTTTTACAGCAACATATTGCATTTTCTTTTTTCTCTTACCTAGAACTTTACCTGTAAGTAATTCATCCTCTGTAATGTTTTCAATATCTTCATTTCCACTCAAGGTATCGCTTTTTTGCTGAGACTTGCAAGAAGCAAGAAGGGTAATAATAAGTAATGATAGTAATATTGATCTCATAGTGTCTTAATTTTGGGTTTTATTAAAATAATTCAATAAGGTTTAATAGTAATACTTTCCTATTTCTCGATCAATTTACAAAATAAAACTACTCGTTTCACATAAGTGTTGTAGTGTTTTTTTATAATGTCTAATAGGTGAGTTTTTACTTTATACTAAAACTTGAATTAAATATATAAAAAACCACCCAATTACTTGAGTGGTTTTATCTTGCAACTTCATGTATCTACGACCCCTTAACTTCGTAGCACTGATTTTCTTGCAAAAAAATAAAGGGTTCTGTCTATTCGTTTTTCATCAATCTAATCGTCTTGTAGGTGGTTCCTATAGCGATTTTTACAAAATATACCCCATTTGGTAACTCCTGAATAGATATAGATTGGCCAGTATCTACTTTTTCTATAAGTAAACTACGTCCATTAACATCATAGACGGATAGCTCTGCTTCTCCTGAAAACCCTGAAACCTGAAACTGTTGTTTCGCTGGATTAGGATAGAGTGTAAAACTATCTTGCTCATTTTCTTCAATACTTAATACATTACCTACACTGATAGTAAATGTTACATTTTCTTCGTTCGAATTAGTATCAGCAGCAGTGAGGGTAATAATATGATCTCCTGCACCTAATAAAGTTCCTGCGACCGGATTTTGAGTAATCGTCGAAGTCAAAACAGCTCTGTTAGTATCACAATTATCTGTAATCACTACTCCCACTGTGAAATCTTCGAGTGTATACATATCTCCAGTATCAAAAGGTACTTCTATATCTGTTGGCACTGTTGAAGTATCAAATTCAGGACTTATGTTATCAACAACGGTAACTATTGTCATACATATATCACTATTTCCATTGGTATCATTAACCGTTAGTACAACAGGATTGTCTCCAATATTGGCACAATCAAAATCTGTAATATCTACAGCTAACGATGCTACCCCAGATAGATCCGTAGAACCATTATCTACCATTGCAGCTGTAATACTTACATTTCCAGTGTTATCTAACTGTACAGTTATGTTTTGACATACTACAGCTGGGTTAGTAGTATCTACCACATTTACGGTTCTGGTTACTTCTGCAGCCATATTGTTTGAAGCATCTGTTGCATTGTACCGAATCGTATAACTTCCAACTGTATCTATAAAATCTGAAATGTCAATCATAACATTGCTTCCATCATCTGTGGTTGCTCCCAATTCGGCGTATCCTGCTCCTAATTCAATTATTTGTGGATTATCTCCTGTTAAAGTAATAACTGGAGCTGTAGTATCGACTACATTTACGGTTCGGATGACTTCTATAGCCATATTGTTTGAAGCATCTGTTGCATTGTACCGAATCGTATAACTTCCAACTGTATCTATAAAATCTGAAATGTCAATCATAACATTGCTTCCATCATCTGTGGTTGCTCCCAATTCGGCGTATCCTGCTCCTAATTCAATTATTTGTGGATTATCTCCTGTTAAAGTAATAACTGGAGCTGTAGTATCGACTACATTTACGGTTCGGATGACTTCTATTGCATCGTTATTTGATGCATCCGTTGCATTATATCTAATCATGTAACTACCTACTGCATCTACAAAATCTGAAATATCAATCACAACATTGCTTCCATCATCAGTTATTGCACCCAGCTCTGTATAGCCTGCCCCAAGTTCTACAGTTTGTGGATCCTCTCCTAGTAGTGTAATAACTGGAGCGGTAGTATCTATTACATCGACAAGTCGGATTGCTTCTACAGCAATATTTCCAAAAGCATCTGTGGCAGTATAGCTGATTATATAAGTACCTATATCATCTACAAAATCAGTAGCATCAATCACCACAGTACTACCATCATCAGTCGTAGCACCTAATTCTGTATATCCTGCTCCCAATTCAATAGTCTGTGGATTATCTCCATCCAAAGTAATCACAGGTGCCGTTGTATCAACCACATTTATAGTTCTAGTAACCTCTACTGCAGCGTTGTTTGACACATCTGTAGCATTGTATCGAATCGTATAACTACCAACTGCATCTACAAAGTCTGTAGCATTAATTACCACATTAGATCCATCATCCGTAGTAGCGCCTAATTCCATATACCCAGCTCCCAATTCAATCTCTTGTGGGTTCGCTCCTGTTAAGATAATTACTGGTGCAACACAATCTTCGTTAAAACTAGCGATATCATCTTTTCCCCAGCTACTTAAATATGAAGCAGTAGAATCGTCTACTTGAATACATGTTAGATTCGGATTGTAAAGAACAAAGAAATCTGTAATTAGGTTGTTACTACCATTTCTTACATTAAGTAATTCTAACAAGTTTTGGTGAGCAGAAAGTTCTTCTAATTGTGTACAAGAACTAAGATCTAAAGAAGTTAGACCGTTTTTACCAACATTTAACTTTTTTAAGTTCGGGTTATTATCTACCAATAAACTTGTGATAGCATTAGAACGCAAATTTACTTCTTCTAAAGCTGGATGCCCCGTAAAGTCTAAAGAAATAAAATCGTTTTCCGCCGCATCCAAAATTCTCAAATTGGTATTATAACTGACATCTAAGGTTGTTAAATCATTAAAATCAACGTTCAATAATTCAAGAGCAACGAAAGCTTCGATTCCTGTTAAATCTGTAATATCAAGGCTACTTACATCTAAATCAACGACTTTATTTATTTTCTCCGTATATACTTGATTATCATCGGCAATACCATTACCTAAACTTACAACATCTCCTAAAGCAACTACATTTCCATCTGCATCATGCGTCTCCAGGTAATTTTCAAAATTAGCATCTGCGATATAGGTTACATCACAATATAACGCAAAACTAGCCGTAGCATCTTTTTGCCAAATATCTGGATATAACTGAACTACTTTATCAGCTTTAATACAAGTTAAATCAGGATTTCCTAAAGCATCAAACCACGTGAAATTATCGTTATTTCCATTCGCTACATTTAATGATGTCAATTGGTTATTAGCTATTCTTAATTGAATAATATTTGGATATGCTGAAATATCAAACTCCGTAAAATTATTATCATTAACATTTAACAATCGCAATAATGGATTATTAGAAATATCTATAGCATTAATCCCTGTATCCGAAACACTCAGTGTAGTCAAACTACTAAGCATAGAAACATCTACAGGTCCTAAGTTAGAATTCCTATCTAAATATAGTTTGTCAAGCAACGTATTATTTGTTACATTTAAGCTTGCTAGGTTATTGTTGGCTAATGTAACATTAGTTAGCTTTGTATTTTTACTTAAATCAATACTTATCAAATTAGTATTGTTACGGCATCCTAAGAACCACATATCTCTAAAGTCTTCGATCCCTGTCATATCCGCAACCAATCCATTATGCAGATTAAATCCTTCAGAAATCTCTACTAATGCTGTATATACATAATCATCAATTACTCCGTTACCGTAACCATTATTTTCCAGAAAAGTTTCAAAATTATCATCTGGCACATAGGTTAGTCTACAGAACTCTGCATAATTAGCAGTAGCATCTTTTAACCAACCTGCTACGACTGGAGCAGTTGGATCATCAACTTCTATACAGGTTAAACTTGGATTACCTGTAACATCTACATTATCCAAATCTGCATTGTTACCACTTCGTAAATTCAAATTGGTAAGAAGTGCATTTTTACACGATAAATTATCCAAAGTACTCTGATTACTTAAATCCAAATATGTAAGCGGCGTACTATCACATTCTAATATACTTAAATTGGTATTGTTACTTAAGTCTATCTCTGAAATACTAGTAGTACTAAATGATAAATCACGAAGCCCTGAAAGATGAGCGACATCAAGATTACTCAATGGATTCAGACCACACCCTAAATTTTCTAACAATGGATTATTCTGAATATTTAATGCTGTGATATTGGTATTCTCACAGTATAGAGATATTAGATTGGTTTGATCACTTACATCAATTGCACCTAGTCTGTTATTGGTAACTGTTAAGCTGGTCAAATCATTATTACTTACGTCTATAGTAGTTAGATCATTATCCGCTAGGTTTAAAAACTTTAACCCCGTATTGGTAGAGATATCTATATTAGTAAGACTATTATTTGGTGCTTCTAAACCTCTTAGTACGATTAACCCTGCTATGTTAATACTCGTAATCCCTGTATTCTCAGCAGTTACTGTTTCTAATAGTAGATTATTCGTTAAATCTAAATTAGTATTCGCTAGTGGATTATCATCGATCCAAAAACGAATTAAATTTGTAAAATCTTCTATTCCTGTAAAATCTTCTATTCCTTCATTTCTTGGAGTTAGCAATTGAATTGCCTCAATTTTTCCAGTAGGTACTAAATTATCATCAATGATTCCATTTCCTAAGCTATTGGCACTTCCTAAAGCAACAGTTCCTCCAAATTCGTTATGTGTTTCTAAATAGGCTTCAAAATTAGCATCAGGAATCGTTGTAAATCGACAATACTCGGCAAAACTTGCCGTGGCATCTTTCTCCCAACCCGACAAATAACCTGCAGTTGGATCATCTACTTCAATACAAGTTAAATTAGGACAACCCGTTACCCTAAATTCTGTAAAATTGCTATTGTTCCCATTTTTAGCATTCAACTCTACCAATTCATCTATATCTCTTGCATTAAACTCTACTAGATTGGTATTTTGACTAATATCAATCGAAGTAATATTGGTTTCATCAAAACTTAAATCTTGAAGATTTGACAAGTGACTTACATCGTATGAAGTCAATGGATTTCTAGATAAATTTAAAGTTTCAAGTAGTACATTATTTTGAGTATTTAATGATGTAAATTGATTTAAAGAAGCAATAATTCGAGTAAGATTGACATTAGCACTAACATCAATGCTACTTAAAGTGGTTTCATGAATTTGTAAATCTTCTAATAAGATATTATTACTTACATCTAAACCAGATAAATCATTAGAAGAAACTATTAATTCTTTTAAAGCAGTATTTGTGGAAAGATCAATCGTTGTAAAATTATTACGAGGTATATCTATTCTTTCTAAAGCTGTTAATCCTGTAACATTAATACTGGTTAATCCCATATCTCCTCCATCTATTCTTATCAAATTAGAATTACTTGTAAGGTCTAAATCAGTATCAGTTAATGTATTACTAAAGATAAATAATGTTTGTAAAGCTGTAAAATCTTCTAGGCCTGTTACATCAGTAACCCCTTGAAAAGCAATAAATAAATTCATTACATTTTCAATATTAGCAGTAGTTACATAATTGTCATTGGCTATTCCATTACCCATACTTGTTGGATCTCCTACAGAAACGAATCCTCCTGCAGCGGTATGAGTTTCTAAATAGTTCTCGAAATTATCATCGGGCACATAGGTCCAATTGCAATCGTCACTAAAACTAACCGTAGCATCTTTTTCCCAGCTACTACTACTTAAATAACTAGCTGTAGGATCATCAACCTGAATACAAACTAAATTAGGGTTTCCAGTAGCGTATACTTCCATCCCACTATTATTAGCTCCATTCTTAAAGTTTAAGGATATTAATTGTCCATTTTGACACTCTACATATTCTATATCTGGGCTATTACTAAAGTCTAGTCCTGTGATAGCTGCATTATTTGTATATATTTCAATTAATTCGGTATTATTTGATAAATCCAAAGAAGATAATGATGTATTACTCACATCGATATCTTCCAGATTAGTATTATTAGTAATATCTAATACTATAAGTGTAGGAGTATCTTCTATAGAAAAACTATCAAGATTAGAAAGTAAACTTATATCGATGGTTGTAAATTGATTCCCTCCACATCGTAATGTTTCTATTAGCGTATTATTTGATACATCTAGAGTGGATAGTGAATTATCATCTACATATAAACTCTTTAAATTAATATTGCTTGAAAGGTCTAAGGTGCTTATCGTATTTTCTCTTATTCTAAAATCAATTAATGCAGCATTTGCACTTAAATCTATGTTGCTAAAATTATTATCATCTAAATTTAAGGTATGCAATGCTACATTAGAACTTACATCTATCATTGATAAATTGTTATCTCTAGCTCTTACTATTTCCAGAGAGGTTAATCCCGATATGTTGATACCGGTAAGTCCCATGGACTGGCAGCTAATTTCAATTAATTTTGTATTTGCCGTAAGATCTAAGTTGGAAATTGTATTGCTATTTGTATACAATCTTTCTACGTTTTCAAAATCTTCTAGTCCCGTAAAGTCAGCAATTCCCTGATTACTAAGATCCAAAACAGTGTCGTTTTGTATTCTTTCTGTTCCTACGTAATTATCATCAGCAATACCATTACCTAAACTAGTTGGGTCACCAACAAGCACTACTGTACCAAACTCGTTATGTGTTTCTAAATAATTTTCAAAATTATCATCAGGTACATAGGTTTGGTTACAAAAAGTAGCATAAACCGTTTGCGTATCCTTATCCCTTAAATTAACATTTGCATATGCAACATCATCTACCGCTACACAGGTAAGTCCTGGATTATTACGAATATCAAAATCGCTAGGGTTTAAATTCGCATTATTCCCGTTTCTAATATTGAGATAAGTTAATGCATTGTATGCGCAAGATAAATCTTCTAGAACTGTGTTTTTTGAAACATCTAAACTCGTAATTTGGTTATCTTCTATAAATAACTCGACTAGCTTTACATTATTACTTACATCAAGACTTGTTAACGAATTCTCATAGGCCTGTAATTCTAGTAATTCTAAGTTTTGAGAAACGTCCAGAAGGGTAAGCTGATTATCTACGCAATCCAAATCTTCTAATAATGGATTTTGTGTTACATCCAAACTACCAAGAAGATTAGTGTAACATGATAGTGTTTTTAATGCTGGGTTGTTGGTAATATCAAGGTTACTAAGCCGGTTATTACTACATCCTAAAGTTTCCAACATTGTATTCTGGGAAACATTTAAGTTTGTAATTTGGTTTCGTAAACAACTTACAAAAGTTACTAATGTATTTTGTGATAAATCTAAACTTGTAAGATTATTTCTTCCTATGGCTAGGGTTTGTAATGCTACATTCTGTGAAAGGTCAATACTAGATAATGAATTATTAAAACAGTTGAAAGTTTGTAATGCTACAAAATCTTCAATACCCGTGGCATCACTAATAGTTAACCCCGAAATATCCAATTCTACAACACTCGAAATATTTGAAGTATATACTTTATTGTCATTTTCTATTCCGTTACCCATACTAGAAGCATCACCAACAGAAACTACATTTCCATCTGCATCATGTGTTTCTAAATAATTTTCAAAATTTTCATCGGGTACATTGGTTTCTCCACAATTGAAACGAAAAGTAGCTTCACTATCTGTATTCCAAGTATTTAAATACGAAGCATTGGGATCATCTACTTGAATACATCTTAAAGTTGAATTATTTTGTTCTGCATCAAAAAAAGTAATATTCGTATTGTTTCCATTTTGTATGTTGATTCCAGACATATCCGAAGTACGAGCAGAAAAACGAGTTAATGCAGTATTACTAGAAAGATCTAAATAAAACCCTGAAGCTCGATCAATAGATAATGTTTCTAATAACACATTCTGGCTCACATCTAAACTTTGCAAACTTGTATTATTTGCATTTAATTCTTTTAAACTAGTTAATGGACGAACATTGATAGGAAGAATTTGATAGTTATCATCAATATTCAAAATTTCTAACGATGCATAAGGCGATACATCAAATGAAGTAATATTGTTTCCTCCAATGTTTAATTCTTTAATAACTGCATTATTTCCTAAGTTTAGGGTAGTACTATTTGCATCATTATAGATTAACTTTTCTATTTTCAAGTTGCTCGATAGATTTAAAACTGCAAAAAACAGATCATGTATGTATAACTCTTTTAGTTCCGGAAGCTGAGAAAAATCAAACTCGTTAAAATTATTCTCCGAACAATCTAGAATCTCTAACGACTCAAAGGCTTCTAATCCGTCAAGTTCATCGATACTATTTCCTGAGATATTTAAAAAGGTAACATCCTTTATTCTTGAAGTGAAAACTTTTCCATCATCCAAAATTCCATTTCCCATACTGTTTGAGCTTCCAACGGCAACCACATTTCCATCAGCATCGTGATTTTCTAAATGATATTCAAAATTTTCATCAAGAATATTAGTTTCACTACAATCCAGTTGAAAAGAAGCTTTATTATCTTTTTGCCATGTACTTAAGTAACTTGCAGTAGGATCATCTACTTGTATACAAGTAAATTGGTTAAATCGAGCATCAAATGACGTAATATTAGCATTGTTCCCATTTTTAATGTTTAGACTATTTAAATCACTACTCATAGCCGAGAAACTTGTTAAGGCTGTATTACTTGAAAGGTTTAAATAAAAACCTGACATATAATCAATGGTAAGTGCTTCTAGCAATATATTACTCGATAAGTCTAAACTTCTTAAGTTGGTATTACTACAATTTAAATTTACAAGGCTCGTTAGTGAACTAAAATCAGTAATATTTAGGGTATAATTCGTATCACAATTTAGATCCGTAACATTGGATAAATTAGTTACATCAAGACCTGTTAAGTTATTATTACTCAAGTCTATTTTTTCTAAAGTTGAAACGCTACCCAGGTTTAATGAAGTGGTACCATTGGTTGAAATATTTAATTCTTTCAACTTGACGTTAGTGCTTACATCAATTGTTGTGTTGCTATTATCAGAACAATCTAAAATTTCTAGGTTTACGTTGGCAGAAATATTGATATTACTCATTCCATTTGTAGCACAATACAATTCTTTTAAGGTGCTATTATTTGACAAATCAAAATCCCCTACTCCATTATTTGAAAAATCTAAAACCTCTAATGCAGTAAAATCTTCAATACCTGTAATATCGGCAATCATTTGAGAAGAAATATCTAATGAAATTACTGAAGAAATATTAGCTGAAGTAACATAATCATCATTAGCAATTCCGTTACCCATACCGTTAGCTTCAAGAAAGGCTTCAAAATTATCATCAGGAACATAGGTTTCCTGTGCAAAAACAATAAAATTAATGAATACTAAAAAAACGAAAGGTAGTTTTCTCTTCATATAAGGGGCTTTAGGTTTATTGATCTTTTATGATCGGATCATAAATTTTGTGCAATAATAAATCTAGAACCCTCTTGTGTCCCAATTTTAGCGGTGACAAAAAGTGGCAAAACTCATAATCAGGTAATTTTACCTGAAAAACAACAGGATTTTACAAGGATTGTATAAACTGTTCCAGTTCTTCTTTTGCAGACAACCCTAGTTTTTTACGGATACGATATCGAACAGATTTAATAGCATCTTGAGAGGCATTACGAATAGTCATTATCTCTTTAATGGATAAATTTAATCGTAACAAGGCACAGACTTCTCTTTCCGTTTTAGTAAGTTGAGGATATAATTTTAAAAGTTTAGTATCAAAACCCTGATTAATATCACTTATTTTATGTTGTAGACTTGTAAGTTTACCCTCGGTACCAATTTGTGATTTCAATTCCTTGGTTAGCGAGGTTAAAGAAGCTCTTAGCTCTTCTGGTTTCTTTTCTGCCAATTCTTTTTTAAGTTGATTGAGTAGCTCTTCTTTAAAGTTGAGACGCATTGTATTGTCAGCTACCAACCTTTTAATTTCTTCTTCTTTGACTATAATTTTTTGATCTAGCAATTCTTTTTGAGCTTTCTCTTTTTCTAGTTTTTCTGCAATAATGCTTGCTTTGCTTTTGTAATTACGGCGGACTTGCATGGCGATAATTATTGCTCCCACCGCAGTTATTATAAAAAGTATAAAATACAACCATTTTTTTGACTTCTCAGCTTCAGCCAACAATGCTACTTCTCTTTTTTCTTGTGCAAAAGCCAGACTATCAGCCAGTTTTTCCTGATTAAATTTATAATTTAATTCTAAAGCTTGAATTTTTTTTACGTTTTCGATATTAAAAATAGAATCAGAATGCCTATTAAACATGCGGTAGTTATTGTAAGCCCCCTTATAATTTCCTATCTGAGCAAATAGATAACTCTTTCTAAGATATGCTTTTGCTATACGTTCCCTAAACTTTTCTCTATTTGCTATATATAATGAAGAATCGGCATATATAAGTGACTTATCAAATTCTTTGGTTCTTTTGTAAATGTTAGAAATGTTATAGTATGCTGTACATAAAGAATATGCCCTGTTATGTTTTTTCGCATATTTAACATTTTCGAATCCTAACTTAATAGCTTCATTGATATTACCCAATTCTCTATATAAGGCTCCTAAATTATTATTAACCCTTTGCACATCATCGTTACTATTGATAGTAATAAATAGTGATTTTGCCTCCTTATAACAAATGAGAGCAGAATCTAACTTTTTACTTTGTCTATAGGAAACACCCATCATATTGTACCCAGCAGCAATACCATGAGTGTCTTTAAAAGGTTCTTTGATTTTTATTGATTTTTTATACAAGGAAATAGCCTTATCATGAGCATCTTGATGTCGATATACCATGGCCATATTGTGATAGACATCAGATACGTGCAAAGAGTCATTTTCACTTTCATAAATCTCTTTAGCTTTAAAATAATAATCCAATGCTTCAGCATGATTTGCTTCTCTGCGGTTAATCACACCTTTTACAACATACGCTTTAGCTAATTGTTGTTGATTCGGTTTTTCATTCGCTGCATATATTAGTTGCAGCGCCTCATCAACGAGTTGCTCTGTCATGCTAAAGTCTCTATCATACTGCACTTCTGCCAATGCTAGTAATGCGTTTATTTTTATAGAATCTGTCTGAGCTAGTTTAACTTCTTTTTGTAAACGGACTAAGGTAGAATCTACTCCCTGGGCTAAGGAAAATAGAGGTAAGAGGAGGAAAAAGGAAATAAAATAATGGTTCATGATACACAAACTTACTAATAAAGTTTTGAAAATACTCTTAAACACACAAACTAGAAATATCATTCACGTTTTAATTTAAATACCATTTAAAAATCAAAAAACACGTATAAATACTATGTTTTTTACTGGTCTAAATTTTATAGTTTTAAGGCACTAAACAATTAGTTTCAAAATCCAAAATTATGGCTACTGTAACCGATACAACTAAAACCCCGGTCGAGACAACTAAAACAATTTCCCCAAAACCAGAAATTGTTCCAGGAATCTCTAAAGAAATTATTAATGAGTTAAGCAACGAGATAAATAACATGCTTTCGTTTGCGATTTATAATGGTATCACCATTAACACAGAGGTTAATACCCTTATCCAAAACAGTTCTGTAGATGATTTAATAAATGCCCATAATTTATTGTGTAAAAATATTGCTCCTGCAACTCCTAAGTCCATTGAATACACTAAAAAACTATATCAACAAGGGAAAGAAAAAACATTATTCAGTAAGCTTCCTCTTGTAAGAAATCTAATCTTTCTAGCACTTTTTTTTCTTGCTGCATTTATTATTACCGGTCTTTCTCCCGATGTAAATAACGATTCATTGGATAAAGGCATTATGGACAATCAAGGAGTGTCCCTACTTCTAAACCTCGGGTTCTTAACGGCCATCTCTGGTTTGGGAGTTCTTTTCTACCTGCTTAAAAGTGTAAGTGCAGCAGTAAAAAATGGTACTTTGGTACCAGAAGATACTATATATTACATAGCACTAATTGTATTAGGTGTTATTGCCGGTTTGATTTCTTCAGAGATTATCGCTTTTTATCAAAAGGACGCTCAGGATATTAATCTATTTAATAAAGGATTAATGGCTCTTATTGGTGGATTTTCATCAGATGCTATTTTTAGCATTTTACAAGGTATTATTGATAGAATAAAAGCCATTTTCATACCTTCAAGCTCAGCATCATGATTACAGAAGAAAATTTCAAGACTTTAATTCCAGATGTAAACTGGAAGTACGCAAGCAAATATGTGTCTTTATTTGACACCGTTTTACCAGAATACGATATCAATACTCCTTTAAGAAAAGCACATTTTCTTGCTCAGGTAGCTCATGAAAGTGGTGGATTTAAGTTCGTATCAGAAAACTTAAACTATTCTGCAAAAGCATTATATGGGGTGTTTAGGAAATACTTCGCCACTCTAGAAGCTGCAAACGTTTATGCGAGACAGCCAGAAAAAATTGCTAATAAAGTATATGCCAACAGAATGGGTAATGGAACAGAATCCAGTGGTGATGGATGGAAATATAGAGGAAGAGGTTTGATACAATTAACAGGAAAATCAAACTACCAAGCGCTTTCTAACACTACCAAACAGGATTTCATATCTAATCCTGATAAAGTTTCGAATCCAGAGTGGGCATTAACTTCTGCCTGCTGGTATTGGCAGAAAAGAAACATCAACAAATATGCAGATGCTGATGATATCCATATGGTCACTAAACTTATTAACGGTGGATATAATGGATTACAAAGCCGACAACATTTCTTAGAAGAGTTTAAAAAACTATTTAAGCTATAATTGTACTTTCATTAAAAATATTTCATCTTTTATTGGTTATTTTTGAAATACCAATAAGCAAATCATGAAAATACTTCACATAGATGCCAATCATCCATTACTAATTCAGCAACTAAGTGATGTAGGTTTTGAAAACGAAGAAGATTATACTTCGACCAAATCAGAAATCGAAGCAAAAATTAGCCAATATCATGGTATTATTATCAGAAGTCGTTTTAAGATAGATCAAGCTTTTTTGGATCAGGCAAAAAACCTCAAGTTTATTGGTCGTGTAGGTGCGGGATTAGAGAGTATCGACACTGAATATGCAGAAAAAAAAGGAATCAAACTCTTCTCTGCTCCTGAAGGAAATCGTAATGCTGTAGGAGAACACGCGCTAGGAATGATCCTATCGTTATTCAATAAATTAAACACAGCGGATCATCAGGTAAGAAATGGACAATGGAATCGCGAAGAAAATCGAGGCATAGAACTCGACCTAAAAACAGTTGGCATCATTGGCTATGGTAATATGGGTAAAGCTTTTGCGCGTAAACTAAGAGGTTTTGATGTAGAAGTTATCTGTTATGATATCAAACCTGATATAGAGAATAGCGACGCTACGCAGGTAATACTAGAGGAACTTTTTGAAAAAACAGATGTCTTGAGTTTACACACTCCTTGGACGCCACTAACCGATAAAATGATTACTACTAAGTTTATCAATAAGTTCAAAAAACCTTTCTGGCTTATCAATACTGCAAGAGGAAATAGTGTAGTCACAAAAGATTTGGTAGAAGGACTAAAATCCGGAAAGATCTTAGGTGCTGGATTGGATGTGTTAGAATATGAAAAATCTTCTTTTGAAAACCTGTTCACTACTGAAAAAAACATCATATCAGGCTCTGTCAAGATGCCGGAACCATTAAAAGAATTACTGCAATTAGATAATGTGATATTAAGCCCTCATATAGCAGGTTGGACTGAGGAGTCTAAAGAAAAACTTGCTCAAACCATTGTAGATAAAATCAAAGCCGAATTTTGCTAAAAGAAGTTTTTATATCGCTCGTATCTAAATATTCAGTAGATAAAGAATATGCCAATTCTTTATGGGATGAAATCGCTAAAAATCATAGTAAGAAAAATAGATATTATCACAACCTATCGCATCTGGAAAACTTATATTATAACTTACTTTCGATACAAGAAGAAATTTTGGATTGGGATATTATTTTATTTGCAATATTCTATCATGATTTTGTGTACAATGTTTTAAAACAAGATAATGAAGAACAGAGTGCACAAAAAGCCATCGATGTACTTCGTTCATTATCCATAGATCCTGAAAGAATACAACTTTGTAAAGAAATTATCCTTGCAACAAAAGGACATCAAATTTCGGAGAAAATGGATGTCAATCATTTCACCGATGCCGACCTTTCTATTTTGGGGAGTACTTGGGCAGATTACGAAACATACTATAAGAATGTAAGGAAAGAATACAAATACTATCCCGACTTTATGTATAACAAAGGCCGAATTAAGGTATTAAAACACTTTATCGATATGCCCAGGATTTTTAAAACTGATTATTTCTATAATACCTTAGAAAATCAAGCGAAAAATAATCTAAGGCAAGAAATCAATTTACTGTCTAAATAAATTAAAACTATTTAATATTTCAAATCAAAATGTGTTCCTTCTCCCTGGACGACAGTGCTATGGTAATGGGCGAGATGGAGCGTAGAGAAAGGATGAGGGGTTTTCGCACCAAAGCCCTCACCTTAATCCTCTCCCAAAGGGAGAGGAAACTTATAAACATAGGTAATAAGGAATTAGATACTACTCTAATATATTCTTACATCAAATTCACTTTAAATAAACTACTTAACAACTGGCTTATATGGTATTAAACTTCAGTTTTATTACATTTATATCGTGAGGAAAACCATTTTTATTTTTGGAGCTTTAGTTGTAGCATTACTTACACTTTTTCAGTTAAGTACATATAGTCTTGTTTCTGGTAATACCTCAATAGAATTTATTATTGCCGGAATCGCCATTGTCTTTTTCATAATTGGAGTTATTATTAATAAAAAAGTATTACATAAGTACAAGGGCATCACTAAAGAGATCGATCACAAAAAAATAGAAACTCTAGGATTAAGCAAACGTGAATATGAAGTGTTGTGCGAAATAGCTTTAGGATTATCAAATAAAGAGATTGCGCAAAAGCTTTTTGTTTCCGAAAGCACCATAAAAACCCATGTATCTAACATGTTAGTAAAATTAGACGCGAAACGTAGAACTCAAGCCATACAAATTGCAAAAGAGTTTCAGATTATCCCTTTGTAAAAGATTTTTATACAAGAGTCCTGTACAATTTGTTTATTGCATTCCGATGCGTACATTTTTTGAAAACATGGTAATTTCATACTTTAGTATGAGTGATTTTTTAGTTTTCGAAACTACTTTTGACATAAATCATTAAATAAAAACATACAAATGAAAAATACTGTTTTACGCTACGGAGTATATGGAGCAATAACCATATCTGTACTATTCCTATTAGCATTGTTTTTAGGTAAAAATCTATCATACGGCTTGCAAGAGGTTATTGGTTATACCACCATGGTAGTGTCTTTAATTTTCGTCTTCTTTGGGATAAAACACTATCGAGATAAAGAAAATAACGGAGTCGTATCTTTTGGAAAAGCATTAGCAATAGGTGTGCTCATTTCTCTGTTTGCTGCTATTGCATTTGGACTTCTGGATGTGATTTATATAAAATATATCAATCCCGATTTTACCACAGAATACTATACTCGTATGGTCGAACAACTATCAAACTCTCTTCCTGAAGCAGAATATAAGATAAAACTAGCCGAATTAGAAGCTCAAAAAGAAATGTTCTCCAGTCCATTGATGAATTTTTTATTAATGTCGGCAACTGTACTTATCATAGGATTTATAATTTCACTAATTTCAGGGCTCATTCTACAACGAAAACCTTCAACTAATAATTAAAGCTAACAGTATGCAATACAAAGCCAATACACCAGATGAATATATTGAGGCAATTCCTGAAGAACGTAAAGAAGTAATGCAAAACCTTAGACAGGTTATTTTAGACAACTTGCCAAAAGGATTTTCTGAAGTAATTAGCTACGGAATGATCGGTTATGTAGTTCCACATGAACTATATCCTGATGGATATCATTGTGATTCTAAATTACCATTACCTTTTATGAATATTGCTTCTCAGAAAAATTTTATTGCCATCTATCACTCTGGGATTTATGCTGATAAGAATTTAATGGATTGGTTTGTAGGAGAATATCCAAAATATGTAAAAACAAAATTAGACATGGGAAAAAGTTGTATCCGTTTTAAAAAAATCGATCAAATTCCTTTACAATTGATCGGCGAGTTAGCTACCAAAATGACTCCACAAGAATGGATAGATACCTATGAGTCTGCTATAAAAAATAAATAAAAACAGTAATATTATTCTTTCTATAAAGAAAAAACAAATTAAAAAAACAGATGAAAAGAGTAACAGGATTAGGTGGTTTTTTTTTCAAAACAAAAGACCCCAAAACAACAAAAGAATGGTACGGTAAGCATTTAGGATTACCTGTTGATGACTATGGATGTACTTTCTGGTGGAAAGATAAAGATGGAAATGATTGTTCTACACAGTGGAGCCCGTTTAAAGAAGATACCAACTATTTTTCTCCCAGCAAAAAGGAATTCATGATGAATTTTAGAGTGGAAAATCTAGTAGAACTTCTAAAAGTACTAAAAGAAGAAGGGGTAAAAATAGTTGGCGAAATCGAAGAATACGAATACGGAAAATTCGGATGGATTCTGGATCCCGAAGGCAACAAAATTGAACTATGGGAACCCATAGATAAAGCATTTTTATAAGCTTACATCTCCAGACTCTATCTTATCGATCATTGTTTTCCAGATATTATAGTGATCACTATCTGCTTCTATAACCTGAACATTTTTAGATTTAAGAAAGTCTAATTCATAAGAGGTGGGAACACCTACATTTCCATCCTTGTTACCGTAGAAAAAAGTGATATTAGATAAGTCTTCTTTATCTTTTAATAGTTGGGTATAATCATGTTGTCCAATAGCAGCTTTTAGGAAGTTTTTAGCCGTTCTTATTTGAAAATATTTCCTAGAACGGTTTGGATTAGGAGGTCTATTCTCATCAGGTATTCTCAGTGCTTTACCGTCTTCTTGAAAATTGGCATTTATATCTTTAAGTTGATATACGGTCTGCAGAGAATCTGCCTTAAATCTTCCTCCAGTGATTATATATTTATCCGCTAAGGAAGGATAATTGGCAAGGTAATTTGGAATTACAAATGCACTGTACGAGTGACCTGCAACAACAACATATTTACCACGATCCTTAAAATATTTGATCGCACGATACATGATTTCTGAAGTATTGGCGGTTTCTTTCTCTGCCATTTCTAAGTTAAATTCATCTTTCCAATTAAAAATTTCTTTATTATACGTAGTAGCTTGATGAAGGTTGACGTTATAATAATTCTTAAAGTTAGGTAGATATGACATCGAAATCTTCCCATTAAACTCATAATCCAACTGATTTTTAGGGCCTCCATCTCCAAGAATAAGTACTGTATCCTTTTCTATGGAACCTTCTGCAATCCATAACTGAGTAGTGTCTTTAGATAATACTGTTGGGGCATAATTATACTTTATTGGCTCCTTGTACTCTGCTATAGTGTTTTCTGCTATAGTGTTTTTAGTACTCGTCTTAGAAAATTCGCATCCCAAAATTAAAAAAGTACATGCTACTCCAAATAAATAAAAAGTGATAAGTTTCATTGTTTTACATTTTTAAGGGTTAAAAAGTATCTTAATATTAAGATACTTTGCAAATCTATATAAAATATCTTAATATTGAGATATATTTTGTAATTTTATTTCTGAAAAACAAACATTTACCTTTTTTATATGATAGAAAAAGACATCATCGACCATTTAATTTCTGATTGGAAAAATCAACGTCCAGAGCTAGACCCATCCGCTATGGAAATAGTAGGGAGAGTTATGCAACTTGGCAAAAAGTTAGAAAAAAGTGCTGGTGCTGCTTTGAAAGATAGTGGCATTTATTATACGGATCTAGATGTACTAGCTACATTAAGACGATCCGGGAAACCCTATCTCTTAACGCCCAAACAATTACGAGAATCAGTATTAGTAACATCTGGCGCTATGACAGCACTATTAGGCAGACTAGAAAAAATGGAACTTGTTTATCGTTCTCCAGATCCAAAAGATGGACGTATTAAGGCCGCTGCTCTTACAAAAAAAGGAGTTGAAATAATTGATAAAGCTATCAAAGTTCGTTTCGCTGAAGCAAGTAAAGCGGTTAGTGGTCTTTCTGAAAAAGAGCAAAAACAACTAGTGCCGCTGCTTAAAAAACTATTGTTTACAGCAACTAGAGATACATAACTCTCATTTTTAGGAAATCATTGAAAATGTACAAATCATCAAATTAACAAAAACATGTCAATTCTATAGTGTTACCTTTTCAGGATCATCCTATACAATCATATTTTTTTGTAACTTTCTACGCATTAATCAATTGTATATAAAACATACTTATGAGTGAAGAAAACAACAATTTGGGTGACGATTTAAAAAAAGGAGCCGAAGAAGCAGCAGAAACAGTAAAAGAAAGTGCTAAAGAGTTTACTCAAGAAGCAAAACAATTTGTTGATTCTAAGGATAATAAAAAAGTGTTAGCGGGTATTTTAGCTATTCTACTAGGTAGTTTAGGAATACACAAATTCATTTTAGGATATCAAAAAGAAGGCTTTATCCTTTTAGGTATTTCTTTAGCAGCATACGTTCTATCTTGTCTGGCAGTTGGATTACTTTTTATTTGGGTACCTAGTCTTATTGGATTAATAGAAGGAATTATCTACCTAACCAAATCAGATGATGAATTTTATCAAACCTATCAAGTAGGAAAAAAACCTTGGTTCTAAAAAATATGTAAAAAGCTAGAAAATAATAATCTAGCTTTTTTATTTCATTTTAATATCGTAATATTGCGATATTAAAATATAAGTCATGGGTATTACTAAAACTCAAATTTTTGATCAAAGACAGAATGAGCTAGCTCAACTCTTTAAAATACTTGGTCATCCTGCTAGAATTGCCATACTGCAATACATAAGTAAACAGAATGCTTGTATATGTAATGATCTGGTAGAAGAAATTGGGTTAGCACAAGCTACCATATCCCAGCACCTTAAAGAATTAAAAAGTATTGGATTGCTAAAAGGAGAGGTCGAAGGAAAAAGCATGTGCTATTGTATCAATATTGATACATGGAATGAATTACAACAAAACCTAAACTCATTTTTTAATACTACAAAACAAAATTGCTGTTAGAACTAACAAGAAATTAATTATAAAACGAACCTTATGAATACATCAGAATTTATCTCATTATTGGGAGAACATCAAGATAAACCCCTACTCTTTGAATATGCTCCGGGAATGTTAGTAGGTGCTAATTATCATATCACGGAAGTTAAACATGTTTCTATTGATTCTGTAGATTGTGGAGCTGGAACAGATTCCTGGAAAGAAACGATTATTCAGTTATGGGAAAGCCCAAGCGAACTAGGAAAGCGTGACTACTTAAGCGCTTACAAAGCGTTAGGTATTCTTCGTAAAGTAGGAAAAATGACAGCATATGATATGGATGCTCCAGTAAAAATTGAATACGGAAATGCTATGTTTCACACAGCACATTTACACGTTACAAATGCTACAATTAACGATGGACAACTGATCATAAAACTAGCTGTACAACCGACAGATTGCAAAGCCAAAGAAACCTGCGGTGTTCCAGAACCATCTGCTGTAGAAGCAACATCATGTGCACCAGGCAGTGGATGTTGTTAGATGAACTCCAAGATTAAAATACAATCTTTTAATCAATCGGATTGGTCCTATATCGCCAAAATCTATAAAGAAGGGATTGATACCGGTATAGCAACTTTTGAAACTAATGTACCTGATTGGAATCAATGGAATCAATCACATAGTAAGTCTTGTAGGCTAAAAGCTGTCCTGAAAAATGAAATTATAGGCTGGGCGGCACTATCACCGGTTTCTAATAGAGATGTATATAGCGGTGTTGCTGAAGTTAGCATTTACATAACATCAAAATATCGAAATTTTGGTATAGGAAAGCTACTTTTGGCAAAACTTATTGAGGAAAGTGAGCAAGAAGGATTCTGGACATTGCAAGCAGGAATTTTTAGTAATAATGCGGCTAGCATCAAATTACACACCTCTTTAGGATTCAGGATTATTGGATATCGGGAAAAAGTAGGTAAGCTACAAGAAACCTGGCATGACAATACCATTTTAGAACGTAGAAGTAAAAAAATAATATAACCAAAAAACACCACAGTAATGAACATTTTAGTACTATGCACAGGAAATTCTTGCAGAAGTCAAATGGCAGAAGGCTATCTAAAGTATTTTGCAAAAAACAATGCAACCATTTATAGCGCGGGTGTAGAAACTCATGGAGTAAATCCGAAGGCTATTTCGATCATGAAAGAAGATGGAATTGATATTTCTAATCATACATCTAACAATCTTGAAGAATATCTGAATATAAATTTTGATTATATCCTAACGGTTTGTGATAACGCAAAAGAAAGATGTCCTTTCTTCCCAGGTAAAGCAGAACGTTTACATTACAACTTTTTTGATCCTTCAAAAGTTGAAGGAACAGAAGAGGAAATTCATGCAGCTTTCACTAAAACAAGAAATCAAATTAAAGAGTATTGTAAAGATTTTGTAGAAAATAATGTCCTAAAGGGTATTTCGTAAAACAGTTATAACAAACCTTCAGGGCACTAAAAATCTTGAAGGTTTCTGTTTACATTATTTATCACCATTCTTAAAGTATTTCTGCTCCAATTCTGCCTGAAATTCTTCCATAACAGGTTTTACTGTGCTATCAGGAAGATCTGCTATACGAATATACATTAAACCATCCACGGCATTATTAAACAATGGATCTACATTAAATGCCACCACTTTTGCATTTTGCTTGATATATTTCTTTATTAAAACAGGTATACGAAGGCTTCCTGGTTCGATTTCATCAATAATCTTATCGAATTTGTTGAGATCGCTCCTACTCTCATCAAACACAAAATCTTTATCAGCATCTTTAAGTTTTACCTTGAATTCCTTTTTCGGCCTAACATATTGAGCTACATACGGATCGTAATAATGAGACTTCATAAACTCAATCATCAATGATTTAGAGAAATTACTAAACTTATTACTAATGCTTACTCCACCAATTAAGTATTTGTGATCAGGAAAACGGAGTGTACAATGTACAATACCTTTCCAAAGTAAAAACAACGGCATAGGACGCTGCTGGTATTCTTTAATAATAAAAGCTCTACCCATTTCTATGGATTCGCTCATCATTTTATGAAGTTCTGGTTCGAACCTAAATAGATCTTGTAAGTAAAACCCATCAATACCTAGGTTAGCATAGATTTCATTACCCATTCCCATGCGATAAGCACCTGCTATCTTCTTTGCTCCTATATCCCATAAAAACATATGATGATAATAATCATCAAATGGATCTAAATCGATGGATTGATTTGTTCCTTCTCCAATTTCTCGAAAAGTAATTTCTCGTAACCTACCTATTTCATGAACAACATTAGGTATCACCTCTTTTTTAGCTAGAAAAACTTCATAGTTTTTACTAGCTAATAAACGCTTATCATTGTTACGACAATATTCTAATTCGGATTCGATAGAATTAATACTTCCTCCAGAGGCAATTTCTTTTGGAGATTTCGGAAGTTTTAAATTTTGAGGTATAGACTCCATCAATGTCTTTTTCTCATAAGGATTAGCCAACATATAGGTTTTTTTACGTAAAAAATTTGTAAAATTCTCTATATTACTATATTCTTCCTGATCTTTAACAGATACTGGATTACCAATTCTAACCTTTATTACTTTATTCTCTTGCGAAAAAAGTTCACTAGGCAGTTTAGCTGTTCTCAATGTATCATTTATCGATGCCAGCTTATAAAAAAGCCTACTATTTCTTGCGTGAAAATATATCGGAATTACCGGAACCTTTGCTTTTTTCACAAGTCTCATTGCTCCTTTTTCCCAAGGTTTATCAACATATTGTTTACCTTCTTTGAAGGTTGATACCTCGCCTGCAGGAAAAATCCCCAATGGCATTCCGTCTTTAAGATGTAAAATTGCTTCTCTAATTCCTTTAATGCTTGACTTTGCTTCCTTTCTGTTCTCAAAAGGGTTAACAGGCATGATATATGGCTTCAAAGGAGAAAAATTATGTAAAAGGAAGTTCGCTATTATCTTATAATCAGAACGATGTTCAAACATTAATTTAAGCAACAAGATCCCATCTAGTCCACCAAGTGGATGATTTGATAATGTAATAAAAGCACCATTTTTAGGTAATCGTTTTAGGTCTTCTGGTGGAATTTCGAAAGTAACTCCATAAATATCTAAAACCTTATTAACAAATTCCTTACCCTCTAAGTGGCTAATACTATCATAATGGCGATTAACTTTTGATAACCGAGTGATTTTTAGAATCATCCAACCAATAAAAGTGCCAATAAAGCCAAGTTTATCCAATTTAAGCCCTTTGGCTACTTCTTTTGAGGTGACTACCGCCATTAAATACGTTTTGTGCTAACTACAAATATAACAAAATCATGCAATAGGACATCTTACTGTTTTGCAACCATTTGATAGGTTTCTTTTGTACTTTGTTTAAGCAAAATATCCTTGTTTTCTTCTAAAGATTGTATTGCTTCTTCATCAAAGTGTCTAATCGTGTATAAAGACACACTTTTTTCATATACAACGCTGAATTTTGCCTTTAAATGTGACAACAATTGATCAAAATGATTGAATTTATCATCCAAGCATACAGAAAAACTTATTGCAGAATTCTGAATAAGATCTACTTTTAAGTGATAGGTATGAAAAAGACTAAAAATTTCACTTATGTTATCTTCTACAATGAAAGAAAAATCTAACGAAGAAAGTGACAGCAATATTTGATCTTTCTTCACAATAAAACAAGGTATGTGAGGTACTAATCTTTGCCCTTTTTTAACAGAAGTACCATCATCCAGCGGATTAATAAATGATTTAACATATAGAGGAATCTCTTTTCGTTGTAATGGTTGTAAGGTTTTTGGGTGAATCACCGAAGCTCCATAAAAAGCCAATTCTATAGCTTCTTCATACGAAATTTGTGAAAGCAACTTAGTGTTCTCAAAAACTCTTGGATCTCCATTAAGTACTCCAGGAACATCTTTCCAGATAGATACACTATTGGCATTTGTACAATATGCAAAAATCCCAGCACTATAATCACTACCTTCTCTACCTAATGTGGTAGTAAAATTATTAGCATCGGATGCAATAAAACCTTGTGTTATTGTCAACCCCTTTTTATCTACTTTTTCGGTAATACTTTGTTGAGTTACCTCCCAGTTAACCGTTGCATCGCGATAGATATCATCTGTCTTGATAACTTCTCTGGCATCCAACCAATTATTAGCATATCCCTCTAAAGATAAATACTCACTAACTACCGTTGTGGCAATTAATTCTCCGTAGCAAACTATTTGATCATATACATAATCATACTGAACGGACTTATTTCTCTTTAGCGTGGTCTCCATATCCGAAATAAGTGAATTGACCTTCTCAAACACCGGATGTTGTTTATTTTCGAAAAGATCCTTTAGTATTTCAATATGATATTTCTTTATAAAATCTATGGAGTTTTTAAGTTCTCGACTATTGTTTAAGTAATGATCTACAACAATTTCTAAAGCATTGGTAGTTTTACCCATTGCAGAAACAATAATCACTATATTAGAATTACCTACTTTCTTTAATACTTCGATTACATTTTTTACTCCTTTAGCATCTTTTACAGATGCTCCACCAAACTTAAAAACTTTCATTAATATATTAATTTTGTGACCATCTCAGATTCCATAGATCAATATTAAATTTTCGAAACGAATTCATTTAATCCTTGCTCATCCATTTGCACAACTTGCCATCCTTCCAGAATTTTAGCACCACTTTTTAAGTAAAAATCAACCGCTGGTTTATTCCAATCTAAAACATTCCATTCGACTCTTTTTACTCCTTTTTCTTTTCCATATAACATAACTCTTTTGTATAATGCCATTCCGACACCAATTCCTCGCATAGACTCTCTAACTATGAGATCCTCAAGATGTACTGTTTTTCCCTTCCAGGTAGAAAATCTAAAATAAACTAATGCTAAACCTACAATTTCATCCTTTGTTTCGGCAACAAAGCAATGAAACAATGGTTGTGCTCCAAAACCATCTTTGATTAAGTCCTTAACTGTTACGTCTACAGCATCCGGTTCTTTTTCAAAAATTGCTAATTCTTCAATAAGTGTTAGTACTTGTGGCATATCATCGGCCACAGCATCTCTAATTATATAATCCATAGGTCAAAAGTTTATCAAAACTATAAAATATGTATCAGAAACCAGACAATTTTACAATGTTATACCAATCTAATTTCAGTTTTTATAATTCTTAAAAAAGTTTAACAAATTAGGATAGCGAAAACGTTGTAGTTATCTAAAAAATAATATTTTTGCACAAAATCAACATAACCAAGATGGCAAGAAAAAACCAAACCTTAGGAGAGTTTATTATTGAAAATCAAAAAGATTTCCCATATGCCAGTGGAGAACTTTCTCGATTGATCAATTCAATTCGTTTAGCGGCAAAAATGGTAAACCATGAGGTGAACAAGGCTGGCTTGGTTGATATTACAGGAGCGATTGGTGAGACTAATATACAAGGAGAAGATCAACAAAAACTAGATGTTCTTGCTAATGAAACCTTTATCAATACACTTACAAATCGAGAAATTGTTTGTGGAATAGCTTCTGAAGAAAATGATGATTTTATTACCATTAAAGGGCAAAAAAGTGATCACAGGAACAATTATGTTGTTCTTATGGATCCATTAGATGGTAGTTCTAATATCGATGTTAATGTTTCGGTTGGGACCATCTTTTCGATTTATCGGAGAGTAACCCCTACAGGAACACCTGTGACTATTGATGACTTCCTACAACCAGGTAATTTACAGGTTGCTGCGGGTTATATTATTTATGGGACTTCGACAATGCTGGTATACACTACAGGACATGGTGTTAATGGTTTTACGCTAAACCCAGCTTTAGGAACCTATTATTTATCACATCCTAATATGACATTTCCTGAGGATGGCAACATTTACTCAGTAAATGAAGGTAATTATATTCATTTCCCGCAAGGAATCAAAGACTATATAAAATACTGTCAAGAAGAAAAAGAAGACCGCCCATATACTTCTAGATATATTGGGTCATTAGTGAGTGATATACACCGTAATATGATTAAAGGTGGAATTTACATGTATCCAAGTACATCTAAATCTCCTAATGGAAAACTTCGTTTATTATATGAATGTAATCCTATGGCTTTTATAGCAGAACAAGCAGGAGGATCTGCCAGTGATGGATTCAGAAGAGTTTTAGAGATCAAACCAACAGAATTACATGAACGTACTCCCTTTATTTGTGGTAGTAAAAATATGGTAGAAAAAGTAGAATCTTTTATGAAGGCAACGGAATCATAAAAGATCCGAGAATTCCAGAAAGTCATTTCTACATTTTTTTTAAACTCATTTTTATTTTATCTATCATTCAAAAAAAATGATAGATAAACAAACTGAATACTATTATTTTTTATTATTCTTGTACTATAGATAAAAAACCAAAAGAGTTCTCCCCACATAACCTCTTTAAGGTCTATGGTTAAATAAATCTATCTTACTCGTCATAAAAGCAAACAACATTTAACATTATCAGTCCATAACCCTAGTTTTTAATGTTTTTATGTTAAATTTACGTATAGCTCATAAAAACAACAACATAAATTAACCAAAATGGCGAAAGAAAATAAGGCTGTTGAAGAAAAAGTAGTAAACGATCCATCTTCAAAAATAGAAGCAATAAAGAACCTAATCTTCGGAGAGAATATTGCAGCTTACAATTCTGAATTTGATGCAGTAAAAAAAGATATTTCTTCTAAAAAAAAGGAGCTTGAAGATTTCATCGAAAATACTCGTAAAGAATTAAACCAGGCAATAGACAATCTTAGTACTGATATCAATATTAGAATTACAGAATTGGAGGATAATCTGGAGGATAAGGTAGAAATGCTGGATGATAAAAAGGTGGATAGAAAAACATTAGGTGATCTCCTGATCGCTATGGGAGAGAAAATCAACAAGAAGTAATCTGTCTATCCTAGATTATGGAAGAGCAGGATAAACTTAAGATTCTTAAAGAACTTCTTCTTACTGAAGAGAAGGAGTATGCAGACTCCATTGCAAAAAAAGTCGATGAACTAAGTAAAATAGTTCATCAAAAACAAGAACTTTCTCATAAGGTTGACCCTATTATAGATGATAAATTAGAAGAATTTGTTCAGGAAATACCCAAAACTCTGGGGCCAACCATTACAGAAGCTTTAAAAGAAGAAATCAAAAATTCACAGGATGCCGTAGTCGAAGCGTTGTTTCCTATTATCGGTAAGATGATAAAGAAATATATCGCACACGAGATGAAAATATTGAGTGAAAATATTAATAAAAAAACCCGACAGGCTTTCTCTTTCAAAAATTGGTTTAAAAGAACCAAAGCTAGAGCACAAGGAATTAGTGATGGTGACTTAGTCATCACTGATTATGCAAAACCAAGGTTGATCCAAATGTTCGTCATTGAAAAAGATTCTGGATTATTGATAGCAGACTACAGCCCTTTATCAGAAAACACTGTAGACAAGGATATGGTCGCTGGTATGCTAACCGCTATTAAAAGCTTTGTAGAAGATGCTTTTCAGGGAGGAAATCAAAACCTCGAAACAATCGAATACGAGTTATATACTATTCACGTACAAAATTTTTATTCTTATTATATTGCCGCCGTTATTTCTGGTGCATATAATATGATGTTTAAAGAGGTATTAGAAGATCAAATTATTAATTTTGCTCAACATAATATTTCCAAAAGAGATCTAGAAAACAGTGAGCTTTTTACTAAAAAATTAAAAAAACATTTTGAAGATGAAATTGTCTAAAAAAGTAGTGCTTTTAGGACACTTTGGTGTTGGAAAAACGTCCTTATTCAGACGTTTTATCGACAACGAATTTTCTGAAGATTATAAAGTAACACTTGGTGTTCAGATAAAAAAGAAAGTAATCGAAATGCCTGATGGGCGTGAACTATCTATGATCATTTGGGATACTGAAGGTCACGCAGATATAGAAGATACAAGAAAATCATATCTATTGGGATCCAATGCTTTTATTTATGTATTTGATCTAACCAGAATTGATACCTATAAAGACCTTAATAAGGATCTGGCGTATCTAGCTAAAAACCATCCAAAAGTAAAGATTAAGGTTATAGGTAATAAATTAGATTTAGTGAATGAAAAGGAAACTATAACAAAGTTCAAAGAACAAAATATTGTTGTTGATTGTTTAACGAGTGCAAAAACTAATAAAAATGTGCAGGATTTCTTCTTAGATCTTGCCAAGGAAATAACTGCCTAGTATTATGACATATCAAGAAGAAAGGTTGCTATTTAATCAAAAAACACAATGCACTGTAGTTCATCATGATGGAAAAATCAAGGAAACCGATGCAAATGTATTCCAATGGAAAGTAGGAACTTCTATCTATGATGCGCATCCTTTTTTTGAAATATTAAAAAGTTTTATTGAGGATTTTGAAAAAGAAGAAACTACATATAATTTCCCCTGCATTCATCTAGAAGATGGAAAACTTGAAAAAATTTGTGATGTAACAATAAAGGTAAACGCTCAGGAGGTTATCCTTCTACTATTTGATTATACCTCAAAATATTATGAGCTTAACAAAATAGCTCAACAGAAAAATGAATCTATTCTTAAGAGTAAGGAATTAGAACTTAAGAATCAATACCTTCTTGAAAAAGAGAAATTTAAAAATAGTTTTATTTCCAATATAAATCATGAAATCAGAACACCATTAACGGGGATTTTAGGATTTATAGAAGTATTAGAAAAAACAAACTTAAATTTTGAACAAGAAGAACTAGCAAGAATCATAAAGCGGCAAAGCTTGCACCTCAATAGCCTGATTGAGGATATGGTTGATATTGCTAAGATAGAATCCGGTAAAATTAAGATTGTCGAAGAGCGGTTTCTATTTATTAATCTTGTAGAAGGTTTTAAAGAAACTTATGTTAAACTAGCTGAAGATAAAGAGATAGAATTCGAAACTTATATTGATCCTAACATCCAGGAATATCTTATTGGAGATAGAACCCGTGTATTTCAGATCTTAAACAACATTCTTAACAATGCCTTCAAGTTTACAGAAGAAGGCAAAGTAAGTCTTTCGGTTACTAAAAATTATCAACGCACCAATAAGTTAAGCGTTAGCTTTAAAATTGAAGATACTGGATTAGGAATACAGACAGAAAACCTTGCAACTATTTTTGATAGATTCACGCGTTTTAATGAGGATAAACAAATTTCAGGTACAGGATTAGGATTAGCAATTGTAAAAGATTTGGTAGATCTACTTGGCGGAGAAATTAAAGTAACAAGTAAACCGGAACACGGAACCATTTTCGATATCAAATTACCTTTTAAGTTTGAAGTTACAAAATCCTCTCCCGAAAAGAAAAAGAAAAAATATAGTCTACCGGAATCTAAAAAGAAATTCAGAGTACTGCTAGTAGAAGATGAAGAAGCTACTCAATTTTTAATCATGAAGATCCTGATCAGTCATGGTAGTTTCTTTGTCGATGTAGCTATTAATGGAGAAGAAGCTATCAGTTATCTGGAAAGAAGAAATTATGATCTGGTGTTGATGGATCTAAAACTATCCAAGGTCGATGGATATCAGGCAACCCATATGATAAGAAACAACTATGGAGACAAAGTAATTTCAGAAGTTCCTATAATAGGTTTTACGGCAAAATCTACTCAAATAGAAAGAGACAAATGTCTTCGATCTGGAATGGATGACTTTATTGCCAAACCTTTTGAACAAGAAGATTTAATCTACAAAATAGTTAAACAAATAGCTAAAAAAGCCGCTTTATAAAGCGGCTTTTTTATATAATTTATTGAAACGATAAAAGTTATCGGTTCATATTTTTAATCTCATCCGCAAAAGTATCTACATCTACTTCTTTGTCTACTAATGAAAGGGCTTTATCTACAACATACTTAGCATTATCTGATCTAAAACCTAGTCCTATACATAACTTTTCTAATAAAATAACTTGATCATCTCCTTTTATATTATCCGCATATACCATTCTAGCTAAATCAAAAAGTCTTTCTAATCTTGCATCATAACTTGTTGGAGGATTGATAGGACGAGAAGCGTAATCTTTTAATATTTCCTTATAATCATTCTCAGAAATATTAAGATTTCGAGCTAATCGATCTAAGAAAGCTCTTTCTTCATCCGTTATTATTCCATCACTCATAGCTACTCTAACGATCGCAGCAAAATGATCTTGATTTCGTTTTTGAAAACCACTATCAAATAAATCAGATATAGACATCATGTACTTTTGTTTAATTTGCCGCAAATATAACTAAACTCTACACCTTTTAAAATTTAAAACAGGTGTTTTTATAATCAAAACCTATTCTCAATATATAGTTTTACTCATTGAGCTATTTCAAGAATATCTCAATCATAGGGTAAAGAAGAATATCTACGTACTCCATTTAAAAAAAGTAGAACAATTACTAATACTTTCAAAAAAGCACGATAAGAAGATTACTAATTATTAACTTTCTGATAATTTTCAATTTTTATTGTCGAAAATGAGTAAAACCCCCTTGCTTCAATTTACAGATAAAGGAATATACTGCGCGGCGGCAAAAGTATATTTGGACCCCTGGAAACCTGTAGATAAAGCTATTATTACGCACGGACATGCAGACCACAGTCGATGGGGACATAAACAGTATATAACGCACCACACCAATATCCCAATCATAAAACATCGATTAGGAGACATCAAAGTTATTGGAAAAAAGTATGGAGAGATATTCATAGTAAATAATGTAAAGTTTAGTTTTCACCCTGCAGGACATATCATCGGAAGCTCACAGATTAGGGTTGAACACAAAGGAGAAGTCTGGGTCTTTACAGGAGATTACAAAATAGAAGATGATGGTATTTCTATTCCTTATGAACCTATAAAATGTAACACATTCATCACTGAATGTACTTTTGGCTTACCAGCATTCAAATGGACTCCCCAGAAAGAGGTTTTCGGAAATATTAACCAATGGTGGGCAGAAAATAAAGCTGAAGGAAAAACCTCTATCTTGTTTGGATATTCCCTTGGAAAAGCGCAAAGATTATTAAAAAACCTAAACCCCGAGATTGGTAAGATTTATACACACGGTGCTATCGAGAATATGACGAATGTTATAAGACCTATGATAGATTTTCCAGAAACTACCTTAATCACAAAAGAAACTAAAAAAGAAGAGCTTATTGGAAACTTAGTTATAGCCCCACCAAGTACCCATGGCAGTACTTGGATAAGAAAAATGGTTCCATATGTAACCGCTTCAGCTAGTGGATGGATGACATTTAGAGGTGCTCGCCGAAGAAGAGCTATTGATAAAGGATTCGTGCTTTCCGATCATTGTGATTGGGATGGATTATTAACTGCTGTTAAAGAAACTGGAGCTACTAAAATTATAAGCACACACGGATATACCGAAATATTCTCTAAATATCTTCGGGAAATTGGCTATGATGCCCGAACAGAGAAAACGCAATACGAAGGAGAGCTCGCTGAAATGGAATCTAAAAAAGAAAGTGAGGTAGTTGAATGAAGCAATTTGCAAACCTTATCAAAACTTTAGACAGCACTAACAAAACCAATGTAAAAGTAAATGCACTGGCATCTTATTTTGAGCAAGCACCAGAAGACGATAAAGTTTGGACTATTGCCATACTCTCGCATCGTAGACCTCCAAGACCAGTAAATACAACATTGCTAAGAACGTGGGCTTCAGAATTAGCGAATATCCCACTTTGGCTGTTTGAAGAATCATATCATATTGTAGGAGATCTGGCAGAAACCATTGCTTTGGTAATTCCGATCTCAAAAAAAAGCTCTGAAAAAACGCTTACTCAATTTCTTCAGGAAATGATTAGACTGAAAAAAGAGTCTGATAAAGAAAAACGTACATATCTTCAGAAAAACTGGACAGTTCTTAACTACTATGAACGCTTTGTCTTTACAAAACTTATTACCGGTGGGTTTCGGATTGGAGTAAGTCAAAAATTAATGACACGTGCCTTATCGAAAGCTACACAAATTGATGAGGATATTTTAGCCTATAAATTGATGGGGAATTGGAATCCCAATACAATCACATTTCAGGATTTAGTATTAGAAGAAAAAGAATCTGACTTTCTTTCGAAACCCTATCCCTTCTACCTTGCATATGCCATCGAAAACGAAGTTTCAAATCTAGGGAATGCAGAAGAATGGTATGCAGAACACAAATGGGACGGTATTAGAGCACAAGTTATTATCAGAAACAATGAACTTTTTATCTGGAGTCGTGGCGAAGAATTGGTAACGGACAAGTATCCAGAATTTCAGAAGTTTTTAAATATCATACCTAACGGAACTGTATTAGATGGCGAAATCTTACCTTTTCCTAACGGAGAAATTGGAACTTTTAATGATTTACAAACTAGAATCGGCAGAAAGACCGTTTCTAAAAATTTACTCGAAAAAACTCCAGTAATTTTAAAAGCATATGATCTTTTAGAATGGCAAGGAAAAGATATTAGAAACCTTCCTTTTTCTGAACGTCGTGATTTATTGGAAAAACTATTTCAAGAGACCTGTCATTCTGGACTTGATCCAGAATCCATAATACCACTTCTTCTCTCAGAAAAAATGACTTTTACCTCTTGGAAGGAAGTGGCTGATGAGCGTAACCGATCCAGAGAAGTACGATCCGAAGGGTTGATGCTAAAAAGAAAAGATTCTCCTTATTTAGTAGGTCGCAAAAAAGGAGATTGGTGGAAATGGAAAGTAGACCCCTTAACTATAGACGCGGTGTTAACCTATGCAATGCGGGGACATGGTCGCAGATCAAATCTTTTTACCGATTATACTTTTGGGCTCTGGAACGAAGAAAAAACAGAGTTAGTCACTTTTGCAAAGGCTTATTCTGGTCTTACCGATGCTGAATTCAGAGAAGTAGATAAGTTTATAAAAGCAAACACTTTAGAACGGTTTGGACCAGTAAGAAGCGTAACTCCAGAGTTAGTTTTCGAAATTGCTTTTGAAGGAATCGCACTATCCAAAAGACATAAGAGCGGTGTTGCTACTCGTTTTCCAAGAATTCTGAGATGGCGACAGGATAAAAAAATAAAAGAGGCAAACTCCTTAGAAGATTTGAAAGTACTAATTCCGAACACCGTGAAGGAATCTGTTAAAACACAACTAAAACTTAAATCAAAGCAAAAGAATACATGATCAAATGAACAAAGGATATACATATATAACCACCAATAAAAATAAAACTGTATTATATATTGGAGCAACAAATGACATCATTAGAAGAATGAATGAACACAAAAACAAGACTTTTAAAAATTCATTCTCTGCGAAATACAACTGTTACATGTTAGTCTATTTTGAAGAGCTTGACTCGGTTAAAAAAGCCTTTGAAAGAGAAAAACAATTAAAAGCAGGAAATAGAAAAAGAAAAGAAAGATTAATAAATAGTATAAATCCTGATTGGGAAGATTTATCAATTGATTGGATCGATCAAAATCTAGAATTAAGAGAACTGAAAAACAAAATTTAAACAGATTACTTCGCTTCAATATGTCCAGAACTAAAATTAAACAGATTACTTCGCTTCGCTCGTAATATGACGCAAAAAGAACTCTTCAATATTACAGAATCCTGGTTCGAACAACAACATTGGAAATCTTTTCCTTTTCAAAAGCAAAGTTGGAAAGCATTTCTACAAGGCAAACATGGATTATTGAACGCTCCTACAGGAAGCGGAAAAACCTACGCGCTTTGGATTCCTATTGTTCTGTACTACATCAAAAATAATCCTGATTATCAAACCAAACATAAAAAAGGATTGAAAGCCATTTGGATTACACCACTACGTGCATTATCCCAAGAAATTAAACAAGCGACAGAAAGAGTTGCTGAAGATCTAAACACACAACTTACAGTCGGAATAAGAACGGGTGATACTTCCCAAAAAGAACGAGCAGCACAAAGGCGATCTATGCCAGATTTGCTCATTACCACACCCGAGAGTTTACAACTACTTTTAGCATCAAAGGGATATGACAAAACCTTCAAAGATTGTTCTGCCATTATTATTGATGAGTGGCACGAACTATTAGGCACGAAACGAGGTATACAAATAGAATTGGCCTTATCAAGGTTAAAAACGATATCAAAAGATCTTCGAATTTGGGGAATTTCGGCAACAATTGGAAACCTAGAACAGGCTCGAGAAGTATTGTTAGGACATCAATCAGAAGCACTACAAAATTCAGTTTTGATCAAAGCAAATCTCAAAAAGAGAATCAAAGTAAAAAGTATTATTCCTGATGAAATGGAAACTTTCCCTTGGCGTGGCCACTTAGGAATTCACTTATTAGATGAAGTAGTACCGATCATCAGAAAAAGTAAAACCACCTTACTTTTTACCAATACCAGAAGTCAATGTGAAATTTGGTTTCAAAAAATATTACAAAGATATCCCGAATTTGCAGGAGAAATGGCCATGCATCATGGCAGTATCAACAAAGAAACAAGGCTTTGGGTAGAACAAGCTATTCGTAATGAATCCCTAAAAGCAGTAGTATGTACATCAAGTCTCGATCTAGGTGTTGATTTTGCTCCAGTAGAAACAATTATTCAGATTGGAGGCCCAAAAGGAGTCGCGCGATTTCTGCAACGTGCAGGTCGTAGTGGACATCAACCTGGTAAAACCAGTGTTATTTATTTTTTACCAACTCATGCCATAGAATTGATCGAAGCTTCTGCGCTACAGCAAGCTGTAAAACATAATACAGTAGAAGATCGTATTCCCTATCTAAATAGCTTTGATGTACTTATCCAATACCTTACTACACTTGCGGTTTCTGATGGATTTTATCCAAAAGATATTTATCATGAAGTTAAAAACACCTTCTGTTATCAAGCCATTTCTGAAGATGATTGGAGATGGATCCTCAATTTTATAACCAAAGGTAGTCAAAGCCTCCAAAGCTATGATGAGTATAAGAAAGTAGAAATTCTAGAAGATGGATTATTCAAAGTAAATAATAGAGGGATTGCGATGCGTCATCGGCTACAGATCGGGACGATCGTTAGCGATGCAGTTTTAATGGTTAAATATCTTAAAGGAGGCTATATTGGCAGTATCGAAGAATGGTTTATTTCAAAATTAAACCCTGGAGATGTTTTTACCTTTGCAGGAAGAAATCTGGAACTTGTACGTATAAAAGAGATGAAGGTTTTAGTACGTAAATCCTCTAAGAAAACTTCTAAAGTTCCAAGTTGGATGGGCGGTAGATTGACACTTACCTCCCAAATGTCTGAATTACTGCGTAATGAATTATATACTGCTTCTTCATCTCAAATTAAAAATATAAACACCCAATCAGTAGAATTAAAATCATTGTCTCACATATTCGAAAGACAACGATTAGAAAGTATTGTTCCCGGACCCGATGAATTCTTAATTGAAACCTTTAAAACACGAGAAGGATATCATGCCATCTTTTACCCCTTCGAAGGTCGATTTGTGCATGAAGCTTTAGGAAGCTTGTTAGCATATAGAATTAGTCTTTTATTTCCTATTTCTTTTTCTATAGCATTTAACGACTATGGTTTTGAACTACTATCAGATCAGAAAATTGATATGCAACAAGTAATAGATAACGATCTTTTTACTAAGGATCAAATGCATAGTGATCTTCAAAAAAGTCTGAATGCTACAGAAATGGCCAGACGTAAATTTAGAGATATCGCAGTAATATCAGGGATGGTTTTTACGGGGTATCCTGATAAAATGTTAAAAACCAAACATCTACAATCTAGTTCACAATTACTATTTGATGTATTCAGAGATTATGAGACCGAAAATTTATTATATAGACAGGCTTTTACAGAAACCTTCGAACATCAATTAGAAGAAGGAAGATTACAAAAAGCCCTGGAAAGAATTGAACGGCAATCCATCGTCTGGAAATCGTGCAAAAAGCCTACTCCCTTTTCATTTCCAATTATTACTGATCGGTTCTCAAGAGAAAAATTATCTAGTGAAAAACTAGAAGATCGTATTAAAAAGATGGTAGCTTTGTTAACCAAAAAATGATTGCTTAAGAAACTAAACCTTCCCTCCTAAAAAGGAGGGATTGAGGGAGGTGTTATTTGAAAACTAATTTCAGTAATGAACCAAACCATACAGATACAAAATCAAACCTTTATTCTTCACCCAACTGGTGTTATGTTCTGGGAAGAAAGAAACATGTTATTGATTGCTGATCTACATCTTGGTAAAGTTTCACATTTTAGAAAACATGGCAGTGCAGTACCACAAGAAGCAATTCTCAAAAACTTTGAACAATTAGATACGGTAATCTCTTTTTTTAATCCTTCAACAATTTGTTTTTTAGGAGATCTGTTCCATAGTTACATTAATAATGAGTGGTTATTGTTTTCTGATTGGGTTTCTAAAATGAATTCTGAAATTCTTCTTGTTGTAGGAAACCATGATATTATCTCACCTCGTAAATACGAAGAACTTAGAATCAAAATAGGTTCAGAATTGATTTTAGATAATTTCTTGCTTAGTCATCATCCAGAAGAAAGAGAGGGACTTTTCAATTTTTGTGGTCATATTCATCCTGGAGTACTTTTAGGCGGACTAGGTAAACAGCGTCTTCGCTTACCTTGTTTTTATCAGAAAGAAAATCAATTGATTCTACCTGCTTTTGGAGAATTTACCGGTAATCATACACTAAAACCTACCGAAAAAACTAAAATATATGCTATCACCAAAAAGGAAGTTATTTTAGTGCATCAATAATAGAATAGCATGTGCAAAATCAAAAGTATTTTTTTGCTTTTCTGACTATTTAATCTATCAAAGATCTCACATATTTACGTCCTCAGGTAATCAATAATTAAATATATAATATTAAAAAAGACCGTATTCATAACGGTCTTTTTGTTCTCAATAATTTTTAATGACAAGCTGAACCTATAGTTGAGCAGTGAGGGTAACAAAAATTAGAACTACAAAGTATTTCCCACCCATTACCAGTTATATCTTTCAACTGCTTTTTTTCTAATTTTTGAATTCCGTTAAGTTTTAAAATCTTTTCTAACATAATTTTAGATATTTAAGAGTTATATATTTCCCAAGCATTTATAGACATTCAGGAATTCTGTCTTAATATGAATATCCCTATGAAATAAAAATCCGTACTTTTTTTGATTGATGACAAACTCACTGTAATAAGCTATATTCCTTATGTTTATTCTAGAGCATACTCAAAGAATTCTACCCCAAGAATCTTCTTTGCTACGTCTTTGATTTTCAGATTAATAAAGCCCAAAACATCTAAAAGCTACTCTTAAACTAAGTCTGTAAAAAAATAGCCCTTTGTCGAGAAAAAATACTTGTTCAAAAAACAAGTATTTTTAAGTCTAAACTATGCTGTTTTACTTTTAATGACAACCTCCAGTTGAATAACAACCTCCACCTGGTGTTTCTTCATCAAAAGGACTGTCATTTGCGTTTTTATTACCTCCTTTTACAATGATCTGTTGATTTCTGTCTAATTGACTTATCCCTTTTAAGTTTAAAATGTTTTCTAACATAAATAAGTTATCTAATAATTTGTATAATTTCCCAAGCATTTATAGACATTCAGGAATTCTGTCTGAATTTTATCTTCCAAGACTTAAAGTATTAATTCTTACCTTGTTTTAAGAATAGATTCAAAAATCTGGTTGAGATACATAATCTCTTTTTTTCGAAAACAGCCATACCATTATTATGTACATCTGTTTTTACAAATTTGCACTACCCGACGAAAATTAATTAATAGCAAGTACATCTTCCAGGAGTTCCTAAATTAGGAACGCCACCACCAGGACCGCATTGGGGAAAACAACCTGCAGACCCCCAACCTCCATTGATTGATTTTTGTTGTTTGATACTAAGTTTTGTTGTGTTTTCTAATTTTAAAATCTTTTCTAACATAAACAAGTTGTTTAATAATTTGTATAATTTCCCGAGCATTTATAGACATTCAGGAATTCTGTCTAAGATTTTTATGTAACCTTTATTCTGAGCGAGACAAGTTCTGTAAAACTCTATAGCGGACCTTGTGGACCTCCTCCTCCGCAGGCACTGCTTATACAACTATTAAATTGATTAGTACATCTAATATATGTAGCTTCAATTTCGTCTATATTTGCCAAATAGTCTTCTCTAATCTGATCACAATTAAAAGGTCGATCAGCTTCAGGACCATTACACTTACGTAATAGATTATCCCAAGAAGCAGCCCACCATATACAATCATAATAAGGCCCGTCACAAAGAGAACCTCCATAAGCACATTTTCTAAAGTCTTCCTCTTTCAATTTCTTTATATCAGATAAAATTAAATAAGCAAGTTTTTTCAATTTAAGCTTAGTTTTTTCATCTAGTTCGATACCATTATTTCCTTCTGCAGTATCCATAAAGTCTAACGCTAAACGCTCCAACGCATCCACTTTTTCGGATGCATTTAAGGATCCTTCGTTTCGATCTAAAAATTCTTCAGAATCTTCTTCTTTATTACATGAAATAACAAGAAAAAGAGACAGGACAAAAATGATTTTTTTCATGAGTACAAGTAATTAATGATTTGTATTTTCCTAAGCATTTATAGACATTCAGGAATTCTGTCTAGATTTTCATATTGATTCGAAGGAGAGAATAATAAATTAATTATAATCGAATCTTTACTATTTATTTTGTACGAATTCTTTTAAATAATTATCACTGTGTCGAGAACAAATATAAAAGCGACTATAGAAAGAAAACAAATGAAGTAAACTGACTTTCAGGGAAAACACAGTATGTTTTCTGGGAATCAACAGTTATAAAAAAAATATAAATACTTAAAAATCAAAACAATAAACACCGAACCAAGGAATGTCAAATTTTACAATAAGAAACAGCCCTACAAAATAGACATCAATCAAAAAAAGTGATGAAACACAAAAAGTTAAATGTTAGTTTTTTATATACTAAATCTTTAGGTTTGTACGACAAAAATAGTCAGATATGCCATTTGCCATTGCTTTGTCACGCATAAGAATTAAACATTTTGCAGTTCTTTTTTTAATACTGTTTTTATTTCTTAACACCAACACTGTTTTTGCTTTTCAAACCTCTTTTGATAGCTTACTTACCAAAGAATATACATATCTAAAAAAAATGGTATTCAAGAATGCAAAGGATTCATCAAAAGCAATAATATATGCTCAATCATATTTATTCAAAGCAAAAAAAGATAGGGACACCTCCAAAATAGCAGATGGCTTCTATTATTTCTCACGTATTACTCAGGATGAAAAAATTACTGAAAAATATGCGGATAGTATGATTCTATATGCAAATAACTTAAGAACCAAGTCTTATCCAACATTTGCATATTATAATAAAGCCGCAATAGCATATAATCGAGGTAATTTTAAGAAAGCCCTTGATTTGTATCTTAAAACCATTGAAAAAGCAAAAGAATTTGAAAACACTCATCTTTTTTATGCTAGCAAAAAAAATATTGGTGTCCTAAAAAGTAGGATTGGGGAATACGAAACAGCATTAGTAGAACTTAGACAATGTTATCAATATTATTCAAAAATTAAAGAAAAAAAACCAAGGACCTATTTGAGAACATTATTTGCATTATCTGATGCTTATAATTTGAATAAAAAACTAGATTCAGCGACTTCTATCAATACTCTTGGCTATACAGAATCTATAAAGTTTAATGACGAAAGTTTCAAGTATTACTTTACATTAAATGAAGGAATTAATTTATTTGATAAAAAAAACTTTATCAAGGCAAAAGATAGTTTATCAATTGCTATTGAACAATTGAAAATTAACGAAGATAAGGCTAATCTATCTATGGCTTATTTTTTTTATGGAAAGACATTAACGGCTTTAGGAAAAGAAATAGACGCTATTGCTGCACATATAAAAGTGGACGATATATTTCAAGAAATATCTGAGATTATGCCAAATAATCGAGAGAATTATGAAATCTTAATCAATTATTATAAAGAGTTAGGCGATAAGGATAATCAATTAAAATATATCAAACAGCTAATCACTGTGGACAGTGTACTACACACTAATTATCGATATCTAATAAAAACCGTAGTACAAAATTATGATACGCCGAGGCTACTTTCCGAAAAACAAGAAATTATAGACAGCTTGGAGACCGGAAAAAAAACATCGTATACAATCATTAGCATATTAACTATTATTAGTCTTTTATTACTTGTTTTATGGTTGATTAATCATCGTAGACAAAGGCAATACAGACGACGTTTTGAAACACTGTATCACAAACCTGATTCTCAAGCAAAACAAGACAAGCCAATAATACCAAAAGCCGAAAAAACTAAACTTGCTATTCCTGAAGAAAGTATAAAGGAGATACTTGACAAATTAACTAGTTTTGAAGATGAATTAGGATTTATACAAACTGATTTATCCGTAAATATTTTAGCAAAAAGATTTGGAACTAATTCTAAATATTTATCTAAAATTATTAATACCTATAAAGAGAAATCATTTAATCGTTACATCAATGGTCTTAGAATAGACCAATCGATAGTAAGACTTAAAACAGACTCTAAATTTAGAAACTATACGATAAAAGCAATTGCACAAGAAATGGGTTTTAATACTACGGATGCATTCTCTAAAGCATTTTATAAACAAAATGGAATACACCCTTCTTATTTCATTAAAGAATTAGAAAAACAAATTGAAGCGAACTATAACGATCAGTAAACCATTTATAATAATCTCATTTTATCACCCCGTTTTCACCGAAAACGGATATAAAGTCATAAAAAAGTAAGATGTAATTGTATTAGTCTACTTATCTTCGAATCAACAATAATACGAACTGTCATATTAAAAAAAGAGAATGAAAAACAAAAAATTAAGCCTACAAAAAATAGTTATTACCAGACTAAATAATCTGCACCATATTAAAGGAGGAAGTTTTCCTATTATGTATCCAGAAACCTTAAATTGTACAGGCATTTCAACTAAAACGAATACTGAACTTCTCGATTCAGAAGATAATTGTAACGGATAAAATAAAGTTTATTTAAAAGAGTAAAAGGCATTAAACTTTTTAAGTATATCAAGAATTCAATAAAACAACAAGGTATTCCTAATGTTTTCATAAACACTTTTACATATGATATCGATACACTAATTTTAGTTCTTTACTAAAAAAGTGTACATGCAACACCAAAAACATCTTTTTGATCTATCCGAAGAAATTACCTATCTCAATGGAGCCTATATGGCTCCTCAATTGAAATCGGTAACCGAAATAGGTGTACAATCCGTAAAAAGAAAAGCACATCCTAACGAAATCCTCCCTGAAGATTTCTTTAATGAAAAAGAAACTCTGAAACAGCGTTTTGCAACGCTCATTGACGCCAAGGATTATAAAAATACTGCGATCATTCCATCGGTTTCTTATGGTATTGCTAATGCAGCTAATAATGTGCCCATTAAAAAAGGGGATGAAATCATTTTAGTAGATGAACAATTTCCTAGCAATGTATATATCTGGCAAGAAGTTGCAAAGAAAAATGATGCAACCATCAAAATTATTAAACCTCCTATCGAATTAGAAAATAGAGGTAAGTGTTGGAATGAAAATATTCTGGAAGCTATCACTAAAAATACCGCAGTAATTGCAATGCCGCAAGTACACTGGGCAGATGGAACTTTATTTGACCTGCAAGCTATTCGCGAGAAAACCAAAACCGTAAACGCGATGGTAGTCATTGATGGAACGCAAAGCGTTGGAGCATTGCCATTTTCTATAAAAGAAATTGAGCCAGATGCTTTGGTTTGTGGTGGTTATAAATGGTTATTAGGCCCCTATGCTATTGGCATGGCTTATTACAGTGATGCTTTTAATAATGGAACACCGATCGAACATAATTGGATGAACCGATATAATAGCGAAGACTTTTCTGGACTTACAAAATACGAAGATCAATATCAGGAAAAAGCAGCTCGATACTCTGTTGGAGAATCTAGTAATTTTGTATTAACGCCGATGATGATAAAAGCCGTCGAACAATTGATCGAATGGCAACCAAAAAACATTCAGGAATATGGAAAAAGTATTTCCAAAGATGCTGTACAGAAACTCCGAGAATTAGGATGTTTTATCGAAGATGATGCATATAGAGCGTATCATTTATTCGGAATCTATCTTCCTAATCATATCAATGTAGAAGAGATTAAGGCAAAATTGAAGGAAGCACAAATTTTTGTCTCTTTTAGAGGAAATGCTATGCGAGTTTCTTGTAATGTGTATAATACCGAAGAAGATTTTGAGAAACTATTGAATTGTTTTATATAAACCTGCGCTCGATATAAGAAAATTTACGTCAGTCAGATCCGCCTCAGGCGGATTGTATCGAAGACAAATGGATTTTAAATCAAAAGCCTAATTTCGATACAATTTTTCTTCGTTTCACTATGAAAAATCACTCAATTTGACGGCTTTTTTCAATTCATCTATTACAATCGAATTCAAGCTATAAAGACACCAATTTACTCTTTTGGATTAAGCTGTATGAGTCTTTTACACTACCTTTAGAAGCGTAAAATAATATCATGAAGAAAATATTAGCGATCCTTAATCTACTATCTGTTGTATTTGTTTTAGCCATAAATTACCTTTCACAAGCACTTAGATTTAATAATACAACTATTGGAGAATTGAGTAATACATATGATAATTTATTTACTCCTGCCAGCTATGCATTTGCAATCTGGGGGATTATTTTTCTTGGTTTAATTGCATATTCCATCTATCAAATAAGAAATGCATTTCTTAGTTCAAAAAAAGCTGAATTTATAGAACAAACTTCGTATTGGTTTATGATTGCCAATCTACTAAACGGTTGTTGGGTACTCGCTTTCGTTTATGAATTTACTGGACTTTCTGTACTAATTATGATAGGTATATTGATTTCATTACTAAAAATTATTATTAACACCAATATGGAACGCTGGGATGCTCCTATCGGAACCATTGCTTTTGTTTGGTGGCCTATTTGTTTATATTCTGGATGGATTGCTGTAGCTACCATTGCTAATATATCCGCATACCTCTCTAAAATTGATTGGAATGGTTTTGGTATTTCCGAAGTTAGCTGGACCATTACGATGATTACAATAGCCGTGCTTCTTAATATTTATATGATTATCAAAAGAAATATGCGAGAATTTGCATTGGTCGGCGCATGGGCACTAACAGCAATATATGTAAGACATAACGGTGATTATACTTCCATCGCGTACACAGCAATTATAGGTGCTATTATATTAGTACTTGCCGCTGGTGTTCATGGATTTTTGAATAGAACCACCAATCCTGGAAAAAAATTGATAGAGCGATTTAGATAATTTCTTTTTAACTAGAATATGTTACTAGAATTTAACTTCAAAACGGGAAACTTGCGAAAGTTTCTTATCAAAACTTTAAAAAATATTTGGTTTTAGTCCGTATCACTATATACAGGCTTGTTATAACTAAAAGAATGATAGTATATTTGTTTAAAATTATTGCTACGTGAGTAAAAATATAATCACGCAAACCTTTGCACAGTCTCTGTCTCTTCAGAAACTAGGGAATGCTATTGCCCAATCCGAAAGTAAAACACATCTACAAGGTCTTATCGGATCCTCTTTATCCTTTGTAATTTCAACTGCTTTTGAGCAAGCAGACACCCCTTTTTTGTGTGTTTTTGATGATAAAGAAGAAGCGGCATATTATCTTAATGATCTAGAACAGCAACTTGGAGATAAAAATGTATTGTTTTATCCAGGAAGTTATCGCAGACCCTACCAGATTGAAGAAACGGATAATGCGAATGTTCTTTTAAGAGCAGAAGTGCTGAATAGAATTAATTCCAGAAAAAAACCTGCGCTGATTATTACCTATCCGGATGCTTTATTCGAAAAAGTAGTCACCAGAAAAGAGCTGGAGAAAAATACACTGAAGATTGCAATTGGCGATACCTTATCATTGGATTTTGTCAATGAAGTATTATTCGAATACCAATTCCAACGAGTAGATTTTGTAACCGAACCTGGAGAATTTTCGGTTCGCGGTGGTATTGTAGATGTATTCTCATTTAGTAATGATGAACCCTATCGTATAGAGTTTTTTGGGGATGAAGTTGATAGTATCAGAACCTTTGATGTAGAGACGCAATTATCTACAGATCAGATTAAGAAAATTTCTATCATTCCGAATGTGGAAAATAAAGCAATGCAGGAAACTCGTGAAAGTTTTCTGAAATATATCGCTTCTAAAACTGTGGTTTTTGCTAAAGATATTGACCTGCTTTCCGCGAGAATCGACAAAAATCTTGAAAAAGCTAAAGAAGCTTTCAAAACGCTGTCTGAGGATATCAAACACGGAACTCCAGAGGAACTTTTTGCTTCTTCAGCATTAATCAAAAAGCAATTACTGGATTTTACCTTAATCGAAATAGGAAGTCGACCACTGACCAAAGCTGATTATGCGATTAAGTTTGACATAAAACCGCAACCTTCTTTCAATAAACAATTTGATTTACTAATCAAAAACCTGAATGAAAACCACGAAGAAGGCTATAAGAATTATATCTTCTGCGTAAGTGATCAACAAGCTAAACGTTTTCATGATATTTTTGATGATGCAGACCTGGATGTAAAACAATATGAAACGATTGTTTTTTCTGCATATCAAGGGTTTATTGATCACGATCGTAAAATAGCCTGCTATACCGATCATCAGATTTTTGAGCGATATCATAAGTTTAATCTAAAGAGTGGATATGCTAAAAAGCAAGCTATCTCGCTCAAAGAATTGACCAACCTCGAAGTTGGTGACTACGTAACACATATCGATCACGGAATTGGTAAATTCGGTGGGTTACAAAAAATAGATGTCGAAGGCAAAAAACAAGAAGCTATCAAACTGATATATGGAGAAAGAGATGTGTTGTATCTCAGTATTCATTCGCTTCATAAGATTTCAAAATTTAATGGTAAAGATGGCAAACCGCCACAGATCTATAAGTTAGGTTCCAAAGCCTGGAAAACCCTAAAGCAAAAGACCAAAGCAAGAGTAAAGCATATTGCGTTTAATTTGATTCAGTTGTATGCAAAGCGAAAATTGCAAAAAGGTTTTCAATACAATCCGGATAGTTATTTACAACACGAATTAGAAGCTTCTTTTATATACGAAGACACTCCGGATCAGAGTACCGCTACAGCAGATGTAAAAGCGGATATGGAAAGTGAACGACCTATGGATCGACTGATCTGTGGAGATGTTGGTTTTGGTAAAACCGAAGTTGCTATCAGAGCCGCTTTTAAGGCAGTTGATAACGGAAAACAAGTTGCGATACTAGTTCCTACAACGATTCTGGCATTTCAGCACGCAAAAACATTTAGGGAACGCCTGAAAGATTTTCCGGTAGTGGTAGATTATGTAAACCGTTTCCGAACGGTAAAACAAAAAAGAGAAACGCTGGAAGATCTAGCTGCTGGTAAAGTTGATATCATCATAGGAACCCATCAATTGGTGAATAAAAATGTAAAATTTAAGGATCTGGGATTACTGGTGATTGATGAAGAACAAAAATTCGGAGTTTCGGTAAAAGATAAACTGAAAACCATCAAAGAAAATGTAGATACACTTACCTTAACCGCTACACCTATCCCAAGAACCTTACAATTTAGCTTGATGGCAGCTCGGGATTTATCTACCATCACCACACCTCCGCCCAATCGATATCCAATAGAAACCAATGTGATTCGATTTACAGAAGAAACCATTAGAGATGCTGTAAGTTATGAGATACAACGCGGTGGACAGGTATATTTTATTCATAATCGTATTGAAAATATCAAGGAAGTTGCCGGAATGGTGCAACGCCTGGTTCCGGATGCCAAAGTTGCCGTAGGTCACGGACAGATGGAAGGCAAAAAACTAGAAGGTTTGATGCTCTCCTTTATGAATGGAGAATTTGATGTATTGATTTCTACTACCATTGTAGAAAGCGGACTAGATGTGCCCAATGCCAATACTATTTTTATTAATAATGCCAATAACTTTGGACTGTCAGACCTACACCAGATGCGTGGTCGTGTAGGTCGAAGTAATAAAAAAGCATTTTGTTATTTCATTACACCACCATATTCTGCGATGACCGATGATGCCAGAAAACGTATCACCGCATTAGAAATGCATTCGGATTTAGGTAGTGGGTTTAATATCGCTATGAAGGATCTGGAAATTCGTGGTGCAGGAGATTTATTAGGTGGAGAACAGAGTGGTTTTATCAATGAAATTGGTTTTGACACCTATCAAAAAATACTAAATGAAGCAATCGAAGAACTCAAAGAAAATGAGTTTGCTGACTTATATGAAGATGATCAAAAAGAAAAAGTATATCTAAAAGATACGCAGATTGATACTGATTTTGAGTTGCTCTTTCCGGATGACTATATCAACAATATTACCGAACGTCTCAATCTGTATACAGAACTCAATGAGATCAAAGATGAAGAAGCGCTGCAAGCCTACGAGAAACGATTGGTAGATCGTTTTGGGGAAATCCCGGATCAGGCGGTGGATTTATTAAATTCTGTGCGTATCAAATGGATTGCCACTTCTATCGGATTAGAAAAGATCATTATGAAACAAGATAAACTGATCGGATATTTTATCAGTGATCAACAATCCGGTTTCTATCAAACTCCTACATTTTCCAGGGTGTTACAATTTGTACAGAAAAATCCTGACAAGTGCAAAATGAAGGAAAAAAATACTAGAAATGGACTGAGATTATTAGTAACTTTCGAAAATATAGATACGGTGAATAAAGGATTAAAGGTTTTGCAGCCTTTTCATTTTTCATCCACAAATAAGCAACATAGCGAATGAAAAAATATTTTTATTTAATTATTTATTTTTTCCCTGCTGTACTCGCTTTCTTTTTTGAGATTATATTCCAGGAATTCAACATTAGCAGAGTATATAATTTAGTCGAGAATATTATTTTCTATACTCTCTTCTTAATTATTTTCTTCCTTTTTAAAAATTATAAAGTAAAAAGAATTTTATTTTTTTTGGGATATACAAGTATTGGACTATTTATCTGGTTTGAAAGTATTTTTTACTATCTATATGGAGTTACCTTTAATCCTTCGTGTATTTATATTTTGGTTGAAACTAATCTAAATGAAGCTTCGGAATTCATCAGTGCCTATCTCAACATAAATATTATAAGCTTTTCTATAATTATTTTTGCCATAATTTTAATTAGCTATTTTGAGATTAAAAAATGGTTTAATGATTACATTTTTCTTCCTGATTCAACAAAAATATTTCGATACGGGAGTATTTTTAGTATTCTACTTGCATCAATTATATTTTTAAAAATCACAAAGTTAATTACCTATAACGTACCTTATCTTTTTATAAAAACAACTGTTCAATACCATCAAGAGACCAAAAAATTTGATCGTTTTAGACTAAACACTAAAAACCATTCTTTTTATAACATCAATAGAAATGAGATTGCGACAGAAGAAACTTATGTATTTATTATTGGGGAATCTACTACAAAAAATAAAATGGGATTGTATGGATACGGTAGAAATACTACTCCAAAATTAGATGAAATAATAGAGGAGCTTTTCGTCTTTGAGAATGTAATAAGCCCCCATACATATACCATAAAATCCTTAACTAAAGTCCTTACTCTTAGTAATTATGAAAACCCTTCAAAATTAAATGATCTTAGTATTATCCAATTAATGAAAGCCTCAGGTTTCAAAACGTATTGGTTATCTAATCAAAGGCCTGTAGGCTTACATGAAACCCGGCTAACAAAAATCGCTAGAGGGGCCGATGTTCAAACTTTTATTAACATTGCTAATTATAATCAAAAAACCTCTTATGATTATCAATTGATAAAACCATTGAAAAAAGCCATAAACGATTCTGTATCCAAAAAAGCCATTTTTGTTCACCTTTTAGGCACTCACATTGACTATAATAAGCGTTATCCTAAAGAATTTAATCATTTTATCCCTTCTAAAATTCATGATGAAAAGGAGCAAATAATTTCTCAGTATGACAATGCAATACGCTATAATGATTTTGTAGTTAGACAAATTATTGAAGAGGTTAAAGCAAGTAATACAACATCTTATGTATTATACTTTGCAGATCATGGGGAAGAAGTTTATGAAAATGACGATTCTTTCGGTCATTTCGAAGGTTCTGCAACAAAATCAATGTATGAAATACCATTTATTCTTTGGGTTTCTCCTAAATATAGAAGTTTACGCAAACCTAAATTTAATCTTCGTAATAAATTCATGACCGATGAATTAATACAGGCTGTATCAGATCTAAGTGAAATAAAATTTGACGGATTTGACAAAAATCGAAGTATATTTAACGAGGAATTTTCTGAAAGGCCTAGAATTATTCAGGAAAATAAAAATTTTGATGAAATATATAAAAAGACTTCAGAAAAATAGAAATATCTGGAGTGTCTGCATACTAGTTATTGGGCTATTCCTTTTTTGTTTTTATTCGAATTTCATTTTAAAATTATTTTTTTCGGATAAAATATGGGCTCATCGAGTGAATAATTTAGAAAAACTCGAAAAAGCAAAATATATCTATAAAGGAATTGAATTAGATGTCGTTTTCAAATCAGATTCTATGGTATTTGACATCTATCATCCTCCTGAACAATCTAAAGGACTATATTTAAGAGGATACCTTGCAGAATCAACCGAAAACCCTAAGCTACTATATTGGTTAGATCTAAAAAATCTAACTCCTGAAAATGCTATTATAGCTTCCGAATATCTAAAAGAATTGACAGATAAAAATATAATTAACCCTAAGAATGTAATTGTTGAATCTCCGAACATAAAGTATTTGAATCATTTTAAAAATAAAGGGTTTAATACTTCTTTCTATTTCCCTTCGGATTTAAGTCTATTAGAAGGAGAAAAATTAAAAGTTAAAATACGAGAACTACAAAGTTTACTGAGTAAGTATCCAACAACAATGATTTCCAGTAATGCTATTGATTATTCCGTTTTAAGCTTCTATTTTCCTGAAAAGGATAAAAATCTATGGATTTTCGCTGAATTGAAGAACATAAAATCCCTGAGACAGCGCTTATCTTTGTATAGAAGATTATTTGATAATTCAGTAAAGATTATTTTGTTTAAAACTGAATAATAATTCTCAAGAAACTCTATTAAGTGAAAAACATAGGTTTTATCATATTATCGCTATTCAATTCGATCATTGTATTGGCTCAAAATAGTGGATATGTAGCAAGTCCATCCTTCTAAGATCAATCATGAAACATTTGGAGAGGCTGAACCCTAACTGATTATAATGGTGGTGCGGGAATGAATAGCAAAGGTTTTACAGCCTCCGCAATTTATCTATGAGAACACTCAAAATTTTTGAATGACGTAAACATGATCACATTTTATTACAATTAACTCCTTTAGTCGATAAAAAATTACACTTAATCGATGTTTTAGATACTAGTCATCACTAAAAAATGAGGAAATATTCATTTTATTTTTAACTTTATTTCGAATTATAAGGACAAAACCAACTTAGACTATGAAAAGAAAGGAGAAATTCAGTTTTTTAAAGGAATCTTTAGCAATACTACTAAATAGCCATAAACTTTATACAATTAATTATTCTAATATAGAAAGAAGATTTGCCGAGGAAATAGAGAACTACAAAAGTTATCCGGAACTCATTAATATAGAAGAATTTTCCATGAATTATTCATTTGGTTATCATTACAGCAATAACATCGATGATATGTATAGCAAAGAAGCTATGTATATAGAAGTTAAAAGTTATCTGAATAACTTAAAAATGTGCGCATAAAATCTTATGTACATTGCTGTTTCCTGTAAAAAAAAGTAGTTCACTATAGCGTATATATCTTTTAAAAAAACAGATTCTTACGTTCGCATAATTGACACTATTTCTTACAATTATATTGCTGAATCAGATAGAAACAACTTCTAGTAGTTCTACTAGAGATAATACCGCTTTTCAAAAAAAAGGTTTAAATTTTATGATAAAACAGGCGGTTTTTGGACCGCCTGTTTTAATTTTTTGTGTTTTTCAATAATGATTGACCTACTCATTTTTATCCAGACAATAGGATTATATCTGCCTTTTGAGAACCTTACCAAAAAAATGATGAGATGGTATCCAGGTATAGAGGCTAACGTTATTAATATATATGAAACTAATAATAAACGTCATTCATTTTCAATTAATGTATAAAAGATCTACTCCAGAATTTTTTGTTTTTATACCTGTTTTAGTCTGTGACCAAAAAAATCCGTTTCTAAAAGCATAGTATATATTACTAGAACTATTCCCTTCATATACCAATATCACTTGAGTTCCATTAGTAGCAATTCCTGGACGTTGATCTGTTTTAGCATAATCCCTTGGTCTGACTTCTACTTTTTGGAAAGTGTTAGGGATTAAGGAATTGCCAAAAGAAGATGTCCACATTTCGTTTTTATCTGTTCTAATCACAACATGATTCAATCTTCTGGAATCGGTTCTTGAGGTTATGGCAATATCCAGAGCGTTACCGGGAGACTGAAATTCAGGAAAAGGAATACTAATATTAATGTTTAAGTCTTGAAAATTTAACCCATCTACACTACGTAAATAGTTTAAATGCACACTACCCATCATAGCCAATAGAAATACTCCATTTTTTTCTATTATGTCAAAATCGTTAAAACTCATGCTTGGAGTCACTGGTCTACTCGTCGTCCAACTAGTACCATTAAATTTGCTCATGAAAATACGTCCGGTCGATGTTTTTCCTGTATGAAACACATATAGTTCTCCGTTTTTGGATACCGTTCTAATTAATCCTTTATTAGATGTTAGTGCACCAGGAACTGTTCTTTCTGTGCTAAAATCAGTTCCATTATTGGAAATGGTATAATAAATTTTACCGGTATTACTACGACCTCTATACACAATGGCTACCCTACTTCCGTATTGAGTGCCACTAATATGTGTTTTAGTAAGACCTGCTCCAGGAACATATCTACCAGAGGTCCAGCTTCCCGTTCCTGTAATACTATTAGAACTAATGATCCTATCATTTCCACTGGCTCCGCAATAAAATTGAAATCTATTTGGTAATGTTGTAGTCTTTTGTGAGGCTGTCGATATTTCTATAGAATCTTCCTCAAAAGAAAGTTCTTCCTGATTATTGTCACAAGAGGTAACAATCATTATAGATAAAAAAACTCCTAATATCTGAAGCAGTTTTGACGTTGTTATTTTTTTCATTTTATAAAGGTTTAAAAAAGTTAATGCCTGAATATTTTATCGACAATCAGGTTTTTGTCTCCTCTTCGCGAATGAGTTTAATTACTATCAAGTTCTTTATCTAAATTTTTGTTACCCACTTAATCAAAAAACATGAGTTTAGATATTAGAATAATTCCTATATTTCTAACTCAAAAGAAAAACACAAAACTCCTGAAACCCTTTATTAAAAGGAAGTGTCAGGTTAATGTCGGGTCAAAGTCAAGACAAAAAATTTGAGAAACTAATTCTGAAACTTAATATTGCTGTATCAAATGAAAACAAGTTCTAGTAATTCTACTGCAGAGAATTCTACTTCAACAGAAACTAAAAACTTAAAGATCATGGAACAGCCAGCATTAGGTATAAAAATATCAGAACTCAGAAAATCAAAAGGACTTACCCAAGAAGAGTTAGTCGAACAATGTAATATTAGTGTTAGAACCATACAAAGAATTGAAGCCGGTGAAGTAACACCTAGAAGCTATACGATAAAAACAATTTTGTCTGCACTGGATTACGACCTGGAAAAAATACAAACTGAAAATTCTAAAGTAACAAAAGAATTTAAAAAGATATTTCTACTCGAAATAGATGATGAAAAAGAAGCAAGTTTTCTGACAAGACAACTAAACATTGCCTGGATTAGTGGTATTATATATTTTCTGGTTGGTTTTGTAGAAATTATAGTAGATTATTACCGAATTGAAGAAAATGAGATGGTAATTAATCAGTGGCTATATATTTTTCTGAAAATAGTTTTAGTAACTTCTATTGTTCTTTTTACTCGTGGTTTTGTACTTACCGGAAAGATTTTTAAAAACTACTTGCTAAAAATAACTGCGTTCATGTTCATTTTTATCACCATTCTGTTTTATGGATTTGACATCATTTCCTTATACATCGGTGATTTTGATTATCATATTGTTATCGGTGCAGAAGCCATGACCTACGGAATCATAGGAATCTTATTTGGGATATCTGTTTTAAGGCTTAAGAATGCTTTAGGAACCATCGCCACAGTTACGGGGATTTTCGAAATCATTACCTATGCATTCATGACCACTGTACTGCTATCTTTTGTTGGATTGGTATTTCTTACACCCACCATTTTATTAGAAATCATTCTACTTTTTAAAGTCTGTGAGATGATTAAGGCTAAAGAAAAAACGCTGGCCACCGAATAATCTAACTGGTATTTATTCACATTAAAATATCATTGAATACTGATTCAATGACAGGAAATCATTTGTCAAATTTCAAAACGAGCATCATCATGAAAAAATGCATCATAATCACTTCTGTAATCCTACCAATTCTAATCTTATGTTTCTTTCTTTTTGAACCTATTATGACCTATACATCGGGCTGGAATACCTTTCCAAAGATTAGTGAGTTAGAACCCATCGAGAATCACGATAATGAAATGGAACAAAAAGCCGATAGTATCTTAAAAGAAATGTTTACGCATCTTAAAGCGCCAGGATTATCGGTCGCTGCCGGAATGAACGGAAAGATCATTTGGTCTAATGCTATTGGATATGAAGATATCCAAAATGCTACAGAAATACGATTGGATACAAAATTCAGAATCGGAAGTACATCAAAAGCGGTAACCTCATTAGGACTCGGTGTGCTTCTGCAGAGTGGCGCATTACATCGGGATGCTAAAGTCAAAGAACTTGTCCCCTACGCGAACGAGAAACTCTCTGAAATAACACTAAAACAGCTTGCATCACATACCTCTGGAATACGAAATTACGGTACTTGTTTTTGCTTTCCTATATGGGAACACCTTAATAATGAAGAATATACCAGCGTTAGAGAAAGTATAGAAATCTTTAGTGATTCTCCGCTACTATTTCATTCTGGTACAGATTTTAGTTATAGTTCGTACAATTATACTTTGCTCAGTGCTATGATGGAAGGTGCTTCTGGTAAAGATTTTTTGAGTTTTATGGAAGTAGCCGTTTTTAGTCCCTTAAATATTAAACACATCAATGGTGAAACATCCTCTATGCCTACAAAGAATATTTCAAAATTTTATGATGTAGATGAAAACATGTACAAAGAAACTTTCAAAGTCAATAATAGTAATAAATGGGCTGGAGGCGGATTTGTTGCTACGCCAACAGCTCTTGTAAAACTTGGTAATGCTTTTCTAAACCATAAATTTTTAGATAAAGACACCACAGAAACTCTTATAGAACCAGTGCAATTAGACACAGGCGAAATCAATAAACAAAACTATGCGATGGGATGGCGTAACAGCTTTACCGAAAAAATGTTTGACCAAAACCACAAAGTACAAATCATTCACCACGCTGGAACTGCCGCAGGTTCCACATCCGTCTTTATTCTATTTCCGGAATATAATTTATCAATATCCATATTAATGAATCGAAGTGGCACCACATCCGACTTATTTACCTACTCATACGAGCTAGCAAAAATATTTATAACCAAAAAATGACATATTCGAAAAAGTGAGATTCCTAAGTAAAGAACTATGCTACGCAACCTTTTTTAAAATAATGAATCATTTAAGAAAGGTAAAAAAATGAGAAATTTATTGGTTATTGGTATCGCTTTATTTGCTACTCTTTTTAATAGTTGTAATGATGATGACGATACAACTTCCTCAATGGAACAAGAGCAACAAGTCCTTGTTGCAATGCTTAATGAAATACAAACCATTGCCAACAGTACCTCCTGCATAGATGCTACTAATTGGACATATACGGCAATTGGAGCTAAAGCTTGTGGAGGACCGAAGGATTATATAGCATATTCCACAACTATCGATGTAGAAGATTTCCTAAAAAAAGTGAACGCATATACAGATTTAGAAGATGTGTTTAATAAAAAATGGGGTATCATCTCTGATTGTTCAATTGAGCCAAAGCCAATATGGAGTAGCATGTGAAGATGAAAAACCTAAACTTTTATATTAAAAGAATAAAAAAAAGGTCGGAATCTTAGGATTCCGACCTTTTTAATATTTGAATTAGCCTTAAAAATTATTCTTCTTTAATTAAAACGGTCCACCAACTGGTCTACATAAACATCCTGCACAGATTAATGGATGGTCGCACTCACTATCTGAGTGACATTCGGAGTTTAAACCTCCTCCTCCATTAACAGACTGTTGTTGTTTTTTGTTTAATTCTTTTACTCCTTGTTGAGTTAAAATTGATTTTAACATAATAATTTGGTTTTAAGATTAATTTGCATTGTGAGAGTAAGTTACAAAATAAAATAGGAAAATTCCCCTAATTTATTAATGATCTAAATTAATAATCGATGCTACTTTCAATAATTCTTAGATTATTTGTGCCGGCATCTGACACATATAAAACTTTGCCATTTGGACTTGCCAAAATTCCATTTGGAAAATTAAACGTAGCTTCAGAAATATCTCCATCATCGTTACCCAATATACTTCCTGCAAATACCTCAACTTCATTTTCTTTGTTAAGATTGACTTTATAAATCTTATGCTCTCCCAGCTGAGTTGCAAAAAGAAAACCTTTCGCATACGTCAAAAACCCTAAGAAATTAGCATTTGGTGCTCCAGCAGGAAGCTCAGCAATAAAAGTCAGGTTTCCATCCTTGTATTTATAAATTTTTCTGTCGTTGAAATTTCCTATATACGTATTCCCTCTTCTGTCAAAGGCAATTCCGGCAGGTCCATTAATAGGCGCTCCTTCGTGTAGTTTAGTAATTGTATTGTCTTCTGATAATATATTAATCGTATTGGTATTGTACTCTACAAATAACATATCATTAGTCCCTGGGATTCGTTTTATACCAGCAGGAGAAATTGCAGGAATACTATCTAATTGTGTACCTTCTTCTGAATACTTATAAATAGCGTTTCCAAAATTATCACAAATATAAATTTCGCTATTCTTATTAATACCAATCCCATTTGGGGAAACCAAACCATTTACAAAAACTGTTACTTCTCTAGAAGGAGTCATTTTGTAAACTGTGTTTCCATAAAAATCAGAACCATATAAATTTCCTTTGCGATCTAGAGCCAACCCATCAGAAATTGAACCATCAACTACCGTCTCTACCGTAGTTTTTATATTAGGGACCTCTCCAGGTCTACAGGAAATAAGGAATAAAGACAAAATAAGAGCGGGTACCATAATTGAAGAGTAGATTGCTTTCTTAACTATGAAAAAATAATTAACTGTTCGTTTCATTTGATTTAATTTTAAAGTTATGCTCAAAATTGAATCAAAAGCGTTTAATAATCGACCGTGTGTATCCTGTAAAACCTTTTTTAGGTAATTTTTAATCTTTTGATATAATTACTTGGGGTATCATTCTTAATCATTTTGAAAGCTTTATTAAAAGTTGATTTCGAATTAAAACCCGAATCTAATGACAAAGCCAAAATGGTATGATTAAAGTGTTCTCCCTTTTGAATTTTAGAAATAAACTCTTGGACTCTATACTTATTTATATAATCATAAAAACTACACTTATGTATATTATTGAGTAACCATGATACATTATTAGTAGAAGCGTTAAGCTCTTTAGAAAGATCTTTTAATGTAAGTTCATTATTAAGGTATATTTTTTTATGAACCATTAAATCTTCTAAACTTTTCTTTAATGTTTCTAATTCTTCTCCATTCAATCTTTCTTTTGAAATCGTTTTTTTCTTAATAAGCTGAACTCTAAATATTTCTGGTTGTTTCAAGCTAAAAAAGCCAATAATATAAATAAATACAGGTATTGAAACCCAAATTAAATGATAACTAATAAACGATAGTTCTCTACGGCGTACAAAAAAAGTATTTGTATAGCTAATCATCCATAAAACCATAAAAAAAGAAACTCCTAACAAAAAAAAGTTAATATAAGTTTGAATTTTCTGTGAATAAGAAAGATTCTTTTTTTCTTCTCTTTTATAAACTCTAAGTAAATAGTATGATTTAATTGTATATACTACATTGCTTATTAAACCTAAAGTCTCTATAACAAAATAAATAAGACCTAAATCTCCTGCGTTAGCCATCGTTTTCAATTCTTCTATAGAATACGACAACGTCCAACTAAAAAACATTACATGTAGAAAAGCGAGCATATAATGATACCAGGGAATCTTATAATCTGGGGATTCATAAAAGGTTAATCTTCTTATGTAGGTATATAATAAAGGTCCAAAAACGAAAATCAATGTATCAACAAATCCTGCTATTCTGAAAAAAAATGCTCCATTAAATCTCGGATAAAATACTCTTCCGACAAGCATAATACATGCTATGAGTAATATAAAAGACAATACTCTATTAGCTGATTTGTTTTTATTATGGAGTAGTGAAAGAGTAATAGCCAAAAAAATACCTTGACTAATTCCTAAAAATAATACTAGGTCTACTATTCCAAAAGAATTCATATATGCAGTTAAAAATTATATTTCAAATCTAAATAAATTTAGATATATCAGCGACCGATTGGGTACACAAATACTTCTTACTATAAACAATCTTATACTATAAAAGTTACAGTTGTTCTTAATTTAACAGCTAATAATTTAGTTTTAAGATTAATTTGTATTCAGCAATAGGACACAAATAAAAGAAGAAAATTCCCCTTTTTTTTAGAGAGTTTTCCATAAAAACCTGAAGAATAATGAACTATTCTTATTCTTCAGGTTTTGTTTTATTTATGATGCTCCTGCCATAGAAGATGCTTCATTACATTGAGCTCCTTGTCCATTGCAGATTCCGCCCATCATTTGTAATGCCTCACCAATTGTGGCACCCTCAATATAGGTAGGCATTCCTCCTCCACTAAACCCGCAAGTACATACAAAACGTTGTCCTGCTATAATTACTTTTTGTTTGCTCTTGGTAAGAATTTCTATACCTTCTGATGTGTTGAATGTTTTACAACGGTTAATATAACAAACGTTAATGACCGAAAGGGAGTTGTGTTTTGTTTGTATAGTGTTATCAATTGCTCTTTATTTTTTCAAAGCTTTTTTAATTTTATTATTCAGATCGGATATATGTTTGGATTTTATTTTATAGGAGAGTCCAGTTATATAGTTTCTATATAAAATCTCACCTGATTTTGAATTGACAACTTGTAAAAAACGTTCTGCGTTCATTCTTACATATCTTAAATAGTAAATTTCTTCATTATTCATTATTCTATCACTCAAGTCATTATCTTGTAAAATTTCATATTGAAACTCATATTTTTTAAAAATCTTTTTAATGTTCTCATCATCTTCTTCACTATCCTGACCAGTCCAGCCATTATATTTTATAGTCATATATGAAGGAATATAGAGTTTATTGGAGTTTAGTTTTTTTAGTTCTAATTGATAATCATCTTTGTACATCCAATACTCTTCTTCTTTCTTGATTAGTCTATTTATTTTCTGAAAATAATTTTTTAACAAACCAGGTTTATAATTGAAAAATATATCATCTGTGTACATAGAAGTAACAATAGTTTCCGTATCTTGACTTAATGCAGTACTAATGAAATCATCTTTTGGGAAAATATAAAAACGAGCAATGTTAGTTGAATTACGATTAATAATATTATTCTTTTTCTTAGCTCTTTTTTTTTCGGAAAGTTTATTTAATTTTTTGAAAATGGTTTCCTTATCGTATATTTTAAAATCAATATAGGTGAATAAGGAAGTCGCTGTTCCTCCTGTTTTCATTTGTTTTATTCTCTTAAAACCAACTAATCGAGCTATTGAATATTTATCACTTAAATAATCCTCAATATCAAAATCTTTTTTATTCACTAATTTATATGGAGTAACATTCCAAGAGTCTTTCAATATTTTTTCGTAAGTATTTTTGTCATATATATCAGACAATACAAAAACAGTTTCTGTATTTTTGAATTTGTCTAATGTTCCTTTTTTGAATTTTGAAGACCTACCAATGTGTTTAGGACCAACTGAAACTTGAGAGAAACTTTGATAACAAACAAATAACAGTATAAGTAATGATTTGATTTTCATTTTTGTTGATTTTTAATCTCAACTAACATCAAATTTAGTTATTGATAATCAGTTAATTATGAATTCCTGTTTTCAGGCGATTTTTTCACTCGTTAGCTCTAAGAATTAATCAGATTCTGATGTGGAGAATGTTTTGTAACATAATTTTTGATTTTAAAAATGATTAATTCCTGAACATTTTATAGACAATCAGGATTTTGTCTACTCTTCGCGAATGAGGTTTGTTACTTAAAAGTTCCTAATACTATTTTTTGTTACCCATAACTAAAAAAAGATCGAGACCTGAAGATTTCGATCTTTTTAATATTCGAATTAGCCTTATAACAATTAATTAAACAGGTTCACCAATTGATCTACACAAAGTAATACAGCATTAATAAGGTTTTAAATCAATTTTACGTAATCCTCCCACTCCAGTATATTCAGAGATATATAATGTTTTTGTCCTTTTATTTGCCGCTATTCCATTAGGATTACTAAAAGATGCTTCTAACAGTAAACCATCTACCTGTGCAGCTTCTCCATTACCAGCAATTATTTCAATTTCACCATCCAAGGTTACTTTGTAAACATAATTTACAGCTATTCCAGTAGCAAAAATAACGTCGTTAATTACAGTGATATAACCGATACCAAAATTCTGAATAACAATATTAGGAATATTCGCTATTAGTGAAATTTCACCATTTTTATCGATTGAATAGATGTCGGCTGTATAAAAATTTGCCACGATTACATTTCCCTTACTATCTAAATCAATTCCAACTCCTCCTAATAATCTTGGATCGTTCGCATATTCTATCACTTCACCGGTAGCAGAAATTTTGTGTACCGTTGGTGCCGTATAATTAGAAATATAAAGATTGTCCTGTCTATCAATTGTCATACTACTCGGCCAACTATCAATTGTAGCAATCACTTCTCTTTCTCCTGTAGGTGTAATTTTTAGAACCTGGCCATTAATTGTATTATTTGCATTGTTTACAAATAAATTTCCTTTAGAGTCTTTTGCTGTACCCATAGGACCAGATAAACCTTGTATTGTGTCTAAGATTCTTCCTGTAGCATCTAACTTAAAAACTCGAGTTCCACTGCCGCCAGTATCAACGAATCTGCCGTACTCTGAAACGTACACATCTCCATTTCTGTCAACAGATACAGCCCCATTCGCTGCAAAATTGCTGACAATTGTTTCTACTTCTAATTTAGGATCAATACCATCTCCATAACAAGAAATTAGTGCTATTAGCACGCTGCATAAGGAAACCCATTTGAATGTTCTTTTAAATTGTTTCATAATAATGATTTTAAAGTTTCTCCAATATTAATTCCTAATCATATTATAAATCAACGCTTTGGGCACATTAAGACATTGTTCTTATTTTATAAGGCTGTCTGAAAAGTAGATTTCTCTGTCATTTCGAGCGGAGTCGAGAAATAACTACACTTGGTTTTTAGTACATTTCGACTCCGCTCAATGTGACAGTATTGTAAATATTGTGCTTTTCGGACAGCTTCATAAAAACTATAATGATCAAGGAGAAATATGTATCTCTAAAACCAAAAATCACAGATGTATCTGTACATATTATTTTTGAAGTTTATTATACCCCCAAATTGGTATTACTATTGTTTAAGTCCCTCTAACTCTACTATATTTTCACTTGTCAAAAGTTGAAATTTCATATTATTTTCTTCTTCGATAAACTTGAAATAGATCTCATAAGGAAGTGCAAAAAACTCATTTTTTGATTTTGCATGTAGTTTTAGCTTAGGAAAAACATCACTTTCAGTAATAAGGGTATTTCCTGATTTATCAAAAGTTATAGAAAATTCTCTATCCGTACGATATGTGCCCGTATATTTTGACAATAACTCATCTTCTATAGCTATCTCTTGAGGTATTTTATTATCCCAATGCAGCCCTTCAATAATATCAGTCCCATGAATCATTATTTCTTTTGTAATCGTATTGGTTATACCTGCACCATTATCACTATTGACAAATACAATAATTCCGCTTTCATTTTTTGGTAATAAAATAAGTGTTGTAACAACACCTGGATCACCTCCATCATGGTTTAAAACCATCTCATCATTGGGTAAATCATTATACACAACCCAGCCTAACCCTTGATTAAGTTTTTTATTTATTGCAGACTGCGGTTTTACCATTTCATCATAAATAGATTTTTTAAGCAGTGTTTGATCCATGATGGCTTGACCAAATAATGCCAGATCTTTTACGGTTAGAATCATATCATCTGCTGCATTAATTTTTTCAGTTTTATGAGGTATTTGATGAAGTATCCCTTTACTATTATACCATTTTGCAAATCTCGCAGTATCACCATCCTTAATCCAACCCATAGTAGCATCTTTCATCTTTAGAGGTTTGAAAACAAGGGAATCAACAATTTTTTCTAAACCAATACCAAATTTACCCTCTACCGCTTGTCGTAGATATTCCATTCCTTCTCCAGAATATTGAAATTTTTCTCCAGGTTTAAAATTAAACCGCAACTTTCCATTTTTCTCATCCCATCGCCAATTCTTAAATCCAGTAGTATGACTTAAACAATGTCTAGTCGTTATCATTCTAGAAAGACTATCTTCTTTAACATCAGGATCTACATAGAACTTATAAAGTGGTTCGTCAAGATCCCAATTCCCTTGTTCTACTAATTTTAAAACTGCAGTGGCTACAACTGGTTTCGTAATACTGGCAATATTGAATAAAGTATTTTGGGGTGCTTTGATCCCTTTTTGATGTTCTCCATATACTTTTATAAACTCTATTTCTCCTTTGTTTATAATACCAACACCAACCGATAGTGCTTTATATTCTAACAAAAGATTGGGTATAAGTGAATCTAGTTTTACACTGTATTTATCCTTAAAAACAGAAGGTTCAACTTGTTTGTGATTTTTATTTCCCTCTTTACAAGAGGTTATAACAATACCGAGTAGTATGAAAAAAAATAACGTTGCTCTCATATTATAGGTTCTTATGGTCATAACTGATAGCACGTTTTACAATCCAAATAGTATCTTTTCTTTCCCATATAGTAATGAATTTAGCCGTCTCTACTTTTTTGTCGTCTACATAAAAGTTGTGCGTCCCTTTTTGAAGAGCTCCATAATCTCCTAAAGCGTGAATCGTATGAGAAACTAATCTTCTAGTAACAGAAAAAGGTTTTGAGCATTTATCATTAAATGAGGCTAGTTCCTTTTCTAGAGAAGTGTTTAAACCTGACCGATCATCATAAAACTCTATATCCTTTGTCAAAATAGTTTTAAAAACTTCTTTATTGCATCCGTTAAACCCTACCTGAAAAAGTAAACTGTCCATTTTTCTTATTTTAAATTCTAAAGAAGAAATGTCTTTTTGAGCCATTGTTTTTTGCGAAAAGAGCATGCTAAAAAGCGACACAAACATTAATAAAAAAGAGTTTTTGATTTTTAGTTTCTTCATTGATTTTATTTTTTGATTAATGACTGATTATTCTTATCCACTCTAAAAATAAAGACTTAAATACTGGACATCTTTTTAATGAAATTACTAGGTGTATCTTCTAATATCGTCTTAAAAGCTTTGTTAAAAGTTGATTTCGAATTAAATCCGGAATCAAACGACAATGCTAAAATAGTATGTCGCTCGTGTTCTCCTTTTTGAATCTTAGCAATGAACTCTTGTAACCTATATTTATTAATGTATTCGTAAAAGTTACACTTGTGTATTTTATTTAGAAACCACGATAAATCGTTAGAAGATACTTTTAGTTCTGCAGCTAGTTTTCTGAGGGTAAGATTTGGATTCAGATAAACTTTATCAACAATTAACAAATGCTCTAATGAACTAGTAAGTGTTTCGATTTTGTCTTTCCCAAGCCTATTTCTGGTTAGATCTTTTTTGGGATAAAAAATAGGTACTCTAAATATTTCTGGTTGTTTAAAACTATAAAAACCTACAACATACATTATTACAGGAACACATAACCAAACAATATTGTAATTAAAATATGGGTTGTATACGTTTATAATAAAACTTATTGTCAGGTTTAAGAACCAAAAGAACGTTAAAACAGAAAAAACCACCACCAATGTAATCAGATAAAAATATATTTCTTGATGAAAAGATAAGACTCGTTCTTCTGCCAATCGAAATCTTCGTAATAGCATGAAACATTTTACTATATAGGTTGTGAATACAGTGATAATAGAAATCTCTACAATAAAATACGGAATTACAAAGAAACCATCGTGGTACATCTCAGAAATTTCATTCATAGATAAGCTATAAGTCCACAGTACATAGATTAAGTGTAATCCCGATGGAATAAACTCTACCCACTTTAGAACTGGCTTCTCTTTGGAACTGACTATCATTCGCCTAACATACAAATACAATAGAGGTCCAAATAAATATATAGCGCTATCTACAAGCATTCCTAATCGCCATAAAAACACACTATCCTTAAAAACAAAATAATATAACCTTCCTATTAATATAATAGAAGAGAAAAATAGAATGATAGACAAAATGAAATTTGCAGAGCGATTTTTATTTGACAAAAATTGCAATGTAATAGCCAAGAAAACACCTTGACTAATTCCTAAAAACAACATTAAATCTATAATTCCAAATGAATTCATACACAAGGTTAAGAGTTACCTTTCAAATCTAAGAGAATTTAGAAATATAAGCGACCGATTGGGCACAATCATACCGTTTACTACCTCATTAAAAACATAATGGTGTATATTATTTTAACGACCTAACACTCTTTTTACATTACAAATGATTATCATATTGATTCGGCTTCAGACTATTTTGAAGCAATATTAATTCTTCACTTGACAACCTTTTAATATTTGAAGCTAATACGCATTCGAGCAACTGTTCTTTAGTTCGAACACCAATCACTGAAGAAGTTACGGAAATGTTTTCCAATACAAATTGAATAGCCGTTTGGCACATTGATCTATTATCTCTGGATATGTTTTTTACCAAATCAATCGTCTTTTTTACTTCTGTAATAGTATAATTTAAATAGTCCGTTGGTGGTTTTCCGGCCAATAATCCTTTGGCTATGGATCCTCTTGTCAGTACTCCAATATTATTTTCTTGTAATAAACGTAAGCAGGATTCTTCTGGTCTTCTATCTAAGAGGCTGTATTGCATCATAACACTAGAAATATTACTCCTCTTTACATATTCTCTAATCACATTGGGTCGTATGGACGAGATCCCGTAGTATCTTATTTTCCCTCCCTTTTTTAATATTTCAAAAGCATCTATAGTTTCGTCTATAGGGTCATCAATAGTACCACCGTGTAATTGATAAAGATCAATGTAGTCAGTTTGTAATCTTCTTAAACTTTCTTCAACCGACTTTATGATATATTCCTTACTAGGATTCCAATCCCAACCATTACCGTCTTTGCGCGGCTGATTTCCAACTTTTGTTCCAATGAGTACCTTATCTCTAAAATCTTTAACTGCATTGCCTAACATCACCTCGTTTTGACCATGTTGATATAAATCAGCAGTATCAAAATAATTAATTCCTTTATCAAAAGCCAGATGTATCAATTTCTCTGTAATATTAAAATCTTCCTGTAGCGACATACATCCAAAAGACACCTCACTAATCTTCAATTCTGAATTACCAAGTTTACGATAGTTCATTTCTTTTATTCTATTAAATAAATACTATTAAAAATGATAAAAAGCATCCTCGAGATGTTCAATTCTGGTTCCTAGTTTATTTTTTATGATTGCAACAATATCAAAACGGACTTCGACATCCAGATCATTCTCCACTACATAATGATCAATTGCTTTTACCAATAACTGTATTTGTTTTGGTTTTACAAAATCCTGAGGATCTCCAAACTCGGGTGTGCTTCTGGTTTTCACTTCTACAACTATAATAGTATCTCCTTTTTGGGCAATAATATCAATTTCAGCTTTCAGGTATCTATAATTCGTTTCCAGAATATTATATTCATGTTTCTGTAAAAACGTTACCGCTAATTTTTCACCTTCTTTGCCCAGTGTATTATGTTCTGCCATACTAGATATATTTTAGCGTTACGGAATTCTGATTCATTTCTATAGAAACTTCAGCTCCTAAAACTAATGCTCTGTTATCTTCTATATGTCCCATTGGAAAATCAAATACTACTGGGAAATCATACTCTTTTACAATATCTAATATGATTTCTTTAGCATTTTTTCCAAAAGAAATATTATTGTCGTGCATTTTGGTCATACCACCGACAATCAGTCCCTTTAAATCATCAAAATATCTATTACGTTTTAGATTCTGTAACATTCTATCAATATGATACAAATATTCATCTAAGTCTTCAATACAAAGTATTTTACCTTTGGTATCTATAGAAGAAACCGAACCACATAAAGCATATAAAATTGACAAATTTCCACCAATAAGTGTTCCTTTACAATTCCCACACTTGTTCTTTTTTGAAGCGGGAATGATATAATCCACCATTTTTCCGAATAACGTGCTCTTTAGCGATTTTCTTGCATCTTCAGATCCTTTATGAATATCCACAGGCATCGCCGCATGTATGGTGGAGATATTAAAATTATGAATATGAGCATGTAATACAGTAATATCAGAATACCCTATAATCCACTTGGGATGTTTTATGAAGGTAGAAAAATCTAATAAATCAATTATTCGCACAGTCCCATAACCGCCTCGCGCGCACCAAATAACCTTGATTTCGGGATCATCTAGCATTTTCTGAAAATCCAGTCTTCGCTCTTCATCAGTACCTGCAAATTGATTGTTTTCTAGCCCAATAGTGTCACCAATCACAGGTTCTAAACCCCATTTTTTTAATACCTCAATGGCTTCATTAATCTCTTTTTTTATAATTTTTCTTGCTGTAGAAACTATGGCTATTTTATCTCCTTTTCTTACAAAGTCAGGCTTCAACATTTCTTAAAATTTCAATTTATAATACTAATTAACAAATGTTTTCGTTCTAAACTATTATATTACAGTGAAAATCGTCCCTTAACACTAATAAACCTATTGCCTATGATCTCTGATACTTCTTGTAACTTAGCATCCTTGGACCCCTATGTTCCCACATCCGAGAACCCCTGGAATGTCAGTAAAATCAATCACTTATACCGCCGAGTTGCCTTTGGAGCTACTAAAACTCAAGTAACTGATGCTTTAAATCAAAACGATCCATCAGCATTAGTGGATTCTTTAATTGATGCCGCTATTGCATTGGCTCCTAATGCTCCTCCTGAATGGGGTTTCTGGAATCGAGATCAATTCGAAGCTGCAGAAGAAGCTAATGAAGATAATGATATCAACTTTTACCAGGATGAAGGTAAAAGACAAATGATATATGATTTTCTTCAAAACGGATTAAGAGACCGATTGACATTGTTTTGGAGTAATCATTTTGTAACCGAAGACCAAGTCTACAGAAGCCCTGCCTATCAATATCAATATTACAATCTGTTACAATTTCACTCGCTTGGTAATTTTAGACAATTTGTATATGATATAGGTATTTCTTCTGCTATGTTAGTTTATCTGAATGGTGATGAAAATACCAGAGATAGACCTAATGAAAACTACGCTAGAGAATTGTATGAGCTATTTACACTTGGTGTGGATAATGGATACAATGAAAACGATATTATCGAAACTGCTAAAGCCATTACAGGTTGGGTAGAGACTAATGATATTGCGTGGGGACCTATTACCTTTAATCCAGAACAATTTAGTAATGATACCAAAGATATTTTTGGGCAAACTGCCAATTTTGGATATTACGGTCTTGGTAGTCCTGATGATGTAATCGCTCATTTATTCACTCAGCGCGAAACACTAATTGCTAATTATATCTGTGGCAAATTGTATACCTACTTTGTCAGTTCTACTTGTAATGAGGCAATTGTAGCACAAATGGCGCAGACATTTATTGATAATAACTTCGAAATTGTCCCCGTACTTCGTCAATTATTTAAAAGTGAACATTTTTTTGATCGAGAAGCAATCGGTGCAATTATTAAAAGTCCTATTGATTTATTCGTTTCCTTTTTTAACGAATTACATTTCGAATCACCACCTACACTGGATTCACTAAACTCCTTATTAGGTAGAACCACTACTATAGGACAAGAAGTACTTAATCCAATTGATGTAGAAGGCTGGCAAGGAAATGAAGATTGGATTAGTCCGGATTATTTAATTGGTAGATGGGAAGGTGTTCAAAACATTCTTAATACTTCTTACTCCCAAAATCAGGCACAATTTGGTCAATTCTTAAATCAACTGCCTATCGGGACCTTAGCAGACGGTTTCGTAAATAATACTTTACAAGGCGAACAGGTAAGCGTTGTAGTAAAAGCAATTCTAGATTATTTTCTACCTAGAGGATTAGAAGATCAAACATTGTTTGATGAAGCCTTAGCTATTTTTAAGGAATTTTATCCGGAAAATTATTACGAACCAGATGCAGTAGCTCCATTTCTTTGGACCTTAGATTTGTCAGGAGTTCCTGATCAATTTTATGCGCTACTTAGTCATATCGATGAATTGCCTGAATTCCAACTTAAATAATAAACTTATGTGTAATACGCATCACCCCAACAATATAAAAGCAACAAAAACAACCTCCAAAGAAGGAGTTTGTAATCCAGACGAACATAAAAAATGGAATCGTAGATCATTTTTACAAGCCTTAGGACTTGTAGGAGGTGGATCTATGATGTTAGCAAATACAAATCTTACTGTTTCCAGACCCTCACCGTTATCACTAGCCTTAAGTCAAGCTGAAACTGACAAAATATTAATCATCTGCAGGTTAGGTGGTGGAAATGATGGTTACAATACTATTATTCCAGTAAATCAATATGATATTTATGCAAATGCCAGACCGCTAATTAAAATTCCTCCAAGTGAATTCATAAACTTAGAAGAAAATGAATATGCGATGCCTAAACCTATGAATAAGTTAGAAAACTTATGGGGAGATGGACAAATGAAAGTTGCACACGGAGTTGGTTATGAAGATCAAACCTTATCTCATTTTAGAGGAACAGATATTTGGGCAAATACCAATCTAACCGAAGAAGAGCGATCTGGATTTATGGGTAGGTATTTCCAGGAATTATACCCTAGTTATATTACTAACCCACCAGAAAGTCCACCATCTATTCAGATAGGTAGTATTGGAAACCTAATTTTTAGAGGTCCGGAAAATGATTTCTCATTTGCTATTTCAGATCCAAGAAGATTAGAACAATATATTGACAATTTAGGGTATAGTCTAGACCCTGCTCCTGATTGCACCTATGGTGATCGATTAAATTTTATACGAGAAAGCACCAATGTAACCTATACGTATGCCGAAGCAATCTCTGAAGCCTTTAATAGATCTACAGATTTTGGAGGGTATTTAGAAGATGATAATTTCGCTAGACAAATGCGAATTGTTGCTCGTTTAATAAAAGGAAATTTAGGTACCAAAGTATATATGGTTACGCTGGGTGGATTTGATACTCATAACAATCAAATACAAAGACACCAACAACTACTGAACTCTTTTTCTGAAGGGATTAGTAATTTTTATGCAGATCTACAAGCTTCTGGATGGGATGATAAAGTTTTGACTATGACAATCTCTGAATTTGGAAGAAGATTGGTAGAAAATGGTTCTTTAGGAACTGATCACGGTACGGTTGCGCCGATGATGTTTTTTGGAACAGGACTTAATGGTAATGGTTTTATAGGAGAGCACCCTACACTCCCTGAAAATCCTAACGTTGGTTTTAATGCAGAAAGCACCAATGATTTTAGACAAATCTATTCTACCATTATGAAAGAATGGTTATGTATCGATTCGGACACAGTAAATAATGCATTACTTGGTGCAGAGTTTGAATCATTGGACCTAGGATTTACTTGTGGTGGAGTTAGCCCAAACATACCTGGAGATGGAGAAACACTTTCGCATATAGTAACCTATGATGGAGGACAAACCTTTATCAATATCAATAATCCAGAAACAACTCACGTAGATATTACATTGTTTAACATCATTGGGCAAAAAGTAGCCACGTTAAGAAATGAAATGCTTCTGGAAGGAGATCACATTATAGATGTAAAAGAATCCGCCGGAACCAGATTAAGTACAGGTCAATATGTATATAGAATTGAAACCGGAACAGGTGAATTTAGCAGATCACTGATGATTTCCTAGAAAGAAAAAACACTACTTTTTAAAAAGCACTAATTATTTACTTATAATTAGTGCTTTTTTGTTTCAACATAAGCTGAAGTACCAAAATAGTAAAACCCTGTTTTTAAGAAAATTATAAGCTATTTTAACATTTTTTAGCAATCCAAATACTACTCTAAAAACGAATACTCGCTAATTAGCAACGTATACTAAAAGCAAACGTATAATCATTTACTAAATCCATAAGTTTAAGTCTATTTTGGTAATAAGTAGAAGGGTTTTGTTCTCATAGCGAACAAAATCAAAAATTTTCATAATAATGGCTAAATGTTTCTTAATAAGAAACTAACTGTCAAATAATTACGTTTCAAAAATTAAACTAATACAATATTCTTAATTAACACAAACTTTTATGATGACAACAAATACTTCGTGTAATGTTGCTTCATTAAATGTCTATTCTCCAACTAATACAAATCCTTGGAATAGACAAAAGATTAATCATTTGTATAGAAGACTTGGTTTTGGTGCAACTCCCGAGATGGTGGACATTGCTCTTAATCAAAACCCTTCAAATCTAATTGATGGTCTTATTGATGAAGCTTTGAATCTAAACCCAACTCCAGCACCAGAATGGGGTTATTGGATAAAAGATGACTTTGATGCCACACCAGAAAATCCTTTTTCATATAGAAGGGATTGGAAAAACCAAATGGTAGCAGATATGTTTCAAAATAATATCCGGGATCGTCTTACCTTATTTTGGAGTAATCATTTTGTAACAGAAGATAATACATATCAAAGCCCTGCTTATATGTTTCAATATTACAATCTACTACAATTTCATTCGCTAGGTAATTTTAAAGACTTTACTTCAGATATAGGACTTTCTTCGGCCATGTTAATTTACTTAAATGGATATCAAAACACGAAAAATAGGCCTAATGAGAATTACGGAAGAGAGCTTTATGAGCTCTTTACTTTGGGTGTAGATAATGGATACACACAAAATGATATTGTCGAGACTGCCAGAGCACTAACCGGCTGGAATAAAAGAGAACAACGTTGGGGAGCAATCACTTTTGACAATAACAAGTTTGATAATGAAAATAAAATAATTTTTGACCAAGAAGGTAACTGGGATTATAATGATGTTATACGGATTTTGTTCGAGCAAAGACCCACACAAATTGCAAAATTCATTTGTAGCAAATTCTATCGTTATTTTATTAGCCCTACTGTAAACGAAGATATTGTTGATCAACTTGCACAGACCTTTCTGGATAATAACTTCGAAATCGCACCGGTATTAAGACAATTATTTAAAAGTGAACATTTTTTTGACGAAAAGAGTCAAGGTGTCCTTATTAAAAGTCCTACAGATATACAGATTAATTTCTTTAAAGATCTAAATTTTGAATTACCAGCAGATTTTGAATTTAACAACAAAATACGAGGTGGATGTCAGGAATTAGGGCAAGAATTACTAAAACCCGTGGATGTTGCTGGTTGGCAAGGAGATAAAGATTGGATTGATTCTAGTACCTTAACTACAAGATGGGACAGAATTGGTTGGTATTTATGGAGATCGTGGAGACATAATGAAGAACAGTTTAGAACACTTGCAATAAATATTATGGGTAGTAATTCTACTGATGTGGAGCTTGTGTCCAGATCAATTTTAGATAATTTTCTTTCTAAAGAGTTACTAAGTGCCACAGAATATAGTCAAGGATTAGAAATTTTTAAAGATCAGGTTCCTGAAAACTATTTTGAAGATGGTACCTGGAGTCTTAATTGGGATACTGCTCCCAGACAAGTCTACGGGCTTTTACGATTTCTTATAACGATTCCCGAATTCCAACTTAAATAGAAAAATCATGTGTGATACTCATTATAAAAACTTCACTCCTAAACCTGATAGTTGTAATAATCAGGAACATAAAAAATGGAACAGGCGTTCATTTCTACAAGCTTTAGGTATTGTAGGAGGAGGAACTGTAGCACTTGCTAACACGGCCTTATCTGTATCAAAACCTTCGCCTCTGTCAGCTGCTCTTAACGAATCAGAAACAGATAGAGTGCTTATTATTGTTAGACTTAAAGGAGGTAATGACGGATTAAATACTGTGATCCCAATTAACCAATACGACACCTATGCTAATGCTCGTCCTAATATAAGAATACAACAAAATCAGTTATTCAATCTTAATGATGATTATGGAATGCCTAATTATGCTAATAAATTTCAGCAATTATGGGGTGATGGTAAAATGAAAATAGTTCACGGCGTTGGATACGAGGAAAGTGCACTATCGCATTTCACAGGTTCCGACATTTGGGCAACTTCTGATGTAACGGATCAGGAAGATACTGGATGGATGGGAAGATATTTTGAAAACCTATATCCTGACTACTTGTTAAATCCTCCAGAACGTCCAGCAGCAATCCAAATAGGAAGCAGTGGTAATCTCATATTTAATGGAGACCAAAATAATTTTGCTTTTTCAGTGGCTGACCCTGAAAAACTCTATGAAATTGCTCAAAATGGATCTCTCTATGATTTAAGTAATCTTCCGGATTGCACACACGGAGAAAAAGTAGGGTATCTAAAAGGTGTTGCTAATACTACATTTACGTATGCAGGTGTTATCAATGATGCCTACGAAAGCACATCTGATTTCGGAAACTATCCAGACAATAAACTGTCAGAACAATTAAGTGTGGTTTCTAGGTTAATAAAGGGTAATTTGGGGACTAAAGTGTATTTTGTGACTCTAGGTGGTTTTGATACTCATAATGATCAGTTAAATAGACAAGAACAGCTTATTACTCAACTATCAGAAACAATGGCTCATTTTTATGATGATCTTAAAGATGCAGGATGGGATGATAAAGTTGTAGCTATGACAATTTCAGAATTTGGAAGAAGGGTAAAAGAAAATGGATCTCGTGGAACGGATCATGGTACTGCTGCTCCTATGATGCTTTTTGGAACTGGTTTAGATGGTAATGGTTTTATCGGAGAGCATCCTGATTTATCTAACTTGAACAGAAATGGAAATCTATATAATACTAACGATTTTAGACAAGTCTATGCTTCGATAATGAAAGAATGGTTATGTATAGATGGTAATGTTGTAGATCAAGTTCTTCTGGACCAACAATATAATTCTCTCGACTTAGGCTTTAATTGTAGTAGTCTTGGTACAGATGAAGAAATTCCTGATTTTCAAAATTTTAGCCACACGGTTACTTATACTGGTAGTCAATCTTTTATTCATATAACCAACACTCAAGTAGGTCACGTAAATATTGATTTATATAGCATTACGGGACAAAAAATAGCTACAATAAAAAATGAAATACTCTTAGAAGGAGAACATGTTATTAATGTAAAAGAAGCAGCTAAGACCAGATTATCTGAAGGGTTTTATGCATATCGAATTACAAAAGGTAAGCAACAATATAGCAAACCGGTAATGATTTTATAACTGGATTCAAAATCCTAATTTTATGTTAGACAGTATCAGATTAATTTCTGATACTGTTTTTTTATGTAAAAAAATCTTCAAACACCTTCAGTAATAACAAATTATTTAAGTTTTATATTAAGTAAATAAAGCCTTCTTATTTTATCTCAGTGTTTATTGCTTCAGTCATTTAAAAACATATATAATCTGTAAATTTTTGTTCTATTTGGTTTTATATCAATGTGCTTGGGTTAATATTATAATTGACATTAGGAGATTAAAAACATATTTCTCTTCAATGATTCAAACATTTGCAAGCTTCCTTAAACTAAATTAAGTCCAGATTGTTTAATCTAGACTCTATTTAACCTTTTTTATTTCAGCATTATTGTGTAAAAATATTTCTTGCAGTTTGTAAAGTATAAATAAAGTGAAGAACATCACTTGCTTTGGTTGTACTAAGCAATTAATAAATATTTAACTAACCCAAATCATTTATGATCACAACAGATACCTCATGTAACGTTGCCTCATTAAATGTCTACTCTCCTACTAATTCTAATCCCTGGGATAGACAAAAGGTTAATCATTTGTATAGAAGACTTGGTTTTGGAGCAACTCCCGAAATGGTGGACAGTGCTCTTAATCAAAATCCTTCTACATTAATTGATAATCTTATTGATGAAGCTTTGAATCTAAACCCAACTCCAGCACCAGAATGGGGTTATTGGACAAAAGAAGATTTTGATGCCAGACCAGAACTTTTAGGTAGTTACCGAATAGACTGGAAAAACCAAATGGTAGCAGATATGTTTCAAAATAATCTTAGAGATCGCCTTACTTTATTTTGGAGCAATCATTTTGTAACAGAGGATGTTATTTATAGAAGTCCTGCATATATGTTTCAATATTTTAATTTATTACAACTCCATTCTTTGGGCAACTTTAAAGATTTTACTTCTGATATAGGTCTTTCTTCGGCCATGTTAATTTATCTAAATGGATTTGAAAATATAAAAGACAGTCCTAACGAAAATTATGCTAGAGAACTTTATGAACTATTTACACTAGGTGTAGATAATGGATATACCCAAAATGATATTGTTGAAACTTCCAGAGCATTAACCGGTTGGAATAAAAGAGAACTAAGGTTAGGACCTATTACCTTTGATCGAAATAAATTTGACAATAATGAAAAGATCATTTTTGGTCAAGAAGGTAATTGGGATTATTATGATGTTATCCGGATTTTGTTTGAGCAAAGGCCTACACAAATTGCAAAATTCATATGTGGCAAATTCTATCGTTATTTTATTAGCCCTGCTATAAACGAAGACATTGTAAATCAACTTGCACAGACCTTTCTGAACAATAACTTCGAAATTGCTCCTGTATTGAGACAATTGTTTAAGAGTGAACATTTCTTTAATGAAAAAAGTTTAGGCGTAGTTATTAAAAGCCCTATTGATATCCAAGTCAATTTTTTTAAAGAACTACATGTTGAAATGGCGCCAGACTATGAATTTATCAACATAATACGTTTTGGGTGTACAGAACTAGGACAAGAGTTACTAAGTCCTGTAGATGTTGCTGGTTGGCAAGGAGATAAAGACTGGATAAGCTCAGGTACAATAACAATTCGATGGGATAGAATTCGTTTGTTTTTATTTAAAGCCTGGGATCATAATAGAGAGCAATTCAGAATGATAGCTAAAAGCATAGTTAATGGAAACTCTAATGACGTGGAACTAGTATCTAGATCAATTATGGATAATTTTCTATCTAAAGAGTTACTAAGTGCTACGGAATATAGTCAAGGATTAGAAATTTTTAAAGATCAGGTTCCTGAAAACTATTTTGAAGATGGTACCTGGAATCTTGACTGGAATACCGCTCCCAGGCAAGTCTACAGACTTTTACAATTTCTTATAACGATTCCCGAATTCCAACTTAAATAGAAAAATCATGTGTAATACTCATTATAAAAACTCCCCTCCTAAACCTGATAGTTGTAATAATCAGGAACATAAAAAATGGAATAGACGTTCATTTATGAAGGCTTTGGGCATTGTTGGTGGAGGTACAGTAGCATTTGCTAACACAGCCTTATCTGTATCAAATCCTTCACCATTATCCGTTGCCTTGAACGAATCAGAAACAGATAGAGTCCTTATTATTGTTAGACTTAAAGGAGGTAATGACGGATTAAATACTGTGGTCCCGATTAATCAATACGATGCTTATGCCAATGCTCGTCCTAATATAAGAATACAACAAAATCAACTATTCAATCTTAATGATGATTATGGAATGCCCAATTATGCCAATAAATTTCAGCAATTATGGGGTGATGGCAAAATGAAAATAGTTCATGGTGTTGGATATGAGGAAAGTTCATTGTCACATTTTACCGGTTCTGATATTTGGGCAACTTCTGATGTAACAGATCAGGAAGATACCGGATGGATGGGACGATATTTTGAAGGCTTGTATCCAGACTATTTACTAAACCCTCCAGAACGTCCAGCCGCGATCCAAATAGGAAGCAGTGGTAATCTCATATTTAATGGAGATCAAAATAACTTTGCTTTTTCTGTAGCTGACCCTAAAAAACTCTATGAAATTGCTCAAAATGGATCTCTTTATGATTTAAGTAATCTTTCGGATTGCACACACGGAGAAAAAGTAGGATTTTTAAGAGGTGTTGCTAATACTACATTTACCTATGCTGGTGTCATTAATGATGCCTATGAAAGCACATCTGACTTTGGAAACTATCCCGACAATAAATTGTCGCAACAATTAAGTGTGGTTTCTAGACTAATAAAGGGTAATTTAGGAACTAAAGTATATTTTGTGACTCTAGGCGGTTTTGACACTCATAATAACCAGTTAAGTAGACAGGAACAGCTTATTACCCAACTATCAGAAACAATGGCTCATTTTTATGATGATCTTAAAGATGCAGGATGGGATGATAAAGTTGTAGCTATGACTATTTCAGAATTTGGAAGAAGGGTAAAAGAAAATGGATCTCGCGGAACAGATCACGGTACTGCTGCTCCTATGATGCTTTTTGGAACTGGATTAGCTGGTAATGGTTTTATAGGAGAACATCCAGACTTATCAAATTTAAACGGAAGAGGGAATCTATATAATACAAATGATTTTAGACAAGTTTATGCTTCCATAATGAAAGAATGGTTATGCATAGACGGTAATGTTGTAGATCAAGTTCTTCTAGGCCAACAATATAATTCTCTCAACTTAGGCTTTAATTGTAATAGTCTAGGTATAGATGAAGAAATTCCGGATTTGCAAAACTTAAGTCATACGGTCACTTATACCGGTAATCAATCTTTTATTCATATTACCAATGCTAAAGCTGGTCATGTTAATGTAGATTTATATAGTATAACCGGCCAAAAAATAACAAATTTAAAAAATGAGCTTCTCTTAGAAGGAGAGTATATTATTAATGTAAAAGAGGCCGCTAAGACTAGGTTATCTGAAGGATTTTATGCATATCGAATTACAAAAGGTAAGCAACAATATAGCAAACCGGTAATGATTTTATAACTGGATTCAAAATCCTAATTTTATGTTAGACAGTATCAGATTAATTTCTGATACTGTTTTTTATTTTTTATATGTAAAAGATCTTCAAATACCTTTAGCAATAGCACATTATTTAAGTTTCATATTAATTAAATAAAGCCTTCTTATTTTATCTCAGTGTTTAGTACCTTTGTGCCTCATTTTTACAAGCATTATGAACGCACCTAAGAGATATACAATTACATCAGCTTTACCATATACAAACGGACCTATCCATATAGGTCACCTTGCGGGAGTTTACGTTCCTGCAGATATCTATTCTAGATACCTTAGAATCACTGGAAACGATGTGGCGTTTATTTGTGGTAGTGATGAGCACGGTGCTGCCATCCCTATGCGTGCAAAAAAAGAAGGAGTCTCCCCTCAAGTAATTATAGATAAGTATCACGCAATCATCAAAAAATCTTTTGAAGACTTCGGAATTACCTTTGATAATTACTCCAGAACCTCTGCTCCTATTCATCACGAAACAGCCTCAGAGTTTTTCAAAAAATTATATGAAGATGGAAAATTTATTGAGGAAACATCAGAGCAATTATATGATGCAGAAGCAGATCAGTTTCTTGCCGATAGATTTGTTACCGGTACTTGTCCAAAATGTGGAAACGAAGAAGCCTATGGAGATCAGTGTGAAAATTGTGGTAGTTCATTAAATGCAACAGATTTAATAAACCCTAAATCGACTATCTCTGGAGCAAAACCAACTTTAAAACAGACTAAACACTGGTTCTTACCATTAGATCAATATGAAGATTTTCTTAGAGAATGGGTATTAGTAGGTCATAAAAAAGATTGGAAAACCAACGTATATGGTCAGATCAAATCATGGGTTGATGATGGGTTAAGACCAAGAGCAGTGACTCGTGATTTAGATTGGGGAATTCCTGTTCCTGTAGAAGGTGCAGAAGGAAAAGTATTATATGTTTGGTTTGATGCACCGATTGGATATATATCTTCTACTAAAGAATGGGCTGCCAGAGAAGGAAAAGACTGGGAACCTTATTGGAAAGATAAAGATACTAAGCTTGTACATTTCATTGGTAAAGATAATATCGTATTTCATTGTATTATTTTTCCAAGTATGCTAAAAGCGGAAGGTAGTTATATTTTACCGGAAAATGTACCTGCTAATGAATTCTTAAATCTGGAAGGAAACAAACTCTCTACATCAAAGAACTGGGCGGTTTGGTTACATGAATATTTAGAAGATTTTCCAGGCAAACAAGATGTATTGCGATATGCCTTAACGGCAAATGCTCCAGAAACTAAGGACAATGATTTTACCTGGAAAGATTTCCAGGATAGGAACAATAATGAACTGGTAGGTAATTTTGGAAATTTCATCAACCGAATTGTTGTACTAACTAACAAATACTATGATGGTGTAGTTCCTGCTCCAAACGAATTTTCTGAAGTAGACCTACAAACATTGACTGAATTAAGAGCATATCCAAGTGTTATTAGTAGTTCTATCGAAAGATATCGTTTTAGAGAAGGCTCTCAGGAATTGCTAAACGTTTCTAGATTGGGTAATAAATATCTGGCAGACGAAGAACCTTGGAAGCTTATCAAAACAGATCCAGAACGTGTAAAAACCATTATGTATGTCGGCTTACAAGTTGCTGCGGCTTTAGCCACCTTATCAGAACCTTTTTTACCATTTACTTCTCAGAAACTAAAGAATATTCTAGCTGTTAATTCTGATGACTTAAAAACGTATTGGAACGAAATTGCAACCAAAGAAGTGTTACTTCCAGCGGCTCATAAAATAGAAAAAGCAGAACTGTTATTCTCTAAAATCGAAGATGCCGATATCCAAAAACAACTGGATAAGTTAGAAGCTACTAAAAAAGCCAACGAAGCTGAAAATAAAACCATAGAACCACAAAAAGACACCGCAACTTTTGAGGATTTCACTAAAATGGACCTACGAGTAGGAACTATTGTAGAAGCGGAGAAAATGTCAAAGGCTAAGAAGTTATTAGTCCTTAAAGTAGATACGGGAATTAACGTTAGAACGATCGTTTCAGGAATTGCAGAACACTTTAAACCTGAAGATTTGATTGGTAAAAAGGTAACTGTTTTAGTAAATCTTGCTCCACGTGCATTACGAGGCGTAGAAAGCGAAGGAATGATTCTTATGACAGAAACTCCTAATGGAAAACTAGTATTTCTAAATCCGGATGAAGATGGAGTCAATCCTGGAGCAGTGATTAGTTAAATTGTATTCTTAACTTTACGAAATGTATTATCGAAGAAAAATAGTTCTTTCCTTATTGCAAGTTTTTGACAACAAACTTGACAAAATTTTATTGCAGAAACTTTTGTTTTTATATAGTAGATACAAACCTGAGAGAAAAACCTATGATTTTGTACCATATAAATATGGCTGTTATTCTTTCCAAGCTAATCAAGATCTATTGACATTAAAAAAATATGGAATAGTAAATTCAGATGATAAAAATTGGAAAAAGGAAAACGATCATAATTATTTGAACGAATTAAACAAACAAGACAAAAAAATAATATCCGACTTCAAGATTATTTACGGTAAAAAAACTAATAATGATTTAATAGAGCTTACCTACAAAAGATATCCCTATTATGCCATTAATAGTATAATTACGGAAAAGTATTTAAATAGTGAAGAACTGAAAAATTTAAACAACTATAGGTCTTCAGAAAATGAAACTGTATTGTTTACAATTGGTTATGAAGGAATTTCATTAGAGAAATACCTTAATAAGCTAATTAGAAATAATGTGAAGTTACTTTGTGATGTTAGAAAAAATGCTTTGAGCATGAAATATGGTTTTAGCAAAAAGCAACTTGAAAACGCTTGCAATGGTGTTGGAATCGAGTACTTACACTTTCCTGATGTGGGCATTGAATCTGATAAAAGAAGAAAATTAAATGGACAGTCAGATTATGATACTCTTTTTGAAGAGTACAAAAAAAACAAACTTGCAACTACTAAGAATACTCAATTAGAAATTCTTAAGTTATTAGAGCAAAAGGAAAGAATTGCTTTAACATGTTTTGAAGCTAATATATGCCAATGTCATAGAAAACATCTATCCGAATCTATTGCAAATCTTGAAACATTTAAATATAAACTTGAACATATTTAAATGGCAAAAACTAAAGTACTAATTTCTGTTACCACTTATCCATTACCCTCCAGGAGTTATGATGAATTAGTTTGCACAGCAGGTTTTTTAGAAGATGGTTCTTGGATCAGAATTTACCCCGTTCCATTAAGCTTTCTAAAAGATTTAAAGAAAAATGTTGGTTTTAAAAAGTATACTTGGATTGAAATTGATTTAAAAGTTAGAACTGACGATTTTCGCCCTGAAAGTCATTCCCCCAATAGTTATGACATAAAGATTCTTGACAAAATAGATACCAAAAATTATTGGCGCAGACGAAAGGAAATTTGCTTAAAGAATATTTATACTAATAAAGCTAAATTTATTGATGATTCTAAAAGTCCTACAAATGTTTCTTTAGTAACTTTTAAGCCTTCGCAAATTACAAGGTTTGAATATGAAGCAGATGACGCAGAATGGAAAAACGAGTGGAAAGAACTAAGAAAACAGACGGATTTATTTGCTGAAATCGAAAGTGATCCTGAAAAACTAATTCCAAAGGTTCCTTATAAATTCTATTATACTTTTGAAGATGACCAGGGAGTCTCCAGTAGGTTAATGATAGAGGATTGGGAAATTTTTCAATTATATTGGAATTGTTTAAAAGACTCCAATGAAGATGAGAAAATAGCTCTTGCTAAGGTAGAGGAGAAATATTTTAACCAATTTACTAAAGAGCATGATATCTATTTATTCCTTGGAACAACTATGCAATGGCATAGGAGAAGAGCTACAAATCCTTTTGTAATCATTGGCGTTTTTTATCCAAAATTGGAAAAGCAATTAAGTCTAAATTTATAATTAAAGCGGCATGTCATCCTATATACAAGCTTGTATTAATAGTATGATTTTCGATGATTAAATATGAGTTATTGCCTAGAAAATTGACATATATAAGGAACTTATTTATAAAAAATGAAACGATATATAATACTTTTTAGCTTACTATCTATATGTTTTTTTGCCAGTGCACAAGAGAAAGTATTTGAACTAGAAGATGGTTTTGTGAAATTTCAATCTAAAAAAGAGTCTTATGCATTACCTAATCAACTTACTGGTGATTTAATGCTTTTACTAGAAGAAGGCAGACAGTTTCACGCACATTTGTTAGATAGTAGTTATTCCAATACATCTAAGATTTCTACCAAAACAATCCCTTCTAAATACAGATACATCTTAGGGTATAATATTGAAGGAAATACGTATTCCATTTTCTTCAGTGATAGTTGGAGCACTAAATTTGGTGTACAGACTTTTGACTTTGACACAAAAACAGCTAAAAACACATTTTTAGACTTTAAAATTAAAGGGGAGAAATATGTAGAAAGTGTTGTTTACAATAATAAAATTCATATAATCACCATTACAAAAAAATCGTCGGATCTGAATATCTACACTTTTGATAAACAATTTACACCTACTAAAAACACAGTTTCTTTAAAAGAATTAGAATATCCAAATCCCGGAAGCAGAAATCACACTATAAATGCGTACTATTTGTTGCTTTCTGATGCTGGTGGAATTTCACGCTCAGTTATAGATATTGAAAAAATAGAAGGAAGTAATCCCAATGTTATTGAAACGACTTCAAAAGAAAACAAACTATATCAGTTTAACAATAAATTGGTTTTTAGTTTTGACTATGATCATAAAAAAACTCAATTGTGCTTTATTGATCTAGAAACATTTGAAACTATTGTAAAATCTTATGATAAGCCGTCTGAAACTGAAGAGGGATATCGTAAAAGTAATTCATATATATTCGACAATAAGCTTTTTCAGATTGCCAGTTCTAACCAAAAAATGAAGTTTACTGTGTTAGATCTTAAGACTGAAAAAATAATTAAAGAATATAAAGTAACCAAAGAAGATACGATTCGATTTAAAAACTCTCCTATCATTCAGGAAGGAGGAGGTATACTTCCTGGTTTTTCAGAAAATCGAGTTAGAGAAATGGAAAAAACATCCAAATATCTTAGAAAAATCTCTTCCTCCGATTTAGGGATATCGGTGTACAAAGTAGACAATGAATATAATATCGTGCTTGGAGGTACAAAAGAAATTACTACCAGTAATGGATATGCTGGAATGAATGGTTTTAATGGTGGATTTGGTATGGGAGGGACTGTTGGCGGTTCTACTGGTGTATGGATAGGTTTTAATCCGACGTTCTATAACTATAGTAGTTATACAACTACAAAATCTACATATATCAACTGTTTGTTTGATAATAACTTTAATCATATACAAGGCGATATTAAAAAGAATGGTTATGATCGATTATTTGAATTCGAAGACAATTTAGACATCAAAACGAAAGCGGTTAATATCTTTTTACATAAGGACAGATTACATTACGGTTTCTTTGATCCCAAAAAAAGAACCTATGAATTATATAGCTTCAAAGAATAGCTCTCTATGCTTAAGATAGCATACCATCCTATATACAAACATCCTTTACCGGAAGGGCATCGTTTTCCGATGATTAAATATGAGTTGTTACCTAAACAATTGCTTCATGAAGGCACCTGTATAGAAGAGAACTTTTTTACACCTCAAATACCTGATTCTCGACCTATTTTAGCTGTTCATACCCAAGAATACTATAAAGAGCTCACGAAACTTACATTAGATCGAAAAGCGGTACGCAAAATTGGATTTCCTTTATCCCAAGAGCTTGTAGATCGCGAGGTAATCATTGCCGATGGTACCATTAAAGCTTCAGAATATGCATTAAAATATGGAATCTCTATGAATATTGCAGGCGGAACGCATCACGCGTATACTGATCGCGGTGAGGCTTTTTGCTTATTAAATGATCAAGCTATTGGAGCAAGATTTTTATTGCAAAAGCAATTGGCAAAAAAAGTATTAATCGTTGATCTGGATGTACATCAGGGCAACGGAACCGCTGAGATATTTGAGAATGACGCAGATGTTTACACATTCTCAATGCATGGAGCTAGTAATTACCCTTTTAAGAAGGAACAATCCGACTTAGACATCCCTCTTGATAATGGAACTGAAGATGCAGATTATTTAAAAATCTTAAAAGAAACCCTTCCTACCCTTATAGAAAACCAAAAACCAGATTTTATTTATTATCTCTGTGGTGTAGATATTTTGGCTTCAGATAAACTTGGTAGATTGGGTTGTACGATTGATGGCTGCAAAGAAAGAGATCGTTTTGTACTGCAAACTTGTAAAGATCTCTCGATCCCGGTAATGTGCTCTATGGGTGGCGGATACTCCCCAGATATCAAAATTATCATTGACGCACATGCTAACACTTTTAGGCTAGCACAAGACATCTATTTCTAATATTCTGTAATAAAGAAAAAACACTTGTAAGTTATATCCCATACACATCTATTCTAATTACTTTACAACAAAGAATTCTTACTTTTTTTATTACGAAATCTCTAAACAAACTAAAGATTTAATAGATAAAACACTAAAAATCAAAATGATTAAAAGGTTTTCCATAAAAATTCAATTTATGTACAATACTGCTAATAATGAAATACTAAAAGCTTTTTCGCAATCGTTATAGATGCTTATTAACCGTAACACAAATCATCAAAATGAAAAGTTTTTACATTACCCTATTGAGTGCATTGCTTATATGTATCAATGCTACCTCGCAAACTGATAATTGCGAAGGCAATTGGTTATCTACAAGTGGCAATAAATTGCTAGATGCTGATGGAAATGAAGTAATTCTAGCCGGAGTTAACTGGTTTGGTTTCGAAACGCAACTCAGCAGTTTTCATGGAATCTGGTCTCGAGATCACAAAAGTGTTTTACAACAATCCAAAGACCTAGGTTTTAATTGTTTTAGAATACCTTGGCACAATATGATGCTAAGAGATGGTGCTTCTATAAACATCAGTTCTTATGGCACTGATCCGTATACTGGTGTAACACCTATGAATGAGGAAGAAGCAAATTACAGTACTCCATTAGAATTACTAGATAGAGTGGTAAAGTGGTGTCAGGAGAATGATATGAAAATAATTCTTGATTGCCACTCTAGAAATCCTGATGCATATCTCGTTGAAAAATTATGGTATACTGATAATGTTTCAGAACAACAATGGATTGATGATTGGGTATTTTTAGCGGACCGTTATAAAGAATATGATGCCGTTATTGGTATGGATATCAATAATGAACCAAATGGAAAAATTGACAATCCTCTAGGAGCTAGATGGGGTAACAATGATCCGGCTACAGATTGGAGAATGGCTGCCGAAAAATGTGGAAATGCAATTTTAGAAGCAAATCCTAATGTATTAATCATGGTAGAAGGAATTGAGGCTTATACAAAACCAGATGGTACACAAACTTCTTATTGGTGGGGAGGAAACTTACAAGGTGCAAGAGATTATCCAATTACTTTAAGTAACCCAAACAAATTAATGTATTCACCTCACGAATATGGTCCAACAGTTTTTGAACAAACTTGGTTCTCCGCTCCTGATTTCCCTGAGAATATGCCAGGCATTTGGGAAGAACAATTTAACTTCCTTAATACTAACGGAACCTCTCCTTTACTTGTTGGAGAATTAGGGATAAAAGGGCAAGGTGGACTAGATGAAATCTGGTTTGCAAAGTTTATAGATTTTATAAAAGAAAAAAAATTGCACTTTACCTTTTGGGCGTTAAACCCTAACTCTGGTGACACAGGAGGTATTCTAGCCGATGATTGGACCACCGTAGTGCAATGGAAAATGGATTATTTACAGCCAATTTTATCAAATCCAATCCCTAACTGCTCTGCAGGTAACGTATTAAGTGTAAATGATCTATCAGATATTTCATTTAGCGTATATCCGAATCCGGCAACCCAAATAGTAAACTTTAATTTTAAAGAAGGAACTATTGCAACGATAGGTATTTATGATCTTAACGGAAGAGAAGTAAACCTACTTGATGATAAAGTATTGTCTTCTAACAGCTACGCATATGATGTTTCCAAACTAGCTGCAGGGATGTATATGTCTAAGATAACTCTTGCAAATTCGAAAGAAACTTTCACTAAAAAAATACTTATTAAATAACAGATCTTGCTAAACTAATGTAAAAGCAACTAGTTAGGTAACTAGTTGCTTTTTTGTTTATAATACTTAAAAAAATAGTGTACACAGAAGCCGATTACAAACGATTAAATCGGATTATTGTATCTTGCTGATTTAAATATAACGCAATGCAAAAAGACTGTCCGGAATGTGGCGAAAAAATTATCGGTCGAGCAGATAAAAAGTTCTGTAGTGATTACTGCAGAAATGCTTTTAACAATAAAATCAATAAGGATAGTAAAAACCTGGTAAGAAATATTAATAATCGCCTTAGAAAAAACTATAGGATACTAGAAGAACTCAATCCCAACGAGAAAACAAAAACTACCAGATCAAAACTTATCGCTAAAGGGTTTGATTTTCAACATTTCACTAGCATTTATACAACTAAAGTCGGTACGATATATTATTTTGTATATGACCAAGGGTACCTTCCGCTAGAAAATGAATATTACGCCTTAGTCAAAAGAAATAGCTAGTATGTATGTTCTTAACATTTTAAAACTTGATCTGGGAAACGGAGGTTTCTTTTTTATTTTCCTTTTTGGAGTTATTATATTTCTAATTTTTTCGCAAATATACAGTAAGAAAAACAGAATGCTCCGGAAATTAAAGGAGTATCCTTTCAAGAAAATTCAACTCTGTAAAGAAAATGAATATATAAAAATCAAGGGGAAAGCTTTTCCTATTAATGAACCTTTTATATCTCCTATCGGAAAAAGGAAATGTTTGTATTATAAAATACAGGTAGAAGAAAAAAGAAGCAATGGAAAAAGCAGTTCCTGGAGAACCATTATTCAAGAAGAGGAATTTCAGGATTTTATCATTGAAAGTCAGGGTGATAAAGCTATAGTCTCTACAAAAATTCCGAAAAGCGCTAAAACTGTTTATCTTGATCAAGACATAGAATATACATCAGGAACCTGGAATGACGCCCCGAAATTTTTAGAACAATATCTACAATCACATGGTAAAGATAGTACTGGATTGTTTGGTTTTAACAAAAGCATACGTTATAGAGAAGGAGTCATTGAAATAGGAGAAAAAATTACAATATTGGGTACAGGAAATTGGAAAGAGTCCGATCATAATCTCGATCCATACTCTTCTAAAAGTTTATACATATCTGGTAATAGTGAAAACAAGCTAATCATAACAGATGATCCCAAAGCACAAGAGTTAAAAAAGAAATAGAACCTAGTTCTACTTATCTCTCCAATTTTGGCTATTCATTTTTAGAGCAGCTTTCATTACATCTTTTTGACTGATCTGCCCTACTAACTTGCCATCTTCTAAAATTGGAAATCGTCTTCTTTTAGTCTCTAAAAACTTATTTGCAGCATCAAAAATGCTAATGTTTCCATCAATGGTTTCCACATTTTTTACCATAAACCTTTCTACATTGGCGTCATCAATAGGCATATTATAGTAACGACTTTCATTTAATTGTTTGATGCAATCTCCTTCAGAAATAATACCCAATAATTCATTTTGTTCATTGACAACCGGACCACCTGAAATTTTATTTTTTACTAATGACTCCATTACTTCCAAAACAGACTGTTTTGGAGAAAAAGTAATCAAATTTCTGGTCATATAATCCGAAACTTTAATTGGTGTATTATCTTGTTTTTTTACCTTAGATCTAGCGCCCTGAAAACTTATAATTCCCATAATAATAGTGATTTAGTGAATCTTAAATATAGTCATTTTACATTACTTATTCAATGGATTTTTAACATTTATAATAGTAAAATCTTATTTTATTACCTTTATCGCAACCAATAAAATAGATAAATATTAGTTATTATTAAAAAAACTAACGCTCGTGACACTTATCTTAATAGATATTAAATAAATGAGGCAAATAGGAATCAAATTGATAAAAGTGAGATTACTAACATTTCTTTTTCATGCTTCCATTTTTGTTATAAAATCTTACCCTACATTTCTTCATACAAACTAACACAAACAACCAATAACTGATGAAAAAAATTCTTTCAGTACTCACACTTTTACTAATTGTTTTATCTGTTTGGTATACTTTTTATAGTAGTATGCCTCAACAAATTTCTGGTCTCGATACTCCTGAACAAGAATTTTCTACTTTGCGGGCATTAGAACATGTCAAAAAAATATCTGAGAAACCCCATTACTTAGGTAGCCCAGCGCACGACGAAGCTAAAGATTATATCATAGAAGAACTCAAAAAACTGGGCTTGTCACCCGAAATTCAGGAAGGTTTTTCTATCGGTGATAAAGGTAGTATGAGCAAACCTCAAAATATTATTGCCAAAATCAAAGGTACATCAGAAGACAGTAAGGCATTACTCCTTCTCTCACATTACGATAGTAGTCAGCATTCTTCTTATGGGGCAAGTGATGCAGGAAGTGGAGTTGCAACTATTTTAGAAGGTGTTAGAGCATATATAGCACAAAACAAAACTCCTAAAAATGATATTATCATATGTATTACAGATGGTGAAGAATTAGGCTTAAATGGTGCTGATCTCTTTGTAACCGAACATCCTTGGTCAAAAGATGTAGGTCTTGTACTAAATTTTGAAGCCAGAGGAAGTGGAGGAAATTCCTATATGCTGATGGAAACCAATGGTAAGAATGGTAAGATGATTGAAGAATTCATAAAAGCTGATCCACAGTTTCCGGTAACAAACTCATTGGCTTATAGTATTTATAAATTATTACCTAATGACACTGATTTAACCGTTTTTAGGAGACATGGAAATATAGAAGGATATAATTTTGCTTTTATTGATGATCACTTTGATTATCATACCGCCAATGATACCTGGCAAAATCTAGATCTGAATACACTACAACATCAAGGTAGTTATTTAATGCCGCTATTAACCTATTTTTCCAATTCTGATATTACGAATCTGAAATCAGAAGAGGACTTTTTATATTTTAACGCCCCAATATTTAAGGTTATTAAATATCCATTTAGTTGGATTTATCCATTACTCGGGTTAGCAATTTTACTATTTATAGGTTTCATAATGTACGGAAAAGCTAGATTTCGTATTAATGCAGGAGAAGTCGGAAGTGGGTTTTTAGCATTTATTATTTCTGTAGGTTTAGCTGGAGTTTTAGGTTTCGGACTTTGGAAATTGGCATTGATCATATATCCAGAATACAATGATATCTTGCATGGTTTTCCATATAACGGATATTACTACATAGCGGGAGCTGTATTACTGGCTGTCGCTGCTTTCTTTAAAGTATATAGTATTTTTGATAATGAAGAGGAACTACCTAGTATATTAGTAGCTCCTTTGTTTTTTTGGATCCTAATTTGTGGAGCTGCTGCTGTTTATTTAGAAGGTGCTAGTTATTTTATCATACCTGTACTTCTCTGTCTTCTATGTCAGTTTGTTTTGATTAATCAGAAAAGACCATTTCCAATACTAATGCTCATTTTATGTCTGCCGGCTATTTTTATGATTGTACCGTTTATCGCGACATTTCCAGTTGCTTTAGGATTAAAAATTGCTTTTGCTTCATCAGTGTTAACAGTTTTACTTTGTACATTGCTCTTACCTGTAGTAGGTTTTTATACTAAAAAAAGTATGTTGGGCACTGTTATATTTGTGTTAGCATTAGTATGCCTTGGGGCATCTCACTTTAAGTCTGATTTCACTGAAGAAAGGCAAAAACCAAATAGTTTAGTATATATAGTACACGAAGACCAAAATAAAGCGTATTGGGCGTCTTATGACCATACATTAGATTCCTGGACAAAAAACCATATAGATCGACTTAAAAATCTAGCTAAAGATTGGAATCAAAATACTATTGAGAGTAAATACAGTAACTCCTTCAACTATGTGAATAATGCTCCCCTAAAAGATATTAAATCTGTAAAAGTTGAAACCTCTTTTGATAGTATAAAGGGAGATAAAAGAATACTGGATATTTGCCTACGTCCTCAACGCGATATCAACAGGATTGATTTGTTTATGCGTAAGTCTTTTAATTTTGAAAGTTTATTGGCAAATGGAGTTGCTCCAAAAGATGTAACCTATAAAGATGGATCTGTATACAATGCATTCACTAATCGCTGGAGTAACCGTTTGTTAACATATCACCTAAGAAATAATGAACCTTTAGAGCTAAGAATGCAATTTCATAAGGATTCTGTACCAGAAATTGTTGTATACGAATCTTCATATGATCTGCTGGAAAATGATCTACTCTCTGTTTCAAAACGTTCTGAAACGATGATTCCAAAACCCTTTGTGCTTAATGATGCCATTACAATTAAAAAAACATTGAGATTCGAGTATGTTGAAAAACCTCAGGATTCTACATCTTTGCAAACAGATCAATCTCAAAATTTATCAGAAGATAATGAGCAAACAAATTAGTATCCTAGGTACGGGATGGTTAGGATTACCATTAGCAAAAGCTTTACTTACAGAAAAACACATTGTTAAAGGTTCCACAACCTCAAAAAACAAATTAGTTAACCTTAAAAATCAGGGTATTGATCCGTACCTAACGGAAGTCACAGAAGATCGTCCTAAAGGTGCTATTGATTCTTTTCTAGCCAAAAGTGAAATCCTGATTATCAATATACCTCCAGGGTTAAGAAGAAATCCAGAAAGTAATTTTGTAGGCAAAATCCAACATCTAATCCCAATCATTGAGCAATCTACTATCCAAAAAGTGCTTTTTATTAGCTCTACATCGGTTTTTGCAGATCTTGAAGGTTTTCCTTTGATTACATCTGAAACGTGTCCAAATGCTATTTCAAATGCCGGAAAACAATTAATAGAAACGGAAAAAATCCTGCGAGATAATCAAAACTTTGAAACTACTATTCTTCGTTTTGCCGGTTTATTTGATTCCAGAAGACATCCAGCAACTATGCTTTCGAAAAGGAAAAATATCAAAAATCCACTTGCACCCATAAACCTTATTCATAGAGAAGATTGTATTGGTGTTATCAAAAAAATAATAGAAATGGATCATTGGAATGATGTTTTTAATACATCCTATCCAGAGCATCCTCCAAAAGCTAAGTATTATAGTATGATTTGCAAACAAATGGAACTACCTATTCCTGATTATGATTATGAAACTCTTTCAAAAGGGAAGATTGTTAATTCTGATAAGACTTTAAAAGTTTTGGGATATACTTTTAAAAGGAATTTGAATTTATTCGATAAAAACCCTTGATTCTATCCGTTTGATAAGGGAATCAATTAATTATCCCTCTCCATACGGATTAGGCAAAGCAAATCCATTATCAAATTTATAACTATGAAATCTTTCTATTTAAAAGAAAAATTCAAACAACTTTAATAGTTTTTGTTTTTTTTACTTAAACTTACAGGGAAATTAGTGTAATCACAAAACTTAAAATGTCATGAAAAATCAAAAAACAACTGCTATTAGTAACTTTGCAAGTTATAAAACAGTCAATTTATCATCAATTTATGGTGGAAATGGCAACGGAAGTGAAATAGGTGGTGATCTTGAGATGAATTCCAATATAAAAGGTGGCGTTTTAAATGCCGCTATCGGAAAAGGATAGGCTATCCTAATTAAGCGATTTAGTAAAAACATCCAATGTAAAAGCCTCTGTTTTATCAGAGGCTTTTTATATTTTAAAGAATAATTATTTCAGAAATAAATCACCCTTTCAAACTAGCTTTCATATACTCACGATTCATACGAGCAATATTTTCTAAAGAAATTCCTTTAGGACATTCTATTTCGCAAGCTCCAGTATTCGTACAATTACCAAATCCTTCTTCATCCATTTGGTTTACCATAGCCATTACACGCTCGGTAGCTTCTACTTGCCCTTGAGGCAATAATGAAAACTGTGACACTTTCGCCGAAGTAAATAACATCGCAGATGCATTTTTACAAGCCGCAACACATGCTCCACAACCAATACAGGTTGCTGCATCCATTGCTTCATCTGCATCTTCCTTACGAATAGGGATCGCATTAGCATCAATAGTATTACCTGAAGTATTTACAGAAATAAATCCTCCTGCCTGCTGTATACGATCAAAAGAGCTCCTATCAATCATTAAATCTTTAACAACCGGAAACGCCTTCGCTCTAAATGGCTCAATAAAAATAGTATCTCCATCATTAAACTTACGCATATGCAACTGACAGGTGGTTATCAACCTATCTGGTCCATGAGGCTCTCCATTGATCTGTAATGAACAAGCTCCACAAATACCTTCTCTACAGTCATGGTCAAATACCACAGGTTCTTCACCTTTAGTAATCAACTCTTCGTTTAACACGTCTAGCATTTCTAAAAAAGACATATCTCCTTCAATTCCAGAGATTGGATACTCTACTATCTTTCCTTTGGATTGAGCGTCTTTCTGACGCCATATTTTTAATGTAAGATTCATAGCTTTTTATTTATAAGAACGTGTTTTTAATTCAATGTTTTCAAATACTAAGTCTTCTTTATGAAGGACAGCATCTTTAGGTTCTCCCTTATATTCCCAGGCAGAAACGTATTTAAAGTTTTTATCATCTCTCAGAGCTTCTCCTTTCTGTTCACCATCTTGTTCAACAGATTCTTCTCTAAAATGTCCTCCGCAAGATTCGTTACGATCCAAAGCATCTTTTGCAAATAATTCTCCTAACTCCAAGAAATCAGCAACTCTTCCGGCTTTTTCCAATTCTGGATTCATACTATTAGCGGCTCCGGGAACTTTTACGTTTTTCCAGAAATCTTCTCTCAAAGCAGCTATTTCATCAATTGCTTCTTTTAATCCCTTCTCATTACGAGACATTCCACATTTATTCCACATGATCTTACCTAATTTCTTATGGTAATAATCAACAGAATGCTCTCCGGATCCACCCATTAGCTTCTCAATTCGATCTTTTACATCTTTCTCAGCTTGATCAAACTCTGGTGTATCCGTTGGGATTTTTCCGGTACGTATATCGTGAGATAGATAATCTCCAATAGTATATGGTAATACGAAGTATCCATCGGCCAATCCTTGCATCAATGCAGAAGCTCCTAATCTATTTGCTCCGTGATCAGAGAAATTAGCTTCTCCAGCAGCATAACAACCAGGAACTGTAGTTTGTAAGTTATAATCTACCCAAAGACCTCCCATTGTGTAGTGTACAGCCGGATAGATCATCATTGGAGTTTTATACGGATTCTCATCCACAATTTTCTCATACATCTGGAATAAGTTACCATACTTCTCTTCGATAACTTTTTCTCCAAATTCCAATATTTGTTCTGCAGTAGGATTATGAATTCCTGAAGTCAATGCTTTTTCTTTCCCGTATCGTTGAATAGCAGCAGCAAAATCAAGATACACAGCTTCTCCGGTTTTGTTTACTCCAAAACCTTCATCACAACGCTCTTTTGCCGCTCTAGAAGCTACATCACGAGGAACCAAATTACCAAATGCAGGATAACGACGTTCTAAGTAATAGTCTCTTTCTTCTTCGGATAATTGTGTTGGTTTTAATTTACCAGCACGTATCGCTTCTACATCTTCTTTTCTTTTTGGAACCCAAATTCGACCATCATTACGTAAAGATTCTGACATTAAAGTCAATTTAGACTGATGATCTCCTGACACCGGAATACATGTTGGATGGATCTGTGTATAACATGGATTTGCAAAGAAAGCTCCTCTTCTGTGTGCTCTCCAGGCTGCCATCACATTACTTCCCATTGCATTGGTACTTAAGAAGAATACGTTTCCATATCCACCTGATGCCAATACTACAGCGTGTGCAGAATGACGTTCGATTTCTCCAGTTACCAAATTTCTGGCAATAATTCCTCTTGCTTTGCCATCAACTTTCACTAGATCTAACATCTCGTGACGATTGAAAGCTTGTATTTTTCCACGGTTGATCTGACGGTTCATCGCTGAGTATGCCCCAAGCAATAACTGCTGACCAGTTTGCCCTTTCGCGTAAAAAGTACGTGATACTAATACACCACCAAATGATCGATTGTCCAATAACCCACCATATTCGCGTGCAAAAGGAACTCCTTGAGCGACACATTGATCGATGATATTTCCTGAAACTTCAGCCAATCTGTAAACATTTGCTTCTCTAGATCGATAATCCCCTCCTTTTACAGTATCATAAAAAAGACGGTAATTAGAATCACCATCTCCTTGATAATTTTTTGCTGCGTTGATTCCTCCTTGAGCCGCAATAGAGTGCGCACGACGTGGAGAATCAGAATAACAAAATGTTTTTACGTTATATCCAAGTTCTGCCAGTGTAGCAGCAGCACTTCCTCCTGCTAATCCAGTACCAACAACAATAACATCAATATTACGCTTATTGGCTGGATTCACCAGGTTAATTGTATTTTTATGTTTTGTCCACTTATCTGCCAGTGGACCTTCTGGTATTTTAGAGTCTAAAATTGACATAATAGTGGTTTTAGTGATTATGATTAAAATGAAGGACTAAGGATATGATAATAAATCCTAGTGGGATTACAATCGAAAATACCTTAGCAAACTTAGTTGCTCCAACAGAAAATTTGTTATTGAAACCAACAGATTGAAACGATGATGCAAACCCGTGCCATAAATGTAATGCCAAGAAAACAAAAGACAGCACATATAATCCAGTACGTACCGGACTTACAAATTTCTCTGTCAATTCATGATAGTAACGTGAAGGGTCTTCTGGTGCGAACTCTATATATTTATGTACTATTTCCGGAATCCAGAAATCGTAAAAGTGTAGCCCTAAAAATGCCAAAATCACTAATCCGGAAAGAATCATATTTCTGGACATCCAGGAAGCACCTGCTCCAGCGTTATATTTTGCATATTTAACTGCTCTAGCGTTTCGATTTTTTATTTCCAAAACAAATCCCATAATAAAATGGAAAACTACCCCAAAAATTAATACTGGCTGTAAAGCAAACTGCACCAATGGATTTGTACCCATAAAATGCGATAATTCGTTAAAAGTATCTGGGCTAAAAACAGAAGTAAAATTGATGGTAAAATGCTGTAATAAGAAAAATACTAAGAAAAGTCCCGAAAGTGCCATCGCAACCTTTCTAGCTATTGAAGATTTTATCAATCCACTCATTATAAAGAATGTTTAAAAATTTGATTAGCAAAAATAAGCTTCAAACTTGTTTTTAACAAGATTTTGAACCAGTAATACAGTATTTATAATGAATTAAAATAGATTTTAAATTTTGTTGAGTTTTCATTACGAAATCGTTTGAAATATAATACTATCTTTAAACAAAAGACAATATTACTTTTTTATAATCGTGTAAATTTTTCCTAACACAACACTTTCGGAAGTTATTATTTTCTGTAATAACTTAAAAAATGAAAAACATTACTTTTGAGAAATCATCGAATTTTAAATAAATGACTTTTTTGACGAAACAATTCCTGTCAACATGTTTTCTTATCACATTCTTATTCATTAGCAAAAGTGTATTAGCTAATGGAATTCAAATAAGTATACCAGATAGCTTAACGACTAAATCTCCGAAACAAATTGTAGCATATATAAAACGTTCTAATCCCCAAGAAAGTAAAGTATATGAAAGTGCTCTTAATAAAATTTCTGATAGCGATCTAATTTTAGCTCAACAATATTATAACATAGCTTCATTCTTCTATAATAAAGAAGAATATGAACGTAGTACTTATTATTTGAACAAAACCGCCAAACTTGCAAAAAAAATAGAGGACGATACATTTTTATCTAAATGTTATATAAAATTAGGGAATGCTTATCTGAAAGATTGGAAAAATCAAAAATCCCTTGATTCTTATGATCTCGCACTAAAAATTTTACAAAAGAATAAAAATATAAAATATCAACTTGCTGTAAATTCTGGAATAGCAATGATTCTTAGAAGAATGCAGCAATTGGATAAAGCGTTAGAGGTTTGTAAAAACGCCTTATCACTTATTGAAAATTCATCTTATAAAAATAGCATAGACCACGTTAAATTTATTACCATAATTAGTGAAACATATCTCGATCAAAAAAAATATGATTCAGTCCTACATTATGCAGATATAGGAATAGCAATGTCAGAATCTTTAGATTATTCTATTGGACATATTGATTTATTAACTAAAAAAGGCATCGTATCATTTAATAGAAATAAATTACCTCAGGCATTGGAGCATTTATATTTAGCTGAGGATATTCTGATAAATAAGAAGATTACCCAAAAAAAATCAATACTAAATCTCTATTATTTTCTGGCAAGTTGTTTTTATGAGCAAAAAGAATACAACAAAGCTATTTCTTATTTAAAAAATACCGAACCTCTATTAGAAGAAAAAGATTCAAGAAACATACGATTCATAGATATAAATAAGTTATTCGCAAAATGCTATAAAGTAATTGACAAAAAACAAGAATCAATATACTTAGAGAAAGTCGTAGTACTACAGGCGCAGTTTCAAGATGCAACAAATAAAACAGTAAATAAATTACATAAGCAGAATACTCAAAAACTAGAAAACAAATTAAAAGCACGTTATAAGGAGTATGTGTTCTTTATACTACTATTCGTCTGTGTTTTTTTGATGTTCATTCTTTTTAAATACTTCAGAAAACAAAAAAATAATAAAGTGCGTTTTGATACATTAATACAAAAAATAAACACTTTAGAATCCAAAGAAAAGAACAATCCTAAGGCTATTATAATTGATGACAAAAAAGTTAATGATGTTCTTAACGGATTGCATAAGCTAGAAAGTCAAGAGTTTTTTTTAAATACCGATTGTGATTTAAGATCAATGGCCAAAAAAGTAAAAACGAATACTACCTATTTATCTAAAATCATTAAAACACATAAGGCAAATAGTTTTAACGATTATATAAATGATTTAAGAATTGAATACGCTCTAAAAAGATTAAAAAACGATAGAAAATTTAGATCTTTTTCGGTAAAATCAATTGCCTTAGAAATTGGATATAAAACGGATAATTCTTTTACTAAACATTTTAAATCAAAAACTGGATTAAATCCTTCGTATTATATTAAAAAAATAAATAATCAGACGAAGGATTCCAAAAAAAAATCATAATGCTTAAACAGTTAGAAAGCAATAAAAAAACAACTAATCTAACCTCTAAACTTCACCTTAATTTCTTTAAAATACGGTTACCAATTTATGAATTACCAGGTATTAAAAGTACCTTGATTTAATATTCATTGTTTAACTTAAATATTATAATCATGAAAACAAAAGAACAAAAGGTAATTACCTTACAAAAGCTAACTATCGCTAAGATCAACACAAATTCTATGTATAAGATAAAAGGTGGGGATTGCGAAGTAATTGAACCTGATATGGGTACTCACGAGAGTATTTGTCTTTGTGATAACGTTTATTAAAATCAAACTTCTTAATTAACCCCTATTTTACATCCGTATTTTTCGAAAAATACGGATGTTTTGTTTTTTTACCTATTGATTTCGATATAACTTGAGTTGAAAATCACTGTATGATGAGTACTTGATTTTAACAAGGGTAAACCGAAAACCTTTTAATAGAGTAGGTAAAACATCAATAGTTTAAAACACAAAATTATGTTATCAAAAATTCTAAAATTAAAAGACGTTGCCAAATTGGACAAATCAGAACAACTATCTATCAACGGAGGCTATTATTGCAGAACAAATCTACGTTGTGAAACATCACAGGATTGTTGGGAAGTAACAGGCGATTTTTCAGATAGATGTAACCAAGGTTATTGCCATATATTTTAGATATTAATTTAATTTCTCAACAGTAAACCCTGTCATTTTCAGGGTTTTTTTATACCTTCTATTTTTTGATTTATAACTATGAGGAATATCCAAACAAAATTGCCCAACGTATCTACTACAATTTTTACTGTAATGAGTAAAATGGCAAATGATTATGAAGCTATTAATCTCTCTCAAGGATTTCCAAATTTTAAAACTGACAAAAAACTAATTGATTTAGTGACCATTGGCATGCAGCAAGGACATAATCAATATGCTCCTATGTCTGGTTTATTGTCTTTAAGAGAGGTGATTGTGGAAAAAACTAATGCTCTTTACAATAGCAATTACCATCCCGAAACAGATATAACGATTACTTCTGGAGCTACGCAGGCTATTTTTACCATTATTTCAGCATTTATTCATCCCGGAGACGAAGTTATTGTTTTTAAACCAGCCTATGATTCTTATGAACCTTCTATAGAATTATTCGGCGGAACGATCATTCCGATTCAGTTGTCAGCACCTAATTTTACCGTTGATTGGAAGGAAGTTGCCAGTAAAATTACGTCCAAAACAAAAATGATCATCATCAACACTCCTCATAACCCAACGGGAACTGTTTTATCAAAAAACGACATGCTTCAGCTGGAAGCTTTATTAAAAAATACTGATATTATTTTACTAAGCGACGAAGTCTATGAACATATTATTTTTGATAGTCAGGAACATCAAAGTATTGCCAGATTTCCTGGATTAGCAGAAAGAGCTTTTATTACAGCTTCTTTTGGTAAAACGTTTCATACAACTGGCTGGAAAATGGGATATTGTATAGCACCTAGAGATCTGATGGTAGAATTCAGAAAGGTGCATCAGTTTAACGTATTCTGCAGTAGTCATCCTATGCAATATGCATTGGCAGCATATCTAAAAACACCTGAACATTATTTATCCCTGCCGGATTTTTATCAAGAAAAAAGAGATATATTCTTATCATTAATAAAAGATTCCAGATTTTCATACATTCCTGCAGCAGGAACTTATTTCCAATTGTTAGAGTATTCTGCTATTACCGATGAAGGTGATGTGGCTTTCGCCGAAAGACTAACAAAAGAACACAAAATCGCTTCAATTCCAGTTTCTGTGTTTAATCTAAATCAACAGGATGATAAAGTACTACGATTTTGTTTTGCAAAAACAGAAGATACATTAAAACGCGCAGCAGAAATTTTATGTAACATATAAAAATCTTATCGATTCCCTTTTAGCGCATTATAATTTACCAATACAACCTCAACTTTTTCATCATTTAGAATCTCTTTGGTAGTGAAAAAATCAATATTCAGGATGGGTACCAAAACCCAAATATATTTTATGCGATTTGGAAAATGTTCCTTTATGATTCTATAATCCTTATGATTTGTCGAAATTCCAATATTAGGTTGTTCTTTTAAGATTTTTTCAATCTTTCGTATCACAATTTGTAACTTATCTTCATCTCTTTTCCTTAAATCATATGGCAAATAATAACTAGTTTTAAACCCTTCTTTGGTAAATATTGGCAATGCCTCCGCATAACGTGTTTCGATTAAAATATTTTGCAAGGGATAATTTCTTTTCCCGAAAATCCGGAGTAATTTATCTAAAATATCGCCAGCTGTATCCTTATTCAGGTTTTTGATATCTAACCACAGTAAAGGATGTTGCGTTTTATCCAAAGTGTCAAAATAGTCTTCAAATTTTAAACCTATTGATTCTGAAGTGGAATGATTTATATCCAAAAAATCCCCTTCTGCATCATATATCAAATCTAATTCTACTCCTCTAAAATATTGTAATGCCGAATGAAGTTTTTCTGTACTATTAGCTCTATGTGCCCATATTTTATTGTAGTGTCCAAGAAATTCTAATTTATATGGACTTAGGTGATACAAAAATAAAAGTATCAATAAAACAACTGTAATCGCAACCCTAAATTTAGCCTTTTTACTCATAGTCATGATACGTGCAAATTACAGTTTAATTAGAAACTCTTCCTTATCAAATTATAGTTTCTAAAAATCAAACCTTAACTGAATAATCTCTACTTCTTGTTTTTCTATTTTCTTTTGATCTTTCTTACCCGTATTTAAGTTAGAAAGTGAAATTCCTAACAATCGCACTGAGTTCTTCATTTCTGATTGATATAGTAATTCCTTTGCCGTCTCCAAAAGTATATCTGCATCATTTACAAAATAAGGTAATGTCTTACTTCGGGTCTGAAGTGTGAAATCACTATATTTAATCTTTAGCGTCACTGTTCTCCCTGCTACTTTACTTCTTTTTAAGCGCTTTTGTAATTCCTCTGCAATATTTTCTAGTCGTTCCAGCATATATATTTCAGAAGAAATATTGTCGCTAAAAGTCCTTTCTGCAGCAAGAGATTTTCGTTCTCGATTTGGTTTCACTTCACTCAAATGAATTCCTCTAACAATTTTATAATAATGTCCTCCGGATTTACCAAAATGTTGGGTCAGAAACTCTTCTGATTTCGTTTTTAAGTCCTTTCCGGTATAAATCCCTAATTGGTACATTTTAGCTTGTGTCACTTTTCCTACTCCGTAGAATTTTTTAACATCCAGGTCTTCCAAAAACTCTATGACTTCTTCTGGATTTACGGTTTTCTGGCCGTTAGGCTTGTTATAATCGCTAGCAACTTTGGCGATAAATTTATTGACAGATATTCCTGCCGATGCGGTCAATCCTACTTCATCAAAAATTCGTTGTCTGATTTCCTGAGCGATTAAAGATGCACTGGGATTTCCTTTTTTATTTTCGGTTACATCGAGATACGCCTCATCAAGTGATAAAGGTTCCACTAAATCTGTATACTCAAAAAATATTTTACGGATTAGTTTCGAAATCTCCTGATACCGATCAAATCTTGGCCTCACAAAAAGCAAATCAGGACATAACTTTCTGGCAGTAAACCCAGGCATTGCAGAACGAACACCAAATTTGCGTGCTTCATAACTCGCAGCACTAACAACACCACGCTTTCCACCACCACCTACAGCCAGAGGTTTTCCCTTAAGCTCTGGATTGTCCATTTGCTCAACAGATGCATAAAATGCATCCATATCTACGTGTATGATTTTTCTCTGACTTTTCATTATTTGTCTCCTACAAAAATAGTGGATATAAACTATTCAAAAGAGCTCATAATCGATTGACTTTAAATCTTCATTACAAAAGCATCTAAGCAAATATTCCAGTATTAAATACTTCTAAAAAATGATATTCTTATATTTGTAAGGATTTTATCAGATAAAAATAATATCTTGCTTTATTGATCCCAATCAATTTGAACTAAATTATATTTAAAAAATGAAAAATTATACCCTACTCCTACTTTTTGCTTTTATATGCTGTAAATCAGAAAGTAAGCCTTCTGACAACCATAATAAATTAAGCGAAACTAACCCTACAGAAGAGGTTGATACTACAAACGAGGAAAATAGCCCTGTAACTGTTACTCAAAAAACATATATAGCTACTCAAAACGATAAAACTGGTAACATTACCCAGAAATTATCTGTTTCCTGGTTATCAGAGGACACTATACAATATACGCTTGTGTTTGAGAATCAGTCCTGTAAAAAAACTACTATTGGCGGAAAAGCTACGGCATTAAAACCCGGTAAAGAACCTTTTATGAATAGTTATAAGGGGGCTTCTTTCGAAGTTAAAAAATACCAAGAAAGCAAACAAGGTTATAAAATTGTTTTACACATAGATTCTACAAACAAAGATAAAGCTGTTGTTGATCTATCTCTTTCCCAAGATGGTGAAAATGAAGACTGCAAACCAAGCAGTATGGTAATGGTAGCGCAAAATTAACATTAACATCATTTTTTTACTACAACAAAAAAGGAAATGAGCTACCCATATCTTTGAGGTGCTTAGTGCATTGTATAAAAGATATACAAGATTGGTCTTAATTATCTCGTAAGACATACGATTCTTCTTGTTAAATTTGTAAGATGGCTAAAACAGCAATCATATTAGGAGCAACAGGATTAACAGGAAGAATTCTTTTAGACACATTACTCGATGATGATCGTTACTCTAAAATTAAGTTGTTCTCCAGAAAAACTGTCGGAATCTCTCATCCCAAAATAGAAGAACATCTAATTAACATGCTTCAATTAAAAACTATTGCGATAGATTTTATTGGAGATGAAGTGTTTTGTTGTATTGGAACTACGAATGCCAAAACCCCAGATAAAGGATTGTATCGCACCATTGATTATGGTATTCCGGTAACAGCAGCGCAACTTTGTAAGCAAAACAATATTAAAACTTTTATAATTATCTCTGCTTTAGGAGCGGACCCAAAAAGTCGGGTATTTTATAATCGTACCAAAGGCGAAATGGAAGAAACAGTTTTAACTATGGAAATTCCTAAAACACATATTTTGCAACCGTCATTAATTAGTGGTAAAAGACATGAAAAAAGAACTGGAGAATATTTCTTTAAACAGTTAATGAAAGTAATAAATCCTCTATTGCTCGGATCTTTAAAAAAATATCGTTCGATTCATCCTGAAACGATCGTTTCAGCAATGATATGGTTAGCGAACAATGAATTCAATAGTAAAAGAGTAGTTTCTGATCAAATCAAAGTAATTCATACGAAAAAAGGCATCTAATTGGTTCATATACGGTATCCGTATCTTTCTGAGCTCCTATAATTACTGAATATCCATAACAGCTTCTACATTTGTTTGAAAATTATGAATCATTAAAAAACAAACAATGAAGTTATTAAAAAATTTCACCCTAGTCTTCTTGACTTGTCTGTTAACAACAAGTCTTGTTGCTCAATCCAATGTAAAATCCTTTGACTTTAAAAAAGGAGAAGTTCTAGATATTCTCTTACTAACCAATAAACCAGATATCGAAAAAGACTTTGAAAGATACAAAAAGACCGCCTTCCCTGTAGCTTTTAAAAGAACCTATCGACCACAACCTGGATTTAGTATCAAAGAAACAACTCAGGGAAACATTCAACCTACTACTTTTATTTTTGGCAAATGGAATGACTTAAAAAATCGTGAACAATTTATTTCAGAAATTGAAGATATAGTTCCGGATTTCCATGTACAACGTAGAAATATGTGGTCTATATTTAATTTAACCTACTATGAAATGCCAAAAGACATTTCGTTCAAAATAGACAGGAGTAAATATATTGTAGCTACATCTTACTGGAAAAAAGATACTGAATCGTTCAAAAAATTCACAGAACTTTGGTTACAAAAATCGAAAGCAAAAGGAGGAAAAAAAATTCTTCAATTAACCAATGGAAAATCACCTTTGGGGTATTATCATAATCCCGATTTATTAGTTATCACTCAATGGGAGAATAAACAAGAATTTGATGCTTTTTACAAAGAAAACCTTACCATGAATCACAAAGGCGTGTTACATGTAAATCAATTTGTATTAAACTAGTATATTAAACCCAGTTTATGTTTTGTAATTTTTAAAGCATCAGCTGGGTAAACAAAAGAAACAGATTATTACCAATATGCAATCATTCCTTAATCAATTAGTTTATTTCGGGTATTTTCAAAGTTTGTTTTTACTGTTTATTTATGTTTTTTCTCCAAAAAAAAGAAAAAGCATCAATAGATATATTGCTTTTTTAGTACTTGTTTTAGCGATAGGATTAAGCGGTCGTATATTATACATATCTGGTTTCTTCGGAGATAATTACCGATGGGTTATTTTTTCTGAATTCGCAACACTCTTATTTGGTGCTACGATCTACCTATTTACTCGATCCAGTTTATTAAACAAGCAGTTCTCGTATAAAGAATTACTACATTACGTGCCAGCTTTGGTGTATAATACATTTGTAACTGCCACTTTTATCCTCCCATCTGACGACGTATTACAAGAAAGATTGGAAAGTGGAGAGCAATTTAGATTTACCTTACTTTTTATTGCCACTGGATTACTATTTAACATCACATACTGGGTCTTAAGTTTTAGAATCTTTTTAAAATTTAGAAAAGACATCCAAAATGAATTAAGTTATACTGTAAAATCTCAGTTTTTCTTAAATTTTCTGATAGCTATAGGAATCTGTATGCTTTGCTGGTTTAGTATGTTTATATACTGGCTCTTGGGATACCAGTTCTTAGAAAAATCTGCTTGGCAGGTAATATGGATAAGCATAGCTCTTATTATTCTATTTATTACATTTTATAGTATAAAAGAACCTCAGTTATTCAAAGTTACTCAGCTAGTAACTCCAAAAAAATATGCGCAATCCAAATTATCAAACCCAGAATTAGATACCTTAAAATCTCAATTAGAGAGTTTAATGGAGGAAAGAAAACCATATTTAAATAGAAAACTTCTAAAATCAGAATTGGCAGAAATGCTAGGAGTAAGTAATCCCGAGATTGCTCGATTACTTAATGAACGAATAGGCATGAACTTTTTTGAGTACGTAAACTACTATAGAATCAAAGAATTTATAGCCTTGGCAAAAACAGATCAAGCTAAAAACATGACTTTCTTTGGACTTGCACAAGAGGCAGGTTTCAACTCTAAAACTACATTTAACAAATCGTTTAAAGATTTAATGGGGACTACCCCAAAAGAATATTTTTCTAATCTTTAATCATATCAAAATTTCAATAAATTATGTTCAAAATATTTTTTATCAGCATTATTACTGTAGCAACAGTTAATGCCCAACTTACCGTTCCTGCACTCAGTCCAACGTCAAAGACTGCGCAAACAGTTGGATTGACTGAAATCGAAATCGAATATTCCAGACCCAGTAAAAGAGGTAGAACTATTTTTGGAGAAAATGGTATCATCCCTTATAATGAACTATGGAGAACCGGTGCTAATGCCGCAACTAAGATCACTTTTACCGATGATGTTACCATTTTTGAAACATCTATAAAAAAAGGTTCTTACGCTGTTCTTACTAAACCAGGAAAAAACACTTGGGAAGTATATTTTTACACCTATAAATCTGGCAATTGGAACACCTATGTAGATCAAACGCCTATCACCAGTTTTACTGCTGAGCATATCGAACTAAATGAAGTCTTAGAGACCTTTATGATCTATATTGATCAAATCACTTTAGATAGTTCGCAGTTGGTTTTTGCTTGGGATCAGGTCAAAATAGCCTTACCACTAAAATTTGATACACACAAAAAGACAATGGCAAGTATCGAAAAAACCATTTCCGGCCCAACTGATTTTGAATATTTCCAGGCTGCATTATACCTGCACGAAGCACAAACAGATTTGGATAAAGCTTTAACCTATATCCAAAAAGCTACTAAAGGTAAGAATCCACTATTTTTTCAGGTGTATAGAGAAGCGTTAATCCTCGCTGATTTAGATAGAAAAACAGAAGCTATAACAGCTGCCAAAAGATCTTTGGAATTATCTAAAAAAGCAAAAAACAAAGACTTTATCAGATTAAATGAAAAAAACATCAAAAAATGGTCTAGATAAACAATATCTTTCTCGCAGATTAAATTAATACTTAAATACAATGAAGTATCTATTTCTACTTGTATTTGTTTTTACAAGCTGTAAGAATACAACAAATACCGAAGTTAAGATTGAAGAAAAACCAGAATCTTCTATAACTGAGAAAAATGAAATTACCAAGACATCAGATAATTCATTTGACATGGTTTTTCTGGCTAAAGCAGAGGGTACAGATGATGATTTTTTTCAAAAATTAGGTATTAACTGGATTTCATTGTCTGAAATCCAATATGATCTAATGTATGACAATCAACTATGCGAAGGTAAGTGTAGTGGAAATGCTGTTCGTAAAGATTTAAAAATTAGTCCCAAAATTAATTCATATCCAGAAGGAGATTATAAATTTTCATTTATTCAATTCGAAGATCAAAAAGAAGATTTCAAAATTATAATTAGGATACAAGCTTCGAGTAAAAAAGAAGCTGAGATAGCGTTTGTTTATGAAAAAAATATTGGAGATTGTAGTCCATATGAAGCATTGATGCTTCGCATCAAATAAGTTAAGAATCAAAAAACTATGATTGAAATAGAACGTAAATTCTTAGTTACATCAGAAATCTACAAGCAAGAAGCTAAAAAAAGTACCCTTATTGTACAAGGATTTCTAAATACCGATCCTGAGAGAACGGTTAGAGTTCGAATTAAAGGAAAACTGGCTTTTATTACTGTAAAAGGTATTGGTAATGCGTCCGGTACTACACGCTTTGAATGGGAAAAAGAAATTCCTGTTACTGAAGCGGAAGCACTTATAAACATTTGCGAAAAAGGAGTCATCAAAAAAACGAGATATGAAATCCCGTCTGGTAATCATATTATCGAAGTAGATGAGTTTTTTGAGGAAAATAAAGGATTAACTATTGCAGAAATCGAATTAAGTGATGAAAACGAAGCTTTTACAAAACCCAATTGGTTAGGAAAAGAAGTTACCGGAAATCCGAGGTATTATAATTCTCAATTGAGTAAGGATCCTTTTAAAAACTGGAATTAAAACTATTAAAAATAATTTCAAAAAGCACTATAACTAAACTCACAATTAAATGTTATTTTTTGATAGACCACAAATCTTAACAAAAAATCAATTCTTCAAAAATTTGTTTCATATTTTTTTAAAAACGAAAATTCCCCAAAAAAACTTCTTCAAAAACAAGAAATCAATAAAAAAAAGTCTTAGAAAATAACAGTATTTGAATTAACATATTCTTTGCATTTTTTACGTGTTAACCTAGGTGATATTTCCCGTCTAAAACGTCTTATTAACCTAAAAATATATTTCATGTTACACAAATCAATAATGCACTACATTTTAGGGCTTATGCTATTTTGCCCGCTTTTTACTGCAATCGCTCAGTTTCCAATCAATGGATTTTATTCAGAAAAAAAAACATTGACTGTTGCTCCGACTTATTCCTACAAAAGTTTTGATCAGTTTTATCGAGGTTCTGAGTTATCAGAAGGAAACCCTGCCGGATTAGGAGATATTTCTTCTTATATCTTCTCATTATACGCCTCTTATACTGTTAATGATTGGTTATCCACAGTAGTAACATTACCTTATATTTCTACTAAAAGTCAAGATGGTGTTCTTGATCCTGTACAACAAACAGATCAGGTAGATGGTATTCAAGATTTAGGAATTTTTGCAAAAGCAAAAATTTTCGAAAAGCCTTTAAATAGTAATTCTAAAGTTACGCTAGGTGGAGCAGCAGGAATCACATTTCCAATAGGTGATTATGAAGGAGCAGGAGTTCTCTCTTTAGGAAATGAAGCAACCACTATCAATGGTGCAGTTATTCTAAATTACATCAGTTCGCTTAACATCTTTACAGAGGTTCAAGTAGGATATAGTAATCGAGATAGTAAAGATTTTGATATTCCCAATGCTGTGTTATACGGATTTAAGTTAGGATATTATAATCCATTCTTTTATGTCCACGCTAATTTAGAAATACAGGACTCTATGTCTGGATTAGATATTGGAACGCCAGAATTTGCTGAAGCAGGAGGTCCTAATATACTTCCAGAAACCGAAGTAGATTTCACAAACCTTTCTTTTAATTTATATATTCCCATATATAAGAATAAGCTAGGGGTTTCTACTGGTTACACAAGTACTTTAGATGGTCGTAATTTTAGTAAAGAATCCGCATTAAGTTTCGGCTTGGTGTATTCTTCATTATAACTATTTCTAAATTAAAAAAGCAGTCATAGAATTGTAATTGCTCTATGGCTGCTTTTATGATGCTATTCTTTGATTTCTATCTTCCTTCTTAATTCATTCCCTTTTTCATCCAGAACAGTAATAAGGTGTTCTCCGGGTGTTGGTTTTACAGCCATTTCATGAAACTGTTTGGTCACACCTACAAATTGATTATCTATATACCAGAACACTCTCGCTTCTGGCTGCGTATGCGCTATTTTTAGAACTACTTCATTTGTTTTGCCATCAAATCCTTTGGGTAAATAGACACTACTATTGCCTTTGGGGAAAATAAAATCCATACTTCCTAACAATTCCTTTGTACAATCTGATCGATATGAAGGCAAAGATCGATAATCAGCGTTTTTAGTTTTAAAATAATATTCCTGTAAAGGAGGTAATACGAACCAAGGTTCATGAATCATGGCATCTACCGATTCGCAAGAAGAATTCACTCTATATTGTTTTGTGGGATCTAAATGCACTAATTGATGAAATGGACAGGGTTTTGATTTAGTTCCAGCAGCAGCAATATACATTTCCTTACTTGGACATTCTTTTCCGGCTAAAAATCCACTTTTGGTACAAGTATTTACCTGTACCAAATCATCATACGGAGCAGGAAACCATTTAGAATTAGGTAATAAATTAATTACATCGAATAAAACAGGTGCCGCCGAGTTTAATCCTGTGAGTTCTGGTCTTCCTTCTCCATCTGCATTACCAATCCAGACACCTACCACATAATCTTTACTGGCACCAATCGCCCACGCATCTCGATTGCCAAAACTAGTTCCTGTTTTCCAAGCTATTTCTCGTGAAGAATCGTAGAATTCCCATGCCTCGTCACCTTCCGGGCGATTTACTTTTTTCATAGCCTCAAAAGTTAGCCAAATACTTCCAGCGCCAAATATTGGTTTTTGTTTTACTTTTTTACCAAAATCAACCTTTTTGTCAGCAAGAATTATGGGTTCTGCAAATTCATTTACAAAATATTCGCTAGAAGTATTTTCATAATGATTTAATGTCCCTGCAAATCCAGCATACGTCTTACATAAATCCCAAAGATTTCCTTCGGCGCCGCCAACAATTAGTGATAATCCATAATGATCTGCGCTGTACGAAAGGTCTTTAATTCTAAAAGCGTGTACTTCATCCCGAAATCGCTGTAATCCATATTGTTGTAACAATCTAACCGCAGGTATATTTAACGATCTTGCCAAAGCTCTATTCGCGGGAACAGCTCCGCTAAAGGTTTCATCATAATTCATAGGAGCATATCCTGCTATAACTGTAGGTACATCAGACACCAATTGTTCTGGTAATAATTCACCTTTATCCATCATAGCGGCATACAATAAAGGCTTTAGTGTGCTTCCGGTACTTCTGCCAGCTTGAATGATATCCACATCTTTTTGATGCGTCTTGTCAGTTGGTGTATTACCTACATAACTTAAAACCTCTCTAGTCTTTACGTCTAATACCAAAACCGCCATATTATATACTTCATTTTGGCGCAAAATGTTATAGTGTCTTTTTACTTGTTGATTTACCTGCTGTTGTAGTGATACATCAATTGTAGTTCGTAATCGCTTCCCTCTATTTTTTCTAGCTAGTCGATCTAGTAAATGAGGCGTGGTTTGCGGAAGACTATATGGCTTTTGAGGTAATGATTCACTTATAGATAAATCATAGGTTATAGAATCAATTGTTTTCTGTTCTAACAATGTTTTGAGTAGTCGGTTTCGTTTTTCTAATAGCTTTAGCTGGTTTTTTCCGGGATAAATTAGTGAAGGAGCATTGGGTAAAACAGCAAGTGTTGCACTTTCTGACCAGGATAATTGGTGTGCAGGAAGACCAAAGTATCTCCATGAAGCCATATCAATCCCCACCACATTTCCTCCAAAAGGTGCATGAGAAGCATAAAGCTTTAAAATTTCCTCTTTAGAAGTTCCAAATTCCAGTCTTGTGGATAGAATTAGTTCGATTAGTTTTTCAAAATAGGTTCGTTTTTGTCCTTTTCGAGCTAATCGTATTACTTGCTGTGTTATAGTACTTCCTCCACGCACTACTTTACCTGCCTTTATATTTTCGCTTACAGCCTCTATCATAGAAACCGGATTGAATCCAACATGTCTATAAAATTGTTGATCCTCGAATGCGAGTATGCAATGTTCAAATTTTTCTGGAACACTATCTGTTTCAGGAAACCTCCACTGCCCGTCTAAAGCAATTTTAGCGCCTAGTAATTCACCGGATCTAGTTTCAATCACTGTTGCTGCGGGATCATCAAACAATGGTTTTGGTAAGGAGAAATAGTACCAAATCATTAATATTCCAATAATAACGAATCGTTTAGGGTGTTTCTTTATATAATTTTTAAGAGTATTCAACACTATTACCGACAATTAATATATTTAGACAATGGTACTAAAATTTATGTAAATAAAAGATTCTTTATAGTCTATGAAAAAATTCCTTTCGTAAATTTTTCTTTCTTAATTATATCAAAAGAATACATAAATTCGCTAACTTATGGGATTTTGCATTTATCAGGTATTATTCTTCACACGAATCCTTTTGATAATAACAATTACTACAAGTGCTACAAGAAAGCATCTGTACATTTTAAGGTCTGTTATCCATTTGATAAAATCTTTTTTGTGTTGAAAAAATATTATTTTCTATTTATAGTTTTTATTTCCTATTCTTCTTTATCACAGGAAAATATTTCTTTTGAAAAAAATGACAGTATCGATTATTTGTTAAAAACTGCAGAAGAGTTAAGCTACAAAAACGATATGTATAAGGCTTTGGAATACGCATTTAAAGCTGTTAGTTATGCACACGAAGTACAAGATAATTATTACATATCGAGTTCCTATATGATAATGGGAACAATTCAACATGAAATCATAGATTATAAAAATGCTAAAAAAAATCTGCTAAAATCTTTAGAATATACAGAAAAAACAGAAGAAAAAATACTCCTACCTGCCATATTACATAGCCTTGCTAATATATATTATGATGACAATAAGGACTTTAAAAATGCTCTGGTTTATTACAAAAGAGCACTAGAACTAACTAATAAAGAACGCTATCCAGATAATTATCAGATTACTTTACATAATTTGATATGGACTTATATGGATCTTAATAGATTTGACGAAGCAAAACCTTATCTTAAAAAAGCAGATAGTATTGAAAAAACAATTCCAGATAGCTTACAAGTAGACAGGAGCTCCTTGTTCCTTCTTAAGGCAAGAGACTATTCCAACAATAAAGAAATCGGTAAAGCTGAACAAGCTTTTAGCGAATCTTTGAAACAATTAGAAAAAGAAAGCTACTGGGTTAAAGGTAAAAGTTATTTTTATGACTATAGATCACAAATGTATGAGAATATAGGGGATTATTTCAAAGCTACACAGGATCTTAAAAAATTATTGAAAAATGACCATAAAGTTTTTGAAAACGCAAAAACCAAGAACGAGGAAATTGCAAAGTTCAGATTTAAGGTAGATGAATATGAAAGAGAGCTTGAGGTAGCCAAAAGGGAAAAGGCCTTATTACTAGACATTGATAAAAACAACAAAATTATTATTTTTATATCCTCCGCAGCCCTATTACTATTGATCGGAGTATTATTTTTTTATTTTAGAGCTTATCGATCTAAGAAAAAAATTAGTGAAATTCTTGAATTAAAGAATACGGAACTCTATGAAGCTAAGGCGCAAGCCGAACAGTTAAGTAAGATTAAATCGCAATTTATATCCACTATTAGTCACGAATTAAGAACACCATTGTATGGTGTAGTCGGTATTTCTTCTATTTTGTTAGAAAATGACACTAAATCGGCAAAAGATAAAAAATTACTAAACTCACTAAAATTTTCTGCAGATTACCTGCTCGATTTAGTTAATAAGGTTTTGAAAATAAGCAAAATAGACTCCGAGAAAAAAGAGCTTACCAAGACTCCAACGGATCTATTTTCTTTATCTCAAAACATTCTACAATCTTTTGAGTACCAAGCTCAAAAAAAGGATAATGAATTAATTCTGGAGTATAACCATAGTATCCCTAAACTAGTTAATATTGATGCATTACGAATATCCGAGGTTTTGATCAATTTAATTGGGAATGCTATTAAGTTTACAGATAAAGGAAAAATATGGCTCCGAATCAAACAGTTATCCACAGATATGAAGACCGTTAGAATTCGTTATGAGGTAGAAGATACAGGTATGGGAGTGCCAGAAGATCAGAAAGAATACATATTTGAAGAGTTTTCTCAAATCGGTAGTGTATATGACAATAAACAAGGAACTGGTCTAGGATTATCTATTGTTAAAAATCTGGTTCAGGTAATGGGTAGTCAGATTCATTTCGAAAGCAAAAAAGATGTAGGATCCATATTTCATTTTGATCTAGACGTGGAGATTGAAGATTGTCTAAATGATATAGTAAGTGATTCGGAAAATTTGAAAAAAACAGGAAGTATCTCTGCAAAAATTCTAGTTGCAGAAGATAATAAGGTAAATCAATTGGTTACTAAAAACCTATTAAAAAACATTGGTTGTAATTGTACGATGGTAGAAAACGGATTTGAAGCTGTTCAAATTTTGAAAAAGCAAACTTTCGATTTAGTCCTAATGGATATTAATATGCCTGTCCTTGATGGTATGCAGGCGACATTAAAAATTCGGGAATTTGATACAACTACACCTATTATTGCATTAACTGCTTCAGAATTAAGTGAAGTAGGAGATGAATGTAAAAAAGCTGGTATGAATGACCTCATCAATAAACCGTTAAACAAAAACGACCTTAGAAATGCGATCCATAAAAACTTAATCATTAATAGTCCTGAAAACGAAATCTAAAACACAGGATCACAGTATTTAACAACAATAAATGGTTAATAAAATGATGTGAAAAATTCTTCCATTCTTGATACTTCTTTGTTTAAATCTAATTTCATTATTTTATTTTGTTTTCCGTGAACTAGAAATAAGTATTTATTATTTTCCTATATCTATTTAGTAAGTCAAGATTCATAAATCTACTCATTAAAGAAACAATCTTTTGAACCACTTCAAAGTTTTTTGTAATGACCTTACATTTAATTCTCTAGTACTAGGTTTCGGAACATATTTAATTCATTCAACTACACTTGTCAAAAAAAAGAGGAAATATCCCCTTTTTAACAACAAATAAGAATGTATAATCATTAGTTTTCTTTTAAATTATAACAGAAAAACCCTATAATTTCATTAAATTATATGACTCTTAAAAACAATTTAGCTGTAAAAGTCTGTTCAAATCTAACTCGAAATATTGTGGCTTACGTAATTTAAAATGGGATATGAAACTTTCTTGTTTACTATATCTATTTTTACTAAAAATTGTTTTGCATTGAAAAGAAATACTATTTACATATTTATTTTTATTCTTTCTCTAACTTCCTTTTCGCAAGAAAGACCGTCTTTTGAGAAAATTGACACCTTAGAGGTTCTTATCAGAACATCAGAGGAGTTAATGATGGAGAACGAGATGTACAAAGCCCTAGAACTAGCTTTCAAGGCCACGACTATTGCAAAAAAACTTAATCATTATCATTATTTATCCCATTCTTACTTAGTAATGGGTAATGTACAATACGAAATTATTGACTATGAAAATGCGAAAACACATTTGCAAAAAGCGCTGGAGTACAGCGACAAATCAGAGTCTAAAAGATTATTGCCCTATATTTTGCAAAGCTTAGCTAATCTATATTATGAGGATAATGAAGACTATGAAAATGCTTTGATTTATTATAAAAGAGGAGCAGATATAGCAAGAGGTAAGGTCCCGTCAAACAACTTTATCATTCCGCTTACCAATTTGATCTGGACCTATATGGATCTGAATCGCTTTGATGAAGCTGCACCTTATCTAAAAGAAGTGGATAGTATTGCCAGTACTATTCATCAAGATGACATATTAGGAAAAAGCTCATTACATCTTGTTAGAGCACGTAATTATGCATATTTAGGGAATCTCAAAAAGGCCGAAGAAAACTTTGAGAAAATGTTTCAAACTCTGGAAAGCGAAGAAGCATATTGGCAAAAGGGGAAAAGTTATTTCTATCGATATAGAGCGCAGATGTATGAAAATTTTGGGGATTATCCCAAAGCAAATGCAGATTTAAAAAAGTTCTATGCAAGTGAGCTCAAAGTTTTTAAAGAGGCAAGAATAAAAAATGAAGAAACGGCAAAAATTCAATTCAAAATTGATCAGTATGAACAAGAATTAGAAACTGCCGGAAGAGAAAAACAATTATTAAAAAACATTGCCAAGAATAATAAAACTATTAATTATATTTCTTTCGTAGGCTTACTTTTATTAGCAGGAATTGTTTTCTTTTATTACAGAGGATATAAATCTAAGAAAAAAATATCCGAGATTCTGGAAATCAAAAACGCTGAACTCCAAGAAGCTAAGGTACAAGCCGAACAGTTAAGTAAGATTAAATCGCAATTTATATCCACTATTAGTCACGAATTAAGAACACCATTGTATGGTGTAGTCGGTATTTCTTCTATTTTGTTAGAGAATGATGCAAAAACAGAAAAAGATAAAAAACTACTTAATTCATTGAAATTTTCTGCAGATTACCTGTTAGATTTAGTCAATAAGGTGCTAAAAATAAGTAAGATAGATTCTGAAGAAAGAGAACTCGTCAAGACTCCCACAGATCTATTTTCATTATCTCAAAACATTTTACAATCTTTTGAGTACCAAGCTCAAAAAAAGGAAAATCAATTAATTCTGGAGTATAACCATAGCATCCCTAAACTAGTTAATATTGATGCATTACGAATATCCGAAGTTTTGATTAATTTAATTGGGAATGCTATCAAATTCACGGATAAAGGAAAAATCTGGCTCCGAATTAAACCTTTATCGACAGATACGAAAACTGTTAGACTTCGGTATGAGGTAGAAGATACAGGTATGGGAGTACCAGAAGACCACAAAGAATACATATTTGAAGAGTTTTCTCAAATCGGCAGTGTGTATGACAATAAACAAGGAACTGGTCTAGGATTATCTATTGTTAAAAATCTGGTTCAGGTAATGGGTAGTCAGATTCATTTCGAAAGCAAAAAAGATGTAGGATCCATATTTTACTTTGATCTAGACGTGGAGATTGAAGATTGTCTAAATGATATAGTAAGTGATTCTAAAAATCCAGAAAAAACAGGAAGTATCTCTGCAAAAATTCTAGTTGCAGAAGATAATAAGGTAAATCAATTGGTTACCAAAAACCTATTAAAAAATATTGGTTGTGATTGTACGATGGTAGAAAACGGATTGGAAGCTGTTCAAATTTTGAAAAACCAAACTTTTGATTTAGTGCTGATGGATATTAATATGCCTGTGCTAGACGGTATGCAGGCGACATTAAAAATTCGGGAATTTGATACAACTACACCTATTATTGCCTTAACTGCTTCAGAATTAAGCGAAGTAGGAGATGAATGTAAAAAAGCAGGTATGAATGACCTCATCAATAAACCGCTAAACAAAAATGATCTTAGAGATGCTATCCATAAAAATTTGATCATTAACAGTTCTGAGACGAATACCTAACCAATCCAAGGTTACTATATCAGATCTTATTCTTAATCCAGGAAATATAGTACAAAACACCTTGTTCATATCCATCTTATTTTGTGATGTAGGGAATTTTACGTTACTTTCTGAGCGGATACTAAAAATTAACCGTAGAATTAAACGTTTATTATACGTTTGTAATCGTTTATAATTGAATATATAAAAGAAATATGCGTACTAGTACGTATATAACCATGTTATAAGCAATTTCTCATAATTTAGTAGTAACAATTTAAAATAATGAGACACTTACTTATATAGATCATTAATAAACAAAAAAACATTATGAAAAAAACAACATTAATAATTGCTTTAATAGCAGTTACTTTTGGAGCAAATTCTCAAATTACTGAACTACCAAATGGATATATCGGAATAGGAACAACCACGCCTATATCCAGATTGCAAATTGAGGACATAAATCCAGGAGGGGAGGTTGGAATTACTATTAAGAACAAAAATGCTACAATTGGGACCAAATCCGTAATTGACTTTGTAACAACTACTACTAATACCAAATATGGCTCTTTAGGTATAGAGAATACTGCTTTAGGTGCTGGAGCTATGACTTTCTCCACTAGAGGAGGTGATTTCGAAAAAATGAGAATTACAAGTAACGGTAATATTGGAATTGGAACAACTACACCTAATGAAAAACTAGAAGTTAATGGAGGATTAAGAATTACCAATCCAAATATTAATAAAAGTTGGAGATTAATTCCAAATGAAGATAACAGCTTTTCAATAAAAGAAACAGGGTTTAGTGGAGCTTTTAACATTAGTGGAAACGGTGGGTTAAATGAAAATTTAATGAATTTAAAAAACGGAAAAATAGGCATTGGAACAACAAACCCGTTGTCTACCTTGTTTATATCTGGGACTAATCAAGTAGAAGGTCCAAGTATTCCAAAAGTCTTAGCTGTTGCAGATCCTTCTGATATTACAAAAACTATTTCTCTTGGGTACGATAAGAATATTGACGCTGGAGTTATGGTTTCAGTTGATCAAGGTACAGGTTGGAAAAACACTTTAATCCAACCTCACGGAGGTAATGTGGGAATTGGAACAATTAACCCAGGGGCTTGGAAACTGGCAGTAAATGGAAAAATAAGAGCAAAAGAAATAAAAGTAGAGACTGGTTGGTCAGACTTTGTTTTCTATGACAATTACAAATTACCAACACTTAAAGAAGTAGAAAATCATATCGAAGAAAATGGTCATTTAAAAGATATACCAAGTGCAAAGGAAGTAGAAGAAAATGGAATTTTCCTAGGTGAAATGGATTCTAAGTTACTCCAAAAAATCGAGGAATTGACTCTTTATACAATTCAACAGCAAAAAGAAATTGAAGTATTAAAAGATCAAAATAAAAAACTCCTTGAATTACAATCAAGACTGGAAAAATTGGAATCTGAAAAGTAAAAAAGCTTATAACACTATATAACAAAACATAGCTGCTCTTCGAGTCAGCAACGTTTGTTATATTAATCGTTACCCACAATTAGACAAAACGTAGAATGAAAAGAAAATTGTCAATACTATTTCTGATTTTATTACTTCAAAGTTGCAATAAAACAGGATTCAAAAACGGAGGGAATTTCAAAGCGGAGAATAATGATTTGTTTTATGAACTTTATATAAATTCTGAAATGGACTCAATACAAATCTTTGTCCTGAATGAATGGCCAATATCTGACTCTGAAGAAACTCTTGAGGAAAGCAAAAACCGTAAAATGTCAGTTAATGGAACGATTAACATAAAAGACAATGAAATTTTAATAACAGAACTGGAAACTAATTTTCCACCATCAAAAAGACCTAAACTTAAAAGTTTTAAAATCCAAAACGGAAAAATATACGTTGATTGTGAAAACTTGACGGAATACGTTTGGGGGAGAACTAACTTAGGTAATTGCGAAACGGAAAGAATTGAATTTAGTCGAATGGAAAAATAAATGTGGGTAACACCATATATGTGATCATAGCAGCTAAGTGATAAATCGAATGGTCTAAGTATTTTTGCAATGGCGCAATGTTTGCAAAACTGGAAAAAGTAGCAACCAATGCGCAGAAATATCGAAAATCAGGGTAACATTTTGCCCTGCTACGACACATATATTAAACGTTGTACATCATTATGAAAAAAATAAGTTTTATTGGATTATTGATACTTACAATACTAATTTATAGTTGCGGGAATGATTTTAAATCAGGATACTGTAAAAATCAACTTAAACTAATAGAACCAAATACGGAATTAAAACTTTTTGAATTCAAATTAGACTCGAAACCGGATAGTATTCTGAATTTAATAGAAAATACTCTGAAGGTTGATATTTGTGATAAAGTAACAAATTTTGGTGTTCAACTGGAAGACTTGAAAATAAAAACATTTGTTTTTGG
>NZ_CANLYD010000013.1 GCF_947495315.1 uncultured Aquimarina sp. | reverse complement strand
GGTCGCCGCCTTCCTTGAAAACCCTTCATTACTAAATGAAGGGTTTTTTTATACCATAAAATTAAATATTGGTTTTTTACATAGTTATCTATGTGTTTACGCATATCTAGGATCCTGAATATAATCTTGTTTAATGATTTTTATTACTTCAATACTTAGATATCCAAATTCGTTTACTACTTTACCATACATACGATAAATACCTTTATGTCTAAGCTTATACTTTTCTTGTACAGGAGGAAACAATACTGTGTCAAATACATCACCAAATTGATCCAGAAAAGTTCCGAAACCCATACGTTTACCTTTTGAGGTCTTAGTATTTTTCATAGCTATTAAATATCCATAAATATCAATTTTCTTATTTAAGTATTCTTTTAATTGGTTAGCTCTATTTTGATTTAGAGGTTTAGAAGTCATTATTTCATAGTATCCACAAAGCGGAAAACCAAAAGATTCGATTTGCTCAAAGGCATCCTCTAATCTAGATGTTTTAAACTTCGGTAATTTATATTCAGTACGTTTTTCTTTAAATAAAAGAGGTTGGTTATAGTTTAGCGGAGTACCATTTATTTTAAAATGTGCTTCCCATAACAATTCGTGCTTGTTTTTTCCGGTAAAAGCAAAAGCGTCAATTTTGATAAGTATACTTATTTGTTCAATACCTATGGGTACTCTATCAATAAAATTATTTAGTGAAGTATAAATTCCATGTTGCTGCCGTTCTAATAGTATAAACTCTGATGACTTATGATCTAAATTTCGCAATATACTAAAGCCAAGATATATAGTTTTTTTATGTAAAATATGTTCGTGTTTACTGGTGTTTATACATGGAGTTATAATTTTTGCTCCAAGTAATTTAGTTTCGTGTAAATAGACTTCAGGTCGGTAAAACCCTCCACCATTATTTAATGTGGCTACTAAATATTCTAAAGGGAAATATGCTTTGAGAAATAGGCTTTGATAACTCTCTACAGCATAAGATGCAGAATGCCCTTTTGGGAAAGCGTATCCGGCAAAACTTGCCACTTGATTCCATATTTCAAAAATTAATGCTGAATCATATCCTTCAGCTTGACAATTTTGGATGAACTTTTTTTGTACATCTTTAAATTCTTTACGAGATCTAAATTTACCACTCATTCCTCTACGTAGTACATCTGCTTCGTCAAGGGTAAGTTTAGCGAAAACATGGGCTACCTTTATGACATCTTCCTGATACACCATAATACCATAAGTTTCATTCATTAACTCGAGCATGATCGGGTGTGATTTTTTTCGTCTTTCCGGATCATGTTCTCTTAAGATATATTCACGCATCATTCCACTTTTAGCAACTCCAGGTCTTATAATGGAACTTGCAGCAACTAATCCTAAATAGTTATCGGTTTTAAGTTTGCTAAGTAGCATACGCATAGCAGGAGACTCTACATAAAAACAGGCTAGACATTTAGCTTCTCTGATAAGCGCGTTGATCTTAGGATCTTTTTTGAATTTCTCTATATCATGGATATCGAAATTGGCTTTTTCTGGTTGATTATACTGGATAATGTTAATTGCTTCTTTGATTTTTGCTAAACCACGTTGCCCTAAAATATCAAACTTATATAAACCCAGATCTTCTGCAATAATCATATCAAATTGTGCAGTAGCAAAACCTTTGGGTGGTATATCAGTAGCAATATAGGAGTGAAGTGGCTCTTCACTAATCAATATTCCGCTGGAGTGAATACTAATATAATTGGGCATTCCTTTTATGAGTTGACTGTAAATAACCACTAGTTTATGAATATGATCTAAAGAATTATGATCATAACTACCTTCACTTAATTTATCAATTTCAAATTTTGGTAACCCGAATACCTTACCTAACTCTCTAATAGCTCCTTTATAATGAAAGGTGACATAGGTTCCTAACAGCGCTACATTATCAAATTCATCAAAGATAAAACGTGTAATATCTTGTCGATCTCTCCAGGAGAAATCGATATCAAAATCTGGCGGACTGGTACGATGTGAATTTATAAATCGTTCAAAATACAAGTCTAATTCTACCGGATCTACATCTGTGATTTTTAATAAATATGCTACAATACTGTTAGCTCCACTACCACGTCCTACATAGTAATATCCTTTCTCCTGAGCGTAAGAAATGATTCTCCAATTAATCAAAAAATAGGATACGAAATTCATTTTGATAATTAAAGCAAGCTCTTTTTCTAATCTATCGTATACTTTTTTATCTGGGTTTTTATAGCGATAGGGAAGGCCTTCTTTACACAGTTTCTTCAGCAATTTGTTATCCTCTTCAATACTACCTGTATAGGTTCTTTTATTTAAGGAAGGTTTGTTTTTGGAAAAGTCGAAATTGATAGAGCATTCGTTGATAATATTTTCAGTGTTTTTAATAATGAAATCAAATTCTTGAAACTTATTTCTAATGTCATTATTTGAGATCATTTTTTCTGAAAAGCAAGCTTGCTGACTCTCTGGTAATCTACTAAGTAATATATTCTTATCAATAGCACGTAGTAAGCGATGTGCATTAAAATCTTTTTTAGTTCTAAAACTTACAGGCTGGAGTATAACCAATTTGTTTTTTAATTTTCTGTAAGGTGAAATTCTAAGTTTTGAAATTTCTTTTATAGAGACACCAATAAATTCATTGGGTAAAAACTCAGTTTTTTTTATTTCTATAATTTGGTTTAAAGGGTATATAATAATTGTATTTTTTAGTTGTGGAGCCTTTATAGGAAAATTAAGCTTATGGTGAGAGTGATGAGATAAAAAAGCATTTAACTCTTTATATCCTTCATTGTTTTTGGCTACACCTACATATAGTTGTTGATGATTGTTTCTAAAATCAATACCTACGATAGGTTTTATCTGATAATCTTTTGCTTTTCGGATAAAATTAAGACAGGCAGTTGTACTATTAATATCAGTCAGTGCAAGACAATTAATTTGATTTTCTTTAGCTAGTTCTAATAAATCTATTTCGGAAAAAGTTCCAAATCTTAAACTGTAATATGAATGGCAATTTAGATACATCTGTTAGATTGTTGATGGTTTATTGTTGATGGTTTATTGTTGATGGTTTATTGTTGATGGTTTATTGTTGATGGTTTATTGTTGATGGTTGTTTGAATTTTTATCTTTTACTGATTACTGATTACTGATTACTGATTACTGATTACTGATTACTGATTACTGATTACTGATTACCCTTCCGCATCAGGGATAGAAACGGCATCCTTTTTTATGTATCCTGACCGTAGTCGAAGGGTGTATAAAAAAGATATAGTGTATAGCCCGCCAGGATGCCATAATTCTTGTTTTTATTATTGTTTACGATGGGCTAGTACAATAGGAGGTTGACCATTAAAAGGGTTTTGCATTCTACCAATAGTTTTGGATCCCATTGCTACGGCTCTAATTACACTTCGATCTCCATATCTATCTCGGATATGATCTAAAGCTTTATAGAGATTGAGTTGTTTTTCATTGTCTTCAAAGAGATTAATCTGATAATTACCGCTTACCAAATGACTGAATCTGATACCTATTAATCGAACTAACAATCTTTTTTGATATAGTTTTTCGAATAACCCCAGAATTTTAGGAATTAAAATATGATCAGCACTGGTATAGGGAATCTTAAGTTGTTTGGAATATGTATTAAAATCAGAATATCTAATTTTAACAGTAATGCAGGCAGATAGTTTATTTCCTCTACGCAATTGATATGATAGGTTCTCCGTCATTGCAACAAGAATATTACGTAGTTTATATATATCTATAGTATCTCTATCAAATGTTCTTTCTGTGGAGATAGATTTACGTTCAGAAAAACCAATCACAGGTGTGTTATCTATTCCATTTGCTCTTTTCCAAATGGTTAATCCATTTACACCTAGAACTCCTTTCATAACATCAACAGGCATTTCTTGTATGGTTTTTATCTGTCGTACACCTAAGCTGCGTAGTGTTTGAAAAGTTTTATCACCAACCATAGGTATTTTTTTAATTGATAATGGCGCTAGAAAAGGTTTTTCTGTGCCAAAATCAATCTTCAATTGATTATTTGGTTTAGCTTCGTTTGTAGCTACTTTAGATACTACTTTGTTTTGAGCAAAACCCAGAGAAATCGGCAAACCGGTTTCTAAAATGATTTTTTGCCTGAGTTCTGATGCATATTTATATGCACCAAAAAATTTATCCATTCCTGACAGGTCAGCATAAAACTCATCAATGCTAGATTTTTCGAAGACAGGAACTTTTTCTTTAATAATGTCTGTCACCAGATCAGAGTATTTACTATATGTTCCGGCATTCCCTTTTATGATAGTAGCTTCTGGACATAATTCTTTAGCTATTCTCATAGACATTCCTGAATGTACACCAAATGTTCTGGTTTCGTAACTGCAAGCTGCTACAACACCGCGATCACTAGTGCCTCCTACTAGTAGAGGCTTATTCTGTAATGTACTATCTATAAGACGTTCTACTGATACATAAAATGCATCCAGATCAAGATGTAGTATAGTTCTCAATTTTTATTTATTTGGAATAATTCCAAATTTATGGAATAATTCCACACAAGTAATTGTAAAACCTTAAATTTTATTCACAATGGATAAAAAAAAACGGTACCTTAGATAAGATACCGTTTCTGAAAAATTTTATTTTGGGGCTACAAAATAAAATTCAATTGTATTAATTTTCTGTATTATATCCTGCAAATTGCTTCATAGCACTTTTAGTAAGCTCTTTAGCTCTGTCTACATAGAAACTTTTTGTGTCGTTTAATGTTTCATTTTTCAGATCATTTTCACTTCTTAAGTAATCCTTTTGAGATTCAAATATTGATTCATCATCAAAAGCTATACTTAATTCCTGAAGAGCACTTTCTAATTTCTGTAAGGCTTGCTCAGCTTTTACTTTTACTACCGTTTGTTCCTTTAATTCAGCAGCACGCTGTGCTTCAAATTCTGCTTGAGCGTTTTGCTGTTCTGCAATTTGCTGTTGTAATTTTTGCTGCTCTATTTCTAATTGACGTTTCTGCTCCTCTAATTCTCTCTGCTTTTGTGCTACTTCTTCTGATGCAATTGCTATTGCTTCTTCTTCTGCACTTGCAACATCTCCAATATAAGAATCATTACTACCACTATTAGCTTGGCAGTCTGTTAATTGTTCTAATAATTTAGGTCCAAGATCTTTAGCTTGCTTAGCATAATATCTGCTACGCTCATAAGTATCTTGCTCTAAAGAGCTCACCATATTTGTTTTAGCTTCGTATGCTGTTTCGTTGGCTTCTGCACAACCACAATCGTCTGAAAGGTTTTCTACTTTTTCAAAAGCTTCTATAGCTTTATCTGCATATTCCTGAGTATGGAATACATTGTTTGCTCCGTGTGCTTTTTTAGAATGCGAATATGCATAGCTAGCAGCTGTTAAAGCATCTTCATAAATATCCTGAGCATTAACCTGAGAAACAAGACAAAGTAAAAATAAGATTGGTGAAATTCTTTTCATTTTTATGGGGCTTTTTAATGAACAGTACAAGTATACAATATTTTCTGAGTAACCTCCAAAAATAAACGTCATTAATCGATGAAATACGCATTTTATCTTAATTTTTATGGCTAACCCATAAATAAAGTGATAGATATCCTACTGTCTCATAGGGTCATTCATCATAATGATTTCTTGATAACGAGGTTTAATACATGGTATTGTATTCTTGTACACGTAAAGAATAAATTTAACGTTTTGTCAAAGTTGTTATGTAAGTTTATTATGTATATTACGTCCATATTATTTATGAAAGAACTCATTATATCCTCAATTAACCACAACCTTAATAACGCTATTGCTTTATTAGACGCAATAGATTCAGAAACTTACTGTGATACTTCTGTTGGTCCATATTATTCTAGTATCGGATCTCATATTAGACATACTTTAGATTTTTTTGATTGTATTATTAGTGGATTAGATACTAATGATATCGATCTTACTGCACGTAAAAGAGATGAGATTTTATCTACTAATATAAAAGCTGCAAAGGATCATATCTATATGCTTCAGGAAACTTTAGTTTCTTATGTGGACGTAAATACGGATTATTTAATTCATGTCACAGATAATATGGGACAAGGAAAAGTCACTGTGAATTATACTTTAGAAAGTATCCTTGCACATGCCAATAGCCACGCCATACATCATTATGCAACAATAGGATATGTACTTGATCAATTAGGGATTGAATTAAAAATCCCTGGATTTGGTTACAATCCTACTACTCCTGTTAATAAAAGGGAAGGTATTTAGTACAAACCATCATCTATCTGATTTATTTTGATAAATAATGCGGTTACCTAGATCTAGTATTTATCATACTATGAATAGTAATCCAGTTAACGCTGCTTTTTGTATAGGATATTGTTACTTGTATATAACTTAATGTGCAGTATGTATCTTCTATTTAGGACAAATTTATCCGATTTGAATTTAATGTATATATTTGAGTATATTTAATTAGAAGGATATGTTTTCTAAAGCTTGTGAATACGGGATAAAGGCTTCTATTTATGTAGCGCAACAATCATTACAAAATAAGTGTACTAATTTAAAGGCAATAGCTAATGAGATTAATTCTCCAGAAGCTTTTACTGCTAAAATACTTCAGAAACTAGTAAAAAATCAGGTGTTAGATTCTATAAAAGGTGCTAAAGGAGGATTTCTGATTGAAGAGGCAAAAATAGATCAGATAATGCTTGAGGAAATTGTATATGCAATTGATGGTGATTCTATTTATAGTGGTTGTGGATTGGGGTTAAAAGAATGTGATGCACGCAAACCATGTCCAGTACACCACAAAATAGTACTTGTAAGGAAAGAATTGAAAAAGATGCTTACAGAAACAAGTTTGTATGAATTGGCTAATGGTATAGAGATAGGAGTAACATATTTGAATCGATAATAGCATGTATAATAATTAAATAACCAACAATATTCATGAAAACTCATAAAACCACCTTTATATTGATTGCTCTTTTTACTTGTTTCATTAATAAAGCTAATAGTCAAGAGAATACTTGTATTGAATTAAACAAACAAATAGATACAATAACTAACCTTGATACTCTTTTGAAAATATACAAAAGAACAGCTCCTAAAATAAGTTTGTATTGTAGGATGAAAAACTATATGGCTCAAGGAACAGTTTATAGAAGAAAAAGAGAATTAGATTCTTCACTATATTATTATGACAAAGCAATATTATTGGCTAAAAAAATTAATTCTGAGGAGCAACTTTCTAGGGGTTACTCTAAAAAAGCATATGTATATTTAAAGCAAGGTAAGTTTGATAAAGCCAATGTTTTGTTGAAACAGTCTCGTCAATTACTCAGTAAATATCCCAAAAGTGATGTATGGGGGGCATATTATACTGCAAAGAGAGATGTTGCTTTAAAGAAATCTGATTATAATCTTGCAATAAAGTATGTGGATTCTAATATTGTCTTAGGAAGACGCATAAATGATACTTCTGATTTATCAATTTCTTACCATAATAAAGGATATTATTATTTGAAATTATCGGATTATGAAAGTGCCGCAAAAAACCTTTTATATTCAATAGAGTTAAAAGAAAAAACGAATGATTTAGATTATATCTCAACCTCCTATTACGTTTTAGGAGCGTGTTATACACGTTGGGAACAATATGAAACTGCCAATAGATACTTTCAAAAAGGTATTTTACAAGCAAAAAAAGATGATGATAAGGATTTATTGATGGTAATCTATTTAAGATTAGGAATGTCAAAACGAAAGTTAGACAAAACTCAAGAAGCTCTTAAGATAATTGATTCAGGGTTAGATATTGCCCGTAAATTTAATTCTAAAATTCAGTTAGCAGAAGGTTTTTCTGAAAAAGGGAGAGTATATTTCGAAAATCTAAAAGAATATGAGACAGCGCAATCCTATTTTTTCAAAGCGTACAAGTATGCTGAAGAATCTAATGATAATCTTACATTATATGATTGTATTGAAGATATGTTAACTATACATTTTCATTATAAAGATTATAAAAATGTTGAAAAATTTCTTTCAAAATTGAAAGATGTAAATGAAAGAATAGATACTAAGCATCATAGTTTTAAACTGTATAAATATTATAGTGATTATTATGAGAAAATAGGGAAGTCAAAACTGGCGCTGGAGTATTTAAAAAAATATCATGTTATTAAGGATTCAATATCGAATCAACAAGTACAAACCCAAGTGGCAAATCTTGAAAAAAAATATGATACTAAAAAGAAAGAATTGAAGATTGTTACTCTTAACAAACAAAGAGATGAACAAAAAGAAATAGCACAAAAGGCAAAAGCACAACAAAATTTATATTTAGCTGCTGCGGGTTTTTTATTATTGATATTAGGAGTAGGTTTCTGGGCTTTTAGAAAGCTAAGGAAACAACAAAAGGAATTAGTTTCCATAAACCAGGTTAAAAATCGTCTTTTTTCTATTATTGCTCATGATTTAAGAGGAATGATTATTCCGTTCCAGCGATCAGGAAAAATACTGAAGTATCATATAGATAAAGGTAATCATGAAAAAACAATAGAACTGTCTAAAGCATTAGAACAAAACTCTGATAGCCTTTCTAATATGTTGGATAATTTATTGAATTGGTCATTAGAGCAAATGAATGGTTATAAGATGAATCCGCAAACAATCTCAATAAATGAACAGCTAAGTGAAATTATCTCAGGATATAAACAGCTGGCTTCTTATAAAAAGACTAAGATTGATTTAAAATATGAAGAAGATTTATGGATTAACCTCGATAAAGGAGCTTTTCATGTTATTTTTAGAAATCTGATAGGTAATGCTTTAAAATATACAGAAGAAGGCAATATTCGAATAGAATTTACAAGTGAAGATGATATGTTTTTATGTTCAATAACAGATACTGGAGTAGGAATGTCTCAGGATCAACTTGAGAATCTTTTTACTCTGGAAGAAAAAGAATCAACTATTGGTACACAGGGCGAAAAAGGAACAGGATTGGGATTGAATCTGGTATATCGATTCATAAAAATGCATAAAGGAGCGATTCAGGTTTCTTCAGAAAAAAGAATAGGTACCCGCTTTGATCTGAACTTTCCTATAATGAAGTATCAATTTAATGAAAAAACAGAACGAAAATCTCTATCTGCATAAAAGAAGAGATAATCAAATGTAAAAATAACAACTATGACCCTACGCAAATTATTATCACTACTTTTTGTTTTTCTGGTTACAGTGACCATTCATTCTCAAACTGAAGAAGAATATTGTGAGAAGTGGAATAGACAAATGGATACTATTAAAAATTTGGATTCTAGGCTTAAGCTCAGTAAACAAATGATATCTAAAGTTGACGATCTATGTAGAACACAAATCTATATGCATTTAGGACAAATTTTCAGCGATCTTCGAAAAATAGATTCTTCTGATTATTTCTATAATAAAGCAATTGTATTAGGAGAAGCACAAGGGGAAGAAGCAGATGAATATCTTGGTCATACTTACGTGCAAAAAGCCTATAATTTAATCGATAATAATAAAGAAGAAGAAGCTTCGGTTTTCTTAAAAAAAGCTAAAGTTATATTAAACAGAAACCCTGATCATAAGGCTTGGATAATGTATTATAATTATTATGCTGTAGCAGCTGAGAAAAAATCGGATTACAATAGCTCTATAAAATATACTGATTCTACAATAAATTTTTCAATAAGAATTAAAGACACACTAGGGATTGGAACTTCTTATCACAATAGAGGCTTTTATAATTATAACTTGTCTAATTTCGAAGAAGCTACAAAAGATTTACTTCGTTCTATCGAGTTAAATAGAAAACAGAATAAAATTAATTCATTAGCCGGGACATATTATGTTTTATCGGTTTGTTACGGAAGTTTAGACCAAAATGAAACAGCAATTAAATATGCCAAAAAAGGAATTGAAGCATCAGAAAAATCAGGAAGTGAGTTTATTGCTTCATTAAATTACTCAACGTTATCAGAGAGTTATCGTAAATTAAATCAAAATGATAATGCGCTCAGAGCTACAGATTCTTCATTGGTATTAGCAAAGAGACTGAACTATGATCCTCAGATCATACAGGCATTGACGGATAAAGCAGGGATTTATTATGTAAACCTTAAACAATACGATAAGGCTGAGGAATATTATCTTGAAGCATATAAAATTGCTAAATCATCAAATACAGAAGTGTATATGAATCCTATTTTAGGTGGTTTAATAGGATTGTATATTGATAATAAAGAGTATAACAAAGCTGCCAAATATTTAAAACTTCAAGAAGTACTAATGAAAAAAGTAAATGTATTAACAAATACAGCAGCCTTTCATGAAAACTATAGTGAATATTATGAGAAAATTGGGCAACCCACTTTAGCACTGGAACACTTAAAAAAATACCACCAAATTAAAGACTCGATATCTAGTCAGGAAGTAAAAACCAAAGTAGCAGATTTAGAAAAAAAATATGATACTAAAAAGAAGGAACTTGCTATAGTAGGTCTTAACAGAGAAAAACAGGAGCAACAACAGATAACCAAACAAGCTAAAGCTCAACAGAATTTATATCTATTGGTAGCGGGTTTTTTATTATTTTTATTAGGAGTTGGAGCTTGGGCTTTTAGAAAGTTAAGGAAACAACAAAAGGAACTAGCTTCTACAAATCAGGTTAAAAATCGTCTTTTTTCTATTATTGCTCACGATTTAAGAGGGATGATCATTCCATTTCAACGATCTGGTAAGATCTTAAAGCATCATATAGATAAAGGAAATCATGAAAAAACAATAGAACTTTCTAAGGCATTAGAGCAAAATTCTGAAAGCCTTTCTAATATGTTAGATAATTTATTAAATTGGTCTTTAGAGCAAATGAATGGATATAAAATGAATCTTCAGAATATATCAGTAAAAGAACAATTAACCGAAATAATATCTGGGTATAATCAGCAAGCTGCTCATAAGAAAACAAAAATAGAATTAGAATACCAAAATGATTTTAATATTAAATTTGATAAAGGAGCTTTTCATGTTATTTTTAGAAACTTGATAGGTAATGCTTTAAAATATACAGAAGAAGGGAATATTAGGGTAAAATTTACAAGTAAAAATGATATGTTTTTATGTTCAGTAATAGATACCGGAGTCGGAATGTCTCAAGATCAACTTGAGAATCTTTTTACTCTGGAAGAAAAAAAATCAACCATTGGTACGCAAGGTGAAAAAGGAACAGGACTGGGACTTAACCTCGTATATCGATTCATAAAAATGCATAAAGGAACTATCCAGGTTTCTTCAGAAAAGAGAATTGGAACTCGTTTTGATTTAAACATTCCTGTAAAAATATCATTGACAAAAGAGGAAGAGAAAACAGCTGAACCTTTATCAGCGTAATAAAGAAGATTTATTATTAAAGGACAATTTATGAGGTTACAAAAACTATTATTGCTACTTTCTATTTTTTTAGTTCTTATGCATGGCCGAGCACAAGATAATAGCGAATATTGTGAGGCTATAGATAAGGAATTGAATACTATCCTAAATTGGGATCATAAAATTATATTCTTAAAAGAAGCATTTAATGAAGCTGATTGGGGTTGTAGGGTAAATATTTTTATAGAAATTGGCTATATATATGGCCTTGAGCAAAAAAAGGACTCTGCTCTTTATTATTATGATAAAGCTATTAACCTAGCTAAAAGTGTAAAAAATGATAAAGTAGAATCAGAAGAATTATTGGCCAATGCGTATTCAAAAAAAGCTAAGAGGTTGTCGGAAATAAAAAAAAATGATGAAGCCGAAAACCTGCTTATAAAAGCAAGAAGATTATTTGCAAATTACCCTGACAATAGTGGGTGGAACACATATTATCATACCTATGCTACTATTGCAAGTAACAAAGCAGAACATGAGAAAGCACTAAAATATATCGATTCTACCGTAATATTTTCTAAAAGAATTAATGACACGGTAGGTCTTCCTAGTAATTATCATAATAAAGGAGTTTATTTACTTAGGCTTTCTAGGCATAAAGAATCTTCAGAAAATTTATTATTAGCTCTAGAACTAAAAGAGAAACAAAAAAATCCAAGTCAATTAGCTGCGACATACTTTGTATTGGGAGTAGCCTATATTCGTTGGGATCAACCACAAATAGGAATTAAATATTTGAAAAAGGCAGTAGCAAGAGCTAGGAAAGAAAGTAACGACTATACACGATTATTGAGTTATTCTCATATAGCACGTGCGCAAAGGAAACTAAAGGATGTTAAAAATTCTCTTAAGTTTATAGATTCTGCTCAGGTGTTAGCCATACAACTTGATAATAAATCCCAATTGGCACAGGCTTATATAGAAAAAGGATGGCTTTATTTGAAAAGTTATAAAGAGTATGATCAAGCGGAAAACTATTTTTTAAAAGCTTATGACCAAGCAAAATTGGGAAATAATGATCTTACCCTATATCCTTCAATAAGAGGAATCATAGAATCTTATCTCTACCAAGGAGAATATAAAAAAGCGGAAAAATATTTTATTCCATACAAAGAAGTAACAGAAAGAATAGGAAGTCTAAGGTATACACAAGAGTATTTTAAAAGGTATAGCGAGTATTATGAAAAAGCAGGAAAACCGGATTCTGCCATGAAATACTTAAAAAAATATTTTAAAATCAAGGATTCGATATCTGATACTAAAGTAAAAACTCAGGTAGCTGATCTAGAAAAGAAGTATGATACCAAAAAGAAAGAGTTAGAAATTGTTTCTATTAATCAAGAAAAAGAAACGCAAGAACAGATTGCGCAACAAGCCAAAATTCGTCAAAAATTATATTTGTTACTTGCAGGTTTTCTGTTGGTTTTATTAGGGATTGGTGTTTGGGCCTATAGGAAGTTAAGGAAACAACAAAAGGAACTAGCTTCCACAAATCAGGTTAAAAATCGTCTTTTTTCTATTATTGCTCACGATTTAAGAGGGATGATCATTCCATTTCAACGATCTGGTAAGATCTTAAAGCATCATATAGATAAAGGAAATCATGAAAAAACAATAGAACTTTCTCTGGCATTAGAGCAAAATTCTGAAAGCCTTTCTAATATGTTAGATAATTTATTAAATTGGTCTTTAGAGCAAATGAATGGATATAAAATGAATCTTCAGAATATATCAGTAAAAGAACAATTAACCGAAATAATATCTGGGTATAATCAGCAAGCTGCTCATAAGAAAACAAAAATAGAATTAGAATACCAAAATGATTTTAATATTAAATTTGATAAAGGAGCTTTTCATGTTATTTTTAGAAACTTGATAGGTAATGCTCTAAAATATACAGAAGAAGGGAATATTAGGATAAAATTTACAAGTAAAAATGATATGTTTTTATGTTCAGTAATAGATACCGGAGTCGGAATGTCTCAGGATCTGCTTGAGAATCTTTTTACTCTAGAAGAAAAAAAATCAACCATTGGTACGCAAGGTGAAAAAGGAACAGGACTGGGACTTAACCTCGTATATCGATTCATAAAAATGCATAAAGGAACTATCCAGGTTTCTTCAGAAAAAAGAATTGGCACGCGTTTTGACTTAGGTATGCCCATAACCATATCGTTGACAAAAGAAGAAGGGGCAATTTCTAAACCTTTATCAGCGTAAATAAAGCATACAGATCATGAATATTTATGTAGTAGAAGATGACATGTTTCATCTAGAAGATATTAAAATCACTTTAGAAGAATTAGGATACTCTTGTGTAGGTAATTCTGATGATCCTTTTGAGGCACAAGAACAAATAGGAGCACTAAGACCGGATGCTGTTATATTAGATATTCATCTTAATGGTAAAGAATCAGGTATCGCGCTGGGGTATAAGATTAAGGAGTTATATGAAATCCCTGTGTTTTTTGCTACTTCTGATAATAATAAAGACATAATTAGTAAAGCTGCCGATATAAACCCGGCTGCTTATCTAACAAAACCAATTGATAAAGATGATTTGCAAGCAGCATTGATTCTTGCTAAGAAACAGGAAATAACTTCTGAAAAGAATAATACCGAACAGCCTGAAGATATATTCGTGAAAAGTGGTAATAAATTAGTCAAAGTAAATCTGGATACCATTCTTTTTGCACATACTGACTCAAAAAACTATTGCTCAATAGTTACTACGGATAATAAAAAACTTTCTGTGCGGTATTCTATTTTAAAACTTTGCAAGAAACTTCATAGCTTAGAGTTCGTACAGACTCACCGTTCTTATATTATTAATTGGAACAAAATAGATTCATTACACGAATATGATCAAACCATAGAGATACAAGGACATCATATTCCTATTGGTAGGACTTTTAAAGATTTAGTATATAAACGTTTAAAGGTGATATAATAATATTGATAAGAAAATTACTCAATAAACGTAATTATATAACTTATTGTATAAAAATAGATCAATAGCCATATAACATAAAGTCATTTATTACTTTTAATAAATAACAAATCAATATCTATTATGGCAAACCATCAGAGCCTACTGGTAGCGTTTTTGTAGATTGATCGCATGTGATTGAAATAGGTATTGTTGTTGGACATTGTAGACTAGTTGTGGTATTTATGTTGTTAAATCCTCCTATAATCTGCTGAGGGTTGTCTAATCTAGCAATCTTTATTTTTTCTAAGCCAAGTTTTTTCTTATCCTTATTTTTCATTTTTTATCGTTTTACTAACGAATAATTGAATGTGGTATATACAATATTTCAAGATAGAATTCTATTAATAAATAGTAAATCAATATATTATCTATTAAGGTATACTATCAGAGCCAACTGGTAGCGTTTTTGTCGAAACACTTAGCTCACATAATAATGGATGCGTATTACATATTTGCGGATCAGTAGGGTTTGGTACTCTTCCTAATCCTCCCTTAAATTTATCAAGATGATCTAATTTAGCAATTTTGATTTTATCCAAGCTTAGCTTTTTTATTTTTTTATTTCTCATTTCACTAAATTTATATTTAACCAGTGTAACTAAAGATAGTTACTTATTATATTTTTATGTTATTCTAACCAATCTTTTGTCTCTTTAATGATAATATCTACAATTTTCAAAAGTATTGAGTTTGGTTTCAATGATATAATGAATAATATGTTTTCTTACTCAAAAGAAGAAATTGTTATATTAAATTATAAATCGTTAGGGTCGATTATACCACTTCCAGCAGGGAGTGTTTTTGTAGAAGTTGTATGTTGATCCGTAAGAGTCAAAACATTAATAGATGGAAGATCTACTAAATCTGGCCCTACACCAGAAAGTGAACCTCCAACAATAGCTCTCATATTGTTCAATCTGGCAATTTTAGTTTTATCCAGACCTAATTTCCCTTTATGACTTTTTTTCATTTTTAATATTTCTTAAATATTATTGGCAATTTGCAGAATCACTTGCTGGTAGCGTTTTCGTAGAATGACTCGTTTTTTTATCCTCTGTGTATTCGGTGCAAGTAATAGTTGTTATATTTTCCTGTGTCGGAATTATAGAACCACCAATGATGGTTTGAGGGTTGTTTAATTTTGCGATTTTAATTTTATCCAAACTTAATCGTTTTTGCCCTTTCTTTTTCATTACAAGAATTTAATTTGTGTTTCACAATCTACAATATTAGTAATGAAAATACACAAAAAGCTTCTTTAAATTTATAAATTTAAAGAAAGATATAAATGTTTTTTTATTGATTATCAGTTGTTTATGTGCTTTATGAAATATGAAGGGTATATTCCGGTTTTTTTATGAAAAGCAGAAGAAAATGATTGTGCATTTTTAAAACCTACTTCTTCCGCAATGGCTTGTATTGTATAAGATCTTAATGACTTATTGGAGCTTAGTTGATCCACAGCAAAATCAATTCTTAAATTATTAAGGTAATTTGCAAAATTTACATTTTTGTACACATTTATAATTTTAGATAAATAAGCACTATTTGTATTTAGTTCCTTTGCTAAGGAATTAAGCGTATAATGTTTTTTTGAAAATTGATTTTTGTCTTCAAAATCGTGAAGCTTTTTTAATATAGTTTCTATCACATCTGAAGGGATATCAATCTCTTCTTTTTTGTTGAGATCATTATTAATATTTGTTATAACCTCCAATTGATTTGTTTTAGGTTTTTTTTGCTGTTTGAGTAGTTTCTGAAACCGTATTTTATTTAAGTAACTTTTTCTTAGACCATATATCGCTATTAGAACTAATATAATCGATAATATTATGAGGAATGTAATAGTGTTATCTTTTAAAAAAGTATCTTTTTCAAATTGTTTTATAAGTTGTTCTTTTTCGGAAATGAGTTCGGCAGCGTCATATTTTCTAGTGATGTTTCTTGTTAAATATACTTGATTAGCATGCTTAATACTATCTAGCTCCAGTTGCATATTAATATATTCTATTTGTAATTCGTAATCGTTTTTTGATTTTGAATATGCTCTTAAATAGTCATAAACATCAATAATATCAGGGATTATATCTTTTGTTTTTCTTAGAATGGTATCTGTTTTTTTAAAGTAAGATATACTTTTTTCTTCCTCGCCAAGACCTTTATAACTTCGGCCAATGTAATAATCACAGGTTGCTATTCTTGTTTCTAAAGGATCAAATTTTTGTATAATTTTTTTTCCTTTCTGTAAGCTATCGATTGCTTTTTGATAATTATTTAATAAGTATTGATGTATTCCAGAAGTTACTAAGATATATGAGTAGACTACCGAATCACCTGTTTTTATAGTTTTTTAATTCCTTTATCGATGGTTATTTCAGCAAGTTCTAGTTTTTTGGTATGTATATAAGAATCGGCAAGTGCAAATAACCCTCGGTTGTAATTGAGTCTATTTATATACTTAGGGTTTTGTTCTAGAAATTCTATATACTCCGCAAAAATAGTTTGTGCTTCTTCTCGATCACCAGATGTGTTTTTTAGTAGCCCAATATTGAATTTAGCAGAAAGATATAATCTATTGTTTCCACTTTTTTTAGCTGCTTCTGAGGCTTTTACATAAAATTCTAAAGCTTCTATATAATCCCCTAATTCAAATTTTATATTACCCTTATACAAATATCCCAGTGCTGGGTATCTAAAATAATTTTTCTTTTCTGTAAAAGCAATAATACTATCTATATAAGCTACCTTATCTTCAAGTTTAATTTCGGATAAGATAAAATATGCATTTGTTCTGTTTAATGTGTCGGATTTGCTGATAGCACGATCAAGATAAGTTTGAGCAATTTTTATTTTTAAAGAATCTACTTTCTCTTTAGTAACAAGTTCTTTTAATTCAATGTAATTATCCTGGGCAATCACTGCATGTTTTGATAGTGACAGGATAATTAAAAATATTGTTGCGAAACATTTCATCTTCATCGATAGAGGACTTTTTTAGGGTATATCTGTTTGCGATATATTACATTACGAATGTAAAGATTTAATAAGTATCAATAGAAATAATCTAAGGAATTTATAAGAGTTGATATTTATAAATTTCAACTCTTAATTTATAAATATCACTAATAATGGGTTGCATTGTACAATAGAACTGAGTTAGATTTGAGAAAGTGAACAATAAAAAGCAGATAACATGGATACTTATAATGTAGATGCAAATGATTCATATTTAGAGGGATTAGATATTGATATTAATGATCTCAAGAATGCATCCTTGAGTAATTTAGGTAGTTCTCTTACCGTACAAAAGCAAATAATTAAGCATACTCCAGATGGGATAATTATAGGGTTTTATATTCGATCAAAACATGCTAGTTTAGGGTTGACCAAAAAGGTTAATTCACTTTATAAAAATCCAATGCAGTTTCCTACATTTCAGGAAGAAGTTAAAATAGAGAAAAAAGAAAAGAAGCAGCCTTCTTACTTATTTGTTAAATGCGGCAATAAGTTGATTAAAGTAGCTATGGATACTATAATTTTTGCGCATACGGATTCTAAAAATTATTGTTCCATTATTACTTCGGACGGAAAAAAACTTTCTGTTCGTCATTCCATAACTAGTTTACTTAAAGCATTAAATCGTGATTTTTTTATTCAGACGCATCGGTCTTATATTATTAATTGGCATAGGATAGATTTATTTTATGAGCAGGATCAAACTATAGAGATCCAGAAGTATCATATTCCTGTGGGCAGAACATATAAGGAAGAATTATATAAAAGAATACGAGTGATATAAATTTGTTTAAAGATTCATCAAACTCGCAGAGAAGTTTGATGAATCCTCTTAACACACAAAACACAAATCTCTTCATCATTATAGGATACCTTAATTCCTTTTTCCATCGAATGACACCCTCAGAATTTCGCCATCTATTTCCAGGTCATCAAATGTCATATCTACTTCTATTGCTGATGAATATTCACCTTCTACAATTACCGAAGCGTATTCATCAAAATCATTTTTTCTTCCAAATTGTATGTTACGGATAGAAGGTACACCATTGCTAAAATCTAAACGATATGTTTTACATCCGGTTTTAACGATAGTACATATCCCTTTTCTGGTTTCGGTATCATAAGTTTTTAATTTTCCTTTATAAATTCCTACCACATTTTTTGGGAGCGTACTAATTTCACCAGAACCACAATCTATCAAGTTTCCATAGTTATGATTGTGATCAATAATACAACTTCCGTTATGAGTACTATCATTCGAATTTATAGAAATTCCCGTGTTTCCGGTTCCTAATGATATATTTCCATTTTCTATTTGAATTCCATTGTCTCCAGAACCAATTGATATAGTACCATTACTTGTTTGGATTCCAACATTTCCTGTTCCGATACTGGTTTGATCTTCATTAATTAAAATTCCTGTATTTCCGGTTTCTATTGTTGTGTCTTCAGAAGAATCTGTATCATCAGAATGATTACTCTCTATGCTTCCAGAGAAAGCAAGAGCTCCTATAGATGTAGCTCCAATGGATAAGTCCCCTTCTTCATCTAGACTAACAGCAAGTGTTTTCCCTTTGTAAATAATAGTAGAAGTATACGTGTCTCCATTCTTCATAAATTTTACACTTGTAATAGGAGAGATACCGTCACTAAAATAAAAGGCATACGTCCTATATCCTCTGGTTTTGATCGTACAGCTACCATTAGCATTTACTTTAGTTCTACTACCTGTACTGGTTAGTACACCTGTGTATTTGGTTATCAAGTAATCAGATAATTTGGAAGATACCTGTGCCGAAACAGAAGGAATCTGAAATCCCAACAAAAGGATACTAGTTAAAATTAAAAGCCTACTTATTTTTACAATTTGTGTTTTTTCCATGATTTATGTTTTAATACTACTAAACTATAGCATATTTGAATACGAAAACTCAGGCTGTGGAGTTTTGCAAGAGTTTTGTGTATGAATGAAGGAATAATGAGACCCTTTGTATTAAATAGCATATAAAATTAAAGCGGGCTTGTCCCGCTTTAATACATTGCTAACTGATGTTTTTTGATCGACAGGCAGGATATTTATTTTATAATTAATTTGACTCCTAAACCTGCATAGGGTGTAAATTCTCCAATTTCACTATTAACGTGATAGGTCTCATTTAATTTAATATTTATCGCCACTACCGGAGAAATAAAAAGATCAGCATCCAGACCTGCATATGCTCCATAAACTAAGGTATTTGTTTTGATATTAAGAATTTGATTGACAGCTATATTGGGGTCATCATTGTTGATCGTTTCATATCCTATAGTACCACCGGCTCCTAAGGATAGTGCAAAAGTTCTGGAATTATTTCTTAAAATATCAAAAAAGAAACCAGCATTAAAAGAATAGGTGTCTACAGGGATATCTATACTGTTTTGTTCGAAGGTAGCAAAACTAGCTTGTACATTAAATTGAAGGTAATCAAACTCATTCACCTTATAATCTCCCGTAATCATTCCGCCAAAACCATCTTGAACCACACCTCCAGTTAGAGAAAGTGCTATTTTATGACTTTGAGCAAACAATTCATTGGAGCATAAAAATAAAAGTACTAATGCTATCCAAGTATTGGATACTAGGTTTTTCGTTCGTATCAGATGATTCATTAATAATGCTTTTTGAGTTAAATTTTTGTTTTCAAAAATTAATAGAATATTCAAAAGACGAATTAAGTACTTATTTTAAAGTAAAATAGTTGTTTGAGGATTTTGGTGAGCATTTTATGGATCAATGTATTGTTTTTTGGGTTTTTTGTTTGCAAGCATGATGTTACTCAGCTTAGATATAAGTGTGAATTCGTTCTCCAAAAGATATTGTCAATAAAGGGATGTCAGTTACCTAGGATTAAATATATGTGCATTCATCCACAAAATATTGTCATTAGACCACTCGTGAAGTTGTATGATAAATTTTTCGGACATATTTGTAATATTAAGAGTAGTAATGTATAATTAAATATAAGATTATGAAGAGTTTATATTTGAGGGTTTTTATATTGTGTGTAGGTTTATTAGTTTCCTGTACTAAAGAAATAGATGAAGATCTTATTACCATTGTAATTGAGGATGATTTTGAGGATGTAAATAGTGTACTTTTAAAAATATTAGAAGATAACCCTAATAATACTTTGAATTGGGATGGTAATCCGGATAATATAGAGAATTGGGAAGGACTTATTATAGAAAACAATAAGCTAATTGGGTTAAATATTGAAAATAAAGGTATTACAATACTTACTCCAACAATCAATTTGTTAGACGATTTAGCAATATTAAAACTAAAAGATAATGGACTCACAAGTATTCCTAATGAGTTATTTGATTTAAAAAAGCTAGAACAATTATCATTATCCGGTAATAGTGCTATCATCGAATCGGATGACTTTTTACCAGGTTTGTTTTCTTTATCGAATTTAAAAGAACTTGTTTTAGATCAGTTTGGAATTGGAGAAATAGAAGGAATTGGAGTCTTGGCTAATTTAGAAAAGTTGTTCATAGAAAATACTACATTAGATAATATTCCTAGTGATATAGGTCAGCTTTCTTCATTAGTAGAATTAAGTTTCATCAATGGTAATTTTTTCGAGATTCCTGAAGGATTTTTTGCATTAAAGAATCTAGAATTGATTACACTAATGGATAACGCAAACCTTACTACTGTACCTGAAGGGTTTAATTCACTGGAGAAACTAATTTCACTGACAATTACAGGAAGTCAGGGCATACAGACTTTTAATAGAAGCATTTTTGGCGCTAGTACGCTTAAGAAATTAGATTTATCAGATAATAAAATAGGGTTTCTAACGAATGCAGATGGTGTGATGCCGGACGAAATCGGCATGCTGACTCAATTAACCGATCTAAATTTACAAAACAACCACATTAATACAATTAGTCCTAAGATAGGAGAGCTAATAAACCTTAAAGCGATTAATTTAAGTAATAATATGATTGCCGATATTCCTAAGGAGCTAGGAGCACTTACTATTTTAGATGTTTTAGATATATCCGGTAATCTACAGCTTAATGAAATCCCAGAGGAAGTATGTATTCTAGAAGATCTTGGCGCTATGATTATTAGTGAAGGAGAGTGTAGTGACTTGAGAGTAAGTTCTGAGTATGGTTTCAATACAACAGAAGTAGGCGTTAGTTCTTTATTTTTTATAGATGTTGTTTTAGATGCTGTTATAGATCCTGTTTTTATAGACGGAGATGGTCCATTTGATATAGATTTTGGAGAGATAGGTTTTCAGGTTCATGAAGTAAATATATCTGATGTCCTAAAAAGAGAAGATACACCAGATCAGGTGCTTGTTTTTGAAAGTGCTACACAACAATTCATCAATGGAACTAATAATTTGTCATATGAACTAATATCACCATCTGTTCCGAATAAAGACTTACCCGAAGGAAGGACATACCGTGTTCGATTATTTAATACAGAATTTAGTAACGTGAAAACGTATTTGCCAGCCTATGAACTTACGGTTATAGATTAATATTGGATATTTATTTTTATTAGTTGTATCATTTTATTTCATCAATCAATTAATAAAAAACCCTCATCTATTTTTATAAATAGATGAGGGTTTTAATCTGTTATTCTCCGTTAAAAAATAACCAACTATTTTCTTCTAGTTACATGGTCTATATGGACAAAAAAATGGCATATTAGTAACTACTCCGCAGTCACATCCATCATAACCACCATGAACAGTTTTCTGTACTTTTTTTCCGAGCACTTTAACTCCTTCTAAGTTTAAAATGTTTTTTTTCATTGTGTAAAAATTTTAATTATTATAACGTTTTGTGTTATCTTAAAACACATAGTCTACCGAATGGAGAACTAGGAACGGCAACACACTGATAATTATAACTAGCAGTAAGATCTTCACAATCCCTATTATTATGACACGGTAAGAGTAACCCTCCATTGATTGTTTTTTGTTGTTCTCTGGTTAAAGCTTTTCCTAAGTTTGATAATTTGTTAATCATAATGTAAAAAATTTAAGTTTATTTATTACGCGATGTAATAAGTATACTTAAGGTATTATTTAGAAATAAGATACTATGCGTATAGTGGGGCTTTGGTCTAAAATTGTGGATAAACAACAGATTGATGTGGATGTGCATAATAGGTTGCATAACTTAAATCTGTATTCTGAAATTTAGTGATGAAATGTTGAATACGAAAATTTACAATACCTCAAAGAAGCAATAGAATTTCTAATACATAAAATTAGTTAAATACTAAAAAAGCTATTATCACTAGAAGGTTTTGGTTTTTTCGAACTACTACTGGTGTTTTTAGGTTTTGATGGAGTAGGAGCGGTTGTTGATTTTTGATCTGTGCCAAGTTGTTCTCCCATGACTAAAGAAGGTTTATTATCTTTTTTAGGTTTTGTAGTTTTTCCTAGATGTAGAAGGTTGGTATGATTAGTTTTATCCTTAGTTGATTTAGGTTTAGCAGCTTTTTTAGTTACCGGTTTTACAGGAGCTTTAGCTGTACTAGGTTGTTGTTTTTCTTTTTTTAATTCTTCTGCCGATGTTTTAAACTGTTTAAGTGGAGAAGTAGAAGTTTTTGGCTTTTTTTTGGAAGTAACTCTGGGAACGTATTTGGTTCTAGGTTGTTCTTTGGGAATAGTTATATCTCCAAAGATTAGAGATGATTTGGAAGTTTTTTTAGATTTTGATACTGTACTTGTGCTTTTAGGAGTAACTACTTTTTTTGTAGGAGGTTCTTCTTCTCTTAAAAGGTATGCATCTTCTTCTTTAAATTCTAGAATTTCATCTAGAGTGAATTCTCCAACGGGTACTTCTGTAAACCCTGAGAAATTATCAAAACTTTCATTATCATTAACACGATTTATCAATACTAAAGATTCTGATTCATTAGCATATCTTTGTTGATGTATTTGATTAGTGACTACTGGATATTCTACCAGCCATTTTTGCTCGGCAACCCAAGTAAATCTTAGTACATTATTGTTGTTATTGATAATACTGATGAAAGAGTTAGAGTCAGGAGATAAATCTTTGAAATATGCTGTAACCTCATTCACATTGGAAATGATTCCGTCGAACTGCTTTTCTTTGATAATATCTTTTAGGTAGGTTTTCATTAATTTGTAAAATAATCTTGTAAAATTTTTTCTTGATCTGACTTGTCAGAACTTGATATTATTTCAATAAAAATTTTATGATCATCAATAACTAGTTTTTTATCAAACCTTAAATCTTTAAATGGATCAACATTTTTTTTCTTTTTATAACATAAAAACAATCTTTCATTCATTGAAGGAAACACTGCTAAGGACATTAGCTCATGATTATTGATTAGTTCAGATTTATTTAAAGGGATATTATCGATTACTACTTTATCAAAAAGTCCGCTAGGATGCTCATATTTCCCTTTTTTATATATACTTCTTTCAACAAGTAAACCGCCTGGTGTAGAGCCAAGTATAATAATTTCTTTCTCGAATTCGGTATTTTCAAAAACAACAACTTTTCTATTACCTGAGAATCCTTTAATCCAAAGTTTAACATCTTTATTAGAGGTTTTTGGATTAATATTTTTAACCTCAGAAATATTACTAAACTTAAGAAACTGATTAGTAACAGCATTTACAAATAGGGTGTCAATTTTATTTAAATCGACATTTTCCCAATTATTATCTAAGTTGAAAAGATTATAAAACTTTAAATAGGGCCTTTTAAGCATTTGAGCTAGAACAAAAACATTTTTTCTCGTTTCAATACTTATAACTTTATTTTCTTTCCAAGAAATCATTTTTCCTGACATATTTTATAATTTAAGAGGGTTTAGTCTTTTTACAATGTCTGTCTGCTGCTCTAGCATAAACATCTTTTTTCGGATTCCTCTCGCTAACAGGGTTATCTATATTGGCTACACCTTTTTTGCCATATTTATTAACATTAGTCTCGTAAATTTGTTGCTCTAAACCTTTAGCAGTATTTCTTCCTCTAACTCCTGAACCTTCATAAACGGATTCCGGTGGGATTCCACCAAAATTATTAAAATTTGCACTATATCTTCTACTTATAATTTGAGCAGAAGTTAGCCCTTCGGAAGAAGGTGCGCTTGCATAACCTACGTAAGGTTTCCCATTTTTAATACCTTCATAAGTTACATGATCACGACCTGAACCCGTTTTTATGTTATTAAGTCCAAATGGATCTACCCAACCGTTAGTATCATGGGTATATGCGTACATTGTTGGATTATTACCAGCCAATCGTATTGGATCCTGAGAAATATAAATACCTTCTTCAGGATTATAATATCGAAAACGATTATAATACAAATCGATTTCAGAATCTTCATATTGACCTTGAAAACGGAAAGGACAATCATTCAATGAACCTGTTACAAGGTTACGAATTTTTCCGTATATGTCATATTCTGCATGCCAGGTTTTTTCACCTTTACTGTTGTACATTTCTACAGGTGTGCCCAGATGATCTGTAATGATAGAGTAGGTGTCATCCTTAGTGATTTTTGCTGCAAGTTTAAAAGTACCATGGTCAAAGACCCAGGTAATTAAATTTTCTATAGGTTCTTCTTGATTTATAGATAACTGATCCGTTTCATTGATAATGCTTTGTGGACGATCTTTTAACTTATAGTTCCATTCGTGTAATGGTGTATTTCCATTCCAAACAAAACGAGTAATTAGATCTGGATTGTTCTCTGACTTTTTTGAAGGGCACTGCTTAATAACTTTAGCAGTTCTTCTTCCTAGTGCATCGTATTCTATTTCAACAATACTCCGATCCGGACGATAGATGCTTTTTAGTATTCCATTTGCTGCCCAATCATATTTCCAGATTCCTTTTGGAGATGATTTTTTAATTAGATTTCCTTCATCATCATATTCATACTTATTATTCCCTGAAGTCAATAATTGACCATTACGACCATACTCACGATCTTTTTTCTCTTTAGTGCGATATAGATTCCCTACTTCATCTGGTAATTTATAGTCGTATGATTTGTCTTCGTATTGTGCCCACGCAAGATTCTTGAAATCGTCATAATCAAAAGTGACAACTCCTTGAGAGAGATTATCTACAATTTTTCTTAATTTATGATTGACATCCCAGGAATATGTTCTTCGTCTGGTTTGAACCTCTTGTTTTTTGATTACTTGTTGCTTGTGTCTTCCAGCATGATCATAACTCCAGCTTGCCTTTATACCTCCTGGTAAGGAACGCTCTGTTTCCATACCCAAGCTATTGTACTTAAAATTAGCTTTCCAGATGTTATTATGCTGATTTTTAGCTTTTACCGATGAGATTTCTCCCAGATCTGTGTACTTAAGATCTATAGAAGCACCTAAGCTACTTTTTATTTTTGATTGCTGCCCTTCATCATTATAATCATAAGATATTGTATGACCATCCTGATCCTCGGATAAAACTCTTCCTGCTTCATCACGATTAATTTTCACGTGGCTATTTGGGTTTACAGCTTGGATTAACAATCCATCTTTATTATAATCAAATGTAGCCCAAGAATTATCGTGATATTCTACCCTTGATACACGACCCCCTTTATCATATTCATAGATACTGAATTTATCATTGGATTTTTCCTCTTTAATTACCTTTCCAGCCTTATCCCTTATGAAACCTCTAGAAATATAATCAAAACCTTCCTCTTTGATGATATTACCCATTGCATCCCTAGTAAAATTATAAGCTTCTTTATGCTCATTGATTACTCCAATAAGTTGTTCTTCTTTATTATACCTAAACAAAACTTTTCGACCGTCTTGTTTTCTGGACTTCAAATTCCCTTGAGAGGTGTATTCGTATGTAAGAATTCTTTCATTATCAATTGCTTTTCTAACTCTTCCATAACTGTCATATTCTAGTTGTATCGCGTTTTTATCAGGTAGTCTAATTGTAGATACATTACCTAAAGGATCATAAGAAAATAATTGTTGATGCTTTGCAGGGTTAATAGTTTTGATACATTGACCCCAAGCATTATATTCCCAAAAAGATTCTTCTCCGTTTGGAGAAACCATGCGATTTAGGTTATGGTCTTCATCATAAAAAAGATGTGTTGTGTTTTCATTGGCATCCGCGATTTTAGAAACCAAACCAGACTCATTATATTCAAAAGTTTGCATGGTTTGGTCTGGATACATAATAGTATCCAACTTATTATTTTTAAAATATCTAGAAAGTATACCTCCTTCTGGTGATGTTTGTAAAAGTAAATGCCCTTCATCATCATAAGCAAATTCTACATTGGCTCCATCGGGGTACCGTATAGATGTTTCATTTCCAAAATCATCATATTTATATTGTGTTTGTAGTCCTTCTTGATCCGTTGTTTTTATTAGTTCGCCAAATTCATTATACTCTTTGGTTGTAATACCGCCTAACGGATCAACAATTTTTACAGGTATGTTATTTTCGTGGTAATAGGTCGTTTTGTGTCCGTAAGAATCCCATACATAATTGTATTTATCGTGATATTCGAAACTGTAGTCCAAAGTTCCTCCTTCCAACCAGGTACGAGTACATCTAGCTCCAGTGTTGTAAGATTCGTATTCCCAAAAACAAGTGGCTCCTTCACGATGTGTTTTAGAAATCATCAAATGGTTTTTATAGACTGCTATTACAGATTTTCCTGTAGCATCTGTAATTTTGGTAAGATCTCCAACCTTATTATATTCATAGGTAACTAATGTTCGCTCTTCTGATTGATGATGCTGAGTGATTTTTATGATTTTGTTGTCATCATTATGATGAATTTTGATAAGCCTTCCAGCAGTGTCTACAATTTCTTTTAAATTATTACCTTGATAGTTAAATTGAACACTTGTATGCTCATCTTTTATGATTCTAGAAAGTTTATAGCTTCCTGAATAATTGGTTAATACATACGTAAGTTGTTCTTCGTAATCAAACAAATGATAGTTGGAGGAATCAACATATGTAAGCTTAAGCTTCTCTGCTCTATTAAATTCTGATTTGTTTTTTTCGTTTACCAAAGAGAAAAAAGCAAGTCTACCATCTCCAAGTGTAAGTAATATATCCTCTGATCTAGTTGTAAGGTGAATATCATAATTATAATGAACACCATGGCCTAATGAACCTTTGTATGCAGAATCAGAATACCAAATTCTTTTCCAGTGTATTGGAATAGTTCCTGGAATCTCAAAATCAACATAATCGTAGATGTTTACTCCGGTAACTACATCTACGGGATCACCTTTACAAATGCTATTTTTGTTTGTTTTCTGTGAGCCTTCTTGAGAATTTTTAGGATCATTTGCCTTATCATTGGTAGTGTCTCCTTGTGTTTTTGTAGAAGGGACTGGAGCAGGTGTCTTAGTATATGTGCTAGGATGGGCTCCTTCATTAAACGATTTTAAAACTCCTTTAATTTCAGCAATTTTGTTCTTATAAGTTTTAGCCGAATTCATGATCTCCTTAATTTTCCCCATATAAGGAAGTTTACTATATATGTTTCCAGTAAGATGATCCAATAATTCTCCCTTAGCTCCCTGAACTACTGATTTCAAATTCAATTCTTTCATAAAATCTTTATTGAAGATTTTACTACCCATTTTTATAACTTTTTTAAGAGGAAAAATTGTTTTTACTACACCTTTTCCAGCAGCTTTTCCTGCAACTTGGTCATCTCCTGATTGCAAGTCTCTTCCTATTTCTTTATAATCTTTAACATATTGATCCTTAGCTTCTTTAGGCAAGTTTTTCACTCTTTCCCAAAGGGCATCATCCTGAATCTGATTAAGCACCAATCTTTCTTCAAGCCTATCTGGATCATAAGCTTGTAAAGCTATCAGATAAACAGGATCCCTATGCATATAAAACATTCCTATGTCATCTAAAGATGTAGCAATCCCCTTTGAAAGTTTATAAGCCCCTACTACGGGGTCAATTATTCCTTCTTTTACTGCTCCTTCGACATAACCAACACCTGCCCCTAAAGAACCTTGCAAAGAATATTCAGGCATCCCTGCTTCAAGTTCTTCCTCGAGTTCCGCCGTTACCGTTGGATCTGGATTCTCACTTTTATGATCTAACACAATAGCTTCCGCTCTTAATCTATTAGCATCTTCTATAGCTTCTTCAATAGAAGCTTCATCTGCTCTTTCAATTTCATGACCTTCATCGATTCGATTTGTACCTGCATCTATATAATCTTGAGTTTGTTGTTTTTCCTCCTCAGTCTTTTTATTAGCAGCGGCTATTAAGTCGTCTTTTATATCCTTTCCTTCTTCGAGATCCCTCCATGAAGAGTCATCAGTACTCGAATCTGTTGTTTGCATAGCTTCTGATTCTGCTCCGCCACCTCCTAATTGGTTTGAGGTAGGACTAGATGAAGAACCTTCTCCTTCATTGCTAGTTGGATTATTTTTAGCAAAATCTTGAGCATCTTTAGAAACGTTGGCTTCTTCAAGATCTATCTCAACAAGCCCAATAAAAGTTACATTTGCAATACAAGTATTTTGACTGGAACCCAGTAGAAAATTATTCCCACCATTTTTCACGTTTATAGCAACAGTATTAGGCAACCACTCTTGTAATAGCGGTAAGCATTTTTTAGAAGCATTAGTTGGACAAGAACACACATCAAAAGGGGTAATTTCTTTATCCGCTGTTGTGGCCCAGATTTCGTCATGTAATTTGGTTGTACTGGGTCTACTTATGTTAATCTTAGCCGTTTCTCCTTTACCAAAACTACATTTAACTTTCTGTCCATTTGGAACAAATTTTCTAGCCATTTTTAATAAGTATTATGGGTATCAATTAATATTACATTCTGGAGATTCTACAGAACATTTGCTCCTACCGATAACTTTGGTAACACCTCCAATAATCCCTACTGCAAGTGCTCCTAAAGTAAGTCCTGCCGTTGCTTGTATATTTGCCATAACAGAGGCAGTAATAGAAACATGCTTACCAGTTATCCTTACGGATTTACCACTTAATGAAGCTGTAGATTTTGCTTTTGCTCTTAAACTACTCCCTGCGTTTAATGAAATGCTAGATGACGCACTAGCACTAAAATTACTACCCGCACTAGCATTAATATTACTCCCAGCATTCATTGTTAGATTGTTACTGGCTTCAATAGCTATATCCGTAGAGGAGAAGGTGATCTTATTAGGTGCGTTGATCGTAATTTCTCCGTTACCACCCATCACAATGGTATTCCCACTGGGATCTGCTATGGTTACACTACCATCAGCGTCATTAAGTGTTACTTGATTCCCACTTCGGGTTTTGATCGCTTTTAAGTGATTGTTACCACTCTTAAAACTTTCAGGCACAGAAGAAGCATTGGTTACACTCCCTTTTACAATCGGTGTTTCTGCATTGCCTCCTTCGTGATCAACAATAACTTCATCTCCTTTTTCTGGCACAAAATACATTCCTTGTCCTGGACCTCCTGCAAGACTGGCTTGTCTAATCCATGGCGAAGTTTCTCCTGTTTCTTTTTGCCAAGCGTATTGTATTTTTACACGTCCCATTCCCTCAGGATCAGCATTGTCTACTACCACTGCGGTTTGGGATTTACCCTTGGGAAATGCTTTAATAGAAGTTTTAGGATAAGCATCAGTTTCTGCGGTAACGGCTTCAAAAGTGTTTTCATATCTGCCATTTTCAGTGCAACTGTGCTTTATTTTTGTGATTCTATAACCACCATAGGATGAGGTTTCTCCGTCTATTACTATAGTACTGCCTACTGTAATACTTGGATTGCTACTTTTCCCTGTTACTTTTACCTGATTAACTTCATTAGCTTGTTTTTGATGTAATATCTGATCATCGATCCTTGATTTCATTTGAGGATCATCATGAGCACTTACAAAAACTTGTGTTTCTTTCCGAAATAGTTTGTCGCTTTTTTGACTAATAGTGGATATAAATCCTTTTGTGTTAGAACTTAATTCTTTGGTCTTTACTTCGTGAAAACCATCTGTTAGATAATCATTAGTGAAATATTTGAAATTATTCGGAATAGCTTCTAGTTTCATGGATAATTCAAGAAGATCGTATCCATAACGCAATTTTACAGAATCTTTATTCTCTGGTTTTCCAAACACCAATTCGGTACCATTATAATAAAACCATTCCCCATATTGTGCGGCTAGTCTACTAGCATATTGGAATGCACTTTCTTCTTGTTGTACACTATAATGAATGGGAGTTGCTTTTTTTGGAGAAATATTGTATTGTAAAATTCCTCTATCGTACCCTGAGAAGGTTTTCTCTAAAATTTCTGATATTCCAATATCTTGATGAGAAGTATAATGAGGTCCGTCATCGGCAATAATGCTACAACTTTTACCTATGATATGAACAAGGTCACCAGTTTTTTGATAAAATCCCTTAACGGTATTTACTGTAGTTACAATCCCTTTAAATTCTAATATTTCATCATCGGAAAAACCATTAACTGATTGAATTTTTAATAAAAAAATAGCTCCTAAAAAATTAGCGCTTTCTCCGGTAATATTATCCGTGACAGTTTCTAACACATCTTTTCTGCAGGTTAACTCAAAACTATGATGCGCATCAATTTCCTGATGTAACGATAGATTTTGGAATGCCGGAATTCGTTCTCCGTCTATAAATATTTGTACTTGTGTATCTGTTGCCATAGTATTTTTGTATTGACATAGAGAATATTCTATTTGCTCCATTAAATTAATATTAAGCAGTATTCTAAACTAAGAGATGAGGACGAATGGTAGTTATCTAAGGATGTTTGTAGCGGATTTTGTGGTCTTAAATAAATAAAAACTTAAATAACTAGCTTATAATAGGATAGGTAACTTCTTATAGGATAGTTGTTCAGCCTTAATCTAAAAAAATATAGAAGAATTGCATTGTTCCTTTCAAATTAGCTGTTGGTCAACAAAATTGGTTCGAATGTCCTCAGTTAGACTTTATTTGAGAATAAGACTTTTAAGTTTATGACCGATTTAATAATTTATTTTAAAATTTAAAAGCAATGAAAACTCAGAACAATTTTTTTAAAAACTTAGGTAAAGTAGTATTGGTATTATCTGTTTTATTAATGGCATCTTGTGGTGATGACGATGATGGAACTGCTGTAGATCAATTTGTAACTCTTCCTACACAAGTACTCACATCGTATACTGGCAATTTAGTATATACCCCTGGTGATGGTTCAGGACCGATTATCAATACAAGTGGCACCGCGACTGTTGCAGTGTCCGGAAATACATATACAATTAGTTTTAGTGATGGGGTTCCCTCACTTAGTGGACTTGTTTTTTTAGCTGGTCCTAATAATAACTTCGTATCTGCATCAGCAGGTCAATCAACTACCGGTATTTCTGTGGAAGATGGAGATTTGGCAGTTGGAGCAACTAATAGTGGAAATACCTGGGCATTTTCTACTAACTAATTTTTTATTTAATATTTTTAGGGAAGGGTGGTTTTGGGGAAGACCACTCTTTCTAATTTTTGCTTAATAGTAATATTATGTCTTTTTAAGATATTATAATTCACAAAAAACATGAAACGTAAACTCATAGTTAAAACAATTACTTTTGCATTTTTCTGTATCATAATGATTGGATGCGGTAGTAAAAAATCATTAAAAACGGAGGTAATTAAACCTCCCATCGTTACACTGGATTCAGCAGTGAAAAAAATTGGAATCCTTAACAGGAGTATACCTTCTGATGAAAATAGTGGATTAGATCAAGTAGATAAAATATTATCTTTAGAAGGTAAAAAATTGGATAAAGAAGGAGCAGAGCAGGCCATTATTGCTTTGAAAAATGCATTACTACAAAATCCTAGGTTTACCGATGTTGTTATATTACCAGTAAAGTTAGACCAAAATCCAGGTGGAGGCGTTTTTCCTTCATCTTTAGACTGGAATCAAATAGAAGATTTATGCAAAAAAAACAATGTAGAGGCTATTTTTAGTTTAGCAATATATGATACAGATGCCAAGGCAACATATAATGTAGAAAATACTAAGATAGAAGGTCCTTTGGGAATAGAAATTCCGGCAATTGAACATATAGTAAATATAGATACAAAAATTAAGACTGGATGGCGAATTTATGATCCAATTCGTAAAAAAGTATGTGATCAACTCTCTGTTAATGAGAAAACAAGATCCAATGGTAAAGGTATTAATCCAATAAAAGCAATTGAAGCTGCAACAAACAGAAAACAATCAATCTTACAGATTAGCCAAAAAATAGGAAGTGATTACGCGCTGAGGTTATTGCCCTATAAAGCTAAAGTATACCGTGATTATTATGTAAAAGCAACACCTAATTTTGAAATTGCAAAACGAAAAGTAGAAACCGGGCAGTGGGATGGTGCTGCGGCGTTATGGGAGAAGGAAACATCCAATCCAGATCCGGAGATTGCTGGACAAGCTTGTTTTAATATGGCTTTTTATAATGAAATTAAAGGTGATTATACCAAGGCTATAGAATGGGCAACAAAAGCGTATACAGATTATGAAAATAAAAATGCCTTACGATATATTGATGATTTAAAGGAAAGGATAGAAAATCAAAAGATAGTTAATGAAAATTAAGTTTGTAATATTAAAATGATTTTCAATAAAGCTGGAATTCAATGATTTGTATCGAATAGATGATGACAATATAATTTGTTATACAAAAATATTCTTCCTTTCAAAATTTATGTCTTTTAAAAATAATTTAGAGAAAGGTTCACAATCATACAATAAATATTAATCAGGCCGTTAGGTTTACTAACGATTTAACAATTCATTTTAAACAAAAAAAGTAATGAAATACCAAAACAATTTTTTGAAAAACTTAGGAAAAGCGACATTAGTAGCATCTGTTTTATTCATAACCTCTTGTGGTAGTGATGATGCTCAAGATCTAATAGATGACGTGGCTTGCGAAAATCAGACTTTGGCTTCTAAACTATCTGTTGAGACAGCTATTACATCTTATGATGCTACTGAGAATCAGACTACTTGTGTAATACTTAGAGAAGCTATTGAAACGTACAGAGGTTTTGAGTGTATTCCAGACAATGCATTTGCTGCAGAGTACGATGCTTTACCAACTGATTGTGCAGATGCAGGTAATTAATAAATAAGTTTAGAATATTAAAAGTGCTTATTATATAGTATGAAGAGCACTTTCGTTTTAAATATTTCAAGAGAAAGAGTGGTTTGGATAAAATCACTCTTTTTTCTGTTTTTTAATAAGTACTGTATTAAAAACAGAATCTATTTCTTACCAAATATTGAATCCATAATTGTTTTTAGTCCTCTAAAGGCCATGAATATAGCGAAAGCAGCTCCAATCAATCCCAAAATTAAAATAGGTATATAGTAGGGATGATCTTGATTCTTAAACGCCGAGTGTATAATAACTGGACTAATAAACATAAATATCAACGCAATTGCCATACGCTGTACTCCTTTACCAAGTAATTCTTTATCCGTTCTTTTAGGCTCCATAATTGTTTATTGCGTTACGAACACTACCATATTTTTCTAATAGTTCTGAAGCTAATGCTCTTTCAATTTTCAATTCTTCCATAATCATCCGTGTACCACGATCAACCAGTTTGTTATTGCTGAGTTGCATATCGACCATTTTATTGCCTTTTACCCTTCCTAACTGAATCATAGTAGCAGTTGATATCATATTTAGCACTAATTTTTGAGCAGTACCTGCTTTCATCCGTGAACTTCCAGTAACAAATTCTGGCCCGACAATGACCACAATTGGATATTGTGCGGTTGTTGCTAATGGACTTCCTGCATTACAGGTGATACAACCAGTAATTATGTTAGATTCATTGCACTTTTTTAGAGCTCCAATAACATAAGGCGTTGTTCCAGAAGCTGCAATACCGATAACAACATCCTTTTCTGAAATTTGATAATCTTCGAGATCTTTCCAGCCTTGTTCCGTGTTATCTTCAGCAAACTCTACAGCTTTCCTTATAGCAGGATCACCACCAGCAATTAATCCGATTACCAGATCATAAGAAACTCCAAAAGTGGGAGGGCATTCACTGGCATCTACTACACCTAACCGACCACTGGTTCCGGCACCCATATAAAAAAGTCTTCCGCCATTTTTTAATTTTTCAACAATTTGAAACACTAATGCTTCGATTTGTGGAATAGATTTTTCTACGGCTTCTGGAACAGTTTTATCTTCCTTATTGATGTTAGATAATAATTCGGAAATGTTCATCTTTTCCAGATGATCATAGTTTGAAGCTTGTTCTGTTGTCTTGGTAAACGTCATGCTTCAAAAATACTGATTTTCCTGATCACTCTTCAATAGTAAATTGAAAACGATTGGCTTCGGATAAATTAAAGTATCCTAAAGCAAAATTATCAGGATTCGTGGTATTAATAATATTTCCTCGTATTTGTACAGGAGGTGTCTGAAAAGGATTTCCTCCTTCTTGTTCGCTTTGTTCTATTAGGATGTTAGAATAATTATAGTATCGTTCGTCTATCCCGAGAATTTTGATAGTTACTTCTTCGCCTCCTACCATATCTTCATAAAAATAAGAGAAATTAAAAGCCTCGCCTTGATAGAATCGATCTTCACTAGGAAGGTATAAATTAAAATCAAAATCGAATAAATAAAAATCATCTCGTGTACCATCATCAGTAAAGAAAACTATAATTTCAGTTTCGTCTCCATCAAACAATGTTCCATCTCCTTGCTCTATGTTATCAATAGTAGCAGTTGGGATAAGCTGAGTGGTAGCTTTATATGTTTCTCCTTCATATATAACAGTTAGTTCATAATCTGTATCAAATTCTGGAATAATATTAAAGTCCTCCGGAATAAAAAGTCCAGGTTCTGCTAATGATTCTACAAAATTAAAGATAGCGTTATCAGAAAGATTAGTAATGAACACAGTGGCATTGCTTACTGTTGGTACATCATCATCAAAAAAAGGAGCAGATAATGTAAGTCGTACACCTCCTAATGCATCGATTGGGGTTTCATCTAAATAAATTTCAAAAGAAGCATCAATAACTAATCTTGGTTCACCGTTAGGAACATCCACATCAATAACATCTTCACAACTCGTAAATATGGCCAGTCCGATTATGATATATAATAGTTTTTTCATCTTACTAAAATTTAAAATTATAAGTTACTGCGGGTACAATTCCGAAAATAGAAGTCCTTACAGCTTCATTAACCCGAGTTTCTGTGTTTTGACTAAAGGTTATTGAGGCAGCGTTTCTACGATTATATAAATTATAAATACTAAAAACCCATTCTCCCTGCCATTTTCTATTTTTATTTTTTCTTGGTGTTAATGTTGCAGAAATATCCATACGATGATAAGCCGGTAAACGTTGATCATTACGCAAGCCATCAAAAATAGGTACTATTAATCCTTGATATTCAAACTGTCCAGACGGGTAATTAGTTGGTTGTCCTGTTTGAAAAAGGAAATTAGCATTAAATTTCCATTTTTTATTCAATTCATAACTTCCATTAAAAGAAATATCATGAGTCTTATCAAAAGGAGTATTATACCATTCTCCATCGTTAATACCAATTTCTACTGGTGTTCTTCCTGGCGTTCGTTGTTCAGATTTGGATAATGTATATGCTAACCATCCCTTAAACTTACCTTGATTCTTTCGGATTAATAATTCCAAACCATAGGCCCTAGCTTCTCCACTAAGGATCTCTTGTTCGATGGCATCGTTTGCGATAAGCTCTGCTCCATCGATATAATCAATTCTGTTTTCTATATCTTTATAAAACACTTCTGCTTCTAAAGAATAGGCATCATCTTTTATACTTTTGAAATATCCTAACGCATATTGATTTAACAATTGAGGCTTCACATACTTTCCACTTGGTGTCCAAACGTCAAGAGGAGTAGGAGAGTTGGTATTAGATAATAGGTGTAGGTATTGTGCCATTCTGTTGTAACTTGCTTTTATAGAGGTATTATCATTAAAAGCATAAGCTAATGCTACTCTTGGCTCGAGATTAGTAAAATTTTCTATCTGATCACTTCTACTAATTCTCTCAGTTCCAATTGGATCTGCAGCTTCATAAATCTGCAGTTCCTCATTAAATAATAGTGGATTTTCATTTTCGTAGATATTCAATTCATCTTGTCCTAATCTAGTAAAGTTACTAAGCCTCACTCCATATTGTAATGACAAATTATTTGAAATTTTATGCTCAGCATCTATATAAACCCCTAATTCATTGGCATATTTATCGATAAGTTTATCTCTTATAATTCCAGAATCTTCGCTATTCGGTTTGATCTCTCCTGGATTGAAACGATAGTAGATATCATTAATACCATAATTAAGCTGAAAATTATCACTCAGATAATGTTTTAAGTCATATTTTACGTTAAAGTTTCTAATACCAGAGTCCCATTCGAAACCGACAAAATCAAGTTCTAATCCATAAAAATAATCTGAATATATCAAGGATAAGTTAGAGAATAGTTTATCTGAGAATAGATGATTCCATCTTAGATTTAAGACTGTATTACCGTATGTATTTCTAAAACTTTCACTAATAGAGAACACATCTCGTCCAAAATATCCAGATACAAAAATATTGTTATTCTCATTAATCTTATAGTTCAATTTTGCGTTGAGGTCATAAAAATAAGCTACGTTGTCGTTACCATCATCTAATAATGGCAGGAAAAGATGTGCATAGGATGCTCGACCTCCAACCAGAAATGCTCCTTTATTTTTTACAATCGGACCTTCTGCAAGTAGTCTACTAGATACCAGTCCAAGCCCTCCACTAAGGTGATATTCTTTACTGTTTCCTTCTTTTTGGTAAATATCTAGTACAGAAGATACACGGCCTCCATATTTCGCAGGAATGCCTCCTTTGTAGAGTTTGATATCTTTGATAGCATCTGGATTAAAAACCGAAAAGAATCCGAAAAGGTGTGAAGAATTAAATATCGTAGCTTCATCTAGTAGAATTAAATTTTGATCTGCTGCACCACCACGAACGTTAAATCCTGAAGCACCTTCACCACCACTGGTTACACCTGGTAGTAGTATGATGGATTTAATGACATCCGCTTCACCCAGAACTACTGGAATTTGTTTAATAGTTCCCGCTGTTAGTTTGTTAAGACTCATCTGGGGATTCTTAATATTCACTTTTTCTACATTTTCGGTAATTACCACTTCGTCTAACATTTCTGAAGCTTCCGATAATTGAAAATTCAGCTTTTTATCTTCATTCAGAGTGATTTCCTGAATAATGTCTTTAAAACCTAAGTAGCTAATCTGCAGTTTATAAGTTCCTTCGGGTAAAGTAATAGAGTAAAATCCATATTCATTGGTGACGACTCCTTTGCCTATTTCAGGGAAAAGGACATTAACACCGATTAGAGTTTCATTACTGGATTGCTCAGTTATAGTGCCGTTAATAGTAAATTTTTCTTGACCAATAGAGGAATAATGAACTAGTGTGCATAGCATTACTAGCAGTGTATTAATAGAGATATATTTTTTCAAAAGATATGTTTTTCAGATAAGTGTATAAAGGAGACTGTAAAGTACGAGACTTGTTACAGCATTTTTTATTTTATAAATCTACAGACAATTTGGGTATACAAATGTTATTTAATTATTAAAATAAATACTTTGAAAACCAAAGAGTGTTTCTCCTAATTAAGATTTCCAGCAAAAATTAACGGGATACCATTCTTGGGAGTGTAAAGAATTACTATTTGCGGATTTAACACTTGATTTGCGTTTAAGATATACTTGGCTGTTGTCTGAAAATACATAGTTAGTATCAATTTTTTCGGTTTTTACAATAACTTTAGTTTTCATTTGGGGCTTTGGTAACATTTCTTTTTTATGCAAATTCATGATATCAATTTTTATGCCTAATTATATTTAATTTGATTTTTATATACTTAAAAATGATTGTTTTTCGGTGTAATCTTTTGAAAATGAATATTTAAAGAATTACTCCGTACTGTTAAGTTATTTTTTTGGAGCTTTTTTCTTATATCTGTTTTTACCAAGATTAAAAACTCCAACTTTGACTCCTAACCCTGCAGAAAATCCATTGATTCGATCTATACCACTAGGATGGATATTAAATTTACTCGAGAATCTATACTTTACGCCAGCTTCCAATTGTAGAAATCTAGATACATTAAATAGTAGATTTATTCCAGGTTCGGCAACAAACACTGCATCCCAGTCATAATCATCCTCGTCAAATTCATCGTTATCATCGAACTGTCCATCTATATAACCAACCCCTCCAATTCCAATTAGTAAAGGAAATGATAGATTTACTCTTGATTTACTGAAGAATATAGGTTCTAAGTGCATCCCTATATACCCTCCAATTAAATCTTCATCATTAGAAATAGATATACCTGGTAGATTTTGTTGAGAATAAAAACCCTTCATACCAAAACCTACTTCGAATTGTCTATTGGCTACATATGCTAATTTAAGGCCGATTAATGCCGTATCTTCTCCTTCAATTTCTCCATAACTAGCACTAAAACCAAGATAGACTCCGTGTACAATATTTTTACGGTCATTAAATTCTATATAATCTTCATCTGTGGATTCTTGAGAATTGATATGGTATATACTAATGAATAGAAAAGTAATTAGTAATTTGATTGATTTTTTCATGAGTATTGATTTGTTTTGATTATTGAATTGATAAATAGTTTTGATTGTCTTTTATTCTTCTTTTAGGATGATAACTCCTTTAATACCTTTTATATGAAAGGTCCCTTTGTTAGAATCTATTCCATAATTGGCTTTGATCTCTCGTATTCTTTTTTTATTATCTATTACTTTGTTTTTAATGTTTTTAAATGTCTTAGGGATTCTCAATAGCCCTTGTTCCAACGAAGCACTGAAATCAAAATTAAGATCAGATATGTTGATGCTTAGCTCAGAAGATTTTTGGTTGATATTAATAGTTGCATTCGGTTTTAGAATATTTTTAATCTTAAAATCTGCTACATCCATTATGAGATCTACGTCATTTCTTAAGTTTTTCAATACGATATTTGAAAACTTTAGTTCTCCTTTTATCTCTTCAATATTTTCTATGGAGATTTTATCTTTACTAGAATAAATTTCAAGATTAGAAACTTGTTCAATCATAATCGTAGACCCACTACTTATAATTCTAAGGTTTTTAGAAGTTTGATGATCAAATTCGCTATTTTTTAATTCTATCTTCCCATATGTAATAGACTTGGTTTGCAGTTTCCCAAATTTCATTTCGATATTAGCATTAATGATGTTGTTATTAATCCACATATCACCGTGTTGTAAGTTTGCTTTTAACTTTCCATTCCAATCATTGATAACAATATCTCCAAATTTGTTTGTTACTTGAATTTCCGCATTAAGGGGTAGACTGATTTGGTAATCTATTTGTATGCTTCCTTTGTCAAAATCAAAAGGGTTTACGCGATTAAATACTTTGGAGAAAAAGCTGTCACTTTTCTCTTCAATGTTAGAGAATATGATTATAGACTGATCTAAAGTTGTTATAGATGGTTTTATCCTAGCTAAAAGATCTTCGGCATCATCTTTATCTTTTTTGTTAACTACAATGTCTATAGAAACCTTTATCTTGTTTTGGTTCCATCCGTTGATAATAATGTTACCGTATTTATTTTCTAGTTGTAGTTCTCCGGCATTGGTAAAATCATAAATCTTTTCAATTGATTTAGATAGTTCTTCCTGTGCATTTATAGAATGTACAGTGAAGATTATCAAAAGGGAGAGTATTAATTTTTTATAAAATATATCCTTCATTATCATCGGATTTTTTTGAATCTTTAATTTGCTCTAAAAGATTTTCTATTAATTCAATTCTTTTTTTATAGTTCTGAACTATGGCTTCTAGGATGTATTCATTATTAAGGTTGGCTGTCATTTCTTTTTTTAGCAAAAGATGTTCTTTATCTAACTCTTCCATAAAGGAGAGGAACTCTTCTTTATCTTCCGTGGATAGTTTAGAATTGTTTTTCACCAATTCTACCTGAAATGAAACAAGACCTTTGTAATAAGTATCAATATCATTTAACTCTTGATTTGCGAAATCATTTGACTCATTTGAAGCTGTAAAAGTAGTAGTCAAAGAAAATACTCCAATTAAAATAATTATTGTTGCAGCTATTTTCATCATTGAAGATCGCCAAAGCTTCACGGTTTTTACTTTGGAGGTAACATTGAGTTCTGACTCGATATGTTGCCAGAGTTTTGCTTTATCCGGCTTATGTTCATCGAAAAGAAGTTTGTTTTCTTTGATATGTTTTTCAAAATCATCCATCTTATTCTAGTGTATTTATAATCTGAATTAGTTTTTTCTTTGCTCTATGATATTGTGATTTAGATGTAGAACTAGAAATTTTTAGTATCTCCGAAATCTCAATATGATCGTATCCTTCAATTAGGTATAGATTAATAATCTGTTTGTATCCATCTGGTAACTGTGCTATGCCTTTTTTAATTTTAGTTATATCCATCGTTTTAACAGGTTCATTGATCTCTTCACCTATATAATATTCATGTTGCTCTAGTGGTGTGACCGGTACTTTTTTTAGTTTTAAATGATTAATACTTTTATTAATTACTATTCTTTTTAACCAGGAACCAAACGTACTTTCATATCTAAAAGAGGTTAAGTTTTTAAAAGCATCAACAAAACTATCTTGAATAATATCCTCTGCATCTTCTCTGATACCTAATATCCTCATGCTTACGTTATACATAGCATCTATATACAGTTCATATAGCTTATATTGCGAATTCCGATCACCAGATTTGCTTTTCTCTATAAGATCCTTATGTGTATAAAGAATGTTAGTTTTCAATTATTTATGATTGATTGTACGTTTCTTTAAAGTTACTTTTCTTTTCTAGTTATTACTATTGACAAAACAAAAAGTAAAGGGTTGCATCCTATTTGTGTTTTCTTTAAAAACAATAAAAAAAACCTGTAAAACATCAAGTTTTACAGGCTCAGACTTATGTGAAGATGTACTTTATGATTTACTGATAGGTGAAATATTGTAAGTTTCCTTCATTACATATAGCGATGATTAACGTTTCATCTTTTTTCTGAAGGGTCTTTACACCACGAGCATCTCCGATTACCGAAAAACCACTTTTGCTTGTTGGAATAGCTTCAAAATCACCTGTCCCATCACCCAATAATACTGTGCCTATACTTGCATCACTGCGGCCCATTTCTACATCGGTGTGGTAATTATTTCCAGTTAAAATAAGGTCTAGGTTTCCATCTTTATTAATATCTATGGGTAAAATACCGCGAACTTCAGAAAATTGTGCTGATTTGGGCAAGTTGTGAGTTTCGAATGTTCCATTACCTTTATTTTCAAAATAAGCACTACTAAATGTATGTGCTGAAAATTGCAGTGCATCTTCCATTTCTTTTTTAGAAAATATGGAATCCAGCGTTGCTTGTGAATACTGATGATATCTTCTAAATTTCTTTTTGATATCAGGATACTGTGTTGCTAATTCATCTAAAACATGTTTTGGATAACTCTTTCCATCACTGAAATAATAAAAAGGAAATGCATCGATTCGACCATTATGGTCAAAATCTTTGGCATAAATAGTAGCTGGTTGATCTTCAGAAGCTTTATAAAATGAGTTTTCACCGCGATTCCCGGCAATCAAATCCAGATCACCATCCTTATCTATATCTGCTGTGGTAATAGTATTCCACCATCCCGCTGTTTTTAAAAGGCCAGCTTGCTTTGTAATCTCAGTGAATTTCGAGTTATTATTCTTTAAAATAGTGATTGGCATCCATTCTCCTGCCAGAATCAAGTCTTTATTCCCATCATTATCATAATCCATCCACAGCGCATCATTAACCATTCCTAAATTTCCGTTATTTGGCAACATATTGGTAGCATTTGTAAAACTACCTTCATTATTGATAAGTAATTGACTTTGCTCTTCAATAGGGTAGGATAGAGGCTTAGCTCCGCCGCCTACAAATAAATCCAAATCGCCATCGCCATCAATATCATGTGCTGCAACACAGGTCCCGTTTTGAAAATTCTTTGGTACCGCATTTTCAGCTTTACTAAAATTACCTTTTCCGTCATTTAAGTATAATCGGTCTTGATATAATGAAGAACTAGATGCTGAAGCATAGCCACCACTTACTACAAACAAATCAAGATCTTGATCAGCATCAGTATCAAAAAAGAGGGCTTCCGCATCTTCATAAGTTTTATCTGCTTCAAATGCATTAATTTTCTTTTGTACGAATTTACCCTGATTATTTTGAACATATAAAGTTCCGGAAAATCCAGTTGCGCCGCCTATGTATATATCTTCTAATCCGTCATTATTAACATCTCCTTTAGATATAAAAGGCCCTTTATTAGATAATTTATGTTCTAGTAGCGGTTCTTGCTTAAAATCTATGTAATCATTTTCTTGATGCTGGAATTCAGGAGAAAAAGTGTTTTTGACTTTGGTTAGTAAAGTTTTTTCAACCTTTTCTACAGGAGGTTTATCGATTGCATCTTCAATATTTAATTGGATACGTTGATTGGAAGCAATATTATTTAGTTGTTGGTATTTACCATTCGGCCATACTACCGATACCGAAGTAATGTTTTTGTTTAATCCTACTCCAAAATGTAAAATGGATTCTCCCGAACTAAGGTATCCTCGATATGGGGAACATTCCTGATATTGTATGCCATCTCCAGTGGTAACCGTTACTTTAGCACCAATACCTGAAGCGTTATTTTTGTTGCCCTTTAGCTGAATAGATAAATAATGATGATCAGCTCTTAGTTCTCTACTATTATTTTTGTATAAAAATGCCTCTTGATTAAAATTGTTAGTAATCAGATCCAGGTCGCCATCCTGATCTAAATCTGCGTATACGGCACCATTGGAAAACGAAGGTTTGTCAAATCCCCAGGAAGTAGACTTTTTGGAAAATGAAAGGTCACCATTATTTTTATAAATATAGTTTGCTACTGGAGTTGAAGATAGTAAGTCTAATAACCTCATATTATTAAACTTTTTAGAGCCTCCTCCAGACGCAATAGCCGTATTAGAATCATATTTTAAAAAATCCATATCGGTTATATTTCTATAAAACCCATTAGAGATAAAGAGATCTTTAAAGCCATCATTGTCATAATCGGCAAGTAAAGGTGTCCAGCTCCAATCTGTATGTGATATTCCTGATAACTGACCAATCTCACTAAAAGTACCATTACCATTGTTTAGTTGCAATGTATTGCGCATTACCTGATGACCTAATCCAAATTTTACAGCAATATGATACAAATCGTATGGACTCTGACCTTTTAGTTGTTTTTGACGATAGTTATGTTCTGCCATCATGTCTAAATTAATTACATCTAAATGTCCGTCATTATTAAAATCAGCGATATCTGATCCCATGGAATTTCTACTCATATGAAAAAACATGTCACTTATAGCATCGGTGAATGATCCATCTCCATTATTGATATAAAAATGATCTTTGTCTAAGTAATCATTAGCTACATAAAGATCGGTCCATCCATCTTTATTAATATCAGTAGGAGTAACACTTAAGCCAAAGGCCCTATTGAGTAAACCTGCTTTTTTAGTAACGTCCGTAAATGTACCGTTTCCATTATTTCTATATAACCGATCACTAACATCTTCATAGTTAATGTCTTTGTATAATATGGTATTCCCTTTTTTATCTTTAGTTGTTTTTATATTTTGAGCATCAATAAAATCTACTCGATGGTTAAGTAGGTACATGTCTAAATCTCCATCATTATCATAGTCAAAAAAAGAAGCTTGGTTAGAAAAACTCTGATCATTTAGACCATATTCTGCTGCTTTATTTGTGAAAGTGAGATCTTGATTATTGATAAGTAAAATATTTTCTCTTAATTCAGGTTCTCCGGCTAGAGAACGACAGATGTATATGTCTTGGTAACCATCATTATTGATGTCTATCATGGAAGTTCCAGTGCTAAAACCAGAATATAATACTCCTGCAGTTTTAGAAATCTGTTGAAATTTTAAATTCCCTTTATTTACGAACAGTCCTCCGCCAGATAGATTTCCAGAAAGAAAAACATCTGGTAATCCATCATTATTAATATCTCCAACAGCAACACCGCCACCGCCATAGATATATTCATACGTTATAATATTAAATGTTTCATTTTCTTTAAGCTTGTTGACAAAATAAAAACCAGTTTCTTTAGGGTCTGTTAAGGTGAATAAGGTTTTTTCTTGTTCTCCATCTATTTCTGTTTTAGTTTTATCAATTGTATCTGTTTTCTTTTCATTACAAGATATTATGCCTACTAAAAATATGAAACTAAAAAATCTGAATAATTTAACAAGTTGTAACATGGGTTTACTGGTCTATAAAAGTTTTGATCTTTGTTAAAAGCTGGTACTACTTTCTTTGGTAAAACTAAACAATTTTTATTTGAACAATTTTAAATCTTTTAATTGTTTAGTAGCGTGTTATTTTTAATAAATTGAACCTGGAGCCTTATAAAAAAACGCCATATAAAAATTTTTATATGGCGTTTTTTTATGTGAAAGATTAGTTTATCCTATAATCTTATTTAATGTTTCGCTAGGACGCATGGCGTTCGCAACTTTAGTAACATCTGGCCAGTAATAACCGCCCATATCTACAGCACTTCCTTGAGCATCATTTAACTCCTGGATTATTGTAGCTTCATTATCAGCTAATTGCTTTGCTATTGAACCGAATTCCGCTTGAAGATCTGCATCTTTATTTTGTTCTGCAAGTGCTTGAGCCCAATACAAAGCCAGATAGAAGTGACTACCTCTATTATCTAATTCATTGACCTTTCTGGAAGGAGATTTTTTATTCTCTAAAAACTCTTCTGTAGCTTGGTCTAATGCTTCTGCTATTATTAAAGCTTTCTGATTGTCATTAGTTTCTCCTAAATGTTCTAAGGAAACGGCAAGTGCTAAAAATTCACCAAGAGAATCCCAACGTAAGTGTCCTTCTTTGTTAAATTGCTGCACGTGCTTAGGGGCAGATCCTCCAGCACCAGTTTCGAATAAACCTCCACCATTCATTAATGGAACAATAGAAAGCATTTTAGCACTAGTTCCGAGTTCTAGAATAGGGAAGAGGTCTGTGTTATAATCACGTAATACATTTCCTGTTACAGAAATTGTATCTTTTCCATCTTTTATTCTTTCTAAAGAGAACCTAGTAGCTTCTACAGGAGACATGATTCTAATATCAAGTCCTGTTGTGTCATGTTCTGGTAAATAATTATTTACTTTCTCTATTAAACTAGCATCATGTGCTCTATTTTCATCTAACCAGAATATTGCAGGAGTACCTGTAGCTCGAGCTCTGCTTACCGCTAATTTTACCCAGTCTTTTACTGGAGCATCTTTGGTTTGACACATTCTCCAGATATCGCCTTCTTCTACTGCATGTTCAATTAAAACAGTGCCTGTTGCATCTACCACACGTACTGATCCACTTGCTTTAATTTCAAAAGTTTTATCATGAGAACCATATTCTTCAGCCTTTTTAGCCATTAAGCCTACATTAGGTACAGTCCCCATAGTAGTTGGATCAAAAGCCCCGTGTTTTTTACAAAAATCTATTGTTTCTTGATATATTCCGGCATAACTGCTATCTGGAATAACAGCTTTAGTATCTTGTGTATTACCATTTGCATCCCACATCTGACCTGAAGTACGGATCATAGCCGGCATAGAAGCATCGATAATAATATCACTAGGAACATGAAGATTGGTAATTCCTTGATCAGAATTCACCATAGCCAATTGAGGTCCGTTTTCGTAACATGATTTTATATCAGCTTCGATTTCAGATCTCTTAGCAGCATCTGGTATTTTCTTTATTTTGTTTATAAGGTCTCCAAAACCATTATTTACTTCTACACCAATTTCTTCAAGTGTTTCACTATGCTTTGCAAAAACATCTTTAAAGAAAACTTCTACAGCATGTCCAAAGATAATAGGGTCTGATACCTTCATCATAGTTGCTTTCATATGTAATGAAAATAACACATTCTTCTCCTTAGCATCTGCAATTTGCTCTTCTAGAAAGGAGATCAATGCTTTTTTACTCATTACAGAGGCATCGATGATCTCACTAGCAAGTAATGCAGTCTTTTCTTTTAAAACTGTAGTATTTCCGTTAGTATCTACAAATTCAATTTTTACATCACCAGTTTCAGCGATAGTAACGGACTTTTCGTTAGAACGAAAATCGCCACTAGCCATCGTTGCTACATGTGTTTTAGAATCACTACTCCAAGCACCCATAGCGTGTGGGTTCTTTCTTGCATATTGTTTTACAGGTTTAGGAGCTCTACGATCAGAGTTACCTTCTCTTAAAACAGGATTTACTGCGCTACCTTTAATTTTATCATATCTACCCTTAATTTCTTTTTCGGCATCGTTCTTAGGTTCTTCTGGGTAATTAGGAATATTAAAACCTTGTAATTGTAATTCTGCTATTGCTGCTTTCAACTGAGGAACAGAAGCACTAATATTTGGGAGTTTGATGATATTGGCTTCTGGTTTTAGTGCTAGTTCACCAAGTTCGGCTAAAGCATTAGCTTGATTTTGTTTATCTGAAAGATTCTCTGGGAAAACTGCTAGAATTCTCGCTGCAAGAGATATGTCTTTAGTCTCTATTTCTATATTGGCAGCTTTAGTAAATTTTTTTACAATAGGTAAAAAAGAATAGGTAGCTAATGCAGGTGCTTCATCAGTTTTTGTGTAAACAATTTTTGAGGATTCAATTCCCATATTTTTTGATTTTTGATAAGATATTCTTTTGAGCAAAAAAGCTTAATATCTTATGTATTATACTATATGTTAAGGAAATAATTAGTCGTTTAACTTTTCTTGGACAAATAATATTACCTCTTCTTATTTATACTAGTGGAACACTTTGTGTTGTCTAATATTATTTGCTGTAAGATTTTCCGAGCGCGAAGATACAAATATAGGGAAGCAAATGCAACCTGTATATTGTTAGTTTTGCGTTAAAGGAATTGAATTGTAAATCTTTAAAAAAGAGAGGGTAGAAAAAACGGTAGTCGCAAAAAAAGGAGGCTGATTTAGGAATAGTTGTAAAAAATAAAAAGCCATATCATAATACGAATACCTTGATATGGCTTTTGTCCAGAAATAATAGGATTGTTAGCTGTTTTACCCGCTATGAAATAATAACTTTCGTTAGTTTATACCAATATTTTTATTTCTGTTTTTGAGTAGATTTAAATTTGTAAAAGAAAATACGATGTTAACCTAAATACTACTCGGGAGACTATTGCGAACACTTTTGTGTCTAAATTACGAATGTAATTTTTCGTTTTTTCATCCGAATAGTCTAATGCCACTTAAAATTAAAAAGGTGTCAAAACTTAATTTTTTCTTTTGAATTTCATTCTGAAACGATTTTAAAGAGAACCCTTAAATTTATTTCAACGATGTACTCAAAAAAATAACTTTCGTTTTATATTTATCCTAACCTTAAGATGGTTTATGTAAATGTTCAAAGAACGTGTTTAGAAAAAATATATACCCGGAATCCTTGTGTCATCTCGATATTATTATATCATTTCTTGTATAAAAATAACGAAAATGAATAGATGGGTCAATTTTTCGTACAACTTTAGTTATCAACCGGTTATGAACTATAGTTGTTAACTTTTGTTCATAAAAAAAGGCTGCCGTTAGGCAACCTTTTATATGATATAAGAAGTGAGAATTAGTTTCTCTTTTCTCTGATACGTGCTTTCTTACCAGTAAGTTCTCTAAAGTAGAATATACGTGCTCTACGAACTTTACCTCTTTTATTAACTTCAATTTTCTGAAGTGCAGGTAAATTTACTGGAAAAATACGCTCTACACCTACAGTTCCGGACATTTTTCTAATTGTAAAAGTCTCACTAGAACTAGAACCTCTTCTTTGGATTACAACTCCTCTAAAGAACTGTGTACGTGTTTTGTTTCCTTCTTTAATTTCGTAATATACTGTGATTGTATCACCTGCTGCGAATTCAGGTAAATCTTTTCTTGTAACAAATTCGTCTTGTACGAATTTTACTAAATCTTCCATTTTTGAGATAGTTTACTTATGTTTTATTAAAGCAACATTCACGATTCTCGCCAGAGGTTGTTTTAATCAGGCTGCAAAAATAAGTATTATTTAATGATTTGCAAGTATTTTTTATGAATATTCTTTTTAAGGAATAAAGGCTTGTTACATTATTGAATTTCAGTTAAATATAATTGGTTTTAGGTTGAGTCTTATCAAGATATAAATAAGTAGAAAGGATAATGTTTAATCATCCAATAAATCAGGTCTACGCTCTTTGGTTCTTTGATATGCTTGTTCCTCTCGCCAAGCTTCAATTTTTGGAAAATTTCCAGAGGTAAGTACTTCCGGAACTTTCCATCCTTTATAATCAGCAGGTCTTGTGTATATTGGTGGTGCTAAAAGGTCGTCCTGAAACGAGTCTGTTAATGCGGAAGTTTCGTTGCCTAGAACACCTGGAATTAGCCTGATAATTGCATCACACAAAATCAGAGCGCCTAATTCTCCTCCAGAAAGAACATAATCTCCAACCGATATTTCTTTTGTAATAAAGTGATCTCGAACTCGTTGATCTACACCTTTATAATGGCCACATAAAATAATCAAATTACCTTTTAATGAAAGTTGATTAGCGATACCTTGATTTAGGGTTTCTCCATCTGGTGTCATATAGATGATCTCATCATACGTCCTTTTGGCTTTTAACCCAGAGATGCATTTATCGATTGGTTCTACCATCATTACCATACCGGCACCACCACCAAATTGATAATCATCCACTTGTTTATAATTGTCAGTGGTGTAGTCTCTAAGGTTATGGAAATGCACTTCTACTAATCCTTTTTCTATAGAACGCTTCATAATGGAGGCTTCAAAAGGGCTTTTTAAAATGTCAGGTACTACCGTTATTATATCTATTCGCATCTTTTTCGATTAAGATTTGCAAAGATGCAAAAACAATACATTAATATTCCAGAAAATTGATATTACTTAGCTCCGGTTTTACGTTGTTTGTTGATTTCATCCTGAAGCTTACGCATTACTTTTTGCTCTCTTTCTAAAGCTCTACGTCTGTGATCTTCAAATTCTGCTTCTGTCTCTGCTAAAGCTTTTTTAGCTTGAATGGTAACCGAGTTACTGTTCTTAAATTTAAAAACAAAAAAGGCTAATAGAGCTAAAAGCCCCCCAACGATGGTCCACATCATCGTTTTGTAACTACCTTTAGTAAATGAGATTCCAAGGAAAGTCATACTATCTTTTTCTTCGGTAACAGCAGAAAGATCTCCATTTGTTTTTGCCAGAGAAGTTTCCAGATTTGATATAGAGGTTTGTTGTTCAGTAATTTTTTGATTAGAGCTATTTAATTTAGCTTCTAATGTTTTAAGAGAATCTATGGTGTTCCCTTTTAACTTATCAAGCCAAACACGTTTTACTACCTTGTATTCTTGATATCTTCCTGATTTTTTGATTACGACATCAAATTGCGTTTGAATATTTTCCTGTTGCAACGCTTGTTCTGCCGTTAGGTTCTCTTCTTGTGCCTGAATGGTTTCAAAAATGGGGAATAGAGTTATTAAAACTAATAGGTACTTTGATAATTTCATGTGTGAATTTTAATTGTTTTTAATGGTTGATTAAAACCTTAGGTTTGATGAAATAAACTTCACGGTACTTGCTGAATGAAGTTGTTCATTATTCTAAAAGCTTTATTCTTTTTTGCGTCAGTCTTTAATTAATTTTAACGCTAATAAAGATACGATATTGTGAATAATTTAAAAGATTTAATGTGTATATATTACGGTTATGTTCTTGGAGTTTTAAATTAAATGAAAATGTTGATATGCTTGCCATAGATGAGAGTACGGTTAATTAATAATATTACACATCATTTATGGGAGAAATAATTTAATGAGTGATATCCCGGTTTTCTGAAAATTTAAGATTGGAAATTGATTAAAGAGTTTACTGTATTTAAATTAAAAAGACTGCCTTTTCAGACAGCCTCTTTAATTTTTTATAAATAATTATGTTCTCTAGTAATACGTATAACGTCTTACTTTGGCAATATATTTTGATAATCTAATTACCTGATGACTATATCCATATTCATTATCATACCATACATATAGGATTGCATTATTACCCTTAGCATCTACAATGGTTGCATTACTATCATATATGGATGGTGCAGATGAACCTACAATATCACTTGAAACTAATTCATTATCTATAGAATACCTGATTTGTTCTACCAGATTCCCTTCTAAAGCATATTTCTTGATAATAGCATTCATACTTTCTTTAGAAGCTTTTTTATCTAAATTAAGATTAAGAATTGCTAGAGATCCATTAGGTACAGGTACTCTAATGGCATTAGAAGTCAATTTTCCTTCGAAACTTGGTAATGCTTTTGAAACTGCTTTTCCTGCTCCCGTTTCAGTGATTACCATATTTAAAGCGGCGGCACGACCTCTTCGGTATTTGCTATGCATATTGTCAACTAAATTCTGGTCATTGGTATATGCGTGTATGGTTTCTAGGTGGCCATTTATGACTCCGAAGCTTTCATCTACTGCTTGTAGAATTGGAGTAATTGCATTGGTAGTACAAGATGCAGCAGAAAAGATATTTACTTTATCCGGATCATGTTCTTTATGATTTACTCCATGTACAATGTTAGGAATTCCTTTTCCTGGTGCAGTAAGTAAAACTTTATCAATTCCTTTAGCGATTAAATGTCGGCTTAAAGCTTCTTTGTCTCTAAAAGCTCCAGTATTATCTATTAATAATGCATTATCAATTCCGAAAGAAGTGTAATCTATATCTTCAGGATTATTGGCGCTTATAATTTTTACTGTAGTTCCGTTTATGATCAAAGAACTGTTTGCAATATCAGTTTCTACTAAACCAGCAAATTCCCCATGAACAGAGTCATTTCTTAGTAACGAAGCTCTTTTTTCCAAAATTTCTTCTGTGATAGATCCTCTGGTTACAATGGCTCTTAATCTTAATTGACTTCCTTTTCCGGTAATAGTCATAAGTTCTCGTGCTACTAAACGTCCAATACGCCCAAAACCATAAAGAACTACATCTTTAGGAGAAATATTTTTAAACTTCTTAGCATCCTTTAGTTTGTTCATCACAAAACTAGTTGCCGAATCAAATTCATTTCCAGCAAGATGATACTCGTAAGTAAGCTTGCCAATATCTAATTTGGCAGGAGGTAAATCCATTAATTTAATAGCTTGGGCAATTTCTACAGAGTCAAAAATCGAAATTGGTTTTTGAACAAACTCACCGGCGTATTCGTGTAAATTAAGAATTTCACTTACATTTTTATCAATTAACTGATTGCGGAATAGTACTAATTCGATGGAATTGTCGTACCATAAATCGCTTACAGTTTTAATGAAAGCCACTGTTGCGCGGCGTCTGTCTGCCTGAAAGGCAAGTTCTTTCTCATAAACTTCGTTAGAACTCATAATGTGTTGTGTTTTACAATCTTGAAATTTCGCGCAAAATTATGAATTTCAAACGTTTTCGTAAAGCTTTTTGAATAAAAAAATCCCATTACTTTTTGTGGGTAATGGGATCGTTGATTCTATATGGTATTCTACTTAATTCTGGAAAACAAATTCACGTTTTTCTCCATCTCGGTCTATTAAGCTAATAGTGATATCTTCTTCAGGATATTTATTTTCTATAATCTGTTTTACTTGTAAAACATTTTTAACTTTTTTGCCATCAATTTCACTTATGATTAATCCTTCTAGATTGTAGCGTTGCATTTTTTGGCTTAAAGCTTTACTAATTATAACACCGTGATCCAGATTGAATTTCTTTAGATATTCTGGGTTTGGATTAGCTACTTCTACGCCAACATCTTCAATATTATATCTTTGGATTACATATTTGGATAAAGTAACAGGTAAATTTAGTTCGCCGTCGTTACGCTTAATTTTTACATTAATTACATCATTAGGATTTTTGGTGTTTACATAGCCAGTTAGATCAGAGAACTTTTTGATTCTTATACCATCTATTTCTTTAATAATATCTCCAACCTTAAGTCCAGCTTTTTTAGCACCACTATCTTCTCCTACATTCGTGATAACTACACCTTGTGTTTCTTTTAGATTAAATTTTGCTTTAATTTCCGAAGTTAGATTACCTCCATTTATTCCAAGTATTCCTTTTTGTACATCTCCGAACTCTAAAATATCTTCTACAATTTTACGAGTGTTATTGGATGGTACTGCAAAAGCATAGCCAACATAACTACCGGTTTGTGAAGTAATCGCTGTGTTAATTCCTATTAATTCACCTTTAATATTAACCAAAGCACCACCACTATTTCCAGGATTTATGGCTGCATCTGTTTGGATAAAAGACTGAAAATTTCCATCATATTCATTAAGGTCTCTGGATTTTGCACTAATAATACCCGCTGTTACCGTAGAGGTTAAATTAAAAGGATTACCCACCGCTAACACCCATTCTCCTATTTTAGCGTTATTAGAATCACCAAAAGGGATATAGGTTAATTTTTCGTTAGTATCAATTTTAATTAAAGCAATATCCGATTGTGGAGCAGTACCTATTACTTCTGCTTTGTAAGATTTATTATTGTTTAAGGTTACCTCCAGATCAGTCGCGCCATCTATTACATGATTATTAGTTACGATATATCCATCTTCTGTGATAATTACGCCAGAACCGGCTCCTTGAATTCTTCTTTCTGTAGTTCCACCATTTCTAAAATACTCCATAAGATTTCTTGGACTTTTAGTAATTCCATATTGTTTTACGTGGACTACCGCATTTACAGTTTTTTCTGCAGCTATTGTGAAATCAGCATTTGTATTTGCAGTATTTAAATTGGTAGTGGTATATGTTGCCGGAATTAATGATGTGTTTGGTGTAGTTTTGTTTTCTGTAAAAACAACAGCTTCAGGTTCTAAAAAAGCCTTGTAAGCTCCTAATGTAATTACACCTGCTAAAATAGCGACAACCAATAAGTTCAAAAATCTTTTCATCTTCTTTTCTTTTTTCGTTTAATTTGACTAGTACTATAATATAGACTCTTAATAACTATTAAAATTACAACTATAGTATATTTTTTTCTGACATTTAACGCTCTATTAACAACAATAATATGGTTACTTTCTTTGTACCTTTGTCCTTTATAATTGAACAAAAAGAATGAATCTTACTTTTTATAAATACCAAGGAACAGGTAATGATTTTATAATCATCGATAATAGACAGTCAATTTTGACCAAAAATAATACCAAAATTTTTTCGAGACTTTGTGACAGAAAATTTGGAATAGGAGCAGATGGATTAATGTTGTTAGAGCTTCCTGAGAATGATGAAGACGATTTTACAATGGTGTATTTTAATGCAGATGGTAATGAGAGCTCTATGTGTGGTAATGGCGGAAGATGTCTTGTGGCATTTGCAGCATTTCTTGGAGTTATAGAAGATAAGGCTACATTTACTGCAATAGATGGGAAACACAAAGCAGAAATTAAAGATGGATTGGTTTATTTACAAATGCAGAATGTTTCTAAGATAGAGCAATACGATTCACATCTGTTCTTGGATACTGGTTCTCCTCATCATGTTACTATGGTTGATGATTTGATTCACTATGATGTTACAAATGTTGGTCGTGAAATTAGAAATGGAGCACCTTATTTCGAAACAGGAAGTAATGTGAATTTTGTAGAGAAAGCAGGAGAAGATTTGTTTGCAGTTAGGACATACGAAAGAGGAGTAGAAGATGAAACTTTATCTTGTGGTACCGGAGTTACTGCCGTAGCATTGTCTATGTATACAACAAAAATGACTGATAAAGAAGAGGTGAATATTAAAACTCCTGGAGGTAAGCTAAAAGTTACTTTTAGAGAGGCTGCTAATGGATATGAAGATATATTTCTTATAGGCCCGGCAGAACAAGTTTTTAAAGGAGAGATTACATGTTAACACTTAAGGGTGAGCATATTTATTTAAGGGCATTAGAGCCAGAAGACCTTGATTTTGTTTATCTGATTGAAAATGATGAACGGATATGGGAGATGAGTACTACACAGACACCGTATTCGAGGTTTTTGATAAAGCAATATTTAGAGAATGCGCATCAAGATATTTATGAAGCTAAACAGTTACGACTTGTGATATGTTCTTATGATGAAGCTACGCTAGGGCTTATTGATTTATTTGATTTTAATCCAACTCACAATAGAGCAGGTGTGGGTATTCTTATCGCAGAACAAGTACATCGAGGTAAAGGTTATGGAAAAGAAGCCTTGACTCTTATTAAAAATTATGGCAAAACACATCTTCGCTTACATCAATTATATGCAAATATTGCAGAGGATAATTTAGCTAGTATTAAATTGTTTGAGAAGGAAGGGTTTAAAAAAATTGGAACAAAAAATGAATGGAACCTTGTAGATGGTGTATACAAGGATGAACTTTTATATCAACTCATATATGTACATTAAGAAATTATTATTGTTAATAGCCGTAATAGGTTTAATTGTAGGAGGATTGTTTGCGTATTATGTGTATCAAGCAGTTTTTTCTCCTAATACAAATTTCGAAGCAGAAACAACTACGGTGTATATCCCTTCAGGAACCACTTATCCTGAATTGAGAGAAATTATATATCCTTTATTGAAAAACACCTCAAGTTTTGATAAAATAGCGAATAAAAAAGGATATACTAATAAAGTGAAGGCTGGAAGGTATATTGTAAAAAAAGGTTTAAATAATAACGAGCTTGTTGATCTTTTAAGAAGTAAAAACACACCGATTCAGTTAAGTTTTAATAATCAAGAAAGGTTAGAAAATCTGGCTGGTAGGGTTGCGCAACAAATAGAAGCGGATAGTATATCATTGATTAATGCATTTAAGAATGAGACTTTTATTAAAGAGAAAGGTTTTACGATTGATAATGCTTTAGCAATGTATATTCCAAATAAATATGAGTTTTTTTGGAACACATCAGCAGAACAGTTTAGAGATCGTATGCTAAAGGAATATACACGTTTTTGGAATGACAAAAGAAAGGAAAAGGCGAAGAATATTGGTTTAACTTTTAATGAGGTGACCACGGTTGCTTCGATTGTTCAAAAAGAAACTGCTAAGGTGGATGAGCGCCCAAGAGTAGCAGGTGTATATATGAATCGCTATAAAAACGGATGGAAGTTGGATGCGGATCCTACGGTTATCTATGCGCTCAAAAAACATAAAAATGATTGGGATATCGTTATAAAAAGGGTGCTTTATAAAGATCTTGAGCTAGATAGTCCCTATAACACTTATAAATATAAAACCTTACCACCAGGGCCTATTACTATGCCTGATATTTCTTCTATTGATGCTGTTTTAAACCATGAAAAGCATGACTATTACTTCTTTGTAGCTAATGTAGAAAATTTTGGGTATCACAAATTTGCTAAAACCTTGACTCAGCATGCAAGGAATAAGAAACAGTATGTAAATTGGATTAATAAACAAGGGGTAAAACGTTAGAATTTACTCAATGTTTTTGTAGGAAAAAAAGAAGTTTTTTTATCACTCTTCGTAATTTTTCCATGAATTTATTAACAATATCGTTTGAAATCCTGTGAATTACTTGATGTATATGCTTTTTGCTTTTTATCGACTAAAACTACTTATTTGACGTTAAAATACAAGTTTTAAGACTTTTTATGTGTTTTTTTACTGATTTTTAACGTTTTTTTTAGTCTAAATTGCTGTTTTTCAGCGTTATAATAAATTTAACACTTGTTGGTGTATACTTTAAAAGAAAGCCGTATATTTGCACCGCAAAAATTTAAGTAGAGGGGAACGTCTTTTTGATGTCTACTTAGAAATTTTTTATATGATAAAAAGGATAATTGGACTTTTTGTAATTCTTACAATCGGGGGAATCGTATTAGTAAGTTTTACACCAAAAAATCGCACAGATTTAAGCTCATACAGCACTGCTGGTTTAGATCTCTATTATATCGCTCCTAACTTTAACGAGATAGAAGACGATTTGGTGGACAATTTTATTTACCCAGAATTAGGTAAATCTTATGTTGGTTTTAAAGAAGCCTTAGCTTTTAAAGAATCACGTGGAGATTATGGAGTTGTAAATCAATTTGGATATATGGGTAAATATCAATTTGGTATTGGAACCCTTGCGATGATCGGAATAAAAAACAAAAATACTTTTCTTAGTAATCCCGAGCTTCAAGAAAGAGCCTTCTATGCAAATCTTTCTAGGAACAAATGGATTTTACGCAGAGACTTAAAATGGTTTGTAGGTAAACGAATGAATGGTATTGTGGTTACTGAGTCAGGAGTATTGGCTGCCGCACATCTAGCAGGACCTGGTGCTGTAAAAAAATATTTACGTAGCGGCGGGGTAGATGGTTTTGCTGATGCATTTGGTACAACAATTCGTTATTATATGAAACGTTTTTCTGGATTTGACACCTCTTTTGTTGTTCCTAATAGAAAAGCAAAAGCTTAATTTAGCTCTTTCTCTTTACTTTAAAGATCTCTTTGGATAATAAAGATTGTGGGCTTTTTATGTAGCTCTATTTCTTCATTTTTCCATTCTCCAATAGTTTTGGTAACTATGTATTCTGTGGTTAGTGTAATGTCACTTGCGATGCATAATCTGGTATTGGGGTTAAGAATTGAAACAAGATCCGCAAGCATTTTGTCATTTCTATATGGAGTTTCAATAAAAATTTGTGCCTGATTCTTTTCTAAAGAATTTTTTTCAAGAAATTTTATTGTAGATTTTCTTTCGTTTTTGTCAATTGGAAGGTATCCATTGAAACAAAAATTCTGTCCATTCATGCCACTACTCATCATTGCTAGAAATATGGAAGATGGCCCCACTAATGGGGTTACTTGAATTCCTTTCTCGTGAGCTAATCTTACTACTTCTGCACCTGGATCCGCAATTCCAGGACATCCGGCATCGGATAGTAGTCCTATTGATTCCCCATTAAGACAAGGTGCTAGATAGTTGGGTATTTCTGAGGCATCTGTATATTTGTTTACTGAGTGAATGATAAGAGAGCGTTGAGATTTACTAGGACTAACTTTTTTTATAAACCTTCTTGCTGGTTTTTCGTTTTCAACTATATAATGATTAACCTGTTCTAAAACTTTTTTTATAGATATTGGTAATACTTCCAGGGGTACATCATCACCTAATCTGGTTGGTATTAAATATAATTTTCCTTTTGGATCTAGGGGTTTGGATTCCATAGTTTATATAATAACTAGTTTTTGATTAAATGAATTTTGTTTTGTGCATATTATAATATTGCTAATTGTGATTTCAAATAGCTTAATCCAAATAGATTTAGATTTGTTTTTAAGAAGAGTCGAATTTGGATAAAAAGTTAAAGTCTTTTTCAACGAATGATATATTTAAGCTGGATTAACTGTTACTAAATATACAAAAACTTTGTTTTTTATGTTTAATCTCTCTTATAGCTTTTTTATTATGCAGTCACAGGCTTTATTTAGCATGTCGTATACGTCTTCAAAACCTTGCTCTCCTCCGTAATATGGATCTGGAACATCTAAATTTTCATTAGGTGTTAATTCGTTCAGAATAAGTGTTACTTTTTCTTTGTCATTGTTGTTACGAGCAAGCTTTATAATATCGTTATAATTAGAACGATCCATTGGATAGATGAGATCATAGATGTCAAAATCACTTACTTTAAACTGCATAGCTCTTTGATTGGTAATATCAATCCCATGTTTTCTTGCAGTTTCTATAGACCGTACATCGGGTTTTGTGCCAATATGATAGTTACTAGTGCCACAAGAGTCTACCTGGAATTTTTTAGGGTCCAGTTTGGATGCTAAAATTCCTTCTGCTAATGGTGACCTACAGATATTTCCTAGGCACACCATTAAAATTTTAATCTTCATGTAAATTAAAAATTAAAGGGTAAGTTTTTTGCCAAGGTCCTCAACGTACTTTCGGAATTGTTTATCTGTAGAGGATAAGTTGTCTACAGTTTTACAAGCATGAAGTACTGTTGCGTGATCTCTTTTTCCTATTTGTGTACCAATACTAGCTAATGAAGCTTTGGTTAGTTTTTTAGCAAAAAACATTGCTAATTGACGAGCCTGAACTATATGACGCTTACGTGTTTTAGATTGTAGTGTTTCTACATCCATTTGGAAATAATCACTTACTACCTTTTGTATATAATCAATAGATACTTCTCGCTTAGTGTTTTTTACGTAATTGTCTACAATTGCTTTTGCAAGATCAATTGTAATATCTTTTTTGTTGAAAGAGGAGTGTGCTATTAGTGAAATAATGGCACCTTCTAATTCGCGAATATTGGTTTTGATATTATTTGCTAAAAACTCTACAATATCTTCTGGCATCTCAACACCGTCACGATATAGTTTGTTTTTTATGATAGAAATTCTAGTTTCGAAATCTGGTTGATGCAATTCTGCTGATAATCCCCACTTAAAACGAGAAAGCAATCGTTGTTCTATATCCTGCATGTCTACAGGAGCTTTATCACTAGTAAGTATTACTTGTTTTCCATTTTGATGTAAGTGATTAAATATATGGAAGAATACATCTTGTGTTCCTGCTTTTCCTGATAAAAGCTGAATGTCGTCAACAATTAATACATCAATAATCTGATAGAAATGTATAAAATCGTTTCTATTGTTCTTTTTTACAGACTCTATATACTGCTGAGTAAACTTTTCAGCTGAAATATATAGCACTGTTTTTTCTGGATAATTATCTTTTATGTTTACGCCAATTGCGTGTGCAAGATGTGTTTTTCCTAATCCTACACCCCCAAATATCAATAAAGGATTGAAAGAAGTTCCACCAGGTTTGTTAGCGACAGCCATTCCTGCTGATCGAGCCAATCTGTTGGAGTCTCCTTCTAAGAAATTATCAAAATTATAGCTTGGGTTTAACTGAGACTCAATTTTCACATTTCTAATTCCTGGAATTACAAATGGATTTTTAAGTTCAGGATTTTTACTCTTTATGGGCACATCAACTTCCTGAGAGCTTACGGCCGTTCTGTTAGAACTTGGTATTTTCTCAGTAAATGGTTTTTTGTTACCATAAGTGTTTTCCATTTTAATAATATATACCAATTTAGCAGTTTCTCCTAACTCTCTAGTAAGAGACACTTTAAGAAGATTAACATAATGTTCTTCTAGCCATTCGTAGAAAAATTTACTAGGTACTTGAATACTTAAAGCGCTATCTGTAAGCTTTACAGCTTTAATAGGTTCAAACCAGGTTTTAAAAGCTTGAGGGGTAATGTTGTCCTCTATAAAAGACAGGCAATTATCCCAAACTGATTGCGCAGTTATATTCATTAGAATGGTTAGATTACTTTTATTAGGTTATTAACGGAAAATTGTTGAAAAAGTTCCTTCTTTTTTTGCTTGACAAATATGTGAACAAAAAATGTAAAAAAAAAACGATTTAGGGGTTGAATTTTAATTATTTTTTTCGCATACTTTAAAGACTGTAATTTTGCATACTTCATCTTTTTATTAATCAAATACATGTCAATCACTTCCGAAACTTTATTAAAAGTTAGATATTCTGAAACAGATCAAATGGGGATCGTTCATCACGGCAATTATGCACAATATTTAGAGTTAGCCCGCATTGACTGGTTATCCCGATTAGGTGTTTCTTATAAATCTATGGAGGAAAACGGTGTTATGCTCCCCGTATTTAAATTAGATTTTAAATTTAAGAAATCTGCATTCTTTGACGATGAATTAACTGTTAAAACTTTTTTAAAGAAAATTCCTACAGTACGCATCGTTTTTGACTACGAAATTTACAATCAAAATCATGATTTATTAACAATTGCTTCTTCTACGTTAGTGTTTGTTGATGCTACAACAAGAAAACCAATTTTATGTCCGCAATATTTATTGAAAATAATCGAAAAAGGATTAGCTGTCTAATCGTTTAATCTCTATTTCGTACAACGTTGAGAAAAGATTATTTATTTCATCTGCTATCGTTTTTCTTACTGAAATAAATAATTTACAGTCTAATTCTAACTTTTGATCTGTAATACTAAGTTGACGCTCTTTAATTATTCGCATCACTTTATTCATGTTTTTATATTCAAAACTAATACAAAAATTTATATTAATGGTTTTTTCTATAATCTTAGAAGCTACTAAGGATAATTGAGCAGTGGTTCTATAAGCATTAATTAATCCTCCTACACCAAGCTTAACACCTCCAAAATAACGAACCACTATCACTAGGATATTAGTTGTCTGAAAAGATTGAATCTGACCATAAATTGGTTGGCCTGCAGAATTAGAGGGTTCTCCATCATCATTGCTTCGATATCGTATGTTTTCTGTTCCTAATTGCCAGGCATAACACCAATGCCTCGCAGCATGATGTTGTTTTTTTAGTGAATCAATAATTGGTTTCACCTCTTCTTCTGAAGTAATTGGAAAAGAATATCCAAAGAATTTGCTGTTTTTGTCTTTAAACAATACTTCTTTTCCCGGAATATCAATAGTATTATAAGTGTCTGTGGTGTCCAATTGTTTTACAGTTAAATAGAAAAAGTAACCAGCAAGATACTTATTATCGCTAGTATAATACCAATCCAGTTTTTCATAATCAACCTTTCTTTGAAAAAAAGAATTCCAACAAATGTAGAAACCAATAGTATAGCTACATTATTAATAATAAATATTGTAGAGCTATCCATATTTTCATTTCGTAATGCCTGAATTAGAAAGTAAATAGAAAAGTAGTTAGGGATACCTAAACAAATTCCTGCGATGATGTTTTTAGCAGTTATCTTCAGTGTCCCTCTCAAGGCATGATATATTAGTATAAGCATTCCTAAAATAGCAGCAAAACCAAAAATAGTTGCAGAAAAAATTGGAATATCCATTTTTGCTACATAATTAGTTTCCATAAATTTTAGACTTGTATCTATGATACCACCTCCAATGAAAACAAGTAAAGGGTAAATTAGATTCTCTTTTTTTATAGAAATTCCTCCAACGGTTTTCATGGAAGTCATATAAACAGCAATCAATGCTATGATGATTCCTATAATTTTTAGAATTCCGGTACTTTCTTTATAAACAATAATTCCGAATATAACGGGTATCGCAACACTCATTTTACTAGCTACAGCTGCTACAGAAAGGCCATTTTTCTGAGTAGTGATTGCCATAAAATTAAATACTAAAATAAAAATGAACCCTAAAATAATGGTTCCATAAAACCAGCTAGAGTTTGTTATAGAAGTGATGTCTATAGGTTCGGTATATGCAATTAACCCCGAAATACAAGCGACTATGTAATTAACAATAATGGCTTGTAAGGTGTTTACGTTATATTTTGCGAATAACTTGAATGTAATTAAGATCCAACTTGAAGCTAATATACTTAATAATAGATGTGTCAAAATAAGTCAGATTTTATAGCGAACAGCTTTGTGATATCATCTGTTTTTGGATTGTTATTCCATACGTGGATACCCAGTTGTTTAGCTGCGTTTGTATTTACAAGTGTATCATCAATAAAAATAGTTTCTGAAGGTTTTATGCGATGATTGTCTAAAACAAACTGAAAAATATCCAGATTTGGTTTTCTTAAGTTGATTTCGTGTGATAAGTAAAAAGTGTCAAAACAAGATTTAAAATCATAATAAAAAGATATATTTTCTTTAATCCAATCAATATGTAATTCATTCGTATTACTCAGTAAGATTAATTTGTATTCCTTTTCAGTAGCTAATTTTTGAATGAACTCTAAACGATGTTTAGGGAAGTCCTTTAGAATAGCATTCCAAGCATCTATTATTTGTTTTTCAGAAGCGTCTGGCAATAGCTTTTGATAATGATTGATGAATTCTACTGTAGTGATTTTTCCAATTTCATAGAGATTGTTAATAGATTCTAATTCTTTTGTTAGTGGGAACAAACCTAATTTGGAAAGTTCTGTTTTGGTTGCTGTTTTATCTAGATTGATAAAGACATCCCCAAAATCAAAAATAATGGTTTTAATCATTTTGATATATTCTTAAGATGTCGTCTAAAATTTTTTCTTCAGAAATTAGTTTGGCTTTAAATGTTGGAGCTTTTATTCCTTTTGTAAAAGTATTAATTCCGGTAAATACTCGTGCTTCATCCCAAAGGTTTGTATCGATAAAGGATTGAATCGTGTAGCTACCACCTTCGATAATCACAGATTGAATTTCATGTTTATAGAGAATATTGCATACTTCCTGGACGACTTCTTTTTCTGAACTAATTGTTTCATAGAATAAAGTATCGCTATTTTCTTTTTTATGATCATCAGAGGTGATCACAATTGTTTTTACGGTTTTATCTATAATTGCGGAATCTTCAGGAGTTTTATTGGAAAGGTCAATCAGAATTCTAACAGGATCTGTTCCAGACCAATCTCGTATAGTAAGTTTTGGATTGTCTTCTATAACGGTTTTATTCCCTACCAAAATAGCTTGCTCTTCTGCACGCCATTTATGGACTAATTGTCTTGAGTAGGAATTCGTAATCCATACGGGTGATCTTTCCTCGGTCTTTTCAGGAGCGATAAATCCATCAGATGTTTGTGCCCATTTTAGGATGATATATGGCCGCTGTTTATTATGAAATGTAAAAAAACGTTTATGATGTTTCTGGCACTCGTTTTCTAAAATACCTACAATAACTTGGCATCCTGCATTTTTTAGTTTTTCGATACCTTTTCCGGCAACTTTACTATGTATATCGATGGTGCCAATTACTACATTAGGTATTTTGTGTTTTATGATAAGGTCGCTACAGGGTGGTGTTTTTCCAAAATGTGAACAAGGTTCTAAAGTTACATATATGGTGGCTTCTTTTAAGAGTGATTTGTCTTTTACAGAGTTTATAGCATTTACTTCGGCATGATTACCACCATAAGCACTAGTGTATCCTTCGCCAATAATGATTTGGTTATGAGCAATGACGCTACCAACCATTGGGTTTGGTCTTGCATTGCCCAATGCATTTGTAGCAATTTTAAGGCAACGTCTTATGTATGTTTCGTGTATACTCACGCTATTGATTTAAAGATATTTTTTGTTCTTTATCAATTTTGTAGGGATAAGAAAAATTTCCTAAATGATACCTGATATTTCCTTTGTAATGAATAAGAAGAGAGTCCGTTTGTGCCATTTTTAGTACACTGCCCAAAAGATTGTTTTTATTTTCTTTATAGATCTTGGATAAAGAAAATGTACCTTCTAATGGAATCGTAAATTCTTTTTTTGAAGGAACATCAAACTCTTGAGAAGATATGGTGCCTACATCGATGTTATCAACAAAAACGTGAATATCATCCACAGAAAGTTTTCCGTTTAGGTTATTTGGGTTGTTAAAAACAGCATCAGCCTTAATCGTTACATTGCGCATACTGATATTTTTAACATCAATATTGGCTACATATTTAAACTCTGGTTTTTTAGATACAGAGCAGCTTGTTATCACTGCGAATATTGTTGATAATAATAAAAGCTTCTTCATTGATTGCTGTATAGATTTAATGTATATTTCATCTGATTAAAAAGATGAAAGATCATTAGTTTTTAGATTAACAAAAGTAGTATTTATATTATAATGAGTGCCATAAAAATTCGTTCAGTTGCTCCGGCAGATAATAAAGCTTTAGCACAAGTGATTAGAGATGTTTTAATAGAAATGGGAGTTCCTAAAGTTGGGACTGCATACGAAGATGAGGCTTTGGATATGATGTATGAAACCTATGAGGCTCCCAGAAAAATATATTATGTAGTAGAAGATAATGGAAGGATTATTGGAGGAGCTGGGATTGCTCAATTAGAAAATGAAAGTTCAGAAATCTGCGAACTTCAGAAAATGTACTTTCTTCCAGAAGCTAGAGGAAAAGGGTTAGGTTCTCAAATGATGAACAAGTGCTTGGGATTTGCCAAAGAACAAGGGTTTACTAAATGTTATTTAGAAACAATGCCTTATATGGAAGATGCCAGAAAATTATATGGTAAGGTTGGATTTACATCTCTCGATGCACCTATGGGTGATACTGGCCATTATAGTTGTCAAGCTTGGATGATAAAAGAATTATAAGTTTGAAAATTAAAGACCTTAGAAAAGATTTTATAGATTCTTTATCCGGTTTGTATGAGCCAGAAGAAGTGCTATCTTTTTTTTATATACTTTCAGAAAAGCTTTTAGGGTTGAGACGCGTTGATGTTGCTATGACTTTGGATAAAGTGGTTGGTGAAGACGAATTGTCGAACTTTATTAATGCTAGAAACCGGTTAGAGGACCAGGAGCCAATTCAATACATTGTCGGAGACACAGACTTTTATGGACTATTATTTATGGTAGATCAAAATGTATTGATTCCAAGATCAGAAACTGAAGAATTGGTGGATTGGATTATCAAAGATTATAAGAACAAAGGAGGAAGCAGGAAACTAAAGATTTTAGATATTGGAACCGGTAGCGGATGTATTGCAATTTCATTAGCTAAAAATTTACCTAAAGCAGATGTGTACGCAATTGATGTTTCTGAAGAAGCGCTTAAAATTGCTAAAGCAAATGCAGTTCATAATAATGTTGAAATAAATTTTCTAAGAGAAGATATACTTGGACTGGATGAGTTAGAAGATGTTTTTGATATTATAGTTTCTAACCCGCCATATGTTCGAGAGCTCGAAAAACAAGAAATAAAGCCTAATGTGTTAGAGAATGAACCTCATGTAGCGCTTTTTGTGTCAGATCAAGATCCCTTAATTTTTTACAGAACAATTACAGCATTAGCAGAAAAGAGTCTGGCTGCTGAAGGTTTGTTGTATTTTGAAATTAATCAATATCTTGGAATCGAAACCAAAAATATGATTGAGAAATATGGATTCCGGTCTGTTACCTTGCGTAAAGATTTGTATAACAATGATCGTATGATCCGAGCAGATTTAATTTAAAATATACGTAGCTTATGAATAACTTAACTTCTATTTGTGTCTTTTGCGGAAGCAGCGAAGGTAATGATATCCAGGTGATTGATGAAGCGTTGCTATTAGGAGAAAAAATGGCTCATCAAGATATTACTCTTGTGTATGGAGCAGCAAAAATTGGTGTAATGGGTAAAGTGGCAGAAGGTGCGCTTACTCATAAAGGAAAAGTGATAGGTGTGATTCCGGATTTTCTTAAGTTAAAAGAAGTAGTTCATTTAGGATTGACAGAATTAGTGACCACTGATAATATGCACGAGCGCAAAATGAAAATGCAGGAGCTTAGTGATGGATTTATTACATTACCGGGAGGTTTTGGGACGCTAGAGGAATTGTTTGAGATTATCACTTGGTCACAATTAGGATTACATCAAAAACCTATTGGTCTTTTGAATATTAATGGATTTTATGACCATTTGTTACAGTTATTAGAGACTATGGTACGTAATGGTTTTTTGAAAATGGATAACTATGAATTACTGTTAGTTGACGATGATATAGATCGTTTATTACAAAAAATGCGAGCATTTAAACCTGCTCAAGTACCAAAATGGTTGAAATCGGATAGAACATAGACATAAGATATAAATAAAAAATACTGATAGCAGAAAACTGATACCAGAACAATGAGTGTAGAACAACAGATCAATCAATTAAGAGAAGAATTAAGGCAACATAACTATAACTATTACGTGCTCGACGCAGCTACCATAAGTGATTATGAGTTTGATATGAAACTTAAGGATCTTCAGGCGTTAGAAGAAAAACATCCTGAATTTTACGATGCAAATTCGCCTACCTTAAGAGTAGGAGGAGAGGTTACCAAGAATTTTAATACGGTGGTTCATGAGCAGCGTATGTATTCTTTGGATAATTCGTATTCTAAAGAAGATTTGCTGGACTGGGAAACAAGAATTAAAAAATTGGTAGATGGCGATGTGAGTTATACCTGTGAACTAAAATATGACGGAGCATCGATAAGTCTTACCTATGAAAATGGAGAATTGATTCGAGCGGTGACCAGAGGTGATGGGATTCAGGGAGATGATGTAACTACAAATGTAAAAACTATTAAATCTGTTCCGTTAAAATTAAAAGGAAATTACCCTCCAAAGTTTGATATACGAGGAGAAATTGTATTGCCATATGAAGGTTTTGCAAAGATGAATCAGGAACGAATTGCAGCTGGAGAAGAACCATACGCAAACCCTAGAAATACAGCTTCAGGTAGTTTAAAGCTTCAGGATAGTAGTGAAACAGCAAAGCGTCCTTTGGATTGCTTGTTATATAATCTTGCTGGAGATCGATTAGGGATTTCTTCTCAGCATGAAAGTTTGGAGAAAGCCAGAGAATGGGGGTTTAAAGTTCCAAAAGAATCACGTTTAGTTACCTCTATAGATGGAGTTCTGGAGTTTATTAATATGTGGGATGAGAAAAGAAGAGATTTGCCATACGAAACAGATGGAGTAGTTATAAAAGTAAATAATCTACAACAACAAGAAGAGTTAGGTTTTACTTCTAAAGCGCCAAGATGGGCAATGGCTTACAAGTTTAAAGCAGAACAGGCTGTTACTAAACTTAATGAAATTACGTATCAGGTTGGTAGAACTGGAGCTATAACACCAGTAGCAAATCTGGAGCCTGTTCAATTGGCAGGGACAACGGTAAAAAGAGCTTCATTGCACAACGCAGATCAGATTGCCAAACTTGATATAAGGGAAGAGGATACCGTTTTTGTAGAAAAGGGAGGTGAGATTATTCCAAAAATTATAAGTGTTGATTTTACTAAAAGAAATAAGAACTCTGTTCCTACTAAATATATAACATCATGTCCAGAATGTGATACTGAATTAATCAGAAAAGAAGGCGAAGCACAACATTATTGTCCTAATGTTTATGGGTGCCCTCCTCAGATTATTGGTAGAATACAACATTATATTTCACGTAAAGCTCTGGATATAGAAGGTTTGGGAGGAGAAACTGTTGCTCTGTTGGTGAAAGAAGGGTTAATTACAAATTATGCAGATTTGTATGACCTAAAAAAGGAGCAAGTGATTCCGCTGGAGAGAATGGCAGAAAAAAGTGCGGATAATTTAATAGAAGGAATAGCAAAGTCTAAAGAAATCCCTTTCGAAAGAGTTTTGTTTGGATTGGGAATCAGATATGTCGGAGAAACAGTAGCAAAAAAACTAGCTAAGCATTATAAATCAATTGAGGCAATTATTGCTGCTACAGAAGAAGAACTGGTGAATGTGGATGAAATAGGGATTAAAATTGCGCAAAGCGTACGAGAATTTTTTGAAGGAGAAGATAATAGGATGTTAGTAAACAGGCTAATGGATTATGGAGTTCAATTACAGATTTCTGCAGATAAACTGGCTAATCAAACAGATACATTAAAAGGTCAAACCTTTGTAGTTTCTGGTGTTTTTGAAAAAGTATCTCGCAATGAACTTAAGAAATTGATAGAAGATAATGGAGGTAAAGTGTCTAGTTCTATTTCTTCTAAAACAACATATGTTGTTGCTGGAGCTAATATGGGGCCTAGTAAATTGGAAAAAGCAAATAAACTGGGGATTACAATTATAAGTGAAGATGATTTTCTTAACTTGATTGGGTAATGAAGGTAAGGACGCTTATAAAAATATTACTATTGATCACCGGAAGCTTGTGTGTTCTAAGTACAATTTTACAAAACCCAACTATAGAATTGTACACAAAGCCAATGACCGTGCCTTTGTTTTTCATGTTGTATTGGTTTAATGTTGATAAAGTCGATGCTTTATTTGTAGTGGTCTTATCGCTTTGCTTTCTAGGAGATATATTCTTGTTAACAGGAATAGAGAATGGTTTTAGGTATGTTTTGCTTAGTTATACCTTGTGTTATTTTATCCTTTTTTATTTTTTATATAAAAATCATAAACCAATAGATTATAATAACACAGATATAATTTATATGGCAGTCTTCTTTGTGTTTTGGACTATTATAGCTTATGCTATATATGTTGTTACAAATCAAAATATGGGAGATATAAGGCCTTTTGGGATAGCTTATTTAATCATTCTTTATTCTTTGTTAATTGGAGCTATTTTTCAATATATAAATATAAGATCTCCCAAGTCTCTTTGGTTTGCTATTGCGATTTTAAATTTTGTTATCAGTGATGCATGTTTTGCATTGGATCGATTTTATGTTCCTTCATTAGAGTTAAAGATCATAAATTCCATATATCAATTATTAGCAGTGTTTTTCTTAGTAAAGTTTAAAATCTCAAGCGCAGATCCCTTGAAAATTAAGAATTAGAAGTAGTTGGTTGGCATGATTTTATTTATTTAATTGAAATTTAGTATATTAACAAAAGGAAAAATTGTTTAATATGGCGTATATAGGGGGATATTCCCTTATTTTTATGCAATCTAAATTTAATGAATGAAGGGAAACTACTAAAATTTTTAATTTCTTTTTTGATTGTATTGCAGGTGCTAGGATTTGTATTTCGTATTCCTTTTTTAAGCGCTTACAGTAAACCAATATTATTTATATTAATCACTTTACACTATGTATGGAGTAGTAAAAAAATAAAAGCACTTCATATTATTGTTCTTTGTGTATTTTTTATTTCAGAATTGATCCATTCGATTAGTGATGTAATTACTGTAAAACACAAAATGTTGATTAGTATAATTGGTTACATATTGTTGTTTTATTTTTTGTATTATAATAATAAGTCTTTTAAATATAATCGCAGAGATGTTTTTACATTGGTACTAGGAAGTTCTTTGTATACAGTTATATTTTTTATTACATATTCGGTTATAAGGGGGCCGATGGGGGATTTAAATCTGATAGGATTTCTTCATTTGCTATTGCTTTATGTTTTGTTAATCGTCGGAGCAATGCATTATATAAATATTAGATCAGAAAAATCACTATGGTTTTTTTTAGCAATGCTAAATTTTGCTTTTAGCGATTTTATTTTATTGATCGATAAATTTTATCTCGAGTCAAATGAGTTAAAGGTGATTAGATTGATTTGTTTACCTCTTGCGCTGATTTTTTTAGTAAACTATATGATTACTAAATATAAATATCTTAAGTCTGAAGAATTTGAAGGGTTTTAAATTATAAATTAAAATACTGTTGAATAAAAGAAAACTTGCATATCAATTGTTGTTTATTTCAGGAGCTTTACTGTTGTTAACGTCCATTTTTAAGGAGGAATGGTTGATTTATACTAAAACCTTGGTTATTTGTTCAGTTTCCTTTTTTTATGTTGTAGAAGTAGAAAAAATAAATTATTTAGTATTAGTAGCATTGCTGCTAATTTTATCAGCAGAAATTCTATCTGTTATAGATTTTAAAAAACATTTTAGAGTAATAAATATTCTTGGGTCATTATATTATATTTTAAATATGATTTTATTGTGGAAGAGTCTTCAGAAAGTCAAAATACAGCTTAAGAAAATTTTCACACTTCAATTGGCAATAACGATGGGATTGATTACATATGTTGTTTATTCTGTGGCTGATATGATTTCTTTGAATATTAATGATGATCAAGTGTATCTTAATATTTTAATTGTACTATTTATATTGTTTATTGGTTTTTGTTATTATATCTATCTTAACAGTAGGACTGTGGTTAGTTCATCCTTAATGATTGCTGCATCTTGTTTTCTTATCGTAAATATTCTTACAGTACTCAATAAATTGTATGTTTATCTGGACATTTTTGTTGTTATTACCAACGTTTTACAAGTTTTCGGTCATTACTTTTTAATTAAATTCTTTATCGAACAAGAGGATTTAAAACCTAATAATGTGGAGTTTTTTTAGTTTAATTGTTGATTTTTAATATATTAAACGGGTATTAGGGTCTATGAGAAAACTTTTATTAACATTCAGAAGTATTAAAGGGGTATACATACTGTTTTGTTTTTCTTTTTTGATTGTTGTTCTAGTTGCTATATTTTTAGAAGAAGAGTATTTGGTTTATGTTAAGCCTTTGGTTCCGATCTCTTTGATACTTATCCATGTTTTTAATGTTAAACCGATAAATCCGTATTATGTAGTATGCATGTTAGTGCTTCTGGTTAACGATACGTTGATTTATATTGATTTTGCTAAGTATTTTGATCTAGTTGCCATAACGATCATAATATTTTATTTGCTATGTGTTTTTTTGCTGAAAAAATATATAAATCTTGCAGATTTACAAATAAAGAAATTTGTGACTTTTCCCATTATAATCAGTTTAACTCTTATATCATATTTGATTTTTTCAATATCCGAATTAGTGCTTCCCAGCCTAATGGATTCAATATTTTCCTTTTTTATGATCCTAATAATACTTCTGCTTTTTGTTGCAGCTTGTTTCTTTATATATATTATTGATAAATATGAGGGTAATTTTCGGCTTTTTGTTTCAGCAAGCTGTTGTCTTTTTGTTAGTGCCCTATTGTTAATTAATTATTTTTATTTTCATACCAGAGTATTTACGATACTCATTAATATTGCCGAAGTAGCTGGATTATACTTTTTTCTTAGATTTCTGATGGAAGCAAAACCAATTGATTTCGAATACGAAAAAAGCAAGTATTTTTAAGATATAAGATATACGCTAATCGCATAATAAAACAGATTGTGCTTGTATTGTTATTTAAATAACTAAAAGTTAAATACTTTGTTGTTTTTCTATTTTTCTTAGTGTATACAACATACTTTTGAAATGTAAAATAGCTACATTTGTGTCTTAATCTTTATTTATAAATGATTTTAAAGGGTCTTAAAAGAAATGCGCTAAAAAAAAGCATTGAATCTCATATTAGAAAAAGAAAATCTCTTGCAAAAGAGGTTTCTGGTATAAAGAGTTTAGCAGTTCTGATAGATGCTTCGCAATCTGTGAATGTACTATCAGTTGTTAAGCTGGCTAATGAGTTGGGAGTTAAATCAGAACGACTAAAAGTAATGGGGTATAAAGAAGATCAGAAAGAAATTTCTGACGATAAAGATGCGGCATATTATAATGATAGGAGCTTTGGCGTAAATGGATCTGTTAAAAGTAATTCGCTAAATGACTTTATAAATAATGATTACGATGTTTTGATCAACTTTTATTCTGAAAGCAAGTTAGAACTGGATTATGTAGCGGCGGCATCAAAAGCCAAGTTTAAAGTTGGCTTTGCAGAAATTGATAATCGTATCAATGATTTAGTGATAGGTGCTGCTAACCAAGACATAAATCTTTTTATTTCCGAATTAAAAAAATATTTAAAAATTTTACAGATAATATAATATGAGTGCTTTTCTGAGAGGAACTGGTGTAGCATTGGCAACGCCTTTTAATAGTGATGGTTCAATTGATTTTGAAGGAGTTGGATCGTTAGTCGAATTTTGTATCGATGGTGGAGTAGAGTATCTGGTAGTCTTAGGGACTACTGCAGAGTCCGTAACGCTTACAAAAGAAGAAAAAAAGAGCTTAGTCGCACATATTGTAAAAATAAACAACAAAAGGCTGCCACTTATGATAGGTATTGGTGGCAATAATACTGCAGCTATTCTTCAAGAGATGAGGGATACTGATTTGTCTCATTTTGATGCTATATTATCCGTGGTTCCTATGTATAATAGACCAACCCAAGAAGGTGTTTATCAGCATTATAAGACGATTAATGAAGAAGCTTCATTGCCGATTTTGTTATATAACGTTCCATCAAGAACCGGTACCAATATGACAGCCGAAACTACACTTAGATTGGCGCAATTGGATAAAATTGTGGGAATCAAAGAGGCGACAGGAGATTTTACCCAAGTACTTAAAATTCTCAAAGATCGACCAAAAGACTTTCTTGTCATTTCTGGAGATGATGCCTTGGCGTTACCTGCTGTGGCAGCTGGAGGAGATGGAGTGATCAGCGTAGTCGGTCAAGGTTTTCCGAAAGAATTTTCAGAAATGATTCGTTTAGGACTTTCTGGAGAAACAAAAAAGGCATTTGATATACTATACAAAATGTTACCAATTTTGGATTATGCTTTTGAAGAAGGAAATCCAGCTGGAATCAAAAATATTTTAAAGGTAAAAGGAATCTGTGAAGAACATTTGCGATTGCCTTTAATTTCAGTTTCTAAGAATTTAGCTAACAAAATAGAAGAATTCGTAAATAATAACTAAAAGGCTTTTATGGCAAAAAGAATTAAAGATCCGGGAATCGGTTTATCTTCTGATGAACAAGCTAAACGGTTTATTAATTCAGATGGTTCTTTTAATATTAAGCATATCAATAGACGTACTTCTATTTCCAGAAGTTATAACTATTTAATCAGTATTACTTGGACAGAGTTTTTTGGCTGGGTTATATTAGGGTATGTATTGATAAATTCATTTTTTGCAATAATATATACCACAATAGGAATCTCTGCGATCGCAGAACCTACAGGAAGCTTATTTAGGGATTTCCTAAAGGCTTTCTTTTTTTCTGCTCAAACTGTAACTACCGTAGGATATGGTGCTATGGCACCGACAGGAGTTATTTTTGGTGCAATTTCTTCCTTCGAAGCTTTAATTGGATTATTGAGTTTTTCTTTTATCACCGGTTTATTATATGGAAGATTTTCTAAGCCTAAATCGAGTATCAAGTTTAGTGATGTTATGGTTGTGAGAGAGCATAAAGGAGTGGATTGTATTATGTTTAGATTAATGAGTAGGAGTACTAATGTGATGATTCGTCCTAAAGTTGAGGTTACATTAACACTATCTCAGAAGTCTAAAGATAAAAAGTATGTCAATAATTTTTATAATCTAAAATTAGAAAGAAACGAAATTACATATTTACCAACAACGTGGACAGTGGTTCATCCAATTAACGAATCTAGTCCTCTGAGTGAGTTTCATAGAGAAGATTTATCCAGATTACACGGAGAGATCTTAATATTGGTGACCTATTATGATGAGTCTTTTGCACAAGAACTACATCAGGTGCATTCATATGTATTGAATAATTTAAGATTAGATGAAGCGTTTGTTCCAGCATTTCATTACGATGAAGACGGATTCACTGTTTTGGATCATGATAAAATCGGGGAAACAGAAAATTATAAATCAGAGAGTTAAGCTTGATTCTTTTTTCTTTTTTATTTTGCAACAAGCAGACATTTATTTAGTTATTTAATAGATGAATTAAAGTTTTTGTAATACGGCAGAAATATCTATTTTTGCCAGATGTTTTTTTAAGATATGAAGAGATTATTGTTTTTGCTGATTTTTGTGTTAGCCCTTGGTTCTTGTAGTGAATACCAAAGAGTGCTAAAAGAAGAAGAAGTTGGACCCAAATATAAGTTAGCAGAAGAGTTATATAAAGAAGGGAAGTATAAAAAGGCATTGCGTCTTTTTGAACAGATTGTTCCTCAGTTTAGAGGGAAGCCTCAAGCTGAAAGGGTAATGTATTACTATTCTGATACATATTATAATTTAGAAGATTATTATCTAGCGGGATATCAGTTTGAAAGATTTGCTAAATCTTATCCTAATAGTGAAAAAAGAGAAGAAGCGTCATATAAAGGAGCGAAGAGCTATTATTATTTGTCACCTAGATATAGTTTAGATCAAAAAGAAACAGATGAAGCTTTAGAGAAACTCCAGGCATATATCAATACGTTTCCAGAAAGTGAAAACCTTGAAGAAGCGAATAAATTGGTTGCTGAACTAAGAAATAAAAAAGAAAAGAAAGCTTTCGAGATTGCAAAGCAATATCACCATAGAGAAAATTATAAAGTAGCTATTAACGCTTTTGATAATTACTTAATTGATTATCCGGGATCTGCTTTTAGAGAAAAAGCATTATATTACAAGCTAGAATCACAATATTTATTGGCTATTGGTAGTTATGAGGTTTTTGTAAAAGAGAGGTTAGAAGTAGCTAATGATTTTTATAATAATTATAAAAAATATTTTAAAGAAGGCGAGTTTACTGCCGATGCTGAAGAAATATCAGAAGATATAAAAACAAGATTAGAAAAATATAAATAGAAAATATAGGAGAAGATGGATTTGAAAAAAAGTAATGCCCCAGTAAATACAACTACTATCGATAAGAATTTAGTAGATCAACCTACAGATAATATTTATGAGGCTATTTCTGTAATATCTAAGAGAGCTAATCAAATTAATACAGACATTAAAAAAGAGCTTTTAGAGAAACTAGATGAATTTGCAACATATAACGATAGTCTAGAGGAAATCTTTGAAAATAAAGAACAAATCGAGGTTTCTAAGTTCTATGAAAGATTGCCTAAACCTCATTCTCTAGCTGCACAAGAGTGGTTAGATGGTAAGATATACTACAGGAATACTAAGACAGATTCGGAATCTCTATAAGTTTCTATAAGTTTCTATAAGTATGTCATCGATATTAGGCGGTAAAAAGATTTTAATAGGTGTTACCGCTGGTATTGCTGCTTATAAAACAGCTGCCTTAGTACGTCTTTTTATTAAAACTGGCGCAGAAGTAAAGGTAGTAATGACTCCTAAAGCAAAAGATTTTGTAACGCCACTTACACTTTCTACTTTATCCAAGAATCCTGTTCATTCTTCTTTTTATAACGAAGAAGATGAGAATGCAGAATGGAATAATCATGTTGAGCTTGGGCTTTGGGCAGATGTAATGGTAATAGCTCCGGCTACAGCTAATACATTATCCAAAATGTCAACAGGAAATAGTGATAACTTATTGTTGGCAACGTATTTATCGGCTAAATGTCCAGTTTATTTTGCTCCTGCAATGGATTTGGATATGTATAATCATCCATCAACTCACGAAACCTTTAGTAAGTTACAGCAGTTCGGAAATATAATGATCCCTGCGGAATCTGGTGAGCTGGCAAGTGGATTAGTGGGACAAGGAAGAATGGCCGAGCCTTCTACGATTGTTAGTTTTATAGAAAAAGATATTCTAAGAAAACTTCCTTTAAGAGGGCAAAAGGTATTAATAACTGCAGGTCCTACATATGAAGCGATTGATCCTGTAAGATTTATTGGAAATCATTCTAGTGGAAGAATGGGAATAGAGTTGGCGACATCTGCAGCTAATCTGGGAGCACAAGTAACATTGGTTTTAGGACCATCTTCACTAAAAGTAACACATGATTTTATTACAGTTGTACCTGTTGTTAGTGCGGCATCCATGTACGAAGCTGTTGCGAAAGAATTTGATAGTTGCGATATTGCAATAGCATCAGCAGCAGTTGCTGATTATAGACCTAAAGTTATATCAAATCAGAAAATAAAAAAATCAGATACTAATTTTTCTATTGAATTAGAACGTACTACAGATATTCTTAAATGGATGGGGTCTGTAAAAAAAGATCAGTTTTTGGTTGGGTTTGCTTTGGAAACAGAAAATGAAGAAGAAAATGCAAAAAATAAACTAGAAAAGAAGAATTTGGATCTCATTGTTCTTAATTCGCTTAATGATAAAGGAGCAGGTTTTAAAGGGCAAACTAATAAAGTAACACTGATTAATCATAAATTAGAAATTAAAGCGTTTGAACTAAAAACCAAGACAGAGGTTGCACTGGATATTTTTAATGAAATTAATGAACTACGTAATGCATAAACTTTTTCTTTTTATTACAATTTTATGTGGTATTGGGCTTAGTGCCCAGGAATTTAATGCTACTGTAGTAGTAAATGCTGAGCAAACAGGAAACCCCAATTTGCAAGTTTTTAAAACTTTAGAAAGATCTGTAACAGAGTTTATTAATAACACGAAGTGGACCGAATTAGAGTACCGAACAGAAGAAAGAATAGACTGCAGCTTTTTTATTAATATTCTAGGTAATACCAACGATAATTTCTCTGCTACTATACAGGTGCAAGCTTCAAGACCTGTGTATGGAGCTAGTTATAAGACAACGATTTTAAATATTAACGATAAACAGTTTAATTTTAATTATCTGGAATTTCAACCTTTGAATTATAATCCTAATAATTATGAATCTAATCTTATTTCTGTAGTTGCTTTTTACTTATACACAATTTTAGGAGTAGATGCAGATACTTTTAAATTGAATTCAGGAACTAATTATTATCAAGAAGCTAAAAATATAGTAAATAATGCCCAAGGAAGTAATACATTAGGGTGGAATGGACAAGATGGTGCACAAACACGATTCAGATTGAATGATGATCTGTTATCTGGTACTTTTGATGGATATAGAACAGCCTTGTATACATATCATAGAGAAGGTCTTGATATTATGAATAACGATTTAAAAAAAGGAAAAGAGTCTATTCTAGAATCAATGAAGACATTAGAAAGTATGCATAGAACCAGACCTAATTCTTATATAATGAGAGTGTTTTTTGATGCTAAGGCTGATGAAGTATCTGGAATTCTTTCAGGAGGTCCTTCACTTAATATTGCCGAGACGATGGCAATACTCGGAAGGATAGCTCCAACCTATACAAGCAACTGGGCTGAGATAAAGTTTTAAGATTTTCTTTTTTGTAATCTTTTTAAAAACTATAGTATATTTACTTCCTTTAACAATAACAAAATATCATTATCTTTTGCTTAGAAGTCTTTCAATAAAAAACTTCGCCTTAATTGAACAACTACAGGTTTCTTTTGATACCGGTTTGATTACAATTACTGGAGAAACAGGAGCAGGTAAATCTCTGCTATTAGGTGCTTTAGGTCTTTTGCTTGGTAAAAGAGCTGATCTTAGTAGTGTAAAAGATAATTCCGTAAAATGTAGTATCGAGGGTGTTTTTGATATAAAAAAGTACGCTCTAAAAGCGTTTTTCGACGAAGAGGATTTGGACTATGAGACAGAAACTATTATTAGAAGAGAGATCTTACCTTCCGGAAAATCTAGGGCATTCATTAATGACACACCTGTTACGCTAAATTCTCTAAACAGATTAGGTATTCGTTTAATTGATATTCATAGTCAGCATCAGACATTAGAGGTAACTACTAATGATTTTCAATTCGAAGTATTAGATGCATTGTCGGAATCTAATAGAGAAATACAATCTTATAAACGAGGTTTGTCGCTGTTAAAGCAAAAAGAAAAAGAAGAAAAAGTGCTACTCGATAGTCAACAAGAGTTGACTAAAGAACATGATTACAACTCTTTTCTACTAAATGAACTGGAAGAAGCAAAGCTTAAGCCTGGAGAACTATTAGAACTAGAAGAGCGTTACGAAACACTCATTAATATTGAAGAAATACAGGAACGATTATCGGGCTCTGTTTCTTTAATTTCTTCAGAAGAAGTTGGAGTTTCTGATCTTTTGAATACCATAAAAACTAATATTTCTAAAGTAGCTCCATATTCTGGAGCATTAAAAGAACTATCAGATAGAATTCAGAGTGTATACATCGAGTTAGAAGATATTAATGATTCATTACAGAATGAATTAGAGCGATTAGAAGCAGATCCTGAACAATTAGAAGAAGTTGGTCAAAGATTGCAGATGATACATAATCTTCAGACTAAACATACAGTGTCATCGGTAGAGGAACTTATAAAAATTAAAGAAGAGCTTCAGGAAAAAGTTTCAAAAACAGAGTCTCTGACAGGAGATATTGAAAATTTAAGAAAAGAGATAGAAACTATAAAAGATCAATTAGATAAAGTTGCTATTAAAATTCATGAAAAAAGGGCGAAAGCACTACCCAAATTAGTGTCAGAATTAGAAGATATCCTAAAAGCATTGGGTATGGTTAATGCCAGTTTTAAAAGTTCATTAACGTTACAAGAAAAGTATCTTTCTAATGGGAAAGAAGTATTGGAGTTTTTGTTCTCGGCAAATAAAGGAGGATCTTTTGGAGAATTAAAGAAAGTAGCTTCTGGCGGAGAGCTTTCTAGAATCATGATAGGTATAAAGGCAATACTCTCTAGATATACACAATTACCAACGATTATTTTTGATGAAATAGATACTGGAGTTTCTGGAGAGGTAGCACATAAGATGGCTGATTTGATGATGGCTATGAGTAAGAACTTACAGGTTTTTAGTATCACTCATCTACCACAGATAGCTGCTAATGGGCAGAGTCAGTACAAAGTTTTTAAAGAAGACGTAAACAATACTACAGTTACTAGATTGAAGTTGTTAAGTGATGAAGATAGAATTCGAGAAATTGCAGAAATGATAGGAGGTAAGAATATTTCTGATTCAGCTTTGACTCATGCAAAATCATTATTACATTATCAAAACTAATGCTGTTATAGTATTGGTTTAGGTCGTTTTGTTATCTTTACAATTCATAAAATCATTTATAATTTACTATTAAATGTCATATAATTTATTAAAAGGTAAAAGAGGTATAATTTTCGGTGCACTTGATGAAAATTCAATAGCCTGGAAAACAGCAGAACGTGTTTTTGAAGAAGGAGGTACTTTTGTGCTTACTAATGCTCCTGTTGCAATGCGTATGGGAACTATTAAGGAATTAGCTGAAAAAACAAATTCTCAAATCATACCAGCTGACGCGACCTCATTGGAAGATCTGGAAAATCTGGTTGAAAAATCAGTGGAGATATTAGGAGGAAAGCTTGATTTTGTTCTGCATTCTATTGGAATGTCAGTTAATGTACGAAAAGGGCGTCATTACACAGACTTAAACTATGATTGGAGTGAAAAAGGATGGGATGTTTCAGCACTTTCGTTTCATAAAACAATGCAGACCTTGTTTAAAAAAGAAGCGATGAATGAATGGGGTAGTATTGTTGCGCTTACCTACATGGCTGCTCAGCGAGTATTTCCTGATTATAATGATATGGCAGATAATAAAGCGTATCTCGAATCTATAGCCCGTAGTTTTGGCTATTTTTTTGGTCGTGATAAAAAAGTAAGAGTTAATACTATTTCTCAATCTCCGACAGCCACAACTGCAGGAAAGGGAGTAAAAGGATTTGATGGATTTATCGAATATGCCGATAAAATGTCTCCATTAGGTAATGCTTCGGCGGATGATTGTGCAGATTATACAATCACATTATTTTCGGATTTAACTAAAAAAGTTACACTGCAAAATCTATATCATGATGGAGGGTTCTCTAATATGGGAGTTAGTCAGATGGTTATGGAGAAATTTGTAGATGAAGAATAATAGTATACAGAAAATATATCTTAAAAAAAGCTCAACTCTGGCAGAATTGAGCTTTTTAATTTAACCTGCTTTATGCTATAGAACTTCGTTATGAAGCTTTGAGATACAATAAATACTAGCTTTTTCTTGATTTTAGCATAGCATAGCTACGGTGAAATCAAAAAAAAGTAGCGAAACGATAGTATTTACAGTAGCTCACAGATGAAATAGATTTTCTATAGCATAAAGTAGGTTTATACAATTATTCTCTATAAGTTACTAAAATCCTAGTACCATACTATGTTAGGATTCTTTCGTTTATTTACCTTTGCTCTATGAATGTTTCTTTTTCTTTTATCATTCCTGTATTTAATAGACCCAACGAAATAGAGGAGTTGTTAAATAGTATGATCTTGCTGGATTATGATAAATCATATGAAATAGTAATTATAGAAGATGGTTCATCCGAAACATCAGAAGATGTTATTAAGAAATATGATAATAAGTTACATATTAGCTATTATAAAAAGCCAAATACAGGTCCTGGAGATTCTCGTAATTACGGTATGGGTAAGGCGAAAGGGAACTATTTTTTAATTCTGGATAGTGATGTGTTATTGCCTTCTGATTATCTGAGTAAAGTAGAAAATTTCTTGTCAATAAACTTTGTTCATTGTTTTGGAGGTCCAGATGATGCGCACGAGGATTTTTCTGATTTGCAGAAAGCTATAAGTTTTAGTATGACTTCATATCTTACCACTGGTGGTATTAGAGGAAGAAAGAATACATTTGGTAAATTTCAACCTCGAAGTTTTAATATGGGGATATCTAAAGAAGCTTTTGAAGCTTCTAAAGGTTTTGGAAATATTCATCCTGGTGAAGATCCTGATCTTACTATAAGACTTTGGAAACTTGGTTATGAAACTGCGTTGATACCAGATGCTAAAGTTTTTCATAAACGAAGAATTTCTTGGGATAAATTTTATGTACAGGTTAACAAATTTGGATTGGTTAGACCGATTCTTAATTTATGGCATCCCGAGACATCAAAAATCACGTATTGGTTTCCAACACTATTTATGGCGTATACATTATTTTCTTTGATTACCGTTTTTATAGGACATTGGTATTTTCTAGCATTATGGATGTTGTATTTTATTGTTGTTTTTGTAAGTGCCTTAACAAATTATAGTAGTTTTAATATCGGTATTCAGTCTGTTATTGCTGTGTTTGTTCAATTTTATGGGTATGGGAAAGGATTCCTAAAATCTTATTATTATATTCATCTATTGAAAAAAGTTCCAGAACAACAATTTAAGAAGTTGTTTTTTTCAAAGTAATGCCTATGTCTAAAACTAAATTAAGTAGATTTTCTTTAAAAAGAAATAATGTCAAAACGTTTCTGTTTTTCTTGGCATTTACCTCTGTTTTATGGCTTTTTATACAATTTTCTAAAAATTATACACAAGAAGTTGCATTTGATGTTCGGTATACCAATTTACCAGACGATAGAATTTTGGATGAGAATAGTGATCAAGGCCTAAAACTAACACTTAATGGTAATGGTTTTAGGTTGATAAACTATACTTGGAGTAAGCCTTCATTGAAATTTGATATTACAAATGCTATAGAGACTAAAGAAAATGACTATTATTTTTATTTAGGCGAAGCAAACCAATCTCTAAAAGATAAATTAAATTTTAAAGGCAGAGTGCTTTCTGTCCAAAAAGATACCTTAAATGTGATATTGGATATTAATTTAAAAAAGAAAATTCCAATACGATTAACAAAAGAAATCGAATATGCTCCTGGATATGGTAGTGACGAAGGAGTTGTTCTTTCTCCGGATTCAATTATGATTAGTGGTCCTAAAAGAATCATAGATACAATACATCACGTAACGACCGAAAACCTGAAACTTGATGGGGTAAATACAGATTATAAAAAAATATTATCAATTAAGATTGATAGTCTACCACCAAGAATTCAAGTAGTTCCAAAAGAAGTAGAAGCAAATATTTTAGTTAGTAAATTTACTGAAGGAAGTCAGGAAATCCCAATAACATTAATAAATGTTCCTGATGGTAAGGAAATTAAGATTTTCCCTAAAGAAGTAAAAGTAGTGTATAGAGTAGGACTTGATAAGTATAATGAAATCAATCAAAGGGATTTTAAAGTCATAGCAGACTATAATAAGGTGGCTGAGGATAGTTCCTTCTTAATTTTAGAATTAATAGATATGCCAACATCGATTCATGATGTACGTTTACAAGATAAACAGGTACAATTTGTAATTTTGAATTAAGCGTGAAAATAATAGGACTAACAGGAGGAATAGGAAGCGGGAAATCAACCGTTGCAAAGATGTTTGCACAACTCGGAGTACCTATTTATATTGCAGATGATGAGGCCAAAAAATTGATGAATGAAGATGTTAGTGTAAAGAAGCAGATTATAGATCTGTTAGGTGTGAATTCATATATTGAACAAGAATTAAATCGCCCATTTATTGCAGATAAAGTTTTTAATAATAAAGAACTTCTAGAAAAACTCAACGCTATAGTACATCCAGCAGTGGCTACTCATTTTACCAAATGGAAGAATAAACAAAAGTCTGAGTACGTAATAAAAGAAGCAGCTATATTGTTCGAAAATGGCGGTTACAAACGATGTGATTATACAATTCTTGTAACCGCTCCTAAAGAAACAAGAATAGAAAGAGTTTTAAAAAGAGATAATACTACAAGATTGCAGGTTCTTGCTAGATTGAAGAATCAATGGGAAGACTCTGAAAAGATTCCATTAGCAGATTTTGTAATTATTAATACGAATTTAGAAGAAACTTGGCTTCAAATTAAAAAAATCCATAATAAACTCACCCTTTAATTGCGTTATTTTTCCAATCTTTCATTTTGTTAACATTTGGTTAAACCCTAAAGTAGCTAAATGTTAAAGTCTTACTTTTGACCTATGAATAAAAGGTTATTCGCATTACTGATCCTTCTGATGAGTTTATCATTAATCGGTATTATTTTTGTTCAGGGATATTGGATTCAAAATACAGTAGAGAATAACAGGGAACAGTTTTCTTTTAATGCAAAGCAAATATTGATTTCTGTCTCTAATAAGATTGAGTATAGGGAGTTTGAAGAAATGTATTATCCCTTACAGGAGATTTTAGATAGTATTAAAGAACCTGATAATAAAACAATACAGCAGCTCTTAGACATAGGTTTTGATAAAGGATCATTTGCTTTTGGTGATGGTGTTCTAGAAGAAGATTCTAAATTATTTTCTTCTTTTATAGACTTTAATATTGATACTGTAAGATTAAAGGATATACTAAATCGAAATGCAGAATTAGTAGAGGATAAGGAGCAGAGTTATCAAACAAGACAAAGGTCTAAATCAAAGTTAGACAGATTGAGTGCTCTTACTGATTTGCATAGACGTGATTATGAAATTGTCATTGATCAACTTGCAAATTTTATTCCTATACATCGTAGGGTAAAGAAAGAAGAGGTTAAGAGATTGCTTAAGAAAGAATTGGCTGAACGCGATATGAAGGTTGATTTCGAGTATGCCATATATAGTAACGCTTTGGCTACCCGAGTACGTTCTGATGATTTTAGTGCAAATGAAAGTGATGGTAATACTTTTGCTGTCCCTCTTTTTGTGAATAATGAAGATGGTTCGAGTCTGTATCAGTTGTATGTAAACTTTACAGGTAAGAATAGATATATATTATCGACCATAAAGGGAATGGCAATTTTGTCAATAATTTTTACGTTGGTTATTGTAGTGGCGTATTCAAGTGCTTTATCTCAATTGTTACAGCAAAGACAGATATCGCAAATAAAGACCGATTTCATTAATAATATGACTCATGAGCTTAAAACGCCAATCGCAACAATTAACCTTGCATTAGATGCTGTTAAAAATCCTAAAATAGCTGATGATCAAGAAAAGGTGAATCGTTATATGACTATGATTCGTGAAGAGAATAAGAGAATGCTTACGCAGGTAGAAAATGTTTTGAGGATATCACAACTTGAGAAAAATGAGTTAAATATTAAGAAGGAACGTCTAGAATTGCATGATATAATAGAAGATGCAATAACACACGTTTCTCTAATTGTAGAAGATAGGAAAGGCTATATAAAAACACATTTAGGAGCACTTAAATCTAGTATATTGGCTAATGATAGCCATATGACCAATGTAGTAGTTAATGTATTGGACAACGCAATAAAATACTCAGAAGGTGCACCTAAAATTGATATATATACAGAAAATGTAAAAAATAGTATTGTCTTAAAAATACGTGATCAAGGAGTTGGAATGAGTAAAGTAGCTCAGAAAAAGATTTTCGAGAAGTTCTTTAGAGAACATACAGGAGATTTACATAATGTAAAAGGTCACGGACTGGGGTTGACATACGTAAAAAGAATTATAGACGACCATCATGGTCAAATATGGGTGGAGAGTGAACGGGGAAAAGGCTCCACATTTATAACTAAATTACCGTTAATATCTTAAAATATGGAAACAGAGAACAAAAAGATTTTGCTTGTCGAAGATGATCCGAATTTTGGTACTGTACTAAAGGATTATCTTGTTATGAATGATTATGATGTTGTACATGCTAAAAATGGGATGGAAGGCTTCGAAAAATTCAAAAAGGATGATTATGATATGTGTATCCTGGATGTAATGATGCCTTATAAGGATGGATTTACGTTAGCAAAAGAAATTAGGGATAAAAATGAGGAAGTTCCTATCATCTTCTTAACGGCAAAAGCTATGAAGGAAGATGTGCTAAAAGGATATAAAGTAGGAGCAGATGATTATCTAAATAAACCATTTGATAGCGAAGTCTTATTGATGAAAATACAGGCAATCATGCAGCGTAAGAGTACAGAATCTGTTGCAGATAGCAAACAATTTGAATTCAAAATAGGAGGATTCCATCTTAATTCTAAACTTAGATTTCTAACTTTTAGAGAAGAAGATCCTATAAAACTATCTCCTAAAGAGAACGAATTATTGCGTCTATTAGCATTGCATCTTAATGATTTGATGCCTAGAGAACTAGCGCTAACCAAAATATGGAGGGATGATAATTATTTTACTTCTCGAAGTATGGATGTATATATTGCTAAGCTTAGAAAGTATTTAAAGAAAGATGAAAATGTGGAAATTCTAAATATCCACGGAGAAGGATTCAGACTTGTTGTACGAAGTGACGAATCTTAGGTAACGAACGGTAACTAATTATATATAAAATCGCTATGAGTTATTCTTCATAGCGATTTTTAATATATGATAATATTGATTCAAGATTGTATAGATAATCAAACCATTGTATTTCCAGATCTTTTCTAAACCAGGTAAGTTGTCTCTTGGCAAAACGTCTGGTGTTTTTTTTTATTTCAGAAATAGCAAAATCTAGATCCCAGGTTCCTTCAATAAAATTGAAAATTTCTTTATAACCCACAGTGTTTAATGCGTTTAATGATTTATATGAATATAAGCTCTTTACTTCATCAAGTAACCCTTCTTTAATCATTATGTCGACCCTTTCATTTATTCTATCATAGATAATTGATCTTTCTGCAGTAATGCCTATTTTAATAACATTAAACGGACGCTTTTTTGGAGTTTTAGTAATAAACGAAGAATAAGGCTTACCACTGCTGATACAGACTTCTAAAGCCCTCATCACTCGATGTGTGTTATGTATGTCTACTTTTTCGAAATATACAGGATCTAATGTTTTTAATTGTTGCTGTAAGCTTTCTATTCCCTCAGTATCATATTGCTTATTCAAAGCTTTTCTAACATCTTCAGATATTTCAGGAAAACTATCCAATCCTTTGGTGACTGCATCCACATATAACCCAGAACCACCAACTAAGATCACAAATTCATTTTTTTCGAAAAGTTTGTTCAGTGTATCTAAAGCATCTTTTTCAAAATCACCTACAGAATAAGTTTCTTCTATACTTTTATGTTGAATAAAATGATGTGTGACTTGTTGTAGTTCATTAGAGTTTGGAACAGCTGTGCCAATACGCATTTCTTTATAAAACTGCCTACTATCTGCAGAAACAATTTCACATTTTAAATGCTTCGCTAGTTGGATACTTAAGCTTGTTTTTCCTATTGCTGTAGGGCCTACAACTACAATTAATGTATTAGTCATTAAATAAAGTATGTCCACAATTATAGCAGAATTTAGCATCATCTAAATGATTATCTGCATTACAATTGGCACAATGTTGTGTGTTAAGATTTATCTTATTTTCTTTAGCTTGTTGAGCGTATTCTGCGCTAACTATACCAGTCGGTACGGCAATGATTCCATAACCCAATATCATTACCATAGAGGCGATTAATTGTCCCAAAGGTGTTTCTGGAGAAATATCTCCATATCCTACGGTAGTAAGTGTAACTATACACCAGTATACACTTCTAGGAATACTATTAAAACCGTGTTCAGGACCTTCGACTAAATACATAACAGTTCCCAGTATAATGGCAACTATTAAAACGGCGAATAAAAAAACTGATATTTTAGCTCTACTAGCTTTTAACGCCTTTGCCAGGCTATTAGATTCTCCAATAAAACGAGCCAATTTTAAAATCCTGAAAACTCTTAATAGACGCAATGCTCTTAATGCTACAAGTGCATGGGTACCTACAAATAGAATGGATAAGTATTTGGGAATGGTAGATAAAAGATCAATAATACCATAAAAACTAAAAATATAGGTCTTTGGTTTACTAATAGTAATAATTCTTAAAACATATTCGATAGTAAATACGATAGTGATAATCCACTCTAATATATTGAATAATGAAGCATATTTTTCGTTTATATAAGAAACACTTTCTAGCATTACCAGCACGATACTTGCTAGAATCATTATAAGAATGATTAAGTCAAAAGATTTACCGGCTTTTGTGTCAGCTTCATAAATTACTTCGTGTAATTTATGCTTCCAGGTTTTGTTTTTCGAATGATTATTCAAAATTTATTATTTTAACGAAAATACTAAAAAATTAGCTAGTTTTTTTTATCGTGATTACAGTGTTGTTTTCCATGTCGACTATTAAATTGAAGAATTCCTTTAAAGAATCATAGTATTCTACAGGGTAATAAGACGATAAAAATGTAATGGTATGATTAATCTGTAGTTTGTTACCTTGCAGTTGAAAGTTTAAACTTAGTTTTCCAGATTTTCCTGGAAGTGCATAATTTTGATTTTTAGGAATATCCAGAAACTGATAGCTATCAGGGATTTCAATTAAAACGATATAAGTATAAGAGTCTTTATATCCGAAGTCGACGGGATAGGTTCTTTCATTTAGCTTAAAAGGGTTTTCTTTAAAGAATGATTTGGTAAATGGTTTTAAGTAAATGATATCTTCAATCTTTTCTGTCGATTTTGTAAAATTAATTTCTTCTATAAATGGTTTTTCTACATCATTTTGATTTTGCACATTTGCTCCTGATGTAAAAAGGTTTTCATCTGGAATCAGAATTCTGTCCAAAAACTTTTCCTCTGATACTTTATCAAATGCTTTTCTTTTAGAGTTGGCGTGATATCCATAATAAGTGTATTTTGCAACTCCTTCAAGTGTTAGCTCATCGGTTAATTTAAGTTTTTCTCTATAATAGTAGGATGAACGACTTTTGGGTTTTACATCTATCCAAGAACTTCCATTTTTAAAATCTAAAAGGCGAGCATATTGATTTAAACATCTAAAAGGAATTTGACCAAATGCTAAAGTTTTTTCTGTCGCATCTAGTAAATAAGTTTCCTGATTGATTACTAATTGAATGATTAAGTAGTTAAAATCAGTAAGTACAGGGTGAATTTTGGTAGCATATCCATTATTTCTAGTCGATAATAAAACAGGTTTTACGGCAAACCCTTGTTCCTTATATATGTTATGTAGAAGAATATTCATTTCTGCTACATTTCCAACTTTAGACTTTATTATTTCTTTTATTTCAACATCTCTGAAAATATGATATTTTTCGTTCCAGGTATAGTTGTCAGTAATGTATTTATAAATTACTTTAGCCTTGCTTAAACCAATAGGCATTGCTTTTATTGTATCAGGAAGTATGTTTTTAGTGGCATTTACTTTTTTAAGTTGTAGTCCAATTGTTTTTTCGGTTCTAAGTTCCTTATCTACGTTTTTCCAGGTTTCGGTATATTTTTTATTAACTCCATCAAAACCTTTATATTCTTTGAGTTCATATTCTACACGAGAAAAGTAATTTTTCTTGGCAGTCATAAACTTTTCTTTTTTAAAGGCAGGAATGTTCTTCATAATATATTGATTATGGGCACAATCTGCTGTAGCGCTATTACTTAGTTCAATGCATTCTTTTTTTATGGAACTTTCTTCTACATCTAGCTTTAGTGGACCAACTAATCTAATATTGTAGACGTAATTTCCAGGAAGATCTGCAATACATTCACTATACATTTTGGGGATGTCATCCTGAAAATCCCATCCGTTGAAATTAAAAATAAAAGGAGATTCTGTTTGATATGAATACGTAATAACTGAACCAGGTTTCACATTAGGGAAAGTGAATTTCACTAATGTATAATGCTCATCATATTTTTCTCTATATACTTTGTCTTCTTCGAGTTTCGTTTTTATGATTTTACCATTTTCCAGATTATGAGTAAATGCAATAAGATTTCTAAGGATTTCTTTTCTACTCTTATTTCTGTATAAAAAGACCTCTATTGTACTTTTATCAAACCCTTCTTTATTAAGAATTTTAATTTTTCCACTATAGTCCGTTAATAAATTATAGTTTCCACCATTTTCTATTCTACTAAAACCTTTTTCATATATATAAAAGGCGTTAGCTGTAGTGTCGTTTTCGTAGCGAGTTCCTTTTAAATCAGCTTCGCTTACGACCAGGTTTTTGTAGTTGTAATTTTCTTGAGCGATGCTTAAAAAGGAAAGTAATAGAAAAAAAACAGAAAAAAAGGACTGATGCATTGAATGTAATTTGGTATATAATATTTAGTAGCTTTTATGATAGAAATGTTACTCCTTTGAATCGGTTTTATTTTTATCCAATGCAACTATCTTTAGCTTTTTATGCTGCCGCACATAACTTTGAATAATGTGTTGCGCATCGGGATTGTGACCCATAGGAGCAATAATAGATCTTAGGATATCAATATTGTTAATCTGATGATTAAGATTAAAATATCCGATTCCTTTAAACTCGCCATCTTCTATTAGTATTACACTTTGCTCATCGATATCGCGACCACGATCAATCACGATCATGTCTTTATTTTCAAAGGAATGATCAGAAATAAATTCTTGTACACGTTTATTATAATCCTCAATAGATTCATTTTCAATACACGCGCCATTACACTGTTTAATAGTATGATTAAAACAATTTTCTTTTCCTTTATCTAACCCCATTAACTTTAGACATAGGTTATATTCTTCAGTCCATCGATACATAAAAGATTTAGCCTGCTGTCTATTCGTAAATGTTGTAATACTAGATTTACGTCTATCAACTTTGTTCACTTGTAGATTTATATAACCATTGCTATCTGTAAATTGATATAATGCCTGATCAAATTTGGTTCTTTTAAGTGATCGATTATATTTGGGTCTGTTAAGTTTTATCTCTTCATTTTCTTTTAAAAGCGCTAATAATTCGCTGCCAGTAATTTCGTAAGTTACATTTGCTACTTCTTCCTGAATATTTTTTGATTTTCTATTATCATTAGTGAAATGCTGAGTAACTCGTTTTTTAATGTTTTTACTTTTTCCAATATAGATTATGGTGCCATCTTCTCGGTGCATATAATAGACTCCTGTTGTTGATGGAACATTCTCGATAAGTTTAAGCAGTTTATCGTCTACTTTTTTCTTAGTGTCCAAGCGGACAGTTTCTTTAAGAATGTTTTTTTCTACATCCTTGGATAAGAGTAGTTTAAAGAGTTTTACAGTAGCTTGTGCATCCCCAGTAGCTCTATGTCTATCTGAAATTGCAATTCCTAAACTACGAACTAATTTTCCGAGACTATATGATTTTTGATCAGGAATCAGTTTTTGAGAGAGTTCTACTGTACAGAGTGACTGGCGTTCAAAATCAAAACCAAGTCTATTAAATTCAGTTCTTAAAATTCTATAGTCGAAAGATGCATTATGTGCCACGATAATGCAATCTGTGGTGATTTCAACAATTCTTTTAGCTACTTCGTAAAATTTAGGAGCATTACGAAGCATTTTATTATTTATTCCTGTTAAGTTAACCACAAAGGGTTGTATCGGCTTTTCTGGATTAATTAAACTAATGAATTGATCGACTACTTTATGGCCGTCAAATTTGTAGATCGCAATTTCTGTGATTCCTTCTTCATTATATTTTCCTCCTGTGGTTTCTATATCTAAAATTGCGTACATCATTCTTTTCTGGTGGGGTAGTCTTTATATATTAGTTTATTTCTCGACCTAAAGTAACATTTTTTAATGACTATAATTTCTTGCACCAAAAATAGAACTTCCTATGCGTACCATGGTACTACCACATTCTATTGCAAGTTGGTAGTCTCCACTCATTCCAATTGATAGTGTTTTTAATGTAGGATGATCAGTTTTAAGTTTTTCAAAAAAGGATTGTATGCTGTTAAATTCGTTTTTGATTTGTTCTTTATTATCAGTAAAGGTTGCCATTCCCATTAATCCTGTAATGTTAATATTAGCAAGTGATTTAACCTCTTGAGAATTCAATAAATCAATGGCTTCGTTAGTATTAAGTCCAAATTTACTTTCTTCCTGAGCTATTTTGATCTGTAATAGGCAATTGATTGTTCTATCATTTTTGATAGCTTGTTTATTGATTTCTTTTAAAAGCTTAAAACTGTCAACAGCATGAATAGTATCTACATATGGCGCCATGAACTTTACTTTATTAGTCTGTACATGACCTATCATATGCCAGGAAATATCCTTAGGCATTTTTTCCCATTTTTGGGTCATTTCCTGAATCTTATTTTCTCCAAAAATTCTTTGTCCGGCTTGATAAGCTTCTAATAAATCTGAAACAGGCTTAGTTTTAGATACAGCTACAAGAGTTACCTCTTTAGGAATCGTTTTGCGTATGTGTTTTAGGTTTTCCTCGATAGAATTCATAAGGTGCAAAGATACCTAAATTTACAAAAACTGAATTGTAATGTTGATTTTAGTGAAAGGAGATAATATTAATACTTTAGCTTATTTTTTTTGAATTTATCACCTATAATATACTTCTATATTTTCCTTCAAAGGACGCACTTTTTTAATTACCTTCCTTTGAAGAAAGAGTTGGGATGATGCTTTTTAAGAGGTTATCCTTAATTTCTAATTTCAGAATTCATAAATCGTGATACCACTTCTCAATTTTGGTTCGATATAGGTACTTTTAGGTGGCATCTTCAATCCTTGATCAGCTATCTTTTTGATTTGTTCTACAGCGGCTGGGAATAATCCAAAACCAACTTCGAATTCTCCTTGATCAATTTTACTTTTTACATATACAATATCATTCTTTCCATGAGAATACTCTATCCGATTGTCAGTTCTGAGATCTTTAATGCCAAGAATAGGATCTAATACAGTTTTAAATAGAATCTGCGCATCTAATTCTTCTAAGGCATTCGTGAATTCATAGATTGTTTTTCTAAGGTATAAAGAGTAAAACTCACCATCAAGATACATACTGAAATGATGTGGTTGTGACGGTTTGTATACTTCGATCCCTCGATTTTCTATTCTGAACCATTCATCTAGTCGAATTAAGAACTCTTCTTTTGATAAGCCATTAAGATCTTTAATTAATCTGTTGAATTCATATATTCTGAGGTCTGATTCAGGGATCAGATAACTCATGAAAAAGTTGTATGGTTCTGTACCTTGATGTTCTGAGTTGTCGGATGCTAGATCCTTTGCTAATAAATAAGAAGAGGCAGATCTATGATGTCCATCTGCAATATAGATAGTTTTCATTGTATCAAAGGCAGATTGAATTTTTTCAATACTTTTTTTATCATCCACTTTCCATACATAGTGCGTGTCACGGTAGGTAGTTGTAAATTCATATTCTGCTCTTTCTTGAGCAACGTTTTTAATTATTTGAGCGATTATGTCATTATCTGGATAGGTAAGAAGTACAGGTTCTGCATTAAATCCTACCGTTTTTAGATATTGTTTGAAAGTGGTCTCCCGATCTGATAAAGTATCTTCATGTTTTTTGATGATATCGTTTTCATAATCCTCTGCACTTGCGGCTGCAATAATACCAGAGAAGGATTCTTTTTCACGATTCACAATTTTATATATATAGAAACAAGGAGTTTCATCTTGCATAAAAATCTCATCTTCTTTAAATTCTAAATATCGATTGCGAACCAGTTTATAACGCTCTTCTCCCGAAATTTCTTTGTGATACTTATAACCTGGATTGACAATGTGTAAAAAAGAATAGGGGTTATAATCCATTCTAGAATCTCTTTCTACAGGAGTATAACTTTGATAAGAACGTGAAGCGATCAAACTTACTTTATCTCGTGTAGGACGAACTGCTCTGAATGGATTTATTTTTGCCATTAATTCTCATTTATAAATTTTGTAGGATCTAAATATCCTTCTGTGTTTTCTGAATATCCGCCACCGATATCCATAAAGATATCATCTCTAAGTTCCAGATGCAAATGCGCTAAATATTGCCCGTTTGCATTTCCTATAGTTGCTATCGACATTCCTTTTTTAACAAAGTCTCCTTTTTTTATTTTGATGGTTTGACAATGAGCATACACAGATTCATAATAGTTGCCTTTGTATTGATGAATGATACGTATTACATTTCCCCAACCACCATCAATATCTTCTGCAAAAGATACATAGCCATTAGCAATTGAATAAATAGTATCACCAAGGTCAGAGTTACCGCCACCAACACCGTTCCAGTCATCACCCAAATGATTATTTGTTCTAAACTTTTGAGCGTTATAATAACTACGCCCATTTGGTTTGCCTACCGGAAAGTCAAAATCTTTTGCAATAAATTCCTGATGTTTGTTAAAAAGAGCATCGTATTTGGCATACTTATCCTGAGTTTGTATTGAAGCTTTATCCTTCAACGTGATTGTATCTTCTGTCTTACAGAATAGAGAAAATAATACTATTATTGTAATAGAGAGAAACACCTTCATATAGTAAATTTATTATTTTTCCATAAACCATCAACTAAAAATACCTCTACACAAACTGCTTCGCTACTTTTTCCGCTTTTCTGCTTTCTGAGTAATCATAAAAACCTTCACCACTTTTTACTCCAAGCTTTCCAGCCATTACCATATTGACCAATAAAGGGCAAGGTGCGTATTTAGGATTTTTGAAACCATCATACATTACATTAAGTATAGAAAGACATACATCCAATCCAATAAAATCTGCTAATTGTAATGGTCCCATAGGATGCGCCATCCCTAATTTCATTACCGTGTCAATCTCAGAAACTCCGGCAACACCATTGTATAAAGTTTCAATAGATTCATTGATCATTGGCATTAGGATTCTGTTAGCTACAAATCCAGGATAGTCATTTACTTCCACAGGAACTTTTCCTAAAGTTTTAGACATTTCCATGATCGTATTAGTAACTTCATCTGATGTGTTGTATCCTCTAATGATCTCTACTAATTTCATAATAGGAACAGGGTTCATAAAATGCATACCAATCACCATATCTGGTCTTTGGGTAACCGCAGCAATCTGAGTGATAGAGATAGAAGAAGTGTTTGTCGCCAGGATCGTATCTTCCGAACAAGCTTCACTTAAATCTTTAAATATTTTTAGTTTTAGGTCAATATTTTCAGTGGCTGCTTCTACAACAAGACCTGCATATTCGACACCTTCTTTGATATTAGTATAAGTAGAAATATTTCCAAGCGTTGCTTCTTTATCAGCTTCAGAAATTTTCTCTTTAGCAATCATCCTGTCCAGGTTCTTCGTGATGGTCGCTAACCCTTTGTCCAAAGATTGCTGAGAGATGTCAATTAGTTGAACTTTAAATCCTTTTTGTGCAAAAGTATGGGCAATACCATTTCCCATGGTTCCTGCTCCGATTACTGCTATGTTTTTCATTAGTAAATTTATAATTTATGTCATTTCCGCGTAGGCGGAAATCTATTGTTTGTTTATTGTTTAAAAATAAATTCTCCTTCGTTATTTATTTTAGGAAATTTAAATTCCTTTTCTACGTCAAAAGCACTGTAAGTTGCTCTGCAAGATGCATAACAAACGGTTATTAAATTCGTATCCACATCCATCCATTTAAATTCTTTTACGAATATAGAATAGTTAGAATGTGTTTTTCCAGATATATGTTGTTCGAAAGCCAGCCGAACTCCTAATTCAATAGCAACATTCCAATAAGTTGCTTCATTTTTTTCATAAAAGAACTCTAATCCTTTATTTGAAGGAACGATTTCTAATGTAATCATACAAAAATAACCTCTTCCGTTAATTTGCTTTTTGATTGTATGACTTCCCTGTTTTCTGATATCTTTATTTTTGCCTAAAACACGCTATAATCTGTAACGCTACTTCTAATGCTTTTTTACCTTGAGTTAAGGATACGATTGGAGTAGTATTATTATTAATGGCATCCGCAAAAGTATCTAATTCATCCAATATGGCATTATTAGACGGAACTTCGGGGTTATCAAAATAGATTTGTTTTTTTACACCTTCTGCATTTTGTAAAATCATATCAAAGTCACCCGGTTGTTCCGGAGCATCTTTCATCTTTACAACTTCACATTTTTTCTCAAAGAAATCTACAGAGATATAGGCATCTTTCTGAAAAAACCTTGCTTTTCGCATGTTTTTTAATGAAATACGACTTGCAGTAAGGTTTGCGACACATCCATTTTCGAATTCAATTCTTGCATTTGCGATATCTGGTGTTTCACTAATTACAGAAACTCCACTTGCGCTAATATGTTTTACATTAGAATGTACTACACTAAGAATCGCATCGATATCGTGAATCATTAGATCTAATACTACAGGAACATCGGTTCCACGAGGATTAAATTCTGCCAGTCTATGTGCTTCAATAAACATTGGGTTATCGATCTTATTAGCAACCGCTGTATATGCAGGATTAAAACGTTCTACATGACCTACCTGACCTTTTACGTTATTAGCATTGGCCAATGCTATAAGCTTTTCTGCTTCTTCAACGGTATTGGTGATTGGTTTTTCTATAAAGACGTGTTTTCCAGCTTGTATAGCTTGTTTCGCAACTTCAAAATGTGCGAAAGTTGGTGTTACGATATCTACAACATCTACCGCATTAATTAATTCCTCAACAGAATTAAATAGTTGGTAACCAAACTCTTCAGTAATAGCTTTTGCTTGTTTGTCACTGGCATCATAGAAACCAATGAGTTCGTATTTTTCGGATTGTTCCAGGAGACGTAGGTGAATTTTTCCAAGGTGTCCTGCGCCAAGTACTCCGGCTTTGAGCATAATTCAAGATTTTACACAAAAATAGTATTATTTATAAATTCTAAATCTTAATTCTATCTAAAATGTAAAATAATCAGTTTAATGCTAAAATTGTTCTTTATTCTTTAAAATCTTTATGTAATTTTAGCCTGTTAATCTACCCTAATGAAATCTAAAGATACATTAAAACACGCTGGTAAAAGAAAACAGCTCGTCGATGTACTAATCGACAAAGGAATTAAAGACCCATCCGTTCTTGCGGCTATTGGTAAGATACCCAGACATCTATTTATGGATTCTGGTTTTGATGATCACGCGTATCAGGATAAAGCATTTCCTATTGGTGCTGATCAAACCATTTCGCAGCCTTATACGGTTGCTTTTCAGTCAGAATTATTAGAAGTAGAGCGCGGCGATAAAGTATTAGAAATAGGAACAGGTTCTGGGTACCAAACAGCTGTTTTATGCGAATTAGGTTGTAAAGTGTATAGTATAGAAAGACAGCAAGAATTGTTTAAAAAGACAAAGTTGTTTTTACCTAAATTAGGATATCGCCCTAAATACCTATCTTTTGGAGATGGTTATAAAGGGTTGCCAGAATACGCAACGTATAAAGGTATTATTGTCACTGCAGGAGCTCCATATGTTCCCAAACCGTTACTTGCTCAATTAGAAATTGGAGGTAGGTTAGTGATTCCCGTAGGTAATGATCCACAAGTTATGACTTTGTTTATTCGTAAAAGTGAAACTAAATTCGAAAAACACGAATTTGGAGAGTTTCGCTTTGTTCCTTTGTTAGAGGATAAGAATTAGATTTATTGTAATGAGAATATTAGAGCTCTATATTTTTCCTGTTATTTACTTAGTAGGGATGGTGATATACTTTTTGGGTTGGCCTTACGGAAATGAATTGATTATAATATCACTATTTGGATTATCTTGTTTATACTTTTATTTCGGCTTTGCGATCTTCAATGAGATACCTTTCCGAAGAATTTTTAAAAAAGAGTCGTATCAAGGAATTTCAGCCTGGAGAATAATTGGTGCTATATGCACAGGATTTTCGATTTCCATTCTATTATTAGGAGTAATGTTTAAAATATTTCGTTGGCCATTTGGAAATCAGTTGCTGATTATTGGAGTTAATTTTCTAAATGTTGTATTTGTAATTGGTTTTGTTAAGATTATAAAAGAGAAAAGATCATTTTACCAAAGACTTATGGTAAGAGTAGTTTTTTTCGGTTTATTAGGATATCTATTTATATTTCTGTCAGATTACACTTTTTTAGAATTAAAATATAAAAATCATCCTGATTATATTGAAGCAGTTAAACGATTAGATCAAGATCCGGAGAATCCTGAGTTGCGGCAGGAAGAGCAAAGAGCTTACGAAAAAATGATAAGAGAGTAATCTGGTTGGTAGGGTAAATTTACTTATAATCCTTTTTAATTCGATCCAGTGTACGCTTATTGTCTCTATCTTTTATTGTTTCTCTTTTGTCGTACAATTTCTTACCTCTAGCTAGCGCAATATCTAATTTAGCTAAGCCACGATCATTTACAAATAATCGAGTAGGTATAATTGTAAGTCCAGAATTTTTAACTTCTTTTTCGAGTTTCTTTAGTTCTTGCTTGTTTAGTAGTAGTTTTCGCTCACTTTTAGGATTATGATTAAAATAGGTAGCGTGCGAATATTCTTCGATATTCATATTAATCACAAAGAGTTCTCCATTATTATGAAACTCACAGAAACTTTCTGCAATACCAGCCTTTCCTTCTCTAATTGCTTTGATCTCTGTCCCGACAAGTTTAATACCGGCTGTATATTTATCCAAAAATTCGTACTCGAATTTGGCTTTTCTATTAAGTATGTTAATCTTATTCTGACTCATAATTTGTGCGCGCAAAAAGTTTGCAAAGAGTACAAAAATACAAAAAGCTTTCCCTAAAGAAAGCTTTGTGATTCATATTGTGATAAAAACTTTACTAAGGTTCCTGAAATTGTATGGTAGCAATTTTACCATCTGCATTTAGTTTTAGCTCCATTACCAAACTAATATTATCAAAAGCAGCGGTATAACTATTAATTCCTTCTGCCGATTCTATAAAAGTCAACGTTTTTAAGTTTCCGAATTGTGAGTGACACCCTTTGATAAAACGAGAAACTCCCTCCTTTGTCATTTCTTCCTGCATTTCAGTAGCATATAAATCAAAAACGGCATCAATGTTCTGAGTATTAAAGTTTTCCTGAAAAGCTTTCGTAGTTTTTTCGTAGGTGGCAGCATCTTGTGCTAACAATGGTTGCATAGCTATGCAGACCAAAAGAAGTAACATATTTTTCATAATATTAATAAGATTTAGGGATTGCAAAATAATTATCTTTTTCAAATTTCAAAAAAAAATAAACTTAAAATTAATGAATATGATGAAAGTTTTTCCCTCAAGTACCGTCTGTAACATTTAGATAACCTTGAAAAAAATATAGGGTTGTGAGTATGATGTTTTAGTTTAACAAAACTATTACAATTATTCTTAGTGTAACAATTATTTTAGTTCCCAAGTTAACAATGAGTTTATGAGAAAGTTTTCATTTTTAGTAGTACTATTATTTTTAGCATCTTTTACGACAGTTACCGTTCAGTTTTCTGTAGAACAGATTGTTAATAAGACGATTGAAAATGCTGGAGGATCAAAATTTGATAAAGCTAGTATTCGTTTTACGTTTAGAGGAAAAGAGTATAGAAGTGTACGAAGTAATGGTAATTATCAATTAGAAAGATTAATATCAGGTACTGATGGTATGGTTCATGACATCTTAAATAATCGAGGTTTGTCCAGATTCATTGAAAGCTGTAGTGTAAAAGTTGTAGATTCGATGGTTACCAAAATTAGTGATGGCGTAAATTCGGTACATTATTTCGCAAACTTACCTTATGGGTTGAACGCACCAGCTGTAAATAAAGAATTAGTAGGCGAATCTAAAATTAAAAATATATCGTATTATAAAATTAAAGTAACGTTCGATCAAGAAGGAGGTGGAACAGATTTTGAAGATGAATTTATGTATTGGATTCATAAAGAGAACTTTACTATTGATTACCTAGCGTATAAATACGCTGTGGATGGAGGCGGTATTCGATTTAGAGAAGCGTATAATCCAAGAATAATTAATGGAATTCGATTTGTAGACTATAAGAATTACAAAACCGATAATCTTTCTACATCATTATCTAGATTAGATGTGATGTTTGAAAATGAACAATTAAAACTACTATCCAAAATTGAACTAGAAGATATCTATGTATATCTTGAGAAGGATTGTTGCTAATTAATATTAAGAACGGTATCTGTAATTATATCTCCTGTAACTTTGATTATAAATAGTTTGCTGTAGTCTTTTTCATCAATATCATTATATTTTTTTTGACCGATTATCTTATTGACAAATGCAGGTGTGGTATTGCTATGTCCAACTATTACCGAAGTTTTACCTTTTGTTTGAGCCTGAAATGCTGAATTATATAAATCTCTTGGATCATATAGTGTAATCTCAATATTTCTATTTTTAGAAATAGGTTCCCCTGTTTGAAGTGTTCTTGCATAGTTTGTGCTAAATACTTTATCTATTTCTATATCTGCTAATATTTTTACTAAACTTTCTGATCGTTTTTTACCTTCTTCAGTTAGGTTAGGGTTTCTGTTGGTCGTGTCACTAAGATCTTTTTCTGAATGTCTAACTAAAATATAAGTAGTGGTGGTGTTTTTACTTTCTACAGCTTTCTGAGCGCAGCTCGAAAATGAAACTAGAAGTAACAGTAAAAAAGTAGTTAAGATATATTTTATTTTCATGACTATAGCGTTTTAATGAGTTCAAGTAATATCAATTGATTGATTTGTTCTGAAATAGGATTAAAATTGTTATCAGAAATCAAAAGTAATGATTGATTTCCATTAGCTAATATAGGACCAAAGGTGATTCCTTCTATATTATCAACAATTTGATCGGTCAGTTGATTTCTAATAGATTCAAAATCAAAAAGTAATTGCTTGATAGCTGATTGATACTTTTTGTCTTTTAGAGATTCAAAACCTAATGTATTTGTTGCGTCTTGTATATTAGTTAAGTAAATTCTTACAGTATTTCCTTGTGTTCCATAGCCAGCAGCATATCCACGTTCTACAATTAAGAATTGATTTTTAGTAAGCTGCAGTAGTGCTGTTACGCCATTTACTCCAAATTTTTCATTCGGATCTTTAGCGAGCTTATCCAGAGGATATGTAAATTGAAAATCTGCTTGATTTGTATCTACATTAAAATGCGTAATTCTTATAGGAGCTCCTGAATTATCAAACGTTGGTTCTTCTCCATCTAGTTTTAAAGGAAGCTCCATAGCCGCCCAATACCCTTTGTTATTTATATTATTTACTAATCCTTCGAATACTCCATTATGTCTTGGTATGTTCTTAGAAGTACTATCTGTTAAGAAATAGGGGGGAAGTAGAAATTTGTTTTGATAATTTCCAGTAGCATCTGTAATAAAAATAGCTGGATTATAGTCGCGCTTTATAGATCCCTCACTTGTAAATATGAATTTGTTTTTTCCGAAAGTTCTTATAGCTTCTAGATCAGCTACGTTTTTATGTAGAAATTGATTATTTGGATCCTTCAATTTTATAAGTCTATCCAGTGTTATCTTATTGAATTTATTGTTTTTTAAAGAAATAGATGCTTTGTAAAATCTTGGATTTTTAGCATCATCACAGACAATATAATATGTATTCTGCTCTTTGTGATATTCAATACCAGAAAGTCCTCCAATTTTCGAGCCTTCGAAAATGGAATCGTTATATATTACATACTCATCTAAGTATTTAATTTTAAAAGAATTTCCAGATTCACTATTAGGTATGCTAGCACATGAGATTAATCCATAGACTATCGATAGTACGCTAGTGTAATGAAAAACAACTTTCTTAATCATATAAAATAATAAAGCCTCTAAGATAGTTCTTAGAGGCTTTACAAATAGAAGTTTTATAAGATTTTTATAAATCTATAATTTTACAAATTTTGTAGTAGTTGATACATTATTAGAACTTACTTTTAAAATGTAATTACCCGATTGTAAGTTTCCAATATTAACCTGCGGATTGTCTTGATTTATATCTTCATAAAAAACAGATCTTCCGTTCATATCAAAAACAGTAAGATCATCAATTACGATAGAAGAATTTACTGATAGAATATCTTTTACTGGATTTTGATCTAATGAAAGTTTTACATTATTAATAGTAAAATTATCTACGCTCAATGTTTCTGCACGAGAAATTAAATGGTTTCTGATAAAGATACCGGATGTCGTAAGATTTCCGTTTATTAGTCCTTGTACATCCATACCCGGACTCACAACGCAGGAATCTTCATTTTTGTGAGCTACTGTCCAATTAACATAACTAATATTGTTAGTAATCATAAAATCCATCCATGTTTGTGATTCCTGAGGATTATATCCTCCATTTCCACTAAAATGTGTTGTTCCCCATTCTGTAACAAATAACGCAATACCAGAATTCATTGCTGCAATAGCACGATCTCTAAGAAATTCTTTATGCGAATCGGCATAAAAATGTAACGTGTATGCTAAATTAGGATCTCCTGTAATGGGGTTAGCGGCTGCTTTATCTACATCCTGACACCAGGTAGGTGTACCTACTATAATAAGGTTGTCAGGGTCTTTTGCTCTTATAGCTTGAATTACTGGGGTTGCATAGTTTTTAACAGTATTCCAGGGAGTTGTGTCTAAAGGTTCATTATATATTTCATAAATTACATTGTCTTTATCTCCGTATAATTCTGCCATTTCTCCAAAAAATGCTGCGGCTTCAGTTTCATAACTTTCTGCTGCATGCGTATGCCAATCTATAATTACATAAACACCTTTAGCAATTGCAGCGTCTATAACTGCTTTTATTTTAGTTTTTTGTGCCTGCGGGCTATCAATATATCCATTTCCTCCATCCCAAGTTTCTTTAACCCCTAAAGCTATTCTTACAATAGAACTTTTCCAATCATCTGCAAGATGATTAACTGTTTGTGAATTATAAAAATCACCCCCATCTCCTGCGTTGCTCCAAAAAAGACTCATCCCAGCAAGGCTTATTTTTTCTCCATTTTCTGCCGTTACGTGACTTCCGTTAACTTGTAGTTTTCCGTATCTTTCTACTACTGTTTGGGAGTAAATTGTTTGATTAGTTACTAGGGTGAATAATAGAATACCTATTAATTTTAAATTTTGTTTTTCAAAAAAGTTTTTTCCTAAGAGAGTAAATTTGGGTTTCATTATTAAGTTTTTAGAGTTGAGTTAATGAAATATACTGGTTAACCAGATTTTTGGTTAACGAATTCTTTTTATTTTTAGTATAGAGATTATAAGTTATTCGCTGAAATATTGATTAAAAAGATTAATAATATTCAATAATTTAATTGTAGAAGTGATTTTCTTTAACTATTAATATAAGGAAAGAAAAGATAAATAAACAAGAGTAGCCTCAATACATTTTAAAAACTTGTATTGAGGTTATGTTGTTTTAGTGGAGTTAGCAAACGTTTCAAAGCATTATCCTAATAGACCCAATTGCCAGGCAACTATGGTCATAGAAAGAATAGCGATGATAAAAAATCCAATAAAAAAATATGAGCTTCTCTTCTTTTGAGAGGAGCCAAGATCTCCAGAAGACTTCATACTGGTTAGATTTTGTTGATTGATGTATTTATAAGACTCCATCACAAGGTAAATGTTACACCTTTTGTGGTTTTAATTGTAAAATTCTTTCATTAAACGTAGTTGCTTCTAAAGGATTCAATATAGAATTAAACAACTCCATCAGTTCTGGAGTATGATTCCAACGCTTTTGTTTTAGTAAATTAAAATGCACAAAAGAACTCCACATCACCGCTTTTAACTCTGTTTTGTCGTGATTCCACATACGTATTTCTACATGTAATTCGTTCTCTGTGTGAAAGAAAAGTTGCGAGTCAATAATGATATCTTCCATTAAGAATGTTGGTCGTAAGTAAGCAATTTGATTAGTGCCAACAACCCAACTTATGCCTTGTGTTTGTGCCATTTTAAAAAGATCTAGGTTGTAATGATCAATTATTTGATCTTCTCTGGCATTGATCATATAATTAATATACTCTGCATTATTGAGATGATTAAAAGGATCACAATGTTGGAATCTAATTTTAGCTTTGCTTTCTAGGATTTTCGGTAACGTTGTCATTGTAGTATACTGTTTTTATACCAATCGGTATATTTTGGTTTAAAAAAAATGTTTTAAAGCTTTAATTCGTTTATAATAATGGCATCTATTTGATCCATTGTTTGCAGAAGATAACTATTATCCTCCATGGTATGTGTCATAAAAATTGCACCAACAATCATAGTATATAATCTTTTAGCATATAGAATAGAATCAATTTTATATTGTATTTCTCCGGCTTGTTTTCCATTATCTATAAGCAGTACTAGGTTATTTTGTATTTTATTTATGGTATACTGTACATATTTAAAAAGAGCAGTGTTTTGGTGCTTGGCATCTACTCCCATATTAAGTACAGGACAACCACCAAGTTCATGACTATAATCATAATAATTACGATAAAAATCAGTAACCAAAAATAACTTTTCGATTGAAGAATCACTAAGAGTTTGATGATCTGTAATACGTCTTAGCATGTTTTTTACAGTCATCGTAAAAGCCGCAATGGCTAATTCTTCTTTGTTTTTAAAATTTCCGTAAATAGCACCCTTTGTTAATCCAGTAGCTTTAGTTATATCGCTTAAACTGGTTGCTGCATACCCATTTTTATTAAAAATAGGTGCAACCGTAGTGATAATAAATTCTGCAGTTTGTTCGGCTTTGGTATGCATTTATCTAAACTTAATGAATCAAATATAACTAAAATATACCGAATGGTATATTTTATGAGTTAAACTTTAACATTACTAATTAATTATATGTGTTTTTTACTAGTCTGAATTTTAATAGTAAGATAACTTCATAAACTACATATTATAACTATCTTGTAATGCTAATTTTATTGTTATGAAAAACATCTACTTTTTAGTTTTGACTATATTATTTTCTCACTTTTCTTTCGGACAGGTTGTAATTAATGAATTAGATTCTGATACGCCTAGTACGGATACACAAGAGTTCATAGAATTAAAATCCAATACTCCTAATTTTTCTTTAGATGGGTTAGTTTTGGTATTGTTTAATGGTTCTGCTAGTGGAGGTGATTCCAGTTATTTTACACTCGATCTTGACGGTTATACTACTGATATTAATGGGATTTTCTTAATCGGTGGCCCTGAAGTTTCACCAGTGCCAGATTTTTTATTATTTGAAAACACCATACAGAATGGAGCGGATGCAGTGGCGATTTATTTAGGTAATGAAGCTGATTTTCCGGAAGGAACAGTAGCAACTACTACTAATTTATTGGATGCATTAATACATGATACTGATGATGCAGATGATACGGGTCTTATGACTTTACTAGGATTAATGGAACAAATCAATGAAGATGAAAATAATAATAAAACTACAGAATCTATTCAGCGAAAAGATGATGGAACTTATGAGGTAAAAACTCCAACTCCAGGAGCTCTGAATGATGGAAGTGGAGTTCAGTTTAATGGAATTATGATTAGTACCTCATTAGACGAATATAATGAAGGGGATAGTATTGATATTGTCTTTACTACAGAGATGAATGTTACAAGCGACCTCACTTTTGATGTTATAATTACTAACGAAGGTTTTATGACTTCAGATTATTCTGGTAGCACATCTGTAACTATTCCAACTGGAATGAATACCGTTATTAATACAATTCAGATTGTTGATGATTCGGATGATGAAGGCGATGAGGTGATGAAGATCACTTTTGGATCAATTCCTTTAGGATTTGTACGTTTGAATGACAATAAGGAGGTGAGAATTACAGATAATGATTTTACTGTAGCATCTTGGGGAACTCCAGTGAATCCAACCTTTGGTAATGTTGCTAGTACTGCACCTGTAGATTATTATAATCCTTTAGAAGGATTAGCCGATACTGCTTTGGTGCAAGCTATTCAGGATATTGTAGCAGATCCTGCAACAGTAAGAACTCATTCTTATGCAGATATTGTTGAGATTTTAAGTAGTGCAGATCAAAGCCCAGAAAATAGTAATCAAGTTTGGTTGTTGTACACGGAGCAAAATCGTGCGAAGTTAGATTTTGCAGGATTTACAGATGCGAGTGATAGCTGGAATCGAGAACATACGTATCCAAGATCTAGAGGAGAATTTGGAGATTACAGAGAGTTTGATGACATAGCAGATGGTATGTCTGGGTTTTTTACTACAAATGCAGATTCATTACGTCATGCTAATTCAGATGCACACGGTTTGAGGGCTACAGATTCTAATGAGAATAGTTCTAGAGGAAATCAACATTATGGAGAATACAATGGTCCAGCGGCAAATCAAGGGAGTTGGAAAGGTGATGTGGCTAGAGGCATTTTTTTCCTTGTAACGAGGTATAATGCTTTGCAAGTCGTTAATGGTTTTCCTGACGATACAGATAACACCATATCGGAACTCGGTGATCTAGCTACTTTATTGGATTGGCATAGAAATGACCCACCTGATGATTTTGAAATGAATCGGAATAATATTATTTATAACTGGCAGTTTAATCGTAATCCGTTTATTGATCAACCAAGTTTAGTAGAATATATTTGGGGTGATAATATTGGGCAAACTTGGTCTAATACATTATCTGTAAATGAGAATGAGAGGCCAGAATTTTCTGTTTACCCAAACCCGGCAAGTGATTATATTACTTTATTGGCAAAAGGAAAACACGGAGATGTGGAGGTTTTTGATACCTTAGGAAATATGTTAGTCACTCAATCCTTTAATGAAACAACGAGGATACATCTTAATCTATCTGCAGGATTGTATTTGATGCGAATATATCACGATGATACTTCAGTGATGAAAAGAATTATTATTAAGTAAAACACTATTAGTTCTTACCAAGATTACTATATATCACATCATCTGATACGATTCTTGCTATGCTTCTGGGGAGTATACAGGAATCATCAATAGTCATGTTTTGATATTCCAAAAGAACATTATATTTTTCAATAACTCTACTTGCCTGATTACAATCAGTAATCTGGTTTTTTACGTAGTTAGTTTTTGGATTTTTAGCTCGGTTGCTTCTGGTTTCAAAATCTTTAAACTGGCATTTTATAGGTTCGAAATTATGAAAATAGAACCGTTCTTCCAGAGTTAATGTTACATCTATTTTTTGAATTCTTTTCTTTCTGTTTTTTTCATAATCTTGATATTTTACTTTATGTGTAGAGAACTCAAAGAATAACTGATCATCCCAGATGTAATATTCATCTTTGTATGATACATATCCTTGAGTATATTGATGGATGATGTGCTTTAGTTCGCGGCTATTATAGTAAAATGTTAGTGTGCCTTTTTCAAGGGACTCTTCACAGGTATAATCCGAATGATATTGTCGGAGTGTATTATTATCTACAAGTTCCCGAATAAGTAAGTATTTACTTTTAATATCAGCCAAAATCTCCCTCTTTTCTTGTGCAAGGGAAATCGCCGATGTAAGTATACAAAGAGATAATATTAAAGTTGGTTTCATTGCATAGCAATTTACTTAAAACTTTATCTCTTGTAAGAATTACTTATCAACTATGTAAGAATAAATCTGTTGATAACTACGGTAAAACCGTAAAAATATGATTATCTCGAAGCTTCTTCAATGTTATTTTTTCCCTAATAAATGTGAAAAAGGGTTAGTTTTTAACAAAAAACCACCCTTTTTCTTTAAGATTTAATTAACAGTATCGTCAGTTAAAGCACCAAGTCTGTTTGATTTCTGAATACTAAGGTACTATCAAATTCGTCTAATAAAATGATACTTTCTGTCGATACCTTACCAGCAAGAATCTCTTTTGATAGAGAATTTAACACCTCTTTTTGAATGGTACGTTTTACTGGTCTTGCACCAAATTCAGGTTGAAAACCTTTTTCTGCAAGAAAATTAATAGCTTCATCTGTAGCATCAAGTGTTATGTTTTGTTGTGCTAACATATGAGATACATTTTTCAATTGTAGCTTTACAATTTCATGAATGTTCGTCTTTGTTAATGGAGTGAACATAATGATATCATCAATTCTGTTTAAAAACTCCGGTCGTACAGATTGTTTTAATAACCCTAATACTTCAATTTTGGCACTTTCCATCGCAGTATCTACATCTTTTACTGCTTCAAATTTTTCTTGAATAATATGACCTCCCATGTTACTCGTCATAATGATAATGGTGTTTCTAAAATCGGCTGTTCTTCCTTTATTATCTGTTAATCGTCCTTCATCCAATACTTGTAATAGGATATTAAAAGTATCTGGATGCGCTTTTTCGATTTCATCTAATAGTACTACAGAATATGGTTTTCTTCTTACAGCTTCGGTTAATTGTCCACCTTCTTCATACCCAACATAACCTGGAGGAGCGCCTACCAATCTACTCACAGCATGTCGTTCTTGATATTCACTCATATCAATTCTAGTCATTGAACTCTCGTCATTAAAAAGATATTCGGCTAAGGCTTTAGCTAATTCTGTTTTACCAACTCCTGTAGTTCCTAGAAAAAGAAAAGATCCTATTGGTTTCTTCTGATCCTGTAATCCCGCACGACTTCTTCTAACCGCATCACTAACTGCGTGGATAGCTTCTGTTTGTCCTACGACGCGTTTTTGTAGTTCTTTTTCTAAAACCAAAAGTTTTTCACGATCACTTTGTAACATTTTGGTTACAGGAATCCCAGTCCATTTAGCAACAACTTCGGCAATATCTTCATTGGTAACTTCTTCTTTAATCAATGAAGATTTACTTTGTTGTTGGTTCAGTTGTTCTTGTAATGCCTCTAATTTTTCTTGTGAATCCTTGATCTTTCCGTAACGCAGTTCAGCTACTTTTCCATAATCACCATTTCGTTCAGCACGTTCCGCTTCTAGTTTATACTCTTCTATATTGGTTTTGGTATTTTGAATAGCATCTACAACCTCTTTTTCACTTTGCCATTTAGAGAAAATCTCATTTCGTTCTTCCTTAAAATTAGCAAGATCTGCATTGAGTGATTTTAATTTAGACTCATCATTTTCACGTTTGATAGCTTCAATTTCAATTTCCAGTTGCATTATCTTTCTATCTAATACATCTAGTTCTTCAGGCTTAGAATTAATCTCCATTCTAAGTTTAGAAGCAGCTTCATCCATTAAATCAATAGCTTTATCCGGCAAAAATCTATTGGTGATATATCTTTGCGATAATTCTACAGCTGCAATAATTGCCTCATCTTTAATTCTTACTTTATGGTGAGCTTCATATTTCTCTTTGATACCTCTAAGGATAGAAATGGCACTTTCTGTATCTGGTTCATCTACGATTACTTTCTGAAACCTTCTTTCTAATGCTTTATCTTTTTCGAAGTACTTCTGATACTCATCCAGAGTAGTTGCTCCAATAGCGCGTAATTCTCCACGTGCCAATGCAGGTTTGAGTATATTTGCTGCATCCATAGCACCTTGACCGCCACCTGCACCAACTAGAGTGTGGATTTCATCTATAAATAAAACGATATTTCCATCGCTAGAAGTTACTTCTTTTACGACTGCCTTCAATCGTTCTTCAAACTCACCTTTAAACTTTGCACCGGCAATCAAAGCCCCCATATCTAAAGAATATATTTGTTTGTCTTTTAAATTATCGGGAATATCTCCTGCTATAATACGATGCGCTAATCCTTCGGCAATGGCAGTTTTACCAGTACCTGGTTCTCCAACTAGCATAGGATTGTTTTTGGTACGACGTGATAAGATTTGTAAAATTCTACGAATCTCTTCATCGCGACCAATTACCGGATCTAGTTTGCCGTTTTCTGCTAGTTCGTTAAGGTTTTTGGCGTATTTACTTAGAGATTGATAGGTTTCTTCTGCACTTTGTGAAGTTACTCTTTCTCCTTTGCGTATTTCATTAATTACTTCTCTAAGGTGTTTTTCAGTAACGCCTTGATCCTTTAGAATTTGACCAATTTTACTTTTAGATTTAAAAATAGCTATTATAAGATGTTCAATGGATACAAATTCGTCATCCATTTTTTTAGCAACAATACTTGCTTCATTTAATGATTTTCCTGCTTCACGAGATAATTGTATTTCTCCACCGCTTACTTTTGGAAAACTTTCTAATGTGCTATCCAGTACTTGTTGTAAGATGTTGATATTTACATTAAGCTTTTTTAAAATAAACGGAAGCACATTTTCATCTACATTAAATATAGCTTTAAAAATATGTTCATTTTCTATTTGCTGGTGACCATACTCTTGAGCAAGCAACTGTGCTTGTTGGATGGCCTCTTGTGATTTTATGGTGAAATTATTAAAGTTCATATTTCATTTCATTTTGTGTTCATACACTATAGAGCAAATAGTATTCCCATACTAAGTTAATGTCAAAATGTCTTTTAAGGGCTTGATTTTACTGACTTTTTGTCTATAAAGCCGTGTGGTAATTTCTTAGTGTATTATAAAGGTATTCAATTTTACAAAAGTTAGCCTTAGATATATAAGAGTGTTTTCAATAAATAATTTTGGGTAACCAACGTTATTTACGGATTATAACGATTTGATAACAAATTCTCATCAAATAGAAACGGATTCTATTTTGAGATTAGCTCAAGATCTTTATGTAATACCTTCATACGCTATTAATCAAAATTATAGTCTTTTATAAGTAAACTTATATTCTCGACTTCTATTTTAAAACTATTTTAAATGATTTTTTCTAAACGAATTTCAAGAATATTGGCTCTCATTTTATTCTTGATAGGCGGAAATATTTTTGCACGAGACATTTATGTTTCCAAAAGTGGAAATGATATAAATACAGGTACAATTGATAGTCCTTATCTAACTATTGCTAAAGCGGCATCAGAGGCTGTTGCAGGAGATACTGTATTTATAAGAGAAGGAACTTATGAAGAAACACTAAGTCCCGCTAATTCTGGAGCTGCAGGTAGTCCTATTGTTTTTACATCTTTTCCGGGAGAGAAAGTAATAATTACAGCTATGGAAGCTTTATCTGGATGGACACAAGATAGTGGAGTAGTGTATAAGACTAAGGTAGATTGGGATTTGGGTCAAGAAAACTTTGTCTTAAATGGCGATGTTGCTTTAGATTTAGCTCGTTGGCCTAATAATGATGATGGAAAACCATTTACTTTGAATTCGAAACGTAATGATGGCGGTAGTGGAAGTAATGTTATAAATAATGCTTTTCTAACTTCTTCAGAAATTCCTGCTATTGATTGGACAGGTGGTTCGGTTTTCTTTTATGGGGATAAACCAGGTTCCGGTTGGATCGCTTGGAAAGCTTTTATAACTAGCAGCACATCAGGTAGAGTCAATTTTGTGTTAGACAAAAACCCAGATTGGATAAGAACATTTCATGCTCCCGCAGATGGAGGAGATTTTTATCTAGAAGGTGTTAAAGCAGCTTTGGATTATCAGAATGAATGGTGGTTTGATAAGAATACAAAAGAATTGTTTGTACAGCTACCTAATGGAACCGCTCCTCAGGATGGAATGGTAAGCATGAGAAAGAGAGAAATAACTATAAATCTTAACGGAAGAAGTTATATTGAGGTTAGAAACCTTGCTGTTTTCGGTGGAGCTATCGAATTAAAGACGAATTCTAATAATAATATACTTTTTGGGATATCATCGTTTTATGGAAATCATACTCAAGGAATTTTTAGGGGTTTCAATGCAGGAAAACCAAGTGTTGAAGTAAACGGTACAAGGAATAGTATCGAAAAATGTGAAATCGCTTTTAGTGCAGCAACAGGAGTACGTTTAGGAGGTAATTTTAATGAGTTAAAAAATAATTACATTCACGATTTTAATTACTTAGGATCTTATGATGCTCCTTTGGTGGCTAGAGGTGGTACTGACAATAAAATTTTAAGGAATACCATATTTAATGGCGGTAGAGATGGTATCAATTATAATGGGAACCGTTGTGAAATTGCGTATAACGATGTGTATAAAAGTAATCTGATAGCAGATGATTGTGGAACTTTTTATACGGTGGGAGGACCCCAAAACACTGAAATACATCATAATTGGTTTCACGATACAGCATCCAGAGGTTCTAAGAGAAAAGCGGCTGGTATTTATTTGGATAATGACGCAGAAGCATTTTCTGTTCATCATAATGTAGTTTGGAATACAGAGTGGGCAGGTGTTCAGATTAATTGGGATGGAAAAGATATAGATGTTTTTAATAATACCTTTTATGACAATTCTGACGAAATGGGAGCCTGGCATAAAGAAGGGACTTCTTTTACCAATGTAAAGGTTTGGAATAATTTGGGATTCAAAGGTGAATGGGAACCACAATCCGATAAGCAAAATAATTTAGTTACCGATCCTTCTGCATTTGAAAACCCAAACATGGGAAACTTTTATTTAAAAAATGAGTCAGGTCCTATAGATCAAGGTCGGGTAATAACTGGAATTACAGATGGTTTTATTGGGGCAAATCCAGATGTCGGTGCTTATGAAAATGGAGGTGAAAGATGGGTAGCTGGGATTTTATGGGATCCGAGATTTGGACCAACAGGCAATGGTTGCTATGGATTGCCAGGCGAAACTTGCGAATCTTGTACTACACCTTCTACGTGGTATGCAGATGTCGATAATGACGGACTTGGAGATTTAAATGATCCACAATCTGCCTGTACGCAGCCATCAGGATATGTTACTAATGCTGATGATGCTTGTCCTGTAGATAATTTAAATACCTGTACAATAATTCACGAATTACCTGGTATTATTGAAGCAGAAGAATATACACTACAACAAGGTGTTCAAAGAGAAGATACGTCCGATAATGGAGGAGGTATGAACATAGGTTTTATAGAAAATGGGGATTATACAGAGTATCAAAGTTCTGTGGAAACAACGGGAATGTATATCATTTCGATTAGAGTTGCTTCGGGCTCGCAAGGTGGTACAATTACTATTTTGAGCGATGGTACTTCTTTAGGGAGTATTAATGTTGACAATACAGGAGATTGGCAAACATGGCAAACGATTAATACAAATATTAACCTTACTTCAGGAACACAAAACATTCGATTGGTTTATAGTGGAGGCGTAGGGTTTTTATTAAACCTGAATAGTATTGAATTTTCATTGTCTACATTGTCTATTGATAATTTTAATAGAAATCTAGTAAATATTTACCCCAACCCAGTACAGAATTCGCTTTTTATTCAAGGGCTTAAAAGTAATCAAGAATTTAGTATAGTTGATATTACCGGAAGGGTAGTGAAACAATTCTATACTTCAGATAGTCAGGAAGAAATAGATGTTTCGAAACTCATAAGAGGACTTTATTTGCTAAGAGACAAAGCCACTAACTTTTCTTATAAGTTTGTGAAAAACTAAATTTTCCTATAGATCTTATATTAATAACTGTATTTAGGAAATTTATATAAAAATGAGCTAAATAAAAATGTAATTATTATTGTTTTTATCCGACCTTTACCGTTAGAAAATTGATTTTATGGGATTATTTGGAAAAATATTTGGATCAGAGGATAAAGAACCTAAAGAAGAAAAACAAGCGCTGCCTTGGCAAGAGCTAAAATCTTTGGAGCAATTAAATCAAATTACAGATGCCTCGAGTACCAAAACACAAGCAATATTTAAGCATTCTACAAGATGTGGAATAAGTAGAATGGTGATCAGAAATTTTGAAAACAGTTTTGATATTACTGAAAATCAAGTAGATCTTTATTATCTCGATTTGTTAAATTATCGAGATGTTTCTTCAGAAATATCTGCAAAGTTTCAGGTATACCATGAATCTCCGCAATTTATTGTGATTCGTAATGGAGTTGCGGTACATCATGCATCGCACAGTGCAATTACTCCACAGGTTTTGCATCAATTTGTTTAACAACATTTTTGCTATTATTAAAAGGGCAATTTTTTTTACGAGATGTTCTGGATTCGTACATTTTTATATGTAAATGAGTAGACATCTTTCTGGCTCTTCTTTTAGCAGTATCAGCTTTTTCTCCGGAATATAATTCATCAATAGTTGTAAACCATAAATTTAGCCAGATACCGAAGTGATGTTCTGTGATATTACCCTGAAAAGTAGCATCAACTTCTTGATGTGCCTTAATAGGGTTCCCTTTATACTTAGTAACAAACAATAGATTTGTTTCCCAGAAATCGGTTAGTCTATCTAGGTGTTCATCCCAATTTTTTATTACGTGATTAAAAATGGGACCAAGTACTTTCTCTTTTCTTACTTTAGTATAGAATTGTGATACTATATTGAAAATATCATCTCTAGTTTCAATATCTCGTTCATTCATCTGTTTCATTACACATCTTTATTAAGAATAATATCCAAAGTTTAATAGTACTAAGAGTGTGTTAATCGCAAGACTACCAATTAGTAAATTAAAAACAAATTTTGGTTTCATTTGAGCTAGAATTGATGCATTAAATGCCATGCAAATAATAACACAAACTGTTAGTTGAATTACCTGCATCGAAGATCTGTCCTGCATTAAAATATACATTGCGGCAACTGATCCTAAACAACTAGAAAGAATGATCATTAATGGAATATAGACCATATACATTTCTCTGAAATCTTTTAATAGTTTTGAGTACATAACGTATTGTTTTAAAGTTATGTTCAAAGATATTTCCGGAAGAGGCGTTTAGTTTATGACCTTAATCATAAAGGTTGGGAAAAAGGAAACTTACCGATATATTTTTCTTTCTTTAATAGATAGCTCTCCCTTTTGTTCTAATTTTTTAACAGCTCTGATTACCGTTTCTACTCGTAGACCTGTTAAATCAGCTAATTGCTGCCTGGTAAGCTCTATTTTATAGCGAGAAGTTTCTATCGAGGAACTTTGATTATTTTTTTTAAAGTAATCCAAAATCCTTAGGATACGATGTTCTGGTTCCTGAGTTGATATTTCCGAAACCATCATGGCTTTATAATACAAACGAGTGGCAAGAGTACTGGTAAATTTGTGGTGAATTGTTGGGTTTTCTTCTAAAAGCTTTAAAAACTTATCTTTTGGTAATTGCCAGACTTCAGTATCTATAATGGCTTCTGCATTAGCGGGATATCTAAAGTTTGCAAATAATGGAGGTTCTCCAAAGCTTTTTCCATTGTCAAAAATACCTTGAATATATTCTTTGCCCTCATCATTATAGTTGTTCATTTTTATCTCACCAGAATGTACCTGATAATAATATCGCGCATCATTGTTTTCGTAAAAAAGTGATTCTCCTTTTACGTATTTTTTTAAAGTAGCACCTGCACTAAGTAATGTTTCTTTGTCAATCATTTCTCAGTTTTCAGATTAAAACACTTTTGGATTACATTATTATTTAAAACGATATCTGGTAATAATACTTTTTAATTTATTTTTTAGATCCTCTCCAGAATCATAAACCATTTGCTCATTTGTGGGAAATTGAATCGCTTGTAATCCCAAATACCTAATCAAATCATCATCTAGTGCGCGTTTATCACCATTATAGTTTGCATAAACATGTTCGAAGACATATGTGCTTGAAAGTGGAAAAGCATCTAATAATTGTTTAGTATTAAGGTCTTTGTATTGCACATTACCTACTACTTGTGCTTCCTTAAACTGCATGAATTCATAGTATTCGCATCGTACAGTTACCATTTTATCTACTTTGATTTTATTGCCTTCTTCATCACGAACAAATTCATCATTTTCATCTAATAGATATTCCCAACCATCTTTAACCAACTTTTCTCTTTCTAGTTGTCTTTCTCTAATTTGTTCTGGTGAGATATTAATTTCTCTAAAAGACACTTCCATCAGGTAATCATATTTTACTGAACGCTGAGGTTTATTATGATAAACCGTCCAAAGATCATTCAAACCATACGTGCTGAAATTTAGCAAATCGTCTTCTAATCTTCTTGGTATGATTACGTTCGTATTATTTTTCATGGCAACTTTAACAAAATCTGTTCCCTTAAAATGTGCCTCCTCAATAAGATCGTTTGTATTCTTATAGTTAGGACTGATTTTTTCTAGATATACCAGATCGTTATAAACATTACGATAATCTGTTTTTCTTTTTGCGTTAGAGAGTAAATTCTTAGCGTTGTTATATAAATAAGTAGATAATTTTTCTTTAGTATCTAGAATTCTTTGATCATAATTATCAAAAGAAAAATTTGCATTACGTCCTTGCTCTACATGATATAGTGGTAGTAGGGGACGAATGCGTTCTTGTCTGTTTTTTAAAGTGTTATAAGAATTATAAATTCGCTCTAAATTGGCTGGGTTTCCTTCTTTTTCAAGAAAAGCAATAGCATTCATATCACGATCAACTGCTTTTAAAAATGCTTCTTCTAAGATTAGAATATAATCTTGTTTCCCTTTCTTGTTTTTATTAGCTCTTAATTTATTAACTGAAGTATTAATCGCTTGATCATAGTTTCCTGTATTAAGAGCAGTGAATGTCTTTTTTTTTCCTCCACAAGAGAAGGTAAGGGTAGTAATTAAAAATAAAAGTAGAGTTCTTTTCATAATGTAATACGTTTGGGGGACATCTATTCAATTTTGGTGCCAAAAGGTAACAAAAAAACCTCAAAGTAACTTTTTGAGGTTTTCATATGGATGATAATTGATTTTATTTTTTAAATACAGGAAGTAATTTGGTAGATACCTCACCAAAACCTATCCTAACACCATCTTTTTTGCAATGCCCTCTTATAATAACAGTATCATTATCTTCTATGAATTTACGACTACCACCTTCCTTAAGTTGTACTGGTTTCTCACCTCTCCAGCTTAATTCTAACATAGAACCATAAGAATCAGGAGTTGGTCCGGAAATCGTTCCGCTACCCATCATGTCTCCAGAATTAACCGGACATCCATTAACAGTGTGATGAGCAAGTTGCTGAGACATATTCCAATACATATGTTTAAAATTACTTTTAGAAACTATAGTTTCTTTTGCTTTTTCCGGTTGTATGGCAACTTCCAGATTAATATCAAAACTTTTGTCTCCTTTGTATTGAAGATATGGAAGCTGTTCTTTTAACGGTTTTGGTCCAGTAACTCGATACGGTTCTAAAGCATCGAGCGTAACAATCCAAGGTGATATGGATGAAGCAAAGTTTTTAGCAAGGAAAGGGCCTAAAGGGACATATTCCCATTTCTGAATATCTCGTGCGCTCCAGTCATTAAACAATACCAATCCGAAAATATAATCCTCAGCTTCTTCAATTGGAATAGGCTCTCCAAGCTGATTAGCATCTGTAGTAATAAACGCCATCTCCAATTCGAAGTCTACTAATCGTGAAGGGCCAAAAATTGGATTTTCTGTACCATTGATTAGTTTCTGACCTTGTGGTCGATGTACAGGAATTCCTGATGGAATTATAGAACTACTACGTCCGTGGTATCCAACAGGTATATGTAACCAATTAGAAAGTAAAGCATTCTCAGGATCTCTGAACATAGTACCTACATTGGTTGCATGCTCAATACTACTATAAAAGTCTGTGTAATCTCCTACAGTCACCGGTAATTGCATTTCTATTTCATCCAACGTAAATAGTACTATTTTACAATGTTCCTTATTACTTTTTAAGGCGTCGTTTTCGGTATCAAAAATATCGGCAATACGATTACGTACTAATCTCCACGTCTTTTTTCCATCAGATATGAAGTCGTTAAGAGAATCCTGTAAAAATATATCATCGGTCAATGGAATTCCATCAAAATAGCCAAGTTGATGAAGTGCTCCCAGATCAATGGCGGTATCTCCGATTCGAGTTCCTATAGTAATGATGTCATCTCTGGTAAGAAAGACCCCAAAAGGAATATTTTGAATTGGAAAATCAGTATTAGTAGGAGTTTTGATCCACGTTTTTCTATTTGGGTTATTTGCAGTTATGGGCATTGTCGTTTTTTTAATAAGTTGTTGGTACTTCTCATCATCAAATATATAATTTTAGAACGTTTTACATATTTTATTTATGTGAAAGTTAATTAAAAAATGTGATATTTCTAATTGTGAAGAAAATGTTCATATTTATTAATATTCCATCAGCTTATTTTAAGGAATGTTCCTATTTTTGGGCATCTATTTTATAAATAAAAAAACATGCAACGCGACGAACAGATTTTTGATTTAATTCAGGACGAAAAAGAACGTCAGATTAATGGATTAGAATTGATCGCTTCAGAAAATTTTGTAAGTGAACAAGTAATGGAAGCAGCTGGTTCTGTATTAACAAATAAGTATGCAGAAGGCTATCCAGGAAAACGTTATTATGGAGGATGCTCTGTAGTAGATGTAGTAGAGCAAATTGCTATAGATCGTGCTAAAGAATTGTTCGGAGCAGCATATGCTAATGTACAACCTCATTCTGGATCTCAAGCGAATACCGCGGTTTATCACGCGTGTCTGAAACCAGGAGATAAAATACTAGGTTTTGATCTTTCTCACGGAGGACATCTTACACATGGATCACCAGTTAATTTTTCCGGTAAATTGTACAATCCTGTTTTTTATGGAGTAGAGAAGGAGACAGGTAGATTAAACTACGATAAAATTCAAGAGATTGCTACAGCAGAAAAGCCACAGCTAATTATTGCTGGAGCATCTGCATATTCTAGAGAAATAGATTATAAAAGATTTAGAGAAATTGCAGATAGCGTAGGAGCTATTTTATTAGCTGATATTGCACATCCTGCAGGACTAATTGCCAAAGGTGTAATTGCTGATCCAGTTCCTCATTGTCACGTAGTAACTACTACAACCCACAAAACATTAAGAGGACCAAGAGGCGGGTTAATCTTAATGGGTAAAGATTTTGAAAACCCTTTCGGTATTACACTAAAGAGCGGTAAGAAGCGTATGATGTCTTCTTTAATGGATAGCGCTGTCTTTCCTGGAAATCAAGGAGGTCCATTAGAGCATATCATTGCAGCAAAAGCTATTGCTTTTGGCGAGGCATTGACAGATGAGTTTTTGCATTATATCATACAAGTAAAGAAAAATGCAGCAACAATGGCGGAAGCTTTTGTCCAAAAGGGATATGAAGTAATTTCTGCAGGTACTGATAATCATATGATGTTAATCGATTTACGTAACAAAGACGTAACTGGTAAACAAGCAGAAGAAGCACTTGGCGTTGCGGAGATTACGGTGAATAAAAATATGGTCCCTTTTGATGATAAATCACCATTTGTAACTTCCGGTATTCGTATTGGAGTTGCAGCGGTTACTACTCGTGGATTAAAAGAGGATGATATGCTGGAAATTGTAGAATTAATTGATAGAGTAATCAATAATGTAGAAAATGAAGAAGAGTTGCATAGTATTGCAAATGATGTAAATGCTATGATGGCAGATAAACCATTGTTTGTGGTGTAGGTTACTTTTTTTAAGATATATATAAAATGCGTGACTTTTTAGTCGCGCATTTTTGTTTTAAGGAAGTATTACGAGTAAATACTGTTTTGTTTTGTAGGGGATTTTATACTATTTTTAAAACGAAAAATAAAAACTAGCTGTAGAATTAAAGGGTTATAAATGAAGATATAATATATAGTTATTTTTAGTAATTATATACGCATGTTGGATACAACCTCACTCAATAAGCTAAACTAACATATGAGATTCTTTAAAGTAATATTAGCTGTCATTATAGCTTTGAATTTATCTTCATGTAAAGATGATGATGCAACCAATAACGAATTAGAAAAATCTAAACAAGAATTGCTAAAGACGATTAGTGAATTCAATAAAGCATTTCGGAATGGAAATGTTTCAGTACTAGAATCAATGATAACTGAAAACTATTTGCACACAAATGGAAATTCAAAATCCATTGGAAAAAAGAGTTGGCTTAATTATTTGAGTAAAAGAGAAAATGAAATCAATTCAGGAAATCTCGATGTTATTCGGTATGAAATGGATGAAATAAAAATTGAATTTTATAGAAATATGGCAATTGTAACTGGGAAGGTAGCCGTTTCAAATAAAAAAAAGGAAGAGATCCAAAAAAATGAATATAGAATAACCAATGTTTGGGTGAATGAAGACGGGAATTGGAAAAGGGCAGCGTTTCATGATGGTAAAATAAAATAAAAGCAGTGCCCAAGCGTATAACTATTTACTTGGATCTGCATATGCTAGGAAAATCCATAGGATTTCCCTAAGGTTCGGTTTCCTTTTGCTATTTTAGGTGAGCGAGCCACACAACTAACCATATACAACCATTATACGCAAGCAAAGGAGTCTCTTTAGTAAACATAGAACAACCCTCTTTTTATACTAACAACATCACTTTTGTTTTTCTCAAAATGACAAAAGTCATAGTCCATAATTGGCTATCATGCTAGTTTTGCTTGTTCTAAGCAAAGTGAAATTATATAATGAAAAAAATACTTGCGCTAACTCTTGTTATACTAATACCTCTATTAACTCAAAATTGTGCTATGGTAAAGATATCAATCAGCGAAAAAAGAAACTCAACCCTAAGACAAATTAATATAGGAGAAAATGCTACGTTGACCACATGGGGAACAATTAAAGTAAATAAATCCCATTTCTTTCCTTCTAGTTTTCAGCTAAAAACGAGTAATAAAATAGTCTACATTGATCCAGTTGAAATCGAAACTACTGAAAAAGCGGATTACATATTGATAACTCATGCACATCCTGACCACTTATCAATTAAAGATTTAGAAAAAATTCTCAAATCGGAAACAAAAATTATTTGTTCCAAAGGAGTTGCTAAAAAACTAAAAGGTAATGATTATACAATACAAGTTGTCAGACCAAACGAAACCATAGATTTTGATGGAATTAGTATAAATACAATAGCGGCTTACAATACAAAATCTGTTTTTTTGTGGATTAAAGCGCATCCTAAATCAAAAGAAAATGTAGGTTTTGTATTGACTCTTGACAAAAAGCTAAGTATATATCATGCAGGAGACACAGATTACATTCCAGAAATGAATGAACTAAAGAATATTCAAATTGCCTTAATACCAATTGGAGGAGACAATTTAACAATGAATGAAGAAGAAGCGGCTGTCATTGTAAATAGGATTAAACCTGAAAAAGTTATCCCTATTCATTACGAAATAAAAAATCGTAAAGAACTGAATCATTTTAAAAGTCTCGTTAATCAAAAAATCGAAGTGATAGTATTGGAATAAAATTGACCGCACGTAACAACGTATATGAAACCGTTGTGTTAATAAGAATGAATAGAAATGACACTTGAAGACTTAGGATACTATAAAGAATTGGGAGAATACAGAGAAGAAAATAATCTTGATTCCTTTGATATTGGAAGAGTGATTTCGGAGCATAAAGACCGATATATTATAAAAACGATAACGAACGAATTTGATGCTGAACTCATTGGGAATTTAAGATTTACGGCCCAAAATAGAAATGATTTTCCAGCTGTTGGTGATTGGGTGTCGATTTCAGAATATGACGAAAACAAGGCTTTAATTCATGCTATACTTCCCAGAAAGTCAGTTGTAGAAAGAAAGGCCGTTGGTAAATTGGGTCAAACTCAAATTATTGCTACTAATATTGATTTTGGACTAATCGTTCAGTCTGTAAACAGAGACTATAATGTCAATCGTTTAGAACGATACCTAACAATTTGTAATGCATCTAAAATTGAACCCATTATTGTATTAAGTAAAATAGATTTAATAGAAAAACAGAAATTAGAAGAGATACTAGTTAAAATAAAAGAAAGAATTAAAATCGTTCCTGTATTTACAATAAGTAATCAATCTCAATTGGGAATTGAGCAACTAAAATCTGAATTAATTAAAGGCAGTACTTATTGTTTGCTAGGCTCATCAGGTGTAGGAAAGTCTACACTTATTAATACTTTGATAGGAACTAATTTGATGGAAACAGGAGAAATTAGTGAGCGTATTGACCGTGGAAAACACATTACAAGTCATAGAGAATTGATTGTTTTAGAAAATGGATTATTAATTGATAACCCAGGAATGAGAGAAGTTGGAATAACTAATATTTCTGATGGTCTTGAGATAACATTTGACCAAATCTTGAATCTTGCTCAAAATTGTAAATTTAGTGATTGCACTCATAAAAATGAAAAAGGATGTGCGGTATTGGCTGCTATTGAAAATCAAGAGTTAGATTCTGATTCTTATACGAACTTCATTAAAATGGAAAAAGAAAGAACACATTTTGAGTCAGATGCCAAAGAGAGAAAAAAGAAGGATAAAGATTTTGGAAAAATGATAAAGAATGTAAAAAAACAAAGAAGAAACAATAAATACTAAACATCCACCAAAGGTGCATAAGTAATGGCTTCCTATCGCTAGTAACTACTCATACACTGCGCTTTGACAATAATTATGAGAGAATTCATAAAAAAGAACCCAGTTACACTCTTTTTCGCTCTGACATTTATAATTTCGTGGAGTGGAGTTCTTATTGTGAGTAATCAGACCGGTATTCTGGCAACTCCAAAACAATTCGACACATTATTACCGATAGCAATGATTCCTTTTTTACTGGGTCCAGTGGTCGCAAGTTTTATATTGCTTGGTGTTACAAAGGGAAAAAAGGGATTTAAAACACTATTTGAAAAATTAACTAATTGGCGATTAAGTGCTAAATTTTATTTAATCGCTATTTTAACGGTACCAATTCTTTCAGGACTTTCGCTATTTATATTATACCAGTTTTCAAATACATATATTCCAGATATTTTTTCAACTCAAAACAAAGTCAATTTGATTTTAAGTGCATTGATATACGGAATTATTGGTGGAGGTTTATTAGAAGAGTTGGGTTGGTCAGGTTTTGCTGTCCCCAACCTAAAAGAACGATATGGGGTTTTTAAAACAGGTATATTCGTTGGTGTTCTATGGGGAGTATGGCACTTTCTACCTGTTATTTGGGGATGTGGTGATAATTCTGGAAATTTAGTTTTGGAAAAATTTTTACCTGGATTTTTTTTCCATTATGCTGGTTTAATACCAATGCGTATACTAATGGTTTGGCTTTATGATAGATCAAACAGTTTACTGCCACCGATGATTATGCATACTACGTTAACTGCATTTACATTTTTTATCTTCAATATTTCTCAAGAAGGAACAGCTCTTTTCTATTATTATTTATTGATTGCTATTGGACTATGGATAACTGTTGCATTTGTACTTTCTGATTAATATATAAATGTATTGAGAATCAAACTTAAGACGTGTATAATTAATTACTTGGTCCGTTTTCTTTTACTAGTTTAGTGCTAGCCAACGCAACTGGCAATAAACAAGATGTTTACGCAACCTTTTCAGAATAAAAACATCTACATAATAACATTAATTAAATTCAAAAAATGAAAAAGATATTTATTGGAATTTTATCAATGATAACATTATTTAGTTGTGATAATAATGACGATGAACAAACTAACGAGTCTTCAGTAATTGGTAAATGGAATTTAACCAAGATAATAAATACTTCTGCAGGTGGGTCTATGTCACCTAATGAAAATGATACTCATTTCTATCAAATAAATCCAGGAGGAACATTTAATAGAGGATCTATAGAAAATAATATATCTGATGAACTTGAAGGAACTTATACCGTTACAAATGAAAGCCCTCTTTATGGAAATGAGAACAATACAATTCAAAAGTTTGTAGAATTATCATATTCATCTCCTGATGTAAGGTTTTTTAACTGTGGATTTGATGAACAAAAACAAATATTAATTCTTACTTCAGATGATAAACTACAGAATACTTTAAGTGGAGCTTGTGATGGAGAAAATTATGAATACACAAAAGAAAATTAGAACTGGTTATAACAAAGAACAGAGATATTTAACATATACTGATTTAAAAAAAAGAGAACTATACAGAGTCGTTTACATCAGACAACACTCATTTTAAAAAACTCAAAATTCTTTGTAAAACAATCATGGTTATAGGGTAATACATTAAACAGGGAGAAAGTCGCTGAAAAGCTAGGAATAAGCCCAGATTATGCTTCACAGTTTGTAAATTCTATTACAAAGAAAAATTTCACAAATTACATAAATCATTATCGTATTGAAACTACCAAGAAAATGATTTTAGATGCTGAATTTAAAAACTATAGTCACTTAACATTAGGTTTAGAATCAGGTTGTATTTCAAAAAAAGCCTTCTACAAAGCATTCAAGAAAGTTACAGGAATAACTCCAAAAGCGTATCGAAATTCTAATTAATAAGTACCAATTTATTGAATGTTAAGTTATTGAAACCTTTTTAATTTCGATTCATTTAGTTTTGGTATTTACTAAATTTAAATGAACGTTTATATGAAAAAAACAATTTCAGTAATTGCTTTATTATGCTTTCTTTTTACTGCGAAAGCACAAAACCAAAATGATACTATAAATCCATTCGAAAAGAGAAATGATGTAAAAATTAATGTATATTTTACAGTATTGGGACTTTTCGAAACAACTTACGAAAGAAATTTAAATAAAAAATCTTCCCTTGGAATTACCGCTTTGTATGTTTTTAGTCAAAGAAATGATGAAGACACAAATTTTCTTATTTCTCCTTTTTATAGGAGATACTTTGGAAAAAAATATGCTTCAGGTTTTTTTGTTGAAGGATTTGGAACATTAGGCTCAACCGATGGAAAACAATTAACTGATATGAATGGAAATATTACTTTAAATGAAGGGCCAGATGTAATTGATCTATCACTTGGTTTAAGTTTGGGTTACAAATGGGTTATCAAAAACGGAATTTTTTTTGAAGTTTTAGTTGGTATGGGAGTGAATTTATTTAATGCCGATAAAACAGACCATAATGTTATTAATCGTCGTGCATTAAGTGTAGGCTACCGATTTTAGTCTGAATAGAAAAAACGTTTTACATAATGGTTTGAAAAATTAGAACATAGAAGAAAATTTTTGGATTGATGTTTTTTTTAAATAATAAAATTATAATTAAGATATTTGGGTATCATAAACTTTAATAAATGCGTACTTTTTTATTCAATCATATAGCACTTTCCGTAAAAGATGTCGACAAAACTATTGAGTTTTATCAAAAGGTACTTCATCTTAAAGAAATTAAAAATACAGCTTCTGACTCTAAAACCAGATGGTTATCTTTTGGTGAGGGTAAACAGCTTCATCTGATTCCTCGTCCAAATTCTGAAATAAAAATTAATAAAGCTGTTCATTTTGCATTAACAACACCTGACTTTAATTCATTTGTAGGGTATCTAGAAGAACTAAAAATTGACTACTCTGATTGGCTTGGTACACCAAACAAAGATTACATACGAAAAGATGGAATTAAGCAGGTTTACTTTCAAGATCCAAATGGATATTGGATTGAAATAAACAATGATGTTTAAAGAAATTACAAATAAAGCAGATAGACTCTTTAAAGACTATCCTGAGCTGAATACTGGAAAACGAGCTTCTATATCAGAATATAAAATTCTGAAATGGAATACGCGAAGAAAAATTCCAAAATGGTTTAGACAGCTGATGATTGATTTCCCGCTAACTGATCTTAAAATTGGAATCCCTTTTAATTACGGATGGGAATCTTTAAAAAATAAAAAGAAGAGTGAGCTACCACTTTTAAATACTAAATTTAATAGCTTTGAAGATATAGAGTTTGATGCAACGGAGACTTTTCCTGGGTTTGAATTAATAAAAAAAGGATTTATTTGTATTGCTCCCGACGAAAATTCAAGCGGAGATGGTTTCTACATAAAAGCGAAAGAAAAAAATCCAAAAGTTATATATGTTTATCACGACTGTGGTTCAAATTCTAAGGAGTTAATACATAATTCTCAACTAATTGCTAATACTTTTACTGAGTTTCTTGATATCATAAAACCACCTGAAATAATAGACGATTGGATGGCTAAAAATAATTTAACAGATTCTGATTTATAAAAAACGGATGCATAAGGTTTGTATATTGTGTATATACAATTCTGGATGCAAAAGTACGATGGAAGAGACGAGGTAACATATTAGAAGAAATATTGAAAGATTACGAAAACATACTAAATAATATTAAGCGTTATGTCTCTTTGCACAAAGAAGATGAAAAACAGTTCATTTCAATAGTGAGAACCACAAAAATAAAAAGAAGACAATTTATTGTGCAACCGAATTTTATTTGTTCCCATCAAACTTATGTGTTAAAGGGAGCTTTTAGAAGTTATTTTGTGAACGATGAAGGAATAGAGCATACAATTCAGTTTGCTATAGAAGATTGGTTTATAAGTGATTTTAATAGTTATGTAAACCAAAGCCCTGCGTCTTTGTTTGTTGAAGCTTTGGAAGATTCAACCGTTCAGCAAATTGCTTACGAAGATGTTGAGAATCTTTGTTATAAAAATCCAAAATTCGAACGTTTTTTTAGATTGGTTGCACAAAAGTCATTCGCCTTTTCTCAGCGAAGAGTTTTATCCAATCTCGGTAAGTCTGCTGAAGAACGATACTTAGAGTTTTTTAATCTATATCCTTCCATTGTGCAAAGAGTACCTCAATATACTTTAGCTTCATATCTAGGAATGTCACCAGAGTTTTTAAGCAAAATACGTAAACGTCTCACAACAAAATCTTGAACTAGTTCAAGATAATTTCCTAATCCAGTTCATTTTTTAAGGTGGCGCATTACCACAACTTTGTAAAGTCAATTTTGACTTCATCTAAAAACAAAGTAAAATGAACACTGAGACAAATTCTTATCAAGAAAACTTAAAAGGGCTGCGTACAAATTTAGGAACGATGCTTCCTAAAGATGCACTTAATGTTTTTGACAAGGACGCAGAAAATCTGCAATTAAATCATAAATCAATTCTAAAACTAGAAGTTGGTGAAAAAGCACCAGATTTTTCTCTTTCGAATGCAACGAACAAAACCATTAGACTTTCAGATTTACTGAGAAAAGGAAAAGTTGTTCTTACTTTTTATAGAGGTTCTTGGTGTCCGTATTGCAATCTTCAACTTGCACACTATCAAAATTCATTATCCGAAATTCAAGCTTTGGGAGCGGAATTAGTGGCTATATCACCACAGATACCTGATGAATCATTGAACGTAAAAGAAAAAAATGAACTGGATTTTGAGGTTTTGAGTGATAACGGAAATATTGTTGCCAGAAAGTATACAACTGTTTTTACAAATGCCGATGCACCTGTCGATACAATGACAGAACTTGGATTCGATTTTGACGCTCATTACTCAGATGATTCCAGAGAATTACCAATTCCTGCTGTTTTCATTATAGAAAAAGACACTACTATTTCTTTTGCAAAATCTTTAGGTGGCGACTACAGAAATCGCGTAGAAGTCTCGGAAATTATTAACACTTTAAAAAAATAATATAATGAAAAATAAAATTTGGTTGATCACAGGAATATCGAGCGGATTAGGTAAAGCACTTGCAGAATCTGTTATTGAAAAAGGAGATTTTGTAATCGGTACATTTCGACAGGAATCACAAGTTGAGGAATTCAATAAAAAGTATACTAAAAAAGCAAAAGCAATGGTATTAGATATTACTAATGAAGAGAGCATTAAAAATTGTGTTGAGAAAATCATCTCTGATTATAGTAAAATAGATGTATTGGTTAACAACGCAGGAATAGGATTTGTGGGCGCAGTAGAAGAAACTTCTTTGGAAGAAGTGAGAAGCGTTTTTGAGCCAAACTTTTTTGGAACATTAAAAATGACACAGACTGTTTTGCCGTTTATGCGTAAAGAAAAGAAAGGACATATTGTGCAAATTTCATCTCACGGAGGAGTTAAGGCCTTTGCAGGTTTTGGAATATACAATGCAAGTAAATTTGCTTTAGAGGGTTTTAGCGAAGCAATGGCACAAGAAGTGGCACCTTTAGGAATTAAGGTTTCAATAGTTGAACCGGGTCCTTTTCGAACTAATTTTGCAGGTAACAGACTTGGACAAGCAGAAAAAGTAATTGGTGATTATTCCGAAACGGCAGGAGCGTTTAGGACTAAATTAAAAGGTGTTAACGGGAAACAAGAAGGCGATCCTATAAAAGCGTCTAAAGCAATTATCAACTTGATTAATTCGAAAAATCAAACACTTCGTTTACCCCTAGGAAAAGTAGCACTAATGACAATAGGAATGAAGTTAGACAGCGTGAAATCCGATTTGGAAAAGAATAGAAAAATAGCTGAAAGTGCTGTTTATGATTAAAAATAGCTTGCTACGGCAATACATAAAAAATAACAGTATTAGCGCTAGCCAAATGACTAGCGCTTTTTTTAGAATCATTCGTATTACTCATAAAAATCTTGGTGTATTTTCATTCTTTTTATAATCATTAAATTAGTTAATTAAACACAACTAATCTTATGTATAACAGGTAACAACAAGTAGAATGACTGATATATTAAAGTTAGTACGAATTCAGATTTTACTTATTATTCTGTTTGTGGTTTTTAAATTTATCCGCCCTGCAGTTTTGAATAGTAGTTCTCCTGAATGGATAAAAATCACTTTACTATCACTGCCAAACTTCTTTGAAGCTGTTATTGGAACTCTAATCTTGACAGGAATTGGACTTTACTTGAATCTACGGATACTGAGTAGAAAAAGACAAATCAAAAGAAATCTTATATATGTTATAGCTCCAGTATTAGGTGGAATTTACGTGATATCTCAGGAATTGAAACTCCACAATTTGGGAGGTGATAATATATATGATAGTAATGATTTAATATTTTCGGTTATTGGACTTATAACCGGATACCTAATCGTTATCCTTATTAAACCAAAGATTCATCTAGTAGTAGAAGAATAACCAGTATAAATAAGTTGGTTACTAACAAAAAACTGAATTAAAAATATTTCGAATACTTTTTAAGAATGCCCCCAATTATCCGGATCGTTACTATCGTTAGGAGATAAGCCAATGATATCACCATCTGTATTGACACCAAGACCAACCACTGTTCTGTTTACGTAGTTAAAATAGCTCACAACCTGATTGATTTCTAGTATTTCTCCGTCTGTTAGATTGTGTTTTCTAAGATTCTCAATATCAGATTGGGTAATTATATGATGTGATAATGTCAATTTTTTAGCATATCGCAATCCTTCCAGATATTGATCACTAAAAAAAGACTCTGTTTGATCATTTTGGATACACTCTGTAATTTGCTTGAATTTATTATTGTCAGCTAACAAACGTTGCAATCCAGCCGAATGATGATCTATACAATAACTACATTGATTCAGATGACTTACATAAACACCAAGCGTTTCTAAATACCATTTTGGTAAGGTGTTATTTGCATTATGTAGCACGTTTTTGTACAACCCCATATGACCTACCAACGTATGTGGACGCAGACTATGAATAGATAGAACATTATCTATATTATTATTGGAACCTTTTACACGATCATATATTCGTTTTAGTTGACCCGTAGCATTTTCGAACGAAATTTCTTTGATCCAACTCATATTATTCATTTACTTCTTTAAAGAATGATCCTTTTTTATTAAAAAGTACTGTAATCAATATGATAAAAGATCCAACCATAATTGAAACATCTGCCATATTAAATATTTCAGTTTTTATGATTCCCAAATCCATAATCATAAAATCAGTTACAGATCCATAAACAATACGATCAAAAAGATTGCCAATCCCACCACCAATAATAAAAGTAAAACCAAGTATAGTTTCCTTAGAGTAATTTGTTTTAATAAGAATAAGCCTTAATAAAAAGAGTAGAACAATAATAGGTAAAATCTGTAAAAGAATTATTTTTAGTAAAGGAGCGAGATCAGATCCTAAGCTATAAGCAGCACCTCTGTTTTCGACTTTGGTAAGTACCAGATTATTTTGGAATACTTCAATTCTTTGATTAGGTGCAATCGTTTGTCGTACTACGGTCTTTGATATTTGATCACACCCTATATTGAGTAATACTAAAGATAGTACGAGTAGTACTCTAATTTTTTTGGTTATTTTTTTCATACAGTCTAATTAACGATAGAATTCTTCAAATGTAGCAGTAAAGCACTACATTACTTATGTTTCCAGTATTTTTTATAGTCTGAAAGAGAAAAAGCATCATCAAAAGATTGTTTATTTATAGTGTTTTTCTCATTAGAATCATAATCTATAAGTATTTTCCAGAAACCACCTTCTAACCGTAATACTACATGAAATTGTCCATAAGAATATTTCGTTTCACCGTTATCATTTCTATAGGTTACTCTATAAATGCCTCGGTCAGATACTAATGAGTCCGAAGTCACTCTCTCAAACAACCTAAAATCAATAGGTGATGCTTTCGTTTTAGGGTCACTCCATCTTTTTTGAGAACTTTCCAGATATTTTTTTACATTTTTAATTTCTCCACCATTACCACCGGTTATTCTAATCATTTCTTTACTATGAATTGATGCAAATAGGGGATAGTCTAATTTTTCATAAGCTTCAGAAAAGTTACCATACATATCCTGATTGATTTTTTGGTGAAGTTCTTCTTCCTGAGCCGATAAAAAACTTATACAACCTAAAATAAGAATTGTAAGGATTTTTTTTGCTATTGATTTCATGCTATTTCATTTTCTGATATAACACACAAGATACTAAATCTTGATAATCAGTTAACTTAGGATGATCAAAAATTTTGATCTTAGTCATTCCGACTTTTTTCATGATCAATTCAGATTTTAAGTTAATTTCTGAAGCAACAGAGTAAATACGATCCAAACCAATCGTATTAAACCCAAAATCCAAACAAGCTTTCGCGCCTTCTGTAGCATACCCTTGATTCCACACGCTTTTTTTTAACCGCCAACCAATATCTACAAATGCTCCTTGATTTTCTAAATAACTTTGTTCAGAGAGTCCTATAAATCCTATAAATTCTTTAGAACCAAGAATATCTACCGCAAAATAACAGAAACCATTTTTAGTAAACTGTTTTTGCATTCTTAGTATGAATTCTTCTGTATCTTTTCTAGAGGGCTTAAAAGGAAAAAACTCCATGACATCATCATCATTGTTCATGGATGCTAATGGATCTATATCATCTCGTGTCCAGTTACGAAAACCGAGTCTCTCAGATTTAAAAAGGTATTCATTCATATCAACTAAAAAATAAAATAATTTATTGAATATCCGTAATTTGTTATAACCCATTGTCTCCTCTAACGCAGTCGAGAGGTCATTAAACCTAAAGTGTTAAAAATAAGGTCTCGACTGCGCTTGACCCGACATTCAAGTTATTATTATGAGACATTACGGACAATCAGTAATAATTTCAATGTAAATATAAATTGATCAATTAGAAAGAAAAGGAAAATATTATCTCAAAAAATCAATAAAGCTACCCGTTTAGGGTGGGAAGAATATGATTTGGATAATTTATTTTTATATATTGGTTATTGACTATATTACTAATTAAGAACTAAACTAATTTATATGTGTGAAAAACCTAAAGCATTATCTCAAAATAGGATTGTTTTTATTTGTAATTCAGGGGATTGCCCAAAATGAAAAGGTTACCATTCCAGATTTTTATTTAGAAAATGCTATTAGAAATCATTTTGATAAGCCTACCGGTGAGATTACTAAAACTGCTATGGAATCATTAACCAGGTTGGTGCTGGTGAATCGTGGAATTTCTAATTTAAAAGGACTTGAACATGCTAAGAACCTTACTTATTTGCGATTAGATAATAATAAGAGAAGTGATTTAACTCCTTTAACGAATCTTACTAAGTTAGAAAACCTTAATCTTAATGGAAATAAAATTCATTCTATTGTACCACTTTCGAAAAAAAACAATCTTAGATGGGTGATTTTGGAAAATAATGAGGTTGATAATCTATGGCCTTTATATAACCTAGAAAGCCTTACTGATGTAATGCTGTTTAATAATCCATTACAAGCGTCATCTGATTTAGCCAATCAAAATGATATAGTTGTGGAAAAGATAAAATCTAATGGTAGCAATATTGTTTTTGATGCGGTAGAAATAAATTCTATTTATCAATTAGAACCTAGTAGAAAAATTAAATAGTAACATTACATTTTTGTTGGGTAACATTAAAAGATGAAATTTAAAATCAGCATTGTTGTATTGATACCTTTTCTTATCTCTGGTATAGGAAATAGTCAAAACCGAGTAATGATTCATATTCCGACCTCTGATTTAGAATCTGAAATCTGAATACATTTTCAATTATATAAAACTAGTAGGCATAATTTTGTTTATTTTCTTGGAGTTAACCAGATACTCAATCGGTGTTAAAAAAGGGAATGAAAATTGATACAAGAAGAAAACAAACTTAGATAAATGATAAAATTAGAAAAAAGTGTTTGGGTTTATATCATAGTGTTATTTATACTAACCTATATTTTCCAGATAATAGCTATTTTAGGCGGAGGAGAAGAGTCCATTTTGTTTCCAATATTTGTTGGTCTTTCCATGTTCTTTCCTGGTATCGGAGCAATAATTTATTTGATAAAGAAAAAAGAAGGACTAAAATATATCAATTGGAGAATTGGTAAACCGATATATATTCTGTGTAGCCTAGTATTACCAGCTATAATAACGATATTAGGTATATTGTTTTTCGAGAAAATTGGTTGGGGAACGAACTATGAATATACCTTAACTGACAATAAAATTGATGATATTGATATATCCTTAGTTTTTGGTAGTGAAGCACAAAGTTTTCCGTTTTTTATTTTGAATTTTGTAGTAACTGGAATAGGCTTTTCTCTCATTCATAGTTTATTAGCAATAGGAGAAGAAATAGGATGGAGGGGCTTTCTTCAGAAGAAGCTACTAGAAAAAAATAGTCTATTAAAATCCTTAGTGTTTCTTGGATTAGTTTGGGGCTTTTGGCATTTTCCACTAATTATTAATGGATTTAATTATCCAGAATATCCCATTTGGGGAGCATTCTTATTATTTCCTGTAATAACCGTTTTTATATCTTTTTTTATGGGATGGTTAACATTAAATTCAAAGAGCGTATGGCCTGCTGTTTTTGCGCATGGAGGGCTCAATTCTGTTATGACACTTTTATTCGAAATGGATTTTGGTGAACACAAATTCGAAGCTAATTTTATAATTCTAGGGATATGGAGCATTATAGGCCTTTTATCCTATATTTTAATATCTAATAAATACAAAACAAATGATCATGTTACTATTAATATTGAATCATAGTTAGGATACTTAAGTGATATATCATTTTGTGATTTTAAAATAAATCAATGAGAAAGTTTTTATTAATCGTATTGTTTTTAATTTTTCAGTATTCAGCGTATACTCAAAACAAAATGTATTCATCAGTTTATGAAGCACTGAAAACTCCTGATAAAGTAACATCACTTGATCTTGATTGTGAAGAATTTGATAGTTTTTCTAGAGAAATAGAAAAACTATCAAACATAAAATCACTTTACTTAACGGATTGTAATTTAGAAGAGATTCCTGATGTAATTACAAAGCTATCAAATTTAAGGTTGCTTAACGTAAAAGGTAATAACCTTACTTTTTTATCGAAACAATTTATCCAATTGAATGAATTATCAGTAATTAATTTAAGAGAAAATAAGTTTGAAGAATTACCCGAAGTATTGATGGGTTTACCAAATCTTAGAGAAATTGATTTAGCAGGAAACCCTGAACTTGATTTTTCAAAAGCTTTTCAAACCCTATCAAAAGTTACAAACCTAGATTTTCTATATTTAAGTGATAACCATCTTGTGAAAATTCCTGATAACCTTGTAAAGTTGAATAAACTCAAAGAACTTCATCTTAAAAATAACCCTAGACTAGACTTGAAACAGGCATTTGATGTTTTAGCAGGAATTAAATCGCTTAAGATTTTAGCATTATCTGATAATGATTTTAAGATAATTCCGAAAAATTTGAAGTCATTAGAAAATCTCGAAGGTCTGATGTTAGATAACAATCCAAATCTTTTAATAACTAAATTAGTTTTAGAATTAGAGTCTTTACCAGGCTTAAAGGTTTTATTATTAAGAAATAATGATTTAGGAAAGCTACCCAAGAATTTAAAAGGTTTTACATCCCTCAAGGTATTAGAACTAAGCAATAATAATTTCTCTGAAAAGGAAAAACAGCGAATTCAGGCACAATTACCAAATACAAAAGTGATATTCTAATAGCATTCACATCATTTTCAAAAAGCCACCATACAAAACACTAATTGTAAACATTAGTCTAATAATAGTAACAATTAGTACACTATAGAAGCATCTTGTTTAGATCGATTTTTTTTTGTAACTATTTGAAATAGTAGTAATTGGCCTAAAAAAAATAGTCAGGGCATATATAATAAAAAGTATCGAAACGAATGGTTCTATTAACCAATTAAAGTCATAATTACATTCGTCAATAAAGAAAAGGAATGACGTAATCAGAATAGAATTACTTCCAGAATATATTACTCTTTGTTTTTAGAAGTGATAGTTCTTATAAGAGATTATTTTAATACTTAAGAGTAGACATTTTTAATGATTTTCATAGCTTCAGAATAAGCATCTTTGTTATTCTCGTATTCTTCATTAAGAAAGTAAAAAAGTGCTATTTCGTATTTTGGTAATTCAATATAAATAAATTCGTCCATTTTGTGGAAGAAATAGAAATTGGTATTTTTTGTTTTAAAGATAACTAATGAATTTATCTTATTTGCTTTTGATTTAACACTTAACTTTTTTAAAGTTTTTCTTAATTTCGAAAAAACTTTACTAGACGATATTTCTATATTTTGTATTATAGTCAAAGGTATATTTTCTAGATATTTTATCCGATTTCCATTTTTAGACTTTATAAATTTTCTTCTAAGATTTAAGACATGAAATTTATAGTCTATCAGTTCTAACCACAGTATTATTTTCTCAATATCATTATCATTAAAAATATCATTATTAAGATCAATTTGCGTAAACTTAATCTCTAAATAACGTTCAAGAGAGCCTAAAATATTGGAGTTACAATTTTTACATGCTGGAACTGTAGTTTTATTATACTCCTGAGATATTCCATTTTCCTCAGTAACAAAACGTCTATTAGGATCTTTTTCAAATGCCCATCGCGGCACAACATGCTCTTTTGATAAATGATTTTGAGTACCACAAATGATACAAATTTTAGAATTATGATTCTTAATTAATTGACTAGTAACTTGCTTTTGATTGTTTCTAACTGTTTTTCTTAAACTAACGAGTTTTTTTTCAATCATAGAGTATACTAAAATTAATTCCCATCCATTTCAAAAGTAACACTTTCATACGCTCCGATATCTGGAGCACCAGTATTACGAGGTATTCCTAAAATATCATTTCCAGAAGTTGGAGTAGTAGCTTGTCCGTTTGCGGCAGAATCTTCTCCAATATTTAGCATATTGTCAAAAGGAGCTTTAAAATCAGGATCCTCGTTAAAAATAACATTTTCGTATAAGCCAGTATTTGTAAAATCATATAATTCATTATCCAAAAACTGTCCATTGAAGTCATTAAAACGAATCAAACTATTCTGGAAGTTGTAATTAAAAACAGTTCCTTCTGCTCTACTGATTCCTAATTCCAGATTCTCATTTCCATAGATAATACAATTTGTAAAGTTAGCTTCTAAAAGGTCTGTAACAAGAATCTCTGTAATATTACCACCCTCATCTCTAACTACAAAAAGGTTATCAATGGCAACGGAAGGAGTTTCTCTAAAACTAGAATTCCAATAGTTAGCAAATGTGGAATGATTAAAATTGTAGGTTCCTCCAAAAGAAGCGTATAAAGACGATATTCCTGCATTGTTTATCACCACATTTTCGCCCAAAATGTTAGCAGTTCTCGCTAATATACCATAAGCAGAAGTATTATAAATTTGTGTATTACTAATGGTAAGCGTAGGATCTGTTCCTCCGTCATTAGAGTCCATTAATATACCTACAGTGGCATTTTTTATGGTTGCATTATTGATTACATGACCTGTACTACCAGCAGTAAGCCAAATCAATCCCCATTGACCGGGAATATCACTAAAACCAGGCTCTAATCGATCACTTTCGAAAATCACTTCGTTTTCCATTACCTCAGGATCAGTACTGATTTCTCCGTTAACCAATAAAGTAGCGTTATTAGCCGCAATTATTCCGGATCCATCATGAAAATGAATTCTGGCCCCAGCATCGATAGTTAATGTCTCGCCAGATGGAATGGCTGCGAAGCCATAAATGACATAAGGCTTCTCGTTGGTAAAATTCAATTCATCACCTTCTAGAAAAAATCCTTCAACTCGTATTTCTTCCATATTGTCATCCACTCCGAGAAGGAGTGTTTCTACCATACCCTCATCATCTCTGGATGGAAATAGAAATACAGCATCTTTAACCAAGGTAACTAAATCCACGTCCTGTTGACTTCCATTAGGGTCGAAAAGCACACGATCCGTGTATAAAAATTCCAGATCACCGGTTTGCTGTGCAATATCAGTAGTGGTTTCTACAAAAACGAAAATACTGTCTTTAGCAAGTACCTGAATATTTTCAAACGATTTACCTGGAATTCCATCTACATTAAGACGATAATTAGAGTTTTCACCTCTTTCTAAAGCTATTGAAGAAATATTAAGATCATTGCTTGTTCGGTTATAAACTTTAAAACTATAGGTACTGGAACCAATATTGGTAAAAATAGTATCTAGAAATAAAGTATCTGAAGAAAATTGTAAATTACCGGTGCTAGGATCAGCTTCAAAATCTTTACGACAAGAACTCCATAAAATGATAATGGCAAGTAAGAGAAGAGTAGATAAATAACGCATTATTTAGTTTCTATGTTTATTAAAATATGATTAATAACTTCATCAAAATAAGGACATACTTTTTAAAAGTGTATTAACGGACTAAATGTATAACTTTTTAATCAGTACTAATATTGCTTTTTTAATAAAAATTTGACAAGATCATCCCTTCTGTAAGAAGTAAAACATTTGTACATTTGTTAATCTTATTTTCAGAATAAGAACTATTTAAACGTTTATATTTTAATACGCCAACATAATAATCTCTTATGAGTACATATGATGTAGCCGTAATTGGCTCAGGACCTGGTGGATATGTTGCAGCTATCCGTTGCGCACAACTAGGTATGAAAACTGCAATAATCGAAAAATATTCTACACTTGGAGGAACTTGTCTTAACGTAGGATGTATTCCTAGTAAAGCATTATTAGATTCTTCTCACCATTATGAGCATGCTGTAAAGCATTTTGCGGATCACGGAATTGAGATTCCGGGAGATGTAAAGATCAATCTTGAAAAAATGATTGCTCGTAAGCAAGCTGTGGTGGACCAGACGACTGGTGGTGTTGATTTCTTAATGCAAAAGAATAAGATAGAGCGATATGAAGGTGTTGGTTCTTTTAAAGATGCAACACATGTGAATATTACCAAATCAGATAATTCTGTAGAAACTATTGAAGCAAATAATATCATTATCGCTACAGGATCTAAACCTTCTTCATTGCCTTTTATCACTATAGATAAGAAAAGAGTCATTACTTCTACAGAAGCATTAAAGCTGAAAGAAATACCTAAACATATGGTTATTATAGGTGGCGGTGTAATCGGATTAGAATTAGGACAAGTATATCGTCGTCTGGGGGCTGAGGTTTCCGTAGTAGAGTATATGGATAGAATTATTCCAGGAATGGATAAAGCTTTATCCAGAGAACTACAAAAGGTGATGAAAAAACAAGGTGTTAAGTTTTATACCTCTCATAAAGTAACTGGAGTAAAAGCTACTGCTAAAGAAGTAACCGTTACAGCTAATGATAAAAAAGGAAACCCTGTAGAATTTAAAGGAGATTACTGTTTGGTTTCTGTAGGGCGTCGTCCGTATACTGATGGCTTAAATACTGAAGCAGCAGGAGTAAAGCTTACTGATAGAGGACAGGTAGAAGTAAATGATCATTTACAAACTTCTGCCAGTAATATATACGCAATTGGAGATGTGGTAAAAGGAGCAATGTTAGCTCATAAAGCTGAAGAAGAAGGAACTTTTGTTGCAGAAATTTTGGCAGGGCAGAAACCACATATTGATTATAATTTGATTCCTGGTGTAGTATATACCTGGCCAGAAGTTGCCGCTGTTGGTAAAACTGAAGAAGAATTGAAAGAAGCTGGTGTTAAATATAAATCAGGACAGTTTCCATTTAGAGCATTAGGTAGATCTAGAGCGAGTGCGGATTTAGATGGTTTTGTAAAGATATTAGCGGATGAGAAAACTGATGAGGTTTTAGGAGTACATATGATTGGTGCTCGTTGTGCGGATTTAATCGCTGAGGCGGTTACAGCAATGGAGTTTAGAGCTTCTGCAGAAGATATTAGTAGAATGTCTCATGCACATCCTACCTTTACGGAGGCTATTAAAGAAGCGGCTTTAGCTGCTACTGATAATAGAGCATTACATGTGTAATTATACAAACAATTAGTTATAAAAAAAGCGAGCTATATGCTCGCTTTTTTTGTTTTTTCTAGTTATTATCTTATTGTGCGTTACTACCGACATTTCCTTCAGCAATTACTATAGAGGGATCATCACTATTAAAAATTTTGATGTGACCATCGGACGCAATTAATTCCTGATAATCTAAAATTTCATCTTCAATAATTATTTGATTTAATGAATGGTAAAAAGTTGAACTTACCATTAAATTAGAGTTTTCTAAATTATAAAAATCATCAAGAGGGAATGCAATATCACCACCATTTGATAGTGAATTATTATAGATGTTGGCTGTGTAAGATGTTTCTAACTCAGCACCATTAAGATACACTTTAATTGAGAATATATCATCTGAGAATGAAGATGAAGATTTTACAAAAAAAACAGAACCACTAATTCCAGAATCATTTGTCTCTTGCAAGGTATACTCTTTAATTATAGCTTTATCATCATCATCATCATTATTATTACAAGAAGAACAAAAGACAATCGCAGTTAATAAAAGTAAAATTATTTTTTTCATGTATTTAAGTTTCCCTAAAGACTGGGACGCTTTATGATATGTTACAGGAAAATAAATAACCCTTATAAGTTTATTATTGTTTTTAATTAGGATAAAAATTTAAAGGATGTTTAGTTAATAGAAGTGTTTTGGGAATTACATATTTTCCAATCTATTTAAAACTTCAGTCTTGTAATTTCTGCTTATGGGAATTGATTTATTATTAAGTACCAGTTCTTCATTAGAAAAAGAATCTATTTTTTTAATAGAAATTATAAAAGAACGATGTGTTCTCATAAATTGCTGTACAGGTAACTTAGCTTCTATATTACTTATAGTTTCTCGGGTTACAATAGTAGAATTATCACAATGAATTTTGAGATAATCATTATAACTTTCTACATAAATTATTTCCGAAAAATCTACCTTTTTCATTCTTCGATCGGATCTGACGAATATAAAATCGTTTGGCTTTATTTCTTCAGCTTTTACAGGTAAGACTTTATGATGTATTTCGAAGTAATTGTTGACCGCGTTCAGAAGTCTTTCAAAAGAAATAGGTTTTAATAAATAATCTACTGCGTGCAGGTCAAACCCATCAATGGCGTATTCTCTGTATGCAGTAGTGAATATGATTTTGATCTCTTTATTAATGGACTTAGCAAAAGAAATTCCGGATATTTCTGGCATATTGATATCCAGAAATATAAGATCTACTTTTTGTGAGTTAATGCGGTTAAAAGCCTCCAAAGCATTATTGCAGGTAGCAATAACTTCGATACGATCGATTTTTGCTAAATGATCCGAAATAATATCTCTTGCCGTAGGTTCATCATCTACTATGATGCATGATATCTTAGAATTCATTAGTAGGTGTTTTTAGGTTTTTTAAGATTAATTCCACAGCATACCAATTCTGATCTTTCGAAATTTTAAGTTCGTAATCATCTTTATAAACTAATGACAATCGTTTTTTGATATTACTTAACCCAATTCCGTCTTTATTTTTTTCTGTAAAGGTGTGAACAGAGTTTTTTATAGAAAAATGAATTTCATTATCGATACATTTTAGGGACATGTGTATCGATAATTTTTGATTGATAATTTGCCCGTGTTTAAAACTATTTTCTACAAAAGGAATTAGTAGCATGGGAGCTACCTGAGTTGTACCTTTTATATTTTCAAAATCTAAAGAGATGTCTAGTATATCACTAAAACGCATTTTTTCTAAAGCCACATAGTCTTCAATATGATTTATTTCTTCTTGTAAAGAGACTAATGGCTTATCTGATTGATATAAAAGGTAATCTAATAGATTAGACAGTTTCAATATCATTTCTGGAGTATCTTCAGATTTCTTTAAAGCAAAACCATATAAAGTGTTTAAAGTATTAAATAAAAAGTGTGGATGTATTTGCATCTTTAGGTAATTCAACTCCTGTTCTTTGAGCTTTAATTGGGCTTCTAAAATTCTGTTTTTAAGTTCTTGGTTATCAGAAGTAGATTTGTAATTATGTTGCGCTAGACTCAAAGCGCTAGCAATAAAAACAACAAAATAAACTGCTACAAATAAGAAGAAGGGACTACGAGTCATTGGAGCCATCCCTTCATATTTAAGTGAGGATAAAAATATCAACCCATAAAAAAATGAAATAACAATAAAGAATGCAGAAACAATAATCGTATACACACAGTATAGTATGAATAGAAGATATTTTTCTTTGATTAAGTATTGGGGAATCAGAATATCTGTAACCGTATAGGTAGTACCGATGGTTACGGGCATTAAAAAGAGCGAAAAAGAAAAAACGTAATCGATGTTCTCGGTATTGTAACCAAAAAAATAGGTATAACCGAATAATACCGCTATCCAAAAGATAGTATGTAGTAATAAGGTTGCGATTTTTTTAAGTATAAAATCTCTTGAAATCATATTGAGGCACAATATCTGCAATTTTTGTTTTTCAAACCTTATTTTTGGACGAATAACGGAATTAGAACTCTTTTTAGCAATATTGCGCAATTATTTCCGTAAACCGTATGGATTCGGTTAAAAAATCCTTCAATTCGGTCGATGATCGAAAAATAAATATTTAGAGAACTTTAGATACTAGTTTTGAGTATGTTTAATTCAAAAAAATATACACTATGATGTCACTAACTATTATTCAATCACAAAATCCATTTCTTTTTATACAGTTTTTCCAAAGATTAGAAGAAGGAGGAATGTTTTTTATGTTTCCAATTTTAATGATGCTTTTATTGGTTTTGTTTTTAATCGTGCGAAGTGTATTAGCTCTAAAAAAAGATACTTCTGTATTAGGAAAGAATATCAAATTATTGAATTCCATAGGTCTGTTAACCTTGGTTTGGGGAATGTTGGGTCAGCTTATTGGTATTGTGGGTATGTTTGATCAAGTTGAGGCAGTAGGGGATATTTCTACACCTATGTTTGCTGGTGGTTTAAAAGTTTCAGCATTACCACCAATTTTTGGTTTTTGCGTATTTATTCTTTCCAGAATAGCATCAATTGTGTTTACCTGGATCGGTAAAGAAACCGAATAATCTACAGATGCTAATACTAACAATGTATTTATACATGTATTAGTATAAAGAAATAAGTTATTTCATATAACAACTATTTTTTTAAAAGACCATAGAAAAGCAAGGTCATTCATTAGTAATAATCAATCAATCGGTATAGTTTCTTTCTTATCCTAATAATGGACAATAGAAATTCCATAGGTGTATTCACATCTCGGACTGCAAGCTATGCTTTAGTTTGATTGCATAAAAATCAAGAACATGATAAAAAATATAACGTGTATAGCTTTTTTAATATGCTATAGTATTACGGCGCAAACATTTAACAAAACGACATTAGATAACTTCTTTAGTCTACTAGATTTCAATAATCAAGGAATGGGCAGTATTTCTATTTATAAAGAAGGTAAAGAAGTTTATAAAAATTCTATCGGCTATCTAGATCTAGAAAATACCATTAAGGCAAATGAAAAGACTAAGTATAGAATAGGTTCTATTACCAAAACTTTTACTGCGACTATGATTATGCAGTTAGTAGATGAAAAGAAATTAAGCTTAGGAACTTTTTTAGGTGATTACTTTCCAGAAGTATCTAATGCTAATAAGATCACAATAGAACATATGCTGCGTCATCGTAGTGGTTTGTTTAATCTTACAGAAGATGAGGATTTTATGAAATGGATGTTGGTTCCGAATACTCGAAAACAAATGATGAGTAGAATAGTAGAAAGAGAAGTTGATTTTCAACCTGATGAAAAAACAGCATATTCTAATACGAACTATTTATTACTTTCTTATATAGCGGAAGAAATTGAAGGTAAAACATATGCAGAAATCCTAGAATCAAGAGTTATAAAGCCTTTAGGTTTAAAAAGAACAGAGTATGGTAATAAAATAAATACAAAAGATAACGAAGCATTATCCTATGTTATGGAGAACTCGAAATGGAAACTAATAGAAAATCAAACGGATATGAGTGTTCCTATTGGAGCAGGAGCGATAGTTTCTACTCCGACAGAATTAAATAGTTTCTATAACAGTTTGTTTTCTGGAAAATTGGTGTCTAAAGCTTCTTTAGAAAAAATGATGGACATTTCTACAGGAATGGGAATTGGATTAGGAGGTGAAACCTTTTTTAATAAACAGGCATATGGCCATAATGGAGGTATAGATGGATTCCAATCACTTACATTGTATGTCCCAGAGGATAAAATTACTATTTCATATATAGGAAACGGAGTTGTAATGTCTCCAAATAATTGTATAGTTAATGTGTTAAAGAGTTACTATGATAAAGAGTATAAACTTCCAAAGTTTGATGGACCGATAGAATTAAAAACTGAAGCATTAGATGCTTATTTAGGAGTTTACACGAGCGAGTCATTTCCTTTTCAGATTACAATTACAAAAGAAGATACAGTACTAATTGCTGACGCAAAAGATGGTCCTACATTCCCGTTAGTTGGATATACAAAAGATGGGTTTAAATCTGATAGAGCAGGAGCAACGTTAAATTTTCATCCTACTGAAAACAAAATGATTTTAGAGTTAAATGGGAATAAAGCAACGTTTATTAAAAAATAAGATCTAGAATAAAGAGACTGTCTAAAAAGCAGATTTCTCTGTCATTTCGAGCCCTTCGACTTTGCTCAGGACAAGCTAGAGTCGAGAAATAACTACCTTTGATTTTTAGTACATTTCGACTCCGCTCAATGTGACAGTATTGTAAATATTGTGCTTTTCGGACAGCTTCTTTATTAATTTTTATGAGAACCATCACAATAGGGAGGATTGTTAGTTTGCTTACAAGTACATAAATAAGCTTCTTTAGCTTCGTCGACACTAAAAATAATAGGATTCGTTGCTTTTTCTTTTTTATGGTTACCATTACAGAATGGTTGATCGGCACTATGACCACAACTACACCATGCGTAATTCTTATCAGCTTCTAATTGACAAGGAATTGGAGCTTCACCACCTCTTATATTGTTTTCTTTCATAGATTTATATTTTTATACTTCTAAAAATATTAAATCCTGAGTTAAGATTGATTTTAAATTAAGAATGTTTAAATAATTTTCTTTTCACTTGGTTTTACAGTAGTCATTAGATTATTTGAAGTACTTTTATAGGAAATAAAGTTCTTTACATAAAATTTTATATCAACCAATATAGGTTTTGCTTAATTGTGAATTAATAGGGAATCGTGTGAGAATCACGAACTGTCGCGCAACTGTAAGTAACCATATAGTTTTTATCAATATATATCCACTGTTTTATTATTTTGAAATGGGAAGGAGGATAAAAATGTTATAAGTCAGGAGACCTGCCTATTATTGAATTGACTATGCTTTCGCGAATTGAAGCTTTGGTTAAGTTTGATGCACACTAAAAAAGTTATTTAACTATTTTAGTGATACTACTATATGCGTCATTTTAATTTTTCTTCATTTCTATTAGCACACTAATTTATAAAAGAGCTTTAAAAATTAATATTAATTTTTTAAAGTTTTAAAATTATGCTTACACACAATCTAGGCTATCCGCGTATTGGTAGCAAAAGAGAGTTGAAAAAAGTTTCAGAGCAGTATTGGTCTGGAAAAACTACTCGCAAGAATCTACTACAAGTAGGAAAAAACATCAGAAAGGAAAACTGGTTACTACAAAAAAATGCCGGGATAGATTTAATCCCGTCCAATGATTTTTCATTTTATGATCAAGTTTTAGACATGTCGCTTATGGTTGGAGCAATCCCGAGAAGATATGAAAACTTGTTAGCTGATGATCTCAGTTATTTGGATTTATATTTCGCAATGGCCAGAGGATATCAAAAAGATGGATACGATATTACTGCTATGGAAATGACGAAATGGTTTGATACCAATTACCATTATATTGTTCCTGAGTTTTATAAAGATCAAGAGTTTAAACTGTTTTCTACGAAAGTGATTGATGAGTTTTATGAAGCAAAAGAATTAAAAATACAAACAAAACCGGTATTCATTGGTCCTGTGTCATATTTGTTATTAGGGAAAGAAAAGGAAGACAATTTTAATAGGATAGAATTAATTGATAAGTTAATGCCTGTTTATATAGATTTAGTTAAGAAACTAATTGCTCTTGGCGTGGATTGGATACAATTTGATGAACCTTTTTTAGCATTAGATCTTTCAGAAAAGGAAAAAGAAGTATATAAACAAGTATATCTTAAATTAAAGAGCACCTTTCCCGATTTAAAAATAATGGTAGCAACTTATTTTGAAAGTATTCAGGATAATTTAGAATTGATAGCTGATGAGTTGCTCATTGATGCCATTCATATTGATTTAGTTAGATCTCCGGAACAACTAGGCGCAGCACTAGAAAATATTCCAGAACGGATACATCTTTCATTAGGAGTTGTTGATGGAAGAAATATATGGAAGAACAATTATCAAAAATCACTAGGGCTTATAAGTAAAGCGATAGCGAAGAGAAAAAAGAATACTATTTTGATAGCACCTTCTTGTTCACTACTTCATTCACCTTGCGACTTAGATCTAGAAGAGCAGAATACAAATTTATCTTCAGAAGTAAAAGACTGGTTATCTTTTGCTAAACAAAAATTAGATGAGTTAATTACATTAAAACAACTTACTCTTTCTAAAAAAGAGGATAAGATATTCGAGAAATTAGAAGAAAATGTAGCTTCTCATTTTAGTAGGAGTAATTCAGAACGTATTCATGATCCAATAGTAAAAGAAAAGGTTGAAGCGATTATAAAGAAAGATGCCGTAAGAGAAAATTCATTTAGACTGCGGAAAGAAGTACAACGTGAAAATTTAGGACTACCTATTTTTCCAACCACTACTATAGGATCTTTTCCACAAACAAAAACGGTAAGAAGCTGGAGATATCAGTATAAAAAGGGAGATATAACCTTAGAACAATATAATGAGCATATAAGAAAAGAAATTATAGAAGCAATTCATTGGCAGGAAGAAATAGGATTAGATGTTTTAGTTCATGGAGAGTTTGAACGAAATGATATGGTCGAATATTTTGGAGAAAAGTTAGATGGTTTTGCTTTTACTAAGTTTGGTTGGGTTCAGAGTTATGGATCACGTTGTGTAAAACCTCCTATAATCTATGGTAGTGTAAAAAGACCTAATCCAATGACATTAGATTGGACTTTATTTGCACAATCGCTAACCTCTAAACCAGTCAAAGGAATGCTTACGGGGCCAGTAACTATTTTGCAATGGTCATTTGTGAGGGATGATCAGCATAAATCGATTACTTGTAATGAGATAGCACTAGCAATAAGAGATGAAGTAAAGGATTTAGAAGATAATGGTATTAAAATTATTCAAATTGATGAACCAGCTTTAAGAGAAGGACTTCCTTTAAGACACGCAGATCATAAAGGTTATTTTCATTGGGCAATTCAGGCATTTAAGATATGCTCTTCTATAGTATCTAATACAACGCAGATACATACTCATATGTGTTATTCTGAATTTAATGGTATCATTGATCAGATTGCAAACTTAGATGCGGATGTAATTACAATTGAATGTTCTAGATCGCAAATGGAACTGTTGGATGCCTTTGCAGACTTTAAATATCCTAATGAAATAGGACCAGGAGTCTATGATATTCATGCGCCGAGAGTACCACATAAAGAAGAAATCATAGAATTGATGCGTAAAGCACAAAAATATGTTCCTATAGATCAATTATGGATTAACCCAGATTGTGGATTAAAAACGCGTGGATGGGAAGAAACAGAAAAGGCTCTTAAAACAATGGTTGAAGCTGCTCAGAAATTAAGGAAAGAAGTCATACAAACCGTTTAGTTTATAGCTCACCGAGTATCATTAGTTTAAGTAGAAGTAATCTTAGCGAAAAAAGGTTACTTCTACTTATTTTTTAACCGGAAAACATCCAAGTTATGATGCTTGTAAAATTATCTATTAGATGAGTATGAATTTAATTAATTTAAATTCTAGCCTGATAGGTATATAAATCAAAGTATCTACCTTCTGCGGTGATCAGTTCTTCATGAGTTCCTCTTTCGGCAATACTTCCGGATTCAATGACTAAGATCTGATCTGCTTTTTTGATCGTACTTAATCTATGTGCTATGACAAAAGTAGTGCGACCTTTCATTAATTCACCCAGACTTTTCTGAATTAATGATTCACTTTCTGTATCCAGACTGGAGGTTGCTTCATCCAGAATAATAATTTTAGGATCCGCAAGGATGGCACGGGCAATCGCAATACGTTGTCTTTGTCCTCCTGATAGTTTCACACCACGTTCTCCGATCAAGGTATCTAAGCCATCATCAAAACGATCTGTGAATTCATTTACATAAGCTGCTTTTACAGCTTGTTGTAATCGCTCTTCCGAAGCATTAGGTCTGGGGAATAAGATATTTTCTCGGATAGTACCTTCAAACAAGAATTCATCTTGTAATACAACTCCTAGATTACGTCGGTAACTGCTAAGATTTACCTTTGATATATCATGACTATCAATAGTGATAAGACCCGATTTAGGGTTAAGGAAAGTAGCGGATAAGCCAGCAATGGTGGATTTACCAGAACCAGAACTTCCTACCAAAGCGGTTACTGTTCCAGAAGATGCTCTAAAACTAATATTATGTAACACTTCTTTTCCTTCTTCATAAGAGAACGAAACATTATCAAAAATGATATCCCCTTTAATATTTTCTAATTGTACAGTACGATTCTCAGGATCTTCTTCAGGTTCCATATTCATCAATTCTTCGGTTCGATCCAGACCGGCTAAAGCTTCAGTTAATTGGCTTCCTATATTGCTCATTTGCACGATTGGAGCAATCATAAATGCCAAATACATTGTAAATGATAAAAATTGACCTGCAGTCATAGTTCCTTCCATCATATAATACCCACCAATTCCCATAATTCCAGTAGAGGCAATACCAGCTAATAAGAACGTAGAAGAGCTTGTCATTAAAGCAGTAGCTGTTAAGCTCTTTTTTACATTTTGAAATAAACGATCAACACCTTCTTCAAAAACTTTACTTTCCTGTTCTTCTGCACCAAAACCTTTAATAACTCTAACTCCTGCTAATGTTTCTGTTAATCTTCCTTTAACTTCAGCATTGATAACACCTCTTTTTCTGAAAATCGGACGAATGTATTTAAATGCGTTTAATGCTACTATTCCAAATAAAGTAATAGGAATTAATACAAATAAGGTCATCCATCCGTTAATGTCAATAAGTAAAAATACAGATACTATAGCCGTAAATATTCCTCCTACCAGTTGAACTAATCCCGTTCCGATTAAGTTACGCACGCCTTCTACATCACTCATAATTCTAGAAACTAAGGCTCCAGACTTTGTGTTATCAAAAAAACTGATAGGTAAGGAAAGTACCTTTTTCTGTACTTGAGCACGTAATTCTGAAATCAAAAATTGCGCTTGCACACTTAAAACTCTGGTTAATAAAAATGAGGTAGTAGCTTGGATTAATATTGCAACCCCAACAATGATCAATAGTTCATATAACTGTGCCATATCTTTACTTGGGACAACATCATCTAATAACGTTTTACTTTTCCAAGGTAGAACCAAACCGGCAACTCTATTAAAAAAAATTAAAATAAGTCCTATAAAAACCAAACCACGCCTTGGCCAAATTATCGTTTTAAAGGCCTGTAAAATGGTTACTTTAGATTTTTTTTTGTCTTTTGGTATATTGTTATTTTGAAATTCTCGCATAGTTTAGTTTTCAGTATTGAAAAGGGAAATAGTATAATCTAAAAGGCTTTGATCGCCATAAGTACCATGTCCGGGAATTACAATTTCCAGATCTGGATATGTTTCTTTAATTTTAGTCACCGTTTTTGACCAATCATTTATAGTAGCATCAGCAAGATTTCCTTTTTTTGCATTTATACTTTTGATCATACATCCTCCGAATAATATATTCTCTTCAGGAAAATAAGATACAATATTATCTTTAGTGTGTGCTTCACCAAAAAATGAGTTGATAATAGTTTTGTCTTGTAGTTTTAATTCCAAATAGTTATCAAACGTTTGATTCGGTTCTGGAGTTCCTTTCTGGATCATAAGCTTTTTAGTATTGCTGCTGGCAATGCTTGGAATACCATATTCTTTAAAAATTTCAATTCCTTTAGTACAATCCTCGTGAAAATGATTAAAAATAACACCCTTTATGGTTGTTTTTTGTTCATTTCGGAACCAGCTGATCAATTCAGTTGTTGCTTTATCTGTAGCTGGACTGTCAAAAATATAGGCTTCCTTATTATTTAGATATACAAATCCATTACAAGGAAATGTAGCCCCACTTTTTAATGTAATATATGAAATGTGAATATAGCTATGTTTATTTAGCTTGATCAGTTGAAGATCTTCAGAAATATGAATATTCTCCGAATTAAATGTCTTTCTGCATTGCGTAAAGCACAACAGGCAGCCTATAATTATAAATAATTTAGTTGCTAGTTTGTTATTTAGAAGATGGTAGAATTTTACGCTTTTTGACATAACAAATTGCTAAGATATAAATACCGGCTGGAATTCCGATCCAGATTAATTCACTTAACAATACTTTAATGCCCCAAATACTAAAGAATTTACTGGCTCCAATCGGAGATACTTGAATTGGCCTCCAGGGAAAGAAATATCTAGTGTCGTTAAAAGGAGAGAAGAAAGCAATTCCTAATCCTCCAGAGGTCATCGCGTCTAATATTCCATGTGATGCTGTACAGATTGCAAAATATACGATAAGCGCTAAACCAGCTCGGCTTATAATTTTTTTATTATAAAATACAAATGTAACTAAAACACCTAGTAGCAAAGCGAACACAAGTGAATGCGAAAACCCACGATGTCCCCAAAAATCTTCATAGGCTATTCCAAATTTAAAACCAATCACATCTGCATCTGGCAGTATAGAACAGATAATACCTAATATCCAAAATTTCCAGGTGATCATTTCTTTTGCAAAACCTTTTCCTAAGGCATAAGCCGTTAATGCATGTCCAAATATTGAAGCCATGAATTAATTGGATTGTTCTATACTATGGATCGTTTTAATGTTTCCTGAAATGGGGGAAATAGATATTTTTCTTTCATTTTCTAGTACATAAAAAGCATATTGACTATTTAATTCAAGTAACTTTACTTTTTGCATATTTCCATCCGTAAATTCGATTAACTTATTGACTTTAAAATCACCATTTTGAATATTATTATTTGTTTTGTAGCCTCCTCCCAAAGCATATCCTATATAAAAACCTAATGTTCCCATAATTGGTATTAAAAATTTAATGTACTGAAGAGATGCATGTTGTTTCTTTAATTTACTCTCTTTTTCTTCGGTGATTTCTTTTTTAAGTTTCTTTTTTATTCGTTTTTGTAACCACCATATCAATAGGATTACAAGCAATAAATAACCACCCATGAATAATGGAATTTTTATGTTTTCTGTCAAGATGACTATAGGACTTAATAAAATATCTAATACTGTTGAGTATTTAATAATATTTATCCCTAAAAAAGAATAGTAGATGGAATAACTTAATGTACCTACTATTAATAGGTATAGATAAGACAAGTATATATATTCCTGGATACTTCCCTTAAGAAAAGCTGGTTTTTTTGTGTTCTCCATGATTAGCAGTATACATTTTTCTTATCAAATCAATTATTTTTTCTTTTTCTTATGCTTAAGATTAAAAGTTTTATCACCCTTGGTCTTTGGTTTTTTATACTTCTTTTTTATCTCACGCTGATATTTCCCTCCTAAGTTAACTTTACTGTTTTTTGCAGATTTTTCGTGAAACGCAGCACCAGCTTCATCATCATTAGGACGTTTATGAGGGTTGTATATTTCTTTAACCTTAGGTTGTTCTTCTGGAGTGAGTTGTTCAGAAATTTCTACGTTTTCCGGTAATGGTAGTTTTTCTATTTCCATTTCCATCAAACCCTCTATGGCTTCTAAGTATTCTTGTTCTTGTTCTGTGGTTAGAACAAAAGAGACTCCTTCTTTTTCTGCTCGACCGGTTCTACCGATTCTGTGCATATAATTCTCAGGATATTCTGGTGTGTCTAGGTTAATTACCTGGCTCACATTTTCTATGTCCAAACCTCTAGCCATTACATCCGTAGCTATTAGGATTCTATTTTCTCCTTTTCTAAACTGTTCAATACTTCTTAATCTATAATTTTGTGTTTTATTAGAATGTATGATGCAGATTTCTTCTTTGTATTTGTTTTCTAATGCCTCGAATAGGCGATCCGCGATTTTTTTATAGCCGACAAATATGAGTGTTTTATGATAGACTTCTTTATCAGAAAGTAAATGCTCTAATAGATTTACCTTTGTATAGAAATTTGGTACCTTATAACCAAACTGTTTAATGTTTTCTAAAGGTGTACCACTTTTGGCTACTGATATTCTTTTAGGGTTTTTGAAAATCTCCGTAATCATTTGATCTACTTCATCAGTCATAGTAGCAGAGAACATAATATTCTGCCGTTGTTGAGGAAGTATATCAAAAATATTCATCAACTGATGTCTAAATCCAAGATCTAACATTACATCTACTTCATCAATTACTATTTTTTGAATTGATTTAAGTTGTAACACTCTACTTACTGCAAGATCATAAAGACGACCAGGTGTGGCAACCACAATATCCAGGCCTTCAGAAACTGCTTGTTTTTGGGTATTGATATTGGTTCCACCATATACACCGGTAACGCGAAGATTAATATAGGTAGAAAGTTTTTCAATCTCATCTACTACCTGAACTACTAATTCTCTGGTAGGAACAAGTACTAAAACTCTTGGGTTTTGTTGCACAGAGTATTTCAGCATTCGTAATATAGGCAGCATATATGCATATGTCTTACCAGTTCCAGTTTGTGCAATTCCTACAACATCTTTCCCGGACATTACCGTGGAGAATGCTTGTTCCTGGATTGGAGTTGGTATTTCGAACCCCAAGTCATCAAGAGCATTGAGAAGTTGTGTACTTAAGTTTAGATCTCTAAAAGTCACTTTTAAAAGTATTTTATACGCGAAAGTAATTTATTTGATTACAAAAAATACGAAAACATAGATAATATAGTATTTATATCTATAAATAAACCAAATGGTTCGGTCATTAATATACACAAAACCTTTTTTACTAAACATAAATACAAGTATTTTAGGATGAAAATATGGTATAAAACTGTATCTTTATACTACTTAAAACTAGTATGGCGGAGCTTATAAAAATATATAACGAAAACCCAAATCCACGTGAAGTACAAAAGGTAGTTGATTGCCTGCGCAATGGTGGACTGGTAATTTATCCTACGGATACTGTATATGGTTTGGGGTGTGATATTACTAATAATCGGGCCTTGGAACGCGTTGCTCATATTAAAGGAGTAAAACTTGCAAAAGCTAATTTCTCTTTTATTTGTAGCGATTTGAGCAATTTGTCTGATTATGTAAAGCAAATAGATAATAGCACATTCAAATTACTAAAAAGAACACTTCCTGGTCCATATACCTTTATACTTCCTGGTAGTAATAATTTACCCACAGTTTTTAAGAAGAAAAAAACGGTAGGGATTCGTGTTCCGGATAATAATATTTGTAAGACTATTGTAGAGAATTTAGGAAATCCTATTGTATCCACATCAATTTATGATGAAGATGAGGTTATTGAATATACCACAGATCCGGAATTAATACTGGAAAAATGGGATAATCTTGTGGATATTGTAATTGATGGAGGTTATGGAGATAATATGGCTTCTACAGTAATTGATCTTACCAGTGGTGAACCGGTTCTTATACGAGAAGGAAAAGGAGCAATCGATATTATCTAAGAAACCACATATTTTAATTCATTTCTGTAGGTACTTGGTGTTTTTCCTGAAAATTGCTTGAAAAGTTTATTAAAATGCGAAAAATTACTAAAACCACTCTCATAGCAAATATCCGTAATACTGGTTTGTTTTTCGTGTAATAACTTAGCGGCGTGTACCAATCTATATTCATTTACAAATTGAATAAAGGTTTTTCCAGTATTTTTTTTGAAATATCTACAAAATCCAGGTACACTCATACTTACTTTATCTGCAATTTCATCTAAAGGGATTTGACGAGTAAATTCCTCTTGAACAAAATTGAAGATAAGATTGATACGATTATTATCTTGTAATGAAGTCTCAATAACAAAGCCCTCTGCATTCAGAATAGAATAATCCTTAGTTTGTTGCATTTCTTTAAAAACTCTAAGAATACCAAGTAATCTGTCAAAAGGATCCAACATGCTCAGCGCTTCAATTCTAGCTCCAATTCTACGTTTAGTATCTCCATGAAATACAATACCTTTTTTAGCTTGCTCCAATAATTGGTTGACTCCGCTCATTTCGGGAACATTAAAAAAGGAGTTACCTAGAAAATCTGGTAACATTTGTATAATTGTTTCACTTTTGTTTTGTGTTAGGCTATCAGTAAAGCCACAATGAGGTAAATTAGAACCGATAAGCATTAACGCTCCATTTCTATAATATGACATATGACTACCGATTTGCCTCTTTCCTGTTCCTCCATTAACGTATACGATTTCAATTTCAGGATGGTAGTGCCAAATAGGAGCTTTGTTCATTTTCTCTTTAGAGAAATTCTCATAATAAAAAGAACTTCCAAATTCAGGAACTATTTTTTCTAGAGAAGGTTTTATACTTTTTTTCATATTGGGGAATTTTCTCCTTAGGGTTATTTTGTAAATATAACGTATTTTCTACGTTAATAAAATGTGAAATTTTTAAAATCATATGTTAAATTAACTTCTATGGGGTTTTAAAGTAATTTAGCATGTTAAAATAGAACATATATATGCAAATATAGTTGTATTTCTGTATCTAATCCCTGTGCTATATTTGCCAAGTAAAATATTAACAACAACAAAAACCTAAGTTATGAAAAGAGTAATTAACCTTTGTTTGCTAGCATTCGTAATCACCACAAGCAATATTGCTAATGCAGCCGGAAGAGTATCAGTAGAGATAAGCAATTCGTCCATGGTTACTGTATCATTGACAGAAGTTGTAAAAGGAGAAAAATTATTCCTTAAGGATTATAACGGTGAAATTTTGTTCAACGTTACGTTAGAGGCTACACCTAATTATCAGAAGTATTTTAATTTAGGTAATGTGCCTGATGGAGTTTATTTCGTAGAAACTGAATCAGTATTTGAAGTAAAAGTTACGCCATTATTGAAAAACAAAAAAGGAGTTTCTTTAATAAATACTTCTGCCGTAACTGTTTTTAAACCACAAGTTAGTGTAGAAAACAGTTTAATGAAAGTAATGTTTAATAACACAGAAAAAACACCTCTTAACCTTACTATTTATGATAGTGAATGGAGAGTGTTAGAAGAGATTATTGGTTATGAAGAATCAATACTAAAAAGAACGTATGATTTTTCTAAAATGCCAAAAGGAGAGTACCAATTATATTTCTCTTTAAAAGATAGAACGTTTATAAAGAAAGTTAGTATTTAATTGTTTCATTATTAACTCAACCACTCGAAAAGCAGCACTAACCATGCTGCTTTTTGCTTATCCAAATAATTAAAGTGTTTAGAGTTAATATAGAATAGATATCTGCTAATATTGTTGTGTTTATATCACAGTTTTTGGTTTAACTTTAGTATCATAAATAAAAAGTTTAATTATGAATGTAGTAGCAGAAATATACCTGATAATCGCAGCAATTTTCATTATTTCTTTTTCTAATACGGTAGAAGAGTTTTCTATAGAAATAGAAGAATTTTCTTTAGAAGCTGATGAGTTTCTGAATGGATGAACTTAATATGTTGATATAATAATTAAAAATAACCGAGTTTTTCTTTAACAGAAGCTTTATAGTTTCTACCCACTGGTATTTTGATTCCTTTTAGTTCAATTTCGGTAGTAGAAAAGGCATCAATATGATCGATCCCAATAATAAAAGAGCGATGCACTCTTAAGAATCGAGAACTGGGTAGGATACGCTCAATACTACTGATACTTTTATATGCGATTATTTCTCTATCAGAAGTTTTTATTTTTATATAGTTTTTTAAACTTTCTATAAAAAGAATATTCTTAAAGAATATTTTTTGCATTTTTTTCTCAACCTTGAGATATATAAAAAGATCCTGATAGTTTTTTTCTTCCTCGTTGCTATTTGATGATACAAGTAGAGTAGAAGTGGATTTAGAAAGTTTGAGTACTTTGTTAACCGATTTTAAAAACCTCGAAAATTCGATAGGCTTTAATAGATAATCAATGGCTTCGAGGTTGAATGCATCTACAGCATAATTACTGTAAGCAGTTGTAAAAATAACTTTTGGTGAAGGGTTTAAATCTTTTAAAAAGTCAATTCCAGTTAAATCTGGCATTTGAATATCCAGAAAAATTAAATCAATGCTTTTATCTGCAATAATATTAAACGCTTCTAATGCATTAGCACAGGAAGCGATGAGTTCTAAGTGATCAATTCTGGAAACATAATTTTCGATAATTTCCCTAGCCAGCGGTTCATCATCTACAATCAGACATTTGATTTTAGTATTCATTTAGGGCGACTTTAGTAAGATTCACTTTCAAAATAATTTCATGGGATAACTCATTATCTTCAATATTTAATGAATATTTATCAGGATATAAAAGATCTAATCTTTTTTTTACATTTTTAAACCCAATACCACCAACTAATTCCTGCTGCTGATTGTTATTAATAAATTTAGGATTTTCTACTAACATTACTAACTCGTCTTGCTTAGCAAATATATTAATCACAACCCAAGATTTTTTTGAGGAAGAAGTCCCGTGTTTAAATGCATTTTCTACAAATGGAATTAGTAAAAAAGGAGATATTTCATACTCTTTATCTATTTCAGAATTGAAACTAATATCAATTGTGGCATCAAATCTTAATTTCTCAAGGTCTACATAGTTTTTTAGGTATTCTATTTCTTTAGCCAATGAAACTTTAGGAACGTTAGCTTCATATAACATATATCGCATTAATCGGGAAAGCTTTAGTACAGCAGTTTCGGCAACATCAGACTTTCTAATAATTAGTGCATATAAACTATTAAGTGTGTTAAATAAAAAATGTGGATGTACCTGATTGCGAAGTTGAATGAGTTCAGCTTCTATTTTTTCTTTTTCAAGTGTTAGAGCTTTTTGTTGCGAATTATAGTAAAATTTAAAAAAACTCATTCCCAAAGGAATAACAGCGGCTATATTTACATCCAAAATAGTATTCACCAATTCTGTAATGATAAAATAACCTTCACTATGCCATCCAGGAAGGTAATTGGGCTGTACATAAAAGAAAATAATAGATCTTTGGATACAAATGCTTACGATCAACAGTACTATAATATATGAAATGATGAAGGCAATGAATTTTCGTTTGATAAAAAATTTTGGTAGTAAAATATATATAGATACATACACGAGTATCATTCTTGCAGGTAGACTAAAAGTTTGAATTGTAAATGAACGGACGTAATCATTATCGTAAGTTCCCCAAGTGATCCCAAAAAAAACAATCAATCCTATCCAATATAGTATATGGATAATAATTCGATTAGAAAGTAGATCTTTTATAAGAGAATAAATCATTAGATGCAATTAAGCTAAAGTGTCTAAAATCTGAAAAATTTGAACAAAAAAATAAAATTCAGGATAAACAACCGGCAATATAATACATACTACAGAAAATACATTTCCTATTTCAGATCATTATGAGTTCATAGAATTATCGCTATTCTTGGTTGTTTATCCTGAAATGTGGTTATCGGTATAATCAAGTTGTTGTTTATCTACTGTATACAGTAATTAGCTACTGAAACAGTTAAAATTATATCAATGAAATCGTATTCAAAAAAAGTACTATTACTCTTAATTATTGGGGTATCAACTTCTTTTTTAAGCCAAGGGCAAAAATCAGAAATATTAACTCACGTAGAACCTCCATTTTGGTGGACGGGAATGCATAATCCTGATTTGCAGTTGTTGTTACACGGAGAAAATATTAGTTCTTTTAATGTGTCTCTTGAGTATCCAGAAGTACAATTAAAAAGTGTAAACAAAATGGAGAACAAAAATTATCTTTTTCTTAACCTTAGCATTTCTGAAAATGCAAAGCCAGGAATTTTGTCTATTAAATTTACTAATAAAAAGAAAGAGTTTATTTACAAATATCAATTAAAACAAAAAGAAAAAAGATCTCAAGTTGGTCAGGCGGTTACGCCTGCAGATGTAATTTACCTGATTACACCAGATCGTTTTGCGAATGGAGATAAAACCAATGATTCTACAGAAGATACTCTAGAAAAGCTAAATAGAAAAGATCATGATGGCAGACATGGAGGCGATATAAAAGGTGTACTTGATAATTTTAGTTATTTAGAAGAACTAGGAGTTACTACTTTATGGTTGAATCCATTTTTGGAGAATGATCAACCAACTTATTCATATCATGGGTATGCAATTTCTGATTTTTATAAAACAGACACCCGTTTAGGAACGAATGAAGATTATAAGAAACTAGTTGATCAATCACATAAAAAAGGAATGAAAGTAATTATGGATCAGGTGTTTAATCATTGTGGAGCAGGGCACTGGTGGATGAACGATTTACCATCAAAGGATTGGTTAAATCAATGGGATACATTTACCCGAAGTAATTTTACTAATATTGCTGCATCGGATCCTTATGTATCCTCAAGTGATTTTGACTTACTTACCAAAGGATGGTTCGATATTAATATGCCTGATCTAAATTTAGAAAATGATTTTCTGGCAACTTATATGATCCAGAATTCTATTTGGTGGGTAACATATTCTGGGATAGATGGTATTCGTCTTGATACATATCCCTATCCAAATAAGCATGCTATGTCTAGATGGATGAAAGCACTTACGCAAGAATACCCGGATTTTTATATGGTAGCAGAAACTTGGGCAGAAAGAGCATCTTATTTGTCTTATTGGAATAATAATGAAGCCAATAGTGATGGATATATTTCTTATGTTAATAGTATTAGTGATTATGCACTTTATTATTCTATGATAAGAGCTTTTGGAAAAGATGGTGATGTTACAGAGCTTTATAAAACATTAGCAGAGGATTTTGTGTATGGAAGCCCTGAGAACAATAAGGTTTTTAATGGAAATCACGACGTAGATCGTTTATTAGCATTACTTGATGAAGATGTAGATAAATTAAAGTTAAGTATGGCATTTACATTGACTACCAGAGGAATTCCTCAAATATATTATGGTGATGAGATTTTGATGAAAAACAAGAGACCCGACGGTAAGGTAAGACAAGATTTTCCAGGTGGATGGAAAGGAGATGGCAGAAATGCTTTTACTAAAGAAGGTAGGACAAAAGAAGAAAATAACGTTTTTAAATATGTAAAAACTATTCTAAACTGGAGGAAAAACGCAAAATCTATTCATGAAGGAAAACTTACACACTATCAACCTATGGATAATGTCTATGTATATTTTAGATATACAGATACAGAGAACAGCATGATGATCATCAACAATAGTGATAAAGAGTATCCAAGTTTTAATCTGGAACGTTTTAAAAAGTCTTTAGAAGGATATACCAAAGGAAAAGAGATCTTAACCGGAAAAGAACTGCAAAACCTTCAAAGTGTAAATTTATCTAAGAATACAGCTTTGATTGTAGACTTAGTTAAGTAAAATTAGAAACTAGTTATAGAAGAGTTTGGTTATTGATTATTCGGATTCAATTTCTTCGAGATCGTCTTCGATTTCTTCAAGCTCGCTTTCAATCTCTTTAAGCTCTTCTATAGCTTCTTCTTTACTTTGCTCTTCTTTTTGTTGAAATTCTTCATCTACAGCGACTTCATCTTTTACCCACAATGATTTGGATCCACTTGCAACTATTACTAAAACTCCAATGGTTAAAAATAAAAGAGATAACTTTTGTGGTTTTAATTGCTTTTTAGATATAAAATAGGCTCCAAAACCAGATATTAGAGCAACAATACCTGGTAAAATACCAATAGTGCCAAAAGGGAGTATTGCCATAATAATTCCTAAGAAAGCCGCTATGGCAGCAATAGATATCAATACAATTCTCATAGAATTTAATTTTTTAGTCCAGAAGCTTGGGTTAATGTCAATTGTCCTGTACCTGCAGGAATACTAAACTTAATCAATACAGGAACCTTATTTGCGTCTGCCGTAAGATATACAATATTTTTATTTGTTCCTTTTAGAGCATCATTGTTAACAGCAATTTTGTAACACTCCTTATTACCCATTGTTTTGGTACTAATTGTTTCTTTACCCAATAATTTTAGATACGCAGTTTGTGGTTTTCTGTCAAATAATATGGTCATCTTTTGATTTGTTCCTACTGGCGCTTTTCCGATATCCATGTTTCGAATATGATATAAAGTAGAAACTACGTCAAATGTATTGTTCCCCATTTTAAGCTTTTTTGTATTGGGTTCTTTTTTCTTTTGCATAGTAGCTTTTACGGTTTTGCTTTTATAGCTATATACATATTTTTCTTTTTTGATATATCCTCCTTCGTTGATGTCTCTTTTATATAAATATGGTTTTAGATTAGAAGGGTTTACATATGCTTCATATACATCTCTAATTTTAAAAAAAGAATCCCATTTAGAATAGGTAGCAGCATTACACTTAAGTCTTAGGTAATTACTTTTTCCAGTGTTTACTCTGGTAGTTTGCATGGTAACTTGCGCAAGATTTGTCAATAATCCAGACATATTGTAAGAAGCAGTATACACCAATTTTTCATTTTCTCCAATGGAAGTGTTTGCTGTTTGTTGTGCTTCTATAGTCCCTAAGGAAAGCAGTAATACAAGGATAAATAGTTTTCTCATTGTTCTTAAAATAGTTAATCTATATGTTTTAATCCACCTGTGTCAATTTCTATACCATTGTTTAATACTATGGATTAAAAAAAAGGGTTAATCGCTAAATTAACCCTTTTCAAAAATACTTTATTCTTTTTTAATTACCTCCTTCGGAAGCTTTTTTCATTCCGTCTTCAATCATGTTATAGAACTGATCTAGTTTAGGAAGTACTACAATTCTGGTACGTCTGTTTTTAGCTTTATTAGCAGCACTATTATTATCCGCAATTGGCACATAATAACTTCTACCTGCAGCAGTCATACGTTTAGGATCTACCTTGAAATCATTTTGTAATACACGTACAACAGAGGTAGCTCTTTTTACACTTAAGTCCCAGTTGTCTAATAATACTTTGTTTTTAATTGGAACATTATCTGTATGACCTTCTACTAAGAATTCGATATCTGGTTTGTCATTCACCACTTTGGCAACTTTACCTAATACTTCTTTAGCTCTTGTAGAAACGTTATAACTTCCGCTCTTAAATAATAACTTATCAGAAATAGATACATATACTACTCCTTTTTCTACATTTATCTCAATATCTTCATCTGCAAGGTTACCTAAAGCTCCTTTTAGACTTGTTACCAATGCTAAAGTCACAGAATCTTTCTTATTCAATGCATCATTCATTGTTTTGATCTGAAGATCTTTTTCTTTGATACTTTCTAGAGATCTTTCTAAATTTTCTGCTTCTTTAGTTGATAGGGTTGCAAGATTACCAACGTTATTTAATAGAGCAGAATTCTGGTTCTTAAGATTATTTACCTGATCTCTAAGGACTTTTAATTCAGAACTTTCACTTGCTTTTTCTTCAAGACAGCTATTTAATTTTACAGTAGCTGTATTTAGTAAATCCTGAGTTTCTTTTTGTTTTGCTTCTAGGTCCGTAAATTTCTTCTGTGATACACAAGAAGATAATAGGATAGCCATTGAAGCTCCGATAATCATTACTTTTTTCATTAGAAAATGTGTTTTTAGTCTTATTCTGGTTATATAACTCAAAATTATCAAAATTGTGACGCAATTACGTACTGTTAACAATAATTTAATGAATATAACCTTACAAATGGTTAAATAGTTTTTTGTTCAAAATATAATACTGCCATACAACGGAAGAAATGAAATAATATTTCCTTCTATCCCTTGATTTTTTTCGTTTTTTAACAAAAGTTGGCAATTTTTTGTAAAAGCCGAAATGAGCTTTAAGAATTGCTAAACAATGTGAAGGTTTTCTTTCCAATATATATTTAAATCCTGCAACTCCATCTAATAGCATTCTGATAAAGATAATAATCCAGATGGATGCTCCAGAAGTGTTTTTTACCATCATTAGTAGATTGTTCCTGAAATTCAGAAAAGTTTTTCTAGGATTCATAACCTCTAATGTAGCTCCGCCAAGATGATACACCTCAGAAGTTCCTATATATTGAATGTCATAACCGTGATTTCGAATACGCCAGCAGAGATCGATTTCTTCCTGATGCGCAAAGAAATCTTCATCTAATTTACCTACTTCTTCAAAAACTGATTTACGAATAAACAAACAAGCGCCGCTTGCCCAGAAAATATCTAATGTATCATTATACTGTCCTTTGTCCTCTTCCAGTGTTTCAAAAATTCTTCCTCGACAGTATGGATACCCTAATTTATCCATAAAACCTCCTGCTGCTCCTGCATATTCGAAGTAATTCTTCTTTTTATAATCAAGTATTTTTGGTTGTATCGCTGCAACTTTTTCTGATGTCTCAAAAGCTTTTATAATAGGAGTAAGCCAATGCTCAGTAACCTCTACATCACTATTTAGTAAACAATATATATCAGCATTAATTTTTGCTAATGCATCATTGTATCCTTTAGCGTATCCACCATTTACTTCGTTTTGAATTATTTTAACTTCAGGGAAAGATGTTTTGATATAGTCGACAGAGTCATCAGAAGAAGCATTATCTGCAATATAAATCGTTGCTTCTTTAGAATGTTCTATAACAGACGGAAGGAATTGTTCCAGTAATGAACGCCCATTCCAATTTAATATGACTACAGCTATATTCACGACTGCAAATAAATAAGTTTAATTTAGAGTTTCAAAGCTTCAAAGACTCAAATTTGATAATCTGTATTTTTATTTCAATAATGAAAAATTGTTATCAGTAAATTCTGAATATCATATTTTAACAGCAATGATTCTATTTATAATTCGGAATATCTTTTAGAAAAGTATATCGTTTTTCATTATAGTCCATCTGACAATAATAATGCTCTAATCCATTGGTAATCATAAGATATTCTGCATCCAACGACAGATTGTAGCGGGCTATCTGATCAAAAACCTCTTGGGTAATTTTTACGGTATGTGATTTACATTCTATGATAAGATATATAGTACCATCTGAATTAAATATAATGATATCGTACCTTTTATTCATATCATTAACTTTAACCAATTTTTCCACATTAATAAGGGTTTCGGGATATTTTTTTTCTTCTATTAGGTAATGTATGGTATGCTGTCTTACCCATTCCTCAGGAGTAAGGATGATGAATTTTTTGCGAATTCTGTCAAAAATAGAAACTTTATTTTCGCTACTTTTGAACCTGAACTGGTATGCTGGAAAATTAAGGTTTTGCATAATACAAATTTGATGATTTTTTCTGAATGGATGAAGTAAAACAGATTGTAAGCGATATAAAGAATGGAAATATCAAGCCTATCTATTTTTTGATGGGTGAAGAACCATATTACATTGATAGGATTTCGGAATATATTGATAAAAATGTGTTAGCTGAAGAGGAAAAGGGGTTTAACCAAATGGTATTGTACGGTCGTGATGTTAGTATAGAAGATATTGTGTCAAATGCCAAGCGATATCCTATGATGGCTGAGCGACAGGTAGTAATCGTAAAAGAAGCGCAAGATTTATCCAGAACCATAGAAAAATTAGCAGATTATGCTGAAAATCCACAACCTACTACAGTTTTAGTAATTTGTTATAAATACAAGAAAATTGATAAACGTAAAAAGCTTTATAAAATAGTTGCCAAAAATGGTGTGATCTTTGAAAGTAAAAAACTCTATGAAAACCAGGTCTCGGATTGGATCAGAAGAGTTTTAGCCGGAGCAAAATATAGTATAGAACCAAAAGCTTCGCAAATGTTGGTAGAATTTTTGGGTACTGATTTGAGTAAGATTAATAATGAATTAGAAAAATTGAAGTTGATCATACCCAAAGGAGAACAGATTACGGCGGATAAGATCGAAGAGAATATTGGAATAAGTAAAGAGTTTAATAATTTCGAATTACGCAAAGCAATAGGGATGCGTGATGTGTTGAAAGCACATCGAATTATCAATTATTTTGCTCAGAATCCAAAAGACAATCCGTTGGTGGTTACCATATCTTTACTATACAGTTTCTTTTCTCAGGTATTACAATACCACGGATTATCTGATAAGTCTAAAGGGAATGTTGCTAGTGCCTTAAAAATTAATCCGTATTTCGTGAGTGATTACTCAGATGCAGCTCGTAATTACCCAATGAAAAAGGTAAGCCAGATTATAGCACTTTTAAGAGAAGCCGATCTTAAAGGAAAAGGAGTGGGAGCCACTAATCTTCCTCCAGGTGATATTCTTAAAGAGCTTTTGGTAAAAATAATGGGTTAGAGCCGATTATTAATATTTGTTTAACAAGCATTTAGCGATAACAATGTTAATTTTAGAAAATGCGAATCTTTAGTTTCTTTTCTAAAAGCATTTTCCCAATACTCTTGGTGAATTTTATAGGGATTTTAGGGTATAGTATTGTAATTCCAATTCTTATATTTATTGTTACTGATTTAGGAGGTAATGGTTTTATTTATGGAATTCTGGGGGCGATGTATCCGTTTTTTCAATTTATCGGAGCTCCAATCTTAGGAAGACTTTCGGATCGTATAGGAAGAAAGAAAGTGTTGGTGATTAGTCAAGCAGGAACGTTTGTTGCTTGGTCTTTGTTTTTGATAGCATTAATACTTCCAGAAACTGAGTTATGGTCATCTGATTCCGAATTTACCGGCAGTTATATGATGACGCTTCCTTTAATTTTACTTTTTCTTGCTAGAATTTTTGATGGTTTTACCGGTGGGAATGTATCTGTGGCGAATGCCTACCTATCTGATATTTCTACAGACGAAGATCGCGATAGGAATTTTGGAATGATGGGAGCTTCTACAAGTTTAGGATTTGTTTTAGGACCTGCAGTTGCCGGAATTTTAGCTTCGACCATTTTAGGAGAAATACTGCCAATTATTCTAGCAGCTATTATTTCACTTGTAGCAATCCTTGTTATTTATATTAGATTACCGGAAAGTAATCCTTGTATGGTAGATACAGGAGATCTGAATTTTAAATCTTTTAGAAGATTTTTTCAGGTCGAACATAAAGATTGCTTTTCTGGAAATACTATTGGAAATGATGCTACTAAAAACGATAACAATTTTAAAGGTGTATTAGGTCAAAAAGGTATTCCGTTATTATTTTCGATCTACTTTTTGACATTTTTGGCCTTTAGCTTATTTTATGCAGGCTTACCTATATATGCCTCTACTATGTTGGAATGGACAGCTGTTGATCTTGGGATCTTTCTGGCATATTCAAGTTTTATCATGATTTTGGTTCAAGGACCATTATTATCCTTTCTGTCAGGAAAAGTTCCTAATATCAGGCTAGTTGCTATCGGAACGGTGCTACTGTCACTAAGTTTTTTCCTTCTTTCTAATCCCAGTATCATTATACTGTATGTAGCAAATACGTTATTATCCTTAGGTAATGGTTTGATGTGGCCTAGTTTTCTTTCTCTTTTATCAAAAACCGGAAACTCAACAATGCAAGGTGCTATTCAGGGATATGGAAATAGTATGGGAAGCTTAGCTAGTATTTTTGGATTAGTGGTCGGTGGAATTATGTTCGAAAGTATTGACGTAACAATTTTTATAATTGGATCTGGGATATTTTTATTGATACTTATTCTTTTGTTTATAAATTATATTCAGACCAAGAATGCTTCGGTAGAAGTTGATCAAACAGTCGCAGCTGCTTAATATTTTTCATGAAGCCAAAATATAATTCTCTATGGAATTGGTAAAAACGAAAAATCTTTTACTTCCGTCATTACAAACGAACTTTGTACTTTAGAAATATTTTCTAGTGAAGCCAGTTTGTTAGAAAGAAAATGCTGGTAACTCTCCATATCCTCAGCATATATCTTAATTAAATAATCAAACATACCAGCTACATGATAACATTCAACCACCTCGGGAAATTGCTGAATATCTTTTTCGAATTTTTTTAGATAATCCGTTTGGTGAAGGTTTAAAGTAACATTACAAAAAACCATGAGCTGTAATCCTGCTTTTTTTCTATCTAAAATAGCTTTATAGGATTTAATGTATCCTTCACGTTCCAATTTCTTAACCCGTTCAAAAATTGGAGTAGTGGTAAGACCCAAACGCTCTGCAATCTCTTTGATAGTTATTTTACCATCTTTTTGTAATAAATTAAGGATGGAGCGATCTGTTTTATCCATAATATTTTTCTCTTTGAATTCTGCTGATATATCAAAAATAGAATAAAATTCTTTTAATTAATCATTATTGTATTATTGATTCTAAATTAATATATAAATATGGTTTTTAATTCTTTTGGATGTAATTTTATACTGCACTAAATACTAGTTTTTCTCAAGAGAGAGGAAACAGAACCGAAATTATTTCTAACAATACAATATCTAACAGATGAAAGATCACAATTTTAATCCAGAGAGTTTAATGATGACCTACGGTTATAAACCTGAGTTATCAGAAGGAGCCATAAAATGTCCAATATTTCAGACTTCGACTTTTGTTTTTAAAACAGCCGAAGAAGGAAAAGCCTTTTTTGAATTGGCATATGGTCTACGCGAAAAGTCAGAAAAAGAAGAATTGGGATTAATTTATAGTAGAATCAATAACCCTAACCTAGAGATTTTAGAAAACAGATTATGTCTTTGGGATAAAGCAGATGATTGTGCAGTATTCGAGAGTGGAATGTCTGCAATTAGTACAGTATTATTAGAGTTCCTTAAGCCTGGTGATCTATTAGTATATAGTAATCCTGTATATGGAGGAACTGATCATTTTATTCACCATTTTTTAGATAAAATTGGAGTAGATACAATAGGTGTGATGCCTAACCAGAGTATGGAGGAAGTGGAGGAGATGATTAAAACTTCTGGTAAGGCTGATAAACTGGCCATGATTTATTTAGAAACCCCTGCGAATCCAACAAATGATATTGTTGACATCGAAAAGTTTAGTCAGATTGCTGCTAAATATAGTACAGAAGAAAGAAAAACGTTAGTGGCTGTTGATAACACCTATATGGGACCATTATGGCAACATCCATTACAATGCGGTGCAGATCTTGTTTTATATTCTGCCACAAAATATATTGGAGGCCATAGTGATTTAATTGCTGGAGCAGTATTAGGAAACGCTGAATTAATGGTACGTGTAAAAACCTTACGTACATTTTTAGGTAATATGGTAAGTCCTCATACAGCGTGGTTATTGCTTAGAAGTTTAGAAACTTTAAAAGTACGTATGGATCAGCAAACTCAGAATGCTCAGATTGTTGCTGATTATTTGAATAAACACCCTAAAGTTGAAAAAGTATATTATTTGGGATTATTGAAAGAAAGAACAGAAGCATATGCTATTTATAAAAAGCAATGTTCCGCGCCAGGAGCAATGGTTTCCTTTGATATTGTTGGAGGAGAAAAAGAGGCATTTATGTTCCTTAATAATCTTAAGTTAATGAAACTGGCAGTAAGTTTAGGAGGAACAGAAAGCTTGTCAGAACATCCTAAAACTATGACACACGCTGGCGTAGATGAAGCACAGCAACAGCAAATGAATATTACAGATCAATTGGTAAGATTATCCATTGGAGTAGAAAGTGCTAAAGATCTGATTTGGGATTTAGAGCAAGCTTTAGAAAAAGTAGAAGTTCCTAGTACATTGGAAATGGAAACGGTTTAAAATAATTAGCAGTTAACTGAAGAAAGCACAACAAATTTAGGTTGTGCTTTTTTTAGTTTCTATAATAAGTTGATCCACTTATTTTTCTATTGTAGTTTCTTCCAAAATACAATTTTGTCGTCATCTTTATTATAAAACTCAGGGATTACGGCTTGCTTTCTGTAATTACATTTATGATAAAATTCTCTAGTTAACTCGAATTCTAGCTTACCTGATGTTTCTACAATCAAAATTCGATGACCATTCTCTTGTAAAAGGTTTTCAATGTAATCCATCATTTGTTTGCCTATACCTTTTCCTTGGTAATCTTTGTGAACAGCAATTGCATAAAGATTATAAGTTCCTTCAGTAAGTCTCTCTGGTGCACAATATCCTATTGATACTAGTTTTTCCTGGTAAATAGAGGTAAACCAAATATCGGTTGAAGACGCATCACTAAAATAGTTACTAATCATATCGTCAAGCAAGTGTGATGGAAATAACTCACTCGAGTCTAGTACTTCTTTTAGGTAAATTATATCTTCTTTTTTGACCTTTCGTATTTCTATACTCATTTTTTTTCATTTTAAAAGTCAAATATAATCTTGTATAACCTCTTAAAATTGTATGGTTCTGCTATTGTACGCTTTTGATGGAGGTACTCCCAAAACATTTTTAAAAGAATTGCTTAGGTGTGCCTGATCGAAAAAACCATTTTCAATTGATATCTCTGTTAAGTTCTTGTTTTCTCCTAAATACTGATGAATAGCTTTTCGTAGATTATTCCATACTAGATATTTTTTTATAGAAACCCCTATTTGTTCTTTGAAGAGATGTGAAAGTCTACTTTCGGATAGAAATACTTTTGAAGTTAAAGAGTTAATAAGAGTAACATATTCAATTTCATCATTTTCTATAATAGAAAGACATTGTTTAATTCTTTTATCTGTTGGTTCTTTAAGATTGTTTTCTTTAGCGAATATTTCTATTTCTTTAATAAGAATATGTTTGTCACTAAACTCTTTTTTTAAGAAACATCCATTTAGTAGTGTGATGTTCAAGTTTCTTAAAAATTCAGTAAGTGTAGGATTGTTACTTTCGATCATTAAAATTTTAGAAATACAATGTTGCGAAGATACCTTATGCTTAATGTTGGAGTCTATAATTGCAAAAACCAAATTTGTAGTGGTTTGTTGGTTGATGTTTAGATCAAAAGTTCCTTCTATTGCAGTTATGATTTCTACAGCAGGGTGAGAATGAATCTCAGTATTCAAACCTTCAAACTCAAAACGGTAAATTCCATTTTGTATATCAAAATCATATATTTTCATTTTGTATGTGTATTTCTATGTAACGTAGTGTATTTTATTCCTGCGAAAATTTCTCAGTTAGCAAATCCCAAAACTCAGAATAACCATCATCATATCCCAGCGCCCAAATTCCTACACCTCCGATCTTATTATTTTTTATCCAATCATACTTAATAGATAGTGATTGTACGTCCTCAAAGAATAGCTGTCTATATGCTTTATTACCGTCTTTGATAATTATATAACTGGAAGCACTTTTGGGGTCAAATTGTATGGGTGTTTTTAATGAATCAATATATAATTGCCTTATTGATTTATAAGGAGGATGGGATTTGAATTTTGTCACTATTGTACCTATTTCAGGGTTTTTAGTATACCACTCTGCTCCATAATAAGGTAATCCAACAATTAGTTTGTTGAGCTGGATACCTTTATTCTTGTAGTGATCGACTGATGTTTCCAGACCATTTCCAAATTTCTTGCTTTTTTTAAAAGGTGTTACAGGTCCAGTGGTTTTACTAAAGCTTCCGTAATAATCATATCCCATCAAAGTATAAAAATCTATATATGAATCAATGGCGTTTATATCGAAAATATCGTTCCAGTCAATGGCGTAAAGACATAGAGAAACCATATAGTTAGGGTTATCTTGTTTTAGGCTTTTCGAAATCTCAATGATAAATTTGGTAAAGTATTCTTTGTCTTTTTTTGAAACTCCTTCAAAATCAATATTTATTCCGTCTGCGGATCTTAATGCTAATAAACTGGATATACTATCTATTAGTGTCTTCTGAGCTTTTTGATTTCTTAGGAAAATAGTATTGTTTTTACTTCCAAAATTAGAAACAGAAAAAAAAACTTTGCAACCTTTTGTTTTAGCACTGTCTATTAAAGAAGTCGTTTTCCATTGATAAATACTTTTATAACTTCCTGTTTTTGGTTGCAAAGCATATGAAAAATACGAGAGCCCCCATAGCATAGAGAAATTATAATTTTTATAGGAAGAACCGTTAGAATAGATATGCCAACCAAATGTGCGAATATCAGGATGAACTTTTCCTTTTTTGTGAAGTACTTTTTTAGGAGAAATAGTATTTAGACTATCCCATTGCACTTCAGTTTTAAAATTAAGAGCTTCAAATTTCTGATTGTGTAAATGACGTTGACTAATAAAATTGATGCTATCGATCGAGTGTACCGAGTTTTCTTTGTTATCCTTGGATGTAAGATCAATATTGCAGCTAATTAATAGTGCTAACGGAAAAATCGCAAAGAATAGTTTCTTCATATAAATCGATATAACTTATGAGTGTGGGTATTAAAGATAATGATATACCTTCCATATTTATATTAATAGTAATAATTAAGATCAAATCTTGTTATAAAACTCTTCTTTTTATTAATTAATTATTGGTGTAAAGTGTTGTTTTTAAGAATCTTGGTTGATAAAAGGGGATATCCCACTAGTCATTTCGGGTGTTTTCCCCCATTGTGCGATGTGTATTCCTGAAGTATATTTGTGCCAGAGATATTAATAAAAGATTTACAAACCATTTTTACACATACTATCATTATGAACTTACTAGGCATTAATTTCCGTTTTATTTTAGATTTTTTACAAGAACTTCCTAAAGCTAGTAGTCACGCTATACACAGATAATAGCTAAAGACAAAGAGGAAAGATGAAATACAGGGGTTTTCACGTATTTCATATGATTACAAAAGCAATTACTTTTATATTAAATAAAAATCAAAGACTATTCAAAAACTTTACACAACGATATTATGAAATCATTTCGCATTAATTTCAAATTTATAAGAGAATTTTTAAGAGAACTTCCAAGTGCATGTAGCCACGCGATACATAGATAGGATGTAATTGTAAATTGGAAGATACAACATATTAGAATTTTGGGGGAAATTCTAATAGTTAGTTATAATAGTGGGGACAAAAAACCGGATGCTCGTGCATCCGGTTTTTTATTTGGTATAAAAGGTATTACTGTCTTTATTTAAGAGCTCCAACCATATCTTCTGGTTTAACCCATTGATCAAACTCTTCTTCAGTAACATAACCTAGGGCTACTGCTTCTTGCTTTAGCGTAGTTCCGTTTTTATGCGCTGTGTTGGCAATTTCTGCAGCTTTATAATATCCTATTTTGGTATTAAGAGCAGTTACCAGCATCAATGAATTATTCAACAACTCTGTAATTCTTGCTTGATTTGGTTCTATACCTTGTGCGCAATGTACATCAAAAGAAACACAAGAATCACCAATTAACTGAGCACTCTGTAATAGATTTGCTGCCATAACAGGTTTAAAGACATTTAGTTCAAAATGTCCTTGCATTCCTCCAACATTGATAGCGACATCATTACCTAATACTTGGGCACAAACCATGGTTAATGCTTCACATTGAGTAGGATTTACTTTTCCAGGCATAATTGAACTTCCAGGTTCATTAGCAGGAATAATAAGCTCACCAATTCCACTTCTTGGTCCTGAAGCTAACATTCTAATATCGTTTCCTATTTTATTTAAGGAAACTGCTATTTGTTTTAATGCTCCATGTGTTTCCACAAATGCATCATGAGCTGCTAGTGCTTCAAATTTGTTTTCTGCAGTGATAAATGGTAAACCTGTAAACTGAGCAATAAATTCTGATACTCTTTTAGCATATCCTTTAGGCGTGTTTAAACCAGTTCCAACCGCGGTTCCACCTAAAGCAATTTCTGCTAAATGTGGTAATGTGTTTTCTAAAGCTTTAATACCATGATCCAGTTGAGAAACATAGCCCGATAACTCTTGTCCAATGGTTAACGGAGTAGCATCCATAAAATGTGTGCGACCAATTTTTACAACATTTTTAAAAGTTTCTGATTTCTTCTTTAATGTATCTCTTAGTTGTGTGATACCAGGTATAGTAACTTCAAGAATCTTTTTGTAGGCAGCGATATGCATACCAGTGGGGAATGTATCGTTAGAAGATTGAGACTTGTTCACATCATCATTAGGCTGAATAGTTTTTTCTCCTTCTCCAATAGTTTTTCCTGCTAATTGATGTGCACGATTCGCAATGACTTCATTTACATTCATATTACTTTGTGTACCGGATCCGGTTTGCCATATTACCAATGGAAACTGATCATCGTGTTTTCCTTCTAGAATTTCATCACATACTTGTGCAATTAGATCTCTCTTTTCAATAGGAAGAACACCCAATTCGCAATTGGTAAAAGCAGCAGCTTTTTTAAGATAAGCAAAACCGTATACTATTTCTAAAGGCATTGAAGATGGTGCGCCAATTTTAAAGTTGTTTCTGGAACGTTCTGTCTGAGCTCCCCAAAGTTTATCAGCAGGCACCTTTACTTCGCCCATTGTATCTTTTTCTATTCTATATTCCATAACCGTGATGATTTGTTTTTCGAAGGGCAAATTTAAGAATTTGTATAGCTATTTCTGAATAAAGAATGTACTTTTTAAAAGGGAATTGTATTAAAGTTTTAGTTTTAAAAATAAATCATATTTATGTTATGAGATAAAAGGAAGAGTTATTATCTTTGGCAAAAATTGAAATTAGATTACTGTTATGTTCGAATTTGATCAATACCTTGGTTTTTTAGCATTCTTAACGATCCTTACAATAGGATTTTGGTTAATGATATTTTTATTAACCTTTGTGGTTCCTTACTGGATTTTTGGAGCTACTATTGAAAACTTTAAGTTAAAGCAAGAAGCTAAACGTAAGGCTAGAGAAGAGGCTTAAGTAATAGCATTAGTTATATATTAAAAAAAGGGAATCGGCCAATCGATTCCCTTTTTTTTGTTTGATTATTGTTTGTTATTGAGTAAGTTAAAGTTTTATTTTCTTTTGGGATTATAAAGGAAACAGTAACGTATTCCAAAGGTTCTTTGTTTTCATCGTCGATAATTTCTCCTGTTATCTTTACTTCATTTTGTTGAGCTAAAGACGATGTCCCAATTATTATGGTAAATAACCATAAAACAATCTTTTTCGTATTTTTTTTGAAAACAAGTTTCCAAAAATGTGATTAGGGTGTAAGGATGGGGGTTAAAGACGCGTTAAATAATGTATTATGTTCATTGTAAGTCTATTGTGATTGTATGAGGTTGTGTTAAATTAACAAAAAAGCAATAATATTTATATTTTTTTGTGATTTGAAAGAATTTAGTTACAACAAAGACACAATATTTATAGTGCAAAATACGTTTCGGTTTTTTAGTTTTGCAGCTGTTTTTGTGGGAAAATGCAAAAAAATAAATATTATCAAAAATTATAAAATAGAGTTTATGAAAAAACTTCTAAGTACTAACTCATTATTAGTTGTCTTTATTCTTTTTTCTTCAATTTCAATGTATGCTCAGAGTCATAAAACTGCTTTGTCATTAACGGGAGGTTACGTGGATGGAGGTTTTGCCGGAATAGCTGCGCTTGATTACAAGGTAAATGAATTTGATTATTTACAATTCGCTATTCAAACTAATTTTACAAAATTAGAGTTTGAGGATATAAAAATACCTGTCAATTTGTATGCCTTTAATGCGGGGTTCTTTTTTGATGTTCTTAGGAATAATAAGAGAACTTTTGCTCTTGCTCTTGGTGCAGGAGGAACTGTAGGTTACGAAGTTATTAATAATGGCGATGAGATTTTAGAAAATAATCAGGTGCTGAACATTGAGACAAGTAATGTAGTTTTTGGTGCATATGCAGGATTAGATGCTGACATATTTTTAATTCCAACAGTAGCGATTAATATTAAGGCCCAAGAGATATATCACTTCAATAGCGATATTGGAGAGTTCACTCCTTATTTTGGTGTTGGAATTAAATTAATACTAAAATAATTTTTTTAGAAAGAAGCTTCTAAAAAGAAGTTTTTGATAATAGGATAATTAAAATAAACAAACATAATATAGATGAAAAATTTTTATCAATATATCGTTTCAGGTATCGTTCTTTTATTTATTGGGATAGCCTGTACAAAAGAAATTACAGATGACTTAGTAGTGTTTTTTAAAGTAGAATTTAGCGAGACTACTATAGAAACATTTGTAGATACCAAAAAAGAATCTCAATTTACTATAACAGGAGTAACTGATATAAATGTAGGAGATTATCAGATAAAATATAATGTTACTGAAGGTGCTGGATCATATTTTTTGAACACCGTAGCCATAGCAGAAAATGAATTTGTTGATTTACCCGAAGGCCCTGAATACACTATAGAGTATCAGGGAACTGTAGTTGGTGCTAATAAAGTAACTTTAACCATAAGAGATCAATCTAATAGAGAAGAAGAATTTATATTAACTTATAATGTAAATGATACAGATTTTACATTTGATGTGGTACCATTTCCTGAAGCTATTACATATGTAAATGGAGAAATTGATTTAAACCTTAATATTGAAGAGGTTAGTTCAGCAACTTACGATGTGCAATATGTTTTTGGAACACCAGATGCGGATGTATTAGGAACGGGAAGCGTAATTGTAGATGGAGCGGTTCTGGATCCGGAGACTACGGTTGAAATTCCGATTGGTGATTCTACTTGGAAGTTTGGAGGACTAACGGTTGGAGCAGTTGAGATTACATTTACAGCTACTAGTAGTTTCGGTATTTCTAAATCAAAAATAATCAGAATAGAAGTAGGAGAAACACCGGATTTCACATTTGCAGCAACATTGGATAGTGATGTTATATTTACAACTAACTCTGGAGCAGTTATAAATTTTACTATTACTGAAATCGCAGGGACCTCAAGTTATGTAATGAATTATAGAACTTCTAACGCCGGTAATGTGGTATATAATGGCGAAACTTATCAAGCTGGAGATAATATTCCAATCCAGGCTGGTTCGAGTATCGGGACATATATAGGAACCGCTGAAGGAGCACATAATTTAGACTTTAGAGTAGATAATGCGAATATTATTACCGTATCCAAAGAAGCTTCTTTACTATTAAATTTCAGGAATCCTGATGGGACAGCTCCTGTTATAGAGTTGATTGGTGATAGCGAAGTCACAATCAATGTTGGAGACACTTTTTCAGATCCAGGAGCTACGGCAACCGATGATATTGATGGTGATATTTCTGCTAATATTACAGTTTCTGGTGTAGTTGATACAAATACTCCAGGAGCCTATACTTTAGTTTATAGTATAGAAGATTCATCAGGAAATACTTCATCAACTGAACGTATTGTAAATGTAGTTGATAATATCCCTCCAGTAATTACTATTATTGGTGATAACCCTTTCCTAGTAAGAGAAGGCGATGCTTTCAGTGACCCGGGAGCTACAGCGACTGATAATATTGATGGAAATATAAGTTCGCAAATAGCGGTAACAGGTTCGGTTAATGTTAATGTTGTAGGTGATTATATGCTAACTTATACTGTTAGCGATGTGGCTGGTAATGAAGTTTCTGAAATAAGAACAGTAAATGTTATTAGTGATAATCCACCAATGATTACTTTATTAGGAGATAATCCTCTAGAAATAAGTTTTGGAGAAGCCTTTGATGATCCTGGTGCTACAGCTGTTGATGATATCGATGGTGATATTTCTAGTCAAATAGAAACCTCAGGGACTGTTGATGTTAATACGTTAGGTGAATATACCATAATATATAGTGTAACTGACTCTTCCGGTAATAATACAGAAGCAGTCAGAACGGTAAATGTAGTAGATAGTACTAATCCTGTGATAACATTAGAAGGAGCTAATCCTTTTCTAGTGAATGTGGGGAATATATTTAATGATCCTGGAGCTAATGCAAGTGATAATGTTGATGGTAATTTAACTTCTGGTATTACTGTTTCAGGAACGGTTGATGTAAATACACCTGGAGATTATGTGTTGACTTACAGTGTAGAAGATTCTTCAGGAAATATAGCTACAATTACAAGAACTGTTAGAGTAATTGATAATATTGCTCCAGTAATTACTTTGATAGGAGCCCCTTCTTTTACGATTCCACTAGGAAGTAGTTATACGGATCCTGGTGCTACAGCGTTAGACAATATTGATGGAGACCTTACGTCTCAGATTGTAACAACTGGTAATGTAGATCTAAATACTGCAGGTACATATATAATAAGATATAATGTGCAGGATGCAGCAGGAAATAATGCGATAGAAGTTACTAGAACGATAATAGTAGAAGCTGTAGTTAGTTTTAATAGAGTCACGGGTGTACTGAATGCCCCGGCAGGAGCAACAGTAGAAATTTCGATGACATCTGGAGGAACAGGAAGTGGTAATGCAACAATGCAAGCCCGTGATACCAATAATTTAAATTTAGGTATAGGTATTACCTGTTGGGGTCTTACTGGAGGTGAACAATGTTTGGATTCTGATGGAGATGGTAATGATGAAACAAGCGGATTTACATTTATAATGCCAGCCAATGGTATAGCAAATATTACTGGATCACACAATCCAGATGGAACTAGTGTTAATAGCGGAACAGGTTTCAGTATTCAGGTATCTGGAGAAACTTTTAATGGTAATATGGGGGCAGGAAATGGAATACCCCAATAATTATTCTGTAGTATTTTAGTCGTCCTTAAATAGGTTGACAGTTTTTAAATAATTTAAAAAGCCTCGAAACTTTAGTTTTGAGGCTTTTTTAGTATGTTATAGGATATCAATAACTCTTTCAGGAGGTCTTCCAATAATGGCTTTATTGTTTTTTGTTACAATAGGTCTTTCGATTAGTTTAGGATGCTCACACATAATTCTTATCAGCTCATTATCTGTTAGAGATTTACCTTTAAATTCTTGTTTCCAGATAGCTTCATTTTTTCGAACTAAGTCAATAGGCTTTATTCCAAGAAGATCGATGATTTCAGATAATTTTGCTTCAGTCAAAGGATTGTCTAAATATTTGATGATATTCAGATCTTCGTTCTTTTCTTCCAAAATGGCAAGACATTGTCTGGATTTGCTACATCTTGGGTTATGATATATTGTTGTCATATCTATAATTATTAATCTTCAATTCTTTGTCCCATCATCATAAGATATGCTTTTAGGAAAGCATCAATGTTTCCATCCATAACAGCATCCACATTTCCGGTTTCTTCTGCAGTTCTAACATCTTTTACCAGTTTATAAGGGTGCATTACATAGTTACGAATTTGAGATCCCCACTCAATTTTCATTTTAGAGGCTTCAATTTCATCTCTTTGCGCTTGTTGTTTTTTGAGTTCAAGTTCAAAAAGTTGTGATTTAAGCATTTGCAGTGCTTTTAATCGGTTTTCTTGCTGTGATCTAGTGTCTGAACATGAGATTTGAATTCCAGTAGGGAAGTGGGTAAGTTGTACTTTAGTTTCTACTTTGTTTACATTTTGTCCTCCGGCACCACTGGATCTAGATGTGATGATTTCATAATCGGATGGGTTAATATCGATTTCAATACTATCATCCGCTAATGGATACACATATATGGAAGCAAAAGATGTATGTCTTTTAGCATTACTGTCAAAAGGAGAGATGCGTACTAATCTATGCACTCCATTTTCGCCTTTAAGCCATCCAAAAGCGTATTCACCATCAATTTCTAAGGTTACCGTTTTGATTCCGGCAACATCTCCTCCTTGATAGTTAAGTTCTCTAATTTTATAACCTTGTTTCTCTGCCCACATTAGATACATACGCATAAGCATACTTGCCCAATCGCAACTTTCTGTTCCTCCAGCCCCAGCTGTAATCTGGATTACGGCACTCATGCTATCTCCTTCTTCACTAAGCATATTCTTAAACTCAAGGTGTTCTATAAGATCTAAGGCAATGGAATGACGTTCATCTACTTCTGTTTCTGTTGCATCTCCCTCTTTATAGAATTCGTAAAGAATTTCGAGATCATCAACAAGGGTAACACTTTTTTCATATTCAGAAACCCACTTTTTTTCTGCGTTAAGAGCACGCATTAGTTTTTCTGCTTCCTGAGCATTATCCCAAAAATCAGGTGCATATGTTTTTTCTTCTTCGTTAGCTATTTCGATAAGTTTGGCATCAATGTCAAAGATACCTCCTTAACGCAACCAGGCGCTCCCTAAGATCCTGTAAAGTCTCAGTATTAATCATATTTCAGTTATTTTTGACAAAAATAGGATTTAACAGTTCAGTAGGAAACAATTTTACTATTATTTTATAGTTTTATGGCTTTTTCAAAATCACACTAAATCATTTCAAGATGAAAATAAATATTACTTGCTTGTTTTTAATAGTTTGCCATTTTCTTTCGGCACAGTTTCTAGAAAAACAAAAGGATTTAAAATCTTATAATGGGTATTTTAATTTTCATTATAACGAAAGTAAGGATGAGATATATTTAGAAGTAAATAAATTAAACACAGAGTTTTTATATGTCCATTCGTTAGCCACCGGTTTAGGATCTAATGATATTGGATTGGATAGAGGGCAAATAGGGGATGGTGTGGTTGTAAAGTTTCAAAAAGCAGGAAACAAATTGTTATTAGTGCAACCTAATCAAAGATATAGAGCTATTACGGAAAACAAACTCGAGAAAAAAAGTGTAGAACAGGCATTTGCCAAATCTGTGTTATTTGGTTTTCCTATAAAAGAACAAAAAGAGAGTAGTTATATTATTGATTTGACACCTTTTTTATTACAAGATACTCATGGTGTGATTAATAGATTAAAAAATCAGAAAGAAGGTGCTTATAGCGTAGATAAAACTAAAAGTGCCTTAAGTTTAGAAAAAACAAAGGCTTTTCCGAAAAATGTCGAATTCGAAGCATTGTTGACATATAAGGGATCACCTAAGCAAGGAAATATTTGGTCAGTAGCACCAGATTCAAAGTTTCTTACCGTAATTCAACATCATTCTTTTGTAGAATTACCGGATAATAATTATAACAAACGAGAATTTGATCCTAGGAGTGGAACTTTATCAATATCTTATCTAGATTATGCGACACCAATACAGGAACCTATTGTAAAAAGATATATAACTAGACATAGGTTAGAAAAGAAAAATCCAGAATTAGCAGTAAGCGAAGCTAAAGAGCCTATTATCTATTATTTAGATCCTGGAACTCCAGAACCTGTAAGATCTGCATTGTTAGAAGGTGCAAGATGGTGGAACCAAGCGTATGAAGCTATTGGATTTAGAGATGCTTTTCAGGTAAAAATGCTTCCGGAAGATGCTGATCCAATGGACTTAAGGTATAATGTAATTCAATGGGTACATCGATCTACAAGAGGATGGAGTTATGGAGCAAGTGTTGTAGATCCAAGAACTGGAGAAATATTAAAAGGGCACGTAAGTTTAGGTAGTTTAAGAATCCGTCAAGATTTTCTTATTGCACAAGCTTTATCAAATATGCCTTTTGCTGGTAATGATGATAATTATAAACCAATGCTGGATATGGCTCTGGCTAGGATTCGTCAATTGTCAGCACATGAAGTGGGGCATACTATTGGATTTGCACATAACTTTGCAGCAAGCACCAGTAATAGAGCATCGGTTATGGATTATCCTCATCCGACCATAAGATTAAAAGATGGAGAAATTGATTTTTCTGATGCTTATGACACTAAAATAGGAGTTTGGGATAAAGTAACAGTAGCTTATAGTTATTCGGAATTTGATAAGGAAGTAGATGAAAGTCAGCAGCTAAATAAAATTTTAGATAATGCTTATGCTTCTGGATTGCGTTTTATTTCGGATAGTGATGCAAGGCCTCGAGGAGGAGCACATGGTTTAGCTCATCTTTGGGATAATGGAAAAAGTGCTTCTGAAGAATTAAAAAATGTATTAGAAGTTAGAGAAACAGCAATTCGTAATTTCTCTGAAGATAATATTAGAATCGGTGAAGCGTATTCGGTTTTAGAAGATGTATTCGTTCCTTTGTATTTTTTTCATAGGTACCAAACGGAAGCAGCAGTAAAGTTAATCGGAGGTCTTAATTATAACTATGCTACCAAAGGAGATAAACAGACAATCGTTGAAGTGATTTCAGAAAAAGAACAAAAGGAAGCACTAGATCAAATATTGAAAACGTTATCTCCTGAAGTTTTGGCTATTCCTGAAGATAAATTAAAATTGTTTCCTCCTAGAGCTTTTGGTTATGGTCGTTCTAGAGAATCTTTTAATAGTAAAACAGGTGTAGCTTTTGATGCTCTGAGTGCTGCATCTACTGCCAGTGATATGAGCTTGTCTCTATTACTACATCCAGAAAGAGTTTCGCGATTAGTACAACAAAGTAGTCTAGACCCAAAACAATTAGGAGCATCAGAAGTTTTAGATAAATTAATTAAAGTAGTTTTTGAGGCTAAGCCTAAAAATAGTTATCATAACGAAATTCAACATACAGTAAAAAGCAATACATTAAAATATCTAATGAATCTGAGTGTTAATGGTAATAGTTATCCTCAGGTAAGGGCTTTGGCATATGCTTCGCTGAACAACGTTAGGTATCTATTAAGTGCTGACAAACGAAAAGATTCAAATACAGTTTATAATGACTATTATTTAAAGCAAATCCAGGATTTTATGACCAAACCTGAAAGATTTAAAATAGTACCTTCGCCAAAAATTCCGGATGGCTCTCCTATCGGAAGTTTTAGATGTGAGTTTTAACTAGTTTAGGAGCATTGATAACAAATTATAAACGTTTTAACTAAAATAGTATATGATAATAGATCTTAGGAGTGATACAGTTACCAAACCTACCCCAGAAATGCTTAATGAAATAATGAACGCAGAAGTGGGAGATGATGTGTATAAAGAGGATCCGACAGTTAATGCTTTAGAAGAAAGAATAGCCAATATGTTTGGTAAAGAGAGTGCCTTGTTTTTTCCATCTGGTAGCATGGCGAATCAGGCGGCTATAAAATTGCATACACAACCAGGAGAACAATTGATTGCAGATAAATATGCTCATGTGTTTAATTATGAAGGAGGAGGAGTTTCTTTTAACAGTGGAGTCTCGTGCAAGTTGATTAATGGGAATAGAGGTATGATAACTGCTGATCAGGTTCTAGCATCCATTAATCCACCGGATTTTTATCATAGCCCTTTAACAAGTTTGGTTTGCGTAGAAAATACTACCAATAAAGGTGGAGGCGCTTGTTATGATTTTCAAGAAATTATTAAAATCAAAAAGGTGTGCACTGATCATAATTTGGGATATCATTTGGATGGAGCGCGATTATGGAATGCTTTAATAGCTAAAAAAGAAGATCCTAAGCAATATGGAGAAGTATTTGATACCATTTCTGTATGCCTCAGCAAAGGATTAGGAGCGCCAATGGGTTCTGTATTAGTTGGTAATCAGGAAATTATGCAAAAATCTATCCGGATTAGAAAAGTATTAGGAGGAGGTATGCGCCAAATTGGATATATGGCAGCAGCAGGTTTATATGCAGTAGAGAATCACATAGATCGTTTACAAGAAGATCATAAAAAGGCTAAAGAGATTGGACAGGTTTTACAAGAATTACCCTTTGTAACAGGTGTTGAGCCTATCGATACAAACATTATTATATTTACTATTGATGGTAGTGAAGAGGAGTTTATAACAAAGATGGCTACGAAGAATATTCACTTTTATGGGATGGGGCAAGGAAAACTTAGGTTTGTAACACATTTAGATTATACTCAAGAAATGCACGAATATTTTTTGGAATTATTACAAGCGATATGAAAAAAAGTAAAGCTGTTCAATATGAAGTGAACAGCTTTACTTAAATTTATAAATTATAATACTTATTACATTTAAACTTCTTTAGTGTCAGCTTCCGCAGCATTCTCTTTTACAGAGTTAATACCGTTTTCCATTCCGGATTCGGAAGAATACATCTGGCTGCTACCAATTACTTGACCATTAGAAGCTTTTAGATTAAAAAAGAACTTTCCATCCTTAGCCGTTTTTCGTTCATATCTTCCATCCTCAACAGCATTTTTCTGTACAGAAGCTATTCCATTAACAGCTGCAGCTTTACTGTTGTACACCTCACTACTTAGAATTACTTGTCCATTTTTTGCTTTCAAAGTGAAATGATAACTGGATCCTTCCTTATTTTTGAGTTCAAACATATTGTCGAGTTTTAAAGAATTTTAGAATGATTTTGATAAAAATATAGAATAAAAAGGAGAAAGAAAAATATAAAAAAATGCAAATTTAGTTTTTTAGGTCTTTTATCGGATAAATAAACAATACATCGAAAAAACATTATTTTTTTTAAATGTTAATTTTAACATTTTCTTTTCATCTACTTAATTTCGTACCTTTAAGTGTAACATAATAATAACCACAAAATCATCAAAACATGAAAAACCGCATTTTATTGGTATTACTTGCATTTGCAGGGATTACCGCTCAATCTCAAGACCTACCGGCTAATCCAGAACCGGGGAAATGTTATGTACGTTGTACAACTCCTGACGTATATGAGAACCAAACTGTAAAAGTGCAGATAACTCCAGAGTATAAAAAACTAAAAACATATCCTGCTACTTTCGAAACCGTAACTGAAAAAGTATTAGTAAAAGAAGAAGGAAAAAAACTTACTGCTATACCTGCTAAATATAAAAATGAAACTGTAACTTTTATTAAGAAACAAGGAGCTTCAAAATTAGCAGTTGTTCCTGCTAAATTTGGTAAAGGAGCAGAAACAGTAGAAATCAAACCGGCTTACGCTCAGTGGGAACTTGGGTCTCCAGCTCCTGATTGTGCATCAAGTAATCCAGATGACTGTCGTTACTGGTGTTATAAAGGATATCCAGCTGAGTTTACGACTGTGCCAGTTCAGACATTAAGTGCGGATGCTACTACAAAAAGTTCTGCAATCGCAGAACAATCAAGTACGTATACAAAAAGGATAATCGCTGAACCGGCTCGAGTTATTGAGGAAGTAATTCCTGCAGAATACGCAACTATTACTAAAACGGTTATGGTTAAAGATTCATATACTGAAGAAGTAGTCGTTCCTGCTACTTTTAAAACAGTAAGCAAAGAAGTACTTACTCAAAAAGGAGGATTAACAACTTGGAAAGAAGTAGAGTGTTCCTTAGTAGAGTATTCTGCATTACCAATTAACTGGAATGTAGGTAGTGCTACATTAACTGCAGAGGCTAAGAGTATTATTGATACCAGATTAATGCCGGTATTGGCTAGCAATTCAGGTGCTAAAATGGAAATTGCTTCTCATACAGATGCTAGAGGATCTAAGTCAAGTAATAAGAGCCTTTCTGAAAGAAGAGCACAGGCTGTAGTTACATATTTACTTTCTAAAGGAGTAAATGGTAGTAGATTAGTAGCTAATGGATACGGAGAGAATAGATTAAAAAACAGATGTGCGGATGGAATTACTTGTACAGAGCGCCAGCACGCATCAAACCGTAGAACAGAATTTAGATTAATTAATAACTAATTTGTTATTAGGTTAAAAACAACAAAAGGAAGCAAATTGCTTCCTTTTGTTGTTTCTATGGATTTTTGGATTTTATTTAAATAAGTCTAATCCAGGAATATTTGGCATTCCTTCTTTAGCCACCGCAGCTAGTTCAGCTTCATTAACTGCTGTAGCGCTGGCAATAGCTTTATTAAGTGTAAGGATCAGATAATCCTCTAATTGCTCTTTATCATTTAGCAATTCATCGGCAATAGAAATACTTTTGATTTCACGATTTGCCGTAATTGTAACTTTAAGAAGATTATCTGTACTATTTTCATCTACTAAAACAGTATCTAATCTTTTTTTCGTTTCCTCTACTTTTTTCTGGGTTTCCTTTAGTTTACCCATCATTCCCATCATATCTCCAAACATTGGTAATTTTTTTAATGATTAATTAAGAACAAAATTAGTATTTTACCTGTTAATAAACTAAGAGATTATTGTGAAAAGCCATAGAGTTATATGATCGTTAACTATTATTTTTGCAACTTCGCGTAACTATAATAAAGAAAGAACATTGGAGATAGAAATTCACAGCCCAATCGCAGACAGAAAAGCTACACATCTGGAAAAACACGAGGATATTCGTGTTGATAATTATTTTTGGCTCAATGATAAAGATAATCCGGAAGTGATCGATTATTTAAAATGTGAAAATGACTTTAATGATAGAATGACCGCTCATACGAAGGATTTTCAAAAAAATCTTTTTGAAGAGATGAAAAGCCGAATTAAAGAAGATGATGCTTCTGTGCCATATAAACTAAATGGATATTGGTATATTACCCGTTATGAGACGGGAAGAGATTATCCCATATATGCGAGAAAAAAAGAAAGTCTCGATGCTCCTGAAGAAATATTATTCGATTGTAACAAAGAAGCAGAAGAGCACGCTTATTTTAAAATGGTTGGATTAAATGTGAGTCCGGATAACACATTAATAGCTTTTGGAGTAGACACCGTAAGCAGAAGGAAATATACGATACGTATTAAAAATCTTATAACAGGTGAGATATATCCGGATGAAATCGAAACCACGACTGGAGGCAGTACTTGGGCAGCAGATAGTAAAACGCTGTTTTATACTAAGAAAGATACCGAAACGCTGAGATCATATAAAATTTTTAGGCATACCCTGAATACAAATGCTGAGGATGATGTGGAGGTTTATCATGAAAAAGATGATACTTTCAATACTTTCGTTTATAAGACAAAATCTAAAAAATATATAGTAATAGGATCTAGTAGTACATTAACTTCTGAATATCATATTTTAAAAGCAGATAACCCTATTGGAGAATTTACTGTGTTTCAACCTAGAGTTAGAGGTTTAGAATATGGAATAGCTCACTATAAGGATAGTTTCTATGTGTTAACTAATGCGGATGAGGCTAAGAATTTTAAGCTAATGAAGGTTTCGGAAAAAGACACTTTGAAAGAAAATTGGAAGAATCTTATTCCTCATCGTAAAGATGTTTTGTTAGAGGACGTTGATATTTTTAAAGAGTATTTGGTAATAAGCGAGCGTAGTAATGGATTAAATAGAATTAATATTAAGAAATGGGATGGCACTGATGATTACTATCTTCCATTTGATAATGAAACCTACACAGCTTATGTAAGTACCAATGTGGATTTTGATACTAAGACACTCAGGTATGCATACAATTCGTTAACTACTCCTAATTCAGTCATTGATTTTGATATGAATACAAGAGAAAAGGAGGTTAAGAAAGAACAAGAAGTACTAGGAGGTAATTTTGATAAGAACAATTATATCTCTGAGAGAGTATGGGCAACTGCAGTTGATGGTACTAGGGTGCCGATATCATTGGTTTATAAAAAAGGAGCTAAAAAAGATGGCGCTAATCCGTTACTTCAATATGCGTACGGGTCATATGGCTCTACGATAGACCCATATTTTTCTACAGTACGTTTAAGTCTATTGGATAGAGGATTTATTTATGCAATAGCACACATACGAGGAGGGGAATATCTCGGACGTTCCTGGTATGAGGATGGTAAATTATTTAAAAAGAAAAATACATTCACCGATTTTATTGATTGTTCTAAGTTCTTAATTAACGAAGGATATACATCATCTGAACATCTTTATGGAATGGGTGGTTCTGCAGGTGGGTTACTAATGGGAGCTATAATTAATATGGCACCAAAGTTGTACAATGGAATTGTAGCCGCTGTGCCTTTTGTAGATGTTGTAACTACTATGTTGGATGATAGTATACCATTAACAACCGGAGAATATGACGAATGGGGTAATCCAAACGAGAAAGAATATTATGATTATATGAAATCTTATTCGCCTTATGATAATGTGGTAGCGCAAGAATATCCCAATATGTTAGTTACTACTGGATTACATGATTCTCAAGTACAATATTGGGAGCCTGCAAAATGGGTAGCTAAGCTAAGAGAATTAAAGACAGATACGAATCTATTGTTATTACATACGAATATGGAAGCAGGTCATGGAGGAGCTTCAGGAAGATTTGAAGCGCTTAAAGAAGTTGCCGAAGAGTATGCTTTTTTACTAGATTTAGAAGGGATAAAGAATTAATTAAAAAAATTAACGTAACTTCGTAGCGTTTTTGTAACAGTTTGTGGACTCCCCTTTTTCAGTTCTACAGACCTGTGTAAAACACAACCTTATGAGAGAAGATATACAGGCTTATAACAATGTTTTAGAGCTTATAGGTGATACCCCACTTGTAAAATTAAACAGAATTATGAAAGGCTATCCAGGAAATTTCTATGCAAAAATAGAATCCTTTAATCCTGGGCACTCCACTAAAGATAGAATTGCACTTTATATTATAGAAGAAGCCGAAAAAAAAGGTATTCTAAAACCAGGTGATACTATTATTGAGACTACTAGTGGAAACACAGGTTTCAGTTTAGCTATGGTAAGTGTTATAAAAGGCTATGATTGTATACTGGCAGTTAGCTCTAAATCTTCTAAAGATAAGATTGCTATGCTTAAGAATATGGGAGCAAAAGTTTATGTGTGTCCGGCGCACGTAAGTGCTGATGATCCCAGATCTTATTATCAGGTAGCAAAAAGACTTCATGAAGAGATAAAAGGATCTGTATATATAAATCAATATTTTAATGAATTGAATATTGATGCACACTACAATTCTACAGGGCCAGAAGTTTGGAATCAAACCAATGGTAATGTAACTCATTTTGTAGCGTGTTGTGGAACAGGAGGTACTATTTCTGGTACTGCAAAGTATTTAAAAGAGAAAAATAGCGCGATAAGAGTGCTTGGAATTGATGCATACGGATCTGTTTTGAAAAAATATCACGAAACCAAAGAATTTGATGAAGAAGAGATTTATCCTTACCGAATTGAAGGTTTAGGAAAAAACCTTATTCCGAGTGCAACAGACTTTGATGTGATTGATAAGTTCGAGAAAGTAAGCGATGAGGACAGTGCACATACAGCCAGAGAATTGGTAAAAACAGAAGGAATGTTCCTTGGATATACTAGTGGCGCAGCTATACAAGGTGTAAAACAATTAGCGAGACAGGGAGAATTTGATGAGAATAGTAATATTGTAGTTATTTTACCCGATCACGGATCTCGTTATATGAGTAAGGTGTTTAGTGATGAATGGATGATGGAACAAGGATTTTTCGATAGCGTTCACGAAGAAGATGCTACAAAAGTTCAGTTTGTTAAGTAAAATTTAATAGTAGAAAAATATGAGCATCTGATATTGTACAGGTGCTTTTTTTGTGAAAGAATAGTTTATAGTAGTGATTTTGGATATAATTATGCTATCACGTCAATTTTCTGTATTTTCGCACACTTAAAGAAATCAAATTTGCGGTAGATGAGAGATTTATTTGATAAAATATATGAGGACAAAGGACCTTTGGGAAAATGGGCAGATCAGGCGGAAGGATATTTTGTTTTTCCAAAGTTAGAAGGACCAATATCAAATAGAATGAAGTTTCAGGGTAGAGAAGTAGTTACCTGGAGTATTAATGATTATTTGGGGCTTGCTAATATGGAAGAAGTTCGTAAAGTAGATGCAGAGGCTGCAGCTGCATATGGTTCTGCATACCCTATGGGTGCCAGAATGATGAGTGGACACACAGATCTTCATGAACAACTACAAAACGAACTTGCAGAGTTTGTAGATAAAGAAGCAGCTTATTTATTGAATTTTGGATATCAGGGAATGGTATCTACGATTGATGCATTGGTAAGTAAAGATGATATCATAGTATATGATGTAGATGCACATGCTTGTATTATTGATGGAGTTAGATTGCATCAAGGACAGAGATATACATATCGCCATAATGATATAGAAAGTATAGAGAAAAACCTGATGAGAGCTACGAGAATGGCTCAAAAAACTGGAGGAGGAATTTTATTAATCTCTGAAGGGGTTTTTGGAATGCGTGGTGAGCAAGGAAGGTTAAAAGAAATAGTAGCATTAAAAGAAAAATATAATTTCAGATTGTTTGTTGATGATGCTCACGGTTTTGGAACATTAGGTGATACTGGTGCAGGAACAGGAGAAGAGCAAGGGGTGCAGGATGAAATTGATGTATACTTTGCTACATTTGCTAAATCTATGGCAAGTACTGGAGCTTTTATTGCCGCTGATAAAGAAATTATAGACTATTTAAAATACAATTTACGTTCGCAGATGTTTGCTAAATCATTGCAGATGCAATTAGTGGTTGGCGCACTTAAGCGATTGGATATGTTGCGTACCATGCCTGAGTTAAAAGCAAAACTTTGGGAGAATGTAAATGCTTTGCAAAATGGATTACGGGATAGAGGTTTTGATCTAGGAACTACACAAAGCTGTGTAACTCCAGTATACCTAAAAGGAAGTATTCCTGAAGCAATGGCGTTAGTTAAGGATCTTAGAGAAAATCATGGTATCTTTTGTTCTATTGTCGTATATCCTGTTATTCCTAAAGGGTTGATATTGTTGAGATTAATTCCTACTGCTTCTCATACAATGCAAGATATTGAAGAGACATTAAATGCCTTTTCAGCTATTAGAGAAACATTAGAAAATGGAACCTATAAAATAATGTCCGCTGCGTTAGCAGAAGCTATGGGAGAATAAGATTATAAAAAAACATATAAAACTAAAAAATCCGCTATTTGGCGGATTTTTTTTTCAGTAATTAACATGCTGGTAAATGCCACACTATTTCCGGATTTATACAAGCTCCGGAACAGCAAATTTGTCTGTTTGGACATTCTTCATTATTAAAACAAGTTATATTAAGACCAAATCCTGCGGAAATTGATTTTTGTTGTTCTCTATTTAATTGTTGAACACCGTTAATTTTTAAAATACTGTCTAACATAATATTGAGTTTTAAATTCATAAAAGGATCTGAAAAGTGTTTAATGAACAGATCACTGTCTTATGTTGACTAATTTAGAAATTACATTAGTGAATTTTCCCACCCGAAAAGGGCGGTTTTAGTTAGCTGGTATTTTAAATATCTTTTCTGTATGTTCTTCGCATTTTGTGTTGCTCATGCTCATAATCATTCCATAAGGCTTGTATTGCTTTGTTCTCTTCCAATTCTGGATTGGTTTCTACCATTTCTATACCATTGCGAATAAACGTTTCATTCATTTCTTTGAAAATAAGCGCTGTTACTCCTTTATTTTGATATTCTGGATCAACTCCAATAAGATAAAAAGCAGCGGTGTCATTTCTTCTTTGTGCCTTAAGGATGTGTAGGAATTTTAATGGATATATCTTACCGTTCATTTTTTTCAAAGCTTTAGAGAATGATGGCATAACAATCGAAAAAGCAATTAACTTTCCATTTTTATCAGCAATGCAGGTAATGTATTCCGGGTTTAAATATGGTAAGTATTTTTTCTTATACATTTCTATTTGGTACTGCTGTATAGGAACGAATGTCTGTAGACTACTGTATGTCTTATTCAGTAGATCAAACATATCATCTGCATATTTCAATAGCTCTTTACTTTTCTTAAATTTAAGTAATTGAAGTTGATAGCGTTCTTTGATTATTTTCGCAAACTTGATTACTTTTTCTCTAGTTTCTGTAGGGACTTTTATTTTGTATTCTACCCAAGTAGCTGCATCTTCAAAACCAAGTTGTTCCATATGCTTTTGATAATATGGATAATTATACCAAGTAATCATGGTATTAAGTTCTTCAAATCCTTTAATCAGTATACCCGCCTTATCCATATTAGAAAAGCCTACAGGACCTTCTATATATTCAAGAGAGTGCTGTTTTCCAAACTCTGCTACTCTTTCTAAAAGAGCTTTGGTAACTTCTATATCATCAATGACATCAAACCATCCAAAACGAACTTTTGATTTTTGTTGCTCTTTTACTTCAATCCAATTAATAATTGCTGCTATTCTTCCTACTATCTTGTCATTTCTATATGCTAAGAAATATCTAGCCACCGCATTTTTAAAAACGGGATTTTTTTTGGGATTCATTACATCTAACTCTTCTTTAATAATAGAAGGAACGTAATAGGGAGAGTCTTTATATAATTCAAAAGGAAACTTAACAAATGTAGTTAAATCTGCTTTGGAGGTAATTTCTTTAATCGTAATCATACAACTTCGCTAGTTCATAACAAATATATGACCCTTTTATTAAACATTTTAATGGAAACGCTTCAATTTATGAATCAATCGATAACTTATTAGTATTAATTGTTAAGTGAAAGATTTGAATAAAAAAATACTCCACTGATCAAACTAATGATCAATGGAGTAAAGGATACATAACAAACAATAATTTTACTTATTATTCATACACACACAACTTTAGTATCCAGGATTTTGACTAATCTTTAATTAGTTGCATTTACTTTGCTGGTAGAAGTCTAACTAAATCAAACCATTAATGATTTTAGAAGGCTAATTCAACTCATTTTTAAGGTTTTATTACATTTCTACAAGGCGATTATATATTTAAAACATTATTATAATTTAATATCCCGGGTTTTGTGGTAATAAGTTCGAGTTTCTTGCTAATTCCTCTGCGGGTAATGGGAATAAATAATCCTGATTAGGATCAAAATTGTCCTTTAAACCTTCTAAACCTGATGCACTAAATACTTCATTACCGAGTCTTCTTCTAGCGATATCATACCATCTTTTGAACTCAAAGGCGAGTTCCCATTTACGTTCTTCTAAAACCACATTTCTCAAATCATCTTGTGATAATCCAGAGATATCTGCTGGAAAATCAGAACCATTCCCACTTCTTGCTCTAGCTCTCACTCTATTTACATATTGGTGGGCTTCATTTGATCCTGGACTTATTTCATTTAATGCTTCTGCCGCAATTAAGAGTACCTCTGCATAACGCATCATCATATAGTTAGCTTCTGATCCTCTACCATTCCCGGTTGCAGTTGTTCCGATAGCACGCGTATACTTTGCAATATGCGGACGATCGACACCTCTACCAGCGCCACTTTCTCGAAAAACAGTAAAAGGTCTTTCCTCTAATGTTTGGATACCTGTAACAGGATCCGTTATATTAAAGAGTCCTATGGTATCTAAGCTAACCTGTTTTCTGTAATCCCGACCATCCCAAGTATTGTATACTTCTAAAGAAGGAACACCAACAGACCAACCACCACCAAGACCATATTGTTGGTCATCTCTAAGACCCGTCAATGCTGCTTGATAATCTCTTCCATCATCTCCATTACTAGCTCCAATAAAATCCAATACAAAAATGGGTTCTAAAGAAGCATCTATTAGAGAAGAATCAAATAAATCCTGAAAATCTGGTTCTAACCCTAAATTGTAAGTTCCTTCATTATCAATCACTCCTTTGGCTTCATCATACGCTTTCTGGTAGTTACCGATAGTTAAATGTACCAACGCTAAATAAGAGTGGGCTGCAGATTTAGCAGGTATCGATCTGGCTGCTTGGTTCTCTGGCAACCAAGTTTTAGCAAA
>NZ_CANLYD010000012.1 GCF_947495315.1 uncultured Aquimarina sp. | reverse complement strand
GGGTTGCTCCACTCAAAGTAACTGTCTGTGTTAAGTTGCTTCCTTCTACTGTGCTCGCATCACTTACACTGGCAACTACAATAGGCGGTATCTCTGTACAAAAATCAAAATTACCAAAACCATATCCATGATTTTCTAATGGATCACAGGTATCGCAATCTTCCCATACAATTGTGATGCTAGCAATACCGTCAGAATCTGCAAAATTGACTCCTATCATCCTATCTAAAAAACTAGTCATTCTACTATCCCCATTAATAATTCCAGTAGTATTATCAGAAGTATATGCCGGTGTAGCAGCGTTAGTAAATGTTGGGAAAATTGTATTCCCTAAACCATCTACTGCAGTAATCGTAAGTTTATCACCTTCATTTGTAGGAACATTTGTATCTATATCAAACAAATCAAATCCCGCTGAAAAAATTGTCGTTGAAGATCCTGAGAATGTTATTGTCTGTGTAATAGTATTACCAGCAGTAAATCCAGAAGTGAATACTTGGAGTACTTCCTGAAATCCGGAGGCCGATTCTGACCCTAAACTTGGAGTAGTTCCAGAACCTGTTCCTGTAAATCCGGAACTCCATATATCAAGTGTTGTGATTGCTCCCGTAAAAGAAGATGCAATATCAATACCAGATCCATTCACATCATTAAATGTTCTTGAAAGACTTCCATCAGGTGTCCAATCAAATTCATTGTCATTTGCCACATTAGGAGCTGTATCCCAACTTAAGTTATACAAAGTACCCGTACAACTTGGAGAAGTATGAAGCGGTGTTGGTACTGGAAATAAAAAACTATCACTTTCCGTAAATGTGCTCGTTCCCGAAACAGGCGTATGAGTACTACTATCTGTTCCTCCGGTTTGAATAAATCCTGGATTGATAGCAATAATATCTGCATCGACAATATCCACTGTTACTGTACCAACATTGACAAGAATAGCACTCCATATTCCATTAGAATTAGTTGTTACGGTTTGTGTCAGTCCTCCTGAATCTGTTACTACAACATCAATACCATCTATCCCATTTTCATTATTATCCCAAACTCCATTACCATTAGGATCATAATGAATTCTACCTACTACCGTTGCAGGAGCAGGATCATTGATCGTTCCTGTACCACTAACACCACCGACTGTCAAAGTAGTAGTCTCTCCGTTATCTACCAATGCATCCGTGCTAGTTGGATAGCTAACGGTAAAGTCGGTTACGCCTGTTGGAACGGTAATCACTCCACCTGATAAGGTAACGCCATTAGTAAAGGTAGGTGTATTGTCATAATCAGTGCCTTCAGTAGCAGTACCATCTGCTAATACAAATGGATAGTCTGTTGGGTTTACTGTAGCACCACTTAAGGTAACCGTATGTACTAAGTCAGTACCTTCGGTAACTGTAGGACTACTTACACTAGCTACAGTAGGTTCAGTACAAACATTTATGCCCGAATCCGTAACCGAAGCATTAGTACCTGTACTGTAGTCGATTCCTATTTCCGAAATAACCAATCCCGTTGAAGGGTCTACAGTTGCAGGATCTACAGCGCCGAACTGTCCACCATCACCTCCATCTGCATTAACATTATCATATGCTTCATTAGCATCACTACAACCATCACCATCAGAATCATCATCTAAATGATTAGGCTCATTATCAGAATCAGTATCAACATATGTACAATATGTAAAATCAGAAAACAAAAATGTTACGTTTCCATTATTTACAATGTTACCATCTGTTCTAGCTTTACCAGTAATAACTTGAAAAGAAGACACTAAACCTTCTATAACAACATCAGAATAATTAAGTGTTGTATCACCTGAACCGTTAGTATAAGATACTATAGTTGGAGATGTACTATCATTGTTTGTTACTTCATGAGAACTCCCTGATGAAGTACTTGTATAATCGCTACTAGGAAATGTTGATGGATTCATCAATGATCCCATATTAATAATTTGAGTTCCTGGTCCAGCTACATTTACCGTAACCTTATCTCCACTATCTATTCCAGACCATCTAAATTTAACACCCGTCACCGGCTCACTAAATGTAAAAGTATATACCAGTGACTCTCCTATACCGTCATCTATTTGTTGCCCTTGCACTCTTAGGGAAGTAATATTTTCAACCTGCAACTGCGACAATATACCTCCATCAACACTATTAATTGTAGTCGTTAGATCTACATCTACACCATCAAAATCAAAAATATCGCTTATCAAACCAACTCCGTTCTGGTTTCCAGATGGTGCCGTACCAACTCCTACTGATGAAGACGCACAATTTAGTCCTTCATCAGTATCTAATATACCATCATTATCATCGTCGCTATCACAAACATTACCGACATTATCTGAATCTTGATCGGCTTGGCCTGCATTAGGAATTGTTGGACAATTATCTAATGGATCACCTGTACCATCACCATCTGTATCAACAACAAAACCATCTGACGCCGAAGTTGTATTTATTCCACCTACCACTGTAATTGTTGTAGGATCATCACCTTGTGTCTGCACTGCATTAATTGGTAATCCAGGATCCGAATTCAAAATATTAATAGTTGCATTACCCGGTGGTAATACAGCTGTATATGTTCCATCAGGATTTGTGGTAATTGTTTGTACATTACCGTTTATATCTGTAATTGTTATTGACACACTACCGATGCCTGATTCGCCATCTTGTGTTCCGTTTCCATTTGCATCATTATAAACAACACCGCTTATGGTACCCGTATTCACACAGGAAATCAAATTTGGACTAACACTATTAACTAACTCTCCATTTGCTCCACTTGTAGCACCATTGGTTGGGAATTCAGTAACAGCTCCACTACTAGTAGTACCATTAGAACCTCCATTAATATTGATAGTCGGAGTACCAGCTGAAAGAGCTACAAATCCAGCACCTCCTCCTCCACCAGGTCCTTCACTTTCATTATTAGTAATTAATTGATCACCTCCATTTCCTCCATTTGCATTTATAACCAAAGAATTTGATATAGAAGGTGCTCTTAGTATAACACTTCCACCTCCACCACCTCCACCTGGTGCATCATTGTGCCCAGGGACAGTTGGTAATGCATTTGCTCCATTGGCAAGTATATTACCAGATCCTATAATTGAATTGGCTCCTAAAAATATAACACCTCCACCATTAGCGGCATCCTGACTAGCATTATTATTTCCATCACCGGCTCCTCCTCCTCCTCCGAGAAAAATTCTATTTTGTTCGTTGGCTATCAGTGGTCTTCCACCTAATCCTCCAACTTGATCTCTATGATCGCCTCCCCAAGCGCTATTGCCTGGCGCTAATGTTAAGGCATTTTGATTACTACTTCCAAAGGAATAACCTCCTCTACCACCACCAGAAGAATTGGTCAAAGCATTACCATTAGCAATAAAATCAGGATCTAAATTCCAAGCTGCTGAACCTGTACAGGTCGAACACATCACTCCAGTACCATTAAACCATACATTGCCGTTATTACCATTGGATCCTCCACCTCCTCCAGCATTATGGGAATTTCCTCCTCCACCTCCATTCGCAGGTGCTCCTCGACCATATCTACCTCCTAAAATGTCATAATCTGCTTGATTACCAACAATACCTTCTCCTTTTTCTGCACTCAGACCACTTGTGGATGTTACAAAATCTGTAGTAACTGTTGCTCCATTAGTTGTAGTTGTATTATCTCCAACTCCTCCTCTAAAACCAAGTCCCGTAGCATCTATATCACCTAAAACATCTATTGTATTTGCAGTAATAACCACAACTCCACCTCGTCTGCTACCAGCAAAATCTTCCCAAGGCAAAGGTATCACAGAAGCTCCAGCTTGTATTGTAAGTGTATCATATTGTGGAACTTTAACAACTTGAGTTCTACCCGCGATAAAATAGCTATTAGCTATCTCACACGTTAAAGTTATTGTATTTGAAGCTACACTTAAAACATAACCGAACTCATACAACCCTGCACTTCCATAATCAGTAATATCACCATAACTAACAGTATTACTTGTATTAATGGTAGCTCCTTGCGCCTGATAAATCATAACTAGATCTCCACTAGAGAGACCTCCAAGATCCGAAGCAACACTATTTACATCAATCGTAGTCGTCCCCGCAGATATATCAGAAGTTATAGGACTATACATATTGAGAACAGTATTCACTGCTGTTACGGTAAAGTCACCATCCTTTCCTTCTTGACTGGAAACACTATAGGTAAATAAGAAAATAAAGGTCAAAAAAGACATAAAAGCTTTTTGACCCAACAAGATTTGGGTAATTTTTTTCATATGACGATGGTTTACAATAGCTTGTAAAGGTTATGGGTATTAACTTTTACAGACCACTTATAAATATCTAAATAATATTTATAATTTCAAAAATAGTAACAACTACGGAAAAACCGTAATTATTACTATATACAAATATTGCAATAGATTTATGATTTTAATATCTTTTTTCCCGTATATTTTTTACTTTTTCGACGAAATGCATCTTTTTTAGCTATAAAACACACTAAAAAAACAATATTTCGGAGCAACTTAGTTTTCACTACATATAATGGCTTTGTATTTTTAAGTAGTATATTTGCAAGCTTTAGCAATAGAACTACAATGAAATTCACTGAGGAAATAAAGAGACGACGAACTTTTGGTATCATTTCGCACCCTGATGCAGGTAAAACAACTTTAACGGAAAAATTACTTTTATTTGGAGGTGCTATACAAGAAGCAGGAGCTGTTAAATCCAATAAAATTAAGAAAGGTGCTACAAGTGATTTTATGGAGATTGAGCGCCAAAGAGGAATTTCTGTTGCTACATCTGTTTTAGCCTTTGAATATCAGGATATTAAAATTAATATTTTAGATACACCAGGACACAAGGATTTTGCAGAAGATACCTTTAGAACCCTAACCGCTGTGGATAGTGTAATTGTGGTCATTGATGTTGCCAAAGGTGTAGAGGAACAAACTGAAAAATTGGTATCCGTTTGTAGAATGCGTAACATCCCTATGATTGTTTTTATAAATAAACTAGATCGTGAAGGGAAAGATGCTTTTGAACTGCTAGACGAAGTTGAACAAAAGCTTGGATTGAAAGTTACTCCATTAAGTTTTCCGATCGGAATGGGGTATGATTTTAAAGGAATTTATAACCTTTGGGAAAAGAATATTAATCTTTTTAGCGGAGATAGTAGAAAGAATATAGAAGAAACTATTGAAGTTTCTGATTTATCCTCATCTGAACTTAACACATTAATTGGTGATACTGCAGCTGAAACCTTACGCGAAGAAATAGAGTTAGTAGAGGGAATTTACCCATCTTTTAACAAAGAATCTTATCAAAAGGGAAGCTTACAACCCGTCTTTTTTGGTTCGGCATTAAATAATTTTGGAGTACGTGAGTTATTAGATTGTTTCGTTTCAATTGCTCCGACACCAAGACCTAAAGAGAGTGATATCAGAGTCGTAGAACCCGACGAAAAAGATTTTACAGGCTTTGTCTTTAAGATTCATGCGAATATGGATCCTAAACATAGAGATAGATTAGCATTTATCAAAATAGTTTCAGGAACTTTTGAAAGAAATGTACCTTATTTACATACAAGACATAACAAAAAACTTAAATTCTCTAGTCCTAATGCATTTTTTGCAGAAAAAAAAGAAATTGTAGACATTTCTTATCCGGGTGATATTGTTGGTTTGCATGATACCGGTAACTTTAAGATAGGAGACACACTAACGACCGGAGAGCAATTAAATTACAGAGGAATTCCTAGTTTTTCTCCAGAGCATTTTAGATATATCAACAATGCAGACCCTATGAAATCCAAGCAATTAGCAAAAGGAATTGATCAATTAATGGATGAAGGAGTTGCGCAATTATTTACCTTAGAATTGAATGGAAGAAAAGTAATTGGTACAGTTGGAGCCCTTCAGTATGAAGTAATACAATATAGATTGGAACACGAATACGGTGCAAAATGTACCTATGAAAATCTTAACGTGCATAAAGCTTGTTGGATAGAAACAGAAGATACAGATAGTGATGAGTTTAAAGATTTCAAACGTGTGAAAAGTAAATTTTTAGCAAAGGATAAACAAGGGCAATTGGTTTTTTTAGCTGATTCTTCTTTCAGCTTACAAATGACACAACAAAAATATTCTTCAATAACTTTTCACTTTACTTCAGAATTCTAAACACAATTTAGAGGCTTTTTTAGGCTGTTTATAAAAAATCAAAGTTACTAACATAGTTTTGGATAAAAATCTATTAAACGACGTATATTTAATCGATTTTCATTTCACGTATTCAAAAAATCTATCAATAAATTACTTGACATAAAATATCTTTATACTAATCCTTTGTGCTATCCAACGATCTCTTTCCAAGAAGAATCTCAAAGAATAACTTAAAATCTGAAATTAGACTCCATAAAGGATATTTGAATGTTGCTGGTTTATTTTTTTCAAAAAAGGCATGACCTATCCACGCAAAACCATACCCAACAACAGGTACTAAAAACCACTTCCAACCCCAACCATAATAAATAGCAATTGCGATAACAATAAAAACTAAAAAAGTACCAACAAAATGCAAAGTTCTGCTAGTTCTATTCCTGTGCTCTGTTAGATAAAACTTATAGAACTCAGAATAGGTTTTAATTCGATCAGACATAATTAATATAGTTATTTAAAGAACGTTTAAGATAATAAAAATATGTGTTCTGATCAAAGTTTCCATATATTTCAAAAAAAGATCCGCTTGATTTTATCAATCAAGCGGATCATTATATTCTTAAGAATATTTTACACTTCTTATGCTTGTCCGGTAGGGCCGAAATTCAAAGGAATTGGTGATTGCTCATAATCTTTTATTTCTCCATGAGCAGCTTCAAATCTTGATACATTATCTCCCAGCGCTTTTAATAATCTTTTGGCATGCTGGGGAGTTAAAATGATCCTACTTTTCACTTTACTTTTAGGTCTTCCTGGCATAATATTCACAAAGTCAACTACAAATTCAGATACTGAATGGTTAATAATCGCAAGATTGCTATAAATCCCATCTGCAATAGCATCGTCTAGTTCTATATTTAATTGATTTTGTTTTTGTTTCTTTTCGTCCGCCATTTTAAAATATTTTACCTGAACGCATTGGTTCATAAAACAGAAAGCCTGCCAATTGGCAGGCTTAACTGATTAATTATAATTCACTTCTTGTCGTTGTTCCATTCGATCTTCGAACTCTTCCTTAGAACCAACTATGATACTCTCATAGTCTCTCATACCTGTTCCTGCAGGAATTCTATGCCCAACTATTACATTCTCTTTCAATCCTTCCAGATCATCAACCTTACCACTTACAGCAGCTTCGTTTAATACTTTTGTTGTTTCCTGGAATGATGCTGCAGAGATAAACGATTTAGTCTGAAGCGAAGCTCTAGTAATACCCTGAAGTATTGGAGTCGCCGTAGCAGGAGTAACATCTCGCGCCTCTACTAAATTCTTATCTTCTCTACGTAAAAGAGAATTTTCATCTCTTAAATCACGAGGTGATATAATCTGACCAGCTTTAAGGTTTTCACTATCACCAGCGTCTTCAATGACCTTCATTCCGTACATAGAATCATTTTCTACAATGAAATCTGACTTATGGATTAATTGATTCTCTAAGAAAATAGTGTCACCTGGATCTTGAATTCTTACTTTACGCATCATTTGACGTACTACTACCTCAAAATGCTTATCGTTAATCTTCACACCTTGTAATCTATATACTTCCTGCACTTCATTAACTAAGTACTGTTGTACCGCAGAAGGTCCTTTGATTTTTAGAATATCCTCAGGAGTTACAGAACCATCTGATAATGGCATACCTGCACGTACAAAATCATTCTCTTGTACAAGAATCTGGTTTGATAATTTAACAAGATACTTCTTGATTTCACCAATTCTAGATTCTACAATGATCTCACGGTTACCACGCTTGATCTTACCAAATGATACCACACCATCAATCTCACTAACAACTGCAGGGTTTGATGGGTTACGTGCTTCAAATAATTCTGTTACACGTGGAAGACCTCCAGTAATATCACCAGCTTTTGCTGATTTACGAGGAATCTTAACCAACACCTTACCAACTTCGATCTTTTCATTATCGTCGACCATTAAGTGAGCTCCAACAGGTAAGTTATAGGAACGAAGAACTTCGTCACCTTTACCCATAATGAGAAGTGTAGGTATCTTTTTCTTATCACGTGATTCTGAGATTACTTTTTCCTGGAATCCAGTTTGTTCATCTATTTCTACCTGATATGTTATACCTTGTTCTACATTTTCGTAGCTAACTTTTCCGGCAAATTCCGAAATAATTACACCGTTATATGGATCCCACTGACAGATACTTTGATCTGCTTTAACAGTATCACCACTCTTTATAAACAACTGAGAACCATAAGGTATAAGATTTGTACTAAGTACAATCTTAGTTTTAGGATCTATAACCTTAACTTCAGAAGTACGAGAGATCACTACATCAATTTCGTTTCCTTCAGAATCCTGACCTTTTACAGTCTTCAATTCTTCTATTTCTGCTTTACCAGCAAATTTAGATTTTAATTGATTTTCCTCCGAAATGTTACTTGCAATACCTCCAACGTGGAATGTACGTAATGTAAGTTGTGTTCCCGGTTCTCCAATTGACTGGGCAGCAACAACACCTACTGCTTCACCTCGTTGAACTGTTTTACCGGTAGCTAGGTTACGTCCATAACATTTGACACATATACCTTTCTTAGCTTCACAGGTAAGAGCAGAACGAACTTCTACAGATTCTACCGGAGAGTTTTCTATATTCTTAGCAGTTTCATCATCAATCTCTACACCAGCTTCTACAAGTACTTCTTGAGTTAATGGATTAATAACATCCATCAACGAAGTTCTACCTGTAATTCTTGCAGCAAGACCTTCTATAATCTCTTCATTTTTCTTTAATGGACTAACTTCTACTCCTCTTAATGTTTCACAATCTTCAATATTAACAATTACATCTTGTGCAACATCCACTAAACGACGAGTAAGATACCCTGCATCTGCAGTTTTAAGTGCAGTATCCGCAAGACCTTTACGAGCACCGTGAGTAGAGATAAAGTATTCTAGAATCGAAAGTCCTTCTTTAAAGTTAGAAAGAATCGGGTTCTCAATGATTTCTCCACCAGCAGAATTTGATTTTTTCGGTTTAGCCATCAATCCACGCATTCCTGTAAGCTGACGAATCTGTTCTTTAGATCCCCTTGCTCCAGAATCAAGCATCATATATACCGAGTTAAATCCTTGTTGATCTTCTCTAATACGCTTCATCGACAACTCTGTCAACTCAGCATTAGTTGATGTCCATATATCAATTACCTGATTATAACGCTCATTATTAGTGATAAGACCCATATTGTAGTTTGCTACAATATTATCTACCTGTTTATTAGCGTCAGCAATCATAGTATGCTTTTCCTTAGGAATAATAATATCACCTAAGCTAAATGACAATCCACCTCTAAATGCAAAGTTATAACCTAGTGTTTTGATTTCATCTAAGAAAGCTGCAGTTTCAGGAACACTAGTCACCTTTAAAATATCGCCAATAATATCTCTAAGAGATTTTTTAGTCAATACTTCATTGATATAACCAGCTTTCTCAGGAACTTTTTCGTTAAATAAAACTCTACCAGTAGTAGTTTCTATTATTTTAGTTACTAATTCTCCTTCTTCGATATCTTTTGTTCTAACTTTAATATTAGCATTGATATCTAATCTTTTCTCATTATAAGCGATAACCACTTCCTCTGGAGAATAGAATGTTAAATCTTCACCTTTAATTTCTAATTCGGGCGTAGATCTACGAGACTTAGTCATATAATACAGTCCTAATACCATATCCTGAGAAGGTACCGTAACCGGTGAACCATTAGCAGGGTTTAAGATATTATGAGAAGCTAACATCAATAATTGTGCTTCTAATATCGCTTCTGGTCCTAATGGTAAATGTACTGCCATTTGATCTCCATCAAAATCGGCATTAAATGCCGTACATACCAATGGGTGTAACTGTATTGCTTTACCTTCAATAAGTTTTGGCTGGAATGCCTGTATACCTAAACGGTGAAGCGTAGGAGCACGGTTTAGTAATACCGGATGTCCTTTTAGAACATTCTCTAAGATATCCCAAACTACAGGCTCTTTTCTATCTATAATTTTCTTTGCTGATTTTACCGTCTTTACAATACCACGCTCGATCAACTTTCTGATTACAAATGGCTTGTACAACTCAGCTGCCATATTCTTAGGAAGACCACATTCGAATAATTTCAATTCAGGTCCAACAACAATTACAGAACGAGCAGAATAATCCACACGTTTACCAAGTAAGTTCTGACGGAAACGTCCTTGCTTACCTTTTAAAGAATCTGATAATGATTTTAATGGTCTATTAGAATCTGTCTTTACGGCAGAAGCCTTACGTGTATTATCAAATAAAGAATCCACAGACTCCTGTAACATACGTTTTTCATTACGCAAAATTACTTCTGGAGCTTTGATTTCCATCAAACGCTTCAAACGATTATTACGTATAATTACACGACGATATAAATCATTTAAATCAGAGGTTGCGAAACGACCTCCATCTAGTGGTACTAATGGACGTAATTCTGGTGGAATTACCGGAACCACTTTAAGAATCATCCATTCTGGACGATTTTCTCTATTTTTATTAGCATCACGTAACGACTCTACAACTTGAAGACGCTTTAACGCTTCCGTTTTACGTTGCTTAGAAGTTTCGTTATTTGCTTTATGTCTTAATTGGTATGATAACTCATCAAGATCAATTCTTTTTAGAATTTCAATAAGACATTCTGCCCCCATCTTAGCGATGAATTTATTAGGGTCATTATCATCTAGATATAAATTCTCCTGAGGAAGACTATCTAAAATATTCAGATATTCTTCTTCTGTAAGGAAATCCATTTTCTGAACTGGTTCCCCTTCTTCATTTTTAGCAATACCTGGTTGGATTACTACGTATCTTTCGTAGTAAATGATCATATCTAATTTCTTAGATGGCAGCCCTAATAAATATCCTATTTTGTTTGGTAAAGAACGGAAATACCATATATGCGCTACAGGAACAACTAAATTAATATGTCCTACGCGATCTCTTCTAACTTTCTTTTCTGTTACTTCAACTCCACATCGATCACAAACGATCCCTTTGTAACGAATTCTTTTATATTTACCACAAGCACATTCAAAGTCCTTAACAGGTCCAAAAATACGCTCACAGAACAAACCATCACGTTCAGGTTTGTGCGTACGATAATTGATAGTTTCAGGCTTTAAAACTTCTCCCTGCGACGCTGCTAAAATTGACTCAGGAGATGCTAAACCTATAGAGATTTTATTAAATCTCTTTACTGTATTCTTATCATTATTTCTTGCCATAATATATGGTTGCTTAAGAATTATTGTAATTTAAAATTGAATAATTTAATGATGTATCGTACCCTTCGACTTCGCTCAGGGTACGATTTCATCTATATTATTCTTCTAATCTGATATCCAGACCCAGACCTTTCAATTCATGCATTAATACATTGAATGATTCTGGTAATCCCGGTTCTGGCATAGGCTCACCTTTTACAATACTTTCGTACGTTTTGGCTCTACCAATAACATCATCAGATTTCACAGTCAGTATTTCACGAAGGGTAGCTGAAGCACCATAAGCTTCTAGTGCCCATACTTCCATCTCTCCAAAACGTTGACCACCAAATTGTGCTTTACCACCAAGTGGTTGCTGCGTGATCAATGAATATGGACCTATAGAACGTGCGTGCATTTTATCGTCTACCATATGACCTAACTTAAGCATGTAGATTACACCTACAGTTGCCGGTTGATCAAAACGATCTCCAGTACCACCATCATATAAATAAGTATGTCCAAATCTTGGAATACCTGCTTCATCTGTAAATTCGTTGATCTGATCTAAAGAAGCTCCATCAAAAATTGGAGTAGCATATTTTCTACCTAATTTCTGACCTGCCCAACCTAATACAGTTTCATAGATCTGACCAATGTTCATACGAGATGGTACCCCTAATGGATTCAGTACAATATCTACTGGTGTTCCGTCTTCTAAGAATGGCATATCTTCTTCTCTTACGATACGTGCAACAATACCTTTGTTACCGTGACGACCTGCCATCTTATCACCTACTTTAAGCTTACGTTTTTTAGCGATGTAAACTTTAGCAAGTTTTATAATTCCAGAAGGTAATTCATCCCCCACAGAGATTGTAAATTTCTCTCTACGTAAGTTACCTTGTAAATCATTTTCTTTAATCTTAAAGTTGTGGATTAGATCCGCAACCATTTTATTAAGAGTATCATCAGTAGTCCAGGTTCCTTTCGTAAGGTGAGCATAATCATCAACACTGTTCAGCATTTTCTGAGTAAACTTTTTACCTTTTGGAAGTACTTCTTCTCCTAAATCATTAATAACACCTTGGGAAGTCTTACCTCCTACGATTATAAATAATTTATCTACCAATTCTGCTTTTAATAATGCAAATTTTGCATCATAAGATCTTTCTAAGATAGAAATATCTTCTTTATCCTGAGAACGTTTACGCTTATCCTTAATAGCACGAGCGAACAACTTCTTATCTATAACAACACCGTGTAAAGAAGGTGAAGCTTTTAAAGATGCATCTTTAACATCTCCTGCTTTATCTCCAAAGATAGCTCTTAGCAGCTTCTCTTCTGGAGTAGGATCACTCTCTCCTTTTGGTGTAATCTTACCGATAAGAATATCTCCTGGTTTGATTTCAGCTCCAACACGGATCATTCCGTTTTCATCAAGATCTTTTGTAGCTTCCTCAGAAACATTAGGGATATCATTAGTTAACTCTTCGTTACCTAACTTAGTATCTCTTACCTCTAATGAATACTCATCGATATGAATAGAAGTGAAGATATCATCCCTAACAACTTTCTCAGAAATCACAATCGCATCCTCAAAGTTATATCCTTTCCAAGGCATGAAGGCAACCTTCATATTTCTACCTAAAGCAAGTTCTCCGTTCTCGGTTGCATAACCCTGACATAAAACTTGTCCTTTATTTACTCTATCTCCAACTCTTACAATTGGTTTAAGGTTGATAGAAGTACCTTGGTTAGTTTTACGGAATTTAATCAGGTTATACGTTTTAGAATCACTTTCAAAACTTACCATTCTCTCTTCTTCCGTTCTATCGTATTTGATAGTTATCTTTTGAGCATCTACATACTCAACAACTCCGGCTCCTTCAGCATTTATTAACACCCTAGAATCAGAAGCTACCTGACGTTCAAGTCCTGTACCTACAATTGGAGCATCTACTCTTAATAAAGGAACTGCCTGACGCATCATATTCGATCCCATCAATGCACGGTTCGCATCATCATGCTCCAAGAAAGGAATCAAAGATGCAGAAATCGAAGCAATCTGGTTAGGTGCAACATCGGCATAATTTACAGATGATGGATCGATCACAGGGAAATCACCTTCCATACGTGCAATCACCTTATCACTCTCAATTGTACCATCTTCTTTTAATGGAAGATTGGCTTGCATTATTAATTTCTCTTCCTCTTCTTCAGCACTTAGATACCTAAATTCACTTAAATCTACTTTACCATTCTCAACTTTACGATATGGTGTTTCAAGGAATCCCATTGAATTCACTTTAGCAAATACAGCAAGTGAAGAAATTAGTCCAATATTTGGCCCTTCAGGTGTCTCTATAGGACATAAACGACCGTAATGCGTATAGTGTACATCTCGAACCTCAAAACCTGCCCTTTCTCTAGATAAACCACCTGGTCCAAGAGCAGAAAGTCTACGCTTATGAGTAATCTCTGCTAATGGATTTGTTTGATCCATAAACTGGGATAACTGGTTGGTTCCAAAGAATGAATTAATTACAGAAGACAAGGTCTTTGCATTAATTAAATCTATAGGTGTAAATACTTCATTATCTCTAACGTTCATACGCTCTCGTATAGTACGAGCCATACGTGCTAGACCTACTCCAAATTGCTGAGATAATTGCTCTCCAACAGTTCTTACACGACGGTTAGAAAGGTGATCAATATCATCAATCTCTGCTTTAGAGTTAATTAACTCAATTAAGTATTTTATGATAGTTATAATATCCTCTTTAGTAAGCACTTGCTTATCCATTTCGATATTAAGACCTAACTTTTTATTCATTCTGTAACGACCTACCTCACCTAAGTTGTAACGTTGGTCAGAAAAGAATAACTTGTCAATAATACCTCTTGCAGTTTCCTCATCAGGCGGTTCTGCATTACGTAATTGACGGTATATATGTTCCACGGCTTCTTTTTCAGAATTCGTAGGATCTTTCTGCAGTGTATTATGGATAATAGCATAATCCCCTTTCTGGTTATCTTCTTTATGAAGTAGAATGGTTTTAGCTCCAGAATCCACGATCTCATCTAAGTGATCTTTATCTAGTACAGTATCACGATCTAACACAATTTCGTTACGCTCTATAGAAACAACTTCTCCCGTATCTTCATCAACGAAATCCTCATGCCACGTATTTAAAACACGTGCAGCAAGTTTACGACCTAATACTTTCTTTAATCCAGATTTAGAAACTTTCACCTCTTCAGCAAGGTCAAAAATCTCTAAAATATCTTTATCTCTTTCAAAACCGATAGCACGGAAAAGTGTAGTTACCGGTAATTTTTTCTTTCTATCAATATATGCGTACATAACGCTATTGATATCAGTTGCAAATTCTATCCAAGATCCTTTAAAAGGTATTACTCTTGCAGAATATAACTTTGTTCCATTTGCATGGAATGATTGTCCAAAGAACACACCAGGTGAACGGTGTAATTGAGATACAACAACACGTTCTGCTCCATTAATACAGAATGTACCACTTGGAGTCATGTAAGGAATCGTACCTAAATATACGTCCTGAACAATCGTCTCAAAATCTTCGTGCTCAGGGTCTGTACAGAAAAGTTTTAAACGTGCTTTTAGAGGTACACTATATGTAAGACCTCTTTCTATACACTCTTGCAAATCATATCTTGGTGGATCTACGAAGTAGTCTAAAAATTCTAGTACAAATTGATTACGTGTATCCGTAATCGGGAAATTTTCCATGAAGGTATTATAAAGACCCTCGTTTCCTCTTTCTTCAGACTTTGTTTCTAATTGAAAGAAGTCCTGAAATGATTTGATCTGGATATCCAAAAAATCCGGATAATCAGGTCTATTCTTTACAGAAGAAAAATTCAATCTTTCAGTTTGCGTTGCTAACATCAATGGACGGAATTAAATTAAAGTTTAAAAAACAGCGTATTTTAATACATCATATTTATATACGCAAAATGGTTTAGACCTTAGAGAAAATTCTCCAGGTCTAAACCTCTATGTCAATATATGGTAAGCTTACTTAAGCTCAACCTCTGCTCCAGCCTCTTCTAATTGAGCTTTAAGAGCTTCTGCTTCATCTTTAGCAATACCTTCTTTGATTGCACTTGGAGCATCATCAACTAAACCTTTAGCTTCTTTAAGACCAAGACCAGTTAATTCCTTCACAAGTTTTACAACTGCTAATTTAGCACCACCAGCTGCTTTAAGGATTACATCAAATTCAGTTTTTTCTTCTGCAGCTTCTGCACCTGGAGCACCTGGTCCAGCAACAGCTACTGCAGCAGCAGCAGGCTCGATACCATACTCATCTTTTAATATATCAGCTAACTCATTAACTTCTTTTACTGTTAAGTTAACTAATTGTTCTGCGAATTCTTTTAAATCTGCCATTTTCTATCGTTTTTAATAATTTTTTTTAATTGAAATATATTTGTTAAAAAGTGCGTACACGCTTAGATTATCCTTCTTTCTCGGATAATGTTTTAAGAATACCTGCTATAGTACCACCACTAGACTTTAATGCAGAAATAACATTCTTAGCCGGTGACTGTAGTAAGCCAATAATTTCTCCGATAACTTCTTCTTTAGACTTGATATCTACAAGTGCATCCAGAGTTTCATCCCCAACAAAAATTGCTTCTTCTACAAAAGCTCCTTTTAGTAAAGGCTTCTCAGATTTCTTACGAAACTCTTTTATAACCTTTGCCGGTGCATTACCTGTTTCAGAGAACATAATTGAAGTATTACCTTTTAATACTTCTGGTAATTCTCCAAAATCTTTATCAGATTTCTCCATTGCTTTCGCAAGGAGTGTATTCTTTATTACTTTTAATGATACGTTAGCTTTAAAACAAGCTCTACGTAAGTTTGAAGTTGTTCCTGCATCCAAACCTGAAATATCCGCTAAATAGATATTAGTGTTTTCAGCTAACTGAGCAGTTAAGTCTTCAATTACTTGTGATTTTTCTTCTCTTGTCATAATCGTTTATCTTAATTACCAGCGTAGTTCTTTAAATCAATCTCCAAACTAGGGCTCATTGTAGAAGACATATATATTGACTTAATATATACCCCTTTAGCTGCCACAGGTTTTAACTTCACTAACGTTGTTAATAATTCTTTTGCATTTCCTGCGATTTTATCAGCAGAAAAAGATGACTTTCCAATTGCGGCGTGAACAATACCAGTTTTATCAACTTTAAAATCGATTTTACCAGCTTTAACATCAGAAACAGCTTTTGCTATATCCATTGTTACTGTTCCTGTTTTAGGGTTAGGCATTAAACCACGTGGTCCTAATACTCGACCTAATGGACCTAATTTACCCATAACACTAGGCATTGTAATGATCACATCTACATCAGTCCATCCACCTTTAATTTTGTCTAGATATTCATCAAGACCTACAAAATCAGCTCCAGCTTCTTTAGCTTCAGCTTCTTTATCCGGTGTTACTAATGCAAGAACTTTAACATCCTTTCCTGTTCCATGTGGTAATGTTACCACACCACGTACCATTTGATTTGCTTTACGAGGATCTACGTTCAAACGAACAGCAAGATCTACGGAGGCATCAAAATTTACGTTTGTTATTTCTTTTACTAAAGCAGAAGCTTCGTCTACAGAATATGCTTTATTCTTTTCAACCTTAGCTCTAACTTCTTTTTGCTTTTTAGTTACTTTTGCCATTTTCTACACGTTTTTGGATTAAAAAGGAGCTTGTCCTTTTACAGTTACACCCATTGAACGAGCGGTACCGGCAATCATTTTCATAGCAGATTCTACAGTAAATGCATTTAAATCCTGCATTTTATCTTCTGCAATTGTACGAACTTGATCCCAAGTAACACTAGCCACTTTTTTACGATTTGGCTCTCCTGAACCTTTTTTCGTTTTTGCTGCTTCCAGTATTTGAACCGCCGCAGGTGGAGTTTTGATTACAAAATCAAAAGACTTGTCTTTGTAAACATTAATAACAACTGGCAATACTTTACCAGCCTTATCTTGTGTCCTACCATTGAATTGCTTACAGAATTCCATGATATTCACTCCGGCAGCACCTAAAGCAGGTCCAACTGGTGGGGATGGGTTCGCCGCTCCTCCACGTACTTGAAGTTTTACAACCTTACTTATCTCTTTAGCCATTTTTCTAATTTTAAATTAGAATTGTTCTATAAAGTGGAAGCAATAAGAACAATTCAGGATATATAATGTAACAATTATTATACTTTTTCTACTTGCATATAACTCAATTCTAATGGGGTTTTTCTTCCGAAAATCTTAACCATTACTTCAAGCTTACGCTTTTCTTCATTAACCTTCTCAACTGTACCGTTAAAACCGTTAAAAGGACCATCAATCACTTTTACCGTTTCTCCAACAGTGTAAGGGATAGCAACATTATCAGTTTTCACTGCAAGCTCATCTACTTTACCAAGCATTCTGTTAATTTCGGCTTTTCTTAAAGGCACAGGATCTCCTCCTTTAACCTCTCCAAGAAAACCAATAACTCCATTAATAGATTTTATTATATGAGGAATTTCTCCAGAAAGATTTGCTTCTATCATCACATACCCAGGAAAATACACTCTTTCTTTATGTATCTTTTTCCCATTTCTGATCTGAATAACCTTTTCAGTGGGCACCAAGATTTGAGAAACATAGTCCTCCATTCCCATATGAGCAATTTCTCGTTCGATATAGTCCTTTATCTTGTTCTCTTGACCACTTACAGCACGTACAACGTACCATTTTTTTGTATTTCCAACCTCAGCCATTATAATTACGATTTAACTAAAGTGAAATAATACTCTATCACATTACTAAACACAGTATCAACTCCCCAGATAGCTAATGAAAAAATAACCGAGAAAACAATGGTAACCAAGGTAAGTCTTTGCGCTTCTGCCCAAGGAGTCCATGTTACGTGGTTCTTTAACTCGCTATATGATTCCGTAATGTAATTTATTAATCCAGCCATCTTATTATTCTTTTTAATGACAAGAAAAAAATCTCTTACCACTATAAATTCATTATATCAACTTCATTTTATTTAAATGAAGATACTTTCCATATTTATCAGCACGGGTTGAGAGACTCGAACTCCCGACACCTGGTTTTGGAGACCAGTGCTCTACCAACTGAGCTAAACCCGTATACATAAGTCAAGGTATTCGCCGTAGCGAATACCTTACCTCATATATTAATATATTGTATTAGTCTAAAATTTCAGTAACCTGTCCGGCACCTACCGTTCTACCACCTTCACGGATCGCAAAACGAAGACCTACATTCATTGCAATTGGCTGAATAAGCTCAACAGTAATTGTTAAGTTATCTCCAGGCATTACCATTTCAACTCCATCAGGAAGCGCAATGTTTCCTGTTACGTCAGTCGTACGAACGTAGAACTGAGGACGGTAGTTATTATGGAATGGAGTATGACGTCCACCTTCTTCTTTCTTAAGGATATAAACCTCAGCTTTGAATTTAGCATGCGGAGTTACAGATCCTGGTTTAGTAATTACCATACCACGAGAAATCTGAGTTTTCTCAATACCTCTTAATAAGATACCAGCATTATCTCCAGCTTCTCCTCTATCTAATATCTGACGGAACATCTCGATACCAGTAATAGTAGAAGTTAATTTCTCAGCTCCCATACCAATGATCTCTACAGGATCTCCAGTATTAGCAATACCAGTTTCGATACGTCCAGTTGCAACAGTACCACGACCAGTAATAGAGAATACATCTTCAATTGGCATTAAGAAATCTTTATCGATCTCACGTAATGGCTCTTCGATCCAAGCATCCACTTCCTTCATTAATTCTAAAACGGTATCAACCCATTTTTGCTCTCCATTTAGAGCTCCAAGTGCAGAACCAGAAATAACAGGTCCATTATCACCATCATACTCATAGAAAGAAAGAAGATCTCTAACTTCCATTTCTACTAATTCTAGTAATTCCTCATCATCAACCATATCCACTTTATTAAGGAATACAACGATTCTTGGAATACCAACCTGACGTCCTAATAAGATGTGCTCACGAGTTTGTGGCATAGGTCCATCTGTTGCAGCAACTACTAAAATTGCTCCATCCATTTGAGCCGCACCAGTTACCATATTCTTTACATAATCGGCGTGACCTGGACAGTCAACGTGCGCGTAGTGACGATTTTCTGTTTGGTATTCTACGTGAGACGTATTAATAGTAATACCTCTTTCCTTTTCTTCTGGAGCGTTATCAATAGTATCGAAATCCCTAGCCTCAGAAAGACCAGCATCCGATAATACCTTAGTAATCGCAGCCGTTAAAGTTGTTTTACCGTGATCAACGTGTCCAATAGTACCAATATTTAAGTGCGGTTTGGAACGATCAAAAGTTTCCTTTGCCATAATGAATTTATTTAATCTTAGTTATATATTAGTGTTCAATTAATGCTTCTGAACTAAGAGCCAATGACGAGATTTGAACTCGTGACCTCTTCCTTACCAAGGAAACGCTCTACCCCTGAGCTACACCGGCTTTTAAAAGTACACAATGATAAACCAGAGTCCTTCATTACATATCGAAAGAAAACCGATTCATCATTATTTTTGTTTTAAAAATCCAATGCTAATAATGCATCAAGATTAGCTCTGTATTTTTTAAGAGCGGGAGACCAGGTTCGAACTGGCGACATTCAGCTTGGAAGGCTGACGCTCTACCAACTGAGCTACTCCCGCGTTTACAATTTTGAAATCAAAATTGAAGGTTGTGGGGAGAGCAGGATTCGAACCTGCGAAGACGTAGTCAGCAGATTTACAGTCTGCCCTCGTTGGCCGCTTGAGTATCTCCCCAATTGAAATCATTATTTTAGAATGAACTTCTAAATTTTGAAAGCGCAAAAGTAATCAAATATTTTACAATTCAAAATTTTATAAAAAAAGGTTCTATTTTTTTTCAAAATCTTACCTTTTTAAGAGCCGATGGAGGGACTCGAACCCACGACCTGCTGATTACAAATCAGCTGCTCTAGCCAGCTGAGCTACATCGGCTTTTTGGTTACTTTTTTAAGCATAAAAAAGTCCGCTATTTCTAACGGACTGCAAATGTATAGAATTTATTTCTTACACAAAACAATTTTTAAAAAAAAATCATCAAACATGTGCATTTAATTTTTCCTTCCGTTTTCGCAATTGTCTTTCCAACGAACTAACACACTCATCCACACCTTCTTCAAAGCTTTTGTTTATTTTTTTTATTATAAACTCATCTCCAGGAACACTCAGTAAAATTTCGGTGATTTTATTTTCTTTACCACTTGTATTCATAACTTTCAAAAAAACATCAGCATGAATAATACGACTAAAATGATTTTCTAACTTATCCAATTTCGTCTGTGTAAAATCTACCAATTTCTGATCTACATTAAAATTAACGGATTGCAAGTTCACTTTCATAGGTGTTATTTTAATTGGTTAAACAAATATTTTAAAGTTCAAAAGACATAAGCACAACAATAAACACCTTACTTTTTACTCCTTGGGTGAGATTGCTTGTGCACTTTTGCTAATTGCGCAACACTATGATGCGTATATACCTCAGTAGAAGCTAAACTGGAATGACCAAGTAATTCTTTTACAGCGTTTAAGTTTGCACCTTCATTAAGCAGATGTGTCGCAAATGAATGTCTCAATATATGCGGGCTCCTTTTTACTTTAGAAGATGCCTCACTAAAATAACCATTTATGATTCGATACACAAGTGTTTCATAGATTTTAACTCCTTTTTCTGTTAACAATAAAAAAGGATTTTCAGACTCCACTACAACTTCTGGTCTTAATTCTAAATACCTTTTAATAGTAGCAAGAATTGACGGTATTAAAGGTATATACCTTTCTTTATTACGCTTCCCCAAAACCTTCACCTGCTTACCTAAGAGATCAATATTGCTTATCTTAAGATTAACTAATTCAATTCTACGCATTCCCGTCGCATAAAAAAGCTCAACAATTAACCTATCTCTAACACTTTTGAAATCCTCTCCATCTAACAATCCATTCAAAACCTTATCCACCTCAATATTTGAGAACGGAATTTGCAGTTTTTTCGAAACTTTTAATGCTTGATGTTTAGCTAAAGGGCTTTTGTTTATTTGCCCAGTTTTCAATAAAAATCTATAATACGCTTTAAGTGAAGATACTTTCCTATTAATCGACCTATTAGAAACTCCCTCATCAACCAAATTTACAATCCAGGAACGGATTTGAGCATAATTCGATCTTGAGATATCTTTTTCATCGTATTCTTTTTCATAAAACCTAGTATAAGATAGTAAATCTGTTTTATACGCGGTAACTGTATGAACTGAATACTTTCTTTCTAAAAGTAAATAATCTATAAATTCTTTAATAAACACAAAAAAACCATTAGAATACAAAAGTATAAAACTTTTGACATCTAATGGCTTAAAATTATATATACTGAAAAACGAAGTTTAATTCTTAAAAAAGAATTAAAACATACAACGTTTCAACATGTTGTTTTAAATTTCCTCTTGGTCTCTTAAGTGCTGAATGTATTGCGCTTTTTGAACCTGAGCTCTGCGCTCAACAGAAGGCTTTGTGAACGCCTGACGCTTACGCAGCTGACGCATAGTTCCTGTTCTATCGAATTTACGCTTAAAACGTTTTAACGCTCTATCTATATTTTCTCCGTCTTTAACTGGTATAATTAACATAGTGTTACCTCCTTTCTTTAAAAATTAGGGTGCAAAGATAACACAAAAGTATTATCTACAAAGCTTTTTTCAAATAACTTAATTATTATTTACTTATTTATTTTAAACCTCTTATAATCAAAGTAAAAAAAGACGGTTTTTATCTGCTTCAAAATGCTTTAACAGATAAAAAACCGTCTTATAAATTAAGAATAATCACTTCACTATTTTAGAGACCAAACAGTATATCCTTTTGGTGGTGCCTGAATTTTAACCCATTTCCCTCCTTGCGTAGTAGGCTCCCAACCAGAATTACCTGTATAATCTTTTATTGTTCTATTAGACCAATTAGTCTGAATCCATCTTTCTTTCCAAGAGTTAGAATTATTGATATACACAATCAGACCATTCTTTCCTCCACCACCATTTCTTCTGGCAATATACTCATCGTTATCTGTCCAAAGGTTCGATGTATTTCCTCCGGCAAGATTGTTATGAATCCAAATCAAGTTGTTCAACTTACTCTTACTTAACCATTCCTCATAATCTCTATAAAAAAGAGCAGGATACCCTTCGTGTGTTAAAATATACGCATACGCCAAAAGTTTATTTGTATAAATCTCATCAGTATCATGATTAGCTACAAACGTAACAGCCCTAGATGCGTTTCTTTTCCACAACATATCTCCACTAAGGGCATTAAGATTGTTTCCTACAAATGCATCTCTCATTTTATAATAACAAGCAAAATCAAATGCTGACATCTGAGCCTGATCTGTCCACCATTTTAATGTATTTGCGTTTCCATCCCAATATTCTCCAATACCAAATGCACCAGTAGATTGACGAAATTCTTTAGCAACCCAAGGAGCAAAACCTTTTACATAATCAAATCTATACCCATCAAATCCCATAGTATTCTTATAGTACTTAGCTACAGAGTTACTTCTTTTCCATAACCAATCCTGAACATATGCTTTATTATGACTTAAATCAGGAAACCCTCCAAAGAATCCACTGTCCGAATTATATGCTTCATTTGGATGAAAATCATATTTTGTCCTATCAAACTTATTAGATAGCGGATTAAACTTGGTATAGGTGTCTTTTCCTGCAAATTCATTTGGTTCTAAATCTCCTCCACTGTTGTGGTTGATTACGATATCTGCAATCACATTCAGCCCTTTATTATGAGCGCTAGAGATTAAAGATTCTAGTTCTGATTTGGACCCAAATCTTGTTTCAGTACTTCCCATTTGATTATACTGACCGAAATCGTAATAATCAAAAGGATCGTATCCCATAGAAAATGGCCCATTCTGAGCTTTACTTACTGGTGGTAACCAAATTGCATCAACACCTGCATTACTCCAGGAATTCACCTTTCCTTTTACCACATTCCACCAAGTACCACCAGCTGGAACATCCCAATAAAAGGCTTGCATCATTACTCCAGATCCTATAGATTTAAGACCTGCTCTAGTATAAATTAATTCTTCAGGCTTTACAGACTCCTGTTCTACGGAATCAAAAACCTCATCCTTACCGCACGATATCACTATAAACGATACCGCTAATAAAAAATAGATAAACTTAAAAGTTTTCATAAAAATAAGTGTTTGTGTGTTAAATTTCTTACAATGTAATATTTTTACTTACAACGAAAACGTTTGAATCAAAACTCAAACGTTTTCGTGTTGATAAAATTTTAGCATTTACACAAAAACAGTAATAAAAACCTGTTAATTCTTTACTTTTTTATGAGTTAATAAAAGAAATCCGCAAGACTTATTAGTTGCTTAACTATAAGCTGCGGATTTTATAAGGTTCTCAAAAAAAATCTTGTAAAATTAAGAAATTTTAGATAGCTGGTCTATATTCTTTATTGTCAATAACTATTTTAAATTACTCCTTAACAGCTGGTTTATACTCCTTCTTATCAATAACCATTTTGGCGAATTGAAAAAACAATTTTCGCCAAAATGCTATTTTAAATTATTCCTTAACAGCCGGTTTATATTCCTTCTTGTCAATAACTATTTTGGCGATAATCTCTCTTAAGATTTCAGAAGTTCCACCTCCTGTGAGTTCATTTTTCTTTTAGGGTCCAAAACTTAAATTCTTTATTTTACACTATTCATAATTGTAAAAAGGTAATTCCAACTTCCCAAAGAAAGTAAATCAGAAACCCCGAGGCAGAGCCATCGGGGAATCATAAATAGTAAACTTGGGGAAGGGATTTCAGGGCAATTACTATAGCTACTTACTGTAAATAAGTTCGATTGACTGGATCATGATACTCGAAAAACTATTATTTCAGTACTCTAATTCCGGAATAAATAGCTTCAAAATTATCAACCTCTCTAATTCTTCTATACACGTCTCTTCTTCTGGCATTCAAATCACTCAAATACATCATTAAATCGCCTTCTTCGTTAATGAGTAGGAGTTCTTCTTCACCTCCTAAAAAACGTATCACAGCCGCAGCCCTTATTTTATTAAAACTATCGTTACCTTCTTCTTTTAGTAATACTGATAAATTTTGTGTTGCTACATTACTCATAGCTGTACTACTGGAAAAAAGGTTTTGCATAAACTCAGGTGACCCACCAGAAAAAACAATAGAAGTCATTCTATTACCATCAGCTAAATTAGAAGGCAATCCTGCGGCTGCAAAAATACCCTCTGCCGAAAAGGGAAACGGAGAACTATTAGTACTCAAAATAGTCTCGATACTTTCAGTATTGGAAGCATAAACTCCAATCGGATTTGCATTATTTATATCAAAATTATCATTCACAAAAAACCTATGTGATCTAATCCCTCCTTTATCTGTAAGCACCACCGTATTTTCAGGAAATCCTTTATCAGTTTCAGTATGCTTGAAACCAGCTCCAACATTATCCAAATTACTAACTCCTAGAGGTCCGTCGGGATCATTATGATCAAATATCCCTAATACTTCTCCTAGTCCTGCATCATAAATAGCATATCTATCACCCGCATCATTATAGACACCTATTACTGCGCCATCTATATTAAAAGCGGCTCCTATACGATCCTCAGCACCGAAAATATCCACTAGATTTCGATAAGCTCTTAGCGGTAATTGTCCTTTTAACTCGCAAGTAGTTCTACCAAATTCTGTTGCTAGGTTTACACCTACGATTTGATCAGGACGTTCTACACTTCGTACTACATAAGAAATGGGCAATGCAAAACGTAAGTCAGAAGTTTGACCTAATGCTGAAGCAATATCTCGAATATTCGTTTCACCAATCAATTCAAAAGCACCACTAGAAGGGCCTCCATATGCAATAACTTTTATTTTTAAGTCGCTTAAGCTTTCAACAGAGGAAACATCTAAGCTTGCTGAAGCATTAACGGCCAGACCTGAAAAACTTGCATTGATACTTGCATCCATTTCCTGACGCGTAGAAGTCGATTCTATCAACATGTAAAAAACACGTCCAAAAGTTACAGAGGAAATAAATGTTGCCGGATTATCGGGCTGTACAAATGGCGCTAAATCTTCAGGAGTAACACTTTCGTCAAAAATTTGTCCGATATCTGTAGGCAAATCAAAACTCATCGTGTACATACTTTGGTCTAATTTAACTAGTGTACGATTAAATTCTTTTTCTGTACTAAAACTAAAATTGCTAGAAACATTTACTCTAAAGGCACGTACGTTAATACCTAACTCAACAGCCAGTTGTTCCTCAGACTCTACCTGTTCGATGTCTACTGTAAAATTTGCAGGTGCTTCTTCGCCAGAAGTACTGATAATTTGATTGATCGCATCTTGTATAGTACTTCGTTTTACCTCATCTACTTCTGCAGAGGATTGCAAATTTCCGTTATTAATATTTATAGAAATAGTTCCTCCTGCACGTTCAACCACAATCGGAGAAGGTGTAGGTTCTGACAATGTACTTCCTTGTAACAAATTTCCAGGAAATATGACTTCAGCATTCGTATCGAATAAATTAAACTTTCCTGTACCATCTCTTAAATTAACAGTTTCGGTAACACAAATAAATCTAGAAGTAGTACCATCTGCATTATCCTCATCTAAAGGTGCTTCTTCTACAGATACAATGTTTTCTATTCTTTCTTCATTAAAAGAAGGAATCTCATTTCCGATAGAAAACACATCATCATATGTTAAGGGCTCTCCTCCTACATTTGGGTCTTCGGGATTAACTGAATCATCATTACTACACCCCAAAGCGAGACATAATAAAATTAATACACTGAAATTGATAAAAGGTCTTGATAGCTTTTTCATAATACATTAATGAGTTTTAGATAAATGATTTATGGTGCAATACTACAAATGCAGTGAATGTTGAAAAAAAGAAATAAGATGAGGGCGAAAAAAAAGCGTTTAGAAGGAAAAAAAGCGGTTAAAAGGAATGCTTATTATTCCTTTAGATTTTGGGTTTATAGCACATATGTATCAGGTATACAATACATAACGAGTTTACCTGATTTGATTTACATTTCGAAATAAAAAGTGATCATCAACCTTTTTTTTGGATCAAAAAAGCTCGACAACTTCATATAGACACAAGATAATATGAAGAAAAAAAAGGTTTTTTGTTTGTCTTAAAACTATAGACAAACAAAAAACCTTTTAAAAATTCACAAGTCGGTAAGGTATCTTATTGATTATTCCTTAACAGCTGGTTTATATTCCTTCTTATCAATAACCATTTTGGCGAATTGAAAAAAACAATTTTCGCCAAAAAGCTATTTTTAATTATTCCTTAACAGCTGGCTTATATTCCTTCTTATCAATAACCATTTTGGCGAATTTAAAAAACAATTTTCGCCAAAAAGCTATTTTTGATTATTCCTTAACAGCTGGCTTATATTCCTTTTTATCAATAACCATTTTGGCGAATTGAAAAAACAATTTTCGCCAAAATGCTATTTCAAATTACTCCTTAACAGCTGGTTTATACTCCTTCTTATCAATAACCATTTTGGCGATAATCTCTCTTAAGATTTCAGAAGTTCCACCTCCTATCGGACCTAATCTACTATCTCTAAACAGTCTGGCAAGCGGATATTCCTCCATATAACCATACCCTCCTAATAATTGAAGACACTTATAAATTACCTCATCAGCTATTTTTGTAGAAAGCAATTTAGACATACTAGCTTCTTTTACTACATATTGTCCTTCATTCAATCTTTTGGCTACCGAGTAATTAAATTCTTTACACATTTCTAATTCACTCGCCATATCTGCTACCGTGTGTCTGAGCGCCTGAAACTTATCTATAGTTCTTCCGAAAGCCTCGCGCTCACCCATATATTTAATAACATACTCTAAAGCAAATTCTGTTCTCGCGTGTGCATTAATACCCATTATCAACCTTTCTAAGGCGAAATGTTGCATAATATAAGAGAATCCTTTGTTCTCTTCACCCATTAAATTTTCCAAAGGTATTTTTACATTATCAAAAGCTATTTCTCCTGTATCAGAAGCTTTCCAACCTAATTTATCTAATTTCGTTGCAGAAATCCCTGGCGTATCTCGATCCATAATAAAGATACTGATCCCCTTATTACCAAGTTCTGGAGTAGTTTTAGCTGCCACTACCAAATAGTCACTATATACTCCATTAGTTATAAATGTTTTAGAACCATTTATAAGATAAGAATCTCCTTCTTTTACAGCAGTAGTTCTCATACCGGCAACATCAGAACCTCCAAAAGGTTCAGAAATACATAAACATCCTATTTTTTCACCGGTGATACTTGTTTTAAGGTATTTTTCTTTAATTCTATGATCGCCTTCTTTATTTACATGAGTCATCGCCAGATACACATGTGCCCACATTGCTGCGGCAAAACCTCCTGAATTAATTTTCTGTAGTTCTTCTAAAAATATAACGGTATAAAAAAGGTCCAGGTCTAATCCACCATATTCCTCGGGATAAGAAATTCCGAAATATCCCATCTCTCCGAATTTCTCCCAAATGAAACGATCTATATCTCCAGTTTTCTCCCACTTTTCAATATGTGGAACTACCTCTTTTTGTAAAAAATCCTTAAGACTTTCTCTAAATAATTCGTGCTCTTCTGTAAAATACATGTTGTTTAGATGATAACTTTTAATTTATATATAGCAACATATTACTGTAAAGAAACAAACATCTTAAAACTTGAAATCAAATTTAAGTATTATCAATATTTACAGTAATTTTTTCCGATTTTTAATTTAATATCAAATATAACGCTATTCTATCTATTTTTTCTAAAGAAAAACCTTCAATTTTTCCTAATTCTTCAAAATCTGATATCCCGTTATTCTCTTCTATAAAATCCTTTATATCCAAAGCAGTTTCAAAATCAAAATAAGGAACCTCCATCAGTTCTTTTACCGAAGCCTTATTTATATTAACCCTTTCAATATCCTTCTTTGTTTTAACTGTGTATAAGGCCAGAATCTTATTTCGTTGATTCTCATAAAGCCCTATAATATCTTTAAGCTGAAGGTCACTTATGAATCCGCTCAAATTGTTTCTGTGTTTTATAATTCTTTCAGCAATAAAATCAGGAACTCCTATTGTCTCCTGAAGTTCAGCCGATGTTACCCTATTAAGATCTTCTTTCTGATCAAAAGATTTTACTGGGTATTTCCGTTTTTGGTAAGATTTAGAGTTCTTAGGGTTTTTAACCCAATCAGGGAATTTAAATAACGGAGAAATCACAGCCAATAGTGAATCAGAAACCTTAGTAATATTCTTAAACTCTGAAACAGAATTTATCCATTTATTTTCTTTCCTATGTATATAAAGTCTATCCAACTCTTCTGTCGACATTCCTAAAGTATATCCTTTATAATCAGTTATAAAATTAGGATTAAAAGGTCTTAGCTTATATGACTTTTTTTTCTTGATTGCTTCCTTTTTAAGAGAGTCAATTTGAGTTTGAAATCTTGCTAATTCTTCAAAGTTATTAGAACTATTTACAGAACCGGGATAGCAATACAAAGCTATAAGGAAAAGAAAAATCAATACTGCTAAAAGAAGAATCCCATTTCGGAAACGTCTGTGTATCTCGAAATGGGATTTTATAGATTTCATATAAGACGATAACTAATCTTAAATTTTAGAAGCTTTTATTGCATCAAAATACCTTACAAGTTGTTTTTTAACCACTGGGAACAAGAAGAACAGTCCAACCATATTAGGGAACACCATTGCAAAAATCATTGCATCAGAGAATGCCCAAATAGAGTTCATACTTGCTGCTGCACCAATAACAACAAAAGTTAAAAACAAAAGCTTATATACTAAATCTGCAGTCTTACCTCTACCAAATAAGAATTTCCATGACTGTAATCCGTAATATGACCAAGATATCATGGTAGACACTGCGAATAGCACAACAGCTATAGTCAAGAATATATTAGAGTATGGAATGAATTTACCAAACGCTTGTGCAGTAATTCCTGCTCCTTCATATGAAACTCCATCAATCAAAACAGCACCACTACCATCTCCTCCATACTGAAAAGCACCACCAGAATTAAAAATAATAATTACTAGTGCAGTCATTGTACAGATTACTACAGTATCAATGAATGGTTCTAGTAAAGCTACAAGCCCTTCTGAAGCTGAATATTTAGTTTTTACCGCAGAGTGAGCTATTGAAGCTGATCCCGCACCTGCTTCATTAGAAAATGCTGCTCTTTTAAACCCTACTAATAAAACTCCAATAAAACCTCCTACTCCTATTGCTTTTGGATTGAATGCTTCAGTAACAATCATACCAATAGCATCATCTATAAATGAGAAATTACTAAAAATTATATATAAACAAGCAATGATATACATCACTGCCATTAAAGGAACTACCTTTTCTGTAACAGAAGCAATTCTCTTAATCCCTCCAATGATAATAATTCCTACTAGAATTGCTAGTACAACACCAATAATCGTTCCTGCACCTGCACTTTCTAGCCCCATAAGCTCTTTTAACACAATCGTTGCCTGATTAGATTGAGCCGCGTTTCCACCACCAAAAGATCCTCCGATACAGAATATAGCAAAAATAACTGCTGCAATTTTACCAAGTGTAGCAAAACCTCTTTCTTTAAGTCCTTTACTTAAATAATACATTGGACCTCCATATACGGTTCCATCTTCTCCAACATCTCTGTATTGTACACCAAGTGTACATTCTACAAATTTGGTAGACATCCCCAATAATCCACAAATAATCATCCAGAAAGTTGCTCCAGGACCACCTAAAGCGATTGCCAACGCAACACCAGCAATATTACCATTACCTACAGTTCCGGAAACCGCAGTTGCCAAAGCCTGAAAGTGAGAAACTTCTCCTTCTTTACTTTCATCTCTAATTGTATCTCGTATATCGCCATCTACCGCAGCATCAGGATCACCTAAACCATGACCTTCTACATCGTCATACTTGCCTCTTACCACATTAATGGCTTTTGCAAAATATCGAATATTAGGAAATCCAAAATATAGAGTAAAGAAAATAGCACTTAACACCAATAAAATGATAACAAATGGTGCTCCGGAAAAAACTTCAAAAAAGATTACATTAGAGAAAAAATCGGAAACCGGTTGAAAAGCTTCATCTATTTTTTGATCCAGACCTTTTTCTGTGGTCTCTTGTGCGAATGTTATAAATGGAATTGTAAAAGCTAAAATTGAAAGAAGAATTCTCTTCATAATGTGTGAGTTAATTGAATTTAGTTTTTTAGAAGTGAGCAAGATGCTAAAAAAAACCATTGTTTACAATAATTTAACGGTTAAATCTTTTGTTATAGTCTAAATATTAAATTCTTTATTCAGTTGATTCACCTGTTCTGGACGACCTATGATTACTATCTTAGAACCCGGTTTTAAAAGTGTATCCGCTCCTGGATTAACGACATAATCTCCTTCTGGTGATTTGTACCCAATAATAGAACAACCTGTTTTGGATCGCATATCAATTGTTTTAATAGTTCTTTCTTTTTCATCATCAAACATATCTTCAAAAGAAACTTCTTCAATGTTTATGGATTTTTTTCCAACAATCGAAAGATTATCTAAGAACTCGATCAAATCCGGAACAACTACCAAAGAAGCCATATGATCACCTCCTATTCGGTCTGGCATAATTACGTTATCTGCTCCAGCCAATCTAATTTTCTTATAAGATGCATCTTGAGATGCTCTACTAATTATTTTTAAATTCTTATTAATTTGTCTTGCTGATAAAACTATAAACAAATTATCTGCATCCTCTGGTAATGTACAAATCAGAGTAGACGCCTTCTTAAGCCCCGCTTCAATCAACACATCATCTTCGGTAGCATTTCCTTTAAGGAATAGTAATGTTTCACTTTGGTATCGTTGAATAATCTCCTCATCTTTTTCAACGATAATGAACTTTTTATTATAGGCCGTTAATTTTGCTGCGGCTTGTTTACCATTGCGACCATATCCCACAATAATGATATGATTTTCTAGTTGATTTATCATTTTTTGTATTTTACGGTTTTGCATTCTCTTTGGATCATTTTTACTTACTATGTACTCTGTTATTACTGAAACCGAGTAAGCAAAAATGGCTACACTAGTTGATATCAAAAATATTGTAAATAACTTGCCGTTGTCATCCAGTGGTTGAACTTCTCCAAAACCCACGGTGGTCATTGTAATCACCGTCATATATAAGGCATCTACCCAGGTATAATCAGAGATATAATGAAACCCCAATACTCCTGTAGTTATAACAACAATCAGCAAAATCAGTGCTATATATATTCTTGGTCTCCCCCAACTATAAAGCTTTATCATAAATCAAAAACTGAAGTTCGTTTTGTATACACAAGATCCTTTAATTTCAACCAGAACGCCATATTAAGGTAAATAACAAAGCCTAATCCTGCTGTAGCAAAAGTCAAATAAATAAAAAACAAACGTACATTTTTAGCGCGCATTCCTAATCTATCTGCCAGCCTGCTAGAAACGTAAAATCCGTTCCGTTCTAAAAAATGTCTTAGATTATAAAGCATAATGCAAAATAATTATATTATCCCAAACTATCCTCTCTATTCAATAAATAATTACCAATCGAACATTTTAAACAAGCTTTTTGATCACAGTAGTTGTTCTTAAGCTGAATCATAGATTGAGAATGTAACGCATCTTCCATATTCACTCCTAAACTAATAAACTTATCTGATATCGCATTCTTTTCTACAGGCAACTGTGATATCAATCCGAAAATTTCTTCCGAAATATCTTTTCCTTGGCTTTTTGCATATAAAAATTTTACCGGAATGACTGTATTGATTAAGATCAAATGAATAAATGACTTTGTTACTCTTTTCTTTCTGGCAGAAGATTCTTTATCAAAAGTATAATGAGTTTTCCAAAAATCACTGGCACTTGTATCAAACAGTTCATAGAATTTTTCCAGGTCATTAATCGTAATAATCTTACTAAATAGCTGCTTATTTTTAAAATAAAGGTTTGCGAGCTGAGATATCCGAATCGTCGGGAAATTAGAAGGACGTAGCCTAAAAAACTGAAAAGGCAATACACCGCGATTTTTTAAAGTGAACTTATTTTTTAAAAATTGATAGTGCTTCAGCAACTCTTTAACATATAAAACATCCAAATCTGAATTCAGCAAACCGGCTTGTCCATAAAATAAAGCTTCTAACTGCTTTAGATTGTTACTACATTTTCTAAGAATTGAAAAATCAAACGAATTAGCCAAACTTAAAAAAGGATCGCTGTTAACTTTCAGTCCGAAATTCTTTGATAATAATTTAAAGAGAACTGTTTCCCAATCATTAGAAGACTTATCTAATAATTCTTCTATCAATTCTGATTTCTGTTCTAACCTCTCTAAATAGAGTCTTTCCTGCCAATTAAAAATTATAAAATCAGACACATCACAAAGCTCCTTTTCACATTGAATCCAACTAACATCTTTACTTTGAAAAAGTTTTTGATATTGAGACACTATATTTTTATCAATATAATCTTTAAGTTGTAAGGCAGGGATTCTAGAATTATCCTTTCTAAAAACTTCAACATCATTTTCCCATACCACATGTAATATAACATTGTCATAGGCAGGATCACTCTCGTGATGATGCACATACCAATCACTCGACTTGATATGAATTTCGACATTACCTGCCCATTTCTGATTATCGATTACCAATTGAGCATTAAAAAAATCCGGTCCGGAATTCATCTGATTATGCTCACCAACTCGTTGAAGTACAACCGGCAACAGGTTTGTAGTTTTTAGGTTTGAAAAATTAAATTTTTTATATTTCCATAGGTAGTGCAAAAACTCTTCCTTCATACTATCGTTAATTATTAATTTAAAGAAAACACCTTTGATTTCTATAGTTATGTGTAATCAATAATTAAAATGTTACCCTTTTTGATTCATTTAAATAGTAAAAAACCTTTTTGAGCCTATTAGAAAGAGATATTCTCCCTTAAAATCATACTATATAGAATCAAATAGTACTATTTTCTCTTTATAATTCTTAAAAAAGACTTAAATCTGTCAAAAATGTACTATTGGTAAGATTTTATGTATTAATGGAAATTGCTACAATTATTTGATTTCTTTAATTTGTTCTTAGAAATAGGGAAGATAATTTCAAGAAAACATAAAGATTACAAAATCCTAAGCTTAGTTGAGTTTGTGTTAGGTTATAGATGGTTGTCATTTTTTGACGACCATCTTTATTTTATATTATTTAGAATGTAATCAAATTTGGATATCCGGATAGATATCGAACTTATTAAAAAAAGCTTTTTTAAATTTTGAAGAATTAGAATAATTCAAATTATCCATTACCTCTTTAATAGACAACCCTTCAGCAAATATCATATTATAGGAGCTTTCTAATTTTTTATTATTAAAAAACTCTAAAGGTGTTTGATCATGAATCTCTTTAAACATGTTGAAGAAGTTGGTACGACTCATATGTGCCATAGACGCCAATTGATCAACACCGATAAAAGGTTCGTGTAAATTATGCTCTAAATAATTACTAACCTTATAAATGTTACCAACTTGCGAACTATTTATATTAAATGGATTACTCTCTGTTTCCCACATTAAAACATCTTTCCAGAACGTTTCTAACAGACGAATTCCTCTGGCTATGAAAAACAAATAATTTTCCACCTTACTAATATCAGGAGAAACAATCTGATCAAAGAGGACAGACTGTTTATATGAAAGATAAAATTTATTAATATGCTGATGCGAGTATCTAATATAACTATCTACCCTTTCTGCCATATCACTATTTTTAAGAAAATAGGGTTTTATATATTCACTTTTAAGTACAATCATAATCGATTTTACTTCAGCTCCTTTTGTAATATAAACTCTTTCACCCTGTTGTGCATCCATACATCTCATATTACCTGGAGTATAGCCATCAGAATATGAGCTTATAATTTCATTTTTCTTTATCTGATGGTCCAATGAATACTTCCTAAAATGTAAAATGATATCTTTTTCTGCAATAGGCTCCCTTACATACTCTATATCAACATGTGACTTATAATTATTAATAAAAAGAAAAACCTCTGGAGATATTTTATAATAACTTAGATACCCTTCTCCAATCTCAGGAGGGAAATAGATTCTATCTGTGGTTCCTTTCGGATCTAATTGAGATCTAAAATAGCCCCTTAGTTTATCTATATCAGAAAAGTCAAATGAATATTTTTGCATAGCCCTAAGATTTTATACGAATCTTTCTATATAGATTGACTTTTTACAATTAAGTTGCGTAAAACAACCTCTAAATTAAGATTAATGTATAAAAACAACCCCTATATTAGCTTGTTAAACTAATAAAGGGGGTTTCCTTACCTGTTATAAATATAATAATTTATTTTATATGACTGATAACATCATATTTGGTAATAATATGGTGTTTACCATTATCAAGAGCTACAAGAACTGCTGGATTACCATTTTTTATTAGTCCTGATATTTCATCCAATGATGTATTTGCATTAACTATAGGAAAAGGATCATTCATGATCTCTCTAATAGGTGTGTCTCCAGTATTTTTATCTTCAAGAAATGCAGTAAACAAAGCACTCTCATCTACAGAACCAACAAAGCCTTCACTGTCTAAAACTGGTATTTGAGAAATCTGAAATTTACGCATACGTTCTATTGCGTGAGAGACCAGCTCTTCGGTTTTCACCGTCACCAAAGGTTTTTCTATGTGATTTTTAACTAAATCGACCGCAGTAGACACTTCTTCTTCCAGAAAACCGCGTTCTCGCATCCAATCATCATTAAACATCTTACCTACGTAACGACTTCCATGGTCATGAAATAATACAACTACTACATCATCTTTTGTGAAATTATCTTTTAATTGTAATAATCCCTTAATCGCCGCTCCAGCACTATTACCCAGAAACATTCCTTCTTCTTTTGCAAGTCTCTGCGTATAAACTGCTGCATCTTTGTCCGTCACTTTAGTAAATCCATCAATAATAGAGAAATCTACATTCTCAGGCAAAATATCTTCTCCGATACCTTCTGTTATATAAGAATACACTTCATTTTCATCAAACACACCAGTTTCATGATATTTCTTAAAAACAGAACCATAAGTATCTATTCCCCAAATCTTAATATTAGGGTTTTTTTCTTTCAAATATTTTCCAACTCCAGAAATTGTTCCTCCGGTACCTACTCCTACAATGAAATGAGTAACCTTTCCATCCGTTTGTTCCCATATCTCAGGTCCGGTACTCTCGTAATGTGCTTTGGCATTAGATGGATTATCATATTGGTTTACATACCAGGAATTAGGAGTTTCTTCTGCTAATCTTTTAGAAACCGAATAATATGACCTTGGGTCATCAGGCTCCACATTTGTTGGACATACCATCACTTTGGCTCCAACTGCTCGTAGAATATCCATTTTTTCTTTGGATTGCTTATCTGCCATTACACAGATCAACTTATATCCTTTTACAATAGCCACGAGTGCTAATCCCATTCCGGTATTACCAGAAGTACCTTCGATAATAGTTCCTCCAGGTTTTAATCTTCCATCAGCCTCAGCATCTTCAATCATTTTTAGCGCCATTCGATCTTTAACCGAATTTCCGGGATTAAACGTCTCGTATTTTGCTAATACCAGCGCATCCACATCTTTTACTAAAGGATTCATTTTTACCATAGGTGTATCCCCAATGGTTTCTAATATATTATTTGCGTACTTCACAAGCTTACTAATTTATTACAGTCTCTTACAATTGTTTTTTATGCGGTGCAAAGATACAAATACAAAGTCATTAAGTAAGAGGAAGATGCCTTATTTACTACTACTGAAATCTTATTGCTTTAGAAGGCGATATTTTGGCAATTACATAAGATGGTATAAGGAGCATTGTTAAACATAATATCGTGGTTCCGATATTTAGCAAAATAATATAACCGATACTTATATAAACCGGAGCAGTACTTACATAATAAGTAGCAGGATTAAGACCTATAACTCCATAATGTTTCTGAATAAATAATAAACTTACACCAATTAGATTACCCCAAAACAAACCGAGAAGAATTAAATACCCTGCATTATACAAAAATACTTTTCGAATACTCCAATCATTAGTTCCCAAGGATTTTAAGATTCCTATCATTTGTATTCTTTCTAAAATCAAAACGAGTAATGCTGTAATCATATTGATTCCTGCTACCAATATGATGATACCGATAATCCCAATTATATTTAGATCAAAAAGTTTTAGCCACTCAAAAATACTACCATACTTCAAAGCAATCGTTTGTGCCTCTAAATCAGACGGAATACTCTCATAGACTTCTTTACCTTTTTTATCTATTTCATCAAAATCATCTATAAAAACCTCAAAACCTCCTACTTCGCCATCTTTCCATTTATTCATTTTTTGAATATGCCTTATATCCGCAAAAACAAATTTCTCATCGAACTCCTGAAAACCGGAATCATAAATCCCCACGATTTCGAAAGCACGAATATTAGCAGGAATATTAGAGCTAGAATTTTTCTTTAAAAAAACCGTATTTGCCTTATCTCCTACTCCCAAGCCTAATCGCGATGAAGTATAAGCCGATATTAATATCTGATTATTTCTGGGATCCGTAAAATCTGGTAAGACACCTTCTATTAAATACTCATTAAAATATGACCAGTTATAGTCATCTCCAATTCCTTTCACCACAATTCCTTCAAAATCATCTTCAGTTCTAATAAGGCCTCCTTTTGTAGCAAATCCCTGAACATGTTTAATGCCTTCTACATCAACAAAATCTGGATAAAAATGTTGTTCCTTTTTAATAGGGATCAAAGATTCTATACTATTATTGTTATCATAACTAGTAATGATAATATGTCCATTAAACGCGGCAACTTTTTCTCTGATTTTACGTTGTAAACCTATACCAGTAGCAACCGTTATTAACATCATAACCATACCGATTGCGATAGCAAAAATGGCTATTTTTATGATTGCAGAAGATATGCTACTTTTATGTTCCTTACCTTTGATAAGGCGTTTGGCAATAAAATATTCGAAATTCAAAGTTATCTATGGTTTTTATCAGAAATGCATCTACCTATTTCGCAGACAAGTTCAAAAATACGTTTTTATTCTTTTTTACACTGCTTATTTCTTGTGGAAGCGGAACAAAAACATCTTCTCAGACTACTCATGAAGGTGAAAAGCCCATTATTAACCAAAAAAGTGTCATTTCAGAAAGTCAAAAACAAGATTCTATTGATGTCTTAGAACCAATTATTGTTGGTGCTAATCAAACTGAACTCTATCTACCTATCTTAAAAGATAAAAAAGTAGCCATTGTTGGTAATCAGACTTCTGTTATTTTCAAATTTCCAAATCTAGGACCTCTCTTACAAAAAGAAGGAGTTACTCCAACTGCCTTAGAACAATATACGCATCTAGTAGATTCTCTGTTGTCTCGAAATATTAACATCCAAAAGGTTTTTGCACCAGAGCACGGTTTTAGAGGTAAAGCAGATGCTGGAGAATTGGTAGCAGATGAAAAAGATATTAAAACAGGGTTACCTATTGTTTCTTTGCACGGTAAAAACAAAAAACCTTCTGCTGAAGCTCTTTCCGATATAGAAATCATAGTTTTTGATATACAAGACGTTGGCGCAAGATTTTACACCTATATTTCTACATTACATTATGTAATGCAAGCCTGTGCAGAAAATAATATTCCTTTATTAATTTTAGATCGACCTAACCCAAATGGGCACTATATCGATGGGCCTACCTTAGAACCAGAACATTCTAGTTTTGTAGGAATGCATCCCATTCCGTTAGTTCACGGTATGACTATAGGAGAATATGCAAAAATGGTAAATGGTGAGGGTTGGTTAGGAGATGATCTGAAATGTGAAATCAAGATTATACCTATCCAGAATTACACACATCAAACACACTATAGTTTGTCTATAAGACCTTCTCCTAACTTACCGAATGACATATCGATAAATCTTTATCCAAGCCTTGGTTTTTTTGAAGGAACAACTATAAATGCCGGTCGCGGTACAGAAATGCAATTTCAGATTTTTGGTTCTCCGGATTTCCCAATTGATCAATATGATTTTGCATATACTCCACAACCCAATTTTGGATCCAAATATCCAAAACATAAAGGAGAAGTTTGTTATGGAAAAGATCTAAGAAAAACAGAACGACTTCATAGTATAAACTTGCAATGGCTGCTTGACGCCTATCTTAATTCTAAAAACAAAGAAGGTTTTTTTAATACCAAATCGTTTACAATACACGCAGGAACACAAAAATTACAAATACAAATAGAGCAAGGGTATACTGCCAGAGAAATCAAAAAAACCTGGAGAAAAGATCTTGAAAGTTTCAAAAAAATAAGAGCACAATACCTTCTCTACAATTAACATAAAAAGGGATCAGTAAGAACCCTGTTTTCAGGGATATCCAAACCTTTCGAAATTAATACCTTTGACCATGTTTAAAGGAGTATGTTAAGGAATTTTATATATATTTTGAAATTAATAGTTAGTTTTATTGCTAAAATAGATAATAACATAATTCCTATTCTATCCATAATGACTAATCATTAAAGTATATTAATATTCTGAAAAAACCATCTAATCATATCGCGCCAATTAGTTTAAAATTATTCGATTTCTCGAAACGAATAGTGATTATTTACACTATGCTCGTTTCTTGTAGTATTTGCGGCCAGATCGATGGTAATAACCTATCTCTGTCTCCTAAAAAATTGAATATTTATTCTGAAGAACAAAAACAGTTGGATGAAGCATACAAGCTTCTAGGAACAGAAAGAGAACTAGATGCCTATACGAATAGCCATCGTTTATTAAAAAAAACAAAACATAAAAAAAACAAAATCTATGCTAATATCATTATAGGCATTTATAACAATGACAGAAACTTAGCTGATTCCGCATTGTTTTATGGAAACGAAGTAATAAAACTAATCGGAAAGCAAAAGGACTCATTATCAATGCTCAGGCTATCATCCGCATATAATATTATTGCCAATGCATATGGAGACAAAAGCTTGTTAGAAGAAAGCAAAAAATGGCATCTCAAGGGTATCGAAATTGCTCAAAAGTATCAAACCAGAGGAAGATACTTTAGAAAAGTACACAATTTAGCTGCAACGTACATAAGGCTAGAGGATTATGATTATGCGATCAAACTTCTAGAATCTTGTCTCGAATATACTGAAAATACTAGGTTTACATTCACGGTATACATAAGTTTAGCAACTGCTTATTCTTATAAAGATGACTATGAGTTAGCTCTTTCTTATTTAAAAAAAACTCTTGAATATTTTAAAGACGACAAAGGTTCAAGAAACAAGATGGTAATATTACAAAATATCGGTGCTCAGTATCATCTGATGAAAAACTATGAAGAGGCATTGTCCTATTATAATCAAGCACTTGTTTTAGGAAAAGACAAGAAGTATTATAGACCTACATTAGATGCTATGACTAATATTGGATTGGTTTATCAGGATAAGGGGATACATGAAAAAGCAAAAAAAGCGTATCAGGAATCACTTCTGATTTGTGAAGAACTTGGCTTTCTTGACAAACAAATTGTCATATATAATCACCTTGAAGAAAGCTCAAAAACACAAGGAAACTATAAAGATGCGTATCTATACTTTGAGAAAAAAATCAAAATAAAAGACTCTATTAAAGAACTCCAAAAAGATAATGACATAAGAGAGCTTGAGATAAAATTTAGCACCTTACAAAAAGAAAAAGAAATTAAATTTTTACAAGTAGAAAACACTAACAAAAAACTTGAGCTAGCAAATCGCGAAGAAGCAATTAGAAATCTAATGCTTAAACAGGAGATTGAAAAGAAAGAGAGCGAAATACAGCAAAAAGAAAATGAAAACAAACTTCTATCTTTTCAGAATGCAAGGGAAAAAACATTAAACGAAAATATTCTTTTAAAGAAGAATGAAGAGATTAAGGATGCACAATTAGAAATACAACAAGCCGAAACAACTAGACAAAAAGGCTTTAAAAATATCATTTTATATTCTTTTTTAATACTTTTAATTCCGGTTATTGGTTTACTAGTTACCTATTATCAAAAAATAAAAGCTCAAAGTGAATTAACTAAAAAACAAGAGGAAGTAAACGAAGAAAAAATTTCATCCTTACTAAAAGATCAGGAATTGAAAGTTATTAAAGCCTCTATAGAAAGTCAGGATAAAGAAAGAAAACGTATTGCACAGGAATTACATGATAGTATCGGAGGAAATCTCGCTGCAATTAAACTTCAATTAAATAATTCTGAAAATAAAAACGAAGGTCTCCTGAAGGGGATCAATACTCAAATAGATGATACCTATGAGTTAGTTCGTGACCTTTCTCATAACTTGATTCCTAAAAAATTTAGTAAAAATAATTTTTGTGATATACTTGAGGAATATTTCAAAAACATTGGTGGAGCCAGCAGTCTTACTACTTTATGTAGCGTATATCCAAGAAAAGAAATTGATCTCTTGGATGAAAAATTACAAATAGAAACTTTTAAAATTATCCAAGAACTCATTACCAATAGTATCAAACACTCGAAAGCTTCTTCTATAGAATTACAACTTAATTTGGTAGAAAATGAATTAAGTATTTTATTCGAGGATGATGGTGTAGGTTTTGATACAAATAAAAATATAGAAGGAATTGGATTTAGAAATATAAGAAGTAGATTAAACAAGATTTCTGGAACTATAGACATCGATTCTAGAATCAAAAGAGGAACTATTATTAATATAGAAATTACCAACTTAACAACTACTATAAATGAAATACAACCTAATTATAGCTGATGACCATAAAATGTTTTTGGATGGTTTATTAAGTATCCTGAATTCTGAAAAAGATTATAATATTTTGTTGACTGCCAAAAACGGTAAACATATTGCGAAATATCTAGAGATCAATCCAGATGAAAAAATAGACTTGATTATCACTGATATCACAATGCCAGAAATGGATGGTATCGCTCTTAATAAGATTGTAAAACAAAGAAAATCAAATATTAAAACTTTGGTAGTGAGCATGCACAATAACCCAGATATGATTGACAACCTTATTGAGCACGATGTCGATGGTTATGTGCCTAAAAATGCCGAAAAAGAAGAACTTCTTAAAGCAATACAAACCATATTAAAAGGAGAAAAGTATTTTTCGCGTGAGATAAAGGACATCTACATGGAAAATAAGTTTTCTAAAAAAAAGGACGAAGAAGTAAAACTTACTCAAAGAGAAGTAGATGTAATTACACTAATCGCACAAGAATTCACAACTCAGGAAATCGCTGATAAATTATTCTTAAGTAAGCATACGATAGAAAGTTACCGAAAGAACCTAATTGCTAAACTTAATGTAAGAAATCTTGCCGGATTAACTAAGTATGCTTTAAAAATGAATTATATACAACACTAATTTCGTTTTCCCAACTTACAATAAAGAACATCTTTACGAGGTATTTTTGTTTTTGGTTATCCTTTATCATTAAAACCATCGCCAAAACGGTAACTAAGAATAATTCCGTGTGTATTATTAATAGGGTTACTTCTTAGTGTTTGGTTATAATTATATAGCAATCTCTAGCATTAGAAACCGATCTTCCGGATTGATCAGTAGGATCAATCCAACTAATTAAGAAGCCATTAGTCTTGTCCAATTCCGAAGTATTCAGGTTCAACCTATCGAGGATCTTGAACAATACTATTTATTGTATAAAAAACTATCATCAAGTGATTAATCAAAAAAGCATTATCCCCTTTTATCTTTCGTAGTTTAAGTAAATTAGCTATTTACAAAAGTATATGCATCTTCACTATAAAAATCACTAGAAAACGGGATATTATTTAAACTTAAATTCCCCCGTTTTCAGGTATGTTTTTTCGCATGAAAAAGTGTTTATTGTAACGGTTATATTTCACACTTTTATAAGGTAATTCTAAAACTAAACTGATTATTCTGTTTTTACTAGATAGAACTTACCATATTAAAAGATAAATATTAGAAAAGAATCATTTATGAGAGCTCTACAGATCATTGGTATTATCTTAGGAATTATCATTGGAATTATTTTCGTCTATTATACGGTAGTAATATTATTATTTTCCTGGGTTTCCTCTGCATCTACCAATGGAGCCGTAGCTATAAATAAAAATATAAGCAACCAATATTACTACAAAAAAAATGGAATTGTATATGTCAGCAATGCCAACTTTTTTAGTTTAGGAGCTAAAGAAATCGAGCAGGCAGATCCAGAATCTTTTGAAGTGTTAGCCTACAACTTAGCTAAAGACAAAAACCACGTGTATTATGATGAAATTATTCTTAAGGATGCCGATCCAAAAACATTTGAAATGATCCTTCATAAAGAGTCTGACGAAAAATATCAGTCTTATTACTATACTAAGGATGCTAAACAAGTTTTTTATTTCTACGATCCATTAAAAGAGGCAAATCCAACCACATTTCAATATTTGTGGGGAGATTTTTCGAAAGATGATAAAACACTTTTTTATAACAAGAGTAAAATCTTAACCATAGATGAAAAACCATTACCAATAAAAAATGATACTGAAGGAAATTATCTAAGAATAGGAAATGTTATTTATTACAAAGATCAACGTATAGAAGAGGTTCATACAGAAACTTTCAGAGTTATTAAAGAAACTTTTGCTACAGACACATATGCAATTTATTCTGAAAACAATATACTTAAGTACATTGATCCAGCTAGTTTTAAAATCCTTAATAAAGACTATCAATCCGATAAAAATCATCTCTATTACAAAACCAAAGTATTACCAAATAGTGACCCAGATAGCTATGAATTGATAAATACCCTGTTTTCTAAAGACAAGAACCATCTGTATTATATAGGAAGTATCGTAATGAATTCCAATGCAGTAGGTTATAGTAGCAAAAAGATAAATCAATTGGAAAATGATTTCAAGAAAACAACATTAATCTATGATGATAATCACACCATTTTTGTCTTAAAAAAAGAACTAAAAGAAATTTCACAAAGTCATACTATTTTTAAAGATGAAGTGTATTGTTTTCATAGAAGAATTATGGATGCGGACTATAAAAGTTTTGAGGTCTATGAAAACTGCGAAGATCAATATGCAAGGGATAAAAATCAAGTTTTTTATCTATCAATGGTAATTAAAGATGCTGATGTTACATCCTTTGAAATCATAAACTCTAGTTTCGCAAAAGATAAAAACTATGTCTACTATTTTGAAAAACGTTTGCTTGATGCAGATCCTGATACATTTGTATATCAAGAAGGAATGTATGGAGAAGTTATTGATCAATATACCTATAGATTAGCATACGACCCTATAGGATAACAAATTCGTATTGTTTCCTAGTGTACGATATTACTGTTTATAACGTTACATTTATATACTGAATACTAAGTATTTACCTATTATTACTATTCTCAAGACGCTTCTCTAAAAACCAAAATAAATAACCAATAATGAAAAAAAATCACCAAAACACTTCGTCACCCAAAAATACTAGCTACTTTTTTGGAAAGCAATTGCTGGTATCATTAGGGATTTTGTTCTTTTTCGCAATTAAATCTTTCGGACAATCTTCAGAAGTTCTATTATACTCATCGACTACTGGTCTTACATCTTTAAGCTATGTTAATAATGACTTATCGGGTATCACCTGGGTTCCTGAAAGCAATTCTTTTTTTATGATTCAGAATAGTGGTGGAAGAATTTGGGAAGTTGATAATAACTTCAATCTAGTGAGAACTATTTCCATGTCTGGATTTGGAGACTCTGAAGACATTGTGTATCTGGGTAATAATGAATTTGCGATCGTTAATGAAGCATCAAAGTTTTATATTGGTACTATAGGTTCTGGGACTACTTCTATTAGTGCAAATGATTTTCAGGAAATTACTTTTGACAGTCCAGCAGGTAATGTTGGTCCAGAAGGTATTGCTTATGACGCTGTCAATGAGATATTTTATATTGTTAAAGAAAAAACTCCTAGAAAAATATATAAAATCAATCGTCCAACTAATACCGGTAATATTACGGTAACGCCAGAAATTCCTTTTGATGCAGAAACCACATTTGGAGGTGGAATCATGAACGATTTATCTGCTATCTATTTTGATGATCTCACCAACAGATTATGGATATTAAGTCACCAAAGCCATAATATTGTGGATGTTGGAACAGATGGAACAATCTATGGAAAACTAGCTCTAGCTGATGGGAGTCAGCATGAAGGACTTACTTTAGATGGCAACGGTTCACTTTATGTTACTAGTGAAGCTAATAGCTACAGAGTGTATGAAAAAGGAACTTCTTCTGAAACGGATTATCACGTAGGTCCTGGACAAAGTCTTACAACAATTTCTGAAGTTCCTTGGGCAACTTTACAACCTGGAGATCGTGTATTTATTCATTGGAGAGATACTCCGTACAAAGAAAAATGGGTCATTAACAGACAAGGCACTGCAGATAAACGTATAGAAATTATTGGTATCAATGGACCGCAAGGACAACAAGCTGTTATCGATGGAAATGATGCCGTCACTGTTGCTGGAGTTAACTTTTGGAATGAAGAACGAGGAGTTATTAAAATTGGTGGATCTAATGTTCCTGTAGATGGCTTGCCAAATTATATTACCATAGAAAATCTCGAAATCAGATCAGGAAGATCACCCTATCAATTTACTAACGATAACGGCCAGACAAGTACCTATTCTGATAATGCTGCTAGCATCTATGTAGAAAAAGCCGCAAATCTTATTATCAGAAATTGCACAATGCATGACTCTGGGAATGGATTATTCATTGGTGCCAATGATGGAAACACGGAAAATGTTTTAATCGAAAAAAACTATTTTTATGACAATGGTATTGATGGTAGCATTTTTCAACATAATACCTATACCGCAGCTATTGGAATTACATATCAATTTAATCGATTCGGGCCCTTACGATCTGGAGCTAGAGGTAATAATCTAAAAGACAGATCGGCGGGATTAGTGGTTCGCAATAATTGGATCGAAGGAGGTAACAGACAATTAGATCTGGTTGATGCAGAAGATTCTCAAGTATTGGTGAATCACCCAAGTTATAATACTACTCACGTATATGCTAATATATTGATAGAACCAGATGGAGCAGGAAATTCTCAAATCGTTCATTATGGTGGAGATAGTGGTACACAAGCAGATTATCGAAAAGGTACGTTATACTTTTATAATAATACCGTGATTTCTACCAGAACAACAAATACCACCTTGATTTCATTATCCAGTAATGATGAAACTGCCAGTGTTTTTAATAATACAGTATACACCTCAGCAGCAGGAAGTAGCTTTGCTATGATCAGTAATAACGGAACATTTAATATGCATCATAATTGGTTAAAAACCGGATGGAAAGACTGTCATTGCACTCCTAATGGTGTTGTAAATGATACTGGTAATAACCTTGTAGGATCAGACCCTTTATTTGAAGATTTTGATGCTCAAAACTTCAAATTACAGCAAAACTCGCCTGTAATAAATCAGGGAGATGCGATCCCAGCAGCTTTATTGCCGGATTATAACATATCTCTGGAATATGTAACGCATCAAAACTCAATAAACAGAGCTGTTTCAGGAAATATAGACCTTGGTGCTTATGAATATGAATCAAGCTTATCTATCGTCGATCAAGAGTTTGATAACAATATTTTTATTTCACCAAATCCTGCTTCAGGAACTTTTAGGATTGATCTGAAGAATGGTGTTATAAAAAGTGTGATTGTTTATAATGGAATGGGGCAGCAAATAAAAGCAACCATTGCTAATGAAGTTGACATTTCTAATGTACCCAATGGTATCTATTTTGTAAAAATCACTGTACAAAGCGGAAAAACAGCTTTAAAAAAGGTCATTAAAAAGTAGAAAAATGTAATATAACACTATCAAACAATTCATCAAATGATTAAAAAGGGCCTATATATCTTTTTATTAATAAGTACTATTACGGTTACTTTTTTAGGTTGCAATCAATCGAAACACAAGTCAAAACACGGTTTAAAAGTTTCGTACACTGCCGACACTCTAAAAGTAGCCTACACGTATTGGTGGCCACAATCAGGACCATTTATTGGGATGTGCGGACAAAGATATGCTATGGTATTTACTGGTGTAATAACTAAAATCGATATTTCTGAAAAAGAACCTGAAGCGTTATATACATCTCAAAAAGGAATTATTGAAATCGAACAAATACTAACTGTACGCCATTTAGAAAAGAAAAAGTATGATAATCAACGATTCTTTTCATCTGATTGCTTTTATGAGCAAGGCCTGAAAGAAGGAGATAAAGTAGTCGTTTTTTGTTATGAATATGAAGATTATTATAGTATTCCAGGTAAAAAGTCGATTATAAAAATTAAAAACGATAATGATCCGATTATAAAGTCGATAAAAAAATATATTGAGACAGATCAAAACCCTTTAGCTATAAAAGATGATATCGAATTATGGAAGAAGTATGATCTTGACGAAAACTTAACTCAAATAATCCAATGTAAAGAAAATTAATACAGAGAAGTACCTGTTTATCGTTCACATTATTTAGACTCCCAAACATATTCACCACTCATATTTATATATCCTTTTTTGTCTTTTTCCTCTACATAGGCAAGCCCATTCTTAAAAGGAAGTGCCGTTTTAAACTTTGGAGAAATTACCATTTCTCCACTGGTGTTGATAAAACCTTCAGTGCGTATTCCTATTCTTTTTACACAAGCCAAGCCTTCTGTAAATCTTGAAGTCTTGCTAAATTGAGGTTTTATAATCCACTCCCCAGAGGTATTTATGAATCCCATACTTTCCGTTTCGGTATCATACATATCTGCAAGTCCTTCAGAAAAAGAGGTGGCAACTTGAGTCGTTTGCTCAAAAGGGATTTCTCCTTCTATATTCATAAAGTAATAATCATACCTATCCTTTATCATAGTAAAGCCTTCAGAAAAAGCATTGGCATAAAAAAACTGAGGGTCAAATACTATATCTCCATCTTTATTGATGTAACCATAATTATCTTCACTCTTCAAACCATCATCCCCTACATTAAATCGAACCATTGCCAGACCTTCTGAAAACCTACTATTGCGGCTGAAAGCTGTTTTGATACCATATTTACATTCAATAACCTCATTACCAGAATGATCTATGTACCCATATAACCCATTACGTGATACTAATGCTCGACCCTCAGAGAAAGGATGAGCCGATTCGTAAATTGCATCAGTTACCGAATCTCCTTGTTTATTGATAAACAACATCTTTCCGGTTTTTGATTGAATTGGAGCTAAACCCTCAGAAAAATAACTACTATCCAACATTGACCAACCATAACCTGAAAAATTGGGTTCAATTGCCCATTCTCCAGTTTCATTAATAAATCCTGCCGCCCATTTATCATCTTTCATAATAGCCGCCCAAGACAACCCTTCATTAAAATCAAATACTTTTTCAAATTTAGGAGATACAACCATATCTCCGTTTTCATTAATAAATCCGCATTTAGACTTCTCTTGTATTTTAAATAATACCATAGGTTCTTAAATTATTAGTAGCTCTAACCATTTTTGTGTTTTCACTATTTACCATGTATTCTGTTTTACTACTTTCAACCATTCTTTTTCTTCCTTAGAAAGGGTATTTAAGTTGAGACTATAGGAAGCGTTTGGCTTATACCAGATTTGTGATAAATAATAGTCTTGAATTATTTTTGTTTTAAAAACATAACCTCTTATGGCGAAAGGGAGGTTTCTTAGAATTTTGAAAGACGCTTCATCTATTGAATATGTACACGTATGAATTTCAGAATTTCTATGCTCTTTTGTATCTCGAATACTTATTTTATCAGGAAGGTCATGTTGTTTGTAATCAAAAACTTCATAATTGTCTTTCATATACCGCTGAGGAACATATAAATATAATTCTCCTCTTGGTTTGAAATTTTTCTTTTTAAAAGATATCCCTCCAGTATGAATAACAAATTTACTAACGGGCTCTTCGTCATATTGAGAATACGAATTTACACTCCTTCCATTATCAATTACCCAAGCATCTTTATCGTTAAAGAATGTATTTTGTATATAAAAACTTTCTGAATCTCCCATGTTAATGTTCAATGTAAAGTCATCAATTTGATGATTCCCCCATCTATTTGCTGCTGTCAATATATAATCAAAACTATATTCATTCATTATTGAACCAGACAAGGCAAACCTATATGTATGAATTATTTTATTTATTCCCTGTTTAAATTTTGCATCAAAATGATAGACATAATAGAAGTTTGGGTCGTTTGAATCAAAATCATCTCCAACAACCTCATTTTCAGTCTTTTCATTTATTTTATTGTTTATATAATAGGTTTCTTCGTTTACAATTGATGTTTTATGGTCTAATAATTGACCATTCATTGTTACATCAAATTTTGAAATATAAGGATGTCTACCTTTTATGGGATGTCCATTAACATCACCACTGGGCGAAGGTGCTTCAAAGCCAACTAAAATAGTTTTTTCAGCACTAGAATTAAAGAACGTGTAATTTACCGTTACATATGCATAATCCATTTTGGAATCATTCTCTTTATCGTATTCAGTTTTTTTTACGATACTGAGAATTTCTTTGGTAATACAAATATCAGTTTCATTAATTGGAATCAATTGATTTCCTGAAGCGTAATACGCTCCGTCATTTGAAAATATACATAGAGAAGAAAATAAAAATAATATAAGTAAACTGTTATTCATTTTTTAAGTACTGTTTTTAGTGAAACGTAATTTTTTAGTCAGAGTTATTAGTCATTATCTGTTTCGTACACCGTATCATCCAAACGATGTTTTTCTTGAACTCTTTTAACAAATATATTGTCGGATTCTGTTCCTAAAGCTCTTTCTGTTGGCGAAACTGATTCAAATAACCAAATCATTCTTTCTGATGCACCAGGAGCTTTTTGTTGGTTTTCTAATCGGAAAATGGACTCTAATAGTACCTCCGTTCTAATAGGATCAGTGATAGTTTTTAATTTTTCTTTGAGTAAAGGTATAGCAGCTTTACAATCAAGATCCGCAAAAAGAGCAACAATGTATTCGATATTTTCATCTATCTGCCCATTCTCGAAATATTCTAATGCAGCTTTTTGATTATTCTCCAGTAACCATTTAGCATACCTTGTTTGCAATACAAATTTATTCTTTTGATAGTGTTTTCCTGTTACCGTAATTGCATTTTCTAATATATTTATATCAATTGGTTCTGAAAATAATGTGAGATAAATGGCCATAAAACCAGAAACTTGATTAGAGGCATAGCTTCTATCATCATTAGAAAGGAATGTGTAAGCCTCAAATACTGTATTGCGAAGTTCATCTCTTACCTCAGGAGGTAAGAGCATTATTGCTTGGGTAATCGCTAAATAAATATCACTATTAAGATTATCTCCAGATCCGGATTCCTCCTTAATTCTTAAAGCGTATGATCGTGCTTCCTTATATGATCTTGAAAAAAAACTATTAATCTTGTATTGCTCTTTTTCAATCACATAACATTGAGCTAATGCAATAAGAGCATCTTTATTAACGGGATAATCTACTTCTGTTTTTAATGCTTGTTTTGCGTCTTCATAAATTACGCGATCATCCATTAAGCGAACAAGTATGTCGTATTTTTTTGGATTAAATCTTGTTGCAAATTCTGCTAATTCCCTCTTTAGCATGTATTCTTCGGTATTGGCAATTTCTTTAAAATAGAGTTCGATATAATCTGAATATACGGTTTCAATAAATCTTTTGTATTCATAAAAATCAGGATCAAAACGTTCTTTTATTCCGCCTTTTTTATGATAGAAATACCCAAAGTCATATTTCTTTATTCTTTCTAAAAGAAACATAGGGTCCTGTAAGTCATTTGTCTCTAGTCTTTTTAGATCCGCAAGTATTTCTTTTTTGTAATCACTCATATATGTTAATCTTTATGAATTAGGTAAAAATAGGCACAGCAAACTATCTTCATCACACTGTTTTCAGTGAAATTGTTCAAGGTGTCTTATCTTGATTTCACTTAATTTCATTTCGATCCATACAAGATATTACCAGTTATTTCTTTTTATAAGAAATCCTGCTAAACGAATTTTTAAGATATCGTAAGAGGTACTGGTAGTTCAATATTAAAGATCGTTCCTCTTCCTAATTGAGAATCAATATCCATAGTGCCTGATAAATTTTGTATTCGATTCTTCATATTTGATAAACCGATACCGTGTGTGGCTTCAGATGTGTCATATCCTTTGCCGTTATCCTCATAAATAATGCAAATACCATCGTTTATAAGATCAATTTGAATTTCAACATTATTGGCATTGGCGTGTTTCATCGTATTTGTAATAAGTTCCTGAAAAACCGAGAATAACTCATTATGAAACAAAGGATCTATTTCGTTAATTTTATGTTCCTGATAAGTGAAGATATTAATATCCAGTTTACCTGCTTTTCCAATGTTTTCCATGTATTCCTTTAGTAATTGTGTGAAATTACTATGCCTGAATTTTTCGGGAATAAGATCGTGAGAAAGTATTCTTACCTGTTTATAGGTATCATCAAGTTGTTTATAGATTACATCTAAATTTTCTGAGTCTTCTTTAACTGAACTAAACTGAAGCTTTATAGCGGCCAGATTTCCTCCTATTCTATCATGAAGTTCCTGAGCAATTCGTTTCCTTTCTTTATTCTGAACGCTAATCGATGTCCTGATTAATTTTAATTCCTGATCTTTTATTAAAGCGTCTATTTTTTGCTCACCAATTTCTTTTTGTTTTTTGTTAAGTAGATTTTGATTTTTTAGTTTTTGATAATAAAGAAAAAGTAAACCTATTAAGGGTATTAAAATCAGAATAAAGGCATATGTAAGTATGCTTTTTTGTGATTGTTGTCTTTCTATTTCTACAACTTTAAGTTCTTGGTTTTTTTTCAAAACCGTTATCTCTTTTTCTTTCTTTAATGTTTCATACTCTACTTCTAGCTTGGCAATCTCTTTATCTTTTTGCAGTGTATTTATAGAATCTTGCAATTGATTCTTACTCTCGGTATACCCTAGTGCTTCCTTATATTTTTTTTCTTCCAAAGCAATATCTTTCAGACATTGATAAACATATAATTGTTGTCTAAGAAATCCTGATTCTTGTGCCATAGCCAGCACATCTCTATATTGTTTTTTAGCCTTTTTAAATTCCCTCTTACTCTGATAAACCTCACTAATATTAATCAAGTTGTTGAGTTCTATTAAGGGATAGTTGTATTCTCTGGCTATAGGTAGTGATTTATTAAAATATGGCAAGGCTTCATCACCTTTTTGCATCTCCAGATACACTGCTCCGATATTCAATAAAGCGACTGCTATACTTCTCTTATGATCAATGGAATAATAATAATCTAATGCTTTTTTGTGATATAAAAGTGCTTTTGTATAGTTTTCTATGTCTATATAACAAAGAGCAATGCTTCCATAACGATCTGCATTTTTGTTTTCTTCTAGATTAGCTTCTAAAAGCTCTATAGCTTTATGGACATCCCCTAAACGTCTATAAGCAGCTGCTAAACTCACAATAAGCTTATCTAGCGTCTTAAGATCTCCGCATTTTTGTGCTGTTTCGATTCCTTTTAAAGCCCATTTTTTACTATCCTTAAGTAAACTTTTATCTCGAGAAGCATTGGAAAGAGCTAAATAAAAATAAGATAAGGATTTTAGTGATAATGAATCGTGCTTGTCTCCAATTAGCTGGACAGCTCTTTTAGCATAAAACAAAGCAGAATCAGTAGCATACTTATAATAATGATAAGATGCCAAAACCTTATGAGCAAAAACCTTATTCCTTTCATTGGAAGTTCTCTTTAACACGTCATGACCTATTGCAAAAGCTTTTTTTTGACCCGGGTTTTCTTCTTCTATATCACTCTGAGCTTGCTCCAGTAGCTCTCGATCAGTATCAATTATATTTAATGGAGTATTTAATTCTTTTTGGGCACCGACAATACCTGTTGTCATCAACAAAATGAATAGAATAATAAACTCTGAAAATAAGAAGTTGTTTGACTGGGGCATTTTCACGAAGACTTATAGTAATCGTAAAAATAGAAAAAAGCACGAGAATTTAGTACAAGACGAAATATAATTAATACCTAATAAATTAAATAGTTTGCCTTAATTCTTATGAAAAGCATCCCACTTTTGTAATAATAAGGTTTCTATTTTATTGATTTGGTTTTCTGTAAGAGCAGTTTTAAAGTTTTTTATATAGGATACGACATAGTCCAAATAATGTTTCTTATATCCATCCTTTAATCTAAACTCCACAGCTTTCCATTCTTGAAATTCTCTTACAACACTATTAAAAAACATGCTTTGATTTTCTTCTTTTTTTAGATATTCTTCAAGGCCTTCAGTCATCAAGCTGTCAAATTGTTCACTTCCACTTTGTCCACAACAACTTACATTTCTAGCAATCGCTAAACGACAAGTCAGTTCACACCAATTATATTTTTCAATGATCTCTTTTATATGCCACATTTGCTCAACTTCATGATCTAAATCATTAGTTCTTAAAAACTCAATATAATAACGTATCCACTTTTTATTTTGATTGACCAGTGCTAAAATAGCATAAGTACCTGCCGAATGAGATACATAACTATCATTTTCAGGAATCCAAACCCTTGTACCCTCTTCACCATCATCTGTTACCTGACAATAGTCTAAAATAAGTGGAGAAAGTGAATCATACTCAGCCACTTTATTAAAGAACGCCTCTTCTTCTAAACTATAGCCGTTTTTATCTTTTTCATTAATTTTTATTTGAAATTTAATCTGTTCCAGTCTATTGTCATTATGATATATCACATCAGTCTGTTCATCCGGATATAACCTTTTTATTTCTCTAATAGAAGCGATTATAGTATGCAGTATGTTTTTTAAATCAACTTCCGTCAATTGACTATCAACGAAGTCCTTATCTACTATTTTTTTCTGTTCGATCGCCTTTTCCTCATAATCACCAGCGTAACCTTTAGCACTTATTATTATTTTTATCGTGTTCATAGTTTGTTTTTTTTAGATCTTCAATATTTCTTTCTGGTATTAATTGATACTGTGGTTTTTCATCTCTTTCAGTTCCAATTGTATAGTACATATGATCTTTTTTTCATATACTTATTATAACCAGAAATCTACATAATCTTTAGGCATGTCTTTGTCTGGTAATTCAGAATCAGGGTCTAATCCAATGATTGTACCTGTAATGCGAATCAGTTCCTGGAATACCTTGTGATACTCAATAATTGTTTCTTTATCGTCACTAGCTGAAGCCCGATAACGCTCAGCACAGTATCCTAGTTGAATCTGTAAATTTTCAATTACCTGATGTCGCAACGTAAGATATGACTTAGGCAAGAGAGTTTCATCGATTTCATTTTCCTTACCTAATGCATAGGACCAGCCACTGCGAATAAGGTCATTTAATTGACGTAAATATTCATCCGTTAAAAGTTCTTTTTCCTGAAATTCTGCTTGTTTAATTTTTTTTGATAAATCAGCCAAATTCTTTAGCTTATCATTATAATTAGTGTTCTCTATGTCCTTAAATTTCATAAGTATAAAAGCTTGCGTTATAGGTGTCAAAACAATCCATAAATAATTCGATAATAATTCATATTGTTTTTATTGAATTATATTATCAGCTTCCCAATGGATCACCTCATCAATGTCATTGTCCACAATATATTTACCAACACTTCGGTGAAATAGTATCGTTGGCAAATGTTCTTGCAAACGAAATAATAATGCTCCATCTGCTTTCTCTGCGTCTATGGCGAGCTCACAACGGTTCCAATGTTTTGGGCCATTTTCCCTAAATATAGATTTAGGAAAAGTACCACAAGCAATCACATCTAAAAGGTTTACCGCAAAATAATCCTCCCATTCAGTTCCGTCTTTTTTACTTTTGATAATTATAGGAAAGGTTTGTAATGATTCCACACCAGTTCCTTTAAGCAACTCTATAAATCTTCTGGACATCACAGGGATTTTACCGTTATTAAAATCAAGTATCGTATCTCCGGCTTTTGCATTGGTAGTAAAAACCATTGGAGTATCTAGCGGTACCATAATTTTAGTACCTGACAAGAAATCTAGTTCACTAGATATATCTTTAGGAGCATTCATCTTTATTTCTGAATCTAAGGAAGCATCTTCTTTTAATATGAAATACATGTTTTTATCTTCGAGATGCATTTTTTTTAATTTCTTAAAATACATAGTCAATGCTTGTGCTTTGGAAGCATATAATCGTTCCTGAATTCTTCCTTCATCACCAATAGTTCCTGTTTCATAACTGAATTCATGCTCGTCATCTTCAAAAGAGAATGTTCCTGTATTGTAAAAGGCTTTTACGCTTAGTTTTTTAAAGGTGTTCGCCTCAGCATTCTCTTTATATTCTTCTAATTCTATAGTACTCTGATGGTCCAGATTTAGTATAAATAGAAATAATTCATCTGTATGATACGCAGCAAAATCGCCCTCGTTAAGGAAATCATCTTTAGTATATTTTCGTTCTAATGCATTTACGACAAATGGTAACATTTCATGTATATCATTTGCCAAGGCGTACATACAAGCGATATTAAAATTCATAACCCCTTTTTCATGCCTGGATTCCTCTACTTTACCAAAATATGGACTCAAGACTTCAATACCTTCTTTTAATTGATTACTGGCACAATAAGCAACAATAAGATTAGCTATGATGTTATCCGATAATGCTCTTTCGGGATTAAAATTTTCCTTATTTTTTAGAAATACATCAATGGTTTGCTGAGCCTTTCCTAATCTAATCAGGCTCATAAAAAGAATATTTAAGGACTTATTATTAACCTCTAATAATAATGTACGCTCTGCGTAATTAGCGGCTTTTGTATAATCTCTTCTAGAGAGATAATATGCTTGCGCCAAATTTAGATTAATCGTAAACTCATCAGGATATTCTAAAACAATCTCTTCCTCCATTTCCAAAAGCTGATCCCATTGTGCCTGAGAAACGCATCTCATAAATTTAATTTTAAGAAGCTCTTTTTCTGGAGCAGTTGCCTCAGCCTCGATCAATATATTAATCAATTCATCATTACTAGTTTGATGTGCAAGCATTAGAGGGTTTTTGCCATTCTCTGGCATAACATTTACATCTGCCGAAGCACTTATGAGCAATTTGGTAACATCAATAGCTTCGTTTTTTACCGCAAAATGAACTGGTATCATCCCTTTTCTCCAACCTTCTGCTGTTAAAGGAATATTAGGGTTTGCTTTATATTCTAAAAGTAATTTTACAACATCTACAGCATTTTGATTATCTCCTTTTAAAGATGCACATACTTTTCTTAAAATAGTGTCCCCAGTAGTATCTTTCCGGTTTATATCTACTCCTTTTTTTAGTAAAGCTTCTAGCAGAGCTTTATTTTCGGACACAAAAAACAACAGGTTTTTATTTGATTCTTTGTTGGTATAACTAACATCTATTGCATCTGATTCTATAGCTTCTGTTAATATTTCAACATGTCCCTTTGAGTATCGAAACAGCTCTTCTACATTAAATTGGATTCCTTTGTTTTTAAATAATTTGATGATGGATATATCATTCTTTTCTAAGGCGTCTTCAAGTACCTGTTCTATAAGGCGATCATCAAATTTAGCTCCTTCTTCTAGTAGCTCTTCAATCTTTATAGGATTGAGCTCTTCGATTGCTTTTAGTAATGCCTCTCTTTTCTGTTTATTTTCTTTTATGTTCTCAATCCCTTGAATTACATTGGCAGGAGCGGATGCTAATATTGCTTCTAATATACTATCAAAGTATTCCTCATCTGCATACCCTTCTTCTTCATATTCTTTCTTGTATGCTTCCAGAACATCCAGGATTTTTTGCTGAAGGTCGTAGTCCTTGGTATTGTGTAATGCAGGAGCAAAAAGAGCATCCATGCCATCACCTCCTTCATTATTGAGCATATCACCAGAAGCCTTTTCTAATAATTTCAGTAACGCTTCTGATTCAAATTCTGGAAAATAAGTATCAATTAATTCATCCTGATTAGTACTACTCCAGAATCGGTGACCTGCATCATAATATTCACAAGCTTCATAAAATTGATCTACAATAGTAAGTTGCGCCTCTTGATCTTTTCTTTTAATGATTTCTTGTACTGCAAAACTAGTAGCTTCAAAGTTAAAATAAATGTTCTGTAATGTCATCTTAATGACACTTACTAACGACTCTGACGAAACCTTATTAATGTGTTTTTGAAGATACTCATCCAGTATAGGAGTTGTAACCAATTCTTCATCTTCCATTTTTACTCCAAGAAATTGAACAAAAGGGTGTTCATCTCTAGTATAATAAGCATCTACTAATGTTTTTAGGACAAGGAGTCCATCTTCAAATTGTTCTACATCTTCCGTTTTTAATTGTTCCAAGGCTATAGAAAACACAGAAAGTTCCTCTGGTTGCGTGTCCTCTTTGTACCCTTGCTTTAATACAGAAAGAACAAGATCTTCTGTTTCTTTCTGCAAACTCTCTTGATTATCAAACTGTTTTACTTCTATCGTTGCTGTTTGTCCAGATATACCTTTAATGATAATACAAATGCTTCCCTTTGGAACAATAAGGTTATAATTAGTTTTTTTATCTTTTTTAAGGGTAAGGTATTTTTCAGGTCGCTTCATCAGAATGGATATTTTTTTATCGTTTCTACACTTTAATGATTTTTTTACGATTGCAAAATAGTGCTTTATCAAAAAACTTCTCTCACTGTTTTCAGGGTGATCATTTTCACCAGAAAGGGTGTCCCCTGTAGCTTAGATATATCACATCTTTGTACTGTAGTTTTTGATAAACAATACATCAAAGCTTACAGCATTAAACTAATTACTAACCCTATAAAACCATAAAGATATGATCTGGGGAATTTCATTAATTTTATTAAGTATTTTAGCAGTACCATCATTATTGCTTTCAAAAAAGCCTAACGCCAAAGAACTTTTAGAAAAAATCGAACCGTATCAAGGATGGTTCGGACTTATATTCTGTTTATCCGGAGTTTGGGGAATCATTACAGCAATCTTAAATCTAGGATGGCTTACTACAGATCCAATATGGTGGGCAACCTTATTAGCAGGTAACATTATTTCTGCAATATTAGGATTTATGTTAGGTTTTGGGCTTATCAATAAATTTTTCTTATCCAAAAATGAAGCAGCAAAAGAAAAGGCAAACGAGCTGAGAGCAAAATTAGCTCCTAAACAAGGTAAACTTGGATTCTTTGGGTTAATCGTTGGTGGATGGATGATCGTAGCGTCATTCCTTTTCCTTCCATAATATGTTAGTTAGTTGAAGAATGGAGAGAGAAAGAATTCTTCCAACAAGATGTAATTCTCTCTCCTATTCCTAACTCAAGCAAAGTTTCAAACTAAAAGAATATCTAACATACATTGATTTGCCATGATAATATTCGGAATAAGTTCTTCTACCATACATCCTGCAAAACTTGATGGAGGTTGCTGTCCTTTTTGTAAAACAAAAAATCAGATGTGGATTCAGGGGTATAGAAAATACTTTCATGTATTCTGGATTCCGTTTTTCCCACTGTGGAAAAAAATCTACTCAGTATGTAGTCACTGCAAAGGTGTTTTTGAAAAAAAAGAATTTAAAGACCAGGAATTGACCACTAGTTTCGAACACTTCGAAAACAATAAAATCAAAATTCCTTGGTATCACTTTACCGGTATTATCCTTCTATTATCATTGATTATGTTGATATCTATATTATCATTTTTAACTAAATAAACAATTTTAAATTACGCAAATCATCAAATTATGAGAACAAAAATTTTATTTCTATTAAGCATTATCGCACTTGGAACTTCAACAACATTACAAGCGCAAAAACTAAAAAAATTCGGTAGTTCAATCGAGAAAAAAATAGGTCCAAAAACTATCAAAGTACCTTATACAGACGTAGTATCTTATCTTGGATATGCAGCTCCAGGTAACGAAGATGAAGTAAAGGATGGAAAAAAATTCTACTACATCTATGTATGGGTACCACTTGCTGCTCCAGAATTGGGAGTGCGAATGATGTCTCCTGTAGGGAAAAACAAAATCAAAAAAGCTACGATGTCTAAGGCATACGAAGAGAATGCTAAATCTGCTGATTATTTTGACACCTATATTACATTAGAACGTTCAGATATTATTAGTACTGCTAATATCAGTCAAGACGCAGTAGATAGTGCCAACTGGACTATCCTAGAACGTAATGATGATAGTGGAGAGATGCCAAAACAACCAAGTGGTAGTACTTATAACTCTTTGTTAAGATATAAAAGTGACATTAATGATCCTTTAAAAGCATTAACTGTTGGGTTATATCGTATAGGTTTTACTACGTATAAAACCGGAGAAGTAAAAGGTACTTTCTTAGCAGAAGTTGCGGCTCCAATAAAAATACCAGGTGTAGTAATGGCTAAAACCATTAAAGACCTAAAAGCAGGACTTAGTAAATAATGTATTCCTAACAAACAAAAACTGGATAGTTATTCCTATGTTCAAAACACATAGGGATAACTTTCTTTCACTTCTTCTTTCTAAAACAACTACAACTAAATCACTTACGTTATGCAAGACAACGCGGAAAAAAAACAAAAAAAAGAAAAAAGTGTTCTCGATGATATATTAGGCAATGCTATTTCTTCTACCAAAAAACACGAAGAAACAAACGCAGGTCTTGAGACCAAAAAATGTAAAAGCTGTGGTGCTGCAAGACCTAGTGATACAGATCTTAAATACTGTGATTTCTGCGAAAACCAATTTTACTAAAACCTAATAAACCTATTGAGATGTCTTTTACAGCTACACAAAATAGATGGGATACTTTTCTTACCAAAATTGAAGATCGATTTCACGATGTACTAAGTAAAACAGAAGCTGCATTACCATTACTGTTTGAAGCTACTGATTTTGAAACTACAACGTTCCATAATGCTTGGCAAGGAATATACACACAAGCCTCCGATCTGATTTCTAAAATAGATTCGACCTGGTTTGACAAAGTAGAAGAAACCTTTTTAGATACCCATCTAGATGATGATTCTGTTCAATTCATCAAAGAACGAAATAAAGGGTTTCAACTTCAACATGACTTAGATCAAGAATTAAAATCATACGAAGTTCGGATTTTTTCGGAAGCAGCAAAAAAACTACTGGTTACAGTAAAAGAAACACTATCCAAAGACTTTTCTTGTACCCAATGTCAAGCAAAACTTCCCGTTAAAAATAATTTTTTCAGGTCTTATTATAGTACCTGCGATTATTGCCAAACCGTCAATACATTCGAGCCAGGAACTAAAGCAAGAAATATAGAACATTTTGCTATTAATGCATTAGGAGAAGAAGCTGCTCTCGAACATTATTTAAAATATGAACAGCTTAAATTTCAGAACTACCTAAAAGATCGAGATGTTTTCGGCAAAGACGAATTAGTAAATCAATATCGAAAATATATAGAAACCTTTCTCAAGAAAAGGATCGAAATCATTCCTGATTATCAAGATCGATATGAAAAAGATCTTACAGCTAAAATGTCTTTGATAATAGATTATTCATAAATCAAAAAAAAGAAAAAAATGTCTAATTCATTTAGTAATCAATTACGCTCAGTTATTGAGTGGCAAAACCCAAAATCAGATACTCTTTTTGAGAAATGGACTCAAAATGGTGATGAAATTAAAAATGCATCAAAACTGATCGTTGGACCAGGACAAGGATGTCTTTTTGTATATGAAGGTAAAGTAGAAGGTTTTTTTGAAGAAGAAGGACTCTATGATCTTAAGACTGGTAATATTCCTTTCTGGACGACCATCAAAAACATCATGTATAAGTTCGAGTCTGCTCATAAAGTAGGAATCTATTTTTACCGAAAAGCAGAAATGCAAAACATTCGCTGGGGCACCCCTTCTCCAATAACCTATAAAGATCCTGTCTATAACTTTCCGGTTGGATTAGGCGCTTTTGGTAACTTTTCATTTAAGATTACCAAAGCTATTGACTTTTTTACTAATGTAATTGCCGGTGAAGATTATTACCCTGTAAAGGCAATACAAAAAGTGATTTTATCAAGAATCACGCAACCTATAAGTGATTTTCTTGCCAAAGCATCCTTTAGCTATGTTGATATCGACAAACATCGCAATGAGATTGCTGAATTTTCTAAAACCTCATGTGAAAGTATCTTTAGCGAATTAGGTTTCGAACTTCTTGATTTTAGAATAGAAGGAACCAGTTTTGACGAAGAAACCAGAACAAGAATTGGCAGAATTGCTGATATGAGTGCTGAAGCCCAAGCGATAAAAGAACTTGGTGTAAGCTATCAAGATTATCAACAACTCGAAGCGCTTAAAAACATGGCAAAAAATGAAGGTGGTGGAAACCTAGGTATGCAGATGGGTGCTGGTCTTGGAATGGGGCAAATGATGGGAAATATGATGAACGGTCAGAATCAACAAGCACCTCCACAACAACAGCAAAATAATCCTCCACCAACACAACCAAACCCGGATGATCCTATGCAAAAGCTAGAAAAATTAAAAAAAATGTTTGATGCCGGGTTTATTGATGAGCAAGAATACAAACAGAAAAAACAAGAAATATTATCTCAATTTTAATAAAAAAAAATTATAAAACCAACATATCATGAGTAGCACAAATGAATTATATCAAAACGTTTCAGGGAAGCAAAAAGATGAATACAGAGATTATCTAACAGTACTAGATCGTATGGACTGGCGCAGTTATGACTATACAACTTGGCCTTGTGCTGATCTATCTTTTCCGGATATCGCAGAAGATGAAGCGTGTGATTTATGGCCTTTTAAACCTAATCTAAACGAACCTCATTGGGTAGATCTTAATAGCCAATTTAGGTTAGGAATCAGAAGATACGGATATGCTAACAGATTCGAAATGCCTGAACAAGTACAAGAACTTTCTCATAGTGTTGCCAAAGAACAACTTTCTGTTATTCAAGAGCTTCAACATAGTAATCCAGATGAATTTAATACTCAAATTAAACAATATGGATTTTCTGATGACAAACATTTTTCATGGGGGGTTTCTCTATTAGATTCTGCAGAAGAACAAGCACTAGATGCTTCTGATGATTTTCTGAAGGAACAAAAGGCAAAACTTGATGCACAAATGGATGCGCATATAGAAGCTGCTTCGGAAGGTGGATTACTAGATCCAATAAACGGAATCGATATGGAAACTTGGGCAGCCGCAAATGCAAAAATCGCTGGTGGTATGGATTTAGAAGATGTTCTGAAAGTAGTGGGTACAGAAAAACCTATTTGGGATGAAGTTTCTGCAGAGTGGACTGCTAGAATGTCTCAGGACACAACGTTTGCAATTTCAAAAGTATATGGTGATGCTTTTATGAATTCTGATATTGGTAAGTTCGCATCATCAGGAACTAATGAAATATCAGAAACAAATACTTCAACTGGTGGAAGTGCACTAGAAAAAGTCAGTGAAGATTTCGAACTATATATAAAAATTATGTGCCATCAAAATATGGGTGCTGCACAAGGAAAAGATGCAGTTTCTATACTAAATGAATATGGACTTAACGTTACCGATTGGAGTTCTGTCGGAGCGCAATGGTCCACAAAAATGGCAACTGATACACGTATGGCATTAAAAATGGGAGAATTAATGGAAAAATACAATGCTGAGTTTGCTACAGCAGGAGCTGGAGATGATATAGATTTCTAGGGTTATTGATTTCTAGATGACAATGACCCGAAATTAGTCAATAAATTCCATGACATTAGATATAGTTAACACTTGATGAAATCGGGTCATTTGTTTTATGAAATAATAGTATATTTCTAATTCATATGATCAACCCTAGAAAAAGCAAAACGATCAATACAACAAATTCAAAAAAAATGAAATCAATCCTTTTACTAATCATATTATGCATGCAAATGACATATTCTCAAAACACGAAACCAAACCAAGAAGTAAAAAGATTAATTGAATTAGGAAGAGATCATATTATTGATTTAGCGTTAAAAAAAATAAAAGAGCAAGAAACATCCCACGTCAAAAAAGATGATTTCCATTTCATTAAAGTAAAAGCTAGTGATCAAAGGATATTGGTAGAATTGGGATATAACGTATTGTACTTGCCAAAAAACACTAGTCATTATTCGGGTATTTTGGTAGAGTTCCCATCTAAATTCGTTTCTAAAAGTAGCGTAAGTAATGATGGAGAAAACACTACTTTTTATCAGCCAACATCAGAACATTTAAGAGTAATTAATTTCTTAATGAATCCTAACGGAACTAATACTGATATTTTTCATAAAGGAATAATGTATCCACCAACGATTATTTATGAAAAAGAAAAGCTTTATTTGGTAGAATTTTCATCGCGAGATCCCTATTTGGGTGGAAGCTTTTCTACGGAAGAAGTAGATAAAGAAACGGGGGAAATCCTTTCTACAATCAGTGGACATTATGCACCAGCTCCAAGAATACCTGGTGAGACTGAAGAGGAGTTTATTGAAATAAAAAACTAAGACATCAATTACTCATGAAATCACAACTTAAAACCAATAAACTCTTTATCCTCTTAATTTTAACTATAATGCTTTATGGATTTAACAGCTCTTCGTCTGGGAATACTAATCTATCCAAAAAGTCAGATAGTATTATGAATAAAAAATCTCAAAATAAGATTCTCTATGTTGAAGGTTCTGGAGAAGGCACTACTGCAGAAATTCGTCTAAATGATATTCCGATAGGACATCTCTCTTCAGGTGGAGACGCCGAAATGAAACATATACAAGTTGAACTAAATATCGTAACAGGAAAAAACACATTGTCCGTTTACCCTTCATCAAATAAAGGAAAAACTATAGTACGACTTGTTAGATATACAGAAGGAGACTGGGTAGATGGCGAAGGAGGAGAAACTTTGCTAGTAATTAGAACGGAACATGATGATTCTCCAATCCATGAGGATATAGAACTATCAAAAAAGAGACCAGATTGGTGCTGGCTAGATGCAGATATCGTAACAGATCGCAAAAGTCATAAGGAAGCTATTGCATTTGCTAAATCATTTTATAATGATTTAAAAGTAGTGAAAAATGTAAATAAAATCGTCACGGCATTCGATCCAATATTTGAAGATATGTCGGCTATTGATCCTGAAATCACTCTATCGATTAGAACCAAAGAATTAAAAGAAGGTCTTTTAAAAAATTCTAAAAAAGAAATCTGGCAGTTTGATGATATAGATACTTTATCATATACCGCTATTCCAGTAGCTAATGGAAGATTATATGATCTACGTCGTGAAGATGGTTCTCCATTAATTCGAACATCTCAAAATAGTAAATGGGATCGTATCACCTATAGAAATATCATTGGTCGTAAAAACGGAGTCTGGCAGTTTTATCGATAGCCATTTTTTATGTTAGACTTAAAAGCATAATAATAGAAAAACTGAAAAATTAAAGATTGATTGACAAAACATTACAAATATCTTTATGCACGCTTATTACTCTTATGCTCTAAAGACACTAATTCTTTCATCTTCTCTACTATATTATAAGCAGCTGGACAAACAGCTGTATTTTGCATCGTTAAGTCAGAAACTTGATGAAACTTTTTTAGATCAGTATGTGGGAATTCTTTATAGGACTTAGGTCTTACATCATAGATCAAAACAATAATTATCTGTAGCCAAAAAAGTACAATATGTTTCTTGTAACACAAAATCTACATCCTCATCTTTTTTCAGATATTAATCTTCAAACTGAATAGATTTCATTTTTAAATGCTTCGAAATTCTAATTGAAAACTATAATGACTGTCAAAAATATTTTCGAAAAAGTTATTAAAAAAATTTATGCAAAAAAAACGTTAAAAAAATGCAATTTATAATTAAAAAACATTCATATTTGATCTTCTTTTTAACAAAAAATAAGTGTGTTTAATTAATCAATTAATAACTTCAATAACTAAAAACATGAAAATCAAAATTTTACTTTTACTAAGTATATTTACATTAGGTAGTTCTGTTGACTCTCAAGCACAGAAACTAAAAAAATTCGGTAGTTCGATAGAAAAAAAGATTGGTCCAAAGACCATAAAAGTACCATACACAGAAGTTGTATCTTATCTTGGATATGCATCGCCTGGAAATGAAGATGAAGTAAAAGATGGTAAAAAGTTTTATTACATCTATATGTGGGTTCCTGCTGTGGCAACGGAACTTGGTGTAAGAATGAAATCACCTGTTGGAAAAACCAAAGTAAAAAATGCAACTAAGTCTAAAGCTTATGAAGAAAATGCAAGTTCAGACGAGTATTTTGACACTTATATTACTTTAGAGCGCTCAGATATTATTAGCAAAGATAAAATTAGTGAAGATGGTGTGAAGAATGCTAACTGGACTACACTAGATCGTAATGATGATAGTAGTGAAATGCCTAAACAACCTAGCGGAAGTAGTTACAATTCTTTGTTAAGATATAAAAGTGAAGTTGGTGACCCACTTAAGGCTTTAACGGTTGGCTTATATCGTATCGGATTTACAACGTATAAAAAAGGGGAAGTAAAAGGTACGTTTCTTGCAGAAGTTGCAGCTCCTATCAAACTACCAGGAGTAGCGATGGCAAAAACTATCGAAGAATTAAAAAAAGGATTATAAGATAAGTACTTAAGACACACTTATAAGTATCCCTGCATTTTAATAATAAAAGTGCAGGGATACTTGTTTTATCACATAATGATAAATTATTATGGAGTAATTATAGATTATGCACGTCTATTGCTTTTATGTTCTAAAGGCATCAATTCCTTCATCTTCTCTACGATATTATAAGCAGCTGGACAAACGGCTATATTTTTCATCGTTAAGTCAGAAATTTGATGAAACTTTTTTCGATCAGTATGAGGGAACTCTTTACATGCCCTTGGTCTTACATCATAAATCAAACAATAATTATCTGCAGCCAAAAAAGCACAAGGTGTTTCTTGTAATACAAAATCTCCATCCTCATCCTTTTTCAGATATTGATTTTCAAACTGAATAGATTTCATTTTTAAATGCTTCGAAATTCGATCTACATCAATATCCGTAAACAAAGGTCCAGTGGTTTTACAACAATTCGCACATTCCAAGCAATCCGTTTTCTGAAACTCTTTCGTATGCAAATCCTGCATAAACGTATCCAAATTCTTTGGCGGTTTCTTTTTAAGCTTTGCAAAATACTTTTTATTCTCGTTCTGTGTATCTTTGGCCAGTTTCGGTAATTGATCTATGAATTCTTGCATAGCACAAAATTACGAATTATGAATTACGAATTTCGAATTAAGAACTATAATGATTAACAAAGATATTTTCGGAGAAGCGATTAAAGATTTTTATTACAAAAAGTATAACGAAGATATTATAGTACAGGCTCCGGATTTTGATGACGATATCATACCGATCCCCTATTTATTTCGAACCTATTCCGAAATGCCAAAAATCGAGCAAAAAGCATTGGACCTTGCTTTTGGAGATGTTTTAGATGTAGGTTGTGGCGCCGGAAGTCATAGTTTATTTCTTCAGGAAGATAAAAAGCTAAATGTACACGCCATCGATATTTCTGAAGGAGCGATTGAAATTTGCAAAAAAAGAGGAGTAACCAACGCGACTGTTCAGGATATTTTTAATCTTAAAGAAGTACAGTATGATACCTTGTTGTTTTTAATGAACGGAAGCGGAATCATAGGGAAACTGGATAATATTGACATTTTTTTTTCCAACGTAAAAAAACTATTAAAGCCTAATGGTCAAATCCTGATTGACTCTTCCGATATCTCCTATTTGTTTGCAGAAGAAGATGGAAGTTTTTGGGTGGATGCGTCCGCTGGATATTACGGAGAGATGCAATATCAATTGAAATATAAAAAACTGCGGTCTGATTGGTTTGATTGGTTGTATATTGATTATGATACATTACAGAATGCAGCAAATGCCAATGGTTTTGTTTGTGAGTTATTGCTTCAAGGAGAAAACAATGATTATCTAGCCAAACTAATTTATAATATCTAATACCCTTTAGCCTTTAGTTTATTAATTGTTTCTGTATACAAATCCCTACTCCATAGTTCACTAACTTCTGCAACCATTGTCGTTAATGAATTGCTTTGACTTTGAACTTTTTTTCCTACTTCAGAATCATAAAACAGAGATAATTTATTTTTTTGATCATCACTGAGCTGAGTTCTATCTTTAACCATTTGCTGTCCCGTTTCGGATTCATAAAAAACGATAAGCTGTTTGATATCTTCATGCGTAAAATTACTGCGATACGCGGATACTAGTAATGATTTAATATTAGTCAATGCAGCCGTCTTATCTTCTTTTAATTCTTCCCAAACTTTATCAGGAATATTCTGTGTACTATGTTGTTGTTTTAACATAGTAAACATTTGATCTATTGCCGCATCATATTGCTGTTCAGTTCCGTTTAATTCAAAATATCGAATAGCGTCTTGATGGTACGATCTTTGTGACATACAAGCGGTACCTGTTAAAAATAAAGTTAAAGCAAAAACTATATCTCTCATAAATTCGTTTATTTACTAACCAATACCTCTGGAAAATCAATTTTTATGCAAATTACAAAATTCTTAAGTATACTTTTATTTACATCTTTACTATTGGTTGGATGTTCTGATGATGACGAAAATACTTTTGTACCAGATAGCCAGTCTTCTAACAAACAACCTTTAGGCAGTTCTGCCAATGACTTGCTAAGTGACACTAATTTTAAAGGGTTAACTGTAGAAATTGTTTCTGTCCAGGGGTTTGAACCTACAGCAACAGCCATAAATACATTTAGAAGTTTTCTGGAAGAGCGTCTTTTTAAACCAGATGGAATCACAATAAATCAACGTTCGGTTTCTTCTTCGGGATTGGCACCATTTACTATTGAAAAAGTAAAACAAATTGAAACTACTGCGAGAACCGAATTTAATGAAGGAGATGAAATAAAGGTATATATCTACTTTGCAGATGGAACTAATGATAGCGATGAAGGAGCTAGAGTAACCTTGGGTACTGCTTACTTAAATACTTCTATCGTTATTTATGAGAATACACTCCGTAATTTAAGCAGTAATCCCAATGGACCGATGTTGTCTACAGTTGAAGCTGCTGCATTGAATCACGAATTTGCACATCTATTAGGTCTGATAAATATTGGTACATCATTGCAATCTCAGCATGAAGATACGGAATCTAGAGGTCATTGCAATGTACAAAGCTGCTTAATGGAAGCCGCTATAGAATTCGAAACTGGAATGATGAGTATGTTGGACAACGGAGTTCCGGAACTAGATGCACTATGCATCGCCGATCTACAGGCTAATGGAGGAAGGTAATATATAGTACTGAGTAGTTAGTACAAAGTATGAAGTAGGTAGTGAGCAGTAGACAGTATTAAGAAGGAATCAGGGATTAAGAAGTTAAATCCTGAGAAAAAATGATACAACAAGAAGAAACGATGATACTCGAAAAAGCCGTTGATCAGCTAGATATAAAATACAGAACGGTCTATATATTAAGAGAAGTAGAAGGAATGAAGATTTCTGAAGTTTCTGATTGCTTAGAATTAACTAATTCTAATGTAAAAGTACGTTTACATCGTGCTAAAGAAATGATAAGAGAAGAACTTTACGAACTTTCTCTAGATACCAATATTTTCGAATTTAGGTTTAGTAAATGTGATAATTTAGTTGAAAAAGTGATGAAAAGAATCTAGCATAGTTTCTTTTGACTCAAGGCAAAAGCATTTAAGTTTTTTGATGTAAGCTCCTACTATAACATCCCTCTAAATCTCCTCGCCGCGGCGAGGAGACTTTTTTTAGCTTCCTTCCTTTGAAGGAAGGATTGAGGATGGATGTTTTATATACTGAGCTGTTATGGATTCCAGCCTACGCTGGAATGACAATCATATAACTAGACCTCAATCCTTAAACCACATCCTCTTTAACTCCTAATTTTCTTCTTACTACTCATTACTCTGTACTCATTACCTAATTACTAAACTAGTACACTTTCTCTCCACCAAGATAGGTAGCATTTACTTTGATATTCGGGATTTTATCTTCCTCGATTTCCATAATATTTTCTTCCAGAATTACAAAATCAGCAAATTTACCAGCGGTAATACTTCCTTTTTCGGTTTCTTCAAAATTACTATAGGCAGCCCAGATTGTCATTCCTTTTAGAGTTTCTTCTCTGGTTAACGCATCTTGTTTTTGGAAACCTCCTGCAGGATATTGTTTAAGATCTTTACGCGCTACTGCAGCATAAAATGTATAAAATGGACTTACATTTTCTACCGGATAATCCGTTCCTAAAGCAATTTTTCCTGTTTTTTCTAAGAGTTGTTTATAGGCATAGGCTCCCTTGATTCTTTCTTCTCCTAATCGCTCATCCGCCCAATACATATCACTAGTAGCATGCGTAGGTTGTACACTCATTACCAGATTGTCATTAAGAAGATCAAATTCTTCTGGAGATACTACTTGTGCATGTTCTACACGCCATCTTCTGTCTGACTTATCTTTTAATACATCATAATAGGTATTGATCACCACTGCATTCGCAGAATCACCAATGGCATGAGTATTCATCTGAAAAGGAGAACCTGCTAATCTTTTTGCTAATTCCTTAAATTCATCTACACCAATCACCATGGCTCCGTGATGATTCTCTTTATCCGAGTATGGTTTTTTAAGCACTGCTCCTCTGGATCCCAACGCACCATCTGCATACACCTTAAAAGAAGACACATTTAATTTATCGGTTTTATGAACTCCTTTTTTTAGATACTGATCCACATATGAAGGAACATTACTTACCATGGCATACATACGGATTTTTAACTGATCTGCTTTTTGTAAACTATCTATGACAGCAATAACTTCTGGACTTAATCCGGCATCATCTACCGTTGTTAATCCGTAACTAAAGTTAATTTTTTCTGCATCTTTTAGTGCCGCCACTTGCTCGGCAACTGTAGGTTGTGGGAAGATCGTTTCTACCATCTCCATTGGATTATCGATCAGTACTCCTGTCAATTCTCCATTCTTTTGTATAATCTCACCACCAGACACTTTAGTGTCTACCTTTATTTTAGCAAGATCAAGTGCTACTTGATTCGCTAGCATAGCGTGACCATCTACTCTAGTTACCGCAACCGGAGTTTCTGGAAATAGGCTATCTAACTTTTCTTTGGTCGGAAATTCTTTGATCTCCCAATCATTCTGATCCCAACCGCGACCAGTGATAAAAGAAACTTTCTTCTTTTTCTGAAAATCTACAATACGCGCAAGTACCTCATCATAACTAGTAGTACCGGTTAAGTCTACTTTTTGTTGCTGCAATCCTAATCCATAAAAATGGCAATGTGCATCAATCAAACCTGGTACAATGGTTTTTCCTTCTGCATTGACCGAATCTGTAAACGAATATGCTTTATTTAACTCTTCTAAACTACCAACTGCGATAAACTTATCATCCTTGACAGCAAAAGCTTCTGCTTTAGGTTGCGTATCATCTACGGTATATATGTTGGCATTAAAAACCAGAAGGTCCGCTGTTTCTTTAGGTTGCTGACAAGAAATAAACAAAAGTGTACTAATCGTACCTAGAAGTACTTTTTTCATGATGTGTTGAGTTTGATTTGTGTTTGCCCTAAAATTAAAGATAAAAATGATGATATCAGGTTTTTATCTTTTTCTTAACTTTTTGTGTGGATTGTTGGGGTCGGTTTTTGGGACGTTTAGTATAAAAGCAGAAGCGGATTAAAAGCAACGTCCTTTAGGATAGCAAGGTACAGAATTAAACGCAAAAACGGTTCGAGTTTGCACTGAACCGCTATTGCTTTTATACCTTGTGTCTGTTGCACAAGTTAGGAAAAAGGTAACATTAAAAATTATTTTTCTAGTTCCTATTCAACTATTTTGAAACCTGATTTGATAAATTTTACAATCGGATTATATGAAATCCAAATCGCAAGGCATAGAATTATAAAAGATGGCAATGTAAAGTGAAACGGTTCACTTATTCCATCAAATAGGTTGAACCAGCCAAAGGCAATATGTGAACCTACTGCTCCAATTAATAAAGGAATTACAATTAATCCACCAAAAAATCTGAAGGATGATTTTTTAACTCCAATTAGGTAAAGAATTCCACAAACAAATTCTATATAACCTATAGAGTTTAACATTAAATCTGGTAAAGGATATACATAGAAATGAACAGAAGGTCCGTAGTTCAGAATTTTAAATGACGCTGAGAGCATCATTAATATAAACATTGTATAACATCCAATTTGTTTCTTGTCAAGCAAACTCATAAATTATAGGTTTTTGTTATGACAAAGGAAGAATTAAAAAACTATAATATATTTTACATTTGTTAAAAAATTAGATTTCTGCTCTAATTCTACTTAACGTGACTTGAGTAATCCCAAGATATGCGGACAAGTCTTTTAGGCTAATAAATTTCATTAAATGCCCATTGGTGTTTAAAAAATTCAAATATCTTTCTTTAGCATCAGTCTCAAGTAACTCACGTATCCTACTCATCATTTTTTGTGAAGCCATTGATGGAATCCCAGATATTATTTTCCCGAAAGGTGGATGTTTAGATACTAGTTTTTTTAATCTTTCAAAATCAATTTCAATCAGATTAACACTTGTAAGTGCAGTAATTCTATAATTCGATGGTTTTCCTGTAGTTAAACTGTCAAGAACAGCACAAAATTCGTTTTCATAAAAAAACTTCATAACAAACTCTTTGTCCTCAGTAAAAAATGAGACTTTAACTAAACCCTTGTCTATGAAATATAATTTCCGATTAATTTTATTCGTGTTAAGGATGATATCACCTTTGCTGTAGGTATTAATTTCTAGAATCTTTGTCAATTCTGAAACTTCAATTTCATTCAGTTGGGTTAGTCTTTTTATATGCGTTAAAAATTCTTTCATTAAAGTATTTGGGTATTATGCACAACGTTATAAGTATGTGTCGTAGCAGAGCAAAATATTGCCTTTCCATCGACTTTTTCTGCGCTGATTTTATAATTTTTCTTTCTAAAATATTTGCGCCATTGCAAAAATACAAGAACCATTGGATCCATCACCAAAACCTGCTATGACATATACTTGGTGTTGGCAATAGTTTTTTTATAGATATATTCAATAAGTCAATTCAGTTCTTATTTCCTATAGACTATTCAATTCCGCTAATTTGTCGAGTAATAAACTTCTGTAATTTTCAAGATAATCAGGATATATAGCATTTCTAAAACGCCAAGATTTATGTAATCCATCATTATCTTGATATTCTAAATAAAAGCCTCCATTTTCATTTGTGCAATCAGTACAATCTAAATATCCATTTGGTTCATTAAATATTTCATTTGGTAGTTCAGATATCAATGATTCAAAATCTTGAAAATTTGCGTTGTTCATAAGTTGAAAATTACCCTCAAAAAATGTGTTTTCAGGGTAATTGAAATCGATGTCTCTATAAATATTTTCGCTATCTATTTTATAAATTGTAGAACAATCACCTGAACAGCTTGAATCAGCAAACCAGCCAAAAATAAGTGTTTCGTTTCTTTGAGTATTTTCATTTCCACTATCATCGTCAGAGTTGCATCCAAACAGAATTAAAAATAATGATAAGCTTAAAATAAAATTTATTTTTTTCATTGCGTAAAATTTGGTTTAAATAATTATTAACGTCTTGTATAAGAAACGTAGGACAGGTGATAAGCACTTTGTTTCTAACTAAATATAAATATTTGCGCTTTTATTTTTCTTTTAAACACCAAATTTTATAGTTGGCGACTTTGCAAATAAGCACAGACTTTTCGATTAAGCCCAAAAGCCCTATGTTTTCTTATACATTGTTGGCAAATCGTTTTTTATCTAGTAAACTCCTCGGATATGCTTTTGAACATTATTATGGTAAAACTCTTCTAAATCAATCATAAGTTTTTCAGATAAATGCGGCAAATTACTTGCTTTAGAGTTTCCAGAAATTTGCATAGTAGAACTTGCCCCAGGTATAATGGCAGATACCTCTTTATGATCTAGTATCCAACGAAGAGCCATTTCTACCATAGACATACTTTCTGGACAGAATGCTTTTAATTCGTCTGACAATTTTATTCCCGTTTCAAATGGAATTCCAGCAAAAGTTTCTCCCACATTAAAGAATTGTCCGTCACGATTAAAGTTTCGGTGGTCATTTTCTAGAAATTGTGTTTCGTTTGTAAATTTACCCGTTAGCAAACCACTAGCTAAAGGTAAACGAACTATAATTCCGACACCTTTTGCATGAGCTTGTGGTAATAATTCTTTAGTTAATTTTTGTCTGAAAATATTATAAATTACTTGAAGTGATTGAAGTTCTTCTTGTTCAATACATAATAAACCCTGTTCAACAGTTTCTACACTTGCTCCAAAGTGTGTTATTTTACCTTCCTTTTTTAAAATTCTTAACCAGTTAAAAACTTCGCCTTTTTTTAATACCTCTGTTGGTATACAATGTAATTGTAATAAATCAATACAATCTACATTTAAGCGCTCTCTAGAGGCATCTACACTATCTATTAATGCTTGTTGTGTATAATTATTAGGAAACAAATCTGATCCGCGTCCAAATTTTGTTGCAACTTTAATTTCAGCATTAGAATTTTTTAAAAATTCGCCTATCAATGCTTCACTTCTACCATCTCCATATACATCCGCAGTATCAAAAAAAGTAATTCCATTATTGACAGCTTCATTAAGAATTTCCAAAGCTTTTTTTTTGTCAATTTCGTTACCCCAATTAGCACCAATCTGCCAACAACCTAAACCAACTTCACTTATTTCAAATCCATTGTTTCCTAGATTTCTTTTTTTCATTTTGTTAAATATATGTTTTTTTAATGTTTGCCAACTACTGTATAACAGCCATTGTTGTTATTTCCGTTTGTAACTAATTACAATTAATTGTAAACGCATACAATTTTATTCTCTTCCTTTCCTTTTTACAAACACTTCTTAAAGAAACGTAAATTCCCCCAAATAAAAAAACCATCAAGATGTGTTTTGTTGGTTTTTGGTGTCTTAAATAGTGTTTATTTTAGTAAACCTTCCGCGAAAAAACCTGTTCTCGATACACTTCGCCCAAAAGCGCAGCACTCGAATCTACCTGCTAGCAGACAGGCTGACGGTTTTTTCCATTACGAGGACTGTACTTCGACAAGCTCAGCATTCGCGAAGTCGTCCGGTTAGTCACCCTTCGGCTACCACTTCGACAAGCTCAGTGTGACAGCTCAGGGTTCCATTATTCGAGGACTGAGCGGAGTCGAAGCCCGAAGCTATGGTTTGTGAGGTTCGATGAAACCCCACTCTATTTTAGCAGTAAATATTTTCTCAAATCTTTGAATGAATTCATCCTTAAAACAGACTTTTTTATGTGTAAATGGATGTATAAAACCCAACGAATACGCATGTAAATACAAACCCTTACCTCTTAAAACTAAATTCTCTATTCCATAGTCCTTATCTCCTAATATTGGATTAACTATACTAAGTAGGTGTCTACGTAATTGATGCCTTCTGCCCGTTTGAGGTTTCAATTTTACCAGGTTCAATTTCCCGAATCTCTTGGAGAAAACCGATTCGAGTACTTTATAATTCGATTGTGATTTCTTACCATCAATTTCTGAAGTGATTTCTCCTTCATCATTCATTTCACCAATAGTAATCGCATAATATGTTTTCTCGATCTTTTTATCTTCAAACATTTTGTTTAAAACGCGAATACTACTACTCGTTTTTCCAACTAATAAAATACCAGTTGTTGCATAGTCTAATCGATGAACAGGTTGTGGTTTTGTAGCGTCAGAAAGCGTACTTCGTTTAATGTTTTGAACTAAGGCATTGGCAATGGTTTTAAAACTATTACCACTTACCAAAATACCTGCAGGTTTATGAATCACTGCTAAATGATCATCTTCAAATAAAATCGTAAGTGGAAAAACTAATCTCTTATTAGAACCAACTTCATCCGGAATACATAAGCATATACATTCACCACCATGTATTAAAGTAGCCGAAGTAGCAATCACATCATTAACCTTAATGAAATTTTTCTTTAGTGCTTTTTTTAATGCTGATTTCGTTAACGCTGCAACAAAAATCCCAACACCATATTCTTGTAGTCGAATTGGAGAAGGTATAGTAGGAACAATATGAATTTCTGGTGAATTAATTATGTTTCATTTTTTATACACTCATATGTAAAGGTATAACTAAATGTAACGTATATGCTTGTTCTAAAAATATATTCTGAAGAAAGGTGAATCACCTTACCCTTCGAGAGCCTCAGGGTTCGGGTACCACTTTAACAAGCAATTAGTTTAGCATTCTATAATTTACAAGAAATGATGGCTACTACGGATTCGATTTTAGAAAAGTGATAAAAAACGGGGAATTTAATATGTTCGCTTTTTAAAATTTTGTAATTTAACTACTCATCAATCATGTATTATTATGTTCCGTTTTATTCTAATCTTATTCCTTTTTAGTCATACAATTTACACTCAAGAATTAGCTAGTACTAAAATTGATTCTGTTTTAAAACAGTTTTATACTAACAAGTCCGTAGCCCTTCATATTCATAGTAATAAAAGCACTTACATAAATGACGAAAAAATTTGGTTTAGTATTTATTCGTTCGAAAAAGAAAGTGCAAAAATCAATTTAAATAATTACAATATTGTTGTACAACTAACAGACTCAAACAACATCATTCTTTCAAAATCATTACTCTATTTAAGTAATGGTCAAGCAAATGGTAACTTTACTTTAAATCCTAAAACCGAAACCAATACGTATTACCTAAAAGCTTTCATTCCTAATAACTCAAAACCAAATTCTACATTTACTAAAGCTATAAAAATTATTAATCCTTCTGCGTATTCCAAATCCGAAAACATAGTAAACAATACCCAAAAATTAGATGTTCAAATTTTACCAGAAGGCGGTTATTTAATTTCGGACGTGATGAATAGTTGTGGTATTAAAATTTTAAACTCTAATGGAAAAGGTATTCAGCTTAAAAACTTAATTCTTGAAGACAACCAAGGCAATGTTTTAGAAAAGAATCTAACAACAAATTCCTTAGGAATGGGGAAATTTTCATTTATTCCAAAAAAAAATGCGACTTATTTTTTACGTTTTAAATACTCAAACTTTAAACAAAAACTACCAAAAGCGCACCAAGAAGGCATTGCCTTAAAACTAGAGCAAAACTATAAAACTGGTGAATTACAAATAGAACTTAATACCAACGAACAATCACTTTCTACGTATAGTAATCAAGACATTACTATAACCATTCACAAAGAAAGTTTAGCATACAGTTACACAACGCAATTTGAAGAAAACTTTCCGAAATTGGTTCTAAATATCCCGAGTCATAAACTATTTTCTGGAACAAATACGATTACAGTATTCGATAAAGATTTTAAGCCTTTAGTCGAACGCCTATTTTTTAATTTTGAAAGTATAAAAGAAAACAAGTCCTTTATTAATGAGGCTTCAAAAATTAACGATACACTAACTTATGCAATCATTAATAAGGTGAATAGTGAAACTGTTAAAACACAAACAAGCATTTCAGTTTTGCCCTTAAAAACTATTGCAAACACTAATCGTGATCATTTATTTGCTTCTGTTTATCTAAAACCATTTTTAAATGGAAGTATTGAAAATCCTTCGTATTACTTTCAAAGGAACAACAACCGAAAACGTTTTGAACTGGACTTATTACTACTTAATCAAGGTTGGAGTAAATACAATTGGAATACTATTTTTAATGCTGAAAAAACTCCAAAACTAAAAGACAATTCTGGACTTACAATTTCTGGTTATGTTGTTCCTTTTAATAAAGAACAAAACTTAAAAAATGTGTTGCTGTACTCCAAAGTCAATGAAAACATCAAAATGGTTAGCCTAAATAAAGACAACACTTTTCATATTGAAAATCTAGTATTCCAAACAGATTCTGAGTTTGAATTTTCTGCGCTTGACAATTCCGGGAAACCTGTTAAAGCCAATTTCTTTTTTACAGTAAAACCATTAGCTAAAGTTTTAGATAAAAAATTTGATATAGACGTTACAAATCCATTTTCTAAAGTTATTTTAAGTGAAAAAATTACTGATAATTTTGGAGGCGAAGTTCTAGACGAAGTGATTGTTAATGCTAAAAAATTAAAGTTTGATAAATTTACAAGAGGACGATTTGGTGTTAAAGTAGATTCTTCTTTATATGTTTATCCAACGGTTGAAGATTATTTTAAAATTATGGAAGGCTTACGATTAGTTAACCATGAAGGAGGAGGAAACGATCCTGATGGTTTTTACTGGACGTACATGGATGGTTCAAAAGCGTTTTTCATTATAAACGGAGTGCGTGCTACTCACATGAATGGTCGTTTAACAACTTCAATGAAAAATGTACTAGAACTTTACCACGGAGGACGCAATGGATATGGACGAAGAAACAGCCACTTAATTTTTACTAACGGAAAAGAACGCGAAATACCCGAACATTTAAAAACCTCCAAAGTTTTTAAACTTAAAAACGGATTTACATTTCAAAAAGAGACTTACAAACCAAAATACATTAATTACGAAAGTGATTCCTACCAAAAATTTGCAGTGATCGCCTGGGAACCTATGGTAAAGACTAACCAAAATGGCTATAACAACATATCGTTTACCAATCCAGGAAAAAACGATTTACTCTTTTATATTGAAGGCTATACTGAAACTGGAGAACCGTTTAGTACAATAACACCTTATAAAAACATGAGGAGTAACTAAAAGAGAACAAACTCAAAAATTACATAAAATTTCATTGTCTTTTTTGTTTAAGGCTTGTAATGTGAATTTAATGTAACTAACATAACTTCCACAAACAAAAAACCAGCAGAATGTGCCTTGTTAGTTTTTTGGTGTGTCTGATTCACCCTTCGAGAACCTAAGTTTTTGAACATCCGAAAACTGAGGATTCAAAATGCACAAGGACTATACCTCGACAAGCTCAGTGTGACAGCTCACCTTTCGATTATGCTCAAGGTTCGGGATACACGAGACTGAGCGAAGTCGAAGTCCGATTCGGTTTGTATTTCAAAAACTTCTCGACTCCGCTCGAGGTGACAGATTTGGTTATTTGGTCCGACAATCATTTAGATTTAAAAAACCTGTTCTCGATACACCGCGCCCAAAAGCGCGGCACTCGGACTGACGTTTTTTTTGAGTACTTCAGCCTTCAAGTCACCTTACCCTTCGAGAACACTTCGACAAGCTCAGTATAACACCTCAGGGTTCGAGTTTATTTAAAGATAGCAGGAAGTATATATTTCTCTAGTATATTCTCTGGTTGTTGTAGTAATTTTCGGCTTCTATAATTTCCAGAAGTGATTACTACTACAGATTGTAGCTCTGGGATCACACAAATATATTGTCCTCCAGCACCTCTTGCTTCTATAGATGAAATCTTCTTATCTCCTACGGTATACGTTTTATGCCACCATAGATATCCATATTCATTTTTGTCTTTTACGTCTTGTAAACGTCTGTATTTTTTAAAGGATGCATCTACCCAGTTCTCTGATAAAATCTGTTTTCCTTTCCACTTTCCTCTATCAAGATATAATTGCCCAAACTTTAGCATATCTCTTGGCGTTAAATACATACCACCTCCAAAATAAGGTGTAGTTGCTGTATTCTCTGTCTGTATGATATAATTGTTAATTCCTAATGGAGAAAATAATTTTTGATCCATATACAACTCTAATGGAGATTGCAATTGCTGATCTAAACTTACACCCAATAAAAATGGATTGGCCGAACCATAATTAGCGTGCGTTCCTGGCTCATGAGTCATTTTTGCTTCTAGCGTTGTTTTTAACCAATTATCAGAACTCTGATAGTTATTCTCCGATGCATCACCGTCTACATCCAATCCAGAACTCATTGTCAATAAATCTTCAAAGTTGATCTTAGATTTTAAAGTATCTTTTGTGTACTGAAATTCTTTAGGTATAAAATCATATAGCTTTTGGTCTACACCGGTTAGGATCTTATCATCAATGGCGATTCCAATCATCGCAGAAGAAATACTTTTGGATGCAGATCGCTGATCGTGAGAAATACTAGGATTATGTCCATCAAAATAGGCTTCAAAAATCAATTTCCCTTCTTTGGCAATAAGAACACTGTGTGTATTAGGCAACTCTTTTTTATTCACTTCATCAATCAACTTTGATAAAGAAGTGCTTATCGCTCCAACATCTCCAGTACTTGCTGTGATCCAACCGTCATTTAACGTTGCTGGTTTATGTATGCTTTGATTTTTAGGGCCACTCGGTTTTAATAATGACAAATCAATATCAGAACGTTTAAAATTCGTAACCGCTACGGTTTGCTTGCCTAATAAAGTTTCTAGTTGAATAGTATCTTCTAACAGTTTAGCCCTAAACCTAAGGCCTGTTTTATAATCCCTAAATAAAATAGCTTCTCCTTCTTTTTTGCTGCCATTAACCCAAGTTCCTGTGAATCGTTGATCACCAAAAAACGGATACATGGCAAGACCAGCATCTTCATTATTTTCTACACCTAGATACATTGCTTGTGATTGCAGGCTATCCACCATAAATGGATTCCAAACACCGCTATAGGTAACATCGTTGGCCTTTTGTAAAGTAAGGTGATACATTAAAATTCCAGATTTTATAAATCCAGTTACTGCTGTTTTGTCTGAGGTAAAAGAAAGATCAAAATGAATATCATCATCAATACTTCCCTGAAGACGTTTAGTATTGGTTACTACTAGCTTTTCTTTTATGGTCGCTTCAGGATTCGTAATGGTTAGCTCATATGAACTAGTTGGTGACTCTTCTAAAACGAGATTAAAATTTAAGGTATTTGCATTTGCTAGTGTTCCTTCCCAGTTTCCTTCATAGGTGTTCGGCTCTTGTTGAGAACAACCTGTTAGAAAAGATGCAAAAAGAAATACTATTGTCATTACATTTTTAAACATGGTTTTTTATACTTTTATGAAAGTCAAAAGTACTTTCTTACTCCTTCAAAAAATTGTATCAGATTAACATGATACCAATTTTATTATAAAATAACGTATTCATACTTGTTCATTCTTCGCGCTATTTTCTTGTTCTAAATTTCCGTAGCTAAGGCTATGCAAATTCATCACGGCGGCATAGCACAAAAAAGCAACTCCGTTTTCTATACGACATTTTACAAATAAATTGGTATTACAGATTTTTATCTAGGTCTTTTCTGTAAAAACTGGGATTCATTTCAAAATAGGATTTAAATACACGATTAAAATGACTTTGATCAGAAAAGCCCGTTTGATAGGCAATTTCGGTTAATGAGTTTGATGAATCCAACAGCAAAGGAATTGCTTTTTTGATTTTATGTTGTCTGATATATTCACCCAGACTAGCAGAAAGATATTTTGGTACGGATCTGGATATATGCACAGGATGTACACCTAATTGATCAGAAAGATATTGAAGACTCAACTCCGAGGTGTCGTAATGTAACAGTTCTCGTAATCTAATAATCCAATCAGGAATGTTCTTGGAGTCATTCTCTTTAATCTCTCCTAACCCTTCACTGATTTGCAACAATAATAGCTCTACCGAAACTTCACTATACTGATCCGACAGTACAAATTCGTGATATAGTTTTGCAAAAAGGAAATGTATTCTAGGGTTTTCTATTAATTGGCTTCCTTCTAGGAGATTGATAGTTATTCCATTACTTTGAAACCAATCTTGCTGAAATTCTAAATGAAACCCACTTGCTTTTTCAGAGTGCTTAGAACCATAATGTGCTTCTTGCCAATTATTGAACATAATGCTTCCTGATGGACACAAGGTTTTTGCTTTGGAATTACAATCCATCATATTACCTTGTAGCACAAACATAAAATACGGATTCTCATGATAGTGCCAGGCTGTTTTTTCTACCGTATACTTGTATTGAGATAGTAGAATACCATTAAAGGAAACTTCTGAGTTTTGTTTTCCATAATATGTCCCCTCCTTTAATATTTTCATTCATTGTTAGGCTTGCTCAGAATATCTACTATAAAAATTCTGTGAATTTCTAAGATAGCAAATTACATTGAATCCAGGTTTAATAGGAAAGAAGAATATATTAAAATCATCTGTTAGCTTTCGAGTTACCCCACTCTTCATCACCTTTAGGCTACCACTTCGACAAGCTCAGTGTGACAGCTCAAGGTTCGTTATTCTCGAGGACAGTACTTAGGCAAGAATCGAGTAATCGAAGTCCGGTTCGTCACCCTTCGAGAGCACTTCGACAAGCTCAGTATAGCACCTCAGGGTTCAAAATAACTGAGAGCTGTACTTCGACAGGCTCAGCATTCTCAGGATTGAAGCCTGGATCATTCGTCTACGGAAACCGCTGATGTGTCGACTACTTTTTCAGGAAAATAATTCTTGGTATTTTCATCAATCAATTCTTTCAGTTTGCTTAAATTTTCATCTTCTTGCTCCTTCATAGAACCTGTCATAAATGAAATCAAAGATTTTGCAAAAACCCCATTTCCTTTAACCATTGATTTAGAGTTGATCATAGTCTTACCATCCTGTTCTTTAAAAAACATTTCATAATCCATATCCATAAAATCCATGGTAAACGTCATTGCCATATGCTCATTTGGTTTTATAGCTGTTATGGTCTCTTCCATCACTATTTCTTCTCCTCTATCTTCTACATAGATTTTAGAAACGGCTCCGACTGTATTCGCAGTACCACTTACTAATTCGGTTTTTTTAAATCCCTCAAGCCATTTCGGCAAATTGGATTCATCTGATATCACTGCCCAAGATTCATTGGCAGGTTTATTGACTGTTATTTCACTTTCGTAAGACACTGATGGTGTTAAGAATCCTTTTCCAAAGAATATTAACGCCAGTACTATAATTAGATATAGTAGATATTTTAAATACTTCATTTTGTGGTTGTTTTTATTGTTTTTTGTTAGTTGTCAAATGGGATTCTCCATTAAATATTTAGTTCAATATCAACTTAGTTGTTGTAGTTTATTTCATAAAGAGAAGTTTTGTCTTCCTATAAATTTATTAAATTAAATTTAAATATTTTCATCACACACCACCTATTTATCAGGATGTTACATTTTATTCAGGCATTTAAGCAGTGTAAAAATCAACCTCTTCATTGATTTTTACAAGTATTTTACAAAAGACACGAATCAACATATATTAGAAAACCCAGCAAGATGAATCTTGCTGGGTTTTCTAATATATGTCAAAGTTTAGTGATTTTGTTTCCTCTCCCCCAGGGAGAGGATTAAGGTGAGGGTGTGAACTAAAACCCCTCATCCTAAATCCAACGCTCCTTCTCGCCCATCGCTAAACGCTGTCGTCCAAGGAGAAGGAACTCTAACTCAGGGTTCGTTTATTTACTCTCAGTAATCCAAGTATTGATTTTATCTTCTAACAGTGCTAATGGAACACAACCTGTTTCAAGTACTTCGTTATGAAACTTGCGGATATCGAATTTATCTCCTAACTCCTTCTCTGCTTTGGCACGTAGTTCTCTGATTTTAAGCTGTCCGATCTTATAGGATAGCGCTTGACCAGGATTAGCCATATATCTTTCAATTTCTGAAATTATTCCTGCTTCAGATTCTGCTTCGTTATCCAATGAATATTGTATCGCTTTCTCACGTGTCCAACCCTTAGCATGTAATCCTGTATCTACTACTAAACGGATTGCCCTATGCATCTCTGCTCCTAGCATCCCGAAATATTGATACGGATCTGTGTATAGTCCCAATTCTTTTCCTAATGACTCTGAGTATAATGCCCATCCTTCTCCATAACCACTATACCAAAGTGTTTTACGGAATTTTGGTAATTCTTTACTTTCTTGAGTTAATGAAATTTGATAATGATGTCCAGGAATCGCTTCGTGTAAAAACAAAGATTCATCACTATACACATTATATTTTGTTGCGTCAGGAATTGGTGTATAAAATATACCTGGTCGAGTTCCGTCTAATGATCCTGGATTATATTCTGCACTGGCAGAATTTTCTCTAAAGGCTTCTGTACGTCTTACTTCAAAAGCGGTTTTTGGTTTTACGTCAAATAACTTTTCGATCTGTGGTTTCATACGATCATGAATCGCATTAAAATTATCGATTACCTGTTTTCGTTCTTTAAAAGGCATCAACTCCTTTTTATTACGTACATAATCAAAGAATGATTTTAGATCTCCTTTATATCCAACTTGTTCTTTAATTTTCTCCATTTCACCAGAAATACGAGCTACTTCGGATAATCCTAAAGTATGAATTTCGTCTGCTGTCATATTGGTGGTTGTATATAATTTGATCTGATGTTTATAGAACGTTTCTCCATTAGGAATTTCAGAAACACCAGAGCTTTCTCGTCCAGCTTCCATATAATCAGTACTCATAAACTGATGTAAGCTTTTATAAGCAGGAATAATCTTTTCTGAAACCATGTTACTATACGCTTCCGTTAACTTCTTTTTATCTTCTTTAGAAAAACCTTCCGGAAAATTCTTAACTGGTGAATAGAATAAATGTGCTTCAAGATCTTCTACAGTAAGTGCTTCTAATTGTGGTAACACTTTAGTAATTAATGATTTTGGAAGCACATAGCCTTCTTTCATTCCTTCTTTCATTTTTTCTTCTGCAGAAGTCATCCAAGCTAAATATCCATCCAAACGTTTTAACCAGTTATTATAATCTTCTACCGTTTTAAATGGTTGTGCGCTGGCTCCGCTTGCTAATTGCCCTGCTCTTAAATTGATCGACCACATCTGATCAATAGGAAAATAGTCTTGACGATACTCAAATCCGGCCAGATTCATATCACATTCCCATTGTAGAATGGCTTTGGTCATTTGTTCACTTTTAGAAAGATCAGTTATATCAAATTCACCTAGTTTCTCTTTATAACCAGTGTAATATGTTTTTATCTTGGCTACCGTTTCGTCTGCTAACGGATTAGGAAACTGATCATTAAAACGATTATCACCAGCAAATGTAGCTTGTACAGGATTGAGTTTTAGTCCTTCTTCATAATACGCATCCAGCATTTCATTAAATGCTGCACTTATATCTACCGTTGTATTTTCTGAGGTGGTTTCTACCTTTTTTTCGTTTTTACATGCCATAAAAACGAGGGCAAAACAGGTTGCCTTAAGAATTCTTTTAATCATAATAATATATTTGATTGGAGTACAAATAATAATTTGTTCAAAGCCTAAAAGTAAGCATATCGAATTGTACAGGTGGTTAAGGTTTTCTTAATACAGAGGTTCGCGGTTTTTATATAACAAACCATCACAAAAAGTTCATGTGAATTAATAACTTTTCGAATATTTTTTCTTTTCTTCTAATTGAGTTACTTGCTTACCGTTACCTACTAGAAATTTTGTAGGGAGTGTTTCTCTATCCTTAAATCGCTGTAGAAATACGATGAAATGTAAATGCGGCCCGGTAGACCACCCTACATTACCACTGTATCCAATATGTTGACCCTTTTTTATCATTTCTCCAGGTTGCACTTTAGCACCACTCTTTTTAATATGGGTATATTCTGCAAAAGTTCCATCAGAATGATATACTAATATGTAATTATTAAACTTGGCGCAATCCTGCTCTGTACAAGTTTTATCAAAGCTTTGTTCTACAAGTACTACCTTCCCATCTCTTGCGGCATATATAGCAGTTCCTATTGGCATTTTAAAGTCCAAGGCATATTCGTTATGGTGAGAGACTACACCATTATATCCTTGTGTTACCATATACTCAGCTCCTTTCTTAAAAGGTAAATGATATGCATAATCTTTATCGTAAGAAATCTGTAAATGATTCCCGTGATTATATCGTACACTAAATCCTAATCTCAGCGCTTTTTTTCTGTCTATAACCGTAAGATCTGCTACATAGAATTTGGTGGTCTGCGCTGGTACTTCTATAATTTTAATATCTCCAATACTGGATGAAAGGTTCTCTATTTTAAAATTAATCTCTACAGAAACCGGACAAAACTCACCATTATCTGCATAGATTTTATATCCATTCTCATTTTCCTCATAATATACCTTAAAATTTTCTTGTGCAAAAGTGGATATCGATAGTAGACTACAAATCCAAAAGATAACGCTGTTCATATTCAATTCATTTCCAATTACTAGAATAAAATACAGTTTTTTAATCTATAATTCCTAATCAGAAATATTTTTAACTAAATCTCTTAATAATTAAACTTGTATGTTATACCTCCTAGCACTTGTATTCCTTGTACAGGAAAGTTAGACCAACGTTCGTAATTTTCACCGGCTAGGTTGTTTCCTTTTACAAAAACAGACAATTTATCATTAAATCGATACCCAAGATTTACATTCGCATCAAAATAAGTATCTAAAGTTATCGTAGTTTCAGGAGTTGGTGGTGAAAAAGCAACAGAAGTATTAATATCTTTTCGTTCTCCTACATAAAACAGTTGTGCACCTGCAAACCATTGATCTGTAATCTGGTAATCCAGTAATGCAGCTACTTTTAGGTCTGGTAAATTCCAAGCTTCTTGTTCATCCTCGGTGTTATAACTAAAATATTCTGCAGATACTCCCAATTTAAATTTCTTATTGATATTAAAATTCAATTCTCCATATCCACTCAATGTCAAAATATCATCATATCGATATGAAAAGGAATTACCAAAATCATACCCTTCTAATTGTAATATTTCTGGTCTATTGTTTACAAACAAAGCCTTATCATTTTCGGAAGCATAACCACCTCTAAAATTATAACTCACCACATCAGAGATTTTTCCTTTCAACCCTATGTAGGCATCAAATTGATTATGTGTGGTAGTCAAAAATAACGTTGGCGACACGTATGGATTGGCTTGTACTGCATCTCTATAAGTGTTTTGTTTTAAACCTCCTTCTAAACCTCCGTATGCAATTACGGCTTCATCCAATAATCGATAGGAAGCGGTAACTTTAGGATAGATAAAAAAATCGTTATCATTATTCTGACTATCTATACTATAAAAAACCGCTGCTCCTAGATTCAATGTCAAATTATCTCTTAGCACTACTAAACTTGGCTGAATCCCTAAATTAAGAATACTAAAGTCATTAGGTGTCTGTAGCGTAAGATTCAGTGGCCTATCAAAATTTCCTCCTAGATAATCAATGATAAAATCTGTAGTGATTAATTCATCTGCAACTTCAAACTCGAATGTTGGGGTAAAAACAGCATGATGTTCTGCTGTACTCAATGCATCTCCAAAATATCGATAGTTTAAGGAAGCTCTTTTAAAATATAAATCATCAAACTGCAATTTGCCCCCCAACTTGGCCCCAAAATAATTCTGTTGAGGGTCAATTGCATCAATTTCTGCTTGTGTCAGTACAGGAGTTTCTGGTAAACCATACCAATTATATAATTGGTGCTCCGCTCCTACTTCTATTCCGTATGTAAAATCTTTGGTTCGTGAGGTGTAGTTCAGATCTAAAAACGTATTATAAAATTTATCATCGAGCGCTACATCTTCTATTCCTCCTTGTGAGGAGTTATGATGTAAGTACAACCCCATATTATCCGTTCGGTTTATCTGAAAATTGCTATAAAATTCCGCTAATACCGAAGTGAAATTACCAAATCCTAAGGTTGCATAATTATCATACAATGGAATTTTTTTTGGTCGGTCTATATTCGCAGCTCTACCTTTTGCCGGAGTAAATGTAGATGCCACAGGAACCGAAAAAATACTATATCGTAGCTGCTTTTTCTTTTGAGTAACCGAATCATTGAGGACCGGTGTAGATTTCACTTTAAAAGCATCACTGATCGTTGGTGTATAGGTCTTCACGATAACCACACGTTCTGTTTCTATAGTTTCCTCTTCTTCTTTTTCCTGGGCAAAAGTATTACTCACTATTGTAACACTTAGACATAAAAACAGTATTATTTCAGACCTCACTGGCCTTCTTAATTTCTTACAATATCTAAACATAAGATACACTCGTTTAATAACTGATTACTATTGTTCGGTTTGGATGGATGAATTTGTTTTAGCTTCTTCGGCTTTGATTTTTTTGAGTTCGGATCGTGCTTCATCAATCACATCCTGATAATCAGTAAAGTTTTTGATAACACTTTCTAAAATATAGGTGGCTTGATAGGCGTCCTCTAATCCATAGAAGTTTTTAGCCATCAAGACTAAACCTTTGGCTCCATATAATTTATAACCCGAATAATCTTTAGCTAACTTTTGCACGGTTTCATTGGATGCTTTATAACTGCCTTCTTTGTTTTTAAAATAAGCATCGTAATACAAGGCTTCTGCTGCAAGTTCTCCAGTAGCAATTTTTCGAACCTCTGCGTAGGCTCTTTTGGCTCTGGCATCATCTGCAGTTTGTAATGCGGCACGCGCAATAAAAATCTGCGCATCACTTTTTACATCATTCTGGATTTTTGGGTTCTGCAATACCTTTTCGGCATATGCAATGGTTTCCTGATAATGTACCAGTTGATAATGGGATTTCATCAAATTAGACTGTGCAAATATGATATTCTGCGGAAAATCGGCAGCTGTTTCCAGTCGTTCTAACACAGGAATCGCTTTGTCATAATTACGATTCTCTAGATAGATTTGAGATAATCTCGCCAATGCTTGTTCCGTGAATTCTGTGCGGTCTTTTTGCAACACATATTCATAATGCGGAATCGTAGCCTGCTTATCTCCTTGTTTGAAAAACAATTGTGCCAGATAAAAATGACTCTTTAATGCGTGAAGACCATTTGGAAATTCATCCAGATATTTTTGGAAACCGGCAATGGCTCCATTATCATTATTTTCTAAAAACTGTTTTTCTGCTGCTTCATAAGATGTATTATCCAGATCTGCATCAGTTACATCTACAAAGCTTAATCCTTTTACCCAACTAGAGTATTCATCTGTTCTACCTAAATCCACATAGATCAATCTAGCTGTATTTACTGCTTGTACTGCCTCATCCGTTCCCGGATAATCGGCTACTACTCTTTTAAACTTTATTAAAGCTCTATTTCCCTGATCACCATTATAATAAATCAACCCTTGTTTTAACAATGCTTTGGGCACATACGAACTCCTTGGTACTTCCTTAACCAATCGATCATAGGCTGCAATACCATTTTGGGTTTTATTTTCTGCTACATAGGTATTTCCTAAAGCGAACATGGCATCATCGCGATAGGTAGATCGTGTATATTTTTTCAGGAATAGTTCCAGATCACTGATTTTCTTATCATTCTTTTTCACAAAACCGTAACTAATCGCTTTCTGATAATGGGCATAGTCTGCATCAGCTCCCCCATTTTTAATTGCTTTGTTATACGCTTCCATCGCCGGCCAATACTTACTGGAAATAAAATGACTGTCTCCAAGTCTAAGATATGTATCCGTTAGTCTTATCTCATCAACACCTCCTTTTTTGGAATAGGTATCAAAGAAATCTGCAGCTTGTGGATATTGTTTTAGTTTAAAGTAGGTATATCCAATATTATAATCGATTTCAGCATACTCCGTAGTTGCTGATGCACCTTCACTTCCTTTAAACTGTTTGAATCCAATAAGAGCTTCTTCAAAATTACTCTGTAAATAATCACATTCTGATTTCCAGTAAATAGCTTTTGCAGTAAATTTTGGATCCGTTTGCTGAGCCAAAGATTTATCAAAATATACTTTGGCTTCTGCATAATTACTTTCATTGTATAATTCTACACCACGGAAATAAGCTACTTTTTGATACACTACCTTATCATCAAAATTACGACTGCCTTCTAACAAGTCCATAGCCTCTTTATAATTCTTAGATGTGATATATGAACTGATCAATAATTCCTGTATCTCTTCTTTGAATTCGGAATTAGGATAGGCTTCTGCATAGGATAATAATACTTTTGGTGTACTCTCATATGAATTACCAATCTCATAACTCAACTTTGCATAATTATATAGTGCATCTTCCTTAATCTTAGCCTCAAAATCCATTTCTGAAGCATTCTTAAAGGCGTTCAGTGCTTGTTGTTTTTGATCTGTCTTTAAATATGATTCTGCTAAATGGTAATACGCATTCTGAGCAGTAGCATTACGACCATCTACAATTTTATTAAATTCTGAAATGGCATTGGTATAATCACCTCCTTTATAATAAGCATATCCTAACTGATAATAATCGGTATTGTTCCATTTTCCTTTTCGGCCTCTGTAAGCCTTCAGATGTGGTATCGCTTTATCGTATTGACCAAGATTGAAATAACTCTCACCAATAATCTTATTCAGTTCTGATTTTTCTGAAGGTTTCGATCTAGAAAGTTGTCCTAATCCATCATTGATAGCTTCCTCGAATTTTCCAGATTTAAAATTCATATCACTCTGGAAATATGACAAATTCTTATTGTATTTATCTAAATCCTTTACTTCATCAAAAAGTTTATCTGCTTCCTGATAATTATCTCCTTCATAAGCTATAAAACCAAGATAATATTTTGCCTGAGCACCGTATTTATCAGTCTCTTCTACTTTGGTTAAGAACTTTTTTGCTTCATTAAATCGCTGAATTTTAAAATATGCATATCCATTATTGAAGTTAAACTTTTCTTTTTCGGAACGGCTCATATTACCTTCATCTACCTTATCGTACCATTTACGGGCGTAGGCATATTTACCATTATCAAAATAGTAATTGGCTACATCAAGATATGCTGCATTACGTTTAATACTTGTAGGATATTGTACTACAAACTCTTCCATCAATGCATCTGCTCCTTTTTGATTAAGCCATACTGCACAATTGGCTATATAATAGGTGCATTCTGCATCAATATTCTCGTCATCTACGGCATCTCTAACTTTATCAAACAAATTCTGAGCTGCCAGAAACTGCTTATTATTATAAAGTTCTAAAGCCTGATTATACAGTACTAATTCGTTAGTGTAAATTGCCGATTGTTGCGCAGAAATCTTCGAATATAGGATCGCAACAAAAAGCATCAAAGTGATGTATTTGTTCATGTAAATATTTCTTTCAAAGTTTAGATTCCGGATTATACCAGAATACCAGTTTAATAGAAATTTCAAGGTTTCCCTTGACCAATTTTTCTTAAAGTAAATATCGCTTCCCGTGAATAAATTTTGTGTTAAAGATACCCTAATCTTCATCTTAATAACGAAATAATTTGGAGATAATTACATCAATCATCATTTTTCGGATCAGATATGATTGCATTTATAATTTTTGTATACTTTTTGGCTCCTTTATGATTCAAATGATCAGGATCATATAAATCAGATTTCTCTAATCGAGAATCTTGACGCAAATCAATATACATCACATTATTATTATTGGTTGCCAAATCATTACAGGAGCTTGTTATTTTTTCAAGCTTATTTGAATCCAGTAATTCTAAATACCCTTTATAAACGGGCATATCCACCAAATAGACATTACAATTTATCTTCTTACAATACGCTATAATGGATTGAAGTCTAATGATATTTTCTTCAAAATTTAACAAGAAATCTTCATGTCGTTCTGCTGTAGCTTTGCTTTCTATATCCAAAAGCTCTCCGCTTGTATTTTCATAATACGTCCCCCAACCATTCGCATCGCATCCTATGATTGTTCCTTTTTCTAAATATTTATGAATTAAAGAAACAGAGTTATCAAAACGGCGTGTCATTGATAAACTATACTTTTTAAAATCAAATGGACCAATAATTGGCACATCTAACTCCATTTGACTACGATAAAAATATTTCCGCCATACATCTTCTTTAGTATTTTTTAATTGACTCAAACTATAATAACCAATAGTAATAATAACATTCTGTAAGTTTGAAAGACTATCTACATGCTTCTCGAATAGTAATTGATCAAAATATAAACTTTGGCTTATATTGGATAGATTTAATGCCTTTATATCAAGGTATTCCGGATTAATACCAAAAAAAGCGTGAGAATCACCCAAAATCAATGTTTCTATATCATCATAGCTCGTTCTAATTATTTGATGTTTATAAGAGTAATTAGACTCCACAGTTATATAGAAATACTCTAAACCTCCCCATACAATTAAGATAGGCACCAGAAATACTACTATTTTTTTAATAAAAACCTTCATCATTAAAACTGAAAATATATAAAGGTTTGTAAATCTCCTCCATAATAAAACACCAAAAACAAAGTCCCATAATAAATCAAATATCTAATCGGTTTTGAAGATATATAGGAAATATCCAGTAGATGTTCTCTCTTTTCCTGAAACCATTCTATTAATAAATACCCAATCAACAAAATCAAAAACAACTTATTTCCTTCAGGTATAGAAAAGAAGGATCCAGAAAAAATCTGATCGATGTACCCAAAAGCTTCAACACTGGTTTCCGCTCTAAAAAACACCCAAGCAATGGTTACGATAAAAAAGGTAATCCCTACTCTAAAAAAATCAATAATAAGGGATTTTTGATCTTTCAGAAACACTCTTAATTTTGTATTCTTACCTATAAACACAGTACATATCAATACGATTCCGTGAATCAATCCCCAAAATAAAAAAGTAAGATTGGCACCATGCCATAATCCACTTAGTAAAAAGACTATTAGTATATTAAAAATCAATCTGGCATTTGAAACTCTATTACCTCCCAAAGGTATGTATACATAATCTCTGAACCAGGTAGAAAGTGAAATGTGCCATCGTCTCCAAAACTCGATTAGATTTTTTGATAAATACGGAAAGTTAAAATTCTTCATCAGATCAAAACCTAGCAATCTTGCAGAACCAATAGCAATATCAGAATACCCGGAAAAATCACCATAAATCTGAAAACCAAAAAATATGGCTCCACAAAACAATGTACTACCTGAATACTCTGTATAATTTTCGAATAGATTATTGGCAATCAACGCACAATTATCTGCAATCACCATTTTCTTAAACAATCCTCCAAGAATTAATCGCAATCCATCAATGCTTTTATTGTAATTGAATATTCTGGTTTTCTGAAACTGCGGTAATAGATTAGAAGCTCTTTCAATAGGCCCAGCAACCAATTGAGGAAAAAACGAAACAAATGCAAAAAATGAAACAACATCATCCGTAGGCTCTATTCGTCTTCTGTATACATCTATAGTATAACTCAATGTCTGAAAGGTGTAAAAACTAATACCTACAGGAAGAATAAGTTGTACAGAACTGTAAGATATAGGCTTCCCGAATAACAAAAAGGCCTCTGTAAACGTTTCTATAAAAAAATTAAAGTATTTAAAAATAAAAAGTACACCAAGATTAAAAAACAAACTGATTCCAAATAGTATTTTTCTCTGATTACGTAACGCGGATTTCAATTGTCTGCCAACTAAAAAATCAATCAAGGAACTCAAAAATATTAATGATAAAAATCGCCAATCCCAAAAAGAATAAAACAGGTAGCTTATTATAAGAAGAAAAACATTTTGAATCCTTATCGATCGATTAAATAAAAACCAATACAGCACAAAAACAATTGGAAAAAATAACGCAAAATCAACAGTATTAAATTGCAAAATGTATGTGATATGAATTCTTTGGAAAAGTACTTAAAATCAACGTGGATAAAAAAACATTTTTAATAAATGCATTATTGCATAAACTTTTTACTTTTACTAAAATTAATAAATTCAGAATCTCATACTATGTCAGAACCGGTTCTAAGCCTTAAAAACGCTTCAATCTATCAACGCGAAAACCTAATTCTATCAGATGTTAATGTAGAAGTTAACAAAGGAGATTTTGTATATCTGATCGGAAAAACGGGTACCGGAAAAAGTAGTTTTATGAAAACTCTTTATGGAGACATTCCTTTGATAGAGGGAGAAGGCAGTATCGTAGATTTTGATTTAAGCACATTAAAAGAAAACCAAATTCCTTTTTTAAGAAGAAAATTAGGGATTGTTTTTCAGGATTTTAAACTCCTTAATGACAGAACCGTAAAGGACAATTTATTGTTTGTACTAAAAGCTACTGGTTGGACTGATCAGAAAGCCATGGATAGTAAGATTGATAATGTACTGGATAAAGTTGGGATGAAAACCAAGGACTTTAAGTTCCCATATCAATTATCTGGTGGAGAACAACAACGAATCGCAATCGCCAGAGCATTACTTAATGACCCAGAACTCATTCTTGCGGATGAGCCAACCGGAAACTTGGATCCACAGACTTCTGTGGAAGTTATGGAAGTACTACAGGATATTAATAAAAATGGTAATACCATCTTAATGGCCACACACGATTATGCTTTGTTACTTAAATATCCATCAAAAACATTGAAATGCGAAGGCAACAAAGTTTTCGAAGTAGTACAACGAAAAGGGTAAGTGTGGAGTCAGAAAAAATCATGCCTTGGATTCATAGTAATTATAAAACAATTTATGAAGCTTCATATGATGGACATCCATAGCGAATGCTCTTAAAGATCTCGCTCATTATGGAACTGGATGATGAAAAAAGTACTGAATAAGCTTTTTGAATTTGAAGATGGATACTAAAAAAACACCACAGTGACTTTGTTTTCGGTATATACAAAAACTAATTCTTTTCTTTTGGAACCGTATTAAAATATCTATCTAAAAAAACAAAAAGAACAATAAATAGTACCCAATCGTTATAAAAAACATATCGTTTATCAGAATGAGTTGCAATGGCAAGAAGCGCAATATTAGAAAAAGTACATAATATAACAAATGAAATAAACTTTCCTAAAACCAAATCTTTTCTCCTTAATAATAACAAAATGCCAAAAGCAAAAAGTACTATATGCAACAAAAGATATTTACTATTTCCTAATGATGCCTTAATATTCTGGATATACAACTTTAGCCATTCTTTAAAATTATCCAACAATAACGGCTTATACATTTTCAGTAATAAATTATCCGTAGCTATGTATTGCATATCAGAAGACAGCCCTTTTTTCTCAAAATGTTGCAATCCATATTCATGAATAGTTTGATTACAGATATTGACATAATTTTGTCTAAAATGATCAAATGAACTTATAGAATCATAAGTATTTGCAAATGAACTTGTCCATTCTTTTTCATCCAATCTTTTTTTGACTGATTTAAAATATTCTCTTTCTTCTTTCGAATTAAAAAGCACTACATCTTCTTTATCGGAAACATAAAAAACAGCGGCTCCAATGCTTGGTCCTGTAAAAGGTGTAGCTACAAAGTGTCCATACTGATAATAATGAAAACTTTTATCGAATAAGTTCGATAAAAATGGAATTGTAATAAACAGTAATCCAACCAATGCATAACTCCTCTTATTAGTTATTATTAGCATATACGTGGTTACGATCAAACCTATCGGAACTAAAGATAAAAACTGACCTCTAACAAAAATCAGAATTAGTAGAACCATTGCTCCGTAAATCAGATTCTTTTTTTGCAATCTTACCAAACCATAAATACAATTGGCTATAAAAATTAAATACAAGGGATATGCAAGTGCTTCAGTCTGAAGTTTATTAGCAGTTAGATGAAGATATAACAATGGAGCTAAAAGTATTAATAAGCTTAGTACAGAAAATAGCTTTTGAAACTTTAAAATTCTCCTTAAACAAGTATGAAGAATCCATACACCATATATATTGATCGTTAGCTGAACAATCAACAATGGATATTCAAAATAGCTTCCGAATATTTTTTTAAAAAAAGAAAGAAATATAATATAACCTGAAGATCTATTAATCTCCATTGACAAAAAGGCGTAACTATCTAATTCGTATATAACTCCACGATATAAAACCAAAAAACAGGCAAAAAAATAAACCAAAAACTCCGATTTTATATACTGTCTTATATTTTTAAGCAAAGTATTTATCATTAGCTTTTATTTTGAGGCTTTTCAGAAGAGTCTTCTTTTTTATACACATGTGGATTTTCTCGAATTCCTTTTTTGAAGATTTTTCGAACTCCCATTCGCAGAGATGAATCTAGTTTTAGTATTTTATCTTTAAAAAATTGACCAGGCCTCCCTCTAAATGTGGTTACGTGAAAAGATGTTTTAGCATCTACAGGTTCTGTAGAAAAATAATAATTGGAAACACAACATCGTACTTGATCTTCTTTTACCTTGCCAACTGAGTGCCAAGAGTTCTTGTGAGTTGCCATAACCACCAATCTATTGAACTTCGAATTTATTGATACAGGATCGCTTTTTAATCCGTTTGGCCATAATTCCAAGCTTCCTCCATTACTAGATTCCCAATTTGGAGTAACATAATATAGTAAATTGAGTACACGCCATAGCTTTATGTCTTTATCATGAGAATTATCTAAATGTGGATTTAAGTAATTTCCTTTTCCCATCATAGAAATTCCTCCAGCATAAAGGTTTTTATCAGGCACCACATTATTATAATTACAAATCACAGCAATAAGATTAACAATTCTATCATCTTGAAATGCATATATAATCTCTTCTAATAATGGATGATACTTATTCATCTGTGCAGCTACATACTTATATTCTCGAATACTTTTTTTAACCTTTACATCTTTGGTTCTTGGAAACTTATCAAATATGTCTCTAGCCAAATCATCCGGTAAAAGATCATCTAAATAAAAATATCCAATACCTTCACTTGTCTGGTGAAAGTGATTTTTTAAAACTTCTTCATTATCTTTGAGTTTTAAAAAAATAAGATCGGCTATTTTATCTCTATTGAGGTGACTCATCTATCCAATTACAAATTTGACCTAAAAATAATTATAAACTTCTAGTAAAGCATCTTTAAATGTTATCAATTTTAATTCCTGTTTATAATTACAACACTACTTCATTAATAAATGAAATACACGAACAGGCAATTTTTTCTGGTATTGATTTTGAGATACTCGTTTTTGATGATGGATCTAATGAATATACCAAAGAAAACTGTGCGATTAATACCTTGTCTTTTTCTGAGTATAGGATATTACCCAACAACATAGGCAGAAGCGCTATTAGAAATTCATTGGCATCAACAGCTCAATACGATTTTCTTCTTTTTTTAGATGCAGATATAGAACCTTACTGTGATACATTTATCAAAAAATATGTAGAGGTACTTACTTCTAAAACAGAAATCATATCAGGTGGTCTTCTATACAAAAATACCAAACCTAAAAAAGATCAAATGCTTCGATGGAAGTATGGACATAAAAAAGAATCTGTTTTGGCAAAAGAAAGGAAAGAAAAACCTTATTTATCCTTTCTTAGTTCTAACTTTTTAATAAGAAAATCATTATTTAAGACAATTACTTTTAATGAGAATATACCAAATCTAGCCTGCGAAGACACGCTCTTTGCACTAGATGCTAAAGCTAAAGGAATCACCATAGAACATATTCATAATCCTGTATTTCACCTAGGACTGGAAAACAACAATGTGTTTTTAAAAAAATCACTAGAGTCCGTAGAAGTTCGACAATCATTAATTCAGAAAAGACTATTAAAACCAACGGATACTAAAATTACGGATTTAGCATCAAAAATTGAAAAAAACAGACTTCGCGGTCTAGTTGTAATATTTCATAAGTGTACAGAAAAATTATTCAAGAAAAATTTAATTTCTCACAATCCCTCATTACTTATATTTGATCTATATCGACTCGGCCACTATTTTCAACAACAAAAGAAATGAGTAGTAAACCACTATTTTCAATTATTATACCACTGTACAATAAAGGAAACACTATTTCTAATACGTTAACATCCGTGTTAAAACAAAGTTATGTTGATTATGAAGTTATTATTATTAATGATGGCTCTACTGATCATAGTGAAGAAATTGTTTTGAATTTCAACGATAAAAGAATACACTATTTTTTCACCAAAAACAATGGTGTTTCTATAGCTAGAAACCTCGGGATAGAAAAAGCGAATGGAAAACTTATTGCATTTCTTGATGCAGATGATTACTGGTATCCTAATCATCTAGAAATATTATCCCAATTATATCAAAAATTTCCAGATGCTGGTTTATACACAACCTCATATGAGAAAAGATTTAATTCTAAAGCTACTTTTACAGCAAATTTTAATAAGATTGATTCCCAAGGTAAGTCTTTTATGTTAGTTGAAGATTTTTTTGATTCGAGCCTTATAGACGTAATTGCGTGGACTTCAGCCTGTGCAGTTCCTAAAAACATTCTCGATACAATTGGTGTTTTTGATACTTCTATTACCCACGGAGCCGGAGAAGATACGGATCTTTGGATTAGGATTGCCCTTACCTATGAAGTAGCGCTTGCTACATATGTAACCGCCACCTATATTTTAGATGCAAACAATAGAATTTCGAATACGAATACGCTGAAAAGGAATTTTATGGATTTGAATAAGTTTAATGAAGAGGAAATAGGAAATCAAAGTCTGAAAAGATATTTGGATCAAAATCGATATGCAATATCACTGCTTTATAAATCGGCTGGGGATCACGAAACAGCAAAGAAATATAAAAAAGAAATTGACTATAAAAACCTTAATACAAAACAAAAAATATTATTGGCAGCTCCTAAATTTCTTTACAATTTTTTAAAAACTATTAAGAGTAAATTAATTTTAAATGCAGGTATCAAACTATCCGCGTTTGAATAGTGAAAAGTCGTTAAAATCTCTGATATAATCTTCTTCTTCAAAAACTTCGGAAGCTAGTACAAGGCAAACTGAACCAGAAGAAAAATTCTCTAACTCCCTCCATATTCCGGATTTAATCAATAATCCTTTATTTGGCTTATTAAGGGTAACCTTCTTTTGGTTTTCACCATCATGTAAAATCACATCAAAACTTCCACTTAACGCTATAAGAAATTGACATAAATTTATATGCGCGTGGCCACCTCTACTCGCATCACTGGGAACATCATATAAATAATACACTCGTTTCGTTTCAAAAGGAATAACATCCTTCTCCACTACCGCTATATTTCCCCTTGGATCTTTTATCTTAGGAATCTCTATGATCTTACAATCCTCAACGGTGGTTGTGTTTTTTATCTTTTGCGTGGAAGTATTGCTTGCCATTGTGGAATTATATTTTCTATTTTAAATTTTGATACACTTGCGATCGTTCCATCTTTACAATTTTTGTAAAAATCACGATCGTCTATCATTTTGTCCAAAGCCCTACTATATCCGGATGCATCTTTGAACGGTACTAAGATACCATTCTTACCTGTAACTATAACCTCTGAGGGGCCTGATTTACAGTCTACAGAAACTACAGGTGTTCCCATAGCTAAGGATTCTATCAAAACCATCGGAAAGCCTTCATAATTGCTCGTTAAAGTAGTAAACAATGCATGTTTTACATATGGAAATGGATTTTCTGAAAACTCCTTAAAAACTACATATTCTTGTATTCCACAGGATTTAACAAGGTTTTGAATCTTTGCTTTATCCGGACCATCGCCAATTATAAAAAGTTTTATTCCTTGCTTAGGTAAATTCGATTGAGAATAGGTCTTGATTAAAAAGCTATAGTTTTTTGCCTCATCCAAAATTCGGCCATAGGATAATATATATGGTTCTTCTGGTACATCAACCTTAGCTTTTGATAACATATCCCAATGAGCTTCGTCAAATGCATTATATATACATCTTCCTTTCTCTAAACCATATTTTTCCTTAAAATGAATCACCGAATCTATAGAAACCCCTACTAATTCGTATGAATTTTGATACAAATGCTTACCTAAAAGCTTATTATTAGGAAAATAACTACTTAGGTTATAATTATGAACTACAAACACCGTATCTATTTTCTTATATACAAAAGTATTAATAAACCATTGTTTAAACCACGAAGGGCGGGATGCTGCGTCAATGATATAATCAAATTTATTATTGCTCAGTGTCTTTCTGCTAATAATAAACTTACGCCAGCGTTTGTGTAATCCTCTATAAGCTGAAGTTAGCGATTCTAGATTTACTAAGTTTCCTTTATAATCATACACGATGTCATCCAAAATACTTATGATTGTTACATCATATCCTGAATCTAACAACATCTTTGATAAGATAGCACTCGATCTTTCTGCTCCTCCTACTCCTAAAGAAGAAACCATTATGCAAACTCTTATGTTGTTTTTTTGATCCACCTTAATTAAATATCTCTATCTGGTCCAAAAAATGATTTCCTGAATACCAGCATCAATAATAGAAAATAAAAGACATAATTAAAAAAATACGCCATAGAAGCACCAATAAAACCGAATTGATTTATCAAATAAATACTTGCCAGATATAAAAAACCAAACGAAATGATCTCTGTAATTATATAATACCAAAACATTCTTTTAGCCAGGAACTGGTATGCTATTACTAAAGAAGCTATTTTAAAAAAATCTCCAAACAATTGCCATAAAAACAAAGGTTCCATAGGCATAAAATCATCAGAAAAAAGAATTCTGATTATTATATTTCTTAGAAAATAGATAATTAAGAACCCAAGAACAAATACAGGTAAGATTGTCTTATAAAAATTTATGACCTCCAATCTAAAATATTTACTTCTCTTTATTTCTGCCAATTTAGGCAGCAGATAAATCGTTAACAAAGTTGTTATAAAGAGCATATATTGACTACTAATACTCTGTATCGCCTCCCAATATCCTGCTTCTTCTGCTCCATCTGTATTAATAATTAAATTTCTAATTCTAATAAGAATCGCAGGTAATATCGTAGCAGATATCAATGCCATTATCGCATAAGAACTTAGTCTTTTTATGTATTTCAAAGAGACTTTTGTAAACTTTAGAGGTTTAATAATATTTTTTAGCTTGGTCATAATCACGACTGTAATTAGAAGTGAAATTGCAGGATTTATTATGATCGCTATAAATGCACCTTCCAACCTATATTCCCATACTAAAAAGACAGTAATTAATAAACCTATCAAACTACTGGCGATATTAATCCCTATATATACCTTATATTTAGAATAGCCATTGATTATTGCCAGACATAATGTATTGATAGAATAAAAAGGTAATGCAATCGCTATCGCTTTAAAAATAAAACTATAGTCATATTCTTTACCAAATATCAGTATATTCCAAAAATTAGGATCAAGATATAACCAACCTGATAAAATTATAGTAACTACAAAACAAAATAGATAGGTAGTTGATAACATTGCTATTAACTCCTCTTTATTGCTTTTAAATTCTGCTATATATTTTACAACTCCATTATACAACCCTAAGGTACCTATGGATTGTATTGAAGTCAAAACGTTACGAAGATTACCCATCAAAGCTAGCCCTTCCGGGCCTAAGAATATTGCTATCACTTTTAGGCTTATAACACCAGTAATCATTTTTACAAAAACACCAATCGCATTAAAAGAGCTAACTTTAATTAAAACATTGTTTTTTAATTTATCAAAGTATGAGTTCACTCTATTAATATTGATTTAGTGTCTTTATTATCTGCTCGATTTGGTGATTTTCTAAGCCTATATTCAAAGGAATACTTACTACTTCTTCGTGAATTTTTTCGGTGATTGGTAATGAAAGGTTAGAAAACTGTTTTAACGCTTTTTGGTGATGTGGTGGAATTGGATAATGTATAAGGTATCCTATTCCTGTTTTTTCTAAATAATCACAAAATTCAAAACGATCAGCTATTCTTACAACAAAAAGATGAAATACATGATTTTCTGAACCATCCCAGAATGGTAACTGAATTTTTTCGTTTTTAATTTCTGACAAATATCGTTTAGCTATTTGCCTTCGTAATTTATTATCTTCCTCAAGGTCTTTAAGTTTTTCTAGCAAAAATGAAGCTTGTAATTCATCTAATCTGGAATTTACTCCCGGATAATCATTTTCATACTTTATTGACGAACCATAATTACCTAGACTTCTTACAATTTTTGCTAATACTGCATCATTTGTAGTTACTGCACCCGCATCTCCATATGCTCCAAGATTCTTAGCCGGATAAAAACTAAAAGAAGAAGCATTACAAAGATTTCCAGCCACATTATCACTATCATCTTTTGCACCGTGTGCCTGAGCAGCATCACTAATAATCAATAAATCATGCTGTTTTGCTATTGCATTAATCTCTTTCATCTTTGCTAATTGACCGTACAGATGTGTGGGAAGAATTACTTTTGTTTTATCAGTTATATACTGTTCAATTCGATGAGTATCCAGATTAAAAGTCTTTTCATCTGGTTCTACCAATACTGGTTTGAGTCCAGAATATTTTATAGACAAAATGGTTGCTATAAATGTGTTTGCTGCCACAATTACTTCATCACCAGGATTTATTTTACCTAATTCAATATATCCTCTTAGAATAAGCGTCAGTGCATCTAGACCGTTACCAACACCAATACAATATTTAGTGCCGCAAAATTTGGCAAACGTATGCTCAAACTCTTCTACAAAACCTCCTTTGATATACCTACCTGAATCTAAGAAATCAGAAAACCGACTTTTAAGTTGTTTATGATAACGACTATTAATTTTATGTAGATCTAAAAATGGAATCGACGGTTTATGTTTTGTCATTATCAAAAATATCTAACTACCTTTATTAATTCTATAAGCGCAAAAAGAATTCAGTAGGATTCTGTTTTTATTATTAAAGTATTAAAAATACCTTTACAACAAAGATATTTGTTTTTGTGTAAGCCCATAAGAACGTATCATATTTTTTTTAGAGTCTTACGCATAAAGACTTAATATTATTTTAATGAACATATTACTAGTAGGAGAATATAGTCGGTTACATAATTCGCTTAAAGAAGGTTTGATAAAAAATGGGCACCAGGTAACTATTGTTGGTAACGGAGATGTTTTCAAAAAATATCCTGTAGATATTGATGTTGATGGAACGTTTGTAAAAAATAATTTTCTTCTGAATAAAATCAGACATTTAATCTTTAAACTCACTTCGATTGATATCGCATCTATTGAAACTTTTATAAGATTCAAAAAGCATAAGAAATCTCTATTAAACTATGATTTTGTTCAATTGATTAATGAAACTCCTTTTAATATTGGATCTTATTTTGAAAAAAAACTCTTAACATTCCTTTTTCAAAATAACAAAAATGTCTTTTTACTGGCTTGCGGAGATGACTACAGATATATATCCTATTTACTTTCAGGAAAATTTGCATATAGCACAATAAGTCCTTTACTAGACAATCCGAATCTAAAAACAGCGTATCGGCATACATTAAAATTTGTATCTAAAAAACAAAAACAAATTCACGATTTTGTATTTAAACACATTAAAGGTGCTATCCCCGTAAGCGTAGAATATCATATTGCGTACGAAAACACATCCAAGACATTACCACTAATTCCTAACCCAGTAAATGTTGATAAAATTGAGGTTGTTCCTTTTGCAGATAATGGAAAAATAAAAATACTACACGGGATTAATAGGGCAAATTATTTAAAGAAAGGGAATCGATATTTTGAAGAAGCATTAGCTGTTATCATCAAAAAGTATCCAAATAAAATTGAAGTAATTACTACCGAAGACCTACCTTATAAAGAATATATAGCCCATTTTTTATCGGCTCATATTATTTTGGATCAAGCACAAGCTCATGATCAGGGATATAATGCTTTAGAAGCTATGGCTATGGGAAAAGTAGTTTTTACAGGTGCTGGAGCTGCTTTTAGAAAGTATTACAACCTAAAAGACATAGTTGCTATCAATACATCTCCGGATAGCTCTAAAATTGCGGAAAATCTAGAACAACTCATACTTAATCCTAATCAAATTCAAGAAATAGGAAGAAATGCCAGAGCTTTTGTTGAAAAAGAGCATCATTACAAGGCTATCGCAAAAAAATATGTGGATACTTGGAGAACTAACTGTTAGAAAAACCAGCCGCTTGTATTAACTAAAGACCTAATCTGTAAAAATCCTGTGTATAGATCTCACATCCCAATTCTTCTTTCTGTTTTAGTAGTCCAAAATTATTTTCGGTTACCGTTCCCATATCAAAGAATCTATATCCCTCTTCCCTATATCGATTAATCAACGAAATAAAAAGAAAATCAAGTGCTCTGTGTTTTTCGCCCTGATCCGTAACAGCTCCGTATTGAGACTTTATCACCTCTTTGGTTTTAAAAATAGTAATTCCTGCTAGAACTTCATTATCCAGGCTAATCACAAATTGTTTTATGGATTCAGGAAATTTATCTTTGAGTACATGAATTTCTTCTAATGAATGTACAGGTTTAGTACTATGCTTTTCTTCTAATCTTGGAATCAACACTTCATTCCAGAAACCAGAAAAATCATCTACTTCTGCTATCTCAAATCCAATACCTCTTCTCTTTTCGTAATGCTTCAGCTTACTTTTATGAATAGTAGAAGGCAAACTATAGTCTATTGCCAAATTGAGATCTCTACGATAGCATTCAACACCATACTCTGAAAAGAAAAAAATAAACTCATTAGATGGTTTTTTATGATAAAAAACCGGAATTGATTTAATATATAAACAATCAATTTTATTAGAACGAAGAAAATTGATTATATCAGAAAGAATGTTTCTCACTTTTTCTCCTCCAATACTAGTCGCTAATATCAATCCTCCATAGGTCAATCCCTGATGAGAATGCACCTCTTTCTCTCGAATATTAGAAGGAAAAATCGCTACTAATTTTGATTGATCATAAATCAATAAAGAAAAATCCTGAAATCGATCCGAATGATATTCCATGAAATCCCTATGAAATAAAAATGTACCGTTTTTAGAATTATCTATAAAACTATTCCATAAAGAATAATCATCTTTATGATATCTCTTAATCGTATACGTTTGCAAAATAATTATTTAGGAAAGTGAAAATACTTAATTTGTTTGAGTATTCGGAATATTAGTCTTACTTTTAGCTAACAAGAAAATTAGTTACGTTTTTTTCTTACAAAAAGGTAATAAAATTTATACCTGATATTGCTGCGTTAGTAATGATTATTGGTAACGACAAATTGAGGGACACCCCGTAAATTACAAAAGCCGCACACCCCACAGTATTTATAAGAAGAAGTTTTTTGATGTTATGCATTAGAAAGGATACAAGCACCATAAATGATGCAAAATATCCTGCTAGTTCTACTATAAAGTTTTGATTTACAAATACAAATAAATGCATTTTATCGATAAAATAAGTATTTTACCGTTACTTTAAAGGATTTTACAAGTTTTTAATCGGTTTAAGTCTTTACATTTGTCGGAGATAAAAAATATTGAAAATAAATAATTTACCCCTCAAAAACGAATTGATCCCAAAACCATAATTACCCCATAATTTCGACAAAAAATCCCGAGTTTCCTCGGGATTTTTTAATTGTATATAAATTAGAAATTAGATTAAACGATCTTATTTCTTTTACGTTCTACTTCAGTTAAGAATACTTTTCTTAATCGTAAATGATTAGGAGTTACTTCTACATATTCATCCTTCTGAATATATTCTAAAGCCTCTTCTAAAGAAAATTTGATTGCAGGAACAATCTTAGCTTTATCATCTGCACCAGAAGAACGTACATTACTTAACTTCTTAGTCTTAGTGATATTTACAGCCATATCATCTCCACGAGAATTCTCTCCGATCACCTGTCCTTCATAAATATCTTCTCCTGGATCTACAAAAAACTTACCTCTATCTTGTAATTTATCAATTGAATATGGTATCGCAGAACCTTTCTCCATAGAAACCAAAGAACCGTTGATACGACCTGGAATATCCCCTTTAAGAGGTTGATACTCTTTAAAACGGTGCGCCATAATTGCTTCACCTGCAGTAGCAGTCAATAATTGATTACGTAAACCAATAATTCCTCTTGACGGAACCATAAATTCGCAAACCATACGATCACCTTTAGCTTCCATGCTTAGCATTTCTCCTTTTCGCATAGTCACCATTTCCACAGCTTTACCAGATACACTCTCCGGTAAGTCAATGGTTAATTCTTCTATCGGTTCACATTTAACTCCGTCAATTTCTTTGATAATAACTTGCGGTTGTCCGATTTGTAATTCATATCCTTCACGACGCATTGTTTCAATCAATACAGATAAGTGAAGTACACCTCTACCAAATACTATGAATTTATCAGCACTATCCGTCTTATTAACTCTAAGTGCTAAGTTTTTCTCTAGTTCTTTCTCTAATCTTTCTTTAATATGTCTTGAAGTAACAAATTTTCCGTCTTTACCAAAAAACGGAGAATCGTTAATAGTAAATAGCATACTCATCGTAGGCTCATCAATTGCAATCGTTTTTAATCCTTCAGGGTTTTCGATATCAGCAACTGTATCACCAATTTCGAATCCTTCTAAACCAACTAAAGCACAAATATCTCCAGCTTCTACTTTATCTACTTTCATTCTCCCTAAACCTTCGAAAGTATGAAGCTCTTTAATTTTAGATTTCTTTATAGTACCATCTCTTTTAACAAGAGAAACCTGCATTCCTTCTTTCAATGTTCCTCTTTGTAAACGACCAATTGCGATACGTCCTGTAAATGATGAGAAATCCAAAGATGTAATTAACATCTGTAACGTTCCTTCTTCAATCTTTGGTGCAGGAATGTGTTCCATCACCATATCTAATAAAGGTTCTATATTATCCGTTTCATTCTTCCAGTCATCACTCATCCAATTGTTCTTAGCAGAACCATAAACCGTTGGGAAATCCAACTGCCATTCTTCTGCTCCTAATTCGAACATTAAATCAAATACTTTCTCGTGTACCTCATCAGGAGTACAATTCTCCTTATCAACCTTATTTACAACCACACAAGGTTTTAAACCAAGATCAATTGCTTTTTGTAATACAAAACGTGTTTGTGGCATCGGCCCTTCAAAAGCATCTACCAACAATAAAACTCCATCAGCCATATTTAATACACGCTCTACTTCTCCTCCGAAATCGGCGTGACCTGGTGTATCAATAATGTTAATTTTTGTCCCTTTATAGGTAACAGAAACATTCTTAGAAGTAATCGTGATTCCTCTTTCGCGCTCTAGATCGTTGTTATCCAAAATTAAATCTCCTGTATTTTCGTTTTCACGAAACAATTGACAGTGATACATAATTTTGTCTACCAAGGTAGTTTTACCGTGATCTACGTGAGCAATAATAGCAATGTTTTTTATAGCAGTCATATACGCCTGAATTTAAGGCTGCAAATGTACGTTATATTTTGATAGGTTGTATGTTAAATTGAAAATATTAAAAAAGCCTCAAAATCAAGTATTTAAAACCTTCTTTTGAAGCTCATTAAATTTTACAGCACACTATTAAATATAGAACACTATTTACCTATAACCCAACCAAGAGAGAAACCTACTATTGGAACAATAAAACTGTCTTGATTATCGAAAGAATATCCAAGTCCTAATTCTAAATTTATGTTCAATTTTGATCTATATGTTCGTTGTAAACCCCATACGGGTCCAATTGTTGTGGCGTAATCTATATCTGTATCCAGATCTCCTATTATCGGATTTCCAGGGGTGATCGAGGAAGTTAGCGCAAAATAGTTGGCTGAATTAAAATCAGTTCTTTTGTTTTTACGCACTCTCCTATCAAAATTATAATAGTATCGGTAGGAACCTGCAAAAACGGGAAAAACACCAAATTACGTATCTCGATCAGAACCTCCCGTGATCGCAAAACCCGTTCCCAAACCTAAGTTAATCGATGATTTTGAAGTAAGTCCAACTTCGTACTCTATTCCCGGAGTTAGAAGGTTAACCTTAAACATTTGGTCCTTTACCCCTATTGAACCATTTTGAGCGAAACCTAAGAAGGAGCCTAACATAAAAATAATTGCAAGTGCTTTTTTCATGAATATCGTTTTTTTGTGTGAAAGCTTTATGATTATCAAACTTCTTGCCAGATAATCTTTTTATTCAATTATTAAAACGCATATCTTTGCTTTTTTAAAATATCGTTATGGAACTTTCTAAGATCAAAAATCTAAAAAACCTTGATGCTAATAATTTTTTCCTTCTTGCCGGACCTTGTGCCATCGAGGGAGAAGAAATGGCATTACGAATTGCTGAAAAAGTGGTAGAAATCACTTCTAAGTTAAAAATTCCATTTGTTTTTAAAGGTTCTTTTAAGAAAGCGAATCGTAGTCGTATTGATAGCTTCACAGGTATTGGAAATGAAAAGGCTTTAAAGATTTTACGTAAAGTTGGAGAAACTTTTGAAGTACCAACGGTAACAGATATTCACGAGAATGAAGATGCTGCGATGGCGGCAGAGTATGTAGACATTTTACAAATCCCTGCATTTTTAGTTCGACAAACAGATTTGGTTGTAGCCGCGACAAAAACCGGAAAAACTGTAAATCTAAAAAAAGGACAATTTATGAGTCCTGAAGCAATGCAACATGCTGTTAGAAAAGTAAAAGATAGTGGTAGTGACCTGGCGATGATCACAGATAGAGGAACTATGTTTGGATATCAGGATATGATCGTAGATTTTAGAGGAATACCAACTATGAAGGAGTATGCCACCACGGTTCTGGATGTAACACATTCATTACAACAACCTAATCAATCTAGTGGAGTAACAGGTGGTAGACCCGATATGATAGAAACTATTGCACGAGCAGGAATTGTAACAGGCGTAGATGGCTTATTTATGGAGACTCATTTTGATCCTGCTAATGCAAAAAGTGATGGAGCGAATATGTTAGATCTTCAATATTTAGAAAAATTATTAAGCAATTTGGTCGCCATCAGACAGACTGTTAATTCGTTATAAATTTTTCGTTTCTGTAAGTATACGCCTGCTTAAGAATCTCCACAAAGATTTCTTCTTCAATTTCTTCTGGCTTACGATAGCGTAATGACTTAACGTATTTTCTTTTATCAGTCTCTAGCTTATCTACATAGTCTGTAAAATATTGAGCTCCCCAAAAACCAACATCCACATACCCTCTTGTTACATTTAGGTAACAAATTGGACTCTTACCTACGTAATAAAAAGGCACCCTCCATTTAAACAATAATTCAACTTCCGGTAACGTAGTTTCAATTACTACCTGTAAATGAAGTAACATCGACTTAAACGGTTCTGGTTGTTTTAGAATATACTCTTCTGCTGGTTTCATAGTATATATTTAATTTACTAAAACTAAAAAATCATTTGCACAATTCAATATTTTATTTTTACTTTGTATTTCAAAGTACTTTTAACATGAGCACAGAAGATTATTTAAAAGATATTACAGAGATCAAGGATATGATGAATAAATCATCTCGATTTTTCTCTCTAAGTGGTTTATCAGGAATCCTGGCAGGGATCTATGCAATCATCGGCGCGGCCGTTGCTTATTACCTAGTGAGTATAAGCGGAAGAGAATACTTAATTCTGGATGGTAAAATCTTTAATTACATCCTAATTGATTTAGCCGCCGTTGCTTTTTTAAGCATTGTAACCGCCGCAATATTAAGTAGCAGAAAAGCTATAAAAAATAATGAAACCTTATGGAATGGTGCTTCTAAAAGATTGCTTACTGCTTTTTTAGTACCACTAATCACAGGTGGGATTTACATTATGATTAAAATATTTAGCAATCATTATGGTATGACAGGTTCTTTGATGCTCATTTTTTATGGGTTAGCACTGGTAAATGCATCAAAATACACTATAGGTAATGTAAAATACTTGGGATATGCAGAAATTGTTTTAGGTTTGGTGTGTGCCGTATATCCCGGCTATGGCTTTTGGTTTTGGGTCTTTGGATTCGGAGTGATGCATATTGTATATGGAAGTTTAATTTACTTTAAGCACGACAGATAAACACGAATAATACATACGGTTTGTATATTTTTTTTATAGTATTAACCGCGGGAAGTCTAGATATGTTCTGAGCTTGAAAACAAGAAAATGGGTAGTATAATTAACAACATAAACAAAGCATTTGATCATAGGATACGATTAGGGATCATGTCTATTCTTATGGTCAATGAATATGCTGATTTTAAAATGTTAAAAGAACTTTTGGGTGCGACCGATGGCAACTTGGCTAGCCATACCAAAGCTTTGGAAAAAGAGGAATATATAATAGTGGAAAAATCATTTATCGGAAGAAAACCAAACACAAGATATAGTGCCACCAAAAAAGGCCGTGAGGCATTTAAAAAACATGTAGAAGCAATTGAAAAATTATTGAAACAGTAAAACACACCCAAGAAATACTAATACGATAAACCGCATTGTATTTCTATCCTTCTCAAGAGGGAATTAATAAAATATATTTTTTTATCAATTTACTTTGAAATTCAAAGTACTTTTAAAACACCAAATGAGATCAGTTTTATTAGAAATTTTATATGAATGGAGTAAAATTCCATATCAAAAATGGTTCAAAAAAGAAGAGCCTTGGGATATATCAGTATCACAATTATTGAAGTATCCTACAACCAGTCTTGGGTTTCATCTAGGAAGTTTTTTGCTACAGCATGATTTCACACCTCAACCTAAATTAGAAAACCATGATGTATTTCATGTCTTAACAAAAACAGGAATTACGGTGCCTGAAGAAATATCTATGCAGTACTATCTTCTAGGTAATGGCAAAAAGAGCTTATACCTCTACACTGTAATTACGATTGGTACGCTACTCTACCCCGATAAATTTAAAGTATTCAGAACCGCCTATAAAAATGGACGTAATGCATATGTCTTCCATCAATTGGATTTCAAAAAATTATTAGATCAATCACTAGACACTATACGAACCACATTTTTAATTTCTACATCATGCAAATAATACAATCTGTAAATAGAAATGCACTTATCATTGCAACTTTCAGCTTTTTACTTGGCACCATACTTTTATTATTACACCTTATCACCTATTGGGATCAAGTCATACTCATTGGGTTGTTTTATGTATTGATCGCTACAGTTCTTAATGGTATCACTTTCATTGGGTTATTAGCTAATACAATTATAAACCATCATTATTATAAGGAAAATCTAACAACCATATCGGTATTCTTACTCAATATTCCGATCGCCATCGGATACTTTCTTATTGTAATCAACAATCCCTTTCATAACACTTTCATATAATGAACATAATTCATAAACAATTACCTTTTATTAAAGGTTTCAGCATCGCTGTCGTATTTAGCATCATACTTCTATCTATAAGAATAGCGAAGGTAGAATCTAATTTTTTCTTATTCTTAGTTTGGAATCTGTTTTTAGCCTGTATTCCGTATGGAATAACTACGATATTAAGTTTCAGCAAAATATACAAGAATAGATTTTTGTTTGGAATAGGATTCATCTTTTGGCTAGCATTTCTTCCTAATGCTCCATATATCCTTACCGATTTACAACACATCCGTCTCAGCACGTTGCAATCCGTATGGTTTGATGTATTGCTGATTCTATCTTTTGCCATCAATGGATTGATTGTAGGATTCGCCTCTTTACGAACTATGCAGGAATTGCTTCAAAAACATTTTTCCAAAAAGACAACCAATTTCATAACACACCTCACACTATTATTATGTGGGTTTGGGATTTATATGGGAAGAATATTGCGATGGAATAGCTGGGATCTTCTCCAAAATCCCATGAATATTCTAGGAGACATATTTCAGCGAATCATATTCCCAATAGAACACATAAACACTTGGGCATTTACTATGGGTTTTGGTGGTTTCTTAATCATAACATATCACTTGTTCTATCATTATAACAAAGAAAACAACTAAAAATACAATCACTATAAATTTCAAATACTATGGAAACTCAAAAACAAAAAAAGTCCTTTGGACAGTGGATAAAAACTTCAATTACAGTTCGTATGCTTATGGTTGGAATACTAATTTTAGTATTATTAATTCCACTTTCTTATATCAAAAACCTGATACAGGAAAGAGCCTACAGACAAGAAGAAGTGGTAAGCGAGATTAACCAAAAATGGGGAAATGAAGTATTACTATATGGACCAATCCTGAAAATCCCTTACCAAACTCATAAACTCAAAAAAATCTGGGACGAAAAAACCAAATCCTATCTTCAGGAGGATATCATCTCCGTTCATCAGGCTTTCTTTTTTCCGAATACACTGGATATCAATACCAATGTAGAATCTGAGAATTTAGGAAGAAGTATCTATGAATCGGTTGTATATACTGCCGATATGAAAATTAAAGGTTCTTTTACTGCTCCCAACTTCGAAATTCAAGATATTAAAGCAGAAGATATATTGTGGAACAAAGCTACTGTTATAGTAAACTCTACAAATTCTAAGGGAATTAGAAGCAATTTAGAATTAAAAATTGGATCTGAAAATTACCCATTACAATCCAGATATACTCAAAACTCCAATACCAACAGATTCGAAACAAAATTTCTTAAAGATTCTTCTTTACCTAAAGAAAACCAGATCAATTTTGAAATGGATCTAAAAGTGAACGGCAGTGAGCAATTACGCTTTATACCTGTTGGAAGGGAAACCAATGTCGCAATGACTTCTAACTGGGCTTCACCAAGCTTTAATGGCAACTATTTACCCGATACCAAGACCAAAGAAATCACTGAAAATGGATTTAAAGCAAACTGGAAGGTATTACAAATAAACAGAGAATTCGAACAAGAGTTTTTTGGAGAACTACCTCATATCAATTCATCGGCTTTTGGAGTTAAGTTATTAATCCCTGTTGATGAATATCAAAAGAGTGAACGTGCTGCTAAATATGGATACCTGGTAATTGCATTAACCTTTTTAGTATTCTTTTTGATACAAACGGTTAGCAAGATTACCATTCATCCGTTTCAATACCTAATGATCGGATTGGCACTTACTATGTTTTACACCTTATTGATCTCGATTTCTGAGCATTCTAGTTTTCTTTACGCATATGGAATCGCCGGAATTGCAGTAGTACTGCTTATATCGATTTACTCTAAAGCTATTCTTAGAAGCTTTAAATTCATGGGATTGATTGGTGCTTCGCTTGCTGCTTTATACACTTTCATTTTTGTCATTATTCAATTAGAAAATTATGCATTATTAGTGGGAAGCATTGGATTGTTTTTAATCCTAGGAACCATTATGATGATATCCAGAAAGATTGATTGGGTAAATGATGGGGTTTGATGAGTTGTGAGTTGTGAGTTGTGAGTAAACTAAAAACTCACAGCTCGAACTCTGAATAATTTAGAATAAAATTATGTTTCATTTCATGAAAAGAAATCAAATCAAAAAAAGCGTATGGTATATTAGTATTGGAGCACTAATGGCATTATTAATCAATTATGCCGTATTAGAAGAAATTTTGATTCCTGATCGCTGTTACTATCACGTCAATGAACCCACAAAATTATTTGACATATTCTATTCGTTCCCTGCCTATAATGGCGGACATCCGGTTCCTAGTATATTCAATTTTATATGCACCGCTTTTACCGGAGCAATTATAGGGTTGATGAATTATGAATTAATTCGTTACTTAAAATCGAAAATCAAAATGCTGGTTAGTTAGTTGAGAAAGTCGTGCTTCATATTTTTGAAGTGCGGCTTTTTTTTTAACAAAGATTTGTCGCTTTCGGAATTGCGTTCAAAAATAAAACTGTTAATTTCCGACTCTAAATAGATTCCACTCTCTACCTTCACTAACGTTATGGTAGACAAGTACATTGGAATAACAAAAAGAAAACTCTAATGAAAAAGAACATTTTTATAACCTTAATAGCAATCACTACTTTAAGTATATTTTCTTGTAAACAAGAGGAAAAAAATCAAAAAATAGTAACCGAAGAAATACAGTTTACCAAAGAAGGAGAGCTTTCTATTTATAACATAGGAGATTCTATCCCTAAGCAAGTTGTTGCTTTGGATATCGAAATTGCGGATAATGATTATGAAAGAGAAACAGGCTTAATGTATCGTAAGTCTATGGAAGAAAAAAGAGGTATGCTTTTTATCCAGAAAGATTTTAAACCTCAGAGTTTTTATATGAAAAATACTTTGATCCCATTAGACATTATCTATATAGATGATGAGTTTAAAATTGTAAGTTTTCAGAAAAATGCAAAACCACTAGACGAAACATCTTTACCATCAGGAAAACCAGCAAAATATATTTTAGAAATTAATGCTGGATTATCTGATCAATGGAATCTAAAAGTTGGAGATTCCATCTATTTTAAGAAAAATTAAATTTATTAGTATCAAATAAAAACCCCTTAAAAAAATAATTTTTCAAGGGGTTTCCCTAGGGATACAATTGGAAAATTTATTTAATAACTTTCACAACCTTATTAATAGTTTTATTACTGAATTTTACAAAATATATTCCTTTTGCAACATCAAGCGGTATTGATATTGTTCCATTCTTACTAGATACAGTATCTGAGTAATACAAGCCTCCTTTTACATCTCTAACAGTAACATTGAGAGATTTAACTTCCCCTAATAGATTAAAATTAATTCCATTCTGAAAAGGATTAGGGTACGGTGAAGAAATTAGGGTTGTATTTGCTCCTGGCACCTTATTTAATGGATTACTTACCCAGCCATTATCATACCATCCTTCTCCACAGATTTCTAAATCTGCTGTCTGCTGTCCACCATTTATACTAAAAATAACTTTTGCACATTCTACACCTGATAACGTATATTCATACCATCCATCTCCATCTATATCGGTCATTTCAACGCCGGGCCAAGAAGTAGTTAAAGATGCAGGAGTTGTTTCCCAATAATACAAGGTTACGGAATTCCAATTTGTATTGTTATTATTATAATGGATTATCAATTCGTCATCAGAAACATCACCTGGACATGCAGTTGGACACACATCATACCATAGATTAGTGGATGGATCATACCACCCATCTATTACTCTAGTTAAGTCATCAGATTGTTCTCCATTGTTATTATTATTAAAAACAACACCTATTTCGGCATTTTCTTCAATCAAAAATGAATACCACTGAGAGGATTGTTCTCTATTCATTGATCTACCTGGCCAATTCCAACCTGGTAGAGGTTGATTTGTATTTTTATCAAATAAATACACACATACATCATTCCAACTAGAAACATTTCGATAATAAACAGTGTATGATTGAATTTCGGTAATACTATAATCTTCAGAAATAATAGTTGACTGACCCGTACTATTATAAGCAATAGCTTTTAAAGTAGTATCTTCTGTAAAAGTTAATTCATTTTGATATAAAGAACTTGAGTCTGAAGGTTCTGATCCATTCGTAGTATAATAAATTATTCCTTGGCTACTAGATGATAAATTAACTGATACGCTTCCTTCATAAGATCCTCCTTGCGGAGCAACTGACAATTCCGGTAACCCTAAAATCCCAGGACAATCCGAAGGACATTGATCATACCAAATATCTTCTGAATATACATACCAACCATTTACGTTTCTAAATTGATCGTCTGACTGCTCTCCATTTCCATTTGTAAAAACAAGACCAACTTCTACTGATTCTGCTATGGTAGCAATATACCACGGTGAATCTTGCTCTTTAGTCATTAACTTACCTGGCCAATTCCACCCTGGTAATGCTACATTATTATTTTTATCAAAAGCATATACATAAACTTGATTCCAGTTAGAGGTATTCTTAAAGTGAATGTCATAAGAAGGTAGGTCGCCAAATGTATAATTTCTAGTAATCACTTCCGACGCGTTTTCATCAGCATCAAATGCTATTGCTTTTAATGTGATTAGTTCACTATCACTATCTCCAATATCAAAAGAAGTTATATACTCTGTACTTGATTGATTTGGTTCTGATCCATCCGTAGTATAATAAACTTCTACCCCACCATTATCGGCAGTTGTAGAAGCTTCCATTACTACGGTGATAGCATCATCATAATTTCCAGAATCCGGAGTAACAGTAAGAGTTACTTCATCACTACTATTAAACCCTCCAACATAGACATGCTGAATAGGTGTCTTAAACACGTTTCCTTTGGTATCCACTGCTTCTACATAATAATCTACTAACACATCGGATAACCCCTTAATCTCTGCATAGCATAAATCTGCAATTGCGGTTGGCTCTATAAAGAAATCAATTTCTGGATCTTGTGTTATGTTTCCTTTAGGGAATTGTTTTTGAGTCATTGATTGACTATTCCAAGAACTGACACCTTCTCCTCCTGAATATGTATCATTAACATTATCAGAGATAGGATTTTTACCATCATTATCCGTTCTGTATTTCAATTCAACCGATGCTAATCCACTCACATCATAGGCAAATGTCCAAACATGAAAATCAGAAGTGTTTTGAACTTCTTGATATGCATATATAGGTCCAAAACCCTTACCTCCCGGGTTATATGGAAAACGCTGTGGTATAAATACAGAAGGTGCAGTATTATCCTGATTGGGAGTATCACCTATTTCTTCCTTAGCATGTTCTATCGCAATATTACCTGCTAAAGTTTGCTTTACTTCCATATCAATTGCTTTTCCGTAATACATATAACCACTCGTCAGAGATGGTAAGAAAAAATGCCAAGCTTTTTCTGCATTGGAAGCTCCGAAAGAAGGATCAATTACCTTAGCTATATCTACCCCTCCACTATTATCTTCTGCTGTTAATACGTAATTTTCCGCAGCAGTAATTACAGCCCAATTTCTAGCATCTTCTGTCCATCCATCAGGATTAAATCTATAATCGGCAGTATCATACAAAGGCCATAACCAATTAATAAATTGAGGATGTCCCCAATCATTCGCAGCATTGACCCAAGATCCATCTTCTACTTTTACAATATCACTTTCTGGAACTGGATAAGAATTTAAAAATTGCTGTATGGTAGTAGGATCGTATCCTTTAGAAGCAGCTGCATTAGCAAACCCAGGAACAGACTCCTGATAATAACTATCTCCACCTCCCCAAGCATTATCCCCGTCATGAGCTAGTAATACAATTGATGGCTGACTAGAATTACTAAAAGGAGCGATATTCGCATCTATTTCTCCTGTTCCCATAGAACTGAATCCATTCTGATAACTTAATAGATCAGCCATAGGAACTACGTCCATTTTATACGCTTGACCAGTTTCTGGATCAATATATTGTGCTTTATGTGCTTGATAACAATAAGGAGCAGCAAAAGTTCCTCCTCTTCCATCAATTTGACCCTTCCACCAATTCTGACCGTTAGTAGTTACTTTATCAGCTGCGTTAGGTGGATCGATATTTACGCCAGATGTACCATAATCTAATGGATAATCATTCAATGTACGAGACAAATGGCTATTTGCTACTACCGACCATTGAAAACCTTCTTCTACTAAAACCTTTATAATCCTTTCCGAAAATGAACATTCTGCTGGCCAAAAACCTTTAGAATATTCACCTCCAAAAGTTTCTGTCATTAATAATTTATGAGTTTTTAATTCCATTCTCAAAGCGCGTTCACTTATTAATGGCGCTAAGGCGTGATGAAATGTAAATCCTGTTAAGTCCATCCTAGGTTGTCCTCCAGATGTTTTCCAACTTTTGGCTTCTATAAAATTATTTTCCCAACCTTGGCTATACCCCCAAACACCAGCATTACCCAAGCTATTTACATTTTCTATCAGACATCCTGAATAATTAACCTGCGCACCACCATTTGGTAACCCCAATAATGTTTGAACAGAATTTTTGGGGCCGTATTGATATGCCTTTACTCGATCATACTTTCCGAAAATTTCCTCTAAATTATTTAAGGGATGACTTATTCCATCCTCGTATACATTCCAAGAGTCTCCTGAAGATTTCAAATTATGAGACTCCATAACCGTTTGATATCGATTAGGATTCTCTTTACTTTTTTCCGGCCAATAATTAGGTTGTTGCATATGCCACAAATAAGAAGTGTGGACTTCTTGCGCTACTATCCCAGAATAGAAAAATAGTAGTAGTAAAAATAAGTTAGTGTTTTTCATGAATCTTGTGTGTTAAATATATTGTATTGTGCTGTTAACAGCATTTATATATTCCAAAAAACAACTATTACCTGCAAAGAAAGTTTTCCCAGATCTTATATTTGCAAACTACTTATAAATATTTCGGTATAATTAGTATTAAAAAATAACAACTAAAATTTTCGATTATATACAACTACATAATACTAAAAGGGTGTAGATATTATTTTAAATCATGTTTTCAACTATCGATAAGCCAAAAAATTAACTATTTGATGATGATATTTTCAAATGTAAGTAATTAAAAAAGTAAACTTCTTATTCAACTGTCCCGCAAACGATATAGTGTTAACAAAAAGAAAAAGATCCCTAAAATTGTAACTTAAATATTGAGAAATTCAAATAAAAAAGCTGCATTCTTTTTAGAATGCAGCTTTTTTTTATTATTAAAGTTTCTAGAAAAGAAAGCTATTCTTCAGTTTTCTTCTTTTCTTTTAAACCTACTTTCTTCACTGTATCATACATTACAGGAGTTGCAATGAATAATGAAGAATATGTACCTACTAGCACACCAATAATTAATGAGAACATAAATCCTCTTAATGGTTCTGCAAAAATAAAGATTGCGATCAATACTAATAAAGTCGTTAAAGACGTATTTAATGTACGTCCTAATGTACTATTTAATGCAGCATTTACATTTTTATCTAATGTCCATGTTGTATGCTCTGCTAAGTACTCCCTAATTCTATCAAATACAACCACGGTATCATTCAATGAATACCCTACAACGGTTAATATCGCAGCAATAAATGCCTGATCTATTTCCATATTAAATGGCATAAATTTCCATGTTAATGAGAACACACCTAATACTACTAATACATCATGGAATACTGCAGCTACAGCACCTAAACTAAACTGCCATCTTCTAAATCGGAATAAGATATATAAGAACACCACAATTAACGATCCGATAACCGAAATAAACGCTGCTTGTTGAATATCATCCGCTATCGTCGGTCCAACCTTCATAGAACGCATAATCCCTACTTGCTTATCTTCATCTCCATTAGAAAACTGATCATAGGTCAATCCATCTGTTAAATAAGGTTTTAATGCATCGAACAATGATCTAGAAATTTCAGAATCAACTTCTTCACCAGTTTCATCTACCTTATACTTGGTTGTAATCTTTAATTGATTATTAGCTCCTAATGTTTTTGCCTGCGCACTACCAAAAACAGCTACTAAATCCTTTTCTACATCCGTAGGCACAACATCCTTAGCGAAACGAACTGTATAGGTTCTACCTCCAACAAAATCAACACCTTCATCTAAACCTTGTCCTGGTGTGAATAAAGATATAAGTCCTGCAGTAACAATAATACCAGAAATCACATAAGCTATCTTTCTTTTTGCAAGGAAATTGATATTTATATTCTTAAATAAATTCTTAGTAGCAGCTGTAGAAAATGCTAATTCTTTACCGTTTTTACCATATCCATCAATAAATAATCTAGTAATGAATATTGCTGTAAATAATGAAGTAAGAATACCAATTAATAAGGTAGTTGCAAATCCTTTAATTGGTCCTGTACCAAAGAATAAAAGTATTAAACCTGTAAGACCCGTGGTAATGTTGGCATCTAATATCGATGATAGTGCATTATTAAAACCATCTTTGATTGCATCTACCTGGGATTTACCTTTCGCAAGCTCTTCTTTAATCCTTTCGAAGATAAGTACGTTTGCATCCACAGACATACCGATCGTTAATACAATACCTGCAATACCAGGTAATGTTAACACAGCTTTTAATCCAGCTAATACTCCAAAAATAAATAAAATATTTACTACTAATGCAACATCAGCAAAAGCTCCTGCTTTTCCATAGTAAAAGATCATCCAGATTAAGATTAGCACTAATGCAATACCAAAAGACATTACACCACTATCAATAGCTTCTTGTCCTAACGACGGTCCTATTACTTCACTCTGAATAATATCTGCTGAAGCAGGTAATTTACCCGCTCTCAAAACATTTGCTAAATCCTGTCCTTCTTCTACAGTAAAGTCTCCAGAAATTTCACTTCTACCTCCAGAAATTGGTCCTTTAGAAACACCTGGTGCAGAATATACAATATTATCTAAAACTATAGCGATTTGACCTCTGGTCTGAGAAGCTCTTCCGGTCATTTCTTCCCATTTCTTAGCTCCTTTACCATCCATTTGCATGGTAACCACTACATTATTAACCTGATCATATGATTGAGCCGCATCTGTAATTACTCCTCCACTTAATTCTGGAGTATCATCACGATTCCCTTTTAATGCATATAAATCTACTCTTTCTCCTTCTTTTTCAGGCTTACTCCAAGCAAACCTAGTGTATCGTAAAGCCTGAGGCAATAAAGCTCTAATATCTTTTCTTTCTAGATACTGATCAAACTGCTCCACATCTTTAAGCGCAACAGAAATCAACGCTCCAGGAACTGATGGAGGACCTGCTAAATCATTAATTGGATTTACCTGAGTTTCTATATCAGTAGAATCTTCAGAATCAGCTAATAATTTTTCAATCTCTGCATCTGCATCAGATTTTGTAGTATCCGCCTGAACAGTATCTAATACTTTTTCTGAATCAGCAATTTCTGATTCTAAAGTATCTTTTACAACCTCTTCTTTAACTTCTTCTTTATTGTTTTTAGCTTCTAATTCTTTTTTAAGCTTTTCATTCATTCTGTTAAGAAAAAGTCCAAGTTCCTGAGAACCTTCTACATCCCAGAATTCTAATTGAGCTGTACTCTGTAAAAGTTTCTTAACACGATCTACGTCTTTTGCACCTGGTAATTCTACCAAAATACGCCCAGATTCTCCTAAACGCTGGATGTTAGGTTGTGTAACCCCAAACTTATCAATACGTTTACGTAATACTTCGAATGCAGAAGTTACAGATTCGTCAATCTTTCTTTTCAGAACCGGTTTTACTACATCATTTGTCATATCAAAAGTGATATCATCACTTAAGTTCTTATTCGCAAAGATATCTGGTGATGCTAATTGCGCATCTGGGATATTTTCAAACTCTGCAAAGAAGTCTTCTACATATGTATTCTGACTATCTTTCTGTGTTTGATCTGCAGCATCTAACGCCTGTACAAAAGCAGGGTTTTTAGAGTTATTAGCCAATCCTTCTAATATATCTCTTACTGAAATCTGAAGAATCACATTGATCCCTCCTTTAAGGTCAAGTCCTTTATTAAGTTCTTTTCCTTTGGCATCATTATAGCTAAAATTCGCAAAAATCGGATCCTTCCCGATAGAATCTAAATAATTTTTCTCTGCTGTTTCTCTTAATTTAGAAGCATCTGCTTCTGGATATTTAGCTAAGGCATAATTCTCAGCTTCCTTTTCTTTTGTGTATGTTAAATATGTGAACGATAATTGGTAAATACATACCAATCCAAATAAAATCGCAAACACTCTAACAAGTCCTTTATTTTGCATTGTTATTTATTTTAGTTAAATCTTCTGAACAAATGATTATTGCAATCACTTAAGATTCAACGATTACTAGTTTATTAATATTCTGTTGATTAGAAACCCTTGTCATAATTTTGACATTAGCTTTATTTTATAAAGTCGAAAGTAGTTCAAAGAAGTAATGATCACTCTTTGTTTTTAACTTTTAAAATTTGCTGAAATTAAAGGGTTTTGTAAAAATTCATACCCTTGTACTAGGAAATTGGCCCAGCTCTTACTTCTGGAATTTGGTATGAAGTATTATCAATCCCAATAGCGATTGCGACATTTACTTTTAAGGCAAGTTCTGTGAGATTACTTCTATTATTGTTGCTATTTTCAGTAGCGAAACTATACCCATAAGAACCTGAAGCTCTATTATCTTGTTTTTGCTTTATTTCTAAAACATAGATACCATTAAAATCAGTATCCGTGTCTGTACTTTTCTGAATTTTATAAACATCAAGATTGTAATCAGCAGAGTTCTTATCTAAAGGTAATTGATCATTTGATGTATTCTGATCATAAAAAACATGGTCTAGAGCTACGTGCTGCTCTTCTGAAAGTATTTTTTTTATACTCTCTACATCCGCATCACTATAATAGGATATCTTAAGTTTTCCATTATATAACTCTTCAGATATACGAGTGTTTTTAACTCCGATGGACTCCAATTGCTTCTTTACAATTGTTATCACATTTTGAGCTTCTAAAGAAGTAATCTCAATATCCGTAAATTCTAGAACAATTTCTTGATTAGGTACCACAGTTTGTTGTTGCATTACCACGAGTAATGCAAACGCACTGATTAAAATCTTGAAGTACCATTCCTTCTTCACGCCGCAAATATAGAAAAATTAAAACTGCATTTCTAAAGTCTTCTAATAAATATAAGTCATAATAGTTTGTACGCTAAAAAGCTTCTATTTTATTTTTTTAACTTCAACATTAATTATTTTCATTTTCGGGATAGAACCTGACATTAAGATATTAGCAAAATCCTGCGCCTCTTCTTTAGTAAAATCTCCAGATATTTCAGAACTACCTCCGTGTATTGGACCAGATGACACGCCAGGAGCACTATATACCTGATCATTCAAAACTATGGCAATATTAGATCTTTGTTGAAAAACTTTTCCTGTCAAATCTTCCCATTTTTCGGCACCCTCTTCATTCATTTGCATTGAAATCGCTGGCATGCCCAATGCATTATACGTCGGAAAAGCATCTACCACTACATCACCACTAAGAGCAGGTTTACCAAGTTTATTTTTCTTAAGAGCATATAATGGAATATATCCTGTCTCTTTTTCTTTTATACCCCATAAAAATTTTATGAATCTCTTTTTTATTGGCAATGCAGACTCCACTTTTTTAGAAGATATAAATTGATTTACCCAAACAGTATCTTTTTCTGCTACATAAAACAAAACTGCATCTCCTGAATAACTGCTTCCTTTAATCAAGTCATAAAATGGATTATCTTCAGATTCTTTATTGATTTTTGATGCTTCATTAACTTGTACAAAAAAAAGTGACAAATCCTCTGAGTTATACGTTTCATAGAAATCTAATTTTCCTGGATTTAGAATATAATTTTTAAATCTATCTTCTAGAAAATTAGTAGCTATTGTAATTTTGATATGATTTTTATTAGGTAATACTGATAGTTCAGGGTTTTTAGTTATTTTTTGCAACCTCTTATTTAACTTTAAAATGATTAAGTCAATTTGCTTATTAGAATTGATTTTTTCAGGTAATTCTAAAGTCATCTCAATAATCTTATCTGGTTGTGGTCCAAAATCACAAGAACATAGTAAGAGCGAAAAGAAAAAACTTAATGTAATTATTAGAAATTTATAGAACTGGATTTTGATCATATATTTAAATTTAAAAACAAAGAGCCGCTATTAAATAGCAGCTCTTATATATATTAACAAAAAGGATACAATAGCCTATAGCTCTAATAATCCATTTGTTTTCTTAACTCCTTCTGCACTTTCAGCGAGTTTTGCTTTTTCAGCATCACTAAGTTCAATTTCTACTATTTTTTCAATACCGTTTCTACCTAACACAACAGGCGCTCCGATACATAGATCATTTAAGCCATATTCTCCTTCTAATAATACAGAACAAGGGAATATCTTTTTCTGATCACAAGCAATAGCTTGAACTAATCCAGAAACAGCAGCTCCCGGTGCGTACCAAGCAGAAGTTCCTAATAAGCTCGTAAGTGTAGCTCCACCAACTTTAGTATCAGCAGCAACTTGTTCTAAACGATCACCAGATATAAATTCTGAAACTGGTACACTATTTCTAGTTGCTAATCTTGTAAGTGGCACCATACCTTTATCACTATGACCTCCAATAACCATCCCATCTACATCAGAAATAGGAGCTCCTAATGCTTCAGCTAATCTGTACTTAAAACGAGCACTATCTAAAGCGCCACCCATACCGATAATTCTATTTTTAGGAAGATCAGTAGTTTTATGAACAAGATATGTCATCGTATCCATAGGATTACTTACTACAATGATAATTGCATTTGGAGAATGTTCGATCAAACTAGAAGAAACTGTTTTTACAATCCCTGCATTAATACCAATCAATTCTTCCCTAGTCATTCCTGGCTTACGCGGAATACCAGACGTAATTACAGCAATATCACTTCCTGCAGTTTTAGAATAATCATTAGTAGTTCCTGTTATTTTTGTATCAAACCCGTTTAAAGAAGCCGTCTGCATTAAGTCCATTGCTTTTCCTTCTGCATATCCTTCTTTGATATCCAATAACACTACTTCTGAAGCAAAATCCTTAATGGCGATATATTCGGCACAACTTGCACCTACTGCACCAGCTCCTACTACTGTAACTTTCATTATCTATATTTTTGAATGTTAAATAAATTTTTTTTGCACCGCGAAAATACGAATTCTTTACCGATTTATTCTCCTCAAAAAATGGTTAATTACCGATAAATGACATCGGTCAGAATTCGGATTAAAATCATTCTTTTTATTACAAAAAATGATCCGTAAAATTACGGATCTTTCAATTAATCATATTTTCATACTACCAGCCAAAATTCAAACCAATAGAAAGGTTTTGATAATTCTGAAGTGTATAATCCAAATTTGCTCTGAAGAGTCCCAATTTTACGTTGGCGCCAATAGTTGCTTTAAGACCTGAAGTTTTATTATCTACAGAAATTGGATCTTCTAAAGTTTGTAAAGCTAAAGGTCCATTTTCTACTCTATAAGTACCTAAAACATCTGCTGTACTGTTTCCTGTATAATACCCAAAGCCTCCATAAAAATTAAATTTAGGAAGTTTAGTAGAAATAATACCACTAACTAACCATGAATTGGATTTTAATCGTATCTCCTGATCTGCTCCATCAGTACCACTATCCGCTGCAAAGTCATAAAATCCTCGCACACTGGTATATCCTATTAATCCAGAAAACCTAAATGGAAGTCTTTTCCAAGAAAAAATCCAATCAGTTAACTCATGCTGTACAGCCAATCCATATAGAAAAACCTCTGTATTCTCTCTTACTGCAATTTTTGGCAAAAACCTTGCTTTAATCTCTGTACTTCTAGATATTCCCATCGAGGCTTGAAGAAAACCTGTAGGTGCTATATTTACCTCTTTAGCACCAATTCCGTCAGGAAGTGTTATTTCCGCCTGTACCACACCTTGATTTAAAACTACAACAATATCGCCTTGATCACCTCCAAAAGCATTTGCCACTTGAACACTTGGCACGAAAGGATCAGAACCAGGAGAAGTATCAGGGTTTCTAATACTTAAACCATTATATTCCGCCGCATTAAGAGCAAATGATTGCTTTTCTTCTCTTACAAAAGATAGATTACCAACAAAACCAACTTCAAAACGCCATAATTTTTTAACCTTAGCGGTTTTATACCAACCGTTAGACATACTATTTACCAATGCTTCTCCAGCAGGAGCGAAGTAATCTGTACTAAAACGCTGTGCGTTCTCTATACCTAACTCTAACAACTGATCTACATTGGTTTGCGCATATGACACTTTAAGCATAAGCATCACAAAAAGTAGTATCGTTTTTTTCATCTGTTTGTATGTATTGTTTTTCAATAATCAGATGGAATTCACATAGCCAAATATTCGAACAATATCGAAATGCTTTAGCGTGCTCATTTCATAAGATTTGGGTTTTATAGGCGCAACAATATATAAAAAAATCCGCTATACAGTCTACAACGGATTTCATTCTAAATTATTTAGTGACACTTATATTAAGCATCAATATTAGCATACACAGCATTTTTCTCTATAAATTCTCTACGAGGAGGTACTTCATCACCCATTAACATAGAAAAAATTCTATCCGCCTCAGTCAAATTATCTATTGTTACCTGGCGCATAGTTCTAAATTCAGGATTCATAGTAGTATCCCAAAGTTGTTCTGCATTCATCTCTCCAAGACCCTTATAACGCTGTATTTTAGAACTTTCTCCAAACTCCTTTACAATCATATCTCGTTGATCATCGTTCCACGCATATTGCTTTTTTGCTCCTTTTTTCACCAAATACAATGGTGGAGCAGCGATATAAATATGACCTGCTTCTATTAATTCTTTCATGTAACGGAAAAAGAATGTTAGAATTAAGGTAGAAATATGACTACCATCCACATCCGCATCACACATAATCACTACTTTATGATAACGTAACTTTGATAGATTCAATGCTTTACTATCTTCTTCTGTACCAATAGTCACTCCAAGAGCGGTGAATATATTTTTAATCTCTTCATTTTCGAAGACTTTGTGATGCATTGCTTTTTCTACATTCAGAATCTTACCACGTAATGGAAGAATCGCCTGAAACATACGATCACGCCCTTGTTTAGCAGTTCCACCTGCCGAATCTCCCTCGACAAGGAACACTTCACATAAAGCTGGATCTTGTTCTGAACAGTCAGATAGTTTACCAGGAAGCCCACCTATACTCATCACAGTTTTACGCTGAACCATTTCACGAGCTTTTTTAGCTGCGTGACGAGCTTGAGCCGCAAGAATCACCTTCTGAACAATCGTTTTAGCGTCATTAGGGTTTTCTTCAAGATAGTTTTCTAACATCTCAGAAACTGCCTGAGAAACTGCAGAAGTAACCTCTCTGTTTCCTAATTTAGTTTTTGTTTGCCCTTCAAATTGAGGCTCCTGAACTTTTACAGAAACAATTGCCGTAAGTCCTTCTCTAAAATCATCTCCTGCAATTTCGAACTTTAACTTATCAAGCATCCCAGAAGCATCTGCATACTTCTTAAGTGTAGAAGTAAGACCTCTTCTAAATCCTGAAAGATGCGTTCCCCCTTCGTGGGTATTAATATTATTTACATAAGAATGAAGATTCTCTGCATAAGAATCATTATAAATCATTGCAACTTCCACAGGAATATCATTCTTCTCTCCTTCCATAGAGATTACATGTCCTATTATAGCACTACGACTCGCATCTAAAAATCGAACAAATTCTTTTAATCCTTCTTTAGAATGAAATGTTTCGGAAACATACTTACCATCATCATCGGTATGACGTTTATCTGTTAAAGTAATAGTTATTCCTTTATTAAGGAATGACAATTCCCTCATACGACTTGCCAAGGTGTCATAATTATATTCTAAGGTCTGCTGAAAAATCGTAGGATCAGGTCTAAAAGTAACAACCGTACCGTTAAAGTCGGTATCACCTGTTGACTTAACAGGATATAGCGGTTTCCCCTTTTCATATTCTTGCTCCCATACTTTGCCATCTTTATGTACTATTGCGTGCAGATGATCAGAAAGAGCATTCACACAAGAAACACCAACTCCGTGCAACCCTCCAGATACTTTATAAGAATCTTTATCAAACTTTCCTCCGGCTCCAATCTTAGTCATCACAACTTCTAATGCAGAGACACCTTCTTTTTTATGGATACCCACAGGAATACCACGTCCATTATCTTTGGTGGTTATCGAATTATCTTCATTTATTGTAACGTCAATAGTATCACAATAACCTCCCATAGCTTCATCAATGGAGTTATCAACGACTTCATATACCAAATGGTGTAAACCTCTAATTCCAACATCTCCAATATACATCGACGGACGCATACGAACATGTTCCATTCCCTCTAACGCCTGAATACTATCGGCAGAATAATTATTTTTATTTGCTTCTTCGCTCATAAATCAGCTTTAATTAATTACAATTTTTGGTCAACAAACAAAGATAAAAAAAGAGAGAAATGTACAAAGCGTTTTATAGGATATGATTTAAAGAGTTATCAACAATTAGTTAAGAACAACTACCAGAAAAAGAGAAAATGCTCTTAAAAGCGATAAAAATGGTCTTAAAATCGATTTAAGATTAAATTAATAATTCAGTTTCTTCACACAAAACAAACACAACGCTTTGTAAATAAACACATTAATAAAAAAATTCTACATAAAGAAACCAATGTTTATTTCGTATCACAAACTTAAAAAACATACCCCACAAACATATTTTATTTAAGACAAAATTAGTCAATAGAAGTTTTGATATCTACGATTTCTCAATCAGCGCTTACGAATAATAGAAACCAGACATTTTGAGAACCTTGTTTTACAATATTATCAGCGCTACTCGTTAAAACAGCAAAGCAATAATACTGCTACTATAAAATAAGAAGTAAAACACAAAATCAACTAATTTTTTAAAAATGAAAACTAAAAATTTAATGAATTTCGGTAAAGCTGCTTTCATATGTTTAGGACTTTTAGCAAGCTCCTGCACAAACGAAAGTTTTGAAGAAGTATCAGGTACTGAAGAAACCGAATTGATCAAAAAGTTCTTTAACGACGACGTTGTCTTAGTAAAGGATCTAGGAGATGGAACATTCTTGGGTGGTGACATCATTTACGAATCCAGACAACTAACAGACCAAAAGATTGGATATGAAGCTAACCCGACACCAAATGAAGAATTAGATGAAAGATTAGGTTTCTACAGAGGAGTTCAAAAGTGGCCAAATAATACCATTATTTATGTTTTTGACAGTAACTTAAGTAACAATCAAAGACAAGTATCTTTAAACTCTATGCAAGAATGGACTAGTAAAACAAACATCAAGTTCAAAGAAAGAACTAATGAAAATTACTATGTTACCATAACAAATAATGGCGATAACTGTAATTGTGCAAGCGCTAATTTAGGTGTTAATGGCACTCGTGGTAGAATTAATATGGGTGTTAGAACTAGCGAAGTAGTAATGATCCACGAAATCGGTCACACTCTTGGTTACATTCACGAACAAACTCGTTCTGATAGAGACAATCACGTAAGAATTCTTTTCGAAAATATCCAAAACGGTGCTGCTAGTCAGTTTAGAAAAAATGAAAACTCTGTAAACATTGGTGAATTTGATATCAAATCAACGATGATGTATGGCGCTTATACATTTAGTAAAAATGGACAACCTACTATCGTTCAATTAGACGGAACCACACATCCTAGAAGAAGACCTGAATTATCCGCTGGAGATATTGCAGGTACTAATCAGGTATACCCATCTGGAGATGGTGACGGCGGCGGTGACGGCGATGGAGACGGAAACGATATATGTGAAGGAATTGATGAATGGTCTCCTAATATTAGATATAGTGTTGGTGATAAAGTAACCTACCAAGGATTCTTGTATGAAAGAGATTTTAACGGCTGGAACAGATTAGGAGAGTGTGGTGACACCCAGACGGCTGATATCTGCGAAGGCATTGATGCTTATAGCAACAGTAGAAGTTATTCTCCTGGTGATCAAGTTACCTATAACGGTTATTTATATCTTTTACAAAGCAATCGAAGATGGTCTAATCAAGGTCGTTGTGGAAGCAACTAATCTATATTGTCCCAATAAAATTATATAAAAAAAAACCCTGAGAAATTTTCTCAGGGTTTTCACATCTCAATTAACTCAACTTTCAGCGACTCAAGCTGAAATCTTTAAATTTCTTCGATATACTATTCTATTGAACAACTTCTCCTAATAAATAAGCGTCGTCATGAACGTTCGCTACCGCTCTTCCACTTGGATCATTCATATTCTTAAAAGCCTCGTCCCATTCAAGGGCAATTTTTGTACTACACGCAACAGAAGGTTCTTGCGGAACACTTAATGCTGCAGCATCACTTGGAAAATGACCTTCGAATATAGTTCTATAATAAAATTCTTCTTTATTTTGCGGTGTTTGAATTGGGAACCTGAAATGTGCATTCGCCATTTGTTCATCTGTCACCTCTGTCTCCACTACCTCTTTTAAAGTATCAATCCAGCTATATCCAACACCATCGGAGAATTGCTCTTTTTGTCTCCAGGCTACGCTTTCCGGCAAATAAGATTCAAAAGCTTTACGAATTACCCACTTCTCCATTCGTTCTCCGTTGATCATTTTGTCCTGTGGATTAATACGCATGGCTACATCCATAAACTCTTTATCTAAAAAAGGAACTCTTCCTTCAATTCCCCAAGCAGCAAGTGATTTATTAGCTCTTAAACAATCATACATATGAAGTTTATCTAACTTACGAACTGTCTCCTCATGAAACTCTTGTGCATTTGGTGCTTTATGAAAATACAAGTACCCTCCAAATATTTCGTCTGCACCTTCACCAGACAGCACCATTTTTACTCCCATAGATTTAATCACCCTAGCCATCAAATACATAGGAGTTGATGCTCTAATCGTAGTGATATCATATGTTTCTAAGTTATATATCACATCTTTGATAGCATCTAATCCTTCTTGGATAGTAAATTTAATCTCATGATGTATCGTTCCTATATGATCAGCCACTTTTTGTGCAGCAGCAAGGTCTGGCGATCCTTCCAATCCAACAGAAAAGGAATGCAGTTGAGGCCACCAAGCTTCCTTAGTATCACCAGATTCTACTCTTTTCTCAGAGTATTTCTTAGCTATCGCTGAAGTTACTGAAGAATCTAAACCTCCAGACAACAACACTCCATATGGCACATCAGACATTAGCTGTCTGTGCACAGCAGCTTCCAGCGCATCTCTTAGTTCATCTATACTTGTTTGATTATCCTTTACTGCATCAAAATCCGACCAGTCTCTGATATACCATTTTGTCAATTCTCCTGTCTTACTATCTAAATAATGTCCAGGTGGAAATAATTCTATCTTAGCACAAACTCCTTCTAAAGCTTTTAACTCTGATGCCACATAAAAAGTTCCATTTTGATCCCATCCCATATATAAAGGAATAATCCCCATATGATCTCTTGCTATTAAATACGAATCTTGCTCCGCATCATAAAGAGCAAATGCAAAAATACCATTTAGATCATCTAGAAACTTAGTCCCTTTTTCCTTATACAAAGCCAAAATAACTTCGCAATCAGACTCCGTTTGAAAACTATATTTTCCTTCAAACTCCTTACGGATTTCTCCATGATTATATATCTCGCCATTAGCAGCTAAGATTAATTTCTTATCCTCACTAAACAAAGGTTGCTTACCCGACACAGGGTCAACTATTGCCAATCTTTCATGAGCTAAGATTGCCTTTTCATCAGAATAAATACCACTCCAATCGGGACCTCTATGACGTATTCTCTTTGACATTTCCAATAACTGAGGCCTTAAAATCTCTGCTTTTTCTTTTAATTCAAAAGCGCAAACAATTCCACACATATTCTTCTTTTTCTATTAATTGAGAAGTCAAAGATGCAATTATAGTTACATTATTTAAACATTAATATATTTATTGATTTCAAATTATAACAAAAACTATTATTTGAATGATTAATTAAAACATGAAACATAAAAAAACACTACCAAAACTATCAAGTTGTTATTTAACTCTTTTAACAGAACTTAATGACAGGATTAACATTTCATATGTATGTTCACATATATCTTTACAACGGTTAAAAAATAAAATCACGAATTATGAAAAAATCACTCTTACTTGCAGTTATTATGTTTTTAGGAACTGTAACTAGTATGAATGCTCAGAAATTTGCAGGAATGCAGAAAAGTCCAACAGATATTTCTTATGCAAAAGCTGATAGGAATGCTAAACCTGATATTAAGGTAATTTATAGCAGACCTCAGAAAAAAGGAAGAACCATGCTAGGAGATAAAGTGCCTTACGGAAAAGTTTGGAGAACTGGAGCTGATGAAGCTACTGAGATAAAACTTTTTAAGGACATGAAATTAGGTGATGGAACAGTAAAAGCAGGAACCTATTCTTTGTTTACTATACCTGGAGAAAAAGAATGGACTATTATCCTAAATTCTGACTTGGATGTTTGGGGAGCATATTCTTATAATGACAAAAACGATGTTGCCAAAATAAAGGTTCCAGCAGCAAAAGGTGACGAACTAGAAGCATTTTCTATTGCTTTCAAAAAAGTTGATAAAGGCTATCATATGGTACTTGGATGGGAAACTACTAGAGTAGAAGTTCCTTTCTACAACTAAGTAGCTTACAGATTAGAATAAAAAAGTAAAACGAGGTTAAAATTAACCTCGTTTCTATTTTTTTTACATCAACCTTTTGACTAGAAAGGTATAATTATTTCACTGAAATAATAACTATCTGTGGATAGCGTGACTAGACGCTCCTGGTAATTCTTTAAGAAAGTCCATGACAATCCTAAAAGTTAATCTGAATTTAGTGTAAAATAGCCCCATAATATTTCCAATTTAATTATTTACAATATAATACCTAAAAGGCTTAAAATCAATTTTTTTACAAAATATGTAAGTACTTTTAGATGTAAGGTAATTTTTGATCGATTAAAAACGCAAATTTCATTTATACTAGTAAAATCAATTCCTACATATCCATCATGTTTTCTAACATACGGTATAAAATCATTTTTGACTAAACAAAAACATTACTATTCTTTCCCTTTCTAAGTTAACTATATTAAATTAACATATATACCAATTTGATTACCTATGAATAGCATTACTACTAGCAGAAGGCAATTCTTTCAAAAAATTCATTAACGCTTTAACATCAATTGTCATTATACCGTAAAATAATTTCATAATAGTTTGATTTTTAATTTGTTATGCAAATATAAATCTCTATTAGATATGAGTAAAAAAAATTAACACACAGAAATTCAAATTTTAGATATAAAATCATCTATCTCCGACATAAAGACATAATCGAAAGCATTGATGTTAAATTACGAAGAATTACCCTACAGAAAAAGACACAAAAAAAGGGGCTTATCCCCCTGTTTTTTAAGTTGTTAGCAGACAACACTCCTCAAAAAGAAAGAAATTAGATTAAAACATGTCACTTATAAGTACCTAATGTATACCTTATCTAATATTATCAAGAGGTTTTCAATTTTGAGACTCTATAACTTATTCAATTATACCTATATAATGGAATAATTGGAAAATGTAAAAATAGCAAATTACATATAAAAAGGGATTGTCAGTTAGATAATCCCTTTTACAATTTTATAAAATACATAGAATTTGGGTTTTATGTATTATAATTATTAATGTCTTATTACATGGCTTGAAGCAGAAGGTAACTCCTTAATAAAAGTTATAACAGATTTAAATTGTAAACTTAAAATAGTGTAAAAATTTCTCATAGTATATTGTTTTTAATTATTTACATAAAATTAACAACTACTTTGATGATTTTCAAACATATATGTTAAAAAAACATAAGCATTTGATAAAAATACAATTTTTATCGACAAAAAACCATTTAATGGATATTTAATGTTAATAAAGTAGTCTTATTCCTACTTTTTATAATTAAAAATAGGGGGATATTTCCCTTATATTTACGGTTAAACCGTAATTCGCTAAGAATCAAACACTTAAATTTTCTAAAAAAAGCAGAAAACCGTAATCAAAATGCGTTAATTAAGGAATATTCAGGTACTTATGCGTCTGTAAAGACACCTTCCATTTAGGGTTTTCCATTACATAATCTACTATTAATGGAATAACTTTATCTCTAACACTCCATTCAGGTTGTAGATACAATACACAATTTTCTGAAACTTGTGCAGCTTGCTCCTCTGCAAAATCAAAATCATTCTTATTATAGATAATGCATTTTAGCTCGTGAGCTTCACTATATATTTCCTGTTTAGGCAATTTTATCTTTTTTGGTGATAAACATATCCAATCCCAATGACCAGTTAGTGTATACGCTCCTGATGTTTCGATATGAGTTTGAGCACCTTTGTTTTTTAGTCCTTTAGTAAGTTCTGTCATATCCCAAGTTAGCGGTTCTCCTCCCGTAACAACCACTACATTGCTATATTTTACTGCATTCTCTATAATAATATCGGTTGTAGTAGGTGGATGCAAATCCGCGTTCCAGCTTTCCTTTACATCGCACCAATGGCATCCAACATCACAACCACCAATTCTTACAAAATAAGCAGCAGTACCTTTATGATACCCTTCTCCTTGTATGGTATAAAATTCTTCCATAAGCGGAAGCATCTTACCCTCATTCACCAATTTCTCTGTACTTTCTTGCATAAGGCTGCAAAGGTACACAACATTAGATAATTAAAATTATAAAATCTGTATGGAAAAGTAATCTAACTTTAATTTTTAGCAGCGATACATTCTATTTCAATCTTCGCTCCGACCGCTAAACCTTTAGCCGCAAAAGTAGTTCTCGCTGGCTTCTGAGGAAAATACGTCTTATAAACCTCGTTAAACGCGGCAAAATCTTTTATATCGGCAAGTATAACTGTACATTTCACTACATTATTCATACCCATATCATGCTGCTTTAATACAGCTTTAATATTTTCGAGAGTTTGTTTCGTTTCCTCTTCTACACCTCCAGCTACTAATTTACGTGTCGTGTGATCCATCCCAATCTGACCAGAAAGAAAATATAAATCTCCCACTTGCACGGCATCCGAAAATGGAGCATTCTCTTTTTTAGGCTCATGAGTTTTATGAAAAACGATTGAAGTCCCGGAATCAGATCGATGACTGCAACTAAACGAAAAGGCAACTAGAATTATTAATAAATATATCTTTTTCATTATACTAGAGGTTATGATTTATGACATATAAAAGTAAACTATAATTTTCTACACCTCTTCTTATTGATTTAAAAATTATAAATTTACCCAAAACAAAATCACATTCATTTCGATAGAATAGGTAAGATTCCTATTTTTATCAAAATTTACATCAACTATGAGTAGTAATCAGGAATTTTTTGATCATATAAATAAAGGATATACTACCAAAGGTGATTTTATCGCCTTAGGTGCAGCAATGCATAATGGAGAAACCGTGACAAATGCTCACGTTAAGATTCCACTAAAAACATTAAATAGACACGGACTTATTGCAGGAGCTACTGGAACTGGTAAAACTAAAACACTACAAGTTCTCGCGGAGAATCTAAGTGAAAAAGGCATACCAGTTCTTCTTATGGATATTAAAGGAGATCTTAGTGGACTAGCCGCTGCTAGTCCAGGTCATCCAAAAATTGATGAACGACACGAAAAAATAGGAATTCCATTCGAAGCAAAAGATTTTCCTGTAGAAATTCTTTCGTTATCAGAGCAAGACGGAGTTCGACTTAGAGCAACCGTAAGTGAATTCGGCCCGGTATTGTTTTCCAGAATACTAGATGTTACTGAAACACAAGCTGGTATTATTTCTATTATTTTTAAATATTGCGATGATAATAAATTGCCATTATTAGATTTAAAAGATCTTAAAAAAGTACTTCAGTTCGCTACTCGCGAGGGAAAAGAAGAATTAGAAAAAGATTATGGTAGAATTTCTACAGCTTCTACAGGTGCTATTCTTAGGAAGATTGTAGAGTTAGAACAGCAGGGAGCAGATGCATTTTTTGGAGAACGCTCTTTTGATGTACAGGATTTATGTAGAGTGGATGATGACGGTAGAGGATTTATTAATATCATACGTTTAACGGATATTCAGGATAAACCTAAACTATTCTCTACATTTATGCTTAGTCTTCTGGCAGAAGTATATAGTACGTTTCCGGAACAAGGAGATAGCGGAAGACCTGAATTGATAATTTTCCTGGATGAAGCACATTTGATATTTAAGCAAGCTTCGAATGCTCTTATGGATCAAATAGAAAGTATTGTAAAATTAATACGTTCTAAAGGGGTCGGTCTTTATTTTGTTACTCAGAACCCTACAGATGTACCGGATGGTGTTTTAGGTCAATTAGGACTTAAGGTTCAGCATGCACTAAGAGCATTTACCGCAAAGGATCGTAAAGCAATCAAACTTACAGCAGAAAACTATCCAATTTCTGAATATTATGATACTAAAGAAATACTAACATCGTTAGGTATTGGAGAAGCTTTGGTATCTGCTCTTGATGAAAAAGGCCGTCCAACACCACTTGCAGCAACTATGCTAAGAGCACCAATGAGTAGGATGGATATCCTTTCAGAAACTGAATTAAAAAAATTATTAAAAAAATCTACACTTTCTAAGAAATACAATGAAGATATTGACAGAGAAAGTGCCTATGAAATTCTTAATGAAAAAATAGAAAAAGCTGAAGCTGAAGAAGCCAAAGCTGCTGCTAAAAAAGAACGAGAAAAACTTAGTAGAAGTTCCTCTAGCTCTCGTTCCAAAAGCAGAAGATCCAGTACTACCGAAAAAGCTGTCATCAAAGTATTGACAAGTGCTACCTTTATTAGAGGTGCATTGGGAGTTCTAAATAAATTATTGCGCTAAACACAATACAAATCTTTGTTTAACCTTGGGATAATTAACTTATTATGTCTAAAAAAATTAGCTGCCTTTTACTTATTTGTATAACGATATTAAGTTGTCAGAAAGACAAAAAGCAAGATCCTTTCGAAATTTCTTATAATCGAATAGGAAAACTGACCAATACTATAAAAGTAAATCAATTAGATTCAATCTACGCAAGTGATTCTATCGTGAAAATGCCTAAAAATAGTCAATTCCTAAATGTTTCTAATACAATTGAAATTTATGAAAAAGGCGGAGCAAAACTATTAACACTAGAACCCAGAGAAGAAAATGATCCAACATCAGTGATCGAAAGTGTTCAGATTATCGATCCGAGATATAAAACAGTATTAGGATTATCCGTGGATGGAGTTTTTAAAGATATTAAAGACAATTACAGTATTACCAAAATTAATAATACGCTAAGTGCTGCGGTTATATTTGTTGATAGCATACAAGCATCTATAACTATTGACAAAAAAGAATTACCAAGCGAACTTAAGTTTAATACTGATAAAAAAATTGACGCTTCACAAATACCTGATTCTGCAACAATTAAGCATTTTATTATCAACTGGGATGCTAATTAAATTTTAACGATTCATCCTATGAGTAAGAAATATCAAATTCAGAAATCGCCATTTGTGGTACCTACCACAGATGGAAAATTAATCGAAGAGCATTTTGGAAAAGCAACTGACGGTAATTCTCAGGTTAGTATTGCTCATATGATGGCACCACCAGGTTGGAGCGAACCATTCCAAACACCTGAATTTGATGAATATACTTATATCATTCGAGGAAAAAAACAGTTTATTATAGATGATGAAAAGGTAGTTCTAGAATCTGGGCAGTCGATCAAAATCGAAAAAAATACCAGAATCCAATATGCTAACCCTTTCGAATCAGCTTGCGAGTATATTTCGATTTGCCTTCCAGCATTTTCTATAGAGTCTGTACATAGAGAAGAATTATGAAGGAAAAGCTAAAAAAGTACATCCCGATTTTGATCGGAAAACAACTTTTACTCTTGTTTTTTTTTAATCAAAAAAAGGCATTACATAAAGCCTATATTTTATTCTCTACTCCATTAAAAGGAAAAGTGTTGCCTGATCAGGAATATTTTCTGGAAGAAGCAGAAGATGAAGTCATTTCTGTAAATGGAAATTATCTACAAACCTATCGTTGGCCCAATATGGGGGAAACTATTTTAATGGTCCATGGATGGGATAGTAATAGTCATCGATGGAAAACACTTATAGAAAAACTACATCAACAAAACTATAATATCATAGCTTTTGATGCTCCTGCACACGGTAATTCTTCTGGCAAAACACTTAGCGTTCCTTTATATGCAGAATGCCTCCAAAAAATAGTAGAGCTGTACCGCCCCAACTATGTTATTGGCCATTCTGTCGGTGGCATGACCACCATATTTCATCAATTTATGTTTCCAAATCTCGAAATAGAAAAGTTAGTGGTACTTGCACCTCCTACAGAATTATCTGTGATTATGGAAGGGTATCAAAAAACCCTCAAACTATCTGATAAATTTATGGGAGCTTTAAGCCAATATTTCAAGGATCAGTTTGGCTTTCATTTTGAAGAGTTTTCTATTGCAGAATTTGTAAAAAATCTAAAACATCCAGGATTATTGATACATGACAAACACGATGATATAGCTCCACATTCTGGTGCAGAGAAGATTCACAAAAACTGGAGTAATGCAAAATTCATTACTACAGAGGATTTTGGACACTCTTTATTTTTTGATGAAGTGGATGATATGATCATTGATTTTTTGAAAGATTAAATTTTATGATCACCTTTGCATTGTGGAAAACTCTAATCTTACAAGACTCAATAAATTTCTTAGCGAAGTTGGATACTGTTCTCGAAGAGAAGCAGATAAACTGATTAATCAAGGTCGCGTAACTATAAACGGTAAAGTACCCGAAATGGGCACAAAAGTAGCTCTGGGAGATGAAGTGAGGGTTGACGGTGAAATCATTAATAAGCCCAAAGAAAAACATGTATATCTTGCTTTTCATAAACCCATTGGAATTGTTTGCACCACTGCTCAAAATGAAAAAGATAATATTATTGACTACATCAATTATCCAAAACGTATTTTTCCTATCGGTCGGTTAGATAAACCCAGTGAAGGTCTGATTCTACTGACTAGCGATGGAGATATTGTCAATAAAATACTGAGAGCCAGAAATAATCACGAGAAGGAATATATTGTTACTGTAAATAAATTAATCAGTCCTCAATTTATTAAAAGAATGAGAAACGGTATTCCTATTTTAGATACGGTAACTCGTAAATGCGAAGTTGAACAGATCAATAAATATGATTTTAGAATCATACTTACCCAAGGCCTAAATAGACAGATTCGAAGAATGTGTGAATACCTGGGATATGAAGTAATACGATTGAAACGGATTCGCATCATGAATATCAGTTTAGATACTCCGGTAGGTGAATGGCGATACTTAACCGAAAAAGAATTACAGATTATCAATTCTGATGTCGGGGATTCTAGTAAAACCGAAGAAGCATCCGTCGTTGAAGAAAAACCATCAAAAAGACAACGAAATAACCCAAGAAGTTTCAATACCAAAAACCATAACGGTAAAAGTTCTGCTACCCGAGGTCCAGAAACATCAAAAAAAAGAAAGCGAAGTGACCGAAAACGCTAGTATTCGTTGTTAATTATATCCTAATTACTAATCTCTTTTATTTATAAATATTTCAAAATAGGTAAATTACATTACTAATCAATTCATAAATATTATGAGATTAATAGTAATAAGTATACTAATGCTTACCCCTATACTGTTAACTGCCCAGAGTGAATACGAACCTTCCGAAGCACATCCATTTGGAAGACCAAATCCAGAAGCCCCAAAAGAAATAAAAGATTTTGATCCTTTAATCGGAATTTGCGATTGTAGTTCTCAATCCAGAAACCCAGATCAAACCTGGGCGAAACCAAATAAAATGACATGGGAATTTAAATACATTATGAATGGTATGGGTGTTCAGGACCAAACATTAAAAGAAGATGGCAAGCATTCTGGTAGTATCAGACAATTCATTGCTGATAGCAGTAGATGGTTTGTTCACTATTATTCAAACACCTCTCCTACTCCGGTGCTATCAGCCTGGGAAGGAAATAAAAAAGAAGATAAAATTATTTTGTATCGCGAACAAAAAGCTCCAAATGGCATGGATGGTTTTTACAAAATCAATTTTTATGACATCAATAAGGATGGCTTTAAATGGTTAGGAGAATGGGTAGATACTAAGGAAACAATTTCGTTCCCTACCTGGAAAATAACGTGCATAAAACGTAATGCCACTCAAAAACTATCTAATGAAGAACAAATTAAAACCATAGCAAAATCCTTTTCTACTGCATATCTAAAACAAGATTATGAAGCAATTGCTCAAATCTATACTAAAGATGCTAAAATATTTCCAAATAATACATCAATCATCTCGGGATATGAAGCCATTAAAAAACGTTGGACAAGTTCATCCGGTTATACTCCAATCGAACATCAGATCATACCAGAAGAAATAGTAATTCTCGGTGATACCGCACACGACTATGGATATTACAAAGGAAAGAACAAAAATGATGATGGAACAGAAACAAGTTACAAAGGAAAGTATGTAGTGGTTTGGAAAAAGACCAACGGTAACTGGAAAATGTATTTAGATATCTGGAATCAAGTAAAAGAATGATTTTTCACCTCTTAAACCTTAAATTCAAAATATAAAAAATTAATCAACATATGAACACACTATCCCCTTTTCACCTGGCGATCCCCGTTGATAATTTAGATCTTGCCAGAGATTTTTACAACAGCACACTAGAATTAGAAGAAGGTCGAAGCAGTGATCACTGGGTGGACTTTGATTTTTTTGGCCATCAACTAGTGATACATTACAAACAAAAATCAGATTCAGAAACTAAGCAGCATAATAGCGTAGATGGTAAAGAAGTACCTGTGCCTCATTTTGGTATTATTTTAGAATGGGAAATATGGCAAAAATTTGCTAATATGCTTTCTGAAAAAAACGTGAAATTCGCAATCGAGCCATATATCAGATTTAAAGGAGAAGTTGGAGAACAAGCAACCATGTTTTTTTATGATCCTTGTGGAAATGCGCTCGAATTCAAATCATTTAAAGATCCATCTCAGGTTTTTGCTAAATAATAATTTTCATCTGCTAATGAATAAAAAAATAATAGTTAACTGATCAAAATAAAATGACAGACATTCACGTTTTGTTTAAAATAGAGATATTTGTGAACTAAACAAGCGTTAAAAATGCGTCTTTATCCATCATAAAATTGCAATTACTAAAACTTTGCAGGAAATTCTCACTATATTTCGATTTTCAATTGTAGTATACAAAATTAAAAATGGATTTTATTCAACCCCTAAAGTATGGAGTACCTTTATTTTTAGTACTCATTCTAGTAGAATTAGCTTACAGTAAAAATCATGATGACCATAAAAACTTATATAACTGGAAGGATTTATCCGCCAGTTTTACAATGGGTCTTGGATCAGCATTTTTAGGTCCTTTTCTTAAAACAGTTTTTTCAGTAGTTCTATTTACCTTTATGTATAACCTTTTTAACCCAGAAGTCAATGGTATTCGTACTAATATTATGGGTTGGGAATCTTTTAGTTATGCTTGGTATGTCTGGTTACTATGTCAATTAGCTGATGATTTTACATATTATTGGTTCCATAGACAAAATCACATGGTAAGAGCACTTTGGGCTGCCCATATTGTGCATCATTCATCCGATAACTTTAATCTCGGAACAGCTGTTCGTAATGGCTGGTTCACTCTTTTATACAAGCCTTTGTTTTATATGTGGATGCCAATCATAGGATTTCCTCCAGAAATGGTTATTGTTTGCCTTGGTATAGAAGCATTATGGCAGTTTCAATTACATTCTGTATTTATTCCAAAAATGGGTTTTATAGAAAAGATTTTCAATACACACACAATGCATCAGGTACATCATGCCAAGAATGTAGAGTATATGGATAAAAATCACGGAGGATTCCTGAATATTTTTGATAAGATATTCGGAACCTGGAAAGAACTAGACGATGATATTGAAGTACAATATGGAGTAACACATGCACCAAACTCTTATAACCCTTGGGTCATTCTTACACATGAGTATAAAGATATCTGGAATGACACCAAAAAATCTAAAAACTGGTATCATAAATTTATGTACATTTTTGGCCCTCCAGGATGGAGTCATGACGGCAGCACACTCACTGTAAAACAAATGCAGAAACAACTCGAACTAGAGAAACGTATGAGCGTTGAATCGTAATTCATTTCTATAGTAACTCTATATTCTCGTTATGAATTATCAAGAAATCGTTAATACTCAAAAGGCTTTTTTTAACACTAACGCTACTAAAGACATATCTTTTAGAGTTAAAGAATTAAAGCGTTTAAAAAGTATTTTACAAAAAAATGAGGAACTATTGTATGAAGCTATTTACCGTGATTTTAAAAAATCAAAATACGAAACTTATACCACAGAATTAGCTATTATTTATCACGAGATTGATCTTGCTCTGGTAAATATTAAGAAATGGTCTAAGAAGAAAAGTGTTTCTACTGGATTAGCTAACCTTCCTGGAAGAAGTTATATTATACCGGAACCCTTTGGGACTATATTAGTAATGGGAGCATGGAATTATCCTTATCAACTATCAATAGTTCCAGCAATAGCTGCAATAACTGCAGGTTGTACGGTTATTCTTAAACCTAGTGAGATCCCGTCAAATTCTTCTTCAGTAATGGCTAAAATTATAGGTGAAAATTTTGACCCTAAGTTTTTTAAAGTAATTGAAGGAGGTGTAAAAGAGACTACAGAATTATTAAAGGTAAAGTTTGATAAAATATTTTTTACAGGAAGCATTCAAGTAGGTAAAATCATCTATCAGGCCGCAGCCAAACATCTTACTCCCGTTACCTTAGAATTAGGAGGTAAAAGCCCTGCTATTATTACTAAAGATGTTAATATTGATATGACTGCCAAACGTTTAGTTTGGGCAAAATTTTTAAACACAGGTCAGACCTGCATCGCTCCAGACTATATCATGGTGGAGTCTTCGATACAAGATGAACTGTTACTAGCTATTAAAAAACATATAGAAAGTGCTGATTATAAAATAGAAAATCAAAATTATACCCAAATTGTAAATCAAAAAAACTTCGAAAGATTACAAAATTTTATTGAAGAAGATAAAGTATATTATGGAGGCCACTGCGATGCTGATAACAGAATCATATCACCCACAGTTATGAGTGGAGTTGAATTCTCTGACAAAGTAATGCAAGAAGAAATTTTTGGCCCTATTTTACCTGTGTTATCCTTTGACAACATAGATCATGCTATTGCTGACATTAAAACATTATCAAAACCTCTATCCTGTTATATTTTTACAAAAAACAAAGCAGTAAAAAATAAAATCTTAAATGAAATATCATTTGGTGGTGGAGCTATAAATGATGCCGTTATGCATTTTATGGAACAAAATTTACCTTTTGGAGGTGTAGGAGACAGTGGTATTGGTAACTACCACGGTAAAGCAGGATTCGAAGCGTTTTCTCACTACAAAAGTATTTTGCAAAAGTCTTTTTTAATAGAGTTAAATCTTAAATACTCGCCTTATACAGGTTCTAAGTTAAAATGGTTGAAGAGGCTTATTGGATAATACTTTTAGTATTGATTTTATAAACATCTAAACGATTTATAATTTCTTGCGCTACCTCATCAGTATCCCAGATATCCTCAATGTTATCAAGCTTCATAACTTCATCCATAACCTTGGCCTGTTGATCACCAATATCTAATGCCTCTGCATATGGTCTATGAGTAAACGTTACTCTGGTATAAAGTGGAATCCATTTATCAGGATATTTTTCAGAAAATCGTTTTTCTATTTTCTTTCTTAAAATAAATTCGGGATTGGCAGTTTTACTGCTCATTTCCATAAAATTACGATAAGAAAGTTCTGCAATAGCATCAGCATTTGGTTTTCTGGCTTCTTGATATTTTTCAAAAACTTCCTGCCAATTCTCGCCTTTATATGCTTCTATAATATCATCTAGCACTGAAATATCCTCAAAACCAGCATTGATCCCTTGTCCATAAAATGGCACAATTGCGTGAGCAGAATCTCCAACCAAAGCTACTTTATCCCAATAAGTCCAAGGATAACATTTCATTGTAACCAAAGCGCTAGTAGGGTTATTCTTAAAATCCTTGAGCAGAGTAGGCATGAACTCAATGGTATCAGGAAAATGTCGCTTCCAGAATTCTGTTACTTCGGCATCATTGGTTAAACTCTCAAAAGAATTTTCGCCTTCATGAGGCATAAATAAGGTACAGGTAAAACTACCATCTAAGTTTGGTAATGCAATTAACATAAACTTCCCTCTTGGCCATATATGCAATGAGTTTTTATCAAGTCTATGCGTTCCATCCTCATTTACCGGAATCCCTAATTCCTTATATCCTGCATCCAGAAAATCCTGAGAATAATCAAATCTACTTCTTCTCTGCATTTTATGTCTCACTCTTGAGAAAGCCCCATCACAACCAAAAATCATATCGTATTGATATTCTTTCCATTCGCCTTTTTCTGTTTCTCCAGTGTATATTTTAGCCTCGGGTAAGTTTACATCCCACACTTTTTCATTAAATCTAAATACAACACCAGATTCTTCTGCTAGTGTAATCATTTTACGATTTAATACTCCTCTCGAAATAGAATAGATAGCTTCTCCTTCTTTACCATAGTACTGATGATATTCAGACTGACCATTAACGTGCATGGTTCTTTTATCCATTGGGATTGCAAGCTTTCTGATTTCTTCACCGATACCAACTCTATCCAATGCTTTCCAGCCTCGAATGGACATCGCAAGATTAATAGAACGACCACTAAATTGGATTTGTCTAATATCTGGTCTTCTGTCAAATACAGTAACCTGATGATTACGTTTTCTTAGATAAATTGCTAATAGTGAACCTGCTAAGCCACTCCCTACAATAGCTATGTTTTTTGTTTGCATACTTTTTTAGTGATTCCAGTTTGTCAAAGTATGAAAAGGAACTAAGTCACAAGATCCGAGTCTTAATGTCCTTGACAAACCAGCTCTATATATTCTAGAGCTTATGCAAACATTAAAACCTTTAACAAATGTAAAAAAATTATCAAAGAATTGTTACTTAAATGCTTTAATCGCAAACAGTAATGGAAATAATTTATCAGAACTCTCGAACATTCCGTTTTTATTCTCTATCAAATCAGGAAAAATATCATATGGTGATTCGTCATATTCTCTAAGATATTCAATGGTTAATCCTGCTTCAGACAATGCTGAAACGACTTCTCCTAAACCGTGATTCCAACCATATTCCCTACTGATCATCTTAGAACTCGTATCGGCATATGTGCCTTCATATTCTTCATAGATAGCTTCTTTCTGATGATATCTATATTTAATCTTAGGAATTCCTTCTAGATAGTCAAACATCCAAACGATCGGATGAAACTCTACTATATAAAAAACACCTCCCATTTTCAATCTCTCAGCAATCATGCTACCCCAAGGTTTTAAATCTGGTAACCACCCAATAACACCGTAACTGGTAAATACGATATCGAACTGATCTTTTATATGATCAGAAGTATCTAAAACATTACAGCATACAAAATCAGCATCTAACTTCAATTCTGTATTTAATTGTTTTGCCAGTTCAATTCCTTTTTCAGAAAGATCTACTCCAGTACATTTTGCTCCCATCCTACTCCAGCTTAAAGTATCTTGACCAAAATGACATTGTAAATGTAATAGCGATTTCCCGGAAACATCACCTAATGCTTCTAATTCAAATTTCTTCAACGAAGTTTTACCTTTTCTAAATAATTCTAAATCATAAAAATCACTAGATGCATGAATTGTTACTTTCTCATTCCAGGTCTTCGCATTGGTCTTAAAATACTTTTGAAATTTCTTAGACATCATCCTTTTATTTAATGGTTCCTAAACTAAATATAACTAATCATTATAAATCTTACCTCATTATCTTCTTTTAGATAAACAAATCATAAAAAATTAGCGTTTAATTTTATACAGGTTAAATTTTATAAAAACCTTAAGACTTCTAGTCATCTCAGGTATTGCAAGGAGATTTTTTATTAACTAATTTTAAACTAATGAAACTTACCACACAAAACCTTCAACAAATCCCAGAGTTTATTCAGGTCCCAGATGATCAATTACAATGGTTAATTGACAAATCTTATGTAGAAATTTTAAAACAGGGTGAGTATCTTTTTCAGAAAGGCGACCCCATTGATAAGCTTTTTATTGTTCTGGAAGGAAAGATTGAAATCAAAGTCGAACAAAATGGCAACTACAAGCATGTATCATTAATGGATACAAACGAAATCGGTGGATTACTCCCTTTTTCAAGAGCTAGTTCAGCCTTAGGTTTTGGGGAAGTATTAGAAAATAGCGACGTTTTAGTCCTTGAAAAATCCTGTTTCAAAGAAATGATTTCTAATCACTATGAGTTAACTGAAGTTTTGGTACACAAAATGACCTCTCGAGTCAGAGAGTTCACGAAAGATAATGTACAGGCAGAAAAAATGATGTCACTAGGAAAATTGTCTGCAGGATTGGCGCATGAGCTTAATAACCCTGCTTCTGCTATGGTACGAAGTGCCAAAGCGCTAAAAGAACATCTAGGTAATGTTCCTGAAAAGTTCAAAAGAGTCGTTTCTATTAGAGCTACGGATACAGAAATAGATGTTATCAATACTATTCTTTTTGAGAAACTGAATAATCGCACAGAAAATAACATGAAACTCACTGAGCGCAATGAAAAAGAAGATGAACTAGAAGAATGGCTAGAAGATCACGGCGTAGACAATGGCTATGAACTGACCGAGACGCTTTTAGACTTTTGTATGGGTATTCCAGCAATGGAAGAGATTTATGAAGCGACTGGTCCAGAAAATTTTCCACATGCTATAGAATGGATAGAGAATGTGTTAACTACAGAAAAAATGGTTGATGAAATCGGCGAAGCCTCCGACAGGATATCTAACCTGGTAGGTTCTATCAAAAGTTATACACATATGGATCGTGCCCCCGAAAAAATCAATACAGATATTCATATTGGTTTAAAAAGTACACTTATCATGCTTAACCATAAACTGAAAAAGAAAAACATATCCTTAGAAAAAGATTTTCAAAAGAATCTTCCTGAGGCAAAGATTTTTGTTAGTGAAATCAATCAAGTCTGGACCAACCTAATTGACAATGCAATTGACGCAATGGATCACTCTGGAGTTTTGAAAATAAAAACTTCTAAAGATCAAAAATTCTTAAAAGTGGAAATTATTGACAATGGAGAAGGAATTCCAGAAGAACATCTGAACAGTATTTTTGATCCTTTTTTTACCACTAAGGCTATTGGAGAAGGGACAGGAATGGGACTAGAAGTAGTACAAAGGATTATTAATCAACATGAGGGTGATATTAAGGTGAAATCTAAAAAAGGAGAAACAATATTTACCGTTTGTTTACCAATTACTTAACTAAAACAATGAAAACAGTAACAGATATAAAAGGAACATTCCGATTACACAACGGAGTAGATATGCCGTATTTTGGACTCGGAGTATATTTATCCGATAATGACCAAGAAGTAGTTGATGCTGTTCAATGGGCTTTGGATACAGGATATCGCCATATTGATACTGCAAGTATTTATAAAAACGAAGAAGGTGTTGGGAAAGCCATACGCCAAAGTAGTGTTTCGAGAGAAGAGATTTTTGTAGTAAGTAAAGTTTGGAATTCGGATCAAGGATATGAATCAACTCTTAAAGCTTTTGATAAAAGTCTTGAGAGATTACAACTAGATTATATAGATCTGTATCTTATTCATTGGCCAGTTGAAGGAAAGTATATTGAAACCTGGAAAGCATTAGAGAAGCTGTATAAGGATGGAAGGATTAAGGCTATAGGTGTTAGTAATTTTATGCAACACCATCTGGAAAACCTTATGAAAAATTCGGAAATAATACCAATGGTCAATCAAATGGAATTTCATCCATATTTGGTTCAACAGGACTTGATTGATTTTTGTAATAAACATAAAATTCGGTACGAAGCTTGGTCACCAATGATGCAAGGAAAGATTTTTAAGCTTTCAATATTAGATGAATTGGCAAAAAAATATAATAAGACTATCGCTCAAATTGTCTTGCGATGGAATTTGCAAAAAGGAGTTATCACCATACCTAAATCTGCCAAAAAAGAAAGAATTATATCAAATGCTAATCTTTTTGATTTTGAATTATCCCAGGAAGATGTCTCCTATATTGATTCCTTAGATAGGAATCAAAGAATCGGACCAGACCCTGATAACTTTAATTTTTAGTCTGTTATAAATTAAAAAACAATGAAGAAACCTATCATATTTGCCCTTGATGATGATCCACAAGTATTACGTGCTGTAACTCGGGATTTAAAATCAGAGTATCGAAAAGAATATCGGGTTATGAGCACAGAATCCGCCAATGACGCCTTAGAAGCTTTAGAAGATTTAAAGAAGAAAAATGAGGTTGTTGCTTTATTTCTTGTGGATCAAAGAATGCCCGAGATGCTAGGAGTAGAATTTCTCAAAAAAGCAAAACATTTTTTTCCGGATGCTAAAAAAGTATTGCTTACAGCATATTCTGATACCGATGCTGCTATCAGAGCTATTAATGATGTACAACTAGATTATTATCTTACAAAACCATGGAATCCACCGGAAGAAAAACTATATCCAACATTAAATGATTTATTAGATACTTGGCAAATAAATTTTCAACCCGAGTTTGATGGTATAAAAGTGATTGGTTATCAATATTCTCCAAAATCTCATGACATCAAAGATTTTCTATCTGGAAATTTATTTCCTTTTCAATGGCTGGATGCAGAAACCAGTGATAAGGCTAAAGAGATTATTGAACTACATAAACTGACACCAACTGACCTTCCTGTAATTTCATTACAAGATGGTAATTGCTATAAAAACCCTGATATAGTAGAATTAGCTACTGCACTAGGTTTAAACGCCCATCCGCAAGACAATTTATATGATGTGGTGATTATTGGAGCAGGACCTTCAGGATTAGCAGCGGCTGTTTATGGAGGATCAGAGGGACTAAAAACGTTACTTATTGAGAAACATGCACCTGGAGGACAAGCCGGAACCAGTTCTAGAATAGAGAATTATCTTGGATTTCCGAATGGATTAAGCGGTCAGGAATTGACGCATCGTGCGATTACACAAGCTAAACGATTTGGGATAGAATTCCTATCTCCCCAAGAAGTTACTTCTATTACAGAAAAAGATGGATATAAAAGTATTTTATTAGGTAATGGTGAATGTATCAGCGCTAAAAGTGTAGTCATCACTACTGGTGTGAATTATAGAAAACTTGAAGCCGAAGGTGTTGAAAATTATACCGGAGCAGGTATTTATTATGGCTCATCTATGACTGAAGCACAAGCCTGTGCTAATAAAGAAGTATATATTGTGGGTGGCGGAAACTCTGCTGGACAGTCTGCTGTTTACCTTTCCAAATTTGCTAAAAATGTATACATCTCAGTTCGTAAAAAAGATCTTACGAGCAGTATGTCTAGCTATCTCATTGATCAAATTGATGCTATTGATAATATTACTTTATTAGGTAACACCAATGTCACTAAAGCTATCGGAGAAAACGAAAGACTTACTTCACTAGAGGTTACAAACGGTGTGACTTCTGAAACTAAAATAGTGGATGCAGATGCCTTATTTATATTTATAGGTGCAAGACCCTATACGGATTGGATCGCATTAGACATCATAAAAAATGAAAGAGGTTTTATAGAGACTGGAAGAGATCTCAATCGATATGATAATTTCAAAAAAATCTGGAAAAAAGATCGCGAACCCTTCTTACTAGAAACCTGTAGCCCAGGTATCTTTGCTTCTGGTGATGTAAGAGCTGGTGCGATGAACAGGGTAGCATCTGCTGTTGGCGAAGGTGCAATGGCCATAAAATTTGTACACGAATATTTAGCAGAAACATAATATGGGGTTTAAAACTAAAACTTGTAGTCATCTGGAAAATTTAAATACTCAAAACATCAAAAAAGATGACAGTTATAGATGTGCAGAATGTATAAAAATGGGAGATAGTTGGGTTCACCTTAGAACTTGTCAGGAATGTGGAGTCACACTATGTTGTGATTCTTCACCTAATAAACATGCTAGCAATCATTATGCAAATCATAACCATCCTGTAGTGATCTCCGCTGAACCCAATGAAAAATGGGCATGGTGCTATGAACATAAGACTTTTAAGAAATATTGAGATTTATAAAACTAGATAATTACCTGTAAGTTTAGGTTTTATACAGAATAATTAGACTTTTTATAACATATTTTGTAATAGTTAATCCTTAAATTTGTGGGGAAATTATAAGTCACAAAATGATATAAGTCTATAGAACTGATTCACTTTGTAATTTATTGTTTTTTAAATTCATCCGTATTTGTAATTTTTTAAAACCAATAACGACTTATAATTTATATTAATGAGGACACCGAATTTTTATTGTTTCAATTTACTTCTAATGACATAGGGAAGTATTGACAAGTAAGAAGGAAAAAGAGACCTTTTTAATCTACATCTTTTGCCCCAACTTTGTAGTGTAATAAATTAATTTATTAAACACGAATGTAATTTCGGGTAAAAAATATAGATATGAAAACTTTACATAACAACATCAAGGTAGTACTAACATTAGTTTTTTTTATCACAATTTTTTCTGGACATTCACAGGAGAAAATGTACAAAACTCAATTAGAAACTGTATATCTCAAAAATACCAAAGAAGTAGTTTATAAAAATACTTTTAGCAACTATAATGAAAGTTTAATTGCTTCTAATCAAATTAATTTCAAAAAAGAAATAAAAATTTCGAAGGGAAAAAACAGCTCTTTACTTTTTGTTTCAAACAAAAACAATATAGAATTAATTACAGCTTCATATCTGAAAACCATACGAAAAGCAGCAAATAGAAGCAGAGACACAGAGGCGTTTCAGACTTTTCTAATAAACAATTTACCGCAGTTATCACGTCAATTCGCTATTGACAACAATCTTAAAGAATTGTATTTTATATCCAGAAAGGATACCTTTAATGGGAAAATAGACGCTTTACCCAGCGTTCTATAATAACATACACAAACTCTAACATACTAAAATGAAGAATGCCTTACCCCTGGTATTGAGGATAATTGTTGCTATTATTCTCATACAAACCCTTAGATTTAAATTTACTGCTCATCCGGATAGTGTCTATATCTTTTCTAAAGTTGGCTTAGAGCCCTACGGTAGAATAGTTATAGGAATTGCAGAACTAATAGCCGGTGTTTTAATATTAATCCCTAAAACCGTTTGGATCGGAGCTACATTAACATTAGGAGTGATTGGTGGCGCCATCTTCATGCATATTACAAAATTGGGAATCGAAATTAATGATGATGGAGGAATCCTATTTATTACAGCAATGTTAACTTTTATTCTTAGTGCGATAATATTGTGGATTAAAAGAAAAGAAATCAAGTTTTTCTAAATAAAAAAAAACACAATATAAGATTATTAAAACCTCCTTAATTGGAGGTTTTTTTTTATGCTTAAGGAAAAATCGACAAGTAGTCGGGAAAAACCAACATTCCAAAAACCTCTTCATTCATTCATCTTTGTACTGTTAATTTAAAACAATATAAAAATGATAGTACATAATAAATCAATATTTAATTTAATAGAGATTTTCCGACAAGGGAAAAGAAAAATAGTAAACACTCTAAATGCCAAAGCACATTGTGACCAAAGAAGTCATCATGATTTTTATTGTGATGCAGAAAGACCTTATATACAAACCCAAAAATAAGAAAAGGGAAAAATTGACAAGTTGTAGGGAAAAACCAACATTTCAGAATCAACATTCCTATCGCATCTTTGTCTTATCAAATTAAAAGATAATTAAAATAATAAATATAAACCCATCCTGATATACATTCAGGATACTAAAAACAATAATCATGGCAACATTTGATGTACCAACAAGAGAAGAAGTAAACACTACAAATCAAGGAATCTTTGACAATCTAAATAAAGCATTAGGTTTCGTACCTAATTTATATGCAACCTATGCAAATAGTGAGACAGCTTTAGAAAACTACTTAAACTTTTCAAATGCTAAAACTTCATTAAAAGCTAAAGAAAAAGAAGTAGTAAATCTAGCGGTTAGTGAAGTAAATAACTGTATTTACTGTTTATCGGCACATACTGCGATTGGAAAAATGAACGGTTTTACGGATGAGCAAATACTAGAATTAAGAGCAGGATATGCTTCTTTTGATGCAAAACTAGATGCTCTGGCAAAATTAGCTAAAAATATTACCGAAAACAGAGGTCGTACAGATCAAGATGTCGTGGACAATTTCTTTGCTGCTGGATATGATAAAGGAAACTTAATAGATACTATTGTATTAGTAGGGGATAAAACAATTTCGAACTATATCCATAGTACTACACAAGTTCCTGTAGATTTCCCTGTAGCGCAGCCACTGGAGACTACAGTTGCATAAACGAAATAACCTACAATAAATAACTACTTACAAACTCTGAGAGGAAAGAAATAATCAAGAAATTCTTTCTTCTCAGAAAAACCAAAAATCATTTAAACAATAATTATAAATTTTAAAATCATGAAAAAGTTAATCACATTATTCACATTTATTTTTGCAATTACATTAAGCTCATCGGCTCAAGAAGTTAAAACGGTTTCTCTAGAGCAAACTAAAGGAGAGTTTACTCAGAAACAAGTTACTCTATCAGAAGGAAGTTATGTTTTTAATATTTCGAACAATAACTCAGGAACAGATGTAGGCTTCGTATTAGTGCCAGCAGGAAAAGATGCTTCGGATCCAAAAAATCATATTCAGGCGGCCTATGTAACTAAAGTAGTTGCGGAAGGAAAAACAGAAAGTTCTAAAACAGTAACATTACAAAAAGGAGAATATAATTACTTCTGTCCATTAAATAAAACTCCACAATACAAATTGATTGTAGAGTAATTACCCCAAAACAATTAAAAAAAGCTTCCAATATGGAAGCTTTTTTTGTTTAATTTTGTTTTATGTATCCTACTATTGAAAGACACATTTCAAAATATATTGAACTTACAGAAGAGGAGCAAAAGCGATTCACCTCTATTTTAATTCATAAAAAACTACGAAAAAGACAGTATCTTGTCCAAGAAGGAGATTATGTTGATTACGAATATTTTGTAATCAAAGGTTGCCTTAAAGCCTTTGAAGTAGATGATTTTGGAAACGAACATGTAGTACAATTTGCCATAGAAGATTGGTGGATCAGTGATTTTAAAGCTTTTTTTAAGGGAGAAAAAGCTTGCCTTAATATTGATTGTATTGAAGACTGTGAACTTATTGGTATTAAAAAATCTGATTTAGAACAATTATATCTTGACATTCCTAAATTTGATCGCTTTTTTCGTATTAAATTAACCAATGCTTTCGTTGCTTTACAGGATCGAATTCTCTCTTCACTAGAAAAAACTAGCTCAGAGCGTTATCTCGAATTTCAAAAAACATATCCTAATATCGAACAACGAATCCCCAATTACCTAATAGCCAATTACCTAGGTATCAAGCCAGAGAGTTTAAGTAGACTACGTAAGCAACTTGCCTCTTCTTAACATAGATCAATAAAATTTCATAACACACATCAATCATTTTATTATCAGTTACTTACGACATTTGTAATGTAGAAAATTATAAATCGTAAAACAGAAATAAAATGAAAAATTTAAAAGTATTATTAATTACCACATCACATGATCAATTAGGTACTACTGGTAAAAAAACTGGAGTTTGGTTAGAAGAATTAGCTGGACCATATTTTAAGTATCTAGATGAAGGAGCAGAAATAGTGATTGCATCACCAAAAGGAGGTATTATTCCTTTAGATCCTAAGAGTGAACTTCCTGAGTGGCAAACAGAATTTACAAAACGTTTTAACAGAAACACTGAAGCGCTAAATGCAATTCATAATTCCTTAAAAACTTCGGATATAAATCCATCAGAATATGATATCCTTTTCTTTCCAGGAGGACACGGACCCATGTGGGATTTAGGAAACAATCCTGAAGTAATAAAAATAGTTAACGCCTTTAATGATCAAGATAAACCCATTGGTCTTGTATGTCACGGGGTTGTTGCTCTAAAGGGCGCAAAAACAAAAAATGGAACCCCTATTGTAAAAGGCAGACGACTTACCTCTTTTAGTAACACCGAAGAAGCAGCTGTAGGATTGGCCGAAGTAGTTCCATTTTTATTAGAGACAGCACTTATAAATGAAGGTGCTATATATCGTAAAGGAGAGAATTGGACAGAATTTGTAATCGAAGATGGAAACTTGATTACCGGTCAAAATCCTCAATCCTCAGTACTTACTGCTCAAAAAACTATAGAATTAATAACCGTAAAATAATTATCAACTTTAAAAAACATAGAAATCATGATAACAGCAACACAAATTGAAAACAGAAAAACTCTCGCAACATTATTCTTTAATGCATATAAAAATCACGATCTTGAAACTGCAGTTTCTTATGCTACTTCCAATGGAACTTTTAGGTATGTTCCCCTTGGTGAGAACGGTATTGGAAAAATCAACGCCGATGAAGGTACTACTTGGAAAGGTATCGCTTCAGCTCTAATAGAAGCTTTCCCTGATCTGACAAATGATGTAAAAAGTATCACTATTGACAATGAAGGAAATGCAATAGTACGAGTATTCATTGGAGGAACTCAAAAAAACGAAATTCTGGGTATTCCAAGTAAAGGCAAATATTACAACACAGAACATTTATTTATTCTTAAGATTAATGATGATAACAAAATTGAGGATATATTGTCTTTCTGGGATAATTGGGATTGGTTTCAGCAAATTGGTTTTAATCCAAACGCTAGCTAAAAACAAAAGCTTCTAAACCCTAAAACCTTGTTAATTGAATTTAGCAAGGTTTTTGTTTTCTATATTTTAGCCAAAAACTAACTCAAGATGAAAAATATCATACTGTTATCCATATTTTCTTTATTTATGATTGCTTGTAAACAAGAAGCAAAAAAGGAATATAAATATGAAGATGATACAGAAATAAAAACCACCGAGACTACTAAGAATAAGATCCCAACTACTGCAGAATCCATCGCAAATGCTAATGGCTTTGAACATTGGAAAAAGGTGAAAGAAATAAAATTCACTTTTAATGTAGATCGAGATAGCAGTCATTATGAACGTTCGTGGAGTTGGAAGCCTCAAAAAAATGAAATTACTTTAACCACTGCCGAAGATACTATCTCTTATAACAGAGCACAAATAGACAGCACCTCATTAAAAGCTGATCAAGGCTTTATTAATGATAAATATTGGTTATTAGCACCCTTTAATCTAGTTTGGGATCAAGACAGTTTTACATCAGAACATCAGTCAAAAGCGATTGCTCCCATAAGCGCAAAAGAAATGCAAAAATTTACTATTGTTTATAAAAATGAAGGAGGCTATACTCCTGGAGATGCGTATGATTTTTATTTTGAAGGTGATTTTAAAATAAAAGAATGGGTCTTCAGAGAAAAAAATAAGGAAGAAGCATCTTTAATAACTTCCTGGGAAGATTATGAAGCCTTCAACGGAATCAAAATTGCCAAAACCCATAACCGTAATGAAGGTAGCTGGAAACTTCATTTCACCAATATTGAAGTTGTTATAGACTAGTTTTAATGTATATCATTTAGATACTCTTTTAGAAATAAAGAATGTAACTATTAATGCAATTATTGTTGCGATTAATAAAGCCGTAAAACTAAGTTTTAAACTATCTATTTTGGACAATAGTCCCAAAAATGGAGGGCTTATTAAAAATCCAAGATAACCAAAACCCGCTACAAAGGATATTCCCTCTGCAGAAGAAACACCGTTGGTTTTTCCGGCTAATCTAAACAACTCTGGTATAATTACCGAAAATCCCAGCCCCACTAATCCAAAGCCAGTTACAGTTAATATTAATGTAGAACTTAATACCGCAAAAAAACCAAAAGCGCTTATTAAACAGCCACCAATAATTATTGCAAAGGATCCAAAATGTTTGCTTACTGCATCTCCAAAAAAACGACCTAAGGTCATCATCACAGAAAAAGCGACAAAACCAAATCCAGAAACCTTTTCTGAAGAGATCATCACAATATCTTGCATATAGAGTTTACTCCAATGTTCTATTGCTCCTTCACTACCCATGATTAAAAATGCAATGATCGTAAGCCCTAAAAGTGGCTTTATAAGTTTTAGATCGAAAGACTTTTTTGAACCTTCTTCTTTTTTTCCTTTTATAGTTATGTACCCCCTACAAACTAAGATGTTTGTTATAATCACAAATAGTGTAGCACATAGCATATGTAATAGTGGAATCTGAAAATATGTAATTAAAAAGCTTCCAATACCAGCACCAATAACTCCCCCTAAGCTAAAAAAGCCATGAGATGCAGACATAATATGAATATCATCCTCTTGTTCAATATCCGATACTAGAGCATTCATTGCGATATCTGTTAAACATGCAAACAAACCAACTGCAAATAAGACAATACATAATAGTAAATAACTTGGAGCTACTATGGGCATAAGAAATAACAAAGAAAATAGTATGATTCCTATAATAGTTACCTTTCCCACACCAAGTTTTTCTATGATCAAAGAAGATAAAGGAATCATCACTAATGTTCCTAATGCAAAACAAAAAAGTGCAATACCTAATTGTGCGTCATCAATTAATAATTTTGCTCTCACTGTAGGAATATATAATACCCAAGTACCGGTCATAATATTTAATGACGCAAAAACCCAGGCCGGTCCAAAGTATCGTAATTTTGTAATAATTAGGTATAAAGAATTCAAGATGTGCTATTTAACATATTTACTATATATCAAAATTAGCTACAAAAAACACCTCCATATTAATACAAAATATTCTAATACTAAAGTAATTTATTCATAATGATAAAATTAATCATATAAATATGATAATTTTGTTTTATGAAGCCATCATACGAACAGATTTATCTGGAACAATCAAAATCTTTGAAAATAGAAAGCTATACCAAAGATTCTCTCTGTAGTGAAGTGAATTGGCATTTACATCCAGAATATGAGATAGTGTTTATTAGAAACGGTAATGGAATTATTCAGGTTGAGTCAAATATTGAAAAATATCAAGATGGATTACTGATTTTTCTCGGACCAAACATGCCTCATATGCCTTTTGGGAATAAGGATTTCGAAGATAACGTAGAAGTTGTTATTCAATTTAATGAAAGCTTCATCAAAGAAAAATTAAAACATTTCCCAGAGTTCTATAGTATCCTGGAATTCATCCGAAAATCACCTAAAGGTTGTATTTTTTCTAAAGCGATTAAAGAAAAATTGTCTGACTCTTTTTTAAAACTTTCAGACCAGAATAACATAGAGAAATTATTAAACTTTATATATATCCTATATGATCTCTCTATTTCTAATTATAGAAGGCCTATTGTAAAGTCTAACCATCTCGAAATTGACAAAATAGCTTTACCAAGAATATCGAAGGTTTTTGATTTTGTAAATAAGAATTATGCTAAAAAAATTCAATCTAAAACTATTGCTAAACAATTAGGACTAACTACGAATTCATTTTGTAGAATGTTTAAATCGGCTACAAATAAAACTTTTATTAGCTTCCTGAATGAATTTAGAATCAAAAAAGCACAAGAATATTTCGAAAATAAGAATACTTCTATATCCGAAGTTCTATATCAATGTGGATTTAATGATCCATCCTATTTCTGCAAACAATTTAGAAAACACACCGGTGTTTCTCCTTCTACATACATCAAGAAGCTACGCTAAAGTATCACTTTACTTTCTTCCTAAAATTCCTTTTTTTAGAATCTGACCAAATTCATACATATCTTCATACGAACAATAAAAAGGAGCAGGCGCTAATCTGATTACATTAGGTTCTCTCCAATCCGTAATCACTCCATTTTTCATCAAATAATCAAACAATTTCCGTCCTTCTCCGTGAAGAAAAACAGAGAGTTGTGTTCCTCGTTCTTCTTGATTTGACGGAGTAATGATTTCAAAAGAGCTATCTACCTCTGCATCAATTGACTTTAGGATAAACTCTAAATACGCTACAATTAGGTTTCGCTTTTCTATTAACGCATCCATACCAACCTCATCAAACAATTCTAATGAAGCTAAATAGGGAGCTAAAGATAAAATGGGCGCATTACTCAATTGCCAAGCATCTGCATTGGGCATAGGTTCAAATTCAGGTTTCATAAGAAACCTGGATTCTTTTTTAGTTCCCCACCAGCCCTCGAAGCGAGGAATATCTTTTCTGTCGTGAAACCGCTCATGTATAAAGCATCCTGAAGCATTTCCGGGGCCGCTATTCATATATTTGTAACTACACCAAGATGCAAAATCCACATCCCAATCATGAAGTTTTAGCTCAATATTACCTGCTCCGTGTGCAAGATCCCAGCCTACAAATGCTCCTATGTCATGACCTGCTTGTGTTATAGTTTTCATATCGAAAACCTGACCCGTATAATAATTAACTCCACCTATTAAAATTAATGCACACTCCTCTCCTACGGATTTGATAGTGGAGAGAATATCCTCTATTCTAAAATTATGTTCTCCTTTTCGTTTTTTAATTTCTACAATAGCATCTTTTGGGTCATATCCGTGAAATCGAACCTGACTTTGTAACATATATTGATCACTAGGGAAGGCTTTTTCTTCGCATATGATCTTATATCTTTTCTCGGTTGGTCTGTAGAATGAAACCATCAAAAGATGAAGATTTACTGTTAGTGTATTCATCACAGTAATTTCTGAAGGTTTAGAACCAACGACCTTACTTAATGGTTTTGCCATTCGCTCATGATAATCCCACCAAGACTTATCTGCATAAAAATGTCCTTCTACCGCAAGTTCTGCCCAATCCTTCATTACCTCATCAACGTACTTCTTTGTGTTTTGGGGCTGAAGTCCTAAGGAATTTCCTGTAAAATATATGACTTGCTTATCATTCACTTTAGGAAAAAGAAATTGACTTCTATAAGATTTTAGCGGATCTTGTTCGTCTAATTTCTTAGCAAATTCTCGATTATTTTCGAATTGCATTTTTGAGTTTTGATTCAAAAATACATATTAGAACCGAGATTATATAATCTTTTAAAAACTACCCTAAAAGGATGGGGAAAATTACCGTATAATTCTTATATTGATACCAACCAAATTTATACTAAACAAGGTATAATACATAGACATACATCCTGAGTGTCTCTAAATGTTCGGGTATACAATATCATCTTAAACTCATATTACAATGAAAGAATTAAAGAAATTAAATGGTGTGAAAAAAATTAGTAAAACTGCACAAAAAGAAGTTGTTGGAGGATGCCCTACTCATGGTGGTGGATCTGGTTGTCCTAACGGTATGTGTGGTCAAATCATTTTTCCTGGACCGGATTTTTTATGTGTTGAATGCTAAGCGTTTTCTAATTCAGAAAAAATAAAACAACAATAAATTGCAGTGGTTAATTTTATAGCTACTGCAATTTTTTTAATAAAGCCTGTGCTTTATCAAAATTATAGTTTTGCTTGTCTTTAAGAATAATTTCTAAAACTTTTATCGCAGTATTCTTTTTATCTTGTTTTAGATATACTAACGCTTTATACCAATACCCTTTTGACTGATCAATCGTATCGGAATTTATTATTTGATCAAAATAGGAAATTGCTTCTGTATACTTATCGAGTTCCAATGCAGAAAGCCCGGAATATATTAACACAGATGGTAAAAGTTCATTTTTATCTTTTATATATTCTTTAAATAAAACATAACTCTCATCATATTTCTTTTGTTCGAATAATCGTTGCCCTTCTGCTAATTGACTTTCATCACTTCTACTTGTAAGAGAAGGTAAATCCTGCCATTCGCTATATCCTGCATACAAATCCTGAGAAGAATCGTTAGAATTCATAGTATATAACACCACAAATATTGTAATAGAAGCAGCTGCAAGTACTGAAAGAAATAATCTATTCTTCAAAAAAGAAGTATTATTTTTTTTCTGATAATTGGCTTGAACTTTAGCAATGGTATCTTTTAATTTTTTAGCTTCTGCACTCCTAAAATAGTTTTCTACTTCTTTTACTTCTTCTATATCAGGAGTAAAAGACTTATCGATCCAAACAGATTCATCAACCTGAGCAAACAACTCTTGATGTACCTTGAATTCTTTCACCAATTCAGGATCATTTTGTAATAACTGTTCAAAAAGAGCTCTATCCTCTATAGAAAGTTCATCTCTGAGGTACGCATCGATTTGATCGTGATATATTGAGTGGTCTTTAGCGTCCATTATGATATCAGATTTTTAAATCGTTCATCGGATTTTACACTTTTAATTAATCTTGCTTTACACTTAAAAACACGCTGCCTAGCAACTGTTTCCGAAGAATATGACAATTGAACAACGATATCTGCATAAGATACTTTCTTTAGAAATAACATTAATACCTGTTTACAATTATCAGATAGTTTTTCTAATTTTTCTTTGAACAATTCCCATCTTTCTTGTTCGAGTAAAGCGTACGTAATATCCGATTCTTCACTTACCAGTTCCTTTACCTCTATATTTGTTACCCGTTTTCTTTTATTTAATTCTCTACGCCATAAATTTTTACAGGCTGTAAACATATAAGCTTCAAAAGTAGAGTTGATAGTTTTTAACTCTCTACATCTAATTCTAGCCGAAATTTGCATTAATACTTTCTGAAAAATATCTTCTGCATCTGCTTGTTGTCCTTTATTATGCAGCACAAATTTTAAGCATTTAGGAAAGAACGAAGTATAAATATCCATAATGACCTTTTCATCAGATTGCAATATTCCCTCAATAAAATACTCGTTATTCTTCATTAATTATATGCTAAAATCTTAGATCTGGGTAACAAAGCTAATTATTTTGAACTACAGTGTGAAAACTATTTATCATAAGGTTTTCAAAACGAATAAATATTAATAATTTTAAACAAACTTACGCGATGAAAAAAATTGTAAATATTCTATTGATCGGATCAGTTTTATTTCTTTTTCAAAATTGTTCTTATGACGAACAAGATTTCTTTGAAGAAAGCATAGATATAACTACAGAATACAATGGAAAATCGCATTACGGTTATCAACCACCTGTTATAGAAGGCTGTGAAATTGAATTTACATTTAATGATCCTAATCTAACACCTGCTGAAAAAGCGGCTATTAGAAACTCGTATAGTTTTTTTCTAGGTCTTAAATCAGTGAATGGTAATACGGAAATATGGTATACAGATTGCTCAGCTTTTCATGATTATAATGATTTAAATCCAGGAGGTGATGAGAATGGTACTTATATTGAAACGAGTGGATGTCCCAGAGGAGGTTGCCCTTCTACCCCGCCTACACCAGATGAACCAACAGATCCTTTTGGAAATGAACAATAGTATTTAAATGTAATTATACTTCAATAAAAATATGATTAAAATAAAGCTTTCTAAAAAGTATATAAGTATATTTTTATTGTCATTTTATTACATAGTTTGTTTTGCTCAAAGACCATCGGTAGCATATTATAAAATCAGAAATACAGAAAGTTATACTGATATTAATAAAATATCTACAATTGAAGAGTTATTAAAAAAACACGTAAAGGATAAAGACTCTTTACAGTATGGAATTGATTTAACTGCTTTTTCATTTTGGTTGTATCAAAACGAATATTTTGATTTAGGTACTGCAAAATCCGAAAAAGCAGTTAAGTTCTTTAAAACGCATACACCACAAAATGATAAACTTTATCTATATAATCTTGGACTTTTAGCAGACTTCTATTCAAGAGTTGAAGATTATACTAGTTCTAATGATATTCATTTTAAAACCTTAAAGATCAAGGGGAATAAAAAGAAATCAGGAGAGATTTATAAAAAAATTGCAGCAAACTATAACGCTGAAGCTAACTTTCATATAGCAACAACTTATTATCTGAAGGCAATCGAAAAATTTAGAGAAGAGCAAAAATATCGGAAGTTATTTGATACTACATTACTGTTATCTGACAATTATCAAAATATACTAGATGACACCAATATTATAAAAGGAATTGAATGCCTAAAAAAGTTAGATACCATAAAGAATAAAATAGATTACTCTTTATTCGATGAATATCTAATAAATCAAAGGTTAGGAAATCTACATAATTATGAAAATCTTTTTGACCCTTGTGCAAGTTTACCTTATTACAAAAAGGCTTTGTCAATTGCAAAAGAGTTAAATAACAACAGAAACTTATGTCTGATTAATAACAACATTGGCTATATTTATCGAAATGTCGATAATGATTCTACATTATTTTATTTTAAAAAAGCTTTTACTTACACTCACCAAGATAAAAACCTAAATGCTGCAGTATTATCCAGTTTAGGGCTTGCCTATCTTGACCAAAAAGAATATGACAAAGCCTATACATCATTAAATCTCTCTCTGGATAAATTAAAAATTAATCAAAAAAAAGGAAAATTTTCTGAGAAACATACGATTAAGTTAAGTGATAAGAATCTAGGGATAGAGCTTTTGAAAAACATTGCAATTACCCAAATTAAAAGATATGAGGATGAAAACTCTAAAGAATTATTAGAAGACGCTTTATTGCATTTAAAACAGGCGGACCAACTAATCGACCTCATAAAACTAGAGAGTACACATCAAGAGTCGAAATTGTTTTGGAGAGGTCTGGCATCTGATATTTATATAAATTTGGTAAAAGTTTGTTATTTACTTAATGATTCAGAATTAGCATACTATTATTTAGAGAAAAATAAAGCTTTATTATTGTTAGAAGATCTAACCAAAGAACGTTCTAAAACCTTTTTTAATATTCCTGATAGTGTAATTAAAAGAGACCATTTTTTAAAACGTAAGATCGCAAGGATTCAAAATAAATCATTGTCAGAAGAATTTAATGACGAAATTCGTTCACTTCAACTATTTGACATTAAAGAACAATATAAATCCTTTATAGATTCTTTACAAAATATGTTTCCTAAATACTATAAGCACAAAGGAAAAGCTAATATTTTACCTTACCAAAAAGTAATTAAAGAAGCCTCAAAAACAAATACAACTTTCATCCATTATATTCTTAATGACGAGTCAGGATATGGATTAGTTATTTCAAAAAATGGACAAGAACTCTTTGAAATACATAATATCCCATTAATTCAAAAATACATTACCAAATTTAATGCGCTTGCTTCAAAGCCATTTGCATCAAAAACAGATCAAAAAGAATTTAAAAAAATTGGTAAAGAATTATACCATAAACTTTTACCAAACAGTTTATTTTATCATAATGAGAATAAAATCATTGTTATTCCTGATGAAAACTTGTTGAGTATCCCTTTTGAAATATTAATACAGAAAAACGATAATTATTTAGTAGAAGATTATGATATAAGCTACGCCTACTCTATTTCTTTTTTAGAACAGAATAAACAACTAAAAAGATCATATAGAAAAGATTTTTTAGGTTTTGCTCCTATACGATATAATGTATTATCGACTCTTCCTAATAGTACAAAAGAAATAAATACGATTGCAGAAAAATTTGATAGTGATATTTTACTAGAAGAAAATGCTTCTAAAGAAAACTTAATCAATTCTTTATCTGATTATAAGATTATTCATCTTTCTACGCATGCTAACGCTAACGATTCTATTACACCATGGATAGCTACTAATACTAAAAATATTACAATACACGATATACATAGCACTAAAAATAATGCAGAACTCGTAACCTTAAGCGCCTGTAATACTTCTATTGGTAAATTACAAAAAGGAGAAGGTGTTATGAGCCTTGCTCGTGGGTTTTTTAATACCGGTGCAAATAGTGTGGTTTCTACTCTATGGAAAGCAGATGATCAATCTACACAGGAGATTATTACAGACTTTTATACATATCTAAAAAAAGGGAAATCCAAGTCTGAAGCTCTTAGACAAGCCAAACTCACCTATCTCAAAAATCATTCACTCAGTGAAGTTTCTCCTTATTACTGGTCTTCACTTGTTCTTATAGGAGATCCTAACCCCATGTATTCTTCCATAAATATTTGGTTTTTAGTATTCGGAATTCTGATTTCTTCTCTAATTATATTTCTTATTTATAAAAGAATTTCAAAAAAATAATTTTTTTCTGGGTAACAGAATAATTCTTCTTGAACTACTCTATGAAAACTCATTCGCGAAGAGTAGACAAAAACTTGATTGTCTATAAATGATCAAAAATAATTCTAATAAAAATCTTTTGTAAAATGAAATCTAAATTAGAAAGACTTAAAAAGTACAAAATAAAAAGAGAAGAATTGAGGTATATTAATGCCTCAGGCGGGGCTTGTGAGCAAGGCTGCTGTAACACTTGCGAACATTTTGCTGAAACATGGGGTAGCGCAATTTATTGTTGCCTTGAATGCAAATATCATTGCAGACAAATAGCATCTTAGAACATAATATTAAAATGCAATTTGTTTTAGGATTGCCTTGAATAATAAAAAGCTATGATAGTATCATGGCTTTTTATTTCTTAAAATCGACCTAGCTCTGTTTATTATTGGTTATTTTTTTGTCTTGTAATCAAGATTTTCTGTTTCTTTCTCAGTAACAACTACTCTTTACATAAAAATTTCTAAAAAATTAAAAAAACCTGGGTAACAGAATAATTCTTCTTGAACTACTCTACGAAACCTCATTCGCGAAGAGTAGACAAAAACTTGATTGTCTATAAATGATCAAGAATCATAAAATTAAAAATCAAGAAACATGTTAAAATCAATTTTAAATGTAAACGTAGTATTTAACTTAATAGATAACCACAAAAAGGAGGATTAGGATTAGCTAGAGAAACCTACGATTGTAAGTGTGACCCTCAATCTTTTACAGTGAGAGCTAGTTCTATAAGAAATGCTGAAAGAAAAGTAGATAGTAAATGTTCTGTAGGAACTGTCTCTTCTTTCAATGATAGAATTATAGCACCTGCATCATAGAGACTATTTTCCTTAGACAAATAAGAATTTACATAATCATTTTTAAAATTAAAAATCATGAATAATTACAAAATAAAAACTTTATTCCTCTTCACTTTTATCTTTGCAACTTTTTTTATAGCCTGTAATAGAGATGAAATTAATGAAGGATTAACAGATCAAGAAAGTGAAATTACACAAGATGAAAATTTATTATCTAAAGATCAGCTTGGATTGGAAGTCGCAAAAAATTTAGCAAAAAACTTAAAAAATGTTGAGTTAAGAAACTTCATTAAGACCAAAGCTTTAGAAGCTTTTGATGGAGATTACAATTTTTTAATTGAAACTTCGAAAAATGAAAACATCACCAATAAAAAAAGTGGTCAACAAATAATCTTTTCGAACTTTCTTTCTGAAGGAGACATCAATGATTCGTCAAAAAAGAGCAGTACAACTTCTCAACTAATGAATGCTATTAAAGTAACCTATCCTTTATTACAAATTGCTTTACCGGAATTTGATAATCATAAAGTAGCAGAGTGGGATACAGAATCATCTATACCACTAGTTGCTTATCTTCCTTTACGTATAAAAAATGACATTATACCTGCTTATGATGCAGAAGGAAATTATTACGAGCTTAGTGCTTCTACGCCACCAGAAAACCTAGTTATTGTAGTAAAACAAAATGAAAGAGTGACTGTTATAAACAAAAACTCTAAAAAAAGAACAGAAATATTATCAAAAATGTTTGGTGATGATTGCGAAATCATTGCGCCGGCATTTCATCAAAATGACACCAATGAGTATCATTTTACTGATGATCTTATGAACCAGGCTAATCTTTGTTCTGGTGGTGGCGGTGGCACCGGAGGAGGATCTGGATCTGGCGATAACGGATGTGATAGAAGTAGAAAATCAACAAAAGACCGATTAAATAAATTAAAATTTAATTCTATGCCATCATTTAGAGAAGTTGCAGAATGGCATGATGGAGCTCTGGAGATAGAGGTTACTGCTTTTTTTGGTATTTCAGAAGATAGTGAAGTTAGCATTACAAAACCGTTTCGAGGATCAAGAGGTCAATTTAAAAACTGTGGAGTATTTAATTGCAATCCCGATTGGTTCGACTTATTTAATACTGAAATTTACACTTGGGACAAGGATACTTATGGAGATAAGATGTTATATGTCTGGATTGAAAAAGATGGCGGAGGTGAATTAGAATTAGATTTAAAATTAGAATTCTCAACGAAAATCAAAGGAGTTGACATCAAAATTAAACCAGAATTCAAAATAACATTCGAAGACGATGAAATAGGTCAATCTATTATCGAATACTGTGACAATACAGATGGTGATGGTTATACTTATAATACTGGATTAATGAAATTTCAGGTTAAGCAATAACTAATTAAAAGTAGATTTCAATACTAAATTAATTTCTAAAAACTTGATCAGCTCTTTACTCAATAATAAGGGTAAAGGGCTTATTTTTTAGTTCATAAGCCATAAAACATTTAGCTTTGCAAAAAAGTTAGACCATGCACTTCATACCGGAAGCACTAGATACCTATGTAGTAAATCATACCGAAAAAGAACCTGAATTACTACAACAATTAACCAGAGAAACGTATCAAAAGATATTACAACCGCGTATGCTTAGTGGTCCTTATCAGGGTCGTGTTTTGAGTATGCTTTCTAAATTGATCAATCCAAAAACTATTTTAGAAATAGGAACCTATACTGGTTACTCCGCTTTATGCCTGTCAGAAGGGATGCAAAAAGATGGTGTTTTACATACGATTGACATAAACGAAGAATTAGAAGATTTTCAGCGTAAATATTTTGATCTTTCTTCTTATGGCAATCAAATACATCAACATATAGGTGATGCCACCGAGATTATTCCAAACCTGGATATAAAATTTGATTTAGTTTTTATTGATGCTGATAAACCAAATTATTCAACCTACTTTGAATTAATAATCGATAAAATGAATCCGGGTGGTATTATTTTATCCGACAACGTTCTTTGGAGTGGAAAGGTGATTGAAGATATTGCCGAAGATGATCTTTCTACCAAAGCACTTTTGGCTTACAACAAATTACTTGCAGAAGACAAACGTATAGAAACAGTATTATTACCCATTAGAGATGGACTAACAATTAGTAGAGTTATATAACCTCACGAATACTTGAAAACGGAATAAAAAAAGTGGAATCTCTAAAGATCCCACTTCTTACATGTATTAGTAACTACAATTGCTAATTCACTTATTATTGTACCGCTTTCAGAGCATCTATATTGCCATAACCGAACTTACTATTACGATTAGGATAAAACTCTCCAGCTCTTTTTAACTTATCCAATACTTGTGCTCTAGACATATTAGGATTACGTGCCCATACTAATGCCGCAATACCGGCTGTCATAGCTGTTGCTACAGAAGATCCACCAACATAAGATTCTGTACCACTATTAAATCCTAATACTGGTACTGTTCTACTAGTATTACTAGCTCTCTGCATAATAATAGTAAAATCAATTTTATTACCATCGTGACAAATATCACAACGATTATATCCATTATCTTTTAATCCTGTCACTGCCACTGTTTCACTCATACTTGCTGGAAATATAACACCATACCAATTCGTAAAAGTGGTAGAAGTTCCACCTGCAGCCATGATCATTTTACCTTTTCCGTATGCATATTTTACAGCGTCTTTTACATTACCAATTGACCAAGGATATCCAACCGACATTGAAATTATTTTAACATCACTTCTATTTCCTAATGCTTTTAACGCGTTACTTACTCCTTTACGCTCATGATAATCGTTTAAAACAACATCCTCTGTTCCTCTATACGCTACCAAATTAGAATTGTATGCAACACCAACTGGCATAAAATCATTATTACGTGGTGATGCTATAGCGGATGCCATCTGAGTTCCGTGACCACATCTATCATTAGGTCCATCAACATTATTAGACCACCACCAAGGAGAATCAATAAATGTCCCAAAACGTTGCACAGATCTACCATTAGAAGCACCATCATTAAATCCGTTTCCTAAAAGATTTTGGTTAGCCGATAAGCCAGTATCTATGAGACCTACGGTAATTCCAGCTCCAGTACTAAGACTCCAAGCATCATCAATATTATGATTTTTGTAGTTCCAAGGTAGTCTCGCATTAGGAGAGATCACACTATAATCACCGCTATTGATTGATTGTCCACTTTGACTGCAACCAGCAGACTTTTGTTGCACTTCTTCCTTAAGGTAGAATCCGTAGCCATTTGGTTCCAGGTAACGAATATTGTCCATTGCTTTTAACTCTACAATGGTTTCTAATTTCTTAACTTTTACATCCAAGACATTCAATGTACCATCTTGTGATACCTGAACATTGGAACGTGTAACTCCTTCAATACTTTGTACGGTATTATATATACCTTCTATAATATTGTTTAATCTAGGAGATCGTTGAGTTCCATCAATAAAACTTTCTCCCTTTTCCCCAAAACCGATTGTCAACACTTCACCTCCATGCATTACTGCACTATATAATATATGTGCTGATGCATCTGTAGTCCAATCTAAATCACCATTCTGCTTAAGTTGTTTTTCTATAAAAGAGTTTATTTCTTCAACGGAGAGAATTTTTTGAGATTCTGAGCTTTCATCAATAATTTCGGTGGAATCTTCTTGAGAACATGATAGGACGAGGAAAAGCCCTAATACTAGTGTAATAATTTTTTTCATTTTAGTATAAATTAATGAGTTTGTGTGTTATTGATTTTTTGAGGTAGTCATTCCCTGAAAATATCAAATAATTATCATTTAGTTAATTTCACTCCTAATTTATTAAATAAAATCCAAATATTAATGCGTTATATTGAAAGAATCTCAAAAAAATTATTGTTACTATGCTTGCATAAGACCAAAAAACGGTGTCAAATACCAATGTTTATAAGGGTTTTACAGAAAAAGACTACAAAATAAAATTAACTTAAAAAAAAGGTGATTTTTTTGAAGAAGAAACAAAAATAAAGGTTGATTTTATCGAAATGATAAAAATTGCAGAAGTAGAAATTAGAATTTACGTTTTACAGGACCTGTAACGTCTTCAATATCCTTTTTTACCTGTGTTATTTCCTTTTTAATATCCGAAGTAATAGAAGTAGGGATATCGGTATCGATACCATGTTTTTCTGCACTCTTGGTAATTTCTGACTTAATATCGTTAGTAGCATCCTTAACAATGCGCATTCCTTTGCCTAAACCTCGAGCGATTTCAGGTATTTTATCAGCGCCAAAAACCATAACCAATATAAATACTATAAAGGCGATCTCTGTTCCACTTATGAATAATGGTAATGCTATCATAACATTGCAAATATAGCTACAATAATGTACAGAAAAAAGCCGTTCGCAATCACGAACGGCTTTAATTTATAATTTAAAGGTTTTTTAACTTATTGACCTTTTACTTTATTTTTGAATTTATCAAACTTACCTAGTTTTTTATTCTGAGGCCAGCTATTGTTCGAAGTATCTATATCCGCCGTTTCTTGGTTAGGATCTACCACAATCTTAGAAATTGCTTTTTCTGAAGCTATCGCTCTTTTAACTGCTGCATCATTCTTTCTCCATATTTCTGCAGGATACGTTATGGTTTCAGAAGTTCCGTCTTCATATGTATACTCTACTATCAATGGCATCACTAGACCTCCAGGTTTTTCGAAAGTAACTTCATAAAAATACTTTGGTTCTTTAATCACTTCTCTCTCTTGAACTGAGAAATTATCTATTAAGTATTCTTTCAATGTTTTTGCATCATCGATAATGTTACCATTCTTCTTAATCGCTTCATATTCATCACTGCCTTCTTCTACCATAAATACTAATGGTCCGAAATCCTCAATTTTAGCTCCTCTTGCGGCAGCAAAATCTTTTGCTCTTTGGTTTGGTTCTTTAGAAACTACATATTTCTTTACATCTTTTACACCAATATCCGTATAATCCGTTGTATAAAACCATCCTCTCCAGAACCAATCTAAATCTACTGCAGATGCATCTTCCATTGTTCTAAAGAAATCTTCTGGTGTTGGATGTTTAAACATCCATCTCTGAGAATATGTTCTAAATGAATAGTCAAAAAGATCTCTACCCATTACAGTTTCTCTAAGGATATTTAATCCGGTAGCCGGCTTAGAATATGCATTAGAACCAAACTGATGAATATTATTAGACTGTGACATAATCGGCGAAATAAAACTCTGATCACCACTCATGTAAGGTACAATTTTAGGTGCAGGACCTCTTCTTGATGGGTATTTTTTTAAAGGTGCAATCGCATCAGGATACCACTCTCCAAAATCTTGCTCCGCTACGTACTGTACAAATGTATTAAGACCTTCATCCATCCAAGTCCATTGACGCTCATCACTATTAACGATCATAGGGAAGAAATTGTGCCCTACTTCGTGAATAATCACACTCATCATTCCGAATTTTGTGCGATTACTAAATTTTCCTTCTTTATCAGGTCTTCCATAATTCCAGCAAATCATCGGATACTCCATCCCTTGATTCTTAGCATGTACAGAGATAGCTTTGTGATAAGGATAATCAAAAGTCATTCTACTATATGATTTTAACGTACTGGCTACAGCTTTAGTTGACCAATCTTCCCATAATGGATTTCCTTCTTTTGGATACATAGAAACTGCCATTACATCCTTTCCTCCTATTTTCACTGCCATCATATCCCAGATAAATCTTCTGGACGTTGCAAATCCAAAATCACGTACATTTTTAGCGCTTAGTTTCCAGGTCTTTTTGCTTTCAGAAAAAGTCTTCTCTTTAGCTTCAGCTTCTTTTTGAGTTACTATAACTACTGGCTCATCGTATGATTTTTTCGCTTTCTCATAACGATTCATCATCTCTTTAGAAAAAACTTCTTTTCTATTTACCAACACACCAGTAGCATCTAAAATATGATCTGAAGGAACTGTAATATTTACATCAAAATCTCCAAATGGAAGTGCGAATTCTCCTCTACCCCAAAATTGGTGATTTTGCCAACCTTCTACGTCATTATAAACTGCCATTCTTGGATAAAACTGGGCAATTACATATGCTCTGTTACCATCTTCAAATTCTTCGTAACCTGATCTTCCTCTGCCGTCAACGTGATTATTGATATTGTACCACCAATCTATTGAGAACACAAATTTTGCTCCAGAAGCCAAGTCTTTTGGCATCTCTACACGCATCATTGTCCTATTGATAGTATATTGTAATGGTTTACCACTAGCATCTTTAACCGCAGTAATATTAAACCCTCCATCAAAACCTTCTCCCAAATACTTACCAACAAATCGACTTGGTGGATCTGCTGCATCCACACCTGTTGGTTGGATTAAAGGAGTTTTAGATTCTCTGGATCTCATATTTTGATCTAGCTGTACCCACAGAAATTCTAAATTATCAGGAGAATTGTTCGTATATGTTATCGTTTCTTTACCGGTAAGCTTTTTGTTTTTATCATCAAGCTCAATATCCATTTTATAATCTGCCTGTTGCTGGTAGTATGCAGATCCTGGAGCTCCGGAAGCAGTTCTGTACATATTAGGAGTTGCAAACTCATCATACATTTGCTTAAATTTATTTTGATTTGTATGCCCCAACTCACGAGTTTCTTCGCTTTCATTTTGGTTTTGTGCATACAATCCTGAGGCAGAAACAAAAAAAGTAACTGAAAGGATAAAAAGTATTTTTTTCATTAGAGTGTAATTGTGTTAACTAATAAATCGCAAAATAGTTGTTTTTTAAAAGTTTAATGATTTATTCACTAAACTTTAACATGCCTTTATCCTTTTCTTTTTCGAGGATAAGACTTTTGCGTTTTTTCCCTTTTTTCACGTGTACGATATTCTGTTGTTCATCAAAAAAGTCCATCAAAACTTGATTAGAAACTGTTATTGTTTCGAGTGAGGGAATATTGTCTACTTCCAGGTAGCATAGTACAAGATCGTTATCATATTCTTTTCCGATGAAATTAAAAAACACTTCTTGACCATTAACAGTAATGGCTAATTTTTGATTTAAATATGTGCTCAAATATTGATCTACTTTGGTTTCTTGTTTTTCTGAAACTAATTCTATGGTTTCATCATATCGTTTTCTAAGCACTTCCTCAATATCATCGATAAAAATTCTTGAAATAATTTGCAATGACTTTTGTTCCTCATTATATTCTATTTGAGTGACGCTAACATAAAATTTATGGAGCACCGTAAAAGAACTTAGAAAAACCAGAAGTACAGGTAAAATAAATAGTAATTTCTTCAATTTATTATAATTTTAAAAGATGGTAAATGTACTATTTTGACATAAAATATTGTGCCAAAAATATCTTATTGTCTAAAAAGAGAATATTTATTAATCAATTTCTTTATGCTCTTTGTAAAATTTCGCTTTTTCTTGGAAGAACTCTAGCAAGGATAATCTTTTTGTATTCTCTAATAAGTTTTCGAAGTACTTATCTTTTGCACAATAGTACATAAAATCAGAGATTAAGGTCTCTGGTATTCCCAAATCCTTTGTAAAAAAACTCATACTAAATGAGGCCTCTCCTTTTTGAATCAGCCTATCTAAATCTTGAAGAGCTTTTATCCGTTTTAGTTTTTTTAATGTCCCATTTAAGTAATTGATAGGTCGATCAATAATACCTGATTTTGCAGTATAAATTTTTCTTTCTATTTGTGTCGGCTGTTTTATATCTCTGAATGGCAAGCCTAAACTTTTATTATTTACAAAAGGTTTAATTTCTATATACTTCGTATCCTTATCTATATTTCCTGAAAGATTTACATTACTCACGTTTACCTCTTCAAGTTTACGAATAACTGGATTCAGCTTTACTTGAAAATTTTCATTATTCAGATCATCATCTTTAACTAAAATGGAAATCACCTCATATTGAACTGAAGAAAAAATAATTGAATCATTAACGGTTGCAGGAATTTCGAAATTACCTCTCTGATCATTTGTGGTTCCTATTTTCTTAGTGTAATTCACAATGTTAATTGCAAAATCTTCTAACGAGTCGGCTATAATTCTACCCTTTAATCTTTGAGATTGACCAAAAGTATTTACTAAAACGAAAAGAAAAAATAAAACGGGTAATATCCTAGTCATACACTGAATTAGTTTCATGACTAAAATCAAAAGGAAAACTTCACACCATTAGTTTTCTTTAGATAAAGCGATCCTTAGTACTTCGTCACATCACCACAAAAGACGAAGAGAAACCAAAAGTGTTGCGCTGTCAATATCTAGATACTATTTACGATCCTTATATGCTTTGCTTTGAGAAACCAAAAATTCTATCAAATTAAGTTCATTTCCTTCTTCTAGATATGAATTATTAAGTCCGTTTTCTTCTGCAAAAAATATAAAGTCATTAATCTGATCCATTTCTAATGCTAAATTTGTTTTAAAAAATTCATCATTATATATATTTCGAACTTGAACATCAATATCCACTGGCTTTTTACTATCTTTTTTATCTTTATCCTGAAAAACAACCTTAAAAAGATTGACAAAATTAAGTCCATAAATCATTCTATCTTCTAAAAACACTTTATTCTCTAATTCAGAAAGTTCATCTGCCGTCCAATCGTAATCTGTATCGTTAATCCTAGCAGATGTTAATTTAGCTACTTCTTCAATTCCGCTATCCTCCACACCAATTTTTTTTACATCAATGGAGACATTTCCTAACAAGTCATAAGGCGTTACTATTACTTCGTCCAAAAGATTTACAGATTCATTTAGGAAAATATTCAACCTTTTATTATCTAAAACTCCTTTATCAATCAACACTACAAATTTCTGATACTGCATAGCTATAATCTCTATTTTATCATTGGCACCAACACTGATTCTAAAATCACCTTTATTATCAGTAATAGTTCCTTTTTTAGTAGTAAGATTATACACAACTACCCCTTCTACATCGTCGCCTATTGGCGCACTAATACGTCCGTCAATCATAACTCTAGAGGTAATCTGCGCGAATGAAAAACTCATTGCACAACATATAAAAAGTAAGGATAATTTCATTTTCATAGTAAGCCGAATTAAATTTGTTTTTATTGAAGATACTACATTTTTTCAATATGCTGAGAAGATTTCTTTATAAGAAAACGTTAAACTACCTTTACTAAAAAAACAACTTCATGCAAAACTGTATAATAGCCAGCACCTCTACTATTCACGGAAGCGGTCCATTAGAATATTTATTTGAGGCCTTAATTGAGCTTTTTGTTGATTCTGATGAAATACTATTTATTCCTTATGCTCGTCCTGGAGGAATTTCTCTTGATGAATATACTATTGGTGTTAATAATATTTTTAAGAAAATTAATAAAAAAGTACTCGGTATACATATGTTTTCAGATACTGTAGAAGCTTTTAAAAACACACAAGGTATTTTTACAGGTGGAGGAAATACATTTCTTCTGGTGGACCAGTTATACCGAAATAAAGTAATAAAACCTCTAAAAAGAGCAATAGATTCTGGCGTACCATATTTAGGAACCAGTGCCGGAAGTAATATATGCGGGCTTACTATGCAGACAACCAATGATATGCCAATAGTACATCCTCCAAGTCTTAAAACTTTAGGAATCATGACTTTTAATGTAAACGCACATTATCTGGATCCTGATCCCAATTCTACGCATAAAGGTGAAACCCGAGAAACACGTATTAAGGAATTTCATACGATAAACCCACAGCCTGTAGTCGGACTTAGAGAAGGAAGTTGGTTAAGAATTCATAAAAACGATATTACCTTAAAAGGTAATTTATCTGCAAGAATTTTTGAACAAAATAAAAGTCCTTATGAAATAACACCTGGTAGTTCTTTATCAGAATTAAACTAATTGATGTATGCAATACCAGAAAATTCTTGATACAATTAAATCTGAAACATTAGCCAAACCTACTACAGGAAAAGTGGCTACTTATATTCCGGAATTAGCTAAGATTGATCCTGATAAATTCGGAATGCATTTATACTGCATTAATTCCGGACATTATGGTTTTGGTAATGAGAACGAGCGTTTTTCTATCCAAAGTATTTCTAAAGTATTCTCATTAACACTGGCAATGTCTTTATTGGATGATGAATTATTTGAGCGAGTAGATGTAGAACCATCGGGAGACCCTTTCAATTCATTGATTCAGTTAGAGTATGAAAATGGAATCCCAAGAAATCCTTTTATTAACGCAGGCGCACTTGTTATTGCTGATATCTTAGTTTCTATATCAGAAAACCCTCAACAAGAGTTCTTGGATTTTATACACAAAATTACAGGAAACACGGGGATTAATATTAATTCAAGAGTTTTTGATTCTGAAAAGAAATATAGTCATCGAAATGCTGCTTTGCTGAATCTTATGAAATCTTTTGGCAACATAAAAAATGATATAGAAACTGTTTTAGATCTTTACATTTATCAATGTTCCGTTGAGATGTCATGCAAAGAATTAGCAACTGCCTTTATGATTTATGCTAATGCCGGAAAAACCTTATCTGATGACACTCAAATAATTTCGGGTAGAAAAGTAAAGCGTATTAATGCAATTATGCAAACCTGTGGTTTTTATGATGAGGCAGGAGAATTTAGTTTTAGAGTGGGTTTACCAGGTAAAAGTGGCGTAGGTGGAGGAATTGCAGCTATTCATCCAGGTCAATATGCCGTAACTGTATGGAGTCCACCTCTTAATCCTAAAGGGAACTCAGAATTAGGAATGTATGCGCTAGAAAGGTTGACGACTTTGACTGGGTTTTCTATTTTTTAAAAAGTATTTTAGTAATCTTATTATATTTGAACTCATTCGGAAATTAGATAATACTATGGACAATAAAACCAAGAATAAAAAAATATTTATAGCACTTGAGTTTCTCATTTTCTTGATAATTCCATCTGCCATTTTCTTTATAATTACCTCCAAAAACAAAAGTAAAATTGAAGATAAAGCTGTTATAGTTCAAGTAGAAAAAACACTCAATCAAGAAGAATTACAGAAAGAGAACTCTTTAATACAACAAGGAGTTCAATTTATGATCCAAAAAAAATACAAAGAGAGTATTAAAACAAACCTGGAGGTGTTATCCATAAATGAAAACAACAAAGTTGCTCATAATAATTTATGCTTTGCCTATGGAGAGATAAGACAATTCGAAAATGGAATTAAGCATTGTAATAAGGCTATTGAATTGGACCCTAATTTTCAATTAGCCAAGAATAACTTAGAGTTAATAAAAAGGTTGATGTCTAAGTAAATTTATATAGAACTAAATCATTGTTGTTTTTTCAAAGATTCTTTAGCCCATTTGAGATTATTTTTTGCCATTTGAAAATTCGGAGCTAACGCTATCGCTTTTTCGCACGCCTCTATTCCCTTCTTATATTCTCCCAATAGGTTATAAGATGTACATAAGTTATTAAATGCAATTGGGTTATTAGGATCTTTTTCTAGTAGTTCTAATGAAGCATTAATACTTTTTCTTTGTTCTCCTAATTTATAATAATTGTCACTAATTAAATTATACTCCCGAACTGTTAAGTTTTTAGCCTTTCTTTTTTGAATACCACGAATAGAAACCCTCATATTGTTTTTTGCAAGTTGCATATTTGATTTTATTAACAAGGCCTTTTCACATGCCAATCTGGCTTCATCAAAAAGTAAAAGGTTATTATAAACTGAACATAAATTATTAAATGCTAAATAATTATTTGGATCCAATCGAACTGCTTCTTTTAATGCATTAACACTATTGTAGTAATTTCCTTGATCATATTCTAACAAAGCCAATTGTCCATATTTATTTGAAGATGGTTTTTTTTTCAACTCTGATCGTAACTCCGTTATATGTCTATCAGCATTTTTATGATTCTTTATAATAAAGCAAATAGGTATATCATCAATCTTTACCTCGTGTATTGTATTTTCTTTAGACCAGTTTACGTTTATATGATCTTTATTATATTTTCCTTCGGCTAATAAAACGATAGAATAATCCCAATCTAAAGATGACCTGCGGTCTTTTATATACTTTAAACCTATTTTTTCTTCATTCTGATAATTCAGCTTTGTTTGACTTCCATAATACATACGCACTTTTGGCGGATCGTCTTTATCGCCAACATTTTCTTCTAACCAGTCTACAGCAGATTTTACTGCAACCCCATAATAATCTATCTCATAATTACCAAATGCCCCAGACACACCTCCTACTATTGGGCTAAAGTATAGTGCTTGTAAGGGATGATACTGCACCATAAACTTCAAGGGTTGTAACATTAAGAGCACCATTATCCCGAAAACCAGTCTAGTTATATTTTTAGTGGGTAAAATTTTAAATAGCTTATACCAACCGAATGCACTTAATATTACTATTGGTAAAACTGTAAACATAAATTGCCTCGAACCATCATGACTATTAGGATTTGCTACAGCTATCAAAAACATAGGGAAAACGGAAGCAAATAAAACAATTGAAATAAGGAGTATATTTTTTTGCTTGACATTTTTATAGTAAAGTAAAGGGATAAGAAAAAAGCCTAAAAAAGCGTGTAACGGCATCATGATAATAAATAAATTTTTTATCGCATAATACCAAGGCATATCGAAACTGCTTTTCCAGATTCCTTCGAATAGTTGTAAATTCTCAAAACCTCTAAAATCTTTTGCAGCTATAAATACTTTAATTGGATTCAATAAAGGATTTATTTGGGCATATGGCCATAACAAACTAATACTTATATATGCAATACAACATATAGCTATTGTCTTACTCATCAGGATTAATGTATTCTTAATATGAATATTTTTAAATCCTTTATGATAATTTTCAAGAACCCACCAACTAAAAACTGCTAGTAAAAGATAGCCAAAAACAAGAAACCCAATAAGTCTGATATTTACCAAAAGTGACATATTTACAATCAAAAACAGTGCTCTTTTGATTGTAATTACAGGTAGTTCCTTTACTAATTTTACGATATGAAATATGGAAAACAAATAGAAGGCTGCAGCTGGAATATCCTTAGGATTATTCATAGAATATCCGAAAGTTAGAGGAACTAATACAATAAATATTAATGTTAACAAACCAACTCTCCATCCTCCTAACTCCTTACCTAAAAGACCGCAGAATAAAAAAAGTAAAAAACCAAAAATGGCGTTTAAAAAGTTCTTAAACTCATATTTATTACCTAAAAAATCAAAATACTGATGCAAAAAGCTAGATAATAAATCAAAAAAGCCCCCAAAACCATTCATCCCCTTATGCTCATACTCTTTATTTCTGCCTACATCTACCAATGTTCCATCTTCATGAATAGGACTAAGTAAAGCACTCTCATCAATACCTTTAAAATAATTTAATATTCGTTCTCCATGCTCCATATGAATTCGAGCATCTTCCAATGGACCATAATCAAAGCTTAATACAGCCATTGTTATTCCTATAATAATTGCTACAGCAATAAAAATTACACGATCTGTAATTTTTGGAATCCACGCATTCTTCATAAAACCTTATCTTTTATTGAAAAAATCATTTATCAAACTAATAATTTTTCTTTGATCTTCCATGTCCAATTCATAGTACAATGGTAATCTTAACAGGCAGTCTGCAAAATTGTCACAGTATATCAATCTTTTTGTTTGATTGTTCTCTTCATAAAAAGGACTTTTATGTAATGATAAATAATGAAACACGCAGTGAATCCCATATTCTTTTAAGAATGAAATTAGTTCACTTCTCTGTTCAATTGAATCACAAATCAAATAAAACAAATGTCCATTTGTTGTCGCATAATCAGGTATATGTGGAAGTTTTACCAAACCGCCTAATGCTAATTCCTGAAAACCTTTATAATAAAAATCCCAAAGATGTTTTCTTCTGGATTGAATTTTTTCTAAGTTCTCTAATTGAGCATACAAAAAAGCTGCGGTAACATCCGAAGGTAAAAAAGAAGAACCAATATCTACCCAAGAATATTTATCTACTTCCCCTCTAAAAAAAGCTGAACGATTCGTTCCTTTTTCCCAGATGATTTCTGCCCGTTGATCAAAAAATTCATCATTAATTACTAACATACCTCCTTCTCCAGAGATGATATTTTTTGTTTCGTGAAAGGAAAATGCAGCTAGATGCCCTATAGCTCCTAAAGGCTTGCTTTTATAATAGGAGTCAATTGCTTGAGCAGCATCTTCAATAACAAATAAACCATTTTTATTGGCAATTCCCATAATTTTATCCATATCACAAGCTACGCCCGCATAGTGAACTACTACAATTGCTTTTGTTTTATCAGTTACCAATTCTTCTAAGGTATCCGCATTAATATTAGGATTATTATGATAACTATCCGCAAACACTATCTTAGCTCCTCTTAAAACAAAAGCATTTGCAGTAGATACAAAGGTGTATGAAGGTATAATAACCTCATCCCCTGGCTTAATATCGATAAGTATAGCAGCCATCTCAAGAGCATCGGTACAAGATGATGTTAGAAGACAATTCCTAAAACCAATATTTTGTTTAAAATATTCATGGCATTTTTGTGTATAATATCCATTACCTGAAATTTTACCTCGAGCAACTGCATCCTTGATATAGTATAATTCATCCCCAGTCATATAGGGTTTGTTAAAAGGAATCATCATTTATAGTAACTAATTTTATTTTGTTTTATAATTTTATTTAGTTCCATATCAACTTAGGAGTTTCATTTTCCCATATCAAGTTACCCACTTTTTCCCAAGGAGAATCTATGTTATTTTGTAATAAATCTTCTTCCCATTCAAAAGGAACTCTAATTTTTTTCCGTACGATTTCGAATTCTTGTTTTTCAGAAAGGTCTATTTTGTTTTTGTGGGACCAAAACGAAGAGTATTCTACAAGCCCTTTTCTTATGGTAGGCGTACTCTTAGAAACATATGGGCTATTCACTCTCCAGGTCCAATTAACCCAAGTAGCGCCGGACAAATAATTTCCAGGCATTCCTTTTTCATTTAATAATGGCAGAAATGAATCTTTATATTTAATTCCATAAACATTACTATATCCTCTAAAATGCATGTCCATAAAAACCGGATGTTTACAAATTCCAAAATGTTCTACCAAAAAGCGATCAACTTTTAAGGTGGTTTCTTTTTTGTCAAAAAAACTATAATGAACTTGTATTTGCGCTAAACACGATACAAAGAAAAACATTACTAAGATACCATTGGTAATTATACTTCGAGTTTGGTAATTCTGATCTTTTAGTTCAACAAAATTCATGAGCATTCCCGAACGTTCATCGATTACCTCTTCTTGTCTTAATGGGTTTTTATATATAAATAATGTATCTAAAAAAACTATGAAAAAACAAAATGGTGATACTTTCACGATTTTTTTCATCAAAAAGTTTTTTGAATATTTATTTTCGTTTAAATCTACTCCATAAGTGAATGCCCCGTTGTTGTTTTTATCCAACGAACTAGATTTAGTTGTATTTATTTTTTCATATTTAATGCGATTAAAAATATCTAATGATTGGACTATCATCTGAAATTCTCGAGAATATATGTTAGATTTATCATAATAGATTGTAAAAATCTCTTTATTCCGAAATAATTTACCCGATAATTTTTCCCAAAAAGATACAGGAACCATTAATAAATAAATCGTGGCACAGCCCCATCCAAAGTGCGGAATAGGATATTCCACAACTATTCCAATGTGTAAACCAATGCCTATAATCAATAGTGGTAGCCTAAATCGTTTATTCCAAAACAAGAAAATGAATATAAACTCAAAATACATTGTCAGATACGAAAAAAACTTGATCAAATACTCCTTATTTAATAACCACTGATTATCTGATATAGTCACCTGAGGTAATGAAGAAGGTAACCATAACCCTAAGCCTCTTAACCACATGGGAGATTCCAACTTATAAAAGATAACAGAATCAAAATACACAAGTCCTAATGCAATAAATATAGGAATTAGATAATTTAATTTAGAAACTTTTGGTCTTACATATAAAAAACCTTGCCTTAAACAACTTATTTTCTTTCTTAATGCATCAATCGAAATTGATGAGTAAATTGGTAAAAAAATAAGCATGAAATTAACCCCCGAATACACATAGAACATATGATACTCATATGAAACAGCGCTAGATATAAAAACAAGTGTAAAAATATAATTGACAATTGTCATAATTCTGGTTAGAAACCCTAAAATCAGAAACACAATTATAACCATCCAGAGAATTAACAAAGCACTTATATCTGGAAAATGAGGATTTAAAAATGGAAGTGTATCATAATAAAGTTGTCTATAATTGAATATTCTTATTACTTCCGATAAGAAAACTAAACAATAAGCTATCCGAAATACGGACAAACCATTTGGGGAAATTTTTTTAAATAGTATTTCTTTTATCAAATTCAAAAATTATTAGTTTTAATAAAATTACACTTTTGTATTCATACTATCTAAATGATAAATAGTTGTTCCTTTCGTTGAGTAAACTCCATTTTTTCTAGTATTCTTTTTAATAACAGCTCCACAACCAATAATACAGTTCTCTTCAATAATAACATGATCTCTAATAGTTGCATTAATACCTATAAAGCAATTATCTTTAACAATTACTTTTCCCGAAATTGTAGCAGATGGAGCCATAAAACAATGCTTGCCAATAACAGAATGATGAGCTACTACACTTCTTGACCACATAACGGTATTATCTCCAATAATTGTTTCAGGTTCCACAACACAACCATCAAAAATAAAACAGCTCTCACCTATATTTTTAGGATCCCAAACAAATGCTCTAGGACTAATATACGTAACTAAATCATAACCTAGTTCTTTCGCCATCAAATATAACCGCGCTCGAACACTACTAAGCCTATTAGGTCCAATAGCAATAAGTAATTCAGTTCTTTCCGGAGGGTAACTATCTATTAAATCCTCAAAATTTACGACAGGCAACCCACAAAATTCTATAGCTGTGTTATAATCTTTTTCTACAGAAAAAGCTACAATTTTATTTTCCAGATCTCTTCGAAGATACTGGATAGCTATTTCTGCTAAATTCCCTGTCCCAATGATAACGATTGATTTCATCTTTACAAAATGATTTAAATAGTAGTAAATTACTAAATAAATGATAGTAATTAAACTCTTTATTAGAACTTAATTATAAATCCATAAAAACTGAATCGAAGTAATTCTTACGATTAGTTTTGAATTCTATTAAACTCTATAATGTAATTTCCATTATAATTTAAAACCACCTTAGGTTCCACTTTAATATTGTTATTTTCAAGAATACTATTAGTTATCTGCCATACTGCCAGCTTATAATATCTTTTATCTACTAACACTCCATAATTATCAATCAAATCATCAAAGGACTGAAATCTATCTTTATGAAAAGGAATATTTGTGAACCAACCTCCTAAATAAATCCTATCTGTATAAAAACTAACAGAAACTCTAAATGGGTTTAAATATTCCAACCTATAATTTCCTGAATAAGGAACTAACTTTTTAGATTCATCTTTCAGATACTCTGCGACAATCTTAGATTGATTTTGCTTAACTTGAAAAGCATAGTTTTCATTTTTTAAAGTGTCTTGAATATTATTATAAAAATAATATGTAGAAACTAATACCGAGATTAATATAATTTTCTTTTGAATTGAAGAAGAAAAATTAACCAGCAAATATGGCAATACCAATATAAAGCTTACAAAAGCCACAAAAAACACTCTATTTTTTACAGCTCCATTAAGAGACACATAAATCAAAGCTCCCATCAATAAACCAAACATCCATGCGATACCAATATTGGAAGGACTGTTTTTTTCTTTGTTATACCTAGCAGCAATAACAATAAATGCTAATAACAAAATAGGCAACAAATAATAATGTAGGCTAAAAATATATCTAATTTTTGTAAACGGAGGAACTTTATTTAATTCTAAATTAATTTTTTTGACTGCTTCATAATCCATTGTGTCTGGATTAGGAAAAAACGAAAGTAGTGCATCATAATCTGCTGGAGCTATACCTTCCGGCAAATTGTTAAACACGCTCCTTGCGTTTGGATTATCATTAATTTTACCCCTTAACTTATTATATTTTGAAAAATACTCCCATTCCGCATCTTGGGCATAGTAGACATAATCAATTGCTTTACAGACAAAACTTATCATTACAGTAACCAGCAACACTTTAATTCGAAAATTAAAACGAAATTTTCTATCTTTAAAAAAGTCAAGAAAAAATATCGGCATAACAATAAGCAACACTAAAAGAGTTGCTTCAAATCGAATAATAGACGCTAATATAATCAGAGACATCCCTCCATATAACATTTTGCCTTTAGTCTCTTTTAATAGAATTACACCTGACACCGCCGCTATCGCTGCAGTTTTCGTAAATTGGAGTTGTACAGTTATTTCCAGAAAAACCAGTAATAAAAAAAGTAAAAAAATGAGTTTTTCTAACTTATTATTAGTAGTTCTTAAAATAGTCCAACTAATTAAAGTAACAGATAAAATATTTATAATTACAAAAGATATAGGATACCATTCATATGCCGGAATTAGATAATAAAAAAGATTAAGAAGAGATCCATAAAGCATATTGATAAATACTAAATGATTATCAATATCTCCACTATAGGCACCTGATGAAATCAATGCCATTACAACATCATCATTGGACTCGAACTTAATCGTAAAAAATAAATGAATAATAAAAAAAAGTAAAACAGATACGATTAGTAATAGTGAAAAAAGATATTTTCTTACAAACTCTACATTTATTTGTCGTATCATATAGAACTTATAAAAAATGAATCAAAAAAGAAAAACAAGTCTATATATTTAATCATAAATTTTAGAAATTACTGTTAACGGTCTTTGTTTAACTTCGTTGAATATTTTAGATAAATAAATACCCAATATACCAATACTGATAATAATTAAACCACTCAAAAACCATATAGAAACTATTAATGAAGGCCAACCTTCTAAGTAATCTTTATAAAACACTGCACGAATTACAAAATACACAAGATAAGCAAATGAAGTAATACTGACTATCAAACCTAAATAGAAAACATAAATCAAAAGTCGGTTAGAGGTAGCCGTAATTGCATTCACTAAAAGACTCATTTTTTTCTTAAACGTATATGTAGTATCTGGTCTTGAACCCTTAGCAACAGGAATAGAAACCTGCTTATAACCTACCATAGCAAAAACACCTCCCAAAAACAACTCTTTTTCTTTGTACTTTTTCAAAGCATCTAGGTATTCTCGATTCATTAAACGAGCCATTAAAATATTTTCTTCTATAGGTATTTCAGACATTAAATTAAACATCCTATAAAAGAACTTGCCTGTCATTTTTTCAAAATATTTTCCTTTTCTTTTTTCTTGTACTCCGTATACCACATCAACCTTTCGCTTTATTAAATTAGCATAAAATTCTCTTAACAACTCTGGTGGTTCTTCTAAATCAATATCCAAAAGATATATATAGTCTCCGCTAGCATACCTCAATCCAGTCATTACTGCTTTATGATGACCAAAATTTCTAGAAAGTTCTATAAGCTTAACTTTTTTATCAGATTCTCTGACACTTAACACTTCTAAATTAGAACTATCTGGAGATCCATCATTTACAAAAATCAGTTCATAATCATCAGTAATTTCTTGAACAACTTTTGTTATCCTCTCATAAAATTCTTTTACAAATCGTTCAGATTTATATAAGGTTGTAACTACAGATAATTTCATGAGTTAAATGTTTTTAGAAATGTCTTTGCTTCATCTCCTTTGTTAAAAATCAAATCTAAGACACTTACACCATGTTCAAATGGCTCCCACATTTGCTTATATTCTTTATAACCAGAATAGTCGATCCATTCTATGGAAATAGCACTTTTTCTGAACAAATGTTCATCAATATAGGCTTTTGCTGCTGGTCCGGAAACGTATGTTGTTGCCTCCAATTTTTCACAAGCATCAATCAATCTTTCATTCGCATCTCCCTTTAGAAAAAGTTCTCTGCTATTAATAATTTGTGTTTTAATTTCTAATATATCACAAATCTCTAAAATAAACTTTTTATTAATCTCACTTAGTAAATGTGTATCTATACCTAAATACAAATTTTCAAATCTTTCTTTATACTGTTTAAAAAAAGGTGACTTACCATATATAGCTTGTAAAGTCCCCCAATGTTTACGATTCCATTTTTGCAAAAAAACTTCTGTTTCGTCAATCGTTTGATGAAGGTTATTTTGTTTTACCGAAATAGTAATCCATTCTAAACCTTTTTTAGTTTTTAAAATATTTCGGTTTCTCCAATCATTTTTAGTATACTGGACTTCATCATAAATAACAAAGGTGTCTACCATATTAATCATATCAAAATATCCTTTCCATGGTATATAGTTTGATTGAGATATAGCTATTTTCTTCATTATTATCTTTTAATTCTAAAAAAGTTATCCATTTAACCTATCAAAAAAAATAAACTAAAAACTTTGTAATAAGTTTTAGCTTCTTGTGTAAAAACATTTTTAAATATAAACTTAAAGAAATTTTCTGGTAATTTATTTAATACGCTCTATTATATAAAAAGAACTAATACTTTCATTATTTAATTTCCTTTACAAAAGGATGATAATCCTCTTGTAAAGGAGAAATCTCAGCATTTCTAATATCATGTACAATTTGTATCGAGGTTTTAGCATCCAAAAGTCCATATCCTTTACCTTTTAATATTCCTTCATAACTTCTTGTATGTAATTCTGTAAATCCAGTACTAAACTCAATCTCTTCATTATCAATAGTTATAGATCTATATGTTCTCTTACCCTGTGCTTTTATAGCATCGGGAATATTATCATAATTAATAGACAAAAACCATCGTACTCTAGCTTTTTCGAATTCTAAGTACCCCGAAGCACTATCATTCGTCAACAAATGAACCTTATTACTTTTCACTTCTCCAAAAACCCATGACAACATATCATAAAAATGTACACCAATATTTGTAGCTACACCTCCTGATTTAGAAACATCTCCCTTCCAGGAAGCATGGTACCAATTGCCCCTAGAAGTTAAATACGTTAAATCAAAATCATATACTTTATCTTTTGGTCCATTGTCTACTTTTTCTTTTAAAGCAATAATACTAGGATGCAATCGTAATTGTAAAATAGTATTTACATTTCCTTCAGATTCTTTTTCAATTTCAACCAATGCGTCAATATTCCAAGGATTCAGTACTAGAGGTTTTTCACAGATAGCACTTGCTCCTCTTCTTAATGCCATTCTAATATGAGAATCATGAAGATAATTTGGTGTACAAATACTTACATAATCAAGCTGGATACTCCTTCTTCTTTTTAGTTTCTCAATATGCCGATCAAAACGTTCAAATTCTACAAAAAAATGTGACTCAGGAAAATAACTATCAATAATACCCACACTATCAAATTTATCAAGTGCCGCAATCAAATTATTATTCGTATCCTTAATCGCTTTTAGATGTCTGGGAGCTATATAACCTCCAACACCCATAATAGCAAAGTTTTTATTCTCCATGTATTATATTTTAAAAACGTTTCCATCAATAAGTTCATATCTCTCATTACTTTCTGAGCAAATAGCGGTTTGATTTATATCAAAATGTAGTCTATGCCCATACTCACTCATCCATCCTATTTGCTTTGCAGGATTGCCTACCATTAAAGCATATGGTTTAACTTCTTTAGTAATAACAGCACCGGCACCAATAAAAGCATAGATACCTATATCATTACCACAAACTATAGTAGCATTTGCACCAATTGTTGCTCCTTTACCCACATGAGTTTTAGCATATTCACCTCTTCTATTTATTGCACTTCTAGGATTGATAACATTGGTAAAAACACAAGAAGGGCCTAAAAACACATTATCGTCACAAATAACACCGGTATACAAAGAAACATTATTTTGAATTTTTACATTATTACCCAAAATTACTTCAGGTGAAATCACAACATTTTGACCTATATTACAATTCTCACCTATTACAGATCCAGACATAATATGGGAGAAATGCCAGATTTTAGTAGTATTTCCAATTTGACAATCAGAATCAATAACAGCTGTTTCGTGAGCAAAATATTCATTATCCATCCGTACAATTTAATTATTCTTAAAAAAGTATACTTTGATTTAATCTCTTTATTTAAGATTCTCAAATATAAAATAATTCGTTTTGTTTTATTTCAAAAATTCAAGTACATGGATAAAACCTTACCATATCCCGAAAATATTTATTTACATCAATATCTAAAACAACTTAAAACTATTATATTTAACTCCTAAATCTATATATACTCACAACCTGTGTTCAACGGAAAAGAATATTAAAGTAAAGCTTACATATCATTAATACTAATTTTCTAACACCTCAAGATTCATATGCTTAAAGATTTTGCTTCTAGGAAATTTGAGATTTTATTCTTGATATTTATAATTACGTCTACTATAGTAGTGTATTTAGGTCATTTTGATAACCCATTTTTTTTTGATGATAAACATACGATCTCCGAGAACGAATCTATTCGAAGCTTAGAAAATTGGACTAATTTTTTTACGGATGCTGATACCTTTAGCGCATTACCTGCCAATAGGGCTTACAGACCTCTGGTAACACTAATGAATGCGATAGACTATTCGATAGCAGGAGGTTTAGATTCCAGATATTATCATTATCATATCTTTTTTTGGTTTATTGTACTCATAGTTCTTGTTCATATATTATCGAAACATCTATATCGAATTTCTTTAATAGATAACAGGTATGTTGGAGTAATCGCTCTTTTTGCAACAGCCTGGTTTGCATTACATACCGCCAATGCGGAAACCATTAATTACATCTGTGCCCGTTCTGACTCATTCTCTACTTTATGCATTGTTGCTTCTCTCCTACTTTACATCCATCCTGTTGGTAGAAAATGGTTTTTATACATTATAACTATGATTATTGGAATCTGGACAAAACAAACCGGAGTTATGTTTTTTCCTATTTTAGGAGTATATGTATTATTATTTGAAGAAGATTCATTAATAGCTAATTTTAAAAAAGATACTTTTAAAAATGTCGTATTACTTGCTAAAAAAATTGCACCTGTTGGAATAATCGCTATATCACTTTTTATATTTAATCAATACTTTCTAACTCCATCTTCAACCAATTCCACAAATTATGGAGTTTCAAGGTTCGAGTATTTTAGCACACAATGGTATGTAACGGTTCATTATTTAGCAAACTTCTTGCTACCTATTAATTTAAGTGCGGATCCAGATCTTGCTATAATAAAACCTTGGTATCATATTAAAAATATCTTTGGATTATTAATCATTATATCCATGTTTACCTTAATGATTAAAACATCTCTTAAAAAGAATCTAAGACCAATTTCTTTTGGGATAGCGTGGTTTTTTATCGCTCTATTGCCAACAGCTATAAACCCTTTGTTCCAAATTGCAAATGATCACAGAACTTTCTTTCCGTATATAGGCCTTTTTATAGCAATACCGTATGGAATATTTTATCTCTTAAAGAAATATGAATTATTCAAAAAACACAAAATTATTATCATTTCAACATCCATATTGGTTTTTATAGCACATGGAATAGGCACAATAAACAGAACAGAAGTGTGGTCCTCCTCAGAAACCTTATGGCTCGATGTTACTCAAAAAAGCCCTAATAACGGAAGAGGTCTTATGAACTATGGACTTACTCATATGGCAAAAGGTAATTATGAAAGTGCATTATTATATTTTAACAAAGCACTTAAACTTTTACCTAATTACTACGTACTACATATTAATCTAGGCATACTATTTCATTCGACCAATAACGAATCCAAAGCTATAGAACATTTTAAGAAAGCACTCAATCTAAACTCATCTTCTCCAGATCCTGAATACTGTTATGCTATTTTTCTAATTGATAAAAAAAGGTATGCCGAAGCTGAAAAATATCTTAACCTAGCTATTCAAAAAAGTCCTAACCATATAAGATCAAAACAACTATTAGCTAAAATTTCTGGAAAGGCAAATAACTATCAACAAGAAATAACAGATCTTGAAAACAATATAAAAGAGGCTAATTCTATTGAAAATTACACAGAACTTAGTTTAAAATATTATGATGCCAGAAATTATAATAAGGCGATAGAAACTTGCAAAGAAATTCTAAAAATCGATCCAAACAATGCAAATGCTTATAATAACTTATGTGCTTCTTATAATCAATTAAAACAATGGAAATTAGGAGCTGAAGCTTGCAAAAAAGCTTTGGAGATTAGTCCTAGTTTTCAATTAGCCAAAAATAATTTAAAGTGGGCAACAGATAATATTGACAACTAATACAATTACAAAAAAATACAATGCTTAATAATAAAACAATCGCAGTAGTAGTACCTTGCTACAATGAGTCTCAGCAAATAATGATGGTTCTTGATAGCATGCCATCATTTGTCGATCGAATTATAGTAGTGGACGATGCATCAAAAGATGATACCATAGGCACGGTTATGAAACATTTAAGTAACAACGCATCCGACCTTAAACTAACTTCAAACCTAAAAAATGAGATTGTACCAAACATTTATAATCGTGCAGATATAGAAGTTAAGCAAAAAAGTATTGATGAGATCCAAAAGTTCACTCCTTCGGAAATTGTAAACAAAAATCCTGATCAAGAGAAAATTGTAGTGATCAAGCATCTTACAAATGGAGGTGTTGGTGCTGCTATTGCTACTGGATATAAATGGTGCAAAGATCATGACATTGATTGTACTGCGGTTATGGCTGGAGATGGACAAATGGATCCTGATGAGTTAGAATCCATTTGCAAACCAGTGGTTGATGAAGGAATAGATTATGTAAAAGGGAATCGGTTAATTCATAAAAGTGCCTGGGTAATAATACCAAGAGTGCGCTTTTTAGGAAATTCAATTCTTAGCATTCTAACAAAAGTTGCTTCAGGATATTGGGGAGTATCCGATACCCAGAGTGGATATACAGCCATATCTAATAACGCACTAAACTCTGTACCTTTATACGACATCTACAAAAGGTATGGAATGCCTAATGATTTATTAGTAAAACTAAACATAGCATTTTGCACTATTCGAGAAGTAAAAATAAAACCAATATATGGCGTAGGAGAAAAATCAAAATTAAATATTATCAAAGTTTCTCTACCCATTTTGTTTTTATTAATTCGATGCTTTTTTACAAGACTCCAAACAAAATATTTATATCGTAGCTTTCATCCACTATATTTATTGTATTGGGTAGCATTTATTATCGGTATTATAAATAGTTATTTTCTATATCAGTTAATTGCTAACTTTTTCATACCAAATTCGAAAACACCAACAGATTACCTAATCATATTTATTTTTCTAACAATATCCGGTTTCCAATCTCTATTATTTGCAATGTGGATGGATATCCAGGATAATGAAAGATTATCAAAATAATAGCTGTTATTTTACTTGTTTTAAATCCTTTAACCTTATAGGCGAAAGATAAAACCAAATAGCTCCGGGAATGAAAGAAATAAGTTGCAGTAGAAAAATAATTAACGATAATGCAATAGCATCTTCAGCCGGAAGGCTATACAATTGAAAAATTACAACAAGAGATGTTTCTCGTACTCCAATTCCTAATACAGTAATTGGAAGTAATGTTAGTATTCCTAAAATAAAAGTCCCAAGAAATAGCCCCAAATGATCAATCTCAATTCTCATTGCCCAAGCTATATAATTAAAAACTCCATAAATTAACACCATACTAAGACAAGTAATCACAAAACCTTGACCACTTTTAAGCCATCCTAAATCGTGGGAATTAAATGCTTCCCACCAAGGTTTGATAATTTTTCTAAACTTCTTTCTGTATCTAAAAAGAATTAAAAAGAATCCTAGCACTCCCAATAGCCAAAGAACAATTCCCCCATATTCTTTGGGTAGTTTCATAATATAAAAACTAAACTGATAATAAATAATAGCAGAAAAACTAAAAAGCAACAAACAAATTAAATCAAAAAGACGATCCATAATTAGACTGGACCATCCAATTTTTTGAGAAGGTAAATCATCCTTAATATAAAGTAGCCTTCCAAAATCTCCCAAACGTCCTGGTGTAATATTCGCCAAAAAAAGACCTATAAAAAAAACTTTTAAAGCTTTATATTTTCCTAATGGAATTCCATAAGAATTGGAGATAATTTTCCATCTTGCACTTTTCAAATAAAAAGCGATCCATAAAATTAACACTCCTACCAGTATATGAAAAAAAGAAACTTTCTTGATTGAATCTAAAGTTTCTTTCCACCCCACTTTATAGATTAGATAAGAAAGCAGGATAATTCCAAGGAATTTTAACCAAAAGCTAATATTTATAAAATTTCTATTTCCCATAAATAAAACAACAACTATTTAAAGTCAAAATAACGAATGTAAGTATTACTGCGCAAAAATCTCTTCTAACTATAAAAATCAGCTCAAGAAAAAACCCTTAAAAACCCTTATGACTTGAAGAATATAAACTAAAAAAGCCTCATCGTTACGAAGAGGCTTTTGAGCGGGAGACCGGGTTCGAACCGGCGACATTCAGCTTGGAAGGCTGACGCTCTACCAACTGAGCTACTCCCGCTTTAACTGACCGCAAATGTATTAGATTTCTTCAAAAATAAAAATTAAAAATTAAATTATTTTTAACATATTTATTTATACACTATATACTTTAAGATCAAATAAAATGGTTATTCACGCTGATTAACAACAACTTAATTAAATACTAAAAATCAGCAAAAAAGCATTTTATCGAAAAAAAATGCTTTTAATCGGATAAAATATGTATTTTTGTAGTTAAGAAAATATTAATATATTAGCAACTTATCTATATTTGCTTAGATAAGAGGTTAATTTTGTTCAATTAAACTAAGTTACGTGATAACCCCAAACAAAAAGAGGTAAAACTCTTTTTTAAAAAGAAATTTCCTACAGCCTATGAAGGTAAAATTACTTCTTTTTATATGTATATTGTCGTCATTTGCTCATGTATATGCTCAGGTAAAAGTTGGTGACAATCCTAATCAAATAGACACTTCCTCTATATTAGAGTTAGAAAGCGTTGACAAAGCTTTTGTTTTGACACGGGTTACTACCTCACAAATGAATGCAATTACTCCATTGAATGGAGCTTTGGTATATAACATTGACGATAGTTGTATTTTTCAATACAATAATAATAGTTGGACAAGCCTTTGTTCAGGTAATGATAATCAAGCACTAACATTTAATTCTACTACCAATATACTTACTCTTGAAAATGGAGGATCCGTTGATTTAACTTCTTTAATTAACGATCCCGATTCAGATCCTACTAATGAAATACAGATACTAAGTCAAAGCGGAAACACTATATCCTTATCCAACGGAGGTGGCAGTGTTGCTGAAACGATATCTACACTTATTGATAATGGTGACGGTACTTTTACTTATACAGCTGAAGATGGTACAATAACAAATATAGGAACCATCGGTCTTCCTGGACCTACTGGCCCGACAGGATTCACAGGTGCTACTGGTAGAACTGGATTTACAGGTAGAACTGGTTTCACAGGTGCTACCGGACGTACAGGATTTACAGGTAGAACCGGATTCACAGGTGCTACCGGAAGAACAGGATTTACAGGTAGAACTGGATTCACTGGTGCTACCGGACGTACAGGATTTACGGGTAGAACTGGATTCACAGGTGCTACCGGAAGAACAGGATTTACAGGTAGAACTGGTTTCACAGGTGCTACCGGAAGAACAGGATTTACAGGTAGAACTGGATTCACAGGTGCTACCGGAAGAACAGGATTTACAGGTAGAACTGGTTTCAC
>NZ_CANLYD010000011.1 GCF_947495315.1 uncultured Aquimarina sp. | reverse complement strand
GAGTTTTTATCCTCTACTTTCAAAACCCATAAGACCAAAGTTATTTCTCCAGAAAGTTTAAGCAACCGATATTATTCAATTCCGGATAGTACTAAAATTTCAGTTAAAAAAATATTGAGAGGGATGCTTTTAAAACTTGATACTATTCAAAGCGAAACATAATTCAAGGTGTTTTTCCATACTAAAACTCAAATTCAACCTAAATTTTGAAAAATAATTGAAAATTAGGGGTTGTAAAAGGGTTTAGTTTTTTAGCAGGTTTTAAGGGATTAGTAGCATTTTTACTCTTGTTTTTTTACAAATTCAGGTTATATGTTTCTTATAAAAACATAATAATCAATTGTTTAAAATAAAAACAAAGGGTTGTAAACCCTTTTACCACTGTTTTGGTATGATTCTATTGTTTCTCTTTACACCCAGATTAAAGAGAAATTCAAAAATGATAGAATCAACTGGATCAAAACAGGATGTATTGCTTCAAAAAGAGTTACCGTTCGGAGAACAGGTTCTTAAACAACATCTAGGTCTATTGTACAATCAAAAAGATACAGATTCTCCATGTATTTCAAGACCAGAATTTCTCAAACTATTAGAAATTAATGTAAACAAAGAATAATATGGAAGTAATCGTATTAGAATCGGAAGCATTTCAGCATTTACAAAAAGAAATGATGCAAATGGTCAGAACCACCATTCGGGAAGCAAAAGAAGAAGCCATGGCTAATATGGATCCAGCTAATGACTGGTTATCTGCTGAAGAAGCAAAACAACTTTTAGGGATCAAAAGTAAAACCAAATTACAGGAGCTAAGAGATTGTGACGAAATCAGATACTCTAAAGCGGGAAAAGTCATTCGGTATTCTAAGAAGAGTATTCTCGAATATCTAAACAGACATATTGTACTGTAAACTTTTGTAAACATATCGAATTATTATGCTAACTCTAGAAGAACAACTGTTATTTATAAAGGAACAACGCAAAGATTCCGTAAGAATTATACAATGCTTAAAGAAACAATTTGGAGATCGATATCGACACATATTCAAAGAGAAAGTCAATCATACTATTTTCTGTTGTGACTCTGTATTATCGTCTTTAAAAGAATTACAATCTCTTAAAAACAAATCCTATGGAAAGTAATAACACTACTAGCGTTTATTTTGATTTTAGTCAGCTGTTTACAGCTACCAAAACCTTTATCGATACTCACAATGAAAATCATCATCAACTTACAGAAAGACTCAATGCAAATCATAGAGCCACTGCTGAATTAATCACACGATTGTATGCTAAACAACTCAATCACGCTATTACATTGGGAGAGGATATTATCGAAGATCTTCCAGGCTTTAAAACCTTTAACCCTAGTCTGGCATCTTGCAAAGGCTGTACGGTTAGAACCATTATCAATCACAAAGAACGATTAAAAGCTGCAGGCTTTATTATCAAAGAAATCCACAGAGGAAAATCCGGGATAGAATTATGGATCAATCCGACCATTTTTAAAGCGAGAAAGATATCAACCATCAATATTCAAATACCACCTCATTTAAAAAGTAATAATACCGTCTCTGACGGCAAAGTGAAAAATTTACACCCATTAGTTCATGAACAACAAGAACTAAAAAATAATAATAGCACTGTGGATAAGTTAGTAACCAAAAAAGAAGGAGTTCGCTTACCAGCTCACAAAGAAATTGATAACTCCGTTACAGGAACATCACAAGAACAACACAAGAACATCAGGGAAAGCCGAAATTCTGCCTCTAAAAAGCAAAAAAAGATGGCAACATCTACGAATGCAAAAGAGGTAGATTCGGCTTTTTTATTACAACTAGTGCGCGATTTTTGGAACTATGCCAAAATCCTATTGTATCCTAATATCAAACTAAGTCAACCAGAAGAAACCGAAATCCTGAATTGTATCTGGGCATCAGTGTATCGAAAATTTAAGATAACCGGAAGCACAAAAGACTGGGAAGGCTACCAGGAAATCCTTTTTAAACGAATAGATATGGTTTCCAGATGGCTAGACCGAAATCCCAATCGCTGGGTTCCTCCAGCACATCTATATTTTAATCCTGAAAATAAGCGCAACGGATTTAATAAAACCTATGAATGGTTTTTAAAACAGGAATTGCTGAAAAAAGAAATCAGAAACCAAATTCTGATTCAAAAAACAGCATCTGAATGGAAAGATCATAAAAAAGGAATTGGCAAACACAAAAACAAAACCCGTTTACAGCTCTTTAGAATACAGCAACAACGGTTGTCTCAATATAAAGACGAGCGTTTACTCCAGCTCTATGAAAAAAGTTTACATAAGGTTGTAAACGCATAAACAATGACACATCCTAATCCAACAGAAGCATTAAGCAAATGTGTTGTATATTTTAACGACGGCAATTCCAGAACCTTTTATTCTTTTGATAAAAAACATAAAAAATCAAAACCCAATAAAGCCTTGGGGATCATACGATTAGAAAAAATGTTATTACAACATTTTAAAGGTACCTGGGAAACGGCGATTATTTATGAGAATAAAGTTAACGGTAAGAAGTTGGCTAAGTTTAAGGGTGGGATTAGGGTCTTTTGATATACATTATATTGAATAGCAACATAGATTGTAGTACTAGAAAGACATAAAACTACCCTGAATGGGCGGGCAGTGATTAAATACTATTAAGTACTTTTGCGAAAAATATTTAGCTTATGAATCGTATAGTTATTTTTTTACTCATTTTACTTAAACCCATTTATACTTTTTCCCAAGTTACTACTTACGAAGATAGAAACTTTATTAACTATAATGAGGATTATTATCATAAAGAAGCGGCAAACATTAATGGAGACATATTTCCTGATTTTGTTTTAGCACCACAATATCGTTATCAAGGGTGCACTACAGAAAAAAACATTGCTTTAATTGTAAATAATGGAGATGGTAGTTTTTCTCCTCTAAAAAAAATAGAAAAGTTACTTAATGAAAGTAACACTATAGATTATAACGTGTCGGACCTAAAAACAATTGACTATAATTTCGATACTTATAGTGATATTCTCTATTCAATAAATTACAAATTAAGTAACAACTCTTGGATATCAAAAATTAAACTTATTGAAAATAATGGTGATGGAACTTTTAAACCTAGTATTACTTTATTTGAATATGAAACTGGAGTAATTAATGAGTTTATTTCTTTCGATGTTGATAATGATTCTGACATAGACATTTTTTTTCCCAAGCAAGGAAGACTTTATCATCTTAAAAATATTGGAAATAGTGTATTCAATTTAATTGAATATAAGCATTCGGGTTTTGCAAGAAGTAGTGAGCTAAGTCAAAAAGATATTGACAATGATGGATTTATAGATTTAATTGCCAAATCAGAAGGAAAAATTCGACTTATTAAAAACAAAAATGGAGTAATTGAATCAAACAACGAGGTAATTATTGACTATTTTCTACCTAATAGTTTACATATGGAAATGTTTTCGTTGATAGACTTTAACAATGATAATTATGTTGATTTAGTTTCATTATACAAAGAAAGCAATAGTAATTCCAGCTCATTGTACGTTTATCTAAATTCTAAAACTGACGATTTTAACAGTATCCTATCTGAAAAAGCTTTGATAAAGGAAGCTGATGGTATAAAAAAGTTTTTACCTGTTGATTTAGATAATGACTTAGATATTGATATCATATATAGTAATAGCTCTAATGTGTTCAAATTAGTTAATAATATGAATAATGATTATGAGACTTCCTATTTATTAGAGGATGTTATATATGGCGCTTGTGGTTTTGATCCAATTTCTGTTTCTGATATAAATGTTGATGGTTACCAAGATATAATTCTATCTTTCGAAAATGATCAATGTACATTAAACCCAATAAATCCGGCGTGGTATAAAAACGATGGTTTCGGAAATTTTTCATTCAACAACTTTTTACATTCCGGTAATTCTCTAAAAATAAAAACATTAGATATAGATTCCGATGGAGACTTAGATGTCGTTTCTGCCTCTAATAATTATTGGTATTCAAGTTTACTTTATTATGAAAACATTGGTAATGGAGAATTCTCAAGTGTAAAACTACTTTCAGATACGGCTAGAAATTTTGAAGATTACGAAATTGGGGATATCGATAATGATAGTGAGAACGAAATAATCATGTTTGCAGACGATAAGATTTTTTGGAAGGAATTAAATTCGACACAAATTAACGAGATTGCGACATTTGGTGCTCGTAATTACTCTAAACTTTTTGTCTATGACTTTAATAATGATAACAAAGTTGATATTTTCTATTCAAATGAGGGTAATTATAATATACTTATTAATAATGGAGATAATGATTTCACAACTCGAAATTTATCAAGTAGTATAAATTCTGGACGATCTGTAGTTGTTGGATTGCTAAACGAAGATAACTTACCTGATATAGTTGTAAATGGGTCAATTTATATTAATAATGGAGATTTTTCTTTTTCCAAAGTTTTTACTCCGGACAGTTTTAATACCAATTTGGTAAATGGGATTAATATAATAGATTATGAAGGTGATTTAGATAACGATATTCTATTTTCTACAACAAGTAATTTAGGAACTAAAATCTTTATCATTGAGAATTTGGGATCAGGCAATTTCTCGAAAAAACTTCTCAAAGAATCGTCGAACTTTATAACAAATGAGGTATATTTTTATGATTTAGATAGTAATGGTTGGGTAGATAACATTTACACTACTTCTGGAAGTGGAAGCTCAAACTCTATTCGGTTTGAATATAATTATGAAAACACATATTCGGAAAAAGAAGTTTTTTATAGAGAAAGTCTTAGTAATTGTGATCAATATGGTTTTAAAATATTGTACGAAGATCTAAACGGAGATCAAAACTCAGACTTAATTGTATCTTATAGTAGAGAATTATATTGGATTAATAATTTAAAAGGAGTTTTAAGTAATGAAGATGTTGAGTATCCTAATGAATCATATAAAACATCAGTTTTTAACCTTTATCCTAACCCGGTTCTAGATGTAATGAAAATTGAACCATTAAACTATTCGGCAAGCTATAACATTAAAATAATTGATGCATTAGGCAATGAAGTTTTTTCAAAAAACAATAATTTTGATATTACTGAAATTAAACCTATTCTGGCTTCTGGCTTTTACTTTGTCAAAATAATCCATAGCAATAATAAACAGACTATCATTAGGTTAATAAAACAATAAAGACTACCCTAAAAAGGTAGGAAAATTGGAATTGAAAACATTTACTTTTAAAATGTATAATTAATACGAATTATCTATGAAGAGTATTTTAAATGTAAAAGGAATTCAAACATTATCAAGAGAAGCGCAAAAAAAAATTGATGGAGGTTATGATACAGAAGGTAGAAGACAATCTTGCAACGTAAAATTTCATACATCTCTTGGATTTAAAGCTATCCATCTTGCAAATGAGGCAGCAGGTAGATGTGGGGGAACATATATGGATTATTATGTGATTTAAAACACCATTAAAAGAAATTAACAAATTGTATTGTAATAATAGTTGCGATACAATTTGTTATTCTCCTACCCCAAACTCCTTAAAAATCAAACGCACCTCATAAGGATACAACAGTTGTCTTCTTCCCGTCTCCAATCCTTTGATTTTCTTCAATCGTAATCGTAGGGTTTCTCTACTAATTCCAAAACGAATCGCCAATTCAGCTTTACTCCAAAATCTATAGATCATTTTTATTTGTTTTAAGTTCAAAACAGCGTTTTTAAGATTCAAGAACCATACATCTCCATAAAATCTTCAAAAAGCACTGGTACACTACCAAATTACCATAATTACTAGTAGTTTCCATACCTAAAACAAGCTTACACAACCCTGTTTGCAATGCAATTAAACAAGCTATTTCTTTGATAAAAAAGAAAGAGTATGTTTAAGTGGATCGCTGGTGGATTGGCTGCTTTATTTTCAATTCGATACTTGTCTCGTTTACAAAAAGCGAGTACCAATATCACTTCCAGGATTCGAGTACGAATCCATAAGGTCAACCTAATGGGAATTGAACTCAAAGCCGTGGTGCAATTACAGAATCCTAATCCTGTAGCCTTACGTTTACAACATCCTTTTGTCAAGATTTTACATAAGAACAAACTTCTGGGAAGCTCTACAGTAGAAAACAACGTAATAGAGATTCCAGAAAACAGCCAGAAAGATTTTGACCTTCATATCCAATCCGCTGGATGGCTAACATTAATTCAAATTTTAGGAACCAAAGTAGCCAGTGATATCCGTTTAGGAAATCCCATACAACTGAACTTGCAAACGCAAATAATTACCCGTGTCAACGGATTGCCTTACGAACAAACTGATAATATTATTCTACAACTTTAATGAAAGCAAACAGTAAACGACATATTCGCACTACTAAGAGCTTTGATCATCTAATTCCTCAGAGTGTTCAAAAGGATACGGTTATTGTAGGTTCTGGTAAAGCAAAATTAGAAGATACTCTCCAGTTGATGCAACTTGTAGTGCGAGAGACATTAAATGATACTACCCTATTAGCAAAGAAGCTAAAAACAAATAGTGTCCAAGACACCTGTAAAAACATATGGAGCTTCGTGTATCAGCACATCCAGTATAAAATGGATAAAACAGGTATTGAACAGGTTCGCAGACCATCAAGAACCTGGTCGGATCGTATGAATGGTGTGGACTGTGATTGTTATACCGTTTTTATTGGAAGTATTCTTACCAACCTTGGGATTCCTTTTAAAATGAGAATCACTAAATACGGTGGCAAACATCATTTTCAACATGTATACCCTATTGTTCCAACTGCAAATGGACATATTATCATTGATTGTGTAGCTGATCAGTTCAATTATGAAGTTCCCTACTCCGAAAAAAGGGATATTATTCCTACTGATAAAAAAATAGCTATTGAAGGTCTTGGAATATTAAGCGGTGTAGATATGGCAGATATCAGTCTGGATGCACTCGAAGAATCACCGATTCCATTAAGAAAAGTAATATATCCAAAAAAAGTATACCCACATTGTTCTGTTCCAACTGAAGATGTCAAGTTGCCCCTTATAAATAAATCAGGACGCGTCCTGTCACCGTTTCGGTTGGATGATGGAAAACAAATCAAAACGATATCACCAAAAAAAGATTTTAACCTGTTTAATTTTTTAATCCTTTCAGGAATATCGGTAGCGGCAGGTGTTGGAGTTTTAAAGCTCCTCACCCGTAATACAAAAAGCAAAACTAGCAGTGCCAGAAACAAAACTCGTAATGCCAGTAAAAAGAAGCAACATAAGAATAGAAAAAGGTCATTGACCAAATAATAGTAACGATATGGAATTACACCGATTAGATGGCTTCGATGCCACAGGACTAGATGCTCTAGATATAACAGATTCTCAGAGTATGAGTGAGATAATAAATGGAGTCTCTGACCCCACCCCGGAGATTGCTTATGAGATATTGGACGATAATGGGAATGTAGTAATGTATGCCGATCTGGATGAGAATATCTATGTGATCGACGGATTGGGAGGTTTCTTTAAAAAGATTGGAAAAGGCTTAAAAAAGTTTGGTAAGAAAGTTATTAAACCAGTGGTCAAAACCTTTAACCGTTTTTTAAATCCAGCTACGATCTTGCTTAGAAACGGATTTCTGTTAGCCATGAAAATCAATATGTTCAAAGTAGCCGAAAAGCTCCGTTTTGGATATCTCAGTGAAGCAGAAGCCAGAAAACGAGGTGGAGATATGCGCAAGTTTGCCAAAATGCGAAAAGCCATTTCTAAAGCAGAGAAGATTTATGATATGGCTGGCGGTAAGGTCAAGAATCTCAAGAAGGCCATTCTTAAAGGTAAAGGTAACAAAGACAAACAAGTACCACTCAGTGGTTATGCTTTAGGAAACCCATTCGATGATGGAGAACCGGATGTTTTTAATGATCCTTTCGAAAAGTTTGTAGTAGAGTCTGATCCTGATGTGGTTGAAGCATTTTTGAATAATGAGATTCAGATAGAAGGGTTGGGAGCTATAGCGACTAGTGCCTCTATTGCTGCAGCAACCAGTGCAGTGGCAGGAGTTGCAGCTTTAGTAGGAAAGATTGGTAACATTTTCACTAAGGGAAAAGAGGTAAAAGAACAAGCTGAGAGTTTATTTAAAAAACCAAAACAAGTATCTCCCGTCAAATTTGGAGATCCAAGACAGCAACAATTTCCAGTACATAACTTCACGCCTTCTTTTCCCGGACGTCCAGTGAACCCTCAAATAATAACTCAAAACACAGCATTACCTCAAACTCCGAATACCAATACTCCAGCAAATGAAAGCTTTTTTAAAAAGCATAAAACACCCATTCTTATTGGAGCTGGAATATTGGTTGTCGGAACTGGTGTTGCCATTGCAATGCGATCTGGTAAAAAGAAAACTACTAGAACAATCTCTGGAACTCCCAGAAAACGTTCGCAACAAAGGAAACGAAAAACAACGCAACGAGATGCATTAGGAAGATTTGTAAAAGGTAGCAGATCACTTACTAAAAAGAGGACCAAAAGAAAAGCCCCTGAGAAGTTAGTACCAAGGGCTCTTTTATAATCCAGCGCGAAAAAGAATGATCAACAAAAAAGTAGCTAACCCTATTCGAATCACTCAGGGATTTTTGGAGTACTAAAACTAGTGCTCACAGATAACCAAAACATAAAGCAAATATTAAATAATTATGAAAAGAACAGCAAATACAAAAGATAGTCTTCTGGAAGTTGGAAAGCATCTCAGCACAGGAGTATTAGGAATGATCGCAGGATCAGCTGTAGGAAGGTATTCCCTGGCATTGGGCGCGTTGACCATATTCGGGGGAGCTTACTACGGAAAAAACTGGATCACTTCTGCCGGAGTAGGAATGGCATTCTCTAACGGATTTGGCACAAAACCGCAAACCACTAATGGAGTTGATGGAATTAAAGATAATCTGGATGATGCCAAGGACAGGGCAGTTACGTCTCTAAAAGCTATCGGTAAGAAACTATTTCTGGATAAGTTATCTCCTTCTCTAGCCCAAAAACTAGCACTTGGAAATATTGAAGATCGCCCTTTGGTATTTATGGGATCTGAAGTTGTAGATACAGGAGATTTTGATACCAGTGAAGTTGATGAGATTATCCGAAAAATCGAAAACGGGGAACAATTACCAACCATTGACATTCAACAAGATTTTGCCAATGGATTTGACGGAGATATAAATGGAATCGATATGATGGAATTAAACGGAGCTGAAGACATCACAGAACTCAATGCAGTAGCGTGATAGTAGTTGAGTTTGTGAGCAATTGAGTATATGAGTAAAAAGTAAGCAAAAACTTATCTCCTCTAAACTCAAAGTCTCATCTCTCAAATACTCAATAACTAAAAAACTAAAACGATGAATACAATGAAAAAAAGTTCAAGATCACAGTTCTTGGAAATTGTGAATGCTCATATCTCACTTAGAGATCAGGCTAAGAAATATGATCCCGCTATGGTAAATGTAGCTACAGGAATCAAAGAAGGGAGACTGCAATTAGCAGATACCGCATACTATTCGATCAAATTTGCAGGAAACAAAGCCAACATCAATATGTTCGAAACTCAGGATGCCAAAGAGATTGGGATTACCAATGTTACTCAGGCAAAGCTTCAGAAAGATCGTCTTTTCCTTTGTAACAGGATTATTCTCTTAGCAGCTGAGATTGAAGGCGATCTTCCAGGAAGTGATTCAGAACTGAAAAGAGTAATCAAGCAAACCAATTTTGATAGTATCAAAAAAGTAGGTGGATTGCAGAATGGAGTATTCTCTCTGATTGCCAACAAGAAGATTATTATCGATGAACGTCCAATGCAAGAATTTGCAACAGATGGTAATACAATGCTCAATTTGGGAACGTATTTTTTAGAAAGTCCACGCTTTATTCGTGATGATGAAGAATTCGAATTCAATATCGAACTGGGTGACGATGCTCCGGAAAAAGCATTGATCAAAGTAGTACTCGCCGGAACAGCAACCGTCCCAGCCTAAGCACGAGCCGTGCTAGACAAAAATTGAATAACTGATTAAAGGTGATAGTTAATGAACTTAGAAGAAAAAGAAAACACCAAAGAAACCAGAGTAATATTTTCCTTTAAGGTGGAAAAACAGAATGGGCTAATTACCGTAGATAATTTTGAACTTCCTAAACATACCAAACTGGTGAAGGGAATTCAATTGATATCAGAGTATCCAGATCGTTTGTACTATAGAGGAAAACAACGTATTGAGATTGGTGGCGAAGAACTATTCCCAGATGGTTTTGAAAGTAAAATTCTGATGTCCTCCTTAAGTGTTGCACCACGTGAACGCTTCTTTGAGTTAGGAGATGTATTACCAGGTGATCTTTCAGTAAAGGTACGATTTGAGGATAAAGATCATAGTAATGCCACTTTTGAAAGAGGTTATACAGTTACAATTATCTTACTGATTAGTGAACGGTTGTAGATAAAGCTAACCAAAGGAAAACTTAATGATTTGTAGTGATGAAGTGTATAATTAAAGAAGAAAACAATAAAAGTGACCATAGTACTGTTATAGTGCGGAGGAAGTTTGTCCCTATAAAATTTACAATCCAAAGGGAAAACCAATTTTTGAACGCAGGGGCAAAACTTCCATTCACTACTGCAAAAGTTAATGCGCTTTTAGTTACTTCTAAACTAGAAAATAAATGTAGCGATTCACCTATCACTCCCAGGTATTATTTTGGAATTACAGATTCTAAAATGGAAGATGAACGTTTTCTTCAATTGAATGATGGTATTGAATATAATGACACTTATCCACCTGATATTTATGTAGAACAGCAAACTGAAGGATGGTGGTATTTTGCACACCCTGCTACAGACCGGTTTCCTTTTTATCAAGGAGATGGTTTTTTGGAACCACTTGAAGAACACAAGGAATTAAACCTTCAGTTCGAAGGACAATGTAATCCTGATCTTTTCTTTTTATGGAGTGGAATTCATACCGGATCCACTTTTATAACCTTCGAAGAATATACGTAATCTAAACCTCATAGTATGCTATTAGGAACATTATCATTATTTCAGAAACGAGGAATTTTCTATAAAGAACAGCAGTTACGTTCAGAAGACACTTTCTCAAAAGTGATTGAAAAGGAATTGAGCCCGGATATGCAGCTTGAATTATCTGATGTAGCTAAGAAAGAACAACTAATCCCACTGGATGAACAGGGTGATACGGATTACATCACCGCTTTTTATCAGGATAATGGACAAGTAAACTATCCATATGAAGTAACGGTATGGTTATTAGTTGAAGAAGCTCCAAAAAGGGCTTCCGTAAAAAGAAATTACTAATCAATTATCTCCACAAGAGTGAAATAATAAATCACGCTATGCGTGTGAGATAATAAAATTGACTATGTGTAATGAGGGAGGAATTTGCACTGCAGTATGCAGATAGAAGAGCTAAAGAACGTGGATATGAGAATTATAGGATTGTTTATCGTGAGTTTATGATCCCACCAAATGGGACGTTAAAATTTCAGGCGAATAATGAAATATGGTTGGTCACTTATATCGCTTGGGGATTGATTGTAAAATCAGACTATGGACGCTATGATAATTGGTACACACAGGGGATTGTGGAAAATGTTCACGAACATGCAGATCGTATTGAAATCATCAATACTCGAAAATACCAACGAACCATTCGCTTTCTTCAGGTAATATTAAAGACAAAAGATGATGGAAGCAAGGAATAGAAAACCCGGGTCGGTACGATTAAATGAAGAGCAATATGCAGAAATGGATCGTCTAGGCTTTTCAAGCGAAAGTGCCTATGTAAAATACAAAATGGAGCAAGGTCAGTCTAGACTAGACACGCTAAAAGTTCCTTTATCAGAATCAAATGTAAAAATGCTGCCTGTAGCTCATCAAAAACTATCGGCAACTCCTGCAGTTGAAGATCAGCTCACTATCCAGCGCCTTTCTATGGAGAACCGAAAGCTCCAGGAGAAACTGGAAGAAATTTCAAAAAGTAATGAAGAAACCTTAAACGGAGTACACCACAAAGTGCACCATATGCTTCAGGAAGAACTCCAAAAACGAGATTTTGAAAGACTCAAAGAGTCTTTTGCAAAAAGCAAAAAAGAGATAGAGAAACTCGAAAAAAACCTCGATGAGTCCAAAAAAGAAGCAGAAACCAAGCAAGAAGAAATTGAGGCCTTGGTTAAAAAGTTAGGATTTGTAGAATTAGGAAAAGCCTTACTTCCAGGTGCTATTTCGGGATTGACCAAACAATATCCGAATCAGATGAAAGGAATTGCGGGAACACTGGGGAGGTTGGGGTTCAATGAGACACCTGAGAATAGCGAAAACGGAGATGACAAAGAATATTTACTCCAAATTTTAGAACATCTTAGTGAGGTGTTTTCCGAAGAACAGTTTGAACAGGTTCTCCAACTGATGCTTCAGTTAGGAGATCAGATAAAAGATGACGGAGGACTGATCCAGAAAATAGCCTACTATCTCAATCAATTGAAACGAAAGACGGAAGCGAATAAAAAGAATACTGAGTAGAGAGTACAAAGTACATAGACAACTATGAACTTAATACTGTGTACTCTTTACTTAATACTATAAACTAAAAAAATATGAAAACACCGATCACAATAAACGTAGCCGTAAAAGATAAAACGGAAGCGCATCAGGTACGAAAAGCTTTTGAAACAATGAACAGGAATTTTGGAGCTAAGGGTATCATCAAAATGGAACATATGTTTTTGAATGACGCCTTTATCCGAAATCTGGTAAAAATGAAGATAAAGAAAGGATAATCCATGGCAATTCCAGCAGCACTCGCAATGCGAACCATAAAAAGTAAACCAAAGGTAAGTGTTGGCAAAACTACCACCTCAATACTATTAGCCACAGGATTGGGAGCTGCTGCATTTTTTGGGATTCGGGCTTTAGTAAGAAGGTTTAAAAAGGATATTCGCGAAAGGCAGGCACTTACTGAAGGAAATCCTGCCAATTTTGCCATAAGACTAGTAATGGCATTTGAAAATGATAATGCTTTTGGATGGGGAACAGATGAAGAATCCTTATTCAGAACCTTAGAGCAAATCCCAACTGCCTCTATGATGCGAAAAGTTGGACGTGCTTATAGAGATTTGGAAGGTAGAAATTTGGCAGCTGACTTGCAAAGCGAACTCACTACTGAAGAGTTTGCTATTGCTAATGAAATCATTAATTCAAAAAGATAAAAAGATGCAACGAAGTATAAAAGGTAGCACTCGAAAGAAAAAAGAGTCATTATCACAAAAGCAGATTTTGATGATTGGGCTTGGAGGAGGCATGGCATTAGGGTTAGGATACCTTGCTTATAACCATTTTAGAAATAAAGCTGCTGCAAGGCGCAGTGCCATAAATGATCCTATTACTATTCCTTCTGAAGGCACGATAACAACACCAAACTTGCCAATCGCTGCCTCTGGCAGCTTTCCGGTGAAGAGAGGTGCCAGAGGTACTTTGGTAGCTATGATACAAAATGCACTCTTAGCTAAAGGCGGACAAGCTGCTATGATCATCAAAGAAACAAGTTTTAGAAATGGTCGTGTGGATGGAATTTTCGGTAAAGGAACAGAAAGAGCATTGAGGGCTGCTGGTTTTCCTTCAGCAATTACACAAAGTATTTTCACCAGTTTAGTTGGTAAAACAACAAATTCAGAGTTTGATGCAGCATCTATTTCCAGGGAAATTATAGAAGCAGCTAATAAAAGAAACCTGTTTGGAGTACTTGGTGGATTGAAGAAAATAAATTCTGTAGATCAATATCAACAAGTCAGTACTTTTTTTCAGGGAGTACGGATTGCAGGGATCAGGGTCACTTCTTTGGTTAATGCCCTCTTAAGTGTGGCTTTCAAACAAAAGGAACTGGAGAAAGTAAAAATTCGAGCCGAATTTAGACGAATGGGACTCAAACAAAACACGCGAGGTGTGTGGTTTATTCCTGGACTCGGCAGTGTCATCGACACCTTTGAAAGAAATACTGATCAAATCAACAACGAATGGAATCTTGCTATCGCAGTTAAACCTACCCTACTAAAGGCTGTCGATGGATCCTTTATTGTTCCGGAACTAACTCCCAATACAGTCGTAGGATACATCACAGGAATAGAAAATGGAGTTACCAGAATTTTAACCCAATCGGGAGAAACAGTCTTTGCTCCTACCAGAAACCTATCCTCAATTTAACCGTCAGAGACGGATTTATTATGAATAGCTATAACATAAAACAAATCTCAAAAAACAATAGAACACATGAAAAAAGTAATTCGATGGTTACAACCGATTTTTGATAAGTTCCAACCCCTTTGGAGTTATTTCAAGGTATGGCGAGAGCTTTCTTCCTTAGCAGTAGGACTCATTCTTTGGATACATAGTGCAGTTTTCCTGCGATGGATTGATCCCACAGCAGGAACCTATGATGCCGGAGTATTTCAGGTATATCTGTTTGCCATTATTGGAATTTTTATCCTGCATGGAATTGTACGAATTCTAATGAAACTCATCTGGCCAACTTCAGAAGATTATCTAGATCATCATTTTAGAAACGATTTTAACACCATAACACCATGGCAAAAACTAAAATTATCCACTTTTATATTCTTTGCTTTCTTGTTTGCGGTGGCCTTATTGGCCAGGACTCTGTAAGTCTGACAACTAAGGAAAACGATGAACAGCACATACGAGAATGCGTCAAAGAATTATATGATTCTCAGGTAGGAGTTCGCGAAGTTGGTGGTGTTAATAGAGGATCTCACGTAGAGATGTATCTGGAGAGTGTGAATTTAGCTCCTGGATATGCCTGGTGTGCAGCTTTTGTTTCTTGGGTTTATCAGAATGTAGGTATTCAGAACCCGCTCAGCGGGTGGGTACCGAGTTATGCATTGCAACGTAAGCGTATTTATCAGAAAGGAAAGTTTGAAGTAAAAGAGCCGCAAATAGGAGATGTATTTATGGTTTGGTATCACACACTAAAACGTCCGGCTCACATTGGTTTTATAGATCAGTGGGGGTCGACATGGGTTATCACAGTAGAAGGAAATACGAACGATAACGGATCCAGAGAAGGTGATGGTGTTTACAGAAAACGTAGACTCAAAAAACAAATATGGGTAGTTTCTGATTTCATTGGTAACAATTAGCATCAATATGTAACATTAAAGTAGATGTTAGTAAAGAGTTTACAGATATTACAAAACAAAGGGTATAAAATTTATAGACAGCCATATAGACTGAATATTGTTGGGTATCGCAGCCGTTTTATAAATAGTAATCGTTTTGATGATGAGATCCATGTGTTTTACACCAATGATAAAGGAAAATGGGTATATCATATGTTTAAAGCGACTACAGATCCTGGACAATATTGGTTAGAAAATCCTATGCATCCGAAAGGAACTGCTTTTTTGAAGAAAGGACAGTATGTAGATGCATATAGTTTGGGATTACATCGAGGAGTCTATCAGGCATTAGTACAAAAAGCTCCCGTAAGTGTTATTAGAAACTATGAACGAAAAGGGCTTTTTAAATGGTTTGAATCAGGGTTTCTGGATACTGGAAGATTTGGAATTAATATCCACCGAGCCAGAAAACAAGGAACGACCAAAGTCATTGATGATTTTTCTGCAGGGTGTTTGGTATTTGCTAACGCAAAAGATTTTGAAAGTTTTCTAAAACTTTCTAATGAACACAGAAAACGATATGGAAATTCTTTTACAGTAACACTAATAGATTTTAGAGATGAAAGACGGAGACGATTACAATTAGCAGCTTGGGGGTCATTGGCAGCTGCAGGAGGATGGTTATTACTATCCGTTCGACAAGCTCAGGACAAGAATAGAATGAACTCATGAGGATATCGAAAAACACACAGAAAGCTGGTTGGGTACTTATTGGGAGTATGCTTGGATTTATTGTAGCGAAGAAGTATGCTTCAAAGGAAACCTATCCCTTCATATTAATTGGAGGATTTATCGGAACCTGTCTAGGTGAAGAATTAAATACAGACAATGACGCACTATGAAATGGAATATGAAACTTCAAAAGGATAAAAGAAAACGATGCAGAGCTTTTATTAAAGCTTTGGAAAAAATATCATCTGAGTATGGAGTAGCGATTGATAGCTTTGGAGCTCCATATGTTTTAGAAAACCCACAACCGATTATCTATGAAGTAGATGATGATACAGAATCTCTAGAATCCCTATGGGAAGGAAAAGAAAGATATGATTCTTTCGCAAATAAAAACTTAGCAAAGTAGTATGGAGTCTTCACAGTTAAAAGGAACCTATTTTGAAGGGGAACAACCGACAAAACTGAAGGCCTATTATAAATACGAACTGGCAGCTTTGTATAATGTATGCACCAAAACTTTTTCTTCTTGGATACATACCTATCTAGAAGAACTAGAAAAATTTGGTTACAAAAAAAGCACCAAACTCCTGAGGCCAGAAGTGGTGCGTTTTTTGTTTGAACGGTTGGGGGAACCTTAAAGCAAAATAATATTTAAGGAAGATATAAAGCTGGTATAAACATAATACAGGAAGCTATTTATCTTTTTTAAGATTATATCACTAAACTCTAAACCTATTAAATATATTATTCCATAGGCTTAGGGTAAAAAAAAATTATAATAAATTAATAGGCTAAGCAATAACCTCCACCATGATCGCAATATGCAGAAATAGCACTATCAGCTTGAGAATCCGAATCATACCATCCGACCCAACTACCTGGATTATTAAAACATTTACAAGAATATACACCAGCCATAGCAATTGATTCGCTACCCCCAATGTGTTTTAATTGTTCCCTAGATAATAATTCATAATTCTTTAATTCTGTAAAAACCTTCTTCATAATATTTATAAGATATTTTAGATTAATTATGGGAATTTAGCTGTTTAAATAATTAAACTTAACTTCTTTACCTCCATTTTTGTGCGATTGGGCACATTCGTACCAGATTTTTTTACTAATATAAGATTCCTCATATTATAGGAAGAAATATAATTTTCAACTTTTTTATTAAAACATTCAAAAGTGTTCTAATTAGCTACTTTTTCTTTTTTGAGTAATATGAGAACTCAACCCGAAACCAACATTTGACAATTCCATATCATTACTCACAGATATTCTTAAGTAATGACAAGAAGAAAAAGTAAAACCACTAATTCCGTAGCTCAAATCAGCAAACGAGCCAAACAAATCCGTAAACAAGGAGAGAAATGGACCAATGCGATCAAAAGAGCATCCAAAGAACTAAAGTCTAAAAATGCTTCACTTGGTAAGGTTTCCAAAAATCATAAGTATGGCATTAGTGGATTAGGAGATATAAAAAAATCTTCTAAAATGAATCCTATTCCAGAAATTAAGATCACTTTTATTAGGAAAAGAAAGGTTGAAGGAAAAATAGGTTCTGCAAGAGATGTAGCTACTACCCTATCCAAATTTTATACAAAAAACACTATCGAAGTCAGGGAACAATTTTTCGTTCTTTATTTAGACAACAGCAATAAAGTTCTGGGATATCATACACATTCTGTTGGAGGCATCAAAGGAAGCGTTGTTGATATAAGGATTCTCTTTTCCGTTGCACTAAAAAGTTTGGCAACAAGTATCATTATAGCTCACAATCATCCATCTGGGGCTTTAAAACCAAGTACTTCAGATATTCAGATAACCTCCAAGATTAAAAGAGCCGGAGAACTATTGGATATTCAATTATTAGATCATATCATTCTAACCAAAGAGAGCTTCTATTCATTTGCTGAAGAGGGTAAATTATGAGATTAGAACTAATTAAGAACCAACCCGAAATTAGTTAATCTAAATCTGATAGTATTGTCTAATGAAAAAGCAATCTATTTCATTCGATAACTATAACGAAGCTATAGTGAAGGTAAATATCAAAACTCTTCCTGATATTTTACAAAAAGGACATCATTTCTTTTTGGAAGCCAAAAACTTTTATCACCAAGAATCGGAAATCAAAGAAACTATTGATATCTATCTGGAACAACTGAACGAGTATCTACCTACTCAGGAAAAGTTAATTCAGAATAATTCTTCTATCTCATTTATCAAGACATTTCTGAATATGCACAGCACCATTAAATCTAAAGATGGACTGAAGAAGTTTATATACAAACTACAAAAAGCAGTATCTAACAAAGAAATCACCAAAAATGATCCCTATGCGGCACACATAGAACAACTGCAACATAAACTCATCAAGCAACATAATGAAATGATCTTGCGGGAACAGGTGAAAATTGTAATTAATCGCAAATGGCGATCTGAACTTAGAAACATTGTAAGTCGAACCCCAATAGAGGGTTTATCCGGTATAGATTGCATTATTTCACAAGAGACCAAAAACATCCCAATTACAGATGTCAAGAGGAATAAATTGTTTACCTCATTTGATCAACAACCCATCACCAGTACTACTCCAACCTTTCGATTACCGAGAGCGATGGGAGAATTGCTGGGAGATTTAGAAAAGTTTGAATTAGCAATTACCATTGAAGGTGATCAAGGAGGCGGTAAAACTAGGTTTACCTATCAACTAGCAGATGCCTTTGCTGAGATCGGAAACAATGTTGCCATTTTTACTTTGGAGATCGGTGGTAAGTCAGATCTGATCACCAGAATGAAAAATGAATACCTAAGTCCACAAAACAGAAATCGTATCTCTAGAGCAGATCAGTTACCAGATGGATACAATACAATTACAAGTGCCGTTGGCACTTTTGATGTGATTATTATTGATAGTTGGAATAAAACAGGATTACCCTCACAAGACTTTGATCGCTTACGAAAACAAAATCCGGATACCATCTTCATTGTTATTTTTCAAAGGACCACTCAGAAAACAATTCGTGGAGGAACAGCTCCTTTATATGATGCGGGGATCAATATAGAAGTGATCAAAGTAGATGATACTTTTAGGAATAATTATGCTGTTACTACCAAAAATCGATATGGCATCACTGGTATTAAGTACAACATCTCAACACAAGAAATTATCGGAGCTGCAGAGACTAAAGAATTAGAAGAACAACCTCAAACAGTCATGTTATGACTTATTATCTCAATATTATAAAAACGATCTGGAAGTTACTACCAATAGCTTTAGTCATCTTATTAGGGATTCTTTATTTTCAATGGCAAAGAGAACGACAAAAAGTAACTGACTTTAAAGAAATCCAAAATACACAATTTCAGGAGATAGAAAGGTGGAAAGATAAGGAAGGAAAAAGCAGAGCCAGAGCACAAATTGCAGAAATCAATGCTAGAAATGCTAAACTGGTTATGAATGAAGAACTCCAGCAAATGCTTAAAAAAGAAGTGGGTAATTTGAAACGAAATCTGATCAGCTACTCTGCAGTCAAATCTTCGACTGAAGGAAACTTTAAAGCAAAGGGAAGGGATACGGTTTATGTAGTAAACGAATTAAAGTCTCTTCCTGCAAAACAATTTGGAATCCATAATCCGGACCTAGATTTTGAAGGTATTTATGTTCCTGAGTTAGATACCCTGATGGCCAATTATAAAATCACACACAACTTTGATATTTTCTACTACTATAAAAAGCCAGGTAAGTCTCCCTGGAATCTATTTCGTAAAAAAAGAGCAGTGGCAGAGATTAAATTTCATAATCATGGATCTCAAGCGGATAGTTTGTTTACAGTTGTCCTAGAGAGGAAGAAAGGGTTGTTTAAAAGGCTTTTTAACAAATAAAATTCTGTTTACAACTTTTAAATAGGAAAATTTCCAAATTCTGTACTTTTGACTAGGAAAATACCCTAGTTGTGAAAAAGATTTTAGTCACTGAAAATATCATTTTGGATAAAGAATTATTTGATACTTTTTATGCTGAAGCAAAAAAGAAAGGTGTTTTAGTGATTTCTAATGAAAAAGGGAGAGCCGAAATGAGTACGGGCATTTTTATGCTTAATGGTGTTCCTGATATGTCAAAAGATGATTATTATATCAAGAAAATATTATTTGGCTTAATCCAAAAATATGGTCACTTTCATTTTACTACCAAAAGGTTTCAGGAAAAAATGTTGTTGTATGAATATGAACCTGAAACAAAGACATGGAATCGTTATAATCAATCTAAATGAAAACACAAAAAATACAATAGCCATTTGTTATTCGCTGATCCACAGTTTTTGAAAACAACGACAGTGTAATTTATACAAATAATTGAGGGAAAAAATAGTAAAATAGAATTTATTTATTATTTTAGAGACAATAATAAATTCATACACACCCCATAACTGAATGAAACTTCAGTTATGGGGTGGTTTGCGAAAAATAACCAATAATTAACTGATTTCTGTGGAAAACCGTAATTCACATGAAAATAAATTTTAGATATTACAACACAAAAACTAAAAATCATATTTAATTGTATACAATTTGAATAAATCTGGGCAAGATTGTGAATCATTAATAGAGGAAATTATATTTTTATGAGTAATGAATATAAAAGAGGTTCGGAATGGATCAAATGTGATCTTCATTTGCATACACCAGACACGAAGTTAAATCCTAAAGGTTTTGAATTGCCTGAAGGTAGAGACAAATGGGATGAATACTGTGTAAAGATTGAGCATTCAGACGTTACCGTTTTTGGTATAACGGATTATTTCTGCTTTGATAATTATTTCAAACTTATTAGGCTTTTTTACAACAAATTTCCTGAATCAAAAAAGATATTCTTTCCAAACATAGAGTTCCGTTTAGACGTATCTGTTAATAGAAGTGCTGAAGAAGTTAATCTCCATGTAATTTTTTCAAATGAAGATAGCATAAGCGAAAAAAAATTAAATGAATTTCTTTCAAGGTTAGATACTAACATAACTAATAATGGGTCAGTTGTAAGTTGCGATAAGTTACAGTCATCTGATGATTTTAAAAAAGCTGCAATAAAATATTCAGATTTGAAACCTGCTTTAAAAAAAGTTTTTGGTAATGATGAACCTTATTTGATTTTCGCTGCTTCAAATAACCAAGGTTTAAGAGCAGACAATAAATCTGCAAGAAAGATGAATATTTCAGATGAGATCGATAAAATTTGCGATGGCTTTTTTGGAGGTTCGCAAAATGTTGAATGGTTTTTAAAAGATGATAGATATGAGCAAAATTCCGATGGCATCCGTGAGATATCTAAACCTTGTCCAGTATTAAGTGGCTGTGATGCCCATTCCTTCGATGATCTTGATAACAAGTTAGGTAAAGAATTTTCTAAAAAGGATGATAAAGGACAGCTATGCGAGTTCTCACAGATAACTTGGATAAAGATTGAGCCATCTTGGGAAGGGCTTAAATATCTTACTTATGAGCCAGAAGAGAGATTGTTTATTGGAGCAAAGCCTGAAGTTTTGGATAGGGTTCAAAAAAACAAAACAAAATATATTTCTAAAATAGAGATTAGTCAGGCTGAGGGTTATGATGAAAGTCAAGGCATCTGGTTTCGTGATCAGGTAGTATATCCTAGCAATGAATTGACAGCTATAATTGGTAACAAAGGAAAGGGAAAAAGTGCTATTACAGATATAGTAGGATTACTTGGAAATTCACATAATGAAGACTATTTTTCTTTTTTAGATGTTAAGAATAGAAAATTCAGGAAGAATGGATTAGCAAGCAATTTTAAAGCAAAATTGACTTGGCAAAGTGATAATTCGGAAGAGAAGTATTTACACGAACATATAGATCAAAATGCTGAAGAAAAAGTTAAATATTTACCGCAGAGTTATTTTGAAGATTTGTGTAATGAAATTGATGATAATGAAAATTTCATAAAGGAATTAAATCAGGTTGTTTTTAAGCATATTGATGAGACAGATCGTTTAGGAAAAGATTCATTTGAAGATTTTATTGAAGAGGTGAAGACAAATTGTGAATCATCAATTGAAACACTTAGGGGTGAGCTTAACGATATTAATTACGATATAGTCAATTTACTTAAAAGAGACACAGTCGAACATAAAGAGAGTATTGAAAGTAAAATTAAAAATTTAAAGGAAGATTTAGATAGCCATATAACAAGCAAACCAGTTAATCCGTTTTCTGAAGAAAATAAAGACGATGAAAAAGGTGATGAAGATACGGAGCGTGGTGAAAGTGATGAAAATTATAAAAAGCTAAAAGAAGAAGAAAAAAAGTTACAAGAAGCGAGAGAGGTTGAATCTCAACATCTTGATAGGCTTGAAATTTTAAATAGTAATTTAATCGAACTTAAGCAGATTAGATTTAGGTTTGAAGAGGAACAGGATCGAATTGAGTCATTTAGACAAAATGAAACTGAATTTTTGGAGAAGTATACTCTTAACATAGATAGTATTTTCCCAAACCCAATAATCAATTTAGTACCCATTGAGCAAAAAATATCTTCATTAGAAAAAGAAAAGTTAAAACTTCAGTTAGAACTTGGAAAAATTGAATATACCCAAGAACATTCAGATTTGTTTGAAACAGTCGAAAGCCTTTTGTGGTTAAAAATTGAGAAAATACAGGAGAATTATGAACTCATTTCTAACTCCCTAGACGAGAAACAAAAACTTATTGAGCAATATAACGCTTCATTAAAAGATTGGGAGTTAAGGAAGAAAATAATTGAGGGGGAGGATGAAAATCCACGTGCAGGAACATTAAAATATTATGAGCAAGAAATAAAAAATATTGCCGAAGTCCTGACTGAAAAACTAATAGAATATAAAAATATTAGAAAACAAATCACCTCAAAAATATACGATAAGAAAAAGGAAATTGTAGATATATATTCGTTTTTGAAGAAAAATATAGATGACTTATTAGATGAAAATTCTGAGAAAATACAAGGATATAAAATATCATTAGAAGCTTCGTTTCAGATAAAAGGGTTAATGACAAATTTCTTAGATTACATTGATAAGGGGAAAACGGGGTATTTTTATGGAGTAGATCAAGCAAATAGACGTTTTAAAGACTTTACTAATGATTTAGATCCTAATGATAAAGATAGTATCTTGTCTAAGATAGATGAGATTACTGCTAGTTTAGAATATTCAGAAGATCAAAAACAAAACCCTTTTAGTCAAATCCGTTCTGTCAAATCATTAGAAGATTTATTCGATTATGTTTATGGATTAGAGTTTTTAAACGAAAAGTACGCATTAAAATTTGCTGGTAAAGATATTCAACAGCTTTCCCCAGGTGAAAGAGGCGCTGCATTGATTGTGTTTTATTTGCTTTTAGATAATGATGAAAAACCATTAATTATAGATCAACCAGAAGATAATCTTGATAATCAAAGTGTTTTTGAAATCCTTGTCCCTTTTATTAAACAAGCCAAGAAGCATCGACAATTAATAATTGTTACACATAATCCTAATTTAGCAGTAGTAGCAGATGCCGAGCAAATAATTCATGTTGATATCGATAAAAAAAATAATCATAAATTCTCTTTAAACGCAGGAGGCATTGAGAATGAATCAATTAACAAGGAGATCGTTGATATTTTAGAAGGAACAATGCCTGCATTTGATAAGCGTAAAATTAAATACTTAAAGCGGCGTGTTTCAAATTGAAAATAATTGTAGGTTTTTAAATCGATTCCATAAAAACCTATTGATTTGCTTAAAAATCTCTTGGTCAAAAATATCTAAAATAGGAGATTGGAAATATAAAACAAACCAAAATTCACTAAGCCGATAATAAAATTAAAAAACAATGGATGATCTAGAAGAAAAATATGACGATGCAATAAATAGAATCGAACACTTAGAATCTGATATTTGGGTACTAAAAAATGAAATAAAAAAGCTAAAAGTATATATTGATCAAGTTATAAGTTAATCTAAAATTTAGATAAAACGATAATGAAATTAGATTCTCAATCAAATGACTTAGTGTCATATTCTCGGGCAGGTGATGTATTCCACTATCGGTGGGCCGCCAGACGGTGCTTGAGATTGATACAGCCTACTTCAAATTTAGAATCGATTGTTATTGAAGGATCAAAGGAAAGGAAAAAAGCAGGGGAATATGTTATCGATGTTTCTGAATATTACAATAGTACTCACTCTAAAAAAAGAATTGAATACTTTCAACTAAAACATACCACAGTACAGTATGACAAACCTTTCACCTTGAGCAAGTTGAAAGATACAATTATTGGCTTTTCCAAGCGATACAAACAACATAAGAAAGAAAAAACCCTAAATGGAGTTTCCTTCACAGTAATTACAAATCGCAAGATAGATGAAACCTTTAAGTATAACCTAGCCGCCATTGTCAACGGAAGTAAGGTAAAAAAGAGATTTAGCGATACCTTAAAGAAATACACCGAGCTTAATGATAAAGAACTAATTCAGTTTTGTAATTTATTGAGTTTAGAAGATAGCGAAGGAGACTATAACGTTCAGAAAGAAGACCTCAGAGTTGAGATGGCCAGACTTCAACCTGGTTCGATTGATTCAGCTCAGGTTGATAGCATAGTTTCATTAGTACAAGAAAAAGTTTTACCTAATTCTAATGGGAACATCATAAAGGAAGACATTCTAAGACCTTTCGGAGTCACTTCTGACAAACAATTATTCCCTGCACCTCCACTCTTTGAGAAAACGGATAATATAACCATCAGAGATCAATATCAGAGTCTATTATATACAATTACAACAGCAAATCATCCTCTAATAATTCAAGCTGAGGGTGGTATTGGAAAATCCGTTTTTAGTCAATATGTACTAGGTGCGTTACCTGAAGGTTCGTTGGGAATATCTTATGATTGTTTTGGTTCTGGTAAATATCGCAGTAGAAGCGGATCTAGACATAGACATAGAGATGCACTTGTTCAAATAGTCAACGAGTTGGCTTCTGTTGGATATTGTGAAAGGATGCTGGTACAGAATACCACTAAAGAAAGTGATATCATGTATGGCTTTTTAAGTAGAATTAAGTCATCAATTACGTCATTAAAGAAAGTCATAAATTCTGCAAAGTTGGTTATTTTAATTGATGCTGCTGATAATGCGGAAATGGCTGCTCAAGAATTTGGTGATTCATGCTTTGCAAATGAGTTGTTAAGAGAGAAATTTCCTGATGATTGTAAATTAGTATTATTGTGCAGGCCTGAGCGTACTCATTTGTTAAAACCACCAGGCTCTGTTCTTCAATTGAATCTTTTACCATTTTCCAAAGAAGAAACTTATGAGAATCTTAAAAAATGGTTCCCATCAATTAATGAGATCCAAGCACTTGAATTTCATCGCTTAACGAGTGGAAATCCAAGGGTACAGATGAACTCAATAGCAATAGGTCATTCATCTGTAAATGAATTATTAACTCACCTTGGACCATCTGGCACCACTGTGGAAAAGCAAATTGAACAACAATTAAATATTGCGGTTCAAAAAATAAAAGATACATTCCCTCAAGATTATCAAACTAATGTGGTCAAAATATGTACGGGACTAGCAAGCTTACCTCCAACTATTCCAATCCAAGTTTTATCACAAGCTTCTCAAGTGAAAACAGAAGACGTAAGAAGTTTTGTCGCAGATATAGGTCGATCGCTATGGTTGCTTGATTCATCTGTTCAATTTAGAGATGAACCTACCGAGACTTGGTTTCGAAACACTTATTTAGGTACTAAAGAGGATTTCAAAAATTATATCAAAGTTTTAGAGCCACTTGCTCTTGAGCTTACCTATGTAGCGGAAATACTTCCCCAACTCTATCTTCAGGCTGGCCAATATAATAAGCTAATAAGTATTGCTTTATCTGATGAGTTGTTACCATTAAACAATCCTATAGATACTAGAAACGTGCTTGTTTATCGTCTGCAGTTCGCATTTAAGGCCGCACTTAGATCTGAAAAATACAAGGATGCTATCAAACTTGCCTTAAGAGCCGGAGAAGAAGTTGCTGGAGATCAAAGACAACAAAACCTTTTTCAGAATAACCTTGATCTGCTTCCAAAGTTACAAGATAATTTAAAGGTTCAGGAAATTGCATTTAAAGGACTTTTAAAAAGTGAATGGGAAGGTTCTGAAAATATGTACGCAGCATCTTTACTTAGCGAAATTGATGAATATAAAGGAGAAGCTAGCGGCTATTTGAGGTCTGCTTTAAATTGGTTGAACATATATTTTGACAACATAGAGAATAAAGAGGATTATAATCAAAGACAAGGTGCGAGCTTTGATGATATTCTAGAAATAGCAATTGTTCACCTAAACCTAAACGGGGCAGAATCATGCTTGAAATTTCTTAATAGCCTAAAGCCTAAGAAGTTTATATTTCGAGTGGTTAAGGAACTTGCTAGTCGACTGGTTGATGCTGGAAAGTTTAATGAAATAAATAAAATTCTTAAGAAGGCACAAGGGAATAAATTTCACGTTGTTGCAATTGTGAGCGAATTAATGGAAGTCGGTCGATTTGCTGAAGCTGGTGATATTGAAAAGTGCTTGAAATTATTATCGAACCCTAAATCACGTATTAAAAAATCAAGAGATTTATTTCAGGACACTATAACCCAATCCATTGTAGCTTTTTTGGAAGTGTGTTTACATCGAAACTTGGATACTACAGGAATTCTGAAAGCCCTTGATTATTATGTTCCAAACCAAGCATCTCAGGGCATTAGCTCAAGATTTGATTCCAAGGAGAGAATTGTTTTTCTCAAAGGCCTTTCCATTAGGAAAATTATTTCAGAAGATTCAGTACTCAACCTAGACGATCTTATTCCTAAAGTCTACAGATTTGATGCCAAAAAAAGAAATTACACAGATGAAATCAAAGAGTTTAAAGAAGTAATAGGTGGTTTGTTTCCATGGTTCTTATTGAGAGCACAGGCTATCTCAGATAACATCAATAGCCTAACAAAAAAGGCAGATCAAACTAATAAGGACTCAAAAAATGCATTTGCTAATAGATATAGATCTAATGATATGCTTCCAAGCGAGATTGCAAGTGTTTCATCTTCTATTCTCGTTTATTGTAGTCAACAAGAATCCAAGGTAATTCGACAATATTATAATGATTATATAAAAGATAATTCTTCTTTTACAATTCCTCAAAGGATTAGTTTATTAAGAGCCGGAACCAGAGCTACCCATCTCCACAACATTTTATCAGAACTTGAAAATTCTACATATGAATTCATAAAAAGTTTGAGAAATGCTGGACCGGAGGAAATCGCAAATGAATACATTTCATTGGCTAGAGCAGTACTTTTTGGCTCTAAAGATGATGCTGCAGTTTATTTTGAAGATGCCATAGATATTGTTTCCAAGTTTGGAGATGAAATAGTTCAGCGTTGGGATGCTGTGGCTACATTGGGAGAAAGATCAGCTACTAACTCTTCGGATGAATTAGCTTATAGGTTTATACGTTGTGCTGAATTGGTAGGAGAATACGTATATCGAGAAAAACATTGGGATAGATCAGGTGCTATGGTAACTTGTACAAAGATGTCTGTCCAAATTGGTTTATCTGCATTAAGCAGATGGAGAGATAGAGAAATTGGTAGATTTGAGTATCAGCTAGAATCAATGCTTGACTATTTAGTAAGATCAAAGTCGATTAACTCGACGGAAGGTTGGTCATTGGCGCGTTTCCTTTCGGATCATGATTTAAATGATTTTTTATCTACTTGTTTGGCAAATGAACCTTCTAAAGAGTTAAGAAGTAGTATTTTAAATGATGCACATGAATTACTAAGTAAAGAGGGGGCTAGTTTTAGTTACTTGATTCAAATGAAGTCCATCGCAGATAAATACAGCATATGCATAAACGAGTTGAATAATACTATAGATTTTTATAAAAGTAATACCGAAAAACAAGAGGAACCCCAAGAGAAGCGACATAAAAAGTTTGATACTAAGTCTGATACAAAAATTTGGGAACGAGTTTTTAAAGATATTGACGTTCTAACCTCAGAAGGATTGATTATGCTAATCCACAGATTTTCAAGCGAATCTGATGAGAAAGATTACGATCATTATAACCGGTTGATTGCTTTGTTTAAGGAAATTCTAAATCGAATAGAGGCTAATGAAATATATGACTTTATCGATTTGCTATTCAAGTATGAAAAATTAAGTTATTATCAATTTGAACAGGCACTAAGGTCAATTCCTAATGATTGGAAAAACAAGGTAAGCTTCAAAAAGAAATGGCCAGGAATTATTAAACGCTTTGGTTGCAAATATTCCCACGAATTAGTCAATGTTTATTCATTTAGATCAGTAATTCGAGAATTAAATATTGATGAAAGTTTGGCCAAAGATTTAAGAATGGGGATTTTTCAAGGGTTATCAAAAGGTCAGGAGATTACTGATTCTATTACTCTTTTTGGATTTGTAGGTCATGCATCAACTTTTGTTAATCAAAGTGATGCTTGTGATTTAACCGATTATGCCTTGTCCAGATTCGAATTACATATTAAAGATGATTTTGGAGATGGCCCTTGGAACGAATGGCTCCAAGCATCTAATAATATTGGCAGAAATATCTCTGGCTTTATCTGGTCTGCACTAGGCTCTCCACGATCTGAAACCCGTTGGCGTGCGTGTCATGTAGTTAAAAAAATGGCTGATTTCAATTGCATTAATACCGTAAGGTTTTTGATTGAATGGTTAGAATGTCATGAGGTTGGTGCTTTTGGCAGCAAGCAGTTTGCTTTCTATGAATTACACGCAAGACAGTATCTGTTGATTGCTCTTTCTCGAGTTTCAATTGACCACCCTAACTTATTAATAGGTCACAAGGAAATATTCTTTAAGTACACGCAATTAGAACCTCACATTCTAATCCAGAAGTTTTCCGCTCAAATTGCTTTGAATATTGAAACGGCTATTCCCGGAACTTATGGAAATATGAAAATCTCTTTGCTAAAAGGAATTGGTAAAAGCAAACTTGAAACGAAAAAAGAAAAATATGGATATCAACAAAATAGTTATTTGCATGATAAAGGAAGTGTTGATACAACATTAAACTATAGTTTTGGATGGGATTTTGATCGATACTGGTTTGAACCACTAGGGGAGGTCTTTGGAGTTCCTGGAAAGCAAGTTCAGGACTTATGTGCAAATGTGATTGTTAAAGAATGGAAAACTAAAATCAAATCAGGTTACAACAATGATCCAAGAGTAAGCCTTTGGAATCGGTCTCGAGATAGAGAAACTTGGCACGATCATGGAAAATATCCTAAAACCGATAATTGGGATTTTTATTTATCATATCATTCGATGCTAGTTACAGCGGCGAGGTTAGTTGAAAACATGCCAGTAATTATTTCTAGAGATTATTTGGATGAAGATTCTTGGCATTATTGGTTGTCTCGTCATATGTTGACAAGAGGAGACGCTAAATGGTTAGCTGATTGTAGAGACCAACTACCTTTAGAAAGACCAGTGTGGATATCTGATGAAAAGACCAAAAATTGGAGAACAGAAATTAAAGATCAAGACTTTTTGAAAAGTATTATAGTCAGTCGCCACAAGAAAAATTGGTTTGTCATCAAAGGGAGTTGGACAGAAAGACATAATTCAAATTATGAGACATACTCTATTTCATCTGCTTTAGTTTCTAAAAAAACTTCTGAAGCACTTATGAGAGCGTTGGGAACAAGCAGAGATTGTCATGATTACAAACTTCCAGATTATGAAGAAAGTAGAGTAGAGATTGATTCGGATATGTTTAAACTTCAAGGATGGATATTTAATCCTGATACTTCAAAGGGTTTAGACGAATTTGATCCTTATAGTGGTAATATAAGCTATCCTATGTTTTCTATAGGAGGAACATTTTCGAAGGAGCTTAATTTATCTTCGGATAGTGAAGGTAAAGCCTGGTACTTTAATGATGGTCAACTTGCAATGAAGTGTAATGCTTGGAGTAGTAATTTAGAAGGTTATGATGAAGAACCCGATCAATCTGGGATGCGTTTAAGCGCTTCATTAAACTTGCTCAAAAAACTTTGCAAAGTATATGATTGTCATTTAATCATTAATGTCAATATAAGCAGAGATATTGAATACAAATATAGAACCGACGAAGACAAATACGAATACTTAACACATCACAAGATTTTTTTATTCACCGAAGATGGAAGACTCAAAAGCACAACAGAAAATTATAAACTTAGGTAAGGCTATTGTAAAGGAATTAGAGCTAGAACCAGGAGTTGATACACTCGCAAAATGGATGTCTCATTATCTTGCTGAGAAGATAGAGTTGGCTAAAAAACTTACTGGGAAAGCGAAGCAGGACGCACAAAAAGAATGTTTTGAAATTATTCTGGAACTATGGAAGCATCGATGGTCTGCTCCAGGAGGGAATAGTTTTCTTAAAGATTTTGAACCGCTTTTCGAGATATTAGAAAAACTCAACCCAAATAAGGAGACGCCCTTTTTTATTCCACCACAAATTTTATTTGATTTCCAAGAAGAAAATGAGAAAGAAACTACTGCTGAAGTTAAAAGTCACTTAGAGGTTGCATTAATGATTGATCGTCTTGCAAGGTCACTAATTTGCGATTCTTTAAATCAGTTCGTTTCCGAATTAAACTTAACTGTAGAGAGGAAAGAACTAATAAGAAATGCTATTGAAAACATAGATCATCCTGATATGAGAATTATTAGAATTGTGTCGGATCATAATGAATCACTAAAGAGTCAAGAAGATGATGACCACGATAAAAAAAAGGAGCAAATCGAAGAGATACAGAAAAGAATAAAAGATCTAGAAGAATTTACTTATATGAAAGATTCACTATTAGATCGTTATAAGAAACAGCTCTCTGAAATAGAAAAATAAACAGTAATCCAAGAAAATGGATGACTTTATCCGTTCTGAATAAAAAGGTTAACCAAAAGTCATAAAAAGTGAAATTTGCGCTAGTTGATAATATTAAAACTGAAGCTATAAAAGGGGCTAAAGGAACATGTCCAAGTTGTGGTTCAGAATTAATTCCTAAATGTGGTCCTTTTAAAATTAATCACTGGGCACATAAAGGTAGACGTAAGTGTGATCAATGGTGGGAAAACGAAACACAATGGCATCGCTCTTGGAAAAACAATTATCCCATTGAATGGCAGGAAATTTCCTTACCTGATAAAATATCAGGTGAAAGGCACATTGCAGATGTTCGTACAGATGATGGATTTGTTATAGAATTTCAACATTCATTTATAAACCCTGAGGAGCGGACCGCTCGTGAAAAGTTCTATAAAAAGATGGTTTGGGTTGTTGATGGAACTCGTTTAAAAAGGGATTACTCACGTTTTACAAAAGGAAAATCAGATTTTACAAAAACTGATAAGCCTGGTATTTTTAAAGTTGATTTCCCGGAGGAATGTTTTCCTTCTGCCTGGCTAGAAAGTTCTGTGACGGTTGTTTTTGATTTTGGCAGGTTATCAGAGTCGATATCTGGTGTATCCAACCCTATGTATTGTTTATTCCCGGATATAAGTGAATATTATGCTCTTGTAGCTGAAATTAATCGTAATATCTTTATAAAAACCACCCAAAATGGAAAATGGCAATCAAGGTTAGAAGAATTTTTAAATACACAGAAACAAAATAAAACCAGGCGACAAAATATGACTCCTATTCGACCAACCAAAAGGGTTATTAGAATTATGCCTTCTAAATACATTTTGGTAAAAGGCAAGTGGAAAAAAAGAAGACGTTTCTAACGAAGACAATAAATTAATTAAAAAGATTATAGGATAAATTCAATTCTAGAGTTGAAAAACCTGAAACATAAAAGTTCAAAATAAAGAATGATGGAATTATATTGTATTGATGTTGGAAAAGTGGTTAATGGTATTGGTATACTGTTAAATGTTTTAGGCATATATAGATTTTATTTAATTGATAAGATAGCTTTAAAAATTAGTAGTTTACGTTATAAAGATGAAGCTCCAGATTTTGATCAACCTATTCATATCATACTAAATAATCTCAAAGAAAATGAAAATGACGAACTTACTGAAGACGAAATGGAAGCAAATCACCTTAAGCATTTACAATCTGCTAAACTAGATTTCAGAAAGTTTAAAAATGGTTTCCTCTATATTTTAATTGGGTCCATATTACAGTTTTTATCATTATTTATATCTTGGTGCATATGGGATTTATATTAAAGGTTGGAGTAAAAGAAGGAGAATAAAAAGTTCAATATTAAGAAAAATGTAATTTTGATCTTAACAACCAATACAAATTTCTAAATCTTGATTTGGGATTTCTTTTTCAAAGATTTGTGATACAATCAAACTAGAAGGCTTTACTTTCAAGTTTTTCGGATTGCTGAATTCCACAACAAAGTTACCAGATTCGTGTATATCAAGAACTGCAATCTTTTTAGTCTTTTTATTAAATGCATAGGATTGGTATTTCCAGAAGGTATCTTCGGATTTAATAACCAGACCGTTTTCAATCTTTCTAAGAGAAACAGAGAAGTTATTAACCTTTACGCTCCAACCACCTAAAACTTTAATACTATATATCCCTACAGATAAGTAGACTTTTTGATTTACACTATGAATATTGATTAGAGAATTCATTTGTATTATAAAAATAAAGATTTAAATTTTAAAGTCTTTTTAGGTCGATTAGACTCCCATAAAAATAATTTTAAGCCCTTTTTAAAACAACAAAACAAACAAATCGATAGATTCCTTTATGATTTCGAGTTTTCCTACCTAAAAGCCTTTATTTTAATTTTGCACGCTGATAAATTATAGCAATAGACAACTAAAATGAAAAATCTTTCTGTAAATATTAAAATTCAACAATGTATTCTTCTAAAGGAATAGTGATACTAAACTAAAAATGTTGAAACTATGTTGAAACCAGCAGTAAATTAAATAGTTTCAACAAAAGATAAGAAATGACTAAAAACAAAGAAACCCTTTGAAAATCAAAGGGTTTGCTTATGTACTCGGGACGGGACTTGAACCCGTACGTCCTAATGGACATTGGATTTTAAGTCCAACGTGTCTACCAATTCCACCACCCGAGCGTGGTATATTTTATCAGAGCGAAAGACGAGATTTGAACTCGCGACCCTCACCTTGGCAAGGTGATGCTCTACCCCTGAGCTACTTTCGCATTTTAATACCGTATACATCAGGAATATAACTTGAGAGTTTTATCATTAAAAATGATATGACCCAAATCCGCCTGAGGCGGACGATGCTCTACCCCTGAGCTACTTTCGCATTTATTTTAAGAACTTCGCAATGTGTTATTGCGGATGCAAATTTAAAACATTTCTAGTAATACCAAAGTCTTTTCTAAAAAAAGAATAAAAAACTTTACACTGTAGAAGCTTTCTTCCTGGTTAACATACGTTTAATCTCATTTAATTTCATCAAAGCTTCTACCGGAGTAAGGGTATCTATATCAATATTTACAATTTCTTCCTTAATTTCTTCCAATAATGGGTCGTCTAAATTAAAGAAACTTAATTGTAACTCATCTTCTTCCTGGATTCCTTTTATTTTATCAGTTAACTCCTCGCTACTATGAGATTTCTCTAATTTCTTAAGCATCTTATTAGCTCTATGTAACACTTGCTGAGGCATTCCTGCCATCTTAGCTACATGAATTCCAAAACTATGCTCACTGCCACCAGGAACTAACTTACGTAGAAAAAGCACATTATCTTTCAATTCTTTTACAGCTACGTTGTAGTTTTTGATTCGATCAAAAGTCTCACACATTTCATTAAGCTCATGATAATGTGTAGCAAACAGTGTTTTTGGTCTTGCCGGATGTTCGTGGAGAAACTCACTAATCGCCCAGGCAATAGAAATTCCATCATAAGTACTGGTACCACGACCTATTTCATCAAGCAACACCAAGCTTCTATCCGATATATTATTTAGAATGTTTGCTGTTTCATTCATCTCTACCATAAAAGTAGATTCTCCCATAGAGATATTATCGCTCGCTCCTACTCTGGTAAATATCTTATCCACTGCTCCTATCTTAGCTTCATCTGCAGGAACAAAACTTCCCATTTGTGCTAATAAAACGATTAAAGCTGTTTGTCTTAATATCGCAGACTTACCACTCATATTAGGTCCTGTAATCATAATCATCTGCTGATCTTCTCTATTCAAAGAGACATCATTCGCTATATACGATTCTCCTGGAGGTAATTGCTTTTCTATTACAGGATGACGCCCATTTTTAATTTCCAGATGATGAGAATCGTCAATAATAGGGCGTGTGTATTTATTTTCTTTGGCTAACTGCGTAAATGAACACAAACAATCTAGTTGACCAATTAAAGTAGCGTTTAGTTGTACTGGCTTGATATATTCACTCATCCATACAATCAGATCGCTAAACAACTGTTGCTCTAATGATAGAATTTTTTCTTCGGCACCAAGAATTTTGGCTTCGTACTCTTTTAATTCTTCAGTGATATATCTTTCTGCATTTACTAATGTTTGCTTTCGTATCCAAGTTTCAGGAACTTTATCCTTGTGAGTATTCCTCACTTCTATATAATACCCAAAAACATTATTAGATGCTATTTTCAAGGAAGTAATCCCAGTAGCTTCTGTTTCACGTTCCAACATTTTATCCAGATAATCTTTTCCGGAAAAAGCTATAGAACGTAACTCATCTAACTCATCAAGATATCCATCTGCTATGGTATTTCCTTTTAGAATATTTACCGGAGCCTCTTCATTAAGCGTTTCTTTAATTTTATTTCGTAATAATTCACAATCGTGAAGTGTATTTCCGATCACTTTTAATGCTTCATTATTACTATTCGCAGCTTGTGCTTTGATCGGTACTATAGCTTCCAGAGAATTTTTTAATTGAATGATTTCTCTAGGATTCACTTTTCCCGTAGCTACTTTAGAAATCAAACGTTCTATGTCTCCGATCTGTTTGATTTGATGTTGAATCTTCTGATGTAACGTACTATTATCCAAAAAGTACTGCACCACCTCGTGACGTTTTTGGATACTTGTAATATTTTTAAGAGGTAATGCCAACCACCGTTTTAGGGTACGACCTCCCATAGGAGAGATTGTTTTATCAATTACATCTATTAGCGTTACTGCATTGGCGGCATTTGGATTATACAACTCCAGGTTACGAATTGTAAAACGATCCATCCATATATACTCATCCTCTGCAATACGCTGAATAGTCGTTATATGCTGTAATTTATGATGTTGTGTTTCTCCTAAATAATGAAGAATTACACCTGCGGCAATAACCCCTTCCTGTAAATGGTCTACTCCAAAACCTTTAAGAGAGGTAGTTTCAAAATGAGTATTCAGCGTCTCATTCGCATAATCCGTTTTAAATACCCAATCTTCTAAGAAAAAAGTGTGAAAATCATTCCCAAAATCATTCTGAAAGCTTTGCTTTTTTGGTTTAGGAATTAAAACCTCGCTTGGATTAAAATTACGCAATAACTTATCCATCTGCGCAACATCTCCTTGGGCGGTTAAAAACTCTCCGGTAGAAACATCCAAAAACGCAACACCTAATTGTTTTTTACCGTAATGCAAAGCACATAGAAAATTATTGGTTTTACTCTGTAAAACCTCATCATTTAGTGCAACACCAGGAGTTACTAACTCCGTTACTCCTCTTTTTACAATAGTTTTAGTCTGTTTGGGATCTTCTAATTGATCACAAATCGCGACTCGTTCTCCCGCCTTGACTAACTTAGGCAAATAGGTGTTCAAAGAATGGTGTGGAAATCCTGCCAAAGCAGTTTCGTTTTCACTACCATTACCTCTTTTGGTCTGAACAATATTAAGGATTGCTGCTGCTTTAATAGCGTCTTCTCCAAAAGTCTCATAAAAATCCCCTACTCTAAACAGTAGCAATGCGTCTGGGTATTTAGCCTTAATCGCATTGTATTGCTTCATTAATGGAGTTACTTTTTTTTCTTTTTTTGCTGCCAAAAGGATATGATTTTTCTACAGTGGCTAAAGTAGGTATTCTCCGTTTTTTTTTGAAACCTAGTTAAAAGGAGTTATTCATTTTTATTCACAATTGTATTGTAAACAGTTTGCAGTAATAAGTTATTAGTTCGCAGTACAAAATTTAAAATAGAAAAACAAATATTCAAACCCTACTTTATGGCTTCACCGATATTATATTTTATACTAAAGAGAAAGTGATACCTTTGACAAAATTTTAAAATAAATATGGATTTTAAGAATCTATTAGCTTATAAAAAATCATTTGATTTGGCTATGAAAATATTTGAAATTACCAAAAATTTCCCAAAAGAAGAAAAATACTCTCTTATTGATCAAATAAGACGATCTTCTAGAAGTGTAACTGCTAATATTTCTGAATCATATAGAAAACGAAAATACCCCAAACACTTTATAAGTAAACTTACTGATAGTGATTCTGAAAATGCAGAAACTCAAACTTGGCTTGAATTTTCTTTAGCTTGTAAGTATATAGATCAAAAAACTTTTGACCAACTTACTTCTTTAAGCTTAGAGGTCGGCAACCTAATCAATTATATGATTAATAACCCTGAAAAATTTGGTATTAAAGTATAGATTAACTTATAATATAAAACAGTTACTGCGCACTATAAACTGAATACTGCAAACTTTAAAAAAATGAACAGAAAACTAAAAAACAGCGAGCTTGATCGCAAAACAGTTGCTGAATTTAAAGAAGCAAAAAAGACTCCGCTGATTATTATTTTAGACAACATCAGAAGTCTTAACAATATTGGATCCGTGTTTAGAACAGCAGATGCTTTTTTGATAGAAAAAATATATCTCTGTGGCATCACCGCCACTCCACCTCATAAAGATATTCAGAAAACAGCACTTGGGGCTACCGAAACTGTAGATTGGGAGCATACAGAAAACACTTTGAAACTAGTTACTAAACTTCAATCCGAAAACATCAAAATCGTATCTATTGAGCAAGCTGAAAGTGCGACCCTGCTTAACGATTTTAATCCTGAACCAAACCAAACCTATGCGATTATTTTTGGAAACGAAGTAAAAGGTGTTCAGCAAGAAGTGGTTTCTACGAGCGATACTGTAATAGAAATACCGCAATATGGAAGCAAGCATTCTTTAAACATTTCAGTTAGCGCTGGTGTCGTGATATGGGATTTGTTTTGTAAGTTTAAGGCTAACTAACTCAATTCCTATTTTTCAAAATGAAATACATCTCTGTACTACTCGTCATCTGTTTTACTTTAATAGGTTGTAACCAAAAAAAAGCAGTACCTAAAAAAGAAGAATCTATGACAGAGGATCAACTCATCACAAGGGCGAAAGAAATACATAAAAACGTTATTACACTAGATACTCATTGTGATATTAATATCAAAAACTTTACGGATTCTATTAATTACACACAAGATCTAAACTCTCAGATTACCTTACCAAAAATGAACAAAGGTGGATTAGATGTTGCCTGGTTTATTGTCTATACAGGACAAGATTCACTGAATACGGAAGGTTTTGATAAAGCTCATAAGATTGCCATGTCTAAATTTGATGCAATTCATAGATTGGTGGATACTATCGCACCAAATCAAATAGAATTAGCGTTAACTTCTGAAGACGTTCGTAGAATTCATAAATCTGGTAAAAAGGTAGCGATGATTGGTATTGAAAACGGTTATCCAGTGGGAACTGACATCAATAATGTAAAAAAGTTTTATGATCTTGGAGGAAGATATATGTCATTATCTCATAACGGACATAGTCAACTCTGTGATTCTAATACTGGAGAAGCTGACGATGTATGGCTGCATAATGGATTAAGTGATCTCGGAAAAGAAGTGGTGGCCGAAATGAATAAATGGGGTATGATGATTGACGTGTCACATCCATCTAAGGAATCAATGCGCCAGATGATCGAGCTTTCTAAAGCACCCATTATTGCTTCACATTCTTCTGCAAGAGCGTTATGTGATCATAGTAGAAATCTAGATGACGAACAATTACAGTGGCTAAAAGAAAATGGAGGTGTTGTACAAACCGTTGCTTTTACCTCTTATCTAAATACCGAAAAGTTTGAAAAGAGAGTTGTAAAAGAGGTAGAAATCGGAAAACAAATTGCAGATTCTATGGGAGTCACTTGGCTAGAGCGAGAAGAAGTAATGAAACTGAGTTCTGAAGAAAAAGAAACCTACTACGACTTTTTAGGAAAAATGGCTGCTATAAGAAGAGCAAAGGTCAAAAAAATGACCGACTTACCTCCTGCCGTTGATGTAGTAGATTTTGTGAATCATATTGACTATATGGTTGATAAAATTGGCATTGAACACGTTGGTATTAGCTCTGATTTTGATGGTGGCGGTGGAATCGAAGGATGGAGTGATGCTTCAGAAACCTTCAATGTTACTCTAGAATTAGTAAAACGTGGATATACTGAAGAACAAATAGAAAAACTTTGGAGCGGTAATCTACTTCGCGTTTTGGATGAAGTTCAAAAAGTAGCTAGTGAGCTTCAGAAAGGGTAACTTATTTAGCCAATTGGTTTAAAATCCAAATATAATCTTCACGATTAGATATAAAATCCTTATCAGATATATCTATGATTCGAACATTAAAGTGTGCTTGTGATTTTATGAATTGCAAGTACCCTTTGTTAATTTTATTCAGATATTCTGCAGGGATTTTCTGTTCGTAGTCGCGACCTCGTCTTTTTATATTTTCTAACAAGCGTTCCGTGTTTTGATATAAATACACATACAATCCTGGTTTTGGCAAATCCCGATACATAATATCAAAAACCTTCTTGTACAGCTTATATTCATCTTCCTGCAAGGTTACCTGGGCAAAAATCAACGATTTAAATACATCATAATCACTAACCACAAAATCCTTGAATAGATCAAATTGACCAATATCATCCTGTAGTCGCTGATAACGATCGGCCAAAAATGACATTTCTAATGGAAATGCATATCTTTCCATATCTTCATAGAACTTCGGTAAAAAAGGATTATCCGCAAAACGTTCTAACACCAACTTAGCATTAAACTCTTCTGCTATCAGACGTGCTAGACTAGTTTTACCAGCTCCAATATTACCCTCAATAGTAAGATACTGAAAAGTCGATAAGGAATATTTCTCTTTAGGACTTAGCATAACCTCATTCAGTTTGGTCACTACGGATGTATCTGTAGTTTTCTCCAATAACTGATGTACAGTTTGATTTAATATCGGATGCGCTAATTCTCCTGCTATTTCTTCAAGAGGTTTCAATACAAACTTCCGATCTTGCATAGATGGATGAGGAACGATCAAGTTCTCGGTTTCTATAATTCCTTGCGAAGAAAAAACAATATCCAGATCGATCGTTCTTGCTTCATATCCTTCCCCTTCTTTTCTACTTCTTCCCAAAGAATTTTCGATTTCCAAAAGCCTATCCAATACTTCTGAAGTGGAATAAAAGGTCTTCACAAGAATACAAGCGTTATAAAAATCATCGCTACTAAACCCCCAAGCTGGCGTTTGATAAATGCTAGAAATACTTACTACATCGCCAATAGTTTCATAAATCACCTGCAAAGCTTGCTGAAGATAATCCAGACGATTTCCGATATTACTTCCTAACGAAATATGTATACTATTTGATGTTTTCAAATGTGGATATTTATATTCTGATCAGAACTCCGTATTTTTAAGAACAAATTAAGGAAAACAAAACCACTTCACCTTATTTTTGGGCGAAGTATTATGAACTAATTATATTTTAAATAAAACTCCTCTGAATCTAAAAGATAAAATAGTAGCGTATAGAATTTATCTCATACTTGGAGCTTTATTTATTTCCTCTTTAGTAGCATCTAATCTTATTTTTCAGAAATTTTTTTACTGGGATTTTTTCGGAATGTATACTTTTGAAATTTCCGTTGGGATTTTACCATATCCTATTACTTTTTTAATCACAGATATTATTAGTGAAATCTATGGAAAAAGAAAAGCCAATCAAATTGTTACTGCTGGTATTTTTGCCTCATTCTTTTCTTTATTAATAGTGTATGCTTCTAAAGAAGTTCCTGCCACTAGCTGGTCCCCTATTAATGATGAAACATTTACTAAAGTTTTTGGTGCAACTGCGGTAGCGGTTTTTGCCTCCATGATGGCGTATCTTTTTGCGCAGTATATTGACATTCAGATTTTTCATTTTTGGAAAAGAGTCACTAAAGGAAAACACCTGTGGATCAGGAACAACTTCTCTACTTTTGCTTCTCAGTTTATAGACACATTTACTGTATTACTGTTATTATGTGCTACTGGAGTTATTGATTGGGATCGTTTTGGTATATTATTACTTAATGGGTTTTTATTCAAAGTGTTAGTTGCGGCTTTTGACACTCCCATTCTCTATTTAGCTGTGTATTTCTTAAGAAAAAGGTTCAAACTAAAACAAGGAGGCGAATTAGCCCTTGAAATTTAAAAAAATCTAACAAATAGTTAACTCTAGAATCGCAACATTGTACCTTTGTAAATCGTTACTTTACATAAAAGCATCAAAATGATCAAAAAAGCCCTTAAAATCTTCGGAATTCTTGTTGTTCTATTAATTATAGCAATCATTTCAATACCTCTCTTATTTGGAGGAACGATAAAAGACAAAATACGGTATTTGGCTAATGAGCATGTAAATGCTAAAGTTGATTTTGCTGATGTAGATATTAGCTTGATTAGGAGTTTTCCACAGGCTTCTGTTATAATTGATGAGCTTTCCATCATTAATTTTGCTCCTTTTGAAGGTGATACATTGGCTTATGCCAAAAAAATATCACTAGACATGTCTATAAACGAATTATTCAAAGATGCTGAAGAACCTATCAGTATTCAAAAATTTATAATTGACGAAGCAAACATTGGGATTAAGACGGACTCATTAGGAAATTCTAATTTTGACATTACAAAAACATCAGAAGAACCAGAAGTAGCTACTAAAGAAGAAGGTGGTTCTTTTACCTTCGAATTAGATCATTATGAAATAAATAATAGTAAGCTTTTATACCAAAATGATATCAATAAGATCGCTTTACTTATGACCAATGTAAATCATAGCGGTGATGGATCTCTATCCGGAGAAAATATAATATTAGACACAGCATCCAGTTCTGAAGTTTCTTTTAGTTTAGACAACACCAAATATCTCAATAAAAATGCACTGAAACTTGAAGCTGAATTAGAACTAGACCTCGAAAACCAGCGATACACATTCAAAGAAAATAAGGCTTTTGTAAATCAACTTCCTCTGGAATTTGAAGGATTCGTGCAACTTTTTGAAAAATACACGGATATAGATCTTAGTTTTAAAACTCCCTCATCGGATTTTAAAAATTTCTTAGCTGTTATTCCTGAAGTATATGCCAAAAATCTAGATGGTGTTCAAACCACTGGGGATTTCTCCGTAAATGGAATTATCAAAGGAAAAGCTGATGATGTATATATCCCAAAAATGGATATTAAAATTGCATCACACAATGCTTCTTTTAAATACCCTGATTTACCAAAAAGTGTTCAGAATATTAACATAGATACGCAAATCAAAAACGACACTGGTTTAGCTGATGACATGTATATAAATATTGGAAACCTTACTTTCAGAATAGATCAAGATACCTTTGCAGCCAAAGGTAGTTTACGAAATATAACAACAAATATGATCGTAGATATGGCAGTAAACGGAACACTGAATCTTGCTAATTTAGATAAAGCATATCCTTTAGAATTAGAACAACAACTTAATGGAATACTCAAAGCAAATGTAAACACCAATTTTGATATGCAATCTTTAGAAAAAGAGCAATATCAAAATGTAAAAAGCTCAGGTACAGCTAGTCTAAGTAATTTTACCTATGCCTCTCCAGAATTACCTAATGAAATTAAAATTAAAAATGCCAATGTAGGTTTCAAACCAGAAACTATCACCTTAGACAAAATGCAGGTGACTACAGGGAAATCTGACCTTACTGCAGCAGGTACTATTAGTAATTTGATGGGATTTTTATTTTCAAAACAAGATCTAAAAGGAAACTTTGATGTTAGTTCTGAAGTTTTTGCAGTAGATGATTTCTTGGTAGCAGAAAATGAAGCAACCGAAGAACAAACGGAAAATACTGAAGAAGAAGCACTGAAAATACCATCGTTTCTTGATGCTACATTGAATTTTGATGCAAAAAAAGTACTCTATGACAACTTAGAATTAAAAAACACAAAAGGAAGTGTGAAAATAAATGACGAGACTGCTTATTTACAAAACGTAACATCCAATCTATTTGATGGAGGACTTGCCTTTAACGGTAAAGTATCTACAAAATCAGAAACTCCTAATTTTGGAATGAATTTGGACTTAAGTAAAATTGACATTGCTAAATCTTTTTCGAGTCTGGCGTTATTACAAGGATTAGCTCCTATTGCCAAAGCCTTAACAGGTGCGTTAACTACACAAATTAACTTAAATGGTAATCTAAATAACGACCTTACACCAGTTTTGAATTCTGTAAAAGGAAATGCATTGGCAGAAATATTAAATGCCAAAGTAAGCACATCTCAAACTCCATTATTATCTAACTTAGATGGGCAACTAGGGTTTTTAAACCTTGATAAACTTAATTTAAAAGACATTAAAACATCGCTTAGTTTTGATGATGGTAAAATTAATGTGAAACCTTTTGAATTTGACGTAGAAGGAATCAAAATAACTGCTGGAGGCAGCCATAGTTTTGATATGAATATGGATTACAATGTATCATTAGATGTACCCGCGAAATATTTGGGTAACGAAGTAGGTGGGCTAATTTCTCAGCTTAATGATCAGGAGGCAAATGAGATGAAAGTTGCACTGCCTATTGGTATATCCGGTAACTTTTCTAATCCGAAAATAAACCTTAATACCGGGCAGGCTGTTAAACAATTAACGCAGCAAATCATAAGTAAACAAAAAGAAAAAGCAACCGGAAAGATAGTGGATGAGGGAACCAAAGTACTTACGGATTTATTAGGAGGTTCTAAAAAGGATAAAGACTCCACTAAGACAGAAGACAAATTAAAAGACGCTGCTAAAGATATTTTTGGAGGCTTTCTTGGTAAGAAAAAGAAAAAAGACACTACAAAAACTAAGAACTAAACCTATTTACGTACTACAGATTAACTAGTTTTTCTGTCATTTTACAAGTTGAAATGGTGGATTTCTAAACTTTGTCTAAAAATTCTAATTATAGCAAAGTTCTACTAGTAATAAATTTTTTTTAACCTGATTTCTTACTACATTAGTGCTGGGAAAACTCAGAAAAAGTATTGGATTTTAATTGGATTCGAAAACGAATATTAACCATTTAAAATCAAAATATTAAGACTTCACAAACAACATTCAATGTTTTTTGCAGCTATTTCATCAAATAAATAGCAACCTCAACACAATAAATTTATTAAAATTGGATTAACTATTTAATAAAGTTAGACGCAATAAGCAGAACACTTATAGTTATAATTTTATTCCCAAATATAAAACCCCCATAAAACAGTTATGAAATCAACTATTTTATCCCTAACAATACTGATATTTTTCCCATCGATACTATTGTCCCAAAATACAATTAACGATGATTCCATGAAATGGATCAATGGATGGGCTAATTTCGACCCTAATCACGAGGCATATCCGCAACCAGATGAAGACATCCCTACGATAATCGACCAAGACACGCACTTAACAAATGATTCAGTATATTTTCTATCCGGAAGTGTATATGTAACTAATGGTGCCACACTGTCTATCCAAGAAGGAACGATCATTCGTTGTGATACCAAAACCCAAACAAGTCTTGTCGTTAGTAAAGGATCTAAACTAATCGCCAGAGGTCTAAAAGGGCAACCTATTGTATTTACTTCTGACAAGTCACCAAAAGCAAGAAAAAGTGGTGATTGGGGCGGGATTATAATCGCAGGATCAGGAATCATCAATTCTCCATCCAAAGCCGGTGTTATTGAAGGCGATTTTTTCCCACAATACTCTCTCTATGGAGGTGATGATGATGATGAGATGACTACTATTATGACATATGTACGAATTGAGTACGCAGGAAAAAAAATAAATCAATCAAAAGAATTAAATGGCCTTTCTTTATACGCTTTAGGAAAAAAATCCATCCTTAATAATATTATGATAAGTCATTCTGCTGATGATTCTTTTGAGTTTTTTGGTGGTACTGTAAATATGAACAATCTGATTTCATACAAGGCTAAAGATGATGACTATGATTTCACTTTAGGCTACCAAGGAGAACTATATAATATTATTGCGATTAGGCATCCATATATTTCTGACATCAGTGGTTCTTATGCAATCGAAATAGATGGTTATGATAAAAAATTAGGCATGACGTCTCTGGAACTATCTAATGTGGATATAAAAGATGCTACCTTAATCAATTTATCAGACAGCAGTAATTATCAACATACCGGAGCTGCAATTTCTTCTAAAAATTTAGCTCGACTACATGTCGCAGATTCTAGAATATCTGGTTTTGCCAATGTAGCAAAATTTGACAAATCCTATACATCCTATGCTAATCTAGAAACATCATTTTCTTTAGAAAACAGTATTTTCAATGTACACGACACGAATGTATTGGTTCCATTAGAACCAAAAAATGAAGTACAAGGACTGCTTAAATATAATATGTTTACTACACAATTTAAAAATGTATCTGATTTTTTTGAAAAACCATTAGATGCTAAAAACCCAAAATTTACGTTAAAACAAGCACGTGATACTTACACAGTCATGCAATAAAATTAACTTTTACCTTAATTAATATCTTTATAATGAAATCAATTACCCTATTTATAGCTCTTTTTTTAACCGCTACAGGCTTTGCTCAATCTAAAAAGAATATCTTTTTTGATCAAAGTACCTTAATTACTAAATTTCATACTATTGATGAATTAGAAGATTTAAAAAAAGGAGAACTTGTTAAATTATATATAGAGCGAGCAAATGAGATTATTACTGTACTACCCTATATAGCGCTTACTAATGAGGCAGGTGTAAGTCTTTCTGATATTGGAATTAAGGAAAACTCTGACAATCTAAAACTCTTAAAGAAACATCACGAAACTACTACGGAAGCATTCGAGAGTACCGGTAATTTAATAACCGAGTTTATACCCTATGCAGATACAGAGAAAATAGTATGGTCTATTCTCTACTATGAAGAAATGATTAAAAAAATTCGAATAGGAGTGAACGGAAATTTCTAAAACACCCATTTACGAATGTATAAAAACAGCCACATATGGCTGTTTTTTTTGTTTTTACACGAGCTTATCTCCTTAAAAATGAACCAACTAAAGCACAAACAAAGAGCAACATCTTATATCTTATCAATATTTCAACTTTTACAAAAAAATGTTAATAAATCATTTTTTATGTAATCTTCATCCTATTTCACCGAACTAAATGGAGTACTAACAAACAAATTTTGATTTTTTGGATGAATAGTCCAATGTGGTTTAACAAAGTGTGAGACTAAAAAAATGAAGTTATGAAAAAAAGAGAACTGTTAAGCATATTTTTATTTATTGCAATTTCAATTTCAGGATTATCTCAAAGCGACTTTAATCCTAATAATATGAAGTGGACCAGGGATTGGACCAATTTTGAACCAAACAAAACCAATTATCTTACCCACGATGAACAATTACCTAATATTATAAACAAGGACACCTATCTAAGAAGTGATATTGTTTATCTTATGTCTGGAGACGTATATGTAACTAACGATGCTACATTGACTATACAAGAGGGAACTCTTATAAAAGCAGATACAGAAAAGTCTACGAATCTAATTATTACCAAAGGAGCTAAGCTAATTGCTGATGGTAGCAAAGCATTACCTATTGTATTTACATCTAACAAATCCCGAAACTCCAGAAAAAGTGGTGATTGGGGCGGAATTACTATTATAGGTTCGGGTAAAGCAAATACTATAGAAGGAGAAGGAACTATAAAAGGAAAATTCAATCCATTATATAGCATATTTGGTGGAAATAATATTGATGAGGAAACCACAATTTTAAGATACGTTAGAATTGAATACGCGGGCAAATCTACAAATGGGCTTTCGTTATATACCCTAGGAAATCAATCTATAGTAGAAAACATTATGGTAAGTTATTCTGCAGACGACTCCTTTGAATGGCATGGAGGAGCATCTAAAGCTAAAAATCTTATTTCTTTTAAATCTAATGATGACGATTTTGACTTCACACAAGGGTACAGAGGTGAGCTTATAAATATTCTGGCTATTAAACACCCTTATATTACAAGCAACAATGGATCCTATGCAATAGAAGTAGATGGCTATAATAAAAACTTAGGATTCGAGAATTCTAAAATACTTTCTAGTATTGATATCACAGGTGCAACATTGATCACCTTAGTGAATGAAAGTAATTATCATCATTCCAGAGCGGCTATATCTATAAACAACCTTGGCGAATTATATCTAAATGACTCCAATATATCGGGATTCTCTGATGTAGTTAAATTAGATAAATCTTTCTCTACTCTTAAAATGATAGAAACAGCTTTTAAGCTTGACAACAGTTTTTTTAATGTACATAGTGAGGGTGTTATTACTCATCATAATATAACCGGTGATACATTCAATTTACTTAAATACAATCGATTTACTAAAGCTTTTCAACAACCTGAAGAAATTTTTAGTAATCCTTTGGACAAAGCTAATCCAGATTTTACATTAAAAAATTCACTAAACAACTATATGGTAGTTCAATAAACTACACTTCCATCAAAAACTAACATCATGAAAAAAATAATTACTTTATTACTAATAACACTTACCATTAGTAGCATAAGCGGACAAACAAAGAAAAAAGGAGTTTTTTTTGATAATGACAAACTGATTAACCGATTTCATACTATTGATGAATTGCAAGATCTTAATAAAGGAGCACTAATAGAACTATATCTGGAACGTGCTCGAGAAATTTTTGTAGTGCTACCCTATCTATCCCTAAACAATAAACCTGGAACCAGTCTTAGTGATGTGGGTATCAAAGAAGATTCTGATAAAATCAAAATAGTAGAGAAAAATAATGAAATAGCGGATAGAGCATTTGTTTACACAACAAACACCATAAAAGAATTAGTTCCTTACTCTGATACAGATAAGATTATCTGGGCGGTATTATATTTCGAAGAAATGATTAAAAAGATGCGGTTAGGTAAGGAAGGAAATATCTAAGTCTTCATTTTAACGGATAATAATTTAAAAACAAAATCGACTAAAGACACAAAAAACTGTCATACGACTCTCTAATTTTGTGTCTTTCTGATTTTTAAAAAGCAAAAATTCATATAGAACACTAAAATTTGTAATAATACTACATAAAAACAAAAATACGTAAATCACTCAAAAACAGTATTTTAATAAAAATAAGTTATCATCAAAAAAAATAATTAAAGATTAAAAACATTTTTGTTTATCATTTTATCAAAATAAGTAAACAATTATTAAATTATTGATAATCAGCATCATAAAACCTTTATAAGTAGGAATTATACTCTTAATGTTTTATTAATTTAATCAAAAAAAACGACGAACGTACATATTTTACGGAAAACCCGTAACCGACTCTTCTAAAAGTATCTTAACTTAGTGACCTAAAAAAAAGAAGAAAGAATTTTCTTCCTAATTTATAACCCCAAAAATAAAACTTTTATGAAACTAAGATGCGCCTTGACTACATGTCTCCTACTAACTATTACCATTCTAACCTCTAATGCACAAGATTTTAACGGTAGCGATAGTAAATGGATAAAAGGCTGGACCAACTTTACTCCCAACACCACAAATTATCCTGAAGCTGACGAAAAGCTTCCAAATATTATAGCAGAAGACACTTACTTAAATAATGATACAGTGTATTTACTATCTGGAGATGTATATGTTACTGGCAATGCTACACTAACAATTCAGGAAGGAACTGTGATCAGAGGCGATCATGAAAATCCTGCGAATCTCATCATAACGCGAGGTTCTAAATTGATTGCAGTTGGATCTGAAGCCTATCCTATTGTTTTCACATCTAACAAAGCTCCTAAATCGAGAGCAAGTGGAGATTGGGGAGGAATAATAATAGCTGGTTCCGGGAAAGTAAACTCAGTATCTGGTAACGGTGTCATCAAAGGAAATTTCAATCCTCAGTATTCTGTATATGGAGGAAGTGATCAAAACGAGCAAACTACAATTTTAAGATATGTCCGAATAGAATTTCCAGGTAATAAATCTAAAAGAATCGAAAACTCGAATGGTTTATCTCTATTTGGAATAGGAACAGCCTCAATAATAGATCATGTGATGGTTAGTTACTCAGGTCAGGATTCATTTAATTGGACAGGAGGAAATAATAATATGAGAAATATGCTTTCATACAAAGCAGAAGATGACGATTTTCAAATTTCTGAAGGTTTTAAAGGAGACCTGGATTATTTAATGGCTATACGTCACCCATATATTAACAGCCCAAAAGGATCGTATGCAATAGAAATTGACGGTTATGATAAAAATTCAGGATATTTGAAACCTAATGCTATTACAGATGTAACCATTACTAATTCCACTTTTGTAAATCTTTCTGACAATTCCAATTATATACATACATCATCAGCTATTTCCGCAACAAACTCCGCTTTAGTGTATTTACACAACTCCAAAATTTCTGGTTTTTTAAATGTGGTAAAATTCGATGATTCTTATACATCTCTAGCTGTTCTTGAAAGAGCTTTTAAAATGGACAATAGCTTTTTTAATATTCACGGAGAAGGTGTAGAAGTGAGCTATAAACCAAATAATGGTGTAATGAACGTTCTAAAGTATAATAGATTCACTAAAGATTTTGTAAGCGTAGATAAGCTTTTTGAAGACCCTACAAGCAAATCAGCTCCAAAATTTCAACTTAAGAAAGCAATGAATAACTATATGGTAATGCAATAAATGTTATCTTTTTTTTAATAATAAAACAATACTTTTTTTGTTCCGGATCCCCTAAATCCATCAAATGAATTTTAATACTACAGTTTAAATTATGCTTAAATCAAAATTATTAATAGGCTTCATCTTTTTTCTATTTTTCCAATACACGAATGCTCAGGAAAAAGATGAGGCCATTTTTTTTGCTAAAAAAGATCAAATCACGAAATTTCATACGATAGGTGATCTAGAAAATTTAAAAAAAGGAGAACTCATCAAATTATATCAGGATCGAGTAAAGGAAATTGTAACGGTTATTCCATTTTTATCTCTAACCAACGAACCTGGAGTTCGGTTAGGTGATTTAGGAATCAAAGAAGATTCTGGTCATATAAAATCACTTAAGAAAAGTACTGAAGCTACTCAAGATGCTATAAATACTGCGCAAACCTCTATTGAAGAACTTGTACCTTATGCAGACACCGAAAAAATTATATTAACGATTCTTTACTATGAGGAAGTCATTAAAAAAATGAGAATCGGAGTTACTAGAAGTTTTTAAATCAAATTTTTAACACACAAACTACAACTATTATAACATCACAAAAAGAAGCGACAATATAAAAATTATCGCTTCTTTTTAATTACACACAATCCACTTAATAAATGTAAGGATAGCCTTAAAATAGGTACTAAGACTCTATGATCACATTCTATCTTATCCTGGGAATCTTAACTTCGGTAGCTGGTGCTTTACCTCTGGGAGCAGTTAACATAGCTGTAATTAACACGACAATTAAAGAAAATACCAGAAAAGCATTCCGTATTGCATTAGCAGCTGGTATCGGAGAAGTATTATTGGCCTTTTTTGCTCTACATTGTAGTATGGAACTCACGGGCTTTTTCGAAAATAACCGATGGATTCAGTTAGTAATTATTTCTATATTTTTAGTAGTCGGTATTTATTTTTTAGCACGAAAAAACAAAAAAGACACGAATGCAAAAGTATCTAAACTGAAGTTGGGAAAATCTAAATTCATAACTGGTTTCTCTCTTGCATTTTTAAATCCCCCAGTAATAATATATTGGATAGTAGCGATATCCTTAACAAACAAACATCTTTTCGAACTCACACTATATACCCCGTTAATTGCCTTATTTCTTTTCTTTTCGGGAATATACCTTGGCAAAATCGGCACATTGTACCTATATAGCCAATGGGGAAACAAAATGGCTCAAAAACCTAATGATTCTAAAACCAAATTATTTAAAATTATTGGTGTTGCACTCATTGTCATTTCTTTTGTTCAAGGAGTAAAATTCTTAGTAGCGTAATTATCTTTTTTTGCTTAAAACATCCAACATACACCCCACTAATCTTTTTAATATTTTTCTAAATTAAAGCTATACTAAATAACCAAAACGGGTAGCAGGAATTAAGAGATATTTCCATACTATCATATCTAAACACTGAGGTTCTATTGAAAAATAGTAGCGCATTTTTATGTATCGGTGCAATCCTAATAGCAATGTATTTGCTAATGTTCCGATAAAACATTGTCATTGAGTATTTTTTTTTATTGTTTCATTCCAAAGTAGAATACCTTTTTTTAATAAAAATATACTAGTAGATACTGCTTGAAATCGCATATTTTTGCAAATAAAGTAGGTAAAAAGATCCCAATGATAGAAAATGACCTCAACGCTAAACTAGAGTTATCTAAAGATGATATGAAACAATATGGCTATACAATTATTGATCATATTGTAGAACATTTTGATACTCAGGACTCCAAAAAACCAGTAGCAATAGCTACTAGGGAAGAAATGGACAGCTTGCTAGCAGAAGATATACCACACCACCCAACAGAAGCCAATGAAGTTCTTAATTTTGTGATGGAAAATGTTGTTCCGCAAAGCACTATTGTATCACACCCAAAATCATTTTCTTTCGTACCAGGTCCAAGTAATTACATCAGTGCGATGGCAGATACCATTGCTACAGGGTTTAATATTTTCTCTGGTGGTTGGGCTGCATCGCCGGGAGCAGCAGAATTAGAAATACTTATGATGAACTGGCTGTTAGAAATTTTTGGATTTGGCACCAAAAAAGGAGGAGGTATTTTTACAAGCGGAGGATCCATGGCTAACCTTACTGCATTAGTAACCGCCAGAAGAATAAAATGTGGAGATGATTTTTCTAAAGCAGTAATTTACTTATCAGACCAGGCACACTCTTCTAATATAAAAGCGATTAAAGTGATAGGCTTTAAAAAGAGTCAAATAAGAGTCATACCTACAGATCTGGAATTCAAAATATCTCTTAATAAATTAAAGAATGCTATCGCTAAGGATCGTCTTCAAGGACTAGAACCTTTTTGCTTGATTGCCTCTGCTGGTACTACAAACACAGGAACAGTAGATCCACTAGATGAAATGGCAAGAATCTGTAATGAAGAAGAATTATGGTTCCATATTGATGGAGCTTATGGCGGTGCTGCAATACTAGCCGATAACGGAAAAAATTTATTAAAAGGTATTGAAAAAGCAGATTCTCTAACAGTAGATCCTCATAAATGGTTTTTCCAACCTTATGAAATGGGTTGTTTATTAGTTAAGAATCATAATTGGCTGAGTGGAACTTTCAGCGAAAAACCAGAATACCTAAGAGACGTGGAAGGTAATGAATCCGAAATTAACTTCTACGATCACGGTATCCAATTAACTCGTCGGTTTCGAGCATTAAAGTTTTACATGTCATTAAAGACATTTGGTTTGGATTCTTTTAAAAAGGCAATTCAATATAATATAGAATTAGCTGACCAAACTGAAGGTTTATTAAGAAAAAGTCCGAAATGGGAAGTCATATCACCTGCTACCTTAGCAGTAATAAATTTTAGATATAACCCTATTGATAAAAATTTCTCAGAAAAGGAGATTGATATAATAAATCAGAAAATTTCTGAAAAAATGATTAATTCTAGAGAAGCATTATTAGTCACTACAGTACTTTTAGGCCAAGTAGTGTTAAGAATGTGTTTAATCAATCCTAGAACAACGATGGATCATATTAAAGAAACTATCGAGCAATGTGAACTATATGGAAATGAAGTATTAGCAATAGAAAGCGCTAATTAAATCATAGTTAACTGTACTACATATCCTTCATTATTCCGAACATTAAAAACAGTATCATCTTCAAAAATCAAATATTGACCTTTGATACCTTTTAAAACACCAGAATATTCTGGTATTTTTTCCAGATTTAAGCTCTTTAGTTTAGTAGGATACTCTAATACGGGAAAATCAAGTTCGGTTTCTTTATTGTTTTCTATGAAATACTCTTTTACCTCATCAGGAATAAATTCTTTAAGTTTATCTCTATAGGTCACTAAATCTTCATCTTCAATCTCATTTTTGAGCATTTTTCGCCAATTCGTTTTATCAGCTACGTGATCTTTTAAAGCTACTTCAGTGATTCCTGCAAGGTATCGATTAGGTACTTCTACAATTTCAATAGCTTCATGAGCTCCTTGATCGATCCATCTAGTAGGAACTTGTGTTTTTCGGGTTACACCAACCTTAATATTACTCGAATTAGCTAAATAAACTATATGCGGCTGAAGTTGTACTTTCTTCTCAAAATCCAAATTTCGATCTTCGATATCTAAATGAGCTTTACTTAGTTCTGGACGCATTACCCAATCTCCAACCTGGGGTTGATTATAAAAATCATCGTAACAATATCCTTGCCTATATATTTTTTTGTTTTCGCCACAAGCTAAACACTGATAACCAACAAATTTTATACTAAGGGTTTTATTCAATAATTGATTCATATGAATAAAATCAGAATCAAACACTAAATAGTATTGAATTGGGGTCCCTACCTCAGTTTGCATTTTGGTTAATACGCCTTCATATTGCATAAAAAGTTCAGTTATAAGTTAAATGTATAAAAAGAATGTTATTATTTTTATTATTTTAGTTTCCGACTAAAGTCAACCACACAATCATATTAATGCTAATTGCAGCCTAAAGATACATCAAAAAATGCCAATTCCTTTAGTAAATTCTATCGCTAGCTGGTTTCTAAAAAAGCGTTTTCATCAGATGGAGCTTTTTCTAAAATACCCCAACGAGGTACAGCTGGAGTTGTTACATGTTTTATTAGAAACAGCCAAAAACACTGAGCTTGGCAAGACCTATGGTTTTTCATCTATTTATAGCTATGAAACCTTTAAAGAACGTGTTCCTATTCGTTCTTATGAAGATTATGAAGAAATGATCGAACGTAGCAGGTTAGGAGAACATAATATATATTGGCCTACACCTATTAAATGGTTTGCAAAATCTAGTGGAACTACGAATGCTAAAAGCAAGTTTATTCCTGTGAGCCAAGAATCACTGGAAGATTGCCATTATGCAGCGGGGAAAGATCTTTTATGCATGTATCTCAATAACAATGAAAACTCTAAACTCTTTACCGGAAAAAGTCTGCGCCTAGGAGGAAGTAAAGAGTTATATAAAGAAAATGGCACCTCATTTGGTGATTTGTCTGCAATTATCATTGACAATATGCCGTTTTGGGCAGAATTCAGTTCTACTCCAAGTAACGAAGTTTCTTTAATGAGTGACTGGGAAACAAAAATGATGGCAATTGTAAACGAAACCATTCAGGAAAATGTTACTAGCCTTGCCGGAGTGCCATCCTGGATGTTGGTTCTATTAAATCAAGTATTAGAAACAACAGGGCAAAAACATCTTTTTGAAATATGGAAAAATATCGAAGTATACTTTCATGGAGGAGTAAGTTTTGAACCCTATATTGATCAATACAAAAAGATCCTACCACGAGATTCTTTTAGGTATTACGAAATTTACAATGCATCTGAAGGTTTTTTTGCAATCCAAGATCGCAACGAATCATCGGAGCTCTTATTAATGCTTGATTATGGTATTTTTTATGAATTTATTCCTATGGATACTTATGGATCAACAGATGAAAAAGTGATACCATTAAGTGATGTAGAAATTGGCAAAAATTATGCTGTTATTATTACTACCAATGCTGGTTTATGGAGATATAAAATTGGTGATACAGTTCGTTTTACCTCTATTAATCCTTATAGAATAAAAGTATCTGGAAGAACAAAACATCATATCAATGTATTTGGAGAAGAACTTATTATTGAAAACGCGGAAGAAGCACTTAGGAAAGCTACAAAAGAAACCGATAGTGAAATCATTGATTATACAGTGGCACCAATTTTTATGGAAGGAAAAGAAAAAGGTGCTCACGAATGGATGATTGAATTTAAAAAACATCCTAAGAATCTTGATCATTTCGCTGACATTCTCGATCGAAATCTTCAAGATATTAATAGCGACTATGAAGCAAAAAGGTATAACAATACCACATTAAATATCCTACAGATTAATAATGCTAGGCCTTATTTATTTTATGATTGGTTGAAAAAAAATGATAAACTTGGAGGCCAACATAAAATACCTAGACTCTCTAACTCCAGAAAATATCTTGATGAGCTACTTGTATTAAACAAGATTGGCTCGTATTCACTTTAATTGACTAAAACCATAAATTTATATTAAAAAATAGCAAAATTCCCCATTACATTATTTTTTGATTATGGTTTTTACGTAAAAAAATTACGTAAGAAATTCTGTTTTTTGACTAAAATTGAGTATTTCATCGATTAAAAAAAACGATTGAACTAAAAAACAAAAAATATCTTTCATACACCTTGTTTTCGTATTAAATTTGTTACCAGTTAGTTACGATTTAACAAAGGTCCCAAATATGAAAAATCTTTTACTCGGTCTTATTTTTATTTCCTGTTCTGCAGCTATTAATGCACAAGAAACAGCTATTATTCCTAATGACAATACTACGGAGGAAAATGTTTCTACAAGCGAGACTCTTTCTAATGAATCTTCTTCATTTGTATCTACTCCAGAAAATACGATTACCGGCATAAACAAGGTTTGCTATGGAGAAACTTCTAAAGTTGCTTTTTATGAAGTATTGATCGCTAAAAATGGATTTAAAATAAACCTAAAAGACAGTAAAGATTTAGTAATAAGAAATACAGAAGAAATCATTTCTAAGAAAATAGAAGAAATATTATACTCGGAAGAAGATTAATCCGAGTTTAGTATAAATTTGAAGTATCATCAATACTTTCATTCTAACAAGAAAGTATTTTAAATATAAAAACTCCTTAAGCTTTATATACTTAAGGAGTTTATTTTTTTAATATAACCCTTAAAGATTATGAGACTGCTTTGAGCTTATTTATTATGGATTTATTCAATTTCTTTTCAGCATAATCCTTTGTCACCCTAAATTCTGTTTCTTCACTCTCTGGCAATTCATACATTGCATCTGTTAAAATTGCTTCACACAAAGAACGCAAACCTCTTGCTCCTAACTTATACTCGACAGCTCTTTCTACTATATAATCTAAAGCTCCCGGTGTAATGGTGAACTCTACATTATCCATTTCGAAAAGTTTTTTATACTGCTTTATAATTGCATTTTTAGGCTCAGTTAAAATAGCTCTCAATGTATTGTTATCCAATGGATTCATATGCGTTAATACAGGAAGACGACCTATTATCTCTGGAATTAATCCAAAATCTTTCAAATCTTTAGGGATAATGTATTGTAATAGATTGTCTTTTTCTATGATATCCTCGGATTTAGAAGCACTAAAGCCCATTGCCTGCATATTTAGACGTTTCTGGATAGCATTTTCGATGCCATCAAAAGCTCCTCCTGCTATGAAAAGTATATTTTCGGTATTTACTTCGATAAACTTTTGATCTGGATGCTTTCGCCCGCCTTTTGGCGGAACGTTCACTACGGTCCCTTCTAATAGCTTCAATAGGGCCTGCTGCACTCCTTCTCCCGAAACATCTCTTGTAATACTTGGGTTATCACTTTTACGGGCAATTTTATCAATCTCGTCAATAAACACAATACCTCTTTGAGCTTTTTCAAGATTATAATCAGCCGCTTGTAATAAACGAGTAAGAATACTTTCTACATCCTCTCCTACATACCCCGCTTCAGTAAGTACAGTTGCGTCAACTATAGCCAAAGGAACATTAAGCATTTTAGCAATGGTCTTTGCTATCAATGTTTTACCTGTTCCTGTTTGTCCTACCATAATGATATTACTCTTTTGTATTTCGATATCATCATCAGTAGTCGGCTGTAATAAACGTTTGTAATGATTATATACAGCAACAGACATAACTTTCTTAGTAAACTCCTGTCCAATTACATATTCATCCAGAAATTTCTTTATAGCCATTGGCTTACGAAGCATTAACTCTGAGCTAAGCTCTCCTGTTTCTTCATCTCTAGCCTCTTCTACAACAATTCCATGAGCCTGTACAATACAACGGTCACATATATGAGCATCTAACCCAGCAATTAACAAATTGGTTTCCGGTTTCTTTCTTCCACAAAACGAGCATTCTAAATCTTCTTTCGGCATAATTATCTATTTCAACAAAACTCGTCTACCTATGTGATATTGATAGACTTATTTCTAGGGGTTGCAGATGATCTTTTATCTGCTATTACTATTTTAACTATAAATTATTCTCTTGTAAGTATTTCATCTATCATTCCATACTCAAGAGCCTTATCAGCTTTCATCCAATAGTCTCTATCACTATCTTCATAAACTTTATCATAACTCTGACCAGAATGTTTTGCTATGATATTATATAATTCTTCTTTTAGTATCAATATTTCGCGAGCAGTAATTTCTATATCACTAGCTTGTCCTTGAGCTCCACCGAGTGGTTGATGAATCATTACTCTACTATGTGGTAAACCAGAGCGCTTTCCTTTCTCACCCGCACATAACAATACTGCTCCCATTGATGCTGCCATCCCAGTACATATTGTTGCTACATCAGGCTTAATAAATTGCATAGTATCATAAATACCTAAACCTGCATATACACTACCTCCAGGAGAATTTATATAAATCTGTATATCTTTTGAAGAATCTACACTTTCCAAAAATAATAACTGAGCTTGTATAATATTAGCTACCTGGTCATTGATTCCTGTCCCCAAAAATATAATACGATCCATCATTAAACGAGAAAACACATCAAAAATGGCTACATTCATTTGACGTTCTTCTATAATATTAGGAGTCATCCCAGTTGGATACATACTACTGATAATTTTATCATAGTAATTACTATTAATACCATGATGCTGTGTAGCGTATTTTTCGAATTCTTTTCCGTAATTCATATGTTCTTTTTCTGAAATTTTATTTTTATAAAAAAGGCGTTAATCCAATCTTGGTTTAACGCCCTAAATATAAGTATAAATTCCTTATTAGTGTATGTTGATTATTTGTAAACTTCTTTTACAAAATCATCAAAACTCACTTCTTTTTCCTTCAATTTAACGTTCTCCTTATAGTAGGCAAGTAATTTCTGACTCATTAGTTGTTCAGAAATTCTTTTCACTTCATCCTGATTAGATAAAATTCTAGCTGCGATATCTTCCAGCTCCTTATCTTCTGGTGACATCTGACCAAATTGAGCCATTTGTCCTTTTATCAAATCTTTAGCGAATTCTTTCAATTCTTCAAAAGTAACCTGGAGGTTGTTATCATTGATTATTTTTCCTTCTATTAATTGAAAACGTAATCCTTTCTCACTCTTCTCATATTCATCCTTCGCTTGATCTTCTGTCAAAGGCTGCTCACCTGTAGCCTGAATCCATTTTTGCAAAAACTCTGCTGGTAAATCAAATTTAGTGTTTTCAAGAACACTCTCGGTTACATCATTAAGTAACTGCTGATCTGATTGTTGCACAAACTGACGAGCAGCATCTTCTTTGATTTTTTCTTTAAGTTCAGTAACCGATTTTACACCATCTTTACCGTATAGTTTATCAAACAAGTCCTGATCTAAATCACCTAGTTCCTGATTATTAATTTCAGAAACAGTAAATGTTACTTCGATATCAAGACCTTTAGCATCATCCTGATTAATCTTCAGCGCATTCACCAAATCGTGATCCTCAGAAAATAATCCTTTGGTTTTTAATGTTAAAACATCTCCAACTTTAGAACCAATAAATTTATCTAAGTTTCTCTTTCCTTTTATTTTATCTAAAGAAATAGTTGCTTGATTCTCTATCTCTTTTTCTTCATTTACAAAAGTACCATTGATTAAATCATCTTTCTCAGCACTTTCTTTTGGCACTAATTTACCATATTGCTTTTGGATGGTTGTGATTTGATTATCAATCATTTCATCAGTAGCAACAATCTTATAATGAGTTATTGCTTTCTTCCCATTAAGTTTGATTTCAAATTTTGGTGCTAAACCTAATTCAAATTCAAAAGAATAATCATCAGTATCCCAATTGAAGTTATCTTGTTCTTTAGGTAATGGATTACCTAAAACATCAAGCTTTTCTTCCGTTAGATACTTATTAAGAGCATCTTGCAATAATTTATTTACTTCATCTACTAAAACGGCCTTTCCATATTGCTTTTTAACCAATCCCATAGGAACGTGGCCTTTTCTAAAACCAGGAATATTGGCGTTCTTACGATAATCTCTAAGAATGTTCTCTACTTTATCGTTATAATCTTCTTTTGCAATATCTACTGTTACTACAGCATTTAAATCGTCTAATTGCTCTTTTGAAATATTCATTATCTCTACTTTTTTGTACTAAAAATCGGGTTGCAAAAGTAATACTTTTTTACAACTCAACAAAGTTTTAACTTCCTGAAAAACAGTTAGCTTTTATCTTTCTTTAAAATAGAGTACAATATGGATTGAAACACGGATAACAAAATACTAAATATCAGCGCCCACAACCAACCATTAACACTAAAACCTGAAACAAAATGATCAGCCATTAGTATGATTGCCGCGTTAATGACCAGCAAAAACAATCCTAAAGTAACGATAGTCACCGGTAAGGTTAATATAACCAATAAAGGCTTTACAATAGCGTTAAGAATCGCCAAAAGAACCGCCACAATAAGAGCACTTACATAATTATCGACGTTAGCTCCAGGTAAAATTTCTGCCAATACCAAAACGGCAACAGCACTAAGAATCATTTTTAATAAGAATTTCATAAGTACAGGTTTAGATTGATCATCAAAGTAACTAAAAACAATGCAATAAAAAAACCTGTTAATCTCTTAACAGGTTTTAAAAATATATTATAAAATTTTTATACTAGTTAGCACCTACATCATTACTAAGGGTAACTGTTCCATAATCTCCAGGATTTACTGAAGGTAAGGTTGCTCCATACTTAATCTCTATGGCATTAATAATACCATTAGTTACTAAAGCATGTGCTCTAGGTGTAGGATGCACACCATCTAGAGAAAATCCACCGCCGGTTACAAAATCAGAAGTTATCAATCCTCCATCAAACGGAATCCCACCGCTAGCAGCTTGTGTTAAATCATTTGCCACATTATAAAAGGCTAAACCATTGTCATTGGCAACAGTCGCAATCGTAGTATTAAAAGCCTGGCGAGCATTCTCTACTGAGGATTGTTCCGCCGGAGTTAACACATATTGATCTTGTAATGGATAAGTTACACCATTAACCGAAAATTGACCTGCCAACTCTGGAGTTAAACCAAGACCTACTAATTCATCAAATCTTTCCTGATTTACCTGACCTATAATACCAGAACTAGTTAAAACCAATAAGTCATTAGCTGTTGCCTGTCTTGCTTGTCCATATTGTGCAGCAACAATTGGAGCCAAAGGACCAAATGTACCCGCTAAGGCTATGGCCAAATCAGCTGAAACATCTTCTAAAGATTCATCCTTAATAACAACAGGGCTAGCAGCACTAGCTGAAAACGATATTGCTCTTTCTGGAACACCTGCAAAAGCAAGAGCAGCATTTAATCCTGCATAAGTTGCGTTAAGCGTTGGTATTTGTGGTCCAAAACTAGGATCTAATGGACTTAGAGGAGCAAATGGTACTGTAGTAAAGAAAGGTAACGTAGTTACATTAGGTAAATTAAGTACTACTCCTTTTGCGTCTGTTGACACAAGAGCTCCTATCAAGGCTTTATATGTCGATTCAAATAAACCAGCATTCGTAATATCTAAACCTTGAGGAGAATAAGTACTTGGATCAGTATTACCAGTTACGTTATGATCCACACCTACACCACCTGAAGTAGCATATCCTAAAATATCATTATTTCCTATCCATAAACTAAAAAACGTAGGACTTTGTGCTACTGCATCTCCAATCACAGTTGCATTAGGTTCACTAGCAAAACGTCCAAAATATGGATTTAATGCACCATATCCAGGAAAGCCTAAATGATAAACTCTTGCTCCAGGAACTCCCATATTATTAAAAGAAGCTCCTAAATTAGCCGTAATATTAGTTGATGGTGCAGCTCCAGTATATATTGCAGGACCAGGATTGCCTTCTCCATCAAAAGCTAACACTAACCTTGGAGGAAAAGTAGCAGTTTGACCTGCAAACCCACCTACATTATCCGCCATTAACGGTTGTGTAAATTCTCCACCACCTACAAGAGCAAATTGTTTAGATAATATATTCGGATAAGAATTCTCTTGCCCTGTTATATATAATGCATTATCTGCAAAACCAGCAGTTAAAGAATTTCCTAAAGCAACAAAGTTAGAGAAGTCAGCCTCTCCGCTAGAATATACTCCAGCTTCATCAATTGGATTATCAAATTCTGATTCACAAGCAACTAAACCTAATGCCAGAATTGCTAAATATTTTATATTGTTTTTCATCTGTATTTGTTTATTTTTTTTAATTGTCAGATGGAATCGCCAATAATCATTTCGGTTGGTTTCAACCTACTGATATGGCTTATTTCATCTTCAAATTATAATTTATAAGTTAAACCAAGTCCTGGCGCAAATGCGCTTGATTTATAAGTTCCACTAAAAGGTACGTTTTGTCCGTTTTCCTGATAAAAATCATAAGACTCATTCACCTCTTCAAATCTTAAATAGAAGAAGGAAGCATCAATTGCTAGCTTAGGCGTAATTGCAAAACTTATACCTCCTGTATATCCTTGTGAATCATTACGTGGTGTCTCTGGTGCAAAAAATCCAGATTGCACTGGAGATTCGTCTATATAATATCCCGCTCTTAAAGATATCTTAGAAGTAGCATCATACTGTAATCCAAAACGATATACTGAAGAGTTTTTGTAATTACGTGTGTTTAATGAAGTTGTCCCAGTTCCAAATTGAATATCTAAAGACTCATACACATCCCAAAATTGTCTGTTGTAATCAAACGCGAACAACCATTTCTTATGAAACTGATATGAAAGTCCTACAGATAATTCAGCTGGTAATGGTAACTCCGCATCAAAGGTAGTAGTTCCGTTTGCAGGAACAGCAGGAGAATTAGGGAAATTCGAGAATGTTGCTTCTCCGCCTTCTGCTTCAAGAATAATTTCACTACGATAATTAAATCCTAATCTAAAATTTTCTGTCGGATTAAACATAGCACTTATACTCCATCCCCAATTACTTACACCAGAATCATCAACCGTAATATTAGAACGATTACCATCTATATCGGTTAATGTTCTGTTCGCATTTCTATTAAAGTTAACAGAACCTGTAACATAAATCGGTCCACCACCAATACTAAACTTATCAGAAAGCTTTATAGAAACCACTGGTTGGATATAAATAGCAGCTAATTCAATATTATTTACTAAATGAGAACCTGCCCAGTCTGTTGGCCAAGTTACCTCACTACCATAAGGAGTATAAACCCCAAGTCCTAAAGCTAACCAATCATTAACTTTATAAGATCCATACAAATTAAGTGGTGTACCAACAGAGCTATCTGTCTCAGAAGAAATCCCTAGATCAGAATTTTGATAAATCACATCTGTGAAAATACCACTGGCACCAGCACTGATATTTAATTTGTTTTCTAAATACACAAGACCTGCAGGATTGAAGAATACTAGTTCCGCACTATTCACCACAGCAACACCTGTATGCCCCATAGCCATAGCTCTCTGCCCTTGCACACTAACTCTATATCCACCAGCATAGGTGACCAAAGTCACTAAGGCGAATAGAACTAATAATAGTAGTTTTTTCATAATAAATTAGAATTGTTTTTGTTTTTTTAAGAATATTGAAAAAATAATGCACCAAATTTAGTAGAAAATACCAATTATCCAACTAAATCATTAAAATATTATGCATACATAGCATTTTTTGTTTAATTTTTAATAAATTCTAACACTGATGCTAAAAATTCGGTGGGATTTTCCGCATGCAGCCAATGCCCCGCATTAGAAATTTCATTGATTTGTGATTGAGGAAATTGCTTTTTAATTCGGCCCTCGTCTTCATTCAGAATATAATTAGACTTCGCTCCTTTAAGAAAAAGCGTCTCTCCTTTATAAACAGAATCCTCAGGAAGCTCTACTCCGATTTCTGAGGAATTTTGTACCAAACTGTCCAAATTCAGGCGTAAACCAAGTTCGCTTTTCTCCTTCCAAAACAGGTTTTTCATCAAAAACATCCGCACTCCAATATCCTGTACATAGACACTTAAAGCTTTATCAACTTCTCCTCTACTTTTTAAAGTATCAAAATCTAAAGAACTAAGTCCATCAAGAATATCTTGATGATGTAATGGGTAGTATTTTGGTCCGATATCAGCTATTATCAATTTTTTAAGTAGTTCAGGATGATTTACAGCAAAGAACATAGCTGCCTTACCTCCCATAGAGTGACCTAAAAGTATCACATCCTTCAAATTGTTACTATGACAGTACTCTAACAAGTCAGAAGCTAAAAGCTCATAACTAAATTCATCGCTATGTGTACTGCGCCCATGATTTCTTTGATCTATCAGATGCATCTGATATCCGGATTCCGATATCTTCTTGGCAAGGGTTTTCCAATTATCTCCCATACCAAGGAAACCATGTAAAATCAAAAATGGCACTCCTTCTCCAAAAACGTTAGCGTGTAACCTCATGCTTTCATTATTTAAGTCTGTGTAAATACATATTAACGACATTTTCCAATCCAAGATACAAGGATTCACTTATTAATGCATGTCCAATAGAAACCTCTAACAATCCAGGAATATTTTCTTTAAAGAATTTAATATTATCGAGTGAAAGATCGTGACCTGCATTTATACCTATTCCTAAATCTAGAGCCAGTTTAGCGCACTCTGCATATGGCTGAACCGAAGCTAAATTACCTTTAGCATATTCCGCCGCGAAAGATTCTGTATACAACTCTATTCGATCAGCACCAGTTTCTTTGGCTCCTTCAATCATCTTTTCAACAGGATCTACAAAAATTGAAGTTCTGATACTATTTTTTTTAAACTCTGAAATCACTTCGCTTAAAAAACTCTTATGTTTTATAGTATCCCAACCTGCATTACTAGTAATAGCGTTAACCGCATCGGGAACTAACGTTACCTGAGTTGGCTTAACCTCGTTTACCAGGTTAATAAATTTTGATATTGGATTTCCCTCTATATTATATTCCGTATGAACTACTGCCTTTAAATCATAAGCATCCTGATATCTAATATGTCTTTCATCAGGTCGAGGATGAATCGTGATTCCTTCTCCTCCAAAATCCTGAATATCAACTGCCACTTTAAGCAAATTTGGCGTATCACCTCCTCTTGAATTGCGTAACGTTGCTATTTTATTGACATTAACACTTAATTTTGTCATAGTTTTTGATATAACTTTTAATAAAAAGCAAAAATACGAACTTGAGAGTGCCTCGGTTACATATTTTTGATTAATTTGCATAAAAAGCCCCGGGAATATGAAGACAAGCTTATATATAATAAATGAAATAGATCCACTGTCCACAACCGCTAAGGTTGCGGACGCACAATTATTATTTAACGAACTCACTTACACCCACTTTCCTGTCTTAAAAGATGGTATTTATGTAGGATGTATTTCAGAAGCAGATGTTAGATGTTTTGAAACTGAAAAAGTATTAGAATCCTATCTATACGCTTTAGAAGGTTTTTTTGTTAGAACTGACGCCAACTGGTTAGACATTTTAGAATCGTTTGCTCAAAATCATTCTAATATATTACCAGTTCTTGATGATGATAATAATTATCAAGGGTATTTTGAATTAAGAGATATTATGAATCTTTTTAACGAAACTCCTTTTCTAAGTGAACCAGGTAATATTTTAATTGTAGAAAAAGGTGTATTAGATTATTCTTTTAGCGAAGTCTCACAAATCGTAGAATCGAATAATGCTAAATTGCTTGGTCTTTTCATCTCTAATATGGAAAACGATGTAATCCAAATTACGTTAAAAATAAATGATAGCGATATAAACAATATTGTTCAAACATTTAGAAGATACAGTTACAATATTGTCTCTAAGCATCACGAAGATTCATTTTTAAACAATCTTAAAGAAAGGTCTCAGTATTTAGAAAAATACCTTAATATTTAGCAACTAACATCAACTAACACCTAAACAAATTAAATCATAATGAAGATAGGTATTTACGGCCAATTCTATCACGAAAAATCTGGAATATATATCCAACAATTATTAGAAGCGCTGGACAAAAATAATATCGAGGTAGTAATCGAGAAAAACTTTCTCGAGCTCATTAATCTTCATGACGATATTGACAAAAGCTATTCTCATTTTAGCACTTTTGAGGAGTTAGATCATTCCTATGACCTTTTTTTTAGTATTGGAGGAGATGGAACTATTCTAAAAACGATCACCTATGTTAGAGACTTAGGTATTCCAATTGCTGGAATCAATACCGGAAGACTAGGTTTTTTAGCAACTATTCAAAAAGAAGAAATAAAAGACACAATCAACCTTATACTAGATAAAAAATTTCATATTTCTCCAAGAACCATTGTAACAATAGATACTGTTCCACCAACAGAAGAGTTTGGAGTTCTAAACTTTGCAATGAATGAAATTGCTGTCAGCAGAAGAAATACCACTTCTATGATAACAGTACATACCAGTCTAAATGATGAATTTCTGACCTCTTATTGGGCAGATGGACTCATTGTTTCTTCTCCAACCGGTTCTACGGGATACTCCTTAAGTTGCGGTGGCCCTGTTATGATGCCTGATGCAGAAAGCATGGTACTAACACCTATTGCACCTCATAATCTTAATGCCAGACCACTAGTTATTCCAGATGACAAAGAAATTAAATTACAAGTTTCTGGAAGAGAAGACACTTATTTAGTTTCTCTGGATTCAAGAATACACACTTTACCAAATGAAGCTACGGTTGTTATTAAAAAAGCTCCATTTAAAATAAATATGGTTGTTTTAGAAGGCGATAGTTTCTTAAAAACATTGCGAAAAAAAATGCTTTGGGGTGAAGATAAACGTAATTAGACAATAAAATCTACTAAAAAGTGTTTTTTAATTCATACTATTTTACTCAAATTCTTGTGTACTAAAGTTAATTGTTATATTTGCAAACTTTTGAAAATCTATGAGATACTTAGCATCCTTTGTATTAATTTTGTTTTTTGGGCAATCTATCACCTCACAAACTTATGAGGTTGGACTGATGGCTGGTGGTTCTAATTATATTGGAGATGTAGGTTCTACATACTATATTTCACCTAATTCCTTTGCTATTGGAGCAATCGGAAAGTGGAATCGAAGTAAAAGACATGCCTTTAGAGCATCTTTCTTATACACCAACCTTAAATCAGATGATTCTAAAGGAGATGACAGAAGGGTCCAAAGAGGTTATAGCTTTAATAATTCGGTAAAAGAGTTATCTGCTGGATTAGAATTTAATTTCTGGGAATGGTATTTATATGATGGTGAACCACAATTTACTCCATATTTATACACTGGCTTGACTGGTTTTAACTATAGCGCCAAAGCGGTTGACCCTAATAATGGCAATCAAATTAGCTCTTATAGTGAGAAATGGACTGCCGCTATCCCGATAGTAGTCGGTGTAAAGAAAACTATTGGACGTCATTGGGTATTAGGAGCGGAGATTGGTGCGAGATATACATTCACTGATAATTTAGATGGAAGTGATCCAGACAGTGCGTTTGGAACAGGATTTGGTAATTTGGATAATAATGATTGGTATGTATTTACCGGTATAACATTATCCTATACGTGGGGTAGAATCCCATGTTATTGTGCATTCTAAAAATGATTAATAAAGAACAACTCAATTCTAACATTCCGGAACATATAGCCATCATTATGGATGGTAACGGCAGATGGGCAAAAAAGAAAGGATTCTTTAGAGCTGTTGGCCACGAAAATGGAACAAAAGCCGTTAGAGAAGTTGTAGAAGGAGCAGCAGAAATAGGAATAAAGTATCTTACATTGTATGCATTTTCTACAGAAAACTGGAACAGACCTAAGTTAGAAGTAGAAACTTTAATGAAGCTTTTGGTAAGCTCATTAAAAAAAGAAATAAAAACACTGCAAAAAAATAATATCCGTCTAAACGCTATCGGAAACTTACAGGCACTACCCGAAAAAGCAAGAAAGGAATTACTGGAAGTTATTGAAAAGACTAAGGATAACGAGCATATGACGCTTTCGTTAGCTCTTAGTTATGGTAGTCGAGAAGAGCTAATAAAAACTATTCAAGAAATAAGCAATAAAGTTAAAAATAATGTACTTTCGCCACATCTTATAAATGAAGCAGTCATTAATGAGCATTTGTATACCAAAACGCTACCAGATGTAGATTTATTAATACGTACCAGTGGAGAACAACGTATTAGTAATTTCTTATTATGGCAGATTGCGTATGCAGAATTATATTTTACTGAAATATTATGGCCTGATTTTAAAAGAACAGATTTATTTGAAGCCATTTTAAATTATCAACAAAGAGAAAGAAGATTTGGAAAAACTAGTGAGCAGCTTAGTTAAAAAGATGACAAAAAAATTACCTATTACGTATTTTGCATTTATTGCATTTTTATTAAATACAGTATTACTTTCGGCACAAAACTTACCAGGTACTCGCGGAAAAGAGTATATTATTGGAGATATTGAGGTAACAGGAATATCTACCTATAGTAAGAATACTATTATAACCTTTACAGGTCTTAAGAATGGTCAGCGGATTTCATTACCAGGTGATCGTATTAGCCAGGTTATAAAGAAACTTTGGGATCTTGAATTATTTAGCGATATAAATTTTTATATCACTAGAGTAGACGGTGATACAGCCTATCTCGAGATTAACATCCAAGAGGTTCCAGAATTAAACCAAGCTCGTATAGAAGGTGTTAAAAAGCGTAAAGCAGAAGATTTGATTAAAGACAATAGTCTTACTCCGGGAACAAAGGTGACTGAAAATCTAATTACTACTACACGTAACTTTATTACCAATAAATATCGTAAAGACGGGTTTCTTAATACCAAGGTTATTATTAACACCACTCCTGTTAAAGACACCGTTCCAACTAACAAGGTTAATATGTTAGTTCGTATTGACAAAGGTGATCGTGTAAAAGTTGATAAGATTCGGATTAATGGAAACGAGCAATTTTCTGATAGCAAGGTGAGATCAGCAATGAAAAACACCAAACAGAAAAAATTCTGGAGATTCTGGAAACGTTCGAAATACATAAAGAATGATTATCAGGAAGATAAAGAAAGTATTGTTAGCAAATACAAAGAAAAAGGGTATCGAGATGCTCGAATCACTACCGATTCTTTAATTGTAGAAGATGACAATAGTGTATCTTTAAATCTTGCGATAGAAGAAGGTAATAAATACTATTTCGGAAATATTAATTTTTTAGGAAACAGTGTCTATACAGATAATCAACTAGCAAGACAACTAGTTATCAAAAAAGGAGATGTGTATAATGGTGTTCTTCTAGAGAAACAGATTGCTGACAACACTAAACCTGATGCAAATGATCTTACCAACTTGTACCAAAATAATGGATATTTATTTTCTAATATTGACGCTGTAGAAACTAATGTAAAAAATGACACTATAGATTTTGAGATAAGAATTCGAGAAGGAAAACTAGTTCATTTTGATCATATTACGGTTACAGGTAATGATAAAACTAATGATCACGTTGTTTATCGAATATTAAGAACTAAACCAGGTCAGGTATATAGTAAAGACTTAGTTGTAAGAACGGTGAGAGAAATAGGTCAATTAGGTTTCTTTGATCCGGAGCAATTAGAACCTCAGTTTAAAAATGCTGATCCTCAAGCCGGAACTATAGATATCAACTATCCTGTTGTGGAAAAGGGAGCGAGTCAGATTGAGCTTCAAGGTGGTTTTGGTGGTGGAGGTTTTGTTGGAACCTTAGGTTTAGCCTTCAGTAATTTTTCGATCAGGAATATTTTCAATAAAGAAGCATATAGTCCTTTACCAATGGGAGATGGACAAACGCTTCGTGTTAGGGCTCAAGCAAGTCAATTTTTCCAAACATATAGTTTATCATTTATTGAGCCTTGGCTTGGTGGAAAAAGACCATTCCAGCTTTCTACATCTTTTTCTCATACGATTCAGTTCTTATTCAATAACAGAACTAGAGATGTAGATAGAGATAGTAAGTTTTTGATTACTGGTGGGTCTATCGGTATTGCAAAAAGGCTAAATTGGCCGGATAACTACTTTACCTTATCTCAGGCAATAAGTATTCAACATTATAACCTTAAAAATTATAATACTAGATTATTTACATTTGGAGATGGTTCTTCTAACAATCTTGCATACACCATAGGAATTAACAGAAACAATACTGCAATAAATCCAATTTTTCCTACATCTGGATCAGAGTTTAATCTTATTGCTAAGCTTTCTCTACCATATTCATTATGGGATGGTACAGACTATAGCGAATTAGCAGAAAGAAGGTCCGATATTCAAGGGCAATTAGATGATCCAAATTCAGGATTAACCACTGAGGAAGTTCAGAATTTAGCAACTGAAAGAGGAGAGATTGATCAAGAACGATTTGATTGGTTAGAATACTACAAGATCAAATTTGACGCTACCTGGTATACCACCTTAACTAAAATAGGCAAACAACCATTAGTGTTGAGAACCAGAGCAGAGTATGGTTTTCTTGGTGCCTACAACAATGATCGAGGAAATATTCCTTTTGAAAGATTTTTCTTAGGAGGAGATGGATTAGGAGCAACAGCCTTGGACGGGAGGGAAGTTGTAGCTCTTAGAGGATATCCAAACCAATCACTAATACCATTAAGTAGAGCAAATGATCCAGATTTTGTAGAAGATGGGGCAACAATTTATAATAAATATTCGTTAGAGCTTCGTTATCCTATTACTCTAAAACCATCAGCCTCTATTTATATGCTGGCATTTTTAGAAGGTGGAGCATCTTATGATAGCTTTAGAGGATTCAATCCGTTTCAATTAAATCGTTCTGCTGGAGCAGGTTTACGTATCTTTATGCCAGCCTTTGGACTGCTGGGTATTGATTTTGGGTATGGTTTTGACCCAATTCCAGGTACGACAGGAAATAATGGATGGGAGACTCACTTTATCATTGGACAACAATTTTAATTTTGGCACGATTATTTCTATAAACAAAACAGGATCATGAAAACAAAAGTTCTTTTAGTATTAGCAGCTATCCTTTGGTTATCTTTCTCCAACACAGCAGAAGCTCAAAAAGGTATAAGAGTCGGTTATATAGATATGGATTATATCTTAGAAAATGTACCTGAATACAATGAAGCTTCGGCTGACTTGGAAACCAAAGTGCAAAAATGGAAAGTGGAAATCGAAGCTGAATTAAAGGAAGTGGAACAAATGAGGAAAGACCTCAACAATGAACGTGTTCTTCTTACTAAGGAACTTATAGAAGAAAGAGAAGAAGATATTTTCTTTAAAGAAAAAGAAATCCTTGAATATCAACAAAAGAGATTTGGACCTAATGGTGACTTATTTCTTCAAAAAAAGAGATTAGTACAGCCGGTACAGGATCAAGTTTTTGTTGCGGTACAAGAAGTAGCAAAAAATAAAAAATATGATTTTATATTTGATAAATCTGCAGACCTAGTAATGCTCTACTCTGCCGACAGACATGATATAAGTGATCAAATATTATTAAGAATCAATAGAGCTTCCAAAAGAAAGCAAGTTAACAGTAAAAAAGAGAAAAAAGCTTTAGAACGTGCTGAAAAGAGGAATGTTGAACAGGAGAAAGAAGTAACGGATAGAGAAAAAGCAACATCTCTAAAACAATCTGAAAGAGAAAAATTACTTGCAGAAAGAAAAGCCGCAAGGGATTCAATCAGAGCTGCTAAGAAAAAAGAATTTGAAGAAAGAAGAGCCAAGCTTATAGAAGCTCAAAAAAGAAAGAAAGACTCAATAAAAGCTTTAAGAGAGCAATTGAAAGACGATACACCTTCTAATGATGACGATGGTGAGACTAAAGAAAATGATGATAATTAGAGAAATTAATTTTTAAATTTATAACACACTTAATATTACTTGAAATGAAAAAGTTTAGAACCCTATTAGTAGCCTGTGCATTCATCCTAGGAGCATCAAGCTTTGTAAATGCACAATCTAAAGTAGCACATATCGCTTCACAGGAACTTGTGGAAGCAATGCCTGCTTTTAAAGCTGCCAAAAGCGAAATTGAAAAGCTAAACAAAACGTACGAAGCAGAAATCAGAAATATGGTTTTGGAATTGCAAAATACAATGAAAAAGTATCAAGCTGAAGCTCCTACTAAAACTGAAGAAGAAAATGCTAAAAGAGCACAAGAAGTTCAGGCTACAGAGAAAAGTATTGGAGATTACAGACAAAATGCTTTACAAGATCTTCAGAAGAAAGAAATTGAATTGTTAAAGCCTATATATGAAAGTGCACGTGTCTCTATTCAAAAAGTAGCAAGAGCGCAAGGATTTGAGTATGTATTAGATTCTACGACCGGAACAGGAGTTATCCTAGCTGATGGAAAAAATCTAATGGCAGACGTAAAAAAAGATTTAGGTATCTAAAAAAATTACCTTTATAGAATAAAATAAAAAAAACAGTGAGTCTAGACTCACTGTTTTTTTTATTTTTGGCACAGTACTATCTCGCGAAATGAACAAACAAGCAATAGGTATTTTTGACTCAGGTATTGGCGGAACTTCTATATGGAAAGAAATTGCTTTGGCAATGCCAAATGAAAATACAATATACCTAGCAGATAGTAAGCACGCACCCTATGGCAAACGTAGTACCGATGAAATCATATCACTAAGTATTAAAAACACTAAAAAACTTATTGAACTAAATTGTAAAATCATTGTTGTCGCTTGTAATACCGCCACCACAAATGCCATAAAAATACTCAGAGAACAATTTGATATTCCGTTTATCGGTATTGAACCCGCTATAAAACCAGCCGCTCTAAACACAAAGACTCAAAAGGTTGGTGTTTTGGCAACAAAAGGTACGTTATCCAGTGAATTATTTGCAAAAACATCCGATCTGTATGCAAACAAAATCGAGGTTATTGAAGTTATTGGTACTGGATTGGTAGAACTTATAGAAGAAGGAAAAATCCAAACTCCAGAAATGCAAGTCTTATTGGAGTCATATATACAGCCTTTGATTGAAAAAAACATTGACTATCTTGTTTTAGGCTGTAGTCATTACCCATACCTCATCCCTATCCTGAAAAAAATGCTTCCCAACCATGTAGACATCATAGATTCTGGCGAAGCAGTAGCTAGGCAAACTAAAGTGATTCTTTCTAAAAACAAACTTCTAAATATTAACTCACAGGAAGGAATACATACTTTTTTTACTAATGGATCATTACATGTTTTACAAGAAATTCTAAAAAAAAGTAACATCTCTTCAGTTTCAAAACTGTTAGAATTTTAAAATCACGTAAGAATTAACTTTCTTTTTCAATAATCACATGTTAAAAAAACACTCTTTGGCGAATTTTAACACTTTTTGACGTTCTTTATATTGTTTTTTTCTTTTATTTGATAGTCTCTTGATTGTTAAGTTTTTACAGTAGAGCAGATACTAATAAACCTTTTACCCCTAATTCTGTAGTTATGAAAAAAAGCATTGTAACGCTTTTTGGATTGTTCTGTGTAACCTTTTCTGTGGCGCAAAACAATGTTCAAATAGACGGAAGATTAAAACCGCATTTAGACAAATTCTTTGAGTACTGTAAAGAATATAATATTGAATATTACGACAAGCTATTTGAACTAAAAAATATAGACATTGTAGATACGCTTACCGTTTCTCCTCAAGGATCTACACTCGGAATGCTTACAAGAGATAAAAATAACAAAGTAGAAAATATAGTAATTAACTGGGTAGCCATGCTGGATCAGGAAATACTAAAGGTAGTTGCATTCCACGAATTCGCACATTATTTTCTAGAATATGAAAAACATATATGTGATGATTGCGGAAAAATAATGGCTGTTGTTAACAGTAGCTATTTTGATATTGCTAAGGACTGGGATAATCAAGTAAAGACGCTGTTTATAGATTCTCCTTTATACAAAAAAAGGAAAACGGTTGCTTATACGAATTCATATAGCAGACAGGATCATTTAGCGAATTAGTTCATTCTTTTTATTTAAAATAATCCAATAAAGCACCTTTCTTAGAAGAAGAAACCATAAGTTCTTTTCCTGAGGATAATTGAACACTACCTCCTTTGCCTTTTTTATATCGTACAATCGTACTTACATTGACTAAAAAACTTTTATGAATTCTGACAAATCCTTGATCGGACAAAGAATCTTCAAAGTACTTTAGGGTTTTACTAACTAGTTTTTGTCCTTGATTGAGAAATATTTTGGTATAATTATCGTCAGCTTGACAATACAAAATTTCCGAAATTTTTAATACCTCAAAACCGTCTTGTTGCGGTATGGTAATTTTTCCATCGGCAGCAGCAGACACTTTTGGTGTTAGTACTTTATCCTGTAGTTCTTTTTCACGTTCTTTTATATGACTTACATGATCAACTGCTTTAATAAGATTATCTATTGCTATAGGCTTCAATAGATAGTATGTAGCCTGAGCGTTTAGTGCATCTACAGCATAATGGTCATAGGCCGTTACAAAAACGGTTTCAAACGTTCGGTCGGGCACTTGTTCCAATAAATCAAAAGCATTGCCATAAGGCATTTCTACATCAAGAAATAAAAGGTCAGGATTATGAGACTCTAACAGTGTTAATGTTTCTTGAACGCTTGCCGCTTCTCCTAACACTTTAACCGTTGGACAATATTTATTAAGATAATTTTTTAAGATTGCTCGGCTATTAGCCTCATCATCTACTACAATTGCTGTTAAATTCACAGTTCTTAGATTTATTAATTACTTCCAAATCACGTTTATATAATAGTTTCAAAAAAAATAAGATGTTACTTATCTTTTTTGAGTACTAACTTCACCCGAGTACCTTCCTCTTCATCCGTTAGGTCCGAGATAAAAACATCTACTTTATCCTTATACATCGTATTTAGAATATTAATTCTTTTTTTGATATTACTCATTCCTTGCGACTTTTGTTTCTTTTGATTTAGGGTCTTTAATGCTTTGGACTTTTCTCTTCCGATTCCATTATCAGAAATCGTTATTTCAATTGTATCTGCATATGTTTTAGAGAAATGTATGGACAATAGCCCTTTATCTGGTCTGTATCGTAATCCATGCCAAACAGCATTCTCTACATAGGGCTGAAGCAACATTGGCGGAATCATATATTCTTTAATATTAATTTCTGGATCTACCTCTATAGTATAATCGAATTTATCCTGAAATCTGAAATGTTCCAACTGCACGTATAATTCTAACAATTCTATTTCTTTTTCTAATGGTATAAAATCTTCTTCGCTATTTTCTAAAACCGATCGCATTAACAATGAAAAATCAGTCAAATATTTGTTTGCAGCTCTTTCATCACTAGTCGCTATGAATGTATTTACAGAGTTTAAAGCGTTAAAAATAAAATGTGGATTCATCTGAGAACGCAATGATTTTAATGCTAATAAATTATTAGCATATTGCTGTTGTTTTATATTGCGATACATTAAATACGCAGCAAGAAATAAGAATATAGATAATCCAATCAACGAATAAATAATTATCTTTTGCTGTCCAGCTAATTCCTGAGATGCAAAAGCAAGTTTATATTTACTTTCATTAAGTTCTCTATCCTTTTCTAAGGTAGCTATGCGATTTGCTTTTAGAGCTAACTCTCTGCTAAACCTGGTTGCTTGGGATATCTCTTGTTCTTTCTGAATATATAGCTTATCAATGATTACTTCATATTCTTCAAAAGCTTCAGAAGCTTTTTTAAGCTCGCCTTTTTCACGATACACCTCTCCTAATTTTCTTGTGGCATCTTTTTGAACAACCAGATCATTTTCTGAGGCTGCTTTTTTAATACTTTCTTTTAAGTAGGGTATCGCTTCATCATATTCAGCTTGCGCTGCAAAGGCATTTGCTATTTTATAGTTCTGCACCTGCGATGTAATGGCACGATCATCTATACTAGCTGGTGCAGATGCAATAGTATCTTTTGCCGTTGTACTAAATTCCTCTTTTCGTTCAATATCCTGAATATCCTCAAGTGCTTCTTTTCTTAATTCAATCTCTTTATCAAAACTATTATTCTTATTATAAAAATCAGCTGCTTTTGCTCTTTGCCGTGCCGACGACTTTTTACTTCTCCTACTGGCAAGTTGTACAGAATTGCCCAAATACTCTTCTGCATCATCCAGATTCCCTTGTCTTTGAAGTATTTCTGCCAACTTAGAATTTAACTCGACAATGATATCTTCATACTTCTTTTTTTGCGCTAATGATAGTGCTTTATTATAGCTATTTATAGCATTGGTATTATCGTTCTGCCCTTTATAACTATCCCCTAATCCTTGATACACCTTTACTTTCTGTAAAGAACTAAGCCTGGATTTCTCTAATTCATTAAAAGTTAGCAATGAAGTATCATAATTTTGACTTAATAATTGAGCATTTCCTAATTTTATTTTTACATCGGCGTTATACTTATTAGTAAGGCTAGTTGCATAATTACTTTCTGCCAGATCCGGTTGTTTCCAATGAGCGTAAATATCTCCTAGAGTTTCAAAAAGTTCAGCTTTTTTCTCGTCACCAAAGGTATCGTCTTCCTCTATTGTTTCCAGAGCTTTTGTAACATAATCAATACTTGTCGCAGCATCTTTTTTTAAAGAATTTCTTGCCGCGGTAAGATTAGCTCCGTAAGCGGCAGAAGATCTTTTTTGTTTTTCAACTTTCGGAACATTCTTTACTGATGGGCTCTCCTGAACTTTAACATCTATTCTTTCTCTACTTGTGATCGTATAATAAATTGTATTAAAACTGTCATGCTTAATAATTATATTATCACCAATCTTAGCTTGTATTTTAAAATCACCAAAATTGTTAGTGTAGTATACCTTATCTCCTATTCCCGCTACCTGAATTTCTACATCTCTTACTGGCTTTAGAGTTCGATCTTCTTTTACGGTACCTCGTATCGTTATATCTGCCTCTGCTGCTCTTCTTATATTATCTTGAGCAAAAAAAGCACTGGGCAACAGCCACATAACCAATAAAATGAAACAAAATTTATTCATCATATACTAAATAAGGAGGGTAAACTTAATCCATTTATATGGGATAATAAAATCATAAATTACACATAAGTTGCTTTCTTAAGAATATTCAGACTATAAAACATTACTTCCCTAACTGATAAGGGCTTTTCGCTCATTCATAACAAAGCATTCCTAATTCTTAGTTTTCATCCAAAAAAGTTCCTCTTAGTTTTAAGCTAAATTTAAAAAAAGTAACAATTATGAAGACAGTATGTATATGGAGTTTATTATGCTTGCTAATAATTCCTGTTTCATGTAAAGCAGAAAATAATTCTCGTTCGGAATTGGCATTTCAATCCGAAAACTCACATCAGATTTATACCTCGAAAACGGATCCTGACACCAAAAATATTCAGGTAGCGCTATTGTTAGATACTAGTAATAGTATGGATGGTCTAATTGATCAGGCAAAAGCACAATTATGGGAAATCGTAAATGAATTGTCTTATGCAAAATGCGGTCATTATAAAATAAAACTACAGATTGCTTTATATGAATATGGTAATGATCGTTTACCATCAAAAGAAGGTTACATCAGACAGGTACTACCCTTTTCTGAGGATCTTGATGAGATTTCGAAGGAACTTTTTGCCTTAACTACCAATGGCGGAAACGAATATTGCGGAAAAGTAATTAACACCTCTATAAATCAATTAGATTGGAAAAAAAATAATGACCACCTAAAACTAATCTTTATAGCCGGCAATGAACCTTTTACTCAAGGACCTGTAAACTACAAAGATGCTGCTACCGATGCTATGGAAAAGGATATTACTATAAATACTATTTTTTGTGGTAACTACAAACAAGGTATTGAAACTAACTGGAAAGATGGAGCTGCTTTAACTCAAGGAGAATATAGTGCTATTGATCATAATAAGGAAACCATACATATAGTAACACCTTATGATGATATCATCTTAGAATTAAATCGAAAATTAAACAATACTTATATCTACTATGGAAACGAAGGTTCTAAAAAAATAAGTCTACAAGCAGAACAAGATAGTAATGCTAGATCTTATAGTCCGGCCAACGCAGTTAGTAGAACTGTAAGCAAAAGTTCCGGATTTTATAAAAACAAAAGCTGGGATTTGGTAGATGCTGCAGAAGATAAAGATTTCGAACTAGAAAAAGTTGCCAAAGAAGAACTTCCTAAAGAATTAAAGAACAAGTCTAACACTGAACTAAAACAATACATTACCCAAAAAAGTAATGAACGAAAAGAGGTTCAGGAAAAAATACAGAAGTTAAACAAGAAACGAATAACGTATATAAAAAACAATAGCAAAAAAGATGCTTCTAATCTGGAAGCTGCACTTATGAAAGCTATAAAAACTCAAGGAGAAAAAAAATCTTTCAGCTGGAAAGAGTAATAAACATTAAAACTATGAAAACAAATCTAATAGTTCTATTAATCGTTTTAACACCCATAACCATGTTGTCTCAAAAAAATCAAAAACTACAAAAATCTAAAGTTGATTATAATTCTTTTTTAGAAATCACAGAAGAAGTTATGGAGTATCGGCAAAAAAGATTAATACCTTTGGATCAGTTTCTTGATTTTACACAAGACAATGGTACCATATTATTAGACACGAGATCAGAAGCTGCTTACAACCGAAAACATCTTAAAGGTTCGGTTCATTTAAATTTTTCTGATTTTACAGAAGAGAAATTAGCAAAAATAATTCCGGATAAAAAAACCAGAATTTTAATTTATTGCAATAATAATATCGATGGTGATACTCTGAATTTTCCAACCAAGAGTCTACCGTTAGCATTAAACATTCCAACCTTTATCAATCTATACGGTTATGGATATAAAAATATCTACGAATTATCTTCTTTAGTTCCAATACGAGATGAGCGTTTAAAGTTTACAGGCACCGAAGTAGAATAGAATAAATAAAGGCCAGCTTTCTAGCTGGCCTTTATTTTATATTTAGACAAACATCTTTCTCTAATTATTAACAGCTGGACAATGACAGTTCCAACGTTCTTTACGTTTTCCAAAATCGTACCCTAATGTTAACTGATGGAAACCTCCATTAGTTAACACTACAGAATTAGATTGATAACTATACGTATATCCTACCATCCATTTTTTATAATTTATACCTAAAAACGGTGTAATATATTGTAATTTTTGACTTTCTATTTCCGCACCTGTCTGAGAGAATTCTGCACCGTCAAAACTTCTTCTATAAGACAATCCTCCCCACAGAGTAACAAGCTCTCCAAAACTTCTATATACTTTTAAGTTTCCATCAATAGTGCTTTCCTTAGTTTGGTCAGTTGCCTGATAAAGAAGTGAAGGTTCTAAACTCCAAGGGCCGCCATTTCCTAATCCAAACACATATCCCACAGAAAAAATATACCTTCTCTGATTGTTGGGCTCTGCAATAGTATTATTAGAATTATCAAAAAGGCCTCTTGTGGTAGGTAATATATTTTTTACAGTAAAATGTGCAAACCAATCTAGATAATGATAAGACATCCCTACATCTAAATTAAAATAACCATCTTTTTGTAGTCTTCCTATTATTGCTGGATCCGGGTCTAAAGGGTCATCAAACCCAGTTGTATCTACGTTAGATTGAATAAACGCCCCACTAATACCAAAAGATAACATATTTAGATCGGTTCGATCACGAGAGAATAATAAATGGTATGCAAATGTGGCAAATACTCCTGTCTGAGAAAAAGGACCGTTTTCATCCTGATATATTATTGCACCAAGCCCTACCTTATCACCTGTCCTAAAATTAATATTAGCTGATTGCGTATTAGGTGCATTATCTACATCAAACCACTGTTTCCTTGCAGTAAGCCTAATTTTATTTGCATTAGAAGCTCCCGCCATAGATGGATGAACCAGATATAAATTATCAGAAAGGTAATCTGCATAAACTGGGATTCCTTCCTGAGAAAAAATAAATTGTGAGGTTAGTATAGCAAACAACAAATAGTATTTCTTCAAATTCATTAGAGGCATTATGTTTAAAAGGAAAACTAGGTTAATTATTTCAATATAAACTATTTAATTCTGCTTATATTGTGGGGGCTTAATATTTCTTTTCCCAAATTAAAATATTATTTATTGCCGGGAGCAAATATATTAATTTTTAACAGAACATATCTTTTCGCCCTAGTATTAAAACATTCTTAATCTTATAAACCCTACTCTAAAGTGGAATTACTTTTTAGTAAATTTGCCAAAAATATATCATGGAAAAGAAATTTGAAATAAAAATAGAGCCTACTTCCAATCCGAGTATTATAAAATTTGAAGCTAATTATTTCCTAACCGAGCATACTAGTTATGAATTTGAAAATATTGATCACGCTAATAATTCACCATTAGCTCAACAATTATTTTATCTGCCATTTGTAAAAAGAGTATTTATAGCGCAAAATTTTGTGGCTATAGATAAGTATGATATTATAGATTGGACTGATGTTCAGGACGAGGTTGCGGAGCAAATAAAGGAATATTTAAATAGTGGTCAACCGGTGATTAATGAAACTACATCTACTAAAAAAACACCTATAACCATCTATGCGGAAAGCACTCCAAATCCTGCAGTGCTTAAATTTGTAGCAAATAAAAAATTAGTTGCAGTTGGACACGAATTTAAAAGTATTGATGATACTAAAGAAGCTCCTATTGCAGAAAAATTGTTTCATTTCCCTTTTGTCAAAGAAGTATATATTGATGAGAATTATATTTCTATCAATAAGTATGATATGGCGGACTGGAATGATATTACAATGGAAATAAGAGAATTTTTGAGAGAATATCTCGAACAAGGTAAGGAAGTACTTTCAGAAAACGCAACTGTATCCAAAAGCCAAGTAGAAAAACAAGCTGAGACAACGTTCGAGAAACTGGATGATACCTCAAAAGATATTGTAAATATTATTGAGGAATATATCAAACCCGCTGTTGCCAGTGACGGAGGTAATATTATGTTCGATTCTTACGATCCAGAGAGTAAAGTAGTAAAAGTAATTTTGCAAGGAGCATGCAGTGGGTGCCCTTCTTCTACCTTTACCTTAAAGAATGGTATAGAAAATATGCTAAAAGAGATGCTAAAAGACAAAGTGGCATTTGTAGAAGCTATAAATGGGTAATTCATCGAATTATCTTTGATGATATCGAAAAAACCATATAAATAATAGTGGTTATTATTTAATAAAAACCAAAGTATCTCGTATATTAGAGAACCTTTTATAAAATATTAACCAAAAAATTATTAAAATGGCAATTGTTAAAGTAATAGAAGTAATAGCAACCTCAGAAAAAGGTTGGGAAGACGCTGCAAAAAATGGAATAAAAGAAGCTAGTAAAACAGTGAAAAATATTAAATCCGCATGGGTCTCTGATCAAAAAATGATCATTAAGGATAATGAAATTTCCGCGTATAGAGTTATTCTTAAAATATCTTTTGAGATAAATTAAAAAATATATTACTTATTGTAAAAAGCATCTTAATGATTTTGAGATGCTTTTTATGTTTTAAACACCACTAGAAATTATCAAAGTGAAATATTTCTATCTTATTATGTTAATTTTACTCTTTATCGTTTATACAGATTAAAACAAACAGTCCATGGAATAACGTACTTATACCATGGATTTTATTGTAATACCATATATTCAATAAATTTATAGCAGGAAGTATTTCGGCTTTAGAAACCGATCACTCCAAGAAAGACTTTCTGAGAATAAAACATTACTATATTATCTACGTAAACAATGCATATAAACATCCCAGAAGCGAAGTAAATCAAGTAGTTAAATAATTGATTGAAGATTTTTCTCACAAAATTACAACGTTTTCGTAACTAAAATTACTGTTTTACCATAAAAAACAGGTGTTATATTTTCAATGAAATATAATATTTTCCAATAATACCTTGTCAAAAAAGTTAATCCGTTGAAAAATCAATAAAAATATTGTATTAAAACTTATATTTTTGCATTTAATCTCACATTTTATTACATTTAATTCACCTAAATCAATAAACCGTGAGAAAAATACTACAATTTTTGTTTTTAGTAATGTCGCCTGTTTTATTTGCGCAACTTCCGCAATCTTTATTAAAACCGACTGAGAGAGTAAGTACATTCGATGAGTTTGATGGTTCTATTTTTAAACATCTTCGATACAAAGACGCAAGTGTCATAGATGAAAAATCAGGAACCTTTGATACTAAACTAAGGTATAATGCTTATACAGATGCATTACAGTATAAAAAGGGTTCTGAATTATTCGAACTTGTAAAAAGTCCTACATCACATGCTAGAATAGATGGTGATTATTATTACTATTGTAACTTTAAAACGCAACGAGGTCTAAAGAGGCCTGGTTATTATGTTTTGGTGGAACTAACTGAACGCTATAGGATATACAAGAAATATTCTGTCAAAATAACAGAGCCTGATAAAAAAGGGTCAGCAAGCGGAACTGCAACTCCTGGTAAGGTGCAAATCCAAACGGCATATTTTCTTGAAGAACGTGGTGTTATCATGGAATTACCAATGAATAAAAAGAAAATTTTAGCTGCTCTTAGTGATAAAGAAGAGGAGTTAAAGAATTATATAAAAAAGGAGAAAATAAAAGTTCGTAAAGAAGAAGACCTTATACGACTTGTATCCCGATATAATGCATTAAAAAGCACGGATGGCGGACCATCGAGAAGTTTACTAAGCACTAGATCTAGGAGAGATTAAATCTTTTAAACTTAATATTTCATAAAAAAAGCCATCCGGCCTTGTCGGATGGCTTTTTTTATGAAAACGAATTAAATCCTTTAAACGTTTTCCGTTCACTACTCAAACTTTTTCATAATCCCTTACTAATCAACTTTCTATAATTACGTTTTAACCGTATTTTAAATACGTTTTTAACTTTTTATTGAATATTTTTAATATATTGATAACATAAATGAATATTGATATGAGAAATATACTACAAATAATATTTTTTTTAACGACTTCCACTTTATTGGCTCAGTTACCACAAGAATTATTAAAAACAGTTCAAGAAACAAAAGTATTTGAATCCTATACAGGTTCTGTTTACATCAATAAAAAATACCAGAATGCTAATATAATTGCCGAAAAAATCGGAACATATGAAGCATCTATACGATATAATATCTTTAATGATGTATTAGAATATTCTGAAGGATCTAAGCTATATGAGATTATCAAAACTCCTACCACCCACGTAAGAATCGGTAATGACTATTTCTATTACTGTACTTTCAAAAACGAACGAGGTTTTAACAAACATGGGTACTATATTCTTGTAGAACTTAATGAGCAATATAGAATATACAAAAAGTATAATCTCACAATTACAGAGCCAAAACCCATGGATGCAGATACTGGTTCTGCCCAAATAGGTAAAATAAAAACTACAGAAACTTATTATCTAGAAGAAAATGGAACCGTAATCGATTTGCCAACTAAAAAAAGTGATTTATTAGCCGTATTTTCTGATAAGAAAGATGAGTTAAAAGAATATATCAAAAAAGAAAAAATAAAAGTTAAGAAAAAAGAAGATTTAATAAAATTAGTAGCAAAATATAATGCATTAAAAAATATCGATGCTAACCCGTCACGAAGTCTTTTAAGTAATAGGGCTCGAAGTAACTAACATTTTCGAAATCATTTTCCGAAAATTTAGTATAACTTACAGTGGCCATCTCTATTGCCGATGGCAATTTGTCTGAAATAAATTCCGCATTTTTATGTGAGTTAATTTCAGCAAATTTAGCAACTCCATTCCCAATAAAATATACTTTATTTTTTTGTAAATAGGTTTCATAAGAAGCCTCTGTTAATACTTCCGCTTCTGTAGATCTTAGTTGTTTATAGGTATTGGAGAAAATTGCAGAATACACTTCCATTCTTCTGGCATCAATCATAGGAACCACAAAACCTTCTTTAGCTTTTACCTGTAAGGCTAACGAATGTAATGTATCCACAGAAATTAACGGAATATTTAATCCGTAACATAACCCTTTTGCTGTAGAAACGCCAATTCTCAAACCTGTATAAGAACCAGGCCCTTTACTTACGGAAACGGCGTCGAGATCTTTAAAAGCTATTCCGGCTTCCCTAATGACTATATTAATAAATTGATGTAAACGTTCGGCGTGAGAATATTTAGTATCATAATCCTCTTTGGATACAACTACCTCACCATCTTTAATTAAGGCAACGGAGCAATTAGTTGTAGAAGTTTCTATACAAAGAATATAGGCCATCTTAAAAAAATTTATGCAAAGATACCCTTAATTATCCTAATTACTCTTCAGTCTTTTCTTCCTTTTTTGAAGTCACCTTATCTCCTATCTTTAATGTTTTGGTAACTACATTATAAGGCCCTGTAATAACTTCTTCTCCTTCTTTTAAACCTTCAGTAATTTCTATATTACTATCATCCTGAATACCTGTTTTAATCACTCTTAATTTAGCAGCTCCGCCATCTTTCACAAAAACGCACTCAAACTTTTCATCAGACTCTTTCAATTTTTCCTTTGCGTAGGACCTTTTAACATTACTAGAAGTATCGCTCTTAATCACAATAGCACTAATTGGAACTCCGATGATGTTTTCTCTTTTATTAGTAATAACATCAACTGTAGCTGTCATACCTGGTCTAAAAGGTGAATAGCTCTCTGGCTTATCTTTTACTAAATCTTGATATGACTTTTCTAGGATGCGTACTTTTACTTTAAAATTAGTTACTTGATCTGCACTAAGTGTACTTTCTGCAGAGTTGGCAATCTCTGTAACTAAGCCTTTAAATTGTTTTTTGAGATAAGCATCCACCTCAACAATTGTAGAATCTCCTAAAGAAATCTTGACAATATCATTCTCATTTACATCTACCTCAACTTCCATATTGCTTAAGTCAGCCACTCTTACTATTTCGGTACCTGCCATCTGCTGCGTACCCACTACTCGTTCTCCCAACTCTACAGACAATTTAGAAATGGTTCCATCCATTGGGGCATAGATCGTTGTTCTATTAAGGTTGTCTTTTGCTTCATTTACTGTAGCCTGTGCACTTTTTACACTATAGAATGCAGATTGCTTTGCAGCTTCTGCAACCTCATATGCTGAAACTGATCCATCCCATTCTGCTTTAGAAATTACTCCTTTATCAAATAACTCTTTATTACGATCATAACTTAGCTTTGCTTCTTTCAGACTAGCTTCTGCTTGTCTTAATCCTGCTCTTACATTTTCTAACGAAGCCTGAGATCTGTTTAATCCAGATTGTATAATATCTGGATTGATTCTAACTAAAAGGTCACCTTTCTTTACTTGTTGCCCTTCTTTAATAGGTAAGTCAATTATCTCTCCAGAAACTTCAGAAGAAAGTTTAACTTCAACCTCGGGCTGAATCTTTCCTGTAGCAGAAACAGTTTCGATAATATCCAGCTTTTCAATTTTAGATATCTCTACTTCTTTTAAGTTTCCATCTTTACCTAACCATCCTGCTTTTTTACCAAAGACCAGTCCAATAACTAAAATTACAACAATGATTAAAATTATTAGTAAAGTTTTTCTACTCATGACTTACATTAAAAAATTAATTCTATTGGATGAAATTACAACCTTTTGGTTAACAGCCCAAACACACTGATATTTATTTATAATTTTATATCTGCTAGTTTTATTCCGAAAAAAAGTTCTAACACTTTAATTTTAAAAATATAATCAAACTTAGCTTGTACCACATTACTTTGTGCGTTTTCTAATCTAAATTTAGATTGACTAAAATCAAATGCATTAGTTCTTCCTACATCATATCTATCTTTAGCATATTCATAAGCTCTTTCTTGTGCTTTTACAGCGACCAAAGAAGCTTCATAAGCTTCTGCAGATCCTTTAGCATCTACATATGCTTGATATACGTTACTATCTAAGTCCAACTCTGCTTGCTCCAACTGAAAAGCTGTACGTTTTACATTAATTTTACTTCTTTTAACAGCGTTCCTAGTAGAAAAACCATTGAAGATAGGAACATTTAGTGATAAACCATAAGAGATTCCATCATTGGTATACAACTGTTTTATGAAAGGAGTTGGTCCTCCCTCTTGCAAAACAGGGTTTGGTATAAGTGAAAAAACGGTATCTCCTGTACCCTCTACTGTTCCAATTGGATCAAAAGGAGTAACAGGGTCAATTCCTATAACGTCAAATGTATTCGTTCCTACTTCTCTTGTTCCATAATTAAATGACCCACTAAGTGTAGGATAATAAGCTCCTTTAGCAATTTCCAAATCCTTTTCTGCAATCAATTTGTTTTGTTCTGCAATTTGAACTTCATATCGAGCTTCTCTAGCACTAGACCTGATTTCCTCTATAGATTTATTTAATATAGAGCTTTCTGGAACCAAATACTCTTGTTCCGCGATGTCAAACTTTTCATAATCTTTAATTAATAGTGTTTGTGCCAATCCAACTCGTGCAATCAAAACTGCATTTTCTGCCTGAACGATACGTGTTAATTCATCAGCAGAAGTAGCTTCTATTTCCAAAAGGTCTCCTTGTGGTAATACACCGGCATCAACAAGATCCTTTGTTCTCTTTAATTGCTCCAAAGTAATATCATGTTGTTTTTCTATTACTTTTAAGGATTCTTTATTTAGTAATACTTGTAAATAACTATTCGCTATAAAAAGTGCAATGTCATCTTTAGACTTACCTAGATTATACTGGTTCAATAACCTATTAATTTTAGCTCTTTGCAATTGTTTTAAATTTCTTAATCCATCAAACAAAGTGATACCTACATTAACACCATAGCTAGAGTTTCTAAATGTCGCGGTTCTGTTTGTTCCTGTAATTGGATCTGGGCTCAATCCAGAACTCCAGGTATTACCTGCATTTGCGTTAAAACTTGGCAAAAGTGCTCCAATCGCATCACTTTTATCAATCTCCGCAGCTTCTAAATTAAGAGCAGATTGTTTAATCGTTATATTATTCTCCAAAGCATATTCTACACACTCCCTTAATGTCCACTTTTTATCTTGTGCTTGGGTACTTAGTATCCCAAAGAGGACACAGCAAATAATCGAAATTCTAACTTTCATCCGTTTTTCTTTATTTTAAGAGGTCAGATGGAAACTAACCAAAAACAACAAAATGTTTTAAAGTTCATTTCACAACACCTATTTGTATACTATTGATCGTTGTTGTTACACTTATTTATAAAAAAAATCCTTTCTTTATAAAATACCTATAATGAAATCAAAAATAGGTATTATAATTTTCAGTGATTATTTAGTTTTGACTTCCTTCTGGTTCTATTTTAATTGGCTCAGTTTTATTCCAAACTTTAATCTCATCTTCTTCTGTTAAGCCAGATACTATTTCTACATTAATACCATCAGATAAACCAATCTCTATTTCTCTTTTCTCAAACTCCTGATCTCCTGTTTTGATCTCCACATAAGGTTCCTCTGTTTTTCTATCAAATTGTAATAATGCTTCTTTAATTGCTAAAATATCTTCTTTAATATCTAACACAATAGAAGCGTTAGCACTATAACCCGCTCTTACAAAATACTCGTCATCTAAAAACACTTCTCCTTCAATCTTAAATTGAACTGCTCCTTGTTCTTCGTTACCTTTAGGCGCAATGAATTTAAGTTTTGCATCAAATTCTTTATCTCTAATGGCACCAAGACTTACTTTAAGGGGCATATCAATTTTTAACTTGCTTACTTCTGCTTCATCTACTTTACCTTCAAAAATCATTTTGTTTAGATCTGCAATAGTAGCGATAGAAGTTCCTGCATTAAAATTATTACTCTCTATTACCTGATCACCTTCTTTTACAGGTATTTCTAGGATTGTTCCTGACACCGTAGCTCTAATATTTGTGTTTGCCGAAGAAGATCCTCCAGCAGATCCTAACCTTATAATCTGAAGATCACTTTGTGCATTAGAAACATCCTGCTTAGCACGATTGTAATTAAGCTCGATTGCATTAAAATCCTGACTAGAAATCACTCCTTTTTCAAAAAGGGCTTTATTTCTGTCATATTCTGTTTTAGAATTACTCAATACAATCTGTGCGTTTTTAACTCGTCCTCTAGCACTATTTAACGATTGTTCATTAGGCACAACTTTTACTTTAGCAATTAAATCACCCGTCTTTATTGGCTCTCCTTCTTCTACAAATATTTTTTCGATAATTCCTGATATTTGAGGTTTGATTTCTACCTCATCCTCCGGAATTACTTTTCCCGTAGCCACTGTTTTCTCTTCTATTGAGGTTTTAAAAGCTTTTTCTGTAGTAAATACTATAGGCGATTTACTATTGGAATCTATAAGGTACTTACCAGAAAAACCTAGTAAGGCTATAAAAACTACAACTAATAAAATTTTAAAAAACTTCTTCATTTTGATCGATTAGGTTATTTTGATTGTTATTTTATTCTTCTCTTAATGCTTCAATTGGTTTTATACTTACCGCTTTTTGAGCAGGAATTAGACCGATTATTGTTCCTAAAAGGACTATAGACAGTAATGCTCCGACCACGGCAAAGAAATCTACTGTAGGATTCAATATGGGGACATCATCGCTATTACCAATAGCACTATTTACTCCCCAAAGTACAATAGTTCCAAAAACAAAGCCTATAAGGCCTGCTATAAAAGTTAGCATAATAGACTCTAACATTATTTGCCCTCGTATTTCTGCTGGAGTTGCTCCTAATGCTCTTCTTACTCCAATTTCTCGTGTGCGCTCTTTAACGGTTATTAGTAAAACATTACCAATAGCAATCACACCTGCTATAAGTGTAGCTATACCAACGATGTACGTTATTAATCGCATTCCAGACAAAAATCCATTTACTTTTGCAACCTCTTCTCCCAGATTAAAACTTCCAAAAGCCTGATCATCATCAGGATGCACATCGTGCATTCGCTTAAGCGCGGTTTTTATTTTGGCTTCTGTATTCACTATATTCTTATCCGCTTTAGCCGTTATCACCATCCAAGAAATATTTCTTCCTTGATTAAAAATAGTCTGAAACGTAGTAAAAGGAAGGAAAATAGAATCATCTCCTTCAAATCCTTGTTGAGTAGGCTTATACACACCAATTACCTTAAAATATATACCGTTAATTTTTACAAAATCACCTATAGCTTCTTCTTCTTTATCATAAAACTGTTTATAGATATCTTCACCAATCACACAAACTTTACGTTCATATTTAATATCTTCTTCATTGATAAACCTACCGCCATCAAATATTTTTTTCTTTGACACCTTATCTATAGTTGGGTAATCTCCGAATACTTTAAACGCCCCAGATTTAGATCCTCTAACAAATTGACCAGGAGGTGTTCCCCATTGCCCTGTAACATTACGTGGTGCAATATATTCTATGTCACTTACTTGCGACTCTAAAGCCTCTACGTCATCCAAAGTAAGTTGCATGCCTCTACCTCTTTTAAAGCCATTATTAGGCATACTGGTTTGTTGTCCCCAAAGAAACATAGTGTTCGTAGCAAAATCATTAAACTGACTTCTGAAGCTATTATCCAAACCTTTCGCCATTCCTAAAAGAACTACAAACAAAAACACTCCCCAAGTTACACCTATAACAGTGATTATAGTTCTGATTTTATTCTTACGAATTGCTCCGTATATTTCTTGCCAGGTATCTCTTTCGAATATAAATTTCATACCAAATTATTATTATTTATTCGTCTCTAAGCGCAATGATCGGTTTGATTTTTGCAGCTCTTCTCGCGGGAATATATCCAGCTAACAATCCTGAAAGTATTAACGTAATTGTTGCTACTACGATAACACCTGTATCTACCTTTGGGTTAAGAATAAAAAAATCTTCTAAGTTATTACCTATTAGTTTCAAAATTAGCATACCTAATAACAGACCTAAATATCCAGCTACAGCCGTAATCAAAACCGACTCTTGAAGCACCATTGCTACAATAGATCTAGGAGACGCACCTAAAGCTTTTCTAATACCCAATTCTTTTGTTCTTTCCTTTATACTGAAAGTCATAATATTTCCAATACCAATCACTCCTGAAATTAATGTTCCTATTCCTACAACAAATATAAGCGCATAGATACCGCCTAGAATTACCATAGTTTCCTTAATATCCTCTGCAAAACTTCGAACTCTTATTGCACTTTGATCATCAGGCGATACATTGAATTTTTTCTTAAAGTCTTCTTCAATTTGCTTAGAAAAAGCAATAGCTTGCTCTGTATCCATCGCCATATTATAGGATATATTGATTTGATCTAAATCTTCATTATTCCCGAAAAGTAACTGAACTGTTTTATACGGCATATAGAGTATTCGTTCTTCATTATCGCCACCACTATCCTGAAATACACCAACAATTTTATAAGCTATACCATCTACATCAAGAGTTTTTCCAAGGGCGCTTTCATTTTTAAAAAGATCTTTTTCTATAAGCCTTCCAATAACGATATTTTTTGTTCTTTCTACAATATCTGCTTCATTAAGATATCGCCCTTTCATCATGATCGTTTTTTCTAGATATTGATGATCCGGATGAACCGCTCTTATACTATAACTCCCCGATTCTTTCTCATACTTAGCTAATCCGTTACGATAAATTCTTGGCGTAGCATATTCCACTTTACCAATGTAATTAGAATTTATAAATTCGAAATCTTCATTTTCAAACTGAATTCTTCTATTTTCCTGGAATCCTTTAAAGGCTTTAGAAGTTCTTCCCCCTCTAATAAAAATTACATTCTGAGCATCATCCACAAAACTGCTAAGGAAACTATTAAGTAAACCATTACCTAACCCCAATAAAATAGTAAAAATTAATATTCCTAATGCAACTGTGAATCCTGATAAAAAAGTTCTTAACTTATTTTTACCTATTGCCTCAAAAATTTCCTGCCATCTATCTCTATCAAACATATTGCGATGCTCTTACTTGTTCTACAGCCTTATCTTCTACAATAACACCATCTTTGAGATGTACAATACGTTTACACATGTTAGCAATATCTTCTTCGTGAGTTACAACTAATATTGTTTTTCCTTCATCATTAATACCTTGGATTATATCCATTACTTCGTAAGAAGTTTTGCTATCCAAAGCTCCTGTTGGTTCATCTGCTAATAATACCTTTGGATCGGCTGCTAATGCACGTGCGATTGCTACTCTTTGCTTTTGTCCTCCAGAAAGTTCACTAGGTAAATGTGTTGCCCATTCTGCTAAGCTAACTTTGCCTAAATATTCCATGGCCTTTTCAGTTCTTTCTTTTCTTTTCTTCCTCTGATAATACAAGGGTAATGCAACATTTTCTAATGCAGATTTGTAATTAATTAGGTTAAAAGATTGAAAAACGAAACCTAAGAACTTATTACGATACTGCGCGGCCTTTGTTTCATTTAATCCCTTAATAGGAACTTGATCAAGAAAATAACTTCCGGTATCTGCCTCATCTAACATTCCTAAAATATTTAGTAATGTAGATTTCCCAGAACCCGAAGATCCCATAATCGCAACTAACTCTCCTTCTTTAACACTAAAATTAATTCCTTTAAGAACGTGAAGAGAATTGCTTCCCATTTGGTAAGATTTATGTAAGTCTTTAATTTCAATCATAATACAAGGTTAAGATTTATCAGATATAAAATTACACCTGTTTTCCTTTAACTAAGACTCACTGACTTTAAATAATGATAGATTAGTAGATTAATTTTCTAGTTTCCCGCCCTAGAAAAAATATGGATTGGTTAGTGTCGTCTTATATCATAAGACTTCTCCTACTCCAATTTCGTTACACTTTATTATGTTATGAAAATGTTAAAGATTTAGTAACACTAAAACTCCAGTTGTCCGATTTGCAATGTCTTTTTTCCGTCTTCTAACTGGATAGCTATTCGTTTGGCTATCTGATACTTTCTACCGTAGTTGGTATACATTGTTGCATATACAGTAACAGGACCTATAATACTCTGACGAGATTCACTAAAATAATTTACATATATAGTATAAAATCCTCTTGTCGCTTTCTTTAGCGTAAACTCTTCTGGGCCGTATCCTGCAGTAATGTCAGTACTTATCTTTCCTCCTATTTCTGTTCGCTTATTCTGATAGAAACACTTTTCACCTTTAGGATCCATCACCCATAAGTCTATATCATTATCATTACTACTCCAATCTACTACAATACGCACATCTATAGGCATTTCATAGATAAGCTCCTTATTTACTATAGAAATATCCAAATTTGCCTTATGCTGATTAATCAACATATTCATCTCATTCAATACAACTTCTTTGATAGATCCAAATCGTTCCCATTTTGTATTTAAGATATGATTGAACAGATTCAAAGCTTTCTGGAATTCTTTATTTTGAACATAAGCAAGGGCTAGATCTCGATGTGATTGAGGTTCTTCTGGACGAAGTTCCAGTATCTCCTTATACACTTCAATGGCTAATTCATTTTCGTTCTCATCCAGCAGCCTTCTGGCAACAACCTTAAGAAGTTCTGCGTTTTCCAGATCAAGCTCTAATAGATTAGACAATACTACAACTGCTTGTTTTTTATTTTTATTCTTAAAGAAGAAATCTGCTACTTCGATATAGAAAGAAGGAGTATGCTTATACTCTTCTTTTAACCGATGGTACAACAAAACCGTTTTGCTAGGAGAAACGTCTCTTAAACTATCAAGGTACGGAGCTTGTGGTTGCCATGCGAGTAGTTTAATTTTTGGCCCTGAAATTTTACTAGATCTTCTCCTTTTATTTACACTAATAGACTCTTCGGTTGCTACATCTTCAATTATTACCACTTCTTCTATTTCTAAATCATCTTCTACTATATCAGCAAGCACTGGAGGAGTAGGTGGCGCCATTCTATGATGCACTCCTTCTAACACTCTTTGCGTTTCTTCCAATTCCGCCATCCTTCTTCGTTCTGCTGCTGACATATTCCTATTCGCAGCAGCTTCTCCTGCTCTTATCGCTTTATCAATATCTCTTTTAGGTGTTATAATCGTTTCATACCAATCTTTTAACATTGATAATTGCTTTACATTCCTTTTTTGCATGTCACGATCGTCTTCTGTTTTCTTTTTCGCTTTTCGCTCCAGTAGTTTATAATACTCTTTTTGTAATTCCTTGGGAGGAACTATTTCATGGGTTACATAATCTTCTATACGATCCAACACAATAAAAGAAGTATTGCGAGTGACAATTCCGTGCTCTTTTCCTAAATTAGTTATTGCTTGCTTATTTTTTTGATACTGCATATCAAGCTCTCCTATCTTAAATCGAGCCCAAACTCTTGGGATAATTGCTCGATCTGTATTATTAGTACTTACCTTGACTTTTTTACTCCATACAGTTCCTTTTTCGTTTCCAAAATTAACTGTAAACTCCGCATCCTGTCCTAAGGAGATCCCAGCCATTGTAAAACTACCTCTTTCATAAGTATCTGAAGAAACTACAATCTCTTCAAATTCTTCTTGATCAACATCGAAAGACATATACTGAACACTAGAGGTGTTCAATTTACCTAACGCACGATCTATAGATTTTTCGTCGAGCTTCAAGTATTTTCCATTAGTTTTTGAAGCTATATACTTCAAAGTACTATAATTTGATCCAGGAGAAGAGCTAAACGTATAAATAGGTGTTTTTGGCAATATTATATTCTCATTTCCGATAGTAGAAATCCCATCCGAAAAGAGTAAAATTTCGTCATAATCTCTAGCAAAATTTAAGTTCTCTAATCTCGTAGCGCCGTCAGAGGGAATATTTTGCAAATACGAAATTAACACAGAGGCATCATCTGTAATTCTAAATTCCTTATCGCCAGTTTCTTGATAATTAAAGGCATGAACACGAACCTCTTTTTCTCCTTTAAGCTTTTCTAGATATTTCTTTAAAACTCTAAGCTCTAGTTCAATATTTCGTTTTTCTCCAGAAAAAGAGCAATCCCAATAGATCGCGATATTTTTGGGGGCTAATTTAGGTTTAGTTTCAAATTCAGGAATCTTAAAACTAGTATAAAAATAATTTCGCCCTTCATACATTTCTGTATATACAAACTGATCAGCTTTGTTAAAAAACGGAACTCTAAAATTCAATTCTTTTGCGGGCTGATACTTTTCTCGATTGAAGTTCAATTGATAAATTTCAGAAATATTGTCAAAAGCAAATTGTGGATAGTCTTCTGATTGTAATATTGGTTTTTTCTCACTTTTTATCACATTCACTTCCAAAGAAAATGTTCCTACTTCCTCTGTCATAGTCATAGGTAGCAAATAGTGTAACTCATTACCTATTATTGGAAGTATATGTTCTACAGCAAAGAGTACTCTTTTATACCCCTTTTCTGGAATCGGATATATCCTGGTTTTATAAAAATTACCTTTGGTTTTAGACAAAATCCCAGGGTCTATATTCTGACGAACCACTGCTTCATACACTTGTCTGGCTTTGATCTTTTCAATAACTACTCCTTCTCGAAGATCCCCATCAACATCTAAAGCATACCTACAAACATCTTGTCCTTCATTAAGAGGAAATGAAAAATCTCCTTCCAAAACTTTTTCATAAGGGTTATAAAATGTGATATCGAATGTGGTTCTGGAAATATTACCTACTACATCTATCTGAATTGATAGTTTATGTATCGGTAAATTGGTCTTTTTATCATCTTTATGAATAGCGAGGGTAGGAATCTGGCCAAATCCAAACGTAAACATTAACAACCCAATAGCTAAAAGTATATTTTTTATCATATGCAAACCCATTTTTAAAATCGAAATAGGTAAGGAACAAAAAACATACCACTATTCACTGTCTTTTCTCAACCCTATTTGGCTTTCTTTTTATTCCTATACATAACGTACCCTATAACACCAATAAGAACGTATGGGATAATCATTAAATATACAATTCCATTATTAATCCCTCTGGCAGTTTGCTGGCCTTCTTCACTTTCTAAAACAGCACGACACATAGCGCATTGTGCATCTACAGAAATTGTGAAGAGCAAAAATAAAATTGATATGTAAAGTATTTTTGTTTTCATTTTGGTCCTGCCTACATTAGAATGAGAAATTAAGTTTTTAGTATTAACTATAGTATGGAGCTATCATTACGTATACTACTACACCAGTTATCGCTACATATAACCATAGAGGAAATGTGATTTTTGCAATTTTTCGATGTCCGTCAAAATTTTTTGCTAATGCTCTTACATAGGTTACCAAAACAAATGGAATCACGACGATCGATAATACTATATGCGTAATTAATATGAAATAATATATATATCGAATCATTCCTTCTCCTCCAAACTTTGCAGAATCACTCGTCATATGATAAGTGACATACATTACCAAAAATAATACGGAGCACACTATTGCAGTCTTCATTAGCTTTTCATGTAGCTTCACCTTCTTATTTTTAATTGCCCAAAATGCAGCTAAAAGAATAACAGCGGTCAATCCATTAATACTTGCATAAATTGGAGGTAAAAATGTTAAAGGCTCTACATCAAAGCCTAATCTACGAAGGTTTACACCAAATAAGGCAGCCACCGCCAGTGGTATAACTATTGATAAAATGATAATCCATTTATTGTATTTCTTCTCGACCTCTGATATACTATTACTCATCTTCTTTTAATAGTTTTTTGATATCCTCTAATAAGATTGTGATTTGCTCTTCTTCGTCATTTTCATCTTTTCCTTCTTCGACCCCGATGGTTCCTCTATAATATATAATTGGGTTTCCCGAAGCATCATAGCGAGATCTAATATACCCTTCCTGATCTATTAAGGCGAAGTATCCATTGTGTTCAAAACCACCAGGAACTTCAGGGTTTTCTGCTGCATAGATATTAAAACCAGCATTAGCCAGATCATATAAATCTTCTCGATCTCCAGTTAGCAAATTCCAATCAGGATCAGTAATCTCATAATTTTCTGCATATTTTTTAAGTATGCTTGGTGAGTCACGTTTTGGATTAATTGTAAAAGAAGCTACTCCAAAATTCTCATAATTCTTAAGTCTGTTTTGCAAATACACCATATTACTGGTCATTTTAGGGCAAATAGTAGGGCAACTTGTAAAGAAAAAATCAACTATATATACCTTTCCTTTATAATCATGATTCGTAATTAATAAGCTATCTTGATTCAGAAATGCAAATTCAGGAACTTTTCTAGGTTTTCCATTGATTTTTATATAAGATAGTTTTTCATTAGCCACAGGATTGTCGGCACTCATTCTATCATTTTTCACAATAGAAGTATCCTTAACTCTATTCACAATTTTAGGAATAAAAATAATTCCAAAAATCAATATAACAAATGATATACCTACGTATGAATACTTCTTCATTTTCTATTTTTCTTTACGATCTGCTTTGTATTTTTTCAGTGCCAAACGATATTCGGCCAAAATAACCTTTACGTCATCTACCATAATGTTATTAAGATCCCCTACCGAACTAGTATCATAACCATATATCTTTTCTTCATTTTTCTCTAAATTACCATCTCTACCTCTTAGATTCCCATCTTTATCAATTATAAACACATAGTTAGTAGCTTTTCTTTGGTCTAATGTATAAGGAGTTCTTAGACCTTTAAAAAAACTCTGAATGCCCTCCGGAGTTCCAAAAAGGAACTTCCATCCTGATACATCTTCTATATCATCCAATTCTTCTAAGAGTTCTTTAGCAGCATTTTCACTTCCATATGGTAAAATCATTACGAATTGGAAATCTCGGAACTCATAGTTTTTTTTATAAATTTTTTGATTTAGATTAAAAGCGTGCCCTTTTTTATTATGAATATCTTCTCCAAAAAAACCTAATACTGTGATCTTATCTTTTAAAGTAATCTGTTCTCCTGTTAGACTTTCGAAGTGATCAACATTACCTATGGATTCTTCTAATACAGGAAGTTTAGAAAAGTTATCTACCGCTGAAGCAAAAAACAAATACATTACTATAGGCAGTATAAACAGTACTCCGAGAACTAAAAATTTTTTCATTAAATCGTAGACTTTACTCGATAATCGAGATTTAAATATTGCGAGGCTTTCCTCGAAATCAAAATTATTCTCCAACCAATGCCTCGTGGGCTTCCCACAAAGTGGTTTATTTCATTTGCAAAAATAAAAAAGACGGTTGAAAACAACCGTCTTTTACTATCTTTTATTATGCTTTTAACTTATCCAAAAAGGCAATATTAGAAGTCCCAGCTTTTGTGTCCAGCCTTGAATACTTCGTATATATAATCACCTTCGGTCAATAGTATAAACATCAGATAACAAATTAGAAAAACTGCTGTCCATACTACTGCTCTTCTTAATCCTTTTGTCTCACCTTCCATGTGCATAAAAGCCCAAGTAATATAGTATGCCTTGTATATCGTAAGAATTATAAAGATCCAGTTAAGCAATTTCATACTAATTACTGTAGTCTCTATCAAAAATGCAGGTTTTATAATACCTAGAATCACCTCAACTATCGTAACTACCGATAGTAAAATAAATACCATCCAAATTCTCTTGGTATTTGATTCATGATGTGCTGTATCGTGTGCCATAATATCTATTCTAAATTCTTTTTATTATTAAACCAGGTAGAAGAATGTAAATACAAATACCCATACTAAATCTACAAAGTGCCAGTAAAGACCTACCTTTTCTACCATTTCGTAGTTCTTTCTTCTTTCGTAAGTTCCTAATATCACATTAAAGAATATGATAACATTAATTACAACTCCAGAGAATACGTGGAATCCGTGGAATCCAGTTATAAAGAAGAAGAAATTAGCGAACAAAGGTGTTCCATATTCGTTGTGAACCAGGTTAGCTCCTTCTACTATACCAACAGCATCTGTATTTAATCTTCGTAATGATTCTTCCCTAGATAATATTATTTTTTCTCCTTTATCTGTAAGTATTTGGGTTCTTATTAAAAGATCACTTCTTTTAGAAAAACCAGCTTTTACTTCTTCAACAGTATATGTCGGAAGCGTACCTTCTGAGTCATACCAAATTCCTGTTTTACTTTCGTGTTGTGATCTTTCTTTATGGCTATCTATAATAGCAATGTCATGTAATGCAACTCTGTGTCCTTCATTATCTACGAACTGCAGTATTTGACCACCTTTTGTTTCTACTGCACCATATTCTCCTTTGATAAAGTTTTTCCACTCCCATGCTTGAGAACCAACAAATATTGCCCCTCCAATAATGGTAAGAAACATATAAAGAATCACTTTCTTTTGTTTCATATGATGACCTGCATCTACCGCTAGCACCATAGTTACAGAAGAAAATATCAATATAAACGTCATCAATGCTACATAATACATTGGTGCATCTACTCCATGAAGAAACGGAAAGTGATTAAACACTTCATCCGCTATTGGCCACGAATCAATAAACTTAAATCTCGAAAAACCGTAAGCAGCAAGAAACCCAGAGAATGTAAGTGCATCAGACAGGATAAAAAACCACATCATCATCTTACCATAACTCACCTTGAGTGGTTGATTACCTCCACCCCAAGTTTTACCTTCTGTACCTGTGTTAGTAACAGTTGTTTCCATATATAGAATTTGGTATTGTTAAATTTTCCACAAAAGTAATCAATTTTATTATCTAACGAAATATAAAAATAAAAAGAGATAAACCCACAAAACATCTACGAAATGCCAATACATAGCACCCAGTTCTAAACCAAGGGTTTGCCCTCTTTTATACTTTTGTTTAAAATGATTATAAATTACGACTAAAAGCACTATCAGCCCAACAATTACGTGAACTATATGCAATACTACAATGATATATAAAAAAGTTGGGACAATATTAGCAGATGGTCCTGTAAAATAATATCCCTGTGACATGATATCCTCAAACCCCTGAAATTGCATAAACACAAACAAGATTCCAAGACTCAAAGTCGTTAACAACAGAATAGTTGCTAAGCTTCGATTTCCTTTTTCGATTGCATTTTTAACAAAATAAAAAGCAACACTACTAGCAATAATAATTAACACACTAGTTATGAAAGCATCTGGAAAAACAAGATCAGTTAACCAATCTTCTCTGGTTTTACTTACTACGTAAGCACTTGTAAGACCTGCAAATGTCATGGTCATACTCACCATAGCAAACCACATCATGGTTTTTTTTGCTCTTTTCTGTTTTTCGATTGTTGTTCCTTGCGTTAAATCCATGCACGAATAAATTTATCTGCTACATAAATAATTTGTAGCAATGTAATATAAGACACACTTGCCAGCATCAATTGTTTTGCAGTCTTAGCATCTCTTACTTTATACAAGCGAATTGCATACCTAAATAAAAATCCGCCAAGTATTAAAATTAAAATTCCGGAAACCGGAGTAATATATAATTTGCCAGTAACACCAAAAACTGGTACTAATGATGTTATCACTGTCCATAAAGTGTAAATAACCACTTGATTTGCTGTCCCTTTGTCTCTTTTACCAGTAGGCAACATAAAGAAACCTCCTTTTTTATAATCATCAAACAAAAACCAACCTATTGCCCAAAAATGTGGAAACTGCCAGAAAAACTGAATCATAAACAAAGTACCAGGTTCGATACCAAAATCATTGGTTGCTGCTACCCATCCTAACATAAAAGGTATTGCTCCGGGAATAGCTCCAACGAAAACTGACAAAGGAGTTTTAGTCTTTAATGGAGTATATAAACTAACATATATGAAAATTGAAATCGCCCCAAACATGGCTGTCTTTGGATTAATGAAATACAACACAGAAATCCCTAAAACAGTAAAAATAGCAGCAATTGCAAAAGCGGTATTCACAGACATCCTACCTGATGGAATAGGCCTATCTTTGGTACGATCCATCAAAATATCCAGATCGCGTTCTATAATCTGATTAAACGCATTAGATGCTCCAACCATAAAATACCCTCCAATTGACAAAAGCACCAGTGTACTCCAAGAAATGGTGTCAACTCCTAACAAATAACCGGCCACGGATGAAAAAACTACACTTAATGCCAATCGCATTTTTGTGATCTCTTTAAAATCCTGAATCACAGAAACTTTGACAGTATCGACTTGGGTTATACTCAAATTTTGCACGTTAACTAAATAGCTTTTTTAAAAAGTTGTGCAAAGATATGCGTTAAAAGCATTTTAGACAACTTATAACTATTTATAATTCACCTTTTAACAACTGTTTTAGCTAAATAAATAGGTTTAAGCATAGTTTCGCCACAATTTTAGCTGATGAAACACACAATAGTTATCAAAGTAAAAACCCAGCTAAAATTAGCTGAGCCTTATCACTTAATCAAGAACCTTGAAAGTAATTGGTAGAATGTAATTTACTTTTACTGGTTCATTTCCAATTTTTCCAGGTTCCATACTGGAGAATTTTTTAACAACCCTTCTAGCTTCTTTTTCTAAAGCTGGATGTGGGGCTCTAACCTTAACTTCTTTAATAACTCCATCGGTATCCACCTGAAATTGAACATCGATTCGTTGCAATCCTTTAAGACCATATTCTTCTCCTAGACCAGCATTGAATTTATTAGAAACCAATCTTCGGATTTTACTCGAAAAGCAAGCGATTCTCTCATCATTACTGCTATACTTTTCACAACCTGGATAAATAGGAGCTATAGCCACCTTATCAATAGAATAAACAATTTTTTCATCAATACCTACATCAATTATAGAATCAACCGGTGGCGCTTTAGATATGGTTTTATCACCAATTGTAGCCAATTCTTTTTTAAGGTTTTTCAAAACTGCATTGTTATCAACTACTTTTGGCTTTGTCCAATCGGGCTCTTTAACCTTTTTGGCTTTAACAACTACTTCTTTCTTAGGCTCTTTTTCAACCTTAAAAACATCTAGGGTAAAAATAGTCTTATCAATCGTCTTAGAACCAATATCTGGAGGTTTAACCACTGAAACAGAAGTATACATCTCGAACATCACAAAGGCGAATAAAAGGCTTGCAATAAGCCCAATCTGAAAGTTTACCAATGTACTTTTTCGTACATTAGCATCATGCTTGTTACTCATACTATTTAGTTTTAACGTTACAATTAAAATCTGAATCAACAAGCATACCAAAAAGGAATCCCGTATACGATTATCGTAACGGGATTCTGATATTTTAAAATGACTTCTATTTAATCCTGAACTTTAAACACAATTGGTAATTGGTACTTTACCGTTACAGGTGTTTTACGTTGTTTTCCTGGAGTCATTGTAGGAAACAAACCAATCACTCTTTCTGCTTCTTTTTTAAGCTTAGGATGCGGAGCTCTAACCTGTATATTCTGAACAGTTCCATCTGCAGCGACATCAAACAATGCATATATTCTTTGAACACCACTTAAACCATAATCACTTCCTATATCCGTATTAAATTTCCTAGAAATGATTTTACTAATCTTCTCAGAAAAGCAAGCCGCTCTTTCTTTATTGGTTTTTAAGCGTTCACAACCAGGAAAAATCGGCACATCCTCTACTACGGAAAATGGTACATTCGCAGGAATCTCCTCTTCTTCTTTGTCTACAATTGCATCTGGATTAAATGGAGTCGACTCCACTGGTGGCTCTTCACTTTTAAACTCTTCTGTTAGATCATCAATAGCCTTATCATCTTCAACTACTTCAAATTCTGTAGGGTCTGGAATTGGTTCAGGTCTCTTTTGCGCAACCACTTTTTGTTCAGGTTCCTGATAGACCGCAAATTGTTCATTCCAAATGAAAGGTTCGTTTTCGACGACAAATTCCTTCTTTGGTCTTTTGTCAATTGTTTCTGAAGTATACACTTCAAACATCACATAGGTAAATAATAGACTTGCTATAAGCCCAATCTGAAAGTTTACCAATGTGCCTTTTCGCACATTAGCATCATGCTTGTTACTCATATCATTTAGTTTTAACGTTACAGTTAATCCTAAACACAACAAGCATACCAAAAAAAAAAAAAAAAAAAGAATCCCCTTTGCTTTTTTACAACAAAAGGGATTCACTATATATAAAAAGTTTTTTTAATCCTGAACCTGGAAAACAATAGGCAGAGAATACAGTACACCTACTGCTTTTCCTCTTTGTTTACCTGGAGTCATTTTAGGAAGCATTTTTACTACTCTCTGCGCTTCCTTCTCTAATCTTGGGTGTGGACCTCTAGCCTGAACTCCAACAATATTTCCACTTCTATCAATCTTAAAACGAACATATATTCTATTCACTCCAGAAAGACCTAACTCACTTCCTAATTCTGTATTAAATTTACGGTTAACAAACTTTTTAACCTTATCACTCATACACTTCTTTTTAGCTGCATTCCCTGATTCTTTTTCACATCCTGGAAAAACAGGAACATTTTCGATTACTGCAAAAGGTACATCAGCAATTTCTTCCTCTTCTTCTACATCTTCTACTTCTTCTACCTCAACAATTTCTTCCTCCTGATTAGTTTCAGTAGATTCTATAATTGTTTCCTCTACTTCCTCTTCATCCTCTACAACGTCAATAATTTCTGGCGCTGGTGGTGGAGGTGGTGGAGGTGGTGGTGTATTTAAGTTCTGAGTAATAGGAACTTCTTCTTCCTCTAATTCATCAAGATTAACCTGACCTATATCGATATTACTTCTGTCATAGGTTTTCCACTCTATACTTTGCCATGTAACAAACAAAACTAAAATTAGTCCTAGTTGTAAAAACAAGGCACTCTTTTTGGTCAAATCTGCTTTCGGATTTTTCTTCGGTTCCATATTACAATGTTATTATATGATTGCTAAAATAGCTAATTTCTTTGGTATTTTCCAACTAATAGTAAAAATGTAAAACAAAAAATACAATTTTTAACTTTTAGCAGATACGAATTATACTGTGATCACCCACAACTAATCGAATACTCTATACTAATCAACTCTATTTTATTCTTAAGTTAACTAGCTTATTTTTAAGTGTTTTCAAAATAATTAATGCAAAAATAATGCCACTAGTATTCGCTAGTACGTCATTCCATTCCGGGCTTCGATAACTCGTTAGTACTGCCTGAAGCAATTCCATCAAAATCCCAAATAAAAAACTTAAAATGGATGCCCAGATTAAACTTTGAGAAAATTTTTTGTGTAGTTTTTCAGAATAAAAGAAAAATAAAAACCAAACAATTGTAAAAACAAAATATGCTAACAAATGTCCTATCTTATCACTTCCTTCTATACTAATATTTACAGGAATAAACACTTTAGCCAACGACAACCATCCAATCAAGCTAGTGTAGACGAATATTAGCAAGAGCAAATATTTATGCACCAATAAGCTCTTTATAAGCATCTGCGGATAAAAGATCATCAATTTGAGACGCATCGGCTATCTTAATTTTCACCATCCATCCATCTCCATATGGATCACTATTAACTAGTTCCGGATCACTCTCCAAAGTTTCATTAAATTCTGCAATTTCTCCAGTTAAAGGAAGAAACAAATCTGAAACTGTTTTTACCGCCTCTACAGTACCAAAAACCTCTTCTTGTTCTAGCTCTTCACCAACGGTTTCAACTTCTACATAAACGATATCACCTAACTCACTTTGCGCAAAATCAGTGATTCCCACTGTTGCTAAGTCTCCGTCAATTTTGATCCACTCGTGGTCCTTTGTGTATTTTAAATCTGAAGGAATATTCATCCGAAAAAGTATTTATAAATTGTTATTATTTAGAAGACGAAAATAAATCTATTTTATCAGATTTTGGAAAAACTATATCAAAAATTATTAAAAATTAATTATTGACTAGTTTCACTTATAAAACCCCTATCAAAATTACTACTAGTATCCCTTACAGAAAGATTATTAATTTCCGAAATTATATCTTAGCGTGAAACCACCACGAATTGTAGTCTGTGGGAAAGCTGTGGAGATCGAATATTTAGAAAATGTATGATCATAAAACAGTAATGCAGTTAAATTTTTACTTAAGGCATAATCTGTAGTAAACTTAATCCCATAAATATCTTGTCCTGCAGTAACTTGAGTATTATCAATATCCAGATACCTTATAATGGTTTCATTTTGACGAAGTGATAAATCCGCTCTAAAATTAAGATCACTCTTTAAAGTGGTCTTTTTACCGGCAATTCTGGTCACAAATGTCAAATCCTGAAGTCTATATCCAAGACCTATGATATATTCATTTCCTTGAATTTCTGTAAGTAAATTATTATCAAAACTTAACGACAATGCTCTATCTTTTTTCCATTCTGCCAGAATCTTAATTGAATTCTTCATCTCCATATCCAATCGTATCAATGGACTAAATTGCTCTGTAAGATTTATGTTGGCATATAATTCAGGGTTTTTGAAATTATCTCCCTGATCTAATTCATCTGGATTATTTGGATTATACTCAAGATTTGCTCTAAATTGATTGATGGTATAATTCGCACGGTATCCATGGGCCATGGAAAACCTTTTAAATCGTTTCTTGAACCATTTCAAATTCATTAAACCTGTATATTTAATATCCCAATTTGGGAGCGGAGTATCTCTAAAAGCTCCTTTCTGAACACTTTCTGCATCCGCACCTGTATACGCAGCAAGAAAAGCCGGTAAGAGTACTGCTTGATTTGTCCTTCCATATCCATTAGGAAATCCATCACCATCTGAATCCTCCGTAACACCTCTTTCTGATGCCAAACGTCTTGCAATCACCAATCTATTTTCTCTAAACTGATCAAAAGTTTCAGAGTTAAACTCATCACTTTTCTTAAATGCTGTTTTAATCAATAAGGTAGATATTGTATAATTACCAAAGGTATTCGGTGTTAATGATTGATATTCTAAATCATTATTTACATCTACAATATAATTCTCTGTATACGTTTCGGAATAATTTCTATTAGCACTAACATCAATTTTAAGATCTCTTAGTAAATCTACAGAAGCCTGTATATTAAGTTGTCTTCCTTCTACTTCTCTATACTGTTGATTAAATTCATCGTACAAGGTTAGCCATCCATTTCTTGCTGCTAAATCTCTTATTTCTGACTGACTACCAAAGGTAAAACCGACGGTAGGTTTTAATGTCCCCACAAATCCTGGTTCTCGTAAGTATCCTGGCAAGAAAATCCCATTATCTTGTTGGTAATTAATATTTACTTTCTTTACAGCGGTAACCAAACCTATCACTGTATTTAATGCTTTATCACCAACTGTAAGTTTACTGGATTTCTTTTTAGTTCTCTTCTTTTTAGCATCGGCCAAAGCTGGTTTGGATGCCTCTTTTCCTTCCCCCTCTTTCGCTGTTTTCTTTTTCTTAGCTCTATTTCTTCCTGGTTTTTTCTTAGTCAAACCTACATACTTATATAGAGTACTCATATCCAATGAACCATTAACAGTATGCACATTTGCATTCTGAATGGTATTTCCTAAATCAGGTATTCCTTCCAGGTTTTTTAATGCTTCACTTCCTTTGGTCCACTGAAAATCAGCCGAGTACGAATACGTTGCTCTCATAAATTTAAACAAAGGAATCTTGTTAAAAGGAATTTCATAGTTTACCTGTAATTGTTGGCTATGAAAGTTAGGATCTCCCACATCAAATAGACCACTCCAAATTCCTATAGAATTATCTACAGAACCATCGTCATCAATAAAATTCTTAACAATCCGATTATTAGCAGAGTTAAAACTAAAATTAAGAGACTTCGTTAAATTATAATTAATACCATATTGCCAATCAAACAAGAAATTACGTTGTGTAAGTGAAGGTAACCTTAGGTCTTCTGGTCCTAATGTAATATCCCTAAAAACCTGCTCATTAAATTGTCTTGTAATATTAGAATTTACAGAAATACTTGTAGGTAACAGATTGAAATTAAAGTCTTTTATTAGATCAAAGTATTTGCTTTTTCCTAAAAGCTTTACTTTTTTGAAAGGCTCAACTTCTTTAGGTTGAAAACTAAAATCATAAGTCCCTCCTAAACGCACACTCTGATCCAAAGATTTCTCTATTTCAAAATCTCTATGATCCGTTTGATTATAGGTACCTGAAAAAGCAAAGTTTTCTACATCATATGGCATTGGCTTACTATCTCCTGTCCTATCTTTCCGGAGTCCTATAACATTAAAACTTTGTCGTTTCGTATAATCAGTTGACTGCTTTAGAATTCTATCTTTTTCATCAGCGTCCGTTTCACGATCTAATCTATCTTGCAATTCAATATCCAAAAACTCCGGGTCATACTGCGGCGTGATTAACTCCTCTCCTCTGGTATAATTAAATGGAACCTGTAGTCCCCATTTCTTAGGTAATAGTTGTCCCAAATTCACATTTGTAGTAAGATCGTATTGTTTAGTATCCTCAATACTACGCTCATTTGGTCCTTGTTCTATTCCACCAAAACCTATAGTACTTATTCTCCCAGAAGCACTTACTGTAGCAAAATCGGCAATATTAGCATCCATACTTCCAACAGCAGCCCAACCGCCCTGATTTTTAAGATCACTCAAACGCATCTCATTAAACCAAACCGTACCAGATTCATTTGAACTACTAATATTCTTGATCCCAACCATCATAATCTGCACATCCCCAAAATTAGGATTACCCTTCATACCAACTCTTAGGTTGTTAGGTCCGTCAAAAAAGTTAAGCTCTGAATTATTCAAAGAAGCATCCCCTATTACGGTAGCTTTTACTTCTTGAAGAAATTCTAAAGGAAGGTTTAGTCTATTAGGCTCTGGCCAAACTTCATCAGGATTCCTACTATTTAGATCAGAGACTTTTAATGGCAGTTCTATCTGATAAAAATTATTTGTAAAATCGTTCCCCATTCTTATAAAAGCAACCAATTCATCATCTACTAATGTTGATTGCCCAGGAAGGTTTTCTGCATGTAAGAACATTTCAAGGTTTTCATATTGACGCATATCAACATTAAAACTTTTATACACACCTCGTGAATCATTAGTTTCAAGATCATTAACGGTTAAAGCTAGTGACCTTTCATCTTCTCTGATTGTTGTATTATTGTTAATCAGTTCTTCTCTTTGCACTCCTGGAGGAGTTACATAGTTGGGTGTCTCTTCACTACTGACAGATGTAACAATCACTTCATCACCATTAATATTCAATCCACTGGTTGGATCATTTGTTGTATTACCTGCTTGCACATATCTTCTATAATCTCCTCTTACTAAATCCAATGTAGCAAACCTTAAAATAGCTTGCTGATCAAAATCAGTTACCACCATTCTCATAAAACGGATAGATCTGAAATCATTTTCTCCTATATTTTGCAAGCCCGTAGGTTCATATATAGGAACTTTAAAACGAACCCATCTATATCCGTGAGTTTGCCCATTAAGCACAGTTCTAACATCCTCCCGTACATCCGTAATATATCCCGTTCCCCGGTCATCGCCAACATCCATATTTGGGAAAATAGGAATTTCATATTCATAATAGCTATCAATCGTGTTCATAGTATTATCACGATTCACATCCTCTGCAGTAGGAAAAGTGGTATTACCACGATCATCATTAGCTACGCTGGTCGGAGAATTTCCCTCTGTACCATTATAATCCTTGTAACGCTCTACTATATTTCCTTCAGCTTGAAGATAATAGGTATAATCATCGTTAGCGGGATCCTCACTATCAAAATTAGAAAAATCAGCTAATTCTGCATCTCGATCCAAACCGTCATAACCCACATCCTGATTTAGTCTTGCCTGTCCTTCTGTATCGAAGGCATAGATCAAGGACTGGTTCACAGGAACCCTTGCGTCACCATACTCAGTTTCTAATATATCCTCATCAGAACCATCAGCTGGAAGTCCATTTTCATATTGCTTTCTACCATCTTTTAATACATCTTCACTAATATTTCCTAAATGAAAAACTATGGTTCCATCTGTAGCTTCTGTTAATGGACTTTCTCCTCCTCCTGGATCAAAAAAAGGATCCATTAACCAAAACTCTATAAACTCTACATTAGATTGTTCGAAATTAGTAGAGGTTAATTGTCTCATTATTCCACCGAAATTATTTTCGGGTTGAGGCTCAGGTACATCACCATTTGGATCATATCCAGGGTTATAATTATAAGGTCCCCGTTCAGAAGGCCTATAATGCAAATCCAAAGGAAACAGAGATAGTGTCTGACCGGGCGGCCTATCTGTATCAGGGAAAATCTCATCAATAAAAACTCTCCTTGATGCATTAAACTCCACATCTTCATCAGTGACACCACTAGGTCTACTATTACTATAAAATATTGGATCTACCGTATACCAAGACAAATCTGCTCTTCTGAATCCGGATTCAATACCAGGACGAACCTCATCATTACTACGAGGGTCAAAACCAATAGGCACACTAGAGAGTTCCCAGGATAAAGCAGAACTTACATCAATTTGCGTCTGCGCGCCCTCAAAATCATCAATATAGGTAGTCACCTCTCCTCCAAAATCTGCGCCTTTTGGCGCTCCCGCGATAAGATATGCACCTTCTGCTCTAATCGAAACATTAGAAGGAACATCTGTATCAATATTAGGTAATTTGTTTACCATTCTAGTAAGGAATGGCACCTCTGTGGAATAGTTAAGATTAAAACCTAGCAACGTATTGTTGATAGGTTCAAAATTATAACTAGATTTTTGTGTTATTGGTCTTTCGTTAAGATTTAAGTAGGTACCACCTATAATGAAATCATCATTAAACTTATGCTCAACGTTTATTCCTGTAAACCGTTTAGTCTGTTGACCAAATACAGCATTATTCTCTGTCGAAACCTGAATAGGCGTATTTGATGACAATAAAGCTTCATCCAAAATATTAACCCTTCCCAATTGATAGTTCACCGTATAATCTACACCTTCTTGTAAAGTTCTCCCACCCGCAGTAACCGTTACCGATCCTTGGGGCACATTAAAAGCTCCTAACGGAATTCCATCCTGTCCAGAAGACTTGTATCGTCCTTTTAACTGAAAATATTTATTATCCGCTCCTTGCTGTTCTGCAATTATTTTGGTTTCTGTATACAGTTCTCTAAAAACATACCTACTTTGATTGTCATTATAAGTTAACGGGTCGTTATAACCATCAGGGTTTGTAATCCCATCATTGTCCAACTTATTAAAAAGATGCTGCCCAAAAGGCTCTACAGTTGTAAAAATAATCCTTCCATTTTCTGGATCGATTGTCAATCCTGGAACGTAATCAAAAAAACCATCTCCAGCGCCATCTGCTCCCTGTACTGGATCATTATTAGGGTTTAATCGATCCATATTGAAAACTGTTAGCAATCTGGTTTGTTCTACATCATCTGGCAATGGCGTAGTAGAACCCTCTGCCTGAGTAATATAATTAACAGGAGAAGGATTTGCATATACTATATTTAATCTAAAATCTTGGGAATCTAATCTAAAAGCTCCTGTACTATAGATGTTTTTCATCATCAAATCCCATATTGGAAGATCAACTCTAAATATTGGACTTTTAAGCATTTTTACCACTAAGCTATTACTAGATCCTGATTGAACATCTCCATCAGAATTATCTCCTATAGTAGCATCTACACCATCATTTGCAAATTCTCCAACCTGAAACACATCACCACCTTCGGTATATTGAAAAGCCACTGCTAAAACTTCATCATTATTCAGCTTTTGATTTAAAGATATATACCCTAATTGCGTATTTAGTGTATATTCATTTTGATTTAATTGTCGGGCATTTTCTAAAACCGCATAATCCTCTCCTTCTCTAAAACCTGCAATAGCTCCAGTAAAACTTTGTTGAACAGTAGATATCTGACGCACAGCATTAGAAATTGAACCAGTACCGCCAATAGCGGAAGGATCTAAATCATTATTACCGTTATCAGGAAAAGAACCTGCCGGTCGATTAAATAAGGAAGTAGGTATTGTAAAATTTCCTGCAATTGGAGATTCACCAAGATCTTGCAGCGCTACAATATTTCTAGCGTCCGTTAGTGTCTGTGCACTAGTAGCTCTGTTAGTTACCCAAACCTCAATACGTGTAATCTGTATATTGTTGTTTATAAAAGGGTAATTTGTAAGGGCAGTATCATAAGTATCTCTAAAAAAATGAGATAAAAAATAGTGTCTATTATCATCGTATTGCCAAGCATCAATTTCAAAATCTTCAACGGTTCCTCCTCCTTCTACATTTACAGATCTTGTTTCTGATCGTTGTTCAGAATACACTGCGGTAACGCTAGTTCTACCAAACTGCAATCCTAATTTTGCACCAAAAAGACTTTGTGACCCCTGAATTAAAGAATTATTTATTGGCATTGTAACATTACCAATTTCTATACTTCTTATGATATCATCTTCAGTCGGTGTATACTCTAATTTTATCTGATTCTGGAAATCAAATGTAGACTCGGTATCATAATTGGCTGTTATCTGAAGCCTTTTACCAACTTTCCCTAATAAACTCAAACTTATCCTTTGATCAAAATCAAACGTAAAATTACTTCGGTTCCTAGGAGAGAAAGCTGGGTTATCTTGTTTAGTATATAAAATCCCTAAATCCATTTCTACAGATCCTTGCGGGATTATTTCTATTTCGTTTCCACCAAAAATAGTTTCGAAAAAGCTAGAATTTACATAGAAAATAGGAAGAAGATTTTTACGTTTCTCTTCGCTCCCTTCTGTTTTACCACTAAAAGCACTTATTTTTTCCTTAAAATAATCTCTTCTCTGCTCTTCTTCTACTAAGGCTTCAAATTCTTCAGGAGTTAGAAAAAGGGGATATTTAACATTAAACGATCCCAACATTTCACGATAAATATAACGATTAGTAATTGGATCGTACTCATATTTTGCTACTATACTATTAGGGTCAGGAAGTGAAATCTCGCCTAGAGAATATGTAGTACTGGTAGAATCACGTACTGTTTCATTTTCCTGACCAAAAACCACTCCTCCATAGAGTACGATTAAACAAACTAGTCTTTTTAAAAATTTAAAATATAAGGAATGTAATGAACTCAATGTTTTTATAAATTTTTTAGTGCTTGTTTAATAATATTTTCTACTGTTTCGGCTGGGCTAACCTTTAGAATTTTGTCAACAACCTTTTCTACTTGTTTTCTATTAAATCCAAGGGTTTCTAAAGCAGATAACGCTTCATCTTTGTTAGTATTGTTTTGGGATACAGAAAGTTCATCAATATTATAAACTTTAAGAATTTTATCTTTTAAATCGATAATCAAACGTTGTGCAGTTTTTGCACCAATACCTTTGATCGATTGTATCGTTGCTACATCATTTGATGCTATTGCTTCTTTAATCTGATCAGGATGCAATGAAGATAGCATTGTTCTAGCGGTACTGGCACCGATTCCTGAAACCGAAATCAAAAGTCTAAAAATCTCTCTTTCTGATTTCTCTGCAAAACCAAACAATGTATGCGAATCTTCTTTTACTTGTAAATGTGTATATAGCTGTATTACTTCCTTATCTGATAATAAAGAAAAAGTATGTAATGAAATATGAAGAATATATCCCACTCCATTACAATCTATTATTACATCGGTAGGATTTTTTTCTACAAGTCGCCCCTTGATTTGTGTAATCATTAGTTAAATGAATGTTAAGCATCCAAAAGTAATAAAATTATACTACAATACAGTTTAAAAAGATAAGCTTCAAAAACTTATCATTTTTGAAGCTAATTAAACTATTAAATTTGGTCTTTAATTAATCACTGCTCCTCACCAGAAACTAAAGAAAACATCTCTTTTTCTCTTTTTTCTTTCTCCTGAGCATCTATTACCGCTACCGCAGCAACATTGACCATTTCTTCAACGCTTGCTCCTAATTGGAGAATATGAACAGGCTTTTTCATCCCCATCATTATTGGACCTATAGATTCTGAATTATTCAATTCTTTTAGCATTTTATACGTACTATTGGCAGAATCCAAGTTAGGAAAAACCAATGTATTTACCTTACGTCCATTAAGTTTTGAAAACGGGAATTTATCTTTCCGCATATCTCTATTCAAAGCAAAATCCATTTGCAGTTCTCCATCTACTATAAGATCAGGGTAGTAACGATGTAAATATGAAACTGCATCTTTTACTTTGGAAGCATTTGGATGCTTTGATGATCCAAAATTAGCATAGGATATCATTGCCACCACAGGATCAACTCCAAACATCTCCACAGTTCTTGCAGTCATTTGAGCTATCTTGGCTAACTCTTTAGATGTAGGATCAATGTTAATAGAAGTATCACTAATAAACAAAGGACCTTTATTGGTCATCATTACATTCATTGTAGCAATTCTTGTAGCTCCTTTTGCCAGTCCTATAAGCTCTAGCATCGGTTTCAACACTGTAGGATAACTTCGAGAATACCCTGACAACAACGCATCTGCGTCACCTTCATTGACCATCATAGCGGCAAAATAATTCCGCTCACGCATCAATCGTTGTGCTCCATAAAGTGTTATTCCTTTTCGACTATTGTCTTGCCAATATTTCTGAGCATATCTGTTTTTTCTATCAATTTCCTCATCTGCTTTAGGATCAATAATAGTAACTCCAGTTGGGTCAAAATCAATCTCCTTCATTAATTCCAAAATGATATCTTTTCGTCCCAATAATATTGGAAAAGCAATCCCTTCTTCTTTTACCGTTTGTGCTGCCTTTAAAACATCTAGGTGATCTCCTTCTGCAAAAACTACTCTTTTAGGGCTTAACTTAGCTCGATCCATTAATAATCTTACTAATTTATTATCATTACCCATTCGCTCCAGTAATTCACTCTCGTATTTATCCCAATCTTCTATAGGTTCTGTAGCAACCCCACTTTCTATTGCTGCTTTAGCAACAGCTGGAGGCACTTTGGCAATTAACCTTGGATCAAAAGGTTTTGGTATTATATAATCTTTTCCAAAATTAAGTCTAGTCTCTCCATAAGCAATATTTACTTGCTCAGGAACCGGCTCTTTAGCCAAATCCGCTAAGGCTTTAACGGCTGCCATTTTCATCTCTTCATTAATACCAGTAGCTCTTACATCTAATGCACCTCTAAAAATAAATGGAAACCCAAGTACATTATTAACCTGATTAGGATGGTCACTTCGACCTGTAGCCATAATAATATCCTTACGCGTTTGTACCGCTAAATCATATCTGATTTCAGGATCTGGATTTGCCATAGCGAATACAATAGGATTGTCTGCCATTGCCAATAACATTTCCGGCTCGACTAGATTAGCCATGGATAATCCGATAAAAACATCCGCATCCTTCATTGCATCTTCTAGAGTATCAAGATCTCTATCAGTGGCAAATTCAGCTTTTTCCGGAGTGAGGGTATCTCTGTCTTTACGGATCACACCTTTACTATCAGTCATTACTATATTTTCTGCTTTTGCTCCAAAGGCTTTATACAGTCGTGTACAAGAAACCGCTGCTGCACCAGCTCCACTAACTACTATCTTTACTTTATCGATATCTTTTTCTGCAATTTCCAAAGCATTTAGCAATGCTGCCGCAGAGATAATAGCTGTTCCGTGTTGATCATCGTGCATAACAGGAATATCCAACTCTTCTTTAAGGCGTCTTTCTATTTCAAATGCTTCAGGAGCTTTTATATCTTCTAGATTAATTCCTCCAAAAGTTGGCGCAATATTCTTTACTGTTTCTATAAATGCATCCACATCTTTTGTGTCCACCTCAATATCAAATACATCAATATCCGCAAAAATTTTAAACAATAGTCCTTTCCCTTCCATCACAGGTTTTGATGCTTCGGGTCCGATATCTCCTAACCCCAAAACTGCCGTACCGTTAGATATTACAGCTACCAAGTTCCCTTTTGCGGTATACTTATAGACATTTGCCGTATCTTTTTCGATTTCTAAACAGGGTTCAGCTACTCCAGGAGAATATGCCAATGACAAATCTCTTTGTGTTGCATATTTTTTTGTGGGTACTACTTTGATTTTACCAGGAGTAGGTTTTGCGTGATAAATTAGTGCTTCTCTTCGTTTACTTTCGATACTCATACTAAATCAATAAAAATTGTGTGTAAATGTCAGATCAACCTCAAAATATGTAAAATCAACTTGTTTGTTTCCTTTTTTACTTTCTTACTCATATTTTTTATAGCTGAGGCTATGAAAAATAATTATGGCGTCGTAAAAAATAAAACCTACTACGTCTTAGTTTTCACATTCTAAAATTCATCTGACATATACAAAGGTACAAGTCTATGCGAGATGCAAAAGGCAAAACACAGTAATCTTCAAAAAAATTGAAACTTCAGAAAACTATCTATCTTTTTATGAATTATATTGTGAATTTATCACTTATTTACCCTTTCTGATAAAGATATCATCAGGATCTACAAGTTGATCTAATTGAGATTTTAATTTTTTATCTAAAAAACTTAACCCTAACTGATACGATGCATTCATCCATCCAAATCCGCTTGGTGTAATATAATCAAACTCTGTACCTACGTTACCATATTCAGCATACACCTTATGTGTACATTTTACAACATCATATTTTTCAGGGATGGTCCCATTATAATTAACTGCATTTTTTGTGATCATCCATAACCAACGGTATATAAGCTCTTTTGCTTCTTCTTCATATCCATAATCCATAAGACCTCTCCAAATCATCATCTGGTGTGGCGCCCAACCGTTTGGATAATCCCATTGGCGTTGTGGAGCATTAGGATCTTCTTTATTAGCAATATCAGTAGTTGCAGCAACACCGCCTTTCTGAACTAAATTATTGAATAAATTCTTTACCAAAGAGGCAGCTTGTTCTTTAGTACTTAATCCTGCCCAAAGTGGATAGTAATTGGTTGCAGATTCTATTTTTTGTTTTTTCTTGGTCACAAAATTATAATCATAGAAAACCTCTTTTTCGGTATCCCACATTAGATCATTCATTCGTTTTTTCCTTTCCTCTGCTTTCGCTAACCAAAATGAAGACGTATACTCTTTAGAATCTACTTTGAATTTATCTTCAAAAACCTCTCTAATCAAATAGGCAATATCCTGTTCATATTTGTATAGCAGACTATTTATTCCGACAGTATTTAGATGAACACAAACATCATCTAATCTATTAGAGGTATCGTGACCACTTTCTCTCATAGATCGATCGTGGGTAAAATACAAATCAAGCTCCGGATCCTTTATTTCGCCCGAATTATATTTTTCTGTAAACTCTTTTAGACTACCCTTATGTTTTTCTGCATATTTATTCAATATAAAGTCAAAATGACCTTGTTCGGTTTCAGGTGGAATTCCAATCCCTTCTCCATAAAAACGACTTAATCCAGTATTTGTTAGACGTACTCCTTTTTCCATCCATACTGTTTCATATTCTTTAATTACCATTTTTAGATTAGCTGTTAACCAATCTCTCGAAACTTTAGGGTTTTGTTGATATATTTCTTTCAGCAAAGAACTAAAAAAAGGTGGCTGCGTCCTGGTGAGGTAATAGCTTCTATTGGCGTTCAGAATCTTTCCATAATGTTCGATTTGATATCCAAAATTATCTGCCATGGACATAGCAAGATCAGCTCGGCCATCAATTAATAACCCTACCGATTCGAAATAACTATCCCAACCATACATCTCGTTAAACCTTCCTCCAGGAACTACAAATGGTTTAGCTTGATATTTTCCTTTATCATCTTTAGCATGGGCTAAATTTAAAATACCCGGAATTTCATTCAATGTCTTTACATATTCTGGTGTAATATCTTCCGGTAGTGTTATTACCTTAAGCTTAGGAATTTCTGATTTTATAGATTCAAAATACGCAATAGCTTCCTCATCTTTATAAGGCACATACAATCTAAAGGTATCTGTCTCGGATTTAGTGTCTTCTAATACTTTTGCTAATCCTGCTTTATCAACTGATCTGGTGAGATTATCCCAGTATCTAGTTTTTATTAATCTTGAAATTCGATCGCTGGGAGATTCAGTAATTCTATCTAGAGAAATCGTATCATCTTTTTCGGCAATAGCCAATTCCTGAAGCAAATTAGACAACTGATATGTTCCTTTTATTTGGTTCGCTTTTCCATTAATATCAATAAACTCAAATTGCTTTGGCCCATTATCATCAACTGTTATCTTTTTATCTCCATCTGTATCTTCCTGTTTGATCAACTTTTCCAGCATTTGCGTATGACCTAAATATGTCATCTCCTTGTCGTTTTTACAATTGACAACCAATAAAGAAAATAAAAGAATTATGAGATACTCAAACTTAAAATTTCGCATATCTAATTATTTATATTACCAGAAAAAGCCTACTACTACAGCAGTTACGATCAGCAGTATTAAGGACAAAATTCTGTAATTTTTATACCAAGGCAGTCCTGTAAGGTCTTTAGACTCTTCCCTAAACATTTCTCTTTTATACGTATACTCCTTAATTTGTTGTTCTGATTGAGGCTTGGTAGCCAAACTTACGATCATATGTAGCACTACACATATTACGAACAACCAAGTAGCTTTTGCTAAAAAGTGTAATTCATTTACTGCCGGAATCCAATCAAATGTTTGTGACATAATCATTAAAAACGCTAATGAAAAACCTGTCAATAAACTTACGATAGATCCATTACCATTGGCACGTTTCCAGAACAATCCTAAAACGAAGGTAGAAACAGCTGGAGGACAGGTATACGCGATAACTAACTGGAGATATGTCCATAGTGAATCACTAACTCTTTCTATAAAAGGCACCCAAGCAATCGCAAGAACTACTAATATAACCGTTGTTATTTGTCCCACCTTAACCAATTGCTTGCTAGTAAGCTCTGGTTTTAGTTGTTTTACAAAATCCATTGTTACTAAGGTAGAAGCAGAGTTAAAAGTTGCAGAAACGGATGACATCATTGCAGCCATCAATCCAGCTACTACAAGACCTAATACGCCTACGGGTAATAATTGAAATAATAATACAGGATATGTAAGATTAGGGCAATCCGCAAGATTGTTACAAATAGTACCGTCAGTTAATGCATAATTAAGACCTGTAATATCCAAGGTACTAAATAACAACAGGGCTAATACACCTGGAACTACCATGATAAAAATTACAGGTAACTTTAATAAACCTGCAAACAACGCGCCCCAACGTCCGTGATTAAGATCCTTAGCTCCCAAAACTCGTTGTACCATAAATTGATTATTTGCCCAAAAGTAAAATCCAAGTAATGGCACTCCTGTTAATAATCCCCACCAAGGCATGAATTCATCATTACCTGGTCTAACAAGACTAAAGACTTCATCTGAGTTAGCAGGTATATACTTTCCTTCAGCTAAACGATCTCCAAAATTTACTTCTCCGGCAGATAACATACCATCCAGTTTAGCCGTCATTGCAGACCATCCTCCACCAAGCTGATCAAAGGCGAAATAAGTTAACAAACAAGATCCAATGATCAATAAAACTGCTTGTATAACCTCGGTCTGAATTACAGAATTTAACCCTCCTGGAATTGTATAAGCTGCTGCTGCAACTGCTAGTATTACTAAAATCAAAGTAGAATCCATTGAAGGAAACAACAAGGTTAAAACAATCTTACCAACATAAAGACCTGATGCAGTATCTACTAAAATATTACCAACCACCGTTATAAATGAAAAATAATATCGTGATCTTTTATCATATCTTCTTTCTAAAAACTCTGGCATTGTATACACACCTGAGCGCAAATAGAATGGAAGAAAGAAAATAGCAAAGAAAATCAATACGACAACAGCAAACCACTCATAATTATATACATTAATATTGGTTTGATACGCATCTGAAGCTAGTCCCACTAAAGTAGAACTGGATATATTAGCAGAAAACAATGCAATACCAACGATTGGCCATGTCATGGTTCTTCCTCCTAAAAAATAATCTTCTGAACTTCCTCGTTTTGATTTAGAAATTCCATAGATAATGATCCCGATGAGATACACGACAATTACTGCAATGTCGATATAAGATAATTCATTCATGTGTAAAATATTTAATGCTTTATATAATTTTTGGCTTCTTAGAATATTAGTTAAAAAACCTATATGAGTTAAAATTAGTTAATTATTAAGCTAAAAATCTGATGAATATACAAGTTTATCTTAAAATTATTAACGTTTTTATACCAAAAGCAAGTAAAAATACCTATACAACCGTTTGTATTATGGAATCTTCAAAATAATAAAAGTTTTTATTTTAAAAACTTAATATTTCGGTTTAACCCTGAAAACTTGGTTCGTTTCACCGCTGATTTTTGGAATACTTTAGAAAACACTTCTTGGGTAATTTCTTCCCAATCTTTTTTGGTCATTTCTAGCAATTCTGGCTTTGGATTAAAAAGAGGCTCATTATGAGTTTTAGAAAAACGATTCCAGGGACATACATCCTGACACACATCACAACCAAACATCCAGTTATCAAACTTCCCCCTATAATCAGAAGGAATTTCTTCTTTTAATTCAATGGTGAAATAAGAAATGCACTTGCTACCATCTACAACATATGGATCTACAATCGCTTGGGTGGGACAGGCATCTATACAAGCCGTACAGGTTCCACAATGGTCTGTCACCGGAGTATCATATTCCAGCTCCAAATCTACAATCAACTCTGCGATAAAATAGTAAGACCCAACTTTTTGAGTTAGCAGATTACTATTCTTACCAATCCATCCTAACCCACTTTTTGCTGCCCAGGCTTTATCTAAAACAGGCGCAGAATCAACAAAAGCACGACCATGAACTTCTCCTATCGTTTCAGTAATAAATTCTTGAAGCTGTTTTAGCTTCTGCTTTATTACGTGATGATAATCCTGACCATATGCATATTTAGAAATTTTAGGAGCATCTGGATCTTTTTGAGTTTCTGAAGGGAAATAATTGAGTAGTAATGATATCACACTTTTAGAACCCTCAACCAGCTTGGTTGGATCAAGACGTTTGTCAAAATGGTTTTCCATGTATGACATCTGTCCGTGCATATTCTTGTTCAACCACTTTTCCAAACGAGGTGCTTCTTGTTCCAAAAACTCTGCCTTACTAACTCCACAAGACAGAAAACCGAGGCGCTTGGCTTCGGATTTTATTAGTTGGGTATGTTTGGCTTTAGAGTTGAATTGCATTTTTATTGATTATTCATTTCTTCTTTTGGAAATTGATTCATAATCTGAATACCTTTTTGAATTACCAAAGAGGTCGGCAATGTTATATTTTCGCCCCGATCAGTAGTCATAAAAACATAGAAGCCTGTAATATCTTTCACTTCTCCGGTCCAATCGAAATCTTTGTCTAAAATCCGAATTCTATCTCCAATTCTAACTGGATGACTAAAGAACAAAATAATACTTGCTGTAAGATTAGATAATATAGACCACTGCGCAAAAAAAGCAATCCCTATGACTGCTAATACAGAAGAAATAAACACACTAAACTCCTTTAGATCTATACCCCATATAACAATCAAAATAACTCCCGCCAAAAGGTATTGAAATAAAAACGATAGATTAAGTATTAACTTTCTTCTGTTAGGGTTTATAGATTTTAACACAGAAAATTTTCTAATTCCGTGTTTTGTTATTACTAAAATAAAAAATAAAATCACCAAGGTAATAACAGTGAATAAGATTTCATTTTTATAACCAATCATACTTTATAATTTTAAATGAAACATATTAAACTATCGAGGTATAAATTTTAATATTGCATTTACTGGCTTTAACGTAATCAGAGGTTTGATTTCTATTTCGGATATAGAAGTGGAAATTTTATATTTTCTCACCAGTTCGTTAAGCGTATAAATCATTTCATACATCGCAAAATTACTCCCTACACACATTCTTGGTCCCGCACCAAAAGGAAAATACCAATCAGAATATTCTTTCTTATTGTCGGAATGAAATCGATCAGGGTCAAAAACCGTAGGGTTTTCCCAGAAGTTCCTATTTCTATGTATTTCAAAAAACGAAATAAGAACAGTTGTCCCTTTTGGTAATTTTATATCTTGGTATTCGTCGTTTTCTATATTCACACGATCAGAGAAATACGCTGGCGGATATAGACGCATTGCCTCTTCAATAGACTGCGTAGTATATTTACTCTTCTGAAATTGTTCCATTAATGATAATTCTTCTGAACCAAATTCGTTAGCTTCCTTAAATACTTTATTTTGAATTTCGGGATGCAATGCCAATAAGCTTAAACAAAAAGACAATGCATTAGAAGTGGTTTCATGTCCTGCAACAAATAAAATCAATATTTCATCGATCAATCTTTCATTATCCATAGAACTACCATCTTCATATTTAGAGTTCAATAGCATATCTAATAGATCATCATACGTATCTTTCGATTTTCGTCTTTCTTCAATGATATTGTCCAGTATATCGCGAGCTTCTTGGGTTAACTTTAGTGTGCTCTTGATTTGACCACTAAGATGAAACCACCATCTTTTATATGGCTGTCTAATTTCTCTGATTAAAGATTTTTGTGCAGTTTCGGTTATATCCTGCAATCTAGCCATAGTATTACCTGTATCAGTGTAACTGAACAATGATTTTGCTACCACCTTAAAAGCCAAATCATTCATTAATGGATAAATATCTATCATTTTATCCGGCTCTATCCTGGCTAGTTCTTCACTGATAGTTTGCCTTATTGTTTTTGCAATTACATCTATTTTCTTTTTATAAAATGCTGGTTGTATAAGTCTTCTTTGTCTTAACCAATGCTCCCCATTAGAGGTTAACAGACCATTACCTATGTACTTCGCTAAGTCTTTTGTCTGAAGTGGAGACTTATAATACTTACGATGTTGATTTTGCAACATATGCTTTGCAAAACCAGCATCTCTAGTGAAAATAACAGAATTTCCAAATCCCAAGTTTACTTCGAATACATCTCCATGTTTTTCGAAATTCTTATGATGAAATGGCAAAGGGTTACTCAAAATGCTTTTAGCATTTTTGAGAACTTCAAAAAAGGAGACTTTAGGGATTGTCATATTTTTATTTTTACCAAACTGAATTAAAACAATCCTCCTTGGATTCCTCCTTTTACACGACCTAGATGTTTATAAGCTGCTTCTGTTACTTCTCTACCTCTGGGCGTACGCATGATAAATCCTTGCTGAATTAAAAAAGGTTCATATACTTCCTCAATAGTTTCTGCACTCTCACTTACGGCGGTTGCAATAGTAGTCAATCCTACAGGACCTCCTTTGAATTTATCAATCATAGTGGATAGAATCTTATTATCCATCTCATCAAGACCGTGAGCATCCACATTAAGCGCTTTAAGAGCAAATTTAGAAATCTCTATATCAATCTTACCATTGCCTTTGATCTGTGCAAAATCTCGCACTCTACGCAGTAAAGCATTAGCTATTCTTGGGGTTCCTCTGCTTCTTCCGGCTATTTCTATCGCTGCTTCCATAGAGATAGGAACATTTAATATATGTGCGCTTCTTTCTACAATGGTAGCTAATAGTTCTGTAGTATAGTATTGTAATCTTGACTGAATACCAAAACGAGCCCGCATTGGTGCTGTTAACAAACCTGATCTGGTTGTTGCTCCAACTAAAGTGAAAGGATTTAAATTAATCTGAACAGTACGAGCATTTGGACCACTTTCGATCATAATATCAATCTTGTAGTCTTCCATAGCTGAGTATAAGTACTCTTCTACGATTGGACTCAATCGATGAATTTCATCTATAAATAACACATCTCTATCATCAAGATTGGTTAATAATCCTGCTAAATCACCAGGTTTGTCCAAAACTGGTCCTGAAGTAACTTTAATTCCCACACCTAATTCATTAGCAAGAATATGTGCTAACGTAGTTTTTCCTAATCCTGGAGGCCCATGAAATAGTGTATGATCTAGTGCCTCATCTCTTAAATTAGCAGCTTGAACAAAAATTTTTAAATTTTCAAGAACCTGATCCTGTCCTGCAAAATCTTCAAAAGCTAAAGGCCTTAAAGCTCTTTCTATATCTAAATCTTCATTAGAAAAATTATCGCTTGACGGATTAAGATTTTCGTTCATTTTTACAATTAGCTTTTTTTGAAGATAATAGGTTTCCTTTGTATACCTAACAAAGATAACAGAAAAAGAAAAGACTCTGTTACAAATAAGTCTTGCTTATTTTAGTTATATCATTTCTTCATAACTAAATCACAATTCAGATTTACTTTTCTATAAGGTCTCCCTTATAATTATAACTCTTAGCTCCATATCCGAATTTATAAATTCTGTTACCATCACTATCTTCTCCAAAAAAGTTAATATCATCTTCTTCTGTATCTAACAATATTTCACCCTGTATATCGATAAGCTTATAAGTTCCATCTATTTTAACTGCTGTAATTCCTTGTTCAAAATCTTTTGCATCGTCATAAATGGCTGGTATTACTATAGCCCCTTTGGTATTTATAAATCCATACTTACTATCATTACTAACCAATATTCTATCATCAGATAATTTATCACCTACTCTATTTACTCCACTTACCAAACGCTCTTCCCCTTGAGCGGAAATGATATACCACTTCTCGTTTCTATAACCAAAGAGAATCGCACCTACTTCTCTTACATTCCAATATTTTTTATTGTTAATTAGTTCATTATCTGAATTAAATAATGCTATATCATCATCTTTTTGTTCTGGTTGTATTCCTATTATACCATTATCAAAAGTCATAATATCATACACCAAAAGTGTATCTAAACTTTTTTTAGATCTATTTAAATGATAGAAATAGTTATTGTCTTCATAAAAATCTCCCCCAATCTTAGCAACACCTTGATCTAAACCTGTGATTGATATTTCAGTTTCTCCTTTATTATTCAAAAACACAAGTCCATCTTCTGTATTCATTTCAAATAATTCGGCATCGCTAATAAAAGGTTTTACATTATACGCTCTAAACAATGTCTCACGAGTATCAGTTTCTTTAGCAAAATATAATTTTACAGAATTTACTGTCCCGTAATAATAATATTCTTTGTGATAAACTCCATCATTATCATTGAAAAAACCCAACACATTCAGGTTTTTTCTTAAATACTCCTGAAACTCTGCTGTGTTTTTAAAATCATCGTTATTTAATTTTTTCTGAATTTGTTTTAAATACCCAAGCATTTCAGTAAAGATACCTTCTGAGTCATCGGGAGCAATCCCATTATTTGATGAACCGCTATTATCTAAGACTTTACCATCCTCATTATAAGCTTGTATTTCTGTTGCTGAACCAATAGTATCGCTAAGAGTAATGTAGGCATAATTATCCTGCGCTTTTACTAATCTAATTTCTCCTCCTTGATAATTCACTACAGGATTATCGAGAGATACTTCTACCACATCATAATCTTTTAAGTAATCTACTTTAAACAATACATCTACACTATCTATCATTTTTGCCTTTCCCCAATTATCGCTAAAAATAAAATCGACTTCATAATTAGCGATACTATCTGTTTTCACTTCTTTATCATGATAGTAGATTTTTTTCGGAACAAAAGTCTGAGATACTCCCTGTCCTAATTCTAGAGGCTTTCTTTTTTCAGGGTTTTTAAATCCAAAACTTAGTGAGCTCTGATAATCTTCAAACTCCTGACTGAATACAACATTATCAAATTGAAGTAATGATTTACTTACACCAGTTGTATCAATTTTAAACTCTTGCTCATAACGTTCATCCTCTTTACCAATCTTCTTGATTTCGTTTGCAAAAGAACCATCAAAAAACTTAGTAAATGATTCAAATTGTTTAATATTTTTATTTACTTCTTCTTTAATCTCTTCTATTGGCTTATCATCAAATCCGGCAATAAACTCATTTAACTCTGGACTTTCTTTTTTAGATGAGTTAGAGCATCCACAAATGACTACTGTTATGTATATAAATAATAGTTTTTTCATTATCTTATTATTTTAAGTTCATTAGAACCTTCGGGCTGGTATAAATAAAAATTCATTTGCTCACTAAACTCCTTACCTGTAAAAATAATCATATCAGTTTTGTTAGTTGGATATGTCCAAATCAATCGTCCATTAGCATTAAATTCAATCGAATAATTATCTTCAATAGTATATTTGTAGCTATTATTCTGAATTTGTTTTAGCGATTCCCAATATGTTCTTGCGGTTTCAAAATTAACATCTTGATCCAATTGTTGTTTTTCGAATTGTTTTTGATAGAATAAATCATTAATAGCTTTTTCATCTTTTGAAAGGATCGCATCTCCTATCCTCTTATATAGAGTATTGACTTTTTGTTTTAGATTTTTTTCTTTCCGAAGGTTTACTCCATTATTCCAAGCTTTTGGATACCAAGGCAACTTAGGTGTGAAATCTAATGTGAATTCGACAGAAGATTTTCCAGCAATCGATGTTCTTTGGACATCTGTTATCGTTTGCTTCGTTGTTTCATCATAAATTGTAGCAGCGAAAGTTCCATTTTTATCAAATTTTGAATTATCAATAGGTATCACAATAATTTTTAACTTGGATAACTCTCCATCCGTAATATATCTATTAAGATTATGTTCTGTATATTTAGAATTTTCAGCTATAACAATATCATCTAAAATGACTGTATACTTATTACTATAGCTCCTTATGTTTAAAACATACTTAGGCTTAACATCAAATACTTTAATCTTTTTATGAATATTAGCTAAAGGCACATCGTAAATTGGTTTAAATGTTATCTTTAATTCTCCATAATCCTTATCACCGATAGCAGCAAGATGTTTTCCATTAACTAGATTTAACTTAAAATCTAAATCTTCTCTTTCCGTTTTCCAAATGAATTGAATATCATCATTATACGTGTTTTCAGAATTTATCAATCCTTTTTTAGCCTCAATTACTTCTAATAGTTTTTTACCATAATAATTAATAGTATCCGTTGTTAGAAAAGTATAACTATCCGATAACAAGGCTTTTTTAACAGGAACACCATCATAATGCATCCCATCGATCTCAATTTCATTAAGCTTAAAGAAGGAAACCGTATCTAGATCGAAGTCTTTATTTTCCTTTCCTATTTTAACTAATAGCGAATCCATTTCTGATTGTGAATTAGCTTTAGAAAAGTCATATTTAAGTAACAACTTTTTCTTATTAGTACAAGAACTAAACAAAAGAACTATTGTTACTATAATTAATGAGTATATAGTTTTCATATTGTGAATAAGTATTATTTAGTGTTAAATATTACATCTAGAGAATCAAAACTTTTAAATACTCCATCTTCTGTATTAACATTTAAGGACAGCTCTTTTTCATCCACTTTCCATTCATAATTAATTGAATTATCTCTTTGATCTATTTCTGGTTCACCGTATTTTTCAGAAAGTATTTTTTTAATACTTTCATAATCTCTTGATTCATCAAAAAACTTCAATGTCATTGTTCTTCCCCTCCATCCACTTGAAAAACTTACTTTATCAACAATAATAGAATAAAAACGTAAAAAACGTTCATCATTAAGCACAAGATCGTCATATCTATTTTCGCTTGGTAACTCATCAAAATATTCATTTAAATTAGTTTCTATTGTTATTTCTTCGAGATTTTTTATAAGACTTTTATAATCTATCTGAGCATAACTAAAAAAAGAAGCAAACAATAATAAGACCGTTATTCTATACATATCAGCAAGGGTTTAATTGATTTTTCTTTAAAATTTAATTAATAAAAAAATTCACTTTTGTGTTCTCTATCTATTTTATTAGTTTCTATTCACAAAAAAGCCTTTCCATAAAAAATGAAAAGGCTTTATATATTTTACACAAAATGCTGTTAATGATGCATTTCTTCTTCTCCATCTTGTAACGGAGTGATTTGAGAAACATAATCCTGTCCGGCAATCACATATTCACCATCTTCATTAGTCTTACTATAGTCATAAGGCCATCTGTATACGTGTGGAATCGCTCCAGGCCAATTACCATGCATATGCTCCACCGGAGTAGTCCATTCCAAAGTATTTGATTTCCAAGGATTTTGTACAGCTTTCTTTCCGTAGAATATAGAATGTATAAAGTTATATAAGAATACTAACTGCGCAGCAGCTGTAATCAATGCAAAAATTGTAATTAGTACATTAGTATCTGCTAAATCATCAAAGTATGGAAAATTACTGTTTGTATAATAACGACGAGGTAATCCAGCCATACCAATAAAATGCATAGGGAAGAATACTCCATAAGCACCTATCGCTGTCACCCAGAAATGTATATATCCAAGATTCTTATTCATCATTTTACCATACATCTTAGGAAACCAGTGATATACTCCTGCAAATAAACCATATAATGCAGAGATACCCATTACCAAGTGAAAATGCGCTACTACGAAATATGTATCGTGAACATTGATATCAAGAGTACTATCTCCAAGTATAATTCCAGTAAGACCTCCTGTAATAAATGTAGACACTAATCCTATAGAAAATAACATTGCAGGATTGAGCTGGAGATTACCTTTCCATAACGTGGTAATGTAATTAAATGCTTTTACAGCAGATGGTATTGCAATCAATAGTGTTGTAAATGTAAATACCGAACCTAAAAATGGATTCATCCCAGAAATAAACATATGGTGACCCCAAACAATTGTAGATAAAAACGCAATTGCTAAAATCGAAGCAACCATCGCTCTATATCCAAATATTGGTTTACGAGCATTTGTTGCGATAATCTCAGAGGTAATACCTAATGCGGGTAATAATACAATATATACTTCGGGGTGACCTAAGAACCAGAATAAGTGTTCAAAAAGTACAGGTGACCCTCCCTGATTATGCAATACTTCTCCAGCAATATAAATATCACTTAAATAGAATGAAGTTCCGAAACCTCTATCCATAATCAATAATAGTGCTGCAGATAATAATACTGGGAACGATACGATACCAATAATAGCGGTTACAAAGAATGCCCAAATAGTCAATGGCATACGAGTCATTGACATCCCTTTAGTACGTAAATTAATTACCGTTACTACATAGTTTAGTGACCCTAATAACGAAGACGCAATAAAAATTGCCATCGACACTAACCATAATGTCATTCCTGTACCAGATCCACCTATAGCTTGTGGTAAAGCACTCAATGGAGGATAAATTGTCCAACCAGCGGATGCAGGTCCTGCCTCTGCAAAAAGAGACAATACCATAATTATACTACTTAAGAAGAACAACCAATATGAAATCATATTTAAGAAACCTGAAGCCATATCTCTTGCTCCAATCTGTAATGGAATTAAAAGGTTACTAAATGTACCACTCAAACCAGCTGTTAATACGAAGAATACCATGATAGTACCGTGTATTGTTACCAAAGCTAAGTACATGCTTGGATCCATTACACCGTCTTCTCCAAACTTACCTAATAATACTTCGAAAATCGTAAATTTATGGTCAGGCCATGCTAATTGCATTCTAAACAATAAAGACATTGCAATACCGATAATCCCCATAATCAAACCAGTAATTAAATACTGCTTGGAGATCATTTTATGATCCTGACTAAAAATATATTTAGTTATAAATGTCTCTTTATGATGATGTCCGTGATCGTGATCTTCTTCGTGACCATCTACGTGTGCTATTGCTGACATACAGTTATTCTTTTAATAAAATATATTAATTTTTCTTTTTCTTCTTAGTTACTTGCTTGTGCAGATAATTGCTCTTTAAACGTCTGTTGCGTCTTCAACCAAGCATTATAATCTTCCTCTGACTCGACTACAATTTTCATTTGCATATTATAGTGAGAAGCACCGCAAATTTTGTTACATAGCAAATAGTACTCAAATTCATAGGTTTCCAAAGCTTCATCACCAGCTGCAACTAATTGCTTGCTTTTTTCTTTTCTGATTTTATTGATTGTAGCAACTTTTTCTACCATAAACTCGCTATTTTTCATCTCTTCAGAAGTCAAAGTAGGTGTATATGAGAACTCAGTGATCATTCCTGGCACTACATTCATTTGCGCTCTAAAAAATGGCATATATGCAGAATGCAATACATCCTGTGAACGCATTTTAAAGATTACCTTTCTGTTTACCGGTAAGTGTAATTCATTTACGATCTTATCATCCATTCCATAAGAATCTGATGCATCTAATCCAAGAGTATTCACACCTTCAATAAAACGAACATTTGCTTTCCCTAATTCATTATCTTCTCCAGCATATCGTGCTCTCCAATCAAATTGATAAGCATACAACTCAATAATTAATGGATTTCCTTCTTCTTCATCGATATTCATAATATCGGTCCAGGTAAATAATCCATATATGATTAATCCTGCTAAAACAATAACTGGAATAATTGTCCAGATAAACTCTAACTTATCATTGTCTGCAAAAAACAATGCTTTATTGTTTTTATTACCTCTATACTTATAAGAAAAGAAATGTAATAATCCTTGTGTAATAAATTGTACAATAAATATTAAGACCATTGATATAATCATCAGTCTATCATACTCAACACCATGTTCTGAAGCCGATTCAGGAAGGAAAAACGTATGATATTGCACAAAGCAATATATAGTTAAAAGGTACATGAATATTACAAAAGCAAGCATTAACTTACCTTGTAAGTTATTATCCTTGTCGTTAGCTACTTGAGAATTATCAACACCTTTAACTTGAGACAACTTCAATATTTTTGACATCTGCCATAAGGAGATTCCAATAAGCGCTATAACTACTATGGTTAAGAATACAGTCATTTTTTATCTATCTTCTTTTTTACGATCTAATTTTTAATAATGAAAGTGTTTACTTTCTTCTATATAAGGATTACCCTTAGCTAATAATGGTGCTTTGGTAAGCGCTTTGAATACTATAAATAAGAATAAACCTAAGAATAATAATACGGCACTAATTTCAGTAACACCAATGAACCAAGATTCTCCAACCGTTGCAGGCATTACCATATTAAATATGTCCACATAATGTCCACATAAAATAATGATACCAGCCATCACAACAAACCAGTTAATACGTTTGTAATCACTATTCATTAATACTAATAATGGGAAAACAAAGTTCATTACTACCATCCCAAAGAAAGGCAGCTTATAATCTTCTATACGTGTAATGAAATAGGTTACTTCTTCAGGAATATTAGAATACCAGATTAACATAAACTGAGAGAACCATAAGTATGTCCAAAATATACTTACACCGAACATAAACTTAGCTAAATCATGGATATGACTATCATTTACGAAATCCATATATCCTTTTGATTTTAAATATATCGTAATTAGTGCAATCGTAGTAATACCTGAAACAAATAAACTTGCAAAAACATACCATCCAAATAAGGTACTAAACCAGTGCGGGTCGAAACTCATAATCCAATCCCAAGAAGCCATAGACTCTGTATATATAAAGAACACTAGGAATCCGGCTGCAATCTTAAAACTCTTTTTATACCACTTATTACCAGTTGTATCTTCGTCTTGTTTTCTGGAATACTTTACAGCGAAGTGTCTATATAACATCCATCCACCTAAGAAAAATGCTGCTCTAAAAATGAACCAACCACCATTTAACCAACTAGCCTTTCCTTCTAACAATTTATCACCTACTACTTTTGTTTCGTCGGCCCACACAAATAAATGGTTCACATGAAATCCTGATAAGGCAAGTATTACAAAAAGTATAATTCCTCCAGGAACTAAATACGCTGTAATAGCTTCCATCACTCTAAATAAAACCGGAGACCATCCCGCTTGCGAAGCAAACTGGATTGCATAAAATGCCAACACACCTAATGCAATCATAAAAAAGAAAAATGCTGCTACATATAATGCTGCCCAAGGCTTATTCTGTAATTGATGTAAAGTGTGCTCATAATGAGAATCTCCACCATGTGCCTCTTCTTTAACGTGACTTTCATTTGCGTGATCTCCACTTGTTGCTTTTGCATCTCCATGTCCTCCTCCGTGAGCATCGTGCGCTGCCATCTCTTTTACATCTTCGATAGTCTTAGGAGCAGATAGAAAACCATAAGTAAGCCCTAAAGCACCTATAATCACAAGGATGATAGAAAATAATCTTAATTTACTTGATAGCGTATACATATTTATATAATATCGTTATTCTTAACTTTTACTAATGCACTAGTGTGCGTTATCGTGATTTTCTTCTGTTGCTTGATGAGGAGTTTCCTCCACTTTTACTGCTACTACATCAGAATCAATACGAGCCGTTTTGCCTTCCAAATCTGCCTTTAGTTTTTGTACATACTGTACAATCTGCCAACGTTCGTGTTCACTTGTTTGAGCAGCATAGGATCCCATTGAATTAATACCGTAGTACATTACGTGATAGATACTACCTTCTGTAATCGCTCTACCTATATCGTCATAACTAGGAACACCCAGAATCTTTTCTCTCTGAACTAGAGTTCCTTTTCCGTCTCCCTTAGCTCCGTGACAAATAGCACAGTAAATATCATACAAAGCCTTTCCTGCTTCTTCATTTTCCTTAGTGTAGCGTATTGCATTCTTTAAAGAATCTTTAGCCAATTGATAACCTTCTGTAGAATTTTCATAATCATAAGGCATCCAACCTCTCGGAATAGAACCTTCTGCTGGTAACATAGCTTCTTGACCTCCAGGAAAAACTCCGTATTGACCATAAGTTTCATAACCTACTGGTGCATACATATTAGGCATATACTGATAATTAGGTTTTGTATCTTTTTTACAAGAAACAATACTTATCATCATTATTGCTACTACTATTATATTTATACTATTCTTCATTATTACTAATGGTTATCTTCTTGCTTATCTATTACTTTAATCTCTACAGCACCTGTATTACTTAAGAAACTTGTCATCGTATCCACATCGTGATGACTAGCATCTACTTCCATTAAAAAGTGATCATCTGTAGTTCGTACATCAGGATTTTCAGCTTCTTTGAATGGCCATAATTTACTTCTCATATAAAAAGTAATTACCATTAAATGCGCAGCAAAGAATACTGTAAGTTCGAACATAATTGGAACAAAGGCCGGCATATTTTCGATATAACTAAAACTTGGTTTTCCACCTATGTTTTGAGGCCAATCTTCAATCATGATATAGTTCATCATTGTAATTGCTACCGTAAGTCCAACGCATCCGTACATAAATGCTGTGATAGCTAACCTTGTTGGAGCTAATCCCATTGCTTTATCAAGACCGTGAACAGGAAAAGGTGTGTAAACCTCTTCTATATGATAATGCTCCGCACGTACTTGCTTTACAGCGTCCATTAGGACATCATCATCTGTATATAATGCATGTATAACTTTTGATGCCATACTTCTAGTTGTTTTTTAATTTTTCAGCTTGTCCTGCCCAATCGTCGCGTTGTGCTCTTCCTGGGAAAGATCCTGTGATACTATCTAATAAATTGTATTCTGTTTCGGTCATCTTACTTACCTGATCAAAAGTATAAATACCTATCTCATTAAGTTTTTTCTCCATTACCGGACCAATACCATTAACCTTCTTAAGATCATCAGCGGTTTGAGTAGCTGCGTCGAACGTTCCTAAGTTTCCTAATAGATTATTGATATCATCCTGACTTGCTTCAGTATCTTTCGATGGAGCTTTAGTATCTGGCGATGTATCTTCTTTAATAACCTGAGCTTTTACATTAGGTAATTCATCTCTATGATCTATACCAGCTTCTCTAAGTTTTTTATATTTTTCTCCTGAAGATTTCAAAATTGTCTTTACCTCCGCTTGCGCAATCACAGGGAATGTACGAGCATATAGCAAGAATAACACAAAGAAGAATCCTATAGTTCCTATAAATATTCCGATATCTACAAATGTAGGTGAGAACATTGTCCAAGATGATGGTAAGTAATCTCTGTGAAGTGAAGTCACAATAATTACAAATCGCTCAAACCACATTCCTATGTTTACGACTATAGAAATAATAAATGAGAACATTATACTTCTTCTTAGTTTGGGGAACCACATAAACTGTGGTGAGAATACATTACAAGACATCATTGCCCAGTATGCCCACCAATAAGGTCCAGTTGCCCTGTTTAAGAATGCATATTGTTCGTACTCTACTCCAGAGTACCAAGCAACAAACAGTTCGGTTATATACGCTACACCAACTATGGAACCTGTAATCATAATTACAATGTTCATTAACTCTATGTGTTGTATAGTAATATAATTTTCAAGATTGGACACCTTTCTCATTATAATAAGAAGTGTATTTACCATTGCAAATCCTGAGAAAATCGCACCTGCCACAAAATATGGAGGGAAGATCGTTGTATGCCATCCCGGAATAACCGAGGTAGCAAAGTCAAAAGATACAATCGTATGTACAGAAAGTACTAGCGGAGTTGCTAAACCTGCAAGTACCAAAGATACTTCTTCAAAACGTTGCCAATCCTTAGCTCTACCACTCCATCCAAATGAAAGGATGCTATATATCTTTTTATTAAAAGGTGTGATTGCACGGTCTCTGATCATTGCAAAATCAGGTAATAAACCAGTCCACCAAAATACTAATGATACCGAAAGATAGGTTGAAATTGCAAATACATCCCAAAGTAATGGTGAGTTAAAGTTTACCCACAAAGAACCAAACTGATTCGGAATAGGTAATACCCAATACGCTAACCAAGGACGTCCCATATGTATGATTGGGAATAAACCTGCCTGAATAACTGAAAATATAGTCATTGCTTCCGCAGATCTATTTATCGCCATTCTCCATTTTTGACGGAATAACAATAGTACTGCCGAAATTAAAGTTCCAGCGTGACCAATACCTACCCACCAAACAAAGTTGGTAATATCCCAGGCCCATCCTACTGTTTTATTTAATCCCCAGGTTCCAATACCTGTAGATACTGTGTAAATTATACAACCTATTCCCCATAGGAAAGCAAAAAGAGCGATAGAAAACACAATCCACCAAGATTTATTTGCTTTACCTTCAACTGGTGCAGCAACATCCACAGTTACATCGTGGTACGTTTTATCGCCAGTTACTAAAGGTTTTCTTATAGGTGCTTCGTAATGAGACATAATCCTTTATAATTGAATTGATTCTTTATTTAGTTAATTAGGCTTCCGTAGTATTTCTTACTTTCGTCTGATACATCACATTCGGTTTAGTACCTACGTGCTCCAGTAAGTGATACATACGTTTATCCTCTGTTAATTTAGCTACTTCACTATCCTTGTCATTGATATCACCAAATGTCATAGCTCCTGACGAACAAGCTGCTGAACAAGCAGTTTGAAATTCTCCATCCTTGATAGCTCTTCCATCTCTCTTAGCATCCAAAATTGTTTTTTGAGTCATTTGGATACACATAGAACATTTCTCCATCACCCCTCTAGAACGAACGGTAACATCAGGATTTAATACCATACGACCTAAGTCGTTATTCATATGATAATCAAACTCGTCATTTTCATTATACAAGAACCAGTTAAATCTACGTACTTTATATGGGCAGTTGTTTGCACAATATCTAGTACCTACACAACGGTTATATGCCATATGGTTCTGACCTTGTCTTCCGTGAGATGTTGCCGCAACTGGACAAACAGTTTCACAAGGTGCGTGATTACAGTGTTGACACATTACTGGTTGGAATGCAACTTCTGGATTATCAGAAGGTACTTCCATCTCTCCAAACTCAGACAAAGAGCTTCCTAACCCTTTCATGTTATTTTTCTTTTGATTATCGCCATCAAAGCTATCTTCTGAAGAATAATAACGGTCTATACGTAACCAATGCATATCACGAGATCTACGAATCTCTGATTTACCTACAACAGGAACATTATTTTCCGCGTGACAAGCAATCACACAAGCTCCACATCCAGTACATGCATTTAAGTCTATAGAAAGATTGAAATGATGCCCAATTGAACGATCAAATTCATCCCAAAGATCAACTTCCGGAGAAGTCACTTCATATTCTATATGATTCTTACTCACTTCTGGAATTGCGTTCCATTCGTGCTTATCTTTTGTATTGAAAATTTCAAGAGTCGTTTCTTTGATGATATCACCGCGACCCATTAACGTATTGTGCAATTGTACACATGCAAACTCATGTGTACCTTCAGCTTTTGCCAATGTAACAGATTGAACTGCATTCTGATTTTGATATAAAGCATATGCATTTACACCAACTTGCATTTCTTCTTTAAGTCCAGCTTTCTTACCATATCCTAAAGCTAAACCTACAGATCCTTGAGCTTGTCCTGGTTGTATAATTACTGGTGCAGTTACATTAACTCCATTAACCGTAACAGTAGCATAACTTCCATTTAAAGCACCATTAGCTACATTCTCATTTATCAACTCTAAAGATTCCGCGTCCGCTCTGGATACAGTTAAATAGTTATCCCAAGATGCTCTGGTAATTGGATCTGGCATCTCTTGTAACCAAGGATTGTTTGCCTGCTGTCCATCACCTAATGCGGTTTTTGTATATAATGTAAGTTCTAGTCCGTTTGATTTTGCTGTAGACAATCTTCTCGCCGCAGCTCCAACATTAGGACCAACTGGAACCTCTGTTTCTGTAGTATCTCCTTCTGGGGTAGCAATAGCAGTTTCTAATGACTCCTTTGCTAATACTGGTTTCACCAATACTCCATCATGTAACGCTTGATTCCAAGAAGTTCCACCAAGAACACCTGTCCAAGCACTTTTGATATAATCGTTATACGAAGCAGTATTTCCAGTCCACTTTAATAATGTTTCCTGAAACTGTCTTGTATCAAATAAAGGTCGAATAGTAGGCTGCATTAAACTGTAGCTACCTTTCTTTAATTCAACATCTCCCCAAGACTCTAAATAATGAGGGGTTGTGGCAATATAATTACAACTTGAAGCAGTTTCATCATCATGCATACTAAATGCTACTGATACATCCACTTTTTCTAAACCTGCTTTAAACTCAGCCGCATTAGCAAGAGAGTATACTGGATTAACACCTGCAATCAAAAGACCTCCAACACGTCCTGCGTTCATATCTTTTACTAACTGAGCAACTGCTTTTGCATTACCCTGACGTATTTTTCGTGGTGTACTCTCGTTAAAAGCTTTACTACTAATATGCTTATTAATAGCTAAAACCAATAATTGCGCATCTACATCCTGAATTCCCGAAACAACAACAGCGTTACTTCCGGCTTTCTGAATTTGTTTAGCTGCTTTTACAACCGCTGCATCCAATTCAGCATCTAACGATCCTTTAGATCCAGCACCTGTTACATATTTATATAATGCTGCTAACACCTGTTTTTGTTGCGTAGGTGTTGCTTTAATTCTTTTATCAGCATTTGCTCCGGAAAGTGACATATTTGCCTCAAAATGAATATGCCTAGACATTTTTCCATTTTTTGGAATACGCCCTTTAGCATAACCAGAATCATATCCTCCACCTTGCCAATCTCCTAAGAAATCTGCCGCAACACTAACAATAGTATTTACTTTAGAAAAATCATAATCCGCTAGCGCTCTTTCACCATACATCATCTCATATGCGTCCAAAGCTTCACTAGAAGAAACAGCATCATACACAACGTGAGAAACATTGCTGTATTTAGCTTTGAATTCTGCTATTAGCTTAGAAGTTGAAGGACTAGCAAAAGTCTGAGTCAATAAAACAATTTGTTTACCACCAAGACTGTTTAGTTTAGCACCTACTTCTTTATCAAGTTCTTCCCAACTAATATCTTCTCCAGCTTTTTTAGGACCTTGTATACGAGAACTGTCATACAATGACAGAACAGACGCGTGAACCCTAGCATTTGCTTCTCCATTAGAAGTAGCTAGATTATTATTCTCTACTTTTATTGGACGACCTTCTCTTGTCTTAATTAAAACACTTGCAAAATCAAAACCGTCAGCAATTGTAGTTGCATAATAGTTAGCAACACCAGGAACAATTCTTTCTGGTTGCACAACATAAGGTATTGATTTAATCACTGGTCCTTCACAAGCTGCTAAAGATGCAGCTGCTGTACTAAAACCTACATATTTAAGAAAATCACGACGTGAAGTCGAAGAATTTTCCAGAGATGACTTATCTCCTAAAAACTCATCCGTAGGAATCTCCTGAACGAACTCATTTTGTTGTAGCGTCTCAACAATAGAGCTATTTTCTTTTAGCTCTTCAACACTTTTCCAGTATTTCTTGTTTGATGACATATATAATTGATATTAGCTTCTTACTTATTTTCTCGCTTAAACGAATAAATCATTTATTAATAATGGCATTTACCACATTCCAGTCCACCCATTTGAGCAGCGGTTAGTTTATCTACTCCATACTTCTTAGACAATTCTGAATGAATCTTTTCATAATATTCATTGCCTTCTACTTTCACGTTGGTTTCTCTGTGACAATTAATACACCATCCCATAGTTAAAGGAGCATGTTGATACATAATCTCCATCTCTTCTACAGGTCCGTGACATTTCTGACACTCTATCCCTGCAACACTTACGTGTTGAGAATGATTAAAGTATGCGAAATCAGGAAGATTATGAATACGAACCCACTTCACAGGTTCCGTATCCCCTGTATACGATTGCGTGTTTTCATCCCAACCTACAGCTTTATATAGTTTCTTAATCTCTCCATCATAAAACTCTTTAGAGTAATCAGCAGTTGCAGTAGCATCCGCAACCTCACTAATAGACTTATGACAGTTCATACACACATTTAGTGAAGGAATCCCCGAATGCTTAGATACTCTTGCAGAAGAGTGACAATACTTACATTCTATCTTATTATCTCCAGCGTGAATCTTATGTGAATAATGAATTGGCTGAATCGGCATATATCCTTGATCAACTCCTACCTGCATAAAGTAACCATACACAAAGTATCCACTAGCCAACAATAAGAATATTGCTGTTACCAAAACTAAAAATTGATTTTGTACAAATGCTTTCCAGATTGGAGTTCTAGCTTCTGCCTCTGGCAATTCAACACCATTTGCTTCTGCAAAGGATCTCAATGTTTTATTTACCAAGAACAAAACAACCAACAACATTAAAAACACTAACGCTAATGCCGCTAAAACAAGATTAGTGGAAACTCCTGAGTCTGATGCTTCTACTGTTTTTTCCCCTGGAGGTAGAGGAGGTGGATCCGCTTTCGGAACCATAACATAAGACAAGATATTATCTATATCCGTGTTGGTTAACTGCGGAAAAGCATTCATAGCAGTTTTGTTGTACTCTTCGTAAATAGCAATCGCCTGAGCATCACCAGAAGCTATCATCGCTGCACTATTCTTAATCCAAGAATACAGCCATTCTCTTTCATACTTGTCTGCCACTCCAAAAAGCGCTGGACCTGTCATTTTTTTATAACGCTTATGACAAGCAGCACAAAGCGATTTAAATAATGCTTCTCCTTTAGCCACATCTCCACCTGCGGTAGATTCTGCAGCAACAGCTTCAGCAGATACTGCTTCTTCCTGAGCAAAAACTGGATTCAATAAAGAGAACAAAAAAACAGTTCCTAGAAGTAGGAGTTTTGAGGCTGAATTTCGGTATTTCACCTGTTTCATATTATTAAGTAGAATTATCGTCTAAATTTTGGTATGGTTTTTTCACTATTTGCAAAAAACAGGTAAAAACCACGTCCATTTAATTCGACAGCAAAAGTACTATAATAAGTCGATTTTAGAAATGTTAGCGAACTGTTAAGTGCTAATTTATAACAATTCTAAATAATATTTTTGAAGGAATTTGAGTTATTAAACTTTACCTTTGTATCAAATCTATTTGTAATGAGAATTTTAAATAAAAAAAACAACCTTTTACTACTAGGTTTTTGTTTTACAGGAATCACTTATCTAAGCGCACAAGACTCTACGAATTCTGATAATCCGTCGGTTTTTACCACAATAGAGATGACTCCTCCTTCAGAACCAATTGTAACCATCAACCAAGATCCAAGGATCAAACAACTGCTGGACATCAAGACGAAAATGGACAAAGACGGCGTACTTAGCGAGAATTACAGAATCCAATTATATAATGGAAATATGAATGAAGCTCAAAAGGTCCTAAAAAAAGCAGAAGCAACTTTTCCACAATGGAGAACTGATATAAAATGGGAAACTCCAGATTTTAAAGTTTGGATCGGCAACTACCGAAGTAAACTAGAAACAGATAGAGCTTTAAAAGACATCAAAAAAGAATTTGCGGGTGCATTTCCTTTTAAACCGGAAAAAAAATAAACATCATTACACTTTAAAAAAACAAAAAGCCCGATCATATGATCGGGCTTTTTCTATATTATTTATTACTTAAAGTTCTATAATTTTTTCTTCACAGCTACTTCCTGGAAAGATTCAATTACATCTCCTATTTTAATATCATTATAATTCTTGACTTGCAATCCACAATCGTATCCTTTCGATACTTCTTTTGCATCATCCTTAAATCTCTTTAAAGAAGACAACTCTCCAGTAAACACAACTACACCTTCACGGATTAGTCGTATCCCAGCATTACGGATTATCTTACCGGTTTGTACCATACAACCTGCAATAGTACCAACTTTAGAAATTTTAAATGTTTCTCTGATCTCTGCTGTACCTGTAATCTCCTCCTTCATCACTGGAGAAAGCATACCTTCCATTGCATCTTTCAGATCATTGATCGCATCGTAAATAATCGAATATGTTCTGATATCGATTTCTTCTTTATCCGCAACCTGACGGGCATTACCAGCAGGCCTTACATTAAACCCAATTATGATCGCATCAGAAGCTGAAGCTAATAAAACATCACTCTCTGTAATAGCTCCAACAGCTTTATGAATAATATTTACATGAATTTCTTCAGTAGATAATTTTTGGAAAGAATCCGTTAAAGCCTCCACAGAACCATCCACATCACCCTTAAGGATAATATTTAATTCTTTAAAGTCTCCAAGAGCGATTCGACGTCCAATCTCGTCAAGTGTAATATGTCGTTGTGTTCTTACAGACTGCTCTCTGTGTAATTGAGCTCTTTTAGACGCTATATCCTTAGCTTCTCTTTCATCTTCTAATACACTAAATTTATCACCTGCTTGTGGCGCACCATCGAGACCTAAAATTGAAACCGGAGTAGATGGTCCTGCTTCTTTAACATTATTACCTCGTTCATCTTGCATCGCCTTCACCTTACCACTATTCTTACCAGCTAATACATAATCTCCAACACGCAAGGTTCCTGTTTGTACCAAAATTGTAGATACATATCCTCTACCTTTATCAAGGAAAGCTTCCACCACTGTACCTGAAGCAAATCGATCTGGATTAGCCTTCAATTCTAGGATTTCAGCTTCTAGCAATACTTTCTCTAAAAGTTCCTTAACTCCTTGTCCGGTTTTAGCAGAGATATCGTGGGATTGAATTTTTCCACCCCAATCTTCTACCAATAAATTCATAGAAGCCAACTTCTCTTTTATCTTTTCCGGATTAGCTTCCGGTCTATCTACCTTGTTTATTGCGAAAATAATTGGAACTCCTGCAGCCTGCGCATGACTAATTGCTTCTTTGGTCTGCGGCATTACATCATCATCTGCCGCTATCACAATAATAGCTAAATCAGTAACCTGAGCACCACGAGCACGCATCGCCGTAAACGCTTCGTGACCTGGTGTATCCAAAAATGCTATCTTTTGTCCATTTTCCAACTGCACACCATACGCACCAATGTGCTGAGTAATCCCACCACTTTCTCCTGCAATTACATTCTCTTCACGGATGTAATCCAGTAAGGATGTTTTACCGTGATCTACGTGCCCCATTACAGTAACAATAGGCGCTCTTAAAACAAGATCTTCTGGTGCATCAACAATTTCTTCAATTGACTCTTCTATATCTGAAGTTACAAAATCTACTTCATAACCAAATTCATCCGCAACAATAGATAATGTCTCAGCATCCAGACGTTGATTCATGGTAACCATTATACCAAGTGACATACAAGCTGAAATCACCTGAGTCGTAGGAACATCCATCATAGTCGCAACCTCTGAAACAGTAACAAATTCTGTTACCTTTAATACTTTGCTTTCTTGTTCTTGCTGAGCTACATCATCTTCCGCTTTTTGACGGTGTTGATCACGCTTATCTCTACGATATTTTGCTGCTTTAGATTTATTTGATTTCCCTTGAAGTTTTTCAAGAGTTTCTCTAACCTGCTTTTGTACTTCTTCTTCGCTTGGCTCTTCTTTAACAATAGCTGGTCTTTTTCCTTTTGCAGGGCCACGATTTCCGGGACCACGATTTCCAGGACCACGGTTTCCAGGACCACGGTTTCCACCTCTATTACCAGGTCCTCCAGATTTAGCCGCACCCTCTTTACTAATTCTTCTACGACGCTTTTTTGCATCTCCGTCAGAAGATTTATCAGATTTTTCTTCTTTCTTTTTAGGCGGTTTCTGAAATTTAGTTAAATCAATTTTTTGGCCTGTAAAATTAGGTCCATCTAATTTTTTATACTGTGTTTCGACCTTAACCGGCTCTGCCTGAACATCTGGTTCCTGAGGGGCTGCAGCCTCTTTTTTTGCAGTAGGTTGCTCTGCAGGTTTTGCAGCCTTCTTCTGCTCTAAATCAATAGGAGCAACTTTCGCGATTTTTATACCTTTTTTTGCAGGTCTATTAGAAACCACTTCAGGTTCCTGGACTTGCTCCTTTTCTTTTTCTTTTACCTCTTCCTTCTTAGGAACTTCTGCTGCTTCTGTTGCTTCTTTTTCTTCGGACTGTTCAGCAACTTCTTCCTTCTTATCCAATTCAATCTTACCTACTTGCTTAGGTCCTGTTAATTGGGCTTTAGCTTTTACAACTTCACGGGCTTCAGCACGCTTGCGTCTTTCTTCCTGCTCTGTCTCAATCTGCACTCGAAGCGCTTCCTTCTCTTTTCTTTTCTCCTCACCAACCTCTTTTGAAGCCACCTTCTTACTCTTGTCTGTCTGGAACTCATCAAACAACAGCTGATAGATCTCTGCAGAAATTTTTGTGGTAGGACGCGAGTCTATCTCATGACCTTTTGAATTCAAAAAGTCAACAGCCCGATCTAGCGAGATATTGAATTCGCGTAATACCTTATTTAATCTCATTGTTTTTGCTTCAGCCATAAATGCCTTTTATTTTATGCTCAAATATAAATTAATTGAAGTTATTAATCTTCAAATTCTGATTTTAATATTCTAATAACTTCACCTACAGTCTCTTCCTCAAGATCTGTTCTTTTTACTAAATCTTTAATATCTTGTTCTAAAATACTCTTAGCTGTATCTAATCCTATTTTAGCAAATTCTTCTATGATCCAAGGTTCTATTTCATCAGAAAACTCTGATAATTCAACATCTTCCTCTACTCCTTCTCTAAATACATCTATTTCATACCCTGTTAACTGACCTGCTAATCTTATATTATGACCACCACGCCCAATTGCTTTAGAAACTTCTTCAGGTTTTAGCATTACTTCTGCACGACCACCCTCTTCATTTAACTTAATAGATGTTACTCTCGCCGGACTTAATGCCCTAGTAATATATAGTTGTAAATTATTTGTGTAATTAATCACATCTATATTTTCATTTCCTAGCTCTCTAACAATCCCATGAATACGAGACCCTTTCATACCAACACAAGCTCCTACTGGATCAATTCTATCATCATATGAATCTACAGCAACCTTCGCTTTTTCACCAGGTATTCTAACCACTTTTTTAACAGTAATTAAACCATCAAAAACCTCTGGTATCTCAGATTCAAATAATTTCTCTAAAAACAAAGGAGAAGTTCTAGACATTATAATTGCAGGTTTATTACCTTTTAACTCCACAGATTCAATCACCCCTCTTACATTCTCTCCTTTTCTGAAAAAATCAGATGGTATCTGCCTGTCTTTTGGCAAAATAATTTCATTACCTTCATCATCTAACAAAATGATTGCTCTATGACGAATATGATGCACCTCTGCAGTATATATCTCTCCTTCTAATTCTTTAAATTGCTTATAAATATTAGTATTATCGTGTTCATGTATTTTAGAAATTAAATTTTGACGTAATGCCAAAATCGAACGTCTTCCTAAATCTATTAATTTAACTTCCTGAGAAACATCTTCTCCTATTTCAAAGTCAGGCTCTATCTTTTGAGCCTCAGAAAGAGATATTTCCTGATTTCCATCTTCTACTTCTCCATCAGCAACTACAATACGGTTTCTCCAAATTTCTAAATCTCCCTTATCAGGGTTTATAATGATATCGAAATTATCATCACTACCAAATTTCTTTTTTAATGCATTTCTAAACACATCTTCTAAGATCGCCATTAGCGTAACACGATCGATTAACTTATCATCCTTAAATTCTGAAAATGAATCTATTAATGCGATGTTTTCCATATCAATTTATAATTAAAATGTTATCATAACTTTTGCTTCTTGTATTTCTTTGTACGGAACACAAGCTTCCTTTGTTACAGTTATTTTTCCTTTACCCACTGGTTTCGGTTCTCTGGTTTTCCAAACCAATGTTATATTATCATCCGTCACAGAAGTCAATTCACCTTCAATAGTAGTATTTTCCTCTGTCTTAATTTTTAATTTTCTTCCTATATTCTTCTTATACTGGCGCTGATGCGTTAGTCCTTCAGAAACTCCCGCAGACATTACCTGCAATGAAAAATCTTCCTCTTCACGATCCAGATTATGCTCAATTGCTCTGCTCACAGCTATGCAATCTTCTACCGTCACACCTTCATCACCATCAATGATGATCTCAATACTATTACCTGGTTGTATTTTTTGATCAATCAAAAAAAGCGTGGACCTTTCTTCAAGGGCTTCTTCTAATAAACTCTTAACTTTATCTTTTAATGACATAAGTAGATAAAAAGAGGGGACTTTTCGTCCCCTCAATCTGGTTTTTTAATTTCAACGGTGCAAAGATAGTAATAATATCTTAGATTCAAAACCTAGTTAAGAATGAATTTATTCGTAATTTTAAATGACTATTAGGGGATTACCTCTATAATTTATCTAAAACAATACTTATAAGACATATTATAGCATAGCCCTTCCTTTAACCAAAAAATGAAATAAAATTGTCATTTTATTGACGAATTTTCCTAAACACAATTAATCATGATCAAAAAAATTCTAGTACCTACAGATTTTTCTTCTCAAGCCGAAAGCGCACTTAAAGTAGCGGCGCAAATAGCAAAAAAAAATGACTGTCAAATTTATCTTTTACATATTTTAGAAATGCCAGTTCATTTAGTCGACTTAATGTCTTCTGGAGCTTCTGCTCCTGCACCAGAAGCTATTTTTTTCATGAAGCAAACTCATAAAAAGTTTGAGGAAGTCATGGGCAGTGATTACTTACAAGGTCTAGAAATAATTGAAACAGTAAGTTTTGAAGATGTACTTCATGGCATTATGGATTCTTGTAAAAAAAATGATATCGATATGATTATCATGGGATCCCATGGCTCCTCAGGATTTGAAGAGTTATTTATTGGATCAAACGCTGAGAAAGTAGTTCGAACATCTGAAAAGCCAGTATTGGTTATCAAAGAGGATTGCGAAATTTTTAATGTCAATGATATTGTTTATGCTACAAATTTTGATGATGAAGACAAACCTTCTTTAATTGCAGCTCATGAATTTGCAAAGCAATTAAACGCAAAACTTCATTTATTATGGATAAACACCGCCAATAGTTTTAAAACCACAAGCGAAACCGAGGAGAAAATGAATTTAATGATCGCCGACCTTCCTATTGACAACTACACTTTAAACATTTATAATGACATTAATGTAGAGAAGGGAATTCTAAATTTTGCAAATTCTGTAGATGCTGGCTTGATAGGAATCAGCACACACGGAAGAAAAGGGTTATCTCACTTTATAAATGGAAGTCTTGGCGAAGATGTAGTAAATCATGCTAAAAGACCTGTTTTAACTTTTAAAATATAAAACACATAATTTACATCAATAAAAAAAGGAGCAACATTAAATTTGTTGCTCCTTTTTAAGTTGGTCTACTAGGGCTCGAACCTAGACTCTTCTGGACCAAAACCAGACGTGTTGCCAGTTACACCATAGACCAATGTATCTTTGCGGGTGCAAATTTAATATATTCTTTTTGGTCTGCAAACATTTTTTTTAAAAAATTTACTTTGTATTTGTTTTTTAACAGTTTTCACAGGATAAATTTAAATGTAAGTCTTATCAAAATATAAACTTCTGTTAAGCGTTTGCTAAAAAAACTAATAGAGAAGTATTTTTATTACTAAATTCGCCACACTTTATATAACAGTTATCTTATGAGTACATTCAACTTTAAAAAGTGGAATCAAATATTAGGATGGGTAGTTTTTACGATAGCCTTATTAGTCTATTACCTAACCGTTGAACCAACTGCCAGTTTTTGGGACGCCGGCGAGTATATTGCCACCTCTTCTAAATTACAAGTAGGACATCCTCCGGGAGCTCCTTTATTTCAGATGATTGGTGCTTTTGCTTCGATATTCGCATCAGACCCAACTAACATAGCATTTGTGGTAAATATGACTTCAGCGTTTGCTAGTGCATTTACTATTCTTTTTATGTTTTGGTCTATCACTATTCTAGTACAAAAGCTCATTATAAAAGATGAAGAATTCACACAAGGCAAAGCACTAGCAACATTAGGAAGTGCCCTTGTAGGATCTCTTGCATTCGCTTTTACCGACAGTTTCTGGTTTAATGCCGTGGAAGCAGAGGTGTATGCTATGGCTACTTGCATATTATCGATACTATTCTATCTCGGATTACGCTGGGAAAGAGATATGCATAATCCTCGAGGAAACCGTTGGCTAATCTTAATTGCTTTTATCGCCGGACTTTCTTTTGGAATTCACTTCATGGGATTACTTTCTATTCCAGCTATTGGGTTACTTTATTATTTTAAAAATTACAAGGTTACCCTAAAAAGCTTCATTACAGCTAACATTGTAGTTGTTGCAATACTCCTATTCATTTTTAAATTACTTTTACCATCTACCTTAAAATTATTTGGATGGTTTGAAGTAAAATTTGTTAATGCATTAGGGATGCCCTTTAATTCAGGAACTATCTTTCTAGGACTAGTAATAGCTGCCGCATTCTATTTTATTCTAAAATATACCCGAAAAAAAGAATATCCTTTAATTAATTCTGCAATACTTTGCGTACTGTTTATTTTTATTGGATTCTCTTGTTGGATAATGCTACCAATTAGAGCAAATGCAGGAACAGTTATTAATGAAAACAACCCTAATAATGCTCGTGAATTATTAGCATACTACAATCTGGAACAATATCCGGAAACTCATTTGTTTTACGGACCGCAATTTACCGAAATATATGCTGGACTAGATGAGGAAAATCCATATGAAGATGATAAACCTAAATACGAGAAGAATCTTAAAACTGGGAGATATGATATCGTAAATGACTGGAAAAATGCCAGACAAAATATCGATGATGCTCAAAAAGCATTTTTACCAAGAATGTGGAGTACCGAACATATATCAAACTATATGGATTTTACCGGCCCTATCAAGTTTACTATAAAGCCGGAGTATCAGGATGAATCAGAATTATTAGAAGCTGTAACACAGTTTAGAAGAGAATATGCTGTCGGAAAACTTGATAATGATGATTACAACAAATTCTTACGTTCTTTTGGAGATTATCTTAACGTCGAGAAACCTTCATTTAAGTCAAATATACAGTATCTGGTAGAATATCAAATGGGGTATATGTACTGGAGATATTTTATGTGGAATTTTGTTGGAAGACAGGATGACAACCAAGGAAAATATACAGATCTAGAAGGAAATTGGTTAAGTGGTATCAAATTCATAGACGAGATGCATTTAGGATCGCAGGATAATTTACCTACTGATGTAACAAAGAATAAAGCGCGTAATACATACTACTTTTTACCATTATTATTAGGGCTTATTGGTTTTGTGTTTCAAATGCAACGTGATAAAAAGAATTTCTGGGTATTATTAGCTTTTTTCTTATTCACTGGATTAGCATTAAAAATATATCTTAACGAAAGACCTTTTGAGCCTAGAGAACGGGACTATGCCTTAGTTGGATCTTTTTATGTTTTCGCCATCTGGATCGGTTTTGGGGTGTATGCATTATTTGATATTCTCAAAAATTCGTTAAAACCAAAGCTACTAGCACCTATAATAACTACAATATGTTTACTAGCTGTGCCGATTTTATTAGCTGCGCAGAATTGGGATGACCACGATCGTTCTAATAGATATACCGCTCAAGCAATGGCGAAAATGTATCTGCAATCATGTCAGAAAGATGCAATTCTTTTTACTATCGGTGACAATGACACATTTGCCTTGTGGTATGCTCAGGACATAGAAGAATATCGAACAGATGTGAGAACCGTAAATACTAGTCTTTTTGCAACAGATTGGTATATTGATCAGATGAAACGTGCTGCATATGATGGCAAACCTATCCCATCGCAGTTAACTCACGATTTCTATCGATTTGGGAATAATGATGCTATCTACTATAAGCCAGTTACCAATGACACTATGCTTATTAAAAACTGGATGCGATGGATCGAAACAGATGACCCAAGAACCAAAGGTGATTTACAAAACGGAAAACAAGTTAATACATTCCCTACTAAACACATTAGAATTCCTGTAGATAAAGAAGCTGTTCTTAGAAACGGGATTGTACCACAAAAGGATGCTGATCTAATTGTACCTTATATAGACATACACCTAAAAGGAGACTTACTTTTTAAAAATCGTTTACTAATGTTAGATATCATAGCTAATAATAATTGGGAAAGACCTATATATTTTACTGGAGGTAGTTTTGGAGATGACGACTATTTATGGATGAAAGATTACCTTCAGCTAGACGGTGTAACGTATAAATTAGTTCCTATCAGAACCCCAATAGATAAACGTAATCCATACGATATGGGTCGTATTGACACAGATGTTATGTATAAGAATGTAACAAGCTGGGATTGGGGGAACAGTGAAAATCCTAATATCTATCACGACCCGGAGACTCGTAAAAACGCCATAACCTACAGAAGTAATCTGGCAAGGTTAGTAGAAGCCCTTATTACCGAAGGAAAAAAGGAAAAGGCCAAAGAAATTCTTGACCTTGGAATGGAAAAAATGCCTATCGAGTATTATGAATACTATACGCTATTAGAACCTTATGTGAGTGGCTACTATGAAGTAGGAGAAAAAGAAAAGGCGCGCGAACTGTGGAATAAAATTGCTAAAAAATACCAAGAGCAACTTACCTATTTCGGAAGCCTTACATTAGAAAATCAATATCAGTATGCCAGCGAAATTGTTAGTAATGTAGAACGTTACAGAAGCGTTGTCGACCTATTACTTATCAATCAGGATAGAGATATGATAGAAGAAAAAGCAGAAGAGTTTAATAGATATCTTAGACTATTTACCAGACTCTATTCTGAAGATGAAGAATATGACGATCAAGATGCAATAGAGAAGCAAGAACGAGATTTGCAAAAAGAACTTAAGGATAGTCAAAAGCCACTAGATACTTTAGAAAAGGCGCCTAATTCATAAAATTTATTGAGTCTCTTAAAAAAAGAGGCTCATTTTTTTATTACTAGTTTGAAAATAATACCAGCCAAAACACCAGACAGTATTAAACTACTATTCCCAAATTATATTTGGGATCTTTATGCTAGAAAAGAGAAAACGATTTATCTCACCTTTGATGATGGACCCATTCCTGAAATTACTGAGTTTGTGTTAGATCAATTAAACCTATTTGACGCAAAAGCTACTTTTTTTTGTATTGGAGAAAACATTAAAAAACATCCTCAGGTTTTTAACAGAATCATTGCAGAAGGGCATCGTATTGGAAATCACACTATGAATCATCTAAAAGCTAGAAAAAACACTTTTTCTGCATATATAGATAATGTTCGAGAATGTGAAAAAAAAATAAGTGAACACACAGAAATAAAAGATAAACTTTTTAGACCCCCATACGGACAACTAAGCAAATCGAAGCTAACAGAATTAAGAAAAAGTGGGTATCAAATTATATTATGGGATGTTTTATCAAAAGATTGGGATAAAAACACATCTCCAGAAGAATGTTTCAATAATGTAATAAATAATTCAACAAGTGGGAGTATTATAGTTTTTCATGATAGCATCAAAGCTTCAAAAAATCTAGAATTTGCATTGCCTAATGTACTGAAATATTTTACAGAGAAAGGATACGCTTTTGACAAAATATAACCAGCTTTTTGATTACGCTATTATTAAACATATTCTTTCATAAGACCTATCAGTGTGTTGGCATCCTGCTCTCCACTTTGCCTCCATACCATCTCACCTTCCTTGTAAATCATTAAGGTAGGAAGACCTTTGATTCGAAGTGCTGTTGCTAGCTCTTCATTTTTATCCACATCTATCTTTATCACTTTAGCTTTATCGCCAAGAGCAGCAGCTACATCACGCAATACAGGATGCATGGATACAGATGGTTCATTCCATTCAGTATAAAAATCCAGGAGAACCGGAACTTCAATACCTATTAACTCTCCAAACTTTGACATGTTTTACAAATTTTATCTTCTTACTCTGTCATAGTAACGAACAAAGCCTATATATAATTGTAAATATAACATTTTCTATGAATTAAGCCGGCTTAGCACCTTTTCTCAATTCAATCACAGTAATTTCAGGCCAAATTCCTACTCTTCCAGGAAAGGCATGAAAACCAAAACCTCTATTTACATTCAAATAACGTCCCATCTCATCATACATTCCAGCCCATTGCTTATATACATATTGAACTGGGCTCCATTTTAAAAACCCTGGAATTTCAATACCGAACTGAAATCCATGTGTATGCCCACTAAGTGTAAGATGATAATGGTCTTCGTGTTTTTTTACCTCATATTCCCAATGAGATGGATCATGACTCAGTAAAATCTTAAAATCTTCTTTAGAAATTCCTTCTGACGCCTTCGTCAAATCACCCGCTTTTTTGAAATTATGCCCCCAGTTCTCTACACCAACAATAGCAATACGTTCCCCATCTTTTTCTACGAATGCATTTTCGTTAAGCAATAATTTAAAATCAATCTTAGAATGTACTTCTTTAATCGCTTCAAAATTTGCATCCTTTTCTTCCTCCGTATCCCAAGTCACATATTCACCGTAATCATGATTCCCTAAAATAGAGTATTTACCATGAAAAGGTGTTTTAAGTCCTTTAAAAATATCAATCCAATCATCCATCTCACTTGCCATTGTATTCACTATATCCCCAGTAAACACAAGTAAATCACTTTGTTGCTCATTAATTAAATCTACTGCATATTCAATTTTAGCAACTTCATCAAAGCTTCCTGAATGAATATCCGAAATCTGTGTTAAACGAAATCCATCAAATGCATTAGGAAGGTCTTCAAAATAAAGCACATGATTAATCACCTTAAAATTATACTTCCCTCTAAATATCCCATGAACCAGCCCAGCAAAGGGAATTGCTGCCACACCTAAAGCCAATTGGCTAATAAATTTTCTTCGATCCGGCAAATACTGGGTGGCATTTCCGTCAAAAAAGGTATTTGTCAAATAAGTATAACCTGCTACACAAAGTCTTATGATATCTTCACCAAACATAAACAATACCAAAATCAACTTAGGAACCAAAGTAACCAATAATAAACCACTGGCTCTAAGAGAATATTTGGTTGGCCCCACACTCCTGTCATAATTCGCAAAAACATATATTACATAGCCTATAATAAGCACGGAGAAAATTAAATACACTATTTGGAACCATTGATTTTTAGAAATGGTTCTAATCACCTGATAAGCATATATTTCTATTAAAACGTAAAGGATTAATGGGATGATCCAGCGCATACAACTAACAATTTTTTTATGAAACAAAACTATCTTACCTTTTTACAATCATAGCCATATTTAAGTAAAAATTAACGGTTTACAAACAATCCGTAAGAAAATACAGCAGTTAGCTATGCCTAGAGACGCTCAACACTATAAATCTTAGAATTTTCTTTCGTATGTAAATTTTTTATTCGTACCTTCGTTTCACCATTTAACTATGGGGATTTACAAAAAAAATCTACTTTATTTAGAAAATATTACTATCGTATTTATAGCAATTGATAACATTGTTATCAATTTTATTTTGGGGCGAAATGCCGTCATTCATTGACGGCATTTCTTATTTAGTATAATTTTGAAACCATATTCATCAATCTTCTTTTTATATTGCATTTCTAAAAATTGAATACACACTATGTCACAAAAACGTCTTTTCCTTCTGGATGCTTTCGCACTTATTTTTCGCGGATATTATGCTTTGATAAAAAACCCTAGAATCAATTCTAAAGGACAAGACACTTCTGCTGTCTTGGGATTTGTAAACTCACTTTTTGATGTTATTAAAAGAGAAAATCCAGATCATTTGGCAGTTGCATTTGATAAACAAGGAAGTAAAGACCGTTTAGAAATATTTCCAGATTACAAAGCCAATAGAGACGAGACTCCTGAAGCAATAAAAATTGCAGTTCCAATTATACAGGAAATACTTAAAGCAATGCATATTCCTATTATAGAAAGAGCGGGCGTAGAAGCTGATGATCTAATCGGAACCTTAGCTAAACAAGCTGAAAAAGAAGGATACAAAACCTATATGGTTACTCCTGATAAAGACTATGCACAATTAGTATCTGAAAATATTTTTATGTATCGCCCAGCACGGATGGGTAATGGTATTGAGATATGGGGAATCCCTGAAGTACAGAAAAGATTTGAAGTAGAGCGGCCAGAACAGGTAATAGATTATTTAGGAATGATGGGAGATGCAGTAGATAATATTCCAGGTCTACCCGGTGTAGGAGACAAAACTGCCAAAAAGTTTCTTGCCGAATACGGATCCATGGAAGGTCTGTTTGAAAATATAGATCAGCTGAAAGGTAAAATGAAAGAAAAAGTAGAAGCTAACCAAGAATTAGGGCTGCTTTCTAAAAAACTAGCAACAATTATGCTCGATTGTGATGTAACTTTTGATGCAAAGGATTATGAGATTTCAACACCTGATGCAAAAAAGGTTCAAGGAATTTTTGAAGAATTAGAATTCAGAAGACTAACCGATCAATTTACCAAAATCTTCTTTCCTTCAGAAGCTTCTTCAACTCCCGCAACTACCACCTCATCATCTAAAAAACAATCAGAACAAGCTGGCGCAGGTCAGTTTTCATTGTTTGGAGATAATCAAGAAACCAGCGCATCATCTACATCATTTTCTAGCAGAAAAACGATTGCAAATACAGAACATTTTTATCAAAGTATTGCTCCTGGAATGGCGATGAAGTTGTTTCTTCAGAATTTACTAAAACAAGAAAGTGTATGTTTCGACACAGAGACTACCGGTCTTGATCCATTAACAGCAGAATTAGTAGGTATTGCATTTTCCTGGGAGGCTGGAAAAGGGTTTTATATTCCATTTCCAGAAGATCAAAAGGCAGCACAAGAGTTAATCGAACAAATACGACCTTTTTTTGAAGCTGAGAATATTACCAAAATTGGTCAGAACTTAAAATATGACATCAAAGTATTAGCTAAATATAACCTGGAAGTAAAGGGGAAACTTTTTGATACTATGTTAGCGCATTATCTTATCAATCCTGACATGAGACATAATATGGATGTGCTTTCTGAAACTTACCTTAATTATACTCCTGTTTCTATTACTGAATTAATTGGTAAAAAAGGCAAAAACCAATTATCCTTCAGACAGGTTCCAGCTGAAAAGCAAACAGAATATGCTGTCGAGGATGCTGACATCACATATCAACTCAAAGAACATTTTGCTCCAGAGCTTAATGATGCTAATATACTATCATTGTTTGAAGATATTGAAGTTCCTTTGTTACGAGTTCTTGCGGATATGGAAATTGAAGGTATTAATCTGGATGAAGAATTTTTGCAATCGCTTTCTTCAACATTAGATAATGACATTAAAACTTTAGAATCCAAAATATATACAGAAGCTGGAGAAGAGTTTAATATTGCTTCACCAAAACAATTAGGAGTAATCCTTTTTGAAAAAATGAAACTGGTAGACAAACCTAAGAAAACTAAAACCGGACAGTATTCTACGGCAGAAGATGTATTATCTTATCTTGCAAAAGATCACAAGATTATTCAGGATATACTGGATTATCGTGGGCTGTCTAAACTAAAGAGCACCTACGTGGATGCATTACCAAATCAGGTAAACGAATCTACAGGTCACGTTCATACTGACTATATGCAAACAGTAGCCGCAACAGGTCGATTAAGTTCCAATAATCCTAATTTACAGAATATTCCGATCAGAACAGAGCGAGGAAGACAGGTTAGGAAAGCATTTGTACCCAGAAGTGAGGAATACACCTTATTAGCTGCCGATTATTCTCAGATAGAATTAAGAATCATTGCAGCACTCAGCGAAGAAGAAACCATGATCAATGCTTTTAAAAATGGGGAGGATATTCATGCGTCTACTGCTGCAAAAGTATTTAATGTTCCGCTTGAAGAAGTAACCAGAGAACAGCGTAGTAATGCCAAAACAGTAAACTTTGGAATCATCTATGGTGTTTCAGCCTTCGGGTTAAGTAACCAAACGGACCTTTCTCGCAGCGAAGCCAAAGAATTGATTGACACCTATTACAAAACCTACCCTAAGCTTAGAAATTATATGAGTGAGCAGGTAGATTTTGCCAGAGAAAATGGATATGTACAAACAGTTTTAGGAAGACGCCGCTACCTTAAAGATATCAACTCTGCTAATGCAATAGTTCGAGGAGCAGCAGAACGAAATGCTGTTAATGCACCAATTCAAGGAAGTGCCGCGGATATTATTAAAATTGCTATGATCAATATCCATAAGAAATTAAAAGAAGGAAATTACAAAACCAAAATGCTACTACAGGTTCATGATGAATTGGTTTTTGATGTATATAAAACTGAATTAGAAACTATAAAATCACTTATAAAATCCGAAATGGAAAACGCTTACACCTTAGCAGTCCCATTGGATGTGGATATGGGATTAGGAGAGAATTGGCTGGAAGCTCATTAAAAAAGTGTAACTACTTCTAATAATTTTATACATATAAACATAACTAACTAATCAATATTTATTTTATGGAACAACTCTTTACACTCGATAGCCTATTCACTTTACTTATGCTAGTTTTACTACAAGCAGTATTAGGTTTTGATAATCTCCTATACATTTCTTTAGAATCCAAAAAAGCACCTGCAGAAAAGCAAAGTTTTGTTCGTAAGATGGGAGTTGGACTGGCTATCGTCTTACGTATTGTATTACTTTTTGTATTAATGTCACTGATACAATTTTTTCAGGATCCTTTTGTAAGCCTGCATGGTAATAGCATCATTGAATTTGAATTTAATGTACACAGTATCATCGTTCTGGTCGGAGGTGTATTTATCATTTATACTGCTGTAAAAGAGATTTGGCACATGATGTTACTTGATGAACATGAAGCTGCTGAAAAAGAAAACAAGAAAAGTTCTACCAATAAAATCATTTTTTGGATCGTAATCATGAATTTAGTTTTTTCTTTCGATTCTATCCTTAGTGCTATGGCACTTACCAGTCATATGGAATATGTTCCTCAGTTGATCTTAATGTCTATAGCTATCGTATTTGGTGGTGTTTTAATGATTGTTTTAGCGGATAAAGTATCTGATTTCCTTCAGAAAAACAGAATGTACGAAGTATTAGGGCTCTTTATATTATTTATAGTAGGTATTATGTTATTATCAGAAGGTGGTCATCTGGCACATCTGCATCTTTTTAATAATGCGATTACTCCAATGAGCAAAACTACTTTCTATTTTGTAATCGTCGTATTGGTGATTGTAGATATTGTACAGGGACGTTATCAAAAAAATCTTTTACTCAAAAAGAGCCAACAGGAATCTATGGCACAAAAAACAGAAGATAAGTAAATTTCAAAAACTCTCTTTATTACAAACTTTTATAAATAAAAAAAGTGCTTCTTTCGTCGAAAGAAGCACTTTTTTTATTTAAGCATATCTAAATTACTGTCTGGTAAAAACCAATGCGACTGCTCCTAAATCTTCTACTTCATCGGTAAAAGACAGCATAGTTTCAGTTAAGGTAATAGTTACCATATTTGGATCCATTCCACTAGGAGTAAACGTTAATTGATCTCCATCAAGACTCCATTCACCTGTTTCGGTAAGTATTGCATCTGTGCAATCAGCAGTTACTACTGGAGGCTGCACTGTGATATCAACATCAACTATAATCTCAGTCACATTCTGACTATAGGTATTATCATCGCTCACGGTAATTGTATCTTCAAAACAAGGTAATTCTTGTAATAAATTAGTAGAAGCATTTCCATCCATATCTAGATCAACTGGTAACGCACCAGAGGCAGAAGTAAGCTTCCATGTTCCAACAAGAGAAACTGTAATTGGATCTCCCCCATCATCATCGGAGCTACAAGAAGTAAAAAACAGTGTAAAACAAATTGCAAAAAGAAAAAAATTGGTTTTCATGATTTTTAGAGTTTTAATTAATAACGGTTTATTGTAAATTTTTAGTATCACAAAAGAACAATTATATAGATCTAAAAACATCACTATTTGCGCTTACCCTCCCATAGTTGCAGTAAAAAACTGTCATAATTTAAAAAAAACGAATAATCACAGTAACAAATTGGTTCTTTATGCAATTAAACTAATACAGTATCAAACAATTAAAGTTGAGATTATTACAAATACTCAAAACTAATTTATTAATTTCGCCGACTATTAAAAAAAAGCCCTAAAATGAAAAAACTATTACTTCACTTGCCATTATTATTATTCTTTATTACTGCATCTTCTCAAGAAATATCAGAGAATGATAGAAACGCCCTTATAGCATTATATAATGCTACGGATGGAGCCAACTGGACAAACACTTGGGATCTAAATGACTCTCCAACAAACTGGTATGGAGTCGTTACCAATATTGTATTTGGATCATCAGGAGCAGAAAGACACGTAGATGAAATTAACCTTTCTGATAATAATTTAATAGGAGTTATACCCCCAGAATTAGGAAATTTGAAAGATTTAAACACATTAGACGTTTCCAACAATAATATCTCTGGATCAATTCCAGGGGAATTGGGAAATGCAGAAGATTTAAACTATTTGTATTTACAAAACAATCAATTAACGGGTGACATACCTGTCGATCTTTTTACATTAAACGAGCGCCATTTTGTAAATATTGATTTAAGTTTTAATACACTAACAGGCACACTACCTGTAGAAATAGGAGATGCCATTGCTAATATTGGGCATGTTAATGTATCCAACAATCTATTAACTGACATTCCTGATTACACCAATATTACTTTGTTTAGAATCGAAACTCTAGACATAAGCAATAATAATATTTATTTTTCAGTTTTTGAAAGACAACCCTCTCTTGACCCATTAGTCGAAGTTCTGGAAGGCAATGTTGCCAATCTTACATATACACCACAGAATAAAATAGACGCAACTGAAAACATAGTGTTAATTGAAGGAGAAAACATTATCTTGTCTGTAACTGGTCTGACTAGCACAAACAATACCTATCAGTGGTTTAAAAATAATACTTTGATTGACGGAGCCACAAATTCAACCTTTGAAATTTCTAATGCTACAACTTCAGATATAGGCCTGTATTATTGTGAAATCAAAAACCCACAAGTTCCTAATTTAACAATCCAAAGAAACTCTATAAATGTAGATACTCAAGGTGCTATTATGGATAGAACTGCGCTGCTAGCTCTCTACAATTCAACCAATGGTGCAAATTGGTCAAATCCTTGGAATCTAAATATTAGTTTCAAAAACAACTGGTCAGGAGTAGCCGTAGACTCCGAAACTAATAGAGTTGTAAGTTTAAATTTATCACAAAGAGGTCTGGAGGGTGAATTACCTGCAGAAATCGGAAATCTTTCAGAATTAACATATCTTAGTATAGTTGATAGCGGATCCAATTCAATGCTTACCGGATCTTTACCAGAAGAAATTATTAATTTATCTAAATTAGAATTTATTCAAATAAGTCAAACAGGTTTGTCTGGCACAATTCCCTTTGATTTGTTTGCGATAAACTCTTTAAATAGTGTAAATATCTCCTCATTTACATCAGATTTCTTTACGTTAGATTTACCAAACGATTTATCCCACCTTACTAATTTAGAAAGTTTAATTCTCCAACGTATTGATCTTTCTTCTGAAGGCTCTTTTCCTGAAGCACTTTTTCAATTACCTAATTTGCTAACCCTATCATTAGATAACAATCTATTAACTGGTGGAGCATTATCAAACAACATAGGAAACTTAACTAAATTACAGAGATTGAGTTTACAAGCTAATGATTTTACTGGTCCCATTCCAGATGCCATAGGACAACTTTCGAATCTTCGCAGTTTAAGTATAACAAGGTGTAGGTTTAATGGAGACCTACCAGAATTTATAGGTAATCTTACCAATTTGTTCTCCTTAACTATTTTTGGTAATGATATAGAAGGGGAAATTCCTGACTCATTTGCTGGTTTAACTAATTTAACATCCCTAGTTTTAACAGGAAATAATCTAAGTGGTTCCATTCCTGATTTCTTGGCTGGTTTCAATAATTTAAACACAATACGATTTGATCAAAATAACTTTTCTGGTCGAATTCCAGATTTCACATTTCTTAATCCAAACAATAATAGTTGGTTATTTTTTGATGATAATAATTTTGTATTTGAGGATTTTGAAAATGAATTTCCCCAGTATCAAACGAATGCTACAGTTTTTCAATTCTCTCCTCAGTCAAATGTTGATTCAGAAGAAACTATTGTAATTACTGAAGGAGAAGAAATAATTTTATCCGTAGAAGCTACACAAAGCACAAACAATTTATACCAATGGCGTAAAGATGGTGTAGAAATTGAAGGAGCTATGGAACGAACATACACTATATCTAACTCAACTACTTCTGACATTGGAGAATACGATTGTATTATCACTAATAGTATTGTGAATGACTTAACATTATTCAGAAACAAAATAACTCTTGATGTTACTCTAGGAACTGAGGATTTCGATAATGCAGAAATAAAAGCGTATCCAGTTCCTACAAAAGATAAACTTGTTTTATCCTTAGGGGCGATTAACGGAGAGCACATTACCGCTTCACTTTACGGAATGTTAGGAAATAAAGTTTTCGAACAAAAGAATTTAACAGACAATCAAACGCTGGATTTTTCTAATTTACAAAGCGGGACTTATATTTTAAAGTTACAAACGAATACTAAGACCTATGTGTCCAGAATTTTAAAGGAATAAAGTTTTAAGTTGAAAACAATCAAAAATAAGCTCTGAGTTTTCAGAGCTTATTTTATTTATAGATCGAATTGAAATAATTTTCAATAGTATACTTTTAGAAGTAGTTACTCACTTTTTGGAAACATCAGCAAAAAAATCATAGTAATTTAAAAAAGTTGGAATCACAGGACCATTAAAAGGATTAGGACCATTAAACAACACACAAACACCAATCTTATTTTCAGGATCTATCATTAATTGTGTTTTATACTGATTCACATTCCCTCCGTGATAAATAATCGTCCTATCTCTATAATCCAAAACTCTCCAGCCTTTCGCATAATAAGAGTCTGTAACGCCATCCCACAAATTTACATAAGTTTCTTTATCACTAGTACAAATCATTGGGTTAAAAACCTCCGTCAGGCTTTCTTTAGAAATTATATCGGGGCGATACCCTAACAGCACTTTTAAATATTCTGCCATATCAGAAATAGAGGCATTTATACCACCTGCTGCTGCTACATTGTAATAGTTTTTATGAAGATTCGTTAGGGAATACTTTTTAGAGTAATGATTCCATTTATGAGGTAAGGCTACATTAGGGTTTTGTTTAATATCCGCAAAGGTACTGGAAGCATTTCTCATTCCTGCCGGTATAAACAATCGTTCTTTAAGTAAGGTCTCAAAGGATTTTTCAGTAGCATTCTCCATCACCTGCTCTACCACAGAAAAAACAGCATTCTGATATTCATAATCCGTTCCTTCTTTGGCAACAACTCCATTTCTCTTAAAACTAGAAATAATACTTTTTAACGGCAGGCCTTTATGTATAAGCTTAGAATTAGTATACTTATACAATCCCGCTGTATGCGATAAAAGATGATTTACCTTCAATCTTTTAGCTTGTGCTTTATCTTTTAGATCAAAAGATTTTACGGATTCTTTTACACCTTGCTCCCATTGTAATTCATTATGATCTACCAGATTTCCGGCCAGAACTGAAGTAACCCCTTTGGATAAACTTGCAATCCTAAAAACCGTATTGACATCCACAGAATCTGTTGTATGAATTTCTTTTACACCAAAACCTCTTTTATAAATTACCGTAGAATCCTTAACAATCACTATTGCAGCACCAGGACATTCTGAGATATTAAAATTAGTAGCAAAAAACTTCTCATAATGATCCAGAAAAAATGACAAAGAATCTGCCTTTTCTGTTTCGGGCTTTTGATCCACAACCTCTTCTTTTTCCTCCATCTTAGAAGTTGTACACCCAATAATGGATAAAGAAATAAAAAATCCTATAATTTTTTTCATACAGCAATAATCTTAACTGCTGCAAAATACACGTAAAAATGTTTTATGTAAAAACTTTCTTAGAACCTTTTTTACAATTTTATAAAACAAACCTATATGTTGCTTTGATTAAAAATGTATTCTCTGGTTGTTGATCCAAAATTTGATTATCCAAACTCCTAAACAAATGATCTCCCGGATCTCCAAAACCAGTAACTCCTTGTGACCATACTAGAAAAATTTCCGATCCAGGAATATACTCCCATCTTAATACAAGATTGGATCTAAACTGTACAAATGCAAAATCAGGATCATCAAAGGTATAATCCACTCCACCACCATCTTCATCTACAGAATATACATCATCCGCAAAGGAAATTTGATCATCATCAAATAAAGTCACCCTTTCATCTAAATCCGAAGCAATAGAATTATTAACATAATTAAAATCTTTATATGTACCTCTGGAAATAAAAGGTTGGCCGTAATATTGAATAGTAAGATTAGGATTAATATTATAATTGAGTCGAATACTAGCGCTCAATGTTTGTTGATCAATTCTGGCAGTAATATATCTTGGTGTTCCTGCGAAATCGACTTCGGTCACATATTGAGTTTTATTAGGGTTTCTCTCGAATTCTGGGTTTATAGACATACTAAATGCATTAAAAGGCTGATACCTAAGCCTAAGCACATATCGTTGAAAAGAGAAATTATTCTGTTGTGCTTGAGAATTTACATGCCCCATTGTGAAACTGAACTTTTTTCTTTGATCAGAACCAAAAAACAATACCCCTATGTTTTCTTCTGAAAAACGGAAACGCGGTCCTCCCCGTAAAATCGTATTCGTAAAAATCCTAGGTTTATGGATATACTCTACCTCTGTCCACCAATTATTACTATAATTAATATATCCGCTAAGACCATACTGTATTCTATTGTAATTCCCTTCAAAATCAAATGTAGAAAATTGATTAAAATTGACATTCGCCCTTCTATAGAACTTTGTAGGCTTTAAAAACAGATAACGAACATTGGCAAACTGTCTAATTTCATCTGCTTGCCTCAGAAAACCAACGTCGTTTAATTCTAATTCTGGAGAACGCCAAAATAATCCACCTTCATATCGCCAATTCCCTCCTCCGGTCTTACCTCCAAGAATCTTACCTCCAGTTCCTGTAAGCGAAGTACGATTAGGATCTACCTCTACATGATCCGCATCTACCCTCTGAAAAAGGTGCGTTAACTCATTTTGTGTCGCTTCAATAGCTTCTTTAGATCCTTCTACATGACTCGTTACAATATTCCCCTCAATAAAATATTTTCTATCTTTCCAGTTGTGTCTAAAATCTAATCCTCCCGTATAAGCAGATTTTCTCAAAAAGTTTAGATTATTTTCTCTTACCCCGACCAGTTCTGATGTTTCATCAGTATCCAGATTATCATAATCTATATTTAAAATATCTCCTAGATTTCTATTAACCGCCGTAAAGATGCCTCCAATATATGTATTACGGTCATTAAAATCTTTTTGTACTCTACCTACAAAATAGTTTGTTAGTGGCTCTACAATTGTTTCTCTTCTATTTCCATCTGCATCTTCAATTTTAGCTATCTCTCGCTCTGTAACACTTTCTAAAATACCGATCGACCAACCATCCTTTGTCTTACCACTAAACTTAGCAGCTCCTAAAATAGTGGTGTTATTTGGCCGATCTATAAATTCCGTATTAATAGGACTTGAACCTATAGAACCCTGTGGACTTCTTCCAATTCTCCGAGAGTAAAACACGTTATCCTGCCCATTCGCAAACCGATAATCAAAAATGTTTTTATTCTCTACAAAAAATGGTCGTTGTTCTCTAAAAAAAATCTGAAAACCATCTAGAGCTATAGCAGCAGGATCTGCTTCTACCTGTCCAAAATCAGGATTCACAGTTAAATCCATAGTAAGATCATTAGTAATACCAATTTTAGCATCCAATCCCCCATTTAATTTAAAATCATCTCCATCTCTAAAAGGATTACCATCTTCTGCAGGAAAAGTGTCATATTGCATAACTCCAAAAGGCTGGATTTCTAGTTGCTTCTGTGGTTCGATATTAATCAAGCCATGCAATTCTCCAAATTCACTAACCCATCCTGGCGCATCTTGTGGAACACGTTGCCATACTGATCTTTCTTCTTTTCTAAAAAACCTTCTAGTTAACTGAAGTCCCCAGATTTGTTCCTTACTTTTTCCAAACTTTAATTGACTTAAAGGAATTTTTACCTCAGCAGTCCACCCTTCATCATCAATATTAGTAGCAGTATACCAAATAGGATTCCAGCTACCATCCCAATTATCTCCATTATTAGATATAAATTCATCTCCTTTTACGCCTGCAGCTGTTATTGTAAACGAAAATCCAGTTCGCTTATCATGATAACTATCCAGATTGATTTCTACCCAATCTCCAGCAAAACCGTCGCGTCTAGATAATCTTTTTTCTATTTTATCCGGTTCCGTATCATAACATCTATATGCGATATAAAGATATTTCTGATCATATAATATTTTAAATTTAGTCTGCTGACTTGGTGGGGTATTCTCGTCTGGTTGATTCTCAATAAAATCACCAGACCATGCTACCAAATCCCAACTTGACTCTTCTATTAAGCCATTAATTGTTGGTGCTTCTGCCCCGTTAAGAGGTTTGGTAGTATAGACTCTCTTTTTTACAATTGTAGAATCCTGTGCATTAATAAATAGTGTAAAAAGGAAGATTCCCAACACTTGCAGAGTGTACTTCATGATGATTAGTTTTGTTGATTGATGTTTAATACAGGACTCAAATTATGAATCTTTGTCACAGTTCTCTTACTTATTTAGTAAAAAATTAACACGAAAAAGAAGTTTTAGGAGTTAAAACGATAAAAAAACATTAGGTAATTGATCTACCTGAAAACCAATAGATCATCTTCTTGAAATAATATGAACTACCTATTTGCTATATAAATATATAATTGTACATTTGCACCCCTATTTTATATAGGAAAGGAATGTTTAATTAGTAAAATTAGTTAGTGTGGACACATTAAGTTACAAGACAGTATCTGCCAATAAGGCAACCGTTTCTAAAGAATGGTTACATATAGATGCTGAAGGACAGACTTTAGGACGTCTATCTTCTGTAGTAGCAATACTATTAAGAGGAAAGCATAAGCCTAACTTTACCCCACACGTTGATTGCGGTGATAATGTAATTATTACAAATGCCGAAAAAATCAACTTAACAGGAAAAAAGTGGACAGATAAATCGTATATCCGTCATACTGGTTACCCTGGAGGGCAAAGGAGTCTTACTGCTCAGGAGTTATTTGACAAAAACCCAGAGCGTTTAATCGAAAAAGCGGTAAAAGGAATGTTACCTAAAAACAAATTAGGAGCAGTTTTATTCCGTAATTTAAAGGTACATGCTGGAGCAACTCACAATCAAGAAGCTCAGCAACCGAAAACTATTAACTTAAAAGAATTTAAGTAATGGAAGTTATTCACAAAATTGGCCGTAGAAAAACGGCTGTAGCTCGAGTTTACCTTAAAGAAGGTTCTGGAAAAGTTACGATCAACAAAAAAGATCTTAACGATTACTTTCCTACTGCTACATTACAATACAAAGTGAACCAACCTTTTGCCTTAACAGACAATGAGGAAAAGTTTGATGTAAATGTAAATGTATACGGTGGTGGTATTACAGGACAAGCTGAAGCAATTCGTCTTGCAATATCCAGAGCAATGTGCGAGTTAGATCAAGAGAACAGAGCAGTCCTTAAACCAGAAGGTTTATTGACCAGAGATCCTAGAATGGTCGAGCGTAAGAAATTCGGACAGAAGAAAGCTCGTAAGAAATTCCAGTTCTCTAAACGTTAATTTATTAAAACAGTATTTGTTGTTATCCCCTATTATAGGGAGTTAGTTTAGCATCTAAATACTCAAGGCCATATCAAAAATGATAGCCACTTGGGTATTGCTAATTCAACAGAACGTAAACTATTACAAAAATGGCAAACAATATCGAAGTAAAAGACTTACTTGATGCAGGTGTACATTTTGGTCACCTAACAAGAAGATGGGATCCTAATATGGCACCGTACATTTATATGGAGCGTAATGGAATTCACATCATTAATCTATATAAAACAGCTGCAAAGATTGACGAAGCTAGTGAAGCTTTAAAGAAAATCGCGGCTTCTGGTAGAAAAATCCTTTTTGTTGCTACCAAAAAACAAGCAAAAGAAATCGTTGCGGAAAAAGCAGCAAAAGCTAACCAACCATACATCACAGAAAGATGGCCTGGTGGAATGCTTACTAACTTTGTTACTATTCGTAAAGCAGTAAAGAAAATGGCTGCAATCGATAGAATGAAGAAAGATGGTACTTTCAACACTTTATCTAAGAAAGAGCGTTTACAAGTAGACCGTTTAAGAGCTAAATTAGAAAAGAACTTAGGTTCTATCTCTGATATGACTCGTCTACCTGGTGCGTTATTTGTTGTAGATATTACTCGTGAGCACATCGCAGTAAAAGAAGCTCAAAAATTAAACATTCCTATTTTCGCAATGGTAGATACTAATTCTGACCCACGTCAGGTACAGTACGTTATCCCTGCAAATGATGATGCTTCTAAATCTATCGACAAAGTAATGACATACGTTAGTGATGCTATTATCGAAGGATTAAGTGAGAGAAAAGCTTCTAAAGAGGCGCCAAAAGGTGAAGCTCCTGCTAAAGCTGAAAAAGCACCTGCTAAGACAGAAGCACCAGCTAAAGCTGAAAAGGTACCTGCAGCTGCCGAAAAAGCACCTGCTAAAACTGAAGCTCCTGCGGCACCAGCTGTAGAGGCTCCTGCTAAAACTGAGGAAGCACCAGCAGTAACTGAAGCTGCTAAGCAAGAAGAAGAATAAACATTCATTGATTGCTTTCAATCATTAAAAATTACAAAGTTAAAGTCTAAGCCTTAAAACTTAACTTTAATATAAAATTAATGAGTCGTTTAGTTCTTTACTTTCGTAGTAATCATAACTAAACGACTTATTTTTTTACACAAACACATTAAATATTTAAAGATATGGTTAAGATAACCGCCGCAGAAGTTAATAAATTAAGAAAAGCTACAGGTGCAGGAATGATGGACTGCAAAAAAGCATTAGTCGAAGCTGAAGGAGATTTCGACAAGGCTATAGATGTATTACGTAAAAAAGGACAGAAAGTTGCAGCTAAAAGAGCAGACCGTGATTCATCTGAAGGAGCTGCTATTGCCAAAATTAATGCGGACAACACTGCTGGTGTATCTATAGTTCTAGGTTGTGAAACAGATTTCGTTGGTAAAAATGAAAGTTTTGTTGCGCTAGCAAATGAATTGGCAGAATCAGCATTAAATTACAATTCTAAAGAAGAGTTTTTAGCTTCAGATTTTGGAGGAATGACTGTTGCAGAAAAATTAATTGAACAAACTGGTGTTATTGGTGAGAAATTAGAAATTAATGCATTTGCTAAATTAGAAGCTCCTTATGTTGGTTCATACGTTCATATAAACAAAATTGCTGCTCTAGTTGGGCTTTCTTCTAAAATAGATAAAGTTGATGTATTAGCTAAAGATTTAGCTATGCAGATTGCTTCTATGGGAGCCACAACACTTTCTTATAAAGATTTTGACCCTGCTTATGTAGCTTCGGAAACTGAAGCTAGAATTGCTGTAATCGAAAAAGATAACGAAGAATTAGGTCGTTTAGGTAAAACACTAAAAAATGTACCTCAATACATATCGATGTCTCAACTAACTCCTGAAGTTTTAGCAAAAGCAGAAGAAGACGCAAAAGCGGAACTAAAAGCAGAGGGTAAGCCAGAACAAATATGGGATAGAATTCTTCCAGGAAAAATGGAAAGATTTATTTCTGACAACACTACGCTGGATCAAGAGCAATGTCTTCTTGACCAAAATTTCATCAAAGATGAAAAAATTAGTGTTGCTAAGTATGTTGAATCATACGGGGATGTTAAAGTTACTTCGTTTGAAAGAGTATCTCTAGGTTAATATCCTAGATACTATATCACCTATTTAGTGAAAAATCAAAAGCCGCTTCAATTGAAGCGGCTTTTTTCGTCATTTTTCGAAATATTTTCTCCCAGTATTTAAAATGCTTTTCTAAACATTCTGGACCCCTCCAAAATGCTACCCCAAAAAAGACTAACTCCCCAATCAGTCTAGAATACATATTACACTTTCGTGAATATGTAAATTCTTAAAAAACATTTCAACACTAATTCAAAAATATTCCTCATCTCCCCTATTTTTGTTTTCCTTTTACAAACGTATAACATTATCCAAAGCCAATCAATAGCGGGATCAGGGGAAAAGAACCCTTTTTTAATACCACTACCTCAACTTTAACATTTCTGTGCTATTTCAGAAAGATTTACCTTTAGCTATTAAAGTATTTTCTAAATTAAGAATATCATTATATTTGCACCACAGTTCAAGCAAATGATGAAATACAATAGAATATTACTAAAATTATCAGGAGAAGCCCTGATGGGAGATCGTCAATATGGTATTGACCCCAAAAGATTAGCAGAATATGCTAATGAAATCAAACAAATAACTAATAAAGGCGTAGAAGTAGCTATAGTTATAGGTGGTGGTAATATTTTTAGAGGTGTTGCTGGCGCTAGCAAAGGTATGGACAGGGTTCAAGCGGATCATATGGGAATGCTTGCAACTGTGATTAATGGCTTAGCACTACAAAGCGCATTAGAAGATGCAGATATACCTACAAGACTTCAATCTGCTATAAAAATTAACGAAGTAGCAGAACCATTTATCAAAAGAAGAGCCATTAGGCACTTAGAAAAAGGAAGAGTTGTAATTTTTGGAGGAGGAACAGGTAATCCATATTTCACAACAGATTCTGCAGCGGTATTAAGAGCAATAGAAATCAATGCCGATGTAATCCTTAAAGGAACAAGAGTAGATGGAATCTATACGGCAGACCCTGAAAAAGATTCGCAAGCTACTAAATTTGATTTCATTACATTTGATGATGTTTTAAGAAAAGGACTTAAAGTAATGGATACAACAGCATTTACTCTAAGTCAAGAAAATGAATTGCCAATTATAGTTTTTGATATGAATAAAACCGGGAACTTATTAAAAGTTATTTCGGGAGAATCTATTGGAACAAAAGTAAACCTATAAGAATAGTGGCTCGTTTTTTGATCAACTAATAAACAAAAGAACTATATTAAGATGAACGAAGAAGTAAATTTTATTCTGGATTCAACTAAAGAATCTATGCAGGGCGCAATAGCTCATTTAGAAAAACAATTAATTGTAATTAGAGCAGGGAAAGCATCTCCAGCTATGTTAAGTGGTGTTATGGTAGAGTATTACGGAAACCCTACTCCATTAAATCAAGTAGGAAATGTAAATACTCCTGATGCCAGAACAATTACTATTCAGCCTTTTGAGAAATCGTTAATTCAGGAAATTGAAAAAGCAATTTTAGCGGCTAACCTTGGCTTTAATCCTATGAATAATGGCGAAAGCGTAATCATAAGTGTACCGCCTTTGACGGAAGAACGTCGTCGGGAATTAGTAAAACAGGCAAAAGCCGAAGCTGAGGACTCAAAAGTTGGTGTACGTAATGACCGCAAAAATGCGAATACCGAAATAAAAAAATTAGAAAAGGATGGATTGTCTGAAGATATGGCGAAAAATACTGAGGCAGACATCCAGCAATTGACTGATACTTATATCAAGAAAATTGACGATATGCTTGCTGTTAAAGAAAAAGAGATCATGACAGTCTAATTATATTAAACACCTAAGACAGAAGTGTTTTCTTTTATAAAAACACTTCTGTTTACCTTCAATTTTTATGAATCAATTCGGATAATGCAAAACAAACTCTTCTGTTTACTATTTTTCACTCATTTTGTTTTACTATCCCAAATTAGCATTACCGGAAAAGTAATTGATCAAAGCACCAACCAACCATTACCTTTTGCCACGGTAAAAACGGATCATAACTCCTATGCACTAACCTCTTCAAAAGGCGAGTTCGTAATAAGATGTGATAGTTACCCCGTTAATCTAACAGTAAGTTATATTGGATATAATAAGAAAAATTTTTCCATTAAATCCGAAGATATAGTAAAAGTAGAGATTCAACTTTCTCCTACACAAGAAAATTTAGAAACGGTAAAACTAGATGTTCCGGGAAGTATTGCCTCTAATATTATTAAACAAGCTATTATCAACAAAAACGATAATAACCCAAATAAAGCTTTACAAAGTTATAGCTATAAAAGTTATAACAAGTTTAAAATTACTGAAGATAATCAGGCAAGGTTCGAAACTCCAGATACTACAGGAGCAGATATGGAACGTATCTTTAACGATGCTCACTCTTTTCTTTCTGAAAAAGTAAGCCAACATCAATTTAACAAAGGGCGCGATGAAAAAGAAACTGTTCTTGCTTCCAGAATGACCGGATTTAACAAACCAGTGTATAATGTACTAGGGATAAAAATTCAGTCTAACTCGCTATATCAAGAAAATTATGTAATCTTTAATAACCGATATGCAAGTCCTTTATCTAATAGAGCTCTCAAAAATTATTATTATAAGGTACTAGACACCACGCAAGGTAAAAGACCTGCGTATGTAATACTCTTTCAACCAAGACGATCTAAAAAAATAGCAAGTCTTGAGGGAGTTTTATATCTGGATATGGAAACATTAGCCATCCAGAAAGCAGTTGCAGAATTAAGAGGAGAGCTCAATGTGATGGTAACCCATGATTTCGAATACAATACCGAAGAAAAATTATGGCTTCCACTAAATCAGGAAGTAACTATCAGACCTGGTATTGGAAAACAAAAGGTTACTTTGTTTGGAGGCCAAATATCAGTTGGCAGATTAGGGAATGATCAGAAAAGTTTTACAGGCAACAATGACTTCTTAATTTCTAAAACAGATTTCTTTGATTATACAATCAAGCCAGATTCTAAAATTAAGCTTCAACAATCCGCGATTGAAATAGCCCCTGAAGCAACTACTCGAAGCGAAGAATATTGGAACACATATAGAACAACTGCAATTACAGAAAAAGATTTAAAATCCTTTCCTATCGTAGACAGTATTGTTCAAGCACAGAACATAGAGCGAAGAATAGATGTTATTCAGAGTTTTAATATTGGCTACTACCCTGTTGGATTTTTCGATTTTGACCTAACTTACCCTATAAAATATAATAATTTTGAAGGATTACGCTTAGGACTTGGGGGATTAACAAATGAGAAGTTTTCTAAACGATTTCGCGCGGAAGGCTATCTCGTTTACGGCTTTAGAGATGGTAAGTTTAAATTTGGGTTAGGTGGTGGAGTTTTATTAAATAAGGATTCAGGTTCTTGGTTAAATGTTAATTACACTGATGATCTTAAAGAGGTAGGTAGTTTTTTCTATTTAACCGATAGACGCGTATATTCCTTATTCGAACCACGCTTGGTAAACATAGATTTCTACTACAAACATAGAACCTGGAGCGCAAGCTTACAGCATAGGATTTTACCCAAATTATTATCAGAAACTCAACTTTCTGTTAGTAATATTGATCAAACTGGCGGTTATACATATTTTGATGATGGTAATTTATTCTCACAATACAAAACTGCAGAATCCACCATAGCGCTTAGATGGAGCCCATTCAGTAAGTTTCTAAAAACACCTAATGGTTATAGAGAAATACAAGATGGGTATCCAAAAATCACAGCCCAATACACACAAGGGTATAAGGGGATATTTGATAGTAATTTTAATTATAGTAAAATAGGAATTAAAGCAGAATATATAATTAATCGTCTTAATCAATCAAGCACAAGTTTACTATTAGAAGCTGATATCGCAAGTGGTGATGTACCACTGACACACTTGTATCACGCGTATCCAAATTCCCCAACCAAAGAAACCATTTTTCAAAGATTTTCTGTTGCAGGACGAAGAAGTTTCGAAACTATGTATTTTAGTGAGTTTTTTAGTGACCGACTTGCTACTTTACAAATAAGACATAGATTGAGACCCTTTAAAATAGCCAGTTGGCTTAAACCAGAAATGGTATTAATCACTAGATATGCTATCGGAGATGTAAGTAATCGAGTTAAACACCTGGGCGTTAATTTCGATTCTCTTCAACAAGGCTATCAGGAATCTGGATTCGAAATAAATAAACTTTTTGCTGGTTTTGGGCTAAGTTTTGCCTACCGCTATGGAGCATATCATCTACCAAAGATTGAAGATAACATTGCCTTTAAATTCACTTTTTACCTAAAGCTTTAACACATTATTATTTATTAATTTTCTTTTGAAAATTTTTTAAGTATTAAAAACTCAAATTCTTACATTTGCACCAGGAAAATAGAGAATGGCAAAGTTATTAACTTTCGGGTTTTGGAATACATTAGCTGGAATTATACTCCGTAATAGAGCAGCAATATTCATAATTATTATCGGTATAACCGTTTTTCTTGGCTTTCAGTGGAAAAATATGCGTTTTTCTTTTTCTGAAGCGAATCTTCTTCCGGATGACCATGAAGTAAACATAAAATACCAAGAGTTTCTAGATAAATTTGGAGATGAGGGCAATCTCATTGTAATGGCAGTAAATGACAGCTCTCTTTTTACTCCAACAAAATTAAAGGCCTGGAATGATTTTAACGATTCATTCAAACAATTTAGTGAAATCGATCTGGTAATTTCAGTTAGTGATTTAAAGATACTTAAAAAAGAAGATAATCCTGCTAGGTTCGAACTTGTATCCTTTATAAAAGACAGCACATACACTGAGAAGAACGTTTCGGAATACGAAGACAAATTGTTCAACAAATTACCCTTTTACGAAGGGCTCATTTATAGCAATAAATCCAATACCATACAAAGTGCTATTTATCTTAATAAAGATATTGTAAATACAATTGTAAGAAAAAAGTTTATTGAAGATGTTCTAAACCCAAAAGTTATAGAATTCGAAGAGAAATTCGGCATGGACATAAAAGTCTCCGGTATGCCATATATCAGAACGATGAATTCTCAGAATATCATGGATGAGATTCAGATATTTATTTTAGCAGCATTACTAGTTACATCATTGATCTTCTTTTTCTTTTTTAGATCTTTCAGAGCTACTTTTATATCGATGACAGCAGTAATCATAGGGGTAATGTGGGCTTTTGGATTACTAGGACTTTTACAATACGAAATCACTGTTCTGACCGCTATTATACCACCATTAGTAATCGTTATTGGAATTCCAAACTGTATATTTTTAATCAACAAATATCAACAGGAAATAAAAAAGCACGGTAATAAAGCAAAATCTCTTCAACGTGTTATTACTAAGGTTGGAAATGCAACACTAATGACCAATGTTACTACTGCTGCAGGTTTTGCTACATTTGCTTTAACAGAAAGTAAATTATTAAAAGAGTTTGGTATTGTAGCAGCATTAAATATCATAGCGTTATTTATTCTATGTTTACTGGTTATTACGATTATCTACAGTTATATGCCTCAACCCAAAGAAAGGCATCTAAAACATTTAGGAAAAAGATGGGTTGAAACGTTGGTCAACTGGATGGAACACGTCGTTAAAAACCAAAGAATTACCATATACATCTCCTCTATTGTTATACTTATCGCAAGTATTATTGGAATTTATACCATAAAAGTTTCTGGAAGTTTATTAGAAGATATGCCTAAATCAGCAGGTTTTTTTAAAGATATTCAGTTTTTTGAAGATGAGTTTGATGGCATCATGCCATTAGAAATATTAATAGACACAAAGCGTAAACAAGGAGTTCTAAAACTACCTACTCTTCGGAGAATGGAACAATTAGAAGAACTACTGGAAGAAACACCAGAGTTATCTAAGCCTATTTCCATTGTTAACTTAGCAAAATATGCTAAACAAACATACTATAACGGAAATCCAAAATATTATCAACTACCAACAAGCCAGGAGCGTAATTTCATTTTACCATACATCAAAAGCTTCGAGTCCAAAACAGCAGCTATGAATAGCTATGTAGATTCTACAGGTCAATATGCTAGAATCACTACATTTATGAAAGATGTAGGCACTGAAGAAATGGAGCGAATAGAAGCTAATCTTGCTCCGAAACTGGAGAAACTATTTCCTAAGGATCGTTATGAAGTTACTTTTACGGGTAAAGCCTTAATTTTTCAGAAGGGAACAACATATTTGGTATGGAATCTTATATTCTCCTTAGGGCTGGCCATTATATTAATAGCACTATTCATGGCTTGGATGTTTAGATCCGTTAAAATGATCGTTATATCATTAATACCTAATCTACTTCCTTTATTAATGACCGCGGGCTTAATGGGATTTTTAGGAGTTCCTATAAAACCATCTACGATATTAGTTTTTAGCATCGCTTTTGGTATCTCTGTAGACGACACCATACATTTCTTAGCAAAATATCGACAAGAATTAAAGTCTAATCACTGGAGAATTCGTAAATCAGTTTTTGCTGCATTAAAAGAAACCGGAGTTAGCATGTTTTATACTTCTACAGTTTTATTCTTTGGTTTTTCAGTATTTATGATTTCGAGTTTTGGAGGAACCAAAGCATTAGGTGGATTAGTTTCAGCTACGTTGTTATTTGCAATGTTAGCCAATTTATTATTATTACCATCATTATTGCTTTCTTTAGAAAGAAGTATCGCGAATAAAAAAACATTGAAAGAACCTGCATTAAAAATTATTGCAAGTGATGATGACGAAGAACTTCCTGAAGAAGAAGAAAAACAATAAAAATTTACCTGTTACTTACTTTAAAAAAAGAAGCCTCGCCAGTAAACTAGCGAGACTCCGTGTAAGATAGATTACCCCAAAACCTATCGAACTAAACTTAACGTAAACACAATCGTCATAATTGCATATGCAAGATACACTCCCTTTTTGTATTTTGAAACTCCTTCATGGGGGGGATTTCCCCCTTTTGTTAAAATAAACATCGTTTTAACATTTATTTTGTAGTCTGTAAATCATATTAAAAAATATAATCAACTGATATAAAATACATTAATAACATAATTCTTGTAAGAATTTTTATTTATATTTTGTAGATAATCTTAAAAAAAAGTGATTTTTTCCCTCAAAAAGCATCTTTTTATGGTTTTAACATAGAATTACTCTAGAAAAAACCGTCAGATTTTAGCTTGTTTTAAAAACACCTCTTTTTATTAAAACAAAAAAATATAAAAACATTTATTACTAGAATTCGTTTTTTTGAACAGCAAGATTATGCATCAATTCGATTAAAAAATTATCTTTGCTACCTTGAAATTTTATATCCTTTATCTGGTAAAAAAAGAAAGTTAGGCATATAACCTAATGAATTGATTAAATTAAAAGTAGTGGTAGTATTATGAGGAAGATAATACTAATTTGCTCATATCATCGAATCGATGTAAAACAAATAAAATTAAACTGATGAAACATACCAAAGTAATAGACGTACTGCAGAGTGATAAACTTTTACAGCCTATCATTGTAAAAGGATGGGTTCGTTCTTTTCGTAACGATCGATTTATAGCTATAAATGACGGATCTACCATTAAAAACATTCAATGTGTTATTGATGACAATACTATTGACACTACTATTACTAATAAAATAAGCGTTGGCGCAGCTCTTTCTATTACAGGTACACTTACAGAAAGTGAAGGAAAGGGACAGCGAGTAGAGATTAAAGTTACCAGTGTTGAAATAGAAGGCGAAGCTGATCCTGAAGAATTAAAATTAACAATCCTTTCTCCTAAACGTCATAGTTTAGAAAAACTAAGAGAGCAGGCTCACTTAAGAGTTCGCACAAATACTTTTGGAGCTATTATGCGTATGAGATCAAAATTATCATTTGCCATACACGAGTACTTTCAGAAAAATGATTTTTATTATGTACACACTCCTGTGATTACTAAAAGTGATGCAGAAGGAGCTGGAGAAGCCTTTAAAGTAACCAATTTAGATCTTAATAACGTTCCTAAAGATGAGAATGGTGAGGTTGATTATAAGCAAGATTTCTTTGGTGGTGAAACCAACCTAACAGTTTCTGGACAATTGGAAGCAGAAACCTATGCAATGGGATTAGGCCAAGTATACACTTTTGGACCAACATTTAGAGCAGAAAACTCTAATACTTCACGTCACTTAGCCGAATTCTGGATGGTAGAGCCAGAAGTTGCTTTTTGTGATCTGGATGGCAATATGGATCTTGCAGAGGATTTTATAAAATATGTAATCCAATTTGTTTTAGATAACTGCCAGGACGATCTTGAGTTTTTAGAAAACAGACTAGTTCAAGAAGACAAACAAAAACCTCAGGCTGAAAGAGCTGAAATGTTACTTAGAGATAAACTAAAATTTGTTTTAGAGAACAACTTTAAGCGAGTAAGCTATACCGAAGCTATCGAAATACTTAAAAACTCTAAACCTAATAAAAAGAAGAAGTTTAAATTTCCAATTAACGAATGGGGTGCAGATTTACAAAGTGAACACGAACGTTTTTTGGTTGAAAAACATTTTAAGTGCCCGGTAATATTATTTGATTATCCCGCAGATATCAAGTCTTTTTATATGAGACTTAATGAGGATGGTAAAACTGTTAGAGCAATGGATATTCTTTTTCCAGGTATTGGAGAGATCGTAGGAGGTTCTCAACGTGAAGAGCGCTTAGATGTTCTTAAACAAAAAATGGCCGCTTTAAACATACCAGAAGAAGAATTATGGTGGTATCTGGATACACGCCGTTTCGGAACTTGTAAACATAGTGGCTTTGGGCTAGGTTTTGAAAGATTGGTATTATTCGTTACTGGAATGGGTAATATTCGTGATGTAATTCCTTATCCAAGAACTCCATTAAATGCTGAATTTTAAAATATAGTTTAATTTCTATGTTTCTTTAATAAAATCTCAGAAATTAGATCATCAATTATACTTTGATTATAATCTGATTTCTGAGATTTGTTTTTTGCTTTTTGAATTTTTTCCGAATGTGGAACCTTTCCTGTTTCAGCCAATAACTTCATTGTATTTTCGAAAAAGGTATTCAAAATAGGCATTACATATTGACTTCGAGTGTTTTTATCTCTAAGATGAATAAATTTCTTAGCATACGCCAAAAACAGCTGTGGATACTGAGCAAAAGTTATGATCGCTTCAGTAAAACTCTTTTGCACCTCTTCTTTACCAACAGAATTTCTAAATTTCAGTTTTGTAGCATCAATATGCTTTAGTATATATAGAAGAGCACTTTCTTTTATAAAATTGCTGTAGTCGGTACTTGAATAGTAATAAACCTCCATACCAATATTAGTATTTATAATGAGTACTTCATCTCCTATACTATCCTTAAGAAAAGACTGAAAAGTATCTGCTGTAAATGAAGACATTAATAGACGTCTTTTTATACCGGTAGAACGTATATTGACAGATTTTATATTTTCTATTGTTTCATGTATACTCACTTGGTAACATTCAATAATTCAGAAAAATCAATTCCTTGATTTTTTGCGTGCATCTCCGCGGTGTGTCCACTATTATCCTGTGCAGTAACATCTGCGCCATTCTGTATTAGTAATCGCATAATCTCTTTCTGACCAAAAGTAGCTGCAAAAATTAACGCCGTAGCTTCGTTATAACTCTTTATATTGACATCAGCGCCAGATGCAATCAACAATTCTGCTATTTCATAATATCCTTTAAAACAAACGCCCATCAATGCTGTGTTTCCCGAAGCATCCTTTGCATTAACATTAGGATTATAACTAAGAATCAGTTTTGTAATTTCCATAAACCCATAATACGTAGAGAGTAAAAGTGGTGTAGAACCTCTTTGATCCTTTATATGTATCAAGTCTTTATCCTTATCAAGAAAGCTTTTTACTGCTTCTAAGTTTTCAGACCTTATTGCATCAAAAATTGTATTCATTGAAATAAAGTTGTAATATTCATAATACCTAAGCGATACCGCTCATATTATTTTTGAAGATATCAAAAAAATATATCAGGAATACTCTAATTAGCAGAAATTTATAATTTCAAAGATAAAACTACTCTTCTATCCATTTTCGGAACTCGGATGTAGTGGCAGAACTTGTCATTACCTTTTCTTTTACACCTTTTAATTTTATCAATAATCTATTTTTAAAATGATTTTCGATCGTTTCGATATACTCAATATGAAGAATCTGACTTCGATTAATTCTAAAGAATTTTTTGGGGTTTAGTTGTTCCGTTAAGACTCCAATTTTTTCTAAAACAGGATGTGTTTTTCCGCTTAGATCCGTAGCAACACAAAAATCCCCAGATGCCGCGATCAGACTTATATCAATAACATTTAATAATTGTATTCCCTTTGCTCGTTTAATTACAAAACGTTTTTTGTATTTAACCTGCTCCTCCTGTATTACAGATTTCAAGATATTAATTGTAGTACGATCTAATGGGTTATAAATGCCTTGTTTAAATAAAGACTGGTACTTTTCTAAAGCTTTTTTGAAATCATTCTGTGAATAAGGTTTTAAAATATACGCTACGCCATTGGTATTAAAAGCCTGAAACAAATATTCATCATGTGCTGAACAAAAGATTATAGGACACTCCACCTTTACTGTATTGAATAAATCAAACGACGTACCATCTAATAACTGAATATCTGATAATATAAAATCATATTTGTTATTACTCAGAAATGTGGTTCCATCTGCAACAGTACGGGACCAATCATGAGTGATTTGCTCTTCAAAAAAAGTATTCAAACTTGATGTCAATTTTTGATATGCAGGAATTTCGTCCTCTAAAATTAAAATATTCATAGCCTTAAGATTCATTGCTTAATTTCAAAATCGGAATAGAAACTTTGAATTTTGATTCCGTATTTATAACCTTTACCTCTTGATCAGATAATAATTTGTAGCGTGCTTTTAAATTCTTTAAACCTGTTCCAAAAGATTCTTCTCCGGATTGAATTTTAGTTTTAGTATTTATTACTATTAACCAATTCTCTTCTATACGAACTACTACCTTAATAGTATTCGTTTGCCCAGCTTTATTGTGTTTCACAACATTTTCGAGCAGTGCCTGTATTGATCCGGTAGGAATGAACTTATCTGTAAGCGATATATCTCTTTTAATCTGAAAATCATAATCGCTACCAAATCTGGTTTCTATTAAAAAAATATAATTCTCCGCAAAAGCAATTTCTTCAGAAAGTTCCATCACCTCAGCATCTTTGGTTCTTATCAAATAACGATAAATTAACGATAAGCGATTAATGTATTCCTTAGCTTTTATAGTATCACTATCAATTAATGCATCTAAAGTATTAAGATTATTAAATAAAAAATGAGGGTCTATCTGAGATCTTAATAATTTCAACTCATTCTCCTTTTGTTGTTTTTGTACATTAAAAAACTGAGCCTGACCTTCGTAAAACTTTTTAGCTAATAAAATACCAAACACAAAACCAGCATCATCAGACAACCGAAAGAAACTTCGGAGCAAAAAATCATACCATTTTGGAAATTTACTCCAATCCCCTCCACCAGTCCAATATCCTGATATGTAATCAATAGCTCCAAAAAAACATAGCAATACAAGCCCAAAAAACACAAATTGAGTGTATTTTTTCTCTTTTACCACATAATTAGGAATAAGCCAATACATAAAAATTAAAATGATAACAAAAGAAAGTATAGCTGCTAAAGGAATATCAATAAGATACTCGATAAGGTCGTTATCTTCTCTATAGTAATCAATACAATTAAAGATAATTGTAACTGTATAGACAATAGCTACGATAATATAATCTGATTTGTTTAGCCTGGTATTCATACTCTAAATCTTCTGATTTTTACGTTTTCCAATACGTCGAATAATCCTCTTTACGAAAAACACTATCACAAGAATAAGTAAAATCGAGAAAACACCTATAGTGATATATAATTTTGTATTACCAGGATCTGCTAATAAATAGAAAAACATATCTTGCCCCAATTGTTCACCGTATTCAGAATTAGTAAATAACACGTATCCCCAATCCTTTTCTGTATCTAAAAGGAACCAACTGGTAAAGCCAATATTATTCCCTCCATGACAATAAATATTTGTAAAAGGTATTTGGATATTTGTAAAACCAAGTGTATATCTAACATCAAATTCATCATACGGTACTTTGGAATGAGGTTTTAATAATTCTTCATAGCTATTCTCAGATAAGACTTCCTCATTCATAACAGCAATCATCCATTTAGAAAAATCCACTGATTCAGAATGTATAGAAGCTGGCGCTGAAAATATCCCATCTTCTTTTTTAACCCAATAGTTATTCTCCCAATCCACCCGATTGTTGTCTTCATCATAAGGTTCTGCCTTGTGTTTTCTGGTATACTCATTCTGAATGTAAACCGTGTGATCCAAGCCAATTGGTTTTCCTATTCTTTTCTGAAATTCTGCTTCCAAACCTGCATCATCTATACTTAAAATATGTTTTAAGACTTGAGTTATATATTGGTACCCTTCTCCTGAATAAAAATAATCTGTCCCCGGTTCGAATTGAATTTTCAACGTATTATCTTCATCATCCTCTCTCCAATTCTGAAAACCTGTTTGATGACTTAAAGCCATACGCGTCGTTATTTTTTTGTAACGTTCATCATGAGCAATATCAGGATATTCCATATATTCATATAATGGTTTATCGAGATCAAGAATCCCTTCTTCTACAAATGTCATTACAAAAAAACCAAATACGGGTTTTGATATAGAAGCGCCTTCGAAAATAGTTTGCTCTGTAATTGGTAATTTTTTTTCTACATTAGCATATCCTTGGGTTTTATGGTAAACAACTTCTCCTTCATTAATGATGGCAATAGAAATTCCAGGAATTTTATATTCAGCCATTTTGGAACTTATAAAAGTATCTAAAGAGTCCTTCGGAATATCGAATCTTAAATAACTGTCAACTGAATCATTATTTACGGAAGTACAACCGGTAATTAAAATACCAAGCAGTACAATCTTGCTAATCTGTTTTACAAAGTTTTTCATATTATTATTTTAGTTTTTATCATCTATTCTATCCCGCTCCTCTTCAGAAACATTACTTCTCTTTTTCTTTTTACTAAACTTAGATCCAAAATTATAATTCAACTGAAGAAAAATATTTTGTCGTGGCCAATCATTTACGATCGTTGCATTTACATTATCATAATTTATAGCTCCTAAGAATTTTCTATTCAGAATTTCTTCAAATTCCAAACTCACCTTTAAGCGATCATTCATAAATTTCTTACTTACAGCAACATCAATTCCCGCTATCCATTTATATTCTATTTGTCCTTCTAAACCCCCTGTAGAATAATATCCTGAGATTTCAGAGTTTATACCCCAAGGTAATTTATATTCTGCACTTGTATACCAGGTCAAACTCCATTTTGATACATCCAACGCTGGAGTTAACCGCTCTGATTTATATTCATTATAATTCACGATTACTCCCGTATATCCATCCAATCCTTTTATAAAATCTAATGGCCCAAATAAACTAGCATTAAAATTATTATTCTCTGCAAGATTGATTACAGAGCGAGAGGTTTCTGCAGAAGAATCATTCTGAGTTATGATTTCGAATAATACATCTTTCGTTTGTCCATAACTAACACTAAAAAAAGGTTGATCATCATAGGTTAGATTAAAACGAAAACTATTAGTAAAAGCTGGTTTTAGGTTTGGGTTTCCTTCTTCAAAAGTAAATGGATCGTAATAGTATACAAAGGAATTTAAAGAACTATATGAAGGTCTTTGAATTCGATAACTATACCCTACATTAACTCCTAACTCTTCCGTTATTTCTCTTCCTAAACTTAGACTGGGAAATAACTTAGAAATCTTCCTTGATCTTGTTTCATTCTGTGTTACTGAGGTACCTTCAGTATCACTTTCTTCCCAACGCAATCCTCCCGAAAACGACCATTTATTATATTTTGCATTAAACTTTGAGTAAACTGCTAGGATGCTTTCATCTATTAAAAATCGATTACTTTGATTTACATTATTTATGAATTCACCCTGATCATTCTCCGTTAGCGCTTGTAAATCACTATCAGAATTTACCTGTGAATATTTTGCTCCTGCCGCCCAACTAAAATTATCACTTTGTGTTCGTTTATAATCTCCTTGATAAGTAAAAATTTCATAATAAGCATTCTGAAAATATCGTTGATTATCGTATTCAACCGGACTTACTTCAGTCTTGAATAAATTATTCTCATTTTCAAAAGTATAATCGATATAATTAAAATCTAGAGTCACCTTATTCCTCTGATCATCGTACTCATAATATGGATTTAATGTATACGTTACCCTATCTCTATCATAACTATTATCAGTTAATAGCTCAGTTGATGACGTACCATCGATTATCGTGGTATTATTTTTTGTGATTCGATCTGACAGCGACTGAATTCTATTTGCATTTAAACCAATAGTATTTTTATCATTAACATAATAATCAAAACCACCACTTATTCTAAACGTCTCTGGATCATATGGAGAAATTGATGTTTGATTATAAGTCTCATCCAATACTTGTCTGGAAATTATTAAATCTTCTCGCCAGGAAGATCTATTATATCCAGCACTAGCTTGCCAATTGAGTTTGTTTTTATAACTAGCAAGAGACGCACTAGTTCCGTAAGTAAAGTCATTAACATACCCAATTGTACTTTTTATACTTCCGTGAGTTCCCAATTTCACATTTTTCTTTAAAATGATGTTAACTATAGGACCTGAACCTTCTGCATCATATTCAGCTCCTGGTTGCTGAATAAGCTCCACTCTTGCTATATTATCTGCTGGCATTTCTCGCAGCAAAGACGAAACATCCATATAATCCGTTGTTTTACCATTAATTAGTATTCGTATATTTCCTTGTCCCCCATAATTTAAGTTACCATTAGTCACAATTACTCCAGGAACCTTTTTCATTACATCTTGTAGATTGGTATTGATCATTTCGGATTTTTCGATATCTACAATTAATTTCTCGGCAGTTTGCTTAATAATTGGTTTCTTATACGTAATTAGTACTTCATCCAACTGCTCTGATTGTAACACAAAATCCATAGATAGTTCTTGTGCATCATTGTTAAAACTAAAAGCTTCCGATACCTTTGTTTCATAGCCCAACATTGATACTTCGATTCGGTAGGTCCCTGCTTTAATACTTTCGAAAAAATACGCTCCTTTTTCGCTAGTAGCCATCGCTGAAATTGCTGTGTCAGTTTTGTCTGTGTATAAAATCACATTGGCAAAAACCAAAGGTTCTTTGTTTTGATCTGTAACATTTCCTGTAATCACGTTCTGTCCGCTCATAGTTTTCACTACGATGAGTAAAATAAATAATAGTATTTTTTTGAATCCCATAACTTTTTGTTTCTTGATTGATGATGAAACAAATGTAGATTCATAGGATCCTAATATATAGTCCATTCTGTCCAAAAAGGTTAAAAAAAGGACTAATTGGGTTTAATTCACTTTTAAAATGCAAAACAAAAAAAGGAGCTGTTCGCTCCTTTATTATTTGTTGAATGTATGAATTAGACTAGCCTAGCTTCTCTTTCATTCTAAGCAATTCTTGCTCGATCATTTGTAATTTACCCTCCATTCCATCTGCAAATTCGGGAATACGTTTACAAAAGACATAGCGAACCCTCCACATTTCTTTAATTTCAGAAATCGGATATTCATCATCTTCAATATTCTTATGATCTGCACGCAGCACGACACTATTCTTAGTAATATACAATCTTCTAAAAGTTAATTTTGTATCAGTTAATGCAACTACTAAGGTTCCGTTATTTAGCTTTTTGATGACATCAGAAGGTACCTTTTCACCAATAACGATATCCTTAGGATAAAATCCTTGATCATGATTGGTCATTTCTAAATTTAGCACGGTATACCCTCTAAATTCTTTGGATGGATTTACCGGTAATTGGATAGTAGGCAATTCTTTTATAAAATTGCTCTTATCATATAAAGTTATATACTCACTAGATGTACTCTCGGTAATACAGGGAATTAATGCAAATTGTTCTCTTTTTAAATCTTGTGCATAGGTAGTAAGATCTCCCTTAAACTTCAAAAGTTCATTTACAGTTAGCTCACTAGTTAGTAATTTATCTATTTCTATGCTAAAATAATTAGCTATTTTTATAATAGTATCTATTTTAGGTTCGCTCCTTCCCTCTTCATAAGCCCCTAATGTACCTCGTTTTAGGTCAAAAAGCTCGGCAAAAGCTTGCTGACTCAAACTCTTAACGCTTCTAATTTTTTTAATATTTTTTCCAAAAAATGACATTTTTGCTAATTTTATTTGCAATTATAAAAATTTGTTGTACATTTACACTAACAATATTAGCTAATATATTTAAAAAATGCTAATTTTAGTAGAAATACTTTTCTAAAGTAACTTGATTTTGGGCGAAATCATTAAGAATACTAAAAACCTTAGCAAACAACTAATTCATTAACATAAAACAACAACATACCCATGATAGCAGTAGCAGAATATATTGCCAATTTAGCTGTCGATATAGTAGAAAAGTTATCTCACTTTTTGTAATATTGATACAAGGTCAGAAACAAGAAATAAATTACTAATTATCAATCAAAAAATAACCATCACATGCAAGATCATTTCCAACAGGTGAAAGATTATTTACTGAAACTTAATTTCAACATAATTCACGAAAACAAAAAAGATGGAATTATAATGATCAGTAAAGAGAACGAAGGGATTAAAAATCTCATTCTTGGTGTAGCATTACCAATTTTAATTATTGAGCAACATATTTTCAATATCAAAAACAAAAACGAACTAGTATATCGTAGTTTACTTCAGAAAAACCGAGATATCGTTCACGGAGCATTTGTTCTTGATGAAACAGGAGAAAAAGTAATCTTCAGAGATACGTTACAATTAGAAAATCTGGACCTAAATGAATTGGAAGGAACATTAAATTCTTTAGGCCTATTATTGAGTGAATACTCGCAACAAATTATAAATTTTTCAAAATATTAATACTATGAACTTTTTTAAAAGACTATTTAAAATAGGTGAAGCTGAGGCAAATTCTGCTATCGATAAAATGGAAGATCCTATAAAAATGACAGAACAAGGGATCCGTGATATGAAAGTTGATCTCGAAAAAAGCCTGGAAGCATTGGCACAAGTAAAAGCATTAGCTATCAGGTCTAAAAATGACACTGAAGAATTTGCCGCAAAAGCAGAAGATTATCAACAGAAAGCAATGCTAATTCTTAAAAAAGCACAAAGTGGAGATCTTGATACTGCAGAAGCAGATAGATTAGCAAAAGAAGCATTGATCAAAAAAGAAGAATCACTACAACACGTAAGTCGTGGAAAAGGGGAAACAGAAAAATTTGATGGTTCCGTATCTCAGTTAGAAAAAAATGTGGAAGAGATCAAACAGAATATCAGCAAATGGGAAAATGAATTAAAAACCCTGAAAGCAAGAGTAAAAGTTTCTGCAGCCACTAAAAATGTAAACAAGCAAATGGCAGAAATAGATAGTTCTAGTACGGTTTCTATGTTAGAGCGTATGAAAGATAAAGTAAATCAGGAAGAAGCATTAGCAGAAGCCTATGGGGATATCGCAAATGCATCTAAGTCTATTGATGATGAACTTGATAAAGCTGCAAATACTACAGAAACGAATGCAGAAGATGATTTAGCAAAGCTAAAAGAGCAATTAGGACTGAATGACAAAAAGAAGTAGAAACAACTAATAATCAGACACTTTTAGTCCATTCAGCAAATTATTAACAAAAAAACTAATAAATCATGGTAACATCTACGACAGAAACGATACCTAATAAAGAAGTAATTCAAATTTTAGGAATAGCAAGAGGAAGTACAGTGAGAGCACGAAATATTGGTAGAGATGTTTTTGCAGGACTAAAAAATATAATTGGTGGAGAAATAGAAGAATACACCAAATTACAGGCACAATCCAGAGAACAAGCTATGCAAAGAATGAATCAGGATGCGCAACGATTAGGAGCAGATGCAGTTGTTAATGTTAGACTTACTACGTCTATGGTAATGCAAGGAGCATCAGAAATCCTTGCCTATGGGACCGCTGTAAAACTTAAATAATAAGAATATGGAAATTTTATTTATAGGACTTTTTTGGACATTTCTTATTACATCTCTAATCTATTTAATTATTAGAAGAATTAAAGTTCACAAAACAGAAGATTTTGAGAAAAGAGACAACTAAATAACTATTAATTAACTAAACAACTAAAACATTGAAGGAACTCGTAGAGATAGCATTTTCGCAAGTAAATATGGTATTAACCATACTTATGCTCTTACTAATTTTATATTGGTTATTCACAATGATCTCAGGAATTGATTTTGATCTAGATGTTGACGTGGATATCGATATTGATGTTGATGCGGATGTTGATCTGGATATGGATGCTGATAGCAATATTGAAGGAGGAAATCTTGATTTTGAAGATATCGCTAATACAGAAGTTAATAAAGAAGATGTTGTTGGCAAAAGAAGAAAACCTTTAAAATGGTGGCAAATCTTATTGATTTATTTCAATTTTGTTGGATTACCTTTTATGTTCACATTTACCTGTTGGATATTTATCTGGTGGCTCTGCACAACAATAACTACCACGTTAACCAATAGTTATGACAACAACTTTGGATTCATTTTCTTTCTTGGAGCAATTATTCCATCTTTATTAATAACTAAAATTTTCACTACTCCATTTAAAAGCTTTTTTCGAAACCTCAATAAAGATGGAGATGCACCAATTGATTTACTCGGTAGAAAAGGGATCATACAATCAACCATTTCTAAAGATAAAATGGGCTCGGCAGAAGTAGTAGCAGACGGAAACCCTATGTCCATCTATGTGAAATCATTGAATGGCGAACAAATAGATTATCATCAAGAGATTTTGATCATTAAACAATCAGAAGATAAGAACTTCTATTATGTGCAATCTTATAACGATTAAACAAATTCATAATGCCAGAGAACTTAATTCAGTTGATTAGTATAGCGATTAGCTTTATAATAATACTCATTCTATTTAATTTTGTAATTCTTTTAGTCTTTTATAAAAAGCCTAAACAAGGACAAGCAATAGTAAGATCGGGATTAGGAGGTGTTCGAATTGGAATACATAAAGGAATATATGCTATACCTATTTTTCACACAATGGAACAAGTTGACCTTACCATTAAAAAGATCAATATTCAACATAAAGAAAAAGAAGGGATTATTTGTAAAGATTTTCTAAGGGCGGATATCAATATGAATTTTCATCTAAGAATACCAAATACACCAGATAGTATCTTACAAGTCTCAAGTGCTATTGGTTGCGAAAAAACATTTGACGAAAATAAAATGAAAGACATATTTCAAGCTAAGTTCTCCGAGGCGATAAAAACCGTTGCTTTTACATTTGAATATGAAGAACTACATCAGAAACAAACCGAATTCAGAGATGAAATTTTGCTTCTAATAGGAACAGATCTTAATGGATATAGTATTGAAGATTGTGTTATTGAATATATAAAACAAACACCGATCTCATTTCTAAATCCTAATAATATATTAGATGCAAAAGGAATTAAAAAGATAAAAGAATTAACAGAAATCGAAAATAAATAAAACTAATAAACACTAAACTATTATGACAGGCATTTTACCATTTATTGGCATCGGGATAGGCTTGATTCTATTCTTAATCATTGTATACTTTGCGATCATCGCAATGTTCTACAAAAAAATACCCCAAGGACAAGCACTTGTACGAACTGGATTCAAAGGCACACAAGTAGCAACAGATAAAGGACTATATGTTGTTCCTGTATTTCACAGAGTAGAAATCATGGACATATCCGTTAAGAAAATTCAAATAGAACGTTTAGGAGGTGATGGGTTAGTCTGTAAAGACAATATGAGAGCCGACATTAAGGTAGCCTTTTTCGTTAGAGTAAATAGTGATGTGGATTCTATTAAAAAAGTAGCGCAGACTATTGGTTGTGAAAGAGCTTCAGAGGTATCAACATTAGAAGAATTATTTGAAGCTAAATTTTCTGAAGCTTTGAAAACTGTTGGAAAGAAATTTCAATTCACTGAATTATATGAAGCAAGACGTGAATTCAGAGATGAAATCGTGAATATTATTGGTACAGACCTTAATGGATACACCCTAGAAGATTGTGCTATCGATTACTTAGAACAAACACCTGTTTCGTTTTTAAAAATGGACAACATATTAGATGCAGAAGGTATTAAAAAGATTACTGAATTAACCGCTGCGCAAAACATGAAAGCTAACCTTATCAAACGTGATGAGGAAAAGGTAATTCGTAAGCAGGATGTAGAAGCGCGTGAAGCAATTTTGGAATTAGATAAACAATTAGCAGAAAAAGAGGAACAACAAAGACGTGAGATTTCGAATATCAAAGCTCGTGAAGAAGCAGAGATACTAAAAGTATCCGAAGAAGAAAGACTAAAATCTGAAACAGCTCGTATCTCTACGGAAGAAAAAGTAAAAGTTGCAGAAGAAAATATGCAACGTCAGATCATTGTTGCTGAGAAAAATAAGCAACGTACCGATGCTGTAGAAACAGAAAGAGTAGAAAAAGATAGAATGTTAGAAGCTACGGAACGTGAGCGTATCGTAACTCTTGCTCAGATAGAAAAAGAGAAAGTAGTAGAAGTTGAGAAGAAAAACATTCAGGATGTAATTCGTGATCGTGTTACTCTAGAAAAAGGTGTGGTAGAGGAGCAAGAAAATATGAAAGATATTGAAGCTTTTAAAACTGCTGATCGTGAGAAACAAGTAAAAATTACAATTGCCGAAGCTAATGCGGAAGAAGCATTAATATCAACTATAAAAGCTGCAGAAGCTCAAAAAGAGGCCGCTAAACAAAAAGCAGAAGAAATTAATATAGAAGCATTAGCGCATAAAGAAGCTAGCGAAAAAGAAGCAGCTGCAAGAAAAACACTAGCAGAAGCGCAAGCAAAAGAAGAAGCTACCATTGGTATGTCTGAGGCTCAGGTAATGCATGCAAAAGCAGATGCTCATGAACGTCAAGGAGTTGTAGAAGCATCGATTATTGAGAAAAAAGCCAAAGCCGAAGCTGCTGGTATTTCTGCAAAAGCAGAAGCCTTAAAAGAAGAAGGTGTTGCAGAAGCTGAAGTAATCAAAGAAAAAGCACTTGCCAAAGCAATTGGTGATAAAGAAATTGCATTAGCAGAAGCTGTTGGAATCGAAGAGAAAGCGGAAGCGATGAAAAAACTGGATGGTGTAGGAAAAGAACACGAAGAATTCAAGTTACGATTAGATAAAGAATTACAAGTAGACTTAGCCGAAATCAATATCCAAAAAGAAATTGCATATGCTCAGGCAGATGTGATTGGAGAAGCATTAAAAGCTGCTAACATTGATATCGTTGGTGGAGAAACCATGTTCTTTGATCAAATTATTGGACAAGTAACCAAAGCAAAAGGATTTGACAGACTTGTTAAGCACTCGGATACTGTAAAAGACGTAAAAGATGCAATCTTAGGAAGCGATGATGTAAAAGGAAACCTTTTAGATAAAGTAAAAGAATTCGCAACTAAATACGGAGTCTCTTCAGAGGATATAAAAAATCTTACAATTGCCAATATCCTAATGGATCTTAAACAGAAATCAACGAGTCAAGATGAAAATGACCTGTTTAGTAATCTGTTTAATCTAGCAAAAGGATTAGGATTATCTGACAAAAAATTGAAATAACATTCAGAAAAACTCTCCTCCTTTTTCAAGGAGGAGAATGAATCCGGCAAAGGCGAAGAAAGAGGAGGTTAAAAATCCACAAAACTTTATGAATACAATCATAAATACATTTTTAGACCCATAAAAGTCAATCCCTGAAAGTCTTGAACTCTCTTTGGGGTAGCGAGTGATTGACTAGATGGGATTTGTTTAACTTTTAAATACGGTTTAATTATGAGCATAGCAGCCATGGTTGCTTCGATTAAATTTAATGATCGAAGAAATAAAAGAGACGCTTTTAGCACTATAACTGGAACTACAGATACCAAAAGTCAAGGAATCAAAATAGAACCAGTTTCTGAAGAGACATTACAAGAAATAAGAGATAAGCTTAACAAACAAAGAGTAAAACTTTTTAAAAAGCGATTCATAGTCTCAGCAGGTTTGATAGTTCTGATTACCACCTTAATCATATACATCGCATAATTATGGGAGGATATGGTCATAACTTAAGTAATCTTCTAAAAAATAGTAGAAGACAGGAGCGAAAAGCCTATGATGGATGGACAGAAAGTGATGAAGAAAGCCAAGGAATCAAAGTAGAACCAGTTTCTGAAGAAACATTAAAAGAAATAAGAGATAAACTAAGAAAGCAAAGGCAAGGATTATTTAAACGAAGATTGATTGGTTTTGGAATATTGATAGGTTTTATAGTGACAATGATAGTATATAGTACATTTTGAATTATAAACATGAGTTTGGCTTAAGGTGAATTCTGAAAAAAGCCGTCAAATCGAGTGATTTTTCATAATGAAATGGAGAAAAATTGTATCGAGATTAGGCTTTTTGAGTAGAAAACAACTATTCTCGATACAATCCTTCCTAAGTCGGATCACTCGAATGGACGTTGTTCTTCTATAGCCAATTCAGATTGTAAGAGTAAACTATGGTCTCTTTAGATAACAAAAAAAGAAAAAGATTATGAATAAAAAATTTTTAGGATTAATAGCAGTTTTATTTATAGCGATAAGTGTATTAGCATTCAATACCTATTATAAAAAAGAGGGATTGATAAAAAATGGTGCTGTCACAACTGCAGTCATTGAAAAAATTTCAACAAATAGGATTGATAATGAATTCTCACCTACCGTAGAGAATATACATGTAAAATACTCTTATATTATTGATTCAAAAGAGTATACAAAAACGGAAGAAATTTCGAGGCACGAGCATGATCTATATTTTGAAAAGACCGGAAAAGCAGGAGATTCTATAAAAATCATCTACGATTCAGAAAAACCAACCAATTCTAAAATTGAGAAGATTAAGTAATAGATTTTGAGTAATAATCAACTGCATAATAGAAAATATTTAGAAACCTTTAGAAAAGATCTAAGGAATAATGGAACATCTGCAGAAGCATTTTTGTGGAAGCACCTTTCAAAAAGTCAATTAAAAGGAAGAAAGTTTAGGCGACAACACAGTATTGGTAATTATATTGTGGATTTCTATTGCCCTAAAGAAAAACTAATCATCGAATTGGATGGAGAGATTCATAATAAACCGGAAGTTCAGGAAAAAGATCAAAAACGAACTGATTATTTAACGAGTTTTGGATTTACTGTTATTCGTTTTGAAAATAAAATGATATTTGACAATTTAAAATCAGTACTAAAAGAAATAGAAGATAATTTTAAACCATAAAAGCTCTCCTCCTCCAAAAAAGGAGGAGAATGAATTTCGCTTTGCGGAAGAAAGAGGTGGTTGTGGATCCACAACCACCCTGAATTTGTCAAAGACAAATTCGTCCCTCCTCAAAAAGGAGGGAAACCAATTTTAACTCTGATTAAACCTAGGGTATCAACTATGGAAGAAACCAACAAGAACGACATACAACTAGACGGGGGAACCTATGAGATCATCCAAAAACGTTTGCAAAAACAAAAAGGTGAACTCCAAAACCGTCTTACACAACTAAATGATGCACGAAAAGAAGTTTTTGGTAGTGTAGAAACCAAACTTATTGCCAATAATCGTATCAACACAGAAAATAACTGTATTGCACGAGATATTGTAACTATTGGTGATTTTTGCCTTTTTGGGTATAATGTTCATTTCGGATTACGAACAGAAATAAAACTCGATGATGTATTCAGTATTTATACATATGCTGATAATCATTTTGTAAATAAAAAATTAGACCTCATCAATGATCCTGTTTTTATTGATGACTTTACGAATCTATATAAATATTACAGAAATACGATCTTTTCTAAATTCGCTATTGTTGGTAATTACCTGCACATGGTATTTCAGCTCAGTGAAAGTGTTTCTGACATTAAAACCTTCAAATGGTTGATAAATGAAGGAAGCCTTAGCTATATAGACAATCGTAGTGAACATGAATTTAAGTTTCCAAAACAATATGAATTCGAATGGATCGAAGTCACTCGTGATATGCATCGTTACGGCACACATCCTCATATTTCTATTTTGGATAAAGTTTTTGTAGAAACAGTAGGTGGCGATTTAACCATAAAAATCGAGGACAATACTGATGACGGAAAAGGAATATACGACGAAGCTGTAGAACAAGTAGATCAGACACTAGATGATGGTCAATATCGATATGCAAATCTTGGTAACCTCATTGCTTTAGAAATCAAACCTTTTCAAGAAGCTCCAAGGTATTTCGTGTATAATCATAAAGTGCAAGAGGTTAAAAAAATTGAGTGTATTAAAGATGCCTGTGTCCTTTTACCAGATGATCAAGGAATCATATACCCTAATGGATACTATCTGCAATCCGGAGAAGTAAAACTATTTACCAATGAGATTTCTGATGTTAAATTTCAAGAGAAAATTAGCTCACCAAATGGAGAAGACTTCTTATATGTGTTTTATGAAAGTGAAAAAGGATTATATACGTTGATGTCCTACAATGTCATTGAACAAGAAGTAAAAACCCCAATTGTTTGTAATGGATTTACCATTTTAGCCGGTGGAGAACTTTGTTATTTTAAGACAGAAGATGAACAAACTAAGCATCATGTTATTCAGATATGGCAAACTCCTTTCTTAAAAGGGAACGAGATCCCTTCAGAACATACGGATACTTTATTATATAAAATTGGTAATAAAGATATCGTAAAAGCAATGGCCGAATGTCATGCCTTAATAACACTACTTAACAAAGAAGATAATTATGATGGATTATACGATGATCTTGCTAAATCTTCTAGTGATATAATTGATAGTTATTATTGGATTAGAGAAGAAGACACCTGTCGCTTAGATATACCTTTAGGAGAAATAAGTAATGCTGCTAACGCAGCTATTGATGAGTTTGAGAAAGTAGTACAACTGCGCAGAACTGCTACCAATGTAACTAAAGAAACTAAAGAAGCTGCTCAAAGCATATTTAATAAGATAAAAAGTAGTTCATTTCGGTCTATTGATGATTTTGTACAAGTATTATCACAACTTAGAACCTTACGTGGTGAGGTTATTGGTTTAAATGACATCAGATACATTGATAAACAGTTTATCACCGATCTTGAAAATGAAATCGCAGAACAAACCGAAAAAATTTCGCAACGTTGTGTACAATTCTTATTAGATGATAAGGCACTACTACCCTATCACGCTCGAGTAGAAGAAAAACAACAAGAGCTAGCTTCTATTAAAAAAGTAATAGAAGCTAAAAAACTTGAAGAAGAAGTCAATCAGATTGCAAAAGATTTAGAAATGCTTATTGATATCGTTTCTAATCTTCAGATCGAAGACACTTCCCATTCTACCAAGATCATTGATAACATATCTCTGATTTTCGCAACAATTAATCAGCTAAAAGCTGGAATTAAGAATAAAATAAAATCCCTTGGTAGTAAAGAAGCCAATGCAGAGTTTGCTGCACAATTGAAACTAGTTGATCAGAGTATCATCAACTATCTTGATATTGCCAATACACCAGAAAAAACAGATGAATTACTAAACAAGGTATCGGTTCAGTTAGAAGATCTGGAAGGAAGATTTGCGGATTTCGAAGAGTTTATTACGCTGATTATAGAAAAGCGCGAAGAAGTATATAATGCTTTTGAAGCCAGAAAGAATAGTCTGATCGAGGCTAGAAATAAAAAAGCTGTTGCTCTAGAAAATGCAGCAAGTCGAATATTAAAAGGAGTTACTAAAAAGGCATTAAGTTTTGATTCTGTCGCTGATATCAATGGATATTTTGCATCTGATCTAATGATCAATAAGCTTAGAGATATCATTGCCAATTTAATGGAATTGGATGACGCTGGTAAAGCTGAGACTATTGAAACTGCATTAAAAGTTGCCAAAGAAGATGCTACTCGTAAACTAAAAGACAAACAAGATCTCTATGAAGATGGTGAGAATATCATTAAACTAGGAAAACATAAGTTTGGTGTAAACAAACAACCATTAGACCTTACTATTGTATACAAAGACAATACATTACAATACCATCTTACCGGAACCGATTTCTATCAGGAAATTGAAAACGAAATATTACTAAAGTCTAAAAAATACTGGGATCAAGAGCTAATCTCTGAAAATCAAGAAATATATCGTTCAGCCTATTTAGCGTATAAAATATTTAACACCAAAAAAGATGAATTAGTAGATCTAGGAGAAAAAGAACTATTAGAACTCATAAAATCAGAAAGCAGTAAAAACTACGCCGAAGGATATGTAAAAGGAGTTCATGATGTAGATGCTGCTACAATTCTAAAGGTTTTAGTGAGTAAAGATCATGATCTTGGATTATTACGTTATGACGCACTGTCTAGATCCTATGCACAAAACTTTTGGCATAGTTTAGATACGGAAAAGAAAACCTATTGGAATGATACTATAAAAGCATCCGGAGAAGTTTTAGAGATTTTCTCGGATAGTACAGAATACCAAACAATACTTTCTGATCTAGAAAAGGAGATTTCTACTTTCGCTGATCAGCAAAAGTTGTTTGATAAAAAATATAGTAATGCCATTAGTAACTATCTTTTTGCCGAACTACAAACTAATAATGTGTTTTGTATCAGTCAAACTGCAAATGAATTACACGATATATTTCTGGCTGAATTAGAGAAGAAAAAAGTAGTAACCAAGTTTAAGAAATCTATAGAATTAACTAATGGAAAAAACCAGAAAGATGTAATCCGTTTAACGCTACAATGGGTTACTGCTTTTCTAAAAACCCATCATCCAAAACAGATTGAGTACGCACATGAGATTGTTTGTGTTTTATTATATAAAAAGGAATCTGTTTCAGAAGTAATTCATGTAAATCCTTCACAAATTATTGAAGGATTAAAAGGAAGTCATCCAACTATAAATGAAACTAATTTTGAATTTAATTATCATCATTTTATTACTCGATTATCAGAATTTTCCAACATAGAAGTTCCTGCATACTCAGCATATCGAGAAGCAAAACACTTAGTGACAGAAACTTTAAAAGAGGACCTTAAACTCGAAGAATTTAAACCAAGAGTCTTATCTTCTTTTGTACGTAATAAGCTAATTGATCAGGTCTATTTGCCTTTATTTGGAGATAATCTTTCTAAACAACTAGGAAGCGTTGGAGACAATAAACGTACAGATAGAATGGGGATGCTATTGCTGATATCTCCTCCTGGATATGGTAAAACAACTTTAATGGAATATATGGCTAACCGTTTGGGGTTGGTGTTTATGAAAATCAATGGCCCGGCTATTGGTCACGAAGTTACCTCAGTCGATCCAATGGCAGCCACTAATTCTGCTGCTCGCGAAGAACTCAAAAAGCTGAATCTAGCATTCGAAATGGGGAACAATGTAATGTTATACCTGGATGATATTCAGCATTGTAATCCTGAGTTTTTACAGAAATTTATTTCACTAGCAGATGGTACTCGTAAAATTGAAGGAATCTATAATGGACATCCTAAAACATATGATCTGCGAAGCAAAAAATTCTGTGTAATAATGGCCGGAAATCCATATACGGAAAGTGGAGATAAGTTTCAGATTCCCGATATGTTAGCCAACAGGGCTGATATCTACAATCTTGGAGATATTATTGGCGATACGGCAGATTTATTCAAACTCAGCTTGATAGAAAATGCATTGACTTCTAATCCTGTTTTACATCAATTAAGCAGTAAATATTTTGAAGATATTTATGGATTAATTGAAATGGTAGAATCTGGTACTCAGGAAGGCATAGAACTAAAAGGAAATCACACTAAGCAGGAAATACAAGATTACCTGGCAGTGTTAGAAAAAGTAGTGACCATCCGTAATACAGTGATGCAAGTAAATGCTACATATATACAATCAGCAGCGATGGAAGATTCATATCGTACAGAGCCTTCATTTAAGTTACAAGGATCTTATCGTGATATGAGTAAACTGGTAGGCAAAGTGGTTCCGATTATGAATGAGAAAGAATTACAAACCCTACTCCTATCACATTATGAAAATGAGTCTCAAACGTTAACGAGTGCTGCGGAAGCGAACCTTCTTAAGTACAAGGAATTAACAAATACCATAGTGGACGAAGAAGCTACACGTTGGGAAACTATCAAAGAAACTTTTATCAAAAACAATAAGTTAAAAGGCTTTGGTGATAAAAATGAAATGGCACAAGTATTGGCTCAGATGATGCAGTTTAGTGAACATTTATCGGGAATTCAGGAAGTATTAAAAAAGGGATTAGAAAAGTAATACTATGATAAAACTGAAAACATTACTAAGCTTTGTAATTTTATGTGCTTTCTTTTTTTCTTTAGGCAGTTGCTCAAGAAAAAATCATAACACACAATTAGTTCAAAATTATTATAATCAATTAAATCAAAGTAACTATTTAGAATTATCAAAACTTATTGGAGATAGCATAACCATCAGCGAAGGAGATTATAATATGAATTATTCTAAAGATGATTATTACAAACACTTTCAGTGGGATTCGGTTTTTTCTCCAAAATATGAACTATTAGAAGTTAAAGAAATTGATAAAAAAGTAGTAATTAGAGTTTCTAAAATATGTACTAGAATTAAATTTCTAAATGAAAAAACTATAATTTCCAAGGAAGTAATTGAAATAAAGAATCAAAAAATTTCTAAAATAAAAAACATAGAAATGGACTCTGATTTTAAGCTTTGGAATAGTAAGAAAAGTGAGATGGTAACTTGGATCAAAAAAAATCATCCTGAGTTAGATGGTTTTATGTACGATCAGACAAAAACCGGTGCTCAAAACTACTTAAAAGCAATGGCTTTATTTAAAGAATTTAAGGATATAAATTGAAAGGTTCTTTATCTAGTATAATGAATAATTTTATATTTAATGCCATTCCAGATTTATTCTGGAATCAATTTTCATGAATGTCCCTCCATTTTAGATCCCAGCCTGCACTGGGATGACAAACCATATGGACAAAAGCCAATGAAAAAGTTGTCATTCCGGCGTAGGCCGGAATACAAAATAAATACAAATGCTAAAACCTGAACATCAATATTCAGTTTACATTCTTTCTAACAAGAAAAATGGAACCCTTTATATTGGAATGACAAATAACCTAGAAAGAAGGATTTTCGAACATAAAAATAAATTAATAGAGGGATTTTCGAAAAAATATGATTTAAATATTTTGGTTTATTTTGAAATATATCAATACGTAAATGATGCCATTCTAAGAGAAAAAAGATTAAAAAACTGAAATCGACAATGGAAAATAAACTTGATAGAAGAAGACAATCCCGATTGGAACGATTTGGCATCAGACTGGAATAATTATCATTGATCGTGGATTCTGGCCTGCGCCGGAATGACAAATCCTATGTTATATATCTGACAATTCACTTTGCAACATATTCAGAGGTCAAAATCTATTCGCTTTTACGCTCAAATTGAAGTCGATTTTCAATTTAAAAACAATACCAGTGGAATCATAAAACAAGAATTTCCATTATATAAATTAGCATAACTTAAATCAATTACTAAAAAAAGGGTGGAAATAACACTAAATTATTTCCACCCTTTTTAAAATTAAGTGAATTGCTGAGAAAATATGCTCGAAAGAACTTATCTCTTTATAAATTTTAATGTGTTTTGAATTCCATTATCACGAATTACCATAAAATAAACTCCAGAAGGAATTGTAGATATATCAATAGCATTATTTTCAGATTCTGAAATAGCTATGGAAGACATTACTTTTCTTCCTGTCATATCATAAACTGAAGCCATCCCTTTGGTTAATCCTTTTACATTAATAAAATTTTGAGCAGGATTTGGATATAAACTGAATTCCTTAATATCAAAATCATCCACAGAAAGTGCACAATCAACAAGAACCTCATCTGGCCCAACTCCACTTGGTTTAGTATAAGATTGAGATAGTACAAACTTATCCATTTCCACACCATCTTCTCTCATAGAAAAAGAAATGGTATGTAATCCTGCAGACGGAACATCAATATATATTAGTTCTGCTTCTCCACAATGATTTGCATCGGTTCTTTGTTTACTCTCCCAGGTCCATTGGTTTTTGCCTGCACACCACTGCATTCTTTGTCCTGATTCAGGCCAAGTACCATCGATTCCCACATGAATACCATTATCCTCTGATCCTGTAGAGTACAGTCGTACCCATACAAAATACCTTCCCGGAGTGGTAAATTTCACTTTATAATCCAAAATACCAACAACACCAGGCGTATTTGAAAAGCTTTCTCCGTTTACTAAAGGATCATCATGGGTAACTCTTGTATCTGGTAAAATTTCTAGATATCCACCTCCACTAGCCGAAGCGTGATGACTTGGATCAGGATCTGGTGTTGGTGTAGAAACAGTTCCATCCTGAAAATACCATTTTCTTTTATCAGTTTTTGATTGACCTTCAAAATGTTCTGCCTCCACTGCTACGATTCCATTTTCTTCTAAAGCAGCACAAGTATTGCTTCCATCTCCTCCGTCACCATCATTGCAATCTAATTCTAAAACAAGCTTTGGTCCATTTGAACCTTCTTTTGAAGAGAAAGAAACATCATTCCCTCCGGTTTGCTTAATTACTAGTGAAACAGTTTCTCCAGCGTTAATTCCAGATAAGTTCCATTCATATGATTGACCTTCGCTATATGTTGTATTTAAAGATCCTATCAAGTCTCCTTCTACTGGTTTATTACTATCAGACAAATTACTTTCTGTCCAATTGTTTGAAGTCCCTTTATACACTTCGATAAGTCCATTACCTCCATCAGTGCTAACAGACATTTGTAACTTTACTCCGGTTATGGTTTCTAATAGGGTTGGAACAACAAATTGTAAGTAGGTTACTCTGTTTCCACTTTCTACTCGTAATTCTGAGGAGTTAAATAAGGTAGTTCCCTGTAAATAAGCGTCTTGAAAAACCACTACATTCTGTGTGTTCGTACAATCTGTACCATCAGATTCTCCTTTAATTAAAGCCACCCAATCATTAGTATCTGGTGCTGATATAGCATTAGACACAGCAGTTGCGGCACTTAAACTCCCTCCTGATCTTGGGTTATACCATTGTACTTGCCAGGTTCCTGAAGGCAAATCGATGTTTGTAGATCCACCATCCGGAAGATACACTGCATATACTTCTCCAGGTTTTGCCAATACATAATCATTCGCAGATGTTATACCATCAGAGGATACCATGTCTACCAAATATTCCTGTAAGTAAGATTCAAAGAAATTTAATGCGTGACTGGCATGAGAATATTTAATATCTCTAGATCTGTGATTTTGAGCAGTTAAATCTGTTTCTCCTGTTTGATAACCATAATAGTATTCAACTCCCATACCACCGGCCATAAGAGCACCCCACAATACCTTATCACGAACTAGTTTATCTTCTTTACCGTCTTGGTCCACACCTATATTTGCGCTTCCTTGTTCATCATTAGCAACAACCCATTTTTTTCCTGCATTTCTTGATTTCTCAAGCCATCTTCTTACATCATCATGAACTTTATTTTTATCTGTCTGGACAGATGCTCCTGTAAGTTCAGAGTTAGTGCCTAATAAAGGATCATATCGTTGATCTTGTTGACCAGGATACGTATGTAATACAATATGATTGTCATATGGATCTACATCTTTAATGTAGGAAGCAATTGATTTTGTCACATTATCTGGTAAGGTGGTTTCTTCTGTAATATTCCAATTAAGAGCCAAATGATGCCCAAAACGAGCAATTAACTCACGGTAATAAAGTTTACGTTGTCTCCCATTGGTATTATCATCCATGATATTATCATTTTCGGTCTCCAATGTTTTAAAATGTAGAAATACACCTTTTTTATCAGCGTATTCAAATATCTTCTCCCATTGTGCCATTTTGGAAATATCAAAACGATCTTTATGTACTCCCTGATTCCATTGTTGACTATCATTGTATCCGTTATAAACATTTTCTGAAACCTTTATCAAGTGAGGGAAAACATTTTCATCATCTCCATGAAGACTTAATGTCAAGAAAGAAAAAGCATTTAATCCTTTGGTAGAAAGATAATTAACTACTCCTAAAAGTTCAGTTCCTTGTCCATTCTTCCAGGTATATCCACTCGCATCGCCAGCATCATAATCCTGTTGATGTGGATTCCAATTTTTTCTTCTACCTCCACGATTCGGTGTATTATCAAAATCGTTATACGCTAATGTATTTTCTGGAGCATCTGCTCCAGCTTTTACAAACCAAGGACCGTTTGGGCTCTTAGGATCAGTACCCGAGTGTTGTAGATAATGTTCACCTACATATTGCAGTTTACCTTTATTTTTTGATCTAAAATCTCTCCCAGATTTATCAGATTCTTCTACAATAAAAGATCCTGTATCTCCATCCATAAATCCAGCACTAGATCCGCCTCCATTAATCGCCACATCGGATCCTGTGATAAATTCTGCTGACCAGTCCCAAGTTCCTGTCTGTCCTGGGCTAAAATGTACTTGCCATATATTCCCTGAATCACAACTGGAATCAGCAGCATCACTGCACCCTGCGTAAAATCCTGGAACTATATAAGAAAGATTTCCATTGGTAAAAGTAACTTCTAATCTGTAATCCGAAAAAGGATTTGGATTTGCCGTCTCTGAAGTGCTAGGCCCTTCAAAAGATAAAGTAATTTTGTGCCAACGTTTTAATTCTCCTTCTGGGGTTTGCGCTACTGCAAAAGAAGTCAACATTAGCAATACTACTAAAAGTTTTAATCGAGTTAAAAAGATCATGTGTGGTTAATTTAATATTGAGTTCAGTTCAATTGATTCTAAAAAAGCAATAGACAAAATATCTATAGTTTTAGTAATGAGTTCAGTTATATTCAAAAAAAGTGTAATTTAATAACAACGGAACTCAGAGCTGTATAGTGTCTTTAGATACGTCTTAAATAGTATTCGTAAGCAAAAGAATGATATCCGCAAACACTTGATTAGTATTCGATTAAGTCATATAGATATATCAATTTTCACAAAACCACGGTTAGAATTTCGTTCTACATTATCTAAAAAAATAGCCTATACTTCTAAAAATAAAAAAAATTATGTATTTTTACATAAGTACTTATATAAATACTTATGCAAGATAAATTACAGGAATTTGGAGAATTAGGATTAGGGTCTCGACTGAAACGATTGAGCGATTTTATGATGAAAGAAATTCAGTTGGTATATGACGCAGCACAAATTGATTTTGACCCATATCTTTTCCCAATCTTTAAAACAATTATTGATAAAGAATTTGCAACAACAACAGATATACAAGAAGCAATACACTATACACAACCTGCTATTACACAGGCATTGAAAAAATTGATTGACAAAAAACTTGTTACATACAAAACAGACCCAATTGACAAACGAAAAAAAATATTTAAACTATCTAAAAAAGGATCGTCTTTACACAAAGAAATGATTCCTTTATGGGAAATCATGGATCAACAGGTAAAATGGCTTACAGAAGGAAGCACCACTAGCCTTATAAAACACATCAATCACTTAGAATTTCAACTAAAAGAAAAATCATTACATCAGAGAATATTAGAAACATACAATCAATAATTTATGGAGACAACGAAGAACATTTCAATCATACCTTTTGACTCTAAATACGCTAAAGATTTCGCTGACCTTAATATAGAGTGGCTAGAAAAATATTTTGTAGTAGAGCCACATGACGTAGACTTACTGGAACGATGTGAAGAAACAATTATCAACAAAGGTGGTCATATTTTCTTTGCTAAATCAGAAGATGAAATTGCAGGTACATTTTCTCTAATTAAAATAGAAGAAGGAATCTATGAATTAGGAAAAATGGCCGTGTCGCCAAAATTTCAAGGACAGAGAATAGGACAACAATTAATGTCTTTCTGCCTTGATTTTGCTAAAGATCAGCACTGGACTAAGTTAATTTTATACTCTAACAGAATCTTAGAAAATGCCATACATATTTACCGAAAATATGGTTTTGTAGAAATTGATCTCGAAAAAGATTCTCCATACCTGCGAAGTAATATCAAAATGGAGTTAACACTCTGAAAACTAAAATCCGCCATACAAACACACATGTAAGGCGGACTTCTCCATTAAATAAACTTCTTTATTTAATTGTAAGAATTTATAGTTACTGTATAATTATTACCATAATTATTATCCCAGTATTCGTTTCCATTTACTCTATATACAACTGCATATTCTAACTGGTCTTCTGAAGCATCCAGTCTAGCATAACCTTGCCATCTTTCAATCCCAAAATTATTAGGACTCTGAATAGAATATAAAGGACCGTTTGTCCAAGTTTGTCTAAAAGTAAGTGGCACATACGATTGTGTTTGCCATCCATCAGAAGAGTATACGACCCCAACTTCCTTATTAGGTGATAGATTTCTTACGTCTACAGTAATATTAAACGTGTTTTTGTCATCATAAGGAAAATAAGACAAACTCACAAAATCAGTATCTGCACTAACTTGTAGGCTTTGATCTGCAAAAAAAGATCCTTCCGATCGAGACATTGCATAATTAGAACCATTATTATTATCCCAATAAGTAATTCCGTTAACCTCGTACTTTACCACGAACTCATCGGCATAAATCTGATCAATACTATAACCTCCATGGTTATATTCCACTGTCCAAATTTCATTTTGTCCATCGTTGATACTTTGGCTATATGTTAAGGGTATTTCATCCCAGTTTCCATCCAATCTCTGATGATAAATACTCACGTTTTTATCATATGCGAGATTCGCTACTCTAACTGTAAACTTTCTAGTATACCCTTGATAACCTCTGTATGAACTATACGTAGTCCAGGCTTTGAGAAGACTAACCGGATTTGAGTTTTTAGCAGCTATTTCATTTGTAGTGATTTCTGCTTCTCGATTTTCAATAAAATCGTCCTCTGTGCTACATGATAGCACTAATAAGCTCATAAATAAATAAAAATACTTTTTCATTGTTGTTAGTGATTTGCGATTGTTTGATTGTTAGTATATAATTTTACTCAAAGTGTAATTACTCCCATAATTATTATCCCAATATTCCTGTCCATCTATTTTATAAACAATAGCAAAATCTATGGATTGTACATCTTCGGCCACTCGAATAGATGTGTCATAAACATCTACATCAAATTGATTAGGACTCATTATATAATGGGCATATCCCACTCTAAAATATCTTTGATATGCTAAAGGAACTGTATTTTTTGTTACCCAACCATCAGTTGTATAAACCACCTCCACAGTTGCCGGAGCACCATAATTACGTCTCGCATTAACATTGATAGCAAAGGATGAACCGGTGGGTCTTGTAAAACTTTTGTTAAGCTCTACGTTTATTTCTGGCGATAAATATCCTCCCACATTTACCAGCATACTATAATTCTTTCCGCTATTGTTATCCCAATACGTTTCTCCATTCACAGTATACTTCACTACGAACTCGTCACTATAAATTTCATAATCAGGAGTAACCTCTCCTACCCAGATCTCTTCATCATTCTCAATAGCTTGTTCGAATGTTAGTGGTATATCTACCCAATTTCCATTATACGTTGCATGATGAATTGCAACTTCTTTTTGATATGCTAGGTTTTTAACTTTTACCTTAAATTTTCTCTGATAATTGATATGTACCGGACTACTTCTATTTGCTGTCCAAGCGCTTAATAATTTTACGTTTTCAGAACTAGTTTTTGCTGATAGTTCGATTGATTTCATTTCAGAATCCAAATTGTCTACATCTGATGTACAAGAAAATAGACCCAGGATCACACTAAGTACTAAATAAATTTTTCTCATGATTGTGGTTTTTGTTTAAGATGTTAGTTGTAAAAATTACTTTTCGAAAAGTTTAGTTCATAGCTCTACAGCTACTATGAAGTAAGAGAAGAAAAAATCTATCGCCAATTCTGCGAGGTGTATTTAACAATTATTTTAACGAAAAACGTTTTCGGAAAATTAAAAATTTAACATTTTATTAAGATATCATTTTTGGTATTATAAAGTATCATAATTTGATAGTTTTTATTACGAAAACTCTTTTATACTGCGAAAATATTTCGTCATATATTTCGAAAATATTTAGTACAATATTTTGAAAAATTGCCTGATACGAAAACAAAACTGATTTTGTAGTTAAAACATTATCAATCAGATGTCACGAAAACTTATGTAAAGTATTCTATCTAAGAGGAACTTTTCATTCCCTATCATCAAAAGAGAAGTTGGGCGAGGATGTTATTTCCGTAAACCAACTCTTAACACATCTCACTAAATCCTTCTTCGAAGAGAGATTTACTCTCTCTTTTGAAGAAAATACTAAGGATACACATTTTTTACAAATGAAAATACTTGCAGCACATCACCATAAGACACCTTTCCGCTTTGACCAACTCAGTGTCTTAATAATAATGATGTGCTTATCCCCTTCCTTTGAAACGACAGCGCAATAGCGATGGGCGAGTCGTGGCGTTGGAAAGGGATGGATATTCTTCGCAAAAAACAACGCTTATAAAAAACATCTCCCTAAATCCCTCTTCGAAGAGGAACTTTATTACTACTTCATTTAAAAAGAACAACGATATTCTTGCTCCCTTCCTCTGAAAGAAGGGTTGGGGATGGATGTATCTGCATAAACATAATACTTATAAACACACCTCTCTAAATCGTCCTTAAAAAGGTAGACTTTTTATAACTCACTCTTCTTTAAAAGGATAGATGTTAACCAATAATTACTTATTTTGTCGAAACATCATTACTTACAAAAATGACATTGCAAAAAATATTCCCTTACATAGCTGAAGCCAGAGAGTTCGCAAAAGTGCTCAAAAAAGAAATGACTACAACTGAAAAGGTTATTTGGGATACGATTAGAAAAAGACAACTTGGCGTTCAATTCTTTCGTCAATTTCCCATATTAGAGTATGTCATTGATTTTTATGCTAAAGAAATTGGACTAGCCATAGAGATTGATGGAAGTTTACATGATAATCAATTTCTCGAAGACAGTTATAGACAAGGTCGAATTGAAAAACTGGGAGTAAAATTTATTCGATTTACAAATGAACAGGTTTTGAGTGATCTAGAAACAGTTCTTGTAGAACTTGAAGAAGTCATTAAAAGTCTTAAACAGGAATAATTTTTTTTAATTCTCTGTACACATCCTTCTAAATCTCCATGCCGTGGCGAGGAGACTTCATTCTCATCTTTAATTCTAAACCTTAATCATATTTAACCCCCTTCCTTTGAAGGAAGGGTTGGGGATAGATGTTCTCTACAATACATAAAAAACATCCCTCTAAATCTCCCTTCAAAAGGAGACTTCATTTAACCCCTACATATAAAGGGGATGGATGTTCTCCAAAACAAACACAACCGTTATTCCCCTTTTTATCATAGGGGTGTTTCCCCCTTTTACAAAACCAACCACATCCATAGCAACCTCTTAAAACCATTGTAAATCAACATATTATTTCACTTAATCCACAATTGTAGCAGTCTTAAATTTTTTTAAACTATTTAAAATGGTATTTTTAATTCTTAAAACTTTATAAAACGAAGTTTTAACTTAATAACTTATTTTGGCTAGTGCCAAAATCACACAAACACTTAATAAACCTATATCAAAAATGAAACAACAAACCAACCGCATTAAAAAGTATGTAATTATTGCTTTTGCATTAATTCTTGTAGCTTCTTGTAAAGAAGGACAAACAAATGTTACTGAATTAGCAAATTTAGAAAGAACAATTAAGGAGAAAGATAGCATTATCAACAACCTAAGAGAACAATTAGGAGAAGCAGCTGATGACAAGCGCAGAATACCAAACAATATCATACAATCTGATTTTGCTAAAGAAATTTATCATTTATATGATGAAAGAGAAGAACTAATCAATGAAGTAGTAGGTCAAGATGGAGCTGGAAACGATTTTAAAGCAACACGATCACTGTTTTATGACATTAATGATTTACAAAAATATATTAGATATGTCAAAAGGAAATCACGTAAAGCAAGGGTAAGACCTACTGGATTTAGATTTTACTTTGCACTGTATCCTGATGATTATGTTAGAGATAATAAAGAAAAGAGATATGCAAACCGACAAACATTTTTTATTGCTCCAACTAAAGAGGTAAAAAATGCTGATGGAAATGTAGAACAACTAGGCTACACCTTAGATAACAAATTCAATGTAGCACTATTAAAAGATATTATTGGATTTGATAGTATTAGAAAACAGGACGGTAAAATGTATCAAAAAGCTGGTTTCTTTAATGTAAACCTTAATAACTTATTAGAAGAAGAAAACAGTTTAGTTGCTAATGAATTAGGAGCTTCACCACCAATGGGAAAAGATGAACAATAAATAATAATGAAAATAGATATAGAGACATTAAGGTTATTAATGCGGATTGGAGTATTTATAGAATTATTTGCAGTAGTAATTGGTACAATCTATTTCTATAAGTACAAAAACACTGCATTAAAGTATATTTTATTGCTTTTCTGGTATACCGTAATAAATGATCTCTTAGGAGTTTTCTATTTAAGAGGTGGTTATGAAGATTATAATGCGATAATATACAACATTTACAATGTCATAAATTTCACATATCTATTATTTTTATACAGACATTATATTCAAAATAAAACGCATAAAAAGGCGATACTATTTTTTAGTATCATCTATCTGATTTCATTCGTAATCAATGGTTTTTTTGAAAATTACTTAATTGAGTTTCAAAAATTTCCATATATAATTGCTGCAATATTTCTTGTAATAACAATTTCTCTTTACTTTATAGAAATATTAAACTCTCAAAAAGTTCTCAATGCGAAAAGAAATCTTTTGTTTTGGATAAGTGTCGGTTTTCTAATATTCTTTGTTGGCAATCTTCCTTTTAGAATTTTGACAAATTATTACATGAAATTAACAGATGCAACGATATCTTTTTTGGTTAAACTAACTTTAACAATAATCATGAATATCTGTTTTATTATAGGATTTATATGGAGCGACAAGAAACAGCAATATTAATAGCCAGCATAATTTTGGTAGTAATTATTGTTTTAATGATTGCTCTTTTTTACATTTTTCAAAAGAGAAAGAACAACCTCTTATTACAACAAAAAGAAGCAGAAAAGAAGTTTGAAAGGGCTATTGCAGAAACCCAGATAGAAATACGAGAAGAGACACTTAGAAATATTAGTTGGGAGCTGCACGATAACATCGGTCAGTTACTCACGCTAGCAAAAATACAAGTGGATGTGGCTAAAGAAGATCCAAAAAGACTTCCGGAAGTTACAGAAACCATTACTAAGAGTCTTACAGAACTAAGAGCGCTATCTAAATTGATTAATCCAGATGCGATCAAAAGTCTTAGCCTCACTGAAGCTATTGCCTTAGAAGTGGAACGATTTAATAGATTACAATTTATTGAAGCAACCCTAAGTAGTAATACAGAAATAAGAACCTTAGATGATAAAGCAGAAATCATCATTTTCAGGATATTACAAGAGTTTTTTAGTAATACTATTAAACATTCTAAAGCTTCCAAATTAAATGTAAATGTCCGTTACAGTAAGGATAAATTAATCATCAATGCAAAAGATGATGGAGTAGGTTTTGATATGAAAGACCTTAAATCCCGACAAAATATTGGTATTGGATTATGCAATATGCAGAACAGAGGAAAATTAATAAACGCAGAGGTTAGTTTGGATTCTGCTAAAGGAAAAGGTACTGCCATCACCTTAACGTATCATTATAAAAAAACGGTTACGGAAGAGGAAGCTTATTAACATAATATAAAGTCACAAAAGGCTATTCACACAAAAAATACACTCATGAAGTACTCAGTAGTTATTGTAGAAGATCATATCTTATTATCACAGGCCCTTGCAGGATTGGTAAATGGATTTTCTAAATTCAAAATATTGTACCTGTGTAAAAATGGAAGGGAACTACTCACTCGATTAAAAGATCCTAAAAACATTCCGGATGTTGTTCTTATGGATATCAATATGCCTATTATGAATGGTATTGAGACTACCATTGCTCTTAAGGAAGAATATCCACAGGTAAATGTTCTGGCACTTTCTGTAGAAGAAGATGAAAAAACCATTCTTAAAATGCTTCGAGCAGGTGCTAAAGGATATTTACTGAAAGACACGGAAAAGAGTATTCTCGAAAATGCACTGGTAGAAGTGCAGGAAACTGGTTTCTATCACACCAAAGATGTTACTAATTTATTATTAGGGTCCTTAAATCCAAAAAAAGAAAACAAAGTACTATTAAAGGAGCGAGAAATGGAATTCATCAAACATGCTTGTACGGAAAAAACATATAAAGAAATCGCAAGTGACATGTGTCTTAGTCCTAAAACAATAGAAGGATACAGAGATTCTATATTTGAAAAATTACACTTAAAAAATCGAACCGGACTTGTAATTTATGCGATAAAGAATAAAATTTTTATTCCTTAACTTAATACATTGACTATATAACTACTTCTAAAAAAATCTTTCGTGAAATAATAAATCGATTTTGGCGCGTTTATTGATAAGTTGCATAAAATAGTTTTGAAATTTATTTTTTAAGTATCCTTTAGAACTAATATGAATGAGATCCCGCTCTAAATGCAGGATTAGTTCAACTATCTTTTTTTAATCTTTGCTTTTAGCGAATTTTATAAAGAAGTTTCACTAAACTAACCATCGATTACCTACAGAAGTACGCCGTATTTTGTTTATTTTTGTGAGTATAAGAACATTGACATTTTTATGCTAAAGCAACAATTAAATTTTAAACTTTCTCAAAAACTTTCTCCTCAGCAAATTCAGTTGATGAAGCTAATTCAGCTTCCTACACAAGCATTTGAACAGCGTTTAAAGCAAGAAATGGAGGAAAATCCCGCATTGGATAGCGGTAAGGAAAAAGCTGATGAGTTTGAGGATGCTTTTGGTGATGAAAGTTCTAATGAAGATGATTACGGAACAGAAAAAATAGAAACGGACATCAATGTTGATGAATATCTTAGTGATGATGAAATACCTAGTTATCGTTTAAGCTCTAATAACTATAGTGCTGATGATGAGGAAAAAAATGTTCCGTATGCATCTGGGACATCGTTTCACCAACATTTAGTAAATCAATTGAACACCTATCGATTTGATGAAGAAGAGCGAGAAATTGCAGAATTTCTTGTTGGAAGTATTGACGAGAGTGGCTATATCAGAAGATCTTTAGCAGATATTCTCGATGATCTTGCTTTTACACAAAATGTATATACCACTGAGGAGAAAATAGAAAATGTTCTGAAAATAGTACACCAGTTAGATCCTGCTGGGGTTGGCGCCAGAAATCTTCAGGAATGTCTATTGATTCAATTAGAAAGAAAAGAAATTACTATACCTATTAAATTAGCATCACTGATTTTAGAAAAGTCTTTTGATCATTTTAGCAAAAAGCATTATGATAAGCTTTTAACCAAATTTGACATTACAGAAGATTTATTAAAAGAAGCAATTGAAGAAATTGAGCATCTTAATCCAAAACCAGGTGGTGCTTATGCCGGGAACAATAAACTTATAGAACATGTAGTTCCTGATTTTACGATCAGAATTGTGGATGGAGAACTAGAACTTACATTAAATGGCCGTAATGCTCCGGAATTACACGTTTCCAGAGAATATAACAATATGTTACAAGGTTACAAAGCCAGTAAGGAAAAATCTAAATCGCAAAAGGACGCGGTAATGTTTATCAAGCAAAAATTAGATGCTGCTAAATGGTTTATTGAAGCTGTTAAACAAAGACAACAAACACTTTTTTTAACAATGAGTGCAATAATGCACTATCAAAGAAGTTATTTCTTAAGTGGAGACGAGCGTAATCTAAAACCTATGATCCTTAAAGATATCGCAGATGAGATTGATATGGATGTTAGTACGGTTTCTAGAGTAGCTAATAGTAAATATGTGGACACTCCTTATGGAACGAAGCTGATCAAAGAATTTTTCTCTGAATCTATGACGAATGACCAAGGGGAAGAAGTTTCTACAAGAGAAATAAAAAAAATACTGGAAATTACAATAGGGGAAGAAGACAAGAAAAAACCTCTTACAGACGAGAAGTTAGCAAAAATCCTAAAAGAAAAAGGATACCCTATAGCCAGAAGAACTGTAGCTAAATACAGAGAGCAATTGGATATTTCGGTTGCCAGGCTACGAAAAAAGATTTAATGAACTTTTTATTAAAAAGCATTTCATATATTTTTCACCCCTTATTGATGCCCATAGCTGGCTCAGTAATTTATTTTGTTACTGCCCCTAGATTTATTCCTGAAAATATCATTCAAGCAAAAATTCTTGGATTGGTAGTTGTCACGATATTCATTCCAATAGTTCTCTATTTTTTTCTTAGAACTACGGGTATTATCACCTCTATTCATTTAGAAGACGTAAAGCAACGGAAAATCCCTTTATTGTTACAGTCATTATTATTGCTTCTAGTAATCAAAATGATTATTGATGGATATAATTACCCTGAACTATATTTCTTCTTTCTAGGAGCCTTATTATCATCTTTAAGCGCCATTTTTATTGTGTTTTTTGATATCAAGGCAAGTTTACATATGATTGGAACAGGAGCGGTTACTATGTTTACGATTGCATTAAGTATACATTTCGAAATAAATCTTATTTTGCTTATCGCTGCAATGATCATCGCTAATGGCCTAGTAGCGACATCGAGACTACATTTTAAGGCGCATACTAACCTAGAACTTACACTAGGCTTTTTGATAGGTGTTATCCCTCAACTTACCCTAGTTAATTTCTGGTTATAGGATATAAAACATCAATCCAATTTTAGCAACATTAAAACCAACTTCTTCAGTACCAATTAGCGCATTGCTATTAAACAAAGGATTTAAACTATAATAGAAGTGAAAATTAAAAGTGTTCCATCCGAAGGTAAAAGTAGCTCCTACTCTCCAACGGTTTAATTCATCTATTTTTGTTTGTCCTACTTGATTTCCAGGCTGTTCAAAATTAGAATTGAAATAATACAGATATCCAACTCTTAATCCTGTATAGATTCTCCAAAACTTATGCGTATCTGGCACAGAAGTTCTCCATCTAAATTCTAATGGAGCTTCAACCAGATGTGTTGTAAACCTGTTTCTGTCAAAATCTATTCCTTCAAGACTGCTAAAAATACTCTGGCCTGTTTCCTCATTTTCTCCTATAAATAAATTCTGACCATAGGTATTGATCGAATACCCTAAACCTAATCCGATGGCTACATTACGTCTTTTATTAATAGGCATATCTCTGGTATAACCTAAATGAAATCCACCTGAAAACCCTGATTGACCAACATCCGATGGTGTATTCCAAAGTAAGTTAAATGTAAGACCAACATAGAATTGGTCTTCTCTGTAAAGAGAGTCTAATACTTTTTCCTTTTGTGGACCGAGATCATCTGAAGTTATTTCTTGCCCAAAACTGTTACAAGCTAAGAGAAAAAGGCTTAAAAACAAAAGCAATTGCTTCATCCGGCTAACATTTCTTAACATCCATTCCATAGAGGTTACTAAAATAAATCTATTTATTTAGAAAATAGAAGTACTTTCTAAAAAACAACAAGAATTAAGAATCCCGTGAAAGATCACGGGATTATACGAAAAAAACTTAAAAATACATTATTGTGCGTTATTTGATGCTTGTCCGGTTTTTGTTGTATAATTAATCTTAAGCATATGTACAGCTCTCAATTCCTTTTTTATATCTCCAACAAGTCCCATTTTGGTATCCTTATCTACTTTTAGGGCTGTTGTTAAAAAAGGTCGTAGTTCTTCAGGCTTAGATTTAATCTCTTCCAAAACAAAAGATTTAATCTCTTGAATAGGTGCAAACTTATCATTAAGTTGAATTTTGGCTTCTGTTCCTACATTTTTATATCTAGAACTAGGTTTGCCAGCATAAATATGTATGACCATATTTTTTCTATCTAACTTTTCAATCTGATCTGCATATGGTAATTCATTTTTAACAATCAGCGTATCGTTTCGCATTACTGTAGCAACCATAAAGAAAAACAGTAACATAAAAACAATATCGGGTAAAGATGCAGTCGAAATTGCAGGCAACTCAGTCTTTGGTTTTTTTTTAAATATTGACATCGTGAATAGTTTTAAGTTATTATAATTCTGCAGTTACAGGTTCTGCTTCTGAAAGTTTCTCTGGATACATAGATTGAATTTCTTTTATCCGTTCTCGAAGCTTCGTTTTATCACCGGAGTGATTGACATCTTTAAGTTGCGCTTTCATTTCTGTAAAAGATACACCATATATCCTAAGAGCTTCTCTATTTCGTAATTCATTATAAGCGCTTATAAGCTCATTCTGAACAGCGATATATGTCTCATAATTAGTTTCTCGACTATTGATTAGTGATATTATCGCTTTATTTGGGTTATCCGAAGATTTTGGATCTCTTACACCTTTGCAATACCTACAGTATTCTTTCTCTACTCCTCCACCATTATCTAAAAAAGCGATAGCTGCGGCTTTTAACTGTTCCAATCGTAAAGGTTTCTTCTCCACAAACAATTCATTAACCTGATTTAATTCTACCCTAAATAGGTTCTTTTCTTTAACACGAGCTTCAGGTTTGATTTCTTCCGGAGGTGGAGGTAATCTTCTACTAATTCCATAGTCTGTTTCAATGGTAGTGCTTACTAAAAAAAAGATGAGTAATAAAAAAGCGATATCCGCCATGGATCCCGCATTCACTTCTGGTGCTAATCTTCTAGCCATAATAATACATATTTAGTTAATAATTACTTACTAAATCACACACTGTAAACCTGAAGAGGTATTATTTGGAAGAATAAAACAATTCTAAGTCCATCCATATTTTATAGAAGCTTTGATTCATACAACTTAGAGCAGCTATTATCAAAACTAGGATCATCATAGAATTACAACTGTATTATTTCTACTATTCAATACCACTGGCTTGGAAGGTTAGATATTGATCAGATTAACAGATCACAGTTATAAATAGTAGCAACAATTGTTATGCCAGTATAACAACTTATGTAAAAATCAGGATTTAAATAATCAAAAAAAATGGAACTTACCTAATAGTTTATGAATGCATTATAGTTCCTGTAACTGTCATTATTTATCTTAAACTATTATTTAAATGATCGTTTATATAGAATAATCTCAAATTTAAGACATAAAAAAATCCCGCTAAATAAGCGGGATTTTCAATATATTAAAATCTTTAACTTTTACTGAATATTACCAGTAGCATCACCTTGTCTTGTGGTGTAGTTAATTTTTAGCGCTTGAACTTCTCTCAATTCTTTTTTAATATCGCCAACAAGACCCATATTGGTATCAGTATCAACCTTTAGGGCAGTAATAAGAAATGGCACTTCTTCCTCTCTTTTAGCAGCTCTTTCTGCTAACACAAAAGGTTTAATATCGCTTACCTCAGCAAACTTATCGTTTAACTGAATTCTTGCTTGCGTACCTGCACTTGCTGCATATCTAGAACTAGGTTTTCCTGCGTAGATATACATTACCAAGTTTTTCTTATCCAGCTTTTCTGTCTGATCTGCTTGAGGAAGTCTATTCTCTATTTTTAAGTTATTCTCCCTCATAACTGTTGCAACCATAAAGAAAAACAGTAACATAAATACGATATCAGGTAAAGACGCTGTTGAAATAGCGGGCAATTCACCACCCTTTTTCTTTTTAAACTTAGACATAATTACGTTTTTATGTTATACTTATTTCTTTGGTTCTGCTTCAGAAAGTTTTTCTGGATACATTAACTGTATTTGTTTTATCTGATCCTTAAGTCTATCCTTACTACCAGAGTAGTTCACATCCTTAAGTTCAGTTTCCATTTGAGTAAATGTCTTTCCGTAAAGTCGTTCTGATTCTCTATTTCGTAATTCATTATAAGCTGCAACTAATTCATTTTGTACTGCTATATACGTACCATAACTAGTTTCTCTATTATTACGTAGAGATATTACTGCTTTTTCTGGATTATCCGAAGAACTAGGATTCTTATCTCCTTTACAATAACTACAAGCTTCATCACCACTTCCTCCTCCATTATCTAAGAAAGCAACAGCTGCAGCACGTAAATCCTTTAACTCCATAGGAGCTTCTTCCACTAAAAGGTCATTATTTTTGTTCAATTCTACTACAAAAATATTTTTTTGCTTTAGAACTGGAGGCTCTACTGTTTCATCTAAAGGCGGTGGTAACTTACGACTAATACCTCTATCCGTATCAATGGTTGTAGTAACCAGAAAGAATATAAGAAGTAAAAATGCAATGTCCGCCATAGATCCTGCGTTCACCTCAGGTGCTGATCTTCTTGCCATAATTATTTACCTATTAATTTTTTAACACCTGATAATCCCATCAGGCCAACAGCAATAGCTGCCAAAAAGTAGAAAGCATAAATACCAGCTCCTACCAACTTAGATCCACTTTCAGAAAGCACTTCGCCATCTTTCATTGGTGTCTCTACACCTTCTGCCATTGCATAACCTATACCGAGAACGATTAAGAACGCAACAATTCCAATACCAGCATTTTTTAGACCAGCAGGATTTTTAGCTAAAGCTGAAAAAACAGCAATTAATGTCGCTATTATAATAACAACAAAAATAACCAATGTAAGATTATACATAGGACTCACCAATGAAGTAGCTTCTGCAAAAGCCGATGAAGATGTATCTTTCACCAAATCTTTCGCTTCTGTAATACCATAGTTATCCATAAGTGTGGTAAAATTACCGTTCATTAAGAACAATAATATCGCACCTATAGCACCTATAGCTAGTACAACGTATGATAAAATTTTTGAAATTTTCATGTGACTAATTTTTATTGGGTTGTTATAATTCAACAACCCTATTTTTAAATAATAAATGTTCTAATATGCTATGAAGATTTTATTATCTTAAATAAAATCTAAACAGTCATTTATTATTTTTTGTTTTTGTAAGCTACTAACATATCGATTAAAGTAATCGATGCATCTTCCATATCATTTACTATACTATCGATCTTAGCGATAATGTAGTTATAGAATACTTGTAGTATAATTGCAACAATAAGTCCAAATACCGTAGTAAGAAGTGCTACTTTAATACCTCCTGCTACAAGTGATGGTTGCATATCTCCTGCTGCTTCAATTTTATCAAATGCGTCAATCATCCCGATTACCGTACCCATAAACCCAAGCATTGGAGCAAGAGCGATAAATAAAGATACCCAAGATACATTTTTCTCTAATTGTCCCATTTGTACACCACCGTAAGCAACTACTGCTTTTTCTGCAGCGTCAATACTTTCGTCAGCTCTATCAAGACCTTGATAGTATATAGAAGCAACTGGGCCTTTTGTATTTCTACAAACTTCTTTTGCCGCTTCTACTCCACCACTATTAAGAGCATCTTCTACATTTTGTTGTAGCTTCTTACTGTTAGTAGTAGATAAATTCAAAAAGATAATTCTTTCGATTGCTATCGCAAGACCAAGAATCAAACATAAAAGAACGATTCCCATAAAGCTAGGGCCTCCTTCTATAAAACGTTTTTTAAGGTTTTGGTGAAAGGATTCCTCTGCTGCTGCAGGTTCCTCAGCCTGAATTGTTGTTGTTATTGGAGCAATTAATAATTGCACGTTTGCCGTTAACTGGGCCGGAGCAGTGGCTGCTTGCATATTTCCAAAAGCCATTACTGTTGCGATTGCCAGAATAGAAAATAGTCTTTTCATTGCGCTGATTCTTAATTTTAATTAGTTAAAGGGTTAAAGATAAAAAAATATTACAAAATCCATTAAAAATTTAATAATAATGCAGAGAGGAAGGGATTCGAACCCTCGATACGCTTTTGACGTATACACACTTTCCAGGCGTGCGCCTTCGACCACTCGGCCACCTCTCTATTAAAATATTTGCCAAAAAAATGGTTGAGCAAATAACAAAAAAAATGTTAACTACTAAAATTTGGGGCGTTAATTTTCTGACATTTCACCTCGTAATGAAGTTTCATAAATGGTTTTGAGCACTTTAAGAGGCAATTTTTCTCCTAACAAATACATCAATTTAGCCACAGCCGCCTCCGTTGTTATATCTTTTCCTGATATAACACCTGCTTTTTTTAATGCAACACTCGTATCATACTTACCCATTTCTACACTACCTCCCGCACATTGTGTTACATTTATTACTGGTATTCCTTTTTTAATTGTATCAGAAATAATATCCAAAAACCATGATTTGGTCGTAGTATTTCCCGATCCATATGTCTCAATAATTATACCTTTTATTACTTCTGAAGAAAAAATACTTCTTAAAATCATTTCATTTATTCCCGGAAACATTTTAATTATGACAATATCATTATCAAAATGTGTGTGGTACACCATTTTTTTTCTGCGATTAACAACTTGTAAAAAAGAGGTGTTTACCTTAAGATGAACTCCCGATTCCACTAAAGTGGGGTAATTAAGTGATTGAAACGCCTTAAAATGCTCTGCATTTATCTTTGTGGTTCTATTAGCTCTAAGCAGTTTATACTCAAAATACAACCCAACTTCTGTAATTACTGGCTTTCCTTTTTTTTGTAGAGCCGCAATCTGCACTGCGGTTATCAAGTTCTCTTTGGCATCAGTTCTTAGATCACCAATTGGCAACTGAGATCCGGTAAAAATAATAGGTTTTCCTAAATTTTCGAACATAAAACTGATAGCAGAAGCAGTATAAGACATTGTATCACTACCATGTAATACTACAAAACCATCATACTTTTCATAATTAGAATTAATGATACCTCCTAGTTCTTTCCAGCGTTCAACATCCATATCAGAAGAATCAATAGGTTCTTTAAAACTTATAGTCTCTATATTACAGTCCAATTGTTTTAGCTCAGGAATATTGAGCAATAATTCATCAAAATCAAAAGCTATTAAAGCTCCTGTTTCGAAATTTTTGACCATACCAATCGTACCTCCTGTATAGATCAATAATATATTTGGTGAAGTCTTCATTGAAACCATATATTTATTGGTCTCACAAATGAACAAAATTTATATTACAATCTGCAACCTATATTCCGAATATATCTTTGGAATTTTCTGTTGTAATTCGGGCGATTTCTTCTGGTGATTTTTCATAAATCTCAGATAACTTTTCTACCACCTGAATCAAATAAGAACTTTCATTTCTCTTTCCTCGATATGGAACGGGCGCTAAATAAGGAGCGTCGGTCTCTAGAACAATGTTTTCTAAAGAAAACTCATTTAGAAATTTGTCTATTTTACCATTTTTAAACGTTACAACTCCTCCAATACCTAATTTCATGTTATATCCGATAGCTCGTCGAGCATCATCAATTGTGCCTGTAAAGCAATGAAATATACCAAATAAATCTTCTCCTTTTTCGGATTCTAAAACCTCAAACACTTCTTCAAAAGCATCCCGGCAATGAATCACTATAGGTAGTTTATATTTTTTAGCTAGCTTAATCTGATGTCTAAATGAATCTTGTTGTTGTTTAAGAAACGTTTTATCCCAGTATAAATCTACCCCTATCTCTCCAACTGCATAGAATTTTTTATCGCTATTTTCACTTAGTCTTTTTGCCAGCTCTTCTTCTACATGCTGGAGTTCTTCTTTATAATTTTCTTTAACATGAGTAGGATGCAATCCCATCATTAGAAATACATTATTTGGGTATCTGCTTTCAATATCATACATAGATTGCGTATAACCAGAATCGATAGCTGGAACAAAAAAACGTTCTACTCCAGCAGAAATAGCTCTCCGCATCATTTCATCCTGATCTTCTTCAAAAGATTCACTATAAATATGCGTGTGTGTATCAGTAAATATCATGTCGCAAAAGTAACCAAATTTAGATTTTACAAAACCTTTTATTAACGAGAATAATAACACTTTACTGATTTGAGGTCTTAGCAAAATATTATTGTTAAAAAAAAACTAATACTTATAGGGAATTTGCGCCTAATTTTAAAAAGTTGTATCCTCGAATAGACAATGACACAAATCAATTTGTATTTACATAATTCGATGAATTACAAAATAGAATAGTTCATTATCAATCCTAAAAAGGAGCAAGTCGAAAATCCTAACTAATAATAGAGTAGACATATTCTTAAACTATTTCAAAATGAAAAATTTATTAAGTCTAAACGGAACCAAAGTAATTACTCGAGACCAACAAAAAAGCATAAAAGGCGGAATGCCAATGCAGAACTGCAGTAACGATAGCGATTGCGCAAGTTTTGGTGATTGTTTTGTTTGTTTACCTATCGGTCTATGTTTTATGTTTTTTGACAAACCTTGTGGCGGTCCGGACCCAGAATAACATACAACTAAAAAAACCCTGAGATCTCAGGGTTTTTACTTTTAATACTATATTCTAAATAAAAATACATTTAATTAACACTAATAATTCGTTCTAAAGGAATAATTGTGGATTGCTTTAGAATGACCGATTTATCGGTAATTCCCCAAATGGTTGTTTCTACTTTTTTAGCTCCTTCATCATCTGCAAAAACTATCTTCACCTTTAGGTGTTCTAAATTACCCAAACTCAATCCTCTTACCAATTTACGGTATCGATCACGTTTAGATCTTTTATCGCTTAAAACTTCTTTATGCGGAAAATGCAGATGCTTTATTTGCTCTTTTTGTATTAATTGTATTTGATCATTTACCCCCATGATATATGCTCTTTAAATTTTTAAGAAAAACATTGCTATAATTCACTAAAAGTTACATAATACAACGCTTCTATTAAAGAAAATATTGTTAATTAACAATTTAAACGTCAATGATTTATGAAGATTTAAAGTTTTTTAAGCAATTTTTGTGCTTGCTGATAATCTTCAGCTTCTTGAGGTAAAGATTTTAATAATTCAGTACAGCGGCCTATATTTTTTTGCTTTAACTGATTCAAAGCCTCAAACCAGATAGCCTTGTATTTATATACGGATGTTCCTTGTCGGAGTTTTTCGAAGATCTCTGACGCTTTTTCGTGTTTATCTTGTTCCACCAAAGTGATTCCTAAGTAAAAAAGATATTCTGAATTGGAGTTATCATTGTTTAATAATTCTAACAAATATTTCTCCGCCTCCTCATAGTTTTCAGAATTAAAAGAAGCTTCGGCTTTCTTACTAATTTCATCCTCGCTTCCTCTTTCCGTAATGGATAATTCTGGTATCGAGGCAAAGTCATTATAAGCTGGATCACTTTTAGTAAATGTATATACCCCTAAAACAATCGCAACACTTGCAGCAACCGCATATGCCCAAGAAGGTATTTTTATTACTTTGGTTTCTTTTTTAGCTTGTTTTTTCTCAAAAAACGAATCTCCTACTTTTTTCAAATTCTGTTCTAAATCAGATTGCTCCTGTTCTAAATTCAGATTAGCATCCAAATAAGAACTCCATTCTTTATATATTCTGAATTCTTCAGCAATCGCCTTATCCTCTTTGATTATTTGGGATAGCGTTTCTTCTTCCTTATTAGAAAGCTCCTCACTAATTTTTCGCTCAAAAAGCTCATATTTTTCTTCTGGGGTCATAACAAATTCTTTATTTTATTATACTTAGGAGCGCTTTGAACCATTTTTGTTAACTGGCCAATACATAGCGATTTCTTCTTGCGGACATACCCATAGGATTGCCCTAATTTTGACGCTACTTCTTCCATAGATTTTATAGTAAAAGTGGCTTTTAACAACTCTTTACATGCCTTTCCTAATTGATCAAACACTTCTGTAAAAAGTTTATTTCTAGCCTCAAAAACTACGGTTTCATCAGCATATTGAACACTCTCGTCATTAATAGATACGACCTCTTCATTAATTGTTACCTCTTTTGTGGTATTCTTTTTTAACTCATTTAGCCACTTCCGTTTACAGAGTAAAAAGAAATAAGCATCAAACGGACAAGTAAGCATTAGTTCTTTTTCTTTTGCTTGCTTATATATTGTAATTAAAGTTTCCTGGATTATATCCTGAGCCTTGGATTCGTCTCCACTATTCTTCTTTATGTATCCTACAACTTTAGGAGCGAATTTTTCATAGATCTCTTTAATAACTATGCTGTCATTATTTAAGAGAGCTTCGATATATTTCTGGTCAGCATGCGCTTTGTTATTTCCCATAAATGATTTGGTCTGGACATCTAAATTAAAAAAGTTTTTAAGAAAGAGGGTAACAAAAAATTAGTGTTGTTGATATGAAGATGTAAACAACAAAATTTAGAAAGTCCATAATGGGCAATTAAAACTAAAAAACATGAAAACAAATAGTACAACAATTGCATTACTGAATAGTAGTAAGAATGTAAAACAAAGAATGATTAACTTTTTACTTTTAGGTGTAAGCATTCTTTTATTAGCGAGCTGTAGTAGCAATGATGACAATGACATTATTATCGAACAATTTCTTGATGGATTAGAATTAGAAACTGAGATTATCGAAAATCGTGAAGAAGCTTTACAAACAACTATTCTAAATGCTGGCGGTTCTGGTGAGGTATATGGATCAGAAGGTACCATCTTATATTTCCCTCCCAACAGCTTTGAAGATCAAAATGGTGATCCCGTTACTGGTTCTGTAACTATTGAGTTAATTGAAATTTATGACAAGGCAAAAATGTTATTAACTAAAATGCCCACCAATGGAAAACGTCCTAATGGTGATGTTGAAACATTAGTTTCTGCAGGTGAGTTTTTTATCAATGCTACTCAAAATGGAGAGCAATTACAATTAGCTAATGATTTTCAACTTTTTGCTCCTGCAGATGAATTTGATGAGGATATGAGAATTTTTAATGGTCAAGATAATGATTGCAATGGAGACGAAATGCAATGTGATATTGTATGGGAAGAAGATGAGCAGGGAGGTTTAGAACCTATGCAAAGAGAAGGTCCTAATGGACAGGGAGTTTCTGGATACGGAGGTTTTATTAGCAACTTTGGTTGGACAAACTTAGACCGCTGGTATAATTATGAAGGTCCTAAAACAATAGTATATGCAGATGTTCCTGAAGGTTTTGATAATACCAATAGTAACGTATACATATCTTATGACGGAGAACCTACAGCATTAGCGCTATTAGATATTTACAACTCAGAAACTGGTTTATTCTCTGAACATTATGGGTTAATACCCATTGGATTAGAAGTACATTTCATTTTCGTATCTGTACAAGATGACCAATATGTATATGCAATCCAGGGAGCAACCATAGGAGAAAACCACACAGAAGTAATTGGCGCTACCAGTACTGGAACAGAAGCAGAATTAGTTGCATTAATAAACGGTCTCCCGTAAACAAAACTCACACTGAAATATGCATATTAGGTAATGGGGGTTACAGCAAATTTCAGCAAAAATTCCGGAAGTTGACCTTCCGGAATTTTAATGTACTAAAGATTGTAATATCTGCGATTTAACTTTTTGTTTATCTTTATTAACACTAACAACAAATCATGAATAGATTTTCGGCTTTATTTACAATCGTACTGTTTCCTTTTTTCTGTATTGGCCAAATATTAACCAATGATACCATACCCAGAATAACACCAATATCATATGAAATCCAAGGTAATCAGGTAAATTACAAGGCAGAAATGCCTCCTCTTAATCAAATTGCTGGTGCTCCTAAAGCCTTCTATACCTATTATTGGGAGTTCGGAGACGGTAATTATAGTTTTAAGGAAAAACCAGCACACACCTATAAAAAAAATGGCAAATATGATGCTAAGCTATGGGCAACAAACAACTATGATAACGGAAAACCTCCTGCGAGTAGGCCAAAATCTGTAACAGTCGATAACGCACAAGACGAAGCATCTATTGAAGGTAATTCTCCTTTTACTGAAGATGATGATTTAATTTTAAAAAGAAATCGCGAACCCGTTCCTGATCAAGAAATGGTGTTTATTACTAGCTACAAGAACAATAATAACTATATCTCCAGCGGAAAATTATATCTATTTTATAATGACCGACAATTTAAGAATGATAATTTTACTATAGAAGATACTCGATTACATTATGGAGAACGGATCGTTCCTTTGGATGGTGTTTCTTCAATACTTCCAGAAAATGATGATCATACTTTATTAGCTTCAAATAATATTTCTTTGCTATATAATAAAACGCTTTTTGTACAAGACACTACCAAGCGAAGGAACTTTCCGCTTACATTAGAGGAATCAAAAGCCTTATACCGAAGTTATCAGATCATAGAATTTGACGATATGAAACCCGGAGAAGAGCGCAATATCTTTAGAACACTAAAGACTACTCCGGAAATGATCAAAGACACCAGTGCGATTGTAACGCTAAGAAGTGTATATGTCCCTGACAATAATTTTGATGATCATACCGTAAAGGATACTGAGATGGAAATTGTGACTTCTCATGATCCCAATAAAATGTCTTCTAATGGTTTTTTAATGAATTATCGTTTAGTGAGATTTAAACGATTAAAATTCAAAGTACGATTTCAGAATAACGGAGAAGGTCCTGCTAACACAATAAAACTAGAAGTGGATACCCCAGAAATGTTTGACAAATCTACACTTAGAATTGAGGGCATGTATCCGGAATGTCCAATTTGTCCAAAAGAACGAGAAGTAAATTACAGTTGTCTGGACACTATTTTGAAAAAAGATAAAATCATATTTCAATTTAATAGAATCTATCTTCCCGGAAGTGAACAGAAAAATGTAGCTGAAATTGATTCTACTAAGGGGTTTGTAAAATACTCTATGAAATTTGGCAAAAAATTCCACAAGAAAAAAACGAGAAGCAAGACTGCTATTTATTTTGACAAAAACGATCCTATTATTACTAATTATGCCACTACGCGATTCTTACCGGGGATTTCGATTGGTGCAAAAGCAGGATACATTACAGTTCCTGAATTAAACAATCAAAGAGAATATTTTGTAGGAGCTACGCTTTCTCCATTCAAATCTTATAGAGGATATTATCAAGTAGAACTACTATTTTCTGCATCTTCATTTGATGAAATAAGAAATTTTGAAACTAGGTCTACACAAGCCAATGGAATAGAAAATCTTATTGAATTCTCAGAAGCAAACAAATACAATAGCATCTCAGTATATGCGGTACCAGCTTCTTATCGGTATAACTTCACTAATTTCTTCGCTATGGGAGCCGGAATTCAATTAAAACTGGATCTCACAAGCACAAATGATCAAGAAACAACAGGTACAGGGTTTATTATCGAAGAACAAGGGCAAATAATCACTCCTGATCGAGATTTAGACTCTTTTGTCGTACAAGAAATAGATGATACTTTTACCAATTTTCAAACCGGAGTTTTTGTTGGAATGAATCTAGGGGCTGTTCGGATCGGACCCAGTCTTGGTATTAGGTACGTATACAACTTCGATGCTCCAAATTCTCAAATTCAGTTTTATGGGATTTGGAAATTTTAAAACACTCTTCTTAATTTTCGTTTTTCTGTGTTTGGGAAATGATGTAGTTCTTGCAGAGCAAAAAACCAAGACTTCAAAATTTTTATACAATCAATTAGATTATTTTCTAAAAGATTCATCAAAGTCGCAATTACATAGATTAAGTAAAATCACAGCTTCTAAAGAAGATCAACTTTTATCTAAAGAAGACAAACTTGCGTGGGTTATTGTTCATGCTAATATGGGATATTACTATAATCAATTTGGAAGCATCCCCACAGCTATTGTCTACTATGAAAAATCCTGGAAAACCTTCAATAATAACAACCTCAAAAATTATGATATCATTGAAAACTGCCTGCAACCTCTAGGAAACTTATATCTCAAAATTGGGGATTTACAAAAAGCAGAAAATACAATTACTAACTATTTATATTTGGCGGAGCAATCTCAAAATACGGCTAAAATAATCTCTGCTATCACAAACCTATCTATTGCTTATAACAATCAAAGTAATTATCAGAAAGCGATTAAGGTGCTCCAAAAAGGTGAAGAAATAGCTCCAAAAAACGTGAACATTCTAACAAATTTAGCTACTAATTATCTAGATTCCGGAGTAATGGAAGAAGCTAAAAAGCATGCATTAAAAGTAATTTCGATAGATGTCACCCAGGTAAATGCTTACCAAATCTTAGCAGCAATCGCTCTAGAAAACAAGGAACTACAAAATGCCCAAAACTATATCCACAAGGCAAAACTTCAGCTATTAAAAAAACCAAATACATCAGCTCGAGATATTGCAAAATGGCAATTGGCGTATATAGATATTCTGCTTTCTAAATCAGCATATACTGAAGCATTAAAAAATCTTAAAGAAATCTATGCATACCTACTTCCTGAATATTCCTCAGACATGGATTTTCCGAAAAAGGAGATTCTTATAGCAGACAGAGTCTTAATCAAAGCATTAGATGTACAGGCCTATATCCATCAACAATTAGATGAGCCGATTTTAGCCATTAATGTGTTCGAGGCAGCTTTTGAGGTAAACTCAAAATTAAATACAACGTACCCGTTACAGGATACAAAAATTATTCAGCACAGTCAAAACCGAAATCGTACCGAAACCTACATTGATCTTTTGTATTCCATGTACATTACAACAAAAGATGCGAAGTATCTCATAAAAGCATTTGAAGCAGCAGAAAACTCTAAAGCACCTTTTGTAAATGAAGCATTGCTATCTAAACAACTGCTGTCACAGTACAAAAACGATTCGTTAGTAAAGAAAAACAAACAACTTACTAACGAAATAGCAACATATGACACATACATTTTACAAGAAAAACAAAAAGAAGACAAGGCTGACATCTCACAAATTCAAAAACGGGTATCGGTGTATGAAATGAAATCTATAGAACTTAAGGATGTAACTCAAAGGCTTCAGAAAAAATATCCCAATCTTCTTTTTAAGCAAAAAAAAATCTCAATTACGGAGCTTCAAAGAAAGCTAAAACAAGATGATCTTACCTTAATTGAATATTTTTTTGGTAAAAAAACTGTGTATCAATTCAAAATTGATGCAGATTCAATTGAAATAACAAAAACTCAAGATATTGAGCATTTTAGAAGTGTCATCCAAAATTATATACGTTACTTTAATAATTCATCCACTATTGTTAACAATGTAAAGAGTTTTTCGGAAAGTAGTTTTGAACTATATAATATTCTAAAAATTCCTAACACTAAGAAGCTACTAGTTATTCCTGATGGACTACTCAATTTTGTTCCTTTTGAAACATTATTGACTAAAAAAAGTAATGTTTTAAGTTTCGAGAAGATGCCATTCTTGTTAAAATCAAGTATCATAAACTACGAAATTTCCGCAGGTAAATATTTAAGATCAAATAGCAGGGACACAAAATTAAACATTCTAGGAGTGTTTCCGGTTTTCGAAAACACCAATCTAGAACTTCCTTTCTCTCTTGAAGAACAAAGCCACATACAACAAAAATTTGATGGTGTGTTCTTAGAAAAAGAGGAAGCCACTTATGCACGTTTTCTGGATGAGACAAAAAAACATTCGATTTTACACCTATCTACCCACGCAGAAGCAGGAAGTTTTTCAAGACCAGCTTCTATACAGTTCATAGATCAGAATATTCTGGTAAATCAGTTATATGGATTGCAATTAGAAGCAGACTTAGTCGTGCTCAGTGCTTGTGAAACAGGTATAGGCACTTTGGCCAAAGGAGAAGGTCCGCTTAGCATTGGTAGAGGATTTCAATATGCAGGAGTACAAAATGTATTGTTTTCGTTATGGAAAGTAAATGACAAAACTACTTCTCAGCTAATGCAATATTTTTATCAAAATCTACATCTTTCTAACTCCTATGTATACGAATTGCATAAAGCAAAATTGGATTTCCTTGAAGCAAAAGAAATCTCTAATACTCAAAAATCACCGTATTACTGGGCTTCATTTGTGTATTATGGAAACTATCAATCTCCAACTGAAGGAAAATCAAATTGGATATTTATAATCGGAGGGTTCTTATTAATTATACTATTTTTGTTCGTGATTCGACAAAAAATAAAATGACAACACTCCGCCAGTTTCTAATTGAAAAAGAATATCATCGTATTAAACTTGTGTATACCAAAACCAATCATTTTGAGGTGAAAGCAATGCTTAATGGTATAGAGGGTAATTTTATTGTAGATACTGGAGCCTCTAATTCGTGTGTTGGTTTTGATGCAGTAGAAAAATTTGATCTTTTTGCACAGGATAGTGATGTAAAGGCAGCTGGTGCTGGCGCTACAGACATGCTCACACAGCTTTCTAAAAAAAATACGCTACAGCTTGGCAAATGGTCAAAAAAAAGTATTTCACTTATTTTATTTGATCTTACTCATGTAAATACGGCGCTTATCGCACATCAAGCGGAACCAGTAGATGGGATTATTGGTGCTGATGTTTTAAAAAGAGGAAAAGCCGTTATAGATTACGATCAAAAGTGTCTATATCTTAAATAAATAATTTTTCTGAATCCAAGCTTCTTCATCATCACAATTCTAGTTTTCAACAGAAACTGATCTAAATAGCAGCACTATACACTTCACTTTATTTCTTTAAACCAAAAGAAAATACATTTCCACACAAAAAGGACGATATTATAAGGCTAAAGGTTCCTCTAAAAAGCAGGGAATTATCATTAGCAAACACTTTCACTAAAATTCAGGTAATTATACGTATTGATCAATTTTAATACTCTGTTTAGTTTTGATACACAGAGAAATCAGAAAAAATTATCTGAATAATTTAATCAATATAGCTAGATGTATGTCTGGCGGATTGTAAAACCTTGAATTCATGAAAACAATACTTATCGGAAGCTTTCCTGTCTGCCTTTCTGTATATAACAGCCTATCTAAAGATAATCATTTGGAAGCTGTATGTTTTCAGGAATCTGAAGTTCCGAATCCTAAGGAGAATTTTTGGTTTACCTCCATACAGAAAGAAGGTCTTGACACGTATCTCATCAATAAACAAAATATTAGCACCGCATTCAAAACCTGGTTAGTAAATAAAGCTCCTGATTTGGTATTGGTTTGTGGTTTTTCTATCAAGATTCCTAAAGAAGTATTAGAAATACCAAAATATGGTTTTCTGAATGTTCATTTTGGAAAATTACCAGAGAATAGGGGTCCTGATCCACTATTTTGGTCTATAAAACAAGGAAAAAAACAAACGGCTATCACTATTCATCAGATGGATGAAGATTGGGATACTGGTAAAATTCTATTAGAACGACCTGTTCCTATAATTCCTGGAGAAACCTTGGGAATGGCTAATTCCAAAATGAGTTATATGCTTGATGGGGTTATTCAAAAATCAATTCAGCTGGTAACCGACATTAAAAACTTTAAACCTCAGCCAACAAAAGAAATTACATATTACAACAGACCTATAGAAAAAGACACTACGATTTCCTGGGAAACCCAAACTGCAGATGAAATAGAAAATTTAGTGAATGCTTGCAATCCTAAATATGGTGGAGCAATTACATATTACCAAGGATCTCCTATAAGAATTCTGGAAGTTTCTCCTGTAGACAGTCAACCATTACTTGGCAAAACTGCTGGTGAGATCATCCACGCACATCCACAAGAAGGATTGTATGTGTATTGTAAATACGGAAAAATACTAAGAATAAATGCTATTAGTTCTGATGCAGGCATTTTATCAGGAACAAAATTTGTCCATCTAGGAATACGACAAGGACATTGTTTTATAACAAGTATAAGAATAAAAGAAGAACAAGTTCATTACTAAATAACTTAAATCAATTTATTAATCTTTAAAATTAATTATTTATGGAACCTTTTTTAGGACAAATTATATTATTCGGAGGAAATTTCGCTCCTAGAGGCTGGGCGCTTTGTGACGGGCAATTATTACCAATTTCATCAAACAGTGCACTTTTCTCAATACTGGGCACAGTGTACGGTGGAGATGGCAGAACTACGTTTGCACTTCCCGATTTACGGGGTAGAGTTCCAATGCACGCTGGAAACGGGCCCGGTTTGAGTAATCGTAGATTGGGTTCGAAAGGAGGCGGAGAAACACATACCTTAGTAACTCCCGAATTGCCTTCTCACAATCACTTAACACAAAATTCAGAAAGCACGGATCAAACTATTCTATTAAGTACGGAAAATGCAGTGAATGAAACTCCACAAGCTGGTGATGTACCTGCAGTGGCACAATTTGGTACAGGTCTAAGTGCTACTAAGGTAAAAGCTTTTGGACCACCAACGAACCCTGTAAATGGCCAAACTATTAGAAGTAATGCTGGTTTAACTATTTTAAATAATGGAGGAGGCCAATCACATAATAACATGCAACCTTATTTGACAACTAATTATATTATTGCTTTACAAGGACTATTTCCTTCAAGAAGTTAATGATAAAATAATTTATAAAAAGTAAAAACCTCTAATGAAATTTTATTAGAGGTTTTCAAAAACCAAGAATAACCCTCAATTTATTCCAAATAAAATTAATACCTTTAGTTAAAGGTAAATTTTCCCTAACAAAACAGTTAAACATATGAAACATTATTACTTCAAATCTTCGCTAATTCCGATTGTATATTTTGTGTTTTTTTTAATTCACAAACAATCATATGGACAGACCCCAACTACGATGGAGTTTGGAACATCGACAATCGTCATAGCCAATGGTCTAAATCCTAGTGCTGATCAAAGTTTTAGCACTCTATTAAACGGATTTGATGTATCTATGACCTCTTCAAATTCAAGAATTATTGCTTTTGCATTATCAGGAAATGGAGCAGGTACAAATGCTACAGCAGGAGGATCTGACGCTGCTTTATTCTTTGGGGGTGGTTCTCTCGGAACAACAAATTCATCTACTTTATCCACAGATTCAGGTGGTGAAATAGGCATTACTAGTTTTGATTTTGCTTACGAATATAATTCTGCACCTACAACTTTATCATTTACTGCGTCTGGAAAAAAAGACGGAATAGAAGTAGGAACAAAGATTATTAATGCATTACACAATACTTTAGTGAACGTTGATTTAACAAATCCAACAACAGGATCTTTCTCAGATATTGATGAATTAGTATTAACTCCATCTTCTCCAATTATTGGAGGATGGTCAATAGACAGTATGATTATAATAGCTGCTGTATCAACAAACTCTGCTCCAACGGCTTCAAGCTTCACTGCTTCATCGGGCCCATTTGAGGATCAAACATATACATTTGCTACTGCTGATTTTAGTTATAATGATACGGATAGTGACCCTTTAGACAATCTATTAATAGAAATTCTTCCTGCTATAGGGACGCTATATGTAGATGCCAATAGCAGTGATACTTTTGATACTGGTGAACAACTTTCTATGGGCTCAACGGTTTCAAAAGCTGATTTAGATGCTGGGAACTTACAATATATACAGACAGGCTCAGTAAATACATCTTTTCAATTTGAAGTTAATGATGGTATAGAAAACAGTACTGGAAATTATGTGGCTACGCTTAATGTAACCGCCGTTAATGACGAACCTAGTTTTACCGCGGGGGCGAATGAAGTAGTCAATGAAGATGCAGGTGCACAAACAGTCAACAACTGGGCAACCAGTATTGATGATGGAGACTCAGACGCTACACAAACTTTGACATTTACAGTAACCAATGACAATAATTTACTGTTCAGCGCACAACCAGCCATTAGTGCTTCTGGTAATCTAACCTATACTCCTGCTGCAAATGCTAATGGTTCTGCAACTGTAGATGTTGTACTCTCAGATGATGGTGGAACTGCGAATGGAGGTGATGATACTTTTACTACACAACAATTTACAATTACTGTAAATGCCGTTAATGACGAACCTAGTTTCACTGCGGGTGCGAATGAAGCTGTTAACGAAGATGCAGGTGCACAAATTGTAAATGGGTGGGCAACTGCCATTGATGATGGAGACTCAGACGCTACACAAACTTTGACATTTACAGTAACCAATAACAATAATGGATTATTTAGTGCGCAACCAGCTATTGATGCAACTGGAAATCTAACCTATACTCCTGCTGCAGATGCCAATGGTTCTGCTACCGTAAGTGTAGTATTAACAGATGATGGAGGAACTGCTAATGGAGGCGATGATACTTTTGCTACACAGCAATTCACAATTACTGTAAATGCAGTGAATGATGAACCAAGTTTTACTGCGGGTGCGAATGAAGCTGTTAACGAAGATGCTGGCGCACAAACTGTAAACGGATGGGCAACTGCCATTGATGATGGAGACTCAGACGCTACACAAACTTTGACATTTACAGTAACCAATGACAATAATTCACTGTTCAGCGTACAACCGGCAATTAGTGCTTCTGGTAATCTAACCTATACTCCTGCTGCAGATGCTAATGGTTCTGCAACAGTAAGTGTTATACTCTCAGACGATGGAGGAACTGCGAATGGAGGTGATGATACTTTTGCTACACAGCAATTCACAATTACTGTAAATGCCGTTAACGACGAACCAAGTTTCACTGCGGGTGCGAATGAAGCTGTTAACGAAGATGCAGGTGCACAAACTGTAAACGGGTGGGCAACTGCCATAGATGATGGAGACTCAGACGCTACACAAACTTTGACATTTACAGTAACCAATGACAATAATTCACTGTTCAGCGTACAACCGGCAATTAGTGCTTCTGGTAATCTAACCTATACTCCTGCTGCAGATGCTAATGGTTCTGCAACAGTAAGTGTTGTACTCTCAGACGATGGAGGAACTGCGAATGGAGGTGATGATACTTTTGCTACACAGCAATTCACAATTACTGTAAATGCCGTTAACGACGAACCAAGTTTCACTGCGGGTGCGAATGAAGCTATCAATGAAGATGCGGGTGCACAAACTGTAAACGGGTGGGCAACTGCCATTGATGATGGAGATGCTGATGCAATGCAAACATTGAGTTTTAATGTATCAAATGACAATAATGTATTATTTAGCGCGCAACCAGCTATTGATGCAACCGGAAATCTAACCTATACTCCTACTGCAAATGCTAGTGGTAGTGCAACGGTAACCGTAAGTATTTCTGATAATGGTGGAACTGCTAACGGTGGTGATGACACTTCTGATGATCAAACATTTACCATTACTGTGAACTCCGTAAATGACGAACCTAGCTTCACTGCGGGTGCCAATGAAGCAGTCAACGAAGATGCAGGTGCGCAAACTGTAAATGGATGGGCAACTGCCATTGATGATGGAGATGCTGATGCGATGCAAACATTGAATTTTAATGTGTCAAATAACAATAATGCATTATTTAGCACTCAACCCGCTATTGATGCAACTGGTAATCTAACCTATACTCCTGCTGCAGATGCTAGTGGTAGTGCGACGGTAACCGTAAGTATTTCTGATGATGGTGGAACTGCTAACGGTGGTGATGACACTTCTGATGATCAAACATTTACCATTACTGTAAACTCCGTAAATGACGAACCTAGCTTCACTGCGGGTGCCAATGAAGCAGTCAATGAAGATGCTGGTGCACAAACCGTAAATGGATGGGCAACTGCCATTGATGATGGAGATGCTAATGCAATGCAAACATTGAATTTTAATGTGTCAAATAACAATAATGCATTATTTAGCGCTCAACCCGCTATTGATGCAACTGGTAATCTAACCTATACTCCTGCTGCAGATGCTAGTGGTAGTGCGACGGTAACGGTAAGTATTTCTGATGATGGTGGAACTGCTAACGGTGGTGATGACACTTCTGATGATCAAACATTTACCATTACTGTAAACTCCGTAAATGACGAACCTAGCTTCACTGCGGGTGCCAATGAAGCAGTCAATGAAGATGCTGGTGCACAAACCGTAAATGGATGGGCAACTGCCATTGATGATGGAGATGCTAATGCAATGCAAACATTGAATTTTAATGTATCAAATGACAACAATGCATTATTTAGCGCGCAACCAGCTATTGATGCAACTGGAAATCTAACCTATACTCCCGCTGCAGATGCTAGTGGTAGTGCGACGGTAACAGTAAGTATTTCTGATGATGGGGGAACTGCTAACGGTGGTGATGACACTTCTGATGATCAAACATTTACCATTACTGT
>NZ_CANLYD010000010.1 GCF_947495315.1 uncultured Aquimarina sp. | reverse complement strand
TCCGAACAGAGAAGTTAAGCCCGTTAGCGCCAATGGTACTACAATCGTGGGAGAGTAGGTCGCCGCCTTCCTTGAAACCCTTCATTATAACAATGAAGGGTTTTTTTATACCCAAAAAATAAAGATAAAATCCCGAAAATAAAAACCGTATTCTATTCGAATACGTATATGATAAGCTTTTTATTAGAGTAAAAGCAAAACGTATGCCCTAAAATTTTACATCGATATATGATTGAGAATGAAATATTCTTATAACGGTTGTTCAATTAGTGTTTGTAAATATAGATCAAGGCTATCTATATTGGTTGTTGTTAGTCTTTAAAAATTACAGCACAAGTGTTAGATTTCAATGAAGAATTAGTACAATTATGAAGCTTTTGAAATTTTACCGTTAATATTTGTTTCAATTTTACGAAAGAACTCTTCATTTTTATATGGTTTTCTTAAGAAATCATTGAATCCCGAGTCAGGATTAAGAATTGCTTCAACCGTATCCTGAGTATCTGATGCGGTTAAAGCTACAATAGGTACATCAGGATTAAATTCTCTAATTATTTTAGTTGATTCCATTCCACCCATATTTGGCATGTTTAAATCCATTAATATAAGGTCATATTTGTTTTCCTTTACCATTTCAATGGCAATAAGTCCATCATCTGCGATGTCGGAATTAAAACCTTTTGTTTTAAGAACATTTTTAGTTACTATTTGATTTATTTTATTGTCTTCAACAATTAAGATATTATAATCTTCAATGTTTTTTAATTTAATATATTTTTTCAAATTATCTATTTGATTCTTTTCTTGACTAGTAGAATCAATTTCAAAAGAAATGGTAAAATAAAATATGGAACCTTTACCTGGTGAACTTTTTATTTTGATATCACCGCCATGCAGGTTAACTAAATTCTTAACAATATGTAAACCAAGACCAGTACCTGTTGTATGATCCTTTGAATTAGCTTGAGAAAATTTATCAAAGATTATTCCTTGCTTGTCCAAGGGAATCCCTCTTCCATCATCTTTAATTTCAAAGGTGATCTCAACCTGGTTATCGGTAACGATGGGGTTGACAAAATTCAACCAGATATTTCCGTTCCTAGTAAACTTATTCGCATTACTGATGAGATTAATAAAAATCTGAGATAATCTCACAGAATCTCCTATAAGAGAATGAGGAATGTTTGAATCAAAATTAAGGTGTAACGTGTTACCATTTTTATCTGCTTGATATTCAAATGAGTTTTTAATGTCATCGGCTAAGCTTTTGATATTATATATAGATTTATCCAGTCTTATTTCATAAGACTCCATTTTAGTAACCTGAAGAACATCATTAATAAGATTAAGCAAATGATCTGCCGAAAACTTCATTAATTTTATAAACTTATGATTTTCTTCATCCTTGATTCGTTCCATAAGAATAGATGATAAACCAACTACTCCATATAGTGGAGTTCTAAGTTCATGACTTACTGTTGATATGAATTTTGTTTTTACGGCAGCAAGACGATCTGATTTTTCTTTCGAAATTTTTAATTCTTTGTTTTTGATTGCTAATGACTCTCCGAGTACTTTTGTTTTTCTATGATTATAGATGAAAAAACAAAATAGTATTAGACATGATATAAGCAGTGATAAGGTAAATATAGAAACTGTTTGTGATTGTTTTGCTTTTTGAGTTTGTATACTGTTATTTTTATTGCTTACTACTAATTTTTCTTTAAATTGATTTGTTTCTAATTTCTCGGTTTCTAATGCAGTTTCGTGGTGTTTAGTGTATTTTTTAAGAATCGCATAAGCTCTATCTTGTCTCCCAAATTTCACAAGTAACTCCTCATATTTTTTATAAATGTTCATTGCTTCTCTAGACATTTTATTATTTTCTGCAATAGAAGCAGCTTTTTCGAAATGTCTTATAGCGCTGTTGTAGTTATTATGAATCTTATAATATTCACCGAAACTTAAATATGTTAAAAGTAATTCGCTAATATGTTCAGTGTTTTGACTAAAATATTTTTGACATTTTTTTAATAGTCTATAGGCTTTTCTGTAGTTTCTTGTTTTTAGATAAATGTTAGCTAAATTTAGTTCTAAGCTATGTTTATAGTCGTTGTTTAAGTTTTTAGAGTTTTCGTAAATATGCTTAATTCTTTTTAGTGCTCTTGCCGGTTTGTTAAAACCTTCTAGATATACTAAAGCGATATTATTGTTCACATCTATAATTAGTTCAGAATTTCCTTCTAATTCTTTTATGAATAGTTCTGCGATTTTATATTCTTTAAGAGCTTTTTTATATTCTTTGTTAAGGAAGTGTATTTTTCCTAATAGATTATAAGAGTATCCTTTTAAATAGTACTCCTGTTGGGTGTTGAATTTAGTAGAAATATCTATAATATTTTCAATAAGCATGACGCTATTGACTCTTCCTATGGAGTTTAGGTGTTCTTCTGTATGAATAATTCTACACTCCAATTCAGCGAATGACATTTCTTCATATTGATTAGCGTAAAGAGTAGAATAAAATAAGTTAAGACACAGGAAACATATAAAATACTTGGAGATTTTAATATTTTTCATTTTTTACTATAGGTTTTGGGGTACCTAAATATATAAAAAAATATATAATTACGGGTTTAAACACCATAATAATGTGGTTAAAGCGTATTTATTTCGTTTTTAACACTAATAAAGTAATATTAATCCTACTTTATGAATAACCTATTAAGGTTAGTAATATCATCATAGTAGCTACTGTATTTTATGCTTATTAATTGTAATTGCTAAGAAATAAAGCTTTGAAATGTATGTACTTTATTATTTTTGTAATCTATGAAAATACAAACACCGATTGAAGAAAGATGGAATTGGTTAACTCATGGATTTGGTTTCTTGCTTTCCGTTGCAGGCTTATTTTTCTTACTATTTAATGATACATATAAAACTTCTTACAGTACATTTTCAATACTATTGTATTCTATTTCATTAATGGTGCTATATTTTGCATCTTCAGCGTACCATTATACAAATGATACTACTCTTAAGAATCGATTTAGGGTTATGGATCATATCAGTATTTATATACTAATAGCAGGGACATATACGCCAGTTACTTTAATTGGTTTATTGAATAGTAAAGGATCGCTTCTTTTTATACTGGTTTGGTCTTTGGCTGGTTTTGGATCAATTCTAAAGCTTTTTTTTACTGGAAAATTCGAAATTCTTTCAGTGATTTTATATTTAGTAATGGGATGGTTAATTATGTTAGATATTACCGCATTAACAGATATAGTAGGTTCTGAAGGAATTATGTATCTTATGTTGGGTGGATTAGCCTATACTTTTGGAATAATTTTTTACGCTTTTAATAAGTTAAATTTCAATCATGTAATTTGGCATCTGTTCGTGTTAGCAGGCAGTGTGTTTCATTATATATTTGTTTTAAAGTATATAATATAAATAAACCATATTATAAATATCAGAAATATTTTAATATGGTTTATCTTATTTTAATTTCACCCCCTACATCCTCTAATTACGCCAAAAACATAATCATCAGCTGCTTCATTAAACTCGTCGCCACAGTTTCTGTCACTACCTCCACCACTTGCATTATTTATATTACTACATTGGTCATGATCCATACAATCCTTTGTCCAAGCACTAGGTATCCACCATCTACCGCAATCTCCTCCACATCGTCCCATACATCCATAATTATTTCTTGGTTTACTACCAACCTTTACTCTATCACTATGATTACCTCTGGAATCATCATATTCTGCATTTACATAAGTGTTCTTTCTAATACAAGTGATACCTTCATTTCTGCTTTTTAAAGTATTTGTATTGCCAGAAGACGTTATCTTTCTTTTAGAATAGATATAATTATTAGGTGATTTTCCAAGGTATTCAGTCATACTTAAGAGAGTGTATTCCGTCATAGATATGTCACCACCTTTAGTGCTTAAAATATATTCTGATATTAGTTGTCCCATTTTTAGTAATGCTTCTTTTTGATTTTCTGATAATACAGTATCGTAACCATTTATATCAATACTTTCATTTTCATAATTAATAGATGCATCGATTAATTTTTTATCAATTTCCAAGGACATAATAAAATTAAGTTCAGAAGGAGAGTTTACAACATATGATATGTTGTGACTGTTTACAATTAATTTTCCAGTGAAATTATTTTCGTTCTGGAGTTCTAAGCCAATTTCAGAAGCTTTTGTGGAGATGTTTTCGTCTGTGCATTGTATGCATGCAATTGAGTATAGCAATATTGCTATAGTTTTAAAATAATTTTTCATAAGATTGAGTTTGTGTTAGAAACTAATGTATGAAAAATCTTTCATATTTGCGAATTTCGTAAATAATTAATAAAGTTACCTGTGTTTGTGTAATTAAGACCCAATAAAATCTTTATATTCTAAAAAGAAGGTTTCAACTGTAAGCATCTTCTCATTAAGAAATTCCATAGTCATTTCCCAAGTTTTTTTATTATGTACGCTTACATCTGGTAGCTCCGTATAAATACGAGAAATGATTTTTCCGTTTTCTAATTGATAGAATTGATCAAAAATGATATTATCTAAGTATTCCTCTACGATAATATTTTTTAAACTTAAGAATTTATCATAGTAATAGGCTCGTATTATTTCGTCATAAGGTTCTACATCAATAGAAACCTGAGCAACCTTTGTTGTAAAAGTGAACTTAAGCGTTACATCTTTAATTTTTGTATTGTATAAAAGCCATTTACGCGGATAAGCTTTACCAAATGTAGTCCAGAATTCTTGTCTTATCTTTTTTGACTCTTCTTTGCTAAACATACTAAATAAAATAAGCGCAGGCTGTCGCAGCTAGAATAACCATTAGCTTGGTGATATTAAATTTATGGCCTTCATTACTTTCAAACAAGATAGTGGTAGAAACATGTAGAAATATACCAATTACCAGTGCAGTAATTTCTTTATAGTATCCTTGAACTCCCTCAAAATGTTCAGAGATAAACGTTCCTAAAGGAGTCATTAAGGCAAAAAGAACAAGAAATAATACGATGACAGGTCTTTTTATTTCTGTTTTAAATAAAAAGGTAGTTAGTATCATAGCTACCGGAATTTTATGGATAATGATCCCAATAAGGATACCTTCTGTATGATGAATAGGAAAACCTTCTAAAATGGCATGAATTCCTAAACTTATAAAAAGTAATTTAGGAATTTGAGTTGTTTCTTTATGAATATGTATATGCCCGTGTTCTGCTCCTTTCGAGAAATATTCCAATACCTTTTGAAGTAAAATTCCAATCATAATCCAAACACCTGTTTGCTTGGCATATTGATGTTCTTCGAAGACCTCTGGTAATAAATTAAATATAGTAATGGCTAATAGAAAAGCACCACTAAAGGCCAAAAGTAATTTTAAATTTTTTTGATTATTAGGTTTGAATATATATACTATTAATGAACCTATAAAAACTGCCGATATGGATAGTATGTGGTTATACACTATTTAAAAATCAAAATAAGTCGAGGAGAAATGGTTTTATTAAATTTTTTAAGATGATAATCGCCAAAAATATCAAGCAAGTTGACATCGGCTTCTTCAAAATAATTTTGAAAGTCTTCTAGGGTTAAGGCTTTTACTCTTTCGGTAAACAAAAACTCCTCATTATTGTCATTAAATTTTATTTCTTTGTAGATATAACCATCTTCAACATATCTTTTTATATGAAAATTTATTCCGGAAACTTCTTTCGTTTCTTCAGGAACAAGGTTATCAATTACGTAATCGACATTCATAAAGTCAATAACGCCAAAGCCTCTTTCATTTAAATCAGACTTTATAGCTTTTATTGTACTTAGGTTACATTCTTCTTTTTCAAAATAACCAAAGCTTGTAAAAAGATTAAAAACGGCAGAAAACTTTTCAGAATAGGGTTTAGACATATCGTGCACCTTAAACTTCAGTGATTCATTTTCGAATTGAGATGCATGTTCAATACTGTTTTTGGAAAGGTCAACTCCTGTAACATTATATCCTAATTTATTTAGATACACACTGTGTCGTCCTTTACCACAAGCAAGATCCAGAATTTTTTCTTCCGGTTCTAAACTTAGATAACTAGTTAGGTTATCCATGAATTCTTGCGCTTCTTCGTGACCTCTATCTTTATATAATATATGATAATATGGTGTATCAAACCATGATGCATACCACATTGTAGAATCTTTTAGCATAGGGCGCAAAATTAATGTATTTTTGCGGTTTAATAATAGCGAATTAGAATATAGTGAGTAATTCATTTAAAATGGTAGCCAAAACCTTTTTTGGTTTTGAAGAAATATTAGCAAAAGAGCTTAGGAACCTTGGTGGCCAAAAGGTTGAAGTAGGTAATCGAATGGTTAGTTTTTATGGAGATACAGGCTTTATGTATAAAGCAAATCTTTGCCTAAGAACGGCTTTAAAAATATTAAAGCCTATTTCTTCTAAAAAAATCCGTAATGAAAAGGATTTATATAGTTTTATTCAATCTATTCGTTGGGATGAATATCTAAACACTGATGATACTTTTGCGATATATGCAACGGTAAATTCCACAATATTTACGCATTCGCAGTTTATATCTTTAAAATCTAAAGACGCTATTGTAGATAAGTTCAGAAAAGAAACAGGGAAAAGGCCCAATGTAGATACTGATTATCCTGATTTGACGATTAATATTCATATCCAACAAGATCTATGTACAGTATCTTTGGATAGTTCTGGTGGATCATTACATCATAGAGGATATCGTAGTGCGACAAATATTGCTCCGATAAATGAAGTCTTAGCGGCTGGTCTGTTATTATTATCTGGATGGGATGGACAATGTGATTTTCTGGATCCAATGTGTGGTAGTGGAACTTTTGCTATAGAAGCAGCCATGATTGCTTGTAATATTCCTGCTAATTTAAATCGAAAAGAGTTTGCTTTTGAAAAGTGGTTAGATTGGGATATGGATTTATTTGAAAAAATTGAAGAAGCAAGTTTGAAGAAAACGCGCGATTTTCATCATTCAATTATTGGTTTTGACAAGGCTCCATCTGCCGTCAGAAAGGCAAAACAAAACGTAGAAAATGCAAATCTCACGGATTTTGTTAAAATAAAAGATGATAATTTTTTTGAAAGTTCTAAAAATGAAGATAAGAAACTTCATATGGTTTTTAATCCCCCGTATGGAGAACGTTTAGAATTGGATGAAGAAAAATTTTATGCACAAATAGGAGATACACTTAAACAGAGTTATCCAGATACGAATGCTTGGTTTATAACTTCTAATCTTGAAGCTCTTAAATATGTAGGATTAAGACCTTCTCGAAAAATAAAAGTATTTAATGGTAAATTAGAATGCCGTTTAGTAAAATATGAAATGTATGCTGGGAGCAAAAAAGCTAAATTTCAGGATAGATCTTAAAATAAAATATATCTAAAACAATGGATCACCTCTTCTTTTTTACAAAAGGAATCAGATAGCTAATAGTATACGCATAACCAACACCAAACTGACTGAAATCGTTTGTTCTTCCGTATCCTGGAATAAATAAATTTTCAAATCCGTCAAATTCGTCATCAAATCCATCAGGATCTTTTTCATTAACAAGTCCTCTTAGAGATACACTGGCTCCTAAATAGAGATTATTTAGTACTTCTACTTTGATCCCTAGAGTAAATTCTATCCAGCCGGCAGTTAAATCTTTAGCCTCTCTTTTATCAGTGATGGGTTCATTAGGAAAAAAATCCGTACCTGTAAAGATTCTATAACTATTTAATGTTTGGTCAAAAGTGGAGAAACCATATCTAAGACCAGCATAAATACTGTTTTGCATTCCATACCAGTTTTTATAGACATTGTAGTCAACACCTAATCTGATATAGCTTCCAGATCCTTCTACCTCAATGTTTTCTTCATCTCTTAAAAAAGATTCGTTTCCTATTTCTGCTGCCAGATAATAGTTTTTGTAGACTCTATAGTCTCCGTTAATCTCAAAACCCGAATAGTCATCATTTATGGCAGTTCTAATTAATCGGGCGATATCTACACCAACTCTTAAACCATATTTTTCGGCAGGAGGCAAAGTGTCTCTTGCAGAAATGTTAGTTTCAGTTTCTTGACTCAATATCGTACCTGAAAAGAACAGGCTAATGAAAAATAAATACGTGTGCAGCTGTTTCATCGGTTACGTTTCCTTCTTGTATCGTTATTTCTTTAATCCAGTTTTGATCATTTTCTTCTTGAGTAAAACTCTCAGTTAATCCATTGTAAGTGACTCTAAAACCACAGGCACTACTTACATATTCTTCTACAGGTGTATACTGGAAACTCAATGTATCGGTATTTGGTTCTACTGTATCATCGGAAGTGTCCGAATCTATTGTAAATTCAAAATCTGTTAGAAGAGCATCTACTCTTAAAGGGATCATGATAGAATCTTGATTCGTTGTAAAGTCAATAATTCCTTCAAATCCGACAGCTTTTACCTGTAACTCATTTGGTTGTTTAATATCAGATACTGTACCATCCTCAATAAATTTAATAATCAGAAATGGTGTAGTTGGTGTATCTTCTGCGCATATGTCGTCACGTTCACAACTGGAACTTAGATAAACTGCAGTTAGACAGCAAATCACAAGGATTAAAGTTTTGTATAATTTCATGAATTATCTTTTTTCTAATAACACTACGTTTTCTACGTGATGTGTTTGTGGGAACATATCTACAGGCTGCACTTTGGTAACTTTATACATACTATCTAATAACGACAAATCTCTTGCTTGTGTTGCACTATTGCAACTTACATATACAATCTTATTGGGTGAAATGTTTAATAATTGACCTACAACATCTTTATGCATTCCATCTCTTGGTGGATCGGTGATAACTACTTCAGGTTGTCCGTGAGTTGTGATAAATTCTGTTGTAAACACTTTTTTCATATCTCCAACATAAAATTCTACATTCTCAATATTATTATGTTTCGCATTTGTCTTGGCATCTTCAATAGCTTCAGGAACTGCTTCAACACCAATCACTTTTTTTGCTTTTTTAGCTACGAATTGAGCAATAGTGCCTGTACCGGTATATAAGTCATATACTAGTTCATTTCCGGTAAGACCGGCAAAATCTCTTGTTATCTTATAAAGTTTGTAAGCTTGTTTAGAATTCGTTTGGTAAAAAGATTTGGCATTAATCTTAAAACGTAGCCCTTCCATTTCTTCTTCGATATGATCTTTTCCGTGATAACAGATCACTTCTTGATCGTATATGGTATCATTTCCTTTCGTATTTACAACATATTGTAAAGAAGTAATTTCGGGGAACTCAGAAACTATATAATCCAGTAATAATGTTCTTTTTTCCACATCTTCATAAAAAAACTGGACTAGTACCATAATTTCTCCAGTAGATACAATTCTCATCATCAAAGTACGTAGAAAGCCACTTTGATTTCTGGCATTATAAAACGGTAAGTCATTCTCAGTAGCAAATTCCTTTACCTTATTTCTAATAGCATTACTTGGATCTTCTTGTAAATGACATTTATCTATATCCAAAATTTTATCCCACATTCCGGGAATGTGAAATCCTAATGCGTTACGATTTTTGATTTCGGTATCACTTTGGATTTCTTCTAGTGTCAACCACCTACTATCGCTAAAAGAAAATTCCATTTTATTTCTGTAGAAAAATTGATCTTCAGAACCTAGAATTGGAGTTACTGCAGGTAATTCGATTTTACCTAAACGTGTCAGGTTATTAACTATTTCTTGTTGCTTATATGATAGTTGATGTTCATATCCCATAAACTGCCATTTGCATCCACCACAAGTACCAAAGTGTTCGCAAGCTGGATCTACTCGCTTATCGGACTTTTTGTGAAAAGTAGTTGCTGACCCTTCGTAAAAAGCTTTTCGTTTTTTTGTGGTTTGTATATCTACTACATCACCAGGAACCGCATTGTTTATAAATATGATTTTTCCGTCAGGAGCTTTGGCAATACTTTTCCCTTTTGCCCCTGCATCGATCACTTCTATGTTTTCAAAAACCTGTTTTCTGTTTTTTCTCGCCATAGCGCAAAAATAAGAATAGAAACTATATACTTATTAAATATTCCACATATCTTATAAAAAGAATAAAAAAATGAACCTAATTTATATTTCTACGTCTATATTATAAAGGTTACTATGACAAACACCAATAAAACATTTGACTCTTTGTTGGTATTGCAATGCCAATCCGGAAATAAGAAAGCTGCAGCAATTCTTGTTAAACGATGGCATGAAAAGTTATGTAAACAAGCGTATTGGTATAGTAAGGATGTAGAAGCTTCTAAAGACATAGCTCAAGATAGCTGGAGCACAATATTGATAAAAATCCATAATCTAAAGGATCCTAATAGCTTCGGAAGTTGGGCATTGACTATCGTTACCAGAAAGTCATATGATTGGCTCCGAAAAAATAAAAAGGAATTAAAGAGTATAGACTCTTATAGCGAAAATCTATATCAAGATCCTATAGATGATGATACTTCTGGTAAGGATGATAGTATAATGATAGTATTAAAAAAAGCTATAAAAACTTTGCCTAATGATCAACAAATGGTGCTTCATCTTTTTTATCTCGAAGGTTATAGTGTAAAGCAAATAGGTAAAATAGCGAACATTTCTACAGGTACAGTAAAATCTCGTTTGTTTACCGCCAGAGAAAAATTAAAATTAATTCTAAAAAGTAAAAATCATGAAAAATAAAATGGAAGATATCGATCAATTGATAAAAGAAACATTAACTAATGAAGAGGCGAAGTTTTATGACGAGTTAGATGAGCAAAACCTGCTGGAAATGGTTGGAGGGCTTTTCAAGACAAGGAATAGTTGGATTATTATTATAATGTTTATTGTAAACCTTGTGGTATTTGGGCTTTTTATATATTGTCTAATTCAGTTTTTAAGTACTGATAATACGAATGAGCTTATCAGGTGGAGTGCAGCGGGTTTTTTCTGTATTATGATAACAGCAATGCTTAAATTGTTTTCTTGGATGCAAATGGATAAAAATGCATTATTAAGAGAAATTAAAAGACTGGAGTTGCAGATTTCATCTATTGCAGCAAAATATAATAAATAATTAAGCGCTCTGGATTTTGAAATTCTTAAATCGTAATAAAGTAAACCTATTATTTTGAATAATTAAAAATAGGATGCATTACAGACTCGAAAATTAAATAATCAATAAAGATTTAGTAATTTTGCAATTCTCTTAGGGATGATTTCTCTCCCACGCTGAATTTTCGAGTCTTTTCGAAAGGATAAAGGTACAGAAGGAATGGTTATTTTATCAATTTAAATTATTAAAAATGGCTGTTTTAGAAAAATTAACGTCTCAACAAGCAATCGATTTAGAAAACAAGTATGGAGCTCATAACTATCACCCATTGCCGGTAGTTTTAAATAAAGGAGAAGGTGTATATGTTTGGGATGTAGAAGGAAAAAAGTATTATGATTTCTTAAGCGCATATTCTGCGGTAAATCAAGGGCACTGTCATCCAAAAATTGTTGGTGCAATGATGGAGCAGGCGCAGACATTGACGCTAACTTCTCGTGCATTTTACAATGATAAGTTAGGAGAATATGAAAAATTCGCTTCAGAGTATTTTGGTTTCGATAAGTTGTTGCCAATGAATACGGGTGCAGAAGCTGTAGAAACTGCATTAAAAATATGTAGAAAATGGGCTTATGAAAAGAAAGGTATTGCTGAGAATGAAGCACAGATTATAGTATGTGAAAATAACTTTCACGGAAGAACTACTACAATAATTTCTTTTTCTAATGATCCTGTAGCTCGTAAGAACTTTGGACCTTATACAGCTGGATTTATAAAAATTGAGTACGATAATATTAAGGCATTAGAAGAAACATTAGAGAATAATAACAATGTAGCTGGATTTTTAGTTGAACCGATACAAGGAGAAGCTGGTGTATATGTTCCTTCTGAGGATTATTTGTCTAAAGCAAAAGCATTATGCGAAAAACACAACGTATTATTTATTGCAGACGAAGTTCAGACAGGAATTGCAAGAACAGGTAGATTACTAGCTACTTGTGGTAATTGTTCTTGTAGTGATAAAAACTGTTCTGGAACACCTAATGTAAAGCCTGATATGTTGATTCTTGGTAAAGCATTGAGTGGTGGAGCATATCCGGTTTCTGGTGTATTAGCGAATGATGATATTATGGAAGTGATCAGACCTGGTAACCACGGAAGTACCTTTGGAGGAAATCCTGTGGCAGCAGCAGTTGCGGTTGCAGCACTAGAAGTTGTTCGGGATGAAAAACTTGCAGAAAATGCATATCAGTTAGGAGAGTTATTCAGATCAGAATTGAATGAATATATCAAAACATCCAATATCGTTAACCTTGTTCGTGGTAAAGGATTGCTGAATGCTATTGTGATAAATGATGATGAAGAAAGTGAAACCGCATGGAATATTTGTGTGGCCTTAAAAGAAAATGGGTTATTAGCAAAACCAACTCATGGTAATATCATACGTTTTGCACCACCATTGGTAATGACTAAAGAACAGTTATTAGAATGCGTTGAAATTATTACCAAGACGCTTGAGAAATTTGAGGAATAATTTGTTATTTATTGAGTTTGGCCATAATCCAAACATGAGGAAAAGTAATAGCGGCGATTGACGTAAAGAAAATTGAAAGGAAAAGTCGGTCCTGATTTCCGAATATTAAAAAAAGCATTGCTAGCCCAACAATAGAAATAATCCAATGTAGAAAGGAGGATTTTAAGTATTTAATAAAATTCTCCTTTTTATAATTCCCGTACAAAAAATATACTTGATCTGCTAATGACGGGATACTATGCCAAAAAATGAAGTAAATTGCAAAGGCCCATAGTAAAGATGCAGTTTGAAAAATTATGTAGAATAATAACAGGTAAAATAATTCTTCCCATATATTCACCTTGATAATTTTATTCGCAATTAGTCTTATAGATATAATTACTAAAACTAAAAAAGAGAATATTGTAGCATATACATAGACATCTTTAGATATGTATGTACCTGCGATATTATTAATCACTTCTGATACTTCTAGATTATTATTTAAAAATAATAATCCAAGAATGGTTATGCCGTAAGCAATATAAATGAATTTAATGGCGATTGATTTTTTAGTAAGCCTAGAAATCCAATGTTGCTCTCCGAAATGAAAGGCGCTAAAAAGAATGAAAATTAAAAGAGCCATTGAAGGAATATAATAAAAAAATAAAATTCCCGTGATGATAAATAAAAGATAGAAATACAGGATTTTTTTACTCGTTCCTCTGTTTTTATCGCTAGATTCTTTTCTAATTAATTTTATATCATTTGTTCCGTGTAATATTCCCAGAGATAGTATTAAAATATACGCTAAAATATTTTCAGTTTCTTCCTTAAAATAAGTTGAAACCCAAAGAGAGAAAAAGGTGAAAATTAACATATAATTTCTCAATTCGAAAAAAAAACGCCTATTATTTTTCATAATGTTTAATAAAGTTATCATAAAGTTAAACATTTTTTGTTTAACCTTTACTAAATTTGTTTAAACAAATTTAAAATTAACGCTATGAAAAATTTTTTAACATTCATGTTTTTGTCCCCAGAGATTGCAACTGATGATTATGTCGGTTTTACATTTTTTGTAGGATGTATGGCTATGATGGCCGCTTCTGCGTTTTTCTTCTTTTCTATGAGTAGTTTTGATAAAAAGTGGAGAACATCTATTCTAGTTTCTGGACTTATTACCTTTATTGCTGCTGTACATTATTGGTATATGAGAGATTATTGGTATAGTTATGGAAATTCCCCTACGTTTTTTCGTTATGTAGATTGGATTCTTACCGTTCCATTAATGTGTGTTGAGTTTTATTTGATACTCAAGGTTGCGGGAGCAAAAAAATCACTAATGTGGAGGTTAATTTTCTTATCTGTTATTATGTTGGTTACAGGTTACTTCGGAGAAGCGGTGTATAGAGATCAGGCTTGGTTATGGGGTCTTGTATCGGGTATTGCTTACTTTGTAATTGTATATGATATTTGGTTAGGAAAAGCAAAAAAGCTTGCTCAAGAGGCTGGAGGGGCTGTGTTAAGTGCCCACAAAACACTTTGTTGGTTTGTACTTGTCGGATGGGCTATTTATCCAATAGGGTATATGGCTGGAACTCCTGGATGGTATGACGGTATTTTTGGAGGTTTAGCAATGGACGTAGTATATAATATCGGAGATGCTATAAATAAAATAGGATTTGGACTAGTTGTATATAACCTCGCTGTAACTGCATCTTCCAAAGAAAATGTAGTAACATAATCTAATTCTATTCAATTAAATAAGAATCCCGTGTAAGCGGGATTTTTTTAGTTTTAATCCTTAGGTGATAAAAAATAATGTTTATGTTGTAAAAAGTCCTAATTGTTTGCGATCTAAAAATAAGTACCAATAATTATGAGTTATAAAATCCTATTGATTTATTATCTCTGTCCATGGAATCAAAGCACCTACAAAAATAATGTATGCCAGGATAAATAATAAATATAACGAACTAAGAGAGATACCAACTATTGCACAAATTCTTCCAGCTTTTAGGTTTTCATATCCATAATAGAGTTCTGGATTTTCATTATAAAGTTTGATTGACTGTTTAGAAATTACTAAGGCTACTATTCCAAATATTAGTCCAATAATTCCGTAACAAAAGCAAGTAACTATTGAAACAATACCAAAGATTAAAACAAGAGTAGCATTAGGTAATTGTTGTTTGTTTTCCATTTATATATATGATAATTGTTTGATAAAATAATTGGCAACAATAAGAATTATATTCAAGAAATAAAAGTATTTAAGGATACTTGCCCCATTTTTAAAATCAAAGTAGATGTGGCTAACTAAATATCCTATCATAATAAGCATTGGGATTAAGGCAGGATACATTATGATAGAGTTCAGAAATTCTCCTTTTATCAAAAGAATAAAGCTTCTTTGAAGCCCGCAACCTAAACATTCAATTCCTATGAATTCTTTAGAAGGACAAAATAGAAGATTGTTCTCAAGGAAAGTTATTATTTCATTCATCCTTAATAAGCCCAGAAAATAAAAACTGCCTTGTAATAAACAAAGCAGTTTTAAATATATTAAATTTTTGGGTTCATTAATATTGTCCCATTTGCTCTCTAACCATATCCATATAACCTTCATAGCCGATGGTTGCAAACATAATAACAACAAATACTAGATAAATAGCACTTAGGATTAAACCAATTATAGCTAATATTTTTCCAGTTTTTACGTTATTATATCCTTCGTATAGTTCAGGGTTTTCTGTGTACATTGCTGTAGCTTTTTTGGCAAGAACCAAAGCCACTATCGCAAAAATAAGACCAAGAATTCCATAACAGCAGCATCCTAAAATTGATAAAATACCAAATACTAAAATAAGGGTAGAGTTAGGTAAGGTTTGTTTTTCCATAAAATAGTTGATTAGTTAAAAATGAATTTCATTTTGATTAGATAGCTTACAACTATTGTAAGCACAGATATAATAGTTAAGCTCACTTTAATAAGTGAATCTTGTTTAAATTTAATAAAAAAATTAAACCCTAAGAAAAAAAGGAGAATAAGTAAGGGATATATTGCCGGATACATTTGGAAAGCAGCAACAAATTCTCCCTTAAACAGAAGAACTACCGACCTTTGTAAACCACATCCCAAACAATCGACACCAAAGAGTTTTTTGTTTAGACAAGGAAACATATACTTTTCCAAAGACATTTTTTCTTAATTATGTGGCACAATATACACAATTTGAGTATTCGAAAAATTAATGTGCGGAAAAAATCTAATATTTGATACTTTTGCATAATGGATAAAATTAAATTGAAAAAGATCTGTAGTCTCCTTTTAATAACTGTAGGTGCTATTTTTTTAATTGTTGAAATAGTATCAGCTAAAAAGAACTATTATCTGCAGAGTGCAGGAATTGTATGCTTGATGTCAGGAATATTTATAATAAATACAAGTGTATCATCCAGATCAACAAATAATAATATAGAACATCCTAAAAATAACGAAGAAGAGGAGTAGACAGCATGATTAAGATAGGAGATATAGTTTCGGTATTAGACGAGCCCATTACCGGTAAGGTGATTTCTGTAAATGGCAATGACATAACCATAACATCCGATGATGGTTTTGATATGGTTTTTATGACTAATGAATTAGTGAAAGAGCAATCTGATAATTTAATTGTTCCTTCCTATGAAGAAATAGAGAAGAATTTACAGGAAAAAGAGGTTTTTAAAAAGAAACCCAAAAGACCAGTAATAAAACCTAAAGAAAGGAGTATACCGCCAATGGAAGTAGACCTCCATATCCATAAGCTAGTTAAATCTACGAAAAGAATGACTAATCATGAGATGGTTACTTTACAACTAGATACTGCAAAAAGACAATTAGATTTTGCAATCAGTAAACGTATTCCAAGGGTCGTTTTTATTCATGGTGTAGGACAAGGAGTTCTAAAGGAGGAACTAAAGTATTTGTTTGGGAGATATGACAATATTAGTATGTCAGATGCTGATTATAAAAAATACGGTCTTGGCGCTATGGAAATATATATACTACAAAACCCAAAAAAAAACAGATAGCTAGTTGGGAATGAGTATATTATCGGATCCTAGCTCTAATATTTCCTTTCGAATTGCAATACCACCACCTTCTAGTGTTACATCTCTCAATATAACAGTTCTGGAATAATTAGTTTGAGTAGGATCAGGTTGATCCTCCGCAGCTTCATAACTAATATCAGCAGTTCCATTAGTACTTATTAATTCTAAGGTTACATTAATATCACTAACTGGAATACTATTACAAAAATACTCATCTCCGCTAATGGCAGTATCAAATTCTCTATAAATAAATTGATTGTTAGTCGTATTTAGGGTAATTACAGTAGGTTCATCTAGAGATATGTCAGAAACGTTTTCTGGATTAATTTCAAAACTCGTATCTGTGAAATTTAAAGAGAGAGATCTATTTATACCTTGATCAATTACGAAAAATACAAAAGTATTGTCATTCTCATTAGAGCAATTTTCCAGATCTCCGTTTAAATCGTCAACAGAAAATTCTATAATATCACCTTCGCTACAACTTATAAGTAGGAGTGTAAAAAATAAAAAATATAGTCTATTCGTCATTCTATTAGTCTTAATTTATGGGAGTCGTAATGGAGATGGTTTGGTCTCTAAAACCAAAGGAAAAATCATCATTTGTAAATTGGTCATTAACTTCATTCAAAATGAGATCACTAATTGTTAATGTAGTTCTAAAAGTTGTAATGACTGTATTATCCAGAACAGGAAGATTCTCCGTATTTATAATGGGATTATTACCCGTGATACTAGAATCTAAATAGTTAGGTATGCCATTCCCATCATCATCATCATTCATTGGATTGCCGTCTCCATTGGTGTCTTCATCAATTGTTAGAATACCATCTCCATCATCATCATTATCTAGATAATTAGGTATGCCATCACCATCCGTATCGTCATTTCTTGGATTCTCGTCACCATCAACATCTTCATCTACTGTAGAAACAGTGTCTCCGTCATCATCATCATCCAGAAAATTAGCGATACCATCACCGTCTGTGTCATCATCTCTAGGATTTCCATTACCATCGATATCCTCATCTCTAGTTAATATTCCATCACCATCATCATCATTATCCTTATAATTAGGGATACCATCACCATCGGTATCTAAAAAGCTATCGTCATTCGGATCTGTATTCGCTAATTCCACACTGGTTAATACGTTATCATTATCATCATCCTGATCCTTAAAATCAGGGATATCATCTCCGTCATCATCCATCGTTCCGTCATCATCCTCTTTGTCGGTATTATATCCTGCCTCAATTTCACCATCTTCATTTCCAATCGTCGAGTCATTCATAGCATCGTCCAGATAATTTGGAACCCCATCACCATCAGGATCTGCTTGGGGATCAATTTCGTTGGGTGCTTCTAATATTGATTCCACGCCATCATTATCATCCTCATTTATTATTACGTTATTTATTGTTGCCTCACCACTTACGCTTAAAAGTTCTTCGGTAACAATAATATTACTATCAGGAATATTGTTGCAGTAATAATCTGAGGTAATAGCGGTATTAAATTTTCTGTAAATTAAACCGTTATCCAGGTTTTCTAGGTCAATAATAATTGGATTTTCAGTTATGGTAGTTGCAGAATATGTTGGGTCAATAAAATTATAAGATATGGCTTCATTAACAGATGTATTTATTTTAAAGAAAACAAATTCATTAGGTTTCGCTCCTTGACAAAGTTGAAGGTCTACATCCTCAAACTCAAAACTAGTAACTATAATATCACCATCATCACATGATGTTAAACCCAAAAAAATAAAAATATATAAAAGCTTTTTCACTTTCTATGTTTTGAAAATTAGTAACAAATCGAAGTTTCGTAATAAGAAACTATCGTGTAATTTTATAGCACACCAAAATAGTTTACATATGATAAAGACGAATGAAATTTATACATGTTATTTTTGGTATGTTTTTTCTGAATGTTTTGACAAAAATAATGGAATTGAAAGATTATAACGTGCAGCAAGGAAAATAATTTTATTTGAATTAGATTTGCGGTTATAAAATAAGGATATGATAAAATGCATTGTTTATTACTGCATTAATTGTATTTTTTTATTGGTTAATAATTAATTTTTTAGATTTAATGCAAAAGGTTTATTTCGATAGTGCTGCAACTACACAGTTACGCCCCGAAGTGATTGATAAGATGACTTTGGTGTTAAGAGAGGATTATGGGAATCCTTCTTCTACTCATGGGTTTGGTAGATCTGCTAAAAATCATATTGAGCAAGCTCGAAAGAATATTGCAAAATACTTAGGAGTAAAAGCTTCTGAAATTATTTTTACATCTGGTGGAACCGAAGCTGATAATCTTGCGTTAAATAGTGCTGTTAGAGATTTAGGTGTAAAGCATATTATTACTTCAAAAATTGAACACCATGCGGTTTTACACACAGTCCAAGAAATACAATCGCAGACCAATATATCTATAAGCTATGTGAATATTACTCCAGACGGTTCTATTGATTATAACCACTTAGAAGAGTTATTGGTTACTAGTTCTGTTAAAACATTAGTGAGCCTAATGCATGTGAATAATGAAGTAGGAACTATTTTAGATATTGATAAAGTTGGTAGTTTGTGTAATGAACAAGGAGCTCTTTTTCATAGTGATATGGTACAATCGATAGGGCATCTAGATGTAAAGCTTAGTGAATTACAGGTGGATTTTACCGCTGTTAGTGCTCATAAGTTTCATGGTCCTAAAGGAGTTGGTTTTGCATATATCAAAAGGAACTCTGGATTAAAACCATTGATTTATGGAGGAGAGCAGGAGAGAGGATATCGTGGCGGAACAGAAGGAGTGCATAATATTGCCGGTATGGACGAGGCATTACGTTTGGCGTATGAACACATGGAAGAAGAAAAAGCGTATATTTCTAATATCAAGCAATACTTTATAGATCAACTAAAGGAGCAAATTGATGGTGTCAAGTTTAATGCAAACTGCTGTGATTTAAGTCATAGTACGTATACTTTAATCAATGTGTGTCTTCCGATATCTCAAGAAAAAGCTGGTATTCTTTTATTTCAGTTAGATATTAAAGGAATAGCTTGCTCCAAAGGAAGTGCTTGTCAAAGTGGAAGCAGCAAGGGCTCTCATGTGTTAACAGAAATACTTTCTGAAGAAGATATTCTCAAACCTTCGATTAGATTTTCATTTTCTAAATATAATACCAAAGAAGAGGTGGATTATGTAATTGGTGTTTTAAAAGAGTTTATTGAAGGATAGTTTTCAGTGCGCTTATCATTTATAATTCATTATGTATTGATAGTTTTTTCTTTTTTTAAGTTTTTCTCCTTCAGCGGAAAGATTCTTACTAGAGATAAAAGGAACGAATATCTTATGACGAAAAAAAATGATATAATACCATTTCTTTTGATGAATACCATTTATAGTAATATTTCCTTGCTTTATGTGATTAATATTTGTATTTAATTCTTCTTTAATTTCAGAAATTGTATACTCTTTTTGTAAATTTTTAAGAATTTTATCCAGAAAAATAGGATTGTTTTTCCGGACTGTTGTATATAAAAGTAATTGGGATCCATAATCATTGGCTTCTTTATATTTTTCTAATTTAACCAAAAGATCAAACCGTTTTCTTTCAAAATTTAGAATATCACTTTGTGCCGCGTTTCCACAGCTATATCTTTGCTTGTTTTGTCTTTTGATTTTTAAAGAAGTTTCTAGGAGTTCTAAGGCTTTTGCATATTCATTATTACTACGTGCGATATCAGATAAAAGTTCATAGACTTTCACTTTTTGGCGCCATATTAACTCTTTGCTGAATAAATTATAATATGTCTTGTCATTTTCTTCATACCTAAAAGCACAAGTATTTAACTCAAATCTGGAACTTGATTGATCTGGTATTTCAATTAAATTCTCTAAAATAGCAACAGCCTTATCTATATAACCAAGATGGTAGGAAGCAAGTGCTGTTTGATACTCGATAATGTTTTTTTTCTCTGGGAAATCAGCCTTGAATTCTTGTAAAAGTTCAAGCGCAGTTAAGTAGTCCTTATCCTGAATCATTTTGGAAGTAATTTCCGCATATTCGCAAAATGTGGTTTGAGAATAACTATAGAAATTTATGAGCAGAATTAGAAGTAACTTTTTCATAAATGCTATTCAGAATATTTATGTAGGTTAAAACTTCATTCCTAATCGTACATTAAAAACTCTTTGGGTTAGGAAGTTTGGAATAGAAAATTGTTGTTGAGATGCAACATCTCTAACGAAGGTGTTTGTAATAGAATTTAGATTATCAAAAACATTAAAAATTTCGAACCCTACATTCAATTCTCGGAATTTATTAAAGAAACTACCTTCTTTACGTCTTATTTTTTGATCTACTACGATATAAGAAATTCCTAAATCTGCTCTTCGATAATCTCTTAATCTTGTCTGAAAGTTATAAGGATCGGCATTACTTGGAGAGCCGCCAGGAACACCTGTTTGGTATACCAGATTGAGATACATTTTTAAATTAGGAATTGTAGGTACATAATCCTGAAACAGTGCTCCGACTTTTACTCTTTGGTCCGTAGGTCTTGCAATATAGCCTCTATTATCGAGGTTTTCTTCAGTTTTTAGCAAACCAAGACTTACCCAGCTTTCAGTTCCAGGAACAAATTCACCATTTAGTCTTAAATCAAACCCTGCGGCATATGCTTCAGCATTGTTGTTGGCTCGGTATCGAATTCTTACATTTTCTATGGTATACGAATTAACATCTGTAAGTTTTTTATAATACAATTCTGTGGTAAGTTTAAAAGGTCTGTCCCACATATTAAAACTATAATCATTACCAGCGACTAGGTGAATAGATTGCTGAGCTTTTACATCGGGTTGCACAGTCCCTTGAATATCTCTTAGTTCTCTATAAAAAGGTGGTTGATGATACCATCCTCCAGAAAGTCTGAAGATCATATCTGCTTTCCAGTTGGGTTTAATAGCTATTTGTGCTCTAGGGCTAAATACTGTCTGAGAAGTGCTACTAATTCCATCTCCCGAAACATTCCAATTGTGCGCTCTTACTCCTGCATTCATCCAAATTTCATGTTCTTTGATAGTAGATCGGAAACTATACTGAGCGTATCCTGAAAACCGGTCGATATTAACCATATTAATTGCTCTTACACTGGTAAAAGGGACAATAGGACTCGCATTAGGACTATAAGGTTGATCATTAATAAAAGTACCAGGTGGACGAATTGAAAATCCAGCAGAGTCAATAACTTCATATTCCTGGATTCGATCTCTAATATCTTCAGAAGTATATTTTATACCCCAATCTATTTGATGCTCATCCGCAATATAGGTTCCCTTGTGTTCGAGATTAAATATCAAAGCGTCCAGGTCATTCCTTGCATGAGTAAGTTGGGAACCAATACCTTCATTGAACTCAACTTCACCAAGATCTTCACTACCAATATCGGTATTAACTGCGCCTAAAAAGTAAGCTGCAAAAATATCAAAGTACTCTTGTTCTTGCGTATGATAAGCAGAGCCAATCAATTTTAAAGTTAAATTTTCATTAGCTTGATACGTACCTTTTAATGCGCCAAAATAAGTTTCATACTGATCTTTTTCCTGACCATCATAGAAAATCGTTAATGCAATTGGATTTGTAATTGTACCAAAATTGGTTTGACGAGTTAACGGTTCATAATCGTATTTGTTGATCGCAATGTTACCTAAAAAACCTAATTCAAACTTATCAGAGAAGTTATAAGAAAGGTAGGTTTGTAAATCCGCGAATCTAGGTCTAAAATTAGTTTCAGTTTGTCTGGCATCTACTAAAAGACTATTATCTCTGTATCGAACACCAACTACTCCCGCAAATTTTTTGTCCTTTGTTATTCCTCCGGCAGATATACTACCTCCTAATAAACTTAGGTCAGCTGTTACATCAAACCGTGTAGGTCTGCGATATGTTATATCCAGAACAGAAGAGAGTTTGTCTCCATATTTGGCCTGAAAACCACCTGCAGAGAAATCCACGTTTCTTACCAAGTCTGTATTCACAAAACTTAATCCTTCTTGTTGTCCCGAACGAATAAGAAAAGGACGATACACCTCTATTTCATTAACGTATACTAAGTTTTCATCAAAATTACCTCCTCTTACCGAATATTGAGTGCTTAATTCGTTATTAGAACTCACTCCTGGTAGTGTTTTTAGTAAGCCTTCTACACCAGCATTAGCAGATGGAGTAATACGAATTGTTTCCGGGTCTAATGTGGTAATACCTTCTACCGCTTTTCGTTCTCTACCAGTGATAATTACTTCACTGATTTGCTCGATATCTGTTTTTAATATAGGGTTTAATTCGTATTCTTGATTTTCCTTTAGATTAATAGTGAAAGTAATATCCTTTAATCCAACATGGCTTATTTTAATTTTTATGTCCTCATTAGCTGGAATACTAAGTACATATACACCATTTTCATCCGTTAGCGTTCCAGAATTTTTATAGGATACATTGGCTCCAACGATTGGTTTGTTGGACTCATTAAGAACAACACCTTTTACGACTGCGTTTTGAGCTATTATGTTATGACTTATGAAGGCTAGAAAAAAAACAAAAAGGAAGTGGAGATTTTTCAAAGAATATATCTATTTACGGTTTTCTAAAGAATGTTGTTTCAAATGTAGCATTATTTCCTACTTTATCTAACACAATAAGTTTAAATTTATTTTCTGTCTCAGCAATTATTTTGTCATTAAAATCATAAACCAGCATTCCGGTTTTGTAATCATATTCCATCAAAATGAATTTCCCGTTTATTGTGGCTCTATAGCTTTTTACGCCAGAATCCGCATCATCAATCTTAATTTTTAAAAAATTAGCTTTAGACATCCATTTTTTGTCAGATACATTGATAGGAACTATTGTAGGTTTATTAAGATCAGTAAATAAAGAGTAACTGCCTAGGGTTCTGGTTCTTGTCGAAAAACGATTACTTTTTTTATTTGTTTTTACATAATAATGTTTGTTGTTATATCCTAATCTTCCGATATATAACTTTTTCCTATCTGATTCGCTATAATTAGAAACATCAAATACAATTGTCATGTTTTTGTGTAATGGAATTTCATCCTGATGAATTTTGATAGTATCACCATTAGCCTGAATATCTAAATATGCATTTTCGTACAAACTACCTTTAGGAATGTATAAATCAAAAATCCCAGAATTAAATGTGAAATTCTCTGTTGACTGAGCTAAATATGGGGTCTTAATAACCTCTTTTTTTGAAATTTCAGCCAGTTGTTTCCCTTGTATTGGGATACTAATTACAGTGGTATTGTCCTTAAAATCTTTCACTAAAACCTTAGCCGTATACGATAAACTATCTTCTACTTTAAAAATACCTTTATCAATGGTATTCTTATAAATAGTAAGCGGATTATTTTTTTCAATAAAGAGTTTTGTAATCCTACTGCGATTCTTTTTATAGTATGGGTAATCAATTAATCTATTAATATAACGAGTTTCCGAAAACGAAAACCGTCTCATTTCCATAGAAAAATTTTCCTGACCATTTAACTCCGTCGAAATTTTATAAATTCCATTTTTATTGGCTGCCAAGTTTTGTTGATCTATTGTAGAAACACCAATTCCTATTTTCCCTATAGCGTTAACATCTTCAGCTTTAAAACTACCATTGTCTAGTGGTATTAATCTTAATTTTGTAGGTTGTTGGTTTCCATTAACATGTGAGTTTCCATCAAGACTGTATAACCAAACACTATTAATTGTAGGTTTTTTAGTGTCCTTGATGTCAATACCAAAACACATAGGGTTCATTGGTCTTGCTTTCGCATCTCTTATTTCAAAATGTAAATGCGGACCACCGCTACCTCCTGTATTACCACTGTAGGCAATTACATCTCCTTGTTTAACAGATAAAGCTCCTGCCTTCGGAAAAAGCTCGATTTCATAAGACTCTTTTGCGTATTGCCTTTTTTTAATATATGCTTCTATTTCAGGAGAAAATTTTTGTAGGTGTGCATACACAGAAGTATAACCATTAGGGTGTGATATATACATTGCTTTTCCATAGCCAAAATAAGAAATTTTTATTCTAGTTATAGTTCCTGTTCCTGCTGCATATACCTTTAAGCCTTCCTGACCTTCGGTTTTTAAATCTAAACCAGAGTGAAAATGATTGGATCTTAGCTCTCCATAAGTTCCGGAAACCGCAAGAGGAATGTCTAAAGGATTTATGAAATAATCTTTCGGAATGTCTTTTTGACAGTACCCAATTCCAATATTGAGTATTAAAAATGATATTATTATGCGCATAGGGAGTAAATGTAAATATTTAGGAATTAAAATTAAAGTGATGTTTAATTAAAAACTAAAAGGCTATAAACTAACCACTTGATTGATGAGATATTGGAGCTATAAAATTAGTTTAAAAACTATTGGGTTTTTTCAATTGGTATGTTAACTTTGTGTAACGAAGTATTGCGTGAAATTATAATGAGTGATTTAATTGAAATTGTTGATTCTCTTGAGAATAGGATAAGTAAGTTGATTCATAAGCATGACTTGCTTAAACAACAAAATGCTGATCTTAGAGATAAAATAAAAGATTTGAAGGCTAATTCAGAACTTCAGATTGATCAGTTAAAACAATGGGAAGAAAAATTCAGTGCGCTCAAAAATGCAAATGCAATGCTAGGCAGTGACGAATACAAAAGGGAAACCAAGCTCAAAATAAATGCCTTAATAAGGGAGATAGATGTGTGTATAGCGCAGCTATCCGAGTAATATAAAATATGGCAGACAAATTAAAAATCAAATTATCAGTTGCGGATCGAGTGTATCCATTAACGATTAATCCTGATCAGGAAGAAGGATTAAGGAAAGCAGCTAAAAAGATTGAGGCCATGATTAAACAGTTTGAGCAAAGTTATGCAGTGAGAGATAAGCAAGATGTATTAGCGATGTGTGCTTTGCAATTTGCTGCACAAGTAGAACAAAAGGTTATAGATAAAGATAGTGATGAGATAAATGTAACAGGTCGATTAAGTGCCCTGAATACTTTGTTGCAAGATCATCTATCGTAAACGTTCATTAAAATAAATAAGGTTACTGCCTGCACTAGTTATTATTTTTTGATAAACTCAACAAGAATTATTTCAAAAGGGTGAGTTTAAGTTGTAAAAGCAAGCCGTGCTGATCTATATCAGTCTCGCGGATCCTTGAGCAATTTGTTAGCCCTAAACCTGTTTTTACAGAGTTTATACAAAACCCATGCTAGTGCAGGCTTTTTTTATATATAAACACTAACTAGGATTATGGATAACATTATATTTTTGATTATTGCGGCAGTGGCGGGTTTAGTGATAGGTTTTATTATTGCTAAAGTGTTAGAGCGCAGTAGAGCTTCAGAAATTATCAAAAGCGCTAAAAAAACATCTCAAAGCATTATTAGAGAAGCTAAGAGTGAAGGAGAGGCTATTAAAAAAGATAAAATACTTCAGGCTAAAGAAAAATTCATAGAATTGAAATCGGAGCATGAAAAAGTGATTTTATCTCGCGATAAAAAAATGGCTGAAGCGGAAAAAAGAACTAGGGATAAAGAATCTCAAATTTCTAACGAGCTTTCTAAAGGAAAGAAATTAAGTACTGAGCTAGAGCAAAAGATTAAGGATTACAATCATCGTAATGAGTATCTTGAGAAAAAACAAAGTGAGTTAAAGAAGCTTCACAAAAGTCAAGTGCAACAATTAGAAGTAATATCTGGATTGTCTGCGGAGGAAGCAAAAGAGCAGCTTGTAGAGTCTTTGAAAGAACAAGCCAAGACTGATTCTATGGCATTGATACAGAGTACTATAGAAGAAGCTAAGCTAACTGCTCAACAGGAGGCTAAGAAAGTGATTATAAATACCATACAACGAATAGGTACAGAAGAAGCAGTAGAGAATTGTGTATCGGTATTTAATATAGAAAGTGATGACGTAAAAGGGCGTATTATAGGTCGTGAAGGTAGGAATATTAGGGCTATAGAAGCAGCTACTGGAGTAGAAATTATTGTTGATGATACTCCTGAAGCAATTATATTATCTTGTTTTGATTCTGTAAGACGAGAAGTTGCTCGCCTCTCTTTACATAAATTAGTAACTGATGGAAGAATACATCCAGCACGTATTGAAGAAATAGTAAAGAAAACCAGAAAGCAAATTGACGAAGAGATTATAGAAGTAGGTAAAAGAACTGTTATCGATCTTGGGATTCACGGATTACATCCAGAGTTGATTAAAACTGTTGGTAGAATGAAATATCGTTCTTCGTACGGACAAAATCTATTACAGCATTCTAGAGAAGTAGCAAAGCTTTGTGGAGTTATGGCTTCAGAACTTGGGCTTAATCCAAAACTTGCTAAAAGAGCTGGGTTATTGCACGATATAGGTAAGGTGCCAGACACGGAAACAGAAGTTCCGCATGCTATTTTGGGTATGCAATGGGCTGAAAAGTATGGTGAAAAACCAGATGTTTGTAATGCTATTGGTGCTCACCACGATGAAATAGAAATGACAGCACTTATTTCACCTATCGTTCAGGTTTGTGATGCGATTAGTGGAGCGAGACCTGGAGCTCGTCGTCAAGTGTTAGATTCTTATATACAAAGGTTGAAGGATCTCGAAGATATTGCATTCGGATTTAATGGTGTAAAGAAAGCCTATGCTATTCAGGCTGGTAGAGAATTACGTGTTATTGTAGAAAGTGAAAAAGTAAATGACGAAAGAGCTGCTAGTTTATCGTTTGAAATTTCTCAGAAAATACAAACTGATATGACCTACCCTGGTCAAGTTAAGATAACAGTTATTAGAGAAACAAGGGCAGTAAATATTGCTAAATAAAATATAGAAACATAACTGTTTTATAAACAAAAAAAGAGAATCAATTGATTCTCTTTTTTTGTTTATGTGAAGTAATATCTTTGTGAGAATATTTTTTTATTATTTCATCTTTCCAAGTTAATGCAGATTTCATGTCATCAAATCTTCTAAACTCCTTTTCAAAGAAAGTTTTTTCGTATTTAGTTAATGTTTTTTGTATAGGATCATTAGATACCACAGCGAATCCAACGAGATTAGGTATTTTTGCTGTCTTTATGTATACAATTGGGTCAACAGAATACGAATGAATTCGATGTGTAATATATACAAAAGGAGTGTTTTTAAAATGTTCTTCTGCAATTTTAATTAGAATAGAGTTGTTCTTTATGGAAACAACAATACCTTCATACATAGTTGCAATCATATGATCACAATGTATTTCTAATTTGCAAAAGTCTAAATTATAAGATCTAATCATTGGGGGATTTTTAGATAGTAAATTAAAAAAAAGATTAGGAGCGTAATATAGTTTTTAGGATATAGAAATAAAAATTTTATGTTAAAAACCGATATTTTTTTCTAATAGCTCATTTTTCCATTCTAATGCTTTGTTTATATCTATGAAATATTTTATTCTTTTTTGAAAAAATTTACTTTCTAATTCTGTCAGTTTTCGTTGTCTATGATTTTTTGAAACAACCGCTATACCGATAAGATTATCAATTTTTGTGGTTTCATGGTATACTGTTGGGTCAACTGAATAAGAATTGACTCTGTTGGATATATATACAAAAGGTTTATTGTTAAAATATTTCCTAACAAACTCAAGTAACAATTTGTTGTGTTCCGGCTTAACTAAAAAGCCTTCAGCGATAGTATTTTTTAAAAAATCTCTTTGGATTTCTACCTTTGCAAAACCTAAATCATAGTATTCTGTCATTTGTAATTACAAAACTATTATTCAAGTATGGTTAATTTTTTAATAAGTTACAATAAAACTATTACTTATGAAAATCATGAACAGGTAAAAGTAAGGTTTTAGGGGAAATATTAGGAGGTTAATCCATAGCATGTTTTAGGATTTCATCTTTCCATTGTAGAGCAGATTCCATGGTGTCAAATTGTCTGAATTCTTTACTAAAAAATGCTTTTTCTAATTTAGTTTGAATTTTTTGTCTAGGGTCATTTGATACCACTGCGAATCCAACTAAGTTGTGAATTTTTGCCGTATCTAAGTAGATAGTGGGGTTAACGGCATATGAGTTAATGCGATGAGTTACGTATAAAAAAGCTTTATTACTATAGTGTTTGTGAACCATTTCTAGCAAAACATCATTGTGTTCAGGAGAAACAGTAACACCTTCATCCATTGTAACTTTTATATAGTCATCATAGATTTCTATCAGACCAAAATCTAACTTATAAGATGTAATCATTTGGGGTGTTCTTTAAGTTGTGCAAATATATGTATTTAGCAATATAAAAAATGGAAGTCTTTAGTTTTATTTGGGATTTTTCCCTTATTCATTGTTAATAATACTTTTTAATATTTAAAAGTTTTTGTGTGGGTGTTTTTAAGTAATTCTTTTTTCTACTCTTGTTTGCTTTTTTGATGAAGATGGTTGGAGACTACCGCAAGTTGTATTTCTGGTAGTTTCAATCTATTTGTATGGTTTCGGTTAATAGAATAGGAGTTAATCTGATGTGAGATAAGTGCAAAGGTTTTGTTTTGAAAATGGTTTTTATTATTGTAGACATTATTTTTTTTTATAATCCTTTTCTCTCTCCGAAAGGCTGAAAAATTTATCCTATAGAAGTAATCTTGAAGTTCTGTTTGTTACTTTGTTAGTATGTGCTTTTAAGTTTTCAGATTGCTTATTTTGTTAATGATATATCTTTTTCAGAGCAAAATTCAGGAAAGGTTTGATTCTTATATTAAGGTTTTCGGTAGGAAACTAAAGATTTATCTAAGTTTATAGGGTAAAAAAAAGCTCCCTTTTCAAAAAAAAAAAGGAGCTTTTCTGTCTAATTTATTTTGGTATGTTAAGACTCTGTTGGTTTTTCGGCTTTCTTGATTTTAATTGTTAATTCACTAGAATCATCATCCAGATCCATGAAAATACTATCACCTTCTTGTAATTGAGCGCTAATAATTTCTTCCGCCAGAGCATCCTCAATATACTTTTGGATTGCTCTTTTAAGTGGTCTTGCTCCATACTGTTTATCAAATCCTTTTTCAGTAATATAGTCCTTAGCTTTTTCACTTAGGGCTAAATCATATCCAAGATCATTAATTCTTCCGTATAGTTTTTCTAATTCGATATCAATGATTTTATGGATATCTTCACGCTCTAGTGCGTTAAATACAATTACATCATCAACTCGATTTAAAAACTCTGGAGCGAATGCTTTTTTTAACGCGTTCTCAATAACGCCTTTTGCATAAGTGTCGGATTGGGTCTTTTTTGCACTAGTTCCGAAACCAACACCTTGTCCAAAATCTTTCAGTTTACGTGCTCCAATGTTAGATGTCATAATAATGATTGCATTTCTGAAATCAATTTTTCGACCAAGGCTGTCCGTTAGGTATCCATCATCTAATACTTGTAGCATCATGTTAAATACATCAGGGTGCGCTTTTTCGATTTCATCCAATAAAATTACTGCATATGGTTTTCTTCTTACTTTTTCGGTAAGCTGGCCACCTTCTTCGTAACCCACATATCCCGGAGGTGCTCCAATAAGTCTGGAAACAGCGAATTTTTCCATATACTCACTCATATCTATACGAATAAGTGTGTCTTCGCTATCAAAAAGTTCTCTTGCAAGCACCTTGGCGAGTTGAGTTTTACCAACACCGGTCTGTCCTAGAAATATAAAGGATCCAATCGGTTTGTTAGGGTCTTTTAGACCTGCACGATTACGTTGAATTGCTTTAACAACTTTAGAAACCGCATCATCTTGACCAATAACCTTTCCTTTTATGAGATTAGGTAATTCAGCAAGTTTGTTGCTTTCGGTTTGAGCGATACGATTAACGGGTATACCGGTCATCATCGATACTACATCAGCTACGCTTTCCTCATCAACAATTTCTTTATGAAGTTTAGAATCTTTCTCCCATTGTTCTTGTGCTTGAGCTAATTCTTTTTCAAGATTTTTTTCATCATCTCTAAGCTTAGCAGCTTCTTCGTACTTCTGTTTTTTTACAACACTATTCTTAAGTTCTCTAACTTCTTCGAGCTTTTTCTCTAAGTCAAGAATCTTTTTAGGAACATCGATGTTTGTGATATGCACTCTTGATCCTGCTTCGTCTAAAGCATCTATAGCTTTATCCGGTAAAAAGCGGTCTGTCATGTATCTATTCGTAAGCTTAACACATGCTTGAATCGCTGCGTCAGTATAGCTTACATTATGATGTTCTTCATATTTTTCCTTTATATTTTCAAGAATCTCTATAGTTTCTTCAATATTTGTAGGCTCTACTATAACTTTTTGGAAACGTCTTTCTAAAGCACCATCTTTTTCAATATACTGTCTATATTCATCTAAAGTAGTGGCTCCAATACATTGTATTTCTCCTCTAGCTAATGCGGGCTTAAACATATTAGAAGCGTCTAGACTTCCTGTAGCGCCACCAGCGCCTACAATTGTATGAATTTCATCTATAAAAAGAATGATATCATCATTTTTTTCTAATTCATTCATTACTGCTTTCATTCGTTCTTCGAACTGACCTCTATATTTTGTACCAGCCACTAGGCTAGCTAAATCTAGCGTTACCACGCGTTTGTCAAACAGTATTCGAGATACTTTTCGTTTAATAATCCTCAGCGCTAAACCTTCAGCAATAGCAGACTTTCCAACACCTGGTTCACCAATTAATAGTGGATTGTTTTTCTTTCTTCTACTAAGAATTTGGGAAACACGTTCTATTTCCTTTGTTCGTCCTACTACTGGATCTAGTTTTCCTTCTTCTGCCATAGCAGTTAGATCTCTGCCAAAATTATCTAATACAGGAGTTTTAGATTTTTTACTTGCTTTAGTTCCACCAGCTGGAGAGTTAAAAGGATTCTCTTTTGATGCATCCCCGGTCATATCATCATCCTCAGAAAATGATTCTGCCTTAGGGTTTTCTATATATTCTTCTTCGTTAGCAATCATAAATTTAAATTGATCTTTAACATTATCATAATCCACTTTTAGCTTATTTAAAAGTTTGGTAGTGGGGTCGTTTTCATTTCTTAGTATACATAATAATAGATGAGCGGTGTTGATTGAAGAGCTCTGAAATAACTTTGCTTCCAAAAAAGTAGTTTTTAGTGCTCTTTCCGCTTGTCTAGTTAAATGTAAATTCTTTTTTTCATTTGTAGCTACTGCTACGTTGGGGTTTGCGGGGCTTAGAATTTCAACTTTTCTTCTTAAATTTGTTAAATCTATATCTAACGCATCCAATATACTAATTGCTTTCCCACTTCCATCACGTAATAGTCCTAACATCAGATGTTCTGTGCCAATAAAATCGTGCCCTAATCTTAGCGCTTCCTCTTTACTGTATGCAATCACATCTTTGACTCTTGGCGAAAAATTGTCATCCATATAATTAGTTTCTTTCTTTTTCTGTGTTTTTACTACTAAATATAGTAATTTTTAAAATTACATTGGCAAAAACTATTCCTTTTAACCATCATTAACAGATAAGCTGACATAAATACCTTTTGTGTCATATTTCTTTATATCTAAATAATGTTTTTTGAATAATTCAAAAAACAAATTTAAAGGATTATTAAGTTTTCTGAGTAAATAGACAAAAAAAGCATTAATAATCAAAATCTATATTTGTAGACTTATTAACTATATAGGTCGTTAAAGTTGTTAATAAATTACGTATATTATGAAGGGTATAGACAGTTAAAACCGTCTTAATTTACTTAAATTAGCCCGTTAAATAAAATCAATTTTAGAATAAAATAATTTTTATGGCAGAAGGAGAAAAGCTAATACCTATCAATATAGAGGATGAGATGAAGTCTGCATACATCGATTATTCGATGTCAGTGATTGTATCACGAGCACTTCCGGATGTTAGAGATGGTCTTAAACCAGTACACAGAAGAGTTTTATATGGTATGTATGAGTTAGGTGTTAAAGCCGGTAGTGCTCATAAGAAATCAGCAAGAATAGTTGGTGAGGTTCTTGGTAAATATCACCCTCATGGTGATACATCGGTTTACGATACAATGGTTCGTATGGCTCAAGAATGGAGTTTGCGATATATGTTGGTAGATGGTCAAGGTAACTTTGGATCCGTAGATGGAGATAGTCCGGCGGCAATGCGTTATACAGAAGCAAGAATGCGAAAAATATCAGAAGATATGCTCGCAGATATTGACAAGGATACAGTTGATCACACATTTAATTTTGATGATACATTAAAGGAACCTACGGTTTTACCAAGTAGGGTGCCAGGATTACTGATTAACGGTGCTTCAGGTATTGCTGTTGGTATGGCTACGAATATGCCTCCTCATAATTTAAGCGAAGTTGTAGATGGAACTATTGCTTATATTGAGAATAATGATATCGAAATAGATGAGCTTATTCAACACATTAAAGCACCAGATTTTCCTACTGGAGGTATTATATATGGTTATGATGGCGTGAGAGAAGCTTTTAAAACTGGTAGGGGTAGGATCGTAATGCGTGCTAAAGCTAGTTTTGAAGAAGTAAATGGTAGAGAATGTATTATTGTGTCTGAAATACCTTATCAAGTGAACAAGGCAGATATGATAAAGAAAACTGCCGATCTTGTAAATGATAAGAAAATTGATGGTATTTCTACTATTAGAGATGAATCTGATAGAAAAGGAATGCGTATCGTTTATATCTTAAAAAGAGATGCAATACCTAATATAGTACTTAATCTTTTATATAAGTATACTGCTTTGCAGTCTTCATTTAGTGTTAATAATATTGCACTTGTTAAAGGAAGACCACAGTTATTGAATGTAAAAGAAATGATTCATCATTTTGTGGAGCATAGACACGAAGTTGTTGTACGAAGAACAAGATATGAGTTAAGAAAAGCAGAAGAAAGAGCGCATATACTAGAAGGTCTGATAATTGCTTCTGATAATATAGATGAAGTTATCAAATTGATTAGAGCGTCTTCTAACGCAGATGAAGCAAGAGAAAAACTTATTGATCGATTTAAACTCTCTGAAATACAGGCGAAGGCAATTGTCGAAATGCGTCTACGCCAGTTGACAGGTCTGGAGCAGGATAAATTGCGTGCTGAGTATGAGGAGTTAATGAAAACTATTGAAGATCTTAAAGATATTCTTGAGAAAAAAGAACGTCGAATGGATATCATTAAGGAAGAACTTCTTGAAGTAAAAGATAAATATGGAGATGATCGTCGTTCTCAAATAGAATATGCAGGTGGAGATTTAAGTATTGAAGATATGATACCAAATGAGAAAGTAGTGATTACTATTTCTCACGCAGGTTATATAAAAAGAACTTCTCTTACAGAATATAAGAAACAGAATAGAGGAGGGGTTGGTCAGAAAGGAAGTACTACACGTAACGAAGACTTCCTAGAACATCTTTTTGTCGGTACCAATCACCAATATATGTTGTTTTTTACCCAAAAAGGGAAATGTTTCTGGATGCGAGTTTATGAAATTCCAGAAGGAAGTAAGACATCAAAGGGAAGAGCGATACAAAACTTGATCAATATCGAGAGTGATGATAAGGTAAAAGCATTTATCTGTACACAAGATCTGAAAGATGAAGAATACATTAATTCGCATTATGTCATAATGGCAACTAAAAAAGGTCAGGTTAAAAAGACTTCTCTAGAGCAATATTCCAGACCTAGAACTAATGGTATAAATGCTATTACAATTAAGGATAATGATGAATTGTTAGAAGCGAAGCTTACTGATGGGAAAAGCCAAGTAATGCTTGCTGTTAAGTCGGGTAAAGCAATTCGTTTTGAAGAGGAGAAAACCAGGCCAATGGGACGTGGAGCATCAGGTGTACGTGGTATTCGACTTGCTGATGACAAAGATGAGGTAATTGGAATGGTTGCTGTTAATGATATGGAAAGTAATATTCTGGTAGTTTCAGAAAATGGTTATGGAAAACGCTCGAAACTAGATGATTATAGGATTACTAACAGAGGTGGAAAAGGAGTGAAGACCATATCAGTTACGGATAAAACTGGACAATTAGTAGCTATCAAAAACGTTACCGATGAGGATGATCTTATGATCATTAATAAATCAGGTATTGCTATTAGATTGTCAGTAGAAGACTTAAGAGTAATGGGGCGTGCTACTCAAGGAGTTCGTTTAATTAATTTAAAAGGTAAAGATTCTATCGCGGCAGTAGCTAAAGTAATGCATGATGATGATGAAGTAGAAGATGTAGATGAGAATATTGAAGAAAATAATATATCTTTGCAAAATGATGGCGATGCTACTGATGGCACGACTATTGATGAAACAAATGAATAAAAAAGAATCCCATAAAAAAAAACAAGTAATGAGAACTAAATTTATTTTAGCATTTTTTTTAGCCATAAGTGCTATTGGTTTTTCACAGAAAAAAGCCCTTAGTGTGGCTAAAAAGGCAGTAAAGTCAGGTAATTTAGAAGTAGCTAGTGAAGCTTTAGCAGCGGCAGAAGGTCAGTTAGAAACGGCTGATGATAAGATGAAAGCACAATATTATTTTCTAAAAGGACAAGTTATGTCTGCATCATCTGATAAATCATTAGAAAAAATAGAAGATGCTGCAATGGCCTATACGAAAGTTTTAGAAATAGAGGAAACATCTGGGAGTAAAAAATATTCTGTGCAAGCAGATACAGGAATCCAGACACTGCGCCAAGCTTTAATTGAACAAGCAGTAGAAGATCAGAAAGCTGGAAAAAATAAAGAGGCTGCAGATAAACTTTATTTAGGATACAAAACAAAAAAAACAGATACTTCTTATTTGTACTTTGCTGCATCTAATGCTGTAAATGGAAAAGATTATGACGCTGCTTTGAAATATTATAATGAGCTAATTGATCTTGGATATCAAGGAATTGAAGATCGTTATACAGCTACTAATAAGGAAACAGGAGAAGTGGATTCTTTTGATTCTAAAGAATTAAGAGATTTCTCTGTTAAAGCAGGTACGCATATCAAGCCTGAAGCGTCTAAAACAGAATCGAAAAGAGCAGAGATCACAAAAAACTTAGCGCTTATCTATATCAATCAAGGTAAAGATGAAGAAGCGATTAAGGCAATGGAGGCGGCTAAGAAAGAGAACCCAAACGATCCTGCTTTAATGCAAGAAGAAGCTAATATGTTTTATAAATTGGGGAACATTGCTAAGTATCAAGAATTAATGGAGAAGATAGTTGCTAATGATCCTGAAAACCCTAATTTACTTTATAATTTAGGAGTAAGTGCATCACGTCTTGGAGATAATGAAAAAGCATTAGAATACTATAAGAAAGCTTTGGAGGTAAAACCTGATTATGCTTCTGCGCAAATAAATATAGCAGCAATTATTTTAAGTGGTGAGACGGCTCTTAATGAAGAAATGAATAGCCTAGGGACATCTAATGCTGATTATAAGAGGTTTGATATTCTTAAAAAGCAAAAACAAGATTTATATAGAGATGCAATTCCGTATTTAGAAGGTGCTTTAGAATCTAAGCCAGATAATGTTGATGCAGTTCGTACGTTAATGCAGATTTTTTATCAGTTAGATGATCCAAAAGCGGAAGACATGAAAAATAAACTTAAAGCTTTAGAAGGAGGAAATTAATCCAAAACTAGACTTTAATAATACTAAAAATGCGGATCAATTTTGATCCGCATTTTTTTTGATCATAATAGTAAGTTTTAATAGGAGGTTATAGCCCGTTCTAATAATTGAACATTACTATGCAGACGTTCTCTAACAATGCTCATCATTCTTTTGTTTAGAGCAGAAGAATTCTTTATGTATATCAAGTATTCATCTACAGTAAACTGACCTATAATCATTCCTTTTAGACTATTCCTTAATTTCATATCCTTTTGAATTGCGTTATCAATATAAAGTAAACGCTTTTCTAAAGTTAATTCGTAAAAAGTGTTTTTTCTTTTCTTGATATAATTTCTGAACACTTCAATTAATAATTCGCCCTGTAACTTAATTATGGGCCTGATTGTTTTGTTCTGAAATTGCTCGTCATCTGACATGTTTTCAGAAACTCTTGCGTTTAAAATTTGCGGACGTATTGCCAGTAAATTAGATTCCCTGTTTTCCATAGTAAAGAGTGTTTACTAAAAATACAGAATTGTTTCGTCCAAAATAGACTATGGTGTTTAGAGTTTTAAACCAGTTATGAACAAGATTTTTTTATTATAAAATTGATTAAACTGTTTTATCTTTTTTCTAAGATAGCAAAATCCAAGTATAAAAAAGAGCCCTTAAAAAGAGCTCTTTTTTATGTGTAAAAATTAATTAAGAATAGTTTACTTACTAAGGTATTCTTCTTTTGATTTCATTTTGATAGTTCCCGCATTATTCTTTTCTAAATACTGTTTAAACTTGGCTAATTGCTTTGCTTCTATTTTTTGATATTTAGTTTTTGCTTCGTTTAATCTATTTTCTAATACTTCTTTATTTTCTAGTTGAGATAAAGATGGCTTTTCAAATAAGTTAGCTACATCACTATATAATAAAGCTAATTTCTCTCTTAGTTGTGGTTCTGCTTCTGCTACATAATTATCACCAGTAGTTACAACTAGAGATTCTTTTAGTGAATTCATTTCTGTAATTAGTGCAGAAGCAACTTTTGTTGCTTTTGAATCTTCTTTTTTTACCTTTTCTGCAGTATTAATAGTTTGGTCGATTTTGTATACTAAGTATGCTAAATCTTCCATATCATTATAAAGTTCTTGAGTAGTTTTAAAATGAGATTCTCTTTCAGTATTTGTCACTACCGAATTTGGATCGTTTTGAAGTGTAATAGAGCTTTCATAAGAGTTTTTTCCTTTTTTGAGAACCACTTTGTATGTTCCGGCAGCAGCTCTAGGGGAAGTAAACCCACCAGCTGTATATGACTTGCCAGCCGCAACTTTAGGTGCTTTTGTTCTAAAATCCCATGTGGCTATGTTAATGCCTTTGGATTTGCCAGGTACGAGAGAAGCAATTTCATTTCCATTTATATCCTGAATGGACAAAGTCATTTTTCCAAAAGTGTGTCTCTTTTTTAAGTAATATATAATTTGACCAGAAGAGGAAGGATTATTTCCGACAAATTGAAGCTCAGTGCTTCCTCCTCCAAAACCACCTTCTTCTTTTATTATAGCTGGTTTGGAAGCAAAGAAATGAACATCTTTTTTTAACATTTCCTGATTAATTTGACGTAATGGAGAAATATCATCAATAATGATGATTCCTCTACCATGTGTACCTAATACAAGATCATTTGTCTTTTTCTGTAAATCGATGAAGTGGACAGCGGTTGCTGGCATGTTATTAGTAAAACGCGACCAGTTTTCCCCTCCATCTATCGTTATAAATAGCCCAAATTCTGTACCTAGATATAGTAAGTTCTCATTCTCATAATCTTCTTGGATATTTCGGGAAAACCCAATAATATCATCAGTTACCAGAGATTCCCAAGTTTTTCCAAAATCGGTGGTTTTGTAAACATATGGTTTCATGTCATTCTGTGCGTGACCATCGAAAACTGCATATGCTGTTCCTTTAGAGTGGTTACTTGCTTCTATATGATATACCCATGTGTTTTTAGGAACCCCTTGTATATTTGGTGTTGTATTAGTCCAGGTTTTTCCTCCGTCTTGTGTTATTTGAACATTCCCATCATCTGTTCCTACCCATATTACTTTTTCATCCAAAGGTGATTCTGCAATTGTAAAAATTGTCGTATGTGTTTCTGCGCCCGACTTATCAGTAGAAATACCTCCAGATTCTTTATCTTGTTTTAATGGATCATTAGTGGTAAGGTCTGGAGAAATAATTTTCCAATTATCACCCATGTCTTCACTTACATGAAGAAATTGACTACCCATATAAAATCTATCTGGTTGATGTGAGCTTATGGCCATTGGTGCATTCCAATTAAAACGAAGGTCAGCCTTTCCTTTTACTTGTAAAGGTTTTACGTTTTTGGTATTGTTTTTATCAATATCATATCTCCAAACATTTTGCGCTCCTTGCATTTCGGAGTAAATAATTTTTTTTGTTGGGTGCCTAAGCACTCTAAAACCGTCTCCAACACCTATGCGTTTCCAATCGCGTGCCTCTACACCTCCTGGAGAAGAAGATGGGCCATACCAGGAACCGTTATCTTGTAATCCTCCATAAATATTATATGGTTCCTCATTATCAACGCTAATTTGATAGAATTGTGATAATGGTAGATTATCTACCATGTCCATAGTGGATCCGCCATCCCAACTTCTATAAACACCTCCGTCAGTACCTACATACATTCTATCAGAATTGTTGATATCAAATGTGACATCGTGGATATCTGCGTGCATGTTTCCAAGGTTTTTGAAAGTTTTTCCACCATCTCTAGAGATGGAGCCGAATAAACCTCCCTTAGCCACAATATCTGGGTTTTTAGGATCTACTACGATTCTAGCGAAGTAAAAAGGACGTACGACAAGTCCAAAATCTCCATTAAGTAGTTTCCAATTAGCACCGGCATCATCAGAACGATATAAACCTTTATCCTCTTTGCTTTCTACAACGGCATATACTATTTTTGGATTGGATGGCGCTACGGCTACTGCAAATCTTCCTAAATCTCCTTTAGGAAAACCATTATGAATTTTATTCCAGGTTTTTCCCGCATCAGTGGATTTGTAAAGTGCGCTATTAGGCCCACCAGAATTGAAATTCCAAGCTGTTCTTCTGAATTCCCACATGGCAGCATATAAGGTATTAGGATCATTAGGGTCCATAATTACTTCATTGGCGCCGGTTCTTTGATTAATGTATAAGATTTTTTCCCAAGTTTTTCCTCCATCGGTTGTTTTATAGACTCCTCGATCTTCACTATCACCCCATAAAGCACCTATAACGCCTACATAAATTTCATTAGAATTCTTTGGGTTTATCTGAATACTGCTGATTCGTTCAGAATTCTCGAATCCCATTTTTTTCCAATTAGCTCCACCATCGGTAGTTCTGTATAATCCATCTCCAATAGAAACACTATTTCTTGTCCAGATTTCTCCAGTTCCTACCCAAACAGTATTATCCGGATCATTTGGGTCAATAGACACAACACCTATGGATTGTGCATGATCATCAAATATGGGAGCAAAGCTAGCTCCTCCATTAGTAGATTTCCATACTCCACCACCAGCAGTACCTACATATATAATTCTACTATTCGTTGGATGATTTTCTAAATCAATAACACGGCCACTCATTAGTGCTGGCCCTATGTGTCTTGCTTCTAGCTTTCCAAAAAGTTCCTTACCTTTTAGTACAATATCCTGAGCTTGTATCCCTAATGAAAATATAAGACTAAGCCCAGAGATTAAAAGTTTTTTATTCATAATTTATTCGATTGATTAGTAATTTATGTGAAAAAAAATCCCCAACGAATTGGGGATTTTGATTATATATTGATAGTTTATTTCTTTTCTGGGAAAGCAAATTTAGCACTGTCAACTTCTGGATTGAGTTTAATTTCTTTGAAGTTCATAGTTCGAAACTCACTTCCTATTGTAAACGGAAAATAAACTCCATTTACTTCTTGATAGTCGCTAATAGAAGATTTTATGGTTTGTCCTTTCATCGGACCTTGGTTCATTTGCGTTTCTACAATGATTGGAACGAAGTTTTCTGTATCAAAATAGTAATGAACAATGTTAGGTTGAGATTGACCATCTACTATAATTGGATCTTTGGTCATTTTCACCTTAAAAGTTTCAGTCCCATCAACAGTTTCTTTTCCAACCAATTCGATACTATATCCTTTTTCTTTGTAATTTAAAAATGGATCGGGAAAATCTTTAGTCTGCTTTTTCATATTTTCTGTAGCTTCACTATCACTTTTCTCAGCTTCCATTGTCATTTGGTTTCTCTGCCAAGAGGTTTCGCCATCAAACGCAGACCATATCATACGGTTTCCTTGCAGTTCTATAGTAACTAATTGCTTACCGTCTTTTGTAGATACCTGTTCAAAAGGAATTTCCATACCTTGCATTTTCATAACCCCAACCATTTCTACGCTTTCTAGTTTTTCCCAGTTTTCTTTTCCTCCGGTATTTTCCAGATAATTAGCTATAATTTCATCAGCTGTTTGAGCGTTTGCCGGAGCCAGAATTGCTATAATTAAACCTACTATTAATGATTTTAAAGTATTCATTGTTAATTTTTTTTATTGTTGTTACTGTAAAGTTAGTCATTCGAATCTTATTTTTGTTACACTATTTATGGTAATCTTTTTAAATGAAAGTTATGAAATTTGGCAAAGTAGAACACCCTGAAAACATAAATTTTGTATTACCGAAAGATCATGACGATACTTTAAAGGTTTTACAAAAAGAAAGTAAAAAGAATTTGTCTGTATATGTAGGATGTGCTAAATGGAATAAACAGGATTTAAAAGGTTTTTATCCAAGAGGCACAAAGGATGAGTTATATTATTATTCCAGACAGTTTAATTCTATAGAATTGAATGCTACTTTTTATAGAATCTTTTCGGAGGATCAATTTAAGAAATGGTATGAGAAAACACCAGAAGGGTTTAAGTTTTTTCCTAAACTGGTTCAGAATATATCACACCTTAAAAGATTGAACGAAGATGTACAACCTTATGTAGATCAATACCTGTCGAGTGCTATCCATTTAAAAGAAAAATTAGGGACCATTTTTTTACAAATGCACAGTAATTTTACTCCTAAATATTTCGATAGAGTTGTAAATTTTGTAGAGAAATGGCCTAAAGAATTACGTTTGTCAATAGAATTTAGACATACAGATTGGTTTAATGACGAGACGATTGCTAATGAGTTATATGATTTATTAGAAAATAATAATGTAGCAAATATCATTACGGATTCTGCAGGTAGAAGAGATTTATTGCATATGAGGCTTACTAATAAAGAAGCTTTTATAAGATATGTAGGTGCTAATCATGAAACAGATTATACGAGATTAGACGAATGGGTAAGTCGATTAAAATTCTGGAAAGAACAGGGTATTGAGGATATTCATTTTTTTGTACATCAGAATATTGAACAAGAATCTCCGCTATTGTCTAAATATTTTATTGAATTGCTGAATAAGGAATTAGGAACAAGTCTTAATTTACCCAACCATTCATCCGATGGTGCAACCTTATTTTAGTTAGGTTTTTACTTGAAATAAAAATTAATATTTCGTTTTGTAGCTATAATCAGTCGTAAATAGTGTTAAAGTTTTAAAATATATTGCACTTAAACCTATTTATGTGTATTTTGCCGATGATTTTAAATAATACGGCTTAAATTTCCGAAGATTTATTTAAAAACAGGCTTACTTTGAATTTGTATTAACAAGCCAAAAAAATACATATGACTAAACAACTACACCCCACTTTATTATTAGTTTTTTTATTAGTATCCCCTTTATTAAAAGCTCAGAAAGAAGATGTTAAGGAAGTTAAAGCCCTGTTTGATAATCAAGTAACAATTTTAGATATATCAACAAATTTTGAAATGGACGGTTTTAATAAAAAGAACGTTTTTTCTTACATTTCAAATTTTGAATTAGACTCTCACGATTCCCATAACCATTCTGAACATACTCCGGAACAAATCTGTCATATACATTCTGAGAGTATTTCACTTATTGATATCATTTCGTCTGACGAAGGATCTGACTTTAATTGTTCAGGAGGTTTCTGTATGGATAAGTCTCACTTTCATAAAAGAGGACTAACCTTAAAAAAACAATTATTTGATTATTTCATGAAAATATCATGTTAATACCCTTATATTTTCTATGATGTATTTACCTATTTAGTTGGGCAATGAATATATTCATCTATTTTTGTACCCTAAAACAAAATAAGGATGAAATTTTCAGAATTAGGTGTTCCTAAAGATCTAAATAAAGGTCTAAAAGAAATGGGGATTACGATCCCTACCAAAATTCAAGAACAAACATTACCTGTTCTGATCAATAATCAAATAGATTTTATTGGTAAAGCTCAGACAGGTACAGGGAAAACAGCAGCTTTTGGTATTCCTTTATTAACAGCTATTGATCCTACAAAGAAAGAAGTTCAAGCCTTAGTTTTGGCTCCCACTAGAGAACTGGGACAACAAATTGCGAAACAACTTTTTAAGTTCACTAAGTATACCGATAAAATTTTTACAGAATCTGTTTACGGTGGAGAAAAGATCGAAATACAACTTTCGAGGTTAAAAAGACCTACTCACATAATTGTAGCAACTCCAGGCAGACTTATTGATCTAATGGAAAGAAAAGCAGTAGATATCTCTAAGATCAAGACTATTGTGATGGATGAAGCTGATGAGATGTTGAGTATGGGGTTTAAAAAAGATCTCACCACAATTTTAAGCAAAACTAAAGGTCGAAGAAATGTTTGGCTGTTTTCTGCTACTATACCATCTGCTCTCAATGAAATTATTAATTCTTATGTAGATAAAAATGCTGTACGAGTGTCTGTAGATAAAAACGATGCAGTTAATAAGGGGATTGAACATCAATTCGTTGTTGGTGAAGAAGCAAATAAATTAGATACATTAACTTATTTTCTTAAATCTCAAAAAAATCAAAGAGGTATCATTTTTACTAAAACTAAAGCTGCAGCACGCAAATTGTCTAAGCAGCTTATTGCAAAAAATCATGATGTAGGTTTACTAGAGGGTGATATGACTCAAAAAGACAGAGATAAGGTGATGCGTGCCTTCAAAAAAGGTTCTCTCGGGTTATTAGTTTCTACGGATGTAGCCGCAAGAGGGATTGACGTAGCCGATTTAGCATTTGTAGTTCATTATCAATTACCAGATCAAATAGAGTATTATACGCATCGAAGTGGTAGAACCGCAAGAGCTGGAAAAACTGGGTTATCATTAGCATTAATAGTTAAGCAAGAATTAAAAGTGATTAGAGATCTGGAAAAACAACTCGGAATTAGATTTTCTCAGATTCGATAGGGTAGACGGATTAATTATTTTTTGATGTTTTGTAACGACAATTAATGTTGTCGGGTTTTCAGATTTCATCAGAAATAAAATAAATCATATACATTTTATTTAAAACTACCTGAAAACAGGGGGTGGTGTTTTACCTAAAAACGAGGTAAATGGATTAGAAAAAATGATATACTTTTGATTTCGGAAAGTATATTTTATGCAACAATTAGATGAAAACCTAGGGGATATCGAAAAAAATCAAGTTTTATTTCGAGCTGACCTATATTTTTTTGCTAATTATTAGGTTATTTATTTACTTTACGAAAAACCAACTTCATGCAAATATTAGACTATACATTATCACCAAAAGTGAATAATGCTATTCATATAGCACAATCTATTGCTAAAGAGTATTATAATGATCAGTATAATGCTGCTCATTTATTAAAGGCTCTTTTGCATAAAGATGTAGGATTAAAGGACTTTTTTAACCAAATTGATGGGGACATCTATTATTATGAAGAATGGTCTGAAGTAAGAATAGAGGCTTTGCCTCGGGTAGTTAATATTCCGGATGCAATTCAAGGAGATAAGTCTGTTGAAGCAGTATTTAATGAAGCGGATACGTTAAAACTTAAATTAGGAGAAGATGAAATTACACCAAAAGCTGTACTAATAGCTCTATGTACACCAGGAGTTGGGTTTTCTTACGAACAGCTTAAAACACTACCTCTTAAAGCTGACGAGGTTTTAATTGCCGCTACACAAGGCAAAACAGTGACTGGAAAAACTGGTGCTACTAAGAGTGGAACAACAGGTGTTACAGGGCAGAAAAGTGATGCTGGAATTTTGGATGAATATTGTTTTGATAAAACTTTTGCTGCTAAAAACAAACAGTTAGATGATGTTTTTGGTAGAGATGGAGAAATAAAGATGATCACTGAGATATTAGGAAGGCATTCTAAACCGAATGTTCTGATTACTGGAGAACCAGGTGTCGGAAAAACGGTTCTGTTGGATGGTTTTTCTGAAGCTGTAGTTAATGGTAATGTACCAGAATCATTAAAAGATGCTCAGATCTACGAATTAGATTTTATAAACCTTGTTTCAGGTGCAAGTTATAAAAGTGAAGTAGAAGATCGGTTTAAAAAGATTTTAGTAGCATTAAAAGAGTTTGATAAACCCGTTTTGCTAATCGATGAAATAAATAATCTTACTGATAAAAATAGTGGTAATCAAGGATTAGTAAATATTTTAAAATCTGAGCTAGCGAAAGGAGAAGTAACTTTTATAGCTACTGCTACCAATGATGCATATCGCAAACACGTAGAAACTGATGAAGGACTTACAAGAAGATTCGAGATTGTTTCTTTAGATGAACCTTCAGAAGAAGATACGCTTACAATGATTTCTAATACTATTGATAAATATAAAAATCATCATAGCCTAGATGTCATTGATGAAACAATTGCAGAGGCAATAAGACTTTCTAAACGTTTTAATAAAGATAGAAGTCTCCCTGATGCAGCTATTGACTTACTAGATAGGACTATGTCCGCTTCTAGATATATGATAGAAACAACGGCTAATAATGTTGAAGCATTATTAAAAGAAGTAAAAGAAATAGGAGAAAAGGAGTCGGAAGAATCAGAAAAAGTTAGTTCAGTAAGTTGGATATATAATAATCTTAAAAGTAAATTCAGTTATCTTTTGTTTACTGAACTTAGTGAAGAAGAAATGGTTTTGGGGTCAGAAACATTTGATAATTACAAAACCAAATTAGTAACAATTTTAGATCACTTTTTTAAGAAAGCTTCTGAAGAGAAAATCTTCATTGATAAAAATGATGTTTCTGCTACTATTGCTAATAAGACAGGGATTCCAGTAGGAAAACTTCAGGCTGATGAAAAGGAAAGATTATTGAATATGGAAGATCATCTTAAAAAGAGAGTGATTGGACAGGATCATGCGATTAAGACAATTTCTGAAGCAGTATTAGAATCTAGATCAGGTTTAAGTAAACCAGGTTTGCCTACAGGGTCTTTCTTTTTTACGGGGCCAACTGGTACTGGTAAAACAGAGTTAGCAAAATCTTTAGCTGAGTTCTTGTTTCAGACCGAAGATGCCATTATTAGGTTTGATATGTCAGAGTTTAAAGAAGAACATTCTGCGGCTCTGTTATATGGAGCACCCCCTGGATATGTTGGTTATGAAGAAGGAGGTTTATTGGTTAATAAAATAAGACAAAAGCCATATTCAATTGTGCTTTTTGATGAGATAGAAAAAGCACATCCTTCGGTGTTTGATATTTTTCTTCAGATTTTAGATGAAGGAAAACTAAACGATAGGCTAGGAAAAACAGGAGATTTCTCAAATGCTGTAATTTTATTTACTTCCAATATCGGTAGTGAACATGTTGTAAAATCATTTGCAGATGGTGAAATACCAAAGTCCTCGGATCTTTTGGAACTCATGGGGAGACATTTTAGACCAGAGTTTTTAGGTAGATTAACAGAGATTGTTCCGTTTGCACCGATTACAAAGGACAATGTTATAAAGATTTTTAATATTCAATTAAAAGATTTACACAAAGCATTAAACAAGCAAGAGGTAACTTTAGAGTTGACCGAAGGAGCTCAGGAATATCTTGCGTATAAGGGATTTACCCCCAAATATGGAGCAAGACCTTTACGTGGAGTTATTAGAACTGATCTAAGAGGACCGTTGTCTAAAATGCTGATTACCGGAAAGATAGGTAAGGGTAGCAAGGTAAGTCTTGATGTAAAAGATGAAAAAATGCAGTGGTCGTACGAATAAAGACCGTATCCTGCGATAAAATTAGTATATTTATAATTCACAATCATTATTAAGATAAGAAAGTATGAGCAATAACACATATGGATTAGGAGGAACAGAGGTTAAAACCGATGCTAGTGAAGCTATATTGGAAATCGGACAAAATAAAACACTTCTTGTTCAGAAATTAACACAGGATCAACCTATTAAACCACAGATAGTAAACGGTTTGACATCTATTGATCACGTATTTGAAAATTATAAGCCTGAAGTAGAAGTGGAATTCGAAGATGCTGATGGAGTAGAGAGTAAAGAAACATTGAAATTTAGCCATTTAGGTAATTTTGGAAAAAAGGGAATTATTAATCAGAGTAAGTTTTTAAATGATCTAGATACAGAAAAAGATCAGTATCTTAAAGTGGTAAAACAACTTAAATCAAATAAGATTTTAAAAACTGCTTTGGCAGACCCAGATGCTAAACAGGCATTAATAAGATCCATTGAATCATTATTAGCAGAATTACAACAAGGTTAAAAGATAAAGACATAAAGTACATGGCAGCAGGAAAACAAGCTCAAGAGAGTATTAAAATAGAGAATCCAGCAAAGGAGTTAAAAATAAATGAAGAAAAATTAGCCAAATATGGTGGTTTTGATCTTTTAGAAGCGTGTATAGATGACGTTCAGAACATGAATCCTGATCGTAAAGCACGTAAAAAGATTTTTCTTACAGAATCAACTAAAAAATTAGAAAGAGCTAAACTTCAAAAGACACTAGAGATTTGGAGAGATGTTTTATCATCTTCTGATGACATTTCGGAAATGGTTGAAGAATCTGAAAAGCGTTCAGAAATCGCTGGTAAATCTTTAGAAAAAAACTTAGGAGCTGCACTGGAGCAAACCAGAGAATTGGAGCAGTCTTATAGATCAGTGGCATTATTCTTTAAGAATACGGAGTCTCAAAAAGTTAAGAATATTAATATTATGAATGCTGAACTTGAGCAATTAAAGGATCTGGATAATACTAGATTCATTGATGCTGTTCAAGAAGAACTGGTACAAGGGTATGATCGTCTGGATTTAAGAGATAATTACGGTATTTTAGTAATACCAGGATACCTTGGTTCTAACAAAGTAGTAGAAAAATGGGCTAAAATAGCTCATGAAAATAAAGTAATGATGATTACTGATTTTGAACATCTTGATGAGCCGGATGATGTTATGGAGATGTTTGAAGCTGCTAATCTTACAGGAGGTGATAAATATAGATCCAATGTTATGATGGCTTGTAACTGGTTAGTAGGAAGAGGAAAACATGATGAAGTTGGAGAAGAAGATGATCTTTTTGTACCACCATCAAGTGCATTGGCTGGACAGGTGTATAGAACATTAATGTCTCAGGTTGCTGCTGGTAAGAAACATGGTGGAATTAACGAAGTTGATGGAGTTCGATTTGATCTAAAGAAAAGTGAAATCGCTCAGCTGGAAAAACTTGGATTAGTACCAATGGTTAATGAGTATGGAAAAGTTATGGCTTTTTCTGCGAAGACACTATTTAATGGAGATAACCTGGGATTACAAACGTATTCTGTAGTTAGGGTATTTGATTATGTTACCAAAGTACTTATGGACTTCCTGAATAGAAGAGCATTTGAGAACTTTAATGCTAGAACTCGTAAAGAACTGATGGGACAAATTGTTAAGTTTCTGGATGAAATTACTGGTCCGGATCAATTAATTGAAGATTTTTCTATTAAACGTTTTGAGCAAGATCCAAATCAAAAGGATAGAGTATATCTTGATATACACATGAAACCTTATTTCCCGGCAAAAAACTTTATGATTAAGATGGATGGTCAAAAAGGAGATGATGGAACCGACTGGGATTCTGATTATGAACAACAGTAAGTAGTATAAGTAAATAATATTTATATAGTAAAGCGAGTGTTTATTTATTAACGCTCGCTTTTTTTAATTCATTCGTGATGCTACATTAGAAATAGCAGATAATAGTTTCTCGAAATTGACTGGCTTCGAAAAGTATTTATCAAATCCGATTTTAATAAATTTCTGAGCATCACCTGGCATTGCGTATGCCGTTACAGCATATATAGGTATGTTTTTTAACATGTCTAGTTTCTTAAGACGTTTTAATAATTCACACCCATCCATTTGGTTTAATCCAAGATTAATATCTACCAAAATTAAATCAAGAGATGATTCTTTAACTATTTTTAAAGCGGTTGGACCATTTTCTGCAATCATAAAATTAGACACTTTTTTAGATAGCATCTTATTCATGACCATGGCGTTTATCTTATTATCTTCTACGTAAAGTATATTCATATGTTTTTTGGAATTGTAATGATAAACTTTGTTCCTTTTTCCAATTTACTAATAACTTTAATTTTTCCTCCAAGGATTTCAATATATCTTTTAGATAGGCTTAAACCGATTCCGGTACCTTCATATTTGCGACTCAGTCCAATACTTTCTTGTATAAAAGGATCAAATATTTTCTTTAGATTATCTTTTCCAATTCCGATTCCTGAATCCTTTATAGAAATGCGAATGCTATTTTTCTTTGCTTTTACGTTAACAACCACTTTACCTTTGTTGGTATACTTAATAGCATTATGAATAATATTGTTTATTGCTGTATGAAAAATGTCTACATCAATAATAGCAGAAGGACACCTTTCATCCAGTTCTAAAATGTATTCTAAATTTTTGGAATTTGCAAAATGACGATATTCTCGATATGAAGTCTCTACCGTGTAATTAATATCTGCTTCTAAGTAATTGAGATTTTTTTGGATAGTTTCTATTTCACTATAGTGTGACAGGTTATTAATAGTGGTAAGAAGTCTTTCTTTGCTTTCGTCTAGATAAGTTGCTAATTTTTTACGGTCACTGGGATTCTCTTCTCCAAGTAATAATAGATTACTAATCGTAATAATTCCATTTAAAGGAGTTCTTATCTCGTGACTAAAATTGGATAGTATATTAGATTTTAAACTGCTTAATTCTTGCTCTTTTATATGTGCCTCTTTTATGGCAAGTTCTGCTGATTTTTGTTCAGTAATATCATGAAAACTAACTAAAACAGAATTAATATTATTTTCTTGATCTTTAATAGGGGTATATTTTGATTCTAACCATTGTATAGAACCTTTATGTGTAATTCTCTCAATTTCTTTTTTAACTGTTTGGCCTTTTAAAGCTTCATTAAATTCATGGGCAAAGGTGTTTCTGAAATTGACAGGCATTACGTCTATAAAGCGAGATAGAGTAACAGTAGGATCTACACTAAAATCTCTTTTTATTATATTTATTGAGTTCTCATCTGCCATTAGGATTTCTCCGGCTGTATTTAGCAATACAGTATATGCGAAACCATTATTCACCATTGCTAATAATCGGCTTTGATTTTCAGCAATGGTTCGTTCGTTTAATTTTTTCTGATGTATATCAATGAGATTACCAATCATACGGATTGTTTCTCCTTTTTCGTTCTTTTTTCTATACCCGTGCACTTCATAATGACGATATCCTCCATCAAGATGCTTAAGGCGGTAGTAGTTAAAATAATGATACCCAACTTTTTTAAGGTTTTCGTGATGTCTTTTTATAGCTTTATCTAAATCATCAGGATGTATCATTGTCCTGAAAGTTTCTTCAGGTACAAAGTCTTTATTAAGGGGTAATCCTAGCATTTTCCTAAAATCTAAACTATAAAAAACCATGTTTGTTTCTATTAAATGGTCGAATAGTCCAGATCGAATACCTTTCAGTGCTAATTTTTTAGTTTCCTCGTTATATTTTAGTTGTTCTATATAGCTTTGTTGATCGGTAATATCCGAAAAACTTCCGTTTACGAAAATGACTTTGCCATCGTGAAGAACTGGTTCACCTATCACACGAACCCATTTTTCTCTTCCTTTTTTAGTAATTAAGCGATCTACATAATCATATGATATTCCTGAGTCAGTGAGATTATCCCAGTAATTTTTTATACGTTCTCTGGATTCTTCAGGATAATAAAGCAATGCCTGTTCGATTGTGATGTGAGTACCTGACTCCAGATCATGGAGACGATAACACTCTTTAGAGAAGTATAGTTTGTCATTGATTGGGTCAAAATGCCAAGCTCCGGTTTTGGTTAATCTAGATAAGGTCTTTAGGAAATTGTGTTCCTCATTTTCTTCAGTAACATCTATTCCTGAAGCATAGATTTTGTTGTTGTGATAGACAAGATCAAATTTTAAATATAAAATTGCGTCAGAAACTAAGGTGGCGAATCCAAAGGTTTTACTAAGTTGTTCATTATTTTTAGAAAGTTGAGAAATGGCCTCTTTAAATTCTGATTCATCTTCATCAAGTAAAAATGTATATATCGATTTTCCAATGATCTTGTCAGTTGGTAATGAGAAAAGTATTTCACATCGTTTATTGACTCTACAGATGTTTCCTTTATCATCCAATATGATAAGAAATAGCAAAGTTTTCTCTGTAAGGAATTCAAATTCGTCTGCTGTAAATGCCATAAATCTAGTAGGTAATTCTATTCTTAAAGTTACAAAAATGATTTATATAAAGAAATGCTGATTTCTAGTATAAAAAATATGGGCCACTTCTTTAGTTGATAAGGAATTATTTCAACAAATTTGAGCTATGGCTTTATTTTTTTGATCTGTTTATGAATCTATACAGCAAGATGATAATACCAAATCCAATAAGGAGATACAAACCATATGACTGCCAAAAAGAAGTACTTTTGGTAGTAAGTAGGAGAGGAGTTTCTTTGTTATATAGTATTTTGATTCTATCACCTTCCTTGTCCAGAGCTCCTATAAAAGGAATGTGCATTAGTTTTACCGTACTGGTAAGACTATCACCCTCTAGTGTTTTGTAATTTACAGTAGCAGTTGCAGAAGATCTACGTGATCTGACTTTAAAATTAATTTCTTTAATAACTGCTTCTGTTTCTATATATCCCGAAGTATCATCCTGTGCAATCACACAAAATGAGAAACAAAGAAATAGAATGGATAGGTGAAAGTTTTTAAGATGTTTCATTGTTGGTTAATTAGAAATCTAATATACTACATCGATATTAGAATTGGAAATGATACTTTGTTAATCAAAATATGCCCTCATACTTCCTCCATACTTTTCATCTAAATTTTGTTTACTATCAAAATATATAGGAAAGTCTTCATAGGAGATATAATTAAAAGAATCATGTTTCCTGATTAAATTATAAACTGTTTTTTTAATTTCATTGGCCACTCCATTTTTCTTTAATTTCTGTACATCGTTCTCGGTTTCTAAAAATAAAATAAGGCAATAATTATAGGTTATAAATTGAAATAAATTCGTTTCTGGAAATTTATCTCTAATGATATGTTCTCCTTTTTCTTTATGGATTGTTTTACTTAAATAAATGCTCTTAAAAGAATCTGAAAAATTATCATACACTACAAATAGAGATTTTGTGTCATATTTATTTTGAAGATTTAGTTCATTAACTAGTGAAATGAACTTTTTTAGTATGGATTTTTTTTGGCTTTGATTTTCTGTGAAACCATTTTTGTTAAGCAAAACTTTTTGATCTTCTGGATGCTCAAAGATTACAGTTAACCTTGGTGACCTTCCTCTGTATTCAATAGGTGTTTCATATACGATGTTAAGCGGAGTTGTTTGATAAGTAGCTGTAATCCATTGTATTAATTTTTGCATTATTAATAATGGAATACTTTTACCTTGTTTTGTGTTGTATGCTTGGAGATAAGGTTTACTGTTAGAGGAAAGCATCGTTATTAAATTTAACTCTAAAAATAATACTTTTCTGTTTCATCTACTTGGATAGCGTTTCTTAGATTAAAGGAAATGGTTTAGAAAGCTTATTTAGTATTCTAATAGAGTTCTACCAATTAGCCTCCATTTTTTCTAGAATTTCGGGCTTAGTTTTTTCGGAATCTGAAGCATTTTCTTTAAACCATTTTATTGCAGCATCTTTATTTTCTGCTAATAAATACATGGTGGCTATTCTTATTGATTCTCTAAAATCTAGATGTTTGTGATAATCATTTAACCATTCATCTTTATTCTCAATTCCTTTAACTAAACTTTCTATATCTGGATATTTGGAAAAAAGATTAAAGGCACCCTTTTCAATATTTTCTATAATTTCATTTGCAACAGAATCGATTTGGGAAGCACTATAAATAGGAATTGAAAGATAACCACTTTCTTCTTGTTTGTAGTGGCTAATAGATCCAGAAATTATTGGATAAGAGTTTAAAAAATCTTGAATGATTTTTTTGTCCAAAGAATTCACTTCTTTATAATAGATACCCGATGTAACACCAATATATGTTTGGTCTGTGTGAGGAGCTCTTCCTTTTCTGGAAGAAAAAGAAATTACTTCTTCCCTTTTATGAAGTTTTTCTTTTTTGATAAAATCATTTTTACCTCTTTTTGTGTATCCTTTATCTATCAGAAAAGAGCCTACTTTATCTTTTACGGCTTCTAAAAGTTCGTTCATATTTAATTACACCTTATTACTGTTACTTTATCGATCTTTTTAATTCTTGCATCACTGGCCTTTTTACCAGTGGGAACAATTTTATGATCTCCACTATTTACTTTTGCATCGAAAGTTTTTTGAGCTTTGCCATATGATGCCGTTTGCGAATTTTTGACTTCAACACCAATTACTTCTCCAGTATCAACATCCTTTACTACAATATTATAGCGCCTTCTGTTACCTTGGCTGCAGGTTTCTTTAGTGATAATACGGGTAGTTTCTATTAATCTATTTTACCTAAAAAGGCAATATAAAAAAGCCACAACTAACAAGCTGTGACTTTTTAAGTTTTACCATTTCCAAGCCAGAAGACTTTGCAAAACGAAGATTCATTCGATCTGATGTTTGATCTAATTAAAGTTTTTATCTAAAATAAGTATCTAGTATCTTCTCCTTATTTTCTTTACCACCTCCGCCTGACATAATTTCAATAGCAATCTTGTAATCCTCTGGAATTTCTCTATTAAAAATTATATCCTTCAGTGGGTCTACATTTTTATCGTATTTGTAACATAAATATAGACGCTCGTTCATTAATGGATACACACCTAAACCTATTAATTCATGTTCGTTAATGACATCATTATTATTAAGAGGAATATTTTCTACCAATACAGAGTCAACAACTCCACTTATATGGGCTCTTACGGGTTGAGAAGGTGTAGGAGACCATTCTAAATCCATTTCTACTAAGCTTCCTCCGACTTCTTCTCCAAGAGTGTAAAACTCTTTTTCATTTTCTTTACCTTCCCATACTTTTACTTTTCTATGCCCAGATTTATTCTTAATCCAAATCTTAGAATCTTCTCTTTCTAAATCAGGAATAGCATCTTTTATTACAGAGACATTACTATGTTTTAAAAAACTTTTTGTGGTAATAGATTTTGTAAAAAGCGTTTCAAAAATACTAACGTCTATTTTGCCCCAGTTTTCATCTTCTCTAAAAGCTTTATAAAATCGTAGATATGGGCTTTTTAGCATTTGTGCTAACACAAATATACCTTTACGTGTTTCTATACTTATTACTTTACCTTCTTTCCAAGGTGTTGTTCGTTTTGCCATAAATCGAAATAGGCCTTTATTCTAAAGACTTGAAAATTGGAAATTAAGTATGTTGTTTAATTAGCTACTTCTCCAAATAGTTCTTTTATTATACGTTTTTCTAGATGAGAAGCTCTCCAAACTATCCATTTTTCGTACTTTCCTGCTTCAATTTCCGAAATACTTCCTACGGTTGTTCCTCCTTTCCATAAACTCAAATCATCATATGTTCCAGCTACTAATGTTATTTCTGAATATTTGGAATTTTTTTCCTTATCGTAATTTTCTTGTATGTGAATTTTTTTCCATCGTTTTTTAGCAATTCCTAAACCAGAAGTCGATATTGGAGAAAATAATCGATTAGATTTCAAAATATCAGACAAAGTTTCATCGAGTGTTCCCACATGGTCGAAGACTTCTATCAATATCCCACCACCTTTAAAATCTTCAATCACCCTGCAAAAAACAAACTCTTTACCTTTGTCTTCAAATTTATTTCTGGAAAAACTCTTAGTGTCTTTTTCAGTTGACAAGAATAAGGGGATAGCGTATATTTCTCCGCTAGTTACATTGGCTGATTTATTCATTATTTACATTTAACTTTAGGTTTTCCTTTTGCTTTATCGTATTCAGCTTTAAACTTTTTACCTCTGGCATCTGTTCGAGTTTTATCAAACGAATTTACTTTATTTCCTCTTTGCTTAGCAGTTAAACCATCTTCGGTAAGATCTTGGCCTATTTTTCCCGTTTTTGTTTTATGTTTTTCGATCAGATGTTGCTCTTTTCCTCTGGCTTCGGCATAAGTCATATCGGTATTTGAATCCAGTAATTGCATTGTATCAGTATCCCCCATTCTCCCTGAATCAATATGTTGTCCTTCACGGACATCAGTATTATTAGAAATACCAACATAATAAGGTTCTTTTGCTCCTTCTTCATATAAACCATATACAGAAAACCCTTTTTGATCTAAAGGAGTTAATCCCATTGGATCAACCAATAGGTTAACATCTTTCGTATATGCATACAAGTTATCACCACCACTAAGTTTTATAGGGTCTTGACTAATATATACCCCTTCATCGGGAGAATAATATCTAAATCGATTATAATACAAACCAGTTTCTATATCTTCATACTGACCTGGATATCTAAATGGACAATCATTCAATGAACCTTTTACAAGTTTACGTACTTTTCCGTAAATATCATACTCCACCTGCCAGGTTTTTTCGCCTTTAGAATTATACATTTCAGGCCTACCCGCCGTCTGGCACGTTCACTAAAACAGTCCACAGGACTGTTTATTTACGTTCCGTCATCCAGATAGTCCGTAATGATAGAGTAGGAGTCGTCTTCTGTAATTTTGGCCGCAGGGTCCTAAAATAGAGAAGCGTACATCTAACTATAATGAAGTTATAAATTTCAGAGGGTTTATTATTTCATTAAGCGTTCTGAATTTTTAATACATCGTACTCTTTTTTTGAGAAAATTTCTTTTCCAATTTCTTGAAAGGGGTTTTTGCAGTTCAAAACAGAAAGACTTTTTAATTTTTGGATAGAAAGAATTTTATCAATATTAATTACTTCTTTAATATTAAGAATGTCTATTTCAATAAGATTTGGTAATTCTAATAACCAATCGCAATCAAAAGGAACAGATATATTATTAATTCTAATGTATTTTAAATCTTTTAGAAGAACGATGTTTTGAATTGGAAATTTTTTGCCTTTGCAGGCAAATAATTCTAAGCCTTCAATATTATGATTTGCAAAAGGAGAAAATACATCAAAACTTTTAGCTTGTGAAAATCCTAGATGTTTTAAAGTGTTAATTTGTGCTAATTCCGTTAATTTTGTATCTTTTTTTTCAGCTTTTAAATCAAGGTTAATCCATTCAAGATTTGGAGTGTTTTTAAAGTTTATTTCAAATGGTTTTATTAACTCAGGTATTTTCAAATATTCCAAATTGTCCAGTTTTTTATCCCATTTATATACATCTTTTTGATATAAGGTGTTCATTAGAACAATAGCCTTAATATTATCAGGCATTTTCAGTGAATCTAACCAATCTATAGGTAAACTTATTACTTTGAGATTATGCATATGAATTACATAATCTGGTATATTGTTTAATTCTTCTAATTCATGCTCATAAACTAAAAAACCTATTGATTCTATTTTTGAGTAATCTTCTTTCTGAGGAGGGTTATTAAAATTTCTATAAATAACTCCATTTTCTTCTCGTTCATCATCTTCCAAAGAAAAAGACCATTTGTTTTGTCGATGTTTTAAAAATTCACTCTTTAATCTGTTATAAAGTGTTTGCATATATTATTAGTTACATTTAATTCGCTTTCCTTTAGAAGCTCCTTTGTCTTTTACGATACCTTTATTTCTAGCATTTTTCTTGGCAGCCTCAGGGTTATTAGAATTTGTCATCTCAAAACCTTCGTTTTCAAGTCTTACTTTTTCTTGTTGTTCATAATGCCTCAAGATTCTATTCTGATCTTTCCATTCATCCGCATCTCCTAAATCTACCGGTGTAAATTCAACTTTTGTATCCGGATGATTAAGTAAATCTTGAGCTTTAGTATGTGAAGTATCTGACATCCTACTATTAGCATCTAAAGCAGAACCTACATACGCCTGATTTGTAGTTGGATTAGATAGGGAATAAATTCCAGAAGAATTAGGAACAGTCGACGGCGCTTTTGTTAAACCAAATACATCAACCCAACTATTTACATCCTGGACATATGAGTAAAGGGCTGCACCACCAGAAAGTCCAATAGGATCCTGCGATATATAAATTCCTTCATCAGGCGTATAATATCTAAATCGATTATAACACAGTCCAGTTTCTACATCTTCATACTGTCCCTGGTATCTAAACGGACAATCTTCCAAAGAACCTTTAGCTAACTTACGTACTTTTCCGTAAATATCATATTCTACTGCCCAGGTTTTTTCTCCTTTAGAATTATACATTTCTACCGGTGTACCGAGATAGTTTGTAATGATAGAGTAGGAGTCGTCTTCTGTGATCTTAGCCGCAGGTTTAAACGTACCTTCATCAAATACCCAAGTGATTAAATTCTCTATAGGTTCTGGTTTGCTCTCTTTTAATATACCGAACTCATCTACTACCAATTCTGGTCGTTGATTGAGATCGTATTTCCATTCATGGAGTGGGACGTTACCATCCCAGACCCATCGGGTGATTGATCCCCTCTGTCCGCTATTGGCGGACATCTCCCCTTGCGAAGGGGAGAAGCTTTTACCGTGACTTATCTTGGCAGTACGACGACCAAGTGCGTCGTATTCAAATTCAGTAGTGCAATTTTTTGGATCAGTAACTGATCGTAGCATTCCGTTGCCGTACCAAGAATATTCAAATGTGCCAGTGGCACTGATTTTTGTGATTAGATTTCCTTCGGCATCGTATTTAAACTTATTACCATCGGCTTCTAATAATTGTCCTCCTGTTCCATATTTTCGATCTCCCTTGCCTTCGGTTCTGTATAAATTACCTACTTCATCAGGCAGCTTGTAGTCAAACTGCTTATTCTCATAACGCGCTCCTGCTAAATTATTAAACTCGTCATAGTTATATGCAACGGTACCATTCGTTAATTGATCTACCATTTTGGTCAATCGATCATTTACATTCCAGGTGTAGGTACGATGGCGCATTTCTCTGCTGCCCGCTGTTACTTTATGTTGTGTGGGCCTACCTGCATGATCATATTCGATATGATTAGTGATCCCACCAGGAAGTATTCTTTCCACTTCCATACCAAGACTGTTATGGGAGAATTGAGCGTTCCAACTCCTTGATCCGACCTTGTCTGATATCTCCCCTTCGGAAGTGGGGAAGCTATTTGCTGTTACCTCCTGTATAAGCCCAAGTTTATTTCTAGTAAGTGCGATATTAGCTCCAAGACTACTAGTGATATTGGTTCGATTACTTAGATTATCATACTCGCTTTCTACCAGATGACCATCTTGATTTTCTGCAATAATTCGACCTGCTGTATCTCTGATAAGTTGTACGCGACTGTTTTCATTAACGGCTTCGATCAGATTTCCATTAAGATCATAACTATAGGTTTCCCAAGTGCCATCGCTATGTTCTGCTCTAGTAATTCTTCCGTTTAGATCATATTCATATTCCGTGAATTTATCGTCAGGACGATTTACTTTTAATACTTTTCCTGCGCGATCCCGATCATACTTTCTGGTGAGTCCATCAAAACCAATTTCTCGAATGATTTCCCCTTTTTCATTTCTGGAGAAGCGATAAAACTCATTATGTTCGTTAGTAATCGTATTTAGTTGCTCCTCTGTATCGTATTTAAAGTAGACTTTTCTACTATTCTCTTCGCGCATTTTAAGGTTTCCTAACGGAGTATAATCAAAATTAACTTCACGTTTCTTTTGATCCACAGTCTGGATGACCTCATCATATGCATTATATTTTAGCTTAATGATATTGGCATCGGCTTGGCGTATTTGATAAATACGATCTAGTTCATCATAAAAGAATTGCTGTTGATGATCTTCTGAGTTTCTGGTATGTAGACATCTTCCCCAAGGATCATATTCCCAACTAGATTTCGCTCCATTAGGTAATGTAAGTTTATGCAGATTATGATCTTCATCATAATCCAGTAGTGTTCTGTTTCCTGCATTGTCTCTTACTTCACTTATAAGTCCTTGGTCATTATATTCAAAAGAGGTAACACCTCCGTCTAATCCAATAACAGCGTGTAGACGATCATTATCAAAAGTTTTCACTACGGAACCTCCTGATGGGTCTTTGGTAAGGACAAGTCTATCCTTTTCGTCATAAACAAAACCAATAACAGAACCATCTGGTTGGTGTAAGCCAGTTAAATTTCCACGTTCATCGTAACTGTATCCTGTAATATTTCCTTCTTCATCAATATCACGATAAGGTTCCATATAAGGAGTATATTCGTGGAATATAGTGTCACCCATAGGGTCTGTGACCTGAGTACATAGGTTTAGATTATTAAAGTAATAGATGCTTTCTTGATCCAATGAATTGGTTACTAAATTATACCCTTTGTTATATTCAATTGTTCCAGAAAGAATCCCTTGATCTCCCCAAGTCTCAATACATTTAGCACCAGTAGTTTTCCCATCATACTTCCAGTAGAAAGCTTGTCCGTTACGATCTGTTTTTTTGATCATCAGGTGGTTTTCGTACTCCATTACTGTTTCCTGGTCTAATGCATCAATGATCTTAATAAGATCACCATCTTCATTATAGGCATATCTTACTAAGGTTCTAGTTTCCTCTTGATGTGTGGCTGTAACTTTGGTAACTCTATTTTCTTCATCTAACTCTAAGTCAATTTTTCTTCCTGCGGTATCTACGATTTGTTCCAATTGATATACAGCATTATAGATGAATTGAATTATAAAACCTTCAGGGTTTCTTAGGCTAGTTGGTTTATATAGTGTATCTGTGTATTTAGTATATGTATAAGTTTCCCGAGATTGATGATCTACAACTTCATAGGTAGTTCCATCAATACAGGTAAGCGTTAGTTTTTCTGTTCTATTATACGACGATTCATTCTCAGCCACTAGTAAAGGAAAAGAAGTTATCCTTCCGTCGGGCAATCGCATCACTATAGCGTCTTCATCATAATCGATATGTAGCGCAAGATCATAGTTACAATGCATTCCGTGTCCCATCATCCCTTCATATCCAGAATCTGAGTACCAATTACGTTCCCAACGTATAGGTATTTGTCCTGCAATGCTAAAGTCTTCTCCTTCATAAACCATGCGACCCGTAATCAGATCTACAGGTTCAAATCCCATTTTACACATCTTTTTACTAAGGCCTTCCGTAGCAGGGAATTTTTTTAATACTTTATGATTTAGTTTTGTTAGTCCTTTTCCAGCACCTTTCATCAATGCCCCAAAACCATAAGACATTACTAGTGCCATAAGCATTCCTAATAAATCAGGAGCATAAGGGCCACCTACATTTACTGGTTTTCCCATAGGTAAGGGAACACTCATAGATGAAGGTAGATATAAGCTTGGTATAGGCTTCATTTTTTTACCAGGAGTTAATGATAAAGGCATTCCAATATCATTACAGGTCATGGTCATATATCCGGCAGGAGTAAAGTATGCATCCTCTGCACTTACTTTTGTACTTCCAAAAAAGTTCATAGAATCATGCCCTATCATAGGAGCCATAGCAAAAGGTCCACCCATAGGAATATGAATCACAGTGCCAATCATACCAGCAGTGCCACTATTTCCTTTGGGAACACAGTTTACATTTACCGTAGAACCAATTATGGGAACATAATCCATAGGATCCACTACCATACCGATATATGGATGAGGAATTGGTACAGGAACTCCAGGAGGAATGATCACAATATGTATATCAATTCCGATAACAGGGGTAAAATGTTTACTTGCTAATAACATATCTAGAACCAGTTTAAAATTGAAAGACTCTTTTTTTCCATTTCTTTACGATGTGCTTCTACGTTTTTTCGCCATTCTTCTCCTTCAATTTCTTTCATAAAGATGTCTATAGCTTCACATTCGTATATATCTCTATTATTTTCAGCGATATTGTAATAATCTGCAGCGATATACGCCATACAGGTTGATTTTATCATTTCTGGTGCTAGTGAAACACCATATTGATATCCTTTAGTAACAATATCTATATATCTTTTTTTGTCTCTTTTCTTTATTACATTATATCCTAACCACCACGCAGTTAATGCTTGTGGTCCGAAACCGTATTCAATTGAAATATCTGCTTGTTTGCAAAATAGATCTGCAGCTGTGTCTTTTTGTTTTTGTAATTGTTTGCAACTGGCTTGATATCCATAATTCTGTACAATAATAGGTTTACAGGTTTCATCTCCTCCAGATAATCCTTGTTTGGCAATAGCCAGCCCTTTTTGCAGTAGTTCTTCTATAGTTCGGTGTTCTTTAAAACTAAAAAGCATCCCAGCATAAATTACGTGTGCTGTGGCAAAGGCAGATTTGCTACCAGATTTCTGAGTAACTGTTAATCCTTTTTTTCCCCAAGTATGAAGTCTTTGTAAATTCTTTTTGGTTACACTTTTAGACATTTCGATCATACATTGTCTAAATTGTACTTCAGGATCATTAGGATCTCCTGCAGAAGCTATTTTGTTAATAGCTCCTTGTAGATCTAAAGGAACAGCAAGTGAGGTCGATACATCACTGTGTTTTTTTATAAGCTGATCAAAGTATCGTTCTTCTACATAATCGAAAAACATAAGTCGTACTTTATCGGGGAGCCCTAACTGTATAAGTGTATCAATCCACTTTCCGTACTCTTTAGTTTCTTCAACAGAATAGGGATACAGAGATAATGCTAACGGAAGTTGAGGATTCGGCATCGCTTTCTGAAACGTACTGAGCATTTCTAATAACAATACATCGCAATCGGTGTTTTCATTTTCAAGTTTTGTTTCGAATTCTAAAACATCCCAATCAAATTTCAGATTTCTTGCATCTAAATCTTGTTGTAGTTTTTCGTCTTTTTTGAACGTATCAATCCAATCTTGAATTAATTTTCTACTATGTGTTTCTTTATTTTCGAAAGCAGTAAGTAGTACTATCGGAACATCTGGCAACCCTCCGTTAGGAGTAGATTCTAAACGTAAGAAGCCTTCATACAATCTGGCTTGATCAGGTTTTATTAACCATCGAACCAATTTGATATGATCATGTGGGCTTACTTCATCAATCCATTTTTGCTGAATTGTAGTAATTAATTGCGCTATGGGATTATGTTCGTTATTCATTGTGTATTAACCGCAATTAAGGTTTAATAATCCTCCTTTTACATTTGTCATTGCAGTACCATCAATATCGGTCATACCTTTACTGGTAAGCTTTAATTCAGCTTTTCCTTCTACCAATGTACTTGGTGCTCCAATTTCTACTTTAGCTTTGCTATTTACAGTAACTTTTGCACTTCCATCGTTTAGAATTTCTTTAGAAGTAACATTTACGTTATTAGTACCATCGATGTTTACAGTTTCAGAAGCGTTGATATTAATTTCTTTGGATGAAAAATTAATTTTTTCTGGAGCGCTAATGTTTATTTCTTTTTTAGAAGTATCTAAAATAATTGAGTTACCGTTTTTGTCTGTTATAGTTATGGTCTCTTTTCCATCTTCATCAGAGAATGATAGTGTATGACCACCTCTGGTTTTAATAGCTTTGATATCGTTCTTTTCGGTTTTCCAATCACCTGCGTTACTACCACCGGTAAAGAGTGCTCCCATAACATAGGGTCTTTCTGCATTGCCACCTTCAAAACCTACAATAACTTCTTCATCTTTCTCGGGTGTAAATTGAAACCCTTTTCCGCCTCCAGCGTGAGGAGTTAACACACGAAGCCAAGGAGTTTCTTCTCCAGTTGCTTTTTGCCAAGGAAATTGAACCTTTATTCTGCTCATTCCTTCAGGATCTGCATTATCCATTACAGTTGCAACTTGTGATTCACTTTTTGGAAAGGCCATCATATTGGTGTTAGGATATACATCCAGATCTGCGGTTACACCCACAAAACGGTTTTGGTATTTTCCATTTTCTGTAGAACTATGTGAAACACTAATAATTCTGAAACTTCCATAATCAGATTGTTCTCCTTTTATTTTTACGACTTGTCCCAGATTTACTCCTGGATTATCGCTTGTTCCATGGATTTGAACTTGTTTTATTTCAGTAGCTTTTTTTTGTTGCTCGACATGTTTATCCAATCGTTTCTTTAATTGCGGATCGTAATAAGAGTTAACGTATACACTCGTTTCTTTTGCAAAGATTGCATCGCTTTTCTCACTTGTAAACCCATTGAATCCATTAACACCAGAGTTTACCTGAGCAGTTGCCATTTCGTGTTGCTCATCTGTTAGATAATCGTTGGTGAAATATTTAAAGTTATTAGGAGTAGGGTTGAGGTTTAAAGAGAACTCTTGTAAATCGTGGCCATAATTTAATTCTGTAGTATCTTTATCCTCAGGTTTTCCGAATACGAGTTTACTTCCATCGTAAAAGAACCATTCACTGTATTGTGCAGCCAGTCTACTAGCATACTCAAAAGCACTTTCATTATGTTGTACACTATAATGAAGAGTTTCAGAATTCTGCGGGCTAATATTGGTTTCGAGTTTGGATTTATCATATCCCTGAAACGTTTTGTCTAATATTTCAGAAAGTCCTACGTCACTATGGGAGTCATAATGAGGCCCATCATCGGTTATAATACTGCAACTGTGAGCTTTTATAGAAACCATGTCGCCATTTTGCTGGTGAAACCCTTTGGTATTGCTAACTGAAGTTACTATTCCCTTAAATTCCAGTTCTTTATATCCATTGGTGGTGTCAAGAGAAGAAACTTTTACTGTCAAAATTTCACCTAGATAATTTTTACTTTCGGATGCTATTTCTCCTGAGATATTTTCTAATACATCCATTCTGCATAAAAGTTCAAGAACGTGATGCTCATCGAGTTCCTGATGAAGCATTAACCTTTTATATGCAGATATTGGAGATCCGCCTATGAATATTTGTGTGTTTGATTGCAGAGCCATAATTTCTCGTTGTTTTCCGTTTTATAGAGTACCCTAATAATGAAATCTTATATGTATTAACATTTAGTGTACTATTACCTTATATAGTTAACTTTATAGACAACCTGAACGATTTGGGGAAGAGTTCTGAATATATAAGAATTGTCTAAAAAGTGTCAAAAATAGTATTTAACCAATCTATCATAAAAATACTTAATTTTTTAAAAGTGTTATAGTTAACAAAGTTATTTTTACGTTTTCTTACACAAAAATGGGTTGTTTTCCCCTTTATTTTGTGTGTTCAACCTTATATACGAAGTGTAGTATAATTGTTACCCTAAATCTTAAAAAAAATGTTTTATGTCTGTCTAGCGAGAATTTGTATGTGGTAGTGTTGATTTTGTACAAAACATCGATTAAGTTTTATTGATGTTATTGTATCAATATGTTTTAAACTCTTTATGATGGTTTAATCTAGTATTTTAATATGTATATTCTGATAGGATTCATTATGATTTCCAGAGCTTTTCCACATCGTGGCAATTGGAGTTGCTTTAACTAAAAAGGAGGTATTAGAAGTCCAAAGAATCTCTGTGTTTTCATAGTTTTGAGCCCAAAAACCTATTTCTACTTGATGCTTTAATGTAATTTGATTTTTATTATCAATCTTATAAACAAAAAACTCAGAACTATTATTATACGGATTGAAATAGAAACAGATTATTGTTTTTTTATCTGGTGAAATATGTGGGTAATTTGGGAATCTGCTTTTTATTTCTCCATTATTTTGATCGACAAAAAAGAAATCTCCTTCTTCAAAATAGCTTCCTTCTATTAGGTAATAATCAAATGATTTTAAAAATCCAATATACTCGTAAGATTCCGTACTTTCCAGATATTCGGTATTATCAACGAATATTTGTTTCTTTCCATTTGTTAGGGGTAGGGTTATTCTACCTTTTTCTATTATTACTTCATCATTTTTAGAAATAAAGTTGGTAGGAATACTATTGGATGGTGTGTCTAAAATAATGGAGTATGTATCGTCTAAGCAAACCCTTTCTCCGCTATTAAAAGGATCTTTATCATCTTCGATGTGCATATTAGCGCAAAGTTGAGTATTATATAATTTTAATGTTGTATCCTCAATAAGATATCCATCGAAAACATATCTTCTTTTATTATAACCAGATTCATAATTACATATTTCTACTATAGAACCATTCACTGTTTTACCGTTATCATTTATAGATAGTTTTTTAGTAGTGTGTTTTATAATATTTACCTTATCTCCATAAAGTAATTTTCCAATTTTATTTCCGTTTTCATCTCTAACATTAAGACCATTTAGGGCTTGTACATATTTTACGGCTAATGGATCAAAATAATGAACACAAGTATCGGGTACTTCTCCGTTGTAATATTCTTTTTCACTTATTATTTCACCCGTATTTTTAAAAATGAAGTTTATATATTCTATCTGTTCTGGTTCTGTATATAACGCATCCATTCTATGAATACGGTGTCGAGTAATAGTACTTTCTGATAAAGTCCATCCCTCGGCATTTTCATCCATTGCAAGTTGTTCTGAATCGATAAAATTATATTTTAAATCGTAGTTTACCAGTGTTGTATGAAGTTCTTCTCCCCAATAATAGTACACTACCCAAGTATTATAATTTTCTGATAATTTTAAGTTGTAAAGAACTCCACAATCTAATTGTTCCCAATCCTTAGTTATTTTATCAAAATGCAACGCTTTTTTTTGAACTTGGTTAATATGATTGGTAGGTGCGTATTGGTCTAATTTCGTTTTTTCTTCGATAGGAAGTTCTTTGGTCGGGTAGTCTTTTAAAAAGCCATAATCAAAATGCTCCTGCCCAAATGAAGAAGTTTTACTAAACAGAAAGAAGAAAATCGAAAGTAATAGATATTTGTTCATTAGTTATTTGAAGTCTTTATTTATAGTTTAATAAAAGTGATGTTCTTTTATTATTGTATATAATATCCAGAATGTACTTATCATTTACTTTGTTTAATGATAATCTTGCTTTTGAGATTTACAAGAAAATAGAACAACTACTAGTATAATTAGATAACTATATTTTATAATTTCTGTTTTAGCATTAACAATGGAATTCTTACCTTCGAAAGGTAAGAATTATGTATTAATCAAATTAAGTTATTTATTATATGTTTTCTAAGTCTATTAGTTTTTTGTTAGTATTTTTTATTATCTCTCCTGTTCTTTTAGGACAACAAGTTGACAATGATTTTATAGCTGGAAAATGGAAAGTTGAAGAGGTAATCGTTCCAGAAAATAAATTCAACGACAAAAGAGAAAAAAAGCTTTTTGATGAATTAGCTAAAACTGTTTTGCATTTTAAGGGAGATGGACATTTTTTATTTATTTATGATGGAGAAGAGCAAGAAGTAATAAGAAATATCAAACAGTTAGAAAATTCTAGATGGAATACTATTGAAGGGAAAAATGCCATCTTGTTAGAGAAAGGAGCTCCTTTGGTTATTATGCCGGTTGAAATTGGCGAAAACATTATAATCGAATTTTTTAGACCTATCAAGTTTCAGGTGTCAAAGATTGAAGATGAACAAGTTAATTTTCTGCCCAAACCAATAATTACACCAGAAAATGTTGTAGCAGAGCAAAAGATTGATTCTGTTTTTAAGGAGGTAACGGTAGAGAAAAGAAGTCTTGAAGACTCAGTAGTTACAGAGTATCCGGTTTTAGAAGGTTGTGAGGAAAAAAAGGGTAGTAGCTGCTTAAATAAAGTTATTAGTAGGAGTATTTCGGACTCTTTGGATTTGAAAAAATATAGTGCGTTAGCTGATCTTAAAAGAATTAAGGTATTTGTTTTTTTTGCTATTGATAGTGACGGTGTCATCAAAAATATAAAAGCAAAATCTCCAGATGAGACCTTAACTTATGATCTCAAATTAATTATAAACAACATTAAGGTGATTATTCCTGCAAAGAATACCGATGGAGAACCTATGCTAAGTACCTATGCAATTCCTGTAACATTAATGGTTCAATAAGGTATGAACATAATCTTTTACTTTTGGTATAGTTCAATTCTAGATCCCTAAAGGTCATACTATTTTTTTGTCAGAAGGACTTGTAAACGTAATTAGCTGATCTAATACATATATGTTCTTTTTTAGAGATTGTTAAATAGTAGTGTATTCTGGATATATAAATTTAGTTTTTGATCTTCTGATAAACAAACTTTCCTTTACGATCTATGTAACCAATGTGTTTATCGTCTTCAACATATGCCACTCCGATCGCAAAATCTTCAGCAGATATAAAAACTGGATCAATTATAATTTCCCCTTTTTTGTTGATATATCCGTATTTTCTATTCATTACCATACGTGCAATACCATCCTGAAAAGGGTATAATCTATCAAATTTTGGCTGAATTACAAATTCTCCATTAGTATTTATAACACCCCATTTATCATTGATTTTTACTCTGGCTAGATCATCTTCAAAATTAGCAACACTTTCATATTTTAGAGGAATTGTTATATTTCCTTGTTTATTTATGTAGCCTCCTTGATCATCTATACGAACCGGTGCCAATTCACCTATAAAATCACCAACTTGTTCGAATTGAGGCTTAATAACCATTCGCCCTTTTTTGTTTATAAACCCAAATAAATCTTCATCAATACTAACTGCCGCAAATCCATTAGTGAAGTTACCTGCTTTTTCGAATTGTGGTTTTATGATTGTCTTTCCTTTTTCATCTATATAAGAAAATAAAAAGCTTGTTGTGTCCACTACACGAGCTACATTTTCTTGAAACGACAACCCATAATTTAACATAGGATCAACGACATATTCTCCTTTTTTATCAATAAACCCATATAGATTATTAATACTAACCAAGGCCATTCCGTTGTTATATTTATGAGGGAATCCTTCGAATTTAGGTTTTACAATATATTCTCCGTTTTTATTTATATATCCTAACTTAAAATCAACTTCTACGCAGGCTATTCCTTCTGAAAAATTGTATACTTTATCAACATTAGGTTTTAGAATAATTTCTCCTTCTTTATTTATATAACCACGCGCATCAATAGCGTGTAGTTTAACGGCAGCCAATCCTTCACTAAATTTTAGTTGGGTTACTTGTTCCTCATTATTTTCGTCTAGGTAGCTATATAAGGAGTTCTCTTTATTAAAAACCTGATATCTGCCATCCGTATAATCCTGAGAACAATTTGTGAGCGTAATAAAAATGGCAATAATACTTAAATTTCTTTTGATACTCTGGTATTTCATTATTTGCATTATCGATTATATTTTTTTAATTGTTTTGTTTTTGAAGAAGGCTAAGAATTAGGTGGATCATATAATACAAAAACTTTTTTTTCGGAATCCATAATTATCCGTTTTTCATTATCAGTATTGATAGCTTTTCCTATTATGATAACGGTCTTGTTATTTTTAAGCCATTGTTCGGTGAATCTTCTATTTCCTTGTCTTTTGGATTTGGGTTTAGACCACGATCTGATTTCTAAATCTTCACATGATACTAACATTTCTCCGGATTCATCTTTAATCAAAAAAGAGTTGCAAAAAACATTATTTGATAGCGTGGAATATGTTGCTTTGCTTTTTCCTACCCCTCCTGATCTGATATACCTAATACTTTCAGTTTTATGAGAATATGCAATACATTCTTTTTTCTTTATATCTGTTATTAGCGAATCGATAGCTTGAATAGTACCTTTAATTTTAACCAATCCATTTTCAACATCTTTTATATTAGTAAGTGGAAGTTCTTTTTTTAACTTAATAATAGTTCTTTGCTCTTTATTTGGTACCAAGAACCATATTACGATCAATATAAATAAAATTATAGCTCCTAAAATAACTCCGAAATAATCAATCAATACTAAACCTAAAAGTATAAGGAATATTAGTTTTGTGAAGTTGAGAATTTTGTTTTTCATTCAAAAAATAAATAAGAAAAATGATAATGTACTTAATAATTGTAAAGTATAATTAAAAATATATTTATTGTAGTTATTTAAGAAAGCCATTTACAAATAAAAGGATTAAACCAATAAGTAATAACATAAAAATTAAACCATATTTACTTATTTTATCAGGGAGGTCGCTTTTAGATAATTTATCAACCAATGTATCACTAATTACTAATTCATTCTCAGCTTTTTTGATAATCAATTCATTCTTTTTATTATATATTGCTGTTCCAATTAGGATATATTCCTGATCATTCGGTAATAGAAGGTTTTCTGTGTGCATAGCGCCTGATATTTTTTTATCAGTCTGATTCACGTTAAGAAGAAATATTGAAATGTCTTTAGCTTTAACTTTGATCTTAGCAGTATGATCTTCAATATAAAAATCATTACAAGCCGTATCAGAAGATATTGTCTCCCATTTCATATGCCTATCACGCTCTTTTGATTCAGATATTACTCTATCTATAGAACTTACACTTCTTTTTCTTGAAGAATTAAAACGCATAATAGAATAGTTGTATCCTACGCATTCTGATCCCGTCATTGGAGAAGTCATTGTATTGATTTGTTTTAGTTTTCCTCTTATTTCAACAAATCCAGTTGATATGTCTTTGATATCTGAGATTATTGGTTTTATTCTGTTTTTCTTTTTTTTTCGCTTTTGAGATTCTCCTATAATTATGATTATTGCAAGAAATAAGAAAAATAGTATTATTGAGGAGTTCATTGTTTTATTTATGATATATAAAATGAAGATAGATTATTATTAAATTCTAATTATTTATTTAGATTTTTGACATTAATAAAATTCTGATTCTTCATCATAACGGATATAATACTTCCAATCTTTTTCATATTCATAATTCCCTATAGATAAGGATGTCTCCTTATCTGTTATATACAGATAAACTTTATACGTTTCATCCGCGTTTTTTAGATTTGAATTTCCCTGTTCATTTTGACTCCAAAATAATAAAATCTGTTTATCATTATTATTCCAAAAATAAGGGTTAAAACTTTTTTTGAAACGATTTCTGAACTCTTTACTTACCTCAATCTTGCTATATTTCTCATTTATTCGATTCGTTGAGTTTATTAGAGTTTCTAGGTCCACGTGAAAGCCTACAGCGCAAATACTCACAAGCCTATCCTCATTATCTACTCTCATATGTATGCGCTCAAACGGAATTTTATAAAATTCGGCGACTTTTCTACCAAGCATATAATGCCCTTGATTGTATTGAATCCCGAATTTAGTATATCCACCAGAGAAAGAGTTACCTACTTTTACAGTATCTGCACTTGCATCATATTCTAAGGATTCTTCATAGAATTTATGAACACTAAAATTGGATGATAGATTATCAATTTTTAAATTTCTTTTATTCAATGTTGGTTGACAACCAAGTATCAATACTAATGTAATAAAACAAAAAAGTAATCTATATTTCATACTATTAATTTTCATCCTTATTTTCTTTATTTACTATAAAACCATACTAATAGGATCATACCTAGTGAAATCATAAAAGATATTTTCCAAAATATTCCGGTGGGCTTATACATAAAATATAAAATGGTTGTTATTACCAATAATACTAATGTAATTCCTCCAAAAATAAGCATCCTGATAAATCCTCCAGGAACATGAGAATGACCGACAGAGGGTAATAGATACCATATGGAGCTTATGATTTGTATTAGTATAAGAGGAAAAATTGCTTTTTGTTTTATTAAATTTCCTGCTATCATTTTATATATTTTTCTTTATATGATTCTAAAAAGTCTAAAGGAATGTAAGATGGCATTTCATAATAATCTATTCCTTTTTCTAATTGATACCATACTTTTGCTGTAAGAGAACCTCTTATTTCATCTAGTTGTAATTGTTCTATCTTGTTTTGTTTTTCTTGATTACTAAACCACCTATTTTGGATAGCGATCTGCTTTGGAAATTGATTGCTTTCGATTTCATTAAATTCCCCTTCAGTTGTTGATTCAAAAAACCTAAAACTTATCTTGTTAAAATCTGTTTCTCTATCAAAATATATGATGTAAAAATGCTTATTGTAATATTTAATAGAAATTGGAGTATATGGCATCTCATCTTCATATTGTACTCCATCATACTCAAACTCTATTGCGCTTTTTTGACCTCCGCCACCCCATCCTAGGCCATGACCTCCAAAATATCCTCGCTGAGAACTCATTAGATCTACTGATAATTCAGTATTTGGAGCAATAGTTATATCTTCTGTCCATTCCTTGGTTTCTCTTCTAAAAAGGAAGCACAGAATTAAGATGATACCTATCAGAACTATTCCTAAAAATATGAGACTTATTTTTTTTAAAATTTTCATTATCAATTATTTTTTAGAAAGATCTTTATTCTGGATTGGGTTTAAATTTGTCAAGACTTCCAACTGCTTTTTTTATCTAAAATAGTTACACTTTTTTACCCTTACCAAATTTGTAAATAGTACTGCAGGCTTTTTAGTAATACATTTTTATTGATCTGGAATTGAAAACTCTAAATTTAATACATTTTAATCTTTGATGGTTTATTCTACAGTTTCCATTTTATTCCTGAAATGTAATTGGATAGCCTTTAAGATAGAAAAGATTTCTAAGCTTGACTAGTTCTCATATAAGAATGAGTTTCATAAGGAAGTAAATCAAAATACTCCTGCCCAAATGAAGAATTAATATAATAGTTTATTTCCTTGGATAGTACTTTCTACTTATGAATCAAATATTGTTAAACTCCTTATCAATCATTTTTCCAGCATTTTCTAAACTTTCGCATTGGGTCTTGAGTTGTTAAGTAGAACTAGAAAAATTAACAAGGAAAAAAGTAGCGTAGTTCAACAAGTTTGTTATTATGAAATTTAAATATGTAAATATCATCAGATAAAGGATGTGTCATCATATTAATGGTTGCAATTCCATTTTTTTCTTCATTCTTATTTTTTGAAAAAGATATAGGAAAGTCTTCTTTAAAATTTAGCAAAGTATAATTTTTTGAAAAAACAACGTCGTTATGTTTAATCGTGAAATTGGAAAGTTTTAAATCTATTTCTCTGAATGCGTAATTAGTTTTTGATACTTCAATTTCACAATTTAAATAATACCATATTTCATTAGAGCCTTCTATGATAGCACCACAATCGTCTTCTTGTTTTCTGATAGAATCCGCTTTTTTTATTAAAGATTTTAGAATTTTTATTTCTCCTTCTAATGGATAACCATTGTTAATAAACATGATTTTGGATAAATACTCAACTTCAGATTGTTCGGTTAAAACAGTATCTTGTTTTATTTTTGAAGAAATACTATTTTTCTTAATATCGGGGTTGATTTTTTGAGAATTTATCTTTGTTGTACATGCACTAAGAAATAAAATAAATAACAGTACAAAAGGATATGTTGTTTTCATCTAATATTATGTTATTTAGAGTTCTCAAAGATAGCATTGTTAACCGTCAAAATCACCACAATCAATACCGCCAAATTTTGAGATAATGTTCTCCTTTGCCAGATGTTTGCTTATTCGAATCTCATCTGAAATAGTTCCATTTATTTTTAGTTCGTACAAGGATAAATTATTTATAAACTTTGTAAGACTTAGCTCAGTTAAACTGTCGTTTTCTAATTTAAAAATTAGTCTTTTTTCTTCAGGTTTAATATTCGTAATTTCAAATTTCAAATTAATCTTTGGGTCATAATAATTACTAATTATTAATTTGGTTCTATTTATTTCTATGACACAAAGGTCACTAGAATAACAGGCACCTGTAAAGTCTACTGAATATTTTTTATACGGATCAACTTCCTTTTCATCTTGATTTGACTCCATTCCAATAAGTCTATGACCAATTAATTCATCGATACTAAAACTATTTTGACTCTTAGTTATAGCGTTGTTGATTTCTTCTTCGACCTTTTGATTAATGGTATGACTAGTAATATCATTAGCTTGCTGATTATCTTTGCAGGAAACAAATAGTATAAGTAAAATTAGACTCCAGTTCAGTATCTTATTGTTCATTAGGAAGTGATAAATTTAATTAGGTATTCCTACTATTTTACCTTCTTCAGTTATCTTATATTTTTCTATACCCGAAAAGATCGCTTGTCCTTCTTCATTTTCAGAATAATATCTAATAGAGATAGTATAGTCATTATCTATAAAAAATAGTTTAGTTTTAGCATAAATACCATCACTATAGTCATAATAAATGTTAGTAGCGTCCATTATATTGAGGTTTTTATCTAGAACAACAATATCTTTACGGTTAGTGAAAATCATATTTCCATCATAATCTAAATTGGATGATTTTCCTTCAAAAATTAAAATTGTTTTATTCCTAGAGTATGGAATTTCTTTTACTAATTTGAAAAAGTCATAGCCTTTTTCTGATTTTAGGAAAAAAGAATCTTTAAGTTCTTTTGAATCAGATATTTCAGGTTTGTAAAATGAGTTTAATCTTTGATTTTTAATAATGGGAAAGTTTGGACTTGCAATTCCATTGATAGTATCGTAATACTTAAATATTTCAATCAGTAAAGAAGAATTCTTTGTAATTTCACTATTTATGTTGTTTAATAACAACTCTTTTTTTCCTATTGGTAGTTTTGTTTTTAAACTATCTTCTTGTATTATATTTATATTATGATTAATAGCAATTGAATCACTTTTGCTAGTGTCAATATTTTTTGTATTGTTCCTACAACTAGATAATAAACTAATTCCTACGAAAAAATATATAATTACTAAACTAAGCTTTGTCATATCTATGTTATTTGTATTTTCCTACAAAACCTCCAGAGTGAAGGTGATTGTTATGTAACTTACCACCATCACTGGTATGATTAAAGGCTTTTTTTGATTTTCCACGTAAGATGGTTTTGAATCCAAATTTATGCATTGCATCAATGAATTCTTGATCTTTGGTATTATTTCCTAGGTAATTTGTATCCACACTTTGCCCATTTACGTGACTAACACTAGGATATGATGTTCCATCTTTTTCACAACTTCCTCCAGATTTAATAGGATATTTGAAGTCGACTAAAGCACCAATAAAACCAGCAAAGTGTTCAGGACCACAATATCTTCTTTGTGTTTTAGTAAATGAATATATGATTTTTTTATCTCCAATATTTTTATTGAGACTATCAGGCATTTTTATTATTAGTAGTTTGGAACTACCTTTTTTATAGGTTACCAATCTATAGCTAGTACCTTTGTCTGGATTATTAAACTTCCCATATGTCCTTATTGTTCCATCCGGATAAGAATACTTTTTTCTACTAGCCGCATGTGAATAAGTTACTATATTATTTGCATCGTATCCTGATTCAACAGTATGAGCTGATTTTTTATCATTGGATTTTCCTTTCAAACGCTCATCTATTTCATATAAATCACAATCTACAATATTAAATATATCTCCATTGGTATCGTGATACCTATATTTAACCTTTTTAAGGGCTTCAAAATTTAATTTACTGATATGTCCGTCGTGATAGATATGAATAGTGTTAGGAGTTTCTAACTTAAAATAATTCTTAAACTCCTTGTCAATCATTTCCCCAGCGTTTTGCTCACTTTCACATTGGGTGGTTAACCATAGATTAGTGGTTTCACGTTTAGCGATTTTAGGAGTCGGCGCTTCTTGTAAAGTTGTAGTTCTTACGTAATCTGGAGAGGTACTGAGTCCAGGAGCTCCTCTAAAAGGTTCTATCTGTACTTTTTTGCCTTTTAAAGCCTCGTCAAAAACAATAGTTAGTTTATTTTTGCCATCTACAAGTTCCATTTTAGCATAAGTATATAAACCCGATTTACTTTTGGACTCTATATAGGTACTTTTTTTATCTGTTTTAGATTCTCCTTGCACGTAAAAAGACCATCGTATATTATTTTTATCTTCTTCTTTTGCTTCAGTAGTACTTTCTATATCGAGAATATATTCTACTTCTTCTCCAATAACTGCAGTTTTGGGAGCATTAATTTTTCCTGCAGGATAAATTTTCTTTTCCGCTGTATTATCAAAAGTTAATGTGGTAAAAGTTTCGGCATCTCTGGCAGTTTTGCGATCTTCTGCATCCTTAATAGCTTTCTTACCTTCTTCAGTTTCGTCTTCTCGGATATATAAAGCTTCTTGCCAACCTTCAAAACTTTTAAAAGCATCTTCGCCTTCAGTTTTGATCTTGTCTTCTTTAGGGCGTAGTTGTATTTTCTTGATTCCTACTTCTATCTTATCACCTTTGTCTTCTTCGTGCAATACAATAGCGCCACCTTCTTTTTTACCGTTTTCTTCTTTTACATCAATCTCAATCCAATCGCTGACTTCTGTATCTGTAGTAGTATCTTCTTTTTTGGCAAAAACTAATACTGGTAGCACATCATCTTTGGTTTTCAGCAATTTTAGATCACTTTCTTTTTCATAGATCTTGATCTTTGCTTTTTTGTCCTTTAGATTTTTGGTTTCTGCAATTAGGTATACTTGATATCCCATCGGGGCAGAAGTAATTTTAGGATAGGAAATTTTCTCTACGGTTTTAAATACATCTACAGTAATCGTGTCATCTTTTTTATAAGAAGTTGCTGTTAGTTGAGCAAAAACTAAAGCTTGAGTAGTGTGTTTGTTATTGCTTTTTTCGTCTGCATTTACTTTTTTAAGAATTACAGAGGCTATTTTGTTCTTCTTGGCAGTTGTGCTAGTATCATTAGCTCCGCCAAACGTATAGGTGTGGGTTCCTGCAGCTTCTTCTATATTTTCTATTTTCTTTTCTGCAAAATAAGCCATTATCACTTCTGGCTCATCAATATTTTCTAGAGTTAAGGTCTCATTGTAAGTAAACCTTCTGTCAGCCGCAGTAATGGTATCAATAACTATTTCTAATTCTTTGGTGCTCATAGACTCTTTTATTTATAGTTTAATAAAAGTGATGTTCCTTTATTATTGTATATAATATCCAGAATGTTCTTATTTTGTTTATCTATAATGTGATATGTAAACGGATCATATTGAAGCTGGTAATTTAAAGCTTTTGTTTTTTCTAAAGTTTGAGATAACGCTTCTAAATTAAACTCTTCCGTATCCAAGTGTAAGCTACATTGATTATCGTCTTTTGTTTCTTTTATGGAAAACGAAGAGGATGTATAACTATCGCCGATATTAATATTTTTTATAGCAAAAGTCTCCTCGTCAAGTTCGTAAATCATCACGATATTCTTGTCTTTTACTTTGTTTAATGATAATTCTCCTGGAGGTGTATATAAATACAAATCGGTAGCAGTTAATGAAAGGGAAGTGCTATTACGATGTTCATCAAACGTCTTGGGAGTATCTTTTACATAATCAGATTTTTTTAAAGAGTCTACAAAATGTTTTTGATCTTTAATTTCGTTTATGACATAGTTGTTTATTTTTTTTAATCCTTGAAGATTGTTCTCTAAATTAAAAATATAGTTAGCGTCATAGTCATTTAAAGAGGTATAACGAATTTCCATTTCTTGCTCTTGCGATTTACAAGAAAATAGAACAGTAACTAGTATAATTAGATAACTATATTTTATCATAATTCGATATTTAGCATGATTGCAAATGGTTGAAATTTGCTTTTATCTTCTACATTTTTAAAATGTTGAAGACAAAACATAGAAACCAATCCAGGGATCCATTGTTTTGCCATTCCATCAGCTCCTCCATCTTCCCAGCCAGCTCCAAATGTGTCAAAAAACGAAAGATTAGTAATAGTTGCACCTATTTCTCCATCTTGTTCATATATTTCGTAATTAGCCAAACATCCTTGGATACCACCTACAAAAGTGGCAATTTCATTGACATTAGGATTTAAACCTTGTAAAGCACTGTAATACGGTAAACTTGTTCTAAAATTATAGACCTTTTGAGGATTCTTGGTTACATAGTTGTTCTTTTTGTATTGATCCACCAATTCTTTTTCCAGTGCGGGAACAAAATCATTTTTGAATTGGTCCGAATCTTTTATTTCTCTAACTGGATTAGAATCATTATCAAAAATAAAGTTGCTTCCGTGTCCATCAAAAAAGTGATTTGCTAAATCTCTTCCGTTTTTACCGAAACCATCTTCTATATCAGAAAAACTCCATAACACTGCTTTCATTTCCGTTTTGAGCATAGCGGTAGGGTAGGACTTAGTTAGATTGATGTTTTTTACATCATAATCAGACATTCCATTCTTTTTCATCAAACTTTCACTAGGTGCATCTGCATATATCCAGTCGTATGCTCGTTTACCTTTAGAGTTAACAATGATGATTTTACCATTTTCATTAATACGATTTCCTTTGTTAACTACTCCTGTTTCTAAGATTACTTTTTCAGATGTACTTTGGCTTGATGTGCTATTATTTGTGGTACTTGCAGGAGCAGGAGTTGAATTAGTAGAGGAGTTTTCTGTGCTTTCGGGTTTGTCAATACATACTAAATCGAGTGCTACAGTACCATCTGCTTTTACATTTCCAGCATATAATAATTCACTTTTTCCTTCTTTTATTTCCTTTCCATTTTTTGCTTTTACTCTTACTTCTACTTTTTCGCCAACTTCCATGTTTTCGGTCTGAACAAACATGGTAGCTTTTTCTCCATAATTGATTCTATCAATTTTTTCCTTTCCGGCTTCATCCATCCAGTAGCTTTCTACTACTTTGGGTGCTTTATCATTGCCCATCATAGCACCTGGAATCGTCATTGCTATTTCCTTGAATTTTTCACTTGCATTACCTCCAGTATTGATTTGCATAGGCTGCATAATGGTTACTTTACCACCAGTACCGCACATGCATTCAGAATCTTCGTATAAGAATTTTTTACTTCCGCCTAATGTTGAGGTTTTGGTAGTTTTTGTCCATTTCTGTAAGGCTGGAATACAAGGTAAGTATCCACCACTGGTTGGTTTTAGTTTACATTGTCCGAAAGTAGCAGGCACCTGTACATCCATATCTGTGGCTTTAAATTTACCTTGGATTTTTACTTTTTGATTTTGCGTTACTAAAAGCTTAGCAGGCACAAATCCCTGATTGCATTCTAGTAATGCACCATCTAATACATATATTTTACTACTCATCTTTTTCTAAATTAAAGGTTATGGTAGTTGTTTTTTTATATAAATCCTTTACTTCGAAGGAGTAATTTAATTTCCCTTGGGTTACCAATCCAAATTTTGGTTTTACTTTATAAGTACCTTTATACTCAAAATCTAGGGTATGTTTTTCACCAGGAGTGGTTGGTAATTTCCCTAAAAATCCGTTAAGTTTAGCTAATGGAAATTTTTTATGATCAATATCCATCTCGGCATCTGATGTAATCGTTACTTTAGTGAATCCAATGTCCTGTTTGGAGATCTTTTTTTGTTCCAAAATCGGGATGTCAATATTTCCAAGGGCATTAGCAGTTACTTTAGATTGTTCAATTAATTTTTTATCTTCAAATTCTTGATAAAAAATATTCGAAAAGAAAAACTGATAAAAGTTATCTTCTAAAAACACTTGCTGAATATTATCTTCTTGTAATTGCCAATCGAAATCACTCGTCATTTTAAGCAAATCAGGGTATTCTTCTAAAAGGTCAATTTTTACCTCTTTCCATTTTTGTCTTATTTCTTTGGTATTAACTATTTTGTTTAGTTTAAAACTTTTATCAACTTTAAGTTCTAGTATATCATTAACCGAAGCTACTTTTAATGCAATTTTTTGAGCTTTGTCCACTTTACGGATAATGCTAAATTTTTCATTAAGTAAAAATCGCTTTCTTACTTCCATCTTAAAGTTTAGCAATCCATCCTGATCCATTCCATAAAAAGTAAGATCAAATTCGATTCCTACTGCCGAGTGAGATTTGTTTTTTCCTTGTTCTATATGATTTACTACTTCTGCCGTATAGGTGCGCGTTACTCGCTCTCCGTTGAGTTTGATGATTTGGGCGATATGAGATAGGGAGCGTTGCATTGTTTTATAGAATTCTGTTAATTAGAAGCTTCATATACTTTTATCGTAGCTTTTTTTAACTCTAAACGTTCAACGTCACTTTCAATAAATACTTTTATATTACTATTGTATTTATCTACTTCAAAATTTAAAACAGCCTGTTTAACTTTAGGGTTTGCAAAGATTTTATCAAAAGTTTCATACATTTCATTTTCATCAAAATATATTTTACTTCCAAATTCATTTTTGTTTTTATCTACCCAATAAAATCGGGTATATTTTGGAACCGCAAAATCCTGAAAAGATGTTAGCGATGGATTTTTGCTAAACGTATGTATGCTTTCTCCATTAAAAAAATCAATAAGAGTTTTTGTTGCTTCTGCTTGGCTGTTAAAATTATAAACCGGTTTCCATGAGTAACGTTTCCTGTATGTTTTCCAGATATCAGTTCTAATACCAACTTCATTTAATTTTTTGAGTTTATCTTCTTTTAGACTATTTATTCTATTAGAAACATAGGTTTCTCTATCCAAAGTAGTGTTCGGTGATAAATCATTAATTTCCAAGTTGATTTCTTTGGCTATATATTGTCCTATTTCTACAGTTGAACCTGCTCCTAATAGCCAAATAGACACAATCCCTCCAGGAGCCATGCCCACTACTATTCTAGAATAGTTTTCTTGTTTATTTCTTCGATCTAGAAAGCCTTTTTCAAAAAATCGTTGGATTTCTTCTGAGGGTAAGTCAAAATCACCACTATAAAACTTGTTTTCAGCATAAGAAATCCAAGTGATTTTTAATTTTCGGGGTATTGGTTTAAGATCATCTCCAACTATATAGGTAGATCCTATTTGCCCCCATCCATTATGAACAGTTCTGCCACCACTAGGTATTTCTATCGAGTTTCCGTCTTCCATAATAAAATATCCTTCTTTAATTCTAACGGGATATATTTCTGGAGCACATTCCGTGGGTAGCCACTCGTATTTCTTATCTTTTTGGGTAGTTGTCATTATAGATCCAGTTTCTGGTATATTAATTTTATCTGAATTTTTACAAGAATTCAGATAAATCAAGGTTAGTGTTAAAAATAAAAAATATCCTCTAGTCATTTAAATTCCCTTCTAGTGTTCCTCTCGTTCTTACACCATTTTCTCTATTAGGTTTCATAGGAGGCACAACTCCTAGTACTCGATCATTATAGTGTGCAGAGAAGTGGAAATATTCGTTACGTAATGCTTTTAACATTTCCTCATCCGCTGGACTTGTAAAGGCTAGTTCCTCATTCTGATCATTTACATATTGATCTAAACGTTTTTTAACATCCGTTAGTTTAACACGCTTACTAGCGTCGTCAATAATAGGATAATCTTCGATAATTAAATTTTTATCGTACTCTAGTTTTTTCTTTATGGAATATTCTACCATAATATGTAAAGGGATATAGCTATATTTATTAGATATTCCTGTTCGTTTGGCTTTGAGGGTTCCCCAAACATCATCTACCCAAATTTGACGTAGATCATCCAAATACCATCCTTGTTGGATAAGTCTAGTACGTTCTTCTTCTAGTTTAGGTAAATATCCTCCATAGTCCAGAGTAACTTCTTCATCAGCATTATCCGTATAGCCTCCTCCGATATCTGAATGTACTCCCGGGAGATATTTTTCTTTTCCTCTGGCACTACCAATTTTAGTTAACATAAAATTACTTCTATGCTCATCATTCGCTGCTAACTGGAATGTAAAACGAGCTTTCTTTATAGCGTCCAAATTAAGTTGTTCTACATCATTTTGATGATATACTCCAAAAGAGGCTACAGTATCATATAATCCCACAAATCTAGCTTGAGGTTTGAGCCTGGTTTCTAGACCAAGTTCTTTTAATTTCTCCCCTAAGACGCCCCCATCTTCTTGGTATAGTTGCCCTGTGTACTGATACAATCCGTCCATTAGGATCTCTTTTCGATCTCCTTTTCTTTGATTAATTTCAAAAACAAAATTTCTTGCAGCAGCAGCTCCTCGGCTAAAACCATAAGCATCAATCTGAATACTATTTATTTTCTCAACTCCTAACTCATTAATTAGTTTAGCAATTTCCTCACATCCTTTTTTTACTTTCCCTTTAACTCCGGTCGCACCTTTTCCCATACTTTTCCCCCAGGTACTATCTCCTTCGTGATCTTCTGTCCCGATACCTTCTATATAGATAGAAAGTTGATGTTTTTTTTCTTCATTTATTTTTTCATAAGCAGGTTCCATTCTGGATACATTAGAATAATCATTATCATAACTCCCCGTTCTTTTAATACCAATCCAATTCGTGTATCCGTCAGCAGAATTTCTGTCATATGGTTGACGGTTAGTTTTATTAGTATATTCAAGCCTTGCTCTGGTATTGGCTCGATTATTTAAAGTTCCATCAAAAAAAATACCGACTATTATATCAGCAGAGTCTTCTGGAGTTAACTCGTCATATTCAGCATTACCAACATGAACCGGAGCAGTTTGTACATTTACTCCACTAAGTACATTTTTACTAGTCTCTTGTGCTCCTGATGCTGCCGCTGTTAATCCAATACTTCCCATAAATTTTATTAATTATAGCAAACTTTAAAAAATAACTTCCAAAATGAGATTACTCTCCATACTCCACCGTTTCTGCACTTGCAATGGTAATTTTACCGCCGGCATTCGTTTTAATCTCACCACTCGCATCAGTTGTTATTTCCTGAGCCTCTTGTTTATACTCACTACTTATTACCTTAATGGTTTCACCAATTTGGCGATCTTCATTAGTAGCACTAATAAAATAATCTTCAGAAATTGTTTCGTTTTTATTCTTGCCAACAGATATATCTAAATTTTCATCTACGTTTATCTGCATGTTTTTGGCATTCAATGTCATATTTTCTCCAGCGGAAATAGTAATGTCATTATTAGCAGTATCTATATGAATTATATTTCTGTTCTTATCCGTAATCATAATAAATTCTGCTCCATCAGCATCGTTTAGTTCTACAGTATGACCGCTTCTTGTTCGTAAAGCTTTTACGTCATTACTCTGTGTGTTCCAACCAGCAGGATTAGCTCCTCCGGTATACAGTGTACCTAATACGTAAGGTCTTTCTGCGTTACCACCTTCAAAACCAATTAGTACTTCTTCATCAATCTCCGGAATGAAATGAAACCCTTTTTCTCCACCTGCGTGAGGAGTTACAATTCTTAACCAAGGTGATAATTCACCATTTTGTTTTTGCCAAGGAAACTGTACCCTAATTCTTCCGATTCCGTCTGGATCACTATTTTCCTTCACAATTGCTACCTGGGTTTCGCTTTTTGGAAATGCCATCAAGTTTGTGTTTGGATATACATCCAAATCAGCAGTTACTCCTTCAAATCTATTTTGATAGCGTCCATTCTCTGTATTTGTGTGGGTAACACTGGTGATTCTAAAACTTCCATAATCAGCTCCATCGCCTTTAATGCTTACCACCTGACCAATTTTCACACCTGGATTATCACTTGATCCTTTAAATATTACTTGCTTTATCTCTGCAGCCTTTTTCTGCTGTTCTACATGTGTATCTAATCTTTGTTTTAGAGAAGGATCGTTGTAGGAGTTTAAATATACATTAGTCTCATTTGGGAATATTTCATCCCCTTTATTACTAGTAAATCCGTTATATCCATTAACTCCAGAACTTATTTCACTAGTGGCTTTTTCGTGTTGTCCATCTGTCAGGTAATCATTGGTGAAGTATTTATAACTGTTAGATGAAGGTTTTAGATCCAATGAGAATTCCTGTAAATCATGACCGTAAGTCAGTGTAACTTCTTCTTGATCTTCGGGTTTACCGAATACTAAAGCACTTCCGTCATAATAAAACCATTCACTATATTGTGCTGCTAATCTACTGGTGTATTGAAAAGCACTTTCTTTATGCTGAACGGTGTAATGAATATTGTCGGAACCAGAAGGGTTAAAAATAGTTTCTAATTTGGATTGGTCGTATCCTTTAAAAGTTTCATCTAAAACAGTTGCCAAATCAACATCATTAAAAGAATTGTAATGTGGTCCGTCATCTGCAATAATACTACAGCTATGTGCTTTTATGGTCACCAGGTCACCATTTTGCTGATGGAATCCCATAGTACTGTTTACGGAAGTAACGACACCTTTAAATTCGAATTCTCTATAACCGGATAGCGTACCTAATGATGATATTTGGACTGTGATAATTTGTCCAAGATAATTTTTGGTTTGAGATGCTATGTCTCCTGTAATATTCTCCAGAACATCCATTCTGCATACTAATTCTAATATGTGGTGCGCATCAATTTCCTGATGTAGCATTAATCGTTTGTAAGCATTTATTGGTGATCCGCCAATAAATATTTGTGTTGTAGATTGTAATGCCATACTTTTTGTTTTTTTAGTGATTCATCAGCTTGTAGTAAGTTGATAATACCGTTTTACTCAGTTTTTATAAAGTTACTATTTTAAAATTAAAGCCCACTAGCGTCTTGGTTTTTCATTAAAAATAGTATCTGTTTTTTTTGTTTATTCTTTGGAAAAGAAAAAGGTTTAGATAAAGGTTCAAACGTCGAAGATGTTTTTGTTCAAAAACTTCTTTTTATAACGTGTTATCTACATATAAGTGTTGCCATAATTTAATAAGAAAACACCTATGTGAAATAAAGGTGTCTTCCATTAAATTGATTATGAGGCGCTTACTAAGGTTCTTTGTGTGTCCCAACCATCCATAAGCCAAAAGGGCGATATGTTTTTGGTAAAGATTCTTTGTTGTCTCACCCAGCTTATTTTTAGGCTTTTTCCAGTACCTATGGAGCCTAGGCTTTAGAAGGCCAATTATTGGTAAACGTAGTTCCTTTAATTGAGATCTCTTTTGCAGAAAGGACTAGATGTACCTGTAAAGGTTTATCGCTTTCGGCATTAAAATGTTCTGTATACTCAATGCAGTAAGCATCTTTAATATCTACATTTTTAAGGCTAGACATATTGTCTCTTCTAAAAAAGGTGACTTTACAACTTTTGGTAACGCTTGGAGAGATACACCAATCCAGAAAATCTGTTTTTCCGGTAGATTCTATTAATAAACTAACTTGACCCCCTTGCGGTTTGGCACATGGTCTCCCCGTGTAATCGGTATCTTGTCTGAAGGTGAAAGAGCAATCTAAAACAGTAATTTCTTCCCCGTCAAGATCTAGTTTTGCTAAAAATGACATAAGTACTATTTTTAATATTAATAAATACTTTATCAATTCCGTTATCATCTTATTTATGCATTAAAATAGTTTAGATATAGGAAATGATAGCAGCTTAAAATAGATAGCAAAGGGAGTGAAAAAACACTCCCTTTATCTTATTCTTATTTTAAGTAATCGGGATTATACCCACTCGTTAATATGTTCAGCAGTACCAATACCAATTTCTTTTGCAGAAAAAGTCACCGTTTCTGTCATAGGGTTATTACCCGTTGAGTCAAATGTTTCCACATACTTAACTAAGTAAGCAAATTTGAACTTAAGTGCCTTTGCTGTAGCTTCTGTATCTCTTTTCATAAATACAATTTCCCCATCAGTCATTTGAAAGTTGTTAAATGCTAAATCAGACAAAATAGTTTCCGCTGTTGATTCAACTGTAACAGTGATTCTACCTCCACGAGTGATTGAAGATGGACGCCCGGTTGCGTCAGTTTCTTGATGAAGACCATAACTACTGCTCAAAACATTGAACTCAGATCCTCCTACTTTTAATTTTGCTTTAAAAGACATAATAAATAATTTTTAAATTAATAATAAATAATAAAGTATAATAATAAATGTAACTTGTACGGGTACAAGATAGTAAAATATATTTAATTCAAATTACTATTACATCATTAAGAGATCTAGAATCAGTGGATTAAGAAAGAAAAGGACTACACTGTTTTCAGGGAATTTGCACTTCGTCGTGAAGTTTGTCTAACAAAAAAAAGATCTCAACGGACATTTTTTGAGATCTTTTTAACAATATTTTAACATATATTTTTTATGCTCTCTTGCAGATGATTATGTCATTTTCTTTGATGTTATTCCCTTCAATCGTTCTAGTGAAGTCTACATGAGTTTGTATACCTATCCAATTGGGTTTGGTGTAAAAAATCCATCCATATGGATTGTTTTTGTCATCAAGGAACTCAATTTCTCCTTCAGGGTGTCTGTCGTTATAATCATTGATGAAGAAGTAGAAAAGTTTTCCAAATTCCATCTTTTCAGGAGCCTTTAGTCTAAAGTTGCTTAACTCTTCTATGTTTTCTCCTTTGTTGAATTCAAATGAAATAACTAAAGGATTTATTAGTTCATCATCTTTAGGGTCTTTCATTTTCTTATCAATAGGGTAGAACCATTTCTTATATATAGGTACTGGAACAGAAACGGCAAATTCGTATAGTTTAACAATCATTATGGGGATGAGAAAACAAATCGAGGATGCGGCAAATATATATTTGTATTCTGGTTTATAAATACCAACTACAAATAGGAATGTAATAAGACCAATAAATATAGTAATTATCGTGTATAAAAATTCGGGCCAGAAACGAGTAGGGTTGTCATCTAATAAATTAGGAAAAAATTTACGCATTGCTAGGACATGTAATGAACCTAGGCATAAAAAGATAACTTGAAATCCAATAAAACTATTTAAAGGAACATCATTAAGAACCTTCTCATTACTTAATAAAGCTGTTGCAGCAAATAATAAAAGAACTACTAGCATGTATAGGAAGAACTTCTTTTTGTTTTTGACAAAAAGTTTCTTTAGTCCGGCAACAACTCCCATTAGTATAACGCTAACGGCTAATAGTATTATTCCCACCTTAAAAAAATCAGCATTTAGTGCTGTAGATTGTAATATCAAACTCATATCATAGTTGTTAGACCCATTCTGGGACTGTTAGTCTCATGTAATACAAATGTTTCTTCTTTACTCGAATATGTTACATTAATTTTAGTGTCTATTTCCATAGGGATAAAATAGTCACAAAAGATAGTAATAAATTTTTTAGTAGCACCACTCACTATATATTTATCAATATTTTTTTCGTTCACAGGCCCTATTGTAATTTCCCAATAAGGATATGATATAATTGTTTCTTTTAGTTCTAAAACAAGATCCACACCAAGTTGATGTTCAGTAGATGTTTCATGTATATTTTTATCTACTGTTTTGTATTTTTTTTCAATCGTAACTTTCTCTCCGATAATCTTTTCCAGACTTAGGGCTGTAAGTTCAATTTCACCAGATATTTTGTGAACGTATGGCAGTAATTGCAATAATTTAATACTATAGTCAGTAGGAATATCGGGATCTAAATTCCAAAATTTCAAAAGAAAATCTGTCTTTAAATTGGCAAATTCATTAATTAATTTTCTTTCGCTTTTTTCTATATTGACTTTTTGGGTAAAAAATTCATTCTCCAAAGGAGAAAAAAAGGATCGAGCATCTTTTTCTTGCTTTTTCTGCTTTTGATGCAATTCGGTAAACGAAATGTTGCTTTTAGCTTTAACAGGTTCGTGGAATAATCCTTCCGGAAGCGTGTCGTAAAGACTGTTTCTAGCTAAGTTGAATTGTAGTTTATCCGTATTTTCGGAATATGAATCTACTTTGAAATCAATCACATCCCGTCTATAGGATCTAGAAAAAGTACTTTTATTAAAAATGTCAATATCTGTTAGGTCTAAATCAGAATTTTCTAAAATCTCAGTCACGAAAATTTCCGCTTTTAGATTTTGATACGTACTTATTAGCTCTTGATATACATCTTGTACCTGTTTGTCACTCATTCGTTTAGTTGGTGTAAAGAATGTTACTTTGTTTAATTTTCGGGAGTATTGTTGCTAAATTTAGGTTTTTTTCCTCCGGCAACAAACATTCTTTGCCAAGGTTGTTTTGTTAAATCGCTAATTTGTACACCATTTCCGCCAGAATTCCCTCTTCTTGAGGTAGAATGAACGAATCGATTATTGCCAAGATAAAATCCTACATGAGTGATTTCACGAAATTCTGATCCTTTATTATTAAAAAATATAAGATCTCCTTGTTTAAGGTTATGTTGTCCTTTAAACTTGTTGGTGTCTGGTGCGTCAAACTGTTTTTGGGCAGTTCGTTCAATTAAATTACCATATACATCATGAAAAATATATTGAGTAAAATAGGAACAATCAATCCCTTGTTTCGTATTTCCGCCAAGTTTATATGGAGCATTCATCCAGTCATCAATAAACTCAAATAAGGGAACATTATTTATTTCTTTTGGAGGAATCCCTAGAATAGCTCCGTATTTTTTTTGAATAGGTAGGACCGCATTTTGTTTTGCCAAGGCAATAGAATCTCTCCTAGCTTGAGCTAACGCTTCTTGTTCTGCTTTTTTAGAACCCCCACAACTCATTGCCCCAACAATGATAATAAATAAAAAGAAAGTTTTGTAAAGTGTGTTCATTTGAAAAATAAAATTTACACAAATATAAAAAACTTATGGTTATTTTCTACCCTTCATGTATTGATAACACTAAAATAAAATGAGAAAATAAAAGATTGTTATTTTTTTAGTTAGTTTATTGAATTATGAAGTGCTGATAAATAAAATGTTTATTAAATTGCATTTGCTAATGAAGTTTAATAAAGTACACAAATTATTATTTATGATTACTTCTTATTATAAATTGCCTTTAGATACTTTTAAAATTATTAAGAATAAGGAAATTGAGAATTGTGATCTTACACAATCTATTATTGGTTATATTCATCTGATTACAACGTCATATTTTGGTGAATGTACTTTTGATGAGTCATTTGGATGTTCTATCTGGAATGTGGATTTTGATAATCTAACAAGTACAAATAAATTACGAAATACAATTTCTGAATCTTTAGTGGAAAGCATTGTTTCTCAAGAAAAAAGACTCAAAAAAGTAACTGTAGATGTGGTTATAAAACAGGAGGAATTTAAAAACAGAGGAAGTTTAAATAGAATTAAGAAACGTGTAGAAATAAAAGTGAATGGTATTGTTAGTAGAACTAATGAGCAATTCTCTTGCCTGGAAAGGTTTTATATAGCTCCACTTTCATTTTAAAAGGGTTTATGAGTTTAGAAAATAAAGTTCAGATTAAAAACAGAATGATCAAAAAGGCTGCTTCCCTGTGGGGAGTTTCTCCTAATGAAATAGAAAGCTCTTTTGATCCTGTTGTATCTCTTCTTATTGGTGCTTGTGCTTCGGAAATAGAAAAAATTTCTGGCGAAATTGATAATTCTCAGACTCGAATAACAGAGCGGTTGATTCAATTAATGACTCCGGAAACTTTATATGGATCACGACCGGCACACGGAATAGTTTATTCTGAACCGATTGAGAAAAAATCGACAATTACTCCAGAGCATTTGTTGTATTATAAGAAGAAGGTAAAGACAAAGAATGCTAGCACTGAACTGAAAAATATATATTTTTCCCCAATTCAGAAAAATGAATTAATTGACGCTACTATCAGTCGGATGATATGTGGTAATAAGATTTTTGAATTAGAAGGTAAGAGGAAGACGACAAGTTCTTTGTCGTTAAACAAAGGAGGTTCATTGCCAAATTCTACCTTATATTTAGGTGTGAAAACCGAACATGAAAAAATTGCATTAAAAGATGTGTCCTTTTATTTCGAGTTGTTAGATGTGCAGGAGAATGAACTATTTTATCATCATCTTAAAAATGCAAGTTTTTATATAGATGGTAAGTTAGTAGACGTTTTTCCAGGGTATTATAATAGTAATGTCTCAAGGAGAATAAATTTAGAGTCTATATTTGATTATAAGCCTAATAAGACAAGAAATATAGAACAGCAGATAAAGAAGCTATATAAAAAACACTTTATTTCTATAAAATCAAATATTTCATTAAGCTCCAAGGCTAAAATACCAGAAGAATTTTCTAACTTTATAAATCAGAAGGATCATGATGATTTAGAGGATTTTAGTTGGATTAAGATTGAGTTTCCGAGGATTATTGATGATTCAGTTTTGGAAAGTGTTTATTGTACTTTTAATGCTTTTCCTGCGCTTAACAGAAAGTGGGAAAGTATTTCGTATCAGTTAAAGGATTATATAGATATTGTGCCAATAAGTACGCAGGAATTGTTCCTTGATATAAAATCGATTTCTAATACTTCTGGAAAGGAATATAGGTTAAGAGAAAATGATTCTTCATCAGATGATAAAGGTACTTATGTTATTAGAAGAGATAATGTAAGTAAATTGGATTATAGAAAGGCGCGAGAGTACTTAATACATTTAATCGAATTGTTGAAAGATGAAAGTGCTTCTTTTTCCTTTTTTGGGAACGATTTTTTGCAGTCCAATATAAATGAACTAAATCAGAATATATCTTTATTAGAAAAGAAGGTGTCTGATATGAAAAAATCATCAGAAGAGACGAATTACATTTCAGTAAAACCTTATAAGAAGAAGGATACACTTTTGGTAGAATACTGGGTAACGAATGGTGAAGATGCGAATCAAATTAAATCTGGTAATTCACTAAATATTTATCAAGGAACTGATCTGAAACAAAAAGGGAGTATGTTTCTAACTTCTACATTTCAAGGTAAGAATAACCTGGGAATGGAAGAAAGGCTTAATGCATATCGAAGAGCCTTGTTGTCTAGAAACAGAATTGTTACAAGAGAAGATGTCAAAGCACTTTGTTATGAATTATGTAGTAATAAAGTAGAAGAAGTAAAAGTGTCTAAAGGTTTTAAAACCGATATTCACATTTCTAAGGGGCTTATTCCTTGTATTGAAGTTATGCTTTTTGCAAACAAAGAAGAAAAAACTTCATCTGGGGAGTGGGATTCTTTAAAAAGTAATATTTTATCTATTTTGGAACAGCAATCCCTGAATGTTTTTCCATATAAGATTACGGTAGTAGATTAATTATATTTTGAAAACAATAAGTAATGAAAACATCAAATAGTACAACGAATTATCATATGGATAAAAGTGTAGTGTTGTTTTTTATCATAACAATACTGGTAACGGCAACGGTTTTTGCCTTTAAATACGTTAATTACACTCCTTGCGAGATTATAGAATTTTCTTACAGTAAAACTGAAGCTAGAGTAGATGAGTCTATTGAGTTTGAAGATAAAACAATAGGAGCATTGGAGTGGAAATGGGATTTTGGAGATAGTACTGCAACGGATTCTAGAAGAAAACTTTTTCATACATTCAAGAAGCCAGGAGAATATAATGTTTCATTGATTGTTAACGGTAAATGTCCTAGAATTGAGACTATTACCATTTTGGAGAAAAAAGAAGTTTTAGATCCTTTAAAGAAAGCTAAGTTTAAAATTCTTACACCAAAAATTAGAGTTGGAGAAAAACTAAAAGTACAGGATAATACCTTAGATGCGACATCTTGGGAATGGAATTTTGAGGATGCTATAGGAGGGAATTCTAAAGAGCAGAATCCTGAATATGTCTATAATACAGAAGGTAAAAAGACAATTACCTTAATTCCTAATGGAGAGCTTAAATATGCGACTACGCAAACTATAGAAGTGTTACCTAAAAAAGAAGAGAGAGTTCGTAGAGATCCTACAGTAGTGCGAGACGTGTCCACAATTCCGGTGGATCCTATAGGAGATAATCCTATTGCGGATGATCCCAAAGATGAGTTTAAGGCACCTTTTATAAATGAAAAATCATTTAAAGCTAAACTTATTCTTGTTTCAACAAAGAAAGCAAGTGTTAATGATTTTAAGGATTATCTATGTAGAAATCTTGACTTACCAATAATAGTAAATAGAAAGCGAACTACTTTTATTGAGTTTTGTGAGAAAATCAAAGGAAAGGGTATTAAAATAAAAGAATTAGAGTTAACCCGAGAGGATAATAACTGTATAAAGAATATTGTACTGAAATATTCTAAAACAAGTATATTTTAAAAAGATGGAATTAACGAATAAAAATCATCATCGTGTCAACTGGATTGACGGCATGAAGATCAATAAAAATCATTTTATTGAGGCAGATAATGCATTTACTAATTTTTCGCAGCTAATAGGTTCTAAAGATATTAATGCGATTAATTATGGATTGTTACCTGATTTAGTAGGTGATGATGCTGTGGATATGGTGTTTTCTATGGATGGTCAAGATACTATAAAAGTACAGCTTAATAGATGTAGAGCTATTACTAAAGGCGGATATATAATAAATATTACACCAGAAATATCTTCTTCGTTAGAGCAAAAAGGAAGTATCATTAATACAGAATATAAGATCAATCGTACTGAGGAAGAATGTTATATAGTGCTTAGTGTAGATCCTTATGGAAGAATTCCTGTAGGAGATGCGGATCCTGAAGAAGAACCGCCGCGACATCCACATGTGTTGCCTGAATACGGTCTTAGTGTTATTAATATGGCAGAAGCCAATGAAGAAGAATTTGGAAAACATCATATTACGATAGGTAAGATAGAATTTAATGATGGAGTAGCATCTCTAGCAGAAGATTTTATTCCTCCGTGTGTTTCTATCCAAAGTCATCAAGATCTTCGATATATCTACACGGAAATACATACGTTTTTTAATGCTATAGAGAAATATTCTATGAATATTATCCAGAAGATCTATCAAAAAAAGCAATCTAATGAACTTGCAACGATGGTGTTAACACTAACTCAGGGTACTTTGCAGTATCTGGGAGGAATGTTGCCAGAGTTTAGGTTGTATGATAGACATCTTCCACCAGTTACTATGATCACTAAGCTCATGTCACTTGCTAGAGTAATCAAGAATAATATGGATGTTTATGTGGGTACGGGGAAAGAAGAGTTATTAAATTATTTGTCGGATTGGTGTGATCTTAATCAAGGAGCGTTTGAGAATGTATTGATAGAAATGATGGATCTAGAATATCAGCATACAGATATTAATAAAGCTCTACATAATGTATCAAGTTTTACGAAATTAATGCTCTCATTATTTAAAAAATTAAATGAGCTTGATTATATTGGTAAAAAATCAGATTCTAATATATTTGTTAAGGAAGAAGTTATTGCGAAACCAGATGTTAAAAACAGACGCAGTTTCTTATTAGATTAATGTGTATTTAAATTATAATTTACAGAAATGAAACCAAAAAACAGTAAAGAAAGAAGAAATAGTGTTTTAAAGTTTGCCTTACTATTTTTATTTACAGTCGCATTAATTGTTACCGCATTCTTTTTTGATTTTGATAGGGTTCCTCTTAAAGAAAATGAAGTATTACGAGAACGTAAGGCTGTCATAGAAAAAAGGGTTAAGTTTCAAAAAGACTTTTCCAAAGGAATGTTCAAGATAGGAAAATTGATAGATTCTTTGAATAGGCCAGATAAAAAAGAAGATCTGTATTATATAAATAGGTCTTTGGAGTCTGAAATAGGGGATCTAAGTGAAACTATTGATCCAAAGGATACTACATATGCATACAAAATGTATGTAAATATTGTAAGTTCTTACAGGCAAATTAAAGAGATGAAAGCCTTATTAGCAAAACAGGAGGAAGAGGTGAAAAAGCTAGAAGACTTTAAAACTGCATTAAGAGAAACAAGAGAGCAACTAGATAAAGCTAAAACTGATCTGGATTTATGCAGGGCATCAAGAAGATGATAGCATTTTTATCATATAGCTAACTTGATAAATAGCTGACAAATAAAAAAGTGTATGATTATTCATACACTTTTTTATTTTTTGCTAATAATGATGGTACATTATTTAGGCTTTAACCAATTTTCTCTTTTTAGTAATGCTTTCTTACTAGGTTTGGAGAATTGAGTTATTTCTACTTGAGGATTAACACCAAACTTAACAAGTGCTTTTTTCTCTTCATCTAATCTTCTATAAACAATAGTTGCTTTTTTACCAGGTTTATATTTTTTTAAAACCTCGTTAAATTGGTCGATATCAGAAAAAGATTGATTATCGATGGCTACAATTACATCTCCTTTTTCTAAACCGATAGCATAGGCAGGAGTATCCTTCTTTACATATTTTGATATCACTGCATTATCATCTTCGTTAAATGCTATCTCTACTCCTAAATAAGACTCTTTACTATTCGTTTTTGGATAGATAGCCACGGATCCCAATAGTTTTTTAAAGTCAGGAGTTTGACTGTCAAAAATATACTTCTCAAAGAAATCATCTGCGAAAGATTCTCCGGCATACTCTCTCAATGTAAAAAATAAATTCTCTATTGTATATGGTATTTCTGTTTTTCCATATTTGGTCCAGAGTAATTTTAGGTAGTCATCTAAGTTTAAATCATCTTTGTCTCTTAAAGATAAATCTAACGCAAGACCTAACATGCTTCCATACGAATAGTAAGATACAAATGTGTTGCCTCTATTTGTAGGATCTACGGATGTAGCTGCATCAACAAAAGGAGCTTGATAACTCATTTCTATAGGATTGAAATATTGTAGGGCAGGAGAGTTCCAAACGTAATTATAGGTCTTACTAAGTCCTTCGATATACTGATCTTGGGTTATGATACCGGCTCTGCAGAGTATAAGATTTGTATAGTAGCTTGTAAAACCTTCGGCAAACCATAATTCACCAGACATATTTGCTTCTTCAAAATTAAAAGGTTCTAATGAGTTAGGGCGAATACGTTCTACATTCCAGGCGTGAAAAAATTCATGAGCAACTGTGCCAATATTTTTTTCCATTCCTCCATCTGCAAGACTTAATGTACTTGTTAAAACAGTAGAATTACGATGCTCCATTCCGTCTCCAGAAACCTGAGGCATATAGCTAGCTAGGAATGTGTATTCTCCATAATCGAAATTTGGATAATCTCCGAAAACCGCTTTTTCTTGTTCAACAATCTTTTTTATTTGTTCGAAATATTGATCAGCTTCTTCCTCTGTACCTTGATGAAGTAATGCTAGTTTTATAGTATATTCGGTTCCTCCAGAAGCTACTTTAAATTCCTTAATTGTATGATTACTGATCTGAGCTGGACTATCCATAAAATACTGTAAATTAGGAGCTAAAAACTTATTGCCTCCTAAAGGAATTAGTTGTGTTGCAACATTCCAGTTTAGATCTTCTCGGACCAAGTATGTTACTTGTACTGGGCGATCTTTTAAAGTAGGAACATACATAAAAGTTGCAGGCATATTTAGGTGCGCGTGTGTTTCATCTATTTGTGAATAAGTTCCATCACCTCTATCTGCAAACAATGTGTAAGATAAATTAATAGTTCCATCGTGTCCAGAAACATCCCACTGATGAGGGTTAGGTCTTGTGACAGTTACGTCTTTACCCTTACTATCTGTAATTTTGACATTATATACATTTTTTGCAAACTCATGCAGTGCGTATCTACCAGGAGAAGTTCTACTCATTCTTAAAGAAATAGTACCACTTTCTAAATTAGTAAACACCGCTTCTATTTGAGCTTCATGATGTACAGCATTTTTAAAAGAAATTTGGTATTCATTTCTTACCTGAGTATACCCGGATTGAAAAACAAAAAGAAATAAAACAAAAAGAAAAAATCGAAAAGATTTCATTAATAGTAGTTTTGGTTAAAAGATTCGTGCTCTTATAATCGGTAAAATTAAAAATAATTAGTTACCGAAGCGCAATTAGGAAAGTTCGAAATGTTTACGGGGCCTGAAATGTTTTGAAAAACTAAACTTTTAAAATCATAACAGAAGTCAAAAATACAACAAACTCTTAATTGCACAAATATTAGTAGGGGAAATTGATTGTAACATCAAAAGAGTTGAGGAATTACTTCATTCAGAAACATAATACATTCAATATGTTAATTTTTGTTTAACTAATAGTGTAAAAAGTTAAACAATTGCGTAGCTTTGGTTTTAGAAGTTTATTAATCACGTTGATGATGTAAAGATTGCTTTTCGGGTATTACTCTATAGAAAAATAAATTACATCTTCAGAATACAATAAAGAATCGAATGAAAATAGGAACAGAAACATTGTTAAAGTCTAATGGATATAATTTAAAAGGTTTTTCTATTGATGATATAGGTGATGATCATATTAGTACCGGCATGGAAACTCCAATGAAGAAAAATGCATTTGATATGTCCGACACAGAAAAAAAGGAACGTATAGCTCACTTGTTTGCAGAGATCATGGATGTCATGGGGTTAGATTTAACAGATGATTCGCTAAAGGGAACACCTAATCGCGTAGCCAAAATGTATATCGAGGAGATTTTTTCAGGATTAGACCCTAAGAATAAACCCAAAGTAGCATTGTTTGATAATAAGTATAAATATAATCAGATGCTTGTAGAGAAAAATATCACATTTTATTCTAACTGTGAGCATCATTTTGTTCCAATAATAGGCAAAGCGCACGTTGCATATATTTCATCAGGCAAAGTGATTGGGTTGTCAAAACTTAATCGTATTGTACAATATTTTGCCAAACGTCCTCAAGTGCAAGAAAGATTGACAAATCAAATAGCCACGGAACTTAAACAGATCCTAAATACAGAAGATGTGGCTGTTATTATAGATGCAAAACATTTATGTGTTTCTTCTAGAGGAATTAAGGATGATACTTCGGCAACGGTAACTTCATATTATGGAGGTGTTTTTAATACATCTGATAAAATTGCAGAATTACAGAACTACATAAATAATTGATTCATTAAAGATAAGAGCTCTTATTAAATATGCATTATACAAAACAACAGATAGTGTCGATGGATCGTGTAAAGCGGTTAAAAATAATAAATGCTGTATCCGGTATTAAACCCGCAAACCTTATTGGAACGATCGCAGATGATGGGAAAACTAATGTTGCAATATTCAGTTCTGTAGTTCACTTAGGAAGTGATCCTGCGCTTATGGGATTTATTATGAGGCCAATTGGCGAAGTTCCTCGACATACCTATGAAAATATTTTACAAAATGGTCAGTATACAATTAATCATATACATAGATCTTTTACGAAAAATGCGCATTATACCTCTGCTAAGCTGAATCGAGATGATTCCGAGTTTGAAAAATGTGGATTGAGTGAAGAATATATATCAGGATTTAATGCTCCTTTCGTTAAAGAAAGTCAACTTAAAATAGGGTTACAATTTATAGAATCCATTGATATTCGTCTTAATAATACTATTTTGATGATAGGTGAAATAAAGCATTTAATAATTCCTGAAAGGATTATAGGAGATCATTTGGATTTAGACTTGAGTGTCACTGATACAATCGGTATTTCTGGTTTGAATACCTATTATGCTTTGGAAAAAATCGCAGAGTATCCTTATGCAAGAGCAGCTGAAATACCTGATTTCTAAACAGAATGGATTTTACCGTAGTTAGATTGCTTTTCGATTTTGGATTATTGATTCTAATCTGGATAGTGCAACTTATTATATATCCAAGTTTTAAACATTTTCAAAAACAAGATTTGATAAAATGGCATAGTGTGTATGCAGTTAGAATAGGTCTGATCGTTATGCCTTTAATGATAGGTCAACTTTTGATGAATGTTATTTTTACTTTTTGGTTTTCTAATTTTTATAGCTTTATAAGTTTGATTTTGGTGGCACTAGTTTGGTCTTCCACTTTTTTGCAGTTCGTTCCTATGCATAGTCGTATTTCGGATGGAAAGTTTGATAGTAAGTTTATAAATCGATTGATCAATCTTAATTGGTTACGTACATTTTTATGGACAACCATTTTTCTTTATAGTTTGTTGGTACACTTTATACAGATATAGTCTATAATTAGACTATTCTTAACGTTTGTATCTTGTTAAGACCATCTTAGTGTTATATTTTTGTTTAATATATTTTTAAATTTATTAAACAAAATAGATGATTTGAAGAAATCTAACTTACCTACTAAAATCTGTAAAGTATGCGAACGGCCATTTACTTGGAGAAAGAAGTGGGAAAAGGTTTGGGAAGAAGTAAAGTATTGTAGTGATAGATGCAGAAATAATAGAGGTAGGATAAAAGCTGAAGCAAAGAAGATATAAATTATTTATGCAATATGATGAAGACAGGAATTGTATGGTTTAGAAATGATTTAAGAATTGCCGATAACAATTCATTATACAAAGCTGCGTCCGAAAATGATAAAGTAATTGCCGTATTTTTTTTTGATCCTAGATTATTTGATTTTGATCAGTTTGGTTTTAAGAAAGTAGAAAAATATAGAACTAAATTTCTTGTAGAGAGTGTAACAGAATTAAAAGAAAACCTAAGTAAACTAAATATTACGTTACTTGTTTATCAAAATAAACCCGAAGAAATTTTCTCAAAACTTATTGAAGATTATAAAATAAGGAAAGTGTACCTTCAAAAAGAGTGGACTACAGAAGAAAAAGAGATTTTCGATTCTATAAAAAATGAGATAAAGAATCCAAATATAGAGTGGATGGAGTCATACGATCAATTTCTTTTTCATCCAGATGATATTCCTTTTGATATAGAGAATGTTCCAAAAGTGTTTACCAATTTCAGAAAGGAATGCGAAAAATTCGCTACCGTTCGAGCAGAAGTTGTAATAGAGCCTTTGGCACCCGAAAATATGCTAGAAAATACTACAGATATTCCAAAAGTATCTGATCTTGATTTTCAAGAATTCGAAATAGATTCCAGAACGGCCTTCCCTTTTAAAGGAGGAGAAGACCAAGCGAATCAAAGGGTGCAAGGCTATTTTTGGAATACTAAAAAACTTTCATATTACAAGAAAACAAGAAATGGATTAGTAGGTACAGATTATAGTTCTAAGCTTTCAGCTTGGCTATCCAATGGATCGATTTCGGCGCGTACGATTTATCATCAGGTAAGAAATTATGAGAATGATGTACAGAAAAATCAGAGTACATACTGGCTTATTTTTGAATTAATTTGGAGAGACTTTTTTAAATATATTTCCTTAAAACATGGGAATGATCTGTTTAAAATAAAAGGAATACTTCATAAAGATTATTCTTGGTCGAAAGATATTCAAAGTATTCGTCAATGGATTAATGGAGAAACGAAAGAGTCTTTTATTAATGCAAATATGATAGAGCTTAAAAATACAGGATGGATGAGTAATCGTGGTCGACAAAACGTAGCTTCTTATTTCGCAAAGGAATTGAAGTTGGACTGGAGGGTAGGAGCAGCATATTTTGAATCGTTATTGATAGATTATGATGTCCATAGTAATTATGGAAACTGGCAATATGTTGCTGGAGTTGGTAATGATCCTAGAGACCGAAAATTTAATATAGAATTCCAATCGCAAAGATATGATCCAGAACAAAAATTTCAAAGCCTTTGGTTACAACAAACATTATTTTGATTTATGATACTACGTTTGTTACTTGGTGATCAATTAAATTATGAGCATTCTTGGTACAAGGATACTCAAGAAGATGTTTTTTATTTCATGGCCGAAATGCGTCAGGAGACTGATTATACAGTGCATCATATTCAGAAAGTAGTAGGTTTTTTCCAAAGTATGCGAAATTTTGCTTCTTGGTTACGTAAGAAAGGTTCTGAGATAATCTACTATGAATTAGATCATCAGGATAATAAACAAGATTTAGTAGCCAATCTCGAAAAAATTATAAAAACAAAAAACATTACCAAGTTCGAATATCAACTTCCAGATGAATATCGATTGGATAAACAATTGAAAGACTTTTGTAATCAATTATCGATAGATACGGAAGTATTTGATACGGAGCATTTCCTTACATCTAGAACGGATTTTTCTGATTTTTTTGAAGGTAAGAAGCAATATACAATGGAATATTTCTATCGTGATATGCGAAAGAAATATGATATCATGATGATCACCAAGAAGGATCCAGAAGGGGGTAAATGGAATTTTGACCAAAGCAACAGAAAAAAATGGAATGGTAGTCCAGAAATTCCTGGTCAGAGAGATTTAGGAAAAGACGTTAGTGATTTAGTCGAGCTAATTAAAAATGCTGATGTTAAGACTATTGGAAACATTAATCCAAAAGAATTTAATTGGCCAACTTCTAGAGAAGAATGTTTATCGCTATTAGATTATTTCTGTGAAAACCTCCTGGTATATTTTGGAGACTATCAAGATGCGATGCATCCGGATGAAAAATATTTATTCCATAGTAGACTATCTTTTGCTATGAATACCAAAATGCTTCATCCAATGGAAGTAATTACTAAAGTTATTGAGTATTGGAGAAATCAAAAACAAGAAATAGATATATCACAAGTAGAAGGGTTTGTACGTCAGATACTTGGATGGAGAGAGTATATGAGGGGTATGTATTGGGCAAAAATGCCAGGTTATAAAAATCTAAATGAGCTTAATAACACTCATAAACTTCCAGAATTTTATTGGACAGGTAATACCAAAATGAATTGTATGCGTTCTGCTATTCGGCAGAGTGTTGATGATGCATACGCACATCATATACAGCGCTTGATGATTACCGGTAATTATGCTTTATTAACAATGACAGATCCCGATGAGGTTGATCAATGGTATCTAGGTGTTTATATTGATGCCGTTGAGTGGGTCGAAATCACAAATACTCGCGGTATGAGTCAATTTGCAGATGGTGGATTGGTAGCAACAAAACCATATGTTTCTAGTGGTAGTTATATCAATAAAATGAGTAATTACTGTAAGGGTTGTCACTATAAAGTTTCAAAGAAACATGAAAAAGATGCTTGTCCTTTCAATTCACTTTACTGGAATTTTTTAGATGAAAAGCAAGAATATTTTAAAGATAATCAACGGATGTCCATGATGTTGAGCTTATTGAGCAAAATGGACAAAGAAAAACTACGTAAATTAAAGGAAAGAGCTAATCATATTATCGAAAACCCCAATGAGTATTAATAAAGAACATATCAATATAGTTTGGTTTAAGCGAGATCTTCGATTGCAAGATAATGAAGCTATACATAATGCAATAGCAGCAGATTCACCAACTTTATTGTTGTACGTTTTTGAAAATACATTAAAAGAAGATAAACATTATAGTGAACGACATTGGAATTTTATAAAACAATCACTAGATGATTTAAATACTCAGTTACTTCCTTATAATACAAAGGTATTGTGTGTTTCTTCAGAGGTTATTCATACAATTGGTACTTTACAGCAATTCTGGAAGATTGATCAGGTGTTTTCTCATCAAGAGACAGGTATTAGAATTACTTATGAAAGAGATAAAGCATTTTCACGTTTTTGTAAAAATAATTTAATTCAATGGGTGGAGAATACGAATAATGGTATTCATAGAGGACTTCAGAATAGAGAGAATTGGAGAGAAGATTGTGAGCATTATATGAATCAATCACAGTTTCAATTTAACCCAAAACCAGATAGTTTTATCTCTATGGAAAAAATAGTAGAACTCGAAAAGGTTTTTAATACAGTTGATTTAGATACGTTAATAGACTATAATTTTCAGGTAGGTGGAACAACTAAAGGGTTTGAGTATTTGATCTCTTTTTTCAGAGGACGTTATAAAAATTATAGTTTTCATATTTCAAAACCAGAATTAGCTAGAAAAGGATGTAGTCGTTTGTCTCCTTATATAGCTTGGGGTAATTTATCAATAAGGCAGGTATGGCAATATGCGGTAAAGCAACGAGAAACTTCTAGTGATAAAAAACAGATTGATGCATTCACTTCCCGATTGCAATGGCAAGTACATTTTATACAAAAGTTCGAAATGGAAGATATTATGGAATTCGAAAGTATAAATAAAGGATATAGAAAACTAAAGAAGCAAATTTCTGAAGTATATCAAACTGCTTGGAAAGAAGGTATAACAGGATATCCACTAGTAGATGCTTGTATGCGATGTTTAAAAGAAACGGGATATATCAACTTTAGAATGAGAGCTTTGGTGGTTTCTTTTTTTACACATAATCTTTGGCAACCCTGGCAGGAGGCCAGTGCACATTTATCCAGTATGTTTTTAGATTTTGAACCAGGTATTCATTTTCCGCAACTCCAAATGCAAGCAGGGGAAACAGGAACTAATACACTTAGAATATATAATCCTGTAAAAAATAGTATAGAACATGATCCAGAAGGAGTTTTTATTAGAAAATGGGTCCCTGAACTAAAAAACATTCCACTAACATATATTCATGAACCCTATAAAATGCCACCTCTGGAGCAACAATTTAATAACCTCGAAATAGGTGTAGATTATCCTTTTCCTATAGTGGATATCAATACTACTCGAAAAAAAGCGAGTGATACCTTATGGGATATGAAAGATGATGCACTCGTAAGGAAGGAAAGCTATCGAATTTTAAAAAAGCATACATTACCAAATAGAAAAATCTAAACTGAAATGCAAAATGATTTAACGATAAGAGATGTAGATAGAATTATTGAAATGGCTTGGGAAGATCGCACACCTTTTGATGCTATTTTAATGCAATTTGGATTAAAAGAACAACAGGTTATCAATCTGATGCGCAAGGAAATGAAGCCATCTAGTTTTAGAATGTGGCGAAAAAGAGTACAAGGTCGAAAAACAAAACATCTTAAAAAACGTGTTTTTGAAGATGGTAGATTTAAATGTTCTCGACAAAGACAGATTACACATAATAAAATTTCAAAAAGATAGAGATGAGTAATAAAAAACCAGATCAGGTAGTTTATAATGAAGAGGAAAATCGGTATGATGCAGCATTAAAACCTTATGCTACAGATGTGGGTGCTCCTGTGATAACAATTCCGGATACCGTAGCCTGGAAAAACACAAATGTTCATAAAGTAAATAAACAGGTGAAGGCTAAGTACGATGAGCTAAGAGCGCAGTATGATGTTTTGATTGAGCAGTTTGAGTATAATAACTTAGTTTACAATGCTAAATTTACTTTTGAACCTATAGTAGGTGAGGTATATCACCTTTATAGAAATAGAAAAGAAGAACCGTTTTTATCTATTATAGCTCCATCTGAATGTAGTTTTGATCACTTAGGTACTTTTAGATTAAATGCGGATAAAATGTGGGAACGTTTATAGTGTAGTGTTAGTGTGGTATAATTTTTTGTAACTATAAATATATTAAGCACATAGATAAATTGAACAAAGATAATTTACTAACCTAATTTTTAAAAACAATCTTTCCGCAGGGAATTAATTTAGAACCAGATGGTTCTATGTTATTTTTATAGAAAGGTCATGTTCTTTTAAGATAAATCCTGCTCGTATGGTGTCGTTATCTGGTGCGTGAATTAGTAAAACGATATAGAATAGATGCCCCTCCTCAGGGTTAATCGTTCTTTGTAGCATTGTTTATTTATTAAAATTGGTACCTAAAAAAAAATTAAACCATCTATACTATTGCTATACAATGATAGTTTGCCAAGGGTCATTGTGTTAGGATGCAGAAATAATTTAAAGTAGGAATCTGGTGCAGGAAAATTAAGTGGTTGTCTGGTGAACTGGGAATTATGAATTATGAATGAATCATTAGTTCTAATGGCATAGTGGTTTCATTGATTGTACGAGTCCAGAATATCCCGTGCTCATATTGTGTTCTTGTAGAATCAATATACCCTATTATTTCGCTAAGTTCAATGTATTCTCCTCCTTTTTGGTAAGCTGTTTTTGTATGGTTAAGCCTTTTTCCGTAAAATCAGTATATGTAGAATCAGTGTCAAGATAATAGTTCAGTGATTCCTGGATTTTATTCATTTTTATTGAGTCCACTGTCACTGAATCAATCCTAACGTTGTTTGAAGTTGATTTACCAACTTGCCGAAATGAACAAAGCCCCGTTCGTAAAAATTAATATTATTAAACTTTTTCTCATATTAATAACTTGTGTACAATGTGTATTTGAATAATTAGTTTAGGGGAAATTAGCTATGATTTTTAGATAAGAGACTATTTTGATTGATTTTAAGGATTTTTAGAGGTAATTAATCTAAACGTTAGATAAAAATAGGTCTACTTAAATTTCATAATTTTCATTGTTCAAATATTTGAACAGCTCAAATCCAAAATCATCAGCTTGGTCTGCATTGGTAAAGATTACAATTCCCCATTTTTTACTTAAGTCCATTAAGAAAAGACTTGTAAAACCTTCATTATTTCCAATATGACCATAAATGGGTCTGTCAAGAAAATCAAATTTATGTTTTGCAAATCCTAAAGTCCAATTTGTGATGCCAACCTTGTTAAACCAATCCTTTTTTGGTGTAGCAATTTGATCTGCAAACAATTCATGGTAGCTTTCTTTTGTCAAGCCATTTTTATTCATCAAATTTATTAGCCATTTTGAATAGGATATAGCTTCCGAATGAATTCCTGCTGCGGCATTAAATTCCTGAGGGTTTTCCTGTTTGGGAATAAGGGTTTCATTTTTATAAGCTGATGCCTTATTTTTAAGAGTTTGGGAATTTGGAATATAGGTCGTATTCTTCATTTTAAGAGGAATAGCAATTTTTTCTTTAAAATATGATTCTAAACCCCGATAATCGGTATCTAGAATTGATTGCACTGCATAAACCAAGTATTGATAGCCTTCACCGGAATATCCAAATTTAGTTCCTGGTTTAAATTGAGTCCTCAATTCTGAGTTACCACGCCAATTGGGAAATCCTGTACTATGGGACAGTACCATGCGAGCAGTAATTTCTTTATAAGCTTCATTTGTTTTGTCTAATCCAGGGAAAGGCTGGCCAATATATTGATGTAATGGTCTATCTAGTTCCATCTTTGCTTCATCAACTAACTGCATAGCCAAATAGGCGAACATTGATTTGGAAATAGAAGCTCCCTCAAATAATGTTTGTTGATTTACTTCTTTGTTGTCTTCAATATTAGCATATCCTTTAGTAATATGATATACTATTTTTCCTTTATTGATAATTGCCATAGATAGACCAGGAATATTCATGGCTTCCATTTTATCTCCAATGAATTGTTCTATTTTCTGATTAGATATTTCTACTTCTGCGATATTCTCAACGTACTGCTTCTCATTACTGTTTATTGGTTTTTCTTGTTTACTCTTACATGAAAAAAACAGCACGGTTATTAAAAAGAGGTATTTCATAAATTATTATTTTCATTATTAAAAGACATGTAAGTGTTTGTTTTTTCATGTAATTAAGTATGTACTTTATAGAGCTATCTACCATTTTATCCAGGTCTAATTTTTAGTTTCTAGTATTCTTTGCGCCTGAATTTCATGAAAAATCTTCTTTTGCAAGAATTTGTATGTTTATTTTTGATATTTATTTATTTCAACATTCCTATTATCGTTGTTCACTTCTTCAATTTTATTGAGAATTCTTTTAATACCATTTTCATCAATTCGATAATTATCAAAAAAAACCATCTCTATGGATTTTGTGTTTGTAATATCTTCAAGGGGGTTTTTAGAAAGTAGGATTAAATCTGATTCATAACCAACTTCAATTTTTCCTGTTTTCATTTTCATAAATTTGGCTGGGGCTATGGTCGAAGCATTGAGAATTTGGCGGTTTGTAAAGCCTACATTTGATAGAGACTTCATTTCATCATGAAATGAAAAACCTGGAACTACACCTGCGACATTAGTATCTGTTCCCACAATAACAGTAGTATTGTTTCTGGCCAAAGCACTGCACATTATTTGAATGGCTTTTATATAAGCATCATTATATATTTTAGATTTTTTTAATCGTTCAGGATCTTCCAATATTTTAAGGTTTTCATACTCATTATTACCTGGTAACCATCCTTGACGCAAGCCCGAACCTTCAATCACCCCAGGATTGGCGTACTTAAGTTTTATAGATTGTATGAAATCATCCAGATTGAATTTCTGCTTCGGTAAACTTTCCATCAACCAAATGGTAGTTGAAACTGCAATGTCATTTTCTCTTAGTTTAATGGCAATGCTATCTGCATTTTTTTTAAGATATTCTAAATAGTCATTTTCGTCACCATAACCTACACCACCAAAGGCTTCCATTGTACTTTTGGTAATTTCTTCCACGTGGGCTAACTGTGATTGTCCTGAGGTATATAAAGTTTCCAAAGGTATATCATAAGATAAATGTCCAATAACAGGTATATCTTGTTTTTTAGCCTCATCGATAATAGTAGTATAGGTTTCCTTATTAAGTAGACTTCCTAGCTTAACAGCATCGTAGCCTTCTTTCTTAAAATTCGCGATACCTTCCCGTGCGGATTCTACACTTTGATAATGAATGGCACCACCATAGTTTTTGCTCATTTCGGCGCTAAAACCCTTTTGGCTTCCTACCTTGCTTGAAGCAACATACATATTAGGACTTATGGAACCATTTTCTGCTTCTTTTTTCCATTCAAGATGGGTCTCTGTACCAAACATTTCAGCAATTGAGGTAACTCCATTAACTAAGTAAAGGTACAAATCATTCTTACTGTTTAATAAATGCGTATGTGTATCTACTAGTCCTGGTATTAAGAACTTACCATCACCATCAATGTAATTAATGCTTTTCTTTAGAGTTTCAATATTATCTATTGCTACTATACTGCCATTTTTTAATACGATGTTTTTAACAGTAAAACTTGAACTGTCATTTATATAAGTATTGACGTTTTTTATGCCAATGGCTCCATAAGAATCAAAATAAGAAGTTGGGTCAATAACTTTGATTAAACTACCTGTATGTTTTTTTATTTGGTGGCTAGACCATAGATATTCACCCCCTAGAGCTAATGCTACTAGTAAAACAATACATATTAAAACTTTTATAATTATATTTTTTCTAAACTTAAGTTTCATTCTTTTTTTATGTGGTTTGGTTTTTATTATTAATTCAAGTGTAGTTCAATGTCTATAACTCGGCTATCATTGTTCTATTTTGAAATGTTTATGTAAAGGGTAATTGAGCTTTGTTGTCGAATATTTGTATCATTTTATAAATAATTATGACTTCGAGTAAGCCTGCTAACATCTGTATAGGAAGCCCTATGGGGTTTGTAAATAGAAAGAATATACCAGCGATAATCTCTAGTGCTCCTGCGAAAACGCAAACGAGACCTAATGATGAATAAAGTTTGATTAGCCCAATACCAAAAATTATACTCAACACACCAAATGCGGCTGAAATAATCATTTGCACTATAAGGCTATTCAGCGAATGGTAATAAAGAGAAATTATATCGTAACTTAGAATGAATACCATTATGCTCAACAAAATTATAGATATGATTTTCAATAGGTATGATTTGGTGCGAGCGCCAATAGTTATAAAGCCATAAATAAACAATGTATAGTTAATCATTACCAACAGCTTAATAATGACATAAAAGTTTTCGCTATAGTCCATTATCGGGATAAAACTCGATTCCATAACTTCTATTAAATCGGTATCTTTTAAAAGGCGTGTAAAATCCATTGGACCTTCTATAAATCCAAGCAGTAGATACCCTATTCCGGCAATCCAAGATATAGTCAACCATTTAGATGATTTTTTGGAACTGGATTGATCAATTTCAAATACACTCATATTACTGTCAAGCGCAGAAAGTATCTTTTCTATAGTATGATTTCTGGGATTAGCTTCACCGTTTTCTATACGTTGTATGGTTCTTACACTTATACCAGAACGCTCTACAAGACTTTCTTGAGTAATACGTTTAGATTTTCTTAAGGCCGCAATCTTTTTCCCTAATTCTGGTTGCCTCATCAATTTTTTTACTTTTTGTGCAATTAAATGTTTTGACCGGATACTAACAAGTTTTGCTATATTATTTTGCCCGTCGTTGCCCCGTCATTTCTTAATGAGATGTTTAATGTTTTGTTTTTCAGTATTTTATAAGAGGTGTCTTTAGTGTGTAAGTCTGTTAAAAATAGAAAACAGTTTAATGTAATGGCCTAGTTATTGTCAAATAAACTTGTCACACAGGAAAACGATCTTTTGAATAATCTCAAAAAATGGCTTGAGTATAAATGTGAAGTAGTTCTGTAGATATTCTATAAGAAACCAATAAAATAGGAATCAAGAAGCATTACTAATAAATCAGAATAACTCTATGAAGAGTGAGTTGACTGTCTTATAAAAATGACATATTTTTAATGTTTTGATTACGATTATTGTAGATAAAAAAGGCTTGGGTTCGGTTTAAAATATTTCTAAAATACCAAGGACTAGTAAGATGGATTATTTTCAATGATCTCTGAGTTAGGGTAGGGGCTTTCAATTAAGTTCTTTAGCCTATGGCTTGTATTATCTTTTGATTTTACCTGCTTATGAGAATTTTATTCCCAAGACACCTGAGACCAAAAAATACTCCAAGCTAAAGTCTGTAGGTACCTTAGGTTATGAAAACCTTAAAAGCCCAAAATATAATAGGAAGATAATGGTAAGTCGATATTTCATATTTAATATAGGTTGGGGCGCCATAATCTTCCATAGCTTTCAAAGTTACCCTTATCTAAGCAGACTAGATTCTTAGCTACCCAGTAGTGAAAGTTATCCTTTGATGGTGAAAAGTTAAAATTTACTATATGCTCTACTTGTTGCGCTGTATAAATACTCATCGTTTTTTTAGAGTTATAAGGGCTTACCCAAGAGGTTACCAATTGTAAATCCTTAGCCTTTATCTGACGATTTGTGATTATGAAATTTTCTTTTATTATTACTGGAAGATTTGATAGATGCTTTTGCAACATTAAATTTCCAGATGGTGTACCAAAAAGTACAATATCTGAATTACTCAAATCTTTTTTTAATGCTTCTTCATCAGTGATGAGTTGAATTTTGTCAGAAAACATTTTGCGATAGCTATCTACCCAGTCTATCATTTTTTGTTGTAATAGAGTGTCATCTTCTTTACTACTCACGATAAAATAAGTAGTACTATCTTTTGCAAATTCATAAGGTTTGGGTACTTCAGGAATGTTAGTGTGCCGTATTGCCTCAACTTCATTTTGTTTTTTTGTAATATAATTTTCAGGGATGTTATTAAATACCTTTAACAATGTTGGCATAAACTGGTCAAAATGCACATACTTTTCACGATTTTGGGTATAATCATCTAACGCACCTAAAATTAGGTCTGTATATATAAATCGTCGGGCTTTGAGTAATTTATAGAACAAATGTTCTGACAGCTCATTGTCGTAATAGGTCTTTGTAATTTCTACCACAGCAGCTCTTACAATATGCTCATTTACCGTCACACGCCAGTCCCAATAGCCTTGTTGTTGCATCGAAGACTTTATGGGTTCATAAAGGTGTTCAGACTTTTGTATTTCAGTAATGTATTGGTCAAAAATGGGATTGATGAAACCGTGATTGAACTCATGAATAATCAATTCAGTTAGTCCTATACTCGGATTATAGGTTGGTAGACTTCCAGAATGCGTATTGGTTTCAATGATTGCATATAAATCTGTTTTAGCATTGCTAGTAATGGATTTCCCAAAGTTTCCATAGCCTCCTGTCAAGTTCAATAAAATGTTATACGAATTCTTTTTCTGACCAAAGTAGGCTTCCATATTGTCTATAATGGTAAAATCCCTGAAATTGTAAGCACTATTCTGCAGTATTTGTTCGTAAAACGGTCGCTTAATGTCATTAAAAAATGTCTTATAATCGTTTGCTTTTGCGAAAGTGGACATCGCAGCAGCTAATTTGTTCAATTGCTTTAATCCACCACCACGTTCGATAACGCCTTTATCAAGTCCATCCTTAAGCTGAAGCTTATCATCAAGATATAGCAAAAAATAAATAGGGTCGTCTATAGCCCAACCTTTTTGGAAGGTTTCAAATAATATTTCGGGCGCTTTGTTTGATTCGACATCTTTAAAATAACGCATACATTCTTCTTTATAAGTAATGTTGCTTAAGCTCATTTTGGGGTGGCCAGCTTGTATCGCAATGATATTAAAAAGCTCTAACTTATGGTCGATAACAAAGGTGATGTCGTTAACCGTTACTTGGTAAGATTGATAACTTGATGGCTCTGCTAAAGCTTTTTGCGATAGCACAATAAAGATAATTAGGATGATTCTTTTCATAGTTTATATGTTTTAATTGATGTTATTTTATTAAATAACAGAAACATCAATGGCGTAAGCGTAATTGCGGTAGCTATTGCGGATGTATTTGCATTAAGGGATACTTTAAATACCATACAACTGATGATGAATACTAAGTTTAGAATCAAAAAAATGCACAGCAGTTGTATCGAAGTTGTTTCTTTTTTTTTAGGGCGCTCAGGAAGTTTTATCTTATTCATAATGTCTCTTACAGCAGCATCCGGAAGTTCTTTGATATTTTCTTGCAATAAGGCTTTATAGACCTCATTTTTAATTTCTTGTTTCATTGTGTTTCTGCTTTAGTTTTATCCGTGCACGATGCAATATGACTTTAATATTAGATTTGCTTAAATTGGTTATTTGTATAATCTCCTTAATACTTTTCTCCTTTAAGTAAAATAGCGCCATAACCAGATATTCTTGTTCATTTAAGATGCTCATCAGTTCTTTTACTTTAGACTGGGATTCGTTATCCTCAATTATTTCACAGGTATCATTGATAAGCTCCGACCTATAAGATTCTGTGTTTCTTTTTTGAACTATTCGCAAAGCTTCCCGATATACAATTTTATACAACCAGGTTGAAAATTGCGCTTCTTTCCGAAACCCCTTTATGCCCTTAATAACCTGAATAAAAGCATTCTGCACACTGTCCTTTGCATCATCTTCATTTTTTGTATGTTGCAGTGCAATGGTATAGGCAAAATCCTTATGGTTATGTATAAGCTCGTTTAAAGCTCTCCTGTCACCATTTTTAGCTCTAGTTATTAATTCTTTTGACATAGATGGTTCTAATCATTCTTGATGACTCTATAAAAAATCAGTGAACCAATACCAAAACTTAAAAAGAGCATTGTGAGATACCCAACAATCGGGATGATTACTGTGTAATGAACGAGCAGATATCCAGATACTACACCCAATGCAAGTGCAATCGCAATGATACCTCTAGAAAGGCTGTTTAAGCGCATTTGTTCCAAAGCATCTTGAAAAACAATACTCTCGCCTTTTTTAATGAGTTCTATTTTCTCTTTGTGTTGGTTTTTTAAATAGTATGCTAGAACTACTGCACAAGTAATAATTGAAACCATGAAAGGGATTTGCCAAAAAGTTACCATAAATCTGTTTTTATTGTTTAGAGGATAGAAAATAGGAAAAGGTTACAAATCATTAAAAAATAAATATATGTATTTCATTGTATCATTATATGAGATCTGTGACTTGAGTTTTTTTGTAAGAAAGGACTACCTCGACTTGCTTCACTTTTAATTAAACCTCAATCCTCAAAGATATTGAATGTTGGGCAAGTTGCTAATGAATATGAAATCAGTCAACGTACTGTATACAGAGATTTATTGGGATTTGAAGATGCAGGTGTACCTATGAGTATGAACCAGCTATAAGAGCACAATATGACGTTTTGATGGAGGAGCTTGAGTATAATAACTTAGTCTACAATGCTAAGTTTACCTTTGAACCTGTCTCTTCATATTTTTTTAATTCAAACTTTAATATTTAGAAAATAAAATTCTGAAGGTTAAAATGTTTCAATTTAGACGCATCCGTAGATGAGATAATTTTATACATTTGAGTATAAAAAGGATGAGTTTAATCATAAAAGTTAAACTGACTTTTTTCAAAATTATTTTTATGTAATGTTCAAATTCGTTTACACACCATTCCCTAGACCTAAAAAAAACTTTAAGAATGTATTTAATATTTTTTTATTAGGGTTTATAGCCAGTCTATTCATTATATTCTTTAAGCCATTTGCTATAGTCGATAATGGTATCTGGTACGTTAAGTTAATTATCCTTGCCATGGGAGTTATTTTTTCATTGTCTATATATACAATGGAATTCCTTGTTCCTAATATTTTTAAAAGACTATTTCAAAAATGGACATTAGGTAAAGCTATTTTATGGTACACATGGATGATATTTTTTGTGAGCGGTGTCATGTTTCTAGTTAAGAGTTTCTTGGCAGAGTTTAATGATTTTACTTTACTGGAATATGTAAACGTTATTGGAAGGGTTTCCGGGATAGGTTTAGTTGTTTCTTTTTTTACCTTAGGAATTGTTAGCTATTTTAATCGTCAAAAGATTGCGTTACTATCATCAAAAGAAACATATCAAATTACTGCACCTAGAGTTAAATCTATAGAGCTAAATCTTGATGAAGTCATGTATATTATGAGTGACGATAATTATGTGGATATACATATTAAGTCAAATAATGAAAGAGAGAAAATCGTATTTCGCTCTAGTCTTAAGAATATTGAAAATCAAATTGTCAATCCGATATCACCAATATATCGTTGTCATCGCCAATATTTAATCAATACAAATTTCTTTAAAATAAAAAATAGTAAGCGTAGAAATATGTCAATTGAGCTTAAAGAATTTGAGGATGAAATTCCAGTATCTAATAAATACACCAATACTGTTTTAAGTTTATTGCAGTCTCGCCCCTAAAACCTGCTCATTCTCCACAAAGCCTAATGTTTATTGAGTTTTTAGTATTTTGTGTTATTCATTTGTGAAGTGAAATTTTAAATCATTAATCAAATGAAAACTTCAAAAAGAATGAAAATTATTATGACCGCACTATTTTGCGGTACGTTGACAGCGAGCATATTTGCTCAAGGAACAAGTGTTTCAGATGTAGCGCCAGAAATTACTAAAGAAATCAAAACTACTTCTAAAAAAGAGGCAGAGAGCATAATAAAAGCCTATGTTAACGATTATAAAAATGATCGTCATGCCAGCGAAAAACGCATAGTAGGGATAGAAGTGCCTGAAGCTAATGGGAAATGGACCATTGAAAGTACTGGCAAAAAGAAAAGTGAAAAACAATGGGAAGTCAAGATCAAAGAGGGGTTGCCAAATATTCCAACTTACGTCTACCGTATTGAGCTAGAAACCTTAAAGGCTATTGGCGAAGGAAAGATCAATGCACTAACAGCTCAAGGCAAAGCTTTTGGTAGTGATTATACACCAATGAGTGTTCTAGAAATAAATGGGTACAAGCCCACTGTGGACGACGATGGTGATTTGAATGCCTTTTCGTTTCATTTTTGGACTAAAGGTTTTCCGGAGATAATTCCATTTCATGAAAAAGCGACACGTAAAGCACATGGCTCAAATTTTACCGTTTTTTATTATGAGAAAGGATTACGTACCGCTTGGTACAGTGTCTCTCCTGGAGATAAAGTACGTAATGACCCTCGCGAACAAGCCAATCCGTTTCCTATGATGTGTGTTATGATTAAAGGAACTATTGAAGGTGAGGTTGATGGTGAGCGTATTACTGTTTCGGCAGGAAATACCATATTCATTCCTGCCAATGTAAATCATAAATGGTGGAATGATTCTGATAAACATGCAGAAGCAATTCTTATCATGTTTGGTAAAGGAGCTTAAGTCAATTAAAAGTAAATACGACTTCATTTTAATAGATTAGTAAAAAAAATCTATTCTCAATATACCTGAAAACAAAAAAATGCTTCACATCTTACAAGTGAAGCATTTTAATGAATGCTTATAAAGAGAGATTGTCTTATGGCTTGTTGATCACACCTTCGTGATAATAAAGCTCGGTAATACATTAGTAGTATTTAGCGTTTTCTTTTTCCATTCACTTATGAAAACTATGTTTTCAATATTCATAAGAAAAGAAAAAGCCCGATTTCTATTCAGAAACCGAGCTTTGCTCTTAGCGGAGAAAGAGGGATTCGAACCCCCGGAGGTGTGACCCTCAACAGTTTTCAAGACTGCCGCATTCGACCACTCTGCCATTTCTCCAGTGTTTAGTCTCATCAGGTATTCCCTGAATGCGGGTGCAAATATAATAACCTTTTTTAATTCTAAGAAGATTTTTTACAATTAATTTTCGGTATTTTTTTAAGAAAACATTCGCAAAATGATCTCCCTCTAAATCTGTATATTGCATAGTGTTATAAAAAAAGAATTCAATGAGAAATGTTTTAATCATATTTAGTTTATCTATTCTTTATTCCTGCGGCAGTTCACAGAATTCATCAAATACTGGTAGTTCTAGTTCTTCAAAAGCAAAAGAGGATAAATTGGATGTTACATCTTATGCAGAAACTATTACTGCAGAAGAGCTTAAGGAGTACTTATTTACGTTCGCAGGAGATGATTTTGAGGGCAGAGATACTGGAGAACCCGGTCAGAAAAAGGCAGCAGAATTTTTAAAAGATCAATATAAAAGAATGAATATTCCATCGCCAATTGGGGATGATGATTATTTTCAGGTGATACCGGAGAGTTATTTTAGAGGAGGTATAAAATCTTCAGAAAATGTGTTGGCGTATATAAAAGGCTCCGAAAAACCTGATGAAATTGTAGTGTTGTCAGCTCATTATGATCATGTAGGGGTTGATAGTAAGGGGAATGTGTATAATGGAGCAGATGATGATGGATCAGGAACAGTAAGTCTCTTGGAGATAGCTGAGGCTTTTGCAAAAGCGGCTAAAGATGGTCAGGGACCTAAGAGATCCGTATTGTTTTTACATGTTACTGGTGAGGAAAAAGGATTGTATGGGTCGAAATATTATACAGAAAACCCTATTTTTTCATTAGAGAATACTATTACAAACCTTAATATCGACATGATTGGTCGTATTGATAAAGATCATGAAGGTGATGATAAGAAGGATTATATATATTTAATAGGTAGTGATAGATTGAGTACCGAATTGCATAATTTAAGCGAAGAGGCAAATACTAAATATACTAAACTGAATCTTGACTATACTTATAATGCAAAAGACGATCCTAATCGATTCTACTACAGGAGTGATCATTATAATTTTGCAAAACATAATATTCCGATTATATTTTATTTTAATGGTGTTCATGAAGATTATCATCAGCCTACAGATACTCCGGATAAGATAGAATATGATCTGATGACCAAACGAGCTAAACTGGTCTTTTATACAGCTTGGGAAGTGGCAAATAGAGAAAAAAGATTAGTGGTAGATGGTATTGGAAGTGAATAGCCAATGTTTTTAATAACAGTAAAGAAATTTAATTGACTATAAATTAAAAAGACTCTGCGCAAACAGAGTCTTTTTTTTGTAAAGGGTGGAAGACGGGATTCGAACCCGCGACCCTTGGTACCACAAACCAATGCTCTAACCAACTGAGCTACAACCACCATTTAATTTCGGCTGCAAAAATAAGGCATTTTTATATTTCTACAAAGTAAAAAATGAAATTATATTAAATCAAAAATAGAATCTACTGCAGCATAGCGTTCTACGGTATAACCTTCTGCATGTTCTACACCAATAATTCTACCTAGATCAGCCGCTCGATACTCAATACTGTCTTTAAAATTCTTACTTGATATTGGAGTAGACGGAGCTTCACTGTCGGTATCGAAAAATTGAGTTTTGTATGCCATTACGCTTTCCACCTTTTTATCTATATATCCACTTATGTCAACAACAAAGTCAGGTTTAAGAATTTCCCATTGAATATAATGATACACCTTTTTTGGTCTCCAAGCATTTTGAGTTTTACCATTTAGGGACGTTTCTATTTTGCGTAAACCAGATAAGAAACAAGCATCACTAGCTAATTTACTACCTTTTCCGTGATCTATATGACGATCCTTAAAAGCATTGCAAAGAACAATTTCCGGTCGATATTTTCTTAGTATTTTGATAATAGCTAGCTGGTGAGCTTCATCATTCGTAAAAAAACCATCTCTAAAACCTAAATTCTCTCTAACAGATACACCAAGTATTCTTGCAGCGTCTTTTGCTTCTTGGTCTCTTATTTCAGGAGTTCCTCTTGTTCCCAGTTCTCCTCGGGTAAGATCTAGTATCCCAACTTTTTTACCCTTATCTATTTCTTTCGCTAGCGTGCCTGAACAGCTTAATTCCACATCATCCGGATGTGCGCCAATAGCCAGAATATCTAATTTCATATTAGTGCTCAAGTTCTAGTATCTTAATTTTTTCTAATGCTTGCTCTATATCTCTTATTAAGTCTTCTTTTTCTTCAATACCAACACTAAACCTTAATAGTCCATCTTTAATTCCTTGATGTTCTCTTTCTTCTTCTGTAAGTAAGGCGTGTGATGTTAATGTAGGAGAAAGGATAGTGCTTTCTACTCCGGCGAGACTCATAGAGCTTTTTATCAGTTTTAGTTCTTTTTGAAATTTACTTGCATCCAGACCTTTTTTTAATTCAAAAGATAGCATGCCACCAAATCCTTTCATTTGTTTTTTTGCTATTTCGTAATCAGGATGAGACTTTAATCCTGGATAATATACAGCTTCAATATCGGCATGATTTTCTAGCCATTTAGCCATCTTTTTTGCATTCTTATTTTGCTGTTTAACTCTTAGCCCCAAAGTTTTAATACTTCGTTCTAACATCCACACAGTAAAATCACTTAAACTGCCTCCTAAGTTTTTTGCTAAATGAAATATTTGCTCAATATTCTTTTCAGAAGAGACAACTGCTCCGGCAAGTATGTCACTGTGCCCTCCTAAATATTTTGTTGCAGAATGTAAAACAATATCAATACCTAGTTCTATTGGGTTTTGATTTACTGGCGAAGCAAAGGTGTTGTCAATCATTGTTGTAATTCCTTTCTTCTTTGCTAATTCTGATATCGCTCTAATATCTGTTATCGTTAATAGAGGATTAGAGGGGGTTTCAATGTAGATTACTTTAGTGTTTTCTTTAATTTTTTCTTCAAATCCGCTAGTATCTTGAGAATCAACAAAAGAATATTCTATACCGTATTTATCGAATTCTTCATTTACCAGATTGACAGTTCCTCCATATAATGTGCGCTGTAAAACTACATGATCACCTTTTCTAAGAAAAGCAAATAAAGTAGTACTTATTGCTGCCATACCACTACCGAAAATCAATGACGCTTCTCCTTTTTCTAACCGAGCAATTTTTTTACATAATGCTTCCTGATTAGGTGTGTTAAAATAGCGGGGGTATCTTTTGATATCCACATCTTCAAAAGCATATGAAGTAGAAAGGTATATCGGAGATATAGCTCCTTTAAATTGTTTGTCTTCTATTTCCCCAATATGGGTGCAAATGGTATTAAAACCGATGTTTTTTGAGTTCATGTTTGTATAATAAGCTAGAAATTGTGCTCTAAAATAATATATTCAGTGATAAGTGTGATATGCTTTAACAGAATAAATTACACAATTAAATAGTTGTTAGAATCTAACTTATATATTTCACTTTCGAAATATTTTTCATGATCGTCTGGAAGAATTGCTGAGTGTCATACGGTTTAATGATTACATCGTTCATTCCTACAGATAATGCCTGATCTCTTATTTCTCCTTCCTCTACTGCAGTAAGTGCAATAATAGGGATATGTTCATTAAACGTTCGAATCACTGTAGTAGCATCCAATCCATTCATCTCTGGCATATTGATGTCCATTAGAATTAGGTCAAAACTTTCGCTTTTTACCATCTCAATAGCGTCCATACCGTTACTAGCCAAATTACAGGTGTATCCTTTTTTCTTTAGGATGTTCTGGGTTACAATCTGATTGATTTTATTATCATCAACAATAAGGATGTTAAAATTGGTTGTTCCAATACTAATCGTTTCGCCTGTTTTGGATGAAATATCCTGCTCTTTAACTGCTTTTTCGTAACTGAGATCAAATGTAAACTCAGATCCAACTCCATCTTCGCTATTAATAAAAATCTCACTGTTATGAAGATGGATTAATTTTTTCACAATAGCTAAACCAAGTCCCGTACCTTCGTATTCCTGATTTTGATTCTTTACTTGTGCAAAATTATCAAAAATAGTCTCCTGCTTACTTTTAGGAATACCAATACCATCGTCTTTTATAATAAAACGTAATTTATAATTATCATCTTGATAGTCAAGACATTTTACTTTTATCCAGATGTTTCCGTTATTTGTAAATTTAAGAGCGTTACCAATAAGGTTCATTAATATTTGTGATAACCTCACTGAATCTCCAAGTAGTGTAGTTTTTATATTGCGGTCTATATCAATATGTACCGTATTGTTATTGTGTTTTTGTTTCGAATGAAGCGAATTTACAATTCCTTCTATAAGTGATCTTAGGTCAAAAGAAACTTTTTCTAATTTAACTTCATTAGTTTCAATTTTACTTAGTTGTAATACATCATTAATTAGGGCAAGTAAGTAGTCTCCAGAGAATTTTAGAGATTCGAGATATTCATTTTTCTTTTTCTCTTCAGGGTTTTCCATAAGTAGAGAAGTAAGACCTATAACTCCATAAAGAGGTGTTCTTAATTCGTGGCTTACAGTGGATATGAATTGCGATTTGAGGGTAGAAACTTGCTCAGCAGTTTCCTTAGCATTTACAAGTTCCTTGTTTTTTTCTATAAGGTCGTTGTTTAGTTTTTTCTTTTGTAAATTATTTTTGTATGCACTAATCAAAAATGCAAGAGAAATTAAAATCAGAACAACCCCAAGAATAATACTGATCTGCCATTTGATCTCTTTAGAATAGTTTTCATCATCTTTCTTATTAGCTTGCTCAACTTGATCTTTCATTTGATCTACTCCAAACTCTATAGTAGCTTTAAGTAACTCAATTTCTTTTGTCAGATCTTCTGATTTAGAAAGGCTTTCATAGTGTTTTTCTAGAAAAGGGGTTGCTAATTCGAACTCTTTTTGATTTTTATAAATTTTATACTTTGTCATATACGAAGTAGCCAGCTCCTTATGATAAGTAGAAATTAATATCTTATTATTGTTAGTGTTATTAATTTCATCAGTAGCAAAGGCTATCGCATTTTCTACATGTTCATTAGCCCTTTCATATCTTCGAACTCTTAAAAAATACTTGCCAAGCAGGTTGCTCAATTTGGTTTTTTGAGGACTTGATATATTCATGTCCGTACCAATTAATGCTCTTACTTTAGTCAGATATCCATCACTAGTTTTGTAGTCATCATTATTAATATAATATTCTGCAAGATTTAATAATGGTTTCACCATTTTAGTGGTATCCTTTATTTCTTTTGCGATTTGATACCCTTTATTATAATGTTCAATTCCTTTATATAAAGTAGAGTCTGATTTGATAAAAAGGTTTCCTAAATTATTATATAACTTGGCTCTTAGGTAAGTAGTCTTAGAGCTTGAAGCATAGGTAAGCGCAGTCCTGTAATTAGTAATAGCTATGCTTTCCTGATTGTTGAGTTCGTGTACTCGAGCAATAACATCGTGAATCTTAGCTAGGTTCTTTTCGTCATCATTATATTTCGCAGTTTTATATGCTATCTGAGCCTTTTCTAAAGCCTGCTCATATTTATATTCTTCCAGTAGAACTTCGGCTTCCTCAATGTATGCTTGAATATCACTTCCATCCAATGAAGTTTGGGCCAAAGTATTTAGTGAAATAAATACTATAAATATTATAACTACTTGATTAAGAAAGTTTCTCAACTTGTTAAGTTTTTAGTCAATGGTTAAAGCGAAAATACAAAAATAGATTGTATGAAGTGTAAATCATCGTGTAAAAAGAACAATTTATCCGTAATTTATGTAAGGTATTTCATTTTCTTGTAAGAATATTTTAAATAACTGAAGGAATTTTAATGTATTGGCAAAAACTATCAACACATAGAAAATTAAAATTATCCTTGTATTAAGGTTCGATTAGGAGGTGTATATTTGCCACTTCGAAAATTAATTAATTACACTTTAAATAAATAAAAAAATGGCATTTGTAGGTAAAAAATTTCCAAATCTTAGCGTTGATGCAATGAATGATATGGGAGATACTTTCAAACTTAATGTATTGGAAGAAGCAAAAAATAACAACAAAAAAGTATTACTATTTTGGTACCCGAAAGATTTTACTTTTGTGTGTCCAACAGAATTACATGCTTTTCAAGAAGCTTTAGTAGAATTCGAAAAAAGAAATACTATTGTTATTGGTGCTTCTTGTGATACTCCTGAAGTTCATTTCGCATGGTTAAATACATCTAAAGATAATGGAGGTATAGAAGGTGTTACTTATCCTATATTGGCAGATTCTAATCGTAACCTTTCAAGTACGTTAGAGATTTTAGATATCACAAATGAAACTTATAACGAGGAAACTGGGATTGTAACAGTAGAGGGTGATAACGTTACATATAGAGCTACTTACTTAATTGATGAAGAAGGTACTGTTTTTCACGAAGGTGTAAACCATATGCCTGTTGGAAGAAATGTAGCGGAGTTTTTAAGACTCATTGATGCATATGCTCATGTTCAGAAAAATGGAGAGGTATGTCCAGCAAACTGGGAAGAAGGAAAAGATGCTATGTCTGCTAACAGAGATGGAGTAGCTTCTTACTTAGCTGCTCATTAATAACATATCTTTTTTGATTATAAAACTTCTCTGAATCACACTTCAGAGAAGTTTATTCTTAACCTTATAATTATATAAATTATGATCCAAGAATTAACTACGGATAATCTTTCTGAAGTTGTAAATGATAATACCACAGTAGTAGTTCAGTATTCTGCTACCTGGTGTGGCAACTGTAGAATAATGAAACCTAAGTTTAAGAAACTAGCTTCAGAGAAAAATGATACTACTTTTATCATTGTAGATGCAGAAAAAAATCCTGAATCCAGAAAAATGGCTACAGTAGATAATCTTCCTACTTTTGCAACCTTTAAAAATGGAGCTTTTGTAAATCAGGTACAGACTAATAAATTTGATGTTTTAAAAGAATTAGTAGATGAAGTTACCAATAATTAAGCATCTTACTTCTTTTATCGAAGAAAACGATGAGGATTTTCTTGTAGAGACTATTGAAACTTTAGAATCATTAACTGAAGTACCTTCGCTGAAAGATGATGAGTTAGATGTAATAGGAGAATTAATTTCTAATATGTATGGGGCTATAGAAGTAAATAAAATGATTAAAGATGGTACTTCTAAAAAAGAAGCTCTAAATAGTTTTATGCAACGCGTAATGGGGTCTATAGATTCTTAAGAAATGCCCATAGATAAATAAAAAAAACCTTCTACTACAGAAGGTTTTTTTATTTTCATAAAACTTTATGTAAAATGCCATATAATCTTACTAATTTTATAGCTCTAAAAAAAAACACAAATAATATTATTATGGCTACAATAACACTAAGTGGAAACTCAATACATACAAATGGTGATTTACCTAAAGTAGGTGATAAAGCTCCGGATTTCGAATTGGTAAATACAGATTTATCAGTGGCAAAACTATCTGATTATAAAGGATCGCGAGTGGTGCTGAATATATTTCCGTCAATTGATACTGGAATATGTGCTGCATCTGTTAGGCAATTTAATAAAGAAGCGAGTAATCTGTCTAATACTAAAGTTCTTTGCGTATCCAGAGATTTACCATTTGCTCAAGCTAGATTTTGTGGAGCAGAAGGTCTGGAAAATGTAGTGAATCATTCGGATTTCAGAGATGGGAAGTTTGGTAAAGATTACGGTTTAGAAATTATTGATGGCCCTATGAAAGGACTTCATTCTAGAGCAGTTATTGTAGTTAATGAAGAAGGTACAATTGTACATACTGAACAAGTACCAGAAATTGTACAAGAGCCTAATTATGCTGAAGCAATAAAAACATTGGCATAATTCTCTTATATGAGTAAAGTTTCTAATTTTATTACAGGTCGGTTGCGAGGTTGTGGATATGCATTAAAAGGAGCATTGATACTGCTTAAAACCGAACCAAGTATACAAGTACAGGCTGTCATAGCGATTATTATGACAGCCTTAGGTTTTTATATGAATATAACTGCAACCGAGTGGATTTTACAAATTTTTGCTATTGGGCTTGTAATGAGTATTGAAGGATTAAATACTTCGGTAGAAGCAATTGCAGATTTTATTCATCCTGATTTCCACAATAAAATTGGTTTTATTAAAGATATTGCAGCCGGAGCAGTATTTATAGCAGCAATAGTAGCGGTTATTGTTGGCTGTATTATTTATGTTCCGTATTTATTCTAGAAAATTTTTTTTCCATTTTTACGTTCCAATATAGATATTCGTATTTTTGCGATAACACATCCAAAAAATGGCAAAAAAAAGAGCAACAACAAAAAGGAAAACCACAAAAAAACCTAAAACTCCTTTAAAAGAAAGACTTACTTTATCAAGACAGCAAAAAGTTGTTTTGGGTAGCTTCTTATTCTTTTTAGGGATAGCATTATTCTTTGCTTTTGTGTCTTTTTTCTTTAATTGGAAAATAGATCAAAGTGAAATTTCTCAATTTCCAAGTAGAACTTCCTCGGCAAAAAACTGGCTTAGTATTTCAGGTGCTAAAGTGAGTGATTTTTTTATTTTTAGAGGCTTTGGTATTTCAGCTTTAATTCTTCCCGTTCTTATTTCTCTTACAGGAGTCTATTTGTTTTTTGACTTAAACAGAAAGAAATTAGCAGGATTCTGGTTTTGGGGAACGCTGGTAATGTTATGGATTTCAGTAATTTTCGGATTTGTACAAAAAGAAAGCGGTTTACTTGCAGGAGTTATAGGATATGAAGTTAATGATTTTATGCAGGATTATATTGGATTTATAGGAACAGTATTGGTATTAGCTTTTTTCGCTATTGTCTATATTGTTGTCCGTTTACGATATACTCCAGAAAAGATATCTGCTTCTTTAAAAAAGACGCAAACAGAAATCACAAAAGACTATCAGTCGGGTAGAAAGATTAATGGTTCCAAGAGTTTACCCAAGGAAAATAAAAAGGAAGTAGCTGAGAAAGAAAGTTTGTCACTTGGCGATACCAAGGATTTGTCTCTGAATACAGTTACAGAAAAAGTCAAAGAAAAGGCTTCAATTGTGGATAGTGAATCTGCAAAATCTACAAAAACAACCGTAAATGAGTTTTATGGTAATCCTGATAATCAATCCGATGAGGTTCCAGAAAAATTAATAATAAAGTCTGAAGATAATCCAGAGGATATAGCAATGGAGGTGGAGACTATTGTTGAGGAAGAAGTAGTAGAAAACCTTAGTGCTAAATTGGTAAAGGATTTTGGAGAATTTGATCCAAAATTGGAGTTAGGAAATTTCAAATTCCCGACCATTGATTTACTAAAGGATTACTCAATACAAAATGGCGGAATAACCATTGATCAGGGAGAACTCGAAGAGAATAAAAATAAGATTGTAGAAACACTTAAGAACTACAAGATAGAGATTGCTCAAATTAAGGCAACCGTTGGTCCCACAGTAACTTTATATGAAATTGTGCCGGAAGCGGGTATTCGTATTTCGAAAATTAAAAACCTTGAAGATGATATAGCATTGTCGCTGGCTGCATTGGGAATTCGGATCATAGCCCCGATTCCAGGTAAAGGAACAATTGGTATCGAAGTTCCTAACAAAAAATCTACAATCGTTTCTATGCGATCTGCAATTGCCTCATCTAAGTTTCAGGAAGCGGAAATGGAGCTTCCTTTATCTCTGGGTAAAACCATTTCTAATGAAACCTTTGTGGTGGATTTAGCAAAGATGCCCCACTTATTAATGGCAGGAGCTACAGGACAAGGTAAATCTGTGGGACTAAATGCAATTTTAACTTCGTTATTGTATAAAAAACATCCAGCTGAGGTAAAGTTTGTGTTAGTAGATCCTAAAAAAGTAGAACTAACATTGTTCAATAAAATAGAGCGTCATTATCTCGCTAAATTACCTGATACTGATGAAGCTATCATAACGGATAATAATAAAGTGATTAATACATTGAACTCTCTTTGTATAGAGATGGATGCTCGATATGATTTGTTGAAAAATGCAATGGTCCGAAATATAAAGGAGTACAACACCAAATTCCGAGCACGAAAACTAAATCCGGAAAATGGACATAAGTTTTTACCTTATATTGTTTTGGTAGTTGATGAGTTTGCCGATCTGATTATGACAGCTGGTAAGGAAGTAGAGACACCGATTGCCAGATTAGCACAATTAGCGCGAGCAATAGGGATACATCTTATTATTGCAACTCAGCGACCTTCTGTTAATGTGATAACAGGTATGATCAAAGCCAATTTTCCGGCTAGAATAGCTTTTAGAGTGACTTCTAAAATTGATTCTCGTACTATTTTGGATACTGGAGGAGCAGACCAGTTAATTGGTCGTGGAGATATGTTGTATACACAAGGTAATGATCTTGTTAGGATTCAATGTGCTTTTGTGGATACACCAGAAGTTGAAAGGATTACAGATTATATTGGTAGTCAAAAAGCATATCCTGATGCACACCTTTTGCCAGAGTATATGGGAGAAGAAAGTGGCACAAGTCTTGATATAGATGTAAAAGATAGAGATAAACTTTTTAATGAGGCAGCAGAAGTTATTGTCACAGCACAGCAAGGTTCAGCGTCTTTATTACAGAGAAAGCTTAAATTAGGATATAATAGAGCTGGAAGATTGATTGATCAGTTGGAAGCTGCAGGTATTGTAGGTCCTTTCGAGGGAAGTAAAGCCAGACAGGTTTTAGTAACTGATTTAATAGCTCTGAAACAATTATTGGACTCAGAGTAATTATAGTAAATTTGCAGAATAAAAGAGATTTTTAAATACACAGAAATAAATAGATGATAAAGAAAGTATTTTTTTTAGTTATTACCCTTTTTATTGCAACTGCTCAGGCGCAAGATGCAAAACAACTTTTAGATGAAGTATCTACTAAGGTGAGAAGTTATGATAATATTGTCATAGGATTTAAATATGCCCTGAATAACCCTGCAGAAAATGTTTCTCAGGAGACAAGAGGTGATGTTACCTTATTTGGGGATAAATATGTATTAAACCTAATGGGGACTGAACAGATGTATGATGGTAAGAAACTACATATTATTATCCCTGAAGATGAGGAGATTAATATTTCTTCACAAAATGCAGAAGATGAAGCAAGCGTTACACCATCTAAGATGCTTACGTTTTACGAAGATGGATATACTTCTAAATTAGATATAGTTCAGGATGTACAGGGAAGAAAAATTCAGTTTGTAAAATTAATTCCAATTGATTCTAAGAGTGAATTAAAAGAGATTTTATTAGGAATTGATAAGCAAACAAAGCATATTTATAAACTTATTCTTATGCAGAATAACGGAACAAATATTACAATTACGGTTAATAGTTTTAAAACAAATCAGCCACTTTCTAAAACGTTATTTGTTTTTGACGAATCAAAATATGGCAATTATTACATCAATCGTTTAGATTAGTAATATATTTAGACATTAATTTATAATCAATACACATCCCGAAGATTTCGGGATTTATTTTAGTAGCGAATAGGTGAAAATACTTGACAGATATATTCTAACGACTTTTTTAAAGACTTTTTTCCCACTCTTTATTATTATCATGTTTATTCTTTTATTGCAAACAATCTGGTTATTTATATCAGAGTTGGCAGGGAAAGATTTGGATTTTTCGGTGATAATAAAGTTTTTAACATACGCTACACCAAGGTTAATACCGATGGTATTACCACTCACTATTTTGCTTACTTCGATTATGATCTTTGGTAACTTTGCAGAGAACTATGAGTTCGCGGCAATGAAATCTTCTGGTATATCTTTACAGAGAGCAATGAGAACCTTATCGGTGTTTATCTTTTTTGTCGGAATTGGAGCGTTTTTGTTTTCTAATACGGTAATTCCCAATTCAGAAAAGAAGTTTGTTAATCTTAGAAAAAATATAGTAAAGGTCAAACCAGCTATGGTTATTACTCCCAATCAATTTAATGATCTGGGAGATATAAACATACGGGTATCCGAAAAATATGGAGATAATGATCAATTTCTAAGAGATGTAATTATTCATAAAAAAGGAGTTAGAGTAGGTAATTTTACGGTTATAAAAGCTGCTGATGGAGAATTAAAGGGTAGCATTGATTCTGATTTGATTACACTGGTACTTAATGATGGAAATTACTATGATGAAATCCAACAGAAATCTCCTAAGCAAAGAAAAAAATTGCCATTTGCTAAAACCTATTTTAAGCAGTATGTTCTTAATATGGATTTGTCTTCTTTAGATAATGTAGATATGGATGCCGAGCAATATAGTAAAGGATATAACATGCTAAATGTAAATGGGCTTCGAAATCAGCTAGATACATTATCAATCCAAGTAAATGACGAGGTGAAATCTACACAAGATGATGTAAATAGAAGAAATGGATTTAAAGAATTAAATAGGAATCTAAAAATAGATACACTAAAAAAAGCGACTATTGATACATTAGATTTGATAAACGATAGATTTAATATAAGACAAAAATCACAAATCTATAATCTTGCATTTTCTAATGTAGACGGAGTTATTAGAAGAATACAAACATCCAAAAGAACGTTAGAAGTTAAAAAAAGAGCACTCAATAAATATGAGATGTCATTGCACGATAAATATGCATTGGGTATTGCTTGTGTTCTGTTGTTTTTTGTAGGAGCTCCGTTAGGTGCAATTATTCGTAAAGGAGGATTAGGATTGCCAATTGTGATCGGAGTAGTACTTTTTCTTACGTATCATTTTATTGGAATTTTTGCAAAAAATGGTGCTGAAGAAGGAGGTGTTCCACCATTTGTAGGGTCCTGGCTTTCTACATTCATCATATTTCCTCTGAGTATATTTTTAACGTATCGAGCAACAAGAGATCGAGGTTTCGTTAGCTTTGATATTTTAATTCAACCAATTCGTGACTTTTTTAAAAAGAAATCAAATAAGTTCAAAGAAAACAAAGCTGAAAACTCATTAGTTAATGAAAAGGTTGATATAGTTATTGATGAAAATACTTTGGTGCAAGCAGAAAAAAATAAAAACGATTTTCAAGAAAATTCAACATTAGTGATTTCATTGTTTATACTCTTAGCATTGGTGAATATTTCTATTTCTTTAATATCGGAAGGCACAGGTGATAGTAAAATTATGCTTTTGCTTTTTAATTGTTTAGGGATTCTGTCATACTTTGTATTTTATATAAAGTCTTATCTTAATTATGGAAATTTTTATGCTCATTTTAGAGGAATCATAAATAAACCTTCATTATTGCTGTTTTTTATACTAGGGATTCCATTGTATCCATTTGTTTATTTCTATTATAAAAATAAAATGAACAAAGATTTGAATAAAATTAGATAAATCTAGGATACTGTTCCATTTAAGAATTATATAAATTACCTTTGCTGTCAAATTAAGAATTGTATCGTTATGTCACAGGTTACGGAGACCAAAAACAAATTGAAATTAAACACTATACAAGAGGCTATTGAAGATATCCGCCAAGGGAAGGTGATTATAGTTGTTGATGATGAAGATAGAGAGAATGAAGGAGATTTTTTGGCAGCCGCTGAAAAGGCAACTCCAGAAATGATCAATTTTATGGCAACGCATGGACGTGGATTAATTTGTACTCCGATTACAGAACAACGTTGCGAAGACCTGAAATTGAATATGATGGTTGATAACAATACAGATCCTATGGAAACAGCATTTACGATTTCTGTAGATCTAAAAGGGAATGGTGTTACTACAGGTATTTCTGCCAGTGATCGTGCTAAGACTGTTTTAGCATTAATTGACTCAGAAACAAAATCTCATGAGTTAGCAAGACCAGGTCATATTTTTCCATTAAAGGCAAAAGAAGGTGGTGTTCTAAGACGAACGGGACATACTGAAGCGGCTATAGATTTTGCCAGATTAGCAGGATTAAAACCAGCAGGTGTGATTGTAGAAATCATGAATGAGGATGGTACTATGGCACGTCTTCCTCAATTAGTAGAAGTAGCTAAAAAATATGATCTTAAGTTAGTTTCTATAGAGGATTTGGTTGCATATCGAATGCAGCATGATTCTCTAATCGAAAAGAAAGAAGATTTTGACATAGTTACTCGTTTTGGTAAGTACAGATTAAGAGCATATAAGCAAACAACGAATAACCAAATTCATATTGCATTAACAAAAGGAAGTTGGGCGGATAATGAACCGGTGTTAACACGGATTAACTCGACGTTGTTTAATAATGATATTCTAGGAACACTAACTAATAATGCGGATAAACGACTAGATGCTATGTTTACCCGAATTAATAAAGAAGGAAAAGGTGCTATTGTTTTTATTAATCAAGAAAGTCAATCTTTTAATTTGATTAATCGTTTAAAGGCTCTAAAAGAAGTTCAAACAGGCGAGGAAGTAGTAAAAGCACCAAAAATAGTTATGGATACTAAAGATTTTGGTATTGGTGCTCAGATTTTACACGACCTTAATATTCATAAATTACGATTGGTATCCAATACTGTACAACAAAAACGTGTAGGTATGATCGGATATGGATTAGAAATCGTAGAATATGTAAACTATTAGAAAGTAGTTTTTATAGAATACTTTGTAGAGCTTCAATCATTTTTGAAGCTCTTTCTTTTACGTCACTTTCGGACCAACCTACTTTTATTAAGCATGAAATAGTTCTACCTATCCAGGCATCACTGGCATCAAAAGATTGATTATTTTTTTGAAGTCCTATTTTTTGTTCAGCAGAAAGCGTATTGAGTGATTTAGGCTCTAATAAGTGTTCCCACTTCTTATAATAGTGCCAATTGTTATCAAACCAGTAAAAACAAGCATCTACTCCATGTTCACCAAGGGCTTTGTGTCCTTTTCTTGCTAAATCTTCAGTTGGAAGGAATAGGTTTAAAAAAGCATAACTTTCTACTCCGGTTTCTGGAACTCTTCTAAACGTAACTTCAGGAATAGAGGTCAGCGCATCTCGAAGGATAGTATAATTTTTTTCTTGTAGGTCTAAAGTATGATCTAATTTTCTTAATTGAGCAATCCCTACAGCCGCATTTAGTTCAGAGAGCCTGTAATTATATCCTAAAAACGGATGTGTTTCTGCTCCTCGATCATTCCCAATATGATCATGTCCATGATCCTGATACTTATGGGCATTTTCGGCATAGATTTTAGAATTTGTTATCAAACCACCACCTTCTCCACAGGTAACTGTTTTTACATAATCGAAAGAAAAACATCCTAAATCTCCATAACTACCCAATGGTTTGTTGTCGTAGGTTCCTCCGATAGCCTGACAAGCATCTTCTAATAAAATCAGGTTATGTTCATCGCAAATAGCTTTCAACGCTTTTAGATCTGCCATAGAACCGCACATATGTACGGGCATAACTACTTTGGTTTTTGGTGTAATCGCTTCTTTTACTGCTTTAGGGTCTAAAGTTAAAGTATTATCAATATCACACAAAATAGGAGTAGCACCAACAGATAAAATAGCTTCGAAACTGGCAACAAATGTAAAAGTCGGCATAATCACTTCATCTCCTGATCCAACACCTGCAGAAGCTAATGCTACTGTTAATGCTGCTGTTCCACTTGATACTACCTGAGCGAATTCAGTTTGCATTCTGGAAGCTAGATCTCTTTCTAGTTCTAAGGCTTTGTGATGTCCATTTCGGTTACCATCAAAACCGTAACGCATTAAAACTCCATTGTCTAATACATCTTGAACTTCTTTCTTTTCTTCAGCTCCAAATAGCTCGAATCCTGGCATAGGTACAGTGTTAAATTAAAAAACTCTCTTCGGCAAAAATACCGAAAAGAGTTTTGATTATATAATGTGTAACTTATCTTTTTAATTAATAGTTGTCAATAATCGTGGTTACAAAACTAAAGTATCTACTGGGATCTCGCAGAGAAGAACTGTAAGAACCTTGGGAGCCAAGTACTTTGCCATTATGATCCATTGCAATAATATTTGGAAAACCACCTTGTTTGTTATATTTACTTAATAATTTTTTATTTGCTTTTAGTTGTTCTTCAGAAATTATATCCATTCTTCTAGGGATATCTACCTTTAGTAAAACTACTTTTTGTGATTGATTTTTAAACTTTTCAGTAGAAAAGAAGTCTTCGCGAAGCATGATACAAGGAGCGCACCAATCACTGCCGGTAAAATACATAAGAATAGGTTTCTTAGTATCTTCAGAAACTTGTTTTGCAGTCTCAAAATCTGTTAACCAATGTAATTCGTCTTCTTGTGCAAATACAGCTGAAGTAATTATCAATGATATAAACAGAATTACTTTTTTCATATTATTAAGTTTTGGGTATGACAAAAATATAACATTTTTTACACTCCAAATATCTTGCCAAGTATTTGTCTATAAAACAATTACTGTTTCATTAATGGAGCGTCTTACTTTTTTAAACTCCGCAAACATATCATCGTCAGCACGATAACCTACAGGCAGTACTAAGACTGAATTTAGACCAAGTTGAGTAAGATTAAGAACTTCGTCATATTTTTTAGGAATAAAACCTTCCATTGGACAGGCATCTATTTTTTCAGTTGCGCATACCGTTAATAAATTACCCATAGCCAAATAGGCTTGTTTGGCAGCCCAATTAGTGATCTCATTTGCAGGTTTGTTCTTAAAAGAATCAACCAGTTGTTCTCTAAAGGGTTTAAGTACCTCATCAGAAGTATTTCTTATTGCTTTTACGTTATCAAAATACTTAGTAATGTATTCTTCACCAACAGTATTTTCGATGCAAAAAACCAATACATGAGATGCATCTGCAACCTGCTGTTGATTCCAGGAATATTCAGTAAGTTTTTTTTGAATTTCTCTATTATGTAATACAACTAATTTTAATGGCTGTAATCCATATGAAGTAGCAGTAAGGTTAAATGCTTCTGTAAGTATGTCTATTTTCTCTTGAGGGAGTATACGAGTGTTATCAAATTTTTTTGTAGCATATCGCCATTGTAGGCTTTCGATAATTTCCATTCCAATTTTTTAAAAATTATGCCACAAAGATACAGGTATAACAAGTATCTTTATTCATTAAACTGATAAGAAAAAACTATATCACCATTGTATGAATACTATAGATGAATTGATCCAAAAATCCGAGACTAGAATCTTCAAAGCTGTTTTTCCTAATACTACCAACCACTATGAAACATTATTTGGGGGAACAGCATTGCAGCTTATGGACGAAGTTTCTTTTATATGTGCTACTCGTTTTAGTAGAAAAAAAGTAGTAACAATTTCTACAGGTAAAATTGATTTCGAAAAACCAATCCCTGCGGGTACAATTATAGAACTTGTTGCTAAGATTCATGAAGTAGGCAGAACCAGTTGTTTGGTACAGGTAGATATCTATAAGGAGGAAATGTATAATTATGATCGTGAAATAGCTGTTTCAGGAATGTTCAAGTTTGTTGCTATTGATAATGATAAAAAGCCTATTCCTATTATAGATGCATAGCATAAATAAGCGCATCTAACCTAGTTAGATGCGCTTATTTATTTTATAAGACTTTCTTACTTATCTCCTAACTGTTTGATTTTTATTCTAAAAGCAGCAAAAAGTAGTGTGGTAAAGGGACTTAACCAATTGAAGATTGCAAAAATGAAATAATCTACGACCGGAACACCTAAAACACTACTTTGATAAGCTCCGCATGTATTCCATGGAACTAAAACGGAGGTTACTGTTCCAGAATCTTCTAAGGTTCTACTTAAGTTTTCAGGAGCAAGACCTTTATCCTTAAAAGCTTTCGCATACATTCTTCCCGGTACTACAATTGCTAGATATTGATCAGAAGCAGTAACATTTAGAGCAAGACAACTGACAACAGTACTAGCAAATAATCCAAATACAGAATCGAACATACTTAATAAGGCTTTACTAATTCTAGCTAGTGCTCCAATGGCATCCATAACACCGCCAAAGACCATTGCACATACGATTAGCCAAATGGTGCCTAGCATTCCAGACATTCCTCCAGCTGTAAATAGGTCATTTAATTCTTTACTAGAAGTTTCTACAGCAGTATCCACAGTCATTGCTTTCATAACACCTTTATACGCAGAATTAAAATTCAGTGTTTCACTACCAGCAATATTCATTACAATATCGGGTTGCGCTATAATTGCAGCAATAGCACCTAATAATGTTCCAGCTAATAATGCGATTAAAGGAGGTGTTTTTTTGATAATAAGAGCAATAACAATAACAGGTACAATAAATAACCAAGGTGATATTGTAAATGCACTTTTAATAGCAGCGAGTTGTTCACTAATTTCAGGAGTACCAGAAGTATTAAGTGTAAATCCAATTATTATAAATATAATTAACGTGACTACTATCGTTGGTACTGTGGTGTATGTCATATATTTTATATGAGAAAATAATTCTCCTCCTGCCATAGCGGGAGCCAGGTTAGTGGTGTCAGATAAAGGTGACATTTTATCACCAAAGTATGCTCCAGAAATAACAGCACCAGCAGTCATTCCTAAGGAAATGCCTAATGTGTCTCCAATTCCAATTAATGCGATACCTACTGTAGCAGAGGTTGTCCAGGAACTACCCGTGGCTATGGAAATAATAGCACAGATAATTACGCTAGCAGCTAGAAAAATAGTAGGATTAAGAATTTGTAATCCATAATAAATCATTGTGGGTATAATACCACTAATAAGCCAAGTACCTGCTAATGATCCAACCATTAATAATATGAGTAACGCTCCAGTGGTAGATTTTACGTTGCGAGCAACTTCTTCCATCATTTGTTTATAGGATACTTTATTAAAGAAACCTACTATGGCGGCTACAGCGGCACCCAGTAGCAATATAAATTGATTACTACCACTTAATGCATCATCACCAAAAGCATAGTATACATTATAAAACAACATACCTACTAATGCAACAATTGGAATTAACGCTTCCCAAATGTTTAATTCTCTGTTTTCAATAATTTCTTCGTTTTGGGGATCAGTAGGAGTAATGTTTTGACTTTCCATATATAGTATTCGAAATTTTAAGAATGTAATGTTACGATATTAATAAAATTTATGCAACGTATTCCTTTCGTTTAATTATAAAAATGATGGATGGATATAGTAATAAAATATTCTTAATTGCATTTTATCGAATAAAAATGCTTTTTATCGATAATTCAATGTATATTTGTTCAATGATTTTTGTGAACATGTGATGTTTGAATACTTTTGAACCATCGGAAGAAAGATATTAAGAAATTGAATATATACCGAAAGAGAAAAATTGGAATTGATTGTTTACGTTTTTTTGCCCCAACAAATTTAATTTCCCCCAAAGTTAAATTTGACAAATTACAAAGCCTCAGAAATGAGGCTTTTTTTTGTACCCTTCAGTTTTTTCTAATATCGAATAGGGATTAAAAAAAAACTTATAATTCATTTCTATCACAGGTTCATTTCATAACAAAATAGAAACTTAGCTATTATTGAACTTGAACCTTATGATTTATCTAGGTACATTATAATTCAAATCCTTTTGACTCATTTTTAATGTTCATTTGAAATGATATGTAGTTAGTAAAATCTTACTTTTTTGAATAGATTATCTATGTTTATATAAATAAGTTTCTTTTTATCGATTAAAATCGTATTTTGTCGATTATTTGTATTTTGTTACTACAGCATTTTTCACCAAGTTGCAGTATATCATGTACTTTTGAAGTGTGAAAGAATAAGAGTTACTAATTAAATTAGTTTTAATGTTTCGCCCCCAAATAATTAGATAACTCCAAAATTTAGAGAACTAAACTTTTTTTGTCCAAATTAATTTTACCTACTAATAAGCCTCATACCCCAAGAGGCTTTTTTTATGGAATAAGTTTTCTTGATTCACGATATATTGACTAATAATACCTCCTTTAATGTAATTAAGAAAATTCTTATTTTATTATAGCTTTTAAATATATAATAGATCGTTTTATCTTTAAATGATGTATTTTATCGATTAAAAATGTGTTTTGTCGATATTATAAATTTTTTGTGTAAGCACTTTTGAGATCTTCTTAAGATGTTGGAGTACTTTTGAAGTGTTGTTAATGATTGATATAAGCTGAATTAGTTTTTATGGTATTGCCAAATGCCAATCTAAAATTGCCCCAAAATTGTAAATCAGATAATCCCCAAATTTGATTTCCTTAATAAAAAGCCTCTTGCCCGGAGGCTTTTTTATTTGTTAAAAAATAACTCGTTTCATTTTTTATGCTGAAATTAGTACAAAATAATAATGATGCAACCTACTTTTGCCCGAGGATTAGAGTTATTCTTTCTATTTGTATTACTCCCTGTTAGCTTTTTGTTTTCCTATCCTGCTCCAATAAAAGTGGGATTAACGGTTGCTGGCTTCGTATATATATTGATTCACCTTAAGAGATCAGGGTTTTTAAAAATAAGATTTCCAGATCAGACGTATTGGAAACCATTTTGGAAAGAAACTGTTATTAAACTGGCCATTGTGATTATAATTACCAGTCTATATGTTTTTTGGATAGCTCCGGATAAATTGTTTTCTATTGTAATCAAGAAACCGATTTTGTGGGTTGTTATCCTGTTTGTTTACACCTTCTTATCTGTTTGGCCACAAGAAATTATATACAGAACGTTTTTTTATGATCGATATGAGTCTCTGGTCAAGAATAAGTGGTTGTTTATTTTTATAAATGCAGTCCTTTTTTCATTGGCTCATATATTTTTAAGAAGTTTTCTAGTTCAGCTACTCACTTTTCTAGGAGGTTTATTGTTTGCATTTACGTATCAGAGGACAAAATCAACCACTTTGGTGTCTATTGAACATGCGATTTATGGAAACTGGCTTTTTACTGTAGGAATGGGAGAGATGTTAGCATTTCCAAGCGCAGATTAGTTGTTTAAAAAAGTTACCAATTGTTTCACTGCCTTCGCACGATGACTGATGGTGTTTTTTTCTTCCAGTGGAAGTTCTGCAAATGTTTCAGCGTATCCATTTGGTAAAAAAATAGGATCATATCCAAAACCTTTATTACCTTTTTTCTGGACAGTGATAGTCCCTGAGCAAATACCAGTAAACGTTTCTAACTTACCATTAATATGAAGTGCAACAACTGTTTTGAATTGTGCTTTGCGATCTTCTTTTTCCTTTAAGTTGTCTAGAAGTTTATCCATATTGGCATTAGAATCTTTGGCTTCTCCTGCATAACGAGCAGAATATACGCCAGGATCACCATTCAGAACATCTACCTCTAATCCTGTGTCATCGGCAAAACAGTCATATCCATAATTTTCTTTTATGTATTGAGCTTTTTGTATTGCGTTACCTTTAATAGTAGGAGATGTTTCAGGAATATCCTCGGTACAGCCTATATTCTCTAAGCTTAGTAATTGAATATGAGAAGGAACCAGCGCTTGTACTTCTTTTAATTTATTAGGATTATTTGTGGCAAATACTAGTTTCATTTAAGCAATATCTTTTTGAGTTAGATAGATAAAATATTTAGGCTTTGGCATCATAATTCTCAATCCATTTCCCTTGTACTTTAAGTACTTGTTCTATGACATCTCTCACACAGCCTTTTCCACCTTTTTTAAAGGAAACATATTTAGAAACTTCTTTTATTTCTGCTACCGCATCTTGCGGGCAGGTAGGTAATCCCACCATTTTCATTACAGGTAAATCCGGAATATCATCTCCCATATATAAAACGTTTTCGATTTTGATATCAAGATTATTCATATATTCATTTAGTTGCTCTACTTTATGATGAGCGCCTAAATAAATATCTTTAATTTCTAATCCTTCTAATCTTTTTCTGACTCCCTCATTTTTCCCTCCAGATATGATACATACGTTGAAACCTTGCTGCACAGCAGTTTTTAATGCGTATCCGTCTTTGATATTCATAGTTCTTAGTAACTCTCCATCAGTGTTAATGAGTACGGTTCCATCTGTGAGAACACCATCGACATCAAAGATAAAAGTGGTAATATGTTTTAAATATTCTTTATAGCTCTTTTCCATATCTAGATTGTATCGCTTTGGTAAGCATTTTATATAGTTGTTTTTGTGAATCGTCTTTTAGAATTTCGAGATGTCGATCAATCGTCTGAACATCTTTGCGAATAGCAGGTCCAGTTTGAGCAATATCTGGTTCGATCTCAATTATTTTTTTTGCAGTTTCTTGGATCAGCGGATGTAAAATTTCAAAAGGGACATTATTTTCTCTACAAATCTCATTTCCGATAGAAAACATATAATTGGTAAAATTATTTACAAATACTGCTGCTACATGTAATACATTTCTCTGGTCAGAGGAAACATCATATATTTTTTGCGATAATATAGAAGCTAGATTTTTTAATACTATTACATCTTGTTCTTTCTCGGCTTCAACACAAAACGGAATTTTACTAAAATCAACCTTCTTCGTAGCACTAAATGTTTGTAATGGATAGAAAACCCCACGAGAATTCTTATCATCAATAGCCTGCATTGGAACACTACCAGAAGTGTGAACAACTAACCTATTCTGGAAAGGTAAGGTGCTTGATACCTTTTCTATCGCATCATCACTGATTGCTAAAATATACAGATCAGCTTTTTTTAAGCTATTTAGATCGTTGGTAATAGTAGCTTCTTTTTGATCTTTATGTATTCGTATTCCTTTTCTGTTGTAGGACTGTATTATTGCTACAGATTTTTGATTTAAAAAAGCAGTATACAAATGTTGCGCTACATTTCCGGCACCAAGAATAACAATTGTAATCATTTGGCTAAAATAAGGAAGATACTTTAAAAATTAGACAAGTTTTATAGTTCTGTTAAAACCAACAAATAGGATAATTAGAATGTCTGATTATCCTCTCAAAAACATTAAATTTGCCGAGCTAAAAAAATTACGATGCAAAAGAAGTTGGCAAGTATTTTATTTTCTACCAGATTAATGGCAATCCTATTTATTGTTTTTGCCGCCTCTATGGCAGTAGGTACTTTTTTAGAAGATGCTTATGGTACAACCGCTGCAAGAATTTGGATATATAACACCTGGTGGTTCGAGGCCATTATGGCTTTTTTTATGATCAACTTCTGTGGGAATATAGTACGTTATCAATTGTATAAAAAAGATAAGTGGGCAACATTATTGCTACATCTCTCCTTTATTTTAATACTTTTAGGAGCTTTTGTTACCAGATACATTAGTTACGAAGGTGTAATGCCGATAAGAGAGGGAGAAACGACCTCAGAGTTTTTATCCGAACACACCTATTTAACCGCATTCCTTGATGGAGAAATTAATGGGGAACCGCGAAGACGTGTTGTATCCGAGCAATTAGAATTGACACAGGCTACGGATAATAGCTTCACTATAAATACCGATTATAACCAGCAACCAGTTACTATTCAATATAAAGAATATATCACTGGAGCAGAAATGGGATTGGTTGAAACAGAGGATGGAGAGAATTATTTAAAGATAGTAGAGGCAGGAGATGGTAATAGACACGATCACTATTTAAAAGAAGGAGAAGTTTCTAATATCCATAATATTTTGGTGGCCTTTAATGTCCCTACTAAAGGTGCTATCAATATCACATATGAGAATGACGAGTATTACATAGAATCACCTTTTGACGGTTCTTATATGAGAATGGCTGATCAAAAGCAAGGCTTGGTAATCAAAGATAGTTTACAACCACTGATGTTACGATCATTATATCAAACTGCTGGGATGCAATTTGTAATTCCAGAGCCTGTAATTACGGGAAAGTATGATGTTATCCCGATCGAAGTGAAAGACAAAGGACAGCAAGATGCACTGATTTTTGATGTAACCACTAATGGAGAAACTAAAGAGGTGAAGTTACTGGGAGGAAAGGGATACGCTAATGATATGAAAAAGATTTCTTTAGGAGGCTTGGATATGTACTACAACTATGGGTCAAAGCGATTAGAACTTCCTTTTGCTCTAAAGTTGAATGATTTTATAGCCGAAAAACAACCAGGAACAGAAAAAGTATATAAGTCGTTTATGAGTAAAGTAGATATTGTTGAAGATAAAGCTGCTCCTCGTCCTTATGATATCTATATGAATCATGTTTTAGATCATAAAGGGTATCGTTTTTTTCAAGCTTCTTTTGATCCTGATGAAAAGGGTACCGTATTATCTGTAAGTCACGATTATTGGGGTACTATGATTACCTATGCGGGGTATATGTTATTATATCTTGGACTAATGCTTATTCTTTTTACGAGAGGATCCAGATTTAAGGATCTAGAACAAATGCTTAACAAAGTGAAGATAAAAAAGAAAGAGTTAACTGTTTTAGTAGCTTTATTTATTTCAACTTTTTCTTTCGCACAATTAGAACAGGAACAACAAACAGATCATGTAAATCATTTACAAACCTTACCTGGAAAAGCTAAATTAGACTCTATAATTAAAGCGAATGCCGTAAGCAAAGAACATGCTGCGAAATTTGGTAGTATTGTGATACAAGATGAACGCGGTAGGATGAAGCCAGTTAATACATTTTCTTCAGAGTTATTGCGTAAGTTAAGTAAAAAAGATACCTATGAAGGATTAACTGCTGATCAGGTTTTTGTATCGATGGTAGAGAATCCATTTATATGGTACAGTATTCCTATTATAGAAATACAAAAAGAAAACGACAGTATCCGAAAGATACTAGGTGTCTCTAAATCCGAAAGAAGGGTTTCTCTAATAGATCTAGTAGAACAAGACGGTTCTTATAAATTGGATCCTTATTTAGAAAAAGCAAGTAGTACGAATACACCAAGTAGTTTTGAGAAGGATTTCTTGAAAACCCATGAAAAGTTTTACCTTTTAAATCAGGCATTAGGCGGTGGAATTCTTAAAATTTTTCCGGTTCCAGGAGATGTGGGTAACAAATGGGTTTCTGTGCCACAATTGAATGAGCATAAGTTCACAGGAATGGATTCTGTATATACCAGACAAATTATTCCTATTTATATACAGTCATTACAGGAAGCAAGAAAATCAGGAGACTACAGCAAACCTAATCAATACATAGAGAGTATAAAAGCATTTCAGACAAAGTTTGGTAGTGAAGTCATGCCAGCTGATGATAAAATCAAAGCTGAAATCGCATTAAATAAATATGATATTTTCAGAACATTGTATAAATACTATGGTGTTTCAAGTGTATTATTTATTCTGATCATCGTTTTTGGTATATTTTATTACAAGAATAAGTTTGTAAAAGTGTTGATAAACATCTTTATGGGGATTACTGTATTGATTTTTATGGCACATACATCTGGATTAATAATTAGATGGTATGTATCAGGTCACGCACCGTGGAGTGATGCGTATGAATCCATGATTTATGTGGCGTGGGCAACGATGGCACTAGGTTTAGCTTTTGGTAAAAAGAGCAATCTAACTGTAGCGGCAACAGCCTTTGTGGCTGCAATTATTCTATTTTTTGCTCATGAAAACTGGACAGATCCGGCTATTGCAAATCTACAACCTGTATTGGATTCTTATTGGGTATTGATTCACGTGTCGATCATTGTGGCGAGTTATGGTCCTTTCTTTGTAGGAGCTATTTTAGGAATACTTTCATTATTATTAATGATACTAACCACTGAGTCTAATAAAAAGAGAATGGATCTCAATATCAAAGAGATTACAATTATTAACGAAATGGCATTAACCATAGGTCTTGTTATGTTAACTATTGGTAACTTTTTAGGAGGAATGTGGGCCAATGAAAGTTGGGGACGTTATTGGGGTTGGGACCCAAAAGAAACATGGGCACTGGTTAGTATTATGGTATATGCTTTTGTGATTCATATGCGATTGGTTCCTCGTCTGAGAGGAAGATGGTTCTTTAATTTGATGTCTGTATTTGCGGTTTCATCCATATTAATGACATATTTCGGAGTAAATTTTTACTTAAAAGGATTGCATTCTTATGCTAGCGGTGATCAGGTGGTAACTCCAACAGCAGTGTATTATAGTTTCTTAGTCTGGGCAATATTAGGAGCATTCTCTTATTGGAGATATACTATACATTATAAGAAGTGATTTTTGCAATCATCTGTCTGTCATTGCTTTATTTCTAAATGTAACTATACAAAATCTATACAGTGTTAATTTTTTGGCATTATTGTTAACACTACTTCAATAATATCTGATATTTTTATGATTCTTAACAAATCATTAAAATTTCAATATGGGTATTATTTCTTTTGTAGGATTCACACTTTTAGTTGCTATCATATCATATATTGCTACCAGAAAAACAGACGAAACGTCTTCTGATGGCTATTTTCTAGGTGGCCGTAGCTTAACTGCTGTGGTAATTGCAGGTTCTTTATTACTGACTAATTTATCTACAGAACAAATTGTAGGGTTAAATGGATCTGCATACTCAGAAGGGATTTTAGTAATGGCCTGGGAAACTTTGGCAGCTATAGCTATGGTTGTTACAGCGATTTTCTTATTACCCAGATACCTAAAAGGCGGAATCACTACAGTGCCTCAGTTTTTGGAAAGAAGATATGATACTACAACAAAAGCAATAACATCTGGATTATTCTTAACAGGTTATGTTGTAGTGTTTTTACCTATTGTTTTATATTCTGGATCTTTAGCTATCAGTACAATGTTTGATGTTCCTGAATTATTAGGGGTTTCTAAAGGAGCTTCAATATGGATTTGTGTTATTGGTATTGGTGTTATTGGATCTATTTATGCCATTTTCGGAGGATTAAAGGCAGTAGCGGTATCCGATACGATCAATGCAGTTGGATTATTGATAGGTGGTATTATGATTCCAGTTTTTGGTTTATTAGAAATAGGAGACGGGAGTATTTCCGAAGGAATAAATACATTAATGACTACAAATCCCGAAAAATTCAAAGTTATTGGAGATAGCGATTCTTCTATCCCTTTTGCAACGATTTTTACAGGAATGATGCTAGTTCAACTATTTTATTGGGGAACAAATCAAGCTATTATCCAAAGAGCCCTTGGAGCTAAAAATCTGAAAGAGGGTCAAAAAGGATTGTTATTGGGATCATTTATCAAAATATTAGGTCCTATTATCGTTGTTTTACCTGGGATCATAGCATTTCACATGTTCGGAGATTCGTTATCAAATGCAGATGAAGCCTATCCAACGTTAGTAAGTAAAGTGCTTCCACTATCTTTAGTTGGGTTTTTTGCCGCCGTATTGTTTGGGGCTATTTTGAGCTCATTCAATAGTGCGCTTAATAGTTCAGTAACATTATTTGGTATCGATATTTATAAAGAATATTTTAATAAGGAAGCAAGTGAAAAGCAAGTAGTAAAAGCAGGAAAACTTTTCGGTATTTTGTTAGCTATTCTGGCGATGATTGTTGCCCCGTTTATAGCAAATGCTCCTGATGGATTGTTTGGTTACCTACAAAAAGTAAATGGATGTTATAGTATTCCTATTTTGACGATTATTGTTGTGGGATATCTCACCAAAAGAGTACCAGCGATTGCTGCAAAAATCGCCATAATATCGGGGGCCGTACTTTATTTAATTTATGTTGTATTGGACGCTACCATAATGGAAGGGGAATTTCCTCATTTCCTGCACGTAATGGCCATTCTTTTTGTGGTCAACATCATTATAATGTTAATTATTGGTAAATTGTATCCAAGGGAAGAAGCATACGAGCAACATTATACAAAAGAAGTAGATATTACACCTTGGAAGTATACAAAGATTGTTGGAGCAATTGTATGTTTAATTGTGATATCTACTTATATCTATTTTAACTAATTGAAATATATTAAAAAGACATTTTTATTCTTTCTATTTACGACGATAGTTGCCGCACAGGAATTACCGCCGATAGAAGCCTATTTGCCTGATGACTATGAAGGAGGAACCCAAAATTGGTCAATTTCTCAAGCAGATAATAAATATATTTATGTAGCCAATAACAAAGGACTTTTAGAGTTCAATGGAGCAAATTGGGAACTTTACCCAACTCCTAATGAAACCGTCATGAGATCGGTCAAAGTGATTGGAGAACGTATTTATACGGGATTCTATATGAATTTTGGGTATTGGAAAAAAAATGGTTTTGGAAAGCTCGAGTATACTTCACTAAGCGAAAATATAACAGAAACCCTTATCGAAGATGAACAGTTTTGGCATATTGTTAACCAAGACGATTGGATATTATTTCAGTCTCTTGATAGAATTTATCTTTATAACGTTAACAACGAGGAGATCTCAATTATAGACTCTAAAATAGCCATTACTAATATATTCAATGTTCAAGGAACGATATATTATCAAGATATTAATAATGGAATCTATAAAATTGAAAAAGGAAGCCCGACATTAGTCATAGATGATGCTGAAGTAGTTAATGACAAAATAGTAAATATTTCGAAGTCTCAGAACGGAATTCTATTCTTAACAAGTACCAAAGGTTTCTTTGAGTTTTCGAATGGAGAAGTTAGCGAATGGGGTACACTTTCTGATGACCTATTAACCGATTCTACCATTTATAGTAGTGTCACACTTAAGGATGGGAGTTTTATTTTAGGAACTATTTCCAAAGGATTACTATATCTTTCAGAAAAAGGAGAGGTTACGTATCAAATTAACCAGAATAAAGGATTAAGTAATAATACGGTTTTGTCTTCCTTTGAAGATGTAGATGGTAATATATGGTTAGCATTGGATAAAGGCATTAATTGTGTAAACATAAAATCGCCCGTTCAAAGTTTTAATGATGATAAAGGTACTATCGGTACCGTATATACCTCAATTGTTTTTGAAGGGTTTTTATATCTGGGAACAAATCAAGGAGTATTTTACAAAAATATTAATAAAGATGAGCCATTCAGTTTTGTTGAAGGTACTAAAGGACAAGTTTGGAGTCTTTTTTCTTATGATAATAAATTGTTTTGTGGACATAATGATGGTACTTTTTTAATTGAAAATAATACATCCGAGCTTATAAGTTGGATCCAGGGAACTTGGATTTTTCGTACTGTTGAAGATCATCCTGACTGGCTGTTACAAGGCAATTATGAAGGATTGAGCGTGCTGGAAAAAAATAACGGGAAATGGAGGTTAAAACAAAAAGTTGTAGGATTTGATTACTCTGCTCGATATTTGGAAATATATGATGGTAAATTATGGGTCAATCATGAATACAAAGGGCTTTTTAGCATTACGGTAGACGATGAATTTTCGAAAGTATTAAAAGTCGTTAAAGACACGATAACCATAAAGGGTAAACACTCAAGCATAACAAAATACAAGAACGATTTTTTTTATGCACATCAAGAAGGGGTATCTTTTTATAACAAGGAAAACAAAGCTTTTGATCAAGATAATGTGGTGAATCAGGTTTTTGAGGCTGAAGAAAAAAATGTTGGAAGGCTCATAAAAGATAATATAGGAGGACTCTGGAGTTTTACTGATGAAGAATTAGGCTATATTTCTCAAAGCCAATTTTCGGATAATTTAGAAGTAACAAAAGTACCTATCCCTTATTTGCTAAGAAAAGAAATGAGTGGTTTCGAAAACATTATGCACCTCGAAGAGGAGAAGTATTTATTGGGAACTACGTATGGATATATGATTTTGGATTTATCTAGAGTAAATTCAAAAGAACATACAATTATTCTTGAAAAAGTTTCAGCAAAACAAAAAACTACAGAGTTTAAACCTGTTGAAATTTCTGATTTACCTCCAGTATTCAAATCTAATTTAAATACTATTTCTTTTGTGTATACAATCCCCGAATATGATAAATTCCTTATTTCAAAGTTTCAGTATAAGTTAGAAGGTTTTTATGAAGATTGGAGTGGCTGGACTTCCAAAACCAATAAAGTATTTGAAAACTTGCCATTCGGAGAGTATACGTTTAAGGTTAGAGCAAAAACGGGTAATGTTTTAAGTAAAAATGTTGTTGAATATAAGTTTATTATCGATAAACCCTGGTATTTTTCGGCAGTAGCTATTATAATTTATTCTGTTTTATTGTTAATTCTATTATTAATTACACACAGAGCATATAAACGCTATTATACCAAACAAAGAGAAAAATTAGTAGAAGAGAATAAAAAGCAATTAGAACTCAAAGAACTGGAAAGTGAACGAGAAATAATGAAACTTACTAATGAAAAATTGACTCAGGATATAGATAGTAAAAATCGTGAACTTGCTTCGTCTACAATGAATATTATTAAGAAGAATGAAATCCTAACTACTATAAAAAAAGAGCTTCAAAAATCTGAATTTGAAAGAAATGGTGTAAAGAATGTAGAACGAATTATTGATAGAAGCTTAAATAATAAGGATGATTGGAAACATTTTGAAGAAGCTTTCAATAATGTGGATAAGGACTTTATAAAGAAGCTTAAAGAGAAACACGATAATTTAACTCCTCACGACTTACGATTTTGTACATACTTAAGACTAAATTTATCATCCAAAGAAATTGCTTCATTGGTTAATATTTCAGTTAAAAGCGTAGAAATAAAACGTTATCGTTTAAGAAAAAAGCTACAATTAGAACACTCAGACAGTTTAGTAAACTACATCCTCGAAATTTAAAACCATACATTACCTTAAAACACCACTACATTACCTATACTCTAACGTTGTAGTAGGGTAACAATACCATTTTCTTCACATTTTTTTAATAGTTAGTAAATCCCTAGTACTTACTGTTTTCATTGGTGTTTTACGCAAAGAATTTATTAATTTTTTCATTATTATGTAATGCTGTAGGATTTTTGTTGGGGTTAGTTATTAACGATTTCTTAATGTTCGTAGGTAAATTTGAGTAAATCAAACTAAAACATTTATGAAAATTACTTATTTCTTAATAGCTGTCTTTTTAAGTACAGTTATTAATGCACAAGAAATTCAGATTCGGGGAAGCGTAAAGGATGCAAGCGGATTGGAACTCCCTGGAGTTAATGTTATCGTTAAGAACACTACAAACGGAGCCGTAACAGATTTTAATGGAAATTATACGTTGAACAATGTAGCAGTAGGAAGTGTCGTTGTATTTTCTTATGTAGGGTTCACTACACAAGAAATAACTGTTGGACAAAATTTTGTTATCAATGTTACCATGGAAGAAGACAGTGAATCACTAGAACAGGTCATTGTAATTGGTTATGGGACACAAACCAAAAAAGAAATTACAGGTGCGGTTTCTGTAATAGGATCCGAAACCATAGAAGAACTTAATGTAGTGAGAGTAGAGCAAGCGCTACAAGGACAAGTTGCAGGTGTAAATATCACATCGCAATCTGGAGCTCCTGGTAGCAGTTCTACCATATCGATACGAGGAATATCTACTAACGGGGATAGTAGGCCTTTAATTCTCGTGGATGGTAATGTAATAGAAGATCTTAGTGTGATTAACCCTAATGATATCGAAAGTATTAATGTGTTAAAAGATGCGACAGCTGGTATTTATGGAGTAAGAGCAGCAAATGGTGTTATCCTTATAACTACTAAGTCAGGATTTAAGAATACAGATTTGAAATTCGAATTTGATTCATATACAGGTTTTCAGGAAACCACAAGGAGACTACCTGTCCTTAATGCAACTGAATATGGTATTATAATAAATGAGTCGTTCGCCGCTGGAGGGAGTACTCCTCCGTTTGCCAATTTATCCGAATTAGGAGAAGGTACAGATTGGCAAGATGAAATTTTTAGAACAGCCGTAATTTCTAATATTAATTTTAATGTTTCTGGTGGTGGCCAGAATTCTACATATTCTTCAGGAGTTTCTTATTTAACACAAGATGGTATTGTTGGAGGGAGCGATGCTAATTTCGAGCGTTTTACTGGTAGGTTAAATTATAGTTTGGATTTTGCTAAGAATTTTAAATTTACAACTTCTGGTATTTTCACACAGACCAATAGAAAAACATTATTAGAAAACACATTAGGTTCCGTATTGTTTAATGCATTAAATATGGCGCCTACCTTATCTATAAGAGATGAAAATGGAGATTTCACACTAGCAGAAGGATTAGGTAATGAAGTAATTAACCCGATTGCACAGATAGAAAATACGTTTAACGATACCAGAGTCAATAGAATTGCAGCAACATTTGCTTTAAAGTATAATTTCTTAACCAATTTTACTGTAGAATCTAGATATCAGTTTAACTATTCTGAAGTAGATGGTAAAACATTTTCTCCTGAGGTATTTTATGGATCAGGAAAAGTATTTAATGTAGACAGAAGTAGCGTTACCGAAACCAAAGATTTCTTTAGAGATTATACCTGGGATAATTTCTTAACATACGAAAAGATGTTTGCAGATGATCATGATCTAAAAGTACTTTTAGGAATGTCAGTATTCAAAACAACAGGATCATTTAGCAATTTTACAGGATTTGACATTATAGACAATTCCTTTGCTAACGCAGATCTTTCACTCGCATCTGATATTAGGGATAATCTTATCAATCAAGCTAAAACTTTTGATTCTAGGTTGTTATCTTATTTCTCAAGATTACAATATAATTATAAGGGTAAATATTTATTATCTGCTGTGATAAGAAGAGATGGGTCAACAAAGTTTGGACCTAAAAATAGATTTGGATATTTTCCATCTGCATCGGTGGGTTGGGTCGTTTCTGATGAATCTTTTTTAAGTGATAGTAGTTGGTTAAATTTCCTAAAACTTAGAGCTAGTTACGGTGTGATCGGTAACGATAGAATTAGAGATTTTCAATTTGTATCATTATTGGATGGAGAAGGAGCCTATGTAATAAATGATGAATTAATCGATGATGCACCGGCTATTGGAGCACTTTCTAATCCAGAAATAAAATGGGAACGTCAAAAAACCCTTGATATAGGGTTGGATACAAGATTATTAAATAATAAAATTGATATTACATTTGACTATTTTAAAAAGCGCACAGAAGATTTATTAGTTGTAGCACCCGTTTCAGGTATTCTTGGGGTTGCTGCACCAGGATCATCACCACCTACAATCAATGCAGGTATTGTAGAAAATGAGGGGTATGAGTTTAAAATTGCTTATAGCGATCAGTTGTCAGAAAATTTTAAATTCAATATTAGTTACAACGTTACTCTTTTAGAAAACGAAGTAATATCTGTTAATAGTGACAATGACTTTATTGTCGGCGGTTCATTTGGAGTAGGTCAAGACGAACCTTCTAGGATGGAGGCAGGTAAGCCGATAGGATACTTTTATGGGTTACAGACAAATGGAATTTTTCAGAATCAGGCAGAGGTAGATGCACACGCTACGCAAGTCAATGCTGCTCCGGGAGACCTGAGATATGTAGATCTAAATGGAGATGGAGAAATAGATTCTGATGACAGAACAGATATCGGAAATCCTATTCCAGATGCTACAATGGGATTGAATATTGGTTTAAACTATAAAAACTTTGATTTTACCGCTTATGCATTTGCCTCCGTGGGAAATGATATGGTAAGAAACTATGAACGTAATCAACCATTGGTGAATAGAAGAAATGGATTTTTAGGACGATGGACAGGGGAAGGCTCTACCGATTCTTTTCATAGAGTGACAACAGCTGCTAACTCTAATAGTTTGTTTTCTAGTTTCTATGTAGAAGATGGGTCCTATGTAAGAATCCAGAATATACAACTAGGATATACGTTTTTAGATACATTTATGAAACCTATCGGTATAGATAAATTTAGAATCTACGCATCAGTTAATAACCTATATACATTTACAAAATATAATGGGTATGATCCCTCAGCGTATCAATCAAATCCAGATCCCAGCACCGCAAGTCCGATTGGAGCAGGTATTGATCAAGGGTTTTATCCTGTGCCAAGAACATATTTATTAGGTGTTAATCTTAAATTTTGATCAATATGAAAAAGGTAAAATATAACCTCAAATCAGCAGCTTTTATTGTGCTATTGACTTTAATGACCTCTTGTAGTGACGATTTTGTTGACGTAGATCCAGTAGTAGAAAACTCAGAAAACTTTTTTAATAGTGAAGAAGATTATCAAAGTGCTTTGATAGGGGCATACGATTTACTACAATCCACTTATCTAAATGTAATGTTAGGAGAAATAGCTTCTGATAATACATTAGCAGGAGGAGAAAGTGCATCGGATTCACCTGGGATACAAGAAATAGATGACATGGTTCATACACCCGTTAATGCACAACTCAGAGATATATGGAGTTGGATGTATGCGGGCGTGAATAGAGCTAATTATATAATGGAATTTCAGGATAAAACTGATTTTGCTGGTAAGGAAGAAGTAATTGCTCAGACACGATTTCTTAGAGCCTATTATTATTTTGAGCTAGTAAAATGGTTCGGAGATGTACCGCTAGCAATAGATAGAAGAATTCTTTTTGGAGAAGAAACAGATTTTGATAGAGCTCCAAAAGAAGATGTGTATGCACTCATAGAGGAAGATTTACAGTTTGCAGCAGATAATTTACCAGCAATACAAGCAGAAACGGGCCGCATAACCCAGGGAGCTGCCAGAGCTTTACTTGGTAAAGTATATTTGTTCCAGAATAAATTTTCTGAAGCTGCGATAGTTTTAGATCAAGTAATTACGGGACCTTATGATTTGGTAACAGACTATGAATCTATTTTCGAACAAGAAGGAGAAAATAATATAGAATCTGTTTTCGAAGTACAGTATACAGATGAAGAAGGAGCAGGTTTCGATTGTTTACAATGTAGTGAAGGTAATGTAGCAGTTGGTTTTAATGGAATTAGAAATTACTCAGGACCACTATTTGAATCAGGTTTTAGTTTTAATGTTCCTACACAAGAAGTTGTAGATGCGTTTGAAACAGGTGATATTAGGCTGGATGTTGCTATTTTAGATATTAATGTCTGGGCAGCGGATCAAGGTGCCACTTTTTCTACAGGTTTTGAGCATACAGGATATTTTAATAGAAAGTATATTGCTCGTCAGGGAGATCTTAATACTGGAGATGCCAATCTTACAAACCCAAATAATTATAGAGCAATCAGATTTGCTGATGTTCTATTAATGGCTGCAGAAGCACATAATAGAAAATCACCAAGTAATGATGGACAAGCATTAACCTATCTCAATAGAGTGAGAACTAGAGCTCAATTACCGGATGTAACAGCTACAGGAACTGCCTTGACAGATGCTATATACCAAGAACGAAGAGTAGAGCTGGTTGGAGAAGGACATCACTTTTTCGATTTAGTAAGAACGGGAAGAGCTGCAACAGAGATAGATGGCTTTGTAACAGGAAAACACGAATTGTTTCCTATACCATTGATAGAGATTCAGTTGGCTGGAAATAGATGGGAACAAAATCCAGGATACTAAAAACAAAAACTAGAAGAAGATGAAACTTTTAAAATATATATTCAGCGTATGCCTGTCCGTGCTTTTCGTATTAAGCTGTGCTGAAGACGATAATCTAGACTATTTAGATAATGTAGTAGCTCCGTCAAACATAGCTGCGCTTTTACAAATCACTCAAGATAATACTGGATTAGTAACTATAACGCCAAATGGAGATGGAGTGGTATCCTTTGATATTTATTATGGTGATGACACTGTGGAACCAGAAAATGTTAAACTTGGTAAGAGTGCTACACATACCTATGCTGAGGGAACTTATAATTTAAGATTAGTAGGTATTGGAATAACAGGATTAACAACAGAAATTACACAAGAAGTGATTGTGTCTTTTAATCCACCAGAAAATTTAATAGTTACTATAGAAAATGATGCAGCTGTATCCAAACAAGTGAATGTAATGGCTACTGCAGACAATGCAATGTCTTTTGATGTATACTTTGGTGAAACAGGAAATGATACTCCGGTTACGGCTAATATAGGCGAAACTGCTTCATATACATATCAAGAAGCGGGAACATATATGATAAGAGTTGTTGCTAAAGGAGGTGCCATTGCAACTACCGAATATATAGAAGAGTTTGAAGTAACAGAAATTCTTCAGCCTATAGTATCTGCACCAAGACCACCTGCCAGAGCAATACAAGATGTTGTTTCTATGTTTAGTGATGCTTATACAGATGTTCCAGTGGATACTTGGCGTACACCTTGGTCTGATGTTACTTTTGAAGATGTTGAGATAGAAGGAAACCCTACCAAAAAGTATAGTGCTCTTAATTTCGTAGGAATAGAAGCTACTACAACAACTATAGATGCTAGTACAATGACTCATTTTCATACGGATATTTGGTCCCCAAATTTGACTGAGTTTAAGATTAAATTAGTTGATTTTGGAGCAGACAATGCTTTCGGTGGAGGAGATGATGTAGAACATGAAATTACAGTATCTAGTCCTGCAAATGGAGAATGGGTAAGTTTAGATATTCCATTATCTGATTTTACGGGATTAACTACAAGAAGCAATATTGCTCAATTAATATATGTAGGAGCACCTTCCGGAACGGCGATAGTTTTTGTGGATAACGTTTATTTTCATAAACCACCAGAGCCAGCATCAGGATTAGAAGGGATTTGGAAACTTGCACCAGAAGCAGGAGCTTTTAAGGTGGGACCAGGTCCTGGGACTGGAGACTTTTTCTCAAATAGCTTAGATGATGTAACAACTAGAGCTTGTTATTTTGATGATGAATATATTTTCTCCGTCGATGGAAGTTTTAGCAATGTATTAGGGTCTGAAACCTGGTTAGAAAGTTGGCAAGGAGTGTCTCCGGATCAATGCGGAACACCTGTTGCACCTCATGATGGCTCTGGAGCCGCTACTTACATTTATGACGAAGGAGCTGGAACAGTTACACTTACTGGTGAAGGTGCTTATCTAGGGTTGCCTAAAGTAGTGAACGGAGGAGAATTACCAAATGTTTCTGTTCCATCATCTATTACGTATAACGTCACACTTTCTAATAGTAACAATAGAATGGAAGTAATAATTGATGTTGGTGGAGCTTTTTGGACCTATCAATTCATACGAGAAGTACCATTGATTGCAGGAACTTGGAGACTTGCGCCAGAAGCAGGAGCTTTTAAAGTAGGACCAAATCCTGGAACTGGAGACTTTTTCTCAAATAGTATAGATGACGTAACAACCAGAGCTTGCTATTTTGATGATGAGTATGTGTTCTCTGCTGATGGAAGTTTTAGCAATGTTTTAGGATCTGAAACTTGGTTAGAAGGTTGGCAAGGGGTAACATCGGATCAATGTGGGACACCAGTTTCTCCACACGACGGATCTGGATTAGCTACATATGTTTTTAACGAAGGATCCGGTACAATTAGTCTAAATGGTGTGGGTGCTTACCTAGGTTTACCTAAAGTCGTCAATGGAGGCGAATTACCAAACGTATCCGTCCCAGCATCGATTACATATAATATCACGCTTACTGATAGTAATAATACTATGGAAGTAACAATAGATGTAGGAGGGGCATATTGGACTTATAAGCTCATCAGATGATTTTATTTATAAAATCCAATAAGATCGACGATAACAAAAAATTAAATACATGAAAAAATTAAAATATAATTTCGGAATTTTTATAGTGCTGGCTTTTTTGTTCAGCGGCTGTCAAGAAGATGATGTATCCGTAGGAGAAATTATTGCCCCATCCAATATACAAGTAACAATTGATATTGTAGGAGCAGATGCTAGTAACCCGAACGGAGATGGAAGTGGTACTGTAAATTTTAGTGCTATAGCCGATAACGCTATTACCTATACATTTGTTTATAACGGAAATTCATCGTCATCTCCATCCGGGACACAGTCATATGATTTTTCTGTTACTGGATTAAGTACCTATACAGTAACTGTTATAGCCGTTGGAACGGGTGGTGTATCATCTAGTACAACTGTAGAAGTAGAAGTATTGGTACTGTATGAGCCACCTATAGAATTAATTACAATGCTAACTACTGGATCTTGGAGGATTAAAAACGAAGCTCCAGCGCATTTTGGTTTAGGACCCGTAGGAGGTCAAATAATAGGGGAGTTTTTTCCTGCTCCTCCTAATGATAAAGCGACAGTTGGGATGTATGATGACCGGTATATTTTTAATGTCGATGGTACATTCACACATATCACGAATAGTGAAAATGACGATCCTACTGAGGATCCGTCAGGAACTGTATTTGGAAGAGTTAATTTGATAGATGAATTAGGACCACATAGTATAGCTCCTAATGGTGCAGATATAGAAAATTACCCGTTAAATGATTATTCAACATCCTGGTCAGTTAGTGCTCCCGGAGGTTTAGAAACTTTAAATTTAACTGGAATAGGTTTTATAGGATACTATACCGGTGGTAATCATAAGTATGAACTTTTTAGATATGAAGAACAACCAGATAATGAACTAATTCTTAGAACTACAGATGGAAATAATGAGTTTGACTGGTGGTTTATAATAACCTCAGAAGAACCTGGTGGAACCGATGATATTGCAGAGCCACCTTTCGATACACTAGTTTGGGCAGATGAATTTGATGCTTCTGGAGCTCCTAGTACAACAAATTGGACATATGATATCGGTACAGGTGATAACGGATGGGGTAATGGAGAGTCTCAATCATATACAAATGATTCCAGCAATGTGATTGTAGAAGATGGTTTGCTGAAGATTACTGCTAGAGCTGAGAATGGAGGATATACGTCTGCTAGAATAAAAACCCAAGATTTGTTTTCGTTTACTTATGGTAAAGTAGATGTACGGGCAAAATTACCAACAGGAGGAGGCACCTGGCCAGCAATCTGGATGTTGGGATCTAATATCACAGAAGTAGGTTGGCCAAATTGCGGAGAGATTGATATTATGGAGCATGTTGGAAACAATCAAGATGTAGTATCTAGTGCACTTCATTTTCCTGGAAATAACGGAGGTAATGCAATTTTTGAAGAAACCAATATTGCAGGAGCATCTACAGATTTTCATATATATAGTGTAGAATGGTCATCAACTGAAATTATCTTTTCTATCGATGGAACTCCTTACCACACATTTCCTTATTCAAACAATTTACCTTTTTATAATAATGATTTCTTCCTAATACTGAATGTAGCAATGGGAGGAACTTTTGGAGGAGCCATAGATCCTGCATTTACAGAGTCCACTATGGAAATTGATTATGTAAGAGTTTATCAATAGATATACACTTAGTTTTTAAATTGTTTAGCAAGGAAGGCTATTTACCACACATAGCCTTCCTAAAAACGTATTGATTGTTAAATAAAAATTACAACAAATAATAATGAAAACAAATAACATTATGTTTATTGAAATCATATAAATATACTACCAGAAACAAGCTATAACCTTAGATTGTAGTGACTAGATGTGTTGGTTTAAACGAAATATTTACATTTAATTTTAAAATACAAATGATTAAACACCTAACCTATATTATATTTTTAATGATGATTTCATGTGGAAGCGTTGATACTGTTATTTGGGAAGAACAATTTAATGGTGATCAATTGGATACTTCATCATGGAACTATCGACTGGGAGATGGATGTCCTGACTTATGTGGTTGGGGTAATAATGAAAGACAAATTTATACTAAGGAAAATACAAAGTTAGAACAAGGTAATTTAATCATTACAGCAACTAAGAAAGGAGATGTATATAAGTCTAGTAGACTAACAACAAAAGATAAAATTGAGTTTCAATATGGTACAATTGAAGTTCGTGCTAAATTACCTACAGGTCATGGTCTATGGCCGGCAATATGGATGCTTGGAGCAGATATTGATGATATAGGCTGGCCCGATTGTGGGGAAATAGACATTATGGAATATGTAGGGAAAGAGCCTCATACAATCTATACATCTCTGCATACCAGAGAAAGTTTTGGTAATACTATTAATTCTAAAAAAACAATAATTGACACAATAGAGGAAGGTTTTCACGTTTACAAATCAACATGGACCAAAGAAAAAATAGAATTTTATATAGATGATAAACTGGTTTATACATTTTCTCCAGAAATAAAAAATGAAAAAACATGGCCTTTTGACAAGCCTTTTTATATAATTATTAACCTTGCCATTGGTGGTAATTTTGGGGGTCCAGAAGTTGATGACACTATCTTTCCAAAGCAATTTGAGATTGATTATATCAAAATCTGGAAATAAATACCATCACAAGGAATATTTAATTCAGCTCTACCCCTGGTTTCAGCACCGTATATATTCATTATACAACTGAAATCAGATTTAAGATTATGGTATTTTTTAAAATATCAAATACGGAAATGGATAATAGATGTATGTAACCGTGCTTCTACTTATCAGGACTACTTGGGAAAACATATATAAAGTTCAGATTGTTTAGTTGAAACGATTTGGATGTCGGAAAATGATAATGCTGTATGTAGCAAAATACATAGGGCTAAGGATTACTTATATGATTTTTTTAAAACTAACTTAATTACACAAACCATTTTAATAATGAAAACAAACGTATTCTTAAAAACCGAACCAAAAACTAGTAGTATTCTTAAACTCTTTTGCTTACTATTATTTTTTAGTTTTACAGTAAAAGCACAGACCTTACCCTATGAAATATCCAATACTTCAGAATACCCAGATGATGAAGTTTTTATAGCAATAGTAGGTATTACAGATGGTCATGTATGGGTAGATCCCGTAAATGGTCAAGTTAATAATATGGATCCTTCAATTAATACTGTCCAGGGACCCGTTATTGATGGGAATCAAGGACCAGGACTCGACGGAAAATATGCAAATTGTTTTCGTAAGTTAAGTGATATCCCAAATAAAACGATTCAGATTCCTAAAATAGCTGGATGTCGAATAATGATTTCATTTAAGAGTCAGTTGTATTTATACTTTTTTGGACATTCTGGATCTCCTAGTGGATATGCTGCTCCTAATTTAGCAAACCCGACAGATCCTAATCAAGGTATTAAATTTGAATTAATAGAATTAACCTTTAATGATTTTGGCCTTTGGTGTAATACATCTAGAGTGGATGCATATCAATATCCTATGGGATTAGAAGTTTGGGGAGATGATTTTTATAAAAAAGTAGGAGAACTAAAGAAGCATAATGAGATATTAGACCAATGGCAAAGTACAGCTCCGAGTGAGTTTCAAAGTTTGTTAAATACATCAGAAGGTTCAATTCATTTTCCGACAAAAGTAGAATCGTTTCCAAAAGATTTTATGGATGGTTATATTAATGAAATCTGGTCTAAATATTCGAGCCAGGAATTAGCATTTACATCAGATGCTGGTATCTGGAGAGGAAGTGTGCAAGGAACTAATTTTGTTTTTAGAAGAGATAGCGATGGTCAGATAGGAACTATTTTTGGCAAGCCAACGACATTAGAGGCTATGGAAGGTAGTGGTGTTATGGCATCAGGAGATCGATGGGATTTAGTAGTGCAGTCGCAAATGGTAGCAGCAATTACAAGACATGCTGTTGACTTAAATATGCCTTCTGGAACTTTGCAAGATTTTGGAGATACTTCTAAATATTATCAAACCTGGCCTTATAATTGGTATTCTAAATTTTTCCATCAAACAGATATTAGTTTCGAAAGTCAAACATATACGTTTGCTTACGATGATGTTTATAATCAATCGGCGACAATCCACACACCAAACCCAAGAAACATAAAAATTACCTTAGGTGGAATAGATGGAAATTCAAGCCCTGATGATTTTCCAGTAACGTTGTATCTTGATTGCTCTTATTCGGGCACTGTAGCGGGTCTTTCTGAAGGTAGTTATACGATGACTCAACTTGCTGCCTTAGGAATACCTAATGATAAAGTATCTTCTTTACGTGTTAAATCGGGATACAAAGCAACATTATACTGGGATGATAATTTTACGGGAGCTAGCTTAGTCAAAACGTCAGATGATAATTGCTTAACAAATGATGGTAATTGGAATGATAAAATGACCTCTATAATTGTTTCTAAAACAGATGATACTGGATTTAGTCAGCTAATTGAAGCGGAAAACTTTTCTGTTATGAATGGAGTTCAGGTAGAACCTTGTATAGAAGGAGGTGAAAATGTTGGGTATATTGATAATGGAGATTGGATGGCGTATGCTAATATCAATTTTCCTACTTCTGGGAATTATCTTATAGAGTATCGAGTTACTAGTTTAGTAAACGGAGCTAAATTATCTACTGATTTAAATGCAGGAACCATTGCGCTAGGGGAAGTAAACATACCAAATACTGGTGGATGGCAAAATTGGACTACGGTTTCTCATTTAGTCAACGTAAATGCCGGGACATATCCTTTTGGTATTTATGCAGTATCAGGTGGTTGGAACATTAACTGGATTAAAATAACAGATCAAAATACACAAAGACTTAATGAAATTGATGATGTTAAATTAGATGGTTTAAAAATAATAGCATACCCAAATCCAGCAACTGACCAATTAAATATTTACGGAGTTATCAGTGAATTAAATCTACTTATCGTTGATGTTTCTGGCACAATAATCAAAAAAATACAAGTGCCTAAGAGTAGCGATGTTTTAAAAGTTGATGTAAGTTCATTACAAACTGGGACCTATTTTATTAAGGTATATGAAAACAATACTTGGAAAATTTCAAGGTTTATTAAAAAGTAAAATTATCTAACACAAACTAACAATTTTAATTATGAAAAAGGGCTTATTTTTTAAAGCTATTACAATTTGCATTATTCTTATTTTTTCAAATGAAATAGGGTACTCGCAATGTTCAGAACTTATATTCAATGATGAGTTTTCTGGTAATTCAGTAGATCTAACTAAATGGAGTTTTGATAATGGAGATGGATGCCCTACACTCTGTGGGTGGGGTAATGCAGAGGAACAATGGTATCAACCAGAGAACACAACCGTACAAAACGGAAATTTGATAATTACCACTAAAAATGAATCAGCAGGTGGTAAGCAATTTACTTCTTCAAAGTTAATTACTTCGGGTAAGTTTAATTCTAAGTATGGGCGTTACGAGGCAAGTATTAAGCTGCCTTCGGCAGGAGGAATTTGGCCGGCCTTTTGGATGTTGCCAGAGAATGGAAGTTGGCCTTTTACTGGTGAAATTGATATCATGGAATCTCAACATAAAAACCCAGAAAGTGTTGGAGGTACTGTTCATTATTCTAACGGAGGCTGGCAATATAATGGAAGAGAATTCAACGCGGGATTAGATCTTTCGGCAGGATTTCACGAATATGCGGTAGAGTGGGAACCATCAGAAATACGTTGGTATGTAGATGACCAATTATATCATACAGTTACACCAGCGAATACAGTAGATCCTTGGCCATTTAGCGAAGGAGATTGGTATCTTATTCTTAATGTAGCGGTAGGAGGTCCGAGTACTCCTTATACTGGAAATATTCCGCCTACACCGGCAGATTATCCTACACAAATGGAGGTTGATTATGTTAGAGTGTATAGTGGTACTTTTAATACACAACTTATTGGTGATAATAGCGTATATGAAGGTGAAACCGGTAAGTCTTATACAATTACACCAACAGAAGGAGCTTCTTATAGTTGGGCAATACCTAGCGGTGCTAGTATTACTTCTGGTCAAGGAACAAATACTATTTTAGTTGATTGGGGTACCGTAGAAGGAGATGTGAAAGTTGTGGTAAATGTTCCAGAATGTGGTATCAATGAATTTAAGATGAGTGTTTCTGTTAATCCGGTTAAAACTTTAGAATATGTTTTTGAGGATTTCGAAGGAAATAGAAACTTAACATATACTTCCACTACAGATGGAGCATTAAGTGAATCCGTTGCAAATCCGGGAGGAAGTAGTGGTAACAATTCCTCAATCGTAGGAAAGTATGTCAGAGCTACTGGTGCGCAATATGATGGTTTGTACATGACTACTACTAATATCGGTAATGCTTTGGAATACACTTCTGGAGAAAAGTCCATTTGGTTAGATGTATATAGTGATGCGCCAATAGGAACAGAGTTTATTTTACAGATTGAGAATAGTTCACTTTCGTCTGGAGATTGGCCATCAGGTCGTCATAGTAGATACAGTGCTAAAACGATTTCTCAAAATCAATGGGAAACTCTAGAATTTGAATTATTGGATAGACCAGATGCCAGTGTTGGAGCTTTAGATGTAGATCAATTCGTTTTATTAATTGATCCAGATAGCTATACAGGATATACTGTATATATTGATAATATGAGGAAAATGGATGCACCTGATCCTACTTTATTAGAAGAAATTATTATAGCTGATTATGATGGAATAAATCAATTAGAATTGTTTTTTGAAAATGGAGAGTACACTCCAAATGTTACCAACTCAACTCCAAATGATGTTAATAATAGTGCTAACGTAGCTAGATACGAAAGAGGAGCTTTTGAATTATATGATGTTGTAAGTTTTAATACAGGTGCTATAGAAGATTCAAGTCCTTTTATAGATGGAGACAATATCTTTTTTATGGATGTTTATACATCTGCGCCGATAGGAACTGAAATTTCTTTGAGTTTAGAAAACAGTGAAGGATCGGATAGTGATTTTCCTGCAGGAAGAAATAGCCAGTATACTAGTGTGATCAAAGAACAGAATCAATGGCATACTATAGCATTTAGTTATACTACATCACCAGATGCAGGAACATCTAACTTATCAGTGAATGAGGTTTCAATTCTTTTTGATCCTAATTCTAATATATCCGAAACATATTATTTTGATAACTTAAGATACGGGATTACTAAATATCCACCGTCTTATGAATTCTTTGAAATGATTCATAATTACAATGGGGTAAATAATCTTTCATTAAATAATACTACGACTGGTAATTATATAGAAAATGTTGGGAATCCTGAGGCAAATGAAGTGAACAACTCATCCCAGGCCGCAAGTTATGTCAGGGATAATACCGAACTATATGATGTTTTGTTTTTTGACACCAATTTTATTAATGACGCCAGTGCTTATGTTTCTGAAGATAAAAGATTCGCAATGGATGTGTATACAAGCGCACCAGTTGGAACTGTTATTAGTTGGCAATTAGAAGCAAGTTCACTGTCTACACCCAATAATTATCCATCCGGTCGACATAGTGTATATCAAGCAACAGTAAAAGAACAAAATAGTTGGCATACATTAGAGTTTGTTCTTACCGGAACCCCAGACTTAATAGTTAGTGATGTTCAAATAGATACTATTGTATTTTTATTTGACCCTAACAGCAATAGCGGTGATACATTTTATATAGATAACCTAAGATCTTTAACAAAAGAAGAGGTTACACAAACTCCAGTTTTATCTTCAATAATTGTTTCTCCCAATAATGTCGAAATTAATCAGGAGGAAACAGTACAGTTTAGTGCACAAGGTTTTGATCAGAATGGAGAGCCATTTAATACTAATTTTAGTTGGACAACTACAGGAGGTTCTATAGATGCTAATGGTTTGTTTATAGGTTCAGATATTGGAGTCTATAATATTACCGCATCAAGTGGATCAGTTTCTGGCGTAGCATCTATAACGGTAAATGAAAATACTAATTCATTTGAAACTATTCCCGGAACAATACAAGCTGAGGATTATAAAGAAGGAGGAGAAGGAGTAGGGTATCACGATCTTACTTCCGGAAATACTGGAGGTGCTTATCGACAAGATAATGTAGATATAGAGAATACGGGAGATATTCTTGGAGGATCATACAATGTAGGTTGGATTGGAGCCAGTGAGTGGTTGGCATATGATATAAATGCTACTAATTCTAACAATAATTATGATATCGACTTCCGTGTAGCCTCCCCTAATGGCAATGGTAAATTTCATTTAGAGCTGAATGGAACTGCCATTACGGAAGTGATATCTGTACCTAATACAGGAGCTTGGCAGGAGTATGAAACGGTTTCAGTGACTGGAATTTCAATAAGTAGTGGAAATCACGAATTACGCATTGTTTTTGATTCGAATGGTTTGAATCTCAATTTTATAGAGTTCAGAGCTTCAGAAGATACAACTGTTAATAATTGTAATGGATTAGCAGCAAATAGTCAGTATAGCTATGAAGTATCATCAGATACTACAAACCCTACAATAACTTTTATTCCAGAAATTACAGGAATGGGAGATAACGTTTGTATTCTTTATTATAGTACTTCTGCTACCGGACCATATCCTGGATATCTGGTTACTCCAAATGTTCCATTTCAGATTAATGCGAATTTCGGAGATCAGATATATTTCTATTATACCTACAGTTTACCAACTGGAGGAGAAAATAACACAGCAGCATCCAAACATGATTTTACAGTAGGATCGTGTGGTAATCGTTCATTAATAGAAATAGAAAAGAATCCCGTAAATGTTTTGGCTTTTCCTAATCCTATGAATGATATAATTACATTATCAGGTTTAAATAAAGTACACCAGATTAATATATATAACATAGCTGGTGAATTGTTGCAAACTAGCACTGTAAACAAGACACAAACTCACCAGAGTTTGGATGTCAGTTCTTTGTCTAAGGGTTTTTATATAGTAAAAACGTATAGTCAGAATAGAGAATCTTCAATTCATAAAATACTTAAGAACTAATGTTTTGCTAAGGAGCGATTCTCGTATGAACGCTCCTTGTTTTCTTAGGTTTTGAAATACTAAATCTATAAACCTATAGGATTTAATTTCTAGTTTTTTAGTGCAAATATTAGGGATATTTAACACAAACTCAAATACTATTTATAGCATGAAAAAGAATGTATTTATATTAATTTTAATGGGGCTCTATATCATTTTTTTAACACCAGATTTGGAGGCTCAGATTGTACCCGTAGGAAACGGTAGTTATACTACAGTGTTTCCTGGAGTAGATGCAGCCGGAAGAAATAGTTTTCCTTCTGGAACTCCTTGGATTTCTGGAGTAGCAGCATCAAAACCTGTTCCTACAAATGATTGGTGGTCTGATATGATTAAAACAGATCACGGAGCAAAAGCATTTAATTATCCACTTTCTTTTAGGTCCTTATCTACTGGACTTAATATTAATTATACAATTCCTTTAACTTCTGGGCCAAAGGATTACCGAGAACCTATGAGTGGTGTCGAATCTATTGTAGTTGGTACCGAAGATTTAGGAGTAACTAGTTCCAGTGCTTCAGATCATTCAGATTGGAGTGTAACGATGAATTGGGGGAACCAGTTTTATAGCACCGTTACTATAGGTTCTCCTTTTGTATATTTTGAAAAAAGTAATATGGCAGGCCCTGCAAAAGTAGCTGCGAATTTTAACGGAAATGGAGTGACTCCTGATGGAAATAAATTGATTATTCAAAATAATATGAATAATTCAAATTATGTGGTTTTTGCACCTGCAGGATCCAATTGGGTTGGGAATAATGGTGTATATACTTCTACATTAAACGGAAAAAATTACTGGTCAATGGTACTTTTACCCTTTGGAGTTGATATAAATATAGCTATTGCAGCATATGAGCAATACGCTTTTGTATTCCCAGATAAAACAACTGTTGATTGGGATTACAATGAGAGTACCGGTAAAGTAAGAACAATATTTACTGTAACTCCAGACATAAAAGAAGGAAGTAATACGAAAGTATTACAAGGGTTATTGCCTCATCAATGGGATCGTCTTGCATCTGATTCTTCACAACCAACTGGAAACGCATACCCATCGGTGAGAGGCACCATAAAAACCTTAGCCTCTAATAGTTTTATAGTAGAAAATACCTTTAGCGGTATCTTACCCACCTTACCTGATCTCGGCAAGTATACAGATGGTTTTGATCCTGGTGCTTTAGCTCAGAAAGTTGATCAAATAAAGAATGATGGATTACCACTATGGACAGATTCATATAATCAGGGTCAGGATATGAATCGTCTGATACAAGCTGCGAGAATAGCTGATCAGATTGGTAATATTGAAGCAAGAGATCTTTTGGTTACAACAGTAAAAAATAGGCTAGAAGATTGGTTATCTGCAGAAAGTGATGAAGTCGCTTTTCTTTTCTATTATAATTCAGATTGGAGTGCTTTACTGGGGTATCCTGCCGGACATCGACAAGATGTAAATCTTAACGATCATCATTTTCATTGGGGATATTTCATTCACGCAGCCGCTGCTATTGAGCAATTTAATCCAGGTTGGGCTGCACAATGGGGAGACATGATAAATCTACTAGTAAGGGATGCTGCTAATCCATCAAGAACAGATAGTATGTTTCCGTTTCTTAGAAATTTTAGCCCGTATGCAGGACATAGTTGGGCCAATGGTTTTTCTTCAGAACCACTTGGTAATGATCAGGAATCTACTTCAGAATCTATGCAGTTTAATTCTGCATTGATTCATTGGGGAACAATAACTAATAATAAAGAATTGAGGGATCTAGGTATTTACCTATACACTACAGAATTATCAACGATTCAGGAATATTGGTTTGACGTAGAAGAACGTAGTTTTCAACCAGAATATGCCTACGAAATGGTAGCTAGAGTTTGGGCAAGTGGATATGACAATGGTACCTGGTGGACAGAGGATGTTGCCGCTTCATACGGTATACAGCTGTATCCAATTCACGGAGGTTCACTTTATCTTGGTCATCGAACTGATTATGTAGATAGAGTATGGCAGGAAATGACACAAAATACGGAGGTATTAAGCAACACTCCTAATGTGAATTTATGGTACGACACCTATTGGAAATTTCTTTCATTTACGGATCCAGAACAAGCTCTATCATTATACAGAGCTTATCCAGATCGTGGAATTAAAGTAGGCATTTCTGATGCACAAACATATCACTGGTTACATACAATGGCTTCTCTAGGACAGGTTGCAGAGGAAATAACGGCAGATTACCCAATAGCTTCGGTGTTTAATGACAACGGAACACTCACGTATGTCGCACATAACTATGGTAATACTCCTATTAACGTAAGTTTCTCTGATGGATATAATTTAACAGTACCGGCAAATAGAATGGCAACTAGCAGAGACGTTGATATTACTGTAACATTATCTTCTGACGTTTCAATAGTTCCGACAGGAGGTAATGCAAACTTAACGGCAGAGGTAACCGGAAATGGTATTACTAATGTAGAATTTTATATTGGAGAAACATTAATAGGTACCGATACATCAGCTCCTTACGAGATAAATACAGGTACTCTTTCTGTTGGTTTCCCAAAAGTATTTGCCAAGGCTTATGTTGGCAATAATTTTGCTATTTCTAATGTGTTATCAATACAGGTAGGAGCTCAAATTCCTTATGGCGGAACACCTGTTAATCTTCCAGGAACTATTGAAGCGGGTCTTTTTGATGTTTTTGAAGGTGGAAATGGACAAGGTATTACCTATTCGGATAATGATGCTTTTAATCAAGGTAATTTTCGACCTACTGAAGGAGTGGATGCTAACAGTACCAATAATGAAGGATTTACAGTAGGTTGGATCAGTTCTGGAGAATGGATGGAATATACTGTCAATGCCGAAAACGCAGGACGTTATCGAGTTACGATGCGATATGCTTCAGGAGATACGAATGGAGGAGGTCCCTTTTGGTTTGAACGAAATGGTGTAAAGATTAGCAATGATATTTCAGTACCGTTTACAGGATCTAATTGGGATGTGTGGCAAAACGTGGTGACCGAAGATGTGAATTTGATAGCTGGTGAACAGGTAATTCGAGTAGGTATTGGTAATGGCGGATTCAATTTGGGAAAGATGATTTTTGAATATATAGGACCGCCCACAGATGAAGTACTAACAAGCATCGTGGTTACTCCGCTAAACAGCACATTAAATGTTGGAGATACCCAAGAATATATCGCTCAGGGTTTTGATCAATTCGGAAACCCTTTTACGATTACCCCAACCTGGTCAGCAACGGGAGGAATTATAGATATAAATGGTTTGTATACTGCAACTACGGAAGGAAGTTTTACAATTCGGGCTACCAGTGGTTCCATAACAGGAACAGCATCGATCATAGTTTCAGATAGTAGTTCAGTATTGTCAAGTATCGTAATATCTCCTTCTAATTTGACTCTTTCCGTAAATGAAACACAACAATTTACCGCTCAAGGTTTTGATCAAAATGGAAACCAAATATCTACGAATGTAAGTTGGTCAGCCACAGGAGGAGTAATTAACGAACAAGGTATTTATGCTGCTACAGTTCCCGGAAGTTATGCCGTCAATGCATCTGAAGGTAATGTTTCAGCTTCAGTAATCGTTACGGTTACTGATGTTATAGGAGGAATATGCACTGGGGGCTCTATAAATGGAGACTATACCTATAGTGCTTCGGGAGATACAAATAATCCCACAATTACTTTTGAACCCGGATTATCAGGTATAGGTAGTTCAGTTGTTATTTTATATTACGGCACCAATCCGGGTGGGGGATACCCTGGATATATGGTCACTCCTGGAGTGCCATTTCAGATAAATGCTAATCAGGGGGAAACCGTATACTTTTATTATACGTACAGTGTACCAGAAGGAGGAGAAAGTAATACTGCTGATGAGATGCATAATTTTACAGTAGGTGATTGCGGACCTCCTCCTTTACCTGTGCTTAGTTCTATTAAAGTGTCTCCAGAAAATTCATCTATTACTAGAGGAAGTACCTTGCAATTTATAGCAAATGGATTGGATCAATTTGGGAATTCTTTTCCGATATCGCCAACTTGGTCTGCTAATGGTGGTATGATAAACACTAGTGGTCTATATACTGCGTCTCAAACCGGGAGTTTTGAAGTAATAGCCTCATTTGATGGTATTTCTGGATCAACAACGATTACGATCAATGAACCGCCAGTGTTAACGAGTTTACAAATCTCTCCAGAGACATCATCCGTATTTGTTAATGATACAATTGCATTTACGTATGTTGCCTTAGATCAATATGGCAACTTGTATCCGTCGACACCTACCTGGTCATCTACTGGTGGAATCATAGATTCAAACGGACTTTACAGCGCAACTACGATTGGTACTTTTTCTATAAACCTTACAGAAGGTTCTGTGACCGCCACAGCAAATGTTACTGTTAATGAAACTCCACGTTCTTGTATCCTGACAGCTTCTAACGGCGATTTTACAACTGAAGTATCTGGAGATCCATCCAATCCAACGTTAACATTTCTACCATCACAATCTGGAATAGGAGATACCGTTTTAATACTGTATTATGGTATGGATCCTAATGGAGGCTATCCAGGGTATTTCGCACAACCAGAAGTTCCTTTCCAAATTCAAGCTGATGAAGGTCAGAAGATATATTTTTATTATACGTATAGTTTGCCAACCGGAGGAGAGAATAATACAGCGAACGCAAAGAATGATTTTGTAGTAGGTTCTTGTAATGGTAATAGATCACAGGGATTAAATGATTCTATTTCAGATTCAGAAGTGTTCGTGTTTCCAAACCCAGTATCAGATTTAGCGCAAATTGTATTACCTGTAAAACATCAATATTTTAGATATAGAATAGTAGATATTTCGGGCAAAGTAATTGTTGACCAGTCAATAGATGAAAAGGAACAAAAAATAGAACTGAATCTAAGGCAAAAAGAAACAGGATTGTATTTCTTAAAGCTATATGGCAATTCTTCTATACAAAGTTTCAAATTATTAAAAAAGTAGAAGATATTCATTAAACTTCCATACACTATACCACTATAATATAGATCAAAGAATATAAATGAGAACGGCTGCAATATTAATTGTAGCTGTTTTCTTTTTAAAGATGTATTTTGCTGTCAATTTAACAAGCTTGCCATAGCTTTCGGCGATTCTAATTCCTGAATTAAAAATCACCATCACCAAAAGTAGCACCTGGTTGATTTTTCCCTCTTTTACCTTTTTGATCAAGAGAGATTATCGTTGCCATAACGTTAGCAGCAAGTATATTTATTTTTTAAAATTATACTGTATAGTGCTATAGGATTAATCACACCAATTGGAAAATATCAACTACAGCACCAAGTTTGTTATTGGAATACACATTTTTAATTTTGTGTTTGTACTGAGATTTATATAAATCTTGCTTTGAATTGGTTATTCGTATTATTACCTTAACACATATTTCTTTTTGTAATTGGGATTTAATAAAGCAATATCATTTTTATTTATAGTTATTTTCTGTACTCACTTAAAAGCGCAGGGGGTACCTCCTATTGAAAATTATCTACCCAAAGATTATCAGGCAGAAAATCAGAACTGGGCTATTTCTCAGTCTTCAGAGAAATTAATTTATATAGCAAATAATAAAGGGTTGTTGGAATTTAATGGTTCAATGTGGAAGTTGTATTCATCACCTAATGAGTCTATTATAAGATCCGTAAAGGTTATAGGAGATAGGATTTACACTGGATGTTATATGCAGTTTGGTTATTGGCAGAAAGATATTTTAGGAATCTTGCATTATACTTCTTTATCAGAAAAAATGGATATAGAACTAATTGATGATGAGGAGTTTTGGAATATAATTGATATCGATGATGGGATAGTTTTTCAATCTTTGAATCGAATATATATTTATAATATTAAGAATGGATCGGTTAATACTATAGATTCTGATAATAAAATTACTAAAATATTTGAAGTTGACGGGAGTATTTATTTTCAGGTTATTAATAAAGGGCTATTCAGAATTCAGTATGGTCAAGATATTCAGGTTTCCGAAGAAGAGGTTTTTAAAAATAATGAAGTAGTTAATATTTTTGGCACAGATGAAAACTTTTTAGTCCTAACAAGAGATAACGGCTTTTATAGTTTTAAAAATAACAATTTAACCAAATGGAATATAAGTGCAGAAAGTTTACTGTCTGAAATTAGTACCTATAATGCAATTCGACTGAAAGATAATAGTTTTGTTTTAGGGACAATTTCTCATGGGTTAATTTATCTAAATAGCGAAGGCGGTTTATTGTATCAAGTTGATCAAAACAAAGGATTGTTAAACAACACTGTTTTATCCCTTTTCGAAGATGTTGATAATAATATATGGTTAGGCCTTGATAACGGAATTAGTTATATCAACTTGAATTCACCTTTTAGGATATACAGTGATAATCTAGGTATTCTTGGTAGTGTTTATGCTTCTGCTATTTATAGCGATAATTTATATCTGGGTACAAATCAAGGACTCTTCTACAAGAAAAAGCAAAGTAATGATGACTTTAAATTCATAAAAGGTACTCAAGGACAGGTCTGGTGTTTACAAAACATTGATCAGACACTGTTTTGCGGACACAATGAAGGGACATTTATTGTTGACAATGATCAAGCAAAAAAAATATCCAATATTCCCGGAACCTGGAAGATTAATGAGTTAAAAGACAAGCCAAATCTTTTGTTACAGGGGAATTATGATGGTCTATATGTTTTTAAAAAAGTAAATAACAATTGGCAATTAAGAAATAAGATCAGAGGCTTTAATAATTCATCTCGTTATTTTGAGGTAGTTGGAGATGAAATTTTTATAAATCATGAGTATAATGGTGTTTTTAAGATAAAGGTGGATACTAGTTTCTTTGAAACAAAAAATGTTGTTATAGATACATCAATAAGAGGGTCTAATTCGGGACTTGTAAAATATGAAGATGATGTCCTATTTGCTTTTAAGGAAGGAATTCTAAAATATGACAAGTCCAAAGAAAAATTTATCAAGGATAGTCTTTTGAGTAATATATATACAGAGAAAGAATACGTTTCAGGAAAAATAATTTTAGATGAAAGTGATAATGATTTATGGGTTTTTACAAAATCTAATATAAGTTTTGTGTCTCAAGAGATGCTTACAAATACGTCCAAGGTTAACAAAATACCCTTAACAAAGGAAGAACGAAAAAGTGTTACCGGATATGAAAGTGTGATGCGTTTTAATGATAAAAACACATATTTGTTTGGCACAAGCTCAGGATATATAACTGTAGATATTGGTAATCTCGATACTAAGGATTTTAAAGTTCAGATAGATAATATTACGAATGGAAGTCATAAAATAAATAGAGCGGAAATAAAATTTATAAATAAGAACTTACAAGGAGATTTCAGGAGTATAGAGAATAATTTAAAAATATCTTTTTATGCTCCAGAATTTAATAAGTTCTCAAAACCAAAATATCAATTTCAATTATTAGGAATTTATGACGATTGGAGTGAATGGTCTGAGGATCCAACAGCATTTTTCGAAAACCTCCCATTCGGGGACTATACTTTTAATGTTAGATCCAGAATAGGAAATAAAGTTTCTAGTAATACCGCCAGCTATTCTTTTAATATTAAAAAACCTTGGTATATAACAAATTTAATGCTAGCGATTTATTTGTTAGCGACTATTTTATTTTCCATTTTCATGCATATCATGTATAAAAGGTATTATAAGAAAAAACAAAAGGAACTAATCGAAAAAAATAAAAGAGAACTTGAGTTGACTAAAGTTCAAAATGAAAAAGAGATCATTAGAATTAAGAATGAACAACTAAAGCAAGAATTTAAAGATAAGAGTAAAGAATTGGCAGCTTCAACGATAGATGTTGCAAAAAAGAATGAGTTGTTAACTCAAATTAAGAGCTACCTTATCAAGATTTCGGATCAAAATTCAGTAAAGCCAGTTGTAAATATTATCGATAAAAATCTAAATCATAATGATAATTGGGAGTTCTTCAAAGAAGCGTTTAATAATGTGGATCGAAAATTTTTGAAGAAACTTAAAAAACGCCATCCAGATTTAACACCTAACGATCTAAAGCTCTGCGCGTATTTAAGGCTAAACTTATCGTCAAAAGAAATAGCACCGCTATTCAATATATCTGCAAGAAGTGTGGAAATAAAACGTTATCGACTTCGTAAAAAATTAAATCTACAACACGAAGAAAACCTGGTAAACTATATTCTAGAACTATAATTACCTATACAAAAGTTTTAGCACCTCAACATCACCTATACAAAACTCTGACATAATCTTTTTTAACGGTTGTTTTAATCTTCTATTATAAAACCTTAGGGCAAAGGGCTTTATGATAATAATACTTTAAAAAAATAACTATTTTATTGCCATGTATGTTTTTTGTTGAGGTGTTTTTTAAGGATTTCGCAATTTTTTAAAATAAGTTTACTAAGTCAATATACGGGAAACACAATACAATCAAATACTTAATTTAACATTTATAAATCATGCTAAGCAGTATTTGGGGCGAATACAGGAATAAAAGTTTCTACACATTTTTTACAGTCATTTTTAAAAACAACAAGTATAATGAGAAATAACTTTCTACAATTAATAATTTTTTTCTTGTTTACGATAACTGGTAGTGCACAGACTAATCAGGTATCAATAGTAAATAATGATGAAGGGATGAAACTAGTTGTCAATGGAAAAGATTTCGTGATCAATGGGGTAAATTGGGATTATATCCCGATTGGCTCTACTATAACTGATCCCGGAATTTGGGCAAAGTCTGATGATATCATTAAAGCAGCAATAGATGGTGAAATGTCCTTATTAAAGAATATGGGGGTTAATGCCATTCGTACTTACAATCTTAAACCTAAATGGATTAAATATATCTACGAAAATTATGGTATTTACACAATGCTCAACATTACTTTTGGAGCTTATGGACTTACCATTAACGGTGCTTGGGTTCCACAAACGGATTATGCCGATCCGGATACAAGAGAAGTCTTAATGAAAGAAGCCAGAGACATGGCGAATACTTATAAAGGGACTCCTGGATTACTAATTTATATGTTAGGTAATGAGAATAACTATCATCTGTTTTGGTCTGGTGCCGAAACAGAAGATATACCTGTTGAAGATAAGGATGATACTAATAGATTGGCAGCTCGATTTTTGTATCGAGCGTTTAACGATGCTACTAAAGAGGTTAAAAAGATAGACTCTAATATTCCGGTAGCAATTTGTAATGGCGATTTAGGTTTTTTAGATATTGTAAAAGAGGAATGTACAGAAATAGATATTTATGGAACTAATATGTATCGTGGAATTTCTTTTGGAGATGCATTTCAAAAAGTTAGAGATGAATTAAATCTACCTGTTTTATTTTCGGAGTTTGGTGCAGATGCTTTCAATGCAAGAGACAACAAAGAAGATCAATACTCCCAGGCTTATTATAATTTAGGAAATTGGAAAGAAATTTATGAAAATGCCGCAGGATTGGGAAAAGCCAATAATTCTATTGGAGGTTTCACCTTTCAGTTTAGTGATGGTTGGTGGAAATATAAACAAACTGAAAACTTAGAGGTTCATGATAATGCAGCTTCTTGGGCTAATGGTGGTTATAACAGAGATCAGGCAAAAGAAGGCGATAATAATATGAATGAAGAGTGGTTTGGTATTTGTGCTAAAGGACCAACAAATGAAAGAGGACTTTATGAATTATATCCACGTGCTGCATACTACGCTTTAAAAGAAGCGCATCGATTGAATCCATATGAAAATGGAATGACCCTTGACTTTATAGATAATTATTTTAACAACATTCAAGTAATGGATGGGATGTTAAGAGCAAGAGGAGATAAAGCCGCATTACAATCGGAGAGTACAGGAAAAATACGGATAAGTCAGTTAAGAGCCGAATTCACTACGTTTAATACTGGAGGTGAATTAATCACAACCCCAAACAATGAAGATCCAAATGTAAATGTATTTCCAAATCAGTTAGGTTTTGATCATATGCAGTCATACTATATAGGTGTAGAGGGAAGGCCTTCACCAAGTATGCGAGCCAATGTTAATTTTAACATCCTAGGTAATGTAGCTGAGAATCCTATTAATGAATTATTTTATGAAAGTGTAGGTAGACCAGTGGTAGTTCAGGGTATAGAAGAAGGAAATGACCTAGACGTGGAAATAGCTGATTTTAATAGGCTACGTGTGTATAACGCAGAATACGAATGGAACACTAAAATTGTCGACATAAAAGGATTCTACAGGACCGGACATTACCATTGGGGCTATGAAGGTGATTTTTTTGGTTTATATCCGGAGGCTAATTATGGACCAAACTTAGATATCTATAATGGTGAGATTTTAGGGATGGAACTTAACGGTAAAGGGAGTTTAAATGGTTTGAAAGCTGCTTTTGGACCGCAAGTATGGTGGGGTGCTAATCCTACTGCGTTGCTAAAGTATAGTACCAAAATAAAAAAATTCGATATCACGGGTATTTACCATAGAGATTTTGATACTAATATAGAATTAGATGAAAGTGGAAGTCGTGTCTTAGATGTAAATCAGGTAAGAAGTGGTGTAATTCCACCTTGGCCTACAGAAAGAGCTACTCTAGTGGTAGATAGAGACTTTGGCGCATTTGGGGTTACACTAGGAGGAATATGGGCAGGTAGTCCACTAAACGATATAGCATATCAAGATATAAGAGGTGAGTCAGGAAATTACGTTGTATATGAGGATAAGGTAAATTCTGACGATAATTGGGGAGCAAAGGCAAAGGTTACTTTTTCTAAAGGAAAGTTTAATTGGTATGCCCAAGGTGCTACTACTGGATTGGTAGCGAATGGAGGAGCTGATCAAACACAATCATTTGCCGGATGGAAGCTGAGAGACAATGGAAGTGGAAACCAAAATAGTTTTCTAACAGGTTTTACATATACTGTAGGAGATTGGCAAATAGCCCCTAACTTTTTATGGCAAGAACCATTAGTAGATGCCATGCCGAATGATGCTGGTGGAACTGCAAGATTAAGAAACATACTTGTAGATCCTTTTGTAGTAAGAGCAAACAGAAAAACAACGGCTGCCGAATTATTACTTACCTATGATCCAACCCCAGGATCATGGTTTTATCAATGGGATAACGATAGATCAGAAGATGCTAAACTTGCATTTAATTTAGGGTTTGTGTATTGGAATCTTCCAACAACAATGGATGCGCATATTGGTTTTTTAGCAGATCGGACCATATTTGCGTTTCCTAATTCTGTACCTGCTACAGATTTATGGGAAGTTAACTCACGTATTGTATCTAAAATAAGCCCTGATTTAGGCTTAATAGCCAAATTATTTGCAGGTAATGGACAAGCAAATGGTAGCGATTCTAGAGAAATTGATAGAATTGGAGGAGATATTCGTGTTATCTACAACAAGTGGAAGTTCCAACATACCTTTCAAATAAACGATTGGGGACCATATGATTATCACCGAGATTTCAATCTAACATATCCAGTACAATTAATGTTAGATATATCGACATCTATTGGTAAACCAGATTGGTTTGTTCTACCCACTACTAGAATCGGGATTCGGGGCACTTGGCGTTCATTAAATGAGTTTTCTCCTCGTTACTCGCCACTAGCGTTATCGCCAAATACATTTCCGCCAGAACCCATATTAAGCCCTGTAGGATTTGATGATGGTAGCGAATGGGAAATAAGAACATATGTACACATTAATATAGGAAAATAATACAATGCAAATGAAGAATATAAAACATATCAATTTAAAAACCATATGCTCTTTAATATTGGTTATGATAGTTCTATCTGGCTGTGATAGAGATCTTTCAGACGAAGCAGTTTTTGCAACTTTTCCAAATACTGCCGACATTTTTACAGATAGTCCAATAGGTCTTACAGACAGGTTTTTTATATCGTTTGACCCTGCCCTTGGGGCTAACACAGAAGCTTTTGGTACAGATGATGATGTTGCCTATGAGGGAAACTCTTCAATAAGAATTGACGTACCATCTTCCAATGATCCAAACGGAAGTTTTGTAGGAGGTATCTTTTTAGATAGAGGAGAAGGAAGAGATCTAACAGGATATACAGCCTTATCCTTTTGGGCTAGGGGCTCCATCACTGCAACGATTGGTCTAGTAGGTTTTGGGACCGATTTCGAAGAGAATAAATTTTTAGTTGAACGATCAAACATTCAGCTATCTACAGATTGGCGAAAATACATCGTGCCAATTCCAGATCCTTCAAAATTAATTCAAGAGAGTGGTATGTTTGTTTTCTCTGCAGGTGGCTTGGATATAATCGATTCAGTGCCTAACGGAAATGAGATTGGCTATACCTTTTGGATAGACGAATTAAGATTTGAGAACTTAGGTACAATAGCACAGTTAAGACCAGCGATATTTTCTGGAGAAGATCTGATAGAGCAAGGTTTTGTAGGCTCAACTAGACTAGTTACTGATTTAGGAGCAACTTTTAATGCTCCAACTGGAGAAGATATTACCGTCGGACCTGCGCCAAGTTATTTTGATTTTTCGTCTTCTAATACTAATGTAGCATTTGTTAATGAACTTGGATTAATTCAAATTGTTGGAGAAGGTACTACAACCATTACAGGACAACTTAATGGTGTTTTAGCAGAAGGATCTTTGAGTTTAGAAGTACTCGGTAGTTTTGTTGGTGCAGAAACGCCTCCAGAAAGAGATTCCTCAGATGTTATATCAATATTTAGCGATGCTTATACGAATGTTAATAATTTGAATTTCGCTGCATTTAATGATCAAAATGTACAGATCGAAACACAAAATTTAAATGGTGACCAGATTGTTACATATGATAATTTAAGTTTTGTAGGACTTGGTTGGGATGGAACTGAAGATGTATCGGGTATGACGCACCTGCATGTAGATGTACAATTGAGTAGTTCTGCAAATCCAGCATTTACCGTTCAGCTGATTGATTTTGGTCCAAATAACACTGATGATGGCACTCAAGGAGGAGATGATACAGGAGGAGGGTTTACTATACCTAGTTCAGAACTAATAGAAGGTGCTTGGGTTGGTATAGACATACCAATAAATGCATTTACAGAAGCCACAGCAGGTGGATTTGCTGGTTCTCCTAATTTAAATAACATAGCAAGAGTCGCACTTGTGTCAAATGGCAGCTCTTTTGTAATTGATAATGTATACTTCTATAGAGAATAAAAAATTGAAAAATGAATAATAATTTAAATAGGATAATCGGATCTCTTTTTATTTCATGCCTTTTTATGATGGGTTGTGGAACTGATGATACTCAAACAGTGGCCACATTCAATAATTTAGTGGCAGAAGATAATTTTGATGTGGATGGCGAAATTGATACCTCTTTTTGGAATTTTGATATCGGTGATGGCTCAGAACAAGGTATTCCCGGATGGGGAAATAATGAGTTACAATTCTATACAGATAGATCTGAAAACGTTACTGTAGAGAATGGTTTTTTATTGATCACCGCCCAAGAAGAGGATTTTAATGGAGCACAATACACCTCTGCAAGATTACAGACCAAAGGAAAAATTCAACAACGCTACGGTCGTTTTGAGGCACGTATACGCTTGCCTTTTGGTCAGGGAATGTGGCCGGCCTTTTGGTTGTTAGGTGATGATAGCGATGGTAGTGTCTCGCCACAGATAGGTGAGATAGATATTATGGAGAATACCGGTGATGCGCCAACAGAAATATTTGGCACTGTCCATGGACCTGGATACTCAGGTGAAAATTCCATATCAAAAAAGTACACCTTAGTAAATAGTAGGGTGGATACTGGCTTTCATATATATGGAATAGAATGGGGACCAGACTACATAAACTATTATGTAGATAACGTGTTATATTACCAGGTCACTCCTGAAGATGTGGATGAAGAAACAGATGGAGAGGGTGAATGGGTGTTTAACGATAGGCAGTTCTACATTATTTTAAACCTTGCCGTTGGTGGTAACTTACCTGGATCACCAAATGAAGAAACGGTCTTTCCACAAACCATGGTTGTAGACTATGTAAGAGTATATACTAATGGAATAAACTAATTTAATTATTAAAAAATTGTGAAACGAGCCATTGCAAGAATTTTGACGTTCATCAAGATTATTTGGCAAGTTCCATGTAACCTCTAAAACAACAAGATAACTCATGAAACAATTGATTAAAAAAACTAATATAATTTGGCTTCTAATTATAGCTGTTGCCTTTTTTTTTGGTTGCGAAGATGATGATACCAACTTACCAAAGGTAATTGCAACTTTTGCACAAACCATAAACGAAGATACAGGTATAGTATCTTTTATCAACCTTTCTGAAAATGCCGATAGTTATACCTGGGATTTTGGGGACGGTACAACTTCTACCGAAATTAATCCAACTAAAACATATCCAACAGGTAGCTATACCGTCGTGTTAACTGCAAAAAATGTAGCTGGAGCAGAAGGTACTTTTCAAGATGAAATATTTATAAACATTCCTGTGCCTATAACATTTCCTATCAATTTTGATGCAGATAATGTTAACTATCAAGCTGAGGTTTTTGGAGGTGCATCTTTTCAAGTTGTAGAAAATCCTGACCTTTCAGGAGCAAATACAAGTGCATCTAATGTCGGTGCTATTACTAATAGTGGAGCAACATTTGAAGGTATTGTCTTTGATTTAGGTGAGCCGTTAAATTTATCCGAACAAAAATCTATAAAAGTTGTTTTTTGGTCAGACACTCCAATTGATGTACTATTAAAACTTGAAGAAGGAAGTACGTTTGTAGAGACAACCGCAAGTCATGGAGGAACAGGTTGGGAGGAAATTTACTTTACATTTGATTCTTCAGACGCATTTTCAAAACTCACCATTTTTGTTGATGGACCAGGTACGACTGCAGGAACATTTTATATAGATGATATTTCTCAAATTGATACTGAAGATATTCCTTGTACGGATACGTTATTAGAAATCCCAATAGATTTTGATTGTAATGGAATTGATTATGCTACTAAGATTGTTGGTAATGTATCGTTTACTGTTGTAGATAACCCAGAATTATCAGGTATAAATAGCGAACCAACTATGGTTGGACAAATCACGAATGTAGGTGCTAACTTCGAAAATGCTTTCTTTAACCTGGATACAGCTATTGATTTTTCCGCAGATAAGGGGGTTAAAATGAAAATATTCTCTAATCAAGCATTACCCGTTTTATTAAAATTTGAAGATGGCACAGAAGCACCTGTTGAGAATGCACAAAACCATGGAGGTTCTGGTTGGGAAGAATTAACATTTGTACTTAACTCATCAGCTTCTTACAATGATATGGTAATTTTTGTAGATGGCCCAGGTACCGCAGCGGGTATATTTTATCTGGATGATATTGAGCAGGTTTCAGTAATGGTTGCAGATCCTTGTACTCCAGAAACTAGTCAATCACTAGATGCATCAGATTTTAATTTAACATTCCAAACAGATCCAACTGCTAGTATAGGCTCATTTGATGCAGGTTTGTCTTGGATTGATAATCCAGATTTTGATAATGACGTAAATAAATCATGTAAAGTTGGCCAAATAGATCGGTCTGGTGCTGCATTATTTGCGAATAATCAAATAGATTTTGATACAAAATTTGATTTTAATGCGAATTCAGGGTTTAAATTAAAAGTATGGTCTCCTAACGCAGGAACAAATGTTTTAGTAAAACTCGAAGATAAGACCAACAATGCGATTAATGTAGAAGTAGGAGCCGTTACAAGTGTAGCCAGTGGTTGGGAAGAATTGACTTTTAACTTTGCAAGCGGAGAAAGTGGAAAGTATGATAAGATCATATTGTTTTTTGAGTTGAATACGAATACCACAGAGACTTATTTTATAGATGATTTCAGGTTATACACTTCTGGAGGTACAGGTGGTGGTGGATGTGATACTACCTTTGTTGCAGCTACATCATTACCATTAGATTTTGAAGGTTGCGAAACATTTCTTTCTGATGTTAATTTTGGAGCGGGGCTTACTTCAGAAGTCGTAGCAAATCCTTTTCAAACAGGTATTAATACTTCTGCTTTTGTTTTAAAAGTAGATAAACCAACTGGTTCAGAATTTTTCGCAGGAGTTCAAAATACCTTCGATAATTTCGATTTGACTACAACAATGACTTTTAAAGTTAAAGTCTATTCTACTAAAGCAAATGTGGTAATGCGTTTTGAACTAGCTGTTCTACCTAATGATGGAAGTATTGGTAATCCAGCTCCAGTATTTGTAACAATAGCGAATGCAGATGAATGGACAGAAGTCGAATTTACTTTTATCAATTTACCAGCATCACCAACAACATACAATCATTTAGTTATAAAACCAGATAATGATCAGGTCGATAGCGCAATAACATCGGGTGGGACATATTATTTTGATGATATAAGACTTGAGTAGTTTAAACCTGAATAACTATTTGAAATGATGAAAATTAGAAGAGGTTGAATGTTTCTTCAACCTCTTTACTTAGAGCCTAATAATATAAATGGTTTAAGAAGTAATCCTTTAAACCGAAGTACATAAAAATGATAAAGAATTCTGTATTAATGCAAGAAAGAGTAAGAAATAAAGAGGTGAAACTCCAGTACATTACTATAAATAATGAAATGTTTTATATGATTTCTAATAGTGATGTAATGCGTCCTTTTTTTATGAGTATCGTTAGCGATTCTAATCATTGGATGTTCATATCTAGTAATGGAGGATTATCTGCGGGTAGAAAAGATTCAGACAGTGCAATTTTCCCGTATTATACCGATGATAAGATCACTGAATCATATGACATTACAGGAAGTAAATCCATTTTTAGAATAAAAAAAGAAGAAGAACTATTTATATGGGAACCGTTTTCCGAACGGTATTCAGGAACATATCACTATTCCAGAAATGTTTATAAAAATGCCTATGGGGACAAAATTTTATTTGAAGAAATAAATCACGATGTAGGTTTGGCTTACAGATATATGTGGAGTTCCAGTAATGAGTACGGTTTTGTTAGAAAAAGTACATTAATAAATAACTCGGATGAAGCTATAGATATCGAAATATTAGATGGTTTACAAAATATCATGCCCTATGGAGTCAATACAGATATACAGGGAATACGAAGTAACTTGGTAGATGCTTATAAAAGAAGTCAGCTTGTACAAGATAGTAAACTCGGTATTTACGCCCTAAGTGCTATTATTGTAGATCGTGCAGAGCCCAGTGAAGCTTTAAAAGCAAATATTGTTTGGTCTAAGGGCTTAGAAAATTCAAAGTACCTGGTATCAATATTACAATTGAATAGCTACAGGAATGGGAAAGACATAGATGAAGAAATAGATGTAAAAGCTGAAAAAGGCGCATATTTTGTTAATTGTAAAATCTCCCTACAAGCAGCCGAAAGTAAAGACTGGATAATGGTAACTGATGTTAATCAGGGACCTTCTCAGGTAGTTGAAATTTCAGAAAAACTCAAAAACGATAACGATTTAATCAAGAAAGTTAATGATGATATCGAACTAGGAACGCAACGCCTGATCAATTTAGTATCCGCATCAGATGGACTCCAGTTTACTGCGGACAAAAGACGGAATGCAAGACACTATGCAAATACCTTGTTTAATATCATGCGAGGGGGCATTTTCGATGCCAATTATACAATAGAAAAACAAGATTTCACTAATTACTTGGCATCCGCCAATAAGAAAGTATATAGTAAGAATGAAGCATTGTTAAAAGATTTTCCAGATACTTTTACTCTTTTCGAACTTAGAGAAATAGCGTATAAAAACGAAGATAAAAATTTTAGAAGACTTACGTTAGAGTATATGCCTCTTAAGTTTAGTAGACGTCACGGTGACCCTAGTCGTCCTTGGAATAGATTTTCAATAAACACCCAGAGCGAAATAGATGGGTCTAAGATTTTAGACTATGAGGGTAATTGGAGAGATATTTTTCAAAATTGGGAGGCTTTAGCACATTCTTATCCGGAGTTTGTGGAAAATATGATCCACAAATTTCTAAACGCCAGTACTTTTGATGGGTATAATCCTTATAGAATTACAAAAGGTGGTATAGATTGGGAAGTTATCGAGGAGCACGATCCATGGTCTTACATTGGTTATTGGGGAGATCATCAAATTATTTATTTATTAAAATTCTTAGAATTTTTCCAAGATCATTATCCAAATAGACTACAAAATTTCCTTAATGAGGATATGTTTGTGTATGCTAATGTACCTTACAAAATTAAGTCCTATGGCAATCTTTTAAAGAATCCTAAAGATACGATTGAGTTTGATTACAATCTTGATAAAAAGATACAAGAAAAACGTGCCGAATTTGGAGCAGATGGAGTATTGCTAAGAGACGAAAACCACTTTATTCATAAAGTGAATTTCATCGAAAAGATATTGGCGACAACATTGGCTAAGTTATCTAATTTTATTCCTGAAGGAGGAATTTGGTTAAATACCCAGCGTCCGGAATGGAATGATGCTAATAATGCTTTGGTAGGGAATGGGGTTTCTATGGTAACACTGTATTACTTAAGACGGTTCCTAAAATTCTTTAAAAATGTTTTTGAAAATACAGAAGATAAAGACATCGAAGTTTCTAAAGAACTTGTAGCGTTTTACAATAATGTGAAAGACACCCTCAAAAATCATGAAGAGCTTTTGTCCAAGAGTCTATCAAATATAGATAGAAAGAAAATTCTTGATGGTTTAGGAATGGCCGGAAGTAATTATAGAGCCAACATTTATGACAGTGCATTTTCCGGTAAAAAAGAAACACTTAAGCTTGATGATTTAAAAACGTTTATTGATTTGACCTTGAAATATTTAAATCATTCGATAAATGCAAATAAAAGGGATGATAATATGTATCACGCATATAATCTAATGACAGTAGAAAATGAAAGTGAAATTTCCATTACATATCTGGATGAAATGCTTGAAGGTCAGGTAGCGGTATTAAGTTCTGGGTATTTATCCTCAAAAGATAGTTTAAGTCTGTTAGATGCTATGAAGAATAGTAATCTATTTAGGGTAGATCAATACAGTTACTTACTATATCCAAATAAAGAATTACCAAAATTCACAGAAAAGAATATCATTCCGAAAGAATATGTGGAAAACTCAGCATTACTTAAGCAATTAATTATAGATAATAATACACAAATCATTGAAAAAGATGTAAACGGAAATTATCATTTTAATGGAAGTTTTAATAATGCCGAAAGTTTAAAACAGGAATTAGAAAAACTATCAACTAAGGGATATCATATTTTAGTTGAAAAGTATAGAAGTTTAGTATTAGATACTTTCGAAAAAGTATTTAATCATAAATCCTTTACAGGGCGTTCCGGAACATTTTACGGTTATGAAGGATTAGGTTCTATTTATTGGCATATGGTTTCAAAACTATTACTAGCAGTACAAGAATGTTGTTTAAAAGCAATAAACAATAAAGAATCGGATGAGGTAGTAGGAAGGTTATTAGAGCACTATTATGAAATCAACGAAGGTATTGGAGTTCACAAATCTCCAGAATTGTATGGAGCCTTCCCTACAGATCCTTACTCACATACACCAACAGGCAAAGGAGCACAGCAACCAGGAATGACGGGGCAAGTAAAAGAAGATATCCTAAGCCGTTTAGGAGAATTAGGCGTAACGGTTAAAAATAGTGAGCTGCAATTTAATCCATGTTTGTTAAGAATCGGAGAGTTCTTAAAAGATCCAAAAATGTTTCATTATGTAGATGTAAATCAAAATGAAAAACAATTACAACTATATAAACATGAATTGGCTTTTACATATTGCCAAGTGCCTATTGTGTATTCATTATCAGGAGAAAATAGTGTTGAAATAACCTATATCAACGACTCGATAATTTCACATACCAGTTTAAGTCTAGAAGCTTCCATTAGTCAAAAACTATTTGAAAGAACTGGTGAAATAGAAAGTATAAAAGTAAATATTGAGAAAACTATTTTAAAATAAAACAAATGACCTTAAGACGCAACATAGCAGTATTATTATGTACGTTACTTATGCTGTCTTGCAATCAAGAACCCAAACCCAAACTAGCTATGCAACCTCAAAAAAGCATGACTGCAAAAGATATTTTAGGTAATCCAAATTATTTAGCGATATCCTATGGAGGTTATCGTAAATCATCGAGAGAGTTTCAACCTACTATTTCGCAGCTCAAGGAAGATATGAAAATGCTGAAGGCGATGAATATCAAAATCTTGAGAACCTATAACGTTCAGTTGGCTCAAGCTTCTAATTTGTTAAAAGCAATTCGACAGCTAAAGACAGAAGATGAAACTTTCGAAATGTATGTTATGCTTGGTGCTTGGATTGATTGTAAGAATGCCTGGACAGATAAAGAACCAGATCATACTATAGAAAGCGAGAAAAATGAAGATGAGGTAAATAGAGCCATAGCATTGGCCAATCAGTATCCAGATATTGTAAAGGTAATCGCTGTTGGTAATGAAGCTATGATTAAATGGGCAACTAGTTATTATGTCGAGCCAGATGTGATATTAAAATGGGTTAATTATTTACAGAATTTAAAGAAAGAAGGTAAACTTTCTAAAGATCTATGGATTACTTCTTCTGATGATTTTGCATCTTGGGGAGGTGGAGAAGAAAGCTATCATGGTAAAGATTTAGAAGCTTTATTCAAAGCGGTGGATTATATATCTATGCATACCTATCCATATCATAATACGCATTATAACCCTGAGTTTTGGGGAATAGATGTTGACGAAGAAAACCGCTCTTCAGAAGAGAAAATAGAAGCCGCTATGCAAAGAGCATTGAAATTTGCACAGAATCAATATAAAGCAGTGTCAGATTATATGGGTAGTTTAGGTGTGAAAAAGCCTATTCATATTGGAGAAACCGGCTGGGCTACTGTTTCTAATGGACATTATGGACCAAATGGTTCTAAAGCTACAGATGAGTTTAAAGAAGCGTTGTATTATAAATACATAAGAGAGTGGACCAATAAAGAAGGAATCTCATGCTTTTATTTTGAGGCATTTGATGAACCCTGGAAAGATGCTCACAATAAGAAAGGTTCAGAAAATCATTTTGGATTAATCACGGTGGATGGCAAAGCAAAATATGCGCTTTGGGATATGGTAGATAAAGAAGTATTCAAAGGACTAACTAGAGGAGGTAAACCAATAACCAAAACGTATAATGGTGATAAAACAGAGATGATGAAAAATGTAGAATTACCAGACGTTAAAGAAGCGATAACAACTAGCTTTTAAAAAGATGAGAAAAAAAATTCACATAATACTACTAATTGTTTTAACGATGAGTGCTTGCACTACTAAAGAACAAAGTCTTGAAACAGAGGTTTATGAAACTTCTGCAAGCGGTAATAAGCTGACGAAAGTTTCGGAATTTTTAAGCTCCGAAACAAAAGCAAGTATTACCTTAAATCCTGAAAAAACCTATCAAACTATTACTGGGTTTGGAGGAGCTTTTACAGAATCTTCAGCGTATTTACTTAATAAATTGAGTAAAGAAAATAGTGATAAAATCATAAAAAGATACTTTGGAAGAGAAGGAGCCAATTATTCACTTACCAGAACACATATGAATTCTTGCGATTTCTCACTAAGTCAATATTCCTATACACCTAATGAAGATAAGGAACTCAAGGATTTTTCGGTAAAAGAAGATATGGATGATTTAATCCCAATGATTAAAAAATCCATGGCAGCTTCAGAAGATGGTTTTAAAATTTTTGCTTCTCCTTGGACAGCACCACCTTGGATGAAGGATAATAAAGATTGGGTTGGTGGAAAACTACTGCCAGAGCATTATGATACCTGGGCATTGTTCTTTTCTAAGTATGTAGATGCCTACAAAGCAGAGGGAATAGATATTTGGGGATTCACCGTCGAAAATGAACCACATGGTAATGGCGATAACTGGGAAAGTATGCACTTTACACCAGAAGAAATGACAGATTTTGTACAAAATCATTTAGGGCCAAAATTAGAAGAAGATGGTAAGGGTGATATTAAAATTCTGGGATATGATCAAAATAGAGAAGGTTTAAAAGAATGGGTGGATGTAATGTACAAAGATGAAGTGTCCTCTAAATATTATGACGGTACTGCTGTACATTGGTACGAGAGTACTTATGATTATTTTCCAGAAGCATTACAGTATGCTCATAATAAAGCACCAGATAAATACTTGATTCAAACTGAAGCCTGTGTTGATGCAGAAGTACCTAAATGGAAAGACGATGCTTGGTATTGGTCCAAAGAGGCAACTGATTGGGGTTGGGACTGGGCTCCAGAAGACCAGAAACATTTGCATCCTAAATATGTGCCTGTTTATCGCTATGCTAGAGATATCATTGGTTGTTTGAATAATTGGGTAGATGGATGGGTAGATTGGAATATGGTGCTAGATAAACAAGGAGGCCCGAACTGGTTTAAAAACTGGTGTGTAGCACCAGTGATTGTAGATCCAGATAATGATGAGGTATACTTCACACCTTTATACTATACTATGGCGCATTTTAGTAAATATATTCGTCCCGGAGCTAAAGTGATAGATGTAGAGAATTCGGATGATAAAGTAATGGTTACTGCAGCAAAAAATACGGATGGCTCTATTGCGGTGATTGTATTTAATCCTACTAAAGAAGCCAAACAGTTTTCATTAGTCCTTGGTGAAAAGTCAAAAGACATTTCTATTAACGCACAGGCTATTCAAACAATAGTCGTTACAAATTAAAACTCAAACTATGTCAAATATTAAAACTGCCACAAAAGATAAAGTCCCTGTAGGTCAAAAAGCTGCCTTTGGTACTGGCCATTTTATATTAAATATACTACCCGGAACACTACAGGTTTTTATCCAATTCTTTCTATTAACTGCTTGGGGAGTTGATCCTTTATGGGCTGGGCTTTTAGGAGGGTTACCTAGAATATTTGACTCTATAACAGACCCAATAATGGGTTTCATTTCTGACAATACTAAATCCAGATGGGGACGTAGAAGACCCTATATTTTTGTTGGTGCTATCATAAGTGGTATTCTTTTCTTTTTAATGTGGCAAATAGGTGATGATGCAACTCAATCCTATATTATTTGGCATGTGATGATAATTCAATTGTTATTCCTTATTGGTAATACTATGTTTGCTACTCCATTGGTTGGGTTGGGTTATGAAATGACATCAGATTATAATGAAAGAACGCGTATAATGGCATTCTCTAATACTATGGGTCAAATTGCCTGGATGATTGTACCGTGGTTGTATGTGATTATTCCGGACGCAAATACATTTAATACACAAGCAGAAGGAGTACGTACAATGGCACTTATAGTAGGAGCGATGTGTATAGTTTTTGGAGTTTTGCCAGCATTGTTTTGCAAAGGCATTGATTCCTCACATATGAAAAACAGGAAAGAGATTAATTTCAAAACGCTTACTGCTAACATGAAGGATTTATTTGCAGGAATTGTTCAGGTTTCCAAAAATAAACCTTTTATGAAATTATGTGGTGCGACTTTCTTGGTTTTTAATGGATTTCAACTTGTTGCTGCATTCGGTGTCTTCATCATTGTATTTTATATGTATAACGGTAGTTATGAATTAGCAGGTACTTGGCCAGCGTGGTTTAATACGATTAACGCCATGGTTACTGCGTTCATTGTCATACCTATTATTTCAAGAATGGCAAATAAATGGGGAAAGAAAAAAGCGTTTATAATTTCAACAGTTTTATCAATAGTAGGTTACCTTTTAAAATGGTGGGGGTTTGATAAAGAACTTAATAGTCAATTTAATCAAACGGCATTAGGTAAATCATTAAATTCTGGAATAGGTTCGATATTTGAATCTTTAAACCCAGTATTGGATAAGATAGGGATGTCATGGTTTAGTATAGATCCTGGTAGCGAAGTTCCATGGCTTATATTCATGCCAATTCCATTATTTGCCTTCGGAATGGGAGGATTGTTTACTTTAATGATGTCTATGACCGCAGATGTATGTGACTTAGATGAATTAGAAAATGGAATGCCGCGTAAAGAAGGAACATTTGGAGCTATTTATTGGCTGATGGTTAAAATAGGCCAATCTATTGCGTTGGTTTTAGGAGGAGTAATCTTGAGTATTGTAGGATTTGACCCTAACGTAACTGAGCAATCTTTAGAAACCATGAATGGGCTTAGAGTAGCTGACATAATAGTTCCATCAGTAACTGCAGCATTAGCTGTATGGGTAATGTGGAAATATAGTCTTAGCGAAAAGAGAGCCAGGGATATAAAGGCCACATTGGTGGAACGAAGAGGAGAACTTTAATAATATTAATTAATCATATCTATCTTATGTCTGTAAGAAAAGAAAAGTTTTTGACTTTAGCTAGTTTAGACTACACTGATAAAACTACTGGAGATTTAAAACAAATGTATAAGCAGGTTTTAGAAAATGGTATGCACGGATTGTGTTTTAGTCCTTATGTCGAGGGGCAAAAACCAGGAGATCAACTATCTGAAGCACAAATAAGGCGTCGAATAGAAATCATTGCACCATATACCAAATGGGTACGTTCATTTTCTACTACAGAAGGCAATGAATTAATACCTGAGATAGCCAAGCAATATGGCATAAAAACAATGGTTGGAGCTTGGCTTGGAGATGATGAGAAGATAAACCAAAAAGAGGTTGCTAACCTTATTGAGTTATGCGAAAAAAGCTATGTTGATATTGCTGCAGTTGGCAATGAGGTAATGTATAGAGGTGATTTAACAGAACAACAATTATTAGATCATATTTACCACGCTAAATCAAAAATAAAAGATGTACCTGTGGGCTATGTGGATGCATATTATGAGTTTGTTGATCATCCTAGAATTAGTGATGCCTGTGATATTATATTAGCAAATTGTTACCCTTTTTGGGAAGGTTGTGATATGGATTATTCATTGTTGTATATGAAAGATATGTACCAAAGAGCACTCCGCGCTGGCAAAGGAAAAAAAGTGATCATTTCTGAAACTGGGTGGCCAAGTGAAGGAACAAACCTCGAAGGAGCATTTCCATCTTACGAAAATGCTATGAAGTATTTTATGAATACACAAAAATGGTCTGAAGAAGATGATATTGAGATATTCTTTTTTTCATCTTTTGATGAGTCTTGGAAAGTTGGTGCGGAGGGCGATGTAGGTGCTTATTGGGGTATTTGGGATAAAAATGAGCGGTTAAAATACTAAATAAACATAGCAACAACCAGCTGAAAGTTTTATGGGAGTCAAAAATATAGAGTTTTTCTCTTCAGACTAACTATAATATTTGCATAAATGCAACAGCTGGTCTTGATCCATAAATAGGACACAAAGTAATTTTTTAAAACAAAAAAGTCTTACTTTTTCAAGTAAGACTTTTTGTGAGCCCGATAGGATTCGAACCTATGACCGCCTCCTTAGAAGGGAGGTGCTCTATCCAGCTGAGCTACGAGCCCGTAACTCTATTATTGTCGGGGTGGCAGGATTCGAACCTGCGACCTCCGCGTCCCAAACGCGGCGCGATAACCGGGCTACGCTACACCCCGAAGTGTAACTATTCAAAAATTTCAACACTTCTGAAACATCAAGAATCATTGAAATAATTGCGGAGAGACAGGGATTCGAACCCTGGCAACACTTACGCGTTGACAGATTAGCAATCTGCTCCATTACCACTCTGGCACCTCTCCTAAATTCAAAAAAATGTTATGAACTCCACATTAATATCTCAAATGCGGATGCAAATGTAGCTTTTATGAGACTACAATGCAACATTTTTTTATCATTATTTTCGTTTTATATGGGTTGTGTTTTTAAAAAGTTGAAAATCAGTTTTTTCATTTCAAAAAAATCTGTAAAAAAAAATTAAGATCGGCATAAAACTTCCGAAAAACACACGTTTCAATCAAGAATCATATATTTGTGTTACTTGACCTAATTATAAACGTTATGTACTCAGATAAAAAATCATTTACAATGAAAAATAAGCACATTCTTCTATTTATAATCTTTATTAGTATATGTTCATATGCTCAGAAACCGGTTCTTTCTGAAGAATTTAATTTCAAAATAGGAGAAAAGTATAAAAGAATTAGAAGTTCTAACTCATATTATGTTGCCTCTGGAGACAGAATGGTTGCTATTAAAAAAGGCAGAAATGATATGACGATTCAACGTTTTTCTTTAGAAGATCTTAAAGAAGATGTAAAAAAGAGACAAGTAATCGAAGATAAAGGAGATTTTCAGACGGTAATGAATCTTAATGGAAAAGCAGTAGCGTTTTATACGGTAAAGGATAAAGCATATGCTCAAAAAATCTCACTTACGGGGATTATAGCAGAGAAACCCGTTCTTGTAGGTAGCGATAAAGATAATATCAATAATGATGTAGGTTTTAAAAGTACGTATGGTTTTGATGCAGGTGGGCGAATTAACAAATTTGTTTTTAAAAAATCATTTGATGGAACGAAGTTGTTAGTATTGTTTAGAGTGAAAACCGCTAATGATAAAGCGGATAAAATTGGAATCAGTGTATATGATTCAAGTTTAAAATTACTTTGGAGTAGAAAAGTAAAATTACCTTATACAAGCAAATCGTTGGAAAATGAAGATTTTGCAATTGATAATGAAGGAAGCTTTTATATGACTGTTTCTGTATTTAATTCTCAGGCAGAAGAAAAGAATAAGTTAGAGAATACATATAAAACAGAAGTTTTTAAAATTAAAGAAAACCCTAAGGAGATTGTTAAAAGTAAAATAGAACTGGCAGGTAAATCGATTATGGATGCGGTTATTGGTTTGGATAAGCAAGGGAAAGTAAGAGTTTCTGGCTTTTATGTAAATAATGATAATAAATTAGAAGCAACAGGTCTGTTTTCCGCTAATTTAGATGAAACGGGACTTGTTAATTCTGTTTTAAAAAATGATATTCCTGAAGAAATAGCGCAGCAGTATGCTTTAAAAAGAGAAGAACGTATTAATGAAGGTACTCAGGATGAAAAGGATAAAAAAGATTTTGAAAGTTTAAAAGTTAATGATGTTGTGTATAATGAGGATGGGAGTATGGTAATCCTCGGAGAACAGCGATATGTAGAATCCTTTACTACATCCAGTTCTTCTGGTTCAAGAACGACTTATAAATATTTTTACAGAGATGTAATAGCTTCTAAACTTTCTCCAGAAGGAGCTGTAAAATGGTTTCATAGATTACCAAAATACCAAACAGGGGCTAGAGGAAAACGAAGTATGTCATATATTAATTTTAAAAATGCAGGTAAACACTACCTATTCCATATAGATGACTTCACTAACTTAAAAAGATCTTTTGATGAATATCCCACAAGGTATTTTGATGGCAAAAAAGAGTTTTTGTACCTAACTTCTTATACAATAGATGATGCTAGTGGAGAAGTAACAAAAGATCCAATTCTTACTGGAAGCGATATTAGAAATTCTCGTTTGGATAATCTAGAAGTTTATAAAGTAGCAACACTACCAAATCAGGATATGATTTTTGAGACATATGATGGTAAGAAGAATAATCTGTTACTTAGAGTTTCTCTAGCTAAATAATAATTTTCCTCACTGTTTTAATCAAAGTAATAAATCCTGCCCAAAAAGGGTGGGGTAATTCTACCGTAATATCTTCACTTTTGCAATTGTAATTTTTCTAAAAACGTTTAAGTTCATTAATTGATACACAGAAAATATGAAGAATTCTATTTTGTTACTACTAATTGGCGCATTATGATGTTACATATCCAATATTAGATCTTGAAAAAAGAAAATTAGTTTTTGTAACGTAACTGGTTAATTAAGAGGTTGATACTAAGTATTTCATTTTTTTGAGAAAATGATTAATCATAGAGAGGCAAAAAACACAAGTTTTTTCTTAGTTGATATATGTCTTTGATTATAAATATATAGATTGTTATATTTGCACGAAATTTACGCTAAAAAAAAAGTTAATTTTGTTATTATTGAGTTTTTTGTCGATTCTTTTTTAGGGTTTGTAGTGAAGAGTGTTTTGTTTTTGTAACGATTGAAAAATAATCCTTAGAGAATTTTGACAGTTAATTGTTTTGATGCGCTGCCTCAAAAATCTAATGTAGAAGTTATGTTATACATTCATGATTTTGAGATAGGAGATATCGGAATCAGAGCTTCACTGACAAGTGAAATTTCTAAAAAAAAATAAAAATGATATAGTAACATTTGTCTTCTGTTTGACACTAACAGATAATACGTATGTTTTAAATGGAAAATTTACTTATAAAGAAAGGCTGTTTTGAAAGACATCCTCTTTTTTTTGAATAAAAATTAGCAGTGATAAAATTCAATAAAAAAAATATACGAACCAATTAGATTTATTAATCAACGATTAAATTTTTTAAAATTACATTATGAAAAAACTAGTATTATTATTCTTGTTAATTATCTGCACAACGCTATCTGCCCAATTAAAAGTAGGTAATATTGATCTTGATTTTGGCGAAACAATAACTTCTGAAGATGGCGATGTTATTCAGATTGCTGGAGAAAAAGAAGGTGTTGTGTATGCATTAGCAAGGAAAAAAAAGAGCTATTTTTTACAAACTTTTGATGCTTCCACAAAAGCATTTCAAAATAGTACATTGCTTGAGTTTGATAAAATAGATGGTAATAAATTACAGGTAGAAGATTTGGCTATTGTAGGGGAGAAAATATTTTTAATGCTTTCGTATTATGATAAAAAAGCTAAAACCAATAATTTTTTAGCAAAAGAGGTTTCAGGAAATGAAATCGTAAATACTACCACAGTGTTATCTGTTCCTGTTGAAGGGAAAAAGAAGAAGGGGTCTTTTGTGTTTACTTCATCCTATGATGATTTTAATTATTTAATAGCACACGTTGGTATCAATTCTAAAAAAGAACAATTGAAATACACGGTAACGCTTTTGGATGATGCGTTAACCTCTGTTCTAAATGATAGTTATGAAGTTGTATTTGAAGAAAAGAACAGACAATATTTTGATTTTTCTGATGTTCAGGTTAATGAACACGGAGATGTGTTAATTGCGACTACAGAAAGTTATAGAGATAAGAAAAAGAAAACAAGTATCAATAATATTACGATACATGCCTATTTAGCAAAAAATAGTTATGAAAAACAAGTAACTAATGTTGTTCTAGAAGGTAAACGAGCATTAAGTTGCGGCTTAATAGAGACAAAGGATAATACACTTCATGCAATAGGTTTTTATTCTGATTTAAAGAAAAGCGGTAAGGCAGAATCTACTGTAGAAGGTATGTATGATGTGATTTTTGATTATACTACAGGAGAAGTGGTTAAAAAAACCTTTAATGACTTTACTGTCGCAGTTAAAGAACAGCTAATTGGAGAAAGACGCGCTAAGAAAGGGAAGGACTTAAAACCTTACTATAGAAATATTGCTTTTGTCGAAAGAGAAAATGGAGGAGTAATTGTCCTTTCAGAATATAAATTAATAATTGAAGGTAGAGCTAGCGGTATAGGACCAATGAGAATAACACCTTATACATATATTGCAAATGAAATAATAGTAACAGCTTTGAACAAAGATGGTACGTTAGATTGGAGCAATGTGATTCCTAAAGAACAACAAGTTGTGGTTTCTGAATTAGGTTTTTCTATTGGTTTTTGGGGTGCTTCTGGAGGAGTTTCAGTTTCTGCGGGACTATATTTTCCACTAACGATATTGGGTAATGGACCAGAGTACTTGAGTGCGATACCAATTTATCATAATGGACAATTAACAGTAGTGGTTAACGATGATCCTAAAAATATTGGTGTAACTAAAATCGATGACGTAAAAAAGGCAAAAAATTATACTAAAATGATACCCGTAGTTTTTTCTTTTAATGAAGAAACTGGAGAGATATCTAGAACAGATCCTGACGAATTTGAAAAGAAACAAATAGTAGTGAAGCCTGCTACAAAGTTTAGAGAGAGTACGAATACATATTGGATTTATGGAGGTAGTAGAGAAGGAAGTTCGTTAGGGAAATTAATTTTAAATTAATTTTCTGAAATATTTTGTAAACTGTTGAATAAAAAATGAGGCTGCCTGAAAAGGCAGTCTTTTTTGTATTTTGATAAGTTTTTAAATTTTTTAATTTCATGGTTATGAAAAGAGAAGTAGTTTGGAGGACCAATTATCAAAATCAATTAAGTCTTCTTCCACTAAGTTATGATGATTTAGTAGCTATAAATCATTCCGTTTGTATTGTAAACACAGATGACTTCACTAACTTAAAAAGATCTTTTGATTAATATCCTGTAAGGTATTTTGATGGTAAAAAGAGTTTTTGTACCTCTAACTTCTTATACAATAGACGATGCTAGTGGAGAGGTAACCAAAGATCCAATTCTTACCGGAAGCGATATTAGAAATTCTCTTTTAGATAATCTAGAAGTTTATAAAGTAGCAACACTACTCTCAATAAGGATATGATTTTTGAAGCATATGATGGTAAGAAGAATAACTTATTGCTAAAAGTTTCAGTTGCTAAATAATAAATTGTTCACGTTTTAGTATTCTTTTTTATAAAAGTCATAATACCTACCCTTTTTGGGTGAGAAAGCTATTATTTAATTTTTGTAGTTTCGCGCTTGATTCAAAAAAAATGAATAGTAGAATAGCTTATAAATATGTAAATATGAAAAATAGACTTTTATTCTTATTGTTATTTATTGTGATAAATGTGTTTGGTCAGGACCCCAAACTATCTGAAAATTTCATTGTACAAGTTGGAGAAGAGTACAAGGATATGAAGGGTAGAATAAAAGAGGTTTTTAAGTATAAAGATTATGTAATATCTCTAAAGTCACGTCAGCATGATATGGTTGTTCAAAAATTTGACTCCAAAACATTAGAAGAGGTTGGTAGAAAGGAATATCCTGATTTTCTAAAAGGTATTGGTCATTTTCAGGAAATAATTCGAATAGGGGATAATGTGGTGTTTTTCTATGCTAAATGGGATAGAGATGCTCAAGTAGAATCGTTGCATGCCCAATTATTTTCTCTGAAAAGTCTTGAGGTTATTAGTGTCAAAGAAGTGGTTAATCAACAAGGAAAGATCGCTAGAAATTCATTTTCATCATTTCGTGTTGTAAATACAGTGAAGAGTCTTTTTGGTAAGAAGTATATCCTAAGAAAGTCATTGAGCAATAACAAGTTGTTGATTACATATAGACTAAAACCAGAATTTAGAGATGATTCCAAAGGGAAAGATAGATTTCTTATAAATGTTTTTGATTCGAAATTAGATTTGATCTGGAAAGAACAGGTGGAAATGCCTTATACAGAGAAGAAGATGAATAATGTTGATTTTGCAATTGATAAGAATGAAGATTTTTACATGTTAGCATCAGTATTTGATGATGATAGTACGGATGAAAAAAAGGAAAAAGAGAAAAAAGCCAATTATCATCTAGAGATGTTTAAGGTTAAAAAGAATACTAATGTAATTGTTAAAAATGAAATTAGAATAGGCAATAATTTCATAAGCCAAATAATGATCTATGAAGATAGTGATTCGAATTTGGTGATGGCAGGAACATCAAAAAACCCTGATAAAAGTAACATTTTTATAGACGATAAAGGTCAGGCAACAGGTATTTTTACAGTCAAACTTAATAAAGATGGGGGTGTTAGTGATTTTAATAATTATGATTTTCCGCTAGAAATGTTACAAAAATATGCTACTGGGAAAGAAAAAAAGGATATAAAAAAACAGGTGGATGATGAGGAGGAAAAACCTACTTTTGAAAACCTAATTATCAACAAAATAGTTAGAAATAGTGATGGAAGTTTTCTAATTATTGGAGAACAAAAATATGTTCAGACACGTAATAATGCAAACATGCAGAATAGATCTCAATCAAAGCATGTTTATAGAGATATTTTAGTTACTAAAATTAACAAAGATGGTTTAATTGATTGGATGCATAGGTTACCTAAAAGGCAAATTACTATTAGAGCTGAAAATACTTTGTCAATGTCTTATAAGTATATGTCTTCTGGAGAAAATCATTATTTATTGTATATGGATAATATAAAAAATCTTGATTTACCTGAAAACAAATTACCACATAGATATATTGGGGTTGAGAAAGGTTTTTTTACTACTTATATTATAAACCACTCTACAGGAGAAGTGAAAAAAGAAGTAATTTTTGAGGCAAGTAATATAAAAGGTAAAGAGTTCGAGAATTTTGTTATGCGTAAAGTACTTAAGCTTTCTGATTCAGAAATTCTTATTGAAGGTATGGGGCGTAAAAAAGATAGGTTTTTAGTAAAAGTTACTGCTAAAAAATAGTCTTTTTAATATATGTGTCTATAAGAAAATTATACTATGACATACTCTCTTCCATTTCCACTAATTTGGCAACACTTCGTAAAATATGTTTGTGCTTTTTAACAAATGGATTTGTTTTATCCCATACATATCCGGCTAGTACCGCACATATTTGTTCTTTAAAAACAGGGTTCTCGTTTTTATGAAAAATAATCTTTTGTAAATTTCCGGTATACCATTCTTTTACATAAGTAGAAAAAACTTCTACACCATCTTTTATGTAATCAACAAAATCAACTTGCCAATCAACCTCTTGGTTGTTTAGTTGTTTCACAGCTAATTTGGCAGCCAATAAACCTGTTTCTGTAGCAAATGATACTCCAGATGAGAATACTGGATCCAAAAATTCAGCACTGTTTCCTGTAAGAACAAAACCATCTCCAAACAATTTAGTAACATTTTTAGAAATATTTTCTACTTTATATGGATCGAATAAATAAGGAAGATCTTTAAATTGCTCATAATAATAAGGGGAAGTTTTCATCATCTCTTCGAGCACTTCTGCTGTATTCCCTTTAAATTTGTTAATCCATTCCATCGGTCCAACAAAGCCAATGCTTGTATTCCCATTAGAAAAAGGAATGTACCAAAACCAAACTTCGGTCTCAATAATTTCAAAAGTTATTAAAGTTCCTTCAGTTCCTTCAGGACGATTAATGTCTTTTACCTGTGTGAAAATTGATCCGTGTTCAGCAATTTTTGGAGCAGCTTCTAGGCCTAGTTGACGAGCAATTACACGTCCAAAACCGCTAGAATCTATAATAAATTTAGCTTCGATTTGACTTTCTGAACCATCTTTGTGTTTGACAGTAGTTAAAGAATCAGTTCCGTTAAATTCTACATTGGTAACTTCGGTTTCAAAATCAACGCTAACACCTTGCTTAATAGCTTCGTCTATTAAAGTTTTGTCGAAATGGTCTCTCGGTACTTGCCAGGTCCAGTCCCAACCATCTCCATATTTTTTACTGAAGTCAAAACATCCATGTACTCCGTCTTTAATGAATCGGGCACCGTGTTTTTTTTCATACCCTTGTTTCATAAGGCAATCAAGAAGACCTGCTTCTTTGAAATTATCCATGCATCTGGGGATCAAACTTTCTCCAACCTGAAAGCGGGGGAATTTCGTTTTTTCAACTACCTTAACATTTACCCCCTGCTTGTTAAGATAAGCAGCACTCACACTGCCTGACGGACCAGCGCCAATAACCAGTACATCCACATTTTCTTTTTTCATAATTTTCAAAGGTATATTAAATACATTACATTTGCCCTCTGTAAAAATAAAGAGTAAACTTTAATTTTTTTACAAATATTGGAAAAAACTTACTAATTCGCGAATGCTAATACTAAAAGAAAGGTTAGAAATAAAAGATTTTCTCAGCGTAATTTTTAACGAAGAGAACCTTGCCGTAGATGAATCTATAGTAAAAAGAGTAGATGATAGCTTTAAGTTTTTAGAAAAATTTTCTGAAAATAAAGTGATCTATGGAGTGAATACAGGATTCGGGCCAATGGCGCAATATAAGATCGATGACAAGGATAGAATAGAATTGCAGTTTAACTTAATTAGAAGTCATTCTTCCGGAACAGGTAAAGCTATGGAGCCTGATTTTGTTAAGGCACTAATGTTAGCCAGACTTAATACATTATCGTTAGGTAAATCTGGAGTTAATATATCTGTAATTAATGGTTTAAAAGATCTTATAAATAACGATGTTACACCATTGATTTTTGAACACGGAGGAGTAGGAGCGAGTGGTGATTTAGTACAATTAGCGCATTTAGCACTTGTCCTTATTGGAGAAGGCGAGGTTTTCTATAAAGGAGAAAGAAGAAATACTGCTGAGGTTTTTAAAGAATTAGGCCTTAAACCAATCGAAGTTAAAATTAGAGAAGGATTAGCATTAATGAATGGTACATCCGCGATGACCGGAATAGGTATTGTTAATGTTATTAACGCTCAAAAATTATTAGACTGGTCCATTAGCTGTTCTTCAGCAATAAATGAAATAGTAGAGGCTTATGATGATCATCTTTCAGAAGAATTGAATCATAGTAAGCTTCATTTAGGGCAACAGGATGTCGCTCGTAAAATGAGAGAACATTTATCAGATAGTAAACTTACCAGAGATCGTACAGAGCATCTGTATTCTGGTCAAAATGGTGATACTTATTTTAAAGAAAAGGTTCAGGAATATTACTCACTTCGTTGTGTTCCTCAAATTTTAGGTCCTGTTTGTGATACAATAAAACACGTAGGTAGAATATTAATAGAAGAATTAAATTCTGCAAACGATAATCCTATCATTGATGTAGAAACCGAGCATGTGTATCATGGTGGTAACTTTCACGGAGATTATGTTTCTCTGGAAATGGATAAGCTTAAGTTGGTAGTGACCAAATTATCAATGCTTGCAGAACGTCAATTAAACTATCTTCTGAATTCTAAACTTAATGATATATTGCCTCCTTTTGCTAATTTAGGAAAGCTTGGGTTTAATTTTGGAATGCAAGGAATTCAATTCACTGCAGTTTCTACAACTGCAGAAAATCAAATGCTTTCTAACCCTATGTATGTTCATAGTATCCCAAATAATAACGATAATCAAGATATTGTTAGTATGGGTACGAACGCTGCGAATATAACCAAAACGGTTATAGAGAATACATTCGAGGTTTTGGCAATAGAATTAATGACTATTGTGCAAGCTTTAGAATATCTTGATTTTGGAGATAAGTTGTCAAGTAGAACTCAGAAGTTGGTTGAAGATATCAAAAAGATAGTTCCTCCTTTTACTAAAGACTATATTACATACCCTTTTGTTCAAAAAGTTAAAGACTTTTTGAAGGAGAATGATGCATACTAAATATTTGGAATTAAGATTTAGCTTATAAACCATATAAAATTATGCATGTTTACTTATGTTTAATTTTAGGCACTAAAAAATAAACCTTAAATATAAATATGATGAAAAAAGCACTTTTAATTACACTAGCATTAGTATTTGGTTTACAAACCGCATTTTCTCAAGAACTTGCAAAAGTAAGAGAAGACGGGAAATTTGGGTATATTGATAAAAAAGCAGAGTTTGTTATTACGCCAAAATATAAGAAGGCAAATAATTTTGCAGACGGTGTAGCATTAGTTTTGGATGGTAAAAAATGGGGATACATAAATCCAGATGGTACTTGGCTTCTAGAGCCTCAATTTAGCAAAGCTAAAGATTTTAATAGCGGAGTTGCTATGGTTCTAAAAGATAAAAAATGGATCTACATAGATAAGCAAGGCAAAGAGTTGTCTTATTCCAATGCCGAAAAATTATACCCCTTTAAAGATGGTGTAGCTTTTGTGAGAGAGGGTAAAATGGTTGGTTTGATGAATGCAAAAGGAGAAATTATTGTAAAACCTGCTTATAAGATTATTAAAGGATTTCGAAATGGGTATGCTAGATTTGCAAATCTAGCTGGTCAATGGGGTATTATAGATAATAAAGGGAATATTGTTATAAAACCAGAATATACTTCAATTGGTAATTATGTAAACGGAGTGGCTCGTGCTGAAAAAGGAGAAGAAGTTTTTGGTATGGCGACGGCTAATTCTTTTAATAAAGTTGATGGGGCTACTAAACTTTGGGATTTTAGAGATGGAGGGAAGTATACGATTGCACGTAAAAATGAAAAAATAGGATTTATCGATAAAGAAGGTAAATGGGCGATAGAACCTCAGTTTGTAAAGGCAAAAACTTTTGAAAATGGATATGCTGGTGTTTTTGATGGTAACAAATGGGGGTATATTGATACTAATGGTAAAGTGGTTGTTGAAAATAAGTATGGTGATGTTGATTATTTTGCTGCTAATGGACTAGCTCCAGTAAAAATTGAAGAGTGGGGATTTGTAAACACAAAAGGAGAATTAGTTATTGATGCTAAGTACGGAATCACAGCAGGTAGTTTCGGGTTTTTATCAGGAAGAGTAGCTGAAAAAGGATTTGTAGATGGTTTGGCACGTGTGAAATATAATAAGAAATGGGGATTTTTAAAACCAAATGGACAGTTATTGGGAGATAAGTGGTTTGAAAACGCAGAGCCTTTTGTGAAAATTAAATAGACATTTTTTTTCAAATATCATTAGACGATTGTTAAAATTGTTAGGAATCTTTTAATATTGTTAATTAAATCTTAATTTGGAATAATTGTTGCTTTTCTGAACCAATAATTATTTTGACCTTAAAACCAAAATTGTAAATGAAATACGCCCTTGTTACTGGTGGATCTAGAGGAATAGGAAGAGCAATAGCTGTAAAATTAGCAAAAGAGCTAGACTATCCTGTTTTGATTAATTATCAATCTAATGATACTGCTGCCAATGAAACAAAAAAGTTAATAGAAAATGAAGGTGGTCAGTGTACGTTGCTAAAATTTAATGTAGCGGACGTAGAAAACACACATCAAGTACTAGATAGTTGGATTGCAGATAATCCGGATGCAACTATAGAAGTGATTGTTAACAACGCAGGTATAACCAGAGATGGTTTATTCATGTGGATGAAACCAGAAGATTGGCATGATGTTTTGAATATTAGTTTAAACGGTTTTTATAATGTAACAAACCATCTTATTCAGAAAATGCTAACGAACCGTTATGGTCGTATTGTAAATGTTGTTTCCGTTTCCGGAGTAAAGGGAACTGCTGGTCAAGTTAATTATTCTGCAGCAAAAGGAGCACTTGTAGCGGCTACAAAGGCATTAGCTCAAGAGGTGGCAAAACGTAAAATTACAGTAAATGCGGTTGCACCGGGTTTTATAAAAACGGATATGACTGTGGAGATGGATGAGAAAGAATTGAAGCGCATGATTCCTGTAAATCGTTTCGGAGAAGCAGAAGAGGTAGCCGATTTGGTAACTTTTTTGGCATCCAAAAAAGCGTCATATATAACAGGAGAAGTCGTTAATATTAATGGGGGAATTTATTCATAAGAGATTATGCGAAGAGTAGTTATTACTGGAATGGGGATTTATTCTTGTATTGGTACGAATGTTGATGAAGTGAAAGAGTCATTGTATCAAGGAAAATCCGGTATCGTTTTCGAGCCATCTCGTAAAGAGTTTGGGTATCGATCTGCGTTAACCGGAACAGTACCAAAGCCAAATTTAAAAAAACAGTTAAGTAGAAGACAACGTGTTAGCTTTGGTTCAGAATCTGAATATGCATACATAGCAACAAAACAAGCGTTTGATCAAGCTGGTATTGATGAGGAATTTTTGGAAAAAGAAGAAATTGGCATTCTGTTTGGTAATGATAGTACCGCAGAATCAGTGATGGAAGCAATTGATAAAATTAGAGTTAAGAAAGATACTACTTTGGTAGGGTCTGGTGGGGTTTTTAAATCCATGAACTCTACGGTAACAATGAATCTTTCTACCGTGTTTAAATTAAAAGGAGTTAATTTTACAATTAGCGCAGCTTGTGCAAGTGGGTCTCATTCTATTGGAATGGGATATCTACTGATAAAACAAGGATTACAAGATTATGTGCTATGCGGTGGAGCTCAGGAAATTAATGATTATGCATTTGGTAGCTTTGATGGATTAGGAGTTTTTTCTATAAATGAAGATAATCCTATGGAAGCATCAAGACCTTTTGATAGTAAAAGAGACGGATTAGTACCAAGTGGCGGTGGTGCAGCTTTATTTCTGGAATCCTATGAAAGTGCTGTAAAAAGAGGAGCGACCATCTTAGGAGAAGTTGCTGGTTATGGTTTTTCTTCTAACGGAGATCATATTTCAACACCTAATCAAGAAGGGCCGGCTAGAGCTATGAAGCGAGCTGTAGACCAGGCTAATATTAAGCCAGAAGATGTTGATTATGTAAATGCACATGCAACTTCAACTCCAATTGGAGATGCAAATGAAGCAAAAGCAATACATGAAGTTTTTGGTGAATCAAAACCATATGTTAGTTCCACAAAATCAATGACCGGTCATGAATGTTGGATGGCGGGAGCTAGTGAAATAGTGTATTCATTAATAATGCTGAATAATTCATTTATAGCACCTAATATTAATTTAGAATCTCCGGATGAAGATTCGACAAAGTTAAATTTGGTAAAAGAAACGGTGGATAAAAAAATTGATGTATTTTTGTCGAATTCATTTGGGTTTGGGGGCACAAATTCTGCAATCGTCATAAAAAAGGTTTAGAATAGAAAAAAATTACTAGAAAGATGATGGAAACAAGTGTAATTGTCGAAAAAGTTGATGACTTTTTGATAGAGGAATTCGAGGTTGAAGCGGATGATATTGCTCCTGATGCAAACCTTAAAGAAACGTTAGATTTAGATAGTTTGGACTATGTGGATCTTGTAGTGGCTATTGAAGCTACTTTTGGAGTTAAGCTGGTAGGAGATGATTTTGTCGGTGTCGAAAGCTTCAAAGATTTTTATGATTTGATAGAACGCAAAGTCAATATTTAAGATACATAATGACCCAATGGGAAGGTAAGGCTAAAGGAACACCTTTAGGATATAAAATATTCATATTCTTTATAAAGAATTTAGGTCTTAATGCCGCTTATTCTATTTTGGTATTTGTAGCTGCTTACTATTTGGTGTTCTCTTATACTACAACCAAAGCAAGTTATTATTTCTACAATAAAAGGTTAAAACAGTCTTTCTTTAAATCCATATTAAGCGTTTATAAAAATTATTTTGTTTTTGGACAAACACTTATAGATCGGACTGCTATTTCTTTTGGATTAAAGAAAAAGTTTACGTTTGCTTATGATGGTAAAGAAAAAATACAAGAACTTTTGGGAAAAAGGACGGGAGGTATTGTGTTTAGTGGACATGTGGGTAGCTTTAATATTGCTCGTTATTTTTTTGATGAATTTGATATGACCAATACCGGAGTTAATCTGATGGTTACCGATCAGGAAAATGAGCAAATTAAGCAGTATGTCGGAGCGGTGTCGACCGATACTACAATGAAATTTATTGTAATTAAGGAAGATATGTCTCATATTTTTCAGATGAACGATGTTTTAGCTAATGGAGAAGTGATTATTTTTGCCGCAGATCGATATGTTGAAGGAATCCAGTATCTTGAACATGAGTTTTTAGGAAAGTCAGTGAAATTTCCATCAGGACCATATAAATTAGCAGCCAGAAAGAAAAAACCTATTCTTTTTATGTATATTATGAAAGGATCGGGCAAGCAATATAATTTGTATGCGCGTGAGCCCGAATTTTCAGAATCATCAATCAAACCTAGCCATGTATTAAAAGAGTATGTCAGAAATACTGAGATTATGGTTAAAAAGTATCCCTTGCAATGGTTTAACTACTATGATTATTGGGATGATCTTAAACCCTAACATATGAAGAGTGTACTGGTATTGTATTATAGCCAAAGTGGTCAATTAGGTGATATATTAACAAATCTCGTTAGACCGCTACAGCTAGAGGAAAATTGCTCTGTTACAGTACATAAAATTTGTCCAGAAGAACCTTATCAATTTCCGTGGGATAAGAAAGATTTTCTACAGGTGTTTCCTGAGTCTTATTTGCAGATACCAAAGCCTAACAAGCCGATTCCTGATTCTATAAAAAATAAAAAGTATGATTTGATCATATTTGGCTATACTGTTTGGTATCTTTCACCATCAATTCCAATTAATTCTTTTCTGAAAGGAGATGATGCAAAAGTGTTGCTGAAAGATACTCCGGTTATAACCATTAATGGTTCTAGGAATATGTGGATTCTAGCCCAGGAAAAGGTCAAAAGATTGTTGGTAGATTGTAAAACCGAATTGGTCGGGAATATAGCATTTGTAGATCGTCATTGGAATCATATAAGTGTGATTACTATTGTACATTGGATGATGGGGGGAAAGAAAACCAAATATTTGGGTGTTTTTCCAAAACCAGGTGTATCGGATAAGGATATAAAAGAAGCTGGAAAATTTGGGTTAATTATAAAAAAATATCTTTTTCAAGAAAATTTTGAACCATTACAAGAAGAGTTGGTAAAAGATGGAGCAGTTCGGATAAAACCTTTCTTAATTAGATCAGATAAATCTGGAAATCATATCTTTAGTAAGTGGTCAGCGCAAATATATAAGATAGGGCTAAAATCACCAAAAAGAAGGGCGAAATGGCTAAACTTTTTTGAGTATTATCTCCAATTTGCTATTTGGGTTTTTGTACCAATAGTTTTTATTATATTTTTGTTGACTTATTTGCCTTTTTATGTACGCATAAAAAAAGACATCAAATATTATCAATCAACAAGATTACGATAAGTAATCACTATTTATGAAAAACGTTTACATAACAAAAACAGGGCATTTCTTGCCGAATGATCCGGTCTCGAATGATGAAATGGAAAAGAGATTAGGGATGATTGATGATCAGCCTTCACGAGCGAGAAGAATTGTTTTAAGAAACAATGGTATTAAAGAAAGATACTATGCCGTGGATAATAATGGAAATATAACTCATAATAATGCTCAGCTTACTAGAGAAGCAATTAAGAGTCTATGTGATTCTGATTTTTCTGAAAGCGGAATAGAATTACTTTCTTGTGGAACATCAACTCCTGATAATTTATTGCCTTCTCATGCTTCTATGGTACATGGGTTGTTAGATACAAAAGGTAGTATTGAGTTAAATACTGCTTCTGGTGTTTGTTGTTCAGGAATGAGTGCGTTAAAATATGGATTTTTATCTGTTAGGTCTGAAAGTACTAAAAATGCTGTTTGTACCGGCACAGAAAGAGTTTCTACTTGGATGCAATCTAGAAAGTTTGATAAAGAGGTAGAGAGTTTAAAGTCTTTAGAAGAACAACCAATTATTGGCTTTAAAAAAGATTTTCTGCGTTGGATGTTGTCTGATGGTGGAGGTGCATTTTTGTTAGAAAGTGAACCTAAAGGAAAAAATCCATTACGTATTGATTGGATGCAGGCTTATTCATTTGCACATGAACTGGAAGCTTGTATGTATGCTGGAGGAGATAAAAAAGAAGATGGAAGCCTTAAGCCTTGGAGTGAATATGAACCCGAGGAATGGTTGTCAGAATCTGTTTTTTCGCTAAAACAAGATGTGAAAGTTTTAGGTAAACATATTATTCAAAAAGGGGTTTCTAGTCTCAAGGACGCTATTTCTAAGAATAATTTTGATATAAACGAAGTAGATTATTTCTTACCGCATTTATCTTCATTTTATTTTGAAAACAAATTATATGATGAATTAGAAAACCAAAATGTTAGTATACCTAAAAATAAATGGTTTACTAACTTAGCTAATGTAGGTAATGTTGGTTCTGCGTCTATCTATTTAATGATTAACGAACTTAAAAATTCCGGGAAATTAAAATTTGGAGATAAAATTTTAGTAATTGTTCCTGAGAGTGGTAGATTTTCATATTTTCATATTTTGTTTACTGTGTGCTAATGAATAATCAATTAGAAAATAAAATAATGGATAAAGATTTCATCAAGAAATTGATCCCACAAAAGGATCCATTTGTGATGATTGATAAGTTATTGTATTTTGATAATGAAAAGGTTATTTCCGGTTTAAAAGTAACATCGGATAATATATTGACTTCTGATGAATATTTTACAGAAGGAGGTCTTATCGAAAATATGGCACAAAGTATCGCATTGCATAGAGGATATAGAGGATATGTAAATCGTGGAAAAGACGAAAAACCTAAAACTGGTTTTATTGGATCTATAAAACATGCCACAATTCATTCACTACCTAAAGTAGGGACGGAATTAATAACTACTGTAGAGATTATTGCCGAAATTATGCAGGTTTCATTAGTAGAAATTCGTATTAATGATTCAGAAGGAGGTTTAATTGCTTCGTCAGAGATGAAAACTATCATAGTAGATTCTTAGTTATATAAAAATCTTTAAATTTTAATTCTTTGATTGTATGAAGAAAGAAGAAGTTCCTCAGGATGAAAGTAGTCTTTCCAAAGCAAATATAAAAGAGATAGTATATGCTGTTGATAAAGACGGAAAGTATGGAAAAGCACTCAGTTCTGGTTGGGAGGCAAAAACGATCGCACTAAATAAGTCTTTAGAATTAATAGAAGAACAACTTCAGGAAACCATCCATAAAATAAAACAAGGAGAGCTTAGCCCTATCGCATATTATATGGAGTTACAGCGAATGGATGTTGTGGTTTTATCTGGATATGTTGGTTTTTGGCAATGGAAAGTAAAAAGACATTTAAAAGCCAAAACATTTAAAAAACTAAGTAAAAAGACATTAAAGAAATATGCTGAAACTTTCGAGGTCTCTTTAGAAGAACTTAAAAATCCAAAGATTTGAAAATAAACTTTGAACACAACCAATCTGCCCATTGCGAAAATGGAGTGGTTTCTAATTTATTGAATTATAATGGACTCAAGGTAAGTGAACCAATGGTTTTTGGTATCGCCTCTGGAGTTTTCTTTATATATATACCTTTTATAAAGGTTAATTTTGCACCCGCATTTAGTTTTAGACCTGTTCCTGGATTTATCTTTTCTAGGGTAAGTAAGAGACTGGGGTTTAAAATTAAAAGGTATAAGTATAAATCTACAGAAAAAGCACAGCAAGCACTTGATGCTGAGTTGGCCAAAAATAATCCGGTAGGACTACAAGTAGGAGTGTATAACTTAACGTATTTTCCTGATGAGTATCGTTTTCACTTTAATGCGCATAACCTGGTTGTTTATGGAAAAGTAGGAGATGATTATTTAATCAGTGATCCTGTAATGCCAGAAGTGACTACCTTATCTTCTAAAGAATTAGAAAAAGTACGTTTTGCTAAAGGACCATTCGCGCCTAATGGACATATTTATTATCCCACGCAATTGCCCAGTAATATAGATCTTAAAAAAGCAATTACCAAGGGAATTAAACAGGCATATAGACATATGCTAGCTCCAGTTCCAGTAGTTGGGTATAGAGGGATTAGGTACGTTGCTAAGCAAATTCGTAAATGGCCTGATAAGATTGGAGTAAAAAAGACAAATCATTATTTAGGGCAATTAGTTCGTATGCAAGAAGAGATAGGAACTGGTGGCGGAGGTTTTCGATTTATTTTTGCTGCGTTTTTACAAGAAGCTTCCGTAATTATGGAAAATCCTAGGCTTGCCGAACTTTCGAAAGAAATGACTGTAATTGGTGATCAATGGAGAGATTTTGCTATTGATGCTTCCAGGTTATATAAGAATAGAAGTAGAGAAACTGATGCATATAATAAAATTGCAGATAAGTTAGATGCGATTGCTCTGGCAGAGAGAGCTTTCTTTTTAGATCTTAAGAAAGCAATTAAATAGTTTTAAGATGGATGTTACTCCTCTGATTCAGATAAAAAATATCTCTAAACAGTATAAAGGTGCTACTTTTCTTTCTTTAGATGCTGTAAATTTAGAAATTAACAGAGGTGAGATATATGGTCTTTTAGGACCTAATGGAGCAGGCAAAACTACATTAATATCTATTTTGTGTGGTTTGATTAAGCCAACTTCCGGAGAAGTATTGATTTCTGGTAAGAGCTTTGCGATACAAGCTAAAGAAATTAGGAAAACAATTGGCGTGGTGCCTCAGGAGTATGCGTTGTATCCAAAATTAACCGCAAAAGAGAATTTACTGTATTTCGGGAGTATGTTCGGAATGAAAAAAACCGAATTAACACCAATTGTTTTATCACATTTGGATCAATTAGGATTACTATCTTTTGCAGATAAAAAAATTAAAACATTTTCTGGAGGAATGAAAAGAAGAGTAAATCTTATTGCGGGAATACTTCATAATCCAGAATTATTATTTTTAGATGAACCAACTGTGGGAGTGGATGTTCAGTCAAAACAGGCAATTACATCAAAGCTCCAAGAGTTAAATAAAGCAGGCACAACTATAATCTATACGTCTCATCATCTTAGAGAAGCACAAGATTTGTGTTCTTTAGTAGGAATAATTGATTCAGGAAAAATTATTGCAGAAAACACACCGTCCAAATTGATCTCTGATACCAAGGACGCAAGAAACTTAGAAGATGTTTTTATAGAACTTACAGGAAGAGAACTTCGTGATTATGCATAGATTTTTAGCTTCCATAAAAAAAGAGTTTTTATTGCTTCTAAGGGATCCTGGAGGGTTAATTATATTGTTTGTAATGCCAATTATTTTGGTAGTTGCAATTACATTGATTCAGGATGCTACTTTTAAATCGATTTCAAGCAACTCCATCGAAATTTTATTAGTAGATAAAGATAACGGGAAGTTATCAAGTGAAATTCAAAAGAGCTTTTCTGAAATAGAGTTTTTAGAACCGATTTCAGAAATAGATAATATTCCCTTAACAGAAGAAAAAGCGAAGCTTTTAGTTGCTTCTGGCGACTACCAGTTGGCAGTTGTGATTCCTGAAGGATTGAGTGATGGACTTCAGAAACAAATAGATAAAAACATAACTAAAATTCTTGAAGAGTTTGAAGGTGCAGTGGATTCTGTAAAAGTAGAAGACGTTCAAGAAAAACTATCTAGTAAGGTTGTAAAGCTGTATTTTGATCCGATAACACAGGAAACTTTTAGAAGTTCCGTGATATTTGCAGTGGATAAATTGGTGGCGAGTATTGAGACTAAATCGATTTACGAAGCTTTCGAAAAAGAATTAGGAGCATCAGAAAGCCTTAAGTCTTTTAATCGAGATAATTTTGTAAAATATGAACAGATAAACCCTTCGTTATCTGGAGAATCAATTCTTCCTAACTCGGTACAGCATAACATACCTGCTTGGACGTTGTTTGCGATTTTCTTTATGATTTTACCATTATCATTAAATCTTGTACACGAAAAAGGACAAGGAACATTTGTTCGTTTACAAACAACACCAATCAATTATTCAACAATTATAGCAGGTAAAGCATTTTTGTTCCTATTAGTAAGTTTATTACAGTTTACCTTGATTTTACTTTTAGGGATTTATGTGTTTCCGAAATTGGGGTTACCTATTTTGGATTTGGGAGATAATTTAGGATTATTATACCTTGTAGCCTTATCTTCCGGATTAGGAGCTATTGGCTTAGGGATTTTGTTAGGAACTGTTTTTAGTTCGCATGAACAAGCAGCTCCTTTTGGAGCTGTATTAGTTGTTTTATTAGCCGCAATTGGAGGGGTTTGGGTTCCTGTATTTGCAATGCCTGATACGATGCAGCTCATAGCTAAAATTTCTCCTATGAACTGGGGATTAGAGGCTTTTTATGATTGTTTTTTAAGAAAAGGCAGTTTGATAGACATTCTTCCAGAAATTGGTTTGCTAATTGGGTTTTTTATTAGTACTATCGTAATCGCTATACTATACTATGAAAAGAAAAAGGCGGTCTAAAGAAGTTATAACCGATATCAAACATGTTCATGAGGTGAGAGTCAGATTTAATGATTGTGATCCTTTGAGTATTGTTTGGCACGGAATATATATAACCTATTTCGAAGAAGGAAGAGAAGCCTTTGGTCGAAGCCATGGAATTTCTTATCTTCATGTGAAAGATAATGATTACGTAACACCAATTGTTAATTCTAATTGTGATCATAAGTTACCACTTAAATATGGTGATATTGCGACAGTAGAAACAGTGTATGTAGATAGTCCTGCTGCAAAAATGATTTTTAGATATAATGTATATAATCAAAACAAAGAACTAGTTTGTGTGGGCGAAACAACGCAGGTATTCTTGGATATGGATGGTAATATGTCTCTTAATATTCCAGAGTTCTTTCTTGATTGGAAACGTAAAGTTGGATTACTATGAGAAAAATCTACTTAGTTGCGGATAATATAATTTCTCCTCTTGGATTTTCTACAGAAGAAAACATAAATAATCTTCGCTTAAATCAGACTGGAATCAAAAAAATTGAAGATGATTATATTTGGTCAGAACCATTTTTTGGCGCGGTGATTAATAATGATGAACTTTCTAAAGCTTGGAAAAAAATCTCAAATGATTCAGGGTATACTAAGTTAGAAAAGATGATGTTGTTATCTGTTTCTAAACTACTCGTAGAGAATCCTTCTTTAGATATTACTAAATGTGGAATTATTATTTCTACCACAAAGGGAAATATTAATAATTTGAGAGATGATTCTGATGAGAAAGTCTATCTGGCAAGTATTTCCAAAGCTGTTCAGCATTATTTTAAATCAGATCATACACCTGTTATCCTATCTAATGCCTGTATTTCTGGAGGATTAGCTCTGGCTGTTGGAAAGAGAATGATTCAGTCCGAACTTTTTGAAGATGTGGTGGTAATAGGAGGAGATTTACTCTCTGAATTTACGCTTTCTGGCTTCTTTTCTTTTCAGGCAGTAAGTCCTGCTCCCTGTAAACCGTTTTGTAAAAATAGGACAGGTATAAGTTTAGGAGAAGCAGCGGCAAGTGCATGGTTGAGTTCTAATAAGGAGAATGTAACAGATGAAGCCATTAGTATTGTTGGCGATGCCTCGGCAAATGATGCAAACCATATTTCTGGCCCTTCACGAACCGGAGAAGGTTTGTATATAAGCATCAAAAAAGCTTTAAAAGAAGCAGGTTTAGAGAGTAATCAGATTGATTATATTACTGCGCATGGTACAGCAACTCCGTATAATGACGAAATGGAAGCCATTGCTTTTAATAGAGCTGGAATGCAAAGCGTTCCTATCAATAGTCTAAAAGGATACTATGGACATACATTAGGCGCGTCTGCCTTAATCGAAAGTATCATAGCCAGACATTGTCTAATTAATAATGAGTTATTTGCTTCTTTAGGTTTTGAAGAATTAGGAGTTTCAGAATCAATTAATGTAATTGCCAAGAATGATAAAAAAGAATTAAAAAGGGTTCTGAAAACCGCATCTGGTTTTGGTGGATGTAATGTGGCACTGATTATTGAAAAAGAGGTATCGTGATTAAAGAAAAATATTACATATCAGATTTTTGTTCGATTCGAGATAACAAGGTCTTTAAAAATGGAGATCAATTATATATTGATTCAGAATCAGATAATCTGAAGGATTTTGCAAAAGGGGTCTATAAGTTTTTGGAATTAAAATACCCAAAATTTCACAAAATGGACGAGTTGTGTAAGCTGGGGTTTTTAGCTTCAGAAGTTTTATTAAAAGACAGAGAAAAAGTAGACCAAGATACCGCTCTGGTATTATCTAATAGATCATCAAGCCTTGATACGGATAGAAAGCATCAAGTAAGTATTCGTGATCGTGAAGATTTTTATCCATCTCCAGCAGTTTTTGTTTATACACTCCCTAATATTATTATGGGAGAGATAAGTATTAAGAATAAGATGAAAAGTGAGAATGCATTTTTTGTCACAGAAAGTTTTGATGCTGATTTTATGTCCAGATATTCTGAAATTTTAATGAATACCGGAAAAGCAAGTAATGTTATTTGTGGATGGGTAGATTTGGATAATGATAAATATGACGTATTTTTGGCTTTTCTTTCAAAAAAAGGTAAAAAAAAGCTAACAAAAGAAGAATTAAATAATTTATATAATCAATAGTTATGGCTGAATTAAGAGAAGAGCTAAAAGAGAAATTAATAGAACAATTAAGCCTTGAAGATGTAGAGGTAAGCGAAATAGGAGATAATGATCCTCTATTTGGTGACGGTTTAGGATTAGATTCTATTGATGCACTTGAACTAATTGTGTTATTAGAAAAAGACTATGGGATTAAGCTAAAAGATCCAAAAGAAGGCAAAGCTATATTTGAATCTATTAGCGTAATGGCCGATTATATTTCAAAACACCGTACAAAATAATATGAATAAAGGCATTGCCATTACTGGTATGGGAATAATATCTTCTATCGGAAACACCGTAGAAGAAAATCTTAATGCTTTAAAATCAGTATCTCCGGGAATTTCTAGAATCGAGATGTTGAAAACTCGCCATAGCGATCAAATCATGGTTGGTGAGATTAAAAAAACCAACAATGTCCTGGAAGAAGAACTAGGTTTGGAACCTTTACACAGTTTTTCTAGAACAGCTATGATTGGAACTATTGCGGCAAAAGAGGCATTGCAGGATGCTCAGATTTCGGATATAAATAAATATAGAACCGGCTTTATTTCAGGAACTAGTGTAGGTGGTATGGATACTACCGAAAAATATTATTTAGGGTATAATGAAATTGAAGATTATAGAAGATTCATTCAGGCACAACATGCTGGTTTTACTACACAATCTATTTCTAATTATTTAGGAATACATGGATATGTCTCTACTATAAGTACTGCTTGTTCTTCAGCAGCAAATGCAATAATGCTTGGAGCACGTATGATTCAAGCAGGTAAGATTGACAGAATGATTGTTGGAGGAACAGATGCATTGTCTAAGTTTACCATTAATGGTTTTGGTACTTTAATGATTTTGTCGGATTCAGAGTGTACTCCTTTTGATGATAACAGAAAAGGATTAAACCTCGGAGAAGCGGCAGCTTTTTTAGTTTTGGAGAGCGATGCTATAGTAGAAAAAGAAAATAAAAAAGTATTAGGTCGTGTTGCTGGTTGGGCAAATGCGAATGATGCTTTTCATCAAACTGCTTCATCATCAGATGGAGAAGGCGCGTACCTTGCCATGAATAAAGCATTGAAGGTTGCTAATATGACTGCTAAAGACATTGATTATGTAAATGCTCATGGAACTGCAACTCCTAATAATGATTTATCAGAAGGTGTGGCTATGACTAGAATTTTTGGAGAAGAAAACATACCTGTATTTAGTTCTACAAAGGCATTTACAGGACATACTCTAGCTGCAGCGGGTTCTGTAGAAGCGGTTTATTCGCTTTTATCGCTGAAGGAAAATCTGATTTTCCCAAATTTGAATTTCAAAACTAAAATGAAAGAGTTTTCGTTAGTCCCGCAAACCGAATTAGTGGCTAAAGAAGTGAAAACTATTTTATCCAATTCTTTCGGTTTTGGAGGCAATTGTTCCACTTTAATTTTTACAAAATAATGAGCGATTGTTTTATTAATGGTATTGCTAGCATTTCTGCACAACCTACAACGGATCCAGGTACGTTTTTAGAGGAATTAATTTCTTACAAGGAACCGATATTTAGATGTCATGATCCTAATTATAAAGATTATATAAAGCCAGCAGCTATGAGACGAATGTCTAAATCTGTAAAGATGGGAGTTACAACCGCATCTATGGCTTTAAAAGATTCTGGAGTAGAAATGCCTGATGCTATAATTACAGGCACAGGAATGGGCTGTAAACAAGATTCTGAGAAATTTTTGGAAAACATTCTTCATAATGATGAGCAGTTTTTAACACCAACACTATTTATTCAATCGACGCATAATACTGTTGGAGGTCAAGTAGCATTGGGATTAGGGTGTAAGGCGTATAATGTTACTTACGTTCAAGGAGCAGCTTCGTTTGAAACTTCTGTAATGGATGCTCAGTTAATGTTGTCAGAAGAATCCGGAAAAAATATTTTGGTTGGTGGTATTGATGAAATTGCTAAAAACTCTACTTTACTACATAAATTAGATGGTCAAATCAAGAATGATGATATTGACTTAATTGATTTATTGGACTCAAATACATTAGGTACAGTTGCTAGTGAAGGTGCTACATTTATGGTTTTAGGTGCAAAAACTGATAAAAGTTTGGCCAATATTGTTGATGTAGAAACTATAAGTGAGGCAACACCAAATGAAATAAAAGCAGATATCGAAAAATTTGTTTTTCGTCAAGGACTGTCTTTAGATGATATAGACGCTGTAGTTTTAGGTAATAATGGAGATGTAAAATACGATAATTACTATAAAAATTTACAATCTTCGATTTTTTCAAATATAGAACAATTGTGTTATAAGCACTTGATAGGTGACTATTATGTTGCTTCTAGTTTCGGTTTTTGGCTTGCTTGTAAAATTTTTGAAACTAATCAAATACCTTCTGTCTTAAAGGTTAATGATGTTACGGCAAAGAATCATAATAATGTACTTTTGTATAATCAATATCTTGGAAAAAATCATAGTATTGCGTTGTTGCAACGATGCTAATTAGGAAAACAGTCAATATTATATCCATAATTGCAGGTATTCTTATTGTTACCGCAATTAATTTCAATAAGCTTCCTTGGTGGAGTTTACTTGTACTGGGGCTTCTTTGGCTTCTAATTACCACTTACGGAGTTGCTAATATAAGATCAGGATACTTTCTTAAAAGTTTAAATAGTAATCCAAAGCTAACAAAGAAAAAAATAGCCATTACTTTTGATGACGGCCCAGATCTGAATACTTTAAAGATACTGGAAGTGTTGAATAAGTATAATGTTAGAGGGACTTTTTTTTGTATCGGAAAGCAAATCGAAAAACATCCTGATATACTTAAAAAAATTATTCAAGAAAATCATATAATTGGGAATCATACCTTTACCCACGATAAATTTATTGATATCTACAGTACGAATAAGTTTACTAATGAAATTAAGGAAACGGATACTATAATAGAAAAGTTTTCTAAAAAAAAGCCATTGCTTTTTAGGCCTCCATATGGAATTACCAATCCAAATATAGCTAGAGCTGTTAGAAATACGGGGCATTCAGTTATTGGATGGAATAAGCGGTCATTCGATACTACAATTCCTTCAGAAAAAGTAATACTTAAAAGAATTACAAAAAACCTAAAAGGAGGAGATATTATACTCCTTCATGATACAAAAATAATTACTGTAGCAGTATTGGAACAATTGTTGCTATTTTTGCAAAGGAATAATTTTACAACAGTTACTATAGATGAACTATTTTCGATACAAGCGTATGCTTAGATTTTTATTATTTGGTTGCCTCTTCATAAATTTTTCTTGGCTACAAGCTCAAGAAGTGGCACTTTCTACATTAGAAACAGATACTTTTAAGAATGCCGTGAGCACTAGTGCAAAACAGTCTAAAACAATTGTAAATGCATTTACACAAATAAAGCATATTGATTTTCTCTCTAATGATATAGAAAGTAGTGGGAATTTATATTTTAAATCACCAAATATTATCAAATGGTCTTACACAAAACCATATGAGTATAGCGTAATTTTTAAGGATAAGAAGCTGTTTATTAATGATGCAGGTAAAAAAAGTGATATTAATCTTGCTTCGAATAAAGTTTTTAAAAAACTGAATGATTTGATTGCCAAGAGCGTAAGTGGTGATATGCTAGATGATACTCAGTTTTCTATGAGTTTTTTTAAGAATGATGATCAATATATAGCAAAACTATCTCCAAAAGATCAGACCTTAAAAAATATGTTTAAGCAGATTGTTTTAAGCTTTGAATCAAAAAAATATTTAGTTTCCAGTGTTAAATTAATAGAACCTTCAGGAGATTATACACTTATAAAGTTTCAGAATACATCTGTAAATAAACCTATTCCTGATGCGATATTTACTCATTAGTATACTGATTGTGTCTGTTTTTGGTTGTAAAGTTGCAACTGTAGATAATTTCATGGAATCTGAAGTGGAAACAAATGATATGGTGAAAAATCCATATTTTTCAAACCTTGATATCGATTATGTATATAAAGCAGATATAGAAGTGTATGGTAATGAATTTAGTGGTATTCTTATTTTGAAAAAAATAACTCCATACAAGCATCGCATCGTTTTTACTTCACAATTTGGAAGTACTTTTTTTGATATAGAATTTGAGAAAGATGAATATAAAATTAATTCAATTGTAGATCAGCTTAATAGAAGAATTATTCTGAATACTTTAATCAGAGATTTTTCATTGTTAATCAAAGAAAAAGGAACGGTTGAGGAAAAGTATTACGATACTACTTATAATGTTCTTAAAAATGAAAGAGACAAACGCAGTAATTACTACTTTTACAATCAATCTAATCTGAGATTACATAAAATAATTCATGCGACTAAAAGAAAAGAAAAGTTCATGATACTTTTTAAGGATGTTTCTAAGGATTTGATAGCTAAAAACATACGTATTGATCATAAAAACATCAAACTAAATATAGAGTTAAACTTCCTAAAAAAATAATATGCTAATAGCTGATTTATATAAAATCAATGAAGATTCTGTAAAGGATGGTATACAAACTACGACTATATCTTTAAATCCTGAAAATGATATTTTTAAAGGCCATTTTCCTGGTAATCCGATAACTCCTGGTGTTTGTACATTACAGATTATTAAGGAGCTTACAGAAAACAGAAAAGGATGTTCTTTATTTATGAAAAAGGCTTCTAATGTAAAGTTTATGGCCGTGATTAATCCTGAAAAGACTCCGGATTTAGTTATTACCAATGATTTTACAGATAATGAAGAGGAAATTAAAGTAAAGAGTACTGTAAAATATGATGATACCATAGCATTAAAAGTTGTGATTACTTTTATTAAATTATAAATTAACGATATGAAGTTTTTTGTCTTATTTATTGGATTACTTATTGCAAATGCCACTACTGCTGATATTATGGAAGTAAGAAATTCATATAAATATGCAAAAGATTCCAAAGAGAATACTGAGAAATTTCATGAGTTAACGAAGAATATAGACTACAAAGGAAATTCCGTATTATCAGCGTATTATGGATGTGCACTGACGCTGAAGGCTTCGTTTTCTGAAAAAAGAGGAGATAAAATATCTTTTTTTAAACAAGGAAAGAAGTTAATTGAAGAAGCAATAGTATCTGATCCTAATAATATAGAACTAAGGATGATTAGATTAAGTGTGCAAACTAGCGCTCCTAGAATTACCAGATACTACAAGGATATAGATACAGATAAAAGCTTTCTGACAGAAAATATTGATAAAGTACCCTCTCCCAAATTAAAGAAATTTATCAAAGGTTTTATGTTGACGTCAAAGGCTTTTAAAAAATAATTGTTCAAAAAAAGTAGGGTTTTTTAAGCTTTTACTGTTTTAGTTATTATAGACTAATTCTAACTAACACATAAATGAGAAAAAATTTCCTTTTTTTTATAGCAATTTTAAGTTGTTATATAATAACGGCACAAGATTGGCGTAATTCACCTGCTAAAGATGACAGTAACTATTTTGAAGTAGTAAACAAAAAGCGACAGGAATATACTTCAATTAGCAAAAGTAGTGCTAGAGCAGATAGAAAAAAAATCAAACAATTTGAGCGTTGGGCCTATTTTTGGGAGAGCCGTATAAATGAAGATGGTTCTTTTCCAAGTCCTTTAATAGCGTATAATGAGTGGGATAAATATCTGCAAAATGTTTCAGTAGAAAAAAATGAAAATTTAGCAAGCTGGACTTTAATAGGTCCTAAGGTGATTCCTGAATCTGAGACTACTTTTTATGCAGGTATGGGAAGATTGAATGTCGTTACTTTTAATCCGGCAAATACAGATGAAATATGGGTAGGAGCACCAGGGGGTGGAATCTGGAGATCTGATGATTTCGGAAATACCTGGACGCCTAAAGGGGATAATATTCCTAATCTTGGTGTGTCAGATATCGTTTTTCACCCTACCAATAGTGATATCATGTATATGGCTACAGGAGACTATGATGGATTTCAAAACAATTCTATTGGAGTTTTAAAATCTACTGATCACGGAGAAACTTGGACGACAACCGGTTTAAATTATGAAGTTACGCAAACAAGATTAATAGCACATTTGCTTATAGATCCTAATAATCCAGATACCATTTTTGCAACTACAAATGGTGGGATTTATAAATCAACTGATGCTGGAACAACTTGGAGTTTAAAAACAACAGCTACAGGTTTTAATGATATAATGTATAAAGAAGGCTCGAGTACTATTTTGTTTGCAACTGGGGGTAGATCAACAACTTTTCATATTTCTACTGACAATGGAGAAAACTGGACTACTTCATCTACTGGTTTGATTAATAGAGGTCGTTTTGATATTACAACTACAGCAAGCGACCCAGAGTTTTTGGTTGGTATGAACAACGGTACAGTTTTTAGATCAACTGATGGAGGAGCTTCTTGGAATTCATTATTGATATCCACTCCATCTTCATTGAGCACACAAGGAGGTTATAACCAAACAATTTTAGTAGCACCAGATGATGCGGACCTAATTATTATAGGAGGAGTAGATGGATGGAGAAGTACTAATGGAGGAAGTACTTGGCAAAAATATCTTGATGGATATTGGGTGCCAGGAAATCCATTTTTTTATGTGCATTCGGATCATCACGATTTAGAATTTTTACCAGGAAGTAGTACTGAGGTTTTTTCGGCTAATGATGGTGGCTTGTTTGTAGGAAATATTAAGACTGATGATCCATGGCAAGATTTATCTTCTGGTCTATCAATAACACAATATTATAAAGTTGCAGGGACACCTCAGAATGCAGATTTTTTATTAGCTGGAGCACAGGATAATGATATTACCCAGTATAATGGTACAGAATGGATTAATAGGAATTATGGAAGTGATGGCGTAGAGGCTTTATGGAATTATAGTGATTCTAATATAGCTTGGACCTGTAGTCAAGCTGGATATGTAGAAAGAACTACAGATGGATGGGCAACACAAACTACAAGATTAAACACACCAAATGGAGCAAGATTTGTTTGGCCTTTGGAGATAGATCCTATAGATCCAAATACTATTTACGGCGGATTTGGTAATATTTATAGTTCATCTAATTCTGGAGGTATCTGGGATAATATGCGTTCACCAGGTGGAGCTCCTAGGGCAATTACAGTCGCTCCTTCAGACAATCAAGTTCTTTATGTAACTGATGGAAACGGTGTTTATACAACTGCCGACGGAGGTTCAAGTTGGGATACATTAACATTACCTGTAAACGGTCTTGTAACTAGCATTGCTGTCAATTCTACTAATCCGGCAGAAGTTTATATTTGCTATGGAAGATATAATGATGGAAATAGAGTTTTTAAATCTGATAATTCAGGAACTAGTTGGACTAACATATCTGGAACGTTACCTAACGTACCTATGCATAAAATTCTATATTTAACGGGAGGAAATGGAGATCTTTTCTTAGGATCAGATATTGGAGTTTTTCATAGGAATAACTCAGGTACAGATTGGGAAGTTTATGGTGAAGGACTACCTAATGTAATATCTAATGATTTAGAAGTACATTACGGAACAAGTAAATTAAGAGTAGCTACTTACGGACGTGGTATTTGGGAAATCCCTATAAACTCTTCTGTGTTAGGAATTGGAGAATTTGTAGATAGTAGTGTATTGACCGTATTTCCTAATCCAACTAATGGAAGATTTACTATAAAATTAGCCGATTTTGATAGTGAATCCGAAATTACGATATATAATATAATTGGTGGTGTAGTTAAAAGTTTTAAAACAGACAAAATAACTACTATTGTCGATTTATCATCATACAGTTCGGGAGTTTATCTAGTTGACATGAAAAATAACAACAAGAGAATAGTAAAAAGAATTATAGTGAAATAATTGAAACCATAATTTTTTAGACCGGTAAAGAATGTTTATTTTCTTTACCGGTTTTTAATTTATAGAAATTAACAAAAATGAAATACGTATCCGTGATAATTACTTTCTTAATGCTGTGCACGTTCTTATCCTGTAAAGAAGAAATTTTATTAGTGTCTGCAGTTAAAGAAATAACCATACCAGGAAGGCCAAATGAAAATCAATTTGTCCAATATAAGATACAATTTGAAGTAACTAAAGATGATCAAAACATTGAAATAGAAGATATTATGTTCCCTCAATTAGATATCAAAAAAGAAAAATTAAGATTTGATATTATGGATGTAAGCTCCAATTCAATTATTACAAATATTACGAAGAAAGGGAAGTATTTATTAAATATTAGGCCTGACAATGAGTTTCAAAATCAAATGATCACCACTACAAAAGATGAAATAATAATTTCTTTAGTTGGAAATAATAAGATGGAACAAATCAAAATTTCGTCTTTTGTTGAAAAAACAAAAAGAATTAGGTAATATTTCTATTTGTTTAATCGTATCATATCCTATTTTTGACATGGAAAAAATAACACTGTGACCACAACTACATTACTAGACCATCGTTTTGAGACACTAAATTGCTGTGTTTTCATTCCTACCTATAATAACCAGAAAACATTGGAAAGAGTGATCCAAGGTGTTCTGAAGCATACTGATAGAATTATTATCGTTAACGATGGTTCCACAGATGATACTGCTAGTATTTTAGAAAACTATCAAGATCATTTTACAATTATTACTTTTTCAGAGAATAAAGGGAAAGGAATGGCGCTGAGGGAAGCTTTTAAACAAGCGGACCTTTCGGGATATGATTATATAATCACTATCGATAGTGATGGCCAGCATTTTCCGAGTGATTTAACCTTATTTTTAGACGAATTGGAGAAACAAGACTCTAGTTCATCGTTGTTGTTGATAGGTTCTCGAAATATGGATGATCCATCGGTACCTGGTAAAAGTAGTTTTGGAAATAAATTCTCTAATTTTTGGTATTATATAGAAACCGGTATCAAACTAAAAGATACACAGTCAGGGTATAGGTTATATCCAATAAAGGAGATTAGTAAACTAAAACTATTCACAACAAAATTCGAGTTAGAAATAGAGGTGATTGTTAAACTTGCCTGGAGAAATGTGGAAGTTCGGAATATACCAGTTCAAGTTCTATATGACGAGACCGAACGAGTATCTCATTTTAGACCTTTCAAAGATTTCACTCGAATTAGTATCCTGAATACTTGGTTAGTAACGTTAACTTTGTTGTTTTACTTACCTAAACGACTTATAAATAGAGTAAAAAAAAAAGGGTTTAAGCAATACTGGAGAGAAAATGTATTAAGAAGCAATGATCCTCCAGTAAAAAAAGCAAGTGCGATTGCTCTCGGCTTGTTCATAGGTATTGCGCCCTTATGGGGATTTCAGACTATTTTGGTTATATCATTGGCAATTGCTTTCAAACTAAATAGACCTATTGCATTTTTGTTTTCTAATATAAGTATACCTCCATTAATTCCATTTATTATTTATGGTAGCTATCAGATTGGTGCGATCGCGATGGGAAGAGAAATGGACGTTACCCTTAATATAGAAGATGTAAAATCAGGAACCGATATCTTCAAAAGTTTAGGACAATATATATTAGGGAGTTTTATTTTGGCAACATTGGTATCATTGATTTCAGGAGTCATTGCGTATTTGTATTTTAGCTCTCGCAAATCCAAAAGTAATGCAATAGATGCATAAGTTTTTTCTTTTAGTATATCGGTATATCAAGCAGAATAAATTAATTGCTTGGCCTATAATTATTGGTGTTTTTGCTGTATTTGCATTTTTGGCAAGTAAAATTGGGTTTGAGGAAGATATTACTCGACTAATTCCTAATAGTGATAAATCAGAAGTTACACAGAAAGTTCTAAAAACAGTATCGTTTTCGGACAAAATTGTGGTTAATATCACTAATAAAAATGAAAATCCAGATGATCTTGTAGCGTATGCTTCTGCTTATATCGATTCTATCAATACACATCTTTCTAAATATGTAAAAAAAATACAAGGAAAGGTTGCAGATGATAATGTGATGGAATTATATGATTTTGTATATCAACATCTTCCATTTTTTCTTACTGAATCGGATTATCAGGATATAGATCAGAAAATTAATCCGGACTCTATTGCTAAAGTTATTGAGAATAACTACAAGACTTTGATTTCTCCGACAGGTTTGGTCACCAAAAAATTTATTGTTAAAGATCCTTTAGCATTAACCCCAAAAGGGCTACAAAAACTAGCCCAATTACAGTTGGGAGATAATTACGATTTATATAATGGTTTTTTAATTACTAAAGATCGAAAAAATTTACTGCTATTTCTTACTCCTGCGTTAGCAACTAATGAGACAGGAGAAAATACATTCTTTGTTGAACAGTTAAAAAAAATCACATCCGACCTAAATAATAAGTACTCTGAACAGGCGGAAGCTACTTTGTTTGGAGCTACATTATATGCTGTGGCGAATGCCAAACAAATAAAACACGATATACAGCTTACGGTTAGTATTGCAATGAGCATCCTACTACTGATTTTGATTTTCTTTTATAGAAAACTCACGGTACCACTGATTATTTTTACTCCTACTGTTTTTGGAGCAATCATTGCCATAGCAATATTATATTTGATCAAAGGAAAAATATCTGCCATATCTTTAGGTATAGGCTCTGTATTGTTAGGAATTACCTTAGATTATTCGTTACATATCCTTACACATTTCAGAAATAATAACAATGTAAGAGAGCTATATCGAGACGTTTCTATGCCGGTTATTATGAGTAGTCTAACTACAGCTGTTGCTTTCTTGTGTTTGATTTTTGTAAAGTCAGAAGCGTTAAATGATCTTGGAATTTTTGCAGCCGTAAGCGTAGTAGGAGCATCTGTTTTTGCTTTGATATTTATTCCACAGGTATATCGTTTTTCTGAAAGTAAAAAAGCTAAAAGAAAAACATTTATAGATCGAATCTCGCAAACAGATTTTCATAAAAGTAAAATTCTTATTTCAATTATTGGGGGAGTATTTATTATTGGATTATTTCTGTTTCATAAAGTAGGGTTTAATACAGATCTAAGTACAATGAACTATCAACCGGAAGAGTTGGTAGCGGCAGAAGAAGATTTGGATAGAATCAATAACAATAAAGCAAAATCAATTTATCTGGTTTCATACGGAACATCGCTAAATGAAGCTTTAAATGCCAACAATAAATTATTTGAGACTTTACAACAGAAGAAGTCAAATAAGGAACTAATTAATTTCAGCTCAGTAGGAGGAGTGGTTCTTTCTCAGGAGGCCCAAATTGAAAAAATAAAATTATGGAATGAATTCTGGACAAAACATCGTGTAGATGCTATCACTAATTTATTAAAAGAAAAAGGAAGTGTTGTTGGTTTTAAACCAGAAACATTTACTCAGTTTTACACAACATTAAATTCAGAAATCAAACCGATAAGTTTTACTGAATATCAAAATATCAAAGAATTATATCTTGATGAATTTGTGACTAATGAAGATGGTTTTTCAACAGTGGTTTCTGCAATAAAAGTGGATCACGAGAATGCCGATAAAATCAATACTTCTTTGGGTAAGATAGCAAATACAGTTGTTATTGATCGAAAGCAGCTAAATGAAACTTTACTAGGAAACCTTAAGAATGATTTTAATTCATTAATCGGGTATTCTCTTATAGCGGTAGTCTTATTGTTATTATTGTTTTACAGAGATCCAATGCTAACGTTGTTAACTGCACTACCGATTGCAATTACTTGGGTAATTACGTTGGGAGTTATGAAAATGTTGGGCATAGACTTTAATATTTTTAATGTCATTATTTCCACATTTATTTTTGGTTTGGGAGTAGATTATAGCATTTTTATCACAAATGGACTTGTAAAAGAATTTACGTATGGAGTAAAAGAACTGTCTACATATAAAACTTCTATTTTATTATCGGTAATAACGACCATATTAGGAGTAGGAGTGTTGATATTTGCTAAACATCCTGCACTTCGATCTATTTCTATAGTATCTCTAATTGGGATTTTATCAGCGGTTTTGGTAGCGTTTACGATTCAGCCAATGCTATTTAGAGCATTCATTACTAATCGTGTTAAAAAAGGACTGACACCACTTAGAATGCGTCAAACATTATGGTCACTCTTTAGCTTTGGATATTTTATCATTGGAGGATTTATTGTGTCAATAATTAGTAGTTTGATTATTCCTTGGTTTCCGGCACGTATGAAAAAGAAAATGGCCATTTTTCATAGCGTTACATCTAAGTTGATGAGATCTGTTTTATATTCTAACCCTTTTGTAAAAAAACGAGTATATAATTCAGAAAATGAAGATTTTAGTAAGCAATGTATCATTATTGCTAATCACTCTTCGTTTTTAGATATTATTTCAGTTGGAATGTTATACCCAAAACTGATCTATTTAGTGAAGGATTGGGTGTATGATAATCCAGTTTTCGGAAGAGCAGCAAAACTAGCAGGGTTTTATCCGGTTTCTTCAGGTATAGAAGGTGGAGTAGAGCATTTACGGGAAAAAGTGAAACAAGGATATTCATTAATAGCATTTCCAGAAGGATCTAGAACAGATACCGCTAAGATGAGCAGATTTCATAAAGGATCATTTTATCTCGCTCAAGAATTGAACTTGGATATACTACCTGTGGTAATTCACGGTAATGCTCAAGTATCTCCAAAAGGTGATTTTATAATTCACGATGGTGCGGTACAATTAAAGATTTTACCAAGAATTACTGAAGATAATAAAGAATTTGGAAGTGGTTATGCAGAAAGAACTAAAAAGATAAGTGCTTATTTTAGAGAACAATTTTTTGAGGTACAAAAAGATCTGGAAGGTGTCGATTATTATAAAAAAGCATTGCTAAATAATTATAGATATAAAAGTTGCTTTAAAGAAATCAAAGCTGATTATGCATTACATAAAGAAAAATACTATAAGGCTGCAAGTTTCATTGATCACAAAGATCGTGTTTTGCAATACAGCGATGATTATGGACAGTTTTTACTATATCTAAGTTTTAAAAGGCCGTATGTTAAGCTAAAGGGAATACTTACTCAAGATGAAAAATTGGCTATCGCAAAAAACTGTTATAGTACTAAAAGAAATAAAGTGGAATTTGTAGATGATCAGGATTTGACATCGACAAAATTTGATGTACTTTTGTTACATACAGCTACACCAATACAACCACAATACATAAAAGAAATACTATCAGAAGGTATAAAGCGAATTATTATATTTTCTGAGAGTAACGAGTTTCCCGAATTAATGAAAACTACTTTTAGAGTAGATATTCAAGAGTTTGGGTTAACAGTTTTGAATAGAATAAAATAGATGCAAGAGAAATTCGATGTCATTATTATTGGGAGTGGATTAGGAGGATTGGTTTCTGCAAATATCCTTGCCAGAGAAGGTAAAAAGGTATGTGTTTTAGAAAAGAACAACCAGTTCGGAGGTAACCTACAGACTTTTGTTAGAGACAAAAGTATATTTGATACCGGTATTCATTATATAGGAGGTTTGGATAAAGGACAGAATCTATATCAGTACTTTAAGTATCTGGATATTATGGACGATCTGAAAATCAAAAGAATGGATATTGATGCCTATGATGTAGTAACTTTTGATGATGATAAGTTCGAGTATCCACACGCACAAGGATATGATAATTTTGTAAATCAGTTGGTGAAGTTTTTTCCGGAAGAAGAAAAAGGAATAAAGGAATATGTCGATAAGGTAAGGGATACTTGCTATAGATTTCCGCTCTATAATTTACAAGAAGGAGATCGATATTATGGAGAAGATCTGTTAACACTTAAAGCTAAGGATTATATAGATAGTGTTGTAAAAGATCCCAAATTAAGAGCAGTTCTTGCCGGTTCCAATCTATTGTATGCAGGTGATCCAGATAAAACTCCATTTTATGTACATGCATTATCTATTAACTCATACATGGAAAGTGCCTGGAGGTGTATTCAGGGAGGAAGTCAGATTGCTAAGTTATTAGTAAAAAGATTTAGAGCGCTGGGAGGTAAAATTTATAAGTATCAGGAAGTAAATAAATTTAATTTTGAAGAAGGTCAACTAGTCTCGGTTTCCACCACCAAAGACGACACTTTTGTTGGTGATAATTTTATTTCTAATGTGGATCCAAAACTTACCTTACAGATTATCGGTAAAGAGCGTTTTAGGAATTTATATTATAAGAGGATTCAAAATACGGAAAGTATTATATCTTCATTTAGCATATATATTGTTTTCGAAAAGGGAACTTTTCAGTATATCAATAAAAACTATTATCATACAAGCTCACCAGAGAAAGTATGGACCACACAAGAATACAAAGAAGAAAATTGGCCAGAAGCATATTTGATTTCTACCACTGAAGATATTAAAAATCCAGGTTTTGCAGAAAATTTAACTTCTATTGCCTATATGCGATTTGATGAAATGGAACCTTGGGCAGACACTTTTAATACGGTTGCAGAAAAGAATGATAGAGGAGAAGACTATGAGGAGTTTAAACAACGTAAAATCGAGGCATACTTAAAAGAGATAGAGAAAAAATTTCCAAATATTAGGTCTTGTATAAAATCAGTACATACTTCTACACCTTTGTCTTATAGAGATTATATCGGTTGTTACGAGGGTTCTATGTACGGTTTTGCAAAAGATGCAGAGAATCCGATGAAATCTTTTTTATCACCAAGAACTAAGATTCCTAATTTATTATTTACAGGTCAAGGATTAAATATGCACGGTGTGCTAGGAGTAACAATAAGCGCAGTTGTAACTTGCGGAGAATTAGTAGGTAAAGAATATTTACTAAAACGAATTAAAAATACTTTGGAAGAAAAAGAATTATCCGATTCATAATGAGGAATTTTTTCTATTATATATTTTTTCTGTTTGTTGTAATAACATCATCATCTTGTGGTGTAAAGAAGTCATTGGCAGCGAGACCTGATATTTCAGGAATCGAAAATGTCGACACAACTAGAATAAAACATAGTTCCACGTTTTTCACCCTTAATAATAACCTTCTTCGTAAAAATAAGCAGGGATTATGGGAAATGTACCTTGAAGGAAAACCACTAGAAAGAGGAATTGCTGCTGGAAGTTTAGGGAGAGAATTGATCAAAATACAGGAAGACGCTTTTATCGGAAAGATTACAGAACTTATTCCTTCAGAAGGGTATCTTAAGTTTTTAAGTAAAATCATAGCTTGGTATAATCGTAAGTTACACCTTAACGTTCCAGAAGAGTATAAAACCGAAATTTACGGAGTTTCTAGATATGCCTCTAATGATTATAATAACTTTGCAGAACCTTATGTACGTATGCTCTATGCGCACGGAGCGCACGATATTGGACATGCATTACAAGATTTAATGCTGGTAGGATGTACGTCTTTTGCTGCTTGGGGTGATAAAACTGAAGATGGGAAATTACTTATCGGACGTAATTTTGACTTCTATGCAGGAGATGATTTTTCCAAAGAAAAATTAGTCACTTTTATGAATCCTTCAGAAGGCTATAAGTTTATGACTTATGGATGGGCAGGAATGATGGGAGCATTATCCGGAATGAATGAAGAAGGATTGACTATTACGATTAATGCTGGTAAATCTAAAATTCCATTGGTGGCTAAAACGCCTATATCTATTCTGACAAGAGAAATATTGCAATATGCTTCTACAATTGATGAAGCTATAGCGATTGCTAAAAAAAGAGAAGTCTTTGTGTCAGAATCTATTATGATAGGTAGTGCCAAAGATAAAAGAGCAGCGTTGATAGAGGTTTCACCAAATAATTTTGGAGTTTATAATGTTCCTAATACCAATCAATTGGTGTGTTCTAATCATTTTCAGAGTGATACTTATGTCGAAGATAAGCGTAATCAAAAAGCAATAGCAGAAAGTCATTCTTTCTATAGATATCAGCGAATGACAGAGCTTTTATCGGAAAATGATAAACTGAATCCAGAAAAAGCAGTAGCCATATTAAGAAACAGAGATGGTCTGGACAATGGGTTAATAGGATATGGTAATGAAAAGGCTTTGAATCAAATGTTAGCGCATCACGGAATTGTATTTCAACCCGAAGAACGGAAAGTTTGGGTTTCTACAAATCCTTATCAAATGGGAGAATTCGTTGCTTATGATTTAGATGAAGTTTTCGGAAGATTAAAAGAACAAAAGGAAGAAGTTGTGATTGCTTCAGAATCTCTAAATGTTTCGGAAGATCCATTTATTCATACCCAAACGTATGCTAATTATGAGGTATTTAGGGTGCTAAGTAGAAAAATTGAAGCTGCTACCGATACAGAAGAAAAGGTATCAGAAGAGGAGCTTTCAAAATTTCAAAATTTAAACCCTAATTATTGGGCGACATATTTTGTGCTTGGAGAATATCATTACACACAAAAAGATTACAAAAAGGCATTAGTAGCTTTTAAGCAAGCTATGAAAAGAGAAGTAACTACAGTTCCTGATATGGAGAATCTAAAAAAATATATCAGAAAGTGTGAACGAAAAATATAAGTTAATGATTAGGAATATAGATCAATCTACACTAACAGAAATATCAATTCTTCAGAATAAAAAACTTCGGGAGTTAGTAGATTTTGTTTCGCAATATTCTCCTTACTATAGAAGATTGTTCGCTACGCTTGATATTTCAGAATCAGCTATCAAAACCGTTGAGGACCTTAAAAAACTTCCTATCACTACCAAGGATGATTTACAAGCATATAATGATGATTTTTTATGTGTACCTAAATCAGAAATTGTGGATTATGTAACCACCTCAGGAACTTTAGGTAAACCAGTTACCTTTGCCCTCACAGAAAAAGACTTAGAACGATTGGCTTATAACGAAGCGGCTTCTTTTGAAACTGCAGGAGTAACCAAAACAGATGTGGTACAACTAACCACAACCTTGGATCGTAGATTTATGGCTGGTCTTGCATATTTTTTGGGAACAAGAAAATTGGGCGCAGCCATGGTTCGTGTTGGGTCCGGTATTCCGGAATTACAATGGGATTCTATAGAACGTTTTCAATCGACATATTTAGTAGTAGTCCCTTCATTTTTGTTAAAATTGATCTCTTATGCAGAGACACACGGTATTGATTATAGAAACTCTTCTGTAAAAGCTGCTATATGCATAGGAGAACCACTAAGAGATCAAGATTTTAATCTAAATACCTTAGGAAGCAAGATCAAAGAGAAATGGGATATTGACCTGTATTCTACCTATGCGTCTACTGAGATGAGTACGGCATTTACAGAGTGCGAAGCACATCAAGGAGGACATCACCTCCCTGAATTGATCATTACTGAGATTCTTGATGAACAGGGTAATGCGGTTAAAGAAGGAGAAGTAGGGGAGTTGGCAATCACTACGCTTGGTATTGAAGCAATGCCTTTGTTACGTTATACTACAGGTGATATGGTACAGGCACATACGGAACCGTGTAGTTGTGGGAGGACTACTATGCGTTTAAGTCCTGTACTTGGTAGAAAGAAGCACATGATTAAGTATAAAGGAACTACATTATATCCGCAAAGTGTCATAGAAGTACTGACCAGTTTCGAAGGATTAGGAATGTATGTAATCGAAGTAGTGATTGGCGAGCTTGGTACGGATAGATTATTAATTCATGTATCTGATTCTTTAAATCCTTTGCAACAAAAAGAACTAAAAGAACATCTTAGAGCGAACTTAAGAGTAGTCCCGGATTTAATACTAAATACCAAAGAAGCTCTAAAAGCGAAAAAATTCCCTGAGATGAGTCGTAAGCCTATTTCTTTTATAGATTCTAGAGAATCCCTTTAGAATTTTTCAAAATATAAATTTTATTTATTTGATTTCAATATAGAAGGAGATTTCTCTTATAGGTTAAAGAAGTTTGTTGTGGGGTTTTCGGGAAATCTGCAACATGAATAAAAATAATTCGTATTTTTAAGAGCCTACTTATTACAGCTATATTTATATTGATTATTAATCTTAAAATTTATGAGTATGAAGAGAATTCATCAGTTAAACGCCATGAATGTTGGTGGTTACGTAAGTAAAGAACATTTTGATAAAGCTACATCAGCTTATCAAGAAGAGTTTCCTGGAATAATTAATTCTATAACTATTAAAAAAGAGATTATTGTAAAAGCGTTAAATTCTCATGAATGGATTTCCGGCATTCGATTTATGTATGGATTAGATGATCCTATGAATCCTAATTCGATACGTGTATTTTTAATTCCTTGCACACATACCAGTGAAAATCTTGATTTATCAAAACCATTAGTAGCTAAATATGGGTACTATGATCATGCAGGTCATTTAAATACTTTAACAGATGTTGTAAAAGGTATAACAGCTTATGTAGGTCAAATGACTAAAATGGATGATACCTTAATCTATAAGGAAGTAACAAGAGGTAATTTTTTAGGTAAGAATTCATTACTAGATTTAGTAAGTCACGAAAATTGTGAATGTGTATCGATAGATTTTGGATTACAAGGAAAGGTATTAAAACCTGTTTTTCGACCGATTAATAGTAACTCGGCATTTATTGAAGAGATTTATATGAACGTTACTAATCCTTGTCCTCCATTTTGTGGAGATCCTGATAGTGATCCTCCTTGTAAAACAGAATTAACAGTATCTATGTTTTCGAACGAAAAAGAACTAGATATATATCGTTATTTCAGAGATTTTATATTATTGGAGTTGGAAAATGGAGAGGTACAATATGAAATGTACTATTTTATTTCACCTTTGATTACTGCTATGATAGATGAAAGCGAAAACAAAGAAGAAGAGTTAAGAATTACATATTACGAAAAGATTGTCCCGTTTAAAGAATTACTAGCAGAGAAGAAATTTGATGAAGCAAATAATTGGTTAAAAGAGACGTTTGAAGAATGGGTATCCAAATGGCAGGTTTCTTTTAATGTCCAAGAGTTATCTTAAAAAAATCAATAAATTAGGTTATAATACCTGACTGCACGTCGCGTCGTACAGTCAGGTTTTTTGTAGGTTATTATTCCTCTCCTTAGAATTATAGGTTAGATGAGGAAGTACATATTTTACGAATTTATTTCAGATTACTTATAAAATAATTTTTATTCTTTTGGTTTTCAATCAAGAGGGAGATTTTACTTTTAAATCGAATAAATTTTTCACATTTATTTAACGAAATATGTAGCATTTATACTAAATTTAGAGAATGTTAATTTAAATTTAATAGTGATATAAAAAAATCATTATTAGTTTATCTTGAGCAGATTATTTACAAACTGTTACCCTATATTTTGTAAGCTTATTTAATCGTATTACTAATTTAAACCAAAAACAAAATGAACCCGGACAACGAAAACACAATTTCTAAAGACACAGGAGCACAATGGACAGCAAACTGGAGAACACAACATCCTAATGTGGTAAATGCATTTTTAATACCTGCTGTTGATTTTGTAGAAGTATTAAATGAAATTGGAATACTAGATGATGCTGCCGCACAACAGGCACAAACAAATGCTAACAATTTAAATTCTAAAGTAAGAGGGTATTTAGCTATTGATGGTGATGGTACAGAAAAAATAATCTTTGTTGGAACAGAAAATGTTGATGGAGTCTATAGAGATATCATTGATGGTACAGTGGATGGCAATCCTACAACGTTAAAATCATCAGCTTCAGATACTACAACTAGTGGGATTTATGATTTTACAACGCCTTGTCCTCCAGATTGTGATCAGAACAGTCCTTTAAATCAGCAATAGTGGATTTTAATTTTTTTTCACTTTTAAATGTATTTACGATTACATTTTTAATATTTAATACATTTTTATTCTTAAAAAGCTTTATCAAATTTGGTAGAGCTTTTAAAGTATTATCCTGTTATCTTTTTTTTGTTAGCTTAATTCAATTAGCAACAATTTTTGTAGCAAAAATTTTACACAAACCGAATTTATTTTTATCTCATTTCTATTTCATTTCTCAATTTATTATTCTTTCTATTTTTTACAGAATATTGCTTAAAAATAAATTTATACTATATCTATTACTACCAATTTTTGGTGTTTTAACTTACCAATATATTGATGATCCAGACATTTTTTTTAGATATCATGCTATTGGAATATCAATTACACAAAGTATTTTAATTGTATATGCTATAGTATACTTATATAGATGTTTACAAGGAGAAAATTTATTTTTAATAGTAAATGTAGGTTTGTTTTTATATTTGGTATCTAGTACGTTAATATTTGCTTCGGGTAACTTGATATTTAATTTAAATATTTCGGATTCGATGAATTTTTTACTAATTAATACAAATCGTATATTATACTTTTTATTCCAAATCCTAATCTTTATTGAATGGAGAAAGAATTACTACAAGAAGATTCCCAAATCATAGTGATTATCTTAATTGCTATTTTGGTCTTATTACTTATGGCAGTGGCATTAGTGCTTTTCTTTTTCTTTTCTCGTAAAAAGATTATTGCTACAGAGCTGGAAAAAGCAACGCTAGAATTGTCTTACCAAAAAGACCTGTTGCATAGCACTATAGAAACACAAGAAGAAGAACGTAAACGAATAGCACAGGATCTGCATGATGCTATTAGTGCAAAACTTAATGTGGTAAGTCTTAGTACCAATGTGCTAATAGATGGCAAATTAGAGAAAAATGAGCAGGCACATACCTTACAACATATATTATCGGTAACCACCAGAACTCTAGAAAGTTCTAGGAGATTAGCTCACAATCTGTTACCGCCGATTTTAGAAAACTTCGGTCTTCAGGCGGCTATAGAAGAACTTTGTGATGAGTTTATAAGTAGTAAAAAAGTAAAAATAAATTATGAGATAAAATATAAAGATCTATTGTCTAAAAGCAATGAATTGCATATCTTCAGGATTATTCAGGAACTTCTAAATAATTCGGTCAGACATGGTGAAGCAGAAAATATAAGATTAAAAATAAATGAGACTAACGAACAATTAGATTTAGAATACTCTGATGATGGAAAAGGATTTGATATAAAGTCGGTAAATAAAAATAAGGGAATAGGCCTCAGAAATATTGAAAGTAGAGTAGAGATACTCGATGGGAAGCTTTCATATCATAGTGAGATCGGTAATGGAGCAACTTTTAATATTAGCACTAAAAAACCTCAACCATGAAAAAAGATATCATTAAACTAGCCATAGCCGATGACGAAACATTATTTAGACAAGGAATTACTTTCATCCTGGATAAAGAAAGTAATATAGAGATTTGCATTCAGGCAGAGAACGGCAATGATCTGATCAAACAATTAAATCTAACAAGAGATTTACCGGAGATTATTTTAATGGATCTTAAAATGCCAGATCTTAATGGAGTAGAAACCACTAAGATTGTCAAGAAAAAGTTTCCCGAAATCAAAATCATCGCACTAACCAGTTATTATAGCAAACCTTTTATTACTAATATGATGCAGCAAGGCGCCGTAGCGTATCTTGCCAAAAATGCTACACCTACAGAGGTTATAAGTACCATAAACCACGTAGCAATAAAAGGTTTTTATTATGATGAAAATGTGATGAGTATTCTGGAAGAAGCTTCTTTGAAGATGAATAAACAATCCAGAGAGGATGAGTATTTAACCAAACGAGAGCGAGAAGTTTTAAAACTAATTTGCGAACAAAAAACTACAATAGAAATAGGAGAACAATTGTTTATCAGTCCAAGAACAGTAGAAGGGCATCGTAATAATTTATTAGTAAAAACGGGTTCTAAGAATATTGCAGGTCTAGTTATACACGCTATAGAGAACCAAATATTTGTACGGAACGCAGAGTTTTAAATGAAAAGCTTTAAGTGAAAAGTGTAAAATTCGTCGATTCGAGTGCTTCGACCAAAGGTAGAAGTGTATCGAGAATAGGATTTTGGATCAAAAAAAATGTTGATAAGAAATTGAAATTGTATTTGAATTTGTAATCGAAACAAACTTTTTTCACCTAAAACCTAAAACCTAAAACCTAAAACCTAAAACCTAAAACCTAAAACCTAAAACCTAAAACCTAAAACCTAAAACCTAAA
>NZ_CANLYD010000009.1 GCF_947495315.1 uncultured Aquimarina sp. | reverse complement strand
GTACCTGATAATCCGTTAATAGAAAAACTAAAGGTATCTGCCTGGATATCGATATTGTTCATACTATAATTGGTTAATAAAGCATCAGCGGTATCCATCGCTTCTACGGTAGAAAAAGTACCCATATATGCATTATTGTAGGCAGCATCAAGACCTGCTCGAGTGCCTGGATCTGTAATTTTAGCATAAGTCCCATCCGCTTGATCAGGAAGTCCATGTACCTGACGAGAAACTACCCCGCCATAGTTCAGGTTCCATCCCAAACCTACCTTAGTAGCTAGCTGATTTACTTTGATCCCAGAAGCGTCATAGGTCATCGATATCGGTAGCGAAATACTTTTACCCGAAATCTGATGAATCGGAATCGAAATGTTAGGAGTACCTGTATATTGGTTTAATGGAATACTTCCATATTTAATAAAAGCCTGGGCTTCTGGAGAGTTAGGAATCGTAACTGCTCTGGAAAGCTCTGCTGTATAATCAAATGCAGTGTTGCCACCGCCATCATCTCCTAATTGCGCGTATCCCAAACTTGTGATCAAAAAAAGTGTGAGAAATAATGAAATGTTCTTCATAAAAAATACTATTTAATAATTGTTGCCTTACTTATTTTTTTAGATTGCTTACCCATCAATTTCTTAATGTGATTAAGAAATTTTCTAAGGTGAGTTTCTTCTCCCTACTTGTACGTGTCTTAGGAAAGAGAAATGTTACCTCTGTTTTTTGATTTTTTTTTGAGAATTCTATGAGATATGATTTTTTTTGTGATTTTGACTTTGGACTTCGAGACCTGTCCGTCTCTGGAAGAACCTCAGCCCTTACTTACTCATCAACTATATAGTACTCATTACTTTGTACTCCGTACTAACACATTACCAACTCTCCATATACCGGATCACTTTGTACCATCTTCTGTAAACGTTCTTTTATCATGCATTTCTTTTTACGAGCATATCCTTCTGAATACCCAGTGATATCAGCAATGTCACGATTACTTTTTTCTTCAAAAAATAACCTGAGTATACTTTTATTACTATTACTAAGGTTGTCAAAATGCTTGTTAAATACATTTTGCTGATGCTTTTTTGTAATTATATCCATTACAGAATCTGATGGATCTATAGCACTATCGGTAAGGAGTTCGTTATATTCTAACATTTGTTTTTTACGTAATTGATTTCTCCACATATTTTTACAAATTCCTATAAAATAGGTGTGAATAAATTTGTGTAGCTCCAGGTCACCAGCGCTAAGTTTATGATAGAGCAATACCAATGCATCCTGAAAGATATCCTCTACATCTTCTGTAGTACCGTTATATTTTAGAATCAATCTTCTTGCCGCTGGCAGATTCTTTTTATAAAATACCTTGAGCGTTTGGTGATCTCCAGCTATGATTCCAGCAATTATTTTTTGATTTTTTGTTGCGTTCATTTTTATTTCTCCTTACTTATTTTATTTGTTAGATTATTATGCTTAGGACTGAGCGAAGCCGAAGTCCTCAAACTGTAACTTATTCTGACCCATGAGCTGTTACACCGAGCCTGTCGAAGTTGTAATCGAAGGGGAAATCTTGTTCGGGGCTTCGGTACCTGTCCGCCTCAGGAGGAACCTCAGTCCTCATAAATTCCCTTTTAAGGAGATGACAAAAAGTGTTTTACTCTCCATACACTTATTTCTGACTACTTTGCACTCATTACTATTTTTAAACATAAACATAAGTAGGTGTTCAGATTTGGAGTGCGGCATTAGGGAGTACTTCGACAATACTTCAACAGGCTACCATTGACGTTTTTTTTAAACATTTGATTATCAATATTTTAATTTTAACCTCATCGAGTGTTTTATGGAGAAGCATCGCGTAGTTATAAAATGTACTTCGATAAACTCAGCAGAACTATCAAGATGTAATTGAAGCTATCTTCATTAATTAGGTCTCGATACAATCCGCTAAGGCGAATCACTCGACCAGACGGCAGCACAAATATGATATACACTAATGTCAGTTTAAACACTGGATAAAATTTTTATTGGATGTCTCAGTATGACAACTCAGTGTGCCAAATCAATTCTTTTGCCTGTTTAAGTCTATACTTGATAAATTGCAAGGGGGTAGCCCCTTAGCAAACTACCTCTAGGTATTATTTTACGACCTAAAGCTTCTGTTGTAAGGCTTACCAACCCATTTCTGATAGGTGTATACCCTTAGGATATGGCTTTGTTACCCTACTTGGATGGGGGTAGCCTCTTACATTTTGGTCTTTGATGCCTGATAAGAAGTCCTCTAGGTAGTTTCGAAATACCTAGAGGTACTTCTGTAAGACCCAGAGGTCTTATTATGAAGGCTTGGGGTTATTCTGATTCTTTTTTTTCAGTAGTATCTCCTGTGGGAGTGTTTTTAAACAATACCCGCATATCCTCATATACCGATTTGGCTCCAGGTTCGTTTTCTCCAGCCAGAAAACGCATCATACGATAAAAACTTAGTGCATTGGTATAATTATCGTGATCTAGTAAAGTTTTGGTATCTACCAATTGTTGGGTAAGGTTTTCTAAGAGTTGCACGCGGCCTTCTACTTGCTCGCGCGCTGCGTAATCGCTATCAAATTCTGGTTTATCTAAGAAACGAGGAATCCAATCGGGATGTTGCTCCATATAGTTCTTTGCTTTGTCTACGATGAGTTTGTTTTGGTTAGCGATACGGCCGTATTGGCGACGCTGATCTGGAGTAAGATTTACAGTCTTGCCCTGTAAGAGTTGTCGGATACCAGCTAAATGTCCATCTAGTTGTGTTAGTTCTTCTTCTGTAAAACTGATACTGATAAGGTTTTCTAATGCCATATTTTTTTGTTTTTATTTGCTACTAAATTGCCCTTTAGCTTCTCCCCTTTTAGGGGGAGATGTCCGTTAGGACAGAGTGGGCTACTCACTAGTTACTCCTTGTCGTAAGTGAACTTATTGGTCTTACGTTTTGCCAAATGTATCGATGAAATTTGTATAAATACAAGCGCTATAACCCGTAATTCATGAAAACATGGTAAAAGAATTATTGGTTAAGTTATTGAAAATAAGGAGGTTTGTTTTTTGTTGAGTTTACGCTTTTTACTACTGCAAAAAAAGTATCTTTGAGGGATAAAATAGATTGTTAATATCCAAATCTACATTGAAAACTAATATTGCCATTTCTTTTTTTTATTGGTTATTACTATACTTTTTGTTTAGTAATATTTGTTCTGCTCAGGAAACTAATGTGATTGTACCAGATTCATTACACTCTATGAATTATGAAGAACTGGATAGTAAGTATAACACTGTAAAAAGAAAAAATCCCCAAAAAGCAACGATATACGCCAGAACTTTTCTTAATAGAGCTAAAAAAGATAAAGATAGAATTAAGCAAGCAGATGGCTATTATATGCTTGCCGGATTACATAAGGATTCTATACGAATAACCTATATAGATACAATCATAAACTTGACAAATGAACTAAAGGCTTCTAAATATCCTGCAGAAGCATATTTATTTAAGGCAAGAATTTTTGGGGCACAAGGACAGTATCAATTATCAATGAATGAAGTGATTAAAGCAAATAAGTACGCTAATATTAATGGAAATATTGACCAACAATATAGAGCTAAGTATTTTATTGCTTTGTTAAAAGATAATTTGGGGGAATATCAGGAAACTCTAAAGTTATATAAGTCAATTGAGGAATACCGCAAGGAAAAATACAAAAGAGATACAAGTTATAAAAGTGAATATTTAATGTCAATGTTTGCACTGGGTGTTTCATATAATAATAATAAGTTATATGATTCTGCATATCAAATAAACAAAAAAGGTTTAGAATTATCTCTAAAAACTAAGGATAGCTTATCGTATGACAGATTTTTATTGGCTTTGGGAGATTTTAATTTTTTTAAAGTTGGATATACTTCTGCGTTAGATAGTCTAATAAAATTTAAAAAACTGTATGGTGTTAATAGTGGCAATAAAATCAATCAAGTCAATATTACGGCCTCAGATTATCATTTGGGTTTGATCTATAATAAAAAGGAAGAAATAAAAAAATCGATTATATATTTGAAAAAAGTAGATTCGATCACATTTGCCTCGAAGAATTTTTTTCCTTCTTTTAGTGGAGCATATGAAATATTAATTACTTATTATAAAAAGCAAGGGAATAAGGAGAAACAGCTGTATTATATCAATAGATTATTGGCTTTTGATAGTGTCATAAAAAAAGATACTAGATATTTATCTAATAAAATTAATAAGGAATACGACACTCCGTTATTATTATCCGAAAAACAAAAACTCATCACTTCTCTAGAAGCCTCAAAAAAGAGAAGTAATCACTGGATGCTTGGGTTGGTAGCGCTTATTACTATTGCCATAGGAATAGCCGTTTTTAATTACCGTAAAAGAAATGTATATCAACAAAGGTTTCAGGGATTGCTGGATCAGCAGTTTAAAGATCTGATACCAGAAAAAACATCCGGATATAAAAAACCACAAGAAATAGGGATTTCTGAAGAAGTAGTAAATGCAATTCTTAAAAAACTACAAGCGATGGAGGATAACCATAAGTTCTTGACTACAAATCTTACGATTACTTCTTTATCTAAACAACTAAAAACCAATCCTAATTATCTTTCTAAAATTGTGAATACGTATAAGGGTAAACGTTTTGGTCAATATATTAATGAGCTACGTATTACTTATGTGATAACGCGATTACAATCAGATCCTAAATTTAGAAAATATACTGTAAAGGCAATTGCACAAGAAATAGGTTTTAATAGTCAGGATGCATTTTCTAAAGCGTTTTATAAAAACACAGGGATACATCCATCCTATTTTATTAAGGAGTTGGAGAAGAAGGAAGTTGATTATTATACTTTTAGATCACTAGGTGCTTATGAAGACTGAGGTTCTCGAAGTCTTCTAAACTATAGATAATACAAACAAAAAAACCCAGCCTACATCAGTAAACTGGGTTTCATTTTTATTGTATCACTTCTCCATCTTTATCATGGAAATGATATTCTAAATACGTGTAAGCGTCTCTAGGTATTACTTTTACCCATCTTTTATGGTCGATAAACCATTTAGATCGGGTGGATGGAAATCCTTTAGTTAAAAAAGCTGCAATAAAAGGGTGCGCGCTAAGCGTTAACTTTTTATGTTCTTTTTTAATTAGTTTTTCTAAATCGACCTTTATTTTGTCTATTAAACCTATAGGCGCCTCAATTTCGCCATTTCCTCCGTTAGGATTATCCTCACGGGTCTTAATATTCATTTCAGGTCGTACACGCTGTCGCGTTATCTGAATCAAGCCAAACTTACTTGGCGGTAAAATTTTGTGCTTCGCCCTGTCGTCTTTCATCTCTTCACGTAAGTGATTGAAGAGCGTTCTGCGGTTATCAGCATTATTCATGTCTATAAAATCGACTACAATAATACCTCCCATATCTCTAAGACGTAGTTGGCGGGCTACTTCGGATGCACTGATTAGGTTGACCTCTAGAGCAGTGTCTTCTTGGTTTTTGGCTTTGTTAGATCGGTTTCCACTATTTACATCAATGACGTGCATTGCTTCAGTGTGTTCGATTACAAGATAAGCTCCCTTACTCATGGAGACTGTTTTACCAAAACTTGTTTTGATTTGTCGTTCGATACCGTGTTTTTCAAAAACAGGTACATTTGACGTGTGTAACTTTACGATTGATTCTTTTTTTGGTGCAATTTCTTGCAGATAATCTTTGATTTGGTTGTAGAGATCTTGTTCGTCTACAACAATAGAAGTGAAAGTATCATTAAAGACATCTCGTAATATGGAGGATGCTCTATTCATTTCACCTAAAATTTTTGATGGATGGGGTGCTTTGTATAATTTTTTACACATTGACTCCCAGCGTTCCACTAGATTTTGTAAATCTCTATCTAGTTCTGCTACTTTTTTGCCTTCTGCTACAGTACGCACAATAATTCCGAACCCTTTTGGTTTAATACTTTTTACCAGTCTTTTTAGACGTTCTTTTTCTTCTGATGATTCTATTTTTTGTGAAATAGAAACTCTGTTAGAAAAAGGTACTAAAACAATATATCTACCAGCAATCGATAGCTCTGAGCTAATTCGAGGGCCTTTTGTAGAAATAGGTTCTTTTACTATTTGTACCAATAGCGATTGATTTGATTTTAACACATCTGTAATAACACCGTGTTTATCAATATCGTTCTCAAAAGGAAAATCCTTTAGAGAATAATCTCTTAATTTACCTGTGCTTACACGTTTAATGAATTTAAGTAAAGAAGATACTTGAGGACCTAGATCATGATAATGCAAAAAAGCATCTTTCTCATAGCCTACATTAACAAATGCGGCATTAAGACCAGGGACAGCTTTGCGGATCTTGGCAATAAAAATATCACCTACTGCAAAATTACTGTCGTCTTCTTCCTTATGTAATTCAACTAGTTTTCCATCTTTTAATAAGGCAAAATCAGTAGAGGAACCAGATCTAATGATCAATTCTTTGTTCACTCTGATTAGATTTTTATCCACCTCGATATGTTCGAGACAGATGGATTAAACAAATTTTATTCACAGGAATTTTAATAATTCCGTTGAAACAAAGTCTTATAAAGGTAGAGATATAAGATACTCTATTTCGATTTCAAAGAACATTCTTAAATAGAAAAAGTAGTTAGAAAACTACTTTTTCTTGTGGCGATTAGCTCTTCTTCTCTTTTTACGCTTGTGCGTAGCTACCTTGTGTCTTTTACGTTTCTTACCACTTGGCATAGTTGCGTCTGTTTATTGATTATTAATTTTTTTACTTAACTTCTACGTTAGTTTTTACACCTTCCACAAATACTTTCGCCGGCTTAAAAGCAGGAATATTATGTGCAGGTATTTTGATTGTAGTGTTTTTAGAAATGTTACGACCCGTTTTTTCAGCTCTTGTCTTGATGATAAAGCTACCGAAACCTCTTAGGTATACATTATCTCCGCTCTCTAAAGAACTTTTTACTTCTTCCATAAAGGTTTCAACAGTTGCCTGAACATCTCCTTTTTCAATTCCTAGTTTTTCTGAAATTTTTGCTACAATATCTGCTTTAGTCATTATATTACCTATTTAGGGGTTTTTAAATTTTCAAGGGGGCAAATATAGCAATTTAAATTCCAAAATATCAATACTTAAGATGAAATTATCATCTTTTAAAGGTTTAATTTTACAAAACTTACAATTTCATTATGATTTTCCCTAAAAAACTCATTTCGTGGTACTTAGAAAACAAAAGATCGATGCCCTGGAGAGAAACTACCGACCCATACCGCATTTGGTTAAGCGAAATTATACTTCAACAGACAAGAGTTGCACAAGGATTACCTTATTATTTGTCATTTACCAGTCAATATCCCACTGTTTTTGATTTAGCAAATGCAGAAGAAGAACAAGTGCTAAAATTATGGCAAGGACTAGGTTATTATTCCAGAGCCAGAAACTTGCACACTACTGCAAAACATATAGCAAATGATCTTAATGGTATTTTTCCTTCTACTTATAAGGATTTGTTAAAGCTAAAAGGTGTTGGTGATTATACGGCTAGTGCTATTGCTTCTATATGTTATAATGAGGTTGTTCCTGTAGTGGATGGAAATGTGTATAGAGTGTTATCCAGATATTTTAATATTGATACTCCTATTAATAGTACGCAAGGTGTTAAAGAGTTTAAAAAAATTGCTTTTGAGTTTATAGACCCTGAACAACCGGCGACGTATAATCAAGCAATTATGGAGTTTGGGGCGTTACAATGTAAGCCTCAGAGTCCATATTGCATTGTCTGCCCGCTTAACGATAGTTGTGAGGCTTTAAAAAAAGGAACTGTTGCCTCTTTGCCAGTGAAGCTCAAAAAATTAAAAGTTAAGAAACGATATTTTAATTATTTGATATTTTCTATAAAAAACCAACAAACAATTATTAGACAGAGGATAGGTAAAGGAATTTGGCAAAACTTATATGAATTCCCTTTAATAGAAAGTGATAATGACGTAGACCTTTCTTATATAAAGGATCATGATGTTTTTAAAAGTTTGATGGATGCTAAATCGTATGACATTACACTTTATAAAGATGAATTTAAAATTCATAAGCTTTCTCATCAACACTTATATACTCGTTTTTATGTTATAAAAATGGATGAAAAACCAGAAATGAATGGTGAATTAGATCTAGTAGAAATAGAGAAAATTCACGAATATCCGGTTCCGATATTATTAGGTAATTTTATAGATAGCTTTTTTTAGGTATGATGCTTTTTTATTACATTTACTATAAATAATATAGAGTATGTCTGGAACGTTGAATAAAGTAATGCTTATTGGCCACACGGGTGATGAAGTAAAGATGCATTATTTTGAAGGAGGGAACTGTATTGGCAGATTTCCACTGGCAACTAATGATTCTTATGTGAATAAAACTACTGGAGATAGAGTAACTTCTACAGAATGGCATAATATTGTAGTGCGAAATAAAGCAGCAGAAATCTGCGAAAAATACCTTAAAAAAGGAGATAAAGTATATATCGAAGGTCGCCTTAAAACTAGAAAGTGGCAAGATGATCAAGGAAAAGATAGGTATAGTACAGAAATACAGTGTACCGATTTTACATTTTTAACTCCAAAAACTGAAGGTCAGCACTCTGAAATAGTTGCAGAAAAACAACCAGATGTAAATAAGCCATCTGTTGATAATTCGCAATCGGTTTCATCTTCACCCACAGAAATGGAAGAAGATGATCTTCCGTTTTAATATGTTTAACTAAACAGCTATAATTTGGACCCTGATCCTGAACCATTGTTTATATTATTATTTGCTTTTGATTCTATGCAGGCAATTAATTTGCTTGTCCTTATATTACTATTGATTTGTTCTGCCCTCATATCTGGTAGTGAAGTTTCATTATTTTCATTGAATCCTTCAGATCTAAAGACAGAGGGCGAGGATGCCACTGTCAATCAAAAGATAATTTCAAAATTACTTAGTAATCCAAAGAAACTGCTAGCCACAATACTTGTAGCTAATAACTTTATTAATATTGCCATAGTGTTGCTTTTTGATACACTTGGGGAGATTTATTTTAAGGATCTCGATATTGTTTTATGGGATAAAATAAACGTGAGATTTGTGGTAGAAGTGATTGTTGTGGCTTTTCTTATATTATTATTTGGCGAAATACTACCGAAGATATATGCGAGTAGAAATAACGTGAAATTTGCTAACTTTATGGCGCGACCATTAAGAGTGTTGGATTGGATTATTACTCCTATAAGTTTGCCGATGAGAAGCATAACCATACGTATTCATAACAGGTTGGGTAAACAGAAATCGAATATTAGTGTGGATCAATTATCACAAGCGTTAGAACTAACTTCGGATACTGATACAACTTCAGAAGAGAAAAAAATTCTGGAGGGGATTGTGTCTTTTGGGAATACAGACACCAAACAGGTTATGAAACCGAGAATTGACATTTTTGCGCTAAATCAAGACATGGAATATGCTGAAATTATTCCAGAAATTATTGAAAATGGATATTCTCGTATTCCAGTATACCGAGATAGTATTGATAAAGTAATAGGGATTCTTTATGTAAAGGATTTATTGCCTTATATCAATCATAAAAACTTTGATTGGGTAGTTTTGGCAAGGGAGCCTTATTTTGTTCCGGAGAACAAGAAATTAGATGATTTATTAAATGATTTTAAAGACAAAAAAAATCATCTGGCTATTGTAGTAGATGAGTATGGTGGAACAAGTGGATTGATTTCATTAGAAGATATTATTGAAGAAATTGTTGGGGATATTAGTGATGAATTTGATGATGAGGATTTGATATTCTCTAAGCTAGATGATAAGAATTATGTTTTTGAAGGAAGAACCTCACTAAAGGATTTTTATAAAGTAGTTAAGTTAGAAGATCATTCTGTTTTTGAGAACAAAAAGGGAGATGCGGAAACTATTGCTGGATTGTTATTAGAGATATCCGGTAGCTTTCCAAAAATAGGAGATATAATTACAGTAGAGTCATATACTTTTAAAATAGAATCCTTGGACAATAAACGAATTAAAAGGATAAAATTAACGATTAATGAAGGGTAGACTAAGTAAATTTATAGTAGGAATTCTTGTATGTGCTTTGTGTTCTTGTGGAGGAGAGACGTTGCCCAAACCCAAAGGAATGCTAAGACTAGCTTATCCTGCTCCAAAATATGAACAGGCCTTGCTGGATTGCTCTTATAATTTTGAAAAAAACAATATTTCCGTGTTCGAAAGAGCAAAAAATAGTAAGAGATGTTGGTACAATATAAAGTATCCAAAGTTAAACGCTACTATATATATATCTTATTACGATGTAAATAATAATCTGGATTCTTTATTAAGAGATGCACAAAATCTTACACAAGAGCATGTTATTAAAGCAGATGGGATCCAACAAAAAGATTTTGTATACCCCGAAAAAAAGGTTTATGGAACGGTATACGAAGTAACAGGAAATGCTGCTTCTTCTTGTCAGTTTTATGTAACAGATAGTGTTAATCATTTTGTATCTGGTTCCGTTTATTTTAAGGTGAAACCAAACTATGATTCTATTCTTCCGGCAGCAAAATACTTACGAAATGATATTATTCATTTTATGGAGACTGTTCAATGGAAAGAATAACGCTAAACGTTAGTTAATTTTTATACATACTACGTCGTTACTTTCATAATTTTAGTGATTTTTGCAGCTTATAAAACGGTACATGCAAAACGCAAAACTAAAATGGATATACTTGGTTGTACTATCACTGGTGTGGGGTAGTTCGTTTATTCTAATCAAAAAATCATTGATAGGCCTAACTCCAATGCAATTGGGGGCTTTAAGAACATTATTTGCCGCCGTTTTTTTGTTTCTGATTGGTTTTAGAAGTATGAAAACTATTAAGAAAAAAGAATGGAAATGGATCATTATTTCTGGTTTTTTAGGCACATTTGTTCCAGCATTTTTGTTCGCATTTGCAGAAACCGAAATTGATAGCGGTATAGCTTCTGTTCTTAATTCTACTACACCTCTGGTTACGCTGATTTTAGGAGTGTTAGTCTTCTCTATTCGTTTTAGTCGAAATCAATTAATAGGAGTTGTTGTTGGATTAATTGGTTGTTTAGCATTAATATGGGAAGGGGCTTCAATACATCCTAATCAGAATTATTGGTATGCATCCTTAGTGCTTTGTGCCTCTGTTTGCTATGCGACCAATGTGAATATTATAAAACGATATATGCAGCAAATTTCGCCTATGGCAATTGCAAATGGTAATTTTATTGTGTTAGTAATTCCTTCGCTTATTGTATTGTATTACTCTGATTTTTTTGATGAGAAAGTAATTGCAAATTCCGCTATGCACACAAGTTTGATTTATATATCAATTCTTGCAGTGGTAGGAACCGGAATTGCTAAGGTTTTGTTTAATAAATTAGTACAAATAAGTAGTCCTGTTTTTGCTACTTCAGTTACCTATACAATCCCGATAGTAGCTTTGATGTGGGGATTACTGGATGGCGAGGAGTTTTCCTTTTATCAGGTAATTGCAGCCGGAATTATAATTTTAGGAGTTTATATTGCAAATCGCAAAAAAATAAAGGTCCGTTCTTAGATGAATGGAGCCTAATTGTGCTATTTTTTAGATTAGATTTGAAATCTTCTTTTGTTTTTCATTAGAATAATTTTGTTCATTGAATTTGGGCGTAAGATTGCATTTTGTTGTGATTTTAACGAAAAAGAAATATGAAGGGCTAAATGCCTTATTTATAATAAATTAACAGTTTTTTAAGCCTGAAAACCGCTAATAATCCATAAATTTCTGTTAAATCCAAATAATAGAAATTATGAAAAAGTCTACAATCCCTGTTAAATATGGCGTTATGATTGCAATTGGACTGATTGCTTATTTTTTAATTTTGTCATTAATTGGAGTACAAACTAATCCTATTTTTAGTCTAGGTAATGGAATCATAGTGGCATTTGGATTATATAAAGCTCTGAAAGATTATAAGCTTGAAAAAGGAAGCACTTTTGAGTATCAAAAGGGTTTTATGGCCGGATTATTTACAGGGTTTAATTCAACACTTATTTTCACCATTTTCTTTGCTATTTATGTCACTAATATTAATACTAATTTCTTGCCAGAAATGCTTGCCAACTGGAGTTCTCACTATCACGTAGGTGTAGGAATCGTGGTTTTTGTGGCAGCTATTATGGGTTTTGCAACTACATTCGTACTAACCCTTTCTTTTATGCAGTTATTTAAAGACAGTTGGAATATTAAAAAAAAACATAATTCGAATCCCATAAAGGCGTAAAATGTTTGTCAGTTAATTAATTAGCAGTATATTTGCAACCGCTTATTTGATAAGCGATAGTTCTTTAGATATAAAAAATTAATTAAACGTTACGCTATGTACGCAATTGTAGAGATAGCAGGGCAGCAATTTAAAGTTGCGAAAGACCAAAAAGTTTTTGTTCATCGTTTAGCAGGAGAAGAAGGAGACAAAGTTTCTTTTGACAAAGTTCTTCTTACTGCAGATGGAGATAAAGTTACTTTAGGCGCCCCGGCTATAGATGGAGCTCAAGTAGGAGCGAAAATCACGAGACACCTTAGAGGTGATAAAGTTATTGTTTTCAAGAAAAAGAGACGTAAAGGATACCGTGTTAGAAATGGTCACCGTCAATCTCTAACTGAAATCATAATCGAAAGTATAGTAGCCTCTGGAGCTAAGAAAGCTGCTCCTAAAAAGGAAACTAAAAAAGCTGCACCAAAAGCTGAAAAGAAAGTAGAAGCTAAAGCTGCTGCTCCTAAAAAGGAAGAAGCTCCAAAGAAAGCTGCTCCTAAAAAATCAGCTAAAGCGGATGATCTTAAAAAGATTGAAGGTATTGGACCGAAAATCGCTGAAACTCTAAAAGCTAATGGTATCGTTACTTTTGCTGATCTTGCAAAAGCTGATCCAAAACAAATTGCTGAGTTTATTAAAGATGTTCGTGGAAATCACGTTCCTGATACTTGGCCAAAGCAAGCTGAAATGGCTGCTGAAGGTAAGTGGGATGAGTTAAAAGAATGGCAAGACAAATTAGACGGCGGGATTGTAAAATAATCTCGTTATTATTAACGATATAAAACCTTAAGAAAATGGCTCATAAAAAAGGAGTTGGTAGTTCTAAGAATGGTAGAGAATCAGAATCGAAACGTTTAGGTGTTAAGATTTTTGGTGGACAAGCTGCCATCGCTGGTAACATCATTGTAAGACAAAGAGGTACAGCACACAAACCAGGTGAGAATGTTTACGCTGGTAAAGATCATACACTACACGCTAAAGTTGACGGTATGGTAAAATTTACTAAAAAGAAAGATAATAAATCTTTTGTTTCAATAGTACCATTTGAAGCATAAGTAAACTTCCTTTGTATTATTAAATATAAAACTCTTTTCAGGTTTACTTGAAAAGAGTTTTTTTGTTTAAATTAACCTTGTTAAATAATTTTCCATGAAAACAATAATACCCAGAGTTGTATGTTGTCTAGTTTTTTTACTAATTACAACAACCGTAGTATCACAAGATATACCTAAATATGACTATTTAGAGATTATCGTAATACAGAAAGCTAATAATAGCGGAAGAGTTAAAAGAATAAAGGTTCAAGAACAAAAATCATTAGAAGGAAAGCAGATAACAATCAAGCAACTAGAGGATTTAGAAGGAACTTCGGATTTGCTAAACTATATGAATACTGCTAATTGGGAATTTGTAGATCGCCAATCTATAGTTTCTGAAGAAAATGATCCAGTATGGATGAGTTATATTTTTAGGAAGAGGAAATAGGGTAAAAAAATCCCTCACTTTTTTGGTGAGGGATGATCTATATTCTAACAGCGAAGCGATCTAAACATCTAGAAGCGCCAGCAGTCTAACTTTAGTATCTGTAATGTTCAGGTTTAAATGGCCCATCTACAGTTACACCAATATACTCAGCTTGATCGTTACGTAATTCAGTAAGTTCAACTCCGATTTTAGCCAAGTGTAATTTTGCTACTTTTTCATCTAAATGTTTTGGTAGCATATATACATCATTGTCGTAGCTTTCGCTGTTTTTCCAAAGCTCAATTTGTGCTAAAGTCTGATTTGTAAATGAATTACTCATTACAAAACTTGGATGACCCGTGGCACAACCTAAGTTTACTAAACGACCTTCAGCAAGAATGATAACATCATTTCCGTTCACATTGTATTTGTCAACTTGAGGTTTAATAGTATCTTTAGTATGTCCATGATTTTTGTTTAACCAAGCCATATCGATTTCATTATCAAAATGCCCGATATTACATACAATAGCTTTGTCTTTTAAAGCTTCAAAATGATGACCTTGAACGATATCTTTATTTCCTGTTGTAGTAATTACGATATCGCTATTTCCTATAACCGTTTCTAGTTTCTTTACTTCAAAACCGTCCATTGCAGCTTGTAAAGCACAAATAGGATCAATTTCAGTTACGGTCACGATACTTCCTGCACCTTTAAAAGAAGCAGCAGTACCTTTACCAACATCACCATATCCACAAACAGTTACTCGTTTTCCGGCTAACATAATATCTGTTGCACGACGAATAGCGTCTACAGCACTTTCTTTACAACCATATTTATTGTCAAATTTAGATTTCGTAACAGAATCATTAACATTAATGGCTGGCATTGGTAAAGTTCCGTTTTTTACACGCTCATATAAACGGTGAACTCCTGTAGTAGTTTCTTCAGATAAACCTTTGATTCCATCAGCTAGTTCTGGGTAACGATCTAAAACCATGTTTGTTAAATCTCCACCATCATCAAGAATCATATTTAATGGTTTACGATCTTCTCCAAAGAATAAAGTTTGTTCGATACACCAATCAAATTCCTCTTCGTTCATACCTTTCCAAGCATATACCGGTATACCTGCATCTGCAATAGCAGCAGCAGCTTGATCCTGAGTAGAAAATATGTTACAAGAACTCCATGTTACTTCTGCACCAAGAGCCTGTAATGTTTCTATTAACACTGCAGTTTGAATAGTCATATGAAGACAACCTGCAATACGAGAACCTTTTAGAGGTTGCTCATCTTTATACTCTTCTCGAAGTGACATAAGACCTGGCATTTCAGCTTCAGCTAGTTCGATTTCTTTTCTTCCCCATGCAGCTAATGAAATGTCTTTCACCTTGTAAGGAACATAAGGTACTGTTTTGGTACTCATAGTATCTGTTTTATGTTTATGAAGTGCAATAATTTTAGTATTTCGCACTAAATTATTCTAAATTCGTCTACTGAAAATCATGCTACTGGTTCCTGATTTTCAGTTTGCAAAGGTACATAATAACTTTAATATTTCACATGCCTCTTTACAAAACTATAACAGTCGATCAAAGTACTAACATATTGATTTGGAAGATAGAAGAGTCTTTTGACGCTCTTTCTGAAGGGATTCAGTTAACGAATCATTGTCAAAATAGAGTAGATAACATGAAATCTGATATGCACAAGCGAGGTTTTATGAGTATTAGGCATTTATTAGCAATTTTTGGGTATACGGATCATGATTTATACTATGATGATTTTGGAAAACCTCACCTAAAAGATGGGAAACAAATTTCGATAACACACTCTTATGAATATGCAGGAATAATTGTTAGTGATAAACTTGTAGGTATCGATATTGAGAAACAGCGCGAAAAAATTCATCGGATTGCTCATAAATTTGTGGAATCAGAACAAGAATTTGTAAGTAAATATGAAGAGGAGGAAAAAACACGTGTACTAACAGTTATTTGGGGAGCCAAAGAATCTTTGTATAAATTATACGGAACTGCTGGATTGAGTTTTGAGCAGAACATTCATATTATGCCGTTTGATCTAAACATGCCATTTACTGCAGGTAGTATTCATCATAACGATAACATAAATCATTATGATATTACTTTTGCAGAGTTTGATGGTTTTACCTGTGTATATGCACTTCCATATGAATTGTGATAATTTTTAAGCCACGAATACACGAATATTTTATGGGACATATAATACATAAAAAAGAAAGTTACGAGGTGTTAGGGGCTTTGTTTGAAGTGCATAATAATTTGGGAGGAGGGTTTTTAGAAATTGTTTATGGAGATGCACTTGAGTGTGAGTTTAGAGCAAGAGGAATTCCCTTTGAAAGAGAGAAACGATATGATGTTTACTATAAGGATGTTGTTTTAAAACATCATTTTTATACTAATTTTGTGGTTTATAACAAGATTGTTCTGGAAATTAAATCTGTGAAATACACACATGAGGTGCATATCGCGCAATGCTTAAATTATTTAAAAGTTTCAGGAAATAAGTTAGCGATTCTTGCTAATTTCGAATCTGAAAGATTAGATTATCAAAGAATTGTTTTATGACAATTTGAAACTTAGTTTTTGAATGTTATACGGAGTTAATTATGCAAACAATAAGAGAGTTGTAAAAAAACATTCGTGTATTCGTGGCAAATAAATATATATGCAAATATCAATAGAACTAACACTTACTCCTTTACAAGATGATTTCGAACAACACATTATTCGATTCATAAAAAGGCTGCGAAATTCTGATTTTACAGTCTTAGAAAATCCATTAAGTACTCAAATATATGGAGAGTATGATAAGATGATGCCCTTTCTCACAGAAGAAATTAAGAAGGCATTTGGAGATATGGAACACGTTTTAGTATATATGAAAATGGTAAAAAGCAATAGAAGCGACTATGAACCAAATTTTTGATTTTCTCTTTGGTCAATATACAGAATATTCAATACTAGATATTTCTCTAGAAATTACTGCAGTTTTATTTGGAATTGCAAGTGTTTTCTTTGCTTGGTTTAATAAAATATGGGTGTATCCTACGGGTTTGGTAAGTACATCTATTTATGTATACTTACTTTTAAAATGGTCCTTATTAGGTGATATGATGATAAATGCCTATTATTTTATAATGAGTATTTATGGCTGGTATATTTGGACAAGAAAAATTGATGAAACACATACTACTCCTATCTCCAGAACAAATTCCAAGGAAAAAATCATAGAAATAACAATTTTTATTGCAACATTAATTTTTGTTTATATTGTATATAAAACATTTGATAAATGGAATGACTGGACAGCTTATGTGGATACATTGACAACAGCTATATTTTTTGTTGGTATGTGGCTTATGGCTAAAAGAAAAATTGAAAATTGGATTTTCTGGATAATAGGTGATGTCATTTCTATTCCTTTATATTTTTATAAAGGATTTACTTTTACCAGCTTTCAATATTTGATTTTCACAATTATGGCAATTCAAGGGTATTTAGCATGGAAGAAAAGCTTAGACAAAACGCTAGTAATAGCATAAAGATAGTATTGTTTGGTCCAGAATCAACAGGTAAAACTACCTTGTCTAAACAATTAGCTAAACATTATAATGCTTCTTGGGTGCCAGAATATATGCGAGAGTATCTTCAGAAGAAATGGGACACTGATAAAGAAGTATGTACATATGAGGATTTGATTCCAATTGCTGTGGGACAAATGAGATTAGAAAATAAAATCATAAAAGAATCAGACAGAATCTTATTTTGCGATACGAATCTTCTTGAAATCAAAGTGTATTCTGAAGCATATTATAATGGATCGGTTCCTGAAATCATACGTAAATTTTCATTAGAAAACAGCTATGATTTGTATCTTTTAACTTATATTGACACACCATGGATTCCTGATGATCTAAGAGATAAACCATATCAGAGAGAAGAAATGTTTTTGCGTTTTAAAGAATCTCTGGAGCAAAACAATTGTAATTACATTACATTAAAAGGAGATGCTGAATTTCGTTTTAAAAAAGCAATAAAGACTATTGATCAATTAATAGAGAAGTAACGTGAATATTACCGATAAAGATATTAAGCTGATTACATCCAAAGGCTTAACTGTAGAAAAAGTATTAGGACAGATAGAGACATTTAAAAATGAAATTCCTTTTGTGGCATTAAGAAGTGCTGCTAGTCTTGATAATGGAATTTTAAGATTTTCTGAGCACTACCAGACCGAATTGACTAAGTTATATGAGTCTAGGTCTTCTGGTCTGGACACGATCAAATTTGTACCTGCTTCTGGTGCTGCTACCCGAATGTTTAAAGAATTATTTAAATTTTTGGATAACTATGAGTATGAAAAAGAAAGTTTAAACTCGTATACTAATCACGAAAAGGCAAATGCTATACGACTTTTTTTAATAGGCTTAGAAAAATTTCCTTTTTATGATATCGTAATGCAAAGAATAAAGAGTTCTTATCCTAATTTTGAATCCTTATCAGAAGGAAGACAGCTCTATATTTTTATAGAAATGATGCTAAAAGAAAAAGGGTTGAATTTTGGAGTATATCCAAAAGGATTACTGCCTTTTCATAAATATACAAATAGTATATCTACTTCTTTTGAAGAACATTTGTTTGAGGCTGCAGGATACAACAAAAATGTTACAGGAGATTCTAAGTTGCATTTTACAATTTCCAAAGAACATCTCGATGCATTTAAAGATGAATTCGAAAGGATCAAGAAAAAAGTAGAAGAAAAAACAGATACCAATTTTATAATTACGTATTCTTTTCAAAAACCAGAAACGGACACCATTGCAGTTGATAAAAATAATGAGCCGTTTAGAATGGAAGATGGTTCTATATTATTTAGGCCAGGAGGTCACGGAGCATTGATTGAAAATCTAAATGATCTGGATGCGGATATCGTATATATTAAAAATATTGACAATGTTGTAGTTCGTAAATATCAGGATGAGGTATCGGGATATAAGAAAGTACTGGCAGGTAAATTAATTGAAATTCAGGATGAAGTTTTTAGAATATTAAGTACTATTGATAAAAATATTCCATCAGAAGCTGAACTAAAAGATATCAAGAAATTTCTGGTACAGCAGCTTAATGTGAGGTTACCTTTGGATTTTGATAAGTTTTCGGAAAAATATAAACTTCAATTTCTTAAAGAATCATTAAACAGGCCTATTAGAGTATGTGGTATGGTAATTAATGAAGGAGAACCTGGAGGAGGTCCTTTTTGGGTAAAAAGAGAGAATGGGAGATTGGTTTTGCAGATTATTGAAACCCCACAAATAAATATAAAAGATAATAGACAACGAGATATTTTAAAAAGCGCAACTCACTTTAATCCTGTAGATCTAGTTTGTGGTATTCGTGATTACAAAGGAAATAAGTTTAATTTACTTGATTTTGTTGATCCGGATGCCGGTTTTATAACAACGAAATCTCTTAACGGACAGGTATTAAAAGCATTAGAGTTACCAGGGTTATGGAACGGTGCAATGGCTAATTGGATTAGTGTTTTTGTAGAAGTACCATTAACTACATTTAATCCTGTGAAAACAGTAAATGATCTATTAAAGTCAGCACATCAAGTAAAACTTTTTTCGTGAATGTTTCTCTTATCATAAATGAATTGAAGTTCAAAGCCATTAGAAGTTCTGGTGCCGGTGGTCAGCATGTTAATAAAGTTTCTTCTAAGATAGAGCTTAGTTTTAATGTAATAGACTCTAAAGGTATTACTGATGAAGAAAAGTTACGAATTACCAATAAGTTAAAATCACGAATTACTAAATCAGGCGAATTAATTTTACAATGTGGAGACACAAGAAGTCAACACAGAAATAAGGAACTTGTAATTAGTAGATTTTTAGAGATTATAAAAGCAAGTTTATATATACCTAAACCAAGAAAGGCTTCTAGACCCTCTAAGTCTTCTATTAGAAAACGTTTGGAAAACAAAAAAAGACAAGCGTTTAAAAAATCTAATCGTAAAAAACCTCTAATGTAATTATCTCTTCTAAAAAAGTGTGTATAATTTCTACACTTTTATGTGGAATCTACAGATTTCCACAGATTTCTGATCTAAAATAAAATATTTAAACACTTGTAAATCAGTAGTTTGTTGCATTTTTTTATCTATTTACTTTTTGGAACAATTATTCCTCTATATATAATCGTAAAACAGGTGTTTACAATTATAATCAAATGAAAAATTTACAAATGATCATCGCAATAGTAGTCAGTATTATATCAGCCCAAGGAGTGTTAGCACAAGATGAGTTGGCTGAGAATGATGGATGGGAGTTTATGGATTATGAATATGAACTGCAGGAATATACTGAAATTGAAATCGTGGAACTACCAATGACAATTCAGGATGCGGCTGCAAGAGATTTTGAGAGCTTACGTATTTACAAAGCATATATTTCTAAGGATAATTCATATAAGATTGTTCTTAAAGGTAAAGATAACTACACAAAAGTTGTATTTGCTAGCGCTAATGGCGAATGGATAAAGCCAGACGACAAATCTTAAATCTAGGGGTAGAAAAGGATATCGTTTTGCAACCAAAAGACGATATAAAGTTGTTTAGTGCTAAAAAGAGACCCAATCCCAAGGGTCTCTTTTTTATTTTTTATGTTTCTTTTATGTTAGAGAATAATTAAATGTTTTTAATGTTTAATTTTATACCATACATTTAAAATTAAATGATATCAATATGTCCAAATTACTGATAGTTGAAGATGATGTAGCTTTTTGTACGATGCTCAAAACTTTTTTGCAAAAAAAAGGATATGAGGTGTCCACTTCATTTTCTGGTAATGAAGCCGTTTTACAGATACAGGAGCATACTTTTGATATTGTACTCACGGATGTAAGATTACCAGATAGGGATGGTATCACGTTGTTAGACGATATTAGGGCAAAGAATCCAAAGACTCAGGTTGTGATTATGACTGGTTATGCGGAAATAAACATGGCGGTTAACGCTATCAAGCAAGGAGCATTTGATTATGTTTCTAAACCCTTTAATCCCGATAAGATACTTCAGATTATTGAAAAGGCACTAAAAGTAGACACTAAAGAGTCTGAATTTGGTGATAGTAAAGCGCCTAAAAAAGAAGAGAAGATTGCTCGTACAAATAATTCTTTTGTAAAAGGAATCAGTGATGCTTCTAAAAAATTGAATGAATATGTTGCATTGGTGGCTCCTACTCGTATGTCTGTGCTAGTCATTGGAGATAGTGGTACAGGAAAAGAATATGTAGCTAGTAGTATACATAAAGCAAGCAAAAGAGTAGATAAACCTTTCGTTCCAGTGGATTGTGGAGCGATTCCAAAAGAAATTGCATCAAGTGAGTTTTTCGGACACATCAAGGGATCTTTTACCGGTGCGGTAAATGATAAAGTAGGTCATTTTGAAGCAGCTAATGGCGGAACCTTGTTTTTAGATGAAATAGGTAATCTTAGTTATGAATTGCAAGTTCAACTTCTTAGGGCATTACAAGAAAGAAAGATTAAGCCCGTAGGAAGTAATAAAGAAATAGAAGTTGATATCCGTGTTATAGCCGCTACAAATGAAGATCTTAGCAATGCGGTAAAAGAAGGAGAGTTTAGAGAAGATCTATATCACCGCTTGAATGAGTTTTCAATAAAAGTACCACCATTAAAGGACAGAATTGAAGATTTGATGCTGTTTGCAAATTATTTTCTTGAGGAATCTAATGTAGAGCTGGATAAGCATGTTGTTGGATTTGCTGATGAAGTGTTGGATACATTTAAGAAATACGATTGGCCTGGAAATTTAAGAGAATTAAAAAATATTGTAAAAAGATCTGTATTGCTTTCTCAGAATGATATGATTACCATGGATGTACTTCCCAACGATGTTGCATATGCTTCTCATAATGCCAAACAAACCTATGGATTATTTAAGAATCAAAATGAACAAGAATTGATTTTGGATGCTTTGGAAAAAGCAAACGGTAATAAAGCAAAGGCGGCACGAATGCTGGATATAGATAGAAAGACACTTTATAATAAGTTAAAGCAATATGATATCAGTCTTTAATTTTTAACTTTGAGCTTATCGATTAAATCTTCTATTTTGTTCACTCCTTTCTCTGTAAGTTCAAGGATATCTTTAGTGCTCAACTCATAATTGTCTTGATGCTCTAGCGTATCTAAGATTGGTACGATTTCTTTTGCTTTTATTTGCTTAAACATTGGCAGCATTTTATGAGCTAGTCTTTTAATCTGTTTAAAATCTTGATTGTTAATGGCAGCCTTAAGCTCCTTTATATGATCCGTGGTACTATTACAAAAAGTTTCTAAAATGGCATAAAGAGATTCTGTATCTCCTTGAGCAAAAAGCATTAGGTCGCTTAAGGAGTAATTAGTTTCTTTTTCTTGTTCAGATATCGAATTTTCATAATCAAGATTGATAGTATCAAGTTTTAAAATACTTGCAATTAATTCTATCAAAGCCTGTGGAGCATATGGTTTACGAAGACTTCCTGAAAAACCAGCTTTCTCATACTCCGATATAGAAGTATCTGTTCTACCGGATAAAGCAATAATTGGTAAATCTTTATAAGCAGTATTATTTCTAATGGTTTTTAGTAGTTCAAAACCATCCATTTTGGGCATTTGTATATCTGTAAGAATTAGATCGTAGTTATTTTTCTTTAAAAGTTCTAAGGCATCTAAACCATTTTCACAGATGTCATAGGATAAACTGATCAAGGATACTACTTCACTAGTTAAATCTAGTTGACTAAGATCGTCATCTACAATAAGAGCTTTTTTATTCGTGAAATGCTGAATTTCTAAAGATTCATTTTCTTCCTCTGGAATTTGAGTTTTAGCAAGTTTAATAGGGATACAAAAACTAAAATTACTACCCTCTTCCGGTTCACTTTCTAGTTTAATCTTTCCATTAAGAAGCTTAATTATTTTTTTAGTAATAGCTAATCCTAGACCAAAACCACCATATTTCTTTTCAGTATCATCATCTCCTTGTGAAAATTCTTCGAAAATAAATTTCTGTTGTTCCTTTGTTATTCCGATACCGGTATCTTTTACAGAAATTACAAGCTCTTTTTCGGCAAGACCGTTTTGTGTAATTTTACTATCAATTGTAATGGATCCTTGATCTGTAAATTTGTACGCGTTATTTAATAAGTTAGTGAGTACTTGTTTGATTCTAAATGGATCCCCTAAAAATTGTTTGTTTAGTTCTCTGTCCGAATTTATTAAGATTTCTAAATTCTTACTATCATTTACAGGAATAACACTCGTAATTGTGTTTTCGATTAATTTTTTAGGAGAAAAAGGTAATTCCTCTATCACCATTCTACCTGCTTCAAGCTTAGATAAATCAAGCAGATCGTTTACTAAATGGAGAATATAATCAGATGATTTTTTGAGATGACCCAAATAATGTTTTTGCTTATTAGTTAAACCTGTTTTTTCCAACAAATCAGAATATCCGATAACGGTATTCAAGGGAGAACGCAGATCGTGTGTTACGGTGTTTATTAAAGATTCTCTGGTTTTTAAGAGCGTTTCTTTATATATTTTTTCCGCTTCTAATTCGTTTCGATATTTTTGACTCTTCGATACATCTTTGGTGATCAAAAAGAGAAACGTAATGGCAATTATTAAGCTAATTGCGGTAATGATTATAATGAAATGAGCGGTTTTATCAAGAATGCTATTAGATCGTTCTAGTTTTGCAACGTACTCCTTTCTTTCATTATCTTCTATAGCAGCCATTAAATCTCGGAGCTGTCGGGTAATAATTTGATCATTCTTTAAAAGTTTATTTTCCCTAGCTTTGATCTGTCTTTGATATCTTCTTTCTTTTTCCTCAGCATCCGAAAGTGCTTGATAAATGGATCTGGCAATAGAATCAATAGTTTGATTAGTTAAACGCTCTTCGTTATCTTTTCTAGTATATTCCAACCAAGCTATAATAGCTTCTTTTTTCTGCGGACTATATTTCCTAAAGCGTTTATCATAATCGGTATAATTTCCAAAGTTTTCATTCTTCTTTAATTGGTCCATTACATTTTCCTGCAACCCTTTTTCTTTACTTTGCTCATAAATTGCAATAAGTTTCTCAAAGTTTTGATTTTTATTGTCAATTAAGATCTTAATACTGTCAATTTTTCTGGATTGTAATGTGTCGAGAGACATTGCACTAACTCTATCTATAGTACTTATGATAGAGTCAATTTTTGTCGTATAGTTTTTGAACTTCTCTGTATCCGAAGTTTGGATAATATTTCTTGTTAGACTTTCTGCCTCGTAAAGACCCGTTATGGCTTCGCCAACTAAGAAAAGTTTTTCGTTATTATCATTTTTTATTTTAGTAATTTCAGAATAATTACTAAACTGCCTGTAGATCACCCAAAAAGCAATTACTGCAAGTACAATTGCCAGTGTGTAACCAGCAATTATTTTTAACGTAATAGAACGTTTTGTGTTTTTCATACTATACTAACTTCAAAAAAACAGAAGCATTGTTTTTATGTCTAAATAAAGTTACGATAAATCAATTAAACATAGTACTTTTGCAGCAAAATCTCAAAGGGGTGCTTTTTTATTGTTTTGAATTTTGAGTTAAGAGTGTTAAGTAACATAGCTTAAAATTTACAACTTTAAAAGGCTGAGATCACACCCGATGAACCTGGGCAGGTAATGCTGCCAAGGGACAGCCATAAGCTAATAATATCCGTTTGGTATACTAGCTCAATAGGGAAACAATAAACAGTATTGTATAGTCAGTACAATTTTTAATTTAATTTTAAATCTTAGAATAATTACCCCTTTTATTCGTAATATTTTTTACGAATGAGAAACCTATTATTTTGTCTTACCATTTTGGCATTGAGTTTACAATTATCAGCTCAAGAAAAACAAAAAGATACCATAACAAATGGAATAGAAAAACTAGATGAAGTTTTAGTTAAATCTGTTCGTGTGGACGCAGATTCACCTATTACACATTCTAATTTGAGTAAAGAACAATTGACAGAGCGTAATTTAGGTCAGGATATAGCGACGCAACTTAATTTTCTTCCAGGGGTTGTAACAACATCAGATGCAGGTGCAGGTATTGGATATACTGGCTTTAGAGTAAGAGGAACAGGAAACCAAGGAATTAATGTTACTATTAATGGAATTCCGTATAACGATGCGGAAAGCCTCACTACTTTTTTTGTTAATTTGCAGGATTTTACTTCTTCGATAGAAAGTTTACAGTTGCAACGTGGAGTAGGAACCTCTACGAATGGTCCTGGAGCTTTTGGAGCTAGTTTAAATATTCTTACTGATGTTATTTCAAATGAAGCTTATGGTGAAACCTCGCACTCTGTGGGATCATTTAATACCCGCAGGCACAATGTAAAATTTAGTACCGGGCTTTTAAATAAACATATTGAAATATCAGGACGATTATCACAGATTAAATCAGATGGATACGTAGATCGTGCATCTTCAGATCTTAAATCCTATTTTTTACAAGGTGCTTACAAAGATCAGAACACCTTAATCAAAGCAATCAATTTTGCAGGATCTGAAATTACTTATCAATCTTGGTTTGGAATCGATGCTGCGACTCTAGAGAGTGATCGAACCTTTAATCCAGCTGGAGCACGTTTTGATGATGTGGGTAATCCTGAAGGATTTCATGAAAATCAGGTAGATAATTATAAACAGGATCATTATCAATTACATTGGAATCAAAAATACACTAATAATTGGAGTTCACAACTCAGTTTAAATTACACATATGGGCGTGGTTTTTTTGAAGAATATGTAGATGACTGGTTTGAGCAAAATATCAATTTTGGGAATGAAAGTACATTAGCTTTTTACGGGCTTGATGAGGTTGTGATAGGTGGAGAAACGATAACCACATCGGATATCATACGAAGACGATGGTTGGATAACGATTTTTATGTGATAAATGCAAATATTAATTACAAAGACACTTCTTGGGATGTGACGTCTGGACTCTATTGGAGTCAGTATGATGGGGATCATTTTGGAGAAGTTATATGGGCGCGCTTTGCCAGTGATTCTGAATTAGGCGATCAGTATTATTTTGGGACAGGTGATAAGGGAGAAATGTCCGTTTTTGCGAAAGGAAATTATCGTTTAAACAAACAATGGCAGTTTTATTTAGATCTACAAGGAAGGTTCATTGACTATAATACCGATGGTATCAACTCGGATATAGAAGAATTTGTAATTGATGAAAGTTATAGCTTTTTTAATCCCAAGGTTGGAACAACCTTTAAACTAAATGATAAAAATCAATTTTATGCATCATATGCACGTGCCAATCGTGAACCGAATAGAACCGACTTTGAAAATGGAACACCAAGACCAGAACGTCTTGATGATTTTGAACTAGGATGGCGTCATAGGAGCTCTAAACTTAATTTAAGTGTAAATGCTTATTATTTAAACTTTACAGATCAGTTGGTACTAACAGGTGCTTTGGACAATGTAGGAGCTCCGATACGAGCTAACAGTGGAAAAAGTTATAGAGCAGGTATCGAAATAGATGCGGTGGTTACTTTAGGATCTAAATTTATGATTGCTCCAAATGTCGCAATAAGTACTAATAAGAATAAAGATTTCTTTTTCCAACGTGATGGTGTGCTTACAAATTTAGGAGATACAAATATTTCATTTTCACCAAATCTAGTTGCGGCAAATACTATACAGTATCAACCTATTGATAATTTAAGAATAGGATTTTTATCAAAGTTTGTAGGAGAACAGTACTTAGGTAATATTGATAGTGAAACTTCTAAATTAGATAGCTTTTTTATCAATGATCTGAATGTTGCTTACGAAATCAAAGATATTCCTGTTTTTAAATCTATTATCCTTACTGGTTTAGTGAATAATATTTTTGATGAAGAATACGTGTCGAATGGATATTTTTTCACTTTTGATGACGATTTTACAAATCCAGGAACAGTGACTACAATAGAAGGAGCCGGATTCTATCCTCAAGCGGGAATTAACTTTTTGGTTGGAGCGACATTGAAATTTTAATAATAAAGCCCAGAAAACAGTAATTTCTTGTTATAGTTTTTCTGGGTTTTAGTACTTTTATAAAATAAACTTTAGGGGTGTCTTCTAGTATTGAAGTCTGAGAAATACCCTTTGAACCTGATTCAGTTAATACTGACGAAGGGAAAAGTTAATATCATTTCTTATACAAGATGTAAGAATTTGGTTTTTCTTCTCAAAATAGGTCTTTACCTAAAGTTTATGGATTTAAATCTAAAAAGATGACCATAAACGTTAATAATCAAGAGCAAATTGTTTCAGCTAATAGTTCGATAGAATCTTTATTAGAACACTTATGTCTTTCCAAAGATGGAATTGCTATTGCCGTTAATAATGAAATCATTACTAAAAGTAAGTGGAGTCAAACCCTTATTCAAGGACAAGATAATATTACCATCATACAAGCTACTCAAGGAGGATAAATACAAACAGAAATTAAGCCATTACTAAAAGCTAAAAGGATATATTTATGAAGAAAAAAGATACCGCACCGCAAGAAGGAAAAATAACAACGACTCCTTTTCCAAGTTCCAAAAAAATCTATGTAAAAGGAAACATTCATCCACAAATTAAAGTTGCAATGAGAGCGATTGAATTGAGCGATACTGTGGATTCTATGACTCGAAAAAAAACACCAAATGAATCTGTGGTAGTATACGATACTAGTGGACCATACACAGATCCTAGCAAAAAAATAAATGTACACGAAGGAATTGAACCTATTAGAGAGCAATGGGTTATGGATCGGGGTGATGTAGAAGAGCTAGATAGTTTTTCTTCAGAATATTGTAATCAACGTTTAAATGATGCTAGTTTAGATCATCTTAGATTTAATCATTTACGAAAGCCTAAAAGGGCAAAAGCTGGTAAGAATGTTTCTCAGATGTATTATGCCAAACAAGGAATTATTACTCCTGAAATGGAATATGTTGCCATTCGTGAAAATCAAAAAATTGAAGAAGCAACCCGAATAGCTAATCAACATCCTGGTCAGGATTTTGGAGCAAGTATCCCAAAAAAGATTACAGCAGAGTTTGTAAGAGAAGAAGTAGCAAGAGGAAGAGCGGTAATCCCATCTAACATAAATCATCCGGAAGCAGAACCAATGATTTTGGGGCGTAATTTCTTAGTGAAAATAAATGCTAATATTGGTAACTCTGCTACCACCTCTAGTATAGAAGAAGAAGTAGAAAAAGCAGTTTGGGCTTGTCGATGGGGAGCAGATAATATTATGGATCTTTCTACAGGTCAGAATATTCATGAAACACGTGAGTGGATCGTTCGTAATTCTCCAGTACCAATTGGGACAGTGCCTATCTATCAAGCTTTAGAAAAAGTAAATGGTAAGGCAGAAGATCTTACTTGGGAAATTTTTAGAGATACTTTGATCGAACAAGCAGAACAAGGAGTAGATTATTTTACCATACATGCAGGTGTTCGTTTAGCATATGTGCCGATGACTGCGAAAAGAGTCACAGGAATTGTTTCTCGTGGAGGTTCGATCATGGCAAAATGGTGTTTGGCGCATCATAAAGAAAGTTTTTTGTATACACATTTCGAAGATATTTGTGAGATTATGAAATCTTATGACGTGGCGTTCTCATTAGGAGATGGTTTACGTCCAGGATCTATTGCTGATGCTAATGACGAGGCGCAATTCGCAGAATTAGAAACATTGGGAGAACTTACTAAAATTGCCTGGAAGCACGATGTACAGACTTTTATAGAAGGTCCAGGACACGTGCCGATGCATATGATCAAGCAGAATATGGATAAGCAATTAGAAGCTTGTGGAGAAGCACCTTTTTATACATTAGGCCCATTAACTACTGATATTGCTCCAGGATACGATCATATTACTTCTGGAATAGGTGCAGCAATGATTGGTTGGTATGGTACAGCAATGTTGTGCTATGTAACACCAAAAGAACACTTAGGATTGCCTAATAAAGAAGACGTACGAGTTGGTGTAATAACATATAAATTGGCAGCTCACGCGGCTGATTTAGCAAAAGGACATCCAGGGGCACAACATAGAGATGATGCATTGAGTAAAGCTCGATTTGAGTTCCGTTGGGAAGATCAATTCAATTTAGCTTTAGACCCAGAAAGAGCAAGAGAATATCACGATGAAACATTACCAGCAGAAGGAGCAAAAATTGCTCATTTCTGTAGTATGTGTGGTCCAAAATTCTGTTCTATGAAAATTTCGCAAGAAGTACGAGATTATGCTGCTCAGAAGGAAATTGATGATCAGAAAGCACTAGAAAAAGGAATGCAGGAAAAGGCAGAAGAGTTTAAAGAAAAAGGAAGCGAAGTATATTTATAGATAACAAGGTTTAGGTGTGAGAAGAAACCTCATACCTCAATCCTAAAACCTCATACCTGAATTATGATAATAGTTCTCACATCAGAAAAACCAGTGCCAAACGAAGCAGATAAGATCAATGCATTGTTTGAAACTGGTTTGCAAATATTGCATCTGCGTAAACCAACATTTACAATTGATGGATATCGCTCCTTATTAGATCAAATAGAAACGAAATATCATAATAGAATTATGATACACCAATTCCCCGAATTAACTCAGGAATATGGGTTACGAGGAATACACTTACAAGAACAACCACGTATCGACTTGGAAGATGCATTGGATGTAACAATTCAGGTATATAAAAACAAAGGTTTCTCTGTTACAAGTTCTTTTCATTCTAAAGAGGATATTGTGGCATGTAAGTCGGATTTCGAATATGTTTTGTTAAGTCCTGTTTTTGGATCAATTTCTAAAGCTGGTTATGAAGGGAAAGGATTTGATGTAAACGATCTGAATTATACGATCATCGGAATGGGCGGAATTAATGAAACTACTTTACAAAAAACCTATGATTTAGGGTTTAAAGGAGTGGGAGTTTTAGGAGGTGTCTGGAATACTGAAGATCCTTTAAATAGCTTTTTGAAAATAAAAAAAGCTGACGATCAAGTCATAAAAGATATCAACTAAAGTTCTTATGAGAAATCGGCCAAACATACTTACCATAGCAGGTTTTGACCCATCATCAGGAGCTGGATTAACGGCAGATATTAAAACTTTTGAAGCTTTAAAGTGTTATGGTCTGGCTGTTTGTACGGCAAATACGGTCCAAAATGATACTGATTTTGAAGAATGTATTTGGAACGATGTTGAGGTGATCAAAAGTCAGATATCAATTCTTTTTAAAAAATTCAATATTGATTATGTAAAGATTGGCATTGTGCAGAATTGGAAAGTTCTAAATGAAATTATTGATTTTTTGTTAGAGAAAAATAACGATGTAAAAATTGTTTTGGATCCAGTGCTAAAATCTAGTTCTGACTTTGATTTTCATTCCCCAAATGGTAGTTCTAGTAATCCTGATCTCAATAGTATCAAGAACTATTTTGAAGAAGTGCTAAAGAAAATATATCTGTTGACTCCTAATTACGAAGAAATTGAGATGTTTTACACTGATAAAACTATAGAAGAGACAGTGAGACACATTAGCAGTAAAACTAATGTATTTCTAAAAGGTGGACACCGAAAAGAAATGTTGGGAAAAGATGAATTATTTACCAACGAAGGGAAATATTTTGTGTTAAATCCAAAAAGTAAAAATATAACAGAAAAACATGGTAGCGGTTGTGTAGTATCCTCAGCCATAACTGCGCAATTCGCATTGGGTTTTTCTTTACTAAAATCATGTTTTAGGGGAAAACGATACACCGAAAAAGTATTGAGTTCTAATAACACACTTTTAGGGTATCATAATATATAAAGATTGAATAAAAAATATAAAAATGCTAATGGCGAATCAGCTAGAAGCTAAAGGCTAGAAAATGGATACATTAAAAATAGCAGATAAAGAGTTTTCCTCCAGATTGTTTACCGGAACAGGAAAGTTTAGTTCGTCTGATCTGATGAGAAAAGCATTATTAACTTCAGAAAGTGAATTGATAACGGTGGCACTTAAACGGGTTGATGTTACTAATAATGAAGATGATATATTAACTCATTTGGATCATCCTAGGATTAATTTATTACCCAATACTTCAGGTGTGAGAGATGCTAAGGAGGCTATCTTTGCAGCTCAATTAGCAAGAGAAGCATTAGAAACAAATTGGATTAAATTAGAAATTCACCCAGATCCGAAGTATTTATTACCAGATCCTATAGAAACCTTAAAAGCTGCAAAAAAGTTAGTAAAACTTGGTTTTGTAGTAATGCCGTATATTCATGCTGATCCAGTTTTATGTAAACGATTAGAAGAAGTAGGTACTCAATGTGTAATGCCATTGGGAGCACCTATAGGAAGTAATAAAGGTTTAAGAACAATAGATTTCTTAGAGATAATAATAGATCAAAGTAATGTGCCTGTTATTGTAGATGCAGGTATTGGTAGTCCATCACATGCCGCTCACGCAATGGAAATAGGTGCCGATGCAGTTTTAGTGAATACTGCTATTGCGGTTTCAGAAGATCCGATTGTAATGGCCAAAGCTTTCAAAATGGCGGTAGAAGCCGGTCGGTTGGCGTATAATGCCAAGTTAGCTCCTAGTAAACAACACGCAGAAGCCAGTAGTCCTTTGACTTCATTTTTATCTAAAGATTAAAAATGAGGGTATCGGCTGTCAGGTATCGGTTTTGTAATTTATGTTATAAAAATTAGAAGTATTAAATGAGAGACTTAAAAGAATTAAAAGTTTGGGAGAGAAGTCACAAGCTATGTTTGTTAATTTATGATGCTACTAAAGAATTTCCAAGTGAAGAAAAGTTTGGGATTATATCTCAAATTAGAAGAGCTTCTTCCTCTGTTCCAACAAATATTTCTGAAGGCTGTGGACACGATTCGAGTAAAGAATTTGCAAGATACTTAAGAATTGCTTCTGGATCAATTTCAGAAGTAGAATATCTTTTGATTTTATCGAATGATCTAGATTATTTAAACGAGAAACAAGCTTCGGATTTGCTAAATCAGACCATACAAATAAGAAAAATGCTGTATAATTTAGTTAAAGCAATTGCACAATGACAGATACCCGATACCCGATATCCGATACCAGTTTCAAACACATATTCGATCAATATAATTGGGATCATGTCTTATCTGATATCCTTAGTAAAACAGAACAAGATGTTCAGAAAGCATTAAATGCTGGTAATAGAACTATTGAGGATTTCAAAGCCCTAATTTCTCCAGCAGCTAAACCTTATCTGGAGCAAATGGCGCAATTAAGTTATCAGGTTACTAAGAAACGTTTCGGCAATACTATCCAGATGTATGCTCCGATGTATTTAAGTAACGAATGCCAAAATATTTGTACGTATTGTGGGTTTAGTATAACTAATAAAATTCCAAGAAGAACCTTATCGGATGAAGAAATTTTACGAGAAGTAGATTTTCTGAAATCTAAAGGATATGATCATATTTTGTTGGTTACGGGAGAAGCAAATCGCACCGTTGGAGTCGATTATATTAATAATGCCATTAGATTAATTAGATCTAAGTTCGCGAATATTACTATAGAGGTGCAACCCATGGATCAAAAAGATTATGAATTATTAATAGATAGTGGCTTATATGCTGTGCTTGTATATCAAGAAACGTATCATAAGGGTGAATATAAAAAGAATCATCCAAAAGGAAGAAAATCAAACTTTGACTATCGATTAGAAACTCCGGATCGATTAGGAAAAGCAGGGATTCATAAAATAGGTTTGGGAGCTCTATTCGGTTTAGAGGATTGGAGAGTGGATAGTTTTTTTACTGCCTTACATCTGCAGTATTTAGAAAAAACATATTGGAAGACAAAATATTCAATATCATTTCCTAGGCTTAGACCTCATAGTGGCGGATTAGAGCCCAAAGTAGAAATGACAGATTCTGATTTAGTACAATTAATCTGTGCATTCCGTTTATTAGATGAGGATGTAGAATTATCTATGTCTACCAGAGAAAGTGAAGTCTTTAGAGAAAATATTGTAAACTTAGGTGTTACCTCTATTAGCGCTGAATCTAAAACAAATCCTGGAGGATATGTAGTAGAACCTCAATCATTGGAGCAGTTTGAAATTTCTGATGAACGTTCCACAGAAGAAATTGTCACGATGTTAAAATCTAAAGGGTTAGAAGTCGTTTGGAAAGATTGGGCTCATAATTGGCAATAAATTGTAATATCTTTATAAGCTAGTTTTGTAATATGCTAAGCAAAGAAGAAAAAACACAATACAACCGTCATCTTATCCTTGATGAAATTGGAGAAGAAGGACAAAATAAACTAACATCTGCTAAAGTCCTGGTAATTGGTGCAGGAGGCTTAGGTTGTCCAGTTCTACAGTATCTTACAGCAGCGGGTATAGGAACAATTGGGATTATTGATGATGATGTAGTAGATCAAACGAATCTTCAACGGCAGATACTCTATACAATTGATGATATAGGAAGATCAAAAGCTAAAGTAGCTTCAGAAAAACTATCCAGACTAAATCCTTTTGTGTTTTTTAAAGTATATGAAGAGAAATTAGATATAGATAATGCTTTAGAACTTTTTTCTGAGTATGATATTATTGTAGATGGGAGTGATAATTTTCCAACGAGATACTTGGTAAATGATGCCTGTGTATTAACCGATAAACCTTTGGTGTTTGGTTCAATTTTTAAGTTTCAGGGACAAGTTTCTGTGTTGAATTATAAAAATGGTCCTACATATCGTTGTCTATTTCCTAATCCGCCAGCATCAGGAGCTGTTCCAAATTGTTCAGATATTGGTGTTTTAGGAGTGTTACCTGGAATTATAGGGAGTCTTCAAGCGAATGAAGTTATTAAAATGATTGTTGGAATAGGTGAAGTTTTAAAAGGGAAATTACTCTATTTCGATGCACTTACCTTACAACAACAGGTTCTCAGCTTCAAAAAGAATCATGATATAGAAGTAAATCAACTAGAAAATGACTATGATTTTTTCTGTGGGATTAAGCCAAATATTCTTGAGGAAATTACACCTTCAGAATTAAAACAAAATCTTGAGAATTATCAAATTCTAGATGTTAGAACAATAGAAGAATATAATAAATTCAATATTGGAGGAATACATATACCTCTAGATCTGGTTTTAGATCGAACTTTAGAATTAAATAATCACAAACCAATCGTAGTTTGTTGTCAATCAGGTGTACGAAGCAAAAAAGCGATTGAAATTATTTATGAACAAAGAGATGACCTGTATCTAATCAACCTTAAGGGAGGTTTGTCGTCTTATTAACTTTATAAATAGGCACCTCTAAGCCCGACCTGGTCTTGATCGTGTATAAGAGATCTGAATGCTGCTGGGTAAAAATGTTGTTATAATTTACTGGAGTATTTATAAATTTCTCTATAGCTACCGTTTCTGGAGAAGTAGAGATTACTTCTTGTAATTCCTGACTCCTTATCTCTATATACAATAGTAGCAACAAGCATACTAATACTTTTTTCATTAATTCCTTTTTTGTTTTTACATGTTCGTTTTCTAAAACGTTTAAAAAAGGGTATATCCAATAATGAGTGCTGCGGTTTGGTATTTAGAGTTTGTATTTATATCCTTGACAAAAAGATTTCTATTGCTTCGGTACCTTAGTTCAATACTATATTTCTTGTATTGATATCCTATACCGAATGCAAAACTAGAAGATGACGTAATCTCATTATCTATGACATTAAAATTAGCTCCTCCTGTTATGTCTACGATCAAATCTATCTTTGAATCCAATGGAAAGTCAAAAACAAAACCACCATTTAAGAAGATTTTAGAATGATCATTGACAAATAAATTATGTCGTATACCAATTGGTAATTCTAGAGATTTATAATCTACACTTGCAGTAGTTCTAGACGCTACTACTACACTTGAAGGTAAAAAATCCACTTCTCTTTCATCTACCTTGTAAGACTGGTAAGTCGGTTCTATAAATACAGACCATTTACTTTTGTTAAATGGTAAAATATATTCTATCTCCAAACCTATTCTAAAGTTTTGATCATTTCCAAAATCAACTTCTTTAGTAAAGGAGCTAATGCTATTGTCATCTAAGGTAAGTCTAGATTGATGTACCCCAGGACGAATGCTGATATTAAAACTCTCACTCGCTTTTTTCTTTTTTTCTATAAATTTGAAACTAGGATTTAAACAGGTGTTATATTTAATAAAATATTTTATCAAATCCTTTTTGTAATAATCAAGATTTTGTACTTCTTTCATTTGAATATTTTCACATCGCAGATCACTCCAAAGTTGTCTCCTAAATTGATTATTTTTGGCTACGGAACCTTCTTTTGATAGATATCTCTTGTGAATCAATTGCTTTACTTTAGCACCCTTTATGCTATAAAAAAAACGCACAAAGTCACTTTCTGTATACCCATATAGTACAGCATCTCCATCAACCAAAACTTTTAAAAAGATAGTTTCTTTGGTATATTGAGGCTCCTGATCAGATCCTAATTCAATGATTTTATCTGTAGAACGATCCATAGAAACTTCAAAACGTCTGTAAATTGATCGTTCTAAAATTCCAAATTCTTGGACAGTTTGTATTGTTTTAGTCTTAGAATCGGAATCTAAAGTAGTTTTGTATTTAAATGCTGTTGGATTAGCACTCCAATCTTTATTTTTTATAAAACACTCCGCTTTGACACCATTATTATCAATAAAATATCCTTTTTCAAATTTTATTTGTCCATAAGAGTTAAAACCTAGGATTAAAAGTACAATTGCACATAATGTTTGTTGTATCATTATTTTTAGTTATTTAATTAGAAATAACCAAAATATTTCCTTCTCTCCTGATTTGATATCTTAAAAGAGGATATCCACCTTCTCCTTCTAATTGTTGACCACTTATGATCTCATAGGCATTATCATTACCGCAATTTGATTCAGCTCGTATACCATTTATATTAAGGGCAGAACAGCTACTCGGGGTAATGTTAGGATCACTTAGTTCGAAAGCGGAATACAGCGTGTTATCTACATTGTATATAACAACACCTTTAATACCCACACCTTCAATTCTTATGTCTTCAGCATTTCCTGGAAATTTAAGACTATTAAATTGAGGTAAATCTAAATTGACGGTATGATTAAAACTTATAGATGGAAGATTGGGGTTGTTTGAGCGAGCGTCATCGCTGCTACACGAAAGTATAAACAGAGAAAGGCAAACTATTACTATTATTTTTTTCATTATTTTGAATTATTTATAAGAAAAATATGGTTGTGTAACCGAAGCATCATTTTTAAAAAGACCAAATTAAGTAAAAATGTGATTCGGTATTATTTTTTATTATATTTGTTTATAGTTAAAGTCCCATAGCCATGGGATTTTTTGTATTTATATAAACGATGAAGTTATGAGCAAAGTATCTTATTACACTGCAGAAGGGCTAAAAAAATTAAGAGACGAATTAAATAACCTGAAGGATATAGAGAGACCAAAAGCATCACAAGCGATTGCAGAAGCTCGTGATAAAGGTGATTTAAGTGAAAATGCTGAGTATGATGCAGCAAAAGAAGCACAAGGATTGTTGGAGATGAGAATTTCTAAATTAGAAGAAACCTTGTCAGGAGCACGCTTAATAGATGAATCTCAATTAGACACTTCGAAAGCATTAATACATTCTACGGTTAAAATTAAAAATCAAACGAATGGAGCGCAGATGACCTATAAATTAGTTGCACAGAGTGAAGCTGATATTAAAACAGGAAAAATATCTGTAGATTCACCTATTGGCAAAGGTCTTTTAGGTAAAAGTGTAGGCGAAGTTGCAGAAATTCAGGTTCCTAATGGAATTATGAAATTTGATGTTGTAGAAATTACACGAGAATAAAAAAATAACTTGTAGTTACGAAAAACCTTTCTTAAAAAAATGAGAAAGGTTTTTTTATGGCCTTGTTTTTGCCAGAAATACCCTATATTTCGTATCGATAACCCAACTAAAATTTTAACGAATGTCTACCCTATTCACTAAAATTATAAATGGCGAAATACCCTCTTATAAAGTCGCCGAAGACGCTAATTTTTATGCTTTTTTGGATATAAATCCTAATGCCAAAGGGCATACCTTATGTATCCCTAAAAAAGAAGAAAACAAAATATTTGATCTTGATGAAGAAACTTATATCGAACTAATGCGTTTTTCGAGAAAAGTTGCTAAAGCGTTAGAGAAATCCATAGTATGCAAGCGTGTAGGTGTTGCTGTGGTAGGTCTCGAAGTTCCTCACGTTCATGTACATTTAATACCACTTAATGACATGAAAGACATGACATTTCAGAATAAAGTATCAATGACAGCTGATGAGTTTAAGACATTAGCGACTAAGATTCAATCGAATTTGTAAAAATGAAGACCACTTCTGAATTTAAATTGTCATTGCAACTCAGAATTGATTGGAGTGAAATGGATACCTATCAGCATGTGAATAACGTAAATTTCATGAAATATATGCAAAGCGCTCGTGTTCAATTTTGGGAAGTATCTGGGTTAGCTAAATTGTATTCTGAAACAAAGAAAGGCCCTATGCTTGTATCTACAAAATGTGATTTTAAGCGTCCTCTGTTTTTTCCAGGAAATGTATTGATTAAGACAAAAGTAAGATTTATAAAGAACTCTAGTTTTGGATTGTATCACGAACTGTATAATGATGATGGTACTTTATGTGCAATCGGGAATGATGTGGCTGTTTGTTTTGATTTTAATATTGATAAAACCTTTATAATCTCTGATGAATTACGAGAAGTAATGAGTCAATATGTATAACAGTGATTTATAATACTTTAAGTTAGAGCTATTATCTAAAAAGTTCTGGATAATTTAGGAAAGCATATAAGGCAGCACCTATTATTAGAGCTAATAGAATTAAAAAATAGAATAACCCGGTAAATCGTATACCCGAAGGCTTAGAGTTTATCGTTTTTTTATGATAATTATAAACCCTCTCAATATCATCAGTCCAGCGCCCTGGAAAAATGACAGTCTCACATTTTTTACAATCCATACTTTCAATAATTTCACCTTTGGTCTTAATAAAAAGCTTGGATAGCTGCCTTTTTTGTTTAAATGATAATAATAGGCTTTCTGTAGAATAACATTCGGGACAGTTATTATTAAGCACAGCTTCTTTCAAAAGGATATACTCGGTTTTCACTTTGTTTATTTTTTACGTATAACGCTTATAAGAGGATTATGTTATAACTGACTCGTCTGATTTGCTCAAAGTAATCTGAAAAGTAGTGCCTTTGCTCATTTCTGATCTAAGTACTTTTATTTTACCAGAGTGATAGTCTTCAATGATTCTTTTGGCCAACGAAAGTCCAAGCCCCCAACCTCTGGTTTTGGAGGTATAACCAGGTTCAAAAATCTTAGTAAACTTGCTTTTGGGGATTCCTTTTCCGCTGTCGGTGATTCTTATAAACACACGTTTAGAGTCCTGAGATAGTCCAATGTTTAAATCTCCTTTTCCACGCATGGCATCAATTGCATTTTTTACCAGATTTTCTATGGTCCAGCTATATAGTTGAGAATTTAGATGAACCTGAATAGATTCTTCCGGCAAGTTGAGTGAAAAATTAATCAATTTGGAGCTTCTGGATTGTAAATAGGTATATGTCTCTTTTGTTTCTTTTACAATGTCTAGTTCTTCCAATTTAGGAATAGATCCTATTTTAGAAAAACGTTCGGTAATTACTTTCAATCTGGATATATCCTTTTCTATCTCTACGATATATTCTGGATTTACGTTTTCCACTTTTAGAATTTCATTCCAGCCAACTAAAGATGATAGTGGTGTTCCAATCTGATGTGCCGTTTCTTTAGCCATACCTGCCCAAAGTTTGTTTTGCTCACTAGCTTTGGAGGTAGTAAAAAAGAAATAAATAACTCCAATCAACAAAAAAATGATTAATGCGATAGCAATAGGATAATATTTTAATTTTTGTAAAATAGAAGAATTTCCATAGTAAACATATTGTACAGTCCCTTTTAGGTCTAAAACTATTGGTTCATTTTCAGACTTCATCTGTTCCAGATAATCTATTAATTCTTTTTCGGTAATATCATCTGGTAAATTTAGTGTCGATCCTGAAATATCAATACTCCCAGATTGCCCTTTGATAAAATCACCATTAGAGTTAGTAATGATTGTGGGAATGGTATTATTAGTACTGTTGATTAGATTCGATAACTCCAGGTAATCATCCAAATTAATATCATTAGATCCGTCTATTCCTGAGCTACTTAATGCCTTGAATGACTGAGCCCATACTTGCATTTTAGTGCTTTCATCTTTTTTTAATCGCTGAAGAAATATAGAGGTATTCCATAATATTAGGCCAGTAATCACAAGAACTGCAAAAATTATAAAATAACTAGCCAGATTACGTTCATCAGAAAAATTCATAGAAAATATGTGTTACCAAACCCTAAATATAAACGTTATAAAACTATTTTATTGTTTCTATTACAAGGTAAGTAAAACCAAACAATAGTATGTTGATACCTTTAAACTTTAATTATCTTTGTGTAATAGATTCATTTATGTTACGTATAGACCCATTAGAAGTTTCCACAGGAAAATTACACGGAATGATGCTGGGAGCTATTGGACCAAGACCAATAGCATTTGCAAGCACTATCGATAAGGAAGGTAGACCTAATCTTTCACCCTTTAGTTTTTTTAATGTATTTAGTGCCAATCCTCCGATTCTTATTTTTTCGCCAGCTAGAAGAGTTAGGGATAATACTATTAAGCATACACTAGAGAATGCAATAGCCACTAAAGAGGTTGTTATAAACGTTGTTAATTATGATATAGTACAGCAAATGTCTTTATCTAGCACAGAGTATTCAGAAGGAATTAATGAGTTTAATAAAGCTGGTTTAACTATGGTAGCTTCAGAAAAGATAAAAGCTTTTAGAGTTGATGAGTCACCGGTACAGTTCGAATGTAAGGTAAATCAAATAGTACCAATGGGAAAAGAAGGAGGAGCAGGAAATCTTATTATTTGTGAGGTGTTACTGATGCACGTCAAAGACGAGGTGCTTGATAATGATGGTAGGATTGATCAATATAAAATTGATCAAGTTGCTCGTATGGGAGGAAACTGGTATACAAGAGCCAATATGGGAATGTTTGAAGTTCCAAAACCATTAAGTACTGTAGGCATTGGTGTTGACTCGTTGCCTGAAAACGTAAAAAACAGTACCATATTTACAGGAAATGATCTTGGTAAGTTGGCTAATGTGGAAAGAATACCTACAAATGCTGAGGTCCAAGATTTTGTTAATAACAATAGTGATATTAAGGATAAAATTCAGGATGTTAACCTAATAGAAATTCATAAATTTGCACAGCAGTATTTAGATAAGGATGATATTAATACTGCCTGGAATATTTTAGCAGCAATACAATAATTAAAAAGATGGAAGTACAAGGTAAAGTAAAGATGGTCGGTGAAACACAAACTTTTGGAAACAATGGTTTCAGAAAACGTGAGGTAGTGGTTACTACAGAAGAACAATATCCACAACACATAATGGTAGAGTTTGTTCAGGATAAATGTGATTTATTAAACAACTTTCAGGTAGGTCAGGATGTGAAAATAAGTATTAATTTACGTGGTCGCGAATGGGTAAACCCACAAGGAGAGACTAAATATTTTAACTCGATTCAGGGATGGAGAATTGAGAGTTTACAAGCAGGAGCTCCTTCTGCCGCAGCTCCAATGCCTCCCGCTGATGCTTTTGAGCCGGCAACTGATTTAAAAGAAGAAGATCACGATGATTTACCGTTTTAGGTAAATCAATAAGTATAGATGTAACACTAAGCTGGTCTAAGTGTAAAGTAAAAAGTCCGATACAATGTATCGGACTTTTCATATTGTGGTTTTAGGTTAACCTTTTAAAAAAACTCAAAAAAGCAATGATGAACAAAATTTATCTTAAAAGGTTCTAACAAATATTGTGATTTTTTTGGTTAATTCAAACAACTAATTGATATTTAACGTTGTAGAAACTTTTTGCAATTTTCTTTTGTATATACTTAATCATTTCATAGACTTTCCACCTGTTTCTGACGCCAATGAAGATGGGTTGTTGGCATTAGGAGGAGATCTTTCTATTCCCAGATTATTGAGTGCGTATCATAACGGAATTTTTCCTTGGTATGATGAGGATCAACCTATTTTGTGGTTTAGTCCTGATCCCAGAATGGTGCTTTTTCCTGAGGATCTCAAAATAAGTAAAAGTATGCGACAGTTAATTCGAAAAAATTATTTTGAAATCACCTTTAATAAAGATTTTAAACAAGTTATTGATAACTGCGCTAGTATAAGTCGTCCTGATCAGTTTGGTACTTGGATCACATCAGATATGCAAGAAGCATACATACAACTTCATAAAATTGGGTATGCTATTTCTGTAGAAGTATGGAAAGACGAAGCAATTGTAGGAGGCTTATATGGTATATGGCTGGAGGAAAAGAAAGTATTTTGTGGGGAGAGTATGTTTTCTAAAGTAAGTAATGCTTCTAAATATGGATTTATTAAACTAGTGGAACGTCTAAAAGAAAAAGGAGTAAAATTGATAGATTGCCAGGTCTACACAGATCATTTGGCTAGTTTAGGAGCAAAAGAAATTTCTAGAGATGCTTTTATGGAATTTTTAAAGTAGTTTTATACATAATAAACAAGTTTAGAACAATCCTCAGAGAATTAGACCCTCAATGAGGGTTAAATTTTATCATCAATGATTATTCACAACCTCGAAACTGAAAACTCTATTTTAAATCAATTTATTAGCGAAATTAGAGATACTACTATACAAAAAGATACCATGCGTTTTAGAAAGAATATAGAGCGTATTGGAGAGGTTTTGGGTTATGAATTAAGCAGAACATTAGAATATACTTCAAAAACTGTTAAGACGCCTTTAGGAACTAAAGAAATTTCGGTACCGGAGAAAGGGTTGGTGTTGTGTTCTATTTTGCGAGCAGGTTTGCCATTGCATCAGGGACTTCTCAATTATTTTGATACAGCAGAAAATGCTTTTATTTCAGCATATAGAGATCATTCTGGCGATAGTGATGATTTTGAGGTCGTTGTCAATTATTTGGCATCACCTTCTTTAGAGAATAAAACATTATTGTTAGCAGACCCGATGCTTGCCACCGGAAAAACTTTAGAGAATACCATTAAGGCTATGAAAAACCATGGAGAACCTAAACAGATTCATATAATTTCTGTTATTGGTTCTACTGAAGGCGTTGAGTATATTAAGGACGTTTTTCCTAAAAACACACATCTTTGGATTGCAGCTATTGATAAAGAATTAAGTAGTAGAGGTTATATAATACCAGGTTTAGGGGATTCTGGAGATTTATCTTATGGAGTAAAGTTGTAGTGTTAGACCTCTTTGTATCTAAAACATTCAATAGTGTGGTCATTAACCATGCCAATAGCTTGCATAAATGCGTAGATAACTGTTGATCCTACAAATTTAAAACCCCTCTTTTTTAAATCTTTACTAAGCAGATCTGAGATTTCTGTAGTGGCAGGACAATCTTTATGATGTTTCCATGTATTTACAATAGGTTTTCCATCTACAAATCCCCATATATAAGAATCAAAACTACCGAATTCTTTTTGGATTTTCATGAAATTTTGGGCGTTGCTTATTGCAGAATTAACCTTTAGTTTGTTTCTAATTATACCAGCGTTTTGCAACAATTCTTCTTTCTTAGCATCATTGTATTGAGCAACAATTTTATAATCAAAATTATCAAAAGCAAGTCTAAAGTTTTCTCGTTTTCTAAGAATTGTGATCCAGCTTAATCCCGCCTGAAAAGTTTCCAAAATAAGGAATTCAAACAAAAGGCGTTCATCGTGCAATGGGACTCCCCATTCATTATCGTGGTAAGATTCATATAAAGAATCACCGATACACCACCCACATTTATGTTTTTCCATAGATAGCAATTTCTTGTTGATTTACTTTTTAAAAATAAACTATTTTGATGTATCTATTGGACTCAGTTGTAATTTGTTTTTATGTTTTTTATTTATTTTCCTTATCCAATACCATATATAGATTCCTCCTAAGATTCCTGGAATAAACCAACCATAAAAACTAGGAAAAGATTGATTCACCACTACAAACGCAGTTGCAGCAGAAATATAACCACCAATCATATTCACTAGGTGGAGTTTTAGCCATTTATCTTTTAGTTTTTCGGGATGAGCGTATAATCTTAAACGGCTTAAAGGAAATATGAATCCAACAATCCCAAAAACTAAAAGTACAATATTGATGGTAGGGTAGTTTATTAGAGCATATATAATCATGCCTAGAGAAACAAATAGCATAATTGAAGAGATAAGCTTATCAATTTTTAAATTATGATTATTTTTTTTTAACTGCAGTGATCTATATCCAGTAATAATAAAATAGGAGCTAAATAATCCTACAGCAAACAGAAATGGACTCTCGTGGTTTGGTAGAAAAGCTATTGTCATTGCAGAGATTGCAGAAGAAAGCATCGTATAGTAAAATAGCAAACCAGCTTTTTTATGAGTGTTATTTCCTTTTTTAGCAATTAAAGAGACCAATCCAGAAAGTAAAGCTATTCCTCCCAATCCAGCGTGTATATAAATGAATATAGTAATAATTGATTCCATAAATGATAGCAGGTTTTTTATTTAAATCAAAGATGTGTTTTATTATGTTGTAATGAAATATAATATTACTTAAATGAAGAAAATAGTGGACGAATTGTATTTTTGATCTTTTATTTTCTTATTCACTTGAAAATTGAGCTGTGTAAGTTTTAAGAATATATATCGTCCTATAGGATAGGATATAAATAAAATTATGGAAACGACTACAATGACTATAAACGAATTAATAGAAGAAGGAATAAGTAATTCATATTCCTATGAAGAATATAGAAATACGGTAAGCAATCTGTTGTCTGAAGGCAAATCTACAGGACATGAGCAATCAGAAGCGCTTACGAATTATAGTATGCTGAATGATCGCAGAATGAAGCGTTTGGATAAAACGTTAAAAATTAATGGAGCTATTGCAGAAGCGTTTTCCAGTGCTGCAACCAATATTATTTGGTTGGTCCTTACTGAGGGTTGGTGTGGTGATGCGGCGCAGTCATTACCAGTAATTAATAAGCTTTCTGAAATGAATGAAGGGATTGATTTAAGAATTATATCCAGAGATGAGCATGATGAGTTGATGAATAATTTTCTTACGAATGGAGGAAAGTCGATTCCAAAACTAATAGCATATAATAAAGAAACTCAGGAAGTAGTGAATACTTGGGGGCCAAGACCGTCTGTAGCTACGAAAATGGTAAATGATTACAAAGAAACGCATGGTGGCTTAGATCCAGAATTCAAACAAGATTTACAGGTTTGGTATAATAAAGACAAAGGAAACAATATAGCTGAAGATTTGGTAAAACTAATATAAGGTTAACCTCCGTAATTAAAGTAATATGTGATATAACCTTTTTGTTCTTTCATCCCGGAAGATGAAAATAATGCATCTTGTGCATAGTCTAATGCGTTATCAAAAAGACACTCGTTTCTGGTTGTAGATTTCTTTTTGTCAATCTTGGCATCAATAACATAACCGTTCTGATTTACCTCGATTTTTACCACTACTTTTCCGCTTCCGTTACAAGTGTAAATAGGATTAGGGATATCTTTCTTTTCTCTACCTTTTAATGTAAAAGTAACAGAGCTATTTCTATTGTTAACTTCTTCAGTTATTGGTTTTTCTTCTTTTTTATCCTCAGGAACTTCTTCGGTAGTGATATCTTCGTTGATAGCCTCTTGACCTTCTGCTAATTGTTCATTATTGGAAGTTTCTTCTGTTGCCTCTTCTGTCTCGGTAAGAGACTTTATTCTTTGTTCAAAATCTTCTGAATCCTCAAAATCTTCATTAAATGCATCATGAGTTCTTTTAGAAGCAATGAGTTCTCGTTCTTCTTCTGGTGTCGCTTCAGGTTCTTCTTCCTTAGTAAGTTCCTCCATCAATTCTTCTGGAATTTCCATCAGAATTTCGGATTGCTGTTTTTTCTTTTTCACCATATTAATATTATAGAGTGACAACACAAAAATACCCATTAGCATGGATGTGATAATTAAAGCTTTATGTTTTTCTATAAATTCCATAGGTATCTATAACTTCTTTTTTTCTACAATATTTTATGTAGTTTCAATTTCTGCGTGCAACTGATTTTCAAATACTTCTGGGCTAATTGCTTCATCCACAGAGAATTCTCCTATTTTGGTTCTTCTTAAAACACTTAAATGTCCTCCGCTTTGTAATGCTTTGCCAAAATCGTGTGCCAATGATCTAATATAAGTTCCTTTTCCACAAACTACTCTAAAATCTACTTCTGGTAACTCTATTCTGGTAATTTCGAAAGTCGAAATAATAATTTTTCTTGATGGTATTTCTACTTCCTCTCCTTGACGAGCATATTCGTATAATCGTTTTCCGTCTTTTTTTAAAGCTGAAAAAACCGGAGGATATTGTTCAATCTCACCAATAAATTGTTTGGTGGTTGTTTTTATAACCTCTTCAGAAATATGATCAATAGCAAAAGTTTCATCGATTTCTGTTTCTAAATCATACGAAGGAGTAGTTGCTCCTAATGTAATGGTTCCGGTATATTCTTTAGTCTGTCCCATAAATTCTTGTATACGTTTTGTGAATTTACCAGTACAGATAATCAGTAATCCAGAAGCAAGAGGATCTAGTGTTCCTGCGTGTCCTACTTTTATTTTTTTTATCCCAAAATTTTTACGAATTAACCAGCGTAGCTTATTAACAACCTGAAAGGATGTCCATTGTAGAGGTTTATCGATCAAAAGAATTTGACCATCTTTATAATCTTGTTCGGTTAGCATTATTGGGGACTATTTAATAAAACCAAAGATGATGGCTACAACGCCAACAACAATACAATATAAGGCAAAATATGATAATTTACTCTTTTTTACCAAGGAAATCATCCAAGTACAGGCAAAAAGACCAGAAATAAACGCTGCGATAAACCCTAGAATCAAAGGTGTACTACTTTCTGGAGAAACAGTAAGATCTCCGCTTAAAAGGTCTTTACCAATTTTACCGAAAATTAAAGGAATCACCATTAGAAATGAAAATCTTGCTGCTTTGGTCTTGTCATTGCCTAGTAACACAGAAGTCGAAATAGTAGCGCCACTTCTCGAAATTCCAGGTAACATAGCTATCGCCTGAGCAATTCCGATAACAAATGCATTAGAAGTCGTAACTATTTTTGCTGTGTTTTTGGCTTTATCAGCTAACCATAGTAGGATAGCAGTGATGATAAGCATAAAGCCTACGAACATGATGTTTCCACCAAAAAGTTGTTCTAATTGTTCTTCAAAAAATAAACCAATAAGAACAGCAGGAATCATAGAAACGATAATTCTTAAAGAGAACATCGTTTCATCATTTTTTTTGAATTTCAGAAGTCCTTTAATAATCTCCCAGATGTCTTTTCTGAAGACTACTATAGTGCTAAGTGCTGTCGCAAAATGTAAAACAACCGTAAAAAGTAGTGATTCTTCAGGTACACTTTGATCCCCTAGAATAGCTTTTCCTAATTCTAAATGACCACTAGAAGAAACAGGAAGAAACTCTGTAAGTCCTTGAATAACGCCTAAAATAATTGCATCAATAATCTCCATAATGAAAGATTTCTAAAATTCGATGCAAATATATAATTACCAGAAGATAAATTGTTTAATTACTGATTTTTCTTCTTATCAGGGTTTAATAAAATAGCATACACTTCTATTCCAAAACCAATTAAAACAACCGTAGGTGCTAGTCTAATTCTTCTAAAATTGTAGATATCTGGGTTAAAGACATTAGGGTCATCACTTCCTCCTCCAGCCATAAGAATAAATCCTAAGGCAATTACAGCAATGCCTATCGCCATTACTACATAGTTCTTTTTTCCAAAAACGAAATCTGGTTTATGCGGTGCGCTGTTATTGGATTGTTTGCTCATGAATGTCGTTATTTATTTCATTAAAAATCACCCGATCTTCGATCATTAATTTGGATATATGTCCCATAATCTTGTCGCGTGTAAATATAGTCCATCTATGAATAGGATACAAAGTAACCTTTTTATTTAGGATTTCTTTTTGTAAATTTTCTATAGTGAGTCCTTGTTCCAAGCCGCGATTGATATAATAGTAATGACTGTCATTTTCTAACGTTATGGCAATATCAAAACCACTTCCTTCTTCAATTTTTGTAACAATACCTGTAATTTCTATGACTTCATCCGGCTGTACATTGCGGATAGGCTTAAATGTCTGAATCATTATCCACATAAAAATAATAAACAATACAGCGGATATAGAAAAAAATATTTTACCGGTTTTTTGCATAATTATTAACGTTAAGAAGTTACAGCTTCTTTTTTCAATATTCTAAGTGTTACTAAAATAACTCCCACTAAGATAAAAGGAATACTTAACAATTGCCCCATATTTAATACCATAGTATCTTCAAAAGCTACCTGATTTTCTTTAGAGAATTCGATAATGAATCTTGCAGAGAACATTAAAATTAAAAATATCCCAAAAACCACCCCATTTTGATGAAAGAAATTCTTCTTTTTGTTAAGATACCAGAGTATAACAAAGATAGCTAGAAAAGAAAAGGCTTCATATAATTGAGTTGGATGTCTGGCGATTAAATCATCCTTTACGAAAACTACTCCGTAATTACTATTTGTAGGTTTTCCATAGATTTCAGAATTCATAAAATTCCCAAAACGAATAAAGGCACATCCAATTGGGGTGACTATGCTTACTTTATCCATAATCCATAAGAAGGGAGTTTTGGTCTTTATGACAAACAATGTGATAGCAATCAAAATTCCGATTGCACCACCGTGACTAGCCAGACCGGCAAAACCTGTGAAATTCCAACCTTCTGATGATATTTTGAATGGAAGGAAAATTTCTAAAGGATGTTGCGAGAAATATGCAAAATCATAAAATAAACAATGCCCTAATCTTGCTCCAATCAAAGTGCCAATAAATACGTAATTAGTAAGAGTATCTAGATTTTTTAATGGAATGTTTTCTGAAAGAAATATCTTTTTTAGAACGGTATAACTTAACAATAATCCGGTAACAAAAAATAATCCGTAATATTTTATTGGAAAAACACCAAAGAGAGTAGTAATTTCCGGATCAACGTTCCAATGCAGTGGTTCCATAAATCCTAATAATACAATTCATCAGTTCTGAGATTCAGAAAACGTTGTGTGGCAAAATATGTACTTATCCAAGTAATTAGGACACCAACTCCAAAAACTCCTCCAAATAAACCAATAAGTAATATTTCATCACTAAGTAATGCCAATTCCGGAAAAGCTTTATCTAGATAGTATAAAACGACTCCAACTCCGATAAGAGCGACAATGGCTCCGATCATTCCCAAACGGACACTTTTCCATACAAAAGGCCTGCGAATAAATCTTTTGGTTGCGCCTACCATTTGCATGGTTTTAATAATAAAACGTTTAGAGTATACAGAAAGTCGGATGGAGCTATTAATCAGAAGTACGGCGATAAAAGTAAAAATTCCACTAATCAACAAAACCCAAAAACTTATTTTTTTGATATTATCATTTAATAAAGAGATCAAAGGTTTGTCATACGCTACTTCATCTACAAAATCTTTTTTAGTAATAGATGCAGTAATTTCATCAATCTTTACTTGATCTACAAAATCAGCTTTTAGATACACATCAATTGAATTCTGAAGTGGATTGTATCCAAGAAAATCCATAAAATTCTCTCCAATATCTTTACTATGTTCTTCTGCAGCTTCATCTTTAGATATATAGGTCGTTGATTTTGTGTATTCTGCTAGCGCTAGACTTTTCTCCATTTGTTTGATTTCAACTTCTTTGGCAGTGTCCTTTAGATAAATAGTAAGTGCAATTTTTTCTTTGAAATGATCTGCAACTTTTTTTGTGTTTAATACCAAAAGTCCTAGTAAACCTAATAAAAAAAGTACCAGAGAAATACTAATAACCACAGAAAAATACGAGGAAATTAGTCTGCGTTTCTGATATTTTTCAAAAGATGAACTCATAAAAATTTGTTTTGCAGGTAAAAATAATAAAGTTAATGAGACTTTTAATTCTAAAATGTATCTCATTTCAGAATTAATCTCACTGTAGCGCGAGATCTATTTATTATGATGTTTTAATTAACTTTGATTTATAAAGGTAACGTCCAATAAGGATTAAAATTTTTTGAAATTACATCTTTAATTATTGTTAAGCTTGGATTCCGGCCTACGCTGGAATGACAAGTGCTTTGATAACACCGTTTCTTTTGTCATTCTGGCGTAGGCCGGAATCCAAAATGAATGGAAAAAGTTTAAACACGGTTGCCATTAGACAAGCGATCTAATCAATCTAATAATCTAAAAAGAATATGCATACAGTTATTATAGGTGTTGGTGGTGTAGGAGGATATTTTGGAGGAAAAATTGCCAATTCAGATCAAAAAGTTTCGATGATTGCCAGAGGAAATCATCTTGAAGCTATACTTCAGAATGGGTTGCAAGTTAAGAGTATTGATGGCGATTTTGTTACGAGACCTTTTTTAGTTACTGATGATATACACAAAGTTGAAAAAGCAGATTTGATTTTAATCTGTACAAAATCCTGGCAGGTACAAGATGCAGCAGAACTTATCAAACCAATCCTGAAAGACGATACCGTTGTGATTCCAGTACAAAATGGTGCAGATAATGCCGAAAAAGTGTGTTCCGTTGTAGATGAAAAACATGTGCTGGGCGGATTGTGTAAGATCTACAGTAAAATAGAATCTCCTGGAGTTATTTCACATTTTGGTCATACACCTGAAGTTATTTTTGGAGAACTGGATAAAAGTAGATCTGATCGTTTACAAAGTGTGAAAGCTGTTTTTGACAAAGCAGGATTTAAGAACAAGATCTCTGAGGATATCCGAGTAGATATCTGGAGCAAATTTATGTTCATCGCCACTGTTAGTGGTTTAGGAGCGCTCACCAGAGCAACGATTGGAGAAATGTATGAGCATCCTGAATTGAATAAGATGCTTAGAGCAACAGCTACTGAGATTTATAAGATAGCTATAGCCAAAGGAATTGAAATGCCTTCAGCTATTGTAGATGGAATCATGACTTTTATAGGAAAGCAACCTTTTACTGCAACAGCCTCGACTCAAAGAGATATTATGGAAGGAAGACCTTCTGAACTGGATAATTTTAATGGTTTTATTGTCAAAGAGGGTAAAAAACTAGGCCTGGACACACCTATAAATGGATTTATTTATAGTTGTTTACAACCAATGGAAGCAAAAGCTAGATTAAAACCTTAGAATTTAGCGAAGCTTTTTTATCCTTTTACACAGAATATATACCCAAAAGCTTCGAGATTCAGGAGCCGAGGTACGATGCGACGCGAAGTTTTGAGTATGGTTTTATGAGATTTATCGAATAAAAATTCCTTGTAAAAGGTGTCTTTTTCTTTGTTTCGTTTCTTTTGGACAAGCAAAAGAAATGAAAGATATAATGTTGAAGGTTTAAATTTGAAAATCAAATTAGAAAGAACTTAAAAGTGATCTGTCGTTTAACTCGCATAAAATCGTAAATTTGCGGTCTTAATTTCAGATGATGAGTTACGATTTTAATACGATTGAGGCCAGATGGCAAGCCTATTGGGCAGAGAATGGAACGTTTAAAGCTGAAAACAACAGTGATAAACCAAAATACTATGTACTAGACATGTTTCCTTATCCTTCTGGAGCAGGACTACACGTTGGGCACCCATTAGGATATATTGCCAGTGATATTTATGCAAGATATAAACGTCACAAAGGATTTAACGTATTACACCCGCAAGGATATGACTCATTCGGTTTGCCTGCAGAGCAGTATGCGATCCAAACAGGTCAACATCCTGCAATCACTACCAAAGAAAATATCGCTAGATATCGCGAGCAATTGGATAAAATAGGATTTTCTTTTGATTGGAGTCGTGAAGTAAAAACCAGTGATCCTAAGTTTTATAAATGGACGCAGTGGATCTTCATTGAGTTGTTCAATTCCTGGTATGATAATGATGCCGATAAAGCAAGACCCATTAGTGAATTAGAACAGGTGTTTTCTAATGAAGGGAATGCAAAAGTAAACGCTGTTTGCGATGAAGATATAACAGAATTTACTGCTGCTGACTGGAATGCTTTTTCATCAAAAGAAAAACAAGAAGTATTACTAAAGTATAGATTAACCTATTTAGCAGAAACCGAAGTAAACTGGTGTCCGCAATTAGGAACGGTATTAGCTAATGATGAAATCGTAAATGGTGTTTCTGAGCGTGGTGGTTATCCGGTGATTCGTAAAAAGATGACACAATGGAGTATGCGTATTTCTGCATATGCACAACGTTTAATAGATGGATTAAATACTATTGATTGGCCTCAGCCACTAAAAGATTCTCAAACCAATTGGATTGGTCGTTCTGAAGGAGCAAGTGTGACGTTTAATGTCCTCTCTTCCCATCCCCAACCCTTCCCAGAGGAAAGGGAGCAAAGTGCAGGGTATTTGACTGGAAATCCAGAAATTGCTGGAGCACTTTTGGAAAGAGCTAAAGAAATGAGAGCCAATCCTACTAAAGCAGAAGCTCTTTTATGGGAAAAATTAAAGACAAAGAAGCTAGGACATAAATTTAGACAACAACATCCTATTGATGCTTACATAGTGGATTTTGTTTGCCTTTCTAAAAGACTCATTATTGAAGTTGATGGAGAAATTCATGATCATCAAAAAGAAGCAGATCAGGAGAGACAATTAATATTAGAGGAAAAGAAGGGGTACACCCTTTTACGTTTTACAAATGATGAAGTCATAAGCGATATAAATAAAGTAGTAGGTAAAATTGAAGAGACGCTAAAAGTCCTTCCCTCTGGGGAGGATTTAGGAGAGGATGTGAAGGAACACACAATCGATGTGTTTACTACACGTCCTGATACCATTTTTGGAGTAAGTTTTATGACATTAGCTCCAGAACATGAATTGGTAGCCAAAATTACAACTCCAGAACAAAAAGAAGCGATAAATACGTACATAGAAGCAACAGCAAAACGTAGTGAACGTGATCGTATGGCCGACGTAAAAACCATTAGTGGTGTATTTACAGGAGCTTACGCTGAGCATCCATTTACTAAGGAACCAGTTCCAATCTGGATCGGTGATTATGTCTTAGCCGGATATGGTACAGGAGCTGTTATGGCGGTACCTTGTGGAGATCAACGTGATTATGATTTTGCAAAACACTTTGGGATTGCTATTCCTAATATTTTTGAAGGAATAGATATTTCTGAAGAAGCGTTTGCAGATAAAGACAATACAATCATTACCAATTCGGACTTTTTAAATGGTTTGAAATATAAAAAAGCGGTAAAAACCGCGATTTATGAGTTAGAGAAATTAGGTCAAGGAAAAGGTAAAATAAATTATAGGTTGCGAGATGCAGTGTTTAGCCGCCAGCGCTATTGGGGAGAACCGTTTCCCGTATATTATGTAGATGGAATGCCGCAGATGATCGATCTAAAACATTTACCAATCCAATTACCGGAAGTAGAAAAATATCTGCCAACAGAAACTGGTGAGCCGCCATTAGGTCGTGCCGATGTTTGGGCTTGGGACACAGAAAAGAATGAAGTAGTTGCGAATGATCAAATAAATCATACAACAGTATTTCCTTTGGAGTTAAATACGATGCCAGGTTGGGCAGGAAGTTCCTATTACTTTAATAGGTATATGGATCCTAATAATGAAGATGAGGTGTTTTCTCAAGATGCTATTAAGTATTGGAAAGATGTCGATCTATATATAGGAGGAAGTGAACATGCTACGGGTCATTTATTATATGCACGTTTCTGGCAAAAGTTCTTATTTGATAGAGGTGTTGTACCAGTTGATGAATTTGCAAAGAAGTTGATCAACCAAGGAATGATTTTGGGAACTAGTGCTTTTGTTTATGTTTACTTGTTGAATTGTGTTAATAAAACAAAAGGGAATATAAGTATAGATGTTCCAAGACCTGAACCAATTTTTATATCTGAAAGAGATTATAATGATATAATTGAAAATAATCATTCTGTTATTATTGAAGATTGGGTAGAAAAAAAATATGGATCTAAATCAGATTGGACATTTGAAATTAATTTTGGAGCTTCACATGTATTGAAAAGACATGTTGATATTTCTTTATTAAAAGGTTTAACCGATGAATTAGATATTGATTCTTTCAAGAAAGATAAAAGATATGATGATATATCCAAAGGAGTTTACCTTTTAGAGGATGGCAAATATATTGTCGGACGAGAAGTAGAAAAAATGTCCAAATCCAAATACAACGTAGTAAATCCAGATGGTATTTGTGAACAATATGGAGCTGATAGTTTACGACTATATGAGATGTTCTTAGGGCCGCTAGAACAAGCAAAACCTTGGAATACTGCTGGAATTACAGGGGTTCATTCTTTCTTAAAGAAATTATGGAAACTATATCATAATGGAGATATTTTCAGCGTAAGCGATACAGAACCTACTAAGGATAATCTAAAAACCTTGCATAAAACGATCAAAAAAGTAGAAGAAGATATAGAGAATTTCTCTTTTAATACTTCGGTAAGTACTTTTATGATTGCAGTAAATGAATTAACAGCTCAGAAATGTAATTCCAGAGCAATTTTAGAACCATTATTGGTGCTAGTTTCTCCGTATGCTCCGCATATTGCAGAAGAGTTATGGAATAAATTGGGTAATGAAACTTCAATTTCCACAGCCGAGTTTCCAATTTTTGAAGAGAAGCATTTGGTAGAAAGTACAAAGCAATATCCTATTTCATTTAATGGTAAAATGCGTTTTATGATGGAATTATCATTAGACTTAAGTAAAGAAGATATCGAAGCTGCTGTAATGGCGCACGAAAAAACACAACAACAACTTGATGGTAGAACTCCTAAAAAGGTAATCGTGGTACCAGGTAAGATTGTGAATGTGGTTGGGTAGACCAAGAATACAGAGAATAGAATAAAGAGAATTGTCTTTTATCTCTTTATTCTATTTTTCTTTTATCTCAAAAAATATGATCGACTCAATAGAAGTTCTGGGATTAATAGCAGCAATATTAACAACAGCTGCTTTTTTACCACAAGTATATAAAACCTGGAAGACAAAATCTGCAGAAAGTTTATCGATGTCAATGTTGTTAATTTTTGAAAGTGGAGTGCTTTGTTGGTTGGTTTATGGGTATTTGATAGGTAGTCTACCTGTGATTTTAGCAAACTTTGTTACGGCTATATCTGGATTTTTGCTGCTTTATTTTAAATTCCGCTACAAAAACTAACAGAAATTGCTAATTCTAATTGTATTTTAACAAGTTATTGTGTAATATAGTAAATTACGGATAAGATATTTTTTAGGCTTATTTTATTGTTTTATTTCAATAAAAAATTTATTTTCGACCAAAAATTAAGAATATGATAATTGGTGTTCCTAAGGAAATCAAGAATAACGAGAACAGAGTAGGTGTAACACCTGCTGGAACAATGGCACTCGTTAGTCATGGTCACACTGTTTTCATTCAGCAAGATGCTGGCCTTCAGAGTGGTTTTAGTGATGATGAATATATCGGTGCAGGAGCAAAGATATTACCTACTATAGAAGAGGTGTATCAGACTGCTGAGATGATTATAAAGGTGAAGGAGCCTATAGAACCAGAATATAAATTGATCAAGAAAGATCAATTGCTATTCACTTATTTTCATTTTGCTTCAAGTGAGCCTTTAACAAAAGCAATGATAGAGAGTGGGTCGGTTTGTATTTCTTATGAAACGGTAGAAGATCCTGATCGTAGCTTACCATTACTTACACCAATGAGTGAAGTGGCTGGGCGTATGTCTATCCAGCAAGGAGCTAAATATTTAGAGAAACCGCTGAAAGGAAGAGGAATTCTTCTTGGAGGTGTTCCTGGAGTTGCTCCTGCCAAAGTATTAGTACTTGGTGGAGGTGTTGTTGGTACTCAGGCTGCAAAAATGGCAGCAGGAATGGGAGCTGATGTTACGATTCTTGATATTAGCATGAAGAGATTACGTTATTTGGATGATGTAATGCCTGCTAATGTAAATACTGAATTTTCTAACGAATATACCATTCGTGAACATATAAAAACTTCTGATTTAATTATCGGAGGTGTTTTAATACCAGGAGCAAAAGCACCAAAGCTTATTACTCGTGATATGCTAAAGGATATGCGTACTGGAACGGTATTGGTAGATGTTGCTGTAGATCAAGGAGGTTGTTTTGAGACAACAAAACCTACTACACATCAAGATCCGGTTTATATTATTGATGATGTAGTGCATTATTCTGTGGCTAATATGCCAGGAGCAGTGCCTTATACATCAACTTTGGCATTAACTAATGTTACTTTGTCATATGCAGTACAATTAGCAAACAAAGGCTGGAAAGCTGCTTGTGCAGATAATGAACCGCTTAAAAAAGGATTAAACGTAATCAACGGAGATGTAGTGTATCCAGCTATTTCAGAAGCATTTAACCTTCCTTTGGAAGATGTAAATAACTATTTAAGTTAAACTCGACTTATTGGCTAACTCAAGTTTATTTAACTGAAAACCTCGTCTTTATGGCGAGGTTTTTGCTTTTATTATTGTAAATTTAATAACAAAAAAAAGTTTACAATTATGATGGGATATTATGTCTTAGCCGGAATTATCTTTTTAGTAAGTTCATTTGTCAGTAGTAAGCTAAAAAGTAAATTCAAGCACTATTCTAAAGTACATTTACAGAATGGAATGAGTGGAGCAGAGATTGCTACAAAAATGTTAGAAGATAATGGGATACGAGATGTAAAAGTAATTTCTACACCAGGAATGTTAACAGATCACTATAATCCAAGAAATAAAACAGTTAACCTAAGTGAAGGAGTATATAATCAAAGAAATGCGGCTGCAGCTGCTGTAGCAGCTCACGAAGTTGGACACGCGGTTCAGCATGCTACGGCATATAGTTGGCTAACGATGAGGTCCAAGATTGTTCCTGCTGTAGGGATTGCCAGTAAGTTATCTAATTTGGTTATTATGGGAGGCTTGATTTTATCAGCGACAGGTTCTTTGATCGGAAATACGATTTTTCTAGTAGGTATTATTTTATTTGCAGTGACCACATTATTTGCTTTCATCACACTTCCTGTAGAATATGATGCTAGTAATAGAGCATTAGCCTGGTTAGAGGACAATAGAATAGTGAATCAACAAGAACATGCTGGTGCTAAAGATGCTTTAAAATGGGCTGCAAGAACCTATGTGGTAGCTGCATTAGGTTCTCTAGCAACATTACTATATTTTATTTCTATTTTTATGGGTAGAAGAGATTAAGTTTTGCCTAAATAAAATAAATAAGCCTCATAGTTATAAAAACTATGAGGCTTTGTTTTCTTATATCTTAATCTGTCTATTGATTTGTTGGTCCAACGAAATGAAGGTCTCTGTTCTAGAAACCCCCTCAATTGCCTGAATTTCTTTATTCAATACATTCATTAAATGTTCATTATCTCTACATAGAATTTTAATAAATATAGACCAATTTCCTGTTGTATAATGACATTCAATAACTTCAGGGATATCTTTTAATTGCTTAACGGCTTTAGGATTGCTAACCGCTTTGTCTAGATAAACTCCAACAAAGGCCATTGTTTTATATCCCAATACTTTTGGGTCAATAATGAATTTGGATCCGGCAATAAGGCCAGAAGCTTCTAATTTTCTTAATCTTTGATGAATTGCTGCACCTGAAATTCCAATCTTTCTTGCAATTTCTAAGATAGGTCTTCGAGCATCTTCCATAAGATTACGAAGAATTTCCTTGTCAATCCCATCTATTTTTACGCTACCATATTGACCTTTCATAAAAAAGATACGTTACAATTAATAATCAAAAATAGAGGTTAGGATTTAAAATCGAAACTTTTTATAAGATTATCCTGTTGCTCCATCCGGATTATATCCTAAATATTCACGCTCTTTTTCTTTAAATACAATACCGTATTCTTCCAGTTCTTTAAGTATTGGTGTATATATTTCTTCTCGGATTGGTATCTGTACTCCAGTAGATGTGATTTCCTTATTCAGGATTCTTAATGCAGCCATGGCGACTGGTAATCCTACGGTTCTGGCCATAGCGGTGTACTTTTGGTCTTTACCAATACATACCATTGTTGCATCTATCTGTTTACGTTCTCCATCAAGTTCATATCCAAATTTATGATACATAACAATCATATCTTTATCTCCGTCATCTAAGGTCCATTTGTCCATCAGTATCTTTTGCAAGACCTGAGCAGGTGTAGCGTTCGGGATTCCTACTTTTTTATGAGTATTAAAGATATCCAGCTCTAATAGTTTGTCCCATATAATATCGTCTTGATCAATTTTCAAATAATGACGAAGCTTTAGCTCTACAGAATCTGTTGGAGAATAGGCAAGAAATGAGTTTGTAAAATCACGGTAGCTCATATGTTCAGAGTTTGCTAATGTATAATCATCAGCAGTCATACCTAATTGTACAAAAATGTTCCAGGCTTTAGAAAACCCAACTCTTCTTATGGTTCCTCGATAAAGAGTTAAAATATCATCTAGTCCATAGATACTTTGATATTTTAAGGAGTTTCTATTAGCATATGCTTCAAAGCGACCGTATTCTTCTACTTCTAGGAATTCAGTTCTTCTGAATAATTTATGATAAGGGATATATTTATAGGCTCCTTCTTGCAGAAATTCTGCAGCACCACCTTGTCCGGCGACTACAACATTTCTAGGATTCCAGGTAAATTTATAACGCCATAGATTGTTATCACTTTCTGGGGCTACCAATCCTCCTGTAAAAGATTCAAATAAGATGATTTTCCCTCCTTGATTGCGTATTCGGTCAATAACCTGCATTGCACTCATATGATCAATACCAGGGTCTACACCAATTTCATTCATAAAGATGAGTCCTTTCTTTTTCACTTCTTCATGAAGCTCTTGCATTTCCTTACTTACATAAGAGGCAGTTACCAAGGATTTTTCGAATCTAAGGCAATCTTTAGCCACTTCTATATGAAATCTGGCAGGAAGCATGGATACTACAATGTCAGCGTTTTTAATCGAGACTTCTCTGGAGTTTTTGTCGAAAACATCTAATTTAATAGCATTAGTGTTAGGATGATTTGCCGCGAGTATCCGAGCATTTTCAACGGAAATGTCTCCGATAGTAATGTGTAAATTTTCAGATTCGGATTTATCCTGAAAATATTTAATTAAAACCGCAGTGGATTTACCTGCACCAATGACCAGTATCTTTCGCATGCTTAATGATTATTTTGATAACTTTGATGCGAATGTAATAAATACATCAAAAAGTAAGTTCTCAATTTTGACGTATTCGTTATGTTTTCAAATAAAATATGTCTAAAATTTATTTTTTGTTTAAAAAAATGATCAATTATTGCTAAAATAAGAATGAATAAAACAATTTTGATTACCGGAGCAGTTACAGCCTTATTGGCGGTACTATTAGGAGCATTTGGAGCACATGGCTTAGAGAAGCTTGTAGATCAAACAAGTATTAATTCTTTTCAGACAGGTGTCCGATATCAGATGTATCATGCAATCGTTTGCATTATTTTAGGAAACATGGCTGTCTTAGAAGATGTAGCCAAAAAACGCATTTTTTATTTCTTCTTGAGTGGAATGACCCTTTTTTCGGGGTCAATTTACCTTTTGGTAGTTGACGAAATATTAGGAATTTCTTTGTCAAGTATGGGTTTTGTTACACCTTTGGGAGGTTTTATGTTAATTTTAGGATGGATTTTCTTTGTAATTTCGCTTGTTAAGATTAAGTGATTTTTTTAACCGTTAGTGTAATATTTATTTATAATTTTGTCAAACATAACAAACACAACATATTTTTATGGAACCACTGTATCCAATTACGAAAACGATTTCGTTAAAGCATTACGGTATTGAAAATGCTACAATACGCTACCAATTATCTCCAGATGAACTTCAGGACGAAACGGTGCAAAAAGGACAAGGGAAAATTACAAAATCTGGAACACTCGCTGTAAATACAGGTGAGTTTACTGGTCGTTCACCAATGGATCGTTTTATTGTAAAAGATCAAATTACTGAAGATAAAGTTTGGTGGGGTGATATCAACATTCCTTTTGAGGCTGATGCGTTTGATGCATTATACGACAAGGTTACCTCATACCTTTCTGGTAAAGAGATATTTGTTAGAGATAGTTACGCTTGCGCGGATTCAGATTATAAACTAAACATACGAGTGGTCAATGAATATCCTTGGTCTAATATGTTTGCTTATAATATGTTCTTAAGGCCAACAGAAGATGAGCTAAAAGATTTTGATCCGGAATGGACGGTGATTAATGCTCCTGGTTTTATGGCGGATGCGGCCGTAGATGGTACACGTCAACATAATTTTGCAATATTAAACTTCACAAAAAAAATAGCGCTTATTGGAGGGACAGGATATACTGGAGAAATCAAAAAAGGGATTTTTTCTGCATTAAATTTTATATTACCGGTTTATAAGGAAACGCTTCCGATGCATTGCTCTGCTAATGTTGGAGAAGAAGGAGATACAGCAATATTTTTTGGACTTTCCGGAACTGGAAAAACAACATTATCTACTGATCCTAACCGTAAATTAATTGGTGATGATGAACATGGTTGGACCAAAGAAAATACAATCTTTAATTTTGAAGGTGGTTGCTATGCAAAGGTTATTGATCTCTCAGCAGAAAAAGAACCAGAGATATACGGAGCTATTAAAAAAGGAGCAATTCTTGAAAATGTAATTTTTGGAGACGATGGTGAGGTTGATTATGCTGATACTTCTATCACTCAGAATACAAGAGTAAGTTATCCAATTTATCATATAGAGAATATACAGGAATCTTCTATCGGTAAAAACACAAAGAATATATTCTTTTTAACTGCAGACGCTTTTGGAGTTATGCCTCCAATTTCTAAATTAACTCCAAGTCAGGCAGCGTACCATTTTATATCTGGATATACCGCAAAAGTAGCAGGAACAGAGGCTGGAGTTGTAGAGCCTACTCCTTCGTTTTCAGCTTGTTTTGGGGCGCCTTTCATGCCATTGCATCCAGCTAAATATGCCGAAATGTTAATCAAAAAAATGAAAGACACAGGTGTAAATGTTTGGTTAGTAAATACCGGATGGACAGGTGGACCTTATGGCGTAGGAACCAGAATCAAGTTAAAATATACTCGTGCTATGATCCAGGCAGTGTTAAATGGTGATCTAGGATTGTATTCTTATGATAACTATCACATTCACTCAGTATTTGGAGTGGCACAACCAAGAGAGTGTCCGGGTGTACCAAAAAGTGTATTAAGTCCGAGAACAACTTGGAATAATGATGAAGAATATTATAAAACAGCGTTTAAGTTAACGAATGCATTCAGAGAGAATTTCAAAAAATTCGAATCCTATGCTAATGAGGAAATCCGTAGAGGAGGTCCACAACGTTATGCTTTTTAGTAGATAAGAAAATACTAAGCTAAGAAACAAAAGAGGCCTGAAATTTATATTTCAGGCCTCTTTTATTTTCAGTATTTTCAAAAAAATAATAGTAAGTTATTTTTTATTTGCTTCTTTAATGTATTTCTGAAGTGCCATTGTCATCGAAGGAGTTTCAGGAGTTGGAGCTTGAATATTTACTACCAAATCGTGTTCTTCTGCAGCTTTTACAGTAGAGTTTCCAAAAACAGCAATACGAGTATCCTTTTGTTGAAAGTCTGGAAAGTTCTCGAATAATGATTTTATTCCTGAAGGGCTGAAAAATACCAGGATGTCATAAAATACATCTCTTAAATCAGAAAGATCACTTACCACAGTTTTGTAGAAAATCGCTTGCTTCCACTCTACTTTTAAGGTATTAAGCGTGTCGGGAATTTCAGACTTTAATTTATCAGAAGAAGGCAGTAAAAACTTTTCATTTTTATACTTCTTAACTAATGGCATTAATTCCTGAAATGTACGTTTTCCGACATAAATCTTTCTCTTTCTGTAAACTACATACTTCTGTAGATAATAAGCGACAGCTTCACTCTGACAGAAATATTTAAGCGAATCAGGAACTTTAAAACGCATTTCTTCAGCAATTCTAAAAAAATGATCCACAGAATTTCTACTCGTAAGAATAATAGCAGTGTATTGAGATAAATCCACTTTTTGTTGTCTCACTTCCTTAGCATCTACGCCCTCTACGTGAATAAACGGTATAAAGTCAATTTTTACCTTTTCTTTCTCCTCAAGTTCGAAATAAGGTGAATTTTCTACTTTAGGCTCTGGTTGTGAGACCAAAATCGTTTTCACTTTCATATATAGTCTTTATTTGTAAACGTACCCCTAAATTATATAATTAGCTTGTACAGCATAAAATAGGGTGCGATTTCAAGTGCGCAAAGATACAAAATAAAATAAAACGAATGGTTTAAAATGATGTTTTCGTTTTTCTTGTAAACAGAAAAAAGGATGATTAAGTTTAAAACTAGCAAAGAAACTATTAGTGCTATCAAAACAATTTTTGAAGGTTTCGCAGTATAAATGAATAATAAGTTAAAAGGTAATAATATTACCCCCAAAAAATTGCGATATGATAACTTATAAAATAAATAATCTTCGATTAAAATTTCAATTGAAAAAATAGTAGAAATTATTTTTTCTACTAAAATTTTACATATTAAAACGAACAAATAGAGTGATGCTATCTTTAAGTACAGTATCATGTCAACGGTATCCGATTGCCATTGTAAAACATCTAGACACAGATATACGAACAATGAAACAGAAAGAACCTGAACTAAAACTAGAATTCCATTAAAAAATGTAGATAGTTTATTCCCTTTTTGATTAAGAACAATGTATTTGTTTGTGTTAAAAAGCATTACAAATTCTGAAAAACGAGCAGAATTCATAAGTTTAGCTGTCGCTAAAAGCACAAAACACATTAGGATTACTATGGTAATCCAGTCAGTAGATATGATTTCTCTTGTAATAACCTCCATACTTAGAAAAGGATAAAATTAAGTCATACTTATTACATAATAAAATAAAGTATCGTAAATAAGATGCAACACTAATTTAAATACCAAGTATATATACGTAAACCATGATATTAGAGTAAAAAACCGAAAATATTCTAGTGAATATTTAGTTATATTTGCCTGAAAACACTTTAAATGGTAGATGCATTAGTAATTATACCTACCTATAATGAGATCGAAAATGTAGAGCGTATTATCAAAAATGTGCTTGCACTTCAGCGTGATTTTAATATTCTGGTTGTGGATGACAATTCTCCAGACGGAACAGCAGGAAAAATTAAAGAATTGCAAGAGGAGTATCCCGAACATCTTTTTTTAGTAGAGCGAAAAGGAAAGTTAGGATTAGGAACAGCATATATTACAGGGTTTAAATGGGCGTTAGAGCGATCTTATGAATATATTTTTGAGATGGATGCGGATTTTTCACATAATCCAAATGATCTAATAAGATTATATAATGCTTGTGCTAAAGGAACATCACATGTAGCAATTGGATCGAGATATGTTACCGGAGTAAATGTGGTAAACTGGCCTATGAGTAGGGTATTACTATCTTGGTTAGCATCAAAGTATGTTCGTTTTATCACTGGAATGGATATTCATGATACTACAGCAGGTTTTATTTGTTATAGGAGAGAAGTTTTAGAAAAAATTAACCTTGATAAGATTAAATTCGTGGGATATGCTTTTCAGATTGAAATGAAGTTTAAAGCATATCTATCAAAATTTAAAATAAAAGAAGTTCCAGTGGTGTTTACTGATAGGACACGGGGAACTTCTAAAATGAGCAAAGGAATTATCTCTGAAGCGATTTTTGGGGTGTTAAGGATGAAATTAGAGAGTTTGTTTAATAGTTATGAAATATGATCATGAATAAAGTATTGATTAAGAATACTAACATTGTTAATGAAGGAAAGATTTTTAATGGGGATGTATATATAGAGAATGGTTTTTTTAAAGAAATCGCTTCACAGATAAGTGCCAAGTCTCCTGATGTACAAGTTTTTGATGCAGAAGGAAAATATCTTTTGCCAGGTGTTATTGATGATCAGGTTCATTTTAGAGAACCAGGGCTAACACATAAAGCTACAATAGAAACAGAATCCAGAGCTGCGATAGCTGGCGGGATTACTTCTTTTATTGAAATGCCTAATACAAACCCACAGACAACTACTATAGAAAAGCTAGAGGAAAAATTCGAAATAGCTGCCAAAACCAGTTATGCCAACTATTCTTTTATGTTTGGAGGTACTAACGATAATCTAGAAGAGATATTGAAGGTGGATCGGAATAAGGTTGCAGGGCTTAAGTTATTTTTAGGTTCTTCTACTGGAAATATGCTGGTAGATAATCCCGAAGTATTAGAAAAAATCTTCTCATCTACGGATTTATTAATCTCTGTACATTGTGAGGATGAAGAGACTATAAAAAATAATACCGAAAAATATAAAGAGCAGTATGGTGAGGATATACCTATTGAGATGCATCCAATTATTAGAAGTGAAGAAGCTTGTTATATATCTTCCTCCAGAGCTGTAGCACTTGCTAAAAAGACAGGTGCAAGATTGCATGTTTTTCATCTTTCTACAGCAAAGGAATTAGAATTGTTTACGAATAAGATTCCATTAAAAGATAAAAAGATCACTGCAGAAGTTTGTATACACCATCTTTGGTTTTCTGATGAGGATTATAAAGAAAAAGGAACTTTGATAAAGTGGAATCCAGCAGTAAAAACATCAAAAGATAGAGAGGCATTGTTTCAAGCTTTGCTTAAGGATAAATTAGATGTAATTGCGACAGATCATGCACCACATACGAAAGAAGAAAAAGATAATGTATATACAAAAGCACCTTCAGGAGGTCCTTTAGTACAACATGCATTACCTGCAATGTTAGAATTTTATCATAAAGGTAAAATTTCATTAGAAAAGATTGTAGAGAAAATGTGCCATAATCCTGCAATTTTATTTCAGGTGAAGAAGAGAGGGTATATAAAAGAAGGCTATTGCGCGGATGCAGTTTTAGTAGATCTTAATGCTCCTTGGACTGTTAATAGCGATAATATAGCATATAAGTGTGGATGGTCTCCATTTGAAGGGACTACCTTTAAATCAAGAATTACACATACTTTTGTGAACGGAAGTTTAGTGTATAAGAATTTTAAATTCTATGATGTTAAGAATGCCCAGCGATTAACTTTTGACCGATGAAATAAGCATTAGAAAATTTTTATGGTAAGAACGCAGTGGTTAGAAACATTCTCGACTTTATGATTTACTTGTAATTAATTGATAAAATTTAAATGTGTGAAAAAAGGAATAGTATATAGTTTTTTTTCTTTAGTTCTTATTGTTTTTTCTTGTCAAAGTTTGGATAAAACACAAAAGCCGGAGAACCTACTAGCAGAAGATAAAATGGTAGAGATACTTACGGATATTGCTTTTGTGAAAGCTGCAAAGGGAAGTTATAAAAAGGTTTTTGATATTGAAAAAATAAACCCAGAATCATATATCTTAAAAAAACACGGTGTAGATAGTTTAGTATTTGCCGAGAATAATAATTGGTATATAAATCAATTAGATGAATACGAGGAGATTTTTAAAAAGGTAAAAAGCAACCTGGAGAAATCAAAGGTGAAATTTGAGAAACTAAAAAAAGAAGAAGATTCGATAAAAAAGATAAAGGATTCTATTAAAAGAGCAACAAAAGGTGTCAAAGTAGAAAAAAAATCAACCAATGATCTAGAATCTATTGGTGAAGAACTGCTAATAGAGAAAGAGATAGAAAACGCAATTAAGAAAAGAAAAAAGCCTAAATCTATTTCTCCTTCAGGAAAAAAGAAGCAGTAGTTTCTATTGCTTTATTAACAGGCGTAAAACTATAAATAAGCTCTTTTTTTATCTTTTCATTTTCATAAAAAGAATTAGAGAAAGCACTTTTTATAGAGGATTTGAATATCGATCGTTTAGTTCTGAAAAAGAAATGACTAAATTGTTGTAGATAGTACGCTATTTTCATTAAAAACGGAGAAACTTTCTTTTTGGGGATAGGCTTATTTAGAGCTTCGGCAATTAGGGTAAATGCATTTTTGAAACTCAAGTTTTCACTCACTAAAATGTATCTCTCATTTTTTAGTTCACTATTCATAAGGCGGTGCATGATCTTTACTACGTCATCAACGGCTACATATCCGGTAGTTCCAGTGGTATAGTATTTCATGCCTTTATGGATTTTTTTAAATAGATATCCACTACCGGAATTAAAAAAACCACTACCGATAATGATACCAGGATTTACAATTACCGCGTTAAGTCCTTCTTGAGTTCCACGCCATACCTCCATTTCTGCACCGTATTTGGTGATGGCATATACAGAATCAGAGATCTCGGGATTCCATTCCGTGGTTTCATTAATTGGATTTTGAGAAGTGTTTTCACTTAAAGTTGCAATCGAACTTACGTAGCAGAGTTTTTGTATCTTATTGATCAGTGATAAGTTTACAATATTGGCAGTTCCTCCTATATTTATTTTGCGTAGTTTCTTGTAATGTGATGGATTAAAAGATATCATTGCAGCGCAATGATACACTTGAGTAATTCCTTCAAAAGCAACAGTTAATGCTGGAATGTCGTTAAGATCTCCTTGTATCCATTCAATGGTATCAAAACCATTAAGATCTTCGGATTTAGAGCATTGCAAAAAAACCGTTTTTGTATATTCCTTTTTAGCAACTGTTCTATATAAAGCACGTATCTGATGTTTTTCTTCCACCAGTTTAATTAATAAATGTGTACCTACTAAACCTGTTGCTCCGGTAACTAATATCATAGTATTTATTCTGTCATACTAATGTAAACAATTAGTAATAAATATTTTGTTTTACTTATTTAAAAAGAAGCTTTCCTCTTTCTAAACCAAAATATACTCAAAAATAGTATTATAAATACTACTAATCCAGTTATCCAATATAGACTGTAGTTAGCACTAAATTCAATTGGAGCGGTATCTCCAATCAGATAAAAACCTCCCCAATAAAACGGCTGTGTTCTATTTAGATTCGTATTATTGAGATATTGTAGTTTGGCTTGCTGCAGTGCTTTGGCTTTATTCATTCCAGCTTTTAAGTTGGTATAGAAATACTTCATTAATTCTGGTGTAGTTTGGTCCGATACTTCCCAACTGCTTAATAATAAACTTTTAGTTCCAGCATATTGGAATGCGGTTCCTAAACTCATAATACCTTCTCCTTTGGCGATTTTACCGGTTCCGGTATTGCACGCGCTTAGCACCGTAAGCTCCGCCGGAATATCTAACGCAAATAACTCGTGACTATACAATAGATTATCTTCTACGGTATCTTTACTTTGAGTGAAAAATAGTTTAGAATTTTCTGGTCGTTCATTATCTACCTTGCCATGTAACGCCAGGTGTAGGATATTATACTGACCAGCATTTTTCTTAAAATTAGCCTCTATAGCTTCTGATCCATAAAAATAATTTCCATCTATAATATTGGCAATTGCCTTGATCTCTCTGCGGGTCCCAGGAAGATCATCACCAGTATCTCTTAGGGTTGCCATACTCAGAGTTTTACTTGCAACAATATTGGTGCTATCCGAAAACGAAAATGCCAGGCATTCCTTTAATGTATTAGATTTTTCGTTGCTTTTGAGAGGAGTAAACAAAAGGTTAGCAGAATTAGCATAGCTAATCGTATAGTCTTTTAATAAGTAAGATAGTTTTTTCGGATTATTAGAGGCATCATGTTGAGTAAGTAGTAAATCAAAATTAAGATGCCATAACGGGCCATCTGGGCTGATAATCAAATCATCACCTGCGATTTGATCTTTGATAGGGCTTATCAATTGTTGATAAAGTTCAAACGCATTGTTTTTATAACTAGCAGTATTTTTATCAGTAATGGATGTTCTTAATTCTTCTATGTTTTCTGTAAGCTTTAAAGTGGCAAGCTTTTTTACACCAATTTTACTTTTTGAAATCGTAAAGGCATAGGTAATACTATCAGCTGTAAAAAACTCCAAAAAGGTAGTTTTGTTATCTAGTTTTTGTTGAATATCAGCAGCCGAAATCACTTCATTCTGATACTTCAGTTCATAATATTTAGGATATTTTTTTTCTAATACTTCTGTTAAGGAATCTTTCCTTCTAGAGATCTCGAAGAGTTTGCTTTCATATTTTGATATTTTACTAGAATCCAATTTTTGTTTAGAATGTTGTTTAATAACTTGGGATTGATAAAAAGCGTGATCGATTCTTAGGTCTTTTTCTAAAGTTATAAAAGCTGTTGATAAGCCTGCAAAGTTTTTAGCGTCGGCCTGGTTTAGCAATTCTTTTAAAATATTTGCTTTGCTTTTTTCTGCATATAGGAAAGCTTGATGTAATACATCTTCATCTTGAGTATGCTTAAAAAGCAGCAATTGAGCATCTATAGCTCCTTCATATACCTCTTTGACTTTGTTAGCAAAAGTTACTCTATCCTGATAATTACTTAAGGTTTCTCTAATACTCTCTATTAGCATATCTGCTTTTTGATAAACTTGTATGCAGTTTTCAAAACTTTGGATGTTCTTTTTGTTACTATAGGAATGTCGAAAATTTTTAGCTTTGTTTAGAAAAGTTTCCAAAGCGATATTTGAGTCAAAAAAATGTAAATTTCTACTATTAGAAATGGCATTTACTTTTAAGGCATGTTCATAATAAGAGGATGCTTCAGAAAATTGTTTTGTTTTATTTAAAGTATTCCCAATATAATTATAAATGGTTGCGACCATGGTGTGATTAATATTGGATTGATTTAAATTTATATTTATTGCTTTTTTGTAATTTGTTAATGCTTTTTCATATTCTTTTTTTCCATCAAAACTGAGCCCAATAACAAGATATGAATTAGCAACATATTGATGATTTTCTCCAAGCTCATTTAACCTTATATTTAGAGCTTTGTTATAAAACTCGAGAGATTTGTCATAATCTTTCAAGTCGTAATGGACGAGTCCAATATTATAATAGGAATTGGAAACTCTTATATGTTTATCCCCGTATAGCTTTATGTATATCTGTAAAGCTTTTTTATATTTTATTAAAGCCTCATGGTATTGTTTGTTTCCGCGAAGAGCAACGCCAATATTATTTAGATTAGTAGCTACCTCTAAATTGCTAGAGCCGAAAGCTTCGATAGAAATAGTTAATGATTGTTTGAAATATTCTAAAGCTTTTTTGTACTCTTTTTTTCTAATATATACCCTTCCAATTTCGTTGTAAGTTTTACCCACTTTTTTATGATTTTCTCCAAAAGCCTTAAGCTGAATTAAAACAGCTTTTTTATGATGTTCTAATGACTTGTTATATTCACCTTTTATAAAAAAGACTATTCCAATATAATAATGGGAAATGCTAATATTCAAATGTAGTTTTGGTAAAATTCTTTTTTTTATGGCAAGAGCTTTTTCATAATAAAATAAGGCAGTGTTATAATCATAAAGGCTTAATTCATAATAAGTTCCTATGTTGTCATAGGCGTAAGCTTCTTGTATACTTTCTTTTTCGATATTTTTTGTTATTACTTCTAGAGCCTTTTCTGCATTATTAAATGAATCTTTATAAGAAGACTTTTTCCATTGAATTGTAGATATTTCATTATAGCAATTAGCAACTTTTTCCCAAGCCTTCGCTTTTTCGTAAATAGGTAAGGCTTTTTGAAAAAAATCGACAGATTCATTGTATTTTTTATTTGTCAATAAAGAATCAGCGTTTTTATAATACTGAGAAGCTAAAATTGTATCATTTACACTTTGCGCGTTAATATAGTTCAAAGAGATTATTAGTGTAAAAAAAATACATTTCGTCATATTGAAATAACATTCAAGAGGTTTCATAAGGTAATTCTATATTTATTAATAACAAAGAACGTAAAAATGTTACTTTTACATTGTAGAATAAAATTTGCAATTTTAAGGTAACAGATTGCTACCTGATGACATTAACTTATGAGTAACCCCAAAGAACGTGAAATTTTAGAAGGAATTGCAGCTGGAGACACTTTAGTTATAAAGGCTTTCTATAAAAAAAATTATAATTATATCAGAGGTTATATTCTTCAGAATTCTGGTGATGAGGAAGATGCAGAAGATGTATTTCAGGATGCGTTGATAGTGATGTATCAAAAACTAAGATCGGATACATTGGATATTAATGTTTCGATACGCACCTATTTTTATGCTATTTGTAAGAATATTTGGAGAAGTCGGTTACGCAAAAAAAGAAAGTTAATCTTTGATAATGAATTAATAGAAGTTGATGAACAATTAGAAGCGTCTATTATAGAAGATATAGAGAAAAAAGAACGCGAACATTTGTATCGCAAATACTTCCTTAGACTAAGTGATGCGTGTAAAGAAGTGTTAAGTTTGGTTTTTGCTGGGAATACTATGAAAGAAATAGCCCGAATTACTGGATATGCAGAAGGGTACGCACGAAAAAAGAAATTTGAGTGTAAAAAATCTTTATTAGATAAGATAGAAAAAGATCCTATATATCAGGAGTTAAAAATAATTTCTGAAAAAGAATCATAATATGGAAAGAACTCAGGAGTTATTTGAAAAAATAGAAGGATATCTTGCTCAGACGTTATCAGAGGAAGAAGTACTTGCTTTTGAAAAAGAAATAGCTGAAAATTTCGAACTCAAACGTGAAGTAGAAAAGCAACGTGAGCTACATCAAGTATTGAGTGATAGAGATACACTTGATTTTAAAGAAAAATTACAAAAAATCAGTGCAGAAGTAAAAAAAGAACAATCTAAAAGTAATACCTATTTTTTGTATTGGAAAATTGCCGCCTCTATTATTATTATACTTGGAGTAGGAACATTGTTATGGAATAACTTAAACAAAACGGATAGCTTTTCAGATTTGTATGCTTCTTATTATACACCGTATCCGGCAGAAGATATTACGAGAGGAGATACAGCAAATGAATGGGATGACATCGTTAAAAATTATTCTAAAGGTAATTATGATAAGGTAATCTCTGAACTTACAAAAACTACTTCTTTTACTACATTAGAACAGTTTGGGTTGTATCTGGGTAATAGTTATCTTAATACAGGAAAAGAACGAGAAGCATTACTGCAGTTTGAAACGATAAGTAATGAAAGCAGATATCATGAAGCTGCTAATTGGTATCGTGCGCTTACACATCTTAAGTTGGGAGAAATCAAAAAATCTTCAGAGATTCTCAAAGAAATCATTAATTATAATGGAATCTACAAAGAAAAAGCAATGCAACTTATCCAAGAACTTAAAGAGTAAAATTGCTTTAGATAGATAGAAACGATTTCTCAGTTATTCATAGCGCTATATAATCCATATTTTTATCTTTGCCGCGTCTAATTGAATTATATTACAATGGCTGTAAACTTTATAGAAGAACTACGCTGGAGAGGGATGCTGCATGATGCTATGCCCGGTACAGAAGAATACCTAATGGAACAAATGAGAGCGGCATATGTAGGGTTTGATCCTACTGCAGACTCTTTACACATAGGGAATCTAGTGCCTATTATGTTATTAGCACATTATCAACGTGCTGGTCATAAACCTTTTGCTTTGGTTGGTGGTGCCACCGGAATGATTGGAGATCCATCTGGCAAATCAGCTGAACGAAATCTTCTAGACGAAAAAACCTTACGACACAACCAGGAAGCTATAAAATCACAGTTGGCGCAGTTTTTAGATTTCGAGAGTAATACTGCTAATGCTGCCGTATTAGTTAATAACTATGATTGGATGAAAGATTTTTCATTTCTTGATTTTATTAGGGATGTAGGTAAGCATATTACTGTAAACTATATGATGGCTAAGGATTCTGTAAAAAACAGAATTTCTTCGGAGTCTTCTGATGGAATGTCTTTCACAGAGTTTACTTATCAATTAGTGCAAGGATATGATTTCTTGCATTTATATAGAGAACATGAATGTACGCTACAAATGGGTGGTAGCGATCAATGGGGTAACATCACTACAGGTACTGAGTTAATAAGACGTATTGGTGGAGGGAAAGGATATGCACTAACCTGTCCATTAATTACGAAGTCCGATGGATCTAAGTTTGGTAAATCTGAAGGAGGGAATGTTTGGCTAGATGCCAAAAGAACGTCACCATATAAATTTTATCAGTATTGGTTAAATACGAGTGATGAGGATGCAGAGAAGTATATCAAGATTTTTACTTTTTTGACCAAAGAAGAAATCGAAAGTTTAGTTGCGGCACACGCTGAAGCTCCGCATCAGAGAATTCTTCAGAAAAAATTAGCAGAAGAAATTACCATTATGGTACATTCTCAGCAAGATCTAGATAATGCCATCAAAGCATCTAATATATTATTCGGAAAATCTACCTCTGAAGACTTGAAAGGATTAGATGAAGCTACATTCCTGGATATTTTTGAAGGAGTGCCTCAAGCTGAAACTTCTAAAGACTTAATCAATGATGGATTAGATATCATTGGAGCATTAGCAGAACATACAGGATTCCTGAAGTCAAATGGAGAGGCAAGGAGAGCCCTTAAAGAGAATTCTATCTCAGTAAATAAAGAAAAGGTAAAAGAAGGGTATTCTATTACTTCTAATGACTTGATTAATGATCAATTTGTTTTACTACAAAGAGGAAAGAAAAACTATTTTGTAATCAGAGTAGTATAGTGTATTCTAAGATTTAAAGATATTATAAAAGGCGTATATATATTTATATACGCCTTTTCCAATACTATGAGGCGAAATTTAGTTATAAATTTTATTTACTACTCTTACATCTCTAGTGCTTAGTCCATTTCTCTGTACATTAAAGGTGCTTCCATTCTTTCTGGTAATTGTAGGTTGTCCATTTTTAGAGAAAAAGAAAGAACCGTACATCATTACTGATCCTAAATCAAAATTTGTAGTCTTTACATTAGAGGCAGATTCTTTTCTAAAATTTCCTTCTCTACCAGAAATGATATTCTGAAAATTAATGGTCACATTTTGATCTCGTCTTGGATGCGATTGCTCGTGGAACATACCTACAGCATGGCCGATTTCGTGGATGGTATTTCCAGTAGAACAACCACCGCCTACAGATATAATCTGACGACCACCTATTTTACCGATATAAGAATAACATCCTCCATCATCTGTAAAATATACATAATTACGTTGGTTCGTTCTCTTTACAAAACGAACTTTAGTTTTGTTTTTCCAATGATTCATTGCATTGGTTACGCGACTTTTATTGGGTAAACGATTATCTATTAGATAAGGAACAACATAAGTATTTCCTGATTTTGGCCATCTTCGAGAAGAATTATTAAGAATGGTTCCCTTTTCAATACTATTGGTTTCTTCTACTTGTTCTGGGGATAAGATCATATCTCCCAAAACTAGATTACCGCCCACTTCACTAAACTCCGTTTCAGTACCAAAGAAAGGCTTAATAATTATCGGCTCATTCGAAGTTAACGGGTACTTTTCTAATGAGGTGTTGGATTTTGGTAATTCTTGTGTCACTTCTTCTGATACAGAATCGTTTTGGCAATTTACAAATAATAGTACAGATACTCCTAAAGCAGTTACGCTTATAAACTTGTTGATTTTCATTGTGTTAAAATTTAAGTTGGATATCTATAACGAGTAATTCGTACTTAATATTTTAAACCTACAGCATATTTAACAATGGTATTTTATCAGATTTCAATGCTATAATAACTCAAAAAAAACAAAGCCTGCAAGAATCTCTTCTTAGCAGGCTTTGTCAACTAACCAATCAATTATTGAAAAAAACTTAGCATTCTATATGTATATCGATAGTATCGATTATTTTTTCGTTTTTATTTTTTGCCAATTTATATCAGCTTTATTCTTTAAATCTTCTGCTCCCTCTTTATTCCATTTAGTTAAGGTATTGACTCCCCAAGAATTATAGAATAAATACAACTTTCCATCTCGTATTTCGTATGTTTCAGGATCAATATCCACTTTATCCGCATTCACTCCTATTGCATAAGCACAGTAACCTCCATATTGTGGAATAAACTTTTCTGGGTTACTTTTAAACTTTTCCAGATTTTCCTGACTTACAAATTTATATTTCACATTATCATGAGTAGTAATAAATTTACTAGCTCCTTTTATCGCTTTATTGTTAAAGTACTCAGTAACATCGTATCCTTCTGCAACAAATCCTTTTTTGACATTGTAATCAATCTGCTGTGCAGTTATAATAGTAGTTAATCCTAAAAACAGTAAGACAATGAACTTTTTCATTTTGTGTAATTGTTTTTTGTTGTTACAACCATTCAGTCGTGAAAAAATCAGAACATTACAACTTTAACATAATTATAAGTTTTTAGAAGATAAGGGATGGTATCCAATATTCTTTTAATCTAAAATTACTTACACTTATAAATACGTCTTGGAAATATAAAAGTTGCAGAAAAAAAGGATATATTATAAAAAGTTAGTCTCCATCTCTAGTTATTGAAAAAACTGGTGATTATGAAATGCTTATAATGCCATTAAATTACATCCTCTAATATCACTATGATCAAATCTACCAAGAATCTCAAAACTATCAGTATCATGGATTTTTCCAAGATCTTGAGTAGCGATAAATGAACAAGAATTTATGTTAGCCAGGTCAATAATATTAACACCTCCGGTTTTATCAGCCGGCAGTGGAGTTAAAGCATCTTCGGTATCACGAATTGTGACTTTCATCCAAGGCGGACAATAAAAAATTCCGTCACCTTTAGAATACGCTTGGGACAATAATTCAGTCATGCCGTATTCGCTATGAATTTTGGATACTCCAAAACCCTTTTTTAGAACCTGATGCAGTTCTTCACGAATCATTTCTTTTCTTCTACCTTTCATTCCCCCGGTTTCCATGATAATCGTATCCTTATTTAGTGGGATGTCATAGTTTTCGACAAGATCTAATAATGCAAAAGAAACTCCAATAAGTAATACTTTTTTACCTTGTTTGGTTAGTTGTTTTAACATGGTTACCAACTTTTCTGTTTGGTCCAGATAGAATCCACTTTTCGGTTCCTGACTTTCTTTAATTAGTTTGTCTGCCATATAAACTAATGAAGAACCTTCACGTTCTAGATAGGATGGTAAAAGAGCCAAAATTGTATAATCTCTGATATCTCCATAGAAATGCTGAAACCCTTTTCTGAAACTACTTTCATAAATATTTAAATTAGTCACATAATGTTTACTAGTGATGCTTCCTGTGGTTCCGCTACTGGTAAAAATTTGCTGAATATTAGATGGAGAACTAACAATTTTTTCTTGCTTGAAAAATTCAATAGGCAGAAATGGAATATCACGGCTGTTTTTTATGGAACTTTTAGTAACTCCCAAAAGGTTACAAAATCGCTGATATATCGTGCAATTAACATATTGATGTTGAAAAACTCTCAATGCGGCCTTTTCAAAATCCTGATCATTCTGAATTGTAAAAATAGTCTCAGCCAGCATATGAGTTGATAGGGTGTTTTGTTTAAAACAAAGGTATAAAAAAACACTCTGTATGAATAGAGTGTTTTTTATATAATATTTTAATTTTTGGTTAGATTACGAATATTATATTCTAATGTCCGTAATAGAAAAAATATGATTTACTAAGATGCTATTGCCTTACCAGTTTTTGGACATTTGTAACATTACCAATCTTCATTCTAAGGACATATACTCCTTGTGGTAATGCTGCAATATTTAATTTCTCCGTAGTAATAACCTTATACAATACTGTTTTACCTAAAACATTAAAAACTCTACAGGTAATTGACTTTCCGGATTTAGACGTTATATTAAGAATATCACCCGATATAGGATTAGGAAATATTCGAATCTCTTCTTCTTCTTCTTGGTCAGTAGTATTAAAAGATGATTGGGCCTGCACTCCAGTAGAAAAGGAGAGGCTAAAGACACCAATAAATATGAGTAGTAAGTAGATTTTTTTCATAAAAAACTTATTTTGGGACTATAAAAGTACAATATTTTATTAATAATTGAGTTAGAGAGCTCATTTTTTAATGTTAAATCTCTGCAAATAATAAATTTGCTTTCACATGTACGGATTTACCTTCCTTTAGTTAAGGTTTGTTGTTTGTTTTGTGGTTTCGTAAAAAAAACGGATATTTACACTATTATGAAATTATAAAGAATTATGTACGTCTTTTTGGAAATATCGGTCTCGGTATTATTAAGCTAGAGAAACTTCTCTAGCATTTTCCATCTATTTCTTTTTTTAAACGTAATTCTTTTTCTTATGACACAAAATAAACTCACCCTTACCAAACTATTTTCTTATTTTAAAATAGCTATTACGGGCAAAGAACAACAATTTACTTCTGGCAGTATCCGTAGAGCTGTATTTATGCTTGCAATTCCTATGATTTTAGAAATGATAATGGAATCTATTTTTGCATTAGTAGACATCTATTGGGTTTCCAGTCTTGGGGAAAATGCGATTGCAACGGTAGGGTTAACAGAATCGGTTATCACTTTAATTTATGCTGTAGCAATTGGTCTCAGTATGGGAGTTACTGCTATCGTAGCTCGTAGAGTTGGTGAAGAGGATATCGAGGGAGCATCTCAGGCAGCAGTACAAGCTATTTTTTTGGGGATCCTGGTAGCTGTGATCATTAGCGCGATCGGAATAGTTTTTCCGAAAGAGATTTTGGCACTTATGGGAGGTGAACCCGATTTGATCGCGGATGGATACGGATATACGCAGGTTTTATTGGGAGGAAACATAACTATTATGTTGTTATTTTTAATCAATGCCGTTTTTCGAGGGGCAGGTGATGCTTCGGTGGCTATGAAAGTGTTGATTTTTTCTAACCTTTTAAATATTATTCTTGATCCACTTTTTATTTTCGGTTTTGGACCAATTCCAGGTTTTGGAGTACAGGGCGCTGCGATAGCTACTACTATAGGAAGAGGTAGTGCAGTGCTGTTACAACTAGTAATTCTTTTCTTTGGCTGGAGTAAAATTAAAGTAACTTTTAAGGATGTTGTTTTGCATTCTAAAGTGATGATTAACTTGATCAAAGTATCTCTTGGAGGAATTGGTCAGTTTATTATAGGAACATCCAGTTGGGTGTTTTTAATGAGAATTATGGCAGAGTTTGGTAGTGAAGTTTTGGCAGGATACACTATTGCAATTAGGGTATTGATGTTTACACTTATGCCTTCTTGGGGGATGAGTAATGCTGCTGCGACACTCGTAGGTCAAAATCTTGGAGCTGGTAAACCTGAAAGAGCAGAACAATCCGTGTGGAAAACAGGAAAGTATAATGCTTATTTTATGATATTTGTATCCGTACTTTACTTAATCTTTGCCGAGGTTATTATCAGAATTTTTAGTGTAGAACCTGAAGTTGTAAAATACGGAGCATTAAGTCTTCGTGTAATTGCTGCCGGATATGTTTTCTATGCATATGGCATGGTGGTGATTCAATCATTTAATGGTGCCGGAGATACTAAAACACCTACTATTATTAACTTTTTCTGCTTCTGGGTATTTCAACTTCCGTTTGCTTATTTGGCCGCAATTGTTTTTGATTGGGGAGCAATGGGAGTGTTTTTAGCAATTACTTTTGCCGAAATTTTAATAGCCGTAGTTGGAATTATATGGTTTAAAAAAGGGAATTGGAAATCTGTGAAAGTGTAACTATTATATATAAAAACACCCTCAATAGAGGGTGTTTTGTATATAAAGCGAGATTTTTTCTCTTTATCTTATGATCTAGTTAGTAGCCCAAGCAAAATCAGCTGCTACAGTTGTAGAAGTACTATATGTCGTAGCTTCTACTGCGTCAGCACCATCAACTTGTAAGTTAGATGCAGGTGCACTATCTCTAAAATCAAACTGCGTGTCAAATCCAGTTAAAGAAAGACCAGTAATAGTAGCTCCAGAATTGTTTTTGATTTGAATTCCGGTTCCACCCATAGTTGAAACTGCAGTAAAGTTTACAAGTGTTGGGTTGTTATTAACACCATCAGCTTCGATCGCAGTAGAGAAATCAGCGATTGTGATGTTTACGAATGTATTCGTAAGCGTACCATTCCATCCTTCAGTCCAGTCTACAGCATCATCTTCAAGGTTTTCTGCGTAGAAATTGGTCATATTTACAGTTCCTCCGAAGAATTCAACTCCGTCATCAGAACCACCGATAACTGCTACGTTAGTAATGGTTGTTCCACTACCTACGGCATATAAAGTTAAACCGTTAAACTGAGAATCGGCATTGATTTGTGCTCCAGTGTCTTTAAGTACAAGATAGTTGATTGTACCAGAGTTATCAGTATCATTGTTTCCTCCATAAACAAGACCACCTACTTCTGCAATTGCATCTACACCTTCAGTAGTTGTAGCATCTCCACAAATAAGTAATCCACCCCAAGCTTCACCATCGTTTGATTCCATTACTACTGGATTAGCCATAGTTCCTTCGATGTCGATAGAAGCATCCTTTAATACAGCTAAGTAGTTTGCAGTTCCAGACTCTGAAGTAATTGTAGTTCCAGCTGGAATTGTTAAAGTAGCACCGTTACTTACTAAAACTGGTCCGCTTATTTCATATGCAACTGAAGCATCAAGTGTAAGATCACTAGAAATAGTAGCTGGAAGTACGTTACCAGAACCAGTTCCTGCATCTATAACCCAAGCAAATAAACTTGCGTTTGTAGAAGAAGTACTAAATACTGCATCATCAGCAGTATCTGCATCAGCACCGTCAATTTGTAAGTTAGAAGCAGGAGCGCTGTCTCTAAAGTCGAAAGAGGTATCAAAACCAGTTAGGGTTAATCCATTGATAGTTGCACCAGAATCATTTTTGATTTGGATTGCTGTACCTCCAGTAGAAGAAATCGCTGTAAAGTTTACAAGTGTTGGGTTGTTATTTACACCATCTGCTTCGATCGCAGTAGAGAAATCTGTAATTGTGTTTAAAACATATCCGTTAGTAAGTGTTCCATTCCAACCTTCAGTCCAGTCTACAGCATCGTCTTCATTGTTCTGTAAGTACAAGTTAGTTACAGATACTGTTCCACCAAAAAATTCTACTCCATCATCAGTACCATTAATGATCGCTACATTATCGATAGTAGTTCCAGAACCAACGGCATATAATGTAAGACCATTAAACTGAGAATCCGCATTGATCTGAGCACCAGCATCTCTTATTATTAAGTAATCGATGTTACCTGAGCGATCAGTATTGTTAGTACCACCATAAATAAGGCCACCAACTTCTGCAGTAGCGTCTGTTCCTTCGGTAGTTGTAGCATCTCCACAAATAACTAAACCACCCCAAGCTCCTGCTTGGCCATTAGAACGCATAATTACAGGATTTGCTGCTGTTCCTTGAATATCAATATCAGCTCCTTTTAATACTGCCAGGTAATTTTCTACACCTGCGTTTGATACGATTTCAGTTCCTGCAGGAATTGTAAGAGTAACTCCTGATGCAACAGTTACGGTTCCTGTAATTGTATATTGAACGCTAGCATCCAATGTACGATCGGCACTAATAATACCATTTAGAACAGAATCATCTGTTGGTGTAGGAATTATTCCTCCATCATCATCATCTCCACAGGAAACAAGAAGTAATCCTGTAAGTAGTGCAAAGCTTAATAATTTACTAAAAGTTTTCATCATTGTTTATATTTAATTAATAGTTTTTAAAATTTATAACTAAGACTCAGAGAAGTTTCTATTCCTGTAGAATAGGATAAAATGGTACTTTCAAATTGATCACCACTAACAACTTCTTGAATGAATTGCGTTCTTTTTATCGTTGGGTTTAATAAGTTTTTGGCAGTTAGACCTAAACTCCAGTGTTCATTAATTTCTTTATTAGCTATAAAGTCTAATGTCACAAAACCTTGTTCTATAATTTCCCCATTAAAAAACACATCTGGTTGCTGCTGATTTCTAGGAGCTCCCAAGGCGAAGATCTTATCTGATGTATAATTCCCGGTAAGGGTAAGTTCGTATGGAAATTCTTCTCCAGAATTAAAGGTTAATGATACGTTAGAGATCCAATCGGATGCTCCTTCTAATCCTATCTCAGTTCTATCACCATATTTAAAAGTTTGCTCTAATGTTCCATCTTCTCTTATTACATCCTTTAGATCTTGTATGTGATCTAGATAAGAAATATTACCACTAAGTCTTAAATTGGGATTTGATTCTCGTTTCTTGATGATATATACTCTTCCTTCAAGTTCGAATCCTAAAATACGAGCACGATCTCCAGTGTTGAAGTAAGAGAAAATATCTTCTCCTCCTCTTTGTAAACCACGGTTTATAGGATCTTCAATTCTTTTGTAGAAAGTACTAAAAGATAATAGTTCATCACTTTCTGGAAAAAATTCTACTTTGAAATCTACATTGTAGTTTGTAGATCTTTCTACATTAGGGTTTCCTTGAAATACCTGTCCAACTTGAGAAACATACTGAAAAGGAGCGATTTCTTTAAATTCAGGTAACGTCTGACCTAGGCTTCCTGAAACACGTAATGCTAATTTTTCGTTTACTGCATATTTTAAGTTGACATACGGGTAGAGATTATCATACTCTTTATTAGAAGAACCAATTCTAGCCTGACCTGTAAGAGGATTTACAAAATTCCCTACATCAAAGTTAACGTCAATTTCATCCTTCTGATAACGAACACCAACTTGCGCTGTAAACTTGTTAAATGTTCCTGTAAAGTTTGCGTTTCCAGAGTAAGAAAGAAGTTCTGCATCATAGGTGTCTATTGGCTGGGTATTAAGCTGTAGTGCTCCGTTGTCAAAATTTTGTTGAGTAAAAATATCACTTATGGCATCTATAGAAGTTGGATTAATTTCAATGTTACCCTCTTCTACTCCGAAAAATTGGGATAAGAAGTCTCGGGTTTTATTCCTAAAATCACCTCCTATATTTAAAGTAAAAATATCTTCTTCATCTTCATTTTGCTTAAGAACCCATTGATCAGAAATTCTTGCATTAATTTCTTGATCTGTAATTTCTTGTACAGATTTTCTTTGTTGAAACCCTCCTGTAAATCCAAGCTCTATAATTCCGTCTTCATTCTCAGGCGTATTTGGGTTATCATTGAGGATATTTACCTCATTACGAATTCTGTTCGGTTCATTAGCTACTAAATAATTGAATCCGGCCGCCCATTCTAAGTTGTTCTTTTCAGAAAGAGTATGCTCTCCGATAAGCTGAGTAGCTGATAAAAAGGTGTTTTTTATATTTTGATCTCTAATGAATTGAGATCCTTCTTCAATATTATCTAATTCTTCAAATATTTCAGTAGTACGTTCACGCCCAGCTTCTAAAGTCTCTTCGAAAACTTTGTTAATGGCAAAAGTGTTAAAAGATAATTTATGGTCATCACTAATTTTATACTGACCGTGTAACATCGCTGTCGAGTTAACTACACGTAACCAGCGTTTTAGATCATCTTCGGGTACGTTATCTCTTAGATTTCCTTGGTCGTATTCTCTAAATAAACCTTCGCGATACTCATAATCAACTGATTGACCACCACTAAAGTAAACTTTAAAATTTCTTGCCTCACCTAATATTCCTCCAATATTAAAACCAAACCCATAGTTAATAGGAGTACTAATTTCTGTTGTATTCCAAGATTGCTGTGTTAAAGCATTTACAAGGTTACTGGCTTCAAATTCACGACTATATATCCCTAAAGAAATATCATTATTGTTAGCCGTAGTTTTAAAGTTGCTGAAAACATCATTATCCGCCACGTTAGAATTTACTCCTGCGCTAACACTCACACCAATGTCTTTGGTTTTTGTAACTTGTTTAGAAACAATATCTATATTTCCAGAAGCGAGATCTGCTGAATTTGAAGGAGCAAAAGTTTTGCTTATTGAAACATTTCCTATAAATCTCGCTGGAAACAGTTCTAAATCTATATTTTTTTTATCGATATTGTCTGATGGTATTGGTAATCCATTAAGTGTAGTACTTAGATAACGATCACCTAAACCACGGACATAAATATCACCCGATCCTTCTCCTTTAGAAACACCTGATATTTTTGTTGTAGCAGCGGAAGCATTAGAAACTCCAAGCCTTGCAAGTTGTTCTGCTCCAATACTCTCTTTTATCTGAACAGCATTCTTTTGTTCTAGTAAAAGAGCTTCTTCTCTTTCTCTACTTGTTTGAACTTTTATAACTACTTCTTCTAACTCCGCCGTAGTGGCGCTAAGGCCAGTATCGATAACTATTACCTTGTCAGGCTCTACCACTACGTTAGGAATACGTAATGTTTTATAACCATTAAAACTGAATTCTAATGTATGTGTACCAGGAGGGACGTTGGTGATTTCATACTTTCCATCGAAATCTGTCGAAGTACCTAAGGTAGTTCCAACAATTACAATATTAGCAAAAGGTAGTGGTTGATTATTTGCTTCTTTGTCTAGAAGTGTTCCGGCGATTGATCCGGTTTCTTGTGCAAAATTTAATCCAAGATAAAACAGTGCAATTACTGTGAAGATTTTTTTCATTTCGTATTCGTAAAATTCTGTTACAAATAAATACGGTTTTACAGTAAAGAATCTTATCCTACTATTATCCTTAGTTTAAGGGATTGTAATTTTGAATAGAATGGTGAGAAATAGAGTTTTTGATATTTTTTTTAATCTATTTTGGCGTACCATAGCATTGCACTAGTCCTTGTAAATCCTTTGTTTACCGTGACTTTTGAATTTTACTTTTTACTTTAATAAATTGACAATTTGTTTCAGGAAATGAACAACTTTGGGTTTTGGTAGTTTTGTAAAATATTATATAAACATTATCACAACGTTAAACGGGTTAAAATGAATATATCTGTCTTAACAATTGGATAAACTTACAATACGAATAGTTGTAATGTTTTTGTGTTTTTTAAAGAATTAGTTGGAATTTTATAATGAGGAGTAATGACTTTGCGGCTAATCTCTTAAAAACATTAATTTTTAAGATTTTATAAAAAAAGAGAAGGCTGAAGAGAAACATTATTGTTGTTGGATAATAATGATCTTCCAGCCTTCTACGAACACGTTTCTTTATATCTAATAGCTAACTCAAAATATTCAAGAAAGTAGTATGTCCTGTATGCTATGATTCTGATTGAATGTTATTTCAAAATTTTATTACAAATAAATAAAGTTTGTTTCAGTTGTACTTTATTTGAGTATTATACTTGTATTATGAGAATGTAACTTAAATGCAAGGAATGAAAAGAAAAAGTTAAGGGGGCTGATTTTTTATATAAGAAAAATAAAAATAAGCTGTTTGAAAAATATTCAAGTACTTTTCAAACAGCTTATTATTGGCTGATTTTTTAGGGTATATTATTTAGTTACGAGTCCATCCAGAATTCCATGAGTTGTAATCTGCACCGGTTCCATTACCAACACCTGTGATTACATCTGCTTCTCCAAAAGTAGCTCCAGTGTCATTTTTAAGAGTTAGTGTAATATCGTCAAAGGTGATATCTGTAACAGAAGTTTCATTGCTTAATACACCGTTTCCAGTCTCGGTATCATCAAGGTCAAAACCTTCTGCAAAACCTTCTAACAGTACATTTGTAAATATAGCTCTTGTTCCAGCACGTAATCTGATTGCTTCATTCTCGTTAGAAGAACCAAGTCCATTAATGGTTAGGTTTGTAACTGTAGGAGCTGACCAAAATACAGGATTTGAGTTGTTTCCTATATCTGTATTAAAACCGTCACCTTCTATTCCTTTATCATGAGATTGTCTATGCTCGATATATACATTTGTTAATGTTCCAGTAAATCCTTCAGTCCAGTCTACAGAATCATCCTGTGCACCTACAACAGATATAAATGAAGCGTTAACCGTTCCTCCAAAAAATTCTACTCCATCATCTGCTCCTTCAAAAGCTTGTATGTACTCTATTGTAGTTCCGTTTCCTACTGCGTAGAATGAAAATCCATTATTCTCTGAAGCTGCATCTGCTGCACCACCAGAATATTCGATACGAACGTATCTAAGGATCCCTGAGTTGTCATCTACTGCACTACCGCCATATGGTAATCCTCCAATTTCGGAAGTAGAAGTTGCGTCTCCTCCAACAACAGAGTTTATCGGTGCTTTACCTAATAAAATTAAACCTCCCCAGTCTCCAGGATTAGGAGTTGAGGTAGCAGAAGTAAATACAATTGGGTTAGAAGAAGTTCCTTCTGCGTTAATTATTCCTCCTTGTAATACAGCGATGTATACATCAGATCCGGTTGCTGCACGCACAACTACGCCAGGCTCTACGGTTAACGTGAATCCTTCAGGGACAATAAGAGCACTAGTAAGCGAGTACTCAGTATTTGACTCAAGAGTAAGGTCTTCTGTAAGAGTACCTCCTATAACTTCACTCGTAGGATCAACAGGAGAACCGTCACCATTAATGTTAATCGTTATGTCTGATGTGTCGTCACTTGCACACGCTGCGAAAAGCATTGCAATGACAGTGATTTTTAAAAGAAATATGTTTGCTTTCATGATTTTTATTTTAATTAATTGTATTCGTGTTCGTTTTAATTGGGTTAAAATGTATATTTAAATTGTAATCCGATATTTACTCCTCTTTTATAACTAGATAGCGCAAATTCATCTATTGGATTGATTTCATTATTTGCATTTCTACTAAATGGAATGCCTAAAGTGGTAAGTACATCTTCTGATATCGTAGCATTTTCTCGAACTCTTTCAATTGTTGGGTTCAACAGGTTTTTAACACTAAGGTTAATTTCAAAGTTGTCACGTACTTTGTTTTTCCAAACGAAATCTAATGTCGGTACTCCTTTTTCAACTATGTTTCCTAATTGTCCTGCTCCTAATGCATCGATACGATCAGAAAAATAAGAGAATACTAAGTTTGCTACAGGTTTATAATCTCCAAAAGTTGGAGTATAACTTACATCCGCATTGATCAAAAATGGTGATGCACCTTGTAGTTGATCAGAATCTCTATTAAAATTGGTATTGAAGGTTCCTGAAACAGTTTTTAAATCTTGTTTTGTAGCTGTATACGTAACGTTTAGACCTGCAGAAAGAAGACTTTCTTCTTCAGTATTTAATAACAATGCTTTACGCGCTTCTAATTCAATACCAAAAACTTCTGCTTTATCTCCTGTTCTAAAGAAACGTTGTGTTCCTGTAGCATCATTTGCAGATACTAAGTTTACAGGGTCATTAATTTGTTTTGCAAAAGCAGCAACAGAAAATATCTGACCTCTATTAAAGAACCATTCGTATTTTAAATCTAGATTGATAATAGAAGAGAATGCAGGATCATTTAATAGGTCTGGATTACCACCGATACGATCAGTTACATTTTCATATACAAATGGAGCAACCTCTTTAAATTCTGGATTAGAAACTGTTCTACTCACAGAAAAACGTAAATTTTGATCCTCGTTTAATGCATATTTTACATTTAAACTTGGTAAGAAGAACGTTTCTGTAGCTTCATTACTTCCAGGGTTATTAAATGCAAGATTGATTACATCGTATTCAATGCTTTGTTTGAATGATTCTACACGCAATCCAGGAACAAATGTCCACTTTTCTCCGTATTTATAGATTGCATTAGCATATACGGCGTGTATATCTAAGTTTCCGGTATAAGTGTTTTCTGGAAGCCCCGGAAGGTTTGTGTTTCCTAATCCAGCTGAAGGATCTAAAGCATTTATCACTACTGTATTATAGGTAACGCCCAAATTATCAATATTAAAAATTGAATTGAAATCATTAACATCGGTAACTTCTGTTCTTGGTTCAAGAATACTTAATCCAAAACGTTGATTATCAAAATCCCGCTGTTTTATACGTCCATTGTATCCAAAATTGAAGGACAAATTTTCTGATTGCTCGTATGCTACGTTTATGCGTCCGTTCCATTCTTGGTCTTCAATATTTTGGAAATAGCGTTGGTTATCAAAATCGACATTACGGAAAAGAACAGGATTTGTACTAGGGTCATTATCTAATGCTAGGTCAAACTGTTCTACCGCGATACGTTTTCTATCTGGTTGACGAGCAAGAACGCTATTAAAACCAATTCCATAATCTACTTTTATTTTTTCATTAATGTTACTAACTCCAGATAGTTGATTCACATAAATCATGTCTTGTTCGAATTGAACATTCTGTGTAAAAAAACCAAAGTCGTCAATATCTGCAATAGTATTTCGATTAAATCCTTTCCCATCAATTCCAAAACGACCTACCTCGTCTGTTGCATCATTAATGAATAAGGAAGTAAACTTTATTCTATGATCAGGATTAATACTATATACAATATTTGCCATTGCAGTAGTAGTACGGCTATATTCAAAGCTTTCAGCATCTCTAAATATTTGATTCTCTGCGGCAGTAACATTTGCCGCTTGTCCTCTTGCGTATTCATAACTACTTCCAAAAGAAGCGGTTCCAAAGATGCTTAGTTTTGATTCCTCACCAATTTCCCAGGATTTTCCCGCTGTAATTGATCCAGAAAGTCCAACCGGTCCTTCTGATGAAATAGGATCAATACCGTGAGATAGTACAACAGCAAATGGATCATTTTTATATCTATTGTAAAATCCAAAGAATCCCGTTCCTTCACTTTTTACGAACTTTTCTCCGATTGCAGCTGTGTTTATTGTATTACCTAGATCTACATTAATATATGCTTTTCCGACATGTTCTTTGGCGATAATATCTACATTACCTGCTGCAAAATCTCCATAAAAATTAGCAGCATATGTTTTGCTTACGCCGATGTTCTGAATAACATCAGATGAGAAGAGACCAAGATCTATATTTTTCTTGTCCACATTATTTGCGGGTAATGATAAACCATTGAATGTAGTGTTCAGATATCTATCTCCAAGACCTCTAACATAAACATTACCTCCTCCTTCTTGTTTTGAGATTCCAGAAATTTTAGTAACAGCTCCAGCAGCGTTACTCACACCTTTGTTCGAAAGTTCTTGGGCTCCAATGCTCTGTTTCTGAACTATAGCACCTTTTTGGTCTAAAAGAAGTGCTTGCACACTTTCTTTTTTTCTACTAGTTGTTTTGATAACAACTTCATCTAAGGCTGCTGCACTAGCACTAATTGATGCGTTTACAGTAGTAGTTTCATTTGGTTTTACGATAACTTCTTTTTCAAGTGTTTCATATCCAACAAAACTAAATTCTACAACGTATGTTCCGGGGTCTAAATTTTCGATGGTATACAATCCATCAAAATCAGTGGTTGTTCCTTTACTAGTTCCTTTTATCAATACATTGGCAAAAGGTAAAGGTTGATTATTTGCTTCTTTATCAAGCAAAGTACCAGCTATGGAGCCGGTTTCCTGCGCACTAACTATTCCAACAACGAATAGTGCACAGAGAATTACAATTTTTCTCATAACGTGTTCTAAATTCGGTGCAAATAACGTTAGCTATTGTTACCTGTGCGTTACTGAAAAATTAAATAAGAGTGATTATAATGTTATGTAATTGTTATCTGTTTTTGACTAAGATTTACATTTTTATAAAAAAACCAGTCAGTTGTTGTTTGTGAAGTTCTTTAAAGGTAAGGGTTTAGCATAAAATTTTTGATGATTACCTAATTGTTAAGAGCTTCGTTTTAAGGATAAGTGATATATGAATGTGGTTTTGGTCAAAGACAAGATTTGTACATTCTGTTTGGAAAAAATAGCGTTTTAGTCTTTATAAGGTTTGAAGTTTTTTAAACAAAAAAAAGCGTTCATAAATTTATGAACGCTTTATATGAAATATTTTAGCAAATTTAATTATCGTTGTAATTGACAACTACATCGCTTTTGTTAGACCAAGTGGTTACGGAAGCAATATTATTATCAGTATAATTTACTTCTGATAGTTTTTCGTTACTCCAGAAAAACCATTTTCCTGTCTTAACTCCATTAGTATATTGTCCCATAGCAATTTTCTTACCAGTTGCATCATAAGATTTCCATTCTCCGTGAAGTTTTCCTTCTTTATTATAAAACCCTTGCTGACGTACCTCGCCGTTTTCGTAAAAGTAAGTGCCTTTGATAGCATCACCTTGCTTTTCGAAAGTAGGTTTTGCTTCTTGTGCCATAATTACTCCGGAAAAAAGGATTGCTAGTGTTAAGAGTAAATTTTTCATAATATATGTTTTATTGGGGGTGTTCTTAATATTTACATTACAAATGTAACATTAATTTTACTTTTAAGCAACCTTTACGTAACATTAAATTAACATTGAATCAATAAATATTTGATTTTAAGCAACTTGTGATGTTATGAATATGTGTTTTTATTGCATGTGAAACAGTTGAAGACAAAAAAAAGATCAATAATTATAAAATATACGAACTCAGTTATCATCAAGTCCGAGACAGAAGTATTAATCACTACAAGTCTCTTTTATAAATTTAGTTAACCCATAACTTTGCGGAAATACTATGATTTAGGGATTGTAAAAGGATTCTGAAAATATTAATATAATTTTGCTCGTATTAACTAATTATAAAAATTATGATAAATGTAGCGGGAAATCACATAATGTTAATCATTAGGTAATTAAGATTTTAATGATAATTTAGGGCTAAATGATTTTGGATTACATTAAAAAAGATAACATTTCAATAACATACGAGTAGATTTTTAGTAACATTTTTGTGCTTTATAAGATTGTAAGAAAAATATGAACGACATTTATATTTTGATGATTATTGCTTTGGCTATGTTAGCCATTGCAGATCTGGTAGTTGGAGTCAGTAATGATGCCGTAAATTTTTTAAATTCAGCGATAGGTTCTAAAGCGATATCCTTTAGAACTATTATGATAGTTGCAAGTTTAGGGATAGCTGCGGGGGCTATTTTTTCTAGTGGATTAATGGAGGTCGCTCGTAAGGGGATTTTTGTACCTAGTGAATTTTATTTTGATGAGATCATGATTATTTTCATGGCGGTTATGATTACAGATATATTACTCCTTGATTTTTTTAATACACTTGGTATGCCAACTTCGACTACAGTTTCTATTGTATTCGAATTATTAGGAGCTGCTGTATGCGTTGCTTTGATTAAAATTGCGGCAGATTCATCCCTTTCTTTTGGAGATTTAGGAAATTATATTAACACCAAAAAAGCAGGTGAAATCATTACAGGGATATTGCTCTCTGTAGTTGTTGCGTTTTCTATTGGGGCAATTGTACAATATGTATCACGATTATTGTTGTCATTTAATTTTGAAAAAAAAGCAAAATGGGTAGGAGCGTTATTTGGAGGGGTTGCATTAACTGCAATACTTTATTTTATTTTTATTAAAGGTATTAAGGGAACTAATTATGCTAAAATAGTTGTTGATACATTCACAAATGATACTGGATTAGGTTTCTTAGAGTGGGCTAATATTCATTTTGAAAGTTCTTATGAAACAGTCAAAGAAATGATTGCTGATAAGAAAGATCTCTTTAAGATTGATGCAGATGCTGGAACAATCGCTACTACTTTAAGAGGGTTTTTAGAGACTAATGTTTTATTAATTGTTGCTGCGGGCTTTGGACTATTATCTTTACTTTCCTATGCATTTATGAGTGTTTTTAAAACAAATATTTATAAACTCATTATTATTGTAGGAACTTTTGCTTTGGCATTAGCCTTTGCCGGAAATGACTTAGTAAACTTTATCGGAGTTCCGATAGCTGCTTGGGAAGGATACCAAATGTGGAATGATTCTGGGATTCCTGCAAACGAATATCTCATGACTTCGCTAAGTGGTAAGGCAGAGACACCAACTTTATTGTTATTAGCCGCTGGACTTATTATGGTCTTAACACTATGGTTTTCGTCCAAAGCGAGAAACGTAGTTAAGACATCTATCGATTTATCACGTCAAGGAGATGGGGATGAAAAATTTCGTCCTAACTTTCTATCCAGAGGTGTCGTAAGAGGAACGGTATTTATTTCTGAAGTTATATCTTCTATTACACCGGAGTCATTTAAGAAATTTTCTGATAAACAGTTTGAAGAACAGGCATTGCCTGTTACTACGAGAAAGGAAGATATGCCGGCTTTTGATATGGTGCGAGCAGCAGTTAATCTTATGGTAGCTGGAGTTTTAATTTCTATAGCAACTTCTATGAAATTGCCGTTATCAACAACCTATGTAACCTTTATGGTTGCAATGGGTACATCTTTAGCAGATAGAGCTTGGGGAACCGAGAGCGCAGTGTATCGAGTAGCAGGAGTTCTAAATGTAATCGGAGGATGGTTCTTTACCGCTATAAGTGCATTTTTGGCGGCGGCACTTATTGCTTTCCTTATTAATTTTAATCAACCGATCATGACAGGTGTACTGCTATTAGTAGCAGTACTTTTATTGGTTAGGAATACGATTAAGTATCGTAACAAGGCAAGAGCGAATAAAGCGGAGGATAGTCTTAAGAAATCAGAAAGTAGTTCAATACAAGGGGTTATTGAAGAAAGTGCAGATAATATTAAATCTTTTGTAAATAGAGGAAATAAAATTTATGGCAATACAATAGATAGTTTGGCAAAATATGATCTAACATCTCTTAAAAAGAGCAGAAAGGGAATTGCAAAACTAGAAACAGAAGTAGAAGAACTTAGAGATAGTATTTTTTATTTTATCAAAAACCTTGACGAATCGAGTGTTGGTGCAAGTAGTTTTTATATTTCTATTCTAGGTTACCTGGAGGATATTACCCAGTCACTTGAGTATATTTCTAAAACTAGTCATAAGCATGTCAACAATAATCATAAAAAATTAAGATTTAATCAGATTAAAGATCTTAAGGAGATTGAGGATGAATTGCAAGAATTTTTTATTAGTATTAAAGATATTTTTGATAGTAGAGAGTTTGGTGGTCTTAATGGTATCATAGAAGAAAAACAAAAATTGTTTACCTTAGTAAATGACAAAATTAATAAACAAGTAGAACGAACCAGAACAGAAGAAAGTAGTCCTAAAAATACGACACTTTATTTCGGGTTACTCATGGAGACAAAAGATCTCATAACAGCTACCATGAATTTGTTAACTACCTATAGGGATCATCAGGATTGATCACGAAATGAGTTTATTAAGTTAACTTAATGTTATGCTTATGAAATCTTTGTGTTAGTTTATCGTTTCCTGGATAAATGTTTATCGATACTTAATTTTATCCTAGTATATTTACGATTAGTGATGTAATTCAATAAAGAAATGAACAAAAAGGATATTACGATTTTACTAGTAGATGATGAGCCGGATATTTTAGAAATTGTAGGCTATAATCTAACTGCAGAAGGCTATAATGTCTTAACAGCTGAGAATGGTAACGAGGCTGTTAAAATTGCTAAAAAGAAAAACCCGCATTTGATCATACTTGATGTAATGATGCCGGAGATGGATGGTATCGAAGCTTGTGAACAGATTCGTAAAATACCGGATTTACAAAATACAATTATCACCTTTTTAACCGCACGTGGAGAAGATTACTCACAAGTAGCAGGTTTTGATGCCGGTGCGGATGATTATATTACAAAACCCATTCGTCCGAAAGTATTGGTAAGTAAAGTAAAAGCGTTACTTCGTAGGTTAAAAGAAGATGATTCATCTGATAATGTAGTAAAGATCGGAAACCTTGTTATTAACAGGGATGAATATAAGATCATTAAGGATAAAAAAGAGATTATATTACCTAGGAAAGAATTTGAATTATTATCTTTATTGGCCTCAAAGCCTGGTAAGGTCTTTAAAAGAGAAGATATCTTGGACAAAGTTTGGGGGAATGAAGTTATTGTTGGTGGACGTACCATTGATGTGCACATCCGAAAGCTAAGAGAAAAATTAGGTGATGATAGTTTCAAAACCATCAAAGGAGTCGGCTATAAGTTTGTAATATAAAATGGCAGAAAATTTTAAGAGATCGTATAGGTTTGCTTACCTGTCGTCTTTATACATAACATTATTACTAACGCTCTTAATGAGCGTTTTTTTGTACGTTCAAGGTCAATTCAATTTTCTATTCGTAGCATTTTTTTTAATTATCTGTTATGCAAGCTGTTTTTTGATTATACAATACAGGGTTCAAAAATTTATTTATCGCCGAGTTCGAAAAATCTATGACGATATCGAAATGTTGGATGTTGATACTGTCGGAGAAAGTCCTGTGACTACAGATATGAAAACTTTGATTAAGGAAGTTGAAAAATTTGCACAGAAACGAAAGACTGAAATAGAAACCTTAAAAATCAGAGAAGATTATCGTAAAGAATTTATGGGAAATGTTTCTCATGAGTTAAAAACACCATTGTTTACGGTACAAGGATATATATTAACACTTCTGGACGGGGCAATGGACGACCCTGCAATTCTTGATAAATATCTTAATCGAGCCAATAAGGGAGTAGAGCGTCTTATTTATATAGTTAAAGATCTTGACATGATTACTAAACTAGAAGTAGGTGATCTGAATCTAAATTACACCAATTTTGATATTATAGAACTGGTACAGAGTGTCTTTGATTTATTCGAAATGAAAGCGTCAAAAAAGAATATAGCGCTAACTTTTGATATGAACTATCAGGAACCTGTTATTGTCCACGCAGATAAAGAGAGAATTCAGCAAGTATTATCTAACTTGATAGTTAATTCTATTAAGTACGGAAAAGAAGATGGTACCACAGAGGTTAGTATAGAGAATTTAATTCGAAATAAGGTCATTGTTAGAGTTACTGATAATGGAGAAGGTATTGCACAAGCACATATCCCTAGATTATTCGAACGTTTTTATAGAGTTGACAAAAGTGGATCACGTAAAGAAGGAGGTTCCGGACTTGGATTAGCTATTGTTAAGCATATTATTGAAGCACACCACGAACGTATCTATGTCGAAAGTGATTATCGAATAGGAAGTGAATTTTCATTTACTTTGGAAAAAGTGAAAAAGTTCCCCGTAGTCGATGTCGGTACTAAAACTACTTAATCCTTTGTAAGCATTTAGATCGTATAACTTTTTCAGCGTAAATTCATTTTGTTTACAGCTAGGAACAAGCTTATTCGAAGTAAGGCGTTCAGCGAGATATTCTTGCTCAAATTGTCCAGGAGTTGGTATGAAAAATGCTCTTTTCTTCAATTTAGCTAGATCCATAACTGTAGTGTATCCCGATCTCGAAATGATTATGTTACTGCTGTTAATTGTATTTTGCAATGTTAAACCAGTTAGGTAGTTGTGTATAGTAATATTATTTTTAATGTAAGTCTTCTGATTTTCCTCAATAATACCTCTAACAAAAACTATTTTTTTATCGCTACGCTCGAATTCTTGAAATAACTTTTGCTCTAATAAAGATCGCTGCGGTTCTGGACCGGATAACAATACCATGATATCATACTTTTTTGGTAAATTTTGATAGGTAAACCTGCTTAAAGGTCCAAGATACGTAACAGGAATATTGCTTCTTTTGGGATGCCCAAGTTCACCGCTTAGACTGGGGTCATCAGCCATATCCGGTACCCAGCAGACATCAAATTTCTTGATGTATTTGTTATGAATTTTTGTGCTAATCGAGGTTGTTTTACCACTAAGAACCGTGAGCTGATGTGTAATGAATACAGAAGGTACGCTTTTGTGTCTGACTCCCATTCTGTTATCAGAGATAATACCATAAAAATCATCAGACTCTATAATACGTTTTGTCACTTTTTTTTCAGTAGTAATAGCGTGTGCTATTTTAGGACTGTTTAAGAGCATTTTAAACTTAAAATTGCTAGCTTTTTTGGAATACTCTATGTTATAGGAAGGAATTTCTTCTGATTTTAAATCAGGAAATTCCTTTTTTAATAAAGCAAGTGCCGCTCCATCCGAAGCTATAACAGGCTCTAAACCTTCATCAATCAAGGCATTTATTATTGGAATACAACGAGTCGCATGACCCAATCCCCAATTAAGTGGCGCTACAAGTACTTTTTTGCTCAAAATCAGTTGTTTTGTAAGTTAATTATTCAAAAAACACATTGTCTTATTTTTAAAATTAATAGTATTCTTCTAAGTATATATTTCCTTAATTTTACCAAAAAATTATGTTTAGGTTAGTGAACCTGTATTTTCAAAAGTGAAACGCATTGAATATACTAGTTGAACGAATCTCGTTGTAGAACGGGATCTATGTAGTAGTTATATTTTGGAGCTGAGAATTGTAGCCCTGGATGTAACATAAAATGAGTTATAGAGTCAAATAGATATAGAAGTAGATAAATAGGTGGGAAGCAAGAATAAATTAAAACGTTTTAATGAAAACAAAACTTTTCAGAATGTAGTAGAACCTACGCGAGAAGAGGTATTGAACAATTCTTTAGGGTATAAAGGAAAATGGAGAGAGAAGTTCTTTAAGAATGAAAATCCAATTGTGTTGGAATTAGGATGCGGTAAGGGTGAATATACTGTAGGATTAGCAGAAAAGTATCCTGACAAGAATTTTATAGGAATAGATATCAAGGGAGCTCGTTTCTGGCGTGGTGCTAAGACGGCCATAGAAAAAGAAATGAACAATGTGGGCTTTATTCGAACTCAAATAGAATTAGTAGATCATATATTCGATACAAACGAAATTGATGAGATATGGATAACATTTCCGGATCCTCAAATAAAGTATAAGCGAACAAAGCATAGAATGACTAACCATGAGTTCTTGCAACGTTATAAGAAAGTTCTCAAACTAGATGGTATCATGCATCTTAAAACAGATAGTGAATTTATGCATGGGTATACATTAGGATTGTTACACGGAGAAGGACATGAGGTACTATATGCTAACCATAATGTGTATCATCAAGAAGGTTCACCTGAGGAGGTAACAACTATACAGACTTTTTATGAAAAACAATACTTAGAAAAAAATAAACCTATAACTTACATCCAGTTTAAAATTACCTAATTGCGTCATCGATTTGGAAACAACTAAACTCTTTCTCGTAACATTTTTTGCATCCTTAGTTGGAGTAATTCCTCCAGGGTTGATTAATATGACTGTTGCTAAGACTTGTTTGGAAAGAGGAAAGAAAAATGGAATCTTAGTAGCAATTGGAGCTTCGGTTGTTGTTTTTATCCAAGCATTATTCGCTATTTTACTGGCAAAATATATATTTTTTAATCCTTATGTGAAAAATATACTGCTCAGAACTGGAGCAGTTATATTTTTTCTAATGGCTATTTACTTTTTTGTTAAAGCAAAACAAAGAAGGACCAAAATTAAGGTATATAAACACGCAGGTTCGCGTAGCCTCTTTAAAGGAATGATGATGTCCGCGATCAATGTACTACCTATACCTTATTTCTGTACGATTGCTGCGGCTATGAGTGTAAGTGGAAAAATAGAATATGATGCATTAAGGATTGTAATATTTGGTGTTGCTGCCGGAATCGGGACTTTTGTAACCTTGTATTTTTACGTATTTTCTTTTCTTAAGATCGAAAAGAAAACCGCATCAATAACTAAATATTCTAACTATTTTATGGGGATATTAATGTTGATTTTAGTAATGTTAACTTTGGCTAGAATAATTTATACCTGGGATGAAGGATAAGAATACAAACGAAAATTTCTTTGATCGAGTTTATGAAGTAGCAAGACTAATTCCATATGGTAGAATTACTTCCTATGGAGCAATTGCTAAATATCTGGGTGCAGCAAGAAGTGCCCGAATGGTTGGTTGGGCTATGAACGCTTCTGGTAAACAAGAAGATGTACCTGCGCATAGAGTGGTAAATAGAAAAGGAATCCTCACCGGGAAACACCATTTTGATGGCACAAATTTAATGCAACAACTACTAGAAAATGAAGGTGTTGAAGTAATAGATAATCAAATACAAGATTTTGAAAAATTGTTTTGGGATCCAATGAAGGAATTATGAAAATTTCTTATCAAAGTGATCTCCTTTCCAATAATTTGATGTTTTTTTATTGATATAAATTTTCTTTAGAATATCTTTTTCTACTAAGCTTTCTAAGTCAGTTCTGGCAGTTTGATTAGTTACAGAAAATATGTTTTCTATTTCTTTAACAGAAAAATGCCGATTTTCATTCTCTTTTATCCAAAACAAAAGTTGTGCTTGTCTTTCATTGATATTTGATTCCCTATAGAAAATGGATAATTTATCTTCTTCTTTTTTCTTTTTGGAAACGTATTTTTTCAAATCCTCAAAGGCTTGTGTAAGTACTTTTAGTTGATAATGGATAAAATAAGTTACATCCATATCATCTATTTCAGTATAGATATATGCCTTTTCATACTGGACTTTAGTTTTCATGATTACTCTTGATATAGAAAGATATTCTGCTAACCAATATCCTTCCTTAAGTAAATACCAATAAAATATTGCACGAGCAGTTCTACCATTACCATCAACAAAAGGATGAATATAACCTATCAAAAAATGTAATATACTTGCTTTCACAATAGGGTGAATAAAACTATCTTTTGGATTATTATTAAAGAAATCACAAAACGACTCCATTAACCTAGTAAGCAATTTGAAATCGGGTGGGGTGTGTACGATTTCTCCTGTAATTTCATTCATCACATGTATTTCATTATTATTCCTAAAAACACCTACTTTTTTTTCTTCAAGCGTGTTTTTAGTAACTAAACGGTGGATTTGATAGAGTTTTTCTACTGAAATATCATCGGTTTTATGATCACTGATATATTGAATAGTTTCATAGTTATTCAGAATCATTTGCTCCGATTTGTTTTTTGGACTTTTATTTTTTCGAAGCATGTCTTTTGCCTTTACTCTTGTGGTAGTTGCACCTTCTATCATAGAAGAAAAGATAGACTCTTCCATCAATGCATTATTTAGATATTGCTGTTTATCTAATTCCGAAAGTAATTGCTCTTTTTGCAATCCAGCACCAAAGTTATGATCTAAATAGTGAAGTTTTTTCTGTAAGCTATTATTAATATTGAATGTATAACTTATATTTTCTATAGAAAATAAACGAGCATTAAGCAGTCTTTTATATTTAATATTGAACCAAATTTTTTCATTTTTCCAGTTTCCGGCTTTCAGATATTTTACTTTGTCCCAAAACAAGTATTCATTTTCAATCTTATTAATTGTATCAAAAATGGCATGTGATTGGGACGCGATTAGCGCATCTAATTGGTTTTTATTAAGCTTAAATTCAGGTGCTTTTTCAATCATATTTCCTAATTTTTGAAAAATTTACAAATATCATCAAATATACGATTTATCCTATTATTTCCTAATTTTTGAAAAATTTACAAATAATAGTAAAAACTGCATCAGGGATAGTAACCCTTCGATACCTGTCTGCCTATGGAGGAGGCTCAGGACAGGCTTCATCCTTTTTTGTTGTCATGCGTAGCTTAGCGAAGCAAGCAAACAAAAAAGATATAGCGAATAGCACGCCCGGACGCCCTTATAATGCATAAATCGTGTTAAAAAGAAATACCGACACCAATAGAAAACATAGAAAAATCCTGATTCCCAATCTTAAGATGCTCATATCCACCAGATATCTTATAACGATCCACATGATAATTTAATGATCCAGTAAACTTATTAACTGTCCGATTATTGATAAAGGTTTGATTAAAGACAGCTTCTACACTCAATGGTTTCGCAAAAAAAAGTTCAGCACCTAGACCATAAGTAAAACCTAATTCATCCACTTCTCCATCCACATAGGCAGCTCCTATACCCCACCATGCATTAAATCGCTCAGTTCTTACCCGGTGATATTTAGCCAATGCTGTATACATCGCAAGGGAATTATCTCCAAAATTAGTATTTTCCTCCCATAACTGAAGGTAGTCACCTTCGAGGCTGATTCGTTTTAAAAACCAAATTTCTCCATTTAGATGATTCCCATACAATTTACCATTTTCGGCAATAAATCTATTTGATATTGTTGTTCTAAAAACTTCGGTGTCGTCACCCCATTCATAAGAGTAATTTCCTTTTGTTTTATTGTAGTAAGGGTATTTGGTAATAGAAGCATCGTTAGCAAGGTGCTCTTTTTCAATAGGTGTTTCGAATACTAGCCCATATGTTATGCCCCAAAATATACTTACAAACAACTCACCGAAGGTATCTGCAACAAAGCTATTTTCTGAGTCAGAAGAGCTATTATTATATCTTGACTGAGAACTACTCCCCCCTTCCTTTTTTGATAAACTTTTTTCTGCTTTTTCTAGTTTCCCTTGACTATTCCCTTGATACGTAAAAAAGGATAAGAATAAAATAAATAATATGTGTCTCATAATATGATTGTGTGGAATTTTGAATAGGGAATTAACACGAATTATACCATTTTTTAAAATGTGTTATCATTACCTCCGATATAGCTATAAATCATTTCAATTTATAGGCTTTATAATCTTAACTTTTCGAGCTATCTTTGCGTTTAGAATCATTCTAGATTGATTCATTTTTAGAAAAAGAAATAATACTCATGAAGTTAGAAAAATCAGATATATTAAAAGCGCTAGAGACTATTACGGTTGCTGGAGAAGGAAAGAATATGGTAGAGAGCGGTGCTGTAAAAAATGTAATCACATTTGGAGATGAAGTGATTGTTGATTTAGAGTTATCTACACCTGCATTACATATCAAAAAGAGAGCAGAAGTTGATGTAATGAAAGCTATTCATGATAAAGTATATGAAAAGGCCAAAATAAAAGTGAATGTCAAAGTAGAAGCTCCTGCAGCTAAACAACCTGAAAAAAATGTTATTAAAGGGAAGCCGATTCCTGGAATTAAAAATATTATTGCTGTTGCATCAGGTAAAGGAGGAGTTGGTAAATCTACTGTGACCTCTAATCTAGCAGTTACCTTGGCCAAAATGGGCTTTAGTGTTGGGTTATTAGATGCAGATATCTATGGGCCTTCTGCACCGATTATGTTTGATGTAGAAAGAGAAAGGCCATTATCTGTTAAAGTAGGAGATAAGTCTAAAATGAAACCCGTTGAAAATTATGGGGTAAAAATATTGTCCATAGGATTTTTTACGCAACCTAACCAAGCAGTAGTATGGAGAGGTCCTATGGCTGCCAAAGCATTAAATCAGATGATTTTTGATGCAGCTTGGGGAGAATTAGATTTCTTACTATTGGATTTACCGCCAGGAACGGGTGATATTCATTTATCGATTATGCAATCTTTACCGATTACAGGAGCTGTTGTTGTTAGTACACCTCAGAATGTAGCACTTGCTGATGCCAGAAAAGGAGTAGCAATGTTTCAACAAGATAGTATTAGCGTGCCTGTTCTTGGGATCATAGAAAATATGGCATATTTTACTCCAGAAGAACTTCCTAACAATAAATATTATATCTTTGGTAAAGAAGGCGCTAAACATCTTGCGGAAGATATTGATGTTCCGTTTTTAGGAGAAATACCTTTAGTGCAAAGTATACGCGAAGCGGGAGATATAGGTAGACCTGCTGCATTGCAAACGGCAACTCCTATAGAAAAAGCTTTTGAAGAATTGACAAGGAATGTTGTGCAAGAGGTTGTAGCCAGAAATGAAAACCTACCGCCTACTGAAGCGATTAAGATAACAACAATGGCAGGATGTTCTGCTATAAAAAAATAAAAAATGACTTCTGAAGAATTAAGAATTAATGTAGAAAAAGCACTAGATGAAATTCGTCCTTTCTTAGAAAGTGATGGAGGAAATATTTCACTGGTAGGCATAGAAGATGATAAGAGAGTCAAGGTACAACTTGAAGGTGCTTGTGTAGGTTGTAGTGTAAATCAAATGACACTAAAATCAGGAGTGGAGATGACAATCAAGAAGTATGCTCCTCAAATTGAAGAGGTGTTAAACATCGAATAATATAATTTTATTAAATTTTTGTAAATCATATGCTCAAGAAGAATCTTTTTCTTGAGCATATGGTTTTTTTAAACCAAAGAAAGGATGCAATACCGGAATCTTTAAAATAACCCAGTGATAGATCACCCAACTAATTCCAAAAGTACCTATAGTTAACAACATGAATTTTGGCAAAAATCCCCAATTGAGATTCATGATATAATATCCAATGGTTATCGTGATCGTTTGATGCAAAATATAAAACGGATAGACAGCTCTATTGCAATAGACAAGTAGATCACTTTTTGTATTTAAAAATTTAGCTCCATATCCTAAAATAACCAAAATCCAAGACCATAGATTCATAACCTTAATTAGTGCCTCAGAACAATGAATAAGAAGGCTATCTTGGCCTTGTATCCATATAAAAAGCTGAATAGAAAAGGCAAAAATTCCGATGATTAATGCTTTAGACTTTATAAGATCAAGACTTTTCCAGAATGTTTCGCCAGAAGAGATAAGTATAAAACCAAAAAGGAAGAATGCCAAAGAATTAGTAAAATTGAACCAATCATCTATTAAAGCGTGTGTTGTAGGAAAAAAAGGTTCAACCAATACTTCGAAAAAGTATAATGGTATAATAAATAGATATAATCCATACGGTTTTTGAATCTTTTGTTGGATCCAATTAATAAATCCTGGTGCATTTCTTTTAATTTTGATGAATACAGGAGAAAGAATAATAGAAAACACTAATAAATAGGGTAGAAACCATAGATGATGCCAGCTGATGTTTCCCTCAGGGTATACTCCTATAAAAGCTTCAGTTGTTAAATACTCAACATAAGATCCGCTGAATTGATTAGTTACTAATCTCTCAAAATAAATCTGCGGAGGAACAATAAATAGCATACCAAATAATAAAGGAATCAATAGCCTTTTAATTCGTTCTAGATTAAATTGCCAAAGATTTCGATAAGACAGTGCATAAAATGTACCCATACCCGATATAACAAACAGAATTGGTAAACGCCATTGATTTAAAAAGAGCATTGGCCAACGAATCCAATCGTAAATCACGTTGTTTTTAATATGCCATCCCCAAGGAACAAAAAACATTCCTACATGATAAAAAATGAGTAATCCAAATACAATAACACGTAGCCAATCTAAATCGTAACGACGAATCTTTTTATCCATAATTTTTGAAAAATTTGTTTCCTCAAAAGTGAAATATTTCTCTTCTAATTGGATAGGAAATGAAGCAAATTATGTGTAGAATTATAATTTTGGACGTCTTCTAATATGTATTAGTCAGTTTTTTGAAGTGTGACAAATGCTTTGGGAGATATCGCTACGTGTTTTTTGAATGCATTGTAAAATGCAGATTTTGATTTAAATCCTACAGAATTCCCAATCGCTTCGATGGTAAGGTGACTGTATTCCGAATCTGTTAAACGTTTCTTAGATGCTTCAATTCTATATTGATTGATAAAATCATTAAAATTAAGACCAGTGTATGTATTAATTACCTGAGAGATATAATTGGAGTTTGAGTTTAGCTCTTCGGCCAAACTTTTTAAGGAAGCAGAACTCAGTAGATAAAATTTGTTCTTCTCCACAAATTGCTTGATATCATCAATTGAAATTTCCTGACTCTTAAATCTTGAAGTTTCGTATTTATCAGCAATCCAGGAATTTTCAAAAAAACGAGATTCTGACAATAATATGACGCTGGTAATACTAACTATAATTGTATTAAAAATGAATATAAAATGATCTCCACCATCATCTTCAAAATTTATATACACGATAAATATGAGCAAGAAAAAAGCAAGAAGCCCGAGAGAGATGTTTTTAGAGAAATCGAATTTATTGATACTTGTATTTTCAGCGCTCAAGATTTTCTTTTTAGTTCTGTTTATTAGAATAAGACGCATTGATAAAATGATGTAAAAAACGAAACTCGCTAAAATCAACCATCTAAATTCATCTTTAATCCATAAGTAACTATAATCAGTGTCTTTAGGAATTATCACTTTTTCTATGTCATTGTAATAAGCTCCTAGGTAAGCATTAATCTTAACAGATATTGGTTGAAGATAATATTGTATTTGCGATAAGAAATATAAAACAGATGGTACTAAATGAATCCAGTGCTTTTTTAAAGTGATTGATTTTCGTGTAAGTAGCGTATATACAAAAAGGTATATTGATGGAGCCAGAAGTAGTACTAACGGTTCTGTACTATCATTAAAATGAGGTATATATTTTATTAGACCAGTATAGCATAAGAAAACATCTGTAGCAATGATAGATTGGATTAATAATGACCAACCATAGATTCTGAAGGCATTATTTTTATTAGAAGTACGAAGTAAGAGAACAAAGCTTACTAACAATCCAATAAAAATACCTAGGCTAATAAAATAGGAGACAAAATCGTGCCGGATCGGAATTTGTTCTAGTACTTGATTAATGTTTTCCATACGAATACAATATTAATCAGTAATGAAATCGGTCAATTTTTGAGGTCCCTCCAGAGGTACTCTAATAATTTTGAGAGTTCCATCTTCTGTAGTAGCGATTTGCCATTTGATTAAAGTGATACTTCCATTTTCGATTTCAATTCCGGTAATTGACCTTGGATGTACACAACTTCCATCGTTAAAAAGTGCTAATTCACCAGCTTCAGGAAAACGAGGGCGATGGGTGTGACCTATAATAGTAAATTGATTTTCATGATTAGCAATCCATTTTTTAATTCTTCGCTCTACTTTAATAGTTTCTTTGTAATTTTTAGCAGGACTGGTTGGATCAGCGATTCCTACAACCTGAAGAGGCTTCCACAAAACACGAACCAGGAATCTATTAATTCTCCATCCTACATAGTTCATAAAATCTGCTTGATGGCCGTGTAAAAGAAATATATCTTGCTTGGAATCCTGATGTTTTAGTATAATTGCTTCCTGAAATTGTATTTCAGGAAAAAGAGGAGTCTCTTGATTTGTTTTTTGATCAAAATAAGTGCTTAAATGCTTTTTTACATACTTTTGATCTCGATAAACCATATCATGATTTCCCCATATCATTTCTAGTCTATTTTCGAAAAAGAATTTTTGAAGTAATTCGAATACATTTTTATGTGCTCTAAGAATAGTTTCAAAATTTAGGTTTTCCCATAGTTCATCACCATCTCCTAATTCACAATAGGTAAATCCTTCATTATAATAATGTGTCAACGCGTGGAAGTAGATATTTCGATTATTCGCAAAATCATCTGCAAAACTATTATCACCTCTATGGCAATCACTAAACAAGATAAATTTAGAACTGTCATCAAAAGAAATGACTTTTGCATTCTTATAAGCGCGATCCAGACGGGATTGGGATGACATATAAAGTACTTTTTGTATAAATATACAATACTATATGTTTTTTGTAGACTACTATTTAATAAATATTAATGATGGGTTAGTATCTGTTTTTTTTGTAAATGGAAATTACTTAAAACCATCAGGAAAGCAACTATATATAACCACCAAGTCTGACTATAGTTAAGATAATAGGCGATCAGTAAAATAGAAAGCCCTGAAGTATATAGTAGGACATTAATCCAGGATTTGTTTTTATAATGTTTCCACATTAGTATCATACTACCCAAAAGAAATGTTGTAAGAATAATATATTTCCATTTAGAGTTGTATTCCAGTTGTCCGAATCCTATAAAACTAAAAAACGAAGCATAAGCCGCCCAACAGAAGGCACATTTTGGGAATAGAAAAAACACAACAGCAGATAGTATATTCAGAGCGCTCATTTTCTTTGTATGATTACCAACTTGTTTTTTTGAAGTTTTGGTAGCACAAGAACAGGAGTTTTTGTTTGAAGTATACATTTGCTGTTGTGTTTTATAATTAAACTTGATTGTAGGCAAAAAAGGGGTGTTAAAATGATATATTATTTAAAGCAATCAAAACGAAGTGAATACGATGCTTTGTAAAAACCTCGCTTGATTGTGATCGTAAATCAGTTAGTTGGATGGTTTTTTAGGCTTCCCTTCTTCCCATTGTGCTTTGCCAAGCAGCCAGCTAAAATCTCCACTTAACTGGTCTCCTGATGTTACTTTTCCGTTTTTATATTCATAGATTCCAGCACTAGAGTGACAACCCATACAGCTTTCTGTACCAAAAATAGTAATATCACTCACAGGATTTGCTTCCATTAAATTGGATGCCGATTGGTTTCCTCCCTGGAAAAAAGTCTCCATAGTGATATTGGTTAGTAACGCCAGATTAGGGTTTCCACCAGGTTTATTAACAACAGATTCTGGAACTTTATATCCGGCCTCTGTATGATTTCCTGGAAGAGCGTTTTGATCTAATGGATATTGAGTATCGATTAGTTGATAATACTGCCAAACACTTTTTTGCTGTTTAAAATAGGTTTGCATCTTTTCATTTACTCGTTGTACACGAACAGGTATGTCCACCATACGTTTAGCCTGGGTTTTCATTACGTCACTATTAGCGTAATATTTATCTGTATTACTACTAGAAATGGTCCAAAAATCTCCGTGTGCTCCTTTGTTATGAGTATAGGTTGTGCCACCGTTTGTTACATCTACATTTACTGGACATATCTCACAATTTGGATCTGTTAGTGAAGGAGGGGTTACCGTTGTCTTCCCATCTTTTTCAATAACATTTTGATCTAGATTATCAATATGTTCGAATGTAGACCATACCCATTGTTTTCCCGTTGGCGTTTTTTGACTAATATGAAAACCAATCATGCCTAAATCTTTTTTAACTAAAGAAGTCCCATCAGGGGCAATGATATATCCTTCTTCTCTATAGTACCGATCTTTAATGTCAGTATCTTCTAATATTTTCCAGGCAAATTTGATTTCTATTGCTCCCAGCTTATTGTTTTTATAATCTCCTTTTGGAAAATTTGCAATACCGCTTTCAGAAAATTTTGTTTGTCCATTTTTGTTATAAAGTTTATTGGTAACAATATAATCAAACTCTTCTTTGTTCATTAACACTTCATACACCACCACATTTCCGTTTTGATCAAATAATTTTCCTGCAAAAGCCTGGTCTACTTCATCAGCGATATCAAAGTTTTTAGGGTGTGTAGGTGTAGCAGAAGAAAGTACTAATCTGGCATCTTCGGATATCTTATCATCGTGTAATCCTAATCCAGATGCAGTTCTTGGGCTTCCCCAAGGAGCAGGCGTTTTTCCATCCTTGCGATATACCTGGAAGGCTTCTTTCCAACTTAACCATGTAGGTTCTCCTTTATCTGTAAATTTCTCCGTTGGTTTTCCTTTTTCATCTCTGGGCCACATAATAGCTATAAATGCTTGCCAGCTATATTCATTGAATTTCTCATTAAGCTTGAATATATTCTTTTTGTCTTTCAGTTTTTTTTGAATTACAGGATCCACGTCTACAGGAATGTCTGCAGAAAACTTAACAGGAGAAGGAATTTTTTTATAATCATTCTCATTAATAGTTACTTCAGCTTTATCATTATTCCCTTCTATCGTTACCTTATCATCACAAGAAAATAGTAGTAGCGAAATACATAAAATCATCGCGAGTTGATTCAAATTTGAGTAGAAAAGTTGTAGTGTGTGTTTCATAGTATAAAAAATTTAAGGTTACTAGTTATAATTTTGATTAGCATGTCTTCTTTTCCAAAAAAGCGATGTAGTATATCGATCTTCCTGGGCATAGTATTCTTGTCTCTTTTTCAGATATCCTTTATAATCCTGAGTAATGATTTGCTGATATTTTTGTAATCCGGATCGATCTCCTTTTAGATCATCTAAGGTGGCATAAGCTGCAAACTGACTCATGGTTAATGATTTAAAAATTCCTAAGGACGAAATAGGGTCATAGCTGGAAGCCGCATCACCTACCGCAAGCCAAGAATCGCCAGTAACAGTGCTAAGATATTGCGTATGAGCTGCTGTTACCTGAGGCTGCGAGATGTGCGTAGTATTTTTTATTCGGTTATTAGTGTGTTTAGTTCTGCTTAATAGATTGTCAAAAGCTTCTTTTTTTCGAAGTTGTAACTGATTTGCAATATCAGCATCAGTCATATAGCCAACTACGATAGTTTTATTGGGTAATGTAGCACTATACCACCATCCATTTTGATCGGTTTCGACGCAAGTTCCATTCCCTATTCCAGTAGTATCATTATGTTGATCTTTTGAAACATAAAAACGATAAACTCCAACCATCTGGTCTTTCTTAATCTTAGTAGATTTCTGGAGACTAGAGAATGCAGCTTTTTTACCGGTGGCATCTATCGCAAAACTGGAGTTTATAGATAGGATGTCTTGTTTATAATTGACTTGTAAAGACCAATACTTAGTTTTCTTTTCTGATGAAGTAATACTGCTTTCGAAATAGAAGAGGATACCTCTTTTTTGTGCTTCTTTAATCATAAATTGATCAAAAGCGATTCGATCCAGGTGCCATCCGTATCCATAAGGGGAATAGATATATTCATTATGATATAATTCTGAGGATCCCCAAGCAGCAGAGGTTCCATAGGCAGTTATAAAATTACACTCTAGAAAAGAACTCCAAATCCCCAATTTTTGTAATTGCTGAGAAGCATTAGGAGGTAGTGTCTCTCCTATTCGATATACACAAGTGTTATTAGGGTTGAAAGATGGTTTACGTTCGATAATTGCAATACGAAGTTCAGGAGCTTCATTTTTTAAAGCAATTGCGGTAGCACATCCTGCAACGCCACCACCTATCACAACTACGTCATATGTATATGGATTATTCTTCATTAGCTAGGATCTTGTTTTACGGCGATCCATTGCGCGACTACGCCTGCAGGAGCAGTAGATTTTCCATTAGGGCCCGTTGGATGTGGAATAGCCCTTACTATTGATCCAACAATAGCAGGACGCTGATCAACACCATTCATCCAATTTGGCACATAATATCCTAAGTAGTTGTAGATCCATTCTGCACCACCGACAATTCCTTTTCCTTGAAATTGGAGTGTAAATGGATTTCCATATCCAATAGAACCGCTTAGTTTCAGTTCCCATCCTGGACCATATATCAGACCATCCAGAGTTTGCATAGGAGCTTCGCTTATTTTTATATTTCCTCTTCCGAATTCTAATGAATCAAAATCTACATCTAAGTCAGGATTGCTTAGAAAACTTCTATAAGTCCATATCCCGGTAAGGATTTCGGGAACTGAATTAGTCGATGTGTTCATAATGATTTAATTGTTGTTACTTTCTTTATTTGACTCTCCAAAACTTTGCCCTAATACACGATCTCCAGGTTTTACAGGATCACCAAGTGCGTCATTATTTCGCTCTATTTGATAAAATTGCCTAGTAATTCCGGTACCTTCTGCAATTAAAAATCCAAGGTCTTTCCATGCTTGTACCATTTGCAGATCACCAGCTTTATTATTAGGAATTCCTGATGCCCAATATACTTGTGATCCATTTAAAGATTCTGGAACCACAATAGGCCTGTGAGCTGGCCACCAAGGAATATTATATGCTATTTGTTGCTCTACTGGATCACCGGTTGATTCTGGATAAATGTTGTTCCATTTTTCATAAGTGATATTAATATTCTGAAATGTACATTCGTGAAAATCTGCTTGCCAGGGAATACCAATATATTTTGTCAAATCACCTGGTTCAAGTCCTGCTGAAAGATTAGGAGCGGTACTACCATCTGTATTGGCAATTGGTTGAGGAATACTTAACCCTCCAGCAATATAAGTAGCATGTTTAATTCTATATGGTTCACTATAGATAGCTGGATTATTAACAATCCACGAAAGTTCTCCTCCAGGACAAAACGCGCCTCCTAGTACATTACTCAATACACCTCTGTCAATTCCAATACCTGTTGTAGGAGGATTTACCCATGGATTAGTACATTTTTTATTGCTTTCTCCCCATTCAGTACACTCATTCACAAATTTTCCGTTGCCCCATTGCTTTAAAAAGAACAACTGGGTTTCTGTCATAGAAAGAAACTTCTCAGGAGCCGTATTACTAATCGGATTGTTACCACATAGCATAGGCATTAAACGTGGTTTATTAGAAGTGGAATTATAGTTTCCCTCTACTTCATAGTCATTTAACTGGTTTGTTTGTCTCATAATTCCGAGTACAAATTGTCTCAATCTGTAATACGGATCTTTTCCATTTTCTGGAGGGATAGAAAGGGTTTCATAGTTTAAATTTCCACCAGTACCACGATTATGAGGATCACCTCCACCAAAGAAGTCAAAAACAAAAGTGTATTTAAAGTCATCCGGCCTTCGCAATTGTGGCCATAATTCTTTATAAAATTTTGGATAATAATCAGGGTTGTATCGTGCTTCATTTCTCCATATATCCAATTCTTCTTGTGTTTTGGGACTGTTGTTTTCTTTTGTGAAAGGAGGTACACCAAACACTTGTGGATCATATGCCATTTTACGAACAAAAAGATCATACATCTTTTCATCCATAGTGATCATATCTTCCATTTCAGGAACGTATCTTGGATATCCCACTACAACCCAGGCAGGAACCTGTACGTCCATTTTTCCCTTAGTTTTGGTTTTTATTTCTTTATCGCCATCATAGGTAATATCCGTAAATGTATATTCGATTTTAGCTGTTACGGGTCCATCAGAGATATCATCAAACCAACCATCATTATTTACAAAACTTTCAATAACAGGGGTTGTAGTAGATCCAGAATTACCATTTCCACCCAATACAATAAGTCGGATATTTTTTTCCTGCTCATTAACCATTAGATTCCCTAATGTTTCAATAGCGTTAGGTTGTATATCTGAAGGCGGAAAGGTCTGTGGATACGATACTTTTTTATACTTACTCACATCCATCTTCTTACTTTCTGAACCAAATTTCGCAAAAGCACCTTTGTTGTTTTTAAGGTTTACCGTAAGTGGTCCTGGATCAATAATGAGTTGTCTTCTTAAATCGGGTTGAGTGATTTCAGGATTACGAAGCGGATGACTAGGAGCATACCCGTGTTCTCCATCAGTTTCCTGAAATTCATACCAGGAGGCTTTTTTATTCGCCAAATGGACAGTCCAATCAATATCAGTGACTTTTCCCTGAACCATTCTTGGTGCTGTAACTGCAGTTTGATATACAAAATTATAAGTGCCCCCAACTTTGATCTCTTCACCTTCAGTATCTTCTTCGTTTTTGTATGCAAATACTCTAAATCGAGCAGCTTGTTTCTTGATTTTAGATAAATCACTACTGTCTTTGAAAGAGCTTACTCTGATTGGATTTCCTTTTGAGTCTTTTTGTTCTCTTCCCATTTCATCACAAGCTATAGGTAATGTTCCAGGTTGCTCTGGAGTAAGGTAGAAATCATCATCAGTGTTGCCAAGTCTGGCGATTCCAATACTTGGGTGAATTTTAAAAGTAGTATATGTATTGTCCATTATGTGTTGCTTTAATTTAGTCCATGAAGTTTAAGGATACACCATCGATGTATACAGCGTTGTCTATCTGTTTTCCATCAATACCCAGAATTACTAGTTGTATTGTAATATCTTTTGCGCCATTATTCAAGATCCGTTGTACTGCATCTGTGGCGTTAATTTTATAATTTCTGGGTTCATGGTGATGTAATTGTCTAAAATCAAATTGTCTTGTTTTATCCAGAGGTAAATTACAATGTCCAGGGCCTCCATAACAGCTTCCGTGAAACGTGGAAATTTCCTCAACAAAATGATCATTTCCTTTTGTAGGGGTATCCATAGAAGCGTCAGGAGCGTTTAAGAATACTCTGATATGTGCATTTTGTAGATTTCCTCGTTGGACTCTATGAATTTTGATTTCAGCTTTGCGGTGTGTATCTAATGTATTTGTTGAAACTTTAGTAGGCGCACTATTAAATTTTACCAGTCCTACTTTACTAGATACATCATAAAATACAGAATCTCTCATGTACGTATATCCTAACTTTTGGATACTCATGGTATCCTGAACGGTCATGGACCAAGGAGCCAAAACAGCATTCATTTCCTGCGGAGTTCCGGTATGTAATTCTTGCCATCGTGCCCATATTCGGTCTACATTAGAATGGTGTGCCCAAAATAATGGGTCAAAAGCTGTTATTCTGTTATCCGTCATCCACCCGTACACAGGATTTTCCTGGTTTTGGGGATCAGGAGTGAGCTTTAGTTTTTGGTATATCTTTTTCCATTCATCGCTATTATCTGGATATGTAGGATTGGTCCCTCCAGAAAAATTATGCATGCCGTTATGCACTTTTTCTAACGATCCATAATGATGGTCATAAGAGGGTCCTCCTCCAAAATCCCCAAAGTTATCCATGGAAAGGAGCAAGTTTATATCATTTTTGGTTGGATATTGTGATAGTGGACCCATAGATCCAGGCCATCTATTCGGAAACCACAATGGATTAGTTTCTTTAAGAATATCATAAATAGCTCTTATTTTATTGGACCAAACAGCTACATTATTAACATTGATAATTTCGTAAGGAATTCCAGCGGCTTTTAAAAAACGCAAACCTGAATTATATACGGTCCCCTTTTTTACAATCTTTTCTAAAGCAGAAATTTCTTTCTTATTTAATATGGATTTGCCTTCAGAAGTTTTTTTGTCTTTGAGTTTGTCTAATCCTTTTTGGGTTAGATAACATCCATAGGCTTCTGGCAGGACACCCAGATCATATTCTTTGTTGTTAAAGGTATTCTTATTTTGATCAGCATAATCGGACCAAGACCAATATGGCAATGCAATATTCTGATCATAATCTTGTAATTTTTGCTCAAAAAAGTATAGATATAATCTGTGCCAGGTAGTAAACTGTTCCCATCCATGCTGACAAGAATCTGTATGAATTCTTGCCCAATAGTCAAAGCTTCTTTCATCTTGCCAAAAGTCTGTATATTGAAACATACAGTTCAGGGCTTCCCTAAAAGTTGCTAATTCTTCAGGTGTTAGAGAACTTACTTCTTTTCTAATAGTAAGACCTTTATTATCTCGGTGATCCTGGCTGGTTTTGTTGGTAGATACTTGATGAAGCAATTCTCCATTTGCCAATGCAAGTCTCGAGTTGTTGGTAGAAACCTCTGATACTTTTGCTGCGCTTTTCTGTTCTTCTTCTAGGGTAAGCGGACAATCTGCATCGATCCAATTAGCAATAGTTTGTATTTGGTCTGCAGAAGCTATGGCAGAGGCATCCCACAATAGTTTTGGAAATATACTACCATCAAAAGGATAGTGTCCTTTTAATCCTATAATAATTGCAGATTGATCACTTCGTTTTTGAGTTGGGCTACTTCCACCTCCACCACCAGAACCTCCTGATGGCCAGCAATCGCCTATAGAAGTTGTTGTAGGTGGTTGCTGTACGGCAGAGACCGCTGGCTCCAATGAAGCAGTATCAGAAGAACTTTTTTGTGATCCACAACATCCTTCACCACTTTTAACAGGTTGTTTGGCAACAGTGGGTACTGAAGATATATCTTTAGATCCACAACACCCATCAGATTCCTGATTAGAATTTGAATCATTCTTTGGAGCAATCAGTCGTTGTCCATATAAGAAAGCTGTCATAAAAGTTTTAGGATCTAACCAAAAAGCATGTAATCCTTGATAACTGGGAACTGTTTTTCCTTGTAGTGTATTAAGGATTTCTTTTACCAGTTCGTATTGAGAAGTTTTTTTCTTTTTACCAGACATAATCGTGTGTTATATTTTTAGTTAAGCCATGCTTCTCAAAGTTAGGTGTAACAGGGAAAATATGGTATAGGTATAAATACCTGTTTTCTTTCTTAATCCTTGTTTTTAGGCTGGTAAAATATTTTTTTAAAAATTGAAAGTGCTTTTTTGTAAGTCAAAAAAACAGGTGTTTATACGCTTTTTTTCTTTTAAATAATGATAGAACTTTGGGAAAATCCCCGGCTTAGAATTCACAACTTTTAAATACTAAATAACATGACTATCTTAAAATTTAATGAAATTTCAGATCATGATGATGTGGACATTGCGATTATTGGAGCAGGTATTTCTGGTCTTTATTGCGCATATCGATTGATCAATGATCCTACTTACTCAGGAAAAAAAATTGCGATATATGAACGTCTAAATCGAACTGGAGGTAGACTACAATCGGATTTAATTCCTATTCGTGGAAATCATAAAGCTTCTGATGAAAATGGAATCCGTAATTTTTATGATCAGGTACAGATTGATTGGGTGAAGGAAGAGCAAGGAGGTATGCGTTTCAATTATAATATGGAAGAATTAATGACTCTTAATGGCGCATTAAATATATGTGATGAGATTGTGCCTTTTCCAATGTCAAGTACAGATGACACCAATAGATTTTGTATTAGAGGACATAGTTTTTCATTGGCAGAAGCTAATGCTGGAGGAAATATGATCTGGAGTCAATTATATGATTTAAGTCCAGAAGAGATTGGATTAAGTCCTGTACAGATTGTAACGAATGCTTACAATAGAATTTTGGAAGCAAATGATATTATTTTGGATGAGGATCAGACCCCAGAATATTGGCAAAAATTCAGATTACATTTTACATGGAAAGGAATTCCTATTAATGAATGGCAATTATGGGGATTATTACGGGATATGGGATATTCTGAAGAATGTATAGAAATGCTCACTAATACTATTGGATTTGCAGGGCCTTTTAAGTCATTGCCAAACGCTGGTGATGCTTGGCAGATTCTGGCCGACTTTCCAAAAGATCCAACATATTATACCTTTAAATATGGTTTTAGTACGCTACCAGATACTATTAAAAAAGAATTGGAAGGAAAAGTAAACATTTATCTCAGTACCAATATAGATAGCATCCAAGGAGAAGAGAATGATTTTACCATACATCTTACCGAAGCTCCCGAAGGGCAAAATTCCAAACCAAATATTCCGTGTGGTGAATACAAAAAGATAAAAGCAAAACAAATAATATCTGCGATTGCAGCTACCGGATTTAAATCACTTTATACTAAATCTCCAGCGCTTTATACAACAAATAAGAAACATGATGGAATGAGATTGTGGGAAAGTATTAATGGGGTCTTAGGAATGAATCTGATGAAGATTAATTTCTATTTCAGAGAAGCTTGGTGGTATACCAAATCTACAGGAAGACCAAAAATAGAATTCGGACCTAATTTTACGGATTTACCAATAAATTCTATATATCCATTCTATTCTGTAGAAGATTTGGACGTGGATCATAAAAAGGGAACGGTTTCCCTTATTAGTGGTGAAGAACCAGCCGCCTTGACCTTATACTGTGATTTTAACAATACTAATTTCTGGAAAGGGCTACAAAATGTGGGTCCAAAATTCACTTCGCCATTGCAGGAAAAATATAATGAAATGAAATCGCAAACCGTTTTCCCAGCGTCACAAGCTGTAGTGGCTGAAGCAAGGAAACAAATGGGATTATTATTTGGGGTCACTAATATTCCTGAGCCTATTTTTACCAGTTATCGTTTATGGAACGGAGAAGATGATTTTGAACATGCATACCATCAATGGCAGCTGAATGTGGATGATAAAAAAACCATCGAATATCTCTCGAATCCATTACCTGGATTTTATATGTGTAATGAAGCTATTTCTGATATGCAAGGTTGGGTAAATGGATCATTAAGATCTTCTGATTTAGCATTGAGTAAAATATCTAAAGGTGTTATTAAGCCAATGGATAATACTCCTTGTAAAAGCCTTGTTGAAACAAAGGATGCTGCCAAAACAAAAACCCCTTTGAGAGTTTCCAGAGGACATTGGGGATAATTAGTTATCAACATCATCAAACAAACAACATTTTAACTTTTAAAACATATAATCATGTCTGAAAAAAATACAACAACTGTATCACGGGTAACGCCACCTGTTTTTCCTGATACACTTATAAATGAACCAAAGCAAACCAATCCGGCACCTAATATTGATGGTTTGGGACCACTTAGTAATCTTATAGGAACCTGGACAAACCAAAATTTGGGATCGACAAGTAGCGGAGGAACGGCATCACCATATTCTTATAATATTATGCCTTTACCTGTTGCTTCCGTACCGGCGAAATATATTCTTAAGAACTTTAAATATTACGAAGAAATCACATTCTCTCCAATTAATGGAAATGCCCCCAATAGAGGAGGTGATTATAATCAAAATGCAAATGTGCTTTTTTATGAGCAACGTATTTATTTTGCTGATGAACCAGATAAGGATAAACTTGTTCATGCGGAAAATGGTTCCTGGTTATTTTTGGTAACAGGAACAGAGGCTGAAGGACCTTATGGAACTAAGCCAGTAGTGCCTCATTCCGGACCTATTCCTGAACAATCTGTATTGACGAATGTCGCGAAACAAATTTCAGTACCTCACGGTAATTCTATCCTCGCTCAAGGAGGTATTAAAGGATATCCTAATTCCTATCTGAATAACGGTCCTTTAAATATAAGTGCCTATTCACAAGATGTAATTCCAGCAGGAATCGACACAACTCCTTATACTACACAAAACATAGGGAATCCATTTCCTGCTTTAAACAATAATCCTAATCAACCATTGCAAGATGGAGTTACGGCTAATCCTTGTGTTCAATATATTCAGTGGGGAGTCGATACTGAAAATCCTTTAGCTAAGGGTTCAGTTACTAACATACCATTCGAAAAACAAAAGGCGAATGTAGTAGACTATAGCGCTAACTATTGGTTACAGGCATTTTCGCAAGGAGGAGAATTTACACAATTATCATATAATCAAACGATTTTGATGAATATTCCGATTAACGGAACTATTGTAAAGTTTCCACATATAACTTGTAATACGTTGACAAAAAAACAATAAAGATTATTTCATACTATGTATTGCTTAAATTTTAGGCAATACATAGTATTTTTTGATACACAATTCATATAACTCATACCTAGAAATAAATGCTTTAGTCATTCTTTAGTTTTTTGTCAGACTTAGATAATTCTCAAGGTTATATAGCTGTATCTTATCATTAATAATATTTCTAACAATAGGTTTTGGATAATCTTTTCCTATTATTGTTTGATGAAATTTCTGAATAGTTATTATCATTTTATGAGGTTTATAAATAAATTCATCAGGGATATTTCTTAATTCAGGTATATAATTTCTGATAAAAATTCCTTTAGGATCTATATCTTTACTATGTTTAATTATATTAAACAAAATACTTCTTTTGTTTTGAGTGTTATTTTTATTTAATGTTTCAAAATAATTGAATTGAATTCCAGGGCTACTATCTAATAGATTTTTGGATAGGAACTCTACAGCATCACTCCAAGGCAACAATAAGTATTGTTTATAGAATAAAACAGTTAACATTCGCATTTTATAGTTGATGTTCCCATTTTTTTGGAGACAACGCATTATAGCATCTATTATAGGGTATCCAGTCATGCCTTTTTCCCAGGCATTTTGGGATAGTAAATTATTATTAGAATTTTTATAAGTGTCGATCTTATTAGAATATTTAAGAAATTCGTTGTGTTGTATATAATGAATATTCCACCTTATAGTGTGTAGAAATTTTTCTAAACTTACTATTTGATCAGTTTCTTCACTGAGATATTGCCATACTTGTCTTAAAGAAATATTGCCCCAAGATATAAATGGAGATAATTTATAAATTAATTCTTGAATGTTAATCTCATTTTTGTCTGACCTGGATAAGTTTCTTAAATTATTTTGTGCAGAAGATGGCCCTCCTTTTAATATAGAAGAATTCTTATATACCGTAAGCTCTACAGTTGAAAAAAACTTTTCTAAATCCTGTACTTTCTGCAAAGTAATAAAACTATCCTTTGTTGGAATAAAAGGGATCGATTTGGTATTAAAATACTCATTAAATTCTATATTATTTTTATCAAAATTTAAATCCTTATATGGATCTATTTCTATTTTTTGAATTAGATTATTTTTACAAAATCGATATAACATTCGATATTGTTGAGTTAAAAAAGGAGTGTCATAATCTTTATGAAAATATATTGTTTTTATATTCCAAAATTGTTGTAAAATACTAATAGCTTTGGTAGCATCTGACTGTACTATTAATATTCTTGTATCATATAGTTTAAGAATACTGTTTAAGTTTAATAAAGATTCTTTAATAAAATCTATTTGCCTTTTAGAATGATTAAAGCCCTCACTAGTGTTATTTTCTAAGGTATATAACAAAAGTGTTTGATCTTTGGAACAAATTGCTTCATAGAGTATTTGATTGTCTTGTAAACGAAGATCTTTTTTTAGTAATACAATATTGATATTGTCCTTTTTCATAATAATGGTACTAAATTCCTAATTAGGCTAATTCCCTTTTTATGCAAAAATCAATATAATTTACTATATATTATTATTTATATTTATGATGATAATTATAAATATTTGTTATGTGTTATTTTTTCTTAACTAGACGTTTTAACCAAAATTATAATTGTGTTAAAATGTCTTTCATTCGTCAAAAAAATGAAACTTATCTTTTATTATTTCATCCTTTTTTTCTTCTACATATTTTAGAAAAGCTTCTGCAACAAGAGAAAACTTTTTGTTTTTTAACCAGATGAGATTCCAGATGGATTTAATAGGAAAACCCTGTACTGGAATGATTTGTAAACGCCCAGCCTCTAAATCATTTCGGATTCCAATGAGAGGCATAATAGAATATCCTAGCCCTGCAATAACAGCTTGTTTTACTGCCTCATTAGAGGTAAGCTCCATTTTTTTTCTAACAGGTAAATCGTTCTTTTCAATATATTTCTCCATGGTGTGCCTTGTTCCTGATCCAGGTTCTCTATAAATCAAAGGGAGTTCAGAAAAAATAGATTTATTATACTTTTTCTTAGTAAATTTTTCCGAAGTACTACCTACCAAATATAATCGGTTTTCCATGAGTTTTGTTTTCTCAATTTGCATATTATTAGGTAATACGGAAACTAGCGAAAAATCAACTGTGTTTTCTTCCAGACTGTTTATTACTCTTTGTTTATTTGTAACATCAAGAACCAAATCCACTCCTTCGTGCAATTTCATAAAATCAGACAAGAAATAAGGGATAATATATTTTCCTGTAGAAACAACAGAAATTTTTAAAATACCAGACAATTGCCCCTGGTAAGCCTTGGTTTTATAACTGATTTGATTTACTTCATCTATAATTTTCTGAGCAGCAAGAGCGATTTCTTTTCCAAAATCAGTGACATATAACTTTCTGCCAATAACCTCTGTAAGAGGGATAGGAAATTGATCCTGAAAGTTTTTGAGTTGTATGGATACAGCAGGTTGTGTTAAATGTAACTCTTCGGAAGCTTTAGTAATACTTTCTTTTTCTACTATTTTAAGAAAGATCTGTAGCTGATGCAACGTATAGTTCATAAATAATCTTAATGTTTATGATTACAAATATAAATAAAAATATATGAAAAGTAATACATATTTTTATGGTGTTGTTAGTAAAAAACAAGTAGTGTAACGACTACAAAGTAAAAACTATTATTGATTTTGATGTGTTACTTGATTTCAGAATAACAACGAAGTAAAATTTAATGTTTCACTAAAATGTATTCTTATGGAGTTATTAAAAAAAGCGAGAGAATTTCACCAGAGAAGTATGAATAATATGAGTACAAGCGATCGAGTTTCTGCGTCTAGAGAAGCAAAATCATTGGTATTAAGCATCAATGAAATATATAAGAAAAGCAAAGATCCTGACCTTATGAATCTCATGAAAATGATTACTGAGAAAAAACGTAAAATAGATAAAAGATTGCGTGGACGTTTAGTCATTTAATAGACGATCTAAAAATTTTAAAAGTAAATAATGATTAACCTTTAAGTTAAAGAAGTATGAAAACAGTTTTCGAATATAAAAGCATTGAAGCAAGTAAATATTTAGAGACTTTTACAGCAGAAAAACTACTAAAACTCGCAAAAAAATACGCATTTATTATTAGAGCTGACATCTTTTTTAATAAGGAACATAATGATTTCAAAAAAGGTAATATTTGTGGAATTAGACTCAGTCTTCCCGGACCTAGAATTTACGCTTCTTCTGACGAAAACAGTTTTGAAAATGCGATAAATAATACCATAAGAGACCTTAAAGATCAATTAGATAAAAGAAAAGTAAAGTTATATAAGAGTTTGGGTTAGTACGAGAACTATAAATCGCCCTTTATAGTTTTCTGCTAGTAATGCTTTCATTATTGATTGTTTTGAAAAGTAGCTGTTTTGCCAAACAGCTACTTTTTTTTATAAAAAGGATTATGACCGTCTTTATTAATTGATAAAAATTCGAAAGGAGTTTTATTTGTATATACTTTAAATAATGACAAGAAATTAAACTCTATTTAGACAATGGCTTTAGGTCTTTATTGTAAGTAAACAAAACAAACATCTTCCCATATTATATAGTATATTAAAAAAATGTTGTGTTGTTTTTTCCCTTTTTTATGAGGGAAAATACATCATGATTAATCGGTTTGCCTCTATTTTGTCGGAAATGTCATAGTTTGACGATTTTGTGCTACTATTTTGTCGGAAATCTTTAAGGATTTGCCGGACTTTTACTAACCCCTATGCGACGTTCTACTGTAATTTTGAGTTATTAAAATCAATAAGTTATAAGAGCTGTATTATGGTTGATGTTGTATTAAGCGTTTTGAAAGATAAACTCAATGAATATTTTAAAAATGTAGTTGGTACTACAGAGTCTAATTTAATAGAGTTTATTAGTACCACTAGTAATGACCCTGTTTCCTTTACTAATGATAAAATCACACCATTTTTAATTAATATTTCTGAGGACAGAAAATTCAGAAATGCTGATCAGTATTCTGGTATCGTAAGAAATGGAATCAGAACGCAAACCAATCCCGAAATAAGAATAGAGCTTTTGGTTCTTTTTGTGTCTAAGTTTAGTAAATATGATCAGGCACTTAAATTTCTATCCCACGTGATTAAATTTTTTCAGGTGAACAGGGTTTTTAATCCACTTAATTCCCCACAACTTTCTGAAGAAAGTATAGAGAAATTGGTTGTAGAACTAGTTTCACTTCCCTTAGAAGAACAGAATCAAGTATGGCATTCTTTAAATACTTCCTATTTACCCTCTGTGTTATATAGAGTCCGTCTGCTATCATTTATAGATGAACAAAGTATAGAGTTTGTTGGAACTCCCCTGCAAGAGATCAATCTGGCAGTTGGCGAAAAATATCCTCTTCCAGAAATTCTGGATCCTGAGGAGGAGGAAGAAAATAATATAATTAACCAAGCATAACAAGCATAAGAAATAGCTTATAAAGCTGAGATAAAAACAAGATCATGAAGTATCAAGAATTCTTTTCTATTACGATAGAACACTCCTATTTTTCAGGAGGAACAGCCGATTTGGTACTCACTCCGATATTAGAAACAGAGGAGCTTTTAAAAAAACGAGGATTGCTTCTTAAAAAAACGACCAGAGGAATACGTTGCCTTGTTGGAACTGATGAAGAAAACAAAGGTTTTTTCGAAAAGATCCAGAATGATGTATTTGCTTTTTATGTTTTTCCTACCTCGGATACGGTTCGTGAATTCACGGATATGTCTGAAGTAAAAGAAGGCGGAATGATGTTTTTTACCAATGAAAAATTACGTGAAAATCAACTTGAGTTAGTTACTAGCGAAATTGAACAGGAAGGGGCTTATCAGAGATTTCCTGCGCTGGCAAAAGTAGAAATTAAAGGAAGTGAAATGAATTCAGAGGGCGATGGTACGTTATTTACATACCAGGTTCAGTTTACTCCTACGGCTATAAAATGGAAGTATTATTTTATTTCTAATTCTGAAGATCCGGTTATAACATTAGAACCGAGAGACAAGCAAATCAGTTTTAATGAAATGATCATTGACGAAAATAGCACAGATCAGATTGTAACTTCCATACGATTAAATTTCCCCAATAGCCAAATAAAGGCTTTTGAATCTAAAGATTTGGTTCCCCATAGTAATAAACCTATAAAAAATATCAAACTGATCAAAAATGGTGATGTGCTTATTAACCATTTACCTAATCCCAAAAAAGAACAAAACGGGGTTCAAATAATTAAAATTAAGTAAGAACAGCATACCGAAAGAATTACATCGATTTTCGGGAGTGCTAATTATAAATATTTAAAACTTTAAACAAATGTCTAGATTTTTAACACCAGATGTGTATACGGAGGAAGTACCTCTATTACCACAATCTGTAGCAGAAGTTTCCACAGCAGTACCTGCTTTTATTGGATATACTGAGAAAACCGAAAAAAACGGTGAAAGTATCAAAAACGTGGCCTATAGAATATCCACATTGTTGGAATTCAAAGAGGCTTTTGGAGGTGCTCAGCCAGCATCTTTTAAGGTCAATGTAAATGAAGAAGTTATAGAAAATGTTGAGGTCACAGCTCCACAACATACTTTATATCATGCAATAGATTTATATTTTAAAAATGGAGGAGGAGATTGTTATGTAATATCTGTAGGAAGTTATCAAGACGAACCTAACAAAGCATCTTTTTTAGAAGGTTTAGAAGTATTGAGTAAAGAAGATGAACCTACCTTGATTATGTTGGGCGAAGCCACCAAACTAGAGGATGTTGATTATCATGAGGTATGCCAAATGGCTTTAAGTCAGTGCCAGGAATTAAAAGATAGGTTTTGCATTTTTGATATCCAAAATGAGAATGAAGGAGTTGCATCTTTTAGAAATGGAATTGGAACTAATCATCTAAAATATGGAGCGGCATATACACCGTATTTGCAAACGTCACTTACGTACAAATATCAAGAAGAGAGTGTTATCATTTCTGGTTCTTCAGGACAAGAAACCATTCAGTTAAAGGTTGAAGAAGCTATCAAAATAATATACAATGGATCTGCGCAGGATGAACCAAAAGCAACGATTAACAAAGGATCAGCTGGAACACCCTCTTTTAATAATACTGGAACCACTTTAACGATTACTAATGTAGGAGAGGGTATATCAGCCAACGAAGTGGTAGATGCCTGGAATACATTCGATGATAAAGGTGATTTTGACATTATTGTATTAGATGGAACAGCCACTGTAGAGTCCTTTACGGGAAGTCGTAATCTGACAACAACTGGTGGAGATGGAGCGTCTTTAAGATTATCTGATATTAAAGGGTCTCAATCCGAATTATACAATAGAGTAGTAAGCGAAGTATCAAAACAACGGATCATCTTACCTCCTAGTGCGGCAGTAGCAGGTGCCTATGCAACTACGGATAGAGAAAGAGGCGTATGGAAAGCACCAGCAAATGTTAGTCTAAATGCAGTAATAGGACCTGTAAAGAAAATAACGTCTAAAGATCAGGAACGATTGAATGTAGATTCCGATAATGGTAAATCCATCAATGCTATCCGCGGTTTTGTAGGTAAAGGAACCTTGGTATGGGGAGCTCGTACGCTGGACGGGAATGATAACGAATGGCGATATGTATCGGTTAGAAGATTGTTCAACATGATCGAGGAATCTACCAAAAAAGCATCTCAGTTTGCTGTTTTCGAATCCAATGATGCGGTAACTTGGTTAAAAGTAAAAGCAATGATCGAAAGTTTCCTATACGGAATATGGCAGCAAGGTGGTCTGGCAGGAGCCACAGAAGAACAAGCCTATTTTGTAAATATCGGATTAGGCAAAACCATGACACAAGAAGATATTCTCAATGGAAGAATGATCGCAGAAATAGGACTTGCCGCAGTACGTCCTGCTGAGTTTATCATTTTAAAATTCTCCCACAAACTACAGGAGGCCTAATCTATAGAGAAGAGATATATAATCATATAAAAAATAAAAAAAATGGCGTTAACAAAAGCACAAATAAAAACAGATTATCCATTACCTATTTATAATTATAGGGTAGATATTAATGGAGAGTCAATTAGTTTCTCTGAGGTATCAGGGCTAGAATTATCTTTCGAAACATTCACTTACAAAGAAAGTTTTGCGACAGGTGGTAAAGTAGGGCCTAATATTATGTATATGCCTGGGCAGATACAACCTGTAAATATTTCTATGAAAAAGGGATTGGTAAAAGGAAAAAGTATTCCTATTTTTTATGATTGGATCAATGATATTCAGCTTAATCAAGTAGATAAAAGAGATATTATAGTACATCTCTTAGACGAAACTGGTAGTACAGTGGTAAGCTGGAAGGTCATCGATGCTTTTCCTACCAAACTTACAGCACCTTCTTTCGATGCTAATTCTAACGATGTCGCTATAGAATCTATGGATCTAATGGCATCTAGAGTCACAATGGAAGAAGCATAGTCGCTAAAGTAATTCGTAGCAAAATAGTAAAACAAGTAGTATTCTAATTTCATACTAGACCAACTCAGAAAGGTGTAGGGTTGATGTATATCTAAAAGATAGCAAATTGTGGCAGTTGACAAACAAAGAATTATAGAAAAGTATCCCTTACCTGTTTATAATTATCAGGTAACAATCAATGGGATTGAAATCATGTCTTTTGCAGAGATTTCAGGATTAGAAATTGATCATGATCATGTATTGTACAGACACGGTTTTAGCTGGGCTGTAGGGGATCATTTGATTCGAGGTCAACGAAAACCGATTAATATCACACTAAAAAGAGGGATCGTCAAGCGTCGCAGTGATCTGTATGACTGGATCAAGTCTGGAGAAAAAAAAGATATCAGAATAGAACTATGTGATGAAACTGGGATGGGCATCGTAATTTGGGAGGTTTCTCGAGCATTACCTTTCAAATTAGATGCACCATCATTCAGTGCAAGTGCGAGTGAAATAGCCTTCGAAAGTCTGAATTTGATAGCTCATGATTTAAGAATAAAACACACTTAATAATTCGTATATGTTAGATGTTTTAAAAGCAATAAATTTTGCAGACAGAGAACCCACATTATCGCACAGATTTGGCGTGTTTTTTTTGGCAGGTGGGATAGTTCCCAATCCTATTGATCTTAGGTTTCAAAAGGTCAGCGGTATCAGCACAGATGTGCAGTTAGAAACTATTAATGAAGGTGGAGAAAACCTACATATGCATCGCGTACCAAAAATGATGAATTATAACAATCTGGTTTTAGAACGAGGATTCGTAGCAAGTCCAATCCCTTCGCCATTAAATCTGGAGTTTACGGCAGCATTCAATTCATTTACGTTTGCTCCTTCTAATGTATTAGTGACCGTATTTAATGAAAGTGGAATACCAGTTGGAGGATGGGTTTTTCAAAAGGCATATCCTGTAAAATGGTCTGTCTCTGATCTGGATGCACAATCGAATTCGGTAATAATTGATACGATGGAATTAGCATATTCTAATTTCAAAATTTTAAGAATATAAAAATGGCTGTAGAAATTAGAGAGATTGTAATTAAAGCGATTGTATCCGATGAGGTAAATACGGAAGAAACAACTAGTTCAGAAGGGTATGAACTGGATAAAAATAGTATGATACAAGAATGTGTAGACCAAGTACTAAAGGTGCTGAAAAATAAAAACCGACGATAACATGGCAAGTTTCAACAATAAAAAAGTACGGTCTTTTAAACTCCAAAAGCTCAAGATTACTTCTTATGATAAGAAGGAAAGAAAAGATTCAGGTAAGGAGTTCGAGGTGATGTTTAACCCAGAATCTGTACGACGAAGTTTTACGAATAAGTATACTAAACAGCCAAGTAATCCTCAAAACGAGGATACAGTTAAGTTTACCAATAGTGCACGATCTACGGTAAGAATGAAGTTGATTTTTGATGGAACCAATGTACATCAATACGGAGCAGAAACAGCATTTAGAGTATTATCAGGTTCTCAAACCAATGTAACAGAGCGGATTGATGGTTTTTTAACAAACATTGTAAAAATTAAAGGTAAAATCCATGAACCTCCTTTTCTGAAACTTAGTTGGGGACAAACACTTGATTTTAATTGTAGGCTCAATGATTTGGATATTAATTACACCATGTTTGCTAGAAGCGGTGATCCATTGCGAGCAGAGTTAAATGTTTCCTTTATAGAAGATGATGCGCTTGATGAACAATTAGCAAAATTAGATTTACAATCTCCTGATTTAACACATTATCGAATAGTAAAAGCGGGTGATCAATTGCCATTAATGTGTCAGGATATATATGGTTCGCCTATGTATTATCCATTAGTAGCGCGTGTTAATAAGCTTAAGAGTTTTAGGAATCTTACACCAGGACAAGAAATTTATTTTCCTCCAATTGAAAAATAAAATATGGCATCAACAGTAGTAACAAATACCATCAAAAGCAATGGGAAAACCCTTCAGTTGGGAACGTATCAATTGATGTCTTTAGATACTAATAAAGAGTTCAATAAAATACCAATGGCCGAACTCAAACTATATGATGGTTGTATAGCGAAACAAAAGTTCGAAACACTTGATGGAGATGCTTTTTTACCGGGATCTCTGATAGAAATCTTTATGCGATATGAAGGAAAAAACACTACTGAAGAAAAGATTTTTGAAGGTATTGTGATTAATCAGGAAATAGAAAGATCTCAACATCAATCTGAGCTAACCATAGAGCTTTGCGATCCTTGTATTAAAATGACTAGCTTACGAAAAAACGGGGTCTATAAAGGTCTTACAGACAGTAAGATCATAAAAGATCTGATTAGCAAATACAAAGGTCTAAAAGCAAAAGAAATTGAGAATACATCGTATACACATCCGCAGATGGTGCAATACTATGTTTCGGATTGGGATTTTATGGTATCAAGAGCAGAAGCTAATGGGCAGTTAGTAGCAGTTGACCATGGGGAACTATCTGTGAAAACACCTAATATCAAAAATCCGGATCTTACCTTAACCTTTGGTATCGATTTGGCACATTTTGATTTAAAATTGAGTAGTCAGGGGCAATATGAGAAAGTACATACTTTTGGTTTAGACACCAAGAAAAAACAATTAGCATTAAGTCTTCCTAAAAAAGCCGAAGAACAAACGTTAGGAAGTATAGGATATGACCTACCGATGCTATCTAAAGTAGTGGGGGCTACAGAAGCACAATTGATTCATCCGGTACCCACAGATCCTTTTGAACTTCAATCTTGGTCAGATGCGCAGCTTATAAAATCCAGACTTTCTGCAGTACGGGGAACCATTAGAATTGATGGAAATGGAAAGCTCAAGGTAGGACAGACGATAAAAATTGAAAATGTAAGTCGATTTAACGGAAATCACATCATCACAGGTGTTCGTAATACATTCGTTATGGGTTCAGGCTGGTATACCTATCTACAAATTGGTATGGATGCAAACTGGTTTAGCGCTCAATCGGATATTATAGAAACACAAGCAGCCGGATTGCTTCCAGGTGTAAATGGTTTGCAGGTTGGTACTGTTATAGGTCATATCGAAGATGCAGATCATGGATTCAGGGTTCAGGTACACATACCAGCATTTCATCAAGAAGGAAAACCGACTGAGGTACTGGCGATGTTTACTTCGTTGGATGCGGGAGTAGATCATGGAATCTTCTTTCCTCCAGAAAAAGGAGATCGTGTGGTGATAGGTTTCTTAAATGATGACCCTAGACAAGCGATTGTATTGGGCGCAATGCATAGTAATAAAGTGCCAAATACTGTAAAGAAGAAAAACACCTATAAAGGGATTTTTACCAAGTCTAATTTTCAATTGCTTTTTGATGAAGAAAAAGAGACCGTAACCTTATCTACAGAAGACGCAGACCACGCAAATGAACAGACCATTTGTATCAATCAGAAAGAAAAGAAGATTAATCTAGAAGATGCTCACGGAAATATAATAGAGTTAGGCAAAGATGGTATCAAGCTGATGAGTGCTAAAGATTTTATGATAGATGCTAAGGGAGATCTTAGTATCAATGCTAAAGGGAAAGTGAAGATCAAAGGGAAAAAGGTGGATTTAATATAAGCATACATATGGATAAAAATAATATACAACTCGAATTAACAGTCTCAGAAACCAATACAATACTCGCCGGACTTGGGCAACAGCCATATATCAAGGTAGCAGGACTCATTGAGAAAATACAACAACAAGGAGCTTCGCAATTAAAATCCTACGAGGATAATAGCCAGATGGCAAATAGTGATTCATCCAAAATATCAGTAGAAGATGGACAATAAGTTTTTAGGAAATGGTTGGGCGTTCCCTCCTTCTTTTTCAGGAGGTGGTGCAGATGTTGGATTTACAGCAGGAGAAGAAGATATCAAACAAAGTCTTCAGATTTTATTGTCTACTTCTTTAAATGAGCGGATGATGCACCCTGATTTTGGATGTGATCTTACTCAGTTTTTATTCGAAGAATTAGATGAACGATTTGCAAGTGAGTTGAGTAATATGGTATCCAAGGCCTTGTTATTGTATGAACCAAGAATTCAGGCAGAAGAAGTTACAGTAGCGGATATAGATCTGGAGAGAGGGATTGTGCATATATCGATCGATTATATAGTTAGAAGCACCAATAATCGCTTTAATCTGGTATATCCATTCTATGTTAATGAAGCTTCTACTGTGGCATTTGATCTTTAAAAAGAAATTACAAAAAAAAATGGATGCAATAATTATAGATGGTGATCAGGTCAATTTCCTTCCGGTATTTGGGAGTGCCTTGGTAAGTGTACAACCCGGAAAAATGATAGCTTCCGGTAAGACAACCATTAAAGGAAAAAAGGTTTGTGTAGATGGTGATGAATCCAAAGTAGAAGTTGCCAATTGTTCCTATGTGGCACCTCCCTTTGTGATACCAGGTAAAGGAACCTTAACCATTAAAAAATTAGGTCCAGATCAATTAACACAAAAAAGTAAAAGTGGTAGTAAAAGCATCATTTTAAAAGGAAGTGTATTTATAGCAGAATTCAAAGTTACAGCTCAGGCAAAACAACCACCTCCCACCAATGCACCGGATCCCGTACCTATGTATCCGGGACAAGGACAATTAATACCAGCAAATACAAAAATAATGGCCACTTAAACCTAGTAAAGTAGTAGAAACAATGACTCACATTCAAAATTCAAATAATATACTTCTTAGAGATGGAACCAGTCAGCAAGATCGCAATACAGATGCGATTCGTCCTGAATATGTAGCGATAGAAGATCGTAGTATTGAAGAACTGATTACCGAAGCACAGCGTATAGCCAAAGAGCTTCAATTTTTTGATACACAAAACAGGCCTACTACTACTTGGGAGTCTTTTTTAATTGACGATCCGCAAACATTTAACCAAAATTCTCCGGAAGGAAGAAGGATTCAACAAAAACGTTGGGCTGATCTATTAGCTGCATATGTAGAAAATCCTGAACGTTTTTATAATGATTCAGAAAAGAAAGCTAAACTATCCAAACCTCACGTAGCACTATTTATGACTTTCTTAAAGTTATTAAATCACGTGAAATCCAAAATGAATGGACTTACAGAAAGACATCTTGATTTTTATTTTAGAGAACGTCTTGGATTGAGCACAAAAGAAGCAGTGCCTGATGTGGTCAATGTATTATTAGAGTTAGAAGAGAATACCGAATACCTAGAAGTAAACAAGGGAACTGTATTAGAGGCCGGAGAAGACGCTTCGGGTAATCAATTGCAATACATCACTAATGAAGATACAGTAATTAGCAAGGCTCAAATCACACAACTTAAAAATGTTTTTGTAACAAAGCAATTTCTTACGATCCAAGAGACACATCAGGAACGAGGGAAAACTAAGGATGCGGCCTTTGTTGATATGATAGAAATGGCCTTGGGACACCCAAATCCAGGAGATGCCCTTCCGGACTTTCCAGGGAACCAGATTGGAGATATTTTTGAGCTGAATGAAGCAGTAAAAAAAGAGGATGCAGCTGCGATTTCCTATGTAACACAAGAGCTATTTTTAAAAAGAAATGATTTTGATCTTATTTTTCTAAAACATCAAGAAGAAAAGGATGGCATCCCTACAGATTGGCTGCCTGTATATGAGCATTTGGAAAAGGCTCATAAGAAAAAAATCATACATCAAAGAGAACAAAATCTTAGAGAATTGCACGATGTTGAAGGATTTGACGTAATGATGAGAAAAGTATATGGAAATCCAACTCCCGGAGATACATTGCCCTTATATAATGGAGAAAAAGCTTTGTTAGAGCAGGTATTCGAAGACATACAGACTACAGATGAAAAAGCTGAAAGAGCGTTAGAATATGTAATAGTAGACCTGCAATTAACGGAACTTGATTTTATACATATCATGCAAACTCAAGCAGATGCTAAGGCTTCTGAAGAAGATAAGGATAAAGTATATCGTATTCTAGAATTCGCTGAGCGCCAGATACGATCGATCTCTATTTTTCCGCCTAGCATAGAAAAGTTATCAGATATTTATGCAACAGCGGATGCCAAAGAATTTGTTTTTAGCAAATATGAAGAAGAAGAAGAAAGTAAGCGATTTAAGACGTTTGGTAATAGAGAATCTTCTATATCCAATCATTCCCTAAAACCATCTGAGATTGGTTTTGCTATAAGTTCTCCCACCTTACTGCTCCAAGATGGTAAACGTACTATTGAAATACTACTAGATTTGGGACAAGAAAATCGTACTATAGAAAGCTTACAGTCGATTTTTGATAAAAACGATCCCTTTCAGACCTACCTTAGTAGTAATGAACAGTGGTTTACACCCAATAAAGTAAGTTATTCTTTAGGAGATTATGTAGGGGCAACTTCAGAAATTCCTTTAGATATTATAGTAAATGACACTACGATTACTAGCATCGATAATCAAAGCTTTGATATCACAGATGTTGGTAAATACATTGTAGATACCACTCAAAAAATATATAAAATCATAGGGATTAAGGATACTTCGATACTAGAGGTTGAAGAAGTAGGATTGATTGATGAGAATGTCGATAAAGCACAAAAATATGCACCGGATCAGGTATATCTTAATGCCTTAAAAATAGCAATACAACTTCAGGATAATGATCCACCAGTCGCACCTTTTGGATCAGAATCTTCTTCTTTAGTAGCATCAGAGCATCCAACACTGGTGTGTACACTACATCATTTTTTAGAAGAAGAAAAAGGAGGAGAACGCTATCGAAGTAATTATGAACATTTAATAAACCTTGGATTACAAAAAGCACATATACGGGTAGATGTGCAGGGAATGCAACAAAGTATCTTACAAAACGATCAAAATACTATTGATACCAAAAAACCTTTTGAGCCCTTTGGGTTCCAGCCCGAAATAGGAAGCAGTTTCTATATCGCAAATGAAGAAATAGCTCAGAAAAGAGTAAAAGACTTACATCTGGAGATGGAATGGGTACAACAACCCAAATCCCTTACAGAATATTATAAGAATTACTGGTTAATACAGGCTAATCATACAGAAGAAGAACTTGCAGCACTTAGCGAAGAAGAGCTTTCTGAACTGATAGAACAACGACTTGCAACAAATGCTGCAATTATTGAAGATGATGGTGATTTTAAAGCGGATGTATTTTTTCATGATCACAATGCAGAAGTCTTACTATCTACTATGATAGAAAATCCTGAAGGAGATAAAGTATCAGAAGGTTTCTCATTGTTTACAAAAGAAGGCACCATTTCGATTACGGATGTACCTTTTAGAATGCAAGAAACAAGTCCGGATTATGAATATAAAGAGCGTTTTGACATCGAGATGGATGAAGAGGAGGTAGTATCCTGGGATCGATATTTTAGAATAGAACTAACACCCGTAAACTTTCAGCATACGGCATATAATACCTTATTTACAAAGCAAGCATTATCCGGAAAAGAAGAAATAAAAAACCTACGAATTAATTTGCCATATCAACCTAAGCTAAAAAAACTAGGGGTTTCGTATACCGCCTGTGTGGATATAACGGCAAATACGCAGTCTGCAAAAACTGCTAATAATATTTTTCATATACATCCGTTCGGATATGATCTTTTGGCACCAGGAAATGAGGCAAATCTAATACCTGTTTATACAAATGAAGGTTCGTTGTATTTGGGGATCGATCAATTAAAAACGCCACAGATACTATCTGTTTTATTTCAGATGGCAGAAGGGAGTGCTGATCCAGATATTCAAAAACCTGAGTTGCAGTGGAGTTATATACGGAATAATGAATGGGAGATAATTACACCTTCGGGGATCTTAGAAGATACAACTAATGGATTGGTAAATACAGGGATTGTAAAAATAAAAATACCTGCAGATGCCACTACTGGTGGTACCTTAATGCCTAACGATTTACATTGGATTAAAATAGGTGCTTTTAAAGATATAAATGGTATATCGGATACTATTGATATTAGAAGTCAGGTAGTAAGTGCTACACTTTCTACTGTAGAAGTAGATCCCACACATTTCGAAAATCCTTTACCCATCGATACCATTACAGAAGTACTCAATCCCATTCCTGAAGTCGCCAAGATTACACAACCCTTTACTTCTAGCAAAGGAAAACCAGCCGAAAAAGGGAATGCGCTATACAAACGTGTTAGTGAACGGCTAAGACATAAAAACAGGACGCTTACGATGTGGGATTATGAACATGTAATATTGAATCGGTTTCCTCAGATATATAAGGCTAAGTGTCTTCCGGCAAAAGATAGAACAGGAGGAGTAGATGTGATTGTAGTACCTGATATCAAGGGAAAATTACCTTTTGATCCATTTGCACCAAAGGTAGCAGCAAATACGCTATTTCAGATTGAGAAATATGTACAAATGCAGGCACCTACCTATGCGGATATATCGGTAACCAATCCTTTATATCTGCAAATATCTACCGAGTGCATTGTAAAATTTTATGAAGGATATGATGAAGGTTTTTATAAAAATAAGTTGATAGAAGAAATCAAGCGCTTTATGTCGCCATGGGCGTATGGTGAAGATAGAGATATACAGATCGGAGGATCACTTCATGCCAGTGTAATTATCAATTTTATTGCAGAAAGACCCTATATCGATTATGTAGCTAATCTGAAGTTATTTCAGAGTGAAGACGGAGAGACCTTTACCGATGTGCGGAGTCTCAATGACGGAAAATCAATAGTCATCCCCTCCAAACCTAATATGATCATGGTTGCTGCGCAAATACACGAGGTGTACGTAGTGAATGAAGGTGAATTTGAAGAAGATAGTTTTGAAGGTATTAACTATATGGAAATCAATAAAGATTTTATAGTTCGATAAAATTATTAAATAGGTAAAAATAGAAAACGCTCGTCTTAGTCTGAGTTGTCACATTAAGCTTCCTCCATAGCGGACAGGTGTCGAAGTGCTGCCGAAGATATTTTGAAGAAAAGTCAAAAATTAAATTAGACTTGTTTTATCAACTTTAAAACAATGGATAATTGATAAAAAAATAGAAAGAATAAAAAAATAACCTGATGGAAATCAATAAGAAAAACCGAACAGAACTCAAAGAATATTTTAAGATCAATGACAAACCTACGCAAGAGGAGTTTGCCGATTTTATAGAAGCCGGATTAAATCAGATAGAGGACGGTATAGCGAAAGTGCAGGGAAATCCCATATCCATACAGACTGAAGGAGAGCGGGTAGGTACGCAAGAGGTACTAGATCTATATGAAAGTTTTGCAGATGACAATCCGCAATGGTCTATTAACCTCAATCCCAGAGTAAATTCTGATGAACCGACAAGCAATCAACCCGGAATCAATATTAAAGATGCAACCGGGCAAAGTAGATTATTTATCAAATCAGGAGAAGGTAATGTAGGTGTTGGAACCTTGGAACCAACTTCTAAACTTGCCATAGAAGGGAAAAATATACCTTCATTATTATCGGTAACTGATACTACAAACAATCGTACTACAATTTTTGAGGTTTCAAAAAAAGAAGGGGTTACTATAAAGGGAGCTTTATTGGTAGAAGGTGATATTACCATAAAAAACTTAAAGGCAGATAATATTTCTTCGAGTGTAGACCTGGATAAAGAAGAAGCAAGTCACGAAAAAATTCCTACGCAAATGGCCGTAAAGAACTATGTAGATACTCGGATGCCCAAAGGTGTCATCGTTATGTGGTCAGGAAATATAGTAAACATCCCCACAGGATGGGCTTTATGTAATGGAGTCCAGGGAACCCCTGATTTATCAGGTAGATTCATTGTTGGATTCGATAAAGAAAATCCAGAATACCAAGTGGGTAAAATAGGAGGAAAGGATGAAATAACACTTAACGCAAGTCAAATGCCTGCCCACAATCATACAGGAAACACTTCAGAAATTGGAGATCACGTACATAACATATCGCACCCAGCTTCAGGAAATGATAGCGGTAATGGTCTTAAAACAATTACTATGGACGGGGAAACACATGGCACATTAAATACTAAAACCAAATCTGCTGGTAAACACAAACATTCATTTACTACAAACAAAACCGGAGGAAATCAACCTCACGAAAACCGCCCTCCTTACTTTGTTTTGGCATATATCATGAAGTTATAGTGACACTAAAAAAATATAAAATCAGATCCCTGGCAATCAAATAGTCATAAATCAAAATAGATATACATTGTGGAAATCAATAAGAAAAACCGAACAGAGCTCAAATCATATTTTAAGATCAATGACAAACCTACACAAGAAGAATTTGCTGATTTTATAGAAGCAGGGCTTAACCAGGCAGAGGATGGTATTGCCAAAGTACAGGGCAATCCGCTATCTGTACAAGCAGAAGGAGAGACTGTAGGTACACAAGAGGTGCTGGATATATATGAAAATTTAAGCGATGATAATCCGCAATGGTCTATTAATTTAAATCCCCGGGTAAATCCGGCAGAACCTACGAGTAACCAATCGGGATTGAACATCAAAGATGCTACCGGTCAAAGTCGCTTGTTTATAAAATCAGGAGAAGGCAATGTTGGTATAGGAACCTTAGAACCCGCATCTAAGTTTACTATAGAAAGTAAAAATATACCTTCATTACTATCAGTCGTTGATATTACTAATGAACGAGCTACTATTTTTGATGTTTCTCAGCAAAAAGGTGATGGAATACTGTCACTGCGAAATAGTAGTAGTTCAACTAATATTCAGCTTAGTGGATCGATAGAAAAACCTAACTTCTTTCTGGGTAAAGTAGGGATAGGAACCAAAGATCCAAAGACAAACATACAGGTTAGTGGCGAAAACACAGAACTAAGAATCACCAACACCGGGCAGGGCGATGCTACTTCAGCACGTCTATCACTAGAAAATACAGCGAATTCAGAACACTGGGAAATAGGTTTACAACAAGGGCAAGATAGTCTGATGTTTTTTTCGCCCAAAAATGCATCCAAAAAAATAGTCATGAAAAAAGAGGGTAGATTAGAATTGCCCAGCGGAATTATTTTTGGCCGATCAGATACAGCGCATATCAATGAAGATGGAGCACTTTATCGCCATTCTGGTGATGCATTTCTTTCGACAAAGGACAACTTTTTTATAAAAAATGTAGGAACAACGGATGAAGAGGTTGCTTTTCATTTTAATACCGATCAGGGTAAAATAGGCATCGGGAGTAAAAACCCACTAGCTCCATTATCCATAACGGGAACAGGAAAATCATCAAATCCTGATGAGGCGATGCATATTACCTCCAGAAGTATTTTGTTTGGAGGGCCCAATGCAGGTAAATCAGAGTTTTCCGGAAAGATTACTGCACATGATACCAATGCGCTACGAATTATAGGAATGTCTTCGGATCAAGATTCATCATCAAGAAAAGTTGAGATTTTTGCAGAAGGGGGACTTACCATTAAAGGCCATATGCAAACTACAAAGGACTATATCGTTGCATTTTCTGCTTCGTTAAAAGATAGTAATATTGGAGGAGATAAAAGTGTACTTGAATTTAAACAAATAAACTACAACATTGGAGATCATTTTAAAGATTTTACTCATTTTGTTGCACCAGTAAGGGGAATGTACGTGTTTATTATGAACGTGAGGAGGAATACGGATACAGGAGGAAGATGGCATCTTCGTTTAAATGGTACAGGCTATGTGAATGGATCTTCAGGGGAAGAAAAAAAAGAACGTTCTGAGTTGACTGTTGGGAGTAAAAATCATAGTAATTCAAGGACGGTGATCACAATGCTTGAAGCAAATGATAAGGTACATGTAGAGCAATTAGATACTAGGGGAGATAATCATAGTTCGGGTTTCAGTGGAATGCTATTAAAAGCACTCATTTAAATATACACTCTAAAAAAATGAAAATGGAAACATCTATAACAATACCCAGAGAAGTACCACAGGATTCCGCATTAAGCTATGAATTTCTACGTGCAGAAGGAATGCAACTAATACAAAAAATGGCAGGAGATACCTGGACCGATCATAATATCCACGATCCCGGGATTACCATCTTAGAACAAGTTTGTTATGCTATTACCGATCTGGCGTATCGGATGGACTATGATATTCAGGATATCATAGGTAGTGATACCACCAGCACTTATGAAAACCTGTATAGTCCCGCTACCATTTTAACCACAAATCCAGTAACGGTATTGGATATTCGTAAAGTAGCGATTGATGTGGATGGGGTCAAAAATGCCTGGATCGAAAAAGTAACCCAAAAAAGAGTTGGTGAGATCTCAGAAGCGGATAGTACACCAATAGGATTGTACCGAGTTTTTATAGAAAAAGATGGGTTGTTTGATATCCCTGGGAGTACAATAATTAAGGATGTAAAAGAAAGGCTCTACGGATGTCGTACGATTTGTGAGGATTTCGAAGAAATAAAATTATTAGATACGCAGGGAATCCGATTACATGGTGTTATCGAAATTGCAGATACGGTAGATGATGTCAATGAGATGGTAGCTAATATTTTGTATCGTGTAGGAACTCATTTTTCACCTCGTATTCCTTTCTATACCTTACAACAACAGTTAGAAAAAGGAAAAAGTACTGATGAAATTTTTGACGGGCCAAGATTGTTAAACGGTTTTATCGATGATCAGGACCTATTACAAAACTATCGAAAAGAAGAGCTCCAGACTTCTGATGTGATTAAAGAAATCATGGATCAAACCGAAGTATTAGCGATTGACAAAATCGCACTGGCTACGGGAACCAATACAGTAAAAAATTGGTTGTTACCATTGGATACTTCCAAAACTCCAATTTTGGATATCGAAGGTACCTTATCACAACTATCATTTACCTCTAAAGGACTTGCCGTAGGCATCGATACAGAAAGAATAAAAACACTATACAATCAAAAAAGAGTTGAAAGTGTTTCCAGAGCTGTATCAGGTAAAGAACTGGATATGATCATGCCAGAAACTCAAGCACAGCAACTAGAAAACTATGATTCGATACAAAATCAGTTCCCTGCTAATTATGGGATTGGCGAAATAGGACTCCCGGATTCAGCTACTCCCGAAAGAAAAGCACAGGCAAAGCAGTTAAGTGGGTATTTGTTGTTTTTTGAACAGACATTGGCCAATTATTTTTCGCAGTTAGCGCACTTTAAAAAACTGATGAGTTTTGATGGAGAAGATACCAGAACCTATTGGAATCAATCCCTTCTGGAATGCGTTCCCGGAGCATCCGAAGTGATTGGTAGTAAAGAAAACTATGAGGCATATCTGAGCGAAATGACCAACGATGCTAATGCCGGATTATTACGAAAAAATAAGTTTCAAAACCATTTGTTGGCACGATTTGCAGAGAAATTTACAGGCTATGGTATGGTATTAAAAGATCTTACGGATAATGAGTCTAGTACGGATAAAAAGTTAATCAAGGATAAAGCCCGATTTCTTAAAGAATATCCTGTGGTGAGTGCCTGTAGAGCAAAGGCATATGATACCACAAAAGACTTTTGGGATACTCGAAACATTTCGGGATTAGAAAAGCGAATTGCATTAAAAATAGGGATCGAGGACTATAGCCGTAGAAACTTAGGTGATGCTAATACTGCTGGAATGCATATGGTAGAACATATCTTGTTACGACCTAGAAAAAAATATCCTTATTCGTTTACCGCAACGTATATTCCATTACAAATCGAAAGATTCGAAGTCGCCATCACAGAAGAATTTACACGATGCATCGCCAAAGATCATACCTTAGAACCTGGAGAAGAAATACGCATCACCGGCAATGCACAATTCGAAGGGACGTATATAGTATTAGCAATCGGAGAGGATTTTTTTGAAATTGAAGCGCCTTTTCAAGAATCAGAAACCGGAGGTTTATTTCAGCGTACACCCGATATTCGATATTACCTACAATCTGTTTGTATTAATAGTATTGAAACGTCTTCTACAACATCGGATCATATATTTTGCAACATAGGAAAACATACCTTACAAGTAGGAGATAAGATAGAAATTACCGGAACCAAAAATTATAATGGGGAACATAGCATAGTTTCCATATCTGAAGAAGGGTTCGAAATTGCAGTGCCTTTTATAGAAGAAGAAACCACCGGAAGATGGATGTCGACTGTGGATCCAAAAGATCCGTATTCATTACAACTAACTTTCGCACTGCCAGCATGGATAGCGCAATATCAGGATGAAGATTTTAAGAAATTTATTGCATTAACGATACGCGAGGAGACCCCAGCACATATCAAGACCAATATCCAATGGTTAGATCAAGAAGAAATGCAACGATTTGACTATGCATATCATCGTTTTCTGGAAGAAATCAACAATGGATAAGTAGTATGATGACACAGCAAAAACATATCATCAATAAACAGATTTTAGAAATTCACCTGCCTTCGACTGTAGATGCTTTTGCTGTGCAGCAAGAACTGAGTGCGCTGTGTCGGCATCAGTTAAGAACGGTTATGGACCGCATATTTGGTAATACTACTCATAATACGGCAGATCAACCGTTTCAGATTGATCGACTTACATTAGATTTAGGGCAGGTATCTTTGGATAATTTTGAAACTGTTTTTGAGGAAGAATTACAAGAAAAACTTCAAGAAGCACTTACTGTATATCAGCAATCTGATGCCGTAGTACAAAAAAACACAGCCAATCAAACCGAAGAAAAAACACCACTTAGAGCCGTAGCACATTATCTGAAAACCGGAATATTACCTTGGTGGGCAAAGGACACAACCAAAGCATATGTTCTGCAGCAATTAGAAGAATTGCTGCAAAAACCGAACACCACTTTCATCACCTTGCTAAAACAATTGAGATGGAATACCCAGCAGCTAGAACGTTTTGTCCATACAAGTACAGAAGCGCAACTGCTTCAATCCCTTCAACTGATTTCGGATATTCCTGTACAAGAAATAGTACCTACTTTAGAAAAGTTTCAGCAGAGAATTCATAAGAAATACGGCATCGCATCGCAGAAGATACAGGCTGCGTTTTGGAAAACAGCGTTTCAGAAGTTTGATACGTATAAAGATGTCAAGTTCTTCGAACAAGGATGTTTCCAAGCTACGTTGGCAGCACTCGGAATAGATCATAAAAGAAGTAGCAAAAAACATCAAGCACAGGATGTCTATGAGATCAAATCTTTAGTAGCTAGCTATAAAACTACTCAAGCTAAGAATACTGTATGGCAAGAATTCTTTAGACAACTATCCACTATCATAAACAACCCTTTTTTGGATCAGTTGCCTGCCAAAATGTTAAAGCAATGGGTGCAATTACTAAAAGATATAGGTAACATACAAGAGCAAACGGTAGATGCCAATAGTGTATTAAGACCCTTGGCAATCTATCTCCAGGGAGTACATAAAGAACTGCAGGAGATAGCATCAAAACCCGCAATAATGGAGATAGAAAAGGTGTCCTCTCCTTTTGAGGATACGGATTTTATACCCATACAAAATGCAGGATTGGTACTCTTTTGGCCATTTTTAGAACGCTTTTTTGAGAATTTGGAGTTGATCAAAGATAAAAACTTTATCAATGAAACCGCTCGTCATACTGCCATATGTGCATTGCAGTATCTGTGTGAAGGAGATGACCAGGAACTGTTTGAAGGAGCGCTACCATTAAACAAATTGTTATGTGGTGTCGCTATAGAAGAAGTCATATCGCCAATCACACTATCGGATGAAGAAACAGCAATTGCTGAAGGACTGCTAACCGCTGCAATAGGACAAGGCCCACATTGGAAAAACTTATCTATAGAAGGATTTAGAACCTCCTATCTATGTCGTCCCGGATCCTTACGCACCCGAGATGGTCATTGGTTATTACAGGTGCAACGAGAAACTCATGATGTTACATTAGAAAAATTGCCTTGGGGTTTTCATACGGTGAAACTCCCCTGGATGCAAGACATTATTGTAGTGGAGTGGTTGTGAGGTTTAGGGTGTTAGGTATTAGGTTTTGAGGTTTGAGAGATGAGGGATGAATAAGAAATGAAAAAACATCCATCCCCAACCCTTCCTTCAAAGGAAGGGAGTTGGATTAGGGAAATGTTGAATAGAACCGTGATCGTCGGTTCGAGTGATCATCCGAAATGTAATGGAAGGTGATTGTATCGATAACTTTTTCGTGTGAATAACATTGAACCCATCTCGATACATTTTATAGCTGCGTTGCACTGCGCTATAAAACACTCGATGAGACGTAGTATAAATAAAGTATATCAGTCTGGTCGAGTATTCCTAAAGCCTTGATGATAGGAAAGGATTTAGAAATGTATCGAGATCCAATAGAAATAGTCTTTTTGCCTCCGTCACCCTGAGCGGAGTCGAAGGGTAGACAATACAAAAAGAAATAACAAAAGAAATAGCAATACTATGAAAAAACAAATGGTCATCGCTGAAAACAATGGTATAAAGAAGTCAACTGATAAACTTATCAATGATCATAATGCTGAGGTATTACAATCAGAACTAGCTTGGCTAAGCATCGTGCTTCAAACCCGTTTGGAATTGCATTTTAACCAAGAAACGCCTTATCAATCCATACAAGAATTAACACCTCCAGATATAACAGATAAAGTAGGAGTCTATGCAGCATTTATACAAAAACACAAACTCAACGTTACAGAAAGGTTGCTACTGATCTTGGCATTGGTTCCTCATATTCAACCAGAACTTTTAGATATTCTGCTCACTAAAAACAAAGACTACGACCGCCGCTATAGCGAATTTGGCGGACTGTTGTTAGAAGGGCATTTGGGATTGATCCCTACCGCAGAAACTGCGATGTTTTTAATAGCAGGAGATGATTTACAGAAACGTTTGCAATATCATACACTTATTACTCAAGACTTTGTCGCGATACGAAAAGGCATCATCAGTCTATCCAGAACCAAAGGGAATAGTCCGCTATTAAGTAGTATCTGGATGATCGCTAATGAATATGTAGAATATTTATTAACTGGTAAACCCTACCAAGCAGTATATAGCCCTGATTTCCCTGCGCAACGGATTCATACCAAACTATCGTGGGAGGATCTCATCGTCTCTAGATCCACAGCACATAGCTTGCAGGAAATCAGGGATTGGGTTACCTATGGACATACGGTTTTAGAAGAATTAGAACTGGGCAAACGACTAAAACCAGGCTATAAAAGCCTGTTTTTTGGACCGCCAGGAACCGGTAAGAGTATGGCAGCAGCGTTGTTAGGAAAAAGTACAGACAGGCAAGTCTATAGGATCGATCTAAGTATGACCGTCTCTAAATACATTGGCGAAACCGAGAAAAACCTGGCTAAAGTATTTGATCAGGCACAGCAACATGATTGGATCTTATTTTTTGATGAAGCCGATTCTTTGTTTGGGCAACGTACCCAAGTAAGTAGCGCTAATGATCGATACGGAAATCAGGAGATTGGATATTTATTACAGCGAATCGAAGATTTCCCAGGAGTGGTGATTTTGGCGAGTAATCTAAAAGACAATATAGACGATGCCTTTACCCGAAGATTTCAATCGATGATCGAATTTACCATGCCTGGTGTAGAAGAACGCTATCAATTATGGAAACAATCCTTTGCTAAGAAATTACCACTAGATGAAAACTCAGATCTATGGCATATCGCCGAAAACTATGAAATCTCTGGCGGATTGATGATGAATGTAGTACGTAAATGTACGCTACAAGCCGTAACGAACAAAGAAAAAACAATCACCCAACAAAGTCTGGAAACTGCAATACGACAGGAGTTACAGAAAGAAGGGGTTATTTTGAGTTAAAAAAACACTCGATGAGACGTATTGTAAAATAAGAACCTGTAAGAACATGCCCGTTAGGTCCTAGTATTGTGGAAGTACTGCCGAAGTGTTATCAAGTATTTTCGAAGGGCTTAACGTGACATGCTAAGTATAAAATTTGATGAATTGATCGAAACATCCCTCTAAATTTCCTCGCCGCGGCGAGGAGACTTTGCTAGCTACCTTCCTTTGAAGGAAGGGTTTGGGATGGATGTTTATGAAAAAAAAGTTTAAAATAATAGTTAACAAAGAAAACTATGAAAACACAAACTGATAAAACCCAAGAATCTCAAAGCTCGATTACCCCAAGGGTTTCTCAGGAACCTGGTAACGGAGGTACGGTACAACTTATGGATAACCGTACCTCTTCTTTGGATCAAAGAAAATTAAGATCGGGAATAGATGGTTCCGGTAACAAAAACAATCCAGTTCAACGAAAACGCAAAGGTTCTTCTAGATTTCAGAAAATAGCCGCAGATATGGGTGCAGCATATGGCGTGGACACCTCAGACCTCAATGCTACCCATAATTCTTCTTTTCCAATTAAACTCAATGCTGATGCTACTATACAAGGAAGCAATATTCATTTTGCTCCAAATATGGATACAGACTATAATATAAGACATGAAGTCTCCCATGCTATTGACAACAAGCTTAATGGTACTCCAAAAGGAGATAAGACAGTGAACGGGCAAAAAGTAGATACTACAAGGGAAAAAGTGGTAGATACTATGGCGGAAAACAGTCAGCCAGCGAAAAGAACTCATTCAAAAAATAGTATAAAACAAGAAGCATCTAATTTACCCGTGCAAAGACTGCCTTCCGGTGCACTAAATAGAGTTGTGAAAAAGTTGAGAAAAGGAGGATTTGAATTTGATGATGATGATGTCATCATAGGCGGAAATAGAAATGTTTCTAGGTTAACTATACAGCAAATGGAGTATGGAGGTTTGGATTTTACCAATGTTGTTTTTCAGGTCAATGGAAGAATGTTGGATGGGGATGCCTTACAAAGTGTTGATTTGGATATTGAAACAATAGCAGGTGATAATTTAAACGTAGGTGGCAAATATTATAGAGTCGCCTTAAATGATTTAAATATGAATATGTTGTTAATTAAAAAGATTCAAAACCTAGGAGCTATTTTGAGAGGTATGATTATCAATGGAATTGTAAGATGGTTACCTATGTCAAGAAGGTTTAAGCCAGATACCTCAGTGCCTTACCCTAAATACGGACTAAATATGTTAGGAGCTGGTTCGGGTATTAATATTGGCAGATTGCAAATTGATACATTGTCAGGTTCGGTTGCTACAAGGATAGGAAAAGGAGGGTATACCGGAGCAGAAGGGCAGGTACAAACACAAAGCCAAGTAGAAGATTCTATTCTCATCAATGACTTAGAGTTGAATGTGGAACAGGTACCTGGTAGGAATCAAGAAGAATTTATTACTAATGTGGGCATAGGAAATCTTAGGATGGATCAAAATAAGAGGAAATTAATTAAACGCGGCCAGCGAGTAAATAAACCTAAGACAGAGCAAAAACAGATCGATGTACAAGATCTTAATTTTAGGTTACATCAGAATGAGAATGATTTCAATCTAAGCAATCTAACATTCAATGATCAAAATCAAAATACTGTTGTAATTCGTGGCTTACCTTTCCTAAACACATTAACAATAAGTGATTTAGAATCTGATATTGATCCAAACAACGGAAACGGAGATATACAAGCAAATATCTCCATTAGGATAAAAAATTTACCATTTGTTAATATAAACTTCCAAATTACTATAGATGTGCGTAATTGGAATGTTGTATTAACTGAAGTTCTCGATCAGATAAGAACTGGTTTAAGAAGTAATCGCATTCCTAACGCGGTTTCAAATATGATTTTGGAAAAGATAAGAACTTCTGCTATCAACTATGAGAATCCAGATGTTTTAAGACGGACTTTAGAAGTTTTTGATCCGGATATTCCTGGTTCTGATCGTGATGTTTTAATTACGGGTGCAACTGTCCCAAATGATCCTACAATTCGAGTAATTGGTATTAACATAGCAAGACTTTTTGAATATCACTTAGGATCCAAAATTCGCAATGCTGTTGGAAGATAGAGGTTAAATCGGATGGTACTATTTAAGGTGCAAACCCCGATGGAGCGGATTTGCAATCCGTGTTAAATATACTTGACTTTTGATTGAATAAAAACGGATAAAGTAACATGAAAGAACCACTAGAAAATACCCAAGAACAACAAAAAGAAACAGTACAACGCGTACAACAAGAACCTAGTACAGGTGGTGAAGCTACGATTGCCGACAATCGATCTACTACCATAGCACAACGTAAGTTGAGATCAGCTATGGGTGGCATTGAAGATAGTACCAATCCTATATCTATCCAACGGAAAAACAACACAGGCTTACCTGATAATCTAAAATCAGGTATCGAAAACCTATCCGGCTATAGTATGGATGATGTAAAAGTACATTACAATTCCAGTAAGCCTGTACAACTACAGGCCCACGCTTACGCACAGGGAACAGATATTCACCTCGCACCAGGACAAGAAAAACACTTGCCTCATGAAGCCTGGCACGTAGTACAGCAAAAACAAGGACGTGTAAAACCAACCAGACAGCTAAAAAGCAAAGTATATATTAATGATGATACCGGGTTAGAGAAAGAAGCAGATGTGATGGGTGCTAAAGCATTATTTAATTCAAATTTACTGAATTCTTCATTTCAATTGAATGTAGGTTTAAATTCACACTTTGCAATACAGAGAAAAGCAAAATTGAAAAAAGATCGATTAAATTTGGTAGGTGAGGAGCACGAGTTAAGTGAGCGTCATGGAAGGAGAAACCGAGAAAAAGAGCATTGTAGACAAGAAGCGAGTGGGCAGTATTGGGAAGAAAATGAATTTAAAATAACAATAGATAATTCTGAAATAGAGGCAGATCCGGCGAATTTAAGATTTTGGGCTCAACTTTCTAATATCAAAGATAATACGACTCATATAAAAGAGGTTGAGCAAACAAAACCAAGTCTGTTTGTGATGGTTGGAAGAGCAAAAATGACTCTTGATAATATTCTTTTTTGGATAAATGAATGTGAAGCATTATACCAAATAGCAAAGAATGACTCATATCCTGGAAAATCTGAAGAAGAAGACAAAAACCTTAAAGAACAATATGAAAATTTAAGATTTATGCACGAAAACTTGAAGCTTTTGAGTAGAAAATACAGGTCATTTCAACAAATAAAACAACAAAGTAATACGGCAAAGGCACTAAAATTTCTTGAAAATAATAAATTCATTATTTCGGCAGGATATAGTTATTTGAAACATGCAAAAAGTAAAATGAAAAGGGATTTCTCATTTTCTGAATATGCAGAAAAACGTTCTGTTTTTATGCATAATGCAGGCAATGCTAAACGAGATACTATTGGTGTCTGGAAGATCGGTAATTCTCATGTGAAGGATATCAGAAGAATTTATCCGAAAGGAGATATTTCCTACAACCTACTTTCAATGGAAGAGTATGATGTTTTATATGATTCATTTGTGAACCCTCGGACCTATTGCCGTTTTTTCTAAACGATCTATGAAGTTTTTACCTTCAGCTCTCTGATAGCCCCCGCTACCGCTAGTTTGTAACTAGTGGCGTTAACAGTGAGAAGAAAAGAGTTCAGATCCGATAGCCCTGCTATAATAGGTGTAAAATCAAAACAAAAATGTATTAAGAAAAATGAAAGCACCATTAGAAAACACTCAAGAATCACAAAAAGAAACTATACAACGTGTAGCACAAGAACCCAGTACAGGTGGTGAAGCTATGATTGCAGACAACCGACCCGCTACCACTGTACAACGTAAGCTAAGAGCAGGAATAGAAAGTTCTGAAAATACAAAAACACCCATCCAGCGGAAAAATAACACTGGTTTACCTGACAACCTAAAATCAGGTATCGAAAACCTCTCGGGCTACAGTATGGACGATGTAAAAGTACACTACAATTCCAGCAAACCCGCACAAGTAGAAGCCCATGCCTATGCGCAGGGCACAGATATCCACTTGGCGCCTGGACAGCAAAAGCACCTGCCTCACGAAGCTTGGCACGTAGTACAACAAAAACAAGGGCGGGTAAAACCCACGATGCAGTTTAAAGGGAAAGTACATATTAATGATGATACTGGGTTAGAGAAGGAAGCGGATGTGATGGGGGAAAGGGCTTTTCAATATAAATCAGATAACAAACAGACTACTGTAGGTTCAGAAAACATACCACTACAACAACAAAGAGTAAATTCTATGGTCGTTCAAAGACTTACAGGTTACGAGATTGAAGGCAATATACCAATATACAGTGACAATATAGGCATTAATGACCAGCTGACAGAAAAAGGGAAAAATGGCTATAATGATACTATTGGTGGGTTTTTAACAGTAGGATTAGACTATGGTATTACCTATGGGATGCATAACAAGGGTAGGTATAAAATAGATGCAGATCACACGAATATTTATATTTTTCACTCTAGGTTGATCCGTAAATTAATTGCATTAGGCCTTTTGAAGACGGAATTCAAATACCTTCCGATGACGACGATTGAATACATCACCCCTCCAAGGGACGAACTTAATAAAAGTAGCATTGCGGAGCATTTGGCAGACATTGCGGCAGTGCAAAGGCATTTGAAAACGACTGTTAAAAATGCAAGAAGTGGCGAGCGGAAGCCTGTTTTACCTCCTGCAAAAGGTTTGTTTACAGGGATACCAAGACAAGATATCTTTGCTTGGCTAGAAGCAAATGATATTAGTAATGAAATTATAATGCCAGAATTAGATGCTATTGATAGGCTAACTACAGAAGAATTGAATGTTCAGCAGACTAGTGGGGTATTGCCTGAGGACATACCTGATATTTTTTTACGTGACCATGGGCAGCTAGGCAGATCAGATCTCCAACTACCTAAGCTAATTTCTGGGGTATTAGAAAATGCGCCAAAGGTTGCGACAGCAGCATGGCAAGATGTGGAAACTCCTATAGCCTTTAGACAACATGAGAAAGCAATAGTAGGTTATCTTACATTATTGGCAAGTTACTTATTGTCCGACCACATCTCCACGATAGATAAAATATCAAAAGGTACTACCGATAAGAACCTGGTTCCTTATTTGTCAAAAACTAAATTGGGAGATGCGTTAGGTGCATTGCCAGCGGAGGTGCGACCATCACAGGGAAGGGCAGTACAAGTCATTTGGGAACTTTTGATGGAGGAATTAGTGAAACAAACCGGTAAATTTACGGGAGCTTGGTGGGTAGAAACCTACCAATTAGGCGATATCCTTGTAGATGATAAAAAGTCTCTTGTTATAAAAGGATTAAATGGGGTTACCGATATTGGAGAACGCCATAGAATATGGTTACGAAAATTAGTGCACGGTCAGAAAGCCTTCTCTGTGGGCACTGGGAAGCCATTGACTTTAGATACCCCTAACTCACAACTGTTAAAAAAGACAGGACAACTGGGGATTCCATTAGAAGATAGATTTTTGGATCAAAAGACGCCTGCAACGGTTGAAAACGTAGCCGACGTATTGGGTGACGAATTTAAACAACAAGTAAATCAAAACCTGTGGCACTTTAGAGGAAATCGAAATCATTATCGCAAACAGCGAGAATTAACTGATGAACCTATAGCTCCTCACTACAACGTCTGGGCTTCCTACTGGCCTTTTATAAGTGCAGAGTTGCGGCGGATGCTTAAGAAATTAAAAGGAAGGGCAAGAAATACAAAAGACACGAATGCACTAAAACATTTGGAACGTTTAGAAAGACGTTTAGGAGAAGTAGAAACTGATAAGTCAGGACGAGGGGCAGTGCAAAATGCCATATTCGGGCGATATAGTGAGATGATTAAAATTAGCTTAGCGGAAAAGACGGAAGCAACATCGCCTTTAAATGATTGGGATAATTTCAAAAAAGACACAAATGCTCTTTGGATTCGTATAATTACAGTTCATAAAGACTTCATCAGGGCTAACCAAGAGTTAAAGGAAAGGGTCAGAATTTTAGACTTAAAAGTGAAAGTTGTTAATAGGACTATAAACGAAGCAATAACCTCAGAAAATGGAGGAATGTTAAGCGCGGCTTTTGGAAAGTTCTTTGAACATATCGCTACTTTACTAAACGATATTGAGGCTACAAAACAGATCAAATAGTAAAAAAGGGATATTATTTGGTTATAATATGAAAGATAAGTTTGACATGAAAAAAAAAATAGAAAACACCCAAGAACCACAAAAAGAAACTGTACAACGCGCACAACAAGAACCCAGTACAGGTGGTGAAGCTACGATTGCTGACAACCGACCGGTTATCGCTGTACAGCGCAAACTAAGATCAGCCATGGGTGGTGCAGAGGATACGACCAATTCCAATCCCATACCTGTCCAAAGAAAAACTCGTCCTGAGCATAGTCGAAGGAACAACACTGGCCTACCCGACAATCTAAAATCCGGTATAGAAAACCTCTCCGGTTATAGTATGGATGATGTAAAAGTACATTATAATTCTAGTAAACCAGCCCAATTGCAAGCTCATGCCTATGCACAAGGCACCGATATTCATTTAGCATCCGGACAAGAAAAACACTTACCTCATGAAGCCTGGCATGTAGTACAACAAAAACAAGGACGGGTAAAGCCCACCAAACAATTGAAAAGTAAAGTGAATATTAATGATGATGCTGGATTAGAGAAAGAAGCAGATGTGATGGGAGCAAAAGCAGCACTGAATGCAGAGGAGATCTCGCCAAAACATATGCGGAAAGATATCGTTTCAAAAGGGGTAATTCAGCGATTGGTAGGTTACGAAATAGAAGCGAGGATACCCATCTTTGGAAAGTATAATATGAACGGTATTAAGGTTTCTTCGAATCTGGTGGAACCGGAGGAAGAAGTAGTATGGTTTCTTACAGGGGGATTAAAATATGGAGGGAACTATGGTGAGGAAACAAACGGCCGTTTTCATATAACGGCAGATCATAATATAATAAATAGAAACTATCAAAAAATCCTCGAAAAACTGGTGCTTTTAGGACTCCTAAAACCCAATGTTATGAGAAAAAAAATGTCTAATATCGAGTATATTACTCCTCCGCGTGAAGAGATCGAGCAAGGAAGTCTCGACACGCAAGAAAGAGATATCACTGCCGTAAAAGATCATTTGGATGAAACCTTAAAACTTGCACAAGGGCAAACAGTAGAAATGGTCCCGGAGCCAGGGTTGGAAATTTTTACAGGACTACCAAGAAAACAACTAATTGATTGGCTCGAGACAAATAGTATCGATCAAAATCTCATTATTCCCGAGCTTAATAATTTTGAACAATCCATTACAGATTCAGTATATATTCAGGAAAATAGTGGAGTATTACCGGAGGATATTCCGGAAGTATTTAATAATGCTAGTGAGGCTATTGAGAGTAACCAGCAGGCTAATAACAAGCAAAGAATGATGGCAGACTTAATGAGAAAAGCAAATATGCACGCAGAACAAGCTTTCGAGTCCTTAAAACTTCCCCCAAAACAATTTGTAAAAGATAAAAAAGCTGTTTTGGGCTATTTATCTTTGATTTCTAGCTATTTAATTGCCAACGAGTTTTCTTTTTTAAAAGATTTCCTAACGATCAATCGTAAAAATTTACTTCCTTTTCTTTCTAAAACTCCATTAGAAGATACAAAAAATGCTTTACCGACCAGTGTAAGGCCTAGTACTGTAAATAGTAAAGTATGGAATAAACTAACAGCTAGTCTTTTAAGGTTGATGAATGAAGATGCCCCGGCAGAATATTGGGCAAAAACATATAATTGTGAAATAGTGACAAGATTAAGACAAAATGGGAATTATCACGGTAAGGTTTTTAATGTTCCGATAGAAGAATCAATGAAGAGCCTATCTAAGGGTGGTACGTTCTCGACTGGTATAAATACAGGTAATGCATTAGGCCTGGATCAGCCTTCGCAACCTTTAAAAAAGGCAATGATAAAGTCTAAAAAGGAAAAAGAGTTACACAAGCAGATGGCGAATAAACTCAATAACGCTAGGAAATTTGGCAGGAATTATACTGTAACACAAAAAGGTATCCCTCTAGAAGACCGTTATTTTAATGCTAAATACAGTCAGCCTCTTACTGCCGATAATATGGTGGAGTCTCTGAAGAAAAGTTTCTGGTTTTTAACAAAACTTCAAATAAACAGCCTACAGGAGGAAACGTTAGATGAAAATCAAGAAATGGTGAAGGAAGAAGTAAATGACAATACTTTGTTAACACAAAAATTACTACTATTAAAAAAGAGGCTGACTTTCCTAAAGAAAAGTATGCCTCAGAGAGGTGAATATGGTTATGCACTTTTGAAAACACAATTATTAGAGATAAATAGAAAGATCCAGCAATTAAATAGATGGATTAAAAATAAGAAGTCCATTAAAAAAGAGGATTTTGAGTTATTTGAAGAGTTTGTAAATGAAAAATATTATGATGAAATCAAGGAAAGTTCCCAAACATTGAATGAAGACGAGCTAACAGATTTGGAACCAGAAGAAAATACCCTTAATTATCGTAATTTTACTTTTGAAGAAGCACAAAAAAATATGTTGGAATCATTTGATACTAGGTTTACTGTCGTATTTGAACATTTTAACAAAAGGGGATTGAAGGCAGAAAACCTGCCTAACGAAGAAGATCAGAAAACAATGGAAAAAAAGTTAGGAGATATGAAGGGCATACATCGTTTTTTTGAAGTTACTAAAAGAAAAATTAAAGACCATACAGAAAAAACACCAATTAAAGATAGAGTCGAGGACATAAAAAATTTGTTAGGGATAATCGAATTTATGGTTGAAACTATTAAATTTTATGACCGACAAATCCAAGTTCCTCGTATTGATCATGCTCCGGCAATAGAATCCCGGCCTACACCAACCCCTGATCCTTCAGAGGCATCAACTGTTAATGGAGGTTTATTTTCGAACTGTTTAAGGTATTGTTGTTTTTTTAGACCCTAGGATCTATCAAAAATTTAAATAACGTAGAGCAGTTTTACCAGTATGGGCGGGACAGTCAATGACAACGGCACGCATGCTTAAATTTGCACAATGGGCAGGTGCCCCCGCTACCGCTAGTTTGTAACTAGTGGCGCCACACAGGAGATTATTAAAAAAGTAGATAGTGTACGATGAAAACACAAACAGACAAAACCCAAGAACGACAGAAAGAAACGATACAACGCGTACGACAAGAACACAGTACCGGTGGTGAAGCTACGATTGCCGACAACCGCCCTGCTATAGCTGTACAGCGTAAACTGATATCAGTTATGGGTGGTTCTGAAAATCCTATCCAAAAAAAACCAAAAGGTTCTTCACAGTTTCAGCAGATAGCCGCAACTATGGGACAACAATATGGCGTGGATACCTCAAGTCTAAAAGCAACTCATAATTCTTCGTTTCCTTCAAAATTACAGGCAGAAGCAACCATACAAGGAAAAAATATTCATTTTGCACCAGGCATGGATACGGAGTATAATATCAGACACGAAGTTGCTCATGCGATCGATAATACGATCAATGGCACTCCTAAAGGGGATATGGTAGTGAATGGCCAAAATGTAGATACCACCCGTGAGCGGGTAGTGGATCGGATGGTGACTGGTACTAATCATAATGTGATCCAAAATAAAAAAGTAGCAATATCTCAATCTAGTAAAGCAATACAGAGAGTTGGAGGGTTTAATAGAGAAGGGAATCAACAAATGGTACAAAACGCAGGGACCTGTGGTATCTATGCATTGGCCAATGCTATAGCGGTAGCATATGATAAAAGGATAACTTCAGATTTTCGTATTGAAAGAAAAACAGAATTATTAAGAGCAGCTGGGGGATCGAGTGCCTATATTACGGCTCAAGGTGAATTAGTCAACTTTAGTGATATTAAAGCTCTGATTGATAAATATAACCAATCAACTGATTATCCAGTAACGTTAGAACAACGCTTGGCACCCGAAAATTCTGATAATCAATCATGGCTTGATGCTGTAGGAGAGAGAGAAAACATATCTAAAGAAGACTTAAATCAAGAAGCTGTGGGAGCTATGATCGCTGTTGACATAGATGTTTTAGAAAATTATGAGAAGCAAGGTTATCCTGACCAAAATAAATTCACAATCAATAATTCTGATGATTCTGCAGGAGCACATTGGGTAATGATTACTAAAATTGAAAATGATGAAGTCACCATACATGATTCTAGAAAAGGTCATCAAAGAGGAGATACTGGTGATATTGAAAGAGACTATCCTTTATGGGTGATTTCCTTAGCGACCCGTACACTAAAGAATGTAAGTAAAAGAAAATATTTGAAAGGAGTGTATAAGGAGATACATGAGCTATACGTTAAAGGAGGTAATCGTAGCATTCCCAATAATGCATCAGGTTTTGCTAAGTCTTCCACCCATGAAGAGAACAAGGATTATAGTACAATGTTTGGGGACAATGATAAAAGTAATCAACAAAAAAAGGTAAAGAATAGATTAATAACTACTTCGGGTAAGGCTTGGTTTTTTGGTAATAGTGATTTCGGTTATTTTCCTGGTTTTAAACCTCATGATGTTCGTCTTAAAAATTTGATTATACGAGTAAAGCGAGCCGATAATCAATAATAAAATGATATACTTATAAGGGCAAAGTTTTTTCCGGAAGCAGACAGGTGTAACTTCGTAGTGTCAACAGTGAGAAGATAAGAGTTTATGTGTAGCATGAATAGTGCGAAATAAAATACTGCGAAGTAATAGGCATTCGCAGATCAGGTAAGTCCTCGCGAAGACATAGGGGATCTGCGCGAAGAAGGGTGCTTAGGTCGCGAAGCGTACTTTATCTCTCGCGGAGAGAAGTTTGAGGGTCGCGTGGATATCAATATCCAACGCTAACAATAAGAAAAGGTGCGCGAAGGGTCTGCGTTCTCTCACGTTCTCTTTGGGCGCACTATATCTTGTTCTATGAAGTCAGCAACTTTGTAGAGCAAAGTATCCATGTAAGTTCAACTCACCCTTCGGTTACGCTCAGGGCTCGATATTAGAAAAGTTCAGCCCTGTTAGGTTTCCAACAGAGGAATGAAAAAAACAAAAAAGTCGGAGAAGCTTGTCATTCCGGCGTAGGCCGGAATCCAAAATAACAGTAAAAGTTTAAATGCCATTGCTTTGGGTTTCTTTAACCTGACAGATTCAGATGATAGGTTTGTCGCAAAATTCCCTTGATTTGACGGTTTTTTAATAGTCCTAAGAACTTTCTCTTTCTACATTTGAAGTATTATAAATAAGATAATTATGGAAGATAAAAAATCAATGTATTCGCTTAGAAAAACAATAGGAATCCTGGGATTAGCACTACCTATATTGTTGTTAGTAGCACATCAGGAATTACTGTCTAGTATGAGTCATTATTATTATACTGCAGGAGGTGTGTTTTTTATTTTGATACTGTCGGCTTTTGGCTTAATCTTGATAAATTATAGAGGATATCCCAAACAAGAAGGGGAGTCTTTTAGCGATCGTTTGATCACCACCGTAGCAGGAATATGCATTTTAATTACAGTACTAATTCCTACCAAATCGGAAAATCCATTAGGAACTTTGTTTTTTACGGATACTCCCTATTTGTTTGGTCATCAATCTAACAGCTTGCTTGGGGCAATTCATTTGCTTAGTGCAGCTTCATTTTTCTTTTTGTTGGGGTATATGAGTTTTTACAAATTTGTTTTAAATCACGATGCATCTGCTTCTAGGAATCGATTGTTTCGCAGGAGTGGTATCATCGTTTGGGCTTCTGTAGGTGCGCTTATTATAATTTTCGCTCTGGAGAAATTGCTAAAAATAAACATGGATGAGGTACTTCCTGCCTATACTTTTTGGTTAGAGTGGGTAGCTGTGTATGCATTTGCAGTTGCCTGGTTGGTAAAAGGAAGAATTGATAAGGATATACAAAATGTTATAAAGAAAATGACTGTTTCGAAAGCATAATCGGTGCTGTTGGATTTCCAAAAAAGTATTTGGAGCTTCCTTCCTTTAAAGGCTCTCGTGTGTACACTTCTTTTTTGATATTGATTATTAGAGAATAAAAATCTGTAAATTAAACATCTGAGTTTCCTCTCCTTGGGGAGAGGATTAAGGTGAGGGGTATTGGTTAAAATCTCTAATCCATCGCGATAGCGGTGGGCGAGTTTTAGCGTTGGAGTGGTGGGTTTTAACTTAAAAAATGAGATAATATAAGGCTTATATGATGATTTTAAGCCCCCTTCCTTTGAAGGAAGGGTTGGGGATGGATGTTTTTCTATAAAACATAAGAATTTATAAAAGCAACTACTCTGTCGCAATTTTCCCTTTATTTGGCGGTTTTGAGATAGTCTATACATAAGACTGTAGGTACCTTTGATATCATTATAACTATAAATTAAATAAGGTATGAAGGCAACAAGTATAGCAAATCACGAGAATACATTTTTTGAAACAGGAAGAGACTCAGACGGAAAAGAATTTGTATTAACTCCGAATGCGGTTCCAATTAAAGGAACTAATGAGTCGATGCCGTATATTAACTGTAGGCAAAAAAATGGAGATACTTCATTTTATGAGCAAGAGAAAAACACAAAAACACAGATTGTACTGCATTATACAGCTGGCTATTTAAAAGGAGATGTGGCGGCTTTGTCCAAGCCTAATTATCGTGTTTCTGTACCTTTTATCATTGCCAGAAATGGTACTATTCTTAATATGTGGTCTTCTGCCTATTGGGCATATCACTTAGGTTCTGGGGCCGTAGGAGGAAACACTAATGGTGCGAAGAGAACTATAGCAATAGAACTTTCTAATATCGGGTTTTTGAAAAGAATTGGAGACCAACTGGTCACCGTATATAGCGATACCGATGTATACTGCCATATTAATGAAACTAGATTCTATACCAAGCTAGATATACCGTATCGAGGGGAACAATACTATGCCAGATATACCATTAGACAATATAAAAGCTTGGCTTTATTACTTCGGTATTTAACTGCGGAATATAATATACCTGCAGCATTCCTGCCAGAGGATAAACGATATGATATAGTGGCAGAAAATGAGTTGGTCAATTTTAAAGGGATTACATCTCACGTAAATTATCGATCTTCTGGAAAATGGGATATAGGGCCCGCATTTGATTGGAATAAGTTAGAGAATGACTTACAGAGATCATAAAATCTGGTCGGGAAATTACCTTGATTTGTCGTTTTAGTGATAGTTGGATACCTATTTCAACATATATCTTTACGAAGCAATGTGATAGACCAGCAAAACTAAATATGATTACACATGAAAAAATTAGTTACACAAACCTTAACGATTCTCATACTGGCTTTTATAAGCGGTTGTGCAAGTTATGGTCCAAAAGATAATAGCCTCGCAATAGTTTTGTCAAACACACAACAAGCCTTGGCTAGTATTGGAGAAAAAATTGTTACAGATGGAGATAAGGAACTTGCCAGTGCATACGATACCTTAGAAAAAAAGCGATCAGAATTATTTCCTTTATTAGAGAAATGTAATGAGAAATACGCACTTTCTCCAGAATATATGGCCACATTAAAAGAGGTAGAGAAAACAATACGTCTTATGAACAAGGAGTTTAATACCACTTCAGATAAAGCATTTGTCTTGAATGCTATTCATAAAGACTATGATGCTAAATTACAAACGATTAAGAATACAGCAGCAAATAATGCTACTACAAAAATTAAAGTAACAGTAAATTCTAATGAAGAAGAAGGTTTTTTTGTTTTCGGGAAGTTGTCCTACGAGCAGGGACAGGATATTAAAAGGTTTCGGTTTAACCAACCTACTCAGAATGCTGTTCAGGATTTTGTACCTGGGTATTATCTTTTTTGGTTAGAAAAAGAAGATCGTGTAGGAGAACCAGAACTGCATTTGATTATGAGTAATAGCGGTGAAGAGGAAAAACAATTGGTACTTAAAACTCCAAAATTGTAATATTATGCCGGTATCAAAACTAAAGGAAGTCTGGAAAGAAATCACGCTGCTTAGTACCTGGATAGCCTCTGTTGCAGGATCTTTTATAATCCCTTTGCCTTCTTGGTATGCATCCGATGAGAACACCACTTTTTTAATGAAATTTGGAGTATTCATTGCTACCGCCCTTGCGGGATTCTTAATTTTATACTCCTTAAAAAATAAAGTCATCAGAGTATGGATGCGGTTATCTATTAATTTTATCGTGATTTTTGTAGGGACTTATGCGGCATATCATCTCGCGCGCGAAAGCAAAACATTACCATATCTGGATAAAGATATTGTGATTGGTAATGAGTTAATAGAAACCAACCCTTTTGAAGCATTCAAAGACTCTCATGGTTTCTTACCAGCCAGAAATGAGCAAATGATGATTATTCTTGGTGACCCAGAAAAAGCCTGGACCAAAGAAAGTATTACATCTAATAGAATACAGCTTATAGTACTTTTGTTCTTATGTTATTTGTTATCGGCAGGTTTTATTATTTCGTTCTGTAATCTAATGCTACTCTATAAAGATAAGTATACGATTAAAGTAGAAAAAAAATAATGTGATGCTCGTTGTCATTTAGACATTTTTTTTAACCAAAATTCTGTAAATTCTCATATTTCGACTTTAGAGAAATCCATCGAGCATAGAATTGTTGGTTAAAAAGTATTCTCGGTATTCTACTTTGTGGGCAGGCGAGCATTTTGTCTTCAGTTAGCTCAGACACAACACTCTTTTAGATTAGTACTGAAATGTTTTATACTTTTTCATCATAGTTTTCCTAAATGTTAAATTGATTATGGTATTAAAAAATATCGCATCGATTTGTAATCATTCTTCAAATTAATTGAAATTTAAAGGTCAGTAAGATCTATTATAACAGCAAGCTTTTTTAAGTTTCTCATATTTAAATAGTACCGATTTAAGATCTAACCATCCTGAAACTTATCAATAAAGATGAAACACAATTACGTATTTATAAAAACGCCTTTTTTGGCTTAGCAATCTTAGTTTTTATACACTGTTTTTTCGGTTTTTCCATAACAGAATCTTAAGGTGATTATACTTTTGACCAACAAATGAAAGATTGAGGTTTCATTCGTTTTTAGGGGTAAAACTTTGTGTTCTTTTCATCGCCGATTTTTCACTTTCAAGGCTTTTTTTTCCTTCTCGCCAGATTTGTTTTGCCCGGCATCCCTTGCCCAGCCTAATTTAGCCAAAAATAATATTAAACCTATAAAACTAAAATTATGAAAACGATTTTGAAATTAAAAGTGTTTTTTACACCAGCTATAAACTTCATAAAAGAATTACCTACAGCGGCCAGTTATGCACAACACAGATAACATGTATTAAAAAAGCTAATTCCTTACATAGATTAAAAACACTACTTCGGATAAAGTAAAATAGGCAATTACTGTTTTAGCGTAAAATGTCGGGATTTTACCAGTATTGTGCGGTTAAGTCATAGTAGAATAATCGAGACGGCTATACTTTTGATCCGGAAGAAAAGGATGGTGTGTTTGTGACGGCTTTAAGTACTAAGTTTTTTATCATCTAAGCTTTTTCTTCTTTAATAACAATTTTTTACGGTTCACTTATCTTTTTCTATTAAGTGTTATGAATACAAAATTATAAACAAAAAAGTAAACTTTAAACAAAGTAAAATGAAAACAAAATTACCTATTATTATTGCATTATTATTTTCTGCGGTAAGCTTTTCACAAACCTTTACCTTTGGTAATATAAACTATGAGGTAATTGATGCCAACCTCAATACGGTAAGTGCAGTAGGTGGGTCCTCCTTACCTAATGATTTGGTTATACCTGATACTGTTACCGATCCGGATACAAGCATTTCTTATACGGTAACAACCATTGGTAATTCAGCTTTTAGAAATAAAGGACTCACCAGTGTCATTTTACCTCAAACGCTGACAACTTTAGAATTCCGCGCATTTAGAGATAATGGAGGAATAAACAGTATTACAATACCTGCAAATGTGACCTCTGTAGGAAATGAATCTTTTTTTAATAATTCTTTAACCAAAATAATTTCCCTAAATAATACACCGCCATCTATTGCTAATGGCACTTTTGGCCGGGATCGTAGTGCTATAGATTTATTCATACCAGAAAATACAACTACGGATTATGAGAATGAGGGTTGGACAGGTTTTGGATCTGTTTTAGAAGGATCAACTCCAATAGCAATATGTCAGAGTATTACTATACAATTAGGCACTGACGGGCAATCAACCATAACAACTAGTGATGTGGATGGAGGATCTTCAGATAATGCAGGTATAGCTGCAATAACGGTAACCTCTACTAATTTTGATTGTACAAATCTAGGAGAAAATGAGGTAGTCTTAACAGTAACAGGTTTGTTTGGGAACTCTTCTAGTTGTGCAGCTATTGTTACTGTAGAAGATGTTATTTTTCCTACCGTTGAATGCAGAGATATCACCATACAATTAGACACAAATAATGAAGCTTTTATTAGTATTTCTGACATAGGGGTAGAAATTACAGATAACTGTAATATTGATACCACCAGCATTAGCAAGGATACTTTTGGTATAGCAGATATTGGAGAAAACGAAGTAACACTTACCGCTGTGGATCAAGGAGCGAATTCCTCTAGTTGTATAGCTAATGTTACCGTAGTGGCAAATGATTTTCCTATTGCATTATGTCAAGATGTTACTATACCATTAGACGAGACGGGTCAGGCTACAATTTCAGCTTCGAATTTGGATGCTGGTTCTACAGATATTGTTGGTGTTGCCTCTATCACTGTTACACCCAATAGTTTTGATTGCTCCAATATTGGGAGTAATGAAGTTACCTTAACAGTAACAAATACCAGAGGAAACTCTTCTAGTTGTATAGCCAATGTTATAGTAGAGGATCGTACTGCTCCTATATTGATATGTCCTGCTGATATCACCCTGGAATGTTCTGAAGTAGTGACTTACGAAATAGAACTTTCAGATTGTGCTTTTCCAGTTGTACCCACAATAGTTGATGGTTTCACATTATTAGGAACTTTTGGGGCTAGTACATATTTTATTTCAGACGAGACAAGTGCATACAATGTAGCTTTCGCTGAGGCCGAGCAACGTAAATTAGAGTTGGTCACAGTGAATACTCGAGAGGAAAATAATTTCCTTTCTCAGGTTATAGGTGATTTAGGTATCGAAAGAGTATTGATTGGACTTAATGATATTACGACCGAAGACAGTTTTGAGTGGCAGAGTGGTCAACCTGTTGTATTTACAAATTTTGCTAGTGGAGAGCCTAATAATCAAAGTAACGAAGATTTCGTTGAGTTGATAATCAATAATGGTTTGTGGAATGATGCTTTAGCAAGTGCTGTACGAAGATATGTCATTGAGTTTCAAGATTATACAGGAGGCCCTATTTTGATTAGCGGGCTGAGTTCTGGTAATTTTTTCCCTACAGAAGCAACGACGAATACATTTTTTGCAAAGGATAGTAGTGGTAATATAGCAACCTGTTCATTTATTGTGAGCGTTGAAGATGATATAGTACCTTCAATTTCTTGTCCGGCGGATATAATTGTTGATAATGATCCAAGTTTGAACGAAGCCTTTGTTCGTGTTCCCGCTCCTATTTTTAGTGATAATTGCGGCGAGCAAGTTATACCAGATACCTTTAATGTTCTTTACAATTTTAATGAATCAGGCGATCTTATCAATACGCCAGCGACACTATCTGGATTGAGTACAACTAGCTTTGATGTTGTTTTAGAATTGACATTTACCGGAGATCATGATTCTGCTAATGAAGTATTTGTATTGACCGATCCGGATGGAGAAATACTTGCAACTAACAATAGCTCTTCTACTTGTAGCATTACGAATCAAACTGTTGTAATAAAACAGGAAACCTGGAATGAGTGGATCAATACCTATGGTGATAGTCTTACCTTTACCTTGTTGGAAAATGGTTCTGTAGACAATAATCAATGTGGTAATCTACGTAATAACTTTTTTAGATTACGACTACCACAATTTGGAAACGTTACAATAACTAATGATTATACAAATACATCAGATGCATCGGGTAATTACCCTATCGGAACTACAATAGTAAACTGGACTGTAAGAGATAATATAGGAAATAGTACAAGCTGTGAACAAATCATTACGGTAAACGATACAGAGGCTCCAGTGGTTACTTGTGCAGATGATATTATAGTCAACATAGACGAAGGTAATTGTAGTGCAATAGTAAATTTTGATATCCCTACTGCGAGTGATAATTTCACCATTTTTGATACTACTTTAGAAAGCATTTTAAAAAAATATAATACAGATAATCAATTGGTTTCGTCTCTAATTCCCAATGCTTTTAATTTCGAATTAGATGATGGTCTTAATAGTGATAATATTGATGATGGAGGAGATGATATGTACGATGGCGGTAACTTTATAAGTACAGATCTTTCTTCTGGGGAGATTACATATTCGGATAATGTAATTGTAAGTACTACTGATTTTGGTATTAATGGAGCGTATTTTACCAGAAAAGTAGAAAATATGTGGCTATTGGCTGCAGATCTTGATGGTATCAATGATTTTAATATCACAGGTGAATTGGGAGCGGATGGATCTGGTCTGGCAGATGGATTTACTTCTACTATAACTTTCAGGGAAGCAAATTATACGCTTTTTGTAAAACGAGTACGTGAAGAATTAGAACCTTCTGGCGGAAGTGATCCCTCAGTAAACCATTTGATCATCATCCCGGAAAACACAGCAACTTCTCAAAATTTTTCTGATGATACTGATGATGATCAACATCAGGTTACCGGTTTATTAGAGACAACACGCCTTTACTATCTTTTATTTGCAGGAGACGACAGTACGTTTATTGATGATGCCACTATGGAGGCTATTGCGACCAGTTTTATAGAAAATATTGCAACACCTAAGGGGGCCATTGCACAAACCACAGGATTGCCAAGTGGTAGTGAATTTCCTGTAGGAGAAACACTAAATACTTTTGAAGCAACGGATGAATTTGGGAATACAGCAAGCTGTTCTTTTACGGTAACGGTAAATGAGACGGTGGTTCCTATCGCGGTTTGCCAAGATATCACGGTTCAGTTAGATGAAAATGGGCAAGCTACAATTACCGCTCAAGAAGTAGATGGAGGTTCTACTGATAACTGTGGTATCGCTGACATAAGCATTGACGTTGATTCTTTCGATTGCGAATCTGTAGGAGAAAATACCGTTACACTTACGGTAACAGATAATAGTGGTAATGTAGATAGTTGTACCGCTACTATAACTGTAGAAGACACAACAGCACCACAAATCAGTTGTCCTACTAATCAAAGTGTAGGTACTACCTATCAGCTGCCAGATTACTTTGCTACGGGAGAAGCGGTAGCAACCGGTACTTGTACGAATCCACTAGTTACCTTTACTCAGAACCCAGCACCAGGTACATTATTAGAAGAAGGTGTGTCTACAGTCACTCTTTGTGCAGCTGATGCTCTTGGAAATGAGATTTGCTGTAGCTTTGAGCTTACTACAGATGCTACATTAAGTATTGAAGATCTTGAGCAATTAGGAAGCATAAGGATGTACCCTAATCCAGCAAGCGATATAGTACATATTTCTAATCCAAGTGAAATAGTACTGGATAGGATAGCTATTTATGATGTGAATGGCAGGTTGATCATTTCTGATCAAAAAGGGTTGTCAGACAGTGATATATCGATAAATATATCCGGTCTGGAAAGCGGTCCTTATTTTGTAATAATTCAAGGAAAACAAGGACGAGTTACTAAGCAATTAATAAAAAAATAAAATAAAGACCTGAATATAAATAATGATTAATTTACCTAAAAAGGTAAAGTGTTAGTTAAGTAGTTTTAGTTGATAAAAGGGGATGAAGTCCTGAGCTTAATGTTCAGGGCTTTATTTTTATAATACGTTGTCGGATTTTTACAATTATCATTCGGCTTTTTGATAGTAGTATTGCTAGGATGATTGTACTTTTGATTGCATAAGTAAAAAAGGATGTTATGTTTTTTGTAAAAAATTGGTGTAGCTAACTAACACACATTTTTAAGAAAAGCGGTATCGTTTAAAAATTTATAAAGTAGTTTTGATTATAACCAAATTTTGAAAGAAGAACTATCCTGTGCTTTATGAATGAATAGTGACAGATTATCAAATAAAGTAATATTTAGACCAATGAAAAATATTAATATCAGTTCGGTGTTGCAGATAATTGCATTAATTTTTCTAATTATTATCGGTTATATGACTTTTAATACCAGTGAGAATTGGAAAATTATAACATCAGAATTAGAGAAAGCAAACAAAGAACTTGAGATATCAAAAGATACCTTGGCAATCACAAAAGATCTTTTAAAAAATGCAAGATTGGAATTCCAACAAATGAAAGTCCAAAAGGATTTGATCATCCATAAGCGGGATTCTTTACTTTTTTCATTTAAAAGAAAGAATGCCAAAGACTGGAACGAATTGCAAAACATTAAAGATTCTATACAATTAACGAATGATCAATTAGCAAAGGAACGTACTTTATTAAATGGTCTCTTTGGTTTAAATCAATAGAAGCTGGATTAAATATAAAATTTAAAACATGAAAAAAATAATACTTATACTGTTCATCCTATCAGTATGCAAAGTTTTTTGTCAGGAAAAAGATTCATTAAATATAATTGAAATCGAGGAATCCTATGCTAATCGTTTGGGAGAACCATTTACTGTAAAAAAGGATAGTCTATATGTTTTTAGAACACCAGATATTTTTCTGGTTAACAAGAAATCTTTTTTAGCTATTAAAAATGTGTATCAGAGTACGATTGACCAAGATAGAATGACTAAGGAGTTGGTAGAAAAATATACTCAGACTTTGCGAAGAAATATCGATCTGGAACGTCAATTAAATATCAACTTTACTAAAAGTGATAGTCTGGATCAGATCGTATATCAAAAAACTCAAGCAACCTTAAGCAATACGCACAAAGCCTTGGATTATACTATTAATAGTCTAGACAAAGCAACCAATAGTCTGGAACTGGTTGAAAAAGCTACCAGACGACAAAGAAGAAAGACTGTTTTTGAAAAAATATTGATAGGTGTTGCCGGAGTTGGAGCCGGAATTTTATTAGGAGTTTCTCTTTAAGTAGGAATCACGTAAAAATAAATTAAGAGATACGTTTTTATTAAATTAATAGGAGGTTTATTAAATTAATAGGAGGTTTATTAAAAGGTTTTCAAAACCCTTTGTGTTATAAAGGTTTTAACACTTATTACAGGTTAGATTAAAAAAATGATGAGTAGTTTTATGGCTATAAAAATCACTTTTTTCTTGTAATCCCTGTTTTTAATGAATTGTATTGAAACTTCTTTACGTCTGTCAGAACGATATTTATGCAGTAAAAAGTTGGTTTTTTGTGTGATTTTTGGGATCTTTTTCTTGATAGATAATTCCTTCGCAATACAGAAAACTAAAAGAATAGATAGTTTAGAACAAAAATTAAAAGCACATACCACAGAAGATACTACCAGAGTCAATCTTTTTAATGCACTTGGATATGAATATTGGATTGTAGATGCTAATAAATCTTTATACTTTGGCTCTAAAGCACTACAATTATCAGAAGAACTAGGGAATAAAAAAGGCATAGCCAGAGCTTATCGAATAATTGGTGTAGCTCATTGGGCACAAGGAGATCTAACGATGGCTTTGCAATACCTCAATAATTCAAACAAAGTATACCAAGATATACAAGATAAAAAAGGATTAGCTAATACCAGACTCAATATAGGGATGGTCTACGCAGATCTTAAAGAGTATGCAAAAGCATTGCATTATTACGAACAAGCGATTAATGAATTTACTGCACTAGGATTAAAAGGAAGGATTGCTACTACCTTTACTAAAATAGGCACCATGCTTATTGAAGAACATAAAGATGAAGAAGCATTACAGTATTTATCGGATGCACTAAAAATGCATAGGGATAACAACTTTACCTATGGTATTGCAGAAGCACATAACAAACTAGGGATATTATATCTTCATAAAAACGAAATAGAACAAGCGTACTACCATATCAAAAAATCTAAAGAGTTAGGAAGTAAAGTAAATGATATTGATGGATTAACAAATAATCTTATTATTAACGGTAAAATTCTAAGACTTTCTGGCAAACTCGATGAGGCAGCTGTTGAGGTAGATAAAGGTTTACAACTTGCTAAAGAAAATAACCTTAAGAAATACGAGTTGTTTGCTTATGAAGAATTAAAAGAATTAAAAAAACAACAAGCCAAACCTGAGGAAGCGTACGTTTTTTATGATAAATATATTTTTCTTAGAGATTCTCTTTTCAACCTGGAAAAATCAAAACAAATTGCCTATTTGGAATTTGAAAAGGAATTAGAAAAAAAAGATAAAGAATTGGTAATGCTTAAGGCGCAAGAAAAAAAAGATGATCTTATCCAACTCATTTTGATGCTTAGTGTTATTATTATATCGATTTGTGGGCTTATGATTTATGTCATTTCCAGACAACGAGCTAAAAAAAGTAATGAATTGGCATCTAAAACTAGAGAATTATTAGAAGCGGCTCATACCCTTACACAAAAAGAACTGGAAAATTCTGAACTAAAGCAACGAGAATTAAGACAACAATTGGATTTTAAGAACAAAGAGCTCAGTTCGTATACGCTCAATTTTATAAAGAAGAATGAAATCATAGAGAGAATACAACAAACCATCCAAAATATTAAAAAGTCTTCCTCCATAGAAAAAAGCAAATTAATTGCTGATCTTAATAAAATTGTACGTACAAACCTGAGTATTGATAAAGATTGGGATGATTTCAGCAGATTTTTTGAAGATGCACATCAGGGATTCTACACAAAGTTAAAATCACAACACGAAGATTTAAGTACCAATGATTTAAGAATTTGTTCTTTGATAATGCTTAACCTCAATGTTAAAGAAATGGCTGGTATTCTAGGGATATCTCCCGATAGTGCTCGAACTGCAAGATATCGCCTTAGGAAAAAGCTTAAATTGACTCCAGAACAGGAAATTTTCACATATTTAGTAAAACTCGAACAAGAAAAAGAGTGGATGTAGAGGTTTGTTTGATCTTTTTTGAAATAAAAAATAAACACTTGATTTTCAGTTGTTTAATTTTTTTTGTCTACATTTTGTATATCCGTTTTTAACACTTTAAACCTTAGCGTATACACATTGTAGGTATCGTTTTTATGGCGATAGTTATGGCTTTCTTTAGTTTTATAATCGGTGGGCTTCAAGCCTTATTCTATTCCTTAAAAGACTAAATGATATGACAAAACCAAAGACTACTTATGCCAAATGCGGAGACATCAACATAGCGTATCAGGTATTTGGTTCGGGTCCTGTAGACCTAGTATACATTCCTGGATGGGTATCTAATATTGATTGGATGTGGTCGTGTCCAGAGCTCGTTGATTTTTTTGAAGAACTAGGAAAGTTTGCAAGGGTGATTCTTTTTGATAAACGGGGAACAGGACTTTCTGATAGAGTTGTAGAGTTCGCGACACTCGAAGAACGAATGGAAGATATTACCGCAGTTATGGATGCTGTGGGTTCTGAAAAAGCAGTTCTTTTTGGGCATTCCGAAGGAGGAAGTGTTTCTGCGTTATTTAGTGCAACCTATCCCGATCGTGTGATTTCCTTAATTACCTTCGGTGCTTTTGCAAAGAGAAGATATTCTGAAGATTATCCATGGGCACCAACCGATCAGGAGCGTCAGGTGGTTTATGATATGATTGAGAATGATTGGTGCAGTGGAGAGATGAATTTAGCATCACTAGCGCCTTCTAAAGCAAAAGATCAAGCTTTTATGGATTGGTTAGCTAGTTACTTCCGTTCAGGCGCTAGTCCCACTTCAGCTTTGAAATTGACAAAAATCAATACTCAGGTTGATATCATAGATATTCTAGGATCTATAAAAGTACCTACTTTGTTATTACAACGTACAGATGATATTGATGTTAAGATCGAAGAAGGGCAATTTATTTCTGAACGTATTCCTGGATCAAAGTTTTTAGAACTAGAAGGAAGCGATCATCTATTTTGGGTAGGAAATACTGATGTTATTTTAGAAGCAGTGAAGGCTTTTATAAATGATATAGAGCCAGCACCGGTTTATGAGAAAAAACTATTTACAGTAATGGTTGGTCGTACTATTTCTCTTGGCCTTAATAATTCAGAACATCAAGAAATTATTAGAAGACATCTAAAACAATATAAAGGAAATATAGTAGAATACACTTCACAAACATTTATAGCTACTTTTGAAGGTCCTAGTAAAGCTGTTTTTTGCGGTTCTGATTTAGTAAAAGCTATGAGAGCTATTAATGCTCCATTATCACTTGGTATAGATATCAAAGAGTGTTTTGTAGAGCATTGTATTTGTGAACAAACTGAAAATTTTGAAGCAACAATTTTTCAAAAACCGGTACCTAATCAAATCATACTCACACAAACTGTAAAGAATCTATTATTGGGATCAGGAGTCAATCTTACTCCTCATAAAGCTAATTTTAAAACAGCATCTGGCGAATGTATTTCGTTGTATACAGTAGTCGAAAATCTAAAATTAGATACGCTTCAAAATGTGGATCAACACAGACTAGCGAAACACAATTCATTTTTAGAAAAAGTGCTTCAAAACATTTATAACCACTTGAGCAATGATTGTTTTGGTGTAACGACCTTATGTAGAGAGATAGGAGTTAGTGAACGTCAATTACAACGTAAGCTCAAAGCGGTCACTAATAAATCTCCTAATCAACTTATTTCTTCTGTGCGTTTACAATACGCAAAAGAATTACTCCTAGATCAAGAAAACACAGTAGCTGAGATAGCTTTTCAAACGGGCTTTTCTAGTCCTTCGTATTTTTCTAAATGTTTTAAAAAGGAATTTGCAGTAAGTCCATCAGATTTAATTTCATCCTAAATCAATTATCAATCTATCTTAATTGCTACAGAAATCAAAACAAAAATTCTTCTGTAGAATCCTTTGTTCTATAAGGGTTTTAACACTTATTAAAGATTAGATTAAAAAAATGATGAGTAGTTTTAAGGAAAATTAAAGTGTCAATACTAATTTTATTTAAAATCCTTCTATTTTGAAAACCAGAATTTTATTTCTTCTCTTATGTATTATCTCTCTTTTTTCCTATTCACAGGCAGAAAATAAGGCAAAAGATACACGTACTCGAAAGATAGAAGAAACTAAGCTACAAATAGAAAAGGCAGATTCAGATTCTTTACGGTTACCACTTAGATTAAAACTGGCAGGTCAATTATCTTATTTTGATGGTAATATTGCCAAAGAAATCTTTCTAGATGTTCATAAAATAATTAAGGACAAAGGATATAATAGCTACTATTATCAAAAAATGGAAGCAGAATTATTGTATAGTATGTCCAGCATATCTTTGAATCTACAAGATACCCCAACAGCCTTGCAATATGCAAATGAGGCCTTAGATATTGCCAAAGAGATCGAGTATGATTTGATTTTAGGAAGAACGATAAGTAATTTAGGGAATATTTACTCAAGACAAATGGATTTTGAGAAAGCAAAACGATTTCATAAACGTGCATTAGTATTTCATGAAAAGGCAAAGTCAGCTCGTGGGCAAGCACTTACGTTGAATCGAATAGGAAGAATCTTTGGTAAACAAGAAAAGGTGGACTCTGCCAGGTATTATTACAAAAAAGCTATAGAAGCTGATACCTCTAAGGCACTTAGACTACAAATAAAGGGAAATTTAGCTAGTTCCTATGCAAATACCGGAAAATACGATCTAGCTGGTAACATTTATAGAGAAAACTTAAAACTGTTAGATCCAACCGAGTATAATATAAGAGCGCATAACCATTCTAATCTAGCAAAAGTATATGACAAACAAAAAGAATATAGCAAAGCAAATGCGCATATAGATAGCGCTATTTTCTTTTCAAAAAAGGTGAACGCTTTATTTTTAATACAGTCGGCATACCGTGCTAAAGTTGGAATCGCATATAATGATAAAAAATTCTCAGAGTCTTACGAGGCTTTTTTAATTCAAGATAAGTACAAAGATTCTTTAGTAAAGAAAAGTACAACAAAACGTTTTGCCGATTTAGAATTTGCATATCAATATAAGAGAGAAAAGGAACTAGTCGCCCTAAACCTCAAGAATGAATCTACTAAAAAGAAATTGTATTTAGGGTTACTCGTTATTACGGTTCTGGCAGCTTTGTTTTTAATCTATTTTATTAGAAAAAATAATAAACAAAAACTAGAGCTTGTTGCAAATAAAGCTGAACTAGCGGAGCTTGAAAAATTAAAAACGGACTTGGCACTCGCACATCGAGAACGAGAACTTAAAAAAGTGGTGGTAGAAAGCTCTGTTAGAGAAGAAGTCTTTAATAATACAATAAATGATATTAAGCAAGTCACAGCTTTAGAGGATGAGAGAGAACGCAAGTCTGCATTACGCTCCATATCTGCTTCATTATTATCAGAGAAAGGTTCTAAAAAATCATCTTTAAGTTTACAGACGTACCTCGATGAGGTAAATATTGATTTTAAAATACTACTTGATCAACATTTTTCCGAATTAAAACCAAAGGAAAAAGAGCTCCTTTGTCTTATGAAAATGGAGCTCAGTACTACAGAAATTAGTAAGCTTCAAAACAATACAGTAGCTGCTATAAAATCTTTAAGATATCGTATTCGTAAAAAACTTGGTTTAGGCTCTGAACAGGATATTATTGCTTTTATTGAAAATAAAAATAGTACGTTATAAGGTGTTAAAAGGATTATTTACACACAGTTTTTTGATTACATCTATATCTTTTTTAATTTATAAAAACCATATTTTGTAAGTAATATCTTATTATTGTCTTAAAGCGATAAATAAAATTCAATAAATCACACTTCTATTTAATCAGTTGTAAATGAGTGCCTTAAGATGTTTGATACTCTTTTGCTACCCTCTTTTTTTTGCAATGCAGACTCCTTATACATTTATTTGTTTAAGAATGTGTCGTCTAACTTTAGATAAGATTATTTATTATTTATAATGTTCGCTCAAAAAAGCATGATACTGTTTTATCAAATTAAAAGAATAGGATATATTTTATGAAGCCTGAAACGAAATATACTAAGAGTGGTCTGGTTAATATCGCGTATCAGGTATTTGGTTCGGGTCCAGTAGATATTGTGTATATCCCTGGATGGGTGTCGAATATCGATTGGATGTGGTCATGTCCGGAATTGGTTGATTTTTTTACAGAACTAGGTAAGTTTGCCAGGGTAATCCTTTTTGATAAAAGGGGGACAGGACTTTCTGATAGAGTTGTAGAATTTGCTACTCTCGAAGAGCGAATGGAAGATATTACAGCGGTTATGGATGCTGTGGATTCTGAAAAAGCAGTTCTTTTTGGACACTCCGAGGGTGGAAGTGTCTCTGCGTTGTTTAGTGCAACTTATCCTGATCGTGTTATTTCTTTAATCACCTTCGGTATTTTTGCAAAGAGGAGATATTCTAAAGACTATCCTTGGGCGCCAACCGATCAGGAGCGTCAGGTGGTTTATGATATGATTGAGAATGATTGGGGCAGTGGAGAGATGAATTTAGCGTCACTTGCGCCTTCTAAAGCAAAAGATAAAACTTTTATGGATTGGTTAGCTAGTTACTTTCGTTTAGGTGCTAGTCCCAGTGCTGCTTTGAAATTGACAAAAATGAATACTCAGGTTGATATCATAGACATTTTAGGATCTATAAAAGTACCTACTCTGCTACTACAACGTACAGATGATATCGATGTAAAAATCCAGGAAGGGCAATTTATTGCTGAACGTATTCCTGGATCAAAGTTTTTAGAACTAGAAGGAAGCGATCATCTATTTTGGGTAGGAGATACTGATGTTATTTTAGAAGCAATGAGGGCTTTTATAAATGATATAGAGCCAGCACCGGTTTATGAGAAAAAGCTATTTACAGTAATGGTTGGTCACATTATTTCTTCAGGCACTAATAGTTCAGAACATCAAGAAGTTATTAGAAAGTACATAAAACAATATAAAGGGAATATAGTAGAATATACCTCACAAACATTTATAGCTACTTTTGAAGGTCCAAGTAAAGCTGTTTTTTGCGGTTCTGATTTAGTAAAAGCTATGAGAGCTATTAATGCTCCATTATCACTTGGTATAGATATCAAAGAGTGTTTTGTAGAGCATTGTATTTGTGAACAAACTGAAAATTTTGAAGTAACAATTTTTCAACAACCAGTACCTAATCAAATAATACTAACACAAACTGTAAAGAATCTATTATTAGGATCAGGAGTAAGTCTTGCTCCACATAAAGCAAATTTTAAAACGGCATCTGGTGAATGTATTTCGTTGTATACAGTAGTGGAAAATCTAAAACTGGATACGCTTCAAAATTCGGATCAAGACAGATTAGCGAAACACAATTCATTTTTAGAAAAAGTGCTTCAAAACATTTATAACCACTTGAGCAATGATTGTTTTGGTGTAACGACCTTATGCAAAGAGATAGGTGTCAGTGAACGTCAATTACAACGTAAACTTAAAGCGATTACCAATAAATCTCCTAATCAACTTATTTCTTCTGTACGTTTACAGTATGCAAAAGAATTACTCTTAGATCAAGAAAACACAGTGGCTGAGATAGCTTTTCAAACAGGCTTTTCTAGTCCTTCGTATTTTTCTAAATGCTTTAAAAAGGAATTTGCGGTAAGTCCATCAGAATTAATTGGTTAATTAATGTTGATGCCTAAGTCAATTATCAATCTATTTTAATTACTTAAGAAAGTAAAACAAAAATTCTTTAACAGAATCAATGTAATCCAAAAAATAAAGGACATTTAGAAGGCAATTTAAAAGATTGAAAAAGAAGAATTGATTAAAATATATCTCATTTCATTAATTTTTTACTTGGCGTTAATTGATAGATGGAATTTATCTCTATTTCCTTTGTTAGGATATTCTTGCGTTTTGATTTAATATTTTTGATTATTTTCTTATTCATATTGGCTAATTCAGTAGTGTTGTCCAATGGATTGTTATGTAAGGAGACATCCATGACACCTTCTAAATTGTACAATGGCCATAGGTTATCTATTTTATTGTAATCCAACAAAACCCAATCAAGATTTTCCAAAGATGCAATAGGAACAATTGACTTTATTTGGTTACCTGATAAGAATAATTTTTTTAACCTACTCAGGTTTTTCAACTCGTCAATATTGTCGATTTGATTTTCCCTTACATCGAGCCATTCGATGTTGGTTAAGCCTTCAAGAAATTTCAATTCTTTAATTTGGTTTTGTCTCAATACCAATACACCTATGTTTTTGAGGTCTGATAAAGGTTCAAAATCTTTTATCTTGGTATTCATAAGATTTACCTGAATGAGCTTAGTGAGGCCTTCCATAGCTGAAATATCCAAAATAGGGTTTTTTTCCAATATGAGAATCTCAAGTTTTTTTAGCTTCGATACAGCTTTTATATCTGCTACATTATTATCAGGTATCCAAATGCCTTTAAGCTGGACTAAATCTTTTAATGGCTCTAAAGTCTCCAATTTATTGAAGGCCATATTAAAATGGGTTAACTCGGTCCAATTTCGGGCTATTGATATATCTTTTATCATATTGAAGTTTCCTGAAATCCCTTTGAGTTTCTTCAAATTCTTCAACGGTTTTATATCTGAAACGAAATTTCTATCGAAAAAAAAGGTTTCCAAAAGGACTAAGTTTTCAATGGCAGATAGCGATTTGACCTGATTTCCGTTAATAAATAGACTCTTGAGCATGGGTAACCCAGACAAGGGAGTTAAATCAACAATTTTGTTATAATCTAATTTAAGATACGTGAGATTTTTGGCGTGCTCCAATCCGCTAAGTGAAGTAATCCCTTTTCCAACAGCAACGAAGCGTGTCAATGATTCCAAATCAGACTTCAAAAGTTCGCCTGTGGGTTTATCCAAATAATTGCGTATTGCTAAATCGAGATAGAAATCCTCGATTAAGATTTGGTCATTTTTATTTTGTGCGTAAACCAATGTTGTTAAACCTAATAATAGGCATGTCAATAGTATTCTTGAAAATTGCATAAGTAACTGTTTTACCTCAAAAATCAACAATTGTTATGGTAAGTAGACACTAAGTTCTGGTAAAAAAGTTTCAAATTATATTATGAAACTTTTTTCTCCTTTTCCAATTGTTTGATATATTCTTTAGGTGTCTGTGAGGAAAACTTGGAGAATGCTCTATAAAAGGTGGTTTTAGATTTAAAACCAGAATCTTCTGCAATGTATTCTAGTGTAAGACTCTTATGTAATCCTTTTCTAAGTTTATCTTTTACCTCTTCAATTCTATATTTATTAGTAAAATCATTAAAAGAAGTATCCAAATAACTGTTGAGTAATTTGGATAAAACACCAGGAGTGGTTTCCATTAGTTCTGCAAATGTTGATAGAGAAAAGTCAGCGCTTAGAAAAGGTTTTTTAGCCTTCATTATATGCAAGATTGATTTTACTTGTTCATCAGCGACAGCTATACTTACATGCCGCTTTTTCAATTTAGGATTTGAATATGATAAATAACCTACCAAAGAAATGATATACAATACAACGCCATTATATATTTTAACCATCATGGTTAACGAAAAACCCAACCAATCATCTACGGGTGAACTCTTCCAGTAACCGTAGATCTTACCCAGAAGAGTGGTAATTAATTCGAATAGCACTCCGACGAAAAATAGACCTAGTAAGGTCAGCATCCAGGTACGATATTTATCAGCTTCTTTTGAAATATTTATTCCTTCATGATTCCTTACTTCTAAGTATGACATGATTGTGTAACTAAAAAGCAATAGCAAAAGGATAATGCTATGTAGTAGTTGAATCTCGAAATACCCATATCGCAAGATCCATACTCCCTTCATTTCAGGAGAAACAGTCAAACTGCCTATCCAAATTAGAATGTAGTACACCGTGAAAACAAGAGGTAAAATTAAATGAAGGAAACTTTTAGAATCAAACCGAAAAGAGTAACTCAAAAGAGATTTAAGATAGAGGTATAATAAAGGAAAGATAAAAATCACCAAATTGAATGGTAGAAATCTTAAATGATCATTTTTTTCCAATAATCCAGAATTCCCCAAGAAAGTAGGAACTAGAGAAAGACCAACTACTACTAAAAGCCCTATAAGCAATTTATTTGGTGTTTGTTTCCAATTTCTGTTTCTGATTATGAGAAATATCATTATTGTACTCTGGAATAAACCAAAAAGGATTAAAGTAGCTGTAAGGTTTAAGTTCATAAAATTTCAACTTAATGCAATTAGGTTTTAACCGATACATCGGTTTTAATTACTTTTCATATGTTATAAAAATAACAGAATTTATAACATTATATGTATATGAGATGAACAAACGTATAATACGTTCATATATTAGAGGTTTAAATTAAAAGTTGACGAAGTTCAAAAAGGCACAGGACATAAACAAAAAAAGCCTCTTTTTTCCAAGAAGCTTTTTTTACAGTACCGGCGGAGAGATAGTTATCGAGCTTTTTAATGCAAGATTGTGACTAAATAGACTACCACAATCTAAAATTGTTATAGATATTGTCATATCTAATTAAAGGAATATTTTTCTTTGTCTTGCTTTTAAAAGGATCTTTATCATTTTTAATTTTACAATATTCAATGATTCCATTGCAAAATTCTTGAACAGTAATTTCTTTTTTTAAAGTAATTAATTCTAAAATAGCAAGCGTTATCAACCCATTTCCTTTAGTAGTGCTTTCGTAATATTTATCTGTTCCCTCAGATGCAGAAATAACAGTAGTTCCATTGGTTAATTTTAAATCTTCAAATACCTTTCTCATTAAACCTATGGCTTGTATCTCTTTGATATTATTCACATCAAAAACCTCTCCTGAGTAGCAGGTATTCAATATGAACACTCTGTTTCTCGATCGTGTATTCCCTAGAAGGTCATCAAAGTCATCATAAGTGATTCCAGTAGTAGTAATATTATCGATTTTTGAAGTACTTGTACAAAAGAAATATTCATTTTCTACTTGAATTGCATGACCTGAGACAAAAAACAAAATCACGTCATTTTCTTTGGCGGGCAATAAAAATTCAGAAATTTGTTTCAAATTGGTTTTGGTAACCTGCTTATTTACCAGCCCTAAAGATTTTACCGTTGTAGTATTAGTTTGTTTAAAAATGTCCCCTAATTTTATGGCATCTCTTGAAGAATTAGGAGTATTTTTTAGGTATTGATATTCTGAAACTCCTAACGAAACGATATATAGATGAGATGGGGTTGGTTTTCCAACATATTCTACATGTATTTCTTCCTGGTCAGAAGATGTTCCTTGATCATTGATTGCTGATATCAAGATTTTGTTTTCTCCATTGGATAAAACTAGTGGTATGGTTTTAGAATACGATTTTTCTTTTAGATCGTGATCCAATTTTCGGATTAAAACACCATTGACACTGATTTGTAAGTCCTTTAAGTTGTATTTATTATCTGTCGCCTTTATACTAATGTCGATGATCGGATTATCTGTTTTATTAGGTATTTGTGACTTATTTACAATGGTCAGTTCTGGCGCATGGATATCAGATTGTAATTCTTGTTCTTTTTTGCCAATCCGTTGTAATCTTTTCTTGTATGCTAACTCATAAAGTTCTTTCATCCTATAAATACTATCACCTAGCGTTTCCTTTATAGATTCTACAACTAAATCGGGTCTATGATATTTTAGATCAAATTGTTCAAAACCATATGTTTTGTTGTTTTTAAATAAGGATACTAATTCATATCCTTTTCCTTTATTGAAATAATAATTGTCAGGGAGGATTATGATGCTACTTTGATTATCAATGTGATAATACTTGTCGTAGAGTTTGTTTTCAAAAGAGTTGTGATAAAATGATAAACTTCCATGAGCCGTTACAAGTAGTTCTTTATCTTCACTAATGTCAAAATCATCAATAGAATTGTTTAATGATCTAAGACTACCTTCTGTAAGATCTAATATAAAATTGTTCTTTTTTCCATACAATAATACTTTATTACTGTCAAGAATATAAATCTTTCCATAATTTTGTATGCCTTCCTGAATAAAGGTAAATCGTTTTATAATTTTTTTGGTAGTTATATCTACAATTTTTGCTTCATAGAAATTGTTTTTACCGGGTTTTAATGAAAGGAAGGTATTTGCAGTGGGTATTATTTTTGTTATTCCGTTGATTTCTTTAGGTAATGCTTTTAAAACGTTACTTTCTATATCATAAATATAATTGGTGTATGGTTCATAATTGTCTGCTTGTCGTGAAACAGGTAGATTAGATGCACAAATTATAATTTGATTTGTTCTTGGTATAAAACTAACTTTTTGTATAAAAAAGCCGGGGATATTGATGTCGCGTATTCGATCAAAAGATGAATCTTTTATTTGATATAATTTTAGTTTGATGTTTTGGGGATCTACTTTATCGCCGTTAATGTTATACACCTTATTTATCATGTTCTTCATTATATCATCCATCATTTTTTTTAAGTCTAGTGGCTCATTTGGGTTTTCTATCATAGAGGAAACCGTGTTTTTTAGATCTTTTGATACTGCTAATGCCAGATAACTCAAATCTTCATTGATATAATAGGGGTCAAAAGGTGATTTAGGAATTTGTATAGAATCAGTTACAGAAAATGATTTAATATTCCATAATTTTAAAGAGTTATCAGTTTTGGTAATTCCCTTATTCCCTGTTCGGCTATATGTAAAACTAAAAGTTTTGTTTTCATTATTTTCTTTTTTCAAGTGTATAGTTTTTTGATTTTTGAAATCAAAATGCTCTAAATAGATTCCTTTTTTATATACAATAGTAGAATCAGAAGTAAAAAAAGGCGATGCTATACTTACCATATTAGATTGAAAAATCTCATCTGTATCGTATTTATAGTTCCATACATGTATCTCTCTTATGGAAGAAATACTATAATAAACTTCTTTCCTGTATGGATCAACTCTCATAACATTGATACGAGATAATTTTTTCATAAATGATATATCAAAATCTTCAGCTTTAATAATATCATCTGTTCTCATACTACGAATAAGCTGTCCTGTTTTTATATTCCAAACTTGAATATTTCTTCTCTCATCAGAAGTAATTACTGTTTGTGGATCTACAACAATAGCTTCATTGAATGCATATTTATGACTAAGCAAGTTTATGACTTTATTAGTGGTAACATCGTATAACTCTAAATAGGATCTGTTATTAGGATTAATGTTTCCCACACGTTTTGATCTCGGGAGAGATTGCATATACTTACAATTGACAAACAACCCATGTTCAAGACTCCATCCAGGTACAGCTATTTTAAAACCTATTTGAGACTGAAGCTGTGCGCCCATCCAAGTATTTAACCCGAAATCTTTTGAAACAACTTCTTTTTCCAATTCAAAAGAATTTAGGTTCCACTTTTGATACGTAATAGGTTCATTAGGCTTAAAATCGTTCCCTTTGAGGATAAAAAAATAATCGACATCATTAGAAAATTCGAAGTCAATAATACTTTTAAAACGATCCTCTTTTATTTTTAGATGTTTTAATATCGAAAACAAACCGTTTTTATTTTCATAGATTTTTATTCCATTTTTTCTATGGACTATTGCTATCTTATCACCTCTATCATTAAATCTTATTTTAGTAAAATAATCTATTAAATTATCGTTTTTAGAATCTAACTTCAAAAATGGTTGATCTTCATGAATTCTATAGAATTCTAAAACACGAGCTTTTTTATCTTTTAGATCACTTTTTAAAAGTGCATATATATTTCCCGAATGATTGATTTCGAACTTATCTGTTTTTTTTCTTGGATCAAGCTTTTTTTTCAATTGAATTCTTCTGGAATTTGTATCCCAAACTTCTAATTGATTGTCAGACAAAAGAATAAGCCTTGATTTGTCTCCGCTTAATTTAAAATTAATCCCTAAAGTTTGAGGGGTTTGGGATAATTCTGAAGCAGGTTTTTGAGCCGTAAGAATCTCTTGGTTTTGAGCACATAGTATGTAGGAAAAATGAAATATAATAGAGAAAAGTAAGACTAATAGAGAGTTAGATTTCATTGTTAACTTTTTAAGTTAATACGCTGATTGAGTTACAATAAAAATAAGACGTATTAATACTAGTTTTTTGCGACAAACCGCAACTATAGAAATTACATTTCTACCATAAAAGGCTCTGATTGTATAATCTGTCCGTTAGTAAACTTAAAACTGATATGTAATAAAACTTTAGATCTCTCAAAACTGCCCTTCCAGTAGTCAGAAGAAAATAGCCTTAGATTTAATGCTAGTCCACCATCTTTAACAGCGTGAGTCTGGTTTAATTCCAAAAATTGGTTCTGACCTATTTTAGTAATATCAATAATTAGTTTTTCTCGTTCATCTTTTTTATGTTCAAAATAATCTTTATCTGTACTTAAAGGGATTCGGGTACTATAAATATATACGATGACTTCATTGATGTGGTAAATTACATTACTTTTCTGTAATTCGAAAGCGAAACGAAACTCTGGTGATGTCTGTATATATTTGGCATAACAGGGGCGTAGATTTTCTTTCCAAAAAGCTTCAAAATCTTTACTTTTTTGCTGGCCGTCAAATTGTTTTTTTAATTTACGAACTCTAAGATCACAATCGGTTATGTACTCTTCTAAAGATGTTTTAGGAGCAAACTCAAAACTTCTGATAACATCCGGAAACCTTTTAAACAAACTATCATTTTTTACATAACTAACAAAAACATCTTTAGCGTATGTTTCTTCTTTATAATAATCAGAATGAAGTTCTGAGGCCAGTAACTGAATATCCTTTTTGTTTTGTGCTTGTGCACTAGATAAGACCAAAAATAATATAATAACCACTAAATATAGATTTTTCATGCATCTCATAGCTTTGATAAAATAATAGGATTCATTTCTTTCCAAAAAGGTAATATCTCAATCATTTCGGCACCAGGATATTCTTTACCATCATTGTCTTCTATCGAATAATAATATAATTCTGCTTTTCCGGTGGACAACCAGGTATAGAATTGATATCCATTTTTTTTAGATAATTTTCCTAATTCAGTTTGGTTATTTTCATCTATTAAGAAGACGACAATTTCTTTTTCTTGTTTGGAGGTTATGGGTACTCTTCTAAAAAAAGAGAAGGTGATTAATATCACTACAAATAATATAGAGATTATTAGAGCCATTGTTTTAAATACCCTCTTTTTTGATGTTTTAGCTGTTTCTTTTGTAATATGTATATCTTTTATAGAATTTCTTGATTTTTCTATAAAATCTAAATAATTCTCATATCCTAAATATTGGGTTAGATAGTTAATAGTAACCTCAGAAGGTCCTCCTTTTTCTTTTCCTTCTATAAATTTTTCATATACCCGCTTGATGGTTTTACTATCGATTCGGCCTTCTATTTCGGGATTGGCATCAAGAGTATCTGAAATATGATTACAAATAGCATTTTTTGTAGGATTGCTAAGCTCTTTTTTAGCTTTTTCAAAAACTAAAAGAGCTATTTTTTTGATAACCTCATGACTCATAAGGTAAAATTACAAATTAATTAGACATCTCTTAGGTACTGTATTTACCGGTGTCCAAAAATTGTCCATAACAAGTCCATTCTTTGACAAGCTCATAACAACCACTATCTCATTACTTTGTTCTAGTAATTACAGGAGCAATATAATATTGCCATAGTATTGAGAGGCCTCTCATTTTTTCTAACAATTAAATGTTTTTAAAGATGAGAAATTCAAGTAAATTTTTATTCGTAATGGTAATGATGTTTAACTTCAGTTTAATTTCATGCGCAGACAATAGTCTAGTAGATACAGAGGAATTATATCAAGAAGTTTTAAGCACTACAGGAGAAGAAGGAGAAGTAGTAGAGGAACCTGATGATGACTAAAGTCAATAAAATTTTGATAAGCCACATGTTATTTGTGGCTTATCTTTTTTATCTTTATTGAGTTGATTTTCCTGGTTTTTAAATGTTTAAATTTTGAAAAAATTAAAAATGTGCTATGGATGGATTCAGGAAAAATTTATTGTTAATTCAAAAAAAGTGAATTACAAGATTTTTATTCTTGTTTTAATTTCCATATTTTATTCTTGTCAGGATAGACAAATTAATAACTCATCCCGAGAAAAACAATCTTCTCATATTATTAATTATTATAAAATATCTAAAGATAAAACACAAAGCATATCCGATAGGAAATATGCAATCAATAAAGCTTATAAATTATTAGCTAAACAGCCAAAAGACACATTGTATTGTAAAGTGCTGTATCAGAAAGGAGTGATTCACTATTCGAAAAAAGAGTTTGATAGTTTATGGTTTTATGCTAATATTTTATGGACTCAGGCCAATACAATTGAAAATTATTATTATCAAGGAAAAGCAAATTACTTAAAGGCATACTATCTGGATAAGATCAGGTTTATTCGAGATAGTGCCTTTTATTACTACAATAGATCCAAAAATAATTTTTTAGTACTTCAGGATAGTAGTGAGGTAGGAAGGCGTCTATTGAATATGGCATACATTCAAAAGAATAGTAGTGATTTTTTTGGAAGTAAAGAAACCATTACGAATGCTTTGAGGTATTTGATACCTGAAAAGGACAAAAAATACATTGCCTCGGCATATAATGTTTTAGCTATAAATAATAAATACTTATTAAATAAAGAAGATGCCATAAAATACTATAAAAAGGCAATTGTAAGTACGCAATCAAATATTGATCAATTGATATACACGAACAACTTATATGTAATGTATATTCAAAATGAAGAATATAGAAAAGCTATTGTATCATTCAGAAATATTCTAAAAGATTCTTTAATCCATACAGTACCTAAAGAAAGAGCAAGGGTTTTGGATAATCTTGCATATGCTCAATGGTGTAAAGATACTATAGATGTAGAGGAACAACTTTTAAAAGCGTCAGATATTAGAATTAAACATAATGACAAACTAGGATTAATAGCAAGTTATACACATTTAGGGGAGTTCTTTTTAAGAAAAGATGAACAAAAAGCAATGGATTGGTTCACTAAGGCAATTATAACTTCTAAAAGGATAAAAAACCCTAGAGGAGAGTTAGATGTTTTATTTTTTTTAATGAAAATCAAACCAAATGATATTTCTTTAAAAAATAGATATATTAAGTTGAATGATAGTTTGTATAAACAAGAATTAAGGGTTAAAACCCAGTTTGCTAAGATCCAATATGACGATCAACTTAAAACTGAAGAAATTCTAAAACTGAAAGATATTATGGTGAAGCAGCAGTTGAAGGTTTCTATACAAAGAACTCAAAAGATTATATACTTGCTGGCAGGAATTTTATTATTAGTTACTATTACTTTTTTTAGTCATTATTTAATCCGAAAACATAGAAAAGAAAAAGAAAAAGAAGTCTATAAAACAGAAAAAAGAATTTCTAAAAAAATCCATGATGAATTGGCAAATGATATTTCTAATCTTGCCAGTTATGTAGAAAAAACTGCAGAGGCCTCCATGCCTTCTACAAAAGAAGTGTTAGGAAATAAATTGCAGAATATGTACCTCAGAGCAAGAGATATTTCGATAGAAACGGCTACCATAGACGTTGATAACTATAAAAGAGAACTCATCAACCTGATACAGCAATACAATACGAATGCTGTAAATGTAATCACCAACTTGTCAGAAATGGAATGGACCACCACACCAGATTATAAAAAAATAGCAGTGTATAGAGTGTTACAGGAGCTTTTTATTAATGCCAAAAAACATAGTAATTGTAAGAGGATAACACTTATAGCAAGGGATAGAGAAAAGAAGAGGGTGATTACATATACTGATGATGGAGTAGGATGTGATATTAGTACTGTGAAAACAAATGGATTGGTCAATGCGGAAAATCGCATAGATAATATTAAAGGGAAGCTTACTTTTGAAACAAGCTCTGGAGAGGGTTTTAGAGCCACTATAGTATTCTAAAAAATAGTGAATAACAATGTTTAAGAAAATATTAGTCGCGGAAGACCAACAAAGTATAAGTGCAGGGCTAAAAAGTACACTGACAAAGCTTGATATTCCCCTTATCGAAACTGTTGATTACTGTGATAATGCACTACTTAAGTTAAAAGCTGCTTTACTAAAAAATGTTCCGTTTGATCTTTTGATTACAGACCTTTCTTTTAAAGAAGATCACAGGTTGCGAAAATTACGTTCTGGTGAGGATCTTATTCAACAGGTCAAAAAAATACAGCCGGACCTTAATGTTATTGTTTTTTCCATAGAAAACCGTATAGGTATCGTTAAAAAACTAATCGATGTATATGGGATTAATGGATACATATCTAAAGGAAGGCGTGAAGCAGAAGACCTAAATAAAGCAATAAAAGCGATTTTACGAGGAGTCCCATATTTTTCTGAAGATATTGTAGCATTACTTCATAATGCTGGGAATATATCAGAGGTAAACACATCTGATAAATTAATTCTGGAATTATTGGCGAAAGGGCTCAATCAAAAACAAATTTCTGAACATTTTAAGAAGAACAATATACCTTCAGGTAGTAAACGAAGTATAGAATATCGATTGCAGGATCTTAAAATACTTTTTGAAGCCGATACCCTTCCTCACCTGATTAGTATTGTAAAAGATATAGGTCTGATTTAGGTATCTTATTAAAAATATTCTCTTTGCGTATTTCCGCAAGCTAATGACCTTTATGCGCTTTATTTTTGATGTAATTCACATATCACATTGAGTTAGAAATAATCATCAAAAATTACAAATCATGGGGGCAATATCGTATGTAAACCAATTTTCATTTTTCGCTAAAATTAAATACAATCTACAAAATCAGTGTCAATACATAAAAAAAAGAAAGCTTTATAAATTAGGGTTATGCTTACTTTTTGTTATTCTGGTAGGAGGATGTAGTGAGGACGAATCAGATTCTGATGTTGATCCTCCAACTGCAAAAATCACAATAAGTACAGAAATGATCAATGCCGGAGAAGAAGTTACATTTACGAATGCATCAACAGGTCAGGTCGATCAAATCGAATGGACATTCGAAGGAGGGAATATTTCTAATTCTAATGCCCCAGTGACAACTGTTCTTTATCAAAATGAGGGAAATTTTAAAGCGACTCTTAGAGTTTCTAACTCCGGAGGATCTGATACTACAGAACAAATAATTCAGGTAAATGAGGTAATTTCTAATAATGTAAAAGCAGATTTCCTATCCAATGCGCAGCGCATTGCAATCGGTTCAGAAGTGTCTTTTTTTGATTCATCTACAGGAACTCCAAACCAATGGAGTTGGACTTTCTCTGGTGGAACACCAATAAATTCAACTGAACAAAACCCAAAAATTATATATAATATTTTAGGAACATATGCTGTAACATTAGAAGTACGCAATGATAATAGTTCAGATACAGAAATCAAAGAAAACTATATTACTGTTTATGAACCAACGCAAGCTGATTTTGATTTTGACGTTAATGAGGTTACACAAGGTGGAGAAGTACGTTTTACAGATCGATCTGTCAGTGCAGATCAGTGGAATTGGACTTTTCCAGGTGGAACTCCTGAAACTTCTGCCGAGCGAAACCCAGTAGTCACCTATAATACTCCGGGAATCTATTCCGTGACCTTAGAAACTAGAAATGACAATAGTTTAGATACAGAAATCAAAGAAAATATTATTATGGTTCTTCCGGCTCCGGATTTACAAAGTGATCTGGTTGGTCATTATAAGTTTGATACTGATGCAACGAATGAAGTCGATCCTAATAACCCTGGGATCCTTCAGGGAAATCCTAGTTTTGTTGCAGATAGAAAAGGAAATAGCAATGCAGCTATATCTTTTAATGGAACATCAACTTATGTAAATTACATAAACCCAATACCCGGTCCTGACTATACAGGGGATCTGACATATTCATTTTGGATCAATATAGCAAACATAAATACAGAGTCCACCATTATTGGATTATTTTCTTCTAAATCGGCTATAGATATCAGAAATGTAAATGATCAAATAGAATATAAAGTTGTATTTAGAGGTAATGGAGCTGCCAGTACTTCTCAAACTGAAATAGTTAAAGCTACAATTTCTGATAATTCTTGGATACACATTGCTATACGACATGCATCTGCTGATGCTTTTGAGATCTTTGTCAATAATCAACTATCTGGTAGAGAACAGATAACAAGAACTCAAATATTTGAAAGATCTGAAAATTCATATATGGCGGCTAAGGATATATCAGGTTCAGAAGATCAACACTATGAAGGGTTTGTTGATGATTTAAGAATATATACCAGAGCACTTACAAATGAAGAAATTAAACTTCTATTTGAAGAATAACCACAAACAAGATTTTACTAATAAAACGAAATAAGTTATAGCGATATAGACATAAAAATAATAATATGAAAGCATTAAATTATTATAGTATATTAATTGTAATATGTATAACTCAATTAGCCCATTCACAATACAATGCTTCAGGGCTTTGCTTTAGGGCAAACCTAAAAGATGTAGAAAGTTATGAATTTTTTGTTGCGAACAAAAGTGTATATAAAGCAACCCGTAGCGGTTATATTATTTTTTGGGTGTATGGTGAACCAATCATTGATTTGAAAATAATCGAAACTTTGCCAAATGGAAACCAACGTACTTCAGAAAGAAAGATATCAGTAAAGCAATATAGGTATGGAAATGGTCCTTGGAACAATATTTTTTATCGTCGTATCAAAAAAGGTAAAGATATAGGGAAATGGCAATTTGGGGTGTATGCCAGGTTAGGATCTAAAAAGCTTACTCAAATAAAAGTTTACAATGAAAATGGGCGTACTTTTTTTGATCGATATGATAGAGAAGATGTTAATGTTGAAGATAAAATAACTAAATATGATTATAAAATAGGGGCAGATAAATATGTTTTGATGAAATCACTAAACAGTAGTAATGATGATTATTTTCCTATGGTAAACCCATCTGCAACAAAACTATACTTTACAAGCAAACGAGGAAGCAGATTTGGTAATCCCGGAAAAGAAGATTTGTATACCGTAAACTTATATGAAGGAGGTATAGGAGAAGCGCAACTATTGCCGGACCCCTTAAATTCTATAAACAATGAAGGGTCTTCTACATTTACCGGAGACGGTCAAATGCTTGTGTTTACAAGATGTGATTCGCCGGATGGAATAGGAGGTTGTGATTTATATACATCGTCTTTATATGGTGAAACTTGGGAGACTCCCAGAAATATGGGGGTTACTATAAATTCTTTAAAATGGGATTCTCAACCCTCTGTTTCTGCAGACGGGTCAAAACTGATATTTTCATCACAAAGAAAAGGAGGGTATGGAGGGGCTGATCTCTATATTAGTTTTAAAAATGAGTCTGGAGAATGGAGTGTTCCTGAGAATCTAGGAGATAGAATCAATACGTCAAGCGAGGATAAATCCCCGTTTTTAGCACCAGATGGACGTACTTTGTATTTTAGTTCATCAGGTCACGGAGGGTATGGAAAAACTGATATGTTTAAAACAGTATATATCGATGGACAATGGTCTCAACCTATTAATATGGGTAATGTAATTAATACACTATATGATGATCTATATTTTACTACATCAGCCTCTGGAGATTATGCATTTTTTGCTTCAGAAAAACCTGGAGGAGTAGGAGGTTTGGATATTTATCAAATAGGTTTGCCTCCAGATATGAAACCTACTGCTACTACTATAGTTACAGGTACCGTTTGGGATCAATTTCAAAAACCTATTACCGCTAACATTATTATTCAAGATTTATCTACTGGTGATTATATAGCTAACACGCTTAGTAATTCCAAAACAGGACAATATATGGTAATACTTCCGGCAGGCAGAAGTTATAGTATGACTGCTAGTGCAGAAGGCAGATTTTTTAACTCCCAAAATTTTAGATTAGATGATCAATTGAAATACAAAGAGGTTAATAGAAATATCACGCTCGAAGAAATAAAAGTTGGAGCCAAAGCTCGATTAAATAATATATTTTTTGATACCGGTAAATCCAACTTAACCATAGAAAGTAGGTTAGATCTCAATAGAATTGTTAAAATGATGAAAGATAGTCCAACCATGATTGTAGAAATAGGTGGGCATACGGATAATGTAGGAGAAGAATCTCTAAATATGTCGCTTTCATTCAAAAGAGCCCAATCGGTTAAACACTATTTGGTTCAAGCTGGGATTTCTGCTGATAGATTAAATGCTAAAGGCTATGGAGAAAATGAACCTTTTACTACTAATCTTACAGAAGAAGGTAAAGCACTAAATAGGAGAACCGAGTTTTTAATTAAGGATTACTAATTGTCTTATTATTAGAGTGTGAAATTTTAAGAAATTGATTTAAATACTTGATGGTCAAAAAGGAGAAATATTTTGCAGATGAGCATGTCTCGGATTTAAGAAGAGCAGGAAAACACAACAGAGCAATTTCGGATCTTAGTAAAATAAACAAAATAGAGAATATTTGGTAGCGTAAATATAAAATATCCAGATAGTAAAAAAACAGTCTCAATAATTACCAGATAGAAATTTGTAGCTGCTTTGCTAGCGTCTATTCTAAGAATGTTACGTGATACAATGTATAATCTAGCATTAAGTAATCGTGTAAAATGGTTTGAACAATCTAAAAGCTATACGATCAATTTTAGATAAATTAATAATTTTTCGTGAGTATATAACTAGTATATAGTTATAGAAAAGTACTCACCCCAAAAAAAAGGATTAATGTATTTTAAGAACGATATGATTAGAAAATAATGAGCTTCATAAAGCTTTTTATACGTTAAACCTGAAGAACATCAAAAAGCAATTATCTTTATCTTTATATTGTTTTATAAAACAAATTTGTCTAGCGTTACTTTTTGTTCTTGATTATACAGTTTAACGACTTTCACAATTTTCGTTTGATTAGAGAGCCCATAGTTTCTGTAAATTGTATATTTCATTAACGAAGGAGTAGGGTTTGATTCTTTTTCAAAAGACTGAATATTAATAATCCATTCTCCTTCTATAAAAGGTTCGTCTATAATGAACTCTTCTGATACGACACCACTTTTTATTCTGTTCGAAAGTAATTCTTGATTTTCTTCAAACGTATGAGACCATTTATAAAACTTTTTCTGAGGATCAACGAACTGTAATTCAAATTCTGTAAGAGGTTTGTTCCATTCAAAAACTATACGTACAGGAGAGCTTTCTGCAACTAGTAAATCTTTTGGCAAATCAGTATATGATATTTCGGATCTATGATTATTTAGGAAATGTCTGAATTGCGCTTCTGCTTGAGGCAATATTTCTGAGAAATCGATATTCTTATCGTCATTATTTAAAATTCTTTTATAAAGCTCAAACGATTGTTTATACTTTTTGTTTTCTTTATAACTTCTGGCAAGATCAAGATAGGATTGAGCATAATGTGGTTTTAAATCTCCTATTTTTTCATAGATCAATAAAGCCTTTTCTATTTCATTTCTTTCTTCCAGATAAAAGGCTAAGGTCCGTAATACACTATAGTTACTTTCGGATAACTCTGCCAGGTTTGATAAAATTTGATCCGAAAATTTTTTGTCCCACCTTTTAAAATAGTACATACTATAGATGTGAAAAGGTACTTCTAATCGATGTGTTTCTAGCAATGAAAAATAGATGTTTTTTGCATTTGAGTAGCTATCGCTTTTCCATAAGGCGTTCAAGTATGCAGGTCTTTTTAGGTTAGGGTCTAATAAAAAGTGGGATTCTTTATACTCATTACCTTCAACCAAAAGTGATGGAGTAGACTCTTTTTTTTCTAAAGCATCTATATTAAAAACTGTTGTAATAATAAATACGCCACCGCTTGTACCATATTGAGTCATTTGAGCAAACGAATTTATCAACGTGATACTTTTTATTTGTGATGGTAATAGATGAACTGGAGGTCTTTTATATACAGCACCATCTACAACAAAAATAGGAGTGGTTCCATACCAAGCAAGAGCTTTGGTAACACCGATACTAACTTGGTCACCAAACCCTGTAACCTGAACACCTGGTATGATTCGGAAAACATCTCCAAAGAAAAATGAAGATTTAGGAAACTGTTCGTTGTATATAGTAAAATTAGCACCAACTATTCTTTTCTTTTCATTTTCTCTGTTTATGTCTTGTTTTGATCGTGAATCATTTTTTGATTTTAAGTATACTTGATCAAGAGTTTTATACTTGGGTTTTAGTGTTACTGATATTTTTTTTGATGTATCAATCTTCACTCGTTTTGAATCCATTCCAAATGCTTTAAAAACAAGTACATCATCGTACTCTGCATTGATTGAAAATTCACCATTGGCATTCGTCTCTACCTCATTTAGAGAACCAACTAAAGATACACTACATCCTTGTATTGGCATGTTGTTTTTTGTGAATACGGTTCCTTGAATACTGTTTTTTGTGAGATCGATATTGTATACCGATTGATCTTCGATATCATTCATGATAACATCGACAGCAGTTTCCGTATTTATTTTTGATAAGTTAATATAATATCCTTCGTTAGAAATACTTGCATTTTGAAGGATCGTATGATTTGCTTTTGGATTACTGTTTACATAAAATGCAGGAGTGGTATACATAAATTTATGATCTCCATAGGTGTGAATACCATCCGTAAATACCAAATATTGATCTGGTGTTTGTGTTTGTTTAAAAAGATCGACAAAATTACTGCCACCATTATATCGTAGCTTACGGATCTCAGAAAGCAGCTCTTTACTATTCCCTTGTTTTACGTAAAATGTTATATCCTTTCCGATAGTATTAGAAAAGGGCACTAAAGTTATCTGGGCTTCTTTAAGCTTATCGATGTATTTCTTTAAAAAATCTAATTCTGTTTCTAAATCTATGTTTTTTCTTGATAGTGAGGTATCCCAATATAATGTTATATTTTCCGGCTTCTTTCTTTTTTTAATAGTATTAGAGGAATCGGGAAACGAAATATCTAGTTTAAAAGCCATACTGATCCCGTATTTGACTTCCCAATCATCCTGACTAATATATTTCACAAATCCTTTTCTGTTATTACTTCCGCAAATTGCAAAACCAATGTCTTCTCCATAAACTTCTACAAGTTCCAAACTTACAATGATATCTTCATTGACCACAATATTGTGAGGAGATAAGTCTATACTTTCTTCTCCTTCTTTTGTAACTATAGTGTGATATATATTACCGGTGAGAATATTTACTCCCGGTTTCCTTTTTTGTTTTTTGTAAATGTTGACTCTTACTAGTAAACTGTCACTGTAATTTTCTAAGACATAAAATTTTAATTTTTCCAGCTTTGTATTTTTCTTTCTAATTTTCATAGAAGATGCGATTTCACCTCCTAACGCTTTTTTATCTTTCCAGTATCCCATAAATTTTTTAGAATAATGGTAAGGACCAATCGTCATTTTTTGTCTTTCCGTTGCTATTATCACAGTTTCTTCCAAAGTGGAAATATCGGGTTCTACATATATCTTATCATCTTTTAATAAGAGTTTATACAGCTTTTTGGCAGTAAGGGTAATGCTTTTGTAGCCAATGCTGGATATTTGCAAAACATCGTCGTTGTCTATTTTTCTCTCATCATACCGTAGCACAAACCTACCATCACTTTGACTTACGGTACCAATACCTTTTTCCAGAAATCCTACATTAACATAAGGCACAGCTTGTTGAGTTTCTTTATCTAAGACATATGCATCGATGGTAATCTCGTATTGGCCTACTGCAAGTTGATAACTTGCAAGAAATATCCAAAAAAATAGAGCTTTTAGTTTCATATGCGTGATTAATTTTATTGGAACAGTTTTTAGTGTATATTTTTAGTTTCCGTGATCAATACTAAAAATACTACTGAAACCGTAGTTTACACTCCCTAATGCTGTTAAAAATCTGTTATAAAAGCGGTTACAGGCCTGTTTTTCTATTTTGTTTAACACTTGTTAAAGAAAATAGGAAGAAATACTTGGAAAACGGAGCGCTATTTTAAACTCATTAATGAGAGTGAAAATGCTATTGAAGTTGGTTGGTACACTAATCCAATAATAATCTAATACAACAAGTACTAAAGTAGAACGATAAGCATATAAATAAAGAAATGTACAATTCGATTGGGTTTTTGAGCTTAAAAAGGTTCAAAATGTATTCAAAAAGGCAGTAGATTTTAATAGTACAGAGATAATGCTTTGTCGGATTTTAGAATTATCCAAGTGAAAATTGTGTTACCCCAAACAAAAAAACCGACTCTTAAAGTCGGTTTTTCCTTTAGGCCTGCACTGAGCTAAGCCGAAGTGTGCAGGCGAAGCGACAATTATCAAACTTTTTAATGGAAGATTGCGACTTAATAATTAGAAACTCTGTTTTACATAATACAAAGCCTGGTTGTAATTTTTTTTTGAAGATAATCATTAGTTTTCCTGACTCATAACTCGAAGGTCACTGGTTCGAGTCCAGTTGCCAATACTATCTATAACCTCTTTGTTTTGAGTGAGTTATTTTTTATTACGACTGTTTTTACTTGTAAAGGTTCATAAAGAAACAGGACTTCTTTATGAAGAAGTCCTGTGTTAAACCCCTGTTTTTCTTGTTACTAATTCTTCGTAATTTAATATTCTTTCCGGTTGACTTTCTAAGTTGACAAATCTCAGATTAATTATTTATCTCTGTTTTATCCTCTAATTTTTTGATATAATTACTCGGAGAATCCTTCATGACTAATTTAAACGCATTATAAAAAGTAGATTTAGAATTAAATCCAACATCTATTGCTAATGCGATAAGCGTATTCTTATGGTGTTCTCCTTGTTGTACCTTTTCAATAAAAGCTTCTATTCTTAAAGTGTTGATGAATTCATAAAATGTTTGTTGATGAATTTTGTTTAAGAACCACGAAATATTATTAGGTGTTGTATCTATTTTTTTCGCAAGTTTATTCAAATTTATATTAGATTGAAGAAAAATCTGTTCTGTACAAATAATATGATCTAATTTGGTTTTTAAGCTTTGGATTTCTTCCGAATTTAATCTTGGTTTTGTGATTTTCTTTTTATCTATAGAAGTGATTGATACTCTAAAAATTTCAGGCTCCCTAAAATTATAATATCCAATTATATAAACAAATAAGGATATTGTAATCCAAATAGAATAGTAGTTTATTAATGGATTTGCCTTATTTTCAAGTTGCCAATTTAAAAAACTAAAGCTCCACAAAATTATAAATATCATCAAAGTGATTACAATAAAATGAAGAAACTTTTCTATATCCTGATTATATGAAATCTGATTTTTTCTGATTTTTTTATATCTTTTTTGCAAATCGAATAATTTTATTGTATAAAAAATAAATGATAATAAACCGGCTAATTCTATAATAAAAAATAAGATCTTAACTATTCCCGATCGGTACATTTCTTCAAATTCATCAGTAGAATAAAATAGTGTCCAAACAAAATAAATAAAATGAATTAATGATGGTAAATAATGTGTTTTTTTAAATCTAGATAATTTTTGTTTCTCAAATACTAGTTGCCTGACATAGATGTATAAGAAAGGGCCGAATAAAAAAATAATGTTATCAAGAATTGAATTCATCCGCCAGCTTAAGTTTTCTGGGAAGTATTTTCGAAAAACAACACCTGATAACATTAAGGTTGCCAATAATACTATTATGGATAGAGTTTTATTTGCAGTCCTATTTTTGTTTTTTATAAATTGAAGAGAAATGGATAAAAAAACACCTTGGCTTATACCTATAAATAAAAAGATATCTAATATAGAAAAGGACATCATTGGTTTTAATAATGTGATAGTAGACAATTATTAAGTATTTAAGATGTTGATACTTCTTTGGAATAACAAGAACTAATAATTCTTTCAATTTTTAAAACCAATTAAGTTTTTTTTAATAAAAGATGATAGTTATTCATTTTTAATCATCATGTCAGATTTAATAAAGAATTGATTTCTCCAATCATATATCCTATATTGAATAGTTGTTTTTAATAGACTTATCTATCAAATCATATTCTTTCTACGCATAATCACTTTTATGCAAAATTTCTCTCTGACCCCTATGATATCGAAAATACTATTTAAGAAGTAAAAGAAATCAAAATAAAATTGTATCGATGGGTACAAAAAGACCTTCGTTACCATTTATTATGCGTACTTCCTCGAAAAAATAGTTAGTTGTTAAATTATAAATCAACCATTTTAATTTTGATTTTAGAATTTATAGAAGTACTAAATAATAAGTGGAATTATACCTTTTAAAACTTATTTAAAGACAAGATACGGATATCATAAAATAGTGTAGACATAAGCCAGGAGTGTTTCTAAAAGTCCAAGAAATAAGTCACTCAGAATCTTTTATGGGATAAGAGGCCATAATTGAAAAAACTGAATAGGTATTAAATCAATTATCTCTTACAGTATAAGGGTCATGACGAATATACCTTAATTAAGTGTATACTCTGTTTCTGAAAAGTAAAACATAATCTGAATCTTGTTTCTGATAATGATTTTAATATCAATAATTGATAAAAATAAATACAAAGTTGAAAATGGTTGGGTAAGATTGTGCTCTATTTCGACACAGATATTTAGAATGAACCAAATTAAAAATATAGAATCCCACAATGATGAAAAATTATTCCTTGTCTTTCAGGAGACTGTTACTTATATCAACCTCATATCAGATAGTTTTTATTTACTATCCAAGATCAATATTTATTCTTTAACCAAGTAACGAACGAAATATTAGTGATACCCTTTTTTTAGTTAAAAACATAAATACATAAAATTAAATTACAATGAAAAGCACACAATTATTATTAATATCTTCATTTGTTTTCTTTTTTAAAACAAATGCACAAAATACCTTTCCTTCAGAAGGAAACGTAGGTATTGGAACAGTTTCACCTTCTTCAATATTCGAAATTAATAATGGTAATAACTTAAGTCCATCTTCTTTTAATGTTGATTTTAACCATAATTATGTTCAATACAACCTAAACAGGCAAACTGATGATAGTCAGTCGTCTATCTTAAAATTAAGTAGTAAGAGAATGAGTGGGTCTAGTATAAACAAAGGAGGTTCTTTATTCTGGTTAGAATATGATGCTTCTGCAATACTTTCTGGAACTAAGGTAAACAAAGCATTTACAGCTATCGGGAATGATGGTTTAAATGAAACTTCACTCGCGTATTGGCAACATAATAGTGATTATTCAATTTTTAGAAAAAGCAGCTTGCTAAGATTAAATGCAAACTCCAAATATCTGAAAACAGATATTAATACCGATCATGCAAATCACATCCGTTGGGAATTTAATGGTCTCGAAAAAATGAGAATACAAAGTAATGGAAATGTGGGTATTGGAACCAATGTTCCTGATTCTAAACTCACAGTGAAAGGCAAAATCCACGTAGAAGAAGTACTGGTAGATCTCTCCGTACCTGGTCCAGATTATGTTTTTGCAAATGATTATAAGCTATGGTCATTAGACAAACTTCGTCAGTATATCCTAAAAAACAAACATTTACCTAATATCCCTTCTGCCAAAGAAATGAAAGCTAACGGAGTAGAGTTAGGTATTATGAATATGAAGCTTTTAGAAAAGATAGAAGAGCTAACGTTGTATACACTGGAACAAGAGAAGAAACATGAAGAGCAGCGTGAAATCAATCAAAATTTAAAAAACCGATTATCTAAACTAGAACAATTCTTATCAAAAGAAGAACATTAATAATATAAAATCAGAACTCAAAAAGTAATTTAGGATGATCAACAAATCAGTATTACTCATATCATTAATAGCATTGATGACATGCATATCTTCTTTTTTTTATTTCCAATCAGAATCAGACCTGGTTTATGTAGATGTTAATAAATTATTAGATGGCTACAATCGTACTAAAACAGAACGAAAAACTTTTAATATAAAAGCAGCAACATTAAAAGCTAATGTAGATAGTTTAGTTACCAACTGGCAGGTAGAACTAAAGAACTACGAAAAAGAGCGAGTCTCTATGTCTAAAAAAGAGATAGCACTAAAACAAGAACTTTTGGCTAATAAACAACAACAAATCAATAACTATCAACAAGTTATACAAAAACAAATACAAGAAGAAGATCAAAAGATAACACAAACCGTCATTAATGATATCAATGACTATGTAAAAGAATATGGCAAGAATAATGGGTATAAACTCATTTTTGGAGCTAGCGGCAGCGGAAATATTATGTATGCGGATAAGGCATCTGATCTTACAGCAGAAATTCTTGAGGGACTTAACAAAAATTATGTGGAAAAATAACACAATCAAAACTTGCTTGTTTGACAGATAATAATAATCAAGAGATGCAAATAATAAATAGATATAAATTATGCATAATAGCAATATTCATTGGATCGTTTTTCACAGGTTGCAATCAAAAAACCTTTACCTCAGAAGAAGCATTATGGGGTTACATGAAAGAAGAGTCCAGTAGATATATCCAATATAAATCCGTAAATGGTGTAAATTTTTCATTGACTTATCGCCCAACCGATTTATTGGTCAATCAAGAACTTAGATCTAACAATGCTTCAGTAATGTTAATAGATAGCCTTAGAAATAAATATAAGAAGTATATGTATTTCAACTTAGCGATGTCTATAAACAACCAAGAAGTATTGACAAGTATGGCTGGTAATAAAAATAAATTCGGAGCAATGGTAAATCAATTAGCCTTTGGAATGGCAGAACGTGTGCATCTATATACCTCAAAAAAAGATACTATAGCCATGCTGGATTATATCTATCCTAGAATGTATGGAATGAGTAATAGTACAAATATATTATTGGTATATCCAAGAGACAAAAAAATAGTAGAAGAAGAGTATATCAATTTAAGTATAGAAGATATTGGATTGTTTACTGGGGAGATCTCTTTTAAAATCCCTACAACTCCTTTAAAAAATGAACCTGTATTAGATTTTAAATAAAAAATATTTCAAAGGTTTTTTTATGATGTATATCTATAAAAGTGGTTTTGTGATTATAAAATCAACAACAGAAAAGACCAGTTTCTTTTATTCACTTCTTTGATTGTGTAAAGAAGTGAACATAAAAAATAAAAAAAGTAAATAATAAAATAAAGATTTTGACTATGTCCAAAACAAAATTTTCACATAAAGTCATTGCAGTGTTTTTAACACTTAATTTTTTACATTCTTTTGTACCTTACAATATGTTGTTAGCAAATAACAACGGGCCTGCGGCACCAGAGGCATCTAGTTTTGAACCTGTAGATGCTTCAGATATGGTGAATCTGGCAACAGGAGATTTAGCATATGTATTGCCATTACTAAATGTTCCTTCGCCAGAAGGAGGATATCCCCTATCATTATCATATCATGCCGGTATAGCAATGGATCAAGAGGCTTCTTGGGTCGGATTAGGTTGGACATTAAATCCAGGAGCTATAAATCGTTCAGTAAATGGATATCCAGATGATTGGAATGATGCTAGATTTAAAGAATATTTCTATGACAAAGGAGGTGAAAATAGCACGTATACAGGAAGTTTAGGATACACTTCTTTTTCAACCGCAGGAATGTCGGTTGGTTTATCCTTATCATATTCTGATGATAGAGGTTTTGGAGGTTCCGTTAGTTACGGTTTTGGCCCAAGTAATTTAGTGAATGCTGGTGTTAGTGTAGGTACCGACGGAGCTTCTATTAATGTTTCGACGGGTATCCCAAATTCTTCTTTTTCGGTGGGAGGTAGTATAGGAACTAATGGTGTTGGGGTCAATGTTGGTTTTGGTTTTGACGCTAAAGTTGGAACTAATAACAAAGGTTTTTGGAATAAAAACATTGGTTTAGGGTTAAATTCTAGTTGGAGTGGCGACATCTCTGCTAATGCTAGTTATAGCGCTGGCGAGGGAAATAAGAAAAACAGTATTGGTATTAATTTTTCTTCAAAAGGAGTAAATATTTCAGGGAAAATTAAAGGAGTAGGTGCCGGAACTAATATTGCTTTTGAGAATGCCATTTCACAAAGTGATTACAATATTAAAAAAAATGGATTTTTCATACCAATCATTATTCCTACTGGAGAAGGGATGATTACCGCAAGTTTCGGTTATCAGAAAACAAAATACTATTTAGATAAATTAGAAAATACCTCAATAACAGGTCCTATTCATTTTAAGGATACAGAAGCTACTAAGAAAAGATGGATATGCATTTTTTATCCTAATGGTACACCTAACTTTCAATTAACACATGAAGTGAACCCAGATCACGTTCATCCTAATACTAATTACCAAATTACTTCGGTAAACGATATAACCGCTTTTAACGATATTTACGAAGTAGATTTTCGTGGTAACTCAAAGGCTGTTGAGCTTGATAATAATAATGCAGTATTTCCTAATTACGATAATTACAGAGTAACCGCTCAAGGATTATCAGGTTCTATGAAACCAGGCGTATATAAAAACAGTGCCTTACTTGGCTTTACAAAGGATATTGAAAACAATGATAATAAATATAAAATTTCTTATAAAATACAAGATAATTCTACAACGGGGTTTAATATAAATCCCAATTTTCATTTTGAAAATGAATATTCATCTTCATTATTAATTGAGCCTGCAAATTTCATTACTGATATCCAACCTACAGATATTTTTGGGTATCTTAATTATGCTCCATCTACAGAGATTTCTCATAAACGAGGAGGAAGATTTGTAGAGTCATTTACCAATAAGGAACTAGCAAATAATTCAAGTTTTAATAGTGGTTTACTAAAACCGAATGCGTCTATTAATTATGGAGATAGTACTTTATTTGAACCGGATGGAATTGGAGCTTTTAAAATCACCTCTACTGATGGTAAAACCTATCATTACGCTCTACCAGTTTACAATCATGAAGTAGTTTCCAGGCAATTCGGTTTTATCGCTGGAAAACCAGATGAAGATGATGCTTTTTTCGAAAAAAGACAATTAAAAAAATATGCCACGCATTGGTTGTTAACTGCAGTTACAGGACCTGATTTTGTAGATACTAACGGAAATAAGTTAGCGGATGAAGGAGATTATGGATATTGGGTAAACATGGAGTATGGTAAGTGGAGTGATGGTTATATATGGTACGCTCCTCATGGTAAAGAATATAATACAGATCGTAACAATCCAGATGTTAAAAATTATACATGGGGGAGAAAAGAAATTTACTATCTCGATAAGATCAGCACTAGAACGCATACAGCTCTTTTTGTAAAAGAAGAAAGAAACGATAGTCAAGGGAAACGACAGATTTATGAGCATCGTTTAAATAAAAACAATAAAACCACATTGGATTTTAAAGCTCAGACATTACTTCGTTTACGCGAAATTATTTTACTAAAAAATGAGGATGCCATTGGAGTTACAAAGACAAACTCGAGTGATTTAAGTTCTTTCCCACCTTCTAACTATAGTGATGTTTTAACTTTTTACGATCTTGAGTATGAGGGAGGAGGAACTAAGACGATCCGTTATAGCCTTCAGAACAATGTTCTGGACAGAAAAGATCTTAGTAATTGGGATAATTTAAGAAGTAAAGCTTTAAAGATTGTAGACTTTGCTGGTTACAACTATGAATTGGCAAATGATGCACCTTATACTTTTGGTGGTGTTAACGGTAGACTTTCTCTTAAACACCTTACCTTTAAAGGAAAAGGAGGACAACAATTAATGCCTCCTTATAATTTTGAATATCATAACCTTGGAAGTTATCGATTAAATCAAAAAGATGAATGGGGGTATAATAGGAACAATCCACAAAACTGGAGTTTACGGGAAATAAAGGTACCTACTGGGGGAAAGATTCAAATCGAATACGAGCCAGATTCCTTCACTTCTGCTACTAATCATGAATTGTTTTTTCCCGCTACAAATCCCAATGGTCAGAATGAAATCTTTATAGAATCATCAACTGACCCATTTATAGCCTATAATGCTACTATAGGGACTCAATTAAGTATCACCTACAGAAAACTTCTTTCTTGTAATAGGATAGAACACGACATAAATGGTGACCCATTACCTAACCCGCGAACTGAGTTTACATATGAGTCTTATAATGATATGGCAACAGTCACTCAAGTACTCAACGTAGGGTATAAACTAAAACTTCGTTTTAACAATCCTCGAAAAACACGAACTAGTGTATTCTATGATGGTCGAACTTGTGAAGATGTTTCGACAATACCTGATGTTAGCAAAGTAGATTTCCCTTCACAAGAATATACTACTGGTATACGAGTAAGGAGCATTAAGACTACTGATGAAATTGTGGAGTATACAACTTCCTATGATTATAATCATCCGGGGACAAATACTACATCAGGTGTAGTAAGTTATATCCCTTTTGTTCACGAAGTAACCGGAGAAGTTCCTTACGGTATAGAGCTCCCTCCTCCTATCCCTATGTATGGTCATGTAAAAACGACTGCCTATGGTAACAATAATGTATCACTTGGTCATATGCAATATGAATTTAAAGTATTACCTGTAAAACATAAAGATATAGTTATTGGATTTGCAGATATCCTTGAAGCTGATATAAGACAAAAACCAACAGTTCTGAATACGAGCAACAATGTACGTGTGAAAGCCACAAACACTATTATCAAGGATAACATGTCCAATTTAGGACAATTATTATCTACTTCGAGCTATAACAGTTATGGACAGTTAATTACCAAAACAATTAATAATTATAAATCACCTGAAAATATTAGTCAGGGAGTGGTCCAGGAGTCATTCCAAACGTATAAGGAAATAGATTATGTGTCTAATACAAATGAATCAGATAAGTGGTTGGTGAACTCCTCTACAAGAATAGTGTACCCTAGTGTTCTGGAATCTACGACAACTATTCAAGGAGGTTTTTCTAGCACCACTTATTTTGACAAATATGATAATACTTCTGCTCAATTATTAGAAACCAGAACCGAAAGTAGCGATGGAACCGAATTTAAAACTGAAGTTATTCCTGCATATACTAAATATCCAGTATTAGGAAGTAAAACTGATAACATTAGTAACAAAAATATGTTAACGCAAGAGGCGATGACAAAAAGTTACATAAACCAATCAGGAAATTGGATAGAAACTGGAGTCGGAATTACTACATGGAAAAATTGGGAGAATAACATCTGGAGAAAACATAAAACTTATATATGGGATGGCCAAACGAATACTGATGGACTATTTGTAGGCTTCACAGGTTCAGATGATGGGTTTAATTGGAACGTAAATGCTACAAGCCAATCTACGGATTGGAAATTATTATCCGAAATTTCTAAGTATGATAGGTATTCAATGCCCTTGGAAACAATAGACATAAATAACAATTATGTTGCTGTCAAAATGGGAGATAAAGAATCTAAAACTATTGCTGTTGGAAATGCTGCCTATAACGAAATGTATTATAGCGGAGCAGAATATATCTCAGGACCTAATTTTGATGATGAGATTTATGGAATTGGTCGCACTCAGTTAAAAGCCCACACTGGTAAATACTCAATAAATATTAGTACACAACAAGGGTTTAGAACTAAGATTCCTAATGGACATAGATCAGGAACATATAAAATATCAGTATGGGCATCTAAAGATAATTATACAAAAGCCATAATATATGATGGAAAAAGCTTAAAACCATTTAATGGAGAAAAAATCATAGCTGGTAATTGGGTACTACTAAATCATTATGTTGATTGGGATACAACTGAAAAAACAGTCTATGTAAGATCATCTTCAGGAAGTATTTATTTTGATGATATTAGGATACATCCAGTGCAATCTGCTATGGCTACTTATGTCTATAATGAATGGGATGAGCTTTCTGCTATACTAGGAAATAATAACCTGGCAACTACTTATACATATGATGCTGCAGGAAAACTAATCAAAACCCATAGTGAGGTTGCAGATGATGTTGGCCTTACTGGAGGTCTTAAAAAAATAGCAGAGTATCAATATACCTATAGCGAATCCATAGAGGGGACAAGCACAATTGATCCTCTTTTTGCCTCGGTTACCTATGGATCTTCAAGCGCAACTCATCAAACTTTTGTAGGAAAAGTAACTGGTGGTTCTGGTAACTATAGTTTTAAATGGTATAAGAGCACTGGATCATCAAGTACCGAATTTCAATCCTCTCCAGCAGGTACTAGTCCTTCGTTTACTTGGAACAACCTTTCTGGGTGCGATACCCGCTGGGTAAAACTTATAGTTACGGATAACCAATATTCTAATCTTGGAGAATCCTTACGTACAGTTAGAAACAACAATGAATGTGATGGTGGCTCTGGAGGAGATAATCATCAATAAAAGAGAAAATTCATATTTATAAAAATGATACCGCTTTTTAAAACTCAAACAAATGAAAAATCAATATAAAATCAAAAACATACTTTTTTTATTTTTTTCGCTCGCGTGTTTTTCTGTTTCTTATGGACAGGATTGTAATAATTGTTTCGACGATGGACCTTTAGGGTGCGGTGTACAAGGTTATTATGATGGTGATGGTGATGGTTATGGGGCAGGTGGTTTACAGTGTTTATATGGTAATTCTCCTGTAGCTAGAAGAGGAGGCGATTGTAATGACAACAATGCTTCCATTCGTCCAAGAACTTTTTATGTGGATGCAGATAGAGATGGTTATGGGACTGGATCTGGTGTTACATTGTGTCAAGGTCCATCTGCTCCCACAGGTTATTCTACTAATAACAAGGATTGTGATGACAACTCAGCTTCTATTACAGTACTGAAAAACTGGTATGCCGATAAAGATGATGACGGCTTTGGGCTATCATCTACACAGGTCTATAAATGCACGGTTCCTGGAAACATGATCAACCCTGTAAATATAGGTGGTGATATAGACGATAATAATTCTACAATTACTAATATCCCTCCAAGTACTTTTTATTACGATGGTGATAGAGATACATATGGAACAAATAGTAATACTGAGTATCGAAGTCACCCTTCCTCTTCTTTTTACATAACCAGAGGGGGAGATTGTAATGATAACAACCCCGCCTTAAACCCTGCTACAGTTTGGTATCTCGATACCGATAATGATGGTGTAGGTGTCTCTGGCTCTTCAAATAAAACTCAATGTTCAGAACCAACCACAGCCAACTACGCATTAATTAATGGAGATCTATGTCCTAATGAAGCTGGAGCACCAACAAATAATGGTTGTCCTCCGGATGATACAACTGTAGAACCTTATAACACAGTATTAACTATTACATATAATGTTAATGGCGAAGGTACTTCTAAAACTAAATCATATGCCGATAATTTAGGCAGACCAATACAGACGCAAAGTCTTGATATTTCGACGAATAAAGTATGGGCAAATCAAACACTATATGATGATCAGGGAAGAGCTATTCTACAAACATTAAGTTCACCAGTAAATACCAATGGTCATATTTTTTACAAGGAAGATTTCTTCTTAAAAACAGATGGTAGTAGCTATAACACATCTGATTTTGAAAATAATCCAGACACTCCTCCAATTGTTGGTAATCAGTCGAATACTCTGGGGTGGTATTATAGTGAAGCTAATACGTCTGAAGCATATCAAGATATTACGGATTACCCTTTTTCGGGTATCGTATACAGTACACTAAACCCAGGAACGGTTTTACGAACTGTCGGCGGTACTAAGATTAATGAAACATGGCCACAGTCTTATGCTTTTAGTGTGCCCGCTTCTCAGGAACTTTCTCAAAATAGTGCATTTGATGATATAAAATACGAAACCATTAAAACCATTAAAACAATTTCTCGAGATGTTCACGGAGCAGAAAATGTTGTATTTACGGATACTGATGGAAAAGTATTGGCCTTAGCTCGAAGCGGGGGAACAACTACTAGAACCATGACAATCCCTATTAGTGAGCAAGGTTTTATAGATGTTCATGTCCCAACAGGGAATAATATGGGTTTTTCGATAACTACTCCATCTGGTGTTTCTGTTATCATTCACAATCTGATTTCTGAAACAATAGCATCAGCGTCATCCTCTATGTCCAGTGGTTTCTATAGAGTAAGTATAAATGATTTAGAAAATTATAATGCTCAGGCTAATCCCGCTATAATTACCTATAAAGAGAATTATTATGATTATAGCCTTAATGAATATGATAAAACAGGACGATTAATTTCATCCAAACAACCACTCAATCATCTGGAAAGCACTTTCGAGTACAATACCCTGGGACAATTAATCTATAGTACTAGTCCTGATGAAGGGGAGGCTTGGTTTAAATACCGAAATGATGGACAAATTCGTTTTTCACAAAATAGCAAACAAAAGGCAGTCAATGAATTCTCCTATACCAATTACGATAATTTTGGGCGACCTATAGAAAGTGGAGTAATTTCAAACGCTGGCTTTACTACAATAGACCCAGATAGAATCTTACCTTCAGGCACTAAAAAAGAACAGCAACTTACTATGTATGATGTGCCAGATTATAATGGTTTAGGTACTGTATTAAATACTCTTGTATCTGAATATCAACAAAATTTTTTGTCGGGGGGTATTTCAAAAACATATGCTCCAGGTTCGTTAACAACCACTACCTGGTATAGTTATGATATTTACGGCCGTGTGGAATGGATGGTACAAAAAATAGAAGGGCTAGATGCTAAAACTATTGATTATGAATACGACCCCATCACAGGTGATGTTACAAAGATGTATTTTCAAAAACATAAAGACTCTGAGCGTTTTATTCATAGATATACTTATGACCCTCAAGATAACAGTTTGATAAAAGTGGAAACCTCCACAGATGATATAAACTATACAACTCATGCCGATTACACCTATTATGAGACCGGGTCTTTGAAACGTATGAAACTGGGAGGCGGTATTCAAGGGGTAGATTATGTATATAACTTAGTTGGGCAATTAAAAAGTATTAACCATCCCAGTTTGAGTGCTACTAATGATCCGGGAGGTGATGCGAATGATCTTTTTGGAATGGCTATAGATTATCATCAATCAGATTATATGCGTAGTTTGGATAATATTAAATCTACTACCTATGGTACAGATCAACTTAATGGGAATATAAAAGGAATACGTTGGAATAATGGGTATCAACCATTACCAAATGCACAAAATACATATTCATACCAATATAATCGTGATAATTGGTTGACTAATGCATATTATGGAGCGTATAATGCACCTTCTAACAGCAACGTTCCTATAGATATCACAAAGAACACCGAAGTATCTGGCACACAAAATTATGAAGCTTCCAATAGCATTCGTTTTTTACCAGGTTTTAGTGCAACCTCTGGAGCCGTTATAAAAGGAAAAATTATAGATGCAGATGGTTTACAAGAAAATAACAATGGCGATTACAATGTAACAGGCATTACCTATGATGCCAATGGTAACATTCAAACCTTAAATAGAAATAAAAACACCGAAGGAGGCAGCAATGCTATGGATGCATTAAGTTATACCTATAAAACTGACAAACCCAACCAATTATTACGGGTAGACGATACGGTAACAGCTACGACCAATGCAGATGACATTAAAGACCAGGATGGCAATAATTATGTGTATGACGAAATAGGGCAATTGATACAAAACAATGAAGAAGGAATTACGTATTCTTACAATGCCCGCGGCTTGGTGACTGAAGTAAAAAAGAATAATATGCCTCTAGTCAAATTCTTTTATAATGATAGGAATCACCGAATAAAAAAAGAGAATTATAATACTAGCGGTGTATTGCAAAATAGCACCTATTATGTTCGGGATGCTGTAGGTGCTACATTAGCAGTTTACAACAACAATACTATTGCAGAACACACTATTTATGGAACTAGTCAGTTAGGAGTTTATTTTAGACAATCTAATACAAGTGTTTATCAGCTAACTGATCATTTAGGTAATGTACGTGCCGTAGTGGGGAACAATGGCACTATCACCAATGCCGCTGATTATTATCCTTTTGGGACGGTGTTGCCAAATAAGCAACTAAGTGATGGTAATTATCGCTATGCCTACCAAGGACAGGAAAAAGACTCAGAAACAGGAAAAGAAGCCTTTCAGTTACGATTATGGGATGGTCGGATTGGCAGATGGTTAACTACGGATCCTTACGGAGAGTTTAGTTCTCCTTATTTAGGAATGGGTAATAACCCAATAAGCTTAACTGACCCAACAGGGGGTTGTACTGATGGTAATTGTCCTGATGAGAAGAATGGCGGAAATGACATTTATTACAAACATGGTAAAGAAATAATGAGAGTCGAAAATAATAAAGAAGGTAACCGATTTTACGAATTGACTCCTAATGATAAATTTACGACTGGATTTGAAGCTGTGAGTATACCGAATCCAATAAGAAATCCTTCAGTTTTGTTTGCAAATAATAAGACTGGATATGTATATTCAAAAAGGGATCTTTCGATTAGATTTGCATTATTAGGATTAGGCAGAAGCAATGTGGTTACTTCAGCAATGTTAAGAGCGGAAGCTTCAGGTAAATTTATGCCGTTGCATAGCAAGGAATATTATAGGGATTATGTCGCCAGATGGGAAACCAATAGTGCATTTTGGTTTGCAATTGAGGAAGGATACTTTAGTGCACCAGGAGCGGGAGGATCTAATGGAGGTGCTTTTTCAAGAGGGTCTCTAGCTGGATATCAAAAAGGACTTTCACAATTTACTAAAAGTATGAGAAATATAAAAAGACCTGGAGGAGGATATAGTCCTGCCTTTAAAGTTAACATAAGAAAAGCTTCCTTAACTAAAACTAGATGGAATCAATTTCAAAGTTCACACAAAGGTCAATTTAAAAACCCATCTGCTGCTTATAATAGGATATTTTATGGTAAATAAATTACTTAGCTCTTCAAAGTGGTAAGGCTAGATATAAAACAGTATTAAAAAGTCTATTGTAATCAATAGTTCGTGATTACAAATATTAAAGATTAGCAGTAGATGGGTAAATAATCCTTTGCCCATCTATTGTTTTATAAACGTATTACTGTTGAAGTGTTATTTTCATTACCCAACAAGCATTCCTCAACTAATTCTTTTAACATTAAAAACAGAATTTCCTCAATTTTATTTAAGTAGTCATATAATATCGTTAGAACTTTATTTTTTTGAACACTAATTTTAATAAACTTAAGTAGTAATCGAAATAATTGACAAAAAAGCAAAAAACCTTGTAAACACTAATATTTACAAGGGATTTATTAAAAAAGTGCGGGCGAAGCGATGATTATCGAACTTTTTAATGGAAGATTTCGACTTAATAATCAGTAAATCAGTTATTTTGTAAAAGTTCTATTTTACATAATTTAGAGTATCAATATGAGGGTTTTTCTAGGGGCTATATTTTTTTAGCACTCATGGATGTTGATGCGCCGTTCTTTTGGGCACTGCTAATGTTCTTGTTAAATTATATTCCTACCGTTGGGTCTTTGATTGCAACAATTTTTCCAGCAGTTTTTAGCTTGGTACAGTTTGGAGAGTTTACACCATTTTTAATTATTTTGATAGGCTTAGGAATTCTTGAATGGTTTGTTGGTAACGTCCTAGAGCCGAAAATAATGGGTAATTCATTAAATATAAGCCCTTTAGTTACTATCATAGCACTAGTAATTTGGGGACAAATTTGGGGAATAACTGGAATGCTACTTAGTGTCCCCATTACAGTCACAATGGTTATTATATGCTCACAATTTAAAAATACCAAGGCAATTGCCATTTTACTGTCAGAAAATGGAGAATTAAATTAAGTCAATATCCATTTCTTAATTTAAGTTAATGTTTAAGTATTGATTATTCTGTAGGTTGTGGTCGTTAATTAAAACGATAACATCACTATGAAAACACAAATAACGCTTCTTAGTTTGTTTCTACTCTTATCAGTAAGTTGCAAAGACACCTCAAAGAACAAACTTGACAATACTACTAACGAAGATAAATCTTCGATAGTAGTTAATGACAACATGTTAATCAATGGTGCCAATACTTTGGCATTTGGCCCAGATAATATACTATTTGTAGGCGATAGCAAAGACGGTAAACTATATGCCATTCCAACTAAAGCTAATGAATTAAAAGATGCAGTTCCTTATAACATGGAAGGTTTTGACATTATGATGGCTGAGAAACTAAACATTGAATCCAGAGATGTTATCATTAATGATATGAAAATTCATCCTGTAAGTCAAGAAGCATATGTATCTATAAAATTAGGACATCAACCAGATGCAAAATCAGTAATAGCAATTGTTAATCCAGCTACTAAAGATATTCAGTTACTAGAAATTACAAATAATGACACCAAAAGCATTTCAATAAACAATCCTGCCTCATCAGATTTAATGTTTTGGAACGAAACGCCAGCAAGTAGCCTTAGCATTACAGATATTGATTATCATGATGGCTATGTTTATATCGCTGGACTCACCAATAGCGAGTTCGCCTCTACACTTCGAAAAATTGAATATCCTTTTACAGACAGTCAAGAAATGGTGAATAGTGTAGAAATTTATCATGCAGTTCACACGCAAAACGAAACCAGGGCGCCGATACGCACAATGTTATTTGATGAATTAGACGGAAAATCTACATTACTAGCAAGTTATACCTGCACACCTTTAGTCACTATTCCTGTTGATGACATCCAAGAAGGTGCTGATGTGAAAGGAAAAACCATTGCCGAACTTGGTTATGGAAATACACCAATAGATATGTTGGTGGTAACTACACAAGGCTTTGATGGCTCGATGAGTAAGAGTTTAATAGTGACCAATAAGAATAGAGGTGGAACAATGATTCCCTTAAATTCAGTGATTGCAGGTGCTAAAGGAAATGGAATGGCTGGAAAGCAAGCTATGTTTGCCACAGGTTTGGAAGGCATTCAAGAAATTCCAACAGCAAATGTGATGCAAGTAGATATTCAAAACACCCAAATGTTGGGAATGGTTCGTCGAAATATTGAAACAGGTGATATTGATTTGGTTTCAGAATTAACAGGCACATTTTTAAGATTAAGCGATTTCATTTCTGAATATGATTTTCCGGATTACCAATATCCAGAAGCTCAAGCTGGCACAAAACAATACCACGATATGGTAAAACAAATGGAAGGTTATGCAGATTTAACCTCTGAAAAAATGGGAAGATAAACTACTTATTTTTAGTGTTGATTCAGGTAATGAAAACCTTTCTAATAGTTTTTTGGTTGATAGTGTTGACGGCTTGTAATAAGCAAGCTGAAAAACCTTTTGTGCAAGCCGTTTATCCAACTTCTAAAGTGCTACCTGAAAATTTACTTAGAATATATATTCAGTTTTCTCAACCCATGAAAACAACTGGGAATATTGAAAAAATCAAATTAATTGATAATCATGATAATGAAGTGAAAAATGTGTTCTTCAATAACGCTACCGAACTTTGGAACAAAGAACAGACACAGCTCACACTCATTTTAGACCCAGCTCGTGTAAAAACAGGCTTAAAAGCAAATGGGACTTTAGGGTATGCTATAAAGCCAAACCAAAATTACACGCTTATTATAGAAGATTTAGAAGATGTATATCATCAAAAAATGACAACATCTTTTAAAAAGAATATAACTGTAGAAAATGCGGATACACGAATTCCTGAGCCTAAGAACTGGAAATTAAATATTCCAGAAGTAAATAGTAATAAGAGCTTTATAGTCCACTTTTCTCAAATATTAGATTACAATTCGTTAAGGCAACGACTCATTATTACTGATACTAAAAATAATCCTATTGAAGGTTCTGTCTCTATTAAAAATCAAGAAACCCAATGGAGCTTTCAACCCAAAGAATATTGGGAGTCTGGAGATTATATTTTGCATATAAATAAACGTTTAGAAGACCCTTCTGGCAATAACCTCAATGGATTATTTGACCATAAAGTTGGAAGTTTAAAATATTCAAGAGAAGGTGTTCTTGAAAAAATTCCATTTACCATAAAACCATAAAATATGAGAATAAAGAACATTTTTAAGTTAGTAATAATTGTATTATCATTTTTAGTAATTGTCGCTTGTAAGGAAAAACAAGTAAACGAAAACCAGACTGAAGTGACTACGGAAAATCCTCAGAAAGAATTACATAGTCTTCAATCGACTACCGAAACATTTTTTCCTGGATTCAAGGATGTGGATGTTACGATAGATGGCATTAATATTCATGCAATAGTTGGTGGTTCTGGAGAACCTTTATTGCTATTACATGGCGCGCCAGAATCTCACGTGATGTGGCGCGATTTGGGACCAAAACTTGCAAAAAAATATACCGTAATAATACCAGATTTACGTGGCTATGGTCGAAGCGACAAGCCACGCGAAGGAGATTATTCCAAGAGACGGATGGCAAAAGACCAAATAGAATTAATGAACGAGTTAGGATATGGTTCTTTCCTTATTGCTTCTCACGATAGAGGCTCTCATGTTGCCAGAAGATTAGCCAAGGATTACCCAAAAGCCGTTAAGAAGATGGTCATTATGGACGTTATACCTGCAACCTATGTTTGGGAGCATATAGATGGTAAAGTAGCCAATAGGTTCTGGGCTTGGTCATTTTGGACGCAGTCTTATCCTTTGCCAGAAAACCTTATGGGTCCACAAGCTGGGGCATTTGCAAAATCAGTTGCTGGTGATGATGTGAAAGCCGGTGAAGACTATGCCGCGACTAATGGAACAGCCGATGCTTTCCACGCTATGTGCGAAGATTATAGAGCCAGTAAAGGTATAGATATAGAACATGACAAAGCAGATGCCCATATAAAAATTAACGTCCCAACCCTGGTCATTTGGGGTAAAAAATCAAATACGGGGAATTTTGATTACCCAGCTATTTGGAAAGACGAAGTGAATGACGTGTCCTTTTTAGAATTGGATGCCGGACATTTCATTGTAGAAGAAAAACCTCAAGAAGTACTAGACGCAACACTATCTTTTTTAACCAAGTGAACGAAGCATAAAACCAATAAAAAAATGAAAAAAATACTAGCCTTCGGTGCAAGTAATAGCACGACATCAATTAATAAAACTTTAGCAACTTTTGCAGCCAACCAACTCAGAGATGTAACGGTTACTGTTGCCGATTTAAACGATTATGCATCGCCATTATACTCTGTTGACCAAGAAAAAGAAAGTGGTGTAGATAAAAAAGCAATGGATTTTTATGCACTAATCAATGCGAACGATGCTATTGTGATTTCCCTTGCTGAATATAATGGTTTACACACATCAGCCTTTAAAAATCTATGGGATTGGTTATCCAGAATTCCCATGGAAAAACCAATGAATATTTGGGGAGGAAAGCCTATGTTTTTATTATCAACTAGTCCAAGTAAAAGACTAGAAAGCAATGTGTTTAAAATTTCCAAAGAATTGTTCCCTCATTTTGGAGCTATGATTGTAGCCGATTTTCATTTACCTTCTTTTAATCATTTTTTTAAAGGTGGAAACATTGTAGAAGCGGAATATAAAGCATCTTTTGGTACACAGAAAAGTAAATTTCAAGAGTACTTAGATAGACTATAATTATTATGGAAATAGGAATAGATAGTTTTGCAGCCTCACCAAAAGGACACGAAGATAGCGTCAAAGCCATTCAAGAACTGTTAGAACGCATAGAATTAGCGGACCAAGTTGGGCTGGATGCCTTTGGGATAGGAGAACATTACCGAAAGGAATTTTTAGATGCCGCACCAACCACAATTTTAGCAGCAGCAGCTGCACGCACAAAAAACATAAGACTAACTAGCGCTGTAACTGTATTAAGTACCTCAGACCCTGTTCGTGTATTTCAGAATTTTTCCACTATCGATTTGATTTCTAATGGAAGAGCAGAAATTGTTGCAGGTAGAGGTTCATTTGTAGATTCATTTCCGCTTTTCGGTTATAATTTGAATGATTACGATGCTATTTTTTCTGAAAAATTAGAACTTCTTTTAAAAATTAGAGATAATGAAATAGTGAATTGGTCTGGACTTTTTCGTCCGCCACTTCGCGAACAAGCCATATATCCAAGACCTATCCAAAAAAAAATACCCATTTGGTTAGGCGTTGGAGGTACTGCTGCGTCTTTTGCAAGAGCTGGTAAATTAGGCTTACCCTTAATGGTTGCAGTTATTGGAGGGCAAACTCACAAGTTTGCACCTTTAGTGGAACTTTACCGAAAGATGGGAGAAGAAGCTGGTTTTTCACCTGAAGAATTAAAAGTCGGATTGCATTCTTTTGGTTATGTTGCCAATTCTAGAGAAGAAGCGATTACTGATTTTTATCCACGCTATATCGAAGTGATTGCCTCAATGAACAAAGAACGAGGTTGGGTGGCACCAACTCGTGAGCAATTTGAAAAACAGATAGATGAACAAGGAGCAATTGTTATTGGAAACCCTGAAGAAGTTGCCAAAAAAATAATTAGACACAGTAAAGCTTTAGGAGGTATTTCCAGGTTTAATTTTCAAATGGATGTAGGCTTATCGCATGAACAAATGAAAAAATCCATTGAACTAATTGGTAAAGAAGTAGTACCGCTAATAAATTCAAAATAATAGTGAATGCGTAAAATCCTATTTCTCATAATACTTAGTTCGATTAACACCTATAGTCAAACAGTTCAAAAAGATACGTTACAGTTTAAAGGAGATTTCAACTTATCCGGAAGCTTTACGGATGGAATAGAATTTCAACGCACATTTCAATTTGAGTTTAATCCAACTTTTGAAAAAACTTCTTGGAGCTTAGAGAATAAATTTCGATTTCTGTTTAGTGATTCTGATGACGAAGTATTGAATCGAAATTGGGACGCCTTAGTACTTTATAAATTTTATATCAATGGGCAGAAAAAATGGTATCCATTTTTAGTTACTGATGTACAAACTAATTTAGGTTATGAGCTGGAATTTCGTCTAGGCTATGGAGGTGGTTTAACCTATAAACCTACATTCAAAAATGGGAATAAACTACTATTTGCTTTTGCATCTATATATTACCGAAATAGATATACAGAATCCATATTTGTTAATAGTAATCGCATCGGAAATCAAAGAAATATGGTGCGATTGGTTTTACATTATAACGGAAGCACTCAAATTTTAAAAGATAAAATACTATTGAAAACCGATGGATGGTTTTTACAATCTACTAGAGAGAGCACAGACTATATTTTTAAACTATACGCGAGCCTAGAATTTAAAATTACTACAGTTTTTTCACTAACAGCTGATTACCGTTATAACTATGAAAATGTAAGCTTAGAGAGCTTAGATAATAACCAACAATTTACCTCAATAGGCGTCAGAGCAAATTTTGAATAAAAGTTTTAACTCAAATATGGATACTATACTCTCAGAACTTCAAGACATTAATAAAGAACTTTTTCAGGCTATTATAATGGTTATAGCAATACTTTCTGGGATAATTGCATACTGGCTACTATTTAAAGTAGTATCCATAAATCAAAAAAAATTTCCTACCACTATAAAAGAGCAACTTATTAAGTACTTAAAAAAGCCTACTAAATTACTCTTACCCCTTCTCTTTTTATATGGTTCTTTGTCAATTATTGATGCCAGTACTTTTTGGCAGAAATTGTTAGAGACGTTTATTATTTTAAATTTTATCTGGGTTTTGCTTTCTTTAGCGGAAGCTGTTGAAAACATATTAAAGGATAAGTTTCAAGTAGATGAAAACAAGGCTGAAGACAGAAACACAATTACCCAATTTAAATACCTTAAGCGCGTAGCTTATGCTATTATTATTGTCATTGGTTTAGCAATGGTATTATATAACATACCCGCAGCAAGAGCAATAGGAAACACCATTTTTGCTTCTGCAGGAATTGCTGGAATTGTAATTGGAATAGCCGCCCAAAAACCAATAGGAAATTTAATAACAGGATTTCAAATAGCCTTTTCAGATACCATAAAGATTAATGATGAAGTGGTCATTGAAGGAGAGTATGGTATTGTAGAAGATATTACCTTAACCAGCGTCATTGTGAAAGTATGGGATTATCGTAGACTTATATTACCTATGAGTTTCTTTAATGATAATTCTTTTGTTAACCGCACCTATAAATCTAACGAGCTTATCGGAACAGTCTATTTTTATGTTGATTATGCATTTCCGGTTTCTGAATTGCGTACAAAACTTAACGAGGTATTAAACGAAAATCCTTTATGGGATAAAAATGCAGCAACCTTGGTAGTTACTAATATCGATAAACAAGCCATGGAAATAAGAACGTCATTTAGCGCTAAGGATTCATCAGATTCTTGGAACCTGCGCTGTCAAGTACGGGAACAATTGATTGATTACATTCAAAAAACTCATCCTAAAACTTTATCCAATATTAGAATTCAAAACTTTAATAAATAACCTTTAAATATAAAATTATGAAAGCTCTAAAACTGCTTTTTAAAATTTCAGCAGTATTATGGATTGTCTGGGGTCTTGTTCACATTTTAGCTGGGGTACTAACAATGAATTTTACCTTATCAGGGGATATTTCTTCATCAATCGCTGGTATTGCAGATGCCATTAGCCCAGAGACACTTCAAATGGATTACCCTGAAGCTGCAGGCGCGCTTATCGGGCAACACGGTTTTAATCTTTTTTGGGTTGGTATTGTTACTTTGATAAGTGCTTTCTTTATTTGGAAGGGCAATAAAAATGCAATCTTTTTAGCAGCCATTACTGGTGGCTTGGTCGATTTGGGTTATTTCCTATTTATGGATTTAGGTGGATATGTAAATTTTGTTCCAGGTACGGTAATGACTATAGTTTCTGGCTTAGCAATTGTACTAAGTTTTTATGCTCATTTTAAAAGCAATAAAAAATGAATCAGACCAGAAAGCCTTTGATTTGTTTATTATTCCAAACAATTTTATTGAAGGCTTTCTAGTGTCCTTTTTTTCAATGTTTTACTGAGCCATTCAGGAGTCACCCCAAGAAAATTTGCGATTTTTCTCCAAGATACCTGCTTAATGATTTCAGGATATTTGCTATAAAGAAAATCGAGTTTGGTATCAATTCCCATAGCTTTAATAGAGATAAACATTTTATCCTCTAATAAGTTTTCCATCAACCGTTTTCGAAAATAAAGTCCAATACCATTAGAATACAAATAACTTTCATTAAATAAACTCTGCGGTATCATAACACCCTTTACATCCGTCACAGCAGAAACCAAATCATTTACAACTTCATTAGTTAAAAAACTCGAAATATTACTGCAAAGATTTTTAGGTCTAAAAAACCGTGTAATAGTTTGTTCATTTTTATTAAAATATTCGGTAACCACTATGCCTTCAGTAATATAAAGCATCTCAGTACACACTTTTGAGCGTGGAAAAATAACGTCACCCTTTTTATAGCTTACACTTTTTAAACCAAGCTTAAAAGTGCTCCATTCTTCTTCAAAAGACGCATCAGTATAGTTATAAATTTCATTTTTAAATAGTTCAATTGAATCTTCCATTATTGTCTGTAGTCGTACTAAAATACTATAAATAACAAATAACTTTATTGTTTTTTATTGAATTAATTCAATGAAAAACAAAACCAATATAAATAAATTTGATAGCAATGGAAAAAGATGAATTTATACATACACTCTTTGAATGTGATGAACCTAAAAAAGGTTTTGGTTTCCAACTGTTCAAAATGGAAGATGTTTTTACTTTGAAATCTTCATCCAATAAAAACCCCTTTGCTTCCCATCGTATAAATTTCTTTACATTGTTGTTAATGACCCAAGGTGAAATGACCCATCAAGTAGATTTCATCAAGTATGATATGGTTGAAGGGGATTGCCTTTTTATATCAAAAGAGCAAATACATAAATTTGACAAATCCCCTACCTACAAAGGGTATGTATTAATTTTTTCAGAAGATTTTCTACTTCGACATGTATCCCTATCCGCTTTCGCTAAAATAAGTTTTTTATCAAACTATCATTTAAATCCATCGTTTTTCAAAGATTTTGGGGACATTAATTTATTTATAAGTTTACTTAAAAGAGAGCTTTCTTTGGAACTAGGTGCTATGAAAGAAGATATCGTTGCATCTATATTAACGGTGTTCTTATTAAAGGCACAATTGCATACAAGTCATGCATTGAAATCTTATTTTGGGAATTATGGTCAGTTTGCAAAATTCCAAACACTCGTTGCTTCAAAATACAAGGATACACGATTGGTTAAAAATTACGCTGCTTTTTTAAATATTCCTTTAAAGCAATTGAACAATCTCTGTAGAACTTTTACGGAAAAGACAGCTAAGGAATACATTAGCAACTATATTATACTTGAAGCTAAACGTTGTTTAGTAGCGACAAACATCCCAATCAAGCAGATAGCTTACGACTGTGGTTTTAATGAGGCAACCAACTTTTTAAAGTTCTTTAAAAAAATTACCGGTGCCACTCCTAGTGAATTTAGAGAATTTAGGGAAATTAGAAGTTAGCAATTTTCAAAATAAAGCCTTTTTTAACCATAGAATAGATTCTTTTTACCTTTTTAAGCGCTCAGTGATTTGCTAAGTTTAGACTGAAAAAAAACCTAAATTAATGAATATAATCATCACAGGTGGTCACTCAGGAATGGGCTTAGAATTATCGAAAAAACTCTTATTAAATGGACATAGAATTGGTCTAATCGTTCGGAATCAAAAAAGAAAAGTGGATACTGAAAAACTGTTTCAAAAAGAAAGTATGGTTGATATATTTATTGCCGACTTAAGTAAACGTGAACAAATAGAAACCGTAGCTAATGAAATTAAATCAAATTGGGGAGAATTAGATGGTATTTTTAATAATGCAGGAGTTCTTTTAGATAAGCTTTATTATTCTGATTATGGAAACGAATTACAGCTCGAAATAAACGCTATCAGTCCGTATTTGCTTACTAAGGCTCTACTTCCAATGCTAGAGGTGTCAAAAAGTGCATTTGTTGTAAGTACTGTAACCTCAGGATTGCATAACAAAAAAACTATTGATATTGCTGCCTTTAAAAAACCTAAAAAATTCATCAAGCTCCTGGGTTCCTATATAGATTCGAAGCTTATCCTAATTACATTAATGAATAATTTAAGTAAACAACTCAAAACTATACGATTTGTTAACGTTGATCCTGGAGCTATAAAAACTAAAATGACATCTGGAGGTGGTATGCCTCTTTTACTCAAGCCCATTAGGAATTTATTTTTTAAAACACCTCAATATGGTGCAGACAACCTTTATAAAGGTGCATTTAACACGAATAATATTGGAAGCGGGATTTACCTTTCAGGTAATAAAGTAAAGCCCATTAAGGTGAACATTTCAAAAGAAGAAATTGAACAATTGCTGAAGTCCGATTAAAAGTAATTCAATCATTATTTCATATTATAATGAACACACACGTAAAGACTTATTTAAAACAATTAGCGTACTCAGTTATGTTTTGGGGGTTGTGTTTGGCTTTCTTTGCTGTTTTTAGATACCTTGGTATTAATCGTATACCTGAAATTACAACAAGCGTAAGTGTTAAATCTTTAGTTTATCAAAATTTAATCGCTTTGACTGCAGTAGGAGTGATACTTGGTATAGTATACGCTACAATAGATTTCTTTTTTGATAAACACCTATCTAAGAGTTTAAGCTTAGGAGCTAATCTTATTTTAAGAGCACTGATTTATTTTATCATTACAATTTTACTTTTGAGATTTTCTCAAAAAGTCGCTGAAGCTAATGGGATTAAATTAAATTTTGAAAAAGGCTGGTTTTGGTGGTTGAAAGATGAGCGATTTTTATCTATCTTACTTTATATCGCTTTTTGTTCTTTCTTTTTTCTATTAATGAAAATTGCGGCCGAGAGGTTTGGCAAAGGTGTATTCCTGAAGATATTAAGGGGTAGATATAGGATACCAAAAGAAGAGGAAAGAATATTTATGTTTTTGGACCTAAAGGATTCGACTACTATAGCTGAGAAGTTAGGACATCTAAAGTATAGCCAATTTATTCAAGATTGTTTCTATGACCTAAATATGGTCGTGTCCAAGTACGAAGCCGAGATATATCAGTATGTAGGTGATGAAGCCGTTTTAACTTGGCCATATGCTAAGGGAGTAAAAAATAATAATTGTATTAAGCTTTTTTATGATTTCAAAGAACAACAGAAATCTAGAAAAGATTATTATTATGGAAAATATGAGGTTTATCCTGAGTTCAAAGCAGGTCTTCATGGAGGACCTATTATGGTTGCAGAAGTTGGTTTTGTCAAAAAAGAATTAGCCTACCACGGGGATATCATTAATACCTCAGCAAGAATTCAGGCACAATGCAATACCTATAATGTATTCTTATTACTTTCAGATAAATTAATCTTAGACATGAACACTGAATATTTACTGAAGCCTAAAACATTGGGCAGTGTTTTACTTAAAGGAAAGCAGGAAGAAGTGACGATATACACTTTAGTTTAAAACTCGTAAAAGCTTTATAAATAAGTAGTTATTTTTTTATTTCCTATAAAGAAACCATCCGCTATTTCCACTATTTTCTCATCAATCTCATTCTTACCATCGAATAGCTACTTTTCACCTTTTACGAGATTTATATTAAATATAAGTTTGTTATGAAATGATTAAGAGTTTACGCGTAAAACACATTTCAAATCACACAATTAATCTTATATCAAAATGAAAATCACACTTAATTTAAACTTCTCTATTGAAAAAGCAATCTTGCTTATTTCATTTATGACACTACTAAGTTTTCCGGTATTTGCTCAAGAACAAGACCAGGCATCTCTTATAACAAATCCTGATAACCTTATGAATGTAGGAACAAGCCAACCTATCAGTTACGAGCCCTACGACTTAGCTAATTTTGCTAAGGACAAAAATCGTTATCCAGCAGCTACAACACCTAAAGGCTCTTTTAACCGCCACGGCGAGCTAGAATTTTTGGATGACAACGTTATAGGAATCCATTGGTTTGTTGAAGTTGAAGGTTCGGTTTGGCATTTTGTCACTGCTGGCAATCCTTCTGGAATACCCGTTTTAATGATTCATGGCTTTCCTGAAACTTGGCATGGTTTCCACAAACAAATGGCTTCTCTAGCTCAAGAAGGCTATTATGCCATTTCTGTGGACCAATTGGCCTATGGACAATCTGACAAAAGTCTAAAGCAAGATTTAACACATCAAGGTGTTGCAAAAAGTCTAGCTAAGCTTTTAGATAAAATGAGTATCAATAGATTTAATCTGATTTCCCACGACCGTGGAACTTGTATTGCTGACAATATGATGGAAATAAAAGGTTTAAATAAAAGGGTAATCAATTGGATTAGAATGCAACAATCTTTTGATAAACCTCACGGCCGTCCAAGACCAAACCACGAAATGATGGCTCATTCAGAAAACTATAAAGATGGTGCAATGATAACAGGAACATATAACTCTGCTTGGGTATCTGTTGAAATAACCCCTGAACATATGGACAGGTTGTACAAAGAATTTGGAACCGAAGGACAAGCCGAAGCAGTAGCCAAGACCTATGATACAAGCTTTGATAAAGAACTCGATTATAGAATGAAGAATTTAATACAATACATGGATATGCCTATACTGTTTCTTCAAGGTTCTAAAGACCCTGCACAAAGAGAGGAAGAATACGCATATTCTGCTACACTAATTCCAGATGGTCATGTGAAATTTGTAGATGCAAATCATTTCACACATATGGAAGCTCCAGAAGAGGTTAGTCAGATTATAAAAGATTTCTTCAGCGGCAAACGTCCACCAAAACTTATTGTTGATTAATTAAATACTGTTAGTATGATTTATCAAAAAAAATATCGCTTTGCAGTCAATAAAAAAAATATTATTCATCCTTTGAATAACCAAACTTAAATCAGCATGAAAACTACAATTAATTTAAAAAAATCAGTTAAAAAAGCAATACTGCCTTTTTTAGTTATGATGCTAATAAGTTTTGCATCATGTGTTCAAGAACAAAAACAAGAACAAAAACAAGAAAAAGAACAGGATAAGGAAAATACACTTATAACAAATCCTGATGACCTTATGAATGTAGGAACAGGCCAACCCATCAGCTATGAGCCTTACGACTTAGCTAATTTTGCTAAGGACAAAAACCGATATCCAGCAGCAACGCCGCCAAAAGGTTCTTTTAACAGTCACGGGGAACTGGAGTTTTTGGATGATAATGTTATGGGAATTCATTGGTTTGTTGATGTAGAAGGTTCCGTATGGCATTTTGTTACTGCCGGAAATCCTTCGGATACACCTGTGCTAATGATTCATGGATTTCCTGAAACTTGGCATGGATTTCATAAGCAGATGGCTTCTTTAGCTCAGGATGGCTATTATGCCATTTCAGTAGACCAATTGGCCTATGGACAATCTGACAAAAGTCTAAAGCAAGATTTAACACATCAAGGTGTTGCAAAAAGTCTAGCTAAGCTTTTAGATAAAATGAGTATCAATAGATTTAATCTGATTTCCCACGACCGTGGAACCTGTATTGCCGACAACATGATGGAAATAAAAGGTTTAAATAAAAGGGTAATCAATTGGATTAGAATGCAACAATCTTTTGATAAACCTCACGGCCGTCCAAGACCAGACCACGAAATGATGGCTCATTCAGAAAACTATAAAGATGGTGCAATGATAACAGGAACATATAACTCTGCTTGGGTATCTGTTGAAATAACTCCTGAACATATGGACAGGTTGTACAAAGAATTTGGAACCGAAGGACAAGCCGAGGCAGTAGCCAAGACTTATGATACAAGTTTTGATAAAGAACTCGATTATAGAATGAAGAATTTAATACAATATATGGATATGCCTATATTGTTTCTTCAAGGTTCTAAAGACCCTGCACAAAGAGAGGAAGAATATGCATATTCTGCTACACTAGTTCCAGATGGCCACGTAAAATTTGTAGATGCAAATCATTTCACACATATGGAAGCCCCAGAAGAGGTTAGTCAGATTATAAAAGATTTCTTCAGCGGCAAACGTCCTTCAAAACTTATAGTTGATTAATAATCATTGTGTTATGACAGATAAAAAAATATACGGTCACCTTAGAGTGGCTAAGATGATGGTGGCCATATTTTCACTTCTTACAATTTGCAGTTATGGTCAAGAACAATCTCAAAATGACGATTTAGCAAAAGCTATAAGTGGAGGGGAATTTGTATTTAATGGTAAATTGAGGTTCTGGCACGCCAATGATGAAGCAGCACGAGCATCCCAAGCGTATACTTTTGGTACAAACTTTGGCTATAAAACCAAATCGTATAAAGGCTTTCAAGTGTATCTTGAAGGGGAAAGTGTAGTTGCCCTCACTCCAGACAGATATTTTGATGGAGTAAATGGTTTAACCGACAGGACAAATGTAACTGACCCAGAAACTCTTGAGTTAAATCAGGCACATATTGAATATAATAGTACATTCAATGACGCAACAATACTGCAATTTAAAGTGGGTAGACAAGCTGCTATTGTTGAAGACGAACGTTTTATAGGAAGGATTTCAGCAAGACAAGATGACCAAACTTTTGATGCACTGTATGGTAGAATACAAAACGACCAAAAAGGACTGGCTTTTGAGTATGCATATATGTATCAAGTTAATCGCCTAATTGCAGAAGTTGCTGATTGGCGTAGTGATTCGCATGTTTTAATGTTCAAGTATTATAAAAACGAAATGGCTCGGGTTGGTTTGTTCACACACTTCCTTGACTTTCAAGATGATGCTCCCGATAAGTCGAGTAAATCATTTGGTATTCTGGTAGACAGAGGTAATTTTCCGAAGGATAAGACAGCATTGACTTACAAAACAGCCTTTGCCTATCAAAGTGACTACGGCGACAATCCAACTTCTTATGATGCTTTTTTGTTTAATGCAGAAGTAGGAGTCTCTTTACCTAATACTGGAATCTTTAGTGTTGGTTATGAATTGGCAACCTCAGATGATGGTAATGCTTCTTACCAATTTCCATTATCAACGGGGCAACGTCTGCATCGCATATCCGATGTGTTTATTGACCCTCCTGCAGATGGACTACACAACCCCTATTTTACGGCAGAGTCCAATAATTTGTTCTGGGGCATAGGCGGTTGGCTTGGATATCATGGCTATTTTTCAGAAGAAGAAGGAGATTTCCTTGGGCAAGAAATAGATGTCGTTTTATATAAACAAATAGTTCCCGATTTGTTACGGGCAGAAATTACATATGGGTCCTTTTTTGGTGAAACAGACCGCTTTACGAATTTACACATTTTCGCACTTGATTTAGTCTTTGAGCTATAGCAAACAAATAAACATTCTCTTAAATCTTAGAAATATGAATAAATTTTGGGACAAATGGCACTCTAAAGTATTAGCATTATTAAGAATTATAATGGGGTTTCTAATATTTTGGCACGGAACACAAAAACTATTTGGCTATCCACCAACAGAAACTGCACAAGGAGAGCTTTCTAGTTTACTCTTGGTAGCTGGTATTTTAGAATTTCTGGGTGGAATATTACTAATCATTGGTCTTTTTACACGTTGGACTGCATTCATTCTAAGTGGAATGATGGCAGTTGCTTATTGCATGGTTTTCATTAGCAAATCATTTTTACCAATAATAAATGGTGGAGAATTATCTGTGTTGTATTGCTTCATATTTTTCTATCTCTTTTTTTCAGGAGGTGGAAGTTTTAGTATTGACAACTATTTTAAAAAAAGAAAAAATAGCATAATTCAATAGTCATGTAAAGAGCAAAAAATGAAAAGACAATTTATTATTTCCTCCATACTTGTTATTCTTATAATTGTTGTCTTACAATTTGTATGGAAACCTATTCTTTGGAGTTTGGTTATAGTTATTCCATTATTCCTAATTGGGTTAAATGATATGCTTCAAAAAAAGCATGCTATTCGAAGAAATTTTCCGCTCATAGGAAACTTTCGTTACCTACTTGAAGGTATTGGACCAGAAATTAACCAGTACTTTATTGAATCTAACTCTAGTGGTGTTCCTTTTTCACGGCAACAACGTTCTTTAGTATATCAGCGTGCTAAAAACACACTTGACACATTACCATTTGGTACTCAAATGAATGTAAGCGAAGTAGGGTATGAGTGGGTTAATCACTCTTTAAATCCAATTAAAGTCGACCCTGAAACAATGCGCGTTACTATTGGAGGTTCAGATTGTTTGAAACCGTATGATGCCAGTATTTTGAATATCTCTGCTATGAGCTATGGCGCACTAAGTAAAAATGCGGTTTTAGCATTAAATCAGGGAGCTAAGAATAGCGGTTTTGCACAGAATACCGGTGAAGGTGGTTTAACCGAGCACCACTTAAAAAATGGTGGAGATCTAATTTGGCAAATAGGAACAGGATACTTTGGGGCGAGAACCTTAGAAGGAAAATTTGACCCAGATTTATTTAAAGAAAAATCCTCCCATGCAAATGTGAAGATGATTGAAGTAAAACTATCGCAAGGTGCAAAGCCAGGTCATGGCGGAATTTTACCTGCAGCAAAGGTTACAAAAGAAATTTCTGAGATTAGGAATGTACCATTAGGCAAAGATGTGAATTCTCCACCGGCACATTCGACTTTCTCTACTCCTATGGAACTTTTGGAATTTGTAAAACAACTTCGTGACTTATCTGGAGGAAAGCCTATTGGGTTTAAATTATGTGTCGGAAAGCGTAGGGAATTTTTAGCTATTTGTAAAGCAATGGTCGAAACAAACATTCTTCCAGATTACATCGCTGTTGATGGCGGTGAAGGTGGTACAGGTTCTGCGCCACTTGAATTTTCTAATAGTATTGGTGCGCCGTTGACAGAGGCCTTAATTTTTGTGCATAATGCATTAACGGGTTTTAATTTAAGAAGTAAGCTTCGGGTTATTTGTAGTGGCAAAATAATTTCTGGTTTTGATATTGTAAAGAATATGGCCGTTGGCGCCGATTTATGCTACTCTGCACGTGCAATGATGTTAGCCGTTGGATGCATTCAATCGCTTAAATGTAACGCAAACACCTGTCCAACAGGAGTCGCCACGCAAGACCCACACTACATGCAAGCTTTAAATGTAGAAGATAAAGCTAAACGAACATCTACATTTCATGATAGCACAGTCGAAAGTGTCGCGGAAATTATTGGTGCAATGGGTTTAGAAAGTACAAGCGAATTGAAACCTTGGCATCGCGTTAGAAGAACAGATTTTACCGAAATAAAAAATTATAGTGAGCTATTTCAATATATCGAACCTGGTTCGTTACTACAAGAACCTATCCCAGAAAAATGGGCAAGAGCAGTTAAGTCTGCATCAAGTACAAGTTTTAAAAATTCCTAATCATTATAAAGAAAAGCATCTTTAATTTAAGAATGTCTGAATAAATATTATAACGAACGATGAACAAAACAAATCTTTTTATGCTGAGCGGAATAGCAATGATACTTGCAGGTGTTGTCATGTTATTTTCTAAAAATATTGGTATTACTACATCAAAGATAGTGTTACCCTTATTACTACTATTGAGTGGTTTCACAACCTTCAAATTTGCTATAGCTAACGAACAAAATAAAACGGCCAGTACTTTTCATAAAATTCAAGGAGGTCTATTTATAGCATTTTCTGCGCTAGTAATTTTTGTGCCTGATTCTTTACAGTCCTTTCTGCTGTATTTTACCTACTTCTGTCTTTGTTATGGCCTAATTGAAATTATGTTTTCGTTTGCCACGTTGAATTCAAAAGTTGCTATAAAAAAGAATATGCTGATGTATCGTTTGATAAGTGGTTTTGTAAATGCTATTGGAGCTATAGTTTTGTTACTTACTGTGCTTTCAAATGAGTTCTTAGGACTTCAAACTGCTGGATTTTTAACTATCATAGGTGGCATTTCAAGTGTATTGTTTGCCCGAAAAGTAAGTGTGTTATCTGGTGCTACTTAAAAAGGTATTAACACCGTTCCATTTGTTTTTATTGGTATCGGTTCTTACATGAGTCTGAATTTTTAACAAAATTTCAAATAACTAACAATCGGTTAAAAAAATGCAATCAACTGAAAATGATGAAACAAAAGGTTTAAAAGACACAGTAGAGACTCTTTATCGGACAAAAAAAGAACCTCGAAAGTCAATGGCTACTTTTCAACGTAACCAAAACAAAATAATGGTTAATATGGTAAATGTTTTGGACAGAAAAGCTGCTATATTAATTAGAATAAATACAACACTTATTTCTGGGATTGTGATATTTTTTGAGCACATTTCAGAAATAGAAAATGGAATGCTAATTGGTTTAGTTCTCGTAAGCTGCTCCTTTGTTTCTTTGGTCTTAGCCTTGTTGGCAGCTAAACCACCTCTTTCGAGGATAATGAAGAGTCACAAAAAAGAAATTGTTTCAAACTATCCAGACCCTGAAACCAATTCTTTTATGGTAGGCTTATCCGGCTATTTATCTCTGAAAGAATATGAAGAAGCATATCATAAGATTGTTCAGAGTCAAGAACTACAAATTGGAAATCAAGTTCGTACACATTATGTCTTTGAAAAAAATATGGTAAGAGGGTTCAAAATACTAGAACACTCATATAATGCTTTTTTGGTAGGTTTTGTTTTTACCGTATTGGTTTTTGTTTTTTCAAATGTTATCCGTTTACTGTAAAAAGGATATCAAATTGAGATAAAACTGTAAAGACTTGTCATTTTCAACGTATTAATTTCTTCAGAACTAGTAACGAATAAATTAAAAGACTTGATAATTAAACAGTTAGTGTTCTTAAGAGAAAGACCCATATAACTGCCTTATGGAAGGCATTTTGAAAAAGAAAGATAAAATATTTAACTGTATATCACTATTAATTATGACGAATGTAGTAAGTATGAAAAGAATATTGTTTAGTTGTTTTATTGGCTTACTCTTTACACGATGTGCTACATATGAGCTACAATCTGTAAACGAAAAAAAAGTCATTGAAAACTCTTCGGAAAAACATAGTTTTTTTTTAATTGGTGGTATAGGCGATTCTAAAAAAACAAATCAAGAAGAGTATCTGCGCACATTGAATAATATCGTTAATGAAAGTAATGATAAAAGTACGCTATTAGTACTTGGCAACTCAATTTCAAGTATCTCTTCTGATAAGAAAAAAAGCGAAAAAGTAATTCAAAATCAGCTAAAAACTCAAATAGACGTTCTAAGTAAATTTAGAGGAAAAGTAATTTATTTAGCTGGTTCAAATGAATGGAGTTCAGATATGGATGCTCTTCAAACTATTGAAGACTATGTTAATGAAGGTTTGGGTAAAAACTCATTTTTACCAGAAAATGGCTGCCCCATTGAAGACATTAAAATAAATGATGCTATCACCTTAATTATGGTGGATAGCGAATGGTATTTTGCAGATTGGGACAAACACCCTAAAATAAACGATAACTGTACTATCAGAGATAGAGAGTCATTCTTTTCAGAGATAGAAAGTTTGGTGAAAAAGAATGTTGGAAAGACCATTCTTTTTGCAGTCCATCATCCAATGTATAGCAATGGCAACGGTGGAGGACAATATTCTTTTGGACAAAGTATGACTCCTTTACCTGTTTTGGGAACAATAAAAAATGTTTTTAAAAAAACAGGGGGATTTAATACCAACAGCTTACAGAATAGTGCTTACAGGTCCTTTAGAAAGCGCATGGTAACCCTTGCTCAATATAATGACAAAGTTATATTTCTTTCTGGTCACGAACAGAATTTACAATATTTAGAGCAAAACAATGTACATCAGATCATAAGCGGGTCACTGGTTAAAGCCACACCTGTAAGAAATAGAAAGGGAGGACAATTTGCATATGGTGCAAATGGCTATTCACGTTTGGATGTCGCATCCAATGGTTCTTCCCAGGTCAGTTTTTTTACTGCTGCTGAGAATAAAATGGTATACCAAAACCAGATATTTAAGGCAAATAAGGACGCCTCACTCCCTGATTACGACACCAACTTCCCAAAAGAAATTACAGCCTCTGTTTATGACTCAACAGCAATTGATAAAAGTGGGTTCCACAAATGGTTTTGGGGAGAACGTTACCGAAAGTACTACGGTACTCAAGTTAGCGCACCTATTGTTAATTTAGATACTCTATTCGGCGGCTTAAGAGTAGTGAGAAAAGGTGGAGGTCACCAATCTAAATCGTTACGATTAAAAAATAATCAAGGTAAAGAGTACGTAATGCGAGCTCTAAAGAAAAGTGCAGAAGCATATTTACAAGCAATGGTGGCCAAAGAAGAATTTATAATAGGGAAGACAGAAGGGCTGGCCCCAAATCGGATTCTGACAGATTATTACACAGGTGATCATCCCTATGCCCCATTTACCATTGGAACACTTTCTGATGCTGTTGGCATCTACCATACCAACCCGGTACTGTATTATATACCAAAGCAAAATGCACTTGGCGAATATAATGATGAGTTTGGCAACCAACTATTTATGATTGAAGAACGAGCCACAGATGGTCATGGAGATCAAAAAAGTTTTGGATACTCCAACAAATTGATAAGTACGCCAGATTTAATAGAGAAGATTTCTTCTGATGAAAAATATACGGTGGATAAGGAGGCTTACATCAAAGCACGCCTTTTTGATATGTTAATTGGTGACTGGGATCGGCATAACGATCAGTGGCGTTGGGCAGAATTTAAAGGTAAAAAATCTGGTGACAAGGTATACAGGCCAGTGCCCCGTGATAGAGATCAAGCATATTCGATAATGGGCGATGGATTTCTCATGGGTCTTGCAACACGGTCAATACCAGCATTACGACTGATGGAAGGTTTTGATGATAAGATTAGAAATGTAAAAGGATTCAATTCATCATCAAAAACATTTTCATTGGACACCTATATCCTTCCAGAAACTACCCTGGAACAATGGATAATACAGGCTGAATTTATTCAACAAAATATAGATGAACGAATAATAGATTCTGCACTTTCCCAGTTTCCCATAGAGGTTCAAGATGGGACCGTAAAGGAAATCAAAAGAAAACTATTATCTAGAAAAGATGCTCTTAGAGAGATAGCTTTGGAATATTATCAAATAATAAACAAAAGAGCGGTTATTGTAGGGACTAATAAAGATGACTATTTCCAAATCGAGGATATAGGTAATGGGTTTACCAGAATTACAGGTTATAGAATAAAAAACGGGGGGAAAGATGATGTTTTTTTCAAAAGAGAGTTCGACAAGAAAGTTACCAAAGAGATATGGATATATGGTTTGGACGACGATGATTATTTCGAGGTAAAGGCAAGCAAAGATATAGGTCCTAAAATTAGATTAATAGGTGGCCAAAACAATGATATTTATGATATTGGCCAGAGGAGAAAGACAATAATTTATGATTATAAAACGCAAAAGAATACATTTAAAACTGAAAACGGTAAGAAGCATTTGACAAACAATTACAACATTAATACCTATGACCCTTTTAAGGCAAAACAAAGTAATAACTTAATTATTCCCTCAATCGGTTCCAATCCCGACGACGGTTTCAAGATTAGCATTAGTGATACATATACTTATAAGGGTTTTTTACAGGAACCGTTTACAAGTCAACATAAATTTAATGCTGCTTTTTATTTTGCAACTAGTGGATATGATTTTTCTTATAAAGGCGAATTTGTGAGAGTTTTAGGCAAGGCTTCCCTTACAATTGATGCGAAATATACCAGTCCAAACTTCAGTATTAACTTTTTTGGTTTTGGAAATGAGACCGAAAATTTTGATGATAACCTGGATCTTGACTTTAATCGAGTCAAAATAGAAGTACTAAAATTTGCCCCTTCTTTATTATGGAGAGGAAGATATGGTTCTACATTTAGGTTGGGTGTTTCATTTGAGGATATTAAGGTTGAGGAAACGGAAGGACGGTTCATTGAAGATTTCTATGCAGCAAATCCTAACTTGGATAACAAAAATTCTTTCTTGGGAGCGGATGCAGCGTATTCCTATAAAAATACTGATAATATCGCTTTTCCAACACTTGGTTTTGATTTTTCATTACTGGGAGGATACAAGATAAATACAGCCGAAGGAGGCAAAGGTTATGGCTATATCATTCCAAAATTGTCCATGGATTATAAGGTAATACCTTCAGGTGCGCTTGTGTTGGCAACCAAAATTTCTGGACAGATAACTATTGGAAACGATTTTCAATTTTATCAAGGCGCAAGTATTGGAGCAGAAAATGGTTTAAGAGGATACCGTTTTCAGCGTTTTACGGGTAAATCATCTTTTTATCAAAATACAGATTTACGTTTGGCTATTAAGAATGTAAGAACTAGCGTAATTCCACTTGTCCTTGGTGCATATGGAGGGTTTGACTATGGTAGAGTTTGGTTGTCCAATGATGATTCAAACACTTGGAATACTTCGTATGGTGGAGGTTTATTTGTTAATGCTTCTGATCTTATATCAGCTAGGGTAGGAATTTTTAATAGCGATGATGGAATTCGTTTTTCATTTGGCTTTGGTTTTGGATTCTGATTTTTTCTTGTGAAGAATTTAGATTCAATCAGAAGTGAAATGGAATACACCTTGTTTTTATGTTTTACTCCGAGTTGAGCTCTAGAAATAATAAACTTTTAAGAATACCTGAGAATTTTATACGAACATTATGGAAAACAAACATTTATTAACTACGAGCGTAGCACTTCTTTTTTTAATGCTATGGTTGCCATTAGGCCAACAGGATTTCCTCATTAACCATTGGATGAAAATTGGTACATATGCAGTTCCTTTTATTCTTATTGGTGTTTTCCTGTTTTTAGGAGAGAACTACTCTTTCAAAAAACAAAATCACTTTCGATTAATAGCACTATTGATGCTTTTAGCATATATACTTCATCAATTTGAGGAGCACTGGATAGATTTATTTGGTAATCATTATGCTTTTTATACTTACAACAATAATTTCATAAGAACCGTACTTAGTGAAACTGACTCAAGTATTAATCCATTGTCCAAGGCAAGTGTTTTCGTTATTAATACGTCGTTGGTTTGGTTATTAGGATTTTTGGCTATATGGAGAAGCCCAAAGCATCTTTTCCCATTATTTTCAATGGCAGGAATTATAGTAGTGAATGCTTTTGTTCATATTTTGGCAGCTGTAGTCAACTTCACTTATAACCCAGGGTTACTTACCTCTCTATTAATATTTGTTCCTTGTTATGGTTTATTCGCTAGATATATTCTTAAAAAGTATCCTTTAAATAAAAAAAACCTTTTTTCAGGTCTATTATGGGCGTTTTTAGCACATGTTATAATGATTGGAGGGATGTTGGCAGCAAATTACTATAATGTGATTTCTGAACTATTCTATTTTGGAATATTAGTAGCATGGTCTATTATTCCCGTATTTGTTTTCAATGACAAAACTATATCGGATATGTGATTGGTGTCTATCGATCATTATATATAACTGAGACTATAATAAGTCATAACAAATAGGTTCATTGTATCATCTTACTTCATGCGGGAAAAAATAAATCAAATACTAAATTGAAATAATAGCATTTGGCATATTAATACAGATGTTGTACCCAAACAAAAAAAGCCTCTTGTTTCCAAGAAGCTTTTTTTACAGTGCGGGCGGGGAGACTCGAACTCCCACACCTCGGGGCACCAGATCCTAAGTCTAGATAAAGTCTAACGTGATTTTATAAGTGTTTCAAAATGTGGTATATTCATATATCACACAAAGTGTGTTCTTATAATATTTATTTCTTCAAATTAACGTTAACATATATAGGATAGCTACTATTTAGATTGCAAAGATTTTATATGAAAAATTGATGTAATTTTATTCCATCAACTCATAGTATTAATATATCTTTTTAGCGGCCATTTCTCTGCCTTGATCTAAAGTTAAACTAATAACTTTTTGATTTTCATCTAAATTAAAGGTTAATTTAGCATCAATATCTCTAGCTATAAATTGATTGTTCCCTATGGGAACTAATTCTTTTTTATCAGCCCTTATTTGTCCAATAAGCTTATTGTTTTCAATCTTAACTTCAAAGTAAAACTCAGGACCGAGTTCGTATTTTCCTTGGTATTTTTTTAATTCACTAAGCCTTACTTTTTTTGCTTTAAAACTTTTAACCTCTTTATCAATTCGCTTCCACGTAGTTATTTGATAAGTGTTATTTTCAACTAATTGTAGAGTGTCATTCTCTTCTTTAATAGAAAATGTTGTTAAGCTGTTTTCTAGAAAAAAGTTATTCTTTTTAAACGGTATTAGTTTATTTTTTGTTTTTCCTCTATCAAAAAGGAGAAGTGAACCATCTTCAAAACGAATAGTCTTTTGTACACCATCATTATTCTCATAAATTCCATTTAAGGCTTCTATTTGTGATTTAGGAATGTCTTTGGATATAAGTTTGTAAGGATTATCCAAAGCAATTGCAGCAAGCTTTGATGTAATTTGACCTAAGTTGTTTGTATTTTCAGAATTGGTTAAAATAGCTACGTAGATATCTTTTTCAGGTACAGATAAGACGTAAGTAATGAAGCCATTGATACCACCACTATGTTTTACAGCTTTAATACCTTGTACATTTCCAATTTCCCAGCCATATCCTTGAAGACCTGATTTCCCTGAGTTTAGTTTAAAGGCTGTATAAGCCTTGCTAAGTGATTTAGAAGCTATAATCTTCTCTGATTTTAAGGCTTCGTTCCATTTAAACAAGTTCTCTGTAGTTGATGCTAGTGAACCAGCTGCATAAGGAAGTGTCATGCTTAGAAAATCGATATTTTCATATACACCATTTCTATTCTTATATCCTGAAACTCTGTTTTTAATTAGTGTTTCAGTATTATCATAAAATGTATTGTTTAGACCAATGGGTTTAAAAATAGTTTCTTTCATATAATCTTCATAAGAGATTCCAGAAATTACTTCTATAATATGGCCTAGAATAATATAACCAGAACTTGAATATTGATATTTTGAACCAGGTTCAAAATCCATAGGTTGATTTTTAAAGAAATCAATCAGCTCTTTTGGGCTCATATCCTGTCTTTGAAAAGCTTTATTAAAACTTTCTATATTGAGATAATCCTTAATGCCTGAAGTATGAGACAATAAATGTTCAAGCGTAATAGTTTTGTCTTGTGTAGGGTAATCTGGCAGATATTTCTTTATATCATCTTCTAGAGATAATTTTTGTTCTTCAGCAAGTTTTAAAATGGCTATTGCTGTAAACTGTTTAGAAAGCGATGCTATCCGATACACACTTTTAGAACTTGTTGTAACATCTAATTCTAAATTTGCTTTTCCATAATGATAATTGTAAATGACACTTCCTTTTTTTGAAACTAAAACTGAGCCCCCTGGACTTTGGTGTTCTAGTTCTTTTTTAATTATTTCATTGAATGCATCGGTGTAATTTTGCGCTTTAATAAAAGATGAACATAGAGTAAATAGTACTATGAATAATATAGGTTGTTTTTTGATTTTCATGAATTTTGATTTTTTAAGTTGATGAATACTATAAATTATGGATATTAGTATCGCTGATACTTTCCATAAGCAATAGTACTTTTTAACAACAAAAAAACTCTCAAATTGACCTGACAATGACCCGAAATATAGACGACAATATTATAATATATTGAATTTCAGGTTTATAAATAACTTCTTTTTTTTATCTAATTCGATTGTATTGCGAATAATAATATATGCATTAATAAAGAGCATTAAGAGTATTAGAATTGGTACCATGTGATTATTTAAGTTTACTGTTTTACCAATAAAAACTCCTAATAGCACAACTAAAGGAAACAAAAATGTCCACAGAATTTGAATAGTTATAATTTGCTTGGTAATAGGATTAAAGGCCTTTTTCCAATACATAATTATAATTGGAAAAATGATACTTCCAAATGGCAGAATAATTAAGAATAAAGAAGATATATTTATTAGTTTAACCAAAGATATGCTGTCTTCCTTTTTTTCAAAATCAACTGCGACTAATTTTTCTTTGGGTATTTCCAACGCTTTAGATAGCGCTTCTAAAGTATGGCCTTTAAGTTCTTTTCCTGCTTCAATGCGTTGAATAGTTCTAACAGAAATATTAGCTTTAGTGGCTAATTGTTCTTGAGTTAAGTTTAATTGTTCTCGATACTTAAGAAGATGAGACATTTTTAGTTTGTATTTTTTGAACTTCATTACATACAACTGACAAGTAATTTTACGAAATGTTACAGTTAGTTTTTATGCGTGAAAAAACTATTTTTTATAACTTTTGCGATATGAGTTTATCTTTTAGTTCTTAATCGCAGGAAGTATATAGGCTTCCAATATTTTCAGATTCTTAAATATCTATTTATAAATTCGTTTAAGAAGTAAATAGAAGCATAAGTCATTATTATGGGTTGTTTTTAGTGTTGATGTATTTGAATAAATCAAACCCAAAATCACTAGCTTGGTCTGCATTGGTAAAGATTACTACTCCCCATTTTTTATTTAGGTCCATTAAGAAAAGACTCGTAAATCCTTCATTATTTCCAATATGACCGCAAATAGGTGTATCAAGAAACTCAAATTTGTGCTTTGCAAATCCTAACGTCCAATTTGTGATACCAACATTGTTAAACCATTCCTGTTTAGGTGTAGTAATTTGGTCTTTAAATAATTCATCGTAGCTTTCTTTTGTTAAGTCTTTTTTGTTCATCAAATTTATTAGCCAGTTTGAATAAGATATAGCTTCAGAATGAATTCCTGCAGCAGCATTAAATTCCTGAGCATTTTTCCGTTTGGGTATAGGAGCTCCACTTTTATACGCTTTAGCTTTATTTTTTAGAGTTTTAGAATTTGGAATGTAGGTTGTATTGTCCATTTTAAGAGGAATAGCAACTTTTTCTTGAAAATATGATTCTAAACCCATATAATCAGTATTAAGTATTGACTGAACTACATGAACCAAATATTGATAGCCTTCACCAGAGTAGCCAAATTTGGTTCCTGGTTTAAATTGAGTGCTCAATGTTGAGTTGCCGCGCCAATTGGGGAATCCCGTACTATGGGAAAGTACCATACGTGCAGTAATCTCTTTATAATCTTCATCTGTGTTATCCAGCCCTGGAAAAGGTTGTTGAATATATTGATATAGAGGTCTATCTAGTTCTAACTTTGCTTCATCAACTAACTGCATAACCAAATAGGCGAACATGGGTTTGGAAATAGAAGCTCCCTCAAATAATGTTTGTTCGTTTACTTCCTTGTCATCTTCAATGTTAGCAAATCCTTTAGTGATATGATATGCTATTTCTCCTTTATTGATAATTGCCATAGATAGACCAGGAATATTCATTACTTCCATTTTATCTCCAATGAATTGTTCTATTTTTTGAGTAGATATTTTTGCTCCAGAAATGTTTTCAACGTATTGTTTTTCATTACTATTTATTGATTTTTCTTGTTTGCCCTTGCATGAAAAAAATAGCACAGTTATTAAAATGAGGTATTTCATAAATTATTTGTTTTCTTTATTGAGAGCCTTATTCTTTTAAACACGTTGAATTTCTTCTTTAAAGGATTTCTAAAGAGCTGGCAAACTCCTTTCTCCTTAAACTGAAATCCTACAGTACAACCTAGTTTTTAACTTCGAACTTCATTACATATAACTGACAAGTAATTTTACTAAATGTTACAGTTAGTTTTCAAGTTTAAGGAAACTATTTTTTCTAACTTTTGCGATATGAGTTTGCCTTTTAGTTCTTAATGGCAGGAAGCACGTAATCTCTAAATATTTCACCTGATAGATTGCTTTTTCTATTCCTATAATTTCCAGCTGTTATAACCACTACAGATTCCAACTCAGGAATTAAAATAATGCGTTGACCTCCAGCTCCTCTAGCTTCAATTGTTTTAATAGTTTCTCCATTAATCATATAGGTGTCATGCCACCATTGGTAACCATATTCATTTTTATCTCTTACGTCCTGCAATCGCGTATGTTTTTTAAACGATTCTTCCACCCAGTCTTCTGAAATGATACGTTTTCCCTGCCAAGTACCTTTGTTGAGATAGAGCTGTCCAAATTTAAGCATGTCTCTAGGGGTTAGATACAATCCGCCACCAAAATAGGGTATGATACCCGTATCGTCTGTATTCATAATATAATTTGCAATGCCTAGCGGTGCGAAAAGCTTGTTGTCCATATAAAACTCTAACGGAATATCTAAGCGCTCATTTAAACTAATACCTAGTAAAAATGGATTGGCAGAGCCATAATCAGTATAAGTTCCTGATTCGTGCACCATGGGTGCTTCTAGAACTGTTTTTAGCCAACTGTCGTCTGATTCGTCCTGATAGTATCCCTCATAAGCTTTATTATTAACATCTAGACCAGAACTCATTGTCAATAAGTCTTTAATAGTGATTTTAGATTTCATACTATCTTTTGTGTACTGATATTCTTGAGGTATAAAATCATATAGTTTTTCGTCTACGCTTTCTATAATTTTATCGTCAATAGCAATACCAATGATTGCGGATGATATACTTTTTGAAGCAGAACGCATACCATGCGGAATTTTAGCATTAAAATCTGCAAAATAATTCTCATATATAATCTTATCATTTTTTGCTACAATCACACTCTCTATTCCTACAAGACTATTATTATGAATGCCTTCTTCCATTTTTGGTAGGACTAGTTGATTTTTTGAAAGGTCCCAACCATCATTGATTTGCAAAGTTGTTTTATTGTAACTACTAACTTTTTTGGCTTTTTTAAACGAAGCAGATGCTATAAGATTGTCGCCTGTTTTTATATTTAAAATAATTTCTGAAGGCTTTAATATTCCTTCAAAATCAAGCCCCGTCTTATAATCCTCGAATGATATAGTGTCATCTTTTTGTTTAAAACCACTCACCCAAAACGAACCTAGCATAGGATATACAGTGTAACCATCATCATTTACTTCTTTCATTTTTAATTTTAAATCATTTGGTTGCAGATAATACAGTGCTGATAGATTCCATTTACCCACATAACGATTTCCCTTTTTATATAATTTTGTGGGATATAAATCTTTTTTTATTCTCATAAATCCTGTTATCATCGATTTATCGCTGTTAAGTAATCCTCTAAAACTTAGGTTTTCATCTAGTGAAAGTTTAACTTCTTTCTCTAGCTTAAAATTTTTTGAAAGGATTTCCCTGCTGTTTGAAAGTTTAAAAACAGCATCTTCCCCTTTCAACTCAATCGCTATATTTAGGTTAAGGTCATTAGTATTTGTTGTTTTCCCTTCCCATTCTCCTATATAGTCTTTTATGTTTTGTTGTGCGCAGCTAGATGAAATTGATGCTATAAAAAATATTAATATTGCTACTTTTTTGTACATGGTTTTAGTTATGATTACGTTAAGGAATAATGTGTAATAAATATGTTGCTTTCTTTATTTTTTATCGAGTATGGCTGGTAATATATAGTCATTCATCATTTTGTCAACGGTGGCAATAGTTCCAGGTTTGTTATATGCTGAAGCTGTAATGACAATAACAAAAGGAATATCTTTAAAAATAAAAATTCTATTACCTCCATTTCCAGTACTGAAAGAGACTTCATAATCTTTATCATTGACCGTATATACTCTATTCCAGAAAAGATAACCGTAATACAAGCCTTTTATACCTCCATAATCCTGAGAAACTTGCTTGGCTAAACTTTTTTCTACCCATTCTTCAGTTAAGATTTGTTTACCATTCCAAAGCCCTTTGTTTTTATAAAGCTGTGCATATTTAGCAAAATCGATAGCTCGAAGTTGTATGCCTCCACCTGTATATGCTATATTTTGAGGTGTATAAAACCATTTATAATTGTTAATACCTAATGGGGTAAATAGTTTTTTATCGGCATAAGAAACGAGTCCGTCGGGAACTGATTTATGAATAATATCTCCAAGCAAACAAGTTCCTGCAGTAAAGTAATTATAGTCTTTGCCTATTATCTTGTCTTTATGCATGGGTAAATCTAAAGCAAACTTCACCCAGTTATCAGAAGCTTGCATCTTATCTTCAGTACCGAGGCTTTCATCATCCCTATCATTACCAAGAAACCCAGAACTCATGGTCAAAAGTGATTTTAAAGTAACCGAGTCTTTTTTTATACTATAATTTTTATAGGATTTTAAATCGTAAAAATCTTTTAGTAAAGCATTTTCGTTTTTTATAATTTTATCTTTAATAGCGATGCCCATTATTGTAGAGGTAAAGGATTTTCCTACCGACCTAGTGTTGTGTAAACTATCTCTTGTTGCTCCATTAAAATATTCCTCTATTAAGAGTTCTCCCTCTTTTATTACCACAATTCCGTTAATATCATTAAATCTACCTTCTGCTATTTTTCTATTGAGTGCTTCAATTTTAGAACTATCAAAATTATCTTTGGAAACTTCAAATCCACTGTTAGCCTCTATTTTTTGAATAGGAATTAAACTTTCGTCAATAATTATTTTAGGCACTTCTACGGTAATACTTCCTTTTGCCAAAAGAGGACCAACTTTTAATGCATCTCCATATAAATAGGGTCTTACTTCGATACTTAACGTATGATTTCCTTCTGTAAATGCATCTTGTCCACCATTAATTTTCATAAACCGTTGCCACATAACCCAGCCCCAGAAAAATATTCGTTCGGGCGTTACTAATGGTATTACTTGTCTAAGCTTCTCTGTTTTTCTAGTTTTTGGTCCAGCTCCGGTGTTTAAGTTCTCTACATAAATGATCTTCTCATCGACTATATAAGAAAATTGAAAATTCCCTTTGCTCAATAATTCTTCTTCAGATAAGCTTGGTGCTAATTCTTGAAGACTTTGTATCAATGGTTTCTCTAAGTTGAAAACAATACTTAGGTAAGCGTCGTTATGTAAATTGAAGTGTTTTGAATATTTTTCTGTGGAAATTTTAGCTTTTGTATGGTCAACTTTTGAAAAGTATAAATTCTCTAGTTCGTTTGAAAGTGTATTCTTTGATTGACTATTATTCTTGCATGATATTAATAGACAAGTAATAAGGATGAATAAATAATTCGATTTCATAATTGTGATTTGATTTGATGAAAAATGTCGTTTTAAAACATTATATAATAGTATGTTTAAGTTTCTTGATATTCTGTTTATTTATTTTTCGAGTTTTTCAATAGCTGGAATAATAAATTCATTTATAATTTCATCAGTATAATTATGACCATTTCTATCACAATAGTTAGTTGTAGTAATAACAACAGACATAAAAATTTTATTATAACCAAACTTATAGAATGAAATTTATGGCGTTATTCTTCACATTAATTTTTCATAAAGAAAACTTTTTTTTGTCATCCAGTGTAACGATTTTCATTATTAGATGTCCTAAACTATAGTATCAGACTATTTTTTAATCTATACATAAATAAAAGTCAAAATTCTAACTAAATAAAGTGATAAGAAATATTAAACTTATTTTTATGTTAGATTAAAACAGAACAACGTTAAAATTTTAAGTGGATGAGTATATCACTATATGAGCTTTTTCTGGCATTAATTATTGGCCAGTGCGTTTTTTTGATTTTTGCTATTCAGTATGTCCCTAAAAAGCATACAGGAGCAAACAGGAGTATACAGTACTTATTGGTTATTTATAGTTTTTTTTTATTCGAAAGAGCTATGGGCGATCAATTTGAAAGAGATTTTTTGAGGCTATATGGTAATATCATTAATACTTTTTATCTTTTTATTGGGCCTTTAGTTTACACGTACATTAGGCGGTTACTTTTTTATAAAAATGGAAACTATCAATTAGCATACTATCACTATTTGCCAGCATTATTGTATTTAGTATACTGTTTTTTTCATATTTATACTTATGATTCAATAAAGGATTTAAGCAGTTATTTTAACACTTTATTGTTTTGTAACGACGTCATCTTTTTTGTTTTTATCTCGGCATATTTATTTAGATCTAATAGACTACTAAATTACTATAAGAAAAATGAAGAACAGGAACTATCCTTTAATCAAACCATTATAAAATATATAGAGATTACACTGATTGGTTTGTGGGTTTATATGTTTTTTTGGTTGTTAGGCATTGTTGAGCGATTTGTTGTTAAATTACCAATTGATATTAGAATGATTTGGGATATATCATGTTTAATCTTTGGTATACAGATTTATATTGTAGGCTTTTATAATTTAAAGCATCCAGAAATATTTAAAATTCGTTTTCCTTCTAATAATGAAAATATACCTAAAAGAAAGAATTTACTTGACGAAAGTGAAATAGGCAAGATTCAAAATTTAGTGGACGACTTCTTCAAGAAAAAGAAAGGATATCTCCGACCAGGATTGAGTTTGTCAATTTTAGCTAATGAAATTAATATTACAACCAATAAGTTATCATGGGTTCTCAATAACATTTATAAAAAAACGTTTTACGAACTGGTTAATGAATATCGCGTTGAGGATTTTTCACAAAGAATAAATGAAAATAAACATAAAGAATTTACAGTAGTTTCTATTGCCTTTGAGGTTGGATTTAATTCTAAATCTACTTTTTATAAGGCGTTTAAAGAGATTAAAAAAATGACTCCGTCCGAATACATTCGAAAAATTGAAAGCTTTAATAAACGGAAAAAATCAATAAATAAGAAAATGTTATTTTACCTCTTCTAAAAACCTGATTAGGTAACTCCTTCCTTTTTTTATCAATATTCACAAACCAAACGTTGGTTGTGCATTCTATTTATCACATCTGAATTACAGTTCTTTTAAATTACTTTGTAAAACAAATAATAACTCAAGATTTCCATCAGGAATCATCGGTAATAATGGCTTAAGAAAAGTTGTCTCATTTTCTATAACCCAATATTGGATCATTCTCAAAAGTTGTGTGTGAATTGGAAATAGAATAAGATCTTTGCAAAAAAAAGCAACGATTGGATCCAT
>NZ_CANLYD010000008.1 GCF_947495315.1 uncultured Aquimarina sp. | reverse complement strand
GTACCTGATAATCCGTTAATAGAAAAACTAAAGGTATCTGCCTGGATATCGATATTGTTCATACTATAATTGGTTAACAAAGCATCGGCAGCATCCATAGCTTCTACGGTAGAAAAAGTACCCATATATGCATTATTGTAGGCAGCATCAAGACCTGCTCGAGTGCCTGGGTCTGTAATTTTAGCATAGGTTCCATCCGCTTGATCAGGAAGTCCATGTACCTGACGAGAAACTACCCCGCCATAGTTCAGGTTCCATCCCAAACCAACCTTAGTAGCTAATTGATTCACCTTAATCCCAGAAGCATCATAGGTCATACTAATTGGCATACTAATACTATTCCCTTTGATCTCACAAATCGGAATCGAAATATTAGGAGTACCCGTATATTGGTTTAATGGAACATTTCCATATTTAATAAATGCTGCTGCTTCTGGAGAGTTAGGAATCGTAACTGCTCTAGAAAGCTCTGCTGTGTAATCAAATGCAGTAGTGCCTCCACCGTCATCGCCAGTCTGTGCATATCCCAAACTCGTAATCAAAAAAAGTGTGAGAAATAATGAAATGTTTTTCATAAAAAATACTATTTAATAATTGTTGCCTTACTTAATTTTTTGGATTCTTAATCCATCAATTTTTTAATGTGATTAAGAATACTTCTGAGGTGAATTTCGTCTCCTTACTTGTACGTGTCTTAGGAAGGAGAATTGTTACCTCTGTTTTCTTACTTTTTTTTATTTATGGTCGATTGTTGGATTATTATATCACTGGATCGTTCGATTATATGAATAGGAACCGTAACTCTAGATATGTATTCATTGGTATATCTCCATATTTCACGAATGAATATATACTAGAAGCAATTGAGATTCTATTTCTTCACTAATAATGTCTCTAATTTTTTAAGACGTTCTTCTTGTTCTTCCAATTTCTTCTCCTGCGCAATCGTATACAGCGTCAATTCTTCGATCTTCTCTAGAAGTTTCGCATTCATAGCTCCTAATTGGATACCGTTTTCTGCTACTTCTGCCGCCGATGGAATATTGATAAGATGCCCTTTTGTAGCGATATGATTTTCTACTTGTTCTAGTGTTGGTAAATTGTAATCTTCTTTAAATACATAATCTGCCCAGCCGATCAAGTCTACTTTTACTTCTTTGGTATGGATATTTCCGTTTACGGCTAGTTTTGCGTCTGGAGTTGTGGTGCCGATGCCTACGTTGCCTCCATTGAAAAATGACACCCCATTCGAATGAATTAAGAATTTATTTTCAGAGTTATCATTTCTACCAGAAATATAACCATGCGCTTGTGCATTAAGAGCAATTCTATAACTCCCCCCTTTATTAATGGTAATAAATTCTGTTGCTTTTATATTACCATTTACATCCAGTTTTCCTGACGGATTAGATTTTCCAATTCCTAATTTTCCATCATAGCTTAGATATAAATCATTTTCTCCATAATTCAGTCTCCCAAACTTTGCCGATAATAGTACAGTTCCTTGACCATCGGGCAATGACCCTTCTAATATATTTCCTCCTGTCCATTCGGATTGGTCTAAATGAATATATAAATAAGATATTGCTGTTGTGAAATTAATTTCCAAATAAGAATTAGTACTGTCATATGTAATTCTAGCATCTGACCAAAGACCATTGTCTGTAACAGTATGAAGATTTAACCCTCCATAATGAGACCAACCTTTGAACCAGGATATAGTTGCCACCCTTGGTGCAGTTGAACCACCCCTAGTTGTTAGTGTTACAGTATTATATCCTCTTCCAGCCCCTCCATCAAGTCTGGCGACTCTTTTCCAACCAGCTCCATCTACTGAAACTGTTTTTTTTATTACATTTTGCGCACTTAACCCTAAGGTGGTAATACACATTACTAGTAGTATGATTTTTTTCATTTCAAATGATTAATTATTTCCTAAAACTTTTTCTAATTTTCCTTCAAGGGACTTAATACGTTTCTCCTGCGCAATCGTATACAATGTCAATTCTTCGATCTTCTCTAGAAGTTTCGCATTCATCTCACCTAACCGTATACCATTTTCTGCTACTTCTGCTGCCGATGGAATATTGATAAGATGCCCTTTTGTAGCGATATGATCTTCTACTTGTTGTAGGGTAGGAAGCTTGTAATCTTCTTTAAATACATAATCCGCCCAACCGATTAAGTCTACTTTTACTTCTTTAGTATGGATGTTACCGTTTACGGCTAGTTTAGCGTCTGGAGTGTTTGTGCCGATCCCGACATTACCGGTAGCATTTATAAGCATATCACTTTCTTGATGATTATTTACTCGGAACTCCATCCTATCGTTATTATGATAATATTGCATTCCTCCAACAAAATCATCATCAGTATCAGAGAAACCATAGTAGCCTATCTTAGTATTAGGTGACAATAAATTCATCATTGTGTGGTCATCATCTTCTAAAGTTAATTCGGAAAACCCATGCGCCGTTCCACCAGACAATCCATTCGATATTTGCAATTTTGATTGAGGTGAGGTTGTTCCAATACCAACATTACCTGTGGAACGTTGAAAGGTCATTACCTGAAAAGCCCCACTATTTTCTCCATTATCCCTTTGAGTCCTTATTGCAAAGCTTTCACCTCCGTTATGCGCATTTAAAAGCCAGTCATTTTTATCTTTTCCGTCTATAATTAGGGCACCCCAATTTCCATCTCCAACCTTTGCAGTACCGTTTACATCTAATTTTTGAGTTGGGTTATTTGTTCCAATAGCAACATTGCCATTTGCACCTACTTGAAACAAGGTCGCTCCATTTTGTACTGTTGCTCCATATTTTTTTCTTTTAATCTGAAAAGCATTTTTCTCCGTATTTCCATACATCCATACAACTGGAGAAATTTGATGAGGACCCGTAACAATACCAAATCCACCTTGCGCCTGATTCGTATTATCCGAGCCTTCCTGAGCCCCTGCAAATTGCATCAATGTGCCAGTACCATTTCCAATGGTCATTGCTCCATTATTCTGTGCATTAGTATCTAAACTTTGCGCAATAATACTCGATGTAAAAAAAAAGCTTACTACAATAATTCTAATTGTCTTTTTAATCATAATTACTTCGTTTTAAGAGGGTATTTAATTTTTGTTCCAAGTCATTGATCTTGGTATTTTGTTTTTGAATTGCTGTTTCTAATTTCGTATTTCGATTTTCTTGATTTATTATCTTCTTCTCCTGCGCAATCGTATACAAAGTCAATTCTTCGATTTTCTCCAGGAGTTTCGCATTCATTTCTCCTAATTGGATACCATTTTCTGCTACTTCTGCCGCCGATGGAATATTGATTAGGTGACCATTTGTAGCGATATGATCTTCTACTTGCTGTAGGGTAGGAAGCTTGTAATCTTCTTTAAATACATAATCTGCCCAACCACCAAGTTTAACTTTAACCTCATTGGAAGTTAATTTTCCTCTAATTCCTAAGTCTCCACTATTTCCATTTAGGTACATAGAATAATAATTAGCTTTAGTCGCTGATTGACCAGTACCCCAATAAAAATTACCATTATCATGCATGCCGAACATTAATTCTTTAGCATCTCCCGGTTTAAAGACAATTGCTCCATTACTTTGCCCGGTCAATTCAATTTTGTTAGCGAAACCGTTAACTGAAGAAATTGGGTTTTTAGATGATATGGTAAGGCCTCCTGTTTGTAATCTAGTAAAACCAGTATTAGCGTCTGAATTCCAAAATATTATTTGTTTTTTATTACCATCATAAAATGACTTTACATATGACCCATCATCATAGCTAGAACCATATGGATACATTGTGAAGTAGCCATTATCGTGCCTTAGGTTACCTCTTATGGTACCGTTTACGTGTAATTTTGCTCCTGGATTTGTGGTTCCAATACCTACATTACCTCCTTGAGGATTTATATATGTATTCCCTTTACTATAGTGATTTATATAGGTAGCGTTTCCATCTTTAGAATCTAAATGCAAGTTTCCATTTGTAGATATTATTGAGGCTTTGGTAGTGCCTCTACCATTACCTCCAACTTTAAGATATTCTCCCCAACTTGAATTTGGACCATATAAATGATATCCATTATCGGATACAGGGATAGATTGCCCAAAAACACCAACACTAGACACTAAAACACAAAGAAATAACAATGATCTTCTCATAATCGTAAAATTGTATAATTAAAAATTTTAATAAAACGCTTCTATTCTGGAGCGCAGAAGAAGGGCGCAAAAATAAAATTTTAGAGATAGCCTCATAATTTGTAAACCATATTGTTATCAACAAATTTGTTTTGTAAAATGTTGCTTTCTTATCACTCTGACAATCATATGGTTACAATTAATTCATCTCTGACACTATCTTTTTAAACACTTCTAATCACTCTATTAAATTCTATTCTATACTAGATAGTGTCATATGGTCTACTTATGTTACTATCAAAATTCATTTTTTTTTATTTTTTTTAAAAGTTTACGTTTTGGCAGTGTAATTTCACGCTTCGACTCCCACTTCGAATCCGCTCAGTATGACAGCTCACCCTTCGGCTACGCTCAGGGTTCGAGAATCTCACGCTTCGCGGATTATACATTGGATATGCGTCAGGGATAGGAATGGAAATCCCACAGCCTGATCCGCTGCGGCGGAGAGGTGCGAGGAATTGTATTGGATAGCCCGCCAGGACGCCCTAATTCATAGAAAATCGATTTTTGTAGTGTGTTAGAACATTCTTAAATGCGATTGTCCTGACTATCCTTAAAAATCAATTGAAAGATTATATCATACTTCGTATCTTTGCACGCTTAAAACGGCAGCATTATGCAATTATCAGAACAAGAACTTGTAAGAAGAGAGAAACTAAAAACGCTACGCGACTTAGGTATCAATCCATATCCGGCAGCATTATTTCCTGTGGATCATACTTCTGAGAACATAAAACAGCAATACGAAGAAGGAAAAAAGGTAATCATCGCAGGAAGATTAATGTCCAGACGTATACAAGGGAAAGCTTCTTTTGCAGAATTGCAAGACTCTAATGGCCGTATACAGGTATATTTTAACCGAGATGAAATCTGTACTGGTGAGGACAAAACCAAATACAACGAAATCTATAAAAAACTACTAGACATTGGTGACTTTATCGGTGTAGAAGGTGAGCTTTTTACCACTCAGGTTGGTGAAAAAACAGTCATGGTAAAGGACTTTACCTTATTAAGTAAAACGCTAAAACCATTACCTCAACCCAGAACCGATGCCGATGGTAATGTACATGACGCATTTACAGATCCAGAATTGAGATACCGTCAGCGTTATGTAGACTTAGTCGTAAATCCGCATGTTAAGGATGTATTTGTAAAAAGAACAAAACTCTTTAACGCAATGCGTGAGTTTTTTAATACCAAAGGATATTTTGAAGTAGAAACACCAATCCTACAACCAATACCTGGTGGTGCTGCTGCACGTCCATTTATAACACATCATAATTCGCTAGATATTCCTTTATATATGCGAATTGCTAATGAGTTATATCTAAAGCGATTAATTGTAGGTGGTTTTGAAGGAGTATATGAGTTTTCTAAAAACTTCAGAAATGAAGGGATGGACAGAACCCACAATCCAGAGTTTACTGCTATGGAAATCTATGTAGCCTATAAAGACTACAACTGGATGATGGAGTTTACTGAAAACCTGGTAGAACATTGTGCAATAGCTGTAAATGGAACGACAGATGCTACTTTTGGAGAACATAAAATAAACTTTAAGACACCGTATGCTCGTATAACGATGACTGATTCTATCAAACACTTTACAGGGTTTGATATCACAGGAAAATCTGAAGAAGAGATTCGCGAAGCTGCAAAAGGAATGGGTATCGAAGTGGATGAAACCATGGGTAAAGGAAAGTTGATCGATGAGATTTTTGGAGAGAAATGCGAAGGAAATTATATCCAACCAACGTTTATCACAGATTACCCAAAAGAGATGAGTCCTCTATGTAAAGAACATAGAGATAACCCAGAACTTACAGAGCGTTTCGAACTGATGGTTTGTGGAAAAGAAATTGCTAATGCATATTCTGAGCTTAATGATCCTATTGATCAACGTGAACGTTTTGAAGCACAATTAAAACTTAGTGAAAAAGGAGATGATGAAGCAATGTTTATTGACGATGACTTTATCAGAGCTTTAGAATATGGTATGCCACCAACATCCGGAATGGGAATTGGTATGGACCGATTGATTATGTATTTAACCAATAATCAATCCATACAGGAGGTATTGTTCTTCCCGCAGATGCGCCCAGAAGTGCGAGCCGCACAGGCAAATATTATAGAATCTTTAAACGATAACGAAAAAGCTATTTTTGAGATTATCAAAAAAGAACAAAGTATGATATTAGCAGATCTGAAATCAGCCTCAGGATTAAGTAATAAAGCTTGGGATAAAGGAATGAAAGGTCTTTCTAAACTTGGTCTTACTAAAGTTACTAAAACTGATGATAGTCTTATCGTAGAGGTCGCTGAGTAAAACATATTATTTTTAACTATTCAATGAATAAAATTCTTGAATAGTTAAAAATCAATTTCAGTCAAAATAATATAAAACCAAACGCAACCTACAAAGGTTGCGTTTTGATTAAACAGTGATAAATTGAAATGTTCTAGCTATAAGAAACTGTTTCCCCAACACTTACTGTATAATTTTCTGCCGCAATGGTATTAATGAAGTTCCATTGTGCCTGGCTACTACTAGTTGTAAAGGTAACTTGCAAAAACCCTCTTTGCGTGGCATCCATATATTGTAAATCATCTATTAATACTTCTAACGCTTTCTGAAAACCTTCAGCTTGATTGGCATCCACTCCTAATAAACCTTCAAACCCAGGAGAAGAAACCGAAGAAGTAGCAAATTCTACTCCTATTTCCTTACCAGTTGCATCTTTCAGTTTACTATACCACGCATTATGTGTATCCCCTGCTAAGCAAACTGTTTTCTTTCCTGCTAATAGTGTAAATAGTCGTTCTCTCTCGATAAAATATCCATCCCATGCATCTAGATTATAAGGAATCACTGTTTGTACTCTAGCAACCTCGTCTGATGTTAGTGTTGGATCTCCTGCTAAAAGTCTTGATTTAATCATTGTTAACTCAGTTAAAGCTGTTTGAAACATTGCATTTGTCTCGGGAGTTGCACTTCCTAAAGCTCCAATTTCTGCTACGAGTGTTCCTATTAAAATTAAAAGCTCTGCTGGCATAAACATCTTGCTCATTAATACTTGCTGACCTAAAACTTGCCAATTCGCATTACTGGCTGAAACTGCTCCAGATAACCAATTCAACTGTTCTGCTCCTAATAAAGTTCTAGTAGGATCTTGTAGTGCTGTCTGAAATGCAACTGCATCCAATCCTGTACTGGGACTAAAAAAGTCATCATAAGAAAGTTGTTTATCTCTTCCAATAATTCGGGTATCTAGCATATGTAAACTTAGTACACTCCCAAAATCGAATGTTCTATAGATTTTGGATCGATCTGTTGATCTTAATGGCAAGAACTCGCTATATACTTGTATTGCTATTTGTTTTCTAGTCTCGTAAGATCCTTCAGAATCCTGATGATTCTCTGCACCTTCTTTATAAGCATCATTTGTGACTTCATGATCATCCCACACACAAATAAATGGCTTTTTCTGATGCGCTAATTGTAGTTGAGCATCACTCCTATATTGCTTATATCTTGCTCGATAATCTGTAAGTGAAATAATTTCATTTGCCGGTTTATGCACTCTATCTAAGGCTACGGTATTCGCATTGGTTCCATATTCTCCTTCTCCGTATTCATAAATGTAATCGCCCAAATGAACAATAACATCTGCTTCAGAATTAGCCATTGCCCCATATACATTAAATAACCCAGCTGCAAAGTTTGCACAAGAACAGACAGCTAGTTTTACATCGGCTATTGTATCTGCCGCTGAAGGAAGTGTAATAGTTTCTCCAATTACTGAAATTGTTTGTGTTTCTAATTCAAAGAAACGATAGTAAAATTCACTATTAGAAGGTAATTCCTGAACATCTATTGCTACGGTATAATCTCTATCTGCTCCTGTTATAAATTCACCACTTCGTACTATATCTTCAAAATTTTGATCAAAAGCAATTTGCCAGCTAATAGTAATGTTAGAATTACCTGAATCTGGAGTAAATCGTGTCCATATGATCACTTTAGAGTCTGTAGGGTCAAAACTTGCTACTCCTCCAAAAAAATTATCTGTATTAAGATCCGGAATACTGACGTCAATATCATCGTCATTGTTACAGCTTATATACATAGGAGCTATCATAAAGCCTCCTGCAACTAACAAAGATTTTTCGAAAAAATTTCTTCTATTCATTGTGTGTATTATTTTTATTTCAAAAATATTTTACAACAATAAACTTGATGTTATCCCTGCTTTAAATAAAGATCAAACTATTTTCCATCTAAGCAAAAAAGTTAACCATTATGTAATATTTAATTAAAAAACATAATACAGTAGAAAGCTATTCAACCCAAGGACAATAACACGCATACTTTTTCGATCTACAAGAAAAGTCAATCCCCAATGTTATTTGATGAAAACCACCATTATTAAACGTTACCGGATTTGATTGATATGAATAGGTATATGCGAACATGTATTTCCCGAAATTAACACCAACAAAAGGAGTTACATAATTCAAGCTCTGACTTTGTATTTCAGAATTTTCCACAAAATCTATAGAGTCAAAACTTCTTCTGTAGGATAATCCGCCCCATAGTTTTCCGAAATTCATATCACTATAAACCTTTAGATTAAAATCAATACTAGATTGCTGTACTCCATCTCTGTAAGAATATAATATAGATGGTTCGTAAGAAAAAGTTTTTCCTGGACGATCAAAAACATACCCAACAGATACTAGATAATTTCTTAAATTATTAACTACTTGTAGATCATTATTAACCCCAGAGTTTTCTAAAAGATTCTTTACCGTAACATGTGTATAAAAATTATATAGATTGTATGAAAAACCAACATCTAAATTAAATTCACTTTCACTTATCGATCCTGGTCCTACCAAAGGGTCATTAGGGTCAAATCGGGTTTGATCTAATCTGTATTGAATGACTCCTGCACTTAACCCAAAAGACAGTTGATTTAAATCTGCTTCACTTCTAGAAAACATCAAATGATGAGCGTATGTTACATATCCTCCTGTTTGAGAAGAAAATCCATTTTTATCATTATAAACGATCGCACCGATTCCTGATTGCGAATCACCAATTCTTCCATTATATGCTGCGGTATACAATCCCGGACTATCTTCTTCTCCAACCCAGTTTCTACGACCAGTCAACCGGACTTGCGAACAATTAGCTGCTCCCGCCATTGATGGATGTAATAGATAATAATTATCAGTGAGATAATCAGAATATATAGATAAGCCTTCTTGGGCATTTCCAAATCCTATAAACAACAACATTATCATTGCTGCTAGATTTATTTTGATAAATTTCATCTTGCTTGTTTTGAAATAGAGGAATAATACTCCCATTATCGTTTTAGTGTAAAGTGTCTTCTATACGTTGCTGATCCATCTTTGAATTCAGCTAAGAACCAATAATCTGTTGCCGGAAGAGGTTTACCTCCATAGGTGCCATCCCATTTATTATCCTTATTCAATTGCTGAAGAAGTCTTCCATACCTATCAAAAATGTAGATATCCATCTCTGGAGTATCCGCATTTCCTACAACTCCCCATTGATCATTGGACCCATCATTATTAGGAGTAAAGAAAGTAGGAAATCCAACTACGAATATAGAGGCTGTAATAGAACCACATCCATTAACATCTACTGCGGTTACCTCGTGCAACCCAAGAGACACATTCGTGAATACATTACTATCTTGTGGACTTCCATTATCAAGTATATATTCATAAACACCATCTCCAAGGACTGAAGCTATAATATCACTACTATCCGAAAATGCTCCTGCAGACAATCGAAGATCTAAGCTTTCTGGATCGTTAACACCAGTGACTGCAACTTCTGAGCTTCCTGAACACATAGACACAACATCTGTATACGTAACGGTATATGCTCCTGCTTGTGTTGCTTCATAAAAAGATTGCGTAGCTCCCGGAATTTCTGTTCCTTCAAAACTCCATTGAAATGAAAAATCTGTATTGTTTAATTCTGTATCGATTACAAAAGAAGTTACAGTCGTTGGCCCTAAACATATCGTTCCTGTTTCTATTTCTAATTCTTCAATATTTGTTATTTCTACAAAAAACTGTACTTCATTTTCACATCCATTACTATCTACTTCTCTTAAAAAAATAGTTTGACTTGTTCGTATAGCATCTCCAGCATTTAACTGTGTACCTCCTCCATTAGATGCGGTATAATAATTTTGCCCGCTCTGTAATGCAGGTAGTGTATAACTTTCGCAAAAACGATCTCCAGGATTAACTGGTGCTGTAGGATTGGGTAATGAGTTAATGGTAATATTCAATATTTCTTCATCAAAACAATTAGGCGTTGTTGCTGTTTCTGCATATACATATATCACCTGACTTATATCAATGATATCACCAGCATTGAGCTGAGTACCCGCTCCATTCATTTGGGTAAAATAATTCCCAGTTTCTAGTGTTGGCAATTCGTATGACTCACAAGCAGCAACTGGATCTATAGGATCAATAACCGGAACGTTAAGAATTTGGTATAAAACCTCTATACGATCACTAGGACAGTTTTCTGTTGTATCAAAAGCTTCTACATTATATACATAATTTCCCACTGCTGTATCTGTAGGAGTAAATGTCGTACTGTTTGTAATTAAAGGATCTCCATTTTCATCATACCAGTTTGCTGTCTGTCCTGGCAATACATCTACGGATAAAACAGGTGTTGTGGAACCAACACATATGCTCTCATTACTTGGGTTTGTAGGTTCCGCAATATCTGGACAACTACAGTCTGGTGCAGTAACAGCAAGCATCGCTTCGCAAGTATCATTACTTGGATTAGTGGCGATTATTGTAATATCAACTCCATCTGTAATTCCGGTAATCATTGAATTAGCTATATCAACAGTTCCTTCATTAACCGGGCTTACAGAAATATCCCATGTACCATTGGTAGTAAAAGACACATCATAGGTAGCTCGGTCAGCGGCACAGGTTGTAGCACCAAATACCAAAGTGGGTATTGTACTAATAGTCACAGTTATTACTGCTGTATCTGTACACCCATTGCTAGTTACCGTATACGTATAGTCTCCCGCAATATTTGCATTTGCAGTAATTCCACCGCCTGGAATTACTGTATTCATTGAATCTGTCCAAACACCTCCTGTATCTTCTCCAGTTAATTCTTCGAATAAGTCAATAATCATGTTATCTCCTTCACATAGAGCAACAGGTACTGGTGGCATATCGTTAGGTTCTCCAGCTTCTGGTGGAGCTGTTACCGTAATGATCACATCTACAAGATCACTCGCACACATCCCTACGGGTTCGTAAGCTTCTACTCTAAATATGTTATCACCTAATACCAACTCGGATCTTAAAGGCGTGAATGTGTCCGTATTTTGAGCTCTTGCTATGGGAGTTACTCCATCAGCTAAATACCAGCGCCCTTCTAAACCAGGTGCAAGCGTAACAGTCACAGACGGTAAAGGCATTGCATCTATACAGGTAGCTATGGGTGTTGCTGGCACGACAGGCTCGTCTATATCCGGGCATTGACAAGTATCATCAATCGTAATATCTATTAGATATCTAATCGGTGGACATCCTGCGGCTAACACCGGAAGCGTATAAATATATTCTCCATCCAAAATACCCGTGGCACTAGGATCCAGTGTTCCTAAATGACCTCCCGTTAGAGCAGTACCAGTTGCTGGCACACTCCAAGTTCCTGTCGTTAATGTTCCCATTGGCAATTCATCAAATAAATTGACAGGATCACATATCATAATAGCAAGTGGATCCACATCTACATCTCCTATTTCTTCCCTCCAATCTCTTTCTTCTGTTAAAGGATTATGATTATTTGGGAAATCAGTAGGAACTGTCCCTCCGTTATTTGCATTTATTTGTACAGTCACCCTATCCAATGCAACGGTATCGAACGCATTATCCAACCCATCACCGTCACTATCTGCTCCTGTAGCAATTATATCAGAGATTCCATCTTGATCAGTATCATATCCCTCTATAGTATCATCCAAACAATCACCAGTTACCGGATCTGAGTTTGTGTCTATATAATCAGGGGCTGCCGTAGTGTTAGAATTTACTGGTGTTATTGCAGAACCATTCGTATCATAACTATCATCCACTCCATTAAAATCTCCATCGATACCGCTTGGCCCAACATAACCAGCAGTAGACTGCCCTTCTATGTTATCAATAATACCATCACCATCGGCATCAATATCCAGAAAATCTTGATTTGAGTCACTATCAGAATTGATAACATTATGTACGATTGTAGTAGACGTTCCATCGGTGTTGATTCCTCCATCAAATTGTCCATCTCTATTTCCATCTGCTGCAGCATTTCCCGATTCTACGATATCATAAATACCATCATTGTCAGCATCTAAATCTTGAGAGTTAGGGATTCCATCTCTATCGAAATCGCAACCTGTAGTAGAAAGGAAAATATTATCAATTCCAATATCATTACCATTACCATCTATATTTTGTCTATTAATTACTCTTATGGTTACCACTGTGACTCCGGGATCTGGTGTAAATACATCTTCTACTAGGTTCCAAGTATCAGTACCATTAGCTATTTCTCCTGAATCTTCACTAAAAATCGCGATCCCTGTATTTTGATCTACTACTTCTATTGTTAAATTAGCAGGTCGCTCTCCCACATTATTATTTAAACTAGCAATAGACATACTAAAAGTATACTCTATACCTGGAGTAACTGGTAAATTATCTGCTACAAAAATAGGGGCATCTGCGAATACGCTGGATTTCATATTTATAGCTAAATATCTACCATCTAAATCTCCATTAGCGTCTTCTTCTCCAATAAGATCCGTTGATAAAAATGTTGCATCAAAACCACCAGCTGTTCGGAAATATGTGGAAGTCGCTACATTATATTCCCCATCATTACTTATATCTTGTGGCAAACCTGGTTGATATGTCAAACCTAAACCTTCGGCATATCGACTCCTGGTAGGACCTCCAAAACCAAAATCTTCTTCTAACACAAAAATGGGAGTTGTTGTGGCTGCAGTGCAAAAACCATCTTCTATTGTATCCGGAATCCCATCATTATCATCATCAGCATCATCAGCGTTTGAAACGCCATCATTATCTGTATCATTATCCCCACATGGTTTAACCGTAATAACTGCACTTACAGTCGGGCAAGTACCACTTCCACCAACCGTATACGTAAATGCCCCACCGCTTGGATCGGAAGTATCATATGTATCAATCCCATTTTCCCATGTACCTCCTGGGTCCGGGCCTCCATCTAATTCATCGAACAAATTAATAACACCTGTTCTACCGCATAAAAATATTGTTGTATTGAGACCTGGATTTCCGGGATCTTCTATTTGTATTGTGATTCTTTCTTGTGCAAATCCACCACCACCAGATACCTGAACTTCAAGCGTAACAGATTGCTGTAATGCATCGAAGACAAGGAAAGTTCCATCGTCTCCAGTTTCTCTTTTTAATTCTTGTCCGGTATTAACATTCCTCCATACATATAGATAGGCATTATTAGGCGGAGTTGCAATAGCATTAATCTGGATCCTTGAACCTCTGCATATTGAAGTAGGTCCACCACCATCTACCTCTAAAACAAGATTAGATTGTGAATATATTACATTGGATAAAAGAAAAAACAATAAAAATTGTGCCCTTAGGTATTTTTTTGTGCTCACGATGGTTAAGTTTTGAGTATGGTAATAACAACTGTACTCTATTTCGATTAGGGTGGGAGGATCGTTAAAATAGAATACCGAAAAAAAGATAACGCACTATTGAGCATAATATTTTTGAGTCTTAAAAATATTCGATATGGCGTAGCTAAAAATCGTTATCATCGCATTAATAGACTTTTTATTTATTTATTTTGACAGAAAATCCTACATAGGTTTCATTTACAACCAAGACAGTTTGGTTTTATAGGATTTATTACTCATTTTGTTTCCATCCTCTTTACTTCATAATTTATTGATTATTTCTACATCACAATCAATAAAAAATTTATCAGCACATCGAACCAATTACGGTTAATCAGTAATTTAATTTTTGGGTAAAGCAATAATCTCCTATATTTGAACATATTAAAACCACAAATCATGCCTTATATTAGTGATGACGAACTATTGGATTTCCAGGTTCAAATAGACGAAGCTAAAGAAGAAAAACGTGTTTCCAATTTTGCTCATACTAAAGCACTTAGAGACGAGCAAGAGAACGCTAGAAAGTTTAAAATTGCGACCATCATTTTAGGAATTATTGCTCTTTTGGGAGTTGCAGGAACGGTATATTTTATGAAATTTAGTACCTCTGACGGGATGATTTCTAAAAGTGAGTCTAATAAACAGTCTGCAATGCTTAAGAATAAAATCACAGAACTGGAAGAAACGATCAAGAACCTATCGATGGATCAAGAGATCAATGCTTCAGGGAATGAAATTGATACTGAACAAGAGAAAGCTTCATTACAAGATGAACTGATATACGCAGTACAAATTGGGGCTTTTGAGGAAAAAGATTTATCTCTATATTCGGATAATTTTGTGAATTTTAAAGAAATCAAAGCAGGTAGTTTTAATAAATATGCACTTGGTAATTTTGCCTCATTGTCCGAGGCTAAAAAATTCCGTAGGGAATTAGTTCGTTTAGGTTTTAGAGGTGCTTTTATAGCTTCTTATCAAAATGGAAAACGTATAAAAATCGAAGAAGCTTGGTAATACCGGTTCTTGAAATAAAATACCTCGATGCAAGCATACGAGGTATTCAACGGAAAGTAATTTTTAAAGTTCCGAAGCAAGCTTCGAGGTATTAGATCTACCCGGCTCGGCAGACGGGCCTGAGATCCCGCTGAAAAAGCGGGATTAGTTCAACTATCTATTTTGAATGCATTGCTATGCAACTTTTCAAAACAGAGTTTCACTAATAAAAATTCCTCGAGATTTTATTTTATAAAAACCTCAAGGAATTTTCCTTAACTAAACTAACCAACTCAATCTAAAAACTTATTATACATTTACTACTACATAACTCCTACCGGATTTTTTGTAGTACACTCCTTTGTGCTTGTAATATCTTACACCTTTTACCTTAACCGACTTATATCCTGTAGGCAATACACTTATACGTGCCCCAATAGGTGCTGCAACGGTTACATATCTTCTATTCTTTTTTATATACCAAATACCTGCACTTCTATAATACTTTACATTCTTATGAACTACAATTTTTGATTTATGCACTTTAGTAACTACTACGCGATTCGCGGGGTTCACTTTTACTGTAGTCGCACAAGACGCTGTTAGTGTAGACAGCAAAATACCAAATACTAATGTTCTCAATAATGTCTTCATAATAATCTTTTTTTGTTCTTCGTTATTATGACTATTGTTATCAAAAAAGGTTTAATCTTAATCCAGAATTTTATTTATCTACGTACTCTTGTATAGGAACATCATTTATGAATACATCTTTGAGAACTACATCATCACCCTTGATATATACCAACGCATATACATTATTGGATATGCTATCCCTATTGGCTTTGGTATACGCCAGCTCTGCATCATACGCCTTAGTTTCTTCCATATAAAAAGTATTAAAAGGTAATTGAAAATTCACTTTGCCTTTATAATAATACGTTACTCGAGCGGTCACATAATCTGCTTCGGTTTGCAAAGGTGTTTTGCTGATTTGAGAAACTTCTGCGAAACCTTCACTATCATTTTTAAGATAAATATAGATCTCCTCTCCCACTACATAGGTGGAATCTTCTGTATTAAAATGATTCATCTCATACTGTAATGTAATATACTTACCTCTAAAAGGGTCGGTTGGATCAATCGGTCTGGTTTTAAACTTATAAGCTTCTCCAGAAATTATTGCATCCTCACTATCCATAACCATTTGGATAGGAACAAAAATCTGAGCCAACGCTACTATAATAAATAGTATAAATAAATAGATGATTTTCATTTCAATATATTTTTAGTGTGCTTATTTTTTTGCTGTCTTTTTAGCATCATATAGTTGGTCATAAAAAACCCAACACCTACAATGACAAACAACAGTCCTCGTATTACAAAACTCATATCCGTATCAAAAAATCTGCATATTATTAGTATGGAAACAATTAATAATCCATAATTAAGAATTCCAAAATTAAATGTATCAGCACCCATCTTGATAGCAGTAATTCCTAATACAAATACCAATACATTGGTTAAGATCATAGGTAATGTAGTCTTACCGGAAAGCAAGAAGAATAGTCCCCAAAATATTAAAAATGAAACTTGAAACAGATTTATCGTTCGAATTCCTTTTTTGATGATGGCATATATCAAAGCAGCTATCGCTATAGCTCCTAAAAACAATGATGTATAGAATTCCTGAGAGACATACATTGTTGTATCATACATTTCTCCCCAAGGCCATCTGAATGTAAATATCATTAGTAAAATAATAGTTCCTAATGAACCTATAATTAGATGTCCATTCCTTAATGTTCTTAATTCTCTATATACCGGCAATCTCCCTATATTATAGAATATTCCAAAAAGGGTCATATACATAACAAAACCTAATTCCTCATTACCTTTTACAAATGCTGCTAAACCAACCGCAATACTTGCTGGTATGATCCAGCTAAAAATTGTTGTTGTATTGCTGAGTAGATTATTCTTTACTAGTACCCAGTAATGCGGTATGATTGCCAAAACAAAGCCCACATATAACCAAGGTGTTTCATTACTTCTATAATTCCAGAGGCCTACCTCTGTTGCATAATAAGTACTTGATAATATCAGCAGTAATGCAACTGCATGAGATCTAAGCAGGTAGATCAATGGTAGACAAAGTATAATCCAGGTGCGCAAAAAAGAACCTAAATCCCCGGATATATTATAAATCTGACTCACCAAAGATATACTGGCTCCAACAGCAAAAAATAAGAAAGTACCTGAGGCCTCTTTCCAAGTTCGGCTTTTATTTTTCAGAATAGAAAAGCCTGTCGCACATTGCCCGATTAACAATGGAATGAATGCCAACATTGTTTTTGTCATTCTTGAGAAATCATCCCAATTGTGTGCTAGCATCAGGATAATACCGGACCCTACAAGCAATGCTCCAAAAATCCCAAATATGGTAAATAATCTATTAGGTTTAGCAGCCTGCTTCTGGTCATAATATAGGGATATCTTATCTGAAATCTCAGATGAGATCACTTGGTCTCTGACCAGTTCTTTTAATTCCTTATTAAATTTCGAACTCATGATATAATTGCATTTTTAGTATTTTTTTTATTAATATATGTGATCATCACGAAATACAAAGCAATACAGATTGGAATAACTCCTGCTACAAACTTCTCATCAATAATATCAAAAGAAATTGTATTATAATACACATAAGCAAATGCAGCATACACAAAAACAATAATCCAGTATAACATCAAATTTCTTTTCAAAATTTTATGATGTTTTTTCCAACCAATAAAAAAACATAATGCAGTAACAACCTGAAATACCCCTAAAAATGATTGTGCTATTAATCCTAATACCTCTACCATTGCTGTCTTAAAATAAATTGATTTCATATGTAGAATGATAGTTACTACTAAAACAATACTATGAACTATAAAAAGTATATTTTTCATCTTTTTCGATTAAATGGTTCTTATAAATTAAAAAAAAAGACAGCCACAGCAGCGGCTGCCTTTTCTAATCATCAAAACAAGGAACTACATAGTTGTAGTTCCTCCTTTTGATTAATGTTCCAATTATGCATCCTTACTTTCAATGAATTTTTTATCTCTGGTGTTTTTTTGCACTGCGATGGCTGCGAACAAACTGAGCGTAAATGACATCCCGTAGAATCCTTTTTCACTAAGATCCAGATCTGCATTCCATAATCCTATGATCAATAACACAATGGATGCTAATGCAGCAAACCAACTGATTCCATAATAGATTTCTGTAACCTGCAATCCCTCTAGTTTATCTCGTACATTTTTCTGCACCGATACCGCAGAGAATAACCCAAATAATAAAATGGTAAAATAATACCCTTTCTCATTCAGTAGCATTTCTGCATTCCATAAACCAGTACAGAATGAAATCATACCAGCAAACAATGCTACCCACGAAGCGCTTATAAACGCTGGTGTTGGTTTTTGATCATATACTTTGATTTCTTTTTTATCGATGTTGTCTTTACTAATTTCTTCCGTTACATCGTTACTAAACTTATAGTCCATAATAATTGATTTTGATGATTAAATTTTTATTTCAATTGTTTGTTTTGAACAGGACAAATTTGCAACGACTTGATCAGTTAAAAAACTCAATATTCACAAAAAACTTATGATATATTTGTGATTTTTAAGAAATTTAATCAATATTTATAATACTTTTAAGCCATATATACTTATGATATAATGAATACACTTTCTTCAATAATCGCCACCTTATCTTCTGAAGAAAAGAGAAGTTTTATAAGTAACCTCAAACAAAAAAACAAAAGAAACGACACTAAAAATATTCAGTTATTCAGACTGTTAGACACTACTCCAGACAGTAAAGACTTAGATATACAGCTATACGGAAAAAGGGCTAAAGGCGCTTTTCACGCACTCTGCAAAAGACTGCATGATACCTTAATCGATTTTATTGCTACCAAAAGTTTTGAAAGCGAAACATCTGAAGAGATGGAAATCCTGAAACTACTGCTAGCCAGCAGAATTTTCTTTGAACAAAAACAATATAAGATTGCTTTAAAAACCATAAAAAAGGCTGAATTAAAAGCTAAAACCTATGATCTGTTTAGCATACTTCACGAGATTTATTATACTAAAATTCAATATGCTCATGTAGATCTAAACACATCTTTGGAAAGTTTAATACATGATTTCAGAAACAATCAAAAGTTATTACAACAGGAAGAGAACTTAAATCTTTTTTACGCTAATATTCAGAATAAGCTTTCGCAAAACAGGAGCGATATTACTCAAGCAATTCGTGATTCTTTAGACAACTTCGACCTTTCGATTACAAACGACCTGACTTTTAGATCATTATTCAAGATACTCGAAATCATAAATCAAGCAGCAAATGCAGCTCGTAATTTTCATTCGATTCTATCTTTTGTAGAAAAGACATATGAGCAAATTGAATCAAAAGAACAATTTACTGATAAGCACCTATTCTACCATATTCAGATACTATATTATGTTGCTAATTCATATTTTAGAAATAAAAACTTTGTCACATCTCAAGAATATCTAAAAAGAATGGAGCAACAGATGACAAAACAAAGAGGGAAGTATTATAAAAGATTTCTCCCACAACTAGAACTCCTGAAAGCTCTGAACAATAATTATACTGGCGAAGCAGAAAAAGCAATAGTGTCTTTAGAAAGCTTTGACTTCAGTAAGACAAAAGGTCAAACCACCTATATTTTAGACTTAAAGTTAACCTTAATTGTATTCTATTTCCAGCAATCCAGATGTAAGGAAGCATTAAAATTACTCAATGAATTACACCACAGTGATACTTGGTATACAGAAAAAGCGGGAATCATCTGGGTGATTAAAAAAAACCTAACAGAAATATTATTACATATTGAACTAGATCATATGGACATAGTAGAATCAAGAGTAAAAGGTTTTAGAAAAAAGCATCGTAGTTATCTTAAAAACAATAATGAAGATCGAGTTTTAGAGTTTCTATCATTAACAATGAGTTTTTACTTACATAGTGACACTATAAACACAAAAGAGTTTTTAGCTAAAATCAAAGATTCTCTAATCCAAAACAATCCTGACCAGGAAGATATTTTTGCGATGAGCTTTTATGCCTGGCTAAAAGCATGGGTATTAAAATCCGATTTATATCAAACCACACTAGAAGTCATAGCTCAATCTAATAAAGGTTAATTTTCGGATGCAGAAGTATGGGATAATCTTTTACTAATCTCATTGAGCATCAAAATAAGTAAAACAGGAAGCATCCATTGATGATAAAACATATACCTATCCAAACTATGCTCAACTAAACAAACTAATGCTATGTTACTAAATGTTATACAAGCTACAAAAGCAGTAAAAAAAGCTATTTTATTCGAAGCTTTTAACCAGAAAACTAAAGACCCGATCAGTAGAATTAAATAAAATAGAAACGAATACATACCTCTAAAAGCGTGAATCACATTTTTAAAATATAAATCCACACACTTACTAAAATTCTGAAAGAACAACGGTATCACCATAGAGGTAAGTAATTTATCATTTTCTATGATAGCATCAACACTTTCCGGTGACATTGGATGTAAAAATTCTCTTCCTTTTAGAGAAAGAACACCATAAGATAATGTTGCATAGTTATCATGAAAATAATGATATACATTATCACCATACTTAGGTGTGTAGTATTCATCTAACATTTTTACTTGTACTGCATTATCATAAAGATATTTGTAATAATCCTGTACTTTTTTTTCTTCAAAAACTTTATAATCCTCCCTATCTGCAACAAAAAAAGGTATCATGGCAACCTGCACCCCAGTATTTGATGTATTCTCAAATTGATTGTGAACAGCAAAATGAAATGATTTATCAACTAAGGATACAAGAATTGGTATTAATAAAACTAAAAACAAGGGTATCCCAAAAAGTTTGAATCTTCTCGTTTTATATAATTGATATAAGAGAATTATAACAAAAACTGGTAGTATAAAAAATAACTGTGTTCTAACAAGTAATCCAAAAAAAACTGCTATGCAGCAATAAATTAAATATCTTTGACTTTGTTCCAAAAAACCACGAAGAAATAACACTATTATTAGTATAAATATTGGATAAGCCAAAGCTTCTGTGGTTATCCTATTAGCTACCAAAAGGCTAGGGATTAACAAAGGACTTAATAAGACAAGGTCTAATCCTATAAGTAAGAATCTCGTAATATCAAACACCCTTTTAAACACCTTAACAACATATAAGATTATTAAAATGTTTATCAAAAGTTGCGTAATCACTACATGCATTTGAAAAGAAGACTGTCCAAAAACTTTCTTAAAGAAAAACAAAAAGGAGGGGTATCCAGGTGTTGCAATAATACTTAAGTTAATATAACTAGATGAGTCAGATTCTAAAATAGCTCCTAAAAACAACACATAAACTATTGTTAAAGCATAAACTAAACTCCTAAAAACAGAATAACATAACATTTTATTCATAATCAATTATGAATTTATAGAACTAAAAGTAATTTATTTACTATAATCTTCGCTAGTTCTGCTAAAAAAATCTTAACCATTATACATTATATTTATCACTCAATCCCAAAATACTAAAGAAGAAACTAAACAGTACTATCTGCAAACCGATTAATATAGTACCAATAGCAACAATCGTCTTTTTTATGCCAACATAATTAAACATATTTACATCACTATTCTCAATATCTAAAGATGTCACGATGGCAAGTATAATACCGGATAGTATCAATACAAACCCTATGAATAATCCTTTTTCTAAATTGATCACTTTAAAAATCGAGCCATATCGATCACTTCTAGGTAATAATCCATTACTTACGGCAAATATCTTTATAAGAGTGTAAAAAATAATAAATTGAAAACCTATTAAAGTTAATCCGGAAGCATACAATAAAAATTTCAGGTTTAAGAGATAGTTTTGAGCATCAAAAGGAGTCAAAATTAAAACCAGGGATCCTATAAAACCTGCCACAAACATAAAAACGCCCGGAAATAAAAATAACCACCTGGGGCTGTATAACAAGAGAAACCTTAAATGCCTCCAACCATCTCTCCATGTCCTAAGATGCGGTTCTCTACTTCTACCTGAAGGGAACACTTTAGTTGGAACTTCTGTTATTTTCAACTTTGCAAGTTCAGCTTTGACAATCAACTCTGATGCAAATTCCATACCTGTCGTAGTAATAGATAACTTCTGATATGCAGATTTAGTAAAACCTCTCAAACCACAATGAAAGTCCCCAATTTTAGAATTAAAAAACGTTCTTCCGACAAATGTAAGAATAGGGTTACCTATATACCTATGTAAAAAAGACATGGCTTCTTTCTGGACGCCTCCAAGAAAACGATTGCCTATTACCATATCAAACCCCTGTTCTATTTTTTCAACAAACAATTCTAAATTTTCTAGATCATGACTATCATCAGAGTCTCCTATAATAATATAATCTCCTTGTGCAGCATCAATACCACCCTTAAGAGCACTTCCATACCCTTTTACCAAAACATTTACCACCCTAGCTCCTTCTGCAATTGCTATTTCTGCGGACCCATCATCACTTCCATTATCTGCTACGATAATTTCTCCGTCTAACTTACTTTTTTCTAAAAAAGTGGTGGCCTTTCTGATACAAATAGCCAAAGTCTCGGCTTCATTGAGACAAGGCATTACTATAGACAATTTAATTGGCATGGATGAACATCATTTTACATTTTTGCCTAAAAATAGAAAATATAGAGTTCACAATAACTGAATTCATCTAAAATAAAATATTCTGTTTATTGGATACTTAGTAAACGAATAATTTTACACTTAAAAAATATTCACATTGAACTATTTATAACGAAGTACTAGATAATCTGATACATCACCTATACGTTTGTCCAAAAGACAGTACAGAATTGCAAAGGCATCTACTATTTAGAAATCATTTAAGAAAAAATGAAAGTGCCAGATTAAAGTATCAAAATCTTAAATATGAACTAGCAGAAAAAGCCAACCAAAACAAAAAAATGTATGCAACGCTTAAAGAAGTTTTTGCTACAGAATTTATCAACTCGATCATTGATCTGGAGAAAAAAGCATAAGACACCAAAATATTGTGTATATGTTGATTACAATAAATGGATCGTAATCAACATTTTATTGATTTTATACACACTCATTTCCACGAGTAAACTTCACTATTAAAACCCGAAAAACGCATCGCTTATGGTAAAACCATAAAAAAATAGTATATTTTTGAAAGAATAATACTACAAATAAATAGTTAATTAGTAAATTATTAGTATTTTGCAGTCCTAAACTGCATTTAATCTGTTTCTCCAAAATAGAATATATGAAAAAAACTACTCTTATTATTGGCCTACTTATGCTATTAAGTTATTCCGGTTTTTCGCAACAAAAATCCTTAGATAGTATACTTCCCATAATCAAAACGCAAAAAGATTCTGTCGTTTTTGATGATGCTATGAAACATTTCAAAGAACTTTGGATCCAAGGAAAATTTGAAATCGCATTATCCTACGAGGATAAACTACTATACCTTTCCAAAAAAATACATCATACCAGAGGTATTGGAGACGTGTACACCCAAATTGGAAACATTTATAACCATACACAAAAACATATAAAAGCATTTCATAATTATGATAAAGCAATTATATATTATAAAATAGCTAACTATCCCAGAGGCCTAGCAGTCATTAGCAATAATAAATCCATTATAGAGCAAGGAAGAGGGAACTCAGAACTAGCTATACACTATATTTTAGAAGCCAACCTATACTTTGAAAGAGTAAATGACGGTTTGGTTTTATCCAGTACATATAATAATATGGCTAATATATACTCGGATATTGACAAATTAGAACTGGCAGAGAAATATTATAAAAAATCTATAGCGCTTAAGAAGAAACATAATTCAAAAAGATTAGGAGCTTCGCTTAGTAATTTAGCTTTGATCTATATCGAACAAAAAAGAATTGATAGTGCAGAAGTATTAACCAAAGAAGCTATAAAAATCAGTAAAAAAAACAAAAATCTATTAAGTGAATCATTAGCTTATAACCGATTAGCATCTTTAGCACTAGATAAAGGAGAGTATCAAAAATCCAAAAAATACTACGACACTTCTTACCAAACCGCGGTAAAAACACAAAACAATAAAGTTGCGGCAAATGTAAAGCAGCAATTAGGCCTAATTGCTATAAAAACTAAGAAATATGAAGATGCAGAACGTCTTTTAAAAGAAGCTCGTGAAGAATTAATAAAGCTAAAAACCAAACCTCTTTTACTTACTAATTATAAATATTCTGCGACACTAGATTCGGCAAGAAATAATTTTGCCAAAGCATTTGCATGGCAAAAAAAATATCAAGAGATAGCTGATCAAAACTCCACTGATGAAACTGCGGAAAAAATCACGCAAGCTGAAGCTCGCTTCAAATCAGAATTGGAACAACTGAAACTCCTAGAAGCACAGGAAAAAACAGAATTACAAACCAAAGAAGAACTATATAGGTATCGAATATTTACTTTTATAAGTTTAGGAGTTTCGATTCTTATATTTGTCTTTTTAATATTCGTTATAAAAACACGTAAAGAAAGAAAAAGATATATAAAAGAATTAAATGAGTCTAATCAGGTAAAAAACAAACTGTTCTCTATCATATCACATGATCTCAAAAATGAAATCCATGGTCTAGATGGCACATTAAACCTATTAAAAGAAGATGCTATTTCTATAAAAGAGTTTCAGGAAATCATTCCCTTACTTGCTAATAAGACGCATCAGACTTCTATTATGCTTAATAATTTGCTAAACTGGTCTAAATCACAAATGAAAGAATTGAATGCAAAACCAACCGAGTTTAATATTAAAGATGTGATCAACAGTAAGTTTAACTTTTTTGAACCTAAAGCAGAGCTTAAAGAAATCAAACTCGATAATCAATTAGATTCTACTATGGTGTTTGCAGATAAAGACATGTTTTCTATAGTATCTCAAAACCTAATAGCCAATGCTATTAAATTTTGTAAACCCGGAGATTCAATTACCCTGCATTCTGAGGAAAAGGAAGAACATTATGAGATTTGTTTCCAGGATACCGGAGTTGGTATACCCAAAGAAAATCTGGGTAAACTTTTTGCCGAAGATACTTTTACTACGGAAGGTACACAACAAGAAACAGGAACCGGACTTGGGTTAAAAATTTGCAAGGAACTTATAGAACTTAACAAAGGTGAAATCAAAGTAAAAAGTATACTTGGTGAAGGAAGTACTTTTTGCATTACATTACCAAAAGCATCCTAGATAGTAAAGTTCAAAAGCTTTATGATCAAAAGTTTAATTCTAATCTTAAAAGAACATATACAGAAGCCGATCCACTCAGATCGGCTTTTACTTTTATAAACTTTCTACAGTGATGGAAACAGCTTTTATAGTGTCCTCAAGATCATCATAGGTAAGCGCCTCTGTAATGAACCAGGTTTCAAAAGCACTTGGTGCAATATAAATCCCTTGATTCAGCATTCCGTGAAAGAATTTCTTAAAAGTTTCATTATTACCTTCTGCAGCACTTTCGAAATCAACAACAGGATTTTCAGAAAAATGAACTGAAATCATAGATCCAATTCTATTGATGGTATGTACTACCTTTTTCTCTTCTAGAACCTTAGCAATTCCTTTATGTAAATATTCGGTCTTCTTGTCAATACTATCAAAAATCCCAGCATTATCATTTAACTCGGTTAACATAGCCAAGCCTGCAGCCATGGCCAAAGGATTACCACTTAATGTTCCTGCTTGATAAACCGGACCTAAAGGTGCCAAATGATTCATAATCTCTTCTCTTGCCGCAAAAGCACCCACAGGAAGTCCACCTCCGATTACTTTACCAAAAGTTACAATATCAGCATCCACTCCTAATAATTCCTGTACACCACCTTTTGCTAATCTAAATCCTGTCATTACCTCATCAAAAATCAACAAAATATCGTGAGCATCACAAAGAGATCGTAGCCCTTCTAAAAAACCTTTAACCGGTGGAATACATCCCATATTACCCGCTACAGGTTCTATGATGATACAAGCAATCTCTCCTTTATTAGATTTAATAATACTTTCTACATTCTCTAGGTCATTATATCTGGCAAGCAATGTATCTTTTGCAGTTCCTTCTGTAACACCCGGACTATTCGGACTACCAAAGGTTACTGCTCCACTACCCGCTTGAATCAGAAAGGAATCACTATGTCCATGGTAACAACCGGCAAATTTGATGATCTTATCTTTTTTTGTAAAACCACGAGCCAATCTCACAGCGCTCATACAGGCTTCTGTACCAGAATTCACAAATCGTATTTTATCAATATTAGGTACCATCGATACGGCTAATTCTGCAATCTTAGTTTCAATTTCGGTTGGCATTCCAAAACTAGTTCCTTTTCTTGCTTTTTCGATTACAGCGTTCACCACTGGCGGATGCGCATGTCCTAGAATCATTGGTCCCCAGGAGTTAATGTAATCGATCAGGCGATTTCCATCTTCATCATACAAATAGGCCCCTTTTGCTTCTTTTACAAAAATTGGATCTCCTCCTACCGCTTTAAATGCACGTACTGGTGAGTTAACTCCTCCTGGAATTACTTTTTGAGCCTCTGCAAAAAGAGCACTACTTCTTTTATAAATCATATTGAATTAAAATTCTTCAGAATCATCATCAGGCTCTTCCACTTTTAGAACTTGTCCGATGGCAATTGCATTATCTTTTAAATTATTATACGCTTTAAGTTCAGCAACTCTAATATTATATCTTTTGGATATAGAATATAAGGTATCTCCTTTCTGAACAACATATTCTCCTTTTTCTGCTTTGGAGACTACTGGCCTTTTTTGCTTTTTAGTTTTTTTGGCTACATATGTTTTTCCTAAAACCTCAGCGTCATATTTATCTAACTTATATCTTTCTACAATACTTATAAGTTTAGCCGGATACTTTTTATCTGTAGCATATCCAGCAGCACGCAATCCATATGCCCAAGATTTATAATCATCTTGTTTATAGGTAAACAGCTTTGCGTAGCGCTTTCTGTTTTTTAGAAATAAAGAATGATCTCTAAATGAGTGACTTGCTTTTTCGTATTTTCTAAAACATTCCTGAGAGCGATCATCATCGTGATATACTCTATCTCCAGTCCAGTCATGGCATTTTATTCCAAAATGATTATTGGCTTTTCCTGTGAGTTCACCATAACCAGCTCCGGACTCTAAGATTCCCTGAGCTAATGTGATACTTGCCGGAATACCATACTCAGTCATCTCATGCTTAGCAATACCTGCATATTCAAATATATAATTCTGAACCTTTTCCTTGTAGGAAACCGTATTAAGTGGTTTTTTGATTTCTTTTTTGGGCTCTTTTACTTCCTTTACTTCTCTACTTATCTCCGTTTTTCTTGGAGAAGGAGTATTATCCTTTCTAGTAGTCGTTACCTTTTTACTACCACCACAAGAAATCAAAAGTGTAGTGACACAAAACAACATTATAATTTTCCTCACGTCCATATCAAATTGTAATAAGCGGGAGCTTCTTTTTACTTAGCTTTTTATTCATACCCAAAATACCTTGTAAACCTCCGGTATGAATGGCTAAAATACGAGTATTTTTTGTAAAAGCCCCGTTCTGAATACTATCAAAAAGACCATACATCATCTTTCCTGTATAAATAGGATCTAATGCTATATGCTGTTCTTCCCTGAATGTATTTATAAACTCTATTAACGCTGTATTTATTTTACCATATCCTCCAAAATGATAATCCTTTGCTAAACTCCAGTTAGTTTTATCAGTATACTTCTTAATTTCATCAGAAAGAAAATTTCCTTTTAAGGCAGGGAATCCGATTATATGCTGATGTACTAAACTTGCATTAATAATCCCCGAAATTGTCCCACCAGTGCCAATGGCACAGCAGATATAATCAAATATCTCATCTTCATTTGTTAAAATTTCTTCGCATCCTTGTACTGCTAAATCGTTAGTCCCTCCTTCAGGAACACAATAAAACAAACCAAATTGCTTTTTTAACGATTCCAAAAAGCATTCCGATGTTTTTTGTTTGTAATCACTTCTACTAACAAACTTCAATTTCATCCCATTATCCGAAGCAAACCGAAGTGTATCATTTTCTGATAACGTATGATCTAAATCTTTGGTTAACTCATCACCTCTGATCACACCAATAGTTTGTAATCCAACTAGTTTTCCAGCCGCCGCTGTGGCGGCAATATGATTACTATAAGCCCCTCCAAATGTAAGAATGGTATCAAAACCCTTTCTTTTAGCTTCCTGCAGATTATATTTTAATTTTCTAAACTTATTACCAGAAATGTGGTCGTGAATAAGGTCTTCACGTTTTATATATAGCGATACCTCAGCCTCTTTTAGAATAGGATGAACTATTTCTTCATTTTTCGATTCCTTTACCTCCGAAGAAAAAAAATGCATAATATCCTATAAAAATTTAGTAAAACTCCAAAGTTTTCGGTTCTTTAGATAGGAAAGTTCTGTTTCCATTTCATATGCTTCTCGTTCAAAAGAAATATTACGATAAGCTGCCTGAGAATTTCTATATTGAAGCAATCGAATGATATATTCTGTAAAGTAGACAAAATAAAATGGGATTACCAATAATTCTGCTTGCTGTCTTAGATGAATTCTTTCATGATTTATAAAAACCTCATCTTCCTTTAGATGGTGATCTTTTACCACTATAAAAGGCCAAAGTGCGATTCCCACAAAATGACGACCTATCAAATATTTGTTAACTACAATTGGCATCTTACCGCAAGATAGTATTTTTGTAGCGATGAACAACCCAAAAAAAATACTAAAACCTGAGGAAGGAGACTACTATCTTACTCCTGAAGGGTATCGATGTTTTACAGAACAATATCACCTAAAAAGAGGGTATTGTTGTGAGAGTGGCTGCAGACATTGTCCCTATGGCTATGATAAAAAGACAAACAAGTATACCTAGAGTAGTTTTTATAGCACTCGTGGTATGATTATTGTGCCTGTTTTATTAAAAAAATATTGTTGAACACACAAAATACCGGATTATGAAATTTTACTCTCTCTTATCGCTAATCCTTATTATAACACTTAGCTCCTGCTCGAGTGTTAGGGTAGCTTCTGATTATGATAAACAAGCTAATTTTAGTAGTTACAAAAGCTACGCCTTTTTTAAACCAGGAATTGATAAAGCCGAAATTAGCGACCTAGACAAAAAACGTATTCTAAGAGCTATAGAAACAGATATGGCTGCTAAAGGATTTATAAAATCCGAAAACCCAGATGTATTGGTTAGTATCTTTACTAAAACTAAAGAAAATATAAACATTTACCAGAATAACTTTGGATTTGGTTATGGATGGGGATGGAACCCTTGGTTTTGGGGAGCAGGGCAAAATACTGTCTCCAGAACTACTGAAGGCACCCTATATATTGACTTGGTCGATGCCTCAAAAAAAGAATTGATTTGGCAAGGTATGGGGACAGCTGCTTTAACCGAAAAAGTAGACAAAAAACAGGAAAAAATGAATCAGATTGTCGCTGCAATACTAGAAAAATATCCACCTGAAATTAAATAGTTACCATAATACTTAATAACACCATAGCCTTTCTATTAACAGAAAGGCTATTTTTTTACGTACATTTATAGTAAACTTGACCAATAAAAATATGCGTAATTTTCTTCTAGGTGCATTAATTGCTGCATTCATTGCTTTAGGAATTAGTTATTTTATCATTCAATCTAAAACTCAAAAAACTGAAATACAGTCCTCTGATCTTATTTTAGATCAAATAAAAAATGTAGGCAAACTAGTGGTTACTGAAGGACATTTCTCTGAAGTTATCACTTATAAGGATGCTAAAAAATATTACCTTGATATCCTTACTGCAAAGAAAAAAGCTATTGTCGTAGTTAATGCCAGTGTAACGGTTTCTTATGATTTAAGTATGATCGAACACACTATAAATCAATCTAATAAAACAGTTACGATTACCAGTATTCCGGAAGCAGAAATCAATATCAACCCCGATATTAAATATCACGATCTGGAAGAAGATTTTTTTAATCAATTTAATCCCGAAGATCATAATCTTATTCAAAAAGAGGTTATTCGCCAACTTAATAAAAAGATAGAAGCTTCTACTTTAAAAAAGAATGCCGAAAATCGTTTAATTAGTGAACTTCAGAAAATATATATACTTACAAATTCCTTAGGTTGGAAATTGGTTTACAAAGGTAATTCAATTACTAACTCTGAACAGTTATTGCTCTAAAGAAATACTGCCCTTTTTGGGTAGGAAAACAAGTAGTTTTTATGCATAATTTAGCTATAATTCATACTATAAACCAATCGATTATTTTCATGAAATCTATCCCCATATCCCAATCCAATATTTTTGTTTTCTTTCTATTATTCAGTCAGTTTATAATTGCTCAAGCTCCTTATGGCAATGCTGGTGATCATACGGCTGTTACTTTAGAAAGCGCAGATGCTCCTAATGGGTATTATGAGTATTTACCTACGAACTTTGATCAAAGTTCCGGAAATACTTATGCATTGGTATTGTTTTTTCATGGAAAAGGAGAAAGAGGAGACGGAAATAGTAATCTAGATAAGGTTTTAAAGCATGGTCCTCCTAAATTGATAGAAAATGGAACCGATTTTCCTGCAATAGTTATTTCTGCTCAATCTCCAAAAAGCAGTGGTACTTTTAGTCCTTCTGATTTTACCAATCTGTACGACTATATAATTGCAAATTATCCTATAGATCTGAATAGAGTATATGTTACAGGCTTAAGCGCTGGTGGAGGTAGTACCTGGAATGCATTAAAAGCAGATTATACTAAAATTGCAGCTGCAATACCTATCTGTGGTGCAGGAGGAGTAAATAATCCATCAGATTTTTTGCAACAAACTCCCATATGGGCACATCATAATTTTAGCGATGGAACCGTCGGAAGAGGGCAAACCATAAACAATATGAATCGAATTGCTAATACTGGTAACTCCGTTATGGAAGTATACCCATACGGTTCTGGAGGCACCGTTGCTGATAATGATCAGACTATGCAATTTGATACTACAAACAAAGTCTGGTCATCTGCGATTGGAATTAATAGTCCTTCTGATAAAATGTCATTTACTTTATATCGGAATGGGGGTCACGATGCATGGACCAAAACATATAATAATCAAGATGTGTGGGATTGGTTATTTGCACAACGTCTAAATACCCTTAGTACAGAAGCGTTTGCAACCGTATCAACAAAAATTTACCCTAATCCAACCTCTGGTAGTATTATAATTGAAACTCAAAAGAATTTAGAAGAAAAATTAGAAATATATGATACAATCGGAAGAAAAATATATAATCGTATGGTAACGAACAATGAAGTAATTGATCTAACTTCACATGGATCTGGAATATATATAGCTAAAATTATCACTTCTTTAGGTGCCAAGAAATCGCTTAAAATTGTTGTACAATAATTAAAGAGCTCCTTTTTTTACTTCTTTAATCACACTTTTTAACATAGCTGGAACTATCAATTTATGAAATGGTTTTACAGGAAGAAAATATAATTTTCCGAACCAATTATTAAAATTTACCGTTGTAGAAATACTAAAATCTTTCTTATCATCTAGCTTTGGATCTAATAACAGCGAAACTCTAAAGTTAAGATGGGTGTCATCTTCACCCAAAATAATTTCATTCTCAGTTCTTTCAAACACTTTGAAAATTCCAACTTGTTCTCCGATATCAGCTTTAAAATTATCTAATACTTCTTCTCCCGCCTTTATCTTATCCCCAGTTTTCAAACCAAAAATCGAAACAATCTTATTTCTTAAAACAAATAATTTTCCAATCCACCCTGGTGAAGCCGAAAAGAAAGCTTTGGTTATAGTGATGATGTCAATAGTATCTTCTTTATCGGTAAACTCAGCTTTAAAACTATCTGAATAATCATAATTATCTTTCGAGAGTAATGATTCACAAGGGATGTATACTTTTTGGACTCTCATACTATTTCTCAATTTTAAGAAGAATAGGATTAAAAGCTTTAGAAGCTACAATCACTTTATCTCCAATTCCTAAGTCAGTAATTTCTGATTCTTGAGCAATTATTTTTACTACATTATTACCTATGAGAACAGTGACAATATAGACTACTTCTTCTTGCTCTATAGCAATCACTTCACCGGTAAACTGGAACTTACCACTGAGTCTATCATTAGTAAAAATGGCTGACGGATTACCTTGTTTACTGATTTTGCCAGCCTCAAGGCAGTATATTTCATCAGACATTTTTATGATCTCTCCCACATCATGACTTACTAAAATTGTTGTGAGTCCATACTGTCTATGTACTTTTAGAATGTAATCCTGTAACTTAGCTCGCATTTTAATATCCAGTGCAGAAAGTGGCTCGTCTAGCAGTAAGACCTCAGGTTTACGAACCAGAGCACGTGCCAACGCAACTCTTTGCTGTTGACCTCCAGATAATGTTTCAGGTTTTCTATCCTGTAATTCCTCTAACTCTACTATGGTAATCAACTCTTGGATAATACTTCTATCTTGACCTTTTTCTAGAGCGAACTCCAGGTTTCTTCTTACGGTCATATTAGGAAATAGCGCATAATCCTGAAAAACATATCCAATCTTGCGTTGTTGTGGGCTAAAATTTATCTTTTTTTTGCTATCCAACCAAACCTTATCATCAACTACAATTTGCCCTTTATCTGCCGATAATAATCCTGCTAGTATCCTAAGAGTAGATGTTTTTCCAGCACCAGAAGGTCCATATAAAGTAACAAATTGGCCCTTTTTAATATTGAGTTGAATGTCGAGAAGCATCTTTCCGTTAGCGGTACTGAGTGTTTTATGAATATGGGCTTCTATCATCTCCAAAACCTTTTAAGATATCCACCATTAATCAAATACACAGACAACAAGACTATAAATGTTATAATGACCAAAATCAGAGAATACGTATGCGCATTACTATAATTTAATGCTTCTACCTCATCATAAATAGCAATAGAAATCACTTTGGTTTTTTCCGGAATGTTTCCTCCGATCATTAAAACAACACCGAATTCTCCAACAGTATGCGCAAAAGCCAATACAATTCCTGTTAGTAATGAGGGTTTTATATTAGGCAATAATACGCTAAATAGTGTTTTTATTTTGGATTTACCCAATACGTATGAAGCCTCTGTTAGCGAAGTAGGTAAACTTGCTAAGCCGGATTGAATGGGATTAACCATAAAAGGCAAGCTATAAATAACAGATCCTATCACTAATCCCGAGAACGAAAAAATCAATCGAATTCCAAACCAATCTTGCAACCAACTACCAAAAGCATTTCCTGGACTAAAAGTCATTAATAAATAAAATCCTAAAACCGTTGGAGGTAATACCAAAGGCATACTCACCAAAGTTTCTATAACTGGTTTGATTCGAGATTTAGAATATGCTAACCAATACGCAAGGGGAATAGAAACTATCAATAGAATCATTGTAGTTACCAAAGCAAGCTTAGCTGTCAATATGATCGGGCTCCAATCCATCATCTGGAAATCATAATTTCGTTCACTTTAATCATAGCAGTTACTTCTTGATTTTCTGCTAACATCAGTTCGTCCAGTACTTCGGTAGCAAGAATAGCAATCATTTCTCCTATCTCCGAATTCAATAGTAACTTACTTAACAATACTCCTTTTTTAACCTCCTTAATGGTAGCTTTAATTTTATTTTGAATACTTATCGAAAGGGTATCTTCTGTACTGATGATTACCTCTGTTTCTTTAAACAAAACTTCTACAGCATTTTCTATCTTCAAGTAAGAAGCCGTTTCTGGAGTTTCTACTACAATAGTTTTAAGCTCAACCTGTTCATTTATCCGAACTGAAACCATTGATAAACTTTCGTTTACCTGTATATCTGATATATGTCCTGAGAAAGTATTCATTATTGAGCTACTAAATATCCGAATTCTTCCAGTATTTCTTTAGCTTCTTTTGAAAAAAGAAAATTGTAAAATTGCCGAGTGTCCTCGAAATCCCGGTTTTCCGTTTTAATCATAACCACTCCTTGTTCAATTGGTAGATACATCTTTTCATCTAATGCTATCCAATGTCCTTTTCCTTTCATTTTAGGAGATAATACCACAGATTTTGCTGTAAAGCCAATCTCCGAAGACTTTGAGGTAATAAACTGATTGGCTTGCGCAATACTTTCTCCATATACCAATTTGTCTTTGACCTGATTATAAATATTATTATTTTCTAACACTTCAATTGCTGCCTGTCCATAGGGTGCAGTTTTAGGGTTTGCCAAAGCAATGTGTTGTAAACTTTCATTAGTTAGTATCCCTAGAGAAGGTCTTATACTATCATACATAGACCACAATACCAATTGACCATACCCATAGATTTTAGGAGGATGAACAGCTAAATCACTTGCATAAATTTCATTTGGATATTTCATATTAGCCGAAACAAAGATATCATACGGAGCCCCTTCTTTAATCTGTGCAGTCAATTTACCAGAGGAACTGATAACAAGTTCACATTGTATTCCGGTTTGTTTTGTAAATGCTTTAGAAATTTTGGCTATCGAAAACTGCATATTAGCAGCTGCAGCGATCGTGATTACATCTCTTTCAGGTTGTTTACACCCTAAAAGCAATAAAAGGGTTATGATACTAATTGTAATGATTATTGTTGGTTTAGGCATTTGTATTCTTTCTTTAAAATCTTTTTTGTGTTTGATAATAACTTTCTAACACACTGTCAATAGCACCCACAACTTCTTTAGCATTTTCTTTTGTAAAACATAAAGGTGGTTTCGTTTTCAGTACACTATCATCAGGTCCATCCGTGCTGATGAGTATGAATTTATCTCGTAATTCATTTTTAATATGATGTGCTAGAACTCTATTGGTTTCACGATTTTCTCCTTTTATGATTTCGATTCCTAAAAACAAACCGGATCCTCGCACATCACCAATACAATCGTACTTTTTCTGAAGTTCGGATAAGATGGATTTATAATAATCACCAACCTCTTTAGCATTCTCTTGTAATTTTTCTTCTTCAATTACTTCCAACACCGATAATCCAATGGCGCAAGAAACAGGATTTCCTCCAAAAGAGCTAAAAAACTCCACTCCTTTACCAAAAGATTCGGCTATTTCATCAGTAGTAATAACTGCACCCATTGGATGCCCATTCGCGATTGGTTTCCCAACAATAACCATATCCGGAATAACATTTTGCGCTTCAAATCCCCAAAAGTGATCTCCTAAACGACCAAAGCCTGTTTGAACCTCATCACTAATACAAATTCCACCTTGCTTCCTGATTACCGGATAAATTTCTTTTAGATATCCTTCTGCAAGAGGTACTTGTCCTCCACATCCTACGACAGGTTCTGTAATAAAAGCAGCAATAGGATGATCAGTATCTTCTATTTGTTTCACTGCTTCTTCAGCATATAATTTACCTGCATTTTGTCCGGTATGTTTACCTCTGTAAGTATCCGGAATTTGAGTTTTTAGAATGTATTCTTTTTGTCCTTGTCCCTTTGGATTATTGAATTTATAATCGCTAATATCAATAGAAATCTGGGTATTGCCATGATATCCGTGTTCCATGATCATTATGTTTTTATGTCTGGTATGCGCATACACCATTCGCATGGCCAAATCACTGGCTGCACTTCCTGAGTTTACAAAAAACACTTTGTTGAGTGTTTTTGGGAATTTTGACAACAACTTTTCGGCATAGGTAGGTAACAGGTCATAAAGATATCTGGTATTCGTATTCAATTGAGCCATTTGTCTTTGCCCAGCTTCCACTACTTTGGGATGTGAATGTCCGACGTGTGGAATATTATTATAAGCATCTAAAAAGGTATTACCATCGGCATCATACATATACTGAAAAGCCGAACGACTCATAAAAACAGGTTCTTTATAGCTTAAAGACAGAATAGGACTTATATACTGATATCTTATTTTGATCTCCTCTTCGGTGGATGGTGTTTTATGAACCGATAATCCTATTGCTTTCCTGAACACGTTCTCTGCTCCGATCGGATTAATTCTTAACCATTTGTACAACATCTGCCAGGCGAATTTTTCACTAACAGTAGCATATGCATTATCAGGATTTATTTTTCGAGAATGTGCAGAATTACATACGCTCGTACAAAGTCTTGCGGCGATCAGGTAATACAAGACTTTAATCTCTTTTTCTTCCAAAGGAAGAACGCTGTGATACGCTTTTATAATAATTGGCACCCAACCTAATGGGTTTTCTTTATCATAACACGCATAGGTAATGGCAATCGCTAATTCATTAATTACATGTGAATGTGCTAAATCTCCAAAGTCAATGATTCCCGAAACTCTTCCATTTTCTACCAGAACATTCCATTCATTCGCATCATTATGGATTACTTGCTTTCTTAATTCCGGTAATAATGGAACTATATTTTCTTCAAACTGCTGAAAAAAATAGCGTGCTACATTCCTGTCGTGTGGATCAATAATATCATCCAGGTATTTTTTATTTAAATGTAAATATTGAATATCCCATTCCCATTGTCTTGCTTTCAACACATAGCTATCAAATTTTCGGAATTTAATATCCATTTCAGCAAGAAAGGTTCCCAATGACGAAAATAGTTCTTCTGTAGATTCTATATCACCTAAAAATTTACCATCCAAAAACGAAAGCATTCTACAGATCGTTTTAGACCCATCTATTTCTAATACTTTTATAAAATTACCATCCGTAAAGGAAATGGGTTTCGGAAATATATCCGTGTCTTTTTTCTCAAGGTGGAGAAGTGCCTCGTTTTCCGCTTCAAGAATAGCCAGTAATTCTTTAGTATAAGAATACGTTTTAAAAATATACTGTGTAGATTTAGTTTTGACAATATAATTGACATTATCATAGCCATTCAATCTTTTGATTTCAGCGGTATCAAATCCGAATTCAGTTTCTAAGAGTTTATTTATCATTGTGTGAATGAGAAAAGTGTTTCTTGCAAATGAGTTTTTAGAATCTTACTATAAATATACTGTATCCAACCTGCATTCACGAAAAGAATCCATTATAAATTTTGACAGTTTTAGTCACTTAAGAATTTTTATCTATCTGTAATTCCATTAGATACAAATCCAAGCCTGGTCCCCAATAATTCTTTTCTAATTTTTTTAATATAAACCCAAACTTATCAAAAAACTTATATGCAAGTTGTGATGTAGTTACCACTACTTTTTCTAATGCTAAATTCAATTTCAAAATTGACAAGCAACGTTCTACCATCTTTTTCCCTAATCCCAATCCCGTATAATTAGGATGAAAAAATATCCAAGTTATTCGACCGGCGTTATCTTTTTCTTGAAAATCATATCCTGCTCCTCCGACGATTTTGTTTTCATATTCAATTACCAAATAAGTAGCACTATGTTGTTTTAAATATTCTTCAAAATCGTTCACCTCTTTTGGATCAAAATATATTGGCGTATTGAGGTTAAAAATCTCAACTAATTCTTTTTTATCATGTAACTCGTACGGTCGTATCATACTTAACATCTTAAAAACAATACAATTCTTAATGTATCTGAATCGAAAAATTATCCACAAAAAATTCCATATCTTCAGCTGTTGGATTAGCTGTAGCTCCGATTTGTATTCTTTCGTAAAAAGCAGGTTCTTGTAAATTGAAATCAATTCCATTTTCAGCAAAAACATCTCTAAAAATTGCTGCATTGGGCATATTCATGCCATTACTTGTGATAACTTCATTATTATTTATAACTAGCTTATTCACTCCATCCTCATTATCGGATAAAGTTAATTCCCAACGAACAGAAACCCATTCGTTTCTGGGAAATTGAAATGTTGTTTGAGTAAGAGTACTTGCAGAAATTTTTCCTCTTTCTATTGACAAGAAATCATTTCCTCCTGACATTTTTAAACGTACTCCCGGGCATTGGTTATCCCCATCTGATGATGGATCAGCATCCACAGATGGATCCCAGCAAGAGCAACATTCTAAATCAATCAAAAACAAGTTTTCTAAATTGGCAGTGGAGTTAAGATAAAAATCCGCCTGGATGATCACTTTATCACTTACAAAAGCTTTAAATCCACCTTTCTCAATATCCATTTTTGACAATAGATTATCTGACTTAAAGGCGAATATTCTCAATGCATTGTTTCCTTCTGAGAACCTAGTATTAGAAATCGTAATCTCATTTGTTTGACCTGAAGGATTTGATTGCTGTATGTTAGACCATCTACTATTATCTGAAAGAAAAAGCTCATCAACACTACTGCTCTGAGTTTCGAATCCGTCTTCAAACAAAAAGGATGGAGCAGTTTCTATCAAAGTATCGTCATTACTGGAACAAGCAATACAAAAAGCTAGAATAATTATTACATATAATATCTTCATGACAAACTAAGGATTTGTTATGAAGATACTATATTTATTTCATACTCATAATGACCACAAAGCCAAGGAAGCATCATTTTTTTTTCAAGATTTATGAGTACTTATTGATCCAATCTTTCAACAATCATTGATGAGAAATAATTTACGCCTGTCTTAATACAGTTCTCATCAATCGCAAAATTTGGAGCATGCGGCATCGAGATAATTCCTTTTTCAAAATTAGAACCTCCTAAGAAAAAATATACACCAGGCACTCTTTCTTGAAAATAAGCAAAATCATCACCACGACCGTCTGGCATTTCTCCATATAGCCTGATTACATTTTGCTGTCCATAAACTGCAGAAATGGAATTCATAGCTTCATTCGTTAACTTTTTATTATTCATAAGATTCGCTCGATCCCCAGAATACGATACATTTATCAACTTCTCTGAATATTTTGATGACTGAATCTTCTGTTTTACTTGAAGCAAAATTTTAGCTAATTCATTAAAGATACTAGAGCCAACATACGTTTTAATTGATATTAGATCATCCGTCTTTTTAATATTAAAATTATCATACACCGTTATATAATCTTTAAAAATGGTATTCGGATTTGCTAAACCAATAGTAGGACTTAACAAACTTTGTGGATCAAAAAACTCACTACCAGCCACTACATTTTGAAAGCTTTTAAGCAATGTTTTGGTGTACTCAAGCACAGCGTCATTATCAGCTGAGTTTTTATAAACCACTTCTATCATTTTATAATCAGCAAATAGCCATTCTGGTTTGGTTGAAATCATTGTTGCAGGTAGTGGAGCGATATGTGCTCCATATATTTCATCTGGATTAATAATATCAAATAAGCCATCTTCTATCATTGCCTGTGCTCCTTTATAATTCTCTTCAGAAGGTTGAAAAATAAAATAAACCGTTCCTTCTAATTGATCTTTTTGACTCGCTAGTACATTAGCAATCCCTAATGCGATAGTGGCATGCACATCATGTCCACAAATATGGCGAACACCCTCTTTTTTTGATTTAAAATCTACCACATCTGGTATATCAGATGGCATCGCATCAATATCTGCTCTCCATGCAATTTTCTTTCCTTCTTTTGCTCCTTTTAAAATACCAACAACACCATTTCCTCCAATATCCGTTTTAACCTCTAATCCAATAGAGAGTAGATATTCTTTTATTTTATGGGCTGTTCTTTTTTCCTGTTCTGACACTTCAGGGTTCATATGAAAATCTCTACGGATTTTTACAAGATCGTCAAAAATATCATCCGTCTGTTGTTGTATATCTTGATGAATTGAAGATGTGTTATTTGTATTTTGTCCTAAAGCGATTAATCCACAAATAAGAAATTGTATCGTTATTGCAGATTTCAGTAAGTTTTTATAAGAAGTCATTTTTACTGTATTTAAATTTATGCTGTAAAAATGTGATATAATTAAATAATGTACCTGACACATATGTGACAAAAATTATCTTTTCGCAATTTTACTTCGTATTCTGCTCAAAGATTGGCGTTCTATACCTAAATAAGTTGATAAATGGGATAAGCTTATTCTATTAATAATATCTTTATTATGCGCTACAAAGTCTAAGTATCTTTCTTCGGCATTTTTAAATAGAAAACTCTCTACTCTATCTGTTTGGAAAGTCAATACATATTCGGCAATTAATCTTCCATACATCTCACTTCTCTTATACTTCTTATATCCTTCTTGAATTTTATCATAAGGTAACTTTATAATGACAGACGGTTCCAAGCATTCAATAAAATACTTAGATGGTATTTGTCTAATAAAAGCTGGGTAATCTGTGGCATAATTATTTTCGTTTACAAAACCTGTCGTTATCTTATTTCCTTTTTCGTTAATATAATATCGTCTTAAGAGACCTTTACATACGAATGCAACTTCTTTCTGAACTTCTCCGCTCTTGAATAAGAATTCTTTCTTATCATATTCTTCTATAGTGAGATATGAACGTAAAAACTTCAATTCTTCTAAGTTCAAATCAGGAAATAATTTGATATAAGATTTATAATATTCCTGGTATTCTTCTTTCAAATTCTTCTATTTTTAAATACTTTCAACAAAATGTTACACAAAAAGAAAACTATATTTTAATCACAGTTGATATTTAAATGCACCTCTTTAAGCTGATTCCAAATAGGATGATTCACTTCTTTAGGAGACAAGTAAAACCAAACCAAATGTTTTTTTCTAGCATTACAATATTCATATTTAATGTTTGCATTTACCGTAATCATATCTTTAGCAAAAAATTCATCATAAAGTTTTATTGAACCTTTGTAATGATTATGCTCAATTTTCTGCATCGAAGATTGTGTCTCAGGAATGTCTTTAAAGAAACTAAAATTCGTGATGGCTCCAGTATTCATAAGTCCGTCAAAGTAAATATTCATGATGTTTTCTAATGTCGCCTCATTTAATGTTGGGTCTTCTTCTAAGACCCATAGAAAAACATAAGAAAAATAATCTTCAGTATTTGTTTCTCCCCAACCTGGTGCAAATCGAATATGTTCTTCTCCTTCATAATCTAAATCCCCTGCAAATATTAATGGGAACTCTAATACTTCGCTGCGCCAATCATTTTTTGCTTCAAGAACATTATTTATATTATTATGTAATCTGAAATAAAGATATCCGGCACCTATAACGATTAGTATTATTAAAACGAGTAATATTTTCAGTAGTTTTTTTAGCATAACAATAGTATATCAAAACTCTTTTTTATTCTATGATCATATCTACTTTTCTAAACTAAACGTCTAGTATTCTTCTATGATAGTTTATTTGTCCTAAATGATAGGTTAAATGTGTAGTGAGGTGTATAAAAAACCTTAGCGTACTTGGATTCTTATCCATCAGTACTCTGGGATATTCTTTTTGTAGATCTTCTTGAGTTACTTCATCTAATGAATCTTGTACAATGGTCATCGTTTCATTTACCATAGATATCAGTTGTGATTTAGGCAAATTTTTTAACGAAAACTCTTTATCTCTTTCTCTAATGTATCCGGTTTTACCAAATTCTGCACCTATATAGGTATTGAGATTACCGACAAGATGCAAGCACAGGTTTCCAGCAGAATTACTGATATCTTTTGTTTCGATCCATAGATTTTCTTCTTTGGAATACGCATTCACTTCTGCTTTCAATTTTGTCAAATCTCTATCAAAGATTGTTTTCAAGACCGCTATAATTGAATCATTCATAAGTTTTTATATACTGTTTTATTAATATTTCTAAGGTATCAATTTTTTATTCAAAACTACTTTTTTTAATTGTTTTCAAACGACTACAAACGCTTACAACCGAAAATAAACACTTCCTAACCGAATCTAGTGATCGTCTGATTCTAAGTTTGCATCATCGAAACATAAGAACTCGATACTATGAATTCTTTAATCTACCTGTTATAGACAGGCTCTTAAAAATTAAAATTATGAACACACTTAAAAACAAAGTACAGTTAATTGGAAACTTAGGACAAGAACCAGAAATCGTAAACCTGGATTCTGGAAGAAAATTAGCAAAATTCTCTATCGCTACAAACGATTACTACTACAATAAAGCAGGTGATAAAGTTACCGATACACAATGGCACAATATTGTAGCTTGGGGAAAAACGGCAGAAATCATCGAAAAATATGTAAATAAAGGCCAGGAGGTGGCTATAGAAGGCAAACTTACATCACGTAGTTATGATGATAACGAAGGTAATAAAAGGTACATCACAGAAGTAGTCTGTAATGAGTTTTTGATGCTAGGGAAATAGTTAGAAAGGAGCTGTGTGAAATTCATACAGCTCCTTTCTATTTTAGAGAAATTTACCAAACTCATCTGTTTTGACCTTTATACGTTTTTTACCGTTTTGTAATCTAAGCTTGTACTTTTTAGTGACTCCTTTTTCGCTATGATAATTGACTAAATAAACATCCTTTGCGATTACCCAACCAGGAAATCTCTTTGTTACTGCCTCTATTACATTTCTTGGTAGCTTCACATTTTTAAATTTCTCTATAGTACGTAAGACTTTTCCATTTTTATCATAAGCCGCTAGTATCTTACCATCAGGAATATAAAAAGACACATGATATAGTTCATACTCGTCTTCATAAACATCCGAATTCTTCAAATCATATGAAGCTACTTCTTTTTGTAATAAATCAACGGATAAAGGCTCATCACCAGAGTCCAAAGCCCTTAAGTATTTATAGTTTGTAGCAATAATAACAACCTCTGGTAATTCTTCTGTTTTCTGCGAAAAAGAAGGAATCGTTAACCCTAAAAACAATAAACTGACAACGATCTTTTTCATGACATATCCATTATAATTAATAAAATATTCTATGCTCAAATTATTATAGACATAACTATTTTACTATGATAATTATCAGTTATAAGGCTTTATCACAAACTCAACTTGATATCCTCTGTAGATATATGAGACTTTATAGAAGTATCTTCTAATAGGGTAAAAAACAGCAAATAACACCAGATTGTCGTCTGAAGTAACTTCTGCTAATTAATTCATAGTCAGTACTATTAAAATTTATTACATTTAACAACACTAATCAAACCTCGCCTAATTGAATACATATACTAAATACTGGTTTCTGGAAGGCTTTAACCTTTTCAACAAACTAGGAAGAATCACCATGATGCGCATGTGTGAAATCCTGGAAATGGACAGTATTGATAAAGGAACTACCATCCAATTACTTAATAATGATAAAAAAAGTATTTTTTTCCTTAAAAAGGGAACTGTAAAAATCATAGATACCGTTAACAAAAATGTAAAATACATTGTCAAAAAAGGACACATATTTGGTGAACTATCACTTTATAATGAACAAGCCGCAACAGAAGAACAAGCTATCGCCTTAGAAGACTGCATCGTCTGCTATATAGAGTCTGAACGAATGGAAAGCATTATGGAGAAACATAAATCTCTTAAAAACGGTGTTCTAAAAGTCTATGGTTTACGTATCAAAAAATTAGAAAGACGATTACAGGACTTACTCTATAAAGATAGTGCTACGCGAATTAAAGAATTCATTTTTGACTATATCCAAGAGTTTGGCGAACAAAACAATACTAGAATAATTGCCAAAAATCTCTTGTCACATAAAGATATTGCTAATCTAACAAATACATCCAGGCAAACTGTAAGTAACGTGTTAAGCTCTCTAAGAAAAGATGCCACTATAGATTATAATTCGCAAAATATTTCACTACCAAAGACTCAAAAGCAACAGGATAATATATAAACTCATCTATTAAGATATGAAACACACACAATCAAAAATCATCTTAATTATTCTCTTCTTATTTTCTATTAAATCTATTAATGCTCAAGAAATAGAAACCTCTATTTTTATTACTGCTAATACCAGTGAAGATGAAAATCAAAGTATTTTAAGAAATATAGAATCAATTTCTAATCAAACTAAAAATGCTACCTTACTAATAGTAGGTAACACTGCCGATCCTCAAAGTATTAAAAAAGGTTCTTCCAAAACATCTGTTGGAAAACAATTAGACATCATTGCTGATTTTAATGGAGAGATTATTTTTACTCCAGGTTATAATGAATGGAAATCCGCAGGTTATAAAAATGTAAGAGGAATTGAAAAATTTATTCAAAAAAATAGTAAAGCTAAATATTACCCAGATGATGGCTGTCCTATCAAGAAAAAAGACATATCTAAAAATGTAGTCTTAGTGGCAATCGATTCCCAATGGTATCTAGAAAATTGGAATAAAAACATCTACATCAATGATGATTGCGATATCAAAAACAGAACACAATTTTTTCTAGAATTTGAAAGTATTCTGAAAAAGAACCAGGATAAAATCAAAATCATAGCCATTCATCACCCAATACACACCTATTCTAAACAAGGACTATTATCTAATACGGCAGGTGCCTCTATACAAGATTTTGAAAATAAACAGTATCGTAATTTTAGAAATAGAATTACCACCATGGCTCGACAAAATGAAAATGTAATCTTTGTATCCGGAAAAGATAAAAACCTACAATACATAAATAAATATGGAATCCCACAAATTATAAGTGGTGCTATCGGAAAAACTGAACGGGTTAAAAAAGCCCTCGAAGGAGATTTTGCAAGTACGCAAAAAGGATATGCTAAATTAGATATTTATACAGATGGTAAAGCTAATGTTTATTATTACTCTTTGGAAAATGGAAATACAACTCCCCTATTTAACACGACTGTATTACGAAATGAAAAAGCAAAAACTTCATATATACTAAAGCCTGTTACTAGTTTTCCAGCAACTCAGAGTTCATCTGTTTATAGTCTTGACGAAACTAAGAAAAGTAAATTATACAAAGGTTTATGGGGACAACATTACAGAACATATTATAGTAAACCGGTACAAGCCAAGGTAGCTCTTTTAGACACCCTTAAAGGAGGTTTAACACCTGTCAGAAAAGGAGGAGGGCATCAATCCAACTCACTTAGATTAGTCGATAAAGACGGTAAACAATATGTAATGCGTGCACTACGGAAAAGCGCTACAAAATTTATTCAGTCGACAGCGTTTCTTGATAAATATGTAAAAGAAGATCTACAAGATAGTTATGCAGATCGATTTTTATTAGATTTCTATACTACTGCACATCCTTATACCCCTTTTGCTATAGGAACATTATCAGATGCCGTTGATGTATTTCATACCAACCCAAGTTTATATTATATTCCAAAACAAGAAACCCTTGGTGAATTCAATACCGGTTTTGGAGATGAATTATATTTAGTAGAAGAACGAGCAGAATCCAGTCATAGTGATTTGGCATCTTTTGGGAAACCTAAAAAGATTCTTAGTTCTAATGATGTATTACAGGAAGTACATAAAACTGGTAAATCCATAGTAGATGAACCCTCTTATATCCGAGCGCGATTATTTGATATGTTAATTGGTGACTGGGATCGACATCCAGATCAATGGAGATGGGCTTTATTCGAAAAAGAAGATGGTACAGAAATCTGCAAACCAATTCCCAGAGATCGAGATCAGGCATTTTCTGTTTTTGATGGTGCCATTGTTAGCTTCTTAACTCATGCCATACCTGGTTTAAGAAAAATGCAATCTTATGATGACCAACTACGTAGCCCCAAATGGTTTGGTCAGACTCCATATCCATTAGATATAACTTTTATTAATGGTTCGGACTGGTCTAAATGGAAAGAACAAGCTACTTATATTCAGGAAAATCTTACGGATGAAGTAATAGAAAATGCTTTTGAAAATCTTCCTCAGGAAATGAAAGGTGAGACCATTGATGATATCAAAAAGAAACTGAAAGGAAGAAGGTCTAATATTGTCGATATTGCCCAAAAATATTATAAACACCTCAACAATTTTGAAGTAATAACAGGCACTCAAAAAGATGATATTTTTAATATAAAAAGATTACCAAATGGCCAGACCAATATAGAAATCCAAAGAAAAGATATTGGTATCCTGAATAGAACCTTTAATAAAAAAGAAACTAAGGAAATTTGGCTATATGGATTAGATGGTAATGATACCTTTAATGTAGAAGGAAAAGGTAACAACCTAATTGATATAAAAGTAATTGGAGGTAAGAAAAATGACATCTATGACTTCAAAAACACAAAAAAAATTAAGTTATATGATTATAAAAATAAAAATAACACTATTGTAAATAAACGCTCTAAAAAATGGCTTGTAGACGATTATGATGTTAATAATTATGATTACAAAAAAACAAAATACTCCTTTAATCAAATACTTCCATTAATAGCATATAATCCGGATGATGGGCTACGAGTTGGTGTATTAGATAATTTCACCTATTATGGATTACAAAGAAATCCATTTACCCAGAAACATTCTATTAGCGCATCTTTCTATAGCGGTTCAGGAGGATTTGATGTCTCTTACAAAGGTGAATTCTCTCACATATTCCATAATTGGAATTTTGGTGTAGAAGGTTTGTACACCAGTCCAAGTTTTGCCCAAAACTTCTTTGGTTTTGGTAATGAAACAGATTATGACAGAGATGTTGTAGATTTAGATTTTAATCGAGTTAGACTTAGAAAATGGAATGCTGCAATCTCTTTAATTTGGAGAGGAAGAGATGGAGGGTATTTCCAGTTTAAACCTCTTATAGAATCCTTCGAATTAGAAAATACAAATGGTCGCTTTGTTAATACTATACCCATCACTAATGATGTTTTTGATCAGCAAACCTATGCTGGGGTTGAAGTTACTTATAATTTTAAAAATAAAAATGATATAGCATTTCCAACGCTGGGGATGGAAATAGGAATTACGGCAGGATATAAAACGTTGATTGATGGAGGAGATAACGATAATAGTTTTGGTTATATCGAGCCTAAAATTGATATCAACCATAAATTAAATAAAAGAGGAAACCTTGTATTTGCTACGGAAATTGGAGGGGAAATCCTTTTAGGTGATAATTTCGAATTTTATCACGGTGCGCAAATTGGCGGAATAAAAGGCTTACGAGGTTTTAGAAATGAGAGATTTTTAGGTAAATATGCTGCATATCAAAATACCGATTTACGACTTAAACTTGGTAAATTTAAGACTAGTTTTATTCCTGTTAAATATGGAATGACAGGAGGCTTTGATTATGGTCGAGTATGGTTAGAAAATGACAACTCAGATAAATGGCATAACAGTGTAGGAGGATCTTTCTGGATTAGTGGATTAGATTCTTTTGCGGCAAACCTAGGGTATTACGCAAGTTCTGACGGGGCAAGAATAGTATTCGTTCTCGGATTTGCTTTTTAAAACCTCAACATTTATGAAAGTTCCTTTAAAACATTGAGACCAAACAAAATGTTTGTTCCTTTTAAGAATATAATAAACTCCACTAACATCAAAATTGAATTAACTTATGAAAAAACCTATAGCAATTGTCCAGATCAGTGATTTAGAAAACAAAAAACCAACTCCCGCATTGGTTAATGGATTAGATCTCGTTATTGTAAAATTTGACGAAGAAATTTCGGTGCTGTATGGTAGATGCTTACATAGAGGTGCATTGATGGCTGACGGTCATATAGATGGGCATAATCTTATCTGTGGCGTTCATGGTTGGGATTATCGATATGACACTGGTGTTTCGGAATATAACAACAAAGAAGTTTTACATAAGTTTAGTACTAAAATCGATGGAGATACTTTATACGTTGACGAAACTGAAATTAACGATTATCTTCATGATCATCCACAACCCTTCAATAGAGATGAATATTTAGGAGCTTATGCTGATACACATCCAGAAGACACAGAGCCATATACAGGATATATCAAAGAACTGGCTAAAAACGGTTTAAAAAACCTTGGTCATCATGGATTTTCTGCCTCAATGGGTGTGGATAGAAATACACTTCCTAAATGGAATGATATCCAATTTTTGCCAGCTCAATTAGCAAGTAGACCCTTATTAGATCATGAAGAAGTAGCCACCAAAGTGATAATCGGGCCCAAAGCGAAAAAACCGTTAAGCCTAGATATTCCATTATTTGTAAGTGACATGAGTTTTGGAGCCTTGTCTAGAGAAGCCAAAATTGCTTTATCTAAAGGTGCAGAAATGGCCGGAACAGGAATTTGTTCTGGAGAAGGTGGAATGTTACCACAAGAACAGGAAAGTAACACTAAATATTTTTATGAATTAGCATCCGCTCAATTTGGATTTTCCTGGGATAAATTAGATAAAGTGCAAGCATTTCATTTTAAAGGAGGGCAAGGTGCAAAAACGGGTACAGGAGGTCACTTACCAGGAAACAAAGTAAGCAAAGAGATTGCAGAAGTTAGAGGTTTAAATCAAGGCGAAACTGCTATTTCTCCAGCAACATTTCCTGATTTTCATGGGGTAAAAGATTTTAAAGCCTTTGCAGAACAAGTTCGTGAACGAACCGGTGGTATTCCAATTGGTTTTAAAATTGCCGCCAGCCATATCGAAAAAGATATTCAATTTGCGCTGGATGTCGGTGTAGATTATATAATCTTAGATGGTCGTGGTGGTGGAACGGGATCTGCTCCTACTATTCTGCGTGATAATATTAATGTTCCCACAATTCCCGCATTGGCAAGAGCTAGAAAATATCTTGATAAAGTAGGTGCTACAGATGTTACCTTAATTATCACTGGAGGATTAAGAATAACAGAGGATTTTGCCAAAGCAATGATGTTAGGAGCCGATGCTATTGCTGTTTCTAACTCAGCATTGCAAGCTATTGGCTGTTTAGGAATGCGCGCTTGTGGAAGTAACAACTGTCCAGTAGGTATCGCTACGCAAAAAGAATCTTTAAGAAGTAGATTGATTATAGAATCATCAGCAAAACAATTACACAATTATTTTGACGCAACCAATAGCTTAATTAAAGTTATTGCAAGAGCTTGTGGATATGATGACGTATCTAAATTTAATCTAGATGACTTATCCACTTTTGATCAGGACATGCACAGATTGACAGGTATCAACTATGCAGGTGTTTTATAACAACACAACCAATAACATAAACTAATAAACCAGCAATATGACAACTCAAATGCACTTTGCAGCTCAATATCTTGCTGCAGCCGGAATAAGTTTCGTTGATAAAAAAGATGATGATAGTCATACAAACCTTGGGTTTTCTGTAGAAAAAGGAATATTGTACACAAGAAATTTAGATAATAAACCCATCGTACTTTCTCTTAACTATGACCTTTTTGAATTAGAATGGAATAATACTAGTTCTAAAAACACTTTGAAACTAGATGGTACATCCCATGCAGAAGTATTACAATGGCTAAAAAGAATGACTGCGAATAGTGAAATGAGTAAACCGTATTCTTATGATATTCATTACGAATTACCCTATCAAATTACCGATGATTATGTGTTTAAATTACAAGATATTTCAGCGCTTCAGCAATTAAAAAAGTATAGAGTATTGGCATACGAAATCATAAGAGAGTTTTTAGATCGGAATAAACTTTATTCTGAGATTAGAATATGGCCTCATCATTTTGACACTGGAGCTTTTGCTCCTTTGGAAGACGAAGCTGGTCTTGCTATTGGATTAGGTTTAGCGATTCCTGATGAAGCTCACAATGAATACTACTTCTATATAAGTGCTTACCAAGGTCATGATAGCGTAGAAACAATAAATTTTAAACCATTATCTCTTGGGGAATGGAAGAACGAAGGTTTTAAAGGTGCTGTTTTACCTGTTACGGGTGTGAATAAAAATAATGGTGTTACTTTTTTTGAAGAAGCATTGACTGCATATAAAAACTAGAAACTATGTTACAGTCCTTCAGTATTGTTTTTTCCATTGCTGCTTTTTTTAGTTACGTAAACTACAAATGGCTTAAAATGCCTGCAACCATTGCGTTAATGTTGATGAGCTTAGTAACGGTTGTAATCATTACCCTAAGTAAGAGTATAGCACCTGATTTCTACCAGTTCTTTTGTGATATGGTTGCCAATTCTGATTTTAGGAGCTTATTATTGGATGGAATTTTAAGCTTCCTTCTTTTTGCCGGAGCGCTTCACGTAAACATTGATGAGCTGGCAAAAGAAAAATGGCCCATTATTTTATTTGCGACTCTTGGAGTCTTAATTTCTACTTTTTTGGTGGGAGGACTTACGTTTGGCGCAGCCCAACTACTTAAGCTTGAATTACCATTTTTACACGCGCTTCTTTTTGGAGCATTAATTTCTCCAACAGATCCAATAGCAGTAATGGCGATCTTAAAAAAGGCAAATATTGCCAAGAGTTTAGGAATTAAAATTGAAGGAGAATCCCTGTTTAATGATGGAATCGGTGTTGTTGTATTTTCTGGAATACTAATCCTCACAGGAATGGGAGAACATCACGGAGAAGGTTCTGTAAGCGCAGAAATTGGTAAGCTATTTCTAGAAGAAGCTGTTGGTGGAATTATATATGGTGCATTGCTAGGCTTTTTAGGATATCAAAGCATTAAGTCTGTAAAAGAAAATCCTCAATTATCAGTAATGATTAGTCTTGCCATTGTCATGGGTGGTTATGCATTTGCATCTTTAATCCATGTATCAGGACCCTTAGCAATGGTAGTAGCAGGAATGATCATTGGTAATAAATTAAATGTAGCGACCAATAAAGGACCAACAAGAAAACTCATTAACGAAATCTGGGAAGTATTGGACGATGTTTTTAATGGTATTTTATTTGTTCTGATCGGTTTAGCAATTCATCTTCTAAAATTTGATGCTGGCCATTTAACACTTGGAGTTATTGCTATTTTTATTGTGCTTTTGTCAAGATTCATCTCAGTTTTTATACCGTATTCTTTATTGAAGCATTCAGAGACAAGTCCTATAAAAACAGTAACTATACTAACTTGGGGTGGTTTACGAGGTGGTATTTCTCTGGCATTGGCACTAAGCTTAGCAGATAACCCTTCTTCAGAAGTTATACTATATATTACTTATGTGGTCGTGTTCTTTTCAATAATTGTGCAAGGACTTAGTATTGGGAAATTAGTTAAAAAATTGTATTCATAAACTGCTATTCATACTTTCCTAAAGCTCGTTTTAATTTTCCATGAATCCTGTCACGCAATCGCTCTGGCTGTAATACTTCTATACTATCTCCAAAACCTAGAATTAACCGCTCCAATTCAAAATTTAGTTGCACTTTAATACTAAAAGTTGCTCCTCTTTCATCTTGCGATAAAATTTCCTGTGAAGTATGAAATGGCTTTGTTATCACATACGGAGCATTACGATTATCTATTCTAAATTTTATCAGTTCAGGCGCTACATTTTCTGAAACTGTTACACCCACCACATCTTTATAATATACATCACCATCAATATGTTGATCTATATACGTAATACTTCCCTCAGAATTTTGGATGTTAACGATTCTATCCAATGCGAAAGTCGTCAACACCTTTCGTTTGTGTCCTATTGCTAGTAAAAACCATCGGTTATTAAACTCTTTTAATAACTGAGGATGGATAATGATTTCAGTTTCATCTCTTGCCTTAAAAGATTTATATGAAATCTTCAATACTTGTTTGTTTTGTATGGCATGGTACAATCTATCGATATGCTCTAACCCCTTTAGTTGTTCATTTTTTTCTAAATGAATAATTGGAATGTTATCTTTCTGAGTTGCATATACGGAATCTTCTAATCGTTCTAATACGCCATTCATTTCTTTAAAAAGAGAAAAATCCTTAAACTGTCTCAATATCTGTATGGATTCATTCATGATCTTAATATCATGATCCGTGACAGGAATATTCATTATACTATAATCCTCTTCTGCATACCTATAATATTTACGCTGATACACTTCTATGGGTGCGTTATAGCCTAATTTATCACTACGCATCATCTGGATATCCAACTGTACGGTTCTTTTACTTACATATACATCTTTTCCTTCATATTCATATAATGCGTCAGAACATGCCTCAATAAGATCGTCTAACACCCACTGTTTAAATTTATTACGTAGACATTGATCAATTGTTTTATACCGGATTAATGCATTTTTATTAGAAGCCATTTTAGTTTTTTTTAGAAAAACACGAATGTTTCTGTCACCTTGAGCGGAGTCGAAAGGTACACAACAAACAAACTATGCTTTATAGTTCAATATCAAAAATAATTCGAAAAAATACGTTTTATTTTCAACTACGCAAAAAGAATGCGTACTGACGTCGCATATTTGTACTATAAATAATAAAACAATAAAGATTATTATAGAAATTAAAATATTATGTATTCATAATTTAAGTTTCCTCTCCCTCTGGGAGAGGATTAAGGTGAGGGCTTTCGATATAAGAACCCCGCATCCTAACCTTCTCCCCAAGGAGAAGGAACTCTATTTAATTTTAAATCAAAAAAAAATAACAATTTTAAAAAAACAACAATGAAGTTTAATCAATTTTCTAAAAAGAAGCAGGAGATCAGAAATTATCTGTTAGCCGATGCATTTGCAGGCTTCGACGGAATAGGATTACACACTTCGGTTGTTAATGCTACTCCAGAAAAAATGCCAAGTGTAAACGGTACTACAGAGCTGGAAAAAGCGCTGAATTTACTTAGCAAGAACATTCTTGAAGTGCTAGTAACAGATAGCTATACTTCGCATATAGTGTAGATCTAGTAAGCTGCAAAGAGTGATGGTAAAGATCAAAAGTTAGTTGCAATTTTATCAAAGTAAAAGTCTCTTCTCCCCAAGGAGAAGGAACTCTAAAAACTTTTTAAAACAGCTACCTAATAAATCACTTATTGTAAGAGTACAAGATCCACTTATCGAGCATTATCTGTCATTATTTTCTATGACGCTTATTGAAACAAGGTTACAAAATTAGTTTTGTCAATCTGAGCCTATCGAAGACTCACGTAGATCTACCAGATCCTAACTAACAATCTGATATATCACACGGAGTCTATCGAACTACAGTTTGCCGCTACCCGAAAAGGGGAAAGTAAGGTATCGCAACTGTAATAGGATCACTTTCCCAACCCTATTGATCATTTCCCATAGGTACTAGGTATGTATCCACATACTAGCTGGGGTTGCAACCTATGGGCGTACCCCAACAATTGGAATATCAAACAACTAACAACATGAAAACTTTAAAATTTTTACTATTAGCCGTATTATTAGGTCTAAACTTCGTTTCTTGCGACCCTCCTACTCTCCAAGAGGAAGTTGGAGTCGAGCAAGTAGAGACAAGTAGTCTACAACCAACGGAAGATGAGGATGAGGATGTAGGTACTTAATTTTAATATTATATAAACTTAAAATTTCAAACTGCTTGATTAATATTTAGTTTTAAAAACTAATCTAACTGGAGGGGTTATCATAAAAAATAATTCCTCCTTTTAATAGATAATTTTTAATTTAGATGTTTAATTAATCCTAATATGAATTTCTTGAAGTGGAAATCCTTAGCAATATTCATTTTTTATGTTTTCATTGGTTGTAATCGAAACGAAGAACTTCTAAACAACGAAAAATCCGTATCCAATTTAATAAATGAATTAATAAAAGAATCAGAAATCAAATCACTGCCCCTAAAAGAACGTGAATTCAACTTAATAAAAGCTTTAGAGCTTGTTAACACTTTTGATGATTCACATTTTAAAGTAGATAAACTGCAAGAGATAGCCAGTTCATATTATTACATGAAAAATTACTATCAATTAAATAGAATAAACGAAAAAGCGTTAAAATTATCAAAATCCCTCTCTGATTCTGTTGGAATAGCAAAATCTTATAATTACAAGGCTATTTGGTATAGAAACAGAACATTGGATAGTACATATAAATATTTTTATGCAGCGAATAAAATATATATTCAATTAGAAAAAAATAAGAATAATGATCCTATTGAATATACATTTGATCAAGGAAGGACATTAATAGATCTTGCAAAATTATCCAGAATCGTAAAGAATTATAGGGAAAGTGAAGATCTAACAATACAAGCAATTCAAAAATTTGAATTATCTGGAAACCTACAATATATCCCTTTATCCTATAATAATTTAGGAATAATAGCGAAGCAGTTAGAACGATATGATGATGCAATAAAGTATCATTCGAAAGCCGCGGAATATGCTAAAAATACTGGAAAAGATACGCTTTATCGAACACTAATGCATAACAATACAGGCACTACGTATAAATCTCAGAAACAATACGGCAAAGCTATTAGAGAATATAAAAAAGGGTTAGCTTATAAAGACTTCTTAAACAAAAGACCCAAAAGGCTTGCTAGACTATTAGACAACCTTGGTTATGTAAAATTTCTTGCACATAAAAATAATGACAGTGCTCTCTATTTATTTAACAAAGCCTATAGGATAAGAGACAGTATAAATGATATAGTTGGTATTTCCACAAGCAGTCTACATTTGGCGGAATATTATCAATCAAAAGGGGATCATAATCTAGCAAAAGAATTTGCAGAAAAAGCCAAACAAGCTGCTAATACAATCAATGAGAACACAGAACTCCTCCAAGCCTATGATTTATTAGCGCAGGTTTCTCCACCAGAAAAAGGACGAACATATGCTATGAAATATATTAAGCTAAGTGACAGTCTGACCAAAAGAGATAATTTATTTAGAGATAAATTTGCCAGAATACGTTTCGAAAGTGAAAACCTAGAAAAAGAAAATGAGCAGAAAAAAAAGGAAATCATAGAAGTCCAAAACCAAAATACTATCTATCTTCTTGGATTATTATTGCTAGTTACATTTATTGGGTTTTTGATATACTTTTCTAGGCAACGTAATCGATATCTAGCGCAACAAAACAAAATTGTAGAATTCCAGGCGGCTTATGAAACAGAAACCCGGATTTCTAAACGATTACATGATGAGTTAGGGAATGACATTTTTCAGGTGATGATGCAATATCAAAACGATCCGCACGATCCACAAATCACCAAAAAACTAAATACTGCTTATACCAAAGCCAGAGATATCTCTAGAGAAAATAGTGAATTCGAAGTAGATGAAACCTATCTAGAAGAATTAACGGATATGTTGACCAATTATACCAAAAACAACATCAAACTCATTCTTAGAGGTATAGAAAAAATTAGTTGGGATACGGTAGACAAAAATCTAAAAATTACCATCTATAGAGTACTACAAGAACTGATGACCAATATGCAAAAACATAGTCAGGCAGATTTGGTAGCCATTGTGTTTAAAAACGAAAAGAACAAATTGATCATAAAGTATTCTGACAACGGCGTAGGCATCCAAAAAGAGGATATAAAATCAAAAAATGGACTCCGCAATACGGAAAAGCGTATTCAAGCTATCAATGGAACTATTATCTTTGACTCAGAAAAAAACAAAGGCTTTAAAGCTGAGATTAAAATCCCAACATAGGAAACGGCAAAGTAATTACAAGAAAACCGTCTTACGAATATGGATTCTGGCCTACGCAAGAATGACAAGTCATTTTGGTTTTTATTTTTTTGTCATTCCAGCGAAGGCTGGAATCCATTTCTGGGTAAAGTAACGCAAAAACAGACTTGTAATACGGAAAAGCGTATTCAAGCTATTAAAGGAACTATTATCTTTGACTCAGAAATAGATAAAGGCTTTAAAGCTGAGATTAAAATCCCGTGCTAAAAAGGATCAAATATGTTTACAAAAGTATTGGTAGCAGAAGATTATGAAATCGCTAATCAAGGTATTGTAAAAGTACTGAACGATGAAGTTAAAATTTATAACATTCACGAAGCTCAGTATTGTGATGATGCATATTTAAAATTTAGAAAAGCACATCAGGAGGAAGAACCGTTTGAGTTGCTAATTACTGATCTTTCTTTTAAAGAAAATCATAAAGTACAAACCAGAACTTCTGGTATAGAACTCATCCAAGATATTAGAAAAATACAACCTGATATTAACGTAATCGTATATTCTCAAGAAAGCCGACCTGATAAAATTAATATGTTATTCCAAAAACTCAATATAAACGGCTATGTATGCAAAGGTCAGCATGCCATAAAAGAACTAGTGCACTGTATTCAAGGCGTATATAAAGGAAATATTGTACTCCCTCCAGAAGTAAAAGATGCTAATCAAGATAACATTATCAATCTAGATGATTTTGACATCATGCTTTTAGAGGAATTGGCCCTTGGGTTTACCAAAAAAGAGATTGTACAAAAATTAAAAAAACAAAAAATCTCTCCCAATAGCGAAAGCACTATCGATAAAAGAGTGAGTAAACTTTTTGATGATTTCAAAGCTAAAAACACCACACATTTAGTAGCTATTGTGAAGGATTTAGGGTTGTTATAATTTCAATTCGATCTAAGGATTTGGTTTAAAAAAGCCATCAAATTGAGTGATTTTTCATAGTGAAACGAAGAAAAATTAGCTTGCCCGCCTGTGGAGGGTATCGAAATTAGGCTTTTGATTAAAATTTACTCGTCTTCGATACAATCCGCCTGAGGCGGATCACTCAAACTGACGTAAATTTTCTTATGTCGAACTCAGGTTAGAAAGTCTCCTCGCCGCGGCGAGGAGATTTAGAGAGATGTTACTGGCAAAAGTAAAAACCAACAAAAAGGTTAAAAAAAATCTATCTAGCTCATTTTATAATTTCATTTCAATAATACACTCAAAACAAGATCTAAACAAAGCAGTCAAACCCTGTTTTTATCACTTTTTTCTAAAAAAATTCCCTCGATTACGGAAATCTGTAAGGACTTTATCTGTAGTACATCTATGTTTGTACCATCAAAAAAAAGTAGCGTTGTATTTAAAGATTCTAGTCAGAAAACGAATAGTATAAACAAAAAAAGTAACGGGAAAAATGAATACAGATCAAGTAGTAATATCCGGGATTATTAAAGGGGATGAACGGGTACTAAAGGTTTTTTATCGAGACAACATCAGATACATTCAGGGATATATTCTTCGCAATGATGGGACCATGCAAGATGTAGAAGATATTTTTCAGGATGCATTAGTAGTTTTATACCAAAAACTAAAGTCGGGAACTTTAGAAATACGCGTGCCTGTAAAAACGTATTTTTATGGAATCTGTAAAAATACCTGGAGAACTCGATTGCGTAACAGACATAAGATCGTTACGGATGAAACCAATCTAATGGATAAAGAGGAAGTATATTCTGTCATCAATGATATCGAAAATCAAGATCGTGAACACTTATACCGAAAACATTTCCAAAAATTAAGTAGCGATAATAAAAATCTAATGCTTCTATATTTTCAAGGAAAATCTGTTAAAGAAATTTCACGAATGACTGGGTATTCTGAGGGATATGCAAGAAAAAAGAAATTTGATGTCAAAAGACAACTATTGACAATGATCGAAAAAGATCCACTATACAATGAGCTAAGAATCACTGCGTAGTACAATAAATATCTCTGTTAATTTGAAAACAACTTTTCAGAAAAATCGCTATAAAAAGAAAACCAGGTCTCTTGACCTGGTTTTCTGCGTTAAAACATATTCACTGACGACTGACTAGTCGAGTATGAATTGAGATATAACCCCATTCTTCTTTTTATAGCACTTTTATATGATAAACAGTTTTCTATAAAAAAACCCTACTAGTTTATAGTTAAAATTATTACAGAATACTAAATAATTGGATACTGGAATTAAAGATCACTTTGAACCCAAGAAAAATTTCCCTATCATTATAACACTAAAACCAATCAACTATGAAAAAAGTATTACTCCTACTTGTATCGATCTTGTGCTTGATGTCTTGCAAAGATGATCAAAAGCAAAAAACTACTGATACGGAAAACGAAACAGAATCCGTTCAAAACAATGAAGACAAAGATTCTAAAACAAATAGTGTAGACCCTATCAATTCAAGTTCTAAACTAACCGACGTAGATCTAGCCCAAGATGTAGAAAATTTTATCACCTGTAAAAAGGCGAGTACTGAACGAAACGACTGTAGAAACAGTATTACGAAAGTAATTTCTAAAGCTTTTGAACTTACCGAATTTAGCGACCCTAAACTAGGTTATGTAGTGTATGACAGTATACGCCCAATCGCAGAACGATCCAAGAACTGGTTACAATTAGGAACGGTAACTCAGGAAACCATTGATCAGGCATTGGCGCATACCAATAGAGGTGGTTTAGCTTTGATTATTGACACTGCAGAAACGTATGGTCACATAGTAATGATTGTACCTGGAGATAGCAAAAAATCAGGCTCCTGGGATATGAAATTACCCAATGTACTATCGCTTACTAATTACAAACCGGAGAAATCATTTAGCAATAAATCCCTTTCGTACGCTATGAAAAAAAGCGATGATCTCAAGATTTTTATCAGACAATAAATAATAACAATAATTACTAAACAGTCCTCAAGTGAAGTTTTCATTTGAGGATTTTTTTTGAAACTATTTCTTATTACGCAAAATTACTGCGTAATACTATTCCTTCTTTGTACTGTAATTGAAATAAAGATGAAAACAAAACTTAAAAAAATAGAAGAAGAACGCGGAGTTAAAATAAACTACGCTTGTGAATCCGGAAGCAGAGCTTGGGGCTTTGCATCACCAGATAGTGACTATGATGTCCGTTTCCTGTATACAAAACCATTAGCATGGTATCTTTCTGTGTCCGAAAAACGAGATACAATTGATATCATGGATGGAGATTTTGATGCAGTAGGATGGGAATTACGTAAAAGCTTACAACTACTTAAGAAATCAAATGTACCAGCCATTGAACATTTATTTTCACCAATACTATATCTTGGAGAAGATGTCGTTGTTTCAGAATTAAGAAGTATCGCAAACGAATGCTTCTCTCCTATCGCTTGTATGTTTCATTACCTAAGTATGAGTAAGAAATACGAAGAAAAGTTAACTAACGAAACTATAAAATTAAAAAGTTTGTTTTATGCCTTACGGACTTCTATTGCTGGGACTTGGATATTAGAGCATAAAACAATGCCTCCTGTAGTCTTCAGTGAAATGTTATCTTTAGTAGCAGATGAAATCGCAGATGAAATCAAAAGTTTAATGGAAATAAAATCGAAAAACGGTGAAAGCTATGTACATGCCAGAAATGAAAAAGTAATACGATTCATATCTGAAACCATCGCAACCAATAACAACTATGCAAAATCCCTTCCATCAGGAAAACCTGATCACGAAAGAATAGATGCATTTTTATTTAAGTGTATCACCGAAAATTAAGAGTAAACGTCACATCGAGTGCCACGCTTTTTGGGCGTGGTGTATCGAGATGCATCCAGAATGGGTCTCGATACAATTTTTTTTACAGAAAATGCTTCAAAAAATCACTCGACTGGACGTAAGTAAAAAATAAAATTAGACCTAAAAATGAAAACCATAGCAGAACTTAAAGCATCAGGAAATATCATATTCGAATGTATTAGCGGTAGTCGCGCTTATGGTTTGGATACCGCTACTTCGGATACAGATATCAGAGGTGTATTTATTTTACCAAAAGAAAAATTCTATTCACTAGAATATGTTGGACAAATCAACAATGAAACCAATGATATCGTATATTATGAATTACGAAAATTTATCGAATTATTGTTAAAAAACAATCCGAACATACTGGAATTACTTAATGTCCCCTCGGCATGTATTCTAAAAAAGCATCCAATTTTTGATCAAATCAAAATGGAATACTTTTTATCCAGGTTGTGTAAAGATACGTTTGCAAATTACGCATATACTCAAATCAAAAAAGCCAGAGGACTCAATAAAAAGATTGTAAATCCAGTAGATAAAGAAAGGAAAACTGTCATCGATTTCTGCTATATTAGAACTAACAAACAATCCACATTATGCACAGAATTTCTAGCTAAAAATAATTTAGAAATGAGTAACTGTGGATTGGTTAAAATCCCACATATGAAGGATTGTTATAATCTATTTCATAATTCAGAAAAAGGATATCAAGGAATCGCGAGAGAAAACGCAAATGAAGTTTGCCTAAGTTCTGTCCCCAAAGAAGAACAACCCATAGCGATGTTATATTTTAATGTAGATGGATATTCATCCTATTGTAAAAAATATAAAGAGTATTGGACTTGGGTAGAAAAACGAAATGAAGCCCGCTATAATAATAATGTAGCACACGGAAAGAATTACGATACTAAAAATATGATGCATACTTTCAGGTTGCTACATATGGCAAAAGAAATTGCAGAAGAAGGTGCCGTAAATGTAAGAAGAACGGATCGAGATTATTTATTAGGCATTAAAAACGGAGACTTTGAGTATGATGATTTAGTAAACAAAGCTGAAGAACTTAAAGAAAGTTTAGATGTTTTGTATACTAACTCTGAACTTAGAGAACGACCTGATTTGGATCAAGCAACTGATTTGCTGGTTAGTATTAGGAATGAATATTATGATTCAAAGTAAAAAGGAAAGTAGAGTATGAGAAAAGAAAATTCAATTGATAAATTGTTTGAAAATCTAGTAGAACAATTTTCTAAAATCAGAAATTTTGAGCTGACCCAAACTGACCCTTTAGGAAATAAACTTTTTAATTTTGTAGTTAAGTTAGTTTCAGAATTCGATTCATATCAAAAATTATTTGTTCAGTATTATGTTCCAGCATCTAAAAAATCAACAATTGCGGTAAAAAAAGAGATAAAACACTCCAAATACAAAAAATACTTTCATATCACAGAAGAGGAATTAAATGAAAATTATTATGAAACTATTCGATTGGGATATGTAGGTGCATATCATAAATATGAAAGTTATATCAAGAGACTCCCTGTTTTAATGGATGAATTTTTTAAGGAATTAGATTTTGATAACAATTTTATTCCAATCAAAGATTATCTGAAAAAAGAATTTGATATCGAATTAAGAAAAACAATATATAATTTCCCTATAACATACAAGGTAAATTGGATATGCAACTGCGTCAAGCACAAAGATGGATATCCGTTAAAAGAGCCAATCCCTTCTTTCTTTAAACATTTAAACAGTTCAAAAAAGATACAACTTGAGTCAAAAGAATTTAAATCAGATATGGAAGAACTTATTATTCATAATAACTTAATCCTACAAACCTTTTTTATAATTGGTTTTTATCAATATTTGGATCAAGAAGGAGCTATTAAAGAGTTGAAACCAAAATATCAGGAACAGGGAAAAATGGAAGCTTTAAAAAATCATTTAAATTCAACCATTAAGATAATGTTTAACGCAACTTAAAATTTAAACAACTATTAAATGTAATTTAAATTTTTACTACGTAAAATCATCGCGTAGTAATAGTACACCTTTACCGAATAATCCAAAGATATGGGTTCGAATCCCATCTGCGCAACCCATAAGTCGCGGTAGTTTAAACTAGGGTAAAACGTTGGATTTATTAAAGAATAAAATATGATATTAAAAATAACATCAAAAGGAAATAATGCAAGTAACTTAGGTTTCTTACTACATAAACATCCAGATAGATATCAAACGGAACAACTACCATATGGAACCGTTCATATGTTATATCCAAAAGTTACAGAAGAACATTGCAGTTTTGTATTGTACATAGAAATTAATAGTGTAAATCTTGCCAGGACGACTAAAGAGAATTACAATGCGTCGTTTAAACTAGGGCATTATGTAAATGACAGATCTTACGTTGCTTCGTCTTTTCTTACTACAGCTATTTCAAAGTTTTTAGGGAGTGCACTTAATGGTAAATGTAACAAAAGACCAGAATTGGTTGATGAAAAACTTTCTTTAGAAATAGAAATAGCAGCAGTTAAATCAAGAAAAGGAAAATCACAAATCCTTGATTTCTTTGAACCTTTGGGTTACAAAGTAGATGTAGAAGAAGAGCAGTTGGATGCTTCAAACCCAAATTGGGGAATCAGCCCATATTTTAATGTGAAACTACAGCATACAGAAGTTACCTTAAAAGATGCATTGACTCACATATATGTTTTACTTCCTGTCTTAGATAATAACAAACATTATTATGTGAGTGAAGACGAAGTTCAAAAGCTATTAGATAAGGGAGGTGAATGGTTAAAAGACCATCCCGCAAAAGAATTGATCACTAAAAAGTACCTGAAATTTAAAAAAAGTTACACGAGACTGGCATTTGATCAACTTATTGGAGAAGCTGAAGAAAATGATGAAATCATTCCTATTGAAACTGAAGAAAAGATATCATTACATCAAATTAGATTGGAGACTGTCGCAGAAGAACTCAAAAAACTTGAAATCAAAACCGTAGTAGATTTGGGATGTGGAGAAGGAAAATTATTAAAGTTATTACTTAAGGAAAAACAGTTCGAAAAGGTGTTGGGAATGGATATTTCTTACAGAAGTCTGGAGATAGCAAAAAAAAGATTGTATTGGGATCGAATGTCAGAATATCAAAAAAATAAAATTGATTTGATCCACGGTTCTTTAAATTATAAAGATGATCGGATTTCAGGTTTTGATGGAGCTGCATTGGTGGAAGTTATTGAACATCTTGATGAACCGAGGTTACAAGCTTTAGAAAAAGTGATTTTTAAATATGCAAAACCAAAAAATGTAATCATCACCACCCCAAACAAAGAATACAATGTCTTGTTCGAAGGAATGTCAGTAGGACAAATGCGTCATGCGGATCATAGATTCGAATGGACTAGAAAAGAGTTTGAAACCTGGGGGGATAGAATTGCAGAAACATTTGACTATACGGTTTCATATAAACCTTTAGGAGAAGTTAATGAGAAGTACGGAGGCCCAAGTCAAATGGCGATTTTTAAAATGAGAAAAGATTAATGAGAATATGGAAAAAGAAGAGTATATAATACAGTATGAAAAGAGAGTGAATAAAAATTATGATGAGCTCAGTTTTTTCATAAACGATAACCTCCACATATTGTCCAATCTGAAATCAGTTAAATATGAGATAATTAATTGTTTGATGATTGAGCAATTTCAAGCTTCAATTACAATAACAAATCACTTTCTTGAAAAGATGTTGAAATCAGCTTTGATCTCTAAATATATTGAAGGTTTAAAGTTTTCCGATTCTGATGAACTTAATTTGAAATTAAAGGAAGCATACAAGAAATATGATGATAAGACATTAAAACAATCGATTGATAGTGCTTTAGAAATAGACATAATAAATAAGGATGAATTCAACTATATCAATAAAGTAAGGGATGATATAAGAAATGCATTTTCACACGCTCAAATGGATAAAATAAATAAAGGAAAGCCCGAAAGAATAAAAATGTTTTCCTTTAACATAAATGAAGTTCAAAAAAGTATTATTAATACTGCTACTGTACCAAAAGGTAAGGAGCTTAATATATCTACTCAAGAATTAGGAATTCAAGCCTTAATCCAAGAAGATCATTCAAAATCTATTGCTTACACATATTTCAAGAGTATTTATACAATAACTAAAAATATTGATGTAAGACTAGACTTTAAAAAAGAATATTATACTAAGAATGAGAAATAAAATACATATCCCAGAATTATCATTAGTGGTATTAGTTGGAACCTCTGGTTCTGGTAAATCTACTTTTGCAAAACAAAACTTCTTACCAACAGAAACAGTTTCTTCCGACTATTGTAGAGGAATAGTTTCTGATGATGAAAATAGTATGGAAGCCACGGGTGATGCTTTTGAATTGGCGCATTATATCATCAAAAAGCGATTGAAAAGAGGAAACCTTACGGTTGTGGATGCAACCAATGTTCAGGCAGATGCCAGAAAACCATTGTTGCAAATAGCCAAAGAGTTCCATACACTTCCTGTAGCGATTGTTTTAAATATTGATAAAAAGATTTGTCAAGAAAGAAATGTAGAACGTCCAGATAGAAATTTTGGTGGCCATGTGATTAGAAACCAGCACAGTCAATTAAAAAGATCATTAAGACAATTAAAAAGAGAAGGTTTTCGATATATCCATGTTATTAACTCTCCGGAAGAGATAGAACAGATTGAAATTGTCAAAGATAAATTATGGAATAATAAAAAACATATCACAGGACCTTTTGATATCATTGGAGATGTTCACGGATGTTTTACAGAGCTTAAAGAATTATTGGAAAAACTAGATTATAAAATCACTAAGCATAAAGATAGAGATAAGAATTATGGATATACTGTTAGTAATCCAGCTGATAGAAAAGCAATCTTTGTGGGTGATCTAGTAGATAGAGGTCCAGCATCCAATGAGGTATTGAGGTTAGTAATGTCTATGGTCAAAAATGATCAAGCTTATGTTGTTTGTGGAAACCATGATAGTAAACTATACAAGAAACTAATTGGTAGAAATGTGCAAATCAAACATGGCTTGGCAGAGACTTTGGAACAATTAGAAAATGAACCTCAGAAATTTATTGACGAGTTAAAAACATTCTTAGATAAATTGATCAGTCATTATGTTTTTGATGATGGTAAATTAGTTGTAGCTCATGCCGGGTTAAAAGAAGAAATGCAAGGTAGAGGATCAGGAGCTGTACGATCATTCTGCATGTATGGAGATACTACAGGAGAAATTGATGAGTTTGGTCTACCTGTTCGATTAGATTGGGCAAAAGATTACAAAGGCAAGGCAATGGTTGTTTATGGCCATACTCCAGTGCCAGAAGCAGAATGGTTGAACAAAACAATTGATATTGATACAGGTTGTGTTTTTGGAGGGAAACTTACTGCGCTGAGATATCCAGAAAGAGAATTGGTAGAAGTGAAAGCAAACAAAGCCTATGCTGAATCTAAAAAACCATTAGTTCCAGAAACAAACAATCTATCTGCACAACATGAAAATGATGATATCATTGATATTAAAGATGTATCTGGAAAAAGACATATCAAAACTAAGTATAATGAAACCATTACGATAAGAGAAGAACACAGTATTGCAGCATTAGAGGTGATGAGTCGATTTGCAGTAAACCCAAAGTGGCTAGCGTATTTACCACCTACAATGTCACCAAGCGAAACGAGTACTATTTCGGATTATCTTGAACATCCTGAAGAAGCCATCAAATATTATCAATCCAGAGGTGTACATAAAATTGTTTGCGAAGAAAAGCATATGGGATCTCGAGCAGTATTTGTTGTGGGTAAGGATGAAAACACTATTGCCAAAGGTTTCGGCATTACTGGAGAAGGAATTGGGAAAATATATACTCGAACTGGAAGAGATTTTTTTACGGATTTAGAATTAGAACAAGCGATTCTCAGAAGGTTTAGAGATGCAATGAACCAAAGTGATTTTTGGAATACATTTAGTTCTGATTGGGCAATTTTTGATTGCGAATTAATGCCTTGGTCTGCAAAAGCAATGCAATTAATAGAAGATCAATATGCAGCAGTAGGTTCTGCCGGTGAAATTGCTATAAAAGCTATTTCCAGGCAATTAGAGAATGGAGTGTCAAAGCATCCTGAATTAAATGATTTATTGAACAAAACAAAGCAGCATTCAAATTTGAATGCTAAATTTAGGAAAGCATATAATCAATACTGTTGGGATGTAAAATCCATAGAGGATTATAAGATTGCTCCTTTTCATCTTTTGGCAACTGAAGGAAAAGTACATACAGATAAAGATCATCAATGGCATATGGATACCATTGCAGATATAGCGATTAAGGACAGCTTATTAATAGCAACACCATATAAAGTGATTCATTTGGATAACAAAAAAGAAATCATGGATGCTATAGATTGGTGGGTACAACTTACCGAAAAAGGTGGAGAAGGAATGGTTGTAAAACCTTTTGAATTTATTACTAAAGGAAAGAAAGGGTTAATACAACCTGCAATCAAATGTAGAGGTAAAGAATATTTGCGAATTATTTATGGAGCAGATTATGATACAGAACAGAATTTAAAAAACCTTCGCAATAGAGGATTATCTAAAAAGCGTTCTATGGCAATTAAAGAATTTAGTTTAGGTCTTGAAGCGCTGGATAGATTTGTGAATAAAGCTCCATTGAGAGATGTTCATGAATGTGTTTTTGGGGTGCTGGCAATGGAAAGTGAACCTGTAGATCCTAGACTATAAAAACAACTAAAATGGCAACAAGAAAAGGAACCCTGTATTAAGTTTTTAATTCAAAATTTAATACAGATGAAAAAGTTCAAACGCTTCAAAAAAGTATTCGGACTAAACAAACTTGAAATGATTGATTTTCCGAAAAAGATATCAGGAATTCGAATTTCCAGAATCAAAATTGGTGAAGAATCAGGTTGTTCCTGGTGCTTTCCACACGGATATGAAACAATCAATTGCACCATTCCAGAACGAAACTGGAAAAGTCAAAGAAAAAAACAGTGGAAATGAATTTATTTGAAACCATACAAAACAGTAAAGCATTCCTTTCAGATTCCTGGAAGGAACAGTATGTTGGTTTTTTACATGAAGAACATCTAGTGGTTCTTGCCAAAAATCTAGAGCACTATCATCAGTTTGGAGTTCCTGACACACATCCACTACCTCATTTTGACGAAGAGATAACACCAACATTATCTGAAGCATTCATGAATTTCGAAGGGTTATTGGTGGATAAAAACACAACACCAAAAGATTGGGCAAAAGCTATCGAAACAACTCCGTTCGAGTATCTTTTGATATTGATTGGACAACGATGGACCTCAGCAACCTTAAAAAATGAGCAAGCAATTCCTCCTCTAAAACAAACCTTATTGGATAGTTGTTTTACACCATTTAATGATCAAATCTGTATTGCAACAAGAGCCTGGGAAAAGCACATCGGAAGATCAGAAGATGATTTTTGGGGAGAAATGAAAGGCAATCCAAACGAGAAAGAAGAAAAAGTAAAAAAACGTATTCTGGAAATCATAGAAAACAAGACCTGGTGGAATATCTTTTATCACTATAAACACGAACTGGTATATGAAATTCGAGTTCCCACTGGACACGGCATCCGATGGAATGCAACAGGAACAAAGTTAATTGGATTTTTAGAACCTTTTTTATAGATTGATGTTCTTTAGCAGCATCTTTCTATACCTTTGTCTTAACCATTGACCATTAACCATTCCAATACTCACAATGATCCATACCATAGAAAACGATGAATTAATAGTTCGTATTGACACTACAGGAGCAGAACTCACAAGTATCAAAACCAAAAAAAATAACAGAGAATTTTTATGGCAAGGAGATCCAGCCATCTGGGCAAGTCAGGCACCAGTACTTTTCCCAATTATTGGTGGACTAAAAAATGGAACGTATACTTATAAAGGAAAGAGCTATTCACTTCCAAAACATGGATTTATACGGTATAATAAGAATATAGTTGGAACTCAACATTCAGCGACTAAAGCTTCATGTACACTATCCTCCTCAGAAGAGACATTGGATGGTTATCCATTTGAATTTAGTTTTACTATAATCTTCGAGCTTATCAATAATCAGCTCATTGTTTCTCATACCATAGAGAATAAAGATTCACAGCACATGTTTTTTTCGATTGGAGGGCATCCGGCTTTTAATTGTCCTCTGAATTCATATGAAGCTTATGAAGATTATTATATCGAGCTAGAAAATGTAGAGAACTCTAAAAGCTACGTTCTAAATGATCAAGGACTTATTTCTAAGAATACTATTTCAGTCATAAATGATCATAAAATATGGTTAAACGATACCTTATTTGATCAAGACGCTTTAATTTTCAAAAATATACATGCCAAAAAAGCAACACTTACCCATAAAACCAAAGGTCCAGTTTTATCTATGGATTTTAACGACTTTCCAGATCTTGGAATTTGGGCAAAACCCAAAGCTCCTTATGTCTGCATAGAACCTTGGTTAGGATATGCTGATGTAGAGGAAACCACACAAAATATTGAAGAAAAAGAAGGAATTCAAAAGCTAGATGAAGGAAAAACACATAACAGTAGTTATACAATTGCCATAACCAATTGCAAATGATATAAAGTAAATATTAGTATCAACTAATCTGTATCAATCATTGCTAAAATTGCTTTAAAACCTTCTAGTATTCGTATAAAACAGTTTGGTCAGAGTTCGTAATATTCAGCAAGACTTGATTTCCTGCAACTTGTAGATTAGAAACATCGAAATCCAATTCTTGGGTAATAAAAGCTTGACAAGCTTCTTCATTTTTCAATGACAATCTTAAATTTCTTTGTGGTGGATTGGATTCAAATACATTCTCAGAATCAATTAAAACTAGTTCCCACGTATTTCCATCACAACCTGACGCCCCAAAATTAATTTTCAAACAGTTATCAGCTATTGTTATACTATTAATGGTTACTTGATCTGAAGGTGCATTCGTATATTCCGAAGCACTTATTAAAGTTGTAAAATCACAATTGTTTGGATTTACAGTATCATCATCATTTGAACAATTCAAAATTGTAATTGTGATTAACAAAAGGATAAGTATATTTTTCATGATTAAGGTTCTATGTTACTTTATAGATGAAACCTTATCCAATTGGTTGCGGTAAATTCTACAAAAGTTTTATACTAACTATTGCTATTTTACAATCCAGATTTCAATACAACTAAAGATAGCTAAACACCTAACGATTGCGTTGTTGTATTCTTCTATAAGGAAGATCTTCTTTAGATTGAGCAGCATTTGTCTTTTCATTTTTCATATAACTTTTATGGATCCATTTTTTCTTATCCGTATCTTCCGTAGTAAAAACGATATTTCCTTTGTTATTCTCAACAGTTCTGAAATTGGTTGTTTTATTGATGTTTTTAACCACACCTTTATTTTCGGTTTTAACTGCATCCATAAATGTCGTTACATCTGTTACTGTACAAGCCTCATAATCTTTATCGTTTTGTTCGCTAATAGCTTCAACAATAATCGATTCTAATATTTTATCCCACAAATTCTTAAAAAGACATTGATTATTATAGATCTCTACTGCGTAAACTTCTCCATTGATTGCGTATGCATATCCAATTGTATTGTCCGTTGTTATTAGGTCCTTAAGCTTATTGTAGTATTCTTTTTTTGCACTATCCAATTCATCACTCTCTAGTGCTAATTGCAAGCTCGTATTGGATGCGTTATTGGCTACATTTACCGTTTTTCCATTTTTTCTGGAAAGGTTATCGTTTAAACGATCTTGCTGTTCCGCTACTTTTCCCCAAACCTTACTCTGATTTTTTTCGTGTCTTGCAGCAAGTTTTAATTCTCTCGATGATAACATTTTGGTATTAGATGCAAAAGAAGAAAGAGTTTCATTACCACGTTGTCTCCATCTGCCTTGTTCTACACAAAAGCTTTGCAATTCTACATTCTTAGCCTTTGGAGGAATAATTACATCATAACTTATTGTTCTATCCTGTTTTCCCCCTTTTACAATATCTCCAGAATGAATAAATATATAATCATCACTATTATTATCCAATAGCAATTGATTTACATTTCCTGTTTCTTTTACCGTCACTTCTCTTGTATTCATTGCTTCAGATAACGTTTTATAAATATCACCAGATATTTTTTCTTCACCTGTAATCATAAATAGCGTAAGGTTCTGAACACGTATTCCTTCCTTAATTTTAATTCCTTCTGTAATCCGTTCATTACTTGGATCACCAGTAATCTTTTGGCTTTCTGAAACTTCGATTTTTTTGAAACCAAGTAATAGAATACAAATACTAAAAACGGATAAAATAATTGAGTATGCCTTCATGATTGTTTTTTTCAAAAGTATCTAGTTAAACGACAATCCTCAACACGTATCGAGTGAGATGACCTTTTCATTTAGGGAATTACTTTTACGGTTGAGGCAACTCATAAAAGAAACACATTAAAAAAATAATCCACATTCTTTTGTAAGTTTTATTTCTTTATCTTGACTGAGTATGACAATTAATACCCTAAAGCACCTCTTTGATCTGTAATAAAAGAAATATTGCGATTCTGGTTTTTGCGCTTTCGCAAGAAGAAGAAATAAAGAGAAAACCTTTTCTAAAGAACAGTTCATTACAATCAGATCTTACTTCAAAAACTATTACTACTGTTCAAAAAACGGGACTAGATTACTTTATATACAGTGAACAGCAACAATTAGGAACTAGTTTTGGAGAGCGTTATTCGAATGCAATTAATGATATTTACGAAAAAGGATATGATGCAGTAATTTCTGTAGGAAATGACACTCCTAATCTGAACAAAACACACCTATTAAAAGCAGTTGAAACCATACAAAAAGGACACGCTGCAATTGGCCCTTCTTATGATGGAGGTTTCTATCTTTTAGGAATTCATAAAGAGACTTTTCATAAAAAAGAATTTGCTCAATTTTCCTGGAATACTTCTAAAGTAAGACAAGAACTTTATACCTATCTGGAGTCAAACAAGAAAGCCGTTTTTCAATTAGATTTTTTACACGATTTAGATCGGTTTTCTGATATCATTTGTATCTATAAAACACTTCCATTTCTATTTAAAAAATTAAGAAGTGAGCTTCAAAGAATACTTCAAAAAGGAAAAAAGGCAGTTGCTAAGCTACAAGTACTTCAATCTTACATTTCTTCGCAAATATATTACAACAAAGGATCTCCTAGTCCCATCAACTAGTTAAAGATATTTGTTCAATATCATCCATTCTTATTTAATTAAAAACAATACTAATTTTTCTATGGGAAATATAGTGTACTGATCCGTTTGAATCCTTTTTGAGCGTTTCGGTAAACACCTATCTCATATGGATAATTATACACTCAATTATATTTTAATTTATGAAATGAGCCATAAAAACTTTGTTGGTACTTACCGAGAAGATTATTGGCGAATTCCATCTGACAATTAAAAACAATAAATACAAACAGATGAAACTTTTTCTTAAAGTCATTTTTATATGCTTAATTCCCTATATAGCAATTGCTCAAGAAACTACTGGAACGCTTCAAGGAACACTTACAGATACTCAGAACAACCCAATACCATTCGCAACTATTCAATGTATTGATACCTCTACTAATTATAAATACGGAACTATTTCTGAAGAAAATGGTTTTTATAATATTACCAATCTATCTCCTTCTAACACTTATAAGGTACAAATTTCATTTGTTGGTTATCAAACCATCATAGAAGAAAATATTACTATCCAATTAGGAAATACAACGATTAAAAATTTTGTGATGTCCGAGGATAGTGTATCCTTAGAAACTGTGGTGGTAAATGGTTCTTCTAAAAGTCAAAAAAACGGTAACGAAACCTTACTAGGAAAACGAGAACTCAGGACAACCCCAACAATCAGTAGAAGTATTCAAGATCTTACTAAAAATCTAACCGAAAACAATCTTAATTCTTTTGGTGGTGCTAGTAATCGTTTTAATAATCTCAATATCGATGGTATCGCTAATAATGATGTGATAGGTTTTCAAGAACCTGCTAGTGGAGCAGCTGGATCATCTGCCAACGGAACACCAGGAAGTCTGTCAAGAACACAACCTATTGGTCTGGGTGCTGTAAAAGAACTATCGGTAAAATTAGCTCCGTTTGATGTAAGTATCGGTAATTTTAGTGGTGCAAGTATTAATTTAGTAACTAAAAATGGAACCAATACCACAAAAGCAGAAGTGTATGGTTACGGAAATAATCAGATCTTATTAGGAAACTATGCGGACGGGATTAAGCAGGAAAGTTCTAATTTTTATGACGTTCAGTTTGGAGGTGGAATCGGAGGTCCAATTATAAAGGATAAATTGTTTTATTATGTAAATGTCGAACAAGCACTTTCTGATAATCCTGTATTGAATGCCCCTGGAAGCTCTACTTCTAATATATCCGCAGAAGATGTACAATTAATTTCGGATCGTTTAATCTCAGCATATAATTATGACCCTGGTTCTTTTACAGATGCTTCCATTAAAACTGCAAGTACTAAAATATTTGCTCGACTGGATTATAATTTGTCGGATCAGCACAAAATTACATTACGCAACAATTATGTAAATAGTTTTGCAGATAATTTAGAATGGAGTTCTTCTATATTTAACTTTGGAAATCAAGGATATCGTCACAATAGTATTGCTAATAGCTTGGCACTAGAATTGAAATCCAATCTTAGTAATGGAATTAACAATCAACTTACATTAGGATATAATACAGTGAAAGAAGATAGAGATTTTGATGGTCGTGTATTTCCACATATTCAGATAGCTTCTAATTCTAGTAATCGCATATTTGCGGGAACCTATCGAGAAGCTTCAGTATATAGTACTGATTTCTCTACACTACAATTAGCAGATAAAATATCGTACACTTCACAAAGACATACAATAACAGCGGGTGGATTAGCTCAATTTCATGATGTAGATTATGGTTTTTTATCTGCCTGGAATGGACGTTGGGAATACCGATCTGTGCAAGACTTTCTAGACGACACCCCTAGTCGTGTACGAGGAGTGTATAATATCAATAATAATGATTTTGATTTTGTAACTAGTCGACCATCAGCAACGGTTTCGATTATAGAAACAGCGCTTTATCTACAAGATCAATTTAGGATTTCTAACCGATTTTCTGTTACCGCAGGTATTCGACTCGATGCACAGTTTCTACCAAGTGATTTACCAATTAGTCGAGAAGTAATAAATACACCAGAATTTAGTCAGTTTGATAACAAAATATCCAATGCCCCTCAATTTAACCCAAGAATAGGTTTTAACTATTCACTAGATACTGATAACAACTATAAGCTACGTGGAGGTACTGGATTATTTTCTGGTAGAATCCCTTATTTATGGTTTGCTTATGTAGAATATATCTCCGGAACAGAATATTTTAATATTGATTTACGACCTACAGATACTACTCCGCTTACCGAAAACCTCGCTGATCTGAGAAGTGTACAACCAAATCTAACCGAAATTAATTTAATTGATAATGATTTTACATTACCTAGAGAATGGAAAACGAATCTCGCGTTAGAAGCAAAACTACCTCATCAATGGACCGTTAACTTAGAAGGAACATATACCGAAGTATTAAATGGATTATTTTTTCAATCTATTAATCGAAGAAATGAACTTGGAAATTTTGCCGGCCCAGATAATCGCCCTTACTTTTTGCAAACAGGTCAGGATATAAAAATCAATCCAAATTTCACCAACGTGTTTCTGTTAACCAATACTGATAAGGGATACCGTTACAATATAACAGCAAATGTTTCTAAAAGAATAGGAAATTACAGAGGAGCCATAGGCTATACATATGGTAAAAGTAAAGATATTTCCAGTACAGTTAGAAGTTCTCCTGCTGCTAACTTCGAATGGAACCAGACTATTTTTGGGAATGAACCTGCTATTTCTTTTTCTAATTTTGATCTAAGGCATAAGATTATATCTACACATTCTTATGATATCAATTTTGGGAAAATCAATACCGCATCAATTTCATTTTTATATAATGGTCGCTCCGGAAGTCCATACTCATTTGTTTATCAAGGAGATCCTAATCAAGACGGTTCATCTAGAAATGATCTGATATACGTACCTCGAGATCAATCAGAAATACAGCTAGTAGATATTGTAGACAGTAATGGTTTGGTTACAAGCACTGCAAATGAGCAATGGCAACAATTGAATAATTATATAAAAAACAATTCTTATTTAAGAAGTAGAAGAGGTAATTATGTAGAAAGGAATGGAGCAAAAACTCCCTGGAATCATGAATTAGATATGAAATTGCAATATGGAAAACAACTAAAAAATGGACATAGTATCACACTTTCTTTAGATATGCTCAATGTATTTAATTTTATTAATCGTGATTGGGGACGCCTGGTATTTGTGCCTAATGTAGTGAACTCTAGTTTTAGTTTACTCAATTTTGTAGGGATAGAAAATGAACAACCACAATATCAATTTAATGTTGATCCAGATGAGCAGCCCTGGAACATAGATTTACAAAATTCTAGGTGGAGAGCCCAAATTGGTATTAAATATGGGTTTTAAAAAAACCAATTACTTATTCAGAATCAAAATGAATTATTCATAAAATTTGGAACTTATTTAATATAAAACTCATATTTGCAATATAAATAAGAACCAAAAACAAGTTTTAAGTATCCATGAATCTATTTTGTACACATAAAAAAGGACGCTGTAAAGCTGTTTTCAAATCGAAAGCATAGATAAAAAACTAGAAAAGATATATTCTAAAGAGCGTCCAAAAAAATTGGACGCTTTTTTTATGTATTATTTTTTAGAAACTATGAACACTCAATAAAATGTTGTTTGAACGATACTCATAAGAACTACAGTTAGTTACCTAATAGATCAATATTCGTTATGAAACGGACAGGAATTCCTTTGTCTAAACTCAAATATAACCAACTGATAATCAGTGAAATAAATTAAAAAATAATTTGCATACTTAAAAAATAGATTTCATATTTGCACCGCAATATCAACACTGAGCCCTTCGACACGTGTCCGCCTTTGGAGAAAGCTCAGGACAGGCATTGTCGAAGTGTAACAGAACATAATAATAACTATTAATAACCGAAGTACTATGACCTTTACAAACATATACACAGATACACTAAGAGAACCAGGTTCTTTTATGCGTATGCTTCGGGACTTCTATAACTCATAAACTGATTACAACAGTTTGATTTAAAGTCCGAAGCCAGAAAAAAGTTTCGGATTTTTAGTGAAACTCTATTTTTGAAAACAGTCTTTTGGCTGGCATTCAAAATAACAAGTTGAACTAATCCCGCAGAAAGCGGGATCTATATTCTTGTAAAGCATATCAATTTAGAGTGTTCCGAAATATTTCCAATAAATCATATATCGCGTTAGGGATAGAGCGGTTACCCCGCAGATTGTCACACTGAGCTGCTACACTGAGCTTACCGAAGTGTTGTCGAAGTGTAGACTATCGAGGAGTATGAGCGAAAGCCCGATCCGCCGCGGCGGAAAACGCCCAAATTCCAATATCATGGGAAAGAAATTAAGCGGAAAAGACTTAATCAAATTAGGCTTTCCAAAAAACAATAGTATTAATGTGACACTAGGTCAGATTAATCGATATCAAAGAAGAGTAAAAAAAGAACAAATATTAATAGAAGCCAAAAAAGTATTATTAAATCCAGAAGCATATCAAGGTGATGGAATCTGGGGTAAGATTGCCGAGAGTTTACTAAAGCCTGTGGAAGTAAAAAAACACGCTTTAAAAACCACCAGATCACCGTTTCAGATCTATGGAGAAAATGAAATCGATGAACAGGCAAAATACCAATTGTACGATGCTCTCAAATTACCAGTAGCAGTTGCAGGAGCATTAATGCCAGATGCACATAGTGGCTATGGTTTACCAATTGGTGGAGTACTTGCTACAAAAAATGCAGTGATTCCATATGGTGTAGGAGTAGATATTGGATGTAGAATGTGTTTGACCATCTATCCAATTGCGGTCTCTTATCTGAAAGGGAAAAAACATCAATTGGAGAACATATTGTCTGAACACACCAAATTCGGAATGTATGAAACCCACAAAATAAAGCATGATCATGAAATCTTTGAACGAGAGGAGTTTAAAAATATTCCTTTGGTAAAAAGATTAAAAGATAAAGCGTATAAGCAATTGGGAACCTCTGGTGGTGGCAATCATTTTGTAGAATTTGGAACCGTTGATATTACAGATACGAAGAATGAATGGGGATTGGATGCAGGAGCCTATATAGGTGTATTATCACATAGTGGATCTCGAGGATTGGGAGCCAATATTGCAAAACACTATACTTATTTGGCAACCAAACAATGCCCTTTACCAAAGCATGTACAACAATTAGCTTGGTTGGATCTAAATACACACGATGGTCAGGAATATTGGTTGGCAATGAATCTTGCCGGAGATTATGCGCAAGCGTGTCACGATGATATTCACGCCAGAATCGGAAAATTATTAGGATCGAGACCTGTTGCCAAAATTGAAAACCATCACAATTTTGCTTGGAAACAAGAAGTAAGTGGCGAAGAGTGTATTGTTCATAGAAAAGGAGCAACTCCTGCTGCCAAAGGCGAATTAGGAATTATTCCGGGATCTATGACAGCTCCAGGATTTATAGTGAGAGGATTAGGAAACCCTGAAAGTTTGCAATCCGCATCACACGGAACTGGACGATTACATTCCAGAAGAAAGTGTAAAGAGAAATTCACCAAAAGTGATATCAAAAAGCAATTAAAAGCAAATGATGTCACGCTGATTGGCGGAGGAATTGATGAAGCACCTATGGCGTACAAGGATATTAATAAAGTAATGGAAAATCAACAAGAATTGGTTGAGGTAGTTGGAACATTCACACCCAAAATCGTGCGAATGGATAAGTAGAAGAGCCATAAGCTATCAGCAATTAGCTTTTAATTTTTCAAAAGCTAATTACTAGAAGCTAATTGCCAAAAAGTAAAAACAATGAAAACTAAAATAATTCAAATTACGGCCGGAAGAGGGCCTGCAGAATGTTGCTGGGTAGTAGCCCAAGTACTGAAGCTATTTCTAGAAGAAATTAAAAATAGCGGATTTACTTATGACATACTGCAGAGAGATAAAGGTTCTGAAAATGGAACCGTACAATCTGTTACCATACAACTAAAAGGGAAAGAAATAGACACTTTTTTAGCGTCGTGGCTAGGAACCATTCAGTGGATTGGTACTTCTAAATTTCGGAAGCACCATAAACGAAAAAACTGGTTTATCGGAATGTATGAAGTCAAACAGACTCAACTGGTCGCTCTAAAGGAAAAAGATATTTCCTTTCAGGCAATGCGAAGTTCCGGTCCTGGAGGCCAAAATGTAAACAAAGTAAACTCTGCTGTTCGCGCTACTTATAATCCAACAGGTGATCAAGTAGTAGTAATGGATAGCAGATCACAACATCAAAACAAAAAAATCGCAATAGAACGATTAAAAGAAAAAGTACATCAAAGTCAGCTTACCAAATTACAAAAATCGTTATCTGATCAATGGGAAAATCACTTAAATATTCAGCGTGGTAACCCAATCAGAACATTTAAGGGTACTGATTTTAAAAAAAATCATAAAAAACAATCGTATGCGTCCAATCGACAACAATTAAAAAAAGATTTGCGCAACGAATTAAAAAACTAGTATCATGGGAAATTTATTAGATAAATATCTATTTCAGGCATTGGATGCGTATCCTTATAACCTGGAAGAAGCTGTAGAATCATTGAACTATGCATTGTCGTACGATGATAAAAATCCAATTGCGCTTTGTTTAATGGGACAGATCTATGCAGAAAACCTTAGAAATTATGAAACTGCAAAAGAATATTACCAGCAAGCACTAGCAGAAGACATGTATAGTTTGGATGTATATCCTAAATATATCAATGTATTGCTTTGGAATGAAGATTATGACGAAGCAGAAAAGCTAATTGACTTTGCCTTGACTTTAAAAGGAACCGATAAAGCAGTGTTGTATTTGAAAAAAGGAATTCTTTTTGAACAAAAAAAAGAATATAAAGCCGCACTTAAAGTCTTAAAAACTGCTAAGGTATATGCATATAACAACTATTTCATAAGCGATATCGAAGGTGACGAAAAAAGGATAAAAGACAAAATGCCTAAAAAGAAAAAAAGAATGTCTAAAAAAGACAAGAAATCTTCTAAAAAGTCAAAAAACAAAAAGAAGTAAACAACCAGACTCGTTTGTCTGCCTTGGCAGACTGGTAGGTCTAAAAAATAATAACATGAAAACAACAAATACAATTATAATTATAGATCTGGAAGCTACTTGCTGGAATGGTTCTGTTCCAAAAGGACAAGTAAACGAAATTATAGAAATAGGTATCTGTTTATTAACTACAGAAACCGGAGAGATTTCTAAAAATCAAGGAATCCTGATCAAACCAGAACGGTCTGAAGTAAGTCCTTTCTGCACAGAATTGACGACTATTACACAAGAATTGCTGGATCAAGAAGGGGGTTCTTTTACAGAAGCTTGCGAAATTTTAAGAACTGAATATCAAGGACATCAGCATACGTGGGCGAGTTATGGTCAATATGATCTGAATATGATGAAACAACAATGCAATTTCAGAGAAATAGAGTATCCATTATCACAAAACCATATCAATGTAAAAGAGCTTTTTACTCAGACCAAAGGTTTACGTAAAAAAGTCGGAATGAAAGGCGCCTTAGGCATATTGAACATCTCTTTAGAAGGAACGCATCATAGAGGTGTTGATGATGCCAAAAACATTGCTAAAATTTTGGATTGGTGCTTAAATACTTAACCAAAAGTAGTCACTAATAAACTACCTCGAGACAAGCTTCGAGGTATTAAACCTGAGATCCCGCAGAAAAAGCGGGATTAGTTCAACTATCTATTTTGAATGCATTGCTATGCAACTTTTCAAAACAGAGTTTCACTAATAAAAATCATGCTACGGCTCATTGAAAACTATTTCCCAAATAAAATAGTCTAACACAAATTCATCAATGAGCTCAGCATGATTATTTTTTTAATACGTAAAGTTTACTTCACTATTAATTTTACAATATCCGAATACTGATCACCAATAATTTTTAGAAAAAACGTCCCTTTTTTATCTAAATTAAACTTCGTTGATTGATGATCAGTAATGGAAACAACATCGATCACTTGACCGATCGTATTTATAACCTTTAGTTCTACCGGAAAAATCGTCGAATTTGGTAGCTCAAGATTAAAAATACCGTTTCCGGGATTCGGATATAGTATTGGTTTTGGGATATTTACTGTTATGTCATTTACGGATAACACCTGACTTGGTAAAAACACTCTACTTTCGCCATTATTAAACAGATATGTTTGTAAGCTATTCCAGATAAAATCTACAATAGCGGTATAGTTATTTTTTACAGTATCAGGGATTCGAATAGGCGCTGCTAAATCAGCATCTGGAAACTGGAAGTTAGCAGGAGGTTGCTCTCCATATATAACAGAGTAGTGTATCAATGCCGTTAGAAAATATATAACAGGATATCCGTGAGGTGCTCCATCTTCATACAAAACATTGGAAGGGATATCTGATAAAATTCCTGCATCCGAGAGTAAATCGGCTAGAATTGGACCAACTGGAATCAATTTTGCATTAGAATCAGGTCTTGCTGCTAATACCTCATCCTGAAGCGTGATCCACCAGTCGTGAAACTCTCCTTTTGTATATCCATAATATGCTCCAAATTCTTGTGCTTCTTGTTCTTCAGAAACAGTAGGAAAAGTTCCGTTAAATTCTGGCCAGTTTTCATAAATATAAAAATCAATACCTGATTCTTCAGTTCTTGCATAATCCAAAATTCGAACAACTGCTTCTACAGAACTCAGTGCATTAGGATCTAGATTACAATCCTCTATATATTGTTGATCACAAAATGCGTTCTGTGAAGGAGTTGAAGTCTGTTGTATAAAATTGGCCAAAGTAATAATCACATTATTATAATCCCAGCTGCCAAAATCTTCATTGGCTTCATTTGTTCTGGTGTTAGGCGCATTGATAAAACCCCATTGAAATGTAGGTGGTAATTGTTGAAGCGGTAAAAACCCAAACTGACCATCAACAGAATAGTCATTGCCAGCTTGCTGAGCAAGCAAATACATCCAATCAGGAATATTACTTCTATTCTGGGTAGCTTGATTGGCGCTATGATTTACCAAACTATGTCCAAAAATATAAGAGTTATTATTTGTCTGAGAAGAACCTACTTGACAACATAATAACAGTACTAATGTTAGCGTAGAATTAAAAATGTTTCTTAAATGAGTTTTAGTAATTTTCAGATTCATAACACACATCTTTTAGATCCAATTTATAAGACCTCCTTATGTTAGAACGCATAAAATTAAAAACACCCTACCCTTCCATTCCTGTTTTTGCAAGTTTTTTTTCGTTTTTAAGTTTTATCCCTATTCATATCTATAACACTCATAATTATTATATTTACTAAAACAATCATTAAAAGAATGAAAGACAAATTATTTGAGGAAGTAATTGACAATTACGATGCGCTAAAATACAGCCTGTTAAAAGCACAAACATTTGATGAATCACATTTTGGTTTTCCTGAAATCTATTATAAGATTATGGAAACCGACAAGCAACGTGTGGATGCCTTTCATAAAGCATTTCAACTCAATAATAATTTTAAAGATGCTACCGTTTGTGAAATTGGTGTAGGAACACTTCCTCTTACTAAATTATACATGCCTTTTGTAAAAAAAGCATATTTAATTGAAAATAATCCTGATCTGATTCCTTTTATTAATAAAGAGATTGCTAAATATCCTTGGGCAGATAAAGTAGAGGTTATCTATGCCGATGCATTGACCGTAGATTTACCAGAAAAAGTAGATTTTGTAGTAGGAGAATTAATGAGCATCTATTGCGCCAATGAATTTCAGGTACAGATTTTTCAGCATATGCGAGAATTCTTAAAACCTGGTGGGAAATTATTCCCTAATCGTATTGTAAATTTTGCGAGACTTTGTGAAGCAGAAATTGATGCAGATGTTCATCATTATCCGGTTAATTTTACCAGACATCAACCCATGTTTTTAACCCAGCAATTTTTGGTTAATGAAATTGAGCTATTAAAAGAAAAAAAACAAGGTGTAAAACTTAGTTTTTCTGTTCCGGTGCTCTTCTCAGGAACGGTGAATGCCCTATATCTAGAGTCTTATGTGGAAATTACGGAGGGATCTAATTTTACCGGTACGGATAGTTTAATGCCTCCAACAGTATTAAAAACAACCAACACGCAAGAAGTAAAAGCAGGAGATTTAGTTCATATTGATTTTAGTTTTGATTACGGTTCTTCTTTGGATGATATTAGTTGTGTATTGTCTTAAATAATATCATGAAATTCGACAAATTTCTTTCTTTTATATTTGGTATTAAAAAATCTAATTTTCAGATTACTGAACGAGAATTAGAAAAAATATCTGATAAGATTGATAACAATGAAGAGGCTATTAATGTAGATACCACTCCTCTATTTAAAGATAGTTTTGAAGGATTATCAGATACTATTTTTAAAGAAGCGACTAAAAAATTTAAAATTAACAGGTATAATTATTGGGCTCCTAAATTCACAAGCCTTGATTCTTATAAGTTTCTATCAGAACAACAGGTCGCTTTTAAGAGAGATTTTACATACTGGATCACAAAAGAAATCATTAAATTCAATGCTAAGAAAGGGGTAAATTCCAATAATCAAAAAGCTCAGTATCTACAGGAAATTTTAAACCTTACATTAAGATCTAACCTTTATTTCACCGAAGAGGATTTTATATATTTTATAAATTTTTGGGTAAAACATCCAACGTATATAACCTTAGGTTCACTAACATCAAGACTCCGACAGAAAGTAAAAAAGGATGGAATCGGCGAAGAATTATATACTTTTTTAAAAAAGGTTCTGAAGAATCCGAATTTCCATAATGAGTTCTACAATTATTACAAAACTCCAAGAAATACGATACAAAGAATACTTCACCTTCATGCTAACAATAACAACGAACATCAACCTTCTTTTCTACTTATTTCAGATCCTTTTGCAGACTATATCAATAAATATCTTAGAAGTATTAACCAAAAAGAGCAAGATGCTTATTGTGAAATATTAAAAACTTTTGATACGAATAAGAACTTCCTTAACCCTTTTAAACTATCTGTACTTATTCAAAAACATATAGATAATATTGGAGAAAATGATTATAAAAAACAAGTATTAGACTTCATTAAAAAAGCCTCATTATTTAAACCCAAAATGAGTAATCTAAGGGTTGAAAAAGTAACCTATAATACCGGCTATGAAGTTCAATACAATTGTCAATACATAAAAAAAGAAAACATTGCAGTTTTAAAAAGCATGATTTTATCCATTGCAACTTTTAATAATAAAAAAAGCGCAATTCCGCATCTTATAAAAATCACGGAACGTTCTTTTTCTAATGCGAATGCTCTTAGATTAGGAGAAACGTCTCAGTCCTTAGGTAAACTTTGTATATATACGCTGGCCTATCAATATGATGAAAAAGGAAAAGAAGCACTCAAAAAACTCTACCAAGAAACAACCTATAAAGGCATCAAAAAAGAAATTTTAATGCATTCAAAAATGCGAGAAGAACATTTTGGAACGCCATTATTCTAAAATATCCATATCAAATCCTATAATATCTCGTATTCCGGGATTTGTAATATCTTCTGGTTCAATAGGAGTCACATAATGCCAAAGGTCATTACCAAAAGTAAACTCCTCACCTGTATCTGCCTGAAAAATAAATTCTCCTGGCTTTAGTACTTTTTTATAGATGAGTTCATTAGTATCCGAAGTTGTTTTCTCATAAACCTGGCTTTCAGCACCTGTAATATTTTGGCGATTCACCACCAATGCTGACATGATATATTGAGCGCCATCTTCATGCACTCCTTCTGGAGCATTTTCTCCTTTTATTTTTTCCTTAGAAATCGTTCTCATAAAATGACTCGTAATCTGAATCTTTCGAACTTCTGGGTGTATTTTTTTGACAAGGCCTGCCATTTTTTTAAGCAACTCAAAAAATAAGTCATTCTCTACAGCTTCCCTTGTTGCTTGCTTAAAAACGCGTTTCCATACTCTAAAATCATCTACATCCTGTTCAAAACCTTGCTGTACCATTCTTTCTACAAAATATTGATCATCCCATATCTCGATTAAAAAAGAGGAAATATTTCGTTGTCTGGTAACGGTAGATAATCGACCAAATTCTTGTTTTTGATTCGCATCTAATTGCTGTATCCAATACGCTAATGCGTCTATTGTTCTTGTGCCTTCAAAATAAGGTTTATGCAGCTTTTCAATAGCTATTGAATCTGAAGGAAACGTTTCTTTTAAAAAAGTAATTTGTTTTCCTCTTACCAGATATACATCATCTTGTAATTCCTGGAAAAAAGGTTTAAAAAAATGTAAAAAAGACTTTATATCTATTCCTAAATCAGCAACACTCCCCACTCGAATTGGAGATTTAATAGGTCGACCTAAGGATTTAGATATGCTTTTTTCTGTGATCACTTTTTGATTCTTACTTTTTTACTAATATGTTCTAAACAAGCATTTTTATTAAACAACCAATATGCATAAGGTATCGTTATGATAGGAACCTTTGTCCTAAACAATGTTTTGTACTGATCAATAGAAAATGTCTTTTCCAATGCTCCCGGATATCCTACCAAATCGATGCAGATTGTTCTTTGGTTATAAGTTAATAAAATATCCATTACATATCCTGCTAACAGATAATTAACAATAATATCTTCTTCTTCTACCCCCAACTGGATCAATTCTTCGTGTACTTCTGTTGCAAAATTATCAACATGCTCTTCAGTCATACTATGTTGATGATGTATTCTTGTTTCAGACTGATAATCGATCAACAAATGTTTATTCTTAAAGTTTTTCGCGTCAAAAGAATAGTATAAAAATTGTTTGTGTTTCGCACGTGTGATACTCACATTAAAGACATCCTCTCTATCCAAATATTGAAATACTGAAGTACTAATATCATTATCAATGGTAAACGTAATATACATCTGATCTCGTTCCTCACCCTGAAATTCGAAAGGAGTTCCTACAGCGATTCTATGCTTTTTTATGGCAGAAAGATCGTATTCCTCTATCTTATCCTTTAGATAATTTACCTGATCCCTAAAGGGAGAAAGAATCCCAATTGTAGTCGCCACACTAGAAGCTACCTGAAGTTCTTTATCAATTACTTTTTGTACATCTTCTAATATTTTATCAGCTTCTTTTAGATTTCTACCATCTTTTAGTTTCTCACCTTCACAAAAAACCCAGTGTACAGCTGATGATTTGTTATGAATCTGTAAGTCCGACATTACTTTTAGCTTATCAAAATAAAATTTCTGATTGCTATATCGTATAATACTCGGTACACTGCGGTAATGTTCATCCAGAAAGTGTACATTGCTTTGAGAAGGTAATCGTTCCATCGCATAATCTAAGAAACTGGTCTCTCTATAGTTCATCACGTCCTCACCTTTTAGCAAACCATAGCTGTTAGCCGTATTCTCCATTAGCTGTCTGGATAAAAAAGAAACATGCCTTAGTTGTTTTGGATCTCCTACTACCACCACTTTTTTAGCTCTCGCCAATACCGGAATCATGGTTGTAATATCACATTGAGAAGCTTCATCAATAATTACTACATCAAAAATATTATCCTCTAAAGGAAACACGTCACTTACATCGGTCGACTTTGTAATCCAAATAGGTAAACATTGTAACAACGATGGAAAATCTATAGCTTGAAACAGCCGTTCTCGTTCTACAACATCTTTTGTCTTGATCAGCTTTAATAATTGAGAAAACGTCTGGTCTTTTTGCAACAGATTAGAAATCTTATCCTGATATTTTAGGGAAATGATCTCTTTAATCAATTTGTTTTTCTGATGAATATAATGATCTAGTAATTCAATCAATTGCCAAAAAGGATACTCTTTTAGTACCTGTCTGGATACATACTTACGCTTTAATCTTTTGAAAAAAGAAGGTTTATGATCCAGGAATAGCTCCGCATTTTTGATTTCACGATGCTCTCTTTCCTCTATTTCTTCACTTATTTCCTTAATCTTATCCTGTGCATAGTCAATTTCGCTTTGCTTCTTAGGAATGTAATAATCACCACCAGCTTTTCTGAATCTAGTAATAGATTCTATTTTTTTTCTCAAAGTAGCCCGATGACTTCGTCCGGAACCAGCTCTTATGGAAAGTCCTTTTACACCTAAATCGTTTACAATTTTATCTTGCAGAACATCTACTGCTTGGTCCGATTTAGAACATATCAATACACTTTTATTGTGATATACTTGATCTAAGGCTAAAGATGCAATTGTATATGATTTACCAGTTCCCGGAGGACCGATCACAACAGTGACATCATTTGATTTTACTGCCTGAATAATAGCTAACTGCGACTCACTAAGGTTAGAAGGAACATATACTGTCTCTTTTGATTTTCTATCTGAATTGATTTCTATTTTTCTTCTCGAAAAAAATCCTTGAAGCGTATTATTAAATAAGTGTCTTTCTTTTATCTCATCGATTTCGTGCAATACGTTACGACTTGATTTTGATTTCTCGATGATCCCTAAGGCTATCGCAGGAAGCAATTTTAGAGCCGTAGATTTTAGATGACTTCTTAGTTTTTCTCCAGAAATAAGCTCTGGTAACTCTTCTAGAGCAATGGTATCTATTTTTATATTTTCTTTGAGCTTTCTGGCAATTGCTCTTATATCTTGTTTGCCAGGTTCCTGATCATTGATCAATGATTTCATCTCCAGAACAAACGAATCATCAAGATTGTAATTAGATTTCAATAGATTTAATAAAGCGTCATTCGCCCTATTCTCATCAAAATTATAATCGATATGATACAGTGCTTCACTATTGATTTCTAATGTGGCAGGTGTAACGATTAGAGGAGCGCAGATCGTTCTCTTTTTTCCTAGAAAAGTAAGTTTCCCAGTAATAAAAAAACTACAAGCTATGAATGTTTTCTCTTTTCTGTGTATCTCAAGATACTTGTACAACTCTTCACCAAAATCGGTTTTCATAAAAGTTGTATCCTCTTCTCTATATAAGCTAGAAACGTCATTTAAGAAAAAACGTTTATGAACTTTGGTACCTAAAAAATTAAGTACATCATTATCTCTGAATTCTTGTTTATAACAATCCTGATAATACGATAAGACTTTTTCTATGTGCATATACTAGCTTCTCCTTTTTATCAAAAATGTTTGTCCAACCAACGCTCTGTGCCCAATTTCATTTCGGTGGAAAACATCTTTTTTAACTCAATAACATCAAAGTATGAACATCCAGAACAAACAGAAACTACTTCTGAAGATTGTTTTATCTTTTCTATTTCTGTTTTATCTTTTTCCGAAAGGGTGTATTTATTTGATTCCTCTAATTTCTCTAAAGTCACTGCTGCCATATATCGTTCCGCATTATTTTTGGATTGAAGCATTTTGGCAATAGTTTTATACTTTTTTTCGTAAAGTTTTTTAGTCACTTTTAATACCGGATCAGTGGGCATTCCTCCAAAGAAACAGGCAAACCCAATCATTTCTTTTTGATCGATTTTTTCTTGAGCTATTCCATTTCCCATTAATCCAATTAAAAGGAATATTACCAAAGATGTACTTTTCATTTTTCCAATGGATTTATATGACATCAGTAAATTAGACCTCTTCCTCGTCTTTCTGAAACCTTAAATAATCATCTACAGTTTGATTTACCGGAGGAATATCGTCTTCAACAATCGTTTTTAGTAACTCTTCTGTGAGTGGTGTTATGGAGACTATACGATTGGCCTGATATTCGATTATTTTTTCGAATAAGTTTCTGGCAACTCTTGCATTCCCAAAACTCTTATGCCTTTTTTCGTATAACTTATCAAAGATGAATTCTAGCTTTTCTTTTCCTTCGCCTGCCAATACAAAATCATTTTTCAAACAAAACAATTCAAAGATTCCTATCAGTTCTTTGGGCTTGTAGTGATCAAAAGTAAAGTATCTATTAAATCGTGATTGTAGTCCTGGATTAGATTCTATAAATTCCTCCATCTCATCAGGATATCCCGCAACGATCACCACTAATTGATCTCGGTGATCTTCCATTTTCTTCAGTAATACCTCTACTGCTTCGTTTCCGAAATCCTTTTTATTATCCTTCGCTAAGGAATATGCTTCGTCAATAAACAATACTCCATCCAATGAAGTCTTTATAACTTCTTCTACTTTTAGAGCAGTTTGACCAACGTATCCCGCCACCATTCCGGTTCTGTCGGTTTCTACCAAATGTCCTTTTTCTAAATATCCTAAGTGTTTGTATACTTTAGAAACCAAGCGTGCAACGGTTGTTTTACCTGTTCCTGGAGGTCCCATAAAAACTGAATGTAGTGAGTTATTTACATTCTTCAGTCCTTTTTCTTCTCTTAGCTTTTGAACTTTAAGAAAATTAGACAGCTCTTTTACTGCAGTTTTGATATTGTCTAAACCTATGAGTTCATTCAATTCATCCATCACATCATCCAATGTCTCATTCTCATCGATCTCTGTTTGTTTGACTCCTTCTAATTTTTCTTTAGGATGTTGCAACTTACCATTGATCTTCTTTAGGAGTGTGGTTTCTTCTTCAGAAATAGTACCATCCGCTTTGGTTATTAAAGAAGCTATTCGGTATAAGAAAGAAGCTGAATTAGCAAAATGCTGGCTATCCAATCGCTTTAAAAGCGATGGCAGCAAAAATTCATTTTTGTATTCCTCACCTAAATCAAAAAGACTGGCTGTTTTGATTACTTCAATATTTTCATCAAACTTGTCTGACTGCACGAACTTATTAATCCGTTCTATAGAAAGAGAAGCTATGATGTCATTGCCTTGTAACTTCTCGAACATAAAGGCTAGAAGAAATTTCACTTTAGCATCGGAAACTGTATTCTTCTTATCACTCAATGGATAAATCATATTGAATACCCTAATGATATCCTGAAGAATCACATGTTCTGCTTTAAACTCTAATGCATCATCTGTTTTATGAACTATAGCATTGATTGTATTAGAAAACCGTTTGTTATTGTTCAGATCTTCAGCAAGATTCTGAATCTTTTCGCCTTCATTTTTTAATATCTGAAGAAACTCATAGTCAATATCAAACTCCTGAGTAGTATCTTCTTTTTGGTTTACAAAATCCTTAAACTTATTCGTAAAATCGGATAGACTCTTTTTTTCGTCTTTTTTTGTCAACAACAAATCATCTATCAAATCATTTAATAAAGAGACATGTTTTTTTGGAAAAGCACTAAATTTCACATCCTGAAAAACATCTGTAGCTAGTGGAATTTTACTTTCCGAAATATGAATATGTTGTGTAGTGATAATAAAATCCAATTCGTCAATTGACTCCTTTAAAGAATACAACACCAACAAATCTTCATCTTTAATTCTCAACGTCGGAAACGCAGAAGAAATAGACAGTATCTTTAATGGATTGACTGATTTTCCTTTAAAAAAAGAAGCTTTATCTTCTTGAGTTAATTTTGAAAAAAACTGATCTGTGGCTTTATGGTATTTTCTGTTGGTCATGGTTTTTTAAAATTCAAAATAATAAGACTAGAATTATTCAAATTCTAATGTCTATTCTTAATATATTTTATAACAATTAATCAAATAACAATGCTTTGTTTTTAAGCAACTTACATTTTACTCTAAGTCTATTATCAAATAACCGTCAAATAAGAATTATGCCCAAAAAGGGATATATTTCTTATATTTTCTTGAATTACTTTCTGGATCATCTTCTTCAATAACACCTTCATTAAGAGCTTCTTTTATAATTCTAGATGCAATAGCTGAATTCTTACTTTCAATCTGAAATCTATCCCTCAAAGATTGATTTGTCATTTTATCATTTGACACATATTTCAAACAACAATGCTGGTAACAAGCTCTTATTTTATCTTTTTTATCCATCTGATTCAACGATTTATAAGAATACATTATAACTTTTGTATGCTTTTCTTGGATAAGTATATCAGGTGCTGGTAATTGATACATTTCGTTGTAGAAAATAACTTTATCAATTCCGCTTCCTTTTTCTTCGCAAATACCAAGTCTTCTCATTAAATCAGCTAAAGTGTCATTTCTGGATTGATATTCATCAATAAATCTTTCTGGAGTTATTAATGGAATTCCTGGATTTGTTATTTCAATCCTATCTGAAAATATTTCCACCATTGGAAATCCTTTTTCTTCAAAATCTTGATGAATTATAGCATTTGCTAGCAATTCTCGAACAGCTATTTCAGGATACATTCTTTTATCATCTCTGAATGCTTTTCCTATTTCCTCATTTGCAGGCAATTGACTGTTTACCCAATCAACTAATCCCTGATAACCAGAAACATACCCTTTGCCTCCAATTTGTTCACGTATAGTTTCAATCTTGTTATTATGTTTGTAAACAATAACTCTAATTGCCTTTCTCTTTAGTTCTGGAAAGTCTTCTAACTTTTTAGCAAAAAGTATGGCTCCTAAATTTGTAATAGAAAAATTAGATTGTTTTTTTTCAATTAGATTTTCGGAAATAAATTTATCTATTACACCTTGTCTATTAGACGGATAAGGTAATTTCAATAAATCAAAATAACTTTGGGTATCTAAAAAAGAAACTACTGAATCTGCATCAATATTTTCTTTAGCAACTTGTAATTCAAACTTTATATTATCTTTTTTATTCCATATTTTAGATTCTTTCAAAGGAAAATCTTTCAATAATCTTGTATAGCTGCCTATTCTAATATACGCTTGGTTTTTAAATTTAACAGGTCTATTAACCGCAGCTGGAATAACAAACATACTTATTCTTACTCCTTCACTATAATCAAATTCAAATGTTTTAAAATCAATTCTCGGGTCCAATCTTTGAATAAGCCAATTTTCTATTTCCTCACCACCTTTCTTTGCAGTTTTGACTCTAAAAGTAGTTCCTGTAATATTGTGTGTTTTATCTTCAACGCCAAATATTAAAAAACCAAATTGTTTTTTATTTAAACAAGCTCCATTGGCTAATGCAGAAATTCTTTCACCTATCTCCTCATTAGAATGAAAGTTTAATTTAAATTCTAACCATTCTGTTTCTTGTGAATAACTTACAAGCTCTTTTACAAGTGATTTTAATTCTATTTCTGTCATTTATCAAATAACCATCAAATAAGGTAACCCTCATTTTTAAAGGCTTTTTACATGTTTTTTAGCAAATACACATTCATTTATCAAATAAAGATTAGTATAAACTCTAATCATTTTTAATTATATCATTAACCTAACTCCCAGCATCAATCTGCATCATTGCATCCTCTACTTCATGTACTAATTCATCAAAATGTGCTAATCGTTTTGTTTCCCTTGTTCTATTAAATGGTAAATCGATATCGATATGCTTCACGAAATGAGAAGGTGCATGTTTCATGATATAAATATCATCTGCTAAATACACTGCTTCCTGTATATCATGCGTTACAAATAATATCGTAGGACTAAACTTTTCCCAGATACCAATCAGTAAATCCTGCATTTGCAAGCGCGTCTTGATATCTAATGCTCCAAAAGGTTCATCCATCAATAAGATTTCCGGATTAGACATTAAACTTCTGGCAATCGCCACACGTTGTAATTGTCCTCCAGAGAGTGTAGGATATTGTGCATACTTTTTTTGATGACCATCTAATCCAACCAATTGAATCATTTCCATCGCCTTTTCGTCTCGCTCTTTCTTAGAAATTCCTTTAAAACGTAGTCCTAAACCAACATTATCTAATACGGTCATCCAAGGTAATGATGAATACTGCTGAAACACCATACTCACCCGATTCTCCTTACTAACAGGTTTTCCTTTTACCAACACCGTCCCTGAAGTTGGTTCTTGTAATCCTGCTATATACCTTAATAAAGTAGATTTACCACATCCGGACATTCCTAATATGACAGAAAACTGTCCTTGCATAGGTTTATCCTCTACCAGTAAGTCCAGGTTTTCTATAATTTTGGATTTCCCTCCATCATAGGATTGAGACACTCCTCTTAGTTCTATAACATTAGGAGCCTGAGAATTATCTGTAAACTGTAATGCCATATTAGTGTTTGTTTCCTTTATTAATGTGTTTAAAAGGGAATAATATTCTATCAATCATCACAAAAAGTCGATCTTGTAATATTCCTATAACTACAATGATAATTAGTATTGCAAAAGCTTTATCAATTCTACTTTGTCGTTTTGCAGTCCAGATTAATTCACCTATTCCACCTCCTTTGTTTAGCATTTCTACAATCGTAATATAGGTCCAGGAAATTGCTGTCAATACCCTAATATCATCAATAATCTTAGAAAAAACATATGGCATATACACAGTTCTGATCGTTTGCCAAGATGTTGCTCCTAAGGTAAAAACGGTATTGAGATATACATTTTGGACCTCATCGATCCGCTGGATGACGACGGGTATCAGATATACAATGATACCAAATGCTAGGAAAGACACTTTCATATCGCTCCCTAATCCTAACCACATGATAAAAATACCTGTTACTGCGGTTAGGGGAATAAAGCGATAGGAGTTTATAATCTGACTAAACAATCCTCTAAACAATGGGATTAATCCTAATAAAAAACCAATTGGAATGGATATCAGAATTGCTACCAGGTATCCTAAAAAATTCAATTTAATAGAATAAAAGGTGTTCCCTATTACGTCATCATTTTGATTCAGATCCGGAAATGCTTTAATTACTTTAATTGGTGATGGTAACAAAGGATATACTTTGTTTTTCTTTAGACCAAATGATGTTAACTCCTCAATACCCATTTGTTCTAATGCATCATAACTAGCGATCAGTAGAGAATCATTTTCATAATACTTCCGCTCACTTTGAGCTATTTTAGAAATATCTATGGATTCATCCTGAGTAATTACGGATGTTGATAGAAACTCAGCCATCAAAAACCATAAGCCAATTAGAATCAAAGCACCTATAACGGTAAGTATCCCTTTGTCTTTTGATTCTAGGTTACCCCTAAGTTCAAATAGTTTTTTGATTTTTATCATTAGTCTACTACCAGTTCAAAATCTGTTCTTCTATTCTTAGACTTACAGTCAGCATTTTGATTTCTTTCACATCCTGGAAGTGGTTTATCAGGTCCATTACCAATGATAATAAACCTATTGGTAGGCATACTATGTTGTCCTATCAAATAGTTAGCTACAGATTGTGCTCTTTTTTTAGATAACGCAACATTAGGTCCTCTAGAACCAACATTATCTGTATTTCCTTCAATTCTGATACGTGCATTAGCAAATGCCTTTGCAATTGGTGTAAACTGAAGATCTATTAATTGCTTAGAATTTTCATCTAACTGAAACTCACCAGTTCTAAAACTGATACTTACTTTTTTAGAAGAAAGCGATTCTTTTTTAGCTAAACTCTCATCTACCGCTGTAAACTGCTTTTGTTGCTCTGCATTATGAGAATTACCAGAAAGAGAAGTCTTATTTACTAAATCTTTTGTAGACAGTAATCTCCAACTCTTTGCACCAGCAGTACTATATCCAAGAGCATTATATTTCACCTTCATTTTATTATAAAGATCCTCTCCTGTTACACCTGTATAATTAGAATTTAACCCAAAGAAATCTTTATTATCTCCATGTGTAGCTAATCGTACATTATTGATGGCATCATAACAGAAATCTTCTGGCTGTGATAATCCTTCTGCAAGAATCTTAGCCGCTTTTCTCTTATTACTATCAGAGTTGTTTAATTCTGAAGCTCCGATCATCCATCCTTCGTATAAATCCTGTAACTGCTCCTTATGTGTTTCAATAAATTCTTTTTTCGAAACAAAAACATCTGCAATAATATGTGTTGCATTTTTAGTGCTTTCTAGTACTTTAGAACCTGCTACTTTTGCAACACAGTCCGCATCATCCGGACTCCAAACGACGGCAGCATCTACGGTATTACTTTTAAAAGAATCAGCAGCATCAATAGCACTTGGCACTTCTACCAATTGCACATCCTTAGTCGTCATATCACTCGCTTCTAATAACCAAATCAAGAAAGAATGTGAAGGCGTCATAGGCGCTACGGCAATTTTCTTTCCTCTAAGATCGCTTACTTTATTGATTCCTCTAGCTGCTACGATAGCATCTCCTCCACGACTCCAATCCGCCTGGAACACAACTTGTGGTTGATATTGAGATAACCCTTCTACCTCTGTTGGGAATGCATCAATAGTGGCCCACATTAAATCGATAGAACCATTCTTAAAAGCATCTCTAGAAGCATCAAAGTCATCAATTACTTCAAAATTCACTTTAAATCCATAGTCTTTATAGAATCTAGATGTCGTATTGGCTTTGAACCCTTCATTGAAATACTGTCCTCCAGCATATCCTCCCCAGGTTACCACTCCAACATTGATGACATCTTTATATCCTTCTTTTGTTTCTCCTTTATCAGAAGAAGAAGTAACTTCTTCTATCTTGTCTTTTACCGCCGGATCTCTTAGTTTATTTAATAAAAAGTATAGCCCTCCTATAATGAGTACTACTATTAAAATTTTTGAAAACGGTGTTAATCTTCCTTTTGCCATGATTTTTGATTAGTGTTATGTTTTAATCCTCAAAATTAAATAAGTCTGAGTATTGATTATTTTGGGTTTTAGTTTTTACTATTGGTGCATCCAGATCTACGCTATGTTGATCGTGTACCAATAAATCTTTTTGATTTCCTAAAATAAGAGAAACCCCTTCGTTCTCCCATTTCTCAAGAAGTTCTAAACCTTCTTCTTCGAATATTCCGTTCTGTAAATCAATAGAATCCATAAAGTTATTGGACATTTCCATAAAACGCTCCATCTCTCCTATCTTCATACTTACATCATCTGCAATTGCTTCTAGCGCTCGATCAAACATTTCTTTTTTGTCATTATTCCCCGCGATAATATTCATTGCAGATTTCATTGCGGAATGTCCAGCTCGCACAGCCTTTCTCTCTTGCTCTTTAACCATTACCTGATCCTCTATATCCTCTAGTAATATTTCAGAATTCTCATACATTTTGACTAAAACTCTATACAGAATTTCCATCTTTTTGTAGAGCTCATCAAGCTTCATATTAGACTCCTTTAATCTACCTGCCTTTCTGGATTTAAGAATCATGATTCCTTTCTTATCCCTTTCTTTCGCAGCACTAGCTAACTTTAGATTATTGTTGATATTCTTTTTGTTATCATAGATGATCGTTTGTAAACGCTTCATCTGTCCTTTTAGAGAAGCGATCTGCTTATTCATCTTCTTTAGATTATCATGAAGATCTTCTATATAACTTTTCAGAATTCCTATCGGATCTATCTGAATAAAAAGCCCTGTTAACCAACGCATAAAAGACTTATACATATAGAAAATAAGATTTCTCATCTTAGGATCTAATACAATATAGATTAAGGCTCCTAAGACTGCTAATAAAACTCCTAGATATAAAGTATTCTCTACAATAGTAATTAGAAACGGAAGCACTTTGTACAATCCGTACAATCCTCCAGCTCCTAAAAGCCCCATAAATAACATCCCGGTTTTACCTTCGGGTCTTTTCCAAAATGTTTTTGGTTTTAGTGAGTTGTTGTCCATTTATTTTAAGTATTTCTGCATTTTAACAATATCTTCTTCGAACTGAGCTTTCAGGTGATCATAAGACACTTTGAAATCATTTTGTGTTTTATTAATCTTACTATTACTCTCTTCTACCTTAGCTTTTAGATCGCTAATTTCTTGTTGATGTTTAGCAATTTCTTCTGTCAATCTTTTAATTTCCTCTGACTTTTCTTTTATTATAGACTCAAATTGAGCAATTTCTCTTTCCCTTCCAGATACTTTGCTGTCGAATTGATTCTTAAAAGCTCCTGTAAATTGTTCATTTTCCTTGTCAAGTACACCAATATAAAAATTAGTAGTCTGTAAAAGTTTATCTAACGTCACTCCCATTGTCGAAGCAGTAGCAAAAGCCGAACGATACTTAGTCGCTTCGTCCATTGGCATCTTCTCCAGAGCTTTTAGCGATTTTTTATATTCGAGGTAGTCAAATCCATCAAGATTATTCTTCTCAATTGCCTGTAATAGCTTTTCTACGATTTTAGTATCCAAAGCACCTTCAGAAGAAGAACTCACAGGATTATTAGGAAGTGGTGGTGGAGTTGATGCAACCGGTTTTTTATCCGAATTTACATCAGTTTTTTCTGTTGACTCAGCGGGTTTTTTATTTTCTTCCTCAGAATCGTCAACTATAAATAAGGACTTTAAATTTTTTAGCATGGTTAGTGAATTTAAACAAATTTAAAAAAATAAGTGTTGTATAAGGAGATAAGAGTGTTTTTTCCTCTCATACCTGTATATTATTCGTATGATCTATTGTCAAAACGTTACAATTATTTTGTAAATCATCATTTTACTATTCGATCCCAGGCAATTTTTAATCCAAATAACAAAGCCAAAAAGAATACTATTAAGTATTGAAATCTTCCTACAAAGAATACCCCAAAAAACATTCGTTGTAAAATATAGGTTATAACAAAGGTGATAATGATAATAATAAAAAGACCCGATAATTTTCCGAAACCTGGTATTCGGGACATTGGTATCGTTCTATTAATGATAACCAAAGTGATAATCATGGATATTAATGGGACAAAGTATGTCACCAAGTCTAACTGAAGTAAATTGGTTTTTAAAAAGAAAAAACTATATAATAATAAAACCAAGGCTAGTAATCCCGGAATGGTTATAGCATAAATTAAAATTCCATATAAGTAATTAATAGGAGGTTTAAAGTTTATTGGTTTTACAAAAAGTAAACCTATTAAGGAAAATGCTATAATTATTGCGAAATAACCTAATACCAAATTAGGGTTATTTCCAAACCAATTGATAAAATCTTGAACTGTCATTGCTGATAAAAGTACAAATATAGTTTCATATAATGTTATTTGCTTTTTACAGAAAAAACACTTAAATTGATTCTAAATTATTAGGATACCCTCAGAAAACACATTCAATATTTGGATTGTATTACCATATTATTGAATATTTGTATAAGAAATGACAAAAAATAGATTACATATTATGCCGAAATCACTGTTTAGTCAGTGTGATTACCGATGGATAGAAGTATCTGATACCGGTAAAAGGACGCTTTGTAACTATTTTTGACTATTATTTTGATATGATTTAAAGATAAAAACAGATATAGTACAAGCGTCCAAGAAATTGGACGCTTTTTTTATTAAAAATTTTCGAAAAAATGTTTAAAAACTAATTAGCACATAAAGAATAGTATTTGGAAAGTAAGCATCAGAGAGACAGACGATTGCAAAAAAATCCAATATCCGTTGAAAAACGGACAGGGATTCTTATACCCTAAAACAATCATAACTAATTGATTATCAGTAAAATAAATTAAAAAAATGTTTGGAGATTTAAAAAAAGTTTTGATCTTTGCATCGCAATCATAATGAAACAAAAATCAATAGTGATTGAGTTATTTACAACAATAAAAGAATTAAGAATGATACCGAAAATTTTACAACATAGTGTAACCCGCCTCTTTAGCAAACAAAGAGAATATTGTTCCGATTGGAATATATATGGTGTCTATTATATAGAAAGAAATTGTATGCGATTATAACCGACATACAACAACAAGATATATAAAGGCGCCCGAATAAGGCGCCTTTTTTTATGAGTAAAACTTTGCTTTGGAAATCCACTTTTGTGGATTATACAAAGAAAATAGTTGAACTCATCCCGTAAAAGAGCGGGACCCTAAAAACTAACATTCTGATTTCTAAAACATTTCATGTTTTAATTGAAGATGATAGTATTAGTTCATTGACATACTGAAAACCAAAATTGACACGTAGCTTAACTGGAAAAGCACTCGACTTTTAATCGAGGTGATGTGGGTTCAAATCCCTCTGTGTCAACTTTAAGGAAGAGCAAGCCAATTGGCGGTGACCGCAGTCTTGAAATAAGCTTGCGATTCAACGAATCCAAAAGGGAAATAGCAAACAAGAGTTAAAACTGTTAGGAGCTAATGACTCGTGTGGGCCTGTCTGTCTCAGGTAGATTCGACTCCCACTTCTTCCGATTTGGAGGATAGGCAAATATTGGTTTGTTGCGCTTGTCTGCTAAACAAGTCTGTCTAACGGCAGTGAAGGTTCAATTCCTTTGTCCTCCGCAATATTGATACTGTAGGGTAACGGTCGCTTACTAATGAGCTGTTAACTCTCAAGATGTGGGTTCAAATCCTACTGGTATCGCTAAGACAAGGTGGCTGAATGGCAAAGCCAACGGATTGCAAATCCGTTTTTTATGAGTTCGAATCTCATTCTTGTCTCAATGATTAAAATAGTATCAAATTTATTTTGGATGCTATGAAATCCACTTTGAGGCTTAATGATAAAGCGTAGCAATCTCATTCTTGTTTCAATCTCAAAATAGGGAATTCGCTGGAGCTGGAGAGCCAGGGCAGTCTGAAATGAGGAATCGAATTCAACGAATCCAAAATAAAAATGACGGTCTTTGAGTTAAAAACTGTTGCGAAAGCTGAATAGGTTCGAATCCTATAACTCCCACTTTAACAGTAACTAAAAGTTATTGATTAAAATTTAAAAGATTCCCTTTTTCAAGGGAATATAGTATCGTAGCACAGTGGCTAGTGCACCCGACTGTCTCTCGGGAGCTCGCCCCGCCTAGGCGGGGTCGGTACTGCAAAAAACGGAAGAGCAAGCCAATAGGTGGTGGCCGCAGTCTTGAAAACTGTTAGGAGCTAATGACTCGTGTGGGTTCGATTCTCACTTCTTCCGCTATACATCTGGGAAGATAACGGTGGTTTGTTTACTCGCCTTGGACGCGAGAGGTCGCAGGTTCGAATCCTGCTTCTCAGACGAAGTGACTCATTCAAGTTTACTTGAAATGAGTCCAAGCTGAGACATTGCAGGAAGACGAAGTCAATCCTGCTTCTCAGACTAGATTTATATCTATGGTGTAATTGGAAGCACAAGGGATTTAGCTCACATGTTATTTATTTCAAACTAAAGAGTTCGTGAATGCACAGCATTTCTAATCCCTAAGTCTAAATTCAAGTCTTAGTAGGTATACAAATGCTCTGTTCGTATAATGGTTTAGTACACCTCACTTTAACTCAAAGAAGTTTATTTAATAAATAAGTTTCGTTGAATTCATTCCTCATTTCTATGAGGAAATAGGAGTTCGATTCTCCTAAAGAGTACAATTTTAATTTTAATGCAGGAATGGCGGAACTGGCATACGCACTTGATTTAGAATCAAGGTTCTGAGAGTTCGAATCTCTCTTCCTGTACTCATGCTCCGCTAGCCCAAATGGGAGAGGCATCCGGTTTAAGCCCGGTTCAGTCTTGGTTCGAAATGCTGTGCATTCACGATTTCTTATAACAATAAGAATCAATGAGTAATCCAAGGTGGAGTACAAAATAGGCTCATGGTGTAAATGGAAACACCCAAGGTTACGACCCTTGAAGTATAGATTCAAATCCTATTGAGCTTACAAATTGACCTGTGATGTAACGGCAGCATCCAAGACTTTGACTCTTGGTGTAAAGGTTCGAATCCTTTCGGGTCATCAATACATATACTTTATGGTATCTCTAGCTTATCTGGTAAAGCATCTCACTGTGAATGAGAAGAACAGGGTTCGAATCCCGGAGTATACCCAATCGGAATAGTAGCAAAATTGGTCAATGCGGCGGATTGAAGATCCGCAGATACAGGTTCGACTCCTGTCTGTTCCACATCAAATAATAAGGTATAACTCAGTGGTAGAGTACCGCGGATATATCGCGGAAGTCTTGAGTTCGATTCTCAATACCTTAAATATTACAACTACTGGAATGGCTAAATTGGTAAATGCACTTCACTTAGATGAAGTACAAATGTGAAACTATAGGATTCTTCTATTTTTTACTATTAATTCCAAAAAATATAGCAAGCCCTCCTGTAAAGAACATCAATAAGCTATATACCGCAGGAGCAATTGCAAAAGAAGTGTTTCCTAATAAAACAATAGCTATGGATATTGCTAAAGTACCGTTTTGAATTCCTGATTCAATCCCAATTGATATTGCACCTTTGTGATGAACCTTAAATAATTTTGCAGAGTAGTAACCAATTGCCATTGTTATTATATTTAGTAATAAAGAAACAAGCCCAGCTTCTTGAAAATAAGAAATAAAGTTATCTTTTTCTTTGACTAAAATACCAACGATTACTAAGGCCAAGACCAATGCAGAAGCTATTCTAACAGGTTTAGCCATTTTTAAAGCAAAGGTTTCATTATATTTTCTAATGATCATGCCTATTCCTATTGGAATGATGATGATAATCAAAATTTGCATAATAGTTTCTATCACATTCAACTGAATGGTTTGATCTTCTTCTAAAAAATAGAAAAGCGAAAAATTAACTATAAATGGTATTGTTATAATAGTAATTAAACTACTAAAGGCAGTAAGCGTTACTGACAAAGCAATATCTCCCTTAGCAAGATACGATATCAAATTAGAAGTTGCTCCACCTGGACAAGCTGCTAATATCATGATTCCTATTGCTATTTCGGGTTTTAATGAAAGAACAGAAGCTAGAAAAAACCCCACAAGTGGTAAGATTATGAGCTGATTGGTTAAACCAACCAAAATAGCTTTTGGATAAATAAGTATTCTCTTAAAATCAGATGTTACGAGTGATAAACCCATCCCTAACATGATGATAAATAAGGATGCTGCTAAAATAATCGTGGAGATATTATCCATAAACTCTGTTTTCCAATCTACGGACTAATATAAAGATTTATTTATCAATACTCTGAATATCGAACAATACAAAACGATAAAATGGTGTCTCTAACTTATCTGGTAAAGCGCCTTACTATGAATAAGAAGAATAGGGTTCGAAATGCAAAGCATTCACAAATACCGATTTATCAAGAGCTAATCCCGGAGTATACCCTAAAAAGGAATAGTAGCGGAGTTGGTCAACCTGCCTGCACGTAGCTTAGACAGGCACGCGTGTTGGATTGAAGCTTCCAAGATACAGAGCCCGTGCCGGACTAGATCCGGTATTCGACTCCTGTCTGTTACACTAATAATTAAATTTTAAAACTATGAAAAACATTTTATTACAAAGGTTTTTATGTAAAACCGAAGACACAGGTAGATTCATAGTTCAATCCAAAATTACTGGTATTACCTATTTCGTAGAACCGATAGACAATGGTAAACCGGATAAGCTTTGGGGTGATCTGGATCCTGCTACAAAAAAACTAACTGGTGATTATGGAAACTCTAGAAGAGGAGCCGTTAAAAAAGCAGCGTCATTAATTCTAGAAGAAAATGGATTTAAAAACATCTCCATTTTTAAAGGAAGTCCTCTGGGCGAAATTGACAGACGTGATCATGAGTATGAATCATTAAAAAATCTATAATCAAAATTAATATGTAAAAACTTTCATCATGAAAACACAACTAACAATTACCAAAGAAAAAAGAAAAAACGGTTTGCAGCTTTTACTTATAAAATGGGCATCTAACTATGTTAATAGCATGACTAAGGCCTTATATCCCGATGCGGATACTCCAAAGGGTAAGAATGATCAAAATCGTATTTTTTATAAATAAACATCCTAGGAGTAAGCCCACGAGGTATTCAACGGAATATCATTTTTAAAAATTCGAAGAGGCTTCGAGGTATTAAACCTAAGATCCCGCTGAAAAAGCGGGATTAGTTCAATCATCTATTTTGAATTCGTTGCTTTGCAACTTTTCAAAACAGAATTTCACTAATAAATAATTACTACGCAAAAACATTGCGTTCATACATTAAATATTTGCATAGTAATTAAAACAAACCTTCTTTAATAAGGGGTAAACAAATGAGGGTTTGTAGTAGTGCCCTGCTATTAAGTGAGGAAATAAGTAGCAGGGCAATTATAAAAGATAACATTATGAAAGCAAAGGAAGAATATATTGTTGAAGCAAAAAGAAACAATCAGGATATACTTTATGATTGGATTCATAAAAATAAAAATACACTAACCTACATTTCGGAAGATGAAGGATGTGGATGCTGTGTAAATATTTTTAGAGTCGAAGGTGAAATTAAAATATTAGAGACCTTTCCTAAAGAAATCCTTCTTTAGTATTAATATACCTCTTTAGCATAAAAGGAAGTGCTACGGAAAAAGACAGTTACTTAACCGTGGAGTGATTGGATGATGTTGTTAATGACACGCTCGTTAATGAATAGGTTTTGCAGAAGCACCGAAATGAACAGGATTCAAAGTAGGGAAGCGCATTTAGAGCCAATCTGTTCGCTTAGGCGAAAGTACCAGTTCGAATCTGGTAAGAGGTACAATAAAAATATCAAGCAAGTCTTGTTGTGTGTTTCTGTATGGCACTATTGTATGAAGTATTGCAGGTTTGTATCATCACTTTATATTCAACTTGGCTTGAAGGTTTGACTATTAACCAAATAATAGTCTCAACTCTGTGGGTCGTGGGTTCAACTCCCACTCTCAATGCGTATTGAGGTAGTTCAGTGGTTAGAACAACAGACTTGTTGGATGTCGCGGGTTCGATTCCCGTCATTAGCTTGAAGTAAAACTTCTTGGCTTTTGTAGCTCAGTTGGTAGAGCACTACACTTTTAATGTAGCCAAAATGGACTCAAAATCCGTTTTCACGAAGCTCGGGTCACCTTCTAAAACTGATTCACAGCTTGTCAAGCTGTAAAAATGACAAAAACAGTGATTAGCAAATCCGTTCTTATACTACTCTTGGTATAAGAACAGTCTTAAAAGTGCTTTGAGATGGTAGTAATCTTGTCATCAGAAATAGTTACTTTTTTGTGTTCAGGTTTTAGAATTAACTATCCTTTTTTCGATAGCTATTCTTTCATCTCGATACTAAAAACTAATTGTAGAAGATATCACATGCTATGATTTCCGCACTGGAAAGATGATTTGCTTTCACAGTTTTTTTAACCTCTCCGTCCTTCGGATATCTCTCCTTAAAAAGGATAGAAACTGAAGTTTGAGAGTTATATAATTACGATATGAAGTTGCGTAAGGGATAGAAGCAAGCTACCATGTAGCGCGGATAGCCCGATCCGCCTCAGGCGGAGTACGCCCTAAAAATATACTTCTTTACTAATACTAATCTAAAGGTATTTTAAAGAAGTAGATAATGCCTCCGTTACGGGATTATCATCCAATTAATGTTAAATCTGTCTGTTGGAAAGCAGACATAAAAATGAAAAAAATGAAAAGAGTAAGAATCAATGCTGGCAAAGTAGGCTTGGTTTTCAGAAAAGGTGATTACAATCGTGTAATAACACAAGGAATCCATTGGGTAGGATTTAATGAGCATGTTATACAATATGATCTTTCTAAACCTTTTGCAGCTCCAATAGCGCTGGAACTCTTACTAAAGGATACAGTGTTGGAAGATATGCTACACCTAATTGAGGTAAAGGATAATGAAATAGTATTGGTCAATGAAAATGGAAACTTCAAAAGTGTATTCTCTGCCGGAAGATATACGCTATGGAAAGGATTACGTGAGTATGAATTTACTAAAGTGGATCTTAGCAAAATTTACATTACGGAAAAGATTGACAAATCGCTATTCAGCAATTATGCACTCAATAAATATATTCGAGTTTTTGAAGTTGCTGCTTACGAAAAAGCAGTATTAATTGTAGATGATGTATTTGCTAAAACATTAGGCAGTGGTACTTATCGTTTCTGGAGAAACGATACAACCATCAAAATTGCCAAAGTTGATTTACGTCAATTACAGCTAGAAATTGCAGGTCAGGAATTATTGACTAAAGATAAGGCTGCTATTCGTATCAATTTCTACACACAATATAAAGTTGTAGATATCGAAAAGGCTTTGCTTGACAACAAAGAATATGAAAAACAATTATACATCTTGATGCAATTAGCTCTTAGAGCTTTCGTAGGAAATTATACCCTAGACGAACTTTTGGAACGCAAAGACAGTATGGCTGATGCTATACTAGAAGCAACCAACAGTCAAACTAACAAACTAGGTGTAAAAGTATTGAATTGTGGTATCAGAGATATTATTCTTACTGGTGAAATGAAAGAAATCATGAACCAGGTACTGGTAGCACAAAAGAGAGCTCAAGCTAATATCATCACCAGGCGTGAGGAAACTGCATCTACCAGAAGTTTGCTAAATACAGCAAAACTAATGGAAGATAATGAGATGCTCTACAAATTGAAAGAAATGGAATATGTAGAGAAAATTGCGGATAAGATCGGTGAAATCACTCTCTCTGGTAATGGTGGAATGGTAAAACAATTGAAGGATATATTCTCTGTGAATAGGTAGGTGTGAAAAAAATGTGCTGATTATAATAATCAGCACATTTTGTATATAATGCATCAAATGGAAATATTGGAAAACAAAAAAGAGCGTCTCCACGCTCTTTTTCTTCACACAAATCATCTTAATTTAGGGGCTTATTCTAAAATTAAAACTCACTTTTTATAAATGTTTTCATCTTGGGGAGGATGAAAACGCTAACTCATTAACTCTGGTGTAAAGATACAGCTATTTTTCATTCTACCAAACTTTTTGTGTATTTTATCTTAAAAAATGTGCTTTTTAACGTTTTTAAAAGTGCTTAATTACAAATATGTAGTATTAATCTTACTTTTATTTCCGCTTCAGTGAATCCAAGCTTCCCATTTTTCCAAAGAAATAAACGGTGTACCTTATAAAAATGAAAAACTTTATAAAATTCTCAATTATCTAAAAGGTAGAAAACCAGAAAATAGATTTTGAATAAAAGGATAGTACAAAGGAATTATTTACGGGAAATAGCAGAAAACAAAAAAGAGCGTCTCCACGCTCTTTTTCTTCACACAAATCATCTTAATTTAGGGGCTTATTCTAAAATTAAAACTCACTTTTTATAAATGTTTTCATCTAGGGGAGGATGAAAACGCTAACTCATTAACTCTGGTGTAAAGATACAGCTATTTTTCAATCCACCAAACTTTTAATGCATTTTATCTTAAAAAATATGCTTTTTAACGTTTTTAAAAGCGATAATTTATAAATATGTAGTATTAATCTTACTTTTACTTCCGCTTCAGTGAATCCAAGCTTCCCATTTTTCCAAAGAAATAAATGGTATATCCTATAAAAATGAAAACTTTATTAGATTATCTAAAAGGTAGGAAACCAGAAAACAGGTTTTGAACAAAAAGATAGTCTGAAGGAATTATTTACGGGAAATAGTAGAAAACAAAAAAGAGCGTCTCCACGCTCTTTTTCTTCACACAAATCATCTTAATTTAGGGGCTTATTCTAAAATTAAAACTCACTTTTTATAAATGTTTTCATCTTGGGGAGGATGAAAACGCTAACTCATTAACTCTGGTGTAAAGATACAACTATTTTTCATTCTACCAAACTTTTTGTGTATTTTGTCTAAAAAAATTGCTTTTTAACTTAAAAATAGCTTATTTAGCCTATTTTGTAGGTTAAAACTTACAATTTGTTTTTTTGGTTAAAAAATAAACCTCATCTGTTTCATTACAAATGAGGTTTATTATACATTCCATTTATGTTCTTAATACTTCAACAACTCTTCTATCTTCGTTCTTATTTTTTCTGTAGAAGGAATCATGGTTTGTTCTAATGTGCTATTTAGCGGAATCGCAGGCATATTCTCCGAACCAATAGTCATTACCGGTGCATCTAGATAACGGAAACATTCTTCCTGAATTTTTCCTGATAAAGCTCGGGCAAAAGAATTATTAGTTGGTTCCTCTGTTACTACTAAACACTTCTTTGTCTTTTTTACAGACTCCATAATAGTGGTCTCATCTAATGGATATAGGGTACGTAAATCTATAATCTCTACAACATCTTTCAGATCTTTTGTTGCATTCAATGCCCAATGTACTCCCATTCCGTATGTTACTACAGTCATTGTTTCCTTTTCTTCCTGTGGCCATATCTGTTGTACTATATTGGCTTTACCAAAAGGTAATATGTAATCTTCCGATGGTTCGATGGTTCTAGCTGCATCAGTTCCTTTTACTTTGGACCAATACAATCCTTTATGTTCCAAAATAACAACCGGGTTAGGATCATAATACGCAGCTTTCATCAAACCTTTTAGATCAGCTCCATTACTTGGATATGCAATTTTGATTCCTCTTATATTTGTAACAACAGATTCTACTGAAGATGAATGATAAGGTCCGCCACTACCGTATGCTCCAATAGGTACTCTTAATATCATAGATACTGGCCATTTACCATTGGATAGATAACAAGATCTACTTACTTCTGTAAACAATTGATTTAATCCTGGCCATATATAATCTGCAAATTGTACTTCTACAATGGGTTTTAAACCAACGGCAGACATTCCCACTGTCGATCCAACAATAAATGCTTCTTGTATAGGTGTATTAAAAACACGTTCGTCACCAAATTTTTGTGCCAATGTAGCAGCTTCTCTAAACACTCCTCCTAATCGTCCTCCTACGTCCTGACCATATAACAAACATTCTTTATGCTTCCTCATTAATTCTTCTACAGCAAAAAGTGCGCAATCGACCATAACTACCTCCTCTTTATCCGCTGGAGATCGTTCGCCAGTTTCTTCTGTAACCAGTGTTGGAGCAAAATCGTTTGTGAATAAATCCTCTGGTTTAGGATCTTCTGCTTTCATTGCTTCCTGAAGATCTTTCGCAACTATTTCTTTTGCTTCAGCTTCTATGGTTTTTACCTCATCTTCAGTAAAACCGGATTCTAACAGCTGATTTCTTAATACCGGGTATGGATCTCTTGATCGAGCTTCTTCGAGATCATCTCGATACCATTCCATTCGTACTCCTGATGTATGATGGTTTAGTAATGGTACTTTCGCATGAACTAAAATGGGTCTTCTTTCTTCTCTTATAATTCGAATAGCTTCTTGTACTGCCAAATAACTTTCTGTAAAATTGGCTCCATCAATGGTGATGGCATCTAATCCATGAAATCCTGCTGCATACTCATAGGCGCTTTGCGCTCTTGTTTCAGCTTCATTCGCAGAAATATCCCAACCATTATCCTGTACCAAATACAATATTGGCAATTGCTTTAAAGCTGCCATCTGAAATGCTTCTGCAATCTCTCCTTCGGTAACCGAAGCATCACCTAGGGAGCAAACCACCAGTGGTGCAGCCATAGGCTGTTTATTTATCTCACTCTCCGTCATAGACGGTTTTAGTATCCCACTCTCCATCATAGATGGTTTTGGTATCTCGCTCTTATGAGAATCATTATGATCGATACCGATACCAACCAGTTCTTTATACTGCATTCCTAATGCAACTCCAGTAGCGGGAATCGCCTGCATACCTGTGGCAGATGATTGGTGTGGAATTTTTGGTTTGTCATCATCCCTAAGACTCGGATGCGAATAATAGGTTCTTCCTCCAGAAAAAGGATCATTTTTTTTCGCCAACAATTGCAACATTAAGTCATAAGGTTTCATTCCGATCCCTAACAACATCGAATCATCTCTATAATATGGAAAGGCATAATCTTGAGGTAATAATTGCATCGCTACAGCAATCTGAATAGCTTCATGTCCTCTTGATGTTGCATGAACATATTTTGAAACCGTCTTAAAATTTTCTTCATATAGTTCTGTCATACTTTTAGCAGTACAAAGTGTACTAAACGCCTTTTTCAGAACTTCTTTTGCTATTGTTTTTTCAGCTAACATCTCTCTTTAATTTTTGATGTACGATTTATGAGTTACGATTACTCGCAATTCTGAATTCTTAATTCGTAATTAATACTTATCCTACTTTCTCTTCTATTGAAACAGGTATAATCCAATCAAATTTATCTTCTACTTTTTGAGTCTTGATCCCATCTAATGTATTTTTTATATCCTGACTTACAGGATTATTATCAGACAACGTAATTACTTCATCTTTATAACCAATTGCCTCTATCATCGCAATAGCAACTGCTGTTCCTGTACCGAAAGCTTCTTCTAATTTTCCTTCTCCAGCATATGCTATTAACTCATCAATAGTGATCGGACGCTCTTCTACCTCAAAACCTTTATCTTTTAATAAAGAAATGACACTATCTCTTGTAATTCCTTTCAGAATAGAACCATCTGTTGATGGTGTTATGAATTTACCGTCTATTTTGAAAAATATATTCATCGTACCAACTTCCTGAATATATTTATGCTCATTGGCATCTAACCATAATACCTGATCGTATCCTTTGGCTTTCGCTTTTTCAGTAGGAAGAATAGCCGCTGCATAATTTCCTGCTGCTTTTGCTTCTCCAGTACCTCCATCTGCTGCTCTTATGTACTCAGTTTCTGCGTACAATCGGATTTTTTTAGTAAAAAATGGTCCAGCAGGAGAACAGATCACAATGAATTTATAACTCGTCGCTGCTCGCATACCTATGAACGGTTCATCAGCGTACATAAAAGGTCTAAGATATAATGCACTTCCATCTTTTGGTGGAATCCAACCATGTTCTACTCCAACGATTTGTTTTACCGCTTCTACAAAAAGGTAAGTAGGAACTGAAGGCATACCTAATCTAGCCGCACTATGGTTAAAACGCTTTGCATTTTCTTCAGGACGAAAAAGTAATGGGGTATTCTCTTTTCCTACGGTCGCTTTCATTCCTTCAAAAATTGCTTGACCATAATGAAGCGCCATGGCTGCAGGATGCGTTGGGATTAGCTCCAATGGTTCAATTCTAGAATTATTCCATGTTCCATTTTTATATTCACAGATAAACATATGATCTGTAAAAGTTGTTCCTAAAGGAATATTATCAAAATCTATATCCTTTAGTTTTGAGTTTGAGGTTCTCGTAATTTTGATTTGTTGTTCCATTTTGATTTATTTTGGGCGCATCCTGCCAGAGGCAGGTCGGGCTATTCGTTATATCTTTTTTACTTGTTCTCGATACATCCGCCTCCGGCGGACACTCGAACTGACGTAAAAAAGGATGTCACTACTATCCCTTGCGCATTTACTATATTTCTCTATTTATATCAAAAGCTTCTAGTTCATCTCCTACTTTACGTAAGAACGAGCCTCCTAAAAATCCATCTACCACTCGATGATCAAATGACAAGGATAAATACATCATACTTCTGATTGCAATTTCGTCGTCTTTGTTTGTTGTAATTACTTCTGGGCGTTTCTTAATAATCCCCAACGCAAGAATGGCAACTTCAGGTTGGTTAATAATGGGGGTTCCCATTAGACTTCCAAAAGTTCCAACATTAGAAATCGTAAAGGTGCTTCCTCCAATCTCATCTGGTCTTAATGCATTGTTTCTTGCACTATTTGCCAATTGATTTACATTTTTCGCTAAACCTAGTAAGTTCTTTTCATCTGCATTTCTAACTACAGGAACAATTAAGTTTCCACTAGGTAATGCTGTTGCCATACCAACATTAATATCTTTATGAACTATAATTTTTTTACCATCTACAGAAACATTGATCATTGGATATTCCTGAATCGCTTTGGCCACAGCTTCTACAAAAATCGGAGTAAACGTTAATTTCTCTCCATGTTTTTCTAAAAACTCATGCTTTACTTTATTTCTCCAATTGACCATATGGGTAACATCTACTTCTATATAACTTGTTACATGAGGTGATGTATGTTTAGAATACACCATATGATCTGCAATCATGGTTCTCATACGATCCATTTCTACAATACGATCTTTTCCTTCTATATAAGAAATTGGAGGTGCATTATATGATGGTTTTGGAGCAATAGCTTGTGGTCTGCTAGGTAATGGATATTTTCTGTTTTTAAGATACTGCATCACATCACTCTTACGAATACGACCACCATCTCCGGTACCAGCAATACTCTGAACTTCTTCTATGGTCAAGTTTTCTTTTTGAGCTATACTGATTACCAAAGGAGACAAGAAGACATCATTTACTGAGGAAAGCTCCGACTTAAATTGCCCTCTCTGTCCGCTTTTGGCGGACATCCCTGCCTCGCCGGCAGGCAGGTCTCCCAAAGGGAAAGAAACTTGATCACGTTTTTCTTCATCAGAAGAAAGATTTTGTGATTTCTCGGATTTATCTACATTAGATATAGCTCCTGATTCTGCACTAATAATTGCTATTACCTGACCTACTTCAACCACTTCATTAGGTTGAAAAAGTAACTCTGTAATTGTTCCATTACAAGGAGAGGGTACTTCAGAATCTACTTTGTCTGTAGCAACTTCCAAAATAGTTTCATCTTCTTCTACAGTATCACCTACATTCTTTAACCAATTAAGAATGGTTGCTTCGGAAATACTTTCACCCATTTTGGGCATTTTTAATTCTACTCTTGACATTTTTTATAATTATGAATTCAGAATTACGGTTTAACTTTTATAATTATAACCCTACTGTTTTCAACGAACTAATGTTTGTTAGTTATTATTTTTTCTTTAAAAACACCTGTTAGGTTTTGAACACCCTGCAGGAGTATCTTTACTTATTTTTAAACTCCTCTAGTGTTTTATAAAACGCCTCTTGCGTTGACCTATCTTTTGGTAACTCTCTTAATGGTTCTACTTCCTGTAACGACTCGAAGCAATCCGCTGGTAATTGTTGATATAACTTTGTTCCTTTCGTTTTCCAGTTAATCATTTCATCACTAACTTCTTTGATAACTTTTGCTGGATTGCCAATAATCAAACTTCTTTTTGGAAAAACGACATTTGCTTTTACAAAAGACATAGCGCCAACAATACACTCATCTCCAATCTCTGCATCATCCATAATAACCGTATTCATTCCTATAAGGCAATTACGTCCTAAATTAGCTCCATGAATAACGGCACCGTGACCTACGTGGGCACTTTCCTTAAGTACAATAGATTTCCCAGGGAACATATGTACGGTACAATTTTCTTGCACATTTACTCCATCCTCAAGGATAATTTCGCCCCAATCACCACGTATTGCAGCTCCCGGACCTATATAACAGTCCTTTCCGATAATAACATTACCCGTTACTGCGGCTAACGGATGCACGAAACTGCTTTCGTGAACTACTGGTATGTATCCTTTAAAACTGTAAATCATGTTTTGTTTTTTTATTCTTTTCTTTTTTGCATTGCCCAAAAAAGAAACAAAAAAGTCTAGTCTTAAGAAACCTCAGCTAAAAATATCGCTCTCTACGCTAAATTAAATGAAGCCTTACTACTAGTTTGAGCCTCCCATTGATCAATTATATTTTGAAATAATTTATTCTTTCTGACATTTTTCGAATTTAATTTTATGCTTCGTTCACTTCATTTTTTACGTTGAACTTTCTTAGGACACTTTATATATTTCTTGCCATTAATCTTCACTCTCATCTTCTCTATTTTACCTCTTATTTAAACCTTTTCAAGGTTTCTTTCGTAAAATCAGACAATACTAATCGCCCACTGATCACAGCTCTATCTGCTAAGAAAGTATCCCAGTGTTCTGTTCCTTCCCAAAAAGCTTTCTTCATATCTCGCATCGCCTCTGGATTATAGGTGCATAAATTTTCTGCAAATGCTTTAACCTCTTCATCTAGTGTTTCTGTATCTTCAAAAACTTTGGTAAATAGTCCTTTATCTCTTGCCCATTCTGCATCATAAAAGGAATTAGCGTCAATAGCTATCTGTGTCATTGCTGAAAGTCCAATTTTTCTTTCTACAGCAGGTCCTACAACGAAAGGTCCTATCCCTACATTCAATTCGCTTAATTTGATAGCAGCGAATTTTGTAGCCATACAATAATCTGTGGCAGATGCAACTCCAACTCCACCTCCAACTGTTTTACCTTGCACGCGTCCTATAATAAATTTTGGGCATTTACGCATTGCATTAATCACATTAGCAAATCCCGAGAAAAATATTTCACCAGTTTGAGCGTCGTTAATATTGATCAATTCTTTAAAACTGGCTCCAGCGCAAAACGTTCTATCACCTCCACTTTTTAGCACAATAACTTTAATTTCGTCATTATTCCCAGCGTCTGTTATCGTCTGAGCTAACTTTGCCAGAATATCACCTGGTAGGGAGTTATGGGCTGGATGGAAAAACTCTATAGTTCCTACTCCGTTTTCTATTTCTATGTTTACGTATGGTGCTGTCAATTCTTTATTCTTAAATTTTATAATAATCCAAATTGTTCAAGGTGATGATTCAAATGCTTTACGTTTAATAAGTCCCATTCGAACTTATTCATCTCTCCAAACACTACATTTTTTGTTACCGCTTCTGGATTTTCTTTGAAATAAATTTCAAATTCATCCATTGCTTCTAACAACTTAATTTTGGCCATTGCCAAATCTTCATGAACCAACTCTTCTAATACTCCTTCTTTCATTAAAGGGTGCTTATGCCCTTGGGGCATTGGTTTATGATTATAGATCATCTCTTGTACTTTTTCTAAATACTTTTCTGGTGTTGCAATCTCAAAATCCTGAACTTCTCCGCCACCAATTCTTATGGTCTTTTCTAAGTGCTCCACCATATGCTGTGCAGTCATCATTCCCCATTTAGGTCTGATATCTTCTGTTAGCTTTGCTAAATATCTTTCAATATTTGATCGATTTACTTGTACAAATGGTGTTTTCTTTTGTACCATTGTCAAAATTGTAGCGATTGCTGCCAATTCATCATCTTGGTCAAATACTTCTACAAACCATTTTACAATTCCGCTAGGTAATTCTTTACCACGATGATCTCGATCTATTTTTTGTTTACACGTTAATCTCACATAGACAGTATCATTATGATAAATCGGACGTAAGAACCTACATTCTTCTAACCCATAATTGGCTGTTACTGGGCCTTTATTAGGATATACGAACAATCCGGCAGCTGCGGCTAGAATGAAATATCCATGAGCAGTACGTTTTTCGAAAATACTTCCTTCTAACGAGGTGATATCGGTATGGGCATAAAAATGATCCCAAGTCAGGTTACCAAAATTTATAATGTCTGTATCTGTTACTGTTCTCTTATGAGTTTTAAGAGATATTCCTGGTTGGATATCTTCCCAATGATATGCAAAAGGATGTTTATCCGATTCTTTATATTTTGAATTCGCCTGATAGATTCCGGTCACTTCAGTTAAAGTAGTTGGTGTTCCTTGTATGGCACAACGTTGCATATAATGTTTGATGCCACGCATTCCTCCCATTTCTTCTCCGCCGCCTGCTCTTCCTGGTCCTCCGTGAGTAAGCATTGGTAATGGAGAACCATGACCTGTACTTTGTTTTGCGTTTTCTCTATTTCCGACTAAAATACGTCCGTGATGCGATGCTGCTCCTACAACATACTCTTTTGCAATCTGATCATCATAGGTAAATATGGAAGACACCAAAGATCCTTTACCCATTTGTGATAACGTAATGGCGTCATCCAATGTATCATATGGCATAATAGTCGAAACTGGTCCAAAAGCTTCAATCTCATGAACATCAATATTCTGAAACGGATTATCTTGTCTCATCAAAATTGGACTGACAAAAGCTCCTTTTTGAGCATCTGCACCAAGCGTTTCTATTTTATCTAAATCACCATATACAATCTGAGCTGTTTTAGCAATTTCTGAAACATTATTTTTAAAACTTTCTACTTGTTGTTTACTTGCCAATGCTCCCATTCGAACTTCCTTCAATCTTGGATCTCCGATGGTTACTTTATCTAATTGCTTTCCTAAAGCTATTTGTACATCTTCCACCAGTTTTGATGGGACAATAATTCTACGAATCGCTGTACATTTTTGACCAGTTTTCACGGTCATTTCCTTTCGAACTTCTTTTACGAATAAGTCAAACTCTGGAGTTCCCGGTACTGCATCTTCTCCAAGAACACAAGCGTTTAATGAGTCTGCTTCCATAGTAAACGGAACAGATTCTTCTATCAATCTTGGATGTGCTTTTAATATTCTTCCTGTATGTGCAGAACCTGTAAATGTTACTACATCTTGGGATTCTACCGTATCCAAAATATTCTTAGTCATTCCGCTTAAAAGCTGTAAAGAGCCTTCTGGTAAAATCCCTGAATCCACAATTACTCTAACCGCAGCTTCGGTAAGATATGCAGTTTGTGGTGCTGGTAAAACCACTGCTGGCATTCCTGCCATCCAATTTACCGCACATTTTTCCAGCATTCCCCAAATCGGAAAATTAAAGGCATTGATATGAACCGCTACTCCACGCTTTGGCACTAATATGTGATGCGCCATAAATCTTCCACCTCTTGATAAATCAATAGGGTCTCCTTCTACGTGATAGGATTGATTAGGAAATAGTTTACGTAATGATGCATTGGCAAAAAGGTTACCAAATCCACCTTCTATATCAATCCAACTGTCCACGCGAGTAGCACCTGTCCTATAACTTAACTCATAGAACTGTTCTTTTCTTTTGGTAAGATATAGTGCTAATGATTTAAGCATATTTCCTCGCTCCTGAAAAGTCATCTTTCTAAGCACTTCTCCTCCTTTGGTTCTACCGTATTGCAAAACTTCAGGAATATCCAAGCCTTCGGTAGTGGAAGTACCTATAACTTCTCCAGTTACGGCATCGTTCATTATGATTCCTTCACCTGAACCAGTTGTCCATTTTCCGTTTATGTAACTTTCTAATACATTCATATTAAAATATTTCTTTATTATCTAATGATTTCTTTTTTGCATTGCCCAACCCTTCGACTCCGCTCAGGGTGACAACAAAAAAGTCTAGTCTTAAGAAATTTCAACTAAAAATTTCGTTCTGTTCACTAAATTAAATGAAGCCTTATTATTAGTTTGAACTTTCTTTTGATCAATTATGTTTTGAAGCAGCTTATTCATTCTAACATTTTGCGAATTTAATTTTACGTTTTGTTCACTTCATTTTTTCACGTTGAAGTTTCTTAGAACGTTTTTATTCTAACCTTTAAAATTGCTAATAACAATTTATCTTCAGAAACACTATCTTCAATTTCAACTACTTTTATTTTGGATTCCAGCTTCCGCTGGAATGACAAATGATGCATTAAATGGGTCTTTAAAAATTGACGTTCTCAATTACACAAGCATATCCTTGTCCCACCCCTATGCACATAGTTATTAATGCGTATCGTTTGTTTTGTTCTTGTAATTCTACAGCTGCCGAGTATGCAATTCTTGTTCCCGTTACACCTAATGGATGTCCGATAGCAATGGATCCACCATTAGGGTTTATTCTAGGATCATCATCTTTTAATCCCCATTCTCTTATACACGCTAGCGCTTGTGAAGCAAAAGCTTCATTCAATTCTATGACATCAATATCGTTCATAGTGATTCCTGCTTTTTCTAAGGCTTTATTAGAAGCTTGAACAGGACCAATACCCATAATTCTTGGTTCTACCCCAACTACTGCTGAACTTACAATTCTCGCGATCGGTTTTAGATTATATTTTTTAACTGCTTCTTCTGAAGCAATAATAGTTGCCGCTGCTCCGTCATTTAATCCAGATGAATTTCCAGCAGTTACACTACCATCTTTTTTGAATGCTGGACGCAACTTCGCTAAAATCTCTTTACTCGTAGAAGATTTTATAAATTCATCTTTAGAAAATAGAATGGGATCTTTTTTACGCTGTGGTATCTCTACTGTGGTAATTTCTTTTGCTAATCTGCCAGATTCTTGTGCTTTGGTAGCTTTCATCTGACTCCAGTGTGCAAATGCATCCTGATCTTCTCTAGAGATATTATATTTCTCTACCAAATTCTCTGCTGTATTCCCCATTCCATCTGTACCATACAACTCGTGCATCTTTTTGTTTACAAATCTCCATCCAAAACTAGAATCATACATTTTAGAATCATTTCCGAATGCTGAAGATGGTTTTGCTATGACATATGGCCCACGTGTCATATTTTCAACTCCTCCGGAAATAAAAAGATCACCATCGCCTGCTTTTATTGCTCTATTTGCGTGTATGATTGCAGAGAGCCCGGAGCTACATAAACGGTTTACAGTTTCTCCTGGTACTGTAAAGGGAAGTCCAGCTAATAAAGAGCACATTCTAGCTACATTTCGATTATCTTCTCCAGCCTGATTAGCACATCCCATAATTACATCATCATAATCTTCTTTAGGGATATTAGGATGTTTTTCTACTAATTCTTTGATAACTAAAGCTCCCAAATCATCCGTCCTAACAGCAGATAATGTTCCCTTATAACTTCCTATGGGAGTTCGAACTCCATCTATTATATATGCTTCCATTAAATATCAAATTTTGAATACTGAATATTGAAATATTTCTATAACTCAGCATCCTTAAAATTATGTTTTGTTTTTATTTTGTGATGTTCGAATGCTAGAAACGAAAATCGCAATTAGTTCATTATTTTCTTTCAAAAGATTCTCTAGTCTATCTAAATCTCCAATTAAATTTACACCTTTTTGAATCTTTAAATTGACCAAGGATTCTCTTAGTTCTTTTAAGCATAATTTCATTTTATGCAAAAAATCACGTGGAGATTCAGCACTTTGTGCTTCTCCATAATTTAGAGCTGCTGATGTCACTGATCGGATTAATTGCTTAGACAAATGTTGCGAGGCATAATCTCCTTCCAATTCTCGGCATACTACAATAATATCAACGGAAAAACGAATCAAACGATCTTCTAAATCATATTTACTCTTCATCATTATTCATCGTGTGTTTTTTAAAACTTCTTCATTCGTTATTCGTTATTCCTTATTCAATATTCTTTATTTTTTCAATTTTGCCGTAGCAACTGATTTTTCTATTAATGGCAAATATTTAGATTCTTCTTTTTCCATAAAATAAGAAGATATCATTATTGTTTTTTCTCCAGCAGGTAATGCATACATCATCATAATCATTTTATCACCCACCTCATCTATAGTCATCGACTTTTGAACAAGAACTTTTCTACCTTCAAGTTCGGTCTCTTCAATTCCTAAAGAAGTTACTCCATTTTGTTCTACAGATTCGTTCATCATCCTTTCTTTGAATGCGTTATACGGCTGAGGAGCTAACATTTTCATAATACCAGCAGACATATCTTCATTAGCACGATTTGTTCCGTTATCTATTACAAAAACGGTTTCATCCACCTCCATTACTATCTCATCATTAAAAAGATCTCCCAAAGCATTTTGAACTTCCTCTGATATTTCTTCTTTAGTTTCTGTGACAATAGGATCTGTTCCTTCTAATGTTTCTTTTTTTGATTTTGTATCCTTTCCACAGGAAATAATTGATAAAAATAATATTGCTACTAAAAAAGTTCTCATTGGTTTGTGTTAGTTAGTTATATTAAAAAATTATAGCCAGTCTTTATTGGTTCTATATACCACTCCTTTGAATAGCGCTACAATCTGTTCTCCTCTTTTAACCTCAACGATATTAAAACCAATCTTAGTTTTTGCTATATCGGTCACCGCTTCTGCAGTTAAATAATCTCCTTCTTCTAATGCTTCAATATGATTGATAGAAGTTTCTATAGAAACTGCATATTTACCGTGAGTATTTGCAGAAAATCCAAATGCAGTATCAGCCAAGCTATACGAAATTCCTCCATGAGCCTTCCCCATACTATTGAGCATCTCTTTTCTAACTGTCATTCCTACCTTGCATCTTCCTTTTTTTACCTCCAGAACCTCAATACCCAGCCACTGACTAAAAGCGTCTTTGCTAAGCATTTTGACAGGTATGAGGTGTGAGGGAGTAGGTGTGAGGTTTTTCATGTTTTACTATTTCTTACTTTTTATTCTGTCTGAAATTCTATTTCGTAATGTTGTTATCATTTTTGAAAGCTCTGTAAGTATTCTTCTGTTTTCTTCATCTTCTTCTAAAGTTATGTATCTTCTGATTCTAGCTTTAGAACTGCAGGAAACACATTCATGAGCGCTATGCCAAGCATTTCCTAAATAATTATAAAACTGAGGATCAGTTCCTCCAGATCCTTCAGCTATATTGAGAGCTATAGAATCTGCGGCTCTCCTAAACTGAGAACTTAACTCAAATCGTTCCTCTTTTGGAAACTTTTTCGTTGATGTATTCACAATTTCTCCAAACTCCATTGCCTTATTATAAACTGTTAAATTTTCGAATTTAAAATTATATTTAGAATCCATATTTAACTATTGTTTCTCATACCTCAATCCTCATACCTTATCCTATAAGAAAAACTTTTTGTTTTCTTGCTCCATTCTTCTAAGTAATGGACTACAGCGATATCTGTCTTCACGATATTCATTATACAACTTATCTAATTTGTTAACACACCAATCGATTCCTTTTTTATCTGCCCAAGACAGTAATCCTTTTGGATAATTAACTCCTTTGCTCATTGCATTGTCAATATCTTCTGCAGAAGCTATATTCCAAAATAAGGCATCTGCAGCTTCGTTAATTAGCATCACCAACACCCGATTAAAAATATACTGAGAGAGCTCTTCTTTGGATAACTTTTCGGTTCCATCAGAAGTAATAGAACTATCTATATTTTGAGATGTTATTTTACCTTGTTCATCATACTTATAATATCCTTTTCCTGATTTTCTTCCCAAATATCCAGCTTCTGACAACCTTTTTTGTGTAAATGATGGTTTGTATCTAGGGTCGTAATAAAAGGCTTCAAAAACTGTTTCGGTTACCGTATAATTCACATCATTACCTATAAAATCCATCAGTTCAAAAGGTCCCATTCTAAACCCTCCCAATTCCTTCAGGCTAGAATCGATTGTAGCTAAGTCGGCTAATCCTTCTTCATATATGCGCAGTGATTCTCCATAAAATGGTCTTGCAACGCGATTCACTATAAAGCCTGGTGTATCTTTAGCAATTGCTACCACCTTTTTCCAATCTTTTATTATGTCTACGGTTTTATTTTTTACTTGATCAGATGTTTGTACAGCAGGTATAACTTCTACTAACCTCATCAATGGAGCTGGATTAAAGAAATGAATTCCGATACAACGTTCTGGTTTTTTTAAAGAAGATGCTATTGAAGCAATAGATAATGAAGATGTATTAGAAGCTATAATAGTATCCTCAGTAACATAGCTTTCTAATTCTGAAAATACTTTCTTTTTAATTTCTAAATTTTCAATGATCGCCTCAATAGTAAGGTTCGTGTCGCTTAGGTCTTTTAGTGTATTTACATAGGAGATGTTGGTTAGAATTCGATTTTTTTCTACCTCATCTATTCTTCCTTTTTCAATCAAACGAGAAAGAATTTTTTCCAGAGATTTTTTACTTCTATCAAGGGCTTCTTGTTTTGTATCAAAAACTTTTACCTTACAACCAGCAGTAGCTGCTACTTGTGCAATACCGCTGCCCATTGTCCCGGATCCTATTACGCCTACAATCATAATTAATGTCGAATATTAAATGTTAAATACACAATATCGAAGTCTTCAATTTCGTATAACTGAAAAACATTCATTTATTTATTTTTATTTTGCGAAGTTCGAATGCTTGAAACAAAAATCGCAATGAGTTCATTATTTTCTTTTAAAAGTAATTCTAACTTTTCTACATTTTTAATAAGGTGAGCCCCTTTTTGAATTTTCAAATTCACTAAAGACTCCCTAAGTTCTTTTAGACAAATCTTCATTTTATGAAGAAAATCTCTTGACGACTCTGCACTTTGAGCTTCTCCATAATTCAATGCAGAAGATGTCACTGAGCGAATTAATTGTTTTGATAAATGTTGAGAAGCAAAATTTTGTTCTATTTTTCCACAAAGCATAATTATATCGATAGAAAATTGAATTAACCTTTCTTCCAAATCATACTTTCTATTCATTATTATTTCTATTTTTTACTTTCAACCAAATGCTTCTTCATCATTCGATATTCTTTTGTTTGACATTCTTTATTTACTTTCCTTTAAAAACTGGTTTTCTTTTTTCTATAAAAGCATTTACCCCTTCTGCATAATCCTCACTTTCTGCTGCTTCTATCTGTAAATCAGACTCCATTACCAACTGTTGATCTAGATTATTGACCATAGATTGGTTTAGTAACCTCTTAGTCAACCCTAAGGCTTTAGTTGGCATTTGAGCAACTTTGGAAGCTAACTTAAGTACTTCTTCTTCGAACGTTTCGATAGGAAATACTTTGTATAACATTCCTAATTCTTCTGCTTCTTTTGCACTTATCTTGTCTCCTAACATCATCAAAGCAGAAGCTTTTTGAAAACCAATCAATCTTGGCAGAAAAAAAGTCCCCGCACTATCAGGAATCAATCCAATTTTACTAAATGCTTGTATAAAACTTGCTGTTTCTACAGCTACAACTATATCACAAGCTAAAGCAATATTTGCTCCAGCTCCTGCTGCCACACCATTAACTGCTGCTATTATTGGTTTCTCAATATGTCGTATTCTTTTTACTATTGGATTATAATGTTCCTCTAGTATTTTTCTAAAACCGGGATTTAATTCAGGAGAAGTAACTTCCTTAAGATCCTGACCGGCACAAAACGCTTTACCATTACCTGTTAGAATTATCGCTCTAACCTCATCGTTAGTTTCGCAAGCATCTAAAGTATCCTGTAATCTTAGTGCCATTTCTCTATTGAAACTATTAAAAGTTTCCGGACGATTTAGGGTTACTTTGGCAATTCCGTTTTCTATTGTTAATTCTATTGAGTTCAAACTTTAGTCTTTTATAGGCCTCAAAGGTTTTTAAAATCTTTGAGGAACTTTTTATTATGTTAATTTAAATTCTGGATTATATATGATTCCAATAATATTATTCCAAGGATCTTTTACCGAAGCTACCATCAGTTCGCCTCCCACATTAGTAGGTTTTTCGTGTTCTGTAGCTCCTAATTCAATAAGTTTTTGATAGGTTTTATGAATATCATCTACTCCCCAATAGGAAAGTACACTATACGCTTTATCTTTCACAATACCTTCTTCCGGCAAAAGTCCAAGTTCATATCCGCCGATATTGAAACCAACATAAAATGGTTCATCAAAATATTGTTTTGTATCAAAAGCCTTTGCATACCATTCTTTGGCTTTTTCCAAATTACTGACTTTATATATAGTGGTTCTTAGTCCTAGCATTTTTCAAATATTCATTATAAATCTATTTAAAAATAATCTTTTCAATTCATTTTAAAAACCATTCTTTTTCTTTGACCTTCTGTTCATTTTCTTTGCTTGTCCAAAGAAAACGAACCAAAAGAAAAGACACTTTTTCTAAGGTATTTTTGGCTAAAGCCAAAACCGTATTTATTTCCCTAAAATCTTTCCAAGGCTTCAAGATTTTTTAACGGAAAATAAATACTATACTGGTAGAAAAAGATTTAAAAGCTCCGCTTTCAATAATTAGATGACTATTTTTCATTTTAAACATTTAAAATAATCAAAAGGTTCCAGGCAATCTTCACACTGAAATAAAGCTTTGCAAGCTGTAGAACCGAATTGGCTTATCATTTTGGTATTAGTAGATCCACATTGAGGACATTTTACTAACTTCTTATTTCCCAGTAACGCTTCTTTATCCGCTTCTTCTTCTAAAGGTGCAGCTATTCCATATTCTTCTAGTGCTTTTCTACCTCTTGGTGTGATCCAATCCGTAGTCCAGGCCGGAGATAGTACGAGAGACACTTTAGCCTTAATGTTTTCTTGTTTAAAAGCATTGACAATATCGTCGCCGATCACATCCATTGCCGGACATCCACTATATGTTGGTGTTATTGTAATCTCAACAACATCATTAACCATTTGAGCAGATCGTACGACTCCCATATCCATAATAGACAATACTGGAATTTCTGGATCACTAACTTTCTCGAGAATCGAGACTAGTTTAGGGTCAATAGCCCTCACCCCCAGCTCCTCTCCCGAAAGGAGAGGGTAGCTATTTTCAGTTTCTATGTTCTTTTGTTTATTCATATTATCAATTTTAGTCTACACTAAAACATTAATGATTTATGAATGATCACCACTTCATATTAGGGTACGTGCGTTGCATATATTGTAAATCCGAAAGCAAATACCCCATATGCTCACTATGTACTCCTTCTTTTCCTCCTTTTCTGAACCACTTAAGTTCGGGAACTATCAAAGTAGCCTCTTCTAAAACTTCTTTAACAATATGGTAATACTTTTCTTTTAAGAGACTAACATCCACTCCAGCTCCTAACTCAACAACACTTTTATCGTCTTCTGTTAGTTGGAATAACTCATCTGTAAATTTCCAAAGATCATTTACTGCTTCCTGAACTTTTTGGCGACTTACTTCTGTACCATCACCCAATCTTTTAATCCAATCAGAAGAAAAGCGCTGATGATAACTTACCTCTTTAATTGCTTTTTTTGCTATTGCTGAAAGCGTTACATCTTTACTGTTTTGTAGCTCCTGTAATAATAACAAATGGAATACATCGTAAAAAAACTGACGTGTAATCACATATCCAAAATGATTATTTGGTTGTTCTACTAGAAGTACATTTTTATATTGTCTTTCAGTTCTTAGAAAAGCGATATCATCTTCAGTAACATTTTCTCCGGTTAATTGAGCTGCATACTGATAGTAACTACGCGTTTGTCCTAATAGATCTAACGCCATATTAGTACAAGCAATATCGGTTTCCAAATTTGGCCCGTGACCACATAACTCAGAAAGACGCTGTCCTAATATTAAAGCATTGTCAGCAATCCCGTAAATATATTGTATTAGATTTTCTTTTTTCATAGAATGAAATTGAAATTGAAGTTGAAGTTGAAACTATTTATTTTTCAAATTCAAGTTCAATTAATATTTTTAATCCTTGTAACTATTATCCTGATCAATTGATCATTTTCATCTTTTAGTGACCTGAGATCATCTTCTGTTATTAACTTTGCTTTTGTTTGAATATTCAAGTTTCGCAATGATTCCCGTAACTCCTTCAAACAAATTCTCAACTTATTAATTTTATCTTTATTTGTTCCCGCCCCTAAAGCTTCTCCATAATTTAACACTGAAGAACAAGAAGATCTTATCAATTGCTTTGCTAAATATTCTCCTGCAAACGAAAGGGGCTTTTTATCAAACAATAAGATGATTTTAGCTGCAAAATCTTCTAATCTTTCGCTTAAATCAAACTTAGTATTATTCATATTTCGTCTTCATTTTCGATTTCAACTTCTTATTTACATATGTTTTACCTCATCAGGTAATGTATAAAAAGTAGGATGCCTGTATACTTTATCTTGAGCTGGTTCAAATAATTCTCCATTATTTTCTGGATTAGAAGCAGTGATATTTTTAGATTCTACCACCCAAATACTAACTCCTTCGCTTCTGCGGGTGTATACATCTCTTGCATTCTCCAACGCCATTTCTGCATCGGCAGCGCGTATACTTCCGAAGTGGCGATGTTCTAGTCCATTTTTACTTCTAACGAAGACTTCCCAAAGTGGCCAGTTTTTTTTCATATCTTATATATCCCCATAATTGACTCTTTTCAGAAAGAGAAACTGAGGAACTTTTTTAAATTGCTTTCTTAATTTTATTCTCCTGTTGTTTATCTGCGTATGCCATTGCAGCATCACGAACCCATTCACCTTCATTCCAGGCATTTACTCTTGCAGATAATCTTTCTTTATTACAAGGTCCATGACCTTTAACCACCTGCCAGAATTCATCCCAATCAATTTCGCCAAAATCATAATGTTTTGTTTCCTCATTCCATTTCAAATCAGCATCTGGAATAGTTAGCCCAATAAGATCTGCTTGTGGAACTGTTTGATCTATAAATTGTTGACGAAGTTCATCATTAGTCTTACGTTTCAGTTTCCATTTCATTGATTGTTCAGTATGCACAGATTCTGCATCTGTAGGCCCCAACATCATTAAAGATGGCCACCACCAGCGGTTTAATGCATCTTGCGCCATTTCTTTTTGTTCAGGTGTACCCTTTGCCAATTTCATCATAATTTCATATCCCTGACGTTGATGAAAACTTTCTTCTTTGCATACGCGAATCATTGCTCTCGCGTATGGGCCATAAGAAGTACTACAAAGAGGAACTTGATTAATAATCGCTGCTCCATCAACCAACCAACCAATAGCACCAATATCTGCCCAGGTTAACGTGGGGTAATTAAATATACTAGAGTATTTAGCTTTTCCGGTATGTAATTGTTCATAAAGTTCTTCTCTAGAAATACCTAAAGTCTCACAAGCACTATATAGATACAATCCATGTCCAGCTTCATCCTGAACCTTAGCTAATAAAGCTACTTTACGTCTCAAAGACGGTGCTCTGGATATCCAGTTACCTTCTGGAAGCATACCTACTATTTCAGAATGCGCATGCTGTGATATCTGCCTGATATGGGTCTTTCGATACTTTTCAGGCATCCAATCTTTTGGTTCGATTTTTTCATCTCTGGCGATTCTCTGCTCAAAAATTTCTTCAAGGTTTTTTATTTCTTTTTCACTCATAACAACTATACCTTACATTTCCTAACTTTCTTAAAAAGTGTTTAGTCATCAAGGATTTTATTACGTTAAACTAGACATCGAAATCAACTACTACTTTTTCTGTAGTTGGTACAGCTTGACAAGATAGCACTAGCCCTTTTGCGACTTCATCTTCTTCCAGCGCATAATTTATTTTCATCTCTACTTCTCCTTCTACTAGTCTGCATTTACAGGTACTACAAACACCTCCTTTACAAGCAAACGGAAGATCGGCTCCCGCTGCCAATGCGCCATCTAAGATGTTGTCATATTCATCATCCATCCCGAAGTGAAATTCTTTACCACCATCAATGATAGTAACTTCGGTTCCATCAAACTTATGTTCTATAGCTGTCGCAGCTCTTTTTTTATCTTCTTCCGTAACTCCAGAAAAGAATAGTTCATAATGAATTTTATCCTTGGACAATCCAGCTTCAACAAGCTCGTCCCTTATTAAGAAGATCATTTCTTCAGGACCACAAATAAAACATTCATCCACATCAGAAACATCAATAATTTTATCGGTAAGTTCTCTTAACTTTTCCGAAGTAAACCTTCCATTGAGTAATGGAATATCACGATGCTCTTTAGTTAAAAAATAAAATATTTCGAATCTTCCAAAATATGTATTTCTTAAGGCCTCAATCTCTTCTTTAAAGATAATAGATTTAACGGTGCGATTCAAGTAAAATAGCTTGAATGTACTATTAGGTTCTAATGCCAGATGCGTTTTGATTATTGAAAGAATAGGGGTAATCCCGCTTCCTGCAGCAAAGACAATATAATTCTTAGGTTTAGTTGCGTCTACTTCAGTAAAAAAACTTCCGTTAGGTGGTAAAACTTCTAATTCATCTCCAGCTTTTAACACATTACAAGCATAATTAGAGAACAATCCACCATCTATTCTCTTTACAGCCACCTTCCATTGATTATCGATCGGGCTAGAACACAGGGAGTAGTTTCGTCTTACTTCTTCTCCTTCTAGTATGGTTTTTAATGTTAAATACTGACCTTGTTTATATGAAAACTTTTCTTTTAAACTTTGAGGTATATCAAAAGTTATTGAAGTACAATCCTTAGTTTCTTTAAGAATCTCAGCTACTTTTATGGTATGAAAATCACTCATGCAATGGTATACTATATCGTTATAGTATAACAAAACTAACGATTGTTAGTTTTATACACAATTAATTAACTATTAATTTTAAACCACTCCTTGCAGTAGTACAGATATCATATCTTTTTTGAGAATATTGGCATCAATATTTTTTTGTTTCGGATACCATAAATAGAGCGTTCTGAGTGTAGATAATGTAGAAAATACTATAATCTCTATATTATTGGATTTGATCTCATTCATATCCACTCCTTTTTTAACAATTTGTCTGAAATTATCTTCATAATCTTGACGCATTTTCTCAAAATACAAGAGATTGTCCTCTTCTAGATGCATCCAATCATTATTAAGTGAAGCTAAGCCATCGGCATTTCGTAAGGTTACATCGATATGCAGGCTTATTATATTCTCTAATTTTTGAATTGAACTTCTATCGGAACTTACTATTTGATTCATCCCACTAGTAAACTCTTCTGCAAGCTCAATAATAATCGTTGATAAAATCTCTTGTTTAGATTGAATATGGTTGTACAAACTTGCTGCTTTTATACCCATAGCAGTGGCCAAATCCCTCATTGTAACCGCACTATACCCTTTTTCCTTAAATAGAATCGCCGCAGCATTTACTATTTCTTGCTTTCTACTTTCTTGTTTCATAGGCAAATGGGCTTGTGTTTTTGATAAAAAAATAATTTCTAATTAATCTATCGCAACTCAGATTAAAGACTAAAATATAATAAATTTGTTATATTAGAAATAATATACATCGCTTTGATGTTTTACATAACACCAAATCATTATGAAATACTTAGGTTTACTTTTAATTTCTCTCACTTTATTCTGTAATTGTAATAGTACAAATACAGCTACTTCTAAAAACACTGAAGCTAAAAGCCAATCAGAACCGCAAGGCACATATTTAGTTACTTCACTCTATGGGAAAGATGTTTCTGAACATAAACTCACCATCGTTATTAGTTCTGAAAGTAAAACAATGTCAGGGTTTTCTGGATGCAATACCTATTCATGTAACTATACTTCAGAAGGAAAAACTTTTTCTGCTGGTTTTCCTATGGCTTCAAAAAGATATTGCGAAAAAACTGCAGAAATAGAAAAAGAATTTTTTAAAGCCTTATCTGAATTAAAAACCAAAAACTTAAAAGAAACTACTTTAGCTTTCAAAAATGAAAATGAAAAAGAGATCCTTGTAGCAAAAAAGTCTCAATAAAAAAGTAGCTAAAATTAATAATATATATAAAAAGGTTCCTTGAATACTATTCAAGGAACCTTTTTATTTTTAATAGCGAAGTGCTCTTTACTTATTTGATCACAACCTTCTTAGTAATACTTGCATTGGTTGATGTATCCGTAATAGAAATAAAATATACTCCACTAACATTCGAAGACATATCTAATACTGTATTATCATCAATAACTTCACCTTGCCCTACTTGTTGACCTGTTAGACTGAAAAGATTATAAGTTAATCTACCTCCAGAGTTATTAGACACGTTAAATATTCCATCGGATGGATTAGGATAGAGTATTGTATTTCTTGCTAATTCATTCTCATTTACACTCAATGTAATTTCTTCGGATAATGAATTTAAAGTGGTTGCACCTGTATTAGCAGGATCTAACCAATTAGAAAGCCTTGTAGCATCCGTCGTTCCGAAATCCCAAGAGACATCAAATCTACCATACACATCAAATTGATTATTATCAGTGGTTCCTGGAACTGATGTACAAGCAGCAGCTCCACCAGCTAATTGACCTATAATTCTACCATTAGGGTCAAATAATGCAGACCCTGAAGAACCTCGTTCTGTTACTCCAAGATCCCAATCGGCAACATTCCACATTTCAGTAGTAGCATTACCATTAAAACTAATAATTCTTTCGGTTGGAGACTGATCTTCTCTACACACCTTCATAATATCTCCTGACGGATGATGAATTCCTATAGCAAAACTAGGTGCCGTTCCGGTTCTATCCCATCCAGCCCAATATAAATCCCAACTATCCGGAAGACTCGAATCTATATTAACCAATAAGACATCCGATTCAGTATTATTTGCCAAAACAGTAGAACCACTAGTAGTTTGATCAAAAGTTCCATTTGTACTAGGTGTTAAAGTCGCGCAAGATGGATTAGGACTTACCCAATTAAATCGGAAAGCCCAAACCGAAGTATTAGATGTATTCCCCAATTCATCCTCATAACAATGATTAGCTGTCAAAAAATAAGGAGCTCCGTCATTGTTCGTGTTATTAATCAATGTTCCTGTACAAAAACCTGAACTTCCAACAACCATTAACCCTACAGCTCTTTTTAAATTATCTTTTATATCATCAAAATCTGTTCCTACCGAACAATCTACATCCTGATTACAGTCTCCTGAATCGTTCAAAGCTTTTTGTTGAACATCAAAATCAGTAACTGAACGATATCCATGAACAATTTTAGATATTTGTAGTTTTTCTTTTCCTTTTGCTGACTTAGGAACAAAATATTCAAGAACTATATCCTCTCCTTCTACTAACCAAGTTCCTAACATTTCATCATCTCTATTAAAGGTACTTGTATATGCTCCTAACAAATCTGACTTATCAATATTATATAAATATAATGATGCACCTTCAGGCAATCTAAATTTTTCAAAAACAAAGTTCATGGTGCGAGCTTTCTTAGATTTAAATCGAATTCTCCAAATCCAATCACCATTTGACAATTGACTCCATTTACCGGAATTATTTATGTCGTAATTCACATCGAACTCATAACCAAAACGATATACTTTTGACCTATCTTGATCATTTATAACATCTTCTTTTTGAATTTTTATTAAGTCAAAATCAGGCATTTCAATAGCCACTAGAGATTGTTTTTCAATACTTAAGAAGTCAGTATCCCAACTCCTTGGCTTTCCTTCGTTTGTAACTTGACCACTAGCAATTATACAAAAAAGTAATGCTGCGGTACATAAAATAATTTTTTTCATAATATTTGTGTGATGTATTAAGTTAGTCTATTTTTTATTGATTATATATTTTAGAGACGGTAAAAAATTACATAGTCACTTATAATAATAACAGCATACATTGTTAAAACCCTACACTGTATAAACAAAATTAGTTAATTAATTCTAATATTAGCGGTAAAACCAGTACTTTTCCGCAACAAAAACCCTGCTAAAAATCTGATTTATAAATGTCATCACAAATAGAATCCAACCCTTTACTTGATAGATTACCTCCTCATCTTAAACAATTTATAAAGCCTCAAAATTATGATGAGTACACTCCTATTGATCAAGCCGTATGGAGATATGTGATGCGTAAAAACATTGCTTCATTAAGTAAAGTTGCCCATAATTCTTATTTAAAAGGATTAGAAAAAACAGGTATTTCTATAGATGAAATCCCTAGTATGTATGGTATGAATCGAATTCTAAAAGAAATTGGCTGGGCAGCAGTTGCTGTAGACGGATTTATTCCCCCAAATGCTTTCATGGAGTTTCAAGCCTATAACATTCTAGTAATAGCTTCCGATATTAGACAATTAGAAAATATAGAATATACACCCGCTCCTGATATTATTCATGAAGCTGCGGGACACGCTCCAATTATTGCTAATCCGGATTATGCAGAATATTTACGCCGTTTTGGAAAAATAGGATGCAAAGCTATTTCATCTAAGAGAGACTATGATATATATGAGGCTGTCCGTACGCTTTCCATATTGAAGGAATCACCGAATGCCGATCCCTTAGCAATTCAAGATGCAGAAAATCGAGTCAACGAATTACAAGATCAAAAGTCGGAACCTTCAGAAATGGCTTTGATCCGTAATCTTCATTGGTGGACAGTAGAATATGGCCTTATTGGCACTATAGGTGATCCTAAAATTTATGGCGCAGGATTACTTTCTTCTATCGGAGAAAGCGAATGGTGTATGACGGATAATGTAAAGAAACTTCCATATACTCCAGATGCTGCTTTTCAGGATTTTGATATTACAAAACCTCAACCACAATTATTTGTAACTCCTGATTTTGCATACTTGTGTCAGGTTCTGGAAGAATTTGCAGATACTATGGCATTACGAAAAGGAGGACATCGTGGACTTGCTAAGCTTATTGAATCTCAAAATCTGGGAACCATAGAACTTAGTACTGGTTTACAAATCTCTGGAATTTTCACTAGAATGATCAAGAATGAAGATAATGAGGTTATTTATTTTGAAACAGAAGGACCTACTGCACTTTCTCATCGAGAAAAAGAATTGATTGGTCAGGGAGTTAATGCGCATCCTAACGGATTCAGATCTCCTCTTGGAAAATTAAAAGGTATCAATCTTGCAATAGAAAACATGTCTCCAAGAGATCTGAAAGCATATAATTTTTATGATGGAGAATATATAGAATTCGAGTTTGAAAGTGGAATCACAGTTGCAGGAATAAATATCACTGGAATGCGAAACATCAAAGGAGAACTTATTCTGATCCAATTTAAAGAATGCACTATTAAGTATAAAAATGAATACTTGTTTAAACCTGAATGGGGTACCTTCGATTTTGCTGTAGGAAAAGAAATTGTATCAGCTTTCTCAGGACCAGCAGATGATTACTCCTTCGATATGGTTACACATAACCCAGATATGAACACTATAAAAAGAACTTACACTGCACAAGAAGAAGAATTACACGCTTTATATCAGGCAGTTAAAAATGTAAGGAATGGTGAGAATACTAAATTTTCTCTAGAGGCTGTTTTTGCTATCTTAAAAAAAGATCATCCTGAAGATTGGTTATTATCGATTGAGATTTATGAACTGGTTTACGATAGAGATCCTAACTTTGCTGACCATATTCTTAAACATCTAGAAAACGTCAAAACTAAAAAACCCGAGATAAAACATCTCATTGATAGCGGCATTGAAATTATTACACAAGAAACTTTGATAAGCTAAAAATATAGAATCTATTAATTTTGCATAAAACATCACTTTTAGGCAATTCTCCTTTCCGCAAACCTAAACAATATATCTCTATATCTTCATTCTGTAACTTCAGGAATAAAAAACAAGGCTGAATCCTAGGTAAAAAACCACAGCATCCAGCCTTCTGGAAAATTACATATTCTCTTTTCTAAAAAAGGGAATTTTTATTGTATTACAAATCTTTTGATCTTTTTGTTAGCATCATTTCCTACTTGTAAAAGATACAATCCATTAGATAAACCACTTACATCAATATTTCCATCTGTCATTTCTTTACTTATTACCTTTTGGCCTGCGTAATTATAGATCGTAATATTAGCTTCTTGATCTGGAAGACCACTAATAAACAAGATTCCTTCTGTTACAGGGTTAGGATATATTTGAAAAGTCCCTTTAGTATTCAAGCTACTTGCAACATTTGCTCTGGAAGCAGTCGCCCCTCCAATATTTACAGTATAATCTTCTACTTCGCCGTATGTAAATGTTTCACAAGGGGTGGCTGCAGCATTATACTTCAAACTTACCCGCATTCTTGTGGCTCCCGCTGATGCACTAGATGGCACTATAAAATCATAGGATTGATTTGCATCACTACGCGTAGATTCTGAAACTATTAACTCTGAACTATCAAAAGTTCCATTTTGATTATAATCAATCCAAACGTTCCAATATTCTGTATATACTGTTCCAGTATAATTAAGGCTTAATACAATTGTATTTTGTCCATAAGACACCGCACCTGTTAAGTTTGTATAATCTGTATATCCACTAGTAGCTGCAGAAGTATTATCGATTCCTCCAATACTTACATAATCGATGTATTCATCATTCACATTATTACCTTGACTACTACAATAGGTTATTACGACTCCTGTTGTTGTAAAAGTTATAGAATCACTTGCTGAAGAACTATTTCCCGTAGCATCTTTAGCCACCACAACAAATGTATATTCTGAATTAGGATTCAATCCACTAACCGTAGTATTAGCTGAGACAGAAGTAGCTATCAAGGTAGCTCCCTGATAAATTTCATATTCAGATACCCCAATATTATCTGTAGATGCGTTCCAGGATAAATCAACAGTAGTTCCCGTAATATTTGATACTGTTACATTGGTTGGTGTAGATGGAGCTTGAGTATCAGGAGTTGTAGAAATAATTTTAAGATCATCAATAGCCATATCACTTCGGAATCCACTTCCAGTAATACCTTTAAACTGAAGCTTAATTACAGATCCAGTATATGCAGAAAGATCTATAGAAGCTTGGTTCCATTGATCTCCTTGACTTCCGTTTCTGCTCCAAAGCGAAACATAATTCACCCCATCATCTATGCTTGCTAACACTTCTAAAGACCCCATATTGGTTCCATTCATATGATATCCAAATTCTAAGGTCGCGCCAGTTAACGCTTCTAGATCAATGCAAGGGCTATCAAGCAAAGCTATTTTTCCAGGATACCCATTTCCATTACCAGAAGCTTCGGTAAACATATAAAATGAACCTTCTTGAGCTGAGGATGGTCCCGTTCCGTTAGACGGTGTTCCATTACTATCACGTGTCCAATTAATATCATCGCCTGTAGCATTTGTCCATACACCTATATTGGATTCAAAACCTTCTGTATATGGAAATGTAACAATCCCTGCACAAGCAGGTACTCCTGTTGTAGTAAAAGATATTGAACTACTGTAAGGCGACGTAGTTGCTCCGGCACATATACTACGCACCTGAGCTTCATAAGACGTTTCTGTTGTTAGACTCGTAAGATTTGTAGTGTTAGTACTAGTAGAAACTACCGTCCAATTCGTGGTTCCCGTTTCTCTATATCTAACATCAAAAGTAGCTCCAGCACTACCAGACCAACTTAGATTAGCGCTAGTTGATTGTACCGAAGACGCAACCAATCCTGTTGGTGCAACCGCTCCAATTGGAGTTAATTGTACATCCTGAATTACTGCTTGACCGTCTGCAATCGTGACGCCTGTGATTGTTTTTGATTCGTAACATTCTGCTTCATACACTAAAGTATAAGTTCCTGCTTTGATCGGCCGGTAATAATCACCTTCCGGTAATTCTGTTGGCGTCCAGGTTTCGTAGGTTTCTTTCCCTACAACAGTTACTTTAGCATCAATCGCTTGATTAGTCACCGCATCAGTAACGACACCACGTATTCCGTAATTAATCTGCTTTAGAAAACTAATCAATGCTTCCTGATTATAGTTCCAGAAATTAACCAGCTGATTTGCTGCTGGTGTTTTGGCATTAGAAAGTTCTACGGTTACTTCTCTTCCTTTATGATAATATATCTGATAATCTTGTCGTCCTCCTTGTACTTCATACCAGGCGTAGCCATTGGTAATTCCGTTATTAAGTGCATCAAAATATCCATTAGGGCTATTTTGCTGACAAAAATCTCTATATTCTTCTGATACATGAACAAAATAGTCTTCATCAGGATGTGCTCCGGCATAGGTATCCCAAGGATAGTTAATTAACTCTATTCCTCCATGAAAATTAGCAGATAGCACAAAATGTTTAGAGGCTGCAAAATCCATAAATCGCTGTGTTTCTATCTGATGACTATTCCCATCAGGATTAGCTCCATCATCTGGATCCGGATAGTTTCGATTAAGATCTACATTATTAGCATTTCCTCTAGTTGCATTCGCTACAGATGTATTACCAGCGCTATTTCTATAGGTTCCATCTGGATTCGCTAATGGGTTAATCCATACTTCATTGTTATCCAATAGTTGCTTGATCTCTGCGTGTCTTGGATGTGACGTATCATTATACGTAGTCAATAAAAAATCAATAAGATTGAGCATCATAGGATATCCTGCAATCTCATCTCCGTGCATTGAAGAAGTATACATTACACGTGGTTCTTGTTCGTTTGACCCCACGTTATCCGACAACTTTACAAAAAGCAAAGATTTATCTCCTTCTGTAGTAGTACCTATATTTTCTAATTGGCATATCGTAGGATTATTAGTAGCAAAATCATTCATCATACTTACATAATCTGCATATGTAGGATATGCAGTTAATGGAAATGTAGCTGCTTTTACCAACAAGTCTGATGTCATCGTTCTATACCCTATAATATTATCTTCTTGTGTTGTAGTAAAAGGGATGTTTTTTTGTAGAAACTGATCAAACTGCAATTGATTAGCCATTAGTTTTACAATTCCTGTAGCTTCATCATAATGAACAATGGACAACTCTTGAGTAATAGACAGTAATTGAGAAGGGTTGTTTATAACGATATCGAATATCACCTCTCCTTTTAGGTTTAGGTATTCAATAGCTCGTTCTTTTTGGGTTTGCTGTGCAAATAATGAAGTACCTAGGATCATACAGACCCATAAGGCAAGCTTTAGTTTTTTCTTCATGGTTTTTAAGAGTGTTTGTGTGCGACATACTTTGATTAAGCAGCGGTCAATACAGTTAAATTGGTTTTATTAATCCTAAAGATAAGTTAAAAAAGAATAAAATCGCCGTAGAACAACAGATCTTTTCACTAACCTACACCCCAGTTTATCAATAGATTAACTATTTAAAATAGTCTGTTTATTTACATAAAGAAGTAATTAATATAAGTAAAATCTCTGGGGAAATGCGGGGTATTAAACTAAATAAGAGAATAAAGATCGGGCACAACTATAATAGCTATTACCCGATCTCACGTAAAAAAACCTCACAATAAAGCTTTTGTACTTATGTATCTATCCTAACCTTTAGTGTTACTAAATATCAATAGGTCAACATTATGATATATATATTTATGGAATGTTTTTTGATGCGGTAAACAAACTAATTAAACAACTAATTTTTCTAGTATGAGAAATTCTAAACTTCTATTTTTTACTGTATTCTTTACTTTTATTGGTTCCCTATATTCTCAATCTATACAAACACCATCCTTAAGTTATAAGAAGACAACTAAAACATTGATCATAGACTCTATTCCGGTTACCACTCCTATTGATTATCGTTTAACAGGGATTAGTAAGAACAATAATGACTATAGGCTATTTGTAGGAACTTGGCGAGTTTCAGACTATCCATCTTTTGGAATTTCAAGGTCACGCCCATACTTTGTTATAAGAAACAACGCATTTACTCATAAATCCCTTTTTGATCCAGTTGTACAAATTTCATTAGAGCAACAATCTTGGGACAATCCTTTTGGAATTGATTCGTTTGGAGCTGGGGTCGTAGTGGGCAGCTTACAACTTATATCAAGTATTTTTAATTGAAAACGTCTTTATTCAAGTCAGAGCTTTCATACAAGAAAGATCCTAAAACTTGATAAAAGAGTATTCTTGTTGAAGTTGATGTTTTTTGTGTTCCAAATTTTGAAGAAAAGAAAGATGTTGCTTGCTTTTTGGGTTAAATGGCCTATGAGCGATTGCATTTTGGATTTCTTTAACTCTATGCATCGTTTTTAACGCTTCTCCCGAAATCCAGGTTTGTTTAAAATACTCCCATATATAATCAATAGCAACTTTACTCGGATGAATCATATCAGTATCATAAAATCTATAATCTCTTAGTTCATCCATCATAATTTCATAAGAAGGAAAATAACCACAGTTATTATCAGAAGTTATCGTTTTATGCACAGCAGCAATTAAATGTGATTTACTTAGATTATTTTCCACAAAACCGTCCTTACTATGTCTAACCGGAGATACGGTGAATATGATCTTTACAGTTGGATTTAGACTTCTAATCAGACCAATACTATTTTGCAAACACTGACCTACTTCCTCTACGGACAATAACTCTTTGGCAAACTCCTTTTGTGATACTTTATGACAATTTGCAACCACCATATCTAGTGCCTGTAAACGATATACCCAAGCCGTACCTAATGTAATACAGATATGGGTAGCCGATTGAATCTTCTTATATGTTTGATCCAATGCTATATTAAGAGATTGCAATAACTGTTTCTGATCCGGATGACTTAACTTAGAATGTGCATCAAAACAATGCCACTGTTCATTATGGTAAAACAAATCAGTTTCAGTATACTTTTCCTTCTGAGTAGCCATCCAAAGAAAGGTTTCAATGGCTTTTGGATGAAAAAGTATTCCAAAAGGATTGATCAAGGTTTTGAATTTAAAATACTCAAACTTTTCTCCGATATTTTCGGCAAAGCAAGATCCTAACAAAAACAACTCGGCATCGTAATCAATTTTAGGCTGCTGAGGTTTTAAGGGTATTTTGGTTTGTAGAATCATTGACTTATGACCCTTAGCCTCTCCCACAAAGGAGCACTAAGGGATATTGATTTTTAGTTATACATATTGTTTAGCTTTTTCTAAAGCTTCTTCTATTCCTGCTGGATTCTTACCGCCAGCTGTTGCAAAGAATGGTTGACCGCCGCCGCCGCCTTGGATATATTTCCCTAATTCACGAACAACCTGACCAGCATTTAGTCCTTTTTCCTCGACTAGGTTTTTAGAAATATAGCAAGACAATAACGCTTTGCCATTATTATTTGCTCCAAAAAGCATAAAAGCATTCTTTATTTCTCCACCTATTTCAAAAGACAAATCTTTTATTCCTGCCGGATCAAGATCTACTTTCTTAGCTAAAAACTGAATCCCGTTTATTTCTTCAAATTCTGATTTAAGTTCTCCTTTTAGATTCTTTGCTTTATCCTTGAGTAGTGCTTCAATCTGTTTTTTAAGACTTGTATTCTCTTCTTGTAATGCAGTAATTGCTTTAATAGGATCTTTTGGATTTTTTAAAATAGTTTTCACCTCAGAAAACGCTTCGGATTGGTTGGTAAAATAATCCTTAGCTGCATCACTGGTAATCGCCTCAATTCTTCTGATTCCTGCCGCTACCGCACTTTCTGATGTTATTTTAAAATGCCATATGTCACTAGTGTTTTTTACATGGATCCCTCCACATAATTCCATAGATTCTCCAAAACGGATTGCACGAACAGCATCTCCATATTTCTCACCAAACAAAGCAATTGCTCCTTCGGCAATAGCTTGATCATAGGATATGTTTCGTTTTTCTTCCAGTGGTAACGCTTCTCTTATTCTAGCATTCACAAAATCTTCTACTTGCTGTAACTCATCTGAGGATACTTTAGCAAAATGAGAAAAATCAAATCTTAAATTCGAACTTTGTACCATAGACCCTTTTTGCTCTACATGGGTTCCTAAAACTGAACGCAATGCCTGATGTAACAAATGAGTTGCAGAATGGTTAGCTGCCGATGTAGCACGCGCCTTATCACTTACTACTGCTGTAAAAGTATCTTCTATATGATTAGGTAAACTTTTTGTAAAATGAATAATCAAGTTATTCTCTTTTTTAGTATCTATTATATAGCATACACCACCATTAGAAGCTTCTAGATATCCTTTATCTCCAACTTGTCCTCCACCCTCTGGATAAAAAGGTGTATTATCTAAAACTAATTGATACAACTCTCCATCTTTCTTGCTGTTCACTTTGCGGTATCGAGATATTTTTGTCTTGCTTGAAGTATGATCATATCCTATAAATTCCTCTTTGGCATTAGGAATCAAAATCTCCCAATCTCCGGCTTTCACCTCAGAAGCGGCTCTGGAACGATCTTTTTGTTTTTGTAATTCTTCTTTAAATACTTTTATATCATATTCATATCCTTTCTCAGACAGAATCAAAGCCGTAAGATCTTCAGGGAAACCAAATGTATCGTATAATTCGAATACTTTTTCTCCTGAAACCACTTTACCTTTCGTATTCTTAATTACATTATCTAACAATACTAATCCCTGGTCCAGAGTTCTTAAGAATGAGTTCTCTTCCTCTTTTATAACATTGGTGATTAAATTTTTCTGAGATTTTAATTCAGGAAAAGCATCACTCATCTGATTACTAAGCGTATCTACCAGTTTATAGATAAAAGGCTCTTTGGTATCCAAAAATGTAAATCCATATCTGATAGCTCTTCTCAAAATTCTTCGGATTACATATCCTGCACCCGTATTACTTGGCAATTGACCATCTGCTATAGAAAATGACACGGCTCTAAGGTGATCCGCAATCACACGGATTGCTACACTTACTTTACCGTTTTCATCAGTCGGCAAACTATCTTTATCATAGGTAGCATTGGTAATAGTCTCTATTTCTCTGATTAGTGGTGTAAACACATCTGTATCGTAGTTAGATTTCACACCTTGTAAAGCCATACACAAACGCTCAAATCCCATTCCTGTATCCACATGTTGTGCTGGTAGTTTTTCCAGAGAGCCATCTGCCTTACGATTATATTGCATAAAAACAAGATTCCAAATTTCCACTACTAATGGATCATCCTGATTGACTAAGTCGCGACCTGGTATTTTTGCTTTTTCTTCTTCAGATCTAAGATCTACGTGAATTTCAGAACAAGGTCCACAAGGCCCTTGATCTCCCATTTCCCAGAAGTTATCTTTTTTATTACCCATGATGATACGATCTTCTGGAACTATATTTTTCCATAAATCATAAGCTTCCTGATCCATATTTAGATTTTCATCTTTTGCTCCCTCAAAAACAGAAACGTATAAGATATCTTTATCAATCCCAAAAACCTCTGTTAACAATTCCCAGGCCCATTCGATCGCTTCTGTTTTGAAATAATCCCCAAAACTCCAATTTCCTAACATCTCGAACATGGTATGGTGATAGGTATCCATACCTACTTCTTCCAGATCATTATGCTTACCGCTAACTCTAAGGCATTTTTGAGTATCTGTAAGACGATTATTTTTTGGTATTCCGTTTCCTAAAAAGAATTCTTTAAACTGATTCATCCCGGCATTGGTAAACATCAAGGTTGGATCGTTCTTAATCACCATAGGTGCAGAAGGCACTATACTGTGTTTTTTGGATTCAAAAAACGCTAAAAATTGGTTTCTGATGTCTTGGGATTTCATTTTTTTATATTTTCTTTATAATCAGTTAATTATCGTTAACTACCTGAAGATATGCTATCGATATTTGTCAGTTTTTTCTGGACTTGGTCACATTTTATTATATTTGTTCCAGCCCCAAAGTATAAACAAGCCTATTTTTGGCTAACATCCTGCAAAAATAGTATATTTTAGATTATGTCAAAGGTTAAATATTACTACGATAGCGAGACGCTATCTTATCGTAGAATTGAGCAAAAAAAAGGACGCAAATTTGGCTTCGCCATTTTAGGTGTTCTTGGTGCTTTTTTAGCTGGTTTTGTATTATTGTTAATCTATCTGAATATTCCTCAATTAGAGACTCCTAAAGAAAAAGCATATAAACGGGAATTGGAAAATATGAAGCTTCAGTATGAGCTTATGAACAAACAACTGAAGAAAGATCATGCCGTTCTAGATGAAATCGCAGAAAGAGATGATAATATATATCGACTTTATTTTGGTGCTCCACCAATTCCTGCAGAAGTAAGACGAGCTGGTTTTGGAGGAGTTAATAGATATAAGGGTTATGAAGGTTATGATAACTCCGAAATGATTATCGAAAGCCAAAAACAAATAGATAAACTCACTAAACAAATAGCAGTACAATCTATTTCTCTGGATGAAATCAAAGATTTGGCAGAGCAAAAAGAAGAATTGCTATCCACAATACCAGCGATCCAACCCATACAAAACTCTGATTTAAAACGCATGGCATCAGGATATGGATGGAGGAGTGATCCTTTTACGAAAGCAAGAAAGTTTCATTATGGTATGGATTTTTCTGCTGCTACAGGAACTCCAATATATGCTTCCGGTAACGGTGTAGTTACTAGAGCAGATGCTAATTCTACGGGTTATGGAAAACACGTTCGTATCGACCACGGCTTTAACTATGTGAGTCTTTATGCCCATTTAAACAAATACAATGTAAAAAAAGGACAGAAGGTAAAACGTGGAGATGTCATAGGTTATGTAGGAAGTACAGGAAGATCAGTTGCTCCTCATCTTCATTACGAAATATTTAAAGATGGTGACCGCATCAATCCACGGAACTTTTACTATGGAAGTTTAACTTCTGAAGAATTTAATATAATGCTAGAAGCTTCCAAATTGATTAATGAAACCTTAGATTAAACCTTATGCGTAAAGCACTTCTTTTTGTAATTCTAATTGGTTTTAGTTACACTATACAAGCACAGAAATTTTCAAAAGAAGCTATTGACTCCATGACGGTAATCGTTGAGGATTTTAAGTTGGAAATGGAAAAACTTTCGGCTCCTAAAAGCATAAAGTTGATGGCTGTAGGAGATATTATGATGGGAACAAATTTCCCTAAGGAACATTATATGCCACCAGGTGACAAAGGTCCTTTTGATGATGTAAATGTTGTTTTAAAACAAGCCGATATCCTTTTTGGTAACCTAGAAGGCACACTCACTGATGAAGGTGAAAATGCAAAACGATGTTCTGATCCTTCTAAATGTTATTCATTTCGATCTCCTGAATCTTTTGGTAAATACCTGGAAGAAACCGGATTCGATATCATGAGTATTGCGAATAATCACATAGGAGATTTTGGAGCAATCGGTATTAAGAATACTGCTAAAACACTTGAAAAACATAACATTGCTTATGCCGGTATTTTCGCTCAGGAATCTACTATATTTGAAAAAAACGGAATCACATATGGATTTTGTGCCTTTGCCCCAAACAAAGATTGCGTAAAAATTCATAACTTAACAAAGGCAAAAAGCATTGTTAAAGAACTAAAGAAAAAAGTAGACATTGTTATTGTTTCTTTTCACGGAGGTGCAGAAGGAACAGATCACACTCATGTAACCAGAAAAACGGAACGTTTTTATGGAGAAGATCGTGGAAATGTTTATCTATTCGCACATACACTGATAGATGCAGGAGCTGATATTATTTTAGGGCATGGTCCTCACGTATCAAGAGCTTTTGAGGTATATAACAATAAGTTTATCGCCTATAGTTTAGGTAATTTTTGCACCTATTCCAGGTTTAATCTAACCGGAATTAAAGGATATGCTCCTATTGCGGAAATAGAGGTAGATCCAGAAGGTAATTTTATCAAAGGAAAACTTCATTCTGCTAAGCAAATTGATGAGGTATATCCTTTTATGGATGATAAAAAAAGAGCGCTAAAAGAAATTAAAAAACTGACTGAGGAAGATTTTCCGGAAAGCAACTTGGTTTTTGAAGAAGATGGAAGTTTTACCCAAAAAAATGAGAACTAACTATGTATGTTGACTTACCAAAAAAAATGTACTATGGTATTGGCGAGGTAGCTGATGCATTTGATGTAAATGCTTCTCTTATTCGTTTTTGGGAAAAAGAATTTGATATCCTAAAACCAAAAAAGAATGCCAAAGGAAATAGAAAGTTCACTCCTGAAGACATCAAAAACCTGGAATTGATATACCATCTGGTAAAAGAACGCGGATTTACACTGGAAGGAGCAAAAATTCACCTCAAAGAACAAAAGCAAGAAGCTCTTGATAGCTTTGATATCATTAGAAAATTAGAATCTATTAGAGGGCAATTACTAAAAATTAAAGAGCAGCTTTAATGTAGTTCTCAGGAAGTTATTCCTGTCCTATAATGTAATTTTTATAAATATCTGACTCAAGTATAATAACGCCTGATTGCATTTGTGTAAGTCTTGTTATACTAGCAATTAATGGAAAATCTTTAAAATTGAATTCCAACCATTTCCGCCTTCTACCATCTCTATCATGCACTTCTCCCGTACTTAAGATATTGCTTATTTTGGTTTCTAATTCCGGTGTTTCTACTAATTCTAAAAGTTCTTCTCTGATCTGATCTGTTTTTGTAATAAACTCTTTTCCTTTTTCAGACAAACCTCTTTCAGTAAAAAACATATTATTCTGTTGATCCATTAACTCATAATTTTTAGGCCCTTTTCCACCTAACATCTCCTGCTTTATAGATTCTAAATATTCTTTAAAATTAGTTATTAAAGAATCTACCTGGTTGGCTTTAACTAAAAGATTTTCGTCTTTTATTGCATTTAATAACGAATCATTTTCTTTTTCAACAAAAACACTACTCTTACTCAATTTATTATCCATTTCTCCAAATGCAGAAATAACATCTCTACTACTTTTAACAAGAAGAAAACTAATACCTGATATTATAAATATTAATAATAAAAGTATTATCAGAACAGGTTTTTTCATTATAAAGATTTCTATTTCTTTCTAAAATACACCGCTACTGGCACTCCGTGAAAATCAAATTCTTTACGTAATTGATTTTCTAAATATCGTTTATAAGGCTCTCTTACATATTGAGGTAAATTACAGAAAAATACAAATTGCGGCTGAGGTGTAGGCAATTGCATACAGTATTTAATCTTTACATACTTGCCTTTATATGCTGGTGGAGGATTTCTTTCTATAATAGGCAACATAGTATCGTTCATTACACTGGTTTTAATCTTTTTAGAACGGTTTTTAAACACTTCTACAGCTGTTTCTATCGCTTTAAAAAGTCGTTGCTTCGTTAATACCGAAATAAATACAATTGGAACATCTGTAAACGGTTCAATTTGTTTACGGATATGTTTTTCAAAATCTTTTAAGGTATTACTTTCCTTATTTTCGATTAAATCCCATTTATTTACAAGAATCACAATTCCTTTGCGGTTACGCTCCGCTAACCAAAATATATTTTGCACCTGAGCATCAAAACCTCTACTTGCATCTACTACTACTAAACATACATCACTATGTTCTATTGCCCGCACAGATCTCATTACCGAGTAAAATTCCAGATCTTCTTTAACCTTCGCTTTACGTCTTATTCCTGCCGTATCGACCAAATTAAACTCAAAGCCAAAACGGTTATATTTAGTATCAATAGAATCTCGAGTCGTTCCCGCTATATCTGTAACAATATATCGATCCTCCCCTATCAGTGCATTAATAAATGAAGATTTACCCGCATTAGGTCTTCCTACCACTGCAAAACGAGGTAGTTCAGTTTCCTCTACTTCTTCTACTTCTGGTAATGCTTCTACCAAAGCATCCAAAAGTTCTCCTGTACCACTTCCGTTAATACTTGCTATAGTATAATATTCTCCAAGCCCCAGGCTATAAAACTCTACGGCATTTTCCGCTCTTTTACCATTATCAACTTTATTGATAGCTAAAAAAACTGGCTTATTCACTTTACGTAGTAAGTTAGCAACTTCTTCGTCCATACCAGTAACACCAGATTCTACATCTACCATAAAAATGATAGCATCCGCTTCATCAATAGCAAGCTCTACCTGTTTATCAATCTCTGCTTCAAAAATATCATCACTTCCTACTACATAACCACCCGTATCTATAAGTGAGAATTCTTTACCATTCCAATCACTTTTTCCATAGTGACGATCACGAGTAACTCCGCTTACCGCATCTACGATTGCTTCTCTTCTCTGAATCAGTCTATTAAAGAATGTAGATTTTCCTACATTAGGTCTCCCTACAATTGCCACTATATTACTCATTATCCTAAATTCTAAAATTTGTGCAAAATTAGTCTTTTTATTCTACCTAAACTATTGAAGTTTGAATATGAGGCAAATAAAATAAAAGGGAAGCTATTAAACGTATTTATACTTCAGAAGTGAATTTTGGTCCATAATTTAAAAATAACAGCCACGCACTTTAGTTTGTGGCTGTTATCAGCGAAATGTTAATCTCCTATATATTAAATCAGCATCGCTACCATAACTGCATTATAGCAATGTATGAAAAGGTAAACATAGAAAACCCCATTCTATTCCTTTATCACGATTGCAATTTTATCCCTTATTGGGAGAGGAGATATCCTAGCTTTTTTGAAATAACTAATGTGTTACCTTATATACCTGGTTCATTGTAAATAACGTCTTGAACACAAGGTGAATCTTCTGGTAACATACACAGACCATCCCATTGCCCACCACATACGTTTCTACAAGTTTCTGCGTCATAAGGAGTGAAAGGTAGAAACCCTCCTCCTCTTACTGATTTTTGTTTTTCTTTACTTAATGATGTAGCTCCTTCTAATTTTAAAATGTTTTTTAACATAACTTAAATATTTAATGATTTATGAAACCCGAATTAGTTTATAGACACTCGGGATGTATGTCTATTTTGTTTTTCAAATGGCTTAACCATTTGTTGGATAAAAGTCGGAACCTGGATCACCAATACTTTCTATATTTTCATATGCTCTTTCTTTTCCAGCAAATATTGGTGTTGTGCCATTTTTTGTAAATGCGCCACCCTTTATTGCATTCATTTGATTTAACCTAGCTATAGAAACCTTATTTAATGAGAGCTTTTCTATTGTGGATTTCTTATTTGATTTTTTCATGACTTTATTTATTTTTTAATGAATTATGTACTTTTCTTACTATAGGAATAAGCTCGGATGATACATCCGAGCTATCTCTAACTAATTTTAGAGGTTTTAAGTAAGACAATACCCATCTATGCATACGCCACCTGGCGCTTCATTTCTGCAATCACTTGTCGTTCGACATGTGCGAAGACAGGAATCTGGATTTGCGTGTCCTCCTATTATTGACTTTTGAGATTGTTTCTTTAGTGAAGTAACACCTGGTAATTTTAGCATGTTTTGTAACATAACTTTAAAAAATTTAATGATTTATGAAACCCGAATTGGTTTATAGACACTCGAGATTTATGTCTTTTATTGCATAATCAGTGCCTTTTATGTAATCAGAAATGAAAATGTTACCCCCCATTCAAAAAAAATCTCGGATTTGTTTATCCGAGATATCTATTTAAAAAAGAACCAACTTCTACGCTTGGCCTTTTTAGTTTTCTTAATAGAACAGTATTCGAAAATAGAAAAAGTTATAATTCTCCTTGTATTTTTAGTATTTCATCTTTATCTGATTCGAAATCAACATAAAAACTAAGTGCGTGATTTTGTCTTCCTCTTAAAGCAAATCCAGAAATATGAAGTATCTTAAGATCACTTTTTGTTCTATACACCTTATACCCTAACGGGCTATAATTGCTTATTTCACCATACATACTATCCATTTTTTTAAAGTCCTTGATCAGTCTCCCTTTATGCTCTCCGTAACTTCTGGTACTTAAGGTTGATTTTAAAAAATCATACTCCTTCAGTTTCATTGAATCTAAAATTGTATTTACCAAAGTGGCCTTTTTATGAATAAAGTCTAAAGTCTCACGATTAAAAACATAAGACTCTTCATTACCATCTCTAGTTATAAAGACGGTTTGGATTTCATCGTAGTTTGACCTTTCATTTTCCAGGTTTTTATAAAAACGATAAGCAATATTAGAAGCAGGTATTTCGAGCTCTTCTTCTAGTAGATACAACTTTTCGCTATTGCTCATTTTAAGTTTAAAATACTTTTTTGAGTCTTCTGTATTAGAGGAAGAAAAACCAATGAAATATTCGCAATTTGCTTGATAAAAATCAAGAACCTCATCTATTCCCTTATTTTCATTTTCAGTTATCTCAACGAAGTTAGAAAGAAGTGTGTTTTTTATTTCTCTATTTCTTTTCTTAGCACAAGAAACCAAAAGTGAGGTTACTACAAACCATATTATCTTTTTTGTCATTATTTAGTCTCGTTATTAAAATACTTTATTGCCTGCTTAATATTCTCATCCTCTAATAGGTTTTTAAAGTTATCCGACTTATGGATGGATATATCTGGTATAATCTGCTCATAAAACTGACCATTTCGGTCTACATCGTAAGCTTCTGCATTATTAAAATACGTATCAAAAGGCATTTTATATATATGGTTCGTTGTAGTTAATCCCATCGTTTTTTCTCCTATAAAAATGGTGTTTTTTCTTCCTTTAAAAGCAATTGAAGTAATCTCACCGGAACTATTTGTAAAAACTCCGGTTATGAGTGCTACTTTGGCCGTATCCATATCATTTGAAGGTTTTCTTTTTATGGTGAGTATCATATCCTCTTCCTGATATGCTTTTCCGTTTTTAAGGTATATTTTCTCAATTCGATCCTCGAATTTCCAACCACCAAACACTCCATCACCCAACAACTCATATAGGGCTCCTATCATCGGCCACATATTCCCTCCCATATTAAGTCTAAGATCGATAATCCATCCTTTTATTTTATGAGTATTCGATATTTTATGGATTTGATCATACATTTTTTGGGCTATTGCATTTATATCTTTACCATCAGGCAAATCAATCCCTGGCATAAGAATATAGCCATATTGATTATCTAATATTTTACACTCAAAATTAAAATTCCCTTGTTGGTATCTTTCTAATAATGCTGCACTAAACTCACTGCCATCAAAATTTCCTACGGTGGGGTTTTTGATTTGCATATCTGATGTGTTTATAGAAGTATGCTTATCTCCCAAATCCATCCATACTTTACCAAACATAGGTAAGAACTCCTTAAACGATGTCTTGGTAGTGGCTACCTTCAAGAATCTTTCTTTATAAGAAGCCCAATCTAGTTTTTCGCGATACAAGTTTTTTTCTTGTAAAATATCAAAAACACGATCTGTGTAAAGAGTTATACTGTCTTTTACTGTATAATTTTGACTATAAGAAGTGGCTGTAAATCCTATTGTTAGTATAGCAATTACAAATTTTAATTTAAGTTTCACGATTTTTTATCTTTTAACAAAAGTTCCTATTTCTTGCAAATTGTCGTAAACAGTTAAAGAAGTGAGTGATGTTTTTTTAAAGGTGTTAGTGAAAACAAGTTCTTCTCCATCGGGAAAACTTACCCGTACTATAATGGAATACTCATTATCTGTAGCAACCTCTTCAATGATTGTATTATCTCTGTTAGGAGCTATAGATTGACTATAATCTAGTGTGGATCCATCTTTAAATTCCGAAACGATATTAATTTCTGTAAATATCAAGGTTTCAGTAAAAGCCTCTGGATCCTCATTATCCCAAGCCCCAATTATCCAAGATGGTGGTTCAAAAATGATTGATTCGTATGGAATATCTTCATCTGGGCTACAGGATACCAAGGATATTACTAATAGTATACTCCAAAAAAATTGTTTACATCTCATTGCTAACTTGTTTTACTTTTTTGTTTTCCTTGCACTTTATGTCAGAAACATAGAAACTGTTACCCCTTGTTTTCTAAAAAGCATAAAAAAACAGCCAACTATCTCTAGTTGACTGTTTACTGCTATTTACCTTCTTACTATATTGCTTACTCAAAACGCCGCGAGCCATTCTTTGAAGAGTAATTATTTTTTTTACTTCTTAAATATAACATCTCTAAACTCTCTAATTTCTTTTTTACTATTATTTTTATTAAAATTTTTCCAGTATTCTCTACGCTTATTAGTATCACCATACGGATACCCAACGACCGTCCTTTTTAAATATAACTCTATAGCTTTATCCACATTACGCTCATACTTTAACCTTCCAAGTTCCATACTTATATCTAAAAGTGTCACTACAACCGCTCCTCTTTTTACTGTACTAGAAATGACAAATTTGAGCATTTCAGCGGTTATTTGTTGAGTTCCTGCATCTCTTAATCCAACAAAAGTATTTAAAGTGTTTATCTTTCCCACTACTTCCCCCAATTTAGTTTCATCAATAATTCCCATTGCAACTTCCCAAGTTAACATCTTTAAAAGATTATTCACCTCTTCTATTTTTTTATCTAGTATCTCTTGCTCTTTTTTCATTACAGAAACCTTATAATCTTTTAATCTATTAGAAACAAAATTTTGGTTAGTCGCATCTCTTTTTACTAATTTTTGTTCTAAAAACTTTTTATCACAAGGTTCTGGGCACGAATCTGTTGTTATTTTATCTTTCTTAGGGTCCGTATCATCTATTTTATTTCCATTTTCATCATATGTAGCTGATTCTCCATTTGGAGTTTGATCCCATATTTTCTGTATTGTAGAAATAATAGAATTACCTCCACTAGGATCCGCCCAAAAAACTGGATTATTGTCAAAAGCATTGTATGTTGATAATGAGTAATGCACAACTGGATCAATGGATGTCCAACGGGCAATAGCCGGATCATATTTCCTAAGATCCATTTCATAAAGATTATTATCTTCATTTAATTCTATTCCATTAAATCCGTATTTATGATCTCTACCACCTCCAATAGTATTATTATATCCTTTATGTTTTAATCCAAAAGGATAATAGTTGTTTTCTTTGCGTATTTCATCTTTGCTAACATTACCATCTTTATTACTATCACTATAACTTAAACGGATGTTGTCCAGATGATCTTTGTATTGGTAGACATAGTCAAACTTCTCGACTCCACTCGAGGTGACAGAAGGTTCTATATAACCTTCGTGATGATTCATAAATATTAGATCTTTGCCTTCGTATACATAGCCACCATCATAATGCGTAAATTTCCCATTTGCTGATTTGGTTAGTTTTGTACCGGTGGCATCATAAGTATATCGAATCTGCTTTCCATTAATGGTAACTACAGTCGGCAAGTTTAAATGATTGTATCGAATATTAGTAATTCCTTTGTTGCGATCTACCGTCATATTACCATTGATATCGTATACATAATCATCAGATGTATTAGCTCCATCTTTAAATCCAAATTGATTATTACAATGGTCTGTTACCTTCCATAGTTTATTACCTTCTCTATACTCGTATTGGAGGTTATCCATACTACCAAAATGTGCATCTTCTGTCTGATCAGGATTGGCAACCACATGCCCGTCTCTAACCAAATGGAGGATATTGCCATTTTTGTCATAACTTACGTTGGTAAGACTATATCTATTGGTATTATCGATCCCTTTGGTAATTCTATTTAAGTCATCGTACCCATAAGTATAATGTCTTTGTTTATTATCATTGGCTGTTTTCCAATGGATTTCACTTATATTTCCATTATACAATGCTGTACTCTCTGCGATATATGGGGTGTTATAATTGATTTTAAAAGCAAATAGATCTTCTCCTAACGCTATGTCTGGATTATTGATTTGTTGTAACCAACCTCTTACGTTATATTTATAATCTACTGTCTGTAAACTTTGTAAAGATTGTCCACTCATCTTAATATTTGTAAGACTTGCATCTGTCGTGTACAGAGAGAAATCTCCGTATAACTCTCCCGTCAATGCCGGTACAGAAGAAGTATAAAAAACAGCTCCATTCTTTTTATATCGTATAATACTTCCTTGTCTCTCTACAGTAAAGGTATCCCCTATTTTATAATTCTGATTTAATCCATAGATTGTATTTTCTTTTTCCTTAACTTTAAGATAACCATTTTGTTCAAGAAAGATACCATAATCTATTTTATACGTAAGATCTGAATGATCATATGATAGGCCTGCTATTAGCCCTATATTATTTTTTCCTGCAGTAAAAGATATGTATCCGTTTTCTAAAATACCTGTTTTAGTATTCGTTCCTGCATTCCAACCTTTTTCACCTGTTTTTATAATTTTATTTCCTTGTATAGCTATATTAACTATATTCGAAAAAGAAATCGAGTTTTCCTCTGTTTTACCTCCAACATCTTTTATAACCAATACCCCTAATTCATCATAAGTATTTTTTACAATTAACTCCTCAGGCTGATCATTGATTACTTGCTTTTGCGATATAAGTCTTCCTATATGATCATACTCAAAAGTATCGATAGTAGTGATCATAGAATTTGCCCCGCGTTTATGCGTAGTTTTGCTTTCTTCTATTCTACCCACAAAATCCAGTTTATTACTTATGGTATTGGTAGTGCCTAAATACTCATTTTTAGTATACCCATAAATCAATCTTGCTTTTTCATCATAATAGTTAACTGAAGTAATCCATTTATTAGTATCTAAAACCCGTATTTTACTTCCTGTAGCTAAGCTTTTTGCATTTGAGGTTACTTGCTGATTATATACCTCATTTGGTTTTACAATTCCCTTTACATCAAAATAATAATCATCATAATAATTAACCGTATGTATCGTTAGATTGGTATTTGGGAAGTGTACATTACTGTAGTATATATTTTCTCCTCCAGGAGCTTGCAATTTATCTTCGTAGTAGTCCTCATTTGTTACATTTTCACTGTTAAACAATGATTGCATTTGCGGTCTACTTATTAAGGTGGGATGTATATACATTCCTGTATACACTATCCTACCTAATACGTCATATTTAGTAAACAACCATTTATTAAGGGATTTCATTTTAGCATCCTGAGTCAGTACTGGTCGATCCAAGCGATCATATACGATGTACTCCCAACCTTTCCCGGGGATTTTTTTCTCTACTAAGCGATTTCTATGATCGTATTTATACTGATAACACAACTCCTTCAGTTCACCATCTGACACGTCATCTGCTACGTTCACTTTAGGAGGTATTACAAAACTCAGGTTACTATATTCATCATATACGTAATAGGTATTGTGTTTTTCATCATTATTGTATGTTCTCTTTAAGATCATACGCCCTTCTTTATCTGTAAACTCTTCGGTAGTACGATTTACGCCATCTGCTGCTACCCAGTTTTCATCTTTTGTACTATTCTTATATAATTCACCAGCTTTGTACTGTCCATCATTAACTGTATTTAAAATCAACGTAGGATTATAAATATCTCCATCCGTCACAGTAGTTGCTATAAAATGATAAACTTCATCCTCTGCACTATTCGTATTATATCCAAACTGTATTTCGTGTCCATTACCCATTTTCCAGGCTTCTCCAGGAGCTGCTTTTTTTAGCATTCTATTTAGAGGTGATCCGTCATATGCATCTTCACTATAAGCATTTACTTCATTTATATTACTATTTTCAAAATCTTCTGGATAAAACGCTTTATAAAATTCTCTTGTTTTTGCAGGCATATCTTCTACTAAAAAAATACCATCACTATGATTTGTTACTATAGGCAAGTATTTTTTTGGTTGCCTGCCCAACACATCATATTCAATGTGCATTGCCACATCTTTTTTTGTTGGTGAATGTTGTATCCCAATGCTCTGTTTCGCTCTTCCTAAGGCATCATAATAGGTTATATTCTCTATAACGCTATCTTTTTTTACGGTTGCTAATTCGTTTTCTTTATAGGCTTGCTGAAAAACGATAGTTTTAATATAGTTCTCATCTGTAGAAGAATAATTTGCACATCCCGTAAGTAGTACATCTATAGCACTTGATTTTTTGCTCCATCTACCATCGGATCTTTTGCCTCTTAGGTAATAAGTTCCGGAATTTGTAACAGTTATTGTTGGATTGGCATCTGATGTACTCAGCCCATTCTTATTCGTACCTTGCCAATACCAGGTTACATTGTCTGATGCTTCATTACCTTTTTGTAATACAGCCGAGTCACAATTTTGGCTCAACACAGATGGTTTTGAAGGTATTTCTACAAAGTTTTTTGGATTCTTTATGGTAATATTTAGTGTTAGAAAATCTCGATAAACTGGATTAATAAAAAAAGGCTTATATTCTATGATTCCAATTCCGTCCGTTACATCATTTTGAAATGTTCCAAGCCACTTAATAGTTACACTTTGAGTATCAGAGCCTATAACTTCGCCGCCAGATACGTCCCATTGTGCTTCGAATATATTAATATCGTTATCATCGGTTCCTTGAGTTTCAAACACATAAGTTTTAATGTCATTTGGATTGACAGATATATCTCCTTTAATCCCTAATCGGAATGGCTCTGGATCAACACTATCATCTGGTGGCAAGACAACTTGAGCAAAACTCATCGCCGTCATGAACAGTAGTAGTAAACTTATTCTTAATTTCATGATCATCATTTTAATTGTTTAGTAAAAAGGTAGGTGGCGTAAATGCTGAGGCACCACAATTATCAGAGCCATTATTATCTAAAGGTTCAAATCCAGCGGAAAAAATCATCTCATCAGATTCTACTTTGCGATAGGGATTAGATTGATCCGTATCGTTTTTCCTATAGATTTCACAGACCACTTTGCCAATTTTATTATCTAAGCATCTCGGAACAAAAAATACGGTCTTAATTTCTGGAGCTATGTGTAATGGATATTTTTCTCCATCTACTAGAATATGCCATTTTAGAATTAGATTTTCGATAGCATTATCAGAGTTGGTACAGTTGGTCGCTACCGTTCTTCCCACGGCTCTACGAGTTGCATCACATTCTGCAAGTTTATCCAGATCATTAATAGCAAATGCATATCCATTTCTAAACGTTTTAATATACCCTCTCGCACCGACAAAACGATCATTTAAAGTATAAAAGGATGTATTTAATTCGCTTACAGGATCAGGATTAAAATCATCTGGATTATGATAATATCCTATTACGTTTGTTCTATAGAACATAGGGTGCATGCTATATTTTGGAAGTAGGTCTGGTGGACCAGTGTTAATATCATTAATCTCGGGCCAAGTATACCAAGGAAAAGTATTTTCTTTAACCGGATAAAAACCTTCTTCAACATAGTTCTCTCTAACAGGTGATGGAATCATATATTCTTTAAATTCACCAATGTTTATAGTTATTCGTACATCTATATTATTATCCTTATCATAATTACATTTTTTTCGTTCTCCTTTATAGTTGTAACAGTATTGTGTGATTACGTTATTATTCTGATCTTCTATAAACTCAAGCCTATTAAAATTATCATACTCATAATACACTGTTTCACCTCTTGGATTGGTTATGCTGGTGATTCCAATTAGTGGATCATAGGTAGAAGTGGTGACATTAGCTGTTATAAATGCTTGTCTTATTTGGTGAAGTGCTTGTCTCAGCGTCCCTTCTTTACCAACAAAATCTACAGTTCTATCATTATCTTGATTAGATACGCTACTGGCATTATTCATCAAATCGATTTGCTCTGTAGTCAGTTCATTAGTATATCCTTCAATTTTTGCAATAATATATTCTCTTTGATATCCCCAAACATATCGTATTTTAGAACCGTTAACTCTGCTTGCTTCTTCAAGATTTCCTGCGGTATCGTATGCCGTAAACTCTACTTGTTCTTCTAATGGTCTTACCCCTTTTGCAGAAGCTATAGATTTTGGTAGTATATGGTTATTATGAAAAACTCCAAAGTTGGTTCTTTGTAGACCAATCAATTGATCATTTCTATAACTTTCGGTTTGTATTGGACTATTTATCTGATGATCATTGTTTAGTGATGCTATAGCTTCCATCTCATATCCTGTAAGAGGAGTATCACCCAGGGTATTTGCAGTACTTATCTCAAAAGGATAATAATTTTTTGTGGTAATACTTTGATCATCGTTAAATATCATTTTACTTTCTTTCACAAAAGGAAAAGTATTGTGATATGTAAATTGTCCTACTTGTTCAATGTTTTCATTGGGATAGATTGTTTTATCCTTTACTACACTTTGCAAATTTCTATGCGAAAATATTTTAGGCTGTATTAAAATAGGGTAATCTCCCTCAAGTTCTGGAGTTATCACTAATTGAGATCTGTATAGTTCAACATTTTGCTGCATTTCTTCTAATACATCGTATTGATATTGGATCTCTTTTTGGCTAACTAGTTCATTATCGGCATCAAAAACTCTTTCTAACCACATTTTTCCGAGCAAGATGTCCTTGTTATTGTAATGCGGAAAATGTCCTCCATTTTTATAGGAATCTACTAGTTTATAATCACTATACGTATCCGTTATTTCCTCTAAAGCCTGACCGTTAAATGATGCCCTATATAGTTTTGGCTCTTCAATTGGATACTCCTTTGCCGTATGATAATTTCTTTCTATGACACCATTGTTAATTCCATTTTTAATGACTACTCTCGCGTATCCAATATTATTCCCTTGTACTAATTTCAGTTTATTTTTAGGTGAAGAATAGGTTCTAAAATTAAGATGACCACTTGTGATTCCGTATTTAATATTATAGACTTCTGGATTTGTTCTATATGCTTTACTAACCGAAACATCTCCATAAGTAGGTAGATTATTTAAAAAACCCGAAGAACTACCATCCTCATTTTCGTAGGTATAGTTTTCTAATAACTTTGTGTGCCCTTTTTCATCTTTAATCAATTGTTGCTTTAATCGTAAACCAGCTGCTGTTATATTTTTGACCGTTGGAGTAGAAAATGTATTTAACTCATAAGTAAAATATTTTTCCGCTCCGGTAGGTTCTTTGATTCTATTTAAAGTTCCCGCCATTGAATATTTTAGGTTAGGAGCTAGACTTCTTGCATTCTTGGCTAATTCATAACTATCACTAAAAATTTTGACAGGAGAAAAACTAAGCCTCCCTTTATCATAAGAGTAATAAATATTAGACACGTAACCTGTTAATTGACGATAAGAAGTATATTCAGTACTATTAGCATAGCCTAAATAGTCGATATTATGTGTCCCTACTTCTGGTAGTTTAGTCTCGTCATAGAAAAACAAGTATGGAGGTAAGCTATTATTTGTCGCATCATATTCTCTTACCGAGGTAAGTTTTAAACGCAAACAGTAAGGTTCATTACAGTCTGTATTCGAAGAAAAGTAGTTGTATTTAAGAGAAAATGCTTTAACAATTTTGTTTTGTTTATCTCTAATAATAATACCTGTTAACGCTTTATCACCTTGGTTATCTCTTCTATTTAGATTGTATTTAAACTCAACTGAGCCATTGCTAAAGTTAATTTTAGTTAACCGATTTAACTGTGGGTAATATACTTCTGTAATTGAAGCATTGGTTAGTCTAAATTTTTCATCCCTTCCTAAGTTATGACTTGATGACGATGAAGGTGAAAAGCTTTGCAATGTATATTTTTCATATTCAAAAGTTACCTCACGACCATTAGCATCCTTAATAGAATTTAAATGATAGGCTGATACTTCTTGCGAGCTTAAGTGAGCACTGATAGATGAACCATATTGAAATGGTCCAAAAGAATTACGTGTTATGTATTGGTTAACATCTAATTCTTTGAAACTATACTTTGTCCCTGAAGTATTCGTTATTTCTATATTATTTATACACGTTAAAGGCCTTGGCTTACTTCCATAAAAAGTCTGGATAGTGTGAAAATAGCTTTCATCGTGAAATTTCGGTAAAAAATTAATCACATTACTCTTACCTATTGTGGTTTTAATCTTATTTCCACTATTTTCTATTTCAAAAGCTGTTTTATCTTTTCTGTGTGTAAATGTTGTACTTAATCCAGGTGCATTTACAAAAAAGAAATCAGGATATACATCTTGTTTTATCTTATATCTATTTAATTCTTCAACGGTTAGTATTTTATCTAGGTAATTAGATGTATACCCTAAAAAATCTTTGATATCTAAAGGCTCATCTCCTAAAAACCAACCTAGGCTTTTTAAACCAATACTACCATCACCAATAGTATTTATTAAATCAGCAGGTCTTTCAAAATCATCATATTTTAATTTTCTATAGTTACAAAAACTAGGAATTACATTACAATCATCATCAGGGTCATTATCAAAGGGCTTTCTTAAAGGATTCCTAAACTCTACCCCAAAATCTTCAAAGCCTTCCACAACCTTATTAACCATACCACCTGCATTTAGCGTCCAATTTAATCCTACATTTGAAGCTACACTATTGGCTTTTACTCCAGTACTTAAATAACTTAAAGAGATAGGTACGCTAATGTCCCCGTCTTTGATCACATATAAAGGAATACTAATATTAGCGCTCCCTACATAAGGATTGGCTGCCGATAGTTTGACCTCTTTAAATGTAGAAGCATTAGGTTCTTCAATGTTTTTTACGAAAAAATCATTGTAATTTACATTGTTTCCAGAAGGGTTATCTCCTACTTGTTGTGACCACATATTATTTGGTGTAGACAAATAAATTAATAGCATGATCAGAACCATATATGGCTCCTGCAACTTTTCACGAAGTTTGAACAGAAAATCTGTTAAATAGAATTCCCTTGGAGATGATTTCATCTCATACGAGTTCCTTTTTTGTTTCATAAGACTAATTTTGATACTTACTTTTTTGTTTTTAATCGCTCTTTATGTAATCAAGACGATATATGTTACCCCCCTTCATTTAAAAAATTTCACAAAGAAGATTTGAAGATGGTGACTATGTTAGGAATGTTTATGATAGTAGATGAGGTAATGTTTATTTTACACAAACAAAAAAGCCATAGCTAGTGCCATGACTTTCGATACTTTTTTTAATTAACTAATAATACAGATGTTATTCATCTAAGAAAGCTGGAAGGTCTATGTTATAATGAAGATAATCCGAAGCATATCCTCCACACCTTAAAGCAGTCCTTATTGCATTGGTATATGCTGAGGCTGATGCGGCACTATATTGTACATTACAACTTTGTCGGCGGCCTTCCCATTCCATACCACCTTGTACGAATTTCTGATCTTCTTTGCTTAATATTTGCATTCCTTTAATGTTAAATTTCTTGTTTCCCATGTTTCTGTTTTTTTTGTTTTAATAAATGAACCCTTTATGTATTTATCTGTACAAATGTTACCCCCTCTTCTACTAAAAACATGAAGCAAAATGATATCCTTGATCGTTGCTTATTTAGAATTTTTTAATCAAAATATGTCCATTAAAATATATAAAAACTTAGAGAAGTTTATTAAGAATAGGGGGGGTGGATTAAAAAAGCTATCCTCGATACAATTTTTCTTCTGTCATCTCGAGCCCTTCGACTTGGCTCAGGACAGGCTTAATTGAGAGGTCCTCACAAAAAATTACCACCATTGACGGACTATGTAATTACTTGTTTATTAAATATTTAAATTTTGACTTAATTTAACTTTTTCATTTTCTTTACTTGCCCAAAGAAAACGAAACAAAAGAAAAGGCACTTTTTTCAAGGTGTTTTTGTTTTCAACAAAACCAGATTTATTTTACTAAAATCTTTCCAAGGCTTCAAGATTTTTTAACGCAAAACAAATCTTACACTGATGAAAAAAGATTCCAAAGCTCTGCTTTGAAACGTCAAATCTCTTCGCTCGATAAAATTTTATCGAATGTCTCGAATTGACGCTTTTCTTTTACATTTCACTCAAATACACATAGATATGTATTTATTAACTTGTTATAATCAAATAAGCGATCAACTTCTTTTTCTTTTCTGTCTAAAGAACCAAAACCCAAGAATTATACTCAACAAGACTAGAAATAAACTTAACCAATACCAATGTGAAAGGTTATTTTGAAAATCAATAGCTGCCGTATCCCCTATCAAATAAAAACCTCCCCAATAAAAGGGATCAGAATTATAGACATTTGCAGTATGTAAGTATTGTAATTTTGCTTGCTGTAAAGCCTTTGCTTTATTCATTCCTTGTTTTAAATTAGCGTAGAAATTTCTCATTAATATAGGAGTGGTTTCATCAGACACTTCCCAGTTGGTGAGTACCAAACTTTTAGCTCCCGCATACTGAAAAGCTCTTCCTAAACTCATGATTCCTTCTCCCTTGGCGACTTTTCCGGTACCTGTATTACAAGCACTTAGCACTACCAATTCTGCAGGAATATCCATCGCATACAATTCATGATTGTATAAGTAATTATCTTCTATACTATCTTTATTTTTTGTGAAAAATAACTTAGAATTTTCTGGATGTTCATTATCCACTTCTCCGTGTAGGGCTAAGTGAAGGATATTATAGTTAGCCGCATTACTTTTAAAATTATCTTCAATGGCTTCTTTTCCATAATAATACTTCCCATTTATGATTTCGGATATCGCTTTGATTTCTTTTCGTGTACCGGGTAAATCATCATCAGTATTGCGCAGGGTAGCCAAATCCATAGTGCTTCCCTGATCAGTTTTGGTTGTATCTGCAAAAGAAAACGCCAAACACTCTTTTATATTCTTTTTCTGTTCATCGTATACTTGATTAAACAGTAAGTTTGCAGAATTCGCATAGCTAATGACTTTTTCTTTAAGGAAATAAGGCAATTCTTGATAAGCTTCTGATGTAGATTCTTTGGTTAATAATAGATCAAAATTAAGATGCCAAAGCGGACCATCTGGTACGATAATAAGCTCTTCGCCTTTTAATGTATGCTGCACCGGAACAATAAGCTTTTGATATAATGAATATGCCAATTCATTATAGTTCTCAGCATCTTTAGCTATAATGGCATTATTAAACTGTGTAATAGTATCCTCTAAACTATCAATATCCAATGCTGATACGCTATACTCATCTTTAAAAATTGTAAAAGCATAGGTGGTACTATCGGCAACAAAATACTCTAATAAGGTAGCATTTTTAGACAACTTATTTTGGATTTCTTTTACCGATATAATAGTATTATCATAAGTAAGTTGATGATACTTAGGATATTGTTTTCTTATGACACTTTCTAGAGAGTCTTTTTTTAAGTTTAAAGAGAAGATTTCTTTTTTAACCTTTCTAAAACTTACTGAATCATTTTTGTCTTTATAATACAAAAAACTTGACTTTTTTTGAGAAATATCTGTTTCTATATTCTGCTGTTTTTTTAATATCACTTTTGGAATAAAACTATTCAATTTTAGTGTTTTTCTTATTGTCGATTGATTTAAAACTAATCCTCTGTTTTTTTCAGAATAAAATAACATTTGGTTAAAAGATTTTGGGGTCTTCGTTTTATTATAAATATCAAAATAGGAACTTATTAAACCAGAGTACACCTCTAAATTATGTAATGCATTTGAAGTTAAAACGTCATTATTGAATTGGAATTTTCGATATTGATTTGACAGTAAAGTATCAGCTAGTTTAAAAGTATTGATAGATTGTGTGAGATAACTACTATCTTTACTATGTTTATAAATTTCTCTTAACACATAAAACTTACTTTTTAATATGCTCATTATCAAAGGATAATGGTCGTAGAGTTCCTCAGATTTAGGAATTTTATCAGAATCTTCATAAGTATTAGTAGGAGTATGAAACCTCAAAGATTTTTTATAATAGTCTAGAGATGTAACGAAGTCCTCTTTTTTTCTATAAGTGTTGCCTAACATATTATAAATAAGTGAGTATGCTAGCTTAGGAAAATTATTTTGTTTTGCTATATCAAAAGCTTCCTCGTAATATTTTATTGCTTTATCAGTGTTACCTAAAGCAACATATACCGAACCAATTAACCTAGTAGTATTAAATATTGTTCCTAGTTCATTAGGAAGGTGTTTTTTATAAAGGGTTACCGCTTTTATCTGAAAATCAATCGATTTTTGATATTCTTTATTGAGATAATAATTATAACCTCTGGATGCATAGTAACCAATCAACCTTCTGTCAAATTTGATTTTATTTAATCTGGGCCAAACCTTTTTTTGTAAAAGCTCTTCTGCCCTATTCTTTTCTCCCGAAAACCAGTATACTTCTGATAAAAATCGTATAAGTTCAGAAAAATAAACATCACTAAGTTCATAAATATCCTTTGACAAAAATATATCAAGCGACTTTTCTAGATATTCTTTACTTTTTTCATATGACCCCAAATAATAATTACACGCTCCTAAATTAAAAGAAGCTATTGCAATTGATTCAGTTCCTTTTTCTCCAAGCTTTTGTCTTAAAGACAATTCATGCAAGTAGTACTCTTGAGCAGTTTCATATTTATTGACTCCATTAAGTATACTAATATTACCTAAAACAGAATAAAGATCAGCAACGCACAATAACTTATCTTTATTCCTTCCTAAATTTTTAAGGGTACAAAGTGCTAATTCCTTTGCTTCTGTATAGTTGGCAGCTTCATACGCTTCTTTAGCTTTTTCAATCTGGTTTAGTAAAGATGTATCACAAGACGTCGATGATTGGGCAGCAATCATCTGGTGAACCAAGAGAAATAAAATAAAAATTACACTTTTATAAAACATAGATTGTCTTTTGATCATTCTTATTACTTGTTATAAACTATTTTCTATACTAAACATTACAAAAAACTGTTGGAAAAATGCATAAAAACAGAAAACATCAAATTAAAGGAGAGCCGAGAAACAATACGTGGTAAAATCCACATATATTATTTCTCGACTCCGCCAGAAATGACAGGCAAAAGGCTTTTCAGGCAGCCTTTATATCGAACTTATTTAAAATTGTACCACAAATTGTACTGAAGTCCTTTGACCAGATTCTTCTACGGTAAATATGTAATTTCCTGGACCAAGTACATTACGAAAGATGACAGTATTAATATCGTTTGCATTAGATATGGTTCCTTGTTCTAACAATATTCCAGAAAGATTATGAATCATGTACGTAAATGACGGGGCCTTTATACCTTCTACTATCATGTGATTACCATAACCTACGGTTGGGTACATAACCAGCCCTAACGATGGAAGGCAATTGTTCATTATAGCATTGATACTGCTTGCATTAGGACCATTCATAGAAATTGAAATCGTACCATCTACAGCATTTTCTGCTAACAATTGTTTAATTCCACAAGCATTCTCCAAGCCTGTGTTGTTTTTAAAAATAAGATCTTTGTTAAGCGATGATACTTTATTTAGTCCATCGAGATTTTTTAATGAAACATTATTATTTATATGTATCGCATTACCTACTATCATATTTTGTAATCCGTTTACGTTTTCTAATGTACCATTAGAATATAGATACATGGCTTTTACTATTGTTTGTAGGTTATTTAGATCATCTAGATTAATTAATTTAGTGTTGTTTAAATACAGACTGTTTGTAATAGTTTCTAGATTTCTTAACCCATAAAGATTTGTTAGATTGTTGTTGGTGATTCTTACATCTGTTAGCTCTGTAATATTAGATAAAGCGTCGATATTCTCTAATTTAAAATTGTTAAACAATTCTAGTCTCTCTAGCGCTGTTATATTACTAAGTCCATCAATATTGGTTACCAATGTGTTTCCTCTAAGTTCTAAAGTACCATTAATAGTAGTTAGGTTCTGAAATCCATTTATTTCAGTGAGTGCTTTATTACGATAAATCTTTAAATCTCCTCCTAAATTTTCTAACACATTGAGGGGGCTTAAATCCACAATATCTCCTGTTACCAATTCTTCGATAGTCAGGCTACCTGCCACTTCGCAATAGTTAAAAGCATCGATAGCTGATTGCGAGTCCAAAACCAAATTATCAGGATATATTCCTTCGCAAGAAGGCGTTATGCAATTTGCAATTACGTCTTCTACGGAACTGGTATTTGGACCGTTACTATTAATACTATTGATAACGGTTACTAAACTTTGGTCATAGTTAATGATATTAATAATCCCACAAGCATTTGCTAAGCTGGAATTTCTTCTAACTCTTAATAAAAAAAAACCTTCTGCACTATCTATAAAGACTACATTTTCCAGACCATCCAGGTTATCTAATACTATATTATCTTCTATAACAAGTCTTTGAGAAATAAGTGTAATTCCTGATAATCCATTAACATTATTTAATGAAGCGTTTTTAGAAATTGTGATTGCCGTAAAATCTCCTGCATTCATATTCGAGAGACCATCTAAATTTTGTAGATTTCTATTTTCGGTAATAATCACATTTCCGCTTACAAATGTCAATTCTGAAAGGCCATTCAGATTGGAGATAGCTCCTGGTGATCCTTCTTTAATAATTAAATCCCCGGTAATAGTGGTATAATTAAATAAATCAATATCAGATTGTTCATCAATAAGATAATCTCCTGGAAATACTTGGGCAAAAGTTGTTTGCATCGTCAATAAGAACAATGCGCAAAGTAATGTTACGTTTTTCATATTTTCATGTTTTTATTTCCTCTTTATGTAAAAACACACCAAAACATTACCCCCTTCTTTTAAAAAATAACATAAAAAAAGACTACCTTCTCAGACAGTCTTTATAGTACTTATGTATTTCTTAAAACTTATTTTACCATAAATCGTAAGGTAGTTACCTTATCATTTTCTTGTATCTTCATAAGATACATTCCTGTATCTAAATGACTATCCAATCGAATTGTTTTTAACTGTGCTTCGTTTTGTAACGAGCCTTGTTTCATTAACACCCCTGTCATACTATAAATCGTATAGGTAAAATCAGTAGACAAACCATTAATAGTAACATCTATTCCATCAGTAACAGTAGGATACATTATTAATTTTTGAGGAGTCTTTAGAGGTTCATTCCCAACATAATACTGCTGAGCAGTCTTTTTTCTAGGTCTTGGCTCTCTGGGTTTAAAAACGGTAACTGGTCCCGGTGTACATCCTATACTTCCTGGAGGATACCCACGAATCACTTCATAATCCTCTGTGGCATTGTATCGTACTTTGGCTTCTCGGATCGTTCTCAAACACAACATATAATACACCTCAAAATAATTACGAGACCTCGAGTTACTATCTTCTGATTTAAAAAGTAATGGGTTATTATCTAGTATAAAACTATCGTTATCTTCTACAACATCGATAAGACTATAGGCTAATCTCCCTAAACTTGTAAGTGATGTATTGTTTCTAATTATTACGCTATCCACTTGTAATAAACTATATAAAGGATCGAGATTTGTAATATTACCAGGTACTGACTCTTCTATAATTAATGCTCCTCTGATAATTTCATAATCAAACGCATCTATCTCTTCTTGAGACCTTAGTATTAGATCTCCAAAATGTGTCCTCTTACAAAAATTAATAATCTCTTGTACGCTGCTCGAAGTACTACCGTTATTTGATATCTCACCTAGAGAAGGCTGTAAGATCGATCTCCATATAGTGGCTGGTTCTAGCAAACTAACAATACCGCAAGCATTTTGTAAAGCTGTATTTCCAATAATAGAAAGCTGATCCTGTACTCCATAAATTCCTGAAAGTCCATCTAATGTTTGTAATACAGGATTATCATAGACAATCACACTACCTGGAACCAAGCCTACGTCAGAAATAGCATCGATATTGGTAAGGCTGTTATTTTGACCTATTTTAATATCACAAAACCTGTACATATCAAACCCTCTAAGGCGTAAGCCATCAAGATTGGTTAGATTTTGATTATTATGGATATATAGATCACCACTTAATACTCTCAATTCTGAAAACCCATTGAGCGTTTGGATTGATGGATTATTGACAATATTTAAAGATCCTCCTGTTGCTTTTAACAGATCAAAATCACCTAAATCGGTAAGCGCAGTGTTATTCTCAATAATAAAATCCCTTCTTAACACACTCAAATTAGAAAGTGCATTAAGATCCTCAAGTCTTTCATTATTTTTAATAACCAAATCACCAATTACTGTGGTGAGATTTGATAAGCCATTTATGTTTATGATCTCTCCACTTAGAGCTTCTTCGATAATTACATCTCCGTTTACCTTACAATATCTAAAATTATCAATATCTGATTGATCACTTAACAGGATATCACCAAAATAAATTCTACAATTGTTACATATATCGATAATACGCTCAATATCGCTAGTGTCTGCTCCATTATTTTGTATAGTAATTGTTCCTCTATACACCAAAGAAGGGTCCTCTAATAATTGAACAATACCACAGGCACTTTCGAGATTTGTGTTGTCTTTGATCTCTACGTCATCGATCACAAACATAATATTAGACAACGCATCCAGATTTCTTAATTTAGTATTTCCGACAAATCGTATATCTATATTAATACTAGTAATCTTTTCGGTTCCTTCAATAGATTCAAGGTTGGGGTTATTCTCAAAATCCAATGTAACAAAGTTACCTATTAACCCGTCTGATATCCCTTTGATATTTTGAAGATATGGGTTGTTATGAATATATAAACCTCCTCTAATTTCATTAATCCCTGATAATCCGTCCAGATTATAGATAGGAGTTTTTTTAAGAATCAGACTTAAAATACTAGTCACTTTTCTTAGCGGTTCTAAATCTGATATTTTTGTATTTACAATCCGTAAATGTCCCTCAATAAATATAAGATTTCTTAATCCAGAGATATCGGTCATATTTAGATTGGAAGTAACTTCCAGATGCCCCTCAATTCGCTCTACATTATTAAATCCATCTAGCGTACTAAGTCCCAAATTCCAATGAATACTCAATCCACCGCCAAGCTTTATCAACCCATTAAATGGGTTAAGAGATGTAATTTTATGATTAGCATGAACTTTAACATCACTTAGTACCCGTTCTAAATTAGAAAGACTACTGATATCATTAAGATCAGTATTATTCATAATTTCCAGATTGCCATTCACTGTCTTTATACCCGAAAGCCCATACAGGTTCTGTAAGTTATCATTCTTGATGATGAATAAACCTCCACCCAGGATTTCTAACGTTTCTAAAGGTGTAAGATCAGTAATATCTCCGGACTGAGATTCTTGAATCGTTAGACTCCCTCGAATCTCTGAATAATTAAACGCATCTATTTCCGCTTGAGAACTTAGTGTAAGGTCTCCTACATAGACTTGTTGCGCTACCGATACGGTGAAACTCATCAAAAGTCCCACTAAAAAAAATAATTGTTTTCTCACTTTTCTTGTTTTATTTTGGGTTCGTATATCTAATTAAAAAGAAGCCCTTTATCTTCTATTCACTTTTTATCGTTATACTTAATGTTTAAAACCACGAGAATGTTACCCCATTTCTCCTGTGTTTTTTTGGCCCGCAAAAATAATACTTTTTATTATTATCTGACACTATTCTTTGGTTATGAATATATTAAACCTGTGTTTTTCTCTTTTTATTCATAAAAAACAACACTCCTATCATTAAAACTACTATTGAGATGAATACATACAGGTATACATACTTTGTATTAGATAGATTGACCTTAGAAATATCTCCTAATACATAAAAGCCTCCCCAATATACCGGATCCGTCTGATACATATTTGCTGTGGACAGAAATTGTAGTTTTGCCTGTTGCAATGCTTTTGCTTTATTCATACCATTAGAAAGATTATGATAGAAGTTTTTCATAATCTCGGGAGTAGTATCATCAGATACTTCCCAAGAGGTAAGTAGCAAGCTTTTGGCTCCAGCGTATTGAAATGCACGACCTAAACTCATGACTCCTTCTCCTTTAGAAATTTTTCCTGCACCTGTATTACAAGCACTTAATACTACTAATCCTGCCGTAATCTCCAGATTATATATTTCTTGATTATAGAGGTAGTTATCTTCATTAGACAATGAATCTTGTGTAAAGAATAGTTTAGAATTCTCTGGGTGCTCATCATCTAATTCTCCGTGAATGGCAAGATGTAACAAGTCATATTGATTCGCGTGTTTTTTAAAATTAGCCTCTCCAGCTTGCTTTCCGTAAAAGTATTTTCCATCAATAATTTCTGAAATTGCCCTAATTTCTTTTCTAGCACCTGGCAAATTATCTTTGGTGTTTCGTAAGGTATTCATAGAAATTGACGAAGATGAAGTTGCATTATCATTTGAAAATGAAAAAGCCAAACATTCTTGTAAAACGTTTTGTTTTTTTGATGTTTCAGAAAAAAACAATTCTGCTGAATTAGCATAACTAATCACCTTATCTTTTAAGAAATACGAAATCTCCTGAGGATTAGAATAATCGGATTCTTTTGTTATTAATAAGTCAAAATTAAGATGCCATAAAATACCACTAGGTACAATGATTAAATTATCTATTTGTTCTTTTAATTTGATCGGTGCGATTAGATCATTATACAATGTGTTCCCAATTTGAGAATATGTATTCATATCCTTTTGGATAATGGCATCCCTAAAACCAATTACTTTTTCTTTTAGGTTTTCGGTATGTAATAATTGTATGGTAAACGCATCATTAGAAATATAAAAACTATAGATCTTTGATTCTGAGGTAAAATATTCCAGAAGGGCGGTATTTTTTGGTAATTTTGATTGAATCTCATCCACAGATACAATGGTATGATCATAAATAAGTCTATAATACTTTGGATAATCATGAGCCAATTCTTTGATAATAGAATCATTTTTTTGAGCGTATAAAAACACCAAATCCGAATACTTATCTATTTGTTCTGAATCTTGTTCAGTTGATTCACTTTTATACTCATACAATTTTGAGGTGTACTGAGCTAATTTGATCTTCACTTCCTCTATTTCTTTAATTTTATCAGAAGGGATTCCAGCAAAATTAGTCGCTTTCGTTTTTCGTAGTTGCTCGTCTAGCAAGCGAGATTTATTTTTCTCTGAAAAATAAAAAGCTTCCTTCAAGTATTTGTTATCTCCAGTCTTTTGGTTCAACCATAGTGCGGCACTAATAGCTTCCCTGTACAATTCTTTTGCATTTTTTTCTAAAGACATTTTGTCTTCTGCTGATTGATACGATATTCTAGTTTCATCTAATAATGCATCACAGATAAAAAAATGCTGGTACGCTAATTTAATATTTTGGGTGTCGTTATGAGTTTCGGCCAATAGTTTTATTGCTTTTGCTTTTCCATATAAAGCGGTTAGCTGAGTATCCCCATTAAAATAATCTTTGATCTCTGGAACTGCATCAATTTTTTCATCCTTAAACTTCTTCGATCCCGCAATAATAGCTTTATGATAGGTATCTATAGCCTTTTTATATTGTTTGTTTATCAATTGAATTCTTGCGATTTCTATATATGCTTCTGAAGTCTTTTGATTTTTTAAACCAAAGTTTTGTAGTGCGATAGCCAGATTTTTTTCATAATATTCGATCGCTAGGTCATATTCTTGCAGTTGTTCATATAATTGACCAAGCTCATAATTAGGTAAAAATAAATTCCTATGGTTTTTATCAAAAAGAGACTCCATAATTTGTTTGGCTTTTTGTAAATAATTTAAAGCCTTATCATACTCTTTAAGTATTCTATATGTTCCACCGATGTTACCCAAAACCTCAGCCGTATTTATGTGAGAATCACCATAAATATCTTGGTAAATTTTTAATGATTTATTATATGTTTCAAGGGCTTTATCGAGCTTTTCTAACTTTGTATATTGGGTTGCAATTCCGTTATATAATACAGCAAAGTATTCATCTCCTTCTTTGAGGTTTTCTTTGCAAATATTCAGCCCTTTATAGAAATACTGAAGTGATATATAATCCTCCCCAATTTTACTATAATTACTCGCTAAATTACCGTAGCTTTCTGCCAAATACGGATCTTTTTCTCCATACTTTTCTATATCTAAAGCAATAGCCTCTTCATAAAAAGGAATTGCTTGTTTGTATAATCCAAGTCTGCTATATAAAACAGCTAAGTTTAAATAGACAGTATTTAATTCATTATCTTTTCCTTCATCATATAGCTTCTGATTTATTTTTAACGAATTGGTATAATGTTTTTGTGCTTCTTCTGAAAGCCCCCAATCGTCATATGCTATACCGAGATATATTTCTAGATAGGCAGTTTCAATATGATACTCCCCAACTTTTTTTATCAAGATTTCAAGAGCTTTCTTATATAGCGTTATCGCCTTGCCGTACTGATTTTTTCTTTTATATGCTTTCCCTTTGATTATAAGAGAATTAGCTTCTATTAGCGTATCTTTTTCAAGCTTTTCATTACAAATACCTAATACCGCATCTGCGATAAGAATTACCCTGTCAAAATCATTTAAATAGTAGTAGGCATCTGTAATTCTCTGAAGACTTTCTGCATGTCTTTTTGAGGAAGCATTTTCCTTATAACGTATCGCTGCATTTTGAAAATTATCAATAGCATTTTTATATTCCTCCACATTTAACAGGGAATCTCCAATAACAAAATACCTATGAGCAGCAAGTGTATCATTTCTGGATTGAGACCGACAAGGGTTAGAAATAAATAAAAACAATAATATTACTAAAAGACCTGTATTTTCGCGCATATACTTATCCTGTATTAAAGTTTTATATAGTATTGAATCTTTTTCATTAGTAGTTAAAAGAATAAATATGTTACTTTTATATCATATTTTTATTCCTAACCGGGTAACAATTCGGAGTTATTTAACATTAATCGATGAGTAACAAAATACAAAACGAAATTTTAGCAGGAATTGTTGCAGGAGATCAAACCATTATAAAAGAATGTTACAAAAAGTATTTACCTCAAGTAAAAAGCTTTATTCTTAAGAATTCGGGAAGTGAAAAAGATGCTGAAGATATTTTTCAAGATGCCATGGTTTTTGTTTACGAGAAACTTGAAAGCAATTCCTTACAACTTACTAGCTCATTAGGAACTTACATCTACTCTGTATGCAGAAACATGTGGATGAATGAGTTAAGAAGGAGTAAAAAAGAAATAAAAAACGAAGGTATTCTTTCTATAGTTGCCTCGGATAGCGAGGATATTATTGATGAAATTGAACAAAAAGAAAGAAGTTATGTATATCAGAAGTATTTTTTGAAACTAGGCCCGGCTTGTCAAGAACTACTAATGCTATTTTTTAAAGGTTTATCGATGAAAGATATTGCAAAACAAAGAGACAGCACTGAATCATATGTAAGAAAGAAAAAATTCAATTGTAAAAAGAGGCTAACAGAATTAATCAAGACAGATCCTGTTTTTGAAGAATTGAAAAACAGACACTAAATAAGTTTCAATTATGGAAATGACACAAGAACTATTCGAAACAATAGAAGCATACATTGAAGGTTCATTATCTGAAACGCAATTAGAAAGTTTTGAGGCTCTTATAGAAGCTAATCCTGAGCTTAAGAATGAAATAACAATTCACAAAGAACTTCAAAATGAATTAGCAAGTACAAAAGCAATCGATTTTAGGAGAAAGTTAATAACAGCCAAGGAAGAATTAGCACAAGAAAATAATACGCAAAAGAAAAGATCACTTGTATTATCTTACTGGAAAATTGCAGCATCCATCATATTTATTATTGGGATATCCACCTTTTTTTGGTTCCAAAATAATACTGAACAAGATTTATATGCCATGTATTATACTCCCTATCCTATTGGAGACATTAAACGAGGTGTTGATACTACGGAAAATAAAGTTCTCAAAGACATTTTGTTAAATTATAAAAGTCAGAAATACAGCGAAACTATTATTGACTTGGAAAACTTGATAGCACAAAAACCAAATGACGAAAAGTTAAAACTATGCTTAGGAAATAGTTATCTCAATACCGATCAATTGATAAAAGCCGAAACATTGTTTAAGGCTTTTTCAAGAGAAAGTACAAACCACTTCGATGCTCAATGGTTTTTATCTCTTACTTATTTAAGAATGGATCAAAAAGATAGAATGATTCCGATTCTAAAAGAATTGATTTCTAAAAATACCAGATACAAAAAAAGTGCAATTGCTTTGTTAAATGATTTAGAAGACTAGTACATTATTAAAAAACGAAAAAGCTCAATGGTCAGCGCATCGACCTATTGAACTTTTTCATAATTGATAGTCAGTCAGTGAAATAATTACTTATTCAAAGATAAAAACAATTACAGATATCTTGGTTACTGTAAAACATCAAACTTTTTATGGACGATTACTTAATCTCATAAATTGCTATTGTATTAGAAACCTCATGTGTTATAATCACTAAATCATTTCCTGTTGGACTATCCTCCGCTTTTACTGCTATTAATCCTTCTGGCCCAACATCTGCAGTATCTACCATCCAATCTAAGAATGTTGGACTTGCAGGATTTGAGATATCAAATACCATAGTACCTCCAGTTCTTTCTAATCCAACAAAGAGCAATGTTTTGTCTCCTATTTTTAAAGTTTCTACTGCTTCTGGTTCTGCTCCTTTGTCATCAGATCGATCATCAATTTCACCTTCATCGTTATTAAAAAGCATAGGCTCTAGCTCAAAAGTTTTCTTACCAATTAGATCTCCACTATCATATATAACGCTTCCTGATGTACTCCAGATTGTAAAAGATCTTCCTCCATATGCATAGATTTCATCATAATCTCCATCTCCATCTGTATCCCCATTAGCTGTAGTAGTTTTTAATCTTCCCAGGTTTTCATCTAACTGCAAAGTTGCAGCATCAGGAAATGCGATTGGATCTAAAACCAAATCCTTTACTCTTTCTTCTTCAGAAAACCCGTCATAATCTCTAGCATCTCCTTCATTTGCAGAAATGATATAATCTATGCCGCTAATAGAGACAAATTCTATTGCATCCGGTTGATACATTCCAAACACTGGCCAATTCTTAAAATTTCCAGAAACATCATCTCTATTACTAGCATCTAATTGATTCTGAGGTAATGAATGGTCTTTTAATCCCAGTCCAAGAATGTCTGTAACTACTTTAGTATCTAGATCTACTACAGCTAATCCGTTATTTTCTTGTAATGAAACATAGGCAGTTTTAGAATCATCTGAAATGGCTATATATTCTGGTTCTACATCTTGTGCCAAAGTAGCTCCTTTACCAAAAACTCTAAAATCATTGCCAATAGTTTGACCATTAAAAGCAGTAAATCCAGCATTAGTTGTTTGTCCAGAAGCTACTTCTATAATAGTAACAGATCCTTCTGGGTCATTTTCATACAAATCATCCGGTTCACCTTCATTAGCAGCTAAGATGAATTTACCATCTGGGCTAAAAGTTACCATATCAGGTAGCGCTCCAGCATCATATGTATTTAATAAAGATTGAGTATCAGAATTATAAGTAGCTATAGTTCCGTTAGCCTGCTTATTGGCTGCGTTTTCCAAAGCAACAGCAACTACTCCATTAGAAACAGCTACACTATTTGGCACTCCATTCACTGTTATATTAGTACCTGGTATTGGAGTTGCCGGATTAGATAAATCCCAAACTGATATTTCGGTATCATTAGGATTCACAATAAACAACTTATTGGTAATGGGATCGAATGCCGAAATCTCCGCAAATCCCTCTTCACCCATACCATTACTGAAGGTTCCAATTTTTTTAAAAGTTAAATCAGCTATATCGATAGGATCTATGACATTATCGTCATCAGAATTACAAGAAATAAACATGCTTACTACAGCAAGAACTACAACAGTTTTATTAAAGATTTTCATTATTAATTTGATTTGAATTAGCTATCAAAAATCAATAATGAGTATATCCTTAATGTTACGAAAAGAATAAATTATAAATAATTTATATTTTCATAAAAAAACTGCCTGAAAAAAATTCCAGGCAGTTTTAAAAATATTATTTTGAATGTTTACTATTTTATAATAATCTTTTTGTATTCAGTACCTTCTTCTTTATTTATTTTTACCAAATACATTCCAGAAGGTATTGATCCAACCATATCAAAAGTTAGAGATGTTTTACCTTTTTGAATTACATTTTTAGCTGTCGGAATTATGGTAGCCCCAGACATACTATAAAAGGACACATACACATTTTGATCTTTCTTAGACATTACATCCACAGTAAGTGTCTCTCCTGATTTTAACACAGTAGGATACACACTTGTTGCAATTATACTCTCATCACAATTATCTACAAAAACAGTTACCTGATCTGTAGCACTGCAGTCTCCAATAGTTACTGTTAGTGTGTAATCTGTTGTAACTGCCGGAGAAACAATAATAATTCTCGTAGTCTCACCAGTAGACCATAAATAACTATCTCCTAAAGAAGCCGTTAATGTTGCTTCTTCTCCAAATCCTTCGCACAAAAACTTATCTCTTCCTGCATTTACTTCTACTATAGTTACATTTACTTTCACCTCATCCATTGCTTCACAATCTCCACTTGTTACAATAACTGTATATGTAGTAGTGTTTCCTGGAGAAACCGTAATACTAGCAGTAGTTTCTCCTGTGGACCACAAAATATCTCCTTCACCTTGAACGGTAAGTACTACCTCTTCACCATAGCATATTTCCTGATCTTCCCCTGCATCTGCAGTAAGGGTACAACCTTCTACAAAAACAGTAACATCATCAACAGCTGAACAACCATTTAAAGATACTGTAACACTATATGTTGTTGTTTCTTCTGGAGAAACAACAATAGTTGCTGTAGTCTCACCTGTAGACCATAAATATGTATCACCACCTATTGCAGTAAGGGTAGTAGTTTCTCCTATAGCTATAGTCTGATCTTCTCCTGCATCTGCAGTTGCAGAACCTACTACAATAGTTACCTCGTCAGTAGCTTCACAACTACCATTAGAAACTGTAACACTATAAGTAGTAGTTTCTTGTGGAGAAACTACTATACTAGCTGTTGTTGCTCCAGTTGACCATACTACATCTCCATCTCCAACAACTGTAAGTGTCGCTGTATCTCCAGCACAAATATTCTGATCATCTCCAGCATTAGCGGTTGCAGAACTTACTACAACAGCTACCTCGTCAGTAGCTTCACAACTACCGTTAGAAACTATAACACTATAAGTTGTAGTTTCTTGCGGAGAAACTTCGATACTAGCTGTTGTTGCTCCAGTTGACCATACTATATCTCCATCTCCAACAACTGTAAGTGTCGCTGTATCTCCAGCACAAATATCCTGATCATCTCCAGCATCTGCGGTTGCGGAATCTACAGTTACTGTTACTTCATCTTCACCCACACAATCTGTACAGCCGGTTACGGTAACCGTATACGTTGTACCTTCTTCTGGTGACACAGTAATACTTTGAGTAGTTTCTCCTGTGGACCATAAATAATTTGCTTCTCCTGCTCCAGTTGTAATACAATCACCAAAATTAATGTTGATATCTCCATAAGCGAAATAACCATCAACTACATCAATCCATCCTGAAGCACCATTTTTACCTTCTTCAGTTTCGAAAACATTAGCCCCATTTCCAACCTGAAATGCTTCTCCTCTTCTTGTAATAGTAATCACTTCTGAACCATCTGTTTTAGTAATCGTACCGTTCATTTCAGGATAATACGCCCAACCAGTTGCATCTTCATTATTACACTCGTGCTCTTTAGGACTATTCGTCGGTACTATAGTAGTTCTACCCGAATATGTCACATCCAACTCATATGTTTCTTGAGTTACTGTATAATCTAAAACAGTACCTGTTAACGTTGCAGTTCCATCTTCATTTTCTTTCCAAACCAAATCAACATTAGAGTACCATCTTTTATCACTTCTATCTGCATTTGTCATCCAAATAACAAAGTCATGATTTCCTGCACAATAATCTGTACCAGTGATAGTGTATTCTGTACAATCCGTACAATTTTCTATACCACTAGCCTGTGCTGTAAGAGTTACTTCTTCGCCTAAACAGATTTCCTGATCTTCTCCTGCGTCCACTATTACAGGGTCATTTACAACAACCGTTACAGAATCAGAAGCCTCACAACTACCACTAGTTGCAGTAACTGTATATGTTGTTGTTTCTGTTGGTGTAACAGTAATAGTTTCTATAGTTTCACCCGTTGACCATAAGAACGTTCCTTCTCCTGTGGCTGATAAAGTAATTGTTTCTCCTAAACAAACATTTTGATCATCACCAGCATCAACGGCAGCAGATTTAACCAATACCATTACTTCATCTGTACCTGAACATCCATTGCAATTTGTTACAGTTACAGAATACAAAGTATCTTCATCTGGTGATACAGTAATGCTTTCTGTAGTTTCTCCTGTAGACCATAGGAAAGAAGTATTATTCGTCTCTGAAGTTATACAATCTCCTAAGTTAAAATTAAAATCTCCTACAGAATATTCGCTATCAGTTGTATCGAACCATCCACAAGCTCCAAACTTTCCTGGTTCTGTTTCTGTAACATTAGCACCATTACCCATTTGAAATGCAGGACCTCTTCTTGTTAAACTTGTAGACCAAGATCCATCAGCACTGGTAATTGTACCTGTAAATTCTGTATAATACTCCCACCCTGATTCATCCTCATTATTACATTCATGTTCCTTAGGACTATTAGTAGGTGTATTTGTTGTTTTTCCTGTAAAAACTGCATCTATTTCGTAGTTTGATTGTGTATTTGTATAATCAAACACGGTACCTTTTAGCGTAGCAGTACCATCAGCAAGTTCATTCCACTCCAAATCAACGTTAGAAAAGAATCTTCCACCTTTTAACCACAATACATAATTCTCATCTCCTCTACAAAAATCTGTATTCTGAATACCATACTCGATACAACTCTCACAACTTTCATTACCGCTAGTTGTAGCAGTTAAAGTCACCTCATCACCTAAACATATTTCCTGATCTTCACCAGCATTTACCTGAGGCGCATCGTTTATCACTACTTCAACAGCGTCTGAAGCTTCGCAATTTTCACAATCTTTTACTGTTACGGTATATGTTCCTCCCTGATTTACTGTAATTGATGGAGTAGTTTCTCCTGTTGACCATAAATAACTAACAGCTGTAGTTGAGGTAGTAACACAATCTCCAAGATTAAAGTTAAAATCTCCTCTATTATATTGACCATCGGTAGTATTGAACCACCCACATGCTCCATATTTTCCTAATTCTGTCTCGGTTACATTAGCCCCGTTTCCTAACTGAAAAGCAGGTCCTCTTCTTGATAAATCAATCGACCAGGATCCATCTGTACTTGTTACTGTTCCTGTTAACCCTGTATAATAAATCCATGCTGATTCATCTTCAGTATTGCATTCATGTCCTTTAGGACTATTTGCAGGTGCAGTACTTGTTCTTCCAGAATATATAGCATTTACTTCATATGTCGTTTGGGTTAATGTATGATCAAAAATCGTCCCGGTTAATGTAGCCGTACCATCTGCTAATTCATTCCACTCTAAATCTACATTGGAAAACCATCGTGGATTATCTCCATCTGTTAACCACATTACATAGTCTTGATCTCTTTTGCAGTTATTAGTGTTTTCTACACCGTATTCTCCAGTGCAATCAACACACTCAGATTCCCCAGATATAGTAGCTGTAAGTGTTACTTCTCCTTCTCCACAAAACTCTGCATCTTCTCCCGCATCAACTGTTAGTTGACAACCTATTTCATCATCAGTACAAGAATCAAATACGTGTTGATGCAATTCTCCTTGAATATGATCATAATTAGCCGCAATTACTTGTCCATTAATGTTTCCAGAAGAATCCTTAATAACATCTGACTTAGGAGCTAATACACTTCCGATAATTGTTGATCCTCCTTTTAATGTTAGACTGGAATTATTATAAAAATTCCAAATAATAAATGTGCCTTGTTGATCCCCAATTCCTGTAAGGTTTAATATATTCCATTCGAAATCACCCGATGCATCAACATTAATAATTAATGGTGTATCCTGATTAGGAGTATTCTCAAAAGTTAAATAAGGAAGGTTTTGCAACTCGGTTCCTGTAATATTTAAAACATTAATAATATTCTGAGTGAGCAAAATTTTATTATCGCTACCTACCGTTACATTAGGTTGCATATTACTATAAGAAATTGACTTTGCTTCAAATAATGCGAAAGCCGCTTCGAAATCAATCAAATTAGCTTGACCAACTGAATTTTGAGCCTGTTTTCTTTGTACTTGCACTCTAGGCTTTGATTCATAATTTCCAGAAGTTACTCGGGTATTTACTGAGGCATTATTATAATCAACATCAAAAACTGATGAGCCATCCAAATCACCTACTTTCACATACCCTTGATTAAGATGTATTCCTTCTCCAGAATTATAAATCACTTTTCCGTTTACAACTAATGATGATGCTTGATCATCTCCATTGAAAAAGTTAGAACCTGCCGTTTGAGCAGCTAATGTAATAATTCCGTCAATAATTAGATCCCCTCCTAGTGCAATAGGACCTTCGGTATCTCCACCGTGAACTGTGGTATTGTATCTAACAAATGCATTATATCCTAATGCTTCTGATAAGGGGTTATTACATACTGATGCTGTTGAGTAAGATGCTACATTACTTTTATCATCAATATTTTTAAATCCAGATGTCATTATAAAAATGACGATCATAGTTAAGCCAAATAAAGACGAAACAATTGGAGTTGCTCCGATTTTATTGCTCAACAAGTTAAGCTTGTTAGTAGTTTTCGACATTGTGTAGTTGTTTTTTTCGTTTGAATTTCAAAAATTCAGTCTGGTTAATTTATTCTGGGTTTTACTTAAATAAATACAAGGGATGCCAAAAAACGTAGCAGTCCTTGACTGTACGAATAAAGTAATCTTTTGTAAAATATTTGATTTTTAAAGTTAAGCCGTTACTTAAAAAACGTGTGAAGATAGCGTAATGTTTATATCATATTTTAGGGCGTTTTAAATATGTTAATAATGCTAAATTAGAGGATTCACTTCAAAAAAGCATCAAAAAAAGGCGCAAAAACGTTCAAATGCAGCATTTTATCTTCGAAATACAGTTTTACCGTAAACAATAAAATTGAAACACTTACAAAAATCTTACAAGCCTATTAATTTAAAATATTTTAATCCTAAAATCAGCGATTGTAACCAAAGCGTTTTAATTGGCGTTCATTATTACGCCAATTTTTATTAACTTTTACATACAACTCGATATGAATTTGTTTTCCAAAAAACTTCTCTAATTCTTTTCGAGCCTCTACTCCAACTCTCTTAAGCGCAGTACCTTTGTGACCTATGACAATTCCTTTCTGAGAATCGCGCTCTACCATAATAACCGATCTTATTCTTATAATTTTCTCATCTTCAAAAAATTCTTCGGTTTCAACCTCTACAGAATATGGAATTTCTTTTTTGTAATGCATTAAGATTTTTTCGCGAATAGCTTCGTTTACAAAAAAACGTTCTGGCTTATCTGTTAGCTGATCTTTCGGGTAAAAAGGTGGTGAATCAGGTAATAATTCAATGATTCTTCCAAATACTTCTTTAACGTTGAAGTTCTCTAAGGCTGAGATTGGATATAATTCTGCGTTCGGAACTTTTTCTGCCCAAAATTGTACTTGCTCCTCTAATTGCTCCTGATTAGATTGATCAATCTTGTTTAACAATAAAAATACTGGAATCTTTGCATTGGTGATTTTATTAAAAAATGCTTCATCTTTCAATTCTTTTTCTCCTATTTCTACCATATAAATAAGAACATCCGCATCTTCGAAAGCAGATTTCACAAACCCCATCATAGATTCTTGTAGCTCATATGCTGGTTTAATAATCCCTGGAGTGTCTGATAGAATCACCTGAAAGTCTTCACCATTCACAATACCAAGAATTCGATGCCTTGTGGTCTGCGCCTTAGAAGTAATAATAGATAACCTTTCTCCAACAAAAGCATTCATTAAAGTGGATTTTCCGACATTAGGATTTCCTATAATATTTACAAAACCAGCTTTATGACTCATACATAATATTTTGGTGCAAAGTTAATTGATTATTCTACAAGTTTATCCAATCTTACAAAGGATTATTTATCATGATATCTATTATTTTATAGATAGGATAATCTCATAGTGGTACACAGAGAAAGTAAAAAAACAATATAGAGAATAAACCTTTTGTTAATTTTTCGTAAATTTAATTCCAGTACGTTTTCAAAACCCCACGAAAACAAATAATTTATTTTAAAAATACTGGGATCATTTTGGGAAACTATTCAATCTTTTTTTTACCTTATTGGAAAACATATTGCAATATACATGTATGTGTATCAGCGATAGCATTACTATTGTTCTCATATCCTAGTTTTGGACAAGATAGAAATAAGCAACTTGCTAAAGCCGATCAAAGTTTTGAAGCATTGGCATATATTAATGCGCGTGATATCTACCTGGATGTCGCTAACCAAGGGTATTCCTCTTATGACCTATATAGGAAACTTGCTGACTCCTATTATTTCACAGGAGAACTAGAAGAATCTATCCAGTGGTATGAAAAATTAATTTCGAACTTTTCTGAAGAAATAAAACCCGAGTACCTATTTAGATATGCACAAAGTTTAAAAAGTGCAGAGCGATATAATGATGCTGATGCTGTTATGGAAAGATTTAACGCTGTTACCGGAAACGATAAACGAGCAAAATCTTTTATTAATAAACGAGATTATCTGGATTTTATAGAAATGCAATCAGGGAAATATGATTTATACAAATTAACAATAAACTCTGAATATTCTGATTACGCACCAAGTTTTGATCATAAAGGTCAAATTGTATTTGCTTCTTCTCGAAGCAAGAATTCTAAAGTTCATGAATGGAATCAAATGCCTTTTTTAGATCTTTTCTCTTCTACTATCAAAGAAGATAATATATCTACAGAGGAGCCAAAAAAACTAAAGGGTAAAATAAACACTAAGTTTCATGAATCTTCTACTAGTTTTACTAAAGATGGAAATACAGTATATTTCACCAGAAATAACTTTACCAATAACAAACTCGGAAAGAATAGAAAAGGTGTGGTTTTATTAAAACTATATAAAGCTACGCTAACCAACCAAAGGTGGACCAATATTACAGAATTATCTTTTAATAGCGATAATTATTCTATTTCTCATCCTGCCTTAAGTCCAGATGGCAAGCAATTATATTTTGCCAGTGATATGAGGGGAACAAGAGGCAAGTCTGATTTATTTGTTGTTGACATCCTACCCGGAGGAAAATACGGAAAGCCAAAAAACTTAGGTGATGACATTAATACAGAAGGCCGAGAGACTTTTCCTTACATAAGCGATAGTGGTCGATTGTATTTTGCCAGTGATGGACACGTTGGACTAGGCGGATTAGATGTTTTTGTAGCGATCTCCAAAGAAGATGGTAGCTACGAAGTATTCAATGTAGGCAAACCAATAAACAGCCCTAAAGATGATTTCTCTTTTGTACTAAATGAAGAAAACAAAACAGGATATTTTGCCAGTAACAGAAAGGGAGGAAAAGGAAACGATGATATCTATAGCTTTAGACAAACGTCTGCATTAATTACCTCTTGCAAAGAATACCTAGAAGGTGTTATTACGGATAGTGAAACTAACGAGCCTTTAGCTAATGTTGATGTCTCATTAATAGATATGGATGGAAACATCGTAAACAACATAAAGTCTGACTATGATGGAAGTTATATTTTTGAAGTAGATTGTGACGAACAATATATCATCAGAGCTTCTATTGAAGGATTTAATCCTAATGACATTATCTTTAGATCAAAGACCTCTTATGAAACCACTAACAAGGTTCCCATAGAATTTAAGAGAGAAAAATTACTTTCTACTACCTCAGAACCTGTTAATATTGGAGATGATATTGTGGCTCCATTACAATTAAGAACCATCTTTTTTGATCTGGATACTGATGAGATCAGACCTGATGCAGAAGCTGATTTACAGAAGGTCATAGCCGTTATGAAACAAAACCCTAACCTAAAAATTGAGGTTCGTTCTCATACAGATAGTAGATCTAGTTATTGGTATAACAAAAGGCTTAGTGTAAAACGTATGCGAGCCACCGTTCGTTATATTATTCGCAATGGTGGAATTAATTGGAGGCGAATAAGAGGAAAAGCCTATGGAGAGCGACAACTTATTAATAAATGTGCTAATGGTATTCCTTGTACAGAAGAGGAACATCAAGAAAATAGAAGAAGTGAATTTATTGTTAGAAAATAATGATATCCGTTAAGCATTATCACTAGCACTAATTTTAAGTTTTTCAAAATAACTTTTTGCACGAACATTTACTTTTTTAGCTAGTAACAATCCAGAAATAACTGTAGGAATTGCCATTAAGGCAAATGCACTATCAATTAAATTAATTGCAAAGTCTATCTTGACCACCGCTGCGACTATTATAGATATTATATAAATGTAATTGTAATACTTTCCATATTTTGGTTTGGTTAAAAACCCTAAACAGGTTACTCCATAATAAGAGTAAGAAAACAAGGTAGAAAAAGCAAAGACAAGCACCATAATTATTACAACACCATCTCCTATTCCATATGGCAAAACCGAATTAAATGCCTGTAATGTCAACGAAATCCCATTATCATCAGAATGTTGCCATACTCCTGTGGATAAAATTGCCAACGCAGTTAACGTACAGACCAGCAATGTATCAATTGCTGGACCAATCATAGCCACCAAACCTTCTCGAATGGGTTCATTCGTTTTGGCTGTCCCGTGCATCATCGGAGCAGTACCAATTCCAGCCTCGTTAGAAAAAGCAGCCCGTTTTACACCAGTTTTAATTAAATGACCTAAAGCGCCACCTGCTACAGCTTCGCCAGAGAAAGCATCAGAAAAAATCAAGACAAACATCTCGGGTACTTTATCAATTTGTAATATCAGAATAGCAAACACAGTGATAAAGTATAAAACTACCATAACAGGCACTAGTCTGCTTGCTACTAAACCGATTCTTTTAATTCCCCCAAGAATTACAAAAGATGCAATACCTGCAAGGACAAGACCTATATAGAGTTTATCGCTATTGTTCCAATCTAATACATCCACTAATGTTTGTGTAAGCTGATTTGCTGTAAATGCAGGTAATGTCCCTACCAATCCTGCTAATGCAAAGAAAACTGCTAATGGTTTCCAACGTTTTCCCAATCCTTCTGTTATTACATACATAGGACCACTAAGTGTAGTTCCTTCTTCACTTTTGGATCTATACATAACCGCTAGCGTACATGTATAAAATTTAGTAGCCATTCCGATCAATGCACTGATCCACATCCAGAAAATAGCTCCCGGACCACCCATAACCAATGCAATTGCTACTCCGCTAATATTCCCCATCCCTACGGTTGCAGCAATTGCCGATGATAATGCCTGAAAATGACTTAATTGTCCTGGAGCATTTTCATTATCATATTTTCCTCTAAGAATATCAATAGCATGTCTGAAGTATAAAAAAGGTGTAAAACGAGAATATATCAGAAAAAATAGTCCTCCACCGATCAAAAGGATTAGTAAAGGCCAATCCCATATCCAAGAACTGAATAATTTAATACTGGCTTCTATTTTTTCAAACATAGGATGATACTATTCAATAAATGTAGTAACAAAAATTGACAAAAATTGACAATCAAAAAGTATATAATCATAAACTAGCTATTTCTAGTACCTTAAATTTTTATTTCACTGTATTCAGTGATGACCAAATTCCTTATAATACGTTCATTTGCATCGAAAAATAATCTATAGTAAAAAATTAAATAGGCTGTTTTGTTTACATGAAAAATATATATTTTATTTTACTTATTAGTTCGGTCTCCATTTCCACTTATTCTCAATCATCAGAAATAATTGGACAATGGGAAACTATAAAAACAATAGATCCTGAAAACAACGTATTTAAAGGAAGAGTGTGGTTTCATTTATCTTCTGAAGGATATATAAAGATTGGGTTTTTGGGAAATGAAAAAGCTTTTGAAAAACGCTGTTGGAATTTGGACTCTAAAAACAATATCTTATCCTTTGATCAGGGAACAGATTTAGAAATTGAAAATCAATTATCTGATGATATTATTTTAAAGGACAAATATGGTTATAGAATATATTTAAAAAGAGTAAAAAGCCTTTCAAAAAAAATAGAACTAAGAAAAGATAATGTGGATACGATTATTATTAATAAAAAAAGTTTTGGAAATTACCCTGCTGTTGCATTAGATTTATCAAACAATAAAGATACAATTGATTTTAAAAAAAAACTGCAATTTGACCGTGATACACCTGGATTATTTATTGAACCTAGAGACCCCGAAATTAGTATATTAAGAAGAAAAGACGGTAGTTTTACTGGGAATTTATGGATCTTTGATAATGATTTAGATATTGTAGATTATAATCTATTAAATGATACTCCTTTCACAGAAACATACATAACAAAAAATGATATAAAAAAAGGTACAATATTCGTAGTTAAAACAAATGATAATTTACTTTTCAAGTTCAAAATAGCAGCTATTAATTATGAGGAAGAACAAATTATATTAAATTATGTGAAATTAAATTAAATCACCTTATAAATCTTGGTTTGTTTATGCCTCTATCATACATCACGATACTGCCGGCTACGGCCACATTAACACTTAACTCTGATGTAAACTTAATTAAGAAATGTGATTTTTCTATAGCAGTCTTAGACAACCCATGATCTTCTGCCCCTAATAAATATACACAACGCTTTGGGTGATTAAAGGTTTCTAGTGGAACCGCTTTTTCTGTTAATTCTACACCTACCAGCATTGCTCCTTTAGGAAGATGATCATAAAAATCCTGAAAAGTATCATAATGAAAATAAGGCATTGATTTTACGGCATTATGTGTATCACAGGCTTGTTTAGCATAGCGATTACCTATCGTAAATATATAGCTTGCTCCCATATTCTGAGCGGTTCTCCACAGAACCCCTAAATTCTCCGGTGTTTTTCCATTTTGAATACCAATACCAAAAAACTCATTTTCAAAATTATCAATCATACTACAAAAATATAAACTGCATGATCTAATCACAATTAAAATTTTATTGAAAACTAATAAAGGTTACGAATTCTAAATTGATAGCAACGAATTCTAAAACCTAAACTTCGTAACTAGATTAAGTACATAAATTCGTACAAAATAATCAACCTCAAAATATACTGTTATGAAAAGGATCATTGTTTTTTTCATCCTAATTTTAGGATTTCAGTTTATGAAAGCACAAAGTTTTCAGAAAACGGGAAAGTACGCAGCAGTTACTGAAATTAAAGAGAATGGATCAGAACAACCAACTTGCATTGTTAATCTGGTTCGTTTGGGGGGAATTTCGGAAAACTTAACTACTTTCACTATCAATGATATTGAGCTTTTTGAGGACATCTTTATCACCACCTTAGAGAATCCTGGTCTGGAAGGGGTCTCTGAGGTGATTAAGATGGAAGTAGAATATTTATCATGTTGTGCCCAGGTAGAATCCTACTATTTTATGGTTACTAATGATGATAAACTTGTTTCACTACCACAATTAACTAATGTTTATTGTGAAAACTCAGACACCAATTCTCAATATACATTTCCTAGCCAAGAATATGGAATAAAAGGTAATATATTAGAAACGGAAACTTTATATAACGAAAAATTAGAAACAAAATACGTAAATCTAAAACTAAGTTTAACCTGGAATGACAACAAAGTTAATACTCCAAAGAATACAGCAATTACCAGCTACTAATATCTTAAGTAGAGAGAAATATACTATTTATTACTCTATTATTTTATTATACTGCATTGTGCTATTTTTTTTCACCATTCTATTAAGTTTTAAGATTTTCTATTGAGATATAAAACCAATGTATACAGCAGGCGCGTCCAATTATTTCCAATTGTTTTTCCCAAAAAAACTGCCTGCTTGTATACGGTTTTAAAAAACACATCTTTTTATCTAAGTATTTAATGGGTTTACAAAACAAAAAAATCAGTTTGATTATATTTGTTATCAAACATTAGTTTTTATGAGCCCCAATTACTTTTCTTATTCACTCCTTATTTTTGTTATATGGATAAACTCTATCTATTCATTATCCGCGCAGAATAATGGCCTAAGAGCATATACATTAGAAGACGGGCTTCCTCAATCACAAGTATATGACATCATACAGGACGATATTGGTTATTTATGGCTCGGAACTCGAGGTGGAGGTCTAAGCAGGTTCAATGGAGAAGAGTTTAAAACATGGAATGAAGATGATGGACTATTATCTAACTATATTCATTCTTTGAACTTTGCCAATGATAGTCTATTTATTGGAACTAGAAGAGGACTTTCTATTAAAACAAAAAAACAATTCCTCAATTTTGAAGGGTTACAGATTAATAAAATATTTAGAATCCATAATAAAATCTATCTTGCTACTAACGTTGGGATTCACATATATACTCCAACTTCTGGATTAAAAAAAATACAATTAGATCCCAAAATCAATACTAGTATTGTAAATGATATTGTATTTGATGGCAAACTATTCTGGGTTGCTACTAACAAAGGACTCTGGAAACTAAACAAAATTGATAAAAATGCCAGTATTATGGTAAGACATAGTGCTTATAATTTTACCACTGCACTATATCACAAAACAAAAGTATTTGCTGCTGCCATAAATCAAGGTGTCTTAGTTTTAAACACTAACGCAAAAAGCTATGGAAATAAGTGGATACAGGAGCCATTGAGCGTCAATGATATTTCTATTCTAGATACAGAATTATGGTTTTCGACAAATAATGCTGGAATCACCGTATTAGACGCTACTAATTATAGGTTGAAGAAAAAAATAAATCGTAAAAATGGCCTCGCAGTCTCTAATATTAGAAAAAGTATTATAGACCGTCAATCCAACATATGGATTGCTACATCAGGAGGAGGATTTTATAAGTATTCTCAAAACAATTTTACACACTATAATCAAGATACCGGATTAAAGGGAAATCGAGTATACGCAGTTCACACACTAAATGATGAAATTTGGGCTTCTAATTCGGAGTCAGGACTTATAAGAATAGATAGTACAGGAATACATCAAATCAAACAAGATAAAAGACTGTCTGATATAAAAATCAAAAGTATTACTAGTGATAACAGAGGAAATATCTGGGCAGGTACAGAAGGAAAAGGTATTTTGTTGAAAGAAATTAAGTTTAAAGATAGTATCATAGTTACTAATAAGAGTTCTAAAAACCCTACAAAGGACACGCTTACTAAAAAAGTAATTAAGAACTATATCATCGACAAAAAACGTGGGCTATCGGCTAACTGGGTGAGATCGATACATATCTCTAATGATACAGTTTGGGCAGCTACATATTCTTCTGGAATTACAAGATTTATATATGATTATAAAAAACACAAAGTAAGATCTATACGAAGGTTCTCCAAGAAACGAGGAATAAAGGATCTGGAAATCAAACATATGGCTTCTGACGGGAAAGGCAAAATATGGTATTCTACAGAAAATGGAAGCATTGGGTTTATTAAAAAGAATAAAGTCACACATCATCGCAATGTCCTTGATCAAAAAATCGCAATTAATTCTTTCGTTTTTAAAGATAATAAACTGTACCTCGGAACTGCGGGACAAGGAATATGGTGGAGCAGTTTGGAAGAAGACCTTTCTTTTAAAAAATTAAACGGGGAAAAGGATTTATATTCTAATAACATTTATCAAATGATTTTTGATAATGAAGAGAATCTATGGGTTGGAACCGAACGTGGAGTGGATCGCATAGAGATTAATCTTCTCAACCAAATCAAAGATGTTCTTCATTTTGGAAGAAATGATGGTTTTTTAGGAATCGAAACCTGTCTTAACGCAATTACAAAAGATACAGAGGGTAACTTATGGTTTGGTGCCATTTATGGATTAACTAAATATGAACCAGGAGAAATTGGCAAAGCTACCGTTAAACCTGAGGTACACTTCGAAAATGTAGAAATAGCTTACCAGACACTGGATTCTATAAATCCGGATATATGGGCTAAAAATGATAACGTATTACAATTATCTCCAGAACAAACTGAATTATCCTTTAGCTATAAAACTATTGATTTAGATCATCCTAACGATATAGAATATCGCTATAAATTGAATAATACCGCCTGGAGTCCTTGGTCATCAGAAAAAAAGCAAAACCTGGCAGGTTTGGCTTATGGAGCACATTCATTTTCTGCTCAATCTAGAAATTATCGATGGGAAGAAAGCCAACCTATTACTTTCAAAATATTTATTGATAGTCCTATCTACAATAAAATATGGTTTCAGCTCACAATGCTCGGAATTTTACTTTTAGCGCTCACCATCATTACATTATTGTACATAAGAAAAGTTAAATTGAAAAATGATGAAGAACGAGAAAAACTGCAGATGCAAAACCATTTACTTTCTTTAGAACAAAAAGCATTGCGCCTACAAATGAACCCTCATTTTATTTTTAATGTTCTAAATGGCATTAAAGCTATGGGAACCAGCAACCCAACTAAAATGAACAGCACCATTAATACCTTTGCCACACTTCTTAGAGAAACCCTATATAATTCCAGAAAAGATCACATTACACTTGATCAGGAAATGAAGACCCTAAAACACTATATAGAAGTGGAAAAACTAATGGCCAATAAGTCTTTTGAGTATACTATTTCTATAGACTCAGAATTTGATCCAGAAGAAGTTTTGATCCCACCGATGCTTATTCAACCTTTTGTAGAAAATGCAATACGACATGGTATCCTGAAAGGAAACAGAGATGGAAAACTAAAAGTATTTTTTGATACTGATGAAGAATTCTTACATTGTAAGATATTAGATAATGGATTGGGTATTTTTCAATCTCAAAAAGCGAAAACCAAAACTGATCACCAATCCATGGCATTAACGGTAACCAGAGAACGATTAGAATCAATCTCAGGAAAAGATGCGCTACAGATAAAAGAAATTCTAGAAGAAGATGCTACTGTAGCAGGCACCGAAATATCGTTCAGAATACCATTATTAACAGACTATTAATAACCACTATGCTAACAGCTATTATTGTAGAAGATATGCCAGATGCGCTTCAACTTTTAAAAAGTGATCTGGAAACCAATCATCCCGAAATAAAAATTATTGATACTGCTCGAAGCGTAGTAGAAGCTGCTAAGGCGCTTAGAACTAACGAACCTGATATTCTTTTCTTGGATATTATGCTAGGAGATGGTACTGGATTTGATGTCTTGGAAATATTTCCTGAATTAAAATCCAAAATTATTTTTGTTACTGCCAGTGATGAATATGCAATCAGAGCTTTTAAATTTGCCGCTATAGATTATGTATTAAAACCATATTCTAATGAAGAATTAGCACAAGCCGTAAGCAAAGCAAAGCAACAAATCCAACCTAATAAGGAACGCCTGGACATACTTAAAGATACATTATCTGCTCCAGAACAAAAGCCTGACAAAATATCCTTACATACTTTAGATAAAATTATTATAGTAAGTTTAGATGATATTGTCCGTTGTGAATCCGATAGTAACAATACCATCTTTTATTTACAAGACGGTCAAAAGGTTTTTGTAACTAAGACATTGAAATATTTTGCTGATATGCTAAAAAACTATCAGTTTCTACGAGTTCATCAAAGCCACTTAATTAACCTACAATGCATCAGCGCTTTTATAAAAGCAGATGGCGGTTATCTTATGTTAAAAAATGGTGAAAATGTCCCTGTTTCTGTTCGTAAAAAAGTGGAAGTCATGGAAATTCTGGATAGTATGCACCGATAAAACTAAACACTAAAATATTCATATAAAAAAACCACTCACTAAAAAAATGAGTGGTTTTTCAGTTTATTACAATCCTTAATCACATTCTGAAATCTACAATATGATTTTCAAAAGAAAAAAGTAGTTGTAAAAAACTAGTTAACCTAACTGCTAAAACCATATTTTTATAAGCTAAATGAAGACAATAATATAACACTTAAGTATACTCAATTTTAATATCTTTAACGAGTAATGTCTAATTGTAAATTCCTCAGAACATAACCTATCCTTAAATATGCTATTCGATTTCGGTCCCAAAAGTTCGATATTACTGATATTTTTTTGTCAAGGGATTGTTTTTTCAATATTACTTTTTCAAAAAGGCATAAAAGACCAAAACAACGCTAGCAAATGGTTAAGCCTGTTTATTTTTTTAGGTTGTTTGTATATAGCTCCTTTTATGCTGGGGTATGCAAACTGGTATTCACAAAAGATATATAGAGAAATTCTTTTTTTTATTCCGTTCCAACAATTATTTTTAATCGGACCTATACTGTATCTCTATGCACAAAGTTTGTTAAATCAATCTTTCCGATTTTCTAAAAGTCAATGGATTCATTTTATACCTGCACTCCTTTATATCGGATACAGTTTGATTATTTTTATTACAGATAAATTCATACTATCTGACTATTACTTTTACGCGGATGGAAGAGATAAAGATTTTGATTTATGGTATCAAATTGCGGGATGGCTTTCTATGGTATTCTATTTAATTTTGAGTTTACGATATTATTGGAAATACAAAAAAATTGCATTCGAAACCGTGAGTTTTGCTAATTCAGTTCTTTTCAAATGGATACAATACTTTTTTATTGCTTTTCTTGCCTTGCTTATCCTTAGGATATTGTATTTTATCTTGAATCCGGAATGGGGTCAATTCGGTAATAAATTTTGGTATTATTTATGTTTCTCAATCCTTTTTTACTTTATCGCACTAAGTGGGTATTCGAATACAGTAAAATCTTCTGTTCCTTTCCTTGAATTACAACCTGAAATACCAGTAGGATCATCTAAAAAGCAAACCGCTATTGAATCTACTCTATCAAGTATAGAAGAAGAAAAGGTAAAGCTTGAGAAATTGATGGTATCAAAAAAGCTCTATAAAAACCCAACGCTCACTTTATCGGATGTAGCAGTACAAATGAACACACACCCAAAAGCTATTTCGAATCTGATCAATCAGGGGTTTCAGATGAATTTTAATGATTTTGTAAACCATTATCGGATAGAAGCAGTTATTGAAAACATGAAATCTGGCGAACAAAACACCAAAACATTATTGGGTATTGCCCTGGAATGTGGATTTAATTCTAAAGCAACATTTAATAGAGCGTTTAAGAAGAATACTACTTTATCTCCAAAAGAGTTTCTTGTTAAATTATCCTAAAAGAAGGTCTCAAATCTTGATTTGAAGCGTTCAGAGAATATCTATTTGTCATTTTTGTTCAAAAATCAACACCATGAAATCATTCATCCTCTATTTCTTTTTAATACTATTACCAAGCCTAGCATATTGTCAAGACATTAATCAATTAACAGCTTTACAAAAAACAAAACTGGACTCTATCGCTACTAAAGATGTGCCAAAAGGAGCTCCCGGAATTGCCGTAGGTATTGTCAGGGAAGGTAAGATAATTTATGAGAAATATGCAGGATTTGCTGATCTGAAAGACAGTACTTTGATTGATAAAAGATCACGTTTCAATATTGCATCCAATGGAAAACAATTTACTGCTTTGGCTATGCTAAGTTTAATTGAAGACAAAAAAATAGACCTTAACGATGATATTAGAACGTTCTTTCCTAAACTATATCCCACAATAAAATCTAAAATTAAGGTTGCCCATTTACTTAATCATACAAGTGGTATCAGAGATGTTTATGATTTATGGTCTTTACAAGGCATTACTTGGTGGGAACATTCATATACTATGGAAGATGCCTTATCCTTGTTTAGCAAACAAGCTGATCTAAATTGTGAACCTGGTACAACATATTCATATAGCAACTCTAACTACATCTTATTAGCAGAAATTGTAGATAAAGTCTCCGGAACCTCTTTTATAGATTATACCAATCAAATGTTTCGGGATTTAAATATGCCGAATACTTCATTCATTTCCAATCACAAGGCAATCAAAGAGCCTATCGCCAAGCCTTATTTCAATTTTGACACCTGGTTTGGATATGATTGGATTTGGAATATTTATGGCGATGGAAACATTTTCTCCACTTTAGAAGATCAATTGTCCTGGGAACAAATTCTTCAAACAAAAGAAAACAAACGATTCTCAAAACAATTATTAGAAAAAAGTCAATCTTTACTTACGAACTCTTCCAATAAAAAATATGGATATGGCGTAGAATTTGGAGAACACCAGAATATCCCGTATAAATTTCATGGAGGTTCAACAGGCGCCTGGAAAGCCATTGCCGCCAGATTTCCTGATAAAAATTTTTCAATTATCACGCTTACAAATAGTGGCAAAACAGATCCAATGTCGCAAACATTAAGCAGTGCTAATATTTTAATGGATTTGAAATCTGATTCAGAAAACATTCGATTAACTCCAGAAAAAATTGGTCCTTATGTATCTAAAAAAGACATCGTAGGGCTCTACCAATTAAACGATGCCGTATGGCAGTTTGTAGAAAAAGAAGGAGATCTGTTTTTGGTGCGCTCAGGGCGAAATGACACCAAATTAATTAGAGAAGCTGATAACGTTTTTCAGAAATGGAATGATGCACCTTTTAAACAAGAATTTACAAAAAATGAAAACGGCGAGATGGAAGTCACCACCTATTACACCAGAACAAAACCTTTTACACTTACCAGAAAAAATACTGATTTCAGTGATTTTGACTTCAAATCAGTAAACGGAACTTTCCTAAATAAAGAAACAAAAGTAGAATTTTCTATCAAATATATTTCTGGGGTTGACTACAAAATTAGAAGTGGTAAAACAAAAATGAAAGCGATTCTATTATCACCAAATGAGCTGGTCATCAATGACTACAATTATAAAATCACTTTAAAAAGAGGTGAGAACAATGCTATCTCAAATTTACTGTTAACATCTGGTAGAATTCAAAATGTAAAATTTTATAAAATTAAATAAAAACAAATCTTAAGCACATAACTATTTGATTTACAATATTTAAACAAGAATTAAAATTAAACTACAACCTTCTCTTCTAACAAATAGAGCTAATATAGTATTCAGTTTGTAACCTTTTATAAAGATCTGTATCCTATGGGTAATAGTAATTTAATTTTAAAAAAATGACATTCAAATTAAAAACAGTATTCTTTATTTTTCTTCTTGTATCTATTACGAGTGGTTATGCCCAGACTAAATCAGATCTATTTTTAACCTTAAAAGCAAAAGACAGTCTCTTATTTGAAGTTGGTTTTAATCAATGTAATCTTGTTCAAATAGAAAAATTAATTGCTCATGATATTGAGTTCTATCACGATAGAGATGGAATCACTAAATCTAGAGAAAAGTTTATTGCCTCTATAAAAAATAACTTATGTACCTCTGGAAAAAACATCATAAGTCGAGTACTGGATGATTCCAGTTTTGAAGTTTTTCCTTTATATAAAAATGGAGAGTTATATGGTGCTATACAAAATGGCAGTCATAGTTTTGGGCAAACTCAAGCTACCTATTCCCATCTATGGTTAATTGATAAGCAGCAATGGAAACTTTCAAGAGTATTGAGTTACAACCATCACCAAGATCAAAACATTTCTAAAACTAAGAACTTAAAGCTATCTATAGACGAACTAAAGCAATATGTGGGAGCTTATGAATTTTCTCCAGAATTTATATTAACAGTATCACTAAAAGATGGTAAATTATATGGTGAATCTCAAGGTCAAGGTGTAAAAATAAATTGTTATGACAAACATAAGTTTATTGATGATGAACGAACTCATGATTTAGAATTTTTATTGAACCAGAATGGAAACGTAACGGGTTTGCATATGAAAGGTTCAGGAATGGAAATGACAGCCCAAAAAAAATAAAAACGTAGACAACTAAATTTTATAACATAGATAATTAGTATGATTGAATCAATAGTATTTTGCATCGTAGCCATAGCAGCCATTGCTGCCCTATTTTTTGCCTGGTATTTCTATCAAAAAGCAAGAGATAAAGAACGGATATATCTGATAGAAAAAGGCGTGAAATTTTCAGACATTCTAGAAGCTCAAAAGGAACATCGAATTAAATTTATTTTCCCTTGGTTACAACTAGCAATCATAACAAGCGCTCTTAGCGTAGCGTTCTTAATCATAGCATTCATTATTCTATATTTAGATAATGATCTAGAATTGTTCAAAGGTTTTTTAATCACCTGCGTAATTGGTTTTTGCTTAAGTATTTCTCTCTTTATTATAAATTTCATAAGTAAAAAGAGACAAAAGTGATATGGATGACACCTATATTGATAGTGTTCTCTCAGGCAATATTGAAGCCTTTAGCTATTTTATAAAAAAATATAAAAATATGGCATATAGTATTTCTTTATCCATTGTTAAGGATGAACAATATGCGGAAGAAGTCACTCAAGATGCTTTTATGAAGGCATTTAATGGACTTAAATCATTCAATAGAACTGCTCAATTTAGATCTTGGTTCTACAGAATTGTGGTTAATGAGTCTTTTTTACGATTACGATCTTTAAAAAAAAGAAAAACGTTTGTATATATTGAAGAGCAAAGTGATGCTATCTTAGAAGAACAATTTGAAGAAATATCTAAAGATCATACTGATAAAATACACAAAGTTTTATCGCTTTTAGACCCTAAAGAAAGTCTAGCTTTAGAGCTTTTTTATTTACAAGAATTAAGTATAAATGACGTAACAATTATTACTGGTTGGACCACAGCAAACACTAAGGTAATATTGCATAGAGCAAGAAAAAGCGTTCGTCAAATTTGGAAAACCTCTTTATAAAAAATTATGGAAAAAGGACTGCCAGAATTTAAAGATGATTTTGTAACATCTATTGTTAAAAAAGCGGATCGTACAACGTTAACTGACGATTTTGAAAATCAATTGATGAATACTATCCGTCAAACTCATGAGTACAAGAAAGAAGTATCGTCTAAATTGAAAACTTCTATGCACTATTTTCTTGCCGGAATCTTATTAATCGGGATATATGCTTTGAGTATGATTATAGATAAATCAATCTTTAATAGAACAATCGATATAATATCTATACTCATACTATTCTTTTCGATAGGAACGGGTATAATTGTTCTTGCTAATTATAAAAGATTATTTCAATCATTTCAATTTTGAAATGTAGTTACGAGACTAACAGATCAAAATAATGATGTTCCTCCTTTATTATTGATATTTGGTAAAATTCAAAATGGTTTTCTGCAACTATCTTATTAGAGATTGCGTCTCTATACTATCCTATTTGAAGAAGTGTATCTATATGGAAAACAAAAAACTTATAACCCTGATCTTACTCAATGTATTCTTGATAATTAATAACAGTAATGCTCAAAATGAAACATCCTTTGATCCTCTAGAAAAGTTTTCTGCCGATAGCTTAAAAGTTTGGACAAAGGAGCTTATGATAGGTATAGAAAAAGGACATCCTGGATTCTATAGATATACGACTAAAGAGTCTTTTGATAACATTATAGATTCCACTACTCAGACTATAACAGATTCATTAACATCTATAGCGTATTACAGAAAACTTAAGCCTTTATTTGCGCAGATTGGTTGTCTTCACACTTCAATAAATTTATCAGAAAGCTATAATACGTATTTAGATAAAACCTACAAACTACTTCCGATAAACATATTCATAGCAAAAGATAAAAGGATCTTTATTACAGAGAACCTATCAAATAATACGAAGTTACCCATCAGAAGTGAGCTCATTACTATCAATGGCAAATCGAGCTCCGAAATATTAGAAACATTATTAAATACTATCCCTTCTGATGGTTACAATGAAACATTAAAAATACTTTTACTCAATCATCGTTTTTCATTTTGGTATCAAAGTATTATTGAATGTGAGACTTCTTTTAACATTCAAGTGAAGGTTAATGACGAAATTAAAATGTTCCAACTGGATGGTATTGATAAGGAAGCTTTTCCTTCATTTCTATCACAAGAAGGTTCGGATAAAGAACAACTACATTTAGAAATTAAAAATGATGTTGCATTTTTAAAAATTCGTTCTTTTGCTAAAACTACTATAAAAGAAAATGGTCAAAACTTCAAGAAATTCATAAAAAAATCTTTCAAAAATTTAAAAGATCAGGAAATCAAGAAATTGGTTATTGACCTAAGATATAATGCTGGCGGAACAGACGGTAATGCTGTTTTTTTAGCAAGTCATTTTTTTAGTAAACCTTTTAGATATTGGGAAAAGATAGAAGTAACAGAACAAACTGTTGAGCAAATAACAGGAGTCAATCGACTTTTTTATAAGAAACCTATAAAAGTTGGTGACACCTACCATTGGCAAAAAGCCAAGCAAACAAATGAATTTGATTACTATGAGATTCAAAATCCCGCTAAGAACAACTACGAAGGAGATGTTTATATCCTAACCAACGGTTTATGTATGTCTTCCTGTAGCGACTTTGTAGCAATTCTTGCAGAAAATAACATTGCCAAAATAGTAGGGCAAGAAACTGGCGGTGGGTTTCAAGGAAACACTAGCGGAATGATGCCTGAAATCAAAATACACGGTAATATGTTGATTACAATACCATTACAAAAATACACTACTGCAGTAGACTCAAAAAAGAATTTTGGAAGAGGTGCAATTCCAGATTTTATTATGTATCCAACCTTAGATGAATGGATCACAAAAAAGGATATTGAAATGGCTTTTATTCTGGACCATCTAAAAAAAGATTAAAATTAAAGTGACCCTTCCGAAATAGAAATAGATGTTACAAACAAAACAAACGATTCTAAACACAATCGTTATTAAAAAACCAATCCTATTCTCTAACTCTTACAATACAAAGTATCCGGAAAACATTAGAATATTCACTACTAGTTTCATCTTTTACATATTGGACTCAATAAGTATGAGCTAAAAAAGCATCTCCAAAGGGGAAACAACCCCTTAATAATCAGTTTTTTAACTCTTTTCTCACTCCATAGCAAGGTTTACTTTTGTGACTACACAAAATTTAACTTTTAAACCAAACAAAATGGTAGTTTCACACAAAATCAAAGATTATAGCACCTTAATTATTAGTAATTATTCTGGAGGAAAACAAGTAGGCTTCTTATATCTATATGATCCAAATAACAAATATTTGGGATATTTTGGAATCATAAAGGATGGACAAGCACTACCACAAAATGTACAGCACGCAAATAAAATTCTTAATATTTATTTCCACGAAGCTGAGATGGAAACGCTGCTTGATACCCTAAGAAATGAAGATCCTGTATACGTGAAGTTTCATACTACACTAAAATGGGGGTCTCTTAGTACTGGTAAAGAACCTGTGGGTGAAGGAGAAGATACTCCATAAAACAAAAACACTATGTAGTAAGGTGTGATGTTAACGTTACCTAAGAATCATTACCTCTTTTCGAATATCACATCTTATAAACATAATTAATACTTGATTTTCAGTTGCTTATAAAATAAATTTAAGAGGTTTTCATGATCAAATCATAGACCTTAACTTATTTAATTTTATAATACTTAACGTTTACCACGTACCATCTTAGTAAGATTACTTCGTTTTCAAACATCAGATTTGAAAACGGTTTTTTTATTTTTATCCATTTAAAAAAACAACATTATGGCATTAATAAATGCTTAGAAATTCCCGGATGACGAAGAATCTACCCTGTTTACCCCTACCTCAATCAAAATAGTATTTCGATTGTATCGATTTAAACAAAGATTATAATTACAACTTCTGTATTATGACAAAAACAGCAAAACTCTTCGGAAAAAAAATAGATGTGAATAAGATGTCCCATTTATTACCTGAGCATCTAAAAGGAACATATGAATTAGGAAATTGTATAGAAGTATCGTCTACTCGTTCAAGTAATGAAGCCATCAAGATTGATTTTGATGATACCGATTTATTGGCAATTCAGTTTACAGATAAAACAGAGTGGATTGGTCATCTGGAGGATATTCAGGAAATCTATGATACAAAAACTCAATCGAGCCGCTCTGCGGGAAAAGAAGATTACGTCTTCGAACCTTTTATACTATCCAAAGAAACTTCAAGAGGGAGCATTAAACAAGCAGCTATTAAGCTATTCAGTGTTTTCAAACCAAAAAACACAGCTGCAACAACAATAAAAGTACTAGGAGCGCAATATGACAAAAAAGTACAGCCAGAACCTGGTCTTTATTGTCTGGACGCCAATATGGAGCGTAGACCTTATGATATAGAAGATCATAAAAACGGCAGATATCTATTGTTACTACACGGAACACTGTCCACGGCTCAACAAGCATTTGGAGAACTTATAGGAAATGGAGTTTGGCAAGAATTGGTAGAGATATACAAAGATAAAATTATAGCTTTAGAACATGAGACTCTTTCTAAAAGCCCATTGGACAACGCCTTGACTTTTTTGGAAAACACTCCCAAAAACTGCGAAATAGACATACTAAGTCATTCCAGAGGAGGTCTGGTTGCTGATATTTTGGCAAAATGTGATTATCGTAATCGGTCTAATGGTACCATTGGATTTAGTGATGAAGAGCTGAGTATTGTTAGAAAAAACAACAAATCCTTAACCAAGACCATAGCCGAAATTAACAAAAAAGCCGAGGCTCATCGCCTCTACGTAAACAAAGTTGTAAGAGTAGCGTCGCCATCTAGCGGTACTACGATCTTATCTCGCAGAGTAGATCATTTTTTTAATTTATTACTGAATGCTATATCCTTAAGCTTAGGAGTTAGCAACCCTCTATATGGAATTGTCAAATCCTTTTTATTAGAATTACTAGCCCAAAAAGAAGATCCTGAAGTATTACCGGGACTCAATAGTATGATGCCAGAATCAGCTTTTCAGCAAATGATGAATAGTGGAATCTCTAAGGTTCAGAGTGAATTGTATTGTATAGCAGGAGACGCTGAGGTTGGTGGATTCAATTTTGAGTCCTTGAAAGTCATTTTAGCCAATTTATTTTATTTTTCGCCAAATGATTTAGTAGTAGATACACAACGTATGTATCACGGTATCCAACGTAATCAAGGAATGTTTTTTTATGAATCTCAAAATAGTGATACAAATCATTTTAAATATTTTTCGAATCCTGATACCTCTCAGGCTATAGTAGAAGCACTGTCTGTTTCTGAAAAAACATATACTTCATTATTTAAGAGAAAGATCGATGTAGAAGGAGATCGAGGCGTTTTACTGAAGTGGTTCTCCATGAAAAGTGTTAGTTATAAACCTACCACTTATGAAAGAGACGTGGTTATCATTATTCCAGGTATTATGGGGTCTGCACTTGCTGAAGGTGAGGAAGAATTATGGGTACAGTTTAAAAAGATAAAAAAAGGAGCAATAGCGACTCAATTAAATATTAGTAATGATAAAATAAGACCTTCTGGAGTCATCGAGAAATATTATGATAGTTTTGCACAATACTTAAACACCAAGTATGATGTTGTTACTCTAGAATTCGATTGGCGTCTTTCGATATCTAAAGCGGCCGATGAATTAAAAAAAGTTGTAGAAGAGGTTTCTAACGCTTCAAAAGAGTTAAATGTTCATATCGTAGCACATTCTATGGGTGGTCTTGTTGTGAGACAATGCATGATGGCGCATCTAGAATTCTGGGAGGATTATCAAAAAAATAATCAAAACAAATTTGTCATGCTCGGCACACCATGGTTAGGTTCTTACTTAATCATGGAAGTTCTTACCGGACATAGTGGTAGAGTTAAGCAACTTGCCATGTTAGATTTTAAACATAATCGAAAAGAATTACTACGTATATTTTGGAAATACAAAGGAGTATTTGAATTATTACCTATTGAAGATACAAAAAATCGCCCTTTTTGGCAGTCACAGTTTTGGGATGAACTAAAAGAAGATGCCAAAATAGATACTATGCCTAACCCCAAAAACAATCAACCATCACTCCATCACTTCGAAAAATATAGAGAAGAAGTACTATCTTTTTTAGAAGAGATTTATAATAAAGATGACTTCTTTAAAAATATCTATTATATCTGTGGTAATGATGATCGTACTGTATTTGATTATAGATTAGGAAACAGAACTTTTTCGAGTAAAAAGAAACTTATATACAAATCTACTTCGAGAGGAGATGGAAGCGTAACCTGGGATACCGGAATTCCAAAACCACTTATCGGAAGTAAAAATCTTTATTATGCTAATGCGACTCACGGAAGTCTTGCCGATGAAGAAGAAGTATTTAAAGGGGTTGGCGATATTTTAGAAATAGGAAGTACTACCGCATTAGTTAGTACCGAATTCTCTCTTAGAAGCGAAGAAATTATTACGGAAGGAGAAGAATACCCGGTTCCGTTATTTGACTCTGATGAAGTATTCAATACCATCTTTGGAGGCAGAAAAGTCACCAGTAAAATCGAACCTAGCGAATTAAGAGTGGATGTCATACACGGGGATTTAAAAGCTTCATCATTTCCTGTTATGGTAGGACACTTTTTCATGGATTTGATTTTAAGTGCAGAAAAAGCACTAGATAGTTATCTGGGAGGCAGACTTTCTCAGAGGATGGGAATCGGTTATTATCCCGGTAAAATTGGTGAGAGCGAAGTGTTTTTTAATCTTCTGACAAAACCTAAAGGAGCTATCATTTGCGGATTAGGTTTACCCGATGAACTTACCTCTTTTCTTTTAGCAAAAACTGTAAATCTTGCCGTCAGAAAATATGCCATGTTCATGAGAGATAATTACACGCTGCCAAGAGCAAAGCAGTATTCTAAAGGACTTTCTTTTGTGATGATCGGTATTGGATACGGCAAACTTTCGATAGAACAATCGATCAAAGGAATCCTTCTTGGGGTAACCCAAGCGAATAATTACATCAAAAAAACCAATCACGGTCTAAGACCTATTGAAAATGTAGAGATCGTGAACTATTATCAATCACTCTCCAGTCAGGCATATTTTTGTTTAAATCGAATTCAAAAACAAGATGAACGGATTAAGTTCAAGCTACATCCCAAAATTATACGAATGCCTGGAGCCAAAAGGCGTCATTTAATAGAAGAAAACCCATATACCAGATGGTCTAACTTGCATATTGCATGTGTCGGAGAAAATAGACTTGAAGTATACACAAGTAACAATCAAGCTCGAGTCGAAAAAAAGACCACAGGAATTGGAATTCGCCATGTAAAGCATCTCCTGGATAAAGATATATTGGAATCGTCATGGAATACAAAGTTATCAAAGACCCTTTTCGAAATGCTGATCCCCAATGATTTTAAGAATATATTCAGGGATCAAAATAGTATGGTAGTAAAACTAGATAAATGTGCTGCCCAGATTCCCTGGGAATTATTACACGATAGATATATTGATAAAATGCCAGCTTCTGTTATGGCAGGCTTTATTAGACAGTTAATTACCAAAGATAGTTACCAAGTTGAAAACGCAAAACTAAATAACAACAATGTACTAGTCGTTGGGGATCCGTTATACAATCGTGATGACTTAAAACCACTTATCGCAGCAAAAATAGAGGCAGAATGGGTTGTCGATCAAATGAGGTTTAACAGCTATAAACCTAATCCAGTAATACGTATGGAAGCTTCGGATATTTTAAAAGAATTATTTAATTATGAATATAAGATGCTTCATTTTGCAGGACACGGTGTTTATAATCCCGAAAAAGGAGAAATAGGAATCGCCATTGGTGGCGATTTATTCATCGATCCTGGAATGATAAAACAACTCAGTACGGTACCAGAGTTTGTATTTATAAACTGTTGTTACTCTGGAGCGTTGAATGCAGAAGATGATAAATATTATAAATCCAGATATAGTTTAGCAGCAGATGTTGGAACACAACTTATCGAAATGGGTGTTAAAGCAATTGTAATCTCTGGATGGGCCGTGAATGATGCGGCAGCAAAAACTTTTGCTGAAACATTTTACAACAATATGTTTATGGGTTATAATTTTGGTCAATCCGTTCAGAAAGCCCGTATGAGCTGCTATCAGAATCACTCAACCACCAATACCTGGGGTGCCTATCAGTGCTATGGAAATCCATTTTATAAATTCAATAATAATCAAGGTACTGAACACGAAGGATTAGAATACGTAATCTCAGATCAAATCCATACGGATATGGATAATTTGCTAGTAGCCATAAGGGACCAGGAACATAATACCTCTATAACATTAGAAAAATTAGACAACTATCTCCATAAAGCCCGTCAGGCAGATTTACTGGATGCAGTAGTTATAGAGAAAGAAGCTTTGATTTATGATGAATTGGGAATGGAAAACATAGCGCTTTCAAAATTTAAAGAGTTGTTTTTAATACCCAATGGAAATTTTTCTATTTGTGCGCTTCAACACTATTGTACCATTAAATCGTATCATCTAACTTCCGAGAGTGTTGAAGACGATTTAAATGAAATAAAAAAACTGTGTCTGCTTGGGCGTAATCCAAAGCGACTAAACATAGTAGCAAATGCTTATAAAATGGCTTCTTTACTTTTTAAGGACACTCCAAAAAAACAAATAGAATCTTTAGAAAAAGCATTTTCATTATACACCGAAGCTTTTGAAATTGCTTCTGGGGATATCGATGATGGCGATTATCTTGATGCTATTACCAATTTAATTTTCGTAGGTTATATTTTAGAACTAAGAAAAAGCAAAACACTTATTGAACGATTAAGCAATATTAAAACGCTTCAACAAGTAAGTAACGTAAAAGATTATTTATTACAACTACAGGAGAAATTACGAAATATGAATACTGTAAATTTTGATGTATCAATTCAAATAGGTATCACAGAAACTCAATATAGTTTGATGTTACTGAATAATGATTTTAAAGTTGATCCTAAAATAGATATTATAAAAACCTATCAAAACGTATTTCAACTATTATATAGTCCTCGTTATATAAATATTGAAATAAGACAAATTGACTTTTTACTGCATTATATGGAGGATGAAACTCTTATAAAACAATTAAAATCAATTCAGACGGAAATAAGGAAAATGCTAAATCGAGAAACCGATTAGACTATGTTCTTTGGTTTAGAGTACTTCTCATAAAAATTACTGTATTCATACAGGTATATCATCTACTATTTCTATGGTGTAAAATAGCGGATATCTTGGTGGGATTTAGCTTTTTTTATGCGATCTGACTTCGATTTTAAACACCTAATAATAGTATTCGCATTTTCCTTTCTTTGACTTAAAGTATAAGGATGTTCGGTACAAAAATGCTAATGAAACTCTAGATATCGTAGTCAACTTTTAACATCCATTATTAGCTATTTTAACCCCAATTTAGTCATTCTGTACTCCAAAGTAGTCGGTTTAATTCCCAATAGTTTTGCCGCTCCCTTATCTCCACGTATACGCCAATTTGTCTTTTTGAGAGCTTCTAATATAGTTTCACGTTCTTTATTCTCCTGTTCTTTTTTGATGGCTTTAATATCAAAATTCCCATAATCCTGTTTTTCTTTGAGCACTCTTCTTTTAGGTTTTGCAGACACTAATTCCCTAGCCCACGACAATGCTTTTCCTTGGTTTAAAATACAGGCCTGTTCTACTAGGTTTTCAAGTTCACGTATGTTTCCAGGCCAGTGGTACTCTAGTAGCTCTTGCATTGCTTTTTCCTTGATGCCTTTAAAATTTGTATTGAACTTGCCACAATATTTTTGCGCAAAAAAAGTGGCTAAAAGCGGGATGTCTTCAATGCGCTCCCGTAATGCCGGCATACGAATAGGAAAAACATTCAATCGATAGTAAAGATCTGATCTGAACCCGCCTTTTTCCGATTCCTCCAATAAATTCCTATTGGTAGCGGCTATAATACGAACATCCACTTTAATAGTCTCCTTTCCGCCCACCCGTTCAATCTCTTTTTCCTGGATGGCACGTAGCAATTTGGCTTGTAGTTCCAAAGGCATTTCGCCAACCTCGTCCAGAAACAAAGTACTCTTATTAGCCAGTTCAAATTTACCGATTCTGCGTTCAAAGGCTCCCGTAAAACTTCCTTTTTCATGCCCGAAGAGCTCAGACTCTATCAGCTCCTTGGGCAAGGTGGCGCAATTGACCTTGACCATAGGTTTCTTTTTGCGGTCGGATCTATTATGGATGGCGCGGGCTATCAACTCCTTTCCTGTGCCCGTTTCCCCTTCAACCAATACGGTGGCATCGGTATGAGATACCATTTCTACACTTTTAAAAACCTCTCTTAACAAAGGACTGTTTCCTATGATTTCCTCAAAATTATGTTCAATTTTGACCTCTTCTATAAGATAATCGCGCTCTAATTGTAGTTCATGGTTGAGTTTTACAATTTGTTCCTTTGCAAGCATATTTCTAACGGCTAAGGCAACTTGTTCGGATATAGCTTGAAAGAATGGGAAGTCCTTTTCTGAAAAAAAGTCTTCTTGTTTCGTATTAAAACATAGCATTCCGAAGGTTTCTTTTCCACTGCGCAGTCCAATGCCTATGATTTGACGAAGACCAGTGCTATACATGATTTCAAATTGCGGGTGTGGCCATTTTTTCCCATCCTTTTTAATAGTAAAAAGTCGTGGATGGTCACCGGAAGATAGAAAATCGACAGCACTGTCTTTGTGCCTAAAACGACCTAGTAGATTGCTTGTTATGAGTTCCTTTTGCGAAATATCTTCATCTCCCAGAATAGCTATATCGTCCAATATCTCATAATGTTCGTTTTGTTCTCTATCAATAATAAAAAGACCAGCCGAGTCAAATGGAAAAATAGGTTTGATGGTCTCAAAAACCACCTTGAGCAATTCACTTCGATTTTTGATCTTGGTGGCAGCAGTACTAACATTTAGCAGATTTTCAAGTCGTTGTTTCTGTAAGAGCACCTCTTCATTGGCTACAATGTTCTTAACAGCCAGCCCAACTTGTTCAGAAATTGTCTTAAAAAAACCAAAGTCGCCTTCATTGAAAAAATTCTCTGTTCTTGAATTGACACAGAACATTCCGAACGTTTCATTGGCACTTTTAAGCGGAACACATAAAAGTTCTCTAAGACCAGCATCGTACATGACTTCAAGCTGTGGATGCGGCCACTTTTTTCCATCCTTTTTAATATTAAAAACTACAGGTTCCCCAGTTCTGGTGACATAATCAATACCACTACCATTATGCTTAAAACTACCTAATAGTTTTTTTTCAATCAGTTCAACTTGGATACTATCATTTGAACCTAAAATTTCAACTGCATCCAATAAATCATAGTGAAGATCATTCTCAAAATCAATGATGAAAATTCCTGCCGTATCAAATGGAAAGATGGGCTTAATGGTCTCAAAAATTACTTTGAGCAATTCGCTTCGATTTTTAATCTTGGTGGCAGCGGTGCTGATTTTTAACAGGTCTTGAATTCGCTTTTGTCGTGTGAGCAATTCCTCATTGGCCAGTACGTTGTTCACCGCTACGGCTAGCTGGTCGGCAATGGCCTTGAACAAAGAAAACATTTCTTCAGAATACGTGTTTTCTAAAAAAGAATCTACAATAAGGACACCTATAGATTTATCTCCTACTTTCATAGGTGTAAATAGCATTTCTTTAATTTTGCTTGATTTTTTTAAGGTAGGAAAAATAGGGTTTTCAGGAAATTTTGTTATCGCTTCTTCAATAGTTATGATACCCGTCTCAGTAAGGGCCAGATTAACAAAAGCATCCACATCCAAAAAATCACCAAGTCCCTTTTCAAACAAAATTTCATTGCTTTCTACATTGTGGTAATTGTCATTGACGGCCAAATCTTTTACGCGAGTACCCGCTTCGTCCAGTACTAAAAAGCCTACATCGTCTACGGGAATTACTTTGTTGACGGTTTCAAATATAATCTTAAAAAGTTGCTTCCTATCCTGAATAGTGGCCACTGCTTTACTGATGCCCAACAACGTTTCTTTGAACCGTTTTTCTTCCAGCAGTTGTTCATTGGTCATTATATTACTTACCGCTACAGCAAGCTGGTTTCCTATGGTCTCAAATAACTCAAAATCTTTTTCTCTGTAAAAACCTTCTTCTTTACTATTAAAACAGAAAAAACCGATTTTCTTGTTATTGACCATAAGTGGTCCGGCAATCATTTCCTTTAGACCATGTGCTTTCATTAATTCCCACTGGGGATTCTGATAAATTTTTGACTGCGCCTCTACACTAAAAATGATTGGAGTATCGGCATAAAAGAAAGTATCGGGATGGTTTCCTGTATAGGCAAAAGGTCCTAATAGATTATTTATTGCCAAAGAATCCTGTAAGTCATTTTGAGGTAATATACCTTCTTCTAAAATCTCCCAAAAAATATCCAATTCGTGATCAATTAAAAATAATCCTGCATTGTCAAATGGAAAGATAGGCTTTATGGTGTCATAAATCGTCCGTAATAAATCCTTACTGGTGATATTATTAAGTAAAGTGGTGCTTATTTTAAGCAACTCTTTAGAGTATATTTTGTCACTACTTCCTTTTTTCTTCGGCATGATCATTTCAAACTTTATTTACAAAATTATTAAATAATATAACAAAATCTCCAAAAAATTGGATTTTTAAATGTTTTCATTAATAGAAAAAGCAACTAAAATTTAATTGAAAAACAAATACATAAACTTGACTATCAGCGACTTAAATTAATCCTTAAATAACTATTCACTAATGGCACGATTCTAGAAAAGCAAAGAACACATAGAAATACATTAAAAATGAAAATTATCAACTCAGATACAATATAGACCGCGAAAGCGCATAAGGTATTTTTAGTTTCATAATTCGTAGATGAAATCACCTTATTGGTAGATTAGTTTTGACATTGTTCTTTTTTGCTTATAAATTCATTATAAACAATACTCTTTTTGCAAGAGTTAATCAAGTGACCATTTTTTATACCCTTAAAAGCTATGTGTAAAAAGTATATCATTTTTATTTGGATTTATCATACTCATTATTAAAGACATAAAGCTAAGATGTATTGCTATAAATTATTTATCTATTTATGAAGATGCACATCTTACAGAAGACATCAAAAAAACAAATCAAACTAAAACTTAAAAACAATATGATGCATTCAATACTAAAAGTCAAACCTCTATTAATGATAGCATTTTTATCATTAATGATATCTGAATCTAGTTCAGGTCAAGTAGGAAAACCGGAACCATTTAAAATTAATATTCCACAAGAAAAGCTAAATCGAGTATTAACACAATTTGAAAACACAAAATTCCCTGACAAACTCACTACTGGGAAATGGGATCTCGGCACTAGTAGCAATTTCATGGAAACCTTCAGAGCCTTTATTATAAAAGAGTATGATTGGCGTACCGAAGAGACTGCTCTGAACAAATTTGACCAATTTCGAGTAAACATAGACGGCTATAATATTCACTATTATCATGTTAAAGGGGAAGGCAATAATCCTAGACCTGTAATCTTATCCCATGGCTGGCCAGGGTCGGTATTTGAATTTTTAAACATCATAGAACGGTTAACACAACCTTCCAAATTTGGTGGCAACCCCGAAGATGCTCTTACAGTAGTAATTCCTTCTGTCCCAGGTTTCGGCTGGTCGACATTAGCCGAAAATAAGGTGATAGGACCAAAAACTACGGCAGATCTATATCACAAATTGATGACCCAAGTTCTAGGATATCAAAAATTTGGTGCCCAAGGAGGCGATATTGGATCATTGATTGTTTCGCAATTAGCCGCAAGATATCCAGAAAATGTAGTGGGTCTTCATATGAACATTATTCCATGGGATTGGAAACAACCCGAAAATCGCACCCCAGAAGAGCAGGCATGGTTCAATAATGGTCAAAAATTTCAAAGAGCCCAATTCGACTACTTTTTTATGCAGGCGCAAGAACCTACCACGGTAGCTTTTGCACTTCATGATAATCCGGTGGGTATTGCCGGGTGGATATTGGATAAGGCCTATTCATGGACGGACCACGAAGGGGATCTTACAACAGCCATTTCGATAAAAGACCTGGCTACTTTCGTGATGATCTACGCCCTTACTGATACCATAGACAGTTCAGTTTGGTGGTATCACGGAATTTTCTTAGAAAACAACGGGATATTTCATCCCACTCCTGGAAAAAAGGTAAACGTTCCCACAGCCTTTGCCAATTTCCCAAAGGATTTGAAAAACGCCATGCCCCCACGTTCTTGGGTGGAAGACGAATACCAAATTGTACGGTGGACCGAAATGTCTGGCGGAGGTCATTTTGCTGCAGTAGAAAAGCCAGAGTTGTTTGTTAAGGACGTACTTGAATTTTTCAGCAAGGACATTGAAGAATAAATAACAATTTAATCGTATGTAACCAAGAATGAATTTAAAAGTCGCAAGGTTAAAGAAAAAATACTATAACATCCAATTTTTGGTTGCGATCTTTTTTTTACTGAATGTTAGTTATCTAAATGCTCAAAATACCTCTGTGGCTCGGGATAGTTTAACATGGACATATGACATAACCGCTTCTGGATTTATTAGTGATGATGGCAATCAGCGGGTATTATTCAATAATCTAGGTGTTTTTACTGTAGGTAATAACGCATGGTCGGATCGTGTGGTAATGAACTACCAGGTAGGAAAAGTAAGGCGAGAAATTAAAGAGAATGATTTTTTTACATATAACATTTTTAGATTAAACCCTACGGACAAATACTTCCCACTGGCTATAGTTGGATTAGAATTAAGCAATACAAGAGCTATTGATTTTAGATGGTTTGCAGGCATCGGTGGTGGTATACATCTAATAGATAAAGAGAATTTCAAGCTAGAGTTTACAACCACCATCATATATCAGAGAACTAATTATGATTTAACCTTTGATGACCATATAAATGGAATAACTGATGACACTGAAAGTGCTTGGAGAATTACCCCTCGCTTATTTGGTTTGGTTCAATTATCAAAAGGACCAAGATTTGAATACGAATGCTGGATACAACCCTCCTTGGAAAAATTGGATGATTATAATGCCTATGGAAATTTTGCCCTCCTGGTTCCTGTAATCGAAAAACTTTTTGTAAGGCTTGGATGGATTATGACCTATGAATCCATAGTTGCTCCTTCTAGCCCAACATTTGACTCTATTATCAATATTGGTTTCACCTTTAAAAACGATAAATAAGAATGAATTTATTTTTTAGAAAAACAGCATCAGTCAAAAATGCCAAATGGCATAGACCGATTTTATTAACGTCAATGTGCTTAGTACTTTTAGTAAGTATGGTGGGATGTAAATTAAACAATAATAATGGTTATGTCTCAATAGATGAAAACTCGGTTAAAGAGGAATCACTGAAGCACTTTGAAGAGATAACAAAGGTATTGAGACATCCTAGATGTATCAATTGCCATCCAAACGATAACTATCCAAGACAAGGAGACGATATGCACAAGCATCTTTTTAATGTACAACGCGGACCTGAGGATAGAGGAATGACTGGAATGAAATGTACGAGCTGTCATCAAGCTTCTAACAATCTGGTTTCTGGAGTACCAGGAGCTCCTCAACCTAATGACCCCTTGGTATCACGATGGCATCTAGCTCCGCTTTCTATGGGTTGGATAGGTTTGAACGATGCTGAACTGGGAGCTCGATTGTTAGATAAGAAACAAAACGGAAATATGTCACCAAAGGATTTGGTTGAACACATGACAGATGACCCACTGGTATTATGGGGTTGGAATCCTGGACCAGGTCGAGAACCGATACCAATTTCACATGATGAATTTGTGGAAATATTAGAAAAATGGTTAGAAACAGGAGCTGAAGTGCCAAAAAATAAAGATTGACAATTATGAAATCAAATAATAAGATAAACGTAACAAAAGTTTCTCGCAGAGGTTTTTTAAAAACAACTGGGTTAGCAACAGGCGGTCTTTTGCTTCAAGGGTTTTATTTACCTATAGGAGAAGATAACCCCGCACCTCAAATTGCTTTAAATGCTTTTGTGAAAATTGACAAAGACAATGGGATTACCCTTATTTCTCACCAAGCAGAAATGGGGCAGGGAATCAGGACTACCTTACCCGCCATCCTTGCAGACGAGTTAGATGCAGATTGGGACAAGGTAAGTATCGAAAGAGGTCTTACAGATCCTGCTTTTCAAAATCCAAAATTCAAATTTCAGTTTACTGGTAACGCCGAAAGTGTTAGAGCCTTCCACGATGTGTTGCGGATGACCGCTGCGACAGCACGAGAAATGCTGAAAGAAGCTGCTGCTTTAGAGTGGAAAGTATCAGTTAATGACCTTACCACCAAGAGCAGCTACATATTTCTTAAGGGAACTACCAAAAAAGCACCTTATGGCGATTTTGTTGAAAAAGCGAATACGCTTAAACCACCCAAAAATCCACCGTTAAAAAAACCCAGTGAGTGGAAACTTGTTGGAAACAAATCACTGCCTAGAGTAGATGTCCCGGATAAAGTGACTGGCAAGGCTGAATTTGGCATTGATGTGGAACGCCCTGGAATGGTTTATGCGGCCATTGAAATGTGTCCATATTTTGGAGGAAAGATAAAAGAGATCAAGGAGAATAATGTACGAAACATGCCAGGTTTTGTCGACTTAATTAGAATGCCGGTAGCCAACCCAGTAGTTGCTTATCGCCCTGGTTTCCCAAAAAAAGAAGGTATTGTTGTTGTGGCAGAAAGTTACTGGCAAGCAAGAAAGGCGTTAGATGCAATTACCATTATTTATAATTCAGGACCAAATAGTAAGATGGATAGTGATTCTTTGTATAGTGCCTATGAGAAAAAGATGTCTGGCTCTGAATGGTTCGAGACCTTAAACGAAGGTAATTCTGAAGCTATCATAAACGCGTCAGAAAACACTCACGAAGCTCAATATTATAGCGCATGGCAAAGTCACGCAACCATGGAGCCTATGAATGCTACAGCTGAAGTAAAAGGGAACAAAGTAGAGGTTTGGGCACCTACTCAAGGTCAAGAAATGGCAGAGATTTTAGTATCTCAGGAATTAGGATTTGCTAAAGAAAATATTACCATTAATCGCACCTATTTAGGAGGTGGTTTCGGGAGAAGATTGCTAGCCGATTACATCTATCAAGCTGTTTTTGTGGCACAAAAAATCCAACAACCGGTTAAGTTGTTATGGTCTAGAGAAGATGATATGCAGCATGATTTCTATAGACCGGGAGTAATGCAAGGCATAAAAGCATCATTAAATAAGGAAGGATATCCAACAGCATTGGACTTAAAACTTATATCACCTTCGGTTATTCAAGCTGCCACAGCCGTTGCCCATGTATTTGAAGGAGAAGATTTTTCAATTATAGAAGGCGCCAAAGAAACACCGTACCATTTTCCTAACTATCGAATGCGCACCCATTTATTACGAATTCCCCCTCCTGCCTCGGTTTGGAGAACCACTGGCTATGGTCCAAATGTTTTTGCTGTGGAGTGTTTTATAGATGAGTTGGCCTCAAAAAACAATATTGACCCTATCATCTATCGAAAAAATTTAGTGACTGAAAAACGCTCAAAAGCTGTCCTAGATGCAGTAGCTAAAGCCTCGAACTGGTATAGTCCAAAAAAGAAAGGTCATTATCGCGGAGTAGCGATTACACATTCGTTTGAATCCTTTGTTGCACAAGTAGTAGAGATATCAATAGATGCTTTTGGAATACTAGATATACATCAAATAACCACAGCTATAGATTGTGGTACCGTACTGGATGTAGGGATATCAAAAGCATCTATAGAGAGTGGTATTGTTTGGGGGTTGACTGCAGCTTTAACTTCCGAAATAAATTTTAAAGATGGTCGGACAGCTGAAAGTAATTTTAACGATTATACCATATTGGCAATGCCTGAATTTAACCCTAAAATAGAAACCGTTTTTGTAAACAGTGGAGAAAAAATAGGTGGTATCGCGGAGTCAGGGCCTATCTGTACTGCTCCCGCACTTTGTAATGCCATATTCGCCGCAACCGGAGAACGCTTTAGAAGTTTGCCTTTAAAAAAGCATGGTATTTATACCCGCTACTATTCAGAATTTCTTCCCATCTCGCAAAAACCCATTAAAAAATTTACAGCATTATGATAAAATTCAAAATAAATGGTACAGTTACAGAAGTTAAGGATGATCCAGAAACTCCATTGTTATGGGTTATTAGGGATACCGTTGGACTTAAGGGAACAAAATTCGGTTGTGGTAAAGCATTTTGTGGCGCTTGCTCTGTGCATGTAGATAACCAAGTGGTACGATCCTGCTCATTTCCTCTGAAATATGCGTCAGGGAAATCAATTACAACTATAGAAGGAATTTCGGATGGGGAAGCGTTGCATCCTGTACAAAAAGCTTGGATAGCAGAACAGGTACCTCAATGCGGGTATTGCCAATCCGGTTTTATAATGTCTACAGTGAAACTGTTGGAATCAAATCCAAATCCAAGCGATGAAGACATTAACAACTCAATAACCAACCTGTGCAGATGTGGCACTTATAGTAGGGTAAGGAAGGCCATACATACAGCTGCAGAATTAACAAAAAAAGAACAAGGCTAAAAATTAGAGAGTAAGCAATTTAGAATATGCAATCTATTTTTTGGATAACTAAAACTATCTAATGAAATCATTTGAATTAAAAAACATATTGACCTTTTATCAAGATTCAGAAAATAAGGGAATCAAAACTGTTTTGGTTTCATTAGTTGGGTTAGACGGTTCTTCTTATAGGAAACAAGGGGTGAGAATGGCCATTGCTCAAGATGGTACTATGATGGGAGCCATCAGCGGCGGTTGTGTAGAAAAGAAATTATATCACAGTGCTCTTAGTGTTTTCGATAAAAATGTATCTAAAGTGATTTCCTATGATGGAAGATATAAATTAGGATGCGAAGGATTTTTATATATATTGATTGAGCCTTTTTATTTAAATAAAAAAGATTGTGCATTACTCTTAAATACCATCGAAAAAAGGAGGTCTTTCGAAATCGTCTCTTTTTATAGAAAAATGGATGAAATTGAGGGCAATTTCGGATCCTTCTTTTATATCAATGGAATAGAAATTTCAACTAACTCATATTCCATTCATCCTGAAGAAAATTATTTTGAAAAGTTTAATCAGACCATCAATCCCGATATTCAACTTGTAATTATCGGCTCTGAACACGACGCGATAAAACTCTGTAGAGCTGCTTCATTTTTAGGCTGGAATGTTATCGTTATAACATCTAGTAAAAACCCTGAAAACAGAATTAATTTCCTTGGTGCAAAAGCCGTAAAATTCGAACCTCCAGAAACGATCAATTTTAATTTTATTGATTCTTATACATCAGTTGTATTAATGACACATAGTTTCTCTCAAGACTTTCAGTACTTATTAAAATTGGCTCTTGCTCCACCTAAATATATAGGTATATTGGGGTCTTCCAAACGGAAAATGCAATTAGAAAATCAGATATTAGATTTTTTGCCAAATGCAGAGTTGTCTTTTTTAGACAGTATCTATAGTCCCGCAGGATTAGCTATAAATGCAGAAACTCCAGAAGAAATAGCTGTTTCAATAATAGCTGAAATAACATCAATAATGAGTAACAAAGGTTTAGTAACACTGGACACAAGTTTTGTAGGATAATTTCAGCACATATAAATAAAATAAATGGTAAATAAGTATAGGTATACTAACAGAAGATATAAAAACACTGGAAGTAAAACTATGTATTAAAAGACTATAGAAAAAGTATGAAAAGTAAACATATTATCATAGTAGGAGCGGGTCCGGGAATCAGCATGTCGGTCGCTAAAAAATTCGGAAAGGAAGGTTATATAATTTCGTTGATTTCGCGTTCTGCTGACAAGCTTATCCAATATAGTTCTGAACTGAACAAGCTAGGAATTCGTAATTCGGTCTTTGAGGCGGATAGTGGTAACTATAAAATGCTGGAGCATCAAATTAATCTGGCTGTTATCAAACAAGGTGCACCTAAAATGGTATTATATAATGCTTTTAAGGCTTCAAAAGGAACTGCACTGAGCTATAGCACTGATAATTTTCATAAAGATTTCGATATCAATGTGATGGGCGCTATAAGGGTGGCCAAAATTGCACTACCTAATATGATTAATAATGGCGGTGGAAAGCTTTTATTTACCGGCGGTGGACTTGCCCATTATCCGCATGAGGAATATGCTTCACTTAGTATTGGAAAAGCTGCGTTGTTGACTTTAGTAAAATTGTTGTCACAAGAAGTCCAATCAGAAAAAATCTTGATAGGAACCTTAACCATTATGGGTTTCGTAGCAGTAGGAACTTTTTATGATCCCGATAAAATTGCCGAAGCGTATTGGAATCTTTTCAATACAAATTCTGATAGTTGGAACACTGAAACTTTGTACCATGAAAACAAGGTCTAGAAAGTTCATAAAATATTAGTAAGGATTATACTATATAAGGGTTCTTAGAATCAAAAAAATAGATATTATAAAAACGTATTTCAACTATTATATAGTCCTCTAGTCCTCGTTATATAAATATTGAGATTAGGTAAATTGACTTTTCACTGTATTATATCGAGAATGAAACTCTTATAAAACAATTAAAATCAATTCAGACAGAAATAGGAAAACTATTAAATCGAGAAACTGATTAGACTATTTTCTTTGGTTTAGAGTATTTCTCATAAAGCTTACTATATTCATACTTGCATATCATTTACTATTTCTAAAGTGTAAAATAGCGGATATCTTGGTGGAATTTAGCGTTTTTTTATGCGCTTTGATTTTGGTTTCAGGCGCCTATAAGAATTCTTATTTTACGTAATGACAAGTGTTATTTTACTAGTAAAAAAGTCGAATAAGAAAATTAATCCCGAAAAACGTTCCTTTTATGAAGTTATGTTGACTTTCAGGATCAGTTTACCCAACTTTTCTCCCGAAAATAATCTTAGAAATGCATCATGAAAATTTCCTATCCCCTCAACAATGAATTCTTTGGACTTTAATTTTCCTTCCATAAGCCATTTACCCATTTGCATATATGCGGTATGATAGTCCTTGGCGTAATCTATGACAACAAACCCTTCCATTCTGGCTCGGTTAACCAATAATGAGTAATAATTATCAGGTCCCTTGTGCTTCTTATTGTACTGGGAAATTGCACCACAAATAACAATCCTCGCCTTCCTATTGATCTGAGTGAGGGCTATATCCAGTATTTCTCCACCTACATTGTCATAATAAATATCAATTCCATTCGGACATAGTTCCTTCAACCGTGTTTTGATATCTTCACTTTTGTAATCAATTGCACCATCAAAGCCAAGTTCGTTTACAATGTAATCACATTTTTCCTTTCCTCCCGCAACGCCTACAACTTCGCAGCCTTTGATCTTTGCTATTTGGCCGACCGTACTTCCAACTGCACCAGCTGCCCCGGAAACCAACACGATCTCTCCTTCTTTTGGTTGTCCTATTTCGAGCAATCCGAAATAAGCCGTACGCCCTGTCAAACCCAATATACTTAGATATTTGGGCAGTGGAGCCAGATTTGGGTCAACTTGCAACCAACCCTTGCCATCGGTCGCTACATATTGATGCACGCCACTCAAGCCCGCATAATAATTACCCACTTTCATATCCGGGTTATTAGACTCAATTACTTTACCTACGCTTCCGGCACGCATCACATCTCCAACTTGTACAGGAGGAAGATATGATTTTGCATCCTTTATCCAGCCACGCATAGCAGGGTCAATGGATATGTATTCTGTTTGAATCAAGGCTTCACCTTCGCCAAGAACAGGAATAGGTTGTTCTTCTAATTGCCATGTTGATTCATCAGGTAATCCTTCAGGCCTTTTAGCCAATAATACTCGCTTATTCATAAGTTAGATTTTAAAGAGTTTATACTGAAACTTACGTTTACTTTGATTTTTAAATAGTGAGTTCTTTTTTTAAAATATTTCTAAATCGCGTGGCACTTAAATAATGGTCATCTAGTAACTTACCATCAAGCAAAAGATTGAATACGCCAAAGCCGGAAGGCGCCATTTTCGCTTCTTTTACGGTATTTATTTTAGACACTTTTAAATCTATATCGTAATCCATCGCAACGTTTAGTATTGCTGCTACGGACTTCTCGTTCCATGGGCACTGATCTGCATAAAGAAGATGCCAACCTTTATACTTTTTTTGTTGGTTGGTCCAATTATAAAATTTAGGCGTTTCAGCTTTACTGTTCCATGTTTTAGAAAGTAGTTCGAACCGGTCCTTTGCTTCAATTTGTTCAAATCCATTTTTCTCAAAAAGGGTTTTATTAGCAAGCCAACCACCTTTACTTGTAATGACACATACACCATCCATACCTTTGGCTTTTGCTTCTTTTTCGGCTTCTTCAATAAGCATTGAACCATAGCCCTTACTCCTTTCCTTTTTAGAGTATACGTAAGTACAATGAATAAACATATAATTATCAGCATCTATAGGTCGCCACGCATTTTTTGCTGGCACATATTCAATAAATCCAATCATCTTGTCTTCTTCGTTTTTCAAGAGTTTTATTCTTACCCCTTCTTTATAACGCTTTTCAAACCACTCAACTTTATCTTTAAATCCTTGTTTTTTAGTGTCCTTTATACAGAAGAAAGTTTCTTTTACTGCATTTTCTGGTGTAACGGCTACTATTTTCATAATTTTTCTTTTATAGTTTTTATCATTTTTGCGGTGTGGATAACAGGTATATCCCAGGCTTCTTTAATCTGGCCACCCATAATACACCATACCACAATAGCGTCAATTTCCATTTGATTCCCTTTTAATATCATCGTGTCCTTAACATGTGTGATGATTATTTTATCTCCCATAGGAGTTGCGGATAGAGGATGTACCTTAAAGGAACCACTTGTATAGCCTCCTATTTTTTGGAAGAAATCCGTCAAACCAGAGAGGCCCAAATAATCTCCTTCCAACTCAGACAGCTCTGGATTTATATAATGCCAAACAAAATCTTTGGCTAACACCTCAGCCACACTATTGGGATTTGCAGGATTGAACTTCTTTAAAATACTGACATTTGGATGTTCTTTATTCATGATATTAATTTTTTAGTTAGCCGCTTTTTAGAATGAATTACCTTCAAGCTCTATTTGACCAAAAGAGACCATTGTACAAAGTGAGGTAAGTAAAACAGCTATCGCTTTTATGAGTACTTTTTTTTAGATTCGAGCACTAAATATATTGACTATCAATTGTTTGAAAAATGACATAAATCATTAAGGGCTTCTTTTATCCAGTTGATCTTGGAAATTGAATTCACTGTTTTCGCATATTGAAATTATAGGATTGATAACACACATTCTAAAAGGAGTATTCACAATACTTATTGCTTGATAGTGAATAACTGTTCACACCTGGCAATCCTATATCAAATCCCTTCTTAACCATTCTCCACCTGATAAATATCATTGATTTACTTTTCTGCTTGAGGTACATTTATGTGAAAACGATGAGTTCGCAAAGTTGAAAGCGGTTAGGGTCGGAAATATGAATGAGCATACTGCCTTTAAGAAGTGAAAAGGTTAGGCCTCTTCTTTGGTTATTCATCTTTAACCCAAAACAACAATTATAATCTAATAATAAGATATATCATGGAAAATACAGAAGCATATCAAAAGGCAAAGAAGAAAGTAAAGGCAAAGCTTAATTTTAAAACTCATTTAACAGTATATCTCGTAGTAAATGCAATTCTTATAAGTATAAACCTCATTAATTCACCAGATTATCTATGGTTCGTTTGGCCACTTATGGGATGGGGCATAGCGATATTTTGGCATGCCATGAGCGTATTTGTTATTAACAAGGAATCCGGGATCACAGAAAGTATGATTCGGAGAGAAATGGACAAGCAACTTTCGAAAAAGGAATAACATTGTTCATTTTTGAGGAGGTTGGGGGAAGCTTCTTTTTTACCAGGATGTTTCGATTGTTAAATAAATACCGCACTCCTTACAATCCATATTTTCGGGAAAGGATGCTGTGTCAGCATATGTTTTTACTTTTCCAGTAATTCGTCCAGTGTTAAATCTGTTCTAACCCAAAACGGACTCTTAAATTTATCCAACCTATTAAAATAAGATTGTGATCTTTCATCCCGAAAAACTAAAAACGGAATCCCTATAGAACTCCAGACTACGAAATCTCTACAATAGTGTCAAATTTTTATTAAACTTAACGACGAAAGATATCGATAAAACATATCTAATTTCTCAAAAAAGAAGAACAACCTCATCAATCTTCAGGATATTCTATCCTTTTTCAATTTTATTAAAAATAAATTTTAGCAAACCAGAAAGCTTAGAACATCCAATTAAGAAAGCTCTTCTAAAACCCATATCTATTTGATTTTCAATTAAAAAGTAAAAAATAAGACACTTTTTTCATAACCCATAAATAATAAAAACACCTTCCTGCGAAAAGATTATTTTTTATTTTTTTATCACTTTTAGCGAACGTTCGCTTTTTTTATCAAAAACTTTTTTATAATATTGTCCTGTAATTAATTTCTGATGACAGTCAGTAAATCATATTACAAAAAAGAAGAATCTGGTAGACGCTACTATGTAGCAATTGGAATTCGAATTATTAATAAAGACAAAAATCTAAGAAGATGAAATCTCAAGTAAAAACTAAAACACTGGTTACCAATTGGGCTATTAATAACACGATTGATTACAATTCGTACGTCTACAGCCCACAAAAATCAAACAACTCAAAATAAAGACAGTAACCTTAAAATAAAATATAAAACATAACATTATGACTACTTATAATTCAGCACTTGATACTGTACGCACACTAAAAGCTAAACACGGAAATACCTGGGCAACTATAAGCCCGGAAAATGCTGCACGTATTGCCGTACAAAATAGATTTAAAACAGGATTAGATATTGCTAAGTACACAGCGTCTATCATGCGTAAAGATATGGCAGCATATGATGCTAATAGTGTAAATTACACACAATCATTAGGTTGCTGGCACGGTTTTGTTGCCCAACAAAAAATGATTGCGGTAAAAAAACATAAAGGTACAACCGATAAAACATACTTATATCTTTCTGGTTGGATGGTAGCGGCATTACGTTCAGAATTAGGCCCTTTACCTGATCAGTCAATGCACGAAAAAACTTCAGTTCCTAAGCTAATCGAAGAGATATACACCTTTTTACGTCAAGCTGATGCAGTAGAATTAAATGATCTTTTTCGTCGTCTGGATACTGGAGAAGATGTTCAGGCTGAGATCGATAATTTTGAAACACATGTTGTACCAATCATTGCCGATATTGATGCAGGTTTTGGTAATGAAGAAGCGACGTATCTTTTAGCTAAAAAAATGATTGAAGCTGGTGCTTGTGCTCTTCAGATCGAAAATCAAGTATCTGATGCTAAGCAATGTGGTCATCAGGATGGTAAGGTAACAGTACCACATGAAGATTTTATCGCTAAGTTAAACGCACTTCGATATGCTTTCTTAGAACTAGGTATAGAAGAAGGCGTAATCGTTGCCCGAACAGATTCTGAAGGTGCTGGTTTAACACAAAAACTACCAGTATCTCAAGAGGAAGGCGACTTAGCATCACAGTATATGGATTTTGTGGAAGCAGAAGAAGTTCTTATAGATGAGGTTAATGAAAATGATGTATTATTCAAACGTGATGGTAAATTAGTTCGTCCCGTAAGAATGCCTAACGGTTTATATAAATTTAAAGAAGGTTCTAATATCGATCGCGTTGTATTAGATTGTATTACAAGTCTAGAGAATGGTGCCGATTTATTATGGATTGAAACTCCAACTCCAAATGTGAAGCAAATAGCACATATGGTAAATCGTGTAAAAGAACAGGTGCCAAATGCTAAATTAGTATACAACAATTCTCCATCTTTCAATTGGACGATTAATTTCCGCCAGCAAGCATTCGATGCCATGAAAGAAGCAGGCGAAGATACATCTTCTTATAACCGTTCTGAACTAATGGACGTTAAATATGATGGCACCGAATTATCAAACCGAGCGGATGAAATGATTCGTATGTTTCAGGCAGAAGCATCTCGTGATGCTGGTGTATTCCATCACCTAATTACATTACCAACATATCACACTACCGCATTGCATATGAATGATCTTGTAGAAGGTTATTTTGGTAACGAGGGAATGTTGGCATATGTAGATTCTGTGCAACGTCAAGAAATACGAAAAGGTGTATCTTGTGTAAAACACCAACGTATGGCAGGTTCTGACTTAGGAGATGATCATAAAACCTTCTTTGCAGGTGAAAAAGCTTTAAAAGCTGGTGGTGAGAAAAACACTAGTAATCAATTTGAAATTAAAACAAGTGTTAAAGAACCAGAACTGGTTTTAGATAAATAAGACTCGAATTTGAGTTCTGTAGAAAGGTGACCTATAATAGGGTCGCCTTTTTTTATGGATGTTATGTCATCATTTTATAGTTAGTGTACCCATCAATACTTGAACACAAGAACTAAGAATATTCATTTAAACACAAAAATCAATTTAGATCTTTCAAAAAAGATACTCTTCCATACTAAAGCATCTTTTTTAAGAAGAAAAAAAACCTGCAAACAAAAAACAATCACCACATCTTTAATTAAGACATCAACAATCAAATTATCAAGTGACTTTATAAAACTTTGTTTTTCGTAATAACAAATCTAAGTTTACACTTGAAACTTAATAGTTCATTTAATTTCTAAAAAATAACAACAGAACTATTATAAAAAACATATATAAATAAGTCTCAGTGGGTACACAAAGTCGCTATCCACACTTTTTGAATATAGTTTTGTAGAAACTGAAATCTATTATTATGTTCAAAAAAATTACACTTCTATCGATCTTCTTAACAGTTAACTTTTCGTTCTCACAGACGGTAACAACCGTTTTTGATGGGATTTTTTATGATGGTATAGGACAAGATTCCCAAGGTAATATCTATTGCTCTGATTTTTCTGGAGAATCTGTTTTTAAATATAATACCGAGGGAGTAGTAAGTACTTTTAAGAGTGGTTTTATGAGTCCAAATGGTATTGGCGTAAATGAGCAAGATGAAATTTTTATTTGTGATGCTCGCGCAAATACTGTTTTCAAATACGATTTAAATGGAACCCTTCTAACTACTTACACAATAAATATAAACAACCCAACAGGTATTAAAAATATTCCAGGAACAACAGATATGCTTCTTGTGGAATACAATAACAACACCTTAAAACGATTAGCTTCAGACGGAACCGTATCGACATTGTTTTCAGGGTTTCCATTAAATGGTCCTTCAGGAATCGCATTTATAAATGGCGAAACTTTTATATCAAATTACAACGACAGAAAAATTATGCGGTTTGAAAATGGAAATATGACGTTGTTAAGTCAATTACCGGCTACCGCGCCAAACAATAACGTTATTGGTTTTTTAACAGCTTCAAACGATCAATTATATGCAACACAAGCGGGTGCCCATCAAATCTATGTTATCGACCCTATTTCTGGAAATGCAGCAGTGTACGCAGGTTCTATACAAGGAAGTACTGATGGTGACATCTCTACTGCAACATTTAATTTCCCTAATGGCATTTTAGCAGATACGGTTAATAATAGAATCTATGTTTCTGATGCAGGAACAGGTAATCTACGTATTATTGAAAATACAACCTTATCAACTTCAGAATTTGAAGCTAATAATATTGATTTAAACATATTTGCTGATAGAGAATCAGATATGATTGGGATAAAAGCAAATTTAACTTCTAGTGAAAAAGCAAACATTAAGATTTATGAAATTACTGGAAAAGAAGTGTTTAGCAAGGATTATTCGGTTTTAAATTTAGAGTTTTTTGAAACCATTAATAAAAATACTTTCAATTCTGGAATTTATATTGTTTTGTTCACTCAAGACAACATCGTATCAAGCAAAAAAATAATACTGTAACATTAACCAAATAAATCCATCCTTACTTATGCTAACACTTGATATATGAAAAGTAGTTTCATGGTAATAATCTTATTAGGTTTTTTAACTGCTTGCGATAAAGATGATTTTTTAGATAATTTTGATAATCAAATACTTTTTGCAACTCCTACTGAAGTAGAATTAAATGCTATATCCCAGGATTGGACATCTAGAGATTTATCTCCTGATGATTATCGATTAGAGCAAATTATTGAGCTAACATCTAATGGGGCTATATTGAAAATAGTTTCATATCGAGTCAATGGGTTTAAAGAATATGGAGCTCTTATTATACCAGAATCTAGTATACCGTTGCCTATTAGAATGCAAATTTTTGGATTTTCTAAGGAAGTTACGACCAATTCATTCAGATTAAATTTAAATGACGATTCTGACCTTCCTTTTATTTTTGCCATACCTGCTCTTAGAGGACAATCGTTACGTATAACAATTAATAATGAAGAATATACTACACCAACGTCTGAAGGCAGACATTGCGATGCTTTTGACGGAGCTACTGATGATGCATTGGCGTTTTTAAATATTATAGAAAGTACCGAAACTAATGCTGACTTTAATCGAGTGGCTGTAAATGGTGGTAGTCGAGGTGGAACTGTCGCTTTACTTATGGGAGAACATGATGAACGTATTAAAAGAGTCGTTGGCGTAGTCGCACCAACTAACATGTTAGAACTTACATCACGAAATGAAAATGACACGACATACCAATGTCAGTTTTTACAAGAATTAGTAAGTGGAAATATTACAATTGAAGAAGCTAGATATAAAATGATTGCTAGTTCTCCGATCTATTTTGCGAAAAATTTACCCTTAACACAACTTCACATGGCAGAAAATGATCAAAATGTTCCTCTTTCTCAAGGGGAACAATTATTAGATGTGATGACAAATTTAGGACTAGGTGAAAGTTTTGAATTATTTGTATATGAAAATAGAACTCATTCAAATATTGGAATGGAAAATCAAGAATTGACCAGTAGAATTCAACAGTTTTTAAGTCAATTATAATCAAAAAAACACTCAAACTTCAAAGCTATTATGAAAAAAGGCATTCTCCTATACATATTTGCATTATTTATAAGCTCTTGTCATAACAACTCTGAAAAGATTCTTGATTTTTCGGATCAAGTAGATGCCTTATGCAAAGAGCTTGACACGAAAGATAAACCTGGGGTTGCTATTGCTGTGATTAAAGATGGAAAGAGAATATACAGCAAAGGGTTTGGAATGGCCAATCTAGAACATAACACTCCTATAACTCCAAATTCAGTCTTCGATATTGCTTCAGTTTCTAAACAATTTGTTGGCTTCTCTATTGCTTTATTGGTAGAGCAAGGCAAACTTAGCTTAGACGACGATGTTAAAACATACATACCTGAGTTTCCTAATTTTGTATATCCTATTACAATTAAACATTTATTACATCATCAAAGCGGTTTACGTGATTGGGTAAGTGCACTAAAACTCTCTGGAGTACAATTAGAAGATGTTGTTTCTTTTGAGAAAATCTTGGAGATGACCTATAAACAAACTGATCTTAATTTTATTCCAGGCGAACAATATAGCTATAGCAATACAGGATATAATATTTTGGTCGAAGTCATTCAACGCATTACCGAACAACCTTTTACCGATTGGACCAAAACACACATTTTCGAGCCATTAGGTATGGCAAACACACATTTTAAAACTAATAATTCTGAAGTAATCTATAACAGTGTCAATAGCTATTATGAAGAAGAAAACACGCCTTTCTTTTATAGCCCTAATAATCTAACTGCAATGGGTTCAAGCTCATTGCAAACCTCATTAAATGATTTAGCTAAATGGATGCAGAACTTAGATAATCCAAAAGTTGGAAAACCATCTACAATAAAGCTGTTACAGAAACAAGGTGTATTGAATTCGGGTGAAATCACCAATTATGCATTTGGAGTTGAGTTAGACGAGTATAAAGGATTGAAACGAATTGCTCACGATGGTAGTTGGGCTTCATTTAACACCTACGTTGCTTATCTACCAGAGCATCATTTTTCTGTAGTTGTTTTATTTAATCGTCCATGGTGGGCACAAGATATGGCGCAAAAAATCATAGATATTTATTTAGCAGATGTTCTAGAAGCTGAAACTGAAGAACCTGATGTTCATATTACGCCTTATAAAGATGTTATTGATTTAAAAGTTTTAGAATCCTATTTAGGTACATATCATTTAGAAGCAGATGTTTATGTGCATATTTTTTTAGAAGATGATAAAATGTATGCTCAGGCAACTGGAGAAGATCAGCAAGTGATGACTGCGGTATCTGAAACCAAATTTTGGGTTGAATCTTATGAAGCCTATATCGAGTTTGGAACAAACCGATATATATACAAAGGGAAAACATATGAAAAAAAGAAATTAATGAAGCCTCTTATTTTGGAATATATAGATAACTATACAGGTAAGTTCTATAGTGAAGAATTGAATACAGTTTACGATGTGAAGTTAGATAATGGTAAACTAGAACTTTTTCATTTACGAAATGGAAGTATTCCATTACATCCCAAATGGCATGACGGCTTTGAAACAGATGCATGGTTTACACCAATTATAGAATTCCAAAGAAATGGTGAAAATGAAGTGATTTCTTTTACGGCTACACAATTTAGAAGTAGGTATCAGAAATTTGTGAAAATTAAATAGGCTACCTTTAATATCTATTAGAGTACTAATAATTTATAAACTTTAAAACTGTTCATCTAAAATTTTGAAGTAATTAATCTTATAAGAAATAAAACTCTCATTAAAACAAAATCCTGAATATAATTTAAACATAGACACTATCCGTAAACACGCGCGGATATCATTTTACAACTACTAGGTCTTTAACAACCTTATTTTCTTTTTGTGTTTTATACTTCCTTCCATACAAAAGTAAAATTCCACTTATAGGTAATGAAGCACATATTAAACTCACTAAAAAAGCAATGATTTTACCTACTATTCCGCCTATTGCTCCGATATGAATATCATAATTCATTCGAATAACTTTATCTGCAAAATCAGCGTTTTTGTACTTACCGTAGATACTTGGAGTTTCTATTTCTTTTAATGTATTTTGATCAAAAAACAGATAGTCCATATTATAATATAGGCCTTTAGAATTGCTTACCTCAACAAGAATTGAAGTAGAATCATTTTCTGGATAATGCAATTCAAAACTATGCGCATCTTTATATTTTTTTTGCAGAATAGGAATCAATTTATCGTATTCAAAATTAGAGATTGTAGTAGATACTGCTACTTGTTCACTCTCTGGAATTACAAATCTAGGGTCTTTATCTCCTCCAGTAGCTTTATAAGCAATAAAATAGAACCAATTAAAAGCCATCACACATCCTGTAAAAGCCAGTATCAAACCAAAAGATGAAATATAAAACCCCGTTACCGTGTGAAGATCAAAATTTTTACGTTTCCATCTAGTTTTACTATTCCAATCAAATTTTAATCGCTGACGCCAATTCTTCTTGTTTTTTGGCCACCAAAGAAAAAGTCCGCTTATCATGATAATCAAAAAGATTAATACTGAATAGGATACTACTCTAGATCCAATAACATCCGGTAACCATAATCGTAGATGGCCTTTTAATATAAAACCAAAAAATCCAGCGTCATTATCTATTCTCTTAATGAACTCTCCAGTATATGGATTTAAGTAGACACTATGATAAAACACCTCTGGTTCAGCTTCATAAAAAACAACTTCTATGGCTTCATTTGGTTTTCCATAGATGACTCCGTGAATGGTTTTATCAGGAATCACTTGTTCAGCCAATTCTTTAATATCAGAAGCTTGTAGAAACTCTTGGTCTTGCGGAATTACATATTTGTAATCATCATAGAAGCTTTCTATTTCTTCTTTAAAAACCCATAAACAACCGGTAATAGAAACAATAAAAAGTACTACACCAGTAACTAATCCCAGTATTTTATGAAGTTGTAAAATTCTTTTACGACTATTATTTCTTTTTTTTGTCATTTATAGCTTGTTAAATACATGGGGCCTGAAAACAAATACTCAGTCCTTTTATTTTGAACAAAATCACTAAATAAAGCACAATTACTTATTAATTCGACTTTGATCCATTCTGAGCTCCAAATGGGGGTATAAGCATCAGAATAAAAGTTTTGACGTTATCAGAACCCCATATTCATATAGTTCAGTTGAGTTAATTGCTGATCTTAAATATTCCTTTAAGTCCTAAACCAAGAACTTTGGCACCCTGTGTCGCTGTAGCAGTTTCTGGATCTACGATATACACGTAAGTATCGGTATCTGTAGAACTACTGATGTATGCTTTGCCATCTTCTACGAACATAGGAGATGTATAGCGATGACCGTGGGTTGGTACTCCAGCAATATCAGTAACGGTTTGATTTACTAAATCTATCACCACCATTTTAAACACATCTTTTTTAAAGAATGCTCCCCATTCTCCTGCACCATTGGTATCATCTACAATTATTCTTGCAATTGCTTTTCCATTACCCATATAATCCATCCAGAATAACTTCCCTCCATTAGTTGCTTCTTCTATATTAAAGAAGTAATCAGAATCGAATTCTGTTTCTCCATTGTTAATTCTTAAAATTCCTGAAGGTTTAGAAGCTGCCGTAAAACCAGCACTTAATGCAGATGTTGAGAACGAATAAATATCACCGTTTTCTATCTGTTCGATACCTGTGCTATGACCGTTTACTCCGATCGGACTGGTTCTATCATCTTCAATTATTTTTTCTAATTCGAAATCTGGATAACTAAACACCGCTACATAAGCACGATCCACATCTGGAGTGACAAAAGAACCGTCTGCTAACCACTTATGATAAGAAACAAATAATTTTCCATCTCTAAGTACCATCCCAGTAACCCAAGGAGTTGATCCAGGGTTTTCTGCCGTACCATCTCCCATATCTGTATCTACAGGATGTTCTTCTACTTTTTCTAATAAACCAGTTTCCGCATTTACGATATGAAAACGTTTATCAGAAAGTCCTCCATATGTTAATTCTACTGCTAGCAGAGTATTCTCATCTAAAGCTGCATAATTATCTAAGGTAGATTGAAACGCAAAATTTGCTTTTTCTTCTAGCTCACCTTCTTCATTTAATTGATATGCAATACACTTGTCATCATCAGAATATCCTGCAGTAAAAACCGTATTACCGACTCCGTGAAAAAATCTCCAACCTCTTAATGGTATTCCTTGCCCTTCAACCGAGATCTCACCCGTAGTTAATGATGCTAAAGATGGTAATTCTAAAATATAATCTACTGGACTTGCATCTCCAACAGGAAATGCCTCGAATCCAACCACATATTTAGATAAAGCTATTGGATCCGGGTCTGGATCTATAGGTGTCCCTCCATTATCATCACTACTACAAGATATAACCACCGTGGTTATCGCTATAAATAACATTACATTTTTTATCCATTTTATTGTTTTCATTGTATATGATTTTTGATGTTTAAAATTTATTTTAATTTGATATATAGTATCTAAGCTTTACATAAAAAGCTCTTCCCGGTTGTTGAATTTCGAAATTGTCATAGACCTTCGAATCCGTAATATTTCTGGCTAAAACTGATATATTGTAACGTCCATCATTAAAAGAATATCCCAGCTCTAGATTGTGTGAAACTTGTTCTGGTATGATATCTCTATCTTCTGGATTTCCTTCTACAAAAGATGTAAGTGGATAGTCATGAACATAATATGTATTCCAAGAAATGTTCAATTGGTCTTTTATGAAAAGTATATTTTCGAATGCACCTCCAATACGGGCATTTCCAAATAGATAAGGAATATTCGCTATTCGTTGGTTTCTTAAAAAATCTACACCAGCATTTTCTCCGGCATTTCTATCAATAATATTTTGATAGGTAGCATTAACATCCAAAAAGAATTTATTATACAGCATTCTTATCTCTCCTTCTACACCTGTACTTCTGGCATCAGCTGTATTAAAGTATCGGGAGAAAATCCCTTCCGATCTAATCGCTATAAAATTCTCAGACTCTCTAAAAAACACATTGGTATCCACCTGAAGTTTGAAACCATTAATATTTGTATTAAAAAGTGCTCCCAGATTGGCATTGTAACTTTTCTCTGGGGACAAAGTCGGATTCGATTTAAGTAAAAATCCATCTCCAAATACTTCATAGCCTTCCGGAATCCTAAATGTTCTTTCAAAGGATCCTTTGATTCGAAAGTTATCAAGGATTCTGAAGGTGGTAGCAAAACCATATCCCAATTCTTCAAAAGTATTTTCGATTCTGGTAAATCGATCTTCATCTATATTGGTAAATACATCTTCTACAATTCCTTCTGAGTTTAACAAATATCCTTTAGAAAAAACAGAAGTATTCCATCTCGAATCTAGCAGCTTGAGGTCATAAGAAAGTCCTAATATATTTTTGTTTACAATATGCGGATCTTCAAAAGCGATTCTTCCTGTTCTGGCAGCATCTTCTCCTTTTCTTCGAATATAATTTTTGGTATAATTAAAGCTCAATAAATGGTTCTCATCAAAGGTATAGGCGGCTAAAGCATTAATCAAATGTAGGTTATCCTTAAACTTGAATAGCGTCTTACTAGCTTCAAATTCTCCTAATGTTTGATCTCCACGCTCTATAAAATTTCCAAACCAGTCATATTTTCGAGACGAAGTATCTACTACTCTTTCGTTATTTTGTGTAATAGAACCATAAATTTTAAGTTTCAGCTTTTCTTTAAACAAATTATTTTTTTCGAACTCAAGAGATCCAGAAATAATATCATTTTCACTAAAAACTTCTCCAAACGGGTTTTGTGGATCTATTGGATGCTGTATTTCATTTTCATTAGCAGACGCAGTGAAACCAATAATCAATCGATCAGCATATGATTTATCAACTAATCCGGTTTGTACACGTACCATTTGGGAATTATAAGCGTCATGAAATCGCTCTACATTATCTCTACGGATGCCTGTATCATTTCCTAATTCATCTCTAACTTCAATATTATCAATCGTATAATTGTTATCCGAATAATTATAAAATGAGGATACCTGAAACATCCAACCTTTTTTATTATAGTGCTGACCATTCACTGTAGCACGATGCGTATTAAAAGAACCTATATCGTAGGATACATCCAGAAAGTCTTTTTTACGTTGATTTGTAATGATATTGACTGCACCACCTAATGCGTCTGCCCCTAAATGGATAGGAACTACACCTTTATACACTTCTGCTCGTTCTATAAGCGTAGCTGGGAAATTATTTAGCGTTAAGGAGCTTCCGAAATTTTCGATCGGAATTCCATCTATAAAAAACTTTACTTGCTTACCAGACAATCCGTTTAAGGAGAAATCAAAAACAGATCCCAATCCTCCTCGTTGCCGAACATTTATTCCGGGTATTGTTGTTAAAATAGCATTTATATCTACGCTGCTATTCTTTAACCCTTTGGTCTCAATAACTTCTACTTCAAAAGCTTTTTCTTTGGTTTTTTGAGCAGCCGTTTTTCCTTTAACAATAACATCGTTTAATTCTTCAATATCCGATTGTAGAATTATTTTTAAAAACGATTCTTTATTAGATCCGGCATTAATTCTTTTGAGTTGGGTTTTAAACCCCACAAAACTAATTTTTAGCGTATATGATCCTTCCGGAAGACTTAGCGTAAACTTCCCAGTAAAATCGCTAATCGTTCCTGTATTTTGAAGTTCTGAAACTTTAATCGAAGCTCCAGGTATTGGATTCGAATTTTGATCCACAACAACACCTTGTATTAGCTCCTGACTTTGACAAAAGAACGTAACCAAAAGCATCAAAAAGACACTGTTTTTTCTTTTTAAAATAACCACTGACTGTAACAATTTTTTATTTATTTTAGCGACTTCAAGTTTATTATTTATAATTAGTCTAAATAAAATTAAAATGCAAAATTAGTATCTAAGAGAAGAGAAAAATGACGCATTATGGATAAAAAAAGACGCGAAAAGACGTCGCTTAAAACCGAAATACAAAACCGAAAAAAGATAGACACTTTATCAGCTGTTACAGAATTGATAACATCTAAAGAACAATGTGGTATCGTTTCAAAAAAATTTCAATTCCTGAAACAGTTTGGTATAGGTCAATTTCAAACGCAGCAGTTTGAAGGGTTGTCGATCATTATTTTTGATGTTTTATTTAAGCAAGATCTACTGCTTGAAGGGACTCTCTATGATGATTTTCTGGAAATGTCTTTTCTGATTGAGGGAGAACAGATAATTAAAATAGAAGGAGTAAGTAAAGACTTAATTTATGAAAGTCAGGAATGTTATCTCTTATATCTAGAAAACATAAAAGGTAGTATTTCATATCGCAAGCGAAAACGGCTTAAAGAAGTTAAAATTAGAATGAGTATAGACTTCATTAAAAGACACAAATTAAATGAAGAGTATGATATTGCGGAGAAATATTCTTTACTACAACTACAAAGTAATTTTTTAAAACCCTTGTGCTCCAAAACTCAAGATATACTTTCGGAAATTTTGACTGATCAACGAAAAGGTTTATTGAAACGATTATTTTTAGAATCCAAAACACTAGAATTGATCGCATTAAAACTAGAAACTTCATCGCAAGAAACCAAAACATCGAGCAATTTACCAACAGATAATTTAGTAAAAAAATTATATCAAGTACAACACATGGTTTCTTCTGATCTATCTATTCAATATTCTATTCATCAATTATCAAGACAGATTGGATTAAACGATTTTGTATTAAAAAAGGAATTTAAAGTACTTTTTGGGAAAACAATTTTTGAATATGCTACTGAATTAAGAATGGAAAAAGCCAAACAACTATTATTGCACAGTAAAAAGCCTATTTATGAAATATCAGAGCTGGTTGGTTATAAAAACTCTACCCATTTTACAGCTGCTTTCAAGAAAATAGAAGGAATTACACCAAAAAAGTATAGAAATACTTCTGAAAACGAAAAAGCATAATTTAATTGACCATTTTAACTTTCCTATATTGAGCATTCGCCAAAATCTCCATTTTACGTAAGTCAAACTCTTTAATATGCATACACGCTTCTACCCATAGATTTGTAATTTTTAGTAGCTCACTCTTTGATAGTGGATTGATCATTTTTTTACATTGAATATGATGATATTCAAAATTAAATCGCTCTTTTATCGTCTTAGTAAACCTATACAATTCAAGAATAGCAGTACCTTTTTGAGCTATATTCTCTACAAGACCTAAAGTCTGTAAATACTTTGCTTTATAAATATCTCCACTTCTAATTAGCATGTCGGTATCTACTTTACTAAGCTTACGAGTTAATAAGCTATGCGCTCCCATACCCGGAAACAAGTTGAACTTATTTTCAGGCAAACAAAACTGAACACCTTCTTCTGCCAGTATAAAATCATGCGCCAAAGCGCATTCGAATCCGCCTCCGTAGGCATTACCTTCTACCAAAGCAATGGTTATAACCGGTAATCCAAAGGATGTATACATATTATAAATAGCATCGATACATAAATGGGCATATGTTCTTAATTTAGAAACATCCTCGGTTTTTATACTATCTAAAAAATATGAAAGATCACCTCCCATATTATAAATACCTTGATGTTCTGACCCGGAAACTATAAATTTTAGCGGCCTATCCGGATGGGAAAAGTATTTCTTAACCCAAGAGCAGAACTCTCGAAACTCCTGAAGCCCCTGTAAACAAAAATTAGGCATTCCGGTATCTCTTATTTTCCATATCAAGAGTTCTTCTTCTTTAAAATACTCGATGGAAACGCAATTAAACTCTCTCATAGTATTACGATTTTGAAATAACCATCCTCTTTTTGGCTATATGGGTTTGTTTTTTCGATTTTGTTTTAAAAAGTAACTTATCTAACCCAAACCTTTGAACTCCTAGAGTCAACAAAATATAGAAGGGAGTTAATAGAAGTACTGATGTAACCCCAAATTGCTGATATCCCAAAGCGCCCATTCCCCAACAGATAAACACCCATTGAATAATGTAAATGGTAGTTACTCTCTTACTACAATAAAAAAGGAATCTAAAGATGTTATTTTCTTTAACTCTTGTTACTAATAATTGTGCAATCCATAGCAATACAAGATTGAATCCAGCCAGGTACAATGTTCCTCCTGGGCCTAAGTGAAAGTAATCTCCAAAATGATACTCAAAATTATAATAGCATAATCCTCCGCCGATAACCATCAACACAATTCCTGCTATTAACATTCTACTAAATAAGTAATTCGTGCTTCCATTTTTTTCTTTATACCACATCCCAAAGAACATCCCGATAAGTATAAAAGAAAACCAGGGAAATACAGCAAAATATACGTTCCATTCGGAACCCCATAAAAGATCTAATGCATAATCTACTCCTGTAATACCTAATCGAAATCCGTGTACCTCTTTGGTCAATAGTGCAATACAAAAAGCTATAATCAATGGTACATATTTATTTTTAGAGAGTTTGTTAATCAATCCCATAAATAGCAAAGAAACTCCGGCTAACTGTAGTATATCTCCAGTTCCTAACATATAGATCATATTATCTATACTAACAGGTGTTGTCCATCCATAGGCTTCGATAAAATTATCAGGAACAGTGCCAACAAGAACTGGAAGTACAAATTTTAAGAAATTCATTAAATACCCAACACCCAAAATATAAAAGGCTCTCTTGATTGATAATACTACACTTTGATTGCGAGATAATGTAAATGATACTCCCATTGCAATCAAAAACATAGGAGTTCCTTTTCCTATAAAATGAACTACGGATCCTAACCAGGTTTCTGATTGTGTAACAATATCTCCATAAATCCATAGTGTATGTACGATAATTACCATCAATACACTAACTCCTCTTGCCAGGTCTATCGCCAAAATTCTATTGTTATTTGATGTCGACATATGTTTGAGTTTTAATTTTATTAATTTGAAGAAATCAGACGTCCTAATTTCTTCTCTGTATTCTTAAACTTAGCAATAGGATTTTCTAGCGTTCCCTCTAGAATTAAACTTGCCATGGGATCTGCAAGATTTAGCATTTGCTGAGTATTTTTCAGTTGCAATCTATTTAAGCAACATCTATCAAACTCTGAAACGAAAAGATCATATCGATCAAACTCCGATTGTAATGCTGGATGTTCTGATTGATAGGAATGAATACAAAACGCTACTTCTTGCCAAAAATCATTCTCAGAACACCCAAGATCTCTATCCAAAATCGGAGCCATAAACCTAAAAAAACAATCGAAAACATCTGTGAAAATCGATAACACTTTCATCGTATCAGAAGCCTCTGTATATAATCGTTTTACTTTTTCGGGTAATTCTAATTCCTTATTAAAAACAATCACTTCTTCTGTAATATCTTTCATTAGAATTTTTACTGGAACATGATTTTCCAAAACCATAATAACATTTTCTCCATGAGGCATAAAAACAAATCCATAGGTATAAAAACAATGCAATAACGGTGTTAGATATGCATTCAAATATTTCCGAATCCAACTCTTGGCATCGCATGAAGAAGCGTTAATCAATGCTGCCATTAACGAATGGCCTTCTGTATCGACATGAAGCAATGCAGCCATTGTCATTAATTCTTGATTCTTCTTTATTTTAGTATGCGGACTTTCTCTCCACAAAGCAGATAACATCTTATTATGAGCATTTGTTTTTCCTAGTACTTCATAAAAAGTATTCTGGAAACCAACTGTAGCAACTTCCCCTAACATGGTAAAGCCATTCTTCTTTAGATAGGCATCCTGATCCAACAATTCTGTAATCCAACTCGTAATGTGGGGCGTACTCTTCATATAAGAAGGAGAAAGTCCTCTCATAAACCCCATATTCAGAATAGACAAAGCTGTTTTGGTGTACATTTTTTCCGGATTACTCTTATTATAAAGTGTTCTAATTGATTGTTGCGCAGAGAAATAATCTTCGCTTTCACCCAAGAACACCAAATTTTGATTCGAAATATCTGCTGCAAATACCTGTAGTATCTTGTTATTCCACTGCCAGGGATGTACAGGAATAAAAATATACGAACTAGTATCTAACCCCAAGGATTCTAATTTTGTATTAAATTTTGCGATTAACTGTACACCTAACTCTTTATGCATTAAAGATTTGTATTCAAATTTATGAATCGAAGTATAGGTTGTTTTACTTTTATGACCTGCTATCCAATATATTTTAAAAGGCTGATTCGTTTCTGGGGCGTATTCCAAATAATCCTGACCATCGAAACCTATTCTTCCGTTATTTGCTACAAAACAAGGGTGGCCTTCGGTCATCGCATGCTCTATATCCTGGAAGGAGCTATTTACCAACTCATCTGATGAAAATAAATTGTTTACTTTTTTATATGCCGCACCTGATAATGTACTGGATATTTCTTCCAAATACACAGGAAGTAAATGCTTTGGTATTTCTAAAGTGTGTACAAAATCAATAATAAATTGTAAAGCGTCAACTGGTTCTGGTGTGTCATTGACTTTTTTAACAATTGAAGTTTCATCAATATACCAATGATCCAGAGCATATCTCTGAGCGGTAAACTCATAGGTAATTCCAGGAGTATCTGCAATTAGGACATACTTATTCCACTTTTGGTTATTTGTTTTTTGTTGAGGTTTAAAAAGCAATTCGTGCGAAAATTCACTAATTGCTTTGCTTACAAGAGATCTATTTACCGTTTCCCAAGTCAATGGATTAAGGTGATTGTAGGATTTCTTCAATGAATTTGATATATTTAAGTTGGTCATTAGTTTTGTTTTTTCTCGCAACGCATTTTTTGCTTTTCTATAATCTAGTGCTTCACAAAATGCTAATCCAGCTGTTTTTTCAGGTAATTCGATTTCTTTTTGGTATATAAATCCTGCTTTTTTATTAAGCGTATGGATCTTTTCATTTCTAATATCAGGTTCTACTACTATCCTTTCTACCTCTGGTAATTCAAAAAAATATTCGAGTACTGTACTAAAGACATTCCATGTAAATCCAGCTATTTTATGTTCTGATGGTGCTACCAAAATATGCATCCCATAATCAGTATCTTTAGCAGAATAGTATTCAGAAATCCTATCTGTTGATGCTTTGTATTTTTCCATTAAGAAGATGGGAACTCCATTATATATTCCTACAAAAACATCATAGTCTTTTCTAGAAACCAATGCTGTATATTCTGAGTGTACTTCTTCTAATGAACTATCCAACATGCCCCAATACCTAGCATACTCTTTTGTTACCCATTTATGAATAGTTGTAATGTCATAATCAAAATCTAAATGGCGTAGCTGTATGGTTCCAAAGTTTTCAATTGTTCTTAAAAAAACAATGTTTTGAGCAATTTCAGTATTTTCCATAATGAACCTTGAATTATGAAGTTGTATCTACTAAATCTCTTCTAAATGCTGCGATTGGATTCTTTAGTTTACCGGCAAACTGAAGTAACGCTACAGGATCATCTAAATCAATCATTTGCTTATGATTATTGAGTTGTAATCTATTTAAACAAGACAACTGAAATTCTGGAGCAAACAAATCGTATTGCTTAAACTTTGCTTCTTTTTCTGGATAACGATCCTGATACTCCCGAATCACTTCTGCAACAACTTTCCAAAATTGTTCTTCTTCAAAATTGGTATGTGCAACTAAAATGTGAGACATAAACCTGAAAAAACCATCGAATATATCTGTAAAAATCGAAAGTAATTTCACATCCTCAGGAACGGGAGCATACATTCGTTTTAGATGATCTGGTAATTTAACTTCCGGATTTAGAATACAAGCTTCTTCTGTTATGTCCTTTAAAAAAGATTTTACCGGTACTTGATCTTCCAATACCATAATAATATTCTCTCCATGAGGCATAAACACTAAATCAAAATGATAAAAGCAATGTAATAATGGACTTAAATAAGCTTCCAGATATTTTTGAAGCCAATCCTCAACGGTCAAACCTGATTTTTTGATGATTTTTGGTAATAAAGCTTCACCATTATGGTCTATGTGCAGAAATGCTGCCATAGTCATTGCTTGTTGTTTTTCTGTCACGTTTGCAATAGGGCTTTCTCTCCAAAGTGAAGCTAACATCTTATTGTAATCATTGTGTGGTCCAAATTCTTCAAAATAAGGATTTACATAGCTCACAGATGCAATTTCACTTAACATCCTAAAACCAGTTTCCTGAATATATGGATCATTATAAAGCAACGCTTCTAACCAAACAGCCATTTTAGGCGCGGTGCCTAAATAATATAGCGGAAGTCCGCGCATAAATCCCATATTTAAAATAGAAAGTGCTGTTTTAGTATAGAATTTTTTGGGATTGGTACCATTAAATAAGGTTCTAATGGATTGCTGAGCAAGGTATTGATCTGGACCATACCCTAAGCATATTAAATTTCCGGTAGCAATTTCTGGTGAAAAGATGTTGGCTAACTTATTAAACCATTGCCACGGATGCATAGGAATAAAGAAATAGTCATCCGGATCAAAACCTTTATTTTTTATACTTTCTTTAAATGTTTGTATCGTTTTAGAATCCAATTCCTGTTGTATCAAAACATCATATGACAATGCTTCTGTAGCGGCATATACCGCTTTACTTTTATGACCTGCTAGCCACAATAAGGAAAAAGAATTACCAGCTTCAGGAGCATACGACCTATAATCGCTACTATCGAAACCGATACGACCATTATTGGCGACAAAACCAGGATGTCCCTCTGTCATGGATTGTTCAATAGTCTGAAAATCTGCAGTCGCAAGCTCGCTTGAAGGTGGATTTCCTTTTAAAAATTTAAATGCACTACCATATAATGTACTGATGATCTCTTCTAGGTATAGAGGCATCTGTTGATCCTTAATTCCCAGTTGTTTTCTAAATTCCTTAATAAACAAAATACCATCTACAACTACCGATTCACTTTCTTCGTATTTCTTGATAGATGCTGATTCAATATATAAATGATTTAATGCTAACGGTTTTGCGTTAAACTGGTATTGGATAGTAGGATTATCTGTTTTTAGGATATAACTATTCCAACCGTCTTTTAATCGTTCTAAAACAACAGGTTTAATCAAAAGTTCGTGACTGAATTCACAAATAGCTTTAATTACAAAAAGTGTATTTACTTTAACCCAAACTTCGGGCTGTAAATGAGCTATTGATTGTTGAGGCGAAACGGCATTATCTAAGGTGTTCATAGCACTTCTTTTATTAATTTTTGAAATTGATGTAAGATGTTGTTGCCTGTCCAAAAATGCTATTTGAGCAGTCTTATTTGGGAGTTCTATAATTTTATCAAGTTGAAAACCTATTCGCTGACATAGGGCGAACATTTTTTTATTGCGGATATCTGGTTCTACTATAATTCTATTAATCGTAGAATCTTTCAACACAAAATCCATAATAGTCGTAAACAAATACCAAGTAAAATTTGGAATTTTTACTCGTGGCGGAGCTATAATAATATGAATCCCACAGTCCCCATTTTGAGCAGGATATAATGTTCCTACAACATCTTGTTTAGGATGATATCTTTCTAATACAAAAACTGGGTTACCTTCAAAAACACCTACAAAAACATCATAGTGTTCTGGTTCCATTAATTTTATATATTCTTGTCGCACCTGTTGTAAATCATACCCTTGCATTCCCCAAAAAAAAGCATAGTCCATATTTACCCACTCATGCAAAACTTCACAATCTTCGGATATTCTAAAAGGTCGTATTTCTATAGTCCCAAAATCTGAAAAGCTTTTTGAATAGATTTTATGATACTGATGCTGTATGTTATTGGCTGTTTTTTCCATTCAGAATTTCTTATGACTTTGCTAATATTTTAGAAGTGAGTTTTGGAGCAACTTTAAAAGTTAAATAATACAGTAATAAAGTGATACTAAAACCGCCTAAAGCAACCAAAAATGGAATTCTTAATCCATAATTGTCTACCAGTAAACCCACGGAAAAAGAAGACAATAACACTCCTAGGTTTTGAAAAAAGTGCACTTTACTATAATCCATTGCATAAGAATCAGGAGTACTGAATTCGAAGAGTAACACATCAAATTTGACCACTCCCTGAAAAATTGCCCAACCATAAATGATTCTTCCTATGATGATCATTATTTCCATAGGAATCCCTTGCAGGAATAATCCAACGATACCTATAAGAAGTATCGAAACTACTTGTAAAAACCCGTTATTTGTTTCTTTTATTTTGGTATTGATCCATAAAGCAATCAGTGCTACAAAACCGGGTATCGCATATATTGTTCCTGAAATTAATTTAGACTCGTACCCCGAAATACTTTCCCAATAGGTTGCAAAAAATGGTCTTATTAAAAAATCACTGAAATATAAAATCATAGTGATCAATCCTATTTTGAGGATAAAACCTTTCGGGATCATTTTTGTTTTTTGCTTTATGAACTCTTTGGGTTCTGAGCTTTTGGTTATCTTGTATTTTTTGCTTCTCAATAAATAAGCGCTCATACCCATCTGTATAAAATCTCCTAATGCCATAATCAGAAAAATATAACTAGCATCAATTAAATCCACTGTGGCACCTCCTATCACTGCTCCTAATATTCCCCCAAGATGTACAACTACCGATAACAAACCAATGGTTTTAGGATGTTCTTTTTTAGTAATTATTTTTAGGATATATGGATATACCAGTAAGTAGCTTCCTTTAAATAAGATCATCACTAAAGAAATGATCCAAAAGTTTAGATATGATGTAGTTGCATAACAACATAAAGCTAATAATCCTGCTACGAACTGCGTATATATAAGGATATTTAGCTCTGCTATTTTTTTAGAAACATATGCCCAAAAAGGAAATGAAATCATAACCATAAAGCAAATGGCAGCAAAATAATAACCCACCAACTCTGGATCATTTACTCCAAATCGAGCTTCAAAAAATTGAGGATAAAATGGATGCAGCAAATAATCACTTACTACGGCCACTAAGGTCATTAGGATCAGAAAATTCTTCATTGGAGTTTTAGTTACTTCATCGATGCTTCCATCATAATTTCCTCTTCTTCTAGCACATCAAACTGCTGAAACGCAACTTTCTTTTCTATAGCGTAATAATCAGTACCCGTCAATTCTTTGATGATATACGAATTGCGATAAGCAGCCATTCCTAAATCAGGAGTTACAAATCCGTGCGTATGTAGTTCTGCATTTTGTACAAAGATTTCATTTCCGGAATGATCAATAGCATAATTACGATGCACATCATACCTGCCTTTTTGATCCCATCGAATTCGGTCATTAATACTATCGATAAATGTTGGTTTTTGATATTGATATCCCGTTGCCAATACCAATCCTTCTGTCTTATGACGATAGTATTTATCCTGCTCGTATTGATGAATTTCTAGATAGAATCTCTCCAAAGTATCATCATATATAGCGTTCTGTAGCTCTGAATTTGCTCTTAAATTAATTTTGACATCTCCGAGTAGTCGTTTCGTATATATCAGATCAAATATATCAGCAATCAAATCCTGATTGATCCCTTTATACAAGTGTTTTTGACTATTAATCAAATGATTACGTTTATGCTTTGGTAGATTATAAAAATAATCTACATACTCTGGAGAAGTCATCTCTAGTGTAAGCTTGGCATATTCTAGCGGAAAAAACCTTGGTGACCTAGTGATCCAATTTAATTCATATCCTTTATCATCTATTTCCTGTAAAAGATCGTAGAAAATCTCTGCAGCACTCTGTCCACTACCCAAAACTGTTATTGATTTTTTGGATTGTAGTTTCTTCTTGTTTGGCAAATAAGAGCTAGAATGTACAGCTTCTTTTTTCAAAGAATTACAACAACTCGGTATATAAGGACTTGTTCCAGTTCCTAAAACAAGCCTTCTAGCTTTATAAATGTTTCGTTTATTCGTTTTTACACACTTCGAAAAAACTGTATAATATCTTCCTTTTTCGTCATATGCAATCTCTACTACTTCTGTTTCAAAATGGACGTTCGTTAATTTGTCTATCGCCCACTGACAATACTGATTGTATTCATTTCTTAGTAAAAGAAAGTTCTCTCTAATGTAAAAGGAATAGATTCTTCCTTGCTCTTTGATATAATTCAGAAAACTAAATGGGTTAGTAGGATCGGCTAAGGTTACTAAATCTGCCATAAAAGGAATCTGTAATGTCGTATTCTGAAGCATCATTCCCGGATGCCAATCAAACTTTTCTTTCTTATCTAAAAACAATCCATCCAACTCTGCAATTGGATCTGATAAACAAGCTAGTCCTAAGTTCATAGGACCGACACCAATCCCAATAAAATCAAATATTTTTTCTTCTTTCTGCATAATGCTTTCTTGTTTTAATTGTGATTTTTAGTATCATACGATTGCCCTGTTTCCTTGATCATCTGGATGATATTTAACAGGTCATCAATTGTACTTTTAGGATTTAGTAATGTAAATTTTAAGTAGGTTTTTCCATTGAACTTTGTACTTGCTATAGAAGCTTGACCAGATTTAAATAAGGTGTTTTTAATATGGAGATTCATTTTATCAAGAAATACATTGGACGTTACACCTTGAACTTTACATCGGAAAACTAAGGTACTTAACTCGGGTTTATGAACCATTTCAAAATACGGATCATCTTTAATACTATGATAAAGGTCTAAAGCTAAATAATGTACTTTTTCTAAAAATGCTCCTATATTTTTTTCTCCAGTCATCTTTAGCGTAAACCATAGTTTAAGTGCATCAAACCTTCTAGTGGTTTGGATTGATTTTTCTATAAGATTAGGGCATTCTTCATCTCTATGCTCTAAGGGATTTAGATAATCCGCGTAATAGGAAATGTATTTAAAATGTTTCGTGTCTTTTACTAAAAAAGCACTGGAGCAAACAGGTTGAAACATGGTTTTGTGAAAATCAATAGTAACAGAATCTGCATGTTTGATTCCACTTAAAAGATGACGATGAGTCTCTGTTAGCACATAACTACCTCCATACGCCCCGTCTACATGAAACCAGATATCATATTCACTAGCAATTTTCGCAATGGTATCTAGAGGATCAAAACTACCAAAATCTGTAGTCCCAGCCGTTGCAACAATAGCGATTGGTATATTTCCTATTTGTTTTTCTTTTTCTATAGCTTGCACTAGCGCGTCTACTTTCATTTTCATCTTTTCATCAGTAGCTACTGGAATCACGGAATTGTATCCCATACCCATAAGTGCGGCATTTTTTCTAATACTGAAATGTGCTTTTTCTGAGCAGAAAAAACGAAACTTAGAAACTACATCGGACCAGCCATTCTCTTTTAGATTTAACCCGAAATGCTTAAAAGCATAATCATCTCGGGCTAATAATAGTGCCATAAAATTAGACTGGGTTCCGCCACTGGTAAAAACACCATCAGCAGTAGATGACAGATTCATTTTATCGCAAATCCATCGAATCATTTCTTGTTCGATGTAGGTAGCAGAAATACTTTGATCCCAGGTTTCTATTGCTGTATTTACTGATGAAGCAATTAAATCTCCTACTAAGGCAGGAAGTAAAACGGGGCAATTAAGATGAGCTACATAGTTAGGGTGATGAAAAGCAATGGTATGATCCAAGTACAATTCTTTAATTTCATTAAGAGCCTCATCCATTGATAAGGTCTCATTCTTATTAGGAGATAGTAAATCTTTCTTTTCTTGAAAATTGCATACTTCTCCGGGATAAAAATGATCTCTATCCAAATAAGACATTACATATTGCAACGCTTTATGAATATACTCTTCGTAAGTATATTTGGATTGAGTATCGAAAAAATGGTCAACTTTTTGATCAAAAACAAGGTTGGTTCGTGTGTCGAGGAGCATATTATTTTTATTTGGTCTAAATAAGCTTGGCAAATTTAGACGCAAACAAAAGTATATTTATGACGTATTTTGGATAAAAAAAGACGTTGTAAGTATATATTGGCGATAATTAATTTTAAAATAACATCAGCATAAGAACATTCTAAAGATTATAACAACTTTATGTGTAAGAGTTAAATAAGGGGATCAACAAAAATAGATATGCCTCACATTTATGTGAAGCTTATAGTTTTTTGAAAGAACTATAAGTATGTAAAAAAATATCATTTAGCTCTTAAGTCTTTTTTCGGGATTTCTCTGTTAAACATAATAAACTAGAAAGAAAAAGTAAAATGTAACAGAAAGGAATTTTGAGCGTTTTTTATATAATTTAGCAATCTATCGTTACTCAAATTATTTGAAGAAAAAAATTACATCTTATTCCGTCAAAGAAGCAAAATTCTCCAATTTGTTTGATAGGCACTATAATAGGCTATACAATTATGCATTTAAAGTTTTAAAAGAAACGGATCTTTCTGAGGAGTTGGTTCAGGAAACATTTATTAAGCTTTGGGAAAACTTTGAACATATCAAAGAATCCGAACGTTCTATAGAATCATTTTTAATTACTACACTCAAAAATAAAATTATAGATGACTATAGAAAAAAACAAACCAGAGAAAAACATACTAATTTGTATTCGCTTAATACCAGTATCGAAACTCAGATTGATAAACAGTGGGAATTAGTGCAACGTATTGAAGATATTTATACTTCTCTTGAGGAAAAAACAACAGATATTTTTAAGTTATCTAGAGATAAAGGATTGACCTATAAAGAAATTTCCAAAAAAAAAGGTATTTCTATAAAAACCGTAGAACTTCATATTTCAAAGGCTTTAACAGCATTTAAGAACGGCTTAAAAGATTATTTTTAAGAAAAAAAAGTTTTTTCAATAGGGTACTACTACTTGACAAACGTCTTTTAAGTAGTTAACACCTTTTTGGTATGGAACCTTTTAAAATTACAGAAACCGAACTTTGGGAATATATCTCAAAAACTGCTGATGATATAACTACTAAGAAAGTAGAAAAGTGGATAGATTCTTCTAATTATGATGAAGATTTATTTAGCAAAATAACTGCTATCCATAAGAATAGCTCTACACAAAACCCTTCTATTCAGCGAGCTAAAAAACGATTCTTTACTACTGTCAAACCAAAAACCATGGTTTGGAAAGAGCTGCTGAAGTATGCGGCTATATTTGTTATACTTATTTCTGGAGTATATTTCTACAATACAGTATCCTCCAATACCAATCAAATAGTCCTGCAGACAACTTTTGGTGAACAAAAGAATATTGCATTACCAGATGGTTCCAACGTTTGGTTAAATGCTTCTAGTAAATTATCCTATAATGTCAAAACTCCTAGAACCTTATATCTGGAAGGAGAAGGATTTTTTGAAGTTGCAAAAGATACGTTACACCCTTTTACCGTAACAACTCCAGATCACATTACAGTAAAAGCTTTAGGAACTAGTTTTAATGTGAAATCCTATATAGATAGTCCTATCACAGAAACAAAATTACTTACTGGTAAAGTGGAAGTTACTTCTGATGAGCAGTTTAAAGAAAAGGTGCTCCTGATCCCTGATGAAAAAGTAACCTTTTACAAGCATACCAAAGAAGTAGTGAAATCCAAGATGGATCTTAATGAATCCAACATTGCCTGGAAAGAAGGAAAAATACAATTCGAAAACAAAACTTTCAGAGAAATAGCTATTGACTTAAAAGCCCAATTTGGTAAACAAATTCGCTTTGAAAATGAAGACATTGCAGTTACTAAATTTACAGGCTCTTTCGATAACACAACTCCTATAGATGAGATTTTTGAAATACTCAAAATCTCTAAAGAATTTACCTATAAACTAAACACAAAAACCAATGAGTGGATAATAGAATAAAAAGTGGGAAAACTGCCATTTTCCCACTATAAATGTTAAAAAAAATCTAATCGCAAAATCAGTATTAATTAACAATACTCAAATGTATGAAAATAAACCTTTTTCAGGGCATGCTATTGCCAAAAAGCAGGTATAGAAAAACCATTTTTTTAATGAAATTATCTTTCTTTTTTTATCTAATTTTTTGTTTTCAACTGCTGGCATTTAATGGATTCTCTCAAAACAGCGTTACGCTAACGGAAGAAAATAGTTCATTAAAATCAATTATAAATAAAATTGAAGAACAGACATCTTACACGTTTATCTTTAGTAATGATGTGATCGACGTAGACCAAAATTTTAGTATAACAATTATAGAAAAGAATGTAGCAGAAGCCCTTGAGTTACTCTTCAAGGATGATACAATTTTTTACAAAATCAAAAAAAACCATATTATTCTTTCTAAAGTTGAAAGGCAAGATGACGATTTTACGATTAGCGGGATTGTTACCGACGCAAGTACTGGTGAAACACTTTTGGGCGCCAGTATTATTATAAAAAACAGCAACAGTGGAGTATTTACCAATGAATATGGTTTTTATTCCATAACATTGCCCAAAGGAGATTATATTTTGGAGATTTCGTATTTGGGCTATGTAACCAAAACGCTAGATATTCAATTAGAAGCGGATAGAAATATAAAGATAGAACTTCAACCATCTTCAAGTAAACTAGATGAAATTATAATAGCATCTAATAATAATAAAAGTCAGGTAGATCCCATTCTTGGTGGAACCACTAGCTTGACCACTTCGGAAATTAAAAAACTACCATCTCTTTTAGGGGAACCGGATATTACCCGTGCGGTTTTAACGCAAACAGGGATTAGTAGTATTGGCGAAGGAACTAGCGGTTTTAATGTAAGAGGTGGAAATGTAGATCAAAATTTAATTCTATTAGACGAAGCTCCCTTGTACAACACCTCCCATTTATTTGGATTGTTTTCTATTTTTAATGCAGATGCAATTAAAATATTAAAATTATATAAAGGTGAAATTCCTTCACGTTTTGGAGGTAGAGCATCATCAGTACTAGAAATTAGACAAAAAAATGGTAACTCAAAGAGAATTAAAGGAGAAGGTGGATTGGGATTATTGTTTTCTAAATTTACTATAGAAGGTCCTATTAAAAAGGATAAAGTAAGCTTCTTAGCTTCTGGTCGGAGATCTTATTTTGATGTGTTTTTTCCGTTATTTAAAGGTAATGAGGCTGTTGATAAATTTCATTTTTATGATTTAAACACAAAACTTACCTGGAATATCAATAAAAATAATAGGCTGTATGCTTCAGGTATTTTTGCTGCGGATGTCTTAAAATTTAATCAAGAAGAAGAAAATGGCGAAGGAGGATTTGATTCTGATTTAGATCTTGGATGGATAAATACTACTGCTACCTTACGATGGAATCATACTTTTTCTAATAGATTGTTTTCTAATATAACAGGTATCTATAGTAAATACGATTTCTCATTAGGGCAGAGAGAAGATCTTCGAGAAGAAGAAATTGAAGAAGATATTGAAGAGACCGTCGAAAGATCAATTGAGAATTGGATTTTTAAGCCTGATTTCACTTATTATTCAAGTCCTAGTACCTTAATGCGATTTGGTCTCTATGGTAATTTATATCAATTCATTCCTAAAATTACCAGTACAACAGGTAACGAAATTTTAGACAAAGAAAAAGCATTAGAACTAGCTGCTTATTACAGTATCGAAAAACAATGGAATAAACTATCATTATCAACAGGTTTACGATATTCATGGTTTGCTAATTTTGGAGAAGAAAACATTGCTATCTATGACCCTAATCTTCCGCAAACACAAAACTCAATTATTGGGAATAGGAGTATAAAAAATAACGAGATATCGAAAACTTATTCTGGATTAGAACCTCGCATATCTTTAAAATATAATCTTAATGATAGAAAAGCCTTTAAAATAGGATATAACAGAATGTTTCAATACATACATTCCATTAATAGACAGACTATAACATTACCAAACGATACTTGGAAACCTTCTGGCGAACATATTGCTCCGTTAAAAGTAAATCAATTTTCTGCTGGATACGCCTATGACACCAAAGATCAAAGTTATAATTTTTCGGTAGAGGGATACTACAAAACATTTGATGATCTAATAGTCTATAAAAATGGAGCTAGATTAGGAGTTTTTGACAACTTAGAAACCGAATTAGTTGCTGCCGATGGTTTTTCTTATGGATTAGAACTAGCCGCTCATAAAAACAAGGGAAAATTAACCGGAAATGTAAACTATACCTATTCTGTATCAAAACGAAAAACGAAAAGTAATTTCTCTTCAGAGCAAATTAATAACAATACGTACTTTCCTTCGAATTTTGATCGACCCCATATATTCAATATAACAGCGAATTATAAATTATCTAAAAAGTGGGAAGTAGGAGCATTTTTTACCTTTCAAACAGGAAGACCCATCACCCAGCCTAATGGTAGATTGACTTTAGACGGAGATTCGTTTATCACCTATTCTGATAGAAATGCGTTTAGAATTCCGAATACGCATAGAGCAGACATCTCGTTTACTTACACACCTACTGACAATCCCAAAACTAACTGGAAAGGAAGCTGGAATTTTGGTGTATATAATGTATATGGGCGTAAAAATGCATTTTCTGTTAATTCTGTTTTTGATGATAATCAATTAGAAACGTCTCAAATTTCTTTTATCGCTGCACCAATTCCATTCATATCCTACAATTTTAAATTTTAGAACCATGAAAAAGCTACCTATATACATAACATTTATTTCATTATTCACATTCATGAGTTGTGTTGAAGATATTAGTCAGGATTTTGAATTTAAAGAGCAGGTATTTATTTCTGGGCTATTGACCAGCGAGGAGGGTTTTGTTTCTATTCAGGTTCAAAAGACCGTTCCAGTGACTGATACGTCTTTTAGCGCTATAAATGACGCGCAAATATCCTTATTTACTAGAGATGTATCCAATAACACCTCGTTAGTTTCTGATTCGTTTACGGTAAATAATGGCATCTATACTACTTCAGAGATGATTACTCCCATTATAGGCAACACTTATTGGATAGAAGTACTATTACAAGATCAAACTGTACTTATATCAGAAAAGGAAATTTTAAGACCACCAATTCCTATTACGGATATGATAAAAACCGAGGATAGTATTCGAATTACTTTCAATGGTCCAATCGATGTACAAAATTTCTATTTAATTCATTTAGAAATTCTTAAAGATGGGGTGATAATTTCTGATGAATTGATCGTATCCAATGACAGAATTATCAATGAAGAGGAAGAAAAAATTCTTTCTATTACTGGTATGAATGAAGGCGAAACGTTAAACGTAGACATCAGTAATATTAACTTTACTACGTTTCAGTTTTATAGTAATGTCATTAGTAACCAAGGAAATGAACCAGAAGTATCCTCTTTATTTTTACCTGTCAATCTTGTTGGCAATATTACCAACACTGCAACCGATGAATTAGTTCTAGGCAATTTTGGTGTAGCAGGATTAACTCCGATTACTATAGATTTCTAACCAATTACCAAATATTTTTTATAGATATATCAGGACATCAAACTATCCTGATACTATCCTTTGATTTTAATCAATTACTACATTTTTAGGAGGTTACCTTAATGGAGGTGTACCCTATCAAATTATTACAAACAATCTAAATTTAAATTATTATGAAGCATTATCGCATGTACACAACAGTCCTTATTTTATCATTATTTTTCATCAGCTGCGACTCTGATGATCCTATCGTTATTGATGAACCTCTTGAAATATCACAAGAAATTAAGGATTTAATTTATTTTAAAGGAGATGAAGATGCTCCTACTGTTCTGGTCAATGTCCAAAGTGGTCCTGACACTGAACTTAGTACGGGCGAAGTTGATGAGGTTTTCCAAAATTTTGACACTACAGACCTTTTAGCTGTAAATGTGCACCAAGCACAAACATTAAATTCAGACCAATTCGAAAGTAATAACATAACATTTGATCAAGCTATTAATCTTGATGTAGAAAGCATAGAAATTTTATACAAAGTTGTCAAATATTTTAAAGATCAAGGAAGAACAGTTTATGTTTTAGGAATTTCATTTGGAGCTTTCGTAACACAAGATCTTATCGCAAAAAAAGGGATAGACGTAGCAGACAACTATTTGATTATAGCAGGTAGGTTAGATATGGATGCAATTGTATGGGAAGCTTTTTCTGAAGGAAGGGCTGGGTATTTCGAAAACGGAATTAATCCAATTCTGGATCAAGAACCAGAAACGGATGTTATCGATAGAAACTTAAACCGATTAGCTGCCGGATTTGCAATGAATAGATATACCGAACTTCTTACTTCTTTTGATGACTTATCTAGCATTACCTATGTATACGGAGAAACAGATCAGGCAGTCGGTAGACTTACATCTGCAGAAATTGAATTTTTACAGTCTAAAAATACAAATATAATTACTGGTTCCGGAGATCATGATGAAACGATTAATGACTTCATTGCACAAGGTTTTGAAGAGGCATTTGGAATACAATTACAAAACTGATAGTACTATTGGAATAAACAAGGATCAAATCATTTAAAAGCTAAAGATTTTATAGTTTCATTTATAATAAACTCCTATAAACATTGACTTTAGCAAAACAAAAAAGAGGTTATCTGAAAAACTAAATATATAAAAGACTGAGCGTAGTCGAAGTCTGTTAATCCATTGGAAAACAGATTACATTTTGACTTCGCTCAATGTACGGACACGTATTTTTAATCCCTTTCTGACAACCTCTTTTTTGAATAACAATTTAATCCGCAATATAGCTAAACACCATTAAAATATCACTTTTGTCTGGCAATCCATTTATCAATGATAGATTTCTCCTTATCCATAGAATAATACTTAATTTTATTACCATCTATAACTTCCCCAAATCTAACATCATCGTTTGGATATCTACTTTTGTATCCATTTAATTGATCAGTTATCATATCTACCATAGGTCTGTTAACTAGACCAGCTCCTATAGCTTTTTGAACATTAAAATAATACGATCCTGCCGGTTTAGGTTTCCACAAAGGGACTATTTTATAAGGTAATAATTCATTTTCTATTAAGAAATCTCCATCAATCCAATGTAATTTTTTTGGCATATCTGTAGCTAAAATAAGACTTGACACAAAATCTTTAAACGGTGTTGAATGATAGGCTACATTATACTCGCCATAAGTTTTAGTTCTAGAACAGTGCAAAATGAAGTTTGACAGACTTTGAACATCTGTTACCTGAATATGATGATCCTGCACATTTGGTAAAAGTATCTCTCCTCCTCTATAAAACCTTACAGGCCAAAAAGGTTCAGAATTGGGGTCAAGTGGTCTGGTTGTCCTAAAATCTTTCATTCCATGAGATCTATATATGGTATAGTTATTCACTCTTTCGCGTATAGCTTCCTCAGAAAACGTTTTTCTTATGGCATATCTAAAATCTTCACCTATCGTTTTAGGAAATTTAGGGAGCGGATTTAGAGGTTCTGTTTCCTCAATAAATTTCTTGTCCCATGTATCATACACAGAAACGGTTGATATGTAATGATAATGACCAATACGTCCTTTAAATTCATCCAGAAAATCGGCAACTGCTTTTGGAGATTTCTGCCATGTATCTACCACGATATCCCAATGGGTTTCTCTGTACTTTTTATCAATACTCTTGAGACCTTTCTTATCTTCTTTTTCTCTATCACATATAATAATTGGTAGATTATTAAAAAGTGTCGGATTGGTTTTCCCTCTATTTAATAAAGTTACGTTATAACCAGCCTTTAAAAAAACCTGCACTATGCTAGGACCTATAAAGCCTCTTCCACCTAGTATGAGTACATTTTTATTTATACTACTAATTGTTTTGCCCGCCAAGACCTCTATTGGATTAACCAAGGTTAATGCAGAAGCTGACGCAAATGTTTTAATAAATTCTCTTTTATTCATTTACTTATAATATTGAAGGGGTTTATTTTAATGAGTTCTTAAATTCTATAATCATTATTAACTTCTCTTTTTACATTATGTAATTAAGAATAAACAATACTATCGCGTATACGTTTATCTATCCGATATTTTTGAATCCCTTAGATATTTCTTAGGTAAATATTTAGACATAATTTTCAAAAAAAGAAAATATCGAGTTTCTATTAACAGTAATATTATTTATTGCTGTCAAACAAATATTGAAGTTTTAAATGATGTATTAGAAGGTATTAATTAATTCGTACTCATTTCTTTCTTATACTGCCCAGGTGTTTTTCCTGTTTGTTTTTTGAAATGATAAAAAAACACTGACTTAGAGTTAAATCCACAATCATAACCTAAACCTTCCATGGTCAAATAAGAGCTTTCTCCTTCTCTAATTTTATGAGCGGCATATTCAATTCTTTTAGTGTTTACCAAATCATAAAAAGTAGTTTTCATTTCAGCATTTATTACCTGAGATAAGTGATGCTTACGAATGTCTATTGATCTGGATAGCTTTGTCAAAGAAAAATCAGAATTTAAATATGATTTGTTTTCTTTAAAGTATTGATTGATTAGGCGGCGAATGTTATTAATTTCATTCGTCTTTAATGGACTGTGTTTATATTTTCCTTTATTTGAACTTAGATGTTCAGATACTTCTTCCGGTTTATAAATAGTTCCATACTTCAACCCATAAAAACCAATTATCATTACTAAAACAGTATAACGAAGTACATCTATAAACTCAAAATATGATACACCTACATTCAGTTCTGTGACAAGTCGTATCATACTAACTCCCATGCTGATTAAGAAGATAATAGCAGCGGTTTTAATCCAGAAATATTCTAAAACTGAGCTGTTAGAAGTCTTGGATTTTAAAAATCTAATTTTACTCTTGAAATGATACAATATAAAAGAAGGATAAAAAATTAATGAAATTAATTTCACAATAAGAAGTATCACTTCCCAATTAGGTTCGTGAATATCTTCTACATAAAAACATCCTATAAAAAAGAATAAAAATGGAACGAAATGTAAAAGACTCTTTTTCGTAAAATGCCCTCCAAGAATTGAATTTGAATAGAATAAAAAAAGTGGACCATGCAAGAAACTAATGGTCATTATTAAAATATCTATAACGGTAACTTCATAAAACCCAATACTTAGTTTTAATGATAAATGAATTGAGAATACAAGAAACCATATCATCAATATCCAATCTGATTTGTTTCTCTCTTTTTTTATAAAAATTAATAGGGCAAATAATATACTCTGAATTGCACCAATTCCCGAAACTATAGCAACTGAAGTGGCCATTTAATGAATTTTTTGAAGGGTGTACACGTATTGCTAAAGTAGCAATAATTTAACTTTTTTCAATTGGGAGTCGAATAAATGAGTTGTTGCAAAAGAATTGGTAGCATACTAAATCAAAAGATGAAAGAATTTCTGGAGTTAGTCTTTGTAGCCTTTCTAATGGGTAACTTTCTTCTTAATTTCTACACTAATCTTTATGGGGTTAAATGTAAATGAAATCATACTTAGATTAATGGGGCTAATACCAATAATAGAGGTACTGGATAGTAATTAATTTTAGTGTAAAAGTATCATATCATTCCATAAAACCTATTACATAAGCTGTTTGGTGATAGCAAATAAGCATATCTAATTAACTTTACTTTGGGTATAGCCCGAAAACTACTAAAGTTTTTGATTCTATACGAAATCTTTTAAAATATCTTTTAGAACCAATCTATCCTTTTCCGTATTTCTAAACAATTTGTTTGCATCATTACACTCAAACAAGGCGTAGTTAATCTCAATTAAGCGTAGTTTTTTAGTAAGAATGGCTTTCCTTTTTAACTGGTTATAATATTTTATTTGGGCCTTACGTGCTTTTTCTTTCTCATCCAACTCATCAGTATCCTCATTTTTTCTAAAAAACTCAAGAACTAATTTTAAGTCTTCATAATAGGCGTCTAAAGGGAGTTTTGTTCTTCCTTTTCCTCTTTTGTGGAGATTTCCTACTAAGGTATCAAAAGTATGTTTTCTTGACGCTTTTTGTTGTAACAACTCATCACATAGATTTACTAAATAATACTCATCGCTATTTTGAATAGCGTGTAGATTTTGTTCTTTTTTAGTGACTGGACTTATTAATTCTTTTGGTTCATACTTCTTACCAGCTCTTATCAAATACCAATAGATGGTATCGGATCTTCTTTCTGCATGTACAGATGGGATTTTAGCAAGCTCTGATTTCAGATCTAATTTTCGCAATACTTTACGAATTGGTAACCCCTTTTTATTGTCTTTATTAAAAACTTCCGCTTCAATTAATGCAGGCATAATTTCTTTTACAGGAATCCAGTCTACAGATGGGTTTGTATTAAAATAATGAGTTATTACTTCATTAATCTTTACTATATTTTCTTCACTCATAACATTTAATCTTACCAATTAATTTGGAATTATATAAAAAACCTTATTGTTATTAAGGTATAATTTTTCAAAAGTAATGTATTATCGAATACTTCTATTATATCTCTTCGATAGAAAAAGAATTAAAGAGGGTTCTTTGGATATTTCTAAAAAAGCGAGATTGACAACTATTGAATTTTTAGCAAACATTATTTTCAGCCTAAAAGCTGTTTAAAAGTATGATTCTTGCCCTTATAACGATGTACTTTTTCTGAATAATGAAAGAGTTTCAATAATATTTTATATAGCTTGTCATTAAGTGCTTTAAAAGTGTTGTTTTTCGAATTCCCGAAAAACCAATCAACAATCGTAATGATAGCTTACATATTTTTATAAAAACAGGTAAATGCTCTGTAGTATGTTTAAGAATAATAAAGAAGAAAACTAACAATCTCTATTTGGGTAAACCCAAGCTACGCGAGCCACATTTGAAAAATTATGGAAGTGTTTTTATTGTTAAGTTAATTACTAATTTCCCTAAATATAAATCGATTACCTTCCATGTAATTCCATATTTGGCAAATCATTAAGGTCTCTTACATAAAAATCGAAAAACCTTTTGGTTTGAGCAAAAAACTCTTTTCGGAATTCTCTTATTCCGTGATCTGCCCCTTCGAATAAAATATAACGTACAGGATGTTTATATTCATATAACTTGTTTACTAACTCTAGTGACTCTGAAGCTTGAACACGCCAATCAGAACTACCATGCATTATTAAAAGAGGAGTAGTTTTGCACATTTTATCTGCCCAAAATACTGCTGATCGAGCTGTAAGCTCTTTCTCTTTATTCTTACGATAATTTGGAATGAATTTCTCGTATACATGTTTTTCAAATTCCGGTCGATTTTCAAGTGCTTTAAAAGCATTGGCAGCTCCAGCCAGCACAACAGCAGCTTTGAATTGACACGTCTCTTTGAGCGCAAGATATGTCATCATACCCCCTCTACTTGCTCCTTCTATACCTATTCTTGAAGTATCTGCATTATCAATTTCATCTAAAGTAGGTACGAGATTTAAAACATCATTTAAGTCTTTTCCTCCTACTTCCTCTTTTCCTTCGCTACCACTATTTCCTCTATATTGACTAGCCACTACAACGTATCCCCAGCTAGCAAGTTTTCCTAAAAAAAAGCCTACCCCAGTTTCATTCCATTGTCCAAATTCGCCAGTTCCTCCACGATTAGAAATAATACAAGGAAAACTACCTTCCTGAATCGGTTTAGCTATAAAACCTTTAATCTTAAGAGAATCGGATAGATAAGTGATTCTAAAAAACTCAATTTCTTTAAGAGCCTTAATCATTGTTGAATCAGCCTTATGAATTTTGGCAATGGTTGAATCGCTTAAAATTAACCTTTCTTTTTCTATAATTCTCCCATTCTGAGAATAGGAAAGAAAACAATTTAAAAAAGTTAAAAGTAGAAGTATTGTTAGCTTGGATCTCATTATTTTGTTTGCTTAATGATTTACAATAATCAAGATACATCAAAAGGTTTATTTACAATCTCTAAGAACTCTTTTCTAGTATCGGATTCAACGAACTTTCCTCTATATTCTATTGTGGTAGTAAAACTGCTTTTATCTTTAATTCCTCTTGAAGAAACACAAAGGTGTTTAGCCTGTATTATCACAATAACATCTTCAGTTCCTAAGGTTTGCTGCAAGTCTTTTAGAATCTGTAAACAAAGTCTCTCTTGTACCTGAGGACGATGTGCATAATAATCTACTAATCTATTAATTTTAGATAATCCAATTACTTTTCCTTTAGGAATATACCCTACATGTGCAGTACCTACAATTGGTAGGAAATGATGTTCACAAGAAGAATCAATATTGATGTTTTGCTCTACTAACATCTTCTTGTATTGATATTTATTCTCAAAAATGGAAGTTTTTGGACGGTTTTTAGGATTTAAACCATAAAAGAGTTCCTTTACATACATCTTAGCCACTCTATATGGAGTTCCAGAAAGACTATCATCCGTTAAATCTAACCCTAGCTCCTTCATAATTTCCGAAAAATGATGTTCTATATTTTTAATCTTATCATCGTCAGATGTATCAAAAGCATCTGCTCGTAAAGGCGTTTCTGTTGAACTGGAAATATGTGCATCTCCAATGGATTCTATTTCTATTTCATTTCTAGTGCTCATGATAAATTAATTTGTGCAGCATTCTTTATTGTTACATCTACAATACTTTTGATTGTAAAAATGTAGGCTAGCTAAAACAATAGCAATAACGTAGATAAACTCTTCGGCTAGTGATAATAAATCAAGCTTTTCATTAAGTACAATTGCGAATAGAAGGGACCAGCATATCCAAAAAACATACTTTAGTTTTTGATTAGAAGTGGTCTGTGTTGTTCTATATACAGCTATAAAAGATAGTCCTAAAAAAATAAAATCTAAAGATTTCCACCAAAATGGATGTGTTCCTTCAGAAATTATCAATCCTGTATGAGCTAAAAATAAAAAAGGAGTCGCTAAGCAGTGTACTAAACATAAAGTACTAGCTATGATACCTAATGTATCGGAGTTACTGCGTATGTGTAAAATGTTCAAAATAAAAGTGTATATATTTTAATGAGGGCAAAGATAGTATATATTTTACAAATGCAACTTTGTTGCGTTAATAAAATTATTTATTTTTGACCAAAATGATTTTATGATCCGAACAACCTCGTTAAGGTTTACATATCAGAATACAAAAACTAATACTTTTTATTTTCCTGACATAGATTTGTCATTTGAACAAAATGCGTTAATTCTAGGTCCTTCAGGTGTTGGCAAAACCACTTTATTGCATCTTATGGCGGGTCTCTTAATTCCTAAAAAAGGAAATGTGTTTATTGGTAATACTTGTGTACACCAACTCACAAGAAATCAACTAAATAATTTTAGAGGAAAACATATTGGAATAATTTTTCAAAGAACATATTTTATTAAGTCTTTAACCTTATTAGAAAACCTGAGGATACGAGAGAAACTATCCAAAAAGACAACTGATCCAAACAGAAGAAGACAATTACTTGAACAATTAGAGTTAACCGAAGTTAGGAATAAGAAAGTTCATGAATTAAGCGAAGGCCAGCGGCAACGACTTTCGATTGCTCTTGGGGTTATCCACAAACCAAAGGTCATATTGGCAGATGAACCTACCTCTAACTTAGATGATAAGAATTGCGAAAAGGTCATTTCCTTATTGAAAAAAGAGGCGCAAATTTGTAAAAGTAATTTGGTCATTATAACACATGATCAAAGAGTTAAATTACATTTCAACAAACATATAATTCTATAAAATTGTTATACCTAGCTTTCAAAAATCTAATTTCTAAGCCTTTGAATACGTTGCTTAGTATTTTGCTTTTAACGTTAAGCATTTTGTTAGCTACTTTTGTTTTACAAATAAGCAAACAACTTAACCACCATTTAGAGAAGAATAGCAAACCATTTGATATGGTAATTGGTGCAAAAGGGAGTCCGCTGCAGTTGGTGTTATCCGCTATCCTACATATAGACAATCCAACGGGTAATATATCTCTAGATGAAGCTTTAAGAATAAGTAAAAATCCTATGATAAAAGAAGCTATACTAGTTTCTTACGGTGATAATTATAGGGGTTACAGGATTCTGGGAACTTCAGATGAATATGTACGTAAATATGGCGCAACCTTAAAAGAGGGAAAATTAAACACTAAAAACTTTGAAGCAGTATTTGGTGCTGAAGTAGCCAAAAAGCTAAATCTTAACATTGGAAGTTCTTTTGTTAGTTCGCATGGGTTAATACAAAACGAAATAGAGGCTCACGATGAAAAACCTTTTGTAATGACCGGTATCTTAGCGCCTACTGGAACAGTGGTAGATCAGCTTATTATCACAAATCTTGAAAGTATTTGGAAAGTTCATGAACATGAGAATGAACATATAGAATATAAAAAACACAAGGAAGAACATAAAGAAATTACAGCGTTACTGCTGAATTTCAGGAATCCTATTGGGGCATTGCAACTTTCTAGATCCATAAATAAAGATAGCTCCTTACAAGCAGCACTCCCAAAATTCGAAATTGATCGATTATTGAAATTTTTAGGTATTGGTTTTCAGGCAATAAATGGCATCGCTATGGCAATACTACTAGTGGCTGGTTTAAGTATTTTTATTAGTCTTATAAAAACTGTAAGAGAAAGAAAACATGAACTAGCCTTATTAAGAACATATGGAGCTACTAACTTTCAATTATTAAAACTAGTTTTTCTCGAAGCACTTTTTTTATCCTTAATTGGATTTGTCTTAGGATGGTTTTGGGGAAGAGTAAGCATTCTTTTGTTTTCTAATTTAGCCTCGGATACATATAAGTATCATTTGGAGATCAGTTCGCCTAATATGCAGGAGTTTCTCATATTAATAATAGTGATTTTCATGACAATACTTGCTGTGATTTTTGCTTCTTATTCTTTATTTAAATTAAATATTTCTAAAATTTTAGCCGATGCGTAGAATATTTTTAGTATTCATTATTACGATATGGTCGCAATCTGATCTTTTTTCTCAGAAACAAGTGACCTGGAATGATCTAACAGATGTTACTTTCCAAAATTTTTATAGTGCAGCATATGGAGAGTATTTTTTAAAACCAACTTTTGGATCCCACGTAAAATCCTACGAAGGATCCAAAATTATTATTAAAGGGTACTTTTTAGATTTTTCTATTCAGGAAGATGAGTTTTATTTGATTTCTAAAAACCCTAGGTCTTCCTGTTTTTTTTGTGGTGGAGCGGGCCCAGAAAGTGTTGTTGAAGTTGTTTTTAAACAAAAACCAAAGTTTAAAACTGATCAGATTGTAGAGATTAAAGGTGTTCTAGAACTTAATGTTGAAGATGTGGATCACTGTAATTATATTCTGAAAGAAGCTACCGGTAGATTGGTTCAGTAAAATATATTAAATTGGTTGCTAACTTATCGAGATAGAATTATTAAAGTTTATACATAACAAATCATAATCAGCTAATGAAAAATATAATTTGCAAAAGTATCTTTTTACTTACATTTATAATAGTTCTCTCCTCTTGTCAAAAAAAGGAACATATTGTAAAAGTGCAAGGTGTAAGAATTGAAATCAACGATACTACTCCTGACAACCCGGATATAGAGGCTTTTATAAAACCATACAGAGTACATGTAAATAAGACTTTAGATAGTGCTTTGGCGTATGCACCAGAGACATATTCCAAAAAAGATGGAATCTTGAATACAGCTATAGGTAATTTAATGGCAGATATTGTTTTAGAACAAGCCAATCCTTTTTTTATATCAAAGACTAAAGATACAATTGATATGGTACTATTAAACCATGGTGGAATACGAGCACCAATCCCAAAAGGTACTATTACTTCACGTACAGCATATCAGGTAATGCCATTTGAAAACAGTATTATAGTCGCCGAAATGAAAGGTATCCATATCAGAAAACTGATTGCCTATTTACAAAAATCTCGAAAAGCACATCCCATTTCAGGATTAAAATTAACTGTTGATAAAGATTTTAATATTGTGAGTACATTGATCAATAATTCAGAAATTATGGATGAAGAGATTTATTTCGTTGCAACTAATGATTATTTATATAATGGAGGTGATGAAATGTATTTTTTTGAGCAGGCTGAGAAGGCGCATAAGTTAAATTATAAAATACGAAATGCAATGATCGACTATTTTAAAAAGGTAGATACAATTGCGCCGAAGATTGATGATAGATTTTTACAAGTTAATTAAAAAGTATAGAAATGAAACGAAGAGAATTTGTAAAACATACAGCTTTAACTGCAGGTTTGGTGACTATTGGAGGAGTTAGTTTATCATCTTTTTCTGCTAACCAAGCAAAAAAAATAACAATTTTACATACAAATGACGTGCATAGTCATATAGACCCATTTGGTCCTGAAGAAGGCAGGAATTCCAATAAGGGAGGTGTTGCAAGAAGAGCTACCATTATTGAAAATATCAGAAAAGAGAACCCAAATACCCTGCTGTTAGACGCAGGCGATATTTTTCAAGGAACTCCTTATTTTAATTTTTATGGAGGTGAACTAGAATTCAAGTTAATGAGTATGCTTAAATATGATGTCGCGACTATAGGTAATCATGATTTTGATAATGGGATTGAAGGGTTGCACGCTCAGATGCCTTACGCTGGTTTTAAATTTGTTTCTGCTAACTATGATTTTTCTAATACGGTAATGGATACGTTTGTAAAGCCTTATGAAATTTTGGTAAAAGACGGTATTAGGATTGGAGTATTTGGTTTAGGAATCGCATTAGAAGGACTCGTTATGCGGGATTTATATAAGGAAACTAAATATCTTGATCCTATAGAGATTGCACAGGATATGAGTGCTAAATTAAAAAATGAAGAAAAGTGTGATTTAGTAATATGTTTATCACATTTAGGATATGATTACAAAAATGAACCAAATAAAGTAGGTGATCTGAATCTTGCCAAAGCTACAGAAAACATTGATCTTATCATTGGGGGACATACACATACCTTTCTTAAAGAACCAACAGTAGTAAAAAACAGGAAGGATAAAGATGTACTTGTAAATCAGGTTGGTTGTTATGGTTTATATTTAGGAAGAATAGATTTCTATTTTGATAGCGATAAAAGTAAGGTTTCTAAAGGAAGTACGATTGCAGTATAGATGAACTTCATTTACTACTAATAGTTTTTGAAATAATGTTTTTATCATTCCAAAGAAAACAGGCCCGGTGAGATTATATACAAACCGGACTGTTCCTTTCGAATCATTTAATTTTTTATCTGTTCTATTTAAAGTGAGTTCGACATAAGAAAATTAACGTCAGTCAGTGATCTGCCTCAGGCGAATCGTATCGAAGACAAGTAAATTTTCAATCAAAAGCCTAATTTCGATACTCCGCCTAGGGCGGACGGACAAGCTAATTTTTCTTCTGTCACCTCGAGCGGAGTCGAGAGGTCACTATGAAAAACCACTCAATTTGACGGCTTTTTTTAGAACTAAATTCTTACATCAAGTTCATGTTATTTATGATTCTTGATAATTAGGAATCGGCCAATCATCGTTTGCAGTAAACGCTCCATTTTTCCATTGATCAATTTCTAATTCTGTGAGTAAACAATCATCTAACTGCTTAGTTACTAGATTTACATCGATGTTTTGACCAATAAATACCAATTCAATTTTACGGTCACCAAAAGAAACATCCCACTCTGCTTCAATCATCTTTTGATTATCTATAAATGAGGTGTAACTGATTCTTTCACTAAAATGCATTGAAGCCCACCAAACTCCGGCAGGGTCAGTTTTGAGCGACCCACCTGCGGAACCCCAAATAAGAGCTTGATCGGGTCGAGAGGCAAGCCAAAACAATCCTTTACTACGAATAATATTTGACGAAAAGTGATGGGTAGCAAAATCCAAAAATCGTTGTGGGTGAAAGGGTTTACGTTTTCTATAAACAAAAGAACCAATTCCATATTCTTCGGTTTCGGGGACGTGTTCATTTTCAAGCTCTCTAATCCATCCTGCTGATGTTTCTGCTTCCTCAAAATCAAATAAACCTGTATCAATGACTTCTTTCAGAGAAACTTGTGAATTTTGAGTAGGGATAACACGAGCATTTGGGTTTAATTTATGGATGATATCATATAAATTTCTTAATTCTGATTCTGTTATCAAATCAACCTTATTCAACAAAATTACATTTGCAAACTCCACTTGGTCCGTAAGTAGATTTACAATGGTGCGGTCATCATCTTCAATATTGGTGAGGTTTCTATCTGTCAAATATTGTGGACTGGAAAAATCCTTTAGAAAATTATAACCATCTACAACGGTAACCATAGTATCTACATAACTAAACCGGCTTAAATCCAGTTGTCCATCTTCACTAGCGAAACTAAAAGTTTGTGCTACGGGAATAGGTTCAGAAATACCAGTACTTTCTATAATTAAATAATCAAACCGTTGTTCTTTGGCTAGCTTTTCTACCTCTATCATAAGGTCTTCTCTTAAGGTACAGCAGATACATCCATTGGACATTTCCACAAGTTTTTCTTCTGTTCTAGAGAGTGTGTTTTCGCTTTCAACAAGTTGTGCATCAATATTGATTTCACTCATGTCATTGACAATAACAGCAACTTTTAATCCTTCTTTGTTATGTAAAATATGATTTAAAAGCGTTGTTTTCCCTGCACCAAGAAAGCCACTCAATACAGTTACAGGTAGTTTTTTCATTGATTTGATTTTTTTTAGTTTAAAGTTCTATTCTTTTAATGTTACGGTTCGAGTTACTTTGTTAAATGGCCCTGGAATTAAATTACCAGATGCATCAATTAACTCTAATTGAATAGTAATCTCTCCCATAGGAAGTCCTTTGATAACGTGAGGAACCCATTCAGTGATTGTGAATTCTTTATCATTAATTTTAGCTCGAACTTTATTTCCATCTTTGGAAAGTTTTGTGTTTAGAACAAAAAAATCTAGTAATATTTCCTCTGTGTCTTTTCCAGAATATTCACCTTTAGGTCTGCTATAAATTAATGTTGGTGCTTCCATATCAAGGCTTAATTTATCCTCAGGTTTTTCTCCAACTATTAGTTTACGAACAACTACAGAATTTTCATTCTTTACTGATTCGTGGAATGAACGGCTTAAAAAAGCAACCAGATGATGAATTCCATCAGGAATTTCTTTTTTGAAACTTGGTTCATAATGTGCGGAGTATGGCTGATTATTCAGGATAAAATGAATATGTTGTCCTTTACCAGAATTCGCTAGTTTTTGTGCATTTGAGCCTTTAGTTTGAGCTCCTAATTCATAATTTTCTACGTTAAAAGAAAAATCCATTCCTCCAGATTTTTTAGCAACTATTTCATCAGGAGTACCTAAAATAAGTGCAGCATTGGCATAAGTAGGGGAACCTTCTAATTTCTCTAATATAATTTTGGGTTGCACTACTTCTACTTCTTCAGTAATTTCGGCTTCTAGCTCGTCGATAGTTTCTTCAGCTTTTTTTTCTTGCTTACAGGAGGTAATTGCAAGTAGTAATAAGAATATTGTAATAATTTGATAGTGAGTTTTTTTGTTCATTTTGTTTAATTTTAAATAGTATTAAATGCTTTTTTAAAGGTTATTTCTATGAAGTGCATCAAAATTCCATATAGATTCATTTCCTTGATTGGTTATGGTAATATTCCCTAATTGGGTAGTACTGTTGTCTTTATTATTTAATCGACAAATTATTTTTGTAATTTGACTGTACCCAACTTGGTTAGAAGGTGCTATGTTAATTGTAATGTCACCACTAGCTATGGAAAGGGTATTTCCATTTTTGCTTAAAAGTTTACAGCCTAAATGCCTTAGTTCTTGGGTTACACGACGGTAATCATCTGGGATACAACTTAGGTGAATTTCTTTAATTCCGTTAAAAAGTTTTTGATCAGTATAAGTCGATTCAAGAAATGTTTCGCGCGAGTATGTGGTATGGCTCTTTCCGTTAAGGTTGTCTAAAAAAGCTGGATTGTAAAAACCATACCAAGTATGTAAAGATGTACCAGGGCTAGGCGTATAAAAAGCCTTAAACCAAGTCTGATTATGATTTCCTAACGACATCTCTACAGTTTCGGTAGCATAAAGAAATGAATCTTTGGTCGCTTTTAATTTAGGTTTAACACCTAGATGAAAATGCTCGTCGTTATTTTTTAAAGAGAAACCAATTCCGCTTTTTCCTACAGGTTCATTATAGCGGTTTTTTGGACTTAAAATTTCGATATAATGCTGATGCCCTCTTAAATAACAAGTAGATGCTTTATAATGTACAGGAGCAAAGTCTGGTAACCCTAGGTCTATAGAAGCATATTTGTTTTTCCAATTGTTGTTTTTTATCAATTTTTCATAAGTAATACTATCGACAACTACGTATAAATGATCTAATAGTAACTTAGATACATCCTTATTGAAAGTTGCATCAATTTTTCTTCGATCAATGATAACCTCGGAATCTTCTTTTTTTTCTCGCTTATTACAAGAACTAAAAAAAATCGAAAAGATTAAATAAACCTTTATTAGTTTATACATATTTAAAAGTATTTTTCATCTTTCTTATGACAAGAATTAGTTTATTACTGTACATCCTTAAATAGCATTTGATAAAATCGGATATCATTTGTTTAGGATAATAGATAATAATAGCAGTATCTAGTTAGGAGATAATTTACCATATAGCAGCACTTTTTTTTCGATTATTCTTGGGGGATAAAAAATTTGATTATTGGGATGATATACAAAGCTTTGTGTAATAATCACATTATGTTTTAGGGCTTTTCCAAGTATAGAAGTTTCTAGTATATGCTTCTGTTGTCTTTGCAAATGGCGAGATGCAAAAAGCATTATTCTTAAAATCGGATGACTTTGGTTTAGGAAATAATCTGGCAATGTCCTATCCATTTGTAGTAATGTTTCACTAACATTAAAAAAAGGTTCAATTTCTGGTTCAAGTACTTCTCGATAGAAAATATTCGTGTATTTTGTTATAAAAATAATTTGAGTAATTTTTTGATTCTCTATTAAGGTAATAAGACTTTGCTGTGTATCAATATCCCACCTAAAATTAGCCCCAAGGGCCGTATAGAAAAATGCTTTACCACTGCAAGTTTGTCTTAAAACACTTTCTATATTGTCCGTTGGGCAAATCATAAACAAACAATTGCCGGATTCTGGAGTATTAAAAATCATACACTTTATGCTATTTTAAAATTTGGCAGCCTCAATGGAATAAGTTTTTAAATCATAACAAATATAGCATTATTTATCAAATGCAACAATGTTGCTTTAAGTGAGATATTGTAAAGTCTAATGTTAGATAAATTACTTATGTAGATAAAGTTGATTGCGCTTAATACATCTCAGCTAACTACACAAAGTGCTAATTAATAGTTAATTAATGTTAAAATGTGTTAACAAATTAATTGTTCGATTATGGAAATTTCCTACAAATTTGTATTGAAAGATTTTTCTGGTTAAATACTTAGTAATACGCCGTTTTTACTAAAGCAACAAAATTGCAATAATGTTTTTTAATATAGTGCAAATTCCTTCTTAATTTTTGTTTGTCAGCAACTTAGCTTATGGTTTTGCCATAATGATTTTTTCATTTGAATTTATACATTTGGTCTCTAACACAAATAAACTCAATATGAAAAATTTAGGTAAACTAGCTGTAGGCACACTACTTTCAGCTTTAGTAATGACTTCTTGTCAAAATGAAAAGCTCTCTGATGGAGCAGTAGAAACCATTATAGAGCCCACCAGTACAGAAGGGAAAATAATTCCTGGTGAGTACATTGTAGTATTTAAAGATTCTAAAATTGAACCGGCATCCAAAGTTTTAGAAAAACAATCTTTTACGAATAGAGAAGAAAAAGCAAAATCAGTTCGAGACATTTCTGAGGTATCGATTAAAAGAATGAATACTATTTTATCAGAAAATGATTTGGATCAGTCTAAAATACTCAATTATTATACTACTAAAATTTCTGGGGTGGCTATTAAACTTGGAGATAATGAATTCCAAAAATTATCTAAAGACCCTAATATAGCCGCAATCGAGTATAATCGGGTTGTGGAATTGCCAAAATTCGAAGTAGAAGAGGTTATTACCGGAGAAGTATCACAAAAAATGGCTCAACAAACTCCTTGTGGTATCACAAGAGCTGGAGGAGCTGCTAATGGTGCAGGTAAAGACGAGTGGATTTGGGTAATTGATAGCGGTATCGATTTAGATCATCCAGATCTAAATGTAGTTACCAACACTACTTATGCAAGATCTTTTGTAGGAGGATCTGCTAATGATTGTAACGGACACGGAACTCACGTAGCCGGAACAGCTGGGGCAATTAATAATGGTATCGGTGTCGTAGGGGTTTCTGCAGGTGCAAGTGTAGTACCTGTAAGAGTTTTTGGATGTAATGGTAGTAGTAGTACTGCCACGATATTATCAGGAATAAATCACGTTGGTACATATGATTTAGCTGGAGATGTAGCTAATTTAAGTTTAGGAGGATTTTTTGGATCTGGGTGTGCAAGTAATTCTTCTTACAGAAGTGCATTACTGGCTTTAGCAAACGCAGGAACTAGAGTTGCAATTGCAGCAGGAAATAGCAGTGCTAACTCGGCGAATTATCAACCAGCTTGTGTGAATGGAACTAATATTTATACGGTGGCTTCCATGACTTGTAGTCAAGGGTTTTCATCTTTCTCAAATTATAATATGAATCCTGTCGATGTAATCGCTACAGGTAGTAGTGTAAGAAGTACATATTTGAATGGAGGTTATGCTACATTAAGCGGAACTTCAATGGCATCACCTCACGTAGCAGGAATTATGCACGCCAGAGGAAATGGACCTAGAACATCTGGTACTGTAAGTAACAGAGGAGAAAACTATCCTATAGCTGTAAGATAAAAGACATAGTCTTTGTTTTTAAGTTGGGACGTGTAGTTACGAAACCATCAGCTGGAGAGCGGGTGGTTTCATTTTATTAGTGAAACTCTATTTTGAAAATTTGCATAGCAATGCATTCAAAATAGAGTTGAACTAATCCCGCTTTTTCAGCGGGATCTCAGGTCTAATACCTCGAAGCTTGCTTCAGAACTTTAACAACTATTTTCCATTGAATACCTCGTATGCTTGCATCGAGGTAGTTTATTTACACTTATTACAGATACCGATGACCAAGAACTGAGTCTCTTGAATGGTAAAACCTTCTAAATTTGGGATATGTAGTGTATTGGGTTGACAAGTTACCTCTTTACATATTTGACATTCAAAATGTATGTGATTATGAATTTTATGAGAGGTTCCACAGCCATCACATAGTGCATAATATGCTTTTCCATTTTTGCCAGTTATAAAATGAACTTCTCCTTTCTCCGCAAAACGATCTAAAATCCTATATATAGTTGTTTTGTTTACCTTTACAGGCATCGCCTCCATAATATCCTCTGCGGCTAAAGTATGTTCCGCTTTGGATAAAATATCCTTTACCAGGTTTTGTTTTTCAGTATTTCTTGATTTTTTGATTTCCATGGTACAGTATTCAAACCCCTTTACTTTATCTAAAGTAGTAATTTTTTAGTCATTAGAGATTTTTTTCTATAAAATTGAAAAAAGTTAAGCTTTAATACTTTGTCTTTTAAGGAATTTGTTTTTTAATAAAGTGGTAATCTTTATTAATTCGATTGTTAAAGAGGCGGAGTTTTTTTAATTTTAAAAAGGAATATTGAAATAATTTCGTGAAAAAACAGTTTTACATGTGATTTAAATCGTAAACCAATTAACCAAAATCATGAAAACATTTAGTAAATTAACAGTAATTGCAACAGTTCTTTTATTTGTATCCTGTAAACAAAATCCTGCTGAAGCTCCGGAACATAAAGCGATGGTAACTGAACATTCTGAAATGGAAGAATCTCATAGTAAAATGGAAGCAGAACACGGTTCTATGAGAGATGATCATCAACAAATGGAAGCTGCTCACAAAACTATTGAAAATGATTCTATTCACCTATTAACAGAAAAGAACCATAAAACCTTATTAGCCAAACATGATCAGCTTATTGCAGCACATAAGGCATTAATAGAAAAACATGCTGAATTAGAAACAAAACATACTTCTGGTGAGATTACACTAGAACAAATGACAACGGAACACGAGTCTATGAAAGCTGAACATGAAAATATGGAGAAAGAGCATAAAAGTATAACAGCTGAGCATAAACGAATTACAGAAGAAGATCAAAAAATGATGAAAGAAGATCAGGAGAAAGCAACAAAAGAAAATTCTGAACAGTAAACCTTTAATCATACCAGAAAAAATCCTTGAAATAATATTTCAAGGATTTTTTTATGTATTGGTCTTAACCTTACACTACATCGTACTCTAGAAAAGATAGTGTTGTTAAAAAACAAGAAAAAATTGTCAGACTTAAGTAAAAAAAGGATCATTCTCAAAAGTTGTGTGTGAATTGGAAATAGAATAAGATCTTTGCAAAAAAAAGCAACGATTGGATCCATA
>NZ_CANLYD010000007.1 GCF_947495315.1 uncultured Aquimarina sp. | reverse complement strand
ATCGTTTTCACGTACAAAAACTAGCTTTGGAAGCCCTACAAGATATTAGAATCAAACATCGTTGGGAAGCTATAGACGGAGAAAATGAGCAGATTAAACAGGCTAAGAATAAACAAATAGAATATAAACCAGAAATATTTAATAACGGAGACACAAGAAAACAACTCTTAGCAAGAAGCAGATATCTACTCTATAAAGCACCAAACAATTGGACACAAAATCAATACCTAAGATCCAAAATACTCTTTGATCAATACCCAGATATCAAAAAAGCATATAACCTAGTACAAGGATTAAGAAATATATTCAACACAGCGACTTCTATCCAAACAGCCTATACTAAACTAGCACATTGGTATAAAGATGTAGAACAAACAGGCTTTAAAGCTTTTAATACTATTGCTAATACAATAACGATCAATTACAGGTCAATCCTAAATTACTTTATCAATCGAAGTAAAAATGCTTCGGCAGAATCGTTCAATGCCAAGATAAAAGCTTTTAGAGCACAGTTCAGAGGTGTCAAAAATGTAGAATTCTTCCTTTTTAGATTAACACAAATATTTGCATAAACACAACAATTGGTCTTGATCCGATTTAAGGCTTGTTTTGAGTTCTCCATATCTCTATAAAATAGAGGGGAATTGTATATTTAGTAGTCGATCAAATAAAAACGCTTGCTTATCATATTTAACAGAGAAGAGAAAGAAATGAAAATCGACACTTCCATAAGGGAAATTGACGAATCGTTTTGTGAATTTTCCAAGAACTTCCTTTTAGTAATAATGCAAAGGACTTTTTACAGTATTTGCTTGATGTGACATCACTCCGCTAACTAATCTCGTTACAGCAATTTTTTCTATTAAAATCGAATTAAAGGCTATCTTCTGGGATATTAGGATGTGAATACAATAAATATAGCATATGATATAATGTTACTTTTCCTTGATCCATTATCTAAATTAAAAAAAGCCTCTCCATTTTCAGGAAAAGCTTCTCATTGGTTTACTAAACCACCCACGCAACAGGCGTGGGACAACACAACTTCGTTAATTGCAAAAAAAAGCTTCAATGGTAGTTGAAGCTTTTGCAATTTTGCGGTCTGGACGGGACTCGAACCCGCGACCCCCTGCGTGACAGGCAGGTATTCTAACCAACTGAACTACCAGACCATTGCCTTATTGCGGATGCAAATATACACCTCATTTTAATACTCACAAATGTTTTTTCGATTTTTTTTGAGTTAATTTTTTTTATTTTATACAAATTTCTGCCTTTCAACTAAATACGTGGTTAAGATATTGTCAAAATCCTTTGTAACATCTGCTTCTACATATTTTATTTTATACTGTGAACATTTTAATTTAAGATCATAAAAATAAGATGAAACAGCTTTCTGATAATTTTCTTTGATATTATCAGCGTATAAGTTTACATGTTCGCCAGTTTCTACATCGATAAATCGAGTAGGGCGATTACTAAAGTCAAAATTTAACTCCTTTGTGCTATCAAAAGTATGAAACAATACTACTTCATGTTTATTGTATTTAAGATGTCTTAAAGCTTCAAATAGTTTTTCAGGACTTGATGTAGCTTGTAACATATCTGTAAACAGGAATATTAATGATCTACGATGAATTTTTTCCGCTATCTGATGTAAAAATTTATAGGTATCCGTATTTTTTGTATCAGGTGTAGAGGTTACAATTTGACTTAACTTACTTAAAAGCATTTGGTGATGTCTTTCGCTACCTTTTTCCTGAGTGTAATAATCGTAGGTGTCACTATAGATACTAAGACCGATTGCATCTCTCTGCTTTTTTAGGATATTCATTAAACAAGCCGTAGCGAGCGCAGAAAAACTAATTTTATTTAGTGATCCCAAATGATGTTCCTTTACTTCGGGATAGTGCATAGAAGAGGAATTATCAATAATAATATGACATCTTAGATTGGTCTCTTCTTCATATCTCTTAGTAAATAGTTTATCCGTCTTAGCATAGAGTTTCCAGTCAATATGTTTTGTACTCTCACCATTGTTGTATACTTTATGTTCTGCAAATTCTGCAGAAAACCCATGGAAAGGACTTTTATGCATTCCGGAAATAAATCCCTCTACTACCTGCTTAGCTAAAAGCTCAAGATTAGTAAAACCTCCGGTTTTATTTATTTCATTTTGGATATTCATCATCCTTCTTGATTATTAAAGGGCTATGGAATTAATTTTATGCAAACAATATACGTATAACTAATCTATTTTATATAAAAAAAGGGTTGACAATACGTCAACCCTTTTTTGTTCGTTATATCAATTCTTACATCAATGAATCGAGAGCTTCTGCATATACATTTTTAGGAGAAACACCAACTTGACGACCAACTACTTCTCCGTTTTGGAAAACTAGAACAGTTGGGATATTTCTTACACCGTATTTAGCAGCAAATTCTTGGTTTGCATCTACATCAACTTTACCTACAACAGCTTTTCCGTCATATTCTTCACTGATTTGCTCGATTATTGGACCTACCATTCTACAAGGACCACACCATGCTGCCCAAAAATCAACTAATACAGGTTTATCGCTTTTAAGTACCACTTCATCAAAAGTAGCATCTGTTATTTCTAATGCCATAATTATTTATTGTTTAAATTCTTATTCCTTTTTAATTTCACAAAATTAGTCAATAATTCTCCCAAAGCTTACAGTCATAATATTTGTTTTCACTATGGGGTTATTGAATTTCCTGATACCAAATATAATATTAAATTATTCCGGCTAACAATAATTCTTTAACGGATTAATAATTTTATTTACTGTTTAGGATAGAATTGGAATGGGATTGATTCAACTTTAAAGAAAAAAATTAACATTATATTTACAGCTGTAATAAACAAAATGAAAGAAATTGAACTATCATATTGTAATCTTGTTTTTAGAGAATCTCATGCTATTTTAGTAATGAAAGCAGATTCTGCCATCACGATGGAAATCGCAAGAGAAATTACGGATCATCTTGAAGTGTATTATAAAGGAAAGAATTTCATATTTATTACACATAGGAAGTATCCTCATGATATAGATCTAAATGTTTACAACGGACGAATATTAAAAAATATGATTGGTTTTGCTATTGTTTCTGAAAATCCTGAAGAAATAGAGAGAGCTATGCAAGAACAACCATTGTGGAACGAAGCCTTTACTTTTTTTAAAAAGCTTAATGAGGCTGAAGATTGGGCACTTAGTTTTTTTGACTAATTTTTTATTTCACTTTTTGATTATAGATTCCTATTAAATGAGTTCTTACATCTACCGAAACTTCACCATTTCCAGGTATTTGTATTTTCATTGTCTTACTTTTTACTAAAGGCATATGACATTGAATGCAATTGTTATTCAGTTTTTTGATCTCGCCTTTATCACCAGAGCAACTTATAGGGTTCGTTGTAGTACTATGGCAATTCATACATTTTTGATTAAATGAATTGAAATTTCCTCTTTCTTTTTTGTGAGGATCGTGACAAGTTATACAATCGAGCGAGGGACTTTGTTTAAAGCATTTGCTAGCTGTTAATAAACCATATTGATTTCCGTGTACGTCCAATTCTTCAAGACTTGATTCATCATAATCAGGAAATGAAAACTTTTTTAGCGTATCCCCTGTCATAAAAGAAAAAGCACGTTCTGTGGTTTCAGTTCTTAAACCAGAATGACACAAAGCACATGCGTCTAATCGTTGTTGATGAGATAATGAGCCATACTTTATAATATGCTTGGCAATAGTATCTTTGGGGTTTTGTTTGTGATACTTTACGTGATCTTTTACCGGTCCGTGACAACGTTGACAATCAATTCCGTATACTAGATTTTCTCTATGAAATTGATTGCTGTTTTTGTTTCCGTTTATATTTTGGGCGTAGGTAGTATGACATTCCAGACAACGTTCTAAAACAGGTCTGGCAGGAGCTAATTGGTTTGGAGCTCCAGGACTATTAATCCAACTATCAGTGGGAGTAAAATAAGAAGCTTGTAATTGGAACAGGTTATTGTTATTCCACATCAAATAAGACTGTCCTTTAGTTCCTGAACCTACCACAATATCCATTTTCGCAGAATAAAAAGGAACGCCTTGATCCTTGATTACTGGTTCCTGATAAAAACCAGAATCTTTTTCTATGAAGTTAAAAGTAACATCATCATTTAATCGTAATGCGTTTTTGTCTTCTTCAAAACTACCCTTAATTGTATTTTTGTTGGCAGGTTGGAAGGAATTGAAGTGTGCAGTGTGATGATGATCTTCCACTATTTGTTGATGACATTCTACACAGGTATATGAATCAATAAAATCCATTCCATTTGTATGGCTGGCTATGGGTGTAATGGAAATATATTCACTTTTGTCATTTGATTTTTTTAGATTGAAAGCGAAATATGATACTGTACCAAGAATAATAATACCGATAGTTATAATGTACAATTTATTCTTTTGCATAAGTTCTGATGTGCGATTCTTTTACAAGATATAATAATTTTAAAACAGACACGTCTATAATGTATTTAAGAATTGATATAAATCTGTTTCTTTATCTAGATTCAATTTTCAATTATTAAAAAAAGCTTAGTAACATAATAGTTACTAAGCTTTTCATATTTAACATAAAACTAAAGACAAATAAAATAGTTTATTCTTCAATCTTCTTTTTAGTTGTTTTGAGGTAATCCAATTTGGGAACCGATAACACTTGCGTCTGGTTGTGTAATTACAGGACAGTTTATAATCGCACCTGTTGCCGTTAGTAAATCCGATAAAGAATTTGCTAATGGACTAGGATTGGCATTTCCTCTGAAAGGGATTAAAATACCTTCTTCTAAAAGTTGATTTACTTGATCAAAACTTCTTAAAATTGGGCGATCAGATTCTGGAATTGTAAACTCAGTTACATGTGCATCCCACATTGGTGCATATCTTTCGTCTCTAGGATCAATTGGAAAAGTATTTGTTGGATCCTGTACTTGTTGATCGCTTAAAGAAGCTGTGTTCAAGCCTTGTACTCCAAAACCATCTGTATCCGTTGTTCTACCATTTGCTGTAGGGCTAAAAGGTAGCATAGAACCTCCTGGGAATAATCCAAATGTTGGTAAGTTAGCCAATCTTGGAGCAAAAACTCCTAACTCTATAGCTGCAGGTCCTGGATCTGAAGTATCTGTAACAATATGAAAGTAATATGGTCTACCATCTTGCCACCCGTCTAAAAGTTGCATTACAACTGAGGCTTGATTAATGGCTAAATTAGGATTGTTTAAATCATCTTGATCTTCGATGCTGTTTCCATTCGGATTTGGAATTCTATCATGAATACCAGTACTGTTGGCTACCAATTGAGCATTAATAACTACACCGCTAGGTAATACTACATATGATGACCATTTAGAATCTGCTATCGCACCAGGATTAGCTTCCGCTGGTGGGAAACCAAATAACAATCCATCTGGAGCTCCAGCGACTAAAGATCTTTTTGGCGAAAAATCCACCGATCCTTCAAAAACAAGTCTTCCTCTACGAGTGAAATATGCTTTTTGTTCTCCTCCTGATCCTACTGATGCTGCCATTCTAGGAGAAAAAATGACTCCTAGTTTTTTAGCCATAAATTTATCTGATGCTTCTGTTATTACATAGTATCCTTTTCTAAGGTTTCCATCTGGTAAGGTCTCCCAACCTTGAAACATTGGGAATCTAGCTGTGGGTCCAGCTGGGACAACAGACCTGTCTATTCTGAAATCGATACCTAAAACACTTGGTAAAAATACGTTTTGTGATTCTGTGAACCTAAGTGCAGGATTAAATACATTAAATGGGATTCCTCCGTCTTTACGAATACTACTTAATAGTATTTTGGCTTCCTTTAAAGCTCTAAATGATTGAAATAGTCCTTTAGATTGAGCTTCTTTTTCTAAGTCGTCTTCAGCTATTTCAATGGTTGTTAATTGATTTTCTGGAATTATAGCGTCATCAGTGCTACAGGCTATAAATAATGAGATTGTGAAAATACCTAAAAGTATCGTTTTGAAATTTTTCATTTTTTGTGTTTTAAGAGTTAAATTCTAAAAAAAAATAAAAACAATTGGCCAATCATTTTTAGGAGATCAAAAGGTTTTAAGATTTGATATATGTTGAGACGCTACCAATATTTTATACTTACAGCATTTGATTTTAAAATAAAGTGAATAGAGTCGTTTTTGAACTTTGTCAATTCGGAATTTTGTTGATTTTAAGGGTTTTACGAGGCGGTTGAGTGAAAATAGAATTTTTTAGGAAAGAGTTTTTTAACAAATAATTACCATATTTCCTCACTTTTTAAGAGTGTGTAGAAATGTCATAAGTGTTAGATAGCTAACATGTTAAGTGGATGTTTTTGACTTTTTTATAGAGCCAAATTGAAAAGTTATGTCTTTCCTGAAAACCCACTAATGCTTAATTAAAATATAAGATTAAGTTGTTATTTCTAATTCAATTTATAATAGACAGAATCATTTTCTAGAGCCATTAGTAATTCTTGAGAAATATTTACTTTTTGTTTTCGACTAGGCATATGTAATTTTAATTTTTCTGCCATCTCAAATATTACAAAGTTTAAGGTGTGATTTCCGGAATGCTCGGTTAATAATTCTTTAAGTCCGTCAATTCTCTTATCAGAAAGGTCATTGATATCTAATTGTATAGTTAATTTTCTAGCATAGGTTTCCATTACATCATGCAGTAACTGGAAACTGTTAAACTGTATCCTAGGATCTCCTTTTTTACCGGTATCTCGATTTACCCAACCTTCTTTTATAAAAGCTTTTGCGTACACAAAAGTACTTTGTACCAAGAAAGGTCTGTGTTTTAGATAGTCTTCTCCAAAAATTCTAAACTCGTGTGCAGTATTATAGTCTTCTATACTAAAAATAGCCCAACCTTTTCCGTTTTTAGAGGTACGGTGTTCTACACCCGTGATCACACCGCCAAATGATACTTCTCGATTCAGATTATTTTCTAAATCTGCAAAATTCAGAAGGTCTCCATTACAGAAATATTTCATTTCATATTTAAAATCATCCAGTGGATGGCCTGAAAGATAAATACCAACTACTTCTTTTTCTCGGGCTAGTTTTTCCATGGTTCCCCATTCTTCACAAGGAGGAACTACAGGCTCAGGAATCTGGACATCACTGGCTTCCCCAAATAAACTTACTTGAGAGGAATTTTCATTTTCCTGATATTTTGATCCATATTTCATCGCTTTTTCAAGAAATGTAACCCCATCTCCATCTTGATGAAAGTATTGACCTCTATGCGTTTCGGCAAAGGAGTCAAAACCACCAGCTAGTGCCAAACTTTCAAATGCTTTTTTATTGGCCGCTCGTAAATCAATACGTTTTGCCATATCAAAAATGGATTTATAGTGTCCATCTTCTTTTCTGTTTTCTACGATAGTGTCAACAGCTCCGGTACCAACACCTTTGATAGCTCCCATCCCAAATCGAACCGCGCCATCCTTGTTTACAGAGAATTTTCTATAGGATTCGTTAACATCAGGACCTAATACATCTAATTTCATACGTTTACATTCTTCCATAAAGAAAGTAACCTGTTTGATGTCATTCATGTTGTTAGAAAGCACCGCAGCCATGTATTCTGCTGGATAATGTGCTTTTAAGTATGCGGTCTGATAAGCTATCCAGGCATAACATGTAGAGTGAGATTTGTTAAAAGCATAAGCTGCAAAGGCTTCCCAGTCTTTCCAGATTTTTTCCAGACTATCTTCGGCATGGCCTTTAGCGGCAGCTTGTTTAATGAACTTAGGTTTCATTTTATCCAAAACTGCTTTCTGCTTTTTACCCATTGCCTTACGAAGTACATCGGCTTCACCCTTGGTAAAATCTGCAAGTTTCTGTGATAATAACATCACTTGCTCTTGGTATACTGTGATTCCGTAGGTTTCTTTTAGATATTCTTCACAGGCTTCAAGGTCATAAATGATTTCTTCTGTGCCGTGTTTTCGATTAATAAAACTAGGGATGTATTCTAAAGGACCTGGACGATATAATGCGTTCATTGCAATAAGATCTGCAAAAACAGTAGGCTTTAATTCCTTCATATATTTTTGCATCCCAGGAGATTCATATTGGAAGACTCCAACTGTTTCTCCTCGCTGGAACAACGCATAGGTTTCTTCATCATCTAGCGGGAAATTCTCCGGATCGAGATCTACATCGTGTTTAGCTTTTACAATTTTAACCGTATCCTTGATTAAAGTTAATGTCTTTAATCCCAGGAAATCCATTTTTAGTAGTCCTGCATCTTCTACAACAGAGTTGTCAAACTGCGTACAGTACATATCCGAATCCTTGGCTAAGGCAACAGGAACGAATTTGGTAATATCATCTGGGGTAATAATAACTCCACAAGCATGAATTCCTGTGTTTCTTACAGAGCCCTCTAGTATTCTTGCTTGATTTAAGGTTTCAGCTTCCAGATCATCACCTTCTGCAATTTTTAGAAGTTCATTTACTTTTTCTAATTCATCGCTTCTAAATTTCTTCTTTAAAGTAGCTTCATCTACGCCAAATATCTTTCCTAATTTAGACATATTAGGAATCAACTTGGCAATACGATCCGAATCTCCAAGAGGTAGATCAAGTACACGAGCTGTATCACGTATAGAGGATTTTGCCGCCATAGTACCATATGTAATGATCTGTGCCACTTGGTTAGCACCGTATTTTTCGATTACATAGTCCATAACACGGCCACGTCCCTCATCATCAAAATCAATATCGATATCGGGCATACTTACACGATCTGGATTTAAGAATCTCTCAAAAAGTAAATCATACTTAATTGGATCTAAATTAGTAATCCATAAACAATAGGCAACTGCTGATCCTGCTGCGGATCCACGTCCTGGACCCACTGAAACTCCCATATCTCTTGCTGCACGGATAAAATCTTCTACAATCAGGAAATATCCTGGATATCCAGTTTTTTCGATTACTTTTAGTTCGAAATCCAGACGCTCGTCAATTTCTGGAGTGATTTCTCCATATCGAATTTTGGCACCTTTATAGGTAATGTGTCTTAAGTATGCATTTTCTCCTCTCTTACCATCGTCAACTTTATCTTCTTCGGATTGAAATTCTTCTGGAATATCAAAGGCTGGTAATAATACATCCCTAGCAAGTACAAAAGGTTCTATCTTGTCGACAACTTCTTGAATATTGATAATAGCTTCAGGAAGGTCTTTGAATAAATTTTTCATCTCTTCAGAAGACTTAAAATAATATTCTTGATTAGGCAAGCCGTAACGATAACCTCTTCCTCGACCAATAGGAGTTGCTTGCTTTTCTCCATCTTTTACACACAAAAGAATATCATGTGCATTGGCATCTTTTTTCTCGCAATAATAGGTGTTATTAGAGGCGATAGTTTTTATGTTATGTTTTTTAGAGAAGTCAATCAGTACTGGGTTTACACGATTTTCATCTTCTTGATTATGACGCATAATCTCTATATATAGATCATCGCCAAATTCTTCTTTCCACCACAATAAAGCTTCTTCGGCTTGTTTTTCGCCGATATTCAATACTTTACTTGGGACTTCACCATAAAGATTCCCAGTTAGTACAATGATATCTTCTTTATATTGTTTGATAACCTCTTTGTCAATTCTAGGTAAATAGTAGAACCCATCTACAAAACCAATGGAAGACATTTTTGCAAGGTTATGATATCCGTTTTTATTTTTGGCGAGCAGCACAACTTGGTACCCGTTATCTTTTCTGGATTTATCTTTATGATTCTCACAAACAAAGAATTCAACACCAATGATAGGTTTTATCTCTATTCCAGTGGGTTCTTCACCATTTTCTATGGCTTCTTCGTTTGCAGCTTTTACACTTTTATTGTGATTAGTAACCGCGGATACAAAATGAAAAGCACCCATCATATTTGCATGATCAGTCATGGCAACAGCTGTCATTTTATGTTTAGCTGTTTCTTTCACTAAATCAGGAATACTAGTAGTGGATTGTAAAACCGAAAATTGGGTGTGATTATGAAGATGTGCAAAGTTTACTGAATCAAGAGCTGCAATATTTTTTTTGATCTCTTGTTGAGAAATATCGGAGCTGCCTTGTTGATCTAAAGCATCTTGGATTTTTTGTGAGGCCTTTTTAAGATTTATATGTTTTAAACCTATTAATTGAATAGGTTCTTTGTGAAGCTCTTTAAAATTCTGAAAATAATCAGGTTGAACATCTAGTTCTTCCTGTGTAAAAACTTGTTTACGGATCAATTCCAAAAAACATCGGGTAGTAGCTTCTACATCCGCAGTGGCATTATGTGCTTCGCCAAATGCTGTTCCAAAAAGATATTCGTGCAGTTCGGTTAACGTAGGAAGTTTAAATTTTCCTCCACGTCCTCCAGGAATCTGACATAAACTAGCAGTAGTTTCTGTACAGGTATCTAGAACCGGCAGTTCTTGCAGCTGATTGTCGATACCAAGTCTGTAAAACTCAGAGCCCATAATGTTAATATCAAATCCTACGTTCTGACCTACAACGAATTTGGTTTTGGAAAGTGCAATATTGAATTTCTCTAAAACTTCTGCTAATGTAATACCATCTTGATCTGCTAATGCGGTAGAAATTCCGTGAATTTTTTCTGCGTCATAAGGAATGTTAAACCCTTCGGGTTTTACTAAATAATCCTCGTGCTCTATACAGTTCCCCATTTCATCGTGTAACTGCCAAGCGATTTGGATACATCTTGGCCAGTTATCTGTGTCGCTTATTGGAGCATCCCAACGTTTAGGTAAACCTGTTGTTTCGGTATCAAAAATTAAATACATAAAAAGATCAGTTTCGAGAAAGTTTAATCTTCCGGTGGAAGTGATCTCCAAAAATAACTAAAATGATAAGTCGATTGATTAAAAGTTATTCCAATTTATCAACTATCAAGTATTGGGCTCTTTTGATAAATGAAAAATATAATACTAAAGGAATAAGGAATATTGTTAGAGTTTATCAAAAATAAAAAGCGTTCACCAATCATATTAGTGAACGCTTTTCGAACTATAGTTGAGTTGTGATTAATATCCGTAATCAAATAATCCTTCTGAAACAACTATTCCGCTTGTTGTGGTAAATTCAAAGCTACCACTAATGCATTTGGTTTCAGTATCGTGATAGGTTATCGTAAGCCTTCCTGATACTGCAGATGCTTTATCATTATATAAGCTATAAGTAGCACTGTATTCACCAGATCCGGTCAAAGAATGTGTTCCTACAGTAACATCTATCGGGAAAACAATAGTTATTTCTTCATCTTCATTACTCGCCTTAATCAAAATAGAAGGGTTGTTTACTCCAAAAGGGATTGCATCGTGATCATCTGTGATCATTTGGTTGCCGTTAATCATAGCGATAAGAGATGCATTTAAAAGACATGGGTTTATTTCAGGATCTTCTTCTTCCTCTTCAACGTTTATAATAATTTCTTCTTCCTGTTCCTCTTCTGGTTCAGGAACAAAATTCTCAATAGGTAGTCTATAAAACCATCCGTTTTTGAAGCTCATAGATTTTCCGTTACTACCTTTTAAGTCTTCAAAATAGAAATTACCGGAAACTTGATTGTTATAAATTTCTGTAATTACTATTTGTCCATTACTTACTCCATCTTCTGAGATAAACTTCACATCATTATCTTCAAAACTAACTTTATTAATAGCTTGTTGTTCTAATCTATAGGTTCCAATATCAGTAGAAGAGGTAGTGAAATTTATTGATTCTGTACCATTGTTTCCAACAATTACTAATGTGCCATCATCATGAATAATTGCTTTTCGGATGTCAGGTCTAAATAATTTTCCGTCGATTGTAGCTTGTAATCCTGGTGTGTTAAATTCCACATCATTTGTGCAAGAATTAAAAATTAAGCAGATTACTGCCAGTAGTGGGGTAATTTTTTTAATCATATGCTTGGGGCTTTAAAAATCTCATTACGGAAAAACCATAATTAGATGTTCGGGTACAAACATATAATGAAAATCTTAAGAAAACAATTTTTTTCCGATAAAAAACACATTTTTTGACGATTAAAGATTAAAAACATCGATGAAATACACAAAAAATAACTTTTACATTATAAAAAGTAAGTTTTTACACTTTATTTGTGCTCATGGATTTTATAGATCAGTACCTTATGTTTAGGTATAAATCTTAAAAGATTTTAAATTGATAATAAAGGCAAATCATTTTAGTGCTAATTTGCTAAAAATGATTACATTTGCGCACTTAATTATAATCGGGGTCGAGTACCCAAAAATTAATTCATATGTCTGTTAAAATAAGATTACAGAGACACGGTAAAAAAGGAAAACCTTTTTACTGGATCGTAGCAGCGGATGCTAGAGCAAAAAGAGATGGTAGATATTTAGAAAAAATAGGTACCTACAATCCAAATACCAACCCAGCAACTGTTGATTTAAATGTTGATGGAGCTGTAAAATGGTTACAAAATGGAGCGCAACCTACTGATACAGCTAGAGCTATCCTTTCTTATAAAGGAGCAATGCTAAAAAATCACCTTGCAGGTGGAGTTAGAAAAGGTGCTTTGACTGAAGAACAAGCTGAAGAGAAATTCAATGCTTGGGTTCAGGAAAAAGAAGGAGCTGTTGGTGCTAAGAAAGATTCTTTAGCAAAAGCAGAAGCTGATGCTAAAGCAAAAGTACTTGCTGCGGAAAAAGAAGTGAATGCTAAGCGTGAAGCTGATGCTGCAGAAGCAGAAGCTACTGCTAAAGCAGAAGAAGCTGCCGCTAATGCTACAGAAGCAGAAGCAACAGAAGAAGCTAGCAACGAGGAAGAATAGTTGCATTACTGACGATGAAGAAAGAAGATTGCTTCTATCTAGGCAAAATCGTAAGCAAATTTAGTTTTAAGGGCGAGGTGTTGATAAAACTTGACACTGACGAACCCGAAAGTTATGTGAAAATGGAATCGGTTTTTATTAATTATAATAAAAACTTGGTTCCATTTTTTATTGAAAAAAGTTCACTCCATAAAAGTGATTTGCTTCGCGTGAAATTTGAAGACGTAGATTCAGAAGAAGATGCGGATGATCTAATGAAAGCAGAAATATATCTGCCCATTGATCTTTTACCTAAACTTGAAGGAGATAAATTCTATTTTCACGAAGTGATAGGTTTTAAAATTATAGACAGTAATTTTGGAGAAGTAGGTATTATTAAGCATATCAACGATAGTACGGCACAGGCACTTTTTGAAATTGATCGCAATGGTATTGAGATTTTAATACCGATGAATGATGAATTTATAGATAAGGTGGATAGAGAGACTAATACAGTTTTTGTAAATACTCCAGAAGGATTGATTGATCTTTACCTTTAAATAAAAACCCCAAAAACTAAATCCCAAATTTCAAATACAAGTCTAATGAGTAAAGAAAAGGTTTATGATTTAGAACGAAGAACATATTTATTTGCTAGGGATTGTAGGTTTTTTGTTATGGATTTGCCAAAAACGATATCAAATATTGAAGATGGTAAACAATTGATTCGATCTTCAGGATCAGTAGGAGCAAATTATATTGAGGCAAACGAAAAGTTGGGTGATAAGGATTTTAAGTTTAGAATTAAAATTTCAAGAAAAGAAGCAAAAGAATCTAACTACTGGTTAAGGCTAATTTTAGATCTTAATTTGAATTTAAAATACAAAATAGATCCTTTAATACAAGAAAGCTCTGAATTGAAAAAGATCTTATCAGCCATACTTTTAAAGTCTTAGATTCCGTATTGATAGAAAAATTGTTATTTGTTATTTTGATATTGAGATTTATTTGATGAAACCATTCCAGTTTAAGCAATTTACAATACACCAGGATCGCTGTGCTATGAAGATAGGCACAGATGGGGTCTTACTGGGTTCTTGGGTTCCGTTATCTAATGAGATAAATTCAATCCTGGATATAGGTACGGGAACAGGAGTTATAGCATTGATGATGGCTCAGCGATCTTATGTAGATACCATAGATGCTATAGAAATTGATGATGATGCGTATGAGCAAGCAGTAGAAAATTTTGAAGCCTCGGATTGGGGAGATCGATTGTTTTGCTACCACGCTTCTTTTCAGGAATTTTTCCAGGAGATAGATGACGAATATGACTTACTAATTAGTAATCCTCCGTTTTATACAGATGATTACAAAACAGCTGATGCAAGTCGTGATACAGCTAGGTTTGAAGATTCGTTACCTTTTGAACACCTTTTTGTAGGAGCCTCTCATTTACTATCAGAAAATGGAAGATTTGCGGTTATACTCCCTTATAAAGAAGAAAATAATGCTATAGATATCGCAAAAAGAGTAGGATTATATCCTCAAAAAATTACCAGAGTTAAGGGAAATCCTTCTTCAGAAATTAAAAGAAGTATGTTATTATTCGGATTTGATCAATCCGATTTTGAATCAGAAGAATTGATTATAGAAAAAACCAGGCATCAATATACGAAAGAGTATATCGAATTGACAAAGGAGTTTTACCTTAAGATGTAAGATGAATATATAAAAAAAGGAGCATTATACTATAACGCTCCTTTTCTCCAAATTCAATCACTCTACGAAGTTTAATTTATATTTCTATAAATTAACACTCTTAAGATTTTTGCAGTAATTAGTCTTTAGCAACCCAATTACCTTCAGCGTCACAATGCACTTCTACTGTTTCTCCATCTTCTTTAGTAAGTTCTAACTTAAACTCAGAAGCATCTTCCTTGGCAGCAGCTTTACTAATAGTTGCTCCAGCAAAATCTTTTGCTACAGCGTCAAGCACTGGTTGTGGTAAGTTTTCAACAGCTAATTCAATATATTTTTCCTGAGCAGTAACTTCTACTGTTTCATCAGAAGACAATTCTTGTGCATTGATACTTTGTGTTCCTAATAAAAGTCCAAAAGCTACTACTGGTAATACAAATAAATTTTTCATTTTGTTCTTAGGTTTTAATTATTCTTTATTTCGTTGTTTAATTAAAAGGAATAATTGTGCCAGACGGTTTTCAATGAAGCAAAACGGATTAAATAGCTTTAAATCAGGTTTTTAAATAAAATATTAATAATGTTAAGAGTATCTAAAATGTGTAGAAATCAATTTCCAAATGCGGAATTTGTCCACAAGTTTCTATAAATTTAAGTCTAATATATTTCTGTTATGAGTGGCATTACCATCAAATATTCCAAGGATTAGAGATCCTCAATGTTTTGTATAATATTTTAAGAAGTCAAAAAAAATTGGTTGCTCTTTTTTCATTAATTACATTTGTTAGCGGTTTAATCACCATAATTTTGAAAATAGTATAAAACATAAATAGAAAATATAATGAAGCCCGATCTTTTTGAAGCACCAGATTATTATAATTTAGATGAACTCTTAACAGATGAGCATAAGTTAGTTCGCGATGCTGCTCGCAGTTGGGTAAAACGAGATGTGTCTCCTATTATTGAAGAATATGCCCAACGCGCAGAGTTTCCAAATCAAATTATTAAAGGTTTAGCAGAGATAGGAGCTTTTGGTCCTTATATTCCAGAAAAGTACGGTGGAGCTGGATTAGATCAGATTAGCTATGGATTGATTATGCAGGAAATAGAAAGGGGAGATTCTGGGGTTCGTTCTACGGCTTCAGTACAATCTTCGTTGGTTATGTATCCAATCTGGAAATACGGTACAGAAGAACAACGAAATAAATACCTTCCTAAGCTAGCATCAGGAGAGTTTATGGGATGTTTTGGGTTAACTGAACCTGATCATGGATCAAACCCTGGTGGAATGACTACCAATTTTAAAGATAAAGGAGATCACTATTTGCTTAACGGCGCTAAGTTATGGATATCCAATGCCCCTTTTGCTGATATAGCAGTGGTTTGGGCAAAAAATGAAGAAGGAAGAATTCATGGACTTGTTGTAGAACGAGGTATGGAAGGATTCTCCACACCGGAGACTCATAATAAATGGTCACTCCGTGCTTCGGCAACAGGAGAGCTTATTTTTGATAATGTAAAAGTACCTAAAGAAAATCTTTTACCAGGGAAAAGTGGATTGGGAGCTCCTTTAGGTTGTTTGGATTCTGCTCGTTTTGGAATCGCCTGGGGTGCAATTGGAGCAGCAATGGATTGTTATGATACAGCTTTACGCTATTCTAAAGAACGAATTCAGTTTGATAAACCCATTGGAGGAACACAACTTCAGCAAAAGAAGTTAGCAGAAATGATTACCGAGATTACCAAAGCACAATTACTTGCTTGGCGATTAGGAGTTTTGAGAGAAGAAGGAAAGGCTACTACAGCACAAATCTCTATGGCAAAACGTAATAATGTAGATATGGCGATAAAAATTGCCAGAGAAGCTAGACAAATTCTAGGAGGAATGGGAATTACTGGAGAGTATAGTATTATGAGGCATATGATGAATCTAGAAAGTGTAATTACTTATGAAGGAACCCATGATATTCATTTATTGATTACAGGAATGGATATTACAGGAATTGCCGCTTTTAAATAAGACTGAATTTTTAAAATAATAACGTCTTAGTTTTTCTAAGACGTTTTTTTATGGATATTTGCGGCTTCAAAAAATCAAACCAATGAAAAAAGTAATTTTTATTTTAGTGTGTAGTCTGTTTGTATATTCATCTTTTGCTCAGGATATGGCAAAGGTAGAACCAGTACAATTTCGAATAAATTTTTTAGCTCCAGGAGCAGAAGTTGAATTTGGGGTTACTAAAAGCTCTACAATATTATTAAATGCAGGTTTTTTATGGGGTATTGGATCTAGTGAGGATTTTAATGGAAACGTAGAGACTAATTTTGCGATTCTTCCGATAATTGATGGACAATACCGATACTATTACAATCTGAAACAAAGACAAGAAAAAGGTAAAAATATTTCTAAAAACAGTGGTAATTTTATAGCTCTAAAAGGAACTTATTATTTTACAGAGAGTTTTCTTGAGAATCTGGAAGGTAATGAGGAAGACCTTTTTACAGACGAAAGTGATCTGTCTGTGATTGGATTAGCATATGGAATACAGCGAACATATTTCGATTGGCTTCATTTAGGTTTTGAAGGAGGTATAGGGTATGGACAAACTCGTACAGATAATGTTGTGTTGCCTATATTGTCATTTACGATCGGATACGCTTTTTAGTTCTGAAAATGATTGGTTTACTAATGGATTTTTTAAACCGCAGGTCTGTGCTCGGATAGGTTTTTGGCTTTAGCAAATACTTCGATGGTTTGTTCGATGTCTTTCTCACTTGTCATCCAAGAGCAGATACTAATACGGATTACTGCTTTTCCTTGCCAAGTAGATCCTCCGCACCAACATTGACCAGATGTTTGTATAAAGCTTAAAACCAAATTTGTTTGTTGATCATTTTTACAAGCTACTAATACCTGATTGAAAACAACATCATTAAGTATTTTAAAACCGTTGGTTTGTAATCCTTTTTCGAGTTGTTTTGCTCTTATATGGAATGTAGTAACCATAGTATCAATTCCTGTTTTTCCAAGATACTTAATTGTTGCCCATAGTTCAATACCTCTGGAGCGTTTTGATAATTCTGGAGTGTACAATAGTGGATCTCGTTGTTCACTATAGATAATATATTCTCCTGTAGCTTGCAGAGCGGATAGAAGCGCTTCAGAATCTTTACATAATATTACCCCAGAATCATAAGGTGTATTTAATGTTTTATGACCATCAACCGCCCAAGATGAAGCCTTTTCAATTCCATTTGTGAGATAAGAAAGTGATTTTGAAGCAGCGGCCCAAAGTCCAAAGGCACCATCGATATGCACCCAGGAACCGGCTTTATTAGCAATGTCGCATATGGTATTGAAATGATCAAAAGATCCTGTGTTAGCATTTCCGGCTTGTAAAATTATAAGAGAATGATCATCTAATTCAGGTAATGCTTCTGTATTAAATCTTCCTTGGTTGTCAGATGGAATCCAGGTGATACTTTCGCTGCCAAAACCTAGCATCGCTAATGTCTTCTTAATACTTGCGTGGATCTGTTCGTGTGCAATAATTTTAATTTTTGGAGAACCATTTAATCCTTTTAAATTGATATCCCATCCTAAATTCTTGAGCAACCTAAATCTAGCAGCGGCAAGCCCAGATAGATTTGCCATAGATGTTCCACTAACAAAGCCTGCGACCGTTTCTTTTGGTAATTTAAAAATGGTTTTAAGCCATTGTTCACAGATTTGTTCTAATTTTGCATTAATAGGAGAAGTAAGATATAGTCCTCCGCATTGATCCCAAACATCAGACAACCATTTTACACCTAATGATACTGGGACTGCACCTCCATTTACAAAACCAAAATATCTGCCTCCGGTTTGGGCAATAGTTCCAGAAGAACCAAAATTATGTAATTGGTTAATAATTTCTGTGGCTGAGCAGGATTCTTCTTTAAGTGGTTCGTCAAATAAGTCTAATTTTTTTATGTTTTCTTCTGATGGAAAAACATCCATATCCTCAATCCCATCAATATAATTAAATGCAAAATTACGGGCTTGGTCAAAAAGTTTCTTTTCTGATAGCTCTAGGCGCATTTGCTCAAGTATATTCATAACTTTGCGTTTTTATTTACTGCTTTGTAAAAGCTAATTTGATTCCTAAAATGATAAATACACTACCCGTGAATTTATCTAACCATAGTTTTATTTTGTAATTACGTCTTATACTGTTAGATAATTTTGCCGCAAAAAAGGAAAGAAATAAACACCAAAGGGTTCCGGTAGTTACGAATGTAAAACCTAATATAAGGAAAGGAGTATAATTTTCTGCAAAGTCGGGGTTTATAAATTGAGGTAAAAAAGCAAGGAAAAATAATGCTACTTTTGGATTCAATACATTAGTTAATATTCCCGATAAATAAACTTTTCTATAATTTATCCTATACGTTTTACGCTCTTCTATTTCGAGATTATTTTGGCTTTTAGATCGTAAAAGTTGGATGCCTAAATATAGTAAATATATAGCCCCAGCGTATTTTATAATATTAAATGCTATTGCGGATTTTGCTAATAAAATAGATAACCCCAAGGCGGCAAATAAACAATGGATTAAGGCGCCGGTTGATATACCTAATGCGGATAAAACCCCTGATTTTTTTCCTTGAGAAATACTTCTTCCTAAGATATACATTGTGTCTGCCCCTGGAGTTAGGTTTAGCAGAATTCCTGCTAGTACAAAAGCTTCAAAATTTATGATTCCAAACATTTTTTCTTTTTTAATAAAAATAATTAGATGAGATATTATTATAATTTGAAATGTAAATTTAACTTTATGCTCTCAAGAAAAGAAGGGTGATTCAATCGATTTATATTGTTGTTTCCTTTGAATCGAGCTTTTTTTGGTATTAAAACAATGAATTGTGATAAAAGATGAATTAGATAGTAAAATACTTCTGTTTTTGAAAAATAATTCGAGAGCTTCATATGCTCAGATCGGACGACAGATCGGATTATCAGCTTCTGCTGTCGGTGAACGAATACAGCGATTAGAAAATACAGGAGTTATTACAGAGTATGCAACACTAATAGATACCAAAAAGATAGGTTTTTCTGTATCCGCATATATTCTGATGAGTTTAGAGAGCAAAAATTTTCACAATTTTATAAGTATTATTGATAGCTTTGAGGAGGTGGAACATTGCAGCAGGGTTACCGGAGAAAATTGCTTGATTATGAAGATTACAGTAAGAGATAGTGAGCATTTGCAGGAGGTGATTGATAAATTAGCAAAACACGGTAATCCATCAACACAAGTAATTCTTTCGGATATCATAACTAATGGCAAGAAAATAATTAATGGTAAGTAAATGTTTACTGAAAGTATGATTTAATCAATAGTATATTAATGAAAATATTTGGACATCGTGGAGCAGCTGGATTGGTTGCCGAAAACACCTTAAAATCTATAGCCGAGGCTTTGAAGTATAATGTAGACGGAATAGAAATAGACGTTCATAAATGTAAATCGGGAGAACTAATAGTTATCCATGATGAAACATTGCAAAGAACAACCAATAGTAAAGGAAAGGTTTCGGAATTTACTTTACAAGAATTAAAAAAATATAGAACTAGAGAAGGATATAGGATTCCAACTCTGGATGAAGTCTTGGATTTTGTGAATGCTAAATGTACTCTTAATATAGAACTAAAAGGAATCGGTACCGCTGTTCCCGTTGTAGAGCTTTTAGAAAAACAAATCAAAGATTCAAAATGGGATTATGATCATTTCATCTTATCTAGTTTTGATCACTCTCAGTTATTTCAAATAAAATCTAGAACTTCTGCATTTAAATTAGGAGTGCTAACGGAAAAAAATATCCCTTCTATATTAAAAGTAGCCGAGACATTGGAAGCATTTTCTGTACATCCGCCAATATATTCATTAACAAAGAAAGAAGTTGTTTTGGCAAAAAACAAAGGTTTTAAGGTGTATACCTGGACTGTAAATAATCCATCCCAGATAGAATCATCAAAAACCTGGAAGATTGATGGTATCATAACAGATTTCCCTAATTTTGCTTAATGCAGTATGATCTCTTAATAATTGGTGGTGGAGCAGCTGGATTTTTTACTGCGATTAATGTAGCAGAAAATGATCCAAGTCTAAAAATAGCTATTCTCGAAAGAGGAAAAGAAGTGCTATCCAAAGTGCGGATTTCTGGAGGAGGACGATGCAATGTGACGCATGCAGAGTTTATTCCTGATGCTTTAAGCAAGAATTACCCAAGAGGCGAGAAAGAGCTAAAAGGACCTTTTCATACTTTTATGACAGGGGATACAATGGAATGGTTCGATAATCGTGGTGTGGAATTGAAAATAGAGGATGATGGCAGGATTTTTCCGGTTTCTGATTCATCACAGACGATTATAGATTGTTTTTTGTCGGAAACCAAACGATTAGGTATCGAGGTTCTGACGAATCATTCAGTAAAAGATTTTTATCAAGAAAAGGAAACCTGGAAAGTAGTTACTAGTCAAGGAAATTTTGAAACAGTAAAACTGATGATCGCTACAGGGAGTAATCCTAAAATTTGGACAAAACTTAATTCCTTGGATCATCAAACCATCGATGCGGTTCCATCATTGTTTACCTTTAATATAAAAGATAATAGAATCAAAGGTCTGCCAGGAATAGCAACTAATGCTTCCGTTCAAGTAAAGAATTCTAAATTATCCAGTGATGGTCCGTTGCTTATTACTCATTGGGGGATGAGTGGTCCAGCGATTCTTAAACTTTCTGCTTGGGGAGCAATAGAATTAAATTCCTATCAATATAATTTTGAAATCATTGTTAATTGGATACAGGATTATTCTCAAGAAGAAGCATTGAATACGCTCAAAGTACTAAAAAATAAAAACCCAAAACAACAAGTGTCTAAATATGCTCAGTTTGAACTACCCAAAAGACTTTGGCAAAGTTTAGTTGCTGCTTCTGATATTGAGAGTACAACTCGATGGGCAGATACCAATAAATCCCAACTCAGCAAACTTTCAGAAGAACTGACTAAAGGTGTTTTTAAGGTAAACGGTAAAAGTACATTTAAGGAAGAATTCGTTACAGCAGGAGGAATTGATCTGAAAGAGATAAACTTTAAAACTTTTGAAAGTAAGAAACATAAGAATTTGTATTTTGCAGGAGAGGTATTAAATATAGATGCTATAACAGGAGGGTTTAATTTTCAGAATGCATGGACAGGTGGTTATATTGCTGCTCAGGCTATTACATTAAAATAAATGAATACATATATCGCTTTACTTCGTGGGATCAATGTGGGTGGCCATAAAAAGATAAAAATGGCAGATCTTAAAGAGATGCTGGAAAAGTTAGGATTTAGCGCTGTGGTAACGTATATCCAAAGTGGGAATGTTGTTTTTAGGGATGCTTCAGGAGATATAGATGCTTTAGAGACTAAAATTCAGATTGCCATCAAGAAACGTTTTGATTTTGATGTGCCTGTATTGATAATTACTCACGATACTCTAAATGAAATTTTTCAGAAAAACCCTTATACAAAAAGACTGGAAAGTGGTCAGATTGATGATAAAAAAATGTACTTCATGCTTTTATGTGATCAGCCGGATCCTATAGCAGTAGAAGAACTTTCTAAGGTATCTTTTGATCCTGAAGAATTCATAATTACTAAAAGTGTAATTTACCTATTTGCAGCTATTGGTTATGGAAAAACAAAATTACATAACAGCTTTTTTGAGAAAAAATTAAAGTGTCAAACAACCACTAGAAATCTCAGGACATTGAGTAAATTGTTAGAATTAAGTTTTTTAAAAAACTAAGTTGTTTTAATACTTCTCGGAAATCTGTGTAAAATTTTGTATCTTAAAAAGGTTTAACCATTACCTTATTAACTATGAAAAAAATTACACTAGCACTTATTATTATTTTCATTTGCAATAGCACCTTTGTTGCTCAGGCCAGCGATAATGAGCCTATAAAAAAGCTATTGATGGATTATATTAATAGGATTAACGATCTGGAAAGAGGGGCTAAAAAAAACGATGTTTTGTACTTATTTGATGAAAAATATAGCGGTAATACCGTTTATGTTAATTTATCAGGTGCTTTAGTTAGAAAAAATTATGATAAGAAAAATATTTCTTCACAATTAGATGATATTATAAATGATGATAATTATAGTTTTAAACTAACCTTGGATAAAATTGTTTTTCAGAGTCAGAAAGAAAATGCAGGAATTATTTCGGCTGTGGTTAGTTTTGAATCATTCATTAATAAAAAACTAGCTGAAAAAGGAACCATGTTGATGGATATTGTTGGAATTCAGGTTAATGATAGATGGCGGATCGTGCAAAACAATATGGTAAGAGTTTCTGAAGCTAAAGATATCGGAGAATGTGTTTGTTATATGTATGGAAATGGAGATACTAAGTTTGTTACTGAGGTGTATTTTCCGGCCGGATTAGAGTATGATCAGAAATTAGAGTCTTTTCAGATTACTAGGAAAGATGGAGTTAGGCTTATAAAATCTCATAGTGAAGAGTTTACCTGGAAAGGAAATGGTGGTATATATTACAAAGGAAAATCTATTGGTAAGACAAAAGATTCTAAACTTGCTATACAAGCAGCGGTTAAGGATTTGTATAAAGATTCGTGCATTAATGTGGTGTTCAACTAAGCTGCTATCCAGATTATAAATTTTTTTAAAACCAACAATCAATCTATCCTGCCAAATAATTATTTGGCAGGATAGATTACATTAAATTTTAAAGACTAACGGAATATTTAATCTCTTAAGAATCCTTTCCAGGATATTTCTATGGCTTGATTGATGTGCTTATCTAGCAGTTTTACCTTTTCATTTTCGTGGATTTTTACAAGAGACACTACGTTTCCAAAAAATAGTTCTTCCATAACCATGGAGTTGTATGATTTAAAAACTTTTTGGCGAATACCTGTTTTAAAAAAGTTTTCGATTTCACCATAATATTGTCTTGCCTTATCTTTTAAGGATTGAGGAATCTCTGGTGATCTCGCTATTTGTTCAGAAAACACAAAAGCAAGAGGGTTATTCACGAAATAATGAAACAGATTAAGCCACATGATTGAAAACTGCTTTTTAATATCATCTTCAGGGATATTACGCATAACCACGGTTCCAAAATCTTGAGTAAGCATTAAATAAAGTTCTGTTATAATTTCTTCTTTATTCTTAAAATGATGATATACAGTTCCATTAGCAACACCAGATTCTTTAATAATTTGCGAAAGAGAAGTTGCCTGTATTCCTTGTTTTGTAATTAATTCTAAAGTTGTCTGTAAGACGATTGACTTTTTGTTCATAAAAATTTTATTCCTTCATTCTTGGTTTAGTTAAGTTGCCATATACTAAAATTTAATGCAGTTGCAAAAGCAACCCAAATCAAGTAAGGGATAAGTAGGTAAGCGGCTGTAGAGTTTACAACTTTAAACCACTTGATTGTAAACAATAATAGGATAAACAGGGCAAGTATATCCACAAGTGCAATCAATGGATTACGCATTCCAAAGAAAAAAATGGACCACGCAGCATTGAGTAAAAGTTGAAACCCAAAATGATATAACGCAGTTTTTACCCATTTATGATAAAAACCTTTACTCCAAACAATTCCTGCAGCAATTCCCATCAAAATATAAAGGACCGTCCATACAGGAGCAAAAAGCCAATTAGGAGGAGTAAAAGATGGTTTCTCTAAAGCTACATACCAGGTACTAATGGATGTTTGAGTAGCAATATTGCCTAAAAACCCTATTAACAGGCATAATAACACAGCAATACCTATACGTAGTAACTTTTTTTTCATTAGGATTAGTTAGTTAAATACTAAAATAGCAATTTATTTTTACTAGCTTACTCTTAAAACCACTTAACAGCTTATCTTTGCCAAAATAATTTTGCATTATGGGTGATTATAGCCAATTTGTCTCTAAAATATCTTCAGTAAAACCGGATAAAGGATCTATTTCTTGTTCATCACCTAGTAATATAGCTTTAGTCAAATATTGGGGAAAGCGACCAGTACAATTACCGGAAAACCCCTCGATAAGTTTTACGCTAGATATTTGTAAAACAGAAACAACATTGCAGTATGAAAAGTTAGAGAATGCTTCTGAAGATTTTCAGTTTGAATTGTTTTTTGAAGGTGAGCCAAAACCGGATTTCAAGCCAAAAATCCAAAGTTTTTTTCAAAGAATTTCGGAATATATTCCTTTTCTGAAGCATTATAAGTTTATTATAGATACAAGTAATACTTTTCCACATAGTAGTGGTATTGCATCTTCTGCAAGTGGTATGAGTGCTTTAGCATATTGTTTAATGCAATTAGATAAACAAATAAATCCGACGATAACTGAAGAGGAATATATACAAAAAACCTCTTTTTTGTCTAGATTAGGATCAGGAAGTGCTAGTAGGAGTATAGAAGGACCTATAACCGTATGGGGGAAGCATAAAGAAGTTGCAGAAAGTAGCGATGCTTATGCAATTAAATTCCCATATGATGTTCATCCAAACTTTACTAATTATCAGGATACCATTCTTCTTGTAGATAAAGGCGAGAAACAAGTAAGTAGTTCTGTTGGTCACGATTTGATGCACGGTCATCCTTTTTCGTCAGAAAGATTTAAGCAGGCAAATGAAAACATCATAAGACTAAAAGATATTTTGATGTCAGGAGATTTAGATGGGTTTATTGAAGTGGTCGAAAGCGAAGCATTAACATTGCATGCGATGATGATGACTTCTCTACCCTATTTTGTATTAATGAAACCAAATACATTGTCCGTAATTAACAAAATTTGGGAATATAGAAAAGAAACAGGATCTAAGATCTGTTTTACGCTAGATGCTGGAGCAAATGTACACATATTGTATCCGGATTCCGAGAAAGATGGAGTAATGGATTTCATTAAGAGTGAGTTAGTTGTATATTGTCAGAAAGGGCAGTATATTTGCGACAAAATAGGATTAGGTGCTAAATTGTTGTAACTTTATCCTAATTAGTTAGACAAATTGGATATAATGATAGCAAACTGATGAAGGGACCACTATTTTACTCGAAAATACTTTTATTTGGCGAATACGGAATAATTAAAGATTCTAAAGGACTTTCTATTCCTTACAATTTCTTCAAAGGAGCTTTAAAGGTGACTGATAATCCAGATGAACAAGCTATTAAATCCAACAAAAGTTTACGTGATTTCGCGAACTACTTAGAGAAAATTCAGAATAAAGGTGTTGTGCAATTCGATTTACAAAGATTGAAAGAAGATGTTGGATCTGGAATGTATTTCGATAGTAGCATCCCTCAAGGATATGGAGTAGGTAGTAGTGGAGCACTGGTAGCGGCGATTTATGATAAGTATGCAGATGATAAAATTACGGTTTTAGAAAATCTTACTCGTGATAAACTACTGAAACTTAAAGAGGTTTTTGGATTAATGGAATCATTTTTCCATGGTAGTAGCTCAGGTTTAGATCCTTTAAATAGTTATTTGAGCCTTCCGATCCTTATCAATTCTAAAGATAATATAGAGCCAGCAGGAATTCCTTCACAAAGTGTAGACAATAAAAAGGGAGCTGTGTTTTTATTGGACAGCGGAATCGTTGGAGAAACTGCTCCTATGGTCAGTATCTTTATGGAAAACATGAAACAAGAAGGTTTCCGTACAATGCTTAAAAACCAGTTTGTAAAACATACAGATGCATGTGTTGATGATTTTCTTCAAGGAGATATCAAGTCGTTATTCTCAAACATCAAACAATTATCTAACGTTGTTTTGGATAATTTTAAGCCTATGATTCCTAAACAATTCCACGCATTATGGAAAAATGGAATCGAAACTAATGACTACTATCTTAAGCTATGTGGTTCTGGTGGAGGAGGTTATATTCTAGGATTTACTCAGGACTTAGATAAAGCTCAATCTGCTCTTAAAGATTATAAATTAGAGGTGGTTTACAACTTTTAATAGGTTCATATTAGGATGCTTTCCAGAAAAAATAAACTCATTCTTCTAAAGTTGTTGAGTCTATTTTCTATTGTTAGAGGTTATAATATTCTTGTTATTGTCTTCGCACAATACCTCACTTCTGTATTTATTCTTGCTCCTCATATACCATTGAGAAATGTTCTTTTTGATACTAATTTGTTTGTAATTGTTTTAGCATCTGCTGGCGTAATTGCTGCTGGATACATTATTAATAACTTTTACGACCGAGAAAAAGATCTCATAAACAGACCTCAGAAAACTATGCTGGATCGTTTGGTAAGTCAACGCACCAAATTAACCGGGTATTTTGTGCTTAACTTTCTTTCTGTAATACTTGCTAGTTATGTTTCATTTAGGGCAGTTATGTTTTTCTCCTTATATGTTTTCGGGATATGGTTCTATTCCCATAAACTTAAAAAAATGCCTTTTTTAGGAAATTTTGTTGCTTCAACATTATCTATAACACCATTTTTTGCTGTATTTATCTACTATAAGAATTTTGATGAAGTTGTTTTTGTTCACGCTACCTTTTTATTTTTAATGTTGGTGATGAGAGAAATGGTTAAAGATCTAGGAAACCTTAGAGGTGACGTCGCCCAAAATTATAAAACTATTCCTATTATATATGGAGAAACGACTTCTAAAAGATTAATTAGTTTACTTGTATTTGCTTCTTGTATTCCTATTTATCTGCTATTAACAAGGTATGAAATAGGTTTTATGTATCTTTATTTCTACGTATGCTTAGGACTGTTATTTTTATTTCTGATTGCTTTATGGAAATCATATGGAAGAACACATTACGTTTGGTTACATAATATTCTGAAACTGATTATTGTATCTGGTGTGTTTAGTATCGTATTAATCGATGTCAATATGATTTTGGATAGGATATTTTGGTAAAATTCATAGATCTATCATATTATAGTACGAATTCAGGATAAACTTTGCGCAATAATGATGTGGGCGTGACCACAAGGGTCAGGCTTTCCGTTACAATTCCTCGTACTTCGCCAGAAAAAGGCTCAGGCTGCGGGATTTTCACTACAATCCTTCACGCAAAAAGAGACATTTATAGTGAGTTTTCTAATGCATAGAACGGGTTAAATATCGTTCTGTAAATCACTGAAATGTTTCTTATTCGTTTCATTATATGTGTTATAGTATTTATTTTAAATAGGGGTATTTTCCCCTATATGAGATGTTTCCTTTTTAGGGTAGTTTTAAGGAAATTAAAGAAGATAAATACAAGGTTTATTTTCTTTAACTAAATATCATTTATAACCTTAAAACTTATTTAAAAATGAAATCAAATTCGAATTTATTAAATTACGTATCTCATCTATTATCAGATGATGATGCGTTAAAAACTTTTTTAGTAGATCCTATAACCGAAGCAGAAGGAATTCACGGGATTACTAAAGCAGAACGTGCAGTTTTACGAAGAACTATAGCGCATTTAAGTAATAATTCTGCCAATGGATATACTGTAAGTCGTCACTTGGGATCATATAGGAGATCTTTGCGACTTTTACAAAATGTATTACATAATGTAGGATCAAAAATGGTACAAGATGTATTAACTGATCCGCAATCCGAAAATGCAACAGCATTATATCCATTTTCAGTCGTTTATAATCTTCCTTCCGGGTCTAATGGCTCCGTAGATTTTACTTGTAAAGGGAATGATTTTGTGGATCAAAATTATGGAGGTCCTTATGCCATTTCTACTCCGGCATATACAGTGCAATTAAGCAATCAAAACCCAACAATTAAGGAGGTAATGGATGAAGTAAATAAACAGTATTTTTCATCTCCTGTGATGCCTTATACTACAGTTACGATTGATGGCGACTTATATGTAAAATCATTTACACCATTATCCGTATATGAATTAACTGCCGATCTTAGCAATTCTTGTTATGATCTAACAACTAATCCTGGCGCAGATTATGTTTTCTGGTTTTATTCTATTAATGGAAGGGCAAATCCAAATACTTCGGGATCAATAGGAGCATCTTTTGCAGATCAAAACTTAAATTCGGGAGATACTGTTTTTTGGCAATTGATTGCTCCTGATGCTACTTATGGATTTCAACCTTGCGCTATAACAAACGGGAATAAATATGTAAAGAAATAAGCTACAATACGAATAAAAAAAGAAAGAGCGCTTTTTATTAAAAGCGCTCTTTTAAATTATAGATTTTACTAAAGAAGTTTAAGCTTCAGGATTCAATACTTTTAATCTTAATCTGAATACTTTGTTTCCTGTTCTCGTGATATCAGAATCTACTTTTTTGTAGTTTAATCTGGTTTTTACATAATCTTCTATTGCTTCTTTTTCTGAATCAACGTTTAAGATTACAATTTCACCCTTAGCATTTAAGATAAACTCTATACTAGCGTTAATTTCGTTACGTTCTAATTTGATCTGTGGCTTTTCTAATAAAAGAGCTATTTCACTTCTTAATTTTTCCTTGTTTGTTTCTTCCGCGTTTTTGTCATTTGCAAAAACCTGAGTTGATGCTAAAACTACTACTAATAATACAATTAACTTTTTCATTTTTTGTGTTTTTGATTTGAGTTATAAAATATTGTTTGTTTAAATTTTATACGACAAATGTAGATGTGATAGGTAGATTTTTTTTAGTTTGAATTTTATTAGAATGTGTTCCTAAGTTTACCATTGTGTAAAAAAGAGAACGTTTTAACATAAATTGAACTTTGAATAATATATACTTTTTATAAGTTTACTTTAGGAGTATGAAGGTGGATTGATTTTTTTGATGTTAAATTCTCAAGTCTTGATATTATTGAAGTGCGAATAATTAAATTTTTGTAGCTACTCTAATGTTAACTTAACGTTACCAAAGGGTTTGACCGTAACGTCGATATTTTAATTTAAGTAGTTGAAAGTCAATTTTTTAAATGTTAATTATTCGTTAACTAAATCCTTAAACTTTGTGAATCCTAACAGCAAACCTGAATACAAAAACGATAAAATGAGACATTCTTCATGAAGAATCAATTACTTACTGTTGCATTGGCACAGATATCACCCGTATGGTTGGATAAAAAAGCCACTATAGAAAAAATAAAAAATTCAATTATCGAAGCTGCCTCAAAAAAAGCAGAGCTTATCGTATTTGGTGAGACATTGTTGCCAGGTTATCCATTTTGGGTTTCACTAACAGACGGAGCGCAATTTGATAATACAATTCAGAAAGAAATTCACGCACACTATGCTCAGAATGCTGTAGTAATAGAGAAAGGTGATCTGGATGCAATCTGTAGTTTAGCAAAAGAGCACGAAATAGCAATTTATTTAGGTATTATAGAACGACCATTAGATAGAGGAGGTCATAGTTTATATGCTTCATTAGTATATATAGATCAACATGGAGAAATTAAATCAGTACACCGTAAGTTACAACCCACATATGAGGAACGATTGACCTGGGCACCTGGAGATGGAAATGGGCTTCGTGTACATTCGCTCAAAGCGTTTACAGTGGGAGGCTTAAATTGTTGGGAAAACTGGATGCCATTACCAAGAGTTGCATTATATGGACAAGGAGAAAATCTACATGTCGCTGTTTGGCCAGGAAGTGATTATAATACCAAAGATATTACTCGCTATATAGCTAGAGAATCTAGATCCTATGTAATTTCAGTTTCCAGTTTAATGCGCAAAGAAGATTTTCCTTCAACCACACCACATTTAGATGAAATTCTGAAAAAAGCTCCTGATGTTTTAGGTAATGGAGGCTCATGTATTGCAGGACCTGACGGGGAGTGGATTCTAGAACCTGTAATTAATAAAGAGGGGTTGCTAATAGAAACCTTAGATTTTAATCGCGTATTACAAGAACGCCAGAATTTTGATCCGGTTGGACACTACTCCAGACCTGATGTTACTCAATTGAGTGTGAATAGAGAACGTCAAAGTACTGTTTGGTTTGGTGAAGAATAGTTGTTATTTCTAACAACTAAACAGCTATCTTTGCAAAAAATGTAAGATATGAGTCGTGGAGACAATTCCAATAGAGGAAAAGGAAGTGGAAGACAAGGAGGAAAACCAAAAGGGAAATCATATACTAAAGGTAATGCCCCAATAAAAAATAAAAATAACTCACCTAAAAAGATTTCTGATTCTGATGAAATCCGATTAAATAAATTTGTAGCTAATTCCGGTGTTTGCTCCAGGAGAGATGCAGATTTGTATATTAAGACAGGTAGTGTTTGGGTAAACGGAAAACCTATTACAGAAATGGGTTACAAAGTAAAGCTTACTGATGAGGTTAAATTCGATGGACGACTGATAACTCCAGAGAAAAAAGAATACGTGCTACTTAATAAGCCTAAAGGTTTTGTGACCTCTACGAGTCCAGAGAAAACGAGAACAGTAATGGATTTAGTAGCCAATGCTTCTAAAAATAGATTAAAACCAGTTGGTAGATTAGAACGTAATACAACAGGATTACTTTTGTTTACCAACGATGTGGATTTAGAAAAAAAATTGACACATCATAAGACAGGAGTTCGTAAAATCTTTCATGTAGAGTTAGATCGCAATCTTAAGTTCGAAGATTTTCAGAAAATAGAAAAAGGGATCAAATTAGAGGAAGGTTATATCCAGGTGGATGAGATTTCTTATATAGAAGGGGCTGCTAAAAGTGAAATTGGAATTCAATTGATGTCTTCAAAAAACGGAATCGTAACAAAACTTTTTGAACACCTTAATTACGGTGTAGTGAAATTAGACAGAGTTATTTTTGCTGGATTGACTAAGAAAGATCTTCCCAGAGGTCATTGGCGAATACTCACAGAACAAGAAGTTATTAACTTGAGGATGATGTAAATCAATTTCATGAGAAGTTTTAAGCCTCTAATTTTTGTAACTTTATCATTCTATTCTTTATGTTCTTTTTCTCAAATCAAATCTGAACATAACAATATCATTGAAAGGTATGATACTAGTTATGCTAGTATAATTGATTCTACGAAAGTTCTTTCTAGTAATAGCTATCTAACGTATTCTAAAGGTGAATTGTTTAAGTGCATTCATCTTACTAATGAAAATGGAGAAATTTATTTGGTAGATGTACGCTATTTAAAGAATTACAGAGGTTATATAAACTTTGATTCTGATATTGAAAAATTAGTTCTGTTTACTTCGAGAGGATCTGGATCCGGAAATCCAGAATACTTTATTACAATAAACAAAGACACAGGAATAAAGGGGTTTTTTGAAAAAAGGCCTGAATTAAATAATTAATACCTAGCCAACAACTCATTTAATTCATCACAATACTGTTTGATTCTGTACTTTTGAATTAAATGTATTAGCTGTTCTTACAATTTTATTTCACCACTTTTCATTCTATAAAAACTTTCTTTCCAGATAAATTCTTAAAAGCTATACCTTTTTAGTGTTAACTATAAAAATTTCGTAACCAACTTGAGCGTTCTTGACTTAAATATATACCATCTTCATATGTAGGTTCAAGTTGGACAACAAAGCGTCCTGGTTTATAGTTTTTTAAAGATTTAATAGCACTAATGTTAGTAAGTAATTTTCTGTGCAATCGTATAAAATGATTTGGATTTAATTCTTTTTGTAGTTGTTCTAAAGATTCGTCTATTATATAAGAATCACCATTTTTTAGCTTTACAAACACGGATTCATCCCTATAGAAGTATGCAATCTGCTCAATATTTACTGGTGTATATTTCTTGCCGTCTTTTAATAAGAATCGTTTCTTGTATTGCTCTTTTGTTTTAAGTTGATTTATAAGATCCATGTTTTTTAAGAATGAAGAGTCATTATCTATAGCAAATTTTTCTACAAATTTGGATACAGATATGTTTACATCCTCCTTGGTAATAGGTTTTAGCAAGTAATCAATTCCAGTTGTTTTAAAAGCTTTAATGGCGTATTGATCGTAGGCTGTGGTAAAAATAATTGAGGTGTCAATAACTACATTCTCTAAGATCTGAAAAGAAATACCATCAGAAAGCTGAATATCCATAAAGATTAGATCAGGTCTTTTATTGTTTTGAAACCATTTTGTCGCTGTTTTAACTGAACTTAAAATTTTGACTACATCAAAATCGAAAGAGACCTGATTGAGAATTTTTTGTAAATGCTGCAAGGCAGTGATTTCATCTTCTATGATAACCGTTTTTATTTTCATTTTATATAAATGGAATGGTTACTTTAAATATTTTTTCTTTAGATACTATTTTCACTTTTTCATTTGTAAGATAACTATATCTTTTTTGGATATTTTGTAATCCAGATCCGAGGTGATCTCCAGATACTTTTTTTATCCCTATAGAGGTAATTGACAATGAATCATTATCATTATTAAATTGTAATTCTAAGGGAGTGTCCTTATCAATTTGGTTATGCTTAATAGCATTTTCAATAAGTTGTTGGAGTACTAAAGGAGGAAGTTTTTTGCCTGCAATTTCCTTAAGAAATAGGTTGTTATTGATGATTAAAGCGTTCTGATAGCGTTGTTTCATAATATCAAGATATTGTATAGCAAGACCGTATTCTTCTTTTGCATCTATTACTGAGTTATTTTTGTTTTGAAGCATTACTCTATAAATACTCGAAATATTTTTTAAAAAACTTTTGGCAGACTCTGTGTCTTCATCTATAAGAAAGTAAAGAGTATTAAAATTATTAAAGAGAAAGTGTGGATTCAATTGATTTTTTAAAATAAGAAGATTGGCTTCTGTAATTTCACTTTTAATCTTTTCATTTTCAATTAATGTGTAGAAATGTTGGTTTTTCAAATCTGATAAATACTGAATTAGGGAGAATATGATGGATAAGCAAAGTCCAATAATAAATGCAAGGGTCATATGCTTTGAGTTAGGCTTCTCACTATAATATAGTAAGTGATCCATCCATTTAAAACCAAAAAATAATAAGGAATATGCTAATGTCCCTATTGCAATGCTTGATAAAAGAAATAGTATTTGCTGGATTAAATTTTTCTGTAGTATTTTAGAGTTACGCATCTTTTTTTGAAAAAAGCAAATAACTTCAAATGTAACGTGGGCAATAAGAAACCAAACAAAAGTCAAAAAATTAATTTCAGGAGGCTCTTTAAATTGAGATGTTAACCAAATGAGTACAACAAAAATTGTGGAAACAGCAATGGATATAAGTATCCTCTTATATATTGAAAAATTTTTCATAAACTATAATTGTATCAAAAATAGAATATTTCCAATAGGTTAAAACCATTATGACTCTAGTACAATGGATAATTTTGATGAATTCAACATCTTTATATTGTATATAGTAAAGTCTGTGCTCAAAATATTTAGGTTAATACAGCGATAGTTTACATTGAGAAAAATTTTAAAAAAACAAAGTGTTGAAATCTCTAGTTTTGAATAAAGACTTTTGAAATGAAACAAGTTGTTATTTTGTCAATTATATGGACCTTTTTTTTAAGTGTAAATGGTCAGGAAAAAGGACTTTTAGAAACTAATAGTTTTTTTATTGCAGATATATCTAATTCAAAATTTACACAATTTATTAAGCCTAAGATTCAGGAAAGTCAGTTTGTTTTTTTAGGAGAACAACACGGTATTATTGAAGTTGGTGAAATAACAAGTCTTTTGTATAACATTGCCCAACCTTTTGGATTCAGAACTTTGTGTATTGAAACAGATGACGTAGCAGCAAAAACACTTTCTTCGTTTTTAGATTTAGAATCTCCTATAAACAAGGCAAAAGAATTTGAAAAAAAATATCCTTTTACGATACCTTTTTATAATAATTATGAGGACTTTGAGATGTTTAAAAATATATTCAAATTAGAAGGTTCTCTATGGGGGATTGATCAAAGTCTAATGACACAGTTTAGATATAACTTTGATTATATTATTAACCGGACTAGCAATAAAAAGTTAAAGAACGCATTAATTCCTTTAAGGGAACAAGCAATAACATCTTATAAAAAAGCAATAGAAGAAAAAGATTTTATGGCTCCTTTTATATTTCAGTATAGTGAATCAATTCATCAAGAATTAATGAGCCTAACTATTGATTCTGTAGAGAAAGAAATTATTGAACAACTTTGGAAAACTAAAGAAATCTACGAATATAATTTTAATGGTGAATATTATTTAAACAATCAAATCAGAGGTCGTTTAATGAAGTCAAACTTTATGAATTATTACAGAAAAGCCTCTTTATTAGATTCATTACCAAAGGTAGTTTTCAAGCTTGGTGCAAATCATGCTGCTCTTGGTTTAACAAGAACTAATATTTATGATATTTCTAATTTATGTTCAGAATTAGCCATTATGAATGGAATGGAATCTTTACATATTTTAGCAATGGGTATTTCAGGAGTACAAAGACTAGCAAATCCTTTCGAGCCATCAAAGACATTACATACCATAAACGAAAATAAATACCTTCCAGAAGAATTTCTAGCGTTAACAGGTAAATCGGATGAAAAATATCTTGTCATAGATACAAGAGCATTAAGGCCTTATGCTAATAAATTTTCAAGAAAAGTAAAACAATTTATTTTCAAGTTTGATGTAATTATTCTTATCAAAGATGCAAAACCCCTTACGAGTTTTTGACATGAGAAGATTTTTAAAAAGGATAAATGGTTTTCAAATCATAATTGAATCTTTACTTATAATATTTAGTATTCTTTTTGCACTTGGAGTGAATGAAATTCGTGCTACGAAACAGTTAAACAGTCAAAAAGAAGAATCGTTACATAATCTTGAAAATGAACTGAAGCAAAATTTCATAGGTTTAAAGAAGGTTATTCCCTACCACAAAAAAATAACTCAAAGATTATTGAAAATAATTGACTCGGTGGGTACCATAAAAGGGAAAATAAATAAAACTGGTTTAGAGTTAATGAGTGATGTGAATCCTTCCGGTATTATGCCTCCTTCGCCACAGAAAACATCTTGGGAGACTATTAGGATTACTAATTCAATTAGTTTATTAGATTTTGAATTAGTGAATGATCTTTCAAAGCTTTATAAGCTTCAAGAAGACGGTGTTGAAATTACTTGGAAACTAATCGCTAATTTTTTACTCTCAAGAGAAAATTTTGATCCTAATCATACATTCGAAAACCTTAAGATTCTCAATGCATACATTACCGAACTATATAGTCAAGAACTCTATCTTAAACAGAAAATCAAAGATATTTTGGCTAAACATTTTGAAAATAGTGGTAAGGAATAAGCAATCCTTCTTCAGATCTCAATACCTCTTCAACAAATCCTGTAACTCATCATAATATTGTTTAGATAGGTAAATACCATTATGTCCAGCACCTTTGATGAGTGTAAGTTCGATTTTATCGGGATATAATTTTTTTAGTCGTTTAGAATGCTCTTCTGGTTTGATCAGGAAATCTTTAGAACCGTGAAAAACGCGAATTGGGCACTTGACTTCTCCTATGAACTTATAGGACGGAATTTCATAATTAATTAATGCTTGCGGAACAGGAGCTATATTGGCTATGAATTCGTTCCAAGCATAATACGGAGCTTCTAAAATAAGAAGTTTAGGATTATTCTTTGCTGCAGTATACGATGCAAACCCTGTTCCTATTGAATATCCTAATACAATAACATCTTTTTCTTCATAAAGAGTAAGCACATAATCATATATTTTTTGGGCATCATTATACAATTCAGATTCTTCCTCGTAAAAACTATCACTTTTACCATATCCTCTATAATCTACAAATAAGACATCAAAGCTATTTTCTGTATATAAATATGCTCGCTCTCCCCATTCATGAATTGCTCCTGCATTTCCATGAAAGTATAGGATTACACCTTTGCTAATAGAATCGGTTTTAAATAATAAAGCATTTAAACTCACATCATCTTCTACCTTAATGTTGATTTCCTCAAAAGATTGATCAAAAGAATAGGTATAATCCTTAGATAATACTTTAGGGTTAAAAAAGAAACGTTCTTGTTTTATATATAGGAATATGTATCCACAAAGAATCAAAATAATAATGAATACTATAAATCGTAATAATCTTCTTCCTATTTTTCTGAAATTGATTTTCAAAATGTCGCTATATTTTTTTTAATACAAATAAATTTGCTGGTGACTCCGCATACAGTATAAACCCTTTTTCCTTTTCGTTAAAAAGCTTGATGGTTTCAGATCCTAATAATTTCAAAATTTCATTATTAAATGTAGAGTAGAAACTCATTAAGAAAGCATTGTCATATTCATGTTGGATTTCAAAATCTCCTTCATCAATTTTTTCTGAATCTTCTAGTAAGATAAATTGATTTTTTATAAACTTAATTTGATAATTACAGTACAATCTATTCGAATTCGATTCACAATAATGTTTGTTGGTCATATATTTACATAGACTCCAATCGTTTTGTAATGAGTCTATTACAGCAGAAGAAGTGTCTTGAGAAAATGAAAAACTACTTATAAATGATGTTATGAGTAGATAGCATATTTTACTATGTAATGTAAATCTCAATTATAAATATATTTTAGTGAAACTATTTTTGTGTTTTTAAACACTTCGAAAATAAAAATACCAAATACGGTACTATATTCTAGAGCAACAAACCATAAATTTTCTTTAAAATCTGGATGCATATATGCAGTATAGCTAAATATAATGACAAATGACCACCAAATAGGGAACTTATATTTTGTAAAAACACAAAGCGCTAAAGGAACTGACAGATACCAGGGGTGTACCGTAGTTGATAAGAAATAATAACTACAAATTCCAATCATCATTACTGTAATTAGCTGAGTTGTACTTTTGTTTTTCCTTAAAAACGTGAGCAGTAAAAGGATCCCAATCACAATTAATGGTAAAATCTTACCAACCGTGCCAATGATATTCCAGCCAATAGTTTGGTAACCTATCCAGCGAATGATGTAATAAATGCTAGCGTTGAATTCAAAATTCTGAAACCAAAGGCCAATAGTTTTACCAAAATTAGAGATAAATTCTGAAGATAAAAAAGGAGCAAAAAGAAGTACAGTTGTGATAATAACGATACTATAAAATCCAACAAGTTTTAAAATCCGATATTTTAGACTGAGCTTGTCGAAGCCGACTATGAACTTCTGAAAGAATAATGGTAAAAATAATAATGGAATTAGTTTCACTGAAACAGAAAGCGCAAGAGCAATGGCTGCCCAATACCAATATCCCTTTTGCAGTAGATATAATGACCAGATAATAAAAAATATCATGACTGATTCAAAATGAAGGTTTCCTGTGAGCTCAAGAATAACAAAAGGATTCAGGATGTACCAAAATATTCTGTTTTCTGGTATCTGGAGTATTCGTAATAATTTTCTTCCAAAGAAAAAAGTACCGACATCTGCCAAGATAATCAGTAATCTCATAACCACTACTGAGCCCAGAATACTTTTTCCAGCAAAAATTCCGGCGATTAAGTAACAGAATTGACTGATCGGAGGATAATTAGTATAATGACTACCATTAAGTGTGCCCATACCTTCATATAACTCTTGTGCTTGAGCAATTGGAGCATTACCTTGTGCGATCCACGTTTGGGGTAATGATAGATATGGATTAAATCCTTCTAGTAACATACGACCATCCCAGATAAATCGATAAAAATCTTGAGATAGATTAGGTATGGCTAATAGAAATATGATTCTAAATCCTAAAGCAATACCAGCTAAGAATTTAATGTTGTTAGGGTTGGTTTTAATAATTTTATAAGAAAGAAAGAATAATCCGGTCCATAAACCAAACATTTTTAGAAAGTCAATACGTTCTAGTTGATATGCAAAACTCCAGTAAAATAAGGCACAAAATAAGGTAAAGATGATGGAAAACTTATGGTATTTCCAAAGTCTAACCATTATTATATTTTAGAAGTAACTGACTTAAAGAATACAAACCCAAATCCAAGGAATAACATGATGTGAAATAAAAACAATCCAAAGTCCTGAAGTTTAAAGGCACTGTATAAAGCAAATGCAAAATAGCACATAAGGAATGCTTCTATGATTGTATTTCCAGAAATATTCTTATTCACGTATTTATTTCCTTTCCAGGAATCCTTAAGTGTATTTATATTAAATTTTGGTGTTCTGACAAATTCACTTTTCTTTCCGAAATGACCTTCTAAAACTGCCATTGAATTATGTACAGAGAACCCCATAGCTATAGAGAAGAAGGTAAAAAACATTTTTATGTATTCTATAAAATTCCAAAATCCACCACTATGGATTTTCTTAAAGGTATGCCAGTAACAGAAGAAAAATATCACCGTACTTAATGCAAAGAAGGCAATTACATTAAAGTACCAGCTAAACATTGGATTACTGTTTTTAATGTACATCACTGGAACACTTAATATTGCAACTAGTAGTACTAATAAAAACATACTACTATTTAGTAAGTGAAAGAAACTATGAAATTTAGTTTTAAAGGGTACCGTTTTGTCTTTCAGCATTTTCCAATATAGTTTCTGGAAATTTTCTGCGGCACCTTTGTTCCATCTAAATTGTTGTGAACGGGCAGCACTAATAACAACTGGTAATTCTGCAGGAGTTTCTACTTCTTCAAGATATTTGAATTTCCATTTTTTGAGCTGTGCTCTATAGCTTAAATCTAAATCTTCTGTTAATGTATCTCCTTGCCAGTTTCCGGCATCCTCAATACATTTCTTTCTCCACACACCTGCGGTTCCATTAAAATTAATAAAGTGATCTTTATAATTACGACCAACTTGCTCCATCGTGAAATGAAAATCCAGTGCAAAAGCCTGAATTTTAGTCAACATAGAATAGTTTCGATTGATATGCCCCCAGCGAGTTTGTACAACACCAATGTTTTCTTTTTTGAAATAAGGTATTGTTTGTAACAACCATTTTTTACCAGGAAGAAAATCAGCATCAAAGATTGCTATATATTCACCTTTAGCAATTTTTAATCCTTCTTTTAAGGCTCCTGCTTTAAACCCAGAGCGATCTTCTCTACAGATATGTTGAATATCTAAACCAGCATTTTGTAGTTGCTTAACATGAGCTGCGGTAGTATCCACAGATTCATCTGTAGAATCATCTAACACCTGTATTTCTAACTTGTCTTTAGGGTACTCTAATAGTGCAATGTTATCCAGTAAACGTTCCATCACATAGAGTTCATTATACACTGGCAATTGAATAGTAACGTAAGGAGTCTCTTCTTCTTTGGAAAGGTCAAAAGTAGGAGAATTATCGTCCAGTTTACGAGACTTAAGATAGTTGAAAAGTAAATTCAACTGTGCCAAACTGTACAAGAAAATTATTAGTAAAGCTACTGTATAAATAACAATGATAGCAATATCCATTATGCAAAGCTATATTTAAAAATCCAACTTAAAATCTTAACGCCTGCAAAGATAGCACCTTTTATGGTTCCTGAAACTTTTGAGACGCCTATTCTCTTTTTATAACGAACAGGGACTTCTATATAGGTAAACTGCTTTTTTATTGCTTTTAGTTGCATTTCTATTGTCCATCCATAGGTTTTATCTTCCATATTTAATTCCAGAAGCTTATTGTATTTAATTGCTCTAAAAGGTCCTAAATCTGTGAATTTTGCTCCAAAAAAAAGTTTCATTAAACTTGTAGCAAGCCAATTCCCAAAAATCTGTGGAACGGTCATAGAACCTGATTCTCTTAATTTTTTATCTCTTGCGCCAATGACCATATCGATATCTTGATTGATAATAGGTTCAATAATCTTTGTCAATTCTTCAGGGTAGTCACTATAATCACCATCTAGAAATACGATAATTTCTGGTGTAATTTTTTGCGAAGCAACATACTCTAAACCTTTAAGACAGGCATATCCATATCCCATTCTTTCCTCTCTTAGTACAACAGCACCAGCTTGTTTTGCTACTGCTTCGGTATTGTCTGTCGAGTTATTACTCACGACAATTATTTCAGAAACTTGGTTAGGAATTTCATTAATTACATGACCTACAGAGTCCTCTTCATTATAGGCAGGTATGATAACTTTGATTATGGGATTCATTTATAGTGAAGCATTGGGATTGTCTTTTTTAAAGCTAAAAACATCTGTCCATTCTCCCATTTTATGATCATCAACGTATTTTTCTGCTTTAAAGAGCTTATCATTTTTGTATAATAGGCAGTACCCATTTTTTTTGTTATTTTGGTATTGATATTTTTTGATAATTTGATCTTTCTGACTACTTGCGGCAATATCGTAAATAATCCACCATTTTTCTGCTTTATCATTTATAAAATGTCCTTCTTTAATGAGTTTGCTTTCTGAGGAATAGAAATACCAATATCCTTCTTTCTTATTATTTCTATAATGTCCTTGCTCTAAAATATTTCCGTTAGGATGATATGTATACCAATAATCTACCTTTTGATTATCCTTCTTCCAACCTTCAGCTTTTATAGAGCCATCACTGTAATATTCTCTTTGGTATTTTTTCTGGACCATTATTTGATTACCAAAAAAAGAATAGGCTACTAATATTATGAAAAATTTGTGTATCATCTATGTATTGCTATAGACACTTAGACGAAACTTTTACGAGATACCAACAAGAATTAATAAAAAAAGACAATTTTAACGATCGTATAATCGTGAGTAAATGTACCTGTGTTCTTACTTTTTTTGTAAAAAACAAACAAAAAGATGCTTTTTATCGATTTTTTTGTTAACTTTAACGATATGGTTGAAGTTTAATTTCTGTTTCTATATAAAGTTTAACGGGGCTAAATAAATTGATATTGATATGAATATTAGTAATACATCCCGAAAATTACCCAAGTTCTTTCAATTTGACAAAGTGTTGTTCACTGTAATGTTTATTGCATTGCCAGGAATAATATTAGATGGTGTCGTAGAGTATAATGAAGGAGGGCTAAGTGTCTATTTTAAAAGGGCAGTTATCACTTTCACAATAGTTACTATTGGTTTATTATTACAGAAAGGTGGTTTGATCAGAAAGTCTAGATTACTTACGCTTTCGGTATATACTATTGTTTTAGGAATGATGTCTTCACTTTTTTATGGAGTACTAGACCCTAATTTCGAATTTGAATCATTCTTTTTAAAAGTAGAAGTAATTGTATCTCTACTATTTTTTGCTGTGGGAATGTTGGTGCATTTTAGACATATTATCTTTTTACTTACCATTAATTTTATTTTCATCACATTATGTATGTTTTATTACCCTAAATTTCCGATAGAGAAATTAGCATTTTATTTTGTGATTGTAAGTGGAGGTGGTCTGATGGCATATTTTTGTCAACGTCTACTCGTACAGCTATCCAGAAAAGTAAAAGAGGCAAATAGATTGATAAGTATCAAAAATGAGGAGCTTAAAGAAATGAATCAATCAAAAGATGATCTCTTTAGAATTATTGGACATGATCTTAGAACTCCTTTCTATCAATTAAGGTCTCTTATCGATATGGTAGATGAAGTGGATAATATTCAGGAACGTGATCAGATAAAGAATATGATAAAAGAGGCTGCTGACAAAGGGAATAATTTGTTAGAAGATTTACTAGAATGGGGTAATATTTATAAAAAGCAATCACAGGTTTTGCTAGAAACGAAGAAAATTTCTGTTATCGTAGATAAAGTTTTTGCATTTTCTGATTTAAAAACAAAAAATAAAGAAATTAGTTTAATAAATGAATTACCAAAAGATCTAAAGGTTACTATTAATCCGGCTATGATGGAAACTGTTATGCGAAATTTGATTGCGAATGCGATAAAGTTTTCTCATCGAGGATCTGATATTATAGTAAAATCCGAAAAAATAGGAGGACAAGTAAGAATAGTGATAGAGGACAAAGGAATAGGAATACGTAATGAGAGTCTTTATGATCTTTTTACTACAGAAAAGAATAATTCTACAACAGGAACAGAAAATGAAAGAGGTACCGGATTTGGCCTAAGCATCGCTAAGAAACTAGTAGAAAAGCAAAACGGAGTTTTGGAAATAGAAAGTGAGTATAATAAAGGAACAACAATTAGTCTGTATTTTCCACACACGATGAGCGCTTAAAATTTACAGCCTAACCTTTTACATAAAAAAACAGCCTAATCGATTAGGCTGTTTTTTTATGTATTGAAGCTATTGAATTTTATTTATTATTTACAAAATCCATTAGATCAACATCATTTCCTAATAAAATCTCATTAGAATTTATTCTACCATCTAAACCATCATTTTCTAGTTTTAATACACCTCTTGGACATACAGCAGAACAAATTCCGCAACCCACACAACTAGATCTTACTATGTTTTCACCTTTTTGTGCATATGCTCTTACGTCGATTCCCATTTCGCAATAGGTAGAACAATTTCCGCAAGAGATACACTGCCCTCCATTAGTTGTAATTCTGAATTTAGAAAACAATCGTTGTTGAATTCCTAGAATTCCTGCCATAGGGCAACCCATACGACACCAAACGCGATTTCCTAGAATAGGATAAAAACCAGTACCAATAACCCCAGAGAAAATAGATCCAATACCAAAACCATAAAAAGCTCTTAGTGCACTATCAGCAGCGTAACTTTTGTCGTTCAAACCAAAAGAAAAATATTTTGCTTGAATTTGTATTTGACTTAGATCGACAAAACTAATCAAAACAAGAAATGCAATAGTAAAGATGAAGAATCCAGCTGCTCCAGTAACAGCACTTTTATTTAGTTGATTTCTTTTGTAATAAAGAATACCTGCAAAAAGTAAGGTTAAAAATACACCTACGCTTATTAAAAACACATTTTTTGTAAACCAATATTTTGTAGCATCGTATCCTAAAAATGTGGAAATGGTAGCTACTGTCATGATAACAGAAAATACTAATACCGTATGAATCATCCATCTTTCTAGTTTCCATGCATTCACACTTTTGTCAGATAATTGACGAAACGAATCTCCTGCAGTTTCTGCTAATCCTCCACAACCACAAACCCAAGAGCAGTACCATCTTTTTCCATATTTATAGGTCAGCCAAGGAGAAATTACAAATACCATTAGCACAGCTAGTATTAAAAAGAATAACCCTATTGTTTGCGCATTGATAAATTGATCTACTCGCCATTGTTCAAATGCATAATAATTAAGAGGCCACATGTTTTTTAGGTCATTATAAGGCAAAGAAAAAGTATCAGAATTTAAACGAGCCATTAATTCTGGTATTACAAAAGCAAATGCTGTTTGAAAAAACATAACACTCATAGTACGCAATTGCTCATAGCGATTATGCTTATATTTCATCAAAAACTTTATTCCAAAACCAACAATAGCAATCGTATATAATGTTCCATATACAAACCATTGACTAGCCGGATTACCACTTAGCAAACGACTTAATGGATCAAATAACCCTACTAATCCTGTATTTGTTCCATCTACTCCTTGTCCTAATCCTAATAATTCGGCAAAAAAGTATAAAACAACATAAAAACCAGTAAGTACTATTCCTGCAATCCAGGCAAGAACTCCTCTTGATGACATAGATTTAAACCAAACTCCATCATTTTTTATGCCTTCTAGTTTTTTATCATATGCTCCTTTTGAAAAAATGATAATACCTATTGTTAAGGCTGATAAGGATATTGTAAGCCAAAGTCCTTTGTTGGCTAAGTTTAAATTAAAAGATGCCAATAATAATACTAGTAATCCCGATATCCCGATAAGAACACCAATTTTTTGAATTGTATTAAGGCTTTTAGGAGGTTGTCCTGTTAATGCCATATTTCTTTCTACTGCCATGGTTTATGCGTTTATTGTTTGTTGCTTTTGAAAAGCATTTAAAATATCTTTTTCGAAATGTTTAAAAAATTCTGGATCGAAATTAGCTTCTGCTAGATGATCCATAACATAATCCACATCTTTTTTCTCTGTTAGCCATTTGTCAAATGTTTCCTGACGCATTCGTATTCCAAAAGTATTTATACCAAGAAACTCTCTGGTTTCTTTATGGTAAGAAACGGTAACACACTTTGTATCATCCTGATGTATCCAATGAAATTGTGCTTCATATTCTTTGGGTTTGCCAAATACCCATCCATAGGTCTGATACTCAATATCTAAAAATTTGGCGCTATTAAACCAATGTCCTGGTTTATACTCTAATTTATTTCCACATATAGTCTGAGCAACTGTTTCGCCCATCATTCTACCTGTGTACCAAACAGCTTCTATAGGTCTTCTATTTCCAATAGCCTCATGTTGTTCTGCACAATCACCTATTGCATAAATATTAGGAATATTAGTTTCTAGAAAGCGATTCACTTTGACACCTCTTCCTAGTTCAATGCCTGAATCTTTTAAGAAATTAACATTTGGTGATACACCAGCAGTTAGACCTACAACATCACAATCGATCACTTCTCCAGTTTCCTGAATTACTGCTGCTTTCACCTTTCCGTTATTATCAGCAATAATTTCTTTTAGATTCATCCCTAAACGAAGATCAATATGATGATTCTTTATATGCCTGTTAATCATTCCGCTTTCTCCAGCAGGAAGAACTCCATTCCAGAAACTATCTTCTCGTACCAAAAAAGTAACGGGAACACCTCGGGAGTTTAGCATTTCTGCTAATTCAATTCCTATTAGGCCACCACCAACAATTACTGCTCTTTTACAGATTTGATTATTAGGAGCGTATTTTTCAAGATTTTCAAGATCTTGTTTGTGATACATTCCCATTACACCATCCAGGTCCTGACCTGGCCATCCGAACTTATTTGGTTTGGAGCCTGTGGCAATAATAAGCTTGTCATATTGCAGATTTTCTCCACTATCGAAAATTAATTGACTTTTTTGGTGATCTACTTTAGAAACAAACCCCTTTTTTAATTCTATTCGATTTTTTTCCCAAAACCAATTTTCATAGGGTTGGGTATGTTCAAATTTCATATGCCCCATATAAACATACATTAAAGCGGTACGAGAAAAGAAATAATCTGTTTCGGCAGATACAAGGGTAATTTTTTTATCAGACATTTTCCGGATATGCCTTGCAGCAGTAACACCAGAAATTCCGTTGCCGATAATTACGATATGTTCCATAAAGTTGTGTGTTAGTTGAATTCGATTTTTAGTGTTAAAAAATGAAGCTTCTGTCTGTAAGTCGTTCATAAATATAAGAACTTAAAGAGAATTAATAATTTAGAATTAATCTAAAAAGCTGTGCTTCTGTAAGTTTTGGTAAGGAATTCGAACAGTAATCTCTTTTCGAAATGGAGATAAGTTTCTTTTAAACAAATCCAAAATAATTTGTAAGTAGCAAGTATGCCCTTCGACTCAATGCCAGTTGCCAAGGTAAACATAAACCATATTAACTCATATAAAAACAGCTTCATTTAATGAAGTTTATAAAAACATTAAATCATGAAAAAATTAATTTTCTTATTGGCTTTTCTTCCAGTCACTATTGGTTTTTCTCAAAGTACAACCGATTTTTTTACGAAGTCTGATGCTTTTTTCAAAGAGCACGTCACCGATGGAAAAGTTGATTATAAAACCATAAAAAATGATCCCGCGACCTTAGATGAGTTATTAGATATAGCTGCTGGTATCAGTGTTTCCAAAAGCGACGCTAAAACTTATCAGGCGTTCTTCATAAATGGATATAATCTATCTGTGATAAAAGGGATTGTAAATAACTACCCAACAAAGTCTCCATTGGATATCAAAGGTTTTTTTGATAAAGTTATTTATACTTTAGCTGGTAAATCGACGACATTAAATGATTTAGAAAATAAGATTCTTCGAAAAAACTTCCCAACAGAAGCTCGTTTTCATTTTGTGTTGGTATGTGCAGGATTAGGATGTCCTCCTATTATTCCAGAAGCATATAAACCATCTATTTTGGAAAAGCAACTACAGCGTCAGACAACAATAGCTTTAAACAATCCTAATTTTATCAAAGTAAAAGGGAAAAAGGTACAGCTTTCTCAAATATTCGAATGGTACAAAGATGATTTTACACAAAACGGTTCTGAGATAGATTATGTAAATCAATTCAGAAAAGAAAAAATACCTGCAGGAGCAAAAGTATCGTATTACTCGTACAACTGGAGTTTAAATATCATCAAATAAATATAACATCATACAAATAGGGTAACCAATCCTTAAAATGCTTTAATCATATAATTTACTTACATCATGAAATCAACTAAAAATATCATAACTACACTTTTTCTATGCCTAACAATCACTTTTGGATTTGCACAGGATGATGATCCTGATGTATCGAATATACAAGAGTTTACACCATCAAAACTATTGAAAAAAGGACAGTGGGATATTAAATTTTTTAATAGTATTTATACACAAACTGAACAAACTGATTCTCGATCAAATTCTGTTACTATAGATAGACAAACATTCTTTACGAATACTACAGAAATATTTACAGGGATTAGCGAGAATTCACGAATAAATGTTGGAGCAGTTTTTCAAGTTAGGTCAAATGCATTAGGAGGTCAAGGAGCTTTGGATGTTTTTTCTTTTGAAGATAATGGAAATGATAGAAGATCTGGATTAACTACAATAGCTCCAGCGATTAGAGTACAACCATTTAGAAGTATAGCTAATTTCTCTTTTACTACATCGTTTATTATTCCAGTATTCGAAGATGCTCCTGATACGGTTAATGATGATGTTTTTTCATTCTTGGATCAGAGAAGTTTTGCCTGGGAAACAAAATTCTTTTTTGACCATACTTTCGGAGGTAATAAATGGCAGCTTTTTACTGAAGTAGATTTTAAATATAATTTTGGAGAAAAGTCAAGTGAGGCAGATGGATCACAAGAAAATGTAAGCGAACGTTTTGCAAATAACAGTTTGTTTTTACCTTTGAGTGCTTTTCTAAGTTATTTTCCAACATCAAAATCAACAGTTTTTATAAATACCCAACAAGCTTTTCTTCTTGATTTAGGAAATGATTTTGCTCAGAATTCTACATCTTTAGGTTTTGGAGGAAAATATCAATTGACAGACATTCTAAATTTGGAAGCATCTTTTGGAAAGATTGTTAGAGGGAATAATTTTCAAGGATTAGGGCAAACATTTAGCTTAGGTTTAAGAGCCATATTTTAGGCAATTATAAAATATAAATTGTATTTTCAGCAGTATAAAAAAGTAAAGCATGCGAAACCTTTTTATACTGCTAATCAGCTTATTTTGTTCCGGTTGTTCTAGTCAGGAATCTAAAATTAACGGAATCAGTTTTGTAGGTTCTCCCAAAGAAATCAATGAAACCAATGTAGATCCTGTTGTGAAAATTAATGCAAATTGGGCAGCCGTAATGCCTTTTGGTTTTGTTAAAAATTTAAAAGAACCATCAGTTGTTTTTAATATAGAAAGGCAATGGTGGGGAGAGCGAGCAGATGGAGTAAAACGTACGATTGAATTACTGAATCAAAAAAGGATTAAAGTAATGCTAAAACCTCAGATTTGGGTTTGGAGAGGAGAGTTTACAGGTAATATTTCTATGGATTCTGAAGAAGACTGGAAGACTTTCGAGAATTCTTATGAAGATTTCATTATGTTATATGCTCGATTAGGTCAAGAAATGAAAGTTCCTATTTTATGTATTGGTACTGAATTGCACACTTTTGTACAAAAAAGACCTGAATATTGGAGTGAGCTCATAAAGAAAATAAAATCAGTATATAAAGGAAAGTTGACCTATGCAGAGAACTGGGATCAGTTTGCCAATGCTCCGTTCTGGGATCAGCTAGATTATATAGGTGTGGATGCATATTTTCCGGTTTCTGATAGTAAAACACCTACTGTAGAGGAGTTAAGAGACGGTTGGCAGCAGCATAAAAGTAAAATAGTGACATTGCAGAGAACTATCGGAAAACCGGTTTTGTTTACAGAATATGGATATAGAAGTGTTCATTATACAGGAAAAGAACCTTGGGATTCTAATAAAATGAATGGAAATGTAGATCTAATGGCTCAAAATAATGCTCTAACAGCATTGTATGAAGAATTTTGGAGAGAACCTTGGTTTAAAGGAGGCTTTCTTTGGAAATGGTATCATAATCATGATGAGGTAGGAGGTGAAGATAATAATAGGTTTACCATACAGAATAAACCAGCAGAAAAGTTAATACAATCATTATATAAAGATGACTAAAACCAATTATATAGTACTCATGTTATGTTGCATTCTATATGCGTGTAACAATGATGAAAATACTATACAATTGGATAATTCTTTGGCTTCACTTGTGGATACTAATGAAATAGAAATTAATAATGTGATTGCTTGCGCATCGGGATCTAAATCAGATCAAAATACCATTATTACTTATGTGTATCCAAGGCCGGGTGTAACAGATATACGATATTATGAGACTTCTGGAATAGATGTGGATAAAGATAATTATCAAAATTATATGCATATTGATATAGAATCTTCGGATTTTTTTAACGGATATCTCAAAAAATTTATTATTACTGAAGAAAAATGGGTGATTATTACTTTTTTTGAAGAAGGAAAACTACACTTGTCTAATCCAATTAGACTAAAGCATATTACTAAGCCTACAGAGTTTACTAATGAAGTAGCGATTACTACAGTTATTGAGGCGATGCCGTCTTTTAGCTGGAATGACGGTTTTATTGATGATAACAGGATATATTTCCAGCTAGTTTCTGATACCGATGATGAATTGCTTTCTGGAACGTATACTTTTCAAAAACAGTTTCAGTATTATAAACTGGATAATGTAGTTTTAAATATTACCCAAGGAACACCACCACAACTAGACCTAATGGATTCTTATAATTTTACTTTAATGGGAGTAAGCGAAGATAATTGGGTGAATTTATTTATTGAAAAAAACTTTACACCTTAGAGTTATGAAAAGGTTCATTTTATTAACCGCGCTATTTTATTGTTTTATCAACTATGCACAGGAATTAAAAATTGTTGATCTCAAAGTACAGGGAAATAAAAAAACTAAGGCGTCATTCATCAAAAAAATTGCAAAAGTAAAAGCAGGAGCAACTTTGGATTCAATTGCAATTGAAGAGGATATCAAAAGAATTAAAAGATTGCCATCGGTCGCTCATGCTTATTATCAGGTTTTCGAAGCGCAAAAAGAAGGAGAGTATAATGTTTTTTATACTATAGAAGAAAATTTCACTATCATTCCTAGTGCGAATGTGTATACAACTAATGATGATGAGTTTGCGTTTAGAGTTGGTTTATATGAATTTAATCTCTTTGGTCAGAATATTACTTTCGGAGGATTTTATCAAGATGACATATATAGTTCCTTTGGGATTAACCTGCGAGCTCCATATTTGTTTAGCAGTAAAATTGGCCTAGCTTTTAATTATCAAAACCTCACCACTCAGGAACCTGTTTTTTTGGATACTGGTACTGCAGATTATAGATACAATAACACATCTTATGAATTGCTGGGATTGTATGAGTTTAATTTTCAGCATCGAGTGGAGTTGGGAGTAAATTACTTTAATGAAGATTATAGCTACAAAAGAGGAGCAACAGGTCCGGATGTACCGCTGGACTTTGATGTCAATAAATTATTGTACAAGTTAATCTACGAGTATAACAATCTTGATTATGATTTTCAATATGTATCTGGATTTAGGAGTATAGCTAATTTTCAATATGTAATCAGTACAGAAAATGTTTTACCTGATTTTTTAATTGGCTGGAATGATTTTTTGTATTATCACAGAATAGGAAAAAAAGGTAATTGGGCATCTAGATTACGTCTTGGATTGGCAACTAATGATGATTCACCCTTTGCACCTTTTGCCGTAGATAATAATCTTAATATTAGAGGTGTAGGTAATACAATTGATAGAGGAACCGGAGTAATCGTACTAAACACGGAGTACAGACATACCTTGTATGACAAAGATTGGTTCGTGTTGCAGAGTAATGTTTTTATAGATGGGGGTAGCTGGCGAAATCCAGGAGGAGATTTTGGAGATTTTGGAGATTCTCAGAATTTTAGAGTATATCCAGGTGTAGGATTGCGTTTTATGCACAAACGTATTTTTAATGCAATATTCAGGATAGATTATGGATATGGGATTACGGATGACTCGACAAATGGATTTGTATTTGGGATTGGGCAGTATTTTTAATTAAATGTAAAAAAGGCAACCCAGAAATGATTTTCAGATTAGGACTGCCTTTTTTCAATTAGTTACTTATTATAAATTTATAATCCAACACATCCAATGGTTTCCTGATCTCCAAGACAACAACCGTTTGATAATGGAAATCCGCCACAAGACCTACATAGTTGAGGATCAACTGGATTAGGGCAAATCCCTAAATTACCTCCATTTACAGATCTTTGTTCTTCTTTGCTAAGCGTTTGAGCGTCTTTTAAATTTAAAATGTTTTTTAACATAATTAAGGTTTTAAGAATGATATTTCCCCAAACATTTAGAGACACTTGAGGTTTGTGTCTATAAATTTTAGTAACGCTAAAATGGGGAATTTGTTGTTTTTTTTTGTTAGTTATGATTTCTCTAAAGATTTTTCTTTTTGGTTCAAGAACTTGTATAAAACATAGTTTCCTTTAGTTTTTTCCTAAGGCGGAGCGGTATGATTAGCAGCAATAATAGTAGATTATTAAAAAAACTTTAAAATCCAAGGTAACAATTCCATACTTCCTTACACATTCTTATGGTGGCTCTCCAGAGAGTCGAACACATATAAGAATAGTAATCATAAAAAATTAAAAGTATGGCATTAGAGAATCTAATTGATCAAGGCGTATCAGAATAAAAAATATACCTTAGAACGGTATTAACCCTTAAGTAATTTTATAATGAAGTCTAACAAAGAAATATTAGATAATTTCGGAAAAAAGATAATTTCCGAATGTTATGATTCTGGAATTAGCTATATAGGTGAATTAAGAAAAAAAGAAAATCCTCCATTCATAATTGCTGAATAGGCAAATTTTATCAAAAGTCTTAACAATGAACAAATAAAAGGTCCAAAGCGAGTTATACATCGCACTCAAAATAATTTTTTATTTGCACTATTCAGAATTTTCGAAGAAAAAGATGAAGAGTACAAAATGTTTTATAAGGATGGAGATAGAATGGTAAATTTTGTAGAAATTAGCGAGATACTAAAAGCAGAAGCTACTATTGAGAATGGATGGATTGCACGTTTTAGTAAATATGCAAAGGATGATGAGATGATATAACTAAAATATCAATTAATATGGTAAAGCCAGCCTCTGTAAAATCAGATTGGTAGTACTATAATTTTAAAACAATGAAAAACGCAAAGCAACTAAAGTATAGTGTCTTATTCGTAATTCTATTACACACCACAACGACAATAGCCCAGGTGCAATGGATTGATGATTTTAAGTTAGGGCGTGCGATTGCCATAGAACAAAAAAAATGGATGGTAGTTGATTTTTGGGCTAGTTGGTGCGGTCCCTGTAAAAGAATGGATAGCAAGCTTTGGCAAACAACAGCGATTAATTCCATAAAAGATAATTTCGTATTTGTAAAAGTAAATTTTGATAGAAAAAGAGAGTTCGCCAAATACTTTAATATAAAATCGCTTCCGACAGTATTAATTATGGATCCTAATAAAGCAGTCATTGATAGAAAAACAGGATACATCCACACAGATGAGTATATAAACTGGTTTAAAAAAATCCCTAATGCCGATCTAGAAAACGTATATACTGCCATGATTCCCATAATTCAAAATCGAAATAGTAGTATGGCTTATTTTAAGCTCGGGGTAGCGTATCAGAATCTTGCTATGGATCCATCCAATGCTTTAATCAAAAGCATATTCATAAAACAAAGTAATCAGCAATTCAAGGTGATTCTAAAAAAAAGCAAAAATGAGGACCTATTACACAAGGTTCAGTTATATAAGTTGCTCAATAAAGCTATCGCTGGCAAAAGTAAAAGTGTTCTTAAAAAACTAAACCAGAAAACTCCTGTAGATTACACACCGGAACTAACAGATTTAGTGCATTTTATAAAATGCTATTGCTACCTTAAAGAAGGTAACGATAAAGCCCTATCTATCGAAAAACAACAGCTCAAAAATCTTGATATGTTGACACTATTAGAACAGTAAACTTGATAAGATTGTCAAAATCCGATATAGTGCTAAGTACAAACAACCAGGCGCATTCTCAGTTGAGCTTGGTTGTTATCACAAACCTTCGGATATTACTCGTATCTTATGAGATGAAGGTTTGCCTTTTAACATAATTAAGGTTTTAAAATGATATTTCCCCAAAAATTTATAGACATTTGAGGTTTCTGTCTATAAGATTCTTAATGTAAAAATGAGGGATTTGTTGCTTTTTTTTATTTATGATTTTATGAGTATGCAGTCTTATGATACTATAAAATTAAGATTTTTGTAATGTTTACAAGAGATCATTTTTTTAAATTCTCTTAAATAATCCTTGTGTTTTATGTCTAGTTGGGTCTCATTTCAGCCAATCCTTCTTTTATGGTTATAACATTGGTATATCCTAGTTCTTTTCGTGCTTTTTCATCGTTAACAGAAAACTCTCTTCCCATTAGTCTTATCATTATAGGAGCAACTGGAGGTTTTGACTTTAGTCTAAAAATTTTCCAAATAATATCACAAGTATTGGCAATAAAAGAAGCAAAACCTATAGGAATACTATCATCACCAGGATAAATACCTTGGGATTGTAGAAGTGATGTAAAGAAGTCTTTCATAGGTCTGCGTTCACCATCAGTAACAAAATAGGCTTCACCTCCTTTATTTGTTTTTATAGCGGCCAAAACAGCACTTCCTAAGTTTTTGATGTGGATGGTAGAAAGTACTTGATCACCTTTTCCTAACCATTTCCATTTTCCTTCTTTTGCTTTCGCAAAAATCTCATCATAATGATGATTATTGTTTCCCCAAATAGCTGGGGGTCTTAAAGAAATAGTTTGGAAAGTTTTGGTGTTAGCAGAGAGTACTTCTCTTTCTGCGATTGCTTTAGTTTTTGGGTATAATGCTTTTGGAAGTTCAAAACCACTATCTATTTCTTGAGCGTTGATTATAGGAGAACCTGCTATTACGGGAGCGGCACTTATATAAATAAACTTGGCAACACCATTCTTTTTGGCCATCCAAAGCAAGTTCTCAGTTGCTTTTACATTGATGTCATAAAACTTTTTTTTATCATAGGAGAAATCCATGTAAGCTGCAGAATGAATTACAATATCACAGATTGATAAAGATTTGTCTGTATTTTTGGATAAAGAAGTAAGATCATCTAATACAGGAGTAGCACCTAGTTGTTGTATTTTTTGTGCTGCACTTTCACTTCTGGCTAACGCTTGAATCTGATGTCCATTCTGAATAAGTAAAGGAATTAAATTTTGACCTACAAAACCAGATCCACCAGTTATAAAAATGTTCATAATATTGTTTTTGTCAAAACTACATACTGAAACAGGTGAATTGTTTACCCAATGAGACATTTAATTATCCCTAAAAGACATTGTTATTTAACTTCGGAGGGGAGCATCTGAAATTGCTTTTTAAAAGCTACAGTGAATTTTGAGGGATGTGAATAGCCAAGTTGATAACTGATTTCAGAAATAGTTAGAGATTTCTGAATAAGTGTGCGATATGCATATTGCATTTTTGCTTGTAAGTGGTATTGATAAGGAGAAGTCCCAAAGACCTGTTTAAAAGTATTCTTAAATTTTGTCAAACTCATTGCAGATTTCTGAGCAAGTTCTTCATTAGTCGCAATATCAGAAGCGAAAGGATCACGCAGTTGTCCTGCGATCATAAATAACATTTTTAGATCATCTGGATTAATATTTTCTGTCGAATTTAAAGCATCACGCTTTATAAGCTTTTCAATAAAGAGCGCTAAAAAATTTAAGAGATTAGCATGCTTCTGAAAGAGGTTGGTTTCTGGTAAAATACATTTTCTGAGGTGATTTTCTGAATCAAGATCTAAATCTTCGTATATCAATTGGCTCGAAGAAATTACTTCTGCGATATGTTCTAAATCTTCATTTTTCTCAACATAGCTTCTCAACATAGTTTTAGGAAATTTTACCAAAACTATATTGAACGGAACTCCAGCCGGACTAATACTAAACACATTAGTTCCCGGTTTATAAAATAACATTCCTGAAGAATTATCACGCTGTATCTCTATATCTTCTCCGTTAACTGTTTTATTAACTGATTGTTCTGATAGATTAATATTTAGTAAATAATAGGAGCTACTTTCTGTATTTTCCGAACGTGTTTGTATAGGTAGATTTAATGAAAATTGTATGTGTAATAGTTCTAAATTTCCATCAAAAATTATTTTTTTGGCAATCCCTGTACCTAATTTTTTAGGAATGATAAAACTGTCCTTATTTATTTTAGCATCTAATTGACTTGCAAATTCTTGCAGGATGTCTTCGTTTACTTTGATATCGAGTTGCATCCTCTAAATATAGCATAAATACAATCTTATTTTATATTATTTTGAAAATACAAATGTACCTTCTAGTATAAATTCATCCGCAATTGCATTTTCTTTCATACGTTTAAAAATACTAGGAGAGTTATGGTTAACTCCATATTTGGTTCTATCGATAGTATGATGGAATTTAAGAATGATTCCTGATTCAGTTTGCTCTATGTTTACAGGAATATTTTCTGTATTTGTTTTTTCCTTGATAGTTAATTTTCCTCTTAAAATTACTTTACCATCTTGAATGTTTGTGATATTATCTAGAAAGAAAGTGGTTTCTGGGTACTTTTTTACTTCAAAAAAATCTTCATTTTTTAGATGATTTTTAAGGTCATTGCTTTCATGATCTAAACTTTTCATATCGATTAGAATGTTTAAAGTCGCAATTGCATTATCGGTTATATTGAGAATACCTTTTTTAGGAGTAATAGTTCCTTTTAATGAGTAAGAATTAAATGCTGCTTTACCTGTCCAGGATAGTGCTGATTTTCGCGTGTCTAACTTGAAATTTTGGGTATAAGCTTTTTGTAATCCGAGTTGTAGACAAAGTGTAATTAATAGTATTTGTAATGTTTTCATTTTAGAAATTTTTTAATTTAAAAGCGTATCTGTGGTTTCAATTTTTTCATACCCACATACGGTTTCTCCATCTTTTGTAGTACCAATAAAATACCACATAGCCCATCCTCTAAAAATAGAACTATCAGTACGCCAGTTGTTTGCCCAGGTATAGGGTTGGGACTGCTTCATTATTTGTTTTTTAGTACCGAAGTTTTTGTTTAAATCTTTTAATGAATATGATTTTCTTAAATTCCAGGTGTCATTATAAAACAAATAGGCTCCATACTCAATGATTTTAATCTCACTTTCTCTGCACAAAATAGCGGTATTGTGTTTCCAGTAATATCGATCATCAATCTTAATAGGATCAATGGTTTTTGGAAAGTTGTTTACTTCAATTGCTCTGGGTAAGCTTTTTAGTTTTTCGGGTAGTTGATCATTTATGGGAGTCCCATATTGTATTTGAGCAGTCAATGAATTTAACGTGAGTGCGATTAATAGTACAATTATTGTTTTCATAATCCTATTATTTTATTTTTTCAGCAATCCAAACGGCTAAAAACCCTCTCTCAACAGCGTGTGTAGAACCATATAGTTTTCCGTCTTTGTAATAAAAGCTAGTATTATAACTTCCGCTATTGTCACCAGAGATTAGAGCAACATAAATAACGTCTAATTGTATATTAACTCTTCCTTCTTTCATTTCCACCCCTTCTCGATAAAATGTTCCCTGTATCGAACTGGCATCTATCTTATCTATTCGCATCATAGCAAAATTGGCGTCTGTTTTATCCTGAGGACTCATATCTAATTGCCATTCGCCAATTAATAGCTGTAAATCTTTATTGCTTTCTTGGGAAAAGCTTGAGAAAGAAGTAATAAAAAGAATAAGTAGACTTACTTTTTTTAAGATCGTGAGATGTTTCATTTTTTCTGATTTTAGAATTTATTTGAGACAAATATTGATCAAATGCAGAAAAGAATCGTTTCAATTTGCTAAATGAGACAGATTTTAGACAAAATTAAGGGCTCAATTTCTTAATTGAAACCTTTATTGTCCTGATTTTAGAGCGCTAGGAGGGTGTCCGGTAATTTTCTTTACAGCTCTGTTAAAAGAAGCTTTAGAATTAAAACCTGCATCATATGCCAATGCAAGAAGGGTAAGATTATCATTTTTGGGATTACTAAGCAGCTTCTTTACTTCTTCAAAACGAAGTTCGTTTATATAATCAGTAAACTTTTTCTGATAGATTGTGTTTAGGCATTTAGTAACCAAATAGGGTTTTACAGAAAGTTGTTTTGACAGAGAAGCTAATGTAAGTTCTGGGTTTTTGAAGAGCTGTTCTTCCTTCATTTTAATTTCTAAAGTTTTACTAATATTTTGTAATTGCTCTTTTTCTTTATCAGAAATAGTAGCAATTTGTTTGAACGCACTTTCTTTTCTTCTAGCAAAACCTTCTATGCCTAACCAATAGGTAATAATTGCCATTCCAATAAATACAGGGTGTCCATAGAAAAAATTACTAGCAAAATTGAAAAAGAAAAAATCTATTAATATTCCAAGGACATATATGATAGAGAATATTTTCATTACTAACACAACTCTTTTAATCCAGTCAATTTTTTCTGTAAGAATCTTATATCCTTCTACCTGAATAGTGTTGCTGAGTATTTTTTCTGCTTTGATGCTATAAAAAATAATTAATGCTCCAGAAATGATAAACATTGTAGGGTAATGCATCCATACGACATATCCCCAATATCCTAACCAGGAGAGACTCTCGCGAGTACCATCCCAATAAAAATTTTGTGCTTTTATAAAAAAGCTCCACGAAAATTCTATAAATACAGGTAAGAAATGGATCCAATCTTTTCGTACTAATTTGAATTTTGGATTGACGTAACTTTTTATAAAAAAGTAGATAAGTGTTCCGTAAATCCAATTGTATTCTAATAGTATATGATACCAGAAATCGTATCTCCCCAGCCCAAAAATGTTTAAGGTCTCTACAATAAGGCGATAGGAGAAGAAGAATAGTATGGTAGCTAGAAATCGATTAGCAATATAGTGCAACCCTTTTTTTTGCCATAAAATGATACCGAAAATGATTCCTTGTATGGCACCAATACATAGTAATATAATCAAAAGTATTTCTATTGTTTTCACTTCCTTAAAGATAAAGAAGAAGATTTAAGAAACAACTTTTTCCTTATAATAGCGATATAAATCTTCTGATGATGCGCCCAACCATCTTCTCATATGTATATTAAGAAAGTGGTATTGTAATCGCCAAACCCCAACTTCTCTATAGCGTCTGGCAGAGGTAACAACATATTTAGGGATGATAACAAATTTATTTATTTCAAAAAGTCGGTCAACTAAATCATTGTCTTCGTACACTACATAAGCTTCATCATAACCATTTATTTCTTTGAATAATGATGAAGTAATAAACTGACTTTGATCTCCACCGCGACATCTTTTGCTTTCGAATTGTGTTAACCAACCCAGAAAACGCAGCCACCAATGATTAGAGTCAAATTTCATCCGAAAACATCCTGCTTCATTTTCTTTATGAACTTCTTCTACAATATAGTTGTCATAGTTCTTTGGAGGAAAAGAATCAGCGTGTAAGAAATATAGTATATCTCCAGAAGCTTTTGCGGCTCCGGCATTCATTTGCTTAGCACGCCCTTTTTTTGAAGAAACTACTCTAATAGTAGTGCTTTGTGTATCCGAAAAGTTTTGAACCGTTTTTATAGACTCATCCACACTTCCCCCGTCTACAATGATAATTTCTTCGATAGCATTTTCTGTATTTGCGGCTTGTATCAAATGGGAAAGCAGCTTACAAATTGTAGCTGCTTCATTTAGAATAGGGATGATTATTGATATTTTCAAAAGTTTGGGTATTATGCGAATATAAAATTACTCATTTAAACTCCAATCATATTTTTTATATCCTTTCTTTTTCTGTTTGTCAATCTTAACTTCTGAATACTTATTGATAAAAGCCTTAGCGTTTTCTCCATCTACCTTAAAATCTTTTTTAAACCAACTGAAGATTTTAGAGACTTCAACTACTTCTTCAGTTATCGTATTTCTTTTAGGGTCATTTATAAAATTCCTGGTAAGCGTTTCTAGTGCATCATCTACATTTCTAGCCGTGAATGCTCTATTCCAAACTATAGGACAAGAGAATGAAGCACAATTAATGGCAAAATGAATCCTAGGATCTCCAAGTTTTCTAAGAATTTTGTGCTCTAACTCATTTAAACTATGCAAAACACCATTGATTTTGAAAAATTGTCTATCCCAAGGATCTTTGATTTCTTTGATACTTTTTAAAGGATAATTATCGATGATTAATTTTATAGTATATGCATTATAGGCATTGATCCAATATGCTAGTGTTTCTTCTTTACTCCATGTTGCAGTAGGAGGATTGTCAGATAGGTAAGTGAAATATTCATATAGTTGAGCACTATCTCTCATAAACCCCTTGTAATCTACTTTCCCGTCTTCAGAAACATTAATTAATAAAATTTGATCCCAGACAGCATGATCAAGCTTTTGTTGTGCCTTTGCCTGAAAGGCAAATAATGTAAATAATGCTAGTATAATTATTTTTGGGGTATTCATTCTTAAGTTTTTATATTAATTTTTAATGTTCGATTATAACGAATTCTTTTGGTGAATATTTAAAAGCACTCAGTTTTAGTCCAAAGTTTGTGCCATTCCTTACATCTTGCAATTGGTGATTTTAGCGACGCTCATTTAGACTCCAATCATATTCCATATATTCTCCGTTCATTATTTTGTTGATTTTTGTGTCTGAGTATTGGTTTATAAATGATACAATATCTCCTTCTTTAAAATCATCTTTATACCATTGGAATACCATAGAGACATTTACTTTCTCATCCGTAATTACATTTTTTGCAGCGTTATTTATGAATTGATATGATTTATCTTCTAAAGCGGTCATAATGTTTCTGGCAGTGTATGCTCTGTTCCATAGTTTAGGAGAAGATTTTGTGGCACAATTAAGTAGAAAATGAATTCTGGGTTCATTCATTTTTCGTAAGATAGTATGCTCAATATCATCAAGACTGTATTTTGTTCCATTAACTATTATTTGCTTTTGTTTCCATGGGTTTTCAATATCGTTTATGGATTTAACAGGATAATTGTCGATAATCATTTTCATCGCAATAGCATTGTACAGGTTGATCCAATAGGCAAGTTTTTCCTCTTTACTAGAGTTTTCTGCTGGATAATTTTCAGATAACGATTTGAAATATTTGTCAAATAAAAACTTATCTCTTATAAAACCAGGATAATTGACTTTTCCATCATCAGAAACATTGATTAACAGAATTTGATCCCAAACCATATGGTCAATATGATCTTGAGCTTTCGTCTGGAAAGATTTTGACATAAGTAAGGCTAATACAGTTGTTTTTAAAGCATTCATTTTTAAAATTTTTAGTAGGTTATTCTTAGTAAATTTGGTTTAATTTTTTTTAGATAGTATCTAAGTGGTAATCTTAGAGTTAAACTACAATCTGAAAATTTTAAACCTTGGTCTGTGTTTTGTTTTTATCCTTACATATGATTTTGAATTACAGTAAAATAGAGTGTTTTTTATCATTTGATACTTGTATTTTATTATTGTAGATTAAGGTTGGATTCCGTATTATTGCAATCGAACTATTTTTATATGATTAGTACAGTTTTAACACTCCCTTGTGGCGCGATATTAAATAATAGATTAGTTAAATCTGCCATGACAGAGCGCATTAGCAATAATAAGTTTGAACCAACTAAAGGACATGAACAATTGTATGCGGATTGGTCCAAAACAGGTGCAGGTTTATTGATTACTGGTAATGTGGTGCTGGATCGAAAACATTTGGAATCTGCCGGAAATGTATGTTTTGATGATGATAAAATGTTGCCAAAACTAAAATCCTGGGCTGAAGCAGGTAAAAAGCATGGGAATCATATTTGGGTTCAGATTTCTCATTCGGGAAGACAGACCAATAGATTTGGAACCAATAGACCCTTAGCACCTTCTGAAATACAGTTAAAGAAATTAGGGCTTTTTGGCAAACCCAAAGCAATGACAGAACAGGATATCCAAGAGGTAATACAAGGTTTTGTTAAAGCGGCTAAACTAGCCAAGGAAGCTGGTTTTACTGGGGTTCAGATTCATTCAGCTCATGGATATCTATTAAGCCAGTTTTTATCACCCAATACCAATATACGACGAGATCATTGGGGAGGGAGTATTGAAAATCGTAGCCGCTTATTACTAACGATCATCAGAGAAGTTAGAAAAGCTGTTGGGACCGATTTTCCGATATCTGTAAAGTTAAATTCAGCAGATTTTCAGAGAGGAGGATTTACCGAAGAAGAATCACTGGAAGTAATAAAGATGTTAGATAAGGAAAAGATTGATCTGCTAGAAATATCAGGAGGGACTTATGAAAAACTAGCTTTCTTTATAATGAATGAAGAGGATTCTGAACTTAAAGAAAGCACTAAACAAAGAGAAGCGTATTTTATTGATTTTGCTAAGAAAATAAGAACTATCAGTAAACTGCCTCTAATGATTACTGGTGGTTTTAGATCTTATGATTTTTGTAATGAGGTGTTAGCCAATGGAGAGGTTGATTTGATAGGTATGGCTCGTCCTTTTATTACAAACAGAGAGGATATAGTTAAATTTCTAGATGGAGAATTACCGCATCTTAAAAACTTGGTACTCCGCACTGGATTAAAACAATTGGAAGATGCTGCAGAAGGCGGTTTTTACGCCAGGCAAATTATTCGGTTTTCTAAAGGAAAAGGATTGAAAACTAATATGAACCCACTTTGGTGTTCTATGTTTTTAATATTATATGAATTCCGAAAAGCAATGGCGAAGAAATTGGTTTGAAAAAATAATCCCTAAAACAGTAGACTGTTTTAGGGATATAAAATTGTTACTTTAAAACTTTAGCAACATCCACCACCATCATAGTGGTACGTAGATTCGCTAATGAAAATATCATCTCTTCCCAGATCAGCAAGGGCACCAGCAGTTTTATCACAAACCGCAATAGGTTGATTTTTCAGTAATACGTGTCCTTTTTTATCATCAAAATAACCTTCATTACCATAATAAATGGCAGCCTTACCAGTAAAAACGCATGGTCCGTCTTCTGGCATAGGATCCTTGATCGCGGCAACTTCTATTGACTCGATATAGATTAATTCATCGGTTTCATAGTTTTTAGGATCCAAAATACGATACGGTTTACGCGCTCTAATTTCTATGGTTCCAAAACCAACATCTGTTAATGCTTTTACATACTCGGCAATTGGTAAACTGCCACTTAGACATAAAGCTCTTAATCGTTCATCATTTCTGAGCGTATCATTCATAGGTTGCTCGCAAGTAGGATCGCTCATCACTAATCTGCCATGAGGTTTTAATACCCGATACATTTCTTCAATAGCTTTCTTAAGGTCTTCTGCTTTAAAAATATTGAATAAACAATTTTGAGCTGCAACATCGATACTATTATCTTCTACAGGGAGATTCAGTGCATCACCAAATCTTAGGTCGACAAATTCACTCTTGAACCATTCATTTTGTTCTTCTGCTTCTTTAAAATTTTTATGAGAAGCATCCAGCATTTCCTGAACTACATCAATACCAATCACACCACCTTTTTGACGAGAGAAATATGAAAATTGTAATAATTCCATTCCTCCACCAACACCAACATAAAGTGTTTTTGGATTATTGGTTAAATCACGAGCGTTTACTGTACTCCCGCAACCATAATTCATTTCTTGCATGATCTTTGGGATTTTTAATCCAGGTAGTTCCCAAATGGGATTTGTAGTACAACATAAACCTACATCTGGAGTTAATGCTGCTTCTTTATATACATCATGCGTGGTTTCTAAATAGCTCATATTTTTATTTTCTTTATTTTGAAGGGATAATTACTTAATTTATTAATGTTTAAAGAGATTTTATCAATTCTTTGAATAAAAGGATCATTTCTGGTTCTGCTTTTCCGGCCATGGCAATAATCTCGTCAATATTTACAGGTTGTAGGTTGTCCGGATCACATTCGTCTGTAAGAACAGATACTGCTGCAACTCTAAGATCCAAATGATTTGCTACAATAATTTCAGGAACCGTACTCATCCCTACAGCATCAGCTCCAATAATTTTTAGATAGCGATATTCTGCACGAGTTTCTAATTGCGGTCCTACTACTGATGCATACACACCTTTATGCAGATTGATGTTGTTTTCTTTAGCAATGGATTCTAATTTTGCATTAATTTTAAGGTCATAAGGAGCGCTCATATCTGTAAAACGAGTTCCTAATTGTTCCACTCCTTTAAATGCCAAAGGAGATCCTCCCTGAAGATTAATATGATCATCGATCAGCATTAATTCGCCTTTCTTAAAGTTTAAATTAATCGCTCCGGATGCATTAGAAACTAAAAGTGTTTTGATTCCTAATTGATGCATAATTCTAACGGGATATGTCACATCTTGCAGAGAGTAACCCTCGTAGAGATGAAAACGCCCTTGCATTACCACTACTTTTTTGCCTTCTAATTTTCCATAGATTAACTTTCCTTTGTGGAATTCTACAGTGGCTGTAGGGAAATTGGGAATGTGATTATAACTTACTTCTTTTATGATTTCTATTTCATCTAGTAACTGCCCTAATCCGGTTCCTAAGATGATGCCTATTTCTGGATTATCAAATCCTTTTTCTTGTAAGTATTCGGTTGTTTCTTTAATGTATTTAGTCATTTTGATAGCTTAATAAATGTTGAAAAACTGAAATGTCCTTGATATCTTCATAATAATCTATATCATTACGTTCTTCTAATAATTTAATATTTGTTTGTTGTAGATCGTTCAATGTATTTTGAAGTACAGTATTTGTTCCCCAGGATTTGTTTTGAAAAACTTTGGAATTCAGCTTTTTCATACCTAGTAAATAATACCCGCCATCTTCTGCGGGACCTATTACATAATCATGTATTTCCAGAGCATTGAATGCGTTCTGTATATCAGATTGGCTTAGGTCGTACATATCACTTCCTATAATGATGATATTGGTGTACCCTGCTTTAAACCCACTCTTGAAAGCATTATACATCCGATCACCAAGATCTTCTCCTTCTTGTTGTTTTTTATCATAAACAGTAGGATTCCAGATATCGTTCTCTCCAATTCGTGTGGAATAGTATACTTCTTTTGCCACTGTAAGATTTTTGGTAATAGATACCGTATGTTCTAACAATAGCTCGTAAACTTCCAGGGCGGCGTGATCTCCTATGGTTGCCGCTAAGCGAGTTTTACATTTACCCAATTCAGGATTTCGGGTAAAAATCATTAATAGGTTCTTTTCTTTCACTGTGTATATACTTTTTTTCCTTTATGTAACCATTTCCCCCATTGTTTGGAAAATGCGTGTATTTTATCCGTTTCTTTCCCTTTAGCGTTAATTACTTTATAATTATCATTTTTCCATTCAAAAATTCCGCCATATAGGTTATAGACATTGTTGTAGCCCGCTTCTCGTAGTTTTTCTGAAATGTCTTCTGATCGTATTCCTAAACTGCAGTAAACAATAATTTTTGATCTCTTATCTATGTTTTCGTTGGATACAGTATTAATATTAAAATGGTCATATCCTACATGGATTGCACCTTTTAGGTGACTAGTATTGTACTCATTTATTTCTCTAGCGTCTAATAGAATTACTTCACTTTGTATCTCACTTAATTCTTTTACCGATATATATGGAATACTTTCATTATTGTATTGATCCAGTAATTCATCAAGTGAATCCTGGCTAATAGCTAAAAAAGGAAATAAAATTAATAATAGTACTACGATTATTTTTCTCATATATAACAACATGTCTAGTTAATATAGCTATACAATGTAATTGATTGTTAAAGTGCAGATCTATTTGTAGAGATCAGTTTTTAAACCTGTATTCAGGACTGTTCCATAAACTTCACTTAAGAAGAAAAGGTAGTTGTTAGTATCTAAATAGTGTAAAAACTGGAATTCGAAAAAATAGGAGAACCTTTATTATAAAAGGATTGGAGATAACAAGTGTCTTTTATAGAACCTGTATGTTTTGATATCTCTATTTGGGAATTTGTAATATGATATATAATAGCCTGAAGCGTTTCAGAAAAAGTAAAATTAAGTTTAGAAATGATTTTTAGATCATCAACGGTATCAATGTCATATAAAACCTCAAGTTGTGCAACTTCAATTTCTGTATTTTTAATTAAAAATGATATACTCTTAGCTAAATGTTTTGATTGCCAAGGAAGTTTTAAGAAGGTATTTCTATTGAACTGAGATTTATGTAATCCCATCAGATAAAATCCACCATCAACAGATGGACCCAAGACAAACTTGCTGTTTTCAAGTTGTTTGGCACTTTCTAATAAATGATGTTTCTTTAAATGAGGTGTGTCATTTCCTATCGTGATTATATTTTCGAATCCAAGATCATAAGTAGCCTGAATAGCATTTACGAAACGTTCTCCGAAGGTCTTACCACTTTGCCTTTTTTCTGTAAGCACAAAAAATGGAAGTCCAGAGCTCTCTACAGTGTTCATTGTTTTTTTGGTAAGCTCCGTAAAAAGTTTTTCACCACCAATAATAGGTTTATGTAGAAGCTCTTCCTTAGAGGAGTTCACAAAAACTAATATGGCGGTTTTAATGTTCATATGTTGATCATTTTATGCTACAGTTCCTTGACAACTACTTCCAGCCCCAGCTGTACAGCCATAACAGTGCTGAGAGATGATGATATCTCTGTTTTGTAGTAGTTCTTCATTATACTCACTAATATGTTTTACTTTACTGGCAACTTTAAGATCTAACATTTGGTTAAAATCACAATCATATAACCAACCATCCCAGCTTATAGAAATAGTATTAGTGCACATTACATTTGCTACAGCAGATGGATTATACGCCTCTACCAACGAATACATATAGTCTTCATAATTTTCTGAAGCAATTAGATAATCTAAAAATCTACTGATCGGTAAATTAGTAATTGCAAACAAATTATGAAAGCGAATTCCAAAATCTTCTAATAAAGCTTTTTTAAAATCTTTTTCCATAGACGCTTGATCACCTGGTAAGAAAGCACCAGATGGATTATAAACCAAATCTAATCTCAAACCACTATCTGGCATGCCATATCCACGTTCATTAAGTTCTTGTAATGCTTTAATAGATTTGTCAAAGACACCATCTCCTCGTTGTTTGTCAGTTTTACCTCTAGTCCAATGAGGCATTGAGGAAACTACATGTACATTATGTTTTTTGAAGAAATCAGGTAAATCATAGTACTTTTTATTAGCTCTAATAATGGTAAGATTACTTCGTACAATAAAATCTTTGATTCCGGCTTTGCTTGCTTCTTCTACAAACCATCTAAAATTAGGATTCATTTCTGGAGCGCCTCCTGTTAAGTCTAAGGTGTGAGCTCCTGTTTTTTTAATGACTTCAAGACACTGTTGCATGGTCTCCTTAGTCATAATTTCTTTTCGATCTGGACCTGCATCTACGTGACAATGTTCGCAAACTTGGTTACACATATATCCTACATTAATTTGGAGTATTTCCAATTTATTAGGGCGCAATGTGTCATATCCAATTTCGGCAATTTTATCAGCGAATTTAGGCAATTCTCCATTTGCAAAAATACCATTATTCAGAATCTCTAGTTGTCTATTAGAGTTAGCCAGCTCGTTATTTCTTTTCTTTAGTGACTTAGTAGCCATACATTGTTTTTAGCGGTAATATTCTCTTTTTAATAAAGTAAAGCGTATGAATAGCAATCCGTTTACATTGACAATTTTTCGTATTTATTCATCATCTGCACACCGTGTACCAATGTAGCTCCACTCTCTATAGCTGCTCCTGCGTGCACAGCTTCCATCATTTCTTCTTTAGTAATTCCTCTCTGAAGCCCATCCTTCGTATAGGCATCAATACAATAAGGGCATTTTACTACGTGAGAGACTGCTAATGCAATTAAAGACTTTTCGCGTGCAGTTAATGCCCCTTCTTCAAAAACTTTTCCATAGTAATCAAAGAATTTAGTTCCAAGTTCTTCACTCCATTCTGTTATCTTTCCAAATTTTCTTAGATCCGCGGGATCGTAATATGTTTTAGACATGCTGTGTCATTTTTTAGTTACAGACATTTACTGTTAGTCGTATAGAATTTACCAAAACTTACAATAAACTTATATTTATTTTATAAGGACTAAAATCATCATTATGCTGTTAAAATAAAAGCTAATGTTAAATAATTAAGTCTTTTTTTTACAAATTGTAGGTTATAAAAAGATGAAAAGACCGGAATCGTATACTTATTGAAGTGTTGCTTTAATTTTGATATTGGTTTTTTTAATTGCAATTGTTAAGATAATGAGCTTCTTTTTAATTTGAAAATAGATAGATAATATTTAGTAGTAATTATAAAATTCTTTGATTTAATATATATAATTAATCTTTACTAGGTTTTGTTTTGTTAGCTGTTGAATCATTTCTTCCTTTAATAGTTAAAAAGCATAAATAGCTGAATTACAGTGTTTTTTTTGAATATTTGAAAATTATCTTTAAACTTTTGTTATGATATGTAAATACAATGTTAAGATTGGTTTGTTATAGCGAATTACGATGTAATGTTGTAGTTTTATCAATATTCATAGTAGAAAATCTAAAATATTTATTTACTCTTTAAATGATTATAGAGTTAATATTTTTTAAGTAAATAGAGGGGATAGATTTGTTTAATCATTTATTGCAAATAACTAAAAAGCAAAATCAGTGAAAATTTATAAAAAATTTAATTTTAGGAGTACTAGCATAATTATTACAATAGGTCTTTTATTAATAGTTCCTAAATTTAGTTTTTCTCAAGATAAAGGGAGTCAAGAATCTTCAGATATTATTGAAAGAAAAGTAGATTCCCTACTTTCTTTGATGACCGTTAAAGAAAAAATAGGACAACTTGTATTATATAATGGAAGTTGGGATGTAACCGGACCGCCTTCTGATGTAGGGAATAAAGAAAAATATGAAAAACTGAAAAACGGAGAAGTTGGAGCTATGCTTAATGCTACTTCTGTTGCAGGAACTAAAGAATTGCAGAAAACCGTTATTGAAAATTCACGATTAAAAATACCGTTGCTTTTCGGATATGATGTCATACACGGTTTTAAAACTATGTTTCCTATTCCACTTGGAGAAAGTGCAAGCTGGGATCTAGAGGCGATTACAAAGTCATCATCTATAGCGGCAAAAGAAGCAACGGCTTCTGGGATTAATTGGGCATTTGGCCCCATGATGGATATTTCTAGAGACGCTCGTTGGGGTAGAGTTATGGAAGGAGCGGGAGAGGACCCTTTTTTAGCTTCAAAAATTGCTGTTGCTAGAATTGAAGGTTTTCAAGGAGATGATTTGTCTAAAAATAATACGTTAGCTGCTTGTGCTAAACATTTTGCTGCATATGGTTTTGCAGAAGGTGGAAGAGATTATAACACAGTAAGTATTGGTGAGTATGAGTTGCATAATACGGTATTGCCTCCTTTTAAAGCTGCAGTAGATGCTGGTGTGGCTTCTATGATGAGTTCATTTAATGAAATCGATGGTATACCAGCGACTGGACATAAAGGATTGCAGAGAGATCTTCTTAAGAATACTTGGGATTGGGATGGATTTATAGTTTCTGATTGGGCATCTATTGCAGAGATGATATTTCATGGGTATGCAAAAGATAAAACACATGCAGCAGAACTGGCAATACACGCCGGTAATGATATGGATATGGAAGGAAGAGCTTATGAAACAGGTTTAGAACAGTTAGTAAAAGAGGGGAAGGTAGATGAAAAACTAATTAATGAAGCTGCTAAGCGAATACTTCGAGTTAAATTTAAGTTGGGATTATTTGATGACCCATTCAAATATTGTGATGAAGAACGAGAGAAAAAAGATGTATACACTAAAGAACATATAGAAGTTTCTAGGGATGTGGCCAAAAAGTCTATCGTTTTACTAAAAAATGATAATGACGTATTGCCTCTTAAAAAGGATATCAAAAGTATTGCAGTTATAGGTCCATTAGCTGATGATAAAGATACTCCAATTGGTAGTTGGAGAGGTATGGCAACCCCTAATTCTGCGGTTTCACTTTTAGAAGGAATTAAAACAGCAGTAGATCAAAGTGTTAAAATATCATATGCTAAAGGAGTAGAGCTTGGAGTGGGTGAAAGGAGTTTTGTACGTGATTTAAAAGTAAACAGAGATAGTTTTAAAGGTATTGAAGAAGCAGTAAAGATAGCTAAAGGTGCGGAGATTGTAGTTTTAGCTATTGGAGAAGAAGCTTTTCAGTCTGGAGAAGCTAGAAGTCAAGTAAGTATTGAGTTAACGAAGCCTCAACAAAAATTATTCGAAGAGATCTATGCAGTTAATAAAAATATAGTAGTTGTTCTTATGAATGGTCGTCCTATGGCGATTTCGGATATTGCTGAAAAAGTACCTTCGATATTAGAAACCTGGCATTTGGGATCAGCATCAGGAAATGCAATTGCAGATGTATTGTTTGGTGATTATAACCCTTCTGGTAAACTACCCGTTTCTTTTCCGAGACATGTTGGTCAGCTTCCTTTATATTACAATGTAAAAAATACAGGAAGACCTTCAAATCCTGATGGAATGGTGTTTTGGTCACATTATACGGATGAGAAAAATGATGCTTTATTTCCTTTTGGACATGGGTTAAGCTATACGACTTTTGAATATAAAGATCTAAAAGTAAGTACTCCGTCTTTTGCTTCTGGTGGGAATATCTCAGTTTCGGTAACTATTACAAACACAGGTAAGAGAAAAGGGAAAGAAGTTGTGCAATTATACATTAGGGATTTGATAGGAAGTTTAACACGTCCGGTGAAAGAATTAAAAGGGTTTGAGTTAATTGAACTCGAACCAAAGGAAAGTAAGACAGTTACTTTTAGTGTTAACGAAGAGACTATCCAGTTTTATACAGCCAATAAAAAATGGGAAGCAGAGCCTGGAGATTTTAAGGCTTTTGTAGGAGGGACTTCAGATACGGGTCTTGAAATTGATTTTTCTTTTAAAAAATAAATGATGCAAAAACTATATATAATATTATTGGTTCTAATTGTCGTAAGTTGTAATTCAGAATCAAATAAAGAGGATGGAAAATCGATGTCAGAAAAACCAATTAAAAGTACAGAATTAGATAATGAAGTAGCAAGCTTACTTTCTAAAATGACTTTAGAAGAAAAGGTTGGTCAGATGACACAGATTACGCTTGATGTTGTAACAAAAGGCGATAATCAATATAGTTCATCACAGCCTTACAAGTTGGACTCTGCATTGGTTTATAAAGCTATTCATACGTATAAGGTTGGTTCAATACTTAACACTCCAGGAGTACCTTTATCAAGGCAAGATTGGTATAAAACGATTAAAACCTTCCAAGATGAGGCTGCAAAAACGCCAAGACAGATTCCAATTATTTATGGGATTGACGCTATTCACGGAGTAAACTACACAATCGGAGCCACATTATTTCCGCAACAAATAGGATTGGCGGCAACTTTTAATAAAGATTTGGTTAAAGAAGCAGCAAAAATATCGGCTTATGAAACCAGAGCTTCTTCGATTCCCTGGAATTTTTCTCCTGTTTTAGGTTTAGGGAGAAATCCGTTATGGCCAAGATTATGGGAAACATTTGGAGAGGATGTGTATTTAGGAAAAACTATGGGTGTCGCAATGATAGAAGGGTATCAGGGAACATTGGGAGATCCAAATACAGTTGCTTCCTGTATGAAGCATTATTTGGGATATAGCGTTCCACTTTCTGGTAAAGATCGTACACCTGCATGGATACCAGAGAGAGAATTGAGACAGTATTTTTTACCCGCATTTAAAGAAGCAGTAGATGCAGGATCTGTAACCTTAATGATTAATTCTGGCGAAATTAATGGCGTTCCGGTACATGCTAGTAAGTTTTTACTAACAGATGTGTTAAGAGGTGAATTAGGTTTTGATGGTATTGCTGTTACAGATTGGGCAGATATCAATTATCTGCATACTAGACACAAAGTAGCCGAAACTATCAAAGACGCAATTAAAATGTCTGTTAATGCGGGAATAGATATGAGTATGGTGCCACATGATTTTGAGTTTTCAGAATTACTTGTTGAATTAGTGAAAGAAGGAAGTGTTTCTGAGGAAAGGATTAATGATGCAGTTTCTAGAATATTAAAAGTTAAGATGCAATTAGGGTTGTTTGAGAATCCCGTTACTGATCCAAAGGATTATCCTGATTTTGGATCTGATAAGTTTGCTGAGGTTAGTAAAAAAGCAGCAGTAGAATCTTTTACATTATTAAAAAATAAGAATAATATTCTTCCTCTAGAAAAGGGTGCTAAAATATTAGTAACAGGTCCAACTGCTAACACTATGAGATCACTTAACGGAGGTTGGTCTTATAATTGGCAGGGTAGCGAGGCTGATAATTATGCAAAAGATAAAAATACAATAGCTGAGACTTTTACGAATTCAGGTAATGCTACATTTATACAAGGAGTTTCTTTTGAAGGTGAAAATAATATTAATGAAGCAGTGAAAGCTGCAAAACAAAGTGATGTAATATTATTATGCCTAGGCGAAAATTCATACACAGAAACCCCAGGAAATACAAATTCTATACTAATGCCAAAGGATCAAATCGATTTGGCCAAAGCGCTATCTAAAACTGGAAAAAAAATAATACTTGTTTTATTAGAAGGAAGACCAATTATTTTTAATGAAATAGAACCGTTGGTTGATGCAGTTTTTATGGGGTACTTACCCGGTAATTATGGAGCAGATGCTTTAACAGATTTATTATTTGGGATAGAGAATCCATCAGGAAGATTGCCTATAAATTATCCGAAACATCCACATGCGTTTGTAAATTATAATCATAAACACTCGGATAACATTTCTGTACCTAATTATTATGATTCTGACTACGATCAGCAATATGAATTTGGAGATGGATTATCGTACACTAGTTTTGAATATGCTGATTTATCAATTAGTTCTAAAGAAATGAATCAGGATGGCTCAATTGAAGTTTCTGTAAATGTTACTAATACCGGAAGTAGAAAAGGAAAAGAAACTGTGTTACTTTTTATAAGTGATCTGTATGCTAGTATTACACCAGAAGTTCGTGCGCTGAAAGGGTATGATAAGATTACATTAGATAAAGGAGAATCTAAAAAAGTATCATTTACAATCACGAAAGATGAATTATCCTTTGTTAATGAAAATTTAGAAACAGTTGCGGAACCAGGTGATTTCGAAATTAGAATCAGAGATTTAAAGAAAAAAATTAAGCTTAAATAATTATCTAGATTTAGTATCTATCTTTTAGTGGATCAACATTGATGACTTATTAATGTTTTATAAACAAGTGGTTTGTGAAATGTGTTAAGATTTTAATGGTATATTTGATAAGCTTACTTATGTAAAAACTCATCTAATGTATCGTTTTTTTATTATACTTTGTTGTTTGTCTTTTTCGGTTTATTCCCAATCTATAAAGAATAAGACACTTCCTAAAATTACCCATTATGATACTAAAAATATGGGGTTTAATGCTCAGTCTTGGAATATTCAACAGGATGAGAATGGTTTAATTTATATTGCTAATGGGCATCAAGTTTTGATATTTGATGGGACTGATTGGTCTTCTGTAGCTACTAATTCGGAAATGGTCAATAGAAGTCTATTTGTTAAGAATAAGGATACAATTTATTTTGGCGCAGACGGGCATCATGGTATGTTAATTAAAAATGGCTATAATAACTATGATTTGCAGCCATTAAGGAATAGTAAGAAAGACGTTGTAGCAGATATAGAGGAATATTGGAGAACTCATTTTATTAATAATGAGATCATTTTTCAAACCTTCAGGAATTTATATGTTAATCAAGATAATATCATTACTAAAATTCCAGCTCCTTATCGCTTTAAATGGAGTTACAAGGTAGATGATCAAATATATGTAAATGATCTTAAGTATGGTGTTTTTAGATTACAGGAAACTAACCTGATCCCAGTGATTAGCGATTCTAATTTAAATGAGAATGTTATTGGAGTTACAAAGGTTAATGAAGATCTAATCATTATTACAGATACTAAGGGAGTATATAGACTTATTGGAGATAGTCTGGTTCCTCTTAATTTTTCAATGTCTGATGAAGTAGAGAAAGCCCAGATCTTTTCTTTTCTAAAACTTAGTGACAACAGAATAGCACTTGGAACAGTTTCTAATGGCTTATATATCATAGATCTTAAGACAGGAGAAACGGATAATATCAATAAACGAAATGGGTTACAAAATAATACAATACTCTCTATATATCAAGATTATGAAGATAACCTTTGGCTTGCGTTAGACTACGGAGTAGATTATGTAAAATTGAATTCTCCTCTTACTTATTATTATGATTATTATGGAGACCTAGGGTCCACTTATGCTGTAGTTAAAGAACAAAATCTGACGTATTTAGGAACCAATCAGGGACTATATGTTTCAGATAATTATGATATCTCCGGAAATTCTAATGATGTTTTAGAATTGTTACTTAATGGACAGGTCTGGAATATAGAAAGAGTTGAAAACGAAATTTATGTTGGACACGATAAAGGTGCTTATGCTTTAAATGGAAAGGTTTTAACAAGAATGGGAGAAGATTTGGGTGCTTGGAATTTTCGAAAATATGAAGTGCCAGGACAGAATGATGTCATCGTTTCTGGAAATTATAACGGAATCTCCTTGTACCAAAGAAATGGAAATGAATGGGAAGGATATAAATTAAAAGGTTTTGAAAAATCAGGGAGATATTTGGAAGTTGATGAAGAAAACAATCTTTGGGTGGCTCTGGGAACTGATGGTGTGTTTAAGTATCGTTTGGATTATGATAGTAAAGAATTAAAAAACCTTGCGTTTTATCCAGTAAGTGATTTTGACGGAAAAAGAGTATCGCTTTCAAAGGTTGAAAATAAGATTGTCATAACGTCAAATTTTCATTCTTATACTTATTCTAGCAATGAAAATACTTTTACAAAGTCTGAAATCGGTTTAAATCGAGGATATGCTCCCAGAATACTTAAAAAAGAAAATGAAACCTGGTTTGTAGATAATGATAAAGTAGTGGTAGAGGACAAAAACGGTCTTACAGCGCTGCCCGAACTAAAAGACCAGTTAATACCAGATGTTCTTAATGTTTTTTCATTGAATAAAGAGAATAAAATCATTCCTGTTTTTAATGGTTATGCTATGTATTCTAAAGGTAGAAAGACAATGAATAGAAATATTGGAAGTGATGTGTTAATCAGGAATTTCGTTTCGGTGAATAGTGGCAAATCATATGTTTTTGATTCGGAAATACCATTTTCAGATAATGATCTTAAGATTAATTATGCGCTACCTATATATGGTCAGGAAATAGCATATCAAACCCGTTTAAATAACAAGGAATGGAGTAAGAAAACTACAGCAACGGAGCAAACCTTGTTTAATCTTAAAGAAGGAGAATATACGTTTAAAATAAGAGCTAAATACAATGGTGATTTTAGAGAAAGTACTTTTGATTTCAGCATAAAACCTCCTATTTACAGAACACATTGGGCGTATGTTTTGTATCTGCTACTATTGTTATTGTTGATTATTTCGATAATCGGAATTAATCGATATAAAATGAAGAAGCAAGAACGAATTTTGTTAGAACAGAAAGCAGAAAAACTTCAAAAACAGGAAGAAGAGCATAGAGCTCAGAAATTAGAACAGGAACATAAAATTATTGAGTTAAATAATTCCAAATTACAGGATGAGATAAAGGCAAAAAGCAGAGAGCTTACTCAGATTGCTTATGTTAACCTAAATAAAAATAAGATTCTCAAGAAAATAAAGGATAAAATTGTCAAAGTACAAAGTTCTTCTCCTCAGAAACTGCCCACTAATAGCTATAATGAATTGGTAAGATTGGTGGATTATTATATTACAGATAAAGAAAGTAAGTTGTTTGAAATTAATTTTGATAAGTCACATCAGGAGTTTTATGAAAAACTTTCTAAAAATTACCCTAACCTAACTTCCAAGGATTTAAGGTTATGTGCATACCTTAAAATGAATCTTTCTTCAAAAGAAATTGCTCCACTATTAGGAATAAGTTCACAAAGTGTGGATGTTAGCAGGCATAGATTAAGAAAAAAGCTTAATTTAGGCTCCAAAGATAATTTGACTAATATTCTTATAAGTCTAAAATAAGAAATTTCTAATAGTAAGGTCATGAGGAAAAAGGTTACCCTAAAACAGCTTGCCAAAGAATTGAACCTATCCATTTCTACAGTTTCTAAATCATTAAAGAATGATTCGGAAATAAGTCAGAAAACCATTAATAGAGTTCACGAATTAGCTAATTTTTATAATTATAAACCTAACGCATTAGCCGTAAGTTTAAAAAGCAATAAGACAAATACTATAGGAGTTTTATTACCGGAAATTCTAAATCATTTTTATGCAAAAGTGTTATATGGTATTGAACAGGAAGCTTCTAAAAATGGGTATAAAATTGTAACCTGTATAACCAATGAGTCTTATGAAAAGGAGGTGGAGTATGTAGAAATGCTTAATTATAGCAGTGTAGATGGATTTATATTAGCGTTGAGTAAAGAGACGCAAATGCTTAATAAGCTAGATCACTTTAAAGATCTAAAAAGAGACAATGTTCCTTTGATCATGTTTGATAGGGTAAGCGGAGAAATAGATTGTGATAAAGTAATTGTTGATGATAAACATGCATCAAAAACAGCTATCCAACATTTGATAAAAACTGGATGTAATAAAATTGCAGTGATTTCTACCATTTTTGATCTTAGTGTAGGCAAATTAAGGTTAGAGGGTGCTCTAGAAGAAGTTTCATTACACGATGAGGTGTCATTGATACAATTGCCTATAAATAATGTAGAGACCGAAGAAAATGAAATAGAATCATTTCTTAAGAATAATGAAATAGATGCAGTACTTGGATTGGATGAGACTGCAGCGGCGATAGCAATAAATATGGCTAATAAATTGGGATATAGTATACCGAAAGAGATTTCAGTAATTGGCTTTACAGATGGTTTATTGTCAAAACACTCTTATCCTAAATTAACAACAGTATCGCAACATGCAGAAGACTTAGGTTCAAAAGCAGCAAAAATGTTGCTTGATCGATTATCTAATGCATCAGAGAATAATTATCAAACAAAAACTGAGATTGTAAAAACTTCTTTAATACTTAGAGATTCCACAAATTGATCTTATTCAATTACAAAGGTTTTCATTTCAGGTCCCACTCCCGTAATGGTTAACTTTTTCCAGCCTGATGGTAGAATTGGATTTTTTTGAATAATACCATCATCAGTAATGTACAATCCTGCAAATCCAAAAATTACTGCCTGTAACATGCCTCCGGCTCCTGTTGCAAAATAGGGGTTGTTACTTGTTGCGGCTTCGGCAAGTGCTCCAAAAGGAGGTCTCTTGTTAGGTTCATAACTCCTTTTAAAAAGTCTGAAAGAATTTTCGGCATCTCCTAGTCTAGCATAAATAACTGCAAATACGCTTTGCGCCATCGCAGGACCTTCTTCAGCGAGTTTAGATTCATAATAAGATAAATCTTTAAGTATTGTTTCCCGATCAGAGATGATATCCAAAGGATAAGCTAATAAATTTACATCTGCTTGTTTGATTCGATCTCCATTATATGTACTATGCTCTTTAGTAGTGCCATCATCAAACTTATGAATGACAATTTTTTCGGCAACTTCTTTCCATATTTTATGTGGTATAAGTCCAATTTCTTTTGCTGCAAGAGATGCATATCTTAAACAGGTGATGGCTGATCCATTAGTAAAAGCATTGTCATCAATGTTAGATGCAAATTCGTTAGCTCCTACTACGTTTTTAATAGAATATGATCCATCAGAGTTTTTTGTAGTCCGACTTACCCAGTAATCTGCCACTTCTTTTAATAAAGGGTAACCACGCTCTTGAAGCCATTTTTTATCTTTAGTCACTCTATAATAATTCCAGAAGGCGATACCTACATCTGCGGTTATGTGATGTTCAAAAGTTCCTGTTAATGCCCAAGGAGGGGTTGCTTCTTCTCCTGTGTCATCACTTTCCCAAGGAAACATGGCTCCTTTATATCCAAAATTAATAGCTTTTCTTTTTGCTACATCAAGTCTATCTGATCTGTAGTTAACTAGAGAGCGAGCAATATCCTGATTCAATACTAATAATGGAGGATACATCCATAACTCAGTATCCCAGAAAATATGTCCGTTATAACCTTGTGAGCTTAAACCCATTGGCGCAATACTAAGATTAGAATCTCCTCTTGAGAATGCATAAAGATGATATAATGCCAATCTTATATCCAATTGAGATTGAAGGTCTCCATCTATAATGATGTCCCCTTTCCAAAGGTTTTTCCATAAACCTTTATGTTGATTTAATAAGTCATTTCTTGGAGTAAGTAAGTTGAAAATAACAAAACGCTCGCTTTCGTTTTGGGGATCAAAAAAATCCTGAGTAGAACATTGGGCAGCAGTCCAAGCAAATTTATAGTGCTCCCCTTTTTTTACTTTTTTTTCAAAAGATAAATGATTGTTATACTCCGAAATTTTGTGGTGCGTTAGTTTGGGACGTTGATTTTCTTTTCCAGAATTAATATCGTGCCATATAAAAGTAGCTGATGTGCCAACTGTATGTTTACCTAATCTACTTTTTGCAACTGTTTGGAGAATTGGCATTGTTGTTTCTGCATCTTTTAATGTTCTAAAAGTACTCAATGGGGTAAGGTATTCTTCTGGAGTTTGAATTTTCCCCACGACTTTAAGGTCAATGTCCTTAGAGGTCTTTATTTCGAAATCAATATATCCAGAATAAGGTACATTTCGAAGCGCATATATAGTATATGAAATTTCTGCAATGGAATTATAGCTGAATGTTGTTGTGAAACTGGCTTCTTTCATATTCAACGTCTGTTTCCAATTACTGATATTTTCATTTCTTAACTTAACGTTGTTTATATATAGATCAAGATTTCCGAAGTTCATTCCTAAAAGTATCCTGCTAACACCAAGAGGAGATTCTTTATCATAAACATTGTTTAGAATGATTTTATCAGTTTCCAAAATATTGGAAGATGGGAGAATACCAATTCTTCCATTAGCGGTTACAATACCGGTATAATTTTGATTCTCAGTTGTAGATAAAGTCCATCCGCTTTTTTGTGAAAGTGCAGAGGTAATAGCAAAAAGGTGTAATAAAATTAGAATACGACAAGTTTTGGTAACCTTAAATGACATAACAAGATGATTTTGTGAAGTAAAAAAAATGTATTCATTCAAAAAATAAATACACTAAACAATTTACTAAACAAATTTTAAAAACTGTAATAAGATAAGTTGATATAATAATACAAGCGTTTGTATTATGGTATTTTCTGAAAAACCAAAAAATCTCCTATAATTCATCAATACTTTTCTTATGTAGAATGTTTTAAGTGCTTTCTCTTTCAGTTAGTTGCGTTTCTAATCGAACTATTGTTTTCTTGTGATCCATTTCATCAGGCTCATTAAGTTGATTGATAAGAAGCTCCGCAGCTTTTTGACCCATTTCAAAACTTGGTTGAGATACACATGTCAAAGTTGGGACAAATACTTCTCCCAGACCTAAATCTCCAAAGCCTATTACAGCAACTTCTTCTGGTATTTTTTTGCCTGTTTTTAGTAGGGTTTTCATAGTTAGTAGGCCATAATTATCAGTACAGGCAAAGACTGCATCAGGAGTAGTAGATAAATGCTGGAAAAAATCAAGGATTTCTTTATCTTCAAATTCTCGATGAAGAGAATTACAATGCAAAATTAGTTCTTTGTGAACAGGAATATCGTATTCAGTTAACGCTGCAATAAAACCTTTATATCGATCTTGGAATACCTTCTTTTCTTTTATGCCTCCGATGAAAGCAATTTTTTTCTTTCCTTTTTTTATTAGGAATTCTACAGCGGCAAAAGAAGCTTTTTTGTCATCTATCATTACATGATCAGCTCCAGAAACTTGTTCTCTAATATTGTCAAATAATACCATTGGCATTCCTTTGCTGATTAAGTCATTTAGATGAGCTACATTTTCAGTTTCATGTGTGGGTGATAAAATAATACCATCTACCAAACCCCTTTCAAAGGAAATTAAGTTTTCTTTTTCGAATTCATATGAGTTTCTAGAGGAACTAATAAGTATTTTATAATTATGATTTCTGGCATATTGATCAATCCCTCTGCAAACTTCAATAAAAAAAGGTTCATCATATCGAGGAATCAGAACCCCAATAATATTAGTTTTGCCTGAACTAAGACTTTTAGCAATTTGATTAGGCATATACCCCATCAACTTCGCAGTGTTAAATACTTTTTCCCGAGTGCTTGGTTTTACTCTTGGATTTTCATCTAAAGCACGAGACACTGTTGCAATAGAAACGTTAAGTTTTCTTGCAATATCCTCAAGTTTCACCCTTCTTTTTTTAAAACCCATTAAAATTAGTATTAAAATATTATCAATAAATATCTTATTTTGATAAAAAAACGATAATACAAACGTTTGTATTTTTTTTAGTAGAAGATTTACTTTTTTAGGATGCTATTTGTTATGTATTTTGTGGTAACATGAATTAGCACAAAATAATACAGTATTAAGATTTATTAAATAATAAGTTTTTTTAAAACCTTCCCCAAAATAAAATATTCAAATTTCGGTATTTGAATCACCTACGCTAATTTATGATAAATAATGTTATGACCTATGTTTTTTTAAGAAATTGAAAAATGGTTTGATAAGAAGTCTATTGGTTGTTTTTTTATGATTGTATAGAAAAATTTTAAAGATGTGTCTATATAAAATCTATACTTAATCGTTTACATTCTTTATTTGGACCTTCTTTTTATATCTTACTGATATTGGTTAATTATTTGATTATCAGTTTTTTAAATTTAAAAAACTACTATTAAACCTGTATTGTATAGGTAATGTAAAGATTTAGATATTTGAAATTCTATGTGAATATTATTGTAGTTTTGATAAAAAAAGAACTTAACATGTATCAATATTGATATATTTTAACTTTTTTTTTATTAATTCAGTTATATACAATGTTTTTTGAGAAAAAATTAATTAGAATCGATTTAATAGCGTCTGAATCCTTTAATAAGTAAGAATAATTATTGTTTAAAAATTAAAATTTATTAAGTGGAGCTTACTTGGTTTAAAAAAGGAACAATCTATCAGATATACCCTCGGAGTTTTAATGATAGTAATGATGACGGTATAGGAGATTTGAGAGGGATTATCAAAAAATTGGATTATATACATAGTTTGCATATTGATATTATATGGTTGAGCCCGATTTTTAGTTCGCCAAATGACGATAATGGATATGATATAAGTGATTATTGTTCTATTATGCCAGAGTTTGGTACTATGGATGATTTTGATGAATTATTAAAAGAAACTCATAAAAGAGGGATGAGGTTGATTTTGGATCTTGTTGCTAATCATTGTTCGGATGAGCATAAATGGTTTGAAGAGGCTAAGAAATCTAAAGATAATCCATATAGAGATTATTTTCATTGGAAGAAACCTTCGATTGATGGTGGTCCTCCAAACAACTGGAAATCCTTTTTTGGCGGAAGTGCTTGGGAGTTAGATGAATTTTCGGGAGAATATTATTTGCACCTTTTTACTAAAAAACAACCTGATCTAAATTGGGAAAATCCTAAAGTGAGAGAAGAGATATATGATGCAATGCGTTTTTGGTTAGATAAAGGAGTTGATGGATTTAGGATGGATGTCATTCCTTTGATATCCAAACCTGATGGATATCCCGATGCACCAGAAGTAGGTTTTAGAAAAATTATTGAAGATGTCTATGCCAATGGACCTACTGTTCATAGGTATCTTAATGAAATGAATAAAGAAGTTATCAGCAAATATGATGCTTTTTCGTTGGCAGAGGGAGTTGGTATTAATGAAGACACTGTTGGACTTTATGTAAACTACGATAGAAAGGAATTAGATATGTTATATCATTTCGATATTCTTGAGTGTACAATAGTAAATGGAAAATTTGAAGAAGCTTCTCCGTTCGATCTGATCCAGATGAAACGGATATTTAAAAAATGGCGAGATGCTATACATGAAACTGGTTGGATTGCTAATGCTATGGGAAACCATGATTTCGCACGTATGGTGTCTAGGTTTGGAGACGATAAGAAATACCATAAAGAGTCCGCTAAGATGTTAATGACCATGTTATCAACCCAAAACGGTACCTTGAATATATATCAGGGTGATGAGATTGGAATGACCAATATATCCTTGCTTAATGTTGATGAAGTAAGAGATATACAGTCTTTAAATTTTTATAATGAAAATAAAATAACTCATAGGTACACAGAGGAATTGGCTCTAGAGATGATTAATAAAGAAGGACGTGATAATGCAAGAACTCCAGTACAGTGGAGTGATGAGATAAATGGGGGTTTTTCTGAAGAAGAACCTTGGTTAAAAGCTAATCCTAATTACAAAGATATTAATGTAGAGCATCAGGACAAAGATCCTAATTCTATATTGAATTTTTATAGAAGTTTATTAAAAACAAGGAAAGAACATGATGTATTTGTGCATGGTGATTTCGAAGAAATAGAATTTAATAACCCTAAGCTGTATATATATATAAAGAAACTTGGCGAAGAGAAAATTATGGTAATGCTTAACTTCAATAGCTCTGAAGAGTTATTTGATTCTGGAAGTAGTATAAATGAAGTTGAGATTCTTTCGAATAATTATGAAAACCTAGATATTGAAGATAATAAGGTTGTCTTGAAGCCATATCAAGGGGTGATACTGGATTTAAAATAAAATTGAAGTATAACAAAGATGAATCAAGTAGAAAGTGAAATTAGTTTTTGTTTGTTAGCGAAGGAGTTTTTCTGATAGGAACTCCTTTAGAAGAGGTAACATAGGGGCATCTTAAAATTGTAACTTTTGTTTTCAAATATTTATTTGTAGTTACTAACGTGTCGATTGTTCTAGTAAGACGAAGAAGCCCCTGTTACTTGTTTTTTTGATAGAAAATTAATTTTTTAACGATAAAAGTATGAATAATTAACAACTAAATATTTAAATTTAATCAAACTCTAAATTATGAAAAGTATGATACTCAAAAAACTCATGTTTCTTTTGGTATTTATCTCGGGGAATATGATGTTTGCACAAATCACAGTTACAGGGGTGACTTCTGATGCAAATGGTCCCATACCTGGGGTGAATGTACTCGTAAGAGGTACAACAAATGGGGCAATTTCTGATTTCGATGGAAACTATACCCTAAACAATGTAGCAGAAGATGCTACCTTGATTTTTAGTTATGTCGGATTCCAGACCAAAGCGATAGAAGTTAATGGGAAAACGGTCATTAATGTTACCATGACAGAAGATGCTGCTGAATTAGAAACAGTGGTAGTAATCGGGTATGGAACACAATCTGTAAAAGATGCAACAGGTGCTGTGGCTGTAGTTAGTTCTAAAGACTTTAATCAAGGGGTGATTGCGTCTCCTGAGCAATTGATTCAGGGTAAAACTGCTGGGGTTCAGATTACACAAACAAGTGGTGAACCTGGAGCAGGAGTCAATTTGAGAATTAGAGGAACAAGTTCAGTTAGATCGAACAACAATCCTTTGTTTGTAGTTGATGGGGTTCCACTAGCTGGTGATGAAACAGGTGCCACAGGTAGTGATATTGGAGTCGGTTCAAGTGCATCCAGAAACCCATTAAACTTTATTAGTCCAGGAGATATAGAGAGTATTAGTATTCTGAAAGATGCATCGGCAACGGCTATTTATGGGTCTAGAGGAGCTAATGGAGTAGTTATTATTACTACCAAAACTGGTAGAGGATCTACAAAACCAACATTCGAGTTTTCTTCTACTGTTAGTATCGCCAAACCTGCAGAAGAATTTGATTTATTAGATAGGGATCAATATTTAGCAGCGATCGATTCTTTTGGAGGAGATGTTGCTTCTCAGGATTTTGGTAATAATACGGATTGGCAAGATGTTATCACTAGGACTACGGCTTCTCAAAATCAGAATTTGTCGTATGCGCAAAGTTATAAAAATGGAAATGTAAGAGCTTCTTTTGGATATGGTAAACAATTCGGTGTTATCGAGAAAAGTTCATTAGAAAGAATAACTGGACGGATCAATGCTTCACATCGTTTTTTTGATGAGAAATTGAAAGTAAATTTTCAAGGAACTATTTCTAGGGTTAATGATCAGTCACCTCCAATCGGTGGTGATGCAGGTTTCCAAGGAGATTTATTAGGGGCGGCTTATATAGCGAATCCAACTTGGCCGGCGAATTCTGGTTTTGATCCAGGAGGTTCTTTTGTAAATCCCTTAAACTTGTTGGTAAATAGTCAGAATGAAACAAAAACAAATAGAATATTACTAAACGGTTCTATTGAATACAAAATTATAGAAGGTTTATCTGCAAAACTTAATTTAGGATACGATGATTCAGAATCCACAAGAGGAAGTGCAATTTCTGGAAGTGTTATTGGTTTGCAAAATGGAACACCAGGTAATGGAAGAGCAACCGTAAATGATATTGACGTAACCAACAGGTTATTGGAATTTACAGTAAACTATGAAAAGGATTTAGGTGATTCTAATTTCTCGATATTAGGAGGTTATTCTTTCCAAGACTTTTCCAGATCAGGAAGAAATATAGGAGGATTTGGCTTTAATACCGTAAGTTTAGATGGTATGATTGATGGTTTGGAAGCTTCTGCGGATGCTATTGAAGGTAATATTGATGGTCCTTATCAGCAGTATATAGTTTCAGACAGGATAAGAGACGGAGGAGGAACAATTGCGGGAGCCTTTATCAATAGAATAGTCCCTAATGTTGAAGGTAGAGTTCCTTTTACTGCACCAAATGGTTTAGTGGCCTCTACGATTACAGGAGACACTTTTGATACTACAGATGAATTACAGTCATATTTTGTAAGAGCTAACTATACAATTAAAGAAAAATATATTTTTACTGCTACGATGCGTGCTGATGGTTCTTCAAGATTCGGTGAAAATAATAAATACGGATATTTTCCTTCCGGTGCAGTTGCTTGGAAATTGGATCAGGAAGATTTTATTCCAGATACTTTTTCTACCTTAAAATTGAGAGTTGGATATGGTGTCACGGGGAATCAAGATGGATTAGGATTTGGAAACTTCATACGTAGAGAGAGATTTGTTGCGCCGAGTATAGAAAATGGAGGAGAGGTAGTAGTTCCGGGAACAAGTGATGTTTCTTTTGAGAACCCAGATTTAAAATGGGAAGAAACTTCTCAGTTAAATTTTGGTATCGATTTTGGATTTATGAATGATCGTCTTAATGGTAGTTTAGATTTGTATAGAAAAGACACACAAGATTTGCTTTTACAAGTACAATCAGCTCAACCGGCAGCGCAACCTTTTACATTTACTAATGTAGACGGTAATGTAATAAACCAGGGAGTTGAATTTGCCATTAATTATGATATCATACAGCTAGAAGATTTAACTTGGAATTTTGGTTTTAATATTGCTTATAATAAAAATGAGTTACAAAATTTTGAAGGTGCATTTGATGCAGGTGCTATCTTTGGTCAAGGTCTTACAGGAGCATTTTCTCAACGATTAGTAGAAGGACAACCATTATTTTCGTATTTCCTAAGAGAATTTCAAGGTTTTGATCCAGATACTGGCTTGGCTATTACTGCTAATGATGATGCTCAAGTTTTTGTAGGTAAAAGTGCTTTGCCAGATATTAATGTTGGAATCTCTACCAGTTTTAACTATAAAAATTGGGATGCAAGTGTGTTTTTTGCAGGGCAGTTTGGTCATTATGTTTATAATAATACTCAAAATGCTTTTTTCACTGCAGGAAGTATCAACGGAGGTCGTAATGTTACCACAGATGTTATCGGAAATGGAGAAGCAGGAACAAATGCTGCAGATGTATCTACCCGTTTCTTAGAGAGCGGAGACTTCCTAAGACTGCAAAATGCAACCATTGGATATAATGTGCCTCTTTCAGGTAAAGGAGTTTTTAAAACGATGAGGTTATATGCAAGTGGTCAAAATTTATTTGTAATTACAGATTATAGCGGTTTAGATCCTGAAGTGAGTACAGCTCCAACCACAACGAGTAACAATCTTCTGAACAACCTCCCTACAGCGGGAATTGATTATACAGCCTTTCCAAGGCCAAGAACCTATACGTTTGGGTTAAATGCTACATTTTAAAAAAAATAGAATCATGAAAAAAGAACATTTTAAGTCAAGTTTGTTGATCGTATTATCGATGCTACTTGTAGTTTCCTGTACTGATCTTGAGATTGAAGAATCGGATTCTTCAATCGCAGATTCTGAAACTGAATTTACAGGAATTGAAGAACCCGGTCCTTTTATAGATAATCTTTACTCTGGAGATCTAAAAGGAATTATAGAAAATCAGCAGGATTTTTATGCATTAAATGAAGTGACTACTGATGAGTTATTAGTACCAACAAGGGGTACGGATTGGGGAGATAATGGGATATGGAGAAAATTACATGAGCATACTTGGACTGCTCAACATCCTTATATCTTAAATAACTGGAATAATTTGAATCAATTAGTTTTTCGAGCTAGTCAGATAATTGATGATAGAACAACTAGTGCAAGCACTGAGCAAAAGGCTAGTGCCAGATTTATAAGAGCATATGCTATGTTTTGGGTGATGGATATGTATGGTGTGGCACCGTTTAGAACCCCAGGAGATGGTCCGGAGATTAATCCGATGGTAATGACTAGATCCGAAGCTTTTGATTTTATCCTTGATGATTTAAATACTGCTTTGCCTAATTTGCCAACTCGGGGTCCTAGTGAAGAAAACTTAAGACCTACTGAGGCAGCAGCAAATTTCCTGTTGGCTAAGTTATATCTTAATAAGCATATTTATCTAGGTCAAGGGGACCCAGCAGCTTCTGATATGACCAAGGTTATAGAATTAGTGGATGCTATATCGGGAGATAGTTATTCTTTACAATCTGGTTATTTTGATATTTTTAAACCTGATGTAGATACAGAAACAATCTTTTTTACTATTGCAAGTGTAGGGAATAGAATGTGGAATGGGCTACATTATAATCAAAATGCTCCTGGTAATGGCGGTGGAGGTTGGAATGGTTGGTCTACTCTAGCAGAGTTTTATGATTTGTTTGAAGGAGATCCAAATATAAATGTACCTGGTAGTGGTCAAGAAGAGCGTAGAGGTTTTGTACCAACGGATGGATCTAATTTCGGTATCGGTTTTGGATTTTTGATTGGTCAGCAATATGATGCCTCCGGGAATCCCCTTACTGATAGAGGAGGAACACCTTTAGAATTTGAAAAACAATTTATAGCTTTATCCGGTAATACAGAGCGTGCTGGTATTCGTACTATCAAGTATCACCCAGAAAATGGTGCTTTTGCTGGTCATCAAATTTTATTTAGATATGCGGACGCACATTTGATGAAAGCCGAGGCTATTTTTAGAGGAGGAACCTCAGGAGATGATCCGTTGATAATGATAAATGAATTAAGAAACCTAAGAAATGCTGATCCTCTTGCCGCGCTTACGGAGGAAGATATCATTGACGAAAGAGGGAGAGAGCTATATAAGGAAATATGGAGACGTAATGATCTTATTCGTTTTGGAAAGTTTGATGATTCATGGGATTTAAAAATCAATACAGATGATTTTAGAGCATTATTTCCTATTCCTGCTTCTGCTTTATTGTCTAATCCTAATTTATCACAAAACCCTGGTTACTAACATAATAAATTGCTAAGATTTGTTAGAACAGAGCCCTTCAAGTATTGAAGGGCTCTGTTAATTAATGTATTCTAAATTATACTTATAATTGATAAATTACTTTAAAAATATTAGTTTAGGTGTACTGTTCACAATTATCTTAATCTCGTGTAAAAAGAATAAAGAGAATCACTTTTTTGAACTTTTATCAGAAAAAGAGACAGGAATTTCTTTTAAAAATAAACTAGAAGACACTCCAGATCTTAATATACTTACATATCTCTATTATTATAATGGAGCCGGTGTAGGTGTTGGAGATTTTAATAATGATGGTTGGGAAGATTTGTATTTTGTTTCTAATCAACATGAGAATGAACTATATATCAATCAAAAGAATTTTCAATTCAAAGAGGCTACTGCGAATATTCTTAAAGATCAAGACGGATGGTCTACTGGCATTACTATAGTTGACATTAATCACGATGGGTTGCAAGACATATATCTATGCAAAGTTGGAAATTATAAGGGGTTACAAGGGAAAAATAAACTATTTGTGAATCAAGGATTAGATGATGGAGGAATTCCTGTTTTTAAAGAAGAAGCATCTTTATACAACCTTGATATATCTAGTTTTTCTACACAAGCTAGCTTTTTTGACTATGATCTTGATGGTGATTTGGATATGTATCTCTTAAATCACTCAGTTCATCCTAATCGTACCTACGGAAGAGGGGTTAAACGAAAACAAATAGATTCTCTATCTGGGGATCGATTATATCGAAATGATGACAATAAATATATAGACGTTACCAGAGAAGCAGGTATTTTTCAAGGAGCGATAGGATATGGTTTAGGGATTGCTACAAGCGATATTAATAATGATGGATACCCTGATATTTATGTTGGGAATGATTTTTTTGAAAATGACTATTTATATATCAATCAAAACGATGGTACTTTTAAAGAAGTTATTACTTCAAGTTTAAAAACAATACAGCATACATCCCATTTTTCTATGGGTGCTGATATTGCGGATATTAATAATGATGGATGGTCTGATATTTTATCGCTAGATATGTTACCAGAAGATTTAACAACGTATAAATCATCCGGAACCGAATATGGATTCACAATATATAATCAATATCTTAAAAATGGATATCAACCTCAGTATATGCAAAATGCCTTACAGTTAAACAGAGGGAATGAAAACTTTAGCGAGATCGCTTTTTTTTCCGGGATTGCAGCAACAGAATGGAGCTGGACACCATTAATAGCAGATTATGATAATGATGGTTTTAAAGACATTTTTATTTCTAACGGAATAAAAGGAGCTACCAATGATATGGATTTTATAAGCTTTATTGCTAATGATAATATTCAGAAGCGTATCAATGAAGGAATGACTAAAGAAGATTTAGCATTGATTGATGAATTACCTGATAAAAAAACTACAAATTATTTCTATCGTAATAGCGGAGATTTGACTTTCGAGGATGTTTCTAATGTGTGGTCAGAGAGTTTGCCATCGTATAGCAATGGTGCAGTGTATGCAGATTTAGATAATGATGGAGATTTGGATATTGTAACTAATAACATTAACGAAAATGCTTTTGTGTATCAAAATCAGGTAGATACTTTGGAGCATAATAATTATATCAAAATAAAACTGAAAGGAACAGCAAAAAACCTAAATGCTATTGGAGCTAAAGCAACGATTTATACTGATAAAGGTTTACAAACTTCAGAAGTGTATACAACCAAAGGATATTTATCTTCGGTTTCACCCATATTACATTTTGGATTGAGTAATAGTTCCAGCGTAGATTCTATTGGCATTAGATGGCCTGACGGAGATAGATCTATGTATAAGAACATTACATTAAACACAACAATTACCTTAAGTAAGGATAATCTTTATACCACCGCCTTTAATATTAGCAAACTTTCGTATACTTTTGATAATGATTCTCTATCTATAAAATTTAAGCATCAAGATTATGAAACTAAGGACTTTAGTACAGAACCCTTAGCGCCCTATGCAATTTCTAATGAAGGGCCTCATATATCTGTAAAGGATGTAAATAAAGATGGACTGGAAGATGTTTTTGTTCCTGGGGGAAGATTTAAGGCAGGAACACTGTTTTTACAAGAAATATCGGGAAAATTCAATAAAATTGAACAGCCCGATCTGGAATTATATAAGAAATATGAAGATGTGGATCAGCATTTTTTTGATGTAGACGCTGATGGTGATTTAGATCTGATTACAATTTATGGAGGTAATGAAAATTATTCTGGATATGAGACAAGTCCAAAGCTTTTCATTAATGAAAATGATCAGTTTAAAGTAAATCTAGGTGCTTTTCCTGATATTAAAATGAATGCTTCAGTAATTGTTACATCAGATTTCGATCAAGATGGTGATCAGGATGTTTTTATTGGAAGTAATAGTGTTGCAGGATCTTATGGAAAGTCTCCGAAAAACTATCTTTTCCAGAATAATGGGAAAGGTGTTTTTAAAGAAATAACCGAAACCAATGCTCCAGATTTATATACTATCGGACAAGTGTTTGATGCTAAATTTATTGATGTCAATAATGACGGGTATCAAGATTTAATAGTGGCAGGACATTATATGCCAATAACAATTCTAATGAATAACAGAAAAGGAAGCTTTAAAAAAGAGATGGTGCCTTCTTTAAAAAATACAAACGGTTGGTGGAATTGTATTGTAGTTCATGATATGGATCAAGATGGAGATGTAGATATTGTTGCTGGTAATTGGGGACTTAATAGTCGTCTTAAAGCTTCAGAAGAAGAACCAATTCAGTTATATCTTAATGATTTTGATGATAATGGTAAAGTAGATCCAATTGTAACCTATTTTTATCAAGGAAGAGAAACACCAATTGCAACCAAAGATGAATTAACTAAACAAATACCACAACTCAATAAAAAGTTCTTATCATATAAAGCATTTTCCGAAGCCAATTTCAAAGATTATTTTTCAAAAGGAAAAATTGATCAAGCAGAGAAAAAACAAGTATTTACGCTTAAGACGATATATTTTGAAAACAAAGGCAATCTTGATTTTACTATGCATGATTTTCCTTGGGAGGCACAAGTATCTTCTGTTCATGATATATTAATTCATGATATAAATGATGATCAATATCCTGACATAATTCTCGGCGGTAATACCTATGAGATCAGCACACAATTAAGTAGATTAGATGCATCTTACGGGGTTGTGCTCTTAAATGATAAAGAAGGAAGCTTTGTAAGCTTTAAAAACACGGATTTGAAGGTTAATGGAGCCTTAAGATCTATTAAAACAATCAAGATTAAAGAAGAGGAATATTTTCTGTTTGGTATTAATAATGACAGTATCCAAGTTGTTAAAAAAATAAAAAAGAAGCATGAATAAGTTCCTATATAGCGGTCTTATATTACTACTATTTTTTTCCTGTGGGGAAGAAAAAATAGAACAAAAACCAGTAGAGCAAAGGAATACTTTGTTTACCAAACTAACTCCTGCAAAGACAAATATTGATTTCATCAATCAGGTAGATAATGAAAAAGACTTCAATATTTTTACCTATAGGAATTTCTATAATGGAGGCGGTGTAGCTATTGGTGATATAAATAATGATGGTTTACCTGATGTGTATTTAACTGCCAATAGAAAAGAAAATAAACTATATCTCAATAAAGGAAATTTCACATTTGAAGATATTTCTAAATCTTCCAACACAACGGGAAAGAATTCTTGGTCCACGGGAGTAGTCATGGTGGATGTCAATGCGGATGGATTATTGGATATTTATGTCTGTAACGCGGGTAATGTAAAAGGAGATGATCAGAAAAATGAACTTTTTATAAATAACGGTCCTTCGGCAAGTTCGGGAGCCATAACGTTTACAGAAAAAGCAGCAGAGTATAATCTGGCCGATAGTGGATTTACAACCCACGCGGCATTTTTTGATTATGACAAAGATGGAGATCTGGATGTATATATACTTAATAACAGTTTTATTCCAGTAAGTAGTCTAGGTTATGTAAATAAACGTAACCTTAGAGCAAAAGATTGGGATATCCCCGAAATTTTAAAAGGAGGAGGAGATAAGTTACTCAGAAACGATGATGGTGTATTTACAGACGTAAGTGAAACTTCAGGGATATTCGGAAGCCTAATTGGTTTTGGATTAGGAGTAACGATAGGAGATGTTAATAAAGATCTGCTTCCGGATATTTATGTGTCTAATGATTTTTATGAAAGAGATTACCTCTATATTAATCAGGGTGATGGAACGTTTAATGAAGAAATTAAGGATTGGGTAAAGCATCTTAGTATTTCCTCTATGGGAGCAGATATGGCAGATATCAATAATGATGGATATCCAGAAATTTTTGTAACTGATATGTTACCTGAGGATGATCAGCGATTAAAAGAAACCAGTTCTTTCGAAAGTTATGATGTCTATCAATTAAAGAAAAGCAGAGATTTTTATAATCAGTATATGCAGAATTCCCTTCAGCTTAATCATGGTGATAATACGTTTTCTGAAATCGCTTTTTATAGCGGTGTTGCCAAAACAGATTGGAGTTGGGGAGCACTGTTATTTGATATGGATAATGATGGCTATCGTGATATTTATGTAAGCAATGGAATTTATCATGATCTCACTAATATGGATTTTATGAACTTTTTTGCCAATGATATCATTCAGAAAATGACTTTAACCGGTAAAAAAGAAGAAGTAGATTCTATTATTAATAAAATGCCTTCCACACCAATTTCTAATTATGCCTTTAAAAATAATGGAGATCTAAGTTTTTCTGATGTAACAAAATCTTGGGGTTTCGAAGAGCCAACTTTTTCTAATGGATCTGCTTATGGAGATCTGGATAATGATGGGGATTTAGATCTTATAGTTAATAATTTTAACATGCCAGCTGCTATTTATCGGAATAATAGCGAGCAGGAAAATAATAACTATCTGAAAATTAAGATTAATGGAGATGCTAAAAATACTTTTGCCATAGGTAGTATTGTCGAGACATATATTAACAATGAAACGTTAATCCAAGAATTAATCCCTACAAGAGGTTTTCAATCATCAATAGATTATATAATGACCATCGGTCTTGGTAAGAGAAATAAAGTAGATTCTCTTCGGGTTATTTATCCAGATGGAAAATCGCAATTAATTAAAGATGTTATAGTAAATAAGAAAATAACGTTGAGTCATAAAGATGCGGATCAGGAGTATAAGTATCTCTCAGAAAAAAATGATACCTATTTTGAAGAAATTGAAAACACCTTAGATCATCATAAAGAAGATCCATATGTAGATTTCAATTATGAAGGGTTGATATACAAAATGCAATCCAGAGAAGGTCCGGCGATGGCAATTGCTGATATTAACGGAGACGGTAATGAAGATGTTTTTATCGGTGGAGCCTATGATCAACCTGGTAAGTTATATTATCAGAATGGAAGAGGTGAACTAACATTATCCAAATTCGAAACAGAAACCTTTTTTGAAGATACCGTCGCTATTTTTGAAGATATTGATGGAGATCAAGACATTGATTTAATTATAGGTTCAGGAGGAAATTTTAAAGGTGCTAAAACTGGAGTTAGAAGTTATATAAATGATGGAAGAGGATATTTTTCTAGAGGAGAAATTATTTTACCAACAATTACTAATATATCTGCGTTGGCTCCTTATGATTATGATCAGGATGGAGATATTGACATATTTGTTGGAAGTCATAGTATCATTGGTACATACGGAGTTTCTCCACAAAGTTATTTACTGGAAAACGATGGTAAAGGTAATTTTATAGATGTAACTAGTAATAAAGCTGCTGAAACTAAAAACACCGGAATGATCACTGATGCCGCCTGGCAAGATATGGATGGAGATAGTAAAAAAGATTTAATTCTTGTTGGTGAATGGATGTCTCCAAAAGTTTTTCTTAATAACGGAAATTCATTAAATCAGATAAAAACAAATTTAGATGAAGTTTCCGGTTGGTTTAATACAGTAGAAGCTACGGATCTTGATAATGATGGAGATGTAGATTTGGTACTTGGTAATAGAGGATTGAACGCTATTTACCAATGTACTAAAGAAACACCATCCAAGATGTATATCAACGATTTTGATAATAACGGAACCGTAGAACAAATTGTTACACAGACGATAGATGGCAAAGACATGCCAATACATTTAAAGAATGAAATAACGGCGCAAATTAATGTTTTGAAGAAGCAAAACCTTAAATTTTCTGAATATGCCACCAAGTCAATTGATGAATTGTTTTCTAAAGAAATTTTAGATAATACAACCATTAAAACGGTAAATAACTTTGCAAGCTTAATAGCATACAATAATGGGGATAATACTTTTGAGATCAAAGAACTTCCAAGAGAGGTACAATTATCCTGTATCTGTGATATTGAAACGGAAGATATAAATAAAGACGGCTACTTGGATCTTATCGTAGCGGGTAACAACTATAATTTTAAGCCTCAATTCTCCAGATTAGATGCTAGTCGCGGAAACGTCTTGCTAGGGGATGGTAAAGGAAATTATAAGGATCAAAAATCATCAGGATTTTTGGTAGAGGATGAGGTGAGAGTCATGCGTTGGATGAAAAATAAATCTGGAGAAAAATATTTGCTTGTTGGCATTAATAATAAAGCTCCAAAAATATTTAAAGTAGACAATAAATAGCCTAAGAATAGATTTCATAAGAATGATCAAGAATATAATCATATTAACATTGGGGCTGTTGCTTGTATCTGGGTGTAAAAAACAAAACGCACACCAAGGTGAATTATTTGACAAAATAACTTCAGAGATTACTAATATCAAGTTTCAGAATACACTGACTCCAACTGAAGAATTAAATATTCTTGATTATCTGTATTACTATAATGGAGCTGGAGTCGCGGTGGGAGATATTAATAAGGATGATTTAGTGGATGTGTTTTTTACTTCTAATCAAGGCAAGAATAAACTTTACCTCAATAAAGGAAACTTTCAATTCGAAGACATTACGGATAAAGCAGGAGTAGCAGGAAATTCTGATTGGAATACAGGAACTGTAATGACAGATATTAACGGAGATGGATATCTGGATATTTATGTTTGTGCGGTTGTTGGGCTTCAGGGGTTAAAAGGTAAAAATGAATTATTTATTAATAATGGTGATAATACATTTACAGAGAAAGCTTCGGATTATGGATTAGATTTTCAGAACTATACCACTTCAGCAGCATTCTTTGATTACGATAATGATGGAGATTTGGACATGTATTTATTAAATCACGCAATCCATACTCAGAATTCTTTTGGCAGAGCTGCGCTTAGAAATAAAAGAAGCTCGGAAAGTGGTGATAAATTACTTCGTAATGATGGAGATGTATTTACCGATGTTAGTGCAGAAGCAGGAATTTTTGGTGGAGGAAATGGATATGGTCTTGGGATAGCAACAGCAGATTTTAATAATGACGGATATATAGATATTTATGTGAGTAATGATTTTCACGAAGATGATTATTATTATATCAATAATGGTGATGGCACTTTTAGTGAATCTCTCAAGGAAAGTTTTGGCCATACCAGCCGTTTCTCAATGGGTAATGATGTCGCTGATATTAATCACGATGGATATGCAGATATAATTACATTAGATATGACTCCCGATGATGAAACAGTGCTGAAAGCTTCTGCTGGAGATGAAACGGTAGATATGTTACAAATGCGTATCAATCGATTAGGGTACCACTATCAGTATGCTCGTAATATGCTTCAGATCAATCAAGGGGATTATTTTGCTGAAACCGCTTTGCTAAGTGGTTTAGCAGCTACCGATTGGAGTTGGTCTGCATTGTTTGCAGATTATGATCAAGATGGAGAACAAGATGTATTTATATCTAATGGAATTCCAAAACGCCCTAACGATCTGGACTATATTAAATATATTTCTAATGAAAAAATACAAGAAAAACTAAACACTAAAAAGTTAGTAGATAATGAGGCATTAAATATGATGCCTTCCGGCAAGGTGCAAAATTGTATTTTTAGAGGAGGTAAAGAGATTAGCTTTGTAGATAAATCTTCCAGCTGGCTCCCGATAGAAAACACAGCCTCTACAGGAAGTGCTTATGCTGATTTTGACAATGATGGAGATCTAGATATTATGACAAACAATATCAATGCGCCAGTATCTTTCTATAAGAACAAAACAAATAAGAAAAGTAGGTTTTTAAAACTGAAATTTGATTTCAAAGACAAAAATAAACTAGGAATAGGAACCAAAGTAATATCCTACCATCAAGGAATAGCACAGTACAAGCAGTTATTTACTTCTAGGGGTTTCCAGTCTTCTTCAGAACCTATGATTCATTTTGGATATGATACTATTGCAACTATAGATTCGCTAAAAATTATATGGCCTGACAATACGATTCAGATTGCGGAAAATATCGCAACAAATCAAACCTTAACGATTAAATTATTGCACAAAAGAAATGCCGTAAATTATGAAGAACTATTTCCTAAAAATAAGGGATGGTTTAAAAAAGTAGATTCCATTCCTGGATTGCAGTATATACATAAAGAGAATAATTATACGGATTTTAATCGTCAAAAATTAATACCCTATAAAATTTCGGATCGAGGACCAGCTACTGTGATAGGGGATCTAAATGGAGATGGAAAAGACGATGTTTTCTTTGGGAGTTCTAAACTTGAAGCATCTCAAATATATATCCAAACCGATTCGGGTTTTAAACAACTGGAATCAGAATTTCTTAATACTGATAAAAAAAAGGAAGACGTAGCTGCAATTATAGAGGATTTAAATAGTGATGGTAAAAAAGATTTGCTAGTTGCATCTTCTGGAGGAGAGTTTTTTGGGACATCTAAGGAGTTGGTGGATAGATTATATATAAACTCAGATGCAGGTTTGTCTAAAAGTGATTTTCCGGAACTAAATGAGCACGAATCAGTAATTAAACCGTTTGATATAGATGCTGATGGAGATCTTGATCTTTTTGTTGGAAGTTATGCCGTTTCTAATGATTTTGGTAAGATCCCAAATTCGTATCTCTTGATCAACAATAATGGAAAATTTACCATAAAAGAAAACCAGGAGATTCAACAAGTAGGAATGGTTACTGATGCCCTCTGGAGTGATTTTGACAATGATACAGTAAAAGATTTGATTGTAATAGGAGAATGGATGTCACCACGTTTTTTTAAAAATAATAACGGAAATCTAATTGATGTTACAAATAAAGTTTCTGAAACAGAATTAAAGGGGCTTTGGCAATCCATTATAGATTTTGATGTTGATAATGATGGTGATATTGATTATCTGTTAGGTAACTTCGGATTGAACTCTAAACTTATTGCTTCTTCAGAGTTTCCGTTAAGATTATATTATTCTGATTTTGATAACAATAATAAAACAGAAACAATTTTGACATTACCTAAAAACGGAAAATACTATACCGCATTGGGTTTAGATGAATTGTCCGGTCAGTTAAACTATCTAAAGAAAAAGTTTACTACATACAAAAGTTTTGCGGGTAAAACGGTGGAAGAAGTTTTTGGGAAAACAGCATTACAGAGCGCTGAGCTGTTAGAAGTACATCAATTAGCCTCTGGCTATTTGAAAAATGAAAAAGGGACATTTGTGTTTGTTCCTTTTGAGGATTCTCTTCAATTAGCCCCAATTATGGCGATGTTAAAATATGATTTTAATAAAGACGGAAAGGAAAAAGTGTTTATGGCAGGCAATTATTTTGGAGTGATTCCTTATCACGGTAGATTTGATGGTTTTGCCGGTGCAATAATGAAAGGAGATACTTCTTTGATTGAAGCCCAAGAGTTGCATATTAATTTGAGTCAGAAGTCGGTTAGAGGATTAAATATTATTAATTTTGTAAATAAGGATTATTTACTAATCACATTAAACAATGGAAAAGCAGAAATTTATGAAATGCTTCAATAAATTAAACAAAATACCCATCTTGGTTAAGAGTAAGAATATACTTTTATTCACTTTTTTGCTATTGTTTTTAAATGCTTGCCAAAAAGAAGTCAAAGAGATTGAAATCACCTCTGGTGATTACCACCAAGCTGTGGATAAAATAACAGAAGTTATGGTGCATGATATTTTTTCACCACCTGTAGCTAGTAGAATATATAACTATGCCAATATTGCTGCATACGAAGTGATAAGACAAGAAGACGATAGCTATAAAACCTTATCAAATCAATTACACGGTCTAAAATCTATTCCTACTGTTGATACAACCAAAAATATTAATTATAAGCTTTCCGCATTAGTTGCATATCTTGAAGTAGGTAAATCATTGCTTTTTTCAGAAGATCGTGTAGAAGCATATCGTGATAGCGTATATAATGCATGGAAGTTACAAAATGAAGTAACTTTTAATGATTCTAAAGCATATGGATTAGAAGTAGCTGAGTATATAAAAAATTGGTATGCTGCAGATAATTATGCTCAGACTAGAACAATGCCTAAGTTTTCAGTAAATACAGAAGATCCTTCTCGATGGCAACCAACTCCACCAGATTATATGGATGGTATTGAACCTCATTGGAAAGAAATTAGACCATCGATTATAGACTCCTCCTCGCAGTTTAAGCCTGCTAAATATCCTGATTTTTCGTTAGAAAAGGATACGCCATTCTATAAAGAATTAATGGAAACTTATGAAGTTGGCCAGAAAATTAAGGAAGAAGGGGAAGACTCAGAAAAACTGGAAATCGCACAATTCTGGGATTGTAATCCATATGTTTCAACACATAAAGGGCATTTAATGTTTGCGACCAAGAAAATTACACCAGGCGCACATTGGATTGGGATATGTAAAATAGCTAGTAAAAAAACCAATGCAGATTTTGCGAAAACCGTTTTTGCCTATACCAAAACCTCTATCGCGATAGCAGATGCATTTATAAGCTGTTGGGATGAGAAATACAGAAGTAATTTGATTCGTCCAGAAACTTTGATCAATCAACATATTGATGAAAATTGGACTCCAGTTTTACAGACTCCACCATTTCCTGAATATACGAGTGGTCACTCTGTGGTTTCCGGAGCGGCTTCGACAGTGCTGACAGCTATCTTTGGAGATAATTTTGCTTTTGATGATGATACCGAATTACAATATGGTCTTCCCGTTCGTTCTTTTAAGTCTTTTAACCAAGCGGCTGATGAAGCAGCAATTAGTAGACTATATGGTGGAATCCATTATAGAGCGGCTATAGATTTAGGATTAGATCAGGGACGTGCATTAGGAAGTTTTGTGGTTCACAAATTAGAAATGAATACTTCAAATTCCAGAGTAGCAAGTTCTAACTAATATGAAGAAAATTGTAGTTTTAATCTTGGGGATACTATCCTGTGTGTCCATTTGGTATTTATTTATAAAAGAATATGATTATCAGATAACGTTTAAATCAAAAGGCTCACCAGGAAGTGTTTATCATCAAATAGTTAGTTGGGAATCTTGGGGAGCAGATCCAAGTGCAAGGAATATTAGTACAATAGATACAACATTATTTCAGAAAGTGACCCAGCGGATTACTTTAAAGGACACGATTATTAATTTAGATTGGACATTAGAAAGCGTCAATGATTCTATAACAGAAATTAAGGTAGGAATCAAATCAAATGACCATTCAATCATTAATAGATTAGGAGCACTTACTGGAGAAACTGAGTTTACCAGATCACTAAAAAAAGAATTAAAAGGTTTTGGGAAAGGAGCAAATAAATTTGCTAAGAATTTTAAAATTCAAATTGAAGGAATATCTGAAATACCACCTTTAGAGTATCTATATGCTTCTTCAAAGTCTAATCGAATAGAAAAAGCGATCATGATGTTAAGGTTAAATTCTGATCTTTATCCTAAAATACTAGACAATGAAGTGGAAAAAAACGGATATCCTTTTGTGAAAATAACGGAATGGGATACTTCTACTGACGCAATTAAATTTAATTTTGGTTTTCCTATAAAGTATAAAGATTCATTACCAATAAGTTCTGTAATAAAGCATGATAAGTCACCTGCTCAAAAAGCCTTAAAAGCCACGTTTTATGGTAATTACAGGGATAGTGATCAGGCCTGGTTTGCGTTAATAGAATATGCTAAAAGAAGAGGTATTTCTATAGAAAAAAAACCTTTAGAAATATTTTATAATGATCCTATGCTAGATGGAAATGCGTCGCAATGGAAAGCCGAAGTTTTTCTACCAATAATAGATTAAAAAAGGTTTATACCAGTTACGTTTGAATTTACTGTAAAAGAATAGTTTATTGCGTTAAACTCAAAGAAATGGTATTAGATCAATTTGATTATATCAAAATCTACCTACCACACCTAATTGACCTGCACCAAGTTTAAGATCCCATTTAATCCTGAACTTTTTACTGTCATAAACATACCGTTCTTTCTTGTTAAGATAGTTATCAATACCATCTACTATAACTACACTTAATGCTACTCCAAGTACTACATCAGTTAGCCAGTGGGCTCCACTCCATAAACGAGATACAGGGCTTATTAGACCTACAGCATAGATTCCTCCTTTTATATAGGGATTGTCAAATTGTTTAGCAATTGCATAGGCTGTAGTAAATGATAAGATCGCATGTCCAGAAGGAAAAGAATGATATCCTGCTTCACTAGAGTTAAAACGAAAACTTAAGCTACCTTCTTCTGTAGTTGGTCTGGCTCTGCCCACAAGTGTTTTGCTTACCGTTTGAAGAATTCCTCCGGCGGTTGCTGATGCTATAAGTAAAACTCCTGTTTTTCTTATTTTTTCATCTTTTGTAATCAAACCCAAAGCATAAATACTAGTTGTTAGTCCATAATTGAAAAGTGGTTTTCCAAAACGGAAACCACTTTCTTTTATTATATCAGGTACACCTTCACTCTGATTAGTGAAATAATCATTAGTGCGTTCGTCAATTACAAGTAAAATGGTACTACCTGCGATAATACCTCCTAATGTTGCCCAATCTTTGCCTTTCCATCTAAAAGGCTGTGTATAGGCGTTTTTGACTCCGCCAAAAGCAGAAAGACCATCGTATTTTAGCATTTGCCATCTGGTCATTTCATATTGCGATTTTTCCGTTTTTTCTTTAGAAGTTGATTCTGATTGTTCTCCTTCTAATTGTTTTTCAAGTTGTTCTTCTGATTTTTCTTGTGCATAGGTTACAACAGAAAAAAGAAATAGTAATAAAAAAACAGGGCGCATATTAAAATGTTTCATAGGCAGTATTTGGAAAGTAAAAATAACAACTTATTCGTAAATAAAAGTCATAATGTATAGAATTGGCTTATATAAAGTGAAGTTATAATAAGATAAAACAAAAAACCCGAACTTATGTTCGGGTTTTTAAGGTGGTGCCTCCAGGAATCGAACCAGGGACACAAGGATTTTCAGTCCTTTGCTCTACCAACTGAGCTAAGGCACCTTGCTGTAAGCGGATGCAAATATATAACGCTTTTTTTAATCCTCAAAAGAAAAATTTAAAAAAATCGTTTTGTACTTTTGCAAATTCATAATTAGAGTATGTAACGATCTGTAATATTTAATGTTGTAAATAATAAATTATTATTACGAATTGTACCTACTTCTATAAAAACACTAAATAAGGACAGATGAATCTGGTTATTGATGTCGGTAATACCTCTATAAAAATTGGCATTTTTGAAGAGACTTCAATGATTCACAAAGAAACCTTGAAGTCAGAAAATTTTCGCAAGGTGATACAGAAGGTTAAAAATGATTATCCATTAATAAAACACAGTATACTATCTTCTGTTTCGAATGTTAAGGAAGAAGATGTGATTTTTGCCAAAGACTTATTTGATATATTAGTTTTGGATCATACCTTGACGATGCCTTTTAAAAACTTATATGCTACTCCAACAACACTGGGTGTAGATAGATTAGCATTAGTAGCTGCATCTGTACTTAAGTTTCCTACAAAGGATACATTAATAATAGATGCAGGAACGTGTATCACTTATGATTTTAAAAATAAAAAGGAAGAATATTTAGGTGGAGCTATAGCGCCTGGTCTCAGATTAAGATATACAAGTTTAAACAGTTTTACTTCAAAACTACCATTGTTGGACCCTGAATCTCCAAAAAATCATATTGGAGATACTACAAATCAAGCCATACATTCTGGAGTTGTGAACGGTGTTTTGTATGAAATTGGAGGAGCAATTGCAGAATATTGCAACACTTACCCCAATTTAACAGTTATTTTAACCGGAGGAGATGCACATTTTTTGTCTAAAAGATTAAAAAATAGCATATTTGCCACCTCTAATTTTTTATTGGAGGGACTAAATCACATTTTAGCTTTTAATAATAGTCAATGATAAAGAAGATTTTAGTAGTAATTCTGGTAATAGTTACCAGCGTATCGTATGCTCAGGAAGGCACCTCTTCACCCTATTCTTTTTTTGGAATAGGATTGCAGAAGTTTAAAGGAACAGTAGAAAATAGGTCGATGGGGGGATTGGGTATACTTACGGATAGTATTCACTTAAATCTTCAAAACCCCGCATCTTATGGAGAATTAGCATTAACGACCTATACACTAGGTGCTAATTATAATGGATTGAATCTTGACAATGCAGCAGGAGATGATTCTTATAAAGATAATGCATCTTTGGATTACTTAGCTATTGGTATCCCAGCAGGTAAATTTGGTTTTGGTTTTGGAGTTATTCCAATCAGTTCTGTTGGATATCAGACAAACTCTTTTAATAGCGATGGTTCTGAAAATCAGTTCTTTGGAACTGGTGGGTTGAATAGAGTATTCGTTGCAGCAGGGTTCAAAGTTAACGAGAATTTAAGTGTAGGTTTGGATATTAATTATAACTTTGGTAATATAGAGAACAAGTCTATTAAACGAACCGACTTTGAATTTGAAAGTAGAAGAATTGATAATTCTGATCTATCAGGTATTAATCTGTCTTTTGGTATTGCATATAATAGAATGATTTCAGAAAAACTGAAGTTGACTACATCGATTGTATCAACTCCTTCATTTAATTTAAATTCTGAAAATTCTGTAGAATTAGCTACGGTAACTATATTAGCGAATGGAGCAGAAATCGTTAATAATAGGACAGAAGCAGATACTGAAGATCAGAAATTAGACCTTCCGGCTGAGTTAAAAGTTGGAGCTGGAATTGGAGAGCCAAAAAAATGGTTTATTGGAGCAGAGTATATCTATCTTAATGCAAGTAGTTTTGAGAATAGATCATTTGCCGCAGATAATGCAGTATTTGAGAATGCGTCAAAAGTAAAATTAGGAGGTTATTACATCCCTAAATACAATTCTCTTACTAGTTACCTTAATAGGATTGTATATAGAGGAGGAGTAAGGTATGAAGAGACAGGTTTAAATATCAATGGGCAGACGATTAATGAGTTTGGCATATCTTTTGGAGTAGGGTTACCAGTCGGCAGATTATTTTCTAATGCTAATGTAGGTTTTGAGTTCGGTACAAGAGGAACAACAGATGCTGGTTTAGTAAAAGAAGAATTTTTTAATATATCATTAGGCCTATCTTTAAACGATAGATGGTTTAGAAAAGTGAAATTTAATTAACTACAATTATACAGCTATGAATACTAAAGTTTTATATACAATAGCAGCAGGATTAGTTTTAAGCGCTACAAGTGTTAGTGCTCAGGCTACTGACTGCGCTACTACGGCTTCAATAGCCTATGAGCATGCTAAAGTAAAAAATTACGAGGCAGCAGAAGAGCCTTTATGGAAAGTAAGAAAAGAATGTCCGACGCACAGTGTTGCAACTTTTCAGTTTGGAAAAAAATTACTAGAAAGTAAATATAAAAAAGCAACTGGGGCAGAAAAAGCAACTCTTGCAAATGAGTTGATTTCTTTATGGAAAGAACGTTACCAGTATTTTCCTGCTAAAACTAAAGTAGGAGACATGTATTCTGATATAGGTCAGATTATGTATGATAACAAGATAGGAAATGCAGAGACTCAATTTGCAGAATTTCATAAAGCATATATAGACGACAAAAGTAACTTTAAGCGTCCTAAGAAATTGTATACATATTTTTCTCTGTTAGTTGATTTACAAGCAGCAGGTAAGAAAGAGCTTCAGGATGTTTTCGATTTATATGACGATATCACAGAAAAGATCGAAGAAGAAGAGAGTAAAAAAGCAAAAACAATTGCTACACTTTCTGAAAAAGAAGAATCAGGAGCTGCTTTGAGTTCTAAAGAAAAAAGAAACCTAAAAAATGCAGGTATAAACTTAAGAGCTTATAGTAAAGTAAAAGGTGGAATCAATCAAAAGCTAGGTGAATTGGCAGATTGTAAAAACTTAATACCTCTTTATAATGGTCAGTTCGAAGGTAAAAAGAATGACATTAATTGGTTAAAAGGCGCGGCAGGTAGAATGTCTGCAAAAGAGTGTACTGATGATCCTTTGTTCTTTAAGTTAGTAGAGGCGTTACATAAGGCAGATCCATCAGCAAAATCGGCTTACTATTTAGGAATATTAGCGCTTAAGGATAAGAAAACATCTAAAGCCTTAGAATATTTTAACCAATCGGCACAGTTAGAAACAAAAGCTAGTGATAAAGCTAAAGTGTACTTTAGAATTGGAGAAGTAGTGAAAAAACAAGGTAATTATAGTAAAGCTAGATCTTACTATAAGAAAGCATTAGCGAATAAGCCATCGTATGGAACTGCATATCTTAGAATAGCAGCAATGATTGCTAAAAGCGCTAATAGTTGTGGAACTGATGTGTTTAGTAAAAGAGCAGTATATTGGTTGGCAGAGCGATATGCACGAAAAGCTGGTAAGGTAGATCCAAGTCTTAAAAAGACTGCTGCTGCAACTGCTGCTAATTATAAAGCAAAAGCACCTTCTAAAACAGATATCTTTAATAACCCTGGAATTACTTCAGTGAAAATCGGATGTTGGATCGGTGAAACGGTAAAAGTACCGAAGCTATAATGCAAAAAAAGAATTTATATATACTATTAAACTTTGTCACAGCATTTGCTGTGACATTGTTTTTTTCATGTCAATCAAATACATCAAAAACTAATAACTACCTTATAACAGAAGATGCTCCAATGGCTGAAGGTTACGAGCTGAACCTAAAATATACCGACTCTGGTAGACTTACTGCGATTCTTAAAACACCCTTAGTAAAGGATTATACTAATAAAAATTTTGGGTATCAAGAATTTCCTGAAGGTATTATTCTGGATATCATTGATAAAGATGGTAAGATTAGTGTAGTTAAATCAGACTATGCTATTTATTATAAAGTAACAGGGCTTATCGATATGAGAGGAAATGTGGATATAAAGACAGCAGATAGTACTCATCTTATAGCACGTCAACTTTACTGGGATCAGAGTATAAACTGGGTATTTACGGATCAGCCTTATAAAAGTATTCTTCCTGATGGTACTGTTAACGAAGCAGATGGTTTTGATGCTAATCAAGATTTTACTATATTGAATTCTCGGGTCAATGAAGGAATAATGTTCATCGAGGAATAATTTTATATGATGAAAATTTTTAGATTTTTTGAACTTGCCTACCTGGCGATTATGTGTTTTTTCTTATATCAGGCTTATGAGGAGTGGGGTAAGGAAGGTAGTAGAAGTATTTTATACTTATGTTTTGCAGGAGTAGCAGTTTTTATGTATTTCTTCAAAAGGAATTTCCGGAAAAGATTCGATGCCAATAACAAGGATAATTAATGGAACTACAAATTATTGTAATTGTACTTTCTGTTATTCTCTCCGCTTTTTTTTCTGGGATGGAGATTGCTTACATATCTTCCAATAAAATCCATATCGAAATAGAAAAAAAACAAGATGGATTTCTTTCAGGTATCCTATCCCGGTTAACTAAAAAACCTTCAAAATTTATTGCTACTATGTTAGTGGGTAATAATATTGCTTTGGTGGTTTATGGGTTTTATATGGGTGAACTTTTAATGGGTTTTATTGAGGGTTATTATCCAGATATGGCCGGAAGTGTTAACTTATTGCTGCAAACAATAATTTCTACCTTGGTGATATTGCTTACTGCAGAGTTTCTTCCTAAGGTGTTTTTCCAAATTTATGCAAACACACTGCTGAAATTTTTTTCATTTCCTGCCTATATTTTTTACGTTATTTTTTGGCCTATTTCATTTTTTGTTATTCGGATATCTGATTTTGTGCTAAAGAAATTCCTTAAAACAGATGGAGATGAGGTTCAGTTAGCATTTACGAAAACTGAACTTGGGGATTATATTAATGAGCAAATGGAAACTGTTGAGGAACATGATGAAATCGATAGTGAGATTCAGATTTTTCAGAATGCACTTGATTTTTCGGATGTGAAATCTCGTGAGGTTATGATTCCGCGTACTGAGATTATTGCAATCGAAAAATCTCAATCCTTGGAAGAAGTAAGTCAACTTTTTATTGATACGGGTTTATCTAAAGTATTAGTATATAATGGAACTATTGATGATTTAATAGGGTATGTGCATTCTTTTGAATTGTTTAAAAAACCAAAATCTATAAGATCTATTTTACTTCCAGTGGTTTTTGTGCCCGAAACTATGTACGTAAAAGATGTACTTAATCTTTTGACAAAAAAACACAAAAGTATTGCTGTAGTTATTGATGAATATGGAGGGACTAGTGGAATTATAACGGTAGAAGATATAGTAGAAGAGCTCTTCGGTGAGATTGAAGATGAACACGATTCTATTGATCTCATAGAGGAAAAATTAAAAGAAAATTATTACCGTTTTTCTGCCAGAATGGAAGTAGATTACATTAATGAAACCTATAAGTTAAATCTTCCGGAAAGCGAATACTATGAAACCCTTGGTGGAATGATTGTTAATCACACAGAAGAAATCCCAGAACAAGGAGATATTGTAAAAATAGATACAGTAACAATCAATATTATTGAGACTTCTAATACCAAAATTGAGATTGTGGAGCTACAGATATTATCAGAAGATTGATATTTATGTTCGTCGATTGTTATTAGAACATACTTTAAGGTTATTGTTTGATGTAAACAGTTATTTCTGGAAAAATATCACCTATCTAACTAATTAATTTTAAATCTTGTATTGTGTTTTAAATCAGAAGAATAGTGGTTTGTGTTTAGCAGGAATATCAATGAATTTAGACTTCTGAATATCTTCAAAAATAAAAAGCAAAAAAAGTTGTAAAGACTTTCTGTCTTTAATTGGTAATATTCTAATAAAATGGTATTTTCGCCCACTATATTTTCAATAAATTAAACTTATAATGGCAGTTTTAAATAAAATCAGACAACGATCCGTTTTCTTAATTGTGATTATCGCATTAGCGCTTTTCTCATTTGTATTAGCGGATTTGATTCGAAATGGAGGAGCGATTTCTCAAAAAGCAGCAAATACAATTGCTACGATAAATGGAGAAGAAATTGATAGAACTGATTTTGCAAAAAAAGTTGAGGCAGCATCTAGAAATTTTGGATCCAATGGATCTAATATTCAGACTGTAAACTACGTTTGGAATCAAGAAGTGAGACAAATAGTTTTTGATGGACAGTTTGAAGAACTTGGAATTAGAGCCGGTGCTGATGAAGTAAATGACTTATTAAAAGAAGGATTGGCTAATAATCCAACTTTTCAGAATGAAGCAGGTGTATTTGATAATGCAAAAATGCAGGAATATGTAGCTAGTATTAAGTCAAACCCTGCTGCTTATCAGCAATGGACAGATTATAAAATTTCTTTAGGTAAAGGAGCTTTAGAGCAAACATACCTTAATATGATTAAAGCAGGAGTAGGTGTTACACTTAAAGAAGGTGAGTTAGCATATAAAATGGAAAATGATGTAGTTGATATCAAGTATGTTCAACTTCCATTTTCTTCTATTGAAGATGCCGATGTAAATGTATCAGACGCTGAAATTCAGGCATATGTGGATAAGCATCCTGAGTTGTATAAGGCTGAGGCTTCAAGAAATATGAGATATGTGTTCTTTAAAGAAGAACCAAGCCAGGAAGATGAAGACGCATTAACGGCAGATGTTGCTAAAGTTATACCAGAATTCAAAACTGCTGAAAACATTGAAGAATTTGTAAATGTAGATCAAAGTTCTGCATTAAAATACGATGATCGTTTTGTGTTTAAAAAGGATTTACCTGCAACTGTAGCAGATACATTATATAATGTACCAGTAGGTGAGGTGTTTGGACCTTATAAAGATGGGAAATTTATAAAAATATCTAAGGTTGTTGCTCAGACACAATTACATGATTCTTTAAAAGCTAGTCATATTCTTGTTTCCTGGAAAGGATTAGGTACAGCTGGTGATACTGAGCGAACAAAAGAAGAGGCTAAAACACTTGCAGATAGTATACTTACAGTTGTTAAATCTGATAAAGCACAATTTTTAACATTGGCTAAAGGTTTTTCTGCTGATACTTCTAATAAAGATAAAGGTGGAGATTTAGGTTATTTCCCTCCGGGAAGAATGGTGCCTGCATTTAATGACTATATTGTTGATAACAATGTTGGACATATTGGAGTTGTTGAGACTGCTTTTGGATATCACGTAATTACTATAGAGGATAAGAAAAATGAGCAAAAGGCTGTAAAATTAGCTACTGTGGCTCAAGAAATTGAAGCTAGTGAAAAAACAATAAATACTATTTTCACAGAAACGACAAAATTTCAGATTGCTACAAAAGATGCTGATTTTGCAGAGAAAGCTAAAGAAAGTGAGTATGTTGTTCGTCCGGTGAATAAGATTAGCGAATTAGCAGAAAACATACCTGGATTAGGAGCTCAGAGATCTATTGTGCAATGGTCGTTTAATGAGGAGACTAAGATTGGAGATGTAAAACGTTTTGACGTAACCGATGGATATGCTGTGGTACAGTTAACTGCTAAAGCTTCTAAAGGTGTACAAAAAGTAGAAGATGCTAGCGCTTCTGTAAAACCAATTCTAGTTAAAGAGAAAAAAGCAGAAATGCTTAAAAAGAAAATTTCTGGAAGTACGTTAGCAGATATTGCTAAAAATCAATCTCAGACAGTGAAAACCGCGTCAGCTTTAAGTATGAAGACACCTACTATAAGTGGTGCTGGAACAGAACCTAAAGTGGTTGGAGCAGCATTCGCTTTAGAAACTGGTGGGATTACTAAGCCAATCGTAGGTAATAATGGAGTGTATGTAGTAGAAGTTACTAAGAAGACTCCAGCTAGTGGATTGGATACGTATATGAGTTACGCGGCTCAGGAGTCTAAGACACAAGCCAATGCGGTTAATACTAGAGTGTTCAATGCACTTAAAGAAGCTGCAGAAATAGAAGATAAAAGAGCTAATTTCTACTAGAAAACTAGTTTTCTAAAATATAAAAAAACCTGAAGAACATATGTTCTTCAGGTTTTTTTATTGCTAATGGTTATATGATTTTTCTAGTTCTTTCCTCTCACCTTTTGCTCCCATTTCCAGGCAGAGGATAGTGCTTCATCCAAACTGCTCTTGGCTTTCCAGCCAAGTTCTTGGTTAGCTTTGTCCGTATTAGCATAAGCCGAGATAATATCTCCTTCTCTTCTATCTACAATTTTATAATTTAATTTTTGCTGAGATACTTTTTCAAAAGATTGTATAACCTCTAATACAGAGCTGCCAGTTCCGGTTCCTACGTTAAATACTTCATAATTAGATGTATTAGTTTTATTTAGAAGACGTTGTAGGGCAATCACGTGAGCCTTGGCAAGATCAACGACATGTATGTAATCTCTAATACATGTTCCATCCTCTGTTGGGTAATCATCACCAAATACAGAAAGTTCTTCTCTAAGCCCAATTCCTGTCTGCGTAATAAACGGAACTAAATTCTGAGGAACTCCAATAGGTAGTTCACCAATTTCTGCAGAAGGGTGCGCTCCAATAGGATTAAAATAGCGCAGTGCAATTGCATTCAGGTTTGGTTTTACTTTACAGGTGTCTTTTATAATTTCTTCACCAATTTGCTTTGTATTTCCATAAGGAGATTCTGCAATTTTCACAGCTGCATTTTCAGTAATAGGTAATTCATCTGCTTGACCATATACCGTACAAGAAGAACTGAAAATAAAACTGGTTTCATCTTTTTTCTGTAGTTCTTGGAGAATATATACAAGTACGCTGATATTATTTTCATAATATAAAAGAGGTTTTTCTACACTTTCTCCAACAGCTTTGGATGCTGCAAAATGAATGACACCTTCGATATCCGTATGACGTGTAAAAAAGTCCTGGACCTTATTTTTTTCCCTAAGATCGAAGTTTTCAAAAATTGGCAGTTTTCCTGTAATAGCCTTAATTCCGTTTAGAACATCGGTAGAAGAGTTAGAGCAGTTATCAATGATAACGACATCATATCCTTCGTTTTGTAATTCTACTACTGTATGTGATCCGATAAACCCCAATCCACCGGTAACTAGTATTTTCATTTTTTTTGTTTTCAAGAGTTTTATTGTAATAGAGTGTAAAGTTAATATAATACTGGTTATAACTAAAAATAGATCGGGATTTAGTTTTAGTAGTTGTCAGAAAATCAAGTAAGTGCTAATGACTAACACCGTAATAATAGCACCAACTATGAAAGCGTATTTCCATGGGGTTGTATCTATCACGTTTGTAGTTATAGGTACATAAATATCTGTTTTTGGTTTAAGAATCCCAATGATAAACATAATGGCTACATTAATTACAAATAGAATTCCCATAATGTGTAAAAAATGTGGATATGCTTCAGCTTTGATAACAGCTAATTGGTCTATATCTGTAATACCATTAGAAGCTGCTTCAGATAATGCTTCGTTTGTAAAATAAGGACCTAGGATAAGTAAACTCACTAGGTACATAAGAACTCCAGCAATTAATACTACTTTAGCTCCAAGAGCAGGTACCTTTTTTGTAAGTATCCCAATGATAACTACTGCTAAAATAGGAACACTTAAACTTCCTAAAGCTTGCTGAATATAAGAAAATAATCCTTCTGGAGCATTAGCAATAAATGGCGCGATTGTCATAGAAATCAGAGCAACGATAAGTCCAAATAATTTTCCTGCTTTTACCGTCTGAAGATCACTTGCATCAGGTTTAAAGAATTTTTTATAGAGATCAAATCCAAAAAGTGTCGCACTACTATTTAATAAACTATTAAATGAACTTAATACAGCACCAAAAAGTACAGCTGCAAAAAAGCCAAGCAATGCAGGAGGAAGTACTTTACGAACAAGTTCTGGATATGCTTGATCTGCAGAATCAAGGTTTCCATTAAATACATTCCAGGCTATAATACCGGGAAGTACAACTATTATAGGAATAAGGAATTTTACAAAGGCTGCAAGCATCATTCCTTTTTGCCCTTCTTTTAAACTTTTTGCACCAAAAACACGCTGTAAAATGGATTGATTAGTTCCCCAATAGTACATCTGTGCTATCATCATTCCTGTAAAAATAGTTCCTACAGGAATAGATGAAGTAACTCCTCCGGTAACATTAAACTTATCTTGATTTTCTGCCCATAAGGTATTGATACCATCCATCATGCTTCCATCACCAACTAACTTTAATCCAAAGTATGGAATTAGCAGTCCGCCTATTAATAATCCTATAGCATTTATAAGATCTGATACGGCAACCGCTTTTAGCCCTCCAAAAATGGCGTATATGACCCCTATGAGTCCAATGCTCCATACACAAAGCCAAATAGTAGAAGATTTAGACCAACCTAATAACGTTGGTAAGTCAAACATGGTACTAAAGGCTAATGATCCAGAATATAGAATTGTAGGTAGTAGTACGATACTAAATGCTACCAGAAATAAAACAGATAATATTGCTTTTGTATTTTCGTCAAAGCGTTTTTCTATAAACTCAGGAATTGTAGTAATACCGCCTTTCATGTATTTAGGAAGTAGCCATATAGCAGTAAGTACCATGGCAATGGCAGCTAATGTTTCCCAAGCCATAACTAGTACTCCTTCTGTAAAGGCTTGCCCATTAAGCCCTACAATCTGTTCTGCAGATAAATTTGTAAGTAATAATGAACCTGCAATGGTTATGGCACCAAGACTTCTACCTCCTAGATAGTATCCATCGGCAGATTTTTCGTCAGTGCTCCTGGTTTTCCACCAAGCATATATTGCTACAAGTAATGTAAATCCAATAAAAGAGAATATTCCCATTTGTGTTATATGTTAAATGAATTTAGAAAATCTATCGATTTCATGTTTTAATTTTAAGCGATTTCATGTTCATAATATGTGGATGCATCTTGTAATAATAAATCCAGATATTTATTTTCGTTTTCCAGGCGTTGTTCATCCCATCCTAAATATTTTATAAGGTCTTCTTGTACCATAGATCGATATTGACGTGCACTATTAATGTCAAAATATAATCTTCCGGTTCGTCGTACAAAAAAATCCGCCAATCCATTAATCATCTCATGATGTACTCCATACCATACTTCTGACCGTATTAATTTTTCTTCGATAGAATCATTTAAAAAATAACCTACTTTATTTATGATAGTATTAGCTTGTTTACCGTATGTGGTGGCTAGATACCATCCATAATATTCATCTTGTACGTTTAGTTCTTTTAGCTGTTGATTAATTTCCAGAAGATATTTCTCGACTTCCTCGGTATCTTTTAGGGGATCACTGGTAAGAGGAATGTTTTGAGTAAACGATTTTGAAAACTGTTCCCTTTTCTTAGAACTCATTGTTTTCAGAACTGTATCGATTACACGTTGTGCCATTTTTCGATATCCGGTAAGCTTTCCTCCGGCAATTGAGATTAACCCTGTTTTAGAAACAAAGATCTCATCTTTTCTAGATAATTCTGAAGGGTCTTTACCATCTTCGTGTATAAGTGGCCTTAGTCCCGCCCAATTGGATTCTATATCTTCTATTGTTAGTTGCACAGTTGGAAACATGTTATTTACTGCATCTAATAAGTATTGGGCATCTTCTTGTGTAGCTACAACACGATTTAAATTAGCTTTGTAGTTGGTGTCGGTAGTTCCAACATATGTTGCCCGACCTCTTGGAATAGCAAAAATCATTCTTCCATCAGGAACATCGAAGTATACAGATTGTGTAAGCGGAAACCGTTCTCTAGAAAAAACAATGTGCACTCCCTTAGTAAGATGCAAGTGTTTGTTATTCATAGAATGATCCTTTTCTCGTAATAAATCTACCCAAGGACCTGCTGCCGAAACATAATTTCGTGCTTTGATAATAAATCTTTTTCCTGAATTATGATCTAAACATTCTAAACTTTTAATCTTTCCTTCATCATCATAATTAAAAGTTGTCATTTCACAATAGTTGATAATATTAGCTCCATAAGAGGCTGCTTTTTTCAGAAGTTCTACAGTAAGTCTTGCATCATCAGTTCGGTATTCTGCATAATAACCTCCTCCGGTAAGACCATTTTTATTTAATAAAGGTTCTTTTGCAATTGTATCCTCTATGCTGAGCATTTTTCGTTTGTCATCTCCTTCTACATTTGCCAAAAAATCATATACTTTTAACCCAATAGCGGTCATCATTTTTCCATAGGTTCCTCCTTCTATTAATGGTAACAGCATCTTTTCTGGCACTACCAAATGCGGGGCAAGTTTATGAACAGTAGCTCGCTCACTACCAGATTCTTTTACAAGTGCGATTTCCATTTGTTTAAGATATCGCAATCCACCGTGAATAAGTTTTGTAGATTTATTACTGGTTCCAGAAGCAAAATCGTTTTTTTCTACTAAACACACTTTTAATCCTCTAGAAGCAGCATCTAAAGCAATTCCTGCCCCAGTAACTCCTCCGCCAATAATGATGAGGTCATATTTAGTTGTCTGAGCTTTTTGCAATTGTATGTGTCGATCAAGAATAGAGAATCGAATTGGACCTTCTTCTTTAGCAGAGAGCATTTTAGCGTTAGAAGATTTTGTGCGTTCTACCGCTTCTTTCCATCCGCTGTATTTTCTGTTTCGCTCGTGTTCTGTAATCTGGGGTTTAAACCTGGTATCTACAATTCTAATTTTTGAAATATCCTTTTTTGTCCAAACCCCAGCTTTTATCCCTGCCAGGAATGCAGCACCAAGTGCTGTTACTTCTAACATTGCAGGTCGATCAACTTCTACATTTAGAATGTCGGCCTGAAATTGCATTAAATAGTTATTAGCAGATGCTCCACCATCTACTTTAAGTTCTTTCATGAGTTTACCACTATCTTCTATCATTGCGTCTAACACATCACGAGTTTGATAGGCTAAGGCGTCTACAGTAGCTTTTATGATTTCATTTTTTCCTGAATCCAGTGTTAGTCCGTAAATAGCGCCTTTAGCATTCATGTCCCAATAAGGAGCTCCTAAACCTGCAAATGCAGGAACTACGTATAAACCTTCTGAAGATGGAGTGGATTTGCAGATTTCTTCAGTTTCTGAAGCTTTTGTAATAACTTGTAATTTATCACGCAGCCATTGCACAGAAGCGCCTCCAACAAAAACGCTACCTTCTAAGGCATATTTTATATTGTCTTCCGGAAGACTGCAGCACAAAGTAGTTAGTAAGCCATTCTTAGACTGATACGCTTTTTTTCCTGTATTTAACAATAAAAAACAGCCAGTTCCATAGGTGTTTTTAGCAATTCCGGATTTGTAGCCTCCTTGTCCGAATAAAGAGGCTTGTTGATCTCCGGCAACGCCATATATCGGAATTTCTTTTCCTTGATAAGAAATACTTCCAAAATCGGATGAAGAATGCTGAACTTCAGGCAGCATGTTCTTTGGAATATTTAATGCATTTAGCATAGTTTCATCCCATTCTAATCGTATAATATTATACAACATCGTTCTGGATGCATTAGAATGATCCGTGATATGCTTAGCACCATTAGTAAATTTCCAAATAAGCCAGGTATCAATTGTACCAAATAATAAATCTCCTCTTTCGGCTTTTTCTCTGCCACCTTTTACATTATCTAGTATCCATTTTAATTTTGTTCCAGAAAAATAAGAGTCAATTACTAATCCAGTATTTTTAGACACATAATCTTCTAGCCCAATAGATTTAAGATTTTTACAAATTTTCGATGTTCTCTTATCTAGCCATACGATAGCATTATAAATAGGCTTTCCTGTTGTTTTATCCCAAACTACCGTAGTTTCCCTTTGATTAGTGATGCCTACTCCTGCAATCTCATCTATACTTATTTTGGATACAGACAATACTTCTTCAAGTACTTCTTGTTGATGCCTGAAAATCTCAATAGGATCGTGTTCTACCCATCCTGATTTAGGATAATGTTGAGTTAATTCTTTCTGAGCAATACCGCAAATAGCACCTTTATTATCAAAAATGATGGCTCTGGTACTTGTAGTTCCTTGGTCAAAAGCGATAATATATTTTTTATTCATCAGAGGATGTTTGACTTTATTTCTATATACTTTATTTAGCTATCGATTTTCTATAATTATCTTAAAAAACAACAGATATTTCAGGATATTCATCAATTAATTATAAATATCTAAATTATTTAGGCAATGAAAAAGAGAATTGCTAATTAAAAAAAATGTAATCGTTTGTATTATTTTTTATATCGGGTATTATCATTTTTATTGTTTTTTTAATAGAATACTTCAGGTTTCGGTATTCTTTTCTAATATGATTAAGCCACAAATGGGGACTTTTATCTGAATAGCACCTATGAGAATTATTATATCACATTCGTGTACTTTTTTTCCGGTACAATCATAGGTAACACAGTTATATGCTCCATAATTTTGATTGCTACTTAATATGATCTTGGTGTTTAACTGCCCATTTATGATATCAACTCTATTTGTTTTTTCTTCGAAATCAATAATGTAATTATCAAATAATCCAATAATTGTATGTTCCTCTAAAGAAGATTTAAGTACAGGATAGTTTGCTAAAGGTTTTTGTGGGGTAAATTTTCCTTTTAAGAAGACATCGGAATGATTCCTCCAATAGTGCGTATAAAAATGGATCATTGACAACTCATCTGATGTTGCTTTTTGGAGTAAAATAGAAAGTTGCGGTACTCCAAATAAAGTATTCACTAATTGTAAAGCTTTTATTTCTAAAGGTTCTTGTGCGTGATACGTAAACATATCACTGTGTACAGCAGTTTCGCCACAAAGCATCTTGATATCGGTAATTCTTACTCGATTCATCACAGAATCACCTGGGCAGTCAAATGCTCTAAACATATTACCATATTTGCGCATAGCCGGACCTGTATATTTTTGACGAAATTCGATAACAACTTCTGGATTAATAGCGTGTAATGAACTTATGATATCTGTCATTAATCGATCTACTGCCAGATTCACAGAGGAGTAATCCCTTCCTTCTTCTTTAGTTAGTTTGGTACTGGGATATACTTTAAATTCATCGATGAAATCCAGTTTAAAACCGTCAATTCTCCAGGTTTTTAATGCATTTACATATAAGCTTACCAGATATTCTCTTACTTCAGGATACCTGGGGTCAAATACAGGAGCCCAACGATGTTCTTCTGTAAGGAATTTACCTTTGAATTTTTGATACGCTTTCGATTTTTTACCGCAGAAAGGAACGGAATACCACAAAGCTAATTTCATTCCTGTAGTATGGATTTTGCTGACAAAATTTTTCATTTCAGGAATTCTCTCAGGATACCAATCACCCGTATAATCATACCCTCTATTTTCATCATTGGTTTGCCATCCGTCATCAATTATTATTAACTCGTATCCTAATGTGTAAGCAATTTTACATTCTTTAATGAGATCATCTTCATCGAGTTTTTGATGAAATTGGTACCAGGTAGAATAAACCGGAACTTTTGCGAAATCAGGAACAATTGCCGGAGTGAGATTTTCAAAACTCTCCCACCATTTCCCTACATTTTTTAAAGACTCCGAAAAAGGCTGATGACTTTGATCAATTCTTAGTTGTGCGTTATAGCCTGTAATTGTGTGATATCTTTCTGTAAAAAATGAAATATGACAATAAATGCAATTATCTTCTTCTCTATATAATGCATTTAATTTTTTAGTATTTATAGCATCAGAACAGGCAAATGTAATGATGTTACTGTCATCATGACCAAATAAAGAAATTACAGGAGAATCTACAGAAATTCTTGATTCCATATGATCTAGTTCCCAATCATCCATGATTCTTTTGGTAAAATCCGTTGTAGGTTTCCAGACTCCTTTTACATTAATAACAGGGATCTTCCATTTAAAAGTCACTTTTTGTGGTTGAAATTTAGTTTCAGATGAAAAATTAATATTATATATAGTAACCCCATTTTGTTCTTCAAGTAGGGTTATATCAACTTGAAAATCCTTGGATTCTTGTATTACCTCTATATTGTGAGTAACTATTTCTTTCATGTACTTTTTATCCTTTGATGTTTTGTGAAATCAGTTTTTTGCTAAAACATTTCTTTTTTTGATTATACTATGCACCACTATACTATCATTGTTTTGTGTGGCAAAAACTAATTTTTCTTTATTTTTCTTTTGGACTGAAATGATATGATTAGATTGCTTTGCAACCAAAAAACCACTTTTACTATTTTCTATTGGAATAAATCCTTTTTTTGAACCTTTTAGATGTATCCCAATCATTGCATCGTGTCTGCCGTAATTGGCTTCTGCGGAATAATTATTGCCCACCATCAAAACATCTTTAAAACCATCTTGATTGATATCTTCTACAAGGAAATCATTGATAGGGGATCGTTGACAAACTTGAGGTAAATAGGATACTTTAAAAACGTTGTTTCCTATATTCTCTGCGTAAATTGATTGAAATATATGAGCACTGAGAGTTTCTTTGTCTAAATCATTGATGTTTAATAATTCCTGAAAGCTGACTTTGGCAAATTCATTGTATGTAGGGAATCGTTTTTTTAAACCCACCAACTGCTTCATAATGTCATCTCGAGTATGGATAGGTTGAAGAGATAAGCCATCAGTAGTTTCGAAATACTGAGCTAATACGGGATCGATACTTCCGTTATTATCAAAATCCTTTGTGTAAACATATACAGCTTGATCAAACATTGGCTGTATGAATCCATTGGTTCCCTGATTACCTGCAAGTATATCCTGATCGCCGTCATTATCGAAATCCGCGAGCGTTATACTGTTCCACCAACCAGACATTTTTATTTTTTTTCCTTCTGTATCTTGCCATTGTATAGGGATTTCTTTTGCTCCGTCTTTGTTGATATCATAGATGGAAATAGGCATCCACTGTCCAACTACGATTAGTTCTTTAGTCTTATCATTATCAATGTCTGCCCAAGTAGCATCGGTCACGATACCAGGTTTAGAAAATGAAATATTATTATTTACAGACAGATTACCTTGTTCATTGGTTAGTACATAACTAGGAGTATGAAATGGATATTTACCTGGCAGAACACCACCGCCGATAAAAATGTTTTGGGATCCATTAGTATCTACATCATCTGCAACAACACAAGTTGTATTTGTTTTAATTTTAGAAAGAACTTTGTAATTTGATATAGAAAAATGCCCTTTTCCATTGTTAATGTATATTCTATCTGTTAGTAATTCTTCGTTACTACCTGCGTCACTTCCTCCGCTTCCGATATATAAATCTTTATCTCCATCGTGATCTATGTCAATAAACAATGAGGCAGTGTCTTCATATTTGATATCTAATTTTTGAATAGGTCTATAAATTCCATTTTGGTCTTCAGCAAAAAGAATTCCTGGAACATTTTTACTACCTCCAATGAAAATCTCGTCGCCTTGTTGATTGTCAATGTTTCCTTTTATAATACAAGGACCTAAAGCATTAAATTGATGACTTAGTAATGATTGTTGTGTATAATCATTTAAATAATTCTCTGTATGCAAGTAAGAAAACGAAGTATGCTCTTTTTTAAAAATTAAATCAGTTTCTTTTTCTAAACTCTTGTTTGAAGCATCTTGATAGTTAATAGGTAAGAGTTGGTTCGAGGAGATGTTTTTTTGTGTGCTAACATTTCCGTCAGGCCATATTATTTGTAATGAGTCTACTCTTTCTGAGTGAATACCAAAATGAATAGTAGGTTCTACAGATGATAAATACCCTTTAACAGTAGATTGATATTGTGTTTGTTTACTGCCATTTTCCCACAAAGTAATTTTTGATCCTATGGCATTTCTGTTTCTGTCAGTTCCTTTTAGTTGTATTCTCAAGAACTTTTTACCTTTTTCTGAAGTATGATTTTCTAAAATAAACGCCGGACTGTTAATATTATTTATAACCAAATCTATATCTCCATCCAAGTCTAAGTCTGCATAGGCAGAACCATTAGAGTATGATTTTTGATTCCCTATCCATTGAGAAGAAACATCAGTAAATTGAGTTTTACCATTATTTTGATACATCACATTAGGAAGATGAATTCCCGGAAGTTGTTCAACAAGACTTTTAAATTTCTCTTTTCTAGCCGCAGGAGTTCCAAAGATGTTGTTGTATTCTGAGTAGTTGATAAAATCCAAATCGGTAATATCTTTTACATAGCCATTGGTAATGTAGATGTCTTTATTCCCATCATTATCATAGTCTGCAATTAATGGTGCCCAACTCCAATCAGTACTAGCTATACCTGAAGCAAACCCAATTTCTGAAGCTGGAAGTATTTGATCTTTTATAAAACCATTGTGCAATTGTAAGGTGTTATGAATATATTGAGGAGTGTACCCATTTCTCTGGGACAATAAATATTTATCATAATTATTGGAGCCTAACATTTTCTTTTGTCGTTCATAATCCTTCGGAAGCATATCGACTACCATAATATCGGGTAGAATATCATTGTTGATATCTGCTACATCGACTCCCATTGCATTGTATGTTTGCTTAGATAAAACTTGTTGATTGATTTCATCAAATCCAAGATGCATCCCAATAGTGTCAGTTCCTTTGTTTATATACAAAAGATCATTAGTAATAAAATCATTACTGATGTAGATATCTGGTAAATTATCATTATTAAAATCATTGATAGCTATGCCAAGACCAAATCCTTTATGAGTGATTCCTAAACTATCGGATACGTTGGTAAAGTATATTTGATTCGTATCTTCTTTAGTTTTGTTTTCTAATAAATAATCTGATAAATGTTTAGGTTGGTATTTTTTAGGAATAGGGGTATTCCTATCTCTTTTTGTATTTCCATTATGAACAATATACGCATCTAAATCGCCATCCAGATCATAGTCGAAAAAAACAGTTTGTTGACTGTAATTTCCATCATCTAATCCATAAATTGAGGCTTGCTCTTCAAAATAGGGGATGCCTTTTTCGTTTAATCCCTTGTTTATGAATAACAAATTGTTGCAATCGTTATTGCATTGAGCTCCACCAACATTGAGATAAATATCATCTAATTCATCTGAATTTATGTCTACAATACTTACTCCAGTAATCCAAGAATTTGTTTTGAAATGGGACTCAATAGAGATATCTTTAAACTTCATATCACCCAGATTTAAATATAGCTTACTAGATGTTTGATTTGCAGTAAAAACAATATCTGGTAAATTGTCATTATTAAAATCACCGATGCCAACACCTCCACCATTATAACAATATTGAAAATCAATAACATTGATAGAATCGTTTTCAATAATTGTATTTTGAAAAATAACTGAGCTATGTGAAGATGGAACCAGCGTAAATAGAAAATCTTCTGAAGGCTGTTTTTTACAACCAAAAAGTAATAGAATTAGAGCGATATGAATTAGATTTTTTTTCAAAAAAAAGGTGTTATAAAATTTTCAAAACCAAGCAAACTTTCCCCTGAGTTTGCTTGGTTGACTAAAACAACTAAATATTACAATCAAACAATTACTTATACTATACGTTTAGTATCCATCATTTTGATCTAAGTTAGGATTGGCTTGTAATTCTGGTAATGGAATCCATAAAAGTTCATCTTGTCCAGTAGTAAATACAGCTGCTGGTCCTGCAAGAGATTTAGGATGACGACCTCCTGCTACAGTAGAACCAGGGCCTAATATATCATCTGCTAATTCCCAACGTACTAAATCGAAAAAACGATGCCCTTCGCCGGTTAATTCCATAATCCGTTCATCTATAATAGCTTGCTCTACTTCTTCTTTGGACAATGTATTAGGTAATAGCGAAATCTGTGCGCGTTCTCTAACTTGATTGATAAATGGTATGGCATTTGGCGTGGCGCCATTTTCATTAAGAGCTTCGGCTAGCATTAATAATACATCAGCATATCGTATGATTCTCCAGTTAGTTCCTAATGTATGTCCAAAACCAGGAATTTCTGCGCTAGATAAGCCTTCATCTAAACCTGCGTATTTCCTGGAAAATAGAGCAGGAACTCCTCGCCTTTCTGCGATTTCGATGCTTGGAGCGAAATCCTCTATAAACGGAGCTCCTCCATATCCAGTAGCTCCAGGATAATCAAAGGCAATGGTTACATTTCTTCTTACCGTATCTCCATTATCTTCAAAAACTTGAAGAATATGTGGATTTATAACATGTCCTTGATCTAAACTTACATGTGGAGGAGAGTAATCAATGTACCAATTGGATTGCGATCCTGTAAGTGGTGAATCTGCTCCCCAAACAAAATTATCTTGTTCTACATATTGAAGTTCGTATACAGATTCTGAATTATTTTCTACAGAAGAGTTAGACGAAAAATTATTCCCATAATTCTCAGAAGGAAGTAAAGAATATCCTAGTGTAGTTACTTCTGTAAAGTCCGTAACTGCATTTGCCCAGTCTTCCATATATAAATAGGTTTTTCCCCGTAATGCAAGTGCTGCTCCTCTGGTAGGACGTCCTACATCATTTGCTCCCCAAGATTGCGGAAGTCTGTTGACTGCTTCAGTAAGGTCTGCGATGATTGCTTCATTAAACATTGCCGGTGTTGCGTTAGAAGGAAAAAATTCTTCCGGGTTTTGCGTGTCAGGTGTTTGCATAACAAGTGGAGCAGTTCCAAAGAGATTTAATAAATACCAATTACAGAATGCACGTTGAAAATGTGCTTGTCCTAAAATTTCATTTTGAACTTCTCCTGATAGCACACCATTTTCTGCATCTTCTTCAATAATTTTATTAGCTCTAGCGATAGATTGATATAATTGAGGGTACAAGTCTACCGCCCATCTAGAGATGCCTGGCTGTCCTTCTAAAGTAGACATAGTTGTATTTTGTTGGAACGGTATTACGTTAAAGGCATCTGATCGCAACATAGCACCGGTATGGATAACTCGTCCCCAAAATAAAACAGCAGTTAAAGGATGGTACATCCCATTTACAGCAAGTCTAAAGTCATTTTCCGTTTGGAAGAATTCAGGTTCTGCTACATTATTTGGGTTTGAAATGTTAAGGTCTTCTTCGTTACAACTATAATATATTACTACAAAAAGTAATAACGTTATAAAAGGAAATAGTTTTTTAATTGTTTTCATATCGTATTCTTTTGTGTGTTTTTAAAATGACATTTGTATCCCAATCATAAAGGTACGAGGCCTAGGTTGCGCCCTTACATCAAGTCCTCTGTCAAAAACAGAATCAGCACTAGTTAATGGTGTAAAACCAAAGAAACCACGATTAGTTCCTAATCCACTATTGTTGGATCCTATTTCGGGGTCGTATCCAGAATAATTTGTAATAGTAAATACATTCTGAATATTAGCAAATACTCTAGCATTAGATACCCATTCTTTTCCTATAAAATCATTAAAGTTATATCCTATTTCGAGGGTTTTCAGACGGAAAAAAGAACCATCTTCTACAAAGAAATCTGATGGAAGCTGGTTTCCGGCAGTGTCTTGTGTTGTTACGCGAGGAAGATTAGTATTTGGGTTCTCAGGAGTATACGCATCTCTTACAATTCCAAATTTGTTATCATCCAAGAAGAAATACCCAAAGAATTTGGTAACATTGTAAATTTCGTTTCCTTGAACTCCATTAAAGAAGGCTCCAAGATCCCAATTTTTATAATTTACAGACAGGTTAATACCATATGTGAAATCTGGTGTTGGATCACCCAAAGAGGTTTGATCTTCGTCATTTATTCTACCGTCATTATTAATGTCTACTCTTCTAAAATCCCCTGGTTGTAGCAATGCCCTGCGGTCCGGGTCATTAGCGAGAAAAGGATCGTTGTCTATTTCTGCTTGGTCATTATAGATTCCATCTGTCCTAAACCCAAAGAAAAATCCTAAAGGTTGTCCAACCTCAAAACGATTTGCTCTTAATCCTTCTTCATTATATGAAGGACCTACAATTGGGTTTGGAGAATCTGTTAATTCATTTTGGATGGCAGAAATATTAAAACCTACATTAAAGGTCAAATCACCACCTTTGTCATAGCTATAAGCTGCTTCAAATTCAAAACCTTTATTATTAATAGATGAAGCATTTTGAAATACTGGGTTTACAGATCCATTAGAATCTGGAATTGCTACAGCTTGGATAACATCTTCATTATCTCTATTAAAATAATCTAAGCTTAGTTTTAAATTATTGTCTAATAATGAAGTGTCTACACCAAAATTGATAGTTTTTGATGTTTCAAAACTTAAGGTGGGATCTACTAAACTTGTAATAGCAAATCCCGGAATTTGTCCGGAAGCACCTCCAACCGTGATCGGAGAATTAGGTTCTACTACGGATTGATTTGAAAAAGGATCCACATTTTGAGATCCTAGTTCTCCATATCCAGCTCTAAGTTTAAGTGAATTAAAGAGTCCGTCTTGATTAAAGAAGCCTTCATCACTAATGACCCATCCAGCAGAGAAAGAAGGGAATGTACCTGTATTAAATCCATCTGCAAAAAGAGAGGTCTTATCACGACGTACGATAGCAGTAAACAAATATTTTTGTTTGTAATTATAGTTTACACGTCCAAAAGTTGAGAAAAGTTTATTATCAAAACGTCCTCCACCTGAGTTTATAATATTATCAGTAAACTGTGCTATATTGGTTATATTATTACTAGGAAGCCCTTCCGCATAAATTGCAATTGTGTTTGTAGTAATGTCCTGTCGAGCACTCCCTATAAGAACATCAAAATTATGTTCTCCAAGACTTTTTTTATAATTAAGAGTAGGCTCGACATTTGTAGCATAGCGTTCTCCTCTAACTTCAGTAAGATCATTGAGGGGATTATCATTTACTTCACTATCTATATTACTTTGAAAGAATGTGGGTTGAAATGTATTTCTATAAAAATTAGTGTATTCGGTTCCTACATTTAGTTTAGCAGTAAGCCCTTCAATAATTTCATAAGAAAAATTCATGTTTCCTAGAAAATTACGTTCTATATTCTGATCATTAACTAATTGTGCGTTTGCAAATTTATTAGTCCCTCCAATTCCGAAAACAGGATCACTAATAGCTTCAAATCCCCCTTCATTTTCAGGAGCAAAAGGACGAATAATAGGAACAGTACCTCCTTGATTTCCAAAAGCATTATTACGTGTAAAGCGGTTTTCAGAAAACCCGAAAGATTCCTGGATTTTAAGCTTTCCTATTTTAAATTCACTATTTAGACGTATATTTTTACGGTTGAATTCTTCACTGATTAATAATCCTTCTTCATCATAATAATTCGCACTAAAAAAGTATTTTGAGTTTTCACCACCACCAGATATATTAAATCCAAAATCTTGAATTGTGCCTGAGTTTATGCTTAAATCTTGAAAATCTGTGTCGATTCCTGGATCAGGTATGTTTCCAGCAAGACCATCGTTAATTCTACGTTGGTTAAGAAACGCGATATACTCGGAACCGTTAAGTAAATCAAGTTTTCTAGGCTGCGTGTTAACTCCACTTCGTATGTCGATATTTACGGTAGGAGAAGAGTTTTGTTTACCTCTATTGGTAGTAACTATAATCACTCCATTTGCAGCACGAGAACCATAAATTGCTGCAGATGTTGCATCTTTTAATACTTGAAGATTTACAATGTCTTTTGCATTTAAGAAATTTATATTATCAGAAATAGCACCGTCAACTACGTATAGGGGGAAGGAATTAGTTAAAGAACTTACCCCACGTACAAAAACATTTGCAGGGCTACCAGGCGCACCACCTGCTGTTTCAACCTGAACTCCTGCAAGCTTACCTTGTAAGGCTGAGGTTGGGTTTGCTGTAACGACTTGTGCAATGTCTTCAGACTTGATCTGGGATATAGCACCGGTAACATCTCTCTTAGATTGTGAACCATATCCTACAATAACTATTTCATCTAATGCTGCAGCATCTTCCTCAAGTGTTATATCTATAGTAGTTCGACCATTTGTCGGTATTTCCGCAGTTATAAAACCTACATAACTAAATATTAAAATGGCATTATCGGCTACATTATTTAGGGTATACCTACCATCGAAATCTGTAGTGGTACCATTATCAGTCCCTTTTACTAAGATGTTAACTCCGGGCAAGGGGCCATTCGGTTCATTTACTGTTCCCAAAACAGTTTGTTGTGCGCTAGCCAGGATGGTTGTTAGGCCAATGAGTAACATCATGACACGATTAAATATTTTTCGCTTCATATGATTTGTGTTTGTTAATAGTTTTTTTCTGAGTTGAAGTTAGATGAGAGTATTTAATTATGCTATGATACTCTATGCTACTTCACAAAAGTAAAATATTTATTTTGATATCAAAAAATAAAATCACAATTTTTTGAAATATATGTAATTAATCAATCAAATAAATAAGAATTTGTGATAACACCTTTTTGTTGTCAATAAATAAATGACCAAGTTTTGTGTGGGAAAAACAAGAGTAATGTAGACGAACGATATCGGCTTGTAGCGTCTAAAAGAGAAAAAGTCTATAGAGAATTACGCTGTCGGAGATAAGTAGGAACAATTTCTTGAATAGGTTTTCCTTCTTTAACAAAATGAGCTGCTTTTTTTGCAATATATGTGAAATCAGTAGAAATTGTCGTTATACCACCAAAAGCAATCTCTTTTATAATATTATCATCATGAGCCAGAATACCTATATCCGATCCAATTCGATATTCCATTTTTCGGGCATCTTTTAGAACCTTCCAAAGTTGCGTGTCACTAATAGAAAAGTATGCCGTACTTTTTGTCAATGTATTAGGTTCATAACTATCTACTACTTCGCCATTAATATCGTAATCCGATATGTAACGATTAAAAGCATGTAGAATTCCTGGAGGGAAATCAGAGTATTTCTTAAAGAATAATACAAACCTTTTGTATTTTTTTATTTGGGTAGTAAGCTCCACTAGTTTTTGATATGTTACTTCCTCAAATTCTTGAGAAATATAGGAATAATCTTTGGGCATTTTTAAATACCGGTCTACAATTAATAATCGGTCAGACGGTATTTGTTTCATCATTGATGAAACTTCTTTTTCCTGAATTGGCGCTATAACATACATGCCATATTTACGTGATATATTATCTATTACTGTCTTAAGTAAAGTAAGATTATTGTGGTGAAAGAAAATATCAATATGGTATTTTTTACCAAGCTCCTTTCTAAAAGTATTGTAAAAATCTTCCTGAAAACTATGGAATGCAAATAAAATTAATGCCACCTTTAATTTTACATTAGTTTCTTCACTAATGATATAATATCCCTTAAGATTTTTGGATTCTACGAGTCCGCGTTCTTTTAATTCGGTATATGCTTTCACAAAAGTTTTTCTGGCATATCCTACTTCTGCTACCATTTCATTAATAGAAGGTAATTTGTCTCCTACTTTTAAAACTCCAGAGTCAATTGCACTTATAATCCCGTTAACAATTTGTTCGTGCTTCGATAGTGTATTTATATCCTGAAGGTCGTATATTTTCTGAAGTAACGATGACATAGTAATTGTGAGTTCTAAAGTCTATAAATTTAAGCTTAAATACTAGATTTCAAAATTATATCCCGATTCTTGTAGTCTTTGATATTTGATACGGTCAAATTTATATAGATAAGCGCCTTTTTTAGAACCACTTTTGTCTTTTTCTTCAAGTTTGATAATTACATCAAAAGAAAGTATTTTTTTTCGAAAATTTCTAGGGTCTAATGGTTTTCTATAAATAGCCTCGTACAATGCTTGTAGTTGGGGGATAGTAAACTTTTCTGGTAAAAGTTCAAAACCGATAGGTTTATATCTTGCAATTTCTTCAATTCTTTGTAGAGCATCGGATACCATAAGATTATGATCTAGAATTAAATTGGGAATTGTATCTATGTCAAACCATGCTGCTTGGTTTTCTTTAACTGTATTTTTTATATATTCATTAATGCGTATTAAGGCATATTGGGCAATTGATACACAACGGAATCCTGGGTCTCTATCTACAGAACTATATGTTTTTAGCTCTTTCATATATACATTTTGAATACCAGTAGATTCTTTTAGAACCCTTTTTGAGGCTTCAGAAACACTCTCTCCGATTTTCACAAAACTTCCGATAAGAGATAATGAATCTTTAAAAGGGTTTATTTTTCGATTAAAAACTAACAACTTTAGTTTTCCGTCTTCAAACCCAAAAATGATACAATCAACGGCAACATAAAATTTATCTTTTTCTTGGTATGAGTTCATGCTATCAGTTAACAGGTTTGATTTTCCCGAAATGGATTTAGATGCAAATTAGTAAAAAATACAGCATTAATAATAAATGTAAAAAATACATTTATTATATTTGTTTGGTTTTCAGAATTAAAATAGGTATTTGTTTCAGTCCTATTTATCAAATTATATTGAAAAAATGGCAATAAATAAGAGTTTTGTAAAAGGCTTTAAGTCAGAATTGATTGTTCATTCTCCAGGAAGAATTAACTTTATTGGGGAGCATACTGATTATAATAATGGATTTGTTTTACCTACTGCCATAGATAAAAAAATAGTATTCTCTTTTCAGAAAAATGATTCTGAGCATGTGTGCAAAATTTATAGTTCAACTTATGATAAAATGCTTGATGTAAATCTATCTGAACTAGAACCAAGTAAAGAAGAATGGGAAAATTATATATTAGGAGTACTTAGTGAAATCTCTAAAATTTCGCAGGAAGTAAAAGGTTTTAATTGCATTATTGATAGTCAATTACCTATTGGCGCTGGAATTAGTTCTTCTGCCGCCTTAGAATGTGGCTTAGCTTATGGACTTAATGAACTTTTTAATCTTAACCTCTCTAAAATAGAACTTGTCGAGCTTTCACAACGTGCAGAGCATAACTATGTTGGAACTAAGTGTGGGATCATGGATCAATTCGCATCTGTGATGAGTGAGGATAAGAAAGTAATTCTTCTGGATTGTAAATCAAAATATTATCGACTAATCGATGCTAATTTTGAACCTTATAAAGTTTTATTGCTCAATACAAACGTCTCACATAATCTAGCATCTAGTGAATATAATACCCGTAGAGATGAATGTGAGAAGGTAAAAGAAATTATTTCTAAAAAATATAATAAAGTCAAATCTCTTAGAGAAGTAACTAAAAGTATGCTAGATGAATTTAGAGATGAACTTACTGATGTCCTTTATCGGAGAGCTTATTATATAATTGAAGAAAATAATCGAGTGCTTCAGGCTTCAGAATTACTAGAAAAAGAAGATGTACAAGGTTTTGGAGAATTAATGTATCAGTCTCATAGAGGATTACAGCATTTGTACGAGGTGAGTTGCCCTGAATTAGATTTTTTAGTAGATTTTTCTGAAGATTATAATCAGATCGTTGGTTGTAGGATGATGGGTGGTGGTTTTGGAGGATGTACTATTAATCTAATACATTCTGATAGTGTTGATGACTATTGTCTAAATGTCAAAAAAGCATATAGAAAAGAATTTAATATCGAGTTAACCTCTTTTGTAACTGTTCCGAGTCAGGGAACTATAATACGAGCTAATGGAACAAAACATTAATCAAAATCCGCATAGAAGATTTAATATCTTGACGGGAGAATGGGTCTTGGTATCACCTCATAGAACCAAAAGGCCATGGCAAGGAAAAACAGAAGAACATTCCAAGTTTTCTAATATATCCTATGATGAAGACTGTTATTTATGTCCTGGAAATACAAGAGCTAGTGGTGATATCAATCCCAATTATCAAAAACCATTTTCATTTATTAATGATTTTTCAGCACTATTGTCTGAGATTCCTAATGAAAAATTTGAGGTAGGGTTACTTCGGGCAGAAACAGAAATAGGTATATGTAAAGTAGTTTGTTTTTCACCTAATCATGGGTTGACACTTCCTATAATGAAAGTAGAGGAAATAGCATCAGTAATTGAACTTTGGAAGCACGAATTTAGTGTTTTGGGAAATATGAAGGATATAAATTACGTGCAAATATTTGAGAATAAAGGAGCAATTATGGGATGTAGTAACCCACATCCTCACGGACAAATATGGGCTCAAAAATCGATACCAGAAGAGGTTAAAAAGAAAACAATACGGCAAAAAGAATATTGGGATACACATAAAAAATCACTTTTGTTGTCATATTTAGAGCAAGAGTTAGAGCAGGAAGAAAGAATTTTAATAGAAAACAATCATTTTGTAGCATTGGTTCCATATTGGGCAATTTGGCCCTATGAAACTATGATTATACCCAAAAGAAATATTCAGCGCATAGACCAATTAACGAAGGAAGAAGTAGTCAGTTTTGCAGAAATCATAAAACAATTAACTACAAAATATGATAACATTTTTAAAACCTCATTTCCTTATTCGGCAGGAATACATCAGGCTCCAACAGATGGCTTAAACCATGAAGAATGGCAGATGCATATGGCATTTTATCCTCCATTACTTAGATCATCGAGTATAAAGAAATTTATGGTAGGTTATGAAATGTTTGCAAATCCCCAGAGGGATGTTACTGCTGAGCAAGCGGCTAAGACAATTAGAGAGCAGCCAATAGAGCATTATTCTTTGCAGTTATAAATGATTCTGCTAAAATTATAAGATTTTAGCAACCTCTTGGTTAACAAATTCCAGAAATCTTTCATCTTTTTCTGTAAACGGATCAGGAGTTTCAGAATCAATATCTATTTGTCCGATATTCTCTCCATCTTTAAATAACGGAATAACAATTTCGGATTTAACAGTAAAACTACAAGCAATATAATTGTCCTGAGCCTGAACATCAGGAACTATGAAGTTCTCATTAGAAACTGCTACCTGACCACAAATCCCTTTCCCAAATGGTATAATAATATGATCAGTTTCCTCACCAACGTATGTTCTTAGTTTTAGCTCTTCTTTATCACCATTTTTGAAATAAAAACCAACCCAATCGTAGTATTCAATAGTATCATTAAGCAATTGACAAATTTTATGTAATCTATCAGTTACAGGGTTGTCTTCATTTTTAAGGATGTTAACAACCTTAGGTTTTAAATCTTCAAATAGCATTCCTTACAATTTTCCGGCAAAAGTATTTAAAATATTTAAAAGTGTGGGTTTTTTAGAATGGTATTGTTTTGTTAAAAATTTCTAAGGAAAATGCAAAAAAATAACGATTCTATAAATATTACGTATTTTTGCTTTTACATGAAAAAGGATTTTCAGAAAATAACATCAACATTATTAGCTTGCCTGGTATTACTTTCTACGTTTTCGTTTACCGTAGAAAAGCATTACTGTGGACGTTTCTTGGTTGATGTTGCGGTGTTTTCTAAAGCCAAAGATTGTGGGATGAAAATGATGGGTCATTCTGATGATCAAAACATACAAATGAAGAAAAAATCTTGCTGTAAAGACGAGATAATTGTTCTGGAAGGACAGGATGAGCTTAAAGTTTCTTTTGATCAAATAGATTTTTCTCAACAAGTATTCATTGTATCATACTTAAATTCTTATATAAATCTATTTTCTCTACCAGAAGAAAAGCATTTGGTTTCTAAAGAATATTCTCCGCCCGAACGGGTCACAGATATTCTCATTCTGCACGAGACTTTTTTAATTTGATTTAGTTTATTATTCTTGATTGGCAAGAGTAATCTTTATGGTTATTTGTGTCAAACAGATGTTGTTTCTATTAGAAAGAATACAACTGATTTCAATTAATAGTTGACTAAATCTTACTATATATGCTCAATAAAAGCATTAAATTTTTAATCGAAAACAAATTCATAGCAGTTTTATTACTACTTATTTTAATAGGTTGGGGTCTTATCCATTCGCCTTTTAAATCAGATCTGTTTTTTTTGCCGAATCATCCGGTAGCGGTTGATGCAATTCCTGATATTGGAGAAAATCAGCAGATTGTCTTTACGAAATGGTCAGGAAGATCACCACAAGATATTGAAGATCAAATTACCTACCCGCTTACTACCTTATTATTAGGAGTTCCTGGAGTAAAAACTATTCGTAGTTCTTCTATGTTTGGGTTTTCTAGTATTTATATCATTTTTGAGGAAGATGTAGAATTCTATTGGAGTCGTAGCCGTATTCTAGAGAAACTAAATTCATTACCCAATGGATTGCTACCTAATGGAGTAACTCCATCATTAGGTCCTGATGCTACAGGCTTAGGTCAAATATTCTGGTATACGTTAGAAGGACGAGATGACCAAGGAAAAGTAACCGGTGGTTGGGATCTGCATGAGCTAAGAAGTATTCAGGATTATTACGTTAAATATGCTTTATCCTCAGCCAATGGAGTTTCCGAAGTGGCATCGATTGGAGGATATGTCCAGGAATACCAGGTAGATGTAAACCCTGAATTAATGAAGCAATACGGTATTGGGTTGCATCATGTTGTAAAAGCGGTAAAAGAGAGCAATCGTGATATCGGAGCTCAAACTCTGGAGATTAATCAGGCAGAATATTTGATTCGTGGTTTAGGATATATTAAATCTATTGCTGATATAGAAAATGCCACTGTAGGTGCCGAAGAGTATACCGCCATAAGGATAAAAGATATTGCAAAAGTCTCTCTGGGACCAGCAGCCAGACGTGGAATTCTAGATAAAGAAGGAGCTGAGGTTGTAGGTGGAGTAGTAGTAGCTCGATATGGAGCAAACCCGATGGAAGTGATTGCCAATGTAAAGGATAAAATCAATGAGTTAAGTTCAGGATTACCTTCTAAAATTCTTAAGGATGGTCGTACTTCTCAGTTAACGATAGTTCCTTTTTATGACAGAACTGAATTGATTAAGGAAACCTTAGGAACGCTAAACGAAGCGTTAACTCTAGAGATATTGATTACTGTTTTAGTGATTATTATTATGGTTTTCAATCTTCGAGCATCTATTTTAATTTCTGGATTATTACCAGTAGCAGTTTTGATGGTTTTTATAGCCATGAAAATGTTTGAAGTAGATGCTAATATAGTAGCGCTATCCGGTATTGCCATTGCTATCGGTACTATGGTAGATGTAGGTGTTATACTTTCAGAAAACATCATACGACATCTTGATGAAAACGATGAAGAGTTGCCCGTTAATATTGTGGTTTATAATGCTACCACCGAGGTTTCTGGAGCTATTCTAACAGCTGTTTTAACGACTATTATAAGTTTTGTTCCGGTTTTCAGGATGATAGGAGCAGAAGGAAAACTTTTTCGTCCATTAGCATTTACTAAAACTATGGCATTAACAGCATCTATTATTATAGCCTTGTTTTTAATACCTCCTTTTGCTGCATATTTATTTAGAAAACGATCTATTAAAAAAACGATAAGTTATACAATCAATATTGCACTGATTGTAGCTGGAGTGACAGCAATTTCTTTTGGTATTTTATTAGGTCTTATTCTTATCGCATTTGGTACTTCCAGAATTTTACAACTTACCAATAAACTTTCTGTGAAGAAAGTACATCTAATTCATATTATAATCTCCGCGATAACTATTGTTTTTCTGCTGGCAGAGTATTGGAGACCTTTAGGAGTTGATAAAAGTATTTTCTGGAACTTGATCTTTGTAGGATGTATATGTTTTGGATTGTTAGGGATATTTTCTTTATTCCGAAGATATTATGTTGTCATTCTAAACTGGGCACTTGATCATAAATTATTATTTATGTCATTACCGATAGGAATAGTAATTTGTGGTGTATTTATTTTCCAAAATACAGGAAAGGAATTTATGCCATCCCTTAACGAGGGTTCTTTTCTATTGATGCCTACTTCGCTGCCGCATGCTGGAGTTGAGGAAAATAAAAGAGTATTGCAGCAGTTAGATATGGCTGTAGCTACAATTCCGGAAGTAGAAACTGTTGTCGGTAAAGCAGGAAGAACAGAATCTGCACTGGATCCTGCTCCATTATCCATGTATGAAAATATCATTCTTTATAAGCCAGAATATATTTTAAATGAGCAAGGCGAACGTCAACGTTTTAAGACGAACGATAATGGATTATTCGAGTTGAAGGATGGAGGTTTTGTTTCTAATGCAAAAGCTAGGAAAAATCAATTAATTCCTGATGAAGATGGAGAATATTATAGAAATTGGCGTTCTCATATCAAATCACCAGATGATATCTGGAAAGAAATTGTAAAAGTGACCAGACTTCCAGGAGTAACCTCTGCTCCAAAGTTACAACCTATTGAGACAAGGTTAATCATGCTTCAAACAGGAATGAGAGCTCCAATGGGTATCAAGGTAAAAGGACAAGATTTGGCGTCTATTGAAGCTTTCGGTATACAATTAGAAGGTGTTTTAAAGCAAGTAGAGGGAGTTAAGGATGAAGCTGTTTTTGCCGATAGAATTGTAGGGAAACCTTATTTGTTGATTGATATAAATCGTGATCGTATCGCACGTTATGGAGTTTCTATCGAAAAAGTGCAACAAATACTGGAAGTAGCTCTAGGAGGAATGACGCTTACTGAAACGGTTGAGGGCAGGGAACGTTATGGTATTAGAGTGCGATATCCTCGTGAGTTGCGTTCTAATCCAGATGCTATCAAGAATATTTATATTCCTGTAGCACAAGGAAATCCAATTCCTCTAAGTGAATTGGTAACAATTAGATACGAACAAGGACCACAAGTGATAAAAAGTGAGGATACATTTCTTGTAGGGTATGTGTTGTTTGATAAATTAGATGATTATGCAGAAGTTAATGTAGTAGAAAATGCCCAGAAATTGATTAAAGAGAAAATAGATGCTGGAGAAATAACAGTTCCAAAAGGAATCAATTATCAATTTACCGGCACCTATGAGAATCAAATGCGAGCTGAGAAAACACTCTCATTGGTGGTTCCTTTGGCCTTACTTATTATTTTTCTGATATTGTATTTTCAGTTTAAATCAGTGACCACATCCCTTATGGTTTTTACAGGAATTGCAGTAGCTTTTGCCGGTGGGTTTTTGATGATTTGGTTGTATGGACAAGATTGGTTTTTAAATATTAATGTCTTTGGTGAGAATTTGAGAGATTTGTTCCAAATGCATACAATCAACTTAAGTGTAGCCGTTTGGGTGGGATTCATAGCCTTATTCGGGATTGCCACAGATGATGGAGTCGTTATGGCTACCTATTTGATGCAAACTTTTAAAAGAAATAAGCCAAAAACATTAAAAGAAATCAGAACCTCTATAGTAGAAGCAGGCGAAAAAAGAATACGACCTTGTCTAATGACTACAGCAACTACAATTCTGGCACTACTGCCAATATTAACATCAACCGGAAGAGGAAGTGATATTATGATACCAATGGCGATACCCAGTTTTGGGGGAATGCTAATAGCATTGATCACCTTGTTTGTAGTACCTGTACTATTTAGTTGGAGAGAAGAAATTTTATTTAGGAAAGCGGAAAATGAAAAGTGAAAAGAGGAAAGTGAAAAGTGAAAAACTAAAAATATATGACTAAGAGTATTTTAAGAGATAAGAGTTATAAATTTTCTATCCATATCGTTAAGGTGTGTCAGAAATTGGTTATGGAGAAAGAGTTTGTATTAAGCAAACAATTGTTGAGAAGTGGTACCGCTATTGGTGCACTTATAAGAGAAGCAGAATTTGCAGAGAGTAAAAAAGACTTTGCACACAAAATGAGTATTGCGCTCAAAGAGGCAAATGAATCTGTTTACTGGTTGGATTTGATGAAAGATACTGAATTAATTGAAGTTGAGATATATAAGCCAATTCATTCATTGAATAAAGAGTTGGTAGCAATGTTAGTAAGTACAATTAAGACAACAAAAAACAAATAATAGCAAAAATGAATACATATCTAATATATATCCGTAAAGGCTTTTTGTTATTAGTTTTTACACTTAAAGAATTAATGACTTTTCACTTTTCACTTTTTACTTTTAGGTTAAAGAAACTAATAACTTTTAGTTTTTCACTTTTAGTTTTTCACTTTATAAGCGGACAAACACTTCAGGAATACATAAAGGAGGCAAATGAAAACAATCCAGAGCTCAAAGCTTTTCAGAATGGATTAGATGCTAGTATCGAAAAAGTAAATGAAGCAAGAAGCTTGCCTAACACTAAGATCGGTACAGGATATTTCATCAGTGAACCAGAAACTAGAACAGGTGCGCAAAAAGCTAGATTTTCGGCGCAACAGGACATCCCATGGTTTGGTACTATAAAAGCAAGAAAAGAAACGGCGTCCACAGAAAGTGATGTGCATAAAAATAAATTAGAAATTGCAAAAAGAAAAATCACTTTACAAGTTGAGCAAAAGTATTACAGACTATATGAGCTTAAAGCCAGTCAGAATGTATTGGATGAACAAGATACTTTATTAGATACATATATTGAGATTGCGCTTAAGGAAGTAGAAAACAATAGAGCTTCTACTGTAGATGTTTTAAAATTGAATATCGCAAAAAACAATCTTGAGAATCAAAAGGAAATTCTAAAAGGAGAAATTCTTACTGCAGAAACAGCTTTGAATCAATTATTACATAGAGATGGTTTTGATCCTTTAGTTGTTCCTGATAATTTATTTATTCCCGAAGAAGAGCCAACCATGATGTTGGATGACATCACCTATCATCCAGAATTAATTACGTATGACTATCTAAATGATCTACTGGAAAAAAAAGAGAATGTCAATGCCAAAGAATCTCTGCCATCTATAGGTTTAGGATTGGATTATGTAATTGTTCAGGAACGTCCTAATGTAAGTTTTTCTGATAACGGTAAAGATATTATTATGCCTATGGTTTCCGTTTCGGTACCACTTTTTTCTAAAAAACATAAATCACGTTCTAAACAATATGAACTTCAGAAAGAAGAGGTGTTTCAGAAAAGAGAAGCTTCTCAGAATAATCTGGAAAACCTGATGGAGGAGGCAATAAATAATAGGATTACCGCTCGTATTAATTATAATACGCAACAAAAAAATATAGAACAAGCAAAGCAAGCAGAGAAGATACTATTATCTGAATACCAAACAGCTCAATTAGATTTTGAAGAGATATTGGATATTCAGCAAATGTTATTGGCTTTTGAAAATAAAAAAATCCAAGCTATAGCAAATTATTTTTTGCAAACGGCTGTTCTTAATTACCTACGTTAACAAGTATTAAAAAAGTATAACCCTACAAAAATTAAAAAAATGAATAAAATAGTTTTAAAAATCACAGTCGCTGTCATAACCCTATCAATAGTATCTTGCGGGAAAGATAAAAAGGAGCCAGTAAAACTGGTTCCAGCACAAGAAGAAGCTATCAGTACAAGTGATGTAGATCTCAATATTACAGATTCCAGAAGTGAAGTAGTTTTTACGGATGAAAATATTGATAAAATATATAATCAATATTTAATGATAAAAAGAGGATTGGTAAACTCTAATTATGAGGTAGTACGACAGGAAGCGAAAAAACTGGATGACTTTCTTAAAGATGCTGAAGAAACTAAACAATTAAAGGCTACTGCAAAGTTAATTTCACTTACTAAAGAGGTGAAAAAACAAAGAGATTTTTTCGTTACTCTTACTGCAGAAACTGAGAAACTGATTAGTGCCGCCGATATTACTTCTGGAGAAGTATATAAGCAGTTCTGTCCGATGGCTTTCGAAGGTAACGGAGGATATTGGTTATCTGACTCTAAAGAAGTTCGTAATCCTTATTATGGAAATAAAATGTTGAAATGTGGTAGTGTGAATCAAACGATAAAATGAAAAAGAAATATCATATAGAAGGCATGACCTGCGAAGGATGTAGATCCGGTGTAGAAAATATAATGAATGCGATTCCTGAAGTTACAAGTGCTACAGTGAATCTTGAAAACAAAGAAGCCGTTGTCGTGTCTAAAAAACAGTTGAACATTGAAGTTTTCAAAAAAGCAGTGCCCGATAAATACATAATTACAGAAAAAGAACGTGATAATGACAATCTATCTGTAATTGGTGATCATCTAACTAAAGAGAAAAGCGAATTACAACAATTATATCCACTGTTCTTGATTTTTGGATATATCACAATTGCTTCGGTTTTGCTTAATTATAATCCTTGGCGTATTGATGATTTTATGCTGGATTTTATGGGGTTATTTTACGTCGTATTTAGCTTTTTTAAATTTCTCGACCTAAAAGGCTTTCCGGAATCCTTCAGGATGTATGATCCTTTGGCAAAAATATTGCCAACTTATGGTTGGGTGTATCCTTTTATCGAAGTAGGATTAGGGCTTATGTTCTTAATGCGTTTTAAGATTAATATTGCATTAGGTGTAACTATCCTGGTTTTAGGAATAACAACCATCGGTGTTACCAAAGTACTGGTTGATAAAAAAAGCATTCGATGTGCTTGTTTAGGAACAGCCTTAAAATTACCAATGACCAAGGCTACTTTTATAGAGAATACAATCATGTTAGTAATGGCAATATGGATGTTTATAAAGATATATTCTTAAGAAAAATATACAATAATGGTTAAAAGAAAAACGGCAGTAGTCATAAGAAAAGCGCATCGATACTTAGGTATATTTTTGGGTATACAATTTCTGATGTGGACTATTAGTGGGTTGTATTTCAGCTGGACTGATATTGATGAAATACACGGTGATCAATTTAAGAAAGAAGTAACACCAATTGCCCACAACAATTTATTACGATTAGATGCTATTTCATATGGATATAGTATTTCTTCTTTGGAATTAAGAACTATCGCAGATGAACCTTATTATTGGGTTAATGATAGTGTACTGATAAACGCCCGATCTGGGATGATAAAGTCTGAAATTTCTAACGAAGAGGCGCTAAAAGTTGCTTCAGCACATATGATTGAAAATTTAGAGGTTGCATCTATTGAATTAATTACAGAAGTAGGAAAGCATCATGAATATAGAGGGAGATCATTGCCTGCTTACGTAATTAGTTATGATCACCCAGAAAATATAAAGGCATATATATCTGCGGTAGATGGTTCATTTCAGAAAGTTCGTCATCAATCTTGGAGGTGGTTTGATTTTTTATGGATGACACATACTATGGATTATGAAGGAAGAGATGACTTTAATACGATTGTATTAAGAGCTTTCTCCTTGCTAGGGTTGATAACGGTGCTTAGTGGTTTTGTGCTTTGGTATATCTCCTCACCAACACTTAGAAAAATTTTCAAAAGATAAGTAAGATGAAGAAGAACGTTGTTTATATCGGTATAGCATTATTGACAGGTTTGTTTATAGGATATTTTATTTTTGGAAGAAACACTGGCAAAGAAGCTGAAGGAGCACACGATCACAGCGAGGAAGTTTCTGATCAAACATGGACCTGTTCTATGCATCCGCAGATTATGCAATCAGAACCAGGAAATTGTCCTATATGTGGTATGGATTTAACTCCTGCTGAGACTAATGATTATGGACTAAGTTCAGATCAGTTTAAGATGACTGAAAATGCTATTGCTTTAGCTAATATTCAAACTTCTATTGTAGGAGGAACTATTGTAAATTCTGAAGAGTTAAAATTTTCTGGTAAAATCAAAGAAAATGAAGAAGCTAATACTGCTCAAGTGACTCATTTTTCTGGTCGTATAGAAAAACTTTTTGTAAATTCAGTAGGAGAGCAGGTAGATAAAGGACAGGCTATTGCTATCATTTATTCACCTGAGTTAGTTGCCGCGCAACAAGAATTATTAACCGCTGCAAAACTTAAAAAAGACCAACCGGAATTGTATAAAGCAGTTAGAAATAAATTAAAACTCAGAAAACTTTCCGAAAAGCAGATCAATCAGATAGAATCTTCTGGAGAAATTAAAGAAACTTTTACAATATATTCTCACGTCTCAGGAGTAGTTTCTCAAAAAATGGTAGAGGAAGGAAATCACATTGATAGAGGTCAGATACTATATAGAATGACAAACTTAAGTACCGTTTGGGCTTCTTTTGATGTTTACGAAAATCAAATTGGATTGATAAAGAAAGGGCAAAGTATCAAAGTCAAAACAAATGCATACCCTAACGAAAATTTTGATGCAACAATTTCATTTATAGATCCAATTTTGAATACGGCTACAAGAACAATTACTGCAAGAGCAGTATTAAAAAATAGTAATTCAATTTTTAAACCAGGAATGTTTGTTGAGGGAATTATTTCGGTTAATAATGCAGAATCGAATACTACTATTCTAATCCCTAAAAGTAGTATATTATGGACTGGAGAACGCTCTGTTGTGTATGTTAAGACACAATCTGATCAACCCGTTTTTGAGATGAGAGAAATAACCCTTGGTGATTCTAAAGGAGATTCTTATTTGATTCTTGACGGGCTTAAAAAAGGAGAAGAAATCGTAACCAATGGAACTTTTACAGTAGATGCTTCCGCTCAATTACTAGGAAAAAAATCCATGATGAAGCGGAATAATTTAACAGATAAGGGTAATAACGGAGAAAGAATTAGTGAAATGTATTTGCCTAATAGTTTTCAAAAAGAATTTGTAGCAAACTTATCAGCATACTTTCTTTTAAAAAATGCTTTGGTAGCAAGTGATGCTAATAATGCTTCCATATTTTCAGAACAGATGCTAAGAGGAATAAAAGCTATGCATACTTCTGAATTACAAAAGATAGAATTAGATAATGTTAATATGATTATTCAAAATTTAGAAGGAATGGTCAATAAAGAAGATTTAAAAGATCAACGGGAGTATTTTGTAATGCTCAATGAAAGCTTAGAAGCATTAATTAAAAATTTTGATAATCTTTCAGATACAATTTATATCCAAAAATGTCCTATGGCAGATAGTAATAAAGGAGCTATTTGGTTAAGTAAGGAAGAAGAAATAAGAAACCCTTATTTTGGAGATCAAATGCTTACTTGTGGTAGCATAATTGATACTTTAAAGAAAAGTTGATGTCTATTTCATAGCTTATTTTAACATAATAAATGTTAAAATATTAACTTATTGTTTCAATTGTAATCCAAAACAACGTATCTTTAATATAGGGAAATATTGGATTACGTTTTTTAATAGATTACAATGGCTAGAGCTGTATGGTATTTTTTATAAAGAAAAAAACCGTGCGGATGCTTTTTATTATGCTTAAGTTATTCTAATAAATGTAATCAGAAACGAAAGGGATATGGTAAAAAAACTACTTTTTATTACATTTTTAGCCTTACTTTTTTCTTGTAAGGAAACTTCAGTAACTACAATGACTAGTGCAAGTACGTTGGCTTTGTTAGAGAAATCTAAAGCTATTCAATTACGCGCAGAAAGGGTGGAAAAGCACATGCAGAAATGGCAGGACTCCTTGGATCGGTATGATAATCAAAAAATTGCTCAAGACGAGGTAAAGGATGATGAATTTGTAGACATAGAAAAGTTATCAAACTATTTCGTATTGGATATGAAATATGCTACAAAAGATAATTTTCTAAAAAAAGAAGTGTATTCTTGTGAGCGATGTTATATGAGAGGTGTGGTGGCAAAAGCATTGATTAAAGCCAATAAGGATTTCATGAAGAAAGGTTATAGAATTAAACTGTTTGATTGTTACCGTCCTTATAGTGTGCAGAAAAAAATGTGGAAAATCTTTCCTAATCCTGGTTATGTGGCTGATCCAAAAGGAGGATCAATTCATAATAAAGGTGCTGCAGTAGATATTACACTTACGGATTTACAAGGCAATCAATTGGATATGGGTACGGATTTTGATCATTTTGGGAAAGAGGCACATCATGCTTATAAAGAATTATCAGAAAAAGTTATAGCTAATCGTAAGTTATTAAGAGAGATTATGGAAAAACACGGTTTCTCTATTATAAGAACAGAATGGTGGCATTACAATTTTAAAAATAAGAAATTTAAGATTTCTGATTTTAGATGGAAATGTAGTTAATAGTTAAGAGCTCTCTCTTCATAACAAAAAAAACAGCATTCACAATTTGCGAATGCTGTAAGAGCACAATTATAAAATCGGAAAAAATTAGAATTGTTCCTGCATTTATTTATAAGTATTTATATGCTTGTGTTGTTAAAAATTCTTCAAACTCCTCAGAAGTGGCTAGGTTATAGAAAACCTGTACAGCATTCTGATAATTGTCACTTTCAAAAAGTTGTTTTCCAGCTTGTTTCTCGATAGTTTTTAGTTCATCCTCAAAAAGCATATGAAACATGTTTTCATTAAGTGTTAAACCATTATCCATTTTAACTTCATTCTTAAGCCATTGCCAGATCTGAGTTCTACTAATTTCGGCAGTTGCAGCATCTTCCATAAGATCATATAAGGCAACCGCGCCATTTCCTCCTAACCAAGTGGCGATGTAGTGAATTCCGACGTTGATATTTTTTCGAATTCCATTTTCGGTAATGGTTCCTTGAGGGATTTCGAGAAGATCTTCCTCTGTAACTACAACATCATTTCTTTTTACATCTAATTGATTAGGCTCTTGCATGTGCATATCAAAAACATGCATCGCTAATGGTACTAATCCCGGATGAGCTACCCAAGTACCATCGTGGCCATTCTTTACTTCACGTTCTTTGTCTGCTTTTACTTTAGCAAAGGCAAGTTTATTACGCTCTTCATCTCCTTTAATAGGAATCTGAGCAGCCATACCACCTATAGCTAGAATGTTTCGCTTATGACATCTTTGGATTACACGTTTACTATATGCATCCATAAAAGGACTGGTCATTGTTACCTGATCACGATCAGGAACTACAAATCCTTTATGGTTTCTTAGTTTTTTAATGTAACTAAATATATAATCCCATCTTCCACAATTAAGACCAACGATATGCTCTTTTAATGCATAGATGATTTCGTCTAATTGAAAACTTGCAGTAATGGTTTCTACTAATACGGTCACTTTAATGGTAGCATGTTCCATGCCTAAATACTCTTCAGAGAAATCGATCACATCATTCCACCATATGGCTTCTGTAAAATGCTCTAATTTTGGTATATAATAATAAGGAGCAGTTCCATTTTCTTTTAATTGTTCATTGTTGTGGAATGCATACAATGCAAAATCAAATAAGGAAGCACTGATCTCTTCGCCTTCAATTAAAAGGTGTTTTTCATTAAGGTGTAATCCCCTAGGGCGTACAATTAATGTAGCTATTTCTTCATTAAGTTGGTACGTTTTATCCTTCTTAGGATTGTAGAACGAAATAGTTTTATTGACGGCATCCGTAAGATTTTTTTGTCCTTGCAGGCAGTTCTCCCATAAAGGAGCGTTACTGTCTTCGAAATCCGCCATGAATGTTTTCGCACCAGAATTTAATGCATTAATGACCATTTTTCTGTCGACAGGGCCAGTAATCTCCACTCTACGATCCTGAAGATCTGCAGGGATTGGAGCTGCTGACCATTCGCTATTGCGAATCTCTTTAGTGTTTTCCGGAAACGATGGATAGGTTTCCAGATCAAACAACTGTTGCTGTTGTTCTCTGTTTCTTAAAAGTGTTAATCGTCTTGCGTCAAAACGATTATGCAACGCTTCGAGAAAAGCTAAAGCACCATCCGTAAGAATCTCTGGATGGTAGTTTTTCACCTCTTTCGTAAAGCTAATTTTCTGATTTAGGTTTGTTTGAGTTTCCATAACTATATCGTTTGAGTGAACAATATTAAAAAAAAGTTTTTTATAAAACAAGCGAACGTTCGCTAAATGTAATATTTTTGTTTTTGAAAATGTTCGCAGAAATCGCTACTTTTGGCTTTATGGCAATAGCAGAAGAATATATTAGATTAATTTTTGGATTGAAAATCAAGCAGATACGTACAGATAAAGACTTGTCTCTTTTTGGCCTATCTAAGTTAAGTGGGTTGTCTAAGTCGTATTTAAATGAGATAGAAAAAGGAAAAAAGTACCCTAAAACAGATAAAATTATTAAGCTTGCAGAAACCTTGGAGGTTCCATATGATAGTTTAGTTTCTTTAAAATTAGACAAAAACCTAGCTCCAATTGGTGAGATTTTGCAATCAGGAATCCTTGATGAAATCCCACTGGAACTCTTTGGGATACAACAAAGTGATCTTATCGATATTATTGCTAACGCACCTTCAAAAGTAAATGCATTTATTAGCACGATTATAGAGATTGCTCAGCATTACAACATGAGTAGAGAAGGGTTCTATTTAGCTTCGTTAAGATCGTATCAGGAAGCACATAACAACTTTTTCAAAGATCTTGAAGATACTGCTATACGTTTTGCAAACTCCTATCAACTAGATTTGTCAGGCAATATAACTGCTGCAGAATTAGAAGAGATTTTGATTGAGGAATATGGGTATACTATAAATACAGCTGGAATACCCCATCACGAAGAACTTGATAATTTAAGATCTGTATTTGTTCCAACAACAAAAACGCTGTTGTTGTCGGATAGAGTAGACGAACCTCAGAAAACCTTTATTTATGCAAAGGAGTTAGGGTATCAGTATATGGAAACTAAACAGAGACCTTATACTTTTACTTGGATCCGCTATGATAATTTTGAAGAAGTGTTGCATAATTTTTATGCTTCTTATTTTGCAGGAGCTTTAATTATACCAAGAAATCATTTAAAGGAACATCTTAAGGATCTTTTTAGTACGAAACGATTTTCTGAGAAAGCTTTTCATAAAATAATGAAGTTTTATAATGCATCTCCAGAGTCTTTTTATCAACGCCTTACTAATATTTTGCCAAAGGATTTTGGAATGCAAAATGTATTCTTTCTTAGATTTACGCATAAAAAAGGGGTAGAGAAATTTAATTTGGTAAAGGAATTACATATCACACATCAGCAACAGCCTCATGCCAATGAAATAAATGAACATTACTGCAGAAGGTGGATGGCTATTAAAACATTGCAGCGAACTGCTAATGAAGACATACCGTATTCTTTTGATATTCAGATTTCAGATTACGCAGATACAGATCAGCAGTACCTAGTGTTTACATCAGCGACCAAGGATCCGTTTAGAAAGGATTATTATCGTAGTATTGGAATTGGATTTTTGATTTCATCAGCCCTGGAAAAAAAGATCAGTTTTGTAAATGATTCTAAAATACCAAAGGTACAAGTAGGTGTTACTTGCGAGTCCTGTTCTATTATGGATTGCGAAGTTAGAAAAGCACCACCAAAACGATTATTAGCAAAAGAAAAATATAAACGAACTTCTCAATTAGTAGCAGATATTGTAAAGGAGTATTCTTAGTGCTCGAAGAATCCTACTTTTTTGTAAGAATAAATTTCACTGTTTACAGGGTTCAACCATATTTTTGATTGGGGAAATTATACTATTTTTATTTTTTTTAAAAATAGTTAAATTTTTATGGTAACATTTTTATTTATAACGACACTACTATATAGATGCCTAAAAAATAGGCACTGTGAATTCACATAATTTATTTATTAATTTTTAAACTTTTTAAACATGAAAAAAGTATTTTTAGGGCTATTTGTAGCCGGAACCATGATGAGTTTTACAAGTCCTAATGAAGGAGTTGAAACTGAAGTATTAGAAGATTTTGCTTGTACTATATCAGGTAGTGGTTACACTGTTACTGCTGATTCTTGTCAGGAGGCACGTGTACGTTGGGAAAAGCTGTTAGAATCTGAGAAACAGTAAGCAACTGAACTAACTTTAAGTAAAGATGCCTGATTTCTAGGCATCTTTACTGTTAATAATATAAAATTTAATTTATGAAGCTTTCTAAACAGAGTAAAAATTCATTAGGTTTAAAATCAATGGCATTTGTTTTTTCGTTGATAATATCCTCTACGTTTGCACAAAAAAAATATTATTCGATAGAATATGAACACACAGATATTAATGGATATAGTTGTTCTAGTGAATTAATGATCTATAACGATGAAGCAATTTTTAAGATTAATGATAAAAGAGAGGGGGGAATTACTTCTTCAGCTAATGGGCAAATGTATTATGCCAACACGGACGAATTATCTACTTTTACTTACTCTAATACTAAAGAAACATTTATAAGAACTCTTTATAAAAAAAGAGAATTAGTTTACAAGTATTCAAGTGATCATCTAGAATGGACAATTACTGAAAATTCAAAAAAAATCGGGATATATAATTGTATTCAAGCATTAGCAACATTTCATGGAAGGAATTATGAGGTTTGGTTTACTTTAGAAGTTCCTATTAATTATGGACCGTTGCGACTCAATGGACTGCCAGGTCTAGTTGTAGAAGCAACTACAGATAAAGGTTTTTTTGTTTCGAAATTAATTTCCATTAAAACAAATAAATCTGTAAATCAGATGTTTTCTTTTAGCAAAGACTTTTTTAAGAAACAGGAGAAGAAAGTTCAAAAGTACGAGGATTATGAAAAAATTATGACTGAGACTATGATACGACGTAAATTAAAAATGATATCAATTTTTAATGAAGACGGAGGTACTGCTACCCTATCTTTTGATGAAGATCAAAATGCATTTACTAGGTATATAATAGATATACCAGAAAATGCTATCAAAGAATTACAGAAAATCAATTAATGCCCAAAAAAGAATATATTATATTGCTTCTGGCGTATTTTATTATCCTAGATTTATATTCGCAAGAACTATCAGGAACTGTTAGAGATAATTTCGGCACAGCAATATCAAGAGCAAATGTAATTATAAGAACTTCTGATAAAGATTCAGAGATTTCAGAATTTTTTATTTCTGATGATAATGGAAATTTTTCACATACGCTTAGAAAAAAGTATAGTACTACTGTTTTTTTAGAGGTTAATGCACTTAATTTTGATAAAACGGTAGATAGTATCGTTAATCCAGAAATTAGTAAAAAGTATGTTTTTGATTTTATTCTTTCTCCTAAAATTACTCCATTAGAAGAAGTTATTATCTCTGAACGTAAAAAATTTAATGTTAAAAAAGATACAGTAACCTTTAATCTAGAAGCATATAAGGATGGTACAGAGCGTAAAGTAGGAGATATACTTAAAAAACTACCAGGAGTAGAGGTGGCCGAAAATGGCACTATTAAATATAAAGGAAAATCGGTAAGCGCGTTACAATTGGATGGTGATGATTTGTTCGGTTATAATTATGCGATTGGCACCAAGAATATTTCAATTGATATGGTGGATCAAATAGAAGCGATTGATAACTACTCCGAAAATCCATTACTTAAAGGAATTGAGAACTCTGATAATGTGGCCTTGAACCTCAAACTCAAGAAAGGAAAAGTTGATTTTTCAGGTACTGGAAATGTAGGTTTGGGTTATGGAGATAAAACATACTATAATACGGGAATCAATATTCTAGGAATAGCCAAACGGTTTAAGTCCTTTGGGATTTTATCATATAATAATATTGGGCTTAGCAATTCTCCTTTTGATTATTTTTCTGCATCCGTGGGTCTGGAACAATTACAAAACGAAAATCTATATAGCAAAGCAGTTATTAACGAAACACCTTTAAGCAGTGTTTTGAATGATAGAAGAACCCGGGTAAATAGTGAATGGCTTGCTAATTATAATTTCATATACCGTTTTTCTCCAAAGCTGAGTGTAAAAACCAATGTGTATTATGTAAAAGATAAATTTGTGAGGCAAGAGTTATTTCAAAACACCTTTTTTGCAAATAATGAAACTATTAATTATACAGATCAAACAAATATCACCAAAAGACCCGAAAATAAAAGGTTAGAGTTAAAGTTTACGTATAATCTCTCTAAACGCTCCTTGTTGGAACTAGAGACTCTGATCAATAAGCAGAATATTACTTCTAGAAATGAACTTATCAAAAATTTTGAAAATCCAGGTCAAACGGAGTTAAATACAGAGGATTTCTTATGGAAGAATAAACTACAATTTACAAACAAATTAGGAAAAACTAGTGCATTGCAATTTGTTTCACTCTATTCAAGAAACAATAAACCACAGGGTTTTAATACATTTGGGGATTTTTTTTCAGCTTCGGATGTGATCAAATCATATCAACAGCTTAGTGAGTTCCGAAAAGAAAATTTTCAGAATAATTTGGTATTTCTATTCAAAAGGAAGCAGATAAAGTATGCATTAACGTCTGGGGTTCAACATTACAAAACTCCGTTTGAATCTTCATTGAAAGAAAATGAAATGGCAGTTACAGATTTTCAAAATACTTTTGATTATTTCAAAACTAATTACTTTTCGCATTTCTCATTAGCATATAAAAACAAATACTGGAAGATAGAACCTTCCTTAGCAATTAATTACTTATCACAAAAACTTGAAGCTTTTACTACTTCAATAAGAAGTCAAAAGAAAGATGTTTTTTTCTTACAACCTAATTTAAAAACGACTCTATATATTAACAGTGTCTCCAGAATAAGATTTGAAGGGAGTTATGAGCAGAAAACTCCTGAGGATCAGTACTTATTTTCAAATGGAATTGTCATAGATAACAGGTCTATTGTGAACAATAAAGTGGCTCTGGATTTACAGGAGCATCAAAATTATTCTTTAGGGTACAGATGGAATGATATTTTTAAAAATATAGATATCAATTTAGTTGCAGGATATAATACCAAAAATAATGTGTATTTGTCAGCTATTGATGTTAGTTCGAATTTCACAAGTATAACTTATTTTCAATCTCCGGTTCGTTTGGACAATTGGTTTGCGAGCTTATCTTTTGAAAGATATCTTCGTTTTATAAAAACAACTTTCAAACATTCTTCTCAATATACAGTCTCAAATTTCAAGAATATCTTGAATCAATCCGATTTGAGAAGTGGTCAATCCGAAAATTATAACGGAGACATTTTTATGAAAACAGCTTTCAGGATTCCTGTGAATTTTGAAAATAAAATTAGTTATGGAGTTTCTAAATTTTCAGTTGAAAATCAATCAAATATCACAAATATTACATTGAAAAATTCCTTCAAAACTATCCTAAAGCCTAATAAAAATTGGTTGTTTACTTTTACATACGACTATTTCAAACCTGACACCAGAAAAAGTGATGATTTTTCTTTTTTAGATTTCAATATTCGATATATTTCAAAAAAGTATAAATGGTTCTCAGCAAGTATAGAAGGTAACAACTTGTTGAACAACAAAGTCTTTAAACAGATAGAGAATTCAGATTTTTCTACTACCACATATCAAAGTAATCTGATTCCTCGGTATTTTATGTTGTCTTTAGATGTAAGCTTCTAGATATAGTGGCAGATATTGTAAAGGAGTATTCTTAGTGCTCGGAGAATCCTACTTTTTTGTAAGGATAAACTTTATTGTTTATACGGTTCAACCATATTTTTGATTGGAGGAATTATGCTATTTTTATTTTTTTTAAAAATAGTTAAATTTTTATGGTAACATTTTTATTTATAACGACACTACTATATAGATGCCTAAAAAATAGGTACTGTGAATTCACATAATTTATTTATTAATTTTTAAACTTTTTAAACACGAAAAAAGTGTTTTTAGGGCTATTCATAGCCGGAACCATGATGAGTTTTACAAGCTTAAATGCAACAGAAATGATTCCTGTTGAAGAAGATTTTGGAGTTTGTTGTGCTGCTAGTGGAGGTGGTCATTCAGTTACATATTGCGAGGGAGGTTTTGATACGGGACATGCGTGTTCTGTTGCTCAAGATTTATTAGAACTTACAAAACTGTAAATTATAGTTAATAATTAGACATATCTTTTATAGGTATGTCTAATTTTTATTTTTAAGCGTAAACATTAAGATATGAAATTAAAAAAAAGTGCTTTATTAAGAAAAAACTGTTTTGTTGCTTTTACTTTTTTTGGTTTAATTACTTGGGCACAGAATAATTATACGATTGAATATGAGTTTATAGATAGTGATAAAGCCATTTTAGAAAGTAAACTGATCATACAGGGAAATGAGAGTGTTTTTGTGATAAAAGATAATAGAGAATCGGGGATGACATATTCTGAAGATGGAACACCATTAAGCAATGTTATTAATGATGATCTGGGGCTTTTTATGTATAGTAATGAATATTTTGTGTATACACGAATACCATATCCTTTATCAAGAAAAGGAACTTCTTATAAGTATAAAGCAAATACTATGAATTGGGAGTTAACAGGTGAAACTAAAAAAGTGGGTTCTTTTATTTGTCAAAAGGCTTCATTAGATTTTCACGGTAGAAAGTATCAAGTTTGGTTTACAACAGAAATACCAGTAATCTTTGGACCATTAAACCTTAATGGTTTGCCGGGATTGATTGTAGAGGTTATTGAAGAAAATGGTTTTTGCAGTATAAAATTATTGAGTTTTAAAAAGATAAGTGATGAAAATTTATTGAAAAATGCGAGAGCTTTTTTTCAGAAAAAAGACATTATGGAGTATGATGCTTATGAATCTTTTATGAATGATTTTGTAATTGAATACAAAATTAAAAAAGCACAAAAAATTTCTGAATTCTTAAAGAAGCATGGCGGAACTGCAGATATTAATTTAGGTAAAGGGCAATATCATTTTGTAAGGTATTTAATAGATATTCCTAAAGGAACATTAAGAGAATTGGAAAAGATTGACTTATACTAAAAATTTGAAATTTGTAGCAAGATTACACTTTAAGTATGTGTATATTAATAGTGTTTTTATTTTTTTTGGAATAGTGTCTTCTCAGGCTCAACAGATAAAAGGTACTGTAAAAGAGTATTCTGGAAAGTCCGTGCCAAGAATCAGTATTATTGTAAAAACCGATAAAAATTCCTCTTCTATATCAGAATTCCTGATTACGGATAGTGAAGGGAATATTAATTACACACTTAAGAAAAAGTATATAAAAACTATATATCTTGAGGCAAGTGCTTTGAGCTATGAAAAAGCCATAGATAGTATTATAAACCCTAAAGCTGATCAGGTATATACTTTTGATTTTACATTATATCCCAAAATCAATGAATTGGATGAAGTAGTTATTTCAGAACGCAAAAAGTTTAATATTAAAAAAGATACCGTTGTTTTTAATGTTGGGAAATATAAAGATGGAACGGAACGTAAGGTTGAAGATATATTACAAAAATTACCCGGTGTTGAAGTAGCACCCAGTGGTTCCATAAAATATAAGGGAAAAGAGGTGTCTGCCGTTCAGTTAGATGGGGATGATTTATTTGGAGCAAAATATAGTATTGGAACCAAAAACATCTCTATCGATATTGTGGATCAAATTGAAGCTATTGAGAATTATTCTAAAAATCCCTTATTAAAAGGAATCGAAAATTCTGGAGCGGTAGTTCTGAATTTAAAACTTAAAAAAAATAAAACAGATTATTCAGGTACAGCAGATTTGGGATATGGTTATGGAGATCGTAATTATGTTGATGCTACTACTACTCTTATTGGAGTATCTGATAATCTAAAGTCTTTCGGGATTCTGGGGCTTAATAATACAGGTAATTACCCAGCATTTGGTCGAACTTCTGGAAGTTTTTTAGCTTCTGGTTCTGGTCAAACTGAGGATGAAAGCGATATTTTCAGTAAAAAAATCATTAACGAAACACCAATTACGAATAGTTTAGGGTTTAAACGATCCAGGATCGATGAGAGGCAGGAAGGAAGTTATAATATTTTATATAAATTTTCGGAAAAAGCAAAAGTTAAAGCTAATGTAATTTATCTAAAGGATGATGTTTTTCAGGAAGAACAATTTCGGAATAATTTCTTTTTTGCTACAGAAACTTTTGGGTATACAGATAGAACGCAAATTATTCAAAAACCAGAAGCTAAAGCAATAGACCTAGATTTTACTTTTAATACTACTAAAAAATCTTTATTAGAAATAGAAACAAGTTTGAGTGAATACTTGCAACAGTCTACCAATAATTTTGATCGAGATGGTATCTCTAATGGTACTACCGGTTTGTCTTTTGAGGATTTTTTATTTAAAAACAAATTGAAATACACACATAAAGTCAATAAAACAAATGCATTACAATATGTCTCATTATATTCTATAAATAATACTCCACAAGAATTTAAAACTATAGGTAATTTTTTTTCTACCGAAGATGCAATCAATTCATATAATCAATTCAGTGAATATCAAAAAGAAACTTTTCAGAATCGTTTGATATGGCTAGGAAGAAAAAAAGCAACTAAGTATGCATTTACTCTTGGAATAGATCATCAAAAAAATCCATTTGAATCATCTTTGACCGAAAATCAAATTCTTATTAGTACTCTAAACAATAATTTTGAATATCAGAAGACTGACTATTTTTCACTTTTTTCTGCGATTTATGAAAATAAAAAATGGAAATTTGAGCCATCATTATTTCTTAGGTATTTGATGCAGGATATAGATGTAGAGATGAATGAATCAGGAAATCAAGCCAAGAATTCTTTCGTTTATGAACCTTCTTTGACTATTTCTCACAAAATATCTCCAGTTTCCAAATTTAATTTCTCAGGGAGTTATGAACAAAACACTCCGGAAGAAAATTATTTATTTAGTAATGGTGTGATTACAAATAACAGAACAATTCAGCAAAATGAAGTCTCTTTAGAATTGACAAAAATTCAAAAATACTCTTTAGGATATCAATTAAATGATTTGTATCACAATATAGAAGCTAATGCTATTTTTGGATATACCGATACCAAAAATGTTTTTCTGTCTAATTTAGAAGTTAATAATAATGTAACAAGTATAACTTTTTTTCAATCGCCAACTGATTTAAATAGTTTGTTTGCAAATGTTTCTATCGAGCGTTATTTAAGATTTATACAAACAACACTAAAGATATCTTCGCTTTATACTGTTTCAGAATTTAAAAACTTTATAAACCAATCAGAATTACGTGATGGAATATCAGAAAACTATGAAGGAGTTCTTTTTGTAAAAACAGCATTTAGAATACCAATAAATTTTGAAAACTTTTTAACGTATCGAATAAATTCATTTTCTATAAATGGGCAAGTTTCTAACACTAATTATGCAGTCAATAATTCTTTTAAAACAATTATCAAACCTAATAAAAATTGGCTGTTTACTTTTACCTACGACTATTTCAAACCGAACACCAGAAGAAATGATGATTTTTCTTTTTTAGATTTCAATATTCGATATATTTCAAAAAAGTATAAATGGTTCTCAGCAAGTATTAAAGGTAATAACTTATTGAATAACAAAGTCTTTGAACAGGTAGAGAATTCAGATTTTTCTACAACCATATATCAGAGTAATCTGATTCCTCGGTATTTTATGTTATCGTTAGATTTGAGTTTTTAAGTCAAGCCTAGTTTAAAAATAATATGGTTATTTATTTATAAATACTTTACCTAATTTATCCAAATACTGCGATGTAGTTTCTTTTAGATACACACCCAAACCGATAGCTGTTTTGTCCAGTAGATTCATTTTAAAAAATGAATAATCAAATTGATGTAGTTGTCCACTGGTTAAGGAAATTCGTTTTTGTGCTAAAATTTCGCATTCAGAACTGGAGATATTATTGATTCCTCCTACATCAATATATGTACGCAGTCGATCTTCTGTATTGGTTAAAGCTTCTTCTAAAATTGATAAGCTTGTTGCTGCATCTGCGAGAATTTTTCGTTGGATATTAATGTGGTCAATAGCTATTTCTTTATCAGATTGCACCTGTTTATCGGTCTTTTCAATAGAATAATAATCCTTGTCAATATCGCGATTAAACTGTTTGATAGTTTGTAAATGAATATGCCCTAAATCTCGCATGGGGGTGATAATAGCTGTAAATTTAGTTTGAAGTACTGCATAATATGATCGTTCGTTGGCTAATGAGCCTTGATCATGTTTGTCTTTTGCTATCAGAAAAAAATCAAGTATTCCTTTTTCGACTTCATAGTCCACAGCTCTGGTACGAGTTAATAATTGAGAAAATGGTTCCGCCTTTGTGGTAAACTGTTTAATTAATATTAGTATTTCATCCAAAGATTCATTTCCTGTTTCCTGAAAACGATCATTATCTAAGTCTATAGGTTCAGGCTTGTGATCAGTAGGCTTGTTTTTCTTTCCGCTGTCTTCAAATAAGTCATCATATAAACTAGGCATGCTCCTATTGAAAGTTAAAGTTGTTTTATTTTTTTATTATCCCAAAGATACTGTTTTTAGCAAAAGATTGTATCATACGTTACTGACACCGTTATGAATTACAAACCCCGTTTCAAACTTTTGAAACGGGGTTTTATCTTTTTTAGCAATGAATTTATTCTTAATGAATTTGCTAAATAACTTCGCTGTCGTCGTACGACCTACATCATTCCTGGCATTCCTCCGCCCATTGGTGGCATTCCGCCTCCAGCAGGAGCATCTTCTTTAATATCAATTAATGCACATTCTGTAGTAAGGATCATTCCTGATACAGAAGCTGCATTTTCTAAGGCGATACGAGTTACTTTCTTAGGATCGATGATCCCAGCTTTCAACATATCTACATACGTTTCAGTCTTAGCATCATACCCAAAATCACCTTTTCCTTCTAGTACTTTAGCAATCACTACAGAACCTTCTCCGCCTGCATTTTCAACAATAGTTCTTAGCGGAGATTCGATAGCCTTATTTACAATCTGTATACCAGTAGCTTCGTCAGCATTTTCAGTTTTCACTTTATCTAATGTGGCTTTTGCTCTTACTAAAGCTACACCACCACCTGCAACAATACCTTCTTCTACTGCTGCGCGAGTAGCGTGAAGTGCATCGTCTACACGGTCTTTCTTTTCTTTCATCTCTACTTCAGAAGCAGCACCTACGTACAATACAGCTACACCACCAGCTAATTTAGCTAAACGCTCTTGTAATTTTTCTCTATCATAATCAGAGGTTGTGGTTTCGATCTGAGATTTGATCTGGTTTACTCTGTTTTTAATTAAATCTTCTTCACCAGCACCATTTACTACCGTAGTGTTATCTTTATCGATAGCTACCTTTTCCGCAGTTCCTAAGTTTTCGATAGTTGCACCTTCTAGGGTAAATCCTCTTTCCTCAGAGATTACAGTACCACCTGTAAGGATCGCAAGATCCTCTAACATTGCCTTACGTCTGTCTCCAAAACCTGGAGCTTTTACAGCAGCAATTTTTAATGCACCTCTTAGTTTATTAACAACTAATGTTGCTAATGCTTCTCCATCGACATCTTCTGCGATGATCAATAAAGGCTTTCCTGTTTGAGCAACTGGCTCAAGAATAGGTAATAAATCTTTCATTGCAGAAATCTTCTTATCATATAATAAAATATATGGATTTTCAAGATCTGCTGTCATTTTTTCGCTATTAGTAACAAAGTAAGGAGAAAGATATCCTCTATCAAATTGCATTCCTTCTACAATATCAACGGTAGTGTCTGTACCTTTTGCTTCTTCTACAGTGATCACTCCTTCTTTTCCCACTTTTCCGAAAGCTTGCGCGATAAGCTCTCCGATTGTTTCATCATTATTAGCAGAAATTGCTGCTACTTGCTTAATTTTATCAGAAGAGTTACCTACTTCTTTAGTTTGCTTTTCTAAATCCTCAGTAATCGCAAGAACGGCTTTATCAATACCACGTTTAAGATCCATTGGATTAGCACCTGCTGCTACATTTTTAAGACCTTCTTTTACGATAGCCTGTGCTAATACAGTAGCTGTAGTAGTACCATCTCCGGCAAGATCATTAGTTTTAGAAGCAACTTCTTTTACCATTTGTGCTCCCATATTCTCCAGAGCATCTTCTAATTCTACTTCTTTAGCTACAGAAACACCATCTTTAGTTACTTGAGGTGCTCCAAATGATTTACTGATAATTACATTACGACCTTTTGGTCCTAGAGTTACTTTTACTGCATTTGCTAATGCGTCCACACCGCGTTTGATTCCGTCACGTGCTTCTATGTCAAATTTTATGTCTTTAGCCATAATATTTTTTTAATTTGTGTTTTTTGATTCAGTTTTTTAAACAATCGCTAGGATATCATCCTCACGCATAATTAAATAGTCTTTTCCATCTAATTTTAATTCAGTACCGGAATACTTCCCGTAAAGTACAGTATCACCAACTTTAACAGTCATTTCGTGATCCTTTTTACCGCTACCTACTGCAGCTACCTTACCTTTTTGTTGCTTTTCTTGTGCTGAATCAGGGATGTATAATCCTGAAGCTGTTTGAGTTTCAGCTGGAAGTGGCTCAATAACCACACGATCTGAAAGAGGTTTAATATTTACTCCCATTATAATTAGTTTTATATTTTAAAATTAAAATGAATTATTTGATGCTATGCATTTCAGAAATTATGCCAGTGGTGTGATACTGACAAATTGAAACAAAAAATGCCGACTGTATGACAAGTCGGCATTTTATTTTTGTTCTACAAGAATTAATCTTGTGGAGTGTCATCCGTTGTTGGATCCGGTGTTACAGGTGTGTCAATTAATTCCACATCATTGGTATCTACCGTCGGATCTTGATTTGTTGTCGCATCCATAAGATCTACATTTGATAAAAGAATTAGCGCTAATAGCAAAGTAGCTAATGCCCAAGTACTTTTATCTAGGAAATCTGTTGTTTTTTTTACACCGCCTAATTGCTGTGTTCCACCGCCACCAAAAGAAGATGATAGACCTCCTCCTTTAGGATTCTGAACCATAATTACTACAACTAGTAAAAATGATACGATTACGATTAGTATTAAAAAGATTGAAAACGTTGTCATTATATATTGTTATTTATTTTCTTGTATTTTTTTTATCGCTCGAATTTGGTCTGCAAAGAAACCACTTTTTTCGGGATTTTTCAAAATTAATATTTTATATGCTTGAATTGCCTTTTTATACTTTTTTTGAGCTAAGTATACTCTGGCTAAAGTCTCTGTCATTAACTCGTCTGGAGCAACCATATGTTTATTGGCAAGGTTGCGTGCAGGAGCATTCTTTTCAACAGGCTTAATCTTTGGGTTACTGGCTATAAACTCATCAATCAAATTAAATTTATGTTCTTTATCCGACCGTTTTTCTGTTTGTTTTTCCTTTATAATTTCCTTGCTTTCATCCTTAATGCTATCTTTTTCTTCAGTGTTTCTATTTATGGGTTGGATGGATGAGAGTTTTAACCATTCTGCGAAGGAGTGCGCTTCTTTTTTGTTAAAATCAAGAGGTTTGTCAACTTCTAACTCTTTTTCAAGGCTTTTTACAGCGTTCGATTCTTCTGTAGAATCACTTTTTTCGGATTGTTCAATTATAGTTTCAGCAATAGTAATATTTCTGGAGGAGTTTTCTTCTTTAGATGAAAATAGGGCAGGATCAAGTACTTCTTCTGCCTCTTCTATTTTCATGGATACGGCATCATCCAGTGAAATTCTTGAAAGTACCTTTACCTCTTGTGCATCTACCACGTCGATATCTACTTTGTTTTTCTTTGATGCTATAGGTTCTTCAATATCTTTATCAAAGAGTTTAGATGTAATAAAATCAAATAAAACACCTCTATCCGTTGTATGCGCGGCTGTGGTTTTTAGCTCTTGATTATACCTAAAACTTTCGTCATCTTTTAAGCCTTTTAATATCAGAGCTCTTACAGATTGGAAATAGGGAAACTCCCGAATAATTTTTTCCAAATTTTCTGTTTGCTCCTTGTTAATTAAAGAAGGATTTTGAAATAAATATGTAAGTTCTTTAGTATTCAAAAAACAATAATTAAGTTTTTACCACTTGGCTAAGGTAGCATTAAGTATATCCTGTGTTATTCTTTCAAAAATCACATCCACAGCTTCAGCTCTTACAGCGGTTTCGGATTGCGAAGCAGGAAAGTCAAAAAAGAAGGAAAAACGTTGTTCAAGGTCTTCTTTAGGGTTTTTAGTATCATAAAAACGAACATTTACTGCAATTGTAAGTCGGTTTTGAGCTGCCGTATTTTGTGAGGTAGCATTTGTTGGTATTACAACATCCTGAACAATTTCTCCTTCATAAGCAATGTCTCCATTAGAGGTTACGAGATCCAGATTAGTTTGGTTTAGAATTAAATCCTGTAACTGATTGGTAAAGGCTTGATCTGTTCCTGGATTAATAATAGCTGCTTGATTTTGGAAAAAGGCGACCTGAAACGTAGCAGCGTCTGTATTAATCCCACTAAAAGAGTACGCACCACAGCCTTGAAGCACTGCAATGGCTATCAATCCAATTAAAATATGTTTTATTTTTTTCATTTAAATAAAAATTCGCATAAATTTTGAGATTTATCTATCCTATAATAATAAGGGTTTATAAATCATATTGCTTTATTTTTCTATATAAAGTTCGTTCACTAATTCCTAGCTCTTCTGCAGCGGCTTTACGTTTTCCACGATGACGTTCTAAGGACTTTTTTATCAATTCTAGTTCTTTATCGTGTAATGAGAGTGTTTCTTCTTCCTCAATTTCCTCTGCAAAATGATATTTGTCATCCTCTTTTTTTGTAACTTCTGCAGGTGTTATTTGTAAAACCTCTGTTGTTGTTGTTGGTGCTATAGGTTCTTCAAAAGGGATTTCTTCTTCCTCTTTATCGTCGCGATAGATCTTTCTAATTAACCCTTCGTGTTCCTCTTGCACTTGTTGTGAGTTTCCGCTCTGCATCAACTCCATAGTTAACTTTTTGAGATCGTTAAGATCGTTTTTCATATCAAAAAGCACTTTATATAAAATCTCTCTCTCGTTACTAAAGTCACTATCTTTTTTGTCCGAAGAAATTACCGCAGGTAGATTGCTTCCTATGTTAGGTAAATATCCTCGTAAAGTGTTAGCTGATATGGTTCTGTTTTGTTCAAGGACTGATATTTGCTCTGCAATGTTGCGTAATTGTCTGATATTACCACTCCAATGATATTTCTCTAATAAAAGAGCAGCATCTTCTTCTAGTCTAATAGTTGGCATCTTATACTTTGTAGCAAAGTCAGAGGCAAATTTTCTGAATAAGAGATGTATATCTTCTTTACGCTCTCGTAAAGGCGGTAATAGGATTTCTACTGTACTTAATCGATAATAAAGGTCTTCACGGAATTTTTCCTTTTTGATAGCTTCAAACATATTTACATTTGTAGCGGCTACAATACGCACATCTGTTTTCTGTACTTTTGAAGATCCTACTTTAATGAACTCACCATTCTCTAGTACTCTAAGCAGTCTAACCTGAGTTGTTAAAGGTAGTTCTCCCACTTCGTCAAGAAATATAGTTCCACCATCTGCTACTTCAAAATACCCACTTCTTGTGGAAGTAGCACCTGTGAAAGCTCCTTTTTCGTGGCCAAATAATTCACTGTCAATAGTCCCCTCTGGTATAGCGCCACAGTTAACTGCAATATACTTGCCGTGTTTTCTATGAGATAGCGAATGAACAATTTTAGGAATACTTTCTTTACCAACACCACTTTCTCCCGTAACCAGAACCGAAATGTCTGTAGGAGCTACCTGAATAGTTTTTTCTATAGCACGATTTAGTTTAGGATCATTTCCTATGATCCCGAATCGTTGTTTTGTAGCTTGAACTGATTCCATTTAATAGAGCTATATTAGTATGTTTTCAATGTTAAACTTAATTATTATCAGAATATCCTACTGCTTCTCCGAGTAGTGTGGCGCTTGTGCACTGATCAATACGAACCATGACAAAATCTCCTATTTTATAATCGCCTTTAGGGAAAATTGCAACTATATTTTTTGTGGTTCTTCCGCTCCAATGTTTATCTGATTTTTTAGATTCTTTTTCTATTAAGACTTCAAAAGTTTGTCCAATATAGGATTCATGCCTGTAAGCACAATGTTTACGTTGTAATGCAATTACTTCTGCAAGCCTCCTTTTTTTAACTTCTTCCGGAACATCATCTTCTAGCTTTCTTTCGGCCAACGTTCCTGGTCTTTCAGAATAAGCATACATATAACCGTGTTCATACTTAATGCGTTCTAACAACGATAATGTATCCTGATGATCTTCTTCGGTTTCTGTCGGAAAACCAATAATCATATCCTGGGTTATAGAACAATCAGGAATGATTTGTTTTATGTTATCCACTAGTTCAATATATTCTTGGCGTGTATGTAAGCGATTCATTGCTGCAAGAATGCGATCGCTTCCACTTTGTATAGGTAGGTGAATATGTTTACAGATGTTTTTGTGCTTCGCCATTACCTCAATTACATCTAATGTCATATCCTGAGGATTGGATGTGGAGAAACGTATACGCAGTTTAGGATACTTTTCTGCTACTAGATCCAAAAGCTTTGCAAAATCTGTGGCAGTAGCTTTTTGTAAATCACTAGCCTTGTCAAAATCTTTTTTTAGTCCTCCGCCATACCATAAATAACTATCAACATTTTGGCCTAATAATGTAATTTCTTTGAAATTATTGATAACCAGATCGTCTATTTCTTTCAGAATACTTTGCGGATCACGACTTCGTTCTCTTCCTCTGGTAAAAGGTACTACGCAAAAAGTACACATATTATCACAACCTCTAGTGATAGAAACAAAAGCAGAGACTCCATTGCTTTGTAAGCGAACTGGAGAGATATCTCCATAGGTCTCTTCTTTTGATAAAACTACATTTACCGCATTGCGCCCTGCATCAACCTCTTCTATCAAATTAGGTAAATCTTTATAGGCATCAGGTCCTACTACTAGGTCAACAATCTTTTCTTCTTCTAGGAACTTACTTTTTAAACGTTCTGCCATACATCCTAGAACACCCACTTTCATGCTTGGATTTATTCTTTTTACTGCGTTATATTTTTCTAAACGTTTTCTTACTGTTAGTTCTGCTTTTTCACGAATAGAACAGGTATTTACCAAAACCAGATCAGCATCTTCAAGGTTTTGAGTAGTGTTAAAACCTTCTTTAGCTAAAATTGAAGCTACAATTTCGCTGTCGCTAAAATTCATTTGGCATCCGTAGCTTTCAATAAAAAGCTTTCTGGTATTTCCTTCTTTTTCGTCCAGAGACAATGCTTGTCCCTGGATGTTTTCATCAATAATCTTCTCCATGTGTGATAATATCCTTGTCTATTCAACTCAAATAGTGTGCAAAGATACTCTTTAAAACGACATATGACAAAGTGGCAGGATTATATTTGTTTAAATATTTATATTTGAGAAAACTAATCAACTAAATCAATCCTGTGTATGAATGCTAGTCAACTCTTTGATAAAATAGAAAACATTAGTCCAATAGATTTTGGGAATATTTTTAATAAAAGTATCGAGCTTTTTAAGAAAGTATGGTTGCAGGGATTTATTCATTTGCTTATTTCTTTTGTGGTTATCATTCCACTAATCATTGTAATGTACATTCCTATTGTTGCGTTAGCAAGTATAAATGGTTTTGATGATTCATATGGTGAATACTCTAACCAATTCGAAGAAGTTTCTATAGGATTAGCTATTTTGTTTGTAGTATTGGCAGTTGTAGTTTCTATGATTGCTTCTGCGTTTCAATTTGGTATTATTGCTCATTTCTATCAAACTTGCAAACAGGAGGATTTGGAGCTACATCAAGGATCAAATTATTTTATGTTTTTTAAAGGAAAGTACTTAGGGAAAATATTAGTTCTTGCTATTGCTATTTCAGTAATTTCCATAGTAGCTATGTCCTTATGTTTTTTTCCGCTTTTATATGTAATGGTGCCTTTACAATTGTTAGGTGTTATTTTTGCATTTAATCCTGATGTGAGTGCTTCAGATTTGATTAAAGCAAGTTTTAAATTAGGTAATAAAATTTGGCTCATGGCTTTTTTGTTGATTTTAATATCAGCCGTTTTAGCAGAAATTGTTGGTTTGATGGCTTGTGGGATAGGAATATTTTTTACTATATTCTTTGTTCGAATTCCTGTTTACTACATGTACAAGGATACTATAGGTTTCGAAAATGAAACAGAATCCGAGGAATGGAATGCGATTGTTGAATAAAAAAGTAAAATAAAACCTGCTGATTTTGCAGGTTTTTTTAGTATAATTTTTGAGAAAAAATTTTGATCTCGAAAAATTGATATACTTTTGCTTCCAGAAATAAGTCATCAACGCTGGGTTATTACCAACTGAAAATATTTATTGGCGATTCCATCTGTCAACCAATAAATAGTATTTATCAACAGATGAAAAAAAAGGATTATGGCTAAGAATTTAGTGATTGTGGAGTCACCAGCTAAGGCAAAGACAATAGAAAAGTTTCTAGGAAAAGATTATAAAGTAGCTTCTAGTTTTGGACATATTGCAGATTTGCCCGCAAAAGAACTTGGTGTGGATGTTGAAGAAGGGTTTAAACCAAAATATATTGTCTCAAAAGATAAGAAAGATGTGGTTAAAAAGCTGAAAGATCTTTCTAAGAAAGCAGAGATGGTATGGTTAGCTAGTGATGAGGATCGAGAGGGAGAAGCTATTGCTTGGCATTTGGCAGAAGAGTTAAAACTAGATAAAGATAAGACACGTAGAATTGTTTTTCACGAGATTACTAAAAAAGCAATACTTAAGGCAATTGAAAATCCGAGAAGTATAGATTATAATTTAGTAAATGCGCAGCAAGCTAGACGAGTGCTTGATCGATTAGTAGGATATGAATTATCTCCTGTTTTATGGAGAAAAGTAAAAGGAGGATTATCAGCAGGAAGGGTACAGTCTGTATCTGTGAGGTTGATTGTAGAGAGAGAACGTGAGATACTTGGTTTCGCTCCTGTTGCTTCTTATCGCGTTGATGCAGAGTTCGCTAATGAAAAAGGAAAGTCTTTTAAAGCGAAATTGCCTAAGAATTTTTCTACAAAAGAAGAAGCGCAAGCATTTTTAAAGAAGAACCTGGGAGCTGGTTTTAATGTTGCTGATCTTACTACCAAACCAGCAAAAAAATCACCTGCACCACCATTTACAACATCTACCTTACAACAGGAAGCATCCAGAAAATTGTATTTTTCTGTTAGTAAGACAATGACGATGGCGCAACGTTTGTATGAGGCTGGATTGATTACCTATATGAGAACAGATAGTGTGAATCTATCTACAGAAGCTCAAAACGGTGCAAAAGCAGAAATAATTTCTGCATACGGAGAAGAATATAGCAATCCTAAACAATATAAAGGAAAAGCAAAAGGAGCTCAAGAGGCTCACGAAGCAATAAGACCGACGGATTTTTCAAGACATACGGTACCGGTTGATTATGATCAACAACGTCTCTACGAATTAATCTGGAAAAGAGCGATTGCTTCACAAATGAGTGATGCTAAATTAGAAAGAACCAATGTGAAAATTGGATCTACTTCTCATAATGAGCAATTTGTTGCAAATGGAGAGGTGATAAAATTTGAAGGTTTCCTTAAAGTGTATCTTGAAGGCAATGATGATGAAGATGAAGAGCAAAGCGGCATCTTGCCTGCTATGAAAGTTGGTGAGAATTTGTTTAATAATTATGTTACCGCTACCGAAAGATTTACCAGACCACCAAGCCGATATTCTGAAGCGGCTTTAGTAAAAAAATTAGAAGAATTAGGTATTGGCCGTCCATCTACGTATGCGCCAACAATCTCTACCATCCAAAATAGAAACTATATAGAAAAAGGTTCTAAAGAGGGAGAAGAGCGAGGTTATGTTCAGATTACGCTTTCTGGTGATGCAATTAAAGAGAAAAATTTAAAGGAAAAAGTAGGAAGTGATAAAGGAAAATTAATTCCGACCGATGTGGGAATGGTGGTTAATGACTTTTTAGTAAATCATTTCTCTTCTATTTTAGATTATAATTTTACAGCAAAAGTAGAGCAAGACTTTGATGAAATTGCTGAAGGCCAGGAAGACTGGACTCATGTAATGAAAGAGTTTTATGACGAGTTTCATCCTAGAGTAGAAGATGTTGCTCAGAATGCAGAGCGTGAGGTGGGAGAAAGGATTTTAGGAGAAGATCCAGATTCTGGGAAACCTGTAAGTGTTCGTTTAGGAAAATTTGGACCAATGGTACAAATTGGTACTGCAGAAGATGAGGATAAACCAAGGTTTGCTAGTTTGGCACCAGGGCAAACGTTAGGGAGTATAACTTTTGAACAAGCAATGGATTTATTTCAATTGCCAAAAGAGCTAGGTGATTATAAAGGGGAAACAGTTACTGTAAATAATGGACGTTTTGGTCCATATGTAAAGTTTGGAGCTAAATTTGTTTCTCTTGATAAAGGAGAAGATCCCTTAAGCACATCATTAGAAAGAGCAATCGAACTTATTGATGCTAAAGAAAAGGCAGATGCTCCAATATATACATATGAAAATTTACCAGTGCAAAAAGGAACTGGTCGGTTTGGTCCATTTATTAAATGGAATGGGATGTTTATCAATGTGAATAAAAAATATGACTTTGATAACCTTTCTGATGAGGATATTATTCAGCTTATTGAAGAAAAGAAACAGAAAGAGATTGATAAAGTAATTCATAATTGGGAGGAAGAAGGTATCCGAGTTGAAAAAGCAAGATGGGGGCGAAGCAATGTTATAAAAGGTAAAATCAAAATTGAATTACCTAAAACTGTAGATGCTACTAAACTTACTTTAGAAAAGGTAAAAGATCTTATCGAAAAGAATGCTCCTAAAAAGAAGACTACTGCTAAGAAAAAAACAACAAAAAAGACTACTAAAAAGAAATAAGTATATAATAATATGTCTTTAGAGTTTCTTTCACCAGTCAGCGAAATAGTGGCAGCGCATGTTGCATTGCTACCAGATCAATCATTAGGCAAACAGATTAAAGTTCATACTTCTGACTATGGAGTTCCTGATCTTGATAAAGTAGATATTGCAATTATTTGCGTTAGAGAGAATAGAAATGATATTAATTTTCTGGGAGAAGAGCTGCATTTTGATACTATACGAAAATCTTTATATGACCTGTTTCCAGGTAATTGGGATACTTTAATTGTAGATCTTGGAGATATTATTCCAGGAGAAGAAGTAAGCGATACTTATTTTTTAATGAAAGATATTCTTGCTACACTACTTCAAAAAAATGTGATACCCCTAATTATTGGAGGTAGTCAAGATTTAGTATATGGTCAGTATCGTGCTTTTGATATTTTGGAGAGAATGGTTAATCTTGTCAATGTAGATAGTAGGTTTGATTTAGGAAATACTTCTCAGCCAATAACAAATACCTCTTTTGTAGGTAAGATTATTGTAGAACAGCCTTATAATCTTTTCAATTATAGCAATATAGGGTATCAAACTTATTTTAATTCACAAGAAGAAATAGATTTAATAGAGAAATTATATTTTGATGCATATCGGTTGGGGGAAGTGACATCAGATGTTACAATTGTAGAGCCTATCATGCGCGATGCTGATATTGTAGCAATTGATCTTGGGGCTATGAGCTCTACGTATCTTAATTACAAGTATGCTTCACCGAATGGTTTTGATGGTAGAGAGATATGTGCTATTGCAAGATATGCTGGTATTAGTGATAAGGTAAAAAGTTTTGGAGTCTATGAATTCAAAAACTTTAAACATGAAGAAACGACGGCATTGTTAATTGCACAAATATTTTGGTATTTTATTGAGGGAGTTAATTATAGGTCCAATGAGTTAGATATTAAAAATCAGACAGGAACACTTCACTATAGTGTGCCTATAGAAGATGAAGTTCTTTCATTTTATAAAAGCGATAAAACAGAAAGATGGTGGATAGAAATACCTTTTATTTCATCTGGAAATAATAAATTGAAAAGACACACGTTATTACCTTGCACATACAACGATTATGAGCGTGCTTGTAATCAAGAAATACCTGAAAGATGGTATAAGGCAAAACGAAAAAACGAAGTTTAACATTTTTATTAGGGAGATTTAAGGTTTTTTTTGGAAAAAAATTGTTTTTCTGGAAATAAATAAATAGGTTTACCACCTTAAATCTCGAAGATCTTAACCTAAAACACGTTATGAAGAAATTTGTATCACTCTTTGCTATTGTAGCAATACTATATAGTTGTGGCGGAGGAAACCGCGGAGAACTAGTTGGAGTAAAGGGTAAAAAATGGCATCCGGAGAAACCCTACGGAATGGCCCTCATCCCCGGAGGATCATTTATTATGGGTAAATCCGATGATGACAAGGCAGCATTAGCCAATGCGCCTACCAAGACAGTTACCGTTCGATCTTTCTACATGGACGAGACTGAAGTTACTAACAGTGAATATAGACAATTTGTTCGTTGGGTTCGCGATTCCACCGTAAGGATGAAATTAGCTATAATGGCTGATGAAATGGGAAAAACTCCTGGAGATGATGGTATTGGAGAATACGCATTTCTTGATGCGAATACCGAAGATATGTCTGTATATGAGAAATATGTCTATGATAACTATAGCGGAACCGGAGAAACGGGCTATGAGGGTCGAAAACTTAACAAGGACATAGATATTGAATGGGATACAGAGGATTATCCTGATGAGTTTTACACAGAAGTAATGGATTCTTTATACATACCATTAGAAGAATCTTACAATGGAAGACGAACGTTTGATGTGCAAAACTTTAAATTCAGATTTACTTGGATGGATATTCAAGCTGCAGCTCGTGCGAAAAAAGGAAGAAGAAAAGATTTCGTTAAAGAGACAGTGATTGAGGTATATCCTGATACTACCGTTTGGATTAAAGATTTTAATTATTCATATAATGAACCAATGCATAATGATTACTTCTGGCATAGTTCATATGATGATTATCCGGTAGTTGGAGTTTCTTGGGAACAAGCTAAGGCTTTTTGTACTTGGAGAACTATCGAGAAGAATTCTTATCAGAAAAAACGTAATAAGGAGTTTGTAAACTATTTTAGATTACCTACAGAAGCTGAGTGGGAATATGCAGCAAGAGGTGGATTAGAATCAGGAACATATCCTTGGGGTGGACCTTATGCTTTGAACGACAGAGGTTGTTTCTTAGCTAATTTTAAACCTTTACGAGGTAATTACGCAGCTGATAACTTCTTGTATACAGTGGAAGCAAAAACATTTGACCCAAATGATTATAACTTATATAACATGGCAGGTAATGTTTCAGAGTGGGTGCAGTCTTCTTATGACCCTGCAGCCTATGAATATGTATCATCAATGAACCCGAATGTTAACGATGATCAGAACAAACGAAAAGTTGTGCGTGGAGGATCCTGGAAAGATGTTGCTTATTTCCTACAGGTAAGTACCAGAGATTACGAATACGCAGATTCGGCTAGAAGTTATATTGGATTCAGAACGGTACAGGATTATATGGGTACTGACGTTACTGGAGAAGATAATACCCAAAATCAGAATTAGAATAAGTCCCAAAATTTATCTATCAACCTTAATTACTAACCCTTTTTTAATTTAATACTTAAAAAAAATTTAAAAAACTAAACACATTTATTATGGCAAATTCAAAATCAAGCAAGAAATTAATGAACATGGTATACGGTCTGGGAGCAGCTGTAGTAATCCTTGGAGCGTTATTTAAAATTATGCACTGGCCAGCAGGTAATGAAATGCTTATCATTGGTCTAATTACTGAAGCATTGGTATTTACAGTTTCTGCATTCGAACCTGTTGATGATGATTTAGATTGGTCTTTAGTGTACCCTGAATTAGCTGGAGGTAATAAGAAAGACAAGAAAGAAAATCAAACTCCAGAAGGAATGTTGTCTAAGAAATTAGATGAAATGCTTAAAGAAGCGAGAGTAGATTCTAGTCTTATGAGTAGTCTTGGAGAAAGTATTCGTAATTTTGAAGGAGCTGCAAAAGGAATTTCTCCTACGATTGATTCAATCCAAGGTCAGAAAAAATATAGTGAAGAGATGGCAAAAGCTGCTGCTTCATTAGAATCATTAAATAGTCTTTATAAAGTACAGTTAGAATCTTCAGCATCTCAGGCTGAGGCTAATCAAGCTATTGCAGATAATGCTCAGAAACTTAAAGACCAAATGGAAAGTCTTGCCAGTAACTTATCTTCTCTTAATGGAGTATATGGTGGTATGTTAAGTGCTATGAACAGAAACTAGTATTTAACTAAATTAAAAAATAACTACCAAAATATAGAAACATGGCAGGAGGAAAATTATCACCAAGGCAGAAGATGATCAATCTTATGTACTTGGTATTTATAGCAATGATGGCATTAAATATGTCAAAAGAAGTATTATCGGCTTTTGGTCTAATGAACGAAAAGTTAACTGCTTCTAATACAATCTCTACAGAGCGTAATGCGGCTTTTATGGCTGGTTTAGCGGATAAAGTTTCAGAACAACCAGAGAAATATACACCGCTTAAGGAAAAAGCTGATCAAATAAGTGCTTTATCTAATGAGTTTAATGATTATTTGGAATCTATAAAAAGTGGCCTTTTAGAAGGAAAGGATGATCCTACGGATTATGAATCAATGGATAAAGGAGACGAGCTAGATGAAAAATTCTTTAAAGGAGGAGTTTTGTCTGGTGATGCTAAAGCATTTATGGATAATGTGTCTAAATATCGAGATGGAGTTTCAGCTGCTATTCGTACTGTTAAAGAGGTGGAGCCGGCTGTAGCGGATGATGTAGACAAAACATTTAGCACGAATGATGTTGAAGATAGTGAAGGCGTAAAAAAGAATTGGTTAAAATATAATTTCGAAGGTTTTCCTTTAGTAGCTTCTCTTACTAAGCTAACTCAAATGCAAGCTGATGTTAAGACGACAGAAAGTAAAGTGTTATCGGCTTTGTTAGCAGGTCAGCAAGCTTCAGAACTTTCGTTTAGTAACTATGAGGCAATAGTTGTTCCGGACAAGACAGCTTTCTTTAGTGGAGAGAAGTTTAAGGGGCGTATTGTATTAGGTCGTTTTGATGCTACCTTGAAGCCTACTAAGGTTACCGTTAATGGTAAAGAACAGACAGAAGTAACTAATGGACAAATAATGTTGGATTTCCCTGCAGGTAATGTTGGTGAAAGAGAAGTAAAAGGAGAACTTCAATTCAAAGAGGGTGATTCTACTGTAACTATTCCAATTAAAAGTTCTTATGCAGTAATTCCAAAACCAAATTCTGCAGTAATTTCTGCTGATAAGATGAATGTGGTGTATCGTGGAGTACAGAACCCAATGACGATTTCTATTCCAGGTGTTCCTTCTGTAAATGCAAGTGCTCCGGGTCTTAAGAAAAGAGGTGGTGCTGGTAAATATATGATGAATGTTACTACAGTAAAAGCTAGAGAGGTAAATATTAAAGTTAGTGGTAAATTACCAAATGGTTCTTCAGTAAGTGATACCAAGAAATTCAGAATAAAAGATATCCCTAGACCAGTCGGTACTGTAAGAGGTGAAGATGGTAGTATAAAAATGTCTAAAAGTGGATTACAAAAAGCTTCTATAGGAGCAATACTTCCGGACTTTGATTTTGATATTAAATTAAAAGTAACTGGCTTTAAGTTTAAGGTAGAAGGTCAACCAACTATTAATGTTAGAGGAGGAAGATTAGATTCTAGAGCGCAATCTGCTCTTAGAAAAGCAAAACGCGGATCTTCTGTTCAGGTTATAGACATTAAAGCACAGTTAACAACCAATGCTGGATATAAATTAAAGAAAATATCTCCGGTTATCGTTGAGTTAACGAACTAAAATAAACTAATGATTATGAATTTGAGAAATTTGTTATTAACCGTTTTTAGCCTATTCGTGACCTTGTTTTCGTTTGGTCAGGCTAACATTTTGAACGCTGATAGTCCAGAAGATATCGGAAAGAAAACGATCGAACAGATCCAAGCCGATAATGACCTTCCGTTAGAGTATGGTTATGTTGACAAGCGTGATGTACTTTGGGCGAAAACTACGTGGGAGACGATTGATCTTGATGAGCGGATTAATTTTCCATTGTATTATCCAATTGATACTGTTAATATAGGAGCAGATAGACGTGCATTATATGATGTTTTGTTATCCAATGTTAAGAACGGCAAAATCCAAAAGATTTACGCAGATTCATATTTTACAGAAACACGTACTTTAGGTGATCTTGATGGTACTTTATCCAAAATAGACACTTTAGATTTAGGGTATGAGCAGTTTAATGCAGGTGAGACTGTAGATCCTCAATATATCGAGATTACTACTATTAGTGCAGCTGATATTTCAGAGTATAAAATCAGAGGATATTGGTACTTTGATAAGCGTCAGGGAGAATTAAGATACAGATTGTTAGGTATCGCTCCAGTAGCACCGGATGTGAACTTTATAAATGATGATGAGCCAGATATGGTTCCATTATTCTGGGTTTGGTATCCCGATGTTAGAGAAATACTTCATAACGCAAAAGCATTTAATAGGAAGAATACCTCAATGCCTTTTACGTATGATCATGTGCTTAATGCCAGACGATTTAATTCTGTCATATATAAAGAAGATAACATTCAGGGTGACCGGGAAGTTAATGACTATATAATTGACAATGCTTTGATGCAATTGCTTGAGAGCGAAAGAATTAAAGAGAGTATCAGAAACTTTGAAATGGATATGTGGAGTTACTAAACTCTGATGTTTCTAATATAATATATAAACGCCCAACTAGTAAGTTGGGCGTTTTGTTATTTTTGATTTATGATAGATTATATAATCGTTGGATTTGGATTAGCGGGATTAGCTTTTGTAGAGAAACTAAAGAATAATAATAAATCATTTATGGTTTATGAAAATTATTCGCAGAAATCCTCCAGAGTTGCAGGAGGATTGTATAATCCTGTAATACTCAAGAGATTTACAGCCGCTTGGCTTGCTTCAGAACAGTTGGAACTAGCGCTACCCTTTTACAAAAATATACAAGATAATCTTGGAGAAGCCTTAGTGTCTGAACTTCCCGTTTTGAGAAGATTCAATAATATTGAGGAGCAAAATTTATGGTTCGAAGCTTGTGACAAGCCTGTTTTAAAAACTTTTCTTTCATCAGAGTTAATCAGAAATGAAAATGAGGCATTGGATGTTCCTTTTCATTATGGAAGGGTTAAAGGCACTGGTAAAATTGATATTAAAAAGTTGCTGTCCCTATATGTTTTAGATTTGGAAAAAAAAGAATCGCTAATAAAGGAATCTTTGGAACACAATGAATTAGCAATTGAAACGGATTTTATAGATTATAAAGGCTTAAGGGCTAAGAATATTGTTTTTGCTGAAGGTTTTGGCGTTAGAAACAATCCTTTTTTTAATTATTTACCATTGCAAGGGAATAAGGGTGAGTATATTATTATTAAATGCAAAGATTTGCAACTGAAAGAGGCAGTGAAATCATCTATATTTATTATTCCGCTGGGCGACGATTTGTATAAGGTAGGAGCTACTTACAATAATCAGGATAAAACACCGGATATTACTACATCTGCAAGAGAGCAGCTACAAATGAAGCTAGAACGTTTCCTAAAAGTGGATTATGAAGTAGTTGATCAGGTTGCTGGAATTAGACCGACTATTAGAGACAGAAGACCGTTAATCGGAACACATCCTGAATATAAAAACATGCATATTATCAATGGATTAGGAAGCAGAGGCATATTAATTGGCCCTTATGTGGCAAACAAACTCTATGATTTCATTGAGAATGATGGATCTTTAGATAAGGAAATTGATATCAAACGTTTTGAAAATTTACGATAGGTTTTACTTTTTCCTGTAGTGCATGAATATATTAATCCAGATGTTTCTGGATAATCGAAGAATTATTGGAAAAAACACCAACAGAGTTCCAACTATTACAAAAAAGGTATTTAATAGGTCTAATTTCAGAAAAATGTTTCCAATTAGAAAGGCTGCAACTGCAAAAGCAATCCCTACGCCATAGCTTACATACATAGCTCCATAAAAAAAGGAGGGTTCTATCTTATATTTAGTATTACAATGACTGCAACGTTCGTGCATCTGAAAAACTTTCCCCAATTTATATGGGTTCGTTTCCTTATACATACTTTCATTTTGACAAACAGGACATGTGCCTGTAAAAACGCTGTAGATTTTAGTTCCTTTTAAGAAGCTCATAGTACTTTTATTCTATCACAAAATTAGCCATCTTTGCACAAAATATTCAAAAGCTGATGTTAAACATACACAATTTGTCAATTTCGTTTGGAGGAGAATATCTTTTCGAAGAAATAGCCTTTAGGTTAAGTGCAGGAGATCGAGTAGGACTCGTAGGAAAGAATGGAGCAGGTAAGTCCACTATGCTTAAAATTTTATCTAGAGAGCAAGAGCCCGATTCTGGGCATATTGCCATGGACAAAGAAGTAAGAATTGGATTCTTAAAGCAGGATATTGATTTTGTGCAAGGGCGTACGGTACTGGAAGAAGCTTATGAAGCTTTTGTAGAAATCAAAAAAGCGGAGCGGGAGATTGATGAGATTAATGCGCAACTGGCAGAGCGTACGGATTATGAAAGTGAAGGTTATAATCAACTTATTACTGATTTAAGTGATCTCACACATCATTATGAGATTCTTGGGGGATATAATTATCAAGGAGAGGCAGAAAGAGTATTACAGGGACTTGGATTCGAAAGAGAGGTTTTTAATAACTTGACAGACACTTTTTCTGGAGGTTGGCGTATGCGAATCGAATTGGCAAAGCTTTTATTGCAAAACAACGACGTATTATTACTTGATGAGCCGACGAATCACCTGGATATAGAATCTATTATTTGGTTAGAGAGTTTTTTAAAAACCTATGCCGGAGTGGTTATTATTGTTTCTCACGATAAAATGTTTCTCGATAATGTCACTAATAGGACTATCGAAATTTCTTTAGGCCGTATCTATGATTATAATAAACCATATTCTAAATACTTGGTACTGCGTAAGGAATTACGTGAGCAGCAGCTGGCGACACAAAAGAACCAATCCAAACAAATTGAACAAACTGAAAAGTTAATTGAAAAATTCAGAGCCAAAGCATCTAAAGCATCTATGGCACAATCCCTAATCAAAAAATTGGACAAGATTGATCGAATAGAGGTTGATGAGGATGATAACGCCGTAATGAATATTAACTTTCCTATAAGCGTACAACCTGGAAAAGTAATAGTTGAAGCTATCAATACCGGAAAGAAATACGGGGATAAGGAAATTCTCAAGAATGTCAACTTACTTGTAGAACGGGGTTCTAAAACTGCCTTTGTGGGTCAGAATGGTCAAGGAAAGTCAACATTAGCAAAAATGATTCATAATGAAATACCTTATTCCGGTGAACTTAAGTTGGGGCATAATGTACAGATTGGTTATTTTGCCCAGAATCAGTCAGAATATCTGGATGGTGAGTTAACAGTGCATGACACGATGATTCACGCTGCTAATGAGAAAACAAGAAGCAGGGTGCGCGATATGTTGGGGTCCTTCTTGTTTAGAGGAGAAGAGGTGGATAAAAAAGTAAAAGTACTCTCTGGAGGAGAGCGAAATCGTCTAGCGCTATGTAAATTGCTTCTGCAACCTTTTAATGTGTTGATCATGGATGAGCCAACGAATCACTTAGATATTAAATCAAAAAATGTACTAAAGACGGCGCTAAAGAATTTTGAAGGTACATTAATTCTAGTATCTCACGATAGGGATTTTCTACAAGGATTGACGAATACGGTTTATGAATTTAAAGATAGAAAAATAAAAGAATACCTTGGAGATATAGACTTCTATTTAGAACAGAGACGCGTTGATAATCTTCGCGATTTGGAAAAAAAGGATAAACAGACTACAGTTGCTTCTGATACAAAAGAAACAGCAAAGCAATCCTACGAGAATCAGAAAAAACTGAAATCTCTGAATAATAAGTTGAGTAATGTGGAATCTAAGATCAATAAACTCGAAAGAGAAATTAAGGATATAGATGTAAAATTAGAAATCAACTACGATCAGACTATTGCGGAACCTGATTTTTTCGATAAGTACCAAGCAAAAAAAGACAAATTAACTTCTTTGATGGAAAATTGGGAAACTTTACAAGAAGAAATAGATACATTATCTTAATTCTTGTTTTAGAGGTAATATTAGAAAATTATTCAAAAAATAGAGATGTAAATTAAGACTTTTGTATTGTAATGTATGTATTTTTAAAGATCCTTGAATTCGAGTATGTTACCTAAATGTTAAGATCAAACAAATCGTATACTTGAGAATAATTTTTATCGTTAGTTTCAGGTACAACTGAATATTTATAGATATTTTTGTACCTGTAAATTAAATTATACAATGTATGAATGATACAAAAGCCATCGACTTAAATGCTCACGCACTATCTTGGATTGGAAAGATTCATTATGATTTTGGGTTTTTAGTTCAGAAAGCCTTTGGTGAAAATGGGTTGGATTTATCCAAAGAGCAATGGAGTGTTCTTAAGCGTTTGAAGGTGAAAGATGGACAACCGCAAAATGATTTGGCTTTTATTACCCATAGAGATAAGACTTCTATGACCAGATTGGTTAATACAATGGAGAGTAAAAATCTTGTGGTGAGAAAAAGTGATGAGAAAGATAGAAGAGTAAATAGAATTTTCCTTACAGATTATGGAAAAGAAGTGATCGAGAAAGTAACTCCGATTATGTATGATCTCATTCCGGCAGTACAGGAAAGTCTGAGCAATGAAGAAATTGAAAACTTGATCAGTACACTTAAAAAGATCAAAGATAAAATTGCTGAAATAGCAGATTAATAAAATAATCATAAATATTTTAAAAAAAGACACCTAATCATTTTAGGTGTCTTTTTTAGTTTAAGGAGTTGGGTTTATTTTATGAGTTCTTTAACTGCAACACACGTTCGTTGTTGATAGTTTTGTGTGGCTTTTTAGATTAAAAGTTTAAACAAACTGTTGTGTATGAGAAATGTAATACTTTCTATCCTTGGATTATTACTTATTGCTGGAGCTTTATTTGGAGCAAAAAAGCTTATTGATAGTAAAACCAGAGTTAAACCAAGATCTGCAAAGGTGATTAAAACCGTTTTCGTAGATACCATTAAAAATGGTACGGTGCCGATTAAGATCACTGCTAATGGTAATTTAACTGCAAAAAGAAGATTAGAGTTATTTTCTGAAGTTCAAGGAGTGTTTCGTGGAGGGACTAAACTGTTTAAAACTGGTCAGCAATATCAAAAAGGCCAAACATTAATTAGAATTGATGCTTCAGAATATTATGCTTCTGTACAATCTGCTAAAAGTAATTTATATAATTTGATTACTTCTATAATGCCTGATTTACGCCTGGATTATCCTGAGATCTATAATAAATGGCAAAACTATCTTACCAATTTCGATATTGATAAAGTAACACCTGAACTTCCTGAAACTAATTCAGAAAAAGAAAAATATTTTATTACAGGTCGAAATATCTACACAACTTATTATAATGTAAAAAACCTGGAACAACGTTTGTCCAAGTATAGGATTTCTGCACCATTTTCTGGAGTTCTTACAGAAGCTTTAGTTACAGAAGGAACCCTGATTCGTCAAGGGCAAAAACTAGGAGAGTTTATAGATACAAGCGCCTATGAAATTGAAGTAGCGATAGGAAAGGAATATTCAGATTTGTTAAAGATAGGAGAATCTGTAGTGCTTTCAGATCTTAATACATCCAAAACATATACAGGCATTGTAACCCGAATAAACGGAAGGGTAGATCAAGCTACACAAACGATCACTACTTTTATTGAAGTCAAAGATGCATCATTAAAAGAAGGAATGTACCTAGAGGCAAGTCTGGATGCCAGAAAAGCCGAGAACGCTATAGAAATTGATCGTAATTTGCTTCAGGATGGAGATAGGATTTTTGTAGTTAGAGATAGTATCTTGGATATGATTGATGTACAACCTGTTTATTTTTCTGATAAGAAAGTCATTCTGAAAGGAATCCCAGATGGAGATGTAATTCTTAACAAACCAGTTCCTGGAGCGTATGCCGGAATGTTGGTAAAAATATATCAAGGTAAAGGAAGAAAGTCATCAGCTGCTGATGGGAATGTGAGTAATGCTAATTCAAAACAGTAGTTATGCGTAAGATTATTTCTTATTTTATTAGATATCATGTGGCTGTAGATGTAATTGTCATTGCTTTTATAGCATTTGGGATTTTTGGTGCACTTTCTCTTAAATCCTCTTTTTTTCCACTTACAGATTCTAAAAATATCAATATAAGCGTTGTTTATCCTGGTGCCTCTCCATTGGAGATCGAAGAAGGTATTATACTAAAGGTAGAAGATAACCTTAAAGGTTTGGAAGGAGTAGAGCGTGTAACCTCAACCTCCAGAGAAAATAGTGGAAGTATCAATGTCGAAATCGAAAAAGGAAAAGATATTGACTTTATGTTGCTCGAAGTTAAAAATGCGGTGGATAGAGTGCCTTCATTTCCTACAGGAATGGAGCCTATCGTAACCTCTAAACAAGAAGCAATTAGACCTACAATAGATTTTGCTATAAGTGGAACTGATATACCTTTGGTTACTTTAAAACAAATTGCTAGGCAGATTGAAAATGATCTCAGAGCAATAGATGGGATCTCTCAGATTACGATTAGTGGGTATCCTGATGAAGAAATCGAAATCGCGGTAAATGAAAATAATTTGCTAGCCTTCAGCCTTAGTTTTAGTGAAGTGGCCCGAGCAGTAAGCCAAGCTAATATATTGACCACAGGCGGTACTATAAAGACCAATACAGAAGAATACCTTATTCGTGCAAATAATAGATCATATTATGCAAATGAACTTTCTAACCTGATCATACGTGCAGATGCATCCGGGCGTACCATTAGACTTAAAGATGTTGCAGAAATTAGAGATCGTTTCTCAGAATCGCCTAATGCCACTTATTTTAATGGAAACCTTTCTGTTAATGTTCAGATAACGAGTACGAATACCGAAGATCTGATTTCTTCGGCAGAGAAGGCCAAAGAATATATAGAGCAATTTAATCAGAAGTATAATAACGTTCAGCTTAATGTGATTAGTGATCGTTCCATTACTTTAGTACAACGTACCAAATTGCTTACAGAAAATGCAATTATCGGGATGATACTTGTACTTATATTCTTATCGTTATTCCTAAATACCCGTTTGGCATTTTGGGTAGCGTTTGGGTTACCGATTGCCTTTTTAGGTATGTTTGTATTAGCCGGATATTTTAATGTAACTATTAATGTACTATCGCTCTTTGGGATGATTATTGTAATCGGGATTCTAGTAGATGATGGTATCGTAATTGCCGAAAATATTTATCAGCATTATGAAAAAGGGAAAAGCCCTGTTCAAGCTGCCATTGATGGAACTATGGAGGTGATTCCTCCAATAGTCTCTGCAATTTTGACTACAATAATAGCTTTTGGAATCTTCTTGTTTTTAGATGGTCGTATTGGTGATTTTTTTGGAGAAGTATCTGTTATAGTGATTCTTACTCTTGGAGTGTCATTAATAGAAGCATTAATTATTCTTCCTGCCCATTTAGCGCATTCTAAAGCTTTGAAGTCTGAGGATAAAAGACCTAAAACAGCGATAGGGAAGTTGTTTTCTAAGCTTCGTTATGTCAATACTTTTGGAGATAAAATCATGAGATGGCTGCGCGATAATGTGTATAGTCCTACACTTAGTTTTTCACTAAAGAATAAACTTTTTACTTTTTCCATATTTATAGTGATACTCATCCTTACAGTAGGAAGTGTTGGTGGAGGAATTGTGAGAACTGCATTTTTTCCTCGTATTGCTAGTGATGTCATTTCTATCGACCTTGGTATGCCTAACGGGACTAATGAAAAAATAACCGATTCTATTATTTCTATGATAGAAGAAAAAGCATGGCTTGTTAATAAAGAGCTAAGTGAAGAATTTTTAGTTGGTGAAGATTATGAAGGAAAGCAGTTATTCGAAAATGTAATCAGAAGTGTAAACTCATCTTCTAATGCTTCCTTACGTATTAATATGTTACCAGGACAAGAACGACCAAATGAGGTAAACTCTGGATTGGTTGCGAACCGAATACGAGAAAAAGTAGGTCCTGTTTTTGGGACTGAGCGATTAATTTTTGGGTCTGGTGGGAATTTTGGAGGAAGCCCAGTTTCTGTTTCATTATTAGGAAGCAATATTCAAGAATTAAAAGCGGCAAAAGCAGAATTTAAAACAGTTCTGGAAAATGATTCCAGGCTGAAGGATGTCGCGGATAATGATCCTGCAGGGATAAAGGAGATTCGACTGGAACTAAAAGAAAATGCATACGCACTAGGTCTTAATTTACAAGACGTAATGTCACAGGTAAGAGGAGGATTCTTTGGGGTTCAGGCACAACGGTTCCAAAGAGGTCAGGATGAGATACGTGTTTGGGTGCGTTATGATAGAGAAAATAGATCTTCGATTCTGGATCTCGATAATATGAGAATTTCTACCTCAACCGGTGAAAGGATACCGATCAGTGAGATTGTTGATTATTCAATTGAGCGAGGAGATGTATCCGTTAATCACCTTGATGGAAGAAGAGAGGTGCAGATTTCTGCAGATTTAAAAGATCCTGAGACTACAAGTTCTACAGATGTTTTAGAAGAAATCCGTACGATAATTATGCCTGAGATTATTGCTAAGTATCCTACAGTAACACCCTCATATGAAGGTCAGAATCGAGAAGCTGGAAAATTTCTTGGGTCTTTAGGCCCTGTTGGCCTCACTGCATTGGCTTTAATCTATATTACGATTGCATTTACTTTTAGAAGTTATAGCCAACCATTGTTGCTTTTACTTCTTATACCTTTGAGTCTTCCTGCAGTTGCATTTGGACATTGGGTTCACGGTTTTCCTATTAATATATTATCGTTATTAGGGATTATTGCGCTGATTGGTATTATGGTAAACGATGGATTGGTGCTCATAGGAAAGTTTAATAGTAACTTACGAGCTGGAATGACATTTGACAGTGCTATTTTTGAAGCAGGAAAATCTCGTTTTAGAGCAATTTTTCTAACATCCTTAACTACTATTGCAGGATTGGCACCATTAATTTTTGAAGAAAGTCGTCAGGCAAAATTCTTGATTCCTATGGCAATTTCTATAGCATACGGAATTGGATTTGCAACAGTACTCACCTTGTTAGTATTACCACTATTTTTATCATTTAGTAATAAGGTAAAAGTAGGAACTAAGTGGTTGGCTACAGGAAATAAAATTACCAAAGAAGAAGTAGAACGTGCTATAAAAGAACAAAAAGAGGAACATGAATTACAAGCATAGATATATAGCAGGATTTATCTTGCTTTTGTTTATGGCTGGCGGCAACGTTTTTGCCCAAAAGCTAACAAAACAAGAAGCTATTCGGTTGACTTTAGAAAACAACTACGGAATTCTAATAGCCACCAATAATATCGAGGCAGCTAAAAATAATAAAGGAGTATTAAACTCAGGATATTTGCCTACACTGGCAGCTAATGCAGGGGCAAATTATCAGGAGACATCTTCTACTACTTCATTTCCAGGGGCAACGATAAGAGTACCTGTTGAAGGTACTATGGATTCTATTACCCGACCTCGACCAGATATTGAGATTCTAGGTGCTGAAACACAAAGATATAATGCTTCGCTTGATCTCAACTATACTCTGTTTGATGGTTTGGGGCGATTTTATAATTATAAAAGATTAAAAGAACAATACAACTTGACAGAATTGCAGGCTAGAGAAACTATTGAGAATACGTTGCTACAATTGTTTTCTGTATACTATGAAGTTGCTAGATTGACGGAGAATGAACAAGTTCTTGAGGAGACACTTAGAATTTCTAAGGAAAGGGTAACTAGATCTACCTATCAGTTTGAATATGGTCAAAACACAAAACTGAATGTATTAAATGCAGAAGTAGATGTAGCCAATGATAGTATTAATTTATTAAATACAAAGCAACAGCTTATTAATACGAAACGAGATCTTAATATTATTGTCGATAATGAACTAGAAATACAATTTACAGTAGATACTATTGTCAATTTTATTTCAAGGTTAGAGATAGATAGTTATTTAGAAAAATCTATTGAGAATAATGTAACGCTGTTGCAAAATGAAAGTAACATTCGGATAAGTGATTATGACTTAAAAGTTAGCAAGTCAGGTTATTTGCCAGTTATAGGTCTAACGGGTTCATATGGCTGGAATGAAAACAGGAATCCGCCATCTGCTTTTTTTCCTGGTAATATCGGAGATACATATACATTAGCAGCCGGCGTGAGTTTAAGCTGGAACCTTTTTGATGGTGGAGGTACTATCACAAGAGTTAAGAATGCTAAAATTGCTTTAGACAATCAGGAATTAGCGAAAATTCAGGTAGAACAACAGGTAAAAAGAGATATCGCTAATGCCTTGGGGAATTATGAGAATCGCTTAAAAGTTTACGAGATACAGCAGCAAAATGTTCTGACGAACCAAAACAATTTTGAGCGTTCCAGAGAACGGTTTAACCTTGGTCAGATTACCTCTATAGAATTTAGACAAGCTCAAATTAACCTTATACAGGCGCAAACTAATAAGACATTGGCTAAATACGATGCAAAGCTAGCTGAGTTGCAATTGCTACAACTCACAGGTCAGTTATTGAATATTGAGTTATAATACGTAATGTCACACTTAACTGTCGCATTGAGCTCGTCGAAGTGTTTTTTTAGAATAAATTCATAAGGATTAATGTAATGTTTGAACATTTTTTTCAATGTCCATATTGTTGGGAAGAGATATCCATGTTATTAGACGTTTCAGTTTCTAATCAGGAGTATGTAGAAGATTGTGAGGTTTGTTGTAACCCTATTATGATAAACCCAAGATTCGAAGATCATGAACTAGTTTCTTTTGAAGCCTTAAGTATTGAGCAGTAAAATATAGCTTTTACTTTTGTGTGAATAAGATTTATATAGCGGAGTTAGTACCAATAGTATTCGCTGAAAGTTTTTTGATTTAGAGATGTTTATTAGAATGAAGAAAATCTTTAGAAATTCCTTACCGACTATTACCGATCTAGTTTAATTATAATGTTTTATCGGCCTTACTAATTCACGACAATATCAATGTAAGTGAACCTGTTATAGAGATTTATGGGAACTCAGTACCAGCAAGGACTGCATACCAGTTAAAACTTAAATAGCATAAATAATTCGTTTCTTATGCACTCATGTTTCAGTGTGAGATAAAACCGTAGCTCTGGTTATGCTTTGATTTAATAATTCATCTACACGTACCATAATTCAAATTATTTTTTAGACGATTTTAAATTCTATTTGATATAACTATTCATTCGTTTTAATGTCTCAAAAATTAGTAATCATTTTCTTTTATGATAGATATAACATTCTATTGCTATTTAATTAACGGTATAATTCCCTGTTTTTTATATCTTTTTAATGTGATAATAGTATCACAATTCATTAATAATAAAAACAAAAAAAATGAACAAGAGTATATTAAAAATCGGTAAATCAATTAGCAAATCAGAGCAAAAATTAATCAATGGAGGAATTGGCTCTCCTATAGGATGCAGAGTTTATTGTCCATCGTATTGTAAATGTAGTGGACCTCTTAATGATCTATGCGAATATATTACAACTGGAGAGCATTGTTCTGCCTTATAATCATTAAGTTATGATTGTATAAAACCCTATAAGAAAGTATTCTTTCTTATAGGGTTTGTACTATTAGTGTTTATAAACAGATTTTAAATATTATTAACCAACCAATCTCCAACCTCACTGGTTTTGTAAGCTTTTTGTTCTCCGGCTAAGTCTTCGGTAACAATACCTTCATTTAAAGATTTATCTACTACATTTCTGATGGTTTGTGCTTCCTCATTTAATCCAAAAGCAGTTTCGAACATCATTGCTGCAGATAATACTGTTGCCAATGGATTAGCAATATCTTTTCCTGCTGCTTGCGGATAGGATCCGTGAATAGGCTCAAACAAAGCTGTCTTTTCTCCCAGAGAAGCAGAAGGCATTAACCCCATTGATCCTGATATTACAGAAGCTTCATCTGTAAGAATATCTCCGAATAAATTCTCAGTAATCAAAACATCATAAGAATTAGGCCATTGTACCAATCGCATTGCTACAGCATCCACAAATTCATAACTTACTTCAACTTCGGGATAGTCTTTTTCCATAGCCTGTACAGTTTCTCTCCATAGACGAGAAGATTCTAATACGTTGGCTTTATCTACACAACATAGTTTTTTACTACGGGTCATAGCCATTTCAAATCCTTTTTTAGCCAAACGTTTTACTTCTTCTCTGGTATATGTACAAGTGTCATAAGCCGTGTTTCCATTATCTTCTCTACCTCTTTTTCCAAAGTAAATTCCACTAGTTAACTCACGAAGAAATACTAGATCAGTTCCTTCGATTCGTTCTCGTTTTAAAGGAGATTTATCAATCAATGAAGGAAAAGTAAAGGTTGGTCTTACGTTGGCAAATAACCCTAACTTCTGACGCATTTTTAGTAATCCTTGCTCCGGACGAACTTTTGCAGACGGATCATTGTCAAATCTAGGGTGACCGATTGCTCCAAATAATACGGCATCTGCATTTACACAAATTTCGTGAGTTTCATCAGGGTATGGTTCTCCTACGGCATCAATGGCAGCAGCTCCAGTTAATGCTGATGTCCAATTGATTTTATGCTCATACTTTTTTGCAACAGCATCGCAAACTTTTACGGCTTGATCTATAACTTCTGGTCCAATACCGTCTCCGGCTAGTAGTGCTATGTTTAATTCCATATGTATTTATTCTCAATTATTATACTTTTTGTCAAGCTGAGCTTGTCGAAGTTTATAGATAATTAATTTCAAATTGCCTTCGACAGGTTCAGACTGATACTTTTATTTATAGTTATACTGTCACATTGAGCGGAGTCGAAATGTATTGATTCTTTAAGTAGCTATCTCTCGACTCCGCTCGAGATGACAGAGGTGTTTTTAATATTATAATTCAATAATATTTAGCATTTTTTCTGTTGCCTTAATTGCAGAAACCGTTTGATCGGAATCTAATCCTCTGGTTACAAATTCCTTTACTTCAGTTTTCCAGGTGATCACCGTTTCGCAAAGTGCATCCGAATTACTTCCCGGAGGAATACGAACTGCATAGTCAATAAGTTTTGGAAGTGTCTTGTCTTTTTGTTTATATACTTTTCTAAGAGCATTCATAAATGCATCATATTGTCCATCGCCCTGTGCATGTTGTTCAATCACCTCATCATCCATTTTAATAGCCAATGTAGCAGAAGGTTTTAAACCTTTTGCATGATTTAAGGCGTAGGATTTGATTTTCACCTTGTCTTTATACAATTTGCTATCCAATACATCCGATATGATATACGGTAAATCTTCCTGAGTTACTACTTCTTTTTTATCACCGAGTTTAATGATCTTTTGGGTCACTTTCTTGATGTCTTCAGGGCTTAGTTTTAACCCTAATTCCTGAAGGTTTTTTTCGATATTAGCTTTACCAGAAGTTTTTCCTAAAGCATACTTTCGTTTTCGCCCAAAACGTTCCGGCATCAGGTCATTAAAATATAGATTGTGTTTGTTGTCACCATCTGCGTGGATTCCAGCAGTCTGCGTAAATACATTATCACCTACTACAGGTTTATTAGCAGGGATTTTAAATCCAGAAAAGGTTTCTACCAGCTTACTTACCTTATATAGTGCTGATTCCTTTACATTGATACTAATTTCTGGAAGGTAATCATTGATGACAGCAACTACACTTGCCAGAGGAGCATTTCCTGCCCGTTCTCCCATTCCGTTCATAGTGAGGTGTAGTCCATTGACTCCAGCTTTAACTCCTTCGATAGCATTGGCAACCCCAAGATCATAATCATTATGCGCATGAAAGTCGAAATGTAAATTTGGATATTTATTTCGTAAAGTGGATAAGTATGTATATGCCTCAGAAGGAATAAGAACGCCTAAGGTATCAGGCAGCAAAACTCTTCTTATAGGTTGTGTAGTCAGAAAATCAAGAAACTGATATACATATTCAGGAGAGTTGCGCATACCATTACTCCAATCTTCTAAATACACATTGGTGATGATTCCTTCTTGAGCTGCTTGTTTAAAAGTCGCTGCAATGTCTTCAAAATGCTGTTCGGGAGTTTTTTTTAACTGATATGTAAGATGATTTAAAGATCCCTTAGTGAGAAGATTCTGGACTTTAGCTCCGGTATCTTTCATCCATTGTAAAGATTTACCACCATCTACAAAGGTTAGTATTTCTACTTGATCAATATATCCATTTTCTTTTGCCCAATCAATAATGTTTTTAACCGCTTCAAACTCACCTTCGGATACTCGAGCAGATGCTACTTCAATACGGTCTACATTCAATTCTTCAATAAGAAGACGTGCGATCGTCAGTTTTTCTGAAGCAGAAAAGGATATCCCAGAGGTTTGCTCACCATCTCGGAGTGTAGTATCCATGATTTCTATTGATCGTTTGCTCATGCGATTTGTTTTTGCGTTAGCCCTTCGACTTCGCTCAGGGCTAGCTTTATTGTTTTATGTGTTAGGGATAGCAGTGGCATCCTTTTCTGTCATCCTGAGCTTGTCGAAGGAAGTCAGAAAAGATATAACGAATAGCCCGCTCGAACGCCCAAATGATTTGTTTAGAAAGGACGCGTAGTTGCAAATTCCTGAATTTCTGATTTCATTTTGGTCAGATAATCGATATCATCATATCCGTTCAGCATATTCTCTTTTTTATAACTATTAATATCAAAGGATTCTGATTCACCAGAAGCTTTGATCGTAATCGTTTGCTGAGGTAAGTTTACTTCGATTTCTGTATCAGGATTTGTCTTAATAGCTTTGAATATTTTTTCCAAAAACTCTGGACTTACTTGAACAGGTAAGACGCCAATATTAAGGCAATTACCTCTGAAAATATCTGCAAAGAAACTAGAAACTACACATCTGAATCCATAATCATATACTGCCCAAGCAGCATGTTCGCGAGAAGATCCTGATCCAAAATTTTTACCTCCTACAAGGATTTTACCACTATAGGTTGGATTGTTTAATACAAAATCTTCTTTTGGAGTATTATCATTATGATATCTCCAGTCTCTAAAAAGGTTATCTCCAAATCCTTTACGTTCTGTTGCTTTTAGAAAACGCGCAGGAATAATCTGATCAGTGTCTACATTCTCTATAGGTAATGGTACTGCTGTAGAAGTTATTATGTTGAATTTATCGTATGCCATTTTATAATGTTTTGTTTAAGAAAATTAATTGCATATTTCTTTCGATTCCTTCATTCTTATTTCTCCCTTGGGGAGAAAGGATTGTATGTATATGCAATCAATTTATTTCTAGTTTGTAATTTCTTCTAAAAGCGTTCTAGGATCAGTTACAACTCCTGTAACTGCAGTTGCAGCGGCAACGAGAGGACTAGCTAGTAAAGTTCTGGATCCAGGTCCTTGTCTTCCTTCAAAATTTCTATTGGAGGTACTTACCGCTAGCTTTCCTGCAGGGATTTTATCAGCGTTCATTGCCAGACAGGCAGAACATCCAGGTTCTCTAAGCGTAAAGCCTGCTTCAGTGATGATGTCTAAAATTCCTTCTTCTTTGATCAGTTCTTCTACTTCATGAGATCCAGGAACTAGCCAAGCAGTAATGTTTTCTGCTTTCTTTTTTCCTTTGATAATAGAAGCAAAGGCTCTAAAATCTTCAATTCTACCATTCGTACAACTTCCTAAGAATACATAATCTACGGGTTTACCAATCATTGCATCTCCTTCATTAAAATCCATATATCCTAAGGATTTTTTATAAGTAGCAACACCACCTTCTACATTAGATGCATCAGGAATATGATTCGTAATACCAATTCCCATTCCAGGATTGGTTCCATAGGTAATCATCGGTTCAATATCAGCACCATTAAAAGTAAGTTCTTTATCAAAAACAGCATCTTCATCCGTTTTTAAGGTTTGCCAATATTCCATGGCAGTATCCCAAGCTTCTCCTTTTGGTGTTAGGGGTCTTCCTTTAATGTATTCAAAAGTTTTTTCATCTGGTGCGATCATGCCTCCTCTTGCACCCATTTCTATACTAAGGTTACAAACGGTCATACGACCTTCCATCGTCATATTTCTAAACACGTCGCCAGCGTACTCTACAAAATAACCGGTAGCACCAGAAGTTGATAGCTGAGAAATAATATACAATGCAACGTCTTTTGGTGTTACTCCAAAACCAAGCTCTCCATTCACATTGATTCGCATTTTCTTTGGTTTAGGTTGCATAATACATTGTGTAGATAATACCATTTCTACTTCAGACGTTCCAATACCAAAGGCAATAGCACCAAAGGCTCCGTGCGTAGAGGTGTGTGAATCACCGCATACAATAGTTGCTCCAGGCAACGTAATGCCATTTTCTGGTCCAACTACATGGACGATACCATTTTTTTGATGTCCTAATCCCCAATGAGAAATTCCCCAAGCGGCAGCATTTTCTTCTAGCGCTTTTAGTTGATTTGCTGATAAAGGATCTTCTACAGGTAAATGTTGATTTATAGTTGGAGTATTATGATCTGCAGTAGCAAACGTACGTTCCGGATACAGAACGGTGTTTCCTCTGCTTTTTATTCCTAAAAAAGCTACAGGACTTGTCACTTCATGTATAAAATGGCGATCAATAAAAAATACATCGGGGCCATTTTCTATATTACGTACTACATGTGAATCCCACACTTTGTCAAATAATGTCTTACTCATTTTTACGATCTTTACTACAATACTGCAGATGCGTTTAGCATCTTATTATTAAAATGTTAAAAAGGAGGTAAATTTACGAGTTACGGAAGATATCAGCTAATAAAACCACCAAGTGAGGAGTAGTTTTAAGTATATCTCAATATTAGCAGTAATTTTAGATAATTTGATAAAAAAGATATTGATTTTAGTAAATTCTATTATTTTTATTTCAGTATATAATTTAAAATCAGACGGTAAGAATAGTAGGTTTAAAAAAAATGTTAGTTTTTGTTAAATATGCTTTGTAAAGCTAAAAAAGGTTGTATATTTGCCGTCCGCAAGGGATAATAAGTAATTTGTCGAGCTCATAACTCGAAGTTTAGAAGACAATTAAATTACTAAATTATATATCGCGGGATAGAGCAGTAGGCAGCTCGTCGGGCTCATAACCCGAAGGTCACTGGTTCGAGTCCAGTTCCCGCTACTAGCAAAGACAAGGCTTTCGAGAAATCGAAAGCCTTTCTTTTTTGCAATGGGTACAGAATAGGTACAGAATAACGTATTTTTCAAAACTTAATAAACACTGGTGGTAAATATTATTATTTGGTTTTAAATTCTATAAATCTTCATTTTACATTAGAGGGAGTTTATTATCATACAATATATCCGCAAGTTAAACTCGTAAAATACTTCCATCAAAAGACTACGGCATAAAGCCAACGCTTCTTCCACTACTCATTTATTCCGTTTCCTTTTGAGCCAAGATTTTATCTTCCGTTTGGTTTCTACTCAAATATTGTTTAATCAAAAATTTGAGTATTATGACAACAAAAGCGAGTACCACAAAGAAGCGCAGTAGAGAGAAATCTACTGCCAAGAAGGAAGTAAACGGAAAGAAATCATCCGTACTTCAAATTCAGAACTTACCACTGGGCAACATCAAGCCTGACATAGAACAACCAAGAAAGACTTTCAACAAAGATGCATTACAGCAACTTTCTGAGAGTATCGAAGAGCACGGTGTATTGCAGCCAATCACGGTAAGGCATCTAAATGGCCATTATGTCATCGTGATGGGCGAACGCCGATATCGTGCAAGCAAGCTGGCAGGAAAAAAGACCATACCCAGTATTGTGAGGACTTATGAGAACAATGATGTCCTTGAAGTTCAAATCATCGAGAACCTGCAAAGACAGGATGTAGAACCTACCGAGGAAGCTGAAGCGATTGCTTACCTAAGCGAGAAGTATGCGCCAATAGAAATTGCAAAGCGATTGGGCAGAACGGACAACTTTATCAGACAGCGCCTAAAATTGGCAGGTTTAATAGAGGGTTTCAAACACTTTGTTCGCAATGGCGAATTGACCATTTCCTTAGGTGTAGGTGTTGCATTGTTTGCACCAGAAGAACAGCAGATGATGTTGGAAACGATGGGCGAAGATTTTAATGCGCATCAAATCAACAGGATGATTAAGGACCAGTCCTATGACTTGGAAAAAGCATCTTTCGATGTAGCTGATAAGAAATTAGTGCCGAAAGCAGGCTCTTGTATTGAATGTCCATTTAATGCGGCCAATCAAGGTAATCTGTTTGGCGAGGGTAAAATGGTCTGTACAAAATCTGCTTGTTTTGAAACTAAGAAAAGTAAATCGTTCTTGAACTTGATTGAAAAGGCTAAGAAGCAATACATCCTACTAATTCCTGAAATACGACGGTATTGGGCAGATGACGAAAACAATCAGCTGGTTATTTCACAGTTGGAAAAAAGTGGCTTGAAGGTCTATCTGCTGGATGATGTTGAAATCATTGAAAATCCAATTAAGCCTACAATAGAAGCCATCAAAATAGAATATCAACATTACGATTATTCTGAGGACGAACTCAAGGCAGAATTGGAAGAAGCGATACAGAGCTTCAATGAAGAACTGGAACAGTTTATTACTGCAAAGGAAAAAGGATTTGTAAATGGTATCGTTTTTCATCCTGAGACTTACCAAAACAAGGAAGTTTTTGTCAAGGTAAGCGAGAAATCAAAAGATAAATCGAGTGAGTATTCAGCACCATTGGCCAACAGAAAAATGGCAGATTGCACACCTGAAGAACAAATCATTAAAATCAATGAAAGGGAAATCCGCAAGAAGCAAATAGAGAACAACAAGCAATTTGAAGAAGTGGTTCAAATGATTCGTGAGACCAAATACATCAATACGAAGAAGACACTCTCAACAGACGAAATGGTGGCATTCTCGATATCGCTCTTTGAAAATAATGTGGACTATATGAGCCAACAAAAGTATTTTTCAAAGTTCTTAAGCGAAACGTCCAAGATGACCGAAGTTGAAATGGTCGAGAATTTCAAGAAGAAATTCAAAAAGGAAATCTTTCACAAGCTGATACGCTATATGCTTACAAAGCAAGTGCATTTTGGCGAAAGCAATCACGTAAATAACCTGACAAACATTTCATTCTACAATGCAATGCAAGGGTATTATAAATCCAAGATTGCCGGTATTGAGAAGGAATATACCGAAAAACGAGACAAGCGTGAAGCACGTTTGAAAGAGCGCATCACAGTTCTTGAAAAGAAAATTCAGGAACTAAACGATTAGCTTTTGTTGTTTGAAGAAGGGTCGGCATTCGTGCTGGCCCTTCTTCTTTTTTATGATAGTACCAAAAATATGTATTTACAAGGAAGGGTTATCAATCAATAGTTAGCGCAAAGATAAACTCGTAAAATACACCCATCAAAAGACTACGGCATAAAGCCATCGCTACACCCTACGCTTATTTATTCCGTTTCCTTTTGAGCTGAGATTTTAGCTTCCGTTTGGGTACTGCTCAAATATTGTTTAATCAAAATATATCATTATGAAACGAGTATCTGAAAAATCTAAAATTTCGCCACAAGAGGCTGAAATACATTATCAATCGAGTAAAGAAAATTATAACATCGAAGGTGCGGAAAGCCACTTGGCTTATTACAGAGAAAAGCATCCAATCTATTATGCGGTGTTATTAAAAAATGTTTAATCTTAAATTCAAAAGCTATGTATTTACAAAATTTGCAACAGGATGAAATCTTCGTTCCATCAGAAATGAAATCCTTAAAAACTTTGACACAGATGGAATCCCGACGAGGGCTCGAAAACGTCATAATTTCAAATGGCAAAATCGTTAACGTGGTATCTAACAGTTATGGCCACATACCGAATCAATTGTTCTTCAGAAAAGCTGAGGAAATGCTAACCGATGCCCAGTTGAACTTTCACAAGCGCACCATCAACAAGAATGACAGGTCGTTCATTACCGATTTTATCATCGATGACAAAAGCCAGTTTACAGTCAAGAACGACAAGGACTTGATATTACCGATGCTTCGGTTCAAGAATTCCTATGATGGTAGCGAAAAGACCTCTGGCCATTTCGGGTTTTATAGAAAAGTATGTTCAAATGGCCTGCACGTTTCTCAGGCAGAAATTGAGTTTTCCATCAAGCACAGTAAGAACAATACAGACCTTATAATGCCAAAGCTGATCAATCTGTTCGACAAGTTTCTGGACAATGAGTTTTATACTATTACCAAGAAGTTCGATAAGATGAAGGAATTTAAAATCATCGACATACAAGAATTTGTTAAAGCCATTCTTGACAAAACAAAACTCTTTAGATACGAATGTAGCGACAAAAATAGCGACCCTTCAAAAAAGTCTCGTGAAGTCATCGAGATATTGAACTACGAAGCTTTGTTGCTCAATGAAGAGCCTAATCTTTGGCTGGGCTACAATGCATTCAATTCTGTACTTCATAACGTATTGAAGAAAAGCTTCGGTCAACAAGAACGATTAGATAAAAAGCTATTCGATGAAGTTTATGAGATGGCTTAATGCTGATAGGTTTATCCAGTACCTTAAACTGGATGACTAAATATATGATAAGCATTTACTTCCAATCCCACTCAGCACATTCCCCTTCATTTCGCGAAAAGCTGCATTCAGGTAAAAGAGCTTCACTACAAAGGTCTTGGACACAATCCCCAATTTCAGCTTTCCATTCCGTTAACCCTTTCCGTCCCGATAGCTATCGGGACTGCGAAGGAACACTGCATTCCAGAGCCAAAATTGTGAATTAAGTCCGCCTTAAATTCAACTAAAAAGAAAAATCTATAGTTCCAAGTAAAACAATAGGATAACCTTATTTTTGTTATGGTATAAAAATTGTTATTCAAATTAAAAAATAGCTAAGTGAACATCAAAATATGAGATTAATCATAATTTTTTCAATGCTACTATGTGCTTTCAATTTGAATGCACAAAACGCCAAATCGATAACAAACGAAATAGATGAATATCTGAATTCAGCTCATAAGGCTTACAAGTTTAATGGTGTTGCATTGGTCTATCACAAAAATGAACCTCTATTGAACAAAGGCTACGGCTACAGTCAAATCGAGGAAAAGATACCAAATACTACTGAAACAAAATTTCCGATTCTTTCAATTACCAAAACCATTACGGCGTCCATCATTCTAAAATTACAGGACGAAAAGAAACTGTCGGTAAAAGATAAACTGAATAAATATTTTCCAGAATATCCGAATGGCTCAAAAATTTCAATACATCATTTGATTACGCATTCAAGTGGAATATACAATTATACAGCCGATGTTGGGATTGAAGACTCAACATTGGTAAACAATCCTATTTCTAAAGATTTTGTCGTAAATTATTTTAAAGACAAACCATTGGATTTTAGACCAGGCAAATACTACAGTTACAATAATTCGGGATATTTCCTTCTTGGTCTCATAATTGAGAAAGTAACCGGTAAACTGTATGAGACTATTGTCAGAGAATATCTATTCGAACCATTTAAAATGTCAAACTCTGGTTTTGACTTTAACGGATTGCCAAAAAATGAAAAGGCTCAAGGTTATCAGTTTTGGAATAAAAATGAAGCAATACCTTATAAACACTATGACTCGACTTTTGCATATTCTGCTGGCTCTATTTATAGCACAACAAGTGATTTATCGCAGTGGGCAAAAGTAGTTTCAAATAAGCAATTTTTAAATCCAAAAACTTGGGAATTGGCGTTTAAACCAAAAATTAGAAATTATGGATATGGATGGGAAATTAGCAAATATTTTGACAAAAAGTACATAAAGCATTCTGGAGGTTATCCAGGCTTTATGTCCGAGCTAATTTACTATCCGAATGATGAACTAATCATTATTCTGTTGAATAATTATGGCACGTATGAACAAAACGTCTGGTCTATTGGTATGGGAATAACTTCAATAGTTTTGGGAATGCCCTATGATAAATGGACAATCAGGAATGACAACAAAATAGAGGTCAGCAAAATGCAAAAACACGTTGGACAATACAAAAGCGGAAAAAACCGACTTGAAATCAAATTAGTTGATGACAACTTATTTTTGGCTTTACCAAATTCACCTGATATGAGATTGCTTCCTGAAAATGAAAATCAGTATTTTTTGGACAATTTCAATACAAGATTTGATTTTAATAATGGAAAGTTAATTCTTCACGAACACGGACAGAACTTGGAGTACATAAAACAAAACTAACCGCAAAACATCAACCAATCTTAGCCGATAGATTTTGTGAGTCAGCCCATTCCCCTGCATTCCGCTGTTCTACACTTCGGGAAAAGAGCTTCACTAAAACAGTCTTGGACACAATCCCCAATTTTAGCTTTCCATTCCGTTAACCCTTTCCGCTATGCTGGAAAGGAACACTTCATTCCTGAGCCAAAATTATGAATCAAGTCCGCTTTTTCATCGGAAAGCCATCACTTCGGTTTTCTTAACAGGATTTTCGGCGCGGTCTTCTTGAGCCCTCACTCGAAAATCCTTAAAAACCGAACCGCTGTCTTGCAGATTTTAAGGGGTTTATAATGGATAAAGCCTTTGTTGTTTTTCGGGTCGTCGAAAAACAGGCACGACATAACCAATTCTAATTTAACCACAGCTACTTATTTCGCTTAACTATCGGTACGCTCAAACACAACTGCGTTTAAAAGAATTGCTAATGCCCTTATGGAACTTGTCAAGACTATACGAGTTTTAGTGAAAAATAAGGTTTCTACTTCCTTGAAAATCCAAGGATTTTACTACGTCGCAAACACACCTGATTTATTCCCTAAAAGTCTTGACAAAACCCACTCTATCCATTGTGCGGTGCACGAAAGAAAAGAACAAACACCCCTTAAAATTTAATCTGTTTTAAATCAATAGGGGAAATATAAATCACTTAAATATTTTATTATGAGTACTATTAAAAATCACGTACAGTTAATTGGAAACGTTGGACAAGAACCAACCATTACGAACCTTGAAAGCGGAAAGAAAGTAGCCCGTTTTTCATTAGCCACAAATGAGTATTACAAAGACAGCAAAGGTGAAAAGCAAACAGATACGAATTGGCATACAATTGTAGCCTGGGGCAAGACTGCCGAAATTGTAGAGAAGTATGTTGCTAAGGGAAAAGAAGTTGGAATATCGGGTAAACTAAAAACCCGAAGCTACACAACCGATGATAATGAACAACGCTATGTTACGGAAGTAGTAGCCGATGAAATCTTATTGTTAGGAAGTAAAAGCGATAAGTAAACCTAAAATGAAAGAGGGCGTAACGGTCGAAAGATGCGCCCTCTTTTTTTTCATTCACACATTAATCATATGCACAATGAAAGCACAAGTTAACGAAATAAAAATAAGTTATGAAGGTGGTGTTAAATCCAAAGATTGGGTTCAGGTTTCATCCTCTGCACAAGCTGCAGAAGTCCTTTTTCAAAACTGGGATAAACGTACAATGGAATTACAAGAGACGTTTAAAATTGTACTCTTGAATAACAGCAATAAAGTGAAAGGTATTTGCCAAATTTCACAAGGTGGAATTGCAGGAACTTTAGTGGATATGCGTATTCTATTTGCAACTGTTTTAAAGTCACTTTCAGTAGGTTTGATATTAGCACATAATCATCCGAGTGGTAAGTTACAACCAAGTGAAGCAGATATAAAATTGACAAACAAAATCAAAAAAGCTGCATCTATTTTTGACATCAGATTGTTAGACCATTTGATTTTTGCACCCGATGGGGATTACTATAGTTTTTCTGATAACGGAATTTTGTAAAGCAAATAGCTATGGTATATCTCAATTTTACAGACCTGAGCGAAGAAGCTCAAAACCGACTTTTAGAAAATTCTAAAAAAGACGTGGAACGAAAATTTGGCGATAGTATTCGCAAATACGTAAAAGAAAATTATACCTGTTTTGAAACTATGATTGAAGAAGAAGCAATGCAGAATCTATATTCCTATACCTTCATATTTAATCCTTGATTTTTTGAAATATTGAATTGACACCTCTGAATTTTCAGGGGTATTTTTGTATACAATTCATATCAAGTCAATAAAAAAACGTATCTTTATTTCGCTGAAATTCAGCATTCAATTTTAAGTAGGGTTATCCACTTTTCGACTTTCGCCGATATCCTTGCACATCGAAAAATAACATATCGGAAAATTATTTTCCTTGAAAATGGCAATCGGCTTTTTAGCCGGATTGTATGGATTTTTGTCCCGCGAGCGGGACGAAAAGGAATAGCAAGAGGGTAACACGCTGCGCGATGTTTCGGATTCCTTTTCGTTTTCAAATTGCTGATTATCAGCAATTTGAATTTATATTAATTTCTTGACAATCAGCAATTTGCGACAAAAGGGCTGTAAACGCCCATTTTTAGGGAAGATTTTGCGACAAATCGGCGAAATATGGACTCATTTACTGGCATTAGATTTAAAAAAGAAACTGCAAAACGTTTCCAAACATTCTCACGCACTTACTTCAAATCGCACACCGAAGCGATGGCTACAATGCTCGATTTTTTCTTCTACAATGAAATTTCGCCAAAAGAAAAATTAGGTCCGACAGGAAGAACCATCGAAGCTAAACTCTTAAAAAGAATCAATGCGGTTATTGCCATCATGCGTGATGTAGAAAAGACACAAACCAAACCTACGGTGGCTATGATTCAATCGCTGTTTGAAACAGAAGAACCAACCAAAAAACCGCTAATCGTAGAAAAGAAATATGCCGAAGAAAAGAAAGAAGTGCGCTTTCGCGAAAAGCAAAATACAAGTAATCAACTCTAATTTTTTAAGCTATGTACATTACAATCACATCTCAAAAATTGGGTAATAATTATTCACAAAGTTCAGCAGATTTCGTGGGTTATTTAGAGAAAGAAAATCAAGGTTTGGAACAACAGGATATGGAACACTTTTTCAATCAATATGGAGATGAGATTTCCGCTGAAGAAGTGGTCAAGGAAATTGATGGAAACACCGCAAAGTTAAAAAAGAAAGAACCCAAGTTTTATTCGATTACAGTCAATCCTTCAAAATATGAATTACGCAAACTTCAGAACAATAGCCAAGATTTAAAAAACTATACTCGTGAATTGATGAAGGATTATGTTGCCAGCTTCAATCGGGAAATCAATGGGCGACCTATTACGATAGATGACATTAAGTACTTCGCAAAAATTGAACGCCAACGCACCTTTAAAGGAACGGATTTTCAGATAAAAGAAAACCAACCCTTTGCCACAAAAATATTGCAGATCAAAGCGGAAATTAGAAATGTTCAAGCGGGAAGAGCTGAAGGGAATATCAAAAAAATGAGAAAAGAAATTGCCAAACTGGAATGTCAAGCACCACATCAACAAAATGGAAAACGGATAGTCCAGGGAATGCAAAAAGATGGAAACCAAAGTCATATCCATATCATCGTGAGCAGAAAGGATGCTTCCAATTCAGTCAGCCTTTCCCCAGGAAGCAAACACAAAGCCTCAGAAGTTGAAATGCACGGCAAAAATATAAAGCGAGGTTTTGACAGAGATAAATTTTTTGAGAATGCGGAAAAGACGTTCGACAAGACTTTTGGTTATAAACGCAACTTTGCCGAGACCTATAAGGCACGAAAAGATTTTGTTAAAAACCCCAAGCTCTACTTTGCTGCCTTGATGAAATTACCAGCAAATGAAAGAGCATTGGCTTTCAAAATGATGACAAAAACGGGATTGCCAATCGTTCCAAGTATTCCCGTTACTCAGGCGCAAATTGCACTTCGTGTTTTCAAACGATTAAGACGTGGTGCAAAAGTGGCCATAAAATCAAGTTCTATAGGCATATAAAAACAAATAGTTATGAAAGTCAAAAATCCATTAACAATATCGAAGAAAACTATAAGCATCTATGAACCCAAAATAGAATTGCTAGTAATGGATTGTATGGTTTATATGAAAGATTGCAGAGATAAGCAATTTGATTTGGCAATAGTTGACCCACCATACGGAATAGGCATTCATAAAATGAATTTCACCCAAAATCGGAAAGGTGGTCTAGCTAAACGGGGTGATTACAGCTCTATAAGTGACTGGGATAAAGAAATACCAAAGCAAGCTTACTGGGATGAGTTATTTCGCATTTCGAAAAATCAAATCATCTGGGGTGGAAATTATTTTTCATTACCACCAATGAAAGGTTGGGTTTTTTGGGATAAGAGAACGGATGCAAAATACAATACGGATTATGCCGATGGGGAATTGGCTTGGACTTCATTTAATAAACCTTTACGTTGTTTTCGTTGGTTGTGGAATGGTATGCTTCAACAAAATATGAAAAACAAGCAGATAAGAATTCACCCTACCGAAAAACCCAAAGCCTTGTACGAATGGTTACTTATGAATTATGCTAAAAAAGGTGACAAGATTATCGATACACATATAGGTAGCGGTAGTATTGCTATGGCATGCTGGAATATGAAATACGATTTAGTGGGTATGGACATCAATCCTGTTTATGTTAAAGCTGCTCAAAAGCGTTTAGACGATTACAGGAAGCAATTAAAATTATTCTAATGCTAACTACAAAACCTGAAATAGTACTTTTAATTATTGGTTTAGCCAGTATCGTTTTCTATGTGATGTTTCGAGTAAGTAAGTATGCTTTCTTATTAAATATCACTATGCTTTCGTTTCTCGTATCGTATATTTCTGAAGGAAATGAATTAGTATCAATATTATTGTACTTGGTTTGTCCTCTTATGCTAATTAATACAGGACTGTATGTTTTTCTGCATAAAACTGAAAACGCACAAAATGGAAATACTAAATATCGGGTCAGTTTTTCTACGAATAAAGGAAACTTCAAACTAGATAATATTAAACGTGGCGCATCCGTCATCGGATCCGCTGGAAGCGGAAAAACCGAAAGCGTAGTTTATGGTTTCTTAAACCATTTCCGGAAAGAGGATTTTTGCGGAATCATTCACGACTACAAGGATTTTGAACTGACCGAAATGGCATATCCCTTGTTTAAGGATGGTAATATTCCGTTTAAGGTCGTTTCCTTCGATAAAATCATTCATAGGGTAAATCCTATTGCGCCACGCTACTTAGAGAACGAGGAAAGTGTAAACGAAGTGTCGAGGGTACTAATTGAAAACCTTTTGGAACAACGTGAATCAGGAACTACAGGCACAACCAAATTCTTTAACGATGCTGCTGAAGGTTTGATTGGTGCTTTGATTTGGAAACTGAAGACGGATTACCCTAAATACTGTACACTGCCTCATTTAATAGCCATTTATCAATTATTGGACACTGATAGCCTTATCCAATTTTTGGAAACCAATACCACATCCAGAGCAATGGCAGATGCTTTTATTAGTGGTAAAGATTCAGATAGGCAGACAGCTGGTGTTAAAAGCACCTTGTCCAATGCCCTAAAACGCATTAGTACACAGCGAATTTTTATGGCATTATCCGCAGACGAAGTGCCATTGAATATTAATAGTGAAGAAAATCCTGCCATCATTTCCGTAGTAAACAATCCAAAATATGAAACATCGTATTCGCCTGTGATCGCCACCATTATTCACACCATCACCAAACAAATGAGCGTGCGAAATTCTAAGCCTTCATTTTTATTGATGGAAGAAGCACCAACAATTCGTTTGTTGAATATGCATCGAATTCCTGCAACTTTGAGAAGCTATGATATAGCTACTATTTATGTGATGCAGGATAAAATACAGAATGATATGATGTATGGTGATAAGGCGAGTAAAGCAATATTGAGTAATCTTTCTTACCAATTTTTCGGAAAGGTAAACGACCCAGATACCGCTAAATATTACGAACGTTTTTTTGAAATCATCAAAGACCCAACGAAAAGTATTAGCCGTGGGCATAACCTTGATTTTGATACCCGAATCACGACTGGAGAAAAAGAAATACCGAAAATAAGAGCTGATGTCTTTTTTAGGTTGAAGCAAGGAGAGTTTATTACTTATGCTGATGGAAAGGATAAAAAGGTACAGTTTAAATTGGCAAATATTCAAAGAGAGTTGCTCAAGGAATCTAAGCAGTTTTCCCAGTCTGATTTAGAGGAGAATTTTGAAAGGGTTTATGAAGAAGCCAAATCTATTTTTGAATAAGTAAATAACTAGTTTTTAAAAAAATCTGTTATATCCTGAAAAATAGATTTTTTATCTTTATTGCTATAAGTGGTGTATAGATAGTAACTATGCCTAATTGTTCCGCCTAATTTGAAAAAACCAATGGTAAAGGTACATTTCGATAATATAAGACAACAAATAATTAATGCTCTCGACAAAGCATCTGAAAGAATAATTGTTGCTGTCTATTGGTTTACAAACGAAGAACTTTTTGATAAATTAATTCAACAAATTGAGAAAGGATGCAGAGTTGAATTAATAATCCACAATGATTTTATAAACAACAGAAATACAGGACTCAATTTTCAGCAGTTTATTGATAAAGGTGGGGAATTTTATTTTTCTGATGGATATAATCCAATGCATAATAAATTCTGTGTTGTCGACAATCAAATTTTAATAAATGGTTCTTATAATTGGACTTATTATGCAGAGAATAAAAATAGAGAAAATGTACTAATAATAGAAGAAGAAAAAGATACTATAGAATCATTTATAAATGAATTTGAGCGACTAAAATCCTTAACCGAAAAAGTAACTGAAATCAGACAACTTACTCGTTTTGAAGTTGACGAAAATAATGTATTGAGAGCAAAAGATTATCTTGCAAATGACATTGTTTTTCAGGCAAAAGTCACAAATAGACCAGAAATTGTCGAATCTGCTTTTGAAATTGCACCAGATAATATCGAAGTTCAAAAAACTGCGTTTGCATTAGACTTGACTAAAAAATATAGATTAAAGCATTCTATTGGTTCGAGTCTAATAAATAATGGATATAAAATTATTGTAGAAAAAGGCTCTTTGATTCCTGTTTCTTCATCTGCCATTGTACGAACAACTGCCGATAATCAAACAAGTTCAGAAGCAACAATCCATTTTGGCGAAAACCCAAAAGCAACAGTTAATACTAAATTCGCAAAAATGCGTTTAAATGGATTACCAAAAAAACCAGCAGGTAAAGCGGAAATGAAATACCATTTCACAATTGACTTGAAAGGAAATTTAAGAATGGAAAAATATTCTCTTGATAATGGAAGAAAGCAAATTCTAACGAAAAAAATAACTGAAATTTTAGAAGAAATAATTGATGAAAAAACGTCGTAGAACACTATGTATAATTCATTGATAGAACTCGCCTACTTGCGAAAATCCTTGTGGGTTTTTTATTTAGTGTGTATTTGCAAAATTAGTTGCTCAAACACACAACGAAATCATACACAAAACTGTCATAGGTAATTAGATTTTACATGAGTAGAAGACCAAAATACAATTACGAAAAGGTAACAAAAACAGCCAAACAATATAAAACTAGAGGTGATTTTGTTAAATATGATGAACCATCTTACAGATGGGCTCAAAGGAATAATGTTTTGAATGAAATTTGCGCTCATATGGTATATGTTCGGAAGTATTGGTCTTTAGATAGTGTGCAACGTGAAGCAAGAAAATATAACTCTAGAACGGAATTTCAAAAACAAAATGTAAGTGCTTATGAATGGGCTTTAAGAAATAAAAAATTGGATTCTGTTTGCTCTCACATGAGTGTAAAAGGACACAAGTATAAGAGGGCATTATATGTGTATGAATTTGAAAACAATTCAGCATATATCGGTTTGACTTTTGATTATCACAAACGTGATATGGAACATAGACGAAGAGGTAGAGTTTTCCGAGAATTAAAGAAATCATCTGCAAAATTCATTAAACTAAATAAATGGCTAGAAGCAGAAGTAGCACAGAACGAAGAGAAGAAATTAATTGAAAAATATAGAAATAATGGTTGGCGCATTTTAAATGTTGTTACTGCTGGTAGTCTTGGTGGGAATGATATAAAATGGGATGATAACTCGCTAAAAAAAGAAGCCTTAAAGTATAAAACGATTAAGGAATTTAGAGAAAAAGCTCACGGTGCTTATTCAACTGCAGTAGCCAAAGGATTTGAAAAATTTGGTTCACATCTTAAATATGTACGCAATTATTGGGATTTAGAAAAGGTTGAAAAAGAGGCATTAAATTATAGTCATAAATCCGATTTTAGAGAGAAATCATCATCAGCATATGACTGGTGTTTGAGAAATAATATGATTGACGAAATATGTGGTCATATGAAATCAAGAGTAAATAAATGGGATTTACAAAAGGTGAAAGAAATTGCAAAGCAATACGATTCAATGACGGAATTTCAAAAAGGAAATAGAAGCGCATTTGAATGGGCTAGAAAAAGTGATTTTTTTGGAAAGATTTGTGACGGAATGAGACCTTTAAGAAAATCATGGAATTTTGAATTAGTCATTGAAGAAGTGAAAAAATATAGCTCTAAAGCAGAATTTCAAAAGAAATCTGGCTCTGCCTATGCTTGGGCTCAAAGGAATAGATTATTAGAGAAAGCATATAAATATTTAAAAAGAACAGTCTAGAGTAATGCATATGGCATCTAAGCACCTTGTGGGCTACTAAGAAACCAAACACTGGAAGTTGCTTGATTTTAATCATCTTACTTTGGAGATTTCAAAGGAATTTTCACTTGAATCTAGGCAATTATTCAAATACCGATTTAGAAGCTAGTTTCAATAGTATTTATCAAGAAGTTAAAACGATATTTAATCAATACGTTCAGATTGAGAAAGTATAAACTGGTGAAAAATTTTCAGTAAAGAAAACTGAAATTATTTTAACTAATAAAATGCTCTTATATTGAAGGAAAAATAAACACTTTGATTGAAAAAGAACAAATACAAAAGAGGCGTCAGGAAATTGCAGAAATCAGACACGCTGATAGTGTATATAGAGATATTGTAGCTAGAGAAAATGAAAGAGAAGACTTCGAGAAACGTTGGTTTTGGGAATTACTTCAAAATGCGAAAGACTCTGTTAACCCAGACCAAAGCATAAAAGTGAAAATCTGCATTGAGGAAAATGAAATATCATTTTTGCATACCGGCAATCCTTTTGAATTAGATGATATTTTAAGCCTTATTATTCAAGGTAGTTCTAAAAATAATAAGGAAGGTATGACCGGAAGGTTTGGTACAGGGTTTATGACTACCTATCTTCTATCTAAAGAAGTTAGAATTACTGGTAAACTAGTAAATAATCAAGGTTGCTTTGATTTTCTGCTCAACCGTAATGCAACAGATAATGAACATTTTTATTTCCTGCAGCAAGAGTCAAATAAACAATTTGATAATTCAATTAGGAATAATAGCTACTTAGGTGACGATGAATTTCAAACTAAGTTTACTTATAAGCTAGGAACAGAAGGAAAGAAGACTGCGAGTATAGGATTAAAATGTTTAGATGAACTTATTCCCATTACTCAACTATTCAATAAGCAACTAGAATCAGTAACTGTGATTGAGGATGGTATTACCAGGACCTTTAGCAAGTCATTGGTGCATAAGCACGAAATAGGCTCTATTAATGAATGGATGGTAAATACGCTTTATAATGGCAAAATGCAAACAAGTTTAAAGGCCTATGTGCAAAATGACCACAGGTTTGATGCTTGTATTATTACTACCTATCAAAATGAAACCGAAACAATTCTGCCGTTAACAAAGAACCATCCACGACTATATTATACTTTTCCATTACTAGGAACTGAAGAAATTGGAATCCCGATTATTATTAACTCAACTCATTTTGACCCTAGGGTTGAGCGGGACGGAATATATCTCAAGAAAGTATCAGAAGGTGGAAGTGAGGTAATTAACAAGGAAATAATAAATAAGGCTTTATCGCAAAGTTTACTGGCATTCGTACAATTATTTAAAGCCAAAAACATCTCTGGAATTCACGAAGTTTTTAATTTCAAACTTTCTAAAGATCTAAAATGGATGGACCACGACTGGTTCGTCAATTTAAAAAATAACACATTCCAGATACTTGCCACCAAACAAGTAATCAAGTATAATAATTCTGAGGAAGGCTTTACTAGTCTTAATGATTTAACAATTCCATTTACTGATAAAACCGATTATATTAAGGGTTTATGGGAACTTTTATCAAAAATACTTAAGCTAAAGGTGCCATTGGCTAACGAGTTGCAAAGTTGGGTTGAAGTTGCCCAAAGTTATTCATTTATTGAGCCCAAAATAGAAAACATTGATAAACTTGATTTTGTATGGGGTATTGATGAGTTAATTGATTTTGTTGAGCAAACTAATGATATTGAAACATTAAATTCTTTAATCAGTATTGAAGGACAGTTATGGCTTAACAACTTTTACTCTATAATTGTGCAAATTAAAAGGCATTTTCCACTAGAGAAATGTATTGCTTTAAATCGTAGGAATAACTTAAGAAAAGCTGAAGGTATTAGTTGGGATTTATGCAATGATGAAACTCTGATTGCTATATCCGATTTAGTTGGATTAAACTTTGCTGACAAACTCTTTTCAAAAAACATTCAAACATTTAATCTAAGTGGCGTTGAGAATTTTTCGCTTCAAGAGGCGGTAAGTGAGTTAAAATCTAAGCTCAATCAAATTACACCATCTGAAATAAGTAGCAGTTCATACCAAATATGTAATGCAAAATTCTTGAAATGGTTAATTTCTAAAGAAAATCAAGAATCAATTAAAGATTTAAAAGTTCTAAGAGGTGCCGTAAATAATAATAACGAGGATTTTATTTATGACCATTTTCCTAAATCCGAACACTTACTTTTAGGTCCAAAAAAATTATTCGAAAAAGAATTTCCAATCTATGCAAGCTTAGTGAGAGACAAAGATTGTATGAATGATATTTATACTGAGTTTTTAAGTAGTGAAGACTTTAGTTTTTTAAATGAAGGTGGGTTTATACATTATAGCCCAATTATTATTAAAACTGAAAATGCAACCATCAAATTGCTAGAAGATTTGATGATAAGCGAAAAGGATTTGAATAGTTTAAGAGATAGTGACGGAAACCTTAAATATAAATTCCAAGTCACTTATTCAGATTTCGCATACTTAACAACAAGTGATGGGCATATTTATGCCCGAAATACAACTCAAAAATCAAGTTTAGAACGGTTAAGGTTTTTGCTTAATGAAGCCATAGAAAAAGATGTTTTTTTTGATAAAGATTACCAAGAAATTAAAATCGATGATGTCGAAACTGCTATACAATTAAAAAAGTGCTTATGGGTATATCGTGCCAAACGATTAAATTGGATAAATATAAAAACTGAAAGTGAAGACTCGGAAACAAAGTTTGTAAGCGAAACACCTTCATCAAAAAATCTTTCAGAATTATTTAAGGAAAATGATGCCTTGCTAAAAACAATTCGTGGCGCCAGACAACAAACTTTTTTGAACAAATTAGGTGTTGGTGTTTCAGATTTAATTAGAAATACTTTGCCTACGGACGAACTTCGGTTGAGCTGGGATAAAGCAATAACAAATATGATTACAAGTGATGCCGACCCGGAACTTGTCCAAGAAATTTTTAACGACCCAAGTATTAGAAAAGAATATGAGAGAAGGCTCGGTGAGAGGAAGTTAATAAGCAGGAATCAGTTTATTGGTAAACTCATAGAAGATTTGTTTAAAGAATACATAACACAACTCAAAGCCGAAGGTGTCAATATAAATATTGAAAGAAAGCCATTTGGTAGTGATTATATTCTTACAGAGGAATCGTCAGATTTAATCAATCAACAGAACGAACGAGAGGCTTTTAAAATTAATAACTGGCTAGTAGAATTAAAAGCAACAGGAAAAGATTATGCTGCAATGACCCCTTTGCAAGCAAAAACAGCAACAGAACAGAAAGAAAATTATGCTCTAATTGTAGTGCCACTAAATGGTTTTGAACCTGATTTGGAATATCTCAGACAAAATACCAAGGTCATTCACAATATAGGTTATAAGATAGATAATGTTTTTGCAGATTTTAGCGAAATTGAAATTAAAAAAAGCCACCTTCACAATGGCCAAAATGGAATTTCTGTGAGCATAGAAGATCAAAACATTCGTTTTAGAGTAAATGCCTCTATTTGGAATAACGAGCACATCAGTATTAAGGCTTTTATTGAAACGTTCTTTGTAGATTCAAATAATTAATTTAAGGATAAAGGTTGAGTAATTTTTATTGAGAAGAGTAAGATATACAGAAAAAAGTAAGAATTTAAAATGAGTATTAACCAAAGTGAAATAATTAAAAAAACAGATGAATTTCTAGACACCCTTAAGCTCAATCTAAAGCAAATAAAACTCAAAAAATATCAAAGTGTAGTCTTCAATTCTTCAGAGTTTAGGACCAAAGAAATACTGAATGAAAGTGTACATAAGGTTAAAAAAAGCAGCCTTCCTCTAATTTACACAATCGAGTTATTAGAAATTAGTAAACTGCCTAAATTACTTGGTCTGTTCGAGGATTTTAGTGAAAGCAACAAAAAGAAAGTTAAGAACAAGGATAGGGTCAATCTTTCAAGATATAATAAGTCACTTTCATCTTTTCTATATGTCGGAAGCTCTACCACGGGCATTTACTCAAGATTAAAAAATCATTTTGGAACACGCGGTAATAGAGTATATAGTTTACATTTATGTAAATGGGACAATGGTATTGATTATGATATAAAGTTGAGAACTTATACTATTGAGAACGTAAAAAGCCCAAATACAATGCACGCTATAGTAGAACTGGTAGAGCAACAAGTTTGGGATGAATTAGAACCCAATTTTGGAAAGCGAAGTGGACAATAAAATGCTTAATCTCTACCTCATTTTTAAATATGAAGTAACTAGATTAAAACATTTAAATTTACAGAAACAATAGATAATAACTATAAATATTAAAAAAAGAAGCATTTGCTAGTATTAATTGGTTAACAAAGAAGAAATAATAGATTTAGAGAAAATTGTTCAAAAGGAATGTGATGAATATTCACTTACTTTAGAAGAATCGCACGATAATAACTTTAAGATTTATACAGATCAGTCTTCAGGAATCACACTTTTCCTTCAACTTGATGAGAACCACAATTTATCATTCTACTTTCTGCAACGAACTTACGATGTGTTTTACACTGGCGATAGATCGGATGCTCACGTAATTCTAAGCTTGATGTTTACGGCTTTCTTAAGGTTCTATAAGTCGGGAATTTCCTGTGAGCAATTTGATATTGGCCATCCTGTTGTTCCAGATGAAATATGGGGAAGATATTTGATACCAGTCCAAGCCCCAATTTTACATGGAATTTCGACTGCCAAACAACTCTTTGAGGTTGTCAAGGAAATAATAAAAATGGTGGCATTTTGGCGAGAAAGCTTATGGTATTTTGCAGGTTGCCCTTGTGATAAATGTATGACTGCTGGAAATATTGATAACTCAAACTATAAATACTCTTTCGAAGATGTTGAGGACATATTTTCACATTTGCATAGTATATCTAGCCGAAATAATTATAGGGATCGTGAACGACCAGAATGGGTATATTTCTATGACATAGAAGAGGAAGTTACGATGATTAAATCCAGTAGTCTCGCAAAGTTTCTCTACGCAACATTAGATTTGTGTACAGATAAAACTGAACAGTTAAAAGGACAGAATGGTACATTTGTGCTAAGCGATAACATAAAAAACTTCGTTCACGATGATACGAGATTTGAACTGGACGAATATTTCAATATTATCAATAAAGAAGGGAAACTAAAAGGATACCCCGTGATTCCTATGGAAAATATGGTCGTTACGGTAATGGAAGATTATATTATTGCATTGGGTAGAATATGTGGATTTGAAGAATATAAAAAAGAAAGAGAGCTCATTAGAGAGCGACACAATAGAGAATCTGAGCTGTTGTTTCCAATAGCACAATTTTTGTGGAAAGAAGAAGTTTGTCCAGACCAATTCGAATTATTAGTTAAGGCACTATTGGAACGTGAGCCAAACGTAAAAAGCGTTAGAAGACCAGCACCCATTAATCAAGGTGATAAAGGAAGAGATTTAATTATTGAGTGGAATGTAATAAATGAATATATGTCCGATACCACACCGCCAAGAAAGTTGATTAAAGTTGTAGGACAATGCAAATCGGGAAAATCTACAATCGGAAAAGGGAAAGTGTTGGATATACGAGATACTGTAGAAACTCATAATTCACAGGGCTTTTTCTTAGCCGTAAATACCCAAATTTCCGCAGCACTTACAGAAAAACTCGAATCGTTACTATCTCAAGGAATTTGGACTTCTTGGTGGAATAGGGATGATATTGAGATGAGACTGTCTAAAAATCAAGATTTAATCCCAATGTTTCCAAACGTTCTAACATCTAAAGACCAAGTCAAATTTGTGGATAGGGAAGATTAGTTACATTACAATTCAACATGATTGATTGAAATCAGAACACCAGATTGTTTTTGTTTAGAGTTTGTATTCAATAAGTGGTCAAATGGTAGTGTAATAGGTGGTGTAATAGGTGGTGTAAAGATTCTCAGGTGTTTGAAATAGAATAAATTAGATGAGGAATTGCTGATTTGTTTAATCAATAGTAAAATATCAATTATATCTCTCTTACTGTTTTTCATATGTAAAATATTGAAATTCAAAGCATTATTTCTAAAAGACATAGGAGATTTAAAAAGGTCCATTATCTCTTGGTCCGTTGTGGGTAACCTTCCATAGTCCATCTTCTTTAATCAATTTAAAAACACCAGGTTTTGGGTCATATGCTGTGGAATACTTTATCCAAGCAACTTCACCTTCCATAACTTCATCAACAATCTTGAAGTCGGATTTTGAATTTTTATCCTGAACGAACATTTCTTGAATGCTGGAAAGATTAGCATAGCCTTCTGCAGTAGTATGTTTTTTTAGAGACGCTTTATCACCGTAATAAAAACTTTCGGCAACAACTTTGGCAGTTTCAGAAGGAGACATATCCTTATTCCCAGCACAGGAAATAAATAGAAGTACAAGTGAGCAAATAAGTAATCTTTTCATAATATTATTAATTTGGGTTATTGATATATCTATGTGATATATTCAGTTTTATATTTCGTTCACCATCTTTCTCGTTCAATTCTAAAATTGCCCTACGGTCATTGGACAATGAAAATTTGGGCATTACATAAACAAACCGTACCAGTTTACCTTCTGCAATTTTTGACGGCAAATAGTGCTTGTAAATAGGCTCTTGATATAAACTCTGTAAAGATTTCTTTTTCCCTTTTTGTCGGGTCTCGATTGAGAGGTTCAAGAAATTCAAATCGTAATCCATTGAAGAATTATTCTCAATCTGAATAACAAAATAGAGTTCTTCTTTATCAAAAACAATATTTTCAACATTCAAGACAATGCCTTGAGTTCGCTTCTTAATCCGACCAACACGCTGGTTTCTGTTAAGAAGATAGGAACAGAATTTTTGATAATAGTAGGTCCTGTTATCTATATTCTTTTCAGAAGTAACAACCTGAATCGAATCGGTTACAATTGGTTTTTCATTCCCAATACTATTTGTTACTGGGATAAAATAATTGAGCTTTGACAGATGCTTCTTATATCTTACAATATACGAAAAAATTGCACCATTCCTGTTGACTACCAGTAGATTACTTTCTTTGCCAGGTTTAGCCTGAAGCAGCCCGAAATATTGTTCTTTTTCACGATTATAGCTGAAAACAAAATTATCCGAACCGGTTATGCCTTGTCGTATGGGTTCTGGAAAAAATAGCGCAACGTTTTTAGTGTCGTTTGCATAAATTGTATCTAGTACTGTGTCTGTTTGAGCTTTCGCGAAAGCGGAAATAATGAGAGCTGAAATTATAATATACTTTTTCATAAGAGTGCGTTTTTAAATACCCATTATGGGCTTCATAATTTTGGTTTTAGAATTAATTTGTAGTTGTTGAGCACAGTTACCTTCACGTTTCGATTACGACGTCTAAATACCTGCGTGATTCCGCCCACTTGGGGAACGGTAGGAATATTGATATCACCAATAACATCATCCAAAACTTCTGTGGTAGCTTCTGCTCTAAAATTATTTTGCACATAAATACCTTCGCTGCCATCCAACAAATCGAATGCCTTCAATTTGGTAGGATGATGCTTAATATTCTCAATTTCGATTAAAGCACGATTAGGTTGAAAGCTAATAAACCCAAAAACTGGTGTATTCTTTGGCATTGGCTTACCATTTATAGTTGCTGATTTAGTAAGACGCATCCGCAATCTAGTGTTCGCCTTAACAACCTGGTCGCCATCGACAACCACATATATCGTTTCATCCGTATTGCCAATAATCGAAACTTCATTGGGTTTTGGCGAAGCAGCAAAGAATAATTGATGCTCTAGCCCTAATTCTTTGGCTTCAATTTTTTGTTCTCGCATTATTTCGGCTGAATCGATTTGTTGTGCGCTTTTTTTCACAACTTTCTTTTGCCTTAAGTTTCTGTATTTCTTGTCAGAGTATTGAATTTTACCTGCATTGTATATACTATCCACAATGCGTTCTTTTTCGAGTTCTGGCAAATCAGGATTGTAAAGACCTGTGGAATCCAAAAGTTTTTCATCGTAGATGCTAGGTGCGTTATTCTCGCGCACTTCCTTTAAGTCATTGATAGCATCAAGTTTGGAATCATACTCTTTTTGGTTTTCGTCCAAGTCCGGTACCAAGGTTTGTTCAAGGTTTTCATTTTCACTTTCGTCATCGCCCATAACCATCATAGAATAGGAAATCAGGAAAATGAAAATCACAGCTAGTACTGCTGCAAAAACTATTTTGTTCTTTTCTACTTTCATAATCGTGGTTTTTAAGTGCCGATTATCGGCTCAACTTTCATCGTTTAATTTTTTTAAGGTGTTCTCGAAATAGTTTGTAATCAACAAACCGTGTGGATTGTTCGGAAAGTTTCTATCAACGGGAATTAAGTTTCCACTAGAAACCAGTTCATAAGTGTCTATTATTGAGCCTCTATTGATTTCAAAGACGGTAACCGTTCTAAAGGTGTATGTTCCGTTTTGTTCCCCTATTTGTGAATCAATACTTAGTACTTTTTGAATAAGCGAATATTGCAATAATCGATTGTAGACACCATCAGCTTTTTTCTGGCGATATAGATTGTCCACAGAACTATTACCCAGCCACAGAGCCTTTTCAAGATTCCTTTCGTAGTTACTGGCATCGATATTATAGAAGTAGTTGTGGAACAGGTCTAAATGGGCTAATGCCTCGACCTTGAAATTTTCTTTTTGGGTAACGAGCTTCAACGGAATAATACTACCATCGGTATTGATAGCAAAGGCACTATTGAGCGCTTCTTTATTCGTTTTAAAAGCCATCCATAATGAAAAGGTGCTAGATAGCATTGCAAAAATGACAACTGCCAACACGATAAATCTGTTCAATTTTAAGACGTTGTATATGTTCTTATATGGTGTTTTCATTTTCATTGGAATTAACTTGTAAATAATCTGAGGGTAAATGAGGTGGCGCGCTTGTATAATTTGAATTTTAGAAAAACAATAAAACCAACCGACCCAAGCTGAACTACAGGTGCAAAAAAGCCCTGACCAACATCAGTTCCAAAAAGGTTTGTCCAGAAGTTCGTATTGATTTCCGTATAGAGTGCATTTACAAATACGTTGACCAAAAAGAAGGCTGGCACCAACATATAAACCGCAGCGTATAATTTGAAAAATGTATAGGCAAGTGAACGGAATTTTTCAAAAACCGCCAGACTGATTACCAACGGAAAAAAGGCTTGCATTATACCCAATAAAAAATAGCGTTCTGCAAGGAAAAGCGGGTAGATGAACAAATCTAAAATCCAGAGGATAAGACTAATGATAAATGCAAATATTTTGAATCCATAAAGTGGTGTGACCAAGGCTTCATATAATAATGTCATAGCATTTTTTGCGGCATCCATAAGGTTGACATCTTCTTCAATAGGAATATCTTGCATCTGCAAGGGCAGTAAGGCAGGTGCCGTACCACGATATTGTGCTTCTATAGACACAAGAATACTATCAAAAAAACCCAGTACTTGAGTAGAAAAAATAACCAGGAGAACTATGGCAAAATTCTTTGCCAGTTCTCCTGGACTCAACCCCCAAGTATATCCGTCCTTATCGGCAATACCCTCATTATATTTTTTAAGGATATTAACCAGAAAGAACAATACGGCAAGTGTTTTCATTCCTGCAATGGTGTATTGCGAGAAACTGCTATTCTGTATGGTTTGAAATACAGTATCGATATATTCTAGTCCGATTGACATTACTTTTCTCTAATAGGTGGTTTCACGGTTATTAATTTTATCCTGCATTTTTCTGAAGGAAATAATGTCCTTGTAGCGTTTAGTTTTAGTTGTGATATTAGCAACCATTTCCTTTGATTCCTGTTCTTTCTGCTTTAAAACTTCAGCACGTTCAGCATCTGACATCTTTAAATTATCGCTGGATAGGATTTCACCCATAAATTCAACCGTGTCCAAAGAATTTTGGACTATGGCGTCGAATGATTCCGCAACTCGTGTTACTTCCTCTGGTTTTATATAGGGTGAGTTTAAAATATCCTGTAAATCGTTTTGCATTACGTTGATAAGGCGTTGATTGTTCTGTGCAATTTCCTCAACTGCTCTAAGCTGTTGTACAACGCTGGATACTTTCTCTATAGCTTCTTTAGCATCTTTCAGGAATTTTACAGACTTAATCATTTCAGCTGTCTGCTTGCCTGATTCTATAAGTTGTTTTACCAAGCTTACAAAGTTAGTGTTGTCATAAACTGGCATTCCTTGGGCTTTAGAGCCGCTAGGCAATAAAAGGGCGACCGTTAAGAATAGCCCAAACAAGATTGTTTTGATTTTTGTTTTACTAATTGTTACGTATTTGTTTTGGTATTCGTGAATTTTTGATTTCATAATATTATGTTTTAGATGTGAATTCTTTTATAGCTAATTCCATATCATTGGTCTTTTCGTAAATGGCCATTATGGCCTCATTTTCTTGTCCATCGGTCAGATAAGCTGCATACACTTCTTTGGGAACTTCAAGCCTAAAAATGTTGCTTTGCTTTCCTATTTTGATGAACATTTCGGTGTACTTTCGTGGTCCGGAAAGGTTGTTCTTGATGGACTTTAACTGGTTTAAATCGTGGCTTGAAAGGTTGAGCCTTTTGACCAATTCGTCATAGCCTTTTTCGTTGTTTAGGCTGTAAATGACCTGCGTATTCTCTAGTATGCTAGCAGATGTTGAATTATTGGGCAGCTGATTAATGGATTGCAGAATAATCCCAATCGCACCATTCTGTTTACGAATAGCTTGATAGTAGAATTCAACACTTTCCAGTACGTTGTCAAACTTTAGTTGTTTGGCAAACTCATCGAAAAGGATGATACCTTTTTCAGCCCTGTTTTTCCATATTGTTCTTTGGATGGCCGACTTAATCAGCTTCAACATTACGGACAAGATTTCCTTGTTATCCTTTACTTCATCTAGCTCAAAAACAATTAGGCGTTTGTCCTCAATTTTATAGGTTTGGTCTTCGCTAACTTCAAAGAGGAAGCTATATAGACCATCGCCGACATACTCAGACATTACGTGCAAGAAGCTGGTAATATTGAAATAGTCGGGATGGATTTTTAAGGTGTTCAGAAGGTCTTTCTGATTCCGCTCTATAAAATTGTAAAAACCATCCAGCGAATGATTTTCTGAAGTATTGTTGTAATAATGGCGCAGTATCTTTTTAACCGAAACTGATTGTGCTTTGGTCACTTTTAAATCAGAGGCGAACAGTTCAAATAAGAATACAGATAAGTCTTCCAAACGTTCAGGTGTGAGGTCGTTTACATCACTTATATAAAAAGGATTAATGCCTAGATTCTTTCCACTTTCATAACGAAGCACAGTGTATTTCTCAGGATAGAGTTTGGCAAACTTGGTATAAGAACCACCCAAATCTATTATGACTAGACGGACACCGCTCTCAAAATATTGGCGTAGAATGTTATTTGCTAAAAAAGACTTGCCTTCGCCCGTAGGGGCGAAAATGGCAAAGTTGCGTGCCTTGATACGTTTCTTACGTTCGTCCCAAACATCTTTTAGAACCGGAATATTATGTTCTCTATCATTAAAGATGATTCCGGTAGCATCAGAGTTGTAATTGGTATTATTGATAAACAAGCATAAAGCGTGTTTCAAATCCGTTACATATAAATCATTATTTGAGAAATTGGAAGAATAACAACAGTAACTATTTAGTATATAGTTTTTGCGTTCTTCGCCTCGTGGGTAATATGGAATAATGTCTAGTTCCTTAAACTCGGTTTTGATTTTTGAACCGATTCGACTTAAATTTTCTGGGTTCTTGTCCCAATAGACAATGTTGAGATGACCACGAATAATGCGTGCATTATCATCGGCATTTATTTGGTCCAGAATGTGTTGAATTTTACCAAGCACCACTTTGTTCTGTGAACCGAAATTTGAGCTTTTGTTGAGTTCCTCGACTTTCTTATCGAGCAGCTTGCGCCACTTCTGTTTGTCATCCAAATACAGGATTTGATTAACAATATGATTCTCATTAAGCGTAAGCCCTAAGCCATCAATAAACCCTTGATGAAACACAAAATCGTCAGAAGTGAATTTCTCATTGGTCTTGCTACTCTGTACACTTTCGCCAAAGCACAGTTCGCTATTGATGGCCAGGGCATCAAAATGGTTTTCGCCAATATTGACGCTTTTTTTATCTAATATGATGTCGGTATCAAAGCCTTCATTGAAACCGTTGAAATAGCTATTTGTGAGTTGTTGAATGTCTTTCGCGTTAAGCGGAACAAAGGTCATTTTTCGGCTATTGTTTATAAAAGAAACCGAATCACTAACCGAGCCGATGAAGCTCTTAACGTTGTCATCTAATTGTTGAACAATACCTTTTGAAACTTTACGAAAAGGATTGACATATTTTGAATTATTTAGAGCCTTGTTCTTAGTGAGCGTAAAGAACAAAAAGCAACGATGTTCCATATAAGCACGTCCTTTGAAATGGTCGTGTGTTGCTTTTTCTAAAAATGTTGTACTCGGAAGTTCTTCTGAAGTGTAACTCTTTTTAAGGTAGATATCCTGTTTTTGTACCACCGTGCCAATAGGTAAAGATTTTAAAGCCTGAAACCAAGCGCCGTGTATATCCTCAAAGTCTTTTTCTGATAGGGAATAAATTTCTGGTAGCGTTCCTTTATAGCACAGAACGACATTGCCATTATTGGCAAATATGATATTGTCTTGAATATCTGTAATGGGTCTATATTCTGATAGGTTAATCTTATTCATAATTGAAGCCAGAATTTCTTTTGTTACTTATTATTCTTGGAAAGGCTTTCGCCATCTGAAAGATTTGCGGGTTATGCGTTATTCTAGTTAAGGCTACGTACAAGGCAGCATTAAAAACGAGAACGCCAATTATTATCTCGAAACTGAAAGAGAAAATGATAATGAGCAGCGAAGCCAAAATAGACACCATCATTAGGGCGAACAGGGAAATAGGCAGCCCAAAAATGACTGCCCTTTTTCTAATGTTTTTATAGACCTCGAATTTCTTCATACAGCTTTTCTAATAAAGCCCTCGATGAGGGTTCATTTATACTACGATGCCTATTAGGTATGTGAAGATGCCGACAACTGCGCCAGCAATCAAAACAAATACAAGTACTCTAGTAATTCCTTTTTTTAGGTCTGCATTTTCCCCAAAGAAATGCCCTGCGTTAAAAAGGAAACCAACTAGAAAGATGACACCAAGTAAAATTGGAAATATGGTACGTATGGTATCGCCCACATCATTAACGGAATCTTCAATTCCACCAATTTGAGCAAAAAGTGATGTTGAGAGCAACGATAAAAAAGTTGCTAAGTAGATTGATTTTTTCATAATAAAACTGTTTAGATTTTTTGTTCATTTCCCTTTCTTAAATTTACATATATTTGTGATTAAATAACTGATAATCAAATATTTGTGAATAAAATATTATTTGAAATCAATTAAATTTAATTGTTATTATTTGGCATCAAATTCTATGAAATTTTGAAGGAAAGTTGTTGATAACACAAAAATTGAAAATGAAAAAAGTGCTTAAAAACGTCAGTTTTGTCTTTTTGCTTCTAAAAATGTGTATCGTTTTTGGACAAGAAACGAGTACTCAAAAAAGAATCGTAATTGATGTTGGCCACGGTGGAAAAGATGCTGGTGCGATAGGTGTAAATGGCATCCAAGAAAAGGATGTTGTACTCAATATTGCAAATACCATTTTGAAGCTAAATGATAAGTTGGATAAGCCTTTGGATATTTACTTAACTAGGTATAGCGATACACTCATTTCTTTATCTGACAGGACTAAGCTGGCCAAAGCTCTTAAAGCAGATTTGTTTGTGTCTTTGCACTGTAATCATTCAGATAACGCAAATGCGAGAGGAATAGAAGTTTATGCATCTCGAAAGCAAACGAACTATTTAAAGGAATCTATTTATATAGGGTATCAAATCGAAAAGATGCTTTGCAGGATTATAGGATATGAGAGCAGAGGTGTAAAGTTTGCAAACTTTCAAGTGTTATGGGAAACCATAAATTATTGTCCTTCGATTTTGTTAGAACTTGGGTTTTTGTCTAATCGAGATGAAGCGAAGTATATCAAACGGCAAGAAAGCATTTTTGCCCTTGCATTGTCTATTTTAAATATTCTACAATTTTAAAAAATGAAATTATGAAAGATATGTTTACAGAAGTGATGAAGAGTATAAAGAGTGTCTTGGTGGAAACTTTTTTAGAGATTAAACTAATGATCGCAGCATTACGAAAACTCTAATTTTCATTGGTTTGCCAAAAAGGATATTCATTTTTCAAGAAATAGATATTTATATTTTTAACTTTGCTGTTGTTATTTAAAGACAGTGAACGAAGAACCAATATATTTTGATTTTGCATCTACTACACCAGTAAACGAGGAAGTTTACAAGGCAATGTCGCCGTACTTTCTTAATTACTATGGGAATGCCTCTAGTAGTACTCATAAACAGGGGGAAATAGCTTCTAAAGCGATTGAAGAAGCCAGAAATCAAGTTTCAAGACTTGTGAATTGTAAAGAGAATGAGGTCTTCTTTACTAGTGGTTCAACGGAATCCATCAAGTTGGCCATGAGTCAAGTTTTCTACAATAGTTTAGATACAGGCACCCATATTATTACATCAACGGCAGAACACAAGGCTGTTTTGGATACGTGTAAGGATTTAGAAAAAATCGGTGCTCAGGTAACCTATCTTGATGTTGATGAGAATGGAAAAATAGATGTAGATTTACTAGAAAATAGTATTGGAAGTGATACAATACTTGTAGCCTTAATGCACGTGAACAATGAAACCGGTGTTATAACAGACATTCGGGATATTGGTGCTATATGCAAGAAGAAAAATGTTCTTTTTTTTACAGATGCGACACAATCTTATGGAAAACTTCCGCTCAACTTCCAAGAGGAAAATATAGACTTATTATGTTTCAATGCGCATAAAATTTATGGACCTAAAGGTATCGGTGGTTTATTAGTCAATACAACTGCTAAAACTAAATCAGGCGTAATAGTTAAGGGACTTATTGAATCCGTAAATTTAGGAACTCAAAATGTTCATGGAATTGTAGGGTTAGGGAAATCAAGTGAACTGGCAAAGTCCGAATTGCATGTAAACTACGATAAGATTCAAAAATTAAATAGGTATTTGACCCAAGAATTATACCAACTTGAACTTGGAACCGTCAATGGATTTTCAGCGAGCAGAAGTCCCTATATTCTTAATATACAACTGGCAAATCAAGATGCAGAGTCATTTATTTTAAAGCACAAAAACACAGTTTCGGTATCAATGGGTTCTGCATGTAATTCTAGATTATTGCAACAATCCCACGTGCTTAAAAGTATGGGGCTAACTAAGGAAGAATCCGAAAGTAGCATCAGAATAAGCTTTGGAAGTCCCACATCTCAATCACATTTAGATATTTTAATCAATGCCCTTAAAAACGAGAATAGTTAGTTTCAAAAGAATTTACTATTTCAGCTGCTAATCTTTTGATTCTCGAATTTCCTGTTCTAGGACTTAGTCTTACCCAAGAGATAACATCAAAAGTGGGATTGAGCTTACCGCGTAACAATATCAACTCTTTTTGTACCAAATACTCAACAGCTTCCCTATATGATTTCTCAACTGATATAAATTCTCTTGTTTTAGGCAATGGAAAGGATAGAAGTAATATGTCGTCTACATCATTTACCTCATAGCCCCGGGTTTCATTAAATCGTTTTCTCAAAGTTCCCTTTCTATTAAAGTGTGCACCGGCTCTACCAATTGTACCAGTATAACTGTTGGTCATTCCTACATAAACAATTTTGTGTTTTTTGGAAAGCCAGATGTAGATATAAGCTTGGTCTGCACCATTAAATGCCCCCATAATACTAGTCTCAAGCATACTTTTCGTCACTGTAATTTGGTGGCAAATCGTTCTCTAGTTTTCGGCACATATTGGCAAGAAATTCTGATACTATTCTTCTGGATTCACGTAAAATAACTTTTAGGTCGTCGTATTCATATTTTTCAATATTCTTGTAGGCGTATAATTCGGAATCGGCAAATTGAAGCATCATTAAGTCGAACAGAATCTGTAAATCTCTATTTTCGGCGTTATCTTCATAGATTAATCTTGCAAATCGGTGAATTTTATTAATCCTTACACAATTACCTAAATCGGTATCATAGTAAGGTTCCCACAAAAGGTTGTCTTCAACAGATGATACCCTGAATATCTTCGTGAGGTTAGGATTCTTTTCACCTTTAACGGCCTCTTCTTTTTCATCATCGGTATAGTCATCATCTACATCATCCACTTCTTCACCCTTATCCTCTTTCATCATTTTAATTATCCACTTGATTTTTGAGGTCATATCGTCCGTGATGGCTTTTAATCGCTCTAAAGCTATTTCCTCATCGGGTAGGTCATCACCTGGCAGAATTTCTATCTGTTCAAATTCTTCTAAGAGTTTATTTGCGATTTCATTAGGTGCTTTATTTATAATGTCACGACTTATCTTACCTGCGTTTTTCCAAGCTGCCTTACTTTTACTTTTAGCTTCCTTGGCAAAATCACTAATATTTCTAAAGGCTTCTTCAGAGAGGGTTAGCGAGGATTTTTTTACATCAATATTGAAGAAATCGTCTGCCTCGTCATTGATAAGTATTCTTCCCCTAAAGGCATAAAAATCTTGGTCGTATGGGATAATACCTTGTAGGTTTGAAGCCCAAGATATCAGTCTTTTATTTCTATACACATAAAAACCATAGTTGCCTGCTTCAATTAAATATCTTTCGCGCACTTCCTTGTCTCTCGACTCACCTATATTTTTAATTCTATAAATAGGTGGATAAGGAAGTTGCGTTATCTCAATAGTGACATTTATTTGTAGTTCATCATCAAGGGTAAGCTCTTTTGGTTTTTCTATCCATTGCACTTCGGTTCCGTCCCATTCATTTTCATTCAAGTTTCCATTTTCGTTGGCTTCAGCTACAAACAACGGGTCAATGGCATCTATTTTTTTGTCACCAATCGTAATATTGATTCCGCTTTCAGATAGGAAATAGAAATAAATGACACCAACTTTTGTTTTAAGTTCCTTAATGGTATTTCTAACACTTGGATGGTTGTTTAATCGAATAGCAGAAATAATAATGATGGTACCTTTGCCTTCTTTTAGATAGGTATCAATTAGTTCAGATTCATTCTCGTCAATTTCAGTCTTTTCTGCAAAGTATTCTTTTGCGTCCATTACTTTTGGAAGAGAGACTTCATACTTATTAAATCCACTACCATTCGAAGAAATAACTTTGAGTACATCACCCTGAGAAAATGAAGCTGATTTTAAACCCAAGCCAAATTTTGATAGGGACTTATCGTCATAATGGTCATCTGTTGAGCCAAGTTTTAATGCCTCTTCGATTGCATTTGCGTCCATACCATCGCCATCGTCTATGATGATATATTCCTTGACATTGTTCCTCTTACTATCAGAAAAATCTTCACGTTCTTTTTTGATTAATAAGTGTATGTTGTTTGCATTTGCTCTTACAGAGTTATCTATAATATCACAAATGGCGGCGGAAGTTGTGTAGCCAATTCTGCTCAATCCAAAAAGAAGCCTACCGGCATCTATGGATAAATCGATTTTATCACTCATATATTTATATTTTAAATGAAGCAGCTAGCACAACCAAGACCTTCCGCTTCAATAATTTCATCTTTCCAACTGTTGGTGGTTCTTTTGCTAAGCTGCCTTTTCATTCTCGTAAAATGTTCTTTTTTAATGGCTTTAACTCGTTCTGGTTTAGACAGCTCTTCTAAGGTCTCGCTATCCATCCAATTGTAACCGTCTTTTTCATATACCATAGCTTTTTTAAATAAGGTTGGATGATTTTCCAAGAGCCAAACCCATTCTATTTTTTGCTGGTAAAAACAAAAGAAACAACCCGACCTGCTTCGAGAATAGGTGCCAGTTTCTATTTTACCATCAATTTCTACTTGGTATGATTTTTTTATATAGTACGCTGGTATGCCAACACCACTCTCATCTAGTATTTTAAAGATGTCGTCTAATACCAAAACTTTATCATTATCTATTAAAGGGAATTCTTCTAAAAGGCCTACAGGATAATCGGTGTTTTCTTTTAAATACTCAAATACCACCCGATTAAATAATTTTACATCACTATTTAAAAGGAATTCTAATTTTTGCCCTTGCCTAAAGTTCGGTGAAATAGGCTGATTGACCCTATTGAGAATATCTTCTTTTAAATGGTTTGGACTTAGACTGTTATATAGTTTTGCAATCTTTGGAATATTATTATTAGCCAACACTTCTTTTATAACGTCTTCGCTCCAAATATTTTTTCTAAACGGAAAAATAGATTGCACGTTGGTTTTTTTGGATATATAGCCCTCTCTGTTTTCATCTCCACGTATTCCCACGTATGATATTGTAGGCTCATCACCAATGTATTTCTCAAAGGGTTCTAACTTTAGTTTTTTGGTGCACCATCTTGCAGTTGAAGAGGGAAGATAACCACCATATTCAGCTAGAAAATGGTCAAATGTGGTTTTGTACGGGGTTTCTTTTTCTGGTTCGACAGCAAAAATTGTTTTAATGTCTTTACCTAACCTGCTGTTTAAGGCTTCTATAAGTTCATAGGTTTCTTTTAATTCTTTTCCTGTGTCGCAAGAATAATAGTCTACATCCAAAGTGGGATATAGATTTTTAAGATAAAGTGCTAGTGCAGCACTATCTTTTCCTCCAGAAATTCCAAGTACGTGTTTAACCTTCATCGTGCAAAGTTTTTAAATATCTAATTATAGCAGCTGCACTCAATTTGTCATTTTTGGATAGTACCTTGGCCAAATCTTTCTGTAATTCTGAAACTTTCTTTTCTTCAGAAGCACTCAGAACGATATTTTGCTTTATGGTTTTACCTGAGACATCTGTTAATTGAAATTGTACTATTTCATTATTTACAGTTTCATTTGCCAAAGAATGTAATTCTAATAGATTATCTAAATTTGAGAATACCTTTCTTGTATTGTCCATCAAAAGGGCTTCGTCCTCATCAGTCATTTTCTCGATAGACTTTCCAAGAATCACATCAGCAATGGATTTTAGCCAAGAATCACGTTCGTCTAGTTTGGACATTATGCGGTTAAGAAAAACTTTTTCTTTTTGAATCAATAAGTGTGGTTTCAACGACTTGTAACGTGCTTGAATTTTACTTTTGTAATCTGTAAAATCATTAATTTTCAGATTTAGAGCGTCGCATATATTTTCTTCATACCTGTTTAACAAGCCTTCGTAGGCAACTCTAATTTCACTGATAGCCCCATTTAAGCGTTCAATGAAGTCATTTAGGATTTCACTATCATTTTCTTCGAGGTTGATGTTTTTATATCCTAATCCTTTAGGTATTTCTGATAGTAGCGCATTTTCTGGGTCCTTTGCAGATGCAATAGCATCCCTCAAGCCTTTAGAGGATGGACTTAATCGATTGGTTTTTTTAACGTAATCTGGTAGGGCATTATAAAACGTTATGAAACTACTGAAAATAGAAATCAGCGAACTTTCGGGTTTGTTACTAGATGTATTAACACCTGTAATCTCTTTATATTTATTGAAAAGGTTTAGTCTTACGCCTTCAATCTTATATGATTTCAGTTCATAATCGGAAGGTTTCTTATGCACAAGGTCAAGAACTTCGCTGGTTAGGTAAGGGACATAACCAGAAGCTTTGTGAAATAGTGCATAGTCTTGATTTTTTACAATAAGGAATATAGGAATCCAAAAATCTATGAACCCCTTCTTAAGTTTAAATGGTGGTTTAGATAGCGATTCGTATAATTCAGACAAGTTCTTTTTAATATGTTTTGAATCCTCTAAGAAATTATTACAATGTTTCCATAGCGGTTTAAAACTAGAATTCGTAGGCTCAGTGAGAATATATCCGTTGGTTTGAGCCTGGTGTATTCCTGTCTCTTTTATAAGTCCCAGATAAATGGATTTTTGAGGTGGAAACTTGTGGTCATCATAATTTAAGTTTTCCTCTTCGCTATACTGCAGTAAATCCTTCAAGAGGTTTTTACGTGCGGTTAGAATAGGGGTGCTTAAATGCTCTTTATTGACCATCTCGTTTAAATAACAAGGTGTGTCAGGATATTCTTTTTTTACTATTAAGGAAAGATTTCTGTTTAAGGTTACCTTTGAATCGATTTTGAGTTTTTTACCATCATAGAACCAATCAGCATTAGATTTTTCATAAATACCATATTCTAAAAGTTTTTGCAGTTTTTCTATTTCGTGGGCTTTCTCTTCCGTTAGTATTTTTTTTACAACATTGTCCTCTGCATACTTTTGTAATACAAAATCCATCTTTTCGATTTCATAGATACAAGACTTTACAAATTCAAAGTCTTTGAGAAGTACGTATAGTTGTGCCGGTTGTTGGACATCGGTATTCTTTAAATCCTTTTGTTTTATGTCTTTATTGAGAATTATATGTATGTAGCCGTCAATTCCCCCTTCAGGTTTAATGTTTTCTATGTAATCCGATACATTTACCTTAAAGAACCTTGGGGTGCCAATTTCAAAATAAGCTTCCTTGGCAAAATGATATTTTTCCGTAAAATAATATTTGGCTTTTGAAGCAATATTAATGACAGTATCAATATGAGAACTTGCGTCAATCAATTCCTGTTCTATATCAACATCCGTCCCCTCAATAAAGAAAAACTTATTACGATAATTATAGAACTTGATTATTTTTTGACTTATGAGCTTTTCAATATATTTTTCGGAATCAGGAATGTTTAAGGCATATTTACCATAATTTTCTAGGAAAGTTTTATCCAGCCTACCGAAAGATTTTGCAAATAAGTTTACCAGACCAATGGTCTTGATGATTTTCGCTAAGTGCTCATAACCTATATCGTTAATAGCCTCTGCTTTGTCCAATGCTTTTACAATGGTATTCCATTGAGGCTTGTGTGGGTTTGAATATCTATCTTCTAATTCACTAGTTAAATGAAGTGTTAGATAATCAAATACGTCAGCTACACTAAAAAATGTATGATTGTCTTCATCTATTTTATCAAAGAAAACTTGACTGTTAGCCAAAAAAGAGAACAAAGACCTTTCGTTTTGACCATACTTTTGTAAAGACTGAGCCAAGACATTTGCTGATAAAATATCGAATGGATAAAGTTTATTGGCTAAATCATAATTCAGAGTTTCTGAATTGCTCACCAATTTGCTTTCGTTTATTGTATTGAATAAATTTTGAAAACCAATTTGCTTTGGTTTTTTAATATTCAAACCTTCTATTCTTTCGGATGCTAGATAAAGTAGCTGCTCAATAGGTTCGTCAAATGAGATATCAATTAGTCTACCTTTGACTTTATCCCATTCGTTCTTTTGGTTTTGAGATAGGTCAATGGCGTAAGAACCAAAATTTTGATGCAACGTCGTAATTAAAATAATATTTCTATTGGAATCATTTACCAATTCAGCCAACTGTTGTATGAAATATAATTCGCTATCTGGATTGTGTTTGGCTGCGTATTCAAGAAATTTACCAAACTCATCGATTAAAATCACTAATATTTCATCCTTGTTTTTAAGTGATGTAGCACGCCTACTTATCGTCTCAATAAGATCTGAATTGGTTGTATCTTCCTTAACTTTGAAAGATTTCTTAAGCACTTCTGTTAAGGGTGCAGCTTCCCCTATAATTTTTAAGAATGAAAATTTTTGAACCCCTTTAAACTGGCCATTAAGGTGAGCAAAATAGGGTTTTCTGTCGTTAAGATTTTTTTCGAAAGCCCAAAGAAAACTAGACTTTCCCGTGCCATAAGAGCCAATTATATTAAATGAATGATGTCCCTGTTGAAAACCAGAAACTATTCTCTCAAAAACATTTTTTGCATTGGGTGTAACTACGTAATTGATGTCGTTTACGGCATCACGCTCAATATTTGTGGATGTTGTAAACTTATACATTATAGTAACGTTCTAATATGTCCCACTTGTTAGGGATATTTTTAATTTGTATTTCTTTTCTACCGGCATCCTTCTTATAAACAACACCTTTAAAAGCTTCCGATATTTCCTGAATTTTGAGTTCTGTACCTTCAGTAGAGCAAGCAAATACATCACCTATATTGTTTTGTATATCATCAAAACTTATAGACGTAAACTCTGGGAATTTGTCTAGGATTAGAAAGTAAAATATTTCTTTGGGTATCTCTGGTCTCTCACTTACTTTCAATTGAAAAACCGAACCTTCCTCGGTATCGGTAACTTTAGTAATAAGATTGAGGTCGATGAAGATGGACGATAAATCGTCTTCCATATCCTTAATGTTCTTATCGGCTAGATAGTATGTTTTTATGAATACCTTGATGTCGTTTTTCAATGAGTTTTCAGCTATCGAAGTTTCATTGTTAGTGGCTGCCCTTATCAAATACCTAAGTAGTTGCTGGGTTGTAAATTGTGAATTAACTCTACTTTTCCTGAATTGCTTAAAAACTAAAGGGTAAATAGATGCTAGGTTGGTGTCTAACAATTTATAGTGCAATAACCACAGCGTGCCTTCGTACTCTAAAAAAGGGTCATAACCTACATTACTATCAAAGATTTTATTAGCGAATACGGTGGCTTCGTCTTCTTGGTCATTTATGCCGAAAGCCTTTAACCAGAAATTAATGGACATCACCATATTTTTTCCAACACCTAAAGCTGTTACCGCATCAGGGTTTTTGAAAGACTGTCCTTTGGAAAGATAATCGTATCCCTTCTTCAACCAAAAATGGCGACAGTGAAATGTTTCGTGTCCTGTAAACGTTAGTTTATTCATTTATTTTCGATTCGCCGTTTTTATTTTTTAAATAGTTCAATTTGTCTTTACATTCAACTAAAATACGCTCTGGATTTTCTTCCTCTAAAAGGGTAAACACAACCTTGTCGGTTAAATATTTTTTTTCCAATTCAGAAACAGCAACATTATAGAATGAGGCGAAGTCTGACAGAAGTTCTCTTTTTGGAAGCCTCTCATTTCTCTCATATTTACCAAGTGTGGACTGGTCTATATCTAGTGCCGCTGCAACTTTTCTTATAGGCAGATTTTGCAATTCTCTTAGTGTTCTGAGATATTCACCCAATGTTTCCATCGTTGTTGAATTTTATTTTAGAGACAAAATTTGTCCTTACAAAAATAGGATTATTTAAGTCATTAACAACTTTTGGGATGGGATATAATGACTTTATTTTTGCGCTATGATATTAGGGTAGGAAATCACTTGGTGTTAATCGCCAATTCCCTGCATCATAGCTTCCATACCACCAAAGTTTAATATAAAGGTTGAGTAGTAGTGGTCAAACAAATCCTTTAGGTATTGGCCTAAATCCACGTGTTCCAATTCATTTTTGCCCTCTACTTTTTGCCTAATCTCATACCCTCTGTTTTTACTGATTGTATAAAGAAACAAGGTGTGAAAATATACCGAGGTGTAATATTTGCGGTTAGCTAATTCTAATTGTTCTTGGTTGATGTTCTTTTCCTTGGATTTAAAATTTTTCAGTACGGTACTGTCCATATTGATAAAAATGCGATTGAGTAAGTCGCCTTCAGCATCCGGAATCATAACAGTAGAATAATCCACATCGAGGCTGGTGGCTTCTTCAACCGCTTCCCAAGTGACGTCAGTATCAGCATTCCCTTCTGTGTTCTTGTACATAAAGACTAGCTTTGGCAATCCCAACAAATCATTATCGCTTTCTTTTTTCGGTGCCTCACTTTTTGGCTTATTGTTGTTAGCAATTTTTACCCAAAATAATTCCTCGATATCACCATTAGGGGATGACAAGCTTGCTTTTATTTGAATGCTGTCGCCCACCTTCAATTCATCTTTAGGATTAAGGGAAATTTTTATTTTTCCTTTGTTTGGACTACTTTTTACTACGTTAAAAACTTCATCAATTTCTTTAGGTTCACCAGGTTTATTTCCACCATCAGAATCATTAGGTTTTATGTTGAGTACACTAACCCTTAAATCCCCAGGTTCATCAATTCTATCAAAATAATCATTGGTTACATCTGTAGAAAAACGAATCGACTTTTCACCATTTATCGGTATTGTGGCAACTTCTTTTTTATTACTACTGTTAGCGTCGATTCTAAAAAATGATGGAAACCTCTTAGGCTCAAAAGGTGTGGGTTCTTTTTCATTTGAAGTACGATTCTTCCTTCCCTCAGTTTTCTTTTCCTTTTTTATGTCAAGCTTGAATGTTTGATTCAACAATTTTGCCAACTCAGAATCAAGTGGTAGATTTTTCGTAAAGTTTTTGAGTAATTCGCTTGTATTTGAAGACGTATCAATATCTACAGCTTGTTTTCTGCGTTTTTCTATTTCTGCCAACCTTCCATCTTTTGAGCTCAATTTTTTTGCCAGATAACTTCTAAGGAATTGAGTTTCATCGCCGTCCTTGAGCCTGTCCCTAGAGGCCATAAACAATTCTTTTCGAAAATTGTACTTCATATCAGTACAATCCACGTGAATCAATAAATGACTTTTTAACAAATTTAGCTTTAATGAACGCGTAATAAATTCAGAAGTGTAATGACCGTGGGTTTGTCCATTAAGTGAAAACATAACGGACATTGAATTTTTAAAATACCTGTCCTGTATGATTTTCTTGGTTTTCTTGAGGTCATAATCCTTTACCTTGGTTTTGAACACATAGCAGGACACTTTCATCTTACCAAAGACATCATCCGAGAAATTCTCTGAAAAGCTCTCGTCTAAATATTCGGATTCCTCAGCTGCTAAACGCCTCTTTAAACCGAATAAATCATTTTCCAGAACTTTATTATTTGGATAGCGGTCAGCGGTATCGACTGTTAAAATTGGTAATGCGGGTTGAAATAGAAACTCATTAATACTTTGGTTCAAGTCTTGGGCAAACCCGGAGTAGCCCTTGGGAAACTGATATGAATAGAGTTTTAATATGGTGCCTGTTTCAAATTGGCGATTGTTTAGACCAAGGTCTAGTTTTGAAGCTGAGAACGAAGGGATTTTTTTATCAATTAATAAGTACTCATACCACGTTTCTTTTGCTTGGTCAGATTCTTTTTTAGGATGCTCACGTACCAGGGTAAATCCAAAATTACCATCATTTGTGTACCTTTTAGAAGCAATAAGTTGGTATCGCTTTTTTCCGCAGAATACAATGGCACCACTTCCACCCATATTGTATTTACCCTGTACAAAATGAATATCGTTCTTATTACCACGAAGTAGCGAGAGAAAGGTGTCCTCAAACTTTTGGGGATGCTGCCCTTCGCCGTTATCATAAACTACTACAGATGTTGGATATTGGCTTTTCTGGTTCCTTGGTCCTTTACCGTCAGCAATAATTTGAATATTCTCGGCTTGTTCTTTGCGAAATGAAGATAAATCCCAATTATTTTCTGGATAAAACTTTTGAATGGCTTCGTCCATAGATTTAGGTGCAGTGTCAGATTTTGGGTCAATTCCCGAAAGAATGCATTCTTTTGTTAGTAAAGCATCAATGGCATTAGTGACTTTTTCTATTAACGCGGCAATAGGACTTGATTGTTGATTTTTTACCACACCATAATTACTGAAATTTCCACCCAATGGTTTCCAGTTTGAGTCATCAAATATTGTAGGATGAAGACCGATTATGTTTAATAAATCTTCTTCATCTTTAGCATTATACAATTTAAAAAAGAGTTCTTGATTATCAATTTTTGATGAAGGTCGGGTGAATAGGTCTGCCATAGATTTAAAAGAAATGTTATAGCCTCTAATATAGCAAAATCGAATGCTCACGAAAACAGTTTTCAGTTATTTTTAAAGTAGGCTAATGAGGCACTGGACCCTGTTTTTCCATAAAATTCACTTCCGCTTATCTCTAGCCTTAGTTTCAAAAGCAATGAGATTAAACAATTCTCGCATTCTGCTACGAACACGATTACCATAACGCTCTTCCAGCTCTTCAGCATTTAGGTTTGTAGTGGCGTGTGTTTTAATTTTATGTTTGGTATCTAGATAAAGTTCATAGCGAGAGAGTAGTACTTCACCCATTACATTTAAATCCTTGCCGTAAAACCGACCGGCAGGCTCTATACCTAAATCATCAAAACAGTAGAATTTGGTATTGCCATATTCTTCGACCGTTTTAAAGCCCAAATGGTTAAAGCTGAACGTCACGTTTCTACAGGGAATCATTTCATAGGGTCGTTGCATTGGGACGATATGTCGTAATAATTTCATCAAGCTGGTCTTACCACAACCAACAGGGCCTGAAAGCAGGATGCCTTTTTCGATGTCAATTCCGTAGGTTTCACAATTCTCTTTATCCTTAATGAAGTAAGAACATAGCTTCAATAGTATACTTTTATCTTCATCGTAAATCTTAAAATTTTTACCAAATAACAATTTGCCCTTGGCGTTCAAATAAATTAGGATTTTTGGAAAGTCATACATCACGCTTTTTCCATCAAACTTGCCCAGTGAATATTCTACGCCACCTTCAATAATTTTAGAGGGGTTGTCCATAATCTTTGTTTTTAGTGGTCCGCAAGTTGTCCTTGATTTGGGATGCCTGTTTTTTGTTTGGTCTGTTTTCTTCTTCGAAAAGCTCAGTTCTATCCATCCAATTTGTGGCCAATGAGCGCCAATCTCGTATTGGCTTTCCATCACTTGTTTTCCATTCTCGATCTGCATAGTGCTCATAGAATTTTTTTGCTTCATCAGCATCAAAACCTTTTTCTTCAAAAAATAAAATAACGGCCTGCCTGCCATTTGGCTGTTTTATATTGTTTTCTTGTTTGGTATTGTTTGTATTAGATACCAATGCTTGTCCACCTATGGGATGGTTTTGGTACACAACTTGTCCGTTTTTGGGATGGTGGTGTCCCTCTAGTGGTACACCTCTGGGATAGTACTGTTCTGCAAGCAGTTCTAATTCGGGATGGTACTGTCCCATAACTGGTTCGCTACTTGTACCAATTATGGACATCTTGATTTTACTACCTTTGTAAGGATTGTTGGAAGGATAATAGGACAGATATTGCCAAGTATCTAAATCCACAATGCATCTATGGTAAGTAGATTTTGAACCGATTTTAGCACAGCGCATTAGTTCCCTACGGTTCACGTAGAATTCATCCATAAAACGGCAACTGTTCCATTCTTGGAACAGTGCCATATACAAACTGATATGGGTGGGATTTAGGCGGTCATCAAAATAGAACTTCTCAAAAGCCGCGTTAAGTAGCTTTATATAGTTCATACCCTAAGAGCTAAGACCGTGTTGTACACGATTGGCAGTCATCACATTTTGGATTTCTTCAGCGTCGTAGTAGATGATGCCACCAACCTTGGTATATGGTAGTGTTCCGTTGATACGAAGGTTTTGTAATGTGCCTGGACTTACCTGAAGCACATCCATAACCTCAGAAGATTTTAGATATTTTTTGAGCTTCCCAGTAGCTTGTTTGGATAATAATTTTTTAATGTCATCGAGCAATTCCATTTTGAATTCCCGAAGGTCGTCTGTTGTAATAATACTTGTCGGCATAATAGAACGGTTTTAAAGAAAAGAGCTATCAAGGTTTCTATATCTTAATTTGATAGCTCTTAACCTGATTTGACTTTCGTTCTACAAATTTGAATAGCTTTAATGGATTTTATTCCCCAGTACAACCGTACTACGGTCAAAATTTAACATCTTGAAATTTGATTTGTTTTAGTGCTGTTTTCTTGAGTTTCCGTAATTAAGAGACCTTTAAATTGTATCAAAATTTATGGAAAACAGGTGTACAATGTGATTACCGTAGGTCAACCGTAGTACGGTCTTATTTTAAAGAATAAAAGAAGGGCAAACGAATAACTATTCCTCACTTTTGTCCATTTCCGAAAGAAGTGAGGCAGTCAGTTGGTCAAGAAACAATGTCCGGCTATTTTTGCGGTTTTTGATGTCTTGAAAGGTTTTGTAGATTTCCTTTGGGGTAAAGTCAAATACCTCTTCCAATATTTTAGATATTCTAATAATACTAAGACCTTTTTGTTTCGCAATTCCACTAGCAGATAATGCATAGAGAAGTTCTACCCAATCCGTATTTGTGAATGGCCAAGGAATTTTTTCCGTAGGTTTTATATTCACACTATTACCGTTCAATTTATTTTTAATAGAATGTTTCTTTTGGTCCATATAGTTGATAAGAGAAATATACGCCTTGAACTTTCCCAAAAGCATATCTCTTGGTGTACAAAAATCAGGGTCTTGAAAATAAAATTTGGAAGTAGTAATATGGTAAATATCAAGATGGCTTCTGGTATAGTAAGCTTTATCGAAGTGAGTTGCCCCAGATTTTACATATTGACCGAAGTCAAGATTATAAAGGAAAAATCGATTTAATTTGTTAATCTTCTTTTTTACAAATTTTAACTGGGCAGCTCTGTCCGCTTTTGGGAATTGAATTTCAAAAGAATGAATCTCAGAGAAGTAAATAAGCTTGACTAATGGTATTTGCTTAATTTTCTTGAAAAAGATTATTTCTTTATCGACACTTTCAAAATCATTGACCAAAATTTCTCTTTTGAAAACACTAAGCAAATTTCTACTTAGCTGGATGGAACGATAGGACTGTTCCAAAATCGGTAGATTTTCGAGCCTTATCTCGTCTAATGCTACGAGAAGGTTTTCGCCTAATGTTTTTAAATCCATTTACAGCCATAAATACAGTTAAGTCCTATCAATTTTGGACAATCTTAGTTTGGGTGGGTTAGTAGTTGTGAGGATTCTTTAGTTATCGAATGCGTAGGACTGATACTCTAAAAATATAAGTTTTTATGACAAGGAACCACGAAAGAACAAACGAAAAGTACTAACATAATTTTGAAATAAGGAAGTTTTATACCGTAGATATCTACGGAATCAACCGTATTTTCCTACGGTAATCGTTGTGGGATTAGAGATAATGCTATTTCGATTTTTTTCTGTAGCGAGAAATAAATTGCCTTCTATTCTTTGCACCTGTTTTTTTGTAGATGTTAGAGGCGTGTTTTGACACCGTACTTTCTGCAATGAATAAATCCTTAGCGATTTGTTTATAACTAAGATTGCCCAGAATTGATAAGGTAACCTCTATTTCTCGTCGTGTCAAGTTTTCGTAGATTATTTTTGTATCGGCGGAGTGGATTGCCTGTTCTTTGCTCATTGCAAATACCTCGTACATTTTTGTCTTATTTTCTAGAAAGTAAAGGTGTCTATCTATCTCAATAATCGTAATGGCGTAGAAAGATGCATTCATAACTGTGAAGGTCAACCATTGGTAATCTCCAATAAATGTCAGTACAGGTAAAAGAGCTATACTCGCCACACTAACCATTGATAATCTGTTACGACGTAATATATATTCATTTGGGTTACTTGGATTAGAAATCCTCTCGTAAAACATCCCTAAAAATAAAAAGGCAATTATCGAGATTGGTATGGTAAAAAGTAATCTTGAAGAGTTCAACGAATTTGTAAAGAAGTACGGGATTAGGAATAGAACGATGAAACTTGCTGAGACTAAAATTGCTAAATTTCGTATAGAAGAATTATATTTTAAAACCACAATATCATATTCCTTGTACAAGTAGTAAACGATATAAACGCATAACGCTATAGCAACACCATAAGTTATTATATATTGAAGAATGAGAGGTCCTGGGAAATTTTCAATGGGTAAGAACCCACCTGTTAGATTGTATGTTATAAACAGGATGCCCAGATAGAAAAACCTTTTATAACCACTGGAATACTTTCGTGTTGAATAGTAAAGTGTAAATAATACAATGACCGTATCTAATAAAAGATAGAAAAAAGTAGTCCAATGTATTGAAGTTCCAAACATCATTTATATTGTTATGCATTATGCTCAAATTTGTTGGTTTCTAAATTTTTAGTAACATTTTCCCATTGAAAAACCTGTCCGTTCATAGCTATATAAACGTCTGGTTTTAGAAATTGTAATGAGCTTATTGCAAAACCTAGATTAAATGGGGCATCGGTATTTTTTGATGTCCCTAGAATAAAAGACCCAACTAGGACAATGGTCTTACCAAGATTGAGTTTTCCTATGTATTTTGCGGTATCTTCCATAGTGAAAGTGCCATGCGTTATCAATATTTTAGTCGTTTTAGTTTCTTTTATTTTTCTTGCTAAAAGTGCCCTGTCATTTTCATCAATAGCTCTGCTGTCCTTTCTGAAGATACTCTCAATCGAATAATCAAAATCAACACTGGCATTGCTTAATAAATCTTCGATAGTTAGGTTCGATGTTTTGATTCCGTCTTCATCTACAGAATCTATACCTTCAATTGTGCCACCTGTAGTTAATATTTTTATCATTTTAATAGATTTTTGAGGATTCATAGAAACTAATTCTTTAAAGTTAACATAAGCTTTTGACTAAAAACTGGGCTCTCATTTTTTAAAAATGTTGCTTTTCAAGTAATTTTATATGTGGTAGAAAAGTTAAAATGTGTAGTGCCGTTCTAACAATGTGATAGGCTAACCAATTTTTTAACTTATTTAATGTACTTATTCTATTCTTTAGTTTAGTATTGGTGATTTGATTGCATTTTTCTATTATATCTTCAAAATCTTTTAGCAGGATTTCTGCGAAATCTTGAGAATGTATTTCAACATTCATTTCTATACTTCCATAGCAGCTAAGGTCATTGAGGTTAAATGAGCCTATTGTGGACCATTTGTTATCGACCACAGCTGCTTTGCCGTGTACAACAGACTTATTCCATTCATATATTAGCACATTTTGTTTTAAAAACAATGAATATAAATAAGAGGTTGCATTACGTATTAAAGGCACATCACTAATTCCTGCTAATATTAGCGTTACTTTTACTTTTCTTTTACAAGCACCTATTATAGTATTGTTTAGTCTTCTTCCTGGTAGAAAATAAGAACTAACAATAACTATTTCATTCTTGGCCTGATTAATAGAATTTATATAAGCGTCACATACTTCTGTTTTGTTTTTGAGCCAATCGTTTTGTCTAATTCCAACAAGTGTTTTTCCAGCAGAATGTAACACAGGTTTTATTTTTTTTGAACTTCCATCTTTAAAGAAATAATCTAGACATAGTTTTTGTAAATCTTGTGCAGCTGGGCAATCTAATTTTATAGCATAATCTAACCAAGGCTCATCACTCTCTTTACCGCGATATTTATTTGCAATATTTATTCCACCTATCATTGCAATTTTAGCATCAGCTACAATTACTTTGTGATGCATCCTTCTGCCTAAATAAAAATTGTTGAAAGAAAATAACGGCGAAAAAAATCGAAAAAATATTCCATTCTGTTGCAAGTCCTTTGTAAAATTATCAGTAAGTGACGAACTGCCATAAGCATCTAATAGAATATAAACCTTCACATTTCGATGTGCTGCTTCTTTTAAACAATTTGCTATATCATTTCCTGTTTCATCATTTTCGAAGATGTAAGTCTGTAAATGAATCTCTTCTCGCGCATTTTCAATGATTTCTTTCATCATAATGAAATATTCGTCACCAGAATGTATCAGCGTTATATTTTCATCGTCCTTAAAAAGCATATTTATCATCTGTCTACCGTTGTTTTTTATAACTTTTATGTTTTGTAAGCTAAAAATCTAATATTTGTTTTGAAATCATTCTTTATTCAATTTATCGAGATTTAAAGAAGGTAAAATCAATCCAAGAGTCAGTAAAATAGAAACACCAGCAATTATAAAAGGATAATAAAATCCACCAGCAACTAACCACGTTCCTATAATTGGTCCTAAAATTTGACCGATGCTATTAGTAGAACTTTGTATGGATATATTTCTTCCTGTATTTTTCTTTGATATCAAAGAAACTGCCGAGAGCAAATTTGGTGTAACCATGGCACCACCCGCGGCAAAAACAACAATTAAACCATAGACCAAGAATTCATTATTAAAAAATGGAAAGATAATTAAGGATATTCCAGATATTAGTAGCCCTAAAGCAATTTGATTTTTTGCTGATAAGATCTTTTCGCCATAACTGGCAAAAACTGGTTGCAAAATTGCCATTACTGATCCACAAAGCATAAAGCCAATGCCTACTTGGTTACTATTAAATGCTAATTCATCTTTACCATAGATTGAAAATACTGTTTCAAATAAGGTTACTACAAATTGCATCACAAACGAGAGTAACAGCAGAGCAATAAAATACCTGCTAAACGAAAAATGAAATATTACTTTCTTAGATTTGAATTTACTGACTTGCTTTGAATTTTGAAGCCATTTAACTACTATAAACAATACCATTAACCCCACTATGGCTACAAAAACAAAAGGGATAGAAAACTGGTTTAAATGTAATTGTCCAAACGAATATTCTAAATGTAAATCTGTTTGTGATAAGAAACCGCCAATTACGGGACCAAAAATAAGACCAGAACTTATTGAAACTCCAGACCAAGCCATAATCTTCGTTCTTCGTTTTTCTGAAGTGATATCACTTAAATAAGCATTACTTACGGGAATAACTGAGGATGTGAATATGCCACCAAATATGCGTGCAACATACAGCATAGTCAGCGACGTTGCAAGACCAGTAAGTAATTGCATTATTACAAAACCAATAAGACCTATTATTATAATTGGTTTACGTCCGTATTTATCAGATAGCTTGCCCCAAACCACTACAAATACTAATTGAAAAAATGGATAAATACTCGTTAGCAGTCCAATATGGAAGTTGATAAGGTCAGTATCGAGATTGTCTTTTAAAGCTAATCTTTCGGTATAGTAGGGAAGGGTTGGTAATAAAATACCATACCCTAACATTACTACAAATAAACTCAATAGGATTAAAAATATCCTGTTGAGTTTTTCTTTCCTATCCATTTACTTTTTACCAATTTTTCGCTTCAATAATTGCGCATTTATAGCCACTATAATCGTACTCAAACTCATAAATACTGCTCCTACAGCTGGTCCCAAAACAAAGCCTGAAGAATATAGTACGCCAGCCGCTAAAGGAATAGCTACAACATTGTATCCCGTTGCCCAAATCAGGTTCTGAATCATTTTGTTATAGGTTGCTTTTCCAAATAGTATTAGATTGGCAATATCCTGAGGGTTACTGTTTACCAAAATAATGTCTGCAGTCTCTGCTGCTACATCGGTACCAGAGCCTACTGCGATTCCAACATTAGCTTTGGCAAGAGCAGGTGCATCGTTTACGCCATCTCCTGTCATTGCTACAAACTCATCTTCTGCTTGAAGCTTTTCTACGATTTCCACTTTTTGATGTGGTAACACCTCTGCGTAGTAACCGTCCAATCCTAATTTTTCACTTACGGCTTTAGCTGTCTTTTCGTTATCGCCAGTAGCCATCAATACCTTGATGTTGTTCTTTTTGAACACTTTAATCGCATCCGCAGATTCTGGTCTTATTTCATCAGCAAGAGCGATGTATCCTGCTAGCTGACCATCGATTAATACAAACACAACAGTTTCAGCAGCGTCACTATAAGCATCTTCAGGAATAGTGATTTTTTCATCTCTTAAATATCCAGGACTTACTACCTTAACTTGCTTTCCTTCAACATTAGCTTCTACACCTTTACCTGTAATGGCATTGAAATTTTCTGGGTTAGGAATTGTAATATTATCTTCTTTGACCTTTTTTATAATTCCAACTGCAATAGGATGTTCCGAGCTCTGTTCCAAAGCACTTGAAAGCCTTAAGATTTCTTCTGTTGAATAATCTTGGTTTGTGGATTCAACTCTTGTGACACCAAAATCACCTTTTGTCAATGTTCCAGTTTTATCAAACAATAAAGCTGATATTTTTCGGGATTCTTCAAAAGCTGTTCGATTCCTTATCAATAAGCCATTTTGGGCAGATACTGCGGTAGATATAGCAACAACTAACGGAATGGCAAGTCCTAATGCGTGCGGGCAAGCAATAACCATAACCGTCACCATTCTCTCTAAGGCATATACAAAAGGAAAGCCTAAAATGAGCCAAACAGCCAATGTTCCAAAACCAATAGCCAAAGCAATGTAGGTTAACCATTTTGCAGCCCTGTCTGAAAGGTTTTGCATTTTAGATTTGGTCTTTTGTGCTTCCTCAACCATTTTGATGACCTTATTGAGATAGCTATCCTTACCTGTATGTTCTACCTTAACCTTTAAGGTGCTATTGCCGTTTACCGAGCCACCAATTACTTTATCATTTTCATCTTTTTTTACAGGTTTGGATTCCCCTGTAAGCATTGATTCATTTAAGTAACTCGAACCATCTACTATAATCCCATCAGCAGGAACTTTTTCACCAGGCTTTACTAAAATCACATCGTCTTTTAACAAATCTTCCAAGGGAATATCTTCTATAGTATCACCCTTTACCCTGTGGGCTTCGGCGGGCATCATACTTACTAATAGCTGTAGGGCTTTTGATGCACCTAGTACACTTTTCATTTCTATCCAATGACCTAAAAGCATAATTGCGATTAGTGTTGAAAGTTCCCAGAAAAAATCTTCACCACGTAAACCGAATACTGTAGCGGTACTATAAAAGTAGGCGACGCTAATAGCCATAGAAATTAGGGTCATCATTCCTGGTGAACCCTTCTTTATTTCTGACCAAAATCCTTTTAAAAATGGCCAGCCACCATAGAAATACACTACGGTGGAAAGTGCAAATAGGATATATGGGTTTCCTGGTAAGAGAAATTCATATCCAAAAAATTCTTGAATCATTGGGGATAAGAATAGAATTGGAACGGTAAGAACAAGAGTTACCCAAAACCGTTTTCGAAAATCGGCAATCATCATTTTGTGATGGTCGTGACCCATTTGACCGTGACCAGGATTATGACCAGAATGACCACCGCTTCCGTGGTTCATTTTAGAGTGGTCTTCTTTTTTGTGCTTCATCTTTGAATGGTCCATTTTAGAATGGTCCATTTCTTCGTGATTGTGATGTTCGTGGTTTTCCATTATTATAAAGTTTAAGTGTTATCGTAATTTTTTTCTCATTGCTTCAGAAATGTTTTCTGCATAGACCCCATAGGCATCCACCAAAGCGCCCTTAATACCATCTTTAGATGATATGGCATACAGTACGCTATATTATCATCGGTACTGCTCATACCTTCAAAACGATGGGTCTCATCGACTTTAAAATCTTCAGGTTTAATTTCGATTTTAAGTGATGCACATTCCAAACACGAAGGCTTTAGGTTAAAATCATAACTGTAACCTCTTTGCTTTAAATCGTTAATTGCTTCTGAAAGCGTATCGTAATTCTTCATTTTGTTTTAGTTATAAGTCATTGTAAAATAGCTGCCATCCGTTTCAGTGAATTTTTGAAACGTCAACAAATAGTTATTGTTTAATTCTTCAATAACAGTATAGTTGAGTTGTTTGATGCGGATACCCAATGCATAGGCCTTAATATTTATTTTTGATTCGATTTGTATATTTGCTTTGTCGGTATTCAATTGACGGTCATATATTCTAATAAGGCTTTTAGAACCAAAAAAGTTTAGTAGGCCAGAATCAAAATTCATTTCTATTTCAATATCTTTTAGATTGCCTAGGTCATATAACTTAGTAAAGTTTTTAGTTGAGCTATTGATTTCGGTTTCTTTAGAATTGGGTTTTGCAAACGGGAATGCCATTACCATAATGCTTGTTTCATCAGGTTTACATCGATAGGTCGTCGTGTATTTTTCTGTAGGTTTTTTTTCTTCATCAAATAATTCCGTTACGACCACAATTTGATAATATCCCTTTTTCTCTATTATTTTTCCGGCCTCAAACGTTTGCTTGTTAAGCAACACACCATCTTCATCAAAATTTTCACGTGCTATTGTCCTGCCTGAGATTTGCCCAACGAGCATTTCAGTTTGTCCATTCATTGGGATATTGAATAGGATAAGTAACAGTATATAGCTTTGTTTTATCATATGTGATGCATCAATTTCTTAACTTCTTTTGCCATAACATCACTCAAGTCAATTGCATTTGAAGGATGTGGAATAGTATTACAGGTCACTATTTTTTCTACGCCAGAATCCATTAGGTCTTGATAGGCATTGCCTGAAAAAACAGCGTGAATGCCCACACATATCGGCGATTTCATTCCAGCTTTTTTTAAGTGCCCTACGGTTTCAATCATTGTACGAGCTGTTGAGATAATATCGTCAACCAAAACAGGCGTGGCATCTTTATATTTATCTACATCAGGAACAGAAACTTCTACATCGCGGTCACCGTGACGTACTTTTTGTAAGACGGTAAATGGTGCATCTGCGTTTTTAGCTACTTCAGATACCCATTGTTCGCTTTCGGAATCCGGACCTATTAATACTGGGTTTTTAATATTTTCTTTTATCCACTTTGAAATGTCATCTGCAGCGTGAATGACTTTGTTTAGAATGTTATAGACTTCACTCAATGAGTGTATCCTGTGTAGGTGAGGGTCAACAGTGGTAATACTATCAGCAAAACCGGAAATTAACTTCCCGAAATAGGTAGAGGTAACGCCTTCACCCTCATTAAATATCTTGTCTTGTCGCATATATGCCAAATACGGTGCTACCAAACAAGTACACATAGCACCTAATGATTTTGCTGTATGGCTTAAAAAATATAGTGGTAATAATTTCTTATCAGGGTCGTGTAGGGTGCAGACCAAGACCACACACTTATCTTTTACGTCAGATAATATGCGCGTGTAGGATTCGCCGTCAGGGAACTTTCGTAAGGTGGTCTTTCCCACTTCAGCATTCATTTTTGTTGCCATTAGCTCTGTTAATTCCTCGTTTCCCGGAAGGCTAAATAGTATAGTTTTCATTTTATTTTTTATTTAATAGTTATAATGTCGTTATGACTGTTCTTGTACTCTAAGGCGTAATTTAATTCACCCTGCGATTCTGCAAAAAGCGTGAATAGTAAGTCATCTTTTTCAATTTTTTCATCTAAATGGACATTCAAAAGAATCCCAGCCGATTTAGACTGCGGTGCGCCAGAAAGCTTGGCGAGTTTTGCAATCTTTCGATTATCTATCCGCTTTAGACTGCCCGATTTTTCTGCTCTGATTTCAATTTTATAAGGTGCTAAAACAGGTTTTGAAAAGCGGCCTTGGGCTTTACAAATGGCAAGGAATTTTTCATAAGCTTTACCAGATATAAGCACTTCTTTGGCGGTTTCCGTTCCTTTTCCTTTTTCGACTTTGCCCGAAAGCTCTATAAGTTCTCCAGCCAAAAGCAATGACCTTTCCATTAAGTCCATCGGCGCATCTGTCTCATTTTTCAAAACCTTTAGTATATCGATGGCTTCTAAAGTTGGACCAATCCCTCTCCCTACAGGTTGCGTACCATCAGTAATGACCACTTTCACATTCAACCCGACAGTGTTGCCTACCGTTTCCATATGGTTTTTTAGTTTTTGTGCCATTTCTTCACTTCTAACTTTCGCAGTTTTTCCTACGGGAATATCTATAACAACGTGGGTTGAACCTGCCGCAGCCTTTTTGGAAAGTACCGAGGCTATGAGTTGCCCTTCGCTATCAATATCCAAGGCCTTCTCAATCTTAATCAGTACATCATCAGCGGGGCTTAATTGCGCTGTACCACCCCAAACAAAACAACCTCCTTCTTTTTCTACCACAGCCATTATTTCTTCGGAAGAGAGCGTAACATTGGTCAGAACTTCCATAGTATCTGCTGTACCTGCGGGCGAAGTAATGGCTCGCGAGGACGTTTTTGGCATTGTAAGTCCATAAGCAGCTACAATGGCCACTACCAAGGGTGTGGTTCTATTACCGGGTAATCCGCCAATGCAATGTTTATCGACAACGATTTCTTTATTCCAATTCAATTGTTTTCCAGAGGCAATCATAGCTTTTGTGAGGTCGGATATTTCATCAATATCCATTCGGTCTCCTGCACAGGCTGCAATGAATGCCGAAAGGTGTATGTTGGAATAGTCGCCTTCAACGATATCGGTTATGATTTGGTTATAGGCGTTGTAATCCAGTTTTTGGTTATAGATTTTTGCCCTGACGTGGCTTAACGATTCTATAGGTTCTAAATGGGAAACGTACAGGGTGTCATTGTCGGAAACATTCAACTTTTTTGCAGCAGCATCCGATAGCCCTATTTCGTTGGGTAGCAGTATGTCAGAATTTATAACATTGAGACTTGCTACAATTGAATGGGTTGCCTTTGATATCCTTATTCGTGTTAATGCTTCAAAACCTTCGGAAATACAGACGTGGCAATCCTCACGCATATACACCACATTTTCATTCTGAGTGTAGATTCCAAGATGTTTGTATTTTAAGATATTTGAGTGTTGTTCCATAGTTTATTTTATTTCTTCAATGCTATATAATTGTGGGATTTCAGCATTCCAATCATAGGTTTCCTTGATACCTTTTTGTAATGCTTCTGCACTTTCTTTTTCACCGTGCACTATGAAAATCCGCTCGGGCTTATTTTTTATTTTACTCATCCAATCCATAAGTTCTGTGTGGTCTGCGTGTGCCGAAAGCCCTTCGATTTCCGCAACTTCCATATGAAACGGCACCCATTTTCCATACACTTTCAATTCCTTATCGCCTTCCAGTAATTTTCTTCCCCGAGTGCCTTCGGCTTGATACCCCACAAAAAGCAAAGTGTTATTTGGATTTTGTGCCTGTGTTTCAAGGTAGTTGAGCATTCTACCACCAGTAAGCATTCCACTTCCCGCAATCACGATTTTTGATTTGTCATCGGTTCGTAATTCCATAGTTTCCCGATAACTACTTACGACCGTGAAATGTGAGCACATTTCATCACATTCATTGTCCTCTAATCTGTGCCAATCCCTTGTGCGGTGGAAGAGTTCGAGTACATTCGCTCCCATTGGGCTGTCCATTATCATTTGTACTTTCGGTATTTTGTTCTCTTTTAGCAATCTCCAAAAAATCAACATCATTAATTGGGCACGTTCTACCGAAAAGCTTGGAATAAAAAGGCTGCCACCTCTATTGATGGTATCGTTGACCAATTTTTCAATCTGTGGCAGTGCTTCTACTTCATCTGGATGAAATCTTCCGCCATAAGTGGATTCAATGAAAAGCACATCCGCTTTTTTGGGTTTTAGTGGTGGGTAGAGCAATAAATCATTGGTTCTTCCAATATCTCCCGAAAAGACAAAACGTTTTCCGTGTATATCCAACTCGATGTAAGTAGCACCGAGAATATGACCATTGTACTGAAATCTGGCCTTTATATTTTTCATCAATGGCATCCATTGAGCAGGTGGTACTCCCTTAAAATGTGGAATGGTTTTCTCAACATCGTATAAATCGTAAAGCGGTTCTGCCGGACTATGTTTGGAATAGCCTTCTTTGTTGGCACGTTCGGCTTCCTGCTCTTGGATTTTTGCACTATCGTTCAAAATGATTTTTGCAATGTCCAAAGTGGGATTAGTGCCGTATATTGGGCCTTTAAACCCTTGTTTTACCAATCGAGGTAAATACCCTGTGTGGTCCATATGGCCGTGGGTAAGCAAGACCATATCAATTTCTGAAACTTTAACGGGTGGATATTCCCAGTTTTTAAGGCGCAATTCTTTCAACCCTTGAAAAAGTCCGCAATCTATCAATATCTTTCTCTCTCCCGTATCCACTAAATATTTTGAACCAGTTACAGTACCGGCCGCTCCTAAAAAGTGGATGTTGATTCTATTGTTTTTCATCGTATTCTTATGTATTAGTGTCCACCACAACAGGAGGATGTGTTTCCTTTGTCTTGGGTCGATTTGTATAACGCTACCACTTCATTATATAGATTTCGTGAATCTTCTTTGATATAAAGTGCTACTTTTTTCATAGATTTAGGTTCAAAGTCTACCATATCCAATAGTATTTCCAAGGCCTCTTCAAGCAGTTTTGGGTCGTCTTCCAATGCTTCGTAAAAAGGCTCAAAATCTATGTTGTTCTGTTTTTTTAATTCTTCAGTTTTCATATAATTATTTTTTAATTGTTTTTACACAACGCTTCAGAATCTTCCAAAATCTTTCTATGTCTTGTTTTATCAATTCCGATTTGATTTAATAAAGTAGGTTTTTCGTGAAGCTCTTTGCATAGTACAATACCTTTATCCAATAATTTTGTCTTTTCAGATTTGGTCATTGTTGTTAATGCTGTTAAGGGATGAAATCCGGACTTGTCTATTCTGTCTTTTAAACCGTTTCCCATTGGATAATCCCAGCTTGTCAATAACAATCCAACACATTTGCCGTACTGTATTGCATCCGTAGTAAATCGTGTATTGGTATATACACCTCCTTTATGTAGTTTAGCTTCGTGACCTTTTTGATGTTCCCATTGTTTTTCAACATCCAAAAATCGTGAATGGATGTACAAGGGAATCTTGACATTACAAAACCTACCTTGGTCACTATGGTATTTGCATTCAATCATATAATGTTTGTTATCTTTCTGTGCAATAACATCTACTTCGTGCTGTACGCAATTGCCTTGTACAATCACACCAACCTTCGTTTCAAATCCTTCGTGTGCCAATAGTTTTCCCACTAACTTTTCAAACGGAAAGCCAGAAGGGCCCAATTCCATCAATGCTTTTTTGAGTTTGTATTTTGAAGCACTTACACGTGATTTACCTTTAAGCATTTTAAATGCCATTTGGTAGATTTTTTTTGTAGTAATCCCATTGTAAATTGCAGATTCAATTTGTGCTACTATTTGCTGAATTATCTCCTCACTTGCTTGAGCACGTCGCAATGAATCTTTGAGTTTGTCAACATTAAAAGGAACAATATCTCCCGAGTGTTTTATTATGTTTATTGAGCTGTCCATTGCTTAAATATGTATTGTCATTACAGGTAAAGTGGAATGGTTGGTAACACCTTCGGCAATACTTTTTGAAAACAGACTTAAAAATCCTGTTTTACCGTGTGTGACCATTGCTATTAAATCTGAAGGATGTTGTTTTAGAAATGTATTGATGCCTGTTTCAACTGAGGGTTCATTATACACAGCCATTGAATAGTTTTTCAACTCCGGAAAGTTTTGTAACATTTTTTCAATAGGGTCTAGGCCAAGTTTAATATTATTGAAATCGGTCTCGGTATTAATACGCAATAAGTGGATGCGGGCACCACATTTATTAGCAATGGATATTACCTGCTTAAAAGCATCGGTTATATTTTCTTCGAAATTTGAAACAAATACAATATTCTTAAACGGAAAATTGACTTCTTCATCTTTTACAACAATTACGGGTGCATTGGCTTTTCGTACAATTTCCTCGACATTGCTACCGGTAATCTCTCTTATGACACCTTTAGTGCCACTACTTCCTGTAATAATGAAGTCGTGGTGGTAATGACCTGAATGGTCTAAAATATCGCCTTGACCAGCGTCAAATTGTAAGAACCTGCGACACTTTAATCCTTCACGTTCGGCTGTTTTCTCCAATTCTCTTAAAGCTGATTTTGCTTTACCTATTTGCTTTAATGTTTCAGGATATCGTTTTTCCTTTTCTTTATCCAGTTTTACCCAATCCACAGGGGTTTTCATAAGATGTAAAAAGTGAATTTCAGAACTGTATAACTTTGCCATTTCTATACCTAGTTGTGCTGCTTTATTGCAATTCTTTGAAAAATCGGTTGGTACTAATATGTTTCTCATTTTTTGATGGTTTATAGGTTCGTATATTTTTTAGTCTAGGGTAACTTCATTTCCAGAAGGTACTTTCTCTTCAAAACAGTCTAAATTGTATATTGTGGTATCTGCGATGTTTTTTAATGCGGTTTCGGTTAAAAAAGCTTGATGACTAGTAATGAGAACATTATTAAAAGTCATTAATCTGGCAATGACATCGTCTTGCAAAATGGTATCAGAGTGGTCTTCAAAAAACAGACCTTCTTCCTCTTCGTATACATCTATTCCGAAATACCCAATCTTGCCAGATTTTAATCCTTCAATAACGGCTTTGGTGTCAACTAGACCACCGCGACTTGTGTTAATGAGCATAACACCTTCTTTCATTAGTGTTATGTGTTCTGTGTCTATTAAGTGCCTGGTTGATGGTGTCAATGGAACGTGCAGACTAATTATATCTGCCTGTTTGCAAATGGTGGTACAGTTGGTGTATATGACATCATATAAATCTATCAGGTTCTTATCTTCAGAAACATCGTGGGCTAGTATCTTACATCCCAAACCGTGCAGTATTTTTACGAGTACTGCTCCTATTTTTCCTGTACCAATAACACCTACTGTTTTGCCGTTTAGGTCAAATCCTGTAAGCCCGTTCAGCGAGAAATTTTGTTCTCGAACTCTATTGTGCGCTCTAACAATCTTTCGGTTAAGTGTTAAGATGAGTGCAAGAGTATGTTCTGCTATAGCATATGGTGAGTAGGCTGGTACACGAGCTACTTTTAGTCCTAGTTTATCAGCTTTTTTTAAATCAACGTGATTAAAACCCGCTGAGCGCAATACGATATATTCAATCCCTTGTTGGTACAATATATCTAAAACTTCAGCAGAGGCATTGTCATTTGAGAATAGTGCGACAGCTTTTGAGCCTCTTGCTAATCTAGCTGTTTCTTTAGTAAGCCTGTATTCCAGAAAATTCAACTCGTGCTTTCCATCATTAGCTTTAACAAGGGAAGGTTTATCAAATTTATGTGTACTGAATATTGTTGTTTTCATATCTTAATAATTTATGAACCAAAAACTTTTAAAAGGTCTTGCAATTCTTCATCTATATGATGCTGTTTTACGACATTTTGAAATGGGGTGGTGCAAATCATATTATTATATAACCCTACCATAACATTTTCAGAACCTCGCAAAAGCACGTCTATAGAAGCAGCACCAAGTCTTATCCCCAGCATTCTGTCAAAAGCTGATGGATGGCCGCCACGTTGAACGTGTCCTAGTCTTGTTATTCGTAAATCTATATCTGGGTTGACTTCCTTAATTTTGGATGCGACTAAATCTGTACCTGTTTCATCACCTTCGGATACTACAATTAGGAATGCATCCTCGCTATGGTAATTTTTAACTTTTTCTAGTAAGAGGTGTAAGTCCTGCGTACTTTCAGGAATTAGGATACCATTGGCACCAACCACTAATCCTGAATGGATACCAATATATCCAGAATCTCTTCCCATTACTTCTACAATGAACACACGGTTATGGGATTCAGCGGTATCTCGTATTTTATCAATATTTTCAATAGCAGTATTTACAGCAGAATCAAAGCCTAGGGTATAATCCGTTCCAGCAAGGTCATTATCAATAGTTCCAGGAATACCAATAAAAGGGATGTCACATATTTCTGAAAAGGCCAATAGACCTTTAAAAGTGCCATCGCCGCCAATAGCAATTAGGGCATCTACATGGGCTTTCCGTAGAGTTTGTAGCGCTTTTTCACGGCCTTGCAGGGTCATAAAGCGCTCACTTCTTGCCGTTTTTAGAATTGTGCCACCTTGGTGTACTGACTTTTGTAATTTGTGTGATTTTAATGGAATTAAATCACCATCTATTAATCCCTCATATCCTTTTCTAAAACCGCTTACTTTAATCTCATTAACTTCAGCACATTTTGTGATTGCATACAATGCAGCATTCATCCCAGGACTGTCGCCTCCGGATGTAAATACGCCTATATGTTTAATTTTATTTGTGTTCATTCGATAATGTTTTTTGAAATCTTATTTCTGAAATAGTAAAATCTTGGATTGTGCTCCAAACAAATTCTGCTTCTTTCAAAAAGAATTGATGGTCTCCTTCAGATGAAGTAATAAAGTGTACGTTTTTAAATTCCCTTGATAATTTTAAGGCATTTTCTAAAGGTGCCGTAGTGTCTTTTTCCCCGTGAATAAAAAGGATATCTTTATCCTTAATTTTCCTTGCTATCGCAAATAAATCTGTTTTCAATATGACTTCTGTGAGCGAATAATAATAACTCATCCAATGATGCTTTTTTGCATCTTCATAAACTTCATCCGTTAGGTTATCAGGCTTGAATGCACTTGACATAAATATGGGATGAATCATACAGATGTATTTTGAGAATTTGCTTGTTGAAATCCTATCTACAAAGGAATGTGTGGACATAACTTTCTTAAATTCATAAACATCTTTATAAACAGGTATGCCTATAAGTATTCCTGCTTTGAACCAAGTTGGTTGCTTTTCCAATAGTGCCAACGAAATTATAGCTCCCATTGAATGTCCAGCAATAAGTATATTTCCATCGTTGAACCCTTCCTTGTTTAGAACTAATTCTAAAGCTTGTTGCTGACTTAATAGAGAATAATCACTTTTTGGTTTTGGCGAATCACCAAAACCGAGAAGGTCAATAAGAAGTAATGTGTGTGTTTTGGTAATCCCATTTAATTCACGTTTCCAATAATTTATAGAGCCTGTCAATCCGTGCAACAAAACAAGTTTGTTCTCTCCAGAACCTATTATTTCATAGTTCAATAAAGTTTTGTTGGCATCATAAGCTGGTTGCTTACCAATCTTGTAATATTGATAACCTGCTATAGCAATAACAGGAAAAATAAACACTATGAATATGAGTAATAAGGTCATTGTTTTAAAGTTGGTGTATTAATCGTTTTCTCAGTAACCAAAATTGGTATTTTACCATAGAGCCTATTGAATACTATACAGGCAGTCAAATCACCCGTTACGTTTACAGCAGTCCTGAACATTCCTAATAGTCTTTCTACTCCAATAATAATGATTATGCCTTCGGCCGGTATGCCAACACTTCCCAAAACAGAAGCGAGTATAACAACGCCACCTCCTGGTATGGCAGGCGTGCCAATGGAAGCAGCGACAATAGTTACAATGACCACTACAATATTGAGCAAGCTCATTTCCAGACCATAGGCTTGAGCGATAAACAGCGTAGTTATGGTTTGATAGAGTGCAGTTCCATCCATATTAACTGTAGCACCAATGGGAATTATAAAATTACTGATGGTCTTGTCTACTTGTAGTTCTTCTTCAGCCGTTTTTAGTGATAAGGGCATCACAGCCGCAGAACTTGTCGTTGAAAAAGCCAATAGTTGTACATCCCTTATTTTTTTTAGGAATTGAAATGGGTTTGTTTTTCCCAATAGTGCAACAAGTCCTAAATAGAAAATCACCAATAATAAAAGGCCAAGAAGTACTACTCCAACATAGTATGTTAGACCAGATAAGGAACTTAATCCAACACTAGAGGTAAGCTGCGCCATAAGACCAAAAACGGCAATAGGTACTAGAAGCATTGACCATTTTACTACCGTCATACAGACTTCTTGTATGGCACTTAAAAGAAGCTTTACTGGGCGCAGTAAAGAATCCTCAAGCGATAGCACAGCTACACCAATAATGATTGTGAAAATCACGATACTTAACATTTCACCACTTACCATCGATGCCAAAGGATTTTCAGGAAGTAAATTTGATATGGCATCAGGTATATTTTCTAGGCCGAATGACAACCCAGTGTCTTCTGAGTTAACAGATGGTAAATCGTTGTGCTCAATTAGTGCCTGTTGGTGCAAGAAGCGTCCTGGTTTGAAGAGCTGAGAGATAATGGTACCAAGACTTACCGAAACTATAGTAGTGCCTAGAAAATAGAGTAACACACCACCACCTAATTTTTTTAGGCTGCCCTTATCATTACTTGCAATACCAGTGATGATAGATGCAACAATCAAAGGAATCATAATCATTTGAACCAACTTTAGAAAAAGTACACCAGGAAGTGCTAGCCAATTACCTGCCACGTCAGCTGTTTCTTTAGATATCCAACCATTTTGAGGACTCAAGAGCAAACCAAACCCAACACCTAGAAACAAAGCGATGATTACTTTGAGCCATAGGCGATTCTCTACCAGTTTTACCAGATAGTCGTTTAGTGATTTAAGTGATTTTATCTCCGTGTCAAACATTTCCTATTTTGTTATGCTATACTGATTTTTGAATCCAAATAAACACTTTGAACCAACTTCAATAATTCAACGCCTTCACCGAAAGGCTTTTGAAAAGCCTTTCTTCCTAATATTAGCCCTGAGCCTCCAGCACGCTTATTAACTACTGCTGTTGTAATAGCTTCAGTTAAATCAGTTTCCCCTTTAGAGCCACCACCTGAATTAATCAATCCTATTTTTCCCATATAGCAATTTGCTACTTGTAATCTGCATAAATCAATAGGGTGTTCTGTAGTGAGCGTTTCATACATTTCATCATCATATTTACCGAAATCGATATTCTTAAAACCAAAATTGTTGGTTGGAAGTTTTTGCTTAATAATATCTGCCTGTATGGTTACACCTAAATGATTTGCCTGACCAGTTACATCGGCAGCTGCGTGATAATCTTCTTTTTCTGTTTTGAATGCTTCGTTTCGGGTGTAGCACCATAAGATGGTTGCCATACCCAGATTATGAGCCTCTTCAAAAGCTTCTGAAATTTCTTTGAGCTGTCTATTGCTTTCTTCAGAACCAAAATAAATGGTAGCACCCACAGCAACGGCTCCCATATCCCAAGCCGCTTTTACCTTACCAAATAGTGTTTGGTCATATTTATTAGGATAGGTAAGTAGTTCATTGTGATTAATCTTCACAATAAAAGGTATTTTATGGGCATATTTTCTGGCATTTAGTCCCAAAACGCCAAAGGTTGATGCTACTCCATTACAACCAGCTTCTATAGCGAGCTTAATAATGTTTTCTGGGTCAAAATAATCTGGGTTTTTATAGAATGAGAAAGCAGCACTATGCTCAATGCCTTGGTCAACAGGCAGGATGCTTAAATACCCAGTTCCTGACAGATTTCCGTGACCGTACAACTGTGAAAGACTGCGTAGTACCTGTGGATTTCTATTGCTATTAATAAAAACCTTGTCAAGGCTATTATCACTTGGTGTTAGTAATTCATCTTTTGTTATTTTTTCACAGACGTGATTTAAATAATAGGGTGCTTTTTCGCCTAATATTTCTATAATGTTGTTGCTTGTTTTCATTTTGATAAGAATTAGTGTATACCTAAGCTTTCATTGGTTTTAGATATAGATTTAGTCCCATTTGCCTCTATTCCAGTAAGTGCCCTTATAGCATCTATAGTTTCTGGTATTACTATAGCTTGGTTATCCACGATATAGGCATAAAAGAGTTCATCTCCCACTACCTTTAGCATATCTTCCCAAAGTGCAACTTCATACATATCGCCCCAAGGTCTTCCCATATCCAAAAACATTTCTTTAATGGTATTGTTTGAGACTAGGCCTTGGTCATATTGAATAAACTTTATACGACTAGAAGTTTTAAAAGCATTTAAAACTTCTTCTTTCGAGGCTTGCTTTTTTAACTTCACATTCCAATAATGCATATGACTGAGGGTTTCAGGGACTTTTACCGCAGAAGTAATCACGTCCAATTCTGGGTCGACACTTTTAGCATCCGGACCTTGATGGCTCGGGATATCTCTTTCGGGAACCATTGTATTCATTATACCACCCAAATGACTTTCCCAAGGGTCTGTAGCTCTTCTTAAAAGCGTCCCTCTGGCATAATCCAATAAATCAGCTCTTTTTAACGCGGTTAACGTTCTTAATATAGAGGTTGTATTGCAAGAGACTACTCTGGTCGCATCTCTATTTAACGCCGATTCATAATTATTTTCGGCACTAAAGGAATGCCCCGTGGTTTCGTGTTTTTCGCCACCGTGCAATATGAATTTGATGTTCTGTTCCTTATAGATTGCCACGTTTTGAGCTGCAATCTTTTTAGGGGTGCAATCCACAACAAGGTCTGACTTATTTAAAAGTTCTTGCATATTTCCTTTTATTGTAATGCCTTCAGACTTCATTTTGTCTTCAGCTTCATCAGTTGCTGAATAGATATCGTACTCTTTTCTTACCGCATTTTGAATGCGCCAATCGCTTATGATATCACATACTCCAGAAAGCTTCATATCATCCTGTAGGTTGATTGCATCGGCCACTCTTTTTCCTATTATTCCGTATCCTATTACTGCTATTCTTTTCATATTATATTGTTTTAAGTGTTTGATTTTTTATTAAAATGATGGAACCGATAATGCCTGCAATTAGTGAAGAAAATAAAATGCCGACTTTAGCGGTATAGATAAATTCCTCATCGGCAAATGCCAATTCGTTTATAAAAAGGGACATTGTAAACCCGATACCAGCTAGAAAGGCAATTCCGTAGATGTGATACCAAGTAATGTTTTTAGGAAGTTTTGCTAATTTTAGAAAGACCAAAATTTTTGAAAATAAGACGACACCAATAAACTTTCCGAATATGAGACCAAAACCTATTCCTAGACTTATCGGATGGGTAAGTACTTCCAACACTTTTCCGTGTAGGTGAATACCAGCATTAGCAAAAGCGAATAATGGTAGTACGATAAAATTCACAAACGGATTTAAAGCATTTTCAAGCTTTTGAAGTGGTGTTTCAGCTTCTGAACTTGTAGTTTTGATTTCTTCTAGTATTTCTAATTGGGAATGAGAAATTAGCGAACCTCTTACAGGTTTTTCTTTATTGAACTTGTTGTGTAATGTCGCAAGGCGTTTTAAAAATGTAGCCTCGTTTATTTTTACACGACCGGGTATAGCTAGAGCTGTTAGTATGCCAGCAATGGTAGGGTGTACTCCTGAGAAGAAGAAAGCTAGCCAAACACCACCTATTCCTATAATGGCATAGAACCAAGTTTTTCTTACTCCAGCATAATTGCCAATAATTAGTAATCCAAAGAAAAGAAAGGCGTGAAATAAATCCATAGTGGATATACCAGAAGTATAAAAAAGTGCAATCACTAATACACCGCCTAAATCATCCACGACGGCAAGTGTTACTAAGAAGACACGTAACGCAATGGGTAAGCGTTTTCCGAAAAGAGCTAGTACACCTAAAGAAAAAGCAATGTCGGTAGCCATAGGTATTCCCCAACCTTGTGAAGCTTCACCAGTAGTGTTGAGGATAAAATATATGAGGGCAGGAAAAACCATTCCTCCAATAGCGGCACCAATAGGCAATACTGCATTTTGAGGTGTTGATAGTTTTCCACCTAATATTTCTCTTTTTAACTCTAAACCAACCTGAAGAAAGAACAGAGCCATTAATCCATCATTAATCCAGAGCAGTAATGGTTCGGTCAATTGAAAATTACCGATGCTAAATGAAATAGTAGTATTTAGAATATTTTGGTAGGTGCTTTGCCAAGGTGAATTTGCCCAAAGCATAGCTATTATTACTGCTATTAAAAGCACAATTCCTGTGTTACTAAATACTTTATTTGTAATGTTCCAGACGCTATTATGTGCAGTACTTTTAATCATTGATTGTTATTTTTTTACTGCGGGTTGCGAATTGATTGTGGATTTTGATTCTGATGGTTTGTTGAAATTTCTAATAATCAGGCGGTTGCTCTTTTCGTAAGTGAAATAGCTTACCGCCCAATTAAAACCAACCATCAATCTATTTCTAAAGCCGCTAATGGACATAAGGTGAACTATAGACCAGAGTAGCCAAGCGAAATAACCACCAAATCTGAATTTGCCTAAATCGGCTACTGCTTTACGTTTACCTACTGTCGCCAATGAACCTTTATCGTGATATTCAAAAGGTTTAATGGGTTTGTTTTTTATGATATTTAGTATTGATGTACCTAAATACTTTCCTTGTTGAATAGCTGTTTGCGCGACCTGTGGATGCCCTTTTGGTGTTTTTTCGGTAATTACAGCCGCTATATCACCAATGGCGAATATGTTTTTATAATCTTCTACCATCAAAAAGGGGTTGGTTTTAATACGGTTACCTCTGACAACATATTTTTTGTCAATACCTTTTGGAAACTGGCCTTTTACACCTGCTGTCCAGATTAGATTTTTTGCCATAATGATGTTATCACGATTTGTGATAACCTTTGAGCCATCATAATTACTTACTGATTCATTGAGTAATACATTTACATTCAAATCTTCTAGGTATTTTAGGGTTTTTGATGATGCCTTGTCTGACATCGAGCTTAACAACTCACCCCTAGCTTCTATCAAATAAATGTTCATGATAGTTGAAGGGTATTCTGGGTAATCTTTAGGAAGGATGTATTTACAGAATTCCGCTAAAGCTCCAGCCATTTCTACTCCTGCAGGACCGCCCCCAACAATCACAAAATTGGTTAGTGTATCACGTTCTTCATCATCACAGGTAATAGCAGCCTGCTCTAAATTTTGCAACATCATATGTCGGATATTGAGAGAATCGCGAATATCTTTCATCCCCAAGCTGTTATCAGCTACGTTATCCATACCGAAGAAATTGGTAGTTGTTCCTGTAGCTAACACCAAATAATCGTAATGAACATCTCCTTTATTGGTTCTTACAATATTTGAAGTAGGTTGAATTTCTTCTACTTCTGCCAATCGAAAAACCACGTTTTTATAACCGTTAAACTGCTTTCTGAAGGGAAACACGATGCTATCGGGCTCTAGGGCACTAGTTGCCACTTGGTAAAGTAATGGCTGAAACTGATGAAAGTTGTTTTTGTCAAACAAAACCACTTGTACCTTTTTGTTCTTTAGTTTTTCTACCAAAGCCAAACCTGCAAAACCACCGCCTACAATAACCAAACGCGGCCAATTGGTGTCTGGTAGGCATATATCATCTGTTACTTTACAAGTAGATTTTGATGATATACTATGTATGTGATTATCTTCCATAATTATTTTAGATTCTCTAACTGTTGTTTTTGTCCCTTGCTATCATTACCGAACATTTAGCGTGGGTGGCTAAATATTGTGAAACAGAACCCAATAATAGACGTGAGAGCGCACCCTGACCTTGAGAGCCAACTACAATTAAATCAGCATCCCAATCTTCAGCCTTTTCTAGAATTACATTTTTGGGTAGCCCGCTAACAACACTAGTGGTTATGGTAAGTGTTTTATTTAAATTCTTAAGGTTGTCACTGGCTTCGGAAACAATTTTTTCACCCAATTTTTGAGCACCGCTTATGAATTCTTCATAATAATTGTTTAAGCTACCACCTGTAGCCATCAGTTCAGGGCCTATTGCTATAGGAAATTCGTAAACGTTTATAATACAAATCTCCGTACTTGGTGGCAAGGTTATTCTGTTAAGCTGCTCAACAGCTGCTTTACTGAAATCTGAACCGTCTAGAGCCAATACTATTTTCATAATTTTTAGTTTATTAATAGAAATATTTTAGGCTTTATTTTTACTTATAAAGCTTTGGGCGTCTTGTTTTGAAGCGAAATAAAAGACGCTCCCTTTACTTTTATCCTGAACGATTACAGCATTGGCCTTGTCTACTTTTGTATCATCAATCGGATTACTTCCAAAGCGGACATTGTCAATGTTTTTCTGAAGTTTTTCAACACAGCCTTGACAACAACCAAAGTAGATTGTACCATCTACATCTATCGGTATTTGTTTTACACCCATAAACCTGTCGTTTACCATACAGACTTTTTCATTCGGTACGATTTCATAAGTTGTTTGAGAAGCAACAGCTGAATTCATTTGAATGGGTTTTGTTTTAGTGACTGCAAGCGTAGCTGTTTCAGCCTTATCTTTTTTCTGGTTGGAACACGAAAGCAATATTATTGAGGCTAAAATCAAAAATAGAATACTGATTAATAGCTTGTAGATTGTTCCGCTTGGATTTTCTACTGTTACTACTATGGGTTCGTTGTTCGGTTGTTTAAAATATCTTCGTTTCATTTTTTAAATTATTATTGATTATGAGTTTTATTTAGGCTAATTAGTTTATGCCAATACAAGTGTTCATATAAGCCAGACCAATACATTCCAAAGGTGAAGGCAAAAAGTAATTCTTCAATTGGGATTCCTAAGACTAGAATATGGGTGAGATTGTCGAGATTCCAATATAGTTCCACATATTGGGGGTAAAATGGAAGAATACTTCCAAAGTATATGAAATACAGTATGGTAAACAAGATGCCCCCAACCCATATCTTTCTTTTTAAATCTGGGCGACAGTATAGCGTGGATAGACCACCGATGAACATTGCTAAAGTGCCACAATAAATATGATTTAGTGTTGTAAAAACTGCTAGAATAAGGAAAACTAAAGCAGGTATAAATAAGATATATTTATGCAAAAGATGTCTTCTGTGATTTCGCTCTGTATGGTCTACTTCAATAAGGTTTTGTTTAAAAATTAGATTATAAAGTACCACGCCAATACCACCGATGGCAAAAGAAAAAATAAGGCTTTCGATATCGAAGCCTGTTTTTTGAGCCAAATCAAACAGCGAGGGTGGAAACCAATATTCTGGTACAAATAACGGTTCTGTTAAACCAAAGGGCATTGTGATTAGACTCATTTTGAGCATTTCTTTTCTATACCCTCTCTTTGAAACATAAATTATTGCCCAAAGGGTAAGAATGATAAGTGACCATATAAACCAAACGTATTGCATAAAACTATATCTCCTATTTTTTTACTTTTATTTGAGCGTTATAAAAAGCTCCTATACAAGCACCAATAAGCCATCCGAGAATGAAGGTTTGTATAATGCCAAAAAATGCTTCCAATAGTGGAACATCCATCCTTATAATATTGGTGGTATCTAAACCGTGTAAAAGGCTGTTAAAGAAAGTAATAGTGCCTTCTTGTCCTGCAGTAGCCATAACAATCATACAGCCTAAATAAATCAAGGCTCCAGTAAGACCAAAGGCAAATCCAAATTTTTTTATGTTTAATCGGTACATATTTTTATGATTTAAGATTAGTTATCTGATTTTAGAATCTTTTTTGATTCTTCGTATTCCTCTTTAGTAATGAAACCTTCAGCAAATCTTTTCTTAAGAATGTCCAAAGGATCTTCTTTTTTTGTCTTTTGGTAGGGTATATCTGTTGGGATTAAGAAAATCCAAACGATGAAAATGAGCCAAATAATCCACCATATTAGGTGCATTCCTCCAAAATGTCCGTCGTATAAATGCATAATTTTTAGTTTTAATTGTTATTGATTTATTTTTGAAATTGTATATCCGTTGAGCTTATCAAGTTGCTTTTGTATTTCTTGAACCGAGAGCGTTTCGTTCATAGAAATAATCGTGGCACCTTTTGGTGCTAAAAAAATCTCTACTTTTTCAATAATAGGATGTTCTTCCAATGTTTTCTTGACCCTTGAAACACATCCACCACAACTGATTCCTTCTATTTGAAATTTTTGTTTCATTGTGTTTGATATTAATGATGCTTATGTTCTTTTCTTTTTTCTGTTGAACTTTCAGCAGACTTCTTTTGATTATGGTCTTGACCATTATGGTTCCCATTATTGTGCTTGTGTCCTCCGTGGCCGTGAGACCCGTGTGGCATAAACAGATGTATAGCGAACATAAATAGTATGAAGATGAAAAGGGACGAGCCTCCACCTATGCCAAAAGAAGGCGCTAAAAAAATGAACAGAAGTGGTAAGCCACAGCCAATAATCATCCATATCCAGTGATTGTTTTTCATATTTATTCAGTTTTAAATATTATTAATGATGTTTGTGGGCATCTTTTTTCGAAGAGTCCATCTTGTTCATTCCTTTCATATCCATTCCCTTGTTGCTCATCATCTTCGTACACGATTCCATACAATCTTCGCTCATCATTCCTTTTTCGTGCATCATTTTCATCATATTGCCCATCATTTTTCCATCACTCATCATATTATTCATCATAGAGTGTATCATAGTGCTATCCTTCATCATCATTCGCATTCCTTCTTTTTTCATCATTGTGCCTACTATCTTTTTATTATTCTGCATCATTTGCATTGCGTGAGGTGTGTTTTGCATATGTTCCATAAAGGCAGACATATATTCGTGATTTTCAGAAATAGTGTTGAAAACCTCAGTACGGGTTTGAGGATTTTCCAGCAATGTTTCGGAATTCATATCCTGTTTACAACTACTAAGGCTTAAAAGCCCAAGCACGGTTAAAAGTAAAAGTGTGTTTTTCATCATTTTTAGTTTTAAGGTTATTGTTTGTTTTTTTAAACCCATTTCCCCTAATCTGTTCATCCTACTAAGGGAATGGGTTATCAGCTATTAATTAGCAGATTTTAGAAACTCCTCAATCTTTTTGCTTTCCTTTTCTGTAAGATTCGCTCTTACTCGCATATGTAGACTAATGGTTTCCCAATCTGTATCGTTATAATCTGAAGGCGAAGGTGCAATATGACACCTGTTACATACCTCGCCCCAAAGTTGAGCTCCTGATTTTTCCATTTCAAATTCTTGGTCACTACCTGCTACCTCCGTTTCTGGAATAGGGGTGTAAACTTCTTTTGTAGATGTACAGGCGACTATCGTTGTTAGAACAACAAGAATCGATGTTACAGTTACTGTTATTTTGTGTATTCTTTTCATATCTCTTGATTTATGATTCAATTAAAATCCAATCGCCCAATGGATAAATAATCCATCAGTGTTGGTAATACCATCTCCATCGTGGCCACCTTCAGTCTCGGTAGTTTGATAGCTAAGCTTTAATACAGAGCGCCAGCTTAACCAATAGTTGAGTCCAAAGGCATACTGAACTGATGCTTCTTCCCATTCTGCGCCTTCTGGGGCATTAAAATCAGAATAGCGCCCTACGAATTCTAACTTTTTTATAAAGTCATTTTCAGCCATTGTAGGTCTATAGCTTAGTTGGGCGTAAAATGAGTTGCTTTGATTGTCAAAGGAATATTCTTCAGTATCTCCATCCTCGTGTACTTCTACAAATGTTGCTGTATCTACATTAGAGTTATTATACTGGGCTTTGATATCTACAATTCCCTTTAAAGGTGATATAGGCTTTACATATGAGAAGTCTAGTGCAAAAAGAAAGGCACCCACATCCTCATATTGAGAGTCTTCCGTGCCGGTTCCACTTGTCGAGTAGGCCGAAAATCCTAATTCTGCCGATGAATCGGAAAATGGAAGTATTCCTATTCTACCACCATATGCTTTTGCTAGGTTATTATCTTCAAAATTTTCGAATTGTAAAATACCAGCTTCCTCGGGTTCTTCACTACCATCATTTATCCTTGGTCCATTGGTTGAGTAAATAGAATAATTAAGCCTTGGGCCTCCTAAGTCAAAAGCACCTCGAAGTTCTACACCAATTCCAGAGGAAGGTGCAATACCATCGTGTCCATACCCGAGAGGCGCATTAGGTAATCGATTTATCCAAGCAGGATGTAATCGTTCCATAAAGGTTCCGAAAGGCAAGAGGAATTTACCCGCTCTAATTGTCATATTCTTGTTGAGGACGTACATCACATCTGCATATTCAAGTCCAATCTCCAATTCATTTCCTTCTAATTTAAATTCTAATTCGGCTTCAAACATCAACCTGTCTGAATGCTTGTAGAGAAAAATTGGTGCATAGGTTAAGCCTAGAAATGTTGATTCTGTTTCGTCGTCAGAGTCCATATATTCAAACCCCGTATGTCCGTAACCACGCAACATAAATTGGGTTTTACTCGGTTCAAAAGTGTTATATGTTTGGCCATAAATTTGATAGCCAAAAGCAAACACGAAAAGTGATAAGATTAACTTTTTCATTATTTCAGGGTTCTTAAATAGTTAATAAGTTCCCAGCGTTTTTTCTCTGGGATTGAGGTTTTGTATGAGGGCATAGGTGAACGTCCTTGTTCTATCTTCCAGAAAATTGCGCCGTCAGATTGTGATTGAAAAGCTGAACTTGTTAGGTCTGCTGGTTTTGGTTTAAGCCCTGTGCCACCCATACCGTCACCTTTCCCTTTGGGACCGTGGCAAACAAAGCATAGCATTTTGTATATCTTCTTACCAGATGCCGCTGCCTTTGCATCACCTTTTAATGGGTTCTTGACTTTGTCCGCGCTTGCCGGAGCCACCCAATTATCTTGTTCTACAGGAGTATATTCTGTTCTAGGGGATTTGATAAACCCTACTGTTAAGAAGTAAATCAACCCTAGTAGGGTTACGCTGAAAAAAATCTTTTTTGTTTTCATATGATTAGGATTTAGTTTGTGTTTGTTTTTAAAAATGTTTTAGATTCGGTCTGGATAGAATTCAATGTGAAATCTTTCTTAAGTTCCATTTATTGTCATCGTTTTTTACCACTATCAGATTATCAGAAATAAATTTAGATGTGATGACAGGTGGATTTTTACTTTTAGTATATTTTGGAGAAATATGCTTAGATAACTGAGTTAAATGGTCTGTTACATTTCCGTTTTCATCAATGACCACTTCAAAATAATGGAAGTTAACAACATCTTTTTTAAAGATATCATTATAGCCTATGGTCTCTTTATGTACTATTAATGCCAAGGCCTTGTCACCCTGAAAATTTGAGACATTTAGAAACTGTGGTTTGATACTTATTTTTCCTTTTTTGTCAATGAAGCCATAATAAAGTACACCATCCTTTTGATGAGTTATAATACATTTTCCGTTACTGAACAAAGGATAGTTACCCTTGTCTGTTTTGGTCAGTACAAAGTCTTCTCTAAAGTCAATGATTATGGAGCCGTTTTGGTCAATAAATGCCCATTCATTTCCTTTTTTCACTGCGGCAAGGCCGTCGTGAAAAGGGGAGATAAAGTCAATATCTTCTATGGTTTGCCCAATTCCCAGCATTGGGATAATTAATAATGTGAGGAAGATTGTTTTCATTTTTATTCATTTTAGTTTGATGAAATTAGCGAATGACATTAGTCTTCATCTGCATAACTTTCGTTCTTATCTATATAATTTCATCGTAATAATTACGCTTCCAATTTTCTGTGTTTTTATAATCTGTCATGCTCATTCCAACCACATCTTTAAACTGTCTGGATAAGTGATTTACACTGCTGTAATCCAATAAGTATCCTATATCAGAAAAGGAATGTTGTTTGAGTTGAATGAGTTCCTTTACTTTTTCAATTTTTAATCTTATAAAGTACTTTTCAATGGTGGTCTTTTCTTTAGATGAGAACAGTTTACTCAATGCCTTGTAATCTCGATGAAGGGTTGATGATAAATGTTCCGAAGTCTTAACCTTTAAGGTCAATGGCAGTTCAACAAGTTGTTCAATCAGAATAATTTTTATTCTTTCAACGAGCATATCTTCTTCACTTTTTACAATTTCAAAGTCATTTGCGTGTAGCACTTTGGTAACATCTTGGTTAATTTGTGCATCGCTTAAGCCTGGTGCTTCCACTAAAAGCTTTCCTAGCTCTAGCGAAAGGACGGTTATTCCTAGTTCTCGTAGTTCTTGCTTTATTACTTTTAAGCAACGACTACACACCATATTTTTAACCCAAAATTCTTTTGGTTGTGTCATATTTATAGGGTATTGTTATTGGGCTTTTGCTCAATAGTTAGTCCTGTAATTGTATGTTTTACAGTCTAATGTGTAAATGATACTGTCGGGAATTGGGTACAATAGTATATAGCCAATAGCTATGCGCTGGCTACAACTAATTGTGCAGTAAAAGGGCTTTTACTGCGATGTAGAAAATCAAATTAAGTATGTCTCGTATAGAATATGTATATCCTTGTATAGCAAGGGCGGCCTATACGCTTCAAAAGGAACTATATTTTTGTCTAGTCCTTCAAAAAGATTGATGTAAGAATAAATAAATGTATTTAAGAAGACTAAAGTGTCAATTTCTAAAACCGTATTCGATTTTTTAAAGGTATCACTAGCTTCTTTTAAAATAGTCTGATTGTCGCAACAATCCTTTTCTTGTAAAGTAGTACATTTCTTAGTGGGGTTATTTTTCTTTTGAACTTTGTCTTTACAAGCTTGTGCTTCACTAAAAAAAGCCATATCCACTAATTTGTCACAGCAAAAATGCATATTCACCGTAAAAGAAGAGGTTGACAACAATATAAATGCTGCCAAAAAGAAAGACAATATTTTAGTAAAAATAATTTTCACAATGTAAAGTTAAGAAATTTTGTTTAACATTTAGAATATAATGTGATTACGACATCGTTTTTTAATGCGTTTAATATCAGGTATTTATGATGCTATACAAATTTTCATTCGTACAAATATAAATTTAATGATTAAACAGAAATATGATATTCGTCATATATTTAGATTTTCTAAAATGCATATGCTACTGAAAAATTTAGACCAAATGGATGCCCTGGACGTAACCCTGCCGGAACCCTCGATACCGCATATGTTGTATTAAAAAGATTTATAATATTAGAAGACAGGGTAAAGTTGTTATCAATAAAATAACGGGCAGACAAGTCCACTATAAAATTTGAATCTACTTTAAAATTCTCTGGGATTGAGCCAGAACCTGCCCTAGTTCTAAAAGCACTTGTGTATCTTGAGTTTACGTTTACCTCAAATTTTGTATGCTGTAATCCAATAGATGCGTTTAATTGATTTTTTGCAATGTAGGGTATCTCGTCCCCTTTGGTAACTACCCCATAAATATCCTCATTACTGTCAAAACTTGTTGAAAATTTAGTATCTGTAAGAGTGTAAGAGACGGATAAGGGAAGTTTAAATCTACTGGTCTGTTTGTATAGCAGGTTGTAATTAAGTAAGAACTCTATCCCGCTCACACGAACTTCACCTGCATTAAATTGGTCAAGGCTTCCTGTACCACCAGTAGCGGCCAAATCACTTCCAAGTAGGTTTTGGTAGTCATTGTAAAAGCCTGCAACTTCGCCATTGAAACCTTTAAAGCTAAATCGGGAACCCAATTCATAATTAATACTTTCTTCAGGATTTTGCCCTGGCGTATTACTGGGTGGCGAAAAGCCTTTGTGTACACCACCAAATATTGATAGGGTCTTACTGAACCTATAATTAGCCCCTATTCCAGGAATCCAGACATCCACTTCATTTTCTCTAATCGATAAATCTTGACCCGTCCGGGAAGGGTCATTAGTGCCATAATCTGTTCGGGTCAATGTAATGTTTTCATAGCGTAACCCTGGTGTCAATGTCAAATTTTCAATTTTTACCGTGTATAGCAAATGAGTTGCCAATGCTTTGGCACTGCCTATACGGTTGGCATCTGTTCCTTTTTCGCCAACTGTAGTCCGTATTAATTCTTGGTTTTGAAACGCATATCTATCCACCCATTGAAACCTATCTTCGTCATCTTCGTGATATCGTATTCCCGCTTCTAAGCGCTGTACCCATTGGTTACCCCATTTTAGCGTGGCAACAGATTGAATTCCATTTGAAGTATAAACCCTATTGTTAGCCTTTATACCTAATGCATCCATTTGGGTGTCTTCGTTACCCAAGAGGGTTTGATATTCAGAAGGAAAATTTTCTGGTGAAGACAAGATATTGTTGATACCTACGCGTTCGCCCAAATTTACATCATCTAATTTATACCAATTTCGTTTAAATTTATTGAGATAGCCTGTTGTCCTTATGTCAATGGATGGTGACAAACGGATAAAATGGGTGAGCTGGTACTGTTGGTGTTCGGCGGTCATGACATCTTCTGAAGAAGCCCTGTACCTTCTAAAAGGATTTTCTTCAAAATCTGCATCTGTCAGGCCCAAATAGGTTTCGTTCGCTTCTTCTTCTGAATATTGGATTTTAAACAAAAGTGACTGATAGATTTTGGCATCTAAATTTGTATTTATTCTGAATTTGGCCAAATAATCTGTCTTGTCGAAACCTGTGTTACCACCACCGTCTAAATCCTTAAAACCATCAGAACTGTAGTTGAAATAATCCGTCACAAACCCAAAATTCTTAAAACTATTGCCTAATACCAATTGGGTGTTTCTTGAATCATAGTTTCCTGCAGCAATCGACACTTTTCCAGAAAATTTTTCCGGTATACGAGAGGATATCATATTTATGGCACCACCTGTGGTGTTGGGCCCGTACTGTATTTGACTGCTTCCCTTTAACACTTCTATGGCTTCCATTCTGCCAATAGTAGGAAAATAGTAAGCAGCCGGTGCACTGTAAGGAGCAGGTGCAATCAAGACACCATCTTCCATTAAATTAATTTTAGCGCTACGCTCGGGCGAAGTACCACGTAAACTAATATTGGGACGTAATCCAAATCCATCCTCTTCGTAGATGTTGATGCCTGGAACGGTCTGTAAAATTCTATTGATGTTGGTATAAGAGAATTTTTTTAAATCCTTTTTAGAAATATAATTGGCCGAACCAGTTTTGTTTCTAGCCTCAAATTGGCTTCCAATTATAGAATTACCAATTATGATTACTTCTTTAAGTTTCTCTGTTTGTTTTTGAATTGTGTCTGTTTCATTACTTCCGTTTTGAGACCAGATTACACTACTTATAGCGATCATTAAAAAGGAGAAATAATATTTCATACTACTATTTTAATTTAGATTGAATAAAAATAAATAAACAAAAATATATATATGAAATCGAAAAATCAAGATTATTTAGAATTATTCTTAATTGTGTTTCTCTTCGAACCGAATCACTTTTATATCATATAGAAGTTTTTAGAAAATGTGATTTTTATCATATTTATCTATAGACCAGTATACTAGATTTGTATTTCATTTGGTGACCTGATAAACTAATTAATCATGGAAAGAGTATTTATAACAATCTTGATAATTACACTTGGACAATCAGTATTTTCTCAAGAGAGAATAAATGATCTTTCTATAGAGTATGAAGCTACTTCTAGAGGTTTTTATCAAAAAATGAAAGTAAGCAAAAAAACATTTGTTTATAGTGAAGATATAGCTGGTAAAAAGAGCAATACGGTAAAAATAAGTAATAAACAATGGAGGGAAATAGTGAATTTGGCAGATAAAATTAAACTTAAAGAACTCTCGTCTTTGAAAGCCCCATCTGAGAAACGAAAATTTGATGGTGCTGCATTTGCAAAATTAAAAGTGTTTACAAATGACAAAGAATATGTGTCTTCTAATTTTGACCACGGCAACCCACCAATAGAAATTAAAGGCCTTGTAGAGAATATTATTGCATTAAGTCAATTGGGTAAAAAGGATTAGTATTTTACCTGTATAGAGTCTAAAATTTTGTTAAACAAAATTAAAGTGTTAAAATTTTTGTAGCTTTGCAAAATAAATGAAGGCAATATTTTTTAAAATAGTATCATTTTGTATGGCACTTTTAGTGTTTGTCTCAACAATGTCTTTCACTATTGAAAGCCATTATTGCGGTGACGTGCTTGTGGATACTTCAGTGTTTGGTAAAGTTGAATCTTGTGGTATGGAGGTTCAGCAAAAAACGTCTTCAACAGAATGTGATATTACTAAGAAAGATTGTTGTAGCGATGAACAGCTCGTTGTTGATGGTCAAGATAATCTAAAAATTTCTTTTGATAAGTTAGATAAAGAGCAACAGATATTAGTTGCCACTTTCATCTACTCTTACGTAAATCTATTTACAGAATTACAAACAGAAAATATCTCTTTTAGAGATTACTCTCCACCTCCCTTGGTCAGGGACGTTCAAGTTTTAGACCAAACTTTCCTTATTTGATTTTTAAGTAATTAGTACTGAAGTCCTGCATTAATTTGTTTGGACTCAATCACTTGTTTGTTGCTTTGTCAACAAAAATTATAATTACTTAAAAATCATTTTTTATGCTAAATAAAAGCATCAAATTCTTAATAGAGAATAAACTGGTAGCCGTTTTACTACTGGCTTTATTTGTAGCTTGGGGTGTTGTGAATGCACCATTTGAATGGAATACTGGTTCGCTTCCTCGAAATCCTGTAGCTGTAGACGCTATTCCTGATATAGGCGAGAACCAACAAATTGTATTTACAAAATGGGATGGTCGCTCACCACAAGATATTGAGGACCAAGTAACCTATCCTCTTACCACATCACTACTTGGTATTCCAGGAGTGAAAACCATTCGTAGTTCTTCAATGTTTGGGTTTTCAAGTATCTATATCATTTTTGAAGAGGATATTGAATTCTATTGGTCACGTAGCCGCATACTCGAAAAATTAAATTCATTACCAGCCGGACTTTTACCAGATGGTGTAAATCCAGCACTAGGTCCTGATGCTACAGGTCTCGGACAGATTTATTGGTATACATTAGAAGGTCGTGATGAAAACGGAAATGTGACTGGCGGTTGGGATTTACAGGAACTTCGTAGTATTCAAGATTTCTATGTGAAATACGCATTGTCATCGGCAAGCGGCGTTTCGGAAGTGGCTTCTATTGGTGGCTACGTTTTGGAATACCAAGTGGATGTCAATCCAGAGTTGATGAAGCAGTATAAAATTGGTTTAAACGAGGTTGTCAAAGCAGTTAAACAAAGTAACCAAGATGTAGGTGCTCAAACATTAGAAATAAACCAAGCAGAATATCTTATACGCGGATTGGGTTATGTAAAATCTATTTCAGACCTAGAAAATGCAGTAGTTACCTCGGAAAATTTCACCTCTATACGTTTAAAGGACATCGCCAAAGTTTCTCACGGCCCTGCAACAAGAAGAGGTCTTTTAGATAAAGAAGGCGCAGAGGTCGTAGGTGGTGTTGTGGTCGCCCGTTATGGCGCTAACCCTATGGCCGTTATTAATAATGTTAAGGAGAAAATAAATGAATTAAGTTCGGGTTTACCTTCAAAAACTCTGAGCGATGGAAGGACATCGCAACTTACTATTGTTCCTTTTTATGATAGAACAGAGCTCATTCAAGAAACATTAGGGACACTTGATGAGGCACTTACTTTAGAGATTTTAATTACCATTTTCGTAATAATTATAATGGTATTTAATTTAAGAGCTTCAGTATTAATTTCGGGATTATTACCAGTCGCAGTATTAATGGTTTTTATTTCAATGAAGCTATTTAATGTCGATGCAAATATCGTTGCATTGTCTGGTATTGCTATTGCTATCGGGACGATGGTGGATGTGGGTGTTATCCTATCAGAAAATGTGCTACGGCATATTGACGAAAATGAGCAGAACTTACCTATGAACACTGTTGTGTATAATGCAACTGCCGAAGTCTCTGGAGCCATTTTGACAGCCGTGATGACCACCATTATTAGTTTCATTCCTGTGTTTACAATGATTGGTGCTGAAGGTAAATTGTTTCGTCCATTGGCGTTTACCAAAACTTCAGCCTTAACAGCGTCGCTAATTGTAGCATTATTTTTAATACCACCGTTTGCAGCCTATTTCTTTAAAAAACGGAGCGTAAAAAAATCATTTAGTTATATGCTAAACGGTGCTTTAGTTCTAACAGGAATTATTGCTCTTGTTTTTGGATTTCCACTTGGGTTGATATTAATGGCGTTTGGAGTAGTTGGTTTTCTTTCATTACAGGAAAAAATTACCTCTAAACGTGCCAATACTATAAATATATTCGTATCGGCTTTTGCAATCATTTTCTTATTAGCAGAATATTGGAGGCCTTTAGGAGTCGATCGAAGCATACTAGTAAATTTAATTTTTGTTGGTCTTATTTGCTTTGGACTACTAGGTGTATTTACTCTTTTTAGAAAGTACTATGTACGTATCTTAAATTGGGCGTTACGTAATAAGTTATTATTCCTTGCCCTGCCAACCACAATAATCATTTTTGGAGTGATGATTATGAGAAATACAGGGAAGGAATTTATGCCATCTCTTAATGAAGGCTCTTTCCTTTTAATGCCTACATCGATGCCACACGCTGGGGTTGAAGAGAATAAGCGCGTGTTACAGCAATTAGATATGGCAGTAGCCAGCATCCCAGAAATTGAAACTGTAGTAGGTAAATCTGGTCGTACAGAATCGGCTTTAGATCCAGCCCCTTTATCTATGTACGAAAATGTGATTCAGTATAAATCTGAATACATCCTAAATGAAAAAAGAGAAAGACAACGCTTTAAGGTAGATGAAGATGGATTATTTGTATTGAAAGACGGAAGCTTAGTTGTAAACCCAAATAGTGAAGTTAACGAAGCTGCTGACTATAATCTTTCTAAAACTAAAGATCCCTTTTCGGTGCGTCGTTCACAACTGATACCAGATGATGAAGGTGAATATTATAGAAATTGGAGGCCTGAAATTGAATCCCCAGACGATATTTGGAAGGAAATCGTAAAGGTCACAAAGCTTCCAGGAGTTACTTCAGCGCCTAAATTGCAACCTATTGAAACTCGCTTGGTTATGTTGCAAACTGGTATGCGAGCCCCGATGGGTATTAAGGTAAAAGGACAAGATTTAAATGAGATTGAAGCCTTTGGAGTACAATTGGAAGATATATTAAAACAGGCAGATGGTGTTAAGGATGAAGCTGTTTTTGCAGACAGAATTGTCGGGAAACCTTACCTTTTATTAGATATCGATAGAGACCGACTTGCACGGTATGGAATTTCCATACAACAAGTGCAACAGGTTATACAAGTCTCTGTGGGTGGTATGGTACTTACACAAACTGTTGAAGGCAGAGAACGATATGGTATTCGTGTGCGCTACCCAAGAGAACTACGTGCAAATCCTAATGACTTAAAAGATATTTATGTTCCCGTAGAAAAAGGAACCCCAGTGCCATTAAGTGAACTGGTTACGATTCGTTATGAGCAAGGACCACAAATTATAAAAAGCGAAGATACATTTTTGATAGGATATGTTCTCTTTGATAAGTTAGATGGATATGCCGAGGTAGATGTGGTGGAAAACGCCCAAGCTCTTATCCAAGAAAAAATAGATAGCGGTGAACTAATCGTGCCAAAAGGAATTAATTATCGATTTACTGGTACTTATGAAAATCAACTGCGAGCAGAGAAAACTCTTGGTGTTGTGGTGCCTTTGGCATTAGCAATAATTTTCCTAATTCTTTACTTCCAGTTCCGCTCGGTCGGAACTTCTTTAATGGTTTTTACAGGCATTGCTGTTGCCTTTGCCGGTGGATTTTTGATGATTTGGTTTTATGGTCAGGATTGGTTTTTGAATTTCAACTTCTTTGGAGAAAATTTGCGGGACTTGTTTCAAATGCATACCATAAACTTGAGTGTAGCGGTTTGGGTAGGGTTTATTGCGCTGTTTGGTATTGCAACGGATGATGGTGTGGTAATGGCTACCTACTTAACACAAACATTCGACAGAAATAATCCCACGGATAAAAAAGGGATAAGAGCATCTGTTGTAGAGGCAGGGGAAAAGCGTATTAGGCCGTGTCTGATGACTACCGCAACTACCATATTAGCTTTACTACCAGTATTAACATCAACAGGCCGAGGTAGTGATATAATGATTCCAATGGCTATTCCTTCCTTCGGTGGGATGCTTATTGCACTTGTAACACTGTTTGTAGTACCCGTATTGTATAGCTGGAAACAAGAATTTCAATTAAAAAGAGCGACGAAATGAGATATATAATTTTAATAGGACTTATTTTTTTCGCTTTCGCGGAAACAAATGCACAACAACTAGCTTCCTATATTCAGGAAGCTGAAAATAATAATCCTGAAATTCAGGCTTTTGAGCTGCGTTACAATATTGCGGAAGAAAAAGTAAACGAGGTCAATACGTTGCCAAATACAACGGTAAGTGCTGGATATTTTGTTAGTGAGCCAGAGACCCGAACAGGTGCGCAGCGTGCACGTTTTTCGGTTTCTCAAATGTTGCCTTGGTTTGGTACCATAACGGCAAGAGAGAACTATGCAAGCTCATTAGCAGAAACTCAATATATAGATATCGTAGTCGCAAAAAGAAAACTTGCTTTATCCGTTTCCCAATCCTACTACAAATTATACGCCATTAGAGCAAAACAGATAGTTCTAGATAAGAATATTGAGCTTTTGGAAACCTATGAGCGTCTGGCATTAACTTCAGTTGAAGTTGGTAAGGCATCCGCTGTAGATGTACTTCGTCTGCAAATACGACAAAATGAACTTGTCCAGCAAAAAGAAGTATTAGAACAAGATTTTTTAGCAGAACAGGTAACCTTCAATAATCTACTAAATCGGGATGAAAACACGGAGGTAATTGTAGCAGAAGAAATGTCCATACCGGATGAGGACCCATTAATTTTAACTGAAAATCTTCAGCTTAATCCTGAACTTATAAAGTATGATAAGCTATACGAATCTGTGGAACAATCTGAACTTTTGAACCAAAAAGAAAGTGCCCCAAATATTGGTTTTGGGTTAGACTATGTTCCAGTCGCAGAAAGACCAGAGATGAACTTTAATGATAATGGAAAGGATATTGTGATGCCAATGGTGTCTATTTCAATTCCAATTTTTAATAATAAATACAAGTCTACTACAAAACAAAATCAATTAAAGCAGTTGCAAATACAATCCCAAAAGGAAGATAGATTGAATAAACTGGAAACACTGTTAGCAGATGCAAAGTACAACAGAGAAAATACTAGAATAAAATTCAATATTCAATCGGATAACTTAATGCAAGCTAACGATGCAGAAGAAATTCTGATAAAGAATTATGAAACAGGCACTATTGATTTTAACGATGTATTGGATGTTCAAGAGTTGCAATTAAAATTTCAAATAAATCTTATCGAATCCATTAAGGGCTATTATATACAATATGCCTTAATTAATTATTTAACACAATAAAAATGAGAATAAGAAGCATAATCACATTATTACTATTTACCTCATTCACTTTTGCCCAAGTAGGCACAAATGGAGCGGATAGAAAGGAAGAAGGGCGACCTATTAAGGAGTATAACCTTACCATTGAAGAAAATAAAATGACGCTTGGTGGTGTCTCTGCCAATGCAATGACTATCAACGGTAGTATTCCTGGACCTGTTTTGGAATTTGAGGAAGGAGACCTTGCTATAATCAACGTAACCAATAAAATGGATGAAGAAACCTCGGTACATTGGCACGGTTTAATACTTCCCAATTTTTACGATGGTGTACCCTATTTGACCACGCCACCCATTGAGCCAGGAGAGACTTTTCAATACAGAATCCCAATCAACCAATCGGGTACGTATTGGTATCATTCCCATACAATGCTACAAGAACAGAAAGGTGTTTATGGCTCTATTATCATTCATCCAAAAGAAAAAACCTTGGAATATGATAAAGATTTGGTCGTGGTGTTATCCGATTGGACGAATGAAAAACCAATGAATGTATTGAGAAATCTTAAAAGAGGTAACGAGTGGTATCAAGTTAAAAAAGGTACAGCAGTTCCACTTAGTAGGGTCATTACAGAAGGTGCTTTTGGGGCTCAACTTAAATTTTGGAGAGACCGTATGGAAGGCGCTGATATTGCCGACATTTATTATCCCGCATTTTTGTCCAACGGTAAAAAATTGGCGGAGTATCCAGAATTCAGGGCAGGCGAAAAAATACGTCTTCGCTTCATCAACGCGTCCGCCTCTACTTATTATTGGCTGGATTTTGGCGGAGGAAACCCAATGGTGGTATCTAGTGATGGTATTGACGTACAGCCCGTATCTAAAAGCAGATTTCTATTTGGCATAGCCGAAACGTATGATGTTATTGTCACTATTCCCGAAGGCACCTTAGAAGTTACCGCAACAGCTCAAGATGGTTCAGGTCATACCTCTATACAATTAGGTAATGGCACCCTTTATCCAGCCAAAAGAATAGACAGACCTGATAAAGTAGAGATGATGAAACAAATGGGTAAAATGGATATGAAAATGGGAGCACCTGCAATGGTTGGAAATAAAAAAAAGAAGACACCTGAAGTTTTAATGCAGAAGTATGGGATGAAGATGGATATGAAAGACGGCCAAATGAAAATGCACGATAAAATGTCAATGAAAGATGGTAAGATGAATGACCAAATGGATATGAAAATGAAGATGGACGATACGATGGGAATGAAAAAGGACGGCCATATGCACGATATGCAAATGATTCAGAAAGATACTGCCTCTTTTGATTATAACACGCGGAAAACCTACTTCAACTACGACTTTTTAAAGGCAAAGGAAAATACCACCTACAAAGCCAATTTACCAATAAACGACATTCTGTTGAACCTGACCGGAAATATGCAACGCTATGTATGGAGTATGAACGGTGTTCCACTTTCGGAAACCGATAAAATAAAAATTAAAAACGGGGAAGTAACCCGAATAACACTCAACAACCTAACAATGATGCATCACCCAATGCACCTGCACGGGCATTATTTTAGGGTCATTAATGAAAACGGAGAACGTTCGCCCTTAAAACATACCGTCAATGTACCGCCAATGCAAAAAGTAGTCATAGAATTCTATAACGAAGAGTATGGCGATTGGTTCTTTCACTGCCACGTATTGTATCATATGATGGGTGGTATGGCAAGGGTTTTTAGTTACGACACCCCTCGAGATAAGCGTATGGCTGAATTTCCGGCAAAAAAAATAATTGATGAAACAGACCATTTTTATTCGTGGGGATTGGCTCGTTTAGGCTCAAACTTTAATGAACTCTTTTTAACGTCGAGCAATATCCGTAATGAATTTGGATTGAGAGCAGAGTTTGATTACGACCAAAACCTTGAAGCCGAAATAAATTATAATAGGTATCTCAATGATTGGGTGCGTCTTTACGTAGGTGTTAATACCGAAACTGAAATACCAAACTCTTTCGACGAGTTTAATACAGTTGGACTTGTTGGGGTAAAATACTTTACACCTTACAGGTTTAACGTAGATGTGAGTATGGATAATCAACTGCGCCCAAGAATACGTTTGGATAGGGAGCTATTGATTTTTCCTAGAATTTTTCTGGAGGGCGAATACGAATATAGAGCAGACTTTGGATGGGTCAATGATTTAGGAGATAGCTCTTATGAAAGTGAAACACAATGGTTGGTAGGTCTTTCGTACATCCTCTCTAGAAATTTTTCAATACAGGGTAACTATAACAACCGATATGGTTGGGGTGGTGGTCTCTTAGCACGATTTTAAATAAATATTAAAAAACAAAACATAACAATTAAATCAAGAACAAAATGAGCAAATTAAAATTAGTATTAGGAATAGTTGCAATAGCGTTTGTAACCTTAACAGTAGTGTCTTGTAAAGACGCAAAAAATGACAAGAACAATTCAACAGACCATCATTCAGAGATGAATGCGGATGAAGACCATTCAAAAATGAATCACGATAATAGCGATGGTCATCACGATGGTGATAAAAAGGAAATGACAATGGGTGGAAATGGCAATTCACAAGCTGTATTAAATGATTACTTCAATCTTAAAGATGCTTTAGTATCAGATGATAACGCAAAGGCTAAAGCACTTGGGGCAACTCTGGCAAAAACTTTACGTAGCCTAGATATCTCATCAAATTATTCAGAAAGTCAAAAGGACGATTTAAAAGATATTATTGAAGATGCAGTTGAGCACGCAGAACATATTTCTGAAAGTGATATAGCGCACCAACGTGAGCATTTCAAAATATTGAGCAAGGATATGACAGATATGGTTGCGATTACAGGAACAGATAAAAAGCTCTATGAGCAATTTTGTCCAATGTACGATGGTGGTACCGCTTGGTTAAGTATGAGTGAGGATATTAAAAATCCATACTACGGAAGTAAAATGTTAACCTGCGGAAAAGTCCAAAAAGAAATCAATTAAATGAAGGCTGTAAAAATCATAGCAATAGTATTGTTGGTTGCTTTTGTAGGCATACAGTTTATGCCTGTAGAACGTAATCAAAGCGATGGTGTTCCAAAAACCGACTTTATGTTGGTAAATGATGTCCCAAGCGATATCAAGAACAAATTGCAAGTCTCTTGTTATGATTGCCACAGTAACAACACACAGTATCCTTGGTACAACAAGGTGCAACCTGTAGCTTGGTTTCTAGAAGGCCATATCAAAGAAGGAAAAGCAGAGTTAAACTTCAATGAGTGGGATTCCTTATCTAGTCGAAGAAAGGCAAGCAAGTTAAGATCCATTATAAAACAAATTGAAAGTGGTGAAATGCCTATGGATTCTTATACTTTGATTCACAAAGAGGCAGCTTTTTCAGAAGAAGAAATTCAACAGGTTATTAAGTATATGGAAAATTTAAAAGACAGTTTATAATTAAAAAAAGATAAGATGAAAAATTTAAAAAAGAATATAGCATTGATGCTATTGTTAGCAGTTTCTTTTAGCAATGCACAGGAAAAAGAGAAAATGAATCATAATCACGATAAAATGATGACTATGAAAGGTGACACAAAATCCGAGGCGATTTTAAGCGATTATTTCAATTTAAAAAACGCCTTGGTGACAGATGATTCCAAAAAAGCAGCTGAATTAGGTGCGAAATTGGCAACTTCATTAAAAGCTTTTGACAAGTCAAAGTATAAGGTAGAAGAGCAAAAAGAATTGACGGACATTATTGAAGATGCTACAGAGCACGCAGAACATATTGCAAAAAGTGATATAGGTCACCAAAGAGAACATTTTAAGACATTGAGCAAGGATATTTCAGATTTGATAGTAATTACAGGTACGAAAAGTACACTGTACAAACAATTTTGTCCTATGTATGATGGTGGTAGCTCTTGGTTGAGTACCAGCAATCAAGTGAGAAACCCATATTATGGCAGTAAAATGCTCAAATGTGGAAAAGTAAAAGAGACTATTAATTAGATAATCCCTTCCTTATGTTTTGGAGTCTTTTAGTTTTATTAGTTAACAGAATGGTTTCGATTTTAAGGATATATTAATAGTCATTAAGTCCTGTCGTGGGAAGGAAAACAATGTTGATGGTTAGTGTTAGTTCCTTCCCGTGTCAGGCACAAGATAATTGAAAAAGAGAAGTTGATTTGGTTAATAGCAGCCTGCATAAGGGAGAGAGGTTAAATCCCCCTAGAATAATAGTATCTCTCTTCCTTTGACAGGCAAACAAAAAGTTTAAAAAGAGAAGTTTAGTGTAAGATACTTGAATTTGAGAGAAGGACTTATTTTTTTGATTGATGGAATACTGTCTAACTCTCATTTTCAGGTATTATTTAAAAATGTAACGATAACAAAATAAAATAATGAAAGATTGTTGCAAAGACGGATGCCATCGCAAAGAAGAGAAATCTGTAGTTAAAAAATGGTTCAATTATATAATATATGCAATACTGATTATAATAACTGTTGGTGCGTTGGCACTTCAATTATTTGATTAGAGGATTAATAAAGTGAATATGGAAGACATAACAAACACATCAAAAAATACAGGCTTTTATGAACAGCTTTTTAAAAAAGTATTACTCACTGCTAGTGTTGTTACTGCTTTGTCGTTAAGTTATGCATTATGGGCTAATGAAAATCCTGATAGCTTATTTCTACCTCTTTTAATTGTTGTGTTGGCTTTAGTCAAAACGGTCTTTATTGTGAGGCTCACTTTTATACAGTTAAGCAAAATAATAGGCGAAAGTCATCAACTTACACATGTTCTTACATTATTTGCTGTATTAATTGTTTTGATTATCCTGTCGTTTTCAGCAGATTATCAAGCGCTGTACGTGCTAAATTCTGAAAACTTTAAATCTGCCATATCACTTAATGGCTCATTTTTTATGCAATTCTTTGAGTTTATGTATTTCAGCTTAATCACATTTTCATCAGTTGGCTTTGGTGATATAGTACCATTAACAATTTCTGGTAAACTCTTGGTAATGATGGAAGTATTCTTGAGCTTTTTTGTTTTGGTTTTTGGTATTGCCAATATTAATAGAATACACGTTAACAAATAACCCTTTTAAAAACTATAATTATGAAAGTACTTAAATTAATTACACTAATAACTATTCTCATTACAACAGTCAATTTTACCAATGCACAAAACAGTAAGGATACGACAGATAAGCAAGACGTTATCGAAGTAATGAAATCATACAAGGACGCTTTACAAAACTTAACGACCGAAGGAACATTTGAGTTGTTTACCGAAGATTCTAAAGTGTTTGAATCCGGAGGTGCAGAAGGTTCTTATGCGCATTACATAGAACATCATTTGGGGCCAGAATTGGGACACTTTAAAAGCTTTACTTTTTCAGATTATGAAATCGATGTTCAGGTTGATGGCAATTATGCATTTACAACAGAAACGTATGTTTATACCATTGTATTGAAGCCCAATGATAAAGGTGAAAGTAGAACTATAGCTAAAAAAGGCGTAGCAACTTCCATTCTAAAGAAAATAGGTGAAAAATGGAAAATCATCAAAACACATTCTTCTTCAAGAAATAAAAAATAAAATCATATGAGACTACGTATTCTTTTTACCCTATTGTTGTGCACGCTTCTTTTTGTGTCTTGTAAGCAAAAAACAAAAGAAACCGAAACAATTCTAGAGCAATCAAAAACTGAAACTTCATCTAAGCCACCAAAAAAAGTATTAAGTCCACATACTTCAACTATGGGAATGGTCGGTGATGCGCATATTCATATTGATTATTCATCGCCTGGGGTTAGGGGGCGAATTATTTTTGGTGGATTAGTTGGTTACAATAATGTTTGGCAAGCAGGTGCACATATGGCCACTTGGTTAGAAACTAATAAAGATTTGACCATTGATGGAAAAGTACTACCTGCAGGTAAATATGGATTTTTTACAATACCATCAAAAGAGGATTGGACTATAATGATTAATAAAAATTGGAATCAGCACGGAAAAGATGATTACGATGAAAAAGATGATGTAATACGATTTAAAGTGACACCAATTATTACAGATGAAATTACGGAGCATTTAGAATATAAAGTAAATAAGTTAAGTGAAACAGAAGGTACTATTTCTCTTGCTTGGGAAAAGGTAACGATTAGCTTTCCTTTCAAATTAAACCAATAAGATGGTCAATAGACATACAGCATTAAAAATAAGAAAAGCGCATCGTTATTTGGGCCTCTTTTTAGGTATTCAATTCCTAATGTGGACGATTAGCGGTCTATATTTTAGTTGGACAGATATTGATGACATCCACGGTGACCAATTTAAAAAGGAGAAACCAAAACAAACGTCCTTTAATAATTTGTTAGGTACTGCTCAACTAAATTTAAAAGAACCAATTCAAAACTTGGAACTGTTGGAAATAGCCGGCGAACCCTATTATTGGATAAATGAGAACAATCTGTACAATGCGGTTTCAGGCAATAAAAAGAATGGAATTACAGAACAAGAAGCAATCAAAGTAGCTGAACGCTATATGTTACCGGATTTAAAATTAGACAAAATACGGAGGATTGAAACTGTAAGCGACCACCATGAATACAGAGGAAGACCTCTACCAGCTTATGAGATTTCATATAAAACTGATGAAAATCTTAAAGCTTACGTGGCCATTGACAATGGAGCTTTTCAAACAGTACGCCATCGAGATTGGCGCTGGTTTGACTTTCTCTGGATGACGCACACTATGGATTATCAAGGGCGAGATAATTTTAATACAATAGTTCTAAGAGCTTTTTCACTTTTAGGATTAATAACAGTACTCAGTGGTTTTTTACTGTGGTATACATCCTCACCTACAATTAGAAAAATATATAAGAGAACAAAAAAGTAATATTATGAATAAAAACATTATTTACATAGGTGTTGCGTTGATTGTTGGCCTTTTAGGCGGCTTTCTAATATTCGGTGGAGGTTCTGCTGATACGGCAACAAATAAGGTTACAGACGACCACAATCATTCGGAAGAAATTGCTTCTAATCAAATGTGGACCTGTTCAATGCATCCGCAAATTATGAAAGATGAACCTGGCGATTGTCCCATTTGTGGAATGGACTTAATCCCTGCCGATGCTGGTGCAGACGGCCTTAATGCTAACGAAATTAAAATGACCGAAAATGCAATGGCTTTGGCTAATATCCAAACATCCGTTGTGGGACAAGGACAAATGGGAGATAATTCTTTAAAGTTATCTGGTAAGATTATGACTAATGAAGAATCCAATGCCGTTCAAGTAACCTATTTTGGTGGAAGAATTGAAAAACTATACGTTAATTCTACGGGAGAACGTGTTGGAGCTGGTCAACGATTGGCAACCATTTATTCGCCAGAATTAGTTGCTGCACAGCAAGAACTACTAACCGCTTCATCACTAAAAGAATCACAACCCGAACTTTACAAGGCAGTACGCAATAAATTGAAACTTTGGAAGCTTTCAGAAAAGCAAATTAACACCATTGAAAATGCGGGTAAGGTACAAGAATACTTTCCTGTATTTGCCACGGTTTCTGGAACAGTAACTCATAAGATGGTAGAAGAAGGCGACTATGTAAAGCAAGGGCAGCCGTTATATAAGATTGCAAATTTTAATACCGTTTGGGCAGAATTTGATGCTTATGAAAATCAAATTGCGCTATTAAAAAAAGGACAGACTATTAAGATTACCACAAACGCCTATCGTAATGAAGTCTTTGATGCAAAAATTTCATTCATTGACCCATTATTAAATTCTGCAACCAGAACCATAGTTGTAAGAGCTGTATTAAATAATAAAAAAGACAAGTTTAAGCCAGGAATGTTTGTTGAAGGCAAGATTGAAGGGATTCAACCTGGTTCTAAAAGTACAGTGACTGTTCCGGCCACTGCTGTGATGTGGACTGGGGAACGCTCTGTGGTTTATCTTAAAACAAAACCAAATGAACCTGTTTTTGAAATGAAAGAAGTTCTATTAGGTAATGCCAATGGGGATACTTACACCATTTTAGAAGGATTAGAAAATGGAGATGAAGTAGTCACTAATGGTACATTTACCGTGGATGCAGCAGCCCAATTACAGGGTAAAAAATCTATGATGAATGCAGAAGGAGGTAAGACTATGACCGGTCATGAAGGGCATTTGGGAATGCAAGGTGATAATGCTGGAGATAAAATGGATAAAACCAATCACTCGCAAATGAACGAAAGGATTGATGTATCTAACAAATTTCAAAAACAGTTAAAAGAGGTTTTTGATGGCTATATTCTATTGAAAGATGCTCTTGTTAACGACGACTCTGAAGAAGCACAAACTGCTGCAAAAAGAGTAAGTCAGAATTTATCAAAAGTAGATATGAAATTATTATCTAATGAGGAAGCGCATAACCATTGGATGACGATTCAGAAAGAATTGAAAAATTCTACAAATGGAATTGAAAACAGTTCGGATATAGCGGTACAAAGAGGACATTTTAAACATCTTTCTGCTCATATGACAAGTGGTATAAAACTCTTTGGGATTGACCAAAAAGTGTATAAAGAGTTTTGTCCTATGGCAGATAACAATAAAGGTGCCTACTGGTTAAGTCTAGAAGAAGAAATTCGTAATCCGTATTACGGACAAGCGATGTTAAAATGTGGTGAAGTAAAGGAGACCATAGAATAATTAATCTTACAGGTTAAACGTATATAATTATATAGTCCCATAAATAAAATTATACAATGGCAAGAATAACGATGATGAGTGAGAGTAGAAGAAATAGGAGAAAAGCTGCAAGGAACAAGCACCAATACAAAAACAATATTTCTAGAAAAGATAAAATTATTGGTGTACTTGCTATCATTGTGATATTTATTATCGCTGTTATTGCAGCATATTACTATTCCCTTTCAAAAGCTGGGTTAAAGTTGTTTTAAAAAAAATGAGTTCTATAATACACATAAAAAATATGGTATGTCCACGATGTATCTCAGCAGTATCTAAGATTTTACAAGAACTAGAGATACCATATAGCTCAATAAAATTGGGAGAAGTTGAATTAATAAAATCTTTAAGCGTGGAAAATAAAAACAAGTTTTCCAAAGCGCTTCAAGAAGTTGGATTCAGTTTAATCAACGACCGTAGAAGTCAGCTTATAGAACAGATGAAAGCCTTGGTGGTAGACAAAATTTATCACTCATCAGAAGATTTGAACATTAAATGGGCAGACTTTATTAGTGAAAAATTGCACTTAGACTATAAATATTTAAGTTCTCTATACTCATCAGTGGAGAGTATCACATTTGAACAATACATTATTAACCAAAAGATTGAGCGCGTAAAAGAACTCATAGTTTATGATGAATTAACCTTAAGTGAGATAGCTTTTAAGCTAAACTATAGCAGTGTTGCTTATTTGAGTAATCAGTTTAAAAAAGTTACTGGGATGACGCCCACACAGTTTAAAAATAGTATAAATAAAAACAGAAAATCACTTGATGACTTTTAGGGTATTGAGAATTTAATGCTACTGTTATGTTGAACAATCGACTAGTATTTTAAATGAGGTAAAGTATTATCTATTGTAGCAAATACTTGTTTTGTGTAAATCTTAATTTTAATAACTTAAATTAATTAAAATAACCAAAAATATAAATTATGGAAAACAACGAAAAAAAGCCAAATAATTATTTAAAATTTTTCGCAATGATTGGAACATCAATGGTTGCAATGTTCTTTTTAATGTATACACACTCATATCAGATTATTGACCATTTCTGGTACAGTGAGACCAGATTTTTTATGACTTTGATTATGGGTGGGTCGATGGTCATTATTATGCTTCTGTATATGTTAAATATGTACAAAGACAAAAACAAGAATATTATGATTTTGAGTCTAGGGGTTTTGTTGATTGCAGGTGGAATTTGGCTAGTCCGAAGTCAAGTAACAGTTACTGGTGTCGACTATATGGAGGGTATGATTCCCCATCACTCTATAGCTATTTTAACTAGCGAACGATCTAAAATAAAAGATATTAGAGTAAGGAAAATTGCCGATGAAATCATTAAAGCACAACGTCGGGAAATAATGGAAATGCAGTGGTTAATCAATGATATCAAAGAAAATGGGATAGTGGAAACAGAAGAAGAAAAAGAAAAACGTCCTCTTCCCAAATTTGAAGGATCACTTATAGAAGAAACAAAGAATCTAAACGATTAAAAATATAGGCACACATCATCGATTAAAAGAAAAAGGATTTACGTCAAATAATCTTTCCAATTAGGGAAAGGCTTTAGAGGTTGAAAATCTTTTTTCTTTTAGAGGTTGATGAATTAAAAAAATGACTACCAGCCTGCAAAAGATTCTTAACGAGGATAGTAGATTGATTTTTCTCGAAACACTACATTTGCTTTTAGAATATTATATTAGAGATTTTAAATTATAGTTAATTTGAATGATATGTTAATCTTTTTTGTTTATTTAAGTATTTGCTTAAATAATTATATAATTGTAAATTTGCTAAATTTTTAATTATGGCTCTTGAATTAAGTTGCACCCGTGCAGAGGCAGACCAGAAGCAGTTGATGCGCTGTCGTAACACTTTGAATACAAGCTCAGAATTAATCAATAGTATTGGTAAGATACTGGCCCTGGCAGGTAATGAAACCAGACTGAAGATTCTATTCCTGTTGAACGAGGAAGGTGAGCTTTGTCCTTGTGATTTTTCAGATATACTGCAAATGAGTGTCCCGGCAATTTCACAACACATTCGAAAGATGAAGGATGCCGGATTGATTTCTTCGAGACGAGATGGTCAAACGTTGTATTACTCTTTGGTGAAAGATTCAAGCGAAGTATTGGAAGGAATTTTCGGCAGGCTTAAAGAAAACAAAAAAGTAGCATAGAATGAATATGGAAAAATCATCAAATACAGCAGCTTACACTGGAATAATTTCAGCAATAGCGGCATCAATATGCTGTATGACACCAGTTTTGGCTTTAATCGCAGGAACAAGCGGAATTGCTTCAACATTTTCTTGGATTGAGCCTTTTAGACCTTATTTAATCGGACTAACAATTTTAGTTCTTGGTTTTGCTTGGTATCAAAAACTAAAATCGCAAAAAGAAATTGACTGCGAATGTGAGACGGACGACCTGCCTGCCGGCAAGGCAGGAAAAACAAAACTTATTCAATCAAAAACCTTTTTAGGAATTGTAACCGCATTTGCAATTGTGATGTTGGCTTTTCCATACTATTCAGGAATTTTTTACCCAAACACAGAAAAGCAAATAATCTTAGTTGACAAATCGGACATAAAAACAACTGAATTCAAAATCAGCGGAATGACTTGTGCAAGCTGTGAAGAACACGTCAACCACGAAGTAAATAAACTTAATGGAATTGTAAATTCAAAGACGTCCTACGAAAAAGGAAATGCAATTATTGAATTTGACAAAACCAAGACGAATGAAATGGAAATTGAGAAAGCAATTAACTCAACAGGTTATAAAGTAACCGACAAGGAAGAAAACTAATGGAAATCCAATTAAAATCAGAAATTACATGCCCCAACTGCGGACATAAAAAAGCAGAAGACATGCCAACAAATGCGTGTCAGTTTTTTTATGAGTGTGAAAATTGTAAAAAGGTTCTGAAACCAAAAGAAGGAGATTGTTGTGTTTACTGCTCTTATGGAACTGTACCTTGTCCGCCAATTCAAGAGAATAAAAACTGTTGCTAATTCAGAATAGATTTTTGCACAACCATTGCATTAAATTTATCATATCTTTGTTACGATGAAATTTTTAGCATTCATATTATCAATTTATATTTTCGCGCTTAACTTGGCACCTTGTGAAGATAATGTTGCGCTTGATAATGAAGTTAAAATAGAAATTTCACAGGCTGTCGGTGACGATCATCAAAATTCAGATTTGTGTTCGCCATTCTGCAATTGTCATTGTTGCCATATCCACGCAACATATTTTAAAATTGTAGACTTTACAATAGATACAAACGATATTTCTACAGAAGTGTTTTATCACTTCAACGGTCTGGAAAAAGACTTCAATTCCACCATCTTACAACCACCCCAGGTATAATTCAGTTTTTATAGGATAACTATATCCTTTTTTGACCGTATTGGTCATTTTTATTCGATGGGTTTATCCAAACTTTCATCAAATTTTCAACTGAATTAATACATTTTCTATGATTAATAAAATCATTGATTTTTCAATCAATAACAAATTCATAATTGGTTTGCTAACGCTCACCATTATTGGAGCAGGTATTTGGAGTATGACCCAAGTACCAATTGATGCTGTTCCAGATATTACCAACAACCAAGTGCAGGTTATTACACAAGCACCAAATTTGGGAACGGAAGATATTGAGCAAATTGTAACCTATCCTGTTGAAGTCGCAATGAGCAACCTTCCCAATGTACAGGAAATTAGGTCAATTTCTCGTTTTGGCTTATCGGTGGTTACCATTGTGTTCGATGATGATATGGGAACATATTTGCCGCGACAATTAGTAGCAGAAAAACTAAACGAAGTCAAAGAGCAAATTCCAGCGGGTTTTGGCGAACCCACTATGGGTCCCATTTCAACAGGTTTAGGAGAAATTTACCAATACACACTAAAAGTAGCACCAGAGTTTAAAGACAAATATACCATTGCAGACTTGCGTTCTATGCAAGATTGGATTGTACAGCGTCAAATGGCTATGGTTGAAGGTGTGGTTGAAGTCAATGCTATAGGCGGCAAAATTAAGCAGTACGAAGTCGCTGTTGACCCAAACGATTTAAACGCTATTGGTTTGACTATTACAGATGTATTTAATGCACTTGAAGCTAATAACCAAAATACAGGTGGCGCATACATCGAAAAAAACCATCAAGCTAATTTTATTCGTGGGGAAGGGTTGGTGCGCAGTTTAGAGGATATTAAAAAAATAACGGTCAAGAACGTTAATAATATTCCTGTAACTATTGGTGATATTGCTACAGTTCAATTTGGTTCTGCAATTCGCTATGGTGCATTAACACAAGATGGTGAGGGTGAAGTTGTAGGTGGATTGGTGATGATGCTTAAAGGTGCTAATTCCAATGATGTTATCGCTAATGTAAAGGAGCGAATGGCACAAATAGAAAAGTCATTACCTGAAGGAATCATTATTGAATCATTGTTAGACCGAAGTAAATTAATTGGCGAAACAACCTCTACAGTTGCAACCAATCTAATTGAAGGCGCACTAATAGTCATTTTCGTTCTTATTTTCTTATTAGGAAACTGGCGAGGTGGTTTAATAGTAGCTTCGACCATTCCGTTGTCTCTGTTGTTTGCCTTTATATTGATGAATGTATTCGACGTGTGGGCAAATCTAATGAGTTTGGGGGCAATAGATTTTGGAATTATTGTCGATGGTGCAGTAATTATTGTTGAAAGTACTGTTTTTCTCATTACATCTCAAGTCCTAAAAAAGAAAAGCCTTACAGCTAAAGAGCGCGATAAAGTAGCTTCTAATGCTTCAAAAAAAATGATGAATGCTGCCTTTTTCGGTCAGCTTATTATTCTTATTGTGTTTCTTCCAATTCTTGCTTTACAAGGTATAGAAGGGAAAATGTTTAAACCAATGGCATTAACTTTCATTTTTGCTATGATAGGTGCAATGGTGCTTTGTTTGACGTATGTACCAATGATGTCTGCATTGGTATTAAGAGCACCAAAAAACGACAAAAAATCTTATGGAGATAGATTTGTGCATTGGGTTGAGGATAAATATCAACCATTATTGGTAAAGGCATTGCAAAAAGGAAAATGGATTATAGGTATTGCAGTCGTGCTATTCGGAATTGCAGTTTTTATGTTTAGCCAAATGGGCGGCGAGTTCATCCCGCAACTGGATGAAGGTGACATTGCATTTCACGCCATATTAAAACCAGGTAGTTCTCTAACAGAAACCATTGAAACAACGACAAAAATAGAGCAAATTGTAAAAGCTAAATTTCCAGAAGTCGAAAAAATAGTTAGTCGTATTGGTGTTGCAGAAATACCAACAGACCCAATGCCAATGGATTTAGCGGATGTTTTCGTAATTCTAAAACCAAAAAGCGAATGGACGACAGCTACTACTAAAGATGAGCTGATTGAGAAAATGAAAGAAGCGGTTGAAATCGTTCCGGGCGTTAATTATGAGTTTACCCAACCTATTGAAATGCGCTTTAATGAATTGCTTGAAGGTGTTCGAGAAGATATTGCCATAAAACTATATGGTGAAGATATTGATGTGTTGTCTCAAAAAGCTGAAGAAATATCTAAAATTATTGCAGGTACAGAAGGTATTGGTGATATGAAAGCGGAGGCAACAACCGGACTACCACAGATGACTATTAATTACGATAGGGATAAATTAGCGCAATACGGACTTCAAATAAATGCGCTAAATCAAACTGTACAATCTGCATTTGCTGGTGGTACGGCAGGCGTGATTTTTGAAGGTGAAAAACGCTTCGATTTAGTGGTGCGTTTAAGTTCTCAAAACCGAAAGGATATTTCAGATGTTCAAAACCTCTACATCAATCTACCTTCTCGCACTCAAATTCCATTACGTGAAATTGCAGATGTTAGCTACAAAGCAGGACCAATGCAAATAAGCAGAGATAACACCAATAGAAGAACCTATGTAGGTATCAATGTGAGAGGTCGTGATGTAAAATCATTGGTAACTGAAATAAAGAAAAAACTAGATTCACAATTAGAATTGCCTTCAGGTTATTTTATTCGCTATGGTGGCGCTTTTGAGAATTTGGAACGTGCAAGTAACAGATTGCAAACTGTAGTGCCAATAGCATTATTACTCATTTTTGTACTCATATATTTTGCTTTAAAATCATTACCACAAACCTTAATGATTTATATAGCCATTCCTATGGCAACCATTGGTGGTGTTGTCGCGTTATGGTTGAGAGATATGCCATTTAGTATTTCGGCAGGCGTTGGTTTTATTGTGCTATTTGGCGTTGCGGTTTTAAATGGATTGGTAATGATTAGCGGACTCAACGAATTGAAAGAGGAAGGCGTAGCTAATCTAAAAGATAGGATTGTAGAGGGTACTAAACGAAGAATTAGACCTATAATGCTAACAGCATTTACAGATGTATTGGGCTTTTTACCTATGGCAATTTCCGCATCAGCTGGTGCAGAAGTACAACGTCCATTGGCAACTGTGGTTATAGGTGGCTTACTAACTTCTACTTTGCTTACTTTATTCGTGTTACCAATTTTGTACCATTGGGTAGAAAACAAATCGTTTAAGTTCAAAATGAATAAAAAGATAGTTACAGCAACTGCGGTTTTACTTATAATGTTTGGTTTTTCGACACAAAGTAACGCTCAACAGATAAGCGATACACTTCCTGAAATAACAATACAGGAGGCTGTAAAACTCTCAAAAAACAATTATCCGTTGTTGAAGCAAAAGCAGTTGGAAATCACAAAACAGGAACAACTAAAAGCTACTGCCTATGATTTTGGTACAACTCAAATATTTACAGGAGGCGAGGAAATTAATAGCGGAAATGGTGTTTATACTACTATAGGAATTAGTCAAAGCAACATTGATGTGTTTGGTATTTCTGCAAAAAAGCGATTGCAAGAACGACGCATTCAATTAGCTCAAAAAGCGTTTCAACTTTCAGAATTGGAATTAGAACTGGAAGTGAAAAAAGCTTGGGCAAATGCCTTGCAGAGTAAAAGGAATTATAATTTGTACAAAGAGTTAGATTCTATTTATATCAACTTCGAAAAAGCTGTTGCCTTAAATTATGAAGTAGAAGCCATTTCAAGATTGGAATATTCAGCAGCTAAAAATCAAGCCTTACAGATTCAGAATAAATTTATGCAATCAAAAAGCGAATATGATATTGCATTACAACAGTTAAATTTATGGTTGGTTTCTGATACATTCTATTCGGTTTCTAATGATTTTGAAATTACTAGTGAAATCGATGTTGATGCTTTTAATCTGGAGGAACATCCTTTATATGGTATTGCACAATTACAGGTAACAGAAGCAGAAGCAACATATAAAGCTGCCAAAGCTGATAATTTACCCAAGTTAAATCTTCAAGGTGGCTTACAAAACGTAAATGGTAATTCAGGGTTTTATACCTATCAAGCAGGTGTTTCCATTCCTTTTTTGTCTGGCACAAATAAAGCAAAGGTTAAAACTTCAAAAATCGATAAGGAAATAGCCGACTCGAACATTCAGTTCAAAAAACAAGAAGTACAATCTAAGTTTATACAATCAAAAGAGAATTACCAAAAATGGAAAACGTCTTGGGTTTTTTATAAAAATAAGGTGTTACCACTTGTAAAAGAGCAAAAAGCAGGTGCCTTATTTGCCTATAAAGAAGGAGAGATAGATTATACAGGGTTTACACAACTCATAAAAGAAGCTATTCAATCTGAATTAGAAGCTCAAGAAGCATTAATAAATTATTTAGAAAGTACATTTCAACTACAATATTTTAATCAATAAGAAAATGAAAAACATACAATATATAATCTTAGCATTGCTAACAGTTTCCCTTTTAATTGTTGCTTGTGGAGATAAGGATAATCACAATAGTGAAGATGGCCATTCACAAAATGATGATGCAAAATCAGAAACTAAAGAAGACCATAGTGAAGAAGAAGTTATGCTTTCACAGCAACAGTTTGACGCTTTAAAAATGAAAACAGACACCTTAGTATTACGCAATATGAGCGGTTATGTAGAAGCTAATGGCGCATTGGAAGTACCACCACAAAACGAAGCGGCAATAACTTCTGTAGTTGGTGCAAATGTGGTATCTATAAAAGTTATTGAAGGCGATAAAGTTAATAAAGGTCAAGTCGTTGCGTATCTATCACATCCTAATATTATAAAAATGCAGACCGATTATTTGAATGCTTTTAGCAACAGTAATTTTTTAAAGAAGAACTATGAACGTCAGCAAAAATTATATGATTCAGGAGTAGGTTCTGGTGCCAATTTTCAAAAAGCCGAAGCAGAATATGATGCCTCTAAAGCTATGGTAAATGGATTGGAAGCTCAATTGAGACTATTAAACATAAATACGTCATCGGTACGAAATGGAACAATTGCTCAAAGTATATCATTACGAAGTCCAATAGATGGTTTCGTGCAAAAAGTTGAAGTTAAAACAGGGCAATATGTAGAACCACAAACCGAACTTTTCGAAATCGTAAACACGCATCACGTTCACGCAGATTTAATGGTTTTTGAAAAAGATGTATATAAAGTAAAGAAAGGGCAGAAAGTAACATTTACCATACAGTCCATACCTGACACAGAACTTATAGCAGAAATATATTCTGTAAGTAAAACATTTGAAGATAACCCAAAAGCGGTACACGTTCATGCTGAAATTGAGAACAAAAAAGGCAACCTAATCCCTGGGATGTATATTCAAGGTAAAATTCAAGTAGAGAACACCAAAACAAAAGCACTTCCTGAAAGTGCCATTATTAAAGACGGTGATAGGTATTATGTTTTTTCAGTAGAAAAAGAAAATGACGATTGGAGTTTTAAACCAGTAGAAGTTATTTTGGGTGCAAAAGACGACAATTGGATAGCGGTTCAATTTTCTGAAGACATAGAGTCAAATGCAAAATTTGCCTACAATAATGCCTACTATCTTATTGCAGAAATGAAAAAAGGCGAAGCAGAACACGAAGATTAGATTATGAAAACAATTGAACAATTATTGGAGTCAAAAGATATTCGCATAACAGCAATGCGTTTGCTGATATATAAGTTTCTTGCTGAGAAACAAGTAGCAGTAACTTTGAGTGATATCGAAAATGCTTTTGAAAAAGCAGATAGAACTACATTATATAGAACAGTAAAAACCTTTGAAGAAAAAGCGATTGTACATCAAATAGACGATGGTACAGGAATTACAAAATATGCGTTGTGTGAAAAGGGATGCAATTGTGAGATTGAAACAGATTTGCATTTACACTTTCATTGCAATAACTGTAATGAAACCATTTGCTTAACAGAACATAAAATACCTCAAATTAAAGTGCCAGAAGGTTTTATTTCAGAAAATGTAAACTTGGTAGTAAAAGGTATTTGTGATAAATGTAGTGGTTAATAATGCACTTCCATTGCAGGCAATTTTACAATAGCTTTGAATTATTAATAATTTAATAATGAAGAAAAAGAAACTCAATTTACGAGATATAAAGCCAAATCCTAAAAAAGAGCATAGTCAAAATGATGGTCACAATCACAGTGGTTCAGAAAGCGTAGGAAAGTTTAATACCTATTTGCCAGCAATTTTCAGTTTTGTAATGTTAATGATAGGTGTTGCTATCGATTATTTCGATATGTTCCCATATTTTAAAGGATGGATTCGTTTACTATGGTATGTGGTAGCCTATATTCCCGTAGGTTTTCCTGTGATAAAGGAAGGGTGGAACAGTATTATAAGTGGCGATTTTTTTACCGAATTTTTCTTAATGTCTATTGCAACCATAGGCGCATTCGTAATTGGAGAATATCCTGAAGGAGTAGCGGTAATGTTATTCTATGCTGTTGGTGAGTTATTTCAAAGTGCAGCAGTAAATAAAGCAAAGGGCAATATTAAAGCTTTGCTCGATGTACGTCCTAATGAGGCTTTGGTATATCGCAATAATGATTACATTTCTGTAAGTCCAGAAACGGTTGAAATTGGAGAAAAAGTGCAAGTCCGTGTTGGCGAAAAAGTGCCTTTAGACGGTATTCTACTTTCCGAAAAAGGCTCATTTAATACAGCAGCATTGACAGGCGAAAGCAAACCTGATACAATTGCAAAAGGCGAGAAAGTATTTGCAGGCAGTATTAATATGGATGGTGTTATTGAAATTGAAACTACCAAAGAGTTTAAGGATAGTTCCATTGCGAGAATTTTAGATATGGTGCAGAATGCAACAGCAAGAAAATCAAAAACAGAATTATTCATCAGGCAATTTGCACGCATTTATACACCAATTGTTGTGTTTTTGGCTATTGGTGTTACTTTCATTCCTTACTTTTTCGTAGATGATTATGTCTTTAGAGACTGGTTATATCGTGCCTTAATATTTTTGGTTATATCCTGTCCTTGTGCTTTAGTCATATCCATTCCGTTGGGTTATTTCGGAGGATTGGGTGCAGCTTCAAAAAATGGAATTTTGTTCAAAGGAGCTTCCTTTTTAGATGCTATGACCAAAATAAATGCATTGGTGATGGACAAAACAGGAACGGTTACCAAAGGTGTTTTCAAAATCAAGGAAATCAAGTCTATAGGTTGGGAAGAATCTGAATTTATGAAATACCTAATGGCTATGGAAGAACAATCCACACATCCAATCGCAAAAGCCATTTTGGAATATAAAGATGAGGGTGCAGATTACAAGGCTTCCGAAGTATCTGAAATAGCAGGAAAAGGTTTAAAAGGTATTGTAAATGGTAAGACTGTTTTAGTTGGTAACAAAGCTCTAATGACAGCCAATAAAATCAATGCTTTAGAGGAAACAGAAACTATTGTAGAATCTATAGTGTTAGTATCAATAGACAATACATTTGCAGGCTATGTTGTTATTGCAGATGAATTAAAAGATGATGCCAAAGAAACAATTACCAATTTGCACAAAGTAGGTGTCAAAAATATAATAATGCTCTCTGGTGACAAACATTCCATTACCCAACAAGTCGCAAGAGAATTAGGAATTGAAAAAGCTAAAGGAGGATTATTACCAGAGGATAAGCTAAATGAAGTTGAAGCTTTAAAGAAGAATCCAGAAAACAAAGTAGCATTTATAGGTGATGGCATCAATGATGCACCTGTTTTAGCAGCAAGTAACGTGGGTATAGCTATGGGTGGCTTAGGAAGTGATGTGGCTATTGAAACCGCAGATGTCATTATTCAAACCGACCAACCTTCAAAAGTAGTTAGAGCTATTAAAATTAGTCGTTCCACTCGAAAAATTGTATGGCAGAATATCATATTGGCTTTTGGCGTAAAAGTTATAGTATTAATTTTAGGAGCAGGTGGTTTAGCAACAATGTGGGAAGCAGTTTTTGCAGATGTTGGTGTTGCATTGTTAGCAATATTGAATGCTGTTAGATTGCAAAGAATGACTTGGAGTTAAAGCATAATACTATGAAGAGAAAAGAACATTGGGAAAACGTTTTTAAAACAAAACCCTTAAACGAAGTGAGTTGGTATGAAGTTGTGCCAGAAACATCTTTATCTTTTTTTAAAGAATCTAATATTTCTAAATCTGCAAAAATCATCGATATTGGTGGTGGAGATAGTTTTTTGGTAGATAATTTATTAAAGCTAGGTTATAAAGATATCACGGTGTTAGACATTTCTGAAGCTGCATTAGATAGAGCTAAACAACGTTTAAAAGGCCAATCAAAGAAAGTAAAATGGATTGTAGCCGATGTTGCTGATTTTTCACCACCAGAACACTATGACTTTTGGCACGATAGAGCAGCATTTCATTTCTTAACAGAATTACAAGATATAAATGGTTATATCGAAACTGTTCAAGAGTATCTAAATAAGAACGGTAATTTAGTTGTTGCCACTTTTTCTGAAAATGGTCCCAAAAAGTGTAGTGGTTTAGAGATAAAACAATATTCGGAAAGCACCATGACCAATCAATTTAAAATGTACTTTGATAAAATTAGGTGCATTAAAATTGACCATAAAACGCCCTTTGATACCAATCAAAATTTCGTGTTTTGCTGGTTTAGAAAAATAACGTAATCATTCATAATCATTGCCGTTGAATTTTTCTGAATAAAAGAAGGTGAATGAGTAAATTCTACAAATCCTTCAGCAAATAACGTAACATATTAAAGACTTTAAATCCTGAAATTTGTAGGCTACAAATGAACATAGGATTATGGAGACCATAAACATATTTAAAACCAAAGAAAAGAACCATAAATTAGGAATAAAAGAATCATTCCCGGTTACAGGTATGACCTGTGCGTCTTGTGCAGCGAGTGTTGAATCTGTATTAAAACATACGGAAGGCGTTTTTGATGCAAGCGTAAATTTTGCCAATAGCTCTGTTCTTGTAGAGTACGACAAAGAGTTGAGTCCTAATCAACTTCAAAATGCACTTCGCGAAGTGGGCTATGATATTATCATTGATGCGGAGAATCCTTCGGAAGTACAACAAGAACTACAGCAAAAGCACTATCAAGACATAAAAAATCGCACTATTTGGTCAGCCATTCTTACGCTTCCAATTTTTGTATTAGGAATGTTTTTTATGAAATGGGAACCAGGTAAGTGGATTTCTTTACTATTGGCTTTCCCTATTCTGTTTTGGTTTGGGCGTAGCTTTTTTGTCAATGCTTTCAAGCAAGCGAAAAACGGTAAGGCGAATATGGATACCTTGGTGGCCTTGAGTACCGGAATTGCATTTTTGTTTAGTATTTTCAACACCTTTTTTCCTGAATTTTGGTTGAGCCGTGGTATCGAGCCTCACGTCTATTATGAGGCGGCTACTGTCATTATAACTTTTATTTCCTTGGGGAAACTTTTGGAAGAAAAGGCAAAATCCAATACCTCTTCAGCCATTAAAAAGCTGATGGGTTTACAACCCAAAACGCTAAAGATTATTGAGAATGGGGAAGAAAAGGAGATTTCTATTTCGACTGTGCAAGTAGGTCAAACTATTTTGGTAAAACCTGGAGATAAAATTCCTGTAGATGGGTTGGTGTCTAAAGGAAGCTCTTATGTAGATGAAAGTATGATTACGGGAGAACCTGTTCCAGTAGAAAAATCAGATGGTGGAAAAGTATTTGCGGGTACGGTAAACCAAAAAGGTAGTTTTCAATTTACCGCTGAAAAAGTAGGTGGAGAAACCTTGCTTTCCCAAATCATTAAAATGGTTCAGGAAGCCCAAGGAAGTAAAGCACCTGTACAGAAACTGGTTGATAAAATCGCAGGAATATTTGTTCCGATTGTATTAGGGATTTCTGTTATTACCTTTATTGTTTGGATGTCGGCTGGAGGCGATAATGCATTTTCACAAGCCTTGTTGACATCTGTAGCAGTATTGGTTATAGCCTGTCCTTGTGCGTTAGGTTTGGCAACACCTACTGCCATTATGGTGGGTATTGGTAAAGGTGCAGAAAACAATATTCTTATAAAAGATGCCGAGAGTTTAGAACTCGGTCATAAAGTGAATGCGGTCATTCTTGATAAAACGGGTACCATTACAGAAGGGAAACCGTTAGTAACTGATATACTTTGGAAGGATAAACTTGAAAATCAAAATCAATACAAACAAATTCTTTTGGCAATAGAAGCACAATCAGAACATCCTTTGGCAGAAGCGGTAGTCAACCATTTTAAGGAACAAGATGTTCAACCCGCCGAAATCACTTCTTTTGAAAGTATCACGGGAATGGGTGTTAAAGCAGAATCGGAAAATGGGACAAAATACTTTGTAGGCAACCATAAATTAATGGTCAAGAATGATATTCAAATCGATGCTGCCTTAATGCAAACAGCAGAAAGCCTCGAAGAACAAGCAAAAACAGTCATTTTCTTCGGTAATGAAAAACAAGTGCTGGCGATACTCGCTATTGCAGACAAGATTAAGCAAACTTCAAAAAAGGCCATTGCAACGCTTCAGGAACGAGGTATCGAGGTTTATATGCTTACAGGAGATAATAATAAAACTGCATCTGCTGTCGCAAAACAAGTAGGAATAACAAATTACCAAGGGGAAGTAATGCCTTCAGAGAAAGCAGCTTTTGTGGAAAAACTGCAAGCTGATGGTAAGATAGTAGCTATGGTTGGTGATGGTATCAATGATTCCCACGCTTTGGCACAAGCCAATGTAAGTATCGCAATGGGTAAAGGTTCGGACATAGCAATGGACGTTGCGAAAATGACCTTGATAACGTCTGATTTGCAATCTATTCCAAAAGCGTTGGAACTATCAAAAAGAACCGTATTGGGCATACGCCAGAATCTGTTTTGGGCATTCATATATAATCTCATTGGGATTCCAATTGCAGCAGGCGTTTTGTATCCCGTAAATGGATTTTTATTGGACCCAATGATAGCAGGAATGGCAATGGCATTCAGTAGCGTTTCTGTCGTTCTAAATAGCTTAAGGCTTAAACGAGTAAAACTTTAAGATTAATTATAAATTCAAATACTATGAAAACTTTAAAATTTAAAACAAATATCAATTGTGGTGGTTGTGTATCAAAAGTAACCCCTTTTTTAAACAAACAAGATGGTGTTGAAAGCTGGGAAGTTGATACTGCGAATCCAGATAAAATTCTAACAGTAGAAAGTGATGGTGCCTCAGAAGAAGATGTAAAAGCTACTTTGCAAAAAGTAGGATTTAAGGCAGAGTCCTTAGAGTAATACCTTTAAATAAATTAATATGAGTTACGTTATTCTCTTAAGTGTCATTCTTCTTTTGGTTGTTCACTTTTATAGAAAAGCACAGCGACAAAAGGTGCAGCCTTTCCCAAAGCATTGGCACAGTCTGTTGTTAGATAATGTGCTCTACTATCGTAATCTTTCAAAGGAAAGACAAGTAGCTTTTCAGCAGCGAATGATGCAATTTTTAAGTGAAGTCTATATTGATGGCGTACAATTGGAATTGCAAGAGCTCGACAAGATTTTAATTGCTGCGAGTGCAGTAATACCTGTTTTTGGCTTTAAAGAATGGCATTACACCAATTTAAGTGGAATTCTACTGTATCCGGATAACTTCAACGAGGATATGCAATTTGGTAGCAAAGGTAATTCGCGTAATATTGGAGGAATTGTTGGGAATGGACGTTTCCAGAAGCAAATGATTTTATCTAAAAAAGCATTATATCACGGTTTTAAAAATACAACCGATAAAAGCAATACCGGCATACACGAATTTGTTCATCTTATTGATAAATTAGACGAGAGAACAGATGGTGTGCCAGAGCGATTATTAGAACATCAATATGCCATACCTTGGTTGAACTTAATCCATAAGGAAATAGAAGCGATAAATGATAATCATTCTGATATCCGAAAATATGGAGGTACAAATCAGGCTGAATTTTTTGCAGTAGCTTCAGAATATTTTTTTGAACGTCCAGACTTACTAAAAAAGAAACATCCAGAATTGTATAAAATGTTGGTAAAGTGTTTTAATCAAAGACTAACAAATACAAATCCAATCAAAAATTAACTACGCTATCCAATGCATCATCAGCATCTTTATGGATAAAATTGGCTTGATAATTTAAAGTTGTCTTTAAATCGCTATGACGGTATAGTTTTTGGAGCATCAACGGATGTATTTTGTCGCCAGCGATATTTCCGAAGGTGTGCCGCGCAATATGATTTGAAAGATTTTTATTAAGATTGCATCTTTTCGCAATGCGTTTTAAGTATTTATTGAATAGTTTCGTTGCATTTCTCGTCTTTTTAAAAACTTCTTCATCATTCGCGATATTTGTGTCTTTTAAAAAAGGAAAAACATAACCACCATTTTCTTCTTTTGATTTCTTATATATACTTAAAATCTTTGCAGCCTTGCTTGGAATTTTTAAGCTCACAGGTTTTTCGTTTTTATCCATTGTATATAACAATCTGTTATCTACAAAATCTGCCCATCTCAGTTGTACGCTATCAGAAATTCTTATGCCTGCAAAATAAAATGCGATAAGCCATACGTTACGTGTGTGCCATATTGATGTTCGAATTTCTAAATCTAAATTTTCAATTTTTTCAACTTCATTAATGGTTAAACCAATTTTATGACCAGAGCTAATTCGAATTTTCTGTTTATCACTACCAAACGGGTAGTATTTAACATCAACGATACCATCTTTAATCGCTTTATTAAAGAGAGTGCGTATAAAGATAAGTTGGTTAACGACGGTACGTGATTGTTGACCAAGATAGACAGTACAAAAATCCTTGTAGTTATCTAAGAACGATTCTGTAATATCTTGAAATTTTAGTGACTTGTTTTTCTTGAAGTGATTTACTGAATCTAAAAAGGAGTGTTCCCCTTTTCTACCTTTACTTACTCGTTCTTTTCTGCGATTTTTTATGTCTTGAATTATTGTTGCTTTGTCTTTCGATGTATTAAGATTTAAAAATTCTTCAAGATTATATAAAATTGATAATTCAGATTTTGCTACTGAGAATATACCTTTCTCATATTTATTCATAACTCTATTTGAGGCTATTGCGAAAAATGACTTAGTACCACCGGCGCCTTTTAATTTTTGTTTTACCTCTCTTGGTGTGAGATTTTTTTTTGACTCAAAATAGATGTCGTTTGCTTCAGTTAATTTTTTTAACAAGAAGTTGTTTAGTTTTTTGGAGTTTGGATGTGTACGCTTTACTTTTCCATTATTAGTATCCCAGTCTTTTTCAAGGACATATTGTCCTATAAATCTATAGTTTGTTTTGTAATTTTCGCTAATTCTCAATGCAAGTGGAGCGGTACCATCTTTACGCTCTTTATTTTTCCTCCTAACTATTTTTATACTTGCCATATCTGATTTATATATTTACAAAGTTAAGAAAATAAAGCAAATTGGGTACAGAATAGGTACAGAATATTTTGAATTTAGATGATATTAAATGAATCTATAATTTATGTATATAACTATAAATCATATATTTAATGATATTATGATTGATATATAAGGGTGTTACCTTTAAGCTCATAACCCGAAGGTCACTGGTTCGAGTCCAGTTCCCGCTACTAAATAAAGCTTCACAGAAATGTGAGGCTTTTTTGTTTTATTGATCTAGACGCGAGCAAATATCGGATCAAGACCAATTGTTGTGTTTATGCAAATATTTGTGTTAATCTAAAAAGGAAGAATTCTACATTTTTGACA
>NZ_CANLYD010000006.1 GCF_947495315.1 uncultured Aquimarina sp. | reverse complement strand
CATATTGGAATAAGGCATAGGGACTTTAGTCCCTAGAAAAACCAAACCTCTGCACTTTAAGTGCAGAGTGGTTTAGTTTTTGACCAAATAGCTCTTTTTATAGGCTCAATAACACCTAAATACAGTGTTATTGAGCCAGTCACCTGTGGTGAAATTATACTATTCCGAAGCTTCTGGGTGTCGCAAGATTTACTTTTAATGACGAGTGTGTCGCATCACTGGACAAATGCTAGCAGCATTAGATTTTTTAAGTACTTCCTCATCATGAACCTCCGTTGGTAGCTTGATAGATGGTAAGCGTCTGTCTGCAGGAATGTCTTTCTCGCGACGTAAGGTGTTCACCTGGATATGAGGCCATAGTGTTGTTCCTCCGTTTGATCCAAACTGGAACTCAAAGTCCACGATTTGCTCGTACTGTAGCTGTTCGATCACACCTCCAAAATCTTCATCATAGACCTCTTCGATCCACATGCGGTAGCGCATTCTGGCAACCCTGCAGTAGCGCTCAATCATCACGTTGTTTATAGTGGCACCTTGAACACCGGTGTTATGGAACGAGTCCAACTCGATCATATCGTACTTTTTAAACTCTAGTCCTTCGTTAGCATCACTCAACTTCAGGTTGGGTTGTACTGTATATGGGAACTTCGCACCAAACTGATCATAGTTAAAGATTTTTTCAAAGTAAGCACGTCCACTGTTTACACCACTGTTACCTATACCTCCGTCAGGATTTTGTTCTTCACGAGGGAGTTTTGTCCATTTTGGCTTCTCAAGAGATCCAGGGATTAAGTCTTTCTCAGGATTGATTCCCATACTGGGTGATACAGATAAAAATTGTTGTTCCCATAGGTCAGCAATATGAGGAGCCTTTCCTTCTCCAGACTCGGTGATATTCCCTGTTAAGTGGATGGTCGTACCATGAGGAATCACACCAGAACGAGAAATTTGATATGGAGGAACAAATTGAGGTCCTAATTCTCCCGGTCCAAATACAGGTTCCGCGCCATCCGTTTTCACAGATTCAGCATCTGCTGTATGCTTAAACATTGTAGCAGGGTTTTGGTACGGACTTTCTTCACTCCAAGGCATCTGGTGATCGCCCAGCCATAAGTACATTCCGTCTTCAAAGTGCTGAAGATCGTTATCGTTGTCTATAATTGCAGTTTCATATTTAACAGCTCCATTAAACTGTTCATTAGATCCTGCACGGTTACGGACAGGTGCATTAACTTGAGTGAACTTGAGCTGCTCTCTGTACTCCTGAGATTTAAAGTGGAATACTCCAAAAATGGTCTCTGATGATGAACCAGGTGAAGGCATAGGTGTTGTATGCAATCCTGTCGGACCGTCTTTCCAGTTTACCCAAGTGCCATGAAGTTTCGACAAAATACCGAATTGTGCCCCATTGTTCTTCCCTTTGGGGAGCCCTTCCTCCCATTCTTTGTAAGGTCTTACCGAAGATTGTTGTGGTTTTTTCATAATAATTTACTTTATAAGATTAATACTTTTCTGATGTTATGTTTACTCCGGACAAATAAATGGATAGGCTGAATCGTCTATTAGTTTTTCTATATTGAAGAAATCGTTTAAAACAGATTCTGCTGTACAAAAAGCACCTTCTACCCAAGCCTGATCATTAGAATACGTGGATCCAATAATAAAGAGATTACAGTCTTTACCTTTTACTAAGGATGATGGCTTTCGTATCTTTTGCTGTACATCTCCAATATTGTAATGAGAGAAATACGCATGATATCCTGCATTAAATGGTGGTAAAGACCAATCCATATATTTGGTTTCTAAAGGTTCTGGAACCGCTGTATAACTTGCTTGAGAACCAAAATGTAAGCTTGCCAGTTGCTTGCGTAACATTTTTACCATGATTGCAGGCGCTTTACGTGGCCCTTCTAAGGGTTGGGTATCTTGAGACTCTGCTATTTTACGTTCTCTATTGGGACCAATTTCTAAGGCTTTCCAGAAAGTGGTGTACTGTATATCGTCATAACTGGCTAAAATTCCGTAAACTTTCTTCCCTTTTTTATCACGTGCATTGTCTCCAAAATAAACCACTTGTCTAATAGGCATATCTGTAGCACTAGGGCCAATCGTATCTAAATGCGCTACACCTGTAATTTGTTGTGTTTCTTTATAACTGAAATTTGCTTCGACTATAGTTTCTGCTGCATTTAAAAAAGAAGCTTCGGTATCATAGGTGACATCTATAAGTGATGTCACTGAATTATCATAGGCTTTATTCTCACTTTCTGCGGTTAACTTTGCCTTGGCAGCTTCTGAAGCCGCTTTTTCTATTGCTTTTAAATATTTAGCAGGAAATTTATCCTTCTTAAGTGCTTTAATACCTTCTTGAGTTAAAAAGTAACTGTTTAGTTTTGCCGGATATTTTGGAGGTGACGGAATGTCATCTCTCCACCAGGGAGTATCAAAGAACATCCCAATTTTATAGGAAGGTTGCATTAAAACAGATTCTAAATACAATTGTACTTTATCATCATTTAAAACATCAAAATCTCCTCGTTTTTTGTTCATATAACGGGTAGCTTGTGCTACTAAATCTATAGCATACCTTCCCATTGCTAAAAATGCAGCATCACACGTTTTTGAATCCAATTCTTTAGTAGGTTCTTTTCTACTTGCTGTGGTATAATGAATGACATTTTTATTTTCTAAAATAGAACGTAGTCTAGTATTTGGATAGTACTCAAAACAGATGCCTGTCTCTTCCGCAAGTTTTACAATTTCTTGAAAAAGCGTAGAAAAAATACCAGAATACCCAATGGTCAATGTTTTATATAGCGTTCCTGGTGTAAATTCATTATTAACTTCAAACGATTGTGCAGAGTTACTATTTACTACATTTGAAGAATACCCATTACCATCTGCTAAATAACCGAAGCCTTCTTGTCCTAAAACATCATAGGCTAAATTCCAATACCCAATATCTTTTAGTTTTTGTCCTTTTTCAAAGATAGATTCGTCGCCTAAATCTTTTGTTATTTTTCCTTCCTCATAAAATGTACACCATTCATTTCTTGTAGGTGGTAATGCATCTTCAGAAACGTCAATCCCAACGCTTTCGATTTTAGTAAAACCGTCGTCTGGTCCTGAGTCTGCTCCATAATTATTTACATTATACGGCGCAGGATTGCTCGCATCAATATCTGAGGTATACATGCTTTTTGCTCTTAAAGATAAAAGCGGGTCACTAGCTTCGTTAAAAGGTACAGAGTACTTTTCCAAACCAATTTCATTAATGGTTTTGGTTACTAATCGATGTCCCGGATTATTACCATCGTTGGGATTTGGGTTGTTCTTTGTTTTTTTATAATCCCAAGCAGAATAACGCATACCCCCTAGTTCCAAATAAGAAGCGTCTGGATCGTCTTTATAATGCCAGGTACAAACTCTGGCACCTGCTGCTCGGGTTCCTTTATCTTCTTTCGAAAATTCATATTTACCCCAATCATATAATTCCAGCGTATCTCCTTCTTTTAAATTTTTCGATGTATCTTTTGAATTAGATGGTTTTCCTTTAAGTAATCTCCAGGCTGTATATAAACCAGCTGCTCCGGCTCCAAAAATTGAGTATGTCTTGTTTTCCATTTGTTATATTTTAGTTGTTACAGTTCATTACTTGAGGGGTTAGATTTTTCATTTGTCCTGCTAAATCTTTTTCAGGAATTATAATTTCCACCAAAGTGGGTTTCTTCGTTTTTGTAGTTTTAAGTGTTTTTAATACAGTATTTAATTCCTTTATGGTACTAGCTTGATACCCATTAGCTCCATAAGCTTTGGCTAAGGCCATATAATCCCATTTTGCCAGGTTGTCAAACTCATCGAATGTACCATTCGGGCAAAAAGCATCTACATCTACAAAAACTTGTTCTATAGCATACACTTGATTGCTCATTACAAAAATGACACTGTTTACATCGTATTTTGCCAAGGTTGAAAGCGATTGGCAAATCATCATAAAGCCACCATCACCAGCGATTGTCCAGGATTGTTTTTTACTTCCCAATTGTGCTCCTAAAGCAGCACCCGTTTCATAACCAATACATTGCCAGGCAGCAGAACTTATAAAGCTGTTTTGTTTCATTCCGTAAATATTGGTGGCAACATACATTGCAGAACTCACACCAAATGTTAGATTAATGTCATCCCACAGCTTGTTGTCTTCTATATGCTTAACAGTGTGTTGAAAAAAGCGATTATAGGTAATAACATCTGGTTTGTCATTGTATTTTGGGTCTGACGATGAACTCCAGGGTTCAGGATATTTGGGTTGCTTAGGTGCTTTGTTTTTTAATGGATAGGATGTACTGTTTTCAAAACGCTCTAATAAGGCTTCCATAAAATCTTTCATGGTAACGTCATTATATGTATAATATCCAGCCCTGATTTCTGTTGTTGTTGCCATCACCATATCAGAAAATTTATTTTCAACAAACCATAAATAATCATCTGTAATGAGGGTTCCCAAGGTTAAAAAACAGTCAGATGTTTTCACATAATTTGTTACATTGTTTATAGAGGCTGCGTCTGAGTATGTACCAATAAAATGATCTCCTTTTTCATCCAGTACCGTTTTACCCAGCGATGTGGTTGTGTATACAAATCCGCTTGCATCTATTATTTTTTGAAGTAAACCTGGTAAGCCATGTCTTAAAACCTCCACACCCGCAAAAATCATGGGGTGTTTTGCAGCTGTTAATTGTGTCCAAGCTTGATCTACAGCATTTAACAGTGCATCTTGTTTACTCTTTTTAACTTTAGGCTGTAACTTCTTTTTCGAAGGGCGTTTACAAGGCTCCCCCCACACTTCACTATAAGCTGCGATATAAACAGGTTTTTTATGTGTAATTGCAGCAACTAATAATTTATCAATTTTCTTTGCAGCGCCCACTGAAGTACTTAAGGTATCTGAAGCCACTGTAACGTGATTATAAATCTCTTGATCCGCTTTTAGGTTACCTGTCGAGTGATGGTATAAAACATTATACATATTTCCAATTTGTCGGTCATTAGAACCAGGTGTGGCACTTATAACCACCATTGGACTGGATTCTACATAAGCACCAGCAACAGCATTTAATGCACTAAAAGTACTGACACCATATTGTAATGAAACAGCAGACAGTCCTCTGGTTCTTCCATAGGCATCTGCGGCATAAGAAGCGTCTAATTCGTTAGAAGTTCCAATAGTTTCAATACCATTAAATTTTTCTAAAGCTTGTGTGAAGTTTTTAACGTAATCTCCGGGAATTTGAAATAATTCTGTAACATCCAATTGTTTTAAGCGAGTTAATAAATAATCAGCTACTGTAAATGTATCGTTCTGCATTAGTTAAAGTTTTAGGTTGTTATTATCTAAAAAAAAGGGAAATTATCTGTTAAGAATATTTTTGTTAAAGCTAAAAATTTGCTGTTATTTTATGTACACGTAGAAATACCCATTTTAAACCTGAAACAAAATATTGTATGTTTAATACTAGTGCTTCAACTCTTCAACTAAAAACCACAGTTTTTTATTAAAATCTAAAAAGAAGAATAGTTTTTGCACAGCCTCACTCCTACTTCTAAAGGGCTAGCAGATCCTTTTCATTATACGTCCCAAAGTAAAGTGATCTTTTGGCAACACTTCATATTCTTTATGTATGTTAAATATTAACTTAAAAAATGTTAATTCATTGACAACAAGGATAATAAATACTAATTTCATAATTGTTATTGAACCACCCTGTTTTTTTGAAAAGTAATTCATTAATAACAATTCAATAACAACATGAAAAATACAGACTCTAAAACCTCAATCTTAGGTCAGATTACATCTTACTTAAGAAAATTGTCAGTTCCACTATTGATATGTGTTGCTTTCATTTTTCCTAGTCTTCAAACCATTTTTTCGCATGGTACTGTAACAAGTCCTCCAAGCAGAGTTTGGATTTGTTTTCAGGAGAACCCTGAGAGCCCAGATTCACCTGCTTGCATTGATGCCGTTGCTTTATATGGTACTCAAGCTTTATATGATTGGAATGAAGTTGCACGTATGGATGCCAATGGTATGCATCGAGAAATTATCCCAGATGGTAATCTAGCAAGTGCAGGAAGACCTGATAAATACGGTGGACTCGATCAAGTACGCGATGATTGGATAACTACACCGGTTACTCCTGGTCCATTTACTGTAACCTGGACCAATACAGCTCCGCATCAAACATTATATTATAGAGTATACATTACGAAAGAGAGTTGGACTCCAGATCAACCTTTAACTTGGGATAGTCTTGAACTTCTTGTGGAAACAGAACCACGAGAAGCATCCGCAATTGACAATATAGATGTTATACTTCCTCCAAGAACTGGCAAACACGTTATTTATAGTATTTGGCAACGATCTCTTACTGAAGAAGCTTTTTACGCTACTAGTGATGTTGATTTTGGCCAAACAACAGAACCAAAACCTCCTGTAGCATTGTTCACAAATGATAATGGCCGATGTGGAGGCCCAGATGTCGAATTTGATGCCAGTAGTTCTTTTGATCCAAATGGAGATGCTTTGACCTATTCCTGGGATTTTGGAGATGGCACGACTGCTGAGGGTGTTAATGTTTCACATAGCTATACCAATCAAGATAGCGCTATAGTTACCTTAACAGTTAGTGATGGCGTTTTTAGCAGCGGCTTTGTACAAACTATTGACTTAGTAGTAGATACAGCATGTGAAGAAATAATTTGTCCTTTTGATACGCCAAGAGCTACCCCATTACCTTCTGTAAATAATTCATATTCCAATATTTATGTATTTGGTGATCGTGGTCCTAATTTAGATAATATCACCAACTGCTCTATCAACTGGGATTTAGGAAATAACGGTTTATACCAATTTTCGTTAAGTACTAACAATGGTATTCCAGACTGGTATAATGATTTAATTGACGTATCTACACAAAACTTTAATGCTGCTGCATCACAAATCACCATTGCCGGTTCTAGCTTTGTTGGATTAGATGGAAGCTATTATGTAACCGTGGACGGAGATAATCTGGTACTAGTTTCTACTACAGGAGATTTTACAATTTATTGTAGTAATTCAGATATAGCTCCGCTATGTGCTGGTGATACAGACCCGGTAAATACCGCTCCTGTGGCTGTCCTCACTGCTACTCCAACCGCTGGAGTTACTCCTCTAGAAGTTGTTTTGGATGCTTCTGGATCTACCGACGCAGATAACGATACACTTACCTATAGCATTGATTATGGTGATGGAACTTCTGGAACGGGAGCTATTTCAACACATACATATACAACAGGAAACTATACCGCTACTGTTACCGTTAGTGATGGAAATGGTGGAACTGATACTGCTTCGGTAATGATTACCGTTACGGATGATATTATTATTGATCCACCTGCAGATGATTGTACTTTTGGTGCACCAATGGAAACTGCTTTAGTCAGTATAAATACTTCTTATGATTATATTTACGTACTAGGAACTGGTGGTCCAAATATGGACAGTATCACCTTATTTACACTAAATTGGAGTTTAGCTAATAATGGTTTATATCAATTTTCATTTAATTTAAATACAGCACCGTGGTATATTGATTTTTCAAATGCTACACAGAACTTCAATGAGACGAATCCTCAAATTTCTTTAAACGGTACGAACATTCCTGGTTTGGATGGAGATTATTATGTAACGATTGATAAAAGAAACTTTGTACTGGTCGCCAAGGATTACTCCATTTATTTTAGTAATTCTACAACAGCGCCTACTTGTGAAACTGTAGTAAATAGAGAAAATAATATCGAAAACACATCTTTTGAAATATTCCCGAATCCTGCAACTACAAGTGTTTCAGTACAAAACACAACAGATTTAAAGAATAGTATTATTACGATTTCTGACCTTAATGGAAAGAAACTAAAATCGTTAAGGGTACCAACGAGTACAACCAATATGACCATCGATATTTCTGGAATTAAACCTGGATTATATTTGATGAGAATTTTAGATCGTTCTGGTACCAAACGCACTTTAAAACTGGTAATAAACTAAGAGCTTATTCTTAGAACAAATCAAACTATTACAACAAACAACCTTCTAGTTTTTAGAAGGTTGTTTTTTTATTATCGTATGATGATTCTGACACATCATAAAGAAACTTTTGGAAAAGAAAAAATCCAACTGACAGGAGTATTTTTCTTTTTTTTATAAATATTGATTCGGCCATTTTTTGTACTTTAACATTATGGGAAAATATATAATCATTATTGTTACACTTTTATGTAGTACCAATATAACTGCAAAAAACCTACCTACTGAGGATTCTAAAAACGTAGCTATTTATTGGGATGCATCTCTTTCGCAAAAAAGTAAAAATATCTCCAATGAGCTTGAGTTTTTGGATGTTTTTTTTAAGGAATACCCAAATACCAAGATAAAGTTGATAATAGTAAACTCGAAATTACTAACTGATGAGAAGATAGAGATCAAATCCTCGGATTGGAGTTCGCTAAAACAAAAACTTAGCGATGTAAATTATGATGGCGCCTTGGATCTTGGTTTAATAAATACAAAGATAACAGCAGACTTCTTACTTTTTTTTACTGATGGCCAGGGTTACTTTGGTAAATTCAAAAAAAACCTCTATAGCCCTAGAATATTTACAATAAGTAGCACTCCAAAAATTAATAAAAAATTTCTTTACGAAACTTCATTTTATAGTTTAGGATATCATATTAACCTTCAGGAGCTAGATGCGAATTCTGGTGTAAAAGTTATTACAGAAAATAAAAAAATGATTCGCTTAGAGTTTGTCACTAATAAAAATACAGATTCACAAAAAAAATATATAGAAGGCATCGTTAAAGATGATATAGATGTTTTGCCTAATATAAATGTTCTGGTACAAGGTAAAAATAGAGGCACAATTACAGATAAAAATGGTAATTATAAAATTGCGGTAGAACCTGGTGATGTTCTGGTATTTAGTAGTACTAATAAAGAAAAAGTCATTGCAGAGGTAGATCCTGAAGATAATTTTATCGATATCAAAATGACTGATAAGGTGACTAGTTTAGAAGCAGCAATTGTCAAATCCAAAGCCCAAAAAGAGCGAATAATGGTTGATGTAGGAATGAGGAAAGTGGATGAAAAATCCGTAGGATATGCAGTTCAGACGGTTGAGATAGATGATCAAATTAACCTGGGAAAAGCAATAGCTGGTAAGTTCGCAGGAGTACAACTTAATAGTCGAAATAGTATGAATGATATAATGATACGGACACGAACTACGTTTTTAGGATCAAATCAACCTACAATATATATAGATGGTATACCTACTGCTGGTAATCTTTCCGGTTTTGATAATCCTGATGTATTAAACGGAGCCGATTTGCTTGATTCATATAATGTTGAAAGTGTAAAAGTGTTAAAAGGATATGCAGCTACTAATTTGTACGGTACTTTTGGGGTTAATGGTGTAATATTGATTACTACTAAAGGGGGAAAACCATTATCTGGTAGGATTGAAGAAAAACAAGCAAAAGACGAAAAAATTCCGATTAAAATGTTTACATCTCCACTTCTTGTATCTGATGGTCCGGAATCTGATTTCATAACTTTATTTAAAAAAGAATCAGACTATAATAAAGCTTATGAAATGTATCTTAATATACAAGAGTTTAACAAGGATAATGTCACTTTTTTTGTAGAATGTTCTGATTATTTTTTTGATAACAATCAGAAAGATATGGGAATACAGATTCTTTCTAATCTAATAGAATTATTTCCTAATAACACTTCTGTTCTTAAAGTGTTGGCTTTCAATCTTGAAAAAAGGGAGTTATTTGATCGTGCGCAAAAAGTGTATCAAAGAATTATTGATGTTTCCCCATTGCAGTCACAGATATATCTGGATTTAGCCAATAATTATTCTAATGAGAAACAATATCAGCAATCTGTTGATTTATTTAAAAAGATTGCTAAGAACAAGGTTAAAGCAATAGAATCATTTAGTGGATTACAAAATCAAATAGAAAATGATTTCAAACACTTGTTATCTAAGCGTAATCAAAAATGGAGGTTAAAAAATATTGACCAAAAGTTTTTTATGTTGCCTAAATATGATTTAAGGGTCGTTACAGAATGGTCTCATCCTGTTGTAGAATTTGAAATGCAGTACATTAATCCGAAAAAACAATATGTTGTTTTAAGTCATACAATGGAAAAAGATGAGAAAACTATAAATCATGAACTCGTCAATAAGTATACATCAGACGAGTATATCATCGCAAATGCAGAAAAGGGAGAATGGTATTTAAATATTAAACTTCCCGATGATTATACTCCCAACATAAAAGAACCTAAGTTTTTAAAAATCAAATTGTATACTAAATTTGGCAGTGCTGAAGAGAAATTACAGACGCATATCATAAATACAGATAGAATTACGAAAAACAGAATATTTACTTCTTTTAAACTCTAACATAAAGTACACTTCACAGGAAGAATATTTTGGTAACTTATCAAAAGGATATTCTTTCTGTGAATTTTGAGTATTAAAACCGTTCCAAATACATTACATTTCCCTACTCTCCTATCTCTTCGACAACAATTCGGCAGGCTATGTGTAACAGCTCAGTGAACGCGTCAGTTCGCATAATAAGTCTGTCAGCCGAAATGAAATGAAGGAGAATGTCCCATTAATATTTTACAAAGATTTTTAATATCTGTATAAGCGGTATTCGCATGAGACCGCTTATACAGTTTTGGGTTATATTAGTTGTCTTGATACACACGAATAATACTCACCGTATTACCGACATAATTGGATACAATGGCATGCTCACCATCTGGAGTAACTAGTATAGATCCCGGAGATTGACCTACATTAATCGTCATAGCGACTAATGCATTTGCTTTTAAATCAATAATGTTTACAGTACCTTGTCCGGCTGTTAATCCAGTAAAATCTGGTGCTCCTGATCTATATAACGTGTTATAATTAGATACGAATCCATACTTTCCATCTGTAGTAATCGCAAAACCAGCTGGTTGAATTCCTCCGGTATTAATCTTAGTAATCTTATGGTTTTTGAGATTTAAAACACCAACCGTTGTACCATATGGAGCAAAATTATTACTTCCAAAATTAGTTAAGTACGCATGTTTCCCTTCAGCATCAATTGTTATTGAAAATGGGCCAAAGAATCCTGTGATTCTATCTACCACCTTATTTGTTTTCGTAGAAATCTTGGATACCGTACCTGAATTAGGATCTCCGGTTACATAATTAGCAGTATAAACAAAGTCTCCTTTTGGAGTTATGGCAATTGCTGAAGGAGCTGCCGGAAATTCTCCATATTCATTAAGTCGTATGCGCTCAATAATTGTTTCGTTTTCTAAATCAACTACAGAGACGGTATTGCCCTCACCAGAAGGCCTGGTACTTATTGCTCCATAATTATTTACATAAGCCTTTTTACCGTTAGGAGAAATAACCATCCCTGAGGGTCCATTAAATCCATCCATAACATCAATAACTTCATTTGATTTCGTATCGATAATACTAATTGTTGTACTGTTAGAATTGGTCACATATGCCTTCTTTTCATCTTTTGATAAGGTAACAGTATAAGGCTGATTGAATGATTCATGGGCAATTGTTTTTGCGGACATCATGCTGTTTAAGTCAATAAGAGTCAAAGTATCACTACCTCCTATACCGTAGTTATTACTATTCGTGACATACAGACTAGCAGAATCGGATGTTACTGCCATGGCTGCAGGACTTACTCCCACATTAGCAGTGGCTATAACTTCTCCGCTTAAAATTCTTTCGATTGCGTTAGTTTTATTTTTTGACATAATTTTTAAATTAATTACTCTTACTCTTTTGGCTTTTCAGAATACGCCCCGTTTTTTTGTATGGTTTTCGGACTCCACTTTATATGATATTAGGATGTTTATTTCCAACTAAGTTATATTCGTGTAATACTGTAAAAAGATGATATTATAATTCGGAATAAATCTACCAAAGAATACCTAAGTAAAATAGCGTAGTTATACTTGATTTATGGTGTATTATGCTTTTCTGAGATAAGTGTTGTATTATCTTTTTTAAGAGGTTTTTGGTAAGAAAGCTTTTAAAAAAAATTGCAGGGTAATATATAACGCAAGTACATTATATAAATATGGTCAAAAGCATATTCACAAAATGATTCTATCTTTTTTTGTACATTTAATCTTATGGGAAAATATATAATTATTATTGTTACACTTTTATTTAGTGCCAATCTAACTGCAAAAAATCTACCTACTGAGGATTCTAAAAACGTAGCTATTTATTGGGATGCATCGCTTTCTCAAAAAAGCAAAAGCATCTCCAAGGAGCTTGAGTTTTTGGATGTTTTTTTTAAGGAATATCCAAATACCAAGGTAAAGTTAGTAATAGTAAACTCGAAATTACTAACTGATGAAAACATAGAGATCAAATCCTCGGATTGGAGCTTGCTAAAACAAAAACTTAGCGATGTAAATTATGATGGCGCCTTGGATCTTGGTTTAATAAATACAAAGATAACAGCGGACTTCTTACTTTTTTTTACTGATGGCCAGGGGTATTTCGGTAAATTCAAAAAAAACCTTTACAGCCCTAAAATATTTACAATAAGTAACACTCCAAAAATTAATAAAAAATTTCTTTACGAAACTTCCTTTTATAGTTTAGGATATCATATTAACCTTCAGGAGCTAGATACAAATTCTGGTGTAAAAGTTATTACAGAAAATAAAAAAATGATTCGCTTAGAGTTTATCACTAATAAAAACACAGATTCACAAAAAAAGTATATAGAAGGTACGGTTACGGATGGTATAGATGTTTTGCCAGATATCAATGTTCTAGTACAAGGTAAAAATAGAGGTACAATTACGGATCAAAGTGGTAATTATAAAATTGTGGTAGAGCCCGGTGATGTTCTGGTGTTCAGTAGTACTAATAAAGAAAAACTCATTGCGCAGATAGATCCCGAAGACAATTTTATCGACATCAAAATGACTGATAAGGTAACTAGTTTAGAAGCAGCAATTGTCAAATCCAAAGTTCGAAAAGAGCGAAAAATGGTTGATGTAGGAATGAGGAAAGTGGATGAAAAATCTTTAGGATATGCAGTTCAGACGGTTGAGATAGATGATCAAATTGACTTAGGGCAATCCATGGCTGGTAAGTTTACTGGTGTAAAACTTTGGAATCAAAGTAGTCTAAATGATGTTTTGATACGTACACGAAAAACCTTTCTAGGATCAAGTCAACCTGTAATATTTATGGACGGTACACCTATAGGTGGTGATTTTGATTTTATAGAATCAAATAATGTTGAAAGCATCAAAGTCTTAAAAGGATTGGCTGCCACTAATCTGTATGGTTCTGTAGGAGTTAATGGAATCATATTGATTACTACTAAAGGAGGAAAAAAATTATCTGGTAGGATTGAAGAAAAACAATCAAAAGACGAAAAAATTCCGGTTAAAATGTTTAAATCTCCACTTCTTGTATCTGATGGTCCAGAATCTGATTTCATAACTTTATTTAAAAAAGAATCAGACTATAATAAAGCTTATGAAATGTATCTTAATATACAAGAGTTTAACAAGGATAATGTCACTTTTTTTGTAGAATGTTCTGATTATTTTTTTGATAACAATCAGAAAGATAAGGGAATACAGATTCTTTCTAATCTAATAGAATTATTTCCTAATAACACTTCTGTTCTTAAAGTGTTGGCTTTCAATCTTGAAAAAAGGGAGTTATTTGATCGTGCGCAAAAAGTGTATCAAAGAATTATTGATGTTTCCCCATTGCAGTCACAGATATATCTGGATTTAGCCAATAATTATTCTAATGAGAAACAATATCAGCAATCTGTTGATTTATTTAAAAAGATTGCTAAGAACAAGGTTAAAGCAATAGAATCATTTAGTGGATTACAAAATCAAATAGAAAATGATTTCAAACACTTGTTATCCAAGCGTAATCAAAAATGGAGGATAAAAAATATTGATCAAAAGTTTTTTATGTTGCCTAAATATGATTTAAGAGTTGTTACAGAATGGTCTCATCCTGTTGTAGAATTTGAAATGCAATACATTAATCCGAGAAAAGAATATGTTGTTTTAAGTCATACGATGGAAAAAGATGAAAAAATTATAAATCATGAGCTCACAAATAGGTATACATCGGACGAGTATATCATCGCAAATGCAGAAGAGGGAGTATGGTATTTAAATATTAAACTTCCCGATGATTATACTCCCAACATAAAAGAACCTAAGTTTTTAAAAATCAAATTGTATACTAAATTTGGCAGTGCTGAAGAGAAATTACAGACGCATATCATAAATATAGATAGAATTACGAAAAACAGAATATTTACTTCTTTTAAACTTTAATAAATAACCATTTGATTCATATTCCCCTACGCTCCTATCTCTTCGATAACTAAAAAGTACAATTAATCGTATAATTTACTTATCGTTGTTATAATTGACTTCATCATCTATTAAGAGAATGGTTCTAAGTGTTTTTTGAAGTAAAGAAGGTTCACTACCAGGTCCAATAGTCAACAGTTTAGAATCAGTTATCGGAACACCATTAAATGGACGTATAAATACATTACCATCAGGAGTGCGTTCAAAAAAAGTATATGCTTTTGCATTCCCTATTTTAGTACAACCTTTTACTCTGAGAATACTTTTAGGAAGTGCTTGACAAATATCGAGTATACATTTTTCACTAGGTAAAACAGGTAAATCGATAGAACACGAAGACCAATGTGCTTTTTGATGTTCGAACTTTTGCGCCGTATTTTCAGAGGGTAATAATTTAGGAAGTAATAAAGCATCCAAACTTTCCATAGTTACTATTTTGGCTATTGGGTTCAGCTTTTTTAATTCATCAATCACCTGATGTTTTCTATTTTCATTTACCTTTTCGAGATGCGTTAAAACCAATAATGAAGAAACCTGAATTTGATTAGCTTCTAGTTCATTATGTTCACCTCGTTTTTGCCAATTTTTAACGTCTATTACAGAAACCTGAATAGGTGGTAAAAATCTATCATTCATACCGACAGCTAAAAATTCCATTAGTGAGCATGCATCCGATGTTCCGTTAGCCTCAATCAACGTAACTCCCTGTACTCTTTCAGGAATTCTATTTACAATGTTTCTGAGTTCATCTATACCACTACAACAGATACAACTACCGCTTAAAGGTTTAATGTTTTTTAATTCAATTTGTTTAGCAAATTGTTGAACATCCATATTTGCATTTTCGTAATCATTAAGAATAACAAAAGGATTCCATCCATTAGTAGAAAAATTTTCTATCAAATGTTTCAGCAATGTTGTTTTACCAGCACCCAAAAATCCAACAACGGTTATAATCGCTTCCATATTTTCTTTAACATCATTAGGTTATGTAAATAATACCAATAGAATTTACTTACTATTTGGTCTAAATGGTTTAATAATTTCGTTATTACATACTAAATATGGGCCATTCATAAGGTCTATACAATAAGGTACTGCGGGGAAAACGGCATCTAAACATTTTCTAATTGATTTTGGTTTTCCTGGTAGATTAATAATTAAACTGTTTTTTCTAAGTCCAGCAGTTTGGCGTGATAGAATAGCAGTAGGTACAAATTTCAAAGATTCAGCTCTCATCAATTCACCAAAACCAGGCATCATACGTTCACATACGACTTCTGTGGCTTCGGGTGTAACATCTCTTTCGGCTGGACCGGTCCCTCCTGTTGTAACAACCAAGCAACATTTTTCATTATCGACCATATCGATAATTGTTTTTTCAATATCCTCTTGTTCATCTGGGACTACTTTATAAACGCTTTTCCACTCAGAAACCAAATAGTCATGCAATGTATCAATTATAGCTTTTCCACTGATGTCTTCGTAAACGCCTTTATGGCATCTGTCACTTACTGTTATTATACCTATTCTTGCTATTGACATTTTCTTATAATACTTATTAAAATGATTTCGTTTATTTTGAAGGTATAGAATGTAATTCTAGTCTTCTATTTTATTAAGGATTTTTATTTGAGTGGTAAATATAATATTAATCCCTGTTAAAGCAACTTAGTTGTGTTTAGTCTAGATTATGGTTTGCATATAGTATTTTGTCTTATCATCGAAAACTTGATACAACTTACTTATTCATAGGTATATAGAGTAAAATTTTATGAAATCATGTATTCACAAATACACGAACCGCAGCTTTTTAAAATATCCAAGAAACATTTCTCTGCTTAAAATACTCAGAACCTAGATCGTTAAACTTTTGTTGTAATAGTGTTCATATTGTCTTTAAGGAAACAATATGAATCAGATTTTCTTTAAATTTATAATCTAACGAACTACTTTAAAGAATGAAGACACTTTCACACATTTTTTGCACACTCATGCTTACCTTTTTAATGGTATTTTCGACTTCAGCACAAGAGAAAGTCTTTACAGAAAATCCTTTTGATGGGCTTAAATTAAGAAGCATTGGTCCAGCGTTTATGAGCGGACGAATCGCGGATATCGCTATTCATCCAAATAATGAAAACATTTGGTATGTTGCCGTAGGCTCTGGTGGTGTATGGAAAACCATTAATTCTGGGACTACTTGGACACCTATATTTGATAAGGAGACCTCCTACTCTATCGGAACTGTTACAATAGATCCTAACCATCCAGAAACCATTTGGGTGGGTACAGGCGAAGATGTTGGTGGACGCCATGTCGGTTTTGGAGATGGTGTTTATCGCAGTGATGATGGTGGGCAAACATGGACAAATATGGGGCTTAAAGAAACGCAACATATTTCTCGTGTAAAAGTTCATCCTGATAACAGTAATATTGTTTGGGTGACGGCACAAGGACCTCTTTGGAGTGAAGGTGGTCAGCGTGGCTTGTACAAAAGTAAAGATCGAGGCAAGACCTGGACAAAAACACTTGGTGATGACACATGGACAGGTGTTACGGAATTAGTATATGACCCTAGAAATCCAGACCGTATGTATGCGGCGACCTGGCAACGTCACAGAACCGTTGCTGCCTATATTGGTAATGGTCCTGGTACAGCATTATACAGAAGTAGTGATGGTGGTGATACTTGGGAGCAATTAACCAATGGTTTGCCAAAAACGTCCATGGGTAAAACAGGTTTGGCGATTTCTCCACATAATCCAAATGTGTTGTATGCAGCGATTGAGTTAGACCGGAGAACAGGTGCTCTATATCGCTCCGAAGACGGTGGAAGCTCTTGGTCTAAACAATCAAATACTATTAGTGGTGGAACGGGTCCGCATTATTATCAAGAATTATATGCTTCGCCACATCAAAAAGATCGTTTATATCTCATGGATAATACCATGCAAATTTCTGAAGATGGTGGAAAAACCTTTTACAGAATGAATAGAAAAAACAAACATGGTGATAATCATGCCATAGCGTTTAAGAAAAATGACCCTAATTACCTGCTTGTTGGTACCGATGGTGGTTTATATGAATCCTTTGACTTAACCAAATCTTGGAAATACATAGAGAACTTACCCGTAACTCAGTTTTATAAACTGGCAGTAGATGATGCCGAACCTTTTTATAATATCTATGGAGGCACTCAAGATAATAGTACCGAAGGAGGTCCATCACGTACGGATAATCTTCATGGCATACAAAATAGTGATTGGCGCGTGATTCTTAATTGGGATGGGCATCAACCAGCTACTGAACCGGGAAATCCAAATATTGTATATGCTGAACGTCAAGAAGGGACGCTTTCGCGTTTAGATATGAAAACTGGTGAAGCCGTGGACATACAGCCACAACCTGCCGAAGGTGATGCAATTCAACGTTTTAATTGGGATGCTCCTATACTTGTGAGCCCGCACAAACCGTCTACTATCTATTTTGCATCCCAACGTGTTTGGAAATCAGAAAATCGAGGCGATTCTTGGACCGCTATATCTGAAGATTTAACAAAAGATGAAGAGCGTATTACCTTACCAATTATGGGTAGACAGCAATCTTGGGACAATGCTTGGGATGTGTATGCCATGTCTAATTACAATACAGTTACGTCACTTGCTGAATCTCCTAAACAAGAAGGTCTTCTCTATGCAGGTACTGATGATGGATTGATTAATATTACTGAAAATGGAGGTGCAAATTGGAGACAAATAAAAGTAAATCAATTACCTGGCGTACCATCAACTGCTTTTGTTAATGATATCAAAGCTGATTTACATGATGCTAATACTGTTTATGTAGCTTTAGATAATCATAAATATGGAGATTTTAAACCTTATTTATATAAAAGCACTAACAAAGGACAAACTTGGGAATCTTTAACTAAAACCATTCCGGATAATCATTTGGTGTGGCGATTAGTGCAAGATCATGTGACGCCTAATCTCTTATTTATAGGCACCGAATTCGGCTTATTCTTTTCAGTTGATGGAGGAAAGCAATGGACCGCTTTAAAAGGTAATGTCCCAACAATTTCGTTTAGAGATTTAGCTATACAAAAACGTGAAAATGATTTGGTTGCAGCGTCTTTTGGTCGTGGATTTTATATTCTAGATGATTATTCGGCCTTAAGAAGCATCACCCAAACAGATTTAAATGCGGAAGCCAAGTTATTTCCAGTTCGTGATGCTTGGTGGTATATACAGCGTTCTCAACTCAGTTTTGGAGCTAATAAGGGAAGTCAAGGTGATTCGCATTTTGTAGCACCTAATCCGGACTTTGGTGCACTACTCACCTATTACCTTAAAGAAGCCCCCGTATTGCAAAAAGAGCAACGTAAAACAAAAGAAAAGAATATTAAAAATCAGAACATTCCTTTTCCGGGATGGAAGGTCTTAGAAGACGAAAAGTTAGAACAAAAGCCTCAACTTGTCTTTGTAATAAAGAATCAGGCTGGTGAAGTGATACGTAACATCTTTAAAGAAGCAAAGTCTGGAATTAACAGAATAGCTTGGGATTTGAGATATCCTAATTATAATCCTATAGGTCTAAACGACCTGAAGAGTTCTAATGAGGATGAATCAAGAGGTTTATTAGCTGCGCCAGGCACTTATAGTGTAACCTTGTACTTGTCACATAACGGAACTATAAAAAAACTCGATGGTCCAGTAAATTTCGATGTAAAACCGCTCTATAAAAATACGCTACCGGGAGCAACACCAGAAGTCACATCTGCTTTTTGGCGTGGTTATGAAGCCGCTTCGATAACTGCAAGTGCCATTGATAAGTCTATAGCTAAAGCTGAGAAAAAGATTAAAGCATTGCACAAAGCACTAATGCATAGTACGGCCAACCCAGAAACTGGTTTAAAACAATTAGAGAGTATAAGAGATCAAATCAATACTTTAAAATCAGATTACTACGGTAATCAGGCCAAAGCAGAAATAGGAGAAAAGAATCCGCCTTCAGTTAATGATAAGATGTTCACAATTTATTTAAGTCTAGAGCGATCTACCTATGGCCCAACAGAAACTAACAAAGCGCAAATGCAAATTATCAATACCATGCTTACTAAAGCGGAAAATAATTTAAAAACAATTCAAAACTCCATGGGCAAATTAGAAGCCATGTTGAAAGCTTCTGGAGCTCCATATATTGATGACTAAACTGAAAAAAGCACATAATTAAGTAAATAATCCTAGAGGTAGATCCCTAGGATTATTTATTTTATTTAGAGCTGTTGCCTGCTTATTTTTTAGTATTACAAGCATTTAAAATTAGACATAATACAAGTATTGTAATAAAATAAGCTTGTTTCATGGTTTTTAGTTCTTATTGTTTTCAACACCATCTTTAATCAGACTAGCTAACCAAGTAACACCGCGTACTCCGGTCATAGGAAATGCTGTCTGATGGCTACCCTCAATCACTACTGGTAGTAAGGATAAACTCTTATCGTTTCTATTTTTTAGTATCGTAATAAATTCCTCTACATGTTCACCTAACTCTTTCTCTAATCTGCCATAAGTAATAAAAACATTGGCATTCAAACCACTACGTTTTAGTAATGTGTTAGATCCAAGTTCAGAAAAATAAGGAATATCCCCTCCAAACGACGGACTACCAAGAATATAGTTTTTGAAGGTGTCTGGTTGTGAAAGGAGTATGTATGCGCCAAATTCGCCACCTAATGAATAACCGAAATAAGTACGATTATCAGGATTAGTTCGGTAATTGTTTTCTATATATTTTATTACATCGTTGCGAATAAAATCTAGATGATTACTAGCCTGCCCAAATTGATATTTAGCTTGACGTTCTGCGTTAGTTGATTTTTTAACTGAGTAATCTCGGAACCTACTCACATGAGCTCCCCTCTCTTTCTTTAAATCTTCTAGTATATCCTTCTGCCAAGAAATTCCAACCAAAATTGTATTTTCCATTATATATTCTGTAGCACCTGATACTGTTTCGACATGCCACATCGCATCAGTATAGTAAATCACTGGATACTGAATGTCGTTATTTTCTGAATATCCTTCAGGCAGTTTTATATAAAGCTCATATTGCCTATTAGTCTTAGTTTCCTTTATTGGGATCACCTCTATCTTAGGTAATTCTAAATAGGACTTTTCGGCAGTATATGAATCATTGTTTTCAATATTTTCTTGAGCAAAAACAGTGTTAAATGATATAACATATATCAATAATAACTTGGTGACTCTCATATTCTATATTTTTTTGTTTTACAATATCCTTTATTTTAAATAATTAAAGATATTTACTTAAAGTAATAATTCATATGTTCTTTTTGTATTCATATTTCTATATATCGATTATTATTTGGGTCTGAGATTCTCAATAACTTGTGCATCCACCCAAAATATATCCCCATCTCCATGTCCCTTGTTAAAGAAAAAATACTTACCATCTGGACTTACGTATCCTCCAGATTCCCAAGAACTACTATTTATTTTGTCCCCCATATTAATGGCAGTTCCCCATGAATCATCTTGATTTCGAAAACTGATATACAAATCGGAATCGCCATATCCACTATCTCTTTCACCATCCCAGATTATGTAGGATTCATCTGGTGAAATAAAAGGATGAGCGTTCCATTTTCCCATATTAATCTCTTTAGTAAATGGCTTTGGTTCTTCACGTTTCCCGTCTATTAATCGCGAATAGCGAATAACGCCATCTCCATCTGGAATGCCTATCTCATCAAAAACATAGGTTCCCTCAGTGGAAGCTGTAAGGCGCATGATCCGTATCTCCTCGAAAGGAGCACCAAGACTTTTTATGTCTGACCATCCAGACTGCGTACGCTCCATATATTTACTGCCTAGATGCATGATCTTACCGTTCGGAGCAATGATTGGACGACCTACTCTTGGACCAACCACAGATTTTTGCCATTGATTGTTTTCTAATTTATAAACAATTAAGAACCACTTTCCCGTTTCGGTATCTTTTCTAGTAAAATAAAATTCTTTCATGTCGGGTGTCAAGAAAGCACTAAGATCGCGATGCTTTGTCGAAACCATACCGGGAGCAAAAACTTCAGGCGTTAAGCCCGGTGGTTTCTGGCCGAGATAGGGTATTTCAATAGTCATAGTTGATAAATCACTAGTTTTTGCGTCATGTTTTTTAGAACTGCATGCAGATAGAAATAGTACCCCTACAAGCATAAAAATAAAATATGTTTTTCTCATTGCTTAAATTTTAATGCTATTTGTGATTAGTTAATAAAAGCTGGTAATATTCTTTCTGCCGTTAATTGATACGGTTTTACATCTCCACCATGACCAGTAGCTACAACAATAAGATCAAGTTCTTCGATAAACATAATATACGGCCCACCTCCTCCAGTAGCTGATGTACAGAAGTAATTTTTGTTACCAACTTTCATATCAATTTGCCACCAAAAATAACCGTAACCAGTATTTGTACCATTTTTGCTGGCAAAGGAATCTTCAGATTCGTCTTTTATATAGACTATTCGATTTGTTGCTTTAGCAATATATGCTTCCGGAATGAGTTGCTCGCCTTTCCACCTGCCTTTATTCTTCACTAGCATTCCCCATTTGAGCATATCTCTAGATGTTATATATACACCATACATGACTTTGGGCAAACCACTAACATCATCATCCCAACGATAGTTAGTGATATCTATTTTTGTTAGAAGCTCATTTTTAATAAAGCCTTTTGCAGTGCCAGGAACAATTGCATCAAGTACTTGCATCATCAGTTGCGTATCAGGAGTCTGGTATTTAAAACTCTGAGAATCTGCAGTAATAGGTGAGCTATGCTCCAAATATTTCTGAACTTGTTTTTGACCTTTCATTTGTTCAGGGTTTTTATTCCACTCCTTTATTTTTTCACTATCGATACGTAAACCTGATTGCAGAGTCAAGGCTTGATGTAGCGTAATCTTTTCTACCCCTTTAACAAATTTTGTTGGATCGAGTTTCTTAAGAAAGCTTATTACTGGTTTGTCTAAATCAGCCATAGTCAAATAACCCAGCTGAATAGCTCGACCAATTGCCATACTTAGGTAAGCTTTAGATGAATTATAATGAGGAAGATTAACACGGCCACGTCTATAGTATGACTCAAATAAGAGTGTGTCCTTGTGGACAATAAGAAAGCTGTCGTATGGACTGTGTTTTTTATCGGAAACTTCCTGAGCCAGGGTAAGAATCATGTCTTTATTGCCGCCATCGATGCCTAATTTACCAACCGGGATACCATCTTTTCTATCAATTGGTGCTGCATCGATAAAGACTTCTTTTAGATAAGGAATATCCCTAAATGCGAGTTTGGCTTCGACGGCTGTAACTTCTGGAGCGAGTTTATTACTTTGTTGGGTGAAACTACTATGTGATAGTATAAAAAGAATTAAAAGCAGTAGTCCAGTTTTGTTTTTCATAGTTTTTATTATTTATAAATGTTTGGTAACAATTTTGATAAAGTAAGAATGTACTCCATTTGCTTTGATGAATAATTCTTAATGTTTTATCTGCTCTTTGTTGCTGTTTATTTAGTCGTTTTTAACCAAGCAGCTTGTCCCCCATTAGATATATTTTTTTTTACTGAAGAGCCATCACTATTCATAATATAGATGTCACCACCATTATCCGTTTTTGAATAAAAAATTAGTTGAGAACCGTCGGGAGACCACGATGGTGTTGAATCACGAACATTATTAAATGTTAATCGTTTTTGATTAGAGCCATCTATATCCATCACATAAATTTCATAATTTCCATCTCTATTAGACATAAAAGCTATTCGCTTTCCATCTGGTGAAACTTCAGGGTGCCATTCTTCAGCTTCAGTATGTGTCAATTGAATGATGTTGGTTCCATCAACATCTGAGATGCTTATCTCACTTTTTTTATCTTTGAATTCCGAGTGAAAAACTAGTCTACCATCCGATGTAAAACAAGGACCGCCACCACTTATTGATTTTATTTGAGTCTGTTCGCTACCATCCGAATTCATAATCCAAATTTCTGTCTGTGTAATTTTATCTGTATTTTTATATTGTCTCGCAAAAGCAATTTTGCTCCCATCAGGAGACCATGCAGGTGCACTATCCCATTTATCTTTTGCTTGGGTTAATCTCTTTCTATTCGCCCCATCACTATTCATAGTATGTATGGACCATGTCTTCTTTTCATTATACTTTGCATAAAAAGCGATCTGTTTTCCATCAGGAGACCAAGCTGAATAGCCATTACCACCTGCATGATTTGTAATTTTAATTTTTGATTTACCTTCAGTATTGGTTAGATAAATTTCTGGATTGCCTGATTCATTTGAAGAATAAGCAATTGTATAGGAAGGTGATTTAGATTTTTCACTATTCTGGCAATAAACATTGACAGATAGTAAAGTTAAAAAAACAGATAAAATTTTTACATATTTCATATTCTAGACTTCGAAGTTTTTTAAAAAAAACTGTATTATTTTTATAGTAATGAGAAGTAGGAACCAGATAACTTATCTGTATTGATACGCTTGTTATATGGTTATTCTTGAGGTCTAAGGGTTTCAATAATCTGAGCATCTACCCAATATGAAGTTCCTACCCAATACGTACTTTCATCTTCTCTAACCTTCCACTCTCCCCTCGAAAAAAATAGATATTTTCCATCGTGTGTCACTCTTGGGCTACTTTCACTTGATGATGTATTTATCATCTTTCCCATGTTAATTGCTGCTCCCCATGAACCATCTTTCTGCCTGAAACTAATATAACAATCGCTATCACCATGTCCCCCATCTCTTTCAGCATCCCACATCAAATAAGATTCATCTGGAGCAATGAAGGGGTGGGCAATCCATCTTCCTGTGTTAATCTCCTTGCTCATTTTTACTGGATTTTCACGTTTGCCGTCTATGAGGCGTGAATAACGGATAGAGCCATATCCCCTGCCTTCCTTTTCATTAAAACCAAAATAATAGGTTCCTTTAGATGAAAGCGAGATACCATGTGCCTGGTCTTTTAAGAATTCTCCTTGATTTTTGGGTTCCGACCAACCTATATCGGTTCGTTCTCTATACTCCTTTCCTCCGTATATCATTTTACCATCATCAGAGAATTTCGGCCATTTTATATCAGTCTCAGATTCGTTTCCCCAACGATTATTTTCATATCGAATAACAAAAAATGTGCGTTTTTCATATTTTCCATTTTTCCTAGAGAAATAGTATTCCTTCATATCTGGCGAAAACGTACCACCTTCAAAAAGCCCTTCTGGAGAAACAATTTCAGGAGCAAAGGCTACTGGAATTAAGCTGGGTGGTTTTTCTCCAAAATAGGCAGTTTCTATAGTGGGTGAATTAGTGTCTTTTGACTTCTGATTTTTAGTACTGCAAGCATTTAAAAACAGCGTTACTACAAGAACTAAAATAAAATATATCCTTTTCATTTTTTTAAATTTGTTTTCATAGTTTTTTATATTGTAAAGGATGTATTTTTCTCTTATGAATCCAATCCATATTATCTCAACTGCTCTATGTATTAATGAACAACTCTAAGAAGATATTTTATTATAGTTACTTTACATTAATAAACTTCATCAAAATGAATGTAAGACCGTACACCTATTTTCTATTTGTATCTACTCTGTTATTGATGACTGCTTGTTCTGAATCTCCTGTTTTCAAGGAATATAATACAGTAGCCAAAATAGGTGATCAAGAGGAGTGGGCTGTTAAAGACTGGAACGATGAAGACTGGAGTCAAAGGAAACCTATAGTGGAATCTGGTCGGGTATACTGGTCCAGAACTCCAATTGATATTTTAAAAGCACCAGAACCCTTGCACCCATATGCTATTAGACCCTATGTTTATGGAGAGTATGAAGTCTTTTGGGATGGGGTTTTGATTGGAAAAAATGGGAATCCTGGACAGGAAGCAATGTTTGGTCCTGAAGGTAAAATGTTGGCTACTTTTATCATTCCTTCTCATTTGACTGAAGAAGGTGAACATCTTTTGGCCATACGATCGAGTCTTTATTATTTTCCAGATCATTCTGGTATGCGAGTAGATATAGCTAATTATGATGATCTCTTAACCAATCGACTTATAGAAACTTCCTATATGCACATTTTTGCTGGTGCATTTCTAATAGCCTCTATCTATTTCCTTTTTCTATTTCTAGGAAATAAAAAAGAGTATCCTATGCTTATTTTTAGTATTAGTTGCTTTCTCTTTTTTATCTTAAATCTGGCAGAATTTATTACAACCTATGCCTCTATCCATTATGCATATCACCATATTCGTTTAGAAACCATAGGTGTCTTGATGTTTGGAATCTCTTTTTTAATTCCGCTCTATTTCTCTATGCAATTTCCTTTTCCTAAACGAAAAATTTTCTTACTTATTTATGCTGGAGTTCAATTGTTTATTTTCTTTATCAAACATAATTTTATTGATTTCACAACCCGTAACATGGCTTTAAGTATGTGGGTGTTTTCTTTTGGTATTGTGGTCTTTGGGGCTTATAAAAAAATTAAAGGAGCTAACCTCGTATTAATGACATTACTCCTATCCTTACTTATAAATTTTGTCACTCCTTTTAACATAAGTCTTTTTGTAGGTTTTAGCCTTATTCTTTTGGGAATGTTTTATTTGCTTTCTCTCAGAATCAAAGAACAACGACTTGCTTATGAAACTTCTTTGGTGCAATCCACACGTTTGCGACTAGCGTTACTCAAAAAAAATATCCAACCTCATTTTCTAATGAATACCTTAACTTCATTGATAGATTGGATAGAAGAATCGCCTAAGAAAGGTGTTTTGTTTATAGAAGCTTTAGCTAAAGAATTTGATCTTTTTAATCAAATTGAAAATAAAACATTGATTCCTATTTCACAAGAAATAGCGCTTTGCCGTTCACATCTTAAGATTATGGAATACCGGAAAGAAATCAATTATTCTTGGCAAGACGAAGGTATAAACCTTAAGGAAAAAGTGCCTCCTGGAATTCTTCATACATTATTGGAAAACGGAATTACACACAGTTTGCCTCAAGAAGATAACAGTATTAAGTTCAAGTTGATTTTTGAATCGAATACCGATTATAAATATTATACATTTTTAACTTTTGCTAATGTACTAACAGAAACAAAGAATGATAAAGATGATGGCACTGGATTTAAATATATCAAAGCTCGACTAACAGAAAGTTATCAAAAACAATGGGATTTTACTTCTGAACCTACAAGTCACGGTTGGAAAAATACTATAAAAATATACTCCTAAAGAGATGAACATTTTAATCGTTGAAGACGAATCAAGGATCGCCAAAAGAATTGAACGAATGACTCGAGAAATTTTTGGCAATACATTACAATCGCTAAAACATATTAACACGCTTCCGGAGGCATTACGATTTATTGAGAATAGTTCATTGGACCTTATGTTACTGGATTTAAACCTTAACGGTGATAGTGGTTTTGACTTGCTTACGACAGCAGTTTCCGAATCGTTTCATACAATAATTATTTCTGCCAACAAGGATCAAGCAATTACTGCTTTTGAATATGGAGTATTAGATTTTGTACCTAAACCCTTTAATAGAGATCGGTTGGAGAAAGCTTTACATAAGACCTTAACAAATGAAAAAATAGTTGCAAATGAAACCAAATTTTTGGCCATAAAAAAAAGGCACAGAATTCAGTTAATACCCATTGAAGATGTACTTTATATTAAAGGTGCAGGAGTCTATACAGAGCTCTTTCTAAAAGATGGAAAAAAAGAGTTACATGATAAATCTCTTGAAAAATTAGAACAGTTGTTAGCGTTTTCTTTTGAACGCATTCACAAATCATATTTGCTGAAGATGTCTGAGGTAAAGGAAATTATTGTAGAATCTGGAAGCAAATATATAGCTGAGCTTAAAAATGGAGAACGTATCCCTATCGGAAGAACCAAGTACAAAGATCTAAAAGCAAAGTGGTTTTGATCTAATCTTCAAGAATAAAATTTTGAATTAAAATTAGTTATGAAACACTTGATTAGAAGGAATATTTAGTTGCTTTCCCTTTCCATAAACACTCCCACTTCTCTCCTATTCCTTTCAACAGGTTTCAGGACATGTTAGTTTCGGGCAAAGTGTATTCGATTACAGTTGTAGAATAAATTTTTTCAAGAATCTGTAACAACAACTTTCGCTTTTAACTAAAGTAAATTGATCCTTCTACACGCTCAGGACAACTTATAACACAAGTACACGATAATACAAATATGTTTATATAGTAAAACGGCGGATACCGCATATTTTATATAATTACTGATTCCTAAATACTTCTTTTAACGTTCTATAAGTTTAGTGCCAATAATAGATTTATATACTTGATTGCGTAGCGTTCTACTAATTTTAATTTTGGTTTTCCCTATGTGTATTAAATTACCTTCTAGTTTATTAACATGATGTATACCAATTAGATAATATCGATGTACTCTCATGAATTTTTCCTTCGGTAACTCATTTTCTATGTTCTTTAATGAAACTAAAGTTAAATATCTATCTTTATTGGTTGTGTTGATATAAATATAATCGTTAGCAGTTTCTATAAAAGTTATATCATCTATAAAGACTTTGATCACCATTCCATCCGACTTTATGAAAATATGGCTTTGACCATTTTCTATATTAACTTTTTCATCTAACATTACATAAATACTGTTGAGGGAGTTGAAAAGCAAGTGTGGATTTATTTGATTATTTGTAAGGCTTAGTTCTGATGCAAACTGCCTTTGTTCTAAGTCTTTGATTAACTGCTCTTTTTTATACCATTCGTCAATCAAAAATAAAACCATAGATAAGCATAATGATATAATTACTTCAGTAATAATTGCTATTTTTCCTCTTATGGATACAAAAAAATCTGATGTTGATATACTAATGTTTTCAAAGTAAAAAGAAAGATAATATGACGTAATTAAAGTAATACCGACTATACTTAAAATCAATAACAGAATATAACTTGCAATTCTTTTTTTTAACAAAAATATCGGAATTAAAATATATAGATTGATATATACTAAAGCTCCATAAGACAAAAAAGGTATGGCATTTGTCTTTAAATTTTCCAATATATTAATATTATAGTTAAGGTCGTGTACGCTCCATAAAAGAAGATATAACACCCAAAATATTATATGTTTGGAAATTTTACTGAAATTAAAATTCATTTGATTAAGATAAGAATAAAAGTAATCTTACTCTAAGATGAAACCGTCTTTAACTTTAAGAACTATACTTTTATTAATATCTAAAATATCGATTAAAGGGTTTTTGTCTAATACTAAAAAACTGCCTTCAAAGCCTTCTTCAAGCTTTCCGATTTTACGATTTGGGAAAATCGTATTGGCTGCATTTTCTGTCCACATTTTTAGCAACTCTTGATTAGAAAAAATGTTTAATTGATATAAGAAATTAAACTCTTGAGTTGAATTATCATTATATATATCAGAACCTATAGCTAATTTCACACCTACTCTTTTTAATAATTTCAAATTGGAGCATACATTCTCTAACAATTCTTTATAGTTTTCTTTTTCCTTATTTTTTTTAACAAGCGATACGGTCGTTACTACAGTAATATCGTTTTTTTTAGCTAAAATAGCATCTTCGATATCAATAAGTTTTCCATTATGAATTTCAGGCAAGTGTGCAATCTCGTCAACATTTGAATTAACAGCTACATGAAAATCATATGCTGTAGCCACATGGGCACTAACCCTTAAATTAGATGCGTGTGCTTTTTTAACTATTTTTGGAATTAATTTTGGATTCAATCCTTTTTTACCAAAAAAAGTAGTGTCGTTTTTTCGCTTCTCATACTCTTCCGAATACAATAAATTTATTTTTATAAAATTAGGGGAAAAAGATAAAATTTTATCCCATTTTTTATTTAAGTCCTCTAAATCATCTATAATAACATATCCGTGATATTCAATTTCTTCAATAGAATTAAAGAGCCCTTCAAAACGACCATATTCAAGAAACTTTTTTCGAAGGGCAATTGGATGTCCATCTGTAGCTGTTAAAGGTGCATGTGCCATACTAATGTCTAAACCATCGAATTTGTTATAATGATGCATTAAAGGAGTAATTCTTTTTTTAATTGACGATAAAAGTTTTACATAAAAAATACCATTGTCTAAATATGAATTGATTCTTTCATCTAATTTGTAATCACTTTCAAGATTATGGTTATGAGCTTCGGCAAATGGAGATATTACATATTTAGCTGATAAATCAATAATTGTATCTACTTCTTCTTTGTTTGTATAATTGATTAAGCTTTTTTTTAGCCAAACGGTTTTCTTTTCAAAAGTCTGTCCATTAAACCAATTACCGTTGATGAACTGTATAACTAGATTTTTAGAATTATTAACTCCATTTTTTTGAGCATCACAAGAAAAGCTTAAACATATAAATAAAAATAGCATATAGTTAATTCTCATTATTATTCGATTTAAATTTTGAGTAAAATAATTATAAAAGGAATTAAGACTCAAAATTAATAGCCGTGTGTATAACAATAATAGGTAGACTGTATTAAATAATCGACGAACTGTATTTACACTCTAAACCATTCTGCAATTCGATAAACTCAGTGTGACAGTTCAGGACAGGCATCCTGGTACCTGCTTAACGATACGCTTGGCATCGTTAAAATTTAAATTATTAGAAGTCAACACTGTCCGCCTAAAGACAGTTAGAGAGTCTTCTGAAGAGGTGAAATCTAATTTTCGCATCTCATCCATTAGCTTTTTATAAGTTTCTTGTAATTCTAGTCTTCTGGCCCAATTATCTTTTTCATTTGTTCCTGATATCTGAATTACTATATATGGATAATCCTTTATTACCTTTCCATCCCTATCGGAAGAACCAAGTACAAAGATCTAAAAGCAAAGTGGCTTTGATCTAATCTTCAAGAATAAAATTTTGAATTAAGATTGGTTATGAAACACTTGATTAGAAGGAATATTTAGTTGCTTTCCCATTACATACACATTATGTTTCCCTCCTATACCTTTGGCAATACTTGGACACTTCGATAGACTCAGGATTAAGCCTCAAGACTGGCTGGCTGGCAAGTACACGTGTCCGCCGAAATGAAATGAAGGAGGATTATAGTACATGTGACAATATCCAGAAAGTCACATATTCATTTTTTGAACTTTGGTAATAACCCAAACTGATGTACATTTTTAATTCCGGGATTGTTCACTTTAAGACTCTCTCGATAAAATTCTCTATACTTTTCTTCATTATTCCATTGTGATATATTCATATAATCTGGCGAATAGTAATTGGTTATTGGCGATATGCCATCATATAAGTCCAATATTGTTTTGCCTTTATATTTCTGTATGAGGCCTAGCCAATTATTCTCGAATTTCTTAAACGTTTTCTTTTCATCGCTCCAATAAAATGTAATGACATAATATTTTCCTTTTTGAAATGAGAAGGACAGATCTCTTGGCACTTTAAAAAATACAGCATATAAACTAGTCCAGATTTCCCTTCTTAACTCATGAAAATCTGGAAATTCCTTTACTAACTTTTCCATAGCCTCTTCTCTGTTTTTTAACGAATCCCAACGCCCAAACAATATGTGATCTGGTGTATGATTTCCTTGTAAAGCTGGATAGTCAATATGTATTTCATAAGGAATCCCATGATAACCTAATTCAAAAGCTCTTGGCACGAGTTTTTCAAAAAACCTATTTTCCGTTTTCTCAGAAACATTATCAGCATTGATTCTGAGTAGCACATCAAGTACTTGACCTTTATCTAAATTAATAGTCATCTCTGATTGCCCAATTGCTAAATTTGAAAACAAAACTTGTATGATTATAATAACCAATATTCTTTTCATTAATCTTTTTGATATAGATTTGTCGTTATTGAAGGTTTATGATCAATCTAATTGAGAAATAAATTCAAAGGTATTTTTCATACTGGTAGCTTGTATAAAAACCTCTTTAGTTTTTTCATCTTCCCAACCAGAACTTACTAAAGCCACTACTCTTCCTTTTTTATCTACTACAGGCGAACCACTTAATCCTCCTAAACTTTTAGGCCCTTCTATCTGCTTTAAATTATAGTAATTACCCGCTATCTCATTAAACTTATAGGTATATACACGCTGTGGGCCAATACTGTCTTTATATGACCAGCCAATTACATACACATTTTCGTCTTTTTTAAGTGGCTCTTTTCTAAATTTCAAAGGCTTATACTTTGTTTTATTTTCTTTAACTGAAAATACTAACCAATCATTAAAAGTGTCCCAATTGGTATCCAAATAACTCCAGGTAAGTGAATCTTTTTTATTTGTACTTAAGAGTTTATCTAAAATAACATAGTTCTTACTGTCATTTTTAGGATGCATTCGCCATTGTTTTAATTCTCCTTCAAAATCAACAAACTTCATCTTGTCTGTTTTTGCCATGATGAGAATATGTTTAGCGGTAACTCCATAGGTGCGATTTTCATATTCTACCAAAAATCCATTAGATGCGTTTGGATTATCAAATGATGAGTCTTTGTAAGAGACGTTATTTATTAAGCCAATTGGTGTGTCGTTTAATCTTTTTATAGATGAACAACTAGACAATATTCCAGCAATAAACATCGTTGCAATTATTATTTTTAATCTTAACATAGTAGGTTTAATTTTTATAAGAATTGCCAATATAAAAAACAACAGTTGCCTTATTTCATGAAATAGACGAAATGGTAATAACTGACTAAGTATAGTGAATACCTTCTTATTTTTGTGTTTTTATACAGTTATCTACTCTTCGTAGACTTAGGGTAAATAAACATATACTTTATAAGTATTAAAATTATAATTTATCTATATTTCAAAATATGAATTTTAATAAAAAAATTATCCAAATGCACATCGTTTTTTGGATTATAATTTTTCTCTTTTATGTCTTTGCCTCTAGTAGTTCTGAGTTGTTCGAACAATCTTTAGAAACAACATTATTTAAGTTCCCTTTATTAATCTTGGCTGCTTACGCTTTTAATAATTGGCAGGTTCCGTATTATCTAAAGAAAAAAAAATATCTTGCCTTTGGAGGGTCTATGGTTTTTATGATCATACTATCCGTATTTTTATTTCGGTTAATAGGATATTATCATTTGGATAAGTATTGTTCTGAAGGCCCTTACCCATTAATTAGCTTTGTAGATTTTCCTTTTTATATGTTTTCGTTTCATTTTCCGGCGTTGATTATGTTTTTTTTAAAAACTAATAAAGAGCAAGAATTAGAAAGGGAGAAAATACTTCAGTTAGAAAAAGAAAAAATAGCTACCGAACTTAAATATCTAAAGGCACAGCTAAACCCACATTTTTTATTTAATACATTAAATAATTTATATTCTTATGTGATAGCCAAATCTCCTAAAGCACCAGATATGGTATTACAACTATCTGAAATATTAGATTATATTCTATACAAAAGTCAACATCAATCAGTTCTTTTAACAGAAGAGGTACATACTATAGATAATTATATAGCTTTAGAGCAAATTAAATATGGTAAACGATTACAAGTGAAATTTGAAAAAAAGCTTTCTAAAAATGCATTATCAATCACACCATTATTGCTGTTATCTATAGTAGAAAATGCTTTTAAACATGGCGTTAGGGATAGTGTAGAAAAACCAAAAATAAAAATAGAGTTATTGCAGTTAGACACTCATATAGAATTTAGTGTTTGGAATACAAAATCAAATACTAAATTCAGTAATCAGACAGAAACTTATAAAAACGGAATTGGTCTTACCAATATTCAACGACAATTAGATTTAATATACCCCAAGCAACATACCTTTAAAATTGAAGAATCTGATATGTCTTTTAGTTTAAAACTAACTTTAAACATACATTAATATGGTACGATGCTTATTAGTTGATGATGAATCTCCTGCAATAGATTTACTGAAAAATCATATAAAATCGCTTAATGATTTAGATGTTATAGCTAGTTGTTACAGTGCTGTTGAAGCTTTCGAAGTACTAAAAAAAGAGGAAATAGATTTACTCTTTTTAGATATCGAAATGCCCGTTTTAAAAGGATTAGATTTTCTAAAAACCCTCCAAAACCCTCCAAAAGTAATTATTACAACGGCTTATAGAGAATATGCTATAGAGGGATATGATTTAGACATTGTAGATTATATATTAAAGCCTATTTCTTTTGATCGATTTGTAAAAGCTGTTGATCGCTATTATGAAAGAACTCAAGTAGCAAACCAATCAGTAAAGTACCAAAAAGAAAGTAGCACATTTTTCTATGTTAATGTAAATAAGAAACATATTAAAATTGTATTTGATGATGTTCTATATATTGAAAGCTTGAAAGATTATGTTAGGATTCATACCAAAGATCAAAGAATCGTAGTAAAAGGTAATATTGGCAAAGTAGAAAAACAGCTTCCTTCACATCTATTTATTCGCACACATCGTTCTTATATTATAGCTATAAACAAAGTAACTGCTTATACTCAAAAAGATGTAGAAATAGAAGACTTAGAGATCCCAGTAGGATCAAGTTATATTAAGAAGGTCTCTTCAGTACTAAAAATGTCTTAATCTAAGCAATTGCTATACCCTTTTTCCGTTTTTATCATTACTTAATCCACCATTCTCTATTTTTTAAAAATGCTATGTATGATGCATCTATTTTTGACATAAATTAATTAAAAAAATAATTATGTTAAAACAATTAAGCACGATATTATTAGTCATTAGCCTATGCTCTTGTCAAGCACAAAAAACAGAACGTGAAATAGAAGATGAATTCGTGAAAAAATATGCTCCTTCAGATTTAAATACCTATGGATTTACATTAGCAGTAGATTCTAAAGTTCCAGAAGTACATCAACTCTTAAATGACCTAGAATTAAACTTTTATTTTTATGGTAATAAACAAGAGTATCAAAAAAAATCAACTAGAATTATTGAATTAGATCCTAACTACCCAAGTGGTGTTTTAATGAGCGGTTTTTATGTACAGGATCCAGAAGAATATAAAAAACTGGTTACTAAAGCCTACAATCTTTCTAAAAAATCTACATTAAAATCTGAACGAGATCTTATACAAGCAGAGTATTCACTTTTGGTAGAAGAAGATTACCTAAAAGCTCAAAAATATTTTCAAAAAGTAGTAGATATGTATCCTGATAGCGCGGCTGCTATTTGGTCTTTAGGGATGGCATATTATTATAATGATGAATATGATAAAGCTTTAGAATGTTACCAAAAGAGTACAGAATTAATTCCTAATTTACCAAAAGGATATGAATTTATATCGGTTATGTATTATCAAAAGAAACAATATAAAAAGGCATTAGCATATCTAGAATTGGCCAAAAAACATGGCGCAAAAACTAAAAATGATATTTATTTTGCAGAATACGAGCACATAGCTTATTACAAAAATGGTCTTTACGAAAAAACAATGGAGTCTATTGAAAAGGCAAAGACCTATGGGAAGTACTTTGAAAACAGTGAAAGCTTGAAAAAAACGTATGAAGCTGCTAAAGCAAAATTAGATTCAATTCAATTATTAAAAATATGAAGTAATCAATCAATAACTCTCTACTCTTGCTTTGAGAGTTATTGATTATATATTTTAACTATTATTCTTTATAGTTTATTACAGTAAACGTGACAAATAGTTAATGTCTTGTGCTATTTACTATCGGACTAGCTGGAGTACTGACATAGGTAAATTGGATGTAAAGGCGTATTAATATAATGTCAGATATAATAACATTTCATATATTTATGCATATATATTATAACTCTCTAAAGAAGGTAGCTCTGCAGAAGTATTATGCGCAACCTGAGTTGTATCCAAAATTTCTTTCACCTTATCCTGTACCTGCTTAACGATACGCTTAGCATCGTTAAAATTTAAATCATTAGAAGTCAAAACTGTCCGTCTAAAGACAGTTAAAGAGTCTTCTGAAGAGGTGAAATCTAATTTTCGCACGTCATCCATTAGCTTTTTATAAGCTTCTTGTAATTCTGGTATTCTGGCCCAGTCATCTTTTTCATTTGTTCCTGATATCTGAATTACTATATATGGATAATCCTTTATTGCCTTTCCATTCCTATCGACCAACCTCGAATCTTTATCAATAAATATATCTTTTTGATTTACTTTATCCTTATCGATACGCATAACAACATAATATCCTGTTTTGATCGTAGCAAAGGTTTTTGAAAGTCCAATTTCTAATATTGTATCAGCCTGACTACCTGTAATTAAGTCTACTCCTTTTTTAATAATACCTGCATAGGGTAAAGCTGTTCCAATAAAAGATACACCAGCCATAGTTGAAGCTTCTTGTAACAATCCTAAGTATGGTTTAGCTAAATCCGCTGATTTGATAGAAAACAATCCTATTTCCATATCAAAATCTCCTCCTTTGTACGCTGTTGGCCCTACCATACGTTGATCCATCGATACTACTCTATCAATGTTTTTGGCATCCAATTCCATAAGTTTACTTGCTGTAGTCACTACATTAAATTCAGCATTGACACCACTTGGATGGTATAGGTTACAATACGAATGTACAGCTCCATAAAACTTAGAAAGTCCTTTTCTTACGCTTACGACTCGCATCTTTTTAAGAAAAACATTGAGATAGTCTACATCAGGTTGTAACTCTTTAATAGTAATGTCATTTGGGGTTTGATCAGGGGGAACGTGGCAATAAAACCAATCTTCCGCTCTCTTTTTAAACAAATTGTTCCAAAAACTCATAATTAGTACTATTTTTAAATTAGATAATATTGTGTGCCTTAAAAACAGAATCAGCCCATATCCAGGTAGAGTATCGTACTCGTGCACCTACGCCTGTACGATAAAAAGCAAACCCTATGATATGATCATCACTATCAATAAGAGCTGCTCCTGAATCTCCAGGATTGGTATCCGGGTCTGTTATTACTTTTAATTGAGTATAAGGTTGTACAAATGGAATTTCCATGGACCAACCCTGAACTATACTATTTTTAGACCCCGATTTCAATCCATAAAAATCTACTGAATCATATTGTCTTGGGGATTGACCAGATAAAGGGCCTTTTAATCCAATAATCACATTAGGAATTTGTATGTTTTGATTATTGTAGGTAGCGAAACAACTATCACTAATAATATCTACCGAAGTAATAGTCGCTTTTTTCCCATCCACCCATATGTTTTTACCAATGGGGATTTGACCTTGACTGTCTTCAATACTGTGATAACTAACCGTTACTCCCAAATCGCCATTAACATCTGTGGCTATGGCTCCAGCTGTAGACGTTTGCTTTCCGTTAGCAGTTAAGCTTATTCCCATTGGACTGGATGACGTATATCCAGCAGTTAGATTTAGCTGACTTTCTTTGGATGCAATAATAATATCCAAGGGATAGTTTTTAAGCATATCATAAGCAAAGTTCTCATCAACCTGGTTAGCAAGTCGTCCATAAATTTCTGAAGTACTTCTTGTTTTTAAATTTGTACTCTTTACTATTTTTTGTGTGGCTTTTTTCCATTTGATATAACCTTGTTTCGCTTCATTTCTAGTCAATTCTACAGGAATAAGTAGCGGTGTTTCTTGTTTAAATTTACTGTCAAACACCAAAAGGTTGTACTTGCCTTTATTATTAATGATATATTGTTCTTTTTTAGGAAATGGATTTCTTTTATAATTTCTGGAGTTTACTAGTATTGATGTGTATTTTGGGCAATAACTAATAATATGCCATAATACAGTAGCTAGATTAGAAGCTGTTCTCGATTCATTATTAAAAAAGTTTTGAAAACGATGGCTCGTTTTTGTACTGAGCATAGAAAATGTTGGGATTACTACATTTCTAGGTTGAATAGTATCGATAAATTGGCTTAAATACATTTTACAATAATTAAATTATTATTTAACTCGTTTAATATCATAGTACTTAACAACAAAGTAAGTCTTAATCTTTTATCCTTTAAGATTGTCCAATAAAACCAAAAAAACAACACGGAAACATACCCTTTAAAGGGTAAAATCATCACAGTTTTTATGATTTGATAATATAGACTTTTTCATTACGGAGAAGAGTTCGATGTAAATCTGCTACTTTTTTCCACGAAGTCAGCTGCTTTATCTCCCTATTGCTCATAAAATCTTATAATATTTGTATTTTAAATATGCATAAAGTATTATGTGATTTACTATCACCAGTATACCTTAATAAATTTCGCAACTTTGGGGATTTTACAACGACGATTGGAGTACTTAAATATAAGAAAAATTAATCAATCAAAAATTGAAGAGAAGACTTGTTTTGAGTAATATAATATGGATAAATTCTTTCTATTGTAAATATATTAATGGATTACTTTGTGAAAGAGATTAACTTTCGAATCTATCCCATTCCACATTCTTACTTTTCTATCTATCAGTTATATATTTGGACAGCTCACGGTGTGAAGATGATCAATGTGACAGCTTAGAGGACGCATCGTGCAAATCCAATATGTTATATAGATATTAAAAATTAAGAATCTTTATAATTATTGATCGAGTTGATACGGTGGATTATTTTTTTGGCCTTAGTGTTTCAATAATCCGGGCATCTACCCAGAAGATATCTACATCGTCATATTTGTCTGATTCCGTATGCTTACCCATATTCCTATTAAAGAAAATATATTTACCATCTGGTGTTACGCTGGCGCCTGCTTCCCAAGCTTCAGTATTTACTTTGTCTCCCAAGTTAATAGCTTCACCCCATGAACCATCTGGCTGTTTAAAACTAATGTAGAGATCAGAATTACCATATCCACTGTCTCTTCTACCATCCCATATCAAATAGGATTCATCAGGAGCGATAAAAGGGTGAGCATTCATTCTTCCAGTGTTGATCTCTTTGCCAAATGGCCTCGGTTCTTCACGTTTTCCGTCTATTAATCGCGAATAGCGAATAACACCATCTCCGTCTGGCATACCTATCTCATCAAAAGCATAGGTCCCTTTTAATGAGACCGTAAGACGCATGATCTTTATCTCCTCAAAAGGAGAACCTAGTTTTTTTATTTCTGACCAGTCTCCAGTCTCTGTGCGTTTTTTATATCTTCTGCCCAAATGCATGGTCTTACCATCAGGAGCGATAAAGGGTTGTCCCACTCTAGGCGATATCACTGACTCCTGCCATTGATTATTTTTATTTTGAATAACAACAAATTCCATTTTTTTATCTTTCTCAACCTCTCCAACTTCTCTGATAAAATAAAATTCTTTTAGGTCTGGTGTGAATACACCGCCATATTGCCAATGCTCTGTAGTAACAATTCCGGGAGCAAATGGTTCAGGCGTTAAACCAGGTGGTTTTTGACCAAGATAGGAACTCTCTATAGTTGATGAATGACTATCCCTTTGGTTTTGTTTTTTAGTATTACAGGCTTGTAATAATAGTACCCATACGAGTATTAAAATAAAACATGTTTTTTTCATAGTTGTTCCTTATTTAACAAACTCAGGTAGGATGTTTTTTGAAATCTGAGTTATTATTTTATCTTCACGATCATGCCCCGTGATTACAACAATTAAGTCAAGTTCATCAACGGTGATAATATATTGTCCACCACCACCCCAAGCAAATTTGACATTATAGCTTTTATCTCCAACTGTCATATCAGTTTGATACCAAAAATAGCCATAAGAAAAGCTATCAGGTATCCAATCTTCAGTAGGTTTAGTGATTTTACTGGTGGCATTAGCTAAAAATTCTGCCGAAATAAGTTGCTCATCATTCCATTTTCCTTTATTGATGACCAGCGTTCCCAACTTGAGCATATCGCGTGAAGTCATGCTTGAGCCCTCGACATTATTCTTCCAGCCGTAAACAGTGATCCCAATTTTTGCTAGGACCTCATTCTTAATAAAATCTTCGGCAGATCGAGGTACAACACTATCAAGAACCAGCCATGTAATTCTTGGATCTATTCCTTGATATTTAAATGTTTGTGTCTCGGATGAAATAACTGCACTATGTTGCAAAAATTTCTGAGCGGTATTAGAACCATTTGCTACTATTGATTCAAGCGTGTCAGCATTCACACGAACCCCTGAACGCATACTCATTAAATGATGAAGCGTGATGTTTTCTATTCCAACCTGCAGTTTTTTAATTGCTACATCCTTTAAGAAATTAGTGATGGGTTTGTTTAAATCATCCATTTTGAGATATCCCAATTGAATTGCTCGCCCGATGGCTAAAGATATGTAAGCCTTGGTCACTGAGGCTTGAAAATGGGGAAGATTGATACGTCCTTTTCTGTAATAGGATTCAAAAACCAGTTTGTTTTTGTGCGAAATAAGCAAGCCGTCGTAATTACCATGCTTATCACCAAAAATATCCCGAGAGAATTGAATGATTGAATTTCGATTGCTGCCATTAACTACCAAATTGCCAACCGATATACCATCTTTTCTATCAGTTGGCGCTGTATCGATAAAGGCTTCTTCGAGATCAGGAATATCCCTGAATGAAAGTGTGGCTTCTGCGGCTGTAGCCTCCGGTGCGAGGCTATCACTTTGTTGGGCAAAGCTACTATTTGTTATTATAATCAGCATTAAAACTAGTAGTTCTGTTTTGTTTTTCATAGTGTTTTTACTTTTGTTTTTAAAACCTTACATCATATAACCTTACTCAACCACTCTTATTTACGTATTTTTAACCATACAGCGCCTGAGGCATTATTTATGATTTTTTTTACTGAAGAACCATCTTTATTCATAATATAAATATGGGCATTCCCATCCACGTCATGCGATGTGTACATTATTTGAAAGCCATCTGGTGACCATGTTGGTATAGAGTCACGAACATCATTAAAAGTTAATCGTTTTTGATTGGATCCATCTATACTCATCACATAAATTTCGTGATTTCCATCTCTATTAGACATAAAAGCTATTTGCTTGCCATCTGGAGACACCTCAGGATGCCAGTCCTCGGCATTATTATTTGTTAATTGAATAATATTACTGCCATCAATATTTGCTAAGCAAATTTCACTTGAGTTCGTTTTGGAGTGAAAGAGTATTCTTCCATTTACAGTAAAATAAGGTCCTCCTCCATTCAGCGGTTTTACTTGAGCCTGTTCACTACCGTCTGAATTCATTATCCAAATTTCTTCCTGCCATACTCCTTCAGTGCCTTTATAACCTCTAGCAAAAGCAATTTTTTTTCCATCACGAGACCATGTAGGTGAACTATCCCATTTGTTTTTTGCGTGGGTTAACCGCTTCCTATTTGTACCATCAATATTCATGGTATGAATAGACCAAGTTTTTCTTCCATCATGATACGCATAAGAAGCGATACGTTCTCCATCAGGAGACCAAGCTATATAGCCATCGTTCCCTGGACGGTTGGTGACTCTAATTTTTGATGTAGCTTCAATATCAGTTAGATAAATTTCTCCATCACCTGATTCTTTTGAGGAATACCCAATTGTATAGGATGTTAATTCAGATTTTTCACTTTTCTGACAAGAAGTAATCTGGACAAAAAAGAAAGTGAAAAAAAAGCATATAGCTTTTATGTATTTCATATATTCTTATTTTAACATAGTAATTGATTTAATATCCTACACAAACGTATCGAATAGAATACATAAAAAATTGTAAAATAGATGAACGATATTTTATAGCAGATATAAACCTATTAGTAACAGAAAATATCCTTAATCCGTAGAAAGTGGGATTTGGGCAATAGATTATCAAGATTCGTCTTTTTTAAAGAGATGCTAGGTTCATATTTTATATATTTATGGACTATGGTCAAAAGAAAAAACTTGATCGATTGGATCATTCAGAACAGAGTCGTTTCGCACCTCATATTTTGGTTTTTATTGTTTATAAGTTTACCCATATTGGCTGCATTAAATGAAGGTAGTGTTAAAAAGACTGTAATCAGTGGTTTAAGTTTTTTACCTGCCCAATTATTAGCAAGTTATTTTTTAGTCTATTATCAGGTTCCAAAACTTTTATTTAAAAAGAAATACTTCAAATTTGGGTTCTCTTTTTTGATATCTGTATATGTGTTTTTAGTTTTCTCAAAGCTTTTAAGTATGCACTTGACCAAACTTTTTGTTCCTAAATACTTCGAGTATAAAAGTTTGACAGAAATAGTAACAGACCCATTTCATTTGGCTGTCGTTTATTTTCCATCAGTTTATGTATTCGTTTTTTTAATGCTTATGACCAAGGCATTTAAGGACCGTTTTGAAGAACGTCATCAATTTGAAGTTTTACAAAAAGAAAAAGCGAATACTGAACTTAAGTTTTTAAAAGCACAAACAAATCCCCATTTTTTGTTCAATACGCTAAATAATTTGTATTCATTAACATTAGAACAATCTGAAAAAGCACCCGAAGTTGTTTTAAAACTGTCAGGCATGCTAGATTATATGCTCTATCAGTGCAAAGATCCTGAAGTTCCATTAAAAAATGAAATTGTCTTAATACAGGATTACATAGATTTAGAATCGCTACGTTATGGCAATAAGTTAACATTGAACTTTACACATCATCTTCATAACCCCAACATAATGATAGCTCCCTTAATACTGATATCCTTTGTAGAAAACGCTTTTAAACACGGTGCAAGTAATAATCGCAAGAAATCGACAATTCAAATTGAATTATCTACAAACCAAGATCAACTTTGCTTTAAAGTTTTTAATACGCTGCCTGCGAAAAAAGAAGGCGATACAGAAAATGAATCACATTCTGGAATTGGATTTTCCAATTCGCAAAGACAATTGGAGTTAAACTATAAAAATAAGTATGACCTGAAAAGCACCAAAACAGACAATGATTTTCAGGTAGTATTAAATATAAATTTAAAGTAATATGGAAATAAAATGTATGGTCGTAGATGATGAGCCACTAGCCATTAAAGTACTTGAAAAGTACATAATGAAAGTACCAGATCTTCAACTTGTATCAACATTTGATGATCCCATATCTGCGGGACATTTTCTTCAAAATTCTAGTATTGACTTATTGTTTTTAGATATCCAAATGCCTGAAGTTACAGGTATCGATTTTATAAAAAATACGATTATAGAACCAAAAATCATATTAACAACAGCCTACAGAGAATATGCTTTGGAAGGTTATGAATTAGATATCATTGATTATTTATTGAAGCCAATATCCTTTATTCGATTTTATAAATCTATCAATAAATACAAGGCATTAAAAGCAGCAACCCAACCCATCTCTCGGACATTATTAGAAATGGATAACACATTAGATCACATCTTTGTTAATTCAAACAAAAGGATGATTAGAATAGAGTTTAACAACATTCTGTTTATTGATAGTATTAAGGACTATATAAGAATACATACTGCAAACGACATCATAATTACAAAAGATAAAATAAGTGCTTTTGTGCTAAGGCTACCTTCTTCTTTTTTGAGGGTACATCGTTCTTATATTATTAATACCAAGAAAATTGCTGCTTTATCCTCAAAGGACGTTGTCTTACTAGGCGGTATGGAAATTCCAATTGGTGCCTCATATAAAGAAATTATTAAGTTAATTAAAAATTGATAGCGTTCAATTCTTAATTACTAAACTAATTCTTAACGCTATGTCCTAGTTTAATCAAAGTTTTCTGGGGGCTCAAAAACTTTATACAATCGTCAAAATTTCATCTTGTGACAAGCGCGATTTTGGTAATTTTGCATTAAAATCAGAATCTTTACGGTACCCCAATGAAACGATAGTTACTGCTGTAAATCCTTTCTTACGCAAGTCGAATTCTTCATCAAAAGCCTTTAAATCAAAACCTTCCATTGGTGTTGCGTCAATGCCTAAAGTTGCAGCACCCAATAAGAAACCACCAATATTTAGATAGACTTGTTTTTCCATCCAATGTTGAAAATCTTTGGTATCATAGCGATGAATATCTGCAAAAATATTTCTTGCTCCATATGTTTGCTCCTTAAACTCTGGCTTATGGTAACGACCATCTTCATCTTCTTTATCCGCTAAATGACGCATATAAGTTTCATCTACTGAAGTACGAGAGCAAAATGCTACAACGTGCGATGCGTTTAGTACTTTTGGTTCATTAAAAATATAAAAACCTTGTGTACCTTTAGTAAAACGTTTTTTTCCTTCTTCTGTTTTTGCAATAATGAAATGCCAAGGCTGTAAATTAGTACTCGAAGGACTCATTTGAAGTAACGTTTTTAATTGTTCAAAATCTTCTTCCGAAATTTTTTTAGTTGGGTCAAACTCTTTTGTTGTGTAACGCCAGTTTAATACTTCTGTTAAATTCATTTTATATGATTAAGTTTATTATTTCTTCTGTTTTATGAATCAATGCTAATATTTTATCTTGATTATAGGCATCTTGATGTGCTGGACCAAATACTCCTTTAGAACTCCCTTTATCATTATCAAAATATTTTCCTGTTTCATCTTTATATTCATCAGAAACAGCTAAATCATATAATATATCAGAACCTTTAGTTGCTGGAGACCAATGTTGTCCATAAGCTTCGGCAACCATTCGTGTATTTAATAATGAACCTGGATTTACAGCAATTACTGTAACTTTATCTTGCTGACTTGCTAAATAGAAACTCCACATTGTTAATGCCAATTTACTTTGGGCATACGCTGAATTTACATTAGAAATCTTCACTCCTGTAATAGCATCTAAAGAAACGGGTGATTGTGCAGCAGAACTTAAATTTACAATTCGTGATTCATTACCCATTTCTAATAAAGGCATTAAAGATTTGGTTACTATATATGGAGCAAGGTAATTTACTACAATACGAATATCACCATATTTAGTATGGTCGATAGAACTTTTAAAAATTCCAGCGTTATTGATAAGCACATCTATTTTTGAGAGTTTAGCTTTAATTTCATCAACCATTGATTTAACGGCTTCTAAATTTGAAAAATCAGCGACAAAACCTTCAATATTTGGATTATTAGATTCTTGTTTTATTTCTGAAATCACATTTGCTAATTTTTCTAGACTTCTTCCGTGAAGATAGATCTGGTGTCCATCTTTAGCGAGTTTGATAGCTGTTAGTTTTCCTATACCATCTGTACTTCCAGTAATTAATATAGTTTTCATAATTTGATTTCTTCGTTTACCTCTCGATGAAAATGTGGTAATACTTTTTTTGACAACTGTTCTAAAGTATCTTCAATATTATTTGTGTTAAATCGCAAATTCAAAGCAATATGATTGACTCCAATGTCTTGTAAGTTTTGAAAATAGTCAATTAAATAATTAGCACCTGTTTTAAATCCTAAATGAATAGGTTGTGGTTTAAAATCATTATTTTTTTGCAAATCTATATATAATGGCTGCATAAAAGGTTTGCTGTTTTCTTGTGGAATTAGCTCACGCCATTGTGCAATAGTATATTGATGTTGTAACGGATTTCTTGGATAATACATCCAGCCATCTCCATTTTCTGCATTCCATTCTAAAGATTGTTGACTGTAGCCAGTAATCAACATTGGAATTTTATGTGAAGTCGCTTTTGGCAATACATCAATTTTCCCTTGTAAACTTCCAAAGGAATTATCATCTAAAACAGGAAAATTATCTTGTGACTTTCTTATATATTCAAAGGCTTCTTTGAACAGTTTACCACGTTTTTGATAATCGACATTCATTGCTGGATATTCATCATATCTATCACCAGAAGCTACTCCAAGAATTAATCTTCCGTCAGATAATTGGTCAATAGTGACAGCTGATTTTACCACATGAACTGGATGATGCAATGGCAACGCAATACTTGCAACTCCTAATGTAATTTTAGAAGTTTGTCCTGCTAAATATCCTAAATATGTAAATGGATCATACGTTTGTCCAGCATCACCAAAGGATGGTACGTGAAACGGAACATCACGTACCCAAAGTGCTTTAAAACCAAGTTCCTCAATAAGCTTCACACGTTCTAAGTGGTTTTCTAATGTTGGGATTGGAATATTAGCGTAATTTTCTATAGGAATAACCACACCAATGCTCAACGTATTGGGTTGAAATGTACTGTTAAAAGCTTTATTTATTTGTTCGAAATACATTTAAGCTAAATCGTCTTTCTTTTCAATTAAGTAATGATGACTTACAGAACCTTTTGTTCGTGCTTCTAAATGCGGCAGGTATTCAGGGTCTTTCATAAAATTTTCTGCTGCTGCTTTAGATGGCCATTCTAAAATAATACGTAGTGCTGCGGGTTGGTTATCGCCTTCTATTTGCTCATGATTAGCTGTTCTTGCTAAATACTTCCCTCCATGTTTAGCAGCAATTTTCCCGGATACAGCAACATACTCTTCAACCCAATCAGTGTTTGTTGGTGTTACGTCTAATACTGAATAATGATTCATGGTTTTTAGTTTTAATGTCCAAATAATTTTACTATAATTTTTATAGTTACAAAATTAAGTATAGTTTTGTGACTGTACAATAACGGTCAAAAAGGATAGTATAAAAAATATAACTAAAATCTAATGAGATGCATACATTTAAAGGTAAAGAATACCCTTGTTGCGCGAGTTTAACTATGGGGATTATAGGCGGAAAATGGAAAACAGTAATTCTATTTCACCTTATAGATGGAACACTACGCTATAATGAATTACGAAAAATTATGCCGACGGTAACAGAACGAACCTTGAGTCTACAACTTAAAAAATTAGAAGAAGATGGTATTATTAATAGAAAAGTTTACACTTCTAAGCCACCTCTTAAGGTTGAGTATTCTTTAACAGATTTAGGTAAAACACTCATTCCAATACTACAATCTATTGCGGATTGGGGAGATTTTGTAGTTGAGAATTATCCAACTAAAACCGCATAGAAATTCTGTTTATGTTAATAAGATGTTTTCCATTGTTTCCATTTCACATACATTATGATTAACTCCTACCCATTTGAAAACACTTTGAAACTTCAATAAACTCAGTATAATAATTTAGAGATCAAGCTGTTTCGAATAAGAAGAATGCTATTATATCTCGTGTTTAGGCAAAATTTTATGAGGTCGTACACTGAACAACACAATTCAGTATATTTAAACAATGAAACATATAACGTCATATTATAAGGATATTAAAACCTTACTCGATGGCCTTAAGACTGTAAGACCAATTAGTAACGACTTTCATATACATCAATTTAAAGATACACCAGATACTTGGGTTAAAGAAACAAGCATTTTTAGAAGCGATACGTATTCGATTATTTTACTAACTAAAGGAAAAGCTAAATATAAAATTGGTTTAACCGATTATGAAATTGGCGATGGTAGTTTGTATTTTCAAGCACCACAGCATTTAAGGTACTACAACCGCTTATCTGAATGGGATGGTTATGTTTTGGTTTTTATGGAATCTTTTTTTGAAGATGATGTATATCTAAAAAATCTAATTACCAATTTTGACGGTTTTAAGATTACTTCAAAAGTGGTTGTTCCATTGGAAAATGAAGCTCTTTTAGAAACGGAGAGAATTCTACAATTACTATATGACGTAAGTTATTCGGAAAGTACATTAAAATTTCAAAAAGCTAAATCGCTACTGGAATTATTAATTCTTCAATCCCAAGAGCATTACCAAAAAAGATATAATTCACAAAAAGAATCAAAACAGCATCATATCGTAAAGGAATTCGAAAGAATTACGGAACAACATCTTTATGATATTACTCAAAATAAGGTAGAAAGACTATTGACTATCTCTGAAATTGCTAAGCAAATAAATATTAATGCAACTTATTTAGGTGAAGTTCTTAAAAAAACAACTGGAAAAACGCCAAAAGAAATTCTTTCAGATAGAATTGCTCTGGAAGCAAAATCACTACTTTACAATACTGATATGGCGATTAATGAAATTGCGTACTTCCTAAAATTTCAGGACGCTTCTAACTTTACAAAGTTTTTCAAATCCAAAACTGGTGTTTCGCCTGTAAATTATCGATTAAAATAGATATATAATACTATAAACTGGGATTTTCACCAGCATCTCTTATTTTCTCACCATAGCACTACCCTACTCTTGAACGACATTTGTACTGTAATTAAAACACAGTATAAAATGAAAACGGATACAACATTTAAATTAGGCGATTTCGAAATCAACAGGATTGGTTTTGGTACAATGAGAGTTTCTACAGGAGCAGGTATTTGGGGAGATACACTTAATAAAGAAAATGCTATTAAGGTCATTAGAACTGCCATTGAAAACGGGGTTAATTTTATTGATACCGCAGATGCTTATGGACCATACACTTCAGAGCTTTTAGTTGAAGAAGCAGTAAGACCTTTTAAGGACCAAGTAATGGTTGCTACAAAAGGTGGAGCAGTAAAATACAAACCTGGAGCTATCTTATCTAATGGACATCCTTATTATTTGCGAACTGCCATTGAAGGAAGTTTAAAGAGGCTTCAATCGGAGATTATTGGCCTGTATTTTTTACATCGTGTAGACCCAAATATTCCTATTGAAGAATCAGTGGGCGCACTGTCTCAATTTCAAAAAGAGGGCAAAATCAAACATATCGGCATTTCTAATGTGACACTAGAGCAATTAGAAAAGGCACAAACTGTTGCCAAGATTGAGGCGGTTCAAAACGCTTTCAGTTTTAAAGATAGACGTTACGAAGCGGTTGTGAATAAAACCACAAAAGATTGTATTCCCTTTATAGCCCATACACCTGTAGCAAAAAATAGTTGGGATGACAATGCTTTAGTAAAAGCGCAAAAAGAAAACATCTCAACAAATCAACTTTCCTTATCGTGGTTATTGAACTATGCGCCCAATGTGATTTCCATTCCTGGAACATCTTCAGAAAAACATCTGATGGAGAATTTGGCTTCTTATGCTATAAGAATCGAATTTTAAAATAAATAAACAAGAATTTAAAAATTAGAAATGATGAAAAGAGTAATAATGGCAATCTTATTAATAATAGCTGCATTTGGAATCTATAGTTTCAATGTAAATAACCAAAAGCAATCAGATAAAGGATTATCAACACTTAAAGCTGACCACCTGCTTTTAGGAGTAAGTAATTTTGAAGAGACTATAGATTGGTATCAAGATATATTAGGTTTTGATGTCGAGGTTCAATGGAAAGTAAAAGGATTGGACAATCTAGACTTGGCCTACCTAAGCAATGGAGATTTTAGAATAGAAATTATAGGAGATAAAAGCAGTACTCAAAACAACAAGCAAGTTAGAGATTTTGGCGAACACCTTTCGCACCAAGGATTTGCACACATTTGCTTTCAGGTAGATGATATTGATTTAGCAATGCATCAACTTAATAAAAAAGGGATTGAAACCTTTGTAAAAGCAGAAACCTATCCACTTAATTTTTACAAAAGGCGTGTTGCTTTTATAAAAGACTTAAATGGTAATGTCATTGAATTTGCAGGGCCTATAAAAGATACTAGAATTAATAAAAAATAAAACAATGAAGACGTATATAACTATATTTTTAATGCTGATAGGAATCATCGGCTTAAACGCCCAAGAACAATTTCAATTAAAAGAGGTTGCTTCATTTAAAGAGAATAGACCAACAGCAGTCGCAGTATCAAAAGAAGGACGTATTTTTACAAACCTTCCTTATTCAAGTTACTCATCAAATTCTCATACCAATTCGGTATTAGAAATTTTTGAAGATGGTACACAGCAACCTTTTCCAAATGCCACTTGGAATGAGAAAAGCCTTGTTTTCGAAAAAAGCAATAATCACTTTATCAATGTTCAAAGCTTAACCATTGATGCTAAAAATGATTTATGGATTTTGGACACCGGCTCACCAAAGCGAAAAGGCGTTATCAAAGATGGCGCTAAATTAATTCAAGTAGATTTAAAAAGTAACACGGTAAAACATATTGTTGTTATTGATAATTCCATTCTTACTAAAATGAGTTATTTGAATGATGTACGAATAAACAAAAACCAATCCTTTGCCTACATTACTGATAGTATAGATGGTGGTATTATAACAGTTGATTTGAATACAGGGAACCAAAGAAAAGTTTTAGATAAACCAACCCATTCAAAAAACGATAATCAAAAAACACCTGTCGTTGAAGGGATCGTTCTGAACAAAGTTTCAAATTTTTATGCTACTGACGGTATAGCTTATGATTCTGAAAATGATTTTATCTATTATCAATATAGACCATTTTCAGGAAGTTCAGTTTTAATGCGTATTGACGCTAAATTATTAAATGATTTTTCACTTGACTCAAAAGAGCTGAACAATAAGGTTGAACTTGTAAACAACACCGTTATCGCAGATGGTATAAAATTTAAGGATGGCAACATTTACCTTACAGACTTAGAACGCAATGCTATTTCAAAATATAATTTAGTGACAAAACAGCTTTCAACGGTTGTAAGCGGTTCAGAAATTTCTTGGCCAGATAGTATCGATTTTGATAAAGATGGAAACATATATTTCACCACAGCACAATTCCATAGACTTCCAAGTTTAAATGATGGTATTGATTTACAAAAGGGGAACTTCAAAGTTTACAAAACATCACATACCAATAAGACTGAATTCAAATTAAAATTTACACCACACATTGGATTAACTAGTACTGAAGATGGGATGTTTGTCAATCACGCTGGTAAAGACCCAATTGCCCAGATTCAATTTATCGCATCTCAAGGTTTTAAGGGGATAGAAGATAATTTCATGAAGATAAGACCTGTCGAACAACAAATTGCTATTGCAGAAGAATTAAAAAGGCAAGGAATGCAACTAGGTTCTTTTGTGCATAATACTACAACTTGGCAAGACTCAACATTAGTTTCAGAACCATCAAAGGTGCAAGAAATAATACTAAAAGAGATTAAGGAAACTATAGAAGTGGCAAAACGTGTCGAAGGCAAATATTTGACTTTGCTATCTGGTAAAAGCAACCCCACACTAGAGAGGCAATATCAGAAAGCAAATTTTATTGAGAATTTAAGAGTTATAGCTTCTGAAGCAGAAAAAGCAGGAATCATATTAGGTCTTGAAGCTATTAATGACAGAGAATTTCCAGGTACTTTCATTACAAAAGTAACAGATGCCTACGAAATTGTTAAAGCTGTAAACAGTCCATCAATTAAACTAACCTTTGATATGTACCACGTACAAATTGAAAACGGTAACATTATTAACAATTTGAACAAAACTTGGGATGAAATCACCTATATGCATATGGCAGATAACCCAGGAAGAAGTGAACCTGGAACTGGCGAAATGAACTACCAGAATATTCTAAAATATATTTATGACAAAGGTTATAAAGGCTTTATCGATATGGAGCACGTAAACAGCGTTTCTGGAAAAGAAGGAGAGCAAATGATATTAGAGATTTATAAAAACATAAATGACAAGCTATGAAAACTATAAAAATCACATCATTATTACTACTATTTACTACAGTATCCATTTATGCCCAAGAAGAAAAGATAAGACGATTAGATAGTGTAGAAGTCTTTGGGCAAACACTTAAATATATTGAAAAAGGTAAAGGAGAAACCTTAATATTATTGCACGGTTTAGGTAGTAATTACGAACGTTGGATATATAACATAGATTCATTGTCAAAATCATATAACGTAATCGCTTTAGACCTAATAGGCTTTGGGAATTCGGATAAACCTATGATGTCATATCGAGGAGCGACTTTAGTAGAATTTCTTAATCAATTTATGATAGAAAAGAAGATTAAAAAGGCAACCCTCATTGGAAATTCTATGGGTGGATGGATTTCGGCACTATTTGTAAAAACACATCCCGAAAAGGTTAAAAAACTCATTTTAGTAAATCCGGCATTTCTTCTTGGATTACCTGAAGATGCTAATGCAGAAACGATTTACGCTTTTGCAAATCCCTCGACATTAGCGGATATGAAGAGATATGTAAAAAAGATTTACTTCCAAAATTCAAAATTATTAAGTGATGATAATCTAAAAACTATGCTCACAAAGAAGCTGAGTTGGAATGATGGCTACACTGTCTATCAAATCATAAAATCATTAATTGCCAAAAAAGATTTGTTGAGAGATGATTTACACAAAATAGACGTTCCAACTTTAATTATTCACGGAAAACACGATGCTGTAGTTCCTATGAAAACTATCAAGATTCTTGAAACATTGATACCTAACAATAAGACTATTATTTATGAGGAAAGTGGTCACTCGCCAATGGTAGAAGAGTCAAAAAGATTTAATACGGATGTATTGGGTTTTATAAAACAAGATTAAAATGAAAAAGCTAAAAAGCATGTTGATTATTTGGATAGCGATTTATCCGGCAATTACCACAATAATGCTGTTGTTTGGTGATATGCTGAATGAATTACCAACTCTTTTAAGAACACTAATTCTTACTCTTATTTTAGTACCGTCTATGGTTTATATTTTAATTCCTTTTTGGACAAAAGTTTTTAATAAACCTGCTACTAAAAGAAGAAATTTATAAGATAACCCTATTATAATTATAGCTATAACAACAAGGTTAATGTTTTATATCGTTAAACAAGTTATTAGAATAAAGTCAACTATTAATTTCATAAGTAAGATCAATTCGGGTAAAATATTCGGATCTGGATAATTTAAGTTTTTGATTTCATTACATCATCTCCATATTCTAAAAAATTACCTACGAATTCTAAAAAAGCATGTATCCATACTAAATTGTTAGATACATTAGGTAATTGGTTGACCAATTTTTAATTTAGTTAATCCAATAAAACCTATTAACCAACTATACAATGAAAACTATATGTCCTCACATCCTATTGAAAATATATAACACAAAACTAAAACAAAAGTACCATTATACAATACTCCTTATTTTAATGGCGTCATTGTATCCTACTTATTCTACAAATGCACAAACAACCGTTGTTAATTCATTAGAAGAATTTCGAATAGCGGTTCAAAACAACAATCAGGAGATCGTTTTGGAAGCAGGTAATTACTATCTAGAGGATCTACCAAGTAATTCAAGGGTTATTAATTGTACAGGATCTGGTAATACTATAGATATGACTGGGGCACATATTAATACCTTGGTGGGCTCTATTAGGGAGGTCTATTTTATTATTTCAGGTGATAACAATGTTCTACGAAATGGTGCTATTGAAGATTTCTATAGAAATGGTTTGGAGGAAGTGACTGATTTTAGTGCTTATAATAATGATAGAGATAATCTGGCGTATGGATTAAGAGGTGATCCTATTATGTCAATTACGGGAAATCAGAATTTAGTAAAAGGTCTTGAAATGATTGTAAAAGGGTCCTTTCCCTATGGTTACGGAAGTCAGTATGGTATTGGCTCCCAAAACACCTTTGGTTTGAGCAAGCGTTGTGGAATTTTAATTACAGGAAGTGATGGAGGAGGAATTGGAAATACCCTAGATGGTATTACAATGTATCACTATGCATTTGGACATGGTATTTTTATGCAAAGTGGAGCTACAGAAACAACAATTAGAAATTGTTATATAGAAGGTAGAATGCGCTTGAGTGACGATATGTACAATGATACAGAAACCTATGATCTACCTTATCTAACAGACTACAAGTTTCCAACAGGTGACGGTTCTTGGAGACTTCCTTTTGAAGAATCCTATGATATTCCTTATAATCATGTATATCCTCTTTCTGAAGATGGAATTCGCTCATATAATAATACTGGAAGCGTAACTGTTGAAAACTGTACAGTAAAACAAATGCGAGGCGGTATTCGTCTTTACTTAGCTTCTAGTGCAATAGTTACAAATAGTCAAGCTATAGACTGTGGTTCTGGGGGGACTAACTACAATATGCCTGCAGGTGGAACAATAACTGGATCAAGTGGTAATTTTACGTATGCTCCCTTAAGTGACTTTCGTTTAAGTCGCTCTCGTCAAAATATCGAAATGACCATTATACCTTCTCCGAATGCTATTGGTCCTCATAACATAGCTGATATTCTAGGAAATGACCATAACATTATCTTTCATAGAACGCCAGGTCCATTGGATACCGACGAAACACGTGCCATTGTAGTCACAGGCGATAACTCTACCATTGTAAACGAAACAGAATACCGTATTATTCTAGAATCATCTGCCAGTGGAAATACAATAATTAGCTGTGGGCCAGTAACTGATAATGGTGCTAACAATGATATTACATATGCTGATGATTGTAACGATATTGTTCAACCATGTGACAGTCACGATGCATTTACACAAATTGAAGCAGAAGATTTTTGCGATATGTTAGGAGTACAAATTACTGGTGATGCAGTGGGTTATATACAAAATGGTGATTGGATAAAGTTTGAAGCAATAGATTTTAGCTCAGGAGCAACATCAATATCTGCATTGGTGTCTAGTGGAAATTCAGGTGGAACTATCGAAGTAAGACAAACAAGTGTTACGGGTAATTTGCTTGGAACTTTAGAAGTTCAGAATACAGGATCATGGACTAGCTGGGAAACGGTTTCAACAAATATTTCTTTGGTAACTGGAGTACAAGACATTTACTTCGTATTTTCTGGAGGTTCGGGATATTTGTTAGATATCGATTCTTTTAGCTTCTCAGAGGACACTTTGCTTTCAGTAGATGATAATAAACTTCTTACACCTAGTTTATATCCAAATCCAGTGGCAAATACTGTCACTATTGAGAGAGCAGCAGATTCTATTATTAGTATTTATGATGTAAATGGTAGAACTGTGTTCACACAAACTATTATTAGTGAAAAAGAATACTTAGATTTAGGGAAGTTGACTACAGGAGTTTATTATGCCAAAGTGAATGGTGACAATACAAAAACAGTATTCAAAATTGTAAAAAAATAAGCAAACTAAACAAACGATAAACTACATTATACTACTCTACTTATTCGTTTTGGCAACAATTTGATAATCTGAAAACTAAGCTATAAAATAGATTGGTATGATTATTTAGAAATTATAGAGAATTATACAAAAGGTAGTTTGATTTCGATACGTTTATTTCTTACTAAAATTTCATAAGTAAGATCAATACAGGTAAAATATTCGAATTGGAATGATTTAAGTCTTTGATTTCATTGCATTACCATCATATTCTAAAAGATTGCTTACGAATTCTAAAAAACAGTTCTGCAATACTAAATAGTTATATATATTAGATAATTGGTTGACCAATTTTATTTGGTTAATCTCCTAAAGCCTATTAACCAAAACTACCTAATGAAAGCTATACGCCCTCATTGCCTATTGAAAATAAGCTACAAAAAACTAAAACAAGATTACCATTATACAATACTGATTATTCTAATGGTTTCGTCGTATCCTGTTTATTCTAAACATGCACAAACAACCGTTGTCAATTCATTAAAAGAATTTCAAAGACCATTTCTAAACAATAATCAAGAGATTATTTTGGAATCGGTTACCCATTATCTAGAGTATTTACCAAGTACTTCAAGAGTTATTAATTGTATAGGATCTGGTAATACTATCGATATGACGTATTTACTATGATAAAATTAAAGGGGGCGCAAAATGTTTCTATTGTAAAAAAATTGAAACAATAGAAAGTACATGATCTTACTAACATACACAAATTATGAAAAAAACAGTATTATTCTTTTTATTTAGCCTAATCGTTTCGCAAGTCATTCTTGCCCAGAGAACCATTTCGAGTCTTGAAGAGTTTATTGAACTTCAGGATGCTAGTAATCAAAATATTAAAATGGCTCCTGGCACATACCACATTTCTTCTTCAACAAAAACATTGTTCGAGGGTGGAAATTGGATTGTTCGCACACGGGGTTCTTGGCCAGGACTTTTCGACTTTACAGGAAACAATAACATATTCGACTTAACTGGAGTAACATTTACGTTTGACTCAACAATAATAAATGAAATGCCAAATTTGGCACATGGAACTCTTGTAAGACTTGGAGGTACAAATAATACCTGGCTTGGTTTTAATTTACAGGAGTTACCAGGAAACAACGATACTTATGGTGTATATATTCATGTTTCCGGAGGAGTTGTATTGGAAATTACAGGTAGTGAACATCATTTTGAAAACCTTACCTTAAAAGCTCGTTACTCTCACCCTTATGGTTTTGGATCTCTCTATGGAAAAACAGGAAGTAGTACTGGTATGCTACCAGGGTCACGTCTTGGCAAAAAGAGTGGTGTTGTCTTAAAAAAATTAACTAACAGTACTTTCAATAATGTTTTAGTTGATCATAGTGCATTTGGTCATACTTTATTCTTTGATGGACCAATTAACAATGTTGTCATAGAAAATGCTACTGTTATTGCAGAATCTAGATCAACTAATGATCTTAGAGCAAATGGTATTGACGGAATCGATAGGAATGGTGTGCCTTTTGGACTAAACTATAACGGAACGGTTTTAACAGGAACTTCAGATAACAATGTCTTCTTTGATTATTTTGACACTGATAACCTAGATCAATGCCAAAGTTTAGATAGTGGATTTCAGGCATCTCCTATTCGTAACAATTATCAATTTAGTTTAACTGAAGATGCTTTTCGTGGATATAATCAAGATCTTATTGAAAACCTTATAATTCGTAATGCTTATGTGATAGGAGCTCGCAGTGGCGTTGCACTTGGTATTGCAAGTAAAGGCCTTGAAATTGATGGTATGACAATTAAGGGTACTGCAGGACATGGTGTTCCTGCTTGTAATGGTGCTTGGAATAGTAGTAACGGAGGTGAGGGTGATGCTAGTGCTTTGGATATTCCTTCTTATGCTGTTGTTAAGAATATACAAGCTGATGCAGCATACTCCACGGTTTTGGAACTCGCTGGTGCTCGTAAAGAGGTTACAGCAGATATGGAAATACTTGATCCAGATAATGGTTATATGCGTCCTCAAGGGTCAACAGCACTTGCGCTTATTAGTGGTAGTGATCATAAACTTCGTTTATGGAAACGTGATGGGCAAGCTCTTGATGAAGACTTGGTTATAAAGGTAGGTAATCAAGCTACTTCTGGACTTTTACTTTGTAATATGACTAAGCAGTCAATTACATTATCTAGTAATGTTACAAATTCAACGATTTATTCCATTGGAAATGTAATTGATTCTAGCAATGGATCCAATACAGTGATTAATGTATCGAGCCTTAATCAAGAACCGTGTGAATGTGCTTCACTTGGAACTAATGTTACAGCTTGTAATGATTCTTCTTTCGATCCAGACCCAAATAAAACTTATTACATTGATGTGCCTATACATAATTTACGATTAGCTGCTAATGGATCAAGTGAAGAACCGTACACCACCTCAACGGATACTACGGGAGACGATGTAGAATGGAAGTTTATTGCTAAAGGAAATGGATCATGGCATATACAACGAGCAGCAGGAGGTTCTCTCCCTAGGCTTAGGACTGATAACACTGAGTTTGCTGACATGCAAGCAACTGCTAATTCCGGCTCTTTCACGTATTATAATTTTACGCAAGGAGCCAGTTCAGACACTCATTTCTTAACCTTGCCAGATGGTCCTGCCGGACGTCAACGTTTGCAGGTCAACAGAGAAGGTTTAGTTCGTTTTATGAGTACCAGTTCAGATGGTTCTTGGGAGTCTTTCACCATTACTGAGGTGAATACAACGAATATTGTACATATTACCAAGCGTAACGCACCAGACTTTGCTATTGATGGTATGGGTGGCGGTGCTGATGGACAGAATATATATCTATGGGAGGCCAATCAAAACAATGTCAACCAAAAGTGGATTGAGATTGATCGTGGTAATGGCTATTACTCCTACCAAAAGCAAGGCACCAATTATTGTATTGATGGTAATGGCGGAGGAGCCGATAGACAGAACGTATATTTATGGACTTGTGGAGAAAATAACCAAAACCAACAGTGGCAAAAAGTAGCTGTAGGCGGAGGAGCCTATAAGCTTATCAAGCGTAATGCTTCTGGTTATGCCCTTGATGGAGGTTCTAATGGCACGAATGGCCAAAATGTACAATTGTATAATTCATCAAGTACATCACAAAATTTACATTGGATTATTACATCCATTGATGATACAAAAGCTCCAGAACTTTCTGCAGATGAAGCAGTAATGTTATATCCAAACCCAGTAGTAAATACTATCACTATTGAGAGAGCAGCAGATTCTGTTATTAGTATTTATGATGTAAATGGTAAAAAAGTATATAGTGCAACGATCGCTAATAACACTGAAACTATAGATTTAAGCAATTTACCAACTGGTTTATATTATGCTAAGGTGTTATCACAAAAGGATAAAACGATCTTAAAAATTATAAAGAAGTAAATTAGTTAAAGTAAAAATTATGAAAAAGATATCTCAATTTAAAAATAAAGTGCTCCTGTTAGCTGTCTGTTTTTTTTCCTTGTTGATTCAGTTTACATATGGCCAAGATTTTAATATTTTAGTTTTTCATGAAACTAATGGATTTAGACATACGGGTGCGATAAATGCCAGTATCACAATGTTGGAAGAATTGGGATCTAATGTCGGTCATGATACCTGGTCTGTAGATTCCACAAGAGATGCATCTGTTTTTACAACGGAAAATTTAGCCAATTATGAAGTTATAGTTTTTTCTAATACAACTGGTGGTGATCTTCTAAACGATAGTCAACAAGCCGCCATGGAATCCTTTGTACAAAATGGAGGTGGTTTTGTTGGTTTTCATTCTGCAACCGATACCTATAGAGGTACGAATGCTGCGTCGACTTGGCCATGGTATAATGAGTTAGTTGGCGCAATTGTTCAAACAAGTCCTAATCATACTTCTAATAATTTACCAGGAGTTATGAATCTGTTGGTCAATCATCCTGTTACCGATCACATTGGGAATGCTGGAGATACTTGGTCACATGAAGAAGAATGGTACTACTGGGAGCTTAATGGAGGTCAATTAAGTAACACAAATCAAAACCTGTTAGAAGTCCAAGCTACAGGTAATCAAAGTTACGATGCCACTCGTCCAATAACTTGGTTAAAAGAGTTCGATGGTGGAAGGTCATTTTATACTGCACTAGGTCATAATGGAAGTACTTATGAGAATAATCAAACATTTAGGCAAATGATTGAAAAGGCGGTGCTTTGGACTGCTAACAGACTGGATACAGATATTATAAATGATTGTGGCGCGACATTAACTAATCAATGGACAGACTTACTGGAAAATGATTTAGAATGTTGGGAAATATGGATGGGAGTACCACATACTACTACCGGTTTACCTGGTAGCAGTAATAATGTAACCAATGGTTCAGGGACTCCTCTGGGATTAGAAAATGACCCTAGAAATGTATATTCCGTTATAGAAGTTGAAGGAGAAAAACAATTATATATCACAGGAGAAGTATATGGTGGTCTTACCACTTTAAATGAATATGAGAATTACCATCTTAGTATGGAGTTTAAATGGGGAGAATTAAAATGGGAACCTAGATTAAACCAGTTAAGAGACAGTGGTATTCTTTATCACTGTAACGGAGAACATGGATCGTTTTGGGATGTTTGGAAATCTTCTTTGGAGTTTCAGGTACAAGAAGGTGACTTGGGAGATTATATCGGTTTAGCAGGTACTCGGGGCTTAATACCTTCAGAGAATAACGGTGGATTGACATTCACACCTATGGCTCCGCTAAATACCGGAACATTAATAAGAGCAGGATCAAACCCGGAATTACCTAATGGACAATGGAATTTATTAGAGGTTATTGTAATCGGTGATAGAGCGATTCATTATGTAAATGGTGTTATGGTAAATGCACTGCAAGATGCTACTTGGAATGGAAATGCAGTTACTAGTGGTCAAATACAAATACAATCTGAAGGTGCAGAATTATACTATCGTAATATCAGAATAAAATCTGAGACGGAATTTCCCACCGAGGATTTAGAAACATTAGGATGGGGTGATAATCCTTCTACTCCAACCTGTAATACTGATGCACCAATAGGAGAAATAATTGCATTTAGAAAATCTGGAGGTGATCAAAAGTGGATTACTATTGATAGCTCCAATTCTAATCTTATTGCCAATGGAGAAGAAGCCGATAGAGCATTGTTTTATGTAGAACAGCATACTAACGGATGCATCGCTCTTAGATCAGTAGCTACAGATAAATACGTTCAAGTAGTTGGCGCGAATACAAATGCAGCAATTCGTGCAAATGGTAATGCTCCAGGAACCTGGGAGAATTTTGGATGGGAACAAAAGGGTGCTAATCAAATAGCACTGAAAAGTCTATTCAATAATGGATGGGTTCAAGCAAATTGGAACGTGGATAACAGCACTCTTTTTCCTTTAGGAAATGCTGATGGAACTTGGGAAACCTTTGACTACGAAATATTGGATAATTCCCCTACAAATGAAACTTTAGTTCATATTACCAAACGTAATGCTACAGGATTTGCTATTGATGGAGGTACTGGCGGAACGAATGGACAAAATGTAACCCTCTCCTCTGCCGACACCTCTGATGAAGGTCAACTTTGGGTCGAAATAGATCGTGGAAATGGATATTATTCTTATCAGAAATATGGAACCAATTACAGTCTTGATGGAGATGACGGAGGTGCGAATAATCAAACCGTATACTTGTGGGAAACAAATGATACCAATCAAAATCAACAATGGCAAAAAATAGCTCTGGCTGATGGTGGTTATAAGCTGATTAAAAGGAATGCAACTGGATACGCAATCAATGGCGGATCAGGAGGTGTAGAAGGCAGAGATGTTAATCTATGGAACTCAAGTTCTTCTAGTCAGAATTTACAATGGTATATAACTCCCATAGCTACCGTAGATATTCGTTTAGAAGCAGAAGATTATAATGATATGTCAGGCATTCAAACAGAAAACAGCACAGAAAGTGGAGAAAATGTGGGGTGGATAAATAATGGAGATTGGCTCCGCTTTGATAATATTAATCTTTCAGGTATTTCTAATATGGATGCACGTATAGCGACAAGAAATGCCGGAGGAACTATAGAGGTTCGTACAGGAAGTCTTACAGGAACATTAATAGGGTCTGTTAATGTAAGTAACACCGGTGGATTTCAGAATTGGACTACGGTAAACACAGGCATTAGTAATGTTAGTGGAACACAGGATGTATACTTAGTATTTACAGGTGGAAGTGGTTATTTATTCAATGTTAACTGGATCGAATTCAATACAAGTTTGAGAAGTAATAATAGTGATATTGATACTATTAAAATTACATCCGATATAATTATATATCCAAACCCTGTAAAGACAACGGCTACTATTCAAAATGCTTCAAATTCAATCATAACAATTTATGATATCAAGGGAAGTAAAGTACTTACTAAATCAATTTCTAGCGATAATGAAATTATAGATATAAGTGAATTTAGTACAGGTATTTATTATGGAAAAGTAAGCGGAAAAAGGACTAGTACAATACTTAAGATAATAAAAGAATAAAAGTGAGTTAAGCCAATCAAAATTATTATTTAAGTATTACACGTGTTTTCGATAATGAAAACAGAAAATTAGATTGAAGAACTAGTATCTCAATAAAAGCCTCGTATCTTAGTATGCGAGGTTTTTTAATGTAAATAATAGCTAAATTTAGTTATAATTCTACTTCTTAAATTCTTCCTTTTGTTATTAAATTTAGGTCAGTTTTATTAGAACAGAATCTACTTATGATTTTTATTCCGTTCTACTAAATCTTATTTTATGATTTCATTTTTTTGAAAATCTACCATTAAATTAAAATCATTTTCCAGATTTTCAATCCATTCTGAACCATAGGGAATTTGTTTTTTGTGAATAATTTTAATTTCGTTTCTTATTGATATTTGATTATTAAAAAGTCCAATCCTATCGTTTTCTGGGAATAATTTTGTTTCTAATTTTCATCCAAAACTATTTTTGATGCCGTATTCGACTTAAAGTTTCTTGAGTAATTCCTAGATATGAAGCAATCATTCCTAAAGGAACTCTTTGCAAAATGTCAGATTGCTGATTTACTAACAAGTCATAACGTTCTTTTGCAGTATTAAAATGTAGCGTATCAAATCGTTTTTCTAAGAGTGAAATTCCATGATTAGCAAATAATCTTGCAGCCTTCTCTAATTCACGATTAGTAGAAAATAATTGTTCTAGTTTATGGTGTTCAAATTTCCATAGAATACAAGATTCTATAGTTTCAACCATTTTGTTACTAGGTTCTCTAGAAAAGAAACTTGCCATTGCCCCTACAAATTCATTTTCTGGAGCAATCCAATAGGTAATGTCTTTTCCTTTTTTATAATAAAATGTTCTGGCAATTCCTTTTTCAATAAAATAAATACTATCACATACTTTACCTGTTTCATGAAGCATCGTTTTTGAAGGGAATTCTATACGTTCTATCGCATTAAATAATGCTTTCTCATTTTCCTTAGAGAGATTTCCAATTTCCCTAAATGTCTCTATTAAGTTTTGCATTTTTTAGTCTATATAGTATTTATATGTTATAGAATAGACTATTAACTATAATTTTTGTTACCACGATATGTTTATTTTACAATAAATAATGGGTTAAAACCTAATCATATACATTATTTGATAAATATCAATTCTTTTCGTTTTCTAAATTATAATCTTTGAAGTTATAACCTAAACACAAAAAATGGAAATAAAAAATATACAAAAGTTAGGCGGAGTATGTTCAATTTTTGAAGCCATTATTTATATTATGGCTTTCATTATATATGGAGGTGTTTTAATATATCCTGATAAAAATGCAAGTGCTAATGAAGAATTAATTTTTCTGTCTGAGAATTACATAACCTTATCGATTTTAAACTTCACTAGCTATATATTATTTGGGATATTATTAGCGGTATTAGTACTAGCAATTCATGAACGTCTAAAAAAGGATTCACCAAACCTATCTAAATTAGCTTTTATCTTTGGTGTTATTTGGGTCGGATTGGTAATTGCCTGCGGAATGATAACAAATATTGGACTCAATTCTATAATTGAAATTGGAATAACATCACCAGAAAATGCCATGCAAATATGGTCTAGTGTAAGTATTGTTTCTGAAGGACTTGGTGGTGGAAATGAGATTGTTGGTGGAATTTGGGTATTACTCATTAGTATTATAACCTTATATAATAAGGCATTTTCTAGAGCTTTGGCTTTATTAGGAATATTCGTCGGGATTGCAGGTATACTAACAATTTATCCATTAGATATTTTTACAGAAATCTTTGGAGTTAGTCAAATAATTTGGTTTTTATGGATAGGAATAGCTATGATTCGTAAACCATAAATTACAAAGGAAAATTAATTCTAGAAAGACATGAAAGTTCTTATTATATATTGCCACCCAAGTAAAAAATCATATACTTATGAGATTTTACAGCAATTGGAATTACACCTAAAAAAAGAAAGAATTGAGTTTCAGGTTTCTGATTTATATGCAATGAACTTTAAAACTGATATGAGTGAAGAAGAATATCGGCGAGAAGGTTTTGCTAATCTTGATTTACCAATAGCAAATGATGTGAAAAAAGAACATCAAAAAATTGCTGGAGCGGATTGTATTATATTTTTATATCCAGTCTGGTGGAGCGATTGCCCGGCAAAGTTAAAAGGTTGGTTTGATAGAGTCTATGCTGTTGGATATGCATATGGAGAAAATAAAGAAAAGGATAATACTCAGATGATGAAACGAGTACCTCAGGGTATTGTAATTTGTACAGCTGGTCATCCGAATAAGTTTTTGGAAGAGATTGGAATAGCGAGAAGCATGAGAAATGTAATGCTTGATGATAGACTTGGAAAAAGATTTAATAAGAAAGAAATGATTATTCTAGGTGGAACATTATATAAAGAAAAAGTGAGATTAATACACGCAGAAAGAATTAATTCTACAATAAAAAGTATAAAAAAGAATTTCGATTAACCATTAGACACTTAAAACCAATGAGATATATATTATTTTCTCTAGCTGCTATTTTTTGTAGTTGTGCAGATAAGACCACAAGAAACGAAACAACAATAAAGATAGAAAACGAATTTAATAAAGATGAAGTTAGTTGGTTTAAGAATGCAGGAACTTCTGCTATTAAGGGAGTGGCAAAATTCAAGTCAAAAAGTGGAGATATCCGTTTTGGAAAAGATTTTAGAATAGAATTAAATCCATACTCTGCTTATACCAAAGAACGATTAAATCATATTTACAAGAATGATGATTCTGGCTATGTATACATAGAAAATGGAATCCCAAAGTTTGTTCCTGATCCGGAAGGTTACCATAAAACAAGAAAGATAATGTGCAATGAAAAAGGAGAATTCGAATTTAAAGATTTGCCTGCAGGAGATTATTATGTTATCGCATTTATGCTTTGGGATGAAATAGGCGGAGGGATAATGCAGCATATAAAATTATCAGATAATGAAACAAAAGTTATTGAAATGACAAACTTTTAAAGTGAAATACGCTCCTAATTTAGAAACAACAAAAATCGTACACTTAAGAATATATACTTATTATCATTCTAAAGCCCATAAGAACATATGAATGAGGTTTATTAAGAATTACTAAAAAGAGAATAATGAAGCAAAGTTTTACATATTATCTGACGTTATCGGTTATCAAAATAAAAGGTTTAAAAAAGATTTTTAGTAAGGATCCTGTAGATTTTGAGAAACTTAGAAAAGAAGATGTTTATAAACCAAAAGGTAGTTTTTATAAAAAAAATGTAACAAGAGATTTCAAAATATCTAATTCCTTAGTAACAGAAATAGGGCAAAAAAATGATTCAGATAAATTATTGATATTTATTCATGGAGGCGCATTCATTTCAGGTCCAGCAAAACATCATTGGGATACAATCAAAACTATTACCAAGCAAACTGACTATAACGTATGGATGTGTAACTATCCAAAAGCACCTGAGCATAAAATATCTGAAATCTCCGAAAATGTAAATTCAATCTATAATGAGGCCTTAAAGAACTACAAATCAAATCAAATTTCGTTAATAGGTGATTCTGTAGGAGGTACATTAATTATTGCACTTATACAGAGGTTAATTACCAATAAGCAACAACTACCCAATAAACTAATTCTTGTTTCGCCAGTAATGGATTCATCTATGACTAATTCAGAAATTGATATAATAGATGTAATTGACCCAATGCTCTCAAAAGCTGGATTGTTAAGTGCTAAAAAAATGTGTGCTGGACATGTTGATTTAAAAAACGAGATGATTTCACCGTTATACGGAAATTTCGAAGGATTTCCTGAGACTATTCTATTTCTAGGAGAAAACGACATTACCTATCCTGATCAAAAATTGGTTGTCGATAAGTTGAAAGCAGCTCAGGTGAAAATTAAAGTAATTGAAGGTGAAAACATGCCACATATTTGGCCATTTCTACCCATTATGAAAGAAGCAAGGTTATCTTTAAATGAAATAATTAAAGAATTAAATACTACCACATAAATAATTATTTTACATAAATTATACTCCTCTCCTACTAATTGAATAATTAGATGAACTCGTAGATATTAAAAATTGATTTTATAATTAATTGTAAAACTCGTGTAACATCCCAGAATATTTACAGTTATTGGTATGATGTATAGAATATTTGGTATCTGAAACATTCGTGCTACAATAATTTATATTTCTCATTGAATTTTAATACCATTAATTCTTTAAAGATTGGATACAACAATACTAGATTTTATAGTAATTGCAAGTGGAATTATGGGATATTTTATAAGTATCTCATTAGTGACGACTTCTTTTTATAAGAATCGTGCAAATAAATATCTAGCCTTTTCTTTATTCTTATTGACAAGTTTGACCTTCTTAGGTTGGTACGACATAGAAGGTTATGTCTTACAGTTTTTAGACAATATCATGTTAGAATTTTTGGTTACCGTTACTTTGTTTACCTATTTTCTAATCCAAATTCAGCATAGCTACCTAAAAAAAAGATGGTACAAATTGCTTTATATTCCTTTTTTTTGCTCTTTGGCAATTGAGGTTTTTATTACCTTTTTTCATGCTTTTTTTAATCTTTATAATTCTGACTTTGATGTTATAATATATGACATTAAGGACATTTTAGGTTTTGCTTATAATGTGTTTTTAATCTTTTGGGCAAGGAGATTAATAAAAAAGGCCACTACTATTTCTGAAGACAAAAGACGTTGGTTATTACGATTAAATCTTTTCATTATATGCATTATTATCGTTTGGCTTTTGTCTAATATTGAACTATATATATACGATTCAGAATATGTTACCAATTTTTTATGGATATCACTTTCATTTTTATTCTGGTGGGTTTTGTATTATGGAATATTCAGATTACAAATCATTGTTCAAAAAGAAGAAATACATCGATATTTGGTTTCAGGAAAGATCGATAAAACTCCTATAAAAAAACAAATAAATGAAACCACAGTTTCTAAAATTATTACTCAACTCTATACATTAATGGAAGAAGAGGAATTATATAAAAACCCTCTTTTAAGCAGGTTAGATCTTGCAACTCGATTAGAAACAAGCGAAGGATATTTATCACAGATTATAAATCAAGAAATTAATAAAAGTGTTATTCAGTTTGTAAATGAATATCGAATAGAAGCCGCTAAAAATTTATTACATAATCCAATATTTAATAAATATTCTATAGAGGCTATAGGCTTAGAAGCTGGTTTTAAATCTAAGAGTGTTTTCTATAGTACTTTTAAAACTAATTTAAGTATGTCTCCTGGTGCTTATAGAAAACTTCAAAAAACGTCCTAATTTGTGTAATCCTACTGTTTTAGTACTTCTCCAACACTAAAATCATTCTCTTTCCTTTTTGATTCTGATACTTTTATATCGGGAATCAAAAAATATATAAATGAATCAACACTACTTAGTCTTAATTAATAATATCCTTTAAATTAATATTTAGTATGAAAAAAGTAGCTTTTGTTTTATTATTCCTTTACACTTCTTATTCTGGATTTTCACAAAATGCAGAAGAAGCATCTGTAGAAAAATCAATCTTTGGAATTCAAATCGGCGTTATGGGCGTATGGGTTCATAATGAATTGAAATTATCTAATCAAATAGCTTTACGAAGTGAAATAGGAATAGCGATTGTTGGTTTATGGGCAGATGGGAATGATACCCAAGTCGGTAATGGTTACTCATTACCTATAGTAGCATTAGAACCTAGGTGGTACTATAATCTAAACAAACGAGCAAAACAAGGCAAAAGAATAGATGGTAACAGTGGTAACTATGTTTCGTTACGAGGTAGTTACTATTTTTATGACGATGTTGATACAGATACTCAAAGAAATTTATCAAATCATCCATTTACAGCAATAAGCTGGGGAATTAGAAGGAATATTGGTAATCATTTTAATTATGAAATTGGAGTTGGTGGAGGACTTGGATTTGGGAACAACACTGGAAGAGAAATTGGTTTAACACCATATTTCAACCTCAAAATTGGATATCGTTTTTAATGTTTTCTTCAGTTTTAATACAATAAAACTTTTATGAATCTCCTTACATTTTACTTTTAATAAAAATCAAAAATTAGCATTATGATATTACATACTATCAAAAAAGAAATCCATTTTATAATTATTAAAAATCTATGCGTATGCTTCCTGTTATTATTAATTGTTTCTTGTCAAATGGATGATGACAATCCAACTCTTCCCGCAGAAGATTCGATCAATGGTTTTTGGTTCTCAGAAGAACTAGGATACATTTTGGAGTTTACAGACGGAAATGATGCAGTTTATAATATAAATACCGCAGGATGCTCAATTATAGATGATGATTTTGAACTAGAAGATTTTGTTCCAAATCTAGTAAGTGCAAATGACATGATATTAACTACAGACTTAAATGAATCTGATTTTGAATTTACTCGATTGTCAAATCAAAACCCAACTTGTCTTCCTGATCAGATAGCCGATACTGATGATCCAAAGGTGAATTTTGATCATTTCTGGAATATCTTTAATGATTATTATGCTTTTTTTGAAACCAGAAATGTAGACTGGTCGCAGTATGAAAGTTTAAGAGATCAAGTGACTACGGATAACTTTTATGATATTTTAGAAGACTTAGTTCTTTTATTAGAAGATGGTCATGTAAGTATCTTCGATGAAGAAAATGGTATTCAAATTGATTCCGGGTTTCCAAAATTATTAGAAATATTCAACAGCAACTTAAGTGGAGATTTTATTGTAGAAAATGGAGATGATTTAGGAGATCTTTTGGGTCAAAAAGCCACAACAATAGTAACAGAATATTTAGGAGGAGATTTTGAAATAGATGAAAGAGAGAATATACTATGGGGATTGGTCAATGATACTATAGGATACGTTAATATTTTAACGATGGCAGGATATGGAAATGATTTTAGTAATGAGTTGTCAACATTAAATGATTTATTAGACACAATTATGAACGATATTTCTGCATCAGGAGTTTCTAAACTGATTATCGATATACGTTTTAATGGAGGAGGACATGATACGGCTGCTTTGGATATTGTATCTCGTTTTATGGATCAAGAAAGATTTTTATATACCAAAAAATTTAGATTAGGTAATAGTTTTACAGAAAAAAGAGCTGTTTCTGTAGGTCCTAAAGGAGATTTTCAATTTACCGGAGATATCGTATTGCTTACCAGTCCTGCATCCATAAGTGCAGCAGACCTTTTCGCTTTATGTATGAAAGACTTACCTTATGTTACTATTGTGGGAGAGAACACAGCAGGAGCTTTTTCTAATGTTCTTAGTCACACATTACCAAATGGTGCAGAAATAGGTTTATCTAATGAGGTATATGAAGATCCACAAGGAGTCATTTTTGAATCAGTAGGGATTGGGCCTGAAAATCAAGAAAATAGAGTTCCATTTCTTTCAACTTTAGATTTTGAAGAAGGAATAGATACTGGGATAGATCGTGCTCTAGAATTATTTAATAATTAGATAACTTAATATTTTACAAAGCAAATTGCCTTTATACAAATTCTTTATTCTTGGACCTAAATCCCTAAATAATGTATCTGTATAAAGGCAATAATTACTAGAATTTTATCAAAACCACTAGTTTTCTTGAATTTTTAATATTCTGCTAATTTTGTATAACCATACGTCTTGTTTCCGTATAGTTTCCTGCTTTAAATACATAAAAATATACGCCTTTACCGTGTATATGATCTGCATTAAAAATAATCTCGTGTTCTCCGGCATTTTTAACTTCGTCAACAAGCGTAGTAATCTCCTGCCCCAGAATGTCATAAACTTTAATGTTTACTGCAGATTCACTCTCTAAACTATACTTTATAGTACTCTGTCCGCTAAATGGATTTGGATAATTTTGTTCTAAGTTGGCTGAAGGCTTTTTTAGCTCATCAATCGATAACGTATTACCAAAATCTACATCACTGGTAGAATAAAACGCTTCTGGACTAAGTGAACGCTGCCAAATACTATAGATTACATGTTTACCTGTTCTTTCTGGTAAGATTACTTCGATATTATCTTCGTCTGATAATGGTAGCTCTCCAGTACGTTCCAGAAGCTCTAAACTATCCCAAGTAAGCGGTTGATTAGGAGTCCAACCTTCTTTGGTAATATACACTTCATAATATAATGTTGCGTGAGGAGCTGTAATCGACCAAGTAATTGTGAGCGGTCCAGGAGAAACAGGTGTTGCCACCCAATCGTCTCTTACTTGATCCAATCCTCCGTACTTATCCGGTCGTCCTGCACTAGCTAAATTACCATCCGGTATGATGTCTCGATGCATGCCGTTGGCATCCATTCGTGCTACTTCATTCCAGTCGTATAAAGCTTGTGTACCGTGAGAAGCAACCATATCTATACATGCCGGTGAATCTGGACTTTCAGGATTCTCCTGAAAGCAAATCCAAACGCGACTAGGTGGACTGGTTACGGTACCGTGTGGAGAAATTGATTGTGTAGAAGTTAATAGCAATCCACTAAATAGCAAGACCCGCATATTCTTGAAGATTTGCTTTTTTTGAGTTGTTGTTTTCATGATGATTAGTGTATAATGATTTGAGATTAAAAAAACATGTTAGAAACTCTTTTTACAAGTAATAAAACATTCTGTTTTGTATACATTATATCGCTTACCTTTTTAATTTATTGTATGTAGTTATTTTTAAAGTGGTTAATCAACCTGTTTTTTTAAACCTGGTAAAATTATTTAATATAATACCCATTAAGTTTCTTACTAAAAACACCTTGATTTGTAAGCGAGTATTAGCACTTTTGCTAGTATATTTTCGTGCTTTTTTTATATTTTTATGATCCAATGTATAAGCCTACCGACATTGAATTAGCTTAATTAATCAGTTTTTAAAAAATACATGTCTTAACCTCATTAAAAGAAAATAAATATCTAAATTAGTGGGGAATTTTTCAACAATTCTCTTGTGATTAAAAAGTTGCTTTTTGTTTTTTTTATATTCCAAATAGGGTTTGCACAAACAGGTCCTGGAGGAGTGGGATCCAATGATGGCACATCTACTTTAAAAATATGGTACGATGCTTCCGTGGGAGTATCTTTAACAGGTACATTGGTTGATGTTGTTACCAATCAGGCAGGTATTTCAGATTTAGATTTGAGTGAAACCGGAGGTCAGAGACCAACTATTGTTCCAGCAGCCGTTAATGGATTTGATGCTATAAGCTTTTCTGGTTCTAACCGATTGGAAACTGGATTTAATTTAACCACTTCTAATTTTGTTACTAATCAAGCATCCTCTTTTATTGTTAATGTTGCAGATAATACTACCCAAACATCTTGTGTCTATACCACTTCTCCATTAATTGGATCAAGTAGGTTTACAAATCATATACCTTGGAGTGGCATCGTATATTTTGATATTGGAGTGTGTTGTGGAACGAATGCACGAATACAAGTTGGAGGACTAAGTGGTCTTACTACAAATTATTCCTTTTGGTCTTATGACGCAAGCCCAACAACCGGTAAACAATTATATAGGAATGGAACTTTACTACAAAATCGTGCAAATACAACATCTTTTACGAATCATGCTTCTTTTCGTTTCAATCTGGGAGGAAATACATCGGGTACTAATGGTTACGTTGGCGATCTAACCGAAATTATCGTGTTTAATGCCAAAATTAATACTGCACAACGTATTATAATAGAAAACTATTTAGCTGCAAAATATGGGTTAACAAGTGCTGAGAATGACATTTATACACAAGATATTGCTGCGAACGGTAATTATGACTATGATGTAGCGGGAATCGGAAGAGTGAATGCATCAAACCTTCATATAGACTCTCAAGGTACTGGAGAAGTAAGGATTCTGAACCCTTCATCCTTAGATGATAACGAGTTTTTGATATGGGGACATGATAATGGCAACTTTCTTTTTGATAATACTACCGATGTATCAAGTAAAATTACAAACAGATTAGATAGAGTCTGGAGAGTTAGTGAAAAAAACACTTCGGGTGGTACTGTAGATGTTGGAACTATAGAAATGCGTTTTGATCTTTCTGGTATTGGTGCAATTAACCCAAACCTACTTAGGATTCTTGTGGATAGCGATAATGATGGTTTTTTTAATGATGAATTACCAATAAACACTACACCTATTGATTTGGGAGGTAATATCTATAGTTTTGAGATTATTGCTGAAATACAAAATGATAGTAGGTTCACATTAGGTTTTTTGCGTAGCATAGTAATTACTAATAGAAAGATTACATATCGTGTTAAAAAGAATTGAATTATTCTTTTTAACAACAAATGGTACATACATAAATATGAATGAAACATCATTTATATTGTTCAACGTTCTGTTGTAATCAGTATTTTAATAAAAATATGGTTCTTAATTAAGAATAGTTTAAGATAGAATATTGTATCTTAATTCTTTTAAATAGAGATGTTTAGCTACAATAATATATTGATATATGTATTTGCCCTTGTTGCACTGTCTGTTCACAATTGTGTTCAGGATACAAACAGTTCTTATGTAAAAAAAGACATAACTTCTTCAGAAGAAAAACCACGTCCGGTTAACGCTGATAAGAGCACATTTGAAGAGAATTCCAAAATTACAAGAGCAGTTCTCATTACCCATTGTGGTAGTTGTCACCAAAGTTCTCTGGATTCTCATAAACCTGAAGCTATTAAGATTTTCGATCTGGATATGGCCACCAACTGGCACATATTATTATCTATGGAGAATCTTTCAGGAATCGCTAGCCGTACAAAAAATAAATCTGTTATTACAGAACAACAAAAAGAAGCTATCGATATTTTCCTAAAATTAAAGGAACTGCAATTAAAAGAATAAGATCATTAACCAGTCAAAAGCTAAAAAAAGCAAGAATCTTTTTATTTACTATCTCTGCTTGCGAATGAGTTATATCATGGCTGGCATCAGGAATAACTATTGTTTTTATTTGAGGTGCAACATCATTAAGGCGCTGAACAACTTTATCAGGAGAATACAAAACTTCTTTACCCCTAATAAGGTACAATACAGGAGCTTTCAGTTTTTGCAAATCATCATCCGTTAAAACAGTAGGTTATCAAAGATGTAGTCTATTGCATATGTTTTATAATGTTCCGAAAACTCCTTTGTCTAAGGTATCCAAGAAAGTGAATTTTCAGTATCTCCAGGCAAAAGAATTAAAGGTGGTTTATCTTTTGGACCACTTATCCGGACAAAGGTTTGACCATAAGAAGTTTCAATATATTTATTTTTTGATGGAGCAGGCCACATTTTAGCATGTTCATCATAAAAATCAAGATATTCTTCTTTTGCTTTTTCTGACTTAAAAGGGTGATAGGATTCTTTTTTCTTAAGAAAATGACTCACGATAAAGAGAACTCCTACAATAACGAATGGAATAGTGATGGACAGAATGATACCGAGGCTAATCCAAATGGAGTCGTTCATTTTATAATTATGCACAAAAACAAATGGACTCAATCCAAGACCAATAATAATAAAGATTATACCGCTGTATACCATTTACTTCTTCATTAATCTTTTCAACAAACCAACAACTATTCTTCTGTGAAACGCTCTTATAATAAAAAAATAGAAGCGTCCTAAGGTATTATGATATTTTACTAAAGTCGTTAAATGAATTCTTCTATTATGTTCTTCTTCATTTTCAAACACAGAAATCCTAAAATCTAAATGTTTATCATTCTCTGCAGTGACAATTTCATTATCGTTTCTGTCGATAACAGTAAAGTAAACTGCTCTAGAACCCACAGGATAATAATCTGCAATGTACCTACGATCCTTATAACCACCTTTGTCTAAACCAAAAAGACTAAACATTGCATTTCTCATACCCATAAGTAAATCTGCCCATTTAGGCGTTTTGAAAATTTCAGTAGTGATAGTATCTATAGAATCATCACTTTGTATAACTATCGAAAATGAATCGCAATAATGAAAGTCATCAAATTTCTGTGATATCAGAGATCCTTTTGGGATACTGTTGCTTCTTTGGGCCTTGATTTTTTTTTTTAGACTTGAACCAATTTTAGAAGCAATAACTATCTCTATAATACCAATGCCCAAATACAAAAAATGTAAGAAATGAGTGCTTCGAATGAAACAGACCTGGATAATTATCCATGCCACGAGAAACAGTCCAAGACCTAAACCGAGTTTTCCAGCATACCATTGTTTAGTAAACGAAGCCCAAGCTCCCAGAATATGAAAGAGACCGTTGACGGTAAATAGTACAAGACCCGGAATAAAGAAATCTCGGAATGGTGAATGCTCAAGCATTTCTATGGGATATCCTAAACTTTCTCCCGAAGGATCGATAAGCAAAAAAAGTCCTGCAGAGATGGCACCTAATCCCACAAAAGCTTGTAAGACACCTAGAATGTTAGTTTTTCTACGCATAACGACATTGGTACTTGTAATTTTAGATAATGACTTCATTTACAGGACGACGTAGCGATTTTGGCATTTCAGGGCCATACCCAAAACGCACCAGTAAATCTGTTCGGCGCTCTCCAATGCCCAAATAGTCTGCAAATTGAGCTCTTACTTGAGGTACTTCAACAGGTTGATTTATAAAGGCATGCTTTAACCCTAAAGCTGTAGCTTGTAAGGCAAAACGCTGATAACTTCTTCCAGCTTTAATCCAGTGTTCAATAGTATCTTGTTCTGAAATAAAAGCTATCGCACCTGCAGAGCTTCTCATTTGTTCCATATATTTATCATTTTCCGACTTTTCCGTAAAAGCCATATTAAAGATGAAATTTCCTAGCCAGGATGGCGAGGTAGGATTTCCAGACACTGCAGAATATAATCCATCGCTATATTTTATAGCTTCAGAAGGATTAAATCGTATCCAATCTTTGAGTTCTTTTACAAAAGCTTTATCTCTCATTTGAGCACTGTTTCCTTCAACTAAATATTCCAGGATGGTTTCCATATCCTTTTTATCAGTAAATAGTTGCGTGGATATCCCTTCATCTTGAGCGGACATTTCCAATATCTTTAGCTCATTTCCAGCTACTTTCTTTCCATCATATGTAACTTTTGTACATTGTCTTTTGGGTATGGCCTGAAACAATTCGGTTTTCTTAATTGATATGGGCTCAAAATCTACTTCAATCATCTTATTTTGAACGCTAACGTTGGCCTTCAATCCAAAGGCTTTAGCTGCGTGTACAATGTTTTCTGTAGCACAACCAAGACTTGCATATACATGATGATCGTCTGGGTCGACCACCGGACATCTGCGACTAAAATCGGGAGATATACTGATACTACGGTTCCCTATTTTGAATAACCAAGGCTGTGTATTATGGCTATTAGCTGCTAAAGTGGCATATCTTACCAATTCTTTCATCACTTCATTATTCGATCCAGAAAATTTGGTTGAATGACTCCATATCTCATTAATTCTATCTTCGTATTTATTATTCTGATAGTTGTTGTTTAAAAAATACACCGATCCACCAATAACAATAGTTCCTGCTCCCGCAAGAGTAATAAACTTTCTTCTTTTCATGATTTATCGTCTATTATTAGAAATGCCAGCCTAATTTTAAGGATACTTCAGGGATAAATAGTTTGGTTTCAAACGTCTTTTGATCTACTATGACGTCTTTATCTCCAGCTATTCTTAAATGCCCAGCAACCCAAGGGTTCAAATAGAAATTTTTATAAAACTTCCAAACATAACCTCCACCTAAAGTAAATACTGTGTTGTTGTATTCTACTGTATTTATCTCTGCATCCGTTTGTATACTGGCATCCCAATACTCTAAGCCAGTTCCTATCCACCAACCTTTTAAGTCAGGTTTAAAAAAGTAATCTACAATAGCTGCATAAGCTTTAATTTCATTATTGGTAAAACCATCTTCTAAAATAAAGTCTGGCGTTTCTGCTTTTGCAATTACCGCTCTGTATCTAAAATGATTATGACCAACCCAAACCGAGCCGTAATATCCTCCGGTAATATATGGTAATGCATCTAGCTCAAAACCTATAGTTGTGCTGTTAGTTGATGGATCTTTTGTCTGACAATAAGAAAAGTTTATTATCAGAATAAATAAGATTGTTACAAATTTTTTCATGATTTCTATACTTTTCAGAAAGTTAGAATTGAAAATTTTATTAAACAATGATTTTTATCATTCGAACTTTTCCCTTTGAAAAATAATATTGGCTGGCTTGTTTATAAACCGTATTCCTCTTGTAAAAAATCGAAAATCTTTTTATTTACTATCGCTGCTTGCGAATGCGTTATATCATGGCTAGCATCAGGAATACTAATTGTTTTTATTTGAGGTGCTACATTATTAAGACGTTGAACCACTTTACTAGGAGCGTATAACACTTCTTTATCCCCAATGAGGTACAATACGGGGATTTTAAGTTTTTGCAAATCATCATCCGACAAAAGAGTCGAATTGACAAATTTTCTTTTTTTAAAACATTTCCCAGCCAATACAACCTCCTCAATCATTTGATCCGCAATAGCCCGACCGGCTTCTCCTTGTTTTACCAAACATTTCCTTTCCCAATACACTAGTCTTTTTGCAAAAAAATAAATTGGGAAGAAATGAGTAGTTATGGCAAGTATCAAGTACCTAACTCTTGGTTGCATCACTGTTGATGAGGGAGAAATAAGTATAACTTTATGAAGCCTTTCGGGATGTGCAAGGGCATACATACTTGTTTGCCATCCACCGTATGAGAATCCCAGGAGATTAATATCATTTTTCAAATACAGTGCGCTAAACAATTCATCTAACCAGTTAACAAAATCTTGTGGTTCTTTCAAAGGACGTGAATATATACTACGGCCATTATCAAAGATGTTGTCTAAAGCATAGGTTCTATAATGTGCTGAAAACGCCTTTATCTGAGGAATCCAGGACAGTGAATTTTCAGTATCCCCAGGCAAAAGAATTAAAGGTGGTTTATCCTCTGAACCACTTATTCGGACAAAGGTTTGACCATAAGAAGTTTCAACATATTTGTTTTTTGATAGAACAGGCCACAGTTTAGCATGTTCATCATAAAAAGCAAGATATTCCTCTTTTGCTTTTTCTGACTTAAAAGGGTGATAAGATGCATTCATTTTATTTAGATCTTGTTCTATATGGTTGCTATGAGATTTGACTATTCTTCAGTTGTTCTTGAATATGAAGAAGTTTCATTCTCTTTTTGATATAATCTTTATCTAAAACATCTAATCTTCTTTGAATTTCCTCAGGAAAACTTTCAGGATTTTCAGAATAATATCTCTTTATGGTATCCTTCGTAAATAACCGTAATTTGGACTTGCAGGAATCACATATAGCATAGCCATACATGTTTTTACCATTTTTATCGCAATTGAAACATTTTTTCATCATCAATTTTTTAGAATTAGTGACCTGTTTTGATAGGTTCAGAAATCATTGCAGATTCATTAAACCCTTTAATAATAAGCCATATTGCAAAAACCATTTCTTGTATTCCTATTACAAAATCCAGAACTTCGGCTACTTGAATATCATAAAATTTCAATAGCACTATGATCATTGTTATAAGTGCACCAAGAAAACCCCAACCGGACAACCATCTAGGAACGAGTGCAAATCGGAATAATATGTAATTCAATATAAGGGCTGAAATAGTAAAAACTATTCCGAGTCCTATGTCGAATGTCCATTCTGCTAAAATCAAAAAAGATTGACCTATAAGTTTTAAGTTACTTGCGTCTTGAACATTGCTGGCTGAATATTCTTTGCTTATAAACAAAACAGCTAACAATACTGAAACATAAGCTGCGAATAGAATACCTTCCATGATTCGCATAGCAACATATCCCAAGGCCAAACTTTCACTTTTCTTTTTAAGAATAGGGAACAATAGTATCGCGATAAATACAACAGATATAGCATCTATGAGCATGAGAATCGCTGCTCCTGAAATTTGACTTGATTGATTAGAAAATGCCTCAAGCAAATTCGTAGCTTCAATAACGGGTTCGGTAAGCCAGATACTCAGTGAAGAAGCAACCGTAGCAGTTATAAATAATATTCCGACAATTTTGGCTATACGCTTATTTGAATCCATAATATCTAATTTTTAAGGTAGTTTCTTTCTTTTCGCTACAAGCCATATACTAAGTAAAAGTTCCGCAAGAGCCATAATCACCATAATACTTACCTTGATTGTTTTAGGTAGGTTTATTTCTACAAAAAAAACAACGTATGTGAACGATGCAAACATTAATAATACACCAAGGCTTTTAGGTATATATCCAGACTTGAAAACCGAATAACCAAGCACAAGGATGTGCAACGCAAAAAACAGGTATCCAAAAAGTTTTATAGACTCATAGCTATAAACATCAATAATTTGAAAAACCAAAGCAAATAGTCCAATTATCAATGAAAAAGCATATAGCAGCCTAAGCGCTCCGGTAACCGATGCTAGGTTTTTATTGGCTGGCTTAAGAACTACATAAAGTGCGAGACCAATAATAGAATCTAAGACAAGTACAAGTAGATAGCCAATAACCGCAAAACCAAACAGCTTCTTATTAGCCTCTATATCTCTGGCCAAAGCTTCAGTATCTCCAGGCACAACAAAATTTGCCAAGAGAAAATCATCAACTAAGGTTACGATAAAAACAGAGGTAATAAATGCAATCCCTACAACTATTGCAGCTTTTCTTGACGATATGTTAGAGAGAAAAAAATTCATGTTAATTCCTTTTCGTTGAATAGAGGATTGATGATTTAAAGTTTTCAATTCCCATATTTCAGAATGTTATTATAGCCGCCTTTTAAAAATATAGCGTGTTATAAATATACCTTGTCCATCTTTTTCTCCAGCATCAGTTTCTACGGCACTGGTGACAAATATCAAATCCCATCCACCTACTAACATAGCTGTTAACTTTGAGGATATTACGGCGTCATTGGCAGCAATATTTTGAAAACGTATACCTGCTATGTTATAGAAGTTCAATAGTTTTGTTTCTTCAAAATCCTTAACACGGATATCGTTTCGATTTGTTTCGGGTGTTATCTTCTTCCGTTTGTTCAGATGAGAATTCCTTATAATCACGAGCTACATTTGAAGAAATAAGGCGCGAGCGACCTAATCCAAGGGGAACTATAGATTCTACACTGGTAATTACTTTAACTTCAAACCTAGGTTGTGTATTACCTGATTCGTTTTGTGCCGATATACTAAAGATAGTTGCAAGAAGAATCAAGCTTGTTAAAAATGATTTTTTCATAATAATTGTATTTTGCTTTAATTATTCAGTACGTAATTTGGTTATCAAAATCTAAGGCCAAAATTTAGACTAGGCTCTATTATATAATTATTTTTTCCTCTTTCAATTGCCGCAAAAGCTTCGGGAAAATTAGTATTAATAGGCTAATATCTAAACGAATAAGCAGGTTCTACATACCAACGTTTTTTAAAGAATTCAAAATGGTAGCCTACAATAAGTTGAAGATATAACTGATACCCAGTTTGGATTTTTTCACCTTCTGCATCACGGAATTTCTGCAGAAAGTTGGTCGCATGTATTGTTGCAAATGATTTCTTCCAGAGGAATCGTTGATACCCAAATCCAATACCGAATGCCTTTACATCACCTGGATAGAATTCATCCGCAGCCCCATATTCACCTAAAGGTTCGTCATAAGTCCAAGTTGATAAATCCACTATTATGTTGTCTTTTTCTGTGAATTGGCACCCATAACTTAGATTGTAGAAATGATCAGGATCGTCTAAAGCATTGGCAATAACCCTCAGAATACTTCCTATGGTATGTGGGCGATCAACTTTTTGCTTTTCGGTTTGTTCGGTCTGGGCAAAAACTTTAGCCGATAAAAAAATGCAGAAAGTGAATATACCTAAGACAATTACTTTATTTTTCATAATTAATTAGATCAATAGTTCGAAGATCAAAGCTACTATCTATCTAATTATGAGTCAATGACATATATCAGGTAAGCTAGGTTGATTTTAAGCTTAGGATTATCATTAATGCTTTTTTTTTTGGAGTTGTACGATTGACAAATATTTGTAAATACATGCTATTGATTTTCTAGCTTCCGTAGCATTTTGTCAATTTTTGTATGAAGCCAATCTTGGGGCGTCCTATCAAAACTTTTAATTTTTGGGGTCTCATGGATAAAAGTCGATCGTAATGACCTCATACGGCGCAACAAAAAGAAGCTATTGATATTTTCCTAAAATTAAAGGAATTACAATTGAAGGAATAAGATCATAAAAAAAGCCCATCAATATTGATGGGCTTTTCATTAAACTTGAAAGTATATGTATGTATTAGATAACTTTTACGTTCACTGCGTTTAATCCTTTGTTTCCTTCTTGTAGATCAAATTCTACAGTATCGCCTTCACGAACTTCGTCTACTAATCCAGAAATGTGTACAAAGTGATCTTTGTTAGCACCTTCTTCAGTGATAAATCCAAAACCTTTAGCGTCATTGAAGAATTTTACTGTTCCTTTATTCATTGTAATGTAATTAAATTAAAATATTGTTTTTAAAGTGCAAAAGTGACCCCTTTTTTTCGATATACAACATATTAATTAACTTATTTTCAATTTATTATAAAAAACCTGTCCTTATTTGCGTAAATCACTGAAGCTAAGCTTTGTCTTTTCTGTATTTAGATGGAGTCATTCCTTCAAACTTCTTAAATGCACTGTTAAAAGAAGAAAGGCTGCTAAAGCCTATATCAAAGGCGATAGCCGAAATAGTATATTTATCACCTTCTATAGTAGAAAGTAATTTCTTAGCTTCCTGAACACGGTAATGATTAATAAAATCATTAAAATTTCGTTTAGCATATTGATTGATAACCGACGAAGTAATTTGTGTGCTTTTTCCTAACAGTTTACTAAGCTTTACTAAAGAAACATCTGGTTCGAGATATAATTTTGTATCCGTAACTAGTTTTGAAATCTGATCAAATAAAAGATTATTATCATTTGTACTAAATACATCTCCATCCAGATCCGTAGCTTTTAATTGAAATGCCTTATAACTTAAAAAATAAATGATTACAGAATATAAAATGGGTCCAACAATATATGGTACAGTTTCATCTAAAATGTTTAGCACATAGGTTATCCAGATAACTATAAAACCAGCAATAAGGAAAGCTAACCAACTAAATATAGCTTTCTGGGATTTTGTTTGTAAGGTTTGCCGATATTGTTGCTTTGTTTTTTTTAAGATCCACCAACTAAACATTATATAAAAGACTAAATGCAGATATATAAATAAAAGACCACTTCCAAAAATGACAATGACCAGTTTACTGTTTTCATACCATTCTTTGGTAACAAAAAGACTAGAGGTGAAAATCAAAACAAAAGGAATAATTTCTAAGTAATAGTATTTCGGAAGTTTAAAATTTGGAGAGGTCATTCCTAAAACATACCATCTAAATAATGGTCCAATTAATAAAAGAAAAGCCAATCCTATAAAAATAAAAATAGGTTCTAGACCATCACCAAAATTGAGCATTACTGATTTTCCTATTCGAAAAGCCATAAATACGAGGATCAATCCAAGTAAACGATTGGTTAATGTCTTTTTCTTTTTGAAAACGACTAAATAACAGGCAAAAAGTACTCCGTGTAAAAGTCCAGCACTGCTAATAATCACCAATAATATATCTAAAAAGCTCAATAGACTAATTTTTCCAAATGTAGGGATATTTGATATTCCAAGAAAGTATAAACTCATAGAAGAATTTATACTTTCTGTTTAGCAATAATATCTTTTTATTCTTTTAATTTCCCTGATCTTTTGATATGCTCTTTGCATAAGATGTCAACCCAACTAAGCTAAAAAACTTTCCAATTTTACCCTGCATGGCCGCTATAATACCGTGTTTTGCTATTAGTATTCTGTCCATAGGTATGGTATCTATAGAAATCATTCGATTTATTAATTCTTTGGCTTCGTCAGATCCCTCTGCTTCATATACCTTCAAAACTTTTACTGCATTTTCTTCTGCTGTGATTTCTCTGTATTTTGGTGCGTATCCCAATTGAGTGATCATAGTTTCTGCTAATTTCCAGGTGGACCAAGGATTTTGACCAGTTACCAAATTATTCTCCTGACTTATATTTTCCAAATACATAGTACCCTCATTAAAAATCCCTCCTTGAGCTTCTAACTCATCTTGTAATAGAAAAGGAAATATATTTTTTGCATCCGAAATTAATAATAATTCTTCATCGTTAGTGAAACCGCTCACTTTTTTGTTCTCCAGTAATGGACGACCATTATCAAGAGTTACATTTACTAGTGCTGCAGGTCCGTGACATACCGCTCCGATAACCTTATCAGACTGATACAAGTTTCTAACAATAGACTGAATGGAAGTATTTTCTGGGAAATCAAACATAGCCCCCTTTCCTCCCGCAAAGAATACGGCTTCATACAATTCGGAATTAATATCCTGAACCGGAATAGTATGCTTCGCTTTATATTGAGCCAAACTATCATTTAAGAAAGCAAAATCGTAGGGGCCCATATCTTCGTCATCAATTACTACAGGTGGTTCTCCACCTAATGGACTGGCAATATCTACCTCAAAACCATTAGCCTGAAAAACGTAATATGCCCGTGACAATTCGGTTAATTCATAGCCCGTACTTTTATCAGTATTACCCATAGTAGCTGTACTGGTAACGATTATCAAAATCTTCCCACGTTTTGGAATAGTATTTTTCGAAAGATATGGTAAATCTGATATTTGGGTAATAATTATATCCTTTCTATTTTCTGAAGATGGTAATAAACCCATAAACCACCAACCAAAAATAAAAAGTGAAAGAACAATAGATAGAATAGAGATTATACTCCATTTAAGAATTCGATATTTTTTGAACATGCTATTAGTTTTTAAAAATTATAGCACGAAGTAATAGTAAGTATTAGACAAAATATGTCGAAATGATAATTCCGTCAGAGTATATTATGTTATGAAGATTAAATAATTTAGCTGATATGCCCCACTTTCTTAAGTATTATATGAAAGGCTCACATATCAGCTAAATCATTTATTTACAACCCAAATTTTTATTCACTACAAATATTGTTTTCCAGATTTTCTCTTGTAGGATTAAAACTATTTTCTTTTATCTCAAAAAATGGTATATCATTAGCTGCCAATCCAATGTTTAAACCATTTTCGGATTGTATTAAATTAGATAACCCACAAAGATTCGTAAGGTTATCATTGTTAGAAACGATAAGGAATGAATCAACCTGCAAAAGCGAATGTAAGCCTTCGAGATCAGTTATTACATCATTATCATATATTGTAAAACTTCCTGAAACTTTAGTAACATTTCGTAATCCATCTATAGTAGCTAATGCTGGGTTTTCTAGCACCCATAAACGTGCACCAACTTCTGTAATACTAGAGCATCCTTCGATATCTTTTAGTATATCATTTTTTCTGATATCTACATCTTTTTGAACGGATATAAGATTACTCAATGCATTAACCTCTTCTAATTTGGGGTTACTACTAATTAGCAATGACCCTTGTTCTGAGATCCCCCCAACGACATCTGAATTTATATTTTCTAGTCCTTCTAATCCATCTAATGTGGTAAGCTCTGGATTATGTTCTATATTCACATAATCCAAAGTATAAGCGTCAGTATTTCCCAAACCTTTTATATTGGTAAGTGCTTCGTTAAATATGATCGAAATATATCCTCCAAAGGAATTTACCTGAGCTAATCCATCAATGTTTTTAAGACTTGAATTTAACCAAAAATCTAAACCTCCTCCCAGAGTTTTAACACTGCTTAAATCATCTATATTTTCCAGTTGATACATTCCCGAAAGTTTCAGAGTTCCATCTATCTGTTTTAGGTTTTGTAATCCTTGTAGTGATTTTAGACTTCCATTACTATTTAATATTAAATCACCTCCAATATGTTCAAGATTTTCTAATCCTTCAAGAGAAGTAAGAGGATTACTAATAAGAATAACATCTCCTTCGACCTTTTTAATAGTACTTAAAGTATTAAGATTTACTATATCATTACTTGTTGGATCATCAACAAAACATTTTCCGATATATAAACTGCCTTTAATTTGATCTACATCTTGACTCCAATTATTTATTTCTTCTTGTGATGTTAGTATAACGTCTCCTCTGGTTGTATCTAACTCAAATATCGCATCGCAATCATTTGTTATGTATTCTCCATCTAATGATGGATCTGCACAACCAGATAAAATCAATAGGACTAAAAAAAACTTTAAAACGGATGTATTATTCTTTAACTTCATATACTCGTGATTGTTTATATTATTTACTAAAACAAATATAGAATCCAATAGATAACCTAATTTGTAATAATCACAAATAACAAAACCTTTTCGCTTATAAAACACAAAATATGAGTAAAGGAAATATACTTAAAAAAAGACTAGAAATTATAGAATGTAAATAATAAAGAAAACCAATTGAAATGATAATTCCGTTAACCTATAATATGCCTTAAGCTGGTATTTTATCAAATCAATAAGCTCCGTAATTATTTACGAAGCTTATCTCAAAAAACTAACTAATTAATAAAAACTCTAAAAGAGCATATTTAACACAAAATCAATTAGAAGTTAGGTAAACATCATTAACTGCATCAGAAATCTTATATCTTACCTTCTGCATGTGTCTATTTATCTTATCTAATTATTTTAATTTTGCTTTAAACCAAAAATCTAATAATATATCAGAAGATTGTGCCCTTCCTTGATTTCCTGAAGGACCGTTACCAGATCGTCCCTGTGATCCACCACCTCTTGGAGGTCCACCTCTACCTCCACCTCTACCTCCACCTCTTCCCGACTGTTGTGGATTAGATGGTCTAGCTTCTTCTGGTTTGTTTCTTGACATTTCTGGCGTTTTAACACCTATGGTTAATTTATTCAGATCAATGTCTGTATCATTATTAATTTTTAATTTTGGTATTTTCAAACTGTATATTAGGCTGTTTTTTTTATTATCTAAGTCTATGTTTATAGAGATTCCATCATTATTAAGAAGTGTATTAAATTCTTTAATACTATCATAATATGTATACAATGCCTTCTGTGGGGGATCATTCTGTAGCATATGATCTATTTGTTTCATTAAACTACTATCTTCTTTGGGACGCCTCATTTCCTGAGATTCATCTTCATTTCTTCTAGGTGGTCTTTGATTTTTTATAATTGGATACGTTATGGATACGTTCTTTTTCTTTCTTCCTTTTACATCAAAATAAATTGTTACTCCTTGACGTAATATAGAGGTAGCTATTTTGGGATCTATTGTATTTATAGTTAGGTAAATATGTGTATTATCCTGATATACAGAATATGATTCCGTATTAGAAACTACTGTTGTAGTATCTATAGGACTATTAGCAATTAGAGGATCAGCCGTTATAATATTTACAAAGGATAAACATAAGAGGGTTAAGAATATATTTTTCATAGTATTTTAGGTGTTTGATGATAATGGTTCTATTTTAGGGAATATTGATATCCGTATTAGTACAGCAATTAATAGTATACTCATAACAATTAAGAACCAAACTCGATGAATTGATCTTATATCATTGATAAAAGACACTTTAGCTTCTATAATATTGAAGGTGGTATCATCAATTAATAGTCGGTATATTGAAGTGTTTTCCTGTTCAGTTTGATTGTATTCTGGATGTATACTTATAATTCCAAAAAACACAATCATACCGAATAGTGTTACTGTTCTTAATATGTTTGGTTTCATAATCTATAGATTTTGAACTACATATTAATGACTATAAAAACATTGAAAAGTTTAATCGTTAGAAGAGGTTTTCAACGAAATACAATTCTTTTTCAGTAGAATCTATTCTGTATTAAGTAATTGCTTTCTTAAAGAAATTGATATTTTCAATACGAACAAGGAAGTATTTATAGTAGAATTTTAAAAAACTATCACCAAACTTATTTAAACTTACAATTCGCAATCTTCTAAGTTTTAGATATAGAAAAGGTAAACGTGCTACCCATTCCTTCTGTAGAAGTAACAGAAATAGCTCCGCCCAAATTTTTAACTATTTTCTTTACAGTTGCTAATCCAATACCAGTACCAACATTACCGTCCCTGTCTTCTACTCCAACAACCGTAAAAAGATCAAATATTTTATCTAAAAAACCCTTTGGAATTCCATCACCATTATCCTTAACCACAAAATTGTAAAAATTTTCTTCTTCTGTTATAACTATACCAATTATTATCTCAGGTTTTGAATTATACTTAATAGCATTGGTAATTAGATTGATTAGGATTTGCATTAAGGCAGTTTCATTTGCGAAAATATGTTCAACATCCAAAGAAATATTAAATCTGGCTTTATGCTCAGAATCAGTTATTCTCTTTAATTCTTCCAGCAAATGGTTAATTTGTATTTCGGTTTTTCTGTCTTTTATTATATCATCACTTTTATAAAACTTGAGAATCCCATCAATATAGTCTCTTAGAGAATAAGAAGAAGTCTTTAAATATTCTAAATACTGTAAAGATTCTTCATTAAGTTTATCTTTGTTATCATCTTCTAACAACTCTGTAAGTGAAATAATATTAGCTAAAGGGGATTTAAGATCATGTGAAACAACACTGGCAAACTTTTTAAGATCTTCGTTTCTTTTTTCGAGCTTATCACGAAGTTGTGTGAGTTTTAAGTTCTGATATCGTTGCTCAAACAAATTTACAACTTGCTTAGACATCGCAAGTAATGCACCTTTTTGTTCAGAAGTTAACTCTCTTGGTTTGGTGTCATACACACACAAAGTCCCTAACTTAAAACCATCAGAATCTATTAACTGTGCGCCGGCATAAAAAATAGCTTGATGTTCATCGACTAAAGGATTTCCTTTAAACCGTTTATCTTTTCTGGAATCTGTTATGATAGTTATTGGGTCATCAGAATTGATAGCATGACCACAAAATGAAATTTCTCTAGGAGATTCATTAAAAGGAATTCCGTGATGTGATTTTAAAAAATTCCGATCTTTATCCAGTAATGTAATAAGTGATATTGGTACATCACAGATATATGACATAATGGATGTGATATTATCGTAACTTTCTTCTGGCAAAGTATCTAATAATCCATACTTCTCCACAGCTATTTGTCGATGTTTTTCGTTTTTAGGAAATATAGGCGCTATCATTGGGGTAAATCTAAAAAATAATCTGATTCTAATTCCGGTGATTACCGTACAAGTTATAAGGTTTTATTTACTTAAAGTCGTAAGATTTTGTTATTTCTTACCATAGATCAACAATTTAGTGCTTTTTTATTTTGAAATTTGTATATGTAATTTTAAATCAAAGTTTAGTCAACTTAAATAATAATATAAAATCATGAGAAATTTTGAATTATATGTACCAACCAAAATGATTTTTGGTAAAGGACAAATTGAGAAACTCACCACAGAAGTACCGAAGGATAAGAGAGTCTTATTACTTTACGGTGGAGGAAGCATCAAGAAAAATGGAGTTTATGACCAGGTAAAATCTGCTCTTAAAGATCATAATGTTATAGAGTTTTCCGGAATTGAAGCCAACCCTGAATATACTACATTATTAAAGGCTTTAGAGGTAATAAAGAAAGAAGATATCGGCTATATGCTGGCTGTTGGTGGTGGTTCTGTTATTGATGGAACGAAGTTTTTATCTTCAGCAGCACTTTATGAAGGAGACAGTCCATGGGATATTTTAGCAAAGAGAATCAGAACATTAAAAGGCTTACCTTTTGGTACTGTACTAACCTTACCTGCTACGGGAAGTGAAATGAACAGTGGTGCTGTGGTAAGTAGATCAGAAACAAATGAAAAAATGGTGATGGGGGGACCCGGATTATTTCCAGAATTTTCAATTTGTGACCCTACAGTAGTTCACAGTATTCCAAAAAGACAATTGGCTAATGGTATTGTAGATGCTTATACTCATGTACTGGAGCAATATATGACCTATCCAGCGGATGCACCACTTCAGGATCGTTTCTCTGAAGGAATTTTACAAACCTTAATAGAAATTGCTCCTACCGTAATTAAAGATCCTAGTAATTATAAAGCTGCATCTAATTTTATGTGGTGTTGTACTATGGCTCTTAATGGATATATCCAAAAAGGTGTTCCTACGGATTGGAGTGTACATATGATCGCACATGAACTGACTGCCTTTTATGGAATTGATCATGCTAGAACCCTAGCAGTAATTCTACCAAGTGCTTATGCAAAGAAGTTTGAGCAGAAAAAAGAGAAATTAGCGCAATACGCTGAGCGAATTTTTAATATCAAAGAAGGTAATACAGAAGAAAAAGCAAGAGAAGCCATTAAGAGAACGGAAAGCTTTTTTCAGTCTTTAGGTATTGACACTAGATTACGGGATTATACAGATGATTATGATGGATTTTCTCAGAAAGTTGCTAAAAATCTAACCGATCACGGAATGACTGCGCTGGGTGAACATCAAGATATCACACCAGAAATAGCTGCTGAAATTGTAGAGATGGCGTATTAACATATGTCGTAAAATAAGAAATGGTCTTGTCTATTTAGTTGTTGGACAAGACCATTTAGGTTTAACCCGTTTTATAAACTTTACTTAGCAAAAATTACTTTTTAGTATTATAATAATTTAATCTTATAATTGAATTAATATAATACAATAATGTTAAGGTTATAACCAAAAATACGGGTGTTTTAGGGATGTCTTCAGTAAGTGAATCAAATAACCTACTCTCTTTCCCTAAAATGTTAAATAATAAACCGGATAGAATTAGGGTAAGTGTAGAACAAACTAATAAAACCATTTTAAAGGAAAACCTAAATGACATTTTTTTTGTTTCTTTCTGAGCTTCTATAGCGTTCATTAAGTTATTAATAAAATCATTAGAAGTTTCGACAGTACTTTTGCTAATAAGTTTTTTTAAATTTTCTTCTTTCATAATAAATTATTTAAATCATCTCCTAGTAATTGTTTTAGATGAAAGTGAATGTTTTCTCTTCCTCTATGTAGATCTACCTTGATTTTTGATGGTTTAAAGCCGGTTATTTCCTCGATTTCTTTAATCTTATACTCACATAGGTAAAAAAGACGCAATAGTAAAGCTTCATCTGCTCGTAGTTGCTGTAATGCTAGGTTTATATACTTTTTTTGATCAGCTTCATTCATATTATCTCTATCTACAGAAGGAAGATTCAGCGTGTCTCTTATATCTTGTATATCTGTAGTGTCTTTTTTCTTTTTAAGTTCATTATAGCAAGTATTAATAACAATTCTATATAGCCAAGTAGAAAATGAAGCTTTGTATTGAAATGTATGTAATTTGTGATACACTTTTATGAAAACATCTTGTAGTACATCTTCCGCTATTACTGGATTTTTTATAATTGAAACAGCAAGTGATAGCGATACATCTTTATATAAATAGACTAATTGTCTAAATGCAGATGTATCACCATCACCTATCTTACGGATTAATTCATAATCCCTATGTTTAAGACTATTTTCCAAGTCTATTTCTTATAAAATGCGCGACAATTAATCCTGCTGCACCAAAAATTAGAATCGTACCCCATATTAATAAATCTGCAGTGTCTTCTGATAATTCTATAGTCGTGAAAATAGAAGAAACAAATAACCCAACACCTAAGCCAAACACAATACAACCAATGTCTAAATATTTCAACGTATTATTTTTATGATCTTGATATTGTCCTTTTTCAATTAATGCTTTTTTGATTAAGTACATATACCTGGCAATAATGAATACCAAAGTGATAATTAAAACGAAAAACATCAAACCAAATATAATTTCCTGTGTTACTGTATTCATATCTTTTATAATTTTTAATTGTTTTAAAATATTGGCCCTATCATACGACTTAACCCCTCAATGAAAGGTATTGCTTTATCTCCATTCATAAAAAACACAATACCAAAGTTTTTTTTGGGAATCATCATCATATAAGATTGGAAATCGTGATTATTACCTGTATGTAAATGCATCATCCCATATTTAGTAGGTTTTTGCGCTAAGCCTAATCCCCAACCTGTTTGTCCTACTGCTTTTTTTAATGGGTTATCTTCCTTAAAATGAGTGTGTTCTTTTAGCATTTCATCAAAAGCTTCGGATGTAAGTCCTTCTTGTCTTAAAAGAGCAATAATAAATCTCGCATATTCTAAGGATTCACTATGCAAACTAGAATATGCATTAAATGTTTTACCACTCCACCATCCATTTTTAGGACTATTCTGCGTAGGTTTTCCATTGGTATCATGACCAAATACTTTATGAGTACTTAGGTAATCATTCCATACAAAAGTGGTATTTGTCATTCCAAAAGGTTTGGTCACGACTTGCTGAAATAAGGAATTAAGATCATCTTTAACACCTATACCATGTAACTTTCCAATAACAGCTGCTAGATACTGATATCCTTCACCAGAATATAAAAAACCAGTGCCTGGTCTAAAAGGAAGTTTAATTTTTTCTCCCTTAGCGTGATTGGGAAAACCACTACTGTGTGACAAAACCATTCTTGCTGTTATTAATTTGTAATCTTCTTTTGATTCTTCTGCAATTCCTGGATGTTCTAAATATTGGTATAATGGTTTGTCTAAATTCAAAACCCCTTTTTCAACCATTTTCATAGCGAAATAAGCAAATATGGGTTTGGAAAGTGAAGCTCCTTCAAAAATACTTTCATCTATTATCGGTAGTTTAGTTTCAGTATTGGTAACCCCAAAAACATTATGATAAACAATTTTTGAATCATTAATAATGGCAATAGAAAGTCCTGGTACTTTTGCAGAATCCATTACTTTCTTAATATGCTTATCAAGTGAAGAAATAGTAACATTTTTTCCATCAGGAGCTTTAATTAAATCATAATTAGCTTGTCCAAAGGTATTTAGCATATATGCTAAACATCCAAATATAGTTAGAATGAAAGTTCGTCTTGACTGAATCATTTTGTCTAATTTTAAAAGTGATTATTTATTTGATTGTGAATTCACATTTATTGGACAAAATGAGTTCAAAAAAGGTTACAAATTTATTTTTAGACTGGTTATAATATAAAACGAACCTATTGATTAGTTAACAACTTTTTTTTGGTATATCAGAGAAGATAAATTAGTAATGATTTAACTCTAACTGGCTAAATAAATGGTTATGACACAACCTAAATATGGTCTTCCCTTTCATTAAAAAAAAACCTGAAATAATTTCAATATGCTGTTAAAATTTAAGTTAATTTTAAATCAATTAACCATTTAAATTAACACAAATGAAATTAAAACTCTTATTATTAACAGCCTTTGTTATGGCCTGTTTTATGACTCAAGCACAACAAACTGGAACAAAAGCATTCTATCATGGAAAAGTATCATCTGTAGAATATGTTTCCTCAATAGCATCAAGACCCAATGATCTTATTCCTCCTGATAATTCGGTTAGAGAAGCAAAAGATAAAAGATCATTAGGAAATCAAATTATCTCTGGTAAAGACCCACAAACTGAAAACGATTATTTTTTCAAAAATCGAAGTAAAATGGAGCAAAGTGTACAAAGAGCTCCTGCTAGTCTAGTTTTTGATACCTATACATCAAATTCTCAACCTACAGATCCTTCTATTGCTGTAGGTCCTAATCATGTAGTTGTTGTGTATAATACTGGATTTATGATTTATGACAAATCCGGTAATCAACTAGTTGGACAAACATCTCCTAACCCCGCAATTTTTCCTTCAGGTGGTTGCTGTGATCTTACAGCATCTTACGATAATGCAGCGGATAGATGGGTACTATCATTTTTAGGGTCAGGTGCCCAGGTAGCAGTTTCTGATGGACCTAACCCAGTAACTTCTGGATGGTACGTTTATAACATCTCCGGAATACAAGATTATCAAAAATTATCTGTTTGGAGTGATGGATATTACATTACCGAAAATACAGGTGGAACTAATAAATTATGGGCCTTAGAAAGAGATGCTATGTTAGCAGGAGATCCAAATGCACAAATTCTTGGTTTTAACCTTCCTGGAATTGTTACTAGTGGATTTTTTAGCCCTCAGGCTTTAAATGTTACCAATGGTAATTTACCAGCTCCTGGAGGTGCAACTATTGTTTATTTACAAGATAATGCATGGAGTGGTGTATCTGTAGATCATATTAAGGTATGGACAGCAGATGTAAACTGGAATAACCCAGGAAGCTCTACAGTTTCTAGCCCACAGGAAATTGTTACAACACCTTTTATTAGCGTTTTTGATGGAGGAAGCTTTGTTAATTTATCACAACCAGGAGGAGGTACATCTATTGATGCTTTACAAGCAACAATTATGAACCAAGCACAATTTAGAAAATTTGCTACTCATAATTCTGCAGTATTTAATTTTGTAGTAGATGCTGATGCTAGTTCTGGAGAATTGGCAGCGATACGATGGTATGAATTTAGACAAAGTGGAGATAACCAACCTTGGTCTTTATATCAAGAAGGTACTTATACAGCTCCTGATGGAAGACACGCTTGGCATGCAAGTTTAGCAATGGATGGTCAAGGAAATATCGGGATGGGATATACTTCTATGTCGGGCCCTACTACTCCATCAACAGTAAGAGTAAGTTCTTATTTTACAGGTAGATTAAGTTCTGATCCTTTAGGAACTATGACTACTGCAGAAGAACTTATAGCAAATGGAACTGGTAATATTCCTGGTACACGATATGGAGATTATAGTAAAATAGATGTAGATCCATCAGATGATTCTTCGTTTTGGTTTATCAATGAATATGTAAATGGCGGCAGAAGAGGTGTTGTTGGTAAATTCCAAATCGAAGCAGGTGTTCCTGACACAGAAGCGCCTTCTGATCCAACAAATTTAACAGCTAGTAATATCACATCTAGCGGAGCAACTCTTAACTGGACTGCTTCTACCGATAATGTAGGGGTAGCTCGATATACTATTTCTATCGATGGTTCTGTAGTCGGAACCTCTACAACAACCAGTTTTGATGTTACAGGACTTTCTCCTTTAACCTCATACACTGCCTCTGTAAATGCAGAAGACGCAGCTGGAAATGTTTCAGGAAATGCAACTACCTCATTTACTACTATAGATGGAAGTTCTACTGTTTATTGTGATTCTGCAAGTACTAATGTAAATGATGAATTTATTAGTAATGTTCAATTGAATACAATTAATAATGCTTCTGGGGCTCAGTTTTATTCTGATTTTACTTCAATTTCTACTGATTTAAATGAAGGTCAGACATATAAGATTACCGTAACTCCAACCTGGACCGGTACTGTATACGCAGAAGGATATGCCGTTTGGATTGATTATAATAATAACGGAGATTTTGATGATGCTGGAGAGCTTGTTTTCTCAAAATCACCATCTACAGATACTCCTAATAGTGGATCATTTACAGTTCCAACAGGAACTTCTGAAACTTCAGTGAGAATGAGAGTTTCTATGAAATATAATGCGATTCCGACTTCTTGTGAAACGTTTACCTATGGTGAAGTAGAAGATTACACTATTAATTTAGGCACCAATGGAGGTGGCGGAACACCTGGCGAAATTGCAGCATACTATTTTGAAACAGGATTTGAAGGTTGGATAGATGGAGGAAGTGATTGTGCTCGTATTAATAATAGTGCACGTGCATTCGAGGGAGATTTTTCGATTAGACTTCGTGATAATAGTGCTTCATCTAACGCAGTATCACCAATACTTGATTTAACAGGAAATACAGAAGTATCTATCGAATTTCACACCTTTGCAAATGCCATGGAAAATGGAGAAGATTACTTTATTGAGTTTTTTAATGGCTCTTCTTATGAAGTGATTGGTCAATATGTAACAGGAACAGATTTTAATAATGGTTCTTTCTTTACAGATACTATTGTACTAGATGCTGGTACTTATAATTTTAATGCGAACAATAGATTTCGTATACGCTGCGATGCTAGTGTAAATAATGATCAGGTATATTTTGATCAAATAATTATTAGTGGTGATAATGCAAGAAGTACTACTCCAAGAAATGTGGAAGATACAGATGAAATTGCAGAAGTAGTATCGTTCACAAGAATAGCTGATAAGAGTATCCAATTATATCCTATTCCAGCAACTTCGACATTAAATATTGAGATTAATGAAGGGAAATTTGATGAAATTATTATGATTTCTTCAAATGGTACTATTGTGAAAAAGATAAATCCAAAAAAATCTTCTTTTGGAGTTGATATTTCTCAATTCGCTGATGGATTGTATTTTGTTAGATTTACTAATTCTGATGGATTAGCAATTACAAAGCGATTTATTGTAAAGAAATAACTATAAATATTTATTAGCCAATAAGTATTAGAAAAGGCTGTCGTCACTATGATCGACAGCCTTTTTATATATTACTGATACTAAAAATTTCTAAAATAATAGCATGTAAATCATCTCCATTGTAAAAGAGATAAACCAATTCCGAAAGTAGTTTGACTATGGTTGTAATCTATTAAACTTTCTCCATATCCGTGAAATATTTGTGCGTGAATCTGTAGTTGGCCTAAAACCTCAATTGCATAATCTAGTCGTATGCTACCTCTGTTTTTATCTCCACCACGTAGAGAATGCTTTGCTAGTATACTTATGTCATGCTTTCCTTTGGAAAAAACTGCTAAAAACTCTGTTCTACCAACATAGTTTTCTATTCCTGGATTATTATCTTCTACCGCATCTTCTGGTAATCGCCACCAAGGTCTAAGCATAAAACTCCAAGAAGGATTTTCCCATCCAAACTGTAATATAATTCGATTCCAGCTTCTTGATAAAGGATTCGATCTCCCATTACTCTGATGATTTATTCCTACACCGGCTAATACTCCATTCAATCCTAAAATTTTATAAGGAGTAGGAAAAACTAGCATCAATTCGGGTTCATAATTAGTTTCCCTAAATGGTCTAGAAATATTAGCACTATATAGCTGCCATCTAGAAGATTGAGTATACCCAACCCAAAGATCACCCCCTATTTTTTTTCCAAATAAATTTCTAACTGCCCTGGTTTTGAAACTTAATTGAAATTTTAACTCGGTATCAGAAAAATCAGAAGGTTCTTCTACTGAATTGAGAGGATTGTCACTAGTTGGAAAGTTATTAATATCAGTAGTATAGTTAGCTAATAAAAAATAGACTGGTTTATAGGGTTCAATTTTAAAGCGTTTTATACTATCACTTTTTATTTGCCATCTTTTGGAAAGACTGCCTTCAGTATCTTGAAGAATAATTTGGCTATGACTAACAGAAAATGTGAGAACCGATAACATTACGGTAATTATTACTTTTCTAAAAATCTTATTGATTGGTTCTACCACTTTTTTCAAATTTATAAAAAAACCAGTAAGCATTTAGATTCTTACTGGTTTTTGATCTTTTAATAAACAAAAGTTTATTTCTCTATTCCCTCAAGATCTAACATAAAAGCATAATTAAGAGCAGTCCTTTTATAACGTTCAAAACGTCCTGATGCTCCTCCATGACCTGTTTCCATATCACAATCCATAATTAGAAGATTATCATCTGTTTTTAGTTCTCTTAGTTTCGCAATCCACTTAGCAGGTTCCCAATACTGTACCTGGCTATCCCAATAACCTGTAGTAATTAATATGTTAGGATAATCTTTGGCTTCCACATTATCATACGGAGAATATGATTTCATATACTCATAATATTCTTTATTCTTAGGATTCCCCCACTCATCAAATTCAAAAGTAGTTAAAGGTATGGTTTCATCCATCATAGTCGATATTACATCTACAAATGGTACAGCAGCCACTACTCCATTCCAAAGATCAGGTTTCATATTTAAAACTGCTCCCATTAGCAGACCTCCAGCACTACCTCCATAAGCATACATATGGTCAGAACTGGTATATCCTTCTTTCACTAAAAAATCACCTACATCAATAAAATCTGTGAATGTATTTTTCTTTTTTAGCAGTTTACCATCTTCATACCAATATCTACCCATTTCTTGTCCACCTCTAATATGTGCTATAGCGTATACAAAACCACGATCCAACAAACTTAAACGCGTGGAACTAAAATACGGTTCCGTACTACTTCCGTAGGAACCATAAGAGTATAATAACAAAGGTGTTTGTGCATTTTTCTGTGTTCCTTTTTTGTACACTAATGAGATAGGAACCTTCACACCATCTCTTGCTGTAGCGTATAAACGCTCTGATATATAATTATCTTTAGAAAAATTAGGATCTAATACTTCTTGCTCTTTTAAAACTGTCTGTTCCTTTGTATCCATATTATAATCGATAACACTATTAGGAGTTGTTAAGGAAGTATAACTATAACGTAAGATATTAGTGTCAAAATCCAGATTAGTCGTAGGATAAGTAAGATACGCCGGATCATTAAATGAAATATAATGATCGTCTTCATCATTCCATTTTTTTATCCGAATTGTACTTAATCCTTCCTTTCTTTCACTAAGTACTAGGTGATTTTTAAACACTGTAAAATCTTGCAATAAAATATCATCTCTATGCGGTATTACATCCACCCAATTTTCCTTGGTTGTTGCGGTAGCTGGTGTTTTTACTAACTTAAAGTTTTTTGCATCCAGATTCGTACTGATATAAAAATGATCTCCAAAATGCGCAACACTATACTCTAAATCTTTTTCTCTAGGTTGTATTACTTTCCACTCTCCATTTGGAGTATTTGCATCCAGATATCTATATTCTGTAGATAGTGTTTGATAACTACCGCTAATGATATACTTATCGGATCTTGATTTATACACAAAGGTGCTGAATGTATCGTCTTCTTCATTAAAAATCAATTCATCTTTTGATTGATCTGTACCTAATACATGCTTGTAAATTTTATTAGCTCTTAGTGTTGTTGAATCTTTAGATGTATAAAATACCGTCTTATTGTCATTAGCCCAAGCCACACTTCCTGTTGTGTTTAACAGTTTGTCAGAAAGGATTTCATTAGTAACTAAATTTTTAAAATAAATGGTATACCTACGTCTGGATACTGTATCAATACCATATGATATCATTTTGTTGTCAGGACTAACGGATCTACCGCCCAATGCAAAATAAGCAAGACCTTTAGCCATTTCCGGACCATTAAGCATAATTTCTTCTTTGGCACCTTCTTCCAGCTTTTTACGGCAGTACAAAGCATAGTCCATCCCTTTTTCGAATCGTGTGTAATAAGAATATCCATTGTCATTATAAGGCACTGATGAGTCGTCTTTCTTGATACGTCCTACAATTTCATCAAATAATGTTTTCTGCAGACTATCTGTATGCTTCATCGCAGCATCTTTATAGTCATTTTCTGCATTTAGATAGTCTAATACATCCTGTGTTTGTGGATCTGGAGTTTCTGCATTTTTCTGTTCGTCACTTAGACGCATCCAGAAATAATTATCTATCCGTGTATCTCCATGAGCTTTTAACTCTTCAGCTATTTTTTTAGCAACCGGAGCCTCTAATGATTCATGAGGTTTTTCTTCAGGTTTTTCTTCTTTTGCAGTATTACAGGCTATAAAAAGCGCTGGGACAATAAGAAGTAGATTGATGATGTTAGTTTTCATATAAAAATTAAGTATTGATTTTCAAAAAATTCTTAATTGAATCATGAATATAATTCAAAACATAAAAATACTAGTATTCTACAACAATTAGAAATTAATTTAATTTAAAAGTATTTGATTTTGTTCTTATTCGGGATATTAAAGTGAATAACAAACGAATTCTAAATCATCACCTACATATTCTAAAGGTTAATTGATTCTTTAAAATTGTATACTATTTTTACTTTTTCCTAAATTGGTCAACCAATTTATAATTAAACATAATTCGATACAATCGTATTTTGAAAAACAAAAAAATATTTTTTGCATAACAAAATTGACATAAATATTCCTCCTAAAGTGAAGGTTGAGATATGTCTACAAATTAAAATGATTTAATTATGGACAAAACAAACTATTTAATTAATATAACAAAGGTTTTTATCTTGTTAATAAACCTCTCGTTAAGTGCTGCTGATATAACAGTGCCTTTAGGTGGGAACATTCAGGATGCACTCGATGATGTAGGCTCTAGCGGAGGTGGCACTGTAACACTTGCTTCTGGTACATTTACGATTACTTCTTCACTTAAAATATCTAGTAACACAAAACTACAAGGTTCAGGTACATACGGCACTACCATTAAGACAACTCAAAATATAAAAATGATTGTTCAATCTGGTAATGGCTTAAAAAACATTACCATTCAGAACCTAACTTTAACTGGTACCAATGCATCTGACGGTGGAGGGATAGAAATTATCTCCTATGGCGCTGATCACGATACGGTAAAAATTTCAAGTGTTCGTTGTTACAACACGGGATGGGGAGTGCATATTAAAGGTGTTAAAAATGTTTTAGTAGAGAACTGTGATTTTAGTGAAAACGGAACAGCAGGTAAAGAAGGTTTTGCACATAATATGTACCTAAGGAGATGTTATGGTGCTGTTGTTAGAAACTCTACATTTAACAACTCTACTTCTGCCAATGGAATTAATATTTCTTATAGTGAAGATATTGAAATCTATAATTGTGAAATGTCAGGAAACTATTTCAGAGGAGTACGTGCTGCAGATACTGAAGGATATTTGGTACATGATTGTATTATCACTGACAATGGTGATTTTGGATTAGGTGCAAATAGTGAAAACTTTACTACAAGAGATATCGATTGGAAAAATAACTGTGTAGCAAATAATGCAAAAGACGGTATTTATGCTAAATCTGGAGCTACTGGAAAAATTTCAAATTGTAATTCTTATGGGAATGGAGATGATTATGACGTTACCAGTGCGGTTTCTCAGTCAAGCAATGTAAGTGATTCAAGTGAAACTTGTGAAAACACTGTAGATGTTTGTGACAGTCATGATGCGTTTTCGCAAATAGAAGCAGAAGATTTTTGTGAACAATCAGGTATACAAACAGGAACTGCCAATTCTTTTGTAGGTTGGGTAAATGATGGCGATTGGGTAGAATATGAAAATGTAGACTTTGGTTCTGGAGCAAATTCAATAGAAATTTCTGCATCAAGTGGTACTTCAGGAGGGACTATCGAAATAAGGCAAGGAAGTGTTTCCGGAACTTTATTGGGAGCGGCAGAAGTTACCAATACAGGATCTTTTACATCATGGGAAACCCTAACAGCAAGTATATCACAAGTAAGTGGAGAACAGGATATTTATTTTGTATTTACTGGAGGAAGTGGGTATTTATTAGATGTCGATTGGTTTAAGTTTTTAGAAGATACCACAACAAACCCTTGTAATTCACCTTTGGCAGCTATTACTCCGCCTTCTAATCTAACAGGTGGTATAAATTATGATTATTATGAAGGTTCTTGGAATTCTTTACCTAATTTCAGTTCACTTACACCTGTTTCAAGTGGTTTAGCATCATCTATTGATCTAAGTAATGCTACAAGTGGAGATAATTTCGGGTTAACCTTTGATGGTTATATTAATATTCCAAATGATGGTAGCTACACGTTTTATACAACTTCTGATGATGGTTCTACACTTTGGATTGATGGAATTAAGGTAGTTGACAATGATGGGTTACATGGTGCACGTGAAGAATCTGGAACGATTTGTTTAGAAGCTGGATATCATCAAATTGAGGTTCAGTTTTTTGAAAAAACCGGAGGAAATGTATTGTCAGTAGCTTATGAAGGACCCGGGATAACAAAACAAAACATTTCAAACCTATATGTGACTTCTGATTCTGAGGGGTGTTCAATTCCTTGGACCGATAACGACTTTACTATTTCCGATCAGATGGTAAACTATAGTTCCGGAGTCATTGATATTTCCTGTGCTTCTACAAGTCTTAAAGTATCTATGGATATAGAGGGCATGGGATCTATGGAGGATTCAGACTATCTAAATATTTATTATTCTATAAACGGTGGCTCGCCACAGGTTATCTCTGAAAATGTAAATGCCTTTTCTGAAAAAACTGTTTCAGTTAATGATATTACTGGCAGCAATATCGAAATAATTATCAATGGTGCCACCAGCGTAGCTTCCGAAACTTATTATATTTCGAATATTAGTATATCGGAAAGTACGATTGATAACAATAATACAGTAACTATTCAAGAAGAGGAAACCGGATTCTGCTCTTATGATGGTTCAATTGACAACAATCATAATGGGCATACAGGAACAGGATTTGTCAATACAGCTAACGCACTTGGGAATGGGATAGATTGGAAAATTGATGGATCAGCTGGATCATATACCATTACTTGGAGATATGCCAGTACAAGTAACAGATCTGCAAAATTAGTTGTTGATGGATCCACAGTAGCGAACAATATCAGTTTTAATACTACGGGAAGTTGGACTACTTGGGAAACAGAATCAGTAACAGTGAATCTTTCTGCTGGAGTAAAAGACCTACGCCTTGAAGCTACGAATAGCTCCGGACTTGGTAATATTGATTATATGGTAGTTACAGGACCGAACGTCTCTGCATTGGCTTGTACTACTATTGGTGGAGATTGTTCAGATTTTTTTGGAGGACTTTCAATTACGCAAACGAATCCTGGTTGTTCCAACAATAATGGTCAAATTATTATCAATTTCGAAGATTCTGATGCGTATACACAAATTCAATTCAGTATTGATGGAGGAAACTCATACCCTATTACCGTTAATGACAACGCTGGTTCTTATAGTTTTACGGGTTTAAGTAATGCAGAATATCAAGTAGCTGCTAGATATGCAGGTGGAGATTGTGAATACAACATAGCACACCTCATTTTAATACAGGATTGTGGAGATATTCCTTTAAACCCAGGAGGAGTTTCTTGGCATGATAGCTACGAGGCTAATGGATTTTGCTGGTGTAGTACTAATTTTGATCACAATTTAGGTAGTAAAAAAGTAATTGTTAATGGAACTCAGTACAGTGTAGTCGATATTTGTGATGAATTAGAAAAACATCCTTTATTTAGATCCAGAAATAATGGAGACAATATATATAATGATGTTCAATGCGGAAATGGACCTATAAATGATTCGGATGATGAACCATTGTGTCCAGGTAGAGTTGATATGGGTGTTGAAGGATGTTTACTAAGAGGTGTTCGCTGGGATATGGAATGGCTAGCCGGTAGAGATCGTTTTAAAGGAGATAACAAATCCCCTGAAGGGATAGCAAAAGAGGCTCCTCTAGTATATCCTAATCCTTTGAACAACTCTGATTTATTAAATATCACTATTTCCGGTTCGGTTTCAGCTCAAGTGGAGGTTTATAATTTAGCTGGTCAACGATTACACTCGGAAAGTATTAAAGGAGGATCAGCGACTTTGGACTTAAAACATTTGAATACTGGTGTTTATATTATAAAAATCCTAGACAATAAACAATCATATTTCAGCAAAATAAGTATTCGAAAGTAATCGTTCTATTTGTTGGGTTTTAAAACCAACTATTGATAACATATTTAATTTTGTTTATTGAAAAGCATCAACAAAATATACACTATTGATGCTTTTTGTTTTAGGACTCATACAAACAAACAATTAATATGATGGGTTTTATGTATATGAAATAACCTCTATAGTTAAGACGGAAAATTTAAGGTTAATTTTTAATCTTAAATTTTCCATCAAGTATTTCAATTTTCGCTTCTTTTACTACTTGATTTACAGAATAATGGTCCTTAAGAACTCCCTTTAATTCAAATAATTGATCAGGAACAACAATTTCCTTATTAAGGGCGGTAACACTATATGTTTTGAAACCAGATTTTGATCCTGAAGTGCTATAGGATAGATTTGCTTTTTTATGCATTTGTGCGCTCTCTAATCTTTTTGGCTGCGCTACACTTTGTTCTAAAGTAATTTTTATGTTTTTTATTCTATTAAAATCTGTTGGCGAAGATAGTTGGTATACTTTATCTATCTTTCCTAATGCATTCGCTAAAATGATTTGTCTATCAATCTTTCGATCCTCAGAAATCGTTACTCCTAAATCCGAAAGACCTTTAAAAAACTGAAGTTTTACAAACTTATCGGATACCGCTTTTTTAGCTTCATTTTCTGCTGTAGAAACTTTCTCCAAATAATCCGTCACGGTTACCTTATTTTTAAGCAGGTCATTATTAGGGTCCTTAGTTTCTTTTCTCCAATCAATTATGATTTGAATTCCATTAATCTTTTTTAACTGATTTGAATTCATTGCGGTACTATACTTCTCTCTAGTGATCCCCATAAGTTTATCCGCATCTTTTATCAAATCCAGCGATAAATAATCTTCAACAGACTTAGTATAAGCATTGATAGCATTACTATCTTGATTTAACTCGTTGTAGACATCTCCTAACATTCTTCTAAGTTTTGGATTTACTATTGGTCCGAATCGACTTGATACTGCCCTGCTTAGCTGAAATTTAGCATTTGCTCCGCCAGGTCCATCCCATTTCTTCTTGTCATAAAAAATACCTCCAAGTGTGATATGGTATTTTCGGATCATTCGTAGATCGTTATCTCCGTATGCAGCACCTTTCATATTAAAAAGCCTGATGATAAGCTTATTTAGTTTCTTGTCAGAAGGATCTAAACGTGGGTTATTATTATACAATCTTGCCATATCCGATGCCACATAGGTGTAAAATGCACGATCAGAATTCCTTACTCCATCTAGTGCAGCTTGCCAAAAAGTTTCAGCTTGTTTTAGATCACCTCTGAAATATGCTTTTTTTCCTTTTGTGTGGTAAACTTTATATAGCACTGATTTTGGATTGATCTTACTCCATTCACCAGACATATAAATTTCCGGACTATATCCATTCCAAAACTGGATATCACCAATATCTTCTATTTGTTCTGCCTGAATTATACGCTGAAGTTCATTTAATGCATTATAAATTATATTCTCAGCTCTGGTTTCACTTTCTTGACCTCTAAACAATTTAACTTTTAATCTATTGATTTTCTTCGAATTAAGCCAGTTATTATCTACCATTACATGAGTCCATAGCACTAAAGATTCTAAGGCCTTTTTATATTTTTTATTGTTAAAAGATGTGATTAGTTCTTTCCTTAGAAGTTCTTCTGAATAATTGGGTAGATCAATTTCCTGACAATCTAATGCTAACTGCCTGATGTTGTTCCGCGTGACACAAGAAAACTCATATCTTGTATACAATGCTACCATAGCACCACAAGCTTTTTCTGAAAATGGGTCTTCTGCATATGCTTTTTGATAATAATCACAAGCTTTTTGCAAATCATTATCACTTTTATACATGTCACCAATCCGTACATAAATATTAATCCGTTCTGAAGGATACCTTTTGGCCATTCCTTCTAATTTTTTGATTATTGACGGATCAATATCCTGTAATTCAATCAACTGAATAAAATTTGACCAAGCAGCCTTATTATCAGGATATGAAGCCAAAACTTTTTCATAATAAGTAAGCGCTCTTTTTTGATATGCGCTACTGTTTTTGACATCTTCAAGCGCCGCTTGCTGATATAAATAACCACTTGTAAAGTTTAGTCCAGCCTCACAAAGCTTACTCCCATCTCCCAATTCAAGACAATCGGACATTTTATTTTTTATATGTTTTGCAGCTTCTGCTACCTCACCTTTTGCAAGAAACTCTCCAATCGTAAGATTCACATCTTTTATTAATATTCTACTACTCTCTTTGTAGCTCGCGGGAGAAGGAGCACCATCCTGCCCAAAACAAGAGGTAAAAAGTATTGCAGTAAATACTATCGAAAATAAATTTTTAGTTTTCATCTTACTCAATGTTAGATTCAAAAAAGTCACTCGAAGTAGCAATAGTAGTATATACTTTCCTTCTGTATTTAGTAATAAAGATTTCCCCATTAAGTAGTTCCATAACAGGTAATTCTTTAAGCTGTATTCTTAGGCATCCCATTAGAGGTAAAGGTATTCCTGCCATATTTTCCTGCACAGTCCCTGAAAACTGAGCTTCTTCATGCTTAGATACTGTAGGAACTCCGCTATTGGTCTTACCATTGACAATCACTTTAAACTCACTATCAATGGGATCCATCATCAGCACTTCTTTTTTAAAAGGAAGAATCGCCTCTTTTATACCGGAAGTATCATCGATATAATAATGATTACCATCCGGAATAGTGATTGAGATTTTATCAAACAAAATACTTACCAATTCCTGGTTATATGATTTATTTAAATAAGCTTTCCAATCTTCTTGTAACTTCTCTAACATCATTACAGTAGAGCTCTGATACGCATCAAACTCTTCGTAATCCAGAAACTGCCATTCATGAGAAAATACTGAGTTTTCTGAATCCTTTAATTCAAAAAATAACCAATACTCTTCATTAAAACCTGTACTACCAACATTCTTATTTTTTAATGTGATCGTTAGTTTGTTTGATGCAGATTCCTTTAAAAAAGAGACGAATCCTATATACTCATTAAGTCCATCCATGAGTATTGGCAATGCTTTGGTTTTCATTTCATCTATATCGCTTTCAAATATTTCAAAAAATAAATTATCTGAAGTGATATCAAAACTCACTTGTATTTCCGGTTTTTGCGCCATAACCAGTACTGTACAGAGTAGAAATGTACAAGTGATCCATCCGTTAATTCTTGTTTTTCCCATAATCCCCGTTATTGAAATGTAAATTTTAATAATTTATCTGTGTTATCAGATCGTATCCGATACGATTGTTCGTTTACAACAGTGCTATCTGACTTTTTAATAACCTTTACCGTAATCTTATCATCTATATCTAAGTCAACTTCATTATGGGGCTTTATTTTTTTCCAATGCTGCGACCATTTTTCCAATATAGCAGCAGTTAACTGGTCATTTTCGTGGAATTGCTTCCACTCTCTTTCACGTTCTTTGGTAATTTTCAACTTTCGTTTTCCTAATACCATTGCTCCTTTATCTTGTAATATGCTATCCGTAAACTTGATAACTTCACTATTGTGCTTTTCTATTCGGACCTCTAAACGAAACTTTTTCATTAATCTTGCTCGCTTAGGATCAAAGCGTATTAATAATATAGGTTCTCGTAAAAAGCTTTTGGGGTAATACAATTCTTTTTTAGAAAATGGAGAAACAAAGAGAGGTAATTCTTCTCTTCCTTCTGGAACAATCTTCACAGAATCACCTATAAATGTTGTCCATATCAAAAATTTTGTGTCACCTATTGGATTCAAGCTTTTTTGCCGTCCTTCTTTAAATTCTTTACCACTAAACAAGGTAATTGGTACTTTATCAAATTCTGAATTTCCATGAACCCATACAGATGTAGTAAACGTCCATAAAAAGAATGTAATGACACCAAGACTTATCAATGATATATTACCAAAAAATAATGATCCAATGGTATTCTTAAGCTTGCTTGATTCACTATTTATATCTTCACCAAGCCAATCTCCCATTATTTTACCTGTGATTGTAACAGTTACCAATATTATTGCTATCAATCCAGATTCTTGTATTTGTCCAAGATGATAAAACATCCACCAAATCAACAGAAAAATTAATACTGGCAAAATGATCAACCTAATCCCATATTTGCGATACATTGGATATTTGGGATATTCCAGATTATATTCTTCCTGAATCTGTTTTTTAACTGCTTTACTCGTTAATTCGGAAAAGATATTAGTATCACCATCTTCTTCCCATCTCTTAAAAACTCTCCAAATAATATCTACAGGTATTACGAAGGCCCCAAGATCATCATTAGGGTTACGGGTCATCTGTATAATACCGATGATGTTACCAGTTTCTCTTTCTATTAAAGCAGCACCACTCATTCCGGGTCTTATCAATCCATTTACAAATACTAATTTCCTAATAACATCAGAATCAATTTCTTCGCCATTATAATTTAGGCTTACTGCTTGGGGAACATTTCGTTTAAGATCTCTATCCTTTTTTTGAAAACCAAATGCTAAAAATTGACGATCCTGTAAATCATCAGGAATGTCATCAATATCCGGAAACATCATTAAAGAGTGATCTTTTTTGGAGATTTCTATAATAGCAACATCTGGATACTCTTTTTTTAAAGATGCTAATTCACTTTCAGTATCAGTTGTTTCATTTGGTTCTTCATATATTTTAGAAACATATACTTTTACTGCACTCTCTTCCCATTCAAAATGACCAGGTTCTTCTAAATTTGGGAACAATATTTTGATGGAACCTATATTATCTATTGACTTTCTTACAACATGTGCACATGTAAGAACTTTTCCTGGAGCGATGAGGGTACCTGTTCCTATTGAGTTTTTTGCACGAACAAGCACTGTTCTCTTACGAAACAGTTTAATTAAAGGGTCGGCCATTAGATGATATTGTGACTATTAAGGTAATAAAAATTGGGGAAAATAACAATTATCATTAATTTACAACAATTTGATTGTATTACTATTAAGATAATCCATCATACTATTTAACTTCATAAAAAACATATATGCCAAACCCTATATCCATCGAATTATTTCCAGCGGGAAACGGTGATGCAATACTTTTAGATTTTGGCGAAGCTCTCATTTTGATTGATGCCGGATACACTTCTACCTTTCGGGATTATGTAAAACCCAGGTTAAAAGCCCTTCATAACGAAGGTCGCCGACTCGCAAAATTTATAGTAACCCATATTGATGCTGACCACATATCAGGCGCTATAGCTTTTATTAAAGAAAACGGAGCTGCTGACAATCCATCTGTGATTGCTATAGATGAAGTATGGTTTAATAGCTATAGACATCTTAATTTTGAGGATAAAGATGATGGTGATTTTGAAGGAGAGACTCCTATGATTGACATTATTGGAGGAAAAGAAAGTGCAGAAACGGAAGACGAAATTCAATTAGTAAGTTACGAACAAGGCACATCCTTAGGAAGTTTATTGCTGAAACATACCTATAATTGGAATACTACTTTTAATTCATTAGCGGTAAAAGCAGACGAGCCATTAAAACTAAAATTATCGAATGATCTTTTTTTAACCTTATTAGGTCCAACGCAATCATCGCTTGATAAAATGGCGAATACATGGTATCGTTATCTCAAAAAAATGTTTGCAGGTAAGATCAACCAGGATGCATTTTTTGATGATGCTTTTGAGAAAATGATGGAAGAAATGAGACAAGCAGATCTTGATGAAGCCATTCTTGATGAAGAAATGTTGGTATCCACTTTTGGGGATTGGGTGGAAAACTATACCAAATTTTGGGAGAAAGAGGACAACTCCCCTACTAATGGATCTTCTATTATCTTTTTGTTAGAATACAACGGTAAAAAAATGCTCTTTCTCGGAGATGCAATTCCTAACCAGGTGGAAGAACAATTAAAAAAGTTGATCCCCGAAGATGAATTACCATTACAAATCGATGCTCTTAAAGTTGCCCATCACGGAGCATGGAAAAATAATAGTCCTGAATTGATAAAAATGATACAAGCAAAATATTATCTTTTTTCTAGTAATGGAAGACGGCATCGACATCCAAATTTTGAAACTATCGCTAGTATTCTAAAAAATCACCCTGTAGAATCTCATAAAACACTGGTATTTAATTATAAACAAAGAGAACGATTACTGGATATTGATGATGATTTGAGTAAACAAAAATATAATTATGATACTATTTGGCCTGACGTTGATGAATGGGGAAATGGAATTGATGGGTATGTAAAATTGATAATAAAGTAATTCCATTAAGTGCTTAAATACCATATAGAACTACCCTATTATATTATAAAACTAGCGTCTAAAACGATAATTCGTTTTCTGAAAATGATCTAGAATTATTTTCTATTTTCTTATCAATTATTTTTCCTTTAGGATCCACACTAACTCTAGTAGGCTTTTGATCTACTATAATTTGCAATTCTGTAGCGTGTTTGGTGATATTATGTTTCTTTAGGTATATCAACTCTTCTTCTCCATTGGTTCCTTGTGCATATACCCCTATGTCAATCCAGTCGTTTACCGGAATGTTACTTTCGTTATTAATATCGGCTACTTTATACTTATCTACATCTAAGTTCAGTTTTACTTTATACTGATTGTCAGAAACCTTGTTATAAGTAGCTTCCGTTATCTGACATTCATGAAGTGTAACAGTTTCAAACAAATCTGTAATCACATATTGCAAACTGTCTGCAGTTACTTCCCTAAAATATGGTAATAAATCTTTGGTAGTAGCATATCTGTCTATTTTGGTCTTTTTTAAACCTTCAAAACTATCCCAATCTCTAATAAACCTTCTTAATGCTACATTAACGCTATCTTCAGAAATATAATCCTGTAAGGAATACATATTAATCAATCCTTTGTCATAATAGATATATTGTTGTCCCGATTCTACTAATGCTAGTGGCATTTCTTTAATTTTCTCATTAGCTCTTCCTTTCAGATAATTATCCATTCTGGAATGTAAAAACTGTTGTACTTTTTCTTCAGGATATTCTTCTTTCAATACCATTAAAGCTGAATACTGAGCTAAGGTTTCGGAAAGCATAGCTTTTCCTTGTACATTAGCAGGATTTACCTGATGACCCCACCACTGATGCGCCATTTCGTGAGCGGTTACATAAAAAGCCATATCCACATCTTTTTGATCATCAATATCCATAATAAAACCAATATTTTCTGAAAAAGGTACTGTATTTGGAAATGATTGTGCTCTCTTTTTATAACTGGTAGCTTCTACGATTCTCATCTGACGATATTGATAAGGACCAAAATTTTCAGTAAAATAATCAAAAGACTTTTTCATACCATGCATCATTCGATTCAGATTATATTCGTGTCCTTTATCATAGTATATCTCAAGATCTACTGTTTGCTTAAGGCTTGAATCTTCCGATATCCATTGATCCTTCATTACCTCATATTCTGCAGATATAATAGAATAGAAATTAGACATAGGTTTATCCATTTTATAGTGGAAATACTTGCGTTCACCTTCTTCCCATTCTTTCTGTAAATAACCTGGAGCTACAGCAGTTTGATTTATGCTAGTCCCAATAATGATTTCAAAATTAATCTCTTCGCCGTCACCTGAAGACATACCTTCTAGAACTGCTTTTGAATCATCTATTTTAGCTCTTCTCATTCGTGGTTGTAAACCATATTCTTTTCGTTCTGAATCATCTTCTAACTCAATATGCTTATTGTATCCAATTGTTGGTAAGTAAAAGTTATTTAGTAATGTCCCATTGTATACGATATTAGTACTCGCGCCTTCTGTAAAACCTTTCGTGGTATGGGTTTGCTTAAATTCCATTTTTATAGCATCACCTGGCTGTAATGGTTGGTCTAATTCATAAATATAGTACCCATATAATTCGTGTTTTTTGTTGACGCTGGCTCCTTTTTCGATATTTAAATATTCAATTTCTACTTGGTCATTAGGTGCTTTTTGGATATGAATTTCACTGATTACGGTATCGTGAGGATTACTTAGTATGAAATACCCTTCTGCTGTATAATCTCTTTGATAGGGATATAGCTCTATTTTTAGGTTAACATCTACAATTTTTGGCTGTATGAGTTGATCATATTTCTTTAACGTTTTTTCATAATTTACTCTATGTTCCTGCTGTGTAGCAACGGTTGAATAACTATTAATAATATTAGTATTATAAAAAATATAACAACCTGATAATAAAAAAACAGAGAGCGTAGTGATACCAAATCGCATTAATGGTTTTGTGAATCTTAGTTTACTTGAGCTCCAGCGTCTTTTGATATTTGTTTCTGTACCTCTAATTGCAAAAACTATTGCTACAATAAATAGTATTGCTGAAAACGTAATCCAGTAGATCTTGAACCATATATAAGGCTCCCAAAAATGGCCATAACCATTCATATCTGAATATATTCCTAAATCAGGACCTCCTAAATTGTATAATCCATGATCATACCCTAATACTTGTAATCCAATGGTAGCACAGAAAGTAAAAACTATGGCTATGATATGAGATAAAAACTTATGATTAAGTACCGTTTGACAGAAAAAACAGATAATCGTAAAAAGGAACAAAAACGGAAGTATTTCAATGAAAAAGAAAGTGAAATACAATTCAATTTCAAATTCATAATATCCTTTAGAAGCTTGAAAAAGGATTCCGGTAAGAATCATAAGAATCATCAAAACGCTATAAGAAAGCACAAGACCTATCAACTTACTTGTTAAATACACCATATCTGAAACTGGCAAAGCATCATAAATTAGATTGAGTTTTGTATCTCTTTCCTTCCATATCAGTTCTCCTGAGTAAAATATGATGATCAATAAAAAAAATAGTATGGTATTTTCTAGTAACTCTCCTACAATAATATAGGTGGTAGGATAACTATCTACACCAAATGCTGTATCTAAACTTATTGAGCTGATGAGTATGATTCCTAATGCACAAGCTGTAATTACTAAAAAAGGTACTGATGTTAGAATTGATTTAAAATAAAATAAAGAATGATGACAAAGAAGACCAATCTTTCTAGGATTCATAGAAACACTATTATTAGAAATCAGTATCACGTCTATTTCTTCATTAGTTTTAGTTTTAAGATCTGTATTGATAGTTTTTCTTTTTATAACACCATTTTTAATCACGTTAAAAGCAAACCTATAATAACCGACTATTAAAGTTATCAATCCAATAGACATCCATAACAATCTATTATACAAAAGAATACCTTCTAACGGAAGCATCATAGTGTTTCGTTCTACTACCGTCCAATATTGAGTAACCAAACTAATTGTTTGAAATGAAAATGGTTCTAAAAGGCCAGATAGAAATAAATTTTTAGATCCATTTGCTAATTGCATCGAGAAGATATACATCATTAATAGTAGTACTCCTTGTGTATAGACAACCATCAATTTTCTGCTTAAAGCACCGCTTATAAAAAATACAGCACCTCCAAAAAACAAACTAGGAAGTATGAGCGTTAGAAATGGATGCAGGTAATGCCAAAGATTAAAGGCTAACAGAGCATCACTATTCCTCCAAGGTAAAAACTCACTAAGTATCATCCCTAAGGGCAAGGCAGCATAAATAACCAGCAATATCACAAAAGAACCTAAAAAACGTCCCAATAGATAATCTCGTTTTCTGATTGGGTTCACAAACATCAATGATTCCATATGATGATCAAAATCTCGTAACGCTGCAACTCCCATGATCATAGAAGTAATCATCAGAAAAAATGCAGAACTAATGGTCATTGTTCTGGCAATAACATAAGGCGCATTTCTTTTTAGAATATTAAGATTACCTTCAAAAATAATATCTACCGCGAGCATTGAATACAACAATAGAATGAAAAAGTACAGATAGGTATCAGGACGTTTTGCCCTGTATTTAATTTCAAATTTGAATATTTCGAATAACATGATGATTAGTATTAAATGAGAATTGAAAAGTGTTAAGTATCTATGTCTATTAACATATAGTTTAGCTCTGAAGTCCACCAAAAATATTAGAGAAGTATACGTGCTCTAAATCTGTCGGAATAGCTTTAAATCCCTTCCCTGGATTATTTTTGCTCAAAATGTGAATAACTGGTTTCCCTTGTATAAACTTTTCAGCAATGACTGCAAATTCTTGCTTATAGCTATTTAGTTCGCTTTTTTCAATCGTTTTTTGATATACCGTACCTTCAAGTTCTTCGATAGCTTGTATTGGATTTCCCTTTAGGAGTACCTGTCCCTGATTGATGATAGCCATATTAGTGCATAGTTCTTTAACATCTTCTACAATATGAGTGGATAGGATTACCACTGTGTTTTCTCCTAATTCACTCAATAAATTATAGAAACGGTTTCGCTCCGCTGGATCAAGTCCAGCTGTAGGTTCATCTACTATAATAAGTTTAGGGTTAGAAAGTAAAGCTTGTGCAATACCAAATCGTTGCTTCATTCCTCCAGAAAAACCTCCCAGATTTTTCTTTCTATGCATATATAAGTTTGTTTTATGCAAAAGTGCTTCAACAACTTCTTTTCGTTGTTTCTTATTTGACAATCCTTTAAGTACTGCCAAATGATTTAGCAAAAACTCTGCGGATACTTTAGGGTATAAACTAAATTCTTGAGGTAGGTATCCTAACACTTTTCTAATTTCATCTTTTTCCTTTAACAAATCTGTGTCGCCGAGAGTTATGGAGCCTTCATCCGCATCTTGTAAAGTAGCAATCGTGCGCATTAACGTTGATTTTCCTGCTCCATTAGGACCTAACAAACCAAACATTCCTGTTGGGATGTTTAGTGAAATATCTTGTAATGCTTTGGTTCCGTTAGCATATGTTTTTGATAAGTTGTTAATGGTTAATTCCATATTGTTCGTTTTTTGATTAAACTGTTTATTTTTTTCTAAACTTATCAAGAAGCTTTTTTATAATTAAATAATAGTGATCAACTGGATATAAATAGGTATACAAATAGGATCTACAAATGGTAAATAAGTTTATCCCTGATTTGATATTGTTCATACAGAGATGAACAGTGTATGTCAACTTCTTTGGAGGATATACTTTATTTAAGTATTATTGGGTATGATGTTACAAAATGACAGATATAATCGGGTATTTATAACACTTAGTCTCTTTGTGTTTTCTTTAATAAGTGGTTTGTTCTTAATAAAACTGGATATTAAATTCACCGGTACTTTATTGACATTAACTTCTATTGGGACACTTGGTTATTTGCTATTATTTTGGTTTCTAACAAGAAAAAATTATATCAAAGACCTAAACGCATTAATACGAAAAGAAATCTTAGTTATTGCTATTCTATTGGGTGTGTTTTATTTGATAGGAATGCTGGAATCTGATCCGACTCATGGAGTACTCAGTATACTCTTTGGAATTTCATGTGCCTATGTAGTACTCTTTCTTTATATCAGATATCGAATTGATAAAAGAGAAAGTACTGCTTTTAAAAAATTGAATGTCCCTGGATTAGGTTTTTGGTCATTGATGATCAATATTTCTATCGTTATTTTTAGTATTGTTTTCTACACATTCGAGGCAAAAGCAACTAAACAAGGAACTTTAGTATTATTAGAAGAGGAAGATTTACTAATGGATCTTCTAATACCAGTGATGTTTTTAATGGTTTTGGTTTTTATATTAAATTGGCTAATTAGGCAGATAAAATCCATCATTAGACTTAAAAATGAAAAAACTAAAACTGAGTTATTACACTTAAAAAGCCAAGTTAATCCCCATTTCTTTTTTAATACACTTAATAACCTGTATGGTTTAGTAGAAGAAGATTCGAAAAAAGCTCAAGAGTTAATATTAAAATTATCTGATATGATGCGATATAGCATTTATGAGGGAGAACACGATTTTGTTACAATTAATAAAGAGATTGAATATCTTCAGAATTATATCGAACTTCATAAAATGCGCTACCATAAAAAAACCGATGTTCAATTTAATTGTAATATTGAAGATAAAAAATCCAAAATAATGCCTTTATTATTTATAATATTACTGGAAAATGCATTTAAACATGGTTTAGAAAATCTAAGAGAAAATGCCTTTGTTCGATTAAACCTGACTTCCACAGCCAAAGAAATTCATTTTGAAATAGAAAATAATTTTGACACTACAGAACTCGCAAAAGAACCAGGTATTGGGCTTAAAAATTTAAAAAGAAGACTAGAGTTAGTGTATCCAAAGAAACATTTTTTATCTTTTGCTGTAACAGAAGATGTGTATAAAGTACAATTAACGTTAGAACAAATATGATCAAATATATAATCGTAGACGATGAACATATGGCACACGGTATTATCAAACGTTATTGCGATTTGTTACCAAACATGAAGTTAATGAAGGATTGTTATGATGCGCTAGAAGCATTGGAATACCTAAGTACTAATGAAGTAGATTTAATTTTTCTTGATATTAATATGCCGAAACTTAAAGGTTTTGATTTTTTAAAAACACTTCCTTCGCCACCCAAAGTCATTGTTACAACTGCTTACAGCGAATATGCTTTGGAAGGATATGAACTTAATGTAACCGATTATTTATTAAAACCTTTTGGATTCGAGCGTTTCCTAAAAGCAGTCAATAAGGCAGTAACCACAACATCTAAACCCTCATCTACTTCGGAAGTAAAGCTAGAAACTGAAGAAAAAAGTATTTTTCTAAAAAGCAATAAAAAATATACACAGGTTCCACTTGGTGCTATTCAGTACTTGGAATCTGCCGGGAACTACGTAAAGGTGGTAACTATTGATGAAACCATCACTGTTAGAGAAAAAATAACTGATTTAATAGAGACACTAGCTAATGATGATTTTCTGCAGGTACACAAGTCCTTTGCAGTGGCTAAAAAGCATATAAAAAGTATCGAAGGAAATAGAATATTAATTTCGGATCATATAATACCCATCGGAACGATGTATAAAACTAATATTACTCAATTATTTAGATAAATGATCTTACGAATCCCAATTATAGTACGCTAAGCGTTGTCGATTTTATTTAAAACCATTTTTCGGTAAGACTTACTTATTGGTAATTTACTATCATTTTTTAATACCATTTGATTACCATCGATTAATTTCAGTTTATTAAAATTTACAATAAATGATTTGTGTATTCTTATGAAATCATCTGATAGTTTTTCTGCAAAATCTGATAGTGTTGTAGGTGTCAGAATCATTTGATCCGTATATATTTTAATGTAATTTCCGTACGCTTCTATATAATTGATAGCATCAAAATCAAGCTTGATAATCTTTTTATCACTCTTTACATATATAGATGTAATAGTATCTTCTTTCTCTATAGCCACGTTATTGACATTATTATTCTTTGATTTTTGTTGCACCTTAATAACAGCCTGTATAAATCGTTCTAAAGAAAAAGGTTTGAGTAAATAATCTGTCACGGATAACTCAAATCCTTCTACTGCATATTCTGGATATGCAGTAGTAATAATAACCTGAGGTTTTTGCTGCATTGTCTTTAATAAACTGATACCAGACAATTTGGGCATATTGATATCCAGGAATAATAAATCCACATTGTTTTCCTGTAAAAAAGCCATAACTTCAAAAGCATTTTTACACGTAGAAACTACCTCTAGATAAGGTATTTCTTTAATATAATTCTCAATGATCTGGCGAGCTATTGGCTCATCATCTGCTATTAAACATTGTAATATTTTCACACATTCAAAAATTAAGAGTTAATGCTACTTGATAAGAATCTTCTTGTTCGGCTATTTCTAATTGATATTTTTCTGGATATATCAAATCTAAACGTTTTCTAGCATTTTTTAAACCAATACCGCTTTTTCCTTTTTCGAGATCATTATGCTTTATATCTAAAGAATCAGTTGTGTTTACACACTGGAAAACAAGTGAACTCTCTCCTACTCGAACATCAACCAACACTTTACTCTTCACACTCTCCAGAACTCCTAAATGTTTAAAAGCGTTCTCCACAAAAACAATTAGCAACATTGGTGCTATGACAGTACTGGATATATTACCACTTATATTTAATTGAATATCTGCTTTATCTTCTAAGCGTATTTTCTCTAAAGAGATATAGTTTTCGAGATATTTAATTTCTTTTTCTAAAGGAACAAACATTTCTTTAGTTTCGTACAAACTATACCGCAGTAGGTCAGAAAGTTTCAACATTAAATCAGGTAATTTTTCTGATTTCACTACGGATAATCCATATAGGTTATTCAAGGTATTAAATAAAAAATGTGGATTCAATTGTGCTTTCAGAAGTTTTAACTCCGCTTCCTTCTCCTCTTGGCGACGAAAAAAACTATCTCTGGCAAGTTTTAAGGCTGTTCCGAAAAGGATCACCAATAACAGACCTCCAAAAACATTTAAAAGCATTTTCCATTGAAAATTATTAAAGAAACTACTCAAAAGAAAGACTCCTAAAAAAGTAAATAAGAAAATATTAAGAAGAAAGAGAGTTGTTCCCAAGGCTCTTTGACTTTTGAAAAATAATGGCAATATCTTTAAGTTACAGATATACACTGGAGGCATTATAAAAGCGATAATACTCAAACTTGTAACAAATCTATTTTCTGCTTGAATGACCATCATAAAAATAAGCATCAAAAACAACCATATTGTTATGTTTTGTAAGAGCTTATTATCTACCCAAGTATCTATTTTTGACATAGTATCCGATTAAAAATTCTTATCAAAAATAGGTTTTGGTATTTGAAATAACACTTTTTAATGATGTAAGTTATCCTTTATGGTCTATGTGACCTCTTTTTCGTGTTAAGATGATTTTTATCCTAATATCATTCTATCACTTCCTCTCATCATTCTTTTTTTATTCTAAACTTAAATTAAATGAGTTTTGATCCAACAAATTATAATAACAGATTTATGAAAACTTCAAGACAATTAATCGTATTACTAGTATTCTTCCTTATAAAGTATATTGGATATGGCCAAACAAATGATTTAGATATTATTTCTAAAAAATATAATTCCGTATTAAAAGAACAAAACAAAGGAGTAGCTATTTTAATCAAAAAAAATAACGAAATAAAGACAATCAGTTTAGGTAATTTTAATCTAACAGCGCATAGTGTTTTTAATATTGGTAGCGCAACAAAAACTTTTACTGCAATACTAATACTTCAGGAAGTCGAAAAAGGAAATTTAAGACTAACTGACAGTGTTGGTAAATACTTAACACCAATACAAAACGTAGATGGATCCTTGACTATAGAAACTCTACTAACACACGAAAGTGGTTTAGATGAAGTAATAGGAAGAAACATTCAAGATATTTTCTATGCAAAAAACGATTCATTATACAATACTGCTTTATTACAACAAGTAGAGAAATCAAGCTCTAAGATGGTTGGTAAATTCGACTATTGTAATACCAATTATTTTCTTTTAGGAAAAATTATTGAAAAAATCACAGATCAAAGTTATTTTGATTTGTTGCGAGAGCGCATTCTCATTCCTTTAAAAATGAAAAACACTCATCCATACGTGCATAGAAATATTCCGAATTTAGCCACACCTTATCACAAAGGAAAAGATGTGACTGACTATTTAGACTACCGTTATTTTGCAAATATTGCGTATGCAGCTGGTAGTATGGCTTCTACCCTAACAGATATGGAAATATTTTATCGATCCTTATTCGAAACAGAACAATTACTGAAAAAAGAGACAGTAAAAATGATGATGGAATCTGGAAACCAATATTATGGGTATGGATTATTTAAATCCAATCAGGATGGAGTGAATTATTACGGACACGGTGGAAACAATATTGGGTATGCATTCAGGAATGAATATAATCCAATCACTAAAGATTTGTACTTAATTTTCACTAATACAAAGTCAATTCCATCAAAACAATCTATTAGTACTGACCTAATAGCATATATGAATAATAAACCTATAGAAAGTTTCAAAAGTATTGATTTAAACAATTTCAAAAAATATACCGGAACTTATTTGCTTAAAGAAGCTAATCTCACTTTGGAAATTATTCTTGAGAATGATAAAATGTATTTAGTTTCTGAAGCTCAAGGGGTTAAAAGTGAACTTATCCAAAAAGATGACAAATCACTTTATGACACTACTGTTGGAGTTGTATTAACACAAATAGAAGATGATACTAATAGTTTATCGTTTAGCCAAAATGGTTTTGTAACGACCATTAGCAAAAAAGCATTAAGTAAATAAAATCGATAATTATGACACTCGAAATTCAAAACGTATCAAAAAAATATAATAGAAATAAGTATGGTTTAAAAGATTTCTCTATAACTATAGAGAAAGGGATATTAGGGTTATTAGGACCTAATGGAGCTGGAAAGTCTACACTTCTAAAAATGATAGCGACAGTAAGTAAACCAACACAAGGAGTCATTATTTTGAATAAAAACAATATTCTGAAAGATGCTAATTATATGCGAAAACAGCTAGGTTTTCTTCCTCAAGATTTTGGAGTATATCCTAACCTTAATGCTTTTGAGTTTTTAGAATATATAGCAGCGATGAAAGGTATTGGAGGATCCAATCTCAAATCAAAAATTGAGCAGTTGCTAGATGGACTTAATCTATTAGACGCTGCAAAAAAACCTATAGGAAGTTATTCTGGAGGAATGAAACAACGGGTAGGAATTGCACAGGCACTTCTTAATGATCCCAAAATTGTAATTTTTGATGAACCAACGGTTGGGCTTGACCCAGAAGAACGAGTTCGTTTTAGAAATCTTATTTCGGATTTAGCACAGGATTGTATCGTGATTTTGTCCTCCCATATTGTATCAGATATTGATACAATTGCAGATCAAGTCGCCGTAATGAAAAATGGCTCTTTGCTTTCATATGGGGATCAAGAAAAGTTGATAGCACACGTAGATCAAAAGGTTTTTAGCATTATCATAGATAAAGAACAACTTACAAATTTTAAAAATAATCAAATAGTGGTGAGTACTTCCCGAAAAGAAGGAATGCTAAACGTTAGATACATTTCGGAAACTCCAAAGGAACATTCTATCCCTGAGCAAGCAAATCTAGAAGATGCATATTTATACTTAACTAAAACAAATTAAAACCATGAAAAATTCAATAAATAAAAAAGCAATGACAGGAATTTCTATTGTTTTTATAATGATTCTAATCACTGCTCTGATTTTCTTAAACAATATACATATCGGAGTCTATAATGCTCACTAATACATTTATTATGAAATCATTTTTATCAACCATAAAGTTCGATTATCTACAACGTACCAGAACCTATAGTTTTCTAATAACCTTGTGTATTAGTTTAGCAGTAGCGTATACATTTGTACCAGAGCCCAATGCATCATACTCAACCATAAGAATTTCTGATTATGTTGGATATTACAATTCGGCCTGGTTTGGTTATGTAACTGCAATTATGACGAGTGTGTTTTTATCATTGGTTGGTTTTTATCTTGTTAATAGTAGCATTAAAACTGATCAAGTAACCAAAATTGGACAAATAACTGCCGCTACGCCTGCATCTAACTTTAGATATTTATTATCGAAGGTATTCAGTAATTTTTTGATATTATCTACCATTGTATTTATTATTTTCATCATGAGTATAATTCTCTTCTTTTTATACAATGAAGGGTTTCCTTTTGAACTGTCACAATTTATAGTTCCATACTTATTGATTCCTATTCCGGCTATGTTTTTTATTGCTGTATTGGCAGTAGTTTTCGAAGTTCTATTCAAAAAATATTCAGTAATTCAAAATATAGGTTTCTTCTTTTTATTTTCTGCAACCGTATTTTCTACTTCCCCAAATGAGATTCAATATGTATTAGATCCTTTTGGAACTAAAATAGTAATGCATCAAATGGAAGAAAGTGTTAAAAATATTTTACAAGTGGATGAGCAGACTAATTTATCGATAGGGTATGTTTTAGGAAATGTTCAGAAACCAAAGAAATTCGAATTCAATGGAATATCTTTTCCTTTATCCTTTTTAATAAGTCGAATAGCGTGGATCTTACTGGGAACAATACTAATTGTATGTATATCTCCATTTTTTCACCGGTTTAACACAAAAGACAGACCTAAAATCACAAGTACAATTCCTAAATTCTTTAATAAAAAGGAAGGTAAAGAAATCGTTCTATCGAATTTATATCAATCTGAAATTGATTATGGAATATTTTCTCTAGTAAAAACTGAACTAATGTTACTTTTCCGAAAAGGAAAAAGATGGTTATGGGCTATAAATCTTATAGGAATGGTTTTGCTAGCAATAACTCCCGTTGAGATTGCATACCCATTGATCCTACCCATACTATGGTTTTTACAAGTACATCGGCTTTCGGAAATATCATCTAAAGAAATTTACCATAATGTTCATTATTTTGCATTTAGTTCGCATAAACCGTTAGGTCGATTATTAACCTCACAAATAATTGCTGGGATAGCCATCATATTGTTTTTAGCCACTCCTCTATTAATTAGATTGATAATTACACAGGATTTTTCATCTGTAGGTTATATCATAACAGGATCCGTATTTATTGTTTTGCTGGCTTCTGCACTAGGGATACTTACTAAAGGAAAAAAACTATTCGAAATACTATTTTTCATGATCACATATGCAAACATTAATAAAATACCATTTGCTGATTATTTCGGTGGACTTATTCATAGTTCTAATTATATAATATCACTAATAATAGTAACTATAACTTTAGGAACTATTGGTTTCTTAACCAGAAGGTATCAGTTGAGAAAATAATGACATCCTTTGCACTCTGAATTCGTTACGATACATGTTCTTTCGTAACGAATTCAAAGTGTATTAGTTATCACTATATTCTATAGAAGAATTTCACAAATGAAGAGGTGTTTATTGCTTCATTCAAAAACAATAATCAAATCCTTTTTTCAAACCAAAGATTCTTTACTCTTTCCGAAGAAACTTTAAACCCAGTAACATCATCTTCATGAATTATAAAGTCTAATATCCCAAAGAACCATGTGTTCCCAGTAAACTTAGTACGTTCTAATGCTGTAAGTTTAGTATTGTCTTGTCGTTGATGACTGGCAATTAATTGACCATTTTGTATTGATAATTTATAGGACGTATTTAACTCTTCACTATAATAAGTACCAGCATACTTTTCTAGAATAGATTTATCAATATCATAGGTTATTCTTTTTGCAGAATTAACAGTTCCATTATGATCAAAACTTACTATGTTTACAACCCCATCTTTATCCTTTATAAATGTGATTATAGCATCTATTCTTCTAATCCTGAATTGAGTTTCACTAATTATTTCTAAAGGTAGTGTCCCTTGTCCAGTAGCTGTAATAAATAGACTTCCCTCCTTCTGATTGAATTCTAATACAAAACCTGGTTGCAATTGAAACTTTCCTTCATACTTGGTTAACGTTTCTTCCGTGATAGCCGGAGTTGATAGTACTTTTGGATTTGGTCCGGTTTTTAAAGATTTCATATCATTATTTAAATATAAATCTGCAATCCGATATGCCTTTTCTTCTGCATTTAAGGATCCATTATTTGTTAAAACAATAATAGATAGTTTTTCCTCAGGAAAGCGTAAAATCTGACTTTTATATCCCGCATCTGAACCTCCATGACTAATGACTTTGTGATTTTTATATGAATGTACTACCTGACCTAAGGCGTAAGATAACGTATCTCCGTTTTTCAATATAGTTGGAGTGATTAATTTAGTCATCATTTTTCTATTACCTACTTTTGGGTTTTCAAAATTCTTCAACCATTTAGTTAAGTCTTCTGTAGAGGTTCTGATACCAGTAGGCCCTACGATATCTTTTGAATTTCTAATAGCTACTTTATATGATTTCCCATCATAATAATATGGATATGATATATTGTTAATGATCTTACTATTATCTTCTAATGTTATAGTATTTCTCATTTCCAAAGGCATAAAAATATGATCTCTCAGATACATATGAAATGGTTTTCCTGATACCCTTGTTATAATTTCTGCCAGTAATATATATCCAGAATTATTATATAAAAAATCGGTCTCTGGCGGAAAATTCAATTCTCTTTGCTGTCTAAATAACTTAAAAACATCTTTTTTTGTGATAACATCTTCTATATTCCACCCTGCCATTCCTAATAGGTAAATTACACCTCGTATTCCATGAGTATGCTGTGCGAGATTCTTTACTTTTATAGTATATCCAAAATCAGGAAGTTCAGGAATGTATTTTCGAATATCATCTTCTAAGGATAATTTTCCTTCTTCTTCTAGTAATAGTGCTGCAAATGCAGTAAACTGCTTAGAATTAGATGCTATATTAAAAAGACTGGAGGTTGTATTAGGGATATTATTTTCGATATTTCCTAAGCCATACGCTTTTTTAAAAATAATAGTTCCATTTTTGATAACTGCAACCGAAGCTCCAGGAGTTTCACCTTGGTTCCAGTCATTAAATAACATATCTATTTTTCCAACTTGTACTGTAGAATTTTGAGATTGTACTGTGCCTATTGAAAGCATGTAGATGCATACCGAAATGATTTTTATACCTACTCGTTTTGATTGTGTCATAGTTGATTAAAATTGATTGATGAAATGATTATTTTGATTATAAATTCTAATATAGTAATAGACTAATTTTTAGATACTTGTTTTCTTTTTTTCCATTTTATAGTTAATAATAATGCTGATTCCTCCAAATAAAAATGTCATAGAAAAATAAAATACGGGGTGATCTTTTTCTGGCATGAATAAATTTATACCGTATCCCACTAAAATCCCTACAGCAATACCTATAAGAAACATTCCATATTTTAATGATTGTGCTAAATCCTTTTTCTTATTTGCTAATTGAGAAGCATTCACTCCATATTTTATCATGGTAATACGTTCCCTATGTCTGGAGGTAATATATATGTAAATGATTCCAAACACAGAAACTAAAAATGAAATAGGTACTAAGATATTTCCATCCATATTCTTAAATTTTTTAACTGTTATCTAATAAGATGCACTTTTTAGATATGTGGTTACACATTAGTAGATAATGATTAATTAATTTTTGATTAAAAACAAATTAAGTGTAACCATTAGACATAAAATAGCATCCTAAGTATGGATGAGCTCGGAAGAAGACTTTATATATATCGAAAAAATACAGCAAGGAGATTTTGAAGCATTATCATATATTGTGGATAAGTACAAGGATATGGTGTATAACATTGCTTTAAAAATCGTAAAAAACAAAATTGAAGCAGAAGATATAGCTCAGGAAAGTTTTATAAAGGTATATCAACAAATACACGCTTTTAAGAAAGAATCGAAATTTTCTACCTGGCTGTATACTATTACCTACAGGACTGCACTGTATGATCTTCGGAAAAACAAAATCAATACACAAACGATTGTTAATGAAGATCACGAGAAATTAAAGTCCTCAGCCATCTCTCAGGAAGAAAGTCTACAATATAAAGATAAACAGTATTTTGTGAAATTAGCGATCGATTCATTACCCAGTATAGAAGGACTTTTAATTACCTTATTTTATATTGATGAAAACAGTATTGAAGAAATACACGTCATTACTGGTTTATCTAAAGCAAATATTAAAATTAAATTATTTAGAGCAAGAAAGAAGTTAAGAAAACAATTGAATGACTTATTGAAAGATGAATTAAAAAATATTCTATAAAATGAATAAAAAAGACAAACTTCTAATAAAATGGATTAAAAATGAGCAATTAGAGCATCCTAAAGCTGATTTTACAGGAGATTTTTTGAAAATACTTCTGGAGAATGAAACTTTCTTAAGAACAGAAGATGTTAAATCAGATGAGATTTTATTCCATAATACGCTAGACCCTATCGATAGTGATTTCACAAAACGTGTTGTTTCTTTGATAGAAAAGAATGATGATACTCAAGTAATTGAACCTTTGATATCCAAGAAAGTTTTAGGTGCTATCATTTCGAGTATTCTTCTTCTTTCTTTGTTTTTCGAAATGTATACTAATTCAGAGCAAATGGAGATAAACAGCGTGTTTTTAGATATTATTTATTCTGCTCTAAAATTTATTCAAAAAACACCTATTATACTAGTATGTATTATGGTTAGCGTAATATTCATTTTAACAATAGAAAAAATATTTCAAACCATGCACAATGTATTATCTGAAGATTAAGTGTTTATAAATTAATACTTAATAGATGTTATATCGCTCAATAGAATTATAAGATTAATCAAAACACTAAAAGCTGTTAATACAGTAGGACGTTTGTTTCAATTCATTCTTTCAAATTTGATTCCTTTGATATCATAAAATTTATTTAAAACTTTCCTATCTATTAACGACCTCATTATTTGGTGGGTATATTTTTATATATTTATAACCATATAAACACACACCTATCATCTCATGAAATCTACACAATCTTCTCTTTACTACAGTATTATTTTTACCTTAGCACTATCTTTTATTGCAGTATCTTGTGGAAAAGACAAGAACAAAAAAGACAAAACCCAAAACGATGTAGTTAAAAAGGATACTACAAAAACTGCATTAAAAAAAGCACTTACATTTTATGCTTCTTTTGATAAAGGTGTTCAGGCAGATTTTGCATTAGGAGATCCACAATTATATACGGTACCTTCTCGTAAAGCCAGAGATTCTGCTCAGGTAGGAATCCATAAAAAAGATATTAGTATCGCCAAAGGTCAAGGTTTACATGGCGATGGATTGCTATACGGTTCTGATAGTAAGGGGTATATCTATTATCCTAGTACCGATAATATTGCTTACAATACTGAAAACTGGAATGGTGCTGTATCTTTTTGGCTAAACCTTGATCCTGCTACAGATCTAAAACCTGGATACTGCGATCCCATTCAAATTACAGATGTTAGTTATAACGATGCATCCATATGGGTTGACTTTACAAAAGAAAACCCTAGAGATTTCAGGCTTGGAGTTATTGGAGATAAAATTTCTTGGAAAAAAGATACTACCATATCTGATAATAATGACCCTGTTTTTAAGAATCAATTAATTCCAGTCTCTAAACCACCATTTGCCAAGGGTACCTGGACCCATATCTTTATTAATTTTGAAAACCTAAATACAGAAACAGGCAAAGCTTCTTTGTATATAAACGGTGAACTAAAAGGAAAAAGAGAAAACATTACGGATCCTTTTACCTGGGAATTAGATAAATCAAATATTTATTTAGGATTAGGATATATAGGGTTAATGGATGAACTTTCTATTTATAACAGACATCTTACTCAAAAAGAAATCACCACATTATATACATTAGAAAACGGAGTTCATACACTCCTAAAATAATTACTTACCCTTTCTTCCGATTATAAAATAAGCTCTATGATACGATTTAAAGTCATAATTTTTGGTATTACCACTTTCCTCCTATTTTCTTGTAAAACAGAAACAAAAGTAGAAATTACTAAAGAAGAAAAACGATGGCAAGAACATTCACTAAATACTACCATCATTAGAGATGATTTTGGTGTACCTCATATCTATGGAAAAACAGATGCGGACGCTGTTTTTGGCTTACTATACGCTCAATGCGAAGATGATTTTAATCGTGTAGAACAAAATTATATTTGGGCAATCGGTCGTTTAGCCGAAGTGGAAGGAGAAAAGGCTATTTATAGTGATTTAAGAGCAAAGCTTTTTATGACAGAAAAAGAAGCCATAGCTAATTATGAAAGTAGTCCAGAATGGCTTAAGGAATTATGTATTGCTTTTGCCGATGGGATCAATTATTATTTGGAAACACATCCAGAAGTAAAACCTCGATTACTTACACATTTTGAACCATGGATGCCTATGTATTTTAGTGAAGGTTCCATTGGTGGAGATATAGAGCGCGTTTCTACTCGTAAAATCAAAGCGATGTATGAAGGCGATATGGAAATGCCAATCGCCGAAGAACTTTCACTTCAAAAAGAAAAGGAAATGCTAGAACCACAAGGTTCTAACGGAATAGCAATTTCAGGATCGCTTACAAAATCTGGAAATGCAATGTTATTAATTAATCCGCATACTTCATTTTATTTTAGAGGAGAAGTACACGTAGTAAGCGAAGAAGGTTTAAATGCATATGGAGCTGTAACTTGGGGACAGTTTTTTGTGTATCAAGGTTTTAATGAAAAAACAGGTTGGATGCACACCTCTACTTATACAGATGTTATTGATGAATTTATAGAAACAACGGTTAAGAAAGAAGGGAAACCAATGTATCAATACGGTGATGAACTGCGCCCTATAGATCAATATGATATTACCCTAAAGTATAAGGAAGGTGATTCTATAAAAGAAAAAACATTTCCCGCATATCGTACACACCATGGTCCTATCACACATCTTAAAGAAGGAAAATGGGCAGCAACTGCGCTAATGTGGGAACCTGTCAAAGCATTAGAACAATCATATATCCGCACAAAACAGAATGGATATAAAGGATTTCGTACTATGATGGATATAAAGACAAATTCATCTAATAATACTGTTTATGCGGATGCCGAAGGAAATATTGCATACTTTCATGGTAATTTTATTCCCGTTAGGGATCCATCATTTGATTACACTAAAGCAGTTGATGGCAGTAATCCTAAAACCGACTGGAATGGCTTACATCCAGTTGATGAAGCGATAACACTCTTAAATCCGAAAAATGGCTGGTTACAAAATTGTAACTCTACGCCATATACCGCTGCATTAGAATTTAGTCCTAAAAAAGAAGAGTATCCTCGCTATATGTCAATAGATCGAGAAAATTTCAGAGGTGTTCACGCTATTGAATTACTAAAAGACAAAAAGGATTATACTATAGATAGTCTAATAGCATTAGCGTACGATCCATATCTACCTGCATTTGCAAAATTAATTCCTGGATTGGTAGAAGCGTATGATAAAATAGATAAAACCAAAAAATTAGGAAGTAGTATCGAAATCTTACGAAATTGGGATTATAGAACATCAAAAGAATCTAAAGCCATGACGTTAGCTCATTTTTATGGAACGAATTATGCTAGAAAAGGAAAAAGACCCGAAGAGCGTATCAGTGATATGGCACTTCTCACCTATTTCGGCACCAAATCACCCTTAGAAGAAAGGCTTGCTATTTTTAAAGAAACTCTTATTCAGTTACAAGAAGATTTTGGAGGGATTCTTCCTTGGGGTGAAGTCAATCGTTTTCAGCGTGTTGATGGAAATATCAGACAACCTTTTGATGATTCTAAACCAAGTACAGCTGTTGGATTTGCTTCAGGACGTTGGGGAGCACTTGCTGCGTATGGCGAGCGTTATACAAATAACACCAAAAAAATCTATGGTACCAGAGGAAATAGTTTTGTTGCTGTTGTAGAATTTGGAAATAAAGTAAAAGCGAAAACCAGTTTAGCCGGAGGCCAAAGTGGTAATCCAGATTCACCACATTTTGATGATCAAATACAACCATATGTAGATGTACAATTTAAAGAAGCTGCTTTTTATAAAGATGATGTCTTAAAACGTGCTAAAAAAACATATCATCCTGGAGAAAAATAACATAAACTAAAAATTGAAATAAGACAACATAAGCATCTGTAAATCAATTAAAAAATACACTATAATAATTGTGTATTTTTCAAGAAGTCTATAACTTTTTGTTCAGGCATTTCGCAAGGTTTTAATAATTCAGAATTGGAGGTGATATAATAGTTTAAACTAATAAAATCATTTCCTTGAAGTTCTTTGCCATATATTTTGAAAGACTTTCCGTTATTAAAAATCTCTTTAGTAATACTATATCTTATGTTTTTGTACATTCCTTCAGAATACCCTTCCGGAATTCTTTTTATGTGCTCTAACAACATAGCGATACTATGAACTACAGGATAACATAGAACAACCAACCTTGTTTCTAGCCCAATCCGGACGTTTTACAAACCATTTGTCATATTCTGGTTGCTCATCATATGGTTTTTTTAGCATTTGGTATAACTCATCTATTAAACTATAATCACCTTTATCAGCATCATAAATCGCCAATTGAGCCATATAATTGCGAAGAACGTATTTAGGATTTATGGTATTCATTTTCTGTTTACGTTGTTCATCTCCCAACACCTCCTCCTTTAATCTATTATCATATTTTAAAAACCAAGCATTCCAACGACTCACAATATCATCTTTTAAATCCTTAAGACTATAAAATGCATTATAAATAATTTCAATTCCTTGAATATGGTTGCTTTTTCTATAGTTAGCAAGATTTCTAAAAAAGATTGTCATATCAGTTTCTACAGCCTGAAGTAATTCTTCTAACTCATGTATAAATAGATGATCTTTTTCTTCACTAGCGAAAATTCCAATCTTGGTATACATCATATCAATATATTCCTGTTTAAATGCGTCTTGATATTCATTTAAAACATTTTCTATTGGATCTATTTCTTCAATTAACGGATACAATGCGTTGGCCAGTTGATACAAATTCCAAAGTACGATTTCCGGTTGCGTTCCATACCTGTAGCGCTTAAATTGCCTATCTGTGGTATTTGGAGTCCATCCTAGATCATAATCTTCTAACCATCCATATGGACCATAATCAATGGTTAATCCCAAAATAGACATATTATCTGTATTCATAACACCATGAACAAAACCCACTCGCTGCCAATCAATAACCATTTTCAGGCTTCTTTTACTGACTTCTTTTAGAAGTGCAACATATGATTGTTTACCGCGATCTTTTATTTCTGGATAAAAATGCTTTATCGTATAATCAGCTAGAAGTTTTAGATTTTTATGATCTCCATGAGCCGCCAAGATTTCAAAGTTTCCAAAACGAATAAAAGAAGGTGCTACACGACATACAATAGCTCCTTTTTCATACGCTGCATTTCCATCATATAACATATCTCTTAATACTTGATCTCCTGTAACCGCAAGAGACAATGCTCGTGTTGTTGGAACACCCAAGTGATACATCGCTTCGCTACATAAATACTCGCGAATAGAAGACCGTAAAACGGCTAAACCATCAGCAGTACGAGAGTACGGAGTTTCACCAGCTCCTTTTAACTGAATAGCCCAACGATTTGAATCATTCACAACTTCAGCAAGATTGATAGCACGACCATCTCCTAATTGTCCGGCCCAGTTTCCAAATTGATGTCCACCATAGTGCATAGCATAAGGCTTAGTATGTTCTATAACCTTATTACCAGTCATTATCTGTAAAAACTCTTCTGATTGAACATCTTCTTTAGAAAACCCTAATTCCATCATCATTTCTTCTGAAACATGTAACATCTCTGGGTTACTTGTTTTCTTTGGAGTCACATATGAGAAACAAGCATTTCTAACCTGTCTTCGGGAATTTTCAAGTACTGGATCTGAAGGCAATTCTTCAGAAAAAGTATTGTTTATATTTAATTTCATTACTGACTTCTTTTTAGTAATACTTATAGTTTGCTCCAGAAACTTTAATCATTCTTTTAATATAAAAATATTGAAACCAAGATAATACCACTAAAAGCAAATGGTACTATAATCATCATATATACATAAGTAACAACCAATCCTCGAAAAAATGCTCCTATCCAGCTACTCTTGTAAAAATTTCTAAATGCAATGATTAAATAAATAATAAAAGATAAAAAGAACAAAACCTGCAACCAAATAGATATTTCGACAATCGAATTCATTAAAATTAGAAAACAAAGCGAGGTAAAAACAAATGTGAAAAAATAAAAACTAAATACCATATGATGTGCAAAAGTTGCTCTTTTCCAGTAAAATATTTTTAGAATGAAAGCAAATAATGGTAACATCAAAAACATAGTAATAGGAATGGTGTCATATAATGTCTTCAAGATTCCACCCCCTTTTTGCTCATAAAACTTTAGGATTTGTGTATAGAATATTTTAGTGATCCCACTATCCTCTTCGTTTAATCCCATAAATTTTAATTTTTCTTCCAAAGGAGCCTCAATAGCTATTAAAGAATCCATTTGCTTTCGTTTAAAACTGAATGAATTTTCTGAGGATCTTTGTTCGGCAGATATTACAGAATCAAAAACTTTAAGATCTTTTTCCGCTATTTTGGAAAGACCTGCATTCTCCGTTAATGCCTTTTTAGCAATTTCCAGACCAATGGAATCTTTCTTTATTTCTTCCGGATCTAAAGTGCTTTCTTTGCTAAATTCTTTTTTAATTGTCCTATTTAGATTATCATCTGCTTTTCTAACAGTAAACGAAAAAGCAAAAAAGAATACAACTGAGATAAAAAGATAAAACTGCGCTGGATGGAGATAAGAAAGGCGTTTTCCATCAACAAAAAGTCTTGCCAAGACCCCTGGTTTTGTCATCAAAGGGATAAAACTCTTGAAAAAACGAGCATCAACGGCAAAATAATTACCTATCGTATTACTAAATAGCACTCCAAAAGTTAGCTTATCAGCAGTTTCTTGTCCACAATAGGGACAATATTCAAAGGATTCATCAAAAGATTGTTCACAATTTTTACATTGGTTAGTAGTAGACATTTTTAATCATTTGTTTAAATGTACAGAACGAAATTACAAATATAATTTGATCTATTTATGCTTACTTCTATCCTTATGGATTATAATTAAAAGTACCCTAAAATATCAGATCACGCTTATTTTTGCAGTCACTTAACAAAATGATATGGAAATTCTTGTATTTTTGGCAAAATCAAAAAATTAACATTCACACATTTTTTATGAAAAAAATATTTTCTGTATTAGCAGTAACAGCTCTTATTGCGGCTTGTGGTACTACTAAGACAATAACAAAATCAACAGAGACAAAAAAGGTTACTAACGATCCAGTGACCTATGCCAATACAATTACTTCCGAAGATTTAAAAACTGCATTATACACATATGCTTCCGATGAGTTTCAAGGAAGAGAAACTGGTAAGCCAGGACAAAAATTGGCTATTAATTTTCTGAAAGACCATTATATGAAATATGGTGTGCCCGCTGCAAAAAGTGATGGCAATTATTTTCAGGAAGTACCACTTGATATTATAGGTAACCCTGATGTAAAACTTAGTGTTAATGATAAATCTTTTACCTATAAAGATGATTTCATCTCTCTTTCATCGGGAAAAACGGATAACTTTTCTTTAGATGAAATCGTTTATGCAGGATTTGGAATTGATGACGAAAAATTCTCAAGTTATGGAGATATAGATATCAAAGATAAAGTAGTTCTTATCAAATCAGGCGAACCGAAAAACACTGATGGAACATTTACAATCACTGGCACTTCGGAAGGATCAAAATGGTCTAATATGAGACAGCAATTTGCAGCAAAACGCAATGCCGCTAAAGAAAAAGGTGCTAAGGCAATATTATTCTATTTCCCAGAAGTTTATCAGATGGCTGTAGCACAATTTGGCAATGCGTCTGGTAGAATGACGCTTTCTGATAATTCTGAAGAAGCTTACTTCTTCCTAATTAATACTAGTTTGGCTAAAGCTTTGTTAAGTGATATCGAGACAAACGATATATCCAATACCATAAAAACTAAAATGACTTTGGATTACAAAAATGTTTCTGAAAAAGTAACTTCAGAAAATGTAGCTGCATTTATCAAAGGATCCGAGAAACCGGATGAAATCATAGTAATATCTGCTCATTTAGATCACGAAGGAGTTAAAGATGGCAAAGTGTATAATGGCGCCGATGATGATGGATCTGGTACTGTTGCCGTGGTAGAAATTGCAGAAGCTTTCGCAAAAGCAGTAAAAGATGGCAATGGACCAAAAAGATCTATTTTATTCCTTAATGTTACTGGAGAGGAAAAAGGTCTCTTGGGATCTCGCTATTATACTGATATCGATCCTATTTTTCCATTAGAAAACACAGTAGCAGATTTAAACATTGATATGATAGGTCGAATAGACCCAAAACGTAAAAGCGAGAATAGAAACTATGTATATTTAATAGGTAGTGATAAGTTAAGTACTGAACTTCATAACATTTCTGAAGAAGTAAATACTAAATACACCAACGTAGAATTGGATTACACATACAATGATGAAAATGATCCTAATCGTTTTTATTACCGATCGGATCATTATAATTTTGCAAAAAATAATATTCCTGTTATATTTTATTTTAATGGTACCCATGATGATTATCACCAACCAAGTGATACTCCTGATAAAATAGAATATGATTTATTAGAAAATAGAGCTAGATTGGTATTTTATACTGCTTGGGAATTAGCTAACCGTGAAAACAGAATTGTCGCAGATAAAGCTGAAAAGAAATAATAGTAAGTACATATTACAAAAAAGAGGCCCGATCAATTTAATCAGGCCTCTTTTTCTTATTTATTACCAACGTGATTGTTTAAATAAAAGTCGTGTCTTACAATTTTTTCTGATTAAAATGTAAAACATACGTTGCATTAAAACCGAAAACGAAATTTCCGTCACTAAGATTGAAATTATTAGGTGTTTGTGTTATAAATGCATCCTCCACCATATTTCTGGCATTTGTCATCTGAAATTGAAGCATTAAATCACTCATTTCCCAATTAACCCCTAAAACAAAAGCATCATAAGTGTCAATTGATTTCAAAGGGTTCGCTAAATAATAATACTCTGAAACTATAGATATATGACCACCTACCTTATACCTTGCTCCTATTCCTAATGCAAAATGATTATTTGGATCTTCATCAAAAGAAGAACTTCTGTGAATATATGTAGGTGATAGTTGTAATGAAAACTGAGAGGTAAATTTACGTGCTATTAAAACCTGACTAGTAAATGCTGTACGATCTATAAAATCATCAGATAGCCCTATACCACCATCATTACTTCTATAAGAAGCATTTTGAAAAAGAGTTACACTAAAAGGAGATCCCTTACCTTTTTTTACCTGTCGTATGAGATTATATTTTAAAAATCCATCAAAGATTCCTTCTAAAGTTGTACCTCCTGCTCCGAAAGTTAACCTATTAGACAAACCATATTCTAAAGCTATTCTGGCCGTCCATTTATCAGCGACAAAACTTTGGCTGGGACGATTAGGTATGTTCCAAAATAGATTCATAGCCTTTACTTCTAAAACTCCTTTTCTTCGGTTTTCTATAGAATGTCCTAACGAAATACGAGTTCCTTTGAACGTAGCTATTTCGTACTCAGTATTATCAGGATATTCTTTTTCTAGTTTATCCAATAAGTCTTGAGCATTCACAGAAATACTAAATCCAATTAGCATAAGTATAAACAAAAGAAAAAGTATATTATTTTTCATAAGGTTGATATTCAAATCTGAATTTAATTGATATATTTTTAGCTATGTTGGGCGCTAAGATTGGAGGGATTTTAATCTCAAAGTCTTTAACCACGACTTCAAAATCCCCCGTTATTAAATACGTTCCATCGATATTTTCAATACTTGTTTTAATTTCAACTTCCTTAGCAATATCACGAATAGTAAGTGTTCCTTTTACCATTTTGGTTTGAATTCCTTCCGCTAAAGGATCAAAATCGATAATACTACCTTGAAAAGTAGCTTTAGGATATAAATCCGATTCAATATAGCTTTCATTAAAATGTTCATGCATTAGTGATTTCTTAAACACAAATGCATTCATTAGCATACTTATAGCTATCTCACTCCTCGAAAAATCAATAATACTTAAAACTTGATTGTTCTTGGCTTCAATATTTTCTACAGAAGTATACGAAAAGAAAGATACCTGTCCTTGACGCGTAATAACTTGATCTGATCTATTATCAGAGTCTGTAAAATTGATCAAAAGAGATAGTAGAATAATAATTCTATTCATTGCTTTGTTGGTTAATCAGCATACAATTTAGTAATATAGCATCTTTAAGAAATCCCTTACAAACTCCTTTAAGCATAATCTTCTGGCCTTTTACAAGTTTTCTTATCTCAATCATTTGATTGGATTGCATATCACATAATACGCCAGAATATTTATTATCACCATACAATATTACTGTATTTCGGTTATTTAAAAAAGAAACTTCTTTTACTACACCTTCTACTTCTATTATTTTACCTTTATAAATTGAATTTGCATTTTTTTCATTTTGAATAAATGAAGCTGTAAGATTTTTAGAGCTCGTTTTTATTTCCGTAGATACCTTATCGATATCAATACGTGGATAATTATAAAATTCAAAATAGATATAAAGACCTCCTAACAATAGTAAGGTGATAATAGAACAAGTTATTTTATTTTTTTTACTCATTTGTTATCAAAGCAAAACTAGTGCTTATTTTGAATTTATAAAATATAATCTTAACAATGATAAAAGTTTATAGTATGTATCTGCTTTCATGTTTTATTTTTTAAAATTAAAAGTACAGACAAATTAACGGTTATTAGGATATTCTATCCTTAATAACCTGTGTAAAAAGGAAAAACAGAGTTTGAAAAGGAAAAAAAAACATTAAAATGATCAATAATTATTTTAATGTTTAAAAACAATAGGAGGAAAATTATAGTATTTTCGTTTCAGAAAAAATCAATAAGTATATTAAGTTTTAAATTATTAAAAACGATAGGTACATAGTCAATGAGAAAAGATAAATTATATTTCTTAACTTTTATTTCTATATCTGTAATTTTTTTAATCATCGCTTCTTTTGGAGTAAAGTACTTTATTAAAGTAAGTGCGAATCAATTAATAGAAATACAATTAGAATCTAGTAAACGAGAAGCTAACGAAATATCCAAACTAGCTCAATATTGGACAATAGAGGATATCGATAAATTAAAAATAGTCAATAGTATCCAAAAAGCTATTGAAAATACTCAAAATGAAGCTTCTTTTATTTGTTTGTTTGATTGGTCTGGAAAACAAGTATGTCATCCCGATATCACAAAAGTAGGCTTAAAAGTAAATTCAGATCAATCGCTAATAAAATCACTAAATGAGGAAGATAGTTCTGATAAATTATATGATTTACTCATAAATCAAAGAAAGCAAAATGATAGCATTGCTAACGCTGAAATCGTATCTGAGATTGTCTATATATCGCCAGTAAAAGGCTCTGATCTAATTGTAGCAGCACAAGTAAACCTAAGTAAAATATCTACACAAGTAAGAAAGCTAAAAACAAGTTTTTATACCATTTTTGCTCTAATGGGAGGATTGATTATTTTATCTTCTTTTTTTGCTGTTCGAATTATAGGGAGCTATTACGAAAAACAATTAGAACAAAAAAACACAAGTTTAGAAAGTGAATTACTTAACCTATCTAAATTAAATACTGATCTTATTGCATATCAGCAAAAAGTAGTTAAAAACACTGAAGAAGAATCAGTAGAATCAACAGTAGAATCTTCAAAGGAATCTGGCAAAAAAAGAATTCTAACCTATATCAGGAATGAATTGATTCCTGTTCCTATAAATAATATATCATACATATACACAGAAAACACAATAACATATATAGTATGTTTTGATGGCAAAAAATCCACAAGTAATGATAGCTTAGATGATATATTAATGAATATGGATACTTCTCTCTTTTTTAGAGCAAATCGTCAATTTATAATAAGTATTACTGCTATAGCAAAAATTATCAAATATGGAAATAGCCAACTTAAAATTTTGATCAGAGATGCCGATGTAGAAATAATTATAAGTAAAAATAAAGCCGCAGAATTTAGACAATGGCTAAATATTTAATGCAAATTTGTTTTTTGTATCACACATTCTTTTTAAAGTTTATAAACATACATTAACACTTACTATCTTTCCTTTGAAACATCTATTTTGACCGATCTGGATTCTTTTTTTAAAGATAATTTAGGTAGACATTATGTGAACACACCTCAATAAAGACAACATATAACACTTGTTTTCAAGTGTTTATGTTTTTATTTTTCCTTCGATTTTTATATAATCTTGAAAGCAAAAAGCGTTTTATAATTTCAAAGCTTTTTTTTCCTTTTTAAGGCTTTTTTTTCCTTCTCACATACATTAATTTGATTTCACCTCCTTCATTGATTGTTATTTGTAGCATAAATCATAAATAATTTAAAAATGAAAAAATCAATTTTCTTATTACTCACTTCAATATTATTATTATCAAGTTGTAGTAGTGATGACTCAGACGAACAAATTATCACAGAACCTGAAGCTAATAATGTAAAACTAGCTGATAACACTGTACACGGAAAAATTCTTACCGATTCTGAAGGCATGTCGCTTTATTTCTTCTCGAGAGATACTAAAGAACAATCAGAATGCTCAGGTAATTGTAAAACTGCTTGGCCTATATTTTATAAAGCTGACTTAACTCTAGATGATGGTTTAGATGCTAATGATTTTGGTGTAATAACTAGAACTGATGGAGAAAAACAAAATACATATAAAGGATGGCCATTATATTATTTTGCTAATGATAATGCAGCAGGCGATACTAACGGTGATAAAATTGGTAATAACTGGTACATTGCCAAACCGGATTATTCATTAATGTATGCAGAAGCTCAATTAGTGGGTAGAGATGGTGATGGAAACGATCAAAATTTCACTAGTGATTATGCTCCTGGAGATGAGCTTACCTTTTATATGACAAGTAGTAAAGGAAGAACCATATATAGCTTTAGCCAAGATACAAAAGATAAAAACAGCTTCACTTCAGAAGATTTTTCTAACAATGCAGCATGGCCAGTTTTTCATATAGATATAGATAGATTACCTAGTATTCTTGATGCTAGTGATTTTGGAACCATCGATGTTTTTGGCACACCACAATTAACCTATAAAGGAAGGCCTTTATACTATTTTGGACAAGATGTAGAAAGAGGAGATAATTATGGAATCAATGTTCCTAATCCAGGTATTTGGCCAATTGTTAATACCGATACTACAGAACTTTAGAAGATTAAAACTTGGTTTATTTATAAGTAGTTAGTTAGTTGATCATAAGAGGAAGATAAGAATTTCTTTCTTCCTCTTATACTTAAAATTCTTTTCAAAAATGAACATTCTCTCAAAAATTAAAAACACACTGATAATCGTACTCAGTATCACTCTTTTCTCTTGCGAGACTAACGTAGAAGAAGATTCTGGTATAGTTGACGAAGAATCTTGTGATACCACTATTTCCTTTGCAGCTAGCATTAAACCAATTATCGATAGTAACTGTATAAGCTGTCATGGAGGAAGCCAATTTCCTGATTTAAGAACTTATGATGGCATTAGTAATAATGCGGATAGAGTAAGAACTCAAGTTGTTAACAGAACAATGCCACAAGGCGGTTCATTAAGCAATGAGGAAATAGAATTGATTCGCTGTTGGATAGAAAGTGGTGCTTTAAACAATTAAATCAAATCCAATGAAGAAACAAATAAACAAAAGAATTCTTATTGCTGGAGGAGTAATTATTCTATTAGCTGGTGCTTTTATCTACTTCAATATATATAATAAACCTCATATAGATGTATCAGCAGCTACACCAGATTTATCAATGGAAGCAGGTGTTTTATTAGGTGAGTTTCTAAATAACGAAACAGAAGCAAACTCAAAATACTTAGAACAAATAATTCAGGTTAGTGGAACCATTGCGGAAATTGACACAGATAAAAACGATAATTCTATTATCACTTTGAGAAAAAATGATGATATCGAGAGTGTAATATGTCATGTATTACCCGAAGAAAACAAAAAAGCAAGTAACCTAAAAATAGGTCAAAAAATCAATATTAAAGGCATCTGTACCGGATATTTAATGGATGTAATATTGGTAAAATGTGTAATCATTAATTAACAATCTAATTATAAAGAAATGAAATTATTAAATATATTATTATTCAGTTTATTATGTTCTGCCGTTTCATTCGGACAGGGTAAATTTCTTACAAAAAAAGGATATACATCATTTTTTTCCAGCACTCCTATAGAAGATATTAAAGCAGACAATAACCAGGTGTTGAGTATCATAGATTCATCAACAGGGACAATCGCTATTTCTATACTTATGAAATCCTTTATGTTCGAAAAATCATTAATGCAAGAGCATTTTAATGAGAACTATGTAGAATCTGATGAATATCCAAAAGCAATTTTTAAAGGTCAAATACTGGACTTTAGTGATGCAAATGAAAACGAACCAATGGTAACCATTGTGGGCGATATTACTATTCATGGAATTACTAAAAAAATAGAAACAAAAGGAAAAATCAATAAGACAGAGGGAAGCATAAAGCTAACAGGAGATTTTCCGGTAAAAGTTGCTGATTTCGGAATTAAAATACCATCAATAGTTGCAAATAACATAGCTGAGACAATAAAAGTTACATTCGAATTAGATCATAAACCATATAAAAAATAACATGAAAAAAAAGTTAATTATTTTTATGATATGGGTGATTAGTTCACAAACATTTGCCCAAGATCTGCTGGATATTTTAGAAGATGAAACTCCACAAACTAAAAATTACATTACCTCTACTTTTAAAGGAACCCGAATATTAAACGGACATTCAATCGAGAATCGAAAAAAAGGAACCTTAGAGTTTGTGATATCACATCGTTTTGGTAGAGTTAATTTGGGAGCTGATGAACTATATGGATTAGATCAATCCAACATTCGTTTTGCTTTTGAGTATGGATTAACTGATGATATCATGCTAGGAGTTGGTAGAAGTAGTTTTGATAAAACATACGATGGATTTGTTAAGTACAAGTTCTTAAAACAAAGCACTGGTAAAAATTCATTTCCTTTTACAGCCTCTCTTTTTACGAGTATTGCATATAGAACGCTAAAAGATTTTGATCCAAATAATGAACCGAGCTTTAGTCAAAAGTTGTCTTATGTTACTCAAGTATTAATGGCTAGAAAATTCAGTTCGGGGTTTTCATTACAAATTACTCCTACTTATATTCATAGAAATTCTGTCAAAATCAATGAAGATCCACATGGCATATTTGCTGTCGGTGTTGGCAGTAGAGTGAAATTAACGAAGAGAGTTTCGATTAATGGAGAATACTTTTATACAGTAAACCCATTAGAATCAATTGATGCATCAAATTCATTAGCCTTTGGAGTAGATATAGAAACTGGAGGACACATCTTCCAGATAATACTCTCTAATTCTATAACTATGATAGAAAAAAGTTTTATCACTGAATCCACAGATGATTTTTTTGAAGGTGATATACATCTCGGTTTTAATATTTCAAGAGCTTTCCAAATTGGAAATAAGAAAAAAAAGAAACTGAAAGCAATGAAAGAGGCCGGTCTGTAGATAAGTAAGGCTACTATCAAAATAAATATTAAACAAATTATACTATGAATAAAATGTTTAGAAGAAATTTTAAAGTTAAAGGAGAAGATGTTGATGATTTTATGGTAATGCAGGAAAATGCTTATCAAAGCTATACATCGTCAATACTTAGTGCTTATTTATTTGAAAAAGGATACGCTAAGCAAAAGAGAAAAACAATCAACTTTGATTTGCAAGAATTCTTAGAAACAAAAAAAATCAGAAAACATTTAATGTTCATGCAAGATTTTTTTATAAATATGGAACTCTTGTCATTTGATGAAAAACAACAAAAACTAATTGTTAGAAATAGTTTTTTTAATGCTAGTAATGAATTATGTGTAACAGCAAAAACCAGTATATCTTGGTTTGAACACGCCTAGTAAAAACTAATTATTCATATAAAAAGTATAGATAGATCAATTATTTAATTGAAACTGCTTTTATAGAAAAGTCAATGGGGTGAAATTGCTATGAAGAATTGTTTATTTTAGATGATTGATATCAAGAAAGGCTGGATTCTTAAGAATTCAGCCTTTTGATTATAAGATAATTTCATCCTTTATATATTGATTTAAACATAAATTATAATGTTTTATGCTTTTAGAAGTTGTTTCATAAATAAATCTCTGTAATTAATAATAACTACAGAGATTTTCAATAAACAAATCTGTCCATAAATGCAGAAGAAACTATATCTTCTGTTATTATAGTCTTAGGGTAATAAACTTTTAAAAATTCTTTTCTGATTTTAATGTATTGATATCAATAATTAATTGTGCAATTGAAGCTCTATTGAGCCCATTATAAATTCCACGGATATGTTTGTTTTTATCAATTAATAAAAAATTCTCTGTATGCAAGAAATCATCTTCATTCTTTTCTACTCCCAGATCCTCTTCCACAAAATAATGATTCCTTCCTAAATCATAAATCTGATTTCTATCACCAGTCACCAAGTGCCATTTATTATCGATAATCTCTTTCGCTTTAGCATATTCTTGCAATACAGGAACAGAATCATATTCGGGAGTCACAGAATGAGACAGTAACATTATGGTTGAATCATCTTTAAATTCTTTCTGAAGCTTAGACATATTATCAGTCATTTTTGGGCAAATACCAGGACAAGTGGTAAAAAAGAAATCTGTTATATATATCTTATTTTCAAAAGTTTCATTTGTAATCGTATCTCCAAGTTGATTTATCAAAGTAAAATCTGGTATTACATGAAATTCTTTTTCTTCTTGACTACCAGGTGTTAACCAATGCGGAGTAAATGTAGCTTCATTAAAATAAGGTAACGACTCTACCCTACTTGTTTCCTTTGTTTTAGAATCTTTACAACCACTTACGATAATCGAAAAACCTATAAATAAATATATTATTTTATTGATATTGCACCACTTCTTTTTCCAGTTCATAACATAAATTTGAACGTCTAAGACCAAAAATGCGACCATTTTTAGCTTCATAATTGACGTATATTTTACCATTCTCTAACCAAGCTTTTTGCATACCTTCTTCTTTCCCACGATTCATATGGGTTTGTTTAGATAACTGTCCGGTCGGATACCATTTTTGTTGAATACCATGCTTTTCTCCATTTATATAATTTGATTTTGAAGCTAAAGAGCCATTGTTCCACCAGATTTCTGCGACTCCATCAAGACGATTGCTTTTATATAAACATTGCTTGCGTAGTGTTCCGTCAGAAAACCACTTTTGGGCTATTCCTTGTTTTTTTCCCTTATAGTAACCAATCTTTTCCTCTAAAGCGTTATTTGGATGGTAACTCACTGCATATCCAGAAAAAGGTTGTTTATTATAATACCATTTCCCCTCATTTGAATTAAGAACTAACTTTTTCTTAGGCACCAGTTTATTATGAATACTTGTAACATTTTCAGTGTATATATCTATACTTTCTGAAGTATTTTTACAACTGATCAAACAAAGGAAAATGGCGATATAAATTACTTTAATTAATTGCATTTGGAGTTCCATTATATGGTCCGGCAAAAACTATATAACTACCTGTGGTAGAATATAATTCATTAATTATATGATAATGATATTCAGCCTCGTCTGTATGCTGAGTAGTACTTGTATGTCCTCCAGACGTATCTAAATCTGTAGGATATGTTCCTGTAGAATTACATTTTCTACCATAAATAAAGAAACCATCCGCAATGATCCCTATAAGATCCTCATCATCATCTGACCAAGCTCTTGGTTCTAAATGATAATGATATTCTGCTGGTCCAATATGTCCTCCAGAATAATCTAAGGATGCTGCAGCTTGATCTAAAGCTCCATTCCCTTCTTGATCGTTAAAAAGTGCTGCTCCGCTTATAGCTATCCCAATAGCTCCAAGAGATGTAGACGTTGTACTATTTGCCAATTGAGGATCAGTAGAAACCCTTAAAGTAGCAGAACCATCAAAATTTGGAATCAAACTCGGTGTTGCTGCAACATCAGGCTCCTCTATGTATAACGCATTGCCCACTCCCCAATAAGAACTAGTATGATTTGGTCTTCCTGTAGTTTCTATTACCACATTAGATCCATCTAGATAAATATCAGTTTCGTCTATATCAAACTCAGCAAAGGCTGCATGAAGTTCAGCAACTGTTCCATCATTATCTGTCGTATTGATGTTGTTATCATCACCACTACAAGCAATAAAAGTGATGACTAACATGAATAGTCCAGGTATTATTGCCATTATTCTGTTTCTTTTCAGGTTCAGGTTCATTATTTTAGGGTTTAGTTAATTAATATTATTCTATTGTTCTCTATTCGGAGGATCTTTTCTTTCTGGCTTAGGGGCTTTCTCTAACTCTTCTTTTGTAATAAATCCATCTTCATCTGTATCGATTTTAGAGAAGTCTCTTTTTAATGGTCCTTTTACTTCTTCTTTAGTTAGTTTTCCATCTTCATCAGCATCCATCATTTTAAATATTTCTTCTACACTTGGAGGTTTTTGACCTCTTTCCTTGCTATCTTTAGATTGAGCATTTGATGTACAAGACACCATAAAAGCTAACAATCCTATTAACAATCCTAAATTCATTTTATTTCTTCTCAAATTCATATCTATATGTATTATTATTTCTTATATAGACTATTAAATTAAACAAAAGTAGTGGAGCAAATCCCTGTTTTCAGTGAATAACACTATCTTTTCAGTGGATGATAGTTTATAGTACACAGATAGCATTTATAAAAAAGATTTGAACCAAGTTTTGCAAAATCACTGACTTTATTTTTCCTTAATTTGCAATATGAGTACATCAAAAAGATTCTTTTTTCAAATACTTTTATGGTTAACTGTCTGGATGATTTTATCATTAGGTCAAGTTGGTAATCATAGGTTGTTTATTGAAAATTTGTTAGTTTTTGGCTTTCAGGTTTTTCTTATCGCAGGTCTTATATTTTATCTTGCAGAGAAATTTTTATTTAAGAAAAAATATGTGCTCTTTTTAGTAATTTCTATTTCGGCAATAGGTATATGCACATTTATTTCTTCTAATCTATTCACTCCTCCAAGAATGCCTCCGATTGAAGACTTAAGACGTTTGCCCAGAAGGCCTCCATCCAAGTTTTTGATTACATTACTGTTCTTAACCATTTCATATGTAATTGCCACATTTATAGAAACTTTTTTATTTGCGCAGAAGAAAGAAGAAGAAACCATTAGAAGTAAAAATGAGAACCTTCAGACTGAGCTTAAACTTCTTAAATCACAGATCAATCCGCATTTCTTATTTAATTCTCTTAATAATATTTATGCGCTTTCCGTAATGGATTCTGATAAAACACAACAAAGTATTAGTTATTTATCTAATATGCTTCGGTATGTATTATATGAATGTGAACGACCACTAGTACCACTCGAAAAAGAAATCACTTATATCGAAAACTATATCAAGTTATTTTCGCTAAAAAGCAGTAAACCATATCCTATACAAACTAATTTTAATGTTTCTGACAATAATTTGATGATAGCTCCAATGCTATTCATTCCTTTTATTGAAAATGCTTTTAAGCATAGTAACATTGAGAAGCCCAATAGTTCATTTATACATATAAAAATCAACGTTACGACACAAAATATTGTATTTGAAATTGAAAACAGCATTCCGAAAGAAAAGATACAGAAAGATAATGTTGGCGGAATTGGACTAGAAAATGTTAAAAAAAGATTGAGTATATTATATCCGGAAACACATCAATTAGAAATTGATGAATCTGAAGAGAAATTTAAGGTTATGTTAAACATAAAATTTATTGATCATGCTTAAATGCCTTATAATAGATGATGAAGAATTAGCAAGAGCTCTTCTAAAAACGTATATCGATAAATTAGATTTTATTGATATAATAGGTTCGTTTGAAAACCCAATTGAAGCTATGGAATCTTTTAAAGATGAATCAATTGATGTTATTTTCTTAGATATCCAAATGCCGGAATTAAAAGGCACTGATTTTGCGAAAATAATTCCTCCATCCACCCAAATAATTTTCACAACTGCCTATTCTGAATATGCACTAGAAGGGTTTGAGTTAAATGCGTTAGATTATTTACTAAAACCTATCACTTTTGATCGGTTTTTGGTCGCTGTAAATAAGATCAATAAAAACATTACATCTCTAGATACAGAAGAGACTATTACGATTAAATCAGGATATGATTTACACAAAATTAAGTATAGTGACATTCTTTATATAGAAAGTGATAGCGAATATGTTGTTTTTAATACAGTTCATAAAAAAATAATGAGTCATCAAACCTTAAAATCTCTTAATGAAGCATTACCAGATAGCTCTTTTATGAGGGTTCACCGCTCATTTATTGTCAATAAGCATAAAGTCACATCACTAAAAGGAAAAGACCTTTTCTTATCGGAAACTAAAATACCAGTAAGCTCTAGTTACTACGAATTAGTTAAAGAGCAGTTATTTTAAACTGAAAAGACAAGGGGTTTTACCCTATTAATTATCAGTTATTTAACTCTTGAATTTTGAATTAACAAAATATAGATTGTGCCTACACAAAAAAATAAAATAATTATGGCACAATCATCTTTTCAAGTTCAGACGTATTCGTATTATAACTGGTCTTCCAGAAATGCAGGAAAAACAAATTTAATTTTAAGAGGATCTGGTGGACAAACCTGCTCAGTTAGGTTTATAGAAGATCCAGATGCGGTTCTTCCGAATGCAACACAATCCGGTTCTTATTATAGTTTCTATTATCATCACAATCAATTGCAACATTTGATAGACATGTTACGAAATGAAAGTCCAATTTATGTCTACTTCAATAATGACAACGGATTTAATAACTCTAGAATATCTACGGCTAGTGAGCCTGTAGGTGAAGGAGAATTGAATTAATAAAAAGATCATGATAGTATAAACCGGAAAATAGCATCCATTTTCCGGTTTTAAATATTATAAAGGGTTTCAAATAAGATTTTTATAGAATTTCTGTGTGATTAGTATAAGTAAAAAGTTAATCAGTTTTCAAAAGTGAACCTTGAGATTTAATTCTATGCAGAATTACAGTATTGGCAATTATTTAACTGTAAGAATTCTTCATTTTTATTACTTTTAAAACCATTGATCTATTCATAAATCACACATCATGAAAACACTTATCACTTTCATTATTTCATTGATCCTATCCTTTTTTGTTAATAATGCTCAAGCAAATTCTATATTAAAAGCAAATTTTAAAACCGGTAATCCAGGCATTACTTCTATTCATAAAATGACGTTTGGTCCTGAAGGCATTCTATTTATTGGCGACAGTAATGCCGCCCAGATTGTAGCAGTCGACCTTAGCGAACATCCGAAATTAGATAACTCTAAAGTAAAATTAGATCAATTGGACAAACTAATAGCTGATATGATGGGTACGACCATCGATCAGATACAGATTACAGATATGGTGGTAAATCCGGAGAATGACAATATCTATCTCTCTATTAACCACAGTTCTGGAGTACCCATATTATTAAGAGTAGAAGATAATGTGCTAAAGCAGGTTCCACTTGACAATGTTTCCTATAGCAAAACAACTTTACTCAACCCTGTTACCGAAGAAGCACAAGATCGTAGAGGCCGCAAATTACGTAAATGGGCTGTGGCTGATATTAAATATATGGAAGGAAAAGTATTGTTATCAGGTTTGAGCAATCAAGAATTTGCTTCTACATTTAGATCAATTGATTTTCCTTTTATTGAAAAACAAAACTATAGCTCCTTAGAGATTTATCACGCTGCACACGGGAAATACGAGACTCATGCTCCAATAAAAGCGTTTATTCCAACTAATATTAATGGAAATCCACACGTAGTTGCAGGCTATACATGTACACCATTGGTTGTTTTTCCTATGAATGAAATTAAACCTGGTGAACATAATAAAGGTAGAACAGTTGCTGAACTAGGAAGTGGAAACTCTCCGATAGATATGATTGAGATTGAAAATGAAGGAAGTCGTTATTTACTTATTGCTAATAGCAATAGACCATTAATGAAAATGGATTTTAAAGATCTTGAAGCATATGAAGGCTCTCTTACTACACCTGTCTCTAAAAAAGGAGCTGCAGTGGGTGTAGATTATGTAAACCTACCATTTGTTAATGTACAGCAATTAGATAAACTAGGTGATAGTTTTCTTATGGTACAAAGAGAATCTAATGGAAATCTAGCGCTAAAAACAGGAAATAGTTGGTGGGTTAAATAATGAAATTTATAACGTACAACTCATTTTTTTATTGATATTTTATTGTGAAGAATCTTTTCAAGATTTTATTAGTTTTTATTAGTTTAATGGAAGTAATGCAAGCTCAGTCATCACTTGAATTCACTTTTACTAAAAACCAAATTCTAATTAAAAACGACAAACTACAGAAAGGAAGGATTCTCGTATTCAAGGGTGAGATTTCTGAGGATAAGTTGAATTCTTCTACTCCAATTCTGGGAAAAACCCTTAAGACAGATAATGGGATCCTATTTATACCTGTAGTCCCATTTGGATGGAGTCAAAAATACACTTTAGTATATAATCATATCATAGAATATTTCAAACTAACAATTCCTGATAGTTATGAATCTCTCTCAGTAACGGAAATATACCCATCTGCTCCTATCCTACCTTCCAATCTTTTAAAGTTATATATCAGATTTTCAAGACCGATTAACACCACCTTTGTATATGATCACATTAGATTCATTAATGTTGTGGGAGATACACTACCTAGAACCATACTTCCATTAGAAAACCCACTTATTTCTGATGATAGAACACTCTTAACACTATGGATAGAACCAGGAAGACAGAAACGAGGTTTAGGGCCAAATAAACAATTAGGACCTGTTTTTAACAAAGAAACATATCGCTTGATAGTTACAAAAGATATAAAAGATAATAACGGAGTTTCTATGCAAGAAGATTTTATACATTCTTTCAGTATAGGAAATACAGATCGCATAAAACCGACTATAGATGACTGGAAAATAGATATTCCGGAAATTAATTCTATATCAAAGCTTTTAATTGAATGTAGTGAATCTATAGATTATGGTAGCATCCAAGATAACATTCATATAATCGACAATAGTATGCAAGAAATAAAGGGTACATGGCAACTATTAGAAGAAGAGACTATACTATCATTCCAACCAAGAGAACCTTGGAAAAAAGGTAATTATCAAATTTTATGTAATCCAGAAATTGAAGATTTAGCAGGTAACAACCTTAGTCGATTATTTGATAAAGAAATCAAGAACAGTTCTAACGAAGAAAGTATTAATCAAAAGTATTCATTAAGGTTTACCATAAATTAAAAAAAGGCAGTGTGATTAACTGCCTTTTCCATAATTAAGTAGGTATATTATCTCAGTAGTAGTTTTGAGACTCATTTAAGATTTTTAGTTTCCTGCCAACAAAACAAAAGAATTGCCTGCAACTGGAGACACATTATAGCTTTTTACATTTTTTAATGTTTTCATATATTTTTCCGCCTCAATAAAAGCACTTTCCATTGGACTTACAGATGAATTTTGATCTAAAGTAATTGTCTTAGAAATCACCTCTCCACTTTTATATTCAATTGTCATTTTCCATTTTTTTACAGAATGAAAATTCTTAGAGACTAATGAGTTTTCTTCTTTAACAGCCTTCTTCTCTTTTTTATTTTTTTCCTTTTCGTTTCTCGGATTTGTTGTTGCATAGCTAAAAGACACACAGAATAATGCAGTAATAATAAGGAGTTTCATAAGTGATGATTTTTCAGATTTGTTCTGACGAATATACATATATAATTTGATTATACAAATATTTTTTTAATAAAATTTTATTTGAATATTAAAAAAATACATGTATGTTTGAATTATGGTAAATAAGAATTTGAAAAAGCTCCTAAAAAAAAGCAAAGGAGCTAAAACGGTATATGGTATTTCTAAAACTTTAGGGGTAAGTCCACAAGCAGGAGATTATGTAGTAAAAAGAAAAAATCTTGCTAAAGATTTTGAACGACTACAAAGAATTGCTGATTATATGGAAGTGGATATTAAAGATATTATAGATAACAATAAATAGTCCGTTAGTTCGCTGGATCGCGATAATGATTAGTTTTACAGCTGCTACATAAAATGGCGTGCTGTTTTTTCTTGATTATTCCCTGAAATGATCACGCAATATTTAGTATAATTGATTGTGATAAAACCAAAATCAAACTTTTATACTTATATTTCCGAAGAAAACTAATCTAAATAACACATTCTTCTCGATGAGATTAACTCTCTTTTTGTTCTTAGCCTCTCTTTGCATATCATCAATAAAACCCGAAACATATATTGGTAAATGGCGTATAGAAGGTGGCTCTATAATAGAGATCTACAAGGATGGAGATCGTTTTTTTGGAAAAATTAATAAACGAGCAGAACAACCTATCTCAAACCTTAATGGCTTAGACAACAAAAATCCCAATCCTACTCTTAGGCAGCGTCAACTATTAGGAATAGATATTCTTAATGACCTAAATTTTGAAGATGGAGAATTATCTGGTGGAACTATCTATAATGCGGATAGCGGAAAAACATATACTGTAAAAGTATGGATTGATTCAGATAATACGGATTTATGTTACATAAGAGCTTATAAAGGGATACTATTTAAGACCTTTGAAGCGATAAGAGTAAAGAGCTGATTAATACTATTACCACTCCTTCAATTCACCTTATAATCAATAAAAATTTTCAGTATTGATCTATGCTGTTTGATATAATTTTATAACAGATTTTTCACAAAAATTAATAGTAATATTAACAATTTTCATTCTCTAAAATTCTTTAAAATATAGTATATTTAAGGATACGTCCTTTATTGTCAGCATATTACATCTTTTTGCTTGACAAAAAACTAGAATTCCTATTCTAACAACTGTTTTAACCTTTTTAATTCTATTATTACTATGAGTATCGTAAGACCAACCCCAAAAGGTAAGGTAAGAAGACCTGACTTCAAAGACCAATACAACAACTACATTGGTGGAAAATGGACCGCTCCTGTTAAAGGCCAATATTTTGACAACATTTCTCCTGTTGATGGAACCAGCTTCACCAAAATTGCCAGATCAACTGCCGAAGATATTGAACTAGCTATCGACGCAGCATGGAAAGCTGCTCCGGAATGGAATAACTCTTCTGCTACATTTCGTAGCAATTGTTTATTAAAAATTGCTGATGTAATCGAAAAAAACCTGGATACACTAGCACGAGCAGAAACCTGGGATAACGGAAAAGCTTTGCGCGAAACCTTAGCGGCCGACCTCCCATTAGCCGTTGATCATTTTAGATATTTTGCAGGTGTAATTCGTGCAGAAGAAGGATCAGCGAGTGAATTAGACTCTAACACAGTTTCAATAAACATTTTAGAACCTTTAGGTGTTGTAGGCCAGATTATCCCCTGGAACTTTCCGATCTTAATGGCAACTTGGAAAATAGCTCCTGCCCTGGCAGCAGGAAATTGTATTGTACTAAAACCTGCGGAACAAACTCCAGTAGGAATTATGATCCTTATGGAATTGATTGAAGGAATACTTCCGGACGGTGTTCTTAATGTAGTCAATGGATTTGGAATTGAAGCTGGAAAACCATTAGCTTCTAGTACCAGAATTAAAAAAGTAGCTTTTACAGGTGAGACTACAACAGGTCAGCTTATCATGCAATATGCCTCTAAAAATATTACTCCTGTTACATTAGAACTTGGAGGTAAATCTCCTAATATCTTTTTTGAGAGTATCATGGAAGCAGATGATACGTTTTTTGACAAATGTATCGAAGGCGCTGTATTATTTGCGCTTAATCAAGGTGAAGTCTGCACTTGTCCATCCAGGATATTAATCCAGGAAAGTATTTATGAGCAATTCATAGAACGAGTTATCGAACGCACCGAAGCAATCGAACTAGGACACCCATTAGATCCTGAAACTATGATGGGAGCACAAGCATCAAATGATCAGTACGAAAAGATCCTTAATTATATTAATATAGGTAAAGATGAAGGATGCGAAGTACTATCAGGTGGTAAAGCCGCTTATGTAGAAGGCCTGGAAAATGGATATTACATTGAGCCAACTTTATTACTGGGAAATAATAAAATGCGTGTATTCCAGGAAGAAATCTTTGGTCCTGTTGCTTGTGTAACAACTTTCAAGGATGAAGCGGAAGCTATAGAAATAGCCAATGACACATTATATGGCTTAGGTGCAGGTGTTTGGACTCGCGATATGCATCAAGCCTATCAGATATCCAGAGCCGTACAAGCTGGTCGCGTTTGGGTAAATTGTTACCATACATATCCTGCTCATGCTCCTTTCGGTGGTTATAAGAAATCTGGTATTGGAAGAGAAAATCACAAAATGATGCTTAACCATTACCGCCAGACTAAAAACATGCTCATTTCTTATGACAAAAAACCTCTTGGATTTTTCTAAAAATTAAACTAAAACATGACACCACGAGTTAAGATTACAGAAGCTGCCAAAACAACTATAAACACCCTTACAGCAGCACATGGAGAACTAATGTTTCACCAAAGTGGAGGGTGCTGTGACGGATCATCACCTATGTGTTTTGAAAAAGGCGAGTTGATGATCAATGAAACAGATGTTTGGCTAGGCACAATCCATAACTGTGACTTTTATATGTCAGCAGATCAATTTGAATACTGGAAACACACACAATTAACTGTGGATGTAATTGAAGGTCGCGGTTCTAGTTTCTCTTTAGAAATTCCATTAGGAGTTAGATTCATCATTAAATCGCGAATATATAGTAACGAGGAAATCAATGAATTGAACCCTATCCATGTTGGTGAAATGATATGATGATTTTCCAAAATCTTTTGATTATTAAAAAACAGGCTGTTTTTACAGCCTGTTTCATCTTTTGCTTTATAACAAAAGAAATTAGAGTAGCTCAACATAGGAGTAACCGGGATAGCATTATTAATTACATAAAAAAAAGTAAACTTAGTTGAAAAGAATAGTATAGAAAATTAAAAAACAGTCTAGACATGAATCATAGCAAAAATCATAACCTAAAAATTTTCAATTTTTTTCATAGTATTCTTCATTTGATCAACTTGCGCATTTGTGAAATCCTTTCTCATATGTGGTCTTATTTTACTCATTACATTCCCTTCTATTGTAGAATGAAACAACCCTAAAGCATGACCAATTTCATGTGGAGCCGTCGGCGTAAACAAAAACTCATCAGTAATTAAAGCCCTTTGATCTTTTCCTATACCAGCTATTGCAGAGGTATGAGCCCTCTTTACGACATATATGTTCATTCTATTTTTGTTATACAAATTCTGTGTTTGAGTTAAAAACACCCTTGACTCCTCTCCACTATTATCCCTCAAATCATACAATTCGTCATTTACAAGTGTCTTAATGTCTCCAATTTCAAGTCCAATGCCATATCTATGAAAAAAACTACCATTCAGATTCTGGATAAAAGCTGTTTCATCTAAATTGAAAGAAGATTGACTGGAAGTTATAGAGGGCTGTACATAAATAATATCAACCTTAATGGTTTGCTGAAGATCATCAGAAAAAACTTGTTCAATCTGGAAAGGAACATAATCATCTTCAACCGTACAGGAAATAAAAAAGAATAAGAATAGTACAACTGTAAAAAACTTCATAAATCGAATATTAGATATTACACAATTTTGGTTATTGGGTATAATGCATTCACACATTGTCAAAAATGACTTGAATACATTTTGTGAGTAGTGAAATTTGTAAGTTAATTCCTGTTATAGTTATTATAACAAAAATTAATAATCATAATTTTCACTTTAAGAGAGTTTTCAAATAAGATGATCAATAAGGCAATAATATCTTTAATTGCGCTAGATTGATATTGTGTGAAAACATCTATGACGATTTAATAGTGTAAATATAAATATAAATAGAATACATAATAAGGGTATTTTCCCTTATAAAAAATAATATACTTGTATATTTTAAAGAGTTATATTTTATTTTTTAATTTGTGCTATTGAAATACATAAAGGGAATTATCACCTTTTACTAAGGGAATTTATTGACTTTTTATACAATAGAATGTATTTATATATTTGAACAGAAGATTCTTTTATTACTCTATAAAATCACTTATATTATGGTTAAACCTTATTTATGAGAAATAAAATATTACTATTTTTAACATTTATTTAACATAATATAAATTTTAAATTTATCGTTCAAACGCATTTTTAATCGATAAAATTAAATTAAACAAGAACAAAATCAAGAAAAAACTCTTTTAATAATATCCTCTAGATAGTATTCCATCTTGTTAATTTAGCTCCACAATTTTCTTAGAATCATGATTTAATTTATCTATTTTGACATTACCAATAATGTTATAAATTCCTTCAGTATATCAGGAATTATAATCTGTATATTTACGCGTTACTAATTCTATTTTTATTTTGCATCCAAATAATATTCATAATTCGCCTTACGATTTTGATGCCCTAGTTGTAGCTCATCAGGATTTATCAAATTATCTTTTGATAAACCTCTACGGTAATAAGAGTATTGATTTTTCTAACAATAATGCTGTACTAGAACTGAATAAAGCAATTCTAAAGCATCATTATCGATTAGATGACTGGAATATTCCAAAAGGCTATTTATGCCCACCTATTCCAGGAAGAGCTGATTACATTCATCATATTGCTGATCTATTAGGAGAAGATAGTATTGGTCATCAAATAAAAGGGTTAGACATTGGTGTCGGTGCAAATTGTATTTACCCCATCTTAGGATCTCAAATATACAACTGGAAAATGGTTGGTGTAGATATTAATACAGCTGCAGTTTCTGCTGCTCAGACTAATGTAGATCTGACTTCTAATTTAAAAAATAACATTGAGATAAGACACCAAGAGAATAATGCTAACATTTTTGAAGGTGTTATTAAACCTAAGGAATATTACCATTTTTCTATGTGCAACCCTCCTTTTCATTCTTCAGAAAAAGAAGCTACCAAAGGAACACTGCGTAAATTAGAAAATCTGTCTTCAATTAACACAAAAGCCGAACCTTTAGTATTAAATTTTGGTGGACAAGCTAATGAACTATGGTGTAACGGTGGTGAAGCTTTGTTTATTAAACGAATGATTAAGCAAAGCGTAAATTACAAAACTCAGGTAGGCTGGTTTACTTCTTTAGTTTCCAAAAAAGATAATTTACCAAAAATTCACAAACAGCTTAATAAACTAAAAGCGGTTCACAAAACTGTAGAGATGTCTCAAGGAAACAAACAAAGTCGATTTATAGCCTGGAAATTCCCAAAAGAATAAAAATAAACGATCATAGATTATTCAGGAGGTCTACCATGAATTTCTTCGAATTTGGTATCAAAATTTTCCCTCAAATAAGTATTCAGCTTTTTTCTGTAATCATCCTTTAACCAGGATAAAAAATTATAAGTACTTCTGCTTATACATTTAGCATAACTCTGTATCCTATGATCTATATCATCTCCTAACATCTTGGCTAAAGCTATAGCGTCATAAACATCTTCACTGTTTTCTATACAAATCTTTGCGTGTTGTGCTATGGATCGTTCTAAAACAACTTTAGAAGACTCTCCTTTTCTAACAGAATCTTTATAGGTCTCTTTAATATCAAAATACACTTCTTCAGAATTAGCAAATTCAGCTCTTAATTCTTCTGGCATTTCGTGCCTGAATTTATTCTCAATATCCTCATCATTAAGGAGTTTATCCATATAATAATCGGGAGAGTTGAATATTTTCTGCCAATCTAAATCTGCTCCCCAAGGCCCAAAACGATGATAGTTATTTCCTAGATCAATAACGTTAAATGTAGATTTATTTTTCAGAATACGAGAACCACGTCCAATCATCTGATAATACAAAGTCAATGATTTTGTTGCACGATTTAAGATAATAGTATCTACCGTAGGTTCATCAAATCCTGTAGTCAAAATACTTACAGAAGTTAAAATAGCATCAGGCGTCTCCTTAAACCATTGGAGAATCTGTTTTCTCTGTTTCTTAGTAGCCGTGTTGTCTAGGTGTGCAATAGGATATCCTGCCGATCTAAAAGTATCATATACATGTAATGAAGTGTTAATACCATTATTAAATATTAACGTCTTCTTCCCTTTAGAATGTTTTTCATAAGATTGCAATAGCTGACTAAGCATATTACTATTGGTGTATAAATCTTCTGAAGATTTTACCGTATAATCTCCATTAGATCCTACTTCCAGGGAAGTTAATCCCATATTATATGCAAATACATCTGCTCGCGCCAAAAATTCATTCTCAATTAGGGACTCTATAGTTTCACCAACAATTAACTCGTCATAATTGTCTTTCATTGGTAATTTTATATTAGAGCTTAATGGCGTAGCCGTAACTCCTAAAATAAAAGACTTTTCGAAAAATTTAAATAGCTTAGTAAATGAATTATAATGTGCCTCATCAATAATCACTAAACCGATATCAGAAATATCTAACTTACCCTCATTCAGTCTATTGTTTAAAGTTTCTACCATTGCTACAAAACAACTATATTTATCCTGATCATCCAGATTTGCTTTGCTATCCACTACTTTGTTATCAACACCAAACCCCGTAAGCATAGTAGATGTTTGTTTACACAATTCGATACGATGTGTCATCACTAACACTTTTCTATTGTGATGTTTCAGATATTGTCTTACAATCTCAGAAAAAATAACTGTTTTTCCACCTCCTGTTGGCAATTGATATAACAAGTGGTAATCTTCACGAGCATCTTCAAAACTTTTGAAAATCTTATTAATCGCTCCTTTTTGATAGCTATATAAATCCTTACCTGTTTTTTTTTCTTGTAATTCTGTTGTGGTATCCGACATATTTTCTGATTTCTAGGGCTGCAAAACTACTTCCTTTTATGCATTTTTGCAGAATTTTTATCATAAAATATGTTATTTTTTTCTACAATTTGTTTGCTAATGAATAAAATCAGATACTGAAAGGTTATTTATTCTGTTAATAAAGTCGCTTCAAACTGTATTTCATCCGAGATCAAATCATCACCTAAACCATTAAAAATACTACCAGATTTGTAATGTATATTCCATCTTGTCCTATCAATTACAAATTTTGATGTAAAGATCAATTTCTTATCATTATAAGTCAAAAGAGCATTAAATTCTATAGGTTGTTTTACATCTTTTATTGTCAAATCCCCCGTTACCAAAATATTAGAATCATCCAGATATTTTATTACAAGTATCGAAAGTCTAGAAACGGGATATTTTTCTACATCAAAAAAATCTTCATTTTTCAGATGATCTACTAACATCTCACTATATCCACCATCTATATTTGCAATGGTATTCATATCAATTACAAAAGTTCCGCCAATAATTTTGCTGTCTTTTAAATGAAATTCTCCGCTATCAAAAGCTACAGATCCATAATGTCCATCACTTTGCAGTTTATTAAATCCTTCCCATCTTAAATTACTATTTTCTTTATCTATTTTTAAAATGTTTCCTTGAGTAATTTTTGGAACAGGTTTCTTTTGTACAATATCGATCAATTCTATATCATACAACAATGTAGAATCTGGATGAGGAAATGTTGCATTTCCCATTCTTTTGCTCAATAAAGGCGGAACAATAAGTTTACGAATCTCTCCTTTTTGCATACCTAACAGTCCTTCATCAACTCCATCTATAACCTGATTACCTCCTACCAGAATTTTAATAGGTTTCGGTCTATCTTTAGAAGTGTATACTATAAATTCATTAGTGTATTTTGTAGTTTCATGAATAAGGACTTCTTGTCCCTTCACAACTGCAGGGCCTGAACCGGGTTTTACTATTTTATATTGAAGTCCTGAGGCTGTACTCGTAAAGTCCGTTTTACTCGAACACCCAAAAAACACCATAAGTACAAGCATGCTTATGTATATTTTAACAATATTGGTATTCAATTTATTAAGTTGAATTCTTACATTAGTTTTCATCTATTATAATATTTTTAAATTTTAGTTGAGACGAAAATAATCCAACCCCTATCCTACAATGCTAAATCAATTGTAAAAAAGTGTATAGCAATTGTAAATTTTTAGTTATTTGTAAATAAGAAACATTTTTAACGTGAAGAATAAATTCAAAATACTAATAACCGCTATCATCTTATTGATGAGTATAATGACGATTCATAGTTTTTCTCCAAAAGAAGATTTGTTTTATGCAGAAAAGATTAAAGTAGCCTTAAGAGCTGTTGGAAACAAGTTATTATTAAAAAATAATGACTCTACATCTTTAGTATTACCGATAAAAGAGATTTCTGATTATAAATTTGAGTTATCTTTTCAGCAAGAATTAACAATTAATCCAGAAGATTTAGTAGCAATTATTGATGCTGAATTAAAAAAAACAGACCTCCCTGACAATTATATTACAGAGGTGATTCATTGTGAGACAAAAGAAGTATCCTATAGCTATGAAATATTAGGCCCTGTAAAAGAAATTGAAATTTCATGCTTAGGCAGAAAACTTCCTGTAAGTTGTTATACTATCCAGGTTATTATGTTCAAAGAAGAAACTACTTCTTTATATGGCGAAATGGGTAATATGTACACCTTTTCTTTATTAGTATTGCTTATTATTATAATTACTAGTACTACCCTATTCAAAAAGAAACATCGAGAAAACAATCCAATAGTTTCATCAAACCAAATCGTTCTGGGTACACTTATATTTTATCCAGATCAGCAGAAGTTAAACAAAGATCAAACTGAAATTTCATTGACAGCTAAAGAAAGTGAGTTACTAGCTATTTTTGCGCATTATCCTAACCAGATTGTTAAGAGAGAACAGCTTATCAAACAAGTCTGGGAAGATAATGGTGTTGTTGTAGGTAGAAGTCTGGATATGTTTATTTCTAAACTACGAAAAAAACTCGGTAAAGATTCGGAGGTCAAAATTGTAAACGTTCACGGTGTCGGTTATAGACTAGAAATAGCTAACAATAATAAGCTATAATCTTTATTGACATTAAGATATAATGGTACTAAAACGAAAGTTTAGATTAGTTTAGGAGCTCGAAACTTGTAGGATACCTTGTTATAAAGAAACAAGGCATCCTTTATTATATGAATTAATGATGTTCTTTTTGCCCAAAGGGTTTTATAATAACACCCGCACTAAGAATAAATCCATCTGTAGGGGCATAAATTTCGGTAAATGTAGGATCATTAGTTGGAGGTAATACCAATGGAGAGAATCTACTTTGCCTTCTATCCGTAAAATTCTCGAAATTTACAAAAATTGTTCCCCAACTAAAATTACGCATTCCTAATAACCCCATTAAAACAAAATCCGTAGTTTCTATTCCATTAGATAGTAATTGCTTACCTATATAATAGGTTTCAAAACCTATTCTCCATGTTTTATTTTCATACATCACTACACTTCCTGCGTTATGCCTTGCTGTTAAGGGCTTTTGCGGATTACCATTAAGGTAATTTAAACGAGTGTCAATAAACGCATAATTAAGAAACCATCTAAAATCCTTATAACTAAATTTAATATTGGTCTCCGCTCCTTTACTAACAATATCATCCTGTGCATTTTCAAATTCAAAAAAACCGGTATTGGTATCCGTTAACAATAAACCATCCTGAATTGCTGTCATATAAAATAATTGATTTATAGAAAAACTAATCCCATCAGTTAAGTAGGTATCATAATTAAAATCCAGATTTACGCCATAAGAACGTTCTATGTCTAAACCATCTTTATCGATAGCCAATACATTATTGAAATTAATAAATTCAGCTTCTTCAGTAAAAATATCTGGAATTTTATACCCTAAACCTCCTCCTATTCTACTTGAAAACGAATTGTTCGCTTTGAAGAGAAGTGATATTTTTGGTAAAGGAAAAAATCCCCAGTCTTTAGCATAATCTGCTCTAAAACCTGTCTCTACTATCCAGTTATCAGTAATGTCGAAGATATTATTTATAAACAATCCAGCCGTGATATCGCTTTGATCGCGTTCTAAAATAGTGGATTCCTCATCAAAATCTACAGTATATAAATTTGCGCCTAAAGTCCAATCAGCTCTTACACCCTGCTTATTATAGGCTATTTCTGTAAACGAATTGAACTGATTCCCTTTAAAATTTAGGCTTGGAACAGTAAGGTCACGATTAAAATAGGCAAAACTATTTTTTATGTTTAATGATCGTACAGAATCTATTTCAGTTGTATAAACTGCCTGAGTACTCAAACGTTTAGAAATATTCTCTTCTGTGTATAAATTATTATTATCATTATTTTCTATTCCATTCGTATCACCTCCTATCCTATCATCATATGTTCCATTAACACCAAACCAAAACGTGGTTTTTTCTGATGGATAATAAAATATTTTAGGATTAATCGAGACAGATTTTGTTCGTGGTAAATTACTAAACCCATCATCTTCTGGATCAAATTCCTTTTGATAATGACCTGACCCATATAGCGTAACACCAAATTTATTATTTCGTTTACTATAAAAAACATTAGTTGTTGTACCCAATGCGTGTGTTTGTGTAAGCATAATATCCAGATCAGGCTCTTCTTCAGGAGTTTTAGAGATCATATTTACCAGTCCAGCAATGGCACCTCCACCATAGAGTGTAGAGGAGCTTCCTTTTATGATTTCGAATTGTTTTATATCCAAAGGAGGTATCTGCATAATACTCAAACCGCTAGAAAATCCTCCATATAGAGGAAATCCATCTCTTAATAGCTGCGTATATCGCCCATCCAGTCCTTGAATTCTAATATTGGAATTTCCACTACTTAAAGATGTTTGCTGCATCTGTATCCCTGTACTTTCTCTCAATACCATGGAAATATTAGTAGCATTCATAGCATTTTTCTCTCCTAACTCTTCTGCTCCTATAAACTCGATTCTAGTAGGAATTCTTTTGATGATTCTGGTACTTCGATTGGACTGTAAAACTACTTCTTCTAAAGATTCTCCTTCTTCTTTTAGTTTTATAACCAATACTTCTTTATACGGAACCTTTATTGATTTTTTAACTGATTCAAAACCTAAAAATGATATCGTAAAATCATAAATTCCCGACGGAATTTCATTAATAGTTGCCATACCATCAAGATCCGTCACAGATCCTTTTTCTATTTGTGGTGAGTAGATAGTAGCTCCAACAAGAGGCTCGCTATTAGATTCTGATAGTACCTTTATTTTTAAGGTACTTGTTTGTGCATTAGCATATGCACATAGTAATATAGAGAGCATTATGCTCCATAATATATTTTTCATTCTAAATTTTAGTTTTTTTAATTCTCCAAATTTGATCTATGGCCAATTTTTGCATAAGCCAACTGAGTTTCTAGCTAATTTCCTGAGGTGGTTGCCATATATTGGGAAAGAAATAAAAAGTATAGTCTGATTGATAGATACAATCATCTTTAGAAATGATAACGGTTCTTATAGCTACATTAAATTGTTTCAACAACTCATGCGTAATTGTTACTCCACAACAAGCACATATACATATTGAAGTACAAGAGTCATCGGTATCCTGAGAATGATCATGTTCGTCAGTACATGATACTCCTTCTTGATGTTCTGGATTAAATGCATCGGAACAAGGTATAAGTGCCAAGCCTAATATAAAAAAAGATAATATGATTGTAAAAAACTTCATTTCATTTACAAATATAAATGAAATCTAATGCAATGGAGTTGCTAAACTCTATAAATTATAATGTGCGCAAACTCTTTTTAAAACCAAATTTGCTTCTTACACTATTTTTTTTTTTGCAAATCAATAGAGTGAATATTATGAGAAGTTAAATAAATAGTTTTTCTAACTTTCATTGTAAATTCTATATATTCAGAAATAAAGAATTCGAATATTCATTACTTATTTGTCCCTACTAAAATCCATATTTGTTTATCCTCCTCTTTTTTCCATCTACCAAAGTCTTCAATTTCCTTTTTTATTGTAAATCCTGCTGTTTCTAATTCTTCTTTCACATAATGCATAGCTAATGTATGAGCCTCCATTTGCTCATCTCTGGACTTATTTAGCATATGTTCCTTAAATTTTTCTATGAGTACAATGTTGCCTGTTGGTTTCAAAGCCTTTTTAACGTGTGCTAATATTTCTTTATAATCATCCATTTCATGATACGTATCCAAAATGACCACAACGTCTAAGGAATTATCGGGTAGTTTTGGATCGTCATAATCTCCTAAAATAGTTTTTACATTTTTAATCTTTCGTTTCTTCAGGTGCTCATCCAGTTTCTCTAATCTATCTTCTCTAACATCGACTGCTAAGACTTTTCCGGATGCTCCAACTACCTTAGCCATATGAATCGATAAATACCCTTCATGGCAGCCTATATCCGCAACTTTACTGCCTGGTTTGATTTCTGCTATCTCAAATATCTCTGACACTTTCATCCAAGTATCTCTTTCCTTCCAATCATTCTCTTTATATTGAGCCTGTCCTAAATTAATTTCAATCAAAATTAATAACATCAGAAATTTATTTTGCAATTCCATACACCTTATATTTTGTATTTATACTGATTATGTGATGGTTAACGGAATCAAAATACAGCTTAAATCAACTTTAAATACTTAATTTATGAAAAGTTTATATTTTATTTACATTTAAAAATTAATATTCATCTAAATTCTATGTAAGATTACGATGTATTCTTATTCTAATGTAATTAGGTAATGATTCCGTATATGAAAAATAAACTTTTTGCAGCTTTTAAAGTATATATATTCACCTGGCTAATAAGTCTAATTCTGTTTGTTATCGGTGCAGTATCGGCTGGCCTTACTTTTTTAGAATCTTTACAGTATTTTTCGAAGACGTTAACAAGATTAAAGTTTGTTTTTGCAATTCATATCTTGTTTATAATACTTTATTTATTATTTCTAGTTTTCAGATATTTTATTCGAATACAAAAAAAGAAAGGTTTTACAGTGATGATAAAGCATTTCTCTTTAAGATTGTTTACTCCTGCATTGGTTCTATTTGGAATTTTTAAATTTATTATCATCAAAAATAGTTCAGAAGACTTTCAGTATAACTGGATTCCATCCATAGAAAACAATAGTGGTATCTCTAATGATTTATACCAAATTGACGGAAAACATCGCGGAATGACTGTATTTGGTTGGAATTATAATGACAATAATAAAGCAGCTATTGATGACCTAGTTCGATCTAATATAGAATGGGTGGCGGTTGTTCCGTTTTTAGATCAGGAAGATGAGGAAACCTTAGAAATGAGAATTCCAAAAAAAGTTGGTCAATGGTCTCGAAGAGACAGTATATTTATAAATACAATCACAGAGCTTAAGGATAGAAACATTCATATAATGCTAAAACCACACCTTTGGTTAAGTTCTGGATGGAGATCTAATGTAAAACAACCCTCTTCTGCTGATTGGGATACTTGGTTTGAATCTTACCGTAAAAATATGCTACACTATGCAACAATGGCTACTAAAACCAATGTAGAGCTACTTTGTATTGGAACAGAATTGAAAAGTTCTCTAATGTCTCAACCAGAAAAATGGAAGGCTCTAATCAAAGAAATTAAGACTATCTATAAAGGAAAACTTACGTATGCAGCAAATTGGGATGGTGAATATGAATTAATCGATTTTTGGAATGAACTGGATTATATAGGAATCCAAGCTTACTTTCCTTTAACCGAAGGTTCAAATCCAGATTTAAATACTGTAAAAAACGGTTGGAATACACATGTTGAAATGCTAGAATTGCTATCAAGAAAACATAACAAACCAATATTATTTACAGAAATAGGATATAAAAGTGAAGCATCGGCAACTATCAAACCTTGGGAATGGGGATCTTCTCTGAGTATTTTATCCAAACAAAAATCTGATAAAACCCAGCAAATAGCTTATCAGGCACTTTATGAAACATTGTGGAATAAAGATTGGTTTGCAGGAACATATATCTGGCAATGGAATACCAGATCAAATAAGGAAAATACACCTACTAATTTAGATTTTTCTCCTAGATTTAAACCAGCCGAAAACACTATCGCTAAATGGTATGCTACCGATAACTCGGATTAAAATCAAGATAGAAACTCAGCAGGATTATCACGTGCAATGATATCAAACTCTTCTACTGTTAAGTTACCGGTTGTCGTAGCAACCAAATTCTTCTCTGCCGAATGATTTCTTACCACATAAAAATCAGTCCCAAACAAAACTTTCTTTCCTAACTTAGGATGATTGATGGTTTGTCGTAATAATGGGAAAATCTGTTCATCATGAAGTATATAACTGATATCTGCATATACATTATCGTGCTGTAACATCATACTGCAAATGATTGAATACCAATCTACGTACTTCCAGCAATCCTCTAGTTTTTTCCAACTTATATTCTCTTGGTCAGTTTTGGTATATAAAAATTCTATTCCGTGATCAGGATGTTTAAGCAGATCATTACTATATCCATATCTATCGAATTCAAGGAAACGATTCCATTGATCTTCTCCTCCAAAATGGGCAAAACATATTTTTAGTTTAGAAAGATCATAGGTCAATTTTGTATCCAAATCTTTAAACCCGAATAACTCTTTTGTTTCATCACCGCATGTACTTACATATATCCTAAGCAACTCTTCTTTTAATAATATCAAGTAATTTAATGGATGTGTAAAGTTTAGGGAGAAATCTTTATTTTTTATTTGTGGTAATAATAGAGGTCCATAAGCTGGAGGTTCTAATCTAATTGTCTCTTTAAAAACAGGATGCTCATCCCATTCTTTTTTCTTTATACCTCTATAAAATATAGTCCCCTTGATGCAATGTGTCATAATAGGAATACCTCGATCAGCGGCATACTTCCATAATGGTAATAGCGCTTCATCAAAAGGATAATACCCCAATGCAGGATAAATCTTAAATCCATCAAATTTTTTGTCTTCTATATACTCTTTTATAAAACAATCCTGAAGTGTTACTTTTCCTTTATCAAATGTAAATTTAAGATGGTCTTCTTCTTCTCGTATTCTTCTAGGCTCTGCAAATACAAACGGAAGTATTTCATCTTTATGTTTTCCTCTTTCTTTAATATCAGCAATTTCCAGCATTTGATGTTTATATGAAAAATTAGGATCTAATTTACCTGCTCCCATATATTCCATATCCATCGGTAATACAATAAATTTAGAATGAGGAGGATACTGTGTTTTCATTACTGAAAAAATTCTTGTTTGATGTTCATATAGTGTAAAACGTCCCAAAAGTAAATATCTACCAAACAAATCTTTTGTCATTTTTCCTGGTAAAATGGAAAAGAACTTTAATGTTTTACGAAGAATAAACCATATTAAATTTCTACCACTTTTAAAAAACAACACCAATATTGTAACAAGTGTAATCTTAATTAAAACATTTTTTATTGAATATAAAAGATATATAGATTCCAACCATTCCTTCAATAGTAATCCGTATTTGATAACATCGTTATTTTCAGGACTAAAAACAAGAGATAACCATTCAAAAACGATAAACAACACGTGGTACGTTATAATAAACCCTATAAGCGACAAAACACCATTCAATAATCTATTTCGCTGAAGCTTAATTCTTCTGATTACTTTATTTCGTTTTTTTTCTACGTAAGGATCCTGGTATTTTCGGTTATTATCTTTTACACTACGCTTATACAGTTTTAATATCAGCGGAGTATTAAGCAAACGATAAAATGGCCAGGGAACAAAAGTTTTCGCAAGATAAGGAGGTACATGTTCTCCTTTAAAAATATGAGCGTGGCAGTTTATGATTGGTTTCTTGTTAGGCGATGACATATGGTTGATGGTTGATGGTTTAGTTATTTTAGGTTATTAGTTATTTAAAGATTTTGGAAAAAGATTTAGACATTGTTAATACTGCTAGGAGAAATCTAACTTTCCAAAATTTAAAACAAAAAATGGGGAAATAAACTGACGATTGAGGATTATGAAAATACTAAGAAATATTCACTTAAAAAAATCAATACTAGATTATAACTAACGAAGCTTCTTACCTATGTACACTAAATGTTAAAAACGATATTACACCTCTATTACGCAACTTTTTAGTTGCTTATTTAAAAATATTAATTATATTTGCAACCATATAGTTGCATTATTAATATAAATTCACATACAAATGAAAGATCTTATCACTAAAGAACACGTTTTTAAACATTCAATCGACAAAATTTGGGATGCTATTTCTAAAGCTGAAGAAATATCTACTTGGTTTATACCAGCAGATTTTAAAGCCGAGGTTGGTTATAAATACACCTTTAACTCACCCGATAAGGAGAATTGTACACAAATTACGGGCACCGTAAAACAAGCGAATCCATATACACTTATTTATACCTGGATGGTAGCCGATACCAATGTTGAGACTACTGTTACGTGGAAATTAGAAAAAATTGAAGGAGGAACCAAATTATATCTAGAACACTCAGGTATTTCTAATTATCCGGGAGATACTGCTGTAACAATGTTCAATAGTTTTAATGGTGGATGGGATAATTGTATCACTGAACTAGCCGGATATTTAACAAAAGAAGTACATGCAGGATAAAATCACCAAAATACTGAAGGCAATCGCAGATCCCACTAGAAGGGAGATATTTCATGCATTGGTTGTGGCAGCCACCGCGCTACCTATTACTCAGATCTCCAGTCAGTTTGATATGAGCCGTCAGGGAGTGACCAAACATCTAAAAACGCTGGAAGATGCTGGTTTAGTGCAAATCAATTCTAAAGGACGAGAACGATTTTGTTTTGCCGACACCAAACCTCTAAAAGAAGTTAATCAATGGTTGAAGTTCTATGAGCAATTCTGGGATGACGCTATCGATAATCTAGGCACTTATCTTGATCAGAAATGATAGATATAACGATTAATAGTTTTAATCTAAACCTATAGCGTCATATATCTGTACTTTATTCCACAAAGAAGAGGCCTCTTTAATAAATAAAAGATGTGCTTCTTCTTTTTGGTATAAATCCTGTTCCTCTTTAGAAGAAAAAGTAACTACGATTGCATAGGTATATGAATTGTCGACTACTTCCCTATCGGTGCCTGCTGGTGTTCCTACAAAATTAGTTTTTGCATATTTTGATGTTTTTAGAAACTTATACAATGACTCTTCGAAAAGCTTTCTATCTTCTTTGTTTTCAGGGTTATTAAGCCAAATATAAACTGTATGCACAAAGTTTTTATTAAACTGATTATCATTTGATTTAGCGTCTTCACACGAAATAATTGCGAAAAGCATTACGCAACTAAAAATTAAATATTGAAATTTTCTATTAATATTAAGTCTGAAATTCATTTTATAAATATCGTTGGTTATTTCTTAAAAGTACAAAAAACATTGTATTTTTCTTTTTAAATCAAAGGGTAGAATTTCATAAACCCGATAAAGTATAAATTTGAAAAAAAAACCAGAATCAATGCTAGACTCTGGTTTTTTAAAAACATGCTTAAAAATTATTCTTCCGTTTCTAGATCTTTTAATATACTTTCTGCTTCATTTATATTATTGCTGTAACATTTTCGCACCCATTTGGTAAAAAAGACAAAAAAGGCAATTCCTATAGGAATGAAAATAATCAAAGGCCAAATATTCTTTATACCTGTAAACATATCCTTTCCACCCATAATTTTAGAGGTTACAGGTAATATCAAAAAGATTAATAAAAAACTTAAATAATAAGAGATCTTCTGAAGTGATTGAAACTGTTTTTTATTTTTAGTATACTTGATTAAAGTATCCTTATAACTATTTTTATAAAAATTAATTCCACTCATTTTATTAATAGAGCGCAAGGATAATATTGGTAAAACCAATAAGATGATAGCCGATGAAACACCAAATAATATGTTATACCATGTTTCTAATTTAGAGATATTAAAGAAAATCAATATTGCTACACTAAAGCAAATAATTGTACCTAATATTTCTGGATATGCTATTCTATTCCATTTTTTTCTGTACTGTTCCTGTGTCATCATAATTATCATTTTATCAGTTAACTTTTTTTGTTTTTCTAATTGGCCACTTATCTCAGACCATACTTCTTGCATTTCTTCTAGTTCCATAGCCCTTATTTTTTTACTATTTGAGTTTTCAACTTTTGTTTAATTCTAGATATTCTAGTTCCCACATTGGATGGAGTCAATCCTGTAATCAAAGCGATTTCTTCATACTTCTTTCCTTCTAAAAGCAATAGAATCAACCCCTTCTCCAGATCATTAAGCATCTTAATATGAGCATATAAGATTCTTAATTTCTCCTCGAACTCTGTATTATAGTTTTCTGTTTGTTTTAATACTACTTGATCGATGCCTACCCTACTACCCTTTCTTTTTTCTTTCTTTAGTCGTGTGATGGCTGTATTTAGCGCTACACGATACATCCAGGTACTTATTTTAGAATCTCCTCTAAACGTATCATAGGCTTTCCATAATTGGTACACGATTTCCTGATATAAATCTTGTTGATCCTCTGATCGATCTGTATACACAGTGGTTATTTTAAAAATAACACCTTCATTATCTTTTATGATTCGAGTAAACTCCTCTTCTTTACTCATATTGAGTTTGTTTTTTCTTATTAGTATATGATGTATTTAAAAAATCACATAATATTTCAAAAAAAATAAATATTATGAAATCATTACTAATTAACGTGTGAAAAAAGTATCAAAAAAGATGAAGTAAACCTAAAAGATACATTTACTATAAACCTGAGTTCGACGTAAGAAAATCTGCGTCAGTGAGTGATCTGTCTCAGGCGGATTGTATCGAAGACAAGTAAATTATCAGGTAAAAGCCTAATTTCGATACAATTTTTCTCCGTTTCACTATGAAAAACCACTCAATCTGACGGCTTTTTAAAACTAAATTCTTACATCGAGTTCACCTTATAAAGATTAGCGAAGAATTAATTAAAGATAAAAATTCGAAAAATAAGAAACGTGAATTTGAAAAGATTTAGGATAGGAAGATATTACTCTTTAACGACTATAATTGTGGCTTTTACTCCAGTAGTCAGATTCCATTCGTTAGCAGTAACTATATTTCCCTGATCATCATGTAATTGAAACTCTGCAGTATTGGGACCAGAGGTTCCCTGATTTAAGGCTTGTATATCTATTTTATTAAATCCTTTAACAAGGTTAATCTTAAATCCCTTGAAAACAGCGTCTAAGTATACATTAGACTTAATCACATCATCATTAATAAAAATCCTGACTAAATCACCATCTACAGACTGATGATCTCTATAAATAAGATAGACATACTCTGAAGTACTTTTAAAATCTCCCAGATATTGATCAGACTTATATTCTTCTTTTATTTCTTTATCCTTTTGAAAGTGCTTAGGAACAACTTTAAAACTTGGTTGTAAAAGACCATTGTTTCCTGTCATGTCAAAAGGTTTCTGTGTTCTGTTAAATCGAACTGAGTCTTTTGGATTATTATATAAGGTAAAATTATTTTTGGGCTTAGTTAAACCAGAAGAAAGACTGTATTTACTAGTACTTAAATTACTATTCTCATCAACTTTTAAAGAAGATAAAGGTTTTTCTATTTGTGCATTCATAGAAATCACAAAAAAAACTGCTAATATTGATACAACTGTAGATTTCATCCTCATTATTCCTTTATCCATATAGTCGCTAAAGATAATCAATCCCTTACTTTTTTTTATTATTACTAATCAAAAACTCAACCAAACTAGCTATTTATTAAGTTAAAAACACAAAAAAACTCTATTTACCAAAAAAATACGGTTTCAAACTTGTAAGATAAATCCGATATCTCTTATTTTGTCATAAAATATTTCAAATGATTTATTACATCGTCGGAATTCTACTTGTCTTAGGGATTATTTATTTAGGTTATCGATGTTTTGCATTGAGTAACCAACTCAATAACAAGAACAATGAGTTGAATTCTTTACTTAATTCTACCGAAAAGAAAGCTCAAATCAATCAAGAATTTATTTCTTCTCTTAGCCAGGAATTAAGAATACCATTATACGGAATTATGGGTTTAACGAATATTCTGGTTAATGAACACCCGGAATTGGAAAGTAATAAGAACCTTAAATCATTAAAATTTTCCGGAGACTACTTATTAACGCTCATTAACAATGTTCTTCAGATTAATGTTTTAGAATCCGAAGAAATTACACCCATCAAAAAGCCTTTTAACCTAAAGGAGTTAACTCAAAACATCATAAATTCTTTTAGTTATGCGATTGAAAATAGTGACAACTCATTAGATCTAGAGTTTGATCCTGATTTACCTGAAATACTAAATGGCAATCCCGCTATTCTTTCTCAGGTATTAATGAATCTCATTAGTAATGCTCTTAGGTTTACTAGGAATGGAAATGTTCTTTTCTCAGTTCATCTTATCAATAAAAAAGGGAATGTTAATCATATTTCGTTTAAGGTAACACATGATGGAAATGAAGTCTCCGAAGAAGATGAAAAATCTATATATCAAGAGTTTATAGGTATTGAAAATGTTAAAAAATCATATCTAGGAACTAGTGTTAATTCTACTATAGTTAAAAGACTTGCTAAATCTTTAAATGGCGAAATCATATTGCAAAATAATTCTCAGGCCGGATCTGAATATGCTTTTGTTGTAGATCTGGAAACAATCAACCCTAACGATAAAGCTAGTCAAATAACAGGTAGTGGTGATAAGCAAAAAGTGCTAATCGTTGATGATAATAAATTGAATTTGTTGGTTGCAGATAAAATTCTTTCCAAAGAAAATTTTGAATGCACTACTATAGACAACGGTTTTGATGCTATAGAGTTGGCAAAAGATAATTCTTATGATATTATTCTTATGGATATCAATATGCCAAAACTTAACGGCATAGGTACTACAAAAAGAATTAGAGAATTTGATGATAAAACTCCTGTCATTGCATTAACTGCAGTTGATGTCACTCAGTTAAATAGACAGATTATGCGAGCTGGTTTAAATGACTATATATTAAAACCTTACGATAAAAATATTTTATTAGAAATGATACACAAGCACGTAAGAAATTAGCAACTAGTAAATTACTATTTCCTGTCCTACATTAAGAACCGAGTTGTATCTAATTTCATTTATTTTACATATTTCGGATACTTCGATATCGTGTTTTCTTGCTATCCCATGTAAAGTGTCTCCTCTCTTAACTATATATACACTTTTAGTAGGTGTTTCATTTGTGATTTCTTCAATATTTGTTTGAACCACAATTTTACTTTTTCTAGTAGACCGGTGTGATCTTGGGGACATCCATTTTTTGGTTACTGCAATATCTTTGGATCTAACTTTGGTCTCTTGATTAAACTCGAAAAGATACTCAGGATGTATACTTTTACCCTTATATCTTACTTCTAAGTGAAGATGACTACCTCTGGCATTACCTGATACGCCTCCTTTACCAATAATTTGACCTTTTTCTACTGTATCATTTTCTTCTACCAAATATTTAGAGAGATGTGCATAAACAGTTTCTAAACCATTATCGTGACGAATTACAACAGTTCTTCCGTGACCTCCATGACGTCTGGCATATCGAACTTTTCCGCTAAGCAATGTTCTTACATTATCACCGGTTTTAAGATCTATATCGATTCCCTGATGCGGTCTACCTCTCCTCCAACCATATCTAGAAGTAACAACCATTTTATGTTCTACGGGTGATGAGAAAACTTCATCCTCAAAATGTAATACGAAAGGATTTATCGATTTTTTTAGCCAAAAAACATTAAACACCGTATTACTCCAGTCTTCCTCATACACAGAGCTAAAATCTTTGGACTCAAGTATCTTATCGGAATTAATCCTGGCAATGATACTTTCTTGATTCACCTTATATATTGGTAAGTATGTAATGGCGCCATCTAATACTATCGTCTTATACCCCAACAATAACTTATCATCTTTATTTCCAACTAGTTGTGCAGATATATTTATAGATACAACACAAACTAAAATTCCCAATAGGAATAATTTTCTTTTATTCAAAAACATGAACTTTCAAAAATTTTTAAATTTAAAGTAAAATTGATTCAGGATATTTTGTTTTATAATAAGACGATGCATTTTTAATATCGTTACAACCATAAAAAAAATTAATTTCGAATAAGAATTTTTCAATCATACCAGAAAAAATATTAAAGTATTATTATTCAGTTTGTTAATGATAACCGAGCGATAAATTTACCGTAAAAATAGTACGGTATACTAATTTTAACAATTTTTTTTAACAATTTTTAAGAATTCGATATGAAAAGTTTAGTAGGTGAAAATATAATAAAACGCACAACAAGTAGTTTTAGTTACGTATAAAAGATTAATTAAATAACCATGAAAAAAGTATTCACACTAATCGTATTATCGGGAGCTTTAATGACTACCTCTTGCGTATCTAAAAAGAAGTATCTAGCGCTAGAGACTGATTTAAATAATACCCGAAGTACGTTACAGAAAACCACTGTAGAAAAGGAAGAATTAGAATCTAAATTTGCGAAAATCGAAGCTAGAGTGGCGGATTATAATTCGAAAATTAATTCATTAAGAGAATCTAATGATGAGAAAATGGTAATGGTTGATAACCTTGCCGTAATTTCAAACAACACTAAAGAGAGGATGAAAGAAACATTAGCTCAAGTAGATCCAGAAAAGCTTCAGGGAGCTAGAACCCTTGAAGATTCTATGAATCTTGCTGTTTCTCATAATCTAAAAAGTTCTTTAGATGACAGTTTGAAAGAAGATGAAGATATTTCTATCGATATAGACAATACGGTAGTTATGATTTCCATATCCGATAAAATGTTATTTAACAGCGGAAGCTATAGAGTAAGTAACAAAGCGAATGATGTTTTAGAAAAACTAGCGCAGGTAATTAATTCTGAGCCTAGTCTTGATGTTATGATCGAAGGTCATACTGATCCGAGAACAATTAGCACTCCTGCATTAGAAGATAACTGGGATTTAAGTGTTAAAAGAGCAACTTCTATAACTAGATTATTACAGAAGAAGTATAATGTAGATCCTGCTAAGTTAATAGCATCAGGAAGAAGTAGCTACCAACCTTTAGTTGAAAATGATACTGAAGAAAATATGGCTATTAATAGACGTACAAGAATCGTATTATTACCAAATTTAGACAAATTCTTTGCGATGTTATCATCGAATTAAGATAAGATAACTTCTAACAAAAAGGGATGAGTACTTAGACTCATCCCTTTTTTTGTCTTCGATAATTATTTTTTTTTCGTAAAACTTATCAATTCATTGTCTAATATATTAAATAACAAACTATTATCCTTCTGTTGGTATTCCTTTATCTTCTTTTGAAATTTCGGCAGGTTATTCAAAAAATCCTGTATTCCATCCAATTCAAAATCTTTAAGCATTTTTCCATATTCCAATTTTTCTATATAAGCGCTATTTAGATATTGTTCAAATTGATTTTTAATGGGAACAGTACAGATAGGCTTATTCAAGAACAATGCTTCACTTATAAACGAATATCCTCCATTACAGAAAACGGCTTTAGCAGTTCTAAAATTATCAATAAATTCAGTCTCACTAAATTTCTTCAACGATACATTCCTATGAACTTGTTCTTTATTAAAACCGTATAACAAGAAATTCTCCTCAGGAAGCTTGTTTAAAAGGTTTATTATTGTTTTTTCACTATTAGACGATTGATAAATTAATATATGATTCTTTATCTCTCGCTTAGCATTCAGAATTTCTTTTCTAATTATTGGCGGAATTAAACTACTATTCTTCTTCTTTACTTTAGTATTAAAAAAAGAGGATATCAAATATTGATTGCAATTCGGAAGTTTTGCTTTTACCACCGCTTTTGCAATCTTGTAATTCAATTTTTCTGACTCAGGTATCTTGACATCTATTTTACCACGATCAATGATCTGCATATTATCTATACTTATTATAGGAATCCTATGATACTTAGCATATAAATATGTAAAGGATTCAAAATCGGATATGACGATATCTGGTTTAAAATCATCATGGAGATCTTTGTGTTTTTTTAAATTTGTTATTAGGTTTTCCGGTGCGTTCTTTATTATATCCACGGATGTTTTAGATCTAGACACTACTCCATCTTTATATGAAAAATGAAATCCTTTTATTTCATACGTCTGATCCGGAAATACTTTCTGAAGAAATTGATATGCCCGATCACTAGATACAATTCTTATTTCGTGATTTTTAGCTAAATGGGTAAGAATTACTTTTGCTCTTGTTGCATGTCCCATTCCCTCTCCAGGAACTCCATATAATATTTTCAAACTAAGTAATTATAATTATAAAACAGGTATTAACCTATATATGTATTTACACTGGTAGTTAATTTACAAGAACTATGAAGCATTTGCTTAAATTTCAATGCTAAATGTTCATCATTAAACTTCATCGCTTCACTGATACTATTAGATAAAATCAATTCTCCTATAAGATATTCTACAAAATAGGTTTGATCATCAGTTAATAACACATATTCAGTCATATTATATCCTCGTTTTCAAGCTAGAATATGTTTTTAATTATAAATATTAAAAACCATTCCTCTATATTATCAAGTTTCAAATTTACTTTATATGATTACTGCTTTTATTAGTGGGTCTTGTATGTTATCAAATTCTTATTCACAATCACTCCCAAAGAAATTATAAAGCCATTTCAAAACAAACGAATCTCACAAAATTTTTGTAACTTATTAATGTTCAAAACTTAAATTACACAATCATGAAAATATTTGTATTAATTCTCCTCGGCTTATTTTCTACCACTGCAATAGACAACACTTATGTTAATACCCCAATTGATGTCTATAACCTTGAGGGCGTGTGGGAACTACAGCATCAATTCTTATATGAAGACAACCATATTTCTGATACTATTTTTAATACCAATGGATATCGGCAAGTAAAAATGTATAGTAAAGGAAAAGTAATGTGGACCCGATTTGATCCTACTGATAGCAATGAATGGTTTGGATATGGATCTTTTACGATCAAAGGTAACATACTAGAAGAAAGACTAGAATATGCTTCAGGTCCAATGATGAAAATTGTAGATACCACTCAAGTTTTTAAATTTGAACTCGTCATGGATAAAAATTCTTATCAGCAAATCACCGTTGACGAAAAAGGACATCACACACAGTCCGAAAATTATATTAAAGTTGAATGACTCATTGATTCTTTTCACTAAAATTTGCCATTAGAAACTTATAATTTTCCATTCTTTTCTTGTTCCAATTAAAAAATAAAGGGGATTAACCCAATGATAAGGGTTTTACACCCCTTTTTCTACTTATTATTTCGTCTTACTTTTGAAAACAATAAAAAAATGTATAGTTCTATACATTAATTATGTTCCTATTCTAAAACTATTTCTATTACTGCCTTTATTGAAAGGTTAGTGACAGAATATCCCTCCTTAGTAAACAGTATTGATAATTAACCATAACTAAATATATTACAATGAAAAAAATTAAATTACTTGCACTTTGCGCAATTATCCTGGCAATTACATTCTCTTGTCAAAAAAAAGAAGTTACTGAAGAAGTACAGGGAATTGTTCAAGAACCCACTAAAGAACAGCTTGATAAATTATTCAGTATGGGGATAAACATTGATGATGTTTCCATAGAAGACATTACCAATTTAGATGGAAAAACTTATAAATACCTTGTGTCTGGAGATATTTTGGTTCCTGTATCGGACTTGAACTCATACCCAGCATTAAAACCTTTGGATGGTGGAGACAAACAATATAGAGATGTAAACATAGTATCTCCTGTTAATAGAGACATTGATATTCTTGGGTATACTGGTGGTAGTTTTGCGTTAACTTCAAAAATGCAAACGGCACTAAGCTGGGCAGTTAACAATTATAATGCGCTACCTAATACACTTAATTTCAATCTAACATTTGGCACAAACTTCGGTCCAGCAGACATTGTAGTTTATAAAGTAAACAATGCTGCTGCTGGTGGAAGCGCAGGCTTTCCTAATGCTCAAGGTGAACCATACAAATGGATAAGAATAAATTCTGGAACAGATGCATTTACTACCAATGTTAATGAACATGTAATAGGTCATGAAATTGGTCATTGTCTTGGACTAAGACATCAAGACTGGTATAATCGTCAAAGTTGTGGTTATACAGGTCCATTACCTGCAGAACCACCTGCTATCTGGATTCCTGGTACACCCATTTCGGCATTTGCAGATTCTTTAATGCTAGCATGTTTTGGTCCTAATGAAGATGGTGAATTTACAGATACGGATAAAACAGCTTTAAACATATTATATTAAATAGTAAAACTTAATCAAATTATTCAAAACCACATACAATCAATGTATGTGGTTTTTCTTTATCCAAAAATTCACTTTAAAAATAACTAAAAAGTATTTATGATTAAACCTTTTTTAGTTTATCAAGTCTTATTACAAAACATTAAAACACTGTACTATGAAAAATATAGAAATACAAAAAATAGCATTACCATTCTTAATCATTATCTTTTTAGTAGGAAGTAGCTTTACATCCTACATTGCAAAATGGGAACATTTAGGTTCTAGAACCGTAAACTATAAGATAGATCGTGATGTCATAAAAGTAACTGCTCTAGACGGTGTATTTAAAAAGTTAAAAGTAAAAGTTACTAATGGTTCATTAAACATGCATAGAATTGTGGTAGAATATGGTAATGGTGAAAAGCAAGTTATTCAAGTTAGAAAAAAAATTAAAAAAGGTGGAGCAACAAGACTTATTGATCTAAAAGGTAATAAACGAATTATAAGAGATATTACTTTTTTCTATGATACTAAAAACCTATCTAGAAATCGTGCAAAAATTCACGTTTTTGGAAAGCATTAATAAAAATATAATAATCTGAGTCAATATTGATTAAAGTACATCATACGTAAATGAATTACACTTCAAATTGGCTCAGATTTATTATTTATATACTTTATTCTGGTCTAGTTGATAATATCCACATTTCAGATATGCACCTTCCGGAAAAGTGATAGGATGATCAATATCGTGATATGTTTTATCCAATAGTTTAAACCTTCTTCCAGCATTAGAAATATTTTCTTCACAAATTTCAAAAAACTCTTCTGCTACTACTCTTGATGAACAGGAAGCTAAAACTAAAATCCCTTGAGTTTTCACCAATTGTGCTCCAAGCTTAGCTAATCTGGCATAACTATTTTTGGCTTTAATAATTTCACTTTCTCTTTTCGCAAAAGATGGTGGATCAATCACCACAATATCAAATTTCTTTTTCTGAAGAATTAACCCCTGCAAACCTTCAAAAGCATCTGCAACCATAATATTATGATTTCCAGAATGTTTATTTAAAGAAGCATTATCTTTCGCCATTTCTAATGCTTGCTTACTAATATCCAAGCTTATAACTTCTTTTGCTTCACCAGCTAAAGCATGAATAGAAAATCCACCAGCATATGAGAACACATCTAATACTGTTTTTCCTTTAGATAGATCCCCTACTCGTTTACGATTATGTCGATGATCCAGAAAGTATCCCGTTTTATGTCCTTTAATCACATTAGCAGAAAATAGGACGCCATGTTCCTTAAAAACAACCACTTCATTTTCCAGATTTCCATAAATTACCTTGCCATCCTCTAAGTTATATGTTTCTCCTACGTTTTGTAAAGATCTGCTTAATCTAACCACACCTGTTTTGCAGCAAGATTGCTTAATTAAATGAGGAATTATCCAATTAAGGTATGGAAACCAAATATGAGAATATAATTTTATGACCAAAACTGTATCATAAACATCCGCTATAAAACCAGGCATTTGATCATTCTCACCAAACAATAGTCTATAGCTATTAGTATCAGTTTTTAGTAAAGGCTTCCTTACAGCATAAGCTTCTTGTATTCTATTACTAAACCAGTCACTATTAATCTGTGCTGCTTTTTTAAACTGGATAAGTTTAATCCTGATCGGAGAGTGTGGATCATATAACCCTATAGCCAATATTGTATTCTTTTTATGATCGTATATAATAGCTAAGTCACCGGCATTTCCTTTTGTATTTTGCTTAAGAATACTGTTTTCAAAAATCCAAGGATGTCCCCTCTTCACCATCTTTTCTGCAGAAGGCTTGAGCTTTATAGCTAATCTTTGGGTCTTTATATCGGATACTATATTCATAGTATGCAAGATTAATGATATTTTTTAGCTTATAGGAATATATAATAAAAAAAACGGGATTGCTTTTAACAATCCCGTCTACCAAAACTTTTTAGAAAGTGAACTTATTATCAAAGACACTCATTACGCTTTTCCATAAGTTCAAGATCTAACTTTAGATTTAAGAGATTTTTCATGTGTAATATACTCGTTGGTCAAAGAAAACATGAGTTTCAAAATAAAGTCTGGTTTATAAGTTAAAAGTAAGACATTTAAACAACTTATAGCTGTGTGTAAACCTCAAAAAAAGTGAAAGAAAATGGTAGATTTACCGCTAAAATAAGAAAAGCGCTCATCCCAAGTAGTATCAGGATAAACGCTCAAAAAAATATTGTTCGAACTTGTAATTATTAGTAAAGTAAATCTCGTTTTTTGATTTCCGGTTAAAACATAATACTCTATTTTAAAAAGCACTCATCCTAAGATGTATCAGGATGAACCCCCTTTTTAGTATCAATTCAACTTTTCCTGATCTAGTAAAAGATATCGTTGATTTCTCTACTGTTTACATCTATATGACGAACGTTGATAAATTTTGTTACACTTTTTTTCTGTTTTTTTTATAAGTAATTATCTAAAAACTAGAAACATGCAATAAAATCAATAGATTCAAGCGCTTAAGTATCTAAAAAAAATAAAACATAAATTGAGGTATTGATCTTAATTATTAGATTCATATATACAATAAAGTATACTAGTTATATCACTTAGATCCATATTCTATTTTAAAATTAAAAAAAAGATCTGTTGGATTTTTAAAACCCAACAGATCATCTAGATAATACGTTAGCTACGGATAATTTCTCAGTATTTATTCTGAAAAAACCAAATAAACGTTTTCCTATTTTAATTTAAAAATTTGTAATAAAACTATAATCAATCAATTGACTATAGTTTTTTAGCATTTTTAACCTTGCTTTTAGTCAATGCTAATTCTAATACTTCACTCATTTCTTTTACGTAATGAAATTTCAATCCTTTAAGATATTCCGATTTTATTTCTTCGATATCTCTTTTATTATCTTCACAAAGTAAAATTTCTTTGATATGGGCTCTTTTTGCAGCTAGAATTTTTTCTTTTATTCCTCCCACTGGCAATACTTTACCTCTTAGTGTAATCTCTCCAGTCATTGCGATGCTCTTTTTCACCTTTCTTTGTGTGAATAAAGATACTAATGAAGTTAACATCGTTATACCCGCACTTGGTCCATCTTTGGGAGTTGCTCCTTCTGGAACATGAATATGAACATTATAATTACTAAAAATATCCTGATTAATTCCCAGTATGTCTGCATTTGCCTTAATATATTCCATAGCAATAGTGGCAGATTCTTTCATCACTTTACCTAAATTTCCGGTAATTGTAAGATTTCCTTTTCCTTTAGAAAGAATGGATTCTATAAACAAAATATCACCTCCTACGCTCGTCCAAGCTAAACCTGTAACTACACCTGCTACTTCATTGTTTTCATATTTGTCTCGCTCTAATCTAGGAACTCCAAGTACTTCTAAAACATCTTCATTGCTAACCTTAACATTGTATAAATCTTCCATTGCAATGTTCTTAGCAGCATATCGCACCATTTTAGCTATCTGCTTTTCTAAGCCTCTTACCCCTGATTCTCTAGTATAACCTTCTACAATCTTTTCTAATTGAGCTTTCCCTATTTTAAGATGTGACTTATCCAATCCATGTTCTACCAACTGTTTTGGAAGTAAATGTTGTTTTGCTATTTCTACTTTTTCTTCAATCGTATATCCAGTTACATTAATAATCTCCATACGATCACGTAATGCAGGTTGTATTGTATTAAGACTATTAGAAGTAGCTATAAACATCACTTTAGAAAGATCAAATCCCATTTCAAGGAAATTGTCATGAAACTCCGAGTTTTGTTCTGGATCTAAAACTTCTAATAATGCAGAAGAAGGGTCTCCTTGATTTCCAACAGAGAGTTTATCTATTTCATCTAGAACAAATACTGGATTACTAGTTCCTGCTTTTTTAAGACTCTGAACAATTCTACCTGGCATTGCACCGATATACGTTTTTCTATGCCCCCTAATCTCGGCCTCGTCTCGCAACCCTCCTAATGAAATACGAACATATTCTCTACCCAATGCTTCTGCAATGGATTTTCCTAAAGAAGTTTTACCAACTCCTGGAGGTCCATACAAACATAATATCGGAGATTTCATATCATTACGAAGTTTTAGCACTGCTAAATACTCGATGATACGTTTTTTTACTTCATCTAATCCATAATGATCGCGATCAAGAATTTTCTTTGCGCGTTTAAGATCAAATTTATCCTGACTAAACTCATTCCAAGGCAAATCTAGAAATAGATCAAGATAATTTCTCTGAATAGAGTATTCCGCTACCTGCGGATTCATACGACGCATTTTGGACAATTCTTTATCAAAATGTTTCTTTACATTTTCATCCCACTTCTTATCCTTACTGCGCGCCTGCATCTCTTCTATTTCATCTTCATGAGATACTCCACCAAGCTCTTCCTGAATAGTTTTCATCTGTTGATGAAGAAAATACTCTCGCTGTTGTTGGCTCATATCATGCTGCACCTTGTTTTGAATATCATTTCTAAGTTCCAATTTCTGAAACTCTAGATTCATATACTTCAGTGTAGCGAGCGCTCTATCTTTTATGCTATCTATTTCTAGTATTTTTTGTTTCTCATCAACCGGTAAATTAAGATTAGAAGAAACAAAATTGATCAAAAAGGAATTACTTTCTATATTCTTTATAGCAAAAGATGCTTCAGAAGGAATATTCGGGCTTTCTTTAATAATCTCTAATGCTAATTCTTTTATAGAATCAATGATTGTATTAAATTCTTGATTCTCTTTAGAAGGCCTATTTTCCTTTACTTCTACTACTCGCGCTCTTATGTAAGGATCTTCTTCTAAGATTTCATCAATCTTAAATCTTTTTTTCCCTTGTAAAATAACTGTAGTATTTCCGTCAGGCATCTTAAGAACCCTTAAGATTCTAGCCACTACTCCTACTTTATTTATATCTTTTGATGTAGGGTTTTCCACATCTTCTTCTTTTTGAGAAACTACACCAATAGTTTTATTACCATTATTAGCTTCGTTAAGAAGTTTAATCGATTTATCACGCCCAGCAGTAATCGGAATTACAACACCAGGAAACAACACCGTATTTCTTAGTGGTAATATAGGAAGTGTATCGGGTAAGTCTTCTTTATCTATTTCCTCTTCATCTTCAGGAGTCATTAAAGGTATTAATTCTGCATCTTCATTTATTCCTTGTAATGACAAACTGTCAAGAGTTGTTAATTTGGATTTCGTCATAAGTATATATCAAAGTCATTTTGTCATTAAGTCAAAACAACATTCTTTAAAAATTTAATAAAACTGATTTTAGAATCAATAACAATAACAAAATAAGCTATTTATAGTTGATTCTACTTAGATAATTCAATTGTTATGCCATAAACTTCGAAAAAATATTTTTAAAACTGTAACAAAACGTATCTATCCATATCTTTATATAAAGTAAACTGAAGTTTTTGACACTAACCAAACTAAATACCGAGCAACTGGTAGAAAGATGCCGCAAATGTGATCAGGGAGCGCAGATGGAAATTTATAATCGATACTATAAAGCCATGTATAATAGTGCCTATAGGATTATAAAAGATTCTGCAGAAGCTGAAGACGTAATGCAGGAAGCTTTCTTAACAGCATTCACAAAGCTATCAATGCTAGAGGATAGTAAATTGTTTGGAGCTTGGTTAAAAAAAATAGTTGTTAATTCGAGTCTTACAATATCTCGTAAGCGTAATATTTATGGTGAGGTCCCTTTAGAAACCGTAGAATATGCACTTACAGATGAAACAGAAGGGGTTGTAAGAGAAGATTTAACTAGTGTTAAAGCAAATGCAGTTTTAAATACGTTAAAAGAATTAAAAGAAAGTTATAGCACTGCATTATCATTACACTTAATAGAAGGATATGATTATGAGGAGATTTGTGAAATTTTGAATATATCATATTCTAACTGTCGTACACTTATTTCTCGCGCGAAAGAAAGTTTACGAAAAAAATTACTAGTTGCATGAAAACCGAAGATGAAATAGAGAAATTATTTGAACGCATGGAAAATCAACTTGATGTATACGAACCATCAGCTGATCATAAAATACGCTTTCTAGAAAAACTACAGGATCAAAACAAAGTAGTTACATTACAACCTAAGAAGCGAAATTGGATCAAGCCATTGGCTATAGCCGCCTCTATTGCAATACTCATAGGCTTGGTATCGGTAGCTCCTATTTTTAGGGACAATGAGAATGCTGATTTAGCAAGTGTTTCTCCACAAATGGAAGAAACCCAAAATTTCTTTACAGTTGCAATTAAAACTCAACTGGAAGAAATAGACAAAAATTCATCTGCAGAAACAACTGAATTAGTTACTGATGCAATGAAACAATTGGAAAAATTAGAATCTAGTTATGAAATTCTAAAAAAAGATCTAGTAGAAAGCAGTAATGACAAAAGAGTAATCAGCGCGATGATTAAGAACTTTCAGAAACGTGCTTCACTGCTAGAAGAAGTATTAGAAAAAATTAACAATGTCAACAAATTAAAATTATCAGAAAATGAAACCAATATACTATAAAATAATATGCTTACTATTTCTAGTTCCCGCGATATCGCTTGGAAATGGAGATGTTAGAAAGAAAGGAAAGTATACCAAAGAAAAGTCAATTAAAAAAGAGTTTTCAGTAAACAGTGATGCTTTATTAAAAATTAGTAATGACTATGGAAATCTAGATATTACTTCTTGGGATCAGGATAGGATTGTTATGGAAATTAATATAAAAGTTAATGGAAATGATGAAGAAAAAGTAATAAAAAAATTAGAAAGTATAGATGTTATTTTCGAAGCTACTTCACAACTAGTGAGCGCAAGAACTACTTTTGATAAAAATGGAAAATCCTGGTGGTCAAAATTTTCTGATGGTTGGGGAGGAAATAATTTAAAACTAGAGATTAATTACACAGTAAAAGTTCCTGCTACCAACAACATAAACCTTAACAATGATTATGGCAGTATTACAGTTGATAAAATTAAAGGTAATGCAAAAATCAACTGTGATTATGGACAGATCATTGTTGGCGAATTATTAGGTAATGACAATAATATCAGTATAGATTATACAAATAATAGTACTATAAAATACATGAAAAACGGAAAAATCAACGCTGATTATTCTGATTTCACCTTAGAAAAAGGTGGCGAAATACTACTCAATGCTGATTATACCAAATCTAAGATAATGTCAGTTAAGGAACTAAATTACAACTGTGATTACGGAAGTCTAAAAGTTGAAAATGTCGGTATATTTAAAGGGAATGGAGACTATCTGGATACAAATATTGGCAACGTAAGTAATAGTATAAATATCAACACCGATTACGGTTCCATTGATATTGAAAATTTAGAATCTACAACTAAAAATGTAACGATAAGAACTGATTACACAGGTGTTAATATAGGGTATAGCAATAGTCTGAATTTTGACTTTGTCATTAAAACATCATATGGCGGTATCAACCTTGATGACGACATTAGTATTATGAAAAAGAGTAAAGAAAACTCCCGCAAAGATTATCAAGGGTATCGAGGTCAAAAAAATAGTGGAGCTACCATTAATATTTCTACTAGTTATGGTGGAGTGAAATTAAGAAAAAATTAATCATCAAATATTCAATCAATTATGAGAACAGTAACAATCATTTTAGGCTTAGCATTGTGCAGCATAACATCAGTAAACGCACAATGGTGGGGAAACGGTAAAAAAGTAGAAGGAAACGGCAACGTAGTAACAAAAACCAGAAATCTATCTAGTTATGATCAGGTAAAACTAAAAGGTAGTCTAGACGTAGCATTAGTATATGGAACAGAAGGAAATATTAAAATTGAAGCAGAAAGTAATCTAATCCAACATATAATTACCGAAGTTGAAGGTGATATATTAAAGATCTATGTAGAAAAGAACTATTACCTTAAGCCAAGTAGAAACAAAATAATACTCATTACTGTACCTTTTAAAGATATTTCTAAAGTAAGCTTATCTGGATCTGGTGATATCTATTCTAAAGATGTTATCAAAGCTGACTCTTTTGAGACAAGAGTTTCAGGTTCAGGAGATGTTCGACTAGAAGTAGAAGCGAATGAACTAGAAGGATCTGTTTCTGGTAGCGGGGATCTAACATTAAAAGGATCAGCAGAAAATCTAGAGTTTAATGTGACTGGTTCTGGAGATGTAAGAGCTTATGATTTAAAAGCAAAAAATGTAGATGCATCTGTAACTGGTTCCGGAGACATTAAATTAACATCTACATATTCATTAAAAGCACGTGTTACTGGCTCTGGAGATATTGATTACCAAGGGAATCCAGAAAAAGAAGATAAAAAGGTTTCCGGATCCGGAGATATAACAAAACACTAAAAAGGAGCATATTTCAATAATCCGAAACTGCTTAAGGAGTTTAACTTCTTAGGCAGTTTTTTTTACGTATAATAATCTTTACTTTTGTAAGTAACTTTTTAGTAAGTTATCGTTAATACTTATCAACAAATTAAAGGTTTACAGCTTTAATTTACCCCAAAACAAAACGGACATTTTGCATTTTTTATCTAAAAAAGAAATTCCACTTAAAGAATTCATGCCAAAAGGTTATGTAGACATACATTCCCATTTATTACCTGGAATAGATGATGGAGTAAAAACCGTATATCAGTCTGCATTTATTATTGAACAGTTTGAAAAACTGGGTGTAAAAAAAATAATTACTACACCTCATGTGATGCAAGATGTATGGCCCAACACCTCAGAGGTAATTATATCTAAACATACTGAAATGCGAAAAGTATTATCCTCACTTGATATTGAGGTAACATTAGAATCCAGTGCGGAGTATATGTTAGACGATCTTTTTTATAAAAGAATAAAAAACAAAGATATTATCCCTCTATATCAAAAATATATCTTGGTAGAAATGTCTACTTTTAATCCGCCTATTAATTTAAACGAAATACTTTTTGAAATTAAGTTGGCTGGTTTCACTCCTATTCTAGCGCATCCGGAGCGTTATTCTTTTTATAAAGACGATATCAATAAATTCATCGAATTAAAAGAATCGGGTTTTTTATTTCAACTTAATTTACTTTCTATTTCCGGATATTATGGTGAAAAAGTAAAAAATGTGGGAACGAAATTACTGATGGAGGATCTTTTTGATTTTGCTGGTTCTGATGTACATAATCATCAACAGTTTGAAATCTTAGAAAAGGGATTTACTGCTAAATATGCATCTAAAATATCAGAATTAATGAAAAAGAATCGTTCTTTTAGTTAGTCCTTTGCTCCGTAACCATACCCATAGCCATAACCAACCTTATCACCTGCAGCATTAAGCAGTACGGCCATATTAGGCAAGCGTTTTTCTCTATAGAAATTTTCAGGAACCTGTAAAATTCTTTTGTCTGAATAATTTTCTCGTACAATGTATATACTTAAATCTGCAAAATGACCGATCAATAAAGTATCTGTCACCAGACTAACAGGTGCCGTATCTACCACAATATAGTCATAGTGCTCACCTAAATATTCAAACATTTCTTTAACTCTATCATTCATTAGAAGTTCTGCAGGGTTCGGAGGAATAGCTCCAGAAGGAACCACAAAAAGAGGATCGTTTTCACCTTGTTCATATATTACATCTTCAGGTTTAATATCCTGATTCATAATAAAATTAGTAAATCCTGGTGTATCCTTCCCTTTTGGAAGTTCAAAGAAATTATGAAATTTTGGATCACGAAAATCAGTACCCAAATATGCTATCTTTTTACCCGAAATAGCTAACGTCTTAGCTAAATTAGATGAAACTAACGTCTTACCTTCTCCGGAAATCGTGGAAGTAACAAATATAACTTTACCTGTTTCTTTGTGTGTTCCAGCCATTAAAAACCCTAAATTAGTTCTAAGAATTCTAAAAGCTTCAGCTACAGAAGACCTACTGTTTCTGGAAACTACAATTTTACTTTTCTTAGTTTTCGTTTTTGGAATAGCTCCCAAGATCGGCATGGAAAGTGCATTCTCCAAGTCTTCCCTTGAGTTTACTTTAGTATTAAACAGATCCAGTAAATAAATCGTTAAAAAAGGAAGTGCTAGTCCTAAAAATATAGCACCAAAATAAATCATTCTCTTATTTGGAGAAACTGGGTAGGATCCTAAAGTAGAAGCCTTATCAATGACACGTGCATTAGATAGTGTAATATGACTAGTAATCTCAGCCTCTTCTCGCTTTTGTAATAAATAAAGATACAATTGTTCCTTAATTCCCTGCTCACGACCAATAGCTGTTAATTCTTTTTGCCTTAATGGTGCATTGTATAGTTGTCCGCTAAAATACTTGTCCTGAGTTCTTAAACTATTCAAACTTATACTTATAGAACTTTTGGCTCCATTTAAACTAGCAATTAGTCCTTGACGTAATGAACCTATCTGTTCATCTATATTTACTACTACCGGATTTTGCTCACTAGATGACTTTAATAACCTTTTTCTTTGACTTATTAATCCATTATATCTCGCAACAGTTGATGTTACGGATGGATCATCAAATCCAAGAGTTGAAGGTAAAATATCATATTTGCCATCCTGACTTAAAACAAAACGTCTAGTAGATTCAATTTTTCTTAATTGAGTTTCTAGTCTATTAATCTCCTGAATATTCCTAGAATCAATATCAGCAACTCGCTGGGTTTGAGCAGAAACATCATTGGTCAATCCAAATTTAGACTTATAACCCGCTGCTTCATCATCAACCTCGGATAAATCTCCAGAAATAAGCTCTAATCTTTCATTAATAAATCCAGCGGTTCTGGCAGAAGTTAGTTTTTTATTTTTAATGGTAGATTTATTATATTCTTCTACCAAATTATTAATGATATCCTTTGCTTTTTCTTTTACCGGATCATTTAGCGACAGTTTAACAATAGAAGACCCTTTACCTATGGTTATAACCGATAATTTATTTCTATAACTTTGAGCAACTATGTTAACAGGGGTAATTTTAATATGGATCGCCTGTCCCTTTTTAGATTCAATTCCTTCTACGCTTGGCGTAATAACAATATCTCCTACACTAGTATTTATAGTCTTACCAAATGAATGATCACTTAGTTTTTTTCCTTCTTTATCTACAAAAGAAAAAGAAGTTTCCGAATTAATAAGTACTCTAAAGCTTTTCGATTTGGTATGTACAATAGAATCTGCCGATAAAAAACTAATCTCTATCAAAGATTTAGGATAATTTTCTGATTCAAGCACTCTGCCTTTTGTAAAATACTGAACGTTTAGTTTCAGATTATTAACAACATTAGTTAGTAATGTTCTAGATTTTATAATCTGAATCTCGTTTTCGATTTTATTTTGGGTATCATCAAGTAATCCGAGATCTTTAAAAGCGGATAATTCTGATTCGCTAACGCTTTCCTCCTGTGAAATCAAAATCGTTCCGGATACATTGTATTGTGGAATCGTATACCTTATATGAAGATAGGCTAATGTTCCAAAAATTAGTATACCCAGTAAGAACCAATACCATTTTTTTACATATTTAAGAATTTCTTCTCTAAAGTTAAAACTTGACTTTGGAACCTTTACAAAGGTATTTGTTTCAGAATTATTATTAGAAATCATAAATTTTCTATCTTAAAATAAGTGCTAATGCAGCTAGACCTACACTTACTACACTCAAAACAACTCCGATTGTATTATCTCTACCTTTAGAACTTTTTACCATAGCCTGATTAGGTTCAATGTATAATACGTCATTCTGGGCAAGATAATAAACCGGTGAATCGAAAATAGATTTAGAAGTAAGATCAATGCGGTGATATGTGTTCACTCCGTCGTTTTCTCTAATCACCATTACATTGCCTCTTTTACCCATTATAGTTAAGTCTCCTGCTAATCCAATGGCTTCTATAATAGTTATTCTTTCATTAGGAATGGTAAAAGATCCTGGTCGGCTTACCTCTCCTACAACTGTAATCTTAAAGTTTTTAAGCCTAACATTAACGATAGGATCTTTTATATAAATTTTCAACCTTTCCTTTAGCATATCCTTGATCTGCACTCGAGTTAATCCTGCTATCTTCAATTTTCCCAGTACCGGAAAATCAATAATTCCTTCTTCATCAATAAGGTATGTAGGCTCTGCTCCACTCGTTACACTCGCTGTAGCAGTAATTTCTCCTGATGGAGATGGTAAACTAGCACCTTGCATTAGATTAAAAGGTCTAGCTGCATCCATATCCGTAGCAGAAACCAAAATACTAACAACATCGTCTACTTTAAAAACCGGAGTAAATGAGTTTGTCGACTTTATTTTTTCTAAATCTTTAGAATTCTGAAAATACACAACATCAGTTGGTGTTTTGCAGGAAAAAATAAATGTTGAGACTACTAATAAAAGTAAAAACTTATATGAATTCATATTTTTTAAATTCTTTAGGGCATTTCAATAGACAAACAAAAATATGATAATATTCTTGTTTATTACAACAATTTTAGAAAGAAGGCTAGACTAGTACTTTTTGTTTCTTATTATTAGTTTCATCATTCTTGATATCGATACTTTCAAAAGCAGAGTTCTTAGAAATAAACTCTGGTACAATTTCCTTTAACTTTCCAACTATTTGGTGATCCTGATTGAATAAATTCATAATACATAGATCATCAATTTTATCCATAACCAATGGACAATCTGCATCATCAAACTTACTTATCATTATTTTCTTATGATACGTCGGTAAAGTATTTTCTGTATCCGCTAATAACTCTTCATACAATTTTTCGCCTGGTCTTAATCCGGTAATCTCTATATCAATATCATTAGGATAATTAAGCCCTGATAGTCTAATCATTTTTTTGGCTAAATCGAATATTTTCACCGATTCACCCATATCAAAAATAAAAATCTCACCACCATTACCCATCGTTCCTGCTTCAATCACTAACTGAGAAGCTTCTGGTATCGTCATAAAAAAGCGTGTAACATCTTTATGGGTAACAGTAAGAGGTCCTCCTTTATCTATCTGTTTTTTAAACAAAGGAATCACAGAACCGTTAGATCCCAAAACATTACCAAATCTGGTGGTAATAAATTTAGTCTTGCTTGTTCTATGTAGACATTTTATATACATCTCTGCAACCCTCTTGGTAGCTCCCATCACATTTGTTGGGTTCACGGCTTTATCAGTAGAGACAAAAACAAATTTATCCACACCAAACTCCGATGATAAATCTGCTAATTTTCTTGTACCTAAAACATTGATCTTAATTGCTTCGCAAGGATTATTTTCCATTAACGGAACATGCTTATATGCAGCCGCATGAAATACCATATTAGGTCTAAATCTTTCGAAGATCGTTTCTATACGCTGATGATCCCTAATATCGGCAACAATTGGCGTGAAATTACTAACTCCTTTACTTAACAACTCCTGCTGTAAATCATATAAAGGCGACTCTGCCTGATCTACTAATACTAAGTGTTTATAACTATAAAAAGACGCCTGTCTAACGATTTCACTTCCAATAGAACCTGCTGCACCGGTAATCAAAATCACCTTATCATGAAGCTCTTTTTTAATATTTTGGTTTTCTAATGCAATTGGAGCTCTATCCAATAAATCTTCTATCTGAATTTGTTTGATCTGAGATACATTTAATTTCCCATCAATCCAATCATTAATTGCCGGTATAATCTTAACCTTCACCGAAAGCTTAAGTAAGTTGTCAGATATTTTAGATAGGCGTTGCTTATCTATATGAGGAATAGATACAATAATCTCAGTTATATTATTTTTCGTAATATACCCTTGTGTAATCGTTTTAGAAGGATAAACAGTAATACCATTAATTGTTTTTCCCACTTTTTGTGGGTTATCATCTATAAAACCTACTACAGTTACTGATTTATGAGAATCATTCGTAATGGCAGCCAAAGTTATCAAACCAGAATCTCCTGCTCCGTAAATCATCACTCTAGAAGAATCTCCAAGTTTTGACTTTATATAATGGTAACAATACTTAAATACTAAACGACTAAGGGTTAGATTAATAATATTTAATAGGTAATGTACACATATAATAGACACAGGAATATTAAGAAGCTCAGGAATCAAGGACAATCGGCTTGATACCATTAATGCTCCACTAAGAGAAATCAACACTGTCACTGCCAAAAACAGATTATAAGCATCTCTCATACCGGTATGTCTGATCACTCCTTTATGAGAACCTATCATCAAGAAACTAACGGCAGCTAAAGCCGTCATTACCGGTATTTGATAAACGAAATTAGTCGTATCAAAATCAAGTGTTATACCAAATCTAACTACATACGCCAAAAAGAAATTAAAAATAGTGATTGCAATATCGATAGATAATACAACCCATTTAGACGCGTGCTTATGTGAATTATTAATTATGTAGTCCTTAATCATCTCAATATATTTTTAATTACCGATACAATTCTAAATAAATCTTCTTTTTCAAGATTAGACCCGCTGGGTAAGCAAAGCCCTCGATCAAATAGGTCGTCAGAAATTCCATTGAGGTAAGCATCACAATCTGCAAAAACAGGTTGACGATGCATGGGTTTCCATAGTGGTCGTGATTCTATGTTTTCTTCTGCCAGAGCTAGTCTTAGACCTTCTCTTAGTTCATAAGATGTGGTCTCAATACAAGTCAGCCATCTGTTAGAATGAAAACCTGTTGGCTCTTCCAAAAATTTAATTTCAGCAGAGTTACTTAAGTTATTTTTATAAAAATTAAAGTTATTTCTTCTGTTGTTTACGTGTTTCTCTAAAACCTCCATCTGCCCTCTTCCGATTCCGGCTATAATATTACTCATTCGATAATTATGGCCGATTTCAGTGTGTTCATAATGTGGAGCATTATCCCTGGCTTGAGTAGCAAGAAAAATAGCTTTTTCCTTATGTTCCGGATTTTTAGCTATTAAAGCTCCGCCACCTGAGGTAGTAATAATTTTATTTCCATTAAAAGAAAGTATCGCAATATCACCGAAAGTTCCGCACTTAATACCGTGATAAGAACTACCTAATGATTCTGCACTATCTTCTAAAACAGGAATTTTGTATTCTGAAGCTATTTTGTGTATGGCGTCTACATTATATGGCATACCATATAAATGCACAGCGATAATTGCTTTGGGCTTTTTACCTTTCGCAATCCTATCTTTTATAGCCAATTCTAATTGTTCTGGACAGATATTCCAGGTTTGCGCTTCGCTATCTACAAATATAGGTTTTGCTCCTAAATAAACTATAGGATTAGCAGAAGCTGCAAATGTCATACTCTGACATAATACTTCATCTCCTCGCGAAACTCCTAGAAGCTTGAGTCCTAAGTGCAACGCCGCAGTACCAGAACTTAGAGCAGCAACAAAATTGTTATCACCCAAATAATTCTCGATATCCTTCTCAAAACCATCTACATTTGGCCCTAATGGTGCAACCCAATTAGTGTCAAAAGCTTGTTTAACATAGCTTTGCTCCGTCCCCCCCATATGTGGTGAAGAAAGCCATATTCTCTTGGATTTTACTGTATTCATAATTTTCCCCATTAATTAATGAACAATACTTTATCCTCAACAACTATAACTTAACTGTTATAATTGCCGACTCTTTTTCATGACAATCTAATAAAATATAAGGAAGAAGGGGGTAGCACTTCCAAAAATTGTATTTTTACTCTTACTTGCTTTAACCGCTGCTAAAATAGTTCAGTTACATGTAATATCATCAGAAAAATTAATATTTTAGATAGAATACTTAAAAAAGGCGTTTAACAGCATAACTACTTCGTTATAGATCATTAAACGAGGGTTTTACCGTAAGAAAAGTATTATGTAATTGAACGACTAATACAAGTAAAAACCTACAAAAACCCTGGTTTTGTTTAATCAATTACGCTGAAACTATAATTTTTAACGTTTTTTAACTAACATTAATCAAAAGAGCTACCGTAATTTCCTACTTAACTCTATCTCCTGAACGACATTGTAATGATACTGGTAAAATTTGATAAAATAGGTAGTGAAAACCCTATTTATGAATGGGGGTTTTCCCCCTTGTAAGTTTGTTGATAAAAGTCAAATGATATCCCTAAAAAGGAATTGTTAAAAAAAATAAGATAATCCTTGATTTATTAAATTAATTAAACAAAATTTACAGGCTTCAAAAAATAATGGAATTGTATCATATCAATTTCTAATCAATAAACTCCTCGAATTTTATATTAATGGTTTTACATGTTATTTAATTCATTAGACTTTTTTATTTTTTTACCAGTAGTCTTCATCGCATACTGGTTCTTCTTCTACAAAAACTTAAGGCTTCAGAATATTTTTGTTCTGGGTGCGAGTTATTTGTTTTATGGAATGTGGGATTGGCGTTTCTTGTTTCTTATTCTAGCAAGTACTACAGTTGATTATTTCGTTGGCCAATATATCTACAGCAGCGATTCCAATAAACAAAGAAAGAGATGGTTATGGGTGAGTGTAGTTTTTAACATAGGACTATTAGGCTTTTTTAAATACTACAATTTCTTTGTGGATTCCTGGGTTGATCTTATTAATATTTTTGGTTATAAACTACAAAGCTCCTGGACCTTACAAATCATACTACCTGTTGGAATATCTTTTTATACCTTCCAGACCATGTCTTATTCATTAGACATTTACTATAAGAGACTTACTCCTACTAAGGATTTTATCTCATTTGCAACATTTGTTAGTTTTTTCCCACAATTGGTTGCGGGTCCAATAGAGAGAGCTTCTAATTTACTTTCTCAAATCACTACTAAGAGGAGTTTTAACTATATACAATGTACCGAAGGACTCAAACTAATCATCTGGGGACTTTTCAAGAAAGTGGTGATCGCGGATTCAATTGCGCCCATAGTGGATGACATTTTTGCTAATTATGGAAGTTACCCTGCCTCTACTCTGATACTGGGCGTTACACTATTTAGTTTTCAGGTATATGGTGATTTTAGTGGGTACTCTGATATAGCGATTGGTACTGCTAAGTTATTTGGAATAGAATTAATGTCTAATTTTAAGTTTCCAAGTTTTTCCAGAAATGTCGCAGAATATTGGCAAAGATGGCATGTATCATTATCGACCTGGTTTAGACATTATGTATACATTCCCCTTGGTGGAAGCCGAGTTAGCAAACTAAAATCGGTAAGAAATATTTGTATTATCTTTTTGGTAAGTGGTTTTTGGCATGGTGCCAATTGGACTTTTATCGCTTGGGGAGCAATTCACGCGCTTCTATATATTCCGGTTTTCCTGATGGGACGCAATCGAATTTATATGAATAATGTTGTTGCAGAGAATCGTTGGTTTCCTTCTATTAAGGAAATATTACAGATACTACTCACCTTTTCATTAGTGACATTTTCCAGAGTATTTTTTAGATCAGAATCTATCACTGATGCTTTCGGGTTTTTAAAACAGATATACAATAATTTTAGTTTTGAAATATACGAACATCCTTTAGGGTATCGTATGATTGATTACTTTGTATTATTAGGACTTTTTGTTCTATACGAGTTTAGAATAAGAAGAGATGAGCGATCTCCTTTTAAATTTAAATCAAGGGTAGTACGATTTATAGCGTATACTTTAGTAATTTTAGGTATGCTCCTTTTCTTTGATGATAATATTGATAGATCTTTTATCTATTTTCAATTTTAAAAACAAAGAGATATTCAAAAAACGGAACTGAAAAAAAATGAAAAAACTTATTCTAAAAAGTGCTTTATATGTTTTTCTAGTACTCATTTCATTAGAATTGTTAGTTCGCGTTTTTCATTTAGGAAAAGATACACCAACCAGAATTCTGGATGAATACAAAGTAGAGAAATGGATGCCTAATCAGAATGGCTTTTCCGTGACAGGAAACAGAAGACAGAATTTTTCTGAATATCATATAAACAACTCAGGATATAACTCCTACCGTGAGTTTACACCAACCAAAGATAACATCGAAGTTGCTCTTGTAGGAGATTCATTTATAGAAGGGTTCCATCAAAATTATTATAACTCTATTGGTAAAAAAGTCGAGAAATCTATCCCAGAAATTGAAGTTTATGAATATGGATATGCAGGCTATGATTTTGCGGATCAACTACACCTAATCAATGCCTACAAGGAACAATTTGAGGCAATTGATCATATCATTCTTGGAATAAAATTCTCTAATGACCTCACCAGAGGAGAATATCAGGTTGTTACAGGTCGTCTGGCGCTAGAATCTCCTGTGAATAGGCTTCTTAAAAAAAGTAAACTACTTGTATACTGCAAAAGCATTGGTATTTTGGACCCTCCTCAAAGACTGTTCTACCGACTAATGAACATACTAAAACCTACGTCTAAAAAACAAGATGCAAGCGAAGAGGAAATATTGCGTATCAAGAAAGAAAAGGAAAATCAATATTTAGCGAATTTTAATAATCTTATTGACAAATATGGTTATGATAAAAATCGTTTTACCCTTCTTTTAGATTCGAGAATTACCAGTAATCTTTTTATATCTTATTTAGAAGAAAATGATTATAATTATATTGATTTTTCAGAATATTTTGAAGAAAGTGATCATTCCACTACTTTAATTTACGATAGACACTGGAACAATCATGGGAGAGATTTGATTGCCAAAGCCATAAGTAAATATCTTAAGGAAAAAGAACTGATAAAAGAGTAATTACTTTTGCAACATAACCTTTTGCATCTTTGATTTCCCCACAATTACATACGTTTTTTCTTTTTTCGAAATCTCTAACACTTTAACGTTAGCAACATTATCAATACTGGTATATAGAAAATCAAAGACAATTCTTCTTAGTTGTTTATATTCTTTAGCATTGTAATCGATAACGGGTAATTTTTTATCATATACAGCTTCCTCTATTGGAGAAACTTGATACTCTTCAGTAAAAGTAATTGGGTTTTTCTTTCGTTTAGCTTTATACTTTTTATAACGAACGTAAGCGATTTTAAAAACAAATTCTTTTAATTTTACTTTTAGATACTCAATATTTCCTTTAAAGAACCCTACAACTGATTTTTTCGGATATATGATTTGATGTTCAAAATTATATATGTGATTACACCATTCTCTCTTATAGCTTAGATCCCCCATTCCCATCTCATACGATTTATGATCGTTCTCAATAAGCCAATCTAGCTTTTTATAAATCTCTACGCTACCTAGACTAAACTTAGAATAGTCTATATCATAAGAAGATATCGCACTAAATAATCGATCCTGAAAATGATGGTTTAAGGAAACAATAATGGGTTGATTATTATCAAAAGCAACAAACATTGATGCTTTTTTTTCATTAATTAAAGAGAAATACATCTGTTTATAATGATCCCACCTTAAAAGACTTTGACTTACATCATTACGTTGTTCAAATCTTCTTACCAACATTTTTTCTAAAGCATCCATCAAGAACTCATAATCCTCCTCATCTATTGCTCCATAGTATGTCTTATACGAAATATCAAAACAAGATTCTAACCGTTTAATTCTTCTTCGGATTCCTTTGGCATTGCTTCTAAAACGATGCTTGATATAGGCATCAGCACTTGTAAAGCCATCCAAAAAAACAGCATAGCCCTTAAAAAATTGCTCTACTTTTTTTATCACAAAATTACCACTGTTACTATGTGGTTTTAAATAATCCGGAATAAAAAAAACAGAATACACTTTATCTGGATTTTCTACCAAACTATTATCATAATCAGGATTGGTTATCCCTTTCTCGTTTTCTGATGATCGTACTTCTGAGAATAGTTTTGGAATTGAACATTTTTCAAAAAGTTCGAAAAAATAATCTATATATACTTTTTTCATCTATTGTTCAATCTATAAAACGGAAAGAAATAATTTTTCAGATCTTCTTCCTTGATATTTGCAAATTCTTTATCTGAAGCTAAGCATAATTCATTATATACTTGTTTATTTACTATTTTTCTTCCTGTACAAAACATTACATCATCATCTTTAGGAAATAATGACTTTTTATTTTTATACAACCCATCTCCATCTTTCATTCCGCCGCCAAGAACATAATATTTCTTACCATTTTCCACAGCCCATTCTATTACTTTTACTCTTAAGAAATCATTTGGTCTATAGCTAAAATACTCTGCGTTAGTACCACCTAAAAATGCAAAAATTATGTCTTTATAATTAATGATAAGCTCTACAGAAATTGGTAAATCCTCATAATAAACAATAACGATAGAAAAGTTATCCAGATTAGATAATATAAGATCTTCAAAATAAGTCTCCGAGAAAAAATAAATACTATCTGCTTTATTTCTTGTCATAGTATCTACATAGATATTATGAAAGATTTTGATAATATCTTTAGTGATCTGATCTTTATGAAAAACCTTAAAATCCAAATTATAGTTTACTGCTTTTCTATAATTATTTCTCACTTTAGGAAGAAACGCATTCCACTGATCTTCAAAATTTCCTAATAAATGACCTTTTACATTAGAAAGTGTTTTTATCAACGAACCAGAATAATTTTCGTGATTCTCATTAAGACTAAAACGAACAAACTCCGTTACAATGCTGTTTTCCTTATACCAAATATCTACATGGTTCCAAAATTGAGCAAGATCCTCTGACGAAATATCATCATTAAACAATGGTCCACTATATCCATAAGGGCTAATAACATCATTATATGGATATTCCTTATCATTTATTTTAATCTTTCTTAACACAAAGGGCATTAAAATAATCGGAACACCATCTTTTTCAAATAAAAAACACCTTAATTCGTCTGAATCTTTTTCAGAATGACGAAGATGTTCTATGGAATAATAGACATTATTGTTCCATTCTTTTTTAAGAAGTGACTTATATTTCAAAACCTCCGAACTATCGTCAAGATCTTTTATTAATATTCTGTAGTTTCCTTCCAATGCTAATGTATTAATATGAGTGATTTCGTTTATTGATTGATGCTCTTAATAATTCTTACTGACTTTGATCAAAATAATCATATATTTTATCAGCTAGAACATTTGATAGCCATATTATCCTTCCACAATGTTCTACGTGCCAAACAGCTTTTCCTTCAAAAATATTACCGGCTAATAATGGTCCAACAATATGTAAATTATCCGATGTTTCTAAAGATTCATTTACCTCAAAACCAATCTTGGATTCATTAGGAACACATAATTTCTTTTCTATAGTTTTCTTTAATAATTGCGGAATATCAGATGCTGTTAAATTTGTACTTCCAATACAGTTAAAAACTACTTGCACGGAATCTTCAGAAATTTTATTAGTTCCTGATCTAGTATCTAAATATTCTAAAAAATACATATTATTAGAATTTTTCTTTATATCTATAAATCTCCCTGAGATATGATCAAAACGATTTTCTTCTTTTAAAGCTTCTATTGTTTTAGAATAATGATATCCGGCGCATCGCTGTCTTCTTCCTATGTCATTACCATATAGACAGGCAAACTTTTTTAGCTCTTCCTGATCTAGTTTTTTTAACAATGAACCAAAGGCTTTTGAGATGATATCCACAGTAGAAGCTGCTCCCAAGTGAATTTCATCTGCCAAATCCAAGTCTTTATATGTTGCATCAGCAATTTGCTTGGCTGTTAAACTTTGATGATCCGTTAGAGAAAGTAAATTTTTTGGTGAATATTTCTTTTTCCCTTCCTCATCAACAATGGAGTCTGGTGATAACCCCTGAGTAGAAAGCAATGTGAATTTATTTATTTTGGATTTAATATTTTCGTGATCATTAAGCTTGTAAAGCATTTCTAACCCACTGGCATTTGCACCAACAATTAAGGCATTTAACTCTTTTTCTGGCTTATCTTCTATAAAAGTTTCAAGCTTTGCAAGCACCTCTTTTAAACAAGGCTTATAAGGATTATTAACAAAAATTAAATTATCATCTGCAATTAAATCTTCTTTTTTCCATAAATGTACGGTAGGAAGCGAACCTACAGAAAGAATAATTTTCTCCGAAACAATCTTTTGATCATTTTCAAGAGATAATGAATACTCGTTATCGGTCTTATCTATATCAATCACTTCTGTATTGATAAAGTTTACCGTTATACTGCCTTTCTCCTCAGCTTCCTTAATATAATTCTTGGTTTTTTGGTCAATGTAACAACCAAAAAAGCGGCGAGGAATAAAAAGGTCTTCCCATTCGTTGTTTTTGAGCTTATCTGCGTGCTTAGAAAGCCACTCTGCAGACAAAGTACCTCCGTCAGATCTAAATTCTTCTAATAACCATTCTTTATTTACATTAAGCCATTTGATAAACTTGCCTAATTCCGGTTCAGGTAAGAAATTCTTTAACGATGTAATTAAAAGAACTGAAAAGCCAGATCTCACACCATAAGGTATTCCTGTATAAAATTCCGGGTATTTGTCAATAATAGTTATTGATATTTTCTTGTTTATTGATTTGGTTTTTAATCGATCAAGAAAATGTAAAATAGTAAATGATGATGAGATACCTGACCCTATAAAAGTGATATCTGTGTGGTTAGTTTTATTTTCAAAATCCATAAACTATGGTTGTTTTGTTTTTATTACACGAGCTGGATTACCAACTACGGTAGTATATTCTGGAACATCTTTAATAATAACTGTTCCTGCCCCTATTAATGTTTCTTTTCCTATTTCTTTTATACCAGTCATTGCAGTAACACCCATACCGATATAAGCATTTTTTCTAACATTGATTAAAGCTCCAATGTTAACACCAGAAGACATAAACACTCCATCTTCTAAAGTAACGTGATGCGCAATAGTACTATCCATATTGATCATAATATAATTACCAATAGTAGTATGCGGCATCACGATATTACCAGCTAACATGTAGACAGCTTCGCCAATGGTTACATCGGGTGCTATCGATACAGTATGGTGTAAAAACCCTGGTATACTATACCCTTCCTTTTTTAAAGTAGATAAATACGATACTCGTACTGCATTTACTCCAATAGGACAATACACGTCTTGTATCTTATTTTTAAACTCTTCCGAAAAAAGATCCTTATACATACCGATAACAGGTATATTAATAACATCTTTACCTATAAGATCTGGATTATCATCGATAAAACCAATGATGTTTACTCCAGCTTCTTTAAGATATGAAGCATACACTTGTCCTTGTGTTCCTGCACCAATTATTACAGCGTTTTTCACTTTCTTATAATCTAGTTTTAGTGGTTTTTTATTCTATTTGGTTAATTATTACCTGTAAAAGTAGGCATATTTACATTTTCGCCGCTATTAATATCTTCTTTAAACAAAACTTTCTTAGCTGTCATAAAAATAATCTTAAGATCAAGTTTAAAACTTAAATTTTCTGTGTACCATACATCTAGCTTAAATTTTTCATCCCAAGAGATTGCATTCCGCCCATTTATTTGAGCCCAACCTGTAATTCCTGGTCGCACATTATGTCTTTTTCTTTGAAAATCACTATATAAAGGTAAATACTTTACTAAAAGTGGCCTTGGACCAATTAAACTCATATCTCCTTTTATTACATTAAAAAGCTGTGGAATTTCATCTAATGAATACTTTCTTATAAACTTCCCGGTTTTTGTAATTCTCTTTTCAAAGGGTAATAATTCTCCTTTTTCATCTTTTTTATCGTTCATACTTTTGAACTTCACTATTTTAAACACCTTCCCATTTTTACCAGGTCTCGCTTGGAAAAAGAAAGGTTTACCATTATTGGCTATAGCCAATAGTATAATGAGTACCATTATAATCGGTGATAAAATGAGAACGCCTACAAAACAAAGTGTGAAATCTAAAAAACGCTTTATAAATGAATTATACATAAATTCTATTACTATATTCTAATTTGTTTAATTTAAGATTTAGATAAATATCTCTTCCCTTTTTTTACTGTTTTAATAACTTCGCCCGGAACTCCATATACTAAATTAAAATCATCTACATCATGCAATATTAACGATCCCGCACCGATAATACTATGTTTACCTATATCAACACCTTGTATTACATTAGCTCCTAATGATACTGCCGAACAAAAACCAACAGTTACATTACCTCCTACTGTGACACCTGGAGCAATACTTGCAAAATCATTAAGTTTACCATCGTGTCCAAAACTAGCATTTGTATTCAGGATACATCCATCTCCTATTTCTACCAAGGCATTCACTTTTACTGAAGCTAATATTACCGTTCCTTTTCCTATTATAACACTAGGACTTATAATGGCGCTAGAATGAATAATCGTCACAAATTCAAAATCCACAGCCATTTCTTTAATTTTGGTATACATTAGATATCTAGTCCAATTATCCCCGATAGCAATGACACCTTTATTAATACCTTTTTTTATTAAATCCTTTATCAGGTCTTCTGTCCCTAGGATTTCATAACCAAGAACTTTCTCTCCCTTCGGTTTAAACGAATCAATCAGCCCATAAATCTGAAACTTTCCATTTGATTCTACTGTTTCTATAACAACCTTAGCATGACCCGAGGCACCGATAATTACAATTTTGTCCATTGGTTCGTAAAATGATAATCCGATAAAGAAATGAATCCGTTTATCACTATACTATGACAAAAATCAGTAGACAGTTTCAAAAAAAATAAAATCATACATTGAAAACTATACTAGTAGGTTTAGATCAAAGTTCCTTTATTGCCCCAATTCGGATTGAATACTATTAACTAAGTCACCCACATTATTCATATTCATCAGATCCATTAACTTAAACTTAATACTAAAGGTTTTCTCGACTTCTGTAATAATCATCATATGCGTAATGGATTCCCATCCGTCCACATCATTAGCTGTTGTTTCATCAGAAAGTTGAAAATTTTCATGTTCTAATACAGAAATGAATGCTGTTCGCACCTTAGATAAAATATCTTCTTTGTTCATTTATCAGTTATTTTTAGTTGTTATATCATTTACACTTTGAGTTTACTATGAAAAAATTCAAAATGCAATTGGTATTAGTTTATATTAAAATGTTTTTTTAATTCTTTTCTGTCAATTTTTCCATTGATACTATGAGGAAACTCCTTTATAAATCGCACATGCATCGGAATCATATAACTTGGCATTACGGTTTTCATGTGATCAAAAATATATTCAGTGTCAAACTCTTCCGATTCGATCGCTAATCCCAACTCGGCATTACCCAAATTATTAGTAATGTCCAGTGCTACCATGTTCACTTTTTTATCAGATCTGGATTTTGCGTGAAACTCTATTTCGGCTAACTCTACTCTATATCCTCTAATTTTTACCTGAAAATCTGCTCTACCCACATATAAAAAATCCCCTTCATCATCTTTTAAACAAAGATCTCCGGTTTTATAATATCTAACATTTTTATTGCCTTCTTCTCTTATAAAAAAGCTTTGAGCATTTCGTTCTTCATTTTTCCAATATCCTGGAGTTATTTGAGGTCCTCCTAAGCATAATTCTCCAGTTTCTCCAATAGCAACTTCCTCATTCTTTTCACTTACTACGAGATATAATGTATCTTTTTGCGGAGTACCAATTGCTATGATACCGTTATGAGACTTGGTAGCAGTTTCTTTATGATACGGATAAAATCCGCTATACACAGTAAACTCAGTAGGTCCATAATAATTGAATATTTTACAATTTGGCAAACAATCACTCCACTCTTTTGCAATTTCACTGTGCAGAGCACCACCACCAAAACTACAATATCTTACATCCGGTGCATTTATTTCTCCAAAATAAGGACGTAGATAATTTATAATAGACGGTACCATGGTAAGCACAGTAAGTTTCTCTTCGTTTATCAATTTAAATATATAGAAATACTTAATCGCTCCTTTCGGAATAGTATACATACAAGATCCTGACAATAAAGGAAATAGATAAGTAACTACTGAGAAATCAAAAGTTAGCTCAAACATTTGCAAACATCGATCAGACGGCTCCAAATTGAATGTTGGTTCTGCATCAATCGCTCCTACCAACGCCTGAACATTATCAAATGTGATAGGTACTCCTTTTGGCAAACCAGTTGTGCCAGAAGTAAACAAGATATATGCTATTTGATCTCCAGAAAATTCTTTGGGAACTAAGTTGATTTCAGTGTTTGATAATTCTTTAGAAGGAATTACTTGATAATCATCATATACCGAACTTTCTGAAGAATCTATAACATACTTAGTTTCTGTTAGTTCAAAAACTTTTGCATTCCGCTCAAATGGAACTTCAGGATTCACTGGAACATATGCTTTACCCTCTAACCAAAGTGCAACGATACTAGCATAGGTCTGAAGATCATCATTGGTAACCAAACCAATAAGTTTTTCTAAATCTTCAATCGCATTAACTACAGCAGATCTAATCTTAGATATTTCTATAGCAAACTGTTTATAACTATAAAATGTACCATTAATGCACAATACATTATGATCTGAATGCCTTTCTATTGATTCCTGTAGTTTTTTTACGAATTCCATTTGTGGTTGATTATGCAATTGGTTTAATAAAAATGTCCATCACGGTTTAACATCATAAAATTTTCAGAATCTATCTCTGTATCATTATGTGCCAAGCCTTTTTTGGTAACTTTATGTGTAAAAATTGTCTTATATCTTTTAGTGATATTATCAGACAATTTTGTGTCATCAGTAAATATGAACGTTTTTCGATGTTTAATAAAGTTTTCCATTAATGCATCTATGCACAAATTATAATTCTCATCATCATCTTCTACCAAAAAATATTTAACATTAAACTCATTATAATTTATGACATAGGACAAAAAACCAATGATTTTGTCTTCTTTTAGTATTTTTAGATTATGAAGATAAATATTATTACTAATACCTGTTTGTAATGATGTATGAGGATGTTTATTAGGTACTGGAGTCTGAAGGTATTGACTCGCATCAATTTGCCAATTCACATACGCTTTTGTTTTATGAATCAAATCGTTATCACAAAGAGGTTTTACGAATTCCCAAGTTTCATCATCTAATTGGTTTATATAATCATATGAAAGCTCCTTTATCTTACTTTTTAGTTTAGATCTGTTTAGAGATCGTATAATTACTCCGGTTAAGTTGTCCATTTGATCCAGTATAAACTTAAAGGATTTTAAAAACTTAAACCTTCCAATTAACATAGAGGTATCCAGACTAAAAAATATGGTATATCTAAGTCTTGATGCTATTACTTTAAAAGGCTGTTTCTCATAAAAAGTATTGACATTTTCGGCATACGATTTAATAAATATTTGTTTTCCTGTTAGATTAACTGCTTCATTGTAAATATATGTTCCTAAAACAGTGTCTTTATAGGTTTTATGTACCCACCAAGATATCATCCAATACACCTTTTTTGGTTTATTATCCTTTGTATTTAATAAGTCTGGAAACATAAATATAAACGAAATCATTTTGTCTCCTTCATATCCTAGTACTCCACAATAATCATCATCATTAATTCTATCATTAGCTACTAACCATAATGCTTTACTCTTTGGTAATGGAGCAAGATCATTTTTCCAATAGGTATTTTTATCAATAGCTTCCCTTAACATCTTTTTTGTTAAGCCTATTACTTGTAAATCTTTACTCATGCTCTTCTGACTAAAATAAAACTAATTAATTACTACCGTTAAACCATTCTGATGTCAACTCTTGTGATAAATTAACATCTTCTTTTTTCAAAACTTTTTTTAGTGTAAGACCCAATATTTTAAGATCTATTAGAAAACTACAATTCTCTACATACCAAACATCATATTCGAATTTCTTTTTCCAGGTGATTGAGTTTCTTCCATTTACTTGCGCCCAACCTGTAATTCCCGGTCTTACATTATGCCGTTTTTTCTGAGTTTTGTTGTATACAGGTAAATATTCTATAATCAATGGTCTTGGGCCTATCAAAGACATATCACCTTTTAATACATTTATCAACTGAGGGATTTCATCTAGCGAGGTTTTTCTTACGAATGTCCCCACTGGTGTCATTCTATCCTTATCTGGTAACAAATTGCCATCACTATCCTTCAGATCATTCATTGTTTTAAACTTAATAATGCTAAAAATTTTTTCAGATTTACCTGGTCGTTTCTGTACAAAAAAAGGTTTCCCATTATTCGCAATTATAAGAAAAACAATCAGCAAGAGAAATATGGGAGCAATGATGAGAAGCAATATCAATGCTGTACTAAAATCAAGAACTCTTTTAAAAAAATATTTATACACCTTTTTTTTCTAGTTTAAAAACAACAATACTAAAAAACCTTGGAATATGCTCCAGGCCATACATTTGTACTTAAAAAATGGGGAAAACACAATAGAACAATGATTTTTATCTGTCGAGGGGGATGCAGTGATCATCATATCTATAATTCTACGGTTAGAATCGGAGGCAAATATACAATCTATATTTTATTTTTTTAACTTAATTTAACAACAATTTATATAAAATTCCAATGACTGTACATCTTGTTTTAACTGTCGAAACAAGAACCACACTAACGACATATCATAGTATATGAGAGAAATCTATATAACATGAAATAACAATGTTATTTAGCTGCTTTTGCAATAAAACAAAGAGTTGTTTTTTATCTAAGATTAAAAAACATCAATTACAATTGTCTATATTCTTCTAAGATAGCATTCCAAACATGTTTTCTTTCATACTTCTCGCAAATCATCTCTCTTGATTTCAACGATATTTGGTGGCAATATTCTTTATCAGAAATAACTTTATTCATAGCTTCATAAAGAGCTTCAGAACTTTTTACAGGTATAATTGTACCACTAATTCCTTCAGAAACGATTTCATTACATCCATTAATATCTGTAACGATACAAGGCAATCCCATAGAACCAGCCTGCATTACCACATTCGGAAAACCTTCTCTATAACTAGGAAACGCTAAAGCGTCCGATATTGCAAAAAATGGTCGTACATCATTTTGCCATCCTACGGAAATAATATTCGGATTATCATCAATCTCTGCTTCTGTTTCAGGCAATAACGGATCTAATTCCCTTTCATATGTTCCTACTAAAAGTAGTTTTGCATTTTTATACTCACCATTCAACTTCTTAAATGCCGTTATCAGTTCATTAATCCCTTTATCCTTAACAAATCGTCCAACAAATACGAACACAAAATCATTTTTATCGATCTTTAATTCATCTCTTAACCTTAGGTTGTCTTGTTCTGAATATAAAGAAGGATCAAAATGAGAAGTATCAATTCCATTAGAACTTCCATTAGCAATTACCTTAAGCTTTTTAGCGCCCGTATATTTATTTTCTAAAATAATATCATTAAGACCATAAGAATTAGGATAAATCATTGTTGCACAAGCATATGTGATTTTCTCCACGGTATCCAATAATGTTCTCTTCGCTCCACTAGCTTCTAATAACGGTAAGCCTGCTATAGTATGTAATCGATGTGGAACTCCCGCTATTTTGGCAGCTAGCATGGATAAAGTTCCCGCTTTAGGAGTATGACTATGCACAATATCCGGCTTTTCTTTCTTAAAGACTTTATATAATTGATACACTGCCTTTAAATCCTTTATTGGAGTAATTTTACGAGTCATTTCTACAGGAATCACCTTGATTTCTTCCTGTCTAGCAACTCTCTCTAAAATATTCTCCTCTCTACTAGACACACCAATTACATCATAATGCTGTGACATAAATTTTAGTTGTCCCTGAAGCAATCCTCCCAAAGATCTAGGAACTGTAGTAACGCGAATAATCTTCCCCTTATTTTTCACTTATTTAATAAAAATATCTGTTTTCGTTGCAAATATATAGATATAACCCTCTTTTAAAATTTTTATTCTAATTCTTTTTTAACATATATTTATTCAATATATTGGTTCCATTATAGGCTTACAATTAAATTGAAAGATTATAATCACAAACAAAAGAAGGAGAAAACCTACAAATAATTATAAACATTCGATAATTTCAGGGAATTTACCCATATATTAATATTTCACACACACTATCTTTTAATTTATGCCTTATTATATTAAGCTCAACGTTATTTTGGATAAAGTTTCCTTTTATTTTACGGTAAAACCACAAAACATCAAGTGTTTAAATATCAATTAATTATGTTTTGTGAATTTTAACATTTTTTTTCGACGTAATACACAATAACGTCGATAAACATCCGTTATCCAAGCATCAAAATAAAAATGAAACTAAAAATCAACCCCCCATCCAAATGAAAAAGTTACCATATTACCTATTATTCTTAATAGCTTTCTCCTACGTTTCTTGTAGTAATGAAAGTATTGAAGAAATTGTTGCTGATGTTGAAGAAGAAGTTGAGGAAGAAGATAACAATGAAGAAGAGGAAGAGGATACTGACATAACTTCAGATAATCCTTGCGACTTCGATCTTTTAAGTATTGCTGCAAATTCTACGGTTACCATCGACTGTTTAATGGACCTTGAAGGAAAAACTATTAATTTACCCGCTAACGTCAATTTTGATTTTGAAGGTGGAGATATTTTTAACGGTACACTTGTATTCTCTGGTGGATATATTGACGGAAGACTTTTGAATTTTGATTTGGAAACTCAAGGAGATGTAATGCTAAAAAGTCCTACATTTATGTTTACCGCTTCCAGATGGGAAAATATTGTACAAGGACAAACAACTTCTGACATCGCTCTTCAAAATACGGCTGAGTTTGAAAAATTAATGTTCCGTATTAAAGATATGGGCGGTACTACATTTAAAACAGATGTTTTTGATGCATTTTTTGAAATAACTAAGGTGACAAGTACAACAGCTAATCAAAATTTCTACGCCTCTGTTGAAGCAGTTAACATTCCTTCTGATTTTCATTTGAAAATGTCTGATAATACTCATTTAAGAACATTTACGGCTGAATCGGGAATTGAAAACGGTGTTATTTTGGCGGTTAGAGATGTGGATAATGTTATTGTAAGCGGAGGTAATTTATATGGTGATCGAGATAAAAGAGTTTACTCTCCAGAAGATGTTGGCCTAGAAGGAACACATCTTTTTCACATACATGCATCAAGAAATATAACCCTAGATGGAATTAATTTTATTAATGGCTCTAAGGGAGGATTAAATGTTTATTCCCTTGGTTTTTCTTTTAATCCTGATTATATACCAACAACAAAAGTGACTATAAAAAATTGTCTTTTCAAAAACAATCGTCGAATGGCTTTAGCTGTTACAGATGGTAGAGATGTGACTATAGAAGGTAATACTTTTATTGATTCTGGCCAGCCTTCTGCAAATTCTGACGGAGGTGAAGTTGGTTATGCTATTAATGTAGAGGCGTACCGTAGAAGAGATGCAAATGGTAATCTGGTTGAAAATGAAAAAGCTTTTGATATCGATATTAAAAATAATACTGAGATTAATAGTAGAGTTGGATTTGTATCTGTACATATTGGACAACAAGTTACGGTGCAAAACAATACCGTAAGTACAAGAGTTGTGTATTCCTTAGCTTCTGAAACTAAAATTTTGAATAATACTTTTGTTGCAAATAGCGGTAGTGATGAACAGTTTGCAATTTTTGCTGCAGGCGAAGGAGAAACAGTTTTTGATAACGAAATTGCGGGTAATGACATTTCAGGATATAATGTTGGGATAGCGACAGATACCAAAGATGTGTATGTGCACGATAATGAAATTAGAGATTGCGAAATAGGATTACAAATGAATGATACATTTGATTCAGATTTTGAAGGAAACACAATAAGTGCTAATAATTTTGGAATAGGACTTACTAATACTGCTTGTGATAACTTGAACATAATGAATAATGACATTACTGCACAAGGATTTCATATTAAATTTTCTAATTTCAATCAAAAAGATGATGATTTGAATAATATGATTAATATCGAACAAAACAATTTTTTCACCACTAAAAAAGTTAGTTTTTCTACCGCTAATGGTGTGATATTTAAAAATAATGAAGTGGTTGGTGGTATAGAAATTGGAAATTCATCTAATATCAGTATTATTAATAATCAAAAAATTGAACCAGCTGCTAGTGATGGTATACGATTGTATGGAACACATGAAAATATTGTTATAAGCAATAATAATATTGCCGAACCTGACGCTTCTCAATACAACTGCATAAAAAATAATTCAGAAAATCCGGCTGAAATTACATTAGCATCTAATAGCTGCAATTAAATAAAGCCTTTTTAGTAAACTAAATTAGTAATTGAGTCTGTACTTAAAATTTAAGTACAGACTCAATTCATTATAAATCTATAGTAAAACTTCTTATTACTGTTTTAAACTTACCATTGGCTCCTAACGGGATATCATCTACCAATTCTATTTTTATTGTAATACTTTGGCCTAAGCGGTTTTGAAGATTGCTTATTAATTCTTTTTCTACTGCTGTTGTAAAATTAGTATCCGGAACTATCTTTACGGTTAATTTATCTGTTTCTCTTTGAATTAATTGACTTTTTATAATTCCTTTTAACCCCTTATATGCCGTATCCATTCTTCCTACATATCCCTTTTCCTCTGTCCAAAGAATATCGTCTTCTCTTCCTGTTAATTTTTTTATTATAGGCATCAAACAACCGCAGGAACAAGTTTCTCCTTCTTCCGCTAATTGAACGGTATCTCCTATGTCATAACGTATTAAAGGTGTTTTCAAATTTATAAAACTGGTAACAACCAATTTTGCAATCTCACCGGGTTGAGCCTTCTTACCTTCTACATTTATAAACTCAAAGAAACCTGAATCTATATTTAAATGTAGATTACCTTCAGTACATTCTGTAATAAATGGGCTTCCTTCACTTGAGGCATATTGATTAAAAACCTTGCATTGAAAAGCTTTTTCTATCTCTGACCGTTGATAATCATATAAGGTTTCAGCTGTAACGGCTATAGCTTTCGGGATGAAACTCAATTGGATATTGTTCTTATTAATAAATCTACTTATGATATAGATTGCAGAAGGATATCCATCTAATAAAACCGGTTTAAAACTGTTAAGCTTTTTTATAAAATGAGGAAGGTTATCATCCGTAAGATGATATGTAGACATTAATAGCTGTTTTTCAAAGTAATTGAAAACCCAGAATGGAGGTTTTTTTGAGGTGGTTTCTACGATCAACCTTCCAGAAAAACGAACTTGTCTAATTTTATCATTAATTCCAATTACCCTGTGGAATCTTTTCCAAATAGCAAATGATATGTTTATCGATTCTTTATCAATATAATCAATCATTGGAGTTCCTGATGTACCGCTCGTATGTCCAACAAGTGCAGTTTTACGGTTTTTATTAACGATTAGGTCGACATTTTCTCTTCGTTCATTTTTACTTAAAACGGGCATTTGTTTTAATACATCAAAAGGATTTTCTTCAATGGATTGCAAAGTAATTCCTTTTGCTTTCATTTTGGAGGAATACCAATCTGAAAAAGAGAAAACTTCTATTAATAAACTACTTAGCTTTTTTTTTTGAAAATCAATGCTTTTTTCAACGGTAGCATCCCAGATATCTATATGTTCTTTAAGAAATCCTTTATACTCATCGTTATACCTTTGCTTATAATTCAAATAACCTTTTACGTTCAATAATAAGAATTTAATAAAATAGGGAGAGTTCTTATAAATTTTTTCTTGTAGACTCATAATTCCTAGTTCAACTGTTGTAGATAAAATTTTTCAATTTCTTTTACATTCTGTTTTATATCGTACTTTTTATCTTTAATAATATCAAGATTATTTTTCCTTTCATAATTCTTTAAATCCAAAATAGGCTTAACCCAAAAAGAAGGGTTTTCTTTAATAGATAAGAATTTAATATCATCTGTTAATAGTACTTCCTCGGTAATAGTATCTGATGCAATTATTTTTAATCCTGCGGATTGCGCTTCTATCAAAGTAACTGGTAAACCTTCATAAAAGGAAGGAAACACAAAAAAATCAAGCATCTGTATTAATTGCGGTATATCCTCTCTAACACCTAGAAACTTCACATCACCTTGTATACCTAGTTCTACTGCTTCTGATTTAATAGATTCTTTTAAAGGACCACCACCAATTAAAATTAATTTGGACTGTGGATATGATTGAAGTAATTCGGAGAAAATTTTTAATAGATAAGAATGGTTTTTTTGTTTTGTAAAACTACCTACATGCCCTATTACTAATTGATTCTCAAAGTTAAACTCCTTTCTATATGAAGCACGAGTTTCTTCATTAAAAATAAATTTTTCTGCATCGACAGCATTATTCATTGTCGTATGATTAGTATCTGAGCCAAATAACCATATCCCTGCTTTATCACCACAAGTAAAATTATGCGTTGTAGGTTTATGAATGCGCCTTTTAAGCCATATTTTAATTATGCTTTTTAGCGTTTCTTTTAGCCCTTCACCTCCAGAAAATATATTAGAAAATTTTATCTTTTCAAGAGCAATATGCGCGTGGGCTATTCTACAAGGGACTCCGAATTCTTTTGCAACTTTAAGTGGAAAATAACTAAAGGTGTTTAAATGAGAATGTATTATTTTATATTCTGAATGTTCCTTAAAAAAAAGTCTTAAATTTTTATAATAACTCCCTGGAAAAAGAGGATTAATCGGATCGAAACGATATATCTTTCCTCCTAAATCAGTAATCTCCTGATCAAATGCAGCAGATTGTTTTCTATGTACTAAAAAATCAAATTGGATTTTTGTCCTATCCATGTTTCTATAGTAATTCATAATCATGGACTCTGCCCCTCCCCGATTCATGATCGTAAAAACTTGTAAAACTCGTATTGCTGACATTTAAAATTATTTTTTTGTTTTATACCTGATAAATAAATTTAGCGCTATCCCAAATGGAATTGCTAAAATTGTTATAAATTTTTTAGGCGACTCAGTTACAAATGATCCATTTTTAGTAAACATAGCACTAGAAACATAATGAATCGCATTCTTAAATTTTTCTTTAAAATTTTCGTCTAGCTGCATTCTACTTTTTCTAGAAAAGGCAAAACCATTGGGATGTCTTCTATATTGTTTCAAAATATTCATGCTGGAACCATCTTCCATATATTCCACTTCGCACAAGACTTCATTTACAGGCAATAATTTATAATCCTGATCTATTAGTTGATACAAGTATCCGAGTGGGACAAAACGCTCTCCTTCAAAGAGTGGATACGGCGGATATTTTTTCACAACCTCTGTTCGATAAACAAGTTTCTTATCTCCTTTAACTCCGTGTTTCTTATAAAGGTCATAAAGTGTTGTTTCTTTTATAGTACTTGGGATTTTGGTTCCTATAATTTTCCCTTTCATATCTGCATCTAAGCCTACTAAGCCAGCGAAAATTTTCTTATTTTTAATCAACTGCCAGTTTTTAAGTATGATATTGATCGCATCTACTCCTAGGCAATCATCACTATCTACACATACATTGAGTTCAGTTTCAATTAACTTATATGCTGTATTATGCGCCCCGTGCATGCCTTGGTTTTCTTGATAATGATATATGATTTCAATCTTTTTTTCCTGGATCCAAGATGAAACTAATTCTTTTGTATTATCAGTTGACCCATCATCCACTACTAGCCAAACAAAATCTTGATTTGGTTGATTCAATAGACTCTCATAACATTTATGCAAGCAATAAGCTCGATTATAAGCCGGTGTAAATACTGTGATCGTTTTCATAAAATAATTAGCTATATAAGTAATACATTAAATAAGTAAAAGAAAAATAAACAAACATAACTTTACCTATCATAAAATGTTGATTTTCAAAAAATCTTTCTTTGAGAAATGGATAAATAATAATTAACCCCATCATAAACCAAGATAAATACGCAAATCGATTCGAATAATTAGCTTTGATTATTAGTATCCAAAAACCATTACAGATTAAATATGTATTAAGCAATTGGTAGTAAAATTTATCTTCAAATTTCTTCTTGTAGATAAAGTACCATCCAGCGAATACTGCAAAAGCACTATGAAATAGAAAATCCCATCTAAACCCTGTGCTGGCAAATGTCCCGGATTCAGCTTCAGAAGTTAAGTATCCAGTTAATCGATCATCTGCAAAACCAATACTACTAAAAAACGAAATCCATACGCTGCTCAATATTAACGACAAAGGAATACAAGTTAACCATCCTACAAAAATAAATTTAGGGTTGTTATATAGATATGTTATCAAAAAAGCGAAAATTGGCAACAACATTGTTTTATGAAATGAGGCAGAAAGAATAAAAAACAGTGCCATTATAATTTTCTTGTCTTTATAACACAGGCCCCATAGAAAAAAAGAAGTCGCTATTCCATTTCTTACTCCGTTTACGCCATAAGTCCAAAAAGAGAATGAAACTACAAACATAAAGAAAGCATAAAACCAATACTCTTTAAAGAGTTTCTTTGAAATTCTAAAAAGCGGATATACATAGAGAAACATGCAAATGACAAAGAATATATGAATATTCACTATTCCAGCACAAAATTTCATAAAAACATGAAAAAAGATATCTTTATCAGATAATATTTCACCCCCTAAAATATACCTATAATAATGGGTTGCATAATTTATAGTATCTCCAAAATAATGCCCATTTATAGGTCTTAGCCCCAAATATAGAATCACTCCAAAAAAAATAGAGTATCCGGCTAAATTGGTAAACAAAAGATTTTTTACGCTATTTACAGGTAAGACAAATGAATTAAGAAGGCATAGTAATGATACAACAAGTAAAAGGTTAATGTATAACCCAAAATAATTTTCTAATGGAATAAAATCAATCATATATGCATTTAATAGATTTCCCTATACGGTATCATACTACTACTAATAATAAACTATTTCTTTAAGGGTTTTAAATATGCTTCAGAAACCTGATCAACATCAAATTTATTTAATAAATCATTCTTATTATTATTAAGATTTTCCTTAAACCGATTATTCAATAAAACTTCAGATAGCCCTTTTGCAAAATGTCTTTCCTCTTCAATAATAGAATCAACTGTCGGAATTGACAAGTCTCCTTTATAAAAATTTGGTGTTATAATTCCAGACTCGACTTCTACATTTTTGTTATCTATCGTAACATTTTTAGTACTCATTAACTCAATAATCCCCCCAGTACAATTAGATGACACCACTGGAATTCCTAAACAAATAGACTCAACAATAACATTTGGTGTTCCTTCATACAATGAGGATAAAGCCAACATCTTTGATTTAGCTAAATACTTATACGGGTTGCTTTTTCTACCTAAAAAAACAACTTTATCAGTTAGATTTAATTTTGATATTAGATAATTACAGTAAGTAATTACTTCTTGAACACCGTCACCCACAAATACAAGCTTTGTATCCTTATTTTCTTCTCCTAATAAATAAAATGATTTAATAAGATGCCAAGGTGATTTCTGATGAGATAATCTACCTAAAAAAAGAATTACATTACCTAAAAAAAGCTCTTGTTCCTCCTTATCGGTAATCTCTTCTAGTGATTTATTTTTTATCTCTTGTAAATCATGAGGGTTATAAATTATTTCCAAATTATCTAAACGATACTTACAATTTTGAATAAGATCTTGTTTTATTGCATTACTAATACAAACCAATTTATTGAAATTTTTAAAACTCGTATTAAAACAAGTTTTAAGCAATTTATTCAATAAAGTCTTATTCTTAAGCTCTACACTTTTCAATGCGTGTAAACTTCCTATCTTAAGTTCTTTTGTAAAGGTTAAAGAACTAAAAATATTAGCCATATCACCAAATGCAATGGAATGCGTGATTTTCTCTTTTTTAATTATTTTTCTTAACAGCAAGGGTGCTTTAACATAAAATAGAATTCGTTCTACTTTGGTCATTTTATTAAAATCATATGGCTTAAAAAACAATTCATCATCTCCAAAATTAATGATATCATTATCTAACTTTATGATTTTCATAGCTTTTACAGTATCACCTTTCATTTTATAATGATTATAAAATGTTAAGGCAAGACGTTCCATTCCTCCTACACTTCCATAAGGCATTATAAGTAATATTCTTTTCATTAGTTTAATTTAATGTGTTATCTGCAACTTTTGAAATATTAAAAAATATTGAGAGGAATACTCGTTTCATTTTTTTAAATACCTTACTTTACTTGAAAATCTTTTTTATCATAAAATTCAGACTAACTTGAAATCGAATCAAATAAAACCTTTGTAAAATCTGCTTTAATAAATTTATTAGATTAGATCATCTCACTTTTTTGAGACTGCTGACTTGATTTTTTTTAATCTTAAAAAACCTATTACTCCCAAAACAAATTTTACTCCAAAAACACGAATCAGTTTCCTTTTTAGATTTGGTAAAAAAGTAGTCTTCTGAGGCAACCAAGACATTGCAAAATGATGAATCGAAAAAGTTCTAGATGTCTTTTCTATGATACCTGTACCTTGGTTTTTTGCACAAAAGAAGTCTTCAGGAAACATAAATAACTCTGAGTCAGATTTACTATAAGATAATTCTTCGGGAACCGGATCTACCATTTCGATTATAGAATGATTCTTTTGAATATTCCCCATCATAATTCTAGGCAATGTTAGCGTATCATAACTTCCATCTTGTTTAATAAAGGATCTATTTTCATAATGTTTTAAACAATCTGCAATCCACTTAGATCCTTTTTCTGCTCCAAAAACTCCTGCTTCTATAATACCTCCTCCTTCTGAGCCTACAAAATACGGCAAATGCAATAAGGAGTTGTAGCTTTTGATCACTTCGATATCTGTGTCTAAATAAATACCTCCATATTTATGCACAGCATGCAATCTAATATAATCTGCCGCAAAAGCATATTTTTTTGTTTCAAAGGCTTGTCTTACCCACTCATTATTTTCTAAAGGAAATCTATTAGTATCCCATAACATAAATTCATATTCCGGAAGCTTTTCTTTCCAGGTAGCTATACATTTTTCGATCAAGCCAGGGAACTTATCCCCGCTTAACCAACAATAATGTATTATTTTAGGTATCATATTTTATTTGTTAATGAATTTCTTACAAATCTCTTTTAAAGGATTTGCTAAATCATGATGTTTCTCCAAATTGGTAATTTTAGTGTCCTTTTGGATCTTATCTTCCAATCCAAAATTGCTTGTAAACGTTCCTGTTTTTGCATCAATATCAATACGATTAAATAATTCTAGTATCCCATCAAATCGACAAGAGTCAACAAAACTATCAAAACCATTAATAAAAATAACAGGTGTTCCCATTGCTAGACAAGGTAATGCACAATGAATCCTCGAAGTGATAACTAATTTTGCTTTTGCATATTTATTGAGTAATTCTTCTGCCATATCAAACTTTTGCTCATCCGTATAGGTATTGGATGGAGGTTCTTGATTAACAAATATTGCACTATCAAGTACTTCCTTACTTACAAAATTTTTCAGGTGTCTTTTCTTTTTTCCTAATTGAAAGGCAGATCCATTAAGTATATTTTTAATTGTCTGTTTCGTATTATAAAATACTCTTTCGGGTCTTGGATAACTATATAGAGGATCTACAATATATATATCATTTCCTCTTTCAGAGTCATCAACTTTATATGAATCTAATGTTAACGTTAAACATCCAGTGAAATGTGCATCAATACCTTTTGCCTTTAGGGTATCCGCAGTAAATTGATCTCTACATCCTATAGGTTGGTGTTTCTTTAAATAAGCTATCCCTTTTTCACTTAACATTGCCGGTGCAGCGGTGTTATTCATATGAAAAGAGACAAAAAGAGGAACGATATCTTCTGAAGGGACCCAATGATGGGTATTATGTGTAAACCAACCATTCATGATTAATTTTATAGGATCTCCTTTATAATCTCCTAATTGTTCTCTATTAAGATAGGTATCCACCTTGGGCAAAAACTGTTTTGCCGCTAGACTTTGAACATTATCTCCAACGTTAAAAAAACGCTTATTCTCATCGTATGTAAGTAATCCGTATTTCATATAACTCTACAATTTACATTGTTCTTGTTCTATTTAAATTTTCTATATATTTTTTGCAGCCAAGGAAACTTATTTCTAATAATAAACTTTAATCTGTTTGTTCCCTTGTTAGCATTATTAACTTTTTCTTCTAAAAGCCTATCTACTTTTCCATTTCTAAAATCGTTCATATGCTTAGTCTCGGTCTCTACATCAGAGAAAACAAAAAAAGTATCCACACTTTTTGCTTTTTCCATCAACTCCCACCAAAAATATTTTACACCTTTGCTTCCAGAACCTATATGTAATATTTGATAAATTTTATCATAAACACTTCCATCAACTTTAAAACCATATTCATTAGGGTTTTGATTGTTCAAAATAAGACCAAGTATCGTTCTGAAACATTTCTCGCAATAACTACAGTTAAATTCGGTTCTTTTTTCAGAATAACATACTCGTAGTCTGAATCTTTTCTTTTTTTCTGAAGCGAATTTTGCAATTAGGTCTACTTTATCCTGTCTTTTTAATTCATAACCATCATGAAATACTTTGAAACCTGAACCCCAAGTTATTTTTTTATCAATCTCTGGTGTAGATCCCCAATCAATATCAATATGATCTGTATAAGAAGATGCTATATAAACTGAATCATATTTATTTACAAACGATAAAGGAGCGATTGATCCTACCAAAGCTAATCCGTGTTGTACTTTTCCCCACCATCCAATATCTTTCAATAAAAGCTCTACTTGATACGTATAAAAATCTCTAAGGTTCGTTTCTATATATTCTTTATGATTATCATTAAGCAGCTCTTCATTATCGATAAAACCAGTAAAATCATTCCATTGATCTTTATCCTCTATAGTGATATCTGCACCGTGAAGTGTAATTAAATCAGGTTTTCGATTATAGATTCTAATATAGGTAGCATATGCATCTACTCCACCACTAAAAAGCATGGCTGACCTAGAGCCATTTAATGAATTTTTTATTAATTTCTTAGCAATTAATGTTCCTTCAAGTCTATTAGAAGTATCTCGCTTAGCGAATTCTTGTTTAATTTTCTCCTGTGCATTGTAAAAGTCCTCATCTACCTCGTCTACCTCGATAGAAAAACCTGCAAACCATGCCATTGGTAATACATTAGACAAAAACGGAATTACTGCTATACTTGCCGGTGTAGCACTAACATCAATTTGATACTTAGAATAAAAAGATTGATTTTCTACAAACAGTTTCTGGATATTAGAACCAACAGAATACTCATAGTTGATCTTTCGACCTTCTTCCGAATATGTAATTGAATGTAGTTTTACTGTATCCATTCTTTTAATTTATTTTCGTTTCAATAAAGAAACTATAGGTTTTCTAAATAATTCTTTTTCATATTCTAGCATACCAATAGAATACATTGTAAAGATAAAAACAACGGTATACGAAATGCCTTTGATTATAAAGTTAATCCATCCATCACCAGGAATATAATTAATAAAGTAACCTATAGCAATCACCAATAAAACTACGATTAGTGTTTTATGAAATAACTCCTTAAAAAACCGAATAATATTCAAACCAATTTTATTATTATAATAGAAATTCATCACATTTTGTACAATTATCCATGCGCCAACGAGTCCTATTATCATTCCGATAGCACTATATTTCATAGCAAGAAAACCACCAGCAACTGCACCTAAAACCATAAATACAAGATAAAGAATTGCCTTAAAAGATAATTTGTTTTTAGCTTCTAGCACAGAATTACCAAAAGCCTGTAATAAAGGAAGTGTATATCCAATCATTATGATTAGCGCGATATTATATATTTCTCTACACTCTTCTACACTATATCTTCCGCTACCTGATGATTCTCCTCCCCCAACCCAAAGATTGATGAACTGTTCTCCATACAGCATAAAAGCTCCAAAAATATACATCAAAATAATAAAAGATAGTCTTCCTAACTTGATCATCATATCGGTCAACTCTTCTCCGCTGGCATTATTTACCGACATTTGTGTTGCTCTTGGTAAAAATACACTGGAAATTGCTGTTGAAAAGGCTCCATAATACGTTCCTAACGCGATACCTATTCCATAGATCCCTAAAACTTTAGGAACACTTATAGCACCTAAAACCCAACTACCTGACTTCCATTGTAGCATATTAACAATTGCAAATAGAAAAATCCAACTGGAATATTTAAAAATCTGAAGTATAAAATCTTTAGATAATTTATGTAACTTAAATCTTACTCTAAGCTTCACTAAGACATAATAAGCTGATGCCGAAATGGTAAGAATATTAAAAATTGTATCCACGATTACCAATGCGATTGCTCTTCCACCAAAGAATAAGACAGCCACAACAGTTAATGATCTCAGTATATACCTAATAATCCCTACAGACTCAGGAAAGACAAACTTTTCATACCCTTTACAAATACCTGTAAATATCATTCCGGGTAGTTGAATAGCTAAATTAAAAATTAAAATCACAAACATTAACTTAGCAATTCTAAGCTCGTCTGCATTGAATTTTGTGAAATATGTATCAATAAAGAAATAAAAAACAGTTCCAGAAATTACTACTAATGCAGAAACTACTGTATATAATATTCTAACAGTTCCTAAAAAGTTTTCTTCTCCTTCTCTATCTTTTTCTGCTCTGTACTTCGCTACAAAGCGAACAACAGTATTTGTTAGCCCAAAATCAAGCAACGCTATAGTACCTATCAAGGCTCCTATAGCATTAAATATTCCATACTCATCCTTTCCTAAATAACTAACAATTAAGGGAGTAATTACTATTCCGATAACATTAACTAAGAAAATTTTCAGATAGGTAAGTAAAGCTCCTTTCTTTAATTGGCTCAATGTGGTTGGTTTAAAAAGTTGTTTAATTTATATAATGAAGATTGTTTCCCTTACAGTCTTCCATGTACTTCTTCTTCTAATATACCCTTAACATCATATAAAACTCCATTTGGTTTTAATAATGATTTAAGGTTTATGTCCAGGTACTCTTTATGCGCCACAGTTAATACAACAGCATCAAATTTTGATTTTGGTAATTCTATTACCGTTTCCAGATCATATTCATGTCTTACTTCTGATGGATTAGCCCAAGGATCATAAATAGTAATATCTGTTCCAAAATCCTTTAGATTTCCTATTACATCCACTGCTCTCGTATTTCTAACATCCGGACAGTTTTCCTTAAAAGTAATCCCAAGTACCAAAATGTTAGCTCCTTTAATTTTGATATCGTGATTAACCATTAATTTGATCACTTCTGAGGCAACATACTGTCCCATACTATCATTTAATCTTCGCCCTGCTAATATAATCTCAGGATGATATCCGAATTCCTGTGCTCTTTGAGCTAAATAATAGGGATCAACCCCTATACAATGTCCGCCAACCAAACCTGGTTTAAAAGGCAAGAAATTCCATTTGGTACCTGCAGCTTTCAACACTTCATTAGTGTCAATGTCCATCAAGTTAAAAATCTTAGCCAATTCATTAACAAAAGCGATATTAATGTCTCTTTGTGAGTTTTCTATTACCTTAGCAGCTTCAGCAACCTTAATAGTAGGAGCTAAATGAGTACCCGCTGTAATTACAGAAGCATATAGCGCATCTACTTTTTTCCCTATCTCTGGTGTAGAACCTGCTGTAACTTTTAGAATTTTTTCTACAGTATGTAATTTATCTCCTGGATTAATACGCTCTGGAGAATATCCCGCGTAAAAATCAACATTAAATTTTAATCCACTTATTTTTTCCAAGACCGGAATACATTCTTCCTCAGTAACACCTGGGTATACTGTGGATTCATAAATTACGATATCCCCTTTTTTCAAAACTTTACCTACAGTTTCGCTAGACTTATATAATGGCGTCAAGTCAGGCCTGTTATTTTTATCTACCGGAGTAGGAACAGTAACCACATAATAGTTACAATCTTTTATATCTTCTAAATTATCAGAGCAATATAGTCCCTTATCCATTTGAGAATTGTCCTTTAATACGGATTGTAGAACTTCATCTTCAACCTCTAAAGTAGCATCTGTTCCGGTTCTTAATTCTTCAATTCTATTTTTGTTAATGTCAAAACCAATTACAGGAAATTTTGTTGCAAACAGTCTAGCTAAAGGAAGGCCTACATATCCTAAACCGATGATTCCTATTTTAATATTCTGCATGTTACTTGTGGTTATTTATTATATATACAGGTTATATATTATTATTTTAGATTATCCCAGTACCATTTTACAGCTTCTTTTAATCCAGATTTCATATCAAATTTTGGATCGTATCCAAGAAGTGTTTTAGCTTTATCTACAGAAGCTAAAGAATGTGGTACATCTCCTTTACGTTCTGGGCCTTTCTTAACATCTACATTTGCGATTTCTGAATCAAATTCTGAAAGATATTCCTTTAGTAAAGTAACTAATTCGTTTAAAGTAGTTCTTTCGCCAAAAGCTGTATTATATACATTGTTTAATGCTTTTTCATTATCAGAGATAATAGCTCTCAGGTTCATCTGAATTACATTATCTATGTATGTGAAATCTCTGGAATAAGATCCGTCACCATTAATTACAGGTGATTCATGTTTCATAAACTGCATTACAAACTTAGGAATTACCGCCGCATATGCTCCATTAGGATCCTGTTTACGACCAAACACATTAAAATAGCGTAATCCAATGGTATCTAAATCATACGTTCTTTTAAAATTATCTGCGTATAATTCATTTACATATTTGGTAATCGCATATGGTGATAAAGGCTTCCCTATCTTATCTTCTACTTTTGGTAAGGCTTTAGAATCTCCATAAGTAGAGGAGCTAGCTGCATATATAAATCGTTTAACTCCAGCGTCTCTAGCAGCTACTAGCATATTAAGAAAACCTCCTACGTTTACATCATTACTAGTTATTGGATCATTTATGGATCTTGGTACAGATCCTAATGCCGCTTGATGTAATATATAATCAACACCATTACAAGCTTTATGGCAATCTTCAAGATTCCGTATATCACCCTCAATAAATGTAAAACTTGGATTTTCGCTAATCGCTGCTAAGTTTTTCTTATGCCCAGTAGCAAAATTATCTAAACCTACAACTTTACTCCCTTTTTCTAGTAAAGCTTCACATAGATTCGATCCGATAAAACCTGCTGCTCCAGTAACTAAAACAGTAGAAGAACTCAATAGTTCTAATTGGTTAGTATTCATGAATTTTTTGTATTACCCCTTGATTTTTAATCCCCTACGCTATGCTTATCGCATAGACTGCGCGAAATTAAGATTAAACAATAGAACACACAACTTATATCAAAGGGGATTTTAACCCTTAATAAAACTCACTATGTTCCGTCATCCCATAAAAAAATCAATTCATCGATTTAAATATTATAACCGATTGTAAATCAAATATATAAATTCTTACTCATTTTTATTAACAAAAACGTTTTCGAAGTTTAAAAACAGGTATTAATACGCATAAAGATCCAGCAACTCTTTTTCAGACCTATTTTTGTAGAAATGTTAAAATTTTAGGATTAGCTAAACGGAATTAGTGTTTTTAAACTTTCAACTCTTCTTACAGATGTATCAAGATATTCGATATAGAGGTGATTAATTATTATTAATTATATTTTCTCTGATAGTTTTTTCAAAGTCTAGAGCTAATTCTTCTGTCCACTCCTTAAGGAACCAGTATCTCCAACATGACAGTAAAGTTAGAACTATAAAGATCCAGGGACTTAAAGTACCACCTATAAATCCATGGATGATTTCGATAAAAAACACCAAAGACAAACTTCGAAAAAGCTTATAATGCGCAGTATTTCTTTCTAATTCTTGTAATGCAGAGACATTATTCATCCTTATAAAAGAAAAAGCCTTATAAAATTTATTACGCCCTAATGATTTTTTATGGAATTGGAAATATAACAGATCTAAAGGGTAACTAATATTAAGTAAAAAGTGTCCCACTATATATGATATCACCAAAAACAAGGCAATCTCTGAAGTTTCAACATTATTAAAATGAAAAATAAATGATATCTCCTTGATCCATAAATGAATGAATACCAGTCCAGGTAAAAGAATCGCAAATAAATCAAAGATCCCGATAAAAAAATCGCTGGGTTTAAAATTCATAATAAATCATTTTAAAATTACCTTAAACCTATTTTCTATGAAGGTCTAAAACTCTAATAACTCCTGTAACTCTTTTTCGAACCTATTTTTGGCCAAATATTGAGATTCTAAGCTTACTTCAAAAGGAATTGGTGTTTCTAAACTTGCAACTCTCTTTACCGGTGCATCTAGATATTGAAAACAATTCTCCATAATCAATGCAGAAATATCTGAAGCTATACCTCCAAACATTGAATCTTCTTGCAAAATAATCGCTTTACCAGTTTTCTTAACTGATGATAAAATTGTTTCAATATCCAATGGTTGCAAGGTTCTTAAATCAATAACATCTGCTTCTATTTCTGAATGCTTTTCTAAGGTTTCTAAAGCCCAATGTATACCTGCGCCATAGCTTATAACAGTTATTTGATCTCCTTCTTTTAACAACGAGGCTTTTCCGAATGGAATAGTATAATACCCTTCTGGCACCTCTTGTCTAATACTACGATACAGTGCTTTATGCTCAAAGAACAAGACCGGATTTGGATCTTCTATAGATGTTAATAACAATCCTTTGGCATCAAAAGGAAAAGCAGGATACACAACTTTTAGACCTGGAGTTTTTGTAAACCAAGCTTCATTGGTCTGACTATGAAACGGTCCGGCACCTACTCCACCACCGCAAGGCATTCTAACAACAACATCCGCAGACTGACTCCAGCGATAATGAGATTTAGCCAATAAATTTACAATAGGATTAAATCCAGAAGAAACAAAATCAGCAAACTGCATTTCGACCACAGCTTTTGTTTTATTTACAGATAATCCATAAGCAGCAGAAATCACTGCTGATTCACAAATCGGAGTGTTACGAACCCTATCTTTTCCAAACGCTGAAACAAAACCATCAGTAATTTTAAAAACGCCACCATAATCAGCAATATCCTGCCCCATAATAACAAGATCCCTATATTTACGCATTCCTTCTTTTAGACTATCTGAAATTGCATCGATAAGCCGAAGTTCTTTTGTAGATCTGCCTGGTAGAATTTCTTTAAATTCAAATGCTTTATAAACATCTTTCAGCTCTTTATCCAAATGAACTTGAACCTTTTGTTCTTCATTAGCTCTTTGCCAATGTGTTTCGATTTCTGTTTTAATAGCCGATCTTTTCTGAAGATCATCTTCATCGGAAAGAATACCATTTTCGATAAGATATTCTTTATAATTTTCTATAGGATCTTTTGAAGCCCAATATTCCATTAAATCAGCTGGAACGTACTTTGTGCCACTCGCCTCCTCGTGGCCACGCATCCTAAAAGTTTTAAACTCTAACAAAACAGGCCTTGGGTTTTGTCGTATACTCTCTACCAATTCATTTACTTTACCATAAACTTCTAAGACATTATTACCATCAATAACATGCGATTCCATACCATACCCTATACCACGATCAGCAAGATTCTTACAATTGTATTGCTCACTTGTTGGTGTAGACAATCCATATCCATTATTCTCAATACAAAAGAGCACGGGCAAACTCCATACGGATGCAATATTTAAGGCTTCATGAAAGTCTCCTTCACTAGTACCTCCTTCACCCGTAAATACAGCAGTAGCTTTATTATTCTTTTTCAAAAGATTCCCAAGAGCAATTCCACAAGCAACTCCTAATTGTGGTCCTAGATGTGAAATCATACCAACAATACTATATTCTTGTGTTCCGAAATGAAATGAACGATCTCGTCCATTGGTAAAACCATTAGCCTTACCCTGCCATTGACTAAAAAGTCTATATAATGGGATATCGCGAGTAGTAAAGACACCTAAATTACGATGCATCGGCAACACATATTCATCCTTATGTAATGCAGACGTCACTCCTACTGAAATAGCCTCTTGGCCAATACCACTAAACCATTTGGAAATTTTTCCTTGACGAAGTAATATGAGCATTTTTTCTTCAATCAACCTTGGTTTTAACATTTTGATATATAAAGAAACAAGTAGTTCATTACTATATTCTTTTTTATCAAAATCTAATAACAATTTCTCTTCTGCCATACAATTCAAAAATCAATATATCTTAATAATTAATGGTTTTCCAAAATTGGAAAATAGTAAAGTAAATGTAATTATTTTTATTTCAGAAAAAACAACCAGAACCCAATAATATTAAGTAGTTGTTAATTTAGCTCTAACAATTATATGAATTAACTAAATTTACTAAGCTTTAGTGATAATATGTTAAAAAATAATTATTTTGACAGTTATCCACGATATTTTAAAAAAAGGCATCATCCATGATGCTTATTTAATGAAATACATTTATTTTAGTTAAAGAAAATTAATAACCATGAATAATATACCAAGTGTAGATCTTTCGGATTTTTTATCTGATGATCCATCACGTAAGCAGAAGTTCGTTGATGAAATAGGAAAGGCCTATGAAGAAATAGGTTTTGTAGCGTTAAAAAATCATTTTTTAAGTGATAACTTAGTAGAAGAATTATATAAAGAAGTAAAGGCATTTTTTGCTCTACCCGTAGAAGACAAACAGAAATATGAGATTGAAGGATTAGGTGGCCAAAGAGGTTACATTTCCTTCGGTAAAGAACATGCTAAAGGCAAAAAAGAAGGTGATCTAAAAGAATTTTGGCATTTTGGCCAAGAACCGTCCGAAGATGCTAATTTAATTGAAGAATACCCTCCCAATGTTATTGTAGAAGAGCTTAAAGATTTTAACCTTACAGGAATGGAAGCTTATAGAATGCTCGAAAAAACAGGAATATATGTACTTAGAGCATTAGCAATTTACATAGGTTTAGATGAGTATTATTTTGATCATTGGGCTAGTAATGGTAATAGCATTTTACGCCCTATCCATTATCCTCCTATTACTGAAGAGCCAAAAGGAGCAGTTCGTGCTGGAGCACATGGAGATATCAACTTAATTACATTATTAATGGGAGCTTCTACTGGCGGATTACAAGTACAGCGTAAAGATGGTGAATGGATTGATGCCATACCGCAAGAAGATGAATTAGTAATCAACGTAGGAGATATGTTAGAACGTCATACTAATAATAAATTACGTTCTACTATACATAAAGTAATCAATCCGCCAAAAGAACAGTGGGGCAAACCAAGATATTCTATTCCGTTCTTTATGCATCCTAGAAGCGATATGAAATTAAATTGTTTAGAAGAATGCATTACAGAAGATAATCCTAAACAATATGAAGATATTACTGCTGGTGATTTTCTGCATCAACGACTCGTTGAAATTGGATTGATTAAGAAGTAATTTCTATATATGGATTTAAAAGATCAATTAAAAAACTTATTTCCTGATCACGAACCTATTGAAGAGGAAAAAGATCTGAAAAAAGAAGATGGTATTTGGATGCAGGATGATCCAATTATCTGCAAGTATGAAAAAAGAAAAGGGAAACCGATTACCATATTAGAGGGATATACAGGTGCTGATGAAGATTTTAAGAAACTTGCAAAAGAAATAAAAACAAAATTAAGTGTTGGAGGCAGTTTTAAGGATGAACGTATTATTATTCAGGGAGATTATCGAGATAAAATAATGGATATCCTAAAGACAAAAGGGTTTAAAGTAAAAAGAGTTGGCGGATAATTTTGTCACATAATTTAGAAATAGATACATAATTGGGGGCTAAAACATTACATATTACCAATGGCGATAGTTTAACAGATCGTCTAAAAGAGCTTAATCTTGTTGATGGAGAATTTTTGATTTGGAGGGAGATGCTTTGCGAAGGTCCTACAGACATAAGAATTGAAACTGACAAAGCTATTGAAAGACGTAAAGGATTTCTAAAAAAATACTACAGAATTGCTAATGATGACTACGAGGAAAAGTTCATAAGTCAGTTAAATAAATTAAACAATCTTGAAAAGTATGATGAAATTGTACTTTGGTTTGAATATGATCTTTTCTGTCATATCAATATGATCGCTGCCATAAGTTTATTACTTCGAAAAGGAATCAAAGACACTCCTGTGTATCTGGTTTGTAGTGGTAGAGTTGAGAATTCCAAAAAACACTTAGGACTATGTGAGCTATCAGATGCTCAACTAAAAAAACATTTTGAGGATAAAATAGCATTAGATATCAACGATTTAGAATTAGCATCTCATGTTTGGACATTGTACTGTGAATCGAACCCAAATAAAATTGCGGGACAAATCAAAAAACAATCATCTTTTGATTATCTATCCATATGCTTAAGAGCACATTTACAAAGGTTTCCAAATATGCTAACAGGTCTTAATACGCTAGAGCACAACATCCTACAAATGGTCGATACGTACGAGATCAAAAATATAAAACAATTAATGGGTTATACATTGGAGTATCAAGGATTCTACGGATACGGTGATATGCAAATTAAGAGAGTATTGGCAAGGCTTTTTCAGTTTTTTGATCAAACCAAAGACCGACTTTTATTATCCGAAAGAGGAAAACTAGCTGTGCAGCAAAAAAAGAATTTCTATAACACACAAACGTTGGATTGGTATTATGGAGGAGTCAAAAAATATGATTATTTGTATAATAACGAAACGCATAATTTACTAAAATTATAATATGGCTATAGCCGAATCAGAATTAATTCTCAACCAAGATGGTAGTATTTATCATTTAAATTTAAAACCAGAGCATCTGGCAAAAACCATTATAATAGTCGGTGATCCTGATCGTGTAGAACGAGTTACTAAATATTTTGATACTGTAGAACATACAATCAGTAAAAGAGAGTTTCATACTCAGACCGGCACATATCAAGGTAAAAGGATGACTGTACTATCAACCGGTATTGGTACGGACAATATAGATATAGTCTTTAATGAATTAGATGCTTTAGTTAATATTGATTTCGAAACAAGAGAAATTAAAAAAGATCATACTTCTCTTAACATTATTCGTATTGGCACCTCTGGAGCTATACAATCAGAAATTCCAATCGATAGTTTCATAGTTTCTGAACTTGCTATTGGGTTTGATAGCCTACTCCATTTTTATGATAGTAAAGACATTCAGTTTCCACAGATTTCTGAACCCTTAATGAAGCATTTAGATTGGAATAAAGATAAATCAACACCTTATGTCGTTTCTTTTGACAAGAAGCTAGGAAGACATATGCAAAGTAATCAAACCAGCAAAGGATTTACAATTACAAATGTTGGATTCTATGGCCCTCAAGGTAGAGTATTAAGATTGCCAACATCAGACGCTACATTGAATGATAAAATAGCTTCCTTTAGCTATGCTGACAAAAAGATAACAAATTTAGAAATGGAAACAGCTGGGATATATGGAATGGCAAAACTTCTTGGTCATCATGCTGTATCTATGAATGCAATGATAGCAAATAGAGCAACAGGACAATTCAGTAATGATCCTAAAAAAGCCGTTGATAAACTTATCAAGTATAGTTTAGATAAAATTGTGAGTTATCTTGATTAGATTTAACCTTTAGTTAAATCTAAAATATTCTAGATAGCTTAACTTTAAAATATGGATCTAAAAAAATACCCCTATAATGATAGGGATGTAAATTGGTTAAGTTTTAACGAACGTGTCTTGCAAGAAGCTGAAGACGATTCAAATCCTTTATACGAAAGGCTAAAGTTTTTAGCAATATTCTCCTCTAATCTAGACGAGTATTTTAGAGTAAGAGTTTCTCGATTGCGACAAATAAAAAAACTAGATAAAAAGCTAATAAAAAAACTTGCCTTAAAACCAAATAAACAAGTAAAAGAAATACTAAAACGAGTAAAAATTCAACAAGAAAGATTCGGTGATATTTTCTTTAAGGACCTTATTCCTAGACTTGCAAAACACAATATCCATTTAATTGATCAAAATCAATATAATTTTAATCAACATAAATACGCTACAGAATATTTTATTTCGAAAATTCTTCCTTTGATAAATGCTAAAACCATCAATTTATCAAAAGAAAATTCGATATTTCTTGAGAATAACAAATTATACTATTTAATACTATTCAAAGAAGAAGATCACTTTGGAATTGTTAATATACCTTCAGATAATTTAGAAAGATTTGTTTGCTTTCCTTCTAAAGATCACAACACATACATAACATTCCTTGATGACATTATTCGACTTAATTTAAATCAAATTTTTGAAAATCAAAAAATAAATGGATGTTTCCAAATAAAGCTATCAAGAGATGCAGAATTATACATTGATGACGAATTTGAAGGCGTTCTAGCAGAAAAAATAAAAGAATCTCTATCACAACGCTATGATGGTCAACCAACACGTTTATTGTTTGATGCTGCTTTACCTAAAGAATTTAAAAGTAAGATTCGTAAGTTCTTAGGTTTAGGTAAAATCGATATGATGCCAGGTGGAAAATATCACAATTTTAGTGATTTTTTTAGTTTTCCAGATCCTACTAGTAATTCTTCTTTACATTATCCTAAAGTAACAGAAATAAAACACAAAGAATTTGAGCAAAACTCCGACTACTTTGAGGTGATTTCTAAAAAAGATCAGTTAGTACATTTTCCATACATGTCTTTTAATTACGTTCAAAATTTTATTAATAAAGCAGCTGTGGACCCGAACACTACGGAGATAAAAATATCATTGTATCGCGTCGCTAAGGAATCTGAACTTACTACTTCTCTATTAAAAGCCTTAGAAAACAATAAAAAAGTTACCGTATTTGTAGAGGCCAAAGCACGTTTTGACGAAAAGAACAATTTAAAATGGGGCAAGATTTTTGAAGAAAAAGGAGCATCCGTTTTTTATAGCTACCCAAAAATTAAAGTACATTCTAAAATACTTCTTGTCAAGCGTAAGGAAAATAATAAAGAAACATCTTATGCTTATATCGGCACTGGTAATTTTAATGCCAAAACATCCAAAATTTATTGTGACCACGGTTTATTTACAGCTAACAAATTGATAAATAAAGAATTATCAGAAATCTTTGAAGTACTCTCTGGGAAAATGATTTTACCAAAACCTAAGCATTTACTCGTATCACCCTTCACGACGAGAAAAACTTTTGTACAACTTATTGAAAAAGAAATAGATAATGCCAAAAATGGTAAACCATCTGGTATTAGGGCGAAGTTAAATAGTCTAGAGGACAAACTAATCATACAGAAGCTTTATGATGCAAGTAATACAGGTGTGAAAATAGAATTATTAGTAAGAGGTTTTACCTGCTTAATCCCAGAATTACAAGGAGTTAGCCAAAACATAAAAATTACAAGTATTGTTGATAGGTTTTTAGAACACGGCAGAATTTATCATTTTGAAAATGATGGATATGAAAAACTATATATTGGCAGCGCAGATTGGATGACACGTAATTTAGATAAACGCATAGAAGTCTTAGTGCCTATTTTAGATGAAGATTGTAAAAAAGAATTAAAAATAATCTTAGACATACAACTGAAGGATAATGTAAAGGCTAGAATTCAAGATGCAGAAGAGACCAATAGTTATAAAAAGAAAATGGACGATAAACCGTCCATACAATCTCAATATCAAATAAGAGAATATCTTACGCAAAAACATTCTCTAACAAACATATTATCCAAACAATATCTTTAAACTTATTAAAAAATTAGTTGCTAATAATAAAGCGATAAATACCACAATTCCGTTTTCTAAGGTGTTGTTTTTTAATTTAGCCACTTTAACTTGAGCACTTTTATTTCTTAAAAAATTCTTTTTCATAGCAAATATTGTTTTATTTGGTTTTAATTACTTCAAATATAGTCGTAATTATCAGATTTATATTTCAAAGGTAATGATAATAATCCTTATTATACGATAAAAAACAAATATAATCGATAAAATACACAATTTAAATATATTTTACATCATACTAGCATGCATACTATAAAAATAGGAGGTGTTCCTGAACACTTCAATTTACCATGGCATTTAACAATTGAAGAAGGTGCTTATCTTGAAAATAACATACAACTAGAATGGAAAGATTTTCCTGGAGGAACCGGAGCCATGTGCGAAGCTCTAAGAAACAAGGATATTGATATAGCTATTATACTTACCGAAGGAATTGTAAAAGACATTATTGCTGGTAATCCTTCAAAAATTGTACAGACATATATCCAATCTCCTTTGATTTGGGGAATTCATGTAGGATATAATTCGAAGCACAATAATTTAAATGATCTCCAAAACACTTCAGCAGCAATAAGTAGATATGGATCCGGATCACACTTGATGGCATACGTAAATGCGCAAAATAATGGATGGGATACTTCTTTACTAAAATTCGAAGTGATAAAAAATCTTGATGGAGCTGTAAAAGCATTGACCAATGGTAGTGCCGATTATTTTATGTGGGAACATTTTACAACAAAACCATTAGTAGATAACAAAACTTTTCGACGTTTGGGAGACTGCCCTACTCCATGGCCTTGCTTCGTAATAGCCGTTAGAGAAGAAATTCTACTTACTAAGAAAGATCAAGTAAAAAGTATTTTAGAAATAATCAATACTACTACTACCGATTTTAAGCAAATACCAAGTATAGATAAAACTCTAGCCCATAGATACGAACAACAACTAGAAGATATCAGCGCATGGTTACAAATCACTGAATGGAGTCAATCATTAATAGATAAGAAAACTTTAAATGAAGTTCAAGATAAATTATTTAAGTTAGATATCATTGGCAAGGTAGTTGATACTGAGAAACTAATTTTTAAGATGTAAGCAACCTTTTTCATGTTTTAACATCTTGCTTAATAGGAAAACAACTTAATTATTATGAAACAGACATTAATAGCAATTATTATTTTATTCTCATTTCAAGTTTCTTTTGCACAAGACCAATCTGATCTACCCCCAAGAGACATTAATAAAAATGAAATTAGCATTAACCCAATTAACATTATAGCATTTGGAGCTCTAGATATAGATTATGAAAGAGTATTAACGAATAACACTACCTTAGGTTTTGATTTTTTCTACAGGTTTAGCGATAACGTCGATAATGATGACGACGTTATTGATAGGGATGGAATTTTTGATAAAGAAATAGCTTTCACAACACAATTCAAATATTTTTTTGGAAGCAGAGTGGCAAGAGGTTTTTATGTAGAAGCATTTGGAATGTTATCTTCTGGCGAACATGATAATTATGTAGTAGTCTTTGACGATTTAGGGAATTTTGTAAGTTCGGGAGATATCGCAGAAGAATATACTGATTTCGCTTTAGGGTTCGCTGTAGGTGGCAAATTTGTAGCTAAAAATGGTTTTTTCCTTGATATCGGATTTGGTATTGGGAGAAATTTATTTAATGAAAAAAGCCCACAAATTATTGTAAGACCAAATTTATATATAGGATATAGATTTTAATATAATAAATATATCAAGTTAGTATTATCATATATATACCATAGAGTTGGATATACTTTCAGAAATAATAACCCAATATCTCAAGAAATTGACTTTACGGATGTCAATTTTAGGAATTGGCGTAGGAGACAAAAGAAGATTGAAAAACTGTATTTTTATTAATTTCAGGGTCGACGCTGTCTACAATTTATTCAGTAAAAACAGTCCTGATTTACTAGCTCATCCTAATTTATCTTTCGATTTTAGATTTTAGAAGTAGGGTTTTTGATTACATAAACGTTATATAATAAGAGGAAAGGCTTAGCAAATGTTTAATTATTTAATATTTTTTTAACAGAACATAAATTAAATAGGGTAAATAATTGAAATATAATTAAATCATAGATATTACGGAATATCCACAAGAAAAGATTTAAATAATTTTGTACATTTGCCAAGCCTACCCCAATAAACTAATTATGAAAATGTACGCAACCCTTTGGAGGTATTTGCATCTAGTAATTAACTAACAAATCAATTATGGTAACGTTTCTACTAATTCTTGGAGGGCTCATAGCATTCAATTTTATTTTATTAAAATTCAGTATTCAATCTGTTGATGTTGATAAGAAAAAAGCAAAAGCAAAAAGAGTTCAATCCACTACGGCTAATGCTGAAATTAATAAAGTAAAAACTACAGGAATTCCAAAGGCTGCATAATTAATTTACCATTGTATAGGTAATTGATTAGTCTTGATAAGATATTCATTAGTTTTACTAAAGTGCTTGTTTCCAAACCAATATCCTCTATTGGCGCTTAAAGGAGATGGATGACCGCTGTTTAAAACGTAATGATTCTTACTATTAATTTTAGCACCTTTTTTCTTAGCAAAACCACCCCACAATAAGAAAACTATATTATTTTTATTACTAGAAACTGATTGAATAACAGCATCTGTGAATTTTTCCCAACCTCTACCCTGATGTGATCCTGCCTGATGCGCTCTCACTGTTAATGTAGCATTTAGTAATAAAACGCCTTGTCTTGCCCAATGTTCTAGATTACCATTAGAAGGAAAAGGGATATTTATATCAGATTCGACTTCTTTAAAAATATTAATCAAAGAAGGAGGCATTGTAATTCCATTATTAACAGAAAAACACAATCCATTAGCCTGTTCAACACCATGATAAGGATCTTGACCTATTATTACAACTTTTACATCATCAAAACTACAATAGTCAAATGCAGCAAAAATCTCTGAACCTTTAGGAAAACAAGTCTGGGTCTTATACTCTTGTTTTACAAAACCCGTTAATTCTTTAAAATATGGTTTATCAAATTCACTCTCAAGTTGCTGTTTCCAGCTATTCTCAATATTTACATCCATGTTAGTATCATAAAAATATGCAATTGTTTACATTTGCTTCGTTGTAAAATTATAACAAATACTTTTCTAAAGGTAAACTCATATTGAGTTTTATAATAAAGAAATTAACAGAAAAAGAATATCTCCTAAAAAAATTAGGGCAACAACATGATCCGTATTTCCGAAAAAACACTTAAAGACCTAGAATTCAACACAGTACTTAATCATATTGAAGATTTATGCAATACTGACCACGGAAAAACAAAAGCTTTAAAGATTGTTCCATTAAGTACTAAAGAAGATTTGCACGTGTCACTGCAACAAGTATTCGAGTATAAATCTTCATATCTAAATGATTCTAAGATACCAAATCATGGATTTGATAGTATTGATAAAGAATTACAGTTATTAGGTATTGAAAACACCTTCTTAGAAACTTTCAATCTTAAAAAGATTATATCTATTAGCTTAACAACTAATGATTTGCTTGGTTTTTTTAGAAAATTTAAAGAATTTTACCCTATACTGTATCAAACATCTTCTGAAGTTCCTTTTACCAAAGAAGTCATCAATCTTATTGAAATAGTTGTCGACAAATTTGGAGAAATTAAAGACAATGCATCTCCTACTCTCCGTGTACTTAGAAAAGATATTAATGAAGTACAAGGAAAGTTAAACGGAAGTTTTGGCAGAGATCTTACTAAATACAATAGTTTAGGATATCTGGATGAGATCAAAGAAAGTGTTGTGGACAACCGAAGAGTACTAGCGGTTAAAGCAATGTATCGTCGCAAGGTAAAAGGCTCAATAATGGGGAACTCTAAAACCGGAAGCATTGTTTACATTGAACCTGAAGCAACATTACAGTTTAGCAGAACACTAAGCAACCTTCAATATGAAGAGCGAGAAGAAATCGTTAAAATACTTAAAGAGCTTACCGATAAAATAAGACCATTCTCAGAATTACTAGAACAATATCAAGAGTATCTTAGTGATATTGATATCATTGCGGCAAAATCCAAATATGCAAACAAATTAAACGCAGTATTACCAAAAATTACTGAGGATAGAGAGCTTACCATAAAAGATGCGTACCATCCACTACTCTATCTTAACAATCAGGGAAAAGGTGAAAAAACATATCCCCAAACGATTTCCTTAGACAAAGGAAATCGAATTATCGTAATATCCGGTCCTAATGCCGGAGGAAAAAGTATTACCCTAAAGACTGTAGGTTTACTACAAATTATGTTACAAAGCGGTATGCTTATTCCTGTTCATGAGTATAGTCGAATGTGCATATTTAACACCGTGCTGACCGATATTGGCGACAATCAATCTATAGAAAATCACTTAAGTACTTATAGCTACCGATTAAAAAATATGAATTACTTTCTTAAGAAATGTAATAATAAAACTTTATTTCTTATAGATGAATTTGGTACAGGTAGTGATCCTGAATTAGGAGGAGCACTAGCCGAAGCATTTTTAGAAGTTTTTTACGAGCGGGAATCTTTTGGAATTATCACTACACATTATGCAAATCTAAAAATGTTGGCTAATGAATTACCCGATATGACTAATGCCAATATGCTTTTCGATGCTAAAACTCTCGAGCCATTGTTTAAATTATACCTAGGCGAAGCAGGAAGCTCTTTTACCTTTGAGGTAGCTCAAAAAAATGGAATCCCTTATAGCTTAATTAATAAGGCAAAGAAAAAAGTAGAACGAGGCAAAATTCGATTTGACAAAAGCATTGCAAACCTTCAAAAAGAAAGGTCTAAGCTACAGAAAACTACTTCTGCTCTCAAAACAAAAGAACTAAAAACAGAAGAGGAAAAAGAACGTTTAGATAAAATCAATCAACGATTACAACATAAGTTAGAAAGCTATCAAGAACTTTATGATAGCAATCAACGTATGATTTATTTAGGTCAAAAATTAAATGAAATAAGCGAAAAATACTTCCATAATAAAAAGAAGAGAGAACTTATCGATGAGTTCATGAAAATTGTCCAAGTAGAAAACTCTAAGAGAAAAAAGCAAACTACTAAGCAAAGAAGGGCTAAAAAAGTAAAGGAAGAAAAAATAGTCAAAGAAGTAGAGAAAAAAGTAGAAGTAATAAGAGAAAAGAAAAAGGAAGAAAAGAAGAAAGCAGAAAAAATAGAACAGTCGAAACCAAAAATGATTCTTAAGGTTGGTGACAGAGTTCGTATGATAGATGGAAAATCTATAGGAACAATAGATACTTTAGAAAAAGGAAAAGCGGTCGTCAATTATGGAATTTTCACCACAAATGTTGCAATAGATCAACTAGAGTTTGTGGAACGAAAAAAATAAGACTTAAATTATATATATACTAAACACAGCAAAAGGCTGCTAATTCAATAATTAGCAGCCTTTTTTCGTAGGTTAAGCTCAATCGATTATTACTTCCCTCCTGCTAGCAACACAAAAGAATTTCCTGACACAGGTGATACGTTATAAGTTTTTACCTTTTTTAAAGTCTTTATATATTTTTCTGCTTCTATAAAAGCTAGCTCCATTGCACTGAATGATAAATCATCTTTGATTTCAATAGTTTTAGAAATAATATCTCCATTAGTATACTCCACGGTCATTTTCCACCTCTTAATAGAGTGAAAATTTCTAGAGATTAAGTTATTCTCTACATTCTCTTTCTTATCCCCTTTTTTGTTTTTTTCCTTCTCGTTTATTGGATTCGAATCTAAAGAAGCGGCGTTTCCAAATGTTACGCAAAGCATAGCAATTACTAATAAGAGTTTCATTTTTTAGCGGTTTTGATTTGTACAACTCGAATATACAATTATTTTTTGATTATACAAATATTTTTTTATTAAAAATTTATTTGTATATTTAATTTATATAACACTGTTATACAATGATTAACAAGAAATTAAAAAGACTACTTAAGAAAAGTAAAGGAGCAAAAACTGTATACGGTATTTCTAAAGTATTAGGTGTAAGTCCACAAGCAGGAGATTATGTAGTAAAGAGAAAAAATTTAGCAAAGGATTATGAACGACTACAGAAAATTGCTGATTATATGGGCGTGGATATTACCGACATTGTAGACTACAAAAAGAAATCTAAGGATTAGAAAACTTGACTTACCTTCTTCTCTAATTACTAAATCAACTACTAAAAAGAAGAGCATTTTTTATAAAAGCTTTTAATTATTTTTGAAGCTCATAAACCATCCCATATGGAGATTTACCTTTACTTATCTATTTATATCATATTAATCATTGGTCTATCAGTTTATATCTCAAGATCCTCCAGCACAGAAGATTTTCTAATTGGTGGAAGAAACCGAGATGGATGGACGATTCTATTTTCGAAATTTGCCGGAGCTATTGGTGTAAGTACATTAATTACCTATACGGGCTATGCATATAAGTTTGGTTGGGGATTATTTGCCATGTCCATTGGCTCTGTGATTGGTTATCTTTTATTTGCTTTTTGGGCAGCACCCAGAATCAAGAAATTATCATTACAAGGTAATTTCTACACACAAGGTGATTTACCTGAATTTGTTACAGGAAATAAAACTACCTCGTTAATTACTAATTCTATTACTATTATTGTTCAGTTTTTCTGGATTTTGCTCTCTCTGGCAGGAGGCGCCAAGGTGATTAGCTTTTTTGATTTATTTTCTTACGATATTGCATTACTCATTACCTCTTCGGTAGTATTAACTTATGTCTTGTTCTCTGGTTTCAAAGCAGTTATCATTACAGATATAATTCAGTCCATTATCATTATTGGTTTCTTATGTATTTTAATTTTCGGGATGTTAGATATAAAAGATTTTGGTACCGTTTTAGGAACTGCGACAAATGAAAACGTACAATTGGGAAGTATTATAGGCCTCGTATTGTATGGAGGTTTATCTGTATTTGGTTTAGCTGATAGATACCAACTTTGTTATGCAGCAAAAGATGTGAAATCTCTAAAAAAAGGACTAGGACTAGCTATTATTCCTGTATTATTAATAGCATTTTTATTGTTACTTGTAGGTTTATATGTTTATAATCAGGATACTACTTTGGATCCTGATACTGTATTTGTATTTGCAATGCAAAACTTAGTCAATCAATCCTGGATTCCTTTATTACTAGTGCTTTTCTTTGCTGGCTTAATGAGTACGGCGGATACCTCTATTTTTGCAGTATCCTCTCACATAGTTTATAAGTCAAAAGAAGATCAGAAAGTAAAATCATTACGATATGCAACAGTCACAACTGTTGTTATTGCTTATATTACTGCCTTGTTTTGGAAAAGTATAGTAGACATTACTATTGTAGGTGCAGCACTCAGAATGACACTTTCTATATCCATGATTTACGTAATTAATAAAAAGAAAAATAGTGGACGTTTTATTGCCAGTGCATTAGGAGGTGTTATAGGTTTACTTATAGGTTTAACCGTTTTTGGGCCTAAACCGACTATTGCTATCACCGTTTTATTAGGTTCTTTACTTGGGTTAATCTACAGATCCAAATAGTCTTGTTAAAGTATCCTTAAACCTAAATACTGAGAATTTTATCTTTTTATATTTGACGAAACACTCAAAACTAGTATCAATCCAATATTATGCGAAAATTACTTTTTGTAATCGTTTTCAGCACACTGTTTATACATATAACTGAAGCACAACAACCTAAAAAACAGAATTCTGTAGAAATCCACGAAGCAATCAAGAAACTGAACTTTTTAGGTTCTGTTTTATATGTTGCTGCACATCCTGATGATGAAAATACACGACTGATTTCCTATATGTCTAATCAGGTAAAAGCCAGAACTGCATATCTATCGCTTACTCGTGGCGATGGTGGCCAAAATTTAATTGGTCCGGAAATAAGAGAATTACTAGGAGTAATAAGAACACAAGAACTATTAGCAGCTCGTAATACTGATGGTGGCGAACAAATGTTTACACGTGCTAATGATTTTGGATATTCTAAACATCCTGATGAGACCTTAGCTATTTGGGACAAAAAAGAAGTACTAAACGATGTAGTTTGGGCAATAAGAAAATTTCAACCTGATGTTATAATTAATAGATTTAATCATAGAACACCAGGAAGCACACACGGACATCATACATCCTCTGCAATGCTCAGTGTAGAAGCTTTTGATATGGTAGCTGACAAAAAAGTGTACCCTGAGCAATTACAATATGTAAATACGTGGCAGCCTAAAAGACTATTCTTTAATACTTCATGGTGGTTTTACGGAAGTAGAGAAAATTTTGAAAAAGCAGATAAATCTAATTTTTTAGAGTTTGACACAGGAGTTTATTATCCTGATTTAGGCCTTTCTAATACAGAAATAGCCTCATTAAGTAGAAGTCAGCACAAGTCGCAAGGTTTTGGAAGTACTGGAACTCGTGGAATACAAACTGAATATATTGAATTAATAAAAGGAGAACTTCCTAAAGACAAAAGCAATCTTTTTGATGGAATTGATACTTCCTGGAACAGAGTTAAAGATGGAAAAGCTATTGGTGATATCTTATATGAAGTAGAAAAAAACTTTGACTTCAAAAATCCTTCAGCTTCTGTTAATCAATTAGTAAAAGCGTATCAATTAATACAACAATTAGAAAACACTCATTGGAAAACCATTAAAACCAAGGAAATAAAAGATATTATCACGGCAACAACCGGTCTTTATTTAGAAGCCGTTGTCACAGAACCTTATACTACTAAGGATAGCGAGGTAATTATTAAAATCGAAGCCATTAATCGAAGTGATACTTCAATTCGCCTAAAATCAATTGATATTTCGACAATAGGAGTTTCAGAAAATGCAGAAACAACTTTAGAGAATAATAAAAGAAGTAACTATGAATTGAAAGGTAAAATAATTTCTGGAACAAAGAATACAACTCCATATTGGTTAAATAATAAAGGAACGCTTGGTATGTATAATGTTACAGATCAAAAACTGATCGGAACACCAGAAACCAAACATCAAACCGAAGCTGTATTTAATATAGAAATTAACGGTACTATTATCCCTTATCAAAAAGATATTGTTTACAAGACTAACGATCCGGTAAAAGGAGAAGTATATAAACCTTTTGAAATTATTCCTGCCATTTCTGCTAGTATAAAAGACAAAGTGATTATTTATGCAAATGGCCCTGCAAAACAAATTCCTGTTACTATAAAAGCTGGAGAATCTGATCTGAAAGGAACTGTTTCCTTAAAACATCCAGAAGGTTGGCAGGTGTCGCCGCAAAACATTGATTTTAGTTTAGCTCAAAAAGGTGAAGAAAAAACAGTGATTTTTACACTTACGGCTCCCCAAAATCAAAGCGAAGGTTATATCTCACCAGAAATAAATATCCAAGGAAAAACATATTCTGATGAAGTAATAACAATTGATTATGATCACATTCCATTTCAGACCGTAGTATTACCTTCAGAAACAAAAGTTGTTCGATTGGATATCCAAAAGAAAGGTCAAAACATTGGATATATAGAAGGTGCTGGAGATGTAGTGCCCGAAAGTTTACGACAAATTGGCTATAAGGTAACTACTATTACTCCTGAATCAATTTCTGAAGAAACACTACAGCCGTTTGATGCTATTGTTGTTGGAATACGTGCATATAATACGGTAGAAGAGTTGAAATTCCGACAAAAATATCTGTTAGATTATGTAAAAAATGGTGGAAACTTGATTATCCAATATAATACTAACAGAAGACTCAAAGTAGAAGATGATTTAGGTCCTTATCCATTAAAACTATCCAGAGATCGTGTTACAGATGAAAATGCAACTGTCAAGCTATTAGCAAGTGATCATCCTGTATTGAACACTCCCAATAAAATAACTAACAAAGATTTTGAAGGTTGGGTGCAAGAACGAGGATTATACTTCCCTAATGAATGGTCTAAAGAATACACACCAATCATTTCAGCAAATGACAAAGGAGAATCTGAGAAAAAAGGAGCTTTGCTCATTGCAAAATATGGTAAAGGATATTATGTATATACTGGTCTAAGCTTCTTTAGAGAATTTCCTGCGGGAGTTTCTGGAGCATATCGATTGTTTGCAAATATGCTATCTTTAGGAAAATAACAACCATCATGGAAGATTCAAATACTAAAATAGTCTGGAAAAAACTATACACAATTATATTAATTGCTAATGCATTATATTTACTTTTCTTCTATTGGATTACGACGACTTTTTCATGAAAATTTAGCACATACTTTACTTCAAAATATACATATAGAGATAATTAGCATATGCAACTTATAGATTGGATCATACTCATAGGAACTTTATTGTTCATTGTATTATACGGTGTTTGGAAAACCAAAGGAAGTAAAAACGTTCAGGATTATATTCGTGGCGGTAATGAAGCAAAATGGTGGACTATTGGTCTATCCGTAATGGCTACTCAGGCATCTGCAATTACCTTTCTTTCTACTCCTGGACAAGCATTTCATAGCGGAATGGGATTTGTCCAGTTTTATTTTGGACTCCCCATTGCCATGATCATCATCTGTATGGTTTTCATTCCGCTATATCATAAATTGAAGGTATACACCGCTTATGAATATTTAGAAAGCAGATTTGATCTTAAGACTCGTACCATAACTGCATTTTTCTTTTTGGTACAAAGAGGATTAGGTGCAGGAATAACAATTTTTGCTCCGGCAATTATACTATCTGCAGTGCTAGGTTGGGATCTTACAACCCTAAACATAGTTATTGGAATATTAGTCATCATTTATACCGTTTCTGGAGGTACTAAGGCAGTAAGTGTAACGCAAAAACAGCAAATGGCTATTATTTTTACAGGAATGTTTATTGCTTTTTTCCTTATAATCAGTTACTTGCCTGATGACGTCACTTTTACAAAAGCATTAGATATTGCTGGAGCTAGTGGAAAGATGAAAGTGTTAGATTTTTCTTTTGATCTTAGTAATAGATATACTGTTTGGACAGGTATTTTAGGAGGAACATTTTTAATGCTTTCTTATTTCGGAACAGATCAAAGTCAAGTACAACGCTATTTATCAGGTAAATCTGTTAAAGAGAGTCAACTAGGATTGTTATTTAATGGACTGTTAAAAATACCAATGCAATTCTTTATACTCTTGGTAGGAATAATGGTATTCGTTTTCTATCAATTTAATCAATCTCCATTGAATTTCAATCAAAACTCAGTAGATAAGTTATTATCATCCGAGTATTCTAATGATTATAAGGAAATTGAACGAAAGAATGATGTGCTATTTTCCAGAAAAAAAGAAATAAGCAAAAAGCTAGTAACTACCGGAAATCCTGAATTAAAAACAGAGTTAGCTAACTTAGATAGTATAGAACGATCATATCGTCTCAATACACAATTCTTTATAAAAAGGGTTGTTGATACTGCATACGCTACGAAATATGATAGACTCGCAGCAGAAATAGCTAGTTATAATGATAAGTCCCCTTCCAACGAAGAATATAAAGCAAAACAAGATGAATTATTAACATTATATAAAGAATCAGCCAAAGACAAAGAAACCAATGATAAAGATTATGTTTTTATTCATTTTATATTAAACAACCTCCCTAAAGGATTGATAGGTCTATTACTAGCTGTGATATTATCTGCGGCTATGTCATCCACGGCTTCAGAACTTAATGCCCTCGCGTCGACAACAGTGATTGATTTATATAAACGTAATATAGGAGAAGAAAAAAGTGAAAAACATTATGTTACTGCTTCTAAGTTTTTTACGCTTGTTTGGGGAATATTGGCGATTCTGGTCGCCTGTTTTGCAAATCTCTTTGATAACCTGATACAACTGGTTAATATTATAGGATCAATATTTTATGGAAATGTATTGGGTATATTCTTGCTAGCATTTTTTATCAAGTATGTAAAAAGCAATGCTGTTTTTATAGCGGCATTAATTACACAAGCTGTCATTATTTTTGTATGGTGGCAAGATTGGCTCCCTTTTCTTTGGCTTAATGCCCTTGGATGTGGAATCGTGATGTTTTTGGCTATTTTGTTACAAACATTTATACCAACAAATATCTTTAAACCAGAAATACAAGAATAACAAAAAAAGGGAAGCTATTAATAAGTTTCCCTTTTTATACTATTATTATCCTAGATGTTTACTTTTAAAGTCCTTCTGATAAAAATGGGGCTTGACACCCTTCTATTGTTACAACACAATAACCTGATGTAGTATAATTACCATTTTGTGCAGCGCATTGTTCAGCGGTTAAATTGAACAGACGTTGCTGACAATTTCCTATACCTCCTTTTACAGACTGTTGCTCTACTTTACTTAATTTTTTTCCTAAGTTTGAAATATTTTTTAACATGATATGTATATTTTTTAAATATTATGAATACTATAAACATTTAGTAACACTCATAGTGTATGTCTTATTACTGATTACTGATTCTAATTCATATACCTATAATTCGATAGGATCCGCTTCGTCCACAAGAAAACCATAACAGCAAGCATCCCAAGTACTGTTATAGGTTGTTCCGCCGGGACAAGTTGTAGAAGTAAATCTAAATGATGGATGACAAACTAAACCATCTGCATTAGGTCTTAATCCTCCTGTAATAGATTGTTGTTCGTTTTTGTTTAGTGATTTCCCTAAGTTTGAAATGTTTTTTAACATGATTTTATATTTAATTTTATTAAGTGACTACGAATATTTAAAAGCGTAGAATGTTTACATTTTATATATAAGTCTAAGAACTTATAATTCATTAACACTGACCATTGCTTAAATCATTAAGACAAGCACTAAATGCATTATAATCTTCTGGATGACAAGCATCGCATTCATAAGCAAGTGTTGAACATTCTACTGGAGCAGCTTTACCTCCCAATATGTTTTTTTGTTCCTTCTTTTTTAACTCTTTTCCTAAGTCTGAAATGTTTTTTAACATGATTAAAATTTAAATTGTGATGAATACTATGAACATTTAACGACACTCATAGCTTATGTCAATTCTTCGCGAAAGAATATCTATAATCAGATAAAAGAAAATGAATCCTTTTTACTAATTATACTACCCTGTTACCATAATCAGTCTTTTGTTACCCAAGAAAACTAGGTTTTATTGTTAAAAAAGTATTAAACTGATTATTAAAGCAAAAAGAGCACAGTGGACTTCAGTAAATCTTAACTAGAGTTTGTTGACACGTAGAATTCAACTGCGAAAACCCTTAGACAGATTTTGATTTACGCACTCGTAATTTCGGCTCCGGAATTTGCAGGACAATTTTTACGAATTCTGTTCCACAATCGTTCATTTTCTCCAGGATTTTCATTCTCTCTTTCAACATAACGAGCCATCATTGCCTGACATCTTCCAGGAGATGCCAATCCTCCAGATATTTTTTCCTTTTCTGATCGTGTTAATTTTCTGGTTTCAAATTTGAATAATAAACTCATCGTTATGCTATTTTTTTAATTAATTCTTACTCTATTTAATAGGATTTTCAGAAAACTCCCAACTATATCAATAGCAGAAAATGTTATCTACATTTCATAAATAAAAATGGTTGACTTTTGCTAATGATACTGTCCTGTTACAACAATCAATATTTTGTTACCCAAAAAAATCATCTTTTTTTAAGAAAAAATACTAGAACCGTGATTAATAGCCCTAAAAGAAGAGAAAAAAGAATTCCATACAGGAGTATATTTGATGGAAATAGTTTGGTGTCTGAGTCACCAATCAATACAAAAGTTGCCCAATAATGGGGAGATGCATCTGATAAAGAAGCTGATTTCAGATAGTTAATTTTGGCATTATGTAATGCTTTGGATTTGGTCTGCCCATTCTCTAAATTACTATAAAAACTTTCCATGATCTGGGCAGTAGATTTGTCATTGGCATTCCACAGTGAAGAAATTACTGTATTAGCACCAGCATAGAAAAACCCTCTTGCCAAGCTCATTACACCTTCGCCTTCAGCTATTTCTCCTAAAGACGTATTACAAGCGCTTAGCACCACCAATTCTGCCTGATTTTTAGAAGTATATAGTTCATGATATTCCAGATTAGTGTCATGAAAAGCTATCTGAAGATTATCAGAAAAATTAGCGTGTGTTGCCAGGTGAATTATCTTGTAATCATTAGCATTAGATAAAAAATTATTCTTGGAAGCTTCTTTATTACTATACTTATCTCCTACTACACTCTTATTGATGCCTTCTATTTCATTACTACTATTGCTAATATCTTCAAGATCATCATGATGAAAACTTACTGGAGCAAAGGTTACTAAATCTTGAGAAGGCGATCTCTTTACGGTAGCATTATGTTGTAAAAACGACATAGAGTATGCATAACTTATTTCGTTATCTTCAATGAGATATCTATTTGTGTTTTTATCTACTACCAATGATTCGAAAGGAATATATTGCAAGGTCCCATCTGGAATGATTAACAAATGTTTTTGATCCAAAGACATGAAGATTTTATCTTTAGGAATTAATAAAGCATATAGTTCTGAAGCTGTTTCTTGAAAAATTAGTCGATCCTGTTCTGTTTCAAAGGGCTTAGACAATTGATTTCTATATGCTTTAACAAGGTTTTCTAATGTTCTTAGTTGTCCAATTCTAATGATCTCCGTTTGTGTTTTAGAAATTAAAGTAGCATATACCACACTAAAAGAATCATAATATTCATCCTGATTAGTGATATATGATATTATGATATCGTCTTCATCCAAAGTTTTTTGAACATTCTTTAGATCAACAATCTCAATTGTTTCTTGATCTTTGTAATATGCCGGAAATATTGCTTTTAAAGAATCTTCTTGTTTTTGGTATTGTTGTTTTAAAGTGAAACGTTTATTCTCTAATGATTTAACGTTATCAATATTTTTATTAGATGATATTAAATTTTCAAGGTCTAGAATCTGTTTTTCTAAATCATTTTCTAATTCTAATATTGTTTCTGATAGTTTTGATTTATCAATGTTTTTAATGATATCTTCGATTAAAAGCAAGGCTTTCTTTTTTTCTGAGAAATAAAAAGCTTTTTCTTTTTCTTTAAGTATTTCGCAAACTAATATTCCTTTCAGATAAATTTCTGAAGCTTTTTCTCTCCAATATAACCTTGATCCCTCTTCTTTACTTACATCAATCAAAATATCTACTAATGTATCCGCTGATAATAAGTTGGACAGTGCTAGCTCAATATGTTTTCTATTATTTTCCTCTTCATATAATTTTATAAGAATAGTAGATTTTTGGATTAGTGCTAGTAAAACATGATACTGGTTATTCGAAATTTTTAAATCATTCAATTCTGGTAAAACATCAATATTTCTGCTCAAATCCATACTCTCCATCAGAGATTTTTGTATGTTATTCAATGCTTCATCGTAATGATTGTTTTCTAAAAAAAAGTGACTAAATTGATGGTAGACAACAGACTTTTCTTCTGGCTCTCTGGCATATCGTAATCCATTTTTTAAAAAAAAGAGGATGCTATCTTTTTCTTTTAATTTATGATCTATATATAGCAAACCTAATGTAGTATATGAAGTATGTATAAAAGTAGAATCATTATCCCTAAATGCTTGATCTAAATTTCTATTACAATAATATTTAGCTTTATCAAAATCATATCTTTCTTCCTTGCTATAAAAGTTTGCAAAGTAGTTATTAAAAGTTCTATAATCTCTTAATGAATACTTAGGTACTTGATTAAAGAGTTCATTAGTTTTATCTAATAATTTCTTTGCCCTATCTAGACTACTTGGAGTATTTATGTTTAATAAGACTAAAGCGTGGTTAAGGTACTTAATAAGTAACACATTTTTATTACCAAATGTCTCCAATCCAGAAATTCCGTGGATATAATACTCATCAGATCTAAAAAAATCTCCATTTATCCGGTAGTACTTTCCTAATTCGCAATATGCTCTGGCAGTAGAATATCCATCTACATTAAGTGTTATCAGTTCTTGATAACAAGTTAAAGATTCTTCAAATTTGTCAATCTTAGAATATAAAAGCCCTAATTTATATAGGGCTTTTGCATATTCATTATTCTCTATACCTAATTTTCGATATATAGATATTTCATATTCTGTATATTCAATTGCTCTTTCATATAATCTTGCTCTATATAGTTTTTTTGAAAATTCACCAGTGATTTTAATAGCCCGTAAATTCTCTTGATTACTTTCATATATACCTATGATACTGTCAACTTTTTTTCTTATAACCGAAATCTCAATATCTTTGTGATCCCATAAAGATTCATAGTATTCATAAAGATCCTGAGAATTTACACTTGTGTAAAAAAGTGTAAAAAGAATAGACAATTGAAGTTTATACAATTTCACTAATTCCTGGCATTATCATTATCACAGTTAGCATTAAAAATTACCTGTTGTATTACTTCTCGTAAAGGTTCATCACTAGAAGTATCAGTAAGAGGATTTGGCATTCTAGCCACTGTACTCCATGTTTCTTTATCATCTTCCTCACATTGCACTATATCTGATATTAACAATAATTGCCTATACAATACCCGTACTTCATTTTTCACACTTTCAGGAGTGCCTTCTACATACACAATTAAAATTTCCATTCTTCCATCTTCATCTATTTCTAGATAAGATCTCCGTTTCTCTACAGTTGTTTTTTCAATAATAGTATCGTTTGTAACTGAATCAGAACTACAGCCAACCATAAAAATCATTGTACAAATAATTGTAACTTTATTCATAAAAAATTGTCTAATCATTATCTTACTTTTTTTATTATAATATTTTCACCTTATTAGTTACCAAAAAGATCATTTTGTTACCCAGGTGAAGATAAATATTTTGTTTAACTATGGAATCACATTACGTTAATGATTGAAAATGAATACTATCTCTCTAGCCTATTGAATAATGATTCTAAAGGAATCATGAAAATTTATAGTGCAGTCTTTCCCAGAGTAAGAAAGTTTCTTTTACAGAATAAAGGTACTCAGCAAGACGCCGAAGATATTTTTCAGAAAGCATTAATACAAATTACTGTTCGATACAGAAAAGAAAAGTTTGAAATTAACAGCAGTTTTGAGGCATATTTGTTTACAGCTTGTAAAAATTTATGGCGTAGAGAATTAAATACTTCCAAAAATAGGGTAACAAATAGTGATATTATTGAACTGGTACCTGCAGAGCGAGATACTGCGCTAACTATTTTAGAGCAAAAAAGATGGGAATTATTTAATGAAAAACTTGATTTAATATCGGAAAACTGCAAAAAAGTGTTGATTATGTTTTTTAGCAATAGCTCCTATGCCGAAATTGTTAAAAAAATGGGATATAATTCTGAAACTGTTGCAAGACAACGTGTTTTTAAATGTAAAACAAAGTTATCAAATACGATTAAAGATGATCAACGTTATAATTCACTCAAAAAATTATGAGTATAGAAGAAGACATACTAATTCAAAATTTTCTTAAGGATACACTTTCGGATAAAGAAAGAAATGAGGTATTACAAAAAATGGAGCTTGATGAAAGTTTCCGTGAAAAAGTAAACTTTGAAAAACAGCTCTTTCTAAATTTAAATGATACTGAATGGAGCATTGGTACAAATACTAATCACGAAGAAGTTAAAGAATACGAGGAATTGCTTAAAAGTGAATCTACTAAGATATTAACAGATACAATTAGTACCGTAAACTATAAGTATCAACTAAAACAAAACAGAAGAGGTAAATCCTGGTTCCTATATACTGGTATAGCAGTCGTTTTATTTCTTATCGGTCTCACCATTTTTTCTCCTTTTAAAACTTCGACAGAGGAACTATATGCAAATTATTTAGATGTATCGGAACTACCCTCTTTAGTAGATCGAGGAAATAGTGAACAAAAAGCACTGATCCAAGCACAAAAATTATTTGAAGCAAGAGAATATAATCAATCCTTAGATATTTTAGAGAAAGAGCTTTCTACTGTTCAGAAAAACAAAGCTACCATATATCTTTATATGGGAATTTCTCAGATGGAACTAGGTCAATTTGTTAAAGCTGAAATTAGTTTTAATACATTAATAGAAAGTAAATTTATAGATGCTCCTAAAGGAACATGGTACAAAGCTTTACTTTATATAAAACAGAATAATATTGAGAAAGCAAAGGAGTTACTTTCCGAAATAGCCAAATACCCGAATAATTATAAATCAAAAGAAGCATCAGAGCTTTTAGATAAATTATAAGCTAAAAAATCCATCTGCCATAGGCGGATGGATTTTTTAGCTTATAAAGTTTGTATTCTCATACAAGAGAAATACAGTATAGTTCTAACCTAATACTTCAGCTACTTTTTTACCAATTTCTGCAGGAGAATCTACCACGTGAATTCCACATTCTCTCATGATCGCTTTCTTAGCAGCAGCAGTATCTTCACTTCCTCCAACAATTGCACCTGCATGTCCCATAGTACGTCCGGCAGGAGCGGTTTCTCCAGCAATAAAGCCTACTACCGGTTTAGAAGTTCCACTTTCTTTAATCCATTTAGCAGCATCAGCTTCTAATTGTCCTCCAATTTCTCCAATCATTACAACACAACTTGTTTCTGGATCATTGATCAACAATTCTACAGCTTCTTTTGTAGTAGTTCCAATAATTGGATCTCCTCCAATACCAATAGCGGTAGTAATACCTAATCCTTGTTTTACAACCTGATCAGCAGCCTCATAGGTCAATGTTCCGGACTTAGAAACAATACCTACATTACCTTTTTTAAATACAAAACCTGGCATAATACCAACTTTTGCTTCTCCAGGAGTAATTACTCCTGGACAGTTAGGGCCGATTAAACGACATCCTTTTCCTTTTATATAATTAGAAGCTGTAATCATATCTGCAACAGGAATACCTTCAGTAATTGTTATAATTACTTTAATTCCTGCATCAGCAGCTTCCATAATAGCATCTGCAGCAAATGCAGGTGGCACGAAAATAATAGTGGTATCAGCTCCAACCTCCTTAACTGCGTCTTGCACAGTATTAAAAACTGGTTTATCAAGATGTGTTTGTCCACCTTTACCGGGAGTCACGCCTCCTACTACATTAGTACCATACTCAATCATTTGACCAGCATGAAAAGTACCTTCGCTACCCGTAAAACCTTGAACTATTATTTTAGAATCCTTATTTACTAGAACACTCATTGCGTTATGATTTTTTATATTTTTTTAGCAGTTTCAAAAATACGGTTTTGAACACTATAGTTAAAATGAAAAAACAAAAAAAAAATTCTTTTTTGTTTTTTTAATTTTCCAATACCTTTCTTATTTAGTATTTAGAAAAAATAAAAATAATTATCCTGGTTTTTGAAATCTATTTAGATAAAAATGATTTTAAATTTTCCGGTGTATTATCTCCTTGTTGACTAATCTGATATCCTCTATATAACTTACCATCTTTTAGTTCCCAAATTGCAATGAAATGTGCTATTGCTTCTTCTTTATCAGGCCTTTCTATGGTTTTAGCAACATAAGTATATCGGATAGTAACCATTCCATTCTCTTCTAAAAGATGACTAATCTCACACCTAAACGTTTCGAATGATCTGGACATCTCTTTAAACATGGTCTTAATATCATCGAAACCTTTTTTATTGTAGCCAAAACTACTATTCCAATTTAATTCTACTTCTGGATGTAAATACTCAGAAAAGGCTTCTATATTATGAATCAAATCCGTTTGGTAAAAGGATTGAACAACCTCTTTTGCTATTTTACTCATTATTCCTTAATTTTTCAATTATTTCGGGTATTTGCCTGATGGCGGCAATTTCTTTATATTTTTTTCTAAAATCATCAGCAGGGGTTCCAAAATAACTTTTGTTTCCTTCCAGAGATTTACTTACTCCTGATTGTGCCGAAACAATAGCTTTGGTACCAATAGTGATTCCACTAGTTACTCCTACTTGCCCCCATATGGTAACTTCATCTTCTATTATTACACATCCGGCAATACCAACTTGAGAGGCAATCAAACATTTCTTTCCGATAACAGTATCATGACCAATATGTACCTGGTTATCTATTTTGGTTCCTTCTTTAATTGTTGTGTCTCCCGTAACCCCTCTATCGATAGTACATAAAGATCCTAAATCAACATTATCTTCTATCACAACTCTACCGCCAGAAATTAGTTTATCAAAGCCTTCAGGTCGTTTTTTATAATAAAAAGCATCTGCTCCTAATACTGTTCCTGAATGTATAGTCACATTATTTCCGATAACAGTTCCATCATACAAACTTACATTGGCATGAATAAAACAATTATCACCTATCACTACATTATTACCAATAAAAGCATTGGGTTGAATAATCGTGTTTTTTCCTATTTTGGACGTTTCTGAAACTATAGATGTAGCCTTTTCAAAAGGTTTAAAATATGTAGTCAGTATATTAAAATCTCTAAAAGGATCATCAGAAATAAGCAAAGCTTTTCCGTCAGGACAATCTACTTTCTTATTAATTAATATAACTGTTGCTGCACTTTCTAAAGCTTTGTCATAATATTTAGGGTGATCAACAAAAACGATATCACCAGGAGAAACCACATGAATTTCGTTCATTCCAAGTACTGGAAAATCTGGGATACCAACAAATTCTGAAGATATTATAGTTGCTATTTGCTTTAGGGTGTGTGTTTGAGGAAACTTCATTTTATAATTCAGAATTCAGAATATCATTTCTGAATTATTCTTTAATACGTTCTTTATAGGTTCCTTTCTCAGTTTCGACTTTGATTTTGTCACCTTCGTTTATGAAAAGAGGTACCATTACTTCTGCTCCTGTCTCAACTACCGCAGGTTTAGTAGCATTGGTAGCTGTATTTCCTTTTACTCCTGGTTCTGTAGAAGTAACTTCTAAAATAACACTAGCTGGCATTTCCACCGAAAGTGGCATTTGGTCTTCTGAATTTATAATCACAGTAACCACAGCTCCTTCTTTTAACAACCCTGGTGCATCGAGAGAAGATTTCTCTAATGTAATCTGATTATAATCTTCAGTATTCATAAAATGATATGTATCACCTTCTGCATAAAGAAACTGAAACTTGTGAGTCTCTACTCTAACTTCATCAATTTTATGTCCAGCTGAAAATGTATTATCAATTACTTTTCCAGTGGTTACACTTTTTAGTTTTGTACGAACAAAAGCAGGACCTTTTCCTGGTTTTACATGTAAAAATTCTATAATCTTAAATATATCGTGATTGTACTTAATACACAATCCGTTTCTAATATCACTAGTACTTGCCATTGTTGTTTTTGTTACTTATTCCTATTATCTAATCTCTTGAATTACTTAGTTAGAGAAATATCCTTTCATAATACCTCGCTGAGAGTTCTTGATAAACTCTAAAACCTCGTCTCGCTCCGGTGTAGCTTCCATCTCTGCTTCAATAATCGCTACAGCTTGAGAATTATTATAATTGCTTTGATACAAAATTCTGTAAATAGATTGTATCTCTCTTATTTTTTCTGTCGAAAAGCCTCTTCTTCGCAATCCTATCGAATTTATTCCAACATATGAAAGCGGTTCACGAGCTGCTTTAGCATAAGGTGGAACATCTTTACGAACTAAGGACCCTCCTGTCACGAATGCATGATTACCTATACTACAAAATTGTTGTACCGCAGCCATACCAGCTAAAACTACAAAATCTCCAACATTAATATGACCTGCCAGTGTACTATTATTAGAAAATATACAGTTATCTCCTACAATACAATCATGAGCTATATGACAATATGCCATTATCCAACAGTTTTTACCAATTTTGGTTTTCATTCTATCCGCAGTACCTCTATTGATAGTAACACACTCACGAATAGTAGTATTATCTCCTATTTCGGTAGTAGTATCCTCGTCATTAAATTTTTTATCCTGCGGAGTGGCAGAAATAACAGCTCCGGGAAAAATACTACAATTTTTACCAATACGAGCTCCTTCCATAATAGTAACATTGGAACCAATCCAGGTTCCTTCTCCTATAACCACATTATTATGAATCGTAGTAAAAGGTTCGATGACTACATTTTTTGCAATCTTTGCTCCAGGATGAACATATGCTAAGGGCTGATTCATTGATTTGATTTTAATGTTTTTAGTATAAACAAATTTTACGTAGTATACTAAATAATTATTTTGATTTTACGATTTGTGCCATAAGTTCTGCTTCAGTAACTAATTTTCCATTAGCATAAGCAAAAGCTTGCATATGACAAATTCCTCTTCTTATTGGAGTAAGCAATTCTAATTTAAATATTAAAGTATCTCCGGGTAATACTTGTTGCTTAAACTTTACTTTATCTATTTTCATAAAATAAGTAAGATAATTTTCCGGATCTGGAACCGTGCTTAAGGCTAAAATACCACCTGTTTGAGCCATCGCCTCTACCTGCATAACTCCAGGCATAACAGGTGCTCCAGGAAAATGCCCGACAAAAAATGGTTCATTCATCGTCACATTTTTCATTCCTACCACATGCTTATCAGACATTTCCAGAATGCGATCAATCAATAAAAATGGTGGTCTATGCGGAAGCATAGACATAATTTTATTGATATCCATCAAAGGTTCTTTATTTAGATCAAACTGAGGAACTTTATTACGCTTCTCAATTTTTATAATCTTCGAAAGTTTTTTAGCAAACTGAGTATTTACGTAATGTCCAGGCTTATTTGCTATAATTTTCCCTCTAATACGTGTTCCTATTAGTGCAAGATCTCCTATTACATCTAAGAGCTTATGCCTGGCGGCTTCGTTAGGATAATGAAGTGTAAGATTATCCAATATTCCATTCGGTTTTATAGCAATAGAATCTTTACCGAAGGCAACTTTTAGTTTTTCCATGGTACTAGGACTTAACTCCTTATCTACATATACAATTGCATTATTCAGATCCCCTCCTTTAATTAGACCATGTTCTAGTAACATTTCCAGTTCATGTAAAAAACTAAATGTTCTGGCGTCAGCTATTTCCTTTTTAAATTCTGAAAGATGTTTTAATGATGCATTTTGTGTACCCAACACTTTAGTACCAAAATCTACCATAGTGGTCACCTGGTATTCATCGGATGGCATTACGATAATTTCACTTCCAGACTCTTCATCTGTATAAGAAATCACATCTTTTACGATATACTCATCTCTTTCCGCTTCTTGTTCTACAATACCTGCTTCTTCCAAAGCTTGTATAAAAAACTTACTTGAGCCGTCCATAATAGGTGGTTCTGAAGCATTCAGCTCTATTAAAAGATTATCAATCTCTAAGCCAACACAAGCAGCAAGTACATGTTCGGATGTCTGGATACTTACACCATTCTTTTCCAGATTTGTACCTCTTTGTGTATTTACTACATAATTAGCATCTGCTTCTATAATCGGATTCCCTTCTAAATCAACACGACAAAACGCATATCCGTGATTCTCAGGTGCTGGTTTAAAAGTAAGTATAACTTCTTTTCCGGTATGAAGTCCCACTCCTCTGAGTTCAACTTCTTTTTGAATCGTTCTTTGTTTATTTGCAACGGAATTACTCATTGTCATTTATCTTTTTCTCAAGTTTGTATACTCTATCTACAATTTTGGGCAAATTTTTAAAATGTACATAAGATTTATTATAATCTGAGTACCCTAATGCCGGAGATCCTTGTATAGCTTCTCCGTCTTTTATATTTCTTCCAATACCAGATTGTGCCTGGATTCTAACTTTATTACCTATAACAAGGTGTCCTGCAATACCAACTTGACCACCAATTAAGCAATGTTTCCCAATTTTTGTGGATCCCGCAATTCCGGTCTGCGCAGCGATGGCAGTATGTTCCCCGATTTCTACATTATGTGCTATCTGAATCTGATTATCCAATTTAACTCCTTTACGAATAATTGTGGAACCTAAAGTTGCTCTATCGATTGTTGTTCCAGCACCAACATCCACATTATCTTCTATAATAACATTACCTGTCTGCGGTACTTTGCTATATTCTCCTTTCTCGTTTGGTGTAAACCCAAACCCATCTGCTCCAACAATCACTCCACTATGAATTACACAGTTGTTACCTATAATAGTTTCAGAATATATTTTAGCCCCGGCAAAAACAACAACATTATCTCCTAAAACAACATTATCACCTATATACACATTTGGATAGATCTTAGCATTTTGACCAATATTTACATTATCTCCTAAATAAGAAAATGCTCCTAAATACATATCGTCACTATACTTTGCTGTATCCGAAATAAAACTTGGTTGTTCAATACCTGTCTTATTCATCTTTACCATATTGTAATAATCCAATAACTGAGAAAATGCTTTGTATGCATCTTCAACCCTAATTAAAGTAGTTTTTATATTAGATTCAGCTTCAAATGTTTTATCTACTATAGTAATTGACGCATCAGTAGAATAAATATATGGGGTATATTTAGGGTTAGACAAGAATGTTAACGAACCTTTAGTCCCTTCCTCTATCTTTGCTAGTTTTGATACTTCGACGGTTTCATCTCCTTCGACTTCACCATTTAGTATACCTGCAATTTGTGTGGCTGTAAAAATCATTAGCAACAAAAGTATAAAAAATGTGTTAATCTATATGCTTTGGGTAACATATAAAATATTTAGTTACAGGTTTTGACAACGCCTTTAAATTAAATTGATCCGTAGCACTCACAATATCAACTATTTTACTCGACTTATACAAAATATTTATATTCTGTTTATTTTGATGATATGCTTGATTAGAAATCGTTCCTGTAAACACAAAATAACGAGCTTCTTCTTCAGAAATTTTATATTTCTCTTTAAACTCATCAACTCTTCTTTTTATTTTTTCTTTATTAAACGTCTTCTTCTTTATTTTTATTTTTAACAGATCCCTATCAATAATCATATTACATAAGCTTCGTAAAACGAAATCATCAGATGTAGTCCATTCTTTCATTGCGGATACGATATCATAGTCATCTAATTTCGAAAAAGTTTCTAAAACATCATCTGTAAAATTATCCGCTGTAATCTTATTTTCTAAAAAGAATAGCAACGCCTTGCTTGAACTAAGTTTTTTTCCCTGATCTACTAATTCCTTCGCTCTTTTTAGTACTCTTATCAATAAATTTTCTGCGACTAAACTTGTTTTATGCAGATATACCTGCCAATACATAAGACGTCTTGCTAATAAAAACTTTTCAACCGAATATATCCCTTTTTCTTCTACTACCAATTCATCATCCACTACATTAAGCATGGTGATTAGACGTTCGCTATTGATATTTCCTTCTGCAACGCCCGTATAAAAACTATCTCGCTTTAGATAATCTAAACGATCCATATCCAATTGACCAGAAATTAGTTGATGAAGAAATTGACGATGATACTCGCCTTTAAAAATTTGTATGGCAAGCGTTAAACTACCGTTAAATTCTTCGTTTATTTTTTCCATAAACATCAAAGAAATAGACTCATGATTTACTTCATTAACAATGCTGTGTTCCATTGCATGAGAAAAAGGTCCATGCCCAATATCGTGTAATAATATAGCAATGCACAAAGCATCTTCTTCTTCAGACGAAACACTAACACCTTTAAAACGAAGGACTCGCACTGCATTCTGCATTAAATGCATACAACCTAGTGCATGATGAAAACGTGTATGATGTGCTCCTGGATATACTAAATACGAAAGACCCATCTGGGATATTCTTCTTAACCTCTGAAAATACCTATGCTCTATTAGATCAAAAATTAGTTCATTAGGTATCGTAATAAAACCGTAAATTGGGTCGTTTAGTATTTTAAGTTTATTTCTTTTTTTCAAGTTTACTTTACTTTTGCTAACAAATATATATGTATGAATTCAGAATTACGAATTAAGCAATAGAATTATATAATGTCTATAACATTTCAGAAAGTAAATTGTAATAATTTAAAAAGGAAACAGTCAATAAAACAGATAAGATGATCATATAATTGAAGTAACGTTTTATTATTAAACTATATAGCATCTTATAAAAATAAATAGCATAAAAAAAACAGCCTATAATGAGCAATATAAAGATACTTTGGGTAGATGATGAAATTGATTTACTAAAACCACATATACTATTCCTGGAAAAGAAAAATTATGAAGTCACCAAATGCCAAAGTGGCACGGAGGCTCTAGAGACGCTAGAAGAAAATAATTTTGATATTGTTTTTCTTGATGAGAACATGCCAGGACTTTCGGGAATAGATACATTAGCAGAAATAAAAGAGAAAAATGATAGTCTTCCTGTAGTGATGATCACTAAAAGTGAGGAAGAATATATCATGGAAGAAGCAATAGGAAGTAAAATTGCGGATTACCTTATTAAACCAGTGAATCCTAATCAAATATTATTAAGTCTAAAAAAGAATCTAGACCACTCCAGATTAGTTTCCGAAAAAACCACTTCTAACTATCAGCAAGAATTTAGAAAAATAGCCATGGATATGGCTATGGTAAATTCTTATTCATCATGGGTGGAACTATATCAAAAGTTGGTATACTGGGAAATTCAGTTAGAAGATATTGAAGATACTGGTATGTTTGAGATTTTGGAATCTCAGAAAGTAGAAGCCAATTCTCAGTTCTGTAAGTTTATTGATAAAAATTATCCTGATTGGTTTAATGGTGATGATGATACACCAATTATGTCTCACACACTTTTTAAGCAAAAAGTAGTTCCTGAAATCAGTAAAGACCAACCTACTCTATTTATCGTTATTGATAATCTCAGATATGATCAATGGAAAGCTTTTGAACCGATCGTAAATAATTACTACAAGAAAGAAGAAGAAATTTCGTATTGCAGTATCCTACCGACTGCAACCCAATATGCGCGTAATGCTATTTTCTCTGGTCTGATGCCTGCAGATATGAAAAAAAGACATCCAGATCTTTGGTTAGATGATACCGATGAAGGTGGTAAGAATATGTATGAAAATGAATTTCTTACTGCACAATTACAAAGGCTCGGTTTAGATATCAAACATGAGTATTACAAAATAACCAATGAACGATCTGGTAAAACACTTGCAGCTAATTTTAAAGGATTAAAAGATAATGATCTGACTGTGGTTGTTTATAATTTTGTGGATATGCTATCTCATAGCAAAACAGAAATGGAAGTAATTAAAGAATTAGCTTCTAATGATAAATCTTATAGATCTCTTACTCAGAGTTGGTTTAAGAACTCGCCACTATTGGATATGATTCAGCAAGCACAACAGATGGGCTTTAAATTAATAATTACAACAGATCACGGAACAATTAATGTAAAAAACCCTTCGAAAGTTATCGGTGATAAAAACACCAGTCTGAATTTGAGATATAAAACTGGTAAAAGCCTTACTTATGAAAACAAAGAGGTACTGGCCGCAAGTAATCCAAAATCAATACACTTACCCTCTATAAATATGAGTAGTTCATTTATATTTGCCAAAGGAGATTATTTCTTTGCGTATCCTAATAACTATAATCATTATGTGAGTTATTACAGAAATACCTACCAACATGGAGGAGTTTCTTTAGAAGAAATGATTATACCTTTTGTAGTATTAAAACCAAGGTAATAGTTAACATATCAGTAAACAGTATTAAGTATGCAATGCTATAAATGCCGTCATTGCATACTTAATACTATATAAACTATATATCATAGTGAAAATAACGTATACTCTAGACGAACTTTCGCAAACTGCACAGCATCTTATCACTAATGCTAAGTACAAAACTTTGCTCTTTAATGCGGCAATGGGTGTTGGCAAAACAACATTAATTAAAGAAATTTGTAAACAATTAGGTGTCTCTGATACAATTTCTAGTCCTACTTATTCTTTAGTGAATGAGTATAAAGGAGAGCACAATACTATTTATCATTTTGATTTTTATAGAATACAAAATGAAGAAGAGGCTTATGATATTGGTTTTGAAGAATACCTGGATACAGATGCCTGGATATTTATAGAATGGCCCGATAGAATTTCTAATTTATTACCAGAAAACTATGTTAAAGTAAAAATAGACCTTCTAGACGATGGTAAAAGAGTACTTTCATTAGGGTAAAAATATGTTAAAAAAGCCATTTTAGTAAAATTTAACAGAGTTACTCTTTTTCTTACAATAATAATGAACTATTTTTATTGTTGATTTTTACTAGTACTTAATCGATAAAAACATGGTTTTTGACAGAAATAGCGTAGTGGCTTTACTTTTTTTCAGTAACAAAAACATCTCGTTACAGCTCGCGAAATTACAATTTTTTTGAATTGAACAATCACTTGATTTTCATCTAAGTTTGAGGTATAACTAATTTTAAACCCTATAACAATGAAAATCACAACAACTATCTTTTTCAGTTTTTTCTTTACCCTAGCAACCTACATGATCTCCGATGTAGATAATAACAACCTGACAAAACCCAATACCTCAACCACACAAAATGACAACACCCAGCAAGGAACAACAACCTCAAAATCAATGTCAGCCCCAAAAGCAAAAATTAAAGTACCTAAAAATAAGTAGTCTGATTGTTTTTTTGATAGCAACTGTACCATTCTTATTCTATATAAATGATATTTTCCCAGATGGAGCGATCTGGGAAAATTCTTTTTTCACCTATCAAAGTAAATATTACGAAAGCGTTAATGTATTTGTATGGGTAGTTCTCGGTAAATTCATTCCGTTAACTCTTTTTATCATTTGGTTTTTTACTTGCAAACACTGGTGGTACCCTGTAATTCTAATTCCCATTGCTCTATACTCTTTTCAGCTTATTTCATTAATACTAGAAGATTCTCAGATTGTAGATGAAAACGAAATCTTTTATCTTATACCATTGACGGTAATTATTTTGAGTGTAGTATATACAATTAGAACAAAAATATTTGACAAAATTCATGGGATTGATTTATCAGAATTAAACAGTTTTAATAAATCCGATAAAAAATCCTGGTGGAACAGATTTCGATAGTCAGAATGATACTTAGTATGATAGTATCTAAATGCGAGAACACAGAAATATTAGTATTCATGTTTTGTCCACTTTCACAAAAAATCACAAACTAATTCACTCACCTACTACTTAATTTGCATACTATCCATTTTTATTCGTAATTTGAGATATAGAAGATCACACAAATGAGCAAACCAACCTCTCCTTTTACCAAAGAGCAACTCTTGCCACAAGAGGAAATGATAGAAGTGGCACGTAAAAAAGGAAAACTTTTTATAGGCATCCCAAAAGAAACGAGTTACCAAGAGAAACGCGTATGCCTTACTCCAGATGCTGTGGCTGCCCTAACAGCTCATGGACATAGAGTATTAATAGAGTCTAACGCTGGACTAGGAGCTAGTTTTACAGATAGTGAGTATAGTGAAGCCGGAGCGGAAATCACTAACGACACCAAAAAAGTTTTTGGATGCCCAATTATTCTGAAAGTAGAACCACCTTCTATAGAAGAATTGACACATATCAATCCGCAAACTGTATTGATCTCGGCATTACAACTTAAAACACAATCTAAGGACTATTTTCAGGAACTCGCCAAAAAAAGAATTACCGCTCTTGGATTTGAATTTATTCGTGATGCAGATGGTGCATATCCTGCAGTTCGTGCATTAAGTGAGATAGCAGGCACAGCAGCTGTATTAATTGCTTCAGAATTAATGAGTAGCGCTACTTATGGTTCTGGATTGATGATGGGCAATATAAGTGGCGTACCGCCTGTAGAGGTAGTGATTATTGGTGCCGGCACTGTAGGAGAATTTGCGGCACGTTCTGCTATTGGACTAGGAGCTAATGTAAAAGTGTTTGACAACTCTATTACTAAACTTAGATGTATCCAGACAAATATTGGAAGACCTCTTTATACCTCAACGATACAACCTAAAAACTTATTAAAAGCACTAAGACGTTGTGATGTTGTCATCGGTGCAGTTAGAGGAAAAAATAGATCACCTATTATTGTATCGGATACCATGGTAGAAAGTATGAAAACCGGTGCAGTAGTTATAGATGTAAGTATCGATATGGGTGGTTGTTTTGAAACTAGCGAAGTTACTTCACATGATCATCCTACTTTCGAAAAACATGGAGTAGTGCATTATTGTGTGCCAAATATTCCGTCTCGCTATGCAAAGACATCATCACTGTCTATTAGTAATATATTTACACCTTATATCCTGCAGATTGGTGAAGAAGGAGGGATGGAAAATGCAGTACGTTTTGATCGTGGATTAAAAAGTGGATTGTATTTCTATCACGGTATTCTAACAAGCAAGTCTATTGCTGACTGGTTTGATTTATCGTATCGAGATATTAATTTGTTGATTTTGTAAAAAGGAATTACAAAGTTACTAAGTGTCAAAGAAAAAAGGACACCTATCCCTAATAAAACCATAGTATTAAAATTATTGAAGGCGTTCTGTAATAAAGTTTTATCCATGAATATACTGACGGTTTTCACTTGATTATCATGCTTAGCTAGTCGAGGTAAACATGATTTCTTAACTTAAACTTTGAGACTTTTCGTCTTTCTTACTCTCCAGAATAATAATTCAAAAACTTTGAAACTCTGAAACTTTCATTACTTTTGAGCACTGAATTTTTATAGCACATGAAACTAGCGCATCGACTGGGATTTTATTTTTTTGGATTTATTATTGGATTATTTCTGTTATTCTTCTTTCTTGGAGGAAAAAAAGCATCCTGTGACTACACTCCTACTGCTCGCGTATTAAAAAACATCAGGATTAAGGAACGTGTATTTTCTCAAGAAGTACTTGCTGCTATGCAAAATTATAGTATTGATACTGCGGATATCTCTAACATTCTAAAATCAGGAGATGTAGATTTTGGAAAGAGTAATACTGAATTAGACTCTTGTAATACGTATTTTATAGAAGGTGAAGCCAAAGAAAAAACTATTGGACTACTTATTGCAAATTGTGATTCTATTGCGAGGGTCAATGCTTTAGAAATTATTAAATAATTATAGCTTTCTACTCATCACCCAAAAATCAAAATCTTCTTTACCAATACTAAAAGGATGCTCTCCTACAATAGTATATGAATTTATTTCATAAAATCGTACTGCTCTTTCATTAGATTTTAAAACGGACAACCAGATATATTCGCTGTTATTACTTATTGCCTTATCAAATATTAACTGGTTTAATTGAGCTCCTATTCCCATAGATAAATATTCTTTTAATACATATATCTTTTGAAGCTTACATGCTTTTACAGATTCAATAAACTCTGAAGATGAATCTAATTGAATTTTAGCATAGCCAACAGCTACATTTCCGTAATAAGCTATCCAATACATATTATGCTGCTTGACAATACTACTTTTCAATTTTTCTATAGAAAACGTACGATCAAGATAATCAGTAAGATCTTTTCTGTCTCCAAAAAGATGTCCAAATGATTGATCGAAAGTCTTTTTACCTAAAAAAGAAATTTCATGAACATCATTCATTGTTGCTATCCTTAAGTGCACACTCATAGTATTACCTTTCTCTGGATTCAATGTGTCTAAACTTATTCTGCAGTTCTTTATAAATTTCGTAATCCACAGGTTTATAAATAACCTTAGTACTTATAGGATATTTTTCTAAAAAATGAGATGGTCTCGTCGGTCTTTTGGTAAAACCTCCTCCGCAATTAGGACATACATTCTCTAAAATAGAATCCACACAATCTTTACAAAACGTACACTCAAAAGTGCATATCATTGCTTCTTTACTATCATTGGGTAATGATTTGTTGCAATTCTCACAGGTTGGTCTTATTTCTAACATAACTGATATTACTTTTTATCAAGGTTGATATAATTTTAAGGCGCTTTCAATTTGTTGTTCTTCCGTGGTTTCAGGATAAAGGATGTATTTAGGAGCAATTATCGGCTTTATCTCTTCAACCGAAATACTAGTAATCGTTGCAAACGGAAACTTCCCCTTGGTAATCTCAACAAGAAGAGATTCCATCGAAATAAAAGAAGGATCCTTTTTGATAATTATCTGTGCTTCTCCTTTTAATTGATATCCCTTTTGAACAAAGACATCTATAAAACTAATACAAACTTTATTGTTTTCTCTAATATTCCTTACCGTTTGTGGAGAAGCAATATTTGCAATGATGATATTTGAATCTAAAAAATAAGTAAATACTTCTTTTGGAGACACATTAGGAATGTTATCCTTTGATGATGTTGCTAACCAACATAATACGCTTTTATCTATATATTTTTTTATTTCATCTGTCAACATATCTATGCTATTTTATTCTTTTCCACATACCTCATTACCGCATCAGGAATTTCAATACTATCCTCCAAATCTACATCAAAAACTGGATCGCTTGCTGCTTGCTTAATTGGTATTACACCTGCCCAAATGGGTAAACTATGATCTTCTTTTTCATCTACAACGCCTTCTGCCCTAACCTTTGCAGAAGCCGTATCCATCTTAATTGCCATTACTAATGTAGCATTAAATTCTTTATCGTTTGGATGTCTAACGTTATCCCAATGTCCTGGAACCATATTATTAAGAATACATTCTAAAGCCTTCATCTTCTCACTTGGATCTTCTACTTTACGAACTTCTCCGAAAACGTTTACCGATCTATAGTTGGCAGAATGATGAAATGCGGATCGAGCTAAAACCAATCCATCTAGGTGAGTAACCGAAATACTAGCACTTCCAGTATCCAATAAATTAGTGATCATTCTATTTTTTAGTGACCCATGGATATAGATGGTATCTCCTTCTCTACCATAAGCAGTAGGAATCACAATAGCGTTATTTTGCCAAACATATCCAACATGGCATAAAAAAGCATCATCCAAAATTTTATTAATTTCTTCTTTATCATAATTCGCTCTTTTAGATCCTCTCACTACTTTATTGAGCGTTGTAACCTGATATTCTGACATTACGTATTCATTTTTTGATTTAAATCAAAATTAGTAGTTTTATGGCGCGTTAAACTAATCCAGTTTATACATTATGAGTAGTCCGGTTGTATTTCCTTTTAAAAGTAACATTGATTTAGACAGAAACTCTAATCGACACCTTTATTTACAATTGTGTGATCAGATGATTGGATTTATTAAATCAGGTAAACTGGCTCCTTCATCAAAACTTCCCGGATCCCGAAAACTATCCGAAGATCTGGATGTCCATCGAAAAACAGTGGTCGCTGCTTATGACGAACTAATGTCACAAGGATGGATTGAGAGCATTCCGGCTAGAGGTACCTTTATAAGCCAGGATTTACCGATTATTAGTCCTAAAAAACTTCGGGGTTTTTCTAATACTACAGATACTAAAAATACAGCTGGTTTTAATTTTAAAAAGCGGAAACATCTTATAAGAAAAGAAATAGAAACTATTCCAGCCGCACTAAAAGTAGACGATGGAGTCCCAGATCACCGGCTAGCTCCGATTGAGGATATTGCTAAAGCCTATAGAAACATCACAAAAAAAGTTCATCATAGAGAACTACTCACCTATGGCGATACATACGGAAATATTGATTTACGTAAGGCATTAGTCATTTACCTTAACCAAACCAGAGGATTAAAAATAACTGTGGATAACATCCTAATCACCAGAGGAAGTCAAATGGGTATTTATCTAGCTAGCCAATTATTATTAAATGACAAAAAAACTATTATCACAGGAAAAACTAATTACATGACTGCCGATAATACGTTTACCGAAGCTAGTGGAGTTATAAAACGTGTTTCTGTTGATGCGCAAGGAATCAATACTAATGAAATCGAAACAATCTGCAAACAACAACCAATTAGTGCCATATATGTGACATCTCATCATCACCATCCTACCACTGTTACCTTATCAGCAGAACGACGTATGCATTTATTAGATTTAGCACAGCAGTATAACTTCGCAATAATAGAAGATGATTATGATTACGATTTTCATTACAGTAATGCTCCTATCCTTCCATTAGCAAGTAATGATGCACACGGAAACGTTATATATATTGGTGGTTTCACAAAGATTATTGCTCCGGCACTTCGTATTGGTTATTTCATCGCTCCAAAAGAGGCAGTAGATGAAGCCGCAAGATTAAGAAGAATCCTGGACAGACAAGGCGATACATTATTAGAACAAACGCTGGCGAGAATGATTAGTAATGGCGATGTACAAAGACATAGTAATAAGGTACGAAGGATATATAAAGCACGTAGAGATTTGTTCTGTAAACTATTACAGAAACAACTAGGAGATTTTTTTGATTTTGAAATCCCTAAAGGCGGAATGGCAGTTTGGGTACAATTAAAGAAACCATATCAATGGGACTTGGTAATGGCAGAAACCAGAAAACTAAATCTAGTATTCATAAATGATTGGAAACGGTATGATAATGACAACACTGGTCACAATGGTTTTAGAATAGGTTTTGCAGCATTAAATGAGGAGGAAATTGTAGAGGTAATCGAAAAATTAGCAAGTGTTCTGAATAGCATTAAAATAACATAAGTTTCACATCATTTTCACTAAAATTTCTTTCATCATTTTTGTTGCCAAAAAAGCGGTCATATTCTGAAAATCTCTATTTGGGTTATATTCTACAATATCGGCTCCAATAACTTCGGTTTCTATACTTTGTATAAGATCAACTACCTGTCGAGACGTTAAACCACCAGGTTCATGATGCGATACTCCTGGAGCGAAAGCAGGATCAAACCCATCCATATCTAATGAAATGTACAGTGGATTTTCAAACTTTGGTATTAATGATATATCATAATCTTTCATCTGATGAATCTCCACATTGAATTTACTAGCTTGAGCAGCTTGATGTGGATTCAATGTCCTGACACCTACCTGAACTAATCTGGCTGCAAATCCATTTTCCATAATTCTTGCAAACGGACATGCATGAGAATATTGATCTCCTTCATAATCGTTATAAAGATCTGAATGCGCATCAATTTGTAGAATATCAAATTTCTTATACTTCTGCTGATATGCTTTAATAATGGGAAATGTAATCGAATGATCACCACCAAGTGTAAAAACTTTATCATAAGAATCTAAATGTTTTTCTGTGATTTTTTCAATATCAAAATATTTTTCAATTTCAAAATCACCCTTATCTTCTATAGCCGGAGTATCAATGCTAACTCCATTTTCTGCACATAAATTAAGAGATCCACAATGTAAAATTTCTCTAATTATTGGAGGAGCTAGTTTTGGACCTTTCTGAAATGAAGACTTATCATCAAACTGTATTCCTTGTACAACTATTTTGCTCATCTTATGATATTACTTTATAATTTAAGATTCTATTCTCTATTTTATGACCAAATCATACTTTCTTAATAAACCGATCAGTCCTGTTTCAGAAAACTTAGCCTGTTTCAGTTTATTCTGAGCAGGATCAATGTCAAAATTTAATGCAGATGTAAAATCTGCCTTTTCCGCATTTGTTTGTTTAAAAACTGCATTAGTTAAGTCACAATTTTCAAAACTTGATCCAGTAAGATTAGCTTCCGTAAAATCAGCTTCAACAAGTTTACAATCAACAAATCTTGTGTTTTTTAGCTGAAACCCATAAAAAGATGCATAATCAAGTTTACACCCTTTAAACGCTACAGAAAACATAAAGTCATTACAACTGCTAAAATTCGCTCCCAATAACTTACAATCTTCAAAAACGCTTTCATCTCTAAACGCTGTTTGCTTCATCATTACTTTTGTAAAGTTACAATCAGTAAATCTGCATTCTAAAAATGTAACCACAGATATGTCTGCTTCAGTAAAATTACAATTAGTAAAAGTGCAATTATCATACTCCTTGCTAGTCAGTTTCTTATTAGAAAAGTCTTGATCAGTAAAGGTTTGGTTAACTGTTGGATTGTTCATATTATTATAATCTCTTATAAGAACTAACTCCTTCTCCCTTGAGGGAGAAGGTTGGGATGAGGGTGTTCATCCAAATTCTCTCAATTTACTCCTCCCTTTGAAATAGAGGAAACTCATATAGTTTTTATGATTACGATAGAGAAATTAATTGTAGAGAATTTCAAACTAATAAAATGTCAACTTTTAACCCTCCAAGGTGGATTCTTTCTATTGTCTCCTGCAAAATACAAAATGATTTGATTCCCATCAGGATCTTTAAGCCTTGCTTCTCTCCATAACCAACTTTGATCTATAGGTAATTGATCAAAATCTACTCCTTCTACAACCAATCGTTCTACTTCCTGATCTAATTGTTCGGTTTCAAAATATACATAAATCCCATCTCCATCAGGTAATTTTTCAACTTGATGTATAGAAAAAGTAGCATTTCCTTCTTTACATTCAAAACGAGCATAATGAGGCAACGCTTTTACGATTAATCGTAAACCTAGTTTCTCATAAAAAGAAATAGATTGCTCTACATTAATCGACGGAACTGTAACTTGATTTAGGTTCATGGTTTTTGGTTCGCAATTAGCAGTATGCAGTCAGCAGAAAAAAACTGCTTACTTAAAACTGCCAACTATTATAACTTTCTTCTTTTTCTTTCCTTAGATAACAAATCTAATTCTCTGGTAGTTTGTCCGGCAACAGAGGTATTTTCTTCCGCCCTACGAATCAGATAAGGCATTACATCTTTTACAGGGCCAAAAGGTAGGTATTTAGCTACATTATAGCCTTCTGCTGCAAGATTAAAACTTATATGATCACTCATACCATATAACTGCCCTAACCAAACTCTGGGATCACTCTTAATTACTTGTTGTTTTCTCATCAACTCGATAGCTTGATAACAGCTCTCTTCATTATGGGTTCCTATAAATACAGAAATATCATCAAGGTTTTGTAATATATACTCCAGAGTAGTATTAAAATTAAGATCTGTAGCTGCTTTACTTTCGCAGATTGGCGTTGGGTATCCTTTTTCTGCAGCGCGATCGTTTTCCTTTTCCATATACGCACCACGTACGATCTTCATTCCGATCTTAAAACCAGACTCTTTAGCTTCTTGTTGTAACTTCTTCAAATATTCAAATCTGTCGTGTCGATATAACTGTAATGTATTATATACAATTGCTTTCTCTTTATTGTATTTCACCATCATCTTAGCTACTAACTCATCAGCAGCATCCTGCATCCAGCTTTCTTCGCCATCAATTAACAATGGAACATCACATTCATACGCTTTTTTACATACCTGATCAAAACGCTCTTCTATCCTACTCCATTCTTTTTCTTCCTCTACAGATAATTCAGTACCTTCTGTCTTCTTCTGCCAAACTAAAAACCTTCCTAAACCTGTAGGCTTAAACACCCCAAACGGAATCGCTTCTTTTTGATCAACAAAGTCCAAAATTTCCATTGTTTTCTCCAATACGTGATCAAACTGTGCTTCTTCTTCCTTGCCTTCTACAGAATAATCTAATACTGAAGAAACTCTACCTTTAGTATACATCTTTTCTACTACTGGTATACAATCCTCTTCATCCACACCACCACAAAAATGATCAAAAACTGTGGCTCTAATCAGACCTTGTACAGGTAAATGAGCTTTTAATGCAAAATTTGTAACCGCAGTACCAATTCGAACAAGAGGTTCATTGGCGATCATTTTAAAAAGAAAATATGCTCTTTCGAGTTCAGAATCACTTTTTAAAGCAAAAGCGGTTTCTGTATTATCAAACAAAGTATGTTCCTTCATTAAGTGCAAATTTTAAAGATTCGTAACAATTATAGTAAATTCATTAAAATAATGATAGTATTATCACCTACTACCTATTTGTTTTAAGATATCTACAAATATAGAACTTGGAAGTTTATTTTATTACAAATTCTGCTTAATTTCACCGCCTGTAAAAACACCTTTTATGAAGCCCATTGTTTCTAAAGATTCTATCGTATATTTTAACGATGAATGTTATACCGCACTTAATGCTTATTTAGAAAAAGCTAGTCATTCTAAAATCTTTATTCTAGTAGATAGTAATACCTATCAGAACTGTTATGCTCATTTTATGAGTAAAATAGAAAAGGAATATGAGATTGAAGTTCTGGAAATTGAACCAGGAGAAATCAATAAAAACATCGATACTTGTAGTAGTATCTGGAGTGTATTAGCAGAATATGGAGCGGATAGAAAAAGCTTGCTCATAAACCTTGGTGGTGGTGTCGTAACTGATCTTGGTGGTTTTATTGCCTGTACTTATAAACGTGGTATTAGTTACATCAATGTTCCAACTTCATTATTGGCGATGGTGGACGCTTCTGTTGGCGGAAAAACCGGTGTAGATCTTGGTAACTTAAAAAACATGGTGGGTGTTATCAGTGAATCCGAAATGGTATTGGTAGATACCGAGTTTTTGGGAACGCTACCTGTCAATCAAATGTGCAGTGGTTTTGCAGAAATGCTAAAACACGGATTGATCCAGGATAGAGCTTATTGGGAAAAAATGAGTGATCTTTCTAAATTAACTACTGATGATTTGGATCAATTGATTTATGATTCTGTGGTTATTAAAAATAAAATTGTTTTTGAAGACCCAACAGAGCAAAACATTCGAAAATACCTGAACTTCGGTCATACTTTAGGTCATGCTATTGAGTCTTTTTATCTAACACATCCAGAAAAACCTGAATTACTGCACGGTGAAGCAATTGCCATCGGAATGATTCTGGAAGGATTTATTTCTGCAGCACAGTTATCTTTGAAGGAAGAAGAACTTATCATAATCAGCCAGGTAATTCTTGCCACATTTCCTAAAGTAGATATTGATCCTAATGATTATAAAGAGATCATGGAACTACTGGTACATGATAAGAAGAATGAAAAAGGAAATATCTATTTTGTATTACTTACTACAATTGGTGAGGCAAAATATAACTGTATTGTTTCTGATGATTTGATCATCGATGCTTTTGAGTATTATGCATCATTGTAATCATGCTAGACGAGCACTTCTTATGAACAATATAGTATATACAATATATACTATATTAAAAAAAAACTATTTGATTATTGGGGAAAATATAGTTTATTTGTTGTGGTTGTTTTGATTTAAAGCAACAGTTGTTGAAACCTATGAACTATATACAAGAATTTAGGAATACCCTACTATCCCAAAATGACATTGCCAAAAAACAGATTGAGTTGGATCACCTGACTCGAAATAGTTATCCTACACGCATTCATCCTAATAGTCAAAAAACCTTTTCATTATTAAAGAAAAAGGTAGCAGAGAAGATTAAGGAACTGGAAGCGAAGTTACCCAATGCCAATGGCGCAGATAAAAAAGACCTGCAAGCCCGTATCAAAGAGCTAAAAGATGCCCAAAAAGAATTTAAAGTCATTGAGCAATCTAGTACTACGTATTCTTTTAACATTAGACCTCAACCTGAATTTGTATTTAAAGGTAAGGATAAGAGTACTATTTTTTATGATGGCTCACTTGGAACATTAATTAATGAACTAAAACACGCATTTCAGTTCGAGAACGGACAAATGGAATTTATAAAGGTAAACAACTATGGTAACATTAAATATGATACAGGACTAACCTATGATGTGTTTGATGAATTAGCCACCTACAAACGACAGTATGCCTTTGATGGAGTGTTAAAGATGTATATATCCTTATCAGAGCAGGAAATTTTTGCAGGGGCGCACAGAGTGCTTACAGGGGATAAAAATTTTGGAACGGTAGAGATTAAGAGAATGAAGGATATTAAAGTAGCTGTCATTGCCAAAGTATCGGATGGTTATGCTTTGGACGGTTTGTATCAAAGAATCTCTCAGAACGAACTGGATATCCATAGCAGTGCTAAAGAAGTATTTAATGCGAATAAAAAAAATCGATTTGAAGACGTTTTAAATATTAGTTTAGGTTCTGCCGATAAGAAAAAACCGTATCTTGACTATATCAAAGTTTTTATACAGAAAAAACCTGTTATCTATGCGAAGTATTAGCCTTGTAATTTTTCTTTTTTCATTTTTAAATAGTTGTTCTGCTCAAAGGAACACAGTAGATAAACTTTATTTATACTCATATACGAACAAACCAACTGTTCTTGATAATAGTATTCAATTTGAAGCAGATAGCACTTTGTTTATATCAGGAGGAAAAGGACAATATGCGTATAGTACATTTCCTAATTATAAAGTATTAAATGACTCTACCTACTTGATATATTATCCTAATTTTAAACTTAGGAAACCAACCAAAGAAGAATTAAAAGATACCCTAAGAACCCAAATATATATGGCTGATGTGTTTAATGATACTATTTACTGGAAAAATGATAAAGAATTTATTTTTAGAGAACGGCTTTTTAAATTATATGAATACAAAGGCATTCCGCTAGAAGATCAATAAAACCAATTATCTATGCGAAGTATTAATTTATTATCATTCTTTTTATTATCTCTTTTAGATAATAGTGGTTACGAAGGATACTGTCAAGATGATATAACTGATGAAGGGATATTTATAACTTATTTTTCCGAATCTCTCCGACATCACGAAGTTACTTTAAAAAATACAGAATTACGTATAAAAACTTTTCCAAAAGGACTATTCCCTTCTACAGATGTTACTTTTCGACTAAAAAAAATAAATGATTCAGTATTTCAAACTATTGCGGAAAACTGTTTGCTTTCTAAATATCCTGATGATAATGCTTTAACAATAGAACAATTTTGTGACAAAAAAATCAAAATAATTTCAAAAGATGAATTTTTAATATTAGAAAATTGTGAACCATATTTCAGAAAATCTTATATCGATAGTCTAACTAATAGTGAGTTAATGTTTTCTATAAATGGGAAATTAAAAAAGAGAATTGAATTAAGCGATGAGGATTCTGTAGTTTTTAAAAAAACAAGACGTAGGCAAGTCAAATGGTGGAAAGGAAAAGAAGCTTTTGATAAATACGGAGCTATTGGATTATATAGTGTTTTTGAGATAAAACCTAAATAATTTAAATTACATGAATACAAAGGTGTTCCTTTAGAGTATCAATAATTTACCTACTAATTTAAATACATCCATACACTTTCTGATAAGCAAATCATCTATATTTATCATAAAATACTTCACTTTAATATCAGTTTGATTTAATATCTTTAAACCTAATTAAATCACAACACTTTGAAAAAAAGACTCTTTAAACTTCTCAAAATATTCTTTACAAGCCTAGTAGTAATTGTAATCTTTCTGATTGCTATTCTATATTTCTCACTTCATAAAAAAATGCCTGAAGGAACACCGGGAGCAGAAGCTGATAATTTTGCTATGCAGATCCAAAAAGCGGTACAGCACGATAAATATGTGAATACCGATTATATACAATGGACTTTTCGGAATAAAAATCATTATCTCTGGAATAAAAAATCTGGCAAAGTGGAAGTAACCTGGGAAGGCTATAAAGCTAACTTAGATCTTCTAAACTCTATAAATAGTACAATAACAAAAAACAATGCGCCTATTGATAATCCAGAAAAGGATAAACTACTAGAGAAAGCCTTGTCATATTTTAATAATGATTCTTTTTGGGTAGTAGCACCACACAAACTATTTGATGAAGGGGTTACCAGAAGACTGGTCAATCTCGAAGATGGATCTAAAGGCTTGCTGATCACCTATGGTTCTGGAGGCACTACTCCTGGTGATTCTTACTTATGGAAAGTGGATCAAAACTACCTACCGAAAAGCTATCAGATGTGGGTTTCTTTACTACCAATCGGTGGTGTTGAAGCAACCTGGGGAAATTGGACCACTACAGAAAGTGGTGCTTACCTAGCCCAACAACATAAACTATTAGGTTTTGGGATTCCGATAACCAATCTGAGAGCTTGGAATGAATAAGTCATTCGCATTCATAATTATAGAAATCAACAATTAAACTAAAATCATTTTTTGTAAGTTCTTCTTGTTCGATTTTTTCGATAAGCTCGTTACAATCCTTAAAATAATCTAAAGCAACTTTTTTAAAATTAACACTAAAAAATCCACTTGATATCAAAGGAGTTACCTCTTTCTCTCCTTCTCTTTGTACATAATAATCATTTAGATTTTTTCCATATCCATAAACAGGTTGCCCATCACTACCTATAGGTTGAAAAACTCCTTTAAACTTTTTATAAATAGTTAATTTTCCTTCTTCTATTAATTCTAGGTATTTGTACTTTGATGTTCCTTTAATTTTTTTATATGCTCTAAAATAAACTCCATCTTTCTTGTAAATCTTAATCTTTTCGACATCTTTTAAATCGATAAAACGAGGTTTTTCTTTTTTGTTCTTTCTATACTTCATTGTACCATCAGAAAGAGTTTTTCCTAAACCCTTTAATCGAGTACCATCTTTAAAAATTAGAACAACGCCATTTTTTTGACTATATACTTCTGATTCATTAATACCAAACAAGATAATTAAAACGAAAAATACATTTTTAAGCATATTAATTTCTATTAGAATAACATTGACACATAAAACTTAAACAACAAGACCAAAAGTATTACAGAGATTATATTAAGAATTAATCCCGCTTTTACCATTTCGGATACTTTTACGTAGCCACTGGCAAAAACAATTGCATTCGGTGGTGTGGCCATTGGTAGCATAAATGCACAACTAGCCGCCATTGTTACGGGTATTAATAAATGTAACATTGGTACATCGAGACCTATAGCGATTCCTGCCACTACAGGAACAAAAATTGCTACTAATGCTACATTACTCATTAACTCTGTCATAAAGAGCATAAAAACAATCAACAATAGCGTCACTACTAGCAAGCTTAACCCTTGATTAGCTGCGATCATATTAGCTACCAATTCTATCAATCCTGCGTGAGACAAACCACTTGCTAACGCTAATCCTCCACCAAATAAAATAAGTATTCCCCAAGGTAATTTCTCAGTGTCTTTCCAGATTAGTGTAAACTCTCCCTTACTAAGTTTAAAAGGAATCACAAACAAAGCAAATGCTCCCATCATACTAATCCCTGTATCTGATAATTTAAGATCAGGAAAAAAACCATTAATCGTAGTTCTGGAAATCCATAAAAATATGACTACACAAAAAATAGTAAGTACTCTGCGTTCCGTTTTCTTTACTTTACCTAGTTTTTTTAATTCCTGATCAATCACATCTTTGGATGCAGCAAAACTTTCAATCCGATTGGGGTATATCCATTTTACGATCACAAAATAAATAATTCCGATCATCAACAAAGAAAAAGGCAATGCCAGTAACATCCAATTCAGAAAAGAGATTTCTATCTGATATTCATTTTCTAAAAACCCGACTAATACAGAGTTTGGCGGTGTTCCGATAATTGTTGCTACGCCTCCCACATTCGCAGCAAAAGCAATACCAAGCATAATACTCAGGGCAAAGTTTCGATCATTCTTAGTAAAACCATCTTCATCATCTACTAATAACTGGATAACAGACAACGCGATAGGTAACATCACTACGGTACATGCCGTATTACTGATCCACATACTCATAAAAGCTGTAGCAATCATAAATCCCAGAATGACCCGATCAGGGCTTGTTCCTGTGATTTTAATGATCGATAACGCAATTCGTTTGTGCAGATTCACTTTTTCTAACGCCAGAGCCATTACGAAACCTCCAAAAAACAGAAATACGATTGGACTCCCATAACTTTGAGAAACTGTTTTGAGATCTAAAACTCCTACTAAAGGGAATAAAATCAATGGTATCAAAGCAGTTACCGATATAGAAACCGCTTCTGTAATCCACCAAACTATCATCCATATAGCCACCGAAATTACTTTATCAGCAATTTCAGAAACTAATACTATCGGAAGATTGATCAACACCAGAAACAATATGGGTCCTGCAATCAATCCAATTTTTTTAATCAGTGGATAGGGTGTCATTTATTTTTTGCTACTTCCTGTGAACTGTTGAGATTTATTATTGAATAGTACATTAAATGTAGTTAAACTACCATACATTCGTGTAATGTATTGTTGCAGATCTACCTTATCCTGATCATCTATTACCTTAGAGCTATTGATCTTTTGTTCCATCACACGGATGCGATCTCTTACCATGACTATTTTATGAAAGAAAGTATCAATCGGAATCTCTTTAGAAGCAAGATTCGTATCACCCGGCTCTAATATGATCTTACCACCTTTCCATTTATCAGCAATAGGAACAACTTCGGAGATATCACTGTAGCGCTTTAATAATTCTCTAAAGGTTTTTTCTACTTCAAAGAAACTTACAGTATCCACTTCATCTTCTACTCCATCAATCACTTCGAAATCTTCATCTACATCAATGGTTTCTAATCCATTTTCTATAAAAGTTACCCAATACATTTTTGCTGTTACATTAGTAACTACACCCAATCCATATGTTGGATGTTTTATTCTGGAGCCTATTCCTAATATCATTGGTATTTGTTTTTAAGCTAAAATATAAAAGTATGACGGTTTAACCGATATGATACCATATAAAATCTAATATTCGGAATTATTGGATTGAGAAAACTTTCCTATATCCGGACTTCGGCTACGCTCAGCCCTCGGGTATCGAACCCTGAGCTGTCACACTGAGCCTGTCGAAGTGGTAGCCGAAGGGTGAGCCTGTTGAAGGCAGAGCCGAAGCCCGAGTATCCCCAGAAAGTAAGGTCGTCAAACCTGCTTTCATAACGTAAACAACACACAATCGACTACTACATATTCTTGTAGTAGTATCTCATTATTGTATATAAACTATAGCAACTTTGGTGGTTGGTATAGTTTAGTGAATAAGATTGAAGAAAGGATATATGGTTAACTAGGTAATGTTGTAGTGCATTTGACGCAACCATTTCATTGTTTCTGAATCTATAAAATATAACTTTAAAATATGAAAATTAGAATCTTGACCCTGATTTTAGTATCTAGTATTATATTCTTTACAAATTGCTCAGAAAATGATGAGGATAACATTCAACCCAAAATAGAGGGAAAATACACTGGAACTTTTGAACGAAATGGACAAACTACAAATGTTGAATTAAATTTTATTGATGGAACCTATTCTGGAGAAAGTGAAGTAGAAAAATTTCCTGCAATTTGTAACGGAAATTTTTCTATATCTGATAATTCAATTGAATTTGAAAATATTTGTGTTTGGACTGCTGAATTTGATTGGACTCTAATTCTAAGTGACAAATGGAATTACAAAATAGAAAACAATATTTTGACAATCACAAAATCTAATGGAGATAAATACACTTTGACGAAAAAATAAAACGCATTACGACATTTCAAAAATCAATTATTAATCAACACCCAAAGTTCAACGGCTTCAGAAGAGCGCCAGTACTGATTTCGTTTTGTTTTTTCAGAAGCAATTTTCACTGTTTTTTTAAAACATTTTTCTAATTGAAATCTTCCACCTTCAGCTAGTTCCTTTTCTATTGGGTGGTCTTTTGTAACATTAGTTATTTGAGCCAAATTAGAGAATATGATGACCAGCTTTCCTTCTGGTAATAGCCTTTTTTTTGCTTCCGAAAAAAAATCAGGAAAAAGATTTTTATTATAATAAATAGCTTCGTCATTGCTATCAATATTTCGAGATTCTGGTAACCAAGGTGGATTAAAAACAATCAATTCGGTCTGCTTTTCCCAAGCGCCAAAAAGATGTCCAAAACTTAATTCTATCTTTCTAGACAATTTTGTGTCTGTCATAAACTCAGTTAGTCCAACGATCGCATTAGGATTTGTATCTGTACCAAAAACCTTCTGAAAACCATATTTTACCATTTGAAAAGAAAGTACACCGCTCCCAATACCGACATCTATTGCGGATTTTTTAGGTCCTTTATAGCGTTTTAACCAATTGTCGAAAAGTATTAAATGATCAAAACGTGTAGGGAAATAAGTACCGTAATAAGGATGTATTTTATTTCGTAATACAGGAATAGAAATTCCATTTTGGAACCATTGCCAAGCACTATTTAAACCTTGAACTTGAGGAAAGGGTAATAGGAAATCACTAGTTTCGGGATACAACTTTTTTAACCAACCTATAGACGGTGATTTTTTTACGATCAATTTATGAGCTACAATTTCTATTAAAACAAGATTTGATAGCGTATGATATGCTAAGCGGTACTCGCGTTGCTCCTTAAAAGACGTGCCTGGAAACTTTATTTTAAGATGTATCTGCAACTCCTTAAGAAGAGATAACCCATTGCTATAAAACGCTGTTATCAGTATTGGCGTACCAGCTTCTAATGCTTTAATCGTATGCTTAACATTTGTGCCGCGATTAAATAACTCTAATTGTTTTCCAGACACCATAGGTTCTGGTCTGTTTATTTGAATATCTGTAGTCATGGATTGGTATTACTTTCTAAGAAACAACATCTTGTGTGCTCATTTCGGTTCTTTAATTGATAAAAATTAACTGTCTGCGAGTATGTTCTGGAAGTCTTTTTAGATATTCTGGATGAATAGGAACACGTTTCTTATCCTCTTTTTTGAAGTTCTGATAACCCCCATTTTTAACAAAGCCATATTTTTTTTGAATTGAAACGAATTGCAGAGTAATGACATTAGCAAAGCGTAAGATTAAAATCACTATTAAATAGTTAGTTACTTACTAGCAATCAGGCATTAAGTTGGCCACTAGAGTTTCATTAATCAAAATAAGAGCTTTTAAACAAAGCCTCAACCATTCGCTGAAGTAGTGCGAAGAGGTAATTAATATCAAGAGATAAATAATACTATATCAAAGATACTTTATTAAAACCCTATTAGATACACAATGTCTAAGTAATATCTAGTAATACGCATTATTCTTTGGATTTACTGTAAAACAGAAAGCATCCATAACAGTGTATCCTATGAAACACAGTTAAGAAAATTTCCCTATATTCGGACTTCGACTACGCTCAGTCCTTGGTATCCGAACCCTGAGCGGAGCCGAAGGGTTAACCTGTTGAAGGCAGAGCCGAAGCCCGAGTATCCCCAGAAAGTAAGGTCGTCAAACCTGCTTTCATAACGTAAACAACACACAATCGACTACTACAATTTCTTGTAGTGGTATCTCATCATTGTATATAAACAAAAGCAACTACGGTTTCCCGTAAAGGATTGTTTGATGGTTGGTGTAGTTTAGCGTAAGGAGAATTAAATAGTATATATGGTTATGGAATGTGGCTGTGTATATATTATAAATAAGATATGTGTGCACTGGTGCATAATTATTATTAGTTGCAACTACTTATTAAACAAAGCAAATCAATGAATATTACTTCTACAATTGACAATGTTTCTGAAAGCCTAATACTACATTTCATTGATATTGGTGATTATGACAACGCTATTAAGGAGGCAATTGAAAATAATATTTCAAAAATCTGTAACGGAATTGCTGGTGATGATGATATTGAAGTTTTAAAAATTGAAATGCGTAATTGGTTTTTAGGAAAAGATGAAGCCAAAGTATGTGGATTTATTTCTGAATTTTTTTGTCATTTATATTTAAATCAGTTGAGTTTTGAGCAGCACTTTTTGTTCAGGAATCTGGAAGAAACTAGAGCAATGAAAAAAGGCTTCGATGGGCTTTATCAATTTAATAATGAACTATTTCTATATGAAAGCAAATCAACGTTACCAACAACAGATTCGACTCACAATGCAAATATTGGTGAAGCGTACCGTGATTTAAGAGATAAATTAAATGGATCAAAAAAAGACTCACAAGGAAACCCATTAGATCCGTGGGCTAACGCAGTTAATCATGCGAGCCTTCAACAGATTAACCCAAACAAATCACTCATACAAAACCTTAATGATTTTAAAAAAAAATTCATCAAAAAAACTTTTGAAAACATCAAAAATTTTAACATCATTCCAAGTTCGACTATCTATATGGGAGACGATTGGGAATGTATTGACAATGTTGCCTTGAAGACAAGGTTACTAACTTTAATTAAGAAATATGAATACAAAAAAATTAATGTCATCTGTGTAAATAAAAAATCGGTAGATGGTTTTCTTGAATATTTAAATTCTTAATATGATGTCTGAAAAACAACAATTAACTCTATTGAAGAATAGTACAGAATTTAATTCGATTTTTTCAAAACTAATTGTCAATGACGGATCCATTTCAGCTAAGGACAAAGAGTATATTCTTCTTTGCGCTCTTTTATTTTTAAAAGTATATAATGAGGATAGCCGTTACAGAAGCTATTTTAAGATTGGTTACTATATCATCCTAAAATACTCCCTTTTATTTAGTGACTTCCGACCGCTTTTTGAGATTAGCATGCAAATAGGATTTTATCCTATTTGTAAAACAATTTTAAATCAAGAGTTAATAACCATAGAAAGCATATCTGAACTTATTTCGTATAATATAGTAAATAAAAAATTTGAAAATTCAAGAGAAGGTTATCTTGAAACTTTAGAGCAAAATATATCTGGACGCGACCTTTTAATAAGTGACTCTGCAAGCCTACTTTATATTGCTCCCACATCATTTGGGAAAAGCTCATTGATAAAAGACTTTATTTTGAAAGATGAGTATCATAAAATTGGAATAATTGTTCCTACTAAATCTCTTTTGGTTCAAACTTATAAGGATATTAAAGCATTAAACCTTAACTATAAACTAATAACCCATGATGAAATGTACAATGGAGAAGAAAGGTTTATTAGCATTCTAACTCAAGAAAGAGCAACAAGAATGTTGAGAAAAAATGTGGCATTTGATATTTTATTCATTGATGAAGCCCACAACATTTTTCGATACAACAAAAAAAATTCTAGAGGTGTTTTACTTGCAAGATTTATTAAAGGTAATCAAGCACTAAATAATAGACAAAAAACAATCTACCTATCTCCATTAATCGATGACCCTCAAAACATTAGACTCGAGAATAACAGTGAAATAACTTCAGCAAAAGTGAAGCACAATCTAAAATCTGAAGATATATTTCTCCTAAAAGAACAAATGGTCTCAATATATAATCGTTTCACTAACGAATATATAGGTGTAAACCAAAATGTTGGGTTCATGGATTATATTCTTTCAAATTCTGAAAGTAAAAACTTCATATATAATTTTCGCCCAATAAAAATTGAACAATTAGCAAAAGAAGTTTTTGAAAACATAAAAGAGGTGATTGAAGAGTCAACAATAAACCTCATAGTTTCAACTCTAACAAGTCAAGTTCATGAAAACTTCTATGTAAACAAATACATAAAAAAAGGAATAGTATATATTCATGGAAAGATACCTAATCAAATAAAGGAATACTTGGAATACAAGTTCAAAACAATCACAAGTCTAAAGTATATTGTTGCCAACAAGGTAATACTTGAAGGAATCAACTTACCTATTGATACTATTTTTGTAACAAGTACCGCATATTTAGATGGTAAGGATTTGGTTAACTTGATTGGTAGGGTAAACAGATTAAATTTTGTTTTTCAAGAAAATAATCTCAAAAAACTTAATCCAAAAATTCATTTTTTAGATTTACCAAAATATCAAGGTTCTTATTCTATGACAAACAAAATTGAACTACTTAGAAACCATAGCTTTAAAGATAAAATCCAAAACCCTTTACTCACATCCTACGATATTGATAAGCTAGACTTTGCGAAGACAGAGTTTTTAACTAAACAACAGGTAAAAGAGCGTCGGAGAAGAGAAGATCTACTAATTAAGGATAACACCAAATTCCTAATAGACAATATTGAAAATCAAACACCATTAATACGTGCAAAGAAATATTTTATTGAAAATAATTTTGAAGAGTTTTATAGCAATGTTGACGAAGCAATAAGTCAAATTATATCCAATATTGACGTTTCTAAAAATGAAAACTGGACTGATATAGATTTAATTCAAAAAATTGTTAGAATATTTATTAATAACAATATAGAGATAATTAAAGATTTTGAAATTGAAAGATTAAAAAATCCAGCTGCCCAGAATTACTACAATTTCTATTTAAAAAATACTCAGAAACAATCACTAAAAGAGAATATAATTAAGACATTAAATTATCTTAAAAAGAAATCGAAATCAGTTGATCCATATATGTTTATTGGAAAATCCTATGGTGAAGTAGTCAGGAATTCAACTGCATATAATAGTCATATATATAAAGATACAGTTTATGTCAATTTAACAAATAAATCAGATGAAGTACTCGTTAATTTGAGTATAGTAAAGTTGAAGATTGAAGAGGACTTTGTAAATTATAAACTGAATAAGCTCATTGTTTTTTTATTCGATTTTGATTTAATTTCTGAAGAAGAATATTTGACACACATTTATGGAACAACTAATTCAGAATTAATAAAGCTAATACGTTTAGGTTTGGCTCCAAGTGTAGTACATAAAATTATTGAAGAAGAGCAGGCACAAAACTTAAAACTGAATGATTTTGGAAATCTTGAAGCGAATATGGACTTTATGCAATATTTAAATTTACAAAATGATTTATTTAAATTTGAAATTCAAAAGTATTTGTAAAGGCTAGTTTTAGCGTTCCGCTCGTGTCTATCCAACCCACCACAAAAACAAACAACCCACAAGCCAAAAATGCTTGCAGGTTGTTTAGGGGTAATCGCTAAGCTGTCGTGATCCCTCGCCAAGGATAGGTGTGTTAGAGCGAAGGCTTCGGTATGCTGCACCAAGACATCGGCAACCAACGCCAACGCATGGATACCCTACGCGAACGACTCAATCAGTCTCGCCAACCATTCGCTTTGCATTACCAACCGTGGACTGAGGCTCTCGAAGCCCGGTTCACCTAGAATCACCCTTCGGCTACGCTCAGGGTTCGGGTTCCGAGGGCTGTACTTCGGTAAACTCAGCAGCCGCGAAGCCGAAGTCCAAAATTATAACAGCTATTTAACAATTGTAAAAGCCAACCCCATTTTACTAAGAGCTATCAAATAACTACATTTGCAATCTTGGTTAAAAATTTATGGCGATATCAGATGAAAATATAGAGGTTTTAGGGGCAAGAGTTCATAATCTTAAGAACATTGATGTCACTATACCTCGTGAAAAATTAGTAGTAATTACCGGACTTTCGGGCTCTGGTAAATCATCACTGGCTTTTGATACTATTTATGCAGAAGGACAGCGTAGGTATATTGAAACATTCTCTGCCTATGCCAGACAATTTCTAGGCAGCCTGGAGCGACCTGATGTAGATAAAATCGATGGTCTCTCTCCTGTAATTGCTATAGAACAAAAAACAACCAGTAAAAGCCCAAGAAGTACCGTAGGAACTATTACAGAGATCTATGATTTCTTACGACTTTTGTTTGCTCGTGGAAGTGATGCCTATAGTTACAACACAGGCGAAAAAATGGTTAGTTATAGCGATGAGCAGATCAAAGATCTTATTCTCAAAGATTTTAACGGTAAACGAATCAACATCCTCGCTCCTATTGTAAGATCCAGAAAGGGACATTATCGCGAACTTTTTGAACAAATAGCGAAACAAGGTTTTGTAAAAGTACGCACCGATGGTGAAATCAAAGATATCACCAAAGGAATGAAGTTGGATCGTTACAAAATGCACGATATAGAGATCGTTATTGATCGTCTTGCTGTTAGTGACGACAAAGATAATTCTAAACGTTTGATGGAGACTATCAATACCGCTATGTATCACGGTGACGATGTATTGATGGTAATTGAACAAGAATCTCAAGAAGCACGGTTTTTTAGTAGAAATTTAATGTGTCCGTCAAGCGGAATTTCCTATCCAAATCCTGAACCAAATAATTTTTCATTTAACTCACCAAAAGGTGCCTGTCCTAAATGCAATGGGATTGGAAATTTATATGAAGTAAATACAAAAAAAATCATCCCTGATGATTCTAAATCTATCAAAAGTGGTGGTTTAGTTCCACAAGGCCCACAAAAGAATAACTGGATTTTTAAGCAATTAGAATTAATCGCACAACGCTTTGATTTTAAACTAAGTGATCCTATCAAGAAGATTCCTGAAGAAGCGATGGAAGTCATTCTTTATGGTGGGAAAGAAAAATTTAGTATCGATAGTAAAACCTTAGGAGTTACCAGAGAATATAAAATTGATTTTGAAGGTATTGCCACTTTTATAGATAATACGTATACCAATAATGATTCTACTTCTCTACGTAGATGGGCAAAGGATTTTATGGACAATATCCAATGTCCTGAATGTAATGGATCCAGACTGCGCAAAGAATCCTTATACTTCAAAGTAGGCGAAAAAAATATTGCCGATCTGGCTAATATGGATATTATTGAGCTGGCAGATTGGTTTATTAATCTTCCGGATCAACTAAATGAAAAACAAAAGCAAATTTCAGGAGAAATCCTTAAAGAAATTAATGCCCGACTACAATTTTTAATTGATGTAGGATTAACATATTTATCTCTAAACAGAAGTAGTAAATCACTTTCTGGTGGAGAAGCACAGCGTATTCGTTTGGCAACACAGATAGGTTCTCAATTGGTTGGGGTATTATATATCTTAGATGAGCCGAGCATTGGATTACATCAACGTGATAATGAAAAACTGATTAATTCTTTGGTTCAACTGAGGGATATTGGTAATTCTGTTATCGTTGTGGAGCACGATAAAGATATGATCGAGCGAGCGGATCACGTAATTGATATTGGTCCCAGAGCAGGAAAACACGGTGGTGAAATTATCAGTGAGGGAACTCCAGAAGATTTAAGAGATCACGATACATTAACCGCTGATTATCTAAGTGGTAAAAGACAAATAGAAGTTCCTGCTAAAAGAAGAAAAGGAAATGGTAAAAAGATTTCTTTAACAGGTGCTACAGGGAATAACCTGAAAAACGTTTCGATCGATATTCCTTTAGGTAAGATGGTGGCTGTTACGGGAGTTTCTGGTAGTGGTAAATCTACATTGATAAACGAAACACTCTACCCTATTCTTAATGCTTATTATTTTAATGGTGTTAAAAAACCAATGCCTTATAAAAAAATTAAAGGTTTAGAGCACGCGGATAAAGTAATCGACATTAATCAATCACCAATTGGTCGTACACCACGCTCTAATCCTGCAACATATACCGGAGTATTTTCTGAAATCAGAACATTGTTCTCTAAAACACCAGAAGCTATGATCCGCGGATATAAACCAGGACGTTTTAGTTTTAATGTTACTGGCGGTAGATGCGAAACGTGTAAAGGAGGTGGTCTACGTGTTATCGAAATGAATTTCTTACCAGATGTTTATGTAGAATGTGAAACTTGCCAGGGAAAAAGATTTAACAGAGAAACTTTAGAAATAAGATATAAAGGAAAATCTATTTCTGATGTATTAGAAATGACCATTAATGAGTCTTGTGAGTTTTTTGATCAAATCCCTAAAATCTTTAGAAAATTAAAAACTATTAGGAGTGTTGGCTTGGGATACATTACCTTAGGCCAGCAATCTACTACGCTATCGGGTGGTGAAGCACAGCGTATTAAATTGGCAACCGAATTATCAAAAAGAGATACCGGAAATACTTTTTATATATTAGACGAACCGACAACAGGACTTCATTTTGAAGATATCAGGGTATTAATGGAGGTATTAAATGAACTGGTAAACAAAGGAAATACGGTATTAATTATAGAACATAATCTGGATGTTGTAAAAATGGCCGATTATATTATAGATATCGGATATGAAGGAGGAAAAAATGGTGGAGAAGTTGTAGCAAAAGGAACTCCAGAAGAAATTATTAAAGACAAAAACAGCTATACCGCAAAATTTTTGAAGAAAGAGTTAGAAGTAAGTAATCCATAAGAATAATTACTAAATTACATGCTTCACTTTTAAAATAAATAAACAAATAGAAACAACCAATCAAGGCTACATCAGCTATTTGCTGAAAGCCATAAAATATAATTTATGAGAAAAGAAAGACGTCACAAAGGATGGAATGAGATAAAAACAAATGATTCATGGGCAATCTTTAAGATCATGGGAGAATTTGTTAATGGATTCGAAAGAATGAGTAAAATTGGGCCTTGTGTTTCTATTTTTGGATCTGCTAGAACCAAGACTGATGATAAATACTACCAATTAACTGTAGATGTAGCTCAAAAAATTGTAGAACACGGTTATGGAGTTATCACCGGTGGTGGTCCAGGTATTATGGAAGCTGGTAATAAAGGAGCTCATTTAGGTGGAGGAACATCTGTAGGACTTAATATAGAATTACCGTTCGAACAGCACGATAACCCTTATATTGATAGTGATAAAAGCTTGGACTTTGATTATTTCTTTGTTCGCAAGGTAATGTTCGTAAAATACTCTCAGGGATTTGTAGTAATGCCAGGAGGATTCGGAACCTTAGATGAGCTTTTTGAAGCGATCACCTTGATACAAACCAAAAAAATTGCAGTATTTCCTATTATTTTAGTAAGTACTGAGTTCTGGGGAGGACTAATGGACTGGGTTAAAAGTACTTTATTAAGTAAATTCGGAAATATTAGTGCTGGAGATATGGATTTGATTCACGTAGTAGATACTCCAGAAGAAGTATTAGATATATTAGATAAATTCTATGGAGAATACAATCTAAGTCCTAATTTCTAAAAAGTATCTCTTTTCACACAAACTCAACAAACTCAACAATGAAAAGAACATTAATAATAGTCATCGTATTTTGTAGTGCCCAAATTTCATTTGGCCAGGCTACTATTAAAACTATGTTTTATAACGTTTTAAACTACCCTTCTGCTCCACCCACAAATAGAGAGGAAATATTAGAAACTATCATAGACAGTTATGAACCTGATATTTTTATGATTTGTGAATTGGAAACCGAAGCCGGAGGTGATGAAATACTAAATAGTTCATTAAATGATGATGCTAATAATTATTCTAGTGCTCCTTTCTTAAGTAATTTTTCTAATTCTGATGTAGAATTACATCAATTTCTGTATTATAACAATCAAAAGTTTACTTTAATACAAAGCCAAAGACTAATAACCACAATAAGAGATATTAACTGGTATACACTAGAATTAATTTCAGATGATCAAGCGAATAATCCTATTAGAATAGAAGTTTTTGTGGCTCATCTTAAAGCCAGCAGAGGTGCTGACAATGAGACCAAACGTCTTAATATGGTAAGAGAGTTTACGGACAACTATGCTAATCTGGATGAAAATGATTATGTGATTTTTGCAGGCGACTTTAATTTATATTCATCAGAAGAACCGGCTTATCAAGAATTATTAGACGCTAATAATAAAATTATCATGGTAGATCCTATAACTACTCCGGGTGATTGGAGCAGTAACAGTACTTTTACGAATATACATACACAAAGTACACGTATAAGTAGCGATGAGTTTGGTGATTTTGGAAGTGGCGGTGGACTGGATGATCGGTTTGATTTTATTTTAATGTCAGAAAACATGGTAAATAGTCCAGAATTAAGTTATACACCCAATACTTACTCCGCGTATGGCAATAACGGTAATTGCTATAACCAACGTATTGATAATATTGATTGTACGGGGTCATTTGATAGTGCACTGAGAGATGCATTATATAATATGAGTGACCATTTACCCGTTGTGATGGAGTTACAAGTAAATCAACAATTACTTAGCAGTCCAGAATTTGTGGAAACTGTAAAAACTATACAATTAAACAGTGGTACTATAATTGATGATATTCTATCTTTACAAATAAATAATCATCCGGAACCTATAGATTTCAAGATATACAATACTTTAGGGCAAGAAATAATATCCTTTTCTGCAAATGGAAATAGTATTACTAATATTCCTGTATCTGCATTGAGCAAAGGAATGTACTACCTTGTTCCAGTTAGCATGAATAGTAACACGATTAAATTTTTAAAGAAAAATTGAGCTTCTCCAGAATATTCCATATAATTTTTACTCTCTTTGCATTGCAGGCTGTTTCAGCTCAGCATACTATAAGTATTGATGGAGTTCTGGATGCCGAAAATAAAGTAATATCGATACAACAAGAGATTACTTACACCAACGATTCTAAAGACACCTTACAAGAAATATTTTTACACGATTGGGCGAATAGTTTTAACAGTAAAACTACTCCGCTTGGCGAACGCTTTTCTGAAGATTTTTTAAAACGATTCTATTTTGCAAAGGATTATGAGCGCGGAGCCACCGCTATTGAGTCTATTACTGATCAATCTAAAAGTAGTCTAACCTGGACACGTCATAATCAAACTCCTGATATTATACAATTAGACATTGATAAACCATTATATCCTGGAAATAGTTTTACGTTTAGTTTAACCTATAAAGTAAAAATTCCTAGTGAAAAATTCACGCGATACGGTTATCATAGAAATGGAGATTTCAGCCTTAAGTATTGGTATATTGTTCCTGCTGTATATGATACAAAATGGAATGTCTATAGCCATAAAAACCTGGATGACTTATATGCTCCATTAGCCGATTACGCAGTAAATATAACCGTACCATCTTACTATAATCTTACTAGTGAATTTGACCAAAAAGAAGTATCTCCACCTAATGAGGATACTAAAAATGTGCAACTTCTTGGCAAAAACAGAAACGAAGTAAACTTATATCTGGAAAAAAATAATTCATTTTATAACTTCCAGATGAATGGGTTAAAACTTATTAGCAATATAGAAGATAATGATTTAATGCCAGAGATGAAAAGTGTGGCAACAAAAAGAATCATTAAGTTTTTAGAAAAAAGATTAGGCTCCTATCCATTTGGTAAAATTTTAGTTTCAGAAAATGATTACAAAAACAATCCTGTATACGGCTTAAACCAATTACCAGACATATTACGACCGTTTCCAGATGGTTTTCAATATGAAATCAAACAGCTAAAATCAATTACCGAAAGCTACCTGGAAAAGACATTAATCATAAATCCCAGATACGACGCCTGGATAAAAGATGCTATTCATATCTACTTAATGATGTCCTATACTGAACAGTATTATCCAGATATGAAAATCATAGGAAACCTAAGTAAAGTTATCGGTATCCGATGGTTTCATGCTGCAGATTTAGATTTTAATGATCAGTATTTTCTAGGATACAAAAATATGGCAAGGTTGTTTTTGGATCAACCTCTTACTGAACCACAAGATAAGCTCATAAAATTCAATAAAAATATTGCCAATGCTTATAAAGCAGGAATTGGTTTTAAATATTTAGAAGATTATCTGGAAGATGATAACATTTTAGCAGAAGCAGTTAAAAATTATTACCACGATAATGCTTTAAAGCTTACAAATTCTAAGGAATTTGAGAAAATCTTAAGTGATTTAACTCCTAAAAATATTGATTGGTTTTTTGAAGATTTCATCCCTACCAATGAGAAGTTGGATTTCAAAATTAAATCGATTAAAAAAAGAAAAGACTCTCTTGAAGTTACTATAAAGAATAAAAGAAATAACGCAATGCCTGTCTCATTGGCTGGGTTAAGAGATGGACAATTAGTCTCCAAAACATGGGTAACTAATATCACAGGAAAGAAGAAAGTAAAAATAGCTAATGAAGATATCGACAAATTAGTTTTAGATTATGATCAAAATATACCAGAAGTAAACCGCAGAAATAATCACCGAAATCTAAAAGGGATTTTTAATAAACCAATACAATTCAGGTTCTTACAAGATGTTGAAGACCCCACACGTAGTCAGGTGTTTTATATTCCAGAATTTGAGTTTAACGTTTATGATGGTCTAACTATTGGTTCTAAATTTTATAATAAAACATTCATAAGAAGAGATTTTGATTATAGAATTACGCCTAGCTATGGTTTTCTGTCTAAAAAACTAATCGGTTCTGCTTTTTTTCAATATAGAGATCAAATTGCGGATTATGGGCTTTACCAGATTAGATATGCGTTTAGTGGTAGTATGTTTAGTTATGCTCCAGATTTATTATTTAGGCGTTTCTCCCCTTCTGTTGATTTTTCTTGGAGACCACAAGATCTAAGATCTAATGAGAGACAACGATTATCCATACGTAGTGTAAATGTATTTAGAGAGCGCGACGACGATAATCCGGTAGAAACTCCAGATTACAGTGTTTTTAATGTTAGATACAGGTATTCTGATTTTAATCTTTTAGACTTTACTTCTTATATATTTGATTATCAAATAGCCAAAAACTTTAGTAAACTATCTACCACCTTTAATTACAGAAAAGTCTTTTTGAACAATAGACAAATAAACCTTCGTTTGTTTGCAGGAGCTTTCCTTTATAATGATACCGAAAAAGATGGTGATTTTTTCAGCTTTGCTTTAGATCGACCAACCGATTATCTTTTTGATTTTAACTACTTAGGACGTAGTGAAGACACCGGATTAGTAAGTCAACAAATTATCATTGCAGAAGGAGGATTTAAATCTCAACTTGATTATCCTTTTGCTAACCAATGGATCACCACACTTAATGCCAACACCAATATTTGGAAATGGATATATGCATATGGAGATGTTGGTTTTGTTAAAAACAGAGGGATGTCACCAAAATTTGTATATGATGCAGGTGTGCGAGTGAGTCTTGTTGCTGATTATTTCGAACTTTTCTTTCCTGTAGCCTCTAATAATGGTTTTGAAATCAATCAACCTAACTACAATGAGCAGATTCGATTTATTATTACATTAAGTCCACAAACACTTATTGGTCTATTTACCAGAGAATGGTATTAGTAAAGATTGAAGTATTTTTAAAATAATTTCTTCCTTCAATACTCCAGTTCAAATATATTTTTATCAAAGATAGTTTTCATGAACAGGCATTTCTTTTTCTGGAGTAGTTCTTACTAAATATTTCATAAAAAGATACAGACTTAATACGTGAGCGATATTAATAAATACGGTGAAAATTTTACTTGAATAAAACAACTCGTTTATAGGCAATAAAGACACAATAAATATGCATAAAAAAGCAACTACAATTAATTTTAAGCCTTCTTTAGACATATCTTGTACATATATAAGATAAGACACTAGTATATATGAAGTAGAGCCAATCAGACAAACAACTACCTCCGGAATAGCTTCTTTAACCACATCAATAAGTAATTGAGAAATAGCGTATATCAAATACACAACTAATCCGGAACTAACTAAAATAGGTATTGATAAAAACGTACTACGTTTAATATTTTTAACCAATAAATACTTTCTCAACGCTAGTGTACACGCTATAAAGTATATGGCGGTCAAAATACATATTGTTGCAAAATTTTTAACGAAATCAATATAAATAAGAGTATCGCAAATAATCATGGAAATTAAACTAAGTACATACCAAAAATTTATTTTAACTGCACGTTCAAAATATATGACACCTATAGAAACTATTATTATTGGTAATGCGTAGGCTAAATATTTTCTATCGAAAAAAACAGCAATTATAACAACCACTGCGAAAGCAAAATAGAATAATATATCTGTTAGCCTTATATTTTTCAAAAATACACTGTTACATTTCTAATAATTCATTGCTATCTATAAAGAATCACTAATGTTCTTATAGTGACCTTCAACAACACTTCTAAGTTATATTATTTTTCGGATTTGTAGGAAAAAAATGAACTTAACCTTAAACATACTTCTCCGAACATTACAAATAACAACTTCTAAAAAACTAAAAATCAAGTTTTTAATAAAAAAAAGTTAGATAACCTTATTCAAAAAAATAAATCATAAAAGTTAAAATAACGTACAATATGATTGTATCGAAAGTATACACAACACGATTGAAGCAAGCTTTTCGAGATTACAAATTCAAATAATTCGTGTAATAAATCAATAAAATAATAAATGTGAAAATTTTGAATATTTGTTAATCAGTTCTTAAAATAATGACCTAAAAAAAGAATTCAATAACAAAAAGTTGATTTAAATGAATTATCCTTAATAAATTTAATACTTCTTGTCTTGGAATTGGCGTGGATTTTAGCTAAATTTGCGGACCGTAAAACATCGTTCACATGCAGCCTGAAACAACAATTACACCTAATATTTCTTTTGAAGAATATAGAAATCAAATACTTAGAGATTACGAAATTGCTTTAATAAGTAGAGAGTGTAGTTTATTAGGACGAAGAGAAGTACTTACAGGAAAGTCCAAATTCGGAATTTTTGGTGGTGGAAAGGAATTACCTCAATTAGCAATGGCTAGAGTTTTTCGTGATGGTGATTTCAGGTCAGGATACTATCGCGATCAAACATTTATGATGGCAATAGAGCAATACACTGTAGAACAATTTTTTGCAGGTTTATATGCTCATACCGATATTGAAAAAGAACCTTTTGCTGCAGGTAGACAAATGGGTGGTCACTTTGCAACCCATAGTCTTAATGAAGATGGATCCTGGAAAAATTTAACAAAGCAAAAGAATTCTAGTTCTGACATCTCTCCTACTGCCGGCCAAATGCCTAGATTACTTGGTTTAGCGCAAGCATCCAAAGTATACCGTAATGAGAAAAGCGTAAAGGAAAATACTAACTTTTCTATTAATGGAAACGAAGTAGCCTGGGGAACTATTGGTAATGCAAGTACTAGTGAAGGCCTTTTTTGGGAAACTGTAAATGCCGGAGGTGTTTTACAAGTACCAATGGTGATTAGTGTTTGGGATGATGAGTATGGTATTTCAGTACATGCAAAACATCAGACTACAAAAGAAAATATATCGGCTGTTCTAGAAGGATTTAGACGTGATGAAAAGCATGATGGATACGAAATCATAGTAGTAAACGGTTGGGATTATCCAGCTCTTGTAGAAGCATATGAAACTGCTGAAGATTTAGCTAGAGAACAGCACATTCCGGTTATAGTTCACGTAAAAGAACTTACACAACCACAAGGTCATTCTACATCAGGATCTCATGAGAGATATAAAAGCGAAGAACGTCTAAACTGGGAACGTGAATATGACTGTAATAAGAAATTCAAGGAATGGATTATTGATCATAATGTCGCTACGGCTGATGAATTGCTTGCATTAGAAAAATCTTGTAAAAAAATAGTTAGGCAAGGTAAAACAAGCGCTTGGAACGCCTACATATCTGAAATTGTTGCCGAACAAAAACAAGCACTTAGTATGTTAGAAGCTGTAGAAGCTAAAAGTGCTAATAAAAATTTCATCTCTCCTCTTGTAAAAACATTAGCGGATAAAGATGAACCAATCCGTAAGGATATTCTCGAAGCAACACGAAAAACGCTACGATATATTGTTAAAGAAGATTTTCCAGAAAAAACTGCACTTCAGAATTGGATTAACAGTTATATAGAAGAAATTCAACCTAAATATAGTGATCACCTATATAATGATTTTGATAATAATGTTACTAAAATTAAAGAAGTTATACCACAATATGCAGAAAATGCAGAGATCGTAGATGCTCGTTTGATTCTTAGAGATAATTTTGATCAAATATTCAGTAGAATTCCTGAATCATTAATTTTTGGAGAAGATAGTGGTAAAATTGGTGATGTTAATCAAGGACTTGAAGGATTACAAGAAAAATTTGGAGATATAAGAATTTCTGATGCTGGTATTAGAGAAGCGACTATTATTGGACAAGGAATTGGTATGGCCATGAGAGGTCTTAGACCTATTGCCGAAATACAATATCTTGATTATATTTTATACTGTATTCAAGGATTAAGTGATGATCTTGCTACCTTAAGATACAGAACATTCGCTAAACAAAAAGCACCGTTAATTGTTAGAACAAGAGGGCACAGATTAGAAGGTATCTGGCATTCCGGTTCTCAAATGGGTGGCTTGATTCACTTATTACGCGGAATCCATATTCTTGTACCACGAAATATGACTAAAGCTGCTGGATTTTACAACACCTTAATGGATAGTGACGAACCGGCAGTGGTAATAGAATGTCTTAATGGATATCGTCTTAAAGAAAAAATGCCTTCTAACTTATCCGAAATCAGAACACCTGTTGGTGTCGTTGAAACCGTAAAGGAAGGAAACGATATAACCCTGGTTTCCTATGGATCAACATTAAGACTAGTAGAACAAGCAGCTAAAGAACTATTATCATTGGGTATTAATGCAGAAGTAATTGATGTACAATCCTTAATTCCTTTTGATTTAACTCACGATATCGTAAAAAGTGTAGCTAAAACCAATAGACTAATGATTATTGACGAAGATGTGCCTGGTGGAGCTACGGGTTATATACTTCACAAACTTATTGATGAACAAAATATTTATCAATATTTGGACAGCGAGCCACAAACCTTAAGTGCACAACCACATCGTCCGGCATTTGGTACTGATGGAGATTATTTTAGTAAACCATCTACAGAAGATATTTTTGAGAAAGTTTACAACTTAATGAACGAAGTTAATCCTGTAGAATATCCTAAACTAAGATAAGCCGAGAACATTTAATCAAAACCATAACATTGGTCCTATAAAGTTATATTTTTCTTAGCCAATAAGCTTAGAAAAACCAAAACCCCTCGTTGAGGGGTTTTGGTTTTAAAAAGGGTTTTCTATTCGTATACGCTCTCCTTCTTTATAGGAAATAACAAATATATTCTTATCAATAATCCCAGATTGAAGTAGGATTTTTCTAAATTCCTGAGCTTCTTCAAGAGTCTCGAAAATCCCCAAACTAAGTTTATAATAATACGTATCGTTATAAAAAAGAGTATTGGTGAATTTCTCTGAAACTAAAGAAACTTTATCCGTTGTGAACGACTGTATTTGAACAGAATACACGGTGTCCTTATTTATTAAACTTCTATATAAATAAAGATCCTTTATATTTTTAAGATCTGGTTGATCCTTTTTTAATTGATTCAGCTGATTTTTAAGTCCATTGATCTCTGATTGAAAAGATGAGAATTCTTTGTTATTAGTGGTTACACTGCTATCGCTGTTATCTATCCAGAATACCACATATATAATCAGGGCTATCGTAGTAATTAATAAAACAGAACAAAGTATTTTAAACATTATTTTAGACGCTCTGTTCCTTTTGAGTTCTAATGACTTATCATTAAGAAGATCCTCTAGCTTTCGTTGTTCAACCTCAGCTTTTTCTATCTGATAATGCAATGATAAAAGATCTTCATTTTTAATATCTGGCATTTTTTATGGGGTATTAGAAAGATTTATAGGCTTATGGTAATTTCTGTTTCTTTATTTTATATACAATTCCATCATTTATTTCTAAAATCATAATAGGTTTATCTGCAATAATTTTCTGAAAGGCCTTTAACGGAAATCCTTTAGAAATTTGATTTATGTCCTGAATACGAACTTTGTCATTTAATTCGAGCCTTCTTAGTTTATAACTAGTGTTAGACACATAATAATCGTCGTATAAGAAATATAATGTATCCCCATTTTTATCAATATCATATTCTGCTTCATTATTTTCCTTGGCTTTTTCTACAGCTTTTCTTCCTTTAAAATATTCTATAAAATCAGCTTCAATAAAAATTACTCCGTTGTTTCTAAATACTTTTTTAACATAGCAATGTTTTCTCTCGAATTTTAATTTCTTGATAGTATCTGTGATTGCTATTCGATTGTTTCCGTCTACATCTGTATTGCTAGTATCAGCAGATTCTGTACTAAGACTATCTGTTTCATAAGCTAATCCTCTTTTATAATCCGCAATATCAGATTTAAGCTTCACTAATTCCTCTTGTAAAGAGTCATTGGTTTTCTGAATTTGATCTATCTCGACCTGTGTGTTCTCTTGTTCATCAGCAGAAAATAAAGCATCATTTTTATTTAGATAGTATATTCCGCCAGCCATAACAACAATAACAGTCATAAAAAAAATCATGAAAATCAAACTGTTCCTCTTACTCTTTTTTAATTCTTCTGAAATAGAAACAAGACGATTCTCTAGCTTTTGCTGTTTCATTCCGGATTTTTCAATCCTATATTGTACTGATAATAATTCGTCTTCTTTATTTTTCATTATCCATTTTAAATTTGAAGATCAATATCACACTACTATGGTATCCATTTAATATCTTTAAAATTAGGCTTTCTCTTTTCTAAAAACGCATTTCTACCTTCTTTTGCTTCATCTGTCATATAAGCTAATCGTGTAGCTTCACCTGCAAAAACTTGTTGCCCGACCATACCATCATCTGTTAGGTTCATAGAAAATTTTAGCATTTTTATAGATGTCGGAGATTTTTCTAAGATTTCCTGAGCCCATTGGTATGCTGTATCTTCCAATTCATCGTGAGGTATTACTGCATTTACCATTCCCATTTCATAAGCGTCCTGAGCAGAATAATTTCTGCCTAAAAAGAAAATCTCACGTGCTTTTTTCTGCCCCACCATTTTGGCTAAATATGCAGATCCATATCCTCCATCAAAACTAGTAACATCTGCATCCGTTTGTTTAAAAATAGCGTGTTCTTTACTCGCAAGAGTAAGATCACAAACCACATGTAAACTATGTCCTCCTCCAACAGCCCATCCTGGCACAACTGCTATTACCACTTTTGGCATGAAACGAATAAGTCGTTGAACTTCTAATATATTTAATCTATGCATTCCATCTTGCCCTACATATCCCTGATGCCCTCTTGCTTTTTGGTCTCCTCCACTACAAAAACTGTATACACCATCTTTAGTAGATGGTCCTTCACCAGAAAGTAGTACTACTCCTATTGAAGTATCTTCCTGTGCATCATAAAATGCGTCATACAATTCACTCGTAGTTTGAGGCCTGAAAGCATTACGCACATTTGGTCTGTTAAATGCTATTCTGGCTACACCATTTGATTTCTTATAAGTTATATCTTGATATTCTTTTACAGTTTTCCAATTTATTGAACTCATCATATATTTTTTAGTGCTATCAAAAATAATATAATATATTGTATCCAGCTACATCATTATAGTAGTTAAATCAAGTTAAAAAAGTAATATTTTTACATCTTTTGTATAAATTAACATGACATTTGCACGATTTTTGATATTTTAGACAAAACTGATAATTAGAAACTACCATGAAGATTCTTTTTGTATTCCTTTTAAGTTGTATTAGTCTAATCTCTTATGGACAAGAAAAGTCTTCACTTACTATCGATTGGGAAACTTGGAACACACAACTAATAGAAAACGACTCCCAATACGCATTAGAGCATAAAGAGATCACTCCTTCTTTATCTTATCTACGTGAAATAATTTCTACTGGGAATTATTTTTTAATGGAAATAAATTTAGCCGTTGATTTGCGTAAACAGCATTTAAAAAAGGACACTCCTATTCTCATGCTTCCTGAAAATAAGTTTATACAATCTGATTATGCTTTTACTCTTCCCAGTACCACAACTCAAAATCAAAATAACTTAAGATTTACAATAACAGGAAATGGTGGATATAACGCCAATAATAATGGTAAGGGAAGTATTAAAAATAATGCCTATAGAGACGCAAGTACATATACTGGCATATATTGCCCTGTAACTGGTATACCCCTTACTTATTAAAAAACACTTTTATTAGTAACAATTAATCCTCGTCAACTAAACGAATCCCATCTTTTTCTATAACTATCTTTTTAGCTTTGTATAAGGAACCAATAGCCTTCTTAAAACTTTTTTTACTTAGCTGAAAAACGTCTTTGATATCATCAGGATTTGATTTATCATTAAGATCAATAAAACCTCCGCTAGACTTTAATTCATCTAGTATTTGTTGCGCATTTGGTTCTATAGCTCTATATCCGTGTCTTTGTAATGTAAGATCGATTTTACCATCAGGGCGTACTTTTTTCACGAAACCTTTTAACTGATCTCCAGGAGTAACTTTTTGAAAAATTTCATCTTCATACACCAATCCTAGATGTTTTTGATTCACAATCATATTCCAACCATATGGAGAAGGGTGTGATGCCATCAAGTCTACTTCATCATAAGCAGATAACAACACTAATGAGTTATCAAGAAAAGCATTAGTCTTACTAGAACCAACCAGCCTGTTTGTTTTTTCATCCAAATACGCAAAAACAAGGTACCAACTACCAACTCTCATCTTAGAAGCCTGTTCTTTGAAAGGAATAAATAGCTCTTTCTCTAATCCCCAATCCATAAAAGCACCAATATCAGAAACTGTCGTACATTTTAAATAAGCAAATGAATTAACTGTTATATAAGGTTCTAAAGTAGTTGCTACGATACGCTCTTCGTGATCTAAATATAAAAATACTTTAATTTCATCCCTAATCATAAATTCATTCGGAACGTATTTATTAGGTAATAACACTTCATTTCCATCATCATCGCTAAGGTAAATCCCTTGATCTCTTTCTCTTACGATTTCTAGTGTATTATATGTACCGAGCTTAAGCATGTTCTATTTTTTGCGCAAAGATAATTGTTTAATCTTCCTGTATACCATATTAAAACAAAAAAGGTGTTCATAAGAGAACACCTTTTATTTTTTTATGAGCTGCTATTTTATTTATAAACAGACTCTTTCTTGAAGTGTTTAGCTAGAAGGTAATACACTACTGCTCTATACTTATTTCGGTTAGATTTACCATACGCATCCATCACAGAAGCAATTGCTTCATCTAATTTTGGCCCATCAGAAAGCCCTAATTTTTTGATTAAGAAATTCTTCTTTACTGTTTCTAATTCTGCAGCATCGCTTCCTGATACGGTAGCAGCGTCTTTATTATAAATAGATGGCCCACAACCAATAGTAACCTTGGTTAAAAAATCCACATCCGGTGTCTGACCAATTTTATCTTTGATATCAGCTGCGTACTTAGTTATTAATTCGTCTCTTTTACTCATAAGGTGATAATGTTTTAGGTTTTAGTTAATTTATTATGTTATCTCAAATATAACTTATTTATAAATGAATAATTCATTTATAAATTATATTCTCTGGGCGTTTTTAGATAAAATGCTTAAAATAATCGATTAAAACACCATCATTCATTTTTCTTGGTGTAAAAACTTCCAATAACTGAGGTGAATCATTGTTGAGATATAGATTTTCAATGCCTTTTACCAATCCTTTTATTTCATTTGTCTGCGCATATTTAAAACTAAACATAGTACAAAGCTGCTCTGCAGTAAGATTATGTTTCGTCTCAAAAAAAGTACTAAAATTGTCCGTCTCTGATTTACCTGGTAAAATTCTAAAAATTCCTCCTCCGCTATTATTGATTAAAATAATTTTAAAATTAGCAGGTATATTATCATTCCATAATCCATTACTATCGTAAAAGAAACTAAGATCTCCTGTTATTAAGGTTGTGGGAATCCCAGAAGCTACTGCTGCTCCAATAGCCGTAGATGTACTTCCATCGATACCGCTTGTTCCTCTATTACAATACACTTTAAAAGAGGGATTCAATGAAAACAATTGTGCATATCGTACCGTAGAACTATTACTTAACTGAATCATCTGATCATCTGGAATGTGATTAAAAAGTGTTTCATACACTTTTAGATCTGTAAAACCTATCTGTTCTAAATATTCAGCATGTCGTTCTCTTCTTTGATTTCTTAGGGATATCCAAAATGATTTGTAATCATTCTTCATTGCTACAGTATTCGGAAGGAAATTAGAAAAAAAGGAATTAGGATTCATTTTTATATGTTCCGTTAAACAGAAATATGTATCATAAGCCTTCTTCTCGTCTATATGCCAATGTACTTTAGGTTGATAGTTTCTAAAAAAAGCTTTGATTCGTTTAGAAACCACCATTCCACCGAAAGTAAGTAGAATCTCAGGTTGCAATGCTCTAAATTCTTCTTCATTTAAGGATGTAATTAATTGATCGATACAATTAACATGAGTAACATGATGAATATTTGATGTCGTTTCAGTCAAAACCAACACAGAAGAATCTTTGGCGAAATGATCTATCCATCTCTGCTCAATACTGTTTGGTGCATTAACACCTATCAATATTATTTTTCGTTTTGCTTTATTCCATTCGACAAGCATACTGGATCTCAAGGTATCTGATATACGATGTTCTATATATTCTACAGGAATGTTTTTGGGAGAAATGGTTGGTCGCTCAATTACATCATATAGCGGCTCATAGAACGGAACATTAATATGAACCGGACCACTTTTTTCTATAGAAACATTAAGAGCTAGGTTGATTTCTCTTTCATTATGCTTTTGTGCTTCGTGTTGTTTTTGCTTTATCTTAAGATCATCTATTTCTGTCTCTGGTACAATTTCAGAATATAAATTCGCAGAGTACAAAATATGATTTTCGAATACATTTTTTTGACGTATCGTTTGCCCGTCACCAATATCAATACGCTCAATAGGTCTATCAGCACTTAATACTACCAAAGGAATATCACTATAAAAAGCCTCTGAAATTGCCGGGTAATAATTTAATAATGCACTACCCGATGTACACACCAGTGCTACAGGTTTTTTAATCTGTTGTGCAATTCCCAATGCAAAAAAAGCTGCACATCGCTCATCAACAATACTATAACAATGCATGTCAGGATTTTCAGTGAAACCAATAGTCAACGGTGCATTTCTGGATCCTGGAGATATTACAATATGATGAATTCCTTTTGCTTCACACAAAGCAACAATAGTTTGAGACAAAGGAATTTTAGAATATAATCGTTTCTTCATTCGAGTCGCTAAATTACGATATAGCCATAATTAAAGCCAGTGTTTTAATGCAAAACTTTTTTCATTGTTTCAGTCTTTCGTACTGTTTCTTCCCATTCTTTTTCAGAGATAGAATCTTTGGTGATCCCCCCTCCTACATAAATTATTGCTTTACCAGAAGACATTTCCATACATCTTAGGTTTACGTACAGATTAGATTCAGTTTTTCCTTTATGATTGATATATAATTCTCCAAGGAAACCTGTATAATATTTTCGATCATATAATTCATTCTTTAAAATAAAAGATTTTGCTGGTTTTTTAGGTAAACCACATACAGCAGGCGTGGGATGTAATACTTTGATAATATCTTGTACACTAGATTTTTTATTTTTCAAGAAGCCTTTAATATCTGTTCTTAGATGTAACAATGTGCCTGCCTGATATGTATATGTACTTGATTTTTCAATACTACTTACTTTAGATGAGAGTTCATTCAAAACAAAATCCGTAACCATCGCTTGTTCCTCTATTTCCTTAGCTCCCCAATATACTTCTAACGAATCAACATAAGGCTGAGTCCCGGCTAATGCCATCGTAAAAAACTGATCTTCTTTTATAGTAACCAAAGTCTCTGGAGTTGCACCAAGCCAGGTTCCTACAGCTGGATGGTACCAACAATACACAAAAGCATTGGGATAATTATCAATTAACTGCTGAAAGACTTTTAAATAGTCTTTACTAGGGAAAGTCATTTCTTCTTTTCTGGACAATACCACCTTCTTAAAAGAATCATTAGCGATAGCGCCTATCCCATCCTCAACCAGCTTTATATGACTTTTTTTCGCTTTGTGATTGTTATGAATAGAGGAAGATTGATTTTGATTTTGAACTTTGCGCTCCGACAGAATAACCGCGCTATAGTAACTACTTTTATCTGTCGGTATTAATATTGCTTTGTCCTCACTATCAAATGGCGCAAACACAAAACCTGAAGTATCATATGCATTTACATCATACAAGTGATTATCATTTTGAAGAAAACTATTTATTTTTTTTTCTCCAGATTTTCTATATACAACAAATGGTAATTGATGATCCAATTGAGATTGGATTTTCAGGTATAATGCTGAAGCATCCATATTATCTGGATTTAGACAATGCTATAGTTGTTAATTTTACAATGGAGATCAAGTTACCTTCTTCATCACGTATTTTAATATCCCAAAGTTGAGTCGTCCTTCCTTTATGTACAATCTCTGCTCTGGCATATACATATCCTTCTTTAATGCTTTTTACATGATTAGCAGAAATCTCCAAACCTCTAATATAAAACTCTTTAGTATCTAGAAAAATATGTGAGGCCGCACTACCAACACTTTCCGCTAGAGCAACCATAGCACCGCCATGCAACACACCATCTGGTTGATGAACCCTAGGAGTTACAGGCATCTTTGCTACTAAATAATCAGCTCCTACCTCACAAAAAGAAATATCTAATGTCTCCATCAGTGTATTCTTGCACATTTTAGCACATTGTTCCAATATTTCTTCTTCAGTTAATTTCATAAATTTAATTTTAAGTAAAAATAAACAATGACATTAAATAATTCTAACTATATTTATGTATTATTTTAACGAACGTTCAATAAAATGCCAAAAACAAAAACATCTAAGGAAGAAGTACTCAGTAAAGTCATTCCAGTATTGAGAGAACGAGGTATCTGTAAAAGTAGCATGAGTGAGTTGGCTAAAGCTTGTGAAATTCAGAAATCACATTTTTACTACTACTTTAATAACAAAGAGCAATTAATCAAAGAGGTGCTAGCAACCGTAAATAGTTATTTCAAACACAATCTATTCAAAGTGATTGAAAACAATACGCTTACTATTGAACAAAAACTTAAAAAAGTTCATGGACTCATTGATAAAATGTTTAAAAATGCGAATAGCGGTTGTATTATGGCAAACACCGCCCTAGAAACTGCCCATCTGGATCCTATTTACAAGGATGAAATCAAACATTTTTTTGAAGATTTCATTGCCGGTTTACAGATTTTGCTAGAACCTAACTATTCTAAAGAAGAATCATTATCACTAGCGGAACAAATGGTTCAGGATCTTGAAGGCGGTATTTTATTGATGCGTATCTATAACGATCATAAATATATTAATAATGCAGTTTCCAGAATGGAAAAGATAATATTAAAGAAATGAAAACATATTATAAGATTGCGAAAAAACCTTTTTTTGGACGTTTTATGATACCATGGAAAAATCCATTATCCAAAGAACAGAACAAAGAATGGAATTTTATTTCCTTTAAAAGTAAATCTGGTGCTTTACTAAAAGGAATGTATTCATACTCCATTAATGATACAACCAAAGCTACTATTGTATTAGGACATCCCATGGGAAAAGAAGCCAAAGGATATTTTCTTAAAAATGGATATACTGATATACTAAGAAATCAAGGCTATAACGTATTCATTTTTGACATCAACGGATTTGGAGAAAGTGAAGTCGGAAATTTCTATTATCATGAAGATATAATTTCTGCCGGAGATACCGCTAGAAACCTATTCCCAAATACTCCTTTAGGGTATTTAGGGATCTCTTTAGGCGGACAATGGGCTACTATTGCTTTTGCAGAAAAACATGATTATGACTTTGCTATTATAGAAAGTGCTGCTAATACGCTTGATGATTTCTGGGTTCAATATCCTTTTGCAAATTTTGCTTTAAAAACACTTAATACTTTTAATCCTAAGTTAAAAAAGAAAATACGCATGATTGATAGAATCAAAGATGCTCATAGTTTGCAAAAGGTTCTTTTTATATATCTAGATAAAGATGAACTCATTAAAGATGATGCAGGATATCGTTTTAACCAAACTATACCTATCCAATCGGAATTACACATTATTTCCAATGCAAAACATGCTCAGATACCAAAATCAAAGTCCCGAAATGATTACTTCAATAAGATTGTTACTTTTTTCGACTTACAGACTGAACAATATTTACAACAAAACTCAATTTTAAAACCTTAACAATGGAATCATATACTGTTAAATCCATGGATAACTACCCTATTTCGGTACATGAATTTGTTCCAAAATCATCAAATAATAAAACAATCGTCTTTGCCCCTGCTGTAGCTGTTCCGCAAAAGTTTTACTTTAGTATGGCTACATACCTGGCAGAAAAAGGATGTAATGTTTTTACTTTTGATTATCGAAGTATTGGATCTTCTACATCGCAAAGTATTCAATCTCTAAAAGAGTATGGTTTCTTTTCGTGGGCAATGGATTTTAAAGCTGTATCAAAATATGCAAAAGAGGAATTTCCCGATAACACACAATATATGATAGGTCATAGTTATGGTGGAAACAGCGTAGGTTTTAGCGACGCGTTTCAATATTATGACAAGTATCTTACTATAGGTTCTCAGTTTGGGTTTTACAAACATTTTACCCCAAGGATACGTGCTTTGATATATCTTAATTTTAAGTTCTTTGTACCTATTACTACATCGGTCTTGGGATACTACCCATCAAGTTGGTTTGGATTAGGAAAACCTTTGACCACAAAAGCTGCAAAGGACTGGGCAACTTTCTTATTACATCCAGATTCGATGCTACATTTTACCAAAGGAAGTTCTGAAACCTATTATCAAGATATTAAAGAATCTATGCTATTAATTAGTATTGACGATGACCTTTTTGCTCCCAAGAAATCAGTAGACATATTAAGTGATCGCGTATATAACAATGCTAAAACTATCAGAAAACACTTAAAACCATCAGATTATAACCTAAAAACAATTGGCCATTTTGATTTTTTTAGAAAGAAAAATCAGAATATCTTGTGGCCTATAATAGATGAATGGTTCCAACTATAAAAAGCTACTAATTATGCAAAAAGAGGTTGTTTATCAATCCACAAATACCTATGATACTTTAAATGAGTTGACTTCTGAAACGAAAACTGTTTGGTTAGTCTTTCACGGAATTGGTTATCTAAGCAGATATTTTATTCGGTTATTCCAGAGTTTGGATCCTAAGGAAAACTATGTCATTGCTCCGCAAGCTCCATCCAAATATTATAAAAATAATGATTATAAAAAAGTAGGATCTAGCTGGCTCACCAAAGAGAATACCCGAACCGAGACTAAAAATGTACTGAATTATATAGATTCAGTTATTGAAGCAGAAAAACTTCCTTCTACAGCTAGATTTGTTGTCCTGGGATATTCACAAGGCGTTAGTATTGCCAGTAGATGGATTGCCAGTAGACAAATACAACCAGATGGCTTTGTGATGATTTCCGGAGGATTTCCGAAGGAATTAGGAAAAGAAGATTTTATATTTTTAACCCAAAAGACCAAAGTAACTCATATTTTAGGAGAAAAGGATCCCTATTTTGAATTAGACAAAGTAGAAGCCGAAAAAATACGTGTAAAAGAGATACTATCACAAATAGAATTTAGATCACATCCTGGAGGTCACGAATTAAATATAGAAACTTTAAAAGATATTGTTTGAGATTAAAGCAATCTAAAGAAAAATCACCTTTATAATGTGTCTATCAAACTTCTGGCATTCACCGTATCATATATAATGATGAGTTTTTTGATTTTATTTTCAGAAGTAAGTTCTAAAATATCCACTACTTTAAATTCAACAGTTTTATTGTTTTTTAGTATCCACACATAGTCAAAAAATAAAGAAATCCTATTCGTATTTTTCTCAAAAAACAATCCATCAAAACGAAGCTGAGAAGAATTAGTATCTTCTGCTAAGGCTTTATAAAATTCTTTAGCAGAAAGAACTCCATATAACGGAGACTCTACCACACCATCATTTGTAAACAGATCAACTACGCAATCCATCTCTCCTTTTTCTAAAAAGAATAGATACTTTTTTGCTACTTCTTCTTTAGTCATTTCATTTATGAATTATAAATATCGATCTCTAATTACATCCAAATGATGTTTCTGATGACCAGAAAGTATATAACCCGCAGCTCTGGCGCTCATTGGGCTTCCACTAGCCTCGCCTATTTGAGTTAACATATCCTCTGTAAAACTTTTGAATAATGCTATTGAGTTATTTCTAGTTGCTTCAAAATCTTCTATAAATTCCTGCTTACTATAATTATTTGCATTAGAATTAGGAACATATTCGTCTTGATCAAAACCCATCAATGGGCTTTTGTCATTTCTAGCAAAACGAAGCGCCCTGTAAGAAAAAATGCGTTCTGTATCAATTATGTGTTGGAATACTTCGGCGATCGTCCATTTTCCTTCTGCATAGGCATATGTTAATTTTTCTTCAGAAATAGCATTTACAAAATCAATAAACTTCTGTTTACTTTGCTGTAAGCCCGTTATGATATTAGCGTTTTCTGCTTGATCAATATAAATACCATAATAAGGATTATACTCTCTTGAAGTTAGTAAAGACTGCATACATTATCATTTATAAATAAAAGTAGAAATGTACTAATTCTTATTTCAATCCATAAAGTCATTAACAGTTCTTTATTATCTAAATACATCTCACTCTTCAATCACCGCATTTTTCTCCAATCTACGTGCCCTAAAATATAAAAACAACGGAAAGGCAAATGCTATAGCAATCATAAAAGTCAATGGAATAAATATCCACCAGTGTTTCATTTTTAATTTAATCGCTTCTGGAATGTACCAAACAAAAAAAGTAAATACCACCACTAACAAATCTGCATTAAATGATTTAGCCGGAAATGTAGTTTTCGTTTGTGCGATATAGTTTAAAAGCGATGTATCTTCAGCGTTTAAATAAAACTGAATATTAAAATACCAGGTATAGCAAAGCCCCAGAATAGCTAATAAAAGAAATACGTATTTAAGTTTCATAAGTATGATTTTTAAAACTTTATCTAATTTAAAATATATTTACTTAAACAAATACTCTAATTACTTTCATTACTTGCTATCTATAAATTTAATAGCTTCTATAACATTCTTGTCTTTAGTTAAATCCTTAAAATCAGCCTCTTTAACAATCTCTATCTGAGGTTTAATACTTTTAGTAAACACTGCAGATCTATCTGTTGCATAGCTCAATGTAATTGCAGCTTTTGTTTTAAATGGCAACTCAAACAAATCATTAGCCGTAGTCAATCCGTAACTCTCCTCACCGATAATTACAGTGTTTTTTCTTCCTCTAAAACCTAAAGCTACAAACTCTCCCGCACTAGCAGTCATCACTCCTGTAATTAGAGCAACAGGAATTTCGGTATTAGGTTTTGCAATTGTCTTTACACGTGCTTGTATTTTTTGATCCTCATAGTAAATACCATTATGCAGACCCGAACGGTTTTTTACATTTTTATCTGCATCTAAATACAATGACACGGTGTTATCTCCTATTAAATGATATAATCCAGCTAACATAACATTAGAATTGCCTCCTATGTTTAATCTCAAATCGATGATCCACCCTTTAATTTTTTGAGTTTTATTCAATTTTAAGATAGCATCGTATATTTTTTGTGCCCTTTCATTTAACTCTTTCTCCGTGGCGTTAAGTAAAAGCATCCCCGGAATAAAAACATACCCATAATGATCATTGATTACTTTTGCCTCAAATTTTAGTTCTTCACTATATGCTATGAGTAAGTTTCTATGTAAGTCTTCTTGTTCAATTTTTCGTTTGAGATTACTTTGATACATTCCTTTTTCTGAAAATAGTAATAAATGATCTCCTTGTATAGTGTCAAAAAGTTTTGAACTGATCTCTAATGATTTCTCAAAGGTTCCGCCTTTTAGTGCTTCCTTTTTTATGTATGGTTTTATTTGGCTCCAATTAACGCTTTTTCGATATAGGTAATTAGCTTCTAATTCTTCAAAGAACCGATCATAGAACATGTTAATGCTATCTTGGACCGATGTTACTTTTCCTTGACTGTAGACCTTTGGAAATACTACAGAAACACCAATAATAACAACTAAAAGTAATCTTTTCATAAGTATAGTTTTAAAATTTTATGATTTCAAAACTATAAGCTTTTATAGAAAAACAACCTCAGAAACAGCGGGATAATGTCCAGAAAATAAATACTGGACATGTTAGTTTTTATGATTTGCTTTATACTGAGTCGGAGTTAAACCGGTTATTTTTTTGAATACTGCATTAAATGAAGATTTAGAACTGAAACCAGATTTTTCTGCAATCGCTAACAGTGTAAATTTTTCTTGTTCAGAAGAAACTAATAATGATTTTACCTTTTCAATTCTATAGGTGTTTATAAAATCTGTAAAAGACATATGATAGATATCGTGAATATATAAGGATAGTTCTTTTTCGGACATGGATACTAAAGAAGCTACATCTGAAACTTTAAGATTTTGATTGGTAAAGATTTCTTCATTCTTCATATAGTGCTCTATTTTATTTTTTAACCAACTACCCTGCTCTTCTTCTTTTTCATCTTTGAGATTAAATGTTTTAAACAATAGATTGGATTTGGTAAAACCAATAAAACCTATCCAGTATATATAAAAAGAATTCAAAACTAATATGACATAATAAAATTCTCCACTATCTTGAAGATTAAAAAGCACTGCAATAATTTGATGTAATAAATTAAGTATAATAATTACAATAAACATCCACGAAAATGTCGACAACCATTCCCAATTTTTCCGTATCGACATAGAACCTTTTATTACATCTTTGTTCTTCTTTATAAATCTCAGAGCACTAATCATTAGTAGTAGATTGAAAATCAGGTAAGCAAAATCATTATATAGGAAAAATCCAGTTTGATACACTCTATAAAAGATATATTCATCAATACCACTATGGAGCATCACATACCAGTAAGCTCTTAACATCCCATACAAAATTGCAGGAACAAACAATAGATATTCCATAGAGGGAATAACCTTTACGTTTTTAATTTGGCTTTTGATATAAAAATAAAACCCCACACCAATCAGATATTTATAAGGAAATGGAAAGGAAGCTAAAGGAATAAACCCTATTGAATCCACATTCATATACAAGAATGCATATGTTAGATTATAAAAGGATAAGGAAAACAAAAACAACATATAATAATTGAATGCTCTTTTATTATCCCTTCTTTTGGAAAGTAAATAAAGACACAATGTAAATCCTTGTATTGCTCCAAAAAGAACTATGATATTTAAAACACTATAGTCTATTGTATCATTTTTTTATAGATGAATGGTTTATCTAAAAGGTTTTTAGCTTATGTATAATTAATCCTAACCTTGTCGTTGGTAGTTTTTTATTTTGGTTAATACTTTTTCGATTTTATCATTCAATTCCATTTTCCCATCTATTCTCAAAATTTCACAGTCCAGCAATTTGATCCAATCATTATGAATTCTTAATGACCTACCATCAAAGTTTGGATTTTCATATTGGTTTGCCCATTCTAAGAAAGCTTTTGAATTCCCTTGAATTTTTTTATCAGTTAACAGCTTTTCTCCATAACGTTCAGTTTCTCTCTTTTCGAGCCTGATCATTCTTTCTTTATGATCCAATCGTATAAAAACTGCTAAATCAAATAATGTTTCCCATTCCTTTCCCCAACTTACCAAAGAACCACTTATAATTATATTTTCAAACTTTTCGAAATCAGTTTTAAGGTTCTTATTTCGCTCGATTAATGATACTTTTTTTTGAAAAGGAGGTATTGTCTTCCTCCAATAATAATCATCAACATCCAAATGAACAAAACTTGTCCTTTTTTTAATTTCCTTGGCTAGCGTCGTCGTTCCGGAACCTGAAGCTCCAAATATCAAAATTTTCATTTTAAACTAACATGTTTTTATATCGGATTTGTTAATGGAAATGTGCTTGCATAAAATCAGTTACGTGATTTAAGCAACTAATTTAGGAAATACAAACAGAATAGAAAACCTTCATTTATTGTCTTAAGTATTTTCAATAATAATTAATTTCGTAGCCCCTTATTTACTTTTATTCTCCTTACCCCATTGCTGCATACTTTGAATAATCGGCATTAATGAATCACCTGTTTCTGTTAAAAAGTATTCGACTCTTGGAGGAATTTCTGCATAGATCTTCCTCACAATAATTTCATCTCTTTCAAGTTCCCTGAGTTGCGTTGTTAACATCTGTTTGCTAATACCTTGAATTCTTTTATGTAGTTTTCCAAAACGGTTAAGATCTTTAGAAATTAGATATAAAACTATTGGCTTCCATTTTCCTCCAATCTTTGTCATACAATACACAACCGGACAGTTATCATACATTATTTTGTCTTTATCCATATTTTTATTTCAATATTCTGTTAGTAACAACAGCATTAGTCTAATTTAAAGACTAAGTTAGTTTAAAATAACTACTTGTACAAATGGAACTTATAAATTAGCTTTGGACCTAAATAACATAAACCCATGATCAAAACAATTCATTTAAAAGAAAAATATGACTTATTTCAAGATTATTGGAATCCACGAATTGTGGCTGAATTGAATGGACAGCAAATTAAAGTCGTAAAAGTAAAAGGAGAGCTAGTTTACCACACTCATGAACACGAAGATGAGTTGTTTTATGTTATTAAAGGCTCTCTAAAAATATGTTTTGAAAATTCAGAAAAAACAATTACAGAAGGTGAAATGCTTGTTGTTCCCAGAGGAATAAAGCATAAACCTATAGCTCAAGAAGAATGTTGGTTAGTACTATTTGAACCATCAGAAATAAAACATACAGGAGATAAAAATTGCGAACAAACAGTATCAAAATTCAAATGGATATAATGAATATTAGTTTAAGAAAAATCACACAGCATTGGATCGTAAAAATAGTATTAGGAATCACAGTATGTATCTTAGGTATATTAGTTATCAAAAAAGCTATATCTCAACCGATTCTTGGGGTAATTCTAGATTCTCAAGAGCTAAAAGATGGAATACAAAACTTAATATCTGGTTTTGTGATCATCGTTATTTACTATGTTTTCTATAAATTATTAGAAAAAAGAAAGATTCATGAATTGTCCTTGAACAAAATTGAAAAAGATTTATCAATAGGTATATCTACTGGTTTTGGACTCATTTCACTTTGCATAGGTATACTATACCTCTTAGGCTATTTTGAAGTATATAACTTCAATGAGTTTTCGGGTATATTGCTACCGCTGACATTATTATTATCTGCTGCTTTGTTTGAAGAAGTTATTTTCCGCGGAATTATTTATAGAATTCTGGAAGAACGATTTGGTACGAACATCGCATTAAGTCAAGCATTCTTTTTTGGTGTATTACATTATGGAAATGCAAATGCTACAATTACCTCGGTTTGGTTTGTGATAATGCTGGGTATAGTATTAAGTCTTTTGTACACGTATACACAGCGACTCTGGCTACCATTCTTTTTTCACTTTAGCTGGAATTTTGCACAGATAGTATATGGAACACCTCTATCTGGTAATACTAATTTTGATGCTTTATTATCGAGTAAATTCAATGGTCCTAGCTTATTTATAGGTTCTGAGTTTGGAATAGAAGACTCTTTTTTCTCCATTCTTTTTATGACCCTACTCGCCTTCTATCTTTATTGGATGTGCAAGAAAAAAGGTAAGTTAAAACCTCTAGTATCCTATTTATATAAAAAAGCACAACCTACTGATTTTTTCAGAGACCATCATTTATGAGTTTAATAATCAGATACTTGATTTTTTTAATATACTTATGTTCTTAACCAATTTCTTATATTGCTTTCCAAATTTTCAGTTGTATTAGCAACATCTTCCACAATTTGAATTATTATCTTTTTATAGATTAAATAATAGAAAATACCGAAGATTGGAACTAATACATACAATGCGCCATTTTGATTGTAATTTTCCTCGAAAACTATGTTTAATAAAGTAATTAATCCAACTAAAATAAAAATAAATATCATTAATATTGAAAAACCTTGAATCCCATGTATTGTAATTTGTAATTCGATCCCTTCATCCGTCTCTATTACCTTTCCATAACAAGTTTCAAAATTTAGATTAGGATTAAAAGAAGTATTTTTTTTTAAACGAAATTCATTATTATAAATAATTCCCGAATAAGCTTTTGTAACTTTATTTTTGAGTAGTGGAGGCATAAAATAATGAATTTCTTCTTTTACTACGTTCGCTTTAAATCTTATATCAAACTCAGCTTTAGTTATCCCAAGTTTAATATTTTTTCTAAGAATAAATTTCATTTAAGGTCCCTAAATATTACTGTTAACGATTTGTGTATGGCTAGTTGCGTGGTTTAGCAATTAATTTAGTAAACAAATACGAACCCGAAAAAATTCTGAAGGAATTTTCCAAATAAACACTTGCAAAGCAATTAATTATGTACGGCTGGTTTTTATTCGATATAATATCTAACCATCGGTCTGTGTTTTGATGTTCTGTCAACTATTTCAAAACCTGCTTTTTCAAAGGATTTATATAAACCAATCCAAGCAAAACCATCGGGAAGTTTTTCTTGTGTTGGAATTGTAGGGTATGCCTCAATAATTTTAATACCTATTTCCTTACCGTATTTTACTACTCCTTTTAAAAGCTCTATTGAAACTCCGTGTTTTCTGAATTCTTTTGCAACAAAAGTGCACGGAACTGACCATACTTTTTTATTGTCAATTGGTTTATGAACTCTTGACGTTCGAAGTCTAATAAAATCTTCTCTTGGGGAAAAAGCACACCAAGCGATTGGAATATCATCATAAAAACCAAGTATTCCTGTCGGTTGGTCGTTCCACACAAGTTCTTTTATTGAATCTTTATTTTTATCATCAGCTTTTCCTTCTTCGTGGTCTGACTTTTTTTGTCTAAAGTGCATGCACCAACAGTTCGCACCAGCTCCATTCGCTCCAAAAAGCTTCACAAACTTATTCCAATTGTCTTTTGTCAATGGTTCAAATCTTAACTCGGACAGAAATTCGCGGTCTATTATTTGGTCATTCATTTCGCAATTAACGATTAAGTGTTTGTATAATTATTATCCGTTGCTTTTTTAAGCTTGCAGATAACGTTATAAGTATGTGTCGTAATAAAGCAAAATATTACCCAACCATCTACAAATCTGCGCTGATTTTATGACTTTCTCGCCATAAATTTTTTTACGCCATTATAAATATACAAGAACCTTTGAATTATCACTTAACTGCTATGATCACATAGTTTTACCAAATGTTTTTTTAATTATTTAATATTTTGTCTAGTAAATCATCCGGTAATCCAAAAACTGCATTAAATCTCAAGTCAGTTGCATTATTAGATCTCTTTTTAAATGAAGATTTATACCATTTTGGGTCATTGGATTTTAAATGATAATCTTCTGGGAATTCGGAAGAAACAATTTTTCCATTTTTGTAAATATCAATAAAGTCAATTCCGATATTTAGATTCTCAACACGAGATAATACTATTTCGAAGTCAGTTTTCGAGAAATAATATTGATTCTTTTTGTTTGGTATTCCAGATGGAAGTCCATAAAAAACATTCTCTTTTAAAAATAACAGCTCTTTCTCTTGTAATTTCTTAAAATATTCTGGCAAATTGTATTTTTTTAATTCGGTCATTATATTTTCAGCCTTGATTTCTTTTTCCTCTTTTTTTGAGTTTTCGACACAACTGAAAATCAGCAATCCAAATATAGAAATTGCTAAAGTCAAAAGTGTATGTGTTACTTTATAATTCAATTTGTATTAATGTTGGGTAACGTTATAAATATATGTTGTAGCTGTGCAAATTGTTACCTAACTCTCGACATTATCAGCGCATTGATTGCTATTTTTTTCATTTGACAAGTATTGAGTCATCCTAAATATACAAAGACCTCTCGATCTAGCCATAATAAGATATGATCACATATATCTTGTTGTAGCCAGTTTTATATTTCGTTAAACTTATTTATAAAATCACTTAGTATTTCTTTTTCAGTACCGTTCATTCTAAAATATCCAGTATTACCTTCTATCATTTTAACTAGAATTCGGTCACTTATCTTCTCGGAGTAAAATAAATTAATTAAATCTTTAATAATTAGATATGGAGTAGCTAATATACCATTTCGAGACCACCATCCAAAAAATAGATTTTGTAATATTGAAGTAGTTTTTTCTTTATTTCCACAATTTTTGCATAGTACTTTCTTTTGATTTGTCTCTTTTGAATAAACTAGAAAAGATATAATTTTGTTAATTTCAAAACCGGAGAGTTTCGTTGTGTTATTTAGACAGTTGGGACAGGTTAAGTTTGAGATTTTATTTTTAAGTTCAATTATTTCTTGTTCTTTAAATGCTTTTGTCTCTGCATTTACCCAATTTAATAAATCAGAATTTAATTTACGATTTTTAATTTCACTCCTCAAAATATTAATTACGTCTTTTCTTAAACCCTTAGATTCAAAAAGAGCGATTTTCTCAATTTGAGAATCAGACATTTTTTTGTAATTATTTTTGATTTCGTCTACTGTATACATTAAAAATTATATTCTTTGGGTAATTGGCTACAACGTTTAATATATGTGTCGTAGCAAAGCAAAATGTTACCCTGCTTTTCGATTTTTCTGCGCATTGATTGCTAACTTTTACTTTTTGCAAGCATTGCGCCACTGCAAAAACACAAGAACCTTTGAATTATCACTTAACTGCTATGATCACATATTTGATGTTGGTGATAGTTTTATTTTTTTAAAGTTACTATAGTATCAAAAACATTTTCATAGGTTGCATAATATGCTCGATTACCAAATTTAGCAAATGACCATTGGGCAATTTCTATATCCGTTTTCAAATCATTAGGAATTGTATGTGGAATTGGCTGATTTATGGCGTGTGTCTTTATTAAATAATGTACATCACTTAATGCAATATTCTGTTCAATTTCATTCGAGTGTTCGATTTCAATTATTTCAATTGAATCCGAGTCTATTTTAAACTTTGCCTTGTAAGCCAAATCTCCATTCCAGCTTCTACTAAAATAAAAAAAGTTTTCAAAAGCATAAATATCCCATTTGCAGTCCATACTATCTGCTTTAAATATAATTCCGTTTAATTTATCTCCATTATGAGGATACTTTAAATAAATAATTGAATCAACAGAGTTTAAAATTTGTTGGTTTTTTAAATATTCCCCATTTGATTGACGCATATCATTGTATTTTTCAGCAAGCTTTTTTTCTTTTGTAAATGCAAGCATAGTTCCGGTATATGAACGAATGTCCAAAACTCTTTTATTAAAAGGATTTCCTTCGCCAATCTCATACCATTTAAAGTCATAAGTCTTTGAAGATTCTGATTGAAATTCAGATTCCCTATTAGATTTCCTTTTTTTGAACCAGTTAAACATATTTTTTTCTTAATTATCACCAACGCTCAGTACAAGAAACGTAGGGCAGGTAATAAGCGATACATTTAGGATTGCTACCAAACCAAATATAATATTTTGCTTTTATCTTTTCTTCTATGAACGTCAAATTTTATATTTAGTGGACGTAGTCAATAAGCATAGACCTTTCGGTTAAGACTAAATTATTATATGTTTTTTTATACATTGTTAGCTGCTTTTTCTCTTAATATCAATTGTCTAATACTAGCCAAGTGTGAAAACAAAACTATCGGAACTATGACTGCTGGTATCCATACAAAAGGAAAGTAAGTTACTCCAATATTGGGTTGGTCAAAAGCCAATTGTTGAAAGGGAGTTTGTGCACTTAATACAGCTATCACCAATATATTAATCAATAGTCCTAAGCAGACGATATTCCATATTAGAAGACCTTTTCGCCCTATTGTTTTCTTAACAAATACTAGATAATAGATTATAGGAGCTGTAATTCCTGATATAATATCATAATTATAGCCGTCAAAGGTCATCAAGTCAGGAACTAATCCGCTTAAAAAGACAAGATAAAGAGTTATTTCCACAGGAATACGTACAATATGCACTATTGTTAAACATTTTATACTAAGGCTATCAATAAACTTTTCATTATTTTTATTGGTAAAAAGTATCAAAACAAATAAAATAGTTGGAGCAAGTAATAAAGTAAACCTTGGTGGAAATGTTTCCAATTTTTGGTAAAATCCGGTTACTCCTAATACACCTACAACAAGCATCCATATGATAATGACGTAAAGAGTTTTTTTGTTATTAGAAGCCTTAAAAAATAACCAAAGAGAGATTAGGGTTGTTAGAATTAGCCCAAGAGATGTGAAAATTGAAATTTCTGCCATTTTGTAATCTTTATTGTGAAATTCAAAATTAGGCAGTCAAAAATATACTTCACTTGACAAAAGGCAAGAAAAAGCTATGGTTGTTTTTTCTTTCGTATTCTACTTAGTGTACTATCTGTAACACCTATGTATGAAGCTATATATTTTAATGGTACATATTTTAATATTTCAGGTCTTGAAGTTAATAAGTGTTGGTAGCGTCGTTCGGCAGTTTGATTAATCATAGCATAGTTTCTCTTTTTGGAAGCGATGAATTCTTTAACTAAAATAGCTCTACCAAAATCTCTAAATGCAGGTTTATGATGAAACAGCTTGTTTAATTCTTCGTAAGAAATGCGATAACCAATACAATCAGTTATAGCTTGAATATTGGTCTCAGATTTAACTCTATTGAAAAAGGAGGTGATTTCAAAAACGATGTTATTTTCCGTGAAAATATCTGTAGTGATTTCATTTCCTTCTAAATCATAAAGAAAAACTCTCATTAATCCTTTTTCAAGATAAAAATAGTCGTCACTAACTTTATTCTCTTTTAAAAAAAGTGAATTCTTTTCAATTTTTGTAAAGTGAAACGTACTAGCGATTTCTTCAGCTTCAATTTCATTTATTGGAATGATTTGTTTAATAAAATTTATTAATGAAGATTGATTTTTATCCATATTTCAAATTGCAGCTAACGCCAAATATATGAATCGGAGCAAGGCAAATACACTTAAACCAACCGATCTATCTGCGCATTTTTATTTATTATTAAACTTATAAAAATATAGCGCCATTGCAAAAAGGAAAAGACCTTTCGATTAAACACTAAATTGCTCTGATTTTATATATAATGTTACCAGTTTTTTATTCGAGTTGCTTAATCACCTCAATAATTTCTTTTTCCTCAACAGGCTCTTTAATTCGAATATTAATCTTTTTATAGTTCCATTTTCCATTTATTCTGTCAGCAGAAATATCCATAGAAGCCTCTTTGCTCTTACTACCCTCAACTGGAATATATAAATCAACAGATTTACTATCGTTAGAATACATAACTTCTCCAGCAAGAATTGCAAAGTTGTCAATTGGTTTTAAATCACCCATAACTTCAATTACTCGTTTATTTTGTTTTGCTATTTCCAATGCGTTTTTGGAAAGTTCTGAGTCAGCGTATGCCTTTGCAAAACCACCCATATGATTACCTAAATTGGAAGAGGAAAACAAAATAATAAAGACAAGGAATAAGCCTATTAAAGGAATAAACCATTTCCAATTTCTTTTCCACCAACTTTTATGTTCAATTATTTCGTTATTCATATTCGTTTTTTATAATTACTGGTAACATGTGTATATAACCAATTGGGTATATTTCTATTATATACTTTATTGTAACCGTTTGTAAACATATAATTCTACGGCTACGATCATTTTTTATTAAAGAAAATCAAAATTAACCAAACAAAAAAACCACAGCAATAGTAACTGTGGTTTTCGTTTAAAAATTATAGTTTCTTATGCCGAATTACGACTGGCATTAATATTACCAAATAGCGAACGGGTTACCATTTTTTCATAAATTTCTAGATCTTCTGTACCCTTACCTGATCGAGTAATATCCTGAATCTTCTTCAGCGCATATTGTTGGATCGTAAGTAATGGCAATACAATATTTTCTCTAATATCAATGGATGCCTTACCTGCTGATTCGTTTTCCATCAACTCAGTATATCCTGTCAATTTTAATAAAAGACGCTTGGTTAATTCATACTCCTTATGAATGATATCCCAAAAAGCACCGTATTCTTTATCGTCTTTCATATAGGCAGTAAGCTGAAAAAATGATTTTGTCAAACTCATCATACTATTCCCTACCAAAGCTCTAAAGAAAGCAGATCCTTTATATAGTGCTGTTATCTTATCAAATTCTCCTCGGTCCTCATAAGTTTTTAGAGCAGTTCCTACTCCATAGAATCCAGGAACATTCTGTTTTAACTGGCTCCAACTACCGACAAATGGTATTGCTCGTAAATCTCCAAAATCTAAACTACTGCTTTTACTACGTTTAGAAGGACGACTACCTATATTGGCTTTTCCATAGTACTTAAGCGTACTCATATGTTCTAGATACGGTAAAAATTTAGGATGATTCTTAAAATCTACATAAGTCTTATAACTAACGTCCGCCAATTCCTGCATGGTCTCTTTATTTTCTTTAGAAAATAAATTAGCTTCATTATCCGTCAATTGATTTTCTACACCAGCACCTAATAGCTGTTCTAGGTTATACTGACAGGAATCTAAGGTTCCAAAATTAGAACTAATCGTTTGTCCCTGAACTGTAATCTGAATTTGCTCATGCTCTACTGTTGGACCCAGCGAAGCATAAAACTGATTGGTGTTTCCTCCTCCTCTGGCTGGCGGCCCTCCACGACCATCAAAGAATATTACTTTTACGCCGTATTTTCTTGACATTTCAGTCAGTGCTTCTTTAGCTTTAAAAATACCCCAATTCGCCATTAGATATCCCCCATCTTTCGTTCCATCAGAGAAACCAAGCATAATAGTCTGCTTCATTCCACGACGTTTTAGATGCTCCATATATACAGGGTTGCTATACAATGCTTCCATAACTTGGTGAGAAACCTCAAGATCAGGTACTGTTTCAAACAACGGTATCACATCGACTGAAGGTTGCTCCCAATCACTTAACCTAATCATCGCAAAGGTTTCCATCACATTAAGAACACTACCATTATTACTAATAATATAACGATTAGCGCCACGTTCTCCATTATTTTGCTGTATGGTTTGTATTGCATAAATAGATTCCATTGTTGCTCTTGCCATATCATCATCTAGCACAGATGGATCTAACTTTCCTGTAACATTAGATAATACTTGTATCTGCTCTTCTTCTGATAACGAATCATAATTATCAGGAAAAAAACCTAGACCTAAATCGTTCGTCTTTTTTACAATTTCCGTAAGTACATTATGATGTACTCTGGAATCTTGTCTGATATCTAAAGTTCCGAAATGGAATCCAAAAATCTTAACTTTATTAATTAGATCTTGTAATTCTTCTAAAAACAGAGATTGATGCTTGCTGATCAATTCTTCTCTTACCTCTAGTAAACCATTCATCAATGTTTCAATTGATAAAGGTTCAGCAGTTTTTGCGTAATAAAAATTATCGTATAATGCTTCCTCCAGAACTCCTAGCTTATCTTGTAGATTCCCGAAAGTGATTCTGCGCTTTAGTTTACGTATATCTCTATAATAGTTGATAAGAATCGTTTTTCTTAATCTTTTTGCAACTTTAAGTGTTGTTTCTGTGGTTACAAAAGGATTACCATCTCTATCTCCACCAGGCCAGAATCCTAGGTTAATAAGGTCATTTTCCAGATCTTCTCCCTGAAAAATGCTCTGCTGAATATAATTATAGATAGTCCCTACAGAGTGATAAAATACATTTTCGAGATACCAGATTAAACTTACAGCTTCATCATAAGGCGTAGGCTTTTCTTTTTTGAAGAAAGCTGTCTTACCTAATTGAGCTAGTAGTCGTTTGATTCTTTGCGAGTCATTAGCTCGGATAGCAGTATCAAGATCATGAATAATTCCCAATACGGTTCCTGGATAAAACTGTGTAGGATGCGCAGTTAAAGTCGGTCTAATTTTAAATCTTCTTAGATAATCTTTCAATTCTTCTAATTGTCCCTTTGCCTGTGCTTCTTCTTTAATACTCCTTAGCGTACCGCGACCATCCATATTATTAACAATAGGAAAAGCTGCATCTTCTATCGCGTCAAATAATACTACCTGACGTTCTATATACTGTATAAATCTAAATAAAAGATCATGCTTGTCTTTATCAGAAGGGTTATCCTGATATAGCTTAAAAAAGCTTTCTACAATTTCTGAAGGATTCTTCTTTTTATCATACCCTTTTTCACAAACTTCTTTAAAAAGTGGTAATAAAACACCTGTATTGGTGATTTCATCAAAAGGTAATGTAATAAATATACTGTTGTATATTTGATATTTAGTAAGAACGTTATGATTAAAACGTTCTATTTTTGGTTGTCTTGCCATAATTGTGGTTACGAATATGGTTGATTAATAAATTATTTTATATTAAAAAACCCTCTAAGATTGATTCCTAAAGGGTTAATATGTTTAAATAGAATGCCCTTTACATTTCTTGAAAGATAGAATGCATCAAACGTTTCTTATCGTTTATACTTTCTTCTAAGGAGATCATGGTCTCCGTACGATACACACCATCGATATCATCTAATTGGAAAATAATATCCTTCGCGTGATTCGTATCCTTTGCTCTTACTTTACAAAAGATATTAAACTTACCTGTAGTAATATGCGCAACGGTTACAAACGGTATTTCCTTAATTCTTTGTAATACAAACTTGGTTTGTGACGTATTCTGAAGATATATACCTACATAAGCAATAAAAGAATACCCTAATTTTTTATAATCTAATGTTAATGAAGATCCTTCAATAATTCCGGCTTCTTCCATTTTCTTTACACGCACATGAACGGTACCGGCAGAAATCAGTAATTTCTTTGCAATATCCGTAAAAGGAGTACGTGTATTTTCGATCAACATGTCTAAAATTTGGTGATCTACTTCATCTAATTTAAATTTTGCCATAGTAATTCTAATAAATTTTCCCGATTAATTACATTGCAAAAATAACAGAAAAATAATGTTTTCATACATTTTTTTTCAACTTTTTCTCAATTCTGTTGAGAATAATTCATCGTTTAGTCGGAATTTTAACAACTCATTTTCTGGAAGTACCTCTACTGTAACGTTTTCGTTATATATAGTTCTTTTATTACCGATAATTTCTCTATGACCATAAAAATTTCCTAAATTCTCAATTTTAACAATTTTTGGAATGAATTTAATATCATTTTCTGATAATTCTTCGGTATACTGAATTGCTATATCCACATTTTTTTTATTTAAAATAACATCTCTAATAATGATATCATAGAAAGATTTCCCGTTTTCTGGAATATCAAAATATCCTGCATACCCATTTCCTGTTACATTTTTGTCCGAAATATATCGAACTGCAGTAACCAATGCATAAAATATATAAGCTCTGGTTTTCTCTCTATCATAATCCTCAGCATAATGTCCAGCTTCGAATAATATAGTAGGTATCCCCATATCAGATAAGGTATCTCCGACACAGTTAATATTAAAGCCATCATCATACCTTCCAACGCTTTTTGGAATATACTGTTGTAACACAAAATTCATCTCAGAGATGATTTCCATGGCTACCTTACGACAAGGAGTAACGGTACGTTTTTGATCTCCTGCTGGAGACAGAAAAGAAACTGTAGCAGGAAAATCAGTTTCTCCTACACTAAAAATAGTACGCTGGCCATGCAAATTAAATGCAACATCAGGACGAATCTTATGAATTAGATTGTTTAGTATAATACTTTCCTTTTGGGTCTTATCTTGAGCATCTCGATTAAGATCTACTTGATTATAATTAAGTCTGGTATATGCTTTGGCACCATCAGGGCTTAATATAGGAATGATATATAAGGTACAAGATGTCAAAATATGTTCAGAAAATTCATTAGAATCATCTGTTAACATATTTATAAAGTCTAACACTGCTTTTGTAGTAGTACTTTCGTTTCCATGCATTTGTGACCAGAACAATAAATTCTTCGGTCCATTACCAAGTTTTATAAGGTGTATTGGAGCATTATTTTCTGAAGTACCTAAAAGTTCAATCTCTACTTTTTTTGAAAGAGTAGCCAAAAGCGGTCCAATATGTTCTAAATGTATATAACGTCCTGATAAGGAAGATTCTCTATATGTAGAGAACCACTCCGACAATTTTTTAATATCCATAGGCTAATTAAAGCGTCTAAATTACTACTGTTTACTGAAGATTCATAGCAATTACTTTAGTTTTTACACATGTAAACTAATGGCGGTTTTACAATTGTAAATTATAGTTATTTACAGATGTAAACAACTTAAAATTTATAATTGTTTAGTATGTTAAACAGGATGCAACACTAAGTTTCCTAAAGTAATTGAGTTATTAACAACTAAGATGATGATTAATAATATTTTACATAAATATATGAATTTCAATAATATAGACAATCATAATTAAAGTTTTTATTTAACAATCAATCAATGTGTTTCTTATTATATTACAATTGTAAACTCATGTTGTGTTGAATTTGTTTAACTTTGTAATCAACTTATTCATTTAAATTCGTTTACAATGGTAAACACAGCCGCTTTCGGGAAAAGAATACAGGAAATCATGAAATTTTATCATGTTTCGGCATCAGGATTTGCAGACGCTATGGGTGTAGGACGTTCCTCTATTTCTCATATTCTTTCTGGTAGAAATAAACCTAGTTTAGATTTTGTAATGAAAATTACTGAAGCTTATCCAGAAGCAGAACTATACTGGTTGCTGTATGGTCAAGGTACATTTCCTAAATCCGAAGAGACTGACAAGCCTATTGAAACAACTTATCAAATTAAACCAACAACTCCTACTCTAACCCAAGCACCAAATACTGAAGAATCTGAACAAGATTTATTCTCTCTGCCTGAACCTGATTTTAAAAATAATATTTCGGATATCACGGAAGACAAAGAAAAGCAGATCATCAATACTGCTTCTGTTACTAAAGAAATTAATCAAATTGTATTTTTCTATAAGGATGGTACTTTTGACGTCTACAAGAATTAAAAATCTTAACAACTTTTCTGACTGTTGCTGTTAAATCTGTTGAAATAGATTTATTTTCGTTTATCATTATTGTAATGCTATGAGGCGACTTATTTTTTTACTCCTTATTTCTGTGTTGCTTTCCAGTTGTTATCAGCAGGAAAGGGACTGTAAGGATTTCCATACCGGTACTTTTGAATTTGAAACCTATCTTAACGGACAGCTTGCTAAAACTACATTTGTGCGCAATGACTCTATTGAAATAGATTATTTTCAAGGCAAAAGTGATACAGCCAGTATTCGCTGGATTAATGACTGCGAGTATATAGTAAAGAAACTTCATCCAAAAAATATGGCAGAGGAAAAAGCAATTCATATGAAGATATTAACCACGGATAAAAACACGTATACTTTTGAATATGGGTTGGTAGGTGTTAAAAAAAACAAACAAAGAGGAACTGCTAAAAAAACAAAATAATGCTAGAAATTTTTACAACTGCCGATGCCTGGGTAGCTCTATTGACGTTGACTTTTCTCGAAATTGTACTAGGTATTGATAATATTATATTCATTTCGTTAGCTTCAAGCAAGTTACCTAATGAAGAACAAAAAAAAGCAACCAATATTGGTTTATTACTAGCCATGGTTATGCGAATTGTATTGCTTTTTGGTATTTCCTTACTTGTAGCAATGGAAGCTCCTTTCTGGCATATTAATCTACCTTGGATAGAAGCTGGAATTAGCGGACAGTCTCTCATATTATTTGGAGGAGGACTTTTCCTATTATATAAAAGTGTTCACGAAATTCACGAAAAGGTAGATGAAAAAGGAGAAGAAGAGAAAGAAATTAAAGAAAAAAGTTCAAGTTCATTGTCCAAAGCAATTGTGCAAATCACATTGATTAATGTTGTTTTCTCTTTTGACTCTATACTTACAGCTGTCGGTATGACTAATGGATTAAGTGACAACCCAACGGATGCGCTAATTATAATGATTATCGCAGTGGTGATTTCTGTTTTAATTATGATGTTATTTGCTACGCCGGTTGGTCGTTTTGTAAACAAACATCCATCAATTCAGATTCTAGGACTTTCGTTTTTGATTCTGATAGGATTTATGTTGATTGCAGAAGCTGCGCATTTAGCACATTTGCAATTATTTGATAGTGAAGTTGGCACCATCCCTAAAGGATACTTATATTTCACCATCGCCTTTTCATTATTTGTAGAATTTATCAATTTTAAACTTCGAAAGAAAGGAAAACTGAGCGGGCAAAACAATTAATATTTAAAAGAAATTATCGCATTTTTGCGCAAATTATAGTGATCTCACCTATTGATAGAAACAAATGAGTAAATTAAAAGAGTTACAAGATCGTAGTGGGTCTGTATGCGAATTATGTGGCACTACCAAGGATTTATCAGCATACGATGTTCCTGAATCACCAAATGTAGGATTAGATTCTAGCATTTTAGCATGCTCGACTTGCAAAGGACAAATCGAAGATGCTGCCACAATAGACGCAAATCACTGGCGTTGCCTCAATGATAGTATGTGGAGCCAAGTTCCTGGAGTACAGGTTATGGCCTGGAGAATGCTTACCCGATTACGTTCTGAAGGTTGGCCACAGGATTTGTTAGATATGTTATATCTGGATGATGACACCTTAGCTTGGGCAAAAGCTACTGGAGAAGGTGATGATGAAAATACTGCTATAAAGCATATCGATTCTAACGGCTCTGTGTTACAAGCTGGAGATAGTGTAGTACTAATTAAAGATCTAAACGTAAAAGGAGCTAATTTCACTGCCAAAAGAGGTACTGTAGTTCGTAATATTTCTTTAGTACATGATAATCCTGAACATATAGAAGGCAAAGTTAATGGTCAGCACATCGTGATCTTAACCAAGTTTATAAAAAAAACTTAATCAATTTATTTATAGCGGATAAGCTATAGATTACTTAAAATTTAAGTAAAAAAAACATTTAATATCCTCAATAATTTTTGTTTTTCGTTGTTATTAAAGAATTTTATTCCGATTTAAATGACTAAAGTATCACTTTAAGTAAATCATTTAAATTACTAAAAATAAGATTTTTATTAAATAATAATTATGAATAAACAATTCCCTAAACCACAAAATCACACAATTCTACCAATATTACTTTTTATGTTTCTTCTAGGAAATATTCTAAGTAGCAAAGCACAAACCTATTGCATACAATCAGGATCAGAACAGATTGCTGGAGAAGAAGATGGATTCAGATATGAATTATGGAACCAAAATTCGCAAGGAACTGCTTGTATGACACTTGGAAATGAAGCATTATTTAGCGGAGAATGGGATGGCATATTGAACTATTTAGCAAGAAGAGGGTTAGGATATGATCAAACACAACTACATCAAGAAATAGGAAATTTTTACACGACTTACAATTGTAATTACAACCCTTCCACCAATTCAGGGAATTCCTATTTGTCTATTTACGGATGGACTATTGAGCCTCTTGTAGAATATTATATCATTGAAGATTGGCGTAATTGGATTCCATCAATGGCAGATGGAGCTGTTTTAAAAAAATCTTTTGAAATAAATGGAAGTATATATGATGTATACGAGAATACAAGAGTGAATCAACCTTCGATTTTAGGTATCACTACATTTCAACAATATTTTAGCATAAGAAGAGACACAAGAAATAGTGGTACTATAGATATTTCTGAGCATTTTAAACAATGGGAGTCTATCGATATGAATTTAGGGAAATTACACGAGGTTTCTTTTGTTGTAGAAGGATACCAAAGTAGCGGTAATTTTGAATTTACTGAGCTCGACGTATTTGTTGATAATACTACTTTAGGAATAAATAATAGTAACAATCCCAATTCATACTTTGAGATTTATCCTAACCCCACAAGAGATGAGGCATACATAAAATTTAAAAACACGTCTAGTTCAATAAAAAAGCTCAAAATATATGACTCCTCCGGAAAAACGATACTATCAAAAACCTATAATCATACAGAGAATACAGCTAAAATCTCTAATTTAACAAAGGGTATCTACTTTATTTTACTAAATACCGATAATCACAGGGTAGTAGATAAATTAATTATCTACTAACAAAGGTCATAAATCATATTCACGGAGAATGATTTAGTTTTCTACCGTATTTTTTTTAGAATAATGTTGGTTGATCACTATTCTCATCATCTTCAAAATCATTACTTTCAGAAATATTTTTAGAATCAGATGAAACCGCTTCTTCTTCTATCACTTCTATTTCTTCTGCAGGCAATTCTTCAGGTTCATCATACGGTAAAGATTCTACTAAATTTATCTGTCTCACCTTTTCGGTAGTCAATTGATTGCCCTGAGCTTTAATTCCTTTTACAGAAATAAAATCTTCCAGACTTATTTCATCATTCGGTTTCTGATCTTTCCCTCTTAGTTTATTATATACTATTTCTGCAACAGGTCTATGATCCGTGGAAACAATTTCTAAAAATGACTTCTGATGATCCGAAATAAACACCTCTTCGCGATCTGCATTTTCAACTAAAAATCGTTTAACATAATACTTTTCTTTTTCTCCATCCCAATAAATAGCCGAAATAGGTTTCATTGGCTTCCATTTCTCAAGCACCACCATATCAGAACCAAAATGCACCGTAATCTCAGGAACAATAGTTTTAAGAAGTCCTTTTTGACTAATAACCAACAATCGATCCTCTCCTTTAAACTCACCTAGCAATTCTCCTCTTCCGTCTACATTCAATCTCTGCACAGTATCGTCAAACCAGATTTTGCGAGGTTTTAAGGTAGAAACACCTTGTTCTTTTAGTTCAATTTTCTTGATATTATATTTAGTAACAATATTACCTTTAACTCCACGACCTTTTATCAATAGATCAGAAAAATTAAGATCGAACTTCAATTTTTTCACACTTCCTGCCTGGCGCAAGAAAATAGTAATTATCTCTGCTTCTCCGTTTGGATTTGCGGTAAAATAAGTAACCTTCGAGCTTTTCTTTCCTTGTGTTAAATCATATTCTTTATCCCTTGTAACTCCAGTAACCGCAAAGCGTTTTACATAAGATGCTCCTCCTCGACCATCCTGATAAATCATATTATAAATGGTACGCTTATCTTTCTTTTTAAAGACAGCAACGTGGATAATATCCTTACCAACAAAAGTTTTAGCGTCAACTTTAGTAATCATGAGTTTACCATCTGCAGTGAAACAAATAATATCATCTATATCAGAACATTCCGTTACATATTCATCTTTACGAAGTGATGTTCCAACAAATCCTTCTTCTCGATTTACATATAGCTTGGTGTTTCTAATAACCACCTTGGTCGCTTCTATATCGTCAAAAATTCTTATTTCAGTTTTTCGCTCCCATCCTTTACCATAAGTACTTTTCAATCTTTTAAAATAGGATACAGCGTATTCAATAAGATTTGCCAAATGATGTTTTACCTGAGCAATATCTTCTTCTAAAGCCTCAATCTTCTGTTGTGCCTTATCTATATCAAATTTTGAGATTCTTTTAATTCTAATTTCTGTCAAACGAACAATATCTTCTTCGGTAACAGCTCGCTTTAAATGTTTTATATGTGGCAGCAAGCCTTTATCAATTGCATTTATCACTCCTTCCCAGGTTTCTTCTTCTTCAATTTCGCGATAAATACGGTTTTCTATAAAAATTCTTTCTAATGATGCAAAGTGCCATTGTTCCTGCAATTCGTTTAACTGAATCTCTAATTCTTTTTTCAGTAATTCTACGGTGTGATCCGTAGAGCGCTTCAACATTTCTGAGACTCCGATAAAATTAGGCCTGCTATTATCTTCAATTACACAACCTAGTGGAGAAATTGATGTTTCACAATTCGTAAAAGCATATAGCGCATCAATAGTTTTATCTGGAGAAATACCACCCGGAAGATGTACTAGTATCTCTACTTTTGCTGCCGTATTATCCTCTATTTTCTTTACTTTTATCTTACCTTTTTCATTGGCTTTTAGAATAGAATCTATTAAACTAGAAGTTGTAGTAGAGAAAGGTATTTCGCTTATAACCAACGTGTTCTTGTCTAATTGAGAAATTTTTGCACGTACCCTAACTTTACCTCCACGATTACCATCATTGTAATTCGTAAAGTCTGCTATTCCTGCAGTTGGAAAATCTGGTAAAATTGTAAACCGTTTACCTTGCAAATGCTTAATAGAAGCATCAATCAATTCTAAAAAATTATGAGGTAGAATTTTAGTGCTAAGTCCTACTGCAATTCCTTCCGCTCCTTGTGCTAATAATAGTGGGAATTTTATAGGTAAATTAATCGGCTCTTTCTTTCTTCCATCATATGATAATTGCCAATCTGTTACTTTAGGATTATATACTACATCTAATGCAAATTTAGATAATCGTGCTTCTATATACCTAGAAGCCGCTGCTCTGTCACCAGTGAGTATATTACCCCAGTTACCTTGCATATCAATTAACAGATCTTTTTGTCCAATCTGCACCATCGCATCGGCAATACTAGCATCACCGTGTGGGTGATACTGCATCGTATGACCTACAATATTAGCTACTTTGTTATACCTACCATCATCTAAGTCTTTCATAGAATGCAGAATTCTACGTTGAACTGGTTTCAGCCCATCTTCTATTGATGGCACTGCTCGTTCCAGGATTACATAGGATGCGTAATCCAGAAACCAATCCTTATACATTCCAGTAACCTTTGTAATCACTTCCTGAGGCTGATGATCTTCAGGAGTTAACTCATTATGTAGTTCTTCGTTTTCGTTTTCTATATCCATACCTTTTTCCGGGGCACTTTTTGTATCCTTATAATTCTTCTTCTATAGTATCTAACTCTACTTTAAGATTTTCTATAATAAACTCTTGTCTACTAGGCGTATTCTTTCCCATATAAAAAGACAACAACTCTTCTATCGACTTTTCTTTATCCAACATTACAGGATCTAAACGGATATCATCTCCAATAAAATGCACAAATTCATCTGGAGAAATTTCTCCTAATCCCTTAAATCGGGTGATTTCTGGTTTTCCAGATAGCTTAGTAATGGCATCTCTTCTTTCTTGTTCAGAATAACAATAAATAGTTTCTTTCTTATTTCTAACTCTAAATAATGGAGTTTGTAAGATATACAGATGCCCTTCTTTAATAACTTCTGGAAAAAACTGTAGAAAGAATGTAATCAACAAAAGTCTAATGTGCATCCCATCTACATCGGCATCTGTAGCAATAACAATATTATTATATCTAAGATCCTCTAAGGACTCTTCTATATTAAGTGCCGCCTGCAATAAATTGAACTCTTCATTCTCATACACAATCTTCTTGCTCATGTTATAGCAATTCAGCGGCTTACCACGTAAGCTAAAAACCGCTTGTGTATTTACATCTCTTGATTTTGTTATAGAACCACTTGCAGAATCTCCCTCTGTAATAAACAAAGTACTCTCCAGATTCCGGTCTTTCTTACTATCTGTAAGATGCACACGACAATCTCTTAATTTTTTATTATGTAAACTCGCCTTTTTAGCACGTTCACGTGCTAGTTTTCTTATACCTGATAAATCTTTACGTTCACGTTCTGCTTGTAATATCTTACGCTGTATACCTTCTGCTACATCAGAGTTCTTATGCAAGAAATTATCAAGATTTGTCTTTAGAAAATCATTTATATACGTTCTAACGGTAGGCAAATTACCTCCCATATCTGTTGAACCTAATTTGGTCTTGGTTTGACTTTCAAAAACCGGCTCCATAACCTTAATACTAATAGCAGATACTATAGATTTACGGATATCACTAGCTTCATAGTTTTTACCATAAAACTCTCTTATTGTTTTTACAATAGCCTCGCGAAAAGCAGCTTGATGCGTTCCTCCTTGTGTAGTATTCTGACCATTTACAAAAGAATGGTATTCTTCACTATATTGTGTTTTACTATGCGTGATTGCAATTTCAATATCATCTCCCTTTAGATGAATAATAGGATACAGTCTATCTTCTTCGTTAATATTATCAGAAAGCAGGTCTTTTAATCCATTTTCCGAAAAATACTTTTCACCATTAAATAAGATAGTTAATCCAGGATTTAGGTACACATAATTTTTAAGCATCTTCGCCACGTACTCCGAACGATACTTATAATGTTTAAAAATTGTTTCATCCGGCACAAAAGAAACTTTGGTACCTCTTCTTCGAGAAGTTTCGTCTAAGATGTCTTGATTCGTAAGATTCCCTTTCTCGAATTCTGCCGAAGCTGATTTACCGTCCCGAGTAGATTCTACTCTAAAAAATTTAGACAACGCATTCACCGCCTTAGTACCAACTCCATTTAACCCAACCGACTTCTTAAATGCTCTGGAATCATATTTACCTCCGGTATTCATTTTAGAAACTACATCAACTACTTTACCAAGTGGAATTCCACGGCCATAATCCCTTACAATCACTTTATCACCTTGAATAGAAATCTCAATAGTCTTACCAGCACCCATGACATACTCATCAATAGAATTATCAAGTACTTCTTTTAGTAAAATATAAATTCCATCATCTGCGGATGATCCATCACCTAGTTTACCTATATACATACCGGGTCGCATACGGATATGCTCTTTCCAATCGAGGGATCGTATATTATCTTCGGTATATTTCGTTTCCTTACTCATAAAATTTTGGGTAGAATGCTTGCTAATATAAGGTTTCACTTATACAATTAAAACAGTCGCACTACAAAGTAATTAACAATTATCACGTGGTTTTTGTTGATTAATTGGCATACAACAGATTGAAGATTTACAAAGGTACTCTCTCCATTTGCTTTTCTTTCCAAAAAGAAAAGTAATATAAAAACCTGTATCCAATACTTCTATGATTAATAGGTATACTATTGATCAAAACTCAATGACTTTCCAATGAATACCTTTGAAATTATTAAAACTCTATAGCTGTCTCGATTTTAAAATATAGCCGCAATTACTGTTAAAACATTGTTATAAAAAGTAAAATCAATATCTAGTATAGAAAATATATTTTTTCTTTGGCTAAGACAGTTTACCTTTATTTGTTAACCACAAATAATTTTTATTACGAAAAACCTTCTAAAACACCTCTTAATTATGAAAAAAGCAGTAATTATATTAGCGCTTTCACTTTCACTTAATTTATTCGGACAAGACTCACCATTAAGAGTTGGTGTAATTGGACTTACACATACTCATGTGCATTGGATTTTTGGTAGCGATCCAAGAGGAGACATTAAAATCGTAGGAATTGTAGAACCGAATAAAGAACTAGCTCAGCGTTATTCTGATCAACATAAGTTTTCTATGGACATTGTATACAATACTATAGAGGAACTTATTTCTAAAACAAATCCTGAGGCGGTAACAGCTTTTGGAACGATCTACGAACATTTGGAAGTTGTAAAAACCGCTGCTCCCAAAGGCATTCATGTAATGGTAGAAAAACCTCTTGCGGTCAGTATGGAACACGCTAAAGAAATGCAAGCTCTTGCCAAGAAACATAACATTCATCTACTTACCAACTATGAAACTACTTGGTATCCAACGAATCACAAGGCTTTTGAATTAAGTAAAAAAGAAAATACCATTGGCGATATTCGAAAAATTGTAGTTAGAGATGGGCATAAAGGACCAAAAAAAATTGGAGTGAATTCTGAATTCTTAGACTGGCTTACCGATCCAGTTCAAAATGGTGGTGGTGCTATCGTAGATTTTGGTTGTTATGGTGCCAATTTACTTACTTGGTTTATGGATGGTAAACGTCCAAACAGTGTAACAGCAATTACACAACAGCTACAATCTAAAAATAACCCAAAGGTTGATGATGAATCTATTATTTTATTACAGTATGATAACACCGTTGCTATCATTCAAGGTTCCTGGAACTGGCCTATCGGCAGAAAAGATATGGAAATCTATGGTTTAAAAGGTGTAATTTATGCGGATAACAGACATGATCTTCGGGTTAGAATTTCAGAAGGTTATGACGGCTATGATGAACAAGTAATGAAACTTGAAGAAAGAAAAGCGCCATACGATGATCCATTTGCACTCTTTGCATCGGTTATAAAGAACAAAGTACAACTAGACAGATTCGATCTTAACTCTTTAGAAAACAACATGATTGTTGTAGAAATTTTGGATGCTGCCAAAAAAAGTGCACAACTAGGTCAAACTATTCGTTTAAAAAAATAATCCACATTCATGTCTAAAAACATCTATCTATTTGCATTTTTATTACTATTTCTAAAAATAGACACTTTTGCATTCCAAAACCCAGAAGCCAATCCTAAAGCTATTATTACTTCTGGTCAAGCCAGATTTACTGTGCTAACTCCTAGAGTAATTAGAATGGAATGGAATAATGAAAAGAAATTTGAAAACAGAGCTTCCTTTATAGTCATAAACCGTAAAACAACCATACCCAAATTTGATGTAACCGAAAAAGATGGTTGGTTAGTCATAGTAACTAATGAATTAGAATTGCGTTACAAAAAAGAAAGCGGTAAATTTTCTGTGGATAATTTACAAATTTCATTAAATAATAATGGAGACAAAGTAATCTGGAAACCTGGTATAGAAAATAAAGGAAACCTTTTAGGAACTACTCGTACGCTTGATGGTTATGATGGTGGTAAGACCTGGGATGGTAAACCCATACCTTTAGAACAAGGGATTCTCTCTAAAGATGGATGGTATCTACTTGATGACTCTAATAGTTTCCGCTTTGATAATTCTGATTGGAACTGGGTATCAGAAGCAAAATCTACCTCAGAACAAGATTGGTATTTTTTCGGTTATGGCCTACAATACAAAAAAGCATTGGCTGATTACACCTTAATCTCAGGTAAAATCCCGTTACCTCCACGTTATGCTTTTGGGTATTGGTGGTCTCGATACTGGGCGTATTCTGATCCTGAACTCAAATCTTTGGTAAACGATTTCAGGAGATATGACATTCCGATAGATGTGCTTATCATAGATATGGATTGGCATTTGACACATGGAGGGCTAAAAAATATTAAAAATCCACAAAAAGACCCTTTCGGAGAGCTTTTAGGATGGACAGGATACACCTGGAATAAGGCATTATTCCCGGAACCTTCTAAGTTTATAGAATGGACAAACCAGGAAAAACTTAAAACTGCTCTGAATTTACACCCAGCATCAGGTGTGGCACCACTTGAGTCACAATATGAGGATTTTGCTAAAAACTATGGTTTTGATACCACAAAAAGAGATTGGATTCCGTATCGCATGGCAGATAAAAAATGGGCTGAAACCTATTTTGATGTGCTGCTCAAACCTTATGAAGATTGGGGTGTAGATTTTTGGTGGCTGGATTGGCAACAATTCCCTGAAAGTAAAGTACTAGAAGGCTTAAATAATACCTGGTGGCTCAATTATACTTTTTTTTCCAGTATGGCAGAACGCACAGGTAAACGTCCATTATTATTTCATCGTTGGGGAGGATTAGGAAATCATCGCTATCAAATTGGTTTCTCTGGTGACTATAAGATTTCTTGGGAATCTCTGAAATACCAACCCTACTTTACCCACACAGCCTCTAATGTAGGCTATGGTTATTGGAGTCATGATATAGGAGGCCATGGTTCAGGAGACTTGGATAGAGATGCCGAATTATATACACGTTGGTTACAATTTGGGGTTTTTAGTCCTATTCTAAGAACCCATAGTGCAAAAATATCATCTATAGAGCGAAGGTTTTGGATGTTCCCGAATGAATTTCAACATATGCGAGAACTTATTCATCTTCGATATGCATTAGCGCCTTATACATACACTATGGCAAGAGAAGCTTATGATAAGGGAGTCTCGATTTGCAGACCTATGTATTATGATTACCCCAAAGATGATAATGCATACACGTTTAAACACCAATATATGTATGGCGATCAACTTTTGTTTTCTCCAGTCGCCGAACCTGTTGGAGAGGATTTAATTACTAAACAACAAGTATGGCTTCCCGAAGGAAATTGGTTTGAATGGTCAACCGGCGAAAAATATAAAGGTGGTGAGATTATCAATAAAAACTATATGTTAAAAGAACTTCCGCTTTATATAAAAGAAGGTTCTATAATCCCTATGTATCCTAAAATTACGAATCTACAGGAATTACCTAATCATCTCCTTCTTAAGGTATATCCGGGAACTAAAGGTTCTTTTGATCTCTATGAAGATCAAGGTGATAATGAACACTATAAAAAGGGAGCATTTGCCAAAACCTCAATTGTTCAGGCAGAAACCGAAAACAAAAAAACAATAATCATTTCTCCTCCAAAGGGCTCTTATGAAGGTATGCCAACCTCACGAAGTTATGAAATACAACTGCCTGTAAGTTTCCCTCCTACTGCTGTACAAATAAATGGAGAAAGCTACAAATATAGTGATGCTAAAACCGAGAAAAGTTGGACGTATGATGGTCATGAATTAACCACCTATATAACCGTTCCTAAGATTTCAAATTCAGAAACCGTAGAAATTAGCGTAACCTATGATAAAGATTCTATGGCCAAAAAAGAACTTTTATATGGTAAACCTGGGAGGTTTAAACGACTAAAAGAGATTATTGGGTTAATGAAGATTGAGATTGCCAGAGAAAATTGGTGGGCTCTATTATCTGATCGAGTATTTTCTGCAGAACAAGTACCGGTAAATATTAGCTACAATCCTAAATCCATTATTAAGCAACTAGAATTATTTGAAAAAAACTATGATGCTATGCTGAAGGATATGCGAACACACAGAGATGCCAGAGAAAAAATCACAGACAACATTTTGATACCATTAGAACGATAAATTTGTTTCAAGAATATCATACAACCAAATCATATATACATAAACAGTATTTATTAAAACAAATCTTTGGTAACATTTTATTTAAAAAGAAACAATGAATAATAAAATCATTTTTACATTTTTGATAATACTTTTTTTAGTACCTAATTGCTTTTCACAACAATTCGAAAAAGAAAAAATAGTAGCTGACTTAGATTTTCTAAATACATCAATAAAAGATGCGCATTACAATATCTATTCTTATGTTTCTAAGGAAAAATTAGATTCAACTTATCAAACAGTAAAAGAGTCAATACAGAAAGATTCGTTAACCTTATTAAAGACTATAAATACCTTCCAAAGGTTCATCTCTACTATAAATAATGGGCATACGGAAATAGATTTTCCAGCTAAATCTTACAGAGAATATGCATACAATAAAGGAACACTTTTCCCTCTTGAAATATCTTTTGAAGATGGGAAAAATTTAATTCGGAAGAACTTTTCAAATAATCCGGAGATTAAAGTTGGAGCAGAGATTTTAAAGATTAACGAGATATCAATGAAAGACATTCTTTCAAAAATACATCCGCATATATCAGCGGAAAGAACATATTTAAAAAATGCGAAAATTGAAGTAGCTTCTTTTCCAAGACTCTATTGGCAAGTATTTGGTAAACAAGATCGTTTCGAAATCGAAATAAGAGATCAGAAAACAATCAAAAAGCATGTTATCAATGCTGTGAATCTAATCGAAGGATATGAAAAGAAAAGAACAGAAGTTTTAAATTCAACAATGTCTGTAAAAAGTTTTAAATCTTCTGATTACATAAATCCTGGCAATTTTTCAGGTGATGAAAAGGCATATCGGAAATTTATTGATTCAGCATTTATAAAAATATACAAAAATCAAAAGAATAATTTAATAATTGATTTAAGAAATAACGCTGGCGGAGATAATTCTTTTAGTGACTATCTGGTTTCTTATATTGCTAACAAACCATTTCGATGGAATTCAAAACTAACTATAAAGACTAGTAAATTTCTTAAAGAGCATACCAGGAAACATAATGACACTACGGACACTTATTTTAAAAATATTTTAAGTCATACCGACAATGAAATTTATGATTATGAGTTCGAAGAGTATCAACCGCAAGAGAAAAATAAAAGATTCCAAGGCAAGGTTTATGTCCTAATTAATAGGCAATCTCACTCGCAATCTGCTGTCACAGCAGCTCAAATTCAAGATTATAAATTCGGAACTATTGTAGGAGAAGAAACAGGAGATTATCCGTCTCTTTATGCATCCCAATTTCAATATTCATTACCAAATACCGGAATCGTTGTAAAAGTGTCTAAAGGATATATTGTTCGTGTTAATGGTAGCAAAAAACAAGAAGGTGTGATACCTGACATCATTATAAGAGATCATTTACTTGACGAAACTGATGAAATTTTAGATCTATTATTGGAAAAATTAAACTAAATAATGATTGATCATTTTTGACAACTCTATTTGATACTAATATCCCTGCAAAACCTAAAACGAATATCAAAATTTAGAATACTTCTTCATATATCCTACTCTTTTATTCATCAAAAAAACTTTTTTGGTATTTTTAGAAAATGAAACTATTTCAGAAAGTAATACAAATACTTCAAAAACCATTTCCAGAAGAAAGCAGGTCTATTTATTACAGAAATCTTATTTTTCTTAGTGTATTTGTTACTTTATTCCTTTATATATTTCAACCTTTTGGAATTTCTACATTAACCTCTAAAAAGTTTCTTATTTGTTTAGGTTTTGGAAGTATGACTTTTCTTGGAGCCTGTATTTATGAGGCTTTTCTTCATTATACCTTTAAACATAGAAAACTGCAAGAAAAATGGACTTTTGGTAAGTGGATACTTGACAATCTATGTATCATGATCATTATTAGTCTAACAAACTTTCTCTTTGCACGTCTTTTGATAATTGGACATATTGACTGGAGTCTTTTTCCTCAAATGATTTATAGTACATTTACGATTGGCATCTTACCATTAATTATTATTGGCGGATGGTCACTTTTAAAAAACGAAAAAAAGTATCAAAACATTGCTAATGAAATAAATCATTCCAAAAATGCTATTTCTAAAAGTAATGAAGTTGAGAACCATTCCGTATTTGAGATACCAACCTATCAAATTCGATATATTGAAGCATTACAAAATTATACTAAAATAGGATTTATAAATTCTCAAGGCAGTTTAGAAGTTAAAACTGAACGAAGCACTTTGAAACGAATTATAACAGAAACAGAAGGCACCTCAATTATCAAATGCCATAGATCCTATTTGGTTAATAAAGATGCGATTATTTCTACCAAAGGAAATGCTCAAGGATTGCTGCTTTCTCTTTCTGATTGTGATAAAATAATTCCTGTTTCGAGAACTCGTGTTTCTTATTTCAGAAATAACTAGTCCTTTATTTCTTCTTTGTATTTCGTCCCAACAGCATGTAAACAATCACTTTTAGCTTGCATTCCGTCCCATAATTAACCGTCCGTCACATTGTCTTTGGTTCTAAATAATCTCATCTATAAGTTTGAGGTATTAATCTTTAAAATCAATCACCATGAACTGGAAAAAATGGATAAAATACACAGCAATTTTCTTATTCTTACTTACTTCAATTACATTAATTTGGATCACTCGAGAAGGTAAGCGTATGTATGGAGGACTTACCGAACAAGTCGATTATAAAAAATTTAAACCGCAAGAAGGGTCATTCGCTATTAAAAACATTAATATTCTTTCCTCTGATGGAGATAGCATTATTTCCAAACAAACAGTCTTAATAGAAAAAGGACTTATCACTGCTATTGATAGCACCTTAAACCTTTCTTCAAAAACAAAAGTTATCGATGGTTCAGGAAAATATCTAATTCCAGGTTTAATCGATACTCATGTACATCTTTTTCAAAGTCCAAACGATTTATTATTATATATAGCAAACGGTGTAACCGAAATTCGTGAATTAATTGGAGAAAAAAGACATTTGAAATGGAGAAAACAAATTGAAGATGGAAGGATTGGCCCTAAAATGTTTGTTGCTTCTCCTAGATTAGGAAGTTTCGAATCTATGGAAGGGTGGTTTATGAGTTGGTCTCAAGGTTATCTAAATATAAAAAATGCTAAAGAAGCCAGAAAAACAGTAAAGCGATTATATGATGAAGGTTATAATGGTATCAAGATTTATAGTCAATTAACCAAAGAAAGCTATTTAGCAATAATAGAAACTGCAAATTCCTTAGGGATGCCTGTTTTTGGGCATATTCCGTGGTCTCTGGAACTTAATGATGTATGGACAAATGGACAGAGCGGAATCGCTCATTTTGAAGAATTGATGAACGCACTTAGTAGAGAATTTAGTAGTAACAGAAACATTGGAAGTTTTTATGGTAATGAAGATGATTTTTTAAAGTTTGTAGAAGAACGTTGTGAAGATTTAGCCAACAATTTAATACAAAATGATATTGCCATCACCTCTACACTATGGCTAACAGAGAGCTTCGCCAAACAGCCCTTTGATATTCATCAAGTTCTTAAAGACGTAGAATTGGAGTATGAAAACCCTGGAATTAGTGAATGGGTTAGCTATATTCCCCAAGGTCTTGGCTGGCTTCCTGAAGTAAACCGTTATAAGCTTCCGGAGAATCAAACTGTTGATGAACGTAGGCGCAGTAAAAAGTACTGGGAAACATATGCAAAAGGATGCCAAATATTAGCACGGAATTTAGCTAAAAGAGGGGTTACCATCATGACCGGTACCGATGCTAATCTGCCACCAGCTGTGCCAGGATTCTCATTACACGATGAATTACAAAGCTTACATCGTTCTGGAATGTCACCAGTACAAGTTCTAAAATCAGCAACTAGAATACCTGCAGAAAGATTAAAAAGTAATTCAGGAAAGATTTCGCCTGGGTACATAGCTAATTTAATAATCCTTGAAAAAAATCCTTTAGAAAATATAGCAAACACTAAGACGATTAACACCGTAATTTCAAAAGGTCAGGTATTTGATCGAAATTTGTTGGATAATATATTAGCTTCCATAAAAGATGCAAATAATTCAAGTAGAAAGGTTAATATCGATATGTTTATAACAAAATAACATACTAATGATGCAAAAAAGGTGATCTTTTTTCAAGATCACCTTTTTTAAAAATACATTTAATTTTTCAAATCTATTTCTATTTCAGGTCAAATCTATCTAGATTCATAACCTTGGCCCAAGCTGCAACAAAATCTTGTACAAATTTTTCATTTGCATCTTCAGAAGCATATACCTCAGCAACTGCTCTCAACTCTGTATTCGAACCAAAAATAAGATCAGCTCTAGTTCCTGCAAATTTAGTTACTCCCGTTCTACGATCGCTACCTTCAAACAAAGTATCATCTGTTGATGTAGGCTTCCAAGTATATGTAAAATCTAAAATGTTTTTAAAGAAGTCATTGGTCAAAGCACCAATATTATCCGTAAATACTCCATGATTAGACTGATCATAATTTGTTCCTAACACTCTTAAACCTCCTACAAGAACTGTCATTTCCGGAATCGACAACGTTAGTAATTGAGCGCGATCTATTAGCAATTCTTCTGCAGCTAATTTTAGATCACCCCTTAAGTAATTTCTAAATCCGTCTGCTAAAGGCTCTAAATGTCCGAATGAATTGACATCCGTTTGTTCTTGTGTTGCATCTCCTCTGCCACTTGCAAAGGGAACAGACACATTGTATCCTGCATTTTTAGCCGCTAATTCCACACCAACGTTACCACCAAGTATAATAAGGTCTGCAATAGAAACATCTCCAGAAAAATCTTTTTGAATACCTTGATAAACATCTAATACCGCAGATAAAGCCTTTGGACTATTTACCTCCCAACTCCTTTGTGGCTCTAAACGAAGACGTCCTCCATTTGCTCCCCCACGCTTATCAGAACCTCTAAATGTAGAAGCGGATGCCCAAGCTGTTGTTACTAGCTGCGATACTGTTAGACCAGAAACAGAAATCATATTTTTTAAAGAGATAATATCCGAATCCTTAAGAGATATCCCGGTAGGAATAGGATCTTGCCAAATTAATTCTTCTGTTGGAACTTCAGGACCTAAATAACGCGACACCGGCCCCATATCCCTATGTGTTAATTTGTACCAAGCTCTAATAAAAGCATCTTCGAATTCTTCTGGATTATTGCGAAAGCGTTGAGCAATTTTTAAATAATCAGGATCAATTTTTAATGCCATATCTGCATCCGTCATCATTAAAGCTTGCCTTTTTGAAGGGTCTCCAGCAGTTGGTGCGGTTGGAGCTCCAGAATCCGCTTTAGGAGTCCATTGATTTGCGCCTGCCGGGCTTTTTATTAATTCCCAATCATAATCCAATAGTACTTTGAAGAAATCATAATCCCATTTATCTGGATTAGGCGTCCAAGCACCCTCTAAACCACTAGTAATAGCATCATCTAATACTCCTGTTCCATAAGTGTTTTTCCACCCCAGACTCATTTGTTCAATAGAAGCTCCATGCGGTTCAGCACCCACATACTTGTCTGGATCGGCAGCACCGTGGGCCTTACCAAAGGTATGACCTCCCGCTGTAAGTGCTACAGTTTCTTCATCATTCATGGCCATCCGTCCAAACGTTTCTTTCATAAGTTTGGCTGTTTCTAGTGGATTTGATGAACCGTTCGGCCCTTCTGGATTCACATATATTAATCCCATATGAGCTGCACCAAGATGTCCTTCCAGAGTTCCATCTGCAAAACGTTCTTTATTAGCTAACCATTCTGTCTCGTCTCCCCAATACACATCTTGTTCCGGTTCCCATACATCTTCTCTACCACCTGCAAAACCAAACGTTTTTAATCCCATAGATTCTATTGCACAATTACCTGCAAGAATCATCAAATCGGCCCAGGAAATTTTCTTACCATATTTTTGTTTAATAGGCCATAATAATAAACGTGCTTTATCTAAGTTACCGTTATCCGGCCAGCTATTTAAAGGTGCAAAACGCTGATTACCGGTAGCTGCTCCTCCTCTACCATCACCTACACGATACGTACCAGCACTATGCCATGCCATGCGCACCATTAACCCTCCATAATGACCATAATCTGCTGGCCACCAATCTTGAGAATCTGTCATTAAGGCTATAACATCTGCTTTAAGTTCATCATAATTAATGCTATTAAATGCTGCTGCATAATCGAAATCCTTTCCCATTGGATCAGATTTTGTTGCATTTTGACGAAGAATATTTAATTTTAATTCGTTAGGCCACCAATCTCTATTTGATGTTCCAGCTCCAGCGCTTTCTTTTTGAGGTCCTCCCATAAATGGGCACTTACTAATGTCGCCCCCGTTGTTAGTATTATCCATAATATTATTGAGTTTTAAAGTATGTCTTCTCAAATTTAATGAATTGCCGTTCTACTTTGCATAGATTAATCATATATTTAAATGAATCCACGATCAATAATATCTATACTTCATGAATAATCACTACAAAAGAAATCTATTAAATATTTGCGTAACCGAATGATTACACATATATTTGTAACCAATCAATTACATTTAATAATGAGAAGAGACGTTTTTCAGGCTATTGCAGACCCAGTGAGAAGAGATATTATTTCTCTTTTAGCAGAGCAAACACTCTCTATCAATGCTATTGCAGAAAAATTTGATATCAGTCGTCCTGCAATCTCCAAGCATTTAAAAATCCTGGAAGAATGTGGTATCATTTCCATAAATAAACAAGGCAGAGAACGATACTGCTTAATTCAACCTAGAAACCTGCTCCCTGCTTTTCTATGGATAGATCAATACAAAACTTTATGGGAGGAAAAATTGGATTCCTTCGAAAATTATTTAAACAAATTACAATCTAAAACAAAAGACAATGAGTAACTTAAACAACCGTACTTTATCCTTAAAGAGAACCTTTAACGCACCTATTAAATTAGTCTGGGAAGCCTGGTCACAACCAGAGCATATTGCACAATGGTGGGGACCAAAAGGAATGGAAACTAAAATTATAGAACATAATTTTAACGAAGGTGGAACATGGAAATATGCTATGCTCATGCCAGATGGAAATGAATTTATAGCAGATGGTATTTACACTGAAATAGTAGCGTTTAAAAAAATAATTTCGTCAGCTAATTTTAAACCAATGACTGAAGGTGTGGAAATACAAGCATTGTTTGAAGAAGACGGAGATAAAACCAATTTCACTTTTAATGTAGTCCACGCTACTAAGGAATATTGTCAACAACAAGAAAAAATGGGCTTTATGAACGGTTGGGGATCTGTTTTTGATAGATTAGGAGCGTTTGTGGATATTTCAGATAAAAAATAATAGGCCATAGCTTCCTAGAAATTATTACCCTTAAAATTTTAATATTGAAGAAAAACGAGATATGCTAGTCAGCTATTTCTTCGCTATCCTAAAAAAATAATACCTTTAACAAAAAACTGTTACAGAAAACAAATTGTAATTATTGGTATTAAAGTTTATGGAAAAAGAAAAGGATGCTGAAAACTCTCTCAATCAAAATAAAGAATACGACACCATTATAATTGGTTCAGGCGCAGGAGGGCTTTCTGCAGCGATATGTTTGGCTCGTTCAGGTCAGAAGGTATTGGTATTAGAGCAGCATGATGTTCCTGGAGGATGGTGTCATAGTTTTTATCTAAATGGATACCGTTTTACACCTGGAGTTCATTATGTAGGTTTATTAAACAAAGGGGAATCTACTAGTACGCTTTATGAAGGACTTGGTATTGCTAATGATATTTCTTTTTTCAGAATGAATCCTGAGGCTTATGAACATTGCTGGATTGGTAATGAACGTATCGATATGCCTGCTGGATACGAAAACATAAAAGAAGTACTAGCTAAACGATTTCCTGAAGAAGAAAAAGGAGTTGCTAATTATTTGAAGCTTGTTAGTGACGTATGCTATGAATTGCAATTAATCCCCAAAGTAAAAGGGTTTTGGGCACATCTTACAATTCCTTTTCGCACTAAGAACATGGGAAAATACAGTGTTTTTAGTCTAAGAAAAGTAATAAAAAAACATATCAAGAGCCCATTACTTAAAGCTGTTCTAAATATACAGATTGGAGATCACGGTTTACCTCCTTCTAAAGCTAGTTTTCCTTTACACGCAGCTGTTATGGGACATTATTCTAGTGGAGGCTACTACCCTATTGGTGGTGGTGGTGCATTGGTAAAAGCTATGACCATTGCTATTAAAAAACATAAAGGAGAAATAAGAACTAGTCAAGAAGTAAAACAAATTTTACTTGAAGGAGATAAGAAAAAGAAAGCTATTGGAGTACAATTAGAAAATGGCGAAAAGATTTTTGCTAAAAGAATTATCTCTAATGCAGACCCTGATAAAACATTTCTTGATTTAGTAGGAAGAAATAATATTAGCAAAAAGCTAAGTAAGCGCCTTGATAAAACAAAATACTCTTGTACTTCTCTAATGCTTTTCATAACTGTGGATATGGACGTTCGAAAAGCAGGTTTAGATTCCGGTAATATCTGGATGATGAATAACGAGGATCTTGATAAGGTATTTGAAGAAACACAAAAAATAGATCTTTTAGAAGGAGATACATTTCCTGGAATGTTTATCAGTTGTACAACACTAAAGGATCCTATAAGTTTTGATGGTAGGTATCATACAATAGAAGCAATTACATATATCAATCATGAATCGTTCAACGCTTTTAAAAATGAAGGAGACAGACGTTCTGAATCTTATCTAACCTTTAAGGATCAGCTGATCAAAAAAATGATAAGAACGTTAGAAACCGTTATTCCAGGAATTGGCGACAAAATTGTACAAAAAGAATTAGGTACTCCAATAACCAATGAATACTACATTAACGCTACTAATGGTTGTGTGTATGGGACAGAAAAAAGTTTCTGGCAAATTGGACCTTTTGCTTATAAATCAAAAAGTGAAATAGAAAATCTATACTTATGTGGTGCCAGTGTATTATCCCATGGAGTAGCAGGAGCAGGTTATTCTGGAGTAGAGACTGCAGCAAAAATTCTTAATTGTAGACAAGAAGATCTTATACTACCTGATGACAATCAGAGTATTAAGATTTATGAAGCAGAGGACGACAGTGAATATCCAGATTGGATGCGTAAAAAGATTCAGGTAAAAAAAGATCGCTTAGCAGCTGGTGTTGGTGGATTCCCGGAAATAGAATAGTAGAAGTTAACAAATATTCTTCTTATCTTTATAACATTACCTCTCCAAAAACAAACCTTGGTTACCATATGTTCACAATAGAAGAATTAAGCTACGTTCAAAAACGGAAACAACTTATCGATTTAGCCCATCAAAAAAATATTGATATAAATAAAATATTGGCTAAAATCAGATATGAGGAAGAACTTAGATTCTTACAAGCAGAATTGGTGAATCTTCAAAATTGGATTGCTAAAAAGAAACTACGAGTAGCGGTTATTTTTGAAGGTCGTGATGCTGCGGGAAAAGGAGGTTCTATAAAACGTTTTACAGAACACCTTAATCCTCGTTCTATGAGAATAGTAGCACTAACAAAACCTACTGAAATAGAAAAGGGACAATGGTATTTTAGAAGATATATTAAAGAATTACCGAATCCAGGTGAAATCGTTTTTTTTGATCGTAGTTGGTACAACCGTGCTGTAGTGGAACCAGTAATGGGTTTTTGTAATAGCAAACAGTATAAAAAATTTATGGTGCAAGTACCTGAATTTGAACACATGCTTTATGAAGATGGCATTATTGTTATAAAATTTTGGTTCTCTATCTCTAAAGAAGAACAAAAAAAACGTTTTGATGCCAGATTAAAAAACCCTCTTAAAATATGGAAATTTAGTCCTGTAGATATGGAAGGGCAAAAATTATGGAATAAATACAGCCATTACAAAGAACAAATGTTCTCTAAGACTCATACTACTTTTAGTCCTTGGGTTATCGTTAAAACGAATAATAAAAAAACTGCCAGACTAGAAAGTATGCGATATGTACTTTCTCAATTTGACTACATGGGCAGATCGAAAGCAAAAACAACAATCATACCCGATCCTAACGTCATTTTACGATATTATAGATTTATTGAACAAATAGATATTTAAGATATGTCAGAAACTCAAAAAGCTAAACAAATAGATCTTTCTGAAGAAAACCTAACGCTGCTAAACTCCAGTATTGGTTTGAAATACCTATTTGCAGATAAAAAGATTGATTTACAAAAGGTAATTCGGATGGCTCAGTATGAAACGCAGTTAAAAGAATTACAGGCAGAACTAATCAAACTACAAGAATGGACAGTGAAAAACGGAAAGAAAATTGTCATACTTTTTGAAGGTCGTGATGCTGCTGGAAAAGGAGGGGCAATAAGGAGAATAACTGCTCATATTAATCCTAGACAATTTCGCATTATTGCATTACCTAAACCTTCAAAAGAAGAAGAAGGACAATGGTATTTTCAGCGGTATGTCAATCAGCTTCCTCAGCCTGGAGAGATCGTTTTTTTTGACCGTAGCTGGTATAATCGAGCAGTTGTAGAACCTGTCAATAATTTTTGCACGCAACAACAATATGAAACTTTTATGGGTCAGGTAAATGATTTCGAAAGGATGTTATTAGAATCTGATACCCATCTCATTAAATTCTATTTTTCTATTACCAAAGAAGAACAGGTACGTAGATTTAAGGATATAAAAATGAGTCCTCTTAAAAGATGGAAAATGACCAGAGTAGATGAAAGTGCGCAAGAATTATGGGATGAGTATACCAAGTATAAGGTAAAAATGTTCGAACATACAAACACAAAAAAATCTCCCTGGATTATCATTGAAGCCGATAGAAAAACAAAAGCAAGAATTGAAGCGATTCAACATGTTTTAGATAAAATTCCTTATAAACAATAACACTAAACAAAAAAACGGGGCATATTGACCCGTTTTTTCGCTTTACATCTTTTCTTAGACTTATCCTTTTAACCAAGCGTTTCTAAGTGCTAATTGCTCTTTTGTTGGAGTTTCAATATCGCTTAAAACTTCTCCTTTTGTAAAAGATTTTGTCAATTTAGTTTTTATAACAACCTCTTCTCCTGCTCTATCTAACTTTACTTCTACATCATCACCTTCTTGCCACTGAAGTGTTCCTTGCAATACCGAATTAGCATTCGTTAAGGTTAACTTTGTTCCATTAACTTCTTTTATTACATCATAAGCTTGTACCCCATTATCTGCCCAAAAACTATTTTCGGCTACTAATTCTGTAAAGAAAATAGTTCCTTTATCCTGATCTCCACCAACTATAATTGCACTACCATTTCTAACATAATCAGTTTCTATATCTTTAACACCAATAGAAAGTCCTACTTTTTCAAAAAACTCATTATAATTAATTGGAGTGTTACCAATCACATGTGTTTTTAAAAACTCTCCTATCGAAGGGTATGTCATTGCAGTAATTTCTTCAATAATCTTATCATCTTCAAAAGGTTTGTTTTTTCCATATTTCAATGATAATTCCTTCATTAGAGATAAAATACCACGATTTCCGTTACTTTCTCCTCTCATTAATATATCAATACACATTCCTATCAAAGCTCCTTTTTCATAAACATTAGCATAATTCTTAGCATACGGTTCATTCAGAATATTTTCGCTCATTACGGTAAAACTCATTGCATCATCATACCTGCTAGCAGATTCAATCTTACCCATCATTTTAGTATAAAACTCATCTTCTCCTACTAAGTCTTGATTAATTTGGAAAACACTTGCAAAATATTCTGTAACCCCTTCGTACATCCATAAATGCTTAGAGAAAGTAGGATCATTATAATCAAAATAATGTACATCTTCAGAATGTACACTTAATGGAGTAACTATATGAAAAAACTCATGAGACACTACATCTATCATCGCTGATGTCAACGCATCTTCTGGAATTGCTTCTGGTAACACAACCACTGTAGATGTATGATGTTCCAGCGCTCCAAAACCTGTAGGTGCTGTTTGTGATTGAGGCGCAAGGTATAAATAGATATCGTATCGAGGTGTACTATCAATATCACCTAAATACGCTTTTTGAGCCTTCATCATTTTAAAAACGGTTTCTTTAATTCCTGCCGCCGTATACGCTTTATTTGGAGAATAAACACTTAAAACAATTTTAATCCCACCTACTTCGAATTCTTCTACATCTAATTTACCATACATCATCGGGTTGTCTGTAATATCAAAATATCTAGCAGCAAAATACTTATCTGTAGTTATCGTTCCATCTTCATTCTTTTCAGATCCTACATTCTGCAGTGCTGAAGTTCTTTGCATATCGGATGGTGCTTTTACCTCTAACGCATATTGATTATTTTTCAACACATTAAAATATCCTATAAACCCGTGTAAGTTCAATACAAAATTATCTGTCTCTATATTTGTTCCGGATGGAGAAAAAGGTGTTTCTACACTTGTGTTTTCAATATCATATGTATCATTGACCTGATATACAATTTTATCCAATTGCTTCGCGTTCGTAATTAACCACGTATTAGCATCTATTTTTTCTGTAGCCAATTCTACTCCATTATAATCTAATGCTCTAAAGTCATCCACAAATTTTCCAAAATCACTGACTGCATATGTTCCTTGTACAACTTTTGGTAAATAGTATTTTACTGTATCCTGAATAAAACGTCCAGGGTTTATTACAACGGGAACTTTATCATCCGTTATTTGTGTTAAATCTACCTCTGTAGCAATTGGTAATTTAGAAGCAATGTCGTTTGCTTGATTAATGGATCCACATCCAATTAGTAAAAGACTAATGGATAGTGTAATAAATATGTTCTTCATGTATTCAATTATTTATTATGCTAGACGCAAAAAATTAGTGAGTGTTACAACTTTGGTCGCGCAAAATATATAATTTGTATAGACTTTAACCTATTTTTGCTAATTATTTACTTATTTACATATCACTTTGGATATTTTAATTGACACAAATAGATTACGGCTTTCTGACAATCCCGAATCATTTAATCCTTTACTTTCTACGATCATATTTCTACACGATTCTCTTGGATGCATAGAGCTTTGGAGAGATTTCCCTAAAAACATAAGTAAACACACTAATTGCAACGTACTTTCTTATGACCGTCAAGGTTATGGCAAATCAGATAGTTTTTCTGAATTAAAAAGAAACAAAAACTATCTTTATAAAGAAGCAGATATACTATCCAAATTAATAGATCAACTTGCATTAAAAAACGTAATACTTTTTGGCCATAGTGATGGCGGAAGTATTGCATTACTGACAGCCTCCTTATATCCAGAAAAAATAAAAGGAATTATTACTGAAGGAGCGCATGTTTTTGTAGAAAAAGAAACTTTGCAAGGAATAAGAGATGCTAAAGTTGCTTATGAAACCACTAATTTAAAAGAAAAGCTCGCTAGGTATCACGGTGAAAAAACAGAAGATGTATTTAGAATGTGGACAGAAACTTGGCTTTCACCCTCATTTGAAGATTGGAATATAGAAAGTTATCTACCTGCAATACAATGTCCTTCTCTCATTATTCAAGGAGAAAACGATGAATATGGCTCGATAGCTCAAGTTTTAAGTATAATTCAAAAAACCTCAGGGGATTCTGAATCTCTTATTATACCAAATGCAGGTCACACTCCTCATAAAGAGGCAACAGAAGTTGTACTTAAGAAAACTACAGATTTTACCCTAAATTTATGAATTCGTGGTAGTACTATCCCGTAAAACGTTATGAAATCAAATGTTTGAAGAATTAAATCTCTATTTTTGATTATTAATCACGTAAACTCTTAACTAACCTTTTATATCATGAAATTCGTCAAATCATTTTTATTGCTACTATTTGTAGTATCTATTACTAACGCACAAGAGAATCTTCCTTATCAAAAACCCGTAAAGGAAATTTTAGATCTAGTAGACGTAACATTAGCTCCTTCCGTTAGAATCGATCAAAAAGGAGAAAACTTAATATTTTTATACCGAGATGGTTATAAAACGATTACAGAGTTATCAGAAAAGGAAATGCGATTAGCAGGATTAAGAATTAATCCTAAAACAAATATTTCTAGTAGAGCTAATTATTATAAAAATATTAAATTAAAAAAAACCGGAGACAAAGAAGCTAAACAAGTAATTGGTCTACCCGATAATCCAAGAATCACTTATGTAACCTGGTCTCCTGATCAAACTAAAGCAGCTTTTACTAATACTACAGTAAATGGAGTAGAATTATGGATTTTAGATATCAATACTTCTAATGCTACTAAAATCGCGGATGCTTCTTTGAATGCTAATATGGGTTCGCCTTTCAGATGGTTTAAAGATAATTCGACACTTTTAGTGAAGTTTTTACCAAAGAACAGAGAATCTTTGATTGATACTCAAAACACTGTTCCTAAAGGTCCTACAATTTCTGTTAGTGAAGGAACAAAAGCACAAAACAGAACCTATCAGGATCTGCTGAAAAATCCAAATGATGAATATAATTTTGAGCAATTAGCTACTTCAGAAATTTCCAAAGTTTCTATAGATGGATCTAAAAAAGAATGGACATCAGCTGGGATGTATAGTGATTTTTCTTTTTCCCCTAACGGAGAATATGTTATGATCACAAAAATCAAAAAGCCTTTTTCTTATTTAGTTCCCTATTACCGCTTTCCGAAGGAAACTACTGTTTATAAGAGTTCAGGAGAAAGTTTTAAAGTTGTAAATCAAGTTCCTATTGATGAAGTGCGCCCAAAAGGTTTTATGGCGACAAGAACCGGAAAAAGATCTATGAGTTGGAGAGCAGATAAACCTGCATCATTAACTTGGGCTGAAGCTTTAGACAAAGGAGATCCTGATATCAAAGTTGAATATCGTGATGAAGTTTTTCAGCAAGACGCACCCTTTGATAAAGAACCCGTTTTGCTTTTAAAAACGATTAATCGATATAGTGGTATTCAATGGAGTAACACTGATGAAGTAGCATTTGCTTATGACTACTGGTGGAATACCAGAAACACGAAAACATATGTTTTTAATCCTAATAAACCTTCAGAAAAACCACAAGTAATTTATGATCGTAATTATCAAGACCGATACAGTGATCCTGGAGACTTTGTAAATGCTAGAAACGAATATGGAAAATCTGTTATAAGTATTGATAAAGGACAGGTATATCTTACGGGTGATGGTTATACCAAAGAAGGACAATTTCCTTTTATAGACAAGCTTAATCTAAGCAATAATAAGACAACAAGAGTTTATCAATCTTCTTATACTGATAAAGTAGAAAATATTTATTTTGCTACCAATATTAAAAAAGGAGAATTTCTTGTAGGTATAGAATCTCCTAACGAATACCCTAATTTTTATATTAGAAATATTAATGCTAAAAATGGATTGAAGCAAATTACTAATTTCAAAAATCCTTTCTCTGCGATACAGGATGTACATAAAGAAGTCATAAAATACAAAAGAGAAGATGGATTAGAATTGTCTGGCACATTATACTTGCCTATTGGTTACGATACATCTAAAAAAGAAAAAATGCCAATGATTTTATGGGCGTATCCAAGAGAATTTAAAGATAAAAACAGTGCTTCACAATCCACATCTAATCCTAATGAATTTACGTATCCTTTTTGGGGTTCTATGATTTATTGGGTAACGCGAGGATATGTAGTATTGGATGGCGCGTCTTTTCCTATAGTCGGCGAAGGAGATGAGGAACCTAATGATTCTTTTAGAAAACAATTAGTTGCCAATGGCAAGGCTGCTATTGACGCAGTGGATGCGTTGGGATACATTGATAGAAACCGAGTAGCAGTTGGTGGACATTCTTATGGAGCCTTTATGACTGCAAATTTATTATCGCATTCTGATCTTTTTGCAGCTGGGATTGCCAGAAGTGGAGCATATAATAGAACCCTAACTCCTTTTGGTTTCCAAAGTGAAGAACGTAGTTATTGGGAAGCTCCTGAAGTGTACTATACAATGTCTCCTTTTATGCATGCAGATAAAATGAAGACTCCACTCCTACTTATACACGGAGAAGCAGATAATAATTCAGGAACGTATCCTCTGCAAAGTGAGCGTTACTTTAATGCACTAAAAGGTTTAGGTGCAACAGCAAGATTAATCATGTTACCAAAAGAAAGTCACGGATATAGGGCCAAAGAATCAATTTTGCATTTGATTTGGGAACAAGATCAATGGCTTGAAAAATATGTTAAAAACAGAAAACCACCAATATCTGATGGAACTAACTAGATATAAATAATCTCAAATATAGAAAATCCAGAAAAGTAAACTTTTCTGGATTTTCTATATTTATACATAATACAAGAATCAGATTATGGTAGCAAGTTTTTAGCAATAATATCTCGAAGATCGTTTTTATTTAATGGTTTATTAATGATATCATTCATACCAATAGCTAAGCATTCCTCCTGAACTTCTCCTAACTCTGCAGCAGTTAGTGCTATTATAGGAGTAGTTTTATCAAATTCTCTAATTCTTTTTGTGGCTTCGCTACCATTTAGATAAGGCATATTAAGATCCATTAATATCAAATCAAAATCTTCTTTTTTAACCATTTGCACTGCATTAAAACCATTTTCTACAATAATACAATCATACCCAATCAAGCTCAATAAATTTTTAGTTACAATTTGATTAATCTTGTTATCTTCTGCTACCAATATCCTACGATAAACGTTAGTTTTACCATTATTCCGTTCATTTACAGAATGTTCTTCTCCTTCTTCTAATATTTCTAATTTTAAGTCAAAATAAAACTTAGCTCCTCGTCCTTCATTACTTTCCAAATAGACTTTACTGTCCATCATTTCTAAAAGGTTTTTTACGATGGAAAGCCCCAGACCTGTGCCTTCTACTTTATTAGACTCTCTATCTACTTGAGAAAATTTCTCAAATACATAATCTTTTTTATCCTCAGGAATTCCTACGCCGCTATCCTCTACTTCATAACGAATATAGATGGTGTTATTTTCTTTATTAAGTATTTTGATTCTCAGCCATATTCTTCCATTTTCAGTAAACTTAGAGGCATTTCCAATCAAATTGATCAGAATTTCTGATAATCTAAGTGAATCAACATTAAGAGAATCTGGTAGATCATTTGGCACATCCAGAATAAGTTCATTGTCTTTACTTTTTGCTTGATACTCAAATGAATTCAGTAAATTCTGTGATAACTTAAAAAGGTTTGTAGGTGTTTTTGCCAATCTTACTTTATTGGATTCTATTTTACTTATCTGAAGTACATTATTAATTAGGTTTAAAAGATAATCTCCTGAAAACTTTAATGACCCTAATAACTGCCTATGTTTCTCTAATACATCTTTATCCTCAAGTAACAATGAGGTTATTCCTACAACACCATATAATGGAGTTCTCAGTTCGTGACTAACTGTAGATATAAATTGAGATTTTACTTGGGTAAGTTTTTCAGCTTCAGCTTTAGCTTCAACGAGTTGTTTGTTTTTATCTTTCAGTACACGATTTAATTTTTTCTTTGATCGATATCCTATATATAAGAAAAATGCTGTAGCAAATAAAAATATCAAACCTGCAACAGAAATAATATTAATCGTTCTGTTGTTTTTTGCCATTTTAGTCTGATACTCCTTTTCAGTTTTTGTTACTTCTAATTCTCTTTTATACTCGTCTACATTAAAACTAACTCTGGCAATTTCTATCTGCTTTAGTTTTTCCTTATTGTAAACTTGATCTTTATACTCTTGAAAACGTTTAATATCGTTATAAGCTTCTGTAAGGTTACCCTTCTTTTCGTGCATTTCTGCCCTCGCTTCATAAAGATAGGAAAGCTCTAATAGCATATTATGCTTTTCTGCAATCTGAATAGATTCTTTAAAGTATTCTTCTGCTTTTGCATACTGATTTTGACTTAAGGCTAGTCTACCTTTAAGATAATACACCTCACAATATCCCTCGATATCCCTATTTTCTACTACCAATTTGTTCGCTTCCTCTAAATATGGAATAGCTTTATCAAATTCTTTTGCATCTATATAAGTCCAAGCAAGATTAATTACTGGAGTCATATATTCTTGTGAGTCATTTAACAACTTTCCAAGCTCGGTAGCTTTACTATAAAAAACCAGCGAAGCTTCCAGGTCTTTATAACCATCAGAGTACACATTACCTAAACCATTATTGTTCCATAATATAAGTAATGAATCATTTGCTTCTTCTGCATATTTTAATGATTTTTTGAAATATTGCTCTGCATTTTTATAATCTACAAGTGTTTCATAGTTATAAGCCATTAAATAATAGGCCTCCGATTTATAATGATCATTATCTAATTCATGTGCATAATTAGCTGCCTTAATTGCATATTCAAGAGATTCCTTAATCTTATACTCGAAGGTTAGATTGTTAGCGGTATCTATTAAATATTGCAGACTATCATTAACAGGGAATTTAGATTCTTGCTGACTGCAGGCCAAATAAGGAATAGAGAATATAAAATATGTAAATAGTAATATTTTCCTCAAAATATGCAACTTTTATAAATGTCTTAACTTCTCTAATACAATGATATCAACTATCAGTAAATGTATTTAATCTTTAAGGTTAATTTACTAAAAAAAAACAGAAAAACGTTGGTTTTGTCCGGTTAAGATAAAGATTCACTCATCCATTACTTTGCTTTTTTACTCTTTTTCGTGATACTATAAATCCCTAAAATCACTACGCCAGCACCAATAATCTGTATTGAAGATAAACTTTCTCCCAAAAAGAAAAAGGCAAGTATAATGGTAGATATTGGTCCAAGACTACCTATAATAGCTACATTTGAAGCCCCTAACTTTCCTATTGCGTAGGAAATGAGATATGACGGAATTATAGTGGAAAAAAAAGCCATCAGAATACCCAAAACATATACTTCTGAAGAATAACTTACAAGGTTTCCTCTATCAAAAGCTAAATATTGAAAAATTATGCATAAAGAAGATACAATCATCGCATACGAGGTAAATGCAATAACTCCAAACTTAGGTATTAACCAACCGCTACCTACTAAATAGGTTGCATAAGTAAGAGCACTGAGAAAAATTAAAGATACTCCTAAAATAAGGTTTGACGTATCTAATTGAAGTTCTTGCCAAAAGGTAATCACTACTCCTATGTACGTAATAATTATGGCTACTAACTGTTGTTTTGTTATTTTATCTTTTAAAAATATTCTGGAAATGATAATGACCAAAGTTGGGTATACAAATAGAATTATCCGTTCTAATCCCGCTTTTATATATTGTAATCCAAGGAAATCAAAGTAACTGGCTAAATAATACCCTACAAAACCAAAGAACATGATCCACAAATAGTCTATTTTTCTTATTTTTTCAGGGTTTGCAGGTTTATTAAATGCAGCTATAGCGAAATAAAAAGGAAGAGAAAATGACATCCTAAATAATAACAAATGTTCTGAACTTATATGATACTTATATGCCATCTTGACCATAACCGCTTTTGCAGAGAATAAAACCACACCAATAATTGCCAAGGTAATTCCTAAAGAAATCTGTTTAGATTTTTGCATCGTATAAAAATAAAAGCAATATTTTCTGTTCTTTTTCTGAATCAATAAAAATTACGATGTCCAACAAAAAAACCTCCTAGAAAATGAGCTAAGAGGTTTTGTATAAAAAGTAAACTTTTATTTATATTATACGTTAAATAAGAAATGCATTACATCACCATCACTTACAACATATCCTTTCCCTTCTACTCCAAGCTTACCAGCTTCTTTTACTTTAGCTTCACTACCATAAGACACATAATCATCATACTTAATTACTTCTGCACGTATAAATCCTTTTTCAAAATCTGTATGGATCACACCTGCTGCCTGAGGTGCTGTAGCACCAATAGGAATTGTCCAAGCTCTTACCTCTTTTACTCCTGCAGTAAAATACGTTTGTTGATTTAACAGCTTATACGCTGCACGAATCAATACAGATGCTCCAGGCTCTTCTAATCCCATATCCTGAAGAAACATTTGTCTTTCTTCATAATCATCAAGCTCTGTTATATCTGCTTCGGTCCCAACGGCCAGAATAATTACTTCTGCATTCTCTGATGAAACCGCTTCTTTTACTCTTTTTACGTGATCATTTCCATCAACAGCAGCATCTTCGTCTACGTTACAAACATATAATACCGGTTTATCTGTAATAAATTGCAGCGGTTTTACAAACGCTAGATGATCATCCTCAGAAACTTCAATTGCTCTTACAGACATTCCAGCTTCTAAGCCTTCTTTTAATTTCAGTAATACTGCTTCTTCTTTCTGAGCTTCTTTATTACCCGTTTTTGCGGCTCGTTTGATCTTATCTAACTTTTTTTCAAGTGTTTCAAGATCTTTTAACTGTAATTCTATATCTATAGTTTCTTTATCACGAATTGGGTCAATAGAACCATCAACGTGCACGATATTATCATTATCAAAACAACGTAACACATGAATAATCGCATCAGTCTCTCTAATATTTCCTAAAAACTGATTTCCTAGACCTTCTCCTTTACTTGCTCCTTTTACCAATCCTGCAATATCCACAATCTCTACAGTAGCTGGTAGAACGCGCTCAGGATTTACTAATTCTTCAAGTTTTTCTAATCTTGGATCAGGTACATTTACAACACCTATATTTGGTTCAATCGTACAAAATGGAAAGTTAGCACTTTGCGCCTTTGCATTAGACAAACAATTAAAAAGTGTTGATTTTCCTACATTTGGTAATCCAACTATTCCTGCTTTCATATTTATGTATGTATAAGAGCTAATATGATATTTGCTCAAATTTTTGAGAATGCAAAGATAACAGTATTAACACATAGTATACAAATACTACGTAAAGAGATTATAATTAAAAGTAAATATGTTCAATCCCGTTTACAACAGTAATTATTCTTATAATTTAATCACTATAGAATGATTTTATTACTTTTTCGTAATTTTACAATACCAAATAAACAAACCAATGAAAACACTAAGAAATTTAGTAACAATTATGCTTTTCTTGTGCACCTGTATAAACTATGCGCAATCTGAAGACAAAAAAGAAGAGAAAGAGAAAGCAGAGGAAACGAAAGCTAAAGAAAATACTTCTGAAGAAGTAGTAACTAAAATAATTAGAATTAAAGGCGCTAATGGCGAAGAAAAAGTAATCAAACAACAACAGGTGATTACTAAAAAAAGTGAAGTAAAACTAAGTCCTGATGAAGAAGATGGCGAAACTAATAGAACTGCTGTTTATACACCGCAAAAGGTATCTGTTAAAAACTCTGGAACGACTTCTAATGAAAAAATATATAGCAGTATCTCTGATGGCTCAGGCTATATATTAACACTCATTGATGAAAAAGGCGAAAAAACATCTAAAGCTAAACCTATTTCTAATGGGTACTATTTAGTAAATACGGGACCAAAAGATAATTGTCTGGGACACTTTGATGAAAACAAAAACCTAATCCTAGAAACGTACGATTCTTCTACAGATGCTATTGTAACGTTGACATACAAATTAAAGTAGGTTGTAATTTTAAGTCTATTAAATACTTATTGTATCAAAAACTACCCGAAACGGGTGGGAACCTTTGACAGCTTATTAAATAACTTTATTGCTTAATCCTTAAATTAAGTAAAATGTTACAAAGTATTTTAAATTTAAATGATGTTCAGACTTTAGACAAAAGGCAACAACAAACAATTAACGGCGGTTATTTCCCTCAAACTTTAGAAGAATGTAGAGCATGCGGAGGAATTAGCTGGATACCTTCTCCACTAAACGGCGGATTATGCGAAATGTCCTGGGATAGTCCATGCAATGTATAATAATTATAGTTTTAGTCTATAAAAAAGAACTCTTTAGTGATAAGCTCGTGATATCTTAAATTATATATTATAAAAAATGACCCAATATAAAAATATCGGGTCATTTTTGGTTATTAATCTATCTAATATTCAGCACTACTTTTGTTATATTCAATAAGAGAAAATGACTTTAGCCTAGTTAACGCTAAGGTTTTTAATTGCTACTTGTCCATATACATTAGAGCTAGAATGGCTACTGCTGGTTGATTGTAAATACGCCCCTGCTTTGAAATAATTCTCATCTGCATCTCCTATATTAACAGAAGTAAACAATGTTCTTACTCTACTACCACTATTGTTTAACTCATATAATCTCACTACACTATTTCTCATTGTTAACTCAAAATAGTACTCAGTATCCATATTCATATTAAAATCGATAGTTCTTCCTGAACCTTCTATTTCTTCTGTTACATAACCTAAAATCCTAAGGTCTACCGAACCTGAATTTTGTCCACTGTTACCTTGGACTTGTACACGGATAACGTCATCATAACTATCATTTCTTTCATGAATTTGACCAAAACATAGTTTCCCCGATGGTGGAAGGTCTTCTATCTTAAATCTCCATTTCATAGAATGTTCTGTATTGGTAGTTCCATCCCAATAATTACTTCCTCCATTTACTAGTTCTCTTAACTCTGATCTTGGATTAGATGATCCTCCAGAAGTTGGGTTTCCTGGATAACATCTAAATGTTGCATATCCATTATTTTCAAAAAAGAAATGACTCTCATTTGTACTTGCGTTATCTGCATAATTCAATCCGTTATCATTACTACCTACATTGAGATTACCACTAAAACCGTTTAATTTCCAACCACTTCCTATAATACTAGCTGCAGTTCCTCCTGTTGGTGGAGGTGGTGGTGGCGTACCTCCTACTTCAGTGAAAAACCATCTGAATTTATCATTACCATTCCAAGAACGTGATTCTACGTTTGCACCATTAGAGGTACTTCCTCCTGCAACACCTATAGATTTTCCACTATCACGAGATTTCAGCCTATAATATCCACTACCAACACTAATAATTTGCCATTCTTGATGACTACTCCCATTATAAGCTCTTGATTCAATATTAGCCCCATTGCTATTGCTTCCGTCTTTAACAGTAAGTGACTTACCGCTATCTATGCCCTTAAGTCTATAATAACCGCTACCAACACTAATAATTTGCCATTGCCTATGAGTACCACTTGCGTTACCCCATTGTTGGACATTAGCTCCATTATTATTACTTTTATTAGCTACATCCATATGCAATCCACTTTTTTTATTTCTCAAATAATAAGTTTTCCCTGCAACTGGGGTTGCTTTTTGGAAAACATCTTCTTCTAAATCAGATTCTGTGGAATTCACTAACTCTTCTGATTCACAAGAAATGAAGGCTACAAAGGTTAGCAACAAGAAAGTTTTGACAAAAAAAGGTAAAAACACCTTAATTCTGTGGTTTACATAAGTTTTCATAATAGTGAAATTTAATTATTAATATTATTTGTGTTAAATATTTGGTTATCCAATAAAATAATTGGTTAACCAATTTAGTTGTAGCAATATTAGTAATTTATTAACACAACTCAAACGTTTTCGTAAGTTTTTTTGAATTTTAACCAATTATAGTGTTAAAATATTAACTATAAGTGTGTTTTTAAGCCATATTTTTTATCAAAATGATATTTATATTCGCTTTTAAATTTATTAGTTAAGTTTTACATATTGTTGGATATACTAAAAGGTATTAATACCATAAAAAAAGACCACCTAAATTTATTTAGGTGGTCCAATCTTTAGTATATAAACTATTTCTATAAAATTAATTATCGGGAGATACAACTAAATTTCTAATCAATACCTGACCATAATCACTAGAACTTTCGTGACTACTACTTGTTGATTGTAAATAACATCCTGCCTTAAAATAGTTTTCATCCGCATTACCTATGTCGATAGATTTAAATAACTCTTCTATTCTATTCCCATTATTCCCTAGATTGTATAAAGTAACAACTCCATTACTCATCGTTAATTCAAAATAATACTCTGTATCCAACTGCATATCAAAATCAATTGTTCTTCCTTCACGATCTTCAACTTTCTCAGTTACATATCCTAATATTCTCAAGTCTACTCTTCCAGAACTTTGACCAGCATCTCCTTGTACTTGAACTCTTATGACATCATCATAAAAATCATTTCTCTCATGAATTTGACCAAACGCTAATTTACCGGAAGGTGGTAAATTTTCTACTTTAAATCTCCACTTCATAGAGTACTCTGTATTTGTATTGCCATTCCAATAATCGTCTCCTCCATTTATAACCTCCCTCAATTCGGATCTTGGATTACTAGATCCTCCAGAAGAAGGATTGCCAGGATAACATCTAAATGCAGCATATCCATCTTTCTCAAAGAAAAAATGACTTTCATTTTTACTAGCATTATCTTCATAATCTAATCCATTGTCACTACTACCAATATCTAAAGAACCTGAAAATCCATTTAACTTCCATCCAGGACCAATAATACTAGCTGCACTTCCTCCTGGTGGTGGACCTTGTGGTGTTGCATTTATAACTCTACTAGCAGAAACGTTGCCGGAATTATCCACTGTGACTGCAGTAAATGTGTAAGAAGTACCATTAACCAAGTTATTAATAGTTACGCTTTCTCCTGAAGAAGTTACCGCTCCTCCTTCATATGTAATATGTACGTTATTAAAATCAGTGTCTCCTGGATTATTCCAATTTAAAGCTACAGAACCATTACCAGCTGTTGCGCTTAATCCAGAAACTGGCCCAGGAGGAGTTGTATCTCCAGGGTCGCCACCTTCTCCATAAATTTCTGTTTCTATGATACTATTCCAACTACTGCTAGAATTACCGAAACAAGAAATTCTTACATATCTAGCCGCTACATTATCAAAATTATAAGTTTCTAAACCTTCAGTAGTACCACTACTCCCATCTGTTTTTGCATTAAATACTGTATTTAAGGAAGATGTCGAATTACCCACTCTAATTTTAAAATATGCTCTTCTTTCATCACCTTTAAACCAAGCTATTTTTAAACTTGATACTGTTTTTGTAGCACCAAGATCGTAGGTAATATATTTACCAGTATATCCGTTAGAAGACCATCTTGATTCCGTATTTTCAATTTCTCCATCTATTGTCTTTTCTGGTCCATAACCAGTTTGATTTCCATTAGCAGAAACACTTATTGGTATAATCTTGCCTGATTCAGTTGGACCTCCCAATTCAGAACTATCCAATGTAAAATCATCAAAACGAACATCTCCACTATCTCTAGTACCTAAAATCGTGACTGAAGATGAACTTTCACTATTAAATGCAACAGTAATTTCTTCATAGCTACTAGTATTAAAATCATTAGTTTGACCACCTATGGAAAGTTTTCCATTTCCATTAACCCAAGCTTTTAGTATATAATCAGTGTTTTGGCTTACACTTACAGTTTGTGCTATCCTACCTGAAGAGCTAGTAACTTTACCTGCTTTAGATCCGGAGTGCTCATCACCAGAGATAGCGTATTTAGCATTATCCCCCCAACTTACTTCGCCTGATTCGAATCCTGGGTTTTGAATGGGTACGGAGGCCTTTATTTCAGAATCATCTTTAATTCCTTCTAAGAGTTCATCTTCAATTTGTTCATTGGTACAGCTTACTGCTGAAATAAATAGTAACAATAAGAACGTAGTGATACATGATAAATAAGACAACTTTCCCCTAATAATTGGTGATTTTTTCATTTGTTAGTAATTTTTTTTAAAATATTTACGCTTTTCCCAAAATTATCGATTCGATTAAATTGGATTACCAATAATAAAATTGGTTAACCAATAATTATGCAATGATAATAATTTATACAGAGCCCGCAAACGTTTTCGTAATTTATTCCACAAAAAAATATCTAATAATCAAATTTTTAACATAAAACCAAATAACATGTTAAATCAAATATGAAAATAGTATTACTAACCAAAACTAATAGCTGTCAGCAACCTGATCTAATCAAAAGAAACTATCAATGAAGAAGAATTAAACTTTTACACCTTAAAAATAAGGAACACTTAGTAAGATTATCTGTTATCGTACAAAAACGATCTTTTAAAAATAGAATTCGTTTATATCAAAATAGTATTCGTTTCTTTTTGGTTAACCAATTTAACTTATTCCAGATAAATTATTATCTGCCGAGAAATTCGCAAAAACAATCCATTAAAAACTAAAAATCATCAACAACGTACAACGCTAAAGGGCAACTTGCAATAAATATGATTACTAAACATAAGTTTTGAATTTATTGAATATCTTTATTCCAAACCAATAAATATATTTACATGAAAAAACTCACACTCATTTTATTTGGCTTATTCACAAGTTTAGGATTTAGCCAACGCATTGTTACAGGAACAGTAACAGACACTTCAGGATCACCCGTACCTTTTGTCAATATTGTAGAGAAAGGTTCTAATAAAGGTACTACAACCGACGATGATGGAAATTACACCATTGCCGTTGATGAAAATGCCACCTTGGTGTTTAGCTTTATAGGTTTCCAAACTCAAGAAATTCCCGTAGGTACCAACGACAAGATTGATGTTGTTCTTTTAGAAGGAGAAGCGCTTAGCACAATCATTGTAGTAGGGTCCAGAAGTCCAAAACGTACGGCTACTGATACTCCGGTAGCTGTAGATATTATCGATATGCAAGATATTGTCACAAAAAGTGGTAAAATAGAAATCAATGAACTATTACAGTATTCTGCTCCTTCATTTAATGCTAATAAACAATCTGGTTCTGATGGTGCTGACCATATTGATCCTGCCAGTTTACGAGGTTTAGGCCCTGATCAGACATTAGTTTTAATCAATGGAAAAAGAAGACACAGCTCTTCTCTTATCAATATCTTTGGTACTAGAGGTCGAGGAAATTCTGGAACCGATCTTAATACGATTCCCGCAACTTCTATTAAAAGAATCGAAATTCTAAGAGATGGTGCTGCTGCGCAATACGGTTCTGATGCTATAGCTGGAGTTATTAATATAGTTTTAAAAGATAATATTGATAAACTTAGTGGTAGCATAAGCTACGGTGCATACAATACAAATGCCAAAGGAGATTTTCCTGATGGAACTCCAAATACTGATGGTAATCGTTTAGATACTGAAAATGATGGTAACAGACTAGCAGATGATAAAAGTCTGGATGGTGGTTCTGTAAAAGTAACTGCTAATTACGGAGTTGGTATTGGAGAAAAGGGGTATATCAATTTTACCACAGAATATGTAAGTAAAAACAAAACGCTTAGACCAGGATTTGATTTCAGAAGAGGTTTTGGTGAAGCAGCAATAGATGGCTTTAATTTCTTTGCTAATGCTAGTATTCCGTTATCAGATAAAACTGAACTATATGTATTTGGAGGCAGAAACTATAGAGATACAGACGCATTTGCTTTTACCCGTAACGGTGGTGAACGTGTTGTAACTGAAATTTATCCTAATGGTTTTACACCAAGAATTACTTCTAATATTATAGACAATTCTATTTCTGCCGGTGTAAGAACTGAAACAGACAGTGGCTGGAAAATTGATCTTAGCAATACATGGGGGAAAAACAATTTCCATTATTTCATTAAAGGTACGCTAAACGCTTCTTTACAAGATAACTCTCCTACAGAATTTGACGCTGGAGGACATAGTTTAAGTCAAAACACTCTTAACTTAGACTTCTCTAAGTATTATCCAAAACTAGCCAAAGGTTTGAACCTAGCTTTTGGAGCCGAATATAGAACTGAAAACTTTATAATTTTTGCTGGAGAAGCAGGATCATACGGAACATTTGACACAAATGGAGAAATAGTGACTCCAAGTACTAATTTTAGAAATTTACCCTATTGGAGACCTAATGGTAATTTTGTAGCTACAAATTTTGACACTTTCGGAGATGAAATATTAACAGATTTGTTTATTGATACTGATGGTTTTGCTCAAAATATTAATGGTGATTATGTAGCCTATTCCGATGTTGCTGACGCTAATGGTAATTTCCCATTAGTTGTTGTCACGAATCCAGGTGATCGACAACGTATTGACGCTTTAGCAATTCAAAGACCAGGTGGTTCTCAAGGGTTTCCTGGTTATGGGCCAAGCAATGAAGTTAATCGATCCAGATCTAACCTGTCTCTATATGCTGATGCAGAATTAGACATTACTGATTCTTTTTTGTTAGCTGGAGCTGCAAGATTTGAAAACTATAGTGATTTTGGAAGTACTATTAATGGAAAACTCGCATTTAGAGTAAAAGCCTCTGATAATATCAACATTAGAGGTTCTGTAAGTACAGGATTTAGAGCGCCATCCTTAGCACAAATCTATTACAACCTAAGATTTACAGATTTTCAAGGTGGTGTTGCTACGGAAACGTTGTTATCTCCAAACAATAGTCCCGTAACCGCTTCATTCGGAATTGATCGATTAGAAGAAGAGACCTCTATAAATGGTTCTATCGGAGTAACTGCTAAATTAGGTGATTTTTCTGCTACAGTAGATGGATATTACATTGATATCAAGGATCGTATTGTACTTACGGGAACTTTTGAAGCTACAGAAATTGATAACGTTAATGAAGCTCAATTCTTTGCCAACGGTGTTGATACAGAAACTGTAGGATTGGATGTTGTGCTTTCTTGGAAAAGTAATTATGATTTTGGAACATTATCTGCCCTATTAGCTGGAAATGTTAATAATATGTACATCACTGATATAAAATCTGATGATCTAGATCAAAGTATATTCTTCGGGAAAAGAGAGCAAGCATTTTTATTAGCATCAGCTCCAAGAAGTAAATTTGCTCTAAATTTAAATTATAATAACGATAAATTTAATGCAGGTCTTGGTATGACTCGTTTTAGTGATATCACTTTAGTTGATTTCACCGACGCAGAGGATGAATACGGTGCAAAAATAACCGCTGATCTAACAGTAGGTTATAAACTATCTGAAAACCTAAAGATTACTATAGGTGGAAATAATATTACTAATGAATATCCAGACCAACAAGATGATGGAGAAACGGAAGCTGGTGGATACTGGGATTCTGTGCAAATGGGATTCAGTGGTGCATATTACTATGCTAGATTAGATTTTAATTTCTAAATAAATTACTGTCACGTGGAGCGGAATCGAAATGTATTATTTTATTAACTATAAATAACTACTTCTCGACTTCGCTCGAAGTGACATTCCGGTTTTCGTTAGAATCTTTCTCTAACACATTATCAATAGTTCCTATATATTCTTCAAAGTTTATCAAGTCATTGTGTGATCCGCCTTCAATAGTAATCATTCTCTTTTCTCGTATAGGTATATTTTCAAACAATCTTTTACCAGATGCATAAGGTACTACTCCATCGTCAGTACCATGATAAATGGTAACATCACACGCTACTTTTTGTATAAACTCATTTGATGTAAACTTAAATTTTAATATACTTTTTACGGGAAACATCGGTAACCAATGAGAAGTTACTTCTTCCATGGTATTATATGGAGTTTCTAATATTAAATTACCTGGTTGGTTGGTTGATGCAATTTTTGTAGCAATACCTGTTCCCAAAGATCTACCATATACTATTATCTGATCCTCTTTATATAGTTTTAATGTATAATCATAAAATAACTGAGCATCGTTGTATAAATTTTCTTCTGTTATTACACCTGTACTCTTTCCATAACTTCTATAATCCATTACGATCACATCGTATTGTTTTTTAGCAAAAAAAGCCGTTATATTACCCCATCTGGATAAACTTCCTTTATTCCCATGAAAATACAAGATTATTCCTTTAGGGTCTTTGTTTTTAAAATGTATGGCATTTAATCGTTCACCATCTGTAGTCTCCAGAAAAAATTCTTCAAAAGGATGATCAAATTGAAATGTATAATTTTCGGGAAGTTTTTTAGGCTGAAAAATAATTTTATGCTGAAAGAAACTTAATAACCCTAATACCATAAAATATATTATCAATGTCCATATTAGGACTTTTTTAAGCTTGGACATTTACTTTTTTTTCAGAATGTCTTACACCAATGCTAGTATTAGAGAGATTTATTTTTCTCATCTTCGAATTAATAATTTCCCCTAGCATCTTATGATAGGATTCAAAATTATTTAGGTTTTTATGACCTCCACCAATAACCGTATACAATCGGGTAAGTTTTGGTTTTATCTTTGACAATTTAATACTAGACTTAAAAGGGATTAATTTATCCTGTGTCCCGTGAATGATGTGTATAGGACAATTCACATATTTTAACCACTTATAAGTAGGTATTGGGTATCTCATAATTAAAGAGACAGGCATAAAAGGAATAAACTTACCTGCTACCTTACTCAAACTATAATAAGGTGCATCAAGAATTAACATTTTGGGGTTATTGATAGAAGCTAATTTTGTTGCAAAACCAGATCCCATAGATCTGCCATATAGAATGATGTACTTTTCGTCTACTTTTTCTTTTAATTTATTATAAACAAATTGAAGATCTCTTTTTATAGCTTTAAAAGAACGTCTGCCAGTACTTTTTCCAAATCCGCGATAATCTAACATACATACATCATACCCGTGTCTGGTAAAATCAACTGCGAACTTACCCCAACCTTTTATACTCTTGGAATTCCCTTTAAGATACAAAACAACTCCTTTAGGATCTTCAACCTTAAAATGAAGCCCATTTATTATAGCGCCATCTCTAGTTTCCAGATTATATTCCTCTACAACTTGATTGTTATAATGAAATTCAAAATCCTTGTCTAATTTTTCTGGTTTGAAAATAAAATATTCCTGCAAATAATACAATGCTACACTAGCTACAATATAAAATGCAAGAATAATAATTGCTATGTATCCCCAATTTGGCATATTAATATTCTTTTAGATGTATTTGTAAGTAACTAATTTACAAAAAATTAAATATAATTGTATAAAAAAATCCTGCCGAAGCAGGATCTTAACTAATATCAGGTTTATTCTATTTTATCGTCTAGCATCATAAATCCTGAAACGAACTCCTACTCGGGCATAGATATCAAAGAATTTACTATCTACATCAACTAAATTGTCTGTAAAATCATTCATCGCACCAGCTTCGAAAAAAATATCAAACATCTCTCCTACCATCTGAGAAAAACCCAGACCATATACTCCACCAATGACTAATTGTTCGAATTGATCAGATTCTAAATCTACACCACCGAATTCTACACCAGTGTTTAGCCTAAAAGAAGGACCAACATTAATAAAAGGTCTAAAACGATCTTTACCTCTACCGAACAAATACCTGAATTTAGGATTAAAACCTACTTGCAATGTTTTAAAATCCGAAGTAATTGTTCCTCCAGGAAGATTCGTTATAACTTCACTATTTCTCTGTAAAATTTCAACAGAAAAAACAATACTTGTTTTGGCTCGAACACCCATTATGTATCCATATCCTGCATTAAAATGAAAACCAACACCACGATTATTATCAGAATTTTCAACGTTTAAACTAGAACTTGTTATACCACCCGTTACTTCCCAGCGATATTGTCCATAAGAAGAAAAGGAAATAACAGTGAATAAGATAAAGAATATTAATTTTTTCATAATTTCATGTTTAGATTTGAGGTTAAATTCTTGACGAAAATACTAAAATTTAAAAAACGAGTATAAAAAAACCTGTCTAAACAGACAGGTTTATAATAAGTATCTATAAAATAGTTTGTTATTCTTTATGCATAAATGCCTGTTTCTGTAATAAAAACTCTTCTGTTTCAACCACATCTTCATCCGGTACACAACAATCTACAGGACATACCGCAGCACACTGAGGTTCTTCATGAAAACCTTTACATTCTGTACATTTATCGGGTACAATATAATAAATCTCATCGCTAACCGGTTCTTGAGCTTCTTCTGAATTAATGGCTTTGCCTCCAGGAAGCACTACATCTCCTTCTAAATCAGTTCCATCTGCATATCTCCAGTCATCCGCACCCTCATAAATCGCAGTATTCGGACATTCTGGTTCACATGCACCACAGTTTATACATTCGTCCGTTATTATAATTGCCATAGCTTTTTTTATTCTAAATTTGCATCACAAAAATAACCCGTAAACTAGTGATAAACAAATTAGAAATGGTATTAAATGATCGAATAGTCGCTTTTTCTGAATTAGGTAGGTTCTTAAGTCAATTCAAAAACACTGGTTATGAGAAGATTAGCAACATCAAGCATCAAGAAGATTTTTTTGATGGAATGATTCAAAAAATAGAATCTGCTAAACACCATAATGGTTGGTTTACAGAAGAAAATATCGTGTTTTCATTATCACAATGGAGTAAGACGCTTACAAAACATAATTTAGAACAATGGTTGTCATCTTATTCTTTAGATACCATAACGACTAAAACAATCGGGATCATTATGGCCGGTAACATCCCTTTAGTTGGATTTCATGACTTCATTTCGGTACTCATAAGTGGGCATAATATTTTAGTGAAACAATCCTCAAACGATAATCAATTACTTCCGTATCTGGCCTCATATCTTATTGCAATTGAACCAAGATTTGAAAAATGCATTTCTTTTACTGAAGAAAGATTCACGGATTTTGATGCTATCATTGCTACAGGAAGTAATAATACAGCTCGCTATTTCGAACATTATTTTGGCAACAAACCCAATATTATACGTAAAAATAGAAATTCTATAGCCGTATTGACCGGAAATGAGTCCAAAGAACAATTAGCAGCATTAGGTGAGGATGTTTTTAGATATTATGGCTTAGGTTGTAGAAGTGTTTCTAAACTTATGGTACCAGAAGGCTATGATTTTGACTTATTTTTTAAATCTATTTATGAATACAATGATATCATTAATGGAGCTAAATATGCCAACAATTATGATTACAATAAGGCCGTGTATTTAATGAGTAATTTTAAGTTATTAGACAATGGTTTCCTAATGCTTAAAGAGGATGAAAGTTACAGCTCACCTATTGCAACTTTGTTTTATGAGACATATACATCAAAAGAGGAATTATTACAAAAATTCGAAGCTGATAAAGAAGCTATACAATGCATAGTCGGTGATAATTTTTCTGATGATAGCATTGATTTCGGAACCACACAACACCCTTCTCTATCAGATTACGCAGATAATGTTGATGTTATTGAATTTTTAACAAAAATTGACTAAATAATTTATCATTTTGACAATGATTTTGTTTTAGATTATTAGCACCTTTGTGGTGTTTTTTCTTACTGGTTTAAGGAGCCGGAAAATAACAAGAAAAGTAATTAATAAAAAACAATAAAAACTACTGATGAAAAAGCACAACTTTAGCGCAGGACCTTGTATTCTACCACAAGAAGTATTCAAAGAAGCATCCCAGGCTGTATTAGATTTTAACGATTCTGGGCTATCCATTTTGGAGATTTCACATCGTAGTAAGGATTTTGTAGATGTAATGGATGAAGCCCGCAGTTTGGCTTTAGAATTACTAAGCTTAGAAGGTAAAGGATATAAAGTACTTTTTCTTCAAGGAGGAGCTAGTACTCAATTCTTAATGACTGCATACAATTTATTACAATCAAAAGCCGGATACATTAATACTGGTAGCTGGAGTGATAAAGCAATCAAAGAGGCTAAAATTTTTGGAGAGGTTGTAGAAGTTGCATCTTCTAAGGATGCAAATTACAATTACATTCCTAAAGGATATGATGTACCCGAAGATTTAGATTATCTACATTGTACTAGTAACAATACTATTTTTGGAACACAAATCAAAGATTTTCCAACTATCAATGCACCTCTAGTATGTGATATGAGTAGCGATATATTTTCCAGACAATTAGATTTCTCAAAATTTAGTTTGATCTATGCCGGAGCACAAAAAAATATGGGTCCAGCAGGAACTACATTAGTAGTTGTTAAAGAAGATATTCTTGGGAAAATAGAACGACAAATCCCATCTATGCTGGATTATAAAGTACATATTAGTAAGAGTAGTATGTTTAATACTCCTCCTGTATTTGCAGTTTATACTTCTATGCTAACATTAAGATGGTTGAAGAAATTAGGTGGAATTGCGGCAATTGAAGAACAAAACGAGAAAAAAGCAAATCTCATCTATTCCGAAATAGAATTAAACCCTCTTTTTAAAGGATTTGCTGCAAAAGAAGATAGATCTATGATGAATGCTACTTTTTCTTTAGTAGATGAAGATCTTAAAGAAACATTTGATGCTATGTGGAAAGAAGCTGGTATAAGTGGCGTAAACGGACATAGAAGTGTAGGAGGCTATAGAGCTAGTATGTACAATGCTATGACAATGGAAGGTGTTGCTGCATTGGTAGATGTAATGAGTGATCTAGAACGAAAAGCGTAAGAAATGATAAATTTTAAGTGTTAAATTATAAATAAATATGATTGAAGAACGTAGTTTTCAATTTGCACTTAAAATCATACAACTTGTAAAATTCTTGAGAGAATCTAAGGAATATGTTTTTGCTGATTAAATTTTGCGTTCTGCTACAAGTATTGGTGCTAATGTTGCGGAGGCTGGTGCGGCGCAATCTAAAAAGGATTTCATTTCTAAAATGGCAATTGCTTCAAAAGAAGCTAGAGAAACAAGATATTGGCTGCGGTTATTAAATGAAAGTGATTTAGTTAACATAAACTTATCTTCTCATCTTGATGAAATAAATCAAATTATAAAAATTCTAACAAAAATAGTTAAGACAAGTCAACTTAAAACTTAACATTAAAAATTTAAAACTTTTAAAATGAAAGTATTAGCAAACGACGGAGTATCTCAAAGCGGTATTGATGCCTTGGAAAAAGCTGGATTCGAAGTGCAAACTACAACAGTTGCTCAGGATCAGTTAGTAGATTATATTAATGAAAATGAAATCAATGTATTATTAGTTCGTAGTGCTACTAAAGTAAGAACTGATATCATTGATAACTGTAGTTCTTTGAAAATTATAGGACGTGGTGGTGTTGGTATGGATAACATCGATGTAGCCTATGCTCGTGAAAAGGGATTGCACGTTATCAATACTCCTGCTGCATCATCTGGATCGGTAGCAGAATTAGTTTTTGCTCATTTATATGGTAGTGTTCGTTTTCTTCATGATGCAAACAGAAATATGCCATTAGAAGGTGATAGCAAATTTAAGAACCTTAAAAAAGCATACGCCGGTGGAACTGAATTAAGAGGAAAAACACTTGGTGTACTAGGTATTGGTCGTATTGGTCAAGCAACCGCTAAAATTGCGATTGGAGTTGGTATGAATGTAGTTGCATTTGATCCGTTTATTGAAGAAGTAGATATTCCTTTGGAATTTTTTGATGGACAATCATTAAATTTTAAAATAAAAACCGTTTCTAAAGAAGAAGTTCTTAAACAAGCGGACTTCTTTACCTTACATGTACCTGCTCAAAAGGATTATGTTATTGGTAAAGCTGAGATTGAACAAATGAAAGATGGTGCTGGATTAATCAATGCTGCGCGTGGTGGAGTTATTGATGAAGTAGCCTTAGTAGAAGCTTTAGAAAGTGGTAAATTAAGTTTTGCTGGTCTGGATGTATTCGAAAATGAACCGAGTCCAGCGATTAAGGTATTGATGAATAATAAAATATCATTAACACCTCATATTGGTGCTGCTACAGGCGAAGCACAAGATAGAATTGGTCAAGAACTTGCTGATCAAATAATCTCTATTCTTAAATAATACGGAAACAAACTAAATACTTAAAAACACCTTTTGCATATAATTTGTAAAAGGTGTTTTTCTTTTTACCTCCTTTCATCGATAAAATCTTCTTTTCATCTATTATCTCCATAAATAAAACAATAGTTATTCCATAATTTTATCAATAAAAAATGTAACTTTAAATCACATAATAAAAAACTTTAAATCATGTCTGGAATTTTAGATCTTTTAAATAGCCCAATGGGCCAGCAAATTGTAAGCGGCGTTAGTAGTCAAACAGGACAATCTGCCGATAAAACAGGAAGTTTACTAACTATGGCTATGCCAGTATTAATGGGCGCTATGCAAAAAAATGCTTCAACTCCTGAAGGTGCTTCAGGAATATTAAGTGCATTGAATGGTAAACATTCTGGTGGTGGAATTTTAGACAATTTAGGAGGTCTTTTCCAAGGAGGTGTTGAAGATAATGTAACTAATGATGGTGCGGGAATTCTTGGACATATTTTAGGAGGAAAACAACCAGCTGTAGAAAATGCGCTAAGTCAAAAATCTGGAATGGATGCTGGTTCTGTTGCTCAGATTCTTAAAGTAGCTGCTCCAATACTTATGGGAGTTTTAGGTAAACAAGCTTCTCAAAATAATGTATCTGATGCTAATGGGTTATCGAATATGCTTGGAGGAATGCTCGGAGGAGGACAAGGGTCTAAACAACAATCACTAATAGAATCTTTTCTAGATGCAGATGGTGATGGTAGTATCCTTGATGATGTAGCTGGTATGGTACTTGGCGGCGGTAGTAGTCAGAAAAAAGGTGGCCTTGGAGGATTACTCGGTGGTCTCTTTGGAAAATAGATTTACAACTATTGTTTTAATAAATACTGAGAAGAGTCTTGATGTTTGTATTAAGACTCTTTTACTATTTTAGGTCTATTCAAATAAATTTTTATAAATTAACACAACAAAAAAACGTTAAAGCTTAAAAGTAATTAACGTACTTTTTGTAATTTGATTTTTATTAAGATTATGAAAAATAGTATTTACACATTTATCCTAGTGTTATGTATCTATAGTTGCGGAACAACTAAAGATAGAAAACTTGATGTTACATCCGCAGATAGCATTTCTGACACTGTAAGAATTGCGAATGATAGTTTAGAGTATGAAATTATTATAATAGAACCAGGTTTTAATGGATGGCTTGCTACTCAAAGACCGAGAGGCTACTATAATCAAAGTTTTCTGGAAGTAAGAAATCGACAATATGTTACTGAATATAATCAAAGGGTTATGCAGCCACAGCTATTTGATCCGAATTTATATATTCAGAGAATAAACTATGAATTGCAGACTGATTATGGATATGAGGTAAACTATCTTCTATACAATTATTTTCTATTTTTTGAACGACAATATAATCAACGATTTATAGTAAGTAGAGGTTAAAGATTTTGACACAGAAAGTTTAAGTTGTATTTTTGCGATATGCAAAAGTTTAAAGATCGCTGGGAAATTCAGGCTAATTGGCAACTACTTTTTCCTATCCTTGGATTAATAGGATTATTAGTTTCATCATTTTTACTTGGTAAGAGATTAATACTTGGAATTTTAAAACTTACAGAAACTCACGATTTTTATTTTCCATTAATAACTGTAATCACCGTATTAATTTTTACTTTATTATTGGTTTTTACATTGAAGATCTTTGGACCTCTAGAAAAAAAATGGAATGTTACGTATCGATGGGAGTTAATTGCTATTTTTATTGCTTTTGCCATTACAGGTTCTACTGCAGCCAGAATTTCTGACCCAATTATACAATTAATAGGATTTGATAGAGAATCTACAGCCGGATGGATATACTGGCCTTTGCGAATATTTCTGATATTCCCTGTATATCAGATAATACTATTAATCGTAGGATGGCTGTTCGGACAATTTAAATTTTTCTGGTGGTTTGAGAAAAAAATGCTTCGTAGAATGGGTTTTGCACGATTTATTAAAGATTAAAGAATACGAATACTCTAAAAACTTTAAATTCCTTGAAAATGTAGCTATATAAATTGTGTTGTTTACGAAACAACTTCTACTTCGATTATTTTAGCATCTTTATCTATAATCTCTTCTTTATTAAGAACAAAAGTATATAACCACATTAGAGTAAAAGTTGGAATTATATCTGTTCCAGGAATTATTTCCTCTATAAAAGTTATAACTGAAGCTATCTTACCTTTTTTTCCAGGATACATATCCATCATCTTTTTTGCAGCATAATGGGCCCATATAATATCTAAAAATGGTCCAACAAAAGGAATAGCTAATGAAGCCATACCAATTAAATCATAAACAATACCTTTTTTTAATAATTTATATTTATTCTTTTTCATAAGTTTCTATTTACTAATTATATAACAAAAAAAATGCCAAAAAATTGTTATGACAAGTCTGCAGTAATTAACCTTAAAAACTCAGTACGGGTTTCAATTTTTTCGAACTGTCCTCTAAATCCTGAAGTTGTGGTTACCGAATTTTGTTTTTGAACACCACGCATCATCATACACATATGAGCAGCTTCAATTACTACAGCAACTCCCTTTGGTTTTAGCGTATTATTAATACATTCTAAGATATTATGAGTTAAGCGTTCTTGTACCTGAAGACGTCTTGCAAAAACATCCACTATCCTAGGTAACTTACTCAATCCAACTATTTGACCATTAGGAATATACGCAATATGCGCCTTTCCAAAAAACGGTAACATATGATGTTCACACAAAGAATATAATTCTATATCCTTAACAATGACCATATCGTCATAATCTTCCTTAAACATAGCACTTCTCAGAATTTCTTCAGGATCTTGATGATATCCTTGAGTCAAGAATTGCATTGCTTTCGCCGCACGCTCAGGAGTTTTTTCAATTCCTTCTCTACCTATGTCTTCTCCCAGATCCGTAATTATAGATTTAAATTTATCTTTTATATCATCAGTAACTTTTATATTGTATTCTTCGAAATTATTATATGGCATTATATCTATGTTAGTTCTGTATTTCTTTTTTTAATTTACTTTTATAAGTAGCCTGCAATTTACTTAGTTTTGGATTAATCACAAACTGACAATATCCTTGATTACTATTTTGATTATAATAGTTCTGATGGTAATCTTCAGCATTATAAAATGCTCCTAACGCTGCTACTTCCGTAACAATGGGGTTATCAAAAACACCTTCAGCATTAAGATTCGTAATCATTGTTTGCGACCGTTCTTTTTGATCATCATCCGTATAAAATATGGCACTTCTGTATTGAGTTCCACGATCCGCTCCTTGCTTATTCAAAGTTGTAGGATCGTGAGTTGCAAAAAAGATTTCCAATAATTCATTATAGCTAATGATATCAGCATCGTATTCAATTTTTATCGCCTCAGCATGACCTGTTCTTCCTGTGGTAATTTCGCGATATGCAGGATTCTTAATGGTTCCTCCCGTATATCCAGAGATTACTTGATCTACACCTTCTAATCGTTGAAAAACAGCTTCTGTACACCAAAAGCATCCACCAGCAAAGACAGCAGTCTCTAGGTTATTTTTTCCCATAATATTGTTAAATAGTAAATATTGTTTAACGAATTTACATATATATTAAACAGCACTAATGCTTTTTAACTTTTCATTAGTAAGTCATTTAGTTGTAAATCCTAGTTTTGCAAGTAAGTCGAAAAAGTAAGGATTTTTTTACAAAACATGAATAGAAAACTACGCCCTATCTTAAGTGTGCTACTCGTTCTGCATGCTACTCTTTTATTTAGTCAAGAAAAAAAACAAATTACAGCACACAGAATAACAACAGCTCCAAAAATAGATGGTATTCTGGATGATCAGATTTGGAACGATATTCCTGCTTCTGGTGATTTTAGGATGTGGCAACCTGGAAATGAAGGAACAATACCAGAAAATCTTCGTACCGAAGTTAAAATGGCCTACGATAATAAAGCTGTATATTTTGCTGCGTATTTATATGACGATCAACCCAATAAAATATTAAAACAATTTAGTCAACGGGATGATGTCTTTGCTCAAGCTGACTTTTTTAATATCTCGATAAACACCTATAATGACGGGATTAACGAAACTCGATTTTTTATTACGAGTGCAGGAACGATTGGAGACGCTCGAGCTGATCAGTTCAATGAAGATTTTAGTTATAATGTAGTTTTTAATGCTAAAATTTCCTACGATGAAAAAGGTTGGTACGCTGAATTCAAAATCCCTTACAACGCCTTACGCTTTCCTGAAGTAGCTGTACAAGATTGGAGTATTAACTTCTATAGACGTTTACAAAATAGGAATGAAACACATTCTTGGAATTTTGTAGACAATAAGGTTGGCCAACGAACACAATATAATGGCTTAGTAAAAGGTGTGGAAAATATAAATCCACCTGTGCGACTTACCTTTTTTCCTTTTGTTCAAGGATTGGCTGCTAGCTTCGATGGAGAAACTGAAACTGATTTTAGCGCCGGACTAGATGTTAAATACGGATTAAGCGATAGTTTTACATTAGATGCAACGCTAATACCTGATTTTGGACAAGCAGCTTTTGATGAAGTACGACTTAATCTGGGACCATTTGAACAAACTTTTGGAGAAAACAGACAGTTTTTTACAGAAGGAACAGAGCTGTTTAATAAAGGACGGGTATTCTTTTCCAGACGTGTAGGTAATGGACCTTCCGGTTTTGTTTCTGAAGATGAACTTATGGAAAATGAAGTAGCAGAAGACAATCCTTCTAAGGTGAACCTACTGAACGCGCTTAAAATTTCGGGAAGAACTAAAGGAAACCTTGGTATTGGTTTTTTTAATGCTATTACAGAAAAAACAGAGGTCCGCATAACGGACACTATTACAGGAGACCAGAGAAGTAAAGTAGTAGAACCTTTAGCTAACTACAATATATTTGTTCTAGATCAGCAGTTTAATAATAACTCCTCCATTTCATTAATAAACACTAACGTAACCCGTAATGGCAGTGATTTTAGAGATGCTAATGTAACTGGTTTGGTATGGAATCTAGCAAACAAAGCTAATTCGTATAGATTAACAGGTCGATCTATAGTAAGCCAGGTAAATCTGCCAGGAGATAATATTGGAGGTTTTAGATCAGAGCTGGATTTTGATCGTATCAAAGGTAAATGGAGATATGGATTTGGACATGATCTAGCCAATACTACTTTTGACATTAATGATTTAGGAGTGAATTTTAGAAATAACTTCAATAGTTTTAGGGTTAGTACATCTTATCAGATTTTTGAACCTACTGAATTGTTTAATAATTATAGAATCAATCTATTCGCTAGACATCGAAGATTATACGATCCTAGTGTACAAACTTCTAATTCTGTTGGTGTAGATTGGTTTTTCGTAACCAGAGAACGCTTTGGTTTTGGAGGGTTTACAATTTATGATTCTGATACGGATGATTATTTTGAGCCTAGAGTGGATGGCAGATTTGTTACATACAGCGAGAATCTTGGCGTTAACTTATGGGTATCTTCTGATTATCGCAAAAAGTTTGCTTATGATATACGTGTATTTCATCGTAATTGGTTTGAAGATGATCAGCAAACCTATAGTATGAACCTTTCTCCTAGGTATAGGTTTTCTGATAAGTTCTTAGTTATTTGGGCAACAGACTACTCTATAAGAAAACGAAATTTCGGATATATTGACAATGATGATACTGATGTGTTCTTGGGTCAACGAGACATCACTACCATAGAGAATTCATTAAGCGCCAGTTACAACTTTGACCCATACAAAGCTATTAACCTACGTTTTAGAAATTTTTGGAGTACTGCAGATTACTCTGAAAATGTATTTTATACACTAAACGATGATGGAACACGTACTCAGACCGATTACGACATTTCTGAAAATGACCCGAATACCAATTTTAATATATGGAATCTTGATCTAAGTTTTAGCTGGAGATTTGCTCCTGGTAGTGAAGCTACCCTACTCTACCGAAATCAGATTTTTAACCAAGATGAACTTTCTACGATTAATTACTCTGACAGTTTGGATAATCTTTTTGGTCAGCCTATTCAACATACTTTATCATTAAGAGTGGTATATTTTCTGGACATAAATAATTTAAAAGGTTCTTTTAAGGGATAATCTTGCCGAATTTTAGGATATTAGTTATTTTCACTGATTCAAGAAACATATAGATGATTAAAGCTAAAAATATTCACAAAAATTACGGAGACTTACACGTATTAAAAGGTGTTGATCTACATATTAAAGAAGGTGAAATTGTTTCTATCGTGGGAGCTTCTGGCGCAGGAAAAACCACTTTGTTACAGATTCTGGGAACATTAGATAGGGCGTCAGAGCTAAAAGGGAGTGATTTATCGATCAATAATAACATTATCAATTTCTTGTCTGAAAAACAATTGTCTAAATTCCGAAATGAGCAATTAGGATTTATTTTTCAGTTTCACCAGTTGCTACCAGAATTTACAGCGTTAGAAAACGTATGTATTCCGGCATTTATCAAAAAGGTCCCAAAAGCTGAAGCAGAAAAAAGAGCAAAAGAATTACTTGACTTTTTAGGTTTGGGACATCGATATGATCATAAGCCGGCAGAACTTTCTGGAGGTGAACAACAAAGAGTTGCTGTAGCACGCTCATTAATTAACAATCCAAAAGTAATTTTTGCAGATGAACCTTCGGGAAACCTGGACAGTGAATCAGCAGAGAATCTTCATCAATTATTCTTTAAACTTAGGGACGAATATGGTCAAACTTTTGTTATTGTCACCCATAATGAAGAATTGGCGAATATGGCAGATCGAAAATTAGTTATGGTAGATGGTAAAATTGTCGATAAAACATAATGGACATCCTCTTTTTAATTTTTGAAATTTTCAACACTGAATAAAACTTCGTGAAGAAACTAAGCAAATCCGAACTCAAAGAATTTCTTGATGAAAAAGCTGCTTTTTATGAACAACCAAAATTCATAGAAACAGACCCCGTTCAAATTCCACATCTTTTTACACAAAAAGAAGATAAAGAAATAGCAGGCTTCCTAACGGCAACAATTTCCTGGGGAAATCGTAAAAGCATTCTTACTAATGCGCATAAACTGATGTTTCTAATGGGTAACTCTCCCTATGATTTTATAATGAATCATTCGGAAAGTAATCTCGATAATTTAGAAGGTTTTGTTCATAGGACCTTTAATCATATTGATCTAACATATTTTATCAAAGGTTTACAAAATCTTTATATAAAATTCGGAGATATGGAAGGATTTTTTAATCAATATGCAAGCGACGAATATCTACAAACCGCAATTCACTACTTTAAAAAAGAGTTTTTTAGCTTACCACATCAAGCCAGAACCGAAAAACATGTAAGTGATCCACACAAAAACTCCGCTGCTAAGCGAATTAATATGTTTTTTAGATGGATGATACGGGATGCCAGTGCTGGTGTGGACTTAGGAATCTGGAATAGCTTATCTCCTTCACAATTATCTTGTCCCTTAGATGTGCATTCTGGTAATGTTGCTAGAAAATTAAATCTGTTAAGCAGAAAACAAAATGATGCCAAAGCATTACATCAACTTGATGTTAATTTAAGGTTATTAGACCCGTTAGATCCTGTAAAATATGATTATGCGCTATTTGGATTGGGTGTTTTTGAAAAATTTTAGCTTAGAACAATTCTAAAGAGTAACATGCTGTTTACATTCTAAACATTAGGTTGACGTTTCTTTAATAAACATAAAACATTTCCATAAAGTCATTGAGCTTACGGTCGTAGTAAATTTGTGAAAACAAAAATTTACACAATCATGAAAAATTACTTCAGACTTCTTGCGCTATGTTGCGGTTTGCTATTCATTTCTTGTAACGATGATGATGATACTTCAACACCACCTATAGGAGATCTAATTGAATTAGAAAGCAGATCAACCTCACCTGTTCTTTTGAAAAAAATGTCTGGTTTTACAGATATTGAAATCTACAATTTACTTTCATCCGAAGATACTTACATTCCTAATTTCACTTACGGTTCTATGGCTGATGGTGCAGGTTTACTTCGTAATGCAGATGGAACATACACGCTAATAAATAATATAGAAGCAGATTATGCTGTAGCAAGAATTACATTAGATGAAACTTTTAAACCTATAAAAGGAGAACATATTCTTAATGCGGTAGCTACCGCAGAAACAGCACAATGCTCTGGTTCTATGATCACTCCAGAGGAACACGGTTTTGGTCCTATGTATTTATCAGGAGGAGAATGGGGAGGAAATTCTAAAGGAGTTTTCGCTACCGATCCCTATAGAGATCCTTCTGTTGCTTCTACTCCAAGAATGTTAACTGCAATGGGACAATGGTCTACAGAAAATGCAGTAGCAATCGGAAAAGATGCATATCCAGATAAAACAGTGGTATTTATAGGCGATGACAACAGTAATAACGAAATTCCTTCGGGTCAATTGGGTATGTATGTTGGAAACCGAGGAGATCTTGAAGGAGGAAAACTGTATGGACTAAAAGTTACTTCTCCCGGAATTACATATGAAATGGATATGGAAGAAGGTACAGCATATGATATGGAGTTCGTAGAACTTACCGAAAAAGACATTGATCTATTAGATACTGAAGCTAAATCAAAAGGTGTAATGGGATTCTCTAGATTAGAGGATATCGACTGGAGAAGAGGCTCTGCTGCTAACAATAGAGAAGTATATTTAGCAGTGACAGGTAGAGATAAACCAGACCTTATCGGAAAAGGAACTCGCTCTGGAAGAGTTTATAAGGTAGTATTGAACGAAAATGATCCCACCGGAGCTGGTAAAATTACTTGTGTATTAGATGGTGACAAAGAAGGCGGTAAAGCTGAAGCTTTTCACAGTCCAGATAATATTTTAATAACAGAAAATTATGCCTATATCCAGGAAGATCCAAACGGAATTCAGGACTTTAAACCAGCCGCTGCTCATTACGCCAGATTATACCAATATAATCTTAATTCAGGAGCTCTAAAAGCTGTTTTAGAATGTGATCAAATTAACGCTGCCGCTCAAGGATATGGTCCTGCAGATAGAACTTGGGAGATTACAGGAATGATTGATATCTCGGATATTATTGGTGTGGATGAGACATTTATCTTAATGACTCAGAATCACGGATGGGAACGAGCTGATGGAACCCCTTTCACTGATCCTAATGCCAATCCAAATGTTGCAGATAGCAGAAAAGAAGGCAGTATGATGTATATAGTTAAAGGGTTAGGAAGATAATACTTATATCACATTATAATAAAATGCAGTTATTTTTAAACTATAAAATTAATAAAGGGGCTTATCGTATGATAAGCCTCTTTACCTTACTTATCGTATTTTCTTGCGCTAAAGAAAAAAAGATAGAAAAGCTACCAGTTACTACGATTATGCAACAACAATTTGATAAAGATATTTTAGCTACGATTGCATATCTCGATAGTATTAATCAAAATCCATCTAATGCCGAAAACAATTTTAAGGAAGCTAAAAAATATTTCAAAAAGCTAGAACCTATACTATCAAGTTTGGATGTAGAAAATTATGGATTTCTTAATCAACCAAACATACTAAAAGTCGAAGAAGAAGATTTTACTGATATCAAAATTAAATCTCCAAGCGGCTTTCAAGTTCTTGAAGAAGAGATTTTTGTGGATAAAATAGATACAACCACAATTGTAAAACATGTTAATTTAATCATTGGTCGATTAAAGCTTATTAAAAAAAATACAAGCTTTGATCATTTAAAACCATATCATTTTCTATGGCTACTTAGAAAAGCAATAGTAAGAGTAGCACTTACAGGAATTACCGGTTTTGACTCTCCCATATTAGAAAACTCATTAGGAGATTCTCGAATAGTTTACCAAAGCTTGTATACATATTTATCAATCTTTAAGGATGAATTTAGTGATAAAAACCTATTCAATACATGGCAGACTGAAATCGAAACTACTTTGGATAATTTAGAAGGAAATTTTAATAAATTTGACAGGTATCATTTCATCAAAAACCATACACACAAACAGTTAAACCTGTGGAATCAGACAGTAACGGACTGGGAGGTAAAATTTCCTTTCGAATTGGCGATAAAAAATGATGCCACTTCTCTTTTCTCATCAGACACATTTAATGTAAATTATTTTGCTGATCAAAGTCAAAAAGAACTAAGTTCAGAAAAAGTAATGCTTGGAAAAAGATTGTTCTATGACACCAATCTTTCATCTAATAAAAAGATAAGCTGTGCGACTTGTCATCAACCAGAAAAAGCATTTACAGATGGGCTCAAGATTTCTAAGGGAGTTACTCGTAACAGCCCAACACTTATGTACGCTGCATTACAACAAGCTTTTTTTTATGATAAAAGAGCTGGTGGACTAGAAGGTCAAATCATAAACGTAGTTGAGAATCAAAATGAATTTCATACAGACTTAGAAACTTTAGAAAATGCTGTTTCAGAAGATACTACATATATTAAAGACTTTTCAAAGGTGTACCTAAATCGAAAAATAAACAATAATGATATCAGAAATGCCATTGCAAGCTATATCAGAAGTCTAACACCTTTCAATTCTAAATTTGATAGAAATATCAACAACCTGGAAAATACACTTTCTCAGAGTGAAATTAATGGATTTAATCTCTTTAATGGTAAGGCCAAATGCGCTACTTGTCATTTTGCTCCACTATTTAATGGCACTGTTCCTCCAGATTATAAAGAATCTGAAATAGAACTAATTGGTGTTCCATCAACTAATGATACCATTAATGCGATTATAAGTGAAGACTTAGGAAGATATATGGTGTATAAGACACCTGAACGAAAACACTTTTTCAAAACACCAACAGTACGAAACGCCGAGATAACAGGTCCATACATGCATAACGGTGTATATACCACATTAGAAGAAGTAATGGATTTTTATAATCGTGGTGGCGGAGCTGGTATAGGAATAAATCAGCCATATCAAACCTTACCTTCGGATCCTCTAAATTTAACAAAGCATGAGATTGATGACATTATAGCTTTTATAAAAAGTTTAAACGAAAACATGGATGAATATTAGATATTTAGGCGTTTTTGGAATAATCTGAGTAGGGAATTCTTAATTTCTGATTTTTTTTTGTTAATTTTATTAAGAATTGTTTCAAACAAGACAATTCTTGATGAAGATGATCGTACCAGCACTCCCCGTAAACGAAGATTTTAGAATTGAAGCTTTAAAATCGTTGAATATTCTTGACACTGAATCCGAAAATAAGTTTGATGAGATTACAGCGCTGGCTGCATATTTATGTGATACAGAAATTGCTTTAATATCATTAGTCGATAGTGACAGAGAATGGTTTAAGTCTGCACATGGCTTTTCTACTAATGAAATACCAAGGAAACAATCTTTCTGTGCACACGCAATTCTAGAACCAGATACTCCATTGATAATCAAGGACGCACGAACAGATGAGCGTTTTCACGATAACCCGCTTACATTAAATGGTACAGTAATCTTTTATGCCAGTATCGCACTTATTGATAAAAATGGTTTTGCGTTAGGAACTTTATGTGTAATTGATAGTCAACCCAAAGAACTTAGTGATAAACAACTAGAAGCATTAAAATCACTTGCTCATCAAGTTGTCATTTTATTTGAACTCAATAAAAAAAATAATGACTTAAAGAAAGTAGAAGATAAGCTGAGAAAACGAAACGAATCTCTAAAAGAATTTGCCAGAGTGATATCTCACGATTTAAAAATGCCACTAGCTAATGTGATTACTACTTCGGATTTATTGAAACTGAAATTGGCTAATAATCTAGATAAGGAGACTTCGCAGTATTTCGAATATATAAAACAATCCTCTTTTTCGATGAGTGATTATATCAATGATGTCCTAGATCATTATGAAAGTGATAGCTTAGTTCAAAACAAACCTGAATCATTTAAACTTAATCACCTTCTTAGAGAAATTGCGGAGCTACTGAGTATAAAACCAGATTGCACTATCAACTTTCCGGAATCAAACCCAACATTAAACTGCAATAAATCAGCACTAAAGCAAATATTTTTCAATCTGATAGGTAATAGTATCAAGTATAATGATAAAGAACATATTATAATAGATATAGAATATACAGAGGACAATGTCTTCTATTATTTTAAAATCACTGACAACGGAATGGGTATCCCTGATGATCAAATAGGTTCTATTTTCGAATTATTTACGACAGCTAATGGAATCGATAGAAGTGGTAATAAAGGAAATGGAATAGGACTTTCTACAGTAAAAAAATTAGTAGAAACACTTGGAGGGTGTATCAAGGTAAAATCCAACCTTGGAGTACAAACCACATTTGATTTTTCTATTAAAAAGCAAACAAAAATCTAAGTTATAGTAGCTACGCAAGCTTCTGTACATTTTTCTCCATCAATTGCCGCAGAAATAATTCCTCCTGCATAACCAGCACCCTCACCACAAGGATATAGTCCTTTTATTTGTGTGTGTTCTAGTGTGTATCGATCTCTAGGTATTCTTACCGGAGATGAAGTTCTTGATTCTGGAGCGTGTACAACAGCTTCATTTGTTAGGTAACCACGCATACTTTTATCAAAAGCTTTAAAACCTTCCTGAAGCGTACTATGAATAAACTTTGGAAAAACATCATTCATATCTACAGAAGTTAAACCGGGTTTATATGAAGTTTCAGGCAAATCCAAAGATGTTTTCCCTTGTGTTAGATCCACTAATCGTTGCGCAGGAACTCGTTGAGTTTCTCCAGCTAAACGCCAGGCTTGCTGTTCTATTTTTTTCTGAAAATACATTCCAGCTAAAGGTCCATATTCAGAAAATTCTTTAAAATCTTCTAAACGTAATTCTACTACAATCCCGCTATTAGATGTAGGTTGATCTCTTTTTGATGGTGACCAACCATTAGTAACTACTTCTCCCGGACTCGTTGCACAAGGAGCAATAACTCCGCCGGGACACATACAGAAAGAATACATGCCTCTACCCCTTACCTGTTTTACTATACTATAAGGAGATGGAGGAAGATACGGTCCACGAACTTCACATTTATACTGTATTTGATCTATTAATTGCTGAGAGTGTTCTACTCTAACTCCTAATGCAAATGGTTTTGCCTCTATTTCTATATTTTTCTTATGTAATAACTCAAAAATATCCCTAGCCGAATGTCCTGTAGCCAGAATTACTTTATTGGTATCGATTGTATCGCCATTTTGCAATGTTACCCCAGTAATTTCAGAGTTCTTGATATTAAAATCAGTTACACGTGTTTCAAAATGTATTTCTCCGCCATGTGCTTTTATTTTTTCTCTGATAGCTGCTATAATTGCGGGTAATTTATTCGTGCCTATATGAGGATGTGCTTCAATTAAAATCTGATCGGTCGCCCCAAAACCAACTAATAATTGAAGAATACGGTTTACATCTCCCCTTTTCTTAGAACGTGTATATAATTTACCATCACTATAGGTACCTGCTCCTCCCTCTCCAAAACAATAATTAGAATCTTCATTTACAATATGATCTCTATTTATTGCTTTAAGATCCCTCCTTCTGTTACGAACATCCTTACCTCTTTCTAATACTATTGGTTTATAGCCTAATTCTACACAACGTAAAGCTGCAAATAATCCAGCAGGACCAGCTCCAATAATGACAATCTCGATTGCTTTTGATACATCCGGATATTCAGGTAACTGAATAGGTTGTTCTACAAAATCTTCATGCACATATACCTTTATTTTCAGATTTATTTTAACAGCTTTTTGACGAGCATCAATCGAGCGTTTTAAAATTTGTATATATCTGATTTCATTTAAAGGAATACCATTTTTTCTGGACACTTGGGTTTTTAACTGATCGGGATCTGCCGCAATTTCTGGTGCTACTTGTATGCTAAATTCGTATTGCAAGGGATATCAATTCTAATTTTTCGCGAAGATACAATGTTATAAAAAAACAAATCTACTTATTGCGAACATAAACCAATTTAAACTTTCGATTACTCTGATCTCTTTGCTCTATCTCGAATTGCTTTAGTGACTTAAACAAAGGCGTTAACTTTTCGAATCCAAAATTTCTGGAATCAAAATTAGGTTGTTTTTTAAGAATAAGAGAACCTACATCTCCCATAAAAGCCCATCCATCTTCATCAGCGGCATCAGAAACAGAATTTCTTAGTAACCTCATTACTTTAGGAGTAATTTTATCTAAATTAGTTTTTTCTGACTTTTCTTTACCATCCTTTTTCTCTGTATCTTGCTTCAGAATTTCTAGATAAATAAACTTATCACAAGCTACAATAAATGGATCCGGTGTTTTCTTTTCTCCAAGTCCATATACGACAACACCCGCTTCTCTTAATCTCATTGCTAATTTAGTAAAATCGCTATCAGACGAAACCAAACAGAATCCATTGACTTTCTCTGAGTACAATATATCCATTGCATCAATGATCATAGCAGAATCCGTAGCATTTTTACCAGTTGTATAGCTATATTGTTGGATAGGATTTATTGCATTTTCTAATAAAATATTCTTCCATTTTGCCAGATATGGTTTTGTCCAATCTCCATAAATTCGCTTAATTGTTGGTGTACCGTATTTAGTAATCTCTTCCATCATCTCTTTCAGATATTTTGCTGGTATATTATCACCATCAATGAGGACAGCTAATTTTGTATCTTTAATCATGTTTTTAAAGGTACGTAAATACGATATCTAAAAAAAGTATTCAATACTAATCTAATGAGCATCCGGGAAATATTAAAAAATACTCAGCACCGACCTTGGGATGTGCCTAATGAACCTTGGAAATATTACCAAGAATGGAATAGCGCAATTTTCTTACATTGGAAAGTTGATTATTATGATGAGCTTAAGAAATTTGTTCCTAAAGAATTGGAAATAGATTTGTTTGAGGGAAGTGCCTGGATTTCCTTAGTAGCTTTTTCAATGGAAAAAATTAGACCAAAATATCTTCCATACTTTCCTCCTATTTCTAATTTTAACGAAATTAACATTCGAACATACATTAAATCAGGAAAAAAGACTGGGGTTTATTTCTTGAGTATCGAAGGAGGTAAAAAGATTTCTTGCATGATCGCCAGAAAAATTTCTGAACTACCATATCGATATTCTAAAATGAAAAGAAGATCAGATTCTTATACTTCATCTAATGATACTTTTAGAGACCTCTTTAAAATTCAATTTAAAATAGGAGAAGAACAAAAAACTAAGCCCAATCTGGATATTTGGTTAACAGAACGATATGCCCTTTTTCAGGATTCTAAAGATATCATGAATGAATATGAGATTCATCATCCAGAATGGCCTTTACAAGAAATCAAGATTGAAGAGCTGACGGTTAATTATCCGCGATTTAAGAATTTGCTCAAAGGAACACCAAATCAAATTAGCTATTCAAAAGGAGTACAGGTAGTCGCTTGGGGAATGCATAAAAAGAAATTAACTGATTATTATTAACTAAGACGTACGAAAGATATTAATACGGTAAAATATTTTAGATTTTTAAAAAGTTTGACTTTAAGCTAGATTCCTCTAATACAATACAGAAACTCAGTTTTACGTTTACATACTTATTGATAATAATCCAATGACTATGAAAAATCTGGAAGACAAAACATCAAGGTTTATAAGTAAAAATCTAATCGGATTAAAGCCTAAAGGTACAATTGAATGCTTTCTTGATGATACATCTTCTATATCATGCAAAAGCAGCTATTCATCAGGTTTATTAAGTCGTTCGGAGCAAAAATTCTTTGAAAATCTATCGGAAAAAGACTCCTCTGAATTTCTTAATATGGTAAATGAGCTAATACAAAAATCTTCAAATAGTACTAATGGTTCAATACGTTCGTGTCTAATTAATTTTAATTCCATTAAATTTGAATTCAGTTATTATTGAGCAAACCAAAAACATCATTTACATAACCATATTTGGAAATAAAGACGCTAAACATATTTTCAAGAAACCTAGAACAACAAAAGGAATTTTATAATGACCTATTAGGATTTCGATGTCAAAAAAATCTAGATACTCTCAGTCTTTCTACCCAAGAAAACACATTAATATTCAGAAAGTGCGACAAAGATTTTTATTATCATTTTGCTTTTTTGATACCTACAGGATCTATAGAATATGCCATTGATTTTTTAGAAGAATTAAATATTGAGCTTTTACCATACAAAGGAGAAAAAATAATTCAATTCGATAGCGGCTGTGCTATTTATTTTTATGATAAAGATGAAAATATAGTTGAATTTATTGAACGACCATTAGCAAACTATCCTAAAAGCAATAATTTTTCTATTGACCAAGTAATTAAGCTTAATGAAATAGGGTTGCCCCATACAGACCCCATAAGAATGGCAAATACATTGGTTAAAGAATTTGGAATTAATCCTATCAATAAAAATAGTTTTAGAGAAAATTTTTGTTGGGTTGGTGATCATAACGGGGTGATTATTGTAACAAAAGAAGGCAGAAATTGGCTTCCTACATATAAACCTGGAATTGTCAATGATTTTACTATTTGTTATAAAGATATAGAAAAAGAATACTACTTATCTTTTGAAAATAATAAGATAAAAATAATAGAATAAGGCTCTTTTTTTATATAGAATCACTCTAAAAACAGTTTTTTACCCGAAAAAACAAAGCTTTCGTCGACCCTTTCTGTTACTGGGATTAACAGTATTTTATAGTACGAAACAGGGGTTATCTCTCCTTCAAATAAGTGATTTTAACCTTTTTTTAGTATTTAAGTTTCTATATTTGATTTGAACAAACAATTAATTAGACTTATGAAAAAACTATTTTTTTTAGCCATTGCGCTTATCGGTTTTACTACAATTTCTAATGCACAAAGTATCAAATTTGGTGTAAAAGGAGGTGTTAACTTTTCTAATATAAACGGAGATACTGACCTAGACAGCAGAACAGGATATCATATCGGAGTTGTTGGACAATTAGGAATCGCTGACAAATTTGCAATTCAGCCAGAAATCTTATATTCTGCTCAAGGAGCCGATGATACGGATATTGACTATGTGAATATACCTATATTGGTAAAATATAAATTTCTTAAATTTGTTAGTTTCGAAGCAGGTCCACAATTTGGTATCGTAGTAAATGATGATTTTGAAGTTGGAGAACCAGAAAGCTTTGATGTTAGTGGTGCCGTAGGAGCAGGTGTAGAATTCGGGAAATTCTTTGCTCAAGCAAGATATAACTTTGGATTAACGGATGTTGTAGACAATGTTGATTCTAAAAACGGAACTTTCCAACTTTCTGTAGGATATTATATCTTTTAATTATAAAAATATTTCATAGATCATAAAAAAAGCGGAAGTAAAACTTCCGCTTTTTTTATGATCTTTTACGCCTTCTGTTGTTATTTCTATTATTGCGTTTAGGTTTTCCTTGCTGATTTTTCTTTGGTGCCGCGGCGTTATAATCAAAAACAAAACTTGGTTCAAAACCTTCTATGGTTTCTTTAGGTAGCGTTAATCCTAACAATTTCTCTATTCCTTTTACATAAGCTACTTCTTCCTGAGAAACTAATGAGATTGCTTCTCCGCTTGCTCCTGCTCTACCTGTACGTCCAATTCTATGAACATAATCTTCAGAGATATTTGGTAATTCATAATTAATCACATGTGGTAACAAAGGGATATCCAAACCTCTAGCAGCAATATCCGTTGCCACTAATACTCTGATTTTATTTTGTTTAAAACCTGCCAATGCTTTTGTTCTCGCTCCTTGACTTTTATTACCATGTATTGCTGCAGATGTAATTCCGTTTTTAACTAACTTTTCGCTTAAGCGATTTGCTCCATGTTTTGTTCGCGTAAAGATCAAAACTTGCTTCCAATTTCCCTCAGAAATTAATTTGATGACTACTTCAGATTTCTTAGTCTTATCAACCTTATACATCTTTTGATCTACCTTCTCTGCTGTTGTATTTTCTGGAGCTGCTTCTACAGATACAGGATGATGTAAAATTCCATTAGCTAATTTTTTGATCTCTTTAGAGAATGTAGCAGAGAATAAAAGATTTTGTCGTTTCTGAGGCAACAAAGCTAATATCTTATTGATATCTCTCTGGAATCCCATATCCAGCATTCTATCTGCTTCATCTAATACTAATATTTCAGTTTTTGCCAAAGAAAGAGCTCTTTGACTATGTAAATCTAATAAGCGACCGGGAGTAGCAACTAATATATCAACTCCATTTCTTAAAGATCTGATCTGCGGATTAGCATTTACACCTCCAAAAACTACCATAGATCTAAGGTCTACAAATTCGCTATATGCTTTTACATTATCCAATATTTGAGCAGCTAGTTCTCTGGTTGGGGTTAATATCAATGCTCGAATAGGTCTTTTTCTATAGTGTTGCTCTTGCGATAATAACTGAAGTATAGGTAATGTAAAACCTGCTGTTTTACCAGTCCCTGTTTGAGCTGATGCTAATACATCTTTTCTTTCTAAAATTGGTGGTATTGCTTTTTCCTGAATTGGGGAAGGAACAGTATATCCTTTTTTATCGATTGCTTTTAATAGAGCATCGGATAATCCTAATGAATTAAATGACATATAAATTGTTTAAGAAACAACAATCTATTACGTTATGCCATTTCTGAATGCAGCTGCAAAGGTACGCCTATTTTTTAGTATCAAAATTTTCTTATTAGTTTTCTCTCTTTATTTAAAATCTAATCCATAAGAATCCTTTATTTATAACAAATTATGATATGTAATTATCAAATTTAAATTATTAGATTTCACAACTCCGAAGTAATCCTGTACTATATTAGCGTAATGGAGAAATGATTTTGAAATGAATAAGGTAAGTCTTTCGGGTTTAATACTATTGCTAACATAAAGATGGACTTCTAATTCTATGTGGTTACATCAAATTGTTTTCAAAGTTACTCTCCCATTATATCTTTCACTGAAAATAGGGAGAGATGAAATAATAAATGTGCTTACTTTTATACTAAAATAAAACAAAAAGTATATATAAACCTTCTAACAAATAAAGTCAAAATCATATAATATATGTTATTGGAAGTTAAAGACTGAAGCAATAAACCTAAAATAATTTAAAGACATTATGCAATCTAAGTATATCATTAATCCAATTTTTATCAGTTCCTTATTGATTCTTTTGATAAATGATTTCTATCTTAAATATGCTTTTCATAATTGGATTACTGGAAAATTATCTGACATATTTGGAATCATAGTTTTTGCTTTATTTTTAACAGCATTTGCCAATAAATTTAAAAAAAGCATATTTATAATTACAGCTATTGCTTTTAGCTTCTGGAAAACATCCTATAGTCAACCGATTATAGAGTTTTGGAATGCTTTAGGAATTATACAATTTGATAGGACAATAGATTATACTGACATTATTTGTATTTTAGTCTTAATACCCTTATACCTATACTCCCCTTCTATTCATATTAACAAGTCTAAAAAGATAGTATTTAAATTAGCCAAACCTGCTTTAATTAGTATAACCTTCTTTGCTATATTAAGTACTTCGCAAAGACGCTATTTAATGCCTAATTCTATAAAAATAGACAAAAACATTACTATCAAAATGCCTAAAGACTCATTTTTCCATCAACTGGAAAATGATAAGATCAACTACCAAAAAGATGATATATTGATTGTAAAAAGAGATACTTTTGATAAATATATTCTTAGAAATATTGTGTTAGGGTATGACACAATACAAAAAGTAACCATAGGTGTAAGAGATAAAAAAAATAAAACGAGTATATATATCGATAGTTTGGTTAATAGAGAAGAAGACGGTAACTTCTATCTTACATTTGATAAGAAGTGGCTAAAAAAATATAAAGTAAATCTGATAAAACTATTAAAGAATAGAAATCAGTAAAACTATTTGATAGATTATAATATTTTCTTACCCTAAAAATTCGTTAAGCCTAAACGGTCAATAACAAATCTTATAGTATATTTGACAAACGTTAATCAAGAATGCAATTTAGACACCCAGAATTTCTTTATGCTTTATTTGCACTTGTTATTCCTATTATAGTTCATTTATTTCAATTACGTCGTTTTCAGAAAGTACCTTTTACCAATGTACAATTTCTAAAAGCCGTTACTATACAGACACGTAAAAGTTCTCAGATTAAAAAATGGTTAACACTTCTTGCGCGATTATTGGCACTAGGAGGACTTATTATTGCTTTTGCGCAACCATTTTTAGCTTCAGAAGAAATCGTTGGTAAAAAAAGTGAAATGGCAATTTACCTGGATAATTCCTTTAGTATGCAAGCCAAAGGCTCTAAAGGTCCTTTGTTACAGAGAGCCATCCAAGAGCTACTGAGTGTATTACCAGAAGACGAAACCATTTCTATCTTTACGAATACCAAAACATTTAAGGATGTTAGCAAAAAAGACATTCAGAATGATTTACTTCAGCTTGAATATACATCCAATCAGATACCATATAGTGCAGCATACCTAAAAGGAAAACAACTTATTGGAAATGCTCCGGAAACTATTAAAAGGATTATTATGGTCTCTGATTTTCAGCAAAAAAATGAGGCTTTTGATATCCCTTTTGATCCTGATACTGAAACAAATTTTGTGCAACTACAACCAGTAACTCGTCAAAACATTTCAATAGACAGTCTTTCATTGCAGCGTAATACAAATAACGAATTAGTTCTTAATGTTCTAGTGAGTAATACAGATGCTAATGCGGATAATGTGTCTCTTGCGTTTTATAATGACGAAAAGTTATTAGCAAAAACGGCTGTTACAATCCCTAAAAATGGGACAACAAGTACTCAGTTTAAAATTGATGAAAACATTAAAGTTAATGGTCGTATTGTACTAGAAGATCCTGCCTTAACTTTTGATAATTCCAGATATTTTACGATTAATACACCAGAAAAAATTAGGGTACTAGCCATCAATGAAGCAAACGATAGTTTTATAAAAAACATCTATACCACTGATGAATTCTTTCTAATAAGTACAGTATTAGAAAAGCTAAATTATAATGATATTAGTAATTCTAATCTGGTGCTGATTAATGAAATGAAACAAATTCCGGTATCATTAATCAATGCTCTTAAATCATTCGAAGATCAAGGTGGTACTATATGCTTTATTCCTGCTACAGATGGTAATATCGTTTCATACCAACAACTGATTAACAGTTTTTCTAAAGAAGGGTTATTAGAATTAAATACACAGGAAAAGAGAATAACCGGTATTAATTTTTCGCATCCGTTATACAGAGGGGTTTTTGACAAAAGAATAACTAATTTTCAATATCCGAAGGTTAATTCGTTCTATAGAACTAATTCTGATAATAGTATTTTATCTTTCGAGGATCGTACGCCTTTTTTATACAAAACAAATTCTTTATACATATTCACAGCATCAATTAATAACGAGAATTCTAATTTTAAGAATTCACCACTAATTGTTCCTACCTTATATAACATTGGAAAACAAAGTTTGCAACTTTCTGATATATCATATATTATAGGACAAACAAACACCTATGATATTCCGATATCTTTAGGACAAGATGGAATATTATCTTTAGAATCGAACGAGGAAAGTAATATTCCCCTCCAACAAAGCTTTGCTACCAAAGTGCGGATTACAACAGATGAAGTACCTACAAAAGCTGGAATATATGCACTAAAAGATAAAGAACAACTTATCCAAAATGTAAGCTACAATTATAATACTACAGAAAGTGATTTACAATATTACGACCTTTCTACTACGACAGAATATGTAGTAAATGATTCTATAACATCCTTATTTGAGCAAATAAAAGAAGAAAGTAGTATTCATGAACTTTGGAAATGGTTTATTATTTTTGCTCTGATTTTCTTATTAATTGAAATCCTATTATTAAAATATCTAAAATGAATTTCTTATTAAAGGCTGCTACCATTATTGATCCCTCATCGCCCTTTCATAATCAAACGGTAGATATTCTAATCGAAAACGGAATAATTAAGGATATTGATGCTTTAATTGAGGCTAAAGAAAATGTAGAAGAAGTTAAACTAGACACACTACACGTATCACAAGGATGGTTTGATAGTAGCGTAAGTTTTGGAGAACCTGGATATGAAGAACGAGAAACTATAAACAATGGATTAGCTGTTGCTGCTAAAAGTGGTTTTACCAGTATAGCTGTCAATCCAAACACCTTACCAATCACGGATACAAGTTCCTCTGTAGGCTTCCTAAAAGGAAAAGCATTACAGAACCCTGTCAATCTACACCCTATTGGATCATTAACAACAAAGTCTGAAGGTGTAGATATGGCAGAGCTTTATGATATGAAACAAGCCGGAGCTGTAGCTTTTGGAGATTATAAAAAACCTGTTAAAAATCCGAACTTGCTTAAAATAGCTTTATTATATGCTCAAAACTTTGATGGGCTGGTACTTTCTTTTCCTCAGGATAATAGTATTGCCGGAAAAGGTATGGTGAATGAAGAAGAACAAAGCACATTACTCGGACTAAAAGGAATTCCAGCACTAGCAGAAGAATTACAAATCTCCAGAGATCTTTTCCTACTGGAGTATACTGGAGGAAAATTACATATTCCAACAATATCTACTGCTAAGTCCGTTCAATTAATCAGAGAAGGGAAAGAGAAGGGATTACAAGTAAGCTGTAGTGTTTCTGTACATCATTTATCTCTTACCGATGAAGAACTAACAACTTTTGAAACTAATTACAAAGTATTACCTCCATTGAGAACTCAAAAAGATGTAAATTCTTTACTAGAAGGTGTTAAGGATGGGACTATCGATATGGTAACCAGCGATCACCAACCTATGGATGTTGAACATAAAAAGGTAGAATTTGATAATGCTAAATATGGAACTATTGGTTTAGAAAGTGCATTTGGAATACTAAACAGTATCCTAAGTATTGATCAAACTATAGCACTGCTTACGCAAGGAAAATCAATTTTTGGAATCGAAAGTGTTTCTATTGATAAAGGAAATAAAGCTGACCTATCCTTATTTACACCAAAAGGGAATACAACATTTATAGAAAAACATATACTATCAACTTCTAAAAATAGTGCCTTTATAAACAAGAGTATAGAAGGAAGTACATATGGAATCGTAGGGAACGGCCAGTTAGTATTGAAATAAAATAGTGTTTTTATAAATACCTGGTAGATTAAAACCAAAAGAACCTAGATTACCTATCACAGATCTATTTCTTTGATAGTATTATTAAAAATGAACAAAAAACAATAACATCATCATGGAATCAGATTATGCAAAACAAGGAAAAACAGCTGCTATTGTTTCTTATATAACTATTATAGGAACGATTATAGCCTTTTTTATGAATCAAGATGATAAAAATACGTTTGCCAGTTTTCATATAAGACAAGCATTAGGGTTATGGATTATGTTCTATCTGCTAACTGCTTTTTCAGGTATGTTTAATTCTTTTTTTATTAATATTTCTTTTTGGATTTTTTCAATTGTTCTTATTGTATATGGATTAATCTTGGCTTCCAGAGAAGAACAAAAAGCAGTCCCAATCGTTGGCGCTTATTTTCAGGAGTGGTTCACTTTTATCAAATAAACTCCTTATATATTTACTCAATAGCAAATTTAGTGAGCTTTAGATCAGCTGATAATGTTATAACCAGTATTATTGAATCATTTTCTGATTGCACTAGGTACCTGTTGCCACCATCTTGATCCATAAAATCGAATTCCGAAAATTTGCCTTGATCCTCTAAGGTTTTAGTTAGAAATTCTTTCACTTTATCAATAGTAAAAGTGGCTTGTAAATCAGTGGAGAATTGATCAAAAATTTTTTGTGCATCATTAGCATTATATGATTCGATTATGGTTTTCATTGTATTTTCATAATCAGCGTCTGATTGAGCTATACATATTTGTAAACAAAAGAATAAACCAAAATACATCAATTTTTTCATAGCAATATTAATTTTTAAAAGGTTTTAAGAAAAGGGAATATTCCACTAATTTCATCAAAAATAAGTATTAATACGTATTTAACAAATAAGAATTATATAATTTTAAGTCTGATATAGTAATAATTTAAAAATAGCATTCAAAAAATCCTGATGAATCTTATTTATCAGGATTTTTTTGAATAAAATATAATTAGAATACTTATTGCGCTAGTTTAGGACTCCATTTAAGGAAGTTAGGTTTAATGACTAACTGAACCCATCCCCAGTTTTGTAATCCACTTGGATTA
>NZ_CANLYD010000005.1 GCF_947495315.1 uncultured Aquimarina sp. | reverse complement strand
ATTCGTAGCCCGTAGGGGAATCGAACCCCTCTTACATGGATGAAAACCATGCGTCCTAGCCGATAGACGAACGGGCCATAGTTGTTTGTCTAATTGCGGATGCAAAAATACAACTATTTTTTAATGGCGCAAGAGTTATTTTATTTTTTTCTAAAACTTAATATGCTTTAGCAAATAACACCCTCACTTTAGAAGGTTTACCACTGTACACACAGCTCCCATTTTCTTCTTTAGCATCAAAAGGGATACAGCGTATAGTTGCTTTAGTCAATTCTTTTATCTTTTGCTCAGTTTCCACAGTACCATCCCAATGAGCTGATATAAAGCCTCCTTTATTCTCTAAAACATCCTTAAATTCATCAAAAGAAGAAACTTCCGTGATGTGATTATCTCTATACTCCGTAGCTTTCTTGTGTAAACTCTCCTGTATTTCAACAAGTAAAGACTCGATAGTACGTACAACTTCGTCTTTATTTACAAATTGTTTTGATAAAGTATCCCGACGTGCTAGTTCTACTGTTCCTTTTTCCAAATCCTTAGGACCAATTGCTATTCGTAACGGAACCCCTTGTAATTCATATTGCGCAAACTTAGCTCCTGGTCTATATGTATCTCTATTATCAAACTTCACAGAGATTCCTTTTGCTTTTAAATCACTGACCAACTCATTGGCCACTTCAGAAATTTGACTCAATTGTTCTTCACCTTTGTATATCGGAACAATAACAACTTGTATCGGAGCAAGACTAGGAGGTAAAACTAATCCATTATCATCACTGTGCGTCATAATCAACGCTCCCATCAATCTGGTTGACACCCCCCAAGATGTAGCCCAAACATAATCAAGTTTTCCTTCTTTAGAAGTGAATTTCACATCAAATGCTTTTGCAAAATTCTGTCCCAAAAAGTGTGATGTCCCTGCTTGTAACGCTTTACCATCTTGCATCAATGCCTCTATACAATATGTATCTTCTGCTCCCGCAAAACGTTCGCTTTCTGTTTTTCTTCCTTTTACAACAGGAATAGCCATGAAATTTTCTACAAAATCAGCATACACATTATTCATTTGTTCGGTTTCTGCAATCGCTTCTTGTCTTGTTTCATGAGCTGTATGACCTTCTTGCCATAAAAACTCAGCAGTTCTTAAAAACAAACGCGTTCTCATCTCCCATCTCACCACATTCGCCCATTGGTTTATTAAAATAGGTAAATCTCTATATGACTGAACCCAACCCTTATAAGTATTCCAAATAATTGCCTCAGAAGTAGGACGAACAATTAGCTCTTCCTCTAACTTAGCCTTTGGGTCAACAACTAATTTTGAGGAATCCTCTGGATCTGTTTTTAATCTATAATGAGTTACTACTGCACATTCTTTTGCAAAGCCTTCCGCATTTTTTTCTTCGGCTTCAAACAGACTTTTAGGAACAAATAAAGGAAAATATGCGTTTTGATGACCTGTTTCCTTAAATTTTCGATCTAATTCGGCCTGCATTTTCTCCCAAATTGCATATCCATAGGGTTTAATTACCATACACCCTCTTACTGCTGAATTCTCGGCTAAATCAGCCTTTACAACCAGTTCATTATACCATTTAGAATAATCCTCACTACGTTTCGTTAGATTTTTGCTCATAACCTGCTATTTGGCACAAATGTTGTGACTTTGTTAAATAAAAAATAGTTAGCGCAAAACTAACTAAATTTGTATTGTTCAACAATAAAATAAGGAGATATGCGACTTAAAATTTATTTTCAAAAAAAAGGAGCTGTTGGGATTTTTCTCACAGCCTCTCTACTTATGTTGACATCTTGTGGTTCATATGACTATGTATCTTATGATGATGGCATTTACGGTGAAGCAAGAAGCCAAAGAAATTATGAACCTCAACCCACTAGAACAGAAACAGGGACAACGTCTAATTATTACTCTAATTATTTCTCAGAAAAATCAGCTCAGATTGATAATGTTATAGAACAGGACGCTATTTTTACGGATGTAGATTCTTACTCTAGTGAAAATTACAATCCATCTGACACTACAGGCATTGCTCAAAATTATGAAGGTGGGCAACCTGCCTGGGGAAGTAATAGCGATGAAGTTTCCATAACTATTATTGATAATGGCTGGAATAACTGGGGTTGGAATGCCTGGGGACCTGGCATTGGCTGGGGATGGAATGCCGGTTGGGGATGGAACAACTGGGGATGGAACGCCGGTTGGGGTCCTGGATTTGGCTTAGGCTGGAATAACTGGGGCTGGAATGCTGGCTTTGGATGGGGAAATCCCTACTGGTATGGTGGTGGTTTTTGGTGTCCTCCTTATTACAACAATGGTTTTGGATTTTATGGAAGAAATCAAATTGCATATAATCGAGGTTTCAGAAATAGAGGCTATAGAAATGCATATGCCAGTAATTACAGAAATCGCGGCACCTACAACAGCAGATCTAGAGCGTATAGCAACAACAGATCTCGCGGTAGTTCATATAATGACCGAAGTTCTTACAATAATAGAAGAAGAATATCTGCTGACAATAATAGAAGAACAAGGTCTTCCTCTTACTCAAATGGAACAAGATCCCGAAGCAATAGTACATACTCCCGTTCAAGATCCGGTTCTTCTAGTAGAAGTGGCACAAGAATAAACAGTAATAGTAGATCAAGGAGCAGTTCTGGGACAAGAAGTTATTCGGGCTCCAGCAGAAGTAGAAGTTCTGGCGGCGCTATCAGAAGTCGTAGCTCTAGTCGTAGTAGCGGATCAAGATCAGGTGGTAGCCGTGGCGGAAGAAGTCGCGGAGGAAGAGGCTAAAACACTGATTAAAAGCTAAAAAAATCATTACTACTTAAGTCTAAAAGTATAATTTGGATTATTATAAACTGACTATTGTCAGAAATCTTTTCCAAATGTCTTACTATTTTTGAGGTGATCAGTAATTCACAAAAAATTAAGAATTGATAAAACCTATTCGATCTAGATAGTTGCTAAACCCAAACAGGATTTAGCAACTATCTAAATCGCTAAATTCTTTTGTAATTAGCAAATAGGCAAACTATAATATTGAAAATAAATATATGAAGAAGATATTTTTATTAATTGGTCTATCATTTATGTCTTTTTTACACGCTCAAGACATTACAGACGCAGTAAGATATTCTCAACAGGATATCTTAGGAACTGCACGTTTTAGAGGAATGAGCGGAGCATTTGGAGCTTTAGGAGGAGATATGTCTGCACTCCAGATAAATCCTGCAGGTTCTGCAGTATTTATAGGCTCTTCTGGTTCTATTACACTTTCTACGTCAAATATTCAGAATGATGCTAGTTATTTCAATGGTTTTAGCGCAACTTCATCTTCAAATTTTAATTTTAATCAAATTGGAGCAGTTTTTGTATACAATAACCGAAGTGATTCTTCTAAATTTAATAAATTATCATTAAGCATAGCGTATGACCAGACTACGGACTATGCTGAGGAATTATTTGCGTTCGGCAGAAGTAATAATTCTATAGATTCTTATTTCCTATCTGAAGCTCAAGGCATCCCTTTAGATTTATTAACCAGAAGATCAGGAGAAAGTATTGATGATCTTTATGATTTTCTAGGAGAAACAGAAGGATATGGAGTCCAGCAAGCATTCTTAGGACATGAATCTTTTATAATTGAAGCTACTGATCCAACAGACCCAAACAGTACTACATATTTATCAAATGTAGCACCAGTCGATCTAAACTCTGACCCTTTTCCATATGCTCAGGACTATTATTACGAAAGCACTGGACTCAATGGAAAGTTCACTATAAATGGTGGAGCACAAATACACGATAGATTCTATATCGGAGTCAACCTAAATTCTCACTTTATTAACTATGATAGGGTAACCGAGTTTTTTGAAGGAAATAATATTTCAGGAAGTTCTATTAATGAAATACTATTTACGAATCGTTTATCTACAATTGGCGCTGGTTTCTCTGCACAAGTTGGAGGTATTCTAAAAGTATCCAATATGCTTAGACTTGGCGCTTCATTCGAGTCACCAACCTGGTATTATATCGAAGAAGAAACAACGCAACGCGTAGAGACTTTTAGCAATGCCGATGGTAGAGCCTTGGTAAACCCAAATGTGATTAACGTTTTTCCAGAGTACGAATTACGAACTCCCGCAAGAGCAACCGGAAGTATTGCAGTGTTGTTCGGAAAACGAGGTTTAATCAGTTTAGATTATTCCTATAAAGATTATTCATCTACAGAATTTGACTCTGATGGATTTGACAATTTTTCAGATTTAAATAGGCAAATAGAAAACACTTTACAAGGCGCTTCGACACTTAGAATAGGTGGAGAATTGAGAAATGGAAATTGGAGTTTTAGAGGTGGTTACAGCTATGAAGAAAGCCCTTACAAAAACGAATCTATTCTTGGAGAAAGAACCGGACTATCCCTAGGCATAGGCTATAACTTTGGAAAAGTAAAATTTGATATCGCTTATGACTATTCTGAGCAAGAACGTAATCAGGAATTTTATCCTAATTCTGCTTTTACTAATTTTGCCACTATAGATAGTTATCGAGATAACCTTACCTTTACGCTAGGTTTAAATTTATAATAACAAGTCGCATTATAAAAAAAAGGAGTTGAATACTATTCAACTCCTTTTTTTTATCTGATCAATGAAAAACTAGCATTAAATTCTTTCATTACTCCGCTTTCTGTATACCTAACTTTAAACCAGTATTCACTAGATGGGAGTAGACTTCCATTATAGGTTCCATCCCATTCGCCAAGAGCTCCAAGATCTTTTAGTAGCTTTCCGAATCGATTGAAAATTTGGATACCATTAATCTGTACATTATCATTACCAACTATTCCCCAAGTCTCATGAAAACCATCCCCATTGGGTGTGAAATATCTTGGATAATCAACTATAAATTCTACTGGAAGTTCTATTTCAGAACACATACGAACATCCCTAACGTATATCACATGTTCCCCTCTTGATACTCTAGTAAATATTGGAGAAGTCTGCCAATCGCCATTATCCAACCTATATTCATACTCGCCAATCGCCTCAACTGCAACTATCACCTGAACAGTGGCATTATCAGAAAAAGCACCAGAAATCAACTCTGCGGTAAAATCCTCCTGTCGTGGAGGGTATGACTCTATAACTACTGTTGATGCTGATGAAACACAAGTAGTCTGGATATTTGTCACTAAAACGGAATATTGACCTGGTGTATTGGGACTATAAATTGATCCGGTTTCACCAGGAATTTCATTTCCTGCTGTTGTAGTAACACCCACGTACCATTGAAAATCATAAATAGTATCATCTAAACCTGTATCAATTACATCTGTCGGCATTAAATTAATAACTGTTCCATCATTTTCAAGACAAATAATATACTCTTCTTCTAACGTAAAATCCGGCAGCTCATTAATTATCAATCGAACTGGAACTATCCTAAAACAATCATTACCGCTCACTAAGGGATCAAACCGAATATAAACTGTTTGATTAAATTCTTGTATATTCTGATACGACGAAGGAGATACTATTGTAATGTTATTACCTGATTGAGCATCCTCCATAACCTCATAGTATTGAATATTATAATCAGAAGCACTCAAATCGTTTGACACGTCAGCGTCATTTAAATTAAGAATATCTTGCGTCGCTACAGTAAGATCAAAGATTCCGATACCAGCTTCATCCAACTCACATGTTTCTAATGCATCTGGGGTTAGATTAAAATCATCATATAAAATAGTCTGTAATTGAAGTGTAACATCAGAAACACAACCATTGTCATCATCTCTACCAACTACTATGATATCTCTTGCCAACATCATACTGGTATATGTAGTTGGATTAATAATAGGGTTATTTATATCTACATCATTTTGGGATTCATAATAAGTAAATGTAATATTTGTAGCACTCCCCGAAATCTGAGTTTCTCTTACCGTTAAATCATATATAGTATTCACCTGATCACCGCACAAGATAATAGGATCCGGATCTATTAACTCGGGGTTATGGAGTACTCTTAAATCGAAAGAAATAGTAGACCTAAAACACTCGTCGGCATCTCCAACACCATTATTATTTTCATCAAATTGAGTACGAACCCATATGGTTTGCGGGTTAGCCTGATTTGTAAATGCTCCTACAATAGCTCCTGCATTACTATTTGCTTCCGCTTCTGTTCTATGATAGGTTATTAATAATACTTCAGTTTGTACCCCAATCACTTCAGAATCTTTCTCTGTTAAATCAAACGTTGCTCGATTAGGATCATCACTACATAAAACAAAATCAGATACTGGATTATTTAACGGTAATGGATCCACTTCTAATCGTATGTGCTGTCCCAAACCTAAACATTCATTATCAGTTCCATCATCCACTCTTATATACAAATCCTGAACAAAAGGAGATGCATCATTTCTATGGTTTGAAGGATCAACAATTGCATTTTCTTCTGCTAAGGCATCTGCTAAATTTTCATAATAGGTAACAACTAAGTTTTGACCAGGCGGATACAATGCTTCCACTTGACTTGTTGCGCTACTAAAATCAAAAGTTGCAATCCCATTAGCATCGTCGTTATCTACATCAACAGTATCGCATTCATTATATATAAGATTAAAACTAGCAGGAATCTGGGTAGCAGAAACTACCAAATCAATCTGAGCAGTTCTAAAACAACCATCATTAGTTTCTATCCTGGAGAAAACTATACTATTGATAGGTATTGGATTAGGATACACTGTAAAATCTACAATTTGATTAGTTGCGTCCTCATTAATTGCCGCAATTTCCGTTAAGTAATATGTAAAAGTCTCGCTTGCAGAATTTCCAGAAATTAAAACATTCGCCTCAGACAAATTAAACAAGGAAATACCATCAGTATCATCATCACACTGCAACAAAGACACCACAGGTAAAACCACAGGAAGAGGGTTAACAATTAATTGAAAATTTGTAGTCTCATAGCAACTTTGCTCCAACACATTTTCTATCCTTACATATATGATCTGCGGATTCGATGTATTTGTATAATTATTAGGTAATTCTGTTCCTAAAACCCCAGCGTCAGCATCAGCTTGAGATTCGTAAAGAGAAACAGCAAAGTCAGCTGCATTTTGCACTCCTAACACTTCAGTTATCGCATCAGAAAGATCGAATTCCACAGCGCCATTGGTATCATCACCATCAACATTATTATCACATAGTTCTATATTCGCAGGCACATTAGCAACAGGATTCTGAAATACTCTTAACACAAAAGAAGTGACCTCAAAACATATCTGATTAGCCCCTCCTATTCTAGCCCATATTGTTTGATCCGCAACCGTATTCACAAAAGTATCCGGATCCGCTATCACATTATTCCCGGCAGCACCAGTATAATTTTCAGCATCTTCTTGGGTTACATGATAGGTAATTGTGTATTCAGTCGGATCTTGAGTCCCAAGAATAAGAGATGAATTCTGAGTAAGGTCAAAAGTATCAAAACCATTTCCATCGTCATCACACGACATTAAGTCCATTGGAGTATTAGCAACTACTGGTTCAGGATAAAAAGTAATTACTATCTCGTCAGTTTCTGTATTACCATCTACATCTTCAATCAATAATTGATAACGACCAGAATTGGTAACCGTAAACGTTGTACCTACTTCACCAGCGATAACTTCGAACATCATGGTAACCTCATTATACACAGACCATTCGTAACGTACGGCTCCGTCTGACTCTCCATCCAAAATTACGGGGTCAGATCCGCAGATATCTTGATTTGGTCCAAGTGTAGCTTCTAATATAGAACAATCAGTAGAACCTGTTCCACCAGTCTGCTCGAAATTGATAAAACCAGGTTGCTCCGAAAAATTAGTAATTAAAACCAAATAAAATTCTCCTGCTGTAGCAGCAGGAATATTCATGGTTTCGATTGCATCTGGCGAATAACTACAATCTATAGTGTTTCCACCTGTTAACTGAGCTGTACAAGGAGAAACAGGATCTGGAAAAGGCCCGTAACATATAAAATCCACATCCAACTGATTACCAGTCCCATCTTCGTTAGCAGATTGCGAAATACGAAAAGTTAAGGCCCCTGTATCATCTATCTGCAAATAATACCAGGCTGGAAAAGGTTGTGTAGTTAAACAACCATAGTTAGGCCCAACTTCTGAGCTATTAACACAACTACTATTAGAGCTATTACAATTTGGAAAAACAATACCTGTAGTACTACAAAATGGATCAGCACCATCATCTCCAATTGCATCTGCACAAACCGAGCCTTGTGCTACACTCAGACTCGTGTACATAAAAAGGCATAAAAACAATATTAACGTAGGTGTTCTCTTAATCATTACCAACTTTTAAATCAATGATAAAACTGTTACTATTTCTTAAACTCAAAGCATTCTTATATAAAACAATCTTACAAAGAGAAACCCTAAGAAATACTACTATAAAATTGAAATAATTCGGTTTTTGATTCTTTCGATTGAAACAATTGTATTTCAAGAATAAGAGAATTCCTTTTTAGCAAAACCTAAAAACACACGTATTATCAAATTATAACAGCTGGCAAAAAAACAAATTCTATTTTAAAAAATCATCGAATTAAAGAAAAACTACCTGCAAAAACTTTCCTGCTTCTATTAGGATCTCGATCAGCTTGTTCATTAAATTCTACCCTAAACCAATATTGCGAAGAAGGCATTAAATTTCCATTATAAGTTCCATCCCATCCAGCTCCGGTTGGATTCAATTGTTTTAATAATTTTCCGTGTCTATCAAATATATAAACCAATGCGGGAATAGGCTGATCCTCGGGATTAATTAAATTCCAGGTATCGTGAAAGGAATCACCATTAGGAGTGAAGTATCTAGGATATCCTAGAATCATTATATCTACAGAGGTTCTTTCGTTATCCGGACAATTAGCATATCTGGCTATAATCCTATAGTCACCTGCAGGAATCCCTTCGAAAACTGGCGAAGACTGAAAAGCTCTATATTCTACAAAATTTCCGTCCATATTAACATCGCGATCTAATCGATATTCGAAATCAGTAAATCCTTCTGCTTCAACAATTGGATCAGTCGACGCTTCTGCGGTAAGTGTATAACTTTCAGAAAAAGACCCTTCTGTAATGGTATAACCAACCTCGAAACTTATTTGAGAAACATCTAAAACTGAAACCTGATCCGGAGAATCAGGGACTTCTACACCACTAGCATCAAAACCTCTAAGTCTGTATATACCATTAGAATTTACCTGATCATAAAAAGGGAAAGTTGCTCCAGGAATATCCACAAAATTCGTATCTCCTAAATCCGCTCGAGACCATTGAAACGTCACTGCCGCAGGAACAGCAGGAGGCCCTGTTCTTGCTGGAAATCTACCTTCTACAGTTATCGGAAATTCTCCACAAGTAGCAATTCTTTCTTGAGGAATACCTGGCTCCAACACACTACAATCAGTAGTACCCGCACCTTCTTCTCCCAGATTTGTTTGTTCTAATTGTATGACTCCAGCCTCATCGGAAAAGTTAGTAATCAATACGATATAAAATTCTCCTGTCTGAGCATTAGGAATTGTGAATGTTTCTATAAAATTGTCATCTGATGTTCTCGCATAACTACAATCTATAATATTGGTATTATCCTCATCATTTATATAAAAATCAGGTTCATCTGCATTATTAACACATTCAGCTGGACGAATATTATCTCCATCTCCATTAAGATCACAACCTCTTGGTAATTCATCATCACAATTAATTATAAAAGAAGTCTGAAATGGACCCCACGCGATGAAATCAACGTCAAGCTGTCTTTCATTACGATCTAAACGATTATCACCATCAGCATCCATCCATTGACGAATATCAAAAACCAAATCACCAGCTTCATCAATAAGCAGAAAATACCAGGAGGGATTTGGTGTAGTATTTAAACATCCAACTTCTCCTAAACCGTCTAAATCACCAGTAGTGTTGGGAAAAGTAAGCTCCAAAGAAGCATCAGAACAAAAAGGCTGAGAATTCTGACAGGCCGTATCAAAGTCCTGAGCGTTCAGCAATGTACTACTAAAACAAAATAGCACAAATAATAATAAGATTTGAGGTAGTAATTTTGTCATATTTTATATAACGTAGGTTCGTTGATTTTCTTATGTAGGAATTAAATTTACTAATATAAATATATAGAGCTTAGAAAACAATGACATTATTTATAATTGTTAACATAGCTTTCACTAAGTAAAAAGACAAAATCGTATCTTTGCAGCCCGTTTGCGGTTGATTTTACTTGAATTCAAAATAGTATATGGATTTATTAATAATTTTCAACGTATACATTGTAGGGAATTTAAAAAAAAGAATGAGTTAAAATTGTACATTCCAGGAAGGTACTATTTCAATTTTAATCAGAGAACACATCATATATTATGATAGTATGCGTGTGTTTTTTATAATTCTTTTATATTTTATAATAACAAAATTTTGAACTTTTGAAGATAGACAAGGCCCTTGAAGCTATTGAAGCGCTAGGTGATAATCATGTAGCTACTAGCGCTACCACTCCTCTGAGAGAAGATGCATTTAAACTTAGTGACAAAGAAAAGATCGCTTTGATTAAAGATGATGTTAAACATATTATGGAAACTTTGGGATTAGATCTTAGTGACGATAGTCTTAAAGGCACACCCCAAAGAGTTGCAAAAATGTTTGTAAACGAAATTTTCTCGGGACTACATCCTGAAAGAAAACCAGACGCTTCTACTTTTGACAATCACTACAAATATGGCGAAATGTTAGTAGAAAAAAATATAACAGTTTATTCTACTTGCGAACACCATCTTTTACCTATAGTTGGTCGTGCTCACGTAGCCTATATCTCTAACGGAACTGTTGTAGGATTATCTAAAATGAACCGTATTGTAGATTATTACGCAAAACGTCCTCAGGTACAGGAGCGTTTAACTATGCAAATTGTGCAGGATCTTCAGGTAGTTCTAAACACTAAAGATGTTGCTTGTGTAATAGACGCTAAACATTTATGTGTAAATTCCAGAGGAATACGAGATATAGAAAGTAGTACGGTAACTAGCGAGTTTGGAGGGAAATTCAAAGATGAAGCTGTTCGAAGAGAATTTTTAGACTATATCAAACTAGATACTACTTTTTAATTTTATCTTTAATCAATAATCATAAGCATTTACCAAAATTATGGCAGTAGCTCCGTTGTATAAAACTCAGGAACTAAAGATTTACAATTCTATTTCGGGTCAAAAAGAAGTATTCACTCCTATTACGGAAGGTAATATAGGAATGTATGTTTGTGGTCCAACCGTTTATAGCAATGTGCATTTAGGAAATTGTCGTACGTTTATTTCTTTTGATTTAATATATAGGTATCTTAAACATTTAGGATATAAAGTTCGCTATGTGCGCAATATAACGGATGCTGGTCATTTGGAAAATGATGCTGATGAAGGAGAAGATAAGGTTTCCAAAAAAGCACGATTAGAACAACTAGAACCTATGGAAATCGTACAACGCTATACGCTGGATTTCCATAACATCCTAGCTAAGTTTAACAATATACCTCCTAGCATAGAACCAACAGCGACTGGTCATATTGTGGAGCAAATCGAAATTATCAAAACCATTATCGATAATGGTTTTGCGTATGAAGCTAATGGCTCTGTATATTTTGATGTAAAGAAATTTAACGAAACCAATAACTACGGAAAATTAAGCGGTCGTAATCTAGAGGATATGATTGCTAATACAAGAGAATTAACCGCTCAGAGTGATAAAAAAAATCCGCAGGATTTTGCATTATGGAAAAAAGCGGAACCAGAACACATTATGCGCTGGCCATCTCCATGGAGTGACGGTTTTCCTGGCTGGCATCTAGAATGTACTGTAATGAGCACAAAATATCTCGGCGAACAATTTGATATTCATGGAGGTGGAATGGATCTTAAATTTCCACATCATGAATGTGAAATTGCACAAGGAGAAGCTGCTTGTGGTGTTACACCAGTAAACTATTGGATGCATGCGAATATGCTTACTTTGGATGGCAAGAAAATGTCTAAATCCACGGGTAATATTCTTTCTCCAGCCGAAATATTTAGTGGAGAAAGCGATAAATTAAATAAAGCCTTTGCTCCTACGGTTGCAAGATTCTTTATGTTGCAAGCACATTATAGAAGTATCCTGGATTTCTCTAATGATGCTTTAGAAGCTTCAGAAAAAGGATTCTATAGATTAATGGAGTCCATTGGAACTTTAGAAAATTTAAAAATTAATAAAGTTACAGAAGGGTTTGATGTTCAGAACTGGATTAACGAATGTTATGAAGCAATGAATGATGATTTTAATAGTCCAATATTAATCGCAAAATTATTTGATGCTGTTAAATTCATCAATTCTATTAAAGAAGATAAAGCTACTATCTCAGAAGCAGATCATAAGCTCATTCAAAAAACTATGAACGAATTTGTTTTTGATGTTTTGGGATTAGTAAATACAAATGAAGCTTCCTCAGATATTAGCGATAAGCTTTCCGGTACTGTTGAATTATTAATTCAGTTAAGAGCGGAAGCCAGAGCTAATAAAGATTTTGCTACTAGCGATAAGATCAGAGATGAATTACTAGCTATGGGTATACAACTTAAGGACGGACGTGAAGGCACAAGCTTTACACTCAACTAATCCTATATTTTGGCTTCAAAATTAACATTAAAAAAGATTTTGATTATGCCGTTTGTCGGATTGGTAAAATTGTATCAAAATTTAATTTCACCCTTAACTCCAGCCACATGTAGATACCAACCTACTTGTTCTCACTACACTGTAGAAGCATTACAAAAACATGGATTACTCAAGGGAGGAAAACTTGCTATAAAACGAATTTTTAGTTGCCATCCTTGGGGAGGTAGTGGTTACGATCCTGTTCCGGATACTAACCAAGAAAAGAAAGTTAACTCATCTAAATAGCACTTTAACTCATTATTATTCCATTTGTAATTTCGAATTTAATTAAATACCTATATTTACCCTTGAAAAATAGATTACCACATGATATTCTCTAAAATAGTTTGGAATCCCATAGAAGGATTCGATCTTGGCTTTTTTGTCATTCGTTTTTACAGCCTAATGTTTGTAGTTGCATTCTCACTAGGCTGGTATTTAATGAAGAAAATATATGTCCGAGAAAACATTTCTATGGAAAAACTGGATTCCGTATTCATTTATGCAGTTATAGGTACTTTATTAGGCGCTAGACTAGGACATGTCTTTTTTTATGACTGGGATTATTATAGAAATAATTTATTGGAAATTATTTTACCTTTTAAATTCAATCCAGCGTTTGAGTTCATTGGTTTTAGAGGACTAGCAAGTCATGGAGCGGCAATTGCTTTTATTATTGCTATGTACTATTATTCTAAAAACGTTCTGAAGAAACATCCTTTATGGATTATAGATAGGGTTACTATTCCTGCTGCAGTTGGAGGAATTTTTGTTCGATTAGGAAACTTTTTTAACTCAGAAATCATAGGAGAACCTTCTGGTGATTCGGCTTTTGGGGTAAAGTTCATCAGAGATGGCTTACGTAAAGCTGAAGTAATAAGGGAGACCGGAATCAAAAATGTGAATGAAGCATATTCTGCTGTTGTCAATGATCCACAGTTCTCTAATTTATTAGAAGCAATTCCATATCGCCATCCTGCTCAACTATACGAAGCATTTGGATATATCTTTGTATCTCTAATACTTTGGTTATTTTATTGGAAAACAGACAAAAGAAACAACAGAGGTTTTCTTTTCGGAATGTATATGATGCTGATATTTATCGTTCGTTTTATTGTAGAAAATGTTAAAAAGAGTCAAGGAGGTTTTGAAGACGCTTTAGGGGATGCCTTATCTACGGGACAATGGCTAAGTATTCCGTTTATTCTTGTTGGTTTGTATTTTGTGGTTAGAGCCAAAAAAATTCCAGAAGATCCTAAATCATACACGTTAAAATAATAAGCGCAATAAGAGTTCAAAAAAAGAGGATAAATTTTTAGAATTTATCCTCTTTTTTAGTTTTGCTAAACATCTTATTATGTCTAAAAAAACACAGAAAAACTCTAAATCATGTACTCTTAAATAACCAATCATTCTCTACAAACAAGAGGTTTCTTTATTTTTCACACTTATAGAATTTTCAAAACATCCATTTTAAGTTTAAACCTTTTTACTTTTTGAAAGTCAAAGTTCTACAACTTAAAAAACACAAATCATGAGAACAACTGTTCTGATATTTTTAGGGATATCACTTTTCCTAAATAATTCCAAACTATTTAGTCAAAATACCAACTTGTATGGCCCCGAAAATTTTGTAAATATTTCTGATGGAGAGGGTGGGTTTAACGGCACCCTTGAAGGAGGGGATCGTTTTAGCAGAGATCACGACGTTGCCGGAGATATTAATAACGATGGAGTATTAGATCTAGTAGTAGGAGCACGATCAGATGATGATGGTGAAACAGATGCCGGCGCAGTGTATATTTTATTTATGAATCCCGATGGAACTGTATCTACACACCAAAAGATATCTATGTTAGAAGGTAATTTTAACGAAACACTAACCGAAGGAAACTTCTTTGGATATGGTGTCGCAGGGATTGGAGATTACAACAATGATTCGATTCCTGATATTGCTGTTTCTGCTCCAACCCAATCTAACACAGCTCTATACATTATCCACTTAAATCGTGATGGCACCGTTAAGAGTTTTGTGAAAAACTCTAATATTATCGCTCAGGGACTTTCTGCTATTGGAGATCTCAATGAAGATGGAAGGATCGATTTAGTAGCTTGCAATCCTGGTTCTGATGATGGTGGAACAGATAGAGGAGCTATTAGTATTTTATTTTTAAACGAACAATCAGAAATTGAGACTTCGGATATAGTGACAATAAGTTCAATAAATGGAGGATTTGGATCAGGATTGGAAAATGGAGATTCTTTTGGGGGTCGCGAGGTTGCTATGTTAGGAGATATTGACAATGATGGAAATAAAGAACTTGCTGTAGGAGCATTTCAATCCGAAGGTGGTAAAGGAGCTATCTGGATTCTGTCTTTAAGTAGTGACAATTACAATGTTATTTCTAAACAAAAGATCACAGAAGGAATAGGAGGTTTTACAGATATCTTGGATGATGAAATGAATCCTAATGGAACAAGCGGAGCTCAATTTGGACATGCGATGGCTAGCCCAAGAGATCTTAACTCAGATGGAGTTCCTGATTTAATAACAGGTGCCAATCAGCAAGATGAAGGACACGCATATATCTTATATCTCAATTCAGATAAAACTGTAAAAACTTTTACTAAAATAAATAATACAGAAGGTGGTTTTAATCTTTCTCTAGAATCTGAAGAACGCTTCTCCAGATCAATTTCTTTTATTGGTGATCTTAGAGGCGATGGGAGCCTTGCTGTAAATATTGGAGGTGGTGCAGGAGGAACTGGAACATTATATATTCTATTTTTAAAACCTTGTGAGTTTCCTCAAGAGCCTGGATTTAATTTTTGGAACGAAGGAACAACCTTATTTTCCAATTGGAATCATAATACACAAACGGTTACTGGACCATTAAGTTTTGAGCAATGCACGGTAAAAGCTTATGAAACTGATGCTATCTATGTTACATTTAAGGAAAGTGATGGTAGATGTATTTGTAAAGCAAACGATGCTTTTTTAGATAACAGTGATGAATTAAGCTCTGCATTTACCAACAGCTGTTCTAGTGACAACACACTATCTATTCCAACTTTATCTAAAAATGATTTAATTGCATACCCGATTCCAACAGGAAGTTATCTTAGAATTGATGGTTTGACATCAGCACTAGAGTTCAAAGAAATCGAAGTTGTAGACATCACCGGAAAATCGTTTCCTATAAAGAATTATACAATGATTAATGAGACAGTTGAAATCGATACCCAACAGTTATCAAAAGGAATCTATTTTTTAAATATTTATAAAAACGAAAATACTTTTGATTCTATAAAATTTATTAAACAATAAAAAAATAGAGATCAGCAACTAGCGCTACTGATCTCTATTTTTTTTAGTAGGTTATTATATCTAAAAAACCTCGTTAGACTCTTTTAACTTCTCTGTGTTTTCCACCAACTGAAGTTCGTCTATAATTTTTTGAATATCGCCATTAATAATATTACCTAGATCATACAAGGTTAATCCGATGCGATGATCAGTTACACGACCTTGAGGATAGTTATACGTTCTGATTTTTGCTGATCTATCTCCAGAAGACACCATACTCTTTCGTTTCTCGGAATCGGCTGCTTGTTTTTTAGCTAATTCTATCTCGTATAATCTGGAACGTAATACTTTTAATGCTTTTTCTAAGTTTTTATGAGAAGATTTCTGATCCTGACAACTCACAATCATACCTGTCGGCTCGTGATGTAATTTAATTGCAGAATAGGTTGTATTCACAGATTGTCCTCCAGGACCTGTAGAAGTCGTTCGTTCGATTCTTACTTCTGTCATATCCAATTCCACATCAAACTCTTCAGCTTCAGGCAATACCATTACAGTAGCGGCACTTGTATGAACACGTCCTTGTGTTTCTGTTTGAGGTACACGTTGCACACGATGCACTCCTGCTTCGAATTTCATAGTTCCGTAAGCATCTTCCCCATTAACTTCTAATATAATTTCTTTATAACCACCACTAGTTCCTTCGCTAAGATCAACTACACTAACACTCCAGCCTTTACCTTCGCAATATTTAGTATACATCCTAAATAAATCTCCAGCAAAAATACTTGCTTCATCTCCACCTGCTCCGGCACGAATCTCTACCACACAGTTTTTAGCATCTTCCGGATCTTTAGGCACTAACATATACCTTATTTTCTCCTCTAAAGCTGGTAATTCTTCTTTGGCTTCTTCTAATTGCATTTTAGCCATCTCGACCATTTCTGCATCACTGCCATCATCAATGATTTCTTCTGCTTCCTTCTTATTATTAGTCAACTCAATATAGTGATCTCTTACATCCATCAATGCTTTGAGATCCTTATATTCTTTATTGAGCTGCACATATCTTTTTCTATCAGAAATAACATCTGGCTGAATAATAAGATCGGTCACCTCATCAAATCGTTGCTTTACAATATTTAATTTATCAATCATAATTCTATCTATCCTGTGCTTGGAATTCACAAAAGTACGCTTTTTTGTTCAAAGGTCACATTGCCTTTTAATATTCTCTAGGGGTATGATGTAAGCCAAAAAATTGTATTTTTACAACTGAAATGTTAAATCATAAGCGCACATATAATAATAACCTGATTTCAAGCTGGTTCATTACGCTTCTACTTTTTCTCGGTATTGGAGGATATACTAATTATACTCCACCAATTGTTAATCAAACCACAATTGAATTAGTAATTTCTAATGAAAAAAGTTGCGACAAAACATTATCGTATGCAAATGCTATAAAGGTTAACGAACATTTCAACCTTTATCACACTTACCTTAAACAACTATCAAAACATCACACTACGATATCTTTGGTTAAGACGAAAGAGTTTAACAGTACTATCTCTTTAACAATAACACATAAAGTATTTCGTATCAGAAGCAACAACTACACTACTGAAGAAGATTCTTTTCATTTAATATAACACCTTATTCTTGGCTTTTTAGCCAATTTTCAAAAACATCTAAACACTGCTATCATAACAGATAGTAGCTTACACTATTACCAAAATGAAAAGATTTAAAAAAATACTAAGACGTATCGTCTTACTCGTGTTTATTGTTATGGTGGCTATGATTCCGGTTCCGATTTTCTTTCAGAAAAAAGAAGGAAAATTTAACGATGATAACGCTATAGAACTTACAGAAACAAAAGAAGAAGATACAGAAACCAAAACGGTTAAATTTAATGATGAACTAGGATCATAAATTATCCTTCTCAATTAATAATTAACGTGAGTTTCGACATAAGAAAGTCTCGTCAGTTTGAGTGTCCGCCCTCGGGCGGATGTATCGAAAACAAGAGATTTTCGTCATAAAGCCTAATTTCGATACAATTTTTCTCCATTTCATTATGAAAAACCACTCAATTTGACGGCTTTATATAGATTCAAGTTATAACTCACGTTAATTATATAGATCGAGAGCCTGGAGAATTACTAAAAATGATTTTTCAGGTTTTCGAAATAAAACATAAGGATTTATAATAATTTACGACTTTTGTATATAATGAATGATTTACAAATTGGCTTAGGCGGAGGGTGTCACTGGTGTACGGAGGCAGTTTTCCAATCTTTAAAAGGTGTGACTTTGGTAGAACAAGGTTATATTTCTAGTATTGGAAAAAACAATTCTTTTTCTGAAGCGGTAATTGTATCTTATAATCCCGAAGCTATTGAGTTAAAAGACTTGATTGAGATTCATTTACATACTCACAAAAGTACTTCAAATCATAGTTTTAGAGAAAAATATCGAAGCGCTGTCTACTACACTGATGAAAAGCAAAAAACGGTTATCGAAACTTATATAAATGAACTACAGGAAGATTTTGAAAACAAGGTAATTACACAAGTTTTGAAATTAGATAAATTTAAACTGTCAAGACCTGAGCTTTTAGATTATTACAAAAAAAATCCTGAGAAACCATTTTGCAAGCGGTATATACACCCTAAACTTGACTTGCTTAGAAAAAAATATGTCGAAAAAACAAATCTCTAATTATACGTGTATGTGCCGAATTCACTATTGATAGTGAGTTTCTTTTCATCCGCACTTTCTACGCGACCTACAATTTTAGCATCTACATCAAAACTTTTAGAAATTGAAATAATCTCATCTGCAATCTCTTGAGAAACATACAATTCCATTCTATGTCCCATATTAAAAACCTGATACATTTCTTTCCAATCTGTACCTGAGTTTTCTTGTATCAGTTGAAACAAAGGAGGAACCTCGAATAAATTATCTTTAATGATATGCAAGTTATCTACAAAATGTAAAATCTTAGTTTGAGCTCCTCCACTACAATGCACCATTCCGTGAATAGTTTCGCTATCAAACTTAGATAAAATCTTTTTTATTATTGGTGCATAGGTTCTTGTTGGCGATAACACCAATTTCCCTGCATCAATTGGAGCATTCTTTACCTCATCGGTAAGATTGGTTTTTCCAGAATAGACAAGATCAGAAGGCACTGCAGCATCAAAACTTTCTGGGTATTTCTCTGCCAGAATTTTATGAAATACATCATGACGAGCAGACGTAAGACCATTACTTCCCATACCACCATTATATCCTTTTTCATACGTAGCCTGGCCAAAAGAAGCTAGACCAACAATTACATCTCCTGCTTTTATATTTGCATTATCAATAACATCGCTACGTTTCATACGTGCTGTTACTGTAGAGTCTACGATAATAGTTCTAACTAAATCCCCTACATCTGCTGTCTCACCACCTGTAGAATGAATTGTAACTCCAAAATCTTTTAGTTCTTCCAGTAATTCTTCAGTTCCATTAATAATGGCAGAAATTACTTCTCCCGGAATTAGGTTTTTGTTTCTACCTATAGTTGAAGAAAGCATGATATTATCAGTAGCTCCAATACATAATAAGTCATCGATATTCATTATTAATGCATCCTGAGCAATACCTTTCCATACAGAAACATCTCCTGTTTCTTTCCAGTACATATATGCCAGAGAAGATTTAGTACCAGCACCATCTGCATGCATAATCAAACAATAATCCTCATCACCTGTAAGATGATCCGGAACTATTTTACAAAATGCCTTTGGAAAAAGACCTTTATCTATATTCTTGATAGCACTATGAACATCTTCTTTAGATGCTGAAACCCCACGTTGAGCGTAGCGTTTACTTACTTCTTGACTCATTATTATAGTATTATGCGGATAATAAAGCGCAAAGATAGTTGAAATTCTGAATTCAGAATTCTGAATTCAGAATTATATTATTCCCAATCAGCCATAGAAGCATCAGTAATCAGATCAGCTCTATTAGCTATTTCTAAAATTGACATGGTCTGTATGTTTCTTTGCGATATACCGTCATTAGAAGTGTTTACAAAAATCAGAGCAGCCTCATTTGGAGAAAAACGTGCATCCAAATCATTTGTTCCTGCGGGCTTTTCTATAGAAATATCTAATCTAGAGCTATCACCGAAATCATAAATAAACAAATGAGAATCTAATTGCCTGTAATCACTACTTTCGAAACCAGAAACATCTTGGCAATATAAAAGCTTAGTGCCATCTACCGAAAGATTCACACTTCCAGCTGCTCCAGTCTCTCCTGATAACACTGTATCTAATATCGTACCTGAAGTATTAATCGTAAAAATCTCTACTTCATACCCATCAAGGTTATTTGTTTTAAGCACTATGATATTATTATTGTCGTTCTTATCCACTTCCGAAATCAAGTTTCCATTTACCGTTTGATATATCAGAGTTAAACCACTTCCGCCCACATTAATACTATATAGTTTATCCTGATTAGGAAATAATAATTTCGAACCATTGTCGGACCAGGAAAAATCAATTTCTCCTAAGTTGAATCCTGCAACTGACACTTGGGAAGTAACTTGCGTTATCTGAGAACCATCCTCGTTCATTGTAAACAAATGTGTTTGTGAACCAACGGATTGCAAAAAAGCAATTTTACCAGTTCCCACATTGCGTCTTGGCCTGAAACTATTTTTAGTTTCTGAAGTAAGTTGAATTTCAGTTCCTCCTTGCTCATTTGCAGAATAGATAACGCTATTACCATTAATAGATCTCGTGTATACAATTCGATTATTTGGAGGACTCATCGTCTCAAAAGCAAAAGTACCACTGTTAACAGGATCATTTATTCCGTCACTGCTACTTACCTGCCAGAAATACTTAACTTTATAAGAAAGGTTCGTCAAAGTATAGGTAGTATCTGTAATATTTTCAAAAATCTCTACATCAGAATTCTCATCATTACGCAATGTAACTGTATATGTAAGCGTATCATCATCGGGGTCCACACCGGTCCAAACCAAATCGACCTCCAATGGCTGATCTATAGAATTATCTACTGGTGAATCCAAAATAGCTGTATCAGGAGGCCTATTACCTGCTGTTTCGATATCCATTTCGAAAACTATTTCTAATTCTCTATCAGCAATTACGGATATCGCTTCAAATTGTGCTAATAACCCTTCTTTTTGAGCTGACAATGAATAATCTCCTGAAGGGATATTTTCAATGAGATACTCACCATTTGCATCTGTAAAAACTGTACTAGATGAAGGGTTTGTAGATATCTTTACATTTTCTAAAGGTTCATTTGTCCCTACAGCCACTACACTACCTCTTACAGCACCTAAACCTTCTAAATCTATAGTATCCTCACTACAGGAGGACATAGTTAATATGGTAAATACAGTTATTATTTTTATAATATATTTCATCATTTTCATCAGGGTTTTATCCTTTTGGAGCATCACCATTTTCAATTACTTTTCGATTTCTTTTTTTAAGCTTTCTGAGTTCTTTTTGTTCTCTACGTTTTTGTTTACGGAGCTCTTTATCCATTTTTAAAGGATTTTTGAAATACCAGTTTAAGCCCAAAGAGAAATTAAAATACTGATCATCTCGTTTACCTTGTGTAACATTATCCAGTTTATCTCCCAGAACAAGGTTATGTGTTGCATTTAAGGAAACACCTATATGCTCAGAAACCAGGTACTCAACCCCACCTCCGTACTGAAACTTAAAGAAAGTTCTGTCAAAATCATCGCTATTTACAGTTCCCATTCCTCCAAAAAAGAAGGGAGTCAATTTTTCGAAAGGTAAGAGTGTCAATTCTGCATTTACATCTATCGCATTAAATCCTTCAGAAAAAGCGCCTTCATTTCTCAACTGAAATTTACTAAGACTTGCATTAGCATTTAGATATGGATTGAAATACCACTTTCCTCCTATTCTGGCAGAATACGATAAATCTGCATTGTTATAGTCACCGCTCATCAATGCCAATCCTCCATTGGCAAAAACTGCCTTTTCTCCTCGTCTTTCTTTGAAATAACGCTCATAAAGCCCTGTATTTTGAGCCTCATTTTTATCTGCATTATAATCCGCTACTAATGCATTTATTTTTTCTGGTTCAGCTTTAGAACTCCATAGTTTATCTTCTATCCCTTCTATTATTAAAGCCTCTACAGCTTTTTCAATAGCTTCAGAAACCGCAATCTGTCCTGGTTCATTTTTTGTGAAACCAGTTTCAGCTTCTAATAATCTGCTAAATTTTACATATCTAAAGAAACTTGCATCTAACGCTTGTGATAATATAGTTTTAGACACATATACGGTTTTCAAGATCTTACCACTTGATGTAGATACAGCTCTTAAATAAACTGTTATCCTATCTTGTCTATACTGAGTAGAACCACCAATTCCAAAATATCTTGCACCAAGTCCACCTGTTATGATATTAGAATCGTATGACACGATTCCTCCTTCTAGAATAATCCCGGCATATAATAATGGAGGTAATTGAGGCTCATTTGGATTTTTATTTTTTCTATATTCTTTTCTGGTTGAACGTATAATATTTCGTTCATTCAAAAGATTACTTAAATTTTCTCTTTCAATTGGCACAAACCACTTAGAGTCCTCTAAGGCTTTAATCAAAATAGTGGTTGCTCCTTGTGTAACTGCTGTACTAAAAGTACTACCTGCCTCCGTGGGTTTATATTGACCAGTTTGGTCTCTAAATTTATAAACACCAACCACTACTGGCTCAATTGGGCGAGGAAAATTTCTTAAAGATTTGGTAAATCGTGTGTCTTCACCGATTCGTGCCTGTTCTATTGTGATGGGTTGATTAAAATAGGTACCACATCCAGACAACAATATTGTACAAGAAATTACTAGAATTACTTGATAAAACTTATGACGCATTAAAAATTAATTAGGAATTATTACTTGAGATTGATCTCCTGTACTGGTGTCCAAAATATTAATCACCAAACCTTCACCAGATGGAAAAATCTCTATAAACAATGTTCCAAAACTAAAGGTTCCTTCTGTAAGACCTTCTTGTCCGAATTGTTCATTAAATAAAGTTCTTGATATCTGACTTAACAACTGATTATTAAGGCTTTCTGTAAATCGTTCTAGTTCGGATCTATCATCTGCATTTGGATCATTATCATCCGTGAACGTATTCTGAGCTTCAGCAGAGCTTAATAACCATTGATAATTAAATGTATCTCCTCCAAAAGCAGGATTTGTTGGTCTATACACTAAATCTTGTCCAAAGCCATATTGATAAGCGGAGAAAATGAGTATAATAGTTATTATGATTGACTTCATTATTTTTAGAATAAGTAATTAATACTGAAAAATATCTCTCTTTTGTTTCTTTAGATCTTTAAAATATTTATACACTCTACGTATTGCAACTTTAGACATTTGCTCTAAGTATTCTATATCCGGTTTCCCAAGAAATTCGTGAATGACTTTATCTTCTATTTTAACTTGAATAATAGTACTTCTACCAAAGCTAAGCTTTTCATAAACTCCAACTATTTTAGAACCATTTATCCTGTTTAATGTATATGAATTATAAAAGAATTCGTAAAAATCTTTCCCCGGTTTTGTCTTTGTTTCTTCGATAACGATACCTTTTAATTCTATACCATCATCCTCAGTATATTCTTCTTCTTCTTTTTTCTTTTTCTTAGCTTCTTCATTAAAAGCGATACGATCTTTACCTACAATTGTTTCTTCTTCATAAACCAACAAAAGGATTACAATTTTATCACTCTCATCAATACCCACAGATACGGTAGCTAAATTCTTTTGCTCGTTAGCTTCTAATGTAAATCTACCTTCTTGATTATTTTTTGTAACATTATTATCCGAATCAGTTCTAAAAATTGAATATATATATTTTAAACTTTTATAAACTTCTGTAGAATTTGCAACTTCAGCACTGACAGAAACTATATCATCAATTCTCTCTGTTTTAATTTTAGCAACAACCTCAGTATTTGTAAACTGACCATTTGAAAATTGAAATACCAAAAGAAATAATATGATCAGCTTAAAATTCATAAAGCAAGCAAGTAAACTTTATTAAAAACTTCTAACAATAATCGTGCGAGCATTTCCGGTCATTTTAAACTTTAAGTTTTTGGATAACTCATTACTCCCGAATCTTTCAAAGGAAAGATTATCTCCTTCCTGAAGAATCTCTAAACTAGTTGAAATATCAGAGTTAAAAGAAAAATCAGTAACTGTATTATTATTACCGTTCTGAGTAATAAACTTCTCTATTTCTTTGGATGTTTCATTTATATCGATCAGGTTTTGTTCTCCATTTTGACTTAAACGAATATCCGATGATTGCGCTGTAATATTAGAAAATATCTGGTTACCCGTGCCAATCTGCTGAATAAAAACGGTATTATTTCCAGCCATATTCTCCCTAGCCACTTGCACCGCTGTATTATTCTGCAATTGATTTAGTGTAATAAATCGCTCCTGACTTTCTACCAATGATTCCTCCTGACTTTCTGTGTTTTGAGCAGACGCATTTCCAAAAAATAATAAGATAGAAGCAACAACACAAAGTGTGATATATTTTTTCATTGATAAAAGGTATTAAAAGTAGTAAAAGAGTTACACTACCTTAAAGATAGTGCAACTCTCTCAAATATATTAAAATTATTTCTTAAAGCTCTCCTCCAGAACCAGTCTGTGTTACCACAGCAGCGTTTCCTGTTCCGCTTTGAAGGATAACACTACTATGAGATTCTCCTGTTTGAGTAACAAAAGTAGTATTATCTTGACCAAACTGAATGTCTTGTGCAAAGTTAGAATCTCCTACTTGAAATATATCACTGATGTTTCCAGCTCCATTTTGAAAAGATTCTGCAATGTTTTCATCACCAATCTGTCCTTGAAGCACTAAATTATTTTCTCCAAAGATACCAAAGTCACCTTCTTGAGATGCAGTAGCAACGTTTCCATTACCAGATTGGAATTGTTGTGTTTGATTCTCTCCACCAAAGAAAGCTAAGTTCTGAGTTGCAGAAGCAGAGTTACCATCACCTAACTGAGTTTGAACAATAATGTTATTATCTTCTTCGTGTTGAGCATACGCCTCATTCTCATCTCCAGACTGAAACTGATCTACAATACCTCCTCTAGAGTCAAAGAAACTACTACCTTGAAGAGAAGTAGCAACGTTACCTCCACCATTTTGTGATTGAATCAATAGATTGTTAGATCCCCACTGCTCACCAGTACCAAGATTAGCTTCTCCAGTTTGTCTTTGGTCAGCTGTATTAACATCTCCAACCTGTGCCATTGAGGCAGTATTAAAAGAACCGTCCTGAATGATTAAACTAAAGTTTTCTTCACCACCTTGAGATGTTGTTGCTGTATTAGCATCTCCAAATTGACCTTGACCTGCATAGTTTAAAGATCCATCTCCGAAGAAGCCCGCTCCTTCTTGAGAAATTGTAGCGGCATTACCGTTACCTTCTTGAAGCTGCTCTGAAAGATTATCTCCACCAAAGTTTAATAAGTTTTGAGTAGCAGAAGCAGAATTCCCATTTCCTACTTGTACCTGATAAACTTCATTTCTATCCTCTTCGTGTTGAGCAAAAGCAGTATTCTTATCACCTGTTTGCATTTGTGTAACAGTTCCGTTTCTAGAAGCAAACGCATCACTACCTTGAATAGCTTCTGCATTATTCCCCGCTCCTAGTTGAGTTGTTGTATTAGTATTTGCTAGACCTACCTGTGTAATATTGGCTGCATTCATATCACCAGATTGATCAACACTACTAACGTTCGACTGTGCAACCATCACTGACGCGCTTAATAAAGTTGCTAGACTAAAAATTACTTTTTTCATACGTAAAATATATTAAATTTGATTAATAATTCAATTCAAGTATTAAACATTTTGGGGCGTACGAAGGAGTGATAGATAATTATACCTAACGCTCTTTTCTAAAAAAATCTGGGGGAGTTATCTAGCAAAAAATCTATTGACCTTTGCTGACATTGCAAATTTATGAAAACATTAAGGGTATTTTTGGAAATTCCGTAAGAATTCGACAAAATGCATTACGGAAAACCCATAAAATCAGTAATTTCCTATGGGTTTGTCAAGGGTTTAACAGATATTAATTTTTTGTTAAAAATAAAACAAAAAACACTATTAGTCAGTTAATTCTTACCTATCTAGTAAAAAGAAGCTCTCTATATTTAGTTAAAGGCCATAATTCATCATCGACCAATAGCTCTAATTTATCACAACTATATCTAATTTGATCAAACAATGGTTTTACCTTATTACAATAATCAGCAGCTTTTTTTTCAGCATCTTCTAATTTATTAGCTTTTCTGCGTTCTGCTGTCATCTCATTTACTTTAGTATTTATTTTACCTATATGCTCAGAAATCTCCTCAATAATCTCCATCTGCTCTTTCGCATATTTTTTAAAATCCTTTTCATAAAGATTTTTTAACCCTGAAACATTACTAATCAGCATATTCTGATATTTAATAGCAGTTGGTATAATATGATTTCTGGCAATATCTCCTAATACTCGGCCTTCTATCTGAATACGCATTACATACTCTTCAATTTCTATTTCATAACGTGCTTCGGCTTCTATCTTATTCATTACCCCCATTTCTTCAAAAAGATCCAATGTCTTTTTAGAAACCTTTGCTTTTAATGCCTCTGGTGTTGTCTTATTATTACTTAGACCACGTTTTTTTGCTTCCTTCTCCCATTGTTCTCCATACCCATTACCTTCAAACAGAATGTTCTTAGATTTCTTAATATATTCTCTTAATACATTAAAAATGGCCTCGTCTTTCTTTAAATTTTTCTTATCGATTAACTTGTCAACCTCTTTTTTGAATTCCACAAGCTGCTTTGCCACTATAGTATTTAAGATCGTCATTGGATTCGCACAATTGGCCTTAGAGCCAACCGCTCTGAATTCGAACTTATTTCCTGTAAAAGCAAAAGGCGATGTTCTGTTACGATCTGTATTATCTAATAAAATTTCAGGGATTTTACCTACCACATTAAGTTTTAGATCCGTTTTTTCTTTTGGGGATAATTTTCCATCCGTAACTCCTTCTAATTCTTTAAGCACTGATGTAAGTTGTTCTCCAATAAATACGGACATAATAGCAGGAGGTGCTTCATTAGCACCAAGACGATGATCATTACTTGCAGAAGCAATTCCGGCTCTCATTAATTCTTCGTGTTCATTAATAGCTTTAATCGTATTAATAAAAAAGGTTAAAAACTGAAGATTACTCATAGGTGTTTTTCCAGGGCCCAATAAATTTACACCTGTATTAGTGCTTAGCGACCAATTATTATGCTTACCGGATCCATTTACACCTGCAAATGGTTTTTCATGTAGTAATACTTTTAGATTATGTCTGGATGCTACTTTTTCCATAATATCCATTAACAAAGAATTGTGATCCACTGCTAAGTTTGTTTCTTCGTAAATAGGTGCCAACTCAAACTGATTTGGAGCTACCTCATTATGACGAGTTTTCACAGGAATCCCCAACAGCATACATTCTACTTCTAAGTCTCTCATAAAAGCCAAAGCTCTATTAGGAATACTCCCAAAATAATGATCATCTAGCTGCTGACCTTTTGCCGAAGAATGCCCCAATAAGGTTCTTCCTGTCATTACAAGATCTGGTCTAGATTCCACAAGCGCTCTATCAATCAAAAAATATTCTTGTTCCCAACCAAGTGAAGCGTTTACTTTTTTTACATTTTTATCAAAATACTTAGCAACTGCTGTTGCAGCAGTATCCACAGCATGTAACGCTCTTAGTAACGGAGTCTTATAGTCTAGAGCCTCACCTGTATATGCTACAAAAACTGTAGGAATACACAAAGTTGTTCCATAAATAAATGCAGGAGAAGTAGGATCCCAAGCAGTATAACCTCTGGCTTCAAATGTGTTACGAATACCACCATGAGGAAAAGAAGAAGCATCTGGTTCCTGCTGTACTAATTGCCCTCCACCAAACTTTTCTATACCCTGACCATTACCTATCGTTTCAAAAAAAGCATCGTGCTTTTCTGCAGTAGCACCAGTAAGCGGCTGAAACCAATGCGTATAATGTGTAACCCCCTTAGCCAATGACCAATCCTTCATTGATGATGCAATTTGATCAGCAATCCTTCTATCAATCTTAGTTCCATGGTCAATTGCATCCATTACACTATTATATGCGTCTTTAGTTAAATACTGAAGCATCGTAGCCTGATTAAATACATTTTCGCCAAACAATACAGATCGACGTTCAGTCTCTGTAACTATCACAGAACTACGATTTAAGGTTTCTTTTAATGCTTGGAATCTAAGTGTTGACATAATTGAGTAAGTTTTTTGCAAATATAAAAGAAGTTTTTATTGTTAATATTAAAAAAATGCTCTTTAAAAATTAGAATAAAACCAAAATACCCTACAAAAAAGTAGGGTGTTGATAAAAATTGATAAAAAAAACACATTTGACCCCCTATTTTTTTTCCGTTATCATAAAATAAAACTAATTTTGAAACCTTTAAGAGTTCAATTTATAAAGTATTAATTATGAGTAAAGCTAAATTAGAATACATTTGGTTAGACGGTTATAAGCCAACTGCTAATCTAAGAAGTAAAACAAAAGTGGAAGATGATTTTAGTGGAAAGCTTGAAGATTGTCCTGTATGGTCTTTTGACGGTAGTTCTACAAGACAAGCAGAAGGAGGTTCTTCTGATTGTTTATTAAAACCTGTAGCTATTTACCCTGATCCAACAAGAAGAAACGGGTACTTAGTAATGACAGAAGTTCTGAATGCTGATGGAACTCCTCACGAATCTAATGCAAGAGCGACAATAGATGATGATGGTGATTTCTGGTTTGGTTTCGAGCAAGAATACTTTATTATGGATAGAAATACGCAGTTACCTTTAGGTTTCCCTGTTGGTGGATATCCTGGACCGCAAGGAATGTATTACTGTTCTGTTGGTGGTAGAAACACACACGGTAGAGATTTTGTAGAAGAGCATGCTGATCTATGTATTGATGCCGGACTTAATTTTGAAGGAATCAATCAGGAAGTTGCTAGTGGGCAGTGGGAATTTCAATTATTCTCTAAAGGTGCTAAAAAAGCTGGTGACGAAATATGGGTTGCCAGATACTTATTAGACAGACTTACAGAAAAATACGGATACTATATTGAATACCACCCTAAACCAGTAAAAGGTGACTGGAATGGTTCTGGTATGCACGCCAATTTCTCTAATGAAATATTAAGAACTTGTGGATCTAAAGAAGTTTATGAAACTATTTGTGAAGCTTTTAGACCTGTAACTAAAGAACATATCGCTGTTTATGGTGAATTTAATGACCAACGATTAACAGGAGAACACGAAACACAATCTATCAATGAGTTCTCTTATGGAATATCAGATAGAGGAGCTTCTATAAGAATACCTATCATCACCGTAGAAAATGGATGGAAAGGATGGTTAGAAGATCGTCGTCCTGCATCTAATGGTGATCCTTATAAAATTGCAGCTAGAATCGTAAAAACTGTAAAAACTGCAGATGTTTCAGCAGTTACAGCATAATGATTTGAAGCAAGTAACTAACTAAAACTTGTTAAACGCAAAAAAGTCTCCTGAAAATATCAGGAGACTTTTTTTATTTTTAATTCCTCAATAATCATTATGAAGCAATACTAGAATTCTTTGAATATTGGCATATTACTAATTTTACAGTTTCAACGCTAGAAGACCTCTTCAATCTTCCTATTCAGACACCTTTATATTTCTAGAAATAAATAATCTAACGCACTCTATTATCCAACTGCAGCTTGGCTTTTATAAGATCTGTATTAACCAATACCTAAATAAAGTATTTCTAATTCAATTTAGGCAACACCTCAACATCACAAGCCTTTTGAAACATATACTATCCTTATATAGAAGACATTTAATCAAGATACCCAATTATACAACTACAAAATATTAGCAAAAAAAATGTTCTCACCTTAGGTAGTACCAAAGATTTACTTTATAAACACTAAAGCTATAAAAACACAATATCCAGCAAAAATCAAAAACCCCTTTGGTCTTCCTAAAATCATTTTTTTTGGAATAAAAGCTAGAGGTAATAGAATCAACGCAAATCCAAGCATCCAAAAGATATCTATATTCATTAATCGTGGATCGGTAACCGCTATTGGCTGAATCAGCGAAGTAACACCAAGAACAGACGCTATATTAAAAATGTTAGAACCGATAAGATTACCTAAAGAGATTGCTTTTTCTTGCTTCAATGCAGCAATTACAGAAGCTGCTAATTCCGGTACACTAGTTCCTATAGCAACCATAGTGAGTCCAATTACAGCTTCACTTACTCCCATTCTAGTTGCTATATCCTTTGCTCCTTCTACCAACAACTCTGAACCAAAATATAGTGCTAATCCTCCTATCAACAACCAAAAAATCATCTTAAAATTAGAAACCTTTTCTAACGCATCATCAACCTCTTCGATCATTTTATCTGCGTGCTTTCTTGCTCTTTTAATCAATAAGAACATATAAACAAATAAAGAAATCAATAATGCACCACCTTCTGTTCTAGTTAGCACACCATCATTATCCAAAAAGAAATATAATGCCAAAGACAGTAGCATCATTACCGGCCAATTAAACTTATAAAAATCTTTATCTATAGCTAGTGGACCTATAAGCGCCGTTATACCTAAAACCAATCCGATATTTGCCACATTAGAACCTATAATATTACTAAGAGAAAGATCTGCAGAGCCACCTAGCGCCGCCTGTAAGCTAACCAATAATTCAGGTGCAGATGTAGCAAATGATACAACAGTAAGACCAATAACCATTTTTGACAGCTTCAATCTAAAAGATAATGCAACCGAAGAACGTACTAAATACTCACCTCCAACTACCAAGAGTACAAACCCGATTATTACAAAAATTATGCTCTGAATCATATGCTACTTATTTGTTTGCGAATATAAAATAAGTATACCATATGTCACGGATGTAACTAGTATTTTTTGACTTCATATTATATGGTTTTACATTTCAAAAACTATAAAAATAGTTAAATAACTACAAAAACAGTTGTGTAACTATTTTTATAGTTATATATTTGAAACCACTTAAAAACTCGTAAATGGAAAAATTGACTAATAAGGAAGAGGAAATCATGCAAGCTTTATGGAAACTGGAAAAAGCGTTTGCAAAAGAAGTTCAGGCCGAACTAAATAACACCGTACATTACAATACGGTATCTACTATCATCAGAAACCTAGAAGACAAAGGATACATAGCTCATAAAGCATACGGAAAAACCCATCAATACTATCCTGTCATAACTAAAGAGGCATATCGAAATAATTTTGTCTGCAAAGCTATGACACAATATTTTAATGATTCTTATAAGAACATGGTCTCATTTTTCGCTAAAGAAGAAAAAATTACAGCAAAAGAATTACGAGAAATTTTAGATGTAATCGAACAAAAAAAATAACGCTATGGAAGCTTTTTTCATATATCTATTTAAGTCAAGTGTTATACTATCTTTATTCTATCTTGTTTATTTCTTTCTTTTAAGAAAAGACACATTTTTTAAAATAAACAGACATTTCTTACTTACAGGAATACTAAGCTCATTATTGCTTCCTTTTTTAGAGTTTACTACTATAGAACTTATAGAACAACCAATTTTCCAGACAATAGCATACAACTCTTCGTACTCTGATATTACAAAAAATGAACCCGAACCGACAAATTGGTGGCTAATTGTCTTTAACCTATATATCACTTTCACCCTAATCCTATTAGGACGTTTTGTTGTTCAACTTATATCTCTATTAAGAATCTTTAGAACCAGTCAGAATAGAAAAAATGAAGGGTTTTCTTTTTTAAAAACGGCAGAAGACATTGCTCCATTCTCTTTCTTTAAATATATCATATTTAACCCAATACTTCATGACACTAAAGAGTTAGAAATGATTTTGAAGCACGAGAAAATACACGCAAAACAATACCACACAGTAGACATATTAATAACCAATATTTTTGCGATTTTTCAATGGGTTAACCCATTTATATGGCTCTACAAAAAAAGTTTACAACAAAACTTAGAATTCATTGCGGATCATGAAGCAACCCGCGATCTTCCTTCAAAAAAAGAGTATCAATTAACTTTAGTTAAAGTATCATCAGGTAATTATTCATCAATCACGAATAATTTTTATCAATCATTAATCAAAAAACGAATCGTTATGTTAAATAAAAAAGAATCAAACCAACAGAACCTCTGGAAAGCAACAATTATATTACCCCTATTATGTTTGTTTTTATGGAGTTTTAATACTAAAACAGAGATACATTATATTCAAAATAAAACTCCAGATCAAGCTACTTCTGTAATGGAAGTTTTACACAATGAAGCTAATATTATTTCTGAAGATGCTAAATTCCCTACTGAAAAGGAAGATAATACTAAAATACGTGAGCATTCGTTTCCTTCTAAAAAAGAGCACCCCAATACAATAGAGCATCAAAATATAATCACTCATAATCCTGCTGTCACTACGCTCCCTGTAAAAATTACAACTCCAATAGAAGAAAAACCTTTGACAAGGTCAAAGAATACCAAAGTCAAAAAAAATATAATCGAATTCACTATAAATAAAAGCGCCACAAAAGATCATTTAGAAAAAGTTAAAAGGATTTTTAAAAATGAATATGATGTAACAGTAACATTTAGTGATCTTAACAGAAATAGCAATAATGAAATCACTAGCATCAGTGTTAAAGTATCATCTAAAAAGAGTAATGCTAATTTTTCAGTATCAAACGACACTCCAATAACTCCGTTTGTTTTGTCTTATGACAGTAAAAATGATAAGATTAATATAGGACAATCTAACAGTGGTCATAAAAATATTTGGATTAGTAAAAACAAACATAATAAACATAGCGACGGTCATGTAATAGAAATCAATTCAGGTGATGAAGGAGAAAGTCTTTTTATTGTAGAAAGTGACAAAAAGCATAAAAGAAAAGTAATCAGAAAAAAAGGTAATAAAAACAAGTTTATTATAAAAAGTGATCACAATGATGATGAAGATCATATATTCATCAATTCAGATGATCACAAAACAATTTTTGATTTTGATGGTAATTCGGGAAAAGATCCTTTATTTTTTATAGATGGAAAAAAAGCCAGCAAAAAAGAGGTAAAAAAACTAAAATCCGATGAAATTCAAAGTATTGATATCTCCAAAGGTAAAGCTAGTGTTAAGAAATACGGAAAAAAGGCAAAAGATGGTGTCATTAATATTACCACAAAAAAGAATGCAAAAAAAGAGACAGGTTTTAAGATAAATATTGACAAAAACAATATGAGTATCGGAGAAGCCAACATAAGACCATTAATATTTGTTGATGGAAAAAAAGTTAGTCATAATGAATTCGAAAAAATTAAACATAAACAGATTGAATCTGTAAATGTTTATAAGGCAGAAAAGGCAATAGAGAAATATGGTAATGTAGCAAAAAATGGGGTCGTAGAAGTTGTTTTAAAAAAATAGACATACCACAATACATAAACAAGTAACCAAAAACTCATCACAATCCGATGAGTTTTTTTATTTTAGATATATGGAAAAACAGCTTTTTATCTTTATCGCAAAACTAAACAAACTATTACTACCTAGTTTCACAAAACGAAGACTGGATCTTAGTAAAGCTTCTAAAATACAACTACTCATTTTTGGGTGGAGATTGTATGTAACCAAAAGGGCTCTTTAAAAATAGTGATAAAAAAACCTGAAAAGCATTACCAGAGAATATACTTTTCAGGTTTCATTTTAAAATAATTAATAAAGAAATTCTAAAGCTACTATATCAAATTCACCGAACTCGCCTCCATTAAATGGGAAACAAGAATTCATAATTGAACCAGGATCTTGACTAGCTCCCGGAGTACCTGGAATATATATTGCCCCATCCGGATTCGCAGACTCTCCAGTTTGTCCGCAAGATTGGCGAGTATCCCAATCAGTATGCCTTAGTCCAAAACAATGTCCTAATTCATGCGTAAACAATCCCTCTAGTAATTGATCATTATTATTGGCATTTGCACCTCCATTAATAATTACTCTTTTAAAAGGTTCTCCGCCACTTGGAAACCCAGCTCTTCCTCTCACTCCATCTTGAGCTATCTCTGATCCGCTAGTTTGTGTATAAGCTACAATATCATTATTATTAAAATTAGTAGTAAACACTAACTCAAGTTGAAAATCCACATTAATAGCGTTGTAGTTATTTACAGCATACCTCAAACCTGTTTGAGCAATATCACTTAGACCAAAGCGATTATTTCCGTTATAACCCACAACACGAACGTTTCTTGGAGTGCTTACCAGATTAGTGGTATGATATTGTTTACTATGTACACCATCTCCATTATCCATTTGCATAATTTGATCATAAGTAAAAGCAATATCATCTTCTATAAGATATATCTCTCTTTGAGTACCATCAATATCTGTCAATATTTCTTTTGTGACTTGATTATGATTAAAGTTTAATTCTGAAATTTTCTCTAATATTTCTTTGGGAATATCCTGAGAAGATTCATTGATCGTGTTCACTGGCTCTTTTTCGCACGAGAAAAACGAAAAAACAAAAAACACCAAAAGTGTTCCAGTTAAAATTTTTGAATTTTTCATAAAATTAAAGTTTGTGTTTATATTTAAATTAGTTATTCCAAAGCTAGAAAAATCAATTTCACATTATTAATACTAAATCCACTATTCTATGCATTAAATTACCCAAATCACCTGATTACAATGCTTTCAAAAATTCACACACTATCTAAATAGAGTAAAAAATTATAAAACCAGAAGATTCACTTTGCAACATTGATTTCAATTTTTCGTATTTAAAAGAGAATACATTTCAATTAAAATCGATAACCAAAAAACAATATTTAGTATGAAAAAATGGATCATTCTGGGAATGGGTATACTAGGTATACTATCCCTAACAGCATTTACTTCTGGTTCATATATTGACCGAATTCAGGACGAATTTCGACCTAATGAGATCATTGCCACCATCAATAAAAATACAACAGAAAAGGAACTGGAGGATCTTAAAACTTTTTTTTCTGAAAATGGTATTGAATTCATCATAGAAAAAATAGAATTTAATGAACAAAATGAGATTACCAGTTTAAGCATCGTTCTTAAAAAAGGGAACGCTAAAAGCAAGTACTCTTCCTCTTCCTCAGAACCCATATCAGACGTCGAGCTTGGCTATAAAAATGGCAATCTATACATAACTAATTCTGGGATGTTTGATATTGCTTCTTGGAAAAACCAAATCGGTTTTAACAATCAGGATTTTGATCTGGATAGCATCTTAAAAAATCAGAATTTCAGATTTAACTTCGATTTTGACCAAGAAGGAGATTCCATATTTTTTAACGGTCATCATTTTGACATAAACAAGCTAAAAGATCAAATCACGAATTCTTTTGAATTTGATGAAGATGAAAATGGAAACTTTATTTTTAACGGTCAACAATTTCCATCACATTTTAGTAAATCAAAGAAATTCAGCTTTGTAGATGATCCAGATATTGAGAAATTAATCATTATTGATGGAAAAGAGTCTGATTTTAAAACATTAGATGAATTAGCAAAATCAGATAAATTAGATGAAGTCGATTTCCTGAAAGCTACCACAGCAATTAGTATTTATGGAGATAAAGCAAAAGATGGGGCCATTATCGCCACTACGAAAAAGTAAAATAAGAATACCTATAATTTTATATACTGTCAATTCGAGCGCAGTCGAGAAATATGAAGTCTTGATTTTTCATAACATTTCGACTCCGCTCAATGTGACCGTAGAGAAGTTCTAATATTTTTAGATTCTCCATCCCTTATATCAATAACTTAACAATGAAGCCACTGTGGTCTGAAGTTTATTTCTACCATTAAGAAAATCCAGTTCCATAATAAAATTACACTGCACTACAGTACCTCCTAATTCTTCCACAAGTTCACATACAGCTTGCGCAGTTCCTCCTGTAGCCAAAACATCATCGTGAATCAATATATGCTCTCCTGCCTTAATAGCATCTTTGTGAATCTCTAAGACATCTTCTCCATATTCTAATCCATAACTTTTGGAATTCACTTTTGATGGTAGTTTTCCTTTCTTTCAAACAGGAATAAAACCTGCATCTAATCGCTGTGCAATCATACCGCCCAAAATAAAGCCTCTCGCTTCGATACCGATTACTTTATCAACCTTTATGTCGGTTGGACATAATCCAGCCAATTGATCTGCACAATGCACTAAAGCATCAGAGTTTGCTAAAAGTGGAGTGATATCTTTAAAAATAATTCCCGGCTTCGGAAAGTCTGGAATATCTCTTATTAATTCTTGTATGTTCATGCCTGCAAAATAACGAAAATCAAAAAAGAGTGCTAAAAAATTATGAAAACCGCCTTGAATTTTAAATCCAGTTTCTAAAACAGTCTTGAATTATTATAGTTTTTAAAGCAAATTACATTATTAACTTATAATTTATAACACAAATCAAGACTTTAAACTTTCATATTAAAACATTAATCATTTTTAAGCTTACAAAATATATTCACTTTGGCAGATTTTAGCATAAACATTTTTCTAATTATTCTTCTCCATATATATTGAATGGAAACGAAATAACTGTATCAATTATCACTCTTTAATAAGTATAGAAATCATGTAATCAATAGCATTCCTTTATTTACTAAATAACTTATTCATAAATTTTAAATACATCATTACTATGCTAACATATCTAGGAATTATAATGGTACTCGTTGGAATTACCATTTTTATTATTAAACCATTTTTTAAGGAATCAAAAATAGTACATAAGTTCACTCGACAAAGAAACATTGCTATGATTATAATTGGACTATTCATGAGTATCGTCTCAGGAATGTTCTTTTATGCAGAGCCAGGAACGGCATACGCTGTGCAATATCCGTGGGGAAGTCAGAAAGCAGTCGTACATCAGGGAATCAATACCAAGATGTGGGGACGATTGATACCCATTCAATTTGAACTACCTATTAAGTACGTGATTCCAAACAAAAAGAACGAGATGGGTGAACAAAGTAAATACGCTAACGTTGATATTGCCAAATATTGGGCGTTTAGCGATGCAGTAAAAGCTAGGATTGCAACTTCTGTGGTAATCAGTATCAATACAGCAGATGAGGATCAATTTTTATCCGTTGCAGATCGTAATAAAACAGAGAGAAACTTAATCCGTTCCAGGATTATTCCTAATATTGATCAGTCTATAAAAAATACTTGTAAACTAATGGATGCTCAGGATTACATATCTGGACAAGCTTCTGATTTTGATAGATATTTTAAAGATCAATTAGAAAACGGGATGTATGTATTGGAAGAATATTTTGCTAGCGAAAGTCGTGAAATTATAGGTGACAGTGCTACAGTGCGAACAGTCACTAATAAAGAATCAAAACAAAAGCGTTTTCGCATCCAATATAATAATGGAGAGCCAGTTAGAGAAAGAGGAAACTCTCTATCCGGATATGGCCTGACAGTGGTACAAGCAGTTGTTACAGAAATCGATTGGGAAACAACTTTCGACAAGAGGTTACAATTACAAAAAGAGGAAGTAGCACAAACTCAATTAGAGAAACAACAAGCAGAACGTCAATTTTACCGTGCGCAGAAAGAAACGGCAAAGGGAGAAGCAGAAAAAGCTACAGAACGTGCTCGTTTAGAAAAAGAACAAATTCAGAAAACTATTGAAGCAGAAACAAGAGCTAAGGTAGCAGAGTTTAATCTTATCGAGGAGCGCAAGAACTATGAAGTTGCTCAGTTTAAAGCTAAAACTCAGAAAACAATGGCAGATGCACAATCCTATGAGAATGCAAAACTAGTAAACGCTGGTCTTACACCTCAGGAACGTGCAGAGTGGGAATTTAAAACCTCTGTAAATGTTGCTAAACAGCTTAAAGATCTAAAACTTCCTGAGATCTATATTCAAGATGGAAGCAAACAAGGAACTGATGGTAATTTATTACAATCATTAATCGGAGCTGATCTTGCTAAAAAAATGATGTCTCAAAAAACATCTAAAGAATAAAACCAAAAAAGCGGAATGAAGCCTATTCATTCCGCTAAAATCTATTATTCATAGTATTACATAACACTACTTATTCGTTAGAATAATAAAAACTCTATTATATGAAAAATCTCATAAAAATATATACAGGAACTTCAATACTAGTTAATCGATTAGCTTTCTTACTAGATGAAATACATATTCCTTCTATGATTAAGGATCATAGTCAGTCAGCGAGGTTAGCAGGCTTTGGAGTCGTTGAAGGCTCGACTGAGCTATTCATTTTAGATACGAATGCAAAAAAAGCAAGCGAAATCATTAAAAAATTTGAAAAAGAAAATTTAAAATAGTTTTATAATTTATAAAATACCCATATATTTGCACCCGCAAAAAAGGCCTCGTAGCATAACTGAATAGTGCACTTGATTACGGCTCAAGAGGTTGCAGGTTTGAATCCTGCCGAGGTCACTTGATAATCAAAGCGTTACAGAAACAAATCACTGTAACGCTTTTTTATTTGCACAAAATTTGCATTTTTTTCCTAAATTAAAAACTTCTTTAATAAGATTCAGTAAATCCCAGATTGAAACCTTCTTAGGCTGCTTTTAAGTAAAAAAACAGTTATAGAATATTATCTAACAGGAAATATGCTAATAGTAAATAATAATATTTTTTTGCAAAGATATCTAGGTAAAACTAAAATCACATTATCAAAAAAGATATCCGTTAACTTTCAAAATGTCAATGATAATGTCTTAAAAAGAAATTCCAAAAAACCTCTCTTCAAGGATATATAGATAATAATGTTGTTAATCTTTCTAATGCAGACCTTAAAAAGAAGAACTTATTAAGAATGTTAAGTATTCGGGTTTTGAAAACGAATATCTTGAATTTAATTGCCTGGAAAAAGATGTAGATTATAATACACAGTATTGTGAAGAATATTAAATAAATTACAATACACCTGTAAAAGTTATGAAAATGATAGTTTTCCATACTAGAATTGCTAAATCTAAATTGAACTAATGTTGTTCTTAAATAGAGATAATTTTTTCCTATTCATTATCTTTTTTCCAATTAATTAGTTTTTCTGACAAAGCGATCCAAAAGGGACTAATTATTAAAGTTAAAGAAATCAGACTAATAGTGAAGTTATAGGAGAAGTCTTCTATAATACCTAAACCTAATGCGGTGGAACTAATCAAAAAGCTTAACTCTCCTATTTGAGCTAGAAGAGCCCCTCCTAAAAATGCTTCTTTCCAGGTATTTGAAAAAACCTTTAATATTACAGTATTCAATAAATGATTGGTTATATAAACTACAAAAATAACCGAGAGTATGGTCCAAAGATTATTTATTGTACACAAAACCAAGATCTATTTGTAATCCAACACTAATAAAAAATAAGGATACAAACAAAACTCTAAAAGAATGTAGCGTGTCATGTATCCAATCTGTTGCCTTTGCTGCATTAATAATCATTCCTCCAACAAAAGCTCCCAAAGCAGGAGATATACCGAAAAAAGATGTTGCTAAAGCACCACCAAAACATAGAAAAATAGCCATAAAAACCTGTAATTCGTGATCTCGGTATATTTTTTTGGAATATGGCAATACAATTACTCCCTTAATATAGATATATATTAGTGTAGCTACAATCACTATTGCTCCAATTATCATCAATACAATGTTTTCTGTAGATTCGGTTTTCCCACCAAGCTGGGAGATAATTATTAATAGAGGTACAAAAACTATATCCTGAGCCAATAAAATACTTAATACATTTTTTCCTATTTGATTATCAATAAGATGTTTATCCTGTAGAAGTTTAATTACCACCGCAGAACTACTTAAGGCAATTACAAACCCTAATACTACTGACCTTGCAAAACTCCAATCGTAAAAATTTCCAATAAAAAACACTAATAATACACTTAAAATAATTTGCAACAAGGTGCCAAGTACTGCAAGTTTCCATCGCTTAAGAAAATCAATAAGATTAATTTCCATACCTATAAAAAACAGTAAAAGAATCACTCCCAATTCTCCTAAAAGCTCAATCGATTCCTTGTCATCAATAACTGCTAACCCTTGCTCTCCAAGAAAGATACCTGCCAAAATATATCCAATGATATATGTTTGATTCATTTTTCTCAGGATGATACTAAGAACAATAACAAGTATTGCCAGAATAGAGATTATTTGTATAATTGGTTCGATCTTAGAAATTAAAAACATACAGAAAATATTTATTCAAATGTAACTGTAAATGTCAATTAATTAATTCTACATTTCAAAAATGTACGAAGCTTACAAATATTAACAACATAATATTTAATATATTTAATAGCTGCTTAAATCTTATGAAAAAATGAAAAATATTTTGATTCCTATAGATTTTTCCGAAAATTCTATCAATGCACTACAGTATGCAAAAACACTTTTTAGTACTGAAATTTGCACATTTTATTTACTAAATGTTTATATAACTAACCCGTCTAATTTATTGAGTGAGGAGTATAATAATTCAGTTTTGACCAAAATGTCTTACGAATCTGAAAAAGACTTAAAGTTGTTTTTGAATAAGAACAGTAGTGAAAATGATAATAACAATCATCGTTTTGAATCAGTCTTCAAAGTAAATACATTGGTTAAGGCTATTAACTCTGTAGTTACCTCCAAAAAAATTGATTTTATAATAATGGGAACCAAAGGAGCTAACGGGGCCAAAGAAGTGTTTCTAGGGAGTAATACTGTAAAGGTAATTAATCGAGTGGAAAATTTTCCAGTGTTAGTAGTACCTCAAAATTACATTCCGAAAAAACCTTCAGTCATTACATTTTCTACAAATTTCAAACGATCTTATATTGAGAAAGAATTAAAGCCATTAATTAATATAGCTATATCAAATAACTCGAAAGTAAATATTGCTCGAATAATGATGGAAGAATATCTAAATGATCATCAAAAAGTAAATAAAAAAACTTTAAAAGTGTTTTTTAAAGAAATAGATTATATTTTTTGCAAAATAGATCTCGAAAGTTCTCAAACTAATGCTATAAAAAACTTTGTCCAGCAAACAAAAAGTGACCTCATTGTTTTAATTCATCATAAACACAATTTTTTTCAAAAGCTATTAGAAGAAGATGTGGTAGAGAAGATAAGCTTTAACAGTTCAATTCCTTTATTAATATTACCTGAATTGAAACAAAAAAGTATTACTAATAAATAAAGCCTATATATAAAATACTCCCTGGGTATATTAACGTATGTCATATTTCGGCACCTGATTTCCGAAAAAGTCTTATTTTTTCTTTTATCATTAATGAATAAAAAATAGTTTTACCAAAAACTGTAAAACATATGTTATGTTGATATCTAAGCAAGAGTTACTATTCACTGCCATATTATTGGCTATAATGGTTTTAGTAATATTTCTTACCAAAAGGGCAATCAGGAGGTTTAGTTTCGTTAAATCAATTGATGTAAACCGAAGAAAAGTTATATTTAATTTAAGTTATCTTCTTATTTATATAACCGGAGGTTCTTTCTTGGCTATCGTTTGGGGTGTAGATCATAAACAATTTGTAGTATTTATTTCTTCGATTTTAGCTGTTTTGGGTGTTGGTTTTTTTGCGCAATGGTCAATCCTATCTAATTTAACTGCAAGTGTAATTTTATTTTTCAGTCATCCTATGCGAATTGGCGATAGAATTAAGGTTTTAGATAAAGATTTTAACTGGAGTGGAGAAGTTAAAGACATTACCGGTTTTTATCTTTTTATGAAAACAGATGATGGATGTGATATCACACTTCCAACTTCCCTTGTGATGCAAAAAGGTATTGAGATTTTAACAAACAAAGACATACAAGAAATAAAGCCCGAAGACTAATAATATTTTAACAAATATCTAAGCGAATAAAACCTTCCTCGTTACCAAAACTATTGAAATTTTACTTTGCACAGTGATACGATATGTTTTACGAAATACCTTAAAAGTTATTTTTTTCAAAAAGACAAATAAATTCTTCATATGGCCTAATAATAATTCAGGATCGAACTTTAATTTGTATATATTTATTGTGTAATTTTTCGAGAATGACTTTTTTTTAATAAAATCTAGCAAGTCGATTAATATGTCCGGAAATATTAATCGTGCCTTTAAGAATTACCTATAATAGGGCTGCAAAATTTTGTTAGCCCTATTTGTTATAATCTGTAGTAATCAAGCTTCTATTCTGAAACAACAACTCCATCAGTAGTGAATGCAAATCCTTGTTGACCAGAGATACCAACCATAACTCCTTGAAAAATTGGTTTAATAGTTTTATTAGCTCCCCACGTAATCAAAAAATTAGCTCCACTCCCACCCAAAGTATCCTTCTCTTCAATCACATATTCGATAGATTCTAGTGGTTTAAGATAAATAGGTTGTTTTATATAACTTCTTACAAAATCTCCTTGAGTATTATAATAATCTGCATTTTTGATAAATAATGAGTCTTTTGGACTGGTATTTCTGATGCTTAAGGTAGCTGTAAGTAGAAATCGATAATCCTTGGTCTTATTATAGATGTCAGAATAAATTGGCACATATATTTGTTGTTTTATCAGGTAACTAAAATTTTCATTATTCTCAATTTTATTTTCTTTAAGTATTCCCTGTTCCAATTTTTTGTTCGGATTTTGTTTAGTACACCCTAATAAAACAAGAAAAAAAACTGATACAGTACAAAAGTTTTTAGATATATCCATGATCTGAAATAATTACTATTAATTTAGATTGAAATTACATTTTTTAGAATTTAATTAGGTATTGTTATCGAAATTTTACAAAAATTTCTTTTTTAATACATTTACAGAACAACCGTTGCGCTATGAAGAAAAACAGACCTATTCACAAAAAAAGTAAAAAACCTAAATCCTCACAAAGTCTGGGTAAAGCGCCTGGAACTGTAGTGTATATTGGCGAAAAAGAACATCTCGAAACTAAAATTGAGATTCAAGATTATACAAGGGATACCCATAATATTTCTGAAACTGACAATATTGAAGATGCATTTACTTTTAAAGGCAATGATCGTGTGACCTGGATTAATGTAAATGGTCTAAATCACACCAAAGAAATTATTAGTATTGGGGAATTTTATGGACTACATCCATTAATTCTAGAAGATATAGTAAATACTGATCAGCGCCCTAAGATAGATGAGTACGAAAACTATATTTTTTTAGTACTAAAAATGATGTATTTTAATAAAGAAAAAGAATTTATTGTAGAGCACATTTCTATAGTATTAGGAAAGGATCATGTCATTACTTTTCAAGAATCTGACGAAGATATTTTTGATCCTGTAAGAATTCGAATAACTAATGCCAAAAGCAGAATTCGAAACTCTGGAGCTGGGTACCTTGCCTATTCTTTACTTGATGCTATTTTTGACAATTACTTTGTAGTTATCGATGACCTTGGTGATAAAGTAGAACAATTAGAAGAAGAGCTATTTAATGAAAAAGAAGGAGATCATATCACGCAAGAAATACAATCGCTTAAACGCGAAATCTTACGCATAAGAAGAAGTATTTTACCACTTAGGGAGGTTATCGGCAGGATTGTTAAATCTGACACCACTCTGATCCTAGAAAAAAACAAAGACTATTACAGAGATTTATATGATCACATCATTCATATACAAGAGAATATTGATGTTTATCGCGAAATGATCTGGGGACTTATGGATATGTACATGACCACGATCAGTAATAAAATGAACGGTATTATGAAGGTACTGACCATTATCGCAACCATATTCATTCCTCTAACTTTTATTGCAGGAATATACGGAATGAATTTTGACCATATGCCGGAACTTAAATATCGATATGGATATCACGCCTTAATGAGTATTATGATTATCATTTTTATTGGGCTATTGATTTTCTTTAGAAAAAAGAAATGGTTATAACCTTATACCGTATAGCTTGATAATTACTTACAAAACATCTATCTATTTATTAACGTATAATATCATATTGCATTTGAGATACTATTTTGGTCAAATGCGTTAACATAATCTATAGAATTTCATTTACTTACTCACATACAATAATCAACCTAAGTTTAAATTTCTTTTGAAACTTAATTAATTGAAAATCAAATCATAAGTTTTAAAAAAAACAAAATAAAAAACTAGTTATGCTAGTTGTAATGGTAATATCGTTGATAGATATTATGGTTTTTACATTACAAAATTATCAAGTGGTAGCCATTAAACTATTTTTTAGGAAGTCGGAGCATTTTTATCTATAATTCTGTTTACTGTATTTTCAACAACTATATTAGTTATAGTGATAGCTATTTTACTAACATTCTATCACTTAAAAAAGCTTAGAAATTAATCTCAAAAAAGTATAATAAAAAGGAAAATCATGAAAAACAAAAATAACATTCAAAGACCAGGTTTACGTAGAAAAAAATTTGGAAGTAAAGCATTTTTGAGAAATGTTAGAAAAAAAATAGGCAAGATCGCGAAGCCTCAAAAAAACACAATGCCTTAAATTTCAAACTTCTCGTTAAACATTTAACAAAAAAACATGATAGAGAATCAAGAATTAAAAACGGATAAAAACATAAAAGTTGAAGTTACTGAAAACTCACCTATGTCGCATTCTGAAATATTGCGAGAACAAGTATCAGAAGCATTAGTAATTTATGACAAAACAAACTCAAGTATTCTATTGAGTTCGTTCTCTGCGGGCTTAGAAATTGGATTTAGTTTTCTACTAATCTGTGTAATGACCGCTTTTTTTATTGATGAAACGAATAGCGCTTTAGTATGGAAGATAAATGCACTAGTGTATCCAGTTGGATTTATTCTTGTTGTTTTAGGAAAATCCATGTTATTTACTGAGCAAACATCTTTGCTTACACTACCTGTATTAAATAAAAAATCAAAAATAATAGATCTTTTCAGGTTATGGGGATTAGTACTTACAGGTAATATTTTTGGAGGAATGTTAATAAGCATAGTTGCTATTTGGATTGGTCCCAAATTAGGAATTTTTGATATAAAAATTATTGAAAAAGTTTCAGAACACGTGCTTCATAGTGATCTTACTGTGATATTCGTAAGTGCGATATTAGCAGGTTGGTTAATGGGTTTGCTATCCTGGCTACTTACCTCCTCAGATAGTACGATTAGTAGAATTTTGGTGATTTATATCATTACAGCAGTAATTGGTGCTATGGGATTGCATCATAGTATTGTAGGGAATATTGAGGTTTTCTCAGGACTAATCGTATCAAAAAGTATCACAATGATAGACTATCTTTCCTTTCAGGGAATTGCGATTGTAGGAAATGCTATAGGTGGAGTGGTATTTGTAGCCTTATTGAAATACAAAGCTTTTGCCTACAACGGCAACAATTAATAAATACAAAAAATAAAAATAAATGAAAACAGTTTTTGAATACACTAATGTAAGTGCAAGTGATAGATTAGAATCATTTGTAGAAGAAAAATTAGGCAATTTATCAAATAAGTATCCTTTCGTAATTCGTGCTGATATCTTCTTAAAAAAAGAGAGTAGAGATGACAACTCTGGACACATTTGTGGTATTCGATTAAGTGCTCCGGGACCAAGATTGTACGCCTCATCTGATAAAGTAAGTTTTGAGGAAGCGATTACCGAAACTATTAGAGACCTCAACGATCAATTAGAAAGAAGGAAAGATAAAATGAAAACTTATTAAAATTAACAATAAAAAAGATGAAATTTCTATTCGTATTAACATCACACGACAAACTCGGAGATACCGGTGAAAAAACAGGATTTTGGATTGAAGAGTTTGCTGCCCCCTATTATTATCTTACCGACAAAGGTGCGGAAGTTACGTTGGCATCCCCAAAAGGAGGTCAACCTCCTATAGACCCTAGCAGCGACAAGCCGGAAAATCAAACTGAAGCTACGAAACGCTTCCATAATGATAAAAAGTTACAGGAAAAATTGAGTAAAACCCTTCAACTTTCCGAAGTTAAAGAAAAGAATTATGATGCTATTTTTTATCCTGGTGGTCATGGTCCTTTATGGGATCTTGCCAATGACAAAGATTCTATTAAATTATTGCAATCATTCTACGAAAGTAATAAACCCACAGGTTTGGTATGCCACGCACCTGCAGCTCTAAAGAACGTAAAAACTAGTGACGGTGAATTTCTTGTAAAAGGCAAAAATGTAACCGGATTTACCAATAGTGAAGAAGCAGCGGTTCAATTAACAGATGTTGTTCCGTTTTTAGTAGAAGATATGTTAAAAGACAATGGAGGAAAATATAGTAAAGCTGACGATTGGCAACCTTATTCTGTACATGATGGAAACCTAATAACAGGACAGAACCCAGCATCATCGGAAGAGGTAGCTGAAAAACTATTTAATATGTTGAAGAATTAATTAGAATATTTCCGAGTATACCTCAACAAAAAATGCAGGACGTAATACATCCTGCATTTTTTGTTGAAAATTTAATTAAGTATGATAAATCATTCAATATCTTAGTACACTATGAAGTTACTAACCATCATAACATTTTTTTCAGCTCTATCTTTTCTTTTATATGGATTTAGTTGTCTGTTTTCTAATCATATGAAAAATGAGTTTGTTCGGTTTGGTCTTGAAAAGAGAAGGAATTTAACCGGTGTATTACAAATACTTGGTGGCTTAGGCTTGATTGTTGGTTATTTTTGTTTCCCAATTCTTATTTCAGTGTCTTCCGGTTCTTTGGCCTTATTAATGCTACTTGGTTTTGGAGTACGAATAAAAATTAAAGATCCTTTACTAGCGTCTATGCCATCTCTATTATATGCAATCCTCAATTTTTATATATTTTTTCAAAACACTTTCATCTCGGAACTCTCTTAAAAATAAAGTTTTATATGACTACTGGCAGCAATAAGAGTACACATAACAAAAAAAAGAAAAGCTGGAAAAGATTTATATAATGGGTCTTTAATTTTAAAATGCATTAGTATTGATCCTAATAAAAGAGTTGCCAAACCAAGCGCTGAAAATTCTTTTAGTTCAGGATACCAAATCGATATTATTAATAAAATTGCCAAAATAACTTTTAAGACTCCTATAAGATAACAGGACCAAGTTGATAGTCCATAAGCATGAAACTCTTCGATAATGGTGTTGGCGTTACCACCTCTCCATTTTGTCGCTTTTTTATTCTGAATAAGCCATACGTTTAGTATACTTAGTCCTACGATAGCCTGCATAGCAATGATTACATAATTCATGATAGTAATTTTAATTATTTCTAAGAGCCTAAATCGACTCTTTTTTATTCAATTTTGATCTTCCTTTAATATTTACTCTTTTAGCTTGCGTGTACAACTCTTCTTTCTTCCTATCTTCATAATCTGAAACTTTACTACACTTTGCAAGACTATTAGGAGTGTTAGCGATTCATACTGATCTTCATTTTTTATACTGCCTATTGTTCGCCATCGTTTTCTTCTTTTGATTTTATCTCAATAGTAGTTTTATCAGATTCAAAAGTCGACTTTTTGGCCTTTTCACCATCTTTATTATACACGTGAACTTCTCTTTGAGGAAATGGTAAAGAAACACCTTTATCTTCTAAACGTTTCTTGGCTTCTTCTACAGTATAAAAATGAATGCGCCAATAATCCTCAAGCGATGCCCAATATCTTAGTGATAAGGTTACAGCGCTTTCACCAAGTTTCGAGACTACAACTTCTGGTGGTGTATCTTGAATAACCCCTTCCTGACTGTTGATTAAGTCTAAAAGAATATCTTTTGCTTCTTTAATGTTACTAGTATATGAAACTCCAATCTCTACGTTATTACGGCGAATTGGTTCTGCAGAATAGTTGATGATGTTCTCATTGGATAGTTTTCCATTCGGAATGATTGCCAATTGATTTCCGAAGGTGTTTAACTTGGTTTTGAATATTGAAATTTCTTTTACCGTACCAGAGACTCCTTGTGCTTCAATAAAATCTCCAATCTTAAACGGTTTAAAAAATAAAATCAATACTCCTCCTGCAAAATTAGATAAAGATCCCTGCAATGCCAATCCAACAGCTAAACCAGCAGCACCTAGAACGGCTACTAACGAAGAAGATTGTACTCCTAATTGTGTAATGACTAATATTAGTAATAAAACTTTGAGCCCTATGCTAATCAGATCGTACAAAAACTTCTCTAAAGTCTCATCATAATCCTTTTTCTGGAAGAATTTACGTAAGCCTCTACTAAACAAATTAATGATCCAAATACCCACAAAGAATATTACAATTGCAGATACTACGCCAGGCACGAAGTCCCAAACCCATGTTACGAATTGCTCCCAATTTTCTCCAGTAAGTCCTAATTTTTCCATTTTATCTGATCTATTTATTAATATTAATTTGTTTTTCTAATATGCTTTTCATTTCTGTCAATTGTAACGTAATCTAATCAAAATAAGCTTCGATTTCGTTCTTAATGTTTTCCCATTGTTCTTTTTCTCCATTAAATGCTCTAAATATTTCTTTAATTTTTGACAGTCCAAAACCCTTAGCTTCTTCGAAACCTATCTTAGGAGGTAAAGATAGCTCTGCATTTGTAACTACTGCATCAATAATAAAAGACTTTTTAGAACTTTTTGCCATTTGTATAGCCGCCAAAATGTCTTTTGCATGAGTAACTTTTATTCCATCCCCTCCACAAAGCTTTGCGTACTCTGCAAAATCAAAATTATCGACCTTGAGAGCTTGAAAATTAGGTGCTAATCCAGCTTCTTCCATTTCTATTTTGACAAAACCTAATTGAGAATTATTGAATACAATAATCTTAATTGGTAATTCATATTTAACAGCAGTAGAAAAATCCTGTAATGACATATTAAAAGCACCATCACCAATCAACCCCCAAACTTCTCGATCAGGAAATTGAAGCTGTGCTCCTATTGCAGCCGGTAAACCAACAGCCATTGATCCGTGGTTAAATGACCCTATAATTCTCCGATCAGAATGAAAATTCATAAAATTAGAAGCCCAAATAGCTGCGGTTCCTGTATCAATAGTAAAAATTGCATCATCCGAAGCTATATCGCTAACACCTTTTGCAAAGATATGTGGATGTAAAGGCTCCATATCACGAGATGGATCTGCTTTTTTATCATTAGATTCTTTCCAATCACTAAACTTCTCTGTTAAGGTATTTAAAAAAGAATCATCTTTTTTTTTTGAGCATAAACTAAGAAGTGAAGTAATTGTTGTTTGAATATCCCCGTGAAGACCTAAAGTGACAGGTGAACGATTACCAATGTTCTCAGGTCTAATGTCAACCTGAATAGTTTTAGTTTCTTCAGGAAGAAAATCTGTATATGGAAAATCTGTCCCTAACATCAATAATAAATCACAATCCATTACAGCTTTATAACCTGAGGGGTTACCTATCAGTCCTGTTAATCCTACTACATTATCAGTTGTGTGATCAAATACATCTGCTGCTCTTAGTGTATGGGTTATTGGAGCTTTTAATACTTTTGAAAAATTAATCACCGCTTCTCTCGCTTCTCTACACCCGGCTCCTGCTAAAATTCCTATTTTCTTAGACTCATTGATAAATTTTGCAGCAAGGTTTAACTCCTCCTGGCTAGGAACAACATTACTTTTTGATCTGAATACAGTATGAACAAAATCTCTGTTTTCGACTTTCATTTGGGCAATATCTGCTGGCAATTCTATCCTACAAACACATTTGTGATTCACTGCAATCCTGATAGCCCTAAGAATAACTCTTGGAGCTTCTTCTGGAGACCTTATGATTGCTTGATACTCACATACATCATCATATATTTTCTTAAGATCTGCTTCCTGATGATAATTTGTACCTAAATGCTCTATCGGTATTTGCCCGGTTATCGCAATTACAGGAGACCGCTCTTTTTTCGCATTATATAAACCATTTATTAGGTGTAAAGCTCCGGGACCAACAGTACTGGCACAGACTCCAAAATTATGATTAAGTTCTCCTTGTGCAAACGCTGCATAGGATGCATTTCCTTCATGATGTACTCCAACCCATTCAATAATATCCTGTTTACCAATAGCATCTATAAGAGGATTTAAAGCATCTCCTGCGACTCCAAAAATATGTTTCACTCCTTCATTTTGTAATATTTCCAATAACTGTTCAGATACATTCATTATTTTATTTTTAAATTAATTGATTAACCTCGGCACCCATTCTTTAATTTTTTTAAAAAACCAGCTGGGATTCAAAAGGTTTTGACCACTTTGATACTCTATCTATTGCCGGAATAAGCGTAGCAAAAACTTCAAATTTTCTAGTATACACCGAAGTATTATCTTGTAATTCTCCCAGTTTGATAGTCATGGGTGTTTTAATACTGATATTTTCTTTATTAGCCTCTTCTGATCTTATCAAAACACTTTCCTTGCATAAAAAATCATCCTTCCGTTCATTTCTAACTACTCTCAACACTTTGGTATCATCCCAATTAGAAATCAATACAGGCAAATCTTTAATTCCATGAACGTCGTAGACGAATAGATGTAATAAATACTCCATATTGCCAGATATATCTAATGGATGAAATTCTATTTCAGTTTTTACGATGATCGTGTTTGTTTTTGTATCATCTACCTCAACATATTCTGGAATTTTATCAAGGGTCACTTCCGTTATTTTTGCCATATTGTTATTATTTACATGTTAAAAAAAGAGATTATGATTTCTATTTATTCACTATTCTACCGTGATTATTACTTACAAAAGCATCAATAACTATTAAAATACATCTAGGAAAACTCCCGAAGCAATAACTCCAATTATCAATAAAATCAATACCAATACAATGAACTTTGTCCCTATTTTTGTCTTTGTATTTTTCTGAAAAATATAATCTCTTCTTTCCTCGTCTTCTTCTTTTACGAATTTCATTTTTTGTATGTTTTTAATTAAACTATTATTATTTTAAACAATTTATTTTCTTATTTACAAATTCAAAAATTCCTTCTTTTGAAAGGTCTCCCCTATACTTTACAGCCATAATACCACCAAAAGATACCTTAAACTAGAAATGCTTCCTCAGATTTTTTTAAGGAAGCATCAATCTCATTTACTTAAATAGGGTAATTTCTCCTGTAGAAGGATAAATTATTATGATTGTACTTGCCATCTAACATCATTTTTACTACATTCAAAGATAGATTGAGAGATGTGAAATGATGAACGCTTTTGATATAAATGTTAATTCGTTTGCCAAAAATCATTTCCGTTAACATCCTTATGGTTTGAGTTAAAGCTTACGACTATTTTTGATGAATTTTGTAGTAAATAATTTAACAACTTAAAAAACAATAACAATGAGTAATAGTGGAAATACATTTTTAGGAATTTTGGCGGGAACCGCAATCGGTGCAGCTTTAGGTATTCTATTTGCTCCAGATAAAGGAGTAAATACAAGAAGAAGATTAGTAGATGAGGCGCAAGCAACCAAAGATCATTTAGCAAGAGAGGCCTCTAATTTAAAACATCAAATAGCAGATACCGTATCTACTCAAAAAGAAACATTAGACACCAAAATTGAGTCTCTAGTTTCTGATGCAAGTTATAAAGCGGACGATGTGATCACCTCTCTCGAAAAAAAATTAAGCGAGTTGAAAGCTAAGAACAAGAAATTACAGAAATCGTAATGGGAGTAATTAACGCAATAAACGAAACCTCTAATAAAGCTTTCGATTCTGGAGAAAAGTATGTAAAAGCCTCTCAAGAATATTACAAGCTCAAGGCTTTTCAGCAATTGGCACTGGCATTTTCATTCTTAAGCAAGCTGGCCATCATTGGTGGCTTGCTTTTTCTTGGATTAATATTTTTAACTGTGTCGGGAGCAATTTGGTTAGGCCAATTTATTGGTAGTACAGCATTGGCTTGTTTAATAATGGCCGCAGCACTTTTTGTTTTTACGGGTATAGCATATCTTATTCGCCAAAAAATTGATAAAAACATTATAAAAAAAATGTCTCAAGAATTTTTTGATTAACGCTATGAAAAAAACATACACCTCATTTAAGGAAATAGAACAAGATCTGCGTAAGTTAAGTTTACAACGTCAAATATCTCTGGAAGAAATGAAACTTCTAAAATCTGAGTTCAAAGATGATTTACAACCGTATCAGTGGGTTTCTACTGTTCTTAGTGCTGTAAAAAAATATGGTATATTCTATTTAATCAAAAGGCTCTTCAAATAGTATATTTATGATATGCCTACAACCTCTTCTACAGGCAACTCAGTTCTGTTTTTGAAATTATTAGGGCTAATATCATACTTTTCTTTAAAAATTTTAGAGAAATAACTTCTACTACTAAATCCTATAGAATATACAATCTCTGAAATATTCATGTCGGTAGTTCGTATCAAATCTCTAGCAGCTTCTAACCGCACATGTCGAATGTATTCTGTTACTGTTCTAGCATATAACAATTTAAATCCTTCCTGGAGCTTTGCCTGAGGTAAACCTGTTTCTTCAGATAATTGTTCTAAAGAATAATCTTTGGCTACATCCTTGATAATTTTCTTAGCTAAACTTCTAATTATCTTTAATTCTCTTTTTAAAAGCGTAGTAGGTAACACTTTTTCTTTCACTGCTCGATCATGTTGCTGAATATGCATAGATAAAATTTGATAAATCATACCTTCTATTTGTAATATCCTTATCATACCTTTTTGCTTTATTTTTCGTAAAGCACCTATCTGATCTGCTAATTTTAAATTAAAAGTGCCAAAATAAGCAAAGGCTTTTTCATGATCTTCATCCATAAAAACTTTATATAACTTCTCATTGAGCTGTGATACATTGTTGAGTCGTTTTTTTAAATACTTTTTTCTTGCAATTTGTATTACGTTAATTTCTAATTTTTGTTCTCTCGGAAAATAACCGTAATTATATCCTCCATCCCGGCTAGTAATAATAACTGACTGAAACTGTTCTAAAGTATGTATTTCATTTTGATAACCAAATCGATGTCCGCAATGTCCTGTGAGGCAATATGCAAAATGAATTGGGTTATATTCTGAAGCATCCATGACTAACACAAACTCCTTATGAAATATAATATCATATTCTAGCAGGTTTACTCCCCAATCAAACGTAATAAATCTAATGGAACCATGCGCATTTAGATTATTAACGGTGAGTTCATACTCTCCCCATCTTTCCTCTATTTTTCCTCCTATAACTTCCTGAATTTGCCTTACTGTTCCTTCAGTATCCTTAGCAGTAATATTAATTTCTATGGCGGTTGTTGGTTCTGCGTACATTTTTAAAAAATGATTAGAGTGATATTTTTGTTTAACGTTATTGTAAAATTAACAAACAAAAAATAATTTATTCTTTATTTGAGGTATAAGGTTTTGTTAAGATACATCAAAAAAGAAATGTTATTACAGATAGCATATTATAAAATCAAAAAAACTCCCAAAAAAGGGAGTCTTTAAAAATATTATATCTTTAGATAATTTTTTAGATTGAATCAAATTCATCTACAAAAAAGTAGTCTTTGTCTGCGTTATTCACAAAATATACTCCTTCCCCAAAAATATACTCTACATTTTTATTATCAACGATTACTTTAAAACCTCTTTCTGTAGGCTTTAATTCAAAACTATCATTAGCATCTTTGCTGTATCGTAATACAATGTATTTATCATAATCGCTATATAGATCATTATCTACGTAAATCAATTTTGTAACCTGTTGAGGAGAAATTTTTCTATCTTGATTTAATTTTCCTTTATCAGAATCATCTAGCATTACTTTTGACTTACCTGTTTTATACACAGTAATTCTGTAAGGTATTGTTTTTCCATCTTTCTTGAATTCGTACGTTTTAGTAGTTCTAGTTTTTATAACTTGTCTATTGCTCTGCGCAATTGCACCTGTAAGTGTAAATGTGATTAACAATGCTGTTATTAATTTTATCATTTTCATTTTTATATAATTTTAAAAGGTTATTAATTTGTTTGTTTTGATTATGCTATTCTAACAAGGGATGTGTCTAAATGGTCAGAAGTATCTTTTGACCACGCGTTTAACATCCAGCTCGATTTTTCTAGCTCTCTAATATAAACTCCTACCATATCTATTGTACCCTCGTCTCCTGCCTCTTCCGCATGTCTTAATATTATCCGCATTTGGGTAAGTAATTTTTTATGGTCTCCAAGTAATTCTTTTACCATTTCTATATCTTTCATCAAAGGTGTCACTTCTTTTATGTCTGATAATTTGATGTACTCTGCGAACTGACTTACCGGATGATGCTGTAGTGTCAAAATACGCTCTGCGATTTCATCTATTTTTAATTTAGCATCATTGTATAATTCTTCAAATTTTATGTGAAGATCAAAGAAATTTTTTCCTAAAATATTCCAGTGGAAACCTCTCAATTTTTGGTAGTATAAATTGTAATCAGCTAAAAGTATATTTAATTCTAATACTACAGGTAAAAGCTTTTTCTCATCCATGTTCAAATAATTCATAGCAATTTTTTAAGATTAATAATATAGTAAAGTCGAACAACAGAATTGTATTATTCTTTTTTGTTCATTACAAAGATACCCTGAGTAGAATGGCATCTTTTGCTCATATACTATTTATCTTAACTCTATCGTAAAGAGATCAAACATCAGATGAAAGTTATAAGAATATGGTTTTAGAAATTTAGTATTGTTTGAAAACAAATACCTTTTCCGGATTTAACAAAACTATATAAAAATTCTAGTAAAATGAATCTTAATCAACTAAAGGCTCAAGATTAATATAGCTATAGTTAATTTCTCCTATATGCTTATATTCAGTTTCTCGATCGTGAAGTTCTCCCCAACCAAAATTTCGTTCGATAGTCTTATCTTTAAATTCCGATAACAAATCTTCAGAAAGTAAAATATATTCATCTATTGGTATTTTATTTTTTAGTAATCTATGGGCGATAATGACATCTTCTCCCATAAGTTTTATGTTTTTACCTATAGGAACCGCACTTATTTCCTGGCCATAATGTAATACAATTTTAAGACCAAGCATCTCCGGGATATTATTTCCTTCTTTTGTATTTTTATATTGTTTGTGGAGTATTTTTAACTGTTCATAAAATTCTGTGTAAAACAATCTGCACTGATACACCAGTTCTGTGAATGTTGGTAATGGTCCGGTTCTATAAAACAAAATAGCGTCTCCTTCAATTTCTGAGACCTTAAGATCTAATTTGTTCGCATAGATTACTCTGTTAAGTAATGACGGTATTACTTTAGAACTTAATTCTATATTTGTGGAACTCATAAATTCAGTAAAACCACTGATATCCGGTATACATAGTAAGGTTGGTGTTGCTTTCATATATTTTGAAGAAAAAAGTTAAGTCTCTAATAACTCTAAGATACGTTTTAGATCTTGATTATTACTTATGTGTTTTTTTAAATCATTACTTAATGCGATAATTTCATTTTGTACAGCTTCTACATAATCAGGATGTATATCATTACAATTTTTAATAAAAATCAATGCACTCAATAGTTCATAAGAAACTGTACTATCTGACTTTGCATAAAGACGAATCGGTTCAATCACAATACGCATTATTTCTGAGGCACTTATTTTATTATGAATAATTGTAACTTCACAATCAGCTATGCCCAAAATAGTTTTTGGTTCAATTTTTAGCGCCTGCTGCACTAACTGACCTAATTTAGAAATAGCATTGATAGCAGTACCCGGATCATTAATACCTGGAGACAAAGCTTTTACGGCTACCTCGGTTAATTTTATCATTCCTCCAACACCACTATCGTCTTCATGTCTGTTAGAGAGAATATAAAGACAAATGTGTAAAGATTTTAATTCCTCTTCAGAAATAGGTTCTTTAATACCAAGAACAGGATCTCCTTTCCAAATATGTTGATCCGCATAAGGAATGATTTCTATTGTGTTTTCTTTACTTTTTAAAGAATCCTGCAATAGTGTAATATCAAATGATCGATAATAACCAGTTTTTTTACTAGGTATCGTCTTCCAATATTGAAATGAGGTATTTTGATTTTCAGAACCCTTCTCTTTTTGTTCTTGTTTTTCCTTTTCAAGCAATTTAGTACTGGACGCATAAATCTTGTCTATAATATTATGTATTTGTATTGCTTGAGATATACTATGAATAAAATACACAAACAACCCAATACAAAATGCTCCCAGTACCGCTGACACCATTACAGAAAATCCTACGGCGTTTGTGGATGAACCATAAGCTCCTAAAGACATTAAAACAATTATTGCATACAATATCGTTCCAATATAAAACCCTAGTATGATTTGATGCTTTTTGTTAGAGATCAACCCTGGCAAAAGTCTTGGAGAAAAGTTAGAAGAAGCTTGATTTAATACTACCATTACCATGGTAAAACTAAAAACGGTCAATGACAATATCCCCCCAAATAATGTAGAAAGAATTGTTCTGGCAGTTTCATTATCCTGTACCAAAAGATATGGCACCTTTTCCTTAATGGAATCGATTACTTCCAGATTTTCTACAAATAACAAAATAATTGCCAAAAAAAAGAATGCTGCACTAATTAGAATAGGATAAAATGCGATGCTATGAAAGACAGCACTTTTTACTCTTTTTAAAAACTTCAATGTGGATTTCATAACAGTCTGTCTACTTTTCTTAATATAATAGATTAGCGATATTCAGGGTTTTCAAAATTCCATCGTGTACCATCATCCCAATCTTCTCTAGAATTACCATATGAGCTATAACCATTATTATTCTTTAATATAGCAGCTAAATGAAGTAAATTATAAGTCATAAAGGTAGTGTTTCTATTGGTAAAAGCATTGTTCTTTGCACCAGACTCTTCGTCTAGGTAACTTGGTCCGGGACCTGCTTCTCCTATCCATCCACAGTCCGCTTGTGGAGGTATACTGTAACCCAAATGCTGTAAAGCATATAGGATTCCCATCGCGCAGTGCTTTATTCCATCTTCATTACCTGTGATGACACACCCACCAACTTTTCCATAATAAATATACTGTCCTTTTTTATTAGTTTTACCACTCATTCCGTACAATCTTTCAATTAATTTGGTGGCGACAGATGATTTTTCTCCTAACCATATAGGTGTTCCTATAATTAGGATATCAGCATCCATTATTTTGTCATAGATTTCCGGCCAATCGTCTTTTTCTTTTCCTTCATCCTTCATATCAGGCATTAACCCATAAGCAACATCATAATCTACTAATCGAAGATATTCTACTCTTACATTTTCGGATTTCATAATATCCATAGATACATTCATAAGTCCTTCAGTATTGCTTTTTTGATTAGAACTTTTTAAAGTACAGTTAATGTATAATGCTTTCAGATTAGAAAAATCAGGTTGTTTTGTAGAGCTCATATTATTTTAGTTTTAAGAATTATTTTGAGTTACAAGTTCACGAATTAATATATGATGCCGTTGTGCAATCACTATATTTTTTAACTCAATACCAAATACAGAATACTTTGTACCTAATTCACCTAACTACCAAAACAGTCAAGGAAAATTGTATATGCGCACAGTTTATCACTCCTTGAAATCTACCTTTGCCTTGTAACAAATAGAAATAAGGGCTACTAAAATCAAAAACGTAAAATATCATTAGGGCAAATGTGATGTGTTAAAATAAGTAGCCCTTAATTTTTAAACTAAAAAACCTTTTAATTATGAAAAAATTTGCAGGAATATTAATGATCATTCTTTTAGTAACAAGCTGTGATATACAGCAAAAAAAAGAAGCAAAATTACCTGATGTAGATGTAGATATTGATACCGAAGCTGGGCAACTTCCAACATTTGATGTTGATTGGGCTGATGTGAATGTAGGAACAAGAACTAAAATGGTTAAGGTCCCTAAAGTTGTTGTGGTAATGGAAGAAGTAGAGGTAGAAGTACCTTATGTTGATGTAGATATGCCGAATAGTGGAGAGAAAGAAGAACTTACGCTAACAGTTGAGGCAGAAGTAACTGGTAAAGAACACTCTATTGATATTAAAGAGATTATTGCTTCCAACGATAAATTATACGTTATTTCTAGTCTGAAAGAATTAGATCAAGATCTAGGGGACAAAAAACTAAGAGTTTCTGATCGTGTAATTCTTAATGCTCCTGACCTTAACGTAAAGCATATCATTATGGGAGAAAAGCCGGACAGAGTATTTAATGATCAGTATAAATACATAAAAGACATTAATGCTTTTAAAGCAGGCTTAAAAAAACCAAGAGTGATTTTCACTAAATAGTATATCTAATTCCAGATAGATATGGTTAGTTGACGAAATGGCCTCTTTAGATATATTTAAAGAGGTCATTTTTATTTTAAGAGCATAATATAATGGTATTTTTGATTAGCCCTAAATAAAAAAGAAATACAAAAGAATATTCTAAAAGCATATGATATGGCTGCAACCAGTTTAGGAAACACTAGAAATATCTGTCGTAAATACTATGTGCATCCCTTCGTAGAGTCATCTTATAAAGATGGTTCTATAGAAAAGGTATTTAACAGAATTGATCCTTCTGATCAATTAGAGGATTATTTCACCAATACAGAAGGTGCTATTTTAAAATTACTGTCGGACTACACACCAACATTTTTAAAAAATATTAAACACTAAAAATCAAAAAAACATGAATGACAAACTAATCAATGCCTGGAATAAAATGTATGAAAAACTAGAATCTTGGTTAGACTCGATTGTAGTAAACTTACCCAATATTTTGATAGCAGTCTTTGTATTCATAGTAGCACTTATTGCTTCAAAATATATTAGCAAACTAGCACGAAAGATACTCGATAAAAGCAGACTTCAACCATCGATGAAAAATCTGATTTCAAAATTTATATCTATTGCTGTTGTCATTATAGGATTATTTCTGATTTTGGGTATTCTTAATCTGGATAAAGCACTGAACACCATTCTTGCAGGTGCTGGGGTAGCTGGTCTTGCCGTTGGTTTGGCATTACAAGGAGCATTAGCCAACACCTACTCAGGTATAATCCTTTCGTATATCAAACACATCAAATTTGGAGACTGGATAGAAACCAATGACTTTGAAGGAGAAGTTATCGATATAGATCTACGTGCCGTTACCATAAAGCAAGTAGATAATAATTTAGTATATATCCCTAATAAATTGGTAGTAGACAACCCAATTAAGAATTACTCAACTACAGCACAATCGCGTGTCATTCTTGAGTGTGGTGTTGGATATGAATCAGACCTAAGATTTGTCGAAAAACTTACAAAAGAAACTATAGTCTCTAATTTTGAAGCAGTACAGAAAAAAAATGACGTTTTATTCTTATGGAGAGAATTTGGGGATAGTTCAATTAACTACGAACTCCGTTTTTGGATTAATTCTACCTCTGCTTTGGAAGTTGCTAAAGCTAAAAGTGAAACCATGATGTTAATGAAAGAAGCATATGATAAAAATAACATCAACATCCCATTCCCTATACGAACATTAGATTTCCCTAAAGGTTTTGATTTAATGAAAGAAGAAGAAGAAAAATAGGATATCTTTAAAGAATAAATCAAAAATTATAAATGAAAAATATTAGCCCAAACATTATACGGCAGGTTTTTGTATTACTTCTTATATTTTTAATTGGCGGACTTATATTTAGAGAAATCCTCCCGTATCTATCCGGTATTTTGGGAGCGATCACCATTTATGTCATTTTACGAAAGTGGATGGTGCTTTTGGTTCGCAAAGGCTGGCATCCAGACCTTGCAGCAATAGCATTATTAATTGGTTCTTTCTTAGGAATATTAGTACCTGTAGTGGGTTTAATTCTTATGTTGAGCAACAAAATTGGACACGTTGCAGATAATTTTGAAAAAGTTATTGTGGCACTTAAGGGAAGGTTGGACACTTGGGAAAATGAAATTGGCTACGATCTAAGCGAACAATTAGACGCAGAAGCCATTTCTAATTGGACTACAGAAAACTTGCAAAGCTTTGCCGGAGGCACTTTTAATGTATTTATTTCTATTGGTATTATGTATTTTCTCCTCTATTATATGTTTACGAACAGAAGGAAATTAAGGGAATCTCTTTTTGAGTATATACCAATTAACAAAGATAATTTAAAAATTATAGGTGACGAGAGCCAGAAAATGGTTCGATCTAATGCCGTTGGTATTCCATTGGTTGCCATCATACAAGGAGTTGTTGCGCTTATTGGATTCCTGATATTTGGTATAGAAGATCCTTTGTTTTGGTTCGTTATAGTAATCGTTGGATCTATGATTCCTTTTGTGGGTACGATCATTGGTATATTGCCCGTATTTATAATTACACACTCCACCGGACACGTTTATCAAGCTTGGGGGATTTTAATATACGGATTAGTAGTTGTTGGGTTTTCTGATAACATAGTCCGGCTATATGTTTTACAAAAATTAGATAATGTACACCCAATAATAACTCTTATTGGAGTGATTGTCGGTGTTCCTCTATTTGGCTTTATAGGACTCATTTTTGGTCCGCTATTAATTAGTCTGTTTTTAATAGTGGTTCAAATCTATAAATCAGAATATGGAAAATCAACACCGAATGGTGAAGAAAAATTATAAATAACGTGAGTTCGATCTAACGATTTGGTTTAAAAAAGCCGTCAAATTGATTTAATTTTTCATAGTGAAACGTAGAAAAATTAGCCTGCCTGCCTATGGAGGGTATCGAAATTAGGCTTTTGATTGAAAATTCACTTGCCTACCTGCAATCCGACAGGTAGGCAGGTCTCCGATACATCCGCTTGAGGCGGACACTCTGACTGACGTGAATTTTCTTATATCGAACTAACGTTAAATACAATGAGAAGCAGATTTTTTTACTTACACTGTTAGCGTGATACTACCTTTTTTTATATCATACCACTTCATTAAAAGAAAGTGCTTCAGCAAATTTATGAGCGTATTTGTTTCTTAGCATACTCTGGTAATTCAAAAATCGAGAAAGCGATACAATCTGAACCTCTCTTGCAGCTCTGTAATATCTTATTTCCGCTTCAAAAAGAACGCCTAATACTTTTTGTGATTCACCTCTGACATTCATACCACTGACTTTATTTATTAACTATAAAGGCATGAATGACACCAGGCAACCATCCGATTAAAGTTAATATCAGACTAATTAAAAACGTAGTTCCGAGTCCATGTTTTAAAAAAACAGCTAATGGCGGTAATAAAATGTTCAAAATTATTGTTAGAAAAGACATAGTTTTATGATTTATTAGTTATTATTCTTTATTGGTTTGTTAAAATTGCTTTCTTCAGTCATTCTAATTATCTGCATAAAATAACCTCAGTATAATCTTTCAGCACATGTGAACCATCAGAACTCTTAATATATAGTGCCTTATTTGCACTGCTAAAACGGACCAACGAATTCTCCTTTATTTTTCTTGTAATCTTGTACATATATGTTTCTTCGACAATACCGAATAAGGTAGTTTGATCTTGAGTCCACCTTACTTTTTCTCCTTTTTTTATCATGTCCTAATTTTGAGCTATATCAATTTAACTATATACGATCAACTTCGTTTTCACTTTTAAGCACATAATCACCGTCATCTTGTTGTATATAAAGCGCTTTATTTCCTTCCTCGCCAATTCTGGTTACTTCAGTTCCTTTTATGGTTTTGGTTACCTTACTAGTATGTGTTTCCTCTACCTTTCCGTTTGACTTACCTTGACCCCATTTCCACGAAACTTTACTCCCTTTTCGTATCATAAATTTTTTATTGCAAGATCAATTATAGATACCAAATACATTAATCCAATCAAAAAACTTATTGACTCAAACCCGCTGAAAAGCTTGCGTCTTGCTATAAAAAGTTAAATTCTAAATGAGTCAATTTTTCGTTTATCTGAGCAAATAGAAATTACAAGACGACTTTATCTTCGTATAAAATTTAAAAGAAATGGGGCTTCAATTTCTATTGATATTTGTAAGTGGATTCGCTTCAGGTGTGATCATAGTCGTCACAACAGGAATGCGAAAAAAAAGAAACAGAAGATAGTACGATACAATGCCCGGCATTTAAAATGGCTGGTAACGTTAAATATAAGATGTTAATCGATCAGCATCTATAAATAATTATCGTTCACTTAAAACTAAAATTTATGGCAACTTATTCTGAAAAAGTTGGAAACAAACTTAATGATTTATTAGAAAAGACGTATGATGCAGAAAAGGGATTTAAAAAAGCTGCTGAAAACACCAATCACTCTGGATTAAAAAATTACTTTAATCAAAAAGCTCAAGAGCGTTACGATTTTGGTCACGAGCTTAAAACCGAACTCAAATCCGTTGGTCAAGAAATTGAAAAAGGAGGAAGTATTGCAGGGTCAGCACACCGAGCGTGGATGGATGTAAAATCGTTTTTATCCTCTGACAATGAAGAGTCTATGTTAGAAGAAGCAATTAGAGGAGAGAAATCTGCATTGGAGGAATACAACGATGTTCTTTCTGAAACTACATTACCACCAACTACACAAACAGTATTAACTCAGCAAAAAAATAAAATATTGCAAGGATTATCTTCAATTAAAAGATTAGAGGACTTACACTAGATACATTATTTTTTTACATACAAAAAGAGATCATTAACATATTAATGATCTCTTTTTGTATGTAAAATTCATTAGTCAAAGAGCTTTTATTGCCAAAAGAAAAAGGAGATATAGTTTTCTCTAAATATAACATCTACTTTAGCTCTAATCCCAAAAACACCTTATAACAAATCAGAAACACTATTAATTATCTTGATTTGTATTCTTTTGGGCTACAGGAGTACTTTTTCTTAAAAATTTTACAAAAATAGCTTCTACTAGTTAATCCAACCGAATACACGACTTCAGAAATCGTTAACTCTGTAGTCTTTATCAATTTTTCTGCTTTTTCTAATCGTACATTTCTCACGAAGTCGGAAACAGTTCTTTGAAAAATAAACTTAAAACCTTCTTGTAATTTTGCAGGAGAAAGTCCAGATTCTAAACATAATGATTTTATACTATGCTGTATTTCCGGATGCTGTTTAATATAATCACTTACTTGAGAAATCGCCTTTAGTTCATTTTTTAACAAACCACTTGTATTAGAGTTATTCTCAATTTCTGCATGGAACTGTTCAATATGCTTTGCCAAGATCAGATAGTACCTCCCTTTTTGGGATAATAATTCAGAAACTTCATTACTATGCTCTACCCCAAATAATAATTTTAATTGCTCTGCGACTTTTAGGTTATAACCTCCAATATGAAAATGTTTAGACTTTGTTTTTATATTAAATAATAAGCTTTGCAATTTTTTACCAAACTGGTTATTCTGTATGCTAAATTTATCGAAATATTCTTTTTTATTAATACAGATAATATTGAGCATCAAATGTTGATCTTTTGGGATTAAAATACTGCTTGATAATCCTTGGTCACTATGAACGACTGCTGTTTGAAACTGTTCTATTTTCGTAATCTCTTCGAACACTTCAAATTGATGATATAAATGACCTTCTAAACAATACAAAAACTGAAGAGATTCTGATGTAATCGAATCTATAGGGATCGCTACATTTTTATGTAGTTTTAAGTTGAAATCGAACGTTTGCAGACCATTTTGCAAATTCGTGTAACGAACTTGCCCTTTTCCAACTTCCGAATCTAAAGTTAACGTATGAATATCATAATCGACGGTAATATTTCCTTGGAGATGTTCCTTTAGAATATTTAACTCAGAAGGAACGCTCACCAAATCATTTTCTATTTTTTCCATAATACCCTTCGTAATAATTTAATAATTGATTTTAAGATAGTTATACAATATAACTGTACTACAAAAGTAGTTAGTTGACATACCATAGCTTAACGTTTTTGGGTATTTACTTATCGTTATTGTGTAAATCAATAAATAATTATGAATTTTTAACGTTCAACTTATTAAATGCGTTATTATTTAATTGATACGCGCTAACTTAGCACCTGATTTTTTATTTACTTGCACAAGTAATTAATAATAATGTATAAAAAAATTTCAAATATTGCGGAGAGAGAATTCATTGAAAATGAATTAGGTATTAAGTATAAATTTCCAAGGCTATACACCCCAAGTTCAGTAATCGATGGTACTCAAGAGGCTACATTATCTATTATTACAATGGATAACCCAGATCATATATTATATGCTATTTGGGGACTACTACCTAATAACTATGAAGGTGAATGGTCCGATTTTCAAAAAGCTTTGGACACCTTAAATGTCCCTAAAGAAAATTTAAATTCTAAAGGGATATTTAAAGAGCCTTACTATAGAAGACGTTGTCTTATTATTGTAACTGGTTTTTTTATATATCATTTGCACAACGGGACTCTATATCCTTATTATGTTTATCTGGATGATAAAAAACCTTTTTATATCGCGGGAATTTATAATATACTAGATGATGGGTTCATTACTTGTTCAATGTTAATGACAAAAACGACAGGTGTTGTAAACAAAATACAAAATCTAAGTACTACGATGCCTATCTTTGTTCCTAATAATCTAAGTGATGTTTGGTTAAATTCTAAAACTGATATGGATGAAATCGATTATATCCTAAATCTCCCTAATGCGCTGAAATTGAAAGCACATCCAATCGCTAAAGAATTTTTTAAGAATGATATCTCTTATGAATCCATGCTCGAACCTGTCTACTATGAAGGTATTCCTTTAGTTTAATAACGGAGTGCTTTACCCTACATTACTTCCTTTTATTTCATCTTTTAGAGAACCAATATCTATCTTTAGTGTCACCGGGATTATTCCATATTTTGGTCCGATACCTTGAGTTAAAAACTGCCCTAAATACTGATGTGCCAGTTGTATATTTTCAAAAATGTAAGTACCACCAATCGTTTTAGTCTCTTCATTTGTATAACAAAATAATGAAATTAGTCCTTCGGTGTTTTTTAGTATCTGTTTTCGGTTTGTTGATATTTCACAAACTTCATCAGTAGGTAAATTTGATTTAAATCTGAGGTTTACTATTGTTTTTTTATTCTTCATTTCAATGATTTCGATTTAGGTTAAGTATTCATTAATCAATCAAAAACCTGATGCACAATTAAGCATCATCAGGTTTTGGTTCTGAGGTAAATTTAAGGTAGAAAACAGTGTAGTTTTTAATCTAAAAAAGTAAATTATTGACCCTAATCCTTTGCTTTAATTTTTTTTCTATATTCCGTTGGTAAAATTCCGTAACGTTCAGAAAAGATTTTCGAGAAGTAACTTCTACTTTTAAAGCCTATATTATACACTATTTCAGAAATAGAATCATTTGTATTTTTTATGTAATCTCTGGATATTTCTAGTTTTAACTGTCTTATATATTCGTTTACAGATTTAGAATATAAAACTCTGAATCCAAGTTGCAATTTCTTAGGACTCATACCGGCCTTAGTTGCCAAAGACTGAACTGACAATGGTTCTGAAATATTATCAATGATAAAACCAGATAAGTTGTGAATCTTTTTAATATCTTCTTTAGAAAGTGATTCTGGCAACGCTAAACCATTTTCGTAATTGTTATGCTCCAGCATCTGCATTGCCAGAATCAAATTGAGTTGCCCCTCGATAGATAGCGTGCGTACGATACCACTTTCATAACTTTCCTGTAGCTGCTTGATCTGATCTGCTATCTTCAGGTTATAATTACCATAATGTTTGTATGGAGATTTTTCATTTTCTTCAGTAAAAGCAGCGAATAAACTTTTACTTAAATAAGATAAGTTGTTATTCTTTTTCTTAGCATATTCGCCTGGTAAAACATAAATAAAATTGACTTTAACAGCGGCTGTTTTAGGAAAAACATACGTTTCTTTAGAAAACTTTTGGGTAGATATAATTATGTTTTGATAACGTTCAAAAGTATATGGCCTTTGCTCTGTATTATTAGTATAATCCAGTTTACCTTCGGATATAAAAATAAATTCTATAGGATTGGCTTTTTCAATACTAAATACAATTTTAGTGTCTTCAACAAAACTAACATCGTAATCTACCAAAGAAACTCCCCAATCAAATGCAATACTACGCACAACTCCTTTTCCGAATTCATTATCGAACTCTAGAACGTGTTCTCCCCATTGATTGGTTAATTTTCCTTTCAAATGAACATTAAGTTGTTCTAAAATTTCTACACCATCTATGCTATGTATCTCAATTTTTTGCATTCTCTTTCTAAATTCTATGCTATATTTTATGCTTTGTGCAAAGAAATTAGATTTAGAGTAAACGGATTAACAATTTTGAAACATATACTAACACTATTGATCAGTTTAAGACTAATACAAAAGTGAATTTTCTCAGTTAAAAAGAGTTTTATTGAGTATTTTATTAACGTTAAACGTTTTATGCAGATTTGGAATCATCTTTTTTATTCCGCACCTGATTTAAGTATTGTTTTGGACTTATACCAAAACGTTTTTTAAATAATTTAGCAAAATAACTTCTGGAGTTGATACCTACTTTATAAGTAATCTCAGTAATATTAAGGTCAGAAGATTCTAGTAATTCCTTAGCTGTATCTATTCTGTAGTTTTTGATATACTCGTTTACTGATGTTTTATACAGTTGCTTAAAACCATTTTGCAATGTATTTTGATTAAGCCCTACACGCTTTGCTATATCTACGATATTGCCGATGCTATCGATTTCCTCTCTAATTATAGATACGGCATCTTCTATACTCTCTATAGTAGCTTGTCGTAAAATCAATCTTTTATCTGGTTCATTAAGATCATCAAGATATTGTTGCAATTGATGGGTTAAAATTTCGTAAGCCTTTCCTTCCAGATAAACTTGGCGCATAAAGCCGGTGAGCTCGCACTCTGTAAATTCTGAAATAAACTTAGAAATCTCAAGACTATAATAATTCTTATAATAAAATTGATTGATCCCATTTACATCTCTAAACAACTCTATAAGATCCTCGTTCATATTCGGTAAAAAAGATTCTATTTTTTCCTCAAATAATTTTCTATTGATCTCAATACTAAAAATACAAATAGGTATATTCGCTGGAGTTTTAAAGATATGATTGTTTTTAGAAGTACTAGAAATCATTGCATTTTCTAGTCTACGTATTTCATGAAACTCTTCGCTATTTTCAAACTTGTGATAAAAACCAGATTCCCTGTTAAACATGATTTTTAAAGGATGAACAATTCCTTTCTCCAATTCATAGTTAAACTCCTTTTTCAATAAATAATCAGTTTCGACAACTCCAATCCCAAAATCAAACTGATAAGATTTCATATATCCCGAACCAAATTCCTCAGGTAATCGCACACAATATTCGTGATGAGAATTCTCATAATCTATTCCAAGACTATTAGCTAAATCAATAACTAAATTTTTGACGTGATGGTCTTGCACTTCTATTTTTTTCTTCATCTATCTTGATTATTGAAAGCTATAAGCATAAAGATACTTCTAATTTAATCATTTCGAGTGAAAAACAGTTCTGGCACTGCAATGGAGTTAACAATCTTAGTGATACAGTTAATGCAGTACCTAATAATTTAAGAAATTTACATTGTAAAAATTTGAAAATCAAATTGCTCTAAAGTAAAGAGCTATTACTAATTAAAACAATCACTATGTTACGTTACACTATTATCTTTGTTATTCTGGCAATTGTTGCTGGTATATTCGGTTTTGGAGGTATTGCAGCAGGAGCTGCCAGTATTGCTAAAATCTTATTCTTTATATTTATAGTACTCTTTATTTTATCTCTAATATTTGGTAAAAGATTCAAAGCATAACTAACCTTAAATTTAATTATCATGAAAAAAATAATAATATCATTTGCAGCACTTTGTTTAATTGTTGCAAGTACAAGTTGTAGAGAAAAGAAAAGTACAGGAGAAAAAGTAGAAGATGCAGTGGAAGAAGTAGGTGATGCAGTGGAAGATGGTGCAGAAGAGGTAAAAGATGCTGTTGAAGATGCAACTGATGATAATTAATCATAATAATAAAGCAAAGGGTTGTTTTACAAACAGGTAATTCATAAGTAATTACCTGTTTGTACTAATCGTTTTATGAATTAGTAATTATGTTAAGATTAAAAAGGGTGTTTCTTTTTAAATTAGGATATAAAAAAATAGCGACCTATGCTATCCTTTTCTTTTTTCTACTATTTTTCTTAATGTGCTTCTACTTTCTTATCATTTTTAACATCATAGGATAATAAAAAATAAATTAATGGAATCAAATTTTGATGCCAATGAAAATAAATATAAAGAGATTTATAAAAAGAAAGGATATACGTCAGATTATATTTTACATCAGCATAAACTCATCGATGTTTCTAATTCGAAAGAATTTAAACCTAACGAAGTATATGTAATCGCAAGATACCTTTTTGAAGGAATCAAAAATCCAGCGGATACCTCTGTTCTATACATACTAAAAACCATAAATGGATCAAAAGGAACTTTTATACAAAGAAACAACCTCAAAGAAGATCAAGGTTTAGTAGTAAATTTCTTTGATAATATACCTGAAGAAAACATTTCAAAAAAAGATAATTTACTTTAATTCCGAATAAAATTTAATACATTTTTTTAAGACAAATTTCTAGAGATATCAGCGCTATCTGCATCGGTTAAATTAATAAAATCAGAAGGGGTTTTAATTAGATAGAAATTATTTCCCATAATTAAAATAGGAAACCAAACTACCTCTGGATGATTTTGAATGACCTTTATCCAATCTCCTGGCTTGAGTTTAACTTTTGGATCGTACAACTTTCTATAGTTAGGAAATTCTCTCTGGATTAAATCCGAAATATCTAAATCAAGACCATCTGCAATTTCCAACCATTGTGTTCCTGTAATATTGGTTTTTGAAGTGTCAATGGCTAAGATATCTTTATCAGATGTGCATACGTAACTGTAAGTTTGCTTACCTAATGAAATACCTGAGTTATAAATTAGTGTAATTTTATTTTTATCGGTAGAAATGATTCCCATACTATTTAAATTTTTACTTTTAATAAAAATAAAAACCACTACCAAACTTTAGTAGTCCAATAGCTATAAATAGTAACTCATTTAAAAATCATAGCAATTGTCATACTCATTTAAAATATTATTAATATGATCATCGCAGTTGGCTTATATAGCGCTCTCACTCTTTTAGCTATTCTACATATTATTCTTTATGGCTCCAGACCTACAAAATCCCTAAGTTGGCTTCTTATTGTCTTAATCTTTCCATTTTTAGGAATCATATTATATATTGTTTTTGGTATCAACCGAAGAAGATTTAAGTTTTTTAAACTTAAACAGACCGTTAGAAGGCGTTTATATGATGAAAATTTTCGAAATCGATTAGTCAAAGAACAAAAAATAGAATTTGAAAATAAGAAGAGCTCGAAGTTATCTAAATTATTACGAAATAGTTCAAATTTTGCTACCCAACCTGCAAATCAGGTTAAAGTACTCCAAAATGGGAAAGAGACTTTTGATTCTATTTTTAAAGAACTACAAAAAGCTGAGAAATTCATACACCTCCAATACTACATTTTTGAAGAAGGAGAATTATTTGACAGACTTTATTCTTTATTAAAAGAAAAACTGGAAAACAATGTCGAAGTACGAATTTTATATGATGCAATTGGTAGTTATTCATTGCGTAAAAAAGCAATTAAAAAATTTAAGGATATTGGAGCCAGTGTATACCCAATAATGCCGCTACATTTTGGGAGTATTTTGTTTACTTTAAATTATCGTAACCACCGGAAAATTATAATCATAGATGGTAAAGTTGGTTTTACAGGAGGCGTTAATATTTCTGATAAATATATTAATCCCAAATCAGAACTGGGAATTTGGGATGACACACATTTATATCTGAATGGTCCAGCAGTGGATAGCTTGCATCGAGTGTTTATAAAAGATTATTATTTTGCTAGTAATGAGGAGTTATTATTAACCAATAAATACCTTCCCGAAACTAAGAAACAGGGAGATGTAGCGGTTCAGATTGTAGCAGGCGGGCCTGATGCAGATCATCCTTCGATTATGCAGCAATATATTACCATGATTAATCTCGCTGAAGAATATATTTATATTTCTAACCCATACTTTATTCCAAACAATGCGATGCTTGAAGCTCTTAGAATAGCAGCCCTAAGTGGAGTAACCATTAAATTATTAGTGCCAAAAAAATCAGATTCCTGGTTGGCTAAATATAGTATGCTATCCTTTTTTGAAGAATTATTGTTTCTAGGAATCGAGATCTACCAACAAAAAGATGATTTCTTGCATAGCAAAGTCATCATAATGGATGGTGAAATTGCTTCTGTTGGTTCAGGTAATTTTGATCACCGAAGTTTTGAACATAATTTTGAAACTAATGCCTTAATCTATGACACCCCAATCACAGAAAGCATTTGTCAAGATTTTATCGCAGATTGCCGAGAGAGTGTATTATTGAAGTACGAAACCTATAAAAAACGGGGGATAAAACGAAAATTATCTGAAGGTATAGCACGATTCTTTAGTCCTTTGTTATAATTAGCATCAAAGTATTCTTTTATAATTTCTTAAATTCTGTTAAACTATATCTCTCTAATGGAATGGGTTAAAAACTCCGTTTTTTGAGTCAATCATCAATATGCGTTCATTGTAATTTTGAGCAAATAAAAATTACAAACAAAAATGTAAAATGATGAAAAAAACAACTTTATTTTTAAGCTTTATTTTCTGCAGTGTAACCCTATTTGCACAAGAAGTAGAAAACAGATTTCAATTTGGAGCGCGTGCTGGTATCAACTTTTCAACGATTACAGGAGATGATTTCGAGGATCCAAATTCTAGAACAAGTTTTTATGCAGGTCTTGTCGCAGAAACTTTTGTTACAGAAAAATTTGCGCTACAAGGAGAAGTTTTCTACTCTGGACAAGGATTTGATATTGAAGAAACAACTTTTGCCGGAGTAACAGTGACTCCTGAAGCAGAATTCCAAATTGATTATATCCAAGTGCCACTTTTAGCAAAAATCTATTTGATCGAAGGATTAAACATTCATGCAGGACCTCAATTTGGATTTAAAATTAATGAAGAGATTGATACTGATCCAACAGGAGATGGTGGAGATTTTGACACTGATCGTATTAAAGATTTTGATTTTCAATTGGCTGCTGGTGCAGAATTCAAATTTGCCAAAAGCTTTTTTATCCAGGCAAGATATACCTATGGCTTTTCTGAAGTAGTAGAAGATACCGATGCGCATAATTCTACTTTCTCGGCTGGTATTGGATTTATGTTTTAGAGAGCTTTTACTAATACAATGATGAGCAATAAGGCCCACCAAATGGTGAGCCTTATTGTTTACTGAATCCTCGAAAAGGTTAAAGAATGTGCTATTTGAGTTAACCAATCAATCTGATTTGTTTTAATTTAAAATTTCTTAATCTCATACTATAAAATGAAACAAACACCCTTATTCCTTATAATAACCATTCTCTTATTTTCCACTGCCTGTGCTCAGGATTACCCACTACAATCTGCTCTAATGGGCGTTAAAGGAGGTGCGAATTTTTCTACTGTATATTCAGAAAATATCGATGATCTTGATTTCAGAACTGATTTTTATGCTGGATTAGCGGTTGAAGCAATGTTAACTGACAAATTTGGATTTCAGGTAGAAGCATTCTACTCAAGACAAGGATTTAAATCTAACGAATCGCTTCAAACAGAAAAAATAGCGGTGAAAATAGATTATATTCAATTTCCTATTCTGGCAAAAGCTTACCTATTAGAAGGACTTAATATACAAGGAGGAATACAACTTGGGTTTAAAATTGATGAAGAAGTGAATAATAGACTATTAGCAAATGACGTGGATCCAGAATTAGATGCTATAAGAAATTTTGACTTTCAATTAGCCTCTGGGATTGAATACAAATTCAAAAATGGATTTTTCATACAAGCCAGATACAGTTATGGGCTATCAGAAATTATTGATGATTTAGAAGTATATAGCTCTGTATTATCCGTTGGAGTCGGTTTTATGATTTATTAATGAAATAATTTATACTATATTTTAAACTTTAACCCACCTCGAATATAAAAACTATTTTGATCATTAATTGTGAGTACATTTTCCTGATCATCATTACGTAAACGTATATCATTTACAACCGTAAAACCAGCATAAGAATATAAAACCAAGTGATCCGAGAGATATCTTTCATATCCTAGTCCAGCAAGTACAATTGTCATTGAAATATTGTTCGCTATTTTCTCTTCGGAGGTTACGATATCGGTGAAATTTCGATTATTTTGAATATTAGCGAAGAAGCCATCTAATGTAACAAAGCTCTGGAAAGCATTTTTCTTTTTAAAGCGATACTTAATATTAGATTTTGGGACTCCTAAAACAAACGACCAATTAGGACGAAACTCCCGATAATAATTTATAAACGGTAATGGAAAAGGTCTTCCAGCGGTTGTAGAATATCGCATCCCCAAAATAAGGCGCCAAGGTTTTGAGACAGCCTCTTTTGTTTTATCCTTTACGAAAAAAATCGAACCTGTAAACAAAATATCTTCCGCACCTACCCCTTCTCCCTCAAAATTAGAAGCTACTATAGCTCCCGTCTGTGCTGCAAAGCGCCAGTTGTTTTTTAACAAAAAAGTGTATGTCAGACTACCCTCAAACGAACTGAACCGTTCTAATTCATTAGTATCAAAATCAGTTTCATCTCTATAAATAAAATTCACGTTTCTATATTCGATACCTGGTACCAGATAGCTTCCTTTATTATTCAATTTTATTGGATATTTAGCAAATACTCTGAGTCTCCTAAAAGAGTTGTCACTATCCTTTTGCGGAAAAAAAGTATATTCTACTCGTGCAAGATCAGAAACCTGAGATTTAACAGATACTGTAATAACCAATAATATAAGAAGTAGTATATGCTTAATCATAAAATGTTTTAAAATTTAAAAGCAAAAGAAAATGAAAATCTGGCTCCGTCTTCTCCAGTAAATAGATTAAAAGTTCCACTCATGGCATTCGCACTATTTATCCAAAAACCACCTCCATAATCACTATGCCATTTATCAGAAGTATCATTATCAGCAATCCACACTCGACCTGTATCGCCTCCAACAAATATTCCAATTTGTAATGGTAGAATTCGAGTTTTAAATTGATTAAAACTATATCGAATATCTGCACTACCGGCCAGTGAAGATTGTCCTGTAAAACGCTCCGTTCGATAACCTCTTAACAAGTTCTCATCACCCAATTGTGCCGCTTGATAAAATTCATAATTTTCTCCGATATTAAATTGTCCTTGAGCAGCAGTTTTGAGAACCAAATTACGATTACGGGTTAGTGCGTTATAAAACCCAAGGTATGGTTTGATATACCCAAAAGTTCGATCAGTATCTTCCACATTCATTCTTCCCCCAACGTTAACTTCAAATTTCATTCCCCTGGTAGGGTTGACAACCACATCATAACTTTCATATCTATAGGTTCCATCCAATCCAGCAAACCATTTGCGATCAAAAGCTTCTGGATTTTGTAAACCTGCTTCCTGAGTGATAAAACGATCTGGAGTATCATCCACCTCTATACCTTCTATAGAACCTTTATATTCAAAGTAACTACCTAAACGTCCATTTTTAACTGCTCCTAGAGAAACTCCATAAGTGCTTAATCTCACTCGATTATAATCAAAATCTAATTCATCTTGATTATTTTCTGTCTCATTTCCAAAGCCAAAGAAATTTATTGCAAAACTAGGACTAGTGTATTTAAGACCAATCAACATATTATAATCTCCTAATATCCCTGCAAATTCGCCACGATATCCTAGGTCAAAACCCTGTGTCGCAAAATAATATCCACCAGAAAAACTATGACTACTGGAAAAAGGATTTCTATGGAATCCATTAATCGTATACACTGCCATCGGACCTATACGCACGCCGTCATCTGGATTAAAACCAATGACTGGTAATACAGAAGAAGTAGTTAACACACCTTCATTCTTATCAAAATTATTAATTTGATAATTATCTGTAAATCTAATTCTTGCTCCACCTTTTTTCTCAATGGTATTAGGCTTACTCTTGTGATCATACACAGCAATTTTACGACCTTTTTTAAATCGATAAATGTCGTTATTCTGCCCTCCAATAATATTGATTTTTATTGGATTATCTGCTTTTCCACTTGACTCAAAAACATCATCATCATCTAGCCCATAAATCCAAATTTCTTTGGTTTCTTTCTTATCAAATATTTTATCACTTACAATTTTCCCTTTTAGACCATCCTTAATTCTGGAAACTGTTACTCTAGTCTTCCCTTTCTTCATCCGATGAATCTCTATAAGATCATCTTTATCCGTACCCATTACAATAGCTAGACTAGTAAGATAATCATAGTATCGATCTGCGATATCAACTATATTTTGTCTTCTTCCTTTTAGGTTCTTCTTAATATTATCTAAGTCCTCTCCTTTTGCTTCAGTAGGAATATTCAGAAAAGCACTTTCTATAGCTGTATCTGTAAGATTTTGTTGTATGTATTTTGCTTGCTTTAGCCACTCATCTCTTCCACTATTTCTAATCAAAGTACGATCTAATCTAGTAGCAGAAGAATTAATCCACTTTACATCTTTTAATTCCTCATCATAAACCTGAAATTGATTTGCAAATCCCATTAATCCTCTCAGAGTTCCTAAAAACCCTCCATCAAAATTAGAAAAGGCCTGATCTCTATCCCTCGGTATAGGTTTAAAAATATGATCTCCATTTTCCTGTTCATATTCTGCCCATCTCCATTGATCTTGATGCCGATCCCAATCTCCAATTAACATATCAAAAATTCTGGCTCTTATGTACGATGATTCATCTATTTTATATTTTTCGTCTCTTCTCAATCTTTCATATACATCCGAAGTACTTTCTATGTCATCAGGTTTTCCAAAGGAAGCTAAATCTTTATGATTCTCTTCAGGTCGTTCCTCAATCATATACAATTCGTCTCCATAATCAACGTTGTATTTTCCTAAAGCATTTTGTTTTGGAACATAATACAGCTTAGGATTCGTATGAAAAATTCCAACAGCATCTGATAATTCCGGAATTACTGTAAAAATATATGGATGTCCTGCTGTATAAAAATCCAACAGAATATCTTCTGAAATAGTGTTTTCTAAAGATTCTTCTACATAGTTATTCTGAAAAACAGTAGATTGTAAAAACTTTATACCACTCTTTTTTAGAGCTCGCATATTGTACTCTTTACCATCTTTTCTTTTTAACCGTAATGATCTAGTTTGATGTCCTCCTCCTTTACGCACGACTTCTAACCCTCCATATAATGTATCCAAAATAGCAACTTTAGTTTGGATTTTTGTACCATATAAATCTCTATAATGATCCCCCCAAATGCTTTCATAAAACTCAGTTCGATCAGTACCTTCTTTTTCATAAATCGAAGCAGCAATAGTTGGTTGGGTTATTTCAGAAATAGAAGAAAGATCATATGTTGGAGTTTTTTCATAAATTTCTTTCTTGAAAAGCAATTCTGGCTTATTATTTTTACTGCCAAAAAACGAAGCCCATACAGCTCCATCTTTATAAACATCTAGCTTTACAAAACCTTGTCCTCCATAAGCAAAAAGTCCATCATTACTTAAAGTAGCGTATGAATTTTTAGCTCCAGCTCCAGAGACAATCTGCTTGATTCCATTATGTTCTATATACTGCAAAGAATGTTCGTGACCCGAAGCAAAAATGATTCGTTCTGATCCTTTAGCCAATGTTTCTAATCGCTGCACCAAAGATTTATATTGCTTGTTCTGATTATCCTGAGTGGATATTGCTCCTGCTGTACGGATTTGCATGGCCAGTGATCCCAAAATAGGTACTGGCACTTTTTTTTGTGATGGATATAGGTGTTTAACAGGAGCATATTTACCTCCGTGAACGCCATTAGTATATAAGGGATGGTGTAAAGCAAAAAGAATCGTTTTATCCTGATTTTTCTTGAATTCACTTTCTACCTCAAGAAACATCGCCTCGCGAGTTTTGATCTCTGGACAATTATCATTAACTGTTGGATGTTTATCCCAATCTTCAAGATACCATTGTGAGTCTAGAATAATCAATTGGATATTATCTGTAATTTCTATACTTTCCAGTGCACAACCTTTTGATGGCCTAAACACTTTCTTATCTTTTAATTTCTCCTCAAAGTACTTTTCCTCTCGCTCTAATCCTTTTAAGCCCTCATTATACCAATCATGGTTGCCAGGAATGAAATAAACTTGCCCATCAAAATTTTTTACAGCATCTATTTGAGCATCTAAACGATGTTCTGCTATTTTTCTGTCTTTTTTATCCTTTTTAGGCATTCCATCAGGATATATATTGTCCCCAAGAAAAATGGTATAGTTTCCTTTTTGTTTATGATTCTCTAGATATTTTTCTAAAGCCAATAGTGCAGAGGTACTCTGATCTGGTTTTGCATATCCAGCATCTCCAATTAGATAAAAAGTTTTTTCTATTTCTTTTTCTTCCAGTGCTACAGAATCATCAAAAGGTTCTCTGTATTTTGGTTCATACAATGCACAACCAGAAACAAAAACAGTAAGTATAATAAGAGTTATATATTTATAGTTCATAGACCGATTTTTTTAATTTGAAATATTTTCTGACACAAAGGTTTCCCATTCCGCAAACTTTTCTTCAGACATAACACGTTCCATTTTTACCTGTCCTCCCTTTTTCTTTTGTGCCCCACTCCATTCTGAAAATATGGACATCGGCACTGTTGTCACTTTTACTCCTTTTAAAGCCTTGCTTCGGGCTACTCTATAATTCTTGTTAGCTTTTTTAAGTACCTCATCTAGCGTTTCCGCTAGAACGTTGTTTTCTACAGAAGTTTCCGTACCCAAATACCAATGATGATGAAACTCGTCATTAATCCTTGTCGCTGCTAACGTAAACTCGGGAACTTCGATATCAAACTTTCCTTCAATTTCTCGTAAAGCGGTATTCATTTTATTAACTGATAATTGCGAGCCAACAACATTTAAGAAAAACTTAGTACGCCCAGTAATTCTAATTTCAACTCTAGCTACATCCGTAAATTCTATGGTATCCCCAATGATATATCTCCAAGCACCAGAAACAGTACTTATTAATAACACATAATCCTGATCTGTTTCTACTTCTGCTAATGTGATTGAGGGTGCATCTTGTTTTAAGGACCCATCTTGGTTGATATATTCCGGTTGAAAAGGAACGAATTCGAAATAAATACCATTATCTGTAATTAACTTCATCGCATCAGTTTCTGGACGTTCTTGATAGGCTATAAATCCTTCTGAAGCGAGATATGTATCGATTACGGTAATGGGATGTTCCAATAAATTATTAAAGCTTTTCTCATAAGGTGCAAAAGCTACTCCTCCAGAAGTATAGACTTGTAAGTTTGGCCAAATATCGTGTATAGTTTCAGCATTGTGATAGTCAATAACTTTCTGAAGCATTAACTCCATCCAGGATGGGATACCACTCAATGCTCCAATATCCCAATCTTTTGCTTTTTCTGCAATAAGCTGAACGCGTTTATCCCAATCATCAATTTTTGCAATATCACGACCAGGTTTATAAAACCCTTCAAACCAAAAAGGAATATTGCTAGCACTAATACCACTGATTTCTCCTTCGAGATGTCCATCTTTTTCTTGTAAATCAGTAGAACTCCCCAACATCATGATTTCTTTTTCAAAGAATTCTGCAGGTAAATCAAAATTAGATAATGCTTCAACTTGTTTAACTCCTGCATTACGAATGGCTTCAATCATATCATTTGTAACCGGAATACGTTTACTTTTTTTTCCAGTAGTACCAGAACTCAATGCGAAATAATCAGGATTACCTGGCCAGGTTACATCCTCTTCACCATCAATCACTCTAGACCACCATTCTTTATGTAACTGATGGTAGTCGAAATAAGGTACTTTATCAGCGTATGCTTTTTGTAAATCTTCTGATTCGAGAACCTTATTGAACTCATATGTTTTACCAAAGGCAGTATCAGAAGCTGTTTTTAATAGCATCTCCAGTATTTTTTGTTGCGCTTCTATATGATTGGGTTCAGAGGTTAATGCCCCTTTTAACTCAATTGCTCCTTTTATTAATGATCCTATAATTGCCATGTTTATTCTGTGATTTTATCTAAAATTTCTGGATTACCTACTTGTTCTACTAAATCTATACCTGTAAAGGCTATAATAAAAGCTAGTACCGATAGTATAATTCCTATGGTAAATACGATGTATGTTATTTTTAATAAAGTATACTTCTTCTTCAACACCAGTCCCAATAAATAAAGATCTTTGGTCAGCATTTTATATACATAGGACTTATCATTAATGATTTCATCAATTGCCCATTGATATCTTTCATAAGGCATTTTGTAAAAATTCCCGAAAAATAATAAGTTTACTTTTCTATTCTTTACCTGCTCTGTAGTAAACTCTCCTCCAGTTACTTTTGGTTGTGTAGACATTATTGATAAAATAATAGAGGCCACACTAAAGAGTACTAAAATTAAACTAGGAATCATTAAGTGACGATTGCTTGCTGCATCAAGTTTAGGAATTAGATTTGCTAGCGCCAGTGAAATAATAATCGCGTTTACGGAAAGTAAGATATTAGCCTTGGTATCCGCTATATCACTTAACTTAATATGATTTCTTAGGGTGACTCTAAATAAGGTCTGAATACTTCTCTCCGGGCTTTCGTCTTTGTATTTTGCCTTAAGTTTTGCTTTGACAACCTCTTTTTTGTGTTTCTTTTTATTTTTCTTTTGTTTTTTAACAAGATTTAATAAATTTTTATTTTTTTCTGGTTCCCAATTTTCAACTGCATATCGGGTATAGTATTTGTGTTGTTTAGAAAATAATTTCACATTTTCAGCTCTCCATTCTTTTCCAGAAAGTTCCGAAATACCTAGGAGTATTAGCTCCTGATGCAGAAGTTCACTCACTTCAGCAAAATAATCTTTAGCCAAATGAGAGCTGTCGGCATCTTTGATAATTTCTTCAAGAATAGTATTTGGCTTTTTCTCAAACTCTGTCGCCAAAATACAGTTTTCTATTATCGCTATTGCCTTGTCACTTATTTGATATTCTGATAAAAATTCTGATGCTATTCGTACACTTTCTTTTTCGTGGTTTTCTTCTCCTTTAATATATCCTGCATCATGAAACCAAGCGGCAATCTGAACAGCTTCTGAGTCTTCATTACTAATATCAGTTTTTTCGATAATCTCTTTTACACTTTCTACAACTCTTTGTGTATGCAGAAAATTATGGTATAAATACGTCGTGGGTAATTTTTCCTTAAAGAGTTCGAATATGTAATTTTCTGCTTTTTCCAGTATAGCTTTCATTAGTATTCTTTTTAGTTAAATGATAGTTAGTTGAGTATATTCAAAGTTTCAATTTGTTTGTCTCTTGCTCCTTAACCAAAATCAATATTTCATCAGGAGATAGATATAGTCTTCTAATACGTGCTTTATATTTTTCAGATAAGGAACTATGGTTAAGGATAAACTTTTTAGTTGCTAAGATGTAATCTTGCATCGCATGTGTTATTGCATAGGTATCTGCTATACGCTCTGCCTCTCTTATGTAATTTGGAGAAATCCAGTATTGTATTCCAAATAGCATAAGATTCAAACTACTTCTTCTATGATAATCCATAATATGACCTAACTCGTGTCCCAACCAACCTATCAATACATTTTCTGGGACATCTTTAATAGAGAGTTGTAAACTGTCTATTTTAAAAATTTCACTCATCAAAATGACATAAGCTCTTTTCTTTTTTGATCTAAAAATCGAAGAAAACTTTGGTTGTGCTTTCATAAATGACTTCGTTAGAGAAGACTTAAACTTAAATTCGATGCTCACTTCTTCTAATTCTGGATAATGTGATAGTGCTATTCCAGCCTCCTTAATAATTGATAAAGGAATAATTTTGTTAGTCAAATGTGTAGTATCGAATGAAGCCATAATATTACTTATAGTCGCTAAGTAGAGACTATGAATTAGAATTATTTTTAAATTTTGTGAATATTGCATTACTGTTAGCAAGATAAATTAGAACTAGCAGAGACATTAATGCATATGATATAAAGGGTAACTCTTTTGATGGATATGACTACTTTTTCATTAAAAGAAGCCTTTTTTTTGAATGTTACAATCAAAAATTACGGTAAATCATTAAAATAAGTATCTAAATATCGAAGACGATTGGACAACCAAGATTCCATATAATCTAAATGATCAGATAACGCTACATCTGAGGGCCAAATTAATGTTTCTCTTTCGTACACTTTATTATTTGCGAAATAATCATAAGACTCCTTCAAATTTTTAAATAATATTTCATTACTAAATTGTTGTTTTCTTAGAGAAAACCAGCGAGCTTTTAATCGGTTTCGATAGTTACTTGGATTCACTTTAAGCAATCTATCGAATAACCCATTGCTTAAAATATCATTTGTAGTTGGAATTCTTTTACCATCCTGAATAGTTCCTAAAACACCATCTAAATCCCAAGGTACATTAAAGTAAGGTGTTTTCTTATCATATCTCGCAACATAGAAGTTTTTCCCCAGATTATCCGTAGCACGAACAAGATTAATAAATAAAAAATAATCAATAGCATTATCCAAGTTAAACTTTTTTGCTATTCTTTTCTTGAATGTGGAATCTTTAGATTTGATCACGAATTTGGTAAATCGATAAATGTTTTTCCATTGAGCTTTATAATTTACAAAAGGATACTCTACCTCGTATCCTGCCCAATGAGGGAAAATATTTTTATATTTTGGTGCCATCTTGTATGCAGGAGCTCCATTATGACTTCCTGCCTTAAATAGCTCACCTCTTACTTTACCTTTTTTAAGTTTTTTGAGTTGTAAAAGTTTTCGATCTACTTGCTCAGTCAGCGCGTGTATTCCGATATATTTTGAATCCAAAAAGACTTCTGAAAGCATTAAATCAATACCACTTTTTGCCCCCTCTTCTTGATTTATATATGAAGGCTTGTTAATCGATAACCACAGTTTATTGCAGAAAAAAGATCGTAAACGAAGTGGTTCATTATACAACCCATCTAAAATCCAATCATCATCTTCTCTTAGGTCTCCAAACATCATATCAACCGAAGTTTCTTCCTCAGGGGTTTTCCAAAACTCTAAATCATAGGATTTTTTTGGAAATTTTAGTGAAATGTTACCTCGCAATTCAACGCCTGCTATAGCAATCTTAATACTATCTTGGTTAGCAAATGTAAATTGAGATGGAACTTTTGGGTCATCTTTTATAGCTTCTTCTGAAGTTATTTTAATAACGGGTAGTTGCGTAATATATAATTTAAATATTTCACTATTATAGTTCACATTGTAACTTCTTGTATATGACAAACTATCTAATGATGAAGAAAACATATAACCGCCTTCAAAATTTATATTTAGCATATTACTGTTAGAATTCAAAGAATCTGGTATCTTAAAATTCCATACAATAATTTTATGTTTTTGATCAATACCATAATTCTCTTTATTAGGAGTTATCATCTCCATATCCTGTGATATCAGTTGAAGATGACATAAAAGCATCAGTATGTATACAAATAGTGTATATTTTTTAAACTTCATTAATCCTATTTAGCGAGTAGTATTCTAGTAGTACAAATATTGGAATAAATTGTACCAAATTTTGACACAATCCATATAAGTTTTACCTGTATCAATAAATAACTATCAATTTACGTGCTTTTTGACTATTTTGAGGTTTATTATGAATTTGATTTTATGATTTTTAGATTAATCAGTATCATCGTGCTACTTTTTTTATCCGCAAATGCTCAAGAAAAAATTGAAAACGATACAAAAAAAATAAAACCTAAACTTGTCATAGGTATTGTGGTTGATCAAATGCGGTATGATTATCTCACTCGCTTTTATGATCGATTTGGTGAAGGCGGGTTTAAAAGAATGATTAGAAATGGTTTTTCATGTAAAAATCACCATGTTGATTATATCCCGACCACTACCGCGCCTGGACATACTTCTATTTTCACAGGTACTACTCCTCAAAACCACGGTATTATTGGCAATAGTTGGTATGATAAAATAAGTAAGCAAAAAGTATATTGCGTTGAAGATAATACGGTCTCTCCGGTTGGCACAAGTAGTTCCGCCGGTAAAATGTCTCCAATAAAATTAAAAGTTACTACTATAACCGATCAAAATCGTTTGCATACTCAAATGCGAGGTAAAACTATTAGTATCGCCATTAAAGACAGAGGAGCGATACTTTCTGGAGGACATACAGCTAATGCTGCCTACTGGTTTAGAGGAAAGGGACAAGGAAGTTGGATTTCATCTTCTTATTATATGACTAGACTACCCAAGTGGGTTGTGAATTTTAACGAATCGAACGTGATTGATTCTTATTTCATGAATTGGGATACACTTTATGAAATTGAGTCTTATACCGCGAGTGGAAATGATAGCACACAATTTGAGAGAGGTTTTAAAGGAAAAGAAAAAGCCGTATTTCCTTATGATTTACTAAAACTTAAAGAATTTAATGGCCAGTATGATATTATAAAGCATACTCCATATGGAAACAGTTTAACTGTTGATTTTGCGGTTGCAGCAATAGTAGGAGAAAAATTGGGAAAGGATGAGCATACCGATTTTTTAACGATCAGTTTTTCTAGTACAGATTACATTGGGCATAATTTCGGAGTAAATTCTAAGGAAGCCGAAGACACTTATCTTCGACTGGATCAGGATATAGAACGTTTGCTAGTGACTTTAGACAAGAAAGTAGGTAAAAATAAATACACCGTTTTTCTAACTTCTGATCACGGAGCAACACAAGTTCCCCAATATTTAAAATCAGTAAAAATTCCGGCAGGATATTTTAAAGAAGCCTCTGTTCATTTAAACACGAAACATTATATCAGTTCTTTATATCAAAACGATGAGATCATTGAAAACATATCAAACAATCAAGTATTTTTAAATTATGAGTTGATAAGAAATAAAAATCTTGATGTAAGAGAAATTCAAAAAAAAATTGCTAGGTATCTTTTAACTCTTGAAAGTATAGACAAAGTGTATACAAGAAATCAACTAGAAAATATGAGCTATGCATTCGGCACAGGAGCGTTACTCCAAAAAGGATTTCATAAAAAGAGAAGTGGAGATGTTTTTTACACACTTGCTCCATCAATAATTGCATATTCAAGAACCGGTTCTTCACACGGAAGTGGATATGCTTATGATTCTCATGTCCCCTTACTATTTTATGGAAACAGTATATCACAAGGGTTTACAAATATAAAAACCACAGTATCAGATATTTCACCTACTATTTCAGTTTTATTAGGCATTTCAAATCCAAATGGAACCACAGGAAGTATTATAAATGAAGTCGTCGATTAACTTACTTTTAGTATTATGGAACACATACTAATACCAATAAAATCATTCTTTAAGATTCTCATAACTACCTATAAAAATTGGACTGCTAATGAGCCTTTCCAAATGAGTGCAGCAGTAAGTTACTATGCATTATTTTCTTTTCCTGCACTGTTAATTATAATTATTCAGACTACTGGTCTTTTTTATGAAAAAAATGAGGTAAAAGGAAAAATTTTAAATGAAATTACTGATGTTCTAGGAAAAGATGTGGCTAAAACCATCGAAATAATGCTCAAAAATGCTATAGATCAAGAACAACCTACCTTATTAATTATCATTGGTATTTTTACACTTCTTTATGGTGCAACAGGAATGTTTATTGCTTTACAAAAGTCTTTGAATACGATTTGGCGTGTTAAGCCTAAACCAAAAAACGAAATATTAAAAATGATTAAAGACCGTATTTTTTCCTTAGGATTGATTCTTATGATTGGTCTTCTACTTTTAACATCATTGGTATTGACCACTTTAATAACTGCAACTACCGATTGGATAGGCAGGCATTTCCCAGATATTATCATTTATGTTATTCTGATTATCAATTTCATATTATCCACTGTTTTAACCACGGTACTATTTGCTATGATATTTAAAGTATTACCTGATGTAAAAATGAAATGGACAGATGTTTGGTTAGGAGCTTTCGTAACTACAATTTTATTTAGTATTGGCAAATATGCTTTAAGCATTTATTTTGGAACGGTCAATCCTGGATCCACGTTTGGCGCAGCAGGATCTGTAATATTAATACTGTTGTGGGTTTCGTATTCTAGTCTTATTTTATTCTTTGGAGCAGAATTCACAAAAGCGCTTGCCTTAGCATATGGATCAGGAATAAAACCTTCTTCGTATGCAGAGAAAGTTTATTAATCATATAAATTTTTATTAAAGTCATTTAGAATATTCGTAGCACAATCTTTTCAAACGATAAGCGAGATCTACTTCTTTTCTAAAAAGAATGGAGCTATAGATATCGAAATGGAAAAATTTAACACATAAAAATAAATGAGAGGATATTGAGGTTTTTAAGACTTCTGAGGTTTTGAAACCTCAAAATCCTCTATTCCCTTAAAAACCTCATTATTTCTTTTTGATTATATTGAGGTATTGACCATGAAATTTTCGTTGTAGATAGCCTTTTTCTACAAATTGTTTAATATACCGTTCCGCACTTTTTTGAGATATCTTTAATCTTTTTGAAATATCGCGATAGCCTTGTGTCGTAAATTGTGATGGTAATTCGTCTAGGAAACATTCTTTAATATTTTTTTGACGAGGAAGCGTTAGTTTTTCTTTAGGTAGGTATAAGAATACGCTCTCCATATGTGCTAGTAATGTTTTGATCATAAATAATGCAATTTCAAAATCCCTTGGCTCACATTCTTTTACAGTCTCCAGGTTTTCAGTTTCCATCATTCGTAATACTGATAATATCATTGTTATCCTAAAACAAATTAATCCTAACCTAAACAAGGAAGCTTCCATTCCGTTTTTCTCGAGGAATAAAAAGGTTTTATACTCTTTTCTGAAAAATTCATTAAACCGTCTTGCTTGTTCGGTGCTAAAATGAACTTTTACTCCATTAGAAATCAATCTTAATTGTGAATGAAATATCATAAATTCTTCTCCTAATCTATCAAATACTAAATCCAATCCTTCTTCATCGTCATTAGCAAATACATCTCTCCATTGCCGCTGACGATCCATATGGTAAAACATAAACCGACTGAATAGTCCATTTTCCGAATTCGGCATTAATGTCCTTACCTGATTTGGTGTTCCAGTTAAAACAGCAGATAATTTAGGGCATTCAATATTCACATACTCTCTATCCGTTCTTCGATAATAGCTAATAGATTCGTGATGAAATGCTTTTCTAAATCCATCACTATAATTCCCATGCTCGCTTTTAAAGGTTTGAGCCAAGGTATCTCCTTCAGTTTCAAAGATTAACCCTACTCCTTCGTTATTCGCCAATAATTCAAAGGTTCCTGTAGCACTGCTGTTAGCTGGAATAAACAGCATTTTCTCCAAAGGCCTGTTGGGTTTTACAAGAGTATTATCTTTACTTTTACGTTGGTTATATTCCGCTAGTTCTACTTCAAATTGTATTTTTTCAGTGCTAGTCTCTTTCCGTTTCTGTATATGAATGGGATTGACTAATCTTCTACATAAATTAACTCGTCCTTTACCCGAAGAAGCCGGTGCAGTAACAAACAGAAATAGATTTGGGTATACGGTAAACCTATCATAGATTCCATAAACATTGGGTAAACAAGCACTAATAGATGTCAAAGCACCCAAAAGGAGTATATCTCTTTCTTTTGAATTACTAGCTGTATGCACTACTTTCTTTAAAAACTCTGGTAACTCATCAAAAATAAAGGTTGAAAACTCAGCTAACTCCTTCTTTGGGAGTGCTACTTCTTTATCTTCATTATTAATAGCACTATTGTATGAATGTATTTTTTCTGGCACATAACCAGCTTTCTTCGCATAATGAAAAAGTGTTCCAATAGTTACTCCTGTTCTTTTTCCATTTAGACATTGTGTATACTGTTTTTCACATTCTTGATGTTTATACTTAGAATAAAATTTGCTTACCCTATGAAAGTAAGATGCTCCTATCTGTCCAAATTCGTCTGCCAATGCAAACCCTATTTTTAACCAATCTTCATAATTAGAAGTCATATCTGTACCTGTAGTTTCTATCCATTGTATTAATTGTTCTACTGCGTCCTTGGTATCTGAAATATTATAAACTGGTGTTGTATTTACGTTATTCGGTATAGTCTTCTCCTGGATATTAAGAAATGCTCTAACATCAAATTCTGCCATCTTATTCTAATATGTATTTAGAGTGTATATAAGCTTCGGGATCATAAGGTAATAAACAAGCTCTACTCACATCACTTCCGCTAGCATCTACTTTAATATTATAGGTTTGTTCGAAATAATTCGATACAGCTTGAAAATATTCTAGATGGGTAGCCTCTTTTAAGGAAATTTTAATAATCCATTTCAATCCTTTTCCTCTTGGAGAAGTAAACAACAATTCAGTTACAAAATATGTATCTTCCAACAACCTTTCTTTGATTTTTTGAAGCTTATTAACAGTACTTATCTCATCTATATCAATGGTAAGAAGTTCTGAATGTTTGATAAGCGATGCATTATTCCGCTTAGTAAAGGTTCCAGAAAAGGTGACATAATCAAAATTGCTTTTTTTGTATTTCCGCTGTTCTTCTTCTGTAACAAGTTTTCTAATGGTATCTGTTCGATATTTCCTACTCGTATCGGTAACCATCTTATAGGTCTCATAAATACTTATTGTTTTAGTAGCATAGAGATTATAAAGGTTTTTTGAATAATAACTAAATCTTGGATTCCACTCCTGATCAGGGATTGCGTCCAAAGCGTGGTTGATTTGTTCTAATCTCCTGTCATAATCCGAAACTTTGGATTCTAATCCTAAATGTAATACATCATTAATTCTGATCAGCAATTCATCTTCTGTTGTAGCTTTAAAATGTAATTGTGCAAAATCAAAAACATCTCCCTTAAAGTTGCTGTCTTTTAGGTCTTGGTAAGCAGCATTATTATTCGCAATACTAATTTTTAAACTACCACTATATTCCAGTAAAAATGGGTTGTTTACAGGTTTACAATCTCGATTGTTTACCGATAACACTGTTTTTTCTTCTGGAAAATGTTGCTTTAAGATATAACTGTAAACATTTAATCCGTAGTGCGTTTTAGAAAGTATATGTTTCTTTGTAATCATATCTTTCTCTTTTTGAAGGATAATGCTTCGTCTACTTCCTGTTGTATTTCGGATATCGTTTTCTTTCTTCCTCCTTTAATCCAGTCCATAAGCTCCTGTTTAGAAAAATACAATCGCTTATGTTTTTTCATCACAGGAATCTGTTTGTGTTGTACATACCCATAGATAGTTGGCACAGATAATTCCAAGAATTCAGCCGCTTCCTTTACAGTAAAAAGTTTGTCTTTTTCAGGTTCTTCATCTTTGCTTTGTAATAAGATTCTTTTGATCTCACTTACTTCATTGCTAAGTTTTGCAACGGCTTTTGGTAATTTGTCAAATGATAATTCTTCCATAACGGTATATTTTAATTTTTATACCGCAATGTTATGAGCTTGCTTTGTAGGGTATCAAGGGGGTAAATAGGTTACCCCACTAAAACCCGCCTGTTTTTAAGTAGTTTTTAACAGTTTCTCTCCGGAAGAGAAATCATTGTGTATGTAAAAGATTGGGTTTTTACAGGTTTGATGATCCGTAGAAATGATTTTATTGAGATATTTTGGGACGAAACCTTTAACCTTTCCCCGTTCAGAATATTGAAAATTAGTAGCAATCCATTTTTCTAATTGCGTTTTGTTACAATTGAATACGAGTTTATTCTCGTACAATTGCCAAAAGACATCTGCTAGCTTATTCCCTTCTGACAGAAAAACTAACTTTTTTTGTACATTTTGAGCGGTTTCAAATAATAATTCGATAAAGGAAAAATCTTGTTCTGAAAAATAAGGTTGTAGTATGCTAGATAATGATAGAATAATAGATTGTTTGAAAATAGGTAATCCCTGTTCTCTATTTTCTTTATATGGTGCTAGTCCGTGGTCATCATGTAAACCTAAAAGATTCGTATGATCAGTGATATTATCCGGTATTGCTTTTTCTTTTTCTAATTCTTCTAAAGCAATGACATCCAGAATGTCTCCGGTAAATTGTTGCAGTTCAGTTTCTAAGAATTCTTTTAAGTATATATGGATAGCATACACACGAACTACTTCTTGATTCCAATCTATGGATGGTAAAACGTTAGACTTATAATAGTTTGCTTTGATCCTTAAATATTCTATTTCTTGTTGGTATTGTAAATGAACCTCCTTAGCATAGATATCAATCACTCCATCTAATAAAAGTTGTTCTGCAGTACCTTCTAAATTTTGAATCTTTTTTAATTCTCCTTTGATAATTGGATCTCGTAATGGAGAAAGTAATTTTTCATCGATACTTCTTTCTCTTTTGACCTTTTCAAAAATCAATTTTGCATTATATTGTAAAAACCAAAATCGAAATTCTGCTGTATTTTCTTCCTGCTCAAAGAACAGTTTATAAATATCAATAGGGATTTGTAAACTGGTAATTACTTCTTCTGTAGTATCAACAGGCAGATGAGAATGTTTTTCCTTACTATTTTTAAAAAAATCTAATCGCTCAGCAACTGTGCTAAACTTTTGTAAATCCTTAATTAAATCTTCTTTCGGATACGCCATAGCATGTTAGAAATCCATTAAATTTTTAGCAAATTCTTTTTTCGCTTCATCTTCAAATCCTGCAAAATACCCTTTGGTTACATCTAAACCACTATGGTTTAAAGCTTCGCTAATAAACTCCATACTTGCTCCCTTTCTTATTGCGTTGGTCGCAAAACTATGTCGAGCCCAATAAAAAGAAATATCTTCTGGTAACTTACTATTCTTTGCTATTTTCTTAATATGCTGATTGATAAAACGGTTGAAATTTTTAATATGTTTTGTAATGTCTGCCGCTGACATATTATCTTCTACTATTGGAAACACATATCCTGACTGAGATTTATTTCCGTACTTTTTGATAATTTCTTTGGCAAAATCATTTAGGTAGATATTGATTTTTGTTTTTCGTTTAGACTTCTGAAAAGTTTTAGCCCTATAATAATGAAAAGAATTACCGTCAAAATCAGCATACTTTAGTAATGCAATATCTTTCATATTCATTCCATTACAAGCATAACTAAAAAACCAAAAATCTTTTGCTTTCTTCTGTTCAGGAGTTTTTGGTTTCGCTTTAAAAAAAATCGATAATTGTTGTTGGTTTAATGCTTTCCTAACTTTTCCAGCTTCCGAAATCTGAAATTTCTTTTCACCAAACGGATACATATCTCTATTAATATCTCCATCTTCTATCGCGTGATTAAAAACTACCCTTAAATTCCGTAAATAGATAGCAATGGTTGTTACACTCTTACCCTTCTCCAACATATACTCCTCGTAATCTTCTAACCAATTTGGGGTTATCATTCCGAAAGGAAACCTATCGTTTACCGAACTATTTTTATGTAATAAAAAATCGGTTAAAGACTTTAAGGTGTATTTGTATCCATCCGCAGTATTTATTTTCTTTCGTCTAAGGTTTCGTTTTATTTCTTTATCAAAATGATAGAATACATTATCACCATCAGTTGACCTTCTGAACATTTTTCTTTCAAAATCTTCAAAATTGAAAAAACTAATTTTTTTAGCTTCATCATTGGCTCTATTTTCAATACTACTTAATTCTATTCTCAGATCTTCATTCGTACCTCTAACCCTTGTATTACGTTCCCATATTTTTTCAAAGTCTTTTTCAGAAAGATCTATATTTAGAGGATATAATTTTACTTTTTTCAAGTTCGTAGCATATACTCGAAGTTTGACTGGGCATAATCCATTCTTTTTAGGTCTCCTGGTATCGTGAAAAATTGAAATACTATAACTCATAGTGAATTACTTTTGTGCAAACATAATTCATTTGCACAAAATTTGCACACAAAATCACTAATTAAAGAGATAAAACCTATAAACAAATAATAATAAAAATATCATAAAATACTGATTATCAAAGTATTTATAAACAAGCCAATAACAACCAACACCATTAACTTATGATTACGGCTCAAGAGGTTGCAGGTTTGAATCCTGCCGAGGTCACAAAAAAGAATGTAAATTCTTATCAAAACCACTCAATCTATATGATTTGGGTGGTTTTCTGGTTTTTAGAGCAACACTAAATTTGATACTATTTCAACTACTCAAATCTATATCCGAGTATTAGAACATAAAATTAATGATGATTTGAGCGACTTAAAGCAAATCCTAGGCTCAAAAAACTAACAAAAGCAACAAAGAAAACAACTATAATTTCTTAATAATAGATTTTGGTCATTTATGCTTTGATTATGGTTAACTCACAGGGAGACTTCCTCAATACATTTGTACTGTAAAATAAAGTTAAACACAATTTAAAAATACAATACAATGAAAACATTAAATCTAAACACCAAAAAAACGGCTAAGCAAGTTGGAATATTTGTAGGGCTAATTCTAGTTACTATGGTAGTAGTTGCTTTTACAACTAATGACGGCGAAGGAAAAACTAAAAATGAAATACCACAAGCAGCACAAGCAGCACAAGCAATGCAAGTTGAAGTTTCTAATCCAGTATTTGAAAAAATTACAGAATGGGATGATTTCACAGGACGCTTTGAAGCAAGTAATCGCGTAGAAGTTCGCGCAAGAGTAAGTGGGTATGTAGAAAACGTAAGTTTTAAAGATGGACAAAACGTAAAAAAAGGAGATGTTCTTTTTACAATAGATCAACGTCCTTTTAAAATTGCATTAGATCAAGCACGTGCATCTTACGGACAAGCACAAGCTGCTATGAAAACAGCTGAAGATAACTTCAATAGAGTAAAATCACTTAGAGAATCTGGAGCAGTTTCCATAGAGGAATATGACCGTCGTCAGCAAGCAGTTGCTGGAGCAAAAGCTTCTATACAACTAGCTCAAGCATCAGTCGATAATTCAAGATTAAATCTCGAGTTCACAAAAGTGAAGGCACCTATTTCAGGTCGCATAAGTCGCGATATGGTAAATCAAGGTAATTTGATAGATGGCGGAACATCAAACTCAACGCTTTTAACCACTATAGTAGCAACCAGTCCAATCTACTTTTATTTCAACGGGAGTGAATCAGACTTTCTAAAATACTCACGATTAGCACGAAATGGAGAACGTGGTTCTTCACGTTCTACAGAGAATCCTGTTTTTCTAAAACTTCAGGATGAGGAAGAGTATGTACACGAAGCCAAAATGGATTTTGTGGATAATGAGATAGACAGAAGCACAGGAACTATTGAAGCAAGAGCAATTCTTGATAATAAAGATAATTTAATAGAACCAGGAATGTTCGGTAAAGCTCGTCTTTTAGGAAGTGCAGAGCACGAAGCTATTATGATTCCAGATGAAATCATTGGTACCAACCAATCAGTTCGTTTTGTTTATGTTTTAGGAGAAGGCAATAAGGTCACTACTAAAAATGTAGACTTAGGACCTTTACATACAAACGGACTTCGCATTATAAGAAGTGGACTTTCATCTCAAGACAAAATCATTACAAATAACATTCAAAAAATACGACCTGGTGTAGTAATAAGTCCAGTAGAATCTTCATTGGAAAAAGAGAATAATGAAGCATTAGCTTCTGAAAAAACAAAATAAACCTAACAATACATAGTGTATCCTAATACATCACTCTCAGGTCTACTCTTCTAAAGATCAAAAAGAGAGCGACAGGGATACTATTGTCTAACATTAAAAAACTAGCGCAATGAAATTCAGTCACATTTTTATAAAAAGACCCATATTCGCAGCGGTGCTGAGCATTCTGATTCTTATCGTGGGCGGATTGGCATACGTATCTCTGCCAGTATCACAATTCCCAGATGTAGCACCACCAACTGTTCAGGTAACCGCTACGTATCCTGGTGCGAATGCACAGACACTATCTGAAACGGTAGCTACGCCTCTAGAGCAACAAATAAACGGTGTTGAGGGAATGATTTATATGACCTCTCAATCTTCAGCAGATGGTCGCGTTACTTTGCAAGTCGTTTTCGAATTGGGTACAGATCTTGACAGAGCCCAAGTACAAGTGCAAAACAGAGTGGCAATAGCAGAACCAAGATTACCAGAATCAGTAAGACGTTTAGGAATCATTACAGAAAAAATCGCACCAGACATTCTATTGGTAGTGAATATGTATTCTCCTAATAAAACCTATGATCAAACATACATAGGTAACTATGCTACTTTACAACTTAAAGATGAATTGGCGCGTATTAAAGGTATTGGAGCTATTCAATTATTTGGTGCTGCAGAGTATGCAATGCGTATTTGGCTAGACCCTGATAGAATTGCCAATCTTGATATGACTGCAGGTGAAGTTGTTGCTGCATTACGTACACAAAATGTGCAAATAGCAAGTGGAACATTAAATACACTACCATCAGGAAAGCAAACCGCTTTTGAAATTAATATACAAACGCAAGGAAAACTAATTACTAACGAACAGTTTGAAAATATCATTATTAAGTCAGGCGAAGACGGTCGCATTGTCCAATTAAAAGATGTAGGCCGAGTAGAATTAGGAGCTCAAAATTATGCAACCAAGGGCTATTTAGGAAAAGATCCAGCTATTGCAATGCCTATTTTCCAACAGCCAGGTGGTAACGCTTTAGAAACGGCAGCAGATATTCAAGCAAAAATGCTTGAACTTTCTAAAAATTTCCCAGAAGATTTAGAATATAAAATTGCTTACAACCCAACAGAGTTTGTACAAAAGTCAGTTGATAGTGTATATACAACCATTTTTGAAGCAGTACTGCTAGTGATTTTTGTTATCCTATTGTTCTTACAATCTTGGAGGGCAGCTATCATTCCAATATTAGCAATCCCTGTTTCTCTTATTGGAACATTTGCAGTAATGCAAGCAATAGGATTTTCTTTAAATAACTTAACATTATTCGGACTTGTATTAGCCATCGGAATCGTTGTAGATGATGCTATTGTTGTCGTTGAAAATATGGAACGCTATCTAGCAAAAGGATTGTCACCAAAAGATGCTGCACGTAAGACAATGGATGAAGTTGGAGGAGCATTAGTTGCAATTGGATTAGTATTAATAGCTGTATTTGTACCAACTGCTTTTTTAGATGGCATCTCAGGTCAGTTTTATAAGCAATTTGGTTTAACCATTGCAGTAGCTACTGCAATTTCGGTATTCGTTTCTTTAACATTGAGTCCAGCGATGGCAGCATTATTAATGCGTCACGAAGTACACGACCCAAACAAAAAAATACCTTTATTGATAAGACCATTTAAGTTTATAGGAGATGGATTCAATAAATTTATGGATAGCCTTTCTAACCGTTATGGCAATAGCGTTCGCAAGTTAGTTCGCTCAGGAGTAATGGTACTAGTTGTTTACGGAGGCTTAATTGGTTTTACTGGTTTTGAATTTAATCGTGTAGCAATTGGATTTGTACCTGCTATGGACCAACAGTATTTTATTACAGTAATTCAATTACCAGCAGGAGCTTCGTTAAGTAGAACCGATGAAGTTGTAAAAGAGGCTTTAGATAGCTTATTAGAAGTAGACGGTGTAGAAACTACCATATCTTTTACTGGATTTGACGGAGCATCATTTACAAATGCATCTAATGCAGCAGCAATTTTCGTAACCTTAGAAGATTTTGATATTCGTACAGAAAAAGGCATTGATTACGAAGAACTCTTAGGAACACTACGTGGAAAAATGAGTCAGATAGACGATGCATTTGTTGTAGTTATCCCGCCACCGTCAGTTAGTGGTATTGGTAATGCAGGAGGGTTTAGAATGATGGTTCAAGACAAAGCTAACCTCGGAAGCGATGCATTATTAAATGCAACTTACCAATTGGCTGCAGCTGCAAATGCAGACCCAGCTTTGAGTAATGTATTTACGTTTTTCAATAATCAAACACCTCAATTATATCTGGATATCGACCGTGTAAAAGCTGAGCAATTAGGAATTAATGTGGCTGATGTCTTCCAATCTTTAGAAGTGTATTTAGGTTCAGCATTTGTTAACGAATTCAATTATTTAGGTAGAACATATCAAGTTACCGCTCAAGCTGATGCACCTAATCGATTAACACCTGATGATATCTCACGTATTAAAGTAAAAAATAACAAAGGAGAAATGGTGCCTTTAGGAACTATAAGTAAACAAAGTGATATCGCAGGTTCATCTCGTATCCCCAGGTATAACTTATATCCTGCGGCTGCACTACTAGGTGATGTAACACCAGGCTATAGTTCAGGTGAGGCTTTAGACAAAATGGAAGAACTTGCTGCCGAAATATTACCTCAAGGCATTTCTTTTGAATGGACAGAGCTAGCATATCAACAAAAGCAATCTGGAAATACGGCAGGTATAGCATTCTTACTAGCTGTGATATTTGTATTGCTTTTACTAGCTGCACAATTTGAAAGCTTAGTACTACCGCTAGCAGTAATTTTTATTGTTCCAATGGTATTACTCTCAGCGATGATTGGTATTGATTTAGCAGGATTGGATAATAACATTATGGTACAAATTGGTTTAGTGGTACTCGTAGGACTGGCCAGTAAAAATGCGATCTTAATTGTTGAATTCGCAAAACAGTTAGAAGACCAAGGTAAAGATTTAAGAATAGCAGTTATTGAAGCATCACAATTACGCTTACGTCCAATTTTAATGACAGCAATGGCATTTATCTTAGGAGTTGTTCCACTTGCAATTGCAACAGGAGCAGGTTCAGAATTACGTGTATCGTTAGGAATAGCTGTATTTAGCGGAATGCTTGGTGTCACCATCTTCGGTATCTTTTTAACACCTGTATTTTATTACTTGGGCAGAAAATGGACAACAAAATCGTCTAGTTCTAAAACAACTAAAGGTTCAGAAGAAACCACGATAGAACCTTAAACAAAATAACGACCTGATATTAAATTTTGGTCATTCATTGGGTGTTTTTGGTTATCCTAAAACACTCTTACCAAAGTAATTTTGTTATCAGTAAAGTTCAACGTATTAAAAACATAAATGATGAAAAATCTAACACTTATTACGATACTGTCTCTTATTTTGGTTTCCTGTGGAATCACCAAAAGAGATTTTGATGTCAACACAAATGTTGATATAAACGATAATTATTTACAAGATAATGCTTTCGCGAAAGCAGAAACAGCAATCACTTTAGAATGGTGGTCAGAATTTAATGACCCAATATTAAACACACTCATTGAAAAAGCAAGAAACAACAATCTAGATATCAATACTGCGGTTGCAAATTTCTATGCATCTCGAGCTACTTTAAAAGGAACTAAACTTGACCGATTGCCTACGGTTACCACCAATGGAAATGTAAACAGAACACGTTTAGGAGAGAATATTTTTGTACAAGGTACAAATCCTACGTTCACCACCTACAATGGAAGTTTTGATGCTTTTTGGGAAGCAGATGTGTTTGGACGTGTCTCTAATAGAATCAAAGGTGCTTATGCTAACCAACAATTAGCGTTAACCGATATGCAAGGAACTTACGTAGCTATTTTTGCTGAAGTTGCTAAAAATTATATTGAACTAAGAGGCGCTCAGTATCAATTAGACATTGCCAATCGTAATATCAAAGGTCAACAAGAAACCTATGACTTAACGGTTCGATTATCAAATGCCGGTACAAGTAACACTTTAGATGTATCGAGAGCTTTAGCTCAATTAGAAAATACAAAAGCAATAATTCCACCTCTTCAAGCAAGAATTGAAGCCTTAAAAAATAGCATTAGTGTATTGATTGGTGAAGTACCAGGAAGTCTTAACGAAGACATTATTAATAAAAAACCTTTACCAAGTCTACCGAGCTCAGTAGCCATTGGTAATGTAACTGATTTGTTAAGACGTCGTCCAGATGTTCGTCGTGCTGAAGCTGAGTTACAAATTCAAATTGCAAAATACAATCTTTCGGTAGCAGAGCTGTATCCTAAAATTCAATTTGGTGGATCCATAGGGTTCTCTGCAGTTGATTTTTCAAACTTTGGTAGTAAAGAGTCGTTTACTTGGAGTGTATTTCCAAGTATCAGTTGGGCAGCATTTAATTTAGGAAGAGTCAAGCAACAAATAAAGCAAAACGATGCAAGAACACTTGCAAGCCTTAATCAATACGAAAAAACAGTATTACAGGCACTAGAAGAGATTAAAACCGTAATGAGTAATTATACTAATGAATTAGAACGTAGAGAAACCTTAAGAAAGTCATCTCTAGCTAGTGCTAACGCTACAAAAATTGCAAAGCAACGTTTTAATGCAGGTCTAGACAGTTTTATTGATTATCTAAGTGCCGATAACACATTACTTCAAGCAGAAAATAGATTGGCTTCAAGTGAAATAACATCAGCTACTTCCTTAGTTGCTATCTACAAAGCTCTAGGTGGTGGATGGGAAATTATAGAAACTGATGAACTTGACCAAAAATTTAAAAAATTAAAAATAGCAGATACGAGTTCAAAATAAATAATATCAAATGCGACATAAGAAAAGGCTAAAAAATGCGTAGTTGCTTTTTCTTCTTTTGAATCTGCAAATCTCTTGCCTAGTCATCGCTACAGAAGAGGTTTACAATGAAAAAAAGAGGAAAATGAACAAGTATTTAAGGTTAATCTTATGTTACTTTTGGTATAGCAATACGATTTAATGTTGGATGGAACAGCGGTCTTTCAGAAATGAAAGATCGCTGTTTTTGTATTAGATAACACTCTAGATTTCACAAATATCCTTTCATTCAATTTAAATAAAAAAATCCCTAGTAGAGAAGTTGCATTTTGGTCATTTCGTCTTGTAAAATGGTTACATAATAAGCTGATTTCAAAGGTAAATTTGTAGTGTAATTATTTAATAATCAAAAAACATTACTAATGAAAAATTTAAGTCAAAATAAAATTATTCCAGGACGTTTATCTGAGAAATCACTAAATGATTCAGAAAAAATACAATTGCTATATGATAGAGAAATTATCGCACAAATAGTAAGTACGTATGCATATAGTCTTGATAAAAAAGATTGGGAAATGCATAGAGCATTATTTATAGATGATTTACAAATGGACTTCTCCGTATCTATAGGTGGAGATGGAGGCATAATGGAAGTAAAAGCTGATGACTGGGTAGCTGGCGCAGCCAAATTCTTTGATACCTTAGATGCTACGCAACACGACCTAACTCCTTATAAAATTGTGGTTGAGGATAATGAGGCTTATGTTTCCGTAATGCTGCATGCACAACATTACAAGAAAAATGATTTTGGGAGTCCTGTACAAATTATGGTGGGTACTCATAACTTTTGGATGCGTAAATCTGATAATGTATGGAAAATTTACAAGGTCATTGAAGAATTAAGTTGGAATGAAGGCAACTATAAAGTATTTGACCTCGCTGTAGAAGAATCAAGTAAATAAAGGGTCAACCCTAATTAAGGTTGACACCTGCAACAACATAAACAAAATAAAATTTAAATAAGTAAAAAATGAAAAATAAAAAAAATCAAAACATCCTCATCGTAGGAGCAACTGGGCAAGTAGGTAGCAAGGTTATAGAGCTACTTAGCACAAAAAATGATTTACAGCTTTTTGGGACATCAAGAAATAAAGAAAACCTAAAAGTAATTGATGGGTCTAATGTAAAAGGAGTGTATTTAGACCTTGAAGACAAAAAATCTATTAGACCCGCTTTAAAAGGAATGGATAGTGCCTTACTGATGACAAGCTATACAGCTGATATGATGAGACAAAGCAAGCGCTTTCTTGACATTGCAAAAGAAGAAGGTGTGAAACACATTGTTCATATAGGAGCATCAAGCACAGATACCAATGAAGTATCGCACTGGGGCTGGCATCAGTTTATTGAAGCTTATATCGAAAAATTAGGTTTTGACTATACCCACTTACAACCAGAATCTTTTATGCAGAATATCTTCAATTTTGGATGGCTTCAGGAAAATACTTTACACGATTTTATAGGTAATTCTAATTGGACTTGGGTTGATACCGATGATATCGCAGCCGTCATCGCACAGATATTTATCCATCCTGAAAAATACCATAATGAAACCATTCCACTAGGGTATGATGCAAAAACCATAACAGAAATTTCAGAGATAATGACCGAAGTTACCGAACAAGATTTCAATGTTGTGGAGCACAATCCAGATGAGTTTAGGGATATGACCTACCAAGGCACTAAAGATTCAGTATATGCCGATGCCTATATGAAGTGTGTATCTGATCAATTTGCGCTTAACGCTTCTGGTGAAGTTCCTTCAGGAAAGATTTTTGACAATTTTGAAGGTATTACTGGTCGCAAACCCACCACTTGGAAAGAATTTATTCAAAAGAACAAACATAGAATAGGTAATCAAACTGTACCAAGTATGTCGTTCGAACAGTATTAGAAGAAGAATCAAATAATAACATAAAATAGTTAAACAATGAAAAAATCAATTTTAATAATGATGCTGTTAGCAGTATCAACGATAGCAACAGCACAAACAGCAAAAGAATTAGTAGCACAAGCTGTAGAAGCCACTGGAGGGAAACAAAATTTTTATAACTTAGGTAATGTAAATTACGATATTGAATATCGTACACCTCCTGGAGAAGGCGCCATAACGTTAGTAGGAAACGAGACCTATGTTTTTGATGGAGAATTATCATATGCTGCCTATACAGAACATAGTTTTTCAGGAGCTAATGGTAAGGTTGTAGAGGGATACAATGGTAAGGACTCTTGGGTAACTTTTGATGGAAAAGTGTCTGATGATGACCAAGCTAATGGCATAGCTAGATTCCTTAGGAAAACAAATTATTACTGGTTCACTATGTTTTTTAAATTACTAGATGATGGCATCAACTACGAGAAACTTGCAGACCAAAAGGTAAATAGTAAAGATTACAATAGAGTCAAAATTACATTTGGTAATAAAGTTGGAGACGCTCAAGACACCTATATTTTATACATCAATAAAGAAACAAAACTAATAGATCAGTTTCTTTTTACAGTCGTAGCATTTGGTCTTACCGAACCTAGTTTAATGCAATTTGAATACGAGACTATAGATGGTATTAAAGTACCTTCTAAGCGTAAATACATACAAGCAGAAAATTGGGATGGAAATGCAAAAGGAACGAACTACGCGTTCATTAATTGGACAAATATTAAGTTCAAAACAGATATAGACAAAAGTATATTTCAAAAACCAACAAAATGAAAAAGCTAAAATCAGCATTCATTGTTTGGATAGCAATCTATCCTGCAATAACAGGGATTTTATTATTTTTTGGAGAGTATTTAAATGAACTACCGATTTTAGTAAGAACCTTTGTACTAACGATTATTTTAGTTCCCGCTATGGTTTATGTACTAATACCATTTTGGAGTAAGATTTTATCACTAAAAAAAACCGAAACCTAAAATATATACAATTTTAATAACAGCGATTTCTATTTTGAGGGTCGCTGTTTTTATTTAGATATAAAAATCAATATCTTTAAAGCTAAATACTTAATTATATTGAAAATAGACGACATATATACATTCTCTACCATCAAAGACTACCTAAACTTCATAAACTATGATAAGGCAGTATTTAATGGTTTTTCTATAGGTATACTGGAAGAATCTGCTAAGGTGATTCCTCAAAAAATGCCACCATACAGAAAACATTTTTATAAGATTATGGTAATTCTAAGTGGGGAAATTGATATGAAAAATAATTCCGAAGAACAGCACTTAGATACAAATACCCTGTTTTTTTCTGGTGAAGGACATATTCAATCTTGGGAAAGCATTACCCCTTTAAGCGGTTTCGTTATCTTTTTTACTTCAGACTTTTATTCCACTGTACATAAAAAAAACAAACTACATTCTGATTTTCCATTTTTCACACAAAATGCATCAATGAGCATCAGTGTTTCTAATGAGGAAAGCGCACATTTAAAAGGAATTTGTGAAAGCATAAGCAATCTAGCGGAACAAGACATTGAAAACAAAGAAGACATTTTCAGGTCTTACTTAAATATAATCTTGCTTGAGGCTAAAAACTTATATGTAAAAAAAATAGGTACAAATGCAATAATTCAAGATTCAGACACCAGAATACTCAATAGGTATAATGTATTAATAGAAGAACAATACGGTAAAGACACCGAGAAAGTTTTAAAATCAGTTCAAGAATTTGCAAATGCTTTGGCAATCCATCCAACGCATTTAAATTATGTGGTAAAAAGCTTAACAGGTAAAACAGCTTTACAGATTATTCACGACCGTAAATTAATGGAAGCTAAATCGTTGTTACTACAAACTTTAAAGTCTGTAAGTGAAATAGCATATAACTTACACTTTGATAATCCTACACATTTTATTCGTTTTGTTAAGAGGAAAACTGGTAAAACACCACTTCAATTGCGTAACACTTAATAGAACTCGATGGAAGCTAAAAATAAGAAAATCAGGGTGTAAATGAGACATTAGTAAGTAAAAGAATAACTCAAAATAAGTTCAACAAAAAGAGAGTGATTCTTTATATAAAGAACTACTCTCTTTTTTGTTTATAGACCTAAAAATAATGCGGCATACTACACTCTAAAAGGTTTTGTTTTGTCATCCATACGCTGTATAACAACTTCTCCCAAAGCTTTAGTATAAGCATCAGTATTGGTGTTTTGATAAAGGCTAGTAATTTTACCATCTTTCATTTCAATAATGTGCATAAATTCAGCTGAGAAATCTTTTTGCGCTTCTTTCGTTTTGCCTATATAAGTTCCCTTTACAATAAACAGGTTTCCTAATGCTTTGAAATCCGAAGGAAATCCTTGTAGTTTATCAAATTCGGAGAAAAATTCCGGAAGTACATCTCTTAGTAAGGTTTCTTTTCCTTGATAGTCTCCTCCTACACCTAGGCCTTCTGCAAAATGCCATTTAATAGCATCAGAAAGAGTATTAGCTACTTTTTCACCTTCTCCATTTATTGCTGATTTATACCAATCTTTTAAGACCGATAAATTGCTTTCTTCTGAATATTTCATAATGATAAGTTTTAATTATTTATATAAAGAAGTCTTTATGGTCTTCAATAAATTGTCTAAAAGTAGCAGGTTTTTTACCAGTTATTGTTTCAAAGTCATCTGTTTTATAAGCCATCGCATCTTGATTCTCAACATATTGATTAAGACCAGAAAATGCATTAACACTCCAGTCATTAAGACCTAAACTTTTCAGTGAAGCCTCAAATGCTTCAAATGAAACAGGCGTGAAGCTAATAGTTCTACCTAATACCTCAGAAAGGGTTTTAGCCATTTCGTGAAAACTAATAACCTCTGGTCCAGAAATCTCAAACGTCTTGTTTTCGTGATCTTTTTCGGTTAAAACTGTCGATAAAAATGTTGCTACATCTCTAGTATCAATAGTAGCCACTTTTGTGTTTGCTAATGGCAGATAAAAAGTATTTTGAGTTTTAATAGCATCTGCTTGCATTAAGATATTCTGCATAAAAAAGTTAGGTCGAACCATAGTATATGGTATTGAACTATTCTTTATGTAGTTTTCCGATTTACCGTGTACCGCTAATATTTCAGAAGGCGAATTTTCATCGGCTCTAAATGCTGAAAACTTTACTAAATGCTTTAGACCACTTTTCTTTGCTGTATCGATATAACTCTTTTCAATATCTAATTGATTTTCAGAATTTCCGACGTGAAGTAAAGCAACATCTGCTTTTGATAATTCATTTTCGTAAGTATCAGATTTTAAAACATCTCCTTTTACCACTGTGAATCCATAATCTTCAAATTTGTTGATTTGAGTTTCACTGGAAGATTCCTGCACTAACGTAGTGACTTGAGAATTTGTTTTTACTAATTGATTTACTACCTGTGAGCCTGTGTTTCCTGTAGCTCCTGTTAAAAATATTTTTTTCATTGTATTAAAGTTTTAATTATTGATACAGCAAAATTATGGCTACAAGTGTGTTCTGGAGTGACCATAAACCAAGTTAGAATGACCAAAAAATTTATATTATTAATAATGTAGCTACAGATTGCCATATTATAGACAACTATACCACTGAGCTCAAACACTATCATCTTTTTTATGTCGAATACCTAAGTTTTATATTTTAGCAATTTTACAATAGAAAGTGGTCAAACAGCTATTAAAATATCACTCAACCCATTTCCAATTTGGGAATAAAATTCATCAAATCACACCAGCTTTGTAGAACGAAAGTAGAATTAACTGAAGAACTGTCATTTGAAATTTATTTCAATGATAATCCTAAATGTTATCCCGATCTCGCAATTGATGTGGGGCCTTATTAATTAAAACTCATTTTATAATGCCAACAGAAATTTTAACTACAGACGAGGTCACCAGAAAAATAAAGGCTACAAAACATTTTAGTTTTGAAGCCTTTAAATCTTGGAAATTACTTTTTCTATTCGAGTTATAATTCTAACTAAAAATATGATTTGAATTGGTTTATTTCACCACATATAAATGTATTTGGAAGTTTCAAAACTAAATCACAAAAACTGATATTCATTATTCGAAATTTAAACTTAAAATTTCAAGATTATATAACATACAGGAAAGCGTTAAAAATCCAAGTTTTAAATTAGACTTTTAACGCTTTTTTCTTACTTATATCTATTTCTAAGATAAGTTCTACAAATTATTAAAACCTACTGATCAGATATCCGTTAAATCCACTTTCATCACTAACGGACCAAGAAGCATCCGAGCTTGAAAAGACGATTATATTTACTTTATCATTAGCATTTAATTTCATAACTCCTCCAACATTTAGTGTATGGAATTGTGTTCCTGTGGCATCTCCCTCAGAAATTGCGTGTAATCCATTATTTAAGCTAGTGGTACCATTAACTCCAAGTAACAATCTGAAATACCCACTGCTAATCTGATCAAAACGTATTTGAGCCGTAAAATAATAGAATCCATTCACCGGAGCAGTAAATTCCCCTGTAGTTTCATTAAAATGATTCCCATTGTCGAACAAGTTTTTGGGTAATGCTCCATCACTAGTTCTCCAACCAGTAAGTCCTACAAAACTTCCGGCCCCAGACAAGACTTTAGTTCCATCTAAATCTGCTGCAAAAGCTGGCAAACCTGTAATAGTTAACGCAGGTGTTTCTACTGTAGCGGCAGATACATTAGATGTCCATTGAGATCCACCAGCACCGTTACTGGTTAAAACTTGCCCGCTAATTCCTCCTGCCGGCAACTCAATTTCATTGGTAGGGTCATTATCTGCATCATTTACAGCGTCGTTAACCCAGGTATAGCCTCCACTTCCATTAGTTCGTAAAATTTGTCCATCTGTTCCTCCTGCCGGTAATTCGATTTCATTGGTAGGGTCGGCATCTGCATCATTGCCACTTACTGCTGTCCAGGAAACATTTCCTGAACCATCCGTGGTCATCACTTGATTCGCTGTTCCATCCTGAGCTGGTAAGGTATAAGCTGTTCCTGCTCCTGCATTATCCCCATCAATTGTCAATGACCCGTTTAGTTGTGTATTACCATTCTTACGCATTACTAATGCATTGGTTCTATTGATGTCACTTATTCCATTTCCGATAATAAATAGAGGATCTGTAGCCACATATGCTGCATCACTTCCGTTTACAAATTCGCTAAATAATCCGATAGTATGTTGTCCATACGTGGTAGATTGAGTTCCGCGACCTATTCCTACTGCATAAAATCCAGAAACACTATTATTAGCACCGATCGCAACTGTAGAAGGACGAGAGGCTAAATTTTGAAATCCTGCAGCAAAAGCATTTTCACCTCCCGCATTATTATTTGTACCAAATGCGGTTGCGGCTATACCTTGTGCCAACGAATAACGCCCCATCGCCACAGAATAATCACCTGCATTAATAGGATTCCAAACAAAAGCATCTCCACTACTGTCTAATGAAGTTCCTGCTCTAAAAGACCCTTTACTTTTATCAAAATACATTTTAACATCATCTGATGCATTATTTTCGATATCATTAAGTTGAGTACTACCAAATACAAAATTATCCGCAGCGATATTTCCGTTGGCATTACTTGTAACATTGTTTACTGTTGAAAATGTAACCGAAGGAGTTGCAGGTTGGGTAATCCAGGAAACATTTCCAGAACCATCTGTACTCATCACCTGATTAGCGGTACCATCTTGGGCAGGTAATGTATATGCCTGGCCAGTACCTTGATTATCACCATCAATAGTTAATGAGCCATTTAGCATTGTATTTCCATTCTTTAGCATTACTAACGCATCGCTTCTATTGGCTTCGTCAAATCCATTACCAATTACAAACAAACGATCTGTAGGAACTTTTATCAATGCGTTTCCAGCGGCAGCCGTGTTTAAATATCCAATAGTGACTTGACTTCTTGCTTCGGCGGTTAAAAACTCACCTGTAGAAAAGGTTCCAATACCTGTTATGGTATTGTTGGCGCCAAAGGTAGCGGAAGTTGCCCCAATAACATTATTTTGAACACCCACAGAAAAAGATTGAAAACCGCTTACCGTATTTTTATTACCAAAAGCCACTGAACCTGCTCCTACATTGACATTATCCCATTCAGTTCCAACAGCTGAACCTGCTCTAAAAGCTCCTTTGCTTTTATCAAAGAACATTCTAAAATCGTCATCTGTGGTATTGGTATCATCATCTAATTGTGTACTACCAAACACAAAATCATCGATGGCAATAGTTCCGTTAGCATTGCTCGTCACATTAGATGTTGTTGAAAAAGCTCCTCCGGAAGGCGCATTGATCCAAGATACATTTCCGGCACCATCGGTACTCATTACTTGATTGGCAGTACCATCTTGTGAGGGTAATGTATATCCAATACCAGAACCTGTGTTATCTCCATCAATGGTTAATGCTCCATTTAATAATGTATTTCCGTTATGACGAATCACTAGTGCATTGGAGGTATTCATCTGATCCGTTCCGTTTCCTACTATTAATAATGGCTGATTAACATTATAACCTGTTGGGCTTCCTGATATTTCAGTATTAAAATACCCCAGCGCAATTGCATCTTTATTATTAGTAGTTAACCCACGACCCATCGCAATATTCCCATTTCCGCCTGCGTTATTATTGGCTCCTAATGCTAGTGAATGAATTCCAGACACCGTATTAACTTCACCTAAAATAAAAGCGGACAATGCATTTCCGTTAATTGTATTACCTGATCCTAAGGTAATAGAATTGGAAACTGCGGTTTCTATAGTGTTTTCATTTCCTATTGCTACAGAACCAAACGCTTTGGCAGCATTATCTACCCCTAAGGCAATGGACCCATACCCAACATTTGCATCATTCCATAAATCCCCGGCAACTGGAGTGCCTTCTTCTACATCATTTACAATACCCGCTCTTAAGGCAGCCTTGCTTTTATCAAAAAACACTCGGGCGTTATCATCAGTATTATTAGTAATGTTATCCAATTGCGAACTACCAAACACAAAATCATCGGTGGCAATAGTTCCTGATGCATTACTTGTTACATTGTTGGTGGTATCAAAGGTTTTATCTCCTGAATTGGCAGCATATAAGGCATAAGGCACTTGCTGTAATTTGGTCGTTCCTATACTTGTATATGTTGTTCCTCCTGTAATATCTACAGCAATTCCAATCCATTGATTTTGCTGACTCCAGTTAATTGTACTAAAATTATCTGAAGTTGTACCTGTACCTACAGCTAAGGATATAATTCCTTGGGCTGTTGAAGTCACAGTATGGATTTCAGTATATACTAAATTATCAGGCGCCACTCCTTCTAGAATTTGTATTTGTACACCAATCGATTGATTCACAATTGGATCACCGTTAGCATCTCTTACCACAGCCTGGTAATTAAAGGATTGCGAAAATCCAAATAGGCTAAAAAACAATAAGATTAATAGCGGGGTATTTTTTTTCATGTTTAAAATTTTTTATTTTGAAATTTTATTCTCCGTCATAAAGAGTACAGTTAAGTATGTATATACCCTATTTATTTTTCTGTTAATTGCGAAGCTCTGTTTTTGATAGATTTTTAATACAAAATATCGATGGTCTGATAGTATCTAAGAGCTATGAAGTTTAAAAAGGAACCTGTCAAAGACCTCATAAAAATCAAGAGTTAATATCTTCGACAGATTCCAATAAAACAAACCAATTATTATATCAAGCGTATTAATTTTTGGTAATTCGTTTGATAGCTTCTTTGTTACCAGAAGTAATTTTTACAAAGTAAATACCACCAGAAAGATTAGAGGTATTCATTTGATATCGGCTAATAGCATCTTGCGCTATACGTTTAATAATACGACCACTCATGTCCATCACTTCGATAGTATCCATAGGGTTTTCTGAAGATTCAATATAAAGTATACTACTCGTTGGATTAGGATATACAATAATAGCTTTAGAAAATAGATTATCTTCTATAGATAACAATGGTACTACGTTTACAGTTCTGATAACTTCTATAGCATTGTTTCCTGAAGCATCAGTAGCATTATACCTAACACTATAACTTCCTAAGGTATTGGCATCTACTGCAGATGCATCAATCACTATTGTTGATCCATCGTCGGTAGTAGCACCTAATTCCGTATAACCTGCACCTAATTCTATCGCTTGTGGATTTGCTCCCGTCAAGCTAATCACTGGTGAAGTTGTATCTACTACGTTTACAGTTCTGATCACTTCTATGGCACTATTTCCTGAAGCATCAATAGCATTGTAAGTTACGCTATAACTTCCTACTGCATCTACAAATGCAGACGTATTAATCACTACTGCTGATCCATCATCAGTAGTAGCTCCTAATTCCATGTACCCTGACCCTAATTCTATAGTTTGCGGATTGTCTCCACTTAAAGTAATCACTGGAGCAGTGGTATCTACTACATTTACCATTCTGATCACTTCTGCAGCATTGTTTCCTGAAGCATCAGTAGCATTGTAAGTTACGCTATAACTTCCCACTGCATCTACAAAAGCACTGGCATCAATCACTATAGCTGATCCGTCATTTGCCGTAGCTCCTAATTCTGTATATCCATCTCCTAACTCAATAGTTTGTGGATTCGCTCCTGTTAAGTTAATCACTGGTGCAGTAGTATCTACTACATTTACCGTTCTGATCACTTCTACAGCATTGTTTCCCGAAGCATCAGTAGCATTGTAAGTTACGCTATAACTTCCTACTGCATCTACAAATACAGACGTATCAATCACTACTGCTGATCCATCATCTGTAGTAGCTCCTAATTCTGTATATCCAGCACCTAACTCTATCACTTGTGGATTTGCTCCTGTTAAGCTAATCACTGGTGCAGTTGTATCTACCACGTTCACAGTTCTAACAACTTCTACTGCATTGTTCCCTGAAGCATCAATAGCATTGTAAGTTACGCTATAACTTCCTACTGCATCTACAAATACAGACGTATCAATCACTACTGCTGATCCATCATCAGTAGTAGCTCCTAATTCTGTATATCCAGCACCTAACTCTATCACTTGTGGATTTGCTCCTGTCAAGCTAATCACTGGTGCAGTTGTATCTACTACGTTTACAGTTCTAACAACTTCTATGGCTTCATTACAAGACAAATCGGTAGCATTGTAGGTTACACTGTAACTCCCTACAGTGTTTATATCTAATGAAGAAGTATCAACTGCTATTATAGATCCATCGTCTACTGTAGCTCCTAATTCTGTATATGTAGATCCTCGTTCAATCTCTTGTGGATCATCTCCTGTTAAGGTGATCACTGGAGCTGTAGTATCTGTAGTAGTGATTGTTACTGTTGCATTTTGCATAGAAACATTACCATTAAGATCCGTCGCAGTTAGGGTTACGATGTTTGCTCCCAAATTCGTACAATCAAAATCTGTTTGTGAAGCTACCAGCGTATCTACACCACATCCATCTATGATTCCTGCAATTGGTATAAAGGCAACTACATCATTAGTAGTACTCCATTGTGCCGCATTGCGACCTGGTACAATAATCGCTGCTGTACCATCTATATTTTCAAGACCTTGAGTTTTATCATATCCTAAGTCTGAAATGCTAGTGGCGTGGATTTCAATAGTATTGGTGGTTTCAAAAAGTTTAACTTGTGTGGTGGTTCCTTGCATAGGATCGTCAATATGTGCTACATTATCAAAATCCATAATCAAAATACGATTTGGTGCCGTACCAATAGTTCCGTAACGAATGTTTCCTCCGGATTCAGGATCATAATCTTCCCAATCGAAGGCAATTAAGTTGTTAGGCACAGTAGTATCTGGAAGTACTTGTCCATCACAACATCCATCATCACTATTGGCTGTAAAGGTGATAAATCCATTAGATGAAATGTAAAAATCATTATATAAGTTTCCATAAAATGCAAACTCAAAACCAATAGGTAATGCAGTCGAAACCTGATCATCTTCAAGTAGGATTTCCGTACCTGTAGTTGAAATATCTTCTCTATTAAAAGTTCCTGTTTGGTCTACTGTATAATCTGGAGCTAAGGGATCTGAACCTAATAAATCATTAGCTGTTAATGACGCTGTTCCTGCAACATCCAAAACTAAGGTCTGATCTCTGGTGATAAAAGCAGGGCCTTCTTGATCTACCACAGTAAGATCATAACTACAAGAAACAGTAGCTCCCATATTGTCCAGCGTATCATAGGTAAATGTATTGGTTGTTCCTACTGCTAAAAAGGTACCACTTGGAGGGCCAGAAGTAACATTACTTGCACAAGGATAGTTATAGGTAACACCACAGGCGTCTATTTCTGCCTGCAAAGTTAAATTTCCTGGACATGATGGTATGGTTACCGTAACTGTGGTAGTACAGGTAGTTTCATTACCTCCTTGATCACTTACAGTAAGTGTAACCAAATTATCTCCAATATCTGCACAGGTAAATACAGATTTATCTAAAGTAACATTTCCTAATCCGCTACAGTTATCTGTAAAACTCTCTAATAGACTATTTGGATTCAGTGTTACACTTCCTGTTCCATCTAATGCTACAGAAAAAGGAGCAATACATTGAATTACTGGTGGTACTGGATCTGTAATAATAAAAGGCATACTGGCATTTGTTACATTTCCATTCACATCTGTAGTAGTAATTGTTACCGAATTAAATCCTATATCATCACAATTAAAATCTGTTTGACTAATAGTCGTGTTCATAATACCACAATCATCTGTAACTGTTGTATTTAATGTTGCCAAGTCTAATACTACCTCTCCATTGCTATCCAATGCTACAATAAGAAAAGGTGCTGGAGGAGCTGTATTTATTACTGGTGGAGATTCTACAATGGTTATCGTTACATCTATGGTTACATTGTTATTTTGCTCATCTGTAGCCGTAAATTGTATCGTATTATCACCAACATCCGCACAGGTAAAATCTGTTTGACTTAGACTTAGGCTTATATTGGCTTCAGTACTACAATTATCCGTAAGAGTGAACCCAAAGTCTGTTGGACTTATGCTTACATTTCCTGTGTTATCTAAAGTGGCACTTAGTGTTGGCGTTGCTGATGGTGAGAGATCGCCACGAACCCAAACACGATGAATCGTGCTTTGTGTATTTATCGCACTATCGTCAACTTCCCAGCGGTTTCCATTGACTCCACCACCACGAATTCCCCAGTGAAATTGTGCACTACGGGAAAACGGAAATTCTGTTAAGGCATTATCTCCTTGATTTGTAAAATAATTTGCAGTTTGACCAGGGAGATTCGCAGTATGCCCTGAGAGTGCAGTAAAATTAGCAACATTATTAATTCCAATAAAATTACCAACTCCCGTTTTAAGGTAGTTTAAGGCATTAATATAAGACGTTTTAAAATTAATAATACGGGTATGTCCCGTAGTTTCACCATAAAAACGCACTTCTTCAAAATCGATTGCAGCCGCTAGCGCATTACCCATATGTCCCCAATTGGCAGTTCCTGCTTCATTGTCTCCAACAGTAGAAGAACCTAATAATGGGAGATCTGTGTTTCTTACTGTAAGCGCTGTGTTATCCCCTGCCAAGTGTACATAATTCAATACCATTAACCAACCTCCACCATCAGTGTCATTGTCTAGTGCTCCTTGAAAAGTACTACCGTTAAAATTAAAATAATAGGTGCCACTAGGCACACTACCTACTGTAGACACTAATAAGTTTTTAAATGGATTTGCCATGGTTCCATCTCCTGCATTTCCAAATACGGGCGCTGTGGTATCTTCTCCGGGACCGCATTGGGCATACGAACCGTATACGATACTTAAGATCGTTGCTAATGAAAATAGTAGTTTTTTCATAATGAAAGGGGTTTAAGAATGTTTATTAAGTTTATAGTAATTCAGTAAAAAAATAATTCTGTGTTATATCTAGTACAGCCAAGTTTTGAGTTACCCTATTTATTTTTTAATCTACACTAAAAGTGATCCCGTCCAGGGATACCCAATTTTGACTGATATTAAATCCGGTAGCGACCAAAACAGTTCCGTTAGCATTGACATCAACACGTATAGATCCATTCTCCGTCTCAACAGAAAAGATGCGTGTTTTTGCTGGGCGAAATCCAACCGGTAAGGTCATAATCGTATCTGCATTGTTAATGGCTGCGTTCTTTCTACACATCCCCTCGAGATAGACGATGTTATTTACTTTTCGATATCGTGGATCCTGAAAGTTGGTTACACCAAAAGCAGCATTGTAATATTCCCATCCAGCAGCAGTATTAAGAGTTAAAGGTGTAAAAGCTCCGGGAGCTTCTGTATTGTTTGTCCAGCTGTAATTACCGATACCATCTGTTTGTAACACTTGTCCGTTGGTTCCACCAGCTGGTAATGTTGTTCCAGATGTTGGTGCATCAACCCAACTTGCTATTCCGGAACCATCTGTACTCATAATTTGATTTGCAGCTCCATCCTGAATAGGTAAAGTATACGATGCTCCGGAACCTGCATTATCTCCATCTATAGTTAAGGAACCATTTAAAGTAGTATTTCCATTTTTGAGCATCACTAATGCATCACTAGGTGTTGCGGAAGGAGACACACCATTTCCAATAACAAATAATCGATCGGTTAATATGTAAGTAAATGGATCTCCTGCCAAAGGAGTATTATTAACTCCTAACGATATTTGCCCTTTACTTTCAGCTTTCGAACCAGATCCCATAGCAACTGAAGAACTACCAGTAGCTCTGTTTGCAACTCCCAAGGCAATAGCTGCAAAAGTTGTCGCTTGATTTTCATCTCCACCTGTAAACGATGCCGCACCGGAACTTATATTATTAATACCAAAAGAAGTAGAGTTAGTTCCTATGTTAGTTGAATCCCATTCGTCTGCTTCTACTTCTCCAGCACGAAAAGCTCCTCTTCCTTTGTCAAAGAACATACGCTTATCGTCATCCACAGTGTTGGTGTCATTGTCTAATTGTGTACTCCCAAATACAAAATCGTCTGTAGCAATTGTTCCATTCGCATTACTCGTAACATTAGCTATTGTTGAAAAAGCGCCACCTGTTGGTGTGTCAACCCAACTTGCTGTTCCTGAACCATCTGTAGTCATAATTTGATTTGCAGCTCCGTCCTGAATAGGTAAAGTATACGATGCTCCGGAACCTGCATTATCTCCATCAATCGTTAATGAACCATTTAAGGTTGTATTTCCATTTTTGAGCATCACTAATGCATCACTTCTTGAGGAGCTACCGCCACCATTACTGTCTGCATCTCCATTACCTATAACAAAGAGTCTATCTGTAGGTACCCAATTATTCAAATCTCCAGAGGCTATAGTATTATGTGTTCCTATAGTAATTTGCTCTTTTGACTGTGCAAGTGTTCTATAACCTATAGCCACAGAACGCAATCCATAGGCCCCAGCTGCATAACCTACAGCTACAGATTCGTCTCCTAAAGCAGTAGTAAATGTACCTAGAGATATAGAAGCACTACCACCGGCTGAAGCACGCCTACCTAATCCAACAGAAAATTCTCCAATACTTGCATCATCCCATTCATTACCTTCTGCTATACCAGCGCGAAAAGCGCCTTTACTTTTATCAAAAAATAGTCTTCTATCGTTGTCTGTATTTCCAGTATCTCCTAATTGCGTACTACCAAACACAAAATCATCTGTTGCAATTGTTCCGTTTGCATTGCTTGTAACATTTGAAGTTGTAGAAAATGCTTCACTCGCTGCTGTCCAAGACACATTTCCAGAACCATCGGTACTCATTATTTGATTAGCTGCTCCATCTTGCGCAGGTAAGGTATAAGAAGTTCCTGCGCCTTGGTTATCTCCATCAATGGTTAATGAACCATTTAGGGTAGTATTTCCATTTTTTAGCATCACTAATGCATCGCTTCTGCTCATTTCATCAAGTCCATTTCCTATTACAAATAAACGATCAGTAGGAACTTTTATCAATGCATTTCCAGCTTCAGCTGTATTTAAATACCCTATAGTAACTTGACTTCTAGCTTCTGCTGTTAAAAACTCACCTGTAGAAAAAGTCCCGATACCTGTAATGTTATTATTTGCACCAAAACTAGCAGAAGTTGGTCCAGAAACCGTATTATGAGCTCCCATAATAAAAGATTGAAAACCACTTGCCACATTTTGATTTCCAAAGGCAACTGACCTTGAGCCAACGTTAACATCATCCCATTGATCATCTTGAGCATATCCAGCTCTAAAAGCTCCTTTACTTTTATCAAAGAATAGTCTTATATTATCATCAAAAGTTGTCGCATCATCTGCTAATTGTGTACTCCCAAACACAAAATCATCAGTAGTAATATTTCCATTCGCATTACTTGTAATATTATTTGTTGTCGAAAATATAACCGAAGGAGTTGCAGGTTGGGTAATCCAGGAAACATTTCCAGAACCATCTGTACTCATCACTTGATTAGCGGTTCCGTCTTGCCCAGGCAGTGTATAAGAAGTTCCTGCACCTTGATTATCACCATCAATGGTCAATTCACCATTTAAGGTAGTTTTTCCGTTATGCAACATGACCAAAGCGTTTGAAGTATTCATTGCATCAGTTCCGTTTCCTAAAATTAACAGTGGTTGATTTGGATTCGGAACTCCAGGACTTCCTACGATTTCGGTATTAAAATACCCTAAAGCAATTGCATCCTTATTATTGGTCGTTAATCCTCTACCAATAGCAATATTACTGTTTCCACCAACTGTATTGCCAGCCCCAATCGCTCCTGCAAAATTCCCAGATGCTGTATTACCATCACCTACAGCAAATGCCGATAAGGCACTTCCATTAATGATATTTGATAATCCTAAAGCAATAGAACTGGAGGAAGCTGATTCAATACTATTATTACTTCCCAATACTACAGAACCTCCTGCCTTGGCAGCATTATCTGCACCTAGGGCAACAGATCCATACCCAATATTCGCATCATCCCATAAATCCCCAGGAATAGGAGTTCCTTCACTTAGGTCATTTACAATACCTGCTCTAAATGCTGCTTTATCTTTATCAAAAAACATACGGGCATTATCATCTGTATTATTCGAAATATTATCTAATTGTGTACTACCAAATACAAAATCATCAGTATCGATGGTTCCATTTGAATTGCTTGTTACATTATTGGTAGTGTCAAAGGTTTTATCACCCGAATTAGTAGCATACAACGCATATGGGACTTGTTGTAATTTATTAGTTCCTATACTAGTATAGGTGGTTCCACCTGTAATATCTACAGCAATACCGATCCATTGGTTTTGCTGGCTCCAGTTAATTGTACCAAACGTATCTGAAGTCGCTCCAATTCCTATAGGTAGTGAGATGATTCCTTGAGCCGAAGATGTTACGGTATGCGTTTCTGTATATACAACTAAGTCCGGTGCGGCTCCTTCTAAAATCTGAATCTGAACTCCTATAGATTGATTGACGACAGGATCTCCACCGGCATTTCTAACGACTGCCTGGTAATTGAACGATTGAGAAAATCCTAAGGCACTTAACAATAATAAGATTATGAAAGGGGTATTTTTTTTCATTTCTAAATAACTTTTTTATTTACTTCTATCTGTTTTGCATTTTAAAATGTTTATATCAAAATGCACAACGGATTTACTTTTATATTTATCTAATACAGTGATCTTATATTTTACCCTATTTTTATGTATAGGTTTTGATTTATTGTTCTCCTTTTCCAAGGTTTTTGTTTATCACATTATTGATATCAGTATTTTGTATTTGGCCATTCATATCCATATCCGCCTTATGATATCCACTATTTCCTAATAGCAGTAACATCTGATTTATATCTGAGTTTTGGATCTGACCGTTTTCATCATAATCTCCTGCAATCATAGCATAGTGGCCATTATTGAGTAATACTACAGCATTCGCTCCCCCTGTGATGGATGCGGTATCTATACTTAAATTTACCGTTGCGGTTGTTGCAGTTAACGAGTAGGTAGATGCCGAAACAATACCCAAATGATTTCTATGCTTAATCGCTAAAAAGTAGTCTCCTGCGATCAGATCAAGTTTTAATTGCTGATTTCCGTCTACATCTACAATATCTCCATCGCGTTGTAACAGTGCCGAACGGCTTGCCACAACATTAGCTTTATTGGTAGCTTCTCGAAACTCTAACCAAACCCAATCTACAATTGCATCAGTTCCTGTTGTATTCAACATAGATGATGGCACAATTAAACCATCACTATATGGAGAGGTGTTGGGTACGATTCCTGCAACTCTGAGGTCATCTCGCATTAGGTTTTCTTCTCCGTTTACCGGATTCATTCCTGCTCCTTCTAAGAAGGCAATTGGGTGTATTCTTGTGGTGATATCTACTCCTTCGATCACAAGGTCATCGATTATCATTCCTTCCCGGTTGGTTACATTATCTGAATACAACTTAATTCTAAACGAAATATGATCAGCTCCTGTTAAATCTGTTTCTCCATTAGCAGCGTTGGTAGCAAAGTCATATGCATATTGTTTCATTGTGGTATCTCTTCCTGTCCATTGTGCTCCAGGACATCCATAACAATCTCCATTAAAATTACTTCCGTCTAAATCACTATTATACCAAGTAGGCTGGCTGGTTTTTCGACCAAGAGTACTCCAGGTTTGTCCGCCATTAGTAGTATATTCCACGTTGCCCCAATCCCAATTAGTCTCTAAATCAAAAGCCATTTGAAATTTCAGTACCGGATTTTGAATTGTGGTAAAATCAAAACAATTGGTTATTAAAAATGCATTTGTATCGGATGGATAATTTCCTGATAAATTGGTACCATAAACTCGTGTACCGCTACTGGCGGTATTTAATCGATTTCCTGTTGGAACTCCACGTTGCCATACTCCACCCTGAACAATTAAATTGTCTGATGCAGATTCAAAGGTGTTTGTAACATTTACAATTCCTGTATCATTAATCGTAAATGTTTCAGAACGTTGATTATTTAAAGCGTTTTCATCGTTTGCAGAATCGATAGTTATCGTTAATTGATAGGTTCCAGCTGGAAGTTTCAACTCTGGAAGATTGATGGCTATTTCCTGATTAGATGTCAATGTACCGGTCCAGGTAATTCCATCAGGTGTTCCTCCATCAATGGTATAGGTGATATCTATGGCGTTTATAGTATTGATTCCATTATTTCGAACATTAATTTGAGGATTAATACTTCCACAATTACTATCCGAACTTTGTGGGCTTACGATTTTAGCCAAACGAATATCTTCCTGAAGCAATTCTACAGGAATCGAAGTACGCCATATTCCACGTCCATAGGTTCCTGCAGTTAAGGTTTGGTCTTCTATATTGATTTCTAAATCTTCGATCTTGGTATTGGGTAACCCTTTCATAAAAGGCTCCCAGGTATTACTACTATCATCCAATCTATATACACCAAGGTCTGTCGATACATATATTGGGTTCTGAGAATGCTCTGGTTGATGTACTATATCCTCGGGATATTCTGTCGCTACCGGGAAATTATAGGTGATATCTGTCCAGGTAAGTCCTCCATCAATAGTTTTATGAATTCCTTTGTTAGCACCATTTCCATCGGTTGTGATCCACATAATATCCGGATTGACCGGATGGATTGCAATTCCAGCAATAGAATTCCCTACAGCATTGATATTAAAATCAATCGTCTGACCTCCATCTTTACTTACTCTAATATTTTGGTGACTGGAGGAAACGATTCGATTAGGATCTGAAGGTGCTATCTCCAATACATCAGTATATCCACCAAGATCACCTACTAATTCCCACGAATAATTGGTTCGATTTAGTCTAAATAAATTGCTCCATGCAGCGTATACATCTCCATTAGCATCAGCAGATAAAGGTGGTACCCAAACACCAGCTCCTGCATTGGAAGGTCGATATACTCGAGCTAACTGACCATCTCCACGATGAGACACATATAGAATATCTCCGTTTTGGATCAGTCCGTAATACATATTATCATCGGTAGGTGTGATTAATGTATTTACTCCGTCTCCTGGGTGATACGCTCTGTATTCTCCATTAACTCCTACTCCAAAACCACCATTATCCTGTAGTCCACCGGAAATATTTCCCGGATTACCTTGCGCTACAGCTACATTAAAAAATTCTCCTATTTGCAGATCCTGATAGTGTGGTTGAAAATTTGTCCCATTGTTATCACTCGAATAAATCCCTCCATCTGAGGCCACCAATACTTTTCCGTTTACTACACGAATACTATGAATATCTGCGTGGGTATATGCTTCTGTTAATCGATCCCAACGATTTAGTTTATCCCATGTTTGACCACCATTCGTGGATTTCCAAACGTCTAAAGTCCCTACGTAAATCTCATTAGCATTGGTATCAGAAACCCCCATCGCCATATTATACCAAACCTGGTAGTTCCCGATGATGGTATAACTATCTTCGTTCCTGGTTGTAAAACTCTGACCGCTGTTGTTAGAGCGATAAATCCCGTGTACTCTTTGGTCAGTAGCATCCGAGCTAAAAATGTAGACATAATTTGGGTTTGCTGGAGTTACATCGATGACCATTCTTCCAGTATTTGTAGGAACTCCACTAGTTACTTGTGTAAAACTAGCTCCACCATCTGTAGAGCGGTAAAAAGCTGTAGTGGTTACTCCATAAACGATACTGGCATCTCCTGGTTTTAACCGTAAATCTTTAATGTTGTTTCCTACAAGCGTTTGTGACCAGCTAACTCCAGCATCAGAGGACGTAAAAACTCCATTATTAGAAGCACACACTAATTTATTAGAGTTATTGGGATCTATAAACAATTCACTTAATTGGGTAACATTTCCCAACGTATTTACATTTAATCCTGTTTGATTCCAGGTTACACCTCCATCGGTTGATTTCATCACCCCAATCGTAGGTGTTTGATCGGCATCATCATCTCCTGTAGCAATATAGATGATATTTGAATTGTTATAATCTACTGCAATAGCCGATACACCAACTCTTGGTAACTCATCCGTCATTGGACTCCAATTACCACCTCCATTTGTTGATTTCCAAAGACCACCATTAGGTGAACCTACATACCAAGTATTACTGTTGTTAGGATCAATAGTCACCGCATTTAAGCGGCCCTGACCAGAAGGTTGTGCATTGGCTTGTACGTGATTGTAAGGCCCTATAGGTTGCCAATTACTTAAGTCTGCCATCTTTGCGATTTTGGCATTACTGCCAAAACGTTTTTGTGCTTCCCACGCTTCCCATAGATCTTTTCCTGTTGGAAGGCTACCATCGGCTTTTACATGTCTTTCCCATAATTGAGCCCATCTTTTAAATGGTTTATAACCACTTCCCTTAGCATCCTTATCATGGGTTTCCCAATACGTATCAAATGCTTGTTGAACTTCAGAAAAAGTAGGTTTTTTACTGCTCTTTTTTAAATTAAGTTCCTTCATCCATGGAGCAGTAGAGTTCAATTGAGCCATAGCAAGGCTACTGCATAATAGTATTATCCACAAAGTAACATTTCTCATAGGTTTATTATTTGGGGCTTTTTAATAGTGCTTTAAAAGGGTATCGCGTATCTAATAAAAAGACATTTATGGGTTGCTTACATATAATATATCATCAGAATCTTTTGGCAAATTCATCTAAAATTGCTCTCCTTTTCCTAGATTGGAATTCATGACATTATTGATATCAGTGTTTTGAATTTGGCTATTCATATCCATATCTGCGAGTGAATATCCCGATCCTCCTAATAACAATACAACAGCATTGATATCTGAGTTTTGAACCTGTCCGTTCTCATCAAAATCACCACCTAACATAGCAAATACACCGGTACCCAAATCTACTACAGCATTGGCACCACCTTGCGCTACTGTATTAGAAGCACTAAAATCCAAGGTTGCTACCGTAGAAGATAGCGCAACTGTATTGGCAGTAAGAATCGCCAGGTGGTTACGATGAGATACCATTACATAATAATTATCTTCAGGTAATTCGAATTCAAGACCTGATGTACCATCGGCAGTCACAATATCTCCATCGCGTTGTAGTAAGGCTGAAGTTGAAGCAAGTACCGTATTGGCATCATTTTTATCACGTAACTCAATCCATACCCAATCTACAATAGCATCAGCTCCTGTTACATCAAAAACAGTTGCTAAGGTAGTTGCTACATCTGCATAGGGTGATGTAGTTGGTATTGTCGCTGCAACTCTTAAATCATCACGCATCAGTGTTTCTTCACCCGTATTTGGGTTGATGGCAGCGCCTTGCAGAAACACTACCGGATTGATCTTAATCGCTAATTGTAGCGTAGCCTGTTGAAATCCTTGAGTTAAGGTAGTAGTACCATTGGTAATGGTAGTTACAGCCAGTTCTCCTATGGTGTAGTCAAGGGTAACACCACCATTAGTGATGGTGTTACCTCCTGAACTGATTACTTGTCTTTCTATGCTTTGGGCTTGTGTACTAAAGAATGTACATGCACCTAGTATTGTTAGAAAAATCTTCTTCATAACTAGTTCTTTTTATAAGTTACCTGACTTTTTACAACTGCTTCTAAAGCCTGAAGGCGTTTTTCTAAATTAGAAGCCGTAGAAACTTCAGCTTTTAATTCTGTGATTTCGGATTGCTGTTGTTGAATCAATTGTTGTTGTTCTTTAAGTGCTTCTACTAAAACAGGAATCAATCCTGTATAGTTTACACTTTTATATCCATTGTCATTAGTAGTTACCAGATTAGGGAAGGTCTTTTCGATTTCCTGTGCAATTACACCGTATTGTGTACCGTCTGCAAATTTCATATCCGGGAATTCGTCTTTTCTCATTTTATACTGAACTCCTTCGGTTTTAAGAATTTTGTCTAAACTACCAGATAAAGATTCAATATTCTTTTTGTAACGACGGTCTGAAATATTGGTTAACGTACCAGAATAGTTCAAGTCTCCGTTTACATTCAATGCATAGGTGGTTTCTGGTGTTGTAGTACCTACGCCAACATTACCTGAAAATGCAGTATTTCCATTTTTTAGCATCACTAACGCATCAGATCTAACAACACCGTCAATGTCTGAGATTCCATTACCAATCACAAACAAACGATCTGTATCTATATAAGCATTGGCATTTCCTGCAGCTGCTGTGTTTAAATACCCTAAACTAACCTGTCCCACACTCTCCGCTGTAAGATTGCGACCAAAAGTGAAAGTTTGTACTCCTGAAGCTGTATTATTACTACCGAGTGCAACTGATTGACTTCCTGAAGCAACATTAGAATCTCCCGCGGTAAAACTACCCAATCCAGATGAAATGTTATTGATACCCATCGTTGCTGAATACCATCCGGTTGCTCTATTTACTTGTCCGAAACCAACAGAAAATAATCCTAAATTAGCTTCGTCAAAACCACCAATACCATCAACCATATTTCCTGCTCTGAATGCTCCTCTACTTTTATCATAAAACATTCTGGAGTTATCATCAGCTCCCGTAAGGTTATCTAATTGTGTGCTTCCAAAAACAAAATCATCTGTAGCAATAGTTCCCGGTGCATTACTGGTCACATTACTTGTTGTAGAAAATACAGCGGTTGGAATTGCAGGTTGATCTACCCAACTGTATACGCCACTACCGTCTGTAGCTAATACTTGTCCGTTGTTTCCACCGGTAGGTAATTCGATCTCATTAGTTGCATCGGCATCAGCATCATCAGAGGTAATCCAGGAATAATTTCCGGATCCATCTGTACTTAATACAAATCCATTGGTACCACCAACAGGTAATATATCATTATTAATCCAGGATAAAACACCTGAACCGTCTGTGGAAAGTACTTCTCCGTTATTTCCTCCATTTGGGATTGCATCTGCTGCTGGAGTTACCCAAGATACATTCCCCGCTCCGTCTGTTTGCATAATCTGATTAGCGGTACCATCTTGTCCTGGAAATGTAAATGAAGTTCCTGCTCCCTGGTTATCACCATCAATAGTCAACATTCCATTTAATGTTGTGTTACCATTTTTAAGCATTACCAGTGCATCGCTATTTAAAGCTAGATTAATATCTTCTTGTCCATTACCAATGACAAATAAACGATCCGTAGGTACCCAGGTATCTAAAGATCCAGAAACAAAATTACTGTACTGTCCTAACTGAATTTCGGCCATGGAGTTAGCGTTTAGTTGTCTACCAATTGCAGTAGAATTCACTCCATTAGCTCGTGCATTGGGACCAAAACCACGTGCATAATCTGCAAAACCGCCGGCATTGATACCAAAAGCAAAGGCTTCATTACCTGTGGCATTGGCATTGCGTCCCATGGCAAATGAGTTAGTCCCGCTTGCCATAGCACTTTCTCCAAATGCTACCGAATACTGACCGACATTAGCTTCATCCCATTCATCCTGCGGTGTATACCCTGCACGGAAAGCTGCTTTACTTTTATCAAAGAACATACGATTATTAAAACTTGCGTTAAAAGAACCATTGGCATCCAGTTGTGATGATCCAAATACAAAATCATCTGTAAAAATATTACCGTTAGCGTTACTTACTACTCCTGCAGTATAATCAAAAGGCCCCGCGTTTGTTGCATTATTACTGTTCAACGCATACATTGCATAAGGCACAAATTGTAGTTTTGAAGTTCCAATTGATACATAGCTAGTTCCACCAGTAATATCAACCTGAACATCGATCCACTGATTTTGTTTACTCCAATCGATTGCCAGAAAATTAGCTCCTGACGTTCCTCCTCCAACAAGGAAAGTAATCACTCCCTGATCACTTGAGGTCACTGTATGTGCTTCGTTATACACAACACTTCCTGTTGCGCTTCCTTCTATAATTCGAACCAAAACTCCTATTGACTGATTAGTAACAGGGTCTCCGGTTGCATTTCTCACTACTGCCTGGTAATTAAAGGTTTGAGAAAATCCAATCCCATAACATAAGGCAGCTATTAAAAAGCATATAATTTTTTTCATTCTATAATAGGTTTATATTGTTTTGTAGTTTAAACATATGGGGTCGCTATGAACAACCCCAATATATCCTGCAAATTCAATGCATATCACGGCCCCTTTTTCCGTGATGTATTGTAACTATTTCTTATTTAAATTATTTGTAAAGAGGTATAAAGACAAGAAATAATATTATCTTTTTATCATTTCTAAAACCCCCATAAACAATAGGGTGTACAGGGCTAGTAATGTTAAAACCAGCCTATATTTTTCTAATGTTTTCTTCATAGTTGGTAGTGTTTCTAGTTTTTTTGAAAATTCACCGACCTTAATTGAGCAGGTCGGCGATTTTCTCTAACTAACATTTATTGGTGCATTCCAGTCAATTTAATTTTTCTTTAAGAACTGTATTGTTTTTACTGCACTTCCTAGAGTAATTCTTACCAGATATACTCCTCCTTGAAGTTGAGCTACATTTATAGTTTCTGAACTATAGTTGTCAATACTTTTTACTAATCTACCTTCCATTGAATATATGGTTACAGCATCAACTTGTTGGGAAATTCCGGAAATAACAAATCTGTCTGACACCGGATTAGGATATAGTTTAATTAATGCCAGCTCATTATCTTCTACACTTAATAATGGCACTACATTTACAGTTCTAATCACTTCTACTGCATTATTACCTGATGCGTCTGTAGCGTTATAGGTTACACTATAACTCCCAACAATGTTTACATCTACTGCGGATGCATCAATTACAACTGCTGATCCATCATCGGTAGTAGCACCTAATTCAGAATATGCAGCTCCTAATTCAATTTCCTGTGGATTGGCCCCTATTAAGGATATTATAGGTGCAGTGGTATCTACTACATTTACAGTTCTTACAACTTCTACAGCATTGTTTCCTGAGGCATCCACTGCATTATAGGTTACGTTGTAACTTCCTACTGCATCCATAAAAGCAGAAGCATCGATTACTACAGCAGATCCATCATTCGTAGTTGCTCCTAATTCAGAATATCCAGCTCCTAATTCAATTGTCTGTGGATTTGCCCCGATTAAAGTTATTATCGGTCCGGTAACGTCTACAACATTTACAGTTCTTATTACTTCTACTGCATTGTTTCCTGAAGCATCCATAGCATTGTAAGTTACATTATAGCTTCCTACTGCATCCATAAAAGCAGATGCATCGATTACTACAGCTGATCCATCATCGGTAGTAGCACCTAATTCAGAATACCCAGCTCCTAGCTGAATTGTTTGTGGATTTGCTCCGGTTAAGGTAATTATTGGTGCAGTCGTATCCACTACGTTTACTATACGAATTACTTCTATTGCATTATTACCAAAAGTATCTGTTGCGTTATAAGTAACATTATAACTTCCTGTTACATTTGTATTTACTGCTGAAGCATCGATTACTACGGCTGATCCATCATTAGTTGTAGCTCCTAATTCAGAATAACTATTACCTCTTTCAATCATTTGCGGGTTGGCTCCAGTTAAAGAGATTATCGGTGCTGCAGTATCAACTACGTTTACAATTCTTACTACTTCTACTGCATTATTTCCCGAAGCATCCGTTGCATTATAGGTCACATTGTAACTTCCTACTGCATCTACAAAAGCAGAAGCATCGATTACTACGGCTGATCCATCATCGGTAGTAGCACCTAATTCAGAATATCCAGCTCCTAATTGAATTGTTTGTGGATTCGCTCCGGTTAAGGTAATTATTGGTGCAGTCGTATCTATTACATTTACTACACGTACTATTTCTATAGCATTATTTCCTGAAGCATCCGTTGCATTATAGGTAACATTATAGCTTCCTACTGCATCCATAAAAGCAGATGCATCGATTACTACTCCTGATCCATCATCTGTGGTAGCTCCTAATTCTGAGTATCCAGCTCCTAATTCAATAGTTTGTGGATTCGCTCCTGTTAAGCTAATCACTGGAACTGTAGTATCTACTACGTTTACGATACGAACTATTTGTATGGCATCATTACCAGCGGCATCAGTCACATCGTATGTAACTGAATATGATCCAGGGATTAATGTATTTACAGAGTTTATCACTACAATACTAGCAGTAAGATCACCATCTACTATATCACTTGCGGTGGCTCCGGCATCTACATATGTATTTCCTGCCTCCACAGTTACAACTGGTACCCCATTAGGTATAATTACTGGTGCAGTGGTATCTATCACGTTTACTTCTCTAGTAATCTCTACAGCCATATTTCCTCCATTATCTTCTACATTATAAGTTACTGTATACATGCCAGGAACAGAAGTGTTTACCGGATTTACGGTTACAATGTCTGCAGTGATATCTCCATCAAAAGAATCACTAGCGGTAGCGCCAGCATCAGCATAGGTACTTCCAGCTTCTACAGTTACAGTCGCTGAACCATTTAATGCAATTACTGGAATAGTAGTATCCGAAACGGTTACTTCTCTTGTAACCTCTACAGCAGCATTCATTGCTGCATCACTTACATTATAGGTAATTGTATAAACTCCGGGCACCGCAGTGTTCACTGGATTTACAGTTACGATATCTGCTGTAATATCTCCGTCAAATGAATCACTAGCGGTAGCTCCCGCATCCGTATAAGTACTTCCTGCTTCTACAGTTATAGTTGCAGCACCATTTAAAGCAATTACAGGAGGGGTATCATCTTGTACAAACACTAAACGAGTTTGTTGGGCAGCTGCATTTCCAGCGGCATCACTAACATTATAGGTTACTGTATAAGATCCAGGAATAGAAGTGTTCACCGGATTTACCGTTACAATATTTGCTGTAATATTTCCATCAAAGGAATCACTTGCGGTAGCACCAGCATCCGTATATGTGCTTCCTGCTTCAACAAATTCAATAGGACCACCCAATACCGTAATTACAGGTACCGTAGTATCCGTCACCGTAACTTCTCTTGTAACCTCTACTGCATTATTTCCTGCTGCGTCACTAACATTATAGGTTACTGTATATACTCCAGCCACAGAAGTGTTCACTGGATTTACCGTTACAATATTTGCTGTAATATTTCCATCAAAGGAATCACTTGCGATAGCACCAGCATCCGTATAAGGGCTACCTGCTTCTACAGTCACAGTAGCTGAACCATTTAAAGCGATTACCGGAATTGTGGTATCGGAAACAGTTACTTCTCTAGTAACCTCTACAGCAGCATTCATTGCTGCATCACTTACGTTATATGTTACTGTGTATACTCCAGGTACTGAAGTATTCACTGGATTTACTACTACAATACTTGCAGTAAGATCTCCATCGAAAGAATCACTTGCCGTAGCACCAGCATCAGCATAAGTACTTCCTGCTTCTACAGTTATAGTAGCGGAACCATTTAATGCTACTACAGGAATTGTAGTATCCGAAACGGTTACTTCTCTGGTAACCTCTACAGCAGCGTTCATTGCTGCATCACTTACATTATAGGTTACTGTGTATACTCCAGGTACTGAAGTATTCACTGGGTTTACTACTACAATACCCGCGGTTAGGTCTCCGTCGAAAGAATCACTGGCTGTAGCGCCAGCATCAGCATAGGTACTTCCTGCTTCTACAGTTAAAGTAGCTAAACCGTCTAAGGCAATCACTGGAGCTGTTGTATCCGAAACAGTTACTTCTCTGGTAACCTCTACAGCAGCATTCGTTGCTGCATCACTTACATTATATGTTACAGTATATACTCCTGGTACTGAAGTATCCACAGGGTTAACCACCACAATATTTGCTGTAAGATCTCCATCAACAATATCACTAGCTGTAGCGCCAGCATCAGTATAGGTACTTCCCGCTTCTACAGTTATAGTAGCGGAACCGTTTAATACAATGGTTGGTGCAGTCGTGTCCACTACTGTTACTTCACGGGTTACTTCTACTGCGGCATTTCCGACAGCATCACTTACATTATATGTTACTATATATAATCCAGGCACCGCAGTGTCCACCGGATTTGCTATAACAATATTTGCTGTAATATCCCCATCCACATTGTCCAGTGCAGTAGCTCCTGCATCAGCATAGGTACTTCCGGCCTCAACAGTCTCAGTAGCATTTCCTAGTAGAGTAACTACAGGTGGCGTCGTATCAATTTCTGCTCCTGAAGAATCAAAGGTATCGTTCGCAGCAGATATAACAGTCCCAGAACAAGGAATACCTTCACAGGCAATTACAAATTGACCTCCAAAAAGAGCTGCTTCTTCAAAAGTAAACATAGGATCTTTTGTAATATCCTGATACTTTATCTTTAAATGAAATAAAAGCTTTGGTGTACTAGTCACATCACTTTGAGTGTCCATTAGACTTACATTAACACCTTGTTGAAAGGAAACAGAATATCGAGTATTGGTATTGTTATTATCAACAAAACCATTATAAACGTTTAAAGCACCTCCGAATAAAGTAGCTCCAGTAATAGAACCCACGGGTTGCGTATATTCTGAAACATCAGGTATTGGAGGAACTGCTGAAGTATCTCCGTCAATGTTAATTCCGAAAGCCTCGGAATTATAGTTAAAATACAGCTGACCTGATCCTAGTTTGAAATCTACAGTACTTTCGATCAATACATCTACTTCGTAGAAATCATCGACTCCGTCATTGGTGTTTTGTGCATTGGCAAAGGTAAAAAGGATATCCTGTGCCTGCACACTGATCAATCCTGACACTAGGGCTAGTGTCAAGGTTAAGTTCTTAATAAATCTGTAATAATTGTGTTTCATATTGTATTTGTTTAAGGGGTTTTAAGGATTATTAGTTTTATAAATTTCAATAATTTCTTATGGGTGATTTCAGTTAATACAGTCAAGTTTTGAGACACCCTATTTTTATTTTACTTTTTTCGATAAAAGGTTTAAAACTGTTCTCCTTTACCAAGGTTAGGGTTCATTAATGTATTGATGTCTGTATTCTGGATTTGACCGTTCATATCCATATCAGCTTTGCTATATCCTGATCCTCCTAATACTTGTATGACTGCATTGACATCAGCATTTTGGATCTGACCATTCTCGTCCTGATCTCCTACAGGGATAGCAAAGACCCCATCACCCATATCAATTACAGCGTTAGCTGATCCTTGTAATGAAGTATTGTTTGAAGAAAGATCAACAATAGGGTTGCTTGATGATAAATAATGGGTATTTATAGAAAGTACGCCTAAGTGATTATGGTGTTTAATTGCTATATAGTAATCATCGGCTGATAGAACGAAAGACACTGATGATACTCCATCAACGTTCACAATATCACCATCACGCTGTAATAAAGCTGATTTACCTTCTACAAATACTGTATTATCATTGGCTTCTCTTAATTCAATCCATATCCAATCTACAATGGCATCAGCTCCTGTTACGGCTAATACAGCCGAATCTAACACAAGTGCATCAGCATAAGGGCTTGTAGTAGGAATCATTCCACCGGTTCTAAGATCATCTCTCATTAATGTTTCTTCTCCAGTATTAGGATTGGTTGCTGCTCCTTGCAAGTATATTTTGGGAGACACTAGGATCATTCCTGCATTTACAGTTAGGGATTGTACAACGTTCGGAGCTACATCGTAATCATCATTACCATCCTGAGAAGCAGTGATATCAATAGTTCCAACACCAACAATACTTACTGTATTTCCTGAGATTGTTACCACACCGGTATCAGAGCTCATAAATGTAACTGCATTACCCGAAGCTCCTCCAGATACAGTAAGGTCAAAATCCGCATCTCCAAAGGCTACATCAGCTAATGCATCAAAAGTGATTGTTTGCGATGCTCTATTTACCGTTAAACTCTGCACTACATTTGGTGCTGGCAAGTAATTAGAAGTTCCAATTTGTAAAGCTGTGATATTAACGTTTCCTCCTCCTACAATTGTCACTGTATTTCCTGAAATGGTTGCCACTGAAGTATCTGAACTCTCATAAGTTATAGGCAAACCAGAACTTGAGATTGCTGCTAAATCAAATGTTGGGTCACCGAAAGTTTTATCGCTTAATGCATTGAATGTAATGACTTGAGATAGACGAGGTGTAAATCCAATTCCAGAACCATCCACATAGTTACTTTGTGTTCCTGTTAAGGCAAACCTGTTAAAAGTTGCATGATTCCCGGCATTACTTTGATCTGGCACCTGTGTTATTCCTGTGTTGTCACCATTGATGGTTCCTTCGCTAAAATTATAATACAATACAAGTCCCGATTCTGAGCCTTGAAGCTCTACATTTTTATAATCGTCAATTTCAGCATTCGTTCTAGCAACGTTCCAAAACCTAATTTCATCCATTGCTCCATCAAATGGATAAGGATCATTAATTGCATTTCTACTTGCTCCAATTAAAAGTGGTTCAGCATTAGTTGGTAATTCACCTGTACCAGCATCTGTACTAGAAGCCACTTCTATACCATCAATTAAAATAGACGCTTTATTATTAGTACCATCCAACTTTACCGCAACATGATGCCAACTACCAGCAGTTAAATCTGACCAAGTATAATCAGTAAAACCATTTCCAAAACCAGTATGATAAAAACGCATTAATTTTGATGGAGCATAGACCATTAAGCCATAGCTATCTACATATCTAGATTTTGCAAATAGTGCTCTCCAACCAAACCCTGCATTAGAAACGTTTAATTGTTCAAAATTCACCCATGCCTCATAAGTAAAATGGTCTGTAAAATCTAATGAATTATCATCTGGCACTGATAGATAATCATAATCTGTAAAGTTTACCACTTGCTCAAAGTGTAGTGCTGGTGATGGTACTGTAACTGTAAATAATGCATCCTGGACACCCATATTGTAATTAGCATCCTCGGCAATTGTAGCTCTGATGGTAAAAACACCTCCATCACCAACTGTCCATACAGAATTATTAGCTCCAGATAAGGTATTCCCATTTGGCGCACCACCTTCTATAGTATAACTAATAGTACCTGTAGAAGCACTTGCTCCTGAACCTACAACTTGAGCAGTTGCCGAAAGTACTTGATTAGGAGAACCCGAGGGAACCGTAACAGGGTTGAATTGAATGATTGGATCCGCTTTATTAATCGTCATTGTTGCTTGTACCGTACCAGAATTATAATTTGAAGTAGCAGCTTGATCTACTTGGATAATTACAGTTCCTGCATTACCTACGGTAACTGTACCATTTGTAGCCACGGCACTTCCTCCATTGATTTGACTTACTAAGGAATACGTAAGATCACCGCCAGAATTTGAAGAAGCAACTGCATTAAAAGTAGCATCGCCATATGTTTTTATAATATCATTAAGAGTCAGCGTAGGACTAGGTTTTACATTTTCTTGCGAAAATGCATAACCTGTCGTATTATAAAAGATTACACCATCAATTTCAGAATATGTATATATCGTAAAGTAATACGTGGTAGAGGCAGAGAGTCCGGAAATTCGAATATCCGGATCTACAGATGTACCAGCATATACCACTTGCTCACCTCCTGAGTACGTAGTACTTGCACCAGGTAACGAAGCACTTCCATCTGCTGGAGCAGTGAAAGAATTCGTTATATTCATTTTAATTACATGTCCTGTGACTCCTGCTGCTCCCGTAAAAGATTTTAAATCCATAAATGTATCTCCTACTTCAAAAAAGACAGCATCACTAGCGACAGTTTGCACGGCACCTAATGTGGCAGCATTAACTTCTACACCGGTAGATTCAAAAAAACCATTACTTTCACAATTTCTGTATGCAAATGCTTTGAAATAATATGTTACTCCTCCGTTACTATTATCCAGATTTGTAATTGAGGTATTGATTGTCGAAGAAGTTCCAACATATACTACTTGTTCACCACTTCCTGCATACACTGTATTTGCACTTGGCAATACTCCATTAGAAGGATTTGTAAAATTATTGGTCGTATTCATTAATACTAAATATCCATCGGCATCAGCTACAGAAGAAATAGAAGAAAGGCTTATGGAACTATGACTTATATCAGTTAGCGAAAGTATTGTTGGAGAAGTATCTGGAGCACCTGCGCAAATTGTTATTGAACTACTTACTCCTGTTGTTTCTATATAATTGATGCCATCACATGTTTCGTATGCATAACTTCTCATGTAATAAGTATTTTCTGAAATAATTCCCGTGCCACTAATGGTTGTATTAGGAGAGGTAGAACTTCCTACATTAATAGCTTGCTGCCCAGTTCCATTATAGATAGTGTTGGCAGAAGGAATAGAAGTAGGTGCTATAAACGTATTGTTATCATTAAGATAAGTGATATACCCTGTAGCTCCACCAGAAGCCGCACCAATAGACTGTAAGGTAATCGATGTTGGTGAAGATGAAATAGCTGTAAGACTTGTTGGTGCTGAAGGAACTACACCACAAGTCTGAGAGGGAGTAGTTGTTATACCAGCACCCATTTTATAGAAACTCAAACAGTTTGAGTAAGGTGTCACCTTGAAGGTATAATTTGTACCTTGACTCAAACCGGATACATCAACCGCACTAGGAGAAATAAGATTTGCTACTACCTGATTTCCGGAACCTCCAAAGACTGTATTTGGTGTACCTGTGTAGGCTTCATCGTATTGATTAGATAAACTAGAAAACGTACCGTTATCAGAAATTTGAACAATATAACCATCCGCATCACTTACGGTAGGAAAACTATTTAATTGTAGACTAGTAGTACTTGTCCGCGTAGTTCCAGAGAGTGTTGTTGCCGTAGGAGCTAAACAAGGCACAATCACGTCCTGATTTGGTGCTGCAGCACTAAAACATGAAGTCACTGCTGCGTCTTTCTCTTTAATAGTAACGGAATAGCTCTGGCTTGTACCGTCTGTTGATCTGATCCTTAAGAAAGTATACTTATTCGTAAATGAAGAAGTATAAGAAAACGTACCACAATGTGTAAAAGGTGTAGATAAAGACGATTCTGTTCCGGCATAAAGCCCTGTAGGGCTATCAATCACTCCTCTTTCTACGGTTATTCCATTTGGTATATTGCCATCAAAATAGACCCACCACCTGAACTCTTGAGGAAAACTCATGGAGAAGTCATAGCCGATCAGGAAATAATCATCATCCCCTGAAGAAACGGTTCCTGTAAGGGTTGTAGGTTCGAAAATTCGATTCTGAGAGGAAGCAACGGCCTCAGACACTGTGTTATTGGGTTCTACCTCTGGTGAAGTTTGGGCAAAAGAATTAAAGATTCCTGCTAAGAAAAGCAGCATTGTAACATATGTTTGTCTAAAAGTAAACGTTGATTTGTAACATTGTTTCATGGTAAAAAGGGGTTAAAAGAATTGATTTTTTATATAGGTTTTCCATATCAACAATTCATGTAATCCATGATTATTGATTCTTGATCTATTGATAAACTGGATTTAATCTATATGTATCGTTTGGAAATACATACTACTTCGCGAAGGCAAAAACTTGCAGAAGAAATGATTAAAGTAGGTTGCTAATACTAAAGGAGTAATTTTTTTCATCATAAAGGGGCTTTATAGGTTTATTATTTGTAATGACCAAGCGATTTTGATCACCTGAGTTAATCCTATTACAGGTAGGTTTCGAAATACCCTATTTTTATTTTTAGGTTTTCGATAAAAGGTTAAAAAACTTTAAACTCATATCTGGTCGTGTAGAAATGCATAAGGGGTTCATAGGTTTTAAGTATTTTAAGATTAAGGTGAAGCAAAAGTATGTCATGTATGAATTTTTAAAGAAAAAAGCACCCCTACAAATACCCCTACAAAAAACACAATCATCTAAAAAACAATAATTTGAGCCGTAAACTAATAATTACAAATGCTTTAAAATCGACATCTAATCAAAAAATCTTATAGTTGTTATCCCATCCAAACGGCTGATTTTAGATCTTATCTAGGACACCTAATAAAGTAGGTTCATACCTAAATATGGGCTATCACGATTTTCTTTATTTTTATTAATTCTATTGTTATATAAATTCTAAAACTGCTCTCCTTTTCCAAGGTTAGGGTTCATTAATGTATTGATGTCTGTATTCTGGATCTGACCATTCATATCCATATCGGCTTTGTTATAACCTGAACTACCTAATACTTGTATCACTGCATTGACATCAGCATTTTGTATCTGGCCGTTTTCGTCTTGGTCCCCTACGATAATGGCAAAAATGCCGTTACTCATATCGATTACTGAGTTAGCTCCTCCTTGTAATGAAGTGTTATTTGAAGAAAGATCAATAACAGTATTGCTAGAGGATAAATTGTAGGTATTTGCCGAAAGTACATTCAAGTGATTACGGTGCATAATTGCTATATAATAGTTAGCTCCAGGTTGCGTAAACTCTAAAGGAGATGTCCCGTCTATAGATACAATGTCTCCATCACGTTGCAATAAGGCTGATTTGCTATCGATAATCACCGATGAATCATTAGCATCTCTTAACTCTAACCATACCCAATCTACGATAGCATCATTTCCTACAGCATTAAAAACACTTGTGTTACAGGTTAATGCATCAACATATGGGCTTGTAGTTGGTAATAATCCAGCAACTCTCAGGTCATCCCGCATTAAATTTTCTTCTCCGACATCAGGATTTAATGCAGCGCCTTGTAAATACACTTTTGGAGCGACTTGTAATCCTTCATTACCTTCAACTACAAAATCATCCAAAATAATACCTTCTTCATTAAAGATATTGTCAGAATGTAAAGTCATTCTAAACATAATATTATCTTCATTAGTAAGATCTGCTTCTCCCAAAACAGCATTTTCCGCAAAATCATATCCGTACGATGTCATAGTTGTATTTGTTCCGGTCCATTGCGCTCCCGGACAACCTAGACAACCAAATTCACTACCATCATTATCACTATTATACCAGTTTGGCTGACTATTTACAGTACCCAAATTTTCCCATGTTAGCCCACCATCTATCGAATACTGAACATTTGCCCAATCCCAATTCTCCTCAAGGTCATAAGCCATTTGAAATTTAAGTACAGGATTAATAATCTGTATAAAATCATAACAATTTGATTGCAAACTTGCATTTGCATCGGCAGGATAATTCCCAGATAGATTAGTGCCGTAAACCTTAGTTCCTGTTGCTGCATTATTTAAGACAGAACCCGTTGGAACACCTCGTTCCCAAACACCATTTTGAACAATTAATTCATCCTGAAGATTTTCAAAAGAATTTATCACATTAAAATCCCCTGATGTATTTGCACTAAAGTTTTGTGAAAGGTTATCATTAGTATTATTCTCGTCATTAGTTATAGATACTTCAACATTTAACGTGAAATTTCCGGATCCTACTGAAATTGAAGATAGATTTACAATTGTTTCTTCATCAGATTGCAGCATCCCATCCCAAGTATAATTATGAGTTTCACCTCCAATTACACCATACATAATATTAATATCACTTATGTCATTTATTCCATTATTTCTTATTAGTAATTGTGGAGAAATATCACCACAAATTGTTTGTGAAGCATTTGGATTATTAATGGCACGTAAACTGACATCATTTTGAAATGTTTGGCAAGCTCCGTTAGGATAATAAGTTGCTAATAAGGAATCGATTTGAGCGATAATTTGATCACCTATGTTTTGAATATCATAATTATTATAAATATCATTGATCTCAGCATGATGATATGGATCTACTTCTGATAATAATAAATCACGCCAAGGCAAGAATTCAGCTTGTGTTTTAGGTACCAAACTCTTATAATGTAATAAGCGATCATATATTTTACAACTCGCCTGATACGACGCATAGGTATTGATTTCGTTAGCTGTTGGTATCATCCCCCAAAAGTTGAGTAATGGAGTCATATTAAATCCAATACGTTCTGTAGCTGCTTGCAAATATTCAGAATCAGTCACGTGTGTATTTCCTAGAGGAGAGCCTCCTTCTATTGTCCACTTATCATAAAAGAATTTATTCAACTTTCCCAGATCTTCCCAACTAAACATATCGACGATATCAAACCATTTTACGGCACCGCGTACTTGATATTTAGCATGCTCATCTAACATAGCTGTATTATTCCTAAATTCCGGAGTGATCATCCAGGCAATTGCGCCCGTATCTCTTCCGTACGTTTCGTCCTCGACATAGCTAATTGATTTTTCTAAATCATTGGTCAATACAAAGTAACTTGGCACCGAAAACATTTGCACCACGGTTTCCGCATGTCCTCTAGGGATTGGAAATAGCATATTATGCCCTAATTCATGAAAAATAAATCCCTGATTGGTTTCTACAAAATTGGGTTCTAGCACTCGCAGAGGATTCCAATAGGTGGATGGTAATGCCTTATCATAGGTGTTTTCGTGCATACGCTTAGGATATCCTCCAGATCCAACACCTCCAGAACAATCTGCCTGAACGTATTCTGCTCGAACCGGAGTCAAAGGTCTTCCGGCGACTGTATTTACCAGATCGATCATCTCACCCCACTTAAGCATTACATCTGTAACATCAGTAATACCAACCATACTCGTCGGTAATGTAAACATCATTTTATCAGATTCTATATCAGCCCAGGGAACGTATGCATAGGTAAGATCAGTGATCCATTCACCTACATTTTGTGGTTGCCCGGTGAGCATTCTGAAATATGGTGCTTTTACAGCTCCAGTAATTGTAACTGTTTGCCAACCTATGGTAGTTTCCTGGGGAATCCTAAAATATAAAGCGCCTCCAAAGGGGTTTGCTATCTGTGTTGTAGTAGACGTAATTTCAATTGCTTTAGAAATACGCTGAAAACGTTGCATACCTGCTAGAGAAGGTTCATTACTATGAGCACCTGCTACAATTTTTATTCCTTGATTGACCATAGCAGTGGGTACAGTAACGCTAACTAATTCTCCGGGGGCTGCATAATATCCTGTAGGACGTAATACCCCATGATGCCCATGTACAAGCTGTATTCCCGGATCTTTAATATAGGTTGCATTTATGGCGAGTTGAGCATTAGTAATACGTGGTGCAGCACTACTTACTGGACCAGGATAAATATTTCCTTCTCTAAAACTCATACCTGCCACATTTGCCATATTTCCTGCTACAAATTCATTATCAAAGATATCTTGCATTAGAAAGTAAGCTACCTGTTGTTCATTAAGTAAACTTGACAAACTAGGTGTTACGGCGCGATTGGTAAATAATGCATCAAAATTAGCTTCAAATGCTGCCAGATAATTATCTATTTCAGTTTTGGCATTAGTATAATTCTTTTGATGATTAACAATAATGGTATTGGTGTGTGTATCTTTTTCTGCCTGAGTTAAACTGATATTCCCTAAAATGTGATCCGTCATTTGTTGCAAAGCTGTTTGTAATGCAATAACATCTCCAGGTCTTGCCGGAACGTGCAACTTAAACTGATCTATGATCATCGTTCCATCAAAATTAAGAGCCTCCATATCCCACCCATGATCTTTTTGCCAACCCATATACGCAGGAAGGTTTTGAAGGGCGTTTTTAAAAATGTCCATATCAAAACCCTCTGAAAAAAAACCAAAATTAAATACCTCGTTGGCTTTAAAAAACCACGATCTTGCCTGATAATCTACCTTTAGACTTATATTAATTTCTTCATTCTTATTAAGAGGTAAAGGATTCACTTTAAAAAAAGAAGACTCATCAAAATTATCATCGGCAAATCCTAAAAAGATATTGAATGTAGTTGCGTTATTATTAAGCGCATTGAGCACCAAACCAGCACTCGCATTACCTGTGAGTTTAGAACCATAAATAGGTTTACGTCCATTACCCATGCCTGTATAGGTATACCTAAAATCAATCTCTATCTCAAAAGAATCATCACTCACTATTAATGACTGAAAGGAATTGTCTAGTAAAAAATATTGATCGTGTGTAAGATCTATTCCTTGCCCTCCAGAAGGTGTTGATGCATAATTCGGCACTGGAAAAGAGTTCCTCCATTCCAGAAACGTTCCTGTTACATTATTCGCAGTATCATTCAAATTTCCATCTAAGGGATGGTTGACTACCTGAGCTAAAAGTCCAGCGGTCATAAACATCAAAATCACATAAGGAAAAACTAATGTACTTGGAGTGGTAAGGTAGTTTTGTTTCATAAGTAGGTTTATTAGGGGTGTTTTCTAAACTTATTATTAATACAATTAACACTAGGTATACCCTATTTTATTTTACCGGATATACTTTAGATTACTTGATTTGGATCATGTAAAAATAGATCATAGAACACCTTCAACACAAAGAATCACCCCCTACAAACATCCCTACAAAACTACCTAGTAACCTTTTTATCTTCTGAAAAACAATGATTTACATTGGCTGTTTTAGCATATCTAATATATTGAATATGCTTACTTATCCTTCTTAACCAGCATTATACGTGGTTGTAAAAATAACTTGACTATGAAGAAAAGTATTTGATCATTACTAATTGGGAAATCAGCGATCGATACAGCAAGTTTAGATACCTCCCAAAGCAATTATATTCCCCTAAGATTTCAATCCCTTATGAATTTGCTAAAAAAATAGATCTTATAAAGATCAAAAATTGATGTCATATGATAGTAATCAACTAGTTTTAGTTTTCAAAATATTCAAGAATTGGAGCTCCTTTGGGTGCATCGATTTTTTTTCGCAAGCGGTAACGGTTCATCATCACACTATCTTCTGATATTGCCAACATATTAGCAATTTGTCGAGTATCCAGTCCCAATTTTTCCATTGCGACCAATCTTTCTTCAGACTGTGTAAGCTCGTACCCTTTTTGTTTGATATTTTCAAAAAAAGAGGGATATGCTCTTACAAACTTTTCTTTGAAATTATACCAATCATCTTTGGTTAAAATCTTTTCAGCTGCCACTTCTTGTAGCTTTTTTAAAGAACTTTTTTCTACAACTTCAGCTTTTAGTTTGTCTAGCTCCTTTGTTAATTCTTCTTGTTCTTTACTCTTCGCCACTAGTTGTTTGGTGAAACTTGTTAATTCTTGCTTATTCTTTTCTAATGCTTCTGCTGCTAACCTGACTCTGCTTCTATAGATCCTTCTTATAAGATAGGCAATTACAATTCCAGCAACGATAGTTACCAAAAAAAGTATGAAATAGATTCTTTTTTCAGCAGTTTCGGCTTTGGCAATCAACTTTAATTCACTTTTTTCTTTGGCAAACTGCAAGCTGTCCGCCAACTTTTCCTGATCAAATTGATAATTAAGTTCTAATGCTTGTACCTTTTTCGCGTTTTCGATATTAAACACGGAATCCGAATGTTTTTTATAAATTCTATATTCTTCTAAGGCTTCTAGATACCTACCCATTTTTTTATAAATCAAGCTTCTTCGTTGATGTGCCTTTGATATCCTAACTTTTGTTTTTTGTTCTGTTGCAATTTCTAATGCTTTATTTATATGGTATAAAGCGATATCATGTTGTAATAATCTTAAGTAACTTAATGATATATTGTAGTGTACTCTTTGCAAGGAAAGTTGTTTGTTATTTTTAATATCAAAATCCAGGTTTTCTTTATAAATATCAATGGCTTTTTGGTATTCTTTCTGTGTATGGTACCAGGCTGCAAGATTAGAGTTTACTCTGTAAATATTTTCTTCATCTTGTAAACGTAAAAATGTAGTTTTTGCTTTCTGATAACTACTAAAAGCTGAATCCATCTGCTTCGATTGCCGATATGCTACCCCCATCATATTATAGGCGATGGCTACTCCCGTTTCCTCTTTCAAACTATCTTTAAGAGCGATTGTTTTTTTGAAGTATTCTATAGATTTTTTGTAATCTTTTTGATCCCGAAATACCATTGCCAAATTGTGATAAATATCTGCGATATTGGAGTCATCTTTTAATTGGTGATAAAGATCCATAGATTTTAAATAGTACTCCACTGCTTCAGGATAATCGCCTTTTCGTTTACTAACGATTCCTAATGCTTCATAAACGGTTGCTAATTGTACTTCTTTTACTTCTGTACTATTTTTACTAATAAGTTCTAAGGCTTGTAACAGATATTTTTCTGCCTTTCTAAAATCTCGGATTATTTGATAGTCTCCAAGGTCAATAAGTGCCTTAATTTTTGCGGTATCGGATTGTGCTAACTTAACTTCAATAGTAAGTCTAACAGCTGTAGTATCTTGCTCCTGAGCAGAAAACACTAAGCTTGTAAAAAGTAAAGAACATATAAAAACAATTATGACAGGTTTTTTCATTATAGGGGTATGATTAAGAGTATTAAAGTCTTGCCTGATTACAACCTATTTAAAGATACTAAAACAAACAGAGCATATTTACTTTTTGACTAAATAGTACGAATTTTACTAATATTTCTTTTATCAAACTTCTTACTATTTGGTTTAAAACATAATACAGATGAATACGGAAATACCCTATCTTTTTTCTGATTTTTTTTAATAGCTTTGAAATTCCAATAAGGTTAACATTACATGGCTGAAGGAAATAAATCTGTTTGCGAAGAAAAGAATTTTGATAGTCTTTTCAATACTCACTACGAATCAGTGAGAAATCACTTGTATTATAAGTGTGGTAATCTTCAACAAGCCGAAGATATCGTGCAAGATGCATTTGTAAAATTATGGAAGCAATGTGCTGATATTATCTATAATACTGCAAAATCTTTGATATTTAAGATTTGTAATAATGCACTTCTTAATGAATTTGCGCATAAAAAAGTGGTTTTGCGGTATGAAAGTACCCCAAGAGATGACAGAAATCATGAAAGCCCTGATTTTATTATGGAAACCGAAGAATTTAGAGAAAAATTGGAATTCTGTATTTCAAAACTATCTCCTAAAGAGCGAGAAGTATTTTTATTGAGTAGAATTGATAAAAAAACATATAAAGAAATTGCAGAGATGACTAATATATCAGTAAAAGCGGTAGAAAGAAGAATGAGCAAAGCCTTTGTTACACTAAGAGAATTACTGGGAAGTGAAATAAAATTTTAAAAAAAGTAGGGTAATCCCACAACAACCTGTATTAGATACAAGAGCAGGGGTTTACCTAAACTTTAATAATTATGGAAAAGTACGAATCAGATGAAACATTAATAGCGCGCTGGGTGGCTGGTGAATTAAGCGAAGAAGAATTATCTGAGTTTAAGAAATCAGATGCTTATGAGATGTTTGATCGAATCAATGAAGAGGCGCAAAAATTTAAAGCTCCTCCAGTTGATAAAAGACAAGCGCTTATTAAAACTAAAGAGCAAATTACTTTTGGTAAAACTCGAAAATCATCGAATATTACCTGGTATGCTATTGCTGCTTCAATTGCAATAGTGATAGGTTTAGTTGGTGTATCAACTTCATCTAAAAGTTATCAAACAGCTTATGGTGAACAATTGGCCGTTACTTTACCTGATGGTTCTAAAGTTCAATTGAATGCAGATTCGGAATTAACACACAAACGATTTTTCTGGATGAATAACAAAACTGTTCATCTTAAAGGAGAAGGATATTTTAAAGTACAAAAAAGTGATGGTTTTGCGGTTGAGACTTCTTATGGAAAAGTTGCCGTTCTAGGCACAGAATTTAATATTAAAACTCGTCAAAACACTTTTGAATTAGATTGTTATGAAGGTGTGGTTAGATTTGATCAAACAAACGCTACTGTGCATCAAATTTTGCGTAAAAATGATCGTGTAGTTGTTTCTGACAAGATTGTTGTTGCCGAAAAATCGACCGAAGATAAGCCTAATTGGATGAAAGGACTTAGCGTCTTTAAAGAACAGCCATTACAAGAAGTTATTAATGAAATAGAACGTCAATATAATGTTACTTTTCAATCAAATAAAGTGGATTTAAGCAGGTTATTCACAGGAAGTTTTTTACATAATAACTTGGAAACAGCGTTAAAATCTACTTTGACTCCTATGGGGATTAATTATACCTTATCAGAGGATAAAACTATCATATATTTACCTTAAATTTGCATTAAATCATATAAAACCTTTGTGTTGTTCTAATAATATACGCAAAGATTATTTTTGATGATAAAGTCCCCTTTTTTTTATCATTGAATTGTTATTAAATACAATGAAAAATGCAGGTAAAAATCCCCTTACTGTTTGCAGCACTATTGCTGTGTTCAATTTTTGGCTATGCCCAACAAAAAATAACGGTTAACTATTCTCAAACCTCGTTAAAAGAAGTAGTAACAGATATCGAATCCAAAACTTCTATACTGTTTTCTTATGCGCCTGAAATTATTGCTTCTAAAAAGATAACATTAGAGAAGCAGGAAATAACCATCGATGAACTATTACCTCAATTAGCATCACAATCCGGATTAGTTTTTGAAAAAGTTTCTTCACAACAGGTGATTATTTCTGTCCCAAGAATTATTTGTGGTTATGTCTTCGATGAAGAAAGTAAAGAACCGATACCATTTTCTTTGGTGAGCATCAATAATGAACAAAGTACGGAGACTGATGAAAAAGGATATTTCAGCTTTAAAGATGTCAATACAGATGTCAATATCGTTAGAGTTACTTTTATCGGATATGATGATAAAACGATTTCTCTGAAGATTGGCGATCCCTGTCAGGAAATATACCTTAATCCGCTCGGTGATACTCTTGATGAAGTGATTGTATTAGGTTATGTAACATCTGGTATCGATAGAAATAAAGATGGATCAGTTTCTTTAGATAGTGATAAATTAGGAATTTTACCGGGCTTGGTAAGTCCGGATATTGTACAAAGTATACAATTGATCCCTGGTATTTCTACACTAGACGAATCTGCTACAGGGATCCAAATTCGTGGAGGATCACCAGACCAAAATTTAATACTCTATGATGATATCAAATTGTACAACACCGGATATTTTTATGGAATGTTCTCGCTCTTTAATCCTTTTGCCACCAAAAAGGCAACCGTTTTCAGATCTGGCACAAGTGCAAGTTATGGTGATCGTATTTCTGGGATTATCGATATTTCTAGTGGTGATGCTATTCCTAAAAAAACTGAAGGTGGATTCGAAGTCGATGGTTTATCTGTTAATGGATATGCCAAAGTTCCTTTGTCAGAAAAGACTGCAGTATATGCTTTTGCCAGAAGATCTTATGCCGATATTTTAGAAACACCAACATATAACAGTTATGAAGATAAGATTTTTACGAATTTTGGAGTAGCTCGTGATATTAATGGAAATGTATTAGAGCTGGAAACGGATGATGATTTTAGTCCCGAAACAAGTAATACTGATTTTTCTTTTGCTGATATTGGTGCCAAACTTATTATAAAACCCAATGCCAAAAATCATATTTCGGTGAGTGGATTGTATACCCGAAATCGTTTAGACTTCGATTTTACTGGTGATGGTGAAGAGTTTGTCGTGGATTCATTAATTACACAAAATAAAGGGTTAAGTCTTTCTTGGAAACATACCGCAAGTGAAAAGCAACAAACAAAGGCCGTATTTTATTTTTCAGAATACAATTCTTTTTATCAAAATGATGAAATCAAAGATGAAACAGGAGATGGTCTTCTTGATTTAGCTGAAATTAATATACGAAAAAATGATATCGTAGATCTAGGCTTAAAACTTTCTTCTATTTCTAGAATTAAAGAAGATCAACAACTTACATTAGGGTATGAACTTTCCTATACAGATTTAGATGTAATTATTAGTAGCGAAAATCCAATTGATGCCGAATTAGAAAGGTCTCTGCAAGACGATAATAATCTTAAGAATGCTATTTTCGGGGAATACACCTATAATTTTAAAAATAGTGGACTCATCAATGGAGGGCTTCGATTCGTACATTACAGCTCTCTAGATCAATTTTTGGTAGAACCCCGTATTAATTTCGAATATCCTCTAGGAGATCGTTTTAGGTTTAAAACGGCTATTGAAAGAAGAAATCAACCTATTTCTCAATTAGTAGAATTTAATCATACAGAGTTGCGTTTAGAAAATGAATTATGGCGTCTATCTGATAATGAGCAATTTCCTTTATTAAGCAGTAATCAAATTTCTGGAGGAATACTATATCATTATAAAAATCTAAATATTGATGTAGATGCTTATTATAAGGAATTAGAAGGATTAACTACATTTACCAATGGTTTTAGTAATCCTCTGGAAAACCTTGAAGAAGGCGAAAGTACTATAAAAGGGTTAGATGTTTTATTAAAATATAGGTGGAATAACTACAAAATATGGGCAGGATACACCTTTAACGATATTACATTCCAATTTCCTAATTTGCAAGATACTCCATTTAGGTTTTCAGGGAATAATGACATAACGCACTCCTTCAGGATTTCGAATACCTTGCAACTCGAAAAATGGCAATTTTCTCTGGGATGGCAATTTAGAACAGGAAAGCCTGTAACTCCTGTAAATAGCTACGAAATTATGATTGATGCCGATGGTGAAAATGCTGGAGTGGTACGATTTGGAGCCGTAAATAGTGATCGATTACCTGATTTTCATAGGTTGGATGCTTCCATCTTATATGATTTTAATATTAAAGCAGGCAGTAAAAAACTGAAATCACAACTAGGATTATCTTTCCTCAATATATATGATCGAGTAGAACCATTGAATTTAATTTATAAAGCAGAACGAAAACCATTAGATGATGGCGGAATCGCTATACCTGGCACTGATGGATCTTCACCAGAAGAACTAGAAGTAATTCTGGAACAGGTCATTCAACGATTTTCTTTAGGTTTTACACCTAATGCGGTTTTTAGGATCTATTTTTAATTCGTTGTGCGCTTTGTTTTTTTTGATTCCAAATCCTTAGATCGAACTCACGTCAAAAGAAGAAACGTCATCTGAAAAGATAGCATTTTTTATTTTGATCCTATCAACCCACAAGTAAAACCCATTTTGTAGGGATGTTTGTAGGGGTACTATTTTAGTATTAAAAAGTAACAGTAACTACTTTTGCGACACCCAAATTTATAATATTAACTGCCTTAATAAACCTACTATGTCTTTATTGCCATATGGCATACCTTTTTACATCTTTATTCTTTTTATCGAAAAAAATCAAATTAAAATAGGGTTTTTATAGTTGAGCCTGTACATAGTATAGAACGAATTATAAAAATCTTTAAAAGCCCCTTTATATGAGATCAATTTTTACCCTACTATTTTTTGTCATAAGTATACAAATAAGTGCCCAGCAGGCATACCTAGTAAAAGATATTAATACCGAAACAAACGGCAGCGCCGATGTTAGAAATTTAATCGAATTTAAAGATAAACTGGTCTTTGTTGCTAGTAGTAATGAATATGGAAGCGAACTTTGGGAAACCGATGGTACTCTTGAAGGAACGAAATTAATGGTCGATGTTGAAGCTGGTAGGTCAGGATCTTCTCCTCGGTTTTTGACGATACTAGGAGATAAATTATTTTTTCAAGCCTCTGATAGAGCCACAGGTCAAGAATTATGGGTAACCGATGGTACCCAAGAAGGTACAGAACGAATTACCGATTTGAATCCAGGTCCGAATGGTTCTAGTATAGGTAATATAACAGTTTATAATGGTAAACTCTATTTTGGAGGTAACGATGGTAGTGGGAGTGGTGAAGAATTATGGGTAAGTGATGGTACTACCGCAGGAACTCATATGGTCAAAAATATTAGTGAAGGTGTCAACTATGGTTCTGGTCCTAATAATTTCAAGGTTTACAATGGGAAGCTCTATTTTTCTGCGGATGATGGTATACATTTTAGAGAACTATGGGTAACCGATGGAACGGAAATAGGAACTCATATGGTAAAAAATATTAACTCTTCTATGTACGGCTCTAGTGATATTACTAGTTTGACCGTTTATAATGGAAAGCTTTATTTTCAAGCTTATGATGGTTCGCAGTACGAATTATGGGAAAGTGATGGTACCGAAATAGGCACAAAGCTTGCCGTGGATATAAATCCTTCTGCCAGTTCATTCCCAAGAGGGCTTACAGTGTTTAATAATAAACTCTATTTAAGCGCTAATTATGGAACGATAGGATCAGAACTTTTTGAAACGGATGGTACACCAGCAGGTACACGATTAGTAAAAGATATCAATGTAGCAGCGTTTAGAAGCTCTTCTCCAAGTAATTTTACGATTTTTAATAACAAGCTATATTTTTCGGCTTATGATGATACTGAAGGAAATGAACTTTGGGAAACAGATGGTACCGAAGCAGGTACACGATTGGTAAAAGATGTTTTTCCAGGTACAACAAGTTCCAATGTTAACTATATAACAGTCTTTAATAACAGGTTATTCTTTGGTGCTAGAAACACTAATAGTGGTGATACTCAATTGTGGAGTAGTGATGGAACCGAAGCAGGGACACAACAATTCTATCAAATCGAACAAGGGACCTCATCTTCCAATGCACAAGATTTTATACATTATAATAATGAAGTGTACTTTAGAGCTGATGACGATATCCATGGTACTGAATTATGGAAAAGCGATGGAACCCAAGCGGGCACGCAAATGGTAAAAGATATTTATCCTGGAAGCAGATCTGGTATTAGAAATATGTTAGGTATTATAAATGGCAAACTTTACTTTGAAGCAGATGACGGAGTTCATGGAGATGAGTTATGGGTAACTGATGGAACGGAAGCGGGCACGCAAATGGTAAAAGATATTCATCCTGGAAGTGGATCTTCAGACCCTTATACAGGCACCGTTTTAAACGGGGAAATTTATTTTGCAGCTAATGATGGTACTAACGGAGAAGAATTATGGGTAAGTGATGGTACCGAAACAGGCACACGCATAGTAAAAGATATCAACCCAGGTACCAATAATAGCTATCCTTTTGAGTTCGCAACCTACAATAATAAAATATATTTCAATGCTAATGATGGCATTAATGGAAATGAATTATGGGAAAGTGATGGTACCGAAGCAGGCACCAAATTAGTAAAAGATATATTTGCAGGAGCTTCGGGCTCAGATCCAAGATACTTAACGGTACACAATAATAAATTATATTTTCAAGCTTATGATAATATCTATGGGGGAGAACTGTGGGTTACGGATGGTACCGAAATGGGTACCCAATTGGTAAAAGATATTCGAACAGGAACTTCTTGGTCATCTCCACAATGGATGGCAAGTTATAGAAACAAGTTGTATTTCAGAGCAAATGATGGAGTTCATGGTGATGAATTATGGGAAAGTGATGGAACTGAAGCAGGTACTAAACTTACAGTAAATATTAAAGAAGGATCTGGGAATGGAAGTGGTGTAGCTGAGTTGGTTGTACTTCAAGATCGCTTATACTTTCGCGCAGATGACGGGGTTTTAGGACCTGAATTATGGGTTACGGATGGTACTGTTGAAGGAACTCGATTAGCAGCTGATATGGATCCTGGTACGAGCGGTTCAGATTTAGATGATATGGTGGTTTCCAATGGTAAATTATTCTTTAATGCTGATGATGGTAAGTTTGGTGAAGAAATTTGGGCGTATGAACCTTTCGATTGTAGTGTGCTTACCTCAAATATTCTTTACGTAAGCCCTACAGGAACAGTAACAAACTATGGAAATTCATGGGCAGAAGCAACCTCTTTACAAAACGCTTTACAGCTCGCTGCAGAATGCGCAAGTATAGAAGAGATATGGGTACAGCAAGGAACATATAAACCAGGGGTGAACAGATATGATACTTTTTCTATTCCTAGTAATATTAAAATCTATGGAGGTTTTAATGGTACTGAAACAAGTCTAACAGAAAGAGATTGGGTAAACAACAAGACGATTTTAAATGGAGATGCCGGAATCCCAAATAGTACTTTAGGGAATTCATATACGTTACTGACTTTAATCAATACGAAAAACACCTTGATCGATGGATTTCTTTTAGAAAAAGCATTTTCTGAATTTGATCATGATAGAGATAATTTGGCAGATACCAGAGGAGGAGGAATTTATTTAAGAAATGCCAACAACAATAGCTTTATCAATTGTGTTTTCAGAAATAACCTCGCACTTGAAGGAGGAGCCATTTATCAAACTTCAGGAACAAATAACCAATACATCAATTGTTTGTTTTATGAAAATGAAGGGCAACAAACCAATACAATATTTGTAGAAACAGGTTCCGTAAACCTCATCAATAGTACCTTGGTTAATAATACAGCTGTTTCAGGTAACGGAATTTTAGGAACTAAAGACGGTGCGATTACTTTTGCTAACAGTATTTTAGACGGAAACCACATTTTAAATTTTAACACCACAGGAACAGGAAGTTTAAACGCAACGTATAGTTATTTAAAAGGAGAACATCCTTCAGGTACTGGAAACACCGATGGAACAACGATTACCGATGTACTTTTTAAAGACCTAGCAACTAACGATTTTACCTTACAAGGAAGTTCTCCTTTAATTGATAAGGGAAACAATGCTGCTAATACCGAAACCAAAGATTTAGAAGGGAAAATCCGAGTTATTGATGGAGATAATGATACTACTGCCACTATTGATATAGGTGCTTATGAATTTGGCCAAGCAGAACAAGCTATAACTTTTACCGCATTAACAGACGCTACTTACGGTGATGCTGATTTTGACTTGACAGCAACAGCGGATTCTGGATTAACAGTAACGTATACGAGTTCTGATACTTCGGTAGCAACCATTTCAGGAAATACTGTAACTATTATAGGAGCAGGAACAACAACCATAACAGCCTCGCAAGCTGGAAATCCCGATTTTAAACCTGCTACTGATGTTACTCAGGATTTAAAAGTAAATGGAAGAAAAATTACCGTAACCGCAGATGCAGGACAATCAAAAGTATTTGGAGATGCAGAACCTACTTTAACCTATACAATTACCTCAGGAAGCTTGATAAATAGCGATGTATTGAGTGGAGTTTTAGGAAGAACTGATGGAGAAAATGCAGGCTTCTACCCTATTAATCAAGGAACAGTAGCCAATACTAATTACGATATCACTTTTGTAGCTAATGATTTTGAAATCACAAAAGCAGACCAAATCATTACATTCAACAACCTAAGCGATGTAACCTATGGCGATGCAGATTTTAACTTAAATGCAACTTCAGATTCAGGTTTAGCAATTGATTATACAAGTTCTGATACTTCTGTTGCTACGATCTCAAGAAATACTGTAACGATTTTAGGAGTAGGAATAACAACGATTACAGCAAGTCAAGCTGGAAATATAAACTATAACGCAGCGACCAATGTTACACAAACATTAAGGGTAACACCAAAAGCGATTACCATAACTGCGGATTCAGGGCAAGGTAAAGTGTTCGGAAGTGCAGATCCTGCTTTAACATACACAATTACTTCAGGAAGTTTGGTTGGAAGCGATGTACTTACTGGAAACCTAACACGTACCATTGGAGAAGATGTTGGATTCTATGCCATTCAGCAAGGAACAATAACTAATACTAATTATGATATTACGTTTGTTGCTAACGATTTTGAAATCACTAAAGCTGATCAGACGATCACATTCAATGGATTAGTAGATGTTACTTATGGTGATGCAGATTTCGATCTAAATGCAACTTCAGATGCTGGTTTAGCAGTTTCATATACAAGTTCCGATACTTCGGTAGCGACTGTTTCAGGAAATACGGTAACCATTATTGGTGTTGGAACCACAAGCATTACTGCAAATCAAGCCGGAAACGGAAACTACAATCAAGCAACTCCTGTATCCCAAACTCTACAGCTTGTTCAAAGACCAATTACGGTCACTGCAGACGCTGGTCAGAACAAAATATTTGGAACATTAGATCCAATGTTCACCTACACAATCACTAACGGAAACCTGGTAGCAAGTGATGTGTTGATTGGAAATGCGGAAAGAACCGCAGGAGAAGACGCAGGATTCTATCCTATCAATCAGGGAACTGTAGATAACATTAATTATGATATCACCTTTGTAACTAATGACTTTGAGATCACGAAAGCAGATCAAAGCATTACATTTAATCCGTTAGCAGATGTCACTTATGGAGATGCTGATTTTAATGTAAATGCAAATACTACCTCAGGATTAACAATTACTTATAATAGTTCTGATACTTCTGTTGCTACTGTTTCTGGAAACACCGTTACGATTATAGGCATGGGAACAACAACAATTACAGTAAGTCAAGCTGGAAATTCAAATTACAATGCTGCAACTGCTATTTCACAAACACTAACCGTAACTCCAAAAGCAATTACAATTACTGCGGATGCAGGACAATCAAAAGTTTTTGGAAGTACAGAACCTGTTTTAACCTATTCAATTACTTCAGGAAGTTTAGTTGGAAGCGATGTACTATCTGGAAATCTAACACGTACCACTGGAGAGGCTGTTGGATTCTATGTGATTCAGAAAGGAACAGTATCCAATATAAATTACGATATCACCTTTGTAGCTAACGATTTTGAAATTACGAAAGCAGATCAAAACATTACATTCAACAGTTTAAGTAATATAACCTATGGTGACGCTGATTTTAACTTAAACGCAACTACTGATTCAGGATTGACTGTTAGCTATGCAAGTTCTGATACTTCTGTTGCAACAGTTACTGGAAATACCGTTACAATTGTAGGCGTTGGAATAACAACGATTAGGGCAAGTCAAGCTGGAAATACGAACTACAATGCTGCAACTGCTATTTCACAAACACTAACCGTAACTCCAAGAGCAATTACAATTACTGCGGATGCAGGACAATCAAAAGTGTTCGGAAATACAGAGCCTGTTTTAACCTATTCAATTACTTCAGGAAGTTTAGCTGGAAGTGATGTACTTACTGGAAACCTAACACGTACCATTGGAGAAGATGTTGGATTTTATGCGATTCAACAAGGAACAATAACTAATGTGAATTACGATATTACATTTGTTGCTAACGATTTTGAAATCATTAAAGCAGATCAAAGCATTACATTCAATCCTTTGGCAGATGCTATATACGGAGATGCTGATTTCAATCTAAATGCAACCGCCTCTTCCGGGTTAACAATTACGTATAGTAGTTCTGATACCAATGTAGCTACTGTTTCTGGAAATATCGTAACGATTGTTGGAGCGGGTACAACAACCATCACTGCTATACAAGAAGGGAATGGAAACTATAGTTTCCTTACCGAAAATCAGACTTTAACAGTACTTCCAAAAACTATTACCGTAACAACAGATGCAGGCAAGAGCAAAGTGTATGGCACAACAGATCCAGTATTTACATATACTATCACTAATGGAAACCTGGTAGCGAATGATATACTTACCGGAAACTTGGGAAGAGTTGCGGGAGAAGATGTTGGGATATATTCAATTAATCAAGGGACATTGAATAATTCTAACTACAACATTACTTTTGAATCAGAGAGTTTTGAGATCACCAAAGCAACTCAGGTAATTACTTTTACTGAATTGACCAATGTCAACTTTGGAGATCCAGCATTTGACCTAAACGCAACTACCTCTTCAGGATTGGTAATTACCTATAGTAGTTCTAATACCGATGTAGTTACTATTTCTGGAAATATGGTAACAATTGTTGGAGAAGGTTCTGCTGTTATTTCTGCTCATCAATCTGGTAATGAAAATTATCTTTCTGCTGATTTTGTGTCTAGGATTTTAACCGTACTTCCCGGAGAAATACAAGAAGAATTGGTAAGATTATATCCAAATCCTGTAGTACATGAGATTCAAATTTCTGAAACCCCGTCAAATAATCGTTTATCAATTTACGACGCAAACGGAAAATTAGTAAAACAAGTAACTGACTATTCGAAAGATGAAACTATAAATGTAGCGACCTTACCATCTGGAACTTACTTGATAAAAATGATGTTTTTTGATTATAGAGGAAAAACAATCGTAAAGAGATTTATAAAACAATAATTTTTTAGATTTTATACGACATTATTCTAGAAAATGCCATTAATTATATTTCTAATATAATTAATGGCATTTGTAATGATAAATTAAAGCGTTTGTCAAGATGTTTAGTAGAATGTTCACAAATTAGAAAATAGGTTTTCTTGAAACTAAAAATAGAGTATTTTCAGTGTTATAGTCTCATACCTGCATAGTAGTATCTTTAGATTTTTGAGGTTTCGATTGGCAAGAGATCATAGTAGGCATCAACATTGTTAATTCATATAAAATCTTTAAATATCTCATTTCTGATTTTTTAAAAGATAAAGAAGTACTCTTTCTAATTGATCGTTCCAATTTTCAAAATCGTGAGCTCCATTAGTACTAAAATTCTCGACACCATAGTTTTTAGACTTATAGATATTTAGAAGAGGTTCTACATATTTCTCTGCATCATTCTTTCCTGTTGTTATAATAACTCGTAAATCATTGTTCTCTGAAAAGACAATGGCACTCAAGACTTGATTACAAGGATACGTAATTGGAGATAACAAGGCATAATTCTGAAATAAAGTGGTCTTACCAGAAAAATATGCTGCATTAAGCCCGCCAAAGGATATACCTACTAAACTGCGCTGTTCTGGTTTTCGCAAAAGTGAACCTTCTACACGAGGCACTAATTCTTCTTCAAAGAAGCTGACATAATCATCATTACAAAAAAATAAGTGTTGCGTTTATCTACATCCGTTATAACATCGATCGTACTCACAAACACGTAGTACGCCTCAGGTATTTTTTTTTGAAGAGTTAAAAGTTTAATACGCTCCAAAGCTCCATTTTCAATCATTTTTTGACCATCTGTAACATACACAACAGCTATATTTTCATCATCAGGTGATACATTATAGGTAGTGACTGAAATCTTTTCAGAAAGGATCTTACTATCGACTATAAAAGATTTTTCTATCGGAAGAGCCTGCTCACCTAATTTTACTGATAAAGATGTTATTAATATTAAAAATATTTTAACGAAACTAAACCAACTCATTATCGTGATATTTTAATGTTTAGTGTTTAGATTCAGAAATAAGCGAACTGTGACGAGTACAAACAAAAAATCCAAATTATTACGTGTTTGGATTTCTTATCTGGTAGATATTAAATCAATTCAACCGCATTGCTTGATTGATTTGTTCGTTATTAATGATATCCTGTAAAAATGTCTTCTTATCGAAATCCTTTTTAAAAGGCATCTCCCTGTAGAGTTCATCAAATTTGTCTTCAACAGTTTCCATCATAAAATCAGCATCTGGTTTTATGGCTTCTTTAAAACTAGCGTGTTCATCTCTATTAAAAAGTAAGTTTTTCGCATCAATAATTTTATTATCCAATGCAAACTGTACTTTTTTATGACATCGACATGGATTATTTTTATTAACCAAACCGCATTTATCATTCATATAATTAAACATATCTTTTCTGGCTCTTGATAATTGTTTTCTGTAATTATCTTTTGATATGTTCAATATTTCAGAGCCTATAGTCTGATCGGCATCAAACATCTCACCTATAATATAAACCAAACGCTGGTTTCTGTTCAGACAAAGTAGCATACCGCTCATACAAGAATAATTCATCTCTTTAATAAGTTTTTCGTTAGCCTTCTTTTCAGCATCACTCATTGCTGTATCAGGTGTATTTTCCAAACCAGCAGCGTGCACATCAAAACTCGTAAAAACCGCTTCACTTGATTTTCGCTTCGACATTAAGAAATGATTTACGACAATACGGTAACACCAAGTTGAAAACTTACTCTTCCCTTTGAACTTACCTAAGTTTGTTACGATTTTAATAAGAGCCTCTTGAGTGAGATCTTTAGCGTCTGCCGGGTGTCTTACCATCTTCCAAGCAACATTATAAATAAATGGCTGATGCTTCAGTAAAAGTTCTTCTAATGCTTTCTTACTTCCATTTTGAGCTTCGCTTACTAAGGTTGTGTCTGTCTTTTCGCCAGTATATGTTTTTAAAAAAGGATTATCCATCTTGATATAGTTTATTAATTAGATGCAGACTTTTAAGAGGTGTGACAACTTAGTCATAAAAAAAACAATCATTTATCTCAAGGTACAGTATTCTTATGAATATAACTTTTGTATTTAGATAACTTTCAACATAAACTAAGAGGTGAAAATAAAAAACAACAGCAAGTTGTCACACCTTTCAATATTCTGAATCAAAAGGACATAACTTTTAAAATATATCAAAATGAAAACGTTAAAATTATTAAGTCTAGTTGCTCTTTTTGTATTTGGGGTAAGTACTAATAAAGCAATCGCTCAAAACCCAGATGCAAAATTAACCCATACAAAAATAGTAGATAAAGGTGCGGATGACGTATGGAAAATAGTCCGTAATCTAGATTTTGCAAAATACACTAAGATAGTTTCAAATGTCGTAGTTACGGGAGAAGCAGGTGCAGGTGCATCTAGAGTTTGTTCTACCGCTGATGGCAAAGGACAGTTCAAGGAAAATATACTTTCTTACGATGATTTAAACCGGACTTATACATATGCAGTTATAGAAGGTGTACCAGTAAAGGGACTTGTAAACAACTTTAAAGTAGTAGACTTAGGCTACAATAAATCTATGATTGTATGGTGGTCTAACTATGAGCAGTTTATGAAGAATCCACAAATGACCGAAGCCCAGTTTTCTGCATTTATGCAAGCATCGATTGATGAAATTGTGACAAATATGGCTAATGATGCCTAATCTCTATTTTCCCTAGAGTAGGATGGCTCACTGTATATGTGAGCCTTCCTTTTTATTAAAAAAAGGTTCTTAAAACTTAAAAAAAACATTGGTTCAAAAGACCAAACATTTCAAAAATATTCTAAATCTAATTGAAATGAAACTCAATCAAACAATACAAACCTTACTAATTTTTATGTTTTCGTCTTGGACACCTATTACGGCTCAACAATCATCCTTTAAAGAAGAATTTCTAAAAAAATGGAAGAATTCCAGAGAATACACAATAAAAGTGGCAGAAAGAATGCCTGCAGAAAAATATCAATATAAGCCAACTGAAGATATGCGAACCTTTGGAGAACAAATAGAACACATAGGGTACGCGCTAACCTTTTTACCAAAAAAAGCTCTAAACATAAAGGAAGTAAAATATAAAGGAAGTCTTACCGATAAAGAGACCCTTATTGCTTACTTAAAAGGGCAATTTGAAATCATAAAGACCGCTGTAGAAAAAATAGACAATTCAGATTTTGAAAAGACGACATCCTTTTGGGCAGGTCGTATGACACGTAGAAAGATATTGAACGTCACCTTTGATCATATAACACATACCCGAGCACAAGCTATAATATACTTGCGAATTAATGATATTAAGGCACCACAATATATTGCTTGGTAGCCAGTCTGACAATCCAAACAATTTGAATAACCTAAATATAAATTCAGATTGTTTTTATACAAAGTTGTCACAGGTTAGTTATTTCTGAATCAAAACATAAACAAGTATAAAAAACGGATTGTTATAATTTTCCTTTAACAATGTAATTAAACAAAACTATGAAAATAAATAAGACACTTAAAATCAACGCACCTGCCAGCAAAGTTTGGGAGGTACTTTATACCAATTATGGTCGAGCCTGCGATTGGGCAAGTACCGTAAACGAATCAAAGATGCGAGATGTATCTGGAAATCAATATGGAGGCAGAACCTGTTCCACAAGTTTTGGTGATGTGAGTGAAATCATAGACCAAGCTGACGCTGAAAAGATGCAACTACAATATCATTTAGATGACACTCCATTCATAATGAAAGCTGCAACCGCTGTTTGGAACGTAAGACCAATGAGCATAAATACATCTGAAGTAACGATGAATCTCGATGTAACACTTGCAACTATCCCAGGCTTTTTGATGGGTTGGCTTATCAAACCAAAAATGAGAAAAGACATATATCAAACCATAGAGGACTTAAAATACTTTGTCGAGACTAGCGAACAGTCTGAAGCCAAAAAGAAATCTGACGAAAAATATTTTAAGAAAAAAGGCAAAAAAGCCGCTTAATCCTTAAATCAAAAAAGAAAATGAGCAAATCAATTATCAAAATAGCAGCAGTATTAGCATTATCAATAGGAGTTGTTTCGTGTATGGAACAGAAAGAGCCTCTTACAAAAGAGGTTATTAAAGAAGTATATAAGCCTACTGATGTACAAGTCCTTAAAGCACAATATGATTTACAGGTAAATCTTTTTAGTAAAAATCTAAAAGATATTAGTGATACCGAAGCAGATAAACGAATTAATAATTCTAACAGCCTAGCCTGGATTGCTGGCCATACGGTAGACATTCAATACAATCTGGCAATGTTGTTAGGGCAAGCAACCGAGAATCCATATGCAGGCCAATTTGGATTTGGTAAACCTTTTGATGAGGAAGCAGAATACCCATCATTATCTCAAATGCAACGGGACCTGGACGTCCTGATTCCTAAAATTTCTGAGGCACTCAGTAGTTTAACTGAAGAACAATTAGACGCAAAAGCACCTTTCCCGATTCCGTTTCCCGAACAGACTATGCGTGGGTTATATGCATTCCAAATGCATCATTTAGGTTATGAATTGGGTCAAATAGGATTGTACAGAAAGTTTTTGGGTAAATCGGCATTTAGTTATCAATAAGTAAAATGAATACTCTTAATACATAAATAATGAAAATTACAAACAGAATAATAGTAACGATGGTCATAGCAATTATGGCAACCACCGTCTGTTTTGCACAGTCGATGGAAAAGAGGTTTAAAACGGTACATGTAGCACTTAAAATAAACGCCCCAGCAGAAAGAGTTTGGGAAGCTATGGTTCTTGATTATGGAGAAATATCGAATTTCTCTCCATATATCTATACTTCAGAATATACAAATGGATCTTTAAAAGGAGAGGTTGGAGCAACGCGTAAATGCAATTTTAATGGAAAAGGAACACAATGGTCTAAAGAACGTATTGCGGAAATTGATAATAAAAATATGATGATGCGTAACGTAGTTATTGATGGTGCAAAACTTCCGCTAAATTTTGACAATTCTCAGGCTTTCTATCGCGTAAAAGATAATGATGATGGGACTTCTACAGCTTCTTATGAGTTTCAGTTTAGGACAAAACCTGCTTTCTTAGCTCTCATAGCAAAGGGTGGATTCAAAAAACAAATGTCAGGCACTCTAGTAGGATTAAGACACTATTTAGAAACAGGAGAAAGAGTTACAGGAGGCACCGATAAATACAAGGAAATTAAAGATAATTATCCAAAAGCAACAATAATTAAAACCAAATAAAAATGACAAATAAAGAAGTAGGAGATAAATTAGTAGAACTTCTAAGACAAGGGCAATTTGAAACTGTTTATGACGAACTTTTTCATAATGATGCACATCATATCGAACCTCAGTCCGAACAATTCGCAGATATAAAAGGCGTTAAAGCTATTAAGGCTAAAGATGCTGCAATGGCAGAAAATATTGTAGGTATGGAAGGTATGGAAGTTGGAAATGCCATTGTTGCAAAGAACTATATCGCGATCCCTTATAAAATGACAGTTAATCTCAAGGATGGTAATACGTGGCCATTAGACGAAATTATTGTTTACAAAGTTGAAAACGGTAAGATTCTTTCTGAAGAATTTTTCTATTAATGGTTTATAGATTGATAGCTAGGAAACTCTTAGTTCGAAATATAACTAAGGTTTTTTTATGCTGACAAATATGAATACGTCAATAACAATATATAGGAAAATCAATAAGAAATATCCTATCGTAATTAGATTTGCAGAAGAAGCCATCAATGTCTTTTCTTCTATGGGTTATGTTTTAGATTCAAGCATTATTAATAGTGATATTTTATTAAAAATTAAGCCAAAAACACTCTGTAAAAATATGAGCGCTTCAATAGCTTTAATTTACTTAGAAAGTGATAGCAATAACGCTACAACTATTAATGTAACTCTTAACTATCATCAAATTAATAAAAGTATAATCGATCTATTTACACATAACTTATATCGTAAAAAGCTAGTAAGGGCAATGACTTCAAATTTTCTAGATGATTTTATAAAGCGAGTAGAAAAATGGGGTTAAATGTGAACAAAACAAAAGAATCTAAACATATAATCAATACGATTTTAAAAATAAAAATCAACTTACATTTTCAGATTGAGCTAAAAAACCCTTGTATAAATTATACAAGGGTTTTAATTTACTTTGTGAAATATATTCTTTTTAGTTTCTAAATAACTTCATTGTTTTATTTACTCCATCTAGAGTTACATTAAGAAAATACATCCCTTTTGAGTAACCAGATAAATCAATTTGCGCAGTATTCTCTGAAGAATTCAATCCACTTCTAGAAGAAATTAATTTTCCAGCTAGATCTGTAACTCGATACGAAACTTTTGTAGCATTTCTCCATTGGATATTAAATAGATCTCTAGAAGGGTTAGGGAATAAACTAAACACCGGTCTGTTCTCCAAATTATCCACACTAAGTGTATTACCTTCTATCTGAAGATCATCGACGATAACTCCCTCTCCATTAGTATTTTGATCTGTAACAAAATTAAATCTAAACATAAAGCTCTGTTCGCTAGCAAAAGCTGCAAGATCATAACTATATTCTTTCATGGTAGCATCCCTTCCTGTCCATTGGGCTCCAGGGCAAGTAAAACAATTAGAATTATTTGGTAAAGTATTACTATTATACCAATTCTGATCATTTGCAGAACCTAGAACATTCCAGCTTTCTCCTCCATTAACAGAATATTCGATATTAACAAAATCCCAGTTCAATTCAATATCAAAAGCCATATTAAATTTTAAAACGGGACTTCCAATAGCTGTAAGATCATAACAATTAGAGATTAGATAGCTTACAGTACTGTCCGAATAGTTACCATCTAGGTTTGTTCCATACACATTTTGTCCAGAAGTTGCAGTACTAAGAAGAGAGCCCGTAGGAATCCCTCGCTCCCACAAAGAACCTGAAATCAACAAATCATCACTGTTGTTTTCAAATTCGTTTACACCTACCGAAGCACTATTATTCTTACTAAAAGATAAAGAACCTGAATTATTTACTACAAATGAATCGCTAGGCATTAAAACAACAAAATTTAACTTATGATCTCCTAATCCTGTAATATCATTTTCAGGAAAATCTACAGTAGTTGTGCTACCAGAAGTTAAACTTCCTGTCCAGGATTGAGTTAAGGCATTACCTCCATCAATAGTATACTGAACATCAAAAGAGGTTACAGTATCAGTACCATTATTTTTGATAGTAGCTTTAGGAGAAATACTACTACAAACAATTTGACTATTATTATTTAGACTTACAGCCTCTAATTGTAAATCATTAGCAGCTAAAGCAATCGGAATATTAGAACGCCATACTCCTCTTCCATAAGTAGCGGCAGTTATATTTCCATCATTCTCATTAATTTCTAAATCTCTTACCGCAACATTTGGAAGGTTATTTAAAAATGGCTCCCAAGAATCAGAAGTATCATCTAATCGATATACTCCCAAACTAGTACCCAAATATAAAGGGTTGTTTGGATGAAAAGACTGGTGTTTTATAACAAGTTTAGCATCCCCTGGTAAATTGAAAGAAATATTATCAAAATCGATTCCTCCATTTATTGACTTGTATACGTTATTTGAAGTTGTTAAGTACACTATTGAATTATCTGTACTACTTACTGTCACACTAGTTATGCGTTCATTATTGAATGTTCTTACATTCGTAAAACTAACTCCTCGATCTTCACTTTTATGAAGATTGCTATCTACAAAAGCATAAATAATATCGCTATTAAATGGGTCTATTTCTATACCATCTAAAGGAGATGAAAAAGATTGAGAAATCCTATTAAAACTACCACTCTCTAATCTGTATAAACTACCATATCCCGCATATAATTCACCTTCCTTACTCATCTTAAGAGGGGTAATCCAATTACCACTCTCTGAAGCAGGAGCATTAATAGAACCTCCTAATGTCGCTCCGGCATCATTAGAAAAATACAAACCTCCTCCATTCTGAATAAATCCATAATACTTATTCGGATTATTAGGATCAATTGCAGTATCCATACCATCTGCTCCATAATAGTTCTTCCAATTATTATCACTATACGCATATCCTCCATTATCTTGCAATCCTCCAACCATATTGTTTGAGGTTTGCGGAGAAACAGCAATACGATAAAACTGACCAATTGCTAAACCTTCTGTTAAATCTTCAGTAGAAGTACCGTTAGTAGATCTGTATATACCTCCATCTGTTCCAAAGAACATAATACCATTAATATCTCGAATCATATGGATATCCGCATGTGTGTATGTGGCAGTTCCAGGAGCACTCCAACTGTTCCATTGTACAAAGCTGCCTCCTTCGTTAGAAGACTTATACACATCTAAAACTCCTATATAGATATCATTTTTATTAGTATCAGAAACTTCGAAAGCCAAATCAAACCAAGCTTGGCGAGATCCACCAAATAAGTCCGCGCTACCATCATCTAGTCTAGTAAAACTATCTGCAGAATTTTCAGATCTATAAACTCCTTGAAAGGAAAAGTCATTTGCTGCACTTAACACGTATACATTATCAACGGCATTTGAAGTAACTGCTAATACCATTCTTCCACCTGAAGTTGGTAATCCATTGGAAGCTAATGTAAAAGAATCTCCATTATCAATAGATTTATATACTTGATTTCTGGTAGCAGCGTAAATTACATTAGAATTTCCCGGTTTTAGCTTTACGTCATTCAAATTTTGATTCAATGTTCTTGTAAAAGAAACCCCGTTGTCAATCGATTTATAAAATCCTCTATTCGAAGAAACAAATATCTTATCATTATCTAATGGATCAATATATACCTCATTAATTGACGAACTAGTGTTCGAAAAAGAAAGTCCTGTTGAATTCCAGGTTTGTCCTCCATCAATTGATTTCAGAACACCTATACTATATGTATCATTCGCATCATCATCACCAGTTCCAATATAAATCACATCCGAATCTCTAGGATCAATGGCAATAGCTGACACTCCTATTTGTAATAAATCATCAGACAATGGAATCCAATTTACTCCTGAATCAACAGATCTCCATATTCCTCCGGCAGGAGCACCAACATAATATATTTCCGGATTATTAGGGTCAATGGCTATTACATTAATACGTCCTTGTCCCGATGACCATGAACCCGTATTGGTGTGAATATATGGGCCTAATGATTGCCAATCGCTTACATCCGCCATCTGATTTCTTAGTTCTTGTTTTTGATTGAAAACATTCAACATTTCTTGAGGAGTTGGTATAGTTCCGTCATTTTTAACAAAATGCCTCCAATAACTCTCCCATCTTTTAAAAGGCTTATATCCTGATCCTTTTTTTGTATGATCCTTATCTTTCCAATATTCATTAAATGCATCGACAATCTCTTGGAATTTGATAGGTTCTTCTATCCCAGAAGATTTTTTTTGCGCATTTAGCTCTTTCATCCAAGGAGCACTTGAGTTAAATTGTGCACTGCCTGAAAACCAGAAACATAATGCAACAACTAGGAAAATAATTTTCTTCATTTTAAAAGTTTTGTTGAGTTACTTCTATAATAAACAATTTAATAGAACGAAACCCTACTTACGAAACTGTTTTTTTTTTAAAATTTCGTTAGCATACTCTATTTCTTAAATTAGAAACTAAAAAAATCCTTATTACTAATAAAATATGTAGCCCAACAGGTTTTTAATTCAGTCTCAAGTAAAAACCAAAAAAAATCTATTAGTAAAACTGATTCAGATTAAAAAACTATAAAGTTTTAAAATCTCAATAAAATAAATATCTTCGAAAAATATATGGAAAAGAAATCTGTTTGTGACGAGAAAAATTTTGAATCAATCTTTGATGATTGTTCAAAATCGCTACGGAATCTTATCTACTATAAATGTGGTGATATTGCTCTGGCAGAAGATATTATTCAAGATGCTTTTATAAAATTGTGGCAGAACTGTAAAAAAGTTATCTATTACAAGGCAAAATCATATGTATTTACTGTAGCTAACAATACTTTATTAAATCATATTGCCCATAAAAAAGTAGTTCTTAGATATGAGCAAAAGCCACATTCAGATCTTAATAATCAGGATCCTCAATTCATTATTGAAGAAAAAGAGTTTATGTCTAAACTTAAAAATGCAATAGATGCACTTCCTGAAAAACAAAGAGAAACATTTTTATTATCTAGGATTGACAAGAAATCTTATAAAGAAATTGCTGAAATCACCGGGGTTTCTGTAAAGGCTATTGAAAAAAGAATACACTACGCATTACTAAGTTTAAGACAAAATTTAGGCGATATTTTATAATCATAAGTAGGGTAATATTGTATAAGGCTGTTATTAATAAGAAGACATAAATAAAGAAAGTAAAAAACAACTGATGGAAAATCCATATTCTGATGAAACATTTTTAGCAAGATGGCTTAATGGGAGTCTAGATGCTAAGGAAAAAATAGAATTTGAAAAATCGGAAGATTATCAGAAATACGTGACTATTATAAATAAAATAGATACGTTGGATTCTCCTGGCTACGATAAAGATAAAATTTTTCAAGCAATTAAAAATGATATCGTTAGAAATAAAAAAACCACACGTTTAATTCCAAACTGGAGCTATGGTATTGCAGCTACCCTATTAGCATTAATAGGATTGTTTTTTTTCTTTGACAACGCTACTACACACACGACGGATTATGGTGAACAAATCACGATAGAACTTCTGGACGGATCTGAAGTAATCCTTAACTCTAAATCTGAATTATCATTTAAAGAGTCCGACTGGAAGAATAACAGAAAAGTCACCTTGGCTGGAGAAGCATTTTTTAAAGTAAAAAAAGGTTCTGATTTCTTAGTAAAAACATCATCAGGAAATGTAAAAGTAATAGGAACGCAATTTAACGTAAATACCCAAAAAGATTTTTTTGAAGTTATTTGTCACGAAGGTAAAGTAAAAGCAATGGGGTATAATTCTAATGAAGCTGTTCTTGTTAAAGGAAAAGCTTTTAGAGTAACAAACAATATTGTCGAAAACTGGGAAATAGAAACAACAAAACCAAGTTGGATATCTGGAGAAACTACATTTACCAATACTCCATTAAAACAAGTAATACTTTCTCTAGAGAATCAGTTTAATATTACTTTTAACAAAGACAACATTGATCAAAATCAACGTTTTACTGGTAGTTATAATCATGAGAATATTGAACTAGCTTTAAAAACAATCTTTGTTCCTATGGAAATTTCATATACTTTTAACAACGAAAACAACATAGTTCTCGTTAAAGAATAAATGAAATCAATTTTTTTCTATCTTTTTGTATTCATCTACTTTAGCTCTTTTTCTCAAAAAACAGCTGAATTAGAATATGATAATACTCCTTTGAACACCATTCTAAAAGTTTTAGAAAAAACGTATGAAATTAAGTTTTCTTTCAATCCTGAAATTATTAAAAGTGAAAGAATAAGTGTTTCTGCAAAGGATTCACTGGAAAAAATCCTCCAAAAAATACAATCTCAAACTTCTATCTTTTTTCAAAAGATTAATAACAGATATTATGTTATTCGAAAAAAAAACAAAGAAGGAAGAATTTCGATCTGTGGATACTTACTTGATAATTCTACAAAAAAACCTTTAGTAGAAGCTTTTGTAAATAACGAAAATCAATCAAAATCAGTAATTTCGGACGCCGACGGTTATTTTCAATTATTCTTATCTGAACCTAATGACACCATTAATATTAGGTTTTTAGGATATAAAAACCAGCAATTTATTGCTAAAGATCTTGAAAAGAAAGACTGTATTAAAATATTTCTGTCTGAAGATGATTTTCAGTTAGACGAGGTTCTCATTACAGAATATGTGACCTCCGGAATATCAAGACAAGGAGCAAGTAGTGCCATAAATATTAACCCAAGCAAATTAGGGATTTTACCACGATTAGTAGAGCCAGATGTACTACAAACCCTACAGTTTCTACCTGGCGTACAAAGCCCTACTGAGACTGCTTCAGCTTTACATATTAGAGGAGGAACTCCTGATCATAATTTGATTTTATGGGATGGTATAAAAATGTATAGTACAGGGCATTTTTTTGATCTATTATCTATTTTCAATCCATACATTACCGAAAACATAAAACTTTTTAGAAGCAGTACAGAAGCTAAATATGGAAACAGAATTTCAGGAGTTGTTGATATAGAATCCAAAAATGAAATCCCAAAAGATTTTGGTTTTGGTGTTGGTTTTAATATGACCACCGTAGATGCTTATATCGAAGCTCCTATTGATGAAGGTTTTGGAGTAGTTATATCCGCAAGAAGATCATTCACTGATCTTCTTGAAACATCTACTTTTCGCAGTTACTCGGATCGAGCTTTTCAAAGCATTCGTTTCTTTATAGATAATCAAAAGTTAGATCAAGAAACTGTAGAAAATGAAAATGTGTTTTACTTTACGGATCTTACGGTTAAAGGAATTTTTAAAATATCTAACGATGAAAAATTTACTATAAGCTCTATATTCACAAATAACAATCTGAATTACACATTAAACATCAAAAACATTCTTGGATTTAGCGAACCATTTGATGAAAACCAAAAAGATGACTTAGAATTTGTAAATCAAGGAATTAATATGAAATGGGAGAAAAAATGGAGTCCTCATTTCTCTCATTCAACTAATATTTATTTTTCAAACTATGAATTCGATTATAATGGATTAAGAGAATCCAGAGCGAGTATTGATGGATTCCTTTTTTTTGAAAATAATATTGTAGAAAAAAATACAATAAGAGATGCTGGTGGATCTATTCATGGAAATTGGTCTATAAATCCTAAACATAGTTTTACTTCGGGTTATGATTTTTCTAACAATGATGTAGCCTACAATGCTGATTATTCTGCTGATGATGTTTCTTTCGACGAAAGTGATAACAATATGACACACGCAATATTTGGAGAATATAAGTTTAATTCTAACGAAAAACTTAAAATAAGCGCTGGTATACGAGGTAATTATTTCTCTGTCCTTGAAAAAACATATTGGGAACCAAGAATTAACCTAGAAGTAAATTTGTCTAAAAACATTATAACCAAATTATCAGCAGAAAGAAGAAATCAAGTGATTAGTCAGATTTCTAATTACCTGCCTAATGATTTTAATCTGGATAATCAAATATGGCTATTAGCTGATTCTGAATTTGTTTCAATGCTCGCGAGTGATCAGGTTTCTGGTGGTTTTACGATCAACAAGAGTGACTGGTATATCGATATCGAGGGCTACTATAAATCCATTGATGGACTTACATCATTTGCTAATGGTTTTAATGGAGTACTTGCTTTAGAGACGGGAGAAAGTGAAGTTCTTGGTTTAGACATATTAATCAAAAAAAGAATAAGAGATTATAGAACATGGATATCCTATTCCTTAACAGATCAGGATTTTAAATTTACGAATGTCAATGAAGGAGAATCATTTCCAGGTAATTTTGACATCGGCCACTATCTATCCTGGATTCATAGTTATCAATGGAATAATTTCGAATTCTCATTAGGATGGACAATTAGAACCGGAAGACCTTTTACTCCTGCGCAAGGCATTACTGAAACTGATGAATTTCTTTTTATTGATTACGGAGAGATTAATAGTGAACGATTAGATGCCTATCATCGATTGGATTTTTCTGCCTCCTACAAGTTTAATTTTTCAAAAAATGATACATGGCGAAGTAAAATAGGATTTTCCCTATTTAATCTATATGATAAAGAAAATATCTTAAACCGAACATACGATATCAAATTTGATAACGATAGCTATTTATTACAAGAAGTAAACACATTTTCCTCCGGCATTACCCCTAACGTATCTTTTAGAATTGATTTTTAAACTACTGAATAAAAAAAACCATCCCGAACTGATTCGGAATGGTATAATAAAAAGTTCAAAGCTTATATTTTATATTATTATTAATATAGAAATTCTAAAGCTACAATATCTATGCTGCTAAATTCTCCATCTTCACTTCCATCAAAACAAGAAATCATAAGAGAATCAGAATCTAAACCATTTTGTCCCCACTGATTAGCAGTTGGAGTACCAGGAATATTAATCGCTCCAACACTTGAAGCTCCTTCATTACTATTGTCACATCTTCTACGAGCGTAGTCTGTATGTCTGAAACCTAAGGCATGACCTATTTCGTGTCCGATCACATGCTCATTTACATTATTCACATTACTACCACCAAAAGTACCTGTTCCATTTAAAATCTGGATAAACTTTCCTGGTCTTCCTCCACTAGGAAATTCTGCTTGCCCTCCGGCTCCAGATCCATTATTATTATATACTACCATATCAGCTGCTTGGAAATTAGTCCCAAAAGTTAATCTAAAATTTAAGGTAGTACTTAAATTGTTATAATTATTAACAGCCCATTGTAAACCTGTTTGCATATTACTTGTTAACGCATTACCGCTACCTGTAAATCCAAGAATATCAATAGTTCTATTAGAACCTGTTACCAGGTTATTGGTTCTGTATTGCTTATTATTACCATCTTCAGCATTACCTAATGCATAAACCCCTTGTTCGAGCTGTTCGAGATCCAAACTGATATCTCCAGATAAAACAATTTGTTTTTCGACACCATCTAAATGTTTGATTGTTTCTATTGTTGCATTACCTGGATTTACTCCTGCTTTCCACATAGCATCCTGAAGGCTTTTGTTAAGTTCTAAAGATTCGGGTTGTGCTTCACTTGAAAAGTCTTCTTTTTGGCACGATGTTACAACACCAGATACCAAAGCGCAAAGCGCTAAAAATTTTAATTTCTTCATTTAAATTGTTGAGTTTGTGTATTTATACGACAAAGTAGATTTAAAAAACCTATTCTGTATGCAAATGTTTTTATTTAAAGCTTTGAACTTTTTAAAAAATTTTGCGATTAGAAATATATACATTTATTTCAATGTATTGATGAAAATTTTGAATTATTTATTGAAAATATGGGTAAACCGTAAATATAATTCAATAAAACATCCCAAAAGGATAGATAAATTATAATTTTACTATTTTGACTATATAATTATAATTAACATGTAATCATGCACTTAAATAATATTCATTATAAAAAAACCATCCGTCTAAGACGGATGGTTCTATAAAAAGGTTCAACGATTTTATTATAATATGTACTTACTTAGTTTTAGTAAAGAACATTTAAAGCAGTAATATCTGTACTTGTGAATTCTCCGTCCTCTCCAGAACCGAAGCAAGCTAACATAATAGAATCTGCTCTATCAGAACTAGGTGTACCATTGATTAAGATTGCTCCTACTCCAGCCGTACCTTCATTAGTGTTCTGACCACAACTCTGACGAGATCTCCAGTCTTGGTGACGGAAACCAACAGAGTGACCAATCTCATGAGTCATAACGTGCTCTACAACGTTTGTACTAAAAGAATCAGTACCAGCATTAATCTGTACTCTTTTAAAAGCCTGACCTCCAGAAGGGAATCCTGCAGATCCACCTCCACCACCGGCACCATTATTATAAACAACCATATCAGTATTGTTAAAGTTGCTTTGAAAAACGAGTGATAAGTTAAGAGAAGTATTTAGTCTGTTATAGTTGTTAACAGCCCACTGTAATGCAGTTCTCATTTTGCTTGTTAATGCACAACAAGATCCTGTGTATCCAACGACTCTAAAGCTACGATTAGAACCGGTAACCAGATTGTTGGTTCTGTATTGTTTGTTAGCTCCATCTTCAGTTACTCCCAATTTCTGAGCTCCTGAATCTAAATCTGCATTAGAAATAAAGATATCTCCGGATTTAACACCTTGTACAACTGGATCTCCTGGAAGACCTTTAAATGTAACATATTCTGCTCCGTCTATATTAACACCTGCTTCGGCGAGTGCATTAAGATGAGCTTTAGTTACTGCTGCAGTTTCAGGTTGTGTTTCGTTGGTGATTTCGTCTTTTTGGCAAGATGTTACGACACCAGCTGCGATAGCGCAAAGCGCTAAAAATTTGATTTTTTTCATTTTTAAAAAGTTGAGTTTGTGTAGTTACTATTAAACAAATATAGATCTACTACAGTATCTATTTTGTTGAAATAAATTTAGTAATGCTTTGAACCTTTTTAAAATTTAAGCGGGCTGAAGATATGATAATTTTTTTTAAAAATCAGTTAATTATTTAAACTATTCTCTGGTTATCTGCAAAATACATACATTAAATTCAACAAATTGAAGTTTTGTTTAACAAATATACATCCTCAAATTACACGATAAAACCGATTAAATGCATCAAGATTATCATTATATATATTCCTTATATAGTAAAAAACCATAGCGGCATCAATGATATCTAACAAATCTAAAGCAATTCTTTTTTTACAAAGACTTGTAGGTTTTTTCTTATATGTCATAAATTTTTAACTAAAAAATGTTAAAAAAATACTAATGGATGTTTTGCCGTACTTTATTTTAAAAAAAGTAATGAAATCGAATGTTTTAAAATTGTATTCTTAAAACCATAATTACAAAAAAGAACATAAAAAAAACCCAACTAAAGTTGGGCTCTTATCTATCTAATTAAATTATAGAATACACTATTATTAGTACAGGTAATTTAATGCGGTTACATCATTCCCATTAAACTCACCATCAGCACTTGTACTGAAACATGCTAACATAATAGAAGTAGAATCATATCCTGTTGGTGTTCCTGGGATATGGATAGCTCCATCAGATCCAGCACTTTCTCCAGACTGCCCACAACTTTGGCGGCTAAACCAATCTGTATGACGGAAACCAATAGAATGACCAATCTCATGTGTAATTACGTGTTCATTTACATTATTAGAATACCCTCCTAAACCGTAAATTGCAACCCACTTATTTGGTCTTCCCTGTGAGTCAGGAAATCCTGCAACTCCTCCTTGCTCTCCTGCAGCTTCTTCATTTGGATCATGATAAACTACCATATCCTTAGATTGATAATCCGTACCAAAAGTTAATCTAAAACTAACTGATAAATTCAATCTATTATAATTATTAACTGCCCATTGCAATCCTGTTTGTTCTTTACTATTCAAACCATTACTATTATTTCCTGTATAGCCAATAATATCAATCGTTCTACTAGAACCTGTCACCAAGTTGTTAGTCCTATATTGCTTAGTGTTAGCTTCGCCAGTTCCTAAAGCAGGAGTATTCATAAGATTTTCTAGAGTAGAAAAATAATCACCTGATCTAACTCCTGAAACTTCAGAACCATCTAAAAATGTTCTAGTTTGTATGGTAGCATTATCAGAATTCACTCCAATTGCTTCTAATTGTAGTTTTACTTCTTTAGAAACTTCTTTGTTTACTGTATCGATTTCTGTAGAAATGTCTTCTTTTTGACAAGATGTAACAAGACCTGCTGCGATAGCACAAAGTGCTATGAATTTAATTCTTTTCATTGTAAAAATGTGTTGAGTTTGTATAAATTATTTTGGGAGAGTACATTCAAAACCAACGAATTGCGCTAGCTTAAAAATCAATAAGAAAGTTTTGGGGCGTACAATTTTTCCAATCCAAAGATATGATAATTTTTTATTAAAAAAAGTTAATATGCTGAATTATTCTCTTCAAAACCAAATAATCCTTAAATATTAATCAATACAATAACGTTTTTTCGATGAATAACATAATTTACAAAACATCTCAAGACCTTACTATCATTATGTTATAACCGTAATTTTGTTTTTCGGACAAAAAAAATCGTTCAATAAGCAATTTTATTGAACGATTATTCCTACAAATATAATTATGGTTAGACGATTTCTGCGCTTAAGCCTGCCTGTAATAACTTTGAACACCTAGGAACTAATTCTTCGTAAACCCCTGTTTTTACTGTGCATTTACCTTTATAATGAACTAGCATTGCGCATTGTTCTGCCTGTACTGGTGTATGCTCACACGTATAGATCAAAGTTTCAATTACGTGATCAAATGTATTGACATCATCGTTATACAACACAATCTCATTATTATTTTTCTCTACCGTTTTTTCTAAAACCTCCTCTAAAACCTTTTCTTGAGTGCTCATCACATTAATTTTATACAAATATACTATTTCGAAAAGAAAAATTAATCGTCTATTAGATTATTTTAACCTGTAATTAGCTGCTATCCAATTATTTCGATTAAAACTTTCTTGAAGTTCTAAATTATGAGCAGTACACTCTTTGGTAATCATCTCTAAATCTTCTTTATAGAAACCACTTAGAAAAAGACTCCCTCCTGGAGTCAATGTTCCGGCATATACAGAAATATCATTTAGCAGTATATTTCTATTGATATTAGCAATTACCACATCATATTTCTTATCTATTAATAATGACGATTCACCTTCATAAGCGGTGATATGCTTACAATTATTGCGCTCCACATTTTCGATTGTATTCAGATAACACCAATTATCAATATCAATAGCATCTATAGGTTTTGCCCCTTTCATTTCTGCTAATATTGCCAAAACTCCAGTCCCGCAGCCCATATCCAACACCTTTTTGCCTTCTAAATAGTTCTTTAGCAAATGCTGAATCATCATGTGAGTCGTCTCGTGATGACCTGTACCAAAAGACATTTTAGGTTCTATTACAATGTCAAATGCCACCTCCGGTTTTTCGTGAAATGGGGCTCGTACACTACAGATATTATCCACCATAATGGGAGTGAAGTTTTTCTCCCACTCTTTATTCCAGTTTACTTGTTCTATTTCTTCTGAAGTATATGTTATCTCGAATTCATCTGAATTCAAGACATGAATGTCATTCAAGATATTTTCACTCCATTCCTCTTTTTGAATAAAGGCTTCTACTCCTTTTTCAGTTTCTACAAAGCTCTCGAAACCTGCATAACCTAATTCTGCAATCAAAATTTCTGTTGCCGGCTGTAAAGGCGCAATAGTAAAGTAGTAGCCAATATATATAGGAGTTGTTGTCATCATCATTTAAAATTAAGTTGCAAAGTTACTATTTTGACCAACAAAAAAAAGGTATTCGCGCAAACGAATACCTAATTATTTATTATCCAAAACTTTATTTAGAATGAATTTGCTATAGCAGCAAAACTCTCAGGATCTAAAGCAGCTCCGCCTATTAATCCTCCATCTACATCAGGCTTAGCAAAAATCTCTTTTGCATTAGCAGGTTTTACACTTCCTCCGTATAGTATGGAAACTTCTTCTGCAATTTCTGCACTAAATGCATTAGCTATCGTTTTACGAATAAACGCATGCATTTCTTGTGCTTGTTCTGGGCTTGCTGTTTCTCCTGTTCCTATTGCCCAAACTGGCTCATACGCCAAAATAATATTCTTCCAAGCATCTGCATCAAGTTTAAATAAGGCATTTTTTAACTGACTCTCTACCAAATCAAAATGGTTACCAGCCTTACGATCTTCTAATTCTTCTCCGAAACAAAAGATAACTGTCATATCGTGTTTTAACGCTGTATTTACTTTTTCCTCTAGCAATGCATCCGTTTCTCCAAAATATGCTCTACGTTCACTATGTCCTAATATAACGGTTTCTACACCGGTACTTTTTAGCATATCTGCAGAAATTTCTCCGGTAAACGCTCCATTTTCCGCTTGATGCATATTTTGTGCAGCTACCTCGATATCAAACCCTTTAAGCTCTTCAAAAGCATAATATAAATTTGTAAATGTTGGCGCTACAATGATTTTTGCATCTGGTGTTTCCTTGAGTTTTGTTTTTAGCTCAGAAAGTAAAACTCCGGTCTCTGCCAGGTTTTTATTCATTTTCCAGTTTCCTGCTACAATTTTTGCTCTCATTAATTTTAATTTATGTGTGTGGTTACTATTTGGTTACAATTTAAAAGCATGATAATTACACCCGAATTCTAGGATCTAACCATCTATAAATAATATCTACAAATATATTGATTAGAATGAACACTGAAGAGATCACAATTACCGCTCCCATAATAATAGGAAGATCTGATGTGTTTAACGCATCTACTATCTCTTTCCCCAGTCCATTCCATCCAAAAATATACTCTACAAATACTGCTCCTGCTAACATGGATGCAAACCATCCTGAAATTGCTGTTACAACTGGATTCAAAGCATTTTTTAATGCATGCTTTCTAATTACTTGGTGTAATGATAAACCTTTTGCTTTAGCTGTTCTTATATAATCCTGACTCATTACTTCTAATAAAGAATTTCTCATTAATTGACTAACTACTGCTAATGGTCGAACTCCCAAAACTATTGCCGGTAGTATTAAATTTTTCCACTGAATATATGTTCCTTCTCCAAAATCATCCACTTCATACAGACTTCCGGTCATATTAAGATTGGTATATTCGTGCAATACATATCCAAATAACCAGGCAAAAATAATAGCACTAAAAAAAGAAGGGACACTCATTCCTATGGTACTCACCAATTGAATTAATCGATCAGGCCATCTATCTTTAGTCAGTGCACTAACCATTCCCATGGAAATACCCAGAAATATAGCTATCAAAATTGCCGACACTGCCAGCACAGCTGTATTAGGCAAAGTTTCTTTGATTACCTGACTTACTTTTTTTCCGTTTTTCTGAAAAGATTCTCTAAGATAAGGATACTTAAAGACTGTTTTTATAGCACCTATAGTAAATAATGAAACTCCAGAATATTTTTTAGTATCGAAATAAGAGAAATCATCTTCCTTGGCACTATGAAATGAAATTGGTGAAAGGTCATTTAGATAATAGCGATATTGGGTACGGATAGGAAGGTCGAAACCATATTTTTTATTTATGATATCTAACTGCTCTTTATTTTCGTTCTGCCCCATCATCATTTGTGCTGGGTCGCCCGGAAGAATAGTAAATAATAAAAAAATCACAGTAATTACTCCTAGTAAAGTAAGTAAAGCATACCCAAATTTATAGAAGTATTTAATCATCGTTAATTAGATTTTTCTGAATCTATAGATAAAGTATCAACCGATAGGGTGTCCATTTCCACTTCTACTGCTTCCTTAATAATTGGCTTTGATCGTTTTACCTTGTCTAAAATTAATTTATCTGCATCATTCCAGTGCAGTTTTTCTGTGATGACCCCTTTATTCAATTTTACGATTCCCGGATTAGATCGTAAGATGGTTTTAAGCGCAGTTTCATCAGTGCTATAAAAATCAAAACTCAAGTCATATTGTTCTTTTTTCTGAGAAACTTCCTGAGGAGAAGATGCTGTAAGTCCTATTACATCATAACCTTGAGATAAAGCTTTATCAGTAAGCCCTTTCATGGCATTCATTCCTTCTCCTTCACTTTTAGAAAGATTATACATAATAATAAGGACAACATTTTCTTTTTCTAGAAACTCCGTGGTATAATCCTGACCATCTTTTTCTATTGCGAAATCATGAATAGGTGGAATATATCCTTCATTAATCATTTTAGTTTCTACCTCTATATATTTACCATTAACTTGTGGATATTCACCACTGGTTTTTATGATTTCTTCTTTGCCATCTATATCGAATTTCCAAAAATATTCAAACGCTGCTTCTGGAGCTCCTTCAGGAACTGACATCCCTTCCTGTATGTTTGTTCCTATTTTATAGGCTCTGAAATCAAAAGTTGGTAAATGCATTAATACTTGATATGCAAATCCTAAACAAGCAGTAAAGCAAGCAAACACAATCCATTTATGAGAAGACTCCTGTAAGATTGGTGTTATATATTTTCTTCCGAAGAATAAAATCAAAATAAATACAAGCAGAATAACATCCTTTGTAAAAGACTCCCAAGGAGTCAATGGTAATGCATCTCCAAAGCAACCACAATCTGTTACCTTATTAAAATAAGCTGAATAAAAGGTAAGAAACGTAAAAAAGACAATCATACCTAATAAGGACCATACAGTAAATTTTGGCAGATATCCTAACAATAATGTCACTCCTACTATTATTTCAAAAACACATAAGAATACTGCCATTAATAATGCGAACGGAATTAAAAACTCCATATTTAGCACTCCTTCGCTAAAGTATTCTTGAAGCTTGTACGAGAATCCTAACGGGTCATTAAGTTTAATAAATCCTGAAAATAAAAAAAGAGCAGCTACAAATATTCTGGAAAAACCAACGAGTATTTTCATTTTAAAAGGTAATTATAATTTATTTCGAACAAGATAATAGCTTTATATCTTGTTGCTTTTAGTTTAACAGTATTTTATAAAATCACAAATTATTCTGCTTCACCTAAGTGAATCATTGCAAAAACAGCGTAGTTAATCATATCTTGATAATTAGCATCGATACCTTCACTTACGAGTGTTTTACCCTTATTATCTTCAATTTGTTTAACACGAAGTAATTTCTGAATAACTAAATCCGTGAGTGAACTTACTCGCATATCACGCCAAGCCTCACCATAATCATGATTTTTATTCATCATCAATGTTTTTGTGATCTCTATATGCTTATCATACAGACCCGTAGCTTCTTCTGTAGACAAATCAGGTTGTTCTGCAATTCCTTCCTCTAACTGAATTAGAGCCATCAAACTATAATTTATGATGCCAATGAACTCAGAAACTTCTCCTTCATCTACTTTTCTTACAGCATTTTCTTGTAAGCTTCTAATACGTTGTGCTTTTATAAAAATCTGATCTGTAAGTGATGGTAATCTAAGGATTCTCCAGGCACTGCCATAATCTTTCATTTTCTTAATAAACAGATCACGACACTTCGTGATTACCGCGTCATATTGTGTTGACGTATCTTGCATATAACTGTTGAATTTTGCGTAAATTTCGCTTTAATATGGCAATTATACCAAATAAACATTAAAAATATAGTATAAACTCTTATATGACTATTAATTGCAAAGGTTTCCTGGTAGATCTCTCCTCCCCAAAAGTAATGGGAATTTTAAATCTAACACCAGATTCATTCTATGATGGAGGAAAATACAAAGACGAATTACAAATCTTACATCAGGTAGAAAAAATGCTTCAGGAAGGAGCTACTTTTATAGATATTGGTGCCTATTCCTCAAGACCCGGTGCAGATCACATTTCTATTGAAGAAGAAGAGAAAAGAATTTTACCTGTAGTAGCATTAATTGTCTCCAAGTTTCCGGATGCTATCTTATCGATAGATACCTTTAGAAGCGAAATTGCAAAACAATGTATTGATACAGGGGCTGCAATTATTAATGATATTTCGGCCGGAAATCTGGACAAAAACATGATTCAAACTGTTGGACAACTTAAAGTGCCATACATCATGATGCACATGAAAGGTACTCCGCAAACTATGAAATCGTTAAATCAATATGAAGACTTAATAAAAGATATTCAGTTTTATTTTTCTCAAAAAGTAGCTGAAGCAAGAAAAGAAGGTATTAATGATATTATCATTGATCCTGGTTTTGGTTTTGCAAAAAATATCGATCAGAACTTTGAACTTCTTAGAAAGCTGGACTTGTTAAAGTTTCAAGGGTTACCAATCTTAGCAGGTGTATCAAGAAAATCTATGATTTATAAATCTTTAGGCATTAACCCATCAGAATCATTAAACGGAACAACCTCATTAAACACCATAGCGCTGCTTAAAGGGACTTCGATCCTAAGAGTACATGATGTAAAAGAAGCAACGGAATGTATTGCTCTTACTAATAAGTATTACGAACAATCTTAACCAACTAATTCGAATGCTCCGCCTTTGGCGGATTTTCTAATCAGAGTTTCACTAATTTTCCTATTTTTACAAAAACTCCCAATATTTGGATTTAATCAACCTTAGAATATTAGATATCCTGGATATCGTACTCGTAGCACTACTACTGTACTATATCTATAAGTTGGTTAAAGGAACCGCAGCCATCAATATTTTTATCGGTATTGTAATGATATATCTGGTTTGGAAACTTACACAGTTTCTGGCTATGGAGATGCTTAGTAGTGTACTAGGAGAATTTATTGGTGTAGGAATGTTTGCGTTAATCGTTGTTTTCCAACAGGAAATTCGAAAGTTTCTATTAATGATTGGCTCCACAAATTTCGGAAGAAGAAGGAAATTTCTTCGACAACTAAAATTTATAAGAGACACTCCAGAAGATAGTCTTACCGATGTAACCGCAATTGTAAAAGCCTGTCAAAAAATGGGAACCACTTTTACAGGAGCTCTAATCGTAATTAAAAGAAATACTTCTCTGGATTTTGTAAAAACCTCTGGTGATGAATTGGATATTTTGGTAAAAACCCCGATTATAGAAAGTATTTTTTATAAAAATAGTCCATTACACGATGGCGCAATGATTGTAGATGACAATAGGATTGTGGCTACTCGTGTCATTCTACCTGTAACTAATGATAGAGACATCCCTTTGCGTTTTGGATTAAGACACCGAGCTGCTATAGGTATAACAGAAAAAACCGACGCGTTAGCTCTTATAGTCAGTGAAGAAACAGGTCAAATGTCATATATCAAAAATGGCGAGTTTGTAATTTTTAAAACACCCGAAGAGTTAATAGAAAAAATAAAGAGAGATCTTCAATAATGAGTAACAACCTTACTAACATAAATCATTGTAAAAACTGTGGTTTCCAAATTGACAACTACTCTTTTTGTCCAGATTGCGGAGCTAAAAAGATAACGAAACGAATTACTTTTAAAAACCTGACTCAGGAATTTAGTGATCGTTTTCTAAATCTTGATAATTCATTTATTAGAACATTCATATACCTGTTTACGACACCAAAAGATGTAATTGATGGTTATATTCACGGAGTTAGAAAAAGGTATATAAATGTTTTTAGCTACTTCGCCATCTCTCTTACTATTGCTAGTTTGTATACTTTCGTCTTAAGAAAATACAAAGACACAATTTTCTCAAATGTTTTTATTGATACTAATCAAATTGAAGTCTCCAAAGTAGCTTCAGATTTATCTTTTGAATATCAATCTCTGATCTCATTTTTAACGATTCCGTTTTTAGCCTTCATATCAAGACTCGTATTCTTAAATTATAAAAAATACAATCTAACGGAACATTTTGTAATCCATTTATACGCGTATTCACATATTACTATGGTTATAAGTTTTATTACTTTACCACTACTTCTAACCATAAAAAATATATTCTTGATTCTCTGGATTCAATTTCCTATTTCCATAATATACATCGCATACGTTCTTAAAAGTCTCTATAGCCTTAATCTTAAAAAAATTGTAATCAAAACCTTATTATTTTCACTAATTATGACCGTCTTATTTATACTCTTTTCAATAATTTCCGGCATTATTATGTTTAAAATGGGTTTAATACCTAATAGAGAATCTTCTGCCATATAACCTCTAATTGGCAGAAAAGGATTATTTTAAAATCAAAAAAAAAAAAAAAGAAAAGGAGATTAATATCAAAATAAAATGGCTAAGACTATTACAATCAACAATTGTAAAAATTGCGGAAATAACATAGAAGACGTTAATTTTTGCTCTAATTGCGGAGCCAAAAAAATCACAAAACGTATTACTTTTAAAAACCTAATCACCGAAATAAGTGAGGTGTATCTTAATGTTGATAACACATTCGTTAATACAATAAAAGACTTAACTACAAAACCACATATTGTAATCGATGGTTATATTAATGGAGTAAGAAAGAAGTACCTTAATGTAGCATCATATTTCTTGCTATCTGTTACGTTAGCAGCAATACTTACGTTTATAAAAGAAAGAGGATTTGACATACCTTCAGATTCGGAAAGGTTTGACGAATCATCTAAGATAGTTCAGCTTTTCATAGAAGTAACTAAAAAGTTTCCCACATTAGGATATTTTGTTTTAATCCCTTTCTATGCCATCATATCACGTTTTATATTTAGAAAGTATAAAAAGTATAATTTTACCGAACACATTGTTATCAATTCCTACCTTACATCTCATCTTACCATTTTAACTTTCATTCCTTATATCATAACATTTATTTTAGGAGACTATATAGAAGAAAGTAGTTTTGTTTTCTTACTAATTCAATTTATCTACGCAACTTTTTTATTCAAAAACCTATACTTGATCAGTTACAAAAAAGTAATAGTTAAAGGATTTATTGGGTGGTTCCTAATTGTGCTAATTACGACAGGCGTAATAATACTTGCGGCTCTAACGTCCAAATTCCTAAAAGAATATGGATTGATAAACTAAACCTCTCTCACTTCTGCAAACTGCACATCATAAAGATTCTTATAATATCCATTTTCTAATTCTAACAGTTCATTATGATTACCTTCTTCTACTATTTTACCGTTATCCATAACGATAATCTTATCGGCATTTTTAATAGTAGCCAATCTGTGGGCGATTACTATAGAAGTCCTACCTTCAGTTATTTTATCCGTAGCATCCTGGATAAGTTGCTCGCTATGTGAGTCAATAGAAGAAGTTGCTTCATCTAAAACTAAAATCTCAGGATTTGTAACGTATGCTCTCAGAAAAGATATTAATTGTCTTTGACCAGAAGAAAGCATTATCCCTCTTTCTTTTACATTATAATGATAGCCATTAGGAAGGCTCATTATAAAATCGTGAATTCCTATTTCTTTAGCAGCTTTCTGAACCTGTTCTTCTGTAATATCAGGATTATTAAGCGTTATATTGTTCAGGATCGTATCAGCAAAGAGAAATACATCTTGCAATACTACGGCGATATGACTTCTCAAAGATTTTAGATCAATAGTATTAATTGGCTGCTTATCAATTGAGATAGTTCCACTATCGATTTCATAAAACCTACTTAGCAAATTAATAATAGTAGACTTACCGGCTCCAGTAGCCCCAACTATAGCAACAGTCTCTCCAGACTTTACAGATAAGGTAACTCCTTTCAATACTTCTTCTCCTTCTAAATAACTGAATCTTACATCATCAAAATCGATATCTCCATTAATGGCCGGTAATTCTAATTGGCCAAAGTCATTAATTTTTGATTCAGTGTCCAAAATTGCAAATACTCTATTGGCAGCCACCATACCCATCTGCAATGTGTTAAATTTATCCGCAATCTGACGCAAAGGCCTAAATAGCATTTGGGATAACTCGATAAACGCAATGACTACACCCAGTGTGATTACATCACCTTGTGCCGCTCTCAATCCACCATACCAAACAATTAATCCAATAGTTATAGAACTAGACATTTCTGCAATAGGAAAAAATATAGAGTTATACCAAACGGTTTTTATCCAGCCTTTTTTATGTTTATCATTAATTTCTTTAAAATTGGCATATTCTATTTCTTCTCTGGTAAAAAGCTGAACGATTTTCATTCCGGTAATCCGTTCCTGAACAAAAGAATTCAAATTTGAAACCTGGGTCCTGACCTCTTCAAAAGCAGTTTTCATTTTTCTTTGAAAAACTCTAGTAGCAAAAATGATAAAAGGAAGTACTGCTAGAACTATCAAAGTAAGTTGCCAGCTATAATAGATCATAAAACCAAGAATAACAATCATCTTTAGAAGATCACTAATAATCATAAAAAGACCTTGGCTAAAAATACTCGCAATAGTTTCGATATCACTCACTGCTCTAGTCACCAACCTACCAACAGCTGATTGATCATAGTATTGTTTCTTAAAACCTAACATATGATCAAAAAGTTTCACCCTTAAATCCCTAATCACTTCTTGCCCTAACCAATTAGCAAAATAGATAAATAGGAATTGAAATATTACTTCTAATAATAACACCCCTAACATCAAACTTATATAAAATAATATCAGCTCTTCATCTTTTGGAATAAAACTTTTATCAATGGCTTTTTGCAATAAAAGAGGCCTAAGTATCGCAAATACAGATAATAATATAGCAGACAAAGCCACAAAATAAAATGTAATACGATATGGATTAGTAAAACCAATCAATCTCTTAAACAATTTAAAGTCAAATGCTTTACCGCTTTTTTCAGCCATTATTATATAAGGTATATAGTTTTTGGGTATTGTACTTCTGTTAAATATAAACCGTGTGCTGGTACTGAATAACCTGCTTCACTTCGATTTTCGCTTTTTATAATACTCTTTAAATCATTCAGGTCAAGTTTATGTTCTCCAATTTCAATTAAGGTACCAACAATAGCTCTAACCATATTTCTAAGAAAGCGATTTGCCGAAATTTTAAAAACTAATACATCACCAGTCTTCTCCCAGACAGCATCGGTTATGTTACAATTATACGTTTTTACATCGGTTTTAGACTTACTAAAACATTTAAAATTAGTATAGTTTAACAGTAATTTAGCAGCATCATTCATCAAGTCTATGTCCAATTCTTTCTTAAGATAATACGCATTATTTATTCTAAAAGGATCTTTAGATACCGATATAATGTACTCATAAGACCTACTAACAGCATCGAATCTAGCATGCGTATTCTCTTTTACTAAACTCACTTTTTGTACAGCAATTTCCTTCGGAAGAAGTGAATTCAGCTTGTATTTGAACTGAAAAGTATCTAATTCTGTTTCACTATCAAAATGTGCCATTATCTGTCGTGCATGAACTCCTGTGTCTGTTCTACCTGCGCCCACTACATCAATTTTACACCTCAATAATAATGATAAAGAATCTTCTAAAACCTCTTGTACAGAAATTGCATTAGGCTGGCGTTGCCATCCATGATAAGGTGTACCATTATATGAAAGTTCTAAAAAATATCTCAAAGCTTTATGCTATTTTTGTTCAAAATCTGATGGCAAATATACTTTATATTATAGAGATGAATTGTATAGGATTGTTCAGTTTATTTATAACATCATAAATCATTTTTATTACCAATTTGAAAAAAATACTCTTACTTAGCGACACACATAGTTATATTGATGAACGCATTTTACATTATGTAAAAGAAGCAGACGAGGTATGGCATGCGGGAGATATTGGAGATCTAAAAGTCACTGATGCTATCGAAGCTCTTAAACCGCTTCGTGCTGTTTACGGAAATATTGACGATGATAAAGCAAGAGCTACCTTTCCCCTAAATCAGAGATTCTCCTGCGAAGGTGTTTCTGTTTGGATCACGCATATCGGAGGATATCCACCTAAATATAATATAAATACAAGGGAAGAAATCAAAACCAATCCACCTAAATTATTCATTTGTGGTCATTCTCACATTCTTAAAGTAATTCCTGATAAAATTAACGATGTATTACATATGAACCCTGGTGCCGCAGGAAAACATGGATTTCACAAAGTAAGAACCATGTTAAGATTTACCCTAGATCATGGTAAAATCGAAAATCTCGAGGTTATTGAATTAGGTAAAAAATAAGACCCGAAGTTGGCATACTTCGGGTCTTAACGCACTAATACTACTAAGATTTTAGGTTTATCGTAATCGATCAACAGATTTTACGAGATTCTCATCCTTTCTGATAGCCTTGTTGGCTACTACTAATAAAACGATAGAAATAACAGGAATCAACATCCCAATACCTTTCTCCGAAACCAAAGTTTCTCCAGATAAAGTTAGTGACCAATAAACAAATACTCCTAGTAAAATAAAGTTTAATAAGATATTGATACGCCCCAATACAAATTGAAGCTGTCTATTTTTAAATAAAAAAATACTTACCAAAGCTAATACGGCGGATCCGGTAAACATTCCTAAAACCAAAAAATTATTCTGAGACAATAAAGCTTCTCCATCTTGATCTAGCCCATATGGTAATATCGTGGATATCCCACCAGATAATACCACTACTAAAAACAAATAAATAGATTGGATTCTTTGTATCATTGCCCCTTACTTCTTTTGGAAATGCAAAAATAAGAGTTTCTTTTTATAAATATGTGTAAAAAATCAAAAATAAAGTCGTATACTTGCAACACAAATTGTGTAACCCATTCTATTTAGGTTACTTACCTTCAAAATAAAATTTTCCTAGAATTCTTCTTTAGAAAATTTAATACCAGAACCTTAAATTATATAACAAATTTAAATGTTAGAGATTTCTGAATTAAAAGCGAAAAAGCTTCCTGAGCTACAGGAAATTGCGAAAAATTTAAAAGTACCTAAATTTCGCACCATGAAAAAATTAGATTTGGTATACCAAATCTTGGACTATCAAGCTGCAAACCCCAGCAAAGTAAAAGAAGTTATTACTGAAGAATCTTCTGGTAAAACTGAAAACGAAAAGCCAAAACAAGCTCCTCGTCAGAGAAGACCTCGTAAGGCACCGAATACTCAGAACCCTTCTAGTAAAAACCAAAATCCTCCTAACAAAAAGGAAACTGATACTACTGTAGAGAAGAGCCCAGCTCCAAAAACGGAACACAAAGAAACCAACACACCTAAGCCTATAGAAGCTCCAGAAAACAAAAAACCTCAACAAAAAAGAGAAGACAAAAAGGACGATAGAAAGGACGACAGAAAAGATAATCGTAATAGAAATAACGATAAATCCCAAAACAAAAACCGAAATACCAATAAAAAGGAAAATAACGGAAATAGGGATAGCGGTAATAGAGACAACCGAAATCGCTATAAAGAACCTGATTACGAATTTGATGCAATTATCCAAAGTGAAGGAGTACTAGACATCATGCAGGATGGATATGGTTTTTTAAGATCCAGTGACTACAACTACCTCTCTTCTCCAGACGATATATATGTATCTCAATCACAAATAAGACTTTTTGGACTTAAGACAGGTGACACCGTTCTTGGACAAGTAAGACCTCCAAAAGAAGGCGAAAAATATTTCCCATTAATTAAGGTAAACAAGATTAATGGCCTGGATCCACAAGTAGTAAGAGACAGAGTATCTTTTGAACACCTTACACCGCTTTTCCCTCAGGAAAAATTCAAATTAGCAGAAAGACAAAGTACAATTTCCACAAGGATAATGGATCTATTTTCTCCTATAGGAAAAGGACAACGTGGAATGATTGTCTCTCAACCAAAAACAGGTAAAACAATGCTATTGAAGGATGTAGCAAATGCAATTGCTGCAAATCATCCTGAAGTATACCAAATGATACTACTAATCGATGAACGTCCTGAAGAAGTAACAGACATGCAGCGTAACGTACGTGGAGAAGTTATCGCTTCTACATTTGACAAAGAAGCACACGAACATGTTAAAATTGCAAACATTGTATTAGAGAAAGCAAAACGATTGGTAGAATGTGGTCATGATGTAGTAATACTTTTAGACTCCATTACACGTTTAGCAAGAGCATACAACACTGTACAACCTGCTTCAGGTAAGATTCTTAGTGGTGGTGTAGACGCTAATGCTCTACACAAACCAAAACGTTTCTTTGGTGCGGCTCGTAATATAGAAAACGGAGGATCACTTACTATTATAGCCACAGCTTTAACAGAAACTGGCTCTAAAATGGACGAGGTTATTTTTGAAGAATTTAAAGGAACTGGCAATATGGAATTACAGTTAGATCGTAAAATATCTAATCGTAGAATTTTCCCTGCTATCGACCTTACATCTTCCAGTACACGTCGTGATGATATTTTATTAGACGAAAACACTATTCAAAGAATGTGGGTAATGCGTAAATATCTTGCAGATATGAACCCTGTAGAAGCAATGGAATTTATCAATGATCGTTTTAAACAAACTCGTAATAATGACGAGTTCCTGATTTCCATGAATGGATAAATTATAAACCATATAATATATAGGTAACGGCTGTCAAAAATTTGACAGCCGTTTTTATTTAAAATTTTCTTAAGACTAAACCTGCTATTATCTAATTAATTAATTTTGCATCTTAAAAACTATCAGCCGAAAGGTTTATAAATAAATCTAGACTAAGCATTACTAAAAAGATATTTATCATGAAGACCTTATTATATAGCATATTTACTATTTCGATTTTATTAGTCGGCTGTCAAGGCAATAGTCAAACTCAAGATCAAAAAAAAGCAGCACTCCAAAATCAAAACATAACTGCAGTTCAAACCAAACCAATTAATGAACTAGAGCGAGCTTATTTTGCAAGTGGATGTTTTTGGTGTGTAGAAGCGATTTATGAAAGTGTAAAAGGAGTGAAAGAAGTTGTCTCTGGATACTCCGGAGGACATACAGAAAACCCAACATATGAATCAAGCAACACTGGACGTACAGGTCACGCAGAAGCAGTAGAAGTTTTATACGACCCGAAAATCGTTTCCTTTTCCTCGTTAGTCGACGTTTACTTTGGATCACAAAACCCGACTCAAATAAATGGACAAGGACCAGATAGAGGCTCCCAATACAGATCTATTATATTTTACCAAAATGACAATCAAAAAAACATAATTCAAAAAAAGAAAGATTTACTGAGCAAAACCCTCAATAGAAAAATTGCAGCAGAAGTCACTCCTTTTCAAAAATTTTGGAAAGCGGAAGGCTATCATCAAGATTATGAAAAAAGGAATCCTTATAACAGATATATTCAAAATGTTTCTATTCCGAGGCTGAAACGTTTTCATAAAAAATTCCCCGAATTAATTAAAGACATTCATTAATCGATTTCTCATTATACATTTACAGATTCTTTATCAAAAGAATCGTATTCTCAATAAAATCGTACACATAAAAAAGGTCAGCGATTTCTGACGACACCATAATTAGTTAAAAAAAAGAACATCAAAACTTGCATTTTGAAGAGCAGAAAAAGGAATGATTTTGTTAAATTTCACGATATATCTAACACTAAAACAATCTTTTATGTTTTACAAAAAATAAAATCACACAATACCGTAAGCGCCTTAATATCAAAATTATACGCATCTACTTTAAAAAGTCACTTATCTAAAAACTCAACAAAATACTATGCAAGCATAATAATAAATGTTAAAATATTGTAAAAAAAGCTAATTTCGACTATAAATATTTTTTCATTTAAAAATTGACAAAATTTAGTTTATAAGCAAATTACCCTTAACCGACTTCAGCCCTTATAAATGCAGCATAAATCAGATGTAATACACAAAATAATCGTTGAAAAACACAAATTGTTGAAAAAAAAAGTAGAATTTTATACAAATAAAATGGAAACAAGTTGTGTTTTTCATATTAATAACTTACTTTTGTTTATAGTTTAAGAGTTTTCAACTCAGTTAATTAATTAACAAGTTTAAACTTATACTGAAGAAAAACATGTTTAAATGTTTGATAAACAGGATTTTAGACTAAAAAAAGTTCTTTAAAAGATTATAAATTTTAACACAATGTCAAGATTTGTTAATAATTTATAAATGTCAAAAAAAATGTTTGGCATGTTTTTTGAGAGTGAGATTTTTGAACAATAATTTGAATAAAAACTTTTAAATCTGATAAAAAAAATAAGATACTAAAGCAAAAAAGATTAACACCTTTTATAAGAACCCTAATCTGCTTTATTTTTTGAATTTTAATTATGTAAACACAGAAAGATTATGAAATCAATTTTTACATTTATTTTACTATTGGTGATGACATCCTCGACTTTTGCCCAAATAAGGTCATTGGATCGCTATTTAATGGCTACCGCCAAATTAGAATTACGAACTGGACCAGGTGCAAACTTTGACATTATCGCAGAGATTCCTCAGGGAACTCAGGTATATGTTATTAGTTCTGGATACGGAGACTGGAGTACAGTCCAGCACAAAAACGGTAATGGTTTTGTGCAAACAAAATTACTAGCTGAAGATAGTAGTATTGCAGATGCTGAAAGAGCTGCAAAAGCCGCTGAAGCTAGAAAAAAGGCTGCACAAGATGCTGCTAATAAAGCAATCGCTGCTGCTGAAGCTGCAAAAATTGCTGCTGCTGAAGCCGCAAGAAAAGCTATCGCTGAAGCAGAAAGATTACAGAGACAAGCTGAAGCTGATGCTGCTGCCGCTGCCGCTGCCGCTGCTGCTGCAAATCAAAACAAAAGTGCTGCTGAACGTAGAAGATTAGCGGAACTTGCAGACACACAAAAAGCTTTAGAAGCTGCCAACAAAAGAACTTTAGGGAATACTGATACAGCGTATAGTCCTATAGAGTCGAAAACAGCTTCAAATGGCAGTAATGCTAATTCATCAAGAGCTACGGCCGCTCCATCAAAAGTGACTAGAGAGAATAAATTTGCTAGTTGGGAGAAAAAGAGCTATAAATCAGGTGCTACTCCAAAATCATTCAATTTCAAAGGTAAATTCGAATATAAGTTAGATAACTACCTTAAAGTAGATGTTGGTAACAATACGGACGTGGTTGTTAAACTTGTAAAAATGGGTAAAACTGAAAAGGATGATGAAACTGTGAGGATTGTATATATTAACAGCGGATCTACCCAGTTTATCAGAAATATTCCTCAAGGTGAGTACTACTGTGTAATTGCTTACGGAAAAGAGTGGAAAGAATCTCCTAGTAAAAATGGAAAAAAGCAAGGAACATTTACAAAAAATGCTTTATACGAAAAAGGACAGGACATCTTAGACTACAACACAATTAAGACTGAAGAAGGTATTAATGTACCATCTTACAGCTTATCTTTAGATCTTATGCCAAATGGAACATTATATAACAATGATGCAGAAGATCAAGATAATATCGATGCTAGTAAGTTCAATGCGTTCTAAGAAAATGATCTAAACAAAAAAATATATTTTATTATCACCAATAATAGATGTAAAGTAAAAAGGCACCATAAAATGGTGCCTTTTTTATTTCCAATTATCCTTTATTATATTAACAAAAGACAATCCAACCTATTAAGATGCTAATTACAAAATCCATCATCAAAAGCAATTGTCAGATCTATATCTCAAAACCTTAGTCAACCCTAGAAAAAAAGCCTTAGCGTTTATAATTAAACTTCTAAGGCCTTATATTAATATTTTATTACTTCTAATTTATAGATATAACGTAGTTTCAAGTTCTAAATAAATAATTTATAATTATCCATTATTACGATGTCTTTCTCTAGCTAACAACGTGTTTTTAAGAAGCATCGCTATAGTCATTGGACCAACTCCTCCTGGAACTGGTGTAATAAAAGAAGCTTTTTTGCTAACGTTTTCATAATCTACATCACCTACAATCCTATACCCTCTCTCTCTAGTATCATCGGCAACTCTGGTTATACCAACGTCGATAATGACGGCATCATCTTTTACCATTTCAGCCTTCAAGAAGTTAGGAACTCCTAAGGCAGAAATAACGATATCTGCTTGAGAAATAATCTGGGTTATATTTTTAGTATGACTATGGGTTAACGTTACCGTAGAATTACCTGGCCACCCTTTTCTTCCCATTAGTATACTCATAGGCCTCCCAACAATATGACTTCTTCCGATTACCACTGTATGTTTTCCTTTGGTATCTACATTATAACGCTCTAATAGCTCTAAAATACCAAATGGAGTCGCAGGAATAAAAGTTGACATATCCAATGCCATTTTACCAAAATTCATTGGATGGAAACCATCCACATCTTTATTAGGATCTACAGCTAACAGCACTTTCTGAGTATCAATTTGTGGGGGCAAAGGTAATTGAACTATAAATCCATCAATATCTGAATTTTCATTTAGTTCTTTGATTTTAGCTAATAGCTCTATTTCACTAGTAGTACTTGGCATTTTCACCAAAGTAGACTCAAAACCTACTCTTTCACACGCTTTTACTTTACTACCTACATAAGTAAGACTTGCTCCATCGTTACCCACCAAAACGGCAGCAAGGTGTGGAACTTTCTCGCCTCGGTCTTTTATTTTCTGAACCTCGACAGCAATTTCATTTTTTATATCGTTACTTACTTTTTTTCCGTCTAAAACTTCCATATTAAGCCCCTACTCTATTTTTAAGTTATATATTGTTTATACAAGTTATTTCATTTTACCCATCATCTGCATCATGCGTTTTCCGCCTCCGCCTTGCATCATCTTCATCATTTTACTCATCTGATCAAACTGCTTAAGTAATTGATTGACTTGCTGTACAGAAGTCCCCGAACCTTTACCGATACGTTTTTTTCTACTAGCGTTTATAATTTGAGGTTTTGTGCGCTCGTCTGGCGTCATAGAATGAATAATTGCTTCTATATGCTTAAAAGCATCATCATCGATATCTACATTCTTCATCATCTTACCGGCTCCAGGAATCATACCTACAAGGTCTTTCATGTTCCCCATTTTCTTAACCTGTTGAATTTGCTTCAAAAAATCGTCAAAACCAAATTGATTTTTAGCAATCTTTTTCTGTAATTTTCTGGCTTCCTCTTCATCAAATTGCTCCTGAGCTCTTTCTACAAGGGAAACAACATCTCCCATTCCCAAAATACGATCAGCCATACGAGAAGGATAGAATACATCAATTGCTTCCATCTTCTCTCCAGTACCAATAAATTTAATTGGCTTATTAACAACAGATTTAATAGAAATAGCTGCACCACCTCGGGTATCACCATCTAGTTTGGTAAGTATTACCCCGTCAAAATTCAAAACATCATTAAATGCTTTAGCCGTATTCACTGCATCCTGACCTGTCATGGAATCTACAACAAATAATGTTTCATCTGGGGTAACAGCTTTATGAATATTCTCAATCTCGGTCATCATTACTTCATCAACAGCCAAACGTCCCGCTGTATCAATAATCACCACATTAAATCCATTAGCTTTAGCGTGAGCAAGACCAGCTTTAGCTATTGCAACTGGATCGTTATTATCTCTATCACTAAAGACTTCAACATTTATTTGTTCTCCTACTACATGCAATTGGTCTATCGCTGCTGGTCTGTAAACATCACAGGCTACTAAAAGAGGGTTCTTAGTTTTTTTAGTTTTCAGAAAGTTAGCTAGTTTTCCGGAAAATGTAGTTTTACCAGAACCTTGCAATCCTGACATTAAAACTACAGAAGGGTTTCCAGATAAATTAACTCCTGCAACTTCTCCACCCATTAATTCGGTCAACTCATCTTTTACAAGTTTCACCATTAATTGTCCAGGCTTAAGGCTTTTAAGTACGTTTTGACCTAATGCTTTTTCCTTTACAGTAGCTGTAAAATCTTTTGCGATCTTATAATTTACGTCCGCATCAACTAACGCTCTACGAACTTCCTTAAGTGTCTCAGCAACATTTACTTCTGTAATTTGACCGTGGCCTTTTAGAATATGTAACGCCTTATCTAACTTATCACTTAAATTATCAAACATATGCTTTCTTCAGGTTTTTCTACATCCACTTTTTTAGCAGACAGGTGCAAATTTAATGATTTGAAGTGTATTAATAAAGAATGGTTAAGACAGAATTCTAAATATCCTAAGAAGAAATTAGCTTAAAATAAAAAAGCTATTAGAAAGAATAAGAATTCTCTTTCTAATAGCTTCTTGGACATCATAATTTTGGCTAATTCAAATCATGTCCTTTGGTTATAAAGATGGCGGAATTAATACACCATTAATTACATGTACAATACCATTAGATGCTTCAATATTAGCGATATCAACTCTGATAATTTCGTTTAAAAATACTTCACCATTAATCATTTCAATAGTTACTTCATCTCCTTGAACCGTAGTAACAGTCTGACCCGTAAGCAAATCATCTGCAGTAAACTTACCTGCTGCAACATGATATAAAAGCACTTCAGTTAATGCATCTCCTGCAGGAATTGCTTCTAAAGCATCAAATGCATCGTTAGTAGGCGCAAATACTGTAAAAGGACCTTCTCCATTTAGGGTATCTACTAAATCCGCTACTTGCAATGCTCCCACTAGCGTAGAGAGTTCTGGTGTAGCAACCGCTATCTCAACAATGGATTGCAGATCAGCTGGTGGAAGTAATACTCCATCAATTACATGTACGATACCATTAGAAGCTTCAATATCTGCAATACTAACTTTTACATTCCCATTCAAAAAGACTTCTCCGTCAATCATATCGATAGCAACCTCATCACCTTGAACAGTAGTAACCGTCTGACCAGCAAGTAAATCTTCTGCAGTAAATTTACCGGCAGCAACGTGATACAAAAGTACTTCTGTTAATGCATCTCCTGCAGGAATTGCATCTAATGCATCAAACGCAGCGTTAGTAGGAGCAAATACTGTAAAAGGTCCATCTCCATTTAAGGTATCTACTAAATTAGCTGCTTGTAATGCACCAACCAATGTAGAAAGTTCTGGTGTATCTACAGCGATCTCCACAATTGATTGTAGATCAGCTGGAGGAAGTAATACTCCATCAATTACATGTACGATACCATTAGAAGCTTCAATATCTGCAATACTTACTTTAATAGAACTATTTAAAAAGACTTCTCCATTAATTATCTCGATAGTAACCTCATCACCTTGAGCAGTAGTAACCGTCTGACCAGCAAGTAAATCTTCTGCAGTAAATTTACCGGCAGCAACGTGATACAAAAGTACCTCTGTTAATGCATCTCCTGCAGGAATTGCATCTAATGCATCAAACGCAGCGTTAGTAGGAGCAAATACTGTAAAAGGTCCATCTCCATTTAAGGTATCTACTAAATTAGCTGCTTGTAACGCACCAACCAAAGTAGAAAGCTCTGGTGTTGCAACTGCTATTTCTACTATTGATGGTAATGGTTGAAAAGATGGCGGTATTAACACTGTATCAATAATTTGGATTACTCCATTAGAGCCCCCAATATTTGCAGAAAGAAGTTTTACTGTATCATTGATAACTATCTCATTATTTTCGTTTAAACTTACTTTTACATCTTCACCTTGCAATGTTGTTATCATTTCCTCTATTAACAACTCTGCTGTATTGAATCTTCCACTAGCAACATGGTATAAAAGAATTTGTTTTAAAACTTCTAATCCTGGGACTTCCTCTAAGGCTGCAAAAGCTTCATCTGTAGGAGCAAAAACTGTAAAAGGACCTTCTCCTGATAACGGCGCTACTAAATCTGTAGCTTGTAACGCTCCCACTAAAGAAGTAAATCTACCGTCCTCAACAATTAAATCTACTATGGTCTTATCTGGAAAAACGGTCTCTATCAATTCTGCATTCCAATCTCCTCTTCCTATACCGCCGTTACCAAAAATTCTAAAACCTCCTTGTAAATTACCTTCTGTATCTACTCTTCCAATTCCGAAAATGAGACTTCTTCCTGGAGGGTTAATTATTAAATAAACAATTCCATCGCTTACAATAGCCCCTCTAGTTCTAGCTCTAGTTCCATCAGGTAAAATTAAATTCCCTCGAACAATTGTAAAACTTGCATGGTACAAGGTGAAATTTAACCTAAGTTCACCTTCAATGTCTGTTCCAGCACCTGCTCCGCTATTTATCGTTGCCGAAAAATCATATACTCTTCTTTCTCTACTAATATCAAATCTCGTACTTTTAGAAGTGTCAAAAGCTTCCTCATCATTTTCTGGCTCAGCCAATTCTCCATCAATAATGTTTTGGGTCATTTCTTCGATTTCATCAAAGCTTATAATCTTTGATTCTTCAAATTCGATCTGCTCAGGGTTTGATTGGTCTAATTCATTATTATCTGTTTGACAAGAGACCAAAAGGGACGTTACAAAAAGGCACAAGAATGGTACCGTTAATCTTTGGATTAGCGTTTTCATTGGTTTTAATTTAAATTAGTTAATACTTAAAATGAGTGTGAAAAAAGGGCATTTAGTATTGAAAAATCGGGGGTTTCAATTTCTAAATGCCCTTTCGGGGGAATTATTATCTTGGGGCAATAATTTTTTGTTTTTTAGTTTGCAGCTGGCAATAATACTTGATCAATCGCATGAATTACACCGTTAGCAGCTTGAACATCAACTACAATAATGTTACTTGCACTGGTATTTCCGGCTCCGGTTACACTAGGTGCAGATGCGTCGATCGTTACATCTCCATTTAAGGTCGTAACAGGACCATCAACTAAATCTGTAGAACGTACATTTGCTCCTCCTACCACATGATAATTTAAAATAGCAGCTACTTCATTCTCATCTGTTGGTACGGTAATCGCTGCAAAAGCATCATCTGTCGGTGCAAATACTGTAAAAGGTGCCGGGTCAGTACCTAAAGCAGTACTTAAAATACTTGCAAAATCCGTTGATGGAGTCAACGTTGTCAACGCAGCTACTAATGTTGAAAAATTAGCATCTGCTGTGGCAAAAGTTACAACAGTGGGTAACGTAATTACAGCATCTACCTTATGGATTACTCCATTAGATGCTACGATATCTGCTTCACTAACATCAGAAATACCATTGAATGAAACACCACTATCTGTATTGATATAAATACTTATGTTATTCATAGTATCACCGTAAGTAGCTAATGTATTCGAGTATGTTGTAGTAAGAGCTGTAGAAACATTTGTTCCAGCAATTACGTGATTTAACAGCACCTGTTCCAAATCAGCAGTTGAAAATCCTGAAATATCACCCAAATCTGTAAAAGCATCGTTATCCGGAGCTAATAAGGTTAGATCACTATCTTCTCCACTTAAAACAGCAGCAAAGTCCGTATTAAATCCAGTGGTCGTAGTAGCAACCGTTGCTAGTGTAGAAAAATTACTATCTAATCCTACGAATGTTAACATTGTTGGTAATGAAATTACTTTATCAACTGCGTGTATAACACCATTATCCGTCATTATATCCGGCGTAGTAACTGTAGACTCTCCGTTAATAACTACACCACTAGTAGTATTAATGTACATGCTTATGTTTGCTCCAGAATTAGCCTCAGTAGCTATGTTTTTCACATAACCTGTTGTTAAATCTGCAGCGGTTTCAGTTGTACCTAGTACATGATTTCGTAAAACTTGTTCTAATGTTGCAACTGGCACATCCTCTAAAGAAGCTCCGTCTAAAAATTCAGTGAATGCTGCATTATTTGGTGCAAATACGGTAAAAGTACCTGTTCCGTTTAAAGCAACATCCAGTCCAGTTCTTTGTAAAGCAGCTAACAAAGAGCTATAATCAGCATTATCTGCCACAAAATCTGCTATGGTCATCGAATCTGGAATAAATATAGTATCATCATCATCACTACAAGAAGCGATAGAAATTATACATAATGCTAAAAAAGCTTTTTTGAAGAAATTTTTCATGTTATTGGTTTTAATTTTATAATTAATTGTTCGATGATGAAACAACTGATAAAACAAAAGTGCTACCCTTAAAATTGATTTTAATACTTTTTTAACTTTTTGTTTAATGTTTTAGTTAAAAAAATTAAACAAAATTTATCCGTCATTTTCTTCACAGGATGTCTCAAAGGCAAGAATTCTAGATAGTAACTCGTCGTTATGTGTTGCATCTAGATACTCTCCATTGCTTAGCAATAATCTAATAGGATAATTTATTGCCACCAAAGTGTTTTCATCAAGATTTTCCATAAATCCAAATACTTGAGCGTCATGCACAACCTTTACTGTTCTAATTATATTATTATTAGAATTAAAAGTTGCAAATCGAAAAGGGTACACAAAATCCACGCATTCAATATCATCATCCTGTACTTCACAACTATTGGCTAACAATTGCAACTCTATATCATTTTCAATAATTTCTTCTACATGATTATCTCTAGTTACAGTAATAGGAAATTGAATTTTAATATCATCAGATTGATTTAATTGATTGTAATCTTCTATTTGATCAATTACAATCTCCTCTGTTGTATTTCTTATTATAGAATAAGGTAAATTAATACTATAGCAATTACCACCATCTACCAAATCGTCATAAGATCCATCATGTGTAACAATATTTCTCATTAATTTTGCTAGTTGTGAGTCTTTCGGAATCGTGTTATCGAGTGTCGAATCAATAAATTCTCGTTCTTCTTCTTGACAAGAAATCATAAAAAAAGTACAACTAACAAACACCCCTACAATACAATACCTTAACTTTTTCATATCACTATTCTTTATTCTACTTACTATAATAACAATTTAAGTGCCCAAATTCCCACTAGCTTAAGTTTTTTTTTAATTTTGAAGAAAACTAAAAATGCCTAAAGATCTATTTGAAAATGTTTGTGAAGAAAGATTGTTTTCGCAACTTTTTGCAAAACATTCTAAAAATCTTCACGACTTTATCTATTACAAATATGGTGAACATATCAACCCAAAAGATCAAGTTCAGGAAGCATTTATTAAACTTTGGGATAATTGTAATAAAGTTTCTTTAGAAAAAGCAAAAAGTTTTTTGTTCACAGTTGCCAATAATCTTTCCCTAAACCAAATAAAACACGATAAAGTAAAATTAAGGTATCAGCAAACAGAAACAAACGACAGAACCAACGAAAGCCCTCATTTTGTATTAGAAGAAAAAGAATACCTTCAAAAATATCAAACAGCACTTGCAAAATTAACAGAGGCTCAACGAGTAACTTTTCTGATGAATAGAATCGAAGGAAAAAAACATAAAGAAATTGCTGATTTATTAGGGATTTCGAGAAAAGCTGTAGAAAAAAGAATTTATGGCGCTCTAGAGAAATTAAGAAAAGACATCGAAGGAATTTAAAAACAACAAAGCAAGAGGTAGGAATTAATGCCTGTCGATTGTTATAGTATTAAGAATCTTGTTATGAAGAAGAAGGATCTTATTAAAAAGTGGTTGAACAACGAACAACTCACTAAGCAGGAATCAGAGGCGTTTGAGAAATTGGACGCCTATGATTCTTACGTAAAGATATCGGAAACTGCGAAAAAATTCAGTGCCCCAGATTATGATATCGCAAGCAATCAAGAAATACTTAAAAAGAAATTATCAGGACGAAAAAGAATTACTTCCAAAAACTCTTATCGAAAAACATTCTTACGAATTGCTGCGGTTTTTGTTCTCGGACTTGGATTATATTTTTCTTTCTTCAAAGAGTATGATACAACCATAGATACTGTTGCTAGCCAAAAAACTACTCACGAGTTACCTGACAAGTCTATTATTAGACTTAATGCACTTTCTTCCATAACTTATGATAAAAAAAATTGGGATGATGAGCGTAAATTATCTTTAGAAGGCGAAGCATATTTCAACGTAGCCAAAGGTAAGAAGTTTGACGTATATACTCCATCAGGTGTTGTAAGTGTTATCGGAACTCAATTCAATATTAAGCAAAGAGATGACATTTTTGAGGTAACCTGTTATGAAGGAGTTGTTAGTGTTACTATTGCTAATCAAACAAAATATTTAAGAGCTGGAGATGCTTTGGAGCTAGTTGCAGAACAAATAAAAGAAAAGAAAATTACAGATAAAGAACCTACATGGCATTCTAATAAAAGTTATTTCCAGAAAACCCCTTTCACAAGGGTATTGAAAGAACTAGAATGGCAGTATGGAGTCACTGTAAAAATAAAAAATATTGATCACTCTATACTTTTTACGGGTAATTTTGTACATTCAGATATTCAAACGGCATTAAAGGCAATTACGATTCCGATGCGTTTGAAATATGTGATTAATAACAAAACCGTAACCTTATACAAAGAGTGATTAAACCCAAAATCCTCGTTTCCAGTGTCCTGATATTTTTTGTTCTTTTTACGGCAATATCCCAAACCGAAAAAGGCACTCATTCTCTTATATCTGTTTTAAACACTATTCAGAAAAAATTTGGATACGATTTTTCATATATTAATGAAGAACTAGAAGGTGTTTATATTCCCAAACCTTTAGATTCCATAAATTTTGAGGAAACCATAAGGTATCTTGAGAGCAACACACCTTTTAACTATACTATTCTAAAAGATAATACGGTAGCACTAAGTTTTAAACCGTTAGAAATTTGTGGAATTCTAAAAGGTACAGATGATATCATTATAACTGATGCTACTATTCAGAGTTCGAACAATGCTGCAATTAGTGATATTGAGGGTAAATTCATACTTAAAATTGAATCACCTAATCAGAAAATCAAAATTAAATATCTAGGGTATGTACCTCTAATACTTTCTCCACTAGATTTTATTAAAGAACCTTGTAAAAACATTATTTTAACTCAAAAGGTTGAATATATAAATGAAATTATCCTTAATGACTATTTAATTAAGGGGATAGATAAACAACTAGATGGTTCTGTTCGTATAGATTATAATAATTTTGGTATCCTGCCAGGGCTTACTGAACCTGATTTGCTACAAACCATACAGGCTCTTCCGGGCATCCTGAGCGTAAACGAAACTGTTTCTGACATTAATGTACGTGGCGGAACTAATGACCAAAATCTTATACTATGGGATGGAATAAAGATGTACCAATCCAGTCATTTTTTTGGACTCATTTCTGCATTTAACCCCTATCTAACCAAAAACGTGCAAGTATTCAAAAATGGTTCTAGTGCAAGATACGGCGATGGAGTTTCTAGTGTGATCGCGATGAATACTACCAACAACATTAATAATGAACTAGATGCTAGTATTGGTCTAAACCTAATAAGTGTTGATAGCCATATTGATACTCCTATTAACAAAAAATCTTCCATTCAATTAGCTGTAAGACACTCGATCAATGAAATCCTAAAAACTCCTACCTATAATCGATTCTTTGATAAAGCATTTCAGAATTCTGAGGTAATTAGTAGTGATAATTCTGATGAACGGTTTTCTTTTTATGATGCAAGTATGAGATGGTTGTATCAACTATCATCAAAAGATCTTATTAAAATAAACGCCTTGGTAATGCGTAATAATCTTGTTTTTCAGGAAAACCCTAGGGATAGTCAAATTGATATTTCCAGAGAAAGCAGTGCTAAACAAAAGAATATTGTAGGTGGTATTCTGTATCAGCGTAATTGGAGTGAAATTTTTCGGAGCGAACTACTCCTGTATGGAACAAACTATACTCTAGAAACAGTTAATTCGGATATACAAAATAACCAGAGACTTTTACAAGAAAATGATGTTCTCGAAAATGGTTTAAAGTTAAATACTTTACTTAAGACTGATTTTAATATTAATTTAAAAAATGGATATCAATTCAATGAAACCGGAATATCATATCTACGGGATCTAAACAATCCGACGTTTAGAGACCTTACAAAAGAAGTCGTTAGAACACATAGCTTATTCTCGGAGATAGAATATAGATCTGATAGTAATTCTATATATGCCAATTTGGGAGCTCGTCTTAATTATTTAGAGAAGTTTGATACCTATATTTTTGAACCCCGTGTAAATCTTTACAAACGATTTACCAATCATTTTACACTGGAACTTCTTGGTGAAATAAAAAGCCAGTCAAGCTCTCAGATTATTGATCTTCAAAATGATTTTTTAGGGATAGAAAGTCGACGATGGGTGCTATCCAACAATGAAGACATCCCTATATTAAAAAGCAAACAAGCCTCTATTGGTCTTAGTTATAACCATAATAATTGGTTAGTTACAACAGATGTTTATTATAAAGATGTTGAAGGTATTATTACCCGAAGCCAAGGTTTTCAGAATCAATTTGAATTCATAAATGATCATGGTAGCTATGCTGTCTTAGGAATTGATTTTTTGGTAAATAAAAGATTTAAAAACTTTAGTACTTGGCTGAGCTACTCCTATGCAGACAATGAATATACATTTAATAATTTAAGTCCTTCTAATTTTCCTAATAATATTGATATACGTCATAATATAAATTTTGCTGTTGCATATAACAAGAATAATCTAAAAATCTCTGGTGGTGTTAACTGGCATAGCGGAAAACCAACTACTTTACCGAACCCAAGTAACATAATCCAAAACGAAACTATAAACTACTTAAACCCAAATAGTGACCGATTGGATAGTTACATCAGATTAGATCTTTCCTCTACATATACTTTTAAAATTACCGAAAAAATAAATGGTCTTGCAGGAATTTCTATTTGGAATATTACTGATCAGGAAAATATTTTTAATAATTATTACATCAGAAGAGATCAAAACGAAGTGGAGGAAGTGAAAGAATTAGGTCTTGGTATTACCCCAAATGCTGTCTTACGTCTAAATTTCTAAAGATTCTTTACACCATTGTAAGTAACTACATCTTCTCCTCCAGCTACTTTCTCAATATTTTTGATTATTTCAAAACCATTTTTCTTAAAAAAATCTTTTGTACTCATATTAATTCGAGTTGTTAAGATTCCTATGTTAGCTTCTTCGGCTATGTTCTCCAAAGTTTTATACAACTCTTTCGCAATACCTCTACCTTGATAATTTTGATGAACAAAAATATATTCTATTACTCCATCTTTACTAAGAGAAAATGAACCAACCACCTCTCCATTTAGTTTTGCATTGTACACAAAATCTTCAGTAAACTTTTCAATCCAATGTTTTTTATCCAACGCTAACCTAGAAAATATTTTCACTTCTTCTTTAGTGAAAATTTTGGAACCATAAATAGTAACTGTCTGATAAAAAAGACGCTGCATTAAAGGTAAATCACTATCAGTAGCTCTAGAAATTTGATAATTCATTTAGTATAGTAGAAGAAAACTTCTTTTGTTATGGGGTAAAACAACTTTTTTCTAAAATAAACAAAAAACACTTAGAAATAAAAATTTTTGTTAAAAAAAACATAAAATTAGATGAAAATATTGTAATTTATACCTGCCCTAAATAATATGTATGAAACACCGCTATCTTTATTTGACATTGGTATTACTCCTTTTTAGCAATGTGTCTCTTTGTCAACAAAAACAATTGGACAGCCTTATTCAAGTGACAAATTCTACATCAGATTCATTACATATTAACTTAGCTGCTGACCTAATTTATGAATTGAGCTTGAATGAACAATTCACAGAAGGTTTAAAGTATTGCGACACTTTCATAAGAATTTCTAAAAACATAAAATATGACAAAGGAGTTGGTCAATTACACAATGAAAAAGCATCTATATATAATCAAACTGATGAACTCTACGAATCATTAAAATGTTTTGACCAGGCAGCTTTATATTACGGAAGAATTAATTACACCCGAGGGCTTGCAATGATTCAAAATAACAAAGCTGTTATAGAACAGCGATTAGGCAACCCAGAAAAGAGTATTACCCATCTCTTGGAAGCAAACATATACTATGAAAAACTAAAAGATAGTGTTAGTCTATCGACGACTATCAATAATATTGGGAATGTATACGGAGACCTTAATGAATTTGATGCAGCTAAAAAATATTACTACCAATCATTACAACTAAAAAAGAAAACGAATTCCAAAACCATAGGTTCTACACTAAACAATTTAGCTATAATTTACACAAAAGAAAACAAGCTAGATAGCGCATTAGTGTTACTAAATCAATCTTTAAAAATAAACAAAAAAGATAATGATAGTAAAGGTATCTCTGAGGCATATAGTGCACTGGGTAAAATCTCTTTTATTAAGAAAGAATATCAACAGGCAAAAAAATATTACGAATCCGCACTTTTTCTTGGTGGGAAAATAGCTTACAAAGAACGACTTACCCGAACAAAGCTGTCATTAGGTGAAATTGCTATCAAAACAAACAAATATAAGGAAGCAGACACATATATCTCTGCTGCTAGGAAAGAGGCAAAAAACCTTAACTCTACCCCTTTATTACTTAATAGTTATGATTTATCTTCAGTCTTGGATTCTGCAAGAGGTAATTATGTAAGTGCCTATAAGTGGCAAAAAGAATATAAAAATTTATTTAATGAACATACACTTAAAGAAACCAGCCAGAAGATAGACCTAGTTAAAAAAAGGCTTGAAAACGAAAAAAGACAACAAGCTATTTTGGATAAACAAAAAATAGCAGAACAAGAGGTTAAGGAAGAGCTATTTAAACAAAAAATTTACACGTACATTGCGATTGCCGCTTTTGTTGTCGCCATTATTTTTATCATTGGAATCGTAAAAAGCAGGTTACAAAGGGCAAAGTATATCAAGGAACTTAATGCATCTAATCAGGTAAAAAATAAATTGTTTTCTATAGTTTCTCACGATTTAAAAAATGAAATTCACGGGCTGGACAACACGTTTAATTTATTAAGAGATGATGTAATTTCTGAAAATGAATTTAAAGAAATCATTCCAATACTTTCCAATAGTACTCATCAAACCTCTTTACTATTAACCAACCTTTTAAATTGGTCAAAATCTCAGATGAATGAACTTAGAGCAAGTCCCAAATCATTTAACTTTTCAGAAATAATACAGGATAAATTCACTTTTTTTGCATCCAAAGCATCTCATAAACAAATAAAGCTTATAAATAACCTTAATAATACTACTCAAGTTTATGCTGATAAAGATATGAGTAACATCGTAACACAAAACTTAATCGCTAATGCTATAAAATTTTGTAGCTCTGGTGACACAATCACTATTTATAAAAAAGAAGAAGAAAATAGTACCAAAATCTATTTTGAAGATACAGGAATAGGAATTTCTGAAGAAAATATAAGCAAACTATTTTCTGATGAAAATCTAACTACAAAAGGGACAAACAATGAAACAGGTACTGGTTTAGGGTTAAAAATCTGTATAGAATTAATTACTCTCAATCAAGGTACCTTAGACGTTGAAAGTACTCAAGGAGAAGGAAGCACTTTTTGCATTACACTTCCTAAAACTTCAGTCTCATAAATTATTATTACATACGTTCCGGAACCTGAACCCCTAATAGTCCAAATGCAGATTTTATAGTTGCTCCAACTACTCCCGAAAGTTGAACTCTAAAAATCTTTTCTGCCTCAGAATCTGCTCCAAAAATGGATACATTCTGAAAAAACGAATTATATCCCTTCACTAAATCATAGGTGTAATTGGCTATAATTGCCGGACTTAAATCCTTTGCTGCATTCTGAATGATTTCAGGATACATTTCTAACAACTTTATCAGTTCTTTCTCTCTTCCGTCCAACGTTATATTTTTCACAAGACCACTCCAATCAAAATCTGCTTTACGCAAAATTGCTTGAATTCTTGCATATGTATATTGGATAAAAGGCCCTGTATTTCCTTGAAAATCTACTGATTCTGAAGGGTTAAAGAGTATTCTTTTTTTAGGATCTACTTTTAGAATAAAATATTTTAATGCTCCCAGACCGATAGTTTTGTAAACTGCATTTTTTTCTTCTTCAGAATATCCTTCTAATTTTCCTAATTCTTTAGAGATTTCTCCAGCGGTTTCAGCCATTTCCACTATAAGATCATCTGCATCGACTACAGTACCTTCTCTACTCTTCATTTTACCACTAGGTAGATCTACCATTCCGTAGCTTAGATGATGTAAATTCCTGGACCAATCATATCCAAGTTTTTTAAGAATCAGAAACAGCACCTTAAAATGATAATCCTGTTCGTTAGCCACGGTATAAATCATACCTCCGATGTCTGGATTATCTTTAACACGCTGTATGGCCGTACCAATGTCTTGAGTCATATATACCGCCGTACCATCACTACGTAATACTAACTTTTCATCCAATCCTTCATCCGTAAGATCACACCAAACAGATCCGTCTTCTTTCTTAAAGAATACACCACTAGCAAGACCTTCTTCTATATTATCTTTTCCTAAAAGATAGGTGTTACTTTCATAATAATAGCTATCAAAATCGACACCTAATGTCTTATATGTCTGATCAAAACCTGCATATACCCAACTGTTCATGGTTCTCCAAAGTTTTACAACATCTTCATCTCCAGCTTCCCATTTTCTAAGCATTTCTTGGGCTTCCATTAAAATAGGAGCTTCTTTTTTTGCTTCGTCTTCTGTTTTTCCTGAAGCGATCAACTCTGATATTTCGCTTTTATATTCCTGATCAAACTTTACATAATAATTACCTACCAGTTTGTCTCCTTTTAACCCGGTAGACTCTGGAGTTGCTCCATCCCCAAATTTTTGCCAGGCTACCATACTTTTACAAATATGAATCCCTCGATCATTAATAATCTGGGTTTTATATACTTTTTTACCACTAGCTTTAATGATTTCTGCTACCGCATAACCTAACAAGTTATTTCTTACATGACCTAGATGCAGTGGTTTATTCGTATTGGGAGAAGAATATTCTAGCATTATAGCCTTATCCCCTTCTCTTGGAGTTACGAAACCATAGTGTTCGACATCTTTTATTTCTGTAAAAAAGTTTAAATAATATTGATCAGCAATTACAAGGTTAAGAAATCCTTTTACCACATTAAATGCAGTAATCTCTTCTACATGTTCTACCAAATACGTTCCTACAGCTTCACCTATCTGAACAGGATTACCTTTTACGACGCGTAACATAGGGAAAACCACCACTGTAATATCACCTTCGAACTCCTTGCGAGTTCCTTGTAATTCTACAGATTCTAAGTTTGCGTTATACAGTTCTTTTATTGCTTCTTTTACCTGTCCTGAAATGGTTTGCTGTAATATCATTTTATAAATTGTATTTGATACAAAAATCAGGCAGCAAAGATAATAGAAATATAATCTTCTACCACTTCAATACAGATCAATTCGTATCTTATAACAAAAGAAAAAAATGCTGATTAATAATACCTTCCGAGATCCCTAACTTAAAAAAAAATATTGATCAACAAGTTGGAAAACCATTTACCATAAAGTAACGAGTAAAATTAGGTGAAATCGTTTCTCCTAAACTTAGCATAACAGAAGCCAGTATAGAAATTAATAATTTAAACAGTTGCAATATAGAACTTAGGCCTAAAGGTGTTTTAGTAGGTTTTGGAGTTCACTTAGAAACATATTTATTAGTGATTCCTTTTTATAAATTAACAATCTACAAAGAGAAAGCAGAAGAATATAGTATTTATAAAGACAATTATTTTATTAAATTTTATGCAAAAAGTACGGATACAGTCATTCATAAATATGCAAAAAAATCAGCTATAAAGTAAATAAGTAGGTCTACAAAAATTGAAGATTTATGATAAAACCCGACTAAAGCTTTAATAACTAGCTTATGTAAAATCCTTCTATCCCAGCTAAGTATAACCAATTTATTTCTTCGTATCTTTTACCTAAAAAGATGCGGATACTACTTACTGGTGCCAACGGCTATATTGGTATGAGATTACTGCCCTTATTATTAGATTCTGGTCACGAAATCATTTGTACTGTAAGGGATAAGGATAGACTGTCGATCGATCAGGAGACAGTGAAAAGAATTTCTATTGTAGAGATAGATTTTTTAGAAGATCCAGATACTAAAATCCTGCCTAAAGACATTGATGTAGCATATTATCTAATTCATTCTATGAGTTCATCAACTTCTGACTTTGATAAAAAAGAAGAGATTTCTGCTCAAAATTTCAATACGTATGTTGCTCACACCAATATCAAACAAGTAATCTATCTAAGCGGTATTGTAAACGAAAAGAATTTATCTAAACACCTTTGGTCGCGAAAGAATGTTGAAGAAACCTTATATCAAGGAAATTTTAATCTAACCGTTTTACGATCAGGAATTATCGTTGGATCCGGTAGTTCTTCTTTCGAAATCATAAGAGATCTATGCGAAAAACTACCTGTAATGATAACACCAAAATGGGTAAACACCAAAACGCATCCTATTGCTGTTAGAGATGTTCTAAGTTTTATGACGGGAGTACTAGGCAACTCTGAATGCTATAACCAATCATTTGATATAAGTGGCCCCAATGTAATTACCTATAGACAAATGCTATTACTTTACGCAAAAGTAAGAGGGATCAAACTGTTTATTTTTACACTACCTGTTATGACTCCCAAGCTTTCTTCTTATTGGTTGTATTTTGTGACCTCTACCTCTTATAAACTTGCGTTAAATCTGGTTGACAGCATGAGCATACCTGTAATTGCCAATGATAAACGGTTACAAGAAATGTTAGGAATTGAACCTATGACATATACCAAAGCGCTGGAATTAGCATTTATTAAAATTGAACAAAATCAGGTAGTATCAAGCTGGAAGGATTCTATGATCAGCGGACGTTTTGATAAAGACATCCAGAAATATGTTACAGTTCCCAAAAAAGGATGTCTTAGAGACAAGAAGAAAATTAAAATTAGTGACCCTAATCTGGTAGTCGAAAGAATATGGGCAATCGGTGGAGAAACCGGTTGGTATTATGGAGATTGGATGTGGAAAATAAGAGGACATATAGATAAATTTTTTGGTGGAGTTGGATTAAGAAGAGGAAGGACAAATCCAGATAAAATTTACTCTGGAGACGCTTTGGATTTTTGGCGAGTTTTGGTTGCTGATAAAAACGAAAAGCGTTTGCTACTTTTTGCCGAAATGAAAGTGCCGGGAGAAGCTTGGTTAGAATTTGACATTGATAAAAACAACATCCTCCATCAAACCGCTACATTTAGACCAAGAGGGATTTGGGGTAGATTATACTGGTATCTTATGGTTCCTTTTCATTACTTTATATTTGGTGGAATGATACGCAATATCGTATCACAAAGCACAAAATAACATAGATAAAAAGCTTATTTTTATCGATAAATAGCACTTCTGCGGAAAAATATTAGTATTTTTGTATAAAAAGCACATGCAGAGATCATTACTTTTTCTAAGCTTATTAATTATTACAATTAGTTGTAGTACTAAGATAGAACATGACTCTCAACTAGAAGACCTTACTGAGTTTTTATCAGGGAAATTTTCATCAAAAAAACAAGCAAAAGAAGAATCTGGGTATTTTGCAGTATGCCTTATTAATATTCCTATTTGGAAAGATAGACCTGGTTATTGGTTTTATCAAGAACTATACGATGAAAAAAATAGTACCTCAATTTACAATCAAAGAATAATAAATTTTCAGAAATTAGATAGTACAACTATTAATAGTATTAACTATATTATCCCTAATCAAAAAAGATATATAAACGGTTGGAAAGATATTTCTATGTTTGATAACTTAACGATTGATAGTCTTAAAAACAGAGAAGGATGCGATGTGTATTTCAAAAAGGAGACTTCAACTATTTACCATGGAAAAACCAAAAATGGTACTTGTTCAAGTAGTTTAAGTAACAAAATATCTTACACAACAAGTAATATCGTAATTAGTAAAAACAAAATCACCTCTTGGGATCGAGGCTATGATATACAAGGAAAGCAGGTTTGGGGTAGCATTCAGGGACCTTATAAATTTATTCGAGTTCCTGAAGACTAAGAGATTAATCCATAAAATCTCCAAGCGTTCTATTTTCTAAAACTTTTAGGGTATTATCTCTTACTTCTATCATAAGCCGATGTACGGTACAGGCATCTTCATCAGGACAATCATCACATTTTTCATAAAAGTTCAAACTTACACAAGGCAACATTGCTATTGGCCCTTCTAACACTCTTATTACCGATGCCATTGAAATTTCTTTAGGCTCTTTAATTAGATAATATCCACCGCCTTTTCCTTTTTTAGAACCTAAAAGACCATTCTTACGAAGGGTGAGTAATATACTTTCTAAAAACTTTTGAGAAATATTTTCACTTTTAGCAATCTCAGATATTAAAACAGGATGTTCGCACCTTTTTCTTGCTATATAGGTTAGCGCTTTTAATCCGTATTTTGTTTTCTTCGAAAGCATTTGTTTATTTATTACATCAAAAATAGTTAAAAGATATCACTTCGCATTTTTACAATATCTTTTAACTATTTTCAGATCATAATTATCTCTTTGGAAGAAAAACTTCTGCCATCATACAACGGGCGCTCCCACCTCCTAATCTTTCGATTGTTTCAAGATTGCTATGCAAAATAGCACAATGTTTCTCTATTTTAGATATTTGATCCTTTGATAAACTATTATATGCCGCAGAAGACATTACTAAATATTGTTTTTCATCAGCTCCAACTACTTGTAACATATTCCCAGCAAAGTTATTTACCTGAGCTTCTGTAATTGAAATTATTTCTTTACCATCATTCTTTAGGTGGTTTACTAAGCTTTTTCGTTCTTTTTTATCATCTACACAATCTAAACACACTACCGCAAAAGTTTCTCCAACTCCCATCATAACATTGGTATGATAAATTGCCAATCGCTCACCTTTCACTGTTTGATATGCCGTAAAAATCACTGGAGTATACTCAAAATCCTCACAGAACTCAATGAGCAATTGTTCATCTGCTCGTGGCGAAAGTGCGCAGTACGCTTTTCTATGAAATCTATCCAAAACAAGACTTCCTGTACCTTCAAGAAAAATACCATCATCTTCTGCTTCGGTATAGTCTATTATATTTTTTATTTCAAAACCAGCATCTTCAATCGTATCTAAAACCTCGGGGCGACGTTCTCTCCTTCTATTAACAGCAAACATAGGATATAAACCTACATCTCCATTTTCGTGAAAAGAAACCCAGTTATTTGGAAAAATAGAATCCGGCGTATCATTTTCCGGCTTATCATCTATTACAATAACATTTACACCTACTGATCTGAGTTTTTCGATAAAACTATCAAATTCTTTTTGTGCTTTTATATTAGCGTCTTCCGTACTATCATCAGTGGTATCCTGATAGTAGTTATTAACTGCCGTTTCCTCATTCATCCTAAACTTAACCGGACGAATCATTACTATAGTGTTTGTGATTTGTTTCATTATCTAATCTCTTATCAATGGCATAGTAGAACAACGTAAAAGACCTTCTTGTTTTGCTATTTCTGAATAGGGAACTTCTTCTACAGTTATATTTAAGCTACGTAACCAAGTATTTAATCTAGTAAAGCCTTTCTCTGAAATCACTATATCTTCTGATATAGAAAATATATTAGAGTTCATATAATACATTTCATCTCTATTAATGTGAAATAAATTTTCATTTCCAAAAAAGTCAACTAAATATTTATAATCCTCTAAATTTCTGAATCCTTCTTTATGGATTATAGCTTTATTTTTACCTACAGGTTGAAAACAGCAATCTAAATGTAAAGCATTATCTCTTGGATCATTCATTGATTTACTGAGATCAAACTCTTTCACTATTTTATTTGGAAAAAGCGATCTAATATATTCTACCCCTTTCATATTAGTTCTTGCTACAATGCAGTCGCTATAATCTTCTCCTTTATAAGTACCTATAAAAACATGATCGTTATGGATCATAATATCACCTCCTTCAAAATGAATATCTTCTGATGGGGCTTTATAGACTTTATCTGGATCGATTTGATCAATTACATATTGAATCGCCTTAATCTCCTTTTCTCTATCAGGAAGTATATTTGATTTAATAAATGCATCCTCTAATACTAATGCAATATCTCTTGCAAAGATTTGATTATAATTATCTATTATTTCGGGTCTATATACTTTTACATCATACTTTTCAAAAACCTTAGCTACAGCTTCCATCTCTGAAACCATATCAGCCTCTTTAGGGTATGTTCCAGCTTTAATATGCTCTATGGATTTAGGATCGTAAGCTTCTTCAATTTTTGGAACAGGACCATTACTTATGGCCGTCCCTAAAACAACTGCTCTAAGTCTTGAAGTTTCATTTTGGATATTTAATTTCAATCGTCTAATTTTAAGGTAAAACTATAGTTGCTATATCATTTTATGATCCAACAAATATAGGAAGAGGGGCTATGTAGATGCTAATTTTATTCAAAAAAAATATCAACTTTTTATCAAATTCCTAAAGTAAGCTTCTTTAAAAACAACATATTGATAATTTCACAAAAAAAGGGTGTTGAAATATTTCAACACCCTTTTACTTTTATTAGCTTTTATTTATCTTTCAGAAACTGGTTTAAAAGACCTAAACGTTTCTCCTGTATATATCTGTCTTGGTCTTCCTATTGGTTCTTTACGAAGGCGCATTTCTCTCCATTGTGCAATCCAACCAGGTAATCTTCCTAATGCAAACATAACCGTAAACATTTCGGTTGGTATTCCTAAGGCTCTATATATGATTCCGGAATAGAAATCCACATTCGGATATAATTTTCTTTGTACAAAATATTCATCCTCTAAAGCTACTTTTGCAAGACCTTTAGCAATATCTAGAACAGGATCTTCCATTCCTAGATCAGCAAGTACCTCTTCTGCTGCTACTTTTATAATTTTTGCTCTTGGATCGAAGTTTTTGTATACTCTATGTCCAAACCCCATTAAACGGAAAGAATCTTCTTTATCTTTAGCCTTAGCTATATATTTTGCCGTATCACCTCCATCTTCTTTGATCGCTTCCAACATTTCAATAACCGCTTGATTTGCTCCTCCGTGCAAAGGTCCCCATAACGCTGAAATTCCTGCTGATAAAGAAGCAAACAATCCAGCGTGAGATGATCCTACAATTCTAACTGTAGAAGTAGAACAATTTTGCTCGTGATCTGCGTGTAGAATTAATAGTTTATCTAAAGCATCATTAACAATCTTATTAGCCTCATATGTTTTATTAGGCCTAGAGAACATCATTTTATGTAAATTCTCAACATATCCCAAAGCGTTATCTCCATAATCCAATGGCAAACTTTTTCTTTTTCTCATTGTCCAAGCTGCTAACACAGGAAACTTAGCTAAAATTTTAACAATAGCATTATACATCTCCTCCTCAGAATCAACATCTACAGATCCGGGATTAAAAGCTATCAACGCACTTGTTAGAGATGAAAGAACCCCCATTGGATGAGCACTTTTCGGAAATCCATCAAGAATTTTCTTCATGTCTTCATCTACGTGAGACTCCTCTTTTATGTCTTTATCAAATTTATCAAGTTGTTCAGCTGTTGGTAACTCTCCAAAAATCAATAAGTAAGCTACTTCTAAAAAATCTGCTTTTTCAGCTAGCTCTTCTATAGAATATCCGCGGTATCTTAGAATTCCTTTTTCTCCATCCAGAAAAGTAATCGCACTCTCACAACTCCCTGTATTTTTATATCCAGGATCAATAGTTGTTATGCCTCCAGTGGCACCTCTAAGAGTTTTGATATCAATTCCTAATTCTTTTTCAGTTCCTTCTATTATTGGGAACTCATATTTGTTACCGTCTATTTCTAAAGTAGCTTTTTTTGACATTGTGATTATTTAGAATTTTGCTGTTATAATAAGGGTTGCTAAATTACAAAATATAGTGTTAATATATTATTAATCGTACCATCTATTTTATAATAGAAATCTCTCTTTGATGTTATACCAAAAAAAAGAGGATTCATTACGAATCCTCTTTTTAAAATCATTTTTTTTCATAAAAAACCAACTTATAAATTATAAAAATTGATTAGTTATTGTAAATACATAAAACTGTGTATCAATAAGAACAATCCTAACAAGAGTTATTTCTATTCTTAAATCTATTTACTTTTTAACTTTGAATGCTTTTTCCTTTGGATAATAAGCTACAACACCTAGTTCTTCCTCTATACGAAGTAATTGATTATACTTCGCCATTCTATCACTACGTGATGCCGAACCTGTTTTAATCTGACCTGTATTTAGAGCCACCGCTAAATCAGCGATAGTGTTATCTTCAGTTTCACCAGATCGATGAGACATTACGGAAGTATATCCAGCATTATGTGCCATATTTACAGCTGCTATTGTCTCTGTAAGTGTCCCTATTTGGTTTACCTTAATTAAAATTGAATTAGCTATACCGTTTTCGATTCCCCTTGATAATCTTTCTACATTTGTAACAAATAAATCATCTCCAACTAGCTGTACTTTATCTCCAACTTTATCAGTTAAATATTTCCAACCATCCCAATCATTCTCGTCCATTCCATCTTCTATTGATACAATAGGGTATTTAGAAGCAAGTTCAGCAAGGTAGTCAGCTTGTTCTTCACTTGTTCTTATGACACCTGTTTTCCCTTCAAACTTAGTATAATCATACTTGCCATCAACGAAAAACTCTGCAGCAGCACAGTCTAAAGCAACCATTACTTCATCTCCAAACTTATATCCAGCTTTCTCAACAGCTAATGCAATCGAATCCAAAGCATCTTCTGTTCCATCTAATGTAGGCGCAAAACCACCTTCATCACCTACAGCAGTACTTAATCCTCTATCGTGAAGTACTTTCTTTAAATTATGGAATATTTCAGTTCCCATTTGCATTGCATGGGTAAAATCTTTTGCTTTTACCGGCATTACCATAAATTCTTGAAATGCAATTGGCGCATCACTATGAGATCCTCCATTTATAATATTCATCATCGGAACAGGTAAAGTGTTTGCACTTACTCCACCTACATAACGATATAATGGCATATTAAGTTCGTTAGCTGCAGCTTTAGCTGCGGCTAAAGAAACACCTAAAATTGCATTTGCTCCTAATTTTGATTTATTAGGAGTACCATCTAATTCGATCATGGTCTGATCTAATAAATTTTGGTCAAATACAGAATATCCTAATAATTCTTCAGCGATTATGGTATTTACATTTTCTACTGCCTTTTTAACCCCTTTACCCATATAATCACTTCCACCATCTCTTAGTTCTACAGCTTCGTGTTCTCCTGTTGAAGCTCCAGAAGGAACCGCAGCTCTACCTAAAACACCATTTTCGGTAATCACGTCTACTTCTACTGTAGGGTTACCACGTGAATCTAAAATTTGTCTGGCGTGAATATTTATAATTACACTCATTTCTTGATTTGTTTTTGTTGGATAATTTTAATTCTTCGCAATATACAAAACAGGTAAATTTAAATACCTCAGAAAACCTCTTAATTTATTGCTTAAACCACAGTAAACACAACAAGTTATCAACTATAACGTTATAGATCAACTTCTTGCTGAACACAAGGTATTTGCAACAACCACAGAAGTTTTAAGCTTCTACCTTTGCTTTTTTAATATTACTAATAAACTGATCGAATAAATAAATTGAATCATTTGGTCCAGGGCTAGCTTCTGGATGATATTGCACTGAAAAACAATTTTTGTTCTTCATTTTAATTCCAGCGACTGTGTGATCATTTAGATGAACATGAGTAATCTCTACATCAGAATTATTTTCTGTTTCTTCTCTATTAATTGCAAAACCATGATTCTGAGATGTTATTTCTCCTTTTCCTGTAATTAGATTTTTTACAGGGTGATTGATCCCTCTATGGCCGTGATGCATTTTATATGTACTTATACCGTTAGCTAGAGCGATTACCTGATGTCCTAAACAAATCCCAAACAATGGTAAATCCCTTTTGATTATTTCTCTAGCTGTTTCAATAGCTTTCGATAACGGCTCGGGATCACCAGGGCCATTAGAAAGAAAATAACCATCAGGGCCCCATTCGCTCATCTCCTCGAAAGTCGTATCATAAGGAAAAACCTTAATATACGCATCTCTTTTTGCCAGATTACGAAGTATATTCTTTTTTATCCCAATATCTAAAGCTGAAATCTTATATGTTGCATTAGGATCCCCAAAAAAATAAGGTTTTTTAGTAGAAACCTTGGATGCCAGCTCTAGTCCATTCATATCAGGAACTGCAGCTAATTGTTTTTTTAATGAATCGATATCCTCTATTTCCGTTGAGATTAAGGCATTCATTGCTCCATTATCTCGTATATAACTTACCAAAGCACGTGTATCTACATCTGATACCGCTAATAAGTTATGTTCTTCTAAAAACTCTTGCAGAGAACGATCAGCAAGGTCACGAGAGAATTCATAACTGAAATTTTTAACAATCAAACCAGAGATTTTAATCGAATCTGATTCTACTTCTTCGTCATTAGTTCCATAATTCCCTATATGAGCATTGGTAGTTACCATTAACTGCCCGAAATAAGAAGGATCCGTAAAAATCTCCTGATACCCTGTCATTCCAGTATTAAAACATACTTCGCCGAATGCCGTACCCTCTTTTCCAACAGCTTTTCCATAAAAAATAGTTCCGTCCGCTAGTAAGACAATTGCTTTTTTTCGAGATTGATATTTCATCTTATATACTTTTTGCTATTTAATTTCCTATTAAAGGTTCTAAACTTTTTTAAAAATATTCAAAAAAAAAGGATAAACGATGAACGTTTATCCTTTATAGTTATGTGTAAATCACATTTCTCATTTATTCTTCTTCAGAACTAGGAGTTTCAACTACTGGTGCAGTTTCAGTTTTCTTAGTTCTACCTCTTCGAGTAGATTTCTTTTTAGCTGGTTTACCTGCATTATAAAGCTCGTTATAATCAACTAGCTCTATCATTGCCATATCCGCATTATCCCCAAGACGATTACCCAGTTTAATAATTCTGGTATATCCTCCAGGTCTATCGCCAACTTTAGCAGCTACATCTCTAAACAATTCTGCTACTGCATACTTGTTACGTAATTTACTAAACACAATACGACGATTGTGCGTAGTATCTTCTTTAGACTTAGTTACTAATGGTTCTACAAACTGCTTAAGCGCTTTTGCTTTTGCAACTGTAGTATTTATTCTCTTATGTTCTATAAGAGAACAAGCCATATTAGCAAGCATAGCTTTACGATGTGCTGTCTTTCTACCTAAATGGTTTACTTTTTTTCCGTGTCTCATGACATTAAAAATTTAAGCATCATCTTGCTCAATCTACCTCGTGCAGAGAGCAAAATATGATGTGTTAGTCTTTATCTAATTTATATTTAGAAAGATCCATACCAAAATTAAGACCTTTAACATTTACAAGCTCTTCAAGCTCTGTTAAAGACTTCTTACCAAAGTTACGGAACTTCATCAAATCGTTCTTGTTATATGATACTAAATCACCTAATGTATCTACTTCTGCAGCTTTCAAACAATTAAGAGCTCTTACAGAAAGATCCATATCAATCAACTTAGTTTTTAACAACTGTCTCATATGCAATGATTCCTCATCATATGTTTCAGTCTGCGCGATCTCATCAGCTTCTAATGTAATACGCTCATCAGAGAATAACATAAAGTGGTGAATCAAGATTTTTGCCGCTTCAGTCAACGCATCTTTAGGATGTATTGATCCATCAGTAACAATTTCGAAAACTAATTTTTCGTAATCTGTCTTTTGTTCTACACGATAATTCTCAATGCTATACTTAACGTTTTTAATCGGAGTATAGATTGAATCTGTGAAAATTGTACCTATAGGAGCATTAGCTTTCTTGTTTTCTTCTGCAGGAACATAACCTCTACCCTTTTCGATAGTAATCTCAAGGTTAAGTGCTACTTTCTTATCCATATTACAGATAACTAAATCCGGATTAAGAACTTGGAAACCTGAAATGAATTTTTGGAAATCTCCAGCAGTCAATTGTTCTTGACCAGAAATTGAAATTGTAACAGACTCGTTATCGATATCCTCAATCTGACGCTTAAAACGTACTTGCTTAAGATTCAGAATTATTTCTGTTACATCTTCTACAACTCCAGAAATAGTAGAAAACTCGTGATCTACCCCTTCAATTCTTAATGAAGTTATAGCGAATCCCTCTAAAGAAGATAGCAAAACTCTTCGCAAAGCGTTACCAACTGTTAATCCGTACCCTGGTTCTAATGGTCTAAATTCGAATTTACCATCAAACTCACTAGAGTCGATCATGATAACTTTATCGGGCTTCTGAAAATTTAATATTGCCATATTATTGTTTCTTCTAAGAGTTATTACTTCGAATATAATTCGACGATGAATTGTTCGTTGATGTTTTCCGGAATTTGAATTCTTGCCGGAACAGATACGAAAGTACCTTGTTTTGTGTCATTATTAAAAGTAATCCACTCGTATACTTTGCTATTATTAGCAAGAGAATTTTGAATAACTTCTAATGACTTTGATTTCTCTCTTACCCCTACAACATCTCCAGGTCTTAACTGGTAAGATGGAATATTAACTAATTCTCCATTTACGGTGATATGTCTGTGAGAGACTAACTGTCTAGCTCCTCTACGAGAATTTGCCAATCCCATTCTGAAAGCTACGTTATCTAAACGAGATTCACATAGTTGAAGTAAAACCTCACCAGTAATCCCTTGTGATCTTGTTGCTTTTTCGAACATGTTACGGAATTGACGCTCTAGTACACCGTAAGTATATTTAGCCTTTTGCTTTTCCATTAATTGGATAGCATATTCACTTTTTTTACCTCTTCGTCTGTTATTACCGTGTTGACCAGGAGGATAATTTCTTTTTTCGAATGACTTATCGTCTCCGAATATCGCTTCGCCAAATTTACGTGCGATTTTAGTTTTTGGACCAGTATATCTTGCCATTATGTTATTAATTTAATTTTTAGAGGAGGTTATGAATTAAGGTCTCTTTCCTTCGATAATCCTTTGTTCCTCTTTTAGACTTACTTTTAATTACTATATATGAAGTATAAAAGATCCCGAAAAAATTTCGGGATACAATTATTATACTCTACGTCTTTTTGGAGGACGACATCCGTTATGCGGCATTGGAGTTACATCAATAATTTCTGAAACTTCAATTCCTGAATTATGAAGAGATCGTATTGCAGATTCTCTACCATTTCCAGGTCCTTTAACATAAACCTTAACTTTCTTTAATCCAGCTTCGATTGCTACTTTAGAAGCATCTTCTGCAGCTAACTGCGCAGCATATGGAGTGTTCTTTTTAGAACCTCTGAATCCCATTTTTCCAGCTGAAGACCAAGAAATAACGTCTCCTTTTTTATTTGTTAACGATACAATAATGTTGTTAAAAGAAGCTGTTACGTGTGCTTCTCCTACTGATTCAACAATTACTTTACGTTTTTTTGAAGTTGACTTTGCCATACTACTTATTATTTAGTTGCTTTTTTCTTATTAGCAACTGTTTTTCTTCTTCCTTTACGTGTTCTAGAATTATTCTTAGTACGCTGTCCTCTAAGTGGTAAACCAGCTCTGTGACGAATACCTCTATAACATCCTATATCCATAAGACGCTTGATATTTAACTGTACTTCAGAACGTAATTCTCCTTCTATAGTAAAGGTACCTACAGCTTCACGTATACGACCAATTTGATCATCATCCCAGTCAGAAACTTTAATACTCTCATCTACTTTGGCAGCGGCTAAAATTTCTTTAGCTCTACTTCTACCAATTCCGAAGATATAGGTTAATGCTATAACTCCTCGCTTTTGTTTAGGTATATCTACCCCTGCAATTCTTGCCATAATTACCCTTGTCTTTGTTTAAATCTAGGATTCTTTTTATTAATTACGTAAAGACGGCCTTTTCTACGCACAATCTTGCACTCGGCACTTCTCTTTTTTATTGATGCTCTAACTTTCATCTCTTTGTGTTTAAATTCTGAAAATACATATTAAGCATTTCAGAAGGTCTCGTTAACAAGATTTTCAGCCCGCAAAAGTACGTAAAAAATCTTAATTAACTAATATTCTTAAAATTATTAGTATCTGTATGTTATACGAGCCTTTGATAAATCATAAGGGCTCATTTCTAACTTAACCTTATCTCCAGGTAGTAATTTTATATAATGCATACGCATTTTACCTGAGATATGAGCTGTCACAACGTGACCGTTTTCTAGTTCTACTCGGAACATTGCATTAGACAATGCTTCGATTATACTTCCATCTTGTTCTATTGCTGGTTGTTTTGCCATTATGCTACTGCTTTACGGTTTTTACCAGTTTTCATTAATCCGTCGTAATGTCTATTCAATAAATATGAATTGACTTGCTGCATTGTATCTATTGCCACACCTACCATAATAAGTAATGAAGTTCCTCCAAAAAACAGTGCCCAACCTTGTTGTACATTTAAAAGCTTTACAGCAATTGCGGGGAAAACAGCAATTAACGCTAAGAATATAGATCCTGGCAACGTTATCTGTGACATTATTTTATCCAAATACTCTGCAGTTTCACTACCTGGTCTAATTCCAGGGATAAAACCACCGCTTCTTTTTAAATCATCCGCCATCTTATTGGTAGGAACAGTTATAGCAGTATAAAAGTACGTGAATATTATGATCAATAATCCAAACAATAAGTTATACCATAATCCAAATATATCGCTAAACGCAGCTGCTATACCTTGAGAGGTTTCGGACTGTGAAAGACCTGCTACTGCAGCTGGAATAAACATAATCGCCTGAGCGAAGATAATCGGCATTACACCAGAAGCATTAAGCTTTAATGGTATATATTGACGTGATCCGAAAACATTCTTTTCATATCCACCACTAGCAGTTCTTCTAGCATATTGCACTGGAATCTGACGTACAGCCATTACCAATAACACCGATGCTAAAATAATTACAAACCATATTACCAATTCAATCAATACCATAATAATATCACCACCTTCTCCAGAAGTTCTAGAAATAAAATTCTGAACAAATGATTGAGGCAGTGTAGCAATGATACCTACCATAATCAATAATGAAATACCATTACCAATACCTTTATCAGTAATTTTTTCACCTAACCACATAGCAAAAATACATCCAGTAGTTAAGATGATTACAGATGATACAACGAAAACAGTTTGACTGATCTCTGTACTAAAAGCAGCAGGAGGAAGTGTTGCAAATAAATTATAAATATACCCTGGTCCTTGAACTAAAGTAATTGCAATAGTCAACCATCTGGTAATCTGATTAATTTTCTTTCTTCCGCTTTCCCCTTCTTTTTGTAATTTTTGAAGATATGGAATAGCTATTCCCATCAATTGCACAACAATCGAAGCAGATATATAAGGCATGATTCCTAAAGCAAATACCGAAGCATTCGCAAACGCTCCTCCTGTAAATGCATTAAGTAATCCTAGTAAACCATCCTGAGTCTGAGTACCCAAATTAGCTAACTCTGCCGCATCTACTCCTGGTAGTACAACTTGTGCTCCAAATCGATATACTAAAAGCAATCCCAGTGTAACTAAGATTCTATTTTTTAGTTCTTCGATTTTCCAAATGTTTTTTATTGTATCAATAAATTTCATGAAATGTCTTTTATAAGGTTACTGCTTCACCACCTGCTGCTTCAATAGCTGCTTTAGCAGTGGCTGTAAATTTATGAGCTGAAACTTTTAGCTTAGCTTTCAATTCACCTCTACCCAGTATCTTAACTAAATCATTTTTTCCTGCGAGACGTGTATCTAATAGCACGTCAAAATCAACGGTATCAGTTATTTTACCAGCATCAACTAACTTCTGTAAGGTATCTAAATTGATTCCTTGATATTCTTTTCTATTGATATTCGTGAAACCAAACTTAGGCACACGTCTTTGAAGCGGCATCTGCCCACCTTCAAAACCAATTTTTCTAGAATATCCAGAACGTGATTTTGCTCCTTTATGACCACGAGCAGCAGTTCCACCTTTTCCGGAACCCTGACCACGACCTAATCGCTTACTGTTATTTTTTACTGAACCTGCAGCAGGTTTTAAGTTACTTAAATCCATGTGCTTATATTATTTTGTTTCTACAGAAACTAAATGTTTAACTTTATTTACCATCCCAAGGATATTAGGAGTGTCATCGTGCTCTACAACCTGACCAATCTTTTTAAGCCCTAAAGCCTCTAAAGTTCTTTTCTGTCTTTGTGTACGGTTAATAGCGCTTTTTACTTTCTTAACTCTAATCTTTGCCATCGTTCCTAATATTTATCCTTTAAACACTTTCTCTAGTGAAACACCTCTTTGTTTTGCTACTTGCGCTGCACTTCGCATTTGCAATAAAGCATCAAAAGTTGCTTTCACCACATTGTGTGGGTTAGACGATCCTTGATTTTTAGATAGTACATCGTGTACACCTACAGACTCTAATACTGCACGGATTGCTCCACCAGCAATAACTCCTGTACCAGTTGCAGCAGGCATTAACAATACTCTTGCTCCACCATACTTACCTTTTTGTTCGTGAGGTAAAGTTCCTTTAGTTAATGGTATACGTACTAAATTTTTCTTAGCATCCTCTACTGCTTTTGCAATAGCTTCAGCAACTTCTTTAGACTTACCTAAACCGTGACCAACAACACCATTTTCATCTCCTACAACTACAATAGCAGAAAATCCGAATGCTCTACCACCTTTAGTTACTTTAGTAACACGTTGTACTCCAACTAAACGGTCTTTTAATTCAAGTCCACTCGGTTTTACTAATTCTGCGTTTTTATATTTTTGATACATAATTTCTTAGAATTTAAGTCCTGCTTCTCTAGCTCCTTCAGCTAATGATTTTACTCTACCATGATATAAATACCCCCCTCTATCGAAGGACACAGTATCTACACCTGCTTTTTTAGCTTTTTCAGCAAGAGCCTTACCTACCAAGCTTGCTTTTTCTGCTTTATTTCCTGATGCAGCAGCAATGTCTTTATCTCTTGAAGAAGCTGAACCAATAGTTTTACCGGTTACATCGTCTATGATTTGCGCATAGATCTCTTTATTACTTCTAAAAACAGATAATCTAGGACGTTGTTCTGTTCCGCTTACTGTTCCGCGGATTCGCTTTCTGATTTTTAATCTTCTTAAATCTTTTGAGAATGCCATAACTTCGTTATTATGCAGATTTACCTGCTTTTCTTCTTAATTGTTCTCCTACGAATTTAACTCCTTTACCTTTATATGGTTCTGGCTTACGGAAACCTCTAATTTTAGCTGCTACCTGTCCCACTAACTGTTTGTCGTGAGAAGTTAATTTTACGATCGGGTTTTTACCTTTTTCAGATATAGTTTCTATTTTCACCTCAGGAGCAACATCTAATACGATATTGTGAGAGAAACCTAGAGCTAGATCCAATTTTTGTCCTTGGTTAGAAGCTCTATAACCTACTCCTACTAATTCCAATTCTTTGGTATAACCTTCAGAAACACCTTTTACCATATTATTTATCAAAGCTCTGTATAAACCGTGCTTTGCTTTATGATCTTTAGCCTCACTAGGTCTTTCTAGAACAACCTTATCTTCTTCTACCTTCACCTTGATAGCATCTATCTCTTGCGAAAGCTCTCCTAATTTTCCTTTAACAGTAACAACATTACCTGTCACTTCTACAGTGACACCAGACGGAATAGTTACTGGATTTTTTCCTATTCTTGACATTTCTTTTGTCTTTTATACTGTTAATATACGTAACAAAGTACTTCTCCACCTACATTCTCTTGCTTAGCCTGTTTACCAGTCATCACACCGTGAGAAGTAGAAACAATCGCTATACCTAGTCCGTTAAGAATTCTTGGTATTTCGCTTGACCCTGCATATTTACGTAAACCAGGCTTACTGATTCTTTGTAATTCTTTTATTACAGGTTCTTTGGTCAATTTATTGTATTTAAGAGCTATCTTAATACTACCTTGTGTTGTATTATCTTCAAATTTATAACTTAAAATATATCCTTGATCGAATAATATTTTAGTGATCTCTTTCTTAACCTTCGATGCAGGGATCTCAACAACTCTATGTTGAGCACTATTTGCATTACGTATTCTAGTTAAATAATCTGCTATAGGATCTGTATTCATTGTATATAATTTATGACCTTGGTTTTCCACTATTTTAGCAGAACCTTAGACCAATTAATTTTTTATTATTACCAACTAGCTTTAGTTACTCCTGGAATTAATCCTTGATTAGCCATCTCTCTAAATGTAACACGAGAAATACCAAATTGACGCATATATCCTTTTGGTCTTCCTGTTAATTTACAACGATTGTGCATACGGATTGGAGATGCGTTTTTTGGCAGTTTCTGTAATGCTTCATAATCGCCAGCTTCTTTTAAAGCTTTACGTTTCTCAGCATATTTAGCAACTGTTTTTGCTCTCTTCACCTCACGGGCTTTCATTGATTCTTTAGCCATAATTAATTCTTTTTAAAAGGTAACCCTAGTTCTGTTAACAATGATTTTGCTTCTTTGTCTGTATTCGCCGAAGTTTCAAAAGTGATATTCATTCCTGAAATCTTGTTCACTTTATCGATATCAATCTCTGGGAAAATGATCTGCTCAGTAATTCCTAATGAATAATTACCTCTACCATCAAAACCAGTAGCGTTAATTCCATTAAAATCTCTTACACGAGGTAAAGCTGAAGTAATCAGACGATCTAAAAATTCGTACATTCTTTCTCCTCTTAACGTAACCTTTGCACCAATTGGCATTCCTTTACGCAATTTGAAAGTCGCAACATCCTTTTTAGAAATTGTAGCAACGGCTTTTTGACCTGTGATCATTGTTAATTCATCTACTGCGTAGTCAATCAACTTCTTATCTGCTACAGCTGCACCAACACCTCTACTTAAAACAATTTTTTTAAGTTTTGGCACTTCCATTACATTACCATAGCTGAATTCTTCTGTAAGAGCCGACATTACTCTGTCGCTATACTCTTGTTTTAGTCTTGGGATATAAGCCATAACTATATTACTTCATTAGATTTTTTAGAAAATCTTACTTTCTTATCTCCTTCTACTCTATACCCAACTCTTGTTGCATCACCACCAGAGGTTAACAACGTTAAATTAGAAATATGAATAGCTGCTTCTTGCTTCACTATACCACCTTGTGGATTAGCAGCGCTAGGCTTTTGGTGTTTAGAAACTAAGTTCACACCTTCTACAATTGCCTTGTTCTTATCTTTCAATACTTTCTGTACGGTTCCCTGTTGACCTTTATTGTCTCCAGCGATAACCTTTACTGTATCTCCTGATTTAATTTTTAGCTTTGTCATCTTTGCTATACTATTAAAGCACTTCTGGCGCTAGTGAAACAATCTTCATGAACTGTTTATCACGAAGTTCTCTTGCTACAGGACCAAAAACACGTGTTCCTCTCATTTCTCCCGCTGGGTTCAAAAGAACACAAGCGTTATCGTCGAAACGAATATAGGAACCATCTGGTCTGCGCACTTCTTTTTTGGTACGAACTACAACTGCAGTAGAAACGGCTCCTTTTTTAATGTTTCCATTAGGAGTTGCTTCTTTTACACTGACAACTATCTTGTCTCCTACAGAGGCGTATCTTCTTTTTGTACCACCTAAAACACGGATAACTAAAACTTCTTTACCACCTGTGTTGTCTGCTACTTTTAATCTAGACTCTTGTTGTACCATAATTACTTCGCTCTTTCAATTACTTCTACTAATCTCCAGCATTTGGTTCTACTCATAGGTCTTGTTTCCATGATCTTTACAGTATCACCAATATTGCAGTCATTTTTCTCGTCGTGTGCAACGTATTTTTTCGTTTTTAACACGAACTTTCCGTACATCGGGTGTTTTACTTTTTTTACTTCAGCAACAACAATTGATTTTTGCATCTTGTTACTAGTAACTACACCTATACGCTCTTTTCTTAAGTTTCTTTTTTCCATCTTTCAGCAGAATTAACCGTTTAATTCTCTTTTAGTTAACTCAGTAGCCATTCTTGCAATAGATCTTCTCACTTTACGTAATTGCAAAGGGTTTTCTAATGGAGACATAGCGTGAGCCATTTTTAAATCTGAATACTCTTTACGAGATTTACCAAGTTCTTCTTGCAATTCAGCTGTAGACGATTCTTTTACTTGTGATTGTTTCATAGTCTCTTTTGAATTTTAACCTTGATAGGTTCTTGACACGATAAACTTAGTTTTTACTGGTAGCTTCTGTGCAGCTAAGCGCAACGCTTCTTTTGCTACATCATATGGCACACCACTGATCTCAAATAAGATTCTTCCTGGTTTTACAACTGCCGCCCAATATTCCACAGCTCCTTTTCCTTTACCCATACGTACTTCAAGAGGTTTCTTAGTTATAGGCTTGTCTGGGAAAATTTTAATCCACAGAGAACCTTCTCTTTTCATATAACGTGTAGCAGAAATACGTGCCGCTTCTATTTGTCTAGCAGTAACAAAACTTGAATCTAATGATTTAATTCCGAAAGTTCCGTTAGCAAGTGTATGCCCTCTTTGAGAAAGGCCCTTCATACGTCCTTTTTGTTGTTTACGGAATTTTGTTCTTTTAGGCTGTAACATTGTTAATTTACTTTAAAAAATTACTTTCTACGACGTGATTTATTATTTCCACCTCGTCCGGCTCCTCTATCGCCTCCTTTTCCTTGTTTCTTAGAAAGACCAACTAAAGGAGAAAGTTCTCTCTTACCATATACTTCGCCTTTCATAATCCATACTTTAACACCCAGTCTACCATAAGTAGTGTGCGCCTCAACCAAAGCATAATCTATGTCAGCTCTAAATGTTGATAAAGGAATACGACCATCTTTATACGACTCTGAACGTGCCATCTCAGCACCATTCAAACGTCCTGAAATCTGAATTTTGATACCTTCCGCATTCATTCTCATTGCAGCCGCAATAGCCATCTTGATTGCACGACGGTAAGAGATACGACTCTCTATCTGTCTTGCAACACTAGATCCAACTAAAAATGCATCAAGTTCCGGTCTTTTGATTTCAAAAATATTGATCTGAACTTCTTTATCAGTAATTTTCTTAAGCTCTTCTTTTAGCTTGTCTACCTCTTGACCACCTTTTCCGATAATAATACCAGGTCTAGCAGTAGTGATAGTAACGGTTACAAGCTTAAGCGTACGCTCAATAATCACTCTAGATACACTAGCTTTAGATAAACGTGCGTGTACGTACTTTCTAATCTTATCGTCTTCGGCAAGTTTATCACCGTAGTCATTACCTCCGTACCAGTTGGATTCCCATCCTCTAATGATACCAAGGCGATTTCCGATTGGATTTGTCTTCTGTCCCATACTATTTATATTAGCTTTGTGTATTATTTTTTGCTGCAACCACGATTGTTACGTGATTAGAGCGTTTTCTTATTCTGTGTGCACGACCTTGTGGAGCTGGACGTAGTCTTTTCAACATACTACCTCCATCTACACGGATCTCTTTTACAAAAAGATCTGCATCTTCGATGCTAGCGTCTTCATTTTTCGCCTGCCAGTTTGCTATTGCAGAAAGCAATAACTTTTCTAAACGACGTGATGCTTCTTTAGGATTAAATCTAAGAATATGAAGTGCTCTTTCAACTTTTTCACCACGAACTAAATCCGCTACTAAGCGCATTTTGCGAGGTGACGTAGGACAGTTATTAAGTTTAGCGAAAGCAATTTGCTTTTTCTCTTCCTTAATTCTTTCTGCCATTTCTCTTTTACGAACTCCCATAGCTTAAATTATTTTTTACCTTTATTTTTAGCACCAGCGTGCCCTCTAAAAGAACGTGTTGGCGAAAACTCTCCTAACTTATGACCTACCATGTTTTCTGTAATATATACAGGAACAAATTGGCGACCATTATGTACTGCAATTGTCTGACCAACAAAATCAGGTGATATCATTGATGCTCTTGACCAAGTCTTTATCACAGTCTTTTTATTAGCCTCTACATTCGCAGCTACTTTCTTCTCTAATTTATAGTGAATGTAAGGTCCTTTTTTTAATGAACGTGCCATATCTTATTATTTCTTTCTACGTTCTACAATATACTTATTACTCGCTTTCGTCTTAGAACGGGTTCTGTATCCTTTTGCAGGAAGACCCTTTCTAGAACGTGGATGACCACCTGAAGATTTACCTTCACCACCACCCATTGGGTGATCGACTGGGTTCATCACTACTGGACGTGTACGTGGACGACGACCTAACCAACGACTTCTACCTGCTTTACCACCAACCAATAATTGATGATCACTATTAGAAACCGCACCTATAGTCGCTACACAACTCATCAGCACCAATCTCACCTCTCCAGAAGGTAATTTTACCGTAGCAAATTTACCATCACGAGCCATAAGCTGAGCAAACGATCCTGCACTACGCGCCATAACAGCACCTTGACCAGGACGTAATTCTATACAAGAAATGATTGTACCTAAAGGGATATCACTAAGTGGCATTGCGTTTCCAATTTCCGGAGCAACATTGCTTCCAGAAACAATGTTCTGACCAACTTGTAGACCATTTTGAGCTATAACATAACGCTTCTCACCATCTTGATAGTTTAGAAGCGCAATAAAAGCAGTTCTGTTTGGATCATATTCTATTGTCGCAACGGTAGCAGGAATTCCTTGCTTATCACGTTTAAAATCAATAATACGATACCTTTTTTTATGACCACCACCTTTGTAGCGCATGGTCATTTTTCCTTGATTGTTTCTACCTCCAGATCTTTTTTTCGGAGCTAATAAACTCTTCTCCGGCTTATCAGTAGTAAGGGCATCATACCCATTAACTACTCTAAAACGCTGACCTGGGGTAATTGGTTTCAATTTTCTTACTGACATTTTTTAGTCTTAAAGATTACTATATAAATCAATTACATCACCTTCCGCCACCTGTACAATAGCTTTTTTAATAGCTTTTGTTTTACCAGTGACCATTCCCGTTTTTGTATAACGAGTTTTACGGTCTGGACGGACATTAATTGTACGAACTTTAGTAACAGATACTCCATAAGCAGACTCAACTGCTTTCTTGATCTCTACCTTATTCGCTTTTTTATCTACTACAAAACCATAGCGGTTATACACCTCACTATCAGCAGTAGCCTTTTCCGTAATAATAGGTTTTATTAAGATACTCATGGCTTCTATTTACTTAAATTCGTTTCAATTCCTTTCAAAGAACCTTCTAAAAGAACAACATTCTTTGCATTAAGTATTTTATAAGTACTTAATTCTGAGGAAGTTATAACTTCAGAGCTTTTTAAATTGCGTGACGACAAATATACATTTTTATTTGACTCTCCCAACACAAATAAAGATTTTTTACCATCAAGCCCTAAAGACTTTAAAACAGTGGTAAAATTCTTTGTTTTAATTGTATCAAAAGTAAAGTCTTCTACAATTGTAATTGCCTTCTCATTTGCTTTAATACTTAGCGCAGATTTACGTGCTAATCTTTTTAAATTCTTATTCAATTTAAAAGAATAACTACGAGGTCTAGGACCAAAAATTCTACCTCCACCTTTGAAGATAGGAGATTTAATACTACCTGCTCTAGCTGTACCAGTTCCTTTTTGTTTCTTTATCTTTCTTGTACTACCTACAATCTCAGCACGCTCCTTAGCTTTGTGAGTTCCTTGACGTTGATTTGCCAAGTACTGCTTCACATCTAAGTATACAGCATGATCATTAGGTTCTATACCAAAAACAGCATCAGAAAGGTCTACCTTTCTTCCTGTTTCTTTTCCGTTAATATCAATTACTGCTACCTTCATTACTTCTGAATCGTTACATAAGCGTTTTTATGTCCAGGAACACACCCTTTCACAACAAGTAAGTTCTTTTCAGCAACTACTTTTAACACTTTTAAGTTTTGAATTTTTACTTGATCTCCACCCATTCTTCCAGCCATTCGCATTCCTTTGAATACTCTAGCAGGGTAAGATGCTGCACCTATCGAACCTGGAGCTCTTAAACGGTTGTGCTGACCGTGTGTTGCTTGACCAACACCAGCAAAGCCGTGTCTTTTAACAACACCCTGAAAACCTTTTCCTTTAGAAGTCGCTGAAACATCAACAAACTCTCCTTCAGTAAAATGATCTACTGTTACTGTATCTCCTAATTTGTACTCCTCATCAAAACCCTGAAATTCGACAACTTTACGTTTAGCAACAGTTCCTGCTTTCTTAAAGTGACCTAAAGCCGCTTTAGTAGCATTTTTGTCTGCTTTGTCATCGAAACCTAATTGAATAGCTTCATAACCATCCACCTCTTCAGTTCTGACTTGGGTAACCACACATGGCCCAGCTTCGATCACAGTACATGGAATATTCTTTCCATTTTCATCGAAGATGCTAGTCATGCCGATCTTTTTTCCTATTAACCCAGACATATTTATTAATTATTAATTAGTATTCTACTTATTATTTTGCAAAAAAACAGGGTCAAAATACTTCAACCCTGAATGTATTTTTTTGCCGTTTTTCCCTTGCACGCAGCTTGGGACATTTATCGTAAGATTTTCTTACTTAGAAGTTTTATCACACTTTGATCTCAACCTCTACTCCACTCGGTAATTCTAGCTTCATTAACGCATCGATCGTTTTTGAAGATGAGCTATAAATATCCAAAAGTCTTTTGTAAGAACTTAATTGAAATTGCTCTCTAGATTTTTTATTAACGTGAGGAGAACGTAATACTGTAAAAATCTTCTTATGTGTTGGTAATGGAATTGGGCCAGTAACCACAGCTCCAGTACTCTTAACGGTCTTAACAATCTTCTCTGCAGACTTATCCACTAAGTTATGATCGTAAGATTTTAGTTTTATTCTAATTTTTTGACTCATTTCTGTAAAATTAAGCGTTAACTCCTTTTGCTGCTGCAATTACTTCTTCTGAAATATTAGAAGGAGTTTCAGCATAGTGAGAAAATTCCATAGTAGATGTTGCTCTACCAGATGACAATGTTCTTAACGTCGTAACGTATCCAAACATTTCCGAAAGTGGTACAGTAGCTTTTACAGTTTTTGCACCAGCTCTATCACCCATATCACTAACTTGTCCTCTACGTCTATTAAGATCACCTACGATATCACCCATATTCTCTTCTGGAGTAATAACTTCTAATTTCATAATAGGCTCCATTATAACCGCTTTCGCAGCTTTTGCAGAGTTTTTAAATCCTAACTTAGCAGCCAATTCGAAAGATAATTGATCCGAATCCACATCATGATAAGAACCATCTTTCAATGTTACCTTAACAGCATCAACTTCATACCCTGCTAAAGGACCATTTACCATAGCCATTTTGAATCCTTTTTCAATTGAAGGGATAAATTCTTTAGGAACATTACCACCTTTAATTGTAGATTCAAACTGAAGACCTACCACACCTTCATCAGCTGGTTCAATTGTAAATACAATATCAGCAAACTTACCACGACCACCAGATTGTTTCTTATAAACTTCTCTATGATCCGCAGATTGTGTAATAGCCTCTTTATATTCAACTTGTGGTTGACCTTGATTAACCTCCACTTTAAACTCACGCTTTAAACGGTCTACAATCACATCCAAGTGAAGTTCTCCCATTCCAGAAATAATAGTCTGTCCTGAAGCCTCATCTGAACGCACAGTAAACGTAGGATCTTCTTCCGCTAATTTAGCTAATCCCATACCTAATTTATCCACATCGGCTTTGGTCTTAGGCTCAACCGCGATACCAATTACTGGATCCGGGAAGTCCATAGATTCTAAAACTATAGGATGCTTTTCAGCAGTAAGTGTATCTCCTGTTTTAATAGATTTAAATCCAACAGCAGCTCCAATATCTCCTGCTTCTATATAATCAATAGCATTTTGCTTATTAGCATGCATTTGATAGATACGAGAAATACGTTCTTTTTTACCTGAACGATTGTTTAATACATAAGAACCTGCATCTAAACGACCCGAATATGCGCGGAAAAATGCTAAACGACCAACAAATGGATCCGTAGCAATCTTAAATGCTAAAGCAGCAAATGGCTCCTTTACATCTGGCTTACGAATTTCTTCCTGATCTGTATCCGGATTCACCCCTACAATACCTTCTTTATCCGTTGGAGAAGGCAAGTAACGACATACAGCATCTAATAAAAACTGAACACCTTTATTTTTAAACGCAGATCCACAAATCATAGGAATGATAGACATATCCATCACAGCAGCCCTAAGCGCAGCATGCACTTCTTCTTCTGTAATTGAATCCTCGTCTTCCATAAATTTCTCAAGAAGATCCTCATCATACGCAGCAACCTCTTCAATAAGTTTACCACGAAGTATTTTCGCTTCTTCTTTAAGATCCTCAGGTATATCTACAACATCAAACGTAGCTCCTTGCCCTTCTTCATGCCATACAATAGCACGATTCTTAACTAAATCTACGATCCCTTTAAAATCTTCTTCGTCACCAATATTCAATACTATAGGCACTGCATTAGAACCTAACATATCCTTAACTTGTTGACACACTTCCATAAAATTAGATCCTTGACGATCCATTTTATTTACAAATCCAATTCTTGGAACTTTGTAATTATCTGCAAGTCTCCAGTTAGTCTCTGATTGTGGCTCAACACCATCAACAGCACTAAACAAGAATACCAATCCATCAAGTACACGAAGAGAACGATTTACCTCAACAGTAAAATCAACGTGACCTGGAGTATCGATAATATTAAAATGATACCCTTTAGTATCATCTAAAGGTTGACCATTTTCTGTTGGAAACTTCCACTCACAAGTTGTTGCAGCAGAAGTAATTGTAATACCTCTTTCCTGCTCTTGCTCCATCCAGTCCATCGTAGCAGCACCATCATGCACCTCACCAATCTTGTGACTAACTCCCGTATAATATAAAATACGCTCAGTTGTCGTAGTTTTTCCCGCGTCAATGTGCGCAGCAATACCAATATTTCTTGTATATTTTAAATCTCTAGCCATTTCTGTTCGTGATTAAAATCTAAAGTGTGAGAATGCTTTATTTGCTTCAGCCATCTTATGAGTATCAACTCTTTTCTTAACCGCAGCTCCTTCTTCTTTTTCTGCAGCAAGAATTTCTGCAGCAAGTTTTTGAGCCATAGACTTTTCGTTTCTCTTACGAGAAAACTGAATCAACCACTTCATAGCAGTAGATATCTTTCTATCAGGTCTAATTGGGTTAGGAATCTGGAAGGTAGCACCTCCAACACGACGGCTTCTTACTTCTACATGTGGCATTACGTTAGACAACGCATCTTTCCACATTTCCAAAGCGGTTTTTTCTTCGTTTTGTTTTTTCTCTTCTACGATATCAATAGCATCATAGAAAATTTTAAAAGCAACCGATTTCTTTCCGTCCCACATCATCATGTTTACAAAACGAGTCACTAATTGATCGTTAAAACGTGGATCCGGCAAAATAGGTCTTTTTTTAGCCTTTCTTTTTCTCATGTCTTCTTCTTAAAGTTTTTTAATTACTTCTTAGGGCGTTTTGCACCATACTTAGATCTACGTTGCGTTCTTCCTTCAACACCTGCGGTGTCTAAAGCTCCACGAACAATGTGATACCTAACTCCTGGTAAATCTTTTACCCTTCCACCTCTAACTAATACTATCGAGTGCTCCTGTAGATTGTGACCTTCACCTCCGATGTATGCGTTTACTTCTTTACCATTTGTTAACCTAACACGAGCTACTTTACGCATAGCTGAATTTGGTTTTTTTGGTGTAGTAGTATAAACACGCGTACAAACACCGCGGCGTTGCGGGCACGAATCCAAAGCAGCCGATTTACTCTTCTTAGTTATTTTGGCTCTACCTTTTCTTACTAATTGTGAAATTGTTGGCATAATTTGCTTTACACTATTATTTAAATATATTTTACAATACCTCTTTTATGAGGGCTGCAAAGGTAGAAATATTTTCCAGCAATTCAAATCCTAATGCATTAATTTTCAAATAGATTTAAAATGATATTATTAAACCGTAAGAAATCCCTCTATTTTCCGTTATTTTAGCACTATTAAAAAGCAAATTGAAAACATCTATATTCTATATTCTTCTCCTTAATATATGTATACATTCATTTTGTAATGCACAAAACACCATTCTAAATCTATCTATTAAAGGAAATGATTCTATTGAAACTTTAAAAATAGACAGCATTGGATATGAAAAGCGTTTTAAGAATTTTCTAAATTTAAAAGCAGAGATAGATGTTACCCAGAAAAAGCTTTTAAAATCAGGATATCTCGACATCAGACTAGTTAAAGTTCAAAAAACATCCGACTCTTTATTTACAGGTCTTTTTGAACTAAATAAAAAATACACCAAACTAACCATTTCTTACAACAAAGAATTAATCCCAAGGGAAATCTTAAACCAAATATCAACCATTGTAACTGACAAACACTTTTCTATATCTTTTGAAAAAACAGAAGAAGCACTTCAATTTCTCACAAACTACCTGGTCAACCAAGGAAACACCTTTAGCAACTTATCACTTATCAATATTAAAAAAAACAAAGATGAAATTTCAGCAAAACTCATAAGTACTAAAAGCAAGACCAGAACAATTGATGACATCATTATCAAAGGCTACAGCAAGTTCCCATACTCCTATTTAAAATACAATAGCAGAATACGAAAAGGAACTGTATTCAAAAAAAACAGCGTCATTGAAAAATCTAAGAAAATTGATAACCTTGGTTTTGCGAAAAACATTAAACCTCCGGAGGTTTTATTTGAGAAAGACTCCACCAAAGTATACCTATATCTCGAAAAAAAGTCTGCCAACACCTTTGATGGATTTCTTGGTTTTTCATCTGATATTGAATCTGGCGATCTAGAATTAAATGGTTATTTAAACTTAAACTTAATTAACAACCTGAATTATGGAGAACAGCTTAATCTTATATACAAAAGCGACGGAAACGAGCAGCAAAGATTTCAAGCCAATATCTCATTACCTTACATACTAAAAACACCTATTGGCATAGAAGCTGGTTTAGATATTTTTAAAAAAGATTCCAGTTTTTTAATTACAGAGCAAAAAGCAAATCTTAACTATCTTATTAATGACAAGAAGAGTGCTTTTATCGGATACAAAACCATTTCTTCAAATAATCTTCTTGACACCCCTCAGCCATCTTTAAACATTAGCGACTATTCCTCATCATTCTTCGCAGCCGGCTTTAATCACACTAGAAGACGAAATAACAGCTTATTTCCGATCAAAAACAAATATACTATCACAGGAGAGTTTGGCAACAGGAAAACGGACACAGAGAGCATCAACCAAATAAAAGGGAGCATCGATATTAGCTACACCTTTGAACTAAACCAAAGAAACTCTATTTTCTTAAAAAATACTGCTTCCGCGATTTTTTCTAACAACCTTTTTACTAATGAGTTATTTAGATTTGGAGGCATTAATTCAATACGAGGTTTTGAAGAAAACAGCATCAATGCGTCCTTATTTAATGTATTAAACACAGAATATCAATACACATTATCGTCAAACCTATATATTCATTCTATTATAGACTACTCTTATTTCGAAGATGAAAGCTCTGAACTATCTGAGAACCTTACAAGCTTTGGATTTGGCTTAGGATTAAATACTCAAACAGGGTTATTCAGAATAATCTTCGCAAATGGAAAAAACAGTGATTCAAACTTCAAATTCTCTAATACGAAAGTTCATATTAGTCTTAATGCAAGGTTTTAAATCTTAATTAACAGTGTTTAATCGAACTAGGAACTCAAACAGTAATGCTACTTCAAAAATATCAAAACAGCGTCCTTTTACTTTTCCAAACAACCTGATTACTTATCACCACTAATATCTTATAATATATTATGAAAAAATACTTACACATAACCCACACAAAAAACACTTGCTTCTTTACATATAAACAACCTCTAAACAGAGATAAATAGTCAGCACAAAAAGTGCAAACACCACATTATAAGGTCATAACAAAATTTCATATTATTTTAACCAATAAGGGCAATAATTTGATTTTAAATTAAACAAAAGTTGTTTTATTAAGATATTATTATGATTTTTGGAATAGGCTAATTCTAATAATTAAAACAATAATGAAATCACAAACAAATCGAATTCTGATGCTTTTTCTAGCATTAGTCACACAAATCTCGTTTGCTCAAGAAAGCACTATAACGGGTAAAGTTACGGACGACACAGGCATACCTCTACCCGGCGTAAATATTATCGTAAAAGGGACTAACAATGGCACCCAAACTGACTTCGATGGAATCTATTCTATCCGAGCATCCCAAGGCAGTGTACTGGTTTACAGTTACCTTGGGTTTGCCGACAAAATGGTTACCGTCGGATCCAACTCATCTATCAATGTACAACTAGAAGCTTCTGCCGCAGAATTGGAAGAGGTAGTAGTAACTGGTGTTGCCTCTGGAACAAGTAAACGCAAATTAGGTGTTTCTGTAAATTCAGTTAAAGCTGAAGATCTGCAGGTTCAAGGTGCACAGTCAGTTGATCAGGCATTACAAGGTAAGATTGCTGGTACTATTATTCAGTCTACAACGGGTCAACCCGGACAACAACAAAATATAATACTCAGATCAATTAATAGTTTGAACTCTTCTCAACCAATGATATTAATTGATGGGATTCAAGTATCTACCTCTCAAACAAGTATCGGTGGTGCCTCTAATCAGAGTTCTCGTTTAGCAGATATTGATTTTACCAATGTAGAAAGAGTAGAAACAATCTCAGGTGCTGCTGCTGGTACCATTTATGGTGCTCAGGGAGCAAATGGTGTTATTAATATTATTACTAAAAAAGGTAAAGCTGGAGCTCCAAAGGTATCCATTAGATCTAACGTTAGTATCGCTTCTGCTATTACAAATGACGATGCAAATAGAGCAACTTTGCATCATTACTCAACCAACTCAGAAGGTTTTTTGATAGACCTAAACGGAACCCCTGTTACCAATCTAAATGGGAACGCTCAATATTTAGCAGTTGACCCAAACGAAAGAGATGTAAATGGAACCATGCTTGGAGCACAAGGTATTAATGACACACCATTCGCCGAACCAACATTTTTAGCATCGGATATTTTATTTACTAAGGCATTTAATACTACGACAGGAATAACAGTATCTGGAGGATCTGAAAATATTACATACTTAGTTGCAGGTAATCGATCAGAGCAGGAAAGTGTTCTCGTTGAAGGAAAATATATAAAATATGATGCGCGATTAAGCCTGGGGTTTGATTTAGGTAAGAAAATAAAAATAAATACCAGATTTGATGTTATTAACAGCACCAACGATACAGGAACTAATACAGACAATGCAAATGCGAGTAACCTGATCAACAATGTATTTCAGAACTTACCTCACGTAAATTTCTTTAACAGAAATTCTGATGGAGACTTAACAGTTTCTCCTGATGCGACTGATCCAAACTCTATTAATCCCTTTTTCTTTAGAGAAACTCAAACAAGACAAGATAACATTACTCGTTATCTCGCTAATTTTGACTTAGTATATAAACCTTTGGAGGTGCTTACGCTAAACATGAAATATGGATATGACACCTACACGCAAAACTTTGCTTTCTTTCAAGAAAACCAAAGCAGCCATTTACAATCAGGTTCGATCCCTACAAATATTACAGGAATTATAAATCAGATAGATACTCAAGAATATTTTCAGAACTTATTGTTATCTGCAAATCTAACCTTAGATTTTGAGGAGGACCTAAAGCTGAATGTACCTATTACATCTACTACGACTTTTAATTTTGATTGGAGAGATCAGGAATTGAGACAAACTCTTGTAACAGGTACCAATCTTCCTGCAGGCCCTTTTGGATCTTTTAATATAAACCAAGCCGTAGTAAAAACCTTTAATGGCTTTCTTGAATCACCATTTAGGACTTACGGATTTTTAATCAACCAAAAATTTGATTACCAATCGTTATTTGGGTTCTCAGGTGGTTTTAGAAGAGATTTCTCCAATAGATTTGGTAATGGTTTAGACTTTACCTTCCCACGTGCTGATGCCTATTTCAATATTGCAGAACTTTTTGATTCTAGTATTGTAAACTCATTTAAATTAAGAGCTGCTTACGGTGAGGCAGGTATACAACCGCTATTTAGCCAAAACATCTTTACGTTTGCCTTAACAACAGTAGGTAGTGAAGCTTTATCCAGCATCCCATCTACAGTTTCTAATCCGGACCTAGAAGTTGAATTATCTCAAGAAACTGAAGTTGGTATTGACTACACCTTTACTCCTAGTGATGGCACTTGGTTTAATAGAGTTGATGGTTCTATTAATTACTTTGACCGTAAAACAGAAGGAGCTATTTTTGATTTAGGAATCCCTTCTAGTACGGGTGGTTCTGCTGTTTTCGACAACTCTTATGACATTAGTAGTGATGGTATTGAAGCATCGATAGATTTTGGTATCTATAATTCTCAAAAAACTAAATGGGACTTTGGCGTACGCTTTACAAAATCCACAGCTACATTGGACAGAATAGAGAATGGACTTCCAGTAGTAGTTAATGACAATTTTGTTTTACAAGAAGGCGAGGAGATTGGTACATTTTCGGTTTTTCCTGTTATTACTAGTCTTGATGCTGTAGACAACAGCGGAAATAGAATTATTCCAGCTGCCGATGTAGATGACTTTACCATTGCAAGCTCAGGATATGTCGTAAATAAGAATACTGGTAATGTAGTTATTGGCCCAGACAAAGAAGTAAGAGGTAGCACGCAACCAGATTTTGTTTTAACTTTCATAAATGACATTTCTTTATTTAATGATGTTGTTGGACTTTCATTCCAAATTGATTGGTTCCAAGGTTTAGACGTATACAATAGAGCAAGACAATGGCTATACAACAATGGATTACATACTGATACTGCTGTACCTGTTTCTATTGAAGATCCTACAGGAGCGGTTCAAACAGGTGCTTTCGTAAGTTATTATACATCTCTTTACAATACCAATGTACCTACTTCAGAATTTGTGGAAGACGGATCATTCATACGTTTCAGAGACATTAGTCTTAGATTTAAAATTAATAAATTGCTTAAGGCAGATATTTTCGACCAGATAAACTTAACTGTTTCAGGAAGAAACCTTATCACCATAACAGACTATAAAGGTCTAGACCCTGAAGCAGCGAGAGGCTTTGGAAACACTTTCCAAAGAGGATTTGATGAATTTACGCACCCAAATGTAAAGAGTTACAATTTCGGATTAAATCTTACATTCTAAAAAATAAAAACTATGAAAAGTTTATTTAACTTAATAGTATTTCTATTAATACTAACCTGTTTAACAGGATGTCAGGATAACATCCTTGACACAGATATTGACCCGGTGGATAACAATCTACCAACTATAGCTTCATTAGGAAATGTTGATGGACTGACTACTTTTTCGAAAGGTATTTATGATTTTATTTCTTCTGAAGATGTTTTCGAGAGCGTAGGACCAGAAAAAGAAAGTCCGATGCTATGGTTTACTTATGGATATCACGAAACTATGGGAGATGTACTTACCATGCCTTGGGGTAATTTTGGTGGAAGATGGATAAATCAAACAGAATCCGTTGTTTTAGACGATGGAACTGTTGTCACCCCACCAGCAGGTGGACCTCAACCTGGTGAAATCGCAATTAGAAATACCCGAGATGCCGGTAGCGACAATGCTTTGCAATACGAATGGAGAGATATGTATAGCGTTATAGTGCAAAGTAACACTATCGCAGAAGCGTTACCGGAGCTACCAGCCGACGACGTTACCAAAGATGCTTTTCTTGCTTGGTCCTTATGGTGGAGAGCATATGCTTACAGCAGATTAGGATCGTTATACGAACTTGGTGTAATCAATGATAGTGGATTAATTACAAACCCTACTTCTATCCCAAGCACAGCTTTTGTTACAAATACAGCCATAATTGCAAAGTCAAATTCTTTATTAGATGAATTAGAATCTCTTTTAAATAGTGTTACAGACGATAGTGGTTTTGACAGTACTTTTACATCCTTCTTCCTTAGTCATATTGGAAGTTTAGGTAAAGCAGGTTTATTGGAAAACATAAACACCTTAAGAGTTCGAAATCTAGTATACAACACAAAGGTTGTTGATATGAGTGCTTCTGATTGGAATGAAGTGATTACTCTAGCAAGCAATGGTGTTTCCTTAAATGATAATGCTTTTGTAATGAGGTCAGAATCCTCGTTTATCGCAAATGGCTGGTTACCATCTGCAGTATTAGGTTTTTGGTACTTTCCTAGTGATCGTTTAATACAGGATATAAATCCAGGAGATGCAAGGTTTGACGAGTACTTTATTCAAGATCCGGATGATGGATTTCCTTTCCCTAACCAAAGAGGTAGAGGAATACAATATGGAGCCTCTTATTTCTGGCAGGTAGAATCACCAATCCAATCAAATGTTGCTGAAGAAATAGCAATGTATTATGCCGGTAGTTTTGAAGAAAATCAATTATTTTTAGCAGAAGCCAAAGTTAGAACCAATGATATCGAAGGCGGTCTTGTTCATTTGGATGCTGTAAGAACCCTTCAAGAATCAGAACTAGCAGCTACGGTTGGAACAGGCTTGACTCAAGATCAAGCCTTAGAGGAAATTAGAAAAGAACGTCGTTTAGCACTAATTTTTAGAGCTGTTTCCTTTTATGACGCTCGTCGTTACGGCATAGCATCCGGTTCTAGAACAGGAGCACGTGTACTAGATCAAAATGCTGTACTAAACACAAATGCTACAATTAATTATGGATATCTGGAATATTGGCCAGTGCCAGCATTCGAATCAGATTTTAATAATATTCCATCATCTTTGGAATAATAAAATAAGTTAAACTTTTTTACACAATAAAAGAGGTTGTTTATAAACAGCCTCTTTTTTACTTTTAAGTAATGAAAAATATCATTAAAATCCTGATATTACCTCTTTTCTTAGCTTCGTGCAATGAAAAAGAAACTTTACAGGCTCCCTTTTTATTTTCAAAATTGGATCACGAATCTACAGGAATAAATTTTCAGAACAACATTTTAGAAGATAGTAAGTATAATATTGTAAACTACCTATACTATTATAATGGAGGCGGAGTGTCTGTTGGAGACATTAATAATGATGGTTTACCAGATATTTATCTCATTTCTAACAGAGGCAAAAACAAACTTTATCTAAATCAAGGGAATTTAAAATTTAAAGATATTACTGAAAAATCAGGAACCGGTGGAAACTCTGATTGGAATACAGGCTCTACAATGGTTGACATTAATGGAGATGGTTTGCTTGACATCTATGTCTGTGCTGTAACTAAAATTTTAGGGTTCAAAGGCAACAATGAACTATTCATTAACAATGGAGACGGAACCTTCAAAGAAGAATCAAAAAAGTACGGATTAAATCTTAAAGGATATGCCACACAAGCATATTTTTTTGATTATGACAAAGATGATGACTTAGATGTTTACATAGTTAATCATGCATTACACACTAAAAACTCTCATGGGCCTTCGCACATTAGAAGAAAAAGAGTTGATTTTATAGGAGATAGATTATTAAGAAATGACGGTTCAACGTTTAATGATGTAAGTCTTGATGCAAAGATTTATGGAGGAGCAAATGGATATGGACTAAGCGCAGCAATTGCGGATTTTAACAATGACGGATGGGATGACATTTATGTCTGTAATGATTTTCATGAAGATGATTATTATTACATAAACAATAGAGACGGAACTTTTAGCAATGAATTATCCAAAAATTTCGCCTATACGAGCAGATTTTCTATGGGTAGTGATGTTGCGGATATAAATAATGATGGATATCAGGACTTAATTACTTTAGATATGCTTCCAAATAATGAAAAAGTATTAAAAGAATCAGACGGAGATATTTCATACAACACTCAAGACTTTCTTATTAAGCAGGGATACCAAAAACAATATGCCAGAAACATGCTTCAATTAAATAATAATGGAATGTATTTCACCGAGACCGCATTATATAATAATATAGCTGCGACCGATTGGAGCTGGTCCCCACTTTTTGCCGACTTTAATAATGATGGGCATCAAGATTTATTCATAACCAATGGGGTTTCTAAAAGACCAAATAACCTAGACTTTATGAGGTATCTTTCTAATTCATTTAAGACTAAGTCTAAAAACAATGACGACTGGCTCATTAAATCATTAGATGCAATGCCTACAGGAAAAGCCTCTAACCAAATATTTGAAGGAAATTCCAAAACCTTTACTAATAGAACAGGAAAATGGATTAACAGCACTTCTACGCTATCTAATGGAGCTACATACGCCGACTTAGATTTAGATGGAGATCTAGATTTTATCACCAACAACCTTAACGATTATGCTAGTATCTATGAAAATAATTCTAATTCCACAAACAACAATTCTAACTTATCTATAAAACTCAATTATACAAAACATAACAAATTAGGTATAGGCTCAAAAGTATACTTGTACTCCAAAAAAAATACTCAATATAAGCAACTCTTTTCTTCAAGAGGATTCATTTCTTCTGTAGAGCCCAAACTTCATTTTGGTTTAGCTCACAACGATAGACTCGACTCCATTGTTGTTATTTGGCCTAACCAAACAAAACAAAAACTTCATCCTGAAGCTTCTTCAAGTAATATTACCATTAATTATAGTAACAAGACTAAACCTATATCGGTTATAACAAAAAATACGCCTCCACTATTTATAAAAGAAAATCTTATTCAATACGAACATCTAGAAGATTCATATAATGATTTTAATATTAATAAATTAATTCCTTATAAAGTTTCAACTCAAGGTCCTGCTATTGCTATAAGTGATATCAATAACGACGGAATGGATGATATTTTTATCGGAGGCTCTTCCTATAAAAAATCCAAACTGTTCATAGGCTCTTCTAATGGTTACAAGGAAATATCTGCACCCGAAATAGAAAAAGACTCTATAAGTGAAGATGTAGATGCTATTTTTATTGATATTGACAATGATAATGACAAGGATCTGTTGGTAGCATCTGGCATTATTTTGAAAAAAGATTCTTTATACCAAAACGATAGAATATACATAAACAATGGGAATGGAATTTTTAAAAAAGGTAAAAACATTCCTAAAAACCAATTAAACACTTCTACTCTAAAACCCTATGACTATGATCAAGACGGAGACATTGATGTTTTCGTAGGAAATAAGTCAAATCCCGAAAGTTTTGGAGAAAAACCATCTGCTTATATCCTCAAAAATAAAGGGAATGGAATGTTTGAAAAAGACTCAAGTTTTGTTCTAAAAAGTATGATTACCGATGCCACTTGGGCTGACCTTAATAATGATGGGATAAAAGATTTATTAATTGCTTCGGAATGGGATCAGCCAAGAGTATATTTAAATCAATTAGGAAAACTAAAAGAAATAGAAGGGCTAAGTACTTTAAAAGGATTATGGCAATCAATAACGACTTTTGATATTGATAAAGACGGAGACCAAGATATTATGCTCGGTAACTGGGGATTGAACACAAAATTTAAGGCAACACCAAAAGCCCCAATAAGAATGTATTATGCTGATTTTGATCAAAACGGTAAAAAAGAAACGATTCTAGCTTACGCAATAAATCAACAATATTATCCAGTAAATTCTAAAGACGAATTAGCATCCCAATTACCAATTATTAATAAATTGTATAAAGACTACAAGAGTTACGCAAAAGAAACAATCGAAAATATCATAAAAAAACTGAATACATCTTCATCAATAACCGTTTATAATGTTAATACACTTTCGAGTGGCTATATTATTAATGATGGCAATAATTTCAGTAAATTTAGAGAATTTCCTTCTTCACTTCAGTTATCACCGATAAATTGTTTTATAAAACACGATTTCAAAAAAACAGGATCTGCACAACTATTAACCGCAGGTAATTTTAATGGTCTTAATACGTATCACGGTGTTTTTAACGCTAATACCAATTTTTTAATCCATCAAAACGAGCATATTTCGAACATAAAGTACCAATTATTAACTGAAATTGGCATAAATTCATTCAAAAAACAGATTGAAAAATTAAGATTAATTAAATATAAAGAAAAGGAATATCTAATATCCGTTTCTAATAACGATAGCTTATTTACATATAAATTAGAATAACACAATAATATCTTTATAAAACATAATCATTTTAAAACTAAGGTTTTCCAAAAGAATTATACTACAAAAAAAATAATTTATAATTTGTTAAAACTTATTATAAAGTTTATTCTACAAATAAACAAAATTAGCAAAACCCTTCTACTACAACGTTATAGAAGGGTTTCATATTTTAACACACCACTTTAACAATATTTTAAATTTTAGGATCAAAAAGTTGTTTTATAAAGATATTATTGTGATTTTTGGCATTGGCTAATTCAAATAAATTATAAAATGAGAACAAAGTTTAGAGGAATTCTAACGCTATTGCTGGCGTTTGTAGTGCAACTAACGTTTGCACAAGAAAAAACGATCTCAGGTAATGTGACCGACAATAGTGGTCTACCATTACCAGGGGTAAATATCGTTGTAAAAGGTACTAGTAAGGGTACGCAATCTGATTTTGATGGTAATTATACTATTGAAGTAAACAGAGGAGCTGTTCTTTCATTTAGTTATCTAGGTTTTACAACAAAAGAAGTTGTAGTTGGAGATGGAGACACCATCAACGTTCAACTTGCTGAAGATGCTGCTACCTTAGAAGAAGTAGTAGTTACTGCACAAGGTATCCGAAGAGAGAAAAAATCTTTAGGATATGCCGTTACTGTAGTACAAAGCGATGAAATTGAACAAAAACCTGAAGTTGATATTAATAGGGCATTAAATGGTAAAATACCTGGTGTTCAAATTACAGGAGCGGGTGGTGCTACAGGTAGTGCAACGAACGTATTCATTAGAACCAGTGTTTCTATTACTGGTAATAACCAACCACTTTATATAGTAGATGGGGTTCCTTTCGAATCCAGTCCTAATACAACTGGTGGTTTTACATCAGGTACTACAAGTACTAGTAATCGTACTCTCGACCTTAACCCAGATAACATTGAAAACATTAGTGTTCTTAAAGGTTTAAGTGCAGCCAATTTATATGGATCTCGTGGTAGAAATGGAGTTATCTTGATTACTACAAAAGCAGGTTCTACTCAGAAAAGTAACAAGAAATTTGAAGTAAATTTTTCTAATACAACTTACGTAACTCAAATATCTAATTTACCTGAGTTTCAAAACACATACGGACAAGGAGCTGACCAAGCTTTTAATCCAGGTTTTGTAGGTAACTGGGGTGCTGCGTTTTCTGATATAGACACTGTTATTCATCCATATGCAAACGGAAGAAATCCAGGTTTTGAAGAATTATTTCCTCAGTTTTTTGGAATAGAAATTCCTTATCAAGCTGCAGAGAATAATGTTAAAGATTTTTTTAGATCTGGTCTTGGTCGATCTACATCTGTTGGTGTATCAAGCGCAACTGATAAAGGAAACTTTAGTATAAACTACAACAATACTGATGAAGATGGATATATCCAAAGTAATAATTTAAGAAAAAATAGCTTCAGTGTTGGTGGTAATCTAAAGTTGTCAAACAATTTTAATGTAGGTGGTACTCTAAATTATGTTAATACAACACTTAGAACTCCTCCTATTAGTGCTAGTAATGGTATTGGAGCGCTTACTATTTTCCAAAGACTATTATTTATTCCAAGAAATATAGACCTAACAAATTTACCGTATCAAAATCCAATTGATGGTTCTAGTGTTTATTATAGACCTGATATTGAAAACCCATACTGGTTACTTGATAATGCAGGTACTTCATCTGACACTAGAAGAACATTTGGTTCTTTCAATGCTGGATACACTTTTAACGATCATATTAGTCTGCAATATACATTTGGTCTTGATACATATACTGACTTACAACGTTTTTCTGTAAATAAAGGAGCAGTTGCTCGAGCAGAATACCAAGTAGGTTATTTAAGAACAACAACGTCAACAAACGAGATTTTAAATCATAGAGCAATCTTAAACTTTGATGGTTATCGTGCTGGTAACTTTAGATTTGGTGCACTTGTAGGATTTGAAAGTAGAAGGGATGAATTCGGAAGAGACGGAATCGCGAGTACTAATCAAGTTGTATTCGGAAGACAAAATCATGATAACTATATCAATCATAACAGTGTTGATCCAGTATCGGGTGTAGATTTACAGTTTAACGACGAGAGAAATGTAGTTGGTTTCTTTGGAGAAGTTAAAGTAGATTATAACGATTTCTTATATGCAACAGTATCAGGAAGAAATGACTGGGTGTCTAACGTTCAACCGGCAAACAGATCAATTTTCTATCCAAGCGCATCTTTATCTTTTATTCCTACTTCAGCATTCGAGGGATTAAGAAGTGATGTTCTTAATTTTCTAAAATTACGTGGAGGTTATGCAACATCTGCTGGTTTCCCAACATTATTTAGAACGGCTCAACAGTTAAATTCTACAGCTAATGCATTTGGTGGAGCTACTAATCCTACCACAACAAACACATTATCTGCAGCTCTAGCTAATCCAGACTTAAAGCCAGAACTACATAGAGAAATAGAATTAGGTATTGAAGCAAATTTCTTTAACAGCAGAATTACATTAGACGCTAGTGTATATTCTAGAGTTTCGAAAGATCAAATTTTACAACAAAATTTATCTCCATCCACAGGGTTTTCATCAAGATTTTTTAATGCTGGTCAAATTGATGGAGAAGGTATAGAAATCGCCCTAGGTTTAACACCTATAAAAACTGATTCTTTTTCTTGGAATATACAAAACAACTTTACTGCTTTTGAAACAGAAGTTGTAGAGCTTCCTGAAGAAAGAATTTTAACTGCAGGATTTGGAGGATTAGGTAACTACGCTATAGAAGGAAGACCTCTAGGAGTTATATTAGGTACATACTATATAAGAGACGATAATGGAAATATCTTAGTAGATGCAGCTAATTCTACAACAGAAGGAAGATATTTAACTAGTAATGATGTTCCTGTTGATGACATTTTACAAGAAATTGGAGATCCTAACCCAGACTGGAGAATGACCACTATTAACACTTTTAGTTATAAAGGACTTTCATTATCTGCGCAGCTAGAATATACTCATGGTGGTGATATTCTTTCGAATACTGCTCAAAACTTATTATTAAGAGGAGTTACAAGAGATACTGAGGACAGAGAATCTACAACAATACTACCAGGTGTTGTAGGTGATCCTACAACAGGACTTCCTGTGCTAGACAGTAATGGACAACCAATACAAAACTCAGTGCAAATAGGAGCTAACGATATATACTTCCAAAATGTATTTAGAGCTGATGAAGGTAGAGTATATGATGGTTCAACATTAAGATTAAGAGATGTAACCTTAGCATATAAATTATCAGAAGAAATGTTAGCAAAAACTCCTTTCGGAAGTATTTCATTCGCAATATCTGGTCAAAATATATGGTATAAAGCTTACAACTTCCCAGAGTATCTTAATTTTGATCCAGAAGTATTAAGTACAGGTGTTGGTAATGGACAAGGATTAGACTTTCAAACCGCTCCTACATCTAAGAGATATTCTTTTAGCATAAAAGCTACTTTTTAATAACAAATTAAATTGAAAATGAAAAAAATTAAAAACAATATAAGTAGATACTTTGTAGGTATTGCCACATCTCTTACAATTCTATTAGGATCGTGTGACACAACAGAGTTAGACCTTACAGTTTCGCCAAACACTCTTTCTCCGGAAAGTGCAGATCCTAATTTTATCTTAAATCAAATGCAAATTGATTTAAATAAAATCTTTGAAGGAGTTAGAGATGAAGCTACAAGCGTAATGAGATTGGATAATATGTTTGACACGTACCAGTCTAACATAGAAAACACAACATTCAATTCCTTCGCACCTCCATCTGATGATAATGTTTGGCAAAGAGGTTATCGTATAAATGGGAATAGACTTTTGTTGGAATCTTTAGCAGAGGCTGATCCGGATCTAGTTCAAATAAAATCAATAGCAGGATTAATAACTGCCTATACCTTCGCGACTTTTGTTGATATTTTTGGAGATGTACCATTTAGTGAAGCGAACGATCCAGCAATTCTTAACCCTTCTTCCGATGATCAAGTTGCCATTTATGATGAGATGTTCTTATTAATAGATGCTAGTATTAGCGGATTAGTTGGACAAACCAGTAGAATAACTACTGATTTATATTATGGTGGAGATTTGACGAAGTGGATTACATTTGGAAATACATTAAAATTAAAAATGTATAATCAAATTAGTAATATAGATGCTACTAGAGCTAGAACAGGGATTAACTCTTTAATTGCCGGTGGGGACTTAATGGAAACTGTTGCTGATGATTTCCAATTCTCATACACTACTGATACAGCCCCTGCAGAAAGTAGACATACTTATTTTACAGAAAATTATCTTGCTGGAGGAGGTTCTATCTATATGAGTAACTCCTTAATGAGAACACTAAGAGATAGTAATGATCCTAGACTACGATACTATTTTTACAGACAATCTTTGACTGAGCCAACAGGTGATGACTTACCTTGTAACATAGATCCAAATGAATGCTATATCGGAGGGTTTTATTGGGGTAGAGTACATGCTTTCTCACAGGGAATTCCTGCTGATGGTTTAGCTAGAACTATTTATGGTGTTTATCCTGGTGGTGGATCGTTTGATAATGACAATAATACACCTGGTACGTTAAATCCAGGATTGAATGGCGCTGGGATTAATCCTATCCTTTTATCAAGTTATGCGAAATTTATACAAGCAGAAGCTGCTATAACTCTAGGAACTACAGGTGATGCAAGAACTCTTTTAGAAGAAGGGGTAAGAAACCATATTGCTAAAGTTATGGCTTTTGGTGCTGCAGATGCTCAAGCTGCCTTTGCACCAAGTACAGCTGACGTAGATAGTTTTGTTAATAATGTATTGAGTGATTACGATGCTGCGGCAACTGACGAGGATAGACAAACAATTATTTTGGAGCAATATTATATTAGTAACTATGGTAATGGTATAGATGCATATAATTTCTACAGAAGAACTGGACTTCCTGAACTTCAGGATCCAATTGATGCTTCACCATTCCCTAGATCATTTATAATAGCATCAGATGAGGTAAATGTGAATCCTAATATTGATTTTAATCAACTTACGGATCAGGTATTCTGGGATAACAATCCTGCAAACTTTATCGATTAATTTAATTTTCAAAAAACATGAAAAACTTAAATAAAATATTAGTCTTACTGTCATTCGCAATGATTATTTCATGTACCGATGACAGCAAAAATCCTTTACCCGATTTTTCAGCTTCTCAAGGTTCATTTATACGCTTTGTAGATGAAGTAGCTCCTCCCACGCTTAGTTTTGCTGTTCCTGCTGAAGCTAGCTTTTCTTTGCCAATAGAGGATATAAATGGAAACACTGCTAGTTATACTTTAGATATGGTAGCGACTGTAGGTGGACAAATTTCAACTGTAGATAATTTCCTAACAATTGATAGCTTTCCTGCTACATTAACTATTAGTGCTCAAATGATTGCAGATGCTATAGGAGTTCCCTTAAATTCTTTAGGATTTGGTGACAACTTTGCTTTTGTTGCTGAAGCAGTAAGAAACGACGGTGTTTCATTCACTGGACAAGTTCCTGTTTTTGATGCTGATACTGGGATTCTTTCTGGAGGTAACACTTCTACTAATTTATTAGGAGGAGTATACAGAAATGCAATGGCTTTCAATTTTACATTTGCTTGTCCTCAATTTGAATTATCCGAATTGGTTGGTAATTATGATGTAACCAGCAATGCACTTGAGGGTGGACTTGGATTAAGTGATCCAGATAGAACTAGAGAAGTTATTTTAGGCCCAGGCGCAAATCAAATTACTGTAGTCGGTGGCTCAGTAGGGTTTGTAGGAGGTGATGACTTAGTTGTTGATGTAGATACTTCTACTGGTGCATTGTCATTAGGAGCAAGTGGAGTTGCATTTCCTGTAGGTGCAGGTGGTCTTACATTTGATTCAGATTACGGACCTTTTGCTGCATCACCAGCTGGTTTAGCTCTAACCTGTACTGCTGACACTACCTTAACTATGCCCGTTACATTAACTTGTTGTGGAGGAGTATGGACTCTCGTTTTAACTAAACAATAATATATCATGAAAAACTATAAATATATCTTTTCACTATCTATAATTCTAGCAGGATTTGCATCTTGTGATGATGAAGATAATGAACTAAATAACGTCGTATTACCAAGCGCGCCATCAGTAAATGTTACTGCTACTATTAATACTACTAATGCATTTGCTGCTATAGGAAGTGATTTAAATTTTGACATCACTGTTCCTCAGGGTTTTTCTGATGACGCTATAATTCAAGTTGACTCGAAATCTCCAGCTATTATTACATCTACTCAAGTTAGATTAGAAGATGGTGCAACAACAGGTTCAGGTACAATCACCGCGCTAGATGTAGACGCAGGAATTGGATATGAACCTCAAAGTGTTCAGCTTGCTGCTTCTGGAGTAAGATTAGTAACCATAGAAGGTGAAGGTGATGATGAAACGATTACTCCTGTAGCTAACGACAATACAGCTTTAAGCTCTGAGCCAATTACAATAGACATTTATGATAGAATAGAGGAATCAAATCCTGCTGGAATGCTTGTATTGATTGACTGGCTTAACCCAAATGTTAATGACTTTGATGCAGAAATTATCGATGAAGGTTTTACCGGTTCTTTTGGTAGTTCTGGTACAGGATCAAGGTATGAAGTAATGGGCTTTGGTAATGGTAATCCTGATGGAAATTATGATATTTATCTTACTGTTTTCAGTTCAGATATTACTAACCCGGCTACAACGGAAGATGTACCTACAAGAATATTTTTTACAGGACCGGATGGTGTTACTACTATTGTAGAGGTTGTTGTTCCTGCTGGAACTGTTTCTAATGGAAGATTTCCTGTTGCCCGATACACCAAAACAACAGTTGGTGGTGTAGCTGAATACTCTAATTTTATAGCATTATAATAAATCGCTAATAAAATATTATTTATCGACAAACCTGTAATTTTTTACAGGTTTGTTGCTTTTTAGCACATTAACAAATCAAAAAAAACAGCATACAAATACAATTACATTGTGCGCTACCTATTAAGATGAAAAACGAATCACAAATCTTTGGAATAAGAGCAGTCATCGAAGCAATTAACTCAGGTAAAACTATTGACAAACTTTTTATTCAGAAAGGTTTACAAGGTGAACTAGCCAAAGAATTGATGAGTCTGCTTAAAAAAGAAAATCTTAATTTTTCTTCTGTACCTATCGAAAAGCTTAATAGACTAACTCGCAAAAATCATCAAGGTGTTGTCGCGCATATAGCTCCAATCGAATTTCAGGATTTAGAAAACTTAGTACTACAGGTTATCGAATCCGGTAAGACTCCCCTATTTTTAATTCTTGATCAATTATCAGATGTTCGTAATTTTGGTGCAATCATTAGAACGGCTGAATGTACTGGTGTACACGGAATAATTATTCAGAAGAAAGGAGGAGCTCCAGTAAGTGCTGATACTGTAAAAACCTCAGCAGGTGCCATATTCAAAATTCCAATTTGCAAAGTAGATCATATTAAAGATGCTATGTTTTATTTACAAGCTTCAGGAATCCAGATCGTGGCAGCAACGGAAAAAGCAACTTCCCCTATTTATGATATTGATTTAACTACTCCTACCGCAATAGTAATGGGTAGTGAAGGAAAAGGTATATCTAACTCCGTAATAAAGATTGCTGATCACATGGCTAAATTACCAATGTATGGAGAAATAGCATCTCTAAACGTTTCTGTTGCCTGTGGTGTGTTCTTATATGAATCTATAAGACAAAGAATGTAGGAACTAATAAATATTAATAATTTTCTTTAGAAGAATCATCTTTAGATTTATACTCATATACTATTTCGATATCACCTTCTTCTTCGGGAAGTTTTTCTATAAAATTACCGTTTTCATCGAAATGCTTTAGAAACTCGTCATCATCAGGATTATAATCTGAAGATTCCCAATAATATGTTTTTGGTTTAGCGATTCCTTTTTTTATCAAGAAAGCTAATAATACGCCAACTATTAAACCCGATAAATGCCCTTCCCAAGAGATCTTTGGATCTACAGGTAACGTATACCAAATCATGCTCCCGTAAATAAAGACCACCACAAACGACAATGCAATTAATCTAAAATGCTTTGCTATTATTCCTTTAAAAAACAAAAAACCGAAAAGCATATAAATAATACCACTAGCCCCAATATGATTGGCCGGTCGCCCTAATAACCAAGTCATACCACCAGTAAACAGCACTCCTAAAAATAATACCTTCCAAGAATTTTTCGGATAGAAGAAAAAAAGTGCCATCGACAAAATTAATAACGGTAATGTGTTATGCCATAGATGTGCTAAATCTCCATGAATAAAAGGAGAAAAAAACACCCCTCTTAACCCAGTTAAGGTTCTGGGGTATATTCCGAAATGATTAAAATCAAAGCCAAAGCGAATCTCAAACCAAAAAGTAATCCAGATAGCCAATACAAATAATATTGGATATCCAATAACTCCCGTACTAAATTTAAAATGATTACTTCTTTCCATAAGCATTTGATATAAATCAAAAAACCATCCAAAAACCAAACACCGCTAATTTGTCAGTAATTCGAACATTCAAATCGTATAAAAGATGTCATAAGCTGGTTGAATAACGAATAAAGTTACTAATTATAATATATCTACTTAACTCTCTTTAGTACCTTTGTGATTATGAATAAACCGCTGGCAGAAAGAATACGCCCTAAATCATTAGAAGAATATTTAAGCCAAGAGCATTTAATTGGTGATGATGGTTCGCTAACTAAACAAATTAAAAAAGGAATTATTCCTTCTTTAATTCTTTGGGGTCCTCCTGGCGTAGGAAAAACTACCTTAGCTAATATCATAGCTAACGAGTCAGATAGACCGTTTTACACTCTTAGTGCCATTAATAGTGGTGTAAAAGAAGTACGTGAAGTAATTGATAAAGCTAAACAAAGCGGTGGGTTATTTACTTCTAAAAACCCAATCCTATTTATTGATGAGATTCATCGTTTTAGTAAGTCTCAGCAAGATTCTTTGCTGGGAGCTGTAGAAAAAGGTTGGATCACATTAATAGGAGCTACTACAGAGAATCCAAGCTTCGAAGTAATTCCTGCTTTGCTATCCCGCTGTCAGGTATATGTTCTAAATCCTTTCGGAAAAAAAGAATTAGAAGCCCTACTTGATAGAGCTATGCAACAAGATGACTATTTACTATCAAAAAAAATAAAACTCAAGGAAACAGAAGCATTACTTAGATTAAGTGGCGGAGATGCTAGAAAATTATTAAACATTTTTGAACTAATAGTATCCAGTCAGGATCAGGATGAGATTATAATTACCAACGATCTTGTTTTAAAACTTGTACAACAGAACACAGTACGATACGACAAAACAGGAGAGCAACATTATGACATCATTTCAGCATTTATTAAATCTGTTAGAGGAAGTGACCCAAACGCAGCGGTCTATTGGTTAGCACGAATGATTGAAGGAGGAGAAGACCTAAAATTCCTAGCACGTAGGATGCTCATATTAGCATCCGAAGATATTGGCAATGCCAACCCTACCGCTTTGATTATGGCTAATAATACTTTCCAGGCGGTTACTACTATAGGCTATCCCGAAGCCAGAATCGTATTAAGTCAATGCGCTGTATATTTGGCAACTTCTCCAAAAAGCAATGCGTCTTACATGGCTATTAATAAAGCTCAACAATTAGTGAGGCAAACCGGAGATTTGTCTGTGCCTTTGCATATAAGAAATGCTCCAACTAAATTAATGAAAGAATTGGGTTATGGTGAGGATTATAAATACGCCCACGATCATAACAATAATTTTATACATCAAGAATTTCTTCCTGAATCCATAGAAAACACAAAGCTTTATGAGCCAGGTAATAATCAGCGTGAAAATGCACTAAGAGCTTTTCTAAAATCACGATGGGGTGATAAATATAATTACTAGAATTACTGACGAGCAAAAGTATCAGTAATCAACTTATCAGTCACCGGATTAATTCTTTCCAGAATAAAATTCCCGTATGCATCAAAATATCCGATACCACTTAAATCACCTGCTTGTATAATATAATTATTCTTCCTGCTTGACTTAAACACTTTTCCAATAGAAGTAGATTTTGCATTTTTCTTTTGCATTAATTCAAAACCGTATACTTTACTTTCAAAAAAGAATATTTCTTCATTATAGATAAAAGAAACCGCTTTTGTTACTGACATTTTTTTTGAAAGTTTATCTTGAGTTTCATTTGTTGCCTCTACCCTATCATTTTTGGTAACCGGAGCTTCTTCTGATACGACTGGTTGAGCTGAAACCTTTGGTTGCTGAACTGAATTATTTTCATTTTGCACAGAACCTTCATGTTTGCCATTATACTTATAATTTAGGTACTCTACATCTTTAAACGCATCTCTAAGAGCCTCGTGATAGGATTTTTTAAAATCTTTTTCTCTACTTGTTCCCTCTTTGGAACTAAAAATAATTTCACCATTACAATCAATTAAGTCAACAATAAGTTTTGTCTTCAATAATCCTGATTCTTTTTTCACATCAGCCCTTAACCCTTTACATCCATTCTTTTTTAGATCATCCGGCAATTCATCTCCTCGCATAAAGGCTTCAAAACCATACTTTTTAAATAAAAATTTCGTCAATGAGTTTAACTGATACCCATCATTTTCCTTTAAAAACATATACCCTTCTGGGACAATGACGTATTTATAATCATTTACACTCTGTTGAGCAGAAAAGTTGATAGTAAAGAAAAGTGCAAGCCCAAAAAATAAAATACGTGTCATATTCATTACATTATTACATTAAATCCTAATTGAACAGATACTCCCCTAGCATCTGCAAGATTAGAATATTCTAAAAGATTATTTGCCGAAATATAGAAATTAATTTTGTTAATATGGGTAGACATTAAAAAACCAATATTCTTATAAGAATAATCATCGACTGTATATGTCAGTTTTGTTCTTAGAAAACTAGACAAGCGCTTATAATAAAACAGTGATGCTGCATACTGCGGTCTTTTGGGTCTAAACTGCGTAAAAATCTGTAATCCAAAAGCGTCCTGATAAGGAGGGTCATTACAATCGCAGGTACCGTCATCATACTTATTATAGGAATACTTTATAGAACCGTTAAGTTTTAAAGGACGTAAAGCAGCGTAACTCGTATTAAGAGTATCGATAGGTATTGCTTCTTCTAACTCGTCTAAAACATCCTGACCATTATCATCTGTAATCGGAGTCTCTATTCCTTCAAAAGCAAAACTACCTCTAGCTCTGTAGGTCTCAACATCCTTCGTATAAAAAATCATTCCTAAATCGGTCATACTACCAGTAACAGTCAATTGATCTTCTAATTTATAACTAAATCCAATATCCACACCAACACCTAAATTTCCGCCCAGAAATGCTCTTCCTAAAAACTTATTAAGCACTTGTTTTGCTCCATCAGAATTATCTTCAGATTCAATGTCGCGCAAAGAAGCATATCCTGCAGTTTGCAAACTCACATCTGCATCACTTATTAAATGCTGATATATGTTATTTCCCTGAGGCGTCTCTATCGTAGTAAAAGTTCCTCTATTTTTTGTGCTTCGAAAATTAAATATACTAGAATAGAGCTTTGCTCTTGCACCAAACGTAAGCTTCTTATTTACTTTTTTATTGTAGCCAAAATGGTAAACAGTTAAGAATTCTCCGGTAGCGCTAATATTAGAAAATCGAAACGGAACATTAATAAAATCTTGATTTCCCTGATATGCTAATACTGCAAAATCTTTTGGGAAATAGACAATCAAATCAAGTTCCTGATATATACCTCCAGAATAGTATAAATTCTCATCATTTTTACTTCTCCATCCAAAATTTATGAGATCTAATTGCTGTGTAAGCGTAAAAAAATCATTGCTCCCCAACGTATTTATGGTATTTTCAATCTTATCATTTATATCCCTACCGTCATCAGCAAAAACATCATAAATCGAAGCTCCTTTAAACCCAACATTAAAATGTATCTGAGATAGAAATGGTACTCCAGCATGATACTTAAAATTTATGTCCGCGCCTGGATTAAGCATTAATGATTGGGGCAAATCTGTAAAATCATATAAGGTTTCTTTATTCTGAGAATATAATGAGCATCCCAACAAACCTAAAAGGCATAGTAAGATTCTCATAATTGATAATTTACATAGTAAGTAGCCTTTGATCTTATTTGCAAGGCTCCCCTTAGATCAGAATTTAAAGTTGGAACAATAATTTCCGTAGCTATTTTTTGAGCAGAAGCTAATTCATTTAAAGTTGCATTGTTTAATGGTTCAAAATCTGAAAATGATATAACAGGCTCTGTTCCTTCTCCTAATCCTGCTAGCACTTCAATATTATATAGTTGTCCTATCGGTTGACCTGCTTGTGTTAAAAACTGAAACTGGATCGTGAATGCTACTGGAATAGTGTTCCGAACTTCCATAGTTAACTCTACCCTATCTAAATTATCTATAGCAAAATCTGTACCTACTAAATCATAATTTATGGTATCTCGTAAAACTTCTGGAGGAATTGTAAATTCAGTATTTGGAGGAGTACCTTGAGGAATATTATCCTCTATATCAAATTCTGAATAAATAAAATCTGCTTCAAACACAGGTGTAAGAACAACCTCATCAAGTTGCTCAAAATCGAGTTCCTTGACACAAGAAGCTGTCATCAAAATTGCGCCAATAAATAGCAGCAATGCATAGGTTTTTTTTATTTTCATCTGGGGGGAGTTGTTTAGTAATAACGAAAATATACAAATATTTATTACTAAATGTAAGTTTTTATCTGATTTAATGCTGAAACCTGTATGGCTTTTGCCGGCAATTGCTCTTGGTGATAGTTAAAACATATTGTCTTGATCCCCATAGTTTCTGCACCGACAATGTCTGCTTCATAATTATCTCCAATCATCAAACTCCTATCAATATCGGCACCGGAAACCTTTAGAGCATGTTCAAAAATAATAGGATTAGGTTTTTTAACACCAACCTCTTCGCTATTGGTTATGGTTTTAAAATAATGTCTGATTTCAGCATTAGAAAGTTTTGTATGTTGTACCTCTCTAAAACCATTGGTAATAATATGTAACTGATATTTTGGCATTAAATACTCTAACAACTCTTTTGCGCCATCAATTAAATAATTATTAAGAGGCAAAAAATTAATATAATCATCAGACAAAGCATCTATAACCTCTAATGATAATTGTTTACCAAAAACAGCAAAGGCTTCTATAAGACGTCCTCTACGAAGTTCTGTTTTAGTTACTTGTTCTTCTCTATATAATTTCCAGTAACGTAAATTTATAGGCTGATATACTGATAAAAATTGATCAATAGAAATCTGAATTTCGAATTTATCGAACATTAACTGAAACGCCAAAGCCGAATTTTTATCAAAATCCCAAAGTGTATGATCTAAATCAAAAAATATGTGATCAAGCTTTTCTATTTTCATCTTTATTCCAAATAAATTCCAATATAGATTTCCAATAAGTTTGTTCATTGAGTTCACTAAACAAACCATTACTAAAAACCGGAATGAATAACCCGTTTACCTTTTTTATTTTGTCTATATAAGCATTTAACTCTTGCTTTACAGCATATTCATTTTCCGCATTCTCAAAACTTTTGGGTGTACAACAAAAAGAATGTATCACCAATGGTGTCTGCACCTCATAATCCAGATCATAAAACATGAAAGGAGTACAGGTTCCAGCTCTAAAACCAGAATGCCCTGGATAACCCATAGAATAGTCTTCTTTAACTTCTAATTCAATAAAATTCCTGTAAGCCTCGGGTAACTTTATTTTATAAAAAGCACATAACGAATATTGCAACTGTCTGTTTACAATATTCTCGATTCTCATTTTCTCTTTTTTTAATACTCCTAAATCCGAAATCGCTTCATAAGACACCTTAAGGCCAATATCTATATAATCCGAAACGTGTTTAATTATTCCTCTATGCTCAGGATTATTATGATTGATATTTTTCTCATAATTTGTATAATCGCCCAGACCAAAAAACATAATACATTTCCTGACATTCTTTTTTTGTAAGTCAATAATAAAATCAAAGGTATTATATGGATCTTTTTTCAATCCCAACATTACCTTTATTCTATCGGTTACTTCAGTGATTTTTAACTGCCAAAGATCCCGTATCCCCCCTCCTATTGATCTCAAAATTCCTTTTTGCCAATACGCAAAGGTCTGATTTACGTATAAAATAGGAAGAACACTAAATTGCTTTTCCTGAAATTCTATATTTGGATATTTTTCTTTTAAAACATTCTTGAATTTATATGACCATATATCAACCACTGGTTCTTCCAAAAATCCGTTTGTGTAAGCTATACTTTCTGTAGCAGTAAATCTTCCAAGTTCATCTTTTACATGCGGAAGATATTCCTCATACCTGGTTAAGAGATAAAACGTAGCTGCAAAAATGTCGAATGGTAATACTGCATTCGCATGTTTTACCTGAAAAAAACACTGAGTATCTTCCCAAGGAAAAACTTGAATATCCACCTCATTAAATCCATGCTCAAAAAGTAAATCAACACTTTGAAAATAAAGTTCTTTCCCCAGTGGCTGTTTACCATATGACAGTTTAGGTCCATCATGTGCAATGAATGACTCTATTTTAGAAGTAAAGTCAACCTCCAATCCCAAAATTCGTTTACAGATATGTCTAAACGTATAAGATACTCTGGGAGTTATTTTTTGAACATAAACTAATAGCATACTTCTGTTTATAGCATTACTTCATCTGCAAAGCTAAAATACTTCTTTTCTGTTATTATTAAGTGATCTAATAATTTTATATCTAAACTTACTCCAGCGTGTTTTAGCTTTTGAGTTAATGCTTTATCCGAGGAACTAGGAATTAACGATCCACTAGGATGATTATGAGCCAAAATTATAGAAGTTGCACCAAACTCTAATGCATACTTGTATACAATTCTTGGATCCACCAATGTTCCTGTCTTCCCTCCAATACTGATCTGTTTTTTCTGTAATACTTTATTTGAATTATTCAAATAAAGCACCCAAAACTCCTCATGTTCTAAATCTCCTATAAAAGGATTGAGAATACTATATGCATCTTTACTATTAGTGATTTTAGACATCACAGGATCGTCTTCTTCCTTCCTTCTTCTTCCTAGCTCCAATCCGGCAACAATGGCAATTGCTTTTGCTTCTCCTATACCTTTAAAGCCCATTAACTGTTTTACCGAGAGTTTTCCTAATGAATTGATTTGATGATCTACACTGGCTAAAATTCTCTTACTTAACGCCACAGCACTTTCATCGCGATTTCCCGAACCTATCAAAATAGCAATCAATTCAGAATCACTGAGCGCATTCTTCCCTTTAACCATTAATTTCTCTCTTGGACGATCATTCTCATCCCATTCCCTGATAGAAAATGAAGAATTATATTCACTCATAAAAAATTTTAACACAGTTTTATTCCCTAAACACTTTAAGACATAAGTATAAACTATTTATCTCAAATACAAGATATTATTATCCGAAAAATACCAACAAATATTGTTCACAGTGTTCATGTTTACGGATTGATTAAACATATATTTGTTTGAAAATGAAAGTTTTACTATATTTGACCACCCATAATCTAAAAACATTGAATTTAACAACTTCAAATTAACCTATTTATGAAGAACATTTTTACTTTCGTATTATTACTAGTTACTATTAGTTTCTATGGACAAGACAATAAACGTATCAGCTTTTTAAATCTAGTAGGAAACCACATACAAGTACCTAGAGGATGCCAAGCACAATCGGAGTTTGAATTACTAGCCTGTAATGGAACATCAATTAAGTGGGATTATTATAGCGATGATATGTTAAAAGATGTCTTTTACGCTACCATTAGTGCTTTTGCAGAAGGAAAGAGTGATGATGAACGAAGCGAAGTTATTTTTACTTCTTTTGGAAGTGAGTTGAAAGGTTTCAAATTTAAATTTGGAAATACTTTCCAATACTTTTTACAAGGAAAAATTAAAGACCAACCCTTAATGATGAATCTTGGAACACCTTCAGATATTTCTGCCAATGGTGATTTAGAAGGCATACTAAAGCTTGTTTTCGAAAAAGTAGGTTAGCAAATCTATTTTCTTTTTTGTTTTATTGAAAAGTTATTTAATAATAGCTTAGGATATCTATATCCAATTTTTAAAATAATTCTGTTATTTTTGAGTATTGGATACTAAACAATATAAGATATGAAATCCCTCTTTGATGAAACTGTAAAAAACGAAATAGAAGATCGCATTCATAAATTATCTAATGACAGTGCTCCGGCATGGGGCAAGATGGATATTTCTCAAATGTTTTATCATTGTCAGTTTCCACTTAAAATTGCATTAAAAAAAGAACACCCACCAATGAAACCTAGTTTATTGGCTAAGTTATTCTTTAAAAAAGCAATGTATAATGACAAACCATGGAAGAAAAGTCTACCAACACACCCAAAACTTAAAATAGTAGATGCTAAGGTTTTTGACGAAGAAAAACAGACTTTATTAAAACTGGTAAACGAATTCTCTGAAAAAAGAACTATTACCGAATGGGATCCGCACCCTATGTTTGGAAAGTTCACAAAAGATCAATGGGGTAAAATGCAATACAAGCATTTAGATCATCATCTACAACAGTTTAACATATAGTCTGTGTATCCACCAAAACATCACCAAGACTATAATACGGAGAATATTAAAAGTGTAGCAGTTGCATATCCATTTGCTACCATAATTTCTGCACAAGGAACAAAACCTTTTATTACTCATGCACCTCTTATATTTCATGGAGATAAACTCGTGGGACATATCGATGCCAATAATCCGCATGTAGAATTATTAAAAGACAACTACCCTATCATTGCTGTTTTTCAGGGACCACAAACCTATATTTCACCATCTATTTATACTACAAAGCAATTACCTACCTGGAATTATATCATCGCACACGCAACAGGAATTGTAAAAGAAATTAAAGATCCTGAATCTATAAAAAAATCTATGGTTACTATGACAGAGTTCCTCGAGGCTCCTAATCAAGATTTTAAATTATCAATAGGAGATCCGCGCATGGATCGTTTAGTTCCTTATATACATTGTTTTGAAATTGAAGTACAACAATGGGAAGGAAAATTTAAACTTAGTCAAGATAAAGTACCTGCTGATATTAAAAATGCTAAACAAGAATTAATCAAAAACAATCAGAAGAGTGTTTCTGATTTTGTTAATGGATTGTTTGAGAAGCATTTTTAATATAACATCTTAAAACCTGTTAATCTATTATTACCTCCCTATAATTAAAAGGAAATTTACGTTTAATCATCTTAACTTCTTCCTTGCACAATTTAAATTGTTCATTATTAAAAGAATAATCAAAACAATCCCCTTTATCTGATAATACCTCAAGGGCTTTTCTCTTTTTCAAAATAACTTGCTTATAGCAAGATAATACATCCATGTATTCCTGATAAGAAAGGTCTTTGGAATATTCGAGTTCAAAATAAACATCTTCTCTAATATATCTTTCGAATACTTTTTTTAACTCTTTATCTCCTACATTTTTTTGCTCTCCTATAGTATAACCATTTTCAACCAGTATAGTTTTTTTAGTAAGTCCTTCTAAATAAATCATATCTAACCTAGGTGGCATTGGAAACTCGGGCATTAAATAATCGGGAATTCTAATTCTTGTAGCAATACCATATTTAGGATAACGCTCAACAAGTTTATCATTGTTTTTAGTAACATATTTAATCCTATAATAACCATTAATATAAAGTATTTTCTCTAATTTTTTCACAATCTTAATTGGTGTCTCTTTTGCTGCTAACAAATTAATTGTGGTAAAATCCTTCCTATACATTTCATTCTCAATACTTTCCAAATAGTCATTATATCTATCCAAACCTATCCTAAAATCTCCTCTACCATAAATAACATAATACTTTCCTTCATCCCAAAACAATTTAAGGGTCATATATGAAATTATAGGCTCATAATTTTCGTATTCAGAAACTGGCAACTCTATAGTAGGATTACTTTCTTCCATTAGATCATTTATTTTTCGTGAATCTAATGGATGATGCAAAGCTAAAACCAAAGCAATAATCGTTAATATTAAAAAATGTAGGATTTTTGCTCTTAGTCTATTCTTTTTGATGACCTGACCTAGAGTTTTCCAGCTTTCCAAAAACAAGACAACTAACAATAAGACAAATACAAAATAATACTGATGGATGAATTCAAAATCTATGAACATAGAAACCATCAAACCAATAAAATAAGCAACTTTTGCAAACCAATACACAAAATTAAACGCAAGAAATATATGATCATTAATAATTCGTTTATGCTTTGTGGAATGATTCCCAAATACTCTTTGAGGTCTGCTTAAACAGAATAAAACAAATGCTGAATTACCTAATACAACTGCTAATCCAGATGATAAAACATTGTTCCAATATTGTCGATAGGGGCTAAATTTTATAATTCCGTTACTATCATTAAATCCTAATTGAAATATTCTAAAAACTTCAACAAAAATGGTTAAAAAAGAATACACAAAAAATATTGTAAAAAAACCAATTCCTAACCCAGTTATGAGTCTACTTAAACTTATCTTTTTAAAATCAAAATTGTTACCTCCAAATTTCCTTTTTACCATACCATGCCTCTTCCTAAATAATTCCTCTACAATATTGGTACTATTTATAATCATAGTGTTACATCATTAAACAGAAAAAGGTGTCACAAAAATGCAACACCTTATTTTTATCTTTCTGTAAACTTAAATTAAATCATCTCTTTCACCTCATCAAAGTCTAGTCCTCCGTAATTACCACTACTCATAAGTAACAAGGCAGAATCGGTAAAATCTTTTTGTTTTAAGTATGATTTAAACTCCTTCGGATTCGTATAAATAATAAGATCATCTCTTTTAAAAGCTCTTTCAATCTGATCTGCAGACACCTCTTCTAACTGTTTAATTTTTACAGCATTTGGTGAGTAAAACACTACAGCTTCATCAGCTGCATTTAGTGCGCCTTCATACTCCTTTAAAAACTCCGCATTTAGACTACTATACGTATGTAACTCAAGACAAGCCACTACCTGCTTATCTTTATATTGCTCCTTAACAGCATTGGTTGTTGCACTTACTTTTGACGGACTATGTGCAAAATCTTTATAAGCAACAGCATTAGAACTCTCTGCAATTTTCTCCAATCGTTTAGAAGCCCCGGTAAAAGATGCAATTGCCTCGTAAAACTCATCCTCATCAATGCCCATATGTTGGCAAATCCATTTGGCTCCAGCCAAATTACTCAAGTTATGTGCCCCAAAAACTTCAATAGGCATCTCCCCTTCTGGTGTTTGTAGTAAGGTCTCCCCATTTTCTACTCTATATTCTGGCGTATTATATGGTATTTTCCGAATCTGATTTTCTGAGTTTTCAACTACTTTAACTACTTCAGGATCTTCTGCATTATAATTTATGCTTCCTCCACGAACAATACTGTCTACAAAAACCTGAAACTGTTCTACATAATTATCAAACGTTGGGAATACATTAATATGATCCCATGCAATACCACTTATCAATGCAATATTAGGTTGATACAAGTGAAATTTAGGTCTTCTATCTATAGGCGAAGAAAGGTATTCATCACCTTCCAGCACCATAAAATCATTATCTTCTGTGAGATGCACCATCGTATCAAAACCTTCCAGTTGAGCGCCCACCATATAATCCACTTCCTTTTCGTGATAATGTAATACGTGCAAAATCATAGAAGTTATGGTAGTTTTTCCATGAGAACCACCGATTACTACACGAGTTTTATTCTTAGATTGTTCATAAAGAAATTCGGGATATGAATATATTTTCAATCCTAATTCCTGAGCTTTATTTAATTCCGGATTATCTTCCTTGGCGTGCATTCCTAAAATAATCGCATCAATATCTTTAGTGATTTTTTCAGGATACCAACCAAAAGTTTCGGGCAATAACCCATACCGATCTAATCTTGATTTTGATGGTTCAAAAATCACATCATCACTTCCGGTTACCTGATCTCCTTTTTGATGCAGTGCCATAGCCAGATTGTGCATAGCACTACCTCCTATCGCAATAAAATGTACACGCATAATTATATTCTTGATTCGAAAGAGTAAAGATAAAATTAATTGCGAAGTTAGAATTATGATTTACGATAAAACAAAAAGTCTGTTAGTTTTGGAATTTATTTATTTTTCACTCAACTAGCCTCAAACAACATCCTCACGCCCAAACATACCCACATACTCAAAAACTCTCACACTCAAAAACTCACCTCTTTGACTAAACAAAACAAGGTTTTCCCTAATTTATCGTTGCAATTATGTAGCTTTATATAGTTATTTACTTTCTTCAAGCTTTTATCCAATAAAGATTGGTATAAGACTTGTATTATTGTTTTAACAAACACAAAAAATCAAACAGATGAAAAAATATATCATTCTTGTTTTCATACTCTTTATTACAAACCTAAATTATATGATGGCTCAAGATAACTATCAAAGCGATTGGAAAAAAGTAGAAGATTTTGACCAACAAGGGCTTCCAAAATCTGCATTAGAAGTTGTAGAAATGATTCACACTAATGCTAAAAAAGTTAATAACACGAATCAAGCTACTAAAGCATTACTCTATAAAGCTAAGTATAATTTAGTATTAGAAGAAAATGCACAATTAAATATCATCAAGGAATTTAAAAGTGAAATTGCTAAAAGTGAATTTCCTAGAAGAAATATTCTAGAAAGCATTTTAGCCAATCTGTATTGGCAATATTTTCAAGAGCATCGATGGCAATTCTATAACAGGACTAAAACTTCTGAAAAAGTAGATAAAGAAGATTTTAGAACCTGGGATTTAGAAACTTTATTTGCAGAAATCCATTTGTATTATGAGAAATCATTAAATAACGGTCTATTAGCCCAACAAACAGATCTTGTAGAGTTTAATGATATCCTTTCTCAATCCAATGATTCTAAAATCTATAGACCTACGCTTTTTGATTTTTTATCACATAATGCACTAGCGTTTTATAAAACTTCAGAAACCAATATTACCAAACCAGCATATGCATTTGAAGTAGATTCTCCTGATTATTTAAAGAGCTATGAGGAATTTTCTAGACTGAATATCACAACGAAAGATTCATTATCGTTACAATTTCACGCATTAAAAATATATCAAAACCTCATCAATTTTCACAAAAGAGATAAGCAACCTGATGCTTTAATCGAAGTAAATATAGAGCGCCTGAAGTTTATCCACGATAATGCTCTATTTAGTGATAAACAAGAACTGCTACTAGCAACTTTGGTTTCGGAAAAAGAAAAACATCAAAATAATGCTTCTTCTACTTTATATGACTATGAAATTGCAACGCTATACCAAACCCAGGCTTCAACGTATATACCTACCGAAAATGAAACACATCGATGGGCACTTCAGAAAGCCTTAAAAGTTTGTGAAGAAGCAATTACTAAATATCCAAAATCCAGAGGAGCTAATAATTGTAATTATTTAAAAGATCAAATTCTTGAGAAACAAGTAAATTCTATCAGATTGGAAAGTTATATTCCGATTAACAAACCAACCAGACTTCTAGTGAATTATAAAAACTTGGAGTTACTATATTTTAAAGTTCTAAAAGTCAAACAAAATCAATTAAAGTCATTTCAGGAAATTTATAAACAAAAGGAGAAAATCGCTTTTCTGAATAAATTATCTGTTGTCCATTCTTGGAGTTCCACAATTCGTGACGAAAAAGACTATCAAAATCACACTACCGAAATTGCAGTTCCCGAATTAGAACAAGGAAGTTATATTATCGTCGGATCAACCACAAAAGACTTAAGTGAAGAACACACATTTTCTTTTGGAAATCTTCAGGTCACAAATATTACCCTAGTTGAAAACAAAACAGCAAGCGAAACAAAATTTCAGATAATAGATAGAAATAATGGTGCTCCGATTCCTAAAGCCACTATCAAATTGGTTTCTAACAACCAAAGAAACAGCTTAAACCAAACCTTGACTACTAACGAAAAAGGAGAAGCTTCTTTTTCTAAAGAAGGTTATTACTACAATGTTTTGGCAACAGTAAGCAAGGGAACAGACAAAGCTTATTTTAGTGGATTATATCTTAATCAGTATGCCAGCACCAATGAACCTGATATAAGTACCAGACACACCTCGTTCCTTTTTACAGACCGAAGTATTTACAGACCAGGACAAACGGTATATTTTAAAGGAATAATGATGGCTGCAACAGGAAAAGAAAATCCTAAAGTGGTAGCCAACAGGCAAACCTTTGCAAAACTTATTGATGTAAACGGGCAACAAGTTAAATTATTGAGCTTTATAACTAATGAATATGGATCCTTTGCAGGTGAGTTTATTCTACCATCCTCTGGATTAACCGGTAATTATACAATTCAAACAGATAATTACAATAGTACTTCGTTCTCTGTAGAAGAGTATAAACGCCCTAAATTCGAAACAAAATTTAACCCGGTTACTGAAACGTATAAAGTTAATGACAGTATCAAACTTACCGGTACTGCCACTGCCTATGCAGGTAGCAATATCACCGATGCTAAAGTAGTATATCGCGTATACAGACAAATACAATATCCACGCTGGTGTTATTGGTTTCCAAGAAACACCGAAGAACAGGAAATCACACATGGAGAAACTAAGACTAATGACACAGGTGAATACAGCATCACATTTGCTGCGCTACCAGACAAAAGTATTTCGAAAGAAAATCAACCGATTTTTACCTATAAAGTAATTGCAGATGTTACTGATATCAATGGGGAAACGAGAAGTACCACTACCTATGTTAATGTTGGATATCACGCCTTAACCGCATCCATAAATATCACTTCCGAAATTGACAAAACCAAAAAAGATAACACACTCAGTATCGCTACCCAAAATTTAAATAATGAATTTATAGCAAATAGTGGAACAATAAAAATCCATAAGTTACAAGCACCAGATTGTCCACTACGTACTCGCCCTTGGAAAGCACCGGATTATAGTAGCTTTACAAAAGAAGAATTCAAAAAATTATTCCCTCATGATGCATATGGCAATGAAGATGATTTTAGAAATTGGGAAAAGGGAAACATGGTTTTTGATAAAACCTATGATACCAAAGAAACTAAAGATAATGAGAAAGGTACTAAGGATATATCTTTTGGAAATATCAAAAAGTGGGAAGCTGGTAAGTATATTATAGAACTTAACACTAAAGATAAATTCGGACAAAAGGTAAAAGACATCAAATACATTACTGTATTTGACCAATCAGATAATACTATTTCGGATAATAAATTGTTTGAAATTACTACGAATAAAACAACCTACACTATCGGAGATGAAGTGATGCTAAAACTAGGTTCTGCTTCAGAAGATATGTATGTAACAATAGATATCGAAAAGAACCATAAGGTTATTGAAACCCAAATTGTAAAATTATCCAATAATAGTAAAACCATTAAAATACCAGTAAACAAAGAAGATCTGGGTGGATTTGCGGTTACATACAGTTTTGCTAATTATAACGCCTACAAAAGTGGTACTATGCCTATTGCAGTTCCTTATGAACCTTCAGAACTTACGATTGAGACTAAAACATTTAGAGACAAGCTACAACCGGGACAACAAGAAACCTGGAGCTTTACAGTTAAAGGTCCAAAGGGAGACAAAGTAACTGCCGAACTGCTGGCGAGCATGTATGATGCTTCATTAGATCAGTTCAGACCACATCAATGGTATTTCAATCCGATTAACAGACCTATTTACTATTCATATTCACAACGAAAAGCTGCCGGAAGCTTTACCCAAGGAAATTTCAATATTTATAACGGGTATACGCGACACACTAGTTTCCATCATCAGGGGTATGATCAATTAAACTGGTTTGGGTTATACTTTGGCAATTCTTATTATTATGGAAATGGTCTCGCAGGAAGTGTACGAGGAATGAAAAGAAGCAGAATGGCTAATAAAAGTGCTCCCGCTCCGATGGCAATGGAAATGGTTGCTGATGATGCAGAAATGGAAGAAGTTGCCGTATCTGGGAATGCTGTGAAAGAAGAAAGTGAGGCAGATTCATTGGGTCATGTCGAAAATAAAAATAATGTAAAAGAAGACAAGAAAGAGCCATTATTAGAAGGAGTTAAAATTCGTAAAAACCTACAGGAAACCGCTTTTTTCTTTCCGAAGTTAACCACTGATGCAGAAGGGAATGTAAGTTTTAATTTTACAGCTCCTGAAGCTTTGACCAAATGGAAATTACAGCTACTTGCACATACCAAAGAACTAAATGCTGGCACACAAGTATTAGAAACGGTTACCCAGAAAGAATTAATGATCTTACCGAATCCTCCCAGATTCCTGAGAGAAGGAGATCAAATTACCCTGAGTTCTAAAGTATCTAATATTTCTACTAAAGATCTTACAGGTATTATAGAATTACAATTGATAGACGCTTTAACAGGAAAATCCATAGATGCAGATTTGCAGAACGCAAATATTCGTCAGGATTTTTCTGTAAAAGCAGCAGGGAACACTAATGTATCTTGGAACCTTCAGATTCCAGATAATGTACAGACAGTTCAATATAAAATTGTAGCCAAAGCAGGAGATTTCTCTGATGGTGAGCAGAATGTATTACCGGTATTATCAAACAGAATGATGGTAACAGAGACATTACCGATGTGGATTCGTTCGAATCAGACCAAAACATTTACGTTAGATAAGCTAAAGGATAATACGTCTACTACGTTAAAAAACCATAAGCTTACCTTAGAAATGACTTCTAATCCAGCGTGGTATGCTGTACAAGCACTACCCTACTTGATGGAATATCCGTATGAATGTGCCGAACAGACATTCTCCAGGTATTATGCCAATTCATTGGCTAGTCATATTGCCAATTCTAATCCAAGAATTCAGGAAGTATTTAATCAATGGAAAAATACCGATGCCTTACTAAGTAGTCTGGAAAAAAATCAGGAGTTAAAATCTTTGATTATCCAAGAAACTCCTTGGTTACGAGATGCACAAAGCGAAACCGAACAAAAGAAACGCATCGCACTGCTTTTTGATCTTAATAAGATGAATAACGAATTGCAGAGTGCATTAAATAAATTACAGCAAGTACAGTTTAGTTCAGGAGCATTTCCTTGGTTTAAAGGTGGAAGAGAGAATCGCTATATCACACAACATATCGCGGCTGGTTTTGGGCACTTAAAAAAATTAGGTGTTACAAAATTTGAGAGCAAGACTCAGAATATGCTACAAAAAGCGGTTCGATATCTGGATCAGGAATTTGTAAAAGAATACAATGAGCTTAAGAAATACTGTGAGCGAAATAAGATCGATATCAATAAAGATCATCTAAGTTATACACAGACACACTATTTATACATGCGTAGTTTCTTTTCGGACATCAAAAGAGCTAATAGTACTAATGAAGCTTGGGAGTATTATATGAGACAGTCTAAAAAGTATTGGCTGAACAGAAACTTATATTCACAAGGAATGTTGGCTTTGATATTACATCGAAATAATGATGCTACTACGGCTACCAAAATCATTAGATCATTAGATCAAAAAAGTATCACTAGCGAAGAATTGGGTATGTATTGGAAATCGAATACCGCGAGTTGGTACTGGTATCAGGCACCAATAGAAACCCAGGCGTTAATGATTGAAGTTTTTGCGGAGATTGAGCAAGAGCCTAAAAAAACAGAGATTGTAGATAATCTTAAGGTTTGGTTATTAAAGAACAAACAGACCAATCGTTGGAAAACCACCAAAGCCACTACAGAAGCCGTATATGCTTTACTATTACAAGGCAGTGATTGGTTATCTGTGACCGATATGGTAGAGATTGTATTGGGCGATCAGAAAATTGATCCAAGCCAGATGGACGATGTAAAAGTAGAAGCCGGAACGGGATATTTTAAAACTTCCTGGAACGCTAATGAAATACAAAAAGATATGGCTACAGCCAAAATCACCAAAAAAGGAAAAGGGATTGCTTGGGGAGCTTTGTACTGGCAGTATTTTGAAAATCTGGATAAGATAACATCAGCAGAAACTCCATTAAAACTAAAGAAAAAATTATTCCTTAAAAAGAATACAGATACTGGTGAGGAGATTACAGAAATCACTGATAAAACACAATTACAATTAGGAGATTTGGTAAGAGTTCGAATAGAATTGCGATCAGATCGAACTATGGAGTTTGTGCATATGAAGGATATGCGCGCATCTGGATTAGAACCCATCAATGTGATCTCACAATACAAATATCAAGATGGATTAGGATATTATGAAAGTACTAAAGATGCTTCTACTAATTTCTTCTTTGACTATTTACCAAAGGGGGTTTATGTTTTTGAATATGATCTGCGTGTTAACAACAAAGGAGATTTCTCTAATGGTATCACTACGATCCAAAGTATGTATGCACCAGAGTTTAGCAGTCATTCTGAAGGAGTACGAGTGAAGGTGGAGTAATCATCAGTTTTTTCAAAGTGACTAAAACCATCTTAGAAATAGCTAAATTAATACTAAACAGATATGACAAAAAGTTTATTCTTGTTTGCAATTGCATGTATCCTATACAACTCAATCATAATTGCTCAAACAGATAAAGATAAAGCTCAAGAGCTTTTGAAAGAAGGCATCCAACTTATGGACAATGGCGCAATCGATGAATCCATTGAGATTCTGAAAAAAGGGACAAAACTATATCCAGATAGAATAGATTTTCCATACGAAATTGCATATGCCAACTATCTAAAAAAAGAATATAAAAAGGCTATCAAAATATTAGAAAAATTGACAGATCACAAAGATGTGTCAGATTACATTTACCAACTTTTGGGAAATAGTTATGATTACATCAAAAAACCAGAAAAAGCATTAGAAACATATCAAAAAGGGATGAAAAAATTTCCTAAATCCGGTAAGTTTTATCTGGAATCTGGGGTTATAGAGGCACTAAGAAAAAACTATAATGAAGCAATAGTATTTTGGGAACAAGGAATCAAAGTAGAACCTAATTACCCTTCTAATTACTATCAATTATCTAAACTATTCTCCAATACTGACGAGAAACTGTGGACCTTATTATATGGTGAAATATTTATGAATTTAGAAGCCGGATCAAAAAGAACTTCGGAAATAAGCAAATTACTTTATGACACTTATCAGGAAAGTTATGAAGTATTGACAGATTCTTCCGGTCAATTCAATATTACTAAAAAAGGTTTTGAAATAATTATTACTGATAAAAAGGATATGAAAGATCTTAAAAAAGGGATACTCCCTTTTGCCGGGACCTATGCGAGTGCGTATGCATTTGCTGGAATTAATTTTCATTCAGGAATCGATATTAAGTCGATCTACAATGCAAGAAAAAGTTTTTTAGATTTTTGGTTTGAACAGAAAAAGTTCCATAAACAGTATCCTAATAAAATACTCTCATTCCAAAAAGAAATTCAAAAAGAAGAAATATTTGAAGCATATACTTACTGGTTAATTTCAGAGGGGAATCCTGAAGAATTTGAAAAATGGTATAAAGAAAGTCCTGAAAAATTCGAGAAATTTGCAACTTGGTTTAAATCTACATCCATAGATATCAAAGAAAAGGATTTGTATTCTAGAAGAGATTATTAAGTTAAAACTTGTCTTTTTGATAACTCCTATTAAAAATCAAACTGTTTATTTTAATTGCTATATATGTCAAAAAACGATGAAAAACGTGAGATTTCTTGTGGAATATCTGAACTCAATAAAGAATAGCTCGAATGTTAGAAGTTTCGAAAAGAGGGATTGGAAAAATAAAAAAACGGCTTAGAACACGATATACGTGATCATAACAGCTAAGTAATAAATCTATAGGTTGTTGTACTTTTGCAATGGCGCAATGCTTGCAAAAAGGTAAAGTAGCAACCAATGCCTTGAAAAATCGAAAAGCGCGGTAACATTTTGCTCTGCTACGACACATATATTAAAAGTTGCGTTTTTAAATAAAATGAATAAATGAAATTTAACTTATTTAATAAAAAGAAAAAACCAATCAACATCAAAGAGGAATGGAATAACCTCGGAAGCAAATATGCCAAAGAGATTAATGAAATGGTCGAATTTGGAGAAAAAAACGGATGGGAAAACTGGAAAGGAACAGAACCAGTAGACAAAAGAGACCACTTAGCAGATGATATCTTTAACCTCTTAAAAAAAGCAAACGAGACAAACACTGTCAAAGAATTTAGGAATGACTATCCTCCTTCTCACGGTCCATTAATCAAGTTTTTGGAAAAGAAAAGCCAAAGTATAGAACAACTACAATTTATTAATGAACAGAAAATTGTATTCTTAACAGGAACATCATACCAAAAAAGGCAGGCTTATATTCTTGACAATGAAAATTCTTTAAAATTAGATTCTTCTATTAATGCTATAGGTAAATCCAAAAAAAATAATGTCTTTGCTATTGCAACTGAAAACAAAATAATAACTACTCAAGGTTGGGAAGGAGATATAATTTCGACTTTTGAATTAAAAGAGGCTAAAAATTTAGGAATAACGGAGTTAATCCCATTTAATGATGGGCTTAAAATTCTACTAGTCACTTCTGAAGGCATATATCTAATCACAAATGAATCTGAAAAAATGATTCATCCCGTACCTGATTTAGAGGATAAAGATTGGAATTCTTATATTGATATGGAAAATGCAACCTTATCTAATGACAACCGATTTATTGTGGTTGGAGACCAATGTTCAGAACATAGAATTTTAGACGAAGAAGGTTCGCAAATAGGTGGAATTGGGCAGCAATCAGAATACCCACATTATTGTCTTTTTTCTAAAAATGACAATCAACTAATTACGAATTCCTGCCATTTTTATAACGGAATTACAATTGGAGTATCAACAGATAATTTGAATGGAATTGATATTCCTGAATATGAAGAGAGTCAATTATACAAAACCATAGACGAAGGAATGCGTGTTTATTGTGGAGTTGCTACTTCAGACGTTTACATTTTAGGTGATGCTCACGGATATATAAGAGCAATAGATCACAATGGAAAATGTATCTGGAGGCATTTTTTAGGCTCAACAATCAGTGGAATTACAATATCAGATGACGAAAAAACATTGTGGATAGGTTCTTATTCTGGTATGCTTCATAAATTACAATTAGGAAAAGGATTTAGAGATAATCATACCATAGGTAATGGAAATCATTATGAAGATTTCCGATTGATTTTATGGAAAGAAGAACCTGTAATGAAGTGGTAAATAAAAATAACTAAACATACAAGAAATATTAAGTACAAGCTAAAAACAGCTTAGGAAATGAATTTAAAAATCTATCACGTAATACTAGTATTGTTTTTGTTTTCTTCTTGTAAAAAGAAACCAGCGAATTTTAATACAGAAGAATTAAATGGAGTCTGGTCAGGCCTTTTATTCCAAACTAAAACAAAATACGATTCGATAGTCATAAGACCTGCAAAATCACCTGAAAATGTTATTCTATACCAAAATGGAAAAGCTAATATCTTTAAATTAGAAAAAAAGGACAGTCTTTTGACTTTCACAGGTGATTCAGGACTAAGATTTGATGCGACTTTTTCCAATAACACAAAGTCGTTATATGGTGTGATTACTGATAATCTTTGGACTCAAAGTTTGCAGTTTCTGAAATCTAAAAACTATTGGATTGCCAAAATAGTTAAACCCGAGATAATTGACACAGATTATCAAGTATATCTAGAATTTTATAAAGATAGCATAGATGTTATTAAGGCAAAGATTCAGAGCAACAAAGAAAACAGAGAACTACATTTTAAGATTGATTCTGTTTTGATCAATGGTAATGAAATCAATTTTAATATTACAAATAATAGGTTTGGGATCTCAGCGGAGTTTAATGCAGAAGACAACAATCTTTTATTATCTTATGGTAATACGGGCGGAAAAAGGAAAGTAAGTATGACCAAACTAAATCCGTCAAAAATGGATGGGTACAAACCACTAGCTAATCAAAATTACACTTATAAAACTCCAGACGCTATTGATTCTCATATTAAAACCGCGTCTTTAGATGATGTTGGAATTAACAAATCAATGTTAGCATTAATGCCCAAAATGAATAGTGGCAAATATGACCATATTCATAGTATAATAATCACTAAAAATAATAAACTCGTTTTTGAAGAGTATTTTCACGGGTACGATAGAGAGTATCTTCATGACATTAGATCTTCCTTTAAATCAATTTCATCCTTGTTACTTGGAAAATCAATGATGATGGATAAAAACATCCAAGTCAATAATCCTATTTTAAATTACTATCCCGAATATAATATTTTAGATAAAGACAAAAACGAGATAACCATTCATCACTCTTTAACAATGAGTACAGGTTTGAAACTAGAAGACGAAGATGAAATGCAATGGGATAATAACGATTGGGTTGGTCACAAGTTGAATCTTCCAATGAAGCACGAACCTGGAAAAAAGTATCAATATTCATCTGGTGGAATGAATTTATTAACTGGAGTTATTCAAAAATCTACAGAAAAGTACTTACCTCTTTTCCTATATGAAGAAATTCTAATTCCAATGGAAATCTATAAGTTTCAGATGAGGACTTCCCCACAAGGAAGAGCATACTTGCCAGGAGACTTTTATCTAAGACCAATTGATTTTACAAAATTTGGACTTCTAGTTTTAAATAAGGGTGTATGGAATAATCAACAAATTATAAGCTCTGAATGGGTTAGCACCTCTACCCAACCATATATTAAAGGAAGTTGGCCGAAAAATTCAGATTATGGATACTTATGGAGACTATTAAAAAGAAATGTTGGAGGTAAACAAATGAAAACTATTGAAGCTTGGGGCAATGGTGGACAGTTTTTGATTATCATTCCTGAAATAGAAATGACTATCACTTTTACAGGAGGGAATTACAATCTCTTCCCAGAAATGGAAGAAAAACCTCTCAGTTTATTAAACGAGTTCATTTTACCCGCAGTAGAATTGAAAAGTAACTAGGCCCAACATCGCATAAAGTTAATTACTATTACGATCCTGCTTACATTAGTCCTAGCCGACTTCTATACGTGATTTATTTCCTAAATTTAGTGCTTAATCCACATAACTATTCTTATACAAACACGTCGCCAACATATCCAAAAAATGATGAAACGAATTATAACAATGTCATTTTAGGACTGATATTTTTGAGTTGTTCAGAAAAGTACATTGCACAACAAAATACCCTGTGAAAAGCATAGCTATAATAGTATTTTCGAGGAGTTTTTGCTTATTTAATTAAACTACCAAATTTTCATAAACCAAATAAGAAATAAAAATGTCAGGATAAATCGATTGGTTCAGGCTTGCTTTCCTTGATCAGATTCATATATTTGGTGGTAGCGATAATCAAAAAAAAGCACAAAATTATTGGAAATTAAAGTAGAGTTAATAGAGAGTATTGGAAAGATAGTTGTTTTTATAATGGTCATTCTTTCCGTTTTTCTTTTTACTGTTAAAACCAAAAACAAGTTATCAAATAGGTTATTTGGCATCTACTTATTAGTTATAGCATTTGATCTGATTGGTTTGTTCACCAACAAAACGTTAGAATATCCCAATATCCAAAATTTAAAGACCTCTTCTAGCCTACTACAATTACCCTTATTTTATCTTTATGTATTATCCGCTTGTTATTCTAACTTTAGGATTACAAAAAAACACATTGCACATTTCTTTTTATTCTTATTATTTGTTATCATTTTCAAGATAACTGCATTCTCTAGCCAAAGTTTATGGTTCTTTGAAATAATTGGAGAATTACAATATTTCGCATACATAATTACGGTATTTATAGTTTTAAAAAAATACAAAACACTATATCTTGAAAATTATTCCAATGCAAATTATGCAATCTACAAATGGCTATTTCAGATTACAATATTCTCTTGTATAGCGCATACATTTGTTATTACAAGATGGTATTTATCTAATTCTATGTATCAAGAATATGTCCTAAATATGAATATAATAATAAGCCTTTCTGTCTTATCCATAACTATATTCTTTGTTTTAAAAGCATTATATCAACCCGAACTTTTTACGGGTATTAATATAAATTTAAAGCCAGTAAGAACAATTATTGAAAAGAATTTATCTCAGAAAAATGTTCAAAAAAACCATTCCGAAAGTAAAAATCTAAAAAGGCTTACTTCATTTATGGAAACCGAGAAACCATACTTAGATTTTGAGCTAACATTACAAAAATTAGCATTACAATTAGATATTTCCGAAAAAGAATTATCCATATTAATCAATCATCAAATAGGGAAACATTTTTTTGACTTTGTAAATGAGTACCGTATAAATGATGCAAAACTACTACTACAAGATCCTACTAAAAAAGAGTTTACTGTTTTAGAAATCTTATATCAGGTTGGTTTTAATTCTAAATCATCTTTTTATACCGCTTTTAAGAAAGCGACAAATCAAACACCTACAGCCTACAGAAAATCAAACAACTAGCAGTAGTCCGACTTTAAGTCAAACCCATTATTTAGTCTGAAATCAGTCCGACTTTCTTTACTCGGACTTCTAAAACATTAAAATAATTCAGATTTGTATCAAATTAAAAAAAATAGATACTCATGAATTATATCTTAAAAGCAACAAGGGTTATAGCATTATTACTTTTCTCTCAGTCAATTCTGGCACAATATGAGGTTATTGAAAAGGGAACAATTAAAAAAATAGATTCTTTATTTAACTTCTATCATCAGGATAACCAGACCGGATCTGTAATGTCTATTATACAAAATGAGAAAACCATTTATCAGAACTATAAAGGACTAGCTAATATAGAACACCAAATTCCAATATCTAATTCTACTGTTTTTAACATTGCATCTGTTTCTAAGCAATTCACTACTTTTCTTGCAATGCTATTAGAAGAAGAAGGGAAACTCTCTTTTAATGATGATATTAGATTCTATATAAAAGAGCTTAAAGATTTACCCAATAAAATAACAATTAAGCAACTTGCTAATCATACACATGGCTTGCCTAATCCAGATGAATTATCGCACCTAAAAGGTGTAGAAACAATGAATCATAAGGAAGTTGTTGAAATGTTATTAAACATAAAACAAACTAATTTTGAAGCCGGAGATAAACTTGTATATAATAATACGGGATATATATTACTGTCTATAATTATAGAGCGAGTAGGTGAAAAATCATTTAAAGAGCAACTAGAAGAAAAGATTTTCACTCCATTAGGAATGAATAATACAACTGTTGTTGATAATAAAAATACTGTGATTATGAATAAAGCATATTCATATAACTTAAGCGGTAATAACTATATAAAAAATCCGGTTAAACTTTCTACGATTGGATCATCTGGTATTTTTACAACAATAGAAGATTTAGGTTTGTGGGTTAAAAATTATCAAAAGATAACTTTTGGAAAAAGGGAGTTTTATGAAAGAATGCAAACCATAACTGTTCTAAATTCTGGTAAAAAAACAAACTATGGTTTAGGTTTACAACACGATAAACACAAAGGTATTGATGTCGTATTTCACGGTGGAGGTACAGAAAGTTATCGTTCATACATTCTTCACGCACCAGAACACGAATTATCACTTATCTTTTTATCAAATAAGGGAGGCATGTTAGGATTGGATGTTATGTATAATGCTCTTGAAATTATTTTAAAAGATGCTATTCAAGAAAAGAAAGTAGACAAAACCGTAAACAATAAAAACCTAAAAAAACTAGAGGGAACTTATGAAATATTTCCAGGCTCTTATTATACATTTATTGCAGAAAAAGGAAATCTATATTTTCAGGAATTTGGAAGAACAGATAAAACGCTGCTTCCTGTACTAGATAAAAACGTCTTTAATTTTCCGCTTATCCCACATTCTAGGTTTACATTCTATAAAGACCATGTTGATTTTCATATTGCCGATATGACGTATCCCTGCGCAAAAACAGTTTTAAAATTACCAAAACCAGAGAGCATAAACTTATATAACTTTACCGGAACATATAAAAACACCGAACATAATACTTCATATGATTTGGTAGTAAGAAACAATAATTTAATTGCGACGCATAATAATAAAAGTTATGACATAGTACTAAAACCTCTAGGAAAGAATAGTTTTTATGGTAACCAATCATATTTTGGAAAAATAGATTTTATAACTAATACTAATGGAGTTATTGAATCTTTAAAAGTATCCGGGCAGAATCTAAAAAATATAGTTTTCAAAAAATCAATTGAGTAAACAAATACGTCATATAAAAATCAGTCCGACTTTTTTTATTCGGACGTTTAAGTCTATATGATTCTTCATTTTTATTTAAAACTAATAACTCACAATGATGAAATTTATTTACACATTCGCATTAGTGCTAGCCGCTCAATTATGCTTTAGTCAACAAATACCAAAAGAATTAAAAGGAATTGATGATGAAATCATTCAATTAATGAAAGAATATAATACAATTGGGGTATCTGTGGCTGTAGTCAAAGATGATAAAGTTATATATTCACAAGGATTTGGTTATCGAGACTTAAAACAACAACTGCCTGTTACTGAAAATACACTTTTTCATATTGCTTCTATGACCAAAGCTTTCACGGGTTCTTTGTTAGGTATTTTAGAATCAAATAATCAATTATCTCTAAAGGGCAAACCTGGACAATATGTCCCAAATTTTCAGTTTTACAATGACCAAATGAATAATCTTATTGCTATTGAAGATTTATTAAGTCACAAAAGCGGAATTGGTTCTCAAGGTGTTTCTTTAGAAATGTTCCCGGATAAAAATAAATTAAGAACCGTACAACGATTGCGCTATTTAAAGCCTGAATCCGAAGTTAAAAACAGTTGGAATTACAGCAATATGGGATATACTCTCGCAGGAACTATTGTTGAACAAGTAACAAATAAAAGTTGGGATGCTAATATTCAAGAAAAAATATTCGATCCTTTAAATATGAGAAACTCTTGTACTACAATCGAAGAAATGAGGCGATCTAACAATTTTTCATTGGGTTATGGAATGTACAAAGGAAAATCAGAACTAGTTCCTTATCAAAATTATTATGCTTTTGGTCCAGCTGGTGTCATTAAAAGTTCCGTAAAAGATCTATCTAGCTGGATGCGTACTTGGTTAAACAAAGGTGTTTTTAATGGAGAACAAGTCATCCCAGAAGCATATATTCGTGAAGCTTCCAGACCTCAAAACCTAAAATATAATGAAGAATATACAAAAGATTCATTTTTATATACAGAAGGGTTTGGTTGGCGTATTAGGTCTTGGAATGGTCACTACAGGTTACGTCATGGAGGCAATACTCACGGGTTTAGTAGTGTAACAGAGTTATTTCCCTTTGAAAATATAGGAGTTGTTGTTTTATGTAATCAAAGTGGTTCTATACTTCCTTACATTATATCTGATAAGATTTCAAGAAGACTATTTCAACTTACTCCAGAAAGTGAATATCCAGTACTTGTTTCTGATATATATAAACCTAAAATGGAGAATACATCATTTAATGCAGATAAAATGCCAACACAGCCTATAAACAACTTTTCTGGGATATACCAGGCTGATGGCTTCGGAAAAATAGAGGTTATTGAAAAAGCTGGTAAATTACTGGCAATATTTCCTATTAATACATTTAAATTAGAACATTCAAATTATAATAACTTCTATCTAAAAGGTATGAAAGATTTTAAAGAATCCTTCGACCCTGAATTTACTATTAAATTTATGACGGATACAAAAGGAAGAATATCAATGTTAGAAATGTATGCTCAAAAAAGAACCCATTGAATTTCACAAAAAGTAAAAACACTTTCTGAAAAAATGAAATATAATTTGCACAGTTACGACATATATATTAAACGTTAGCAAAAATAGAGAATGACTAAACGAAAAGTAATTTCAACAGGAATAAGATCTAAAAAATACTTTCTGTCTTGGTTTGTTATAATAATATCATATATTCTAGCTAAAATTGGAAACATTAATGGTGGACTCTTTCCCCGAAGATATTTCGTGATTTAAAACATTTAATAATTATAAATAGATAAATAACTAAAAAACTCATAATGATGGATATAGGTCATAATCGCTCAAAACCAATACTCAAGTCAAGCTACGATATACACATTAAATCTTCTTTGTAATTTCAAAAATAAATCAATGAGTTTGACATTTTTGGATATTTTAGTCTCACTTGGATTAGCCCTGAGCTTTTTCTTGGTAGTTTTAATATTTATTTCAAAATCTTTTAGAAGAGATGTCAATAACTATTTTGCAATAGCGATCATAGCACTTAACTTTTTTTTAATTATTACACAATTTGAAGACCTAGTCCCTTCTAATGGGATTTTAGAATTAATAAGTTGGGAGTTTTTATTTCCTCTCGCATTTCTAATGTTTTCTTTAAAAGCTATAAGACATCCTTTAAGTTTTAATAAGAAAATTTGGTTTCTGGGTTTTCCCTTTATTTTATTTAGCTCATTCCAAATTATAGACTTTTTTTTCGATTTTGATGTGTATGATTGGCTGTCAGGATACAATGAAGATAGATTGCTATACCTCATTGAAATTAAAGCTATGTTTTTCTTATTTTTTTCAATTGTGCTTATTGGCTTTTCGTATTTGAAAATCAGAAATACAAACACTTTATATAGAAAAGAAAAAAAATGGTTGGAGTTAAATAGTTTATTCCTCTTCTCATTCCTACTAGTTTGGATTTTTAGTGAAGTAATTGACAGCGTATTCGATTTTCCAATTTGGGAATACCTACTTGCCATACTTGGTATCTTTTTAATTCTAATTACTTACTTCGGAGTTCATCATCTCAATGTTTCTGAACAAAGACAACAAATGTCAAAATTGACAGTATCTAATGATATTGAAAATCAGACAATAAATACTTTCAAACTAAAACCTCAGAGCGAAGATATAACCCTTTTTCAAAAAACGAATAAAAAGACAGAGACTCTTATTTCGCTTATGGAAAAGGAAAATTACTACTTAGACTCGAATCTTACGCGTAGTATAGTAGCAAAAAAATTAGGAATAAGTGATGGGTACTTAAGTGAAATTTTAAAAACAGACTTAAACACAAACTTCAACGATTTTATTAATGGATACAGAGTGAATCAAACCATTAAAATGTTTCATGATAAAAGTTTTGACATTTTTACACTTGAAGCTATAGGTTATGAAGTTGGATTTAAATCTAAAAGCGTGTTTTATAAATCATTTAAAAAAGTAACCAAAAAATCACCTGGCACCTACCGAAACATATTAAAAATGTCCTGAAATGTCATAATACTGACAATTCTAAACCTATAGATGGTTCAGAAATAGAATTTCGAATTATAATAAAACGTTATTTGTATCTATAAAAACAAATAATAAATACGTTAAAATGACAGTAGTTAAATCCCAAAAATTAATGATTCCGAATATCATTCGCACGCTAACACGAATTACATTTATAACCTTTCTTTTAATAAGTTGTAGTAGTGATGATGATTCTGAAACCAAACCACCAAGCTTATCTATAAATAAAATAATGCCTTTAGGAGCATCGAGAGTTGAAGGAGCGCGACCAGAATTCGAAAGTTTCAGATACGAACTTTGGAAAGACTTAAAAGAGAATAGTTGGACTTTTGATTTTATCGGTACTCAGTCAGATGAAGCATCTTATCCTGCATTCAATGATGAAGATTTTGATATTGACCATGAAGGTAGAGGCGGTTGGACTTCGGGGCAAATTTTAAGCGGGTTAAATAATTGGCTCAATCAAACCAGTTCACCTGATATAGTTCTGTTTAGTTCACCAGGTGGAAATGACATATTGGAAAGTTTGAACTACGACCAAACGATATCAAATATTATTGAAATAATTAATACGTTACAGGCAAACAATCCAAATGTAACAATTGTTATTGAGCAACCCGCTCCGGGTCATTCGGACTTTATGACGGCAGAATTCACAAATGCTTTTAATCAAATTCAACAAGATGTTTTAACCATTGCAGATGAACAATCAACAACTACATCACAGATTATTGCAGTAGATATGTTTAGTGGATTTATTGATGATTTTTTAGCTGACGATGTGCACTACAACGAGGCTGGAGGAATATTTATAGCAAATAGGTATTATGATTTACTTCAAAACATACTGGAACAATAAGAACTAAAGAAAACAATGTGCATATAATCAATTGTAAAAAACAACAAAAATGATTAAAAAGATAACTACCCGTTTATAGTAACTAAAACCAAATGGCACCTCGTAAAAAATAAGATAGCAATTTCAGTACAGGACGGGAAATCAAAACCAGTAATACTAAATCTTGATAATGAAATAAGAACAGAACTTGACAGCATAAGCACTGACGGAGCAAGAGCAATTGGATGGAATAGCAATGGAGATTTATTAGCTGTAGGAGATTATGAGAGATTATTAGTAATTTTTGATGAAGATGGAACTTTTATAAAAAAATAGATACTGGTCAAATGATAGAGAATTGTTAGCCACTACGAGTGAAAATATAAGACTTTGGAATAAAAACGGAATCTTGGGAGCTCAAAAAGCTTCCGAAGGCCTTCTTTAGGGTATTGATTGTAATAGAGATGGAAGTAAATTAGTAACAACAGATGAAAAAGGGAAAATATTGGTTTGGGATAAAAACTTGAATGAATTAAAAGAACTTAAATATTCTAAGGCTGCCTACAACAAAGGTTATAATTTATTATTATGGAACTTCCTGCCGGAAATTCCTATCTTTAAACCGAAGCTCGGTTATCGCCGAATAGTCCTCGCGGACAATTCCGCAACGAAACCATAACCCAACAATTGCAAAACATTCAAATGAAAAACCTTTTTAATATCATAATAATCCTGAATTTTGGTTTTAGTTATTCGCAAACTAAAAACGATTCTTTGATTTTAAGCAGCTATCTCAAAACAGAATTAATGTTTGCAGAATTAGTTCCTGAAAAAATCTTAAATGAAAAAATCAAGTTTATACAAGAAAGCTTAATTGTTGAAGATTACGGCTTACCGTCTCGCATTAACTTTTCCGATTCTAAAAAACATAAACCTGTTCATCATTGGATTTCTTATAACATTATATCTGACAACCTAATTTTAACCAAACTTGATTTACCTTTCGATATTAATGGAGAATTGATTTACTCAAAAAATAAAATGAAAGAAATTCTGAAACCATACCTAAAAGTTTTGGAACGTAAAACCAATGTTGATTTAAAGAAAGCAATCGAAATTGCAAAAGAAAATGGATTGACAAAGATTTATAATTGGAGTATTGATTATGAGAATAGAAAATTAGTTTGGACTTTAAGAAGCAAACTTGAAAATAATATGCCAGAAGTTATTAAGATAAATTCTAAAAACGAAAAGATATTATCGAAAACTATTGAAATATCAATTCATTAAAAAAACGTTTTACAACAACATATATGTGTTTATAGCAGCTAAGTGATGAATCGAATAGATCTTGTATTTTTGGTTAGGCTCAATGTTTGCTTCAAAGACAAACTCCACAGTGTTACTTTTTAAATAAATTATTTTTTGTCCAGTTTATTAATTAAAAAACTGGACATTTTTGCTGTTTTTGAAAAAAACCTTGAAAGCAACTGAATATATTAGAAACACGATAGACCGACTACCAAAGGGATATATTTTCACCTACGAGGACTTTGATATTGATGTGAATAAAAAAGAAGCAATCATCAAAGCCTTAAATCGTATGGTAAATTCAGGCAAAATTGAAAAACTATCAAAAGGAAAGTACTTCAAACCTGAAAAAAACCCTTTCGGTACGCTTCAACCTAATCAAGAACAAATAGTTAAAGACTTAATAAATAAAAATGGTAAAGTGGTTGGATACCTTACAGGTTATAGCATATACAATAAGCTAGGATTAACAACTCAAGTCAGCAACATAATACAAATAGGGGAAAATCAAACTCGCCCTAAATTTAAACGAAAGTATAAACATAAAAACAAAGGTCAGTGTAAAACTAAAAAATTAGTAAGTAGAAATCTGCTATTACTCATACACGAGACCTTTATCTGCAATTTTAGAACGACATTCAGCTTACATCAAATTAAAGGAAAATACACTTTTTTTTTAATGAGAAAGTGCACTTATCACTTGAATCCAGTTAACACGAAAATTTATTTTATTAAAATACATGTCAAGTTACTTATCTTTATAATACATTAAATTAATCTTTTTATTATGGGACTAGACATTAAACCACCAGCTTCCTTTTGGGTCGTGGCAATTTTTGCTCTTTTATGGAATATTATTGAAATTTACTTTAGTTCTTTTGAAATAAATTTTCTACAAAAAAATTCAACTGCCGAGGAATTTGAGAATATACAGTCACTTCCTGTTTGGTATATAGTTGTATTCATAATTGCTTTATTTTCTGAAATGTTAGGTAGTTTTATGCTGTTTATGAGACAAAAAATTGCTACTAAATTTTTTGCAATGTCATTAATCACTTTGCTTTTTATAGAATCTTATTGGCTCTTTATTCTCGACATTAATAAAACTTCAATTGTGTTTTCCATTATTATCCCAATTGTAGTTATTGCTATAGCAACATTTCTTTATTTCTATAGTAAAAGAGCCACTAAAGAAGGCTGGCTTAAATAGACAAGAGTTCATTAAATTTTGACTTTTAGATTGCTTAAAAAAAATAGTGGAGAAATTGCTAAAACAAGAGTATCGACATAAATAAAGATCAGTAATAAATCGAAAAGTTAGTAAGTAAATCTATTACTTTTTCATATGATAGACCGTTACCTACGATTTAAAAAACATTATGAATATGAAAAAACTTATAGTCAGAATAGCTTCAAATCTATTTCCAAATATCATAACATCATTTGCGTACAATCAATTAACAAACCCTCAAGTTCGTAAACTTCGAGAAAATGAATTGAATACTTTAAACAAATCCGCAAAGGAAAATTTTAAATTCAAGGACTTTGACATCCAACTATATACTTGGAAAGGTGGTGAAAAAAAAATCCTCCTAATTCACGGCTGGGAAGGTCAGGCAGGAAATTTTTCGGATTTAATAGAAAAGCTTTTAGAAAATGGATATACTGTGCATTCTTTTGATGGACCATCTCACGGTTTCAGTAGTAAAGGAAGGACGAGTTTATTCGAGTTTTCGGAATTAGTTGGAGTTTTGATTAAAAAATATAACATAAAATTATTAGTCAGTCATTCATTTGGAGGAGTAGCTACAACTTATGCTTTGTTTAATAATCCAGACCTACGAATTGAAAAATATGTATTGATAACGACACCAGATAAGTTTATCGAAAGAATAAATGATGTTTCAGAAATGGTTGGAATTAATGATGACGTTAAAAACCGATTGATTAATAGATTGGAAAAAGAGACAGGAATTAATGTTGAAACTTTAAATGTTAGTGATTTTGTTAAAACTATAAACGTGGACAAATCACTCATAATTCACGATAAAAACGATAAAGTAATTCCAATCGCCAGGTCAAAGAATGTACACCAAAATTGGACTGCATCTGAATTTAAAGAAATTGAAGGAACGGGGCATTTTCGTATATTAAGAACAAAAGAAGTATTAGAAAAAATCGTAAGTTATATACATTGAGCAAAAAAACCAGCAGGCATCAAGATACACATAACTAACAGACAACTAGTTAATTAATACAAGTTTAGGCATATTTGCAAGTCCGCCAAATTTTATAATTTACACGCAACTGATCATACACAAGACAGTTACCTACAAGCTAAAAACATCGGAACATACATTAAAAATTGAAAGAATTTAAAAGATTTATAGAGCAATATGAAAAAATACCTAATTCGGATTGGGAATTAATTTCAGAACGTTTCAGAAGAAAAGAATTACCAAAAAACTATAATCTTTTGGAACAAGGAAAGACCTGTAAGCATCTATATTTTCTTGAAAGTGGACTTTTGCGCTTTTTTATTTTAAAAGATGGGTCAGAAATTACTAAATTCTTTACAATAGCACCATATTGCTTTACTTCACAAGCGAGTTTTAATTCAAAAAAACCAGCAAACGAATATATCCAAACCATAGAAAAATCAATTGTTTGGGAAACAACTTTTGAGGAAAACCAGGAACTACTAAAGTTAAAATCTTGGAATAGTTTTGCTCGTAAAATCACACAGGAGGTTCAATTTTTTACAGAAGAAATCTTAGAAGAACTACAAACAGAAACAGCCGAAAACCGCTATCAGAAATTGTTAAAAAATCAACCAGAATTACTTCAAAGAATACCTTTAAAGCACCTTGCATCTTTTTTTGGTGTCGCACCACAATCATTGAGCAGAATAAGAAGGAAAATGCTATCATAAAAAATAAGTTAACATAGGTTCAGTATATTGTTTTGAAAGTTTTGGAATTTTGCAATTAAAATCTCAAAATGACATCATCAAAAAAACAAACAAATTATCATTTTCAATATTCAATCTTAATAAATAATTCTCAACAAAAAGTTTGGGACTTTTTAACTAGTGTAGATAGATGGAAACAATGGGACACTGAACTTGATGATTCTATTCTTCTGGAAAAATTCTCATTTGGTGCAAAAGGTATATTAATACCAAAAAAAGGACCAAAATTGAAATTTCATATCAGCGAATTGACTCCTAATGAATCTTACACATTTGTAACTAAAATGCCAATTGGTACTTTAGAAATAAAACGAACTCTGGAAAATAAAGGAAACCAAATTGAATTTACGGACGATATAAGATTTACAGGATTTCTAAAAAGGTTTTTTGGTCTTATGCTTGGTAGTAATTTTAAGGCTGTTTTGCCTAAGGTAATGGAAAACTTTAAAAGACTCGCTGAACACGAATAAACCAAATTAAAATGATTGGACTAAGAATAATATACATATTGAACATAATTGTTGCAGGACAAATCGCAATTTCCGCACTTTCAAATCCGAAAAATTCTGCTTTAACAACTTTTGGAAATGCTTATCAACCTACAGAAGTTATTAGGCTTATAGGCTCTCTATGGTTAGCTATTGCAATTTTATCCATTTTAGGGCTTTGGAAGCCAATTACATTTTCGCCAGTACTTTTATTACAGTTTATCTATAAAGGAACTTGGTTATTTATAGTGGTACTTCCTGCATTTCGAAATGGTATTCCTTTTCCCAAAACTATGGCAATGTTCTTTGTCATTTGGGTTTTAGTCTTACCTTTTTTGATACCCTGGAAAGAGTGGTTGAATTAAAAATTCGGTACGTGTTTAATCTAAAAAACCAGTATCTTTTAATACGCTATCTTTCATACACAAGACATTCCAAAAATGATATTAGGTATTTAAAACTACGTCAAAATTTCTAGTAGAACAATTAAAACTGCTCTATAATTTGAAAAAAATATTTACCCTATTATTTCATTTTTAGTTACAATTTTCAAACTTCGTCGTCATCATAGTATCTATTATTAAATAAATACACTTTTATGAGATTCAAATTAATATTGTTTAGTTTTTCCCTTTCTTTCTTTTTTATAAATGCTCAAACAACTAAAGATTCCAAAGCGGAATTGGAAAAAGTAATTGATGTTTTTAGAGTATCAATAATAGAGCATAATGATTTTGAAAAATTTTCTAATTTATTTTTACACGATTCTATTACTTGGGCAGCAATTATAACAGGAAAGACTAAAAAAAGAGTGCTTCAACAAAAACCTGATTTCACATTTAAAACTAGTAGTTACAAGGCATTCTTTGAAGAATTGAAAGATGGAAGCGAAGAAAAATTTTATAACGTTAAAATAGATGTGCTAAATGAATTTGCAACCATATCATTTGATTACAGCTTCAATGTTAATTCTAAAATTCAAAATTGGGGAACTGAATACTGGTCTCTAATTCTAATAAATAATACATGGAAAATCACAAGTGTCACTTGGTCTCAGAATATGCAAAAACTGGAAGCCTGCCCTTTTGAAGCTAAGGATCTCTTCAAAATGAACTAATAAAGATAATTAGTAAAAACTTTCCGAAAGGTTCTTATGCATTTGCGAAAACCGCCAATTTTTTAAACTCACAATTCTTACTTTATTTTATAAATTTAATAATTGTAGTCCTTTGGTAGGTTTTTAAGATTGATAAGTTAAAAACAAAATACAAAATTCAGCTCTGTTAATTCGAAAAGAAACTGCTTTTTAATTGCCCTAAGTTTCTTATAGCAGATATCGTTTGTATATAGAAAAGCACAAGCAACTATTAGTAAAACTTTTTCGTCTGTATATGTATAGAATACTTATCTAACATATATCAAAAAAAGTTTGCTATGAGAAAAATAACGCAGATAAATCGATTATCTTAAACATCCTAATCTTGCTCCAATTTATATATTTGGCGTTAGTATTCTTCGAAAGAAAACCTAGTTTATTCAAGACAATATTAGAATTATTTTTAAAATTGTATCAAAACCATAATTGATTCGTCTACAAGGTATGAGCAGAACTTATATATATACTTTTGTCCTATTGTTTTTTTCTTTAACAATCACCGCGCAAAATAATAACAAAAGGATTTCGGGTCAATTACTAGATAAAGAAACTAAAGCGCCTATAGTGTTTGCTTCCATCTATCTTAAAGGACAAACAATCGGAACAACCTCAAATGAAGAAGGAAATTTCACCTTTCACTTCTCATCAATTGAAGGTGCAAATATCGTAGTTATATCAAGTATAGGTTATGAATCGGTCCAAATAGATATTGATGATTTTGTTTCTAACCAGAAAATATTTCTTAGTTCTAAAATTGATGAATTAAATGAAGTTACAATCATCGCAACCAAAAAGAAGAAATTAACAGCAAAGGAAATTGTAAAAAAAGCATATCTGGAAATTGAAAACAACTATCCTATAAAACCTTATATATCTGAAGGCTTTATTAGAGATGTCCAAAATGAAGATGATAAATATGTAGAATATCTAGAGTGCGCAGCTAGATTTTATAACGAAGCACACAACATTGATAAGGAACCAAAAGTAGAATTAATTGAAGTAAAGAGTAATTACATTGCCAAAAAAAATCCTTGGAATGAAAAATGGGATAGGAAAAACTCAATTATTGATTTAATAGAAGATGACTTCATTAGGTTTGACTATGGACCAATTAAAGGTAAAAAAGGGTGGAAATATGAATTAGAAGATGTATTACTTTACAATAATAAATACGTTTATAAAATTATCGCAAATGATAAACCTTTTCAAAGAGCGATATTATATATAGATACAGAATCTTTTGCTTTCGTTAAAATGGAGCTTACAAGAACAACAAATAAAGGAAAATCTTGGAAAAGACGATTTTCAAACGGACAGCAGGTAGTACACTACAATGTTGTTTTTGAGTACCAAGAATTTAACGGAAAAATGTATTTGAAATATCAAAAAGAAGAAGATACTTGGGAAATATATGATATTAAAGATCCTCTAAAACTTTTATTCACTAAGAACCCAAAAAAAGAACTTTTCATTAACAAAATAGTCATTGAAGATATTGAAAATTATCCTTTTGAAGAAAATATGCAAATTGGAGTAAGCCTTGAAAATCAGGCAAAACCTTATAATTCTAAATTTTGGTTAAATTACAATGCCCCTAAAAAAACGAAGGACATGAGTAAAATAGAACAATACTTAAAAGAAAATATTGATTAAGGATTTTACCAATATCGAATACCTGAAAACTGGAAATAAAAGACAGCAACAAGCCTATATACAATTGTCTGAACTCGAAATTTTTGATAAACTAAATGCATACAACCCTATCCTTACCGGAACCATCCCAATTGAGATTGATACACCAAAAAGTGATTTGGATATCATCTGTCATTGTCTTAATCACCAAGAATTTCAAACGACTTTAACCAAATTGTATGCTGATCAAAATGATTTTGAGATGAGATCTGGTTTTTGGAACGGTCTAATATCCGTCATTGCTAAGTTTCAAACAACAAAGTATGTGATAGAAATTTTTGGGCAAGATCGGCCGACTCAAAAACAATATGCATATAGACATATGATTAAAGAGTATGAAATTCTAAATGCAAAAGGAGCAGAATTCAAAGAAGAGATACTAAAACTAAAAGAAGAAGGGCTAAAAACAGAACCTGCCTTTGCTAAGCTATTAGGTTTGATTGGCGATCCGTATGAAGAACTTTTAAAGTTCAAAATATAATAACTTTCTTCAACAAAATCCACTCAATCCTGTCTGTACCAAGAGACAGGTAATTACTTTTGATACTATCTCTGCTATAACCTACATTATTTTATTGTTCTGATATTTTCTCACTCACCAAAAAGAACACTTTACGTATCAAAAAGAGGTGTTCACTAATTCTACATTTCATATAATCTACTGTAAACGTAGGTTTGAAGTATTAACTATAAAGAATGATACTATGAATAATCAATTTAGTTTAAACATCAAAAGTCCTTGTACTGAAGATTTTAAAAACTTTTCGCCAACAGAAAAAGGTGGATTTTGTAATTCCTGCACAAAAGAAGTGATCGACTTCTCTACAATGAATTCTCAGGAAATCGTACATTACTTCGAGACAAATACCACTAAAAACACCTGTGGAAGATTTAACAGTAAGCAATTAACAACCTATAATATACATACTGCTCCAAAAAGAAAGAACATTAGTTTTATTAGCGGAATTGCCTTTGCCTTTATAGCCTTATTTTCTTTTACCAAAACACAGGCACAAAACATAAAAAGTCAAATAAAAACCACGGATGAGAACCCTTCAAAATTTCAGAATATCGTTAATGAGAATAAAATTACCGTAAAAGGTGTGGTTTCGGAAAACGGCATTCCGTTGCCAGGTGTCAATGTAGTTTTAGAAGGTACTGCGTTAGGTACATCTACTGATTTTGATGGTAATTTTGAGTTTCCCGTACAACTCAAAAAAGGTGGTGTTTTAATATTTAGTTATATAGGTTTTACTTCTAAAAAAGTAGTAATTCAAGATAAAAATTCTGTTAATGATATCGCCTTAAATGTAAACCTAAAAACACCTGGTTGTGTACTGATGGGAAAAGTAGCGGTAAAAAAAGTGTATAGTTCAAAAAAGAATTAATCAATCAGCACAGTTATGAGAACCAGCCTTTATATCTTTTTTCTTGCCGTTTTCTCCAATTGTCTATATGCTCAAATCTCTGATTTTGCATCCATAGATTTCACAAGAGCGGATAACATTGCCCAATTGAATGAAGGAGTTTCTTTAGAAAATCTTCCCGTTTTAGCACATCAACTAACAAATACATTACCCAGCGATGTAGAAAAATTTAGAGCTATCTACAAGTGGGTCTGCCAAAACATTAAAGGAGATAATACGCAGTTTACCATAGTGAATAAAAAACGAAAAAAGCTTCAACGTGATTCCATTTCGTTTTTGAAATGGAATCATGAATACAAGAAAATTGTTTTTAAAAAGTTACTGAAACGCAAAAAAACAATGTGTACTGGCTATGCCTATTTGATTAAGGAATTATGTTTTCTGGCAAATATCCAATGCGAAATTGTAGATGGATACGGAAAATCTGTAGCGTCCAATATCAAAGAACTGGAAATGGCCAATCATTCCTGGAATGCTGTGCGATTAAACGGCAAATGGTACTTATGCGATGCTACTTGGTCAAGTGGATATCTAAATGAATATAATGCTTTTGTAACAGCCTATAACGACGGGTACTTCTTGACAGACCCGGTTTTATTCGGAAAAAACCACTTTCCTTTAGAACAAAAGTGGTTACTTAATGATACTATAACGGCTACTGATTTTATAACAGCTCCGTTGGTATATGCAGAAACTTTTGAAAACAACATCACTCCTATGTATCCACAAAATATGGATATTTCGATCAACAAGAATGATGAGATTACATTTAGTTTTAAATCCGCTAACCTTATTTTGGATAAAAATATTGCTTTAGTTCATTATATTGGCGCTAAAGAAAAAACTTTAAAGATTTATAATACCGAAAATGTTGATAATATCATATCCTTCACTCACACGTTTACTCGAAAAGGCTTCTATGACATGCATCTAAAAATTAACGACAATATCGTAGCCACTTATACGATTACAGTTACTAAAGGTTAGTATAAGTTACATAGCTAGGTCGCAGCAAACTGATATTAGTTCTTGGATCATCCAAAAGAATTCATTGATTTTTCGTAACTAGTACTATGCAACTGGTAAAAAAAATATTAAAATACTTGGGAGTGATACTCCTAATTCCAGCTACGTATTTCATTGTTGCCTTACTTTGTTCTTATATTCCCGTGACTCCAAAAACCAGTAGTGTAGAACAAAATAAAAGTATCTATTTAGCCACTAATGGTATTCATCTAGAAATCATCATTCCCAAAACAGAAATAGATTCTTTACTTCTTAATGGATTACGATATAGCGAGCAAACGCAATTCCTATCCTTTGGTTGGGGAGACAAAACATATTATACAAAGGCTGCAAAATCAATGGATTTTACCAATGTAAACAGATTTCAGGCTGCACTACTAAATTCTCCTTCTTTAATGCATGTGACAAGACATAACAATGCACAAGGTCATTGGATGGAAATCAAAATGACAACTACACAACTTATACAAATACAGACATATATTAAAGAATCATTCTTTCACGATACTGATCGTCATAAAACAATGGTACCTGAAACAAGTTATGGTAGCATGGATAATTTTTACGAAGCTAATGGAAGTTACAATTGTTTTAACACATGCAATACTTGGGTGAATACGGGTTTCAAAAAAAGTGATCTAAAAGCATGTCTTTGGACACCGTTTGATTTTGGATTATTACGTATTCATAAAAAGTAAATAACACCTTTTTGAAGTATGATTCACAAAATTCAGCAATTAATTAACACTTTAAGGAGGAAACCAAAACAGCTTTTCCTTATTGATGGATTAGGTGCATTAGTTACTGTCTTTTTTTTAGCTGTGGTGTTAACTAGATTTCAGGAGTATATTGGGATGCCGGTAAAAATGCTCTATTTTTTATCCGCAATAGCTTTTGTATTTGCAGCATATTCCATCTCATGTTATTTCTTAAATCCAAAAAAATGGCAATCTTTACTTAGGATTATTGCTTTTGCTAATCTAGCATATTGTTTTATCACTATTATTTGTATCTATAATTTCTATGAAAGTTTAACCGCTTTAGGGCTGCTCTACTTTTTCTTGGAACTCTTAATTATTTTTGGATTGGTAGCCATAGAATTAATGGTGATATTGAATTCAAAAAACAAATAACCTATAAAATCATAGTAGTTTAGTCCCAAATCGAAAGCTTATTTCCTATTTGAAAAGGCACTAAATTTTTATAAGTTTAAAGGAATAAAAATCAACATGAAAGAATAAATTGGTTCACGTATATTTTACCTTTTTTAGATTCACATATTGAACCTTAGCAATAATTAGATAAATGAAATTATTAAAACGAGTTTTTAAGATTATCTTCATACTCATTGGGGTACTACTAATAACAATTCTTATCATACTGGGAGTTGATATACAAAAAACAAGCTACCTGAAAGTCAAAAAGAATGAGTTTACAAATAACAACTCATATCTTATTAGGAATGTTAATATTATTCCGATGACACAAGACACTATTTTGACTAACAAAATGATATATGTCAAGGAAGGCATTATTCAATCTATTGAAAACAGTATTAAAGTTCAGGGCATTGAAGTGATTGACGGAGAAAATGGATATGTTATGCCAGGACTTATAGATATGCATGTCCACATATGGGATCGATATGAACTTGGTTTGTATCTATCAAATGGTGTTACGGCAGTTCGCAATTTATGGGGGATGCCAATGCATTTGAGAATTAAAGAGGATGTAAACAATGACGAGATTATTTCACCAATATTTTTCACAACCGGACCTAAACTCACAGGTCCAGAATTTATTGGAGATGATAATTTACAATTAACAAGTCCCAATGAAGCTAAAGAAAAAGTAATTTCATATAAGGAGAGAGGATACGATTTTATTAAAACCTACTATGGTTTAACAAAAGATATATTCGATGCCGTTATTGAACAAGCAATAATCTCTGATATAGATATTGTTGCACATCCTTCGCAAAAAGTTCCTTACGCTTATCATTTTAATCCTCAAATAAAATCTATAGAACATGCTGAAGACATTATTCAGCAACCTCTAAACTATAAATTAGATACATTAAAATTAAAAGAAGTGATTAATGATTTCTCGAAATCAAAACACAGTTCTTTTAGCCCAACTTTAACGGTTTATAATAACATTTACCAAATGCTTATTGATGATAAAATTTTAATCTCAGAGCAACTACAATTCATGAATCCGCTTATTAAAAAAGTAGATAGTAAAGCACAATTTGAAAGATGGTTCACTACTAAACAAAGAGATTCTTCTATTGTGACGACAATAAAAAATCAGCATGATTTTCATTTAAAAATTATCAAAAAGCTTCATAAAGCAGGCACCACATTTATCTGTGGAACAGATGCTGGAATAGGCATAACTATACCTGGGTTTTCAATTCATCAAGAACTTGCATTCTATAAAGAAGCTGGGCTTTCTAATTATGAGGTATTAAAAACAGCTACTGTAAATGCTTCAAAAACTCATTCGATTATGAACAATATGGGAACCATTGAAGTTGGCAAAATTGCAAACTTAATATTAATAGATAATAATCCTTTATTAGATTTATCTGCATTGCATAACCCATCAACTGTATTTATAAAGGGAAGAAAATTAAACAAAGAGACTCTTGATTATTTTGAAAAAAAAGCAACGAATCGTAAGAATTTAATTGCTTCCGCTGTTAGATATCTAGAAAACTTAATAATTGAACGATAAATTATTACTAACAATACTAGCTTCTTAACAATGTCAATAGAACTAAACCACAAATTAGAGCTTCAGAAACAAGGTTTCACAACCATTCCAAACATCTATTCAAGTAAAGAAATCGACGAATTGATTAAGATGCTGAAATCTTTAGACACTGAAAATTCTAATTTTCGAAAAACTAAAGAGCTATTTGCTATCAGACAATTTTTAAAGGAAGTTCCAAAAATTCAGAATTTGGTCCTTAATCATAACCTCAAGAAATTAGTTCGTGAATATTTTGGAGAAGATTTTTTCTTAGTAAAGTCAATATATTTTGATAAACCACCAACTTCTAATTGGTTTGTATCCTATCATCAGGATCTGTCCATTTCGGTAAACAAAAAAGAAATAATACCGGAATATACCAATTGGACAGTTAAGAAACATCAATTTGGAGTACAACCTCCTTTAGAAGTTTTAAAAAATATGTATACGATACGAATACATCTGGATGAAACCAATGAACATAATGGAGCTTTAAAAGTAATACCAGAATCTCATACCAAAGGAATCTATAGACCTGAAACTATCAATTGGAATGTTGAAAAAGAAGTAGTCTGCAATGTACCCAAAGGAGCAGCCATGTTAATGAAACCACTACTATTACATAGTTCCAGTCGTACAACAAACCATCAGAGAAGAAGAGTCATACATCTAGAATTTAGCAATAAAGAACTAGCAAAAGATCTGAATTGGGCAGAAAGAATCGATTATTGTAAAACATAAAAAAACCTCACAACTCTATCTAATTGTGAGGTTCTCCGGTTTTAAACAAACACATTAAATTATGTCTTTCTATTTTCTAGGCATCATTACAGTTTCTAGCGTATGGATCATTCCGTTAGCCGCTTCAATATCAGTTGTCATCAAACGACCAGAGTTACCATTCTTATCGATTAAATAGATTTTACCTCTTTTTCTGCTAGCTATTAATCTAGTGCCGCCCAAGGTTCTTAGTTTTACACTTCCTCCTCCTTCATTAATAGCTTTAATAATATCTTGTTCATTGATAGTTCCTGGAATAATATGACAATTCATAATAGAAGTCATATCATCCTTGTTTTCTGAGGACATCAATTTATCAATGGTTTCTTTTGGTAATTTCTTAAATGCGCCATTTAACGGAGCAAATACAGTATATGATGTTGTACCATTAAATTTGGTAGCATACTCCGAAGATTGAATGATTTTATTCAACTCCGTAAATGCAATATCATAAGATATCAACTCATTAATCGTAGATACATTAGTTTCTTTAGAAGGAATATCAGCTTGAGCTATCAACTTATTATTTTCTAAAGTTCGATCTTCTTTCTTAACAACAAGATCCTGGCAAGAAACAAATGTAATAATCAGAATAAATGCAAAAATGTTAAATAAACTATTAATCTTCATTTTAAAATTGATTTTTATGGAGTAATTCTTATGTTATTTATAACAGTTATATAATCAATGTATTACTTGAATACGGGTTAAAACTATTGTAATTAACGTTAACAAATGTTAACAAATGAGTATTCGTAAGAACTCAATTAGTAAACGTTTTTATACACCTGTGGTTGTACCGTAAAAGACCTAATTACGACTATTAAAAACCGAAAAGTATACACTCATAAGAATATTTTAAAATGCTATTATCAACGTAAAAAACATTATTTTTAACGTAATCATCTTAATTAAACTCATTAAACACCGGGCTATTATGAAATCAAATAACTTTATATGCTTACTACTTTATTCTATGTTGGTTATTCCAATCTATGGTCAAAAAAAACCATCTGAAAGTAAACAAGCAATCATAAAATCGATAGAAAAACATCAACAAGAACTTATCAATATCAGTGATCAAATTTGGGCATTAGCAGAAACTGCTTTTGAAGAAAATCAATCTTCAAAATTATTAGCAGATTATGCGGAGAAACAAGGGTTTACTGTAGAAAGAGGTGTTGCTGGGATGCCAACAGCTTTTGTAGCAGCCTACGGATCGGGGAAACCTGTGATCAGTGTATTAGGAGAATTCGATGCATTACCCGGAATCTCACAAAAAGCACAACCTACAAAATCTCCTCTCATAGAAGGTGCAGCAGGACATGGTTGTGGACATAACCTTTTTGGTGCTGGAAGTCTAGGGGCAGCGATTGCTGTAAAAGAACTCATAGAAAGTGGTAAAATAAAAGGAACCGTAAAGTTTTTTGGTACCCCAAGCGAAGAAAAATATTTTGGTAAAATATGGATGGTTAGAGAAGGTTTATGGAATGATGTAGATGCCAATATTAGCTGGCATCCATCAGCATCTACCAAAGCAGATGTACAAAGTTCTCTGGCACTAGTGGATTTTAAAGTTGAGTTTTTTGGACAAGCAGCACATGCATCTGCCGATCCGTGGAATGGCAGAAGTGCCTCTGATGCGTTAGAATTATACACTACCGGAATTAACTATTATCGTGAACACGTAAAACCAACCGTTCGTATGCATTATCACATTCAGGATGGCGGACAAGTAGTTAATGTAGTTCCCGATTACTCAAGATTATGGATGCGTGTTCGTGATACAAAAAGATCTGGTATGATGCCTGTATATGAACGTGTGCAGAAAATGGCAGAAGGAGCGGCTATTATGGCAAATGTAGATTACAAAATTTCATTAATCTCCGGAATTTATGAAGTACTTGTAAACCGTGAAGGAGGAAAACTAATGCAAAACAACCTGGAACTTCTTGGACCGATTACTTATACCGATGAAGAAATTGCTTTTGGTAAAAAAATTCAGGAGATCACCAAAAAAGAACAAGTAGGAATGGATAGTGCTATTAATCCGCTTGAAGAAACCAAAGAACATCCTGGTGGCGGATCTACAGATGTAGGAGATGTGAGCTGGAACGTACCGAACATTAATTTAGGCGTAACGACCGCTCCAAAAGATACACCTTGGCATTCGTGGGCTGTAGTAGCCTGTGGTGGAATGAGTATTGGTCATAAAGGAATGCTATACGCATCCAAAGCAATGGCAATGACGATGACAGATCTTTATGAAAATCCGGAAGCCTTAGAAAAAGTAAAAGCTGAGTATAAAGAGCGTAAAGGAGATGAAGTGTATGAAGCTATCGTTCCAGAAGGACCACCTCCAATCCCAAGTAATACTAAAAAGTAATAAGGTCGAGAATAGAATCTATGAAACGTAGTATAAAAAGAATTACATTCATCCTATTGATCGGAATCATTTTCTTTGTTGCTCATATTTTAATATCTACTGGTTTTTTTAGAACCATAGAAAACAAATTTGAAGGAACAATAGTAAAGAAAATACCTATTCCTGGTGCGGAGGATATTACCGTGAGTCCATCAGACGGTTTTGCCCTAATCTCTTCTACAGACAGAGAAATATATCCTCCTGTAAAGGAAGAAAAAGGTGGGTTATACTTGATGGATTTAAAAAATGAGAATTTTAACCTTACTCATCTAACCGCTTCTTTTGATCAATCTTTTGCTCCTCATGGAATTTCCATGATCAAAAAAGATAGCACCTATAAAGTGATGGCGATTAACCACACTCCAGATGGACAACATGCTATCGAAGTTTTTACAATGCGTGACAAAAATTTGGTTCATGAAAAGACACTAACGCATCCTTCCTTAGTGAGCCCAAATGATCTTGTGCTAATCGATGAGAATCGCTTTTATGTAACCAATGATCATAAATATACAGATGGATTCGGTAAAGTACTGGAAGAATATCTCGGCCTTTCTATATCTAATGTCTTGTATTATGATGGCGAAAATTATACGGAAGTGGCAGATGGAATTGCCTATGCCAATGGAATTAATTATGATCCCAAACGAAACTTATTATTTGTGGCATCTCCCAGAGGTTTTTTGGTTAAAGTATATTCGAGAAATGCAGATGGTTCGCTGGAGTTTATAGAAGACATCCCTTGTGGTACAGGAGTAGATAATATTGAAATCGATACCAATGGAAACCTCTGGGTAGGAGCGCATCCTAATTTATTAAGATTTGGATCCTATGCCAAAGGGAAAAAAGAAACTTCTCCTTCAGAAATTATTAAGGTTACGTATCGCGGAAAAAATGATTACGATATAGAGCAGGTATATACAAATGATGGAACAGTAATGTCAGGATCAACAGTTGCGGCTCCTTTTGAAGATCTCATTATATCCGGAAATGTTATGGATGATCATTTTTTAATTCTAAAAACAAAAAATTGATAGATCAAATGGTTTGAACAACTAAATAATTTTAGTTTTTACTAAACAATGATAGAGTCCTTAAAAAATCATATCCTAAGATTCGTAAGTCCTTCTAAAAAAGAAATGGAAGATTTCCTAAACATTATTGAGTCCGAAAATATTCCTGCCAAGCATTATATATTAAAAGAAGGACACTATTGTAATTACAATCATTTCATTGTAAAAGGTTGTTTCAGATCATTTTTTATCAATGAAAAAGGAGTTGAAAAAACCATCAATTTTGGGATTGAAGATTGGTGGCTTACAGATTTTGATAGTTTTATGAATCGAACCCAAACACAACTTAATATACAGGCTACTGAAGATGCGACAGTTCTAAAAATTAGTAAACCAAACCTAGACATGGTTCTAAAAAGTTCTTTGGAAATCAATAAGTACTTCAGAATTATTTTGGAACGTGTACGAATAGCGGATCAAAGAAGAATTCAGTACATGTTCAATCTTTCTGGAGAAGAACTTTACAACACCTTTTACGAATATAACCCAGAATTTGTTCAGCGTATTCCACAATATATGTTAGCATCTTATCTTGGTTTTACACCCGAATTTCTAAGCAAAATAAGAGCAAAAAAACACTCCTAATATATTTCTTAATCTAGATTAAGTTTTTCTTCATTTCATATGTTGAATTTTGTCTTGAACAAATAATCTAATAAACATGAAAACCGACAGAATAAACATTAGTAAAGTAAATCCAAACGCTTATCAACCATTATTTGATTTATACAATAATTGCAAAAAAAGCACACTAACCGACTTAGAATTTTTACTGATAGAAATTAGAGCTTCGCAAATCAATGGTTGCGCATATTGTATACAGATGCATATTAAAGATGCTATTGAAAAAGGCGAAAAACAATACCGAATCCACGCACTACCTGTATGGAAAGATTCTCCTTTTTTTACTGAAGAAGAACAGATCATTTTAGCAATGACTGAAGAGATTACTAATATTTCGGATTATGGCTTATCTGACAATGTGTATCAAAAAGCCATTGAAACATTTGGAGAAAAAAAAGTAGCGGATATTATTCTGGCTATATGTGGAATCAACTCATGGAACAGAATTGGAATAGCTACTTTACTTGTACCTGTACCTTCACAAGAATAAATTTAGAAACTATTTTATTATGAAAATCATCTATATCAAACTCTTCTTACGAGTTAGTATCGCTGTTGGATTTATATCAGCGGTTGCAGACAGGTTTGGCTTTTGGCCAAAAGAAAAAGCAGCTTGGGGTACTTGGGACAGTTTTTTAGCATACACAGAACTACTGAATCCTTGGGCTCCAGATTTTATGATCAATAGCCTCGGAATAGTAGCAACATTCTTAGAAATATTGTTAGCAGTTTTTTTACTTGTTGGTTTTAGAACCTCATTATCAGCAAAAGCAAGCGGGTTTTTATTATTGATTTTTGGTGTTGCGATGACAACTACATTGGGTATCAAAACTCCTTTGGATTATTCTGTATTCTCTGCTTCTGCTGCAGCATTTGGTTTAAGCCTTATAAAAGAACAATATCTGGAAATCGACCTGTTATTTGGTAAAGAGATAAGCTAAAATAATTAGACCGAGTTTTTAACCATTCGTTAAGTCATTGATAATTATTTATATCATAATTTTGAGATATAACTTCAAAAATCTCTTATGGAAAAGAATGACTGGTCACAACTGGAATTAATAAATAACACTGATCGTCCTAAAAAGAGATTCGAACTTCAGGTAGAAAATGAAATCATATTTATAGAATATATTCTTACCAATGACAATTCCATATACCTAACTCACACAGAAGTCCCGACACTTATGGAAGGAAAAGGTTTAGGTAGTACGATTGTAAAAAAAACACTCAACTACATTCAGGAAAAAGAATATAAAATGATACCGCTTTGTCCCTTCGTTGCGGCCTATCTAAAAAAACATCCCGAAGCAGCAGACGGAATACTAAAAGAAGGGTACTCTGTTAAAGGTTGAGATGTGATCACCCTGATCTGAAAATTTGATGGCGAACATTAATAATCGTGTATTGCTATCTATTTTTCAAAGTATTCTGTTTTGTAATCTATTCACCAAATATCCAGAAATTTTTAAGTAGATTTTCGTAGAATTTTTATACTAAATTGATAAAGAGTTTGTTTTACATCTAAATTTGGTCCTTAACCAAACATTAAAAACACACAAAATAATAGTCCTAAAAAATCCTTTTGGGTAGTTAGACTATTATGTTACAAACTCTTAACCACATGAAAAATCACTTACTTTATTCGCTACTCTTATTGATAACCGTAACAACTGTAAAAGCACAGATTTCCGGAACCGTCAAAGATCAATCAGGAAATCCGATCGAAAACGCATTAGTGTGTGATGCAAATAATGTAACCAATTATGCCAAAACAGATGAAAATGGAATTTTTGATTTAACAACCGGTGATAATAGCACTCAATTAAGAATTGGTGCTTTAAAATATGAAACTGTAAAATCCACATCACAGAGAAATATCATTCTTGCCCCAGATCCATTGTTAGAAAATGATGAATATCATATCAGCTTTGATCATTTAAGAGTTGGTGATACATATACCGAAAATGAACTTAAAGAAGATTTTCCTACTTCTAACGGAATTGGGTTTTATGATGGACAAACCATAAATGGTCAAAAAGATAATACACAAGATAGAGCTTCGATTGACTATGAAAACAGTATTGATCCCGGCGGAGTTTCTCTAAAAGTAAAATACCCAAAAGGATTACTTAAAACGAATAGTTCTGGTATTGACACCAGAATACCATTAATGAACACCTTTAAAGATAATTATTATGAATCTTCAGATTTATATCTATCATATTGGATAAAGTTCAGTGATGATTTTGACTTTAATCTATGTGGTGGTAAACTACCAAGTCTTGGTGGATCTGATCCAAATACTCCTGATGGAGAGAGAGACAGTAATAGATGGAAGGGTCGTATTATGTTCAGAAAAGGTGGTGCAATTCAGTTCTATATGGAACTTCCTGGCGAACAAGAGCCTGCCGATGACGCTACTAACGAGGATGAAAATGAACTTCGCTTTTGGGGAGATCGTGTAGTAGATGGCACCAACATCTGTTCTTTTGAATATGAAAATTATCTTCGAGCGCAAGGATGGCATAATATCGAACTACATTATGTTCTGGAAAGCACTCCTAATGGCAACGATGGTCTTTTTGAAGGATGGGTAGATGGCGTAAATTATGATTTTGTAGGATCTAATTATTTTAATTACTACAGAAATCCATCAGAAAACAGAGAAAATATAACTATCAATCATATACTAATCTCTACTTTTCTAGGAGGTTCTGATGTAGATGATTACGCTCCAAAAGATACTGATTATTATGTTTGGTTTGATGAATTTAGAGTTTCCGAACAAAGAATTAATGAATGGGATTTTTATACAAATACTTTATCTGTAGAAGAGTATAATGAAATATCAAACATCAAAATTTTCCCTAATCCTAGCTCAGGATCCTATAACCTTACTAAAAAGACGGACTGGATCGTCTATGATCTTTCAGGAAAAGAAATTACAAACGGCATCGGCAAAACTGTTGATCTTACAGGATATCCAAAAGGGGTATACTTTTTGAAAACGGAAATATCAGATGTTACTTTAAAGCTAATCCTGAAATAAACTTAGAACTCAACAATAACACAGGATTTTATGGATCAATTATTTAGCATTTTCCATAGCTCATCCTTAAGTTCCTGTAACCCTTGTTGAGCAACAGAAGAAATAAATAAGTAAGGTACATTTAATTGTTCATCTAACTCAGACTTAAGTTCTGCTTTTAATTCATCATCCAGCATATCACATTTAGAAATCGCTATCAATCGCTCTTTATCCAATAAATCCGGATTGTATCTTCGTAATTCGTCTAATAAGATCTCATATTGTTCCTTAATGTCTGGAGCATCTGCAGGAATTAAAAAGAGCAATGTAGAGTTACGTTCTATATGTCTCAGAAAACGATGACCAATACCCTTACCTTCTGCAGCTCCCTCAATAATACCAGGAATATCTGCCATCACAAACGTCTGGAAATCTCTATACTCTACAATCCCCAAATTAGGTTTAAGTGTTGTAAACTCATAGTCTGCAATTTTTGGTTTTGCAGAAGTAATCACAGATAGTAAGGTAGATTTCCCTGCATTGGGAAAACCTACCAAACCTACATCTGCCAATATTTTTAATTCTAGCGTGATATCAAATTCCTGACCTTCGATACCAGGTTGTGCGTATCGAGGAGTTTGGTTCACTGAGTTTTTAAAATGCCAGTTTCCACGTCCACCTTTTCCTCCTTCTGCAAGTACTATTTGTTGTCCTTCTTCTGTAATTTCATGAAGAATTTCTTGAGTTTCAGTATCTCGGATTACAGTTCCTAGAGGTACATCTACATATACATCTTCTCCATCTGCACCACTACTTCTACTTTTACTTCCGTGCCCTCCATGTTCTGCTCTAAAGTGACGTTTGAACTTAAGATGGAGTAATGTCCACATATTTGGATTACCTCTAACAATGACATGACCTCCACGACCACCATCACCTCCATCAGGACCTCCTTTGGTAATATATTTTTCTCTATGTAAATGTACAGATCCTTTACCACCATTTCCTGAGGTAACGTGCAACTTCACATAATCTACAAAATTCCCTTCTGTCATAATACTTTACATCTTATTCAGGTCTAGACCAGAATCTTTTCAATTTAATCCTTTTCACGATCTCGAGTGAAGTTTTCACATCACTCAAATAGTAACTATAATTTATCAATTACAGAACTTAATCTGTCGGTAATTTCTTCTTCTGCTCCAACCCCATCAACTCCAAAATACTTATCTTGTTTTTGATAATAGTTTTTTAGAATTTCCGTTTCATCATAATAAACCTTAATACGATTGCGAATCACACCTTCATCTGCATCATCAGGACGCCCAGACGTTTTTCCTCTTTTCAATAATCTCTGAACCAAAACCTCGTCATCAACATCTAAAGCGACCATAGCACTTACTTCTGCTCCTTTAGAAGACAGCAATTCTGCTAGTGATTCTGCTTGCGCTTCTGTTCTTGGGAAACCATCAAATATAAAACCTTTGGCATCCGGATTTTTATCTACCTCAGCGTTTAGCATATTAATAGTTACCTCATCAGGCACCAATTGCCCTTTATCAATATATGATTTAGCTAATGTTCCTAACTCAGTAGCATTTTTTATGTTATATCTAAATACATCTCCTGTAGAAATATGTACAAGATCATATTTTTGCTTTAAAACTTCCGCTTGTGTTCCTTTTCCTGCTCCCGGAGGTCCGAATAACACTAAATTTGTCATGTTGTTTTGTTTTAATTGGTAAACTTCTGTAAGATTGCGACCTAAGCCGTCATAGTCTAGCCCATATCCTACAATAAATCGATTTGGGATTTCTATCCCTATATAATCTATAGTAATTTCTTTAGTATATGCTTCTGGTTTAAAAAATAAAGTTGCAATTCTTACTTCTTTGCATCCTTTATCCTGAAGCATTTTTGTCAACTCTACAATCGTATTACCGGTGTCCACGATGTCCTCAAGAACAACCACAGTTCTACCCGATATCTCTTCTTTTAATCCTATAAGTTCTTGGACATTAGCAGTTGTTTCTGTCCCTTCATAAGAAGCTAGTTTCACAAAACTCACTTCACAATCGTGATTAAATCGCTTCAATACTTCGGATACAAACATAAAAGCACCGTTTAGCACTCCAATAAAAAGAGGTTTTTTACCTGATAAATCCTCATTAAGCTTATCAGCCAATTTGTCTATTGCTTTGGATATTTTTTCTTGAGCAATAAAGGGTGCAAATTGTAAGTTGTGTAGTGTAATCATTGTATTATGAGATTATCACAGTATCCGTTTGGTTTTTAAAGCGGCAAAGATAGTGATTACAAACAAGACTTATGATAGATCTCTACTGCATTTACTGTCCAATATTGCGGTTTTTACTTATTAAAAATTTATTTTTGTTGCCTAAGGCAAATTAGATACTCCAAAAAATGACAAACTATTTTTCGTCAGACTTTAAGTTAGGTATCCTCGGTGGTGGTCAATTAGGTAAAATGATGCTCTACGAAACCCGAAAATATGATATCCAAACCTATGTTCTAGATCCCAACCCCGATGCCCCTTGTAGAATAGCCTGTGATCACTTTCAGCAAGGTGATCTTATGGATTATGAAACTGTCTACAACTTCGGAAAAAAAGTAGATATACTTACTTTCGAAATTGAGACTGTTAACATAAAGGCTTTAGCCCGATTAGAACGAGAGGGAAAAAAAGTATATCCTGATTCTAAAACTTTAGAAAAAATTCAAAATAAAGGAAGACAGAAACTTTTCTACAAAGAACAAGGAATACCTACAGCTGATTTTATGCAGTTTTCTAATAAAGCGCATCTGGCAGAAGGCATTACCAGTGGTAAAGTAAAACCTCCTTTTGTATGGAAAAGTACACAAGGCGGGTATGACGGCAAAGGAGTTTCTATTATACGAACCGGAGCAGATATTGCAAAGCTTCCTGATACAGAATGCATAGCAGAAACCTTAGTCGATTTCAAAAATGAACTTGCGGTAATTGTTGTTCGTAATCCTTCGAATGAAATAAAAACCTATCCTGTGGTAGAAATGGAATTTCATCCAGAAGCCAATCAGGTAGAGTATGTGATTTGTCCGGCCAGAATTGACGACAAAATTGCAGAAAAGGCAAGAAAAATTGCGGAAAAAGTATCCAAAGCCTTCTCACATGTAGGTATATTGGCTGTAGAGATGTTTCAAACGAAAGATGGTAATATTCTAGTGAATGAGGTTGCTCCAAGACCACATAACAGTGGTCATTATAGTATAGAAGCTAGTTACACCAATCAATTCGAACAACACATAAGAGCCATACTGAATTTACCGCTTGGTGCTACTGAGAGTAAAGTTGCCGGAATTATGGTGAATCTTGTAGGAGCTGAAGGACATACAGGAAATGTTGTTTATGAAAACATAGAAACCATTATGAAACTGAAAGGTGTTACTCCACATATCTATGGAAAGAAGCAAACCCGACCTTTTAGAAAAATGGGACATGTAACAATTGTTCATGAAGATATTGCTGAAGCAAGAAAAATTGCAGAAAAAGTGAAGAAGACTATCAAAGTGGTCACTGATTAACACCTAATAGAAATCAAGTATTACGATATCTCAGATCAAAATATAAAACTAGCTTATAATAATAAGAAATAGCACACAAATGAGTAAAGTAGGAATTATCATGGGTAGTACAAGCGATATGCCCGTTATGGAAAAAGCAATTGAAATACTAAAAGGTTTTGATATAGAAGTCGAAGTTGATATTGTATCTGCACATCGCACACCAGAAAAATTATTCGATTACGGAAAGAATGCTCATACCAGAGGAATATCGGTAGTTATTGCCGGAGCTGGTGGAGCTGCTCACCTTCCTGGGATGGTAGCTTCTTTATCCCCTTTACCGGTGATAGGAGTTCCTGTTAAATCAAGAAACTCAATTGATGGTTGGGATTCTGTTCTTTCTATATTACAAATGCCTGGCGGTGTTCCTGTAGCAACTGTAGCGCTAGATGGAGCGATGAATGCTGGAATTCTTGCTGCCCAAATCATTGGTGCATCTGACAAATGCGTATTGGACAAAATTCTAGTATATAAAGAAGGGTTAAAACAAAAGGTGATCGAAGGAGCTAAACAGATAAAAAAATAACTACTAAAAATTACAGTAAAAAAAAGAGTCGCTCCTCAGCGACTCTTTCCAATATCAGGTCTTACAATAGAATATAACAATATTTATTAACCAACTTAAATATATTACACAAAAAATTCATCGTAAGACCATACTCTTAAAACCTGGTACAAAGGTAATCCCTTACTTTAATTACGCAATAATTATCTGTCAAAACTTATTAACATTTTCGATAAAATGCGATTTTTATCGATAATATGCAATAAAATCATTTTTATTTCATTTTTTTCCCATAGAAAAACATACATTTTACATATTTCTATATTAAAACCGTAGATTTTTAATCAAATAGAAAAGAAAAGAGCTACAATAATTGTAGCTCTTTCAATATATTTGATCTTTGCAAAGATTACTTATCGTTGCCATACCCCTACAGCAATAATGTAATTAGATTCTTTGTTTAGATCATTACTAATAAACCTAGACAAATGTATGCGTATCGCCTTTGGTTTAATCAAAATATTATATCATAAAAAAGGCAATCATCGATAAAAAACACACTTTTTCGACAAGTGAACATATAAAACATAAAGAAAACATCATTAGATAATGAAAAACCCATTATTAGAATTATTTGACCTTGCTCCTTTTTCTCAAATACAATCGGAGCATTTTTTACCGGCTATCAAAAACGCAATTACCATTGCGAAACAAGAAGTAGATGCTATTGTAACGAATACAGAAAATCCTTCTTTTTCTAATACTATAGAAAAACTAGAATATAGTGGAGAATTACTCGATAGAGTAACTAGCATCTTTTTTAATCTTAATAGTGCCGAAACCAATGAAGAAATTCAGAAGATTGCACAAGAAGCTTCTCCGTTACTATCTGAATTTAGCAACGATATTGCTTTAAACACAGATCTATTCAAAAGAATAGAAGCTGTTTATAACAATAAAAATACAATAGACCTTTCTCCAGAACAGTCTACGTTACTAGAAAAGAGATATAAATCATTTTCCAGAAATGGGGCAAATCTTCCAGCGGATAAAAAAGAACAACTCAGAGAAATTGATAAGGAACTTTCTCAATTGAGTCTTAAGTTTGGTGAAAATGTGCTGGCCGAGACCAATAAGTTCGAAATGTTATTAACAGATGAAGCTGATCTTGCCGGTCTGCCGGACGGAGCTAAAGAAGCAGCTAAAGCACTTGCTAAATCTAAAGAAAAAAAGGGATGGATGATTACCCTAGATTATCCTAGTTATATCCCTTTTATGACCTATGCGGATAATAGAGAATTACGCAAAAAATTAGCACTTGCTTTTGGGGCAAAAGGATTTCATAAGGATGAGCTGGACAATCAAGATATTGTACTTAAAATAGCCAACTTACGTCACGAACGCGCTAAAGTTCTGGGGTATAAATCTCACGCTAATTACGTATTAGAAGAACGTATGGCAGAAACTCCTGAAAAGGTGTTCTTCTTTCTTAATGAAATACTGGAAAAAGCAAAACCTGCTGCAGAAGGAGAATTTAAACAATTAGAAAATTTTGCTAAAGAATTAGACGGAATAGATCAACTGCAAAAATGGGATGGAGCGTACTATTCAGAAAAATTAAAGCAAAAGCTTTTTGATCTTGATGATGAAAAATTGAAGCCATATTTTAAACTAGAGAATGTTATTGACGGTGTTTTTCGGGTAGCTACTAATTTATTTGGCTTACAATTTGAAGAAACGGATCAAGTAGACAAATACCATGAAGAGGTGAAAACCTATCATGTTACTGATACTCAAGGGAATTTTATTGCCGAATTTTACGCGGATTTTCATCCAAGGCCTGGAAAACGAAATGGTGCCTGGATGACATCTTATAAACCTCAGATGAGAAAAGATGCTAAAAATGTAAGACCACACATCTCTATAGTGTGTAATTTCACCAAACCTACACCAAGCAAACCTTCGCTTTTAACTTTTAACGAAGTAACCACATTGTTTCATGAATTTGGTCACGCCTTGCACGGGATGTTAGCCAATACTACCTATCCTGGATTATCAGGAACTAGCGTATATTGGGATTTTGTAGAATTACCAAGCCAGGTGTTAGAGAACTGGTGTTATGAGAAAGAGTCCCTAGAATTATTCGCCAAACACTATGAAACTGGCGAAGTGATACCTATGCAATTGGTACAAAAGATAAAAGAGTCATCCACTTTTATGGAAGGAATGACCACAATGCGTCAATTAAGTTTCGGATTACTTGATATGTCTTGGCATTCACAAAATCCTGCTGACATTAAGGATGTAAAAGCACACGAAAAGAAAGCGTTTGCTGGTACTTCTATATATCCTGATGTTGCTGAGAACTGTATGAGTACCTCTTTTTCTCATATTTTTCAGGGAGGTTATTCTGCTGGATATTATTCCTATAAATGGGCAGAAGTATTGGATGCAGATGCTTTTGAATATTTTAAAGAAAATGGAATCTTTAATAAAGAAGTAGCCACTAAATTTAAAGACAATGTACTATCTCAGGGAGGAACAGAAAACCCTATGACCTTGTATAAACGATTTAGAGGACAAGAACCAAAACCAGAGGCACTGTTAAAACGTGCAGGGTTGATAAAAGAATAGTTTCTCAGAAATAAGCAATTAAAAAAGGTGCTTCAGTTTTGAAGCACCTTTTTAGATTACGGTTTTAAGTTATTGTTTCGATTTATTTTGGGATTATTGAATTATTAATTTACGTACTGCTAATTTTTCTCCTTCACTTTCTATTCGTATCAGATATATTCCTGATCCTAATGATAGGCTACTAGCAGAAATATTGTTAGCTCCAGAATTTAATTGAATTCTAGATGCTTTTTTTCCTAAAATTGTATAAATCGTTGCTACAACACTCTTATTAGTAGCTCCGCTAACATTTAGCACGAAACTATCTTTAGTAGGATTAGGAGCAATCGTAATCATAGATGCATCTAACTCATCTTCATCTCCTAGTATTGGAGTTTTGGTTCCGAAAGCTACTGCTGCTGATGAGGATCTTGTACAAGAACTTTCATAGATCTTTATATTCGAAAAAATTGAGTTGTTAGTGCTTCCTGCATCATTATCATTTATAAATACCAATCTATCCATAGCACCAGTATAAAAATCTCCAACCGGTATTGTATATGATGTAGTACCACTTGAATAATTGTCATAATTGGTTACCCCGTAGTTTTGAGAACCGTGAATTTTAAAATACCTATTAGAGGTTAAGGTATTATCATCCTCGAAACCTATTCCATGAATCTCTCCTTGAGAAGTACTACTGAAATCAAACTCTAAGACTGTAGAGGAAGTTACGGTATAGTTAAGCGAAATGTATTTCCAAGTGTTATTTTGCAAGGAAACTCCAGATCCGCCGTTTAGTACAGAGAAATCACCTGCTGAATCCTGATTAGAAAAAGCTGTGATTGTATAATCATTAAAATCTAAAGTTACACATGGGTCTGGATTCGGATCTACAGTAGACTCTCCTATTCTAAAATCATCTATTGCGATATCGCCTTGCCAACTGTTTCCCGTAACTGTATTAAACCTCACTTGTATATCAACTCCGCTATAAGCCGCCAGATTTATATCGGCTACATTCCAATCACTGCCTTGCGAACCAGATATGCTAAAAATACTTGTCCAACTCGTACCGTTATCCGTACTTATATCAAATGATAAGTTACCGATAGCACTTCCTTCCATATGATATTTAAAACTAATACCGGGATTTGTCAACCCATTTAAATCAAAACAAGGAGAATTCAATATTGCTCTTTTGTTTGGGAATCCTGTTCCATTTCCAGAAGCTTCTACATAAATATAGGAAGATCCATCTGCTGCACTTGCCGGACCAGTTCCGTTAGATGGTGTACCATTAGTATCCACTGTCCAATTAACATCATCACTTGTGGACTGTGTCCAAGCACCAATGGATCCTTCAAAACTTTCTGCGTTAGGAAAACTTGTAATACTGATAGTACATTCATCTCCACCTCCGCCAGGATTTACTCCGTTAGAGATTTCGATCAAATATTCTAATGCTAGTTTACAAAATTTAGCTGCGTGGGTAGCATTAGGAGTTGGAGATCTGTCAAAAGTATCTCTCGTTGTATGAATATTTGGGTTACTTTGATTAAATGTTGCTTCAAAAGGAAAAGTTACTGCATATCCTTCTTGTGCCCAACTATAGTGATCAGAACATCCATAGTTACATTGTGATGTACCATAAGTAATCCTATGTGTTCCAGAAGCATTATAATAATTCATTAACTCCACTAAAAAGTCATTTAATGTATCATCATTATATGAATCCGTAGAAACATACACATCATTTGTAGACCCTTTATAGTTAGTCATATCTAGTTGCATATAGCTTACTACATTTACATTACGGTTACGGTAATCTTCAGCAATTTCTCGAGAACCTCTAAGACCAACTTCTTCTGCTGCAAAAGCCATAAATTCCATCGTTCTTTTAGGTCTAAAATTCATATCGAATAAAACTCTTGCTGCTTCAGTAATTGTAGCAATCCCGGATGCATTATCATCAGCTCCCGGAGCATCATTATTAGTCCCGCCTGAAGTAGAATCTATATGACCTCCAATGATTACGAATTCATCCGGTTCTTCAGTTCCTGTGATGGTCATAACTACAGAAGGCATATTTGTACTGGTATGGTTTACAATACGAACGGATACATCACTTCTACTACCCGCTAAGTTCTCCCATTTCGTTTTTAGATCCAAAACAGCTTGAGTGGCACTACTCTTTGTATGATAACGAGTTCCATAATTTTCTAATTCCTGGATTTGATTTGCAATATTTAGATTATTTACTAAATCGAGGCTTTGTCTTACCAATTGATCCTGGGTAATAGAAAATCCTCCTGCAAGTTTCTGATATAGTCTTCTCTGTTGTATGGCTGAAATTGCATTCTTCTTTGAATTCTGATAGATAAAACCAGGACCATGAACTAATACCTTATCATGTAATTCGTGAGCAGCTTCGTCGCTAAGCATTACTGCACTGTAACCATTCTTTGATTCGATAATTTGTATATCCTCAGGATGATCTTTTTGAAGCCCCAAAGCATCTTTTGTTTCCATCGTCGCATAAAACATATCCGATGGTTCCTGTGCATGACTATTGTATATGCATAGACAGAATAAAATTGTTGAAATAATTAAGTTAAATTTTTTCATTTTAAATGAGTTTGTGTTAGACTATTAACTTACACAAAACCAAACTATTACCAAAGTGGGGAATCCGCAAAAAAACAACTGTACTAACATCCGTTAGTTTGTGGTTTTAACATAATTAACAAATTAAACTTTCAATAATTACTGAAAGTTTAAAATTTATTGTATATTTGTCCTATGAATTACACAGAAGCAAAAGATAAGTTTATATCCACTTGGGGAGCCTTAGGTACTTTGTGGGGCATTAATAAGGCAATGGCACAGATCCATGCATTGTTATGGATCTCACCAGAACCGCTTTCTATGGAAGACATTATGGAAGAGTTACATATTTCTAGAGGAAATACCAGTATGAATCTTCGCCAATTAATGGATTGGGGTATTGTATTTAAGGAAAGTAAACCAGGAGAGCGTAAAGAGTATTTTGTTTCTGAAAAAGATGTACAAGAGTTAGCTAGACAAGTAGCCAAAGAACGAAGCAGAAGAGAAATAAAACCTGTGATCAAAGTATTAAGAGAAGTATCCGGTATTGAAGGTGACGGCACAAAAAAAACAGAAGAATTGATCAAACAAACCAAGGCTTTGTATGAATTGGCAGATAATGCAGATACGATGATGAATAAAATCGTAAATCAAGAGTCTAATTGGATTACAAAAACGCTTATGAAACTTATTAAATAATAACCTAAAACATAATTAATAAGATACAAGGAAGAAATTCCTTTTATTTTTCAAACTATGTTTCAAAAATTATTGAAACTTTCAAATTATTAGAATTATGAAAACAATACATAACATTAACAAATGGAGTCTTATTATCACTTTACTACTTTACTTAACGATATATCTTGGATTGTTAGCTCAGATTCCACTAGGGTTCATTCAGTTTGTTCTTGCTCTATCTATTTTAAGCCACTGGAAAAAATTGAATTTACTATCTAAAAGATTGATCTCTATTTACTGGTTTCTTTTTATTTCTTATTGGATAGCATTCTACATATTAAATCAAAGTTTTGAAACCATGTATGGCCTGATATTTTATGCTATCATTCCGATGAGTATCGCATCCTATTTTGTGTTTGCCACATACCAAATCAAAAAAAGCACTTATGAACCTAAACTTGATTACATATAGTATATACATACTAATCACTGTATTCATTATTATCAAGGTAGGGCTTATTTGTTATAAAAACGGAAACATATTTGTAGCGCATCTTGTTCCTGATGACAAAGATTTCTGTTTACGAATAAACAATATGCTTTTGATAGGATACTATCTCATCAATATCGGATACACAGTGATAACCTTATCCGGATGGACTACGATCAACTCTATTTCACAAATGATCGAAAGCTTGTCTAAACATACAGCAATCATAATCTGTATACTGGCAGTTTTACACTATTTCAATCTATTCTGGATAACAAAATTTATTAAAAATATTAAATAATTATAAATACGAACTTTATGGAAACTTCTAAAATTTTTATAGGATACATTATCTATTTACCCATAGCAATTGTCCTCACCTATTTTGTGTCTAAAACACTTTTCAAGAATGGAAAAACCTTTATGATCGATATTTTTAAAGGGAAAGATGACATTGCAATCGCAACAAATCGTCTATTCGAAGTAGGTTTTTACTTATTAAACATTGGTTGGGCACTCTTAATTCTGAAAATTGATAACTATCGCTTTAATGACACTTATCAAAATTTAGTAGAAATATTAAGCTTTAAAATTGGTGGATTTTCAATGTATTTAGGGTTAATGCTATTCCTTAACATGTATCTATTTTTTAGAGGAAGAAAAAAATCTAAACAAAAGCCAGCAGTTGTTACTCAAACAATAAGACCAAAAGGGCCTCAGGTTCAATAAATATATTGTGTTTTTCAATCATAAATAAAAATATTTTGTTATGAATACTACACTTCCACTCCTACGTAAAATTAGATTTCAAAAATCTAATAAAGAAAATCTCATAGAACTCTATGATGAAGCTACAGAAGATTATGAATTCTGGAGCAAGGATTTCAATATGCATTTTGGATACTATATCCCTTTTAAAACAACACTTTTTAAAAGAGATACTATGCTTAATGAAATGAATAATCAAGTCTTCAATAGATTACATTTCAGCAAAAAGAATGGACTTATTGCAGATTTGGGTTGTGGAATTGGAGGTACTATGAGATATGGTTTACGAAAGTATCCAAGGATCAATATTCTGGGAGTAACACTCTCCCCTTTTCAGGCAACTGAAGGCAATAAAAGATTTAAAAAAATGAACGGGTTGATTCTGGAAGAAAATTATTGCAATACATGTTTTGCTTCTGATAGTTTTGACAGTGCTTATGCCATCGAGAGTTTTTGCCATTCAGGTCATAGTGAAACAGCGTTAAAAGAAGCTTACAGAATAGTTAAACCTGGTGGAAAACTGGTAATAGCAGATGCTTTTCTAAAAAAAGATGAAGATCAATTATGTCCTGGAAGTCATTATTGTTATGATCAACTATGCAAAGGATGGAGTCTGGAAGGGTTAGGCAGTATACAGCGAGTTAAAAAATCTTTAGAGGAACTTGGTTTCAAAAACGTAATCGTAGAAGATATTTCTTTTAGAGTAGCGCCTTCTGTATTGCACGTGCCTTTTGCGATAACCGGTTTTATTTTTAAAAAACTATTCAAGAAAGAAGCGCTGAAACTCCAAAGTTGGAAAAACCTTAAAGGATCTCTCTTTGCATTACTATCAGGGTTGCATATGAAAAGCTTTGGATATTATATCATAACAGCAGAAAAATAGCTTGATGAATATTGGTTTAAGAACATATCAATGGATGTATATCATTATTGCTACCGTAATATCAACAGTCGTATTGTTTTATTACGCAAAAGCACTTCCGGAATTGATTCCTAATGATAATTTAACCAAGGAAATGATCATGTGTTCTGGTCAACTTTTATGGCAAGGAAGTATCATATTGATTTTTATAAAGAGAAAACTTCATACCTATTTATATAATATGATTACGGTCTCTTTGTTAGGTTCGTTAGCCTTAATTCCGATGATATTTTTGTTTCAAAAAGAACAAATTTCGATGGAGATCCGAATTCTTTTATTCTTACTGGTTGTTGTACTAATGATTATTGAACACGCAAGAAGAGTTAAGAAACTGGCATTACCATTTTATTTAACCTTAACCTGGATAACATACAGAATTCTGTGGTTACCCATATTATTATTTTAATTTTAAAGAATATGAAAAAACTAATTATAGCAGCAGGAACAGGTTTCTTAGGAAACGTCTTGGTTGAGCACTTTAAAAACAAAGCGGAGACTATTGTAATACTCACTCGTAGTAAAAACAAATCCATCGGAAATATCAAATATGTACATTGGGATGCCAAAACGCTAGGAGCATGGAAACAAGAACTTGATGATGCAGATGTTCTTATCAATATGACAGGGAAATCTGTCGATTGTAGATATCATCAGAAAAACAAGGATCTTATTCTTTCCTCTAGAGTAGATGCTACGGCTGTATTAGGCAAAGCTATTCTAGCATGTGAAAATCCACCAAAAGTTTGGTTAAACTCTTCTACAGCTACCATCTACAGACATTCTTTGGATAAAGAAATGGATGAAGTCGATGGTGAGATCGGAACAGGTTTTTCTGTAAATGTAGCTACCAATTGGGAAAGTGTTTTCTTCTCTCATCATACTCCGAAGACCAGAAAAGTAGCATTGAGAACCTCTATTGTTCTAGGAAAAAATGGAGGAGCTTTACAACCTATTCTCAATTTAGTGAAAATTGGTTTTGGCGGGAAACAAGGTAAAGGAAACCAAAAATTTAGCTGGATTCATGAACTTGATTTTGCAAGAAGCCTGGAGTTTATTATTGAAAATTCTGCCATGCAAGGTCCTGTAAATATCGTTGCTCCTAAACCCACAGATAATAACGGTTTAATGAAAACACTGCGAAATGTTACCAAAACTCCCTTCGGAATTCCACTACCCAAACCGCTTTTAGAGATCGGAGCTCGGATTATTAAAACTGAAACTGAATTGATTCTAAAAAGCAGAAATGTTATTCCAAAAAAACTACAAGATGCAGGTTTTAAGTTTAAACAGCCTAACCTGATCCAAGCGCTAATAGATTTAACTTCATGATTATGACTACAATTCAATTAAGCACCATTATCCAGGCGCCTTTGGAAATTGTTTTTGACGCAGCAAGAAATATTGATCTTCATATAAATTCCGCAAAGAAGACAAAAGAAAAAGCTATTGTAGGAAGAACTTCTGGACTGATAGATTTATATGAAACCGTGACTTGGAGAGGAAAACATTTTGGCTTGTATCTGACTCATCAAAGCAAAATAACATCTTTAAGATATCCAACTTACTTTATAGATGAAATGATTCAAGGTCATTTTAAAAATTTTAAACATCAACATGTTTTCAAAGAAACAGTAACCGGAACTGAAATGATTGATTTCTTAGAATATAGAACTCCTTATGGTTTTTTAGGAAGGTTTTTTGACCAGTTATTTTTAAAAAAACATTTAACCAAATTTCTTTCTACAAGAAACCAATTTATAAAAACTGAAACAGAACGATCAACAATAGTATAATTATCTTTAACTATTGTCTGAGGTTGTTTTTATTGAATCACAACAGTAATCATAAGTCACAAGCATATTCAAAAAAAACATTGTTCCCGATCTACTACGAGGTTTCTTTTACAAATTCTTCTACAATTCAATGGATTAAACTTATTTAAGATTCAACTTTTTATCCTATTTTTGGGGAAAAGAGCTAATACACTATGTCGACAAACACAATAGACCCCAATTCGTGGATAGATAAATACAGTGACTACCTGTTTAACTATACCATAGTGCGGGTCGATGACAGGGAAATTGCACAAGATTTAGTGCAAGAGACCTTTTTTGCAGGTCTTAAATCAATGAAAAACTTTAAAGGAGAAGCAAGTGAACGTACTTGGCTTATTTCGATCCTTAAAAGAAAAATCATTGATCACTATAGAAAAATAAATAGTAATAAAGGTAAAGCAGAAGTACGTATCAATTACACTAATGATGGTGAAACTGAAGGAGATTGGCTAGAAGAAAGAGTAGCAGATCCCTTTGACCAAAATGCCGAAGGTAAAATTGAGAATAAAGAATTAGGAATCGCCATTCATGATTGCCTTGATAAATTACCTGAGAAGCAAGCTCGTATTTTCTCTATGAAAACGATTCAAGGATTTGATACAGAGGCAATCTGTAATGAATTCGATATTACTGCGTCTAACCTTTGGGTAATCATCCATCGAGCACGTACAGCGATGGCAGGATGCTTGGAAAAAAACTGGTTTTAATACACATGAGTAAAGAAAACAAAATATTTGTAAGCTGTGATAATGCCAATCACATTTGCGATAAAAATCAATATAAGGAAGCCTCTTTTTGGGAAAAGGTAAAATTAAATATTCATTTAATTTATTGTAAGGCTTGTAGAAAATATTCGTCTAAGAATACGAAACTAACTAATTTAGTCAAAGATCCTAAAGTCATAAGTATCAACCAATCGGCTAAGGATGCAATGAAAGAACAATTAAAGAAAAAAATGGCTGAACAAGAATAAATAAGTTAGTAACCCCCAAATAATAGTATTTTAAAATTGTAATGAAAACAAGTAATAGTTTATTAGTTTCCTGCGAGGAAGCAAAGTTTATCTGTGATAAAAATCAATATGGTGAAGCATCCATTATGGAAATCATCAAATTGAATATCAGATTAATGTATTGTACAGTAACAAGAGCTTATTCTAAAAGAAATAATAAGCTTACTAAAGCAATTAAAAAGTCTAATTTACAAATTATTGAACCTTCTAAAAAAGAACAGATGAAGGAACAATTACGGCAAGAATTATCCAAATAAATTTTGCATTAAAACCCATATAAACAACCACATAATCGGAATACTTTCGACCCAAAAGGAACAAAAGTATTCCGATTGTTTTTTATCCGTCCCCCACAAAAACAACAAGCTGATAATCGTAATAGATACTGTACTTAGAATTTCCGTAGAAAAAAGTTCGGCTTTAAATACAGTAGCTAACAAAAAAATCACCAATAAAATACTCCCAAACACCTTAGTTCTTGTAATGCCTATTTTCTGAGGGATTGTTTCTAATTCTTTTCCATCATATTGCAAGTCTCTAATTTCAAAAGGTAGCATGATCACTACCACAAACAAAAAACGCTGTATGATTTCTATGATCATATTAAACTCTAATGCCCCTTCTGCATAAATAACAGGTATCAATACCGTAATTCCAGTCCAAGTAACACCGATAATAAAAATTTTAATCCCCGCTACACTTCTCAAGTTTTTTTTATTTGGAAAAATAGGAACAGCATAAAGTATTGTTAACAGCACAAAAGGCAACATCCAAAGCAACGTGTCTATTGACAACTGATATCCAAAATACGCGAAAATTATAGCACAAACAGTTGTTAATATCTTGATGCCAGTCATTGATTTGGTCAATCTTCTGTGATATAATTCCGAGATATTAGCATACTTTACAAAATTATACGCTACAATAGAGCCTAAAAAACTGAAATATATATACGCGTCTCCACCTAAAATTTCGAACTTTAAAAAAGTAAGTTTAACCAAGGCTGCCACAGCTAATGCTACATGAATACTACTGTTTACATAAAAACTAAATATACTTTTTAGGGTTTTCACACTGAGAATTTAGGGGAATCTGTTAATAACAGTGTAAATTGGTTAAAAACTTGCTAGGTTTAGGTTAATTTATTGTGAAAATTTTAGGGATTAAATATGTACTTTTGCGCTTTCAATCTCAACTGTTTTTTTGCTATGAAAACTGACTCATTTAAACTGCGTCATATTGGTCCTTCAGAAAAGGATCTTGATAATATGCTGAATACAATCAAGGCTGATTCTATGGATCAACTCATCCACGAAACTGTCCCTGATGACATTTTACTAAAAGCCCCGCTACAACTTGACGAGGCTATGAGCGAACAAGAGTATTCTGCTCATATACAGCAGTTAGCTGCCAAGAATAAAGTATTTAAAACCTATATAGGTTTGGGATATCACGAAGCAAGTTTGCCAGCAGTAATACAACGTAACATCTTAGAAAATCCAGGATGGTATACTGCGTATACACCATATCAGGCAGAAATTGCTCAAGGTAGATTAGAAGCATTGTTAAATTATCAAACAATGGTTTGTGATCTTACTGGAATGGAATTAGCCAATGCCTCTTTACTTGACGAAAGTACTGCAGCTGCAGAAGCAATGACCATGTTATTTGCAGTGAGATCCAGAGCGCAGAAAAAAGAAAATATTCATAAGTTTTTTGTTTCTGAAGAAATACTACCACAAACACTTTCTTTATTAAAAACCAGAGCTATTCCATTAGGTATTGAATTGGTAATCGGTGATCATACAAAATTTGATTTTTCAACAGGCTTTTATGGTGCTATTTTACAATATCCAGGTGTATCCGGTCAAGTATTTGACTATGCAACTTTTGTAGAAAACGCACATCAGTCCGAAATTAAAGTAGCAGTCGCTGCTGATATTCTTAGTCTTGTAACGCTTAAATCTCCTGGTAGTTTTGATGCAGATGTAGTAGTAGGTACTACACAGCGATTCGGAATTCCATTAGGATATGGAGGACCTCACGCAGCATATTTTGCAACCAGAGAGGAATACAAAAGAAACATTCCAGGTAGAATCATTGGGGTTACTCAAGATATGAATGGGAATCGTGCCTTACGTATGGCATTACAAACCCGCGAACAACATATTAAAAGAGATAAAGCAACTTCTAATATCTGTACGGCTCAGGTATTATTGGCGGTAATGGCAGGAATGTATGCTGTATATCACGGTAAGGATGGGTTACAATACATCGCGAATAAAGTAAATACCTCAGCAACTGAGCTAGCCAATGCTATCGAATCATTAGGATACCAACAATTAAATACAGTGTTCTTTGACACGATTCGAATTAAAGCTGATGCAAGCAAAATTAAAGAAATAGCTGAAGCGCAACAGGTAAATTTCTACTATCCAGATGCTGAAACAGTATCTATCTCTTTAAATGAAGCTACAACAATTAAAGATTTAAATACTATTCTATCGATTTTTGCGAAAGTTGCTGCTAAACAATCCATTGAAATTAAAGAAATAGGTAGAACAAATATTATTGATTCCAGTATAAAACGGAATACCGAATTCTTAACGAATGAAGTATTTAACACCTATCATTCTGAAACAGAATTGATGCGTTATATCAAAAAGCTAGAACGTAAAGACCTTTCTTTAAATCATTCCATGATTCCGTTAGGTTCTTGTACAATGAAGCTGAATGCTGCATCAGAAATGCTACCGTTAAGTAATCCACAATGGGGGAACATTCATCCATTAGTTCCTATAGAACAAGCGCAAGGATATCAGGAAGTACTAAAAAAACTAGAGGATCAATTAACCGAAATTACAGGTTTTTCAGGAACTTCTTTACAACCTAATTCAGGAGCCCAAGGAGAATTTGCTGGTTTAATGGTGATTCGCGCATATCATGAATCCAGAGGAGATCATCACAGAAACATTTGTTTGATCCCTTCTTCTGCTCACGGTACCAATCCTGCATCTGCAGTGATGGCCGGAATGAAGGTAGTAGTAACCAAAGCAACCGAAGAAGGAAATATAGATGTAGAAGATCTAAGAGAAAAAGCTGAAAAATATAAAGACAATCTTTCTGCATTGATGGTAACGTATCCTTCTACTCACGGAGTCTATGAATCTGCAATTAAAGAGATTACTAAAATTATACATGATAATGGTGGACAGGTATATATGGATGGTGCCAATATGAATGCTCAAGTAGGATTAACACATCCGGGAGCAATTGGTGCAGATGTATGTCACCTAAACCTGCATAAAACGTTTGCTATTCCGCACGGAGGTGGAGGACCAGGAGTTGGACCTATCTGTGTTGCAAAACAACTTGTGCCATTTTTACCAGGTAATCCTGTTATTACTACAGGAGGAGATCAGGCAATTACTGCTATTTCTGCAGCACCTTGGGGATCAGCTCTAGCCTGTTTGATTTCTTATGGATATATCACCATGTTAGGAGAAGAAGGTCTTAAAGAATCTACAATATATGCTATTCTGAATGCTAATTATATCAAGGAGCGATTAGATGGACATTATAGTACATTATATTCTGGAGAACGTGGTCGCGCTGCTCATGAAATGATTATAGATTGTCGCCCGTTTAAAGCAAATGGAATCGAAGTAACAGATATCGCTAAGAGATTAATGGACTACGGATTTCACGCGCCTACGGTTTCTTTCCCTGTTGCAGGAACCATTATGATTGAACCAACAGAAAGTGAAAGCAAAGCAGAATTAGATCGTTTTTGTGATGCTATGATTAGTATCCGCCAGGAAATTGCAGAAGCAACTGCAGATAACCCTAATAATGTGATGAAAAATGCGCCACACACCTTGGCTATGTTAACAGCAGACTCTTGGGATTTCCCCTACAGTAGAGAACAAGCAGCATATCCATTATCATATGTAGCAGATAACAAATTCTGGCCAACAGTAAGACGTGTAGACGATGCTTATGGAGATAGAAATCTTATTTGTACCTGTGCTCCTATAGAAGAATATATGGAGGAGGTATAAATCAACATATATCTAAATAAAAATTGCCTGATACTTTATTGTTGAGTATCAGGCAATTTAGTTATATCACTATATAGTTTTCAAAAACTCTTTTACCGCTTCCCAATAGTTTTTACTATCGGGAAATTTATCCCAAAGCGCTCTTGATCCATGGTTTCCTTTTGTTTCAGGAAGAAAAAATTGTTTTTTATCCGACGTAATTGCGTCATAGATTCCTGACCAATTCTTTTTTTCATTCTTAGCAGAGGTAATAAATACTGGAACTTTAATATTAACAGCGCTAGAAGTAATAAAATTCTTTTTACCAAAATATTCTCCTGGAGCGAAAGACAAAACCCCGTTTACAACATCTGGGTTATCTCCCGCATATTTTAATACAAGTGCTGAAGAATAAGAACTTCCCCAAACAATAATTTTTTCCGGGCTATATGTCTTTTTTACATAATCTACAGCGGCTTCTATATCCTGAAAAGCATCTACAAATTCTGTTTGTTTACCCTCCGTTTTAGCTGCAGCGTTTGTTTTATTAGTTATATCATTTACTGAGCCACCAGATCGCTGATCCACTGCCATACAATGATATCCTAACGCAGTAAGTTTTGGAGCAATCTCCAGATATTCTCCACGACTCCATCCTGCCTGATGAAAAAGAATGATAAACTGATTACTGTCTTTTGCCTCATACACATCTGCCGTCATTGTCAATCCATCTTTAGAAGGAAAATCAATAGTTTTTTGACCATAGATTGAAACGGTCAGGAATAAAATTACTGAGGTAATTACGTTTTTCATAGATAACAAATGATTAATACAAATAAGATTAAGTTCCTCAAAGTACTAATTTACATAATAGCTATATATTATTATTTTGTTATAATTTCCAAAAAGGTATAAAGAGTAGCTATATCGGAACGATATTCCTATCTCCATTTTTACGTAGGTAGCTTTTAATTATTTTGGTAGTATGATAGGTATGTTTCTGAAGATTTAAGAAATTATCGAAGTCCTCTATCTTAGCAATTTGTTCATCTTCTTGTATGTATCCAAAACCTTTATAAACGCCATCCTGGATCATTACAAAACTTTGCTCATTAAATGTTCTGCCTTTTTCCTTAATAAAATAACTTTTTTGATCTCTTCGTAAAGAGGATAAAGCTTTTTGGACTCTCATATTATACAAGGCAACAGATTCTTCTCCTATGCAAATGCCTTTACAATTCTTAATTTTATAATGAGAACACCGTTCTGTAGTACTCTGTAAACTACAATATCGTGGACATAGCTGATAATCTTCACAAAGCTGTTCTAGTTTTTCTACTGCCTCTGCCCTGCTATAAAATATTTCTACAGAATGATCTATAGAATGCGATCTGTCTATTGCCAATTGAACCACTCCTTTTCTATTCGTATAAAACATAATACAATAAGGAGCTACCGGTCTTTTCTGAGCTTTATTAAATTTCGGATAATGTTTTTGTATTTTTTCTGATTCTAATAATAGAGCAACTAATTCATTACCTGTTACCTCATAATCTATCGTATATGTAGCCTGACCCAGTGCATATTCTTTATTCTTTTTATCATAAAAATGACTGATCACCCGCTGTTTAATATTTTTCGCTTTACCGGCATATATTACTTTTCCTTTTTGATCTTTAAATAAGTAAATACCTGTTTCTTCTGGCAGTACATCTATGTTTTCAGCTTTAAGATGTGGCGGCAATGTAGCTTCCTTAGAGCGTGCATTTAAGAATTTATTAATAACTAAAAATTCAGGATCAAGGCTCAGAATTCGTTGAAAAAGAATCACGGTCGCATCCGTATCGCCTTCAGCTCTATGTCGATCTTCTAAGGGAATATTAAGAGAAGAGCATAGTTTTCCCAAGCTATATGAAAACATGCCTGGAATTAATTTTCTGGATAAACGAACGGTACACAGTTTTTTCCGAACAAATGAATATCCAAGGTTTTTAAACTCTCCTCTAATCACATTATAATCAAAAGTTACATTATGCGCCACAAAGATCGCCCCAGTAGTCATCTGTACAATTCGTTCTGCTATTTCGTGAAATCTGGGTGCATTTCGCACCATATCATTATCAATCCCTGTAAGACCAGTAATAAAAGGTGGAATATGACATTCGGGATTTACCAGAGAAGTGAATTTATCTATAATCGTACTGCCTTGTAACAATACAATACAAATTTCTGTAATGCGATTCCCTTTAATGCCCTTACCTGTGGTTTCTACATCAATAACAGCATATAATTTTTCTGACATTACAATTTTTTTGAGGTACAAATTTAAAAGAAATAATTGATATTTGGAATTTTTCCTTTTATAATGGAAATTTTCCTATATCAGAGTGGCTAAAAAACTATTCTCTTAATAAATACGCCGCTAATCTAGTAGCATTTTCCTGATAAGCATTATCAAATCCTACCGGAAGTGCATTCTTTTTATAATACGCAGTCAAGGTTTGCTTAGAAACGAAACTCATTTCTGCATTTGGATAACATTGTATCAATGCTTCTAATTTAAAAGAAACAGAAGCAGCTGCAAATTTTCCTTTGGTTTGTCTACTAATAATAGCGATATGATCTGGCTGTATAGTATCAAAAAACTCATGAATCTCTTTCAGAAAGTTCTCTATATCCTGATTACTCTGATCATCTTTAATTTCGATATACTTAGTCTTACCAGTAAGGTTGGTATATTCACCTTGCAGATCTTTGGATAATACCATGCAGATTGCTCTTTTTTTATCTATTTCTATTCCGATTACTTTCATTATTTAATATTAGTTCTATTTAAAGATTCTTAATTCACCGAAATCAATGTAATATCAAATAGTAATACTGAACCTCCCGGAATCGGCCCTACCGACCTACGACCATATCCCAAATGTGAAGGTATCAATAGTGTACAGCTACCACCTTCTTTCAAATATCTAATCCCTTCTCTCCAGCCTTTTATTACCTCTTGTAAAACAAAAGAAATACCGTTTGCATCACTTTTATCGAACACCGCACCGTTTGTAAAATATCCTTTATATGCCACAGTAACCATATCTGATCTTCTGGGCCTGATGCCGGTTCCTGGCGCATGAACAACAAAATACAAACCTGTATCACTTTTTCCTGCTATCAGACCATTATCCTCTATATATTTTATAATCTCTTTCTCGTTCTCTTCTCTAAGATCAGCTTTTATTTGACCTGCATTACAAGAAACAAAAAGAACGGTTATAAAAGTGAATATGGCGTATTTCATCTATACTATTATTTTTTTATTAACCACAAATCTAATACTATACACTTTCTAATTCAATAGTTAATGATATTATTTTACATAACACTATCATAGAATTAGGGATACTTTTTTTTAAGATTATTAATTTAAAGGAAACGGCTGCCGCTGCAAACTTTCTTTTGGTTTGTCTACCAATAATAGCAACATGCAATGGCTCTATAATATCAAAAAAAGCATGAATCTCTTTTAGAAAAGCTTGAACATCTTGATTACTCTAATCATCTTTAATTTCGATACACTTCGTCTTACCAGTAAGGTTTATATAGTTCCCATTTTCATCCTTAGACAACACTACAGAGATGGCTCTTTTTTATCTATCTCGATTCCGATTACTTTCATGAATGTGTTTTTAAAGATCAATTTTTATAATCCTCAGGTTGTAGCTTTTCTCCATCCCAAGTAAGATTTCGTTGTTGAGAAGTAGTAACATACCAATCAGTTTCTTCATCTTTCATTTCCCCATTTTCCTGCTTGTAGATAATTATATTAGGCATTCCTTGAGGATCTGAAGGGAATATAAAATCCGAATGATAATGATATAATCCTCCATCTCCTATTTCTGAAGTATTAGCCATATGAATAAGTTGACCTCCACTATAAACAACATAGGATTTTCCTCCATCAATACCACAAGCTTCACTATAATTATCAATAACAATAATATCATCCATTTGTTCTACTCCTTTATTGTCATAATGTTTAACCTCGAAAGCTCCATTCCCAAAGATTCTTACTTTCTGCTCGCTTTGCATTTTCTGATCCCTCACTGTTCTGATAGTAGCATATGTCGATCCCTCTGCATCTTTTTCTAACCCATAAATAAAATAAGTATCATTACCAGTTTTACTATTATACCTAGCAAAAGAAAACAAACCGCCTACAACATATCCTATTTTATCCCCACATTCCACTTTATACCAAGGCATACTAATTCCTTTATATTCATGCAAGCTATCTTCAACTGCAAGAATGATTGCTTTAGAGTCTATAGGAAGTAATGCCAAGGTTTGTGAATCTGTATTTGGAGCATCTCTAAGTTTTACATTATCCCCAAACATATGCACCTCATCACCTACCGAAAACTTATATCGTTCATCATAGGCTTGTCCCACACTTGATTGAATTACAAGTAAAGCAATTAATAAGGTAACTTGTTTTAAATTCATGAAAATTATTTTTATTTCTTTTCGAAGATTACTTTAGAAGCATTTAACTCAAAAACCTCATCCGGGATTTTCTTTTCTTCTATCAAAGTAACCTCCTGAATGGTTTTGAACAATGGATAAAATTCGGTTTCGTTGCGAATGCTTATCGATTTAGCTTCATTCACAAAAAGATTCCAAAAACCGTCAGTATAGTTTTTGTAAAATTTGGCATTCAATTTATATTTTGGATTAAAGTAATAAGTCCCTTTAATCATCTCAACATATGCATCTGGCTCCAAAGGTTTATAGTTGATCGTAACAGATTCACACAGTTCATTAAGCACCTCTTTCTTATCCGTGTTTCTTTTAAACTCAACCAGTTCTTCTTTTTCAGTTCCGAACTTTGTTTTTATAATAGTATCTGATTTTTCATATTCAGTATAGGAATATCCTTCTTTTAGTGCTACTATAATCTTCATCCAACCCTGTGTACCTTCAGCGTGGTAGATCATAGCATAGCGATCTTCTTGTACATAGGCCGAAAAAGAAGTTCCCATTTCTTTTTCCAAATACTCCACAGGAATGCTTTTATTAATTGGCTCATATTGTATGCTATAGAACAATTCTCCTTCAAAATATTCTTGTCCAATGCTGATCTGAACTACCAGTAAAGCTATTAATAAAGTAAGACGTTTCAAATGTGTCATTAACTAAAATTTACGCTAAAATACAGATTATTAAGATCTATAGAGAATTATATAAAATCTTGGAATGCTTCAATCCGATATATCCATAATTCACACAATTGATATTTCCTTAATCAATTAACAAAATTGATACAACCACAATATTTATAAACGTAAAATATTTATATATCAACAAAAAAACATTAAATTGGTTGACCAATTTAATTTATCATGATTAAGAACTAACATATTACTAATTCAATAAAACTAATACTAGCTTTTAAAACCTACATATAAGAATCAAACCAAAACGCGAAGGCTAGCTCATTTTGTAACTAAACTATTTAACACATTCATATGAAAAATCTTCACACATTTTGGCCTGTAAAAAAGCAAAAAGAATACGATCCCGATGATTTGCTATCTAAAAAACTATTAAAAAAAAGAGGTATAAAAGCGATGTTCCTGATTCTTTTTCTCTTTTCCACTCACCTTTTCGCTACCGAATACACAGTTAATTCGATAAATGAATTTAACAATTTGAACTTATCACCAGGAGATGTGGTCATCTGGGAAAATGGAACGTATAGTAGTGACGAAAGACTTGTATTTAGTGCTAATGGAACCGCATCCAACCCTATTACCTTAAAAGCCGAAACACCCGGTGGCGTTATTTTTAATAATGGACTGCAAATGGATATTGCCGGGAACTACCTCATAGTCGAAGGTTTTCACTGGAAAGGAGGCTACGGAGCTAGTAATTTTATCCAATTCAGAAACGGAACTACGTATGCACAAAATTCTACAATTCGAAATTGCGTCATTGACGGTTTAGGTGTAGAACCTGGTGATGCGGCAGAAGCTGAACAAGATGGAGCCATTGTTAAACATCGATGGATTGTATTATACGGAAATAATAACAATGTATTAAATTGTTCTTTTTTGAATAAATCTACTGCAGGGGCCTTGGTATTAGTAGAATTAGAATACAATGCAGAAGTGAACCGCTGTGACATTGTTGGCCATACAATAAGTAACAATTACTTTTATAAATATGAAAAAATGGATCCTTCATTATCAAACTCTGGTGATAGTGAAACGATTCGTGTTGGAACTAGTGAATTCCAGAATGTAGATTGTAGAACAACGGTAAGCAATAACTATTTTGTTGAGGCAGATGGTGAAAATGAAATTATTACTAATAAAAGTGACAACAACACCTATCAAAACAATACTTTTAGAAGATGCCGAGGATCATTAACGCTGCGTCATGGTTCTGGAGCTACTGTAGAGGGCAATTACTTTTTAGGAGAAAATGTTGATGGAACCGGAGGAATCCGAATAGTAGATAGTGACCATACGATTACTAACAATTACATTCAGGATTGCATCACTGTCATTGATCAAGCAAAGTGGAATAATGGGATTACATTTATGGGAGGTTCTACCAACTCTCAGGATAATTGTAACGCTACAAGTGTATCTAATGGTTATCAAAAATCAGAAGACATTACTGTTTCCAACAACACTATTGTAAATACCAATGCTCCATTATTTTTTAACGGAGACAAAGGTACTAGCAGCAACACTGGTAACGTTGCTAACAATGTCATTTTCTTTTCGGGTAATTCATCTAATATTACTGATGTTATTACCGAAGATAATAATGGAGATTTTTCATCTATTGGTTCCACCTTATCTTATTCAGGAAATGTATATAATAATACAAACTTAGGAGCATCAGTAAGCGGATTCTCTTCGGCAAATTTATCAGCTAGTACTAATGGTGAAATTTTTAGTATTTCTGGTACCAATGCAGGATCAAATATATCTCAATCTCCTTACTCCGATAGCGATGTAGCGATAAGCGTTGGCGCTTGTTTTGTTAACTCTACCGGAAATTCTTTGAGTTCTTGTAGTAATACTCCTCCAACAGATGTACTAACGCTATCTGCAATCAATGATTTTGCAGCTGCTGCCGGAAGTCAGACGCTTACTGTAACATCCAATGTTAATTGGACAATATCCGATGATAGTTCCTGGATCACTATAAGTCCTACATCTGGAGTAAATAATGGCAGCGCTACTATATCAGTCACTATCAACTCAGAAAGTAGTACAAGAACTGGTACTGTAACTGTTAGCGGTGGAACTTTGACCAGAACAATCATTATAACTCAGTTAGGTGTTGCAGGAACTGTACCTGTAAATGGAGTAGTTCTTTCTCCGAATAATACTACTATAGAAGTCGGAAACACTCAACAATTGACAACCTTGATATCGCCTGATAATGCTACAAATCAAAACGCTACATACACCAGTAACAACCCTTCGGTAGCGACGATCAATTCTAATGGAGTAATCAACGCCATTAGTACAGGTGAAGCTATTATCACAGTGACCACACAAGATGGAGAATTCACTGATACCGCTACTGTAACAGTAATCTCTCCTACTACCGGTGACAATCTAGCTTTAAATAAACCAGTAACAGCCACAGGAACTCCAGATGGTAACAATAGTGCAGACAACTTAGTCGATGGATCCACTAATTCTCGTTGGTCAGTCAATGGTTTTCCTCAGTCATTTACTGTAGACCTTGGAGATAGTTTCGGTATTAATAAAACCGAATTGGTTTTTTACCAAGACAGAGCATACCAATATAGTATTGAAACTGCTACTGATGCTAACGGAACTTACAGCGAAATAGTTGATAGAAGCAATAACTCGACACCGGGAACAGTTTCGGCTCCTGTAACTGATTCTTTTTCTTCGGTAAATGCGCGTTATGTTAGAGTAACTGTATCAGGTGCATTTGCCTATTCTGGACCCTGGATTAGCATCCTCGAATTTAGAGTCTTTGGCAACGCTATTGATAATACTAATTGTACTGCAGGAAGTAATCTATCATTAAATGCGAATATTTTTTCTTATAGTGATCAACAAACAGCAAATCCAGCGAGCAATATTATCGATGACAATACCGATAACAGATGGTCCGCAGAAGGATTTCCTCAAAACGCAGTAATAGACCTAGGAGAAGAATATGCTATCAGCGAAATCGAATTATATCCATATAACAATAGAGCCTATCAGTTTGTTGTAGAAGGTTCTAGTACTTCTGCAACTTCGGGATTCTCTATAGTAACCGATGCCTCCAATAATACATCTGGCGGTTCGGTGATTAACAGAAGTTTTTCTACGCGAACGGTTAGATATGTAAAACTAACCATTACAGGTGCATCAGGATATTCAGGCAGTTGGTCGTCTATAAACGAATTTAAAGTAATCTGTTCTGGCAGTAGCCAGAGTCTATCCAATAGAATTGGATATCAAGAGGTTTCTAATATTTCGATCTATCCAAACCCTTTTACAACAAGTCTAACAGTTCAATTATCAAAAAACAATACCGAAATCACCAGAGTACAACTTATAGATATATTCGGTAGAGAAGTTTCTAACGAGCCTATAAGTAACTCCTCTAAGAGTATTAGTTTTGCTACAAACTTACCAAAAGGTGTTTATTTCCTCAGATTATTGAGCTCAACTAATAAAATAATTAAAACAGAAAAAATAATTAGCGGTTCCTACTAAATCGTGATTTTATACATTTTATAAATTGAGGCTGAATTCTAAGATGAAACTGAAAAATTCAGCCTTGATTTTGTATCAAATAATTTTAAGAATTAGAGATTTTCACTTTCGTGCGTTAACAACCATTGTTTTCGTTCGATACCTCCACTATAACCGGTCATACTTCCATCTTTCCCGATGACTCTATGACACGGAATTATAATCGAAATTCTATTACAACCATTTGCAGAAGCTACTGCTCTAATCGCTTTTGGATTATTTATTTTTTCTGCTTGTTGTTGATAGGTAGTTACCTGTCCATATTTAATTTCTTTTAAACTACACCAAACCGTATTCTGAAACTCAGTTCCTGGTGTTTCTAAGGCAACCTCAAAAACCTTTCTTTTCCCTTCAAAATATTCGGTGATTTCTTTTTTCGCTTGCTTGATCTGTTCATTTTCTCCTGCTATGATCTGTGCATTCAATCGTTTTTGCAAATCTTTAAACTCTGTTTCAAGCATACGCCTATCCACAAATTCTAATAAACACACTCCCTTTTCTGTAGCACACACAAACATAGGCCCCAAAGGTGTTGTCAATCTATTAATTAAAATCACATTCCTATTTATACTTTTTTGAGGAGATTTTCCGATTACCTTTTTAAACGTATATCCAAAACCGCTCAAGGATTCATATCCCGAATCAAAAGCAGTATGTGTAGTATTTTTTCCTTTTTTTAATTCCTGAAAAGCATTATTAATCCGATACATCCGCTGATACGCCTGAAACGTCATTCCATAGTTTTTCTTAAACCATCGTCTCACCAACTCTGGACTGATTGCTAGTTCCCGTAACTGATCGTCTGTGATTTTCTCCTTTGGGTTTTGCTTTACCAACCTAATCGCTTTTTCTACGGGTTCTGGTGCTTCATTAGCGTTTTCTGTTGGCTTACAAATCTTGCAAGGTCTGTATCCATTATCCAATGCTTCTTTAAACGAAGTATAGAATTCTACATTCTCTAATTTTGGTTTTCTGGCTCTACAGGTAGCGATACAAAAAACAGAAGTCGTTTTTACACCCACAAAAAAGATCCCTACAAAGCTTTCTTTTCTTTCTAGAAGTGCTTTGTAATACGTTTCTATCGTTTTGTTTTCTGTAATCAACATCTTAAAAAATGGATTGAACTGATTGTTGGTCTACGACCTCTTTGGTAGTGCTTTCTAACTGACTGTACATCCTATCAAATAGAAAATTACCCATACTAATTCGTTGTACACCTATATTCGCTAAGGTCTCAAAATCCGGAAGATTCGGCATACACATCACATTGATCGGCAACTGTGTACAAGTTACAATTTCTCTGATATCTGATTCCTGTTCTATGCAGGGAGTAAAAATTCCGTTAGCACCTGCTTGTTCATATAATTCGATTCGTTTTTTGGTTGCTGCTACTGCATTAGGATGCTTTACTAAAAAGGTATCTGTTCGGACATTGATAAAAACATCGACATCCTTTTGAGACAGCAAGTTGCTTACGGCTATGAGTGTATCTGCAAATTCGGTTGCGTCCAGTAGTATTCTTTTATCGGTAACAATACTATCTTCTATATTGATTCCTACCACACCCAAACCTGCAAGTTCTTTAATATATTTTGCGATAATTTTTGGGTCTCGACTATAACCGGATTCCAGATCTACAGATAGTGGCAGATGGGTATTTGCTGCGATTCGTTTTACAAAATACAGGAGTTCAGAAAAATCCATTTCCTCTCCATCTTGATATCCTAAAAGACTCGCAATTGCAGCGCTTGAAGTTCCTATGGCCTGAAACCCTAATTTCTCGGCCGTTTTGGTACTGGGTACATCCCAAACATTTCCCAATAGCAAAGGTGTTTTTTGATGATGTAGCTCTTTAAAATTCATTGTCCTTTGTTTTTATACAAAGTACCGATGATCATATTCAGCCAGCAACCGAAAACTGGACATGTATTTTTTTTGTCTTGTATAAAGAAGAGTACGTAAACTAAGAAGTTTACAATTTCGTAGAACAAGTTCCGCACGCATTACGCTATACAAGGTTACCACGTTTTTAATTGAAATACATATAATAAGTCAGTAGTATAGCTGTCATATTGTAAATTCCGTGAGCCACTATAGAAGCAGTCAATCGTTTGGTTATTATGAATAATAAAGTGTACATAACAGTTGGAATCAGAATATCAAACCAATCCAAGGCACTAATTGGCATATGACCAAGCGAAAACAATACAATAGATAAAACTGCAGAAAACCATAGTCCCATTTTTTGATTTTCAAAGACATCTTTAAGCACATTAATGAAATATCCTCTATTAAAGAGTTCCTCTGTAATTCCGCCACCTATTACTCCTAATGCAATAAATGAGAAAGTTCCTATTAAACTGCCATCATACATTCCCAACATCCCTTTAATGTCGGCGCGGTTAATTCCGCCAGTGTTCGGAATTATCAATGCAAATTGAAGAATTGTCCATATAGCCCCGAAAACAACACCCAATAAAACATCCTCTTTGATATTTACAAATTGAAGTCCGATATAACTAAAATCTTTTTTTAGGATTTTAAGTGAAGTATAGAGCAAAGCAACAATTGAGAAAAACTGAAATAAAGCAATAAATAGTAAATTTATTCCAATTTTTCCTCCATTAATTTTAGTAACTCCAAAGAATATATCTGGAATAATGAAAAGGACATAACCAATAACGATAGTTAGAATAAAAACAATGATTGTCTTTGTTTTGCTAGTTGCTTTTTGATGTATTTCTGTCATTTCCCTTCTTTGCTTATATTCTCTTTTCAGACGATTAATTTGTGTTTTTGTTACATCCTAAATGTGTGCTAACAATTATGTATAGTTACCAGGGTAATCACACACCTTATTCATTAAATATATAGCTCCCTAATATTTATTTTATTCTCACTACCGAACTACCCTTACCAAAAACCAATCCTTTACGGAAATTTTATACGGAAATATAGATTATTTTGATTGGGTATTCTGATAGGAGTCCGTAAACTAAGAAGTCAAAAACTTTGTAGAACGAGTTAACTTGTGACAACTTTGCCGCGTTTCTCACTTCAATTTTCTTTCTTTTAGAAGTCTTTTCAACGCTTTATTTTTTTCCGGTTTATGAAATACTTTGAATATAAAAAATAGAGGGATCAATGTAAAAAGTCCAACAGAATTTTGCAGAATGCTGTACACTATAATTCCAAACATAAATCCAATTAACGCAGCATTAATGATGGAAGCTGATTTCATTTTTTTCGCTTCATCCAACAGTTCTGAATCAGTTAATTCTGATAGTTCTTTTTTCATTATCTATTACTCTTGATAGTTATATTTTGAGTCGTATATTTTTGTTCCATATTATGGTCAACGCCCTTTGCAAGGAGCGTTAGCATTCCGAAATGTATGTGCTAAAATACCAATTTTTATAATTGGATATACTGATAACGAAAATCTGTCTTCGGGCAGACACGGGTTTGCTGCTTCACCTAGAACGCTAGTGTTATGTATTTCTCGACATCAAGTGTATCATTTTAATGTCATTAACGTAAAATATCTAAAGTAGTTAGTACGGATAAAAATCATATGCATCTTCAACTTTTCCAACTTAAAATAGTCTGCTTCAATTTCTCTTCCTTATAAGTAGTAGGTGACATTTGATACTTTTTTTTAAAAGACTTTGTAAAGTAAGCAGGGTCATTAAAACCACAATCGTATGCTATTTCTGAGATAGTCGATTTGGATTTTTTAATCAGTAAATCTCTTGCTCTTTCAAGTCTCTTAGTCATTACATAACGAGAGTACGTTGTTTGAAATTCCGCCTTGAACTTTCTTTTAAAAGTAGAAGGACTCATATTAGCAATAGCTGCCATTTCATTAAGAGAAATATCCTCGAATATATTTGCATTGACGATTTCTACTAAGGTATATTCATCCCTGTAAAAAAGGGATGATAACAATTCGATTACCGGATTTGGATTTCGGCTGTTTATCAAGAGTAAGGTCAGTTCCTTTACTTTAAGTGCAACCAACTCTTCTGTCGCAAGTTCTTTATTATCAAAATAGAAAAATAGACTATCCAGATATTTGGTCAATAGCACGTCCAATTCTAGAACAGCGTTCAAAGGACTAGTTACTTCTTTTTTTTCGAACGAGCTTACTTCGGTCGTTGATAACACTTTTTGCATTACCTCAGGATGAAGTCTAAGAATAACCACTTCGGATACCGCATTCTCATCTGTATTGTACCATTTATTTACGTAGGTACCGCATTTCATTAAAACGCCCTGTGTATTTGTAATCTCTGTTTTTCCATCAGCGCGATATATATTACCTCTTGTATGTATAGGAAATATGAAACAAGCCGTATTATCCAAATCGGCAGCGGCTATAAGCGGTGGAGAAAAGGTGAAATGGCTGATAACAGCTTTTCCACCTAATTCTAAATGTCGTTGTGTCAAAATCACAGCTTTTTACTTATATAAATGTTTGATTTCTTTCCATTTTTCCTCTGTAACTACCTCTCCGGTTTCGGCGTGATAATCTATACCATATGCATATTTCTGAAAGCCCTTACGCATACTTCCCTTTGCCAACCCTTTCAGAAACTTCGGTTTAGTAAGATAATGAAAACGTATTTTCAAGAGCGTTTTATTCTCTGAAATTTTCACGGCATCCATATTGACCCAGGTGTAATCAATGTTTAATGTCCCAAATCCTTTTTTGTTGGCAATCTCTATAGTGATATGATGATTTACTGGGTCGTACTTTGCAATTTCATCAACAAAATACTTCTTATCACGGCTATCGGTCATATACATAATACGCTTAGCACCAACTTCTGCTTTGTTATATCCATCTGCCCATTCTGAGTATGGACAATCGGGATTGCTATCTGCTATGTTCGCAAAATTAGTTCCTATAATTTCCCAAACACGGTCAACAGCTGCATCTATCTCTTGTTCCACTTCTACAAATGCAACTTTCTTGCGCATCTTCGCATCCTTTTTAGCCACTTTTTTATTGGAAGCAAGTTTGTCAGGATGTAGTTCTCCAGTTTCGATATAGTGTTTTAATTCTCTGGTCATACTCTCCAGGGCTTTTCTTGTTGCGCCTTTCATGATACCTTTCATCATTCCGCCCATGATACCAGTTGCTCTCATAGTCGTTTTACCTTTGATGAGCGTACCATTGGCAGTTTCTTCCAAAGTCCAAATATTTATAGCATCCTTTACGAAACCTGGAAGACCATCTGCAAGCTCATATTTAAGCAGATAATTTTTATCGTCATATTCCAAAATTTGTTCTTTCGTATCATCAAAGCCAGCGGCTGTAATTTCGCAGGCACGAATCGTGTAGTCTGAACCACCTATAGGTTCACCAAAACCTTGAGAGTGTGACACACCTGATGACCACTTTCCTATACCTGCCCAATCTTCTGCCAGAATAGCCCATACCTCATTAATTGGTGCATTAATAATGGTCTCTGCTGTAGCTACAACATTGGGTTCTTTATCTTTGATTGCTTCCGCTCTCGCGAAAGTGGAGTGTACCACTAAAAGAAGTAGAAGTACTCCATTTTTTACTGTTTTTTTCATCATCATTTTTTTAGGGTATTGCGGATTTATTTCTTTTTCCGATTATACTTTTCTATCGCTTTTCTCTTCGTTGGATGGGGTTCGCCATGCTCTACGAAGTATTTTAACTCTTGACACATTGCTTTAAGCACTTTTTGAGTGCTTCTAGTCATAAAGCCATTCATCATAGCGCCCATAATACCAGTAGCTCTCATTTCGGTAGTTGCCTTGACGAGTGTTAAGGATTCATCTTTAGGAAGTAACTGCCAGGTATTGTATGCATCTTTTACAAAACCAGGCAGTCCGTGAAACAATGTGTATTTAAGAATGTAGCCCTCTTTATCATATACCGTGATTCTTTCTTTGGTGTCACTAAATCCGGTTGCATTAATCTTGCAGGCACGTTCGGAACAAGTACTTCCGTTAATCGGAGTGCCAGAACCTTCAGAGGCGTCCACTCCAGAAGCCCAATTCCCAATATCACCGAATTCTACGGCTAGGATCTGCCATATCTTTTCTATAGGGGCCTTGATAATGATGCCTGAAGATGCGTTTACATTTGGTTTTTTATCATGCATATCTAATGGATTTATCTTTTAATTAGATATTCCAAAAGTAGCTGTATGAATACCGAACAGGTATGATTATTGGGTCAATCCATTGGAAAAAAAGACCAAGCTATAAATAATAGAGTGAGTGAATTAATTTTCTTACTAACTAAATGATATGCCTATTGAAGATTAGTTCAGAATTTAGTGTAAGTTAATAAGTAGATTCTTGTTAGGAACAATAGCTTTCTGTTGCTATTCCTATGAATTAAATTCAAAAGAGGAAGAGTATCAACAATCCATGATACATTTAAGAAGAGTAATTGAAAAAAAGCGTCACTTCGTGTTTTATCGTAATGAAATGAAGATAAAATAGCCTGCCCGCCACTGGAGGGTATCGAGAATAGCTTTTTTAGGTAATAATCCTATCCTCGATACACTTCTCCTAAGGTCGAAGAAATAGAATTGACGGATTTTGGCTAAAAAATCATCTAAATGCACAATAGGTTATCAACAAACAAAAGGGTAGCAAATTAAATTTGCTACCCTTTATCATTTATAATTTACCTTGTTTTATTTTTAATATAAAATATTCAAAGCATCTCTATCTGAAGCGGTAAATTCTCCATCCTCTCCGGTACCAAAGCAACCTAGCATAATAGAATCAGCATACGGAGACCAAGGCGTCCCAGGAATCCAGATCGCAGCCGGACTTACTGATGGTTCTGCAGGAAGCGGTCCTGTATATCCACAGCTCCAACGATTGTACCAATCCTGATGTCTAAAACCAACACTATGTCCTATTTCATGACCTATCACATGCTCTACTACATTCCTACTATAGGTATCACTATCCAGTCCGGAGTTAATACGCACATACCGATTGGGTCTACCTGCTGGAGTAGGGAATCCGGCGGATCCTCCTGCACCTCCATTTACTCTATACACCACCATATCTACTTGCGATTGATCATTACCATAAGTCAGTGTAAAATTCAGCGTGTTAGGTAATGCATTATAGTTTGCCACTGCCCAGGATAATGTAATCTGCATTTTAGGAGTCAAGTCATAAATTGAACCTGTACCTGTCCAACCCAAAATCCTTATGTTTCTGTACTGTGGTGCAACAATATAATCAGATTGGTATTGTTTATTATCCCCATCCGTAGATACCAGATCTGGATATTCTTTTAGGTTATCGATAGGAATCGTGATATCCCCAGATACCAGGTATTTCTCTTTGGATCCGTCTGGTAGCGGAATATCCTGTATCGTTACATTTTCTATATTGACTCCCATTTTAGATAGTTTATCCAACTGTGCTTTGGTGGGTTGTTGGGCTACCTCTTCTACAGCAGTATCAGAGATGTCTTCTTTTTGGCAGGATATCAAGCATCCTACCATAATAGCGCAAAGCGCCAATAATTTTAGATTTTTCATTTGGTTGTGGTTTTAATAATACAACATTCAGTTAGTAATATCCTATTACTACATTACATCAATCTTTATACATGAAACAACATCTGATGCCATTTCTGACCCGTTAAGATGGGTGGTCTTTAGGATGTAATATAAGTTTGGGATATCATACCTTTTCCAGGTAGTTTTATTGTGATTATTATCAGGCTAACACCGCGGTTTGTATGACTGATATAGGATAGACTCAAATATACAGTAAAAACCAATTACTAAAAACAGATTGGACGTACACAAAAGCTTAGATTTCCTGTAAAAACCTAATATACAGGTATCTACATATTAACACAGGGGAAATAAATCCTTTAGAAATAGCTAAAAGACCTTTGTAAAACAAGGGAAATAACCCCGAAAACTTCAGTTGTTTGACCCAAAGAATACTCATTACTACAGATGAAGATGTATTAAACAGAAAGGTTTCTGTTGCTATTCCTATGAATTAAATTGAAAGAAAAGAGTATAAACAAACCTGGCATGGAAAACATTTCTGCGCTATCATACCCTAGAGCGATTGGGTTTTTATTTTTAATATTGGATTAAAAAAATTAATTTTAAATGCTAGTCTCTATTTCCGTGTATAAATTATCTCTAAAAAATGAAAAATTCTATTTGTCTACTATTATTACTGCTTTTACATGCTAATGAGTTATTGGCTCAAAAAGAAAAAACACTTAACACCTTAGAAAAAAAGCAGATCGCATTTAATACGAAAGCGCTGACATCTATAAATAGTTTGTTTCATGAAAAAGCAACAATTTCACTTTTTCCAAAACAAAAAATAGCACAAGGTGCTCAGGAAATCAGCGACTATTATCAAAACACCTTTTCTGAAAACAAAACCCAAAATATAGAGCTTTTAGATCGTATTATTTTTAGAGGGACCATTATTGACAAGGAACTTGTAAAAACTCCAACTAAAAATATAGAGCGCATTGTTTTTTATAAATTCAAAAAAGACAAGATAAAATCAATGACTATTCTTTTGGGCAAAGATCCGACCAATCCAGACCCTACGTTTATTATTGATAAACAACTGGTGGCCTACAATGCAAGGAATATCGATGCTTTTGTAAATACATACTCAGAAGACATAAAAATATACAATTTTCCAGATAGATTTAAAACATCAGGTCATAGCGAACTTAGACTAACCTATGATATGTTTTTTAAAAACACACCCAATTTACATTGTAAAATAAAAAAACGCATAGTTATGGGTGCCATTGTGATTGATCAAGAAGTGGTTCAGGCTAATGCAGGAAAAACGATACATGCTGTCGCTATTTACGAAGTAAAAAATGGACTAATCGATACAGTAACTTTTATTCAGTAAAGTGCTTAGGCATATCCATCTGATTTCCAGGATCAAACAAAAAGCCAGCAAATCGAATTGCTGCTTTTTTTCTCTTAAATCTACTCTTATATCTACTCTTGTAGCATTTATATAGGACGTTACATATTGATCTCGTATTATGCCTACAGAATACTATTAGGAGTACCCTGCAAATCGACACCAAAAAGGACAATTAAAGTTCCAAAATAATATTCATTGATGATGTGATAATGATAAAATTCTTCCCCATCACTGTGCTGTGTCGCTCCATAATGCCCTCCTGATTCATCTAAATCCATAGGATAAGAGCCATCCATTTCTCTTCTTCCATAAATTAAAAAGCCATCTGCCATAATCCCTATCAATTTTTCATCATCATGAGAAAGTACAGTATTTTCGGGAACATCAGCAGACTCTGCGTGGTAGTGATAGCCCGAAGGGCCAACGTGAGCTCCAGCATAATCAAATGTTTCTGCAATCTCTTCTTCTAATGGTCTATTGGGTCCTTCCGTATCATTAAAAATAGGGACACCCGTTACAGAAATGCCAATAGGACCTAAGCCTGTAGCGGTGCTCGAAGCCGCTATTTCTGGAGCAGTAGGAACGGTAAGAGTAAAAGTGCGATCGCGAAAGCTACCAATACGACCAGGAGTCTGAGCGACGGCCACCACGGGTTCGATGTAAAGAGAGTCAGTTTCTTCCCAGTATGGAGTAGTATGATTAGGTAAACCATCCGAATCAATGGTAATTTCATCACCATCAAATGAAATGACCACCCCATCAGGATCAAACTCATCAAACGCAGCCATTGGTGTGCTGACTTCAGTTGATGAATCATCTGTGTCATCCGCATTATCTTTACAAGATAAAATAAAAATAATGCTTCCTAAAAGAAGTAAAATTGAAAATTTTAGATGTTTCATTTTTTTAAAATTTAAATATGTGAGTGTTTCATATTTAGACATTAGCTTTTAAAAAAGGTTTAACCTGGGAAGTCTTTTATAAACTCAAAAAAAGACAAGATAAAATCAATGACTATTCTTTTAGGCAAAGGCACAACCAATCCAGCCTCTACGTTTATTATTGACAAAAAACTGGTGACCTACAATGCAGAGAATATTGATGCTTTTATAACTATGCAATCTGTGCGGTTTTACTAAGTATTTAATAATATCATTCTGAAATCTCACTCATACTCGGCACGGAAAACATTTCTGTGCTATTCGGTTGTTTAGGTAAAAAAATACAAGCATAGCGTTATTTAGGACGAGACAGAGAGCACTAGAAGGTAATATATTTGTTAAAAAATTAACGTTACTTAGTCATTAAAGGGTACTTCTTAGGTACCTCCTCTCTACCTCTGGAGTACCAAGAGGATACCTCTGAGCTAAGTCCATCTTAGTTCTATGGGAAGTAACACTTAGCTCTAACACAAGCGCCACTTAGTTCTAACACAAGTACCACTTCTGTTTGAAGTACCCCCTTCGTTAATTTGCAGTACCCCATGCCGACCTTTTCGGCAAGAGTACCCACTACCATAAGTACCCTAAGTTATGTTCTGACTGATGTATACCCACTTATACAAGTACCCTCTCCCCACTTATAGTAGTGGGTTTGAGACATTTTTAGCTAATTTTTATTATAGAAATGTTAAAATTTATTATTTAGTAGTTACGTTTGGAATCTTCTTATTACGTTGGTTTAATCATAGAAATCGAATGGATATGTACTAAACCGAAAGGTTTCTGTTGCTATCTAACCTTGATACTACGAAGTTGCAAACTTAGCAGAGCGGGTAAATCTAAGGTGTAGGTGTTATTACATGGTATCGTTACACCAAATCAAAGTAAATACAAGTTAAAGCTATCGTGTTAAAAAAACCATGTACGGCAATAATAAACCACAAATCATATTTACGCAAGTAGAATATCAGGGCTAAGAGTGCTCCTACAATCCAAGTAACAAGTTGCCCGGTAATTCCCTGAGAACTATGCATAAAGCCAAAAAAACCAGTAATTAGGACAATGTTAAGCACAATACTAACTTTGCTTGCTCCAAAGAATTTTACAAATTGTCGCATAAAATAACCACGAAAGATGATTTCTTCTCCAAATCCCGCAGTAGCCCACACTAATAATAAAGTAATTAAAAAGGTTGGAAGACTTCCTTTTAATTGATCAAAACCTGAATAATCTATAGGAACTCCTGTGAGTTTTGTAATTCCAGGAACCAATACAAAGACATAAAAAGCAAAGAGTCCTAGTGTGACTAATGGAGCAAGTACAAAAATGTTTTTGAATGTGAATTTTTCACGTTGAAATCCAAGTGCCGAAAATGGTTTTCCTTTGTATTCTATATAATTCGCTATAATGATTACTATAGAAATAATGATATTTTCTATGGTTATACGGAATGGTCCAAACCAAAGAAAGCAGATGATTGCAATGGTAATTAATGGAATTAATATTTGTCGTAAGGTGATTTTGTTCATTGTTTTTTGATTTTAAATTCTAAACGAAATAATGAACAAAATCTCTGAAAACCCCTTTAAATGCTTATGTTTTTACTGAATGGTCGAAATTTATAACTGAATAGTCGGTAGTTTTTGGTGTCTTTTATTGAAACCAATCCATAAATGCTTTTCGCTTGTAACGACTGATATTGATTTCAGCAATTGTATCGTTTTTAATGAAAGCTTTTAACCGAATACGCAACTTGCCATTTTCAATCTTTTCAATTAGGTCTACAGTGTCTTTGTGAATGATAATTTGCCGATTGGCTCTAAAAAATAATTGATCATTTATTTTTTCTTCGAGCTCATTTAATGTAAAATCGGTGTTAATTGTGGTGCCATCATTTTGAACAGTATACACAATTTTGTTTTCGCTGTAAAAGCACGCAATATTTTCATAGGTAAGCTTCATCATTTTCGCGCCGCTGTCAATAGTAATTTCAGCATCTCTTATAGATAACTTATATAAATTGTATAGGTCTTGAGCATACAATAAACCTATGAGGACAAAACATATTAATAAGGTAATGAGTAAACCTATTAATACATAATAGAATTTTATCTGTCCACCTGAAACTATTTCTGTAATAATATCTGCGGGAATATATATGATTGTAATATATCCCAGCGTAGAGGCCATAAACCTTGCGATAGCAGCAATTTCTAACTTTTTAGAGAAATGTTTTTTCTTGTAAAGTTTAAAATTAAGATGCGCTATGATTCCAACGAAAGTGGATAAAATAATCGTAAAAAGAAAACCTACAATAGGGAATCTATACGATCCACTATCCAGAAAATTATCACTCGCTGCTAGATGATTGACTACCAAAGAGAAAATTATTAAGATAATTGCTTTCTGAAACCAACGCCAGGCAGCACTACTAATACATGTATGCCATACTGTTTTTACTGTATTCTTGGTTGGTTGTGTAGTACTCATGAATTAGACGCTCCTTTTTTTTGTCAGATTCAAAAGTAAAGAATAATTTCTCTATAGAATGCGCTATCGGGATTATGCTGTTATCTAATCTTTGATGCTAGGAAGTTGCAAACTTCTCAGAGCGGGGAATTGAATTGCAAAGTCACGACCTGGTTATGTCTTTTAGTAAAGATATTGTTGACTTTGAAATGATAATATAATGTATACTGTAACAAAACGTATGTTTATTTGTCTTTGAAATATAACTAATCATTACATTTTATGAAACGTATTTTTCCTACTTTATTATTATTGTTTATTTCAATAATTCTTATAAACTGTAAAAGCCACACTTCTATAGACTCTTATATAAAAGAACTAGCGGCAGAAGGTGATTTTAACGGAAATGTTTTAGTTGTTAAAAACGGAGAAACCATTTATGAAAACTCTTTCGGTTTTTCAAATGGTTCTAAGACTACAAAATTAACCAATCAATTTAGGTTCGATTTAGGATCTGTCTACAAAGAATTTCCTGCGGTTTCAATTATGCAACTTCAAGAAAAAGGGTTGTTAAATACAGAGGATAAAATTGACATATATTTAAAAGATTTACCAAATTGGTCTTCTAAAATTACTATAAAAAACTTGTTACAATATACAAGTGGTTTGCCAAAGGTAGCTTGGGACAAATATTTTGAAAAAGATGAAAGAGTTACAGACCAAAAAATAAAAAATGATCTATTAAATCTTAATGAATTAGAATTTGAACCTGGTTCTGATTATTTATATACCAATTATAGTCCAATTTTATTGGGGCAAATTGTAGCAAATATTACAAAACAACCTTTCTCAGAATATGTAAAAGAAAATTTATTTATTCCTTTTGGTTTAAATAATGCTAAAATTCACGCAGAAGTTCCTTATTTAAATAAAGATTTAATGGCAATTCCTTTTGATAAAAATTTTAAGGAAGACACTTATAAAGTTACTATTTCTGGTGTGATTTTTAGTTTGACTGCAAAAGACATACAAAATTGGTTAACTAATTTACACGCATTTAAAATAATTAGTAAAGTGTCTTTACAGTTTTTATCTGAAGAAGCAGATTTCTGGGGTAATATTCAAGCTCCTTTGGGCAGTGTTACATGGAAAAACGGAATCGTAAAAGAACATTATCACCATGGTGAAGCTGGTAATTATGAATGTATTGTAAAAAGATTTAATAATGATAAAGACTTGCTAACTATAATAGTTCAAGCAAACCAGAAACATGGAAACGTAATGGATATTGCAGATGACATTAAAAGTATTTTAAAATATAATTAAATATTAAAAACTATAGGTTTTCTCCATTTCACATTTAAGTATTGGTGTTTCTTTTGCTTGCAGATAATGGTCTTGTATATGAAAAGTAACGGATTTTTACGTGTTAACCTTTTGGATTATAACCAATCTCTATTTTATTATTCATCTTTCGTTTAAGTTTTTTGTAACCGTTATTTAGAACAAGGCAATCTATAACGTCACTAGTCACACCTGTCCGCCTAAGGTGGAGACTATTGGGATGGGATGAATATGCTAACGTTTTTAATGCTATCTATGTATTATTTATATTTGAATAAGTTAAGGTGATATAAATATTTAAAAAATTAAGTTGTTATGCTGGTAAAGGAAACTCTTCAAGAATATTTAAAACCTTATGAGGTGAATTTTGAAAAGCTACATCAAGAATATCGGCCTATGTTACGGTTGGTAAAGGAATTGATAGGAGTAGTACCCAATTGTGATCCTATTTTAGAAATATGGCCTACAGGTTTTCGTACCTATAATCTTTTCGTTCCTAATTTTTTAAATCTTCCTCATTCATTGTTTGGAAAAAAAGAATTAAAAAGTATGATGGGATTGGCTATGTATACTTCCAGCAGGGCTGCAGAATGCATGTATTGCTCTGCACATTGTTGTTCTTATGCCTTAAGAAGAGGTTTATCTGAAGATGCTATCACCGGAGTTAGAACGCTTAAAGAAAAAAGTGTAGTGACAGTTTCTAAAGGACTAGCTACCGTACCAGCTTCATTAAAAAAACAAGAATTGATTGAATTTAGATCTCACTTTACGCAGAAAGAAGAGGACTGGATTGTGTTTTCAACGGTACTTATGGGGTTCTTGAATAAGTTTATGGATGCTGTTGGTGTAGAATTAGAGCCAGAGGCAATACATGATGTTGGCGAACTTTTATATCCTACGGGATGGACCCATGGAAAACATCTTAAGGATAAGATTAAAAGTAAAGCATCTATAATAGAAGTTGATAATTTTAAAACCTTTTTTAGGGTAATAAAAGAAGCTCCAGGAGCTATTAAGCTAGAAAAAAATTGGACTAAAGAAGTCCCTAATACAGGCGAAAAGGCCAGTTTTTATCTTCAAGAATATATAGGGTATTCGTTTCCCATACTTAAAAATATTAAGCATAAAAGAATAGTTACTTCGCTAACTACGATTTTAAGAGATAATTTGAATTCAAAAACTACTGTGATAGGGCTTCCAGTAAAGGTTATAGTAGGTTATATTTTTGCCATAGCGGTTGAAAATGAAAATTTAGAACTAGAATCTATTGCTTTAGCTAAAGTATTGGCCCCAGAATTAAATGAAGACTTCTTTTTTACTATAAAAAATATATTTGTATCCTCTAAAAATCAAAGTATAGAAGTATTAAAGCTTAGTCTAGAATCAGAACTTGAAGAAGGGGTTTTGTCTGAACTTGATCTTATAATCTTATTGTTGGCAAAAGGAATGGCTTCAAGTCCGTCTGCTATAGAAAGTCACTTAATAGCTCTAGTAGAAGAGAACCTTAAACCTGAAATTGTTGTCGAAGTAGCGGTATGGATATCCATACAACAAGCAATTCATCGTTTAGATCGCTATTATGAGATTAGTAATCAACTAGAATAATTAGTTTTAGTTATGGCAAAAATGAAGTAAAATTGCCTTATGTTCTTGGCGGTATTATTATTCTATAATTTCTCCTTAAGTGCTTTTCTCTAAAAGTATATTCTAAAGACAAGTGTTACAATAGTAAATGAAATAGTGAACTTATAATTGTAACAATAATTAGAAAAATAAAAATTGTTTGCTAAGTTTCTTTACATTTTAATAAATTTTCTCGAATTCGACTTTTCTGATTGGTTTGTTTATGGAAGATTACATTCATACTAAAATTAGTATAAAATAAACTAGTCTCAATTTCATGGTTTTGGGAATGATTTACAACGTTAAGTGCAAGAAGCGTTGCCATCCCGCAGGGTGGCTATGATTTTCACATAGTGTTAGAGATAGATGTTTTATTCTAAACGATTGTTGAGTTTTTTAAAGATTTGGCTTTTTGATACTGTTGGTAAAGTTTTGAGTTTTTATTGATCGGATCGTGTGCCGAATCTGGTAAAGTTTGATTTTTGATCCCACACATATTTAAGAACCCGAACATATGTACTAGATGATTAATTCGATGATCATTTTCACTTGTAGCCAGGTCAGGGTTATCTTTCAAATCTATTAATCGTTGAAGGTCTTCTTTTTCTTGAACTAGACCAGTAGCATCAAAAGCATTATTTAAAGTGTCTATTATTTGTTGCTCATTTTTAGTATTGAATTTCATCATTTCTTGTTCGTCTATAGGAAATAATTGTTTCTTATTTTTAAAATAGTGGAGATGGAAACTCAGCGCGTGCCCATATGTACAATATTGGCAACCATTTATACCTGAAATGGCTACAGCTAACAAATGTGTCCTTTCTGAGCCTATTTTTTTCATCACTCTTTCATACTTAGGCATATTTTTAGCAAACCAAATAATTGATTTCCAACCTCCATGTATTTCTACAATATCCTTCATTAAGTTAGGACGAAAACCCCAAAGAGAATTTCCAATAAATTCTAGTACTTTTATTGCGAGTATTTTCATTACACTTTTTTAAAAAGATTGTTTACTTAACTAATTACCAAGCCAAAACGATATTAAATGCTTCTAATACTTGCTGATCTCTAACGTCGTACTAAACTCAGCCTTAACGTGGTTGATTAAATCGTTTACGTAGTGATAGCGAAGATAAACTATTTGATCCATGGAGTTTAAGGGCGATTGGGTATTTACGTTAGTAGAAAGTTATTTGCTTTCTGATAATGATGCACTATTCAATTCTTGGGGAAATAATAACACATTTGGGTTTTTAAATATATAAAAATAAATTAATTGTTGTTATTTTCTTTTATAATGGTATTGTTACTCCTATGGTTTAAAAATCTATCTCGATAAGTACTACGAAGTTGCAAACTTCTTAGAGCAGGCTTTGTATACTGATGGCTAGGGAGAATATTTTTGTGTTATCGTATTTGATGATTGTTTTTTTTTGTAACCGTTATTTAAAACGAAGGCAATCCGATAGCGTAGATTTGCAATCTGCGTGGTTTTACTAATTATTTGATGACATCATTCTGAAATCTTACTCATACTCTGCACGGAAAGCATTTCCGCGCTATCATATCCGAGCGATCGGGTTTTTTTGTAATCGTTATTTAGGGCAAGGCAATCCGATAGCGCAGATTTGCAATCTGTGCGGTTTTATTAATTATTTGATAACATCATTCTGAAATCTTACTCATACTCGGCACGGAAAGCATTTCCGCGCTATCATATCCGAGCGATCGGGATTATTATCTCTAACTTTTATTCATTAGCCTTTTTTATATCCTTTACAATTTCGGTTACCTTCTTTATAAGTTCTTCATTTTTCATTATAAATCCTGAATTTATAAGTTTCTCTGCAACTTTAATTTTATCGATATTATTAACTGATTTTTTCGTGGAATTGATTGATTTTTCAACTTCTCTTCTAATTTCTTTTGCAGATATCCCGTTCAAACTGCCATTTTTATTTTTTTGAATTTTACTGAATATTTCATTGCTTAATTTTATTGATGGCTTGAATTTAGGTTTTGCATCTAAATCTATATACTTACACCTGTCTCCAAAAACGGAGTTGTCAATTTGAATGTTTTTTACCTTATGGACAATTTTTACAGCATTTTTGAACTCATCAAAGGGAATATAGTTTTCTATTTCCCTTAATTTTGTCAACCAGCAAAAAGCTTTATTTTTCTTGAATAATTCTACAATCTTTTTTTTCTTAGGATTATATCTTTCTCTTGATTTAGTTCTATCACTATCCATTATTAGAGCATAATTTTGGTTTAGCGATTCAATAAATTCTAAATTCAAATCTCCTTTATTCATTAGAAAATGCTTATATGAACTTCCTCCATAAAACATAATACTGTAGTCTTCTCCTTCTATTAATGAGTCGTCAATTGATTGAATAAAATAATTTAAATATATCTTATCACTTTGTCCTTCAACCCACAAAAGATAGTTTGTTTGATATAAATCATTAGGTCTGTAACCAAGGTCTTTTAAAATAGCAATTTTTTCAGTTTTAACATCTGAGTAATGTAAATTAGTTTTCACCCCTCGTTTGGACACAATAAAAATTGAATTATTCAATGAATTGATAAAAATTGAAGAATGAGTAGAAATAAAATAAGTATGGTTTTCAAAAGAACACATTGCTCTATACAGAAGTCTTTGCCATTTAGGATGCAAATGCGTTTCAGGTTCTTCAATGAATATTATATTTCTTTTTAATCTATTTATAAATATTGGGAATAAAATTATAATCAAAGTCTGTAAACCATCTCCCAATTTGTAAACTGGAAATTGTTTTTCATTTCCTATTTTGATATGCAAGACGTCATCATCGTATTTAGGAATTAAGTTTATTTTTTTCTTAAATACATTGTCTTCAAGGAACTTTTCAAATTCTTTTATCTCATTTCTTTCACTTTCGTCTCCTAACAGAAGTTTTTTTACCTGTTCATAAATTGATAGACCTGTAAATATTTCCCCATTTGTAATGTTCTGTTTAAAATAATCATGTTTAGTTCTGTTCAAATAAATATCATTGTTGGAAAAAGAGCTTTCATTCTGAGCTATAGGTCTTAATCCTCTTAATATTGGTATATATATTTTGGGTATTTTACTATTCCCAATCCCAAACTTATCGATAATTGTACCAATTGCATGAGTAAATGACTTAGAATTAGATATCACATTAATTAAAAAATGATGAGTACCAGAATGATTGGATAATTCAAATTCTTCTTTATTTAAAGTGCTACAGTACCAATACAGGTCTAGAATATCATTTAATACATTTTTTTCATTATTTTTAACTCTATCAATTATTGATTCAAGTGAAGATCTATATCGATATGTTATTCCGTATCTTGTTATACTTTTTATTGAATTTAATAACTGTCTTCCTACAGATTCAATTTTATTAATGGATTGATCATCTATATCAAAAATAAATTTCACATTATTAGAACTAGAGAAAAGAGTTCTTAAGAATCTACTTTTTCCAGAATTATTTGCTCCCACAAACGTATTCAAATGACTGAAGTTTGAAATTATTCCAAAGTATCTAGTCCCTTCAAATGATTCTTCTACGGATTTATCTAATTTTATACCTTTTAGTTCTGTCATTTTCTAGGTTAGAGATAATATTGTTGTATATAGTTTGTTGAGCAGTTAAGCAATTAATCTAGTAAATAAAAACTGAAGATAAAATCTACGAAGATTTTCGTAAATAAGCTAAAACTAGCAATTAATTTTACGTTGTTAGACTTAATTATATTTATTATGGATGTATTCTCTTTTTTTAGCATATACTTTTAAATTAGGGTCAGAAAATCTTACATGTCTTTTATCTCGTGAAATGACTAATATTGGTTCTATTTTCCCTTTTTCAGTTAATTTATCTAAATATTTCGAAGGTGTTTCTACTCCATATTCTCTTGCCATTTCATATACTTCTTCAATAAGAACATTATTTTCGTCAGATGAAGCAAATAGTTTTAGTATTAATTCTCTTTCCGCAGATGTTCTGCAAGTATCAATATATCTAAATTCTTGAGTTAATTGGAATTTACCCTTTATTAAATTGGTTTTAACTTCAAGGTATAAACCATCATCAATTCTTTTCAGCTTTCTTTTAAATGCAAGTAACAATGATTCTTTTCCTAAAAGGTGAACAAAATAAGGAAAACCTTCTGCTTCCTTTACTATATCTTCTATAACAGAATCATCGAAAGTTATTTCTTTTTTTAAAGAATTGACAGCATTGTTGATTATTAATCTTAACTCCTTTTCGCCCATAGGTTTAACTAGCACACTGCTAATTTGTCTTCCTACTGATGCATGGTCTTCAACCAAATCTTCTACACTTTCTCCAATTCCAATAACACCAAATTTCACAAATTTAGAAGAGCAAGTTTTTACTAACGAAGCAAACCCTTTTTTATCTTTTAGAATATCAAATTCGTCAATCAATATAAGAAGCCCCGATTTTTTTTGATTATCTTTTTGAGTAGTCGCTAATGCTTGTCTAAACTCTTGTATCAAATCATCTGTAACTCTTTTCTCATAAGTTGTTTCATCTTCACCTTCAACTCCAGCTTTGAAAACATAAGCACTACCTCCAAGAGAAGCTTTTTCTCTCTCTTTATACGAAATAGCCCGTTTATTTCCATTTTTATTTCGAGAAAAAATAGAATCATTTTGGTCATCTCCTAATAAGATTCTTGTAATTAATGACTTAATATCAACTATGAAGTCATCGCAAGAAACCAAATGAACCATAAAATCAAAACCTTTTTTAGGTAATAAGTAGTCTAAACCTATTTCTTTTGGTAAAGTCTTATTTCCTTCAGCAATTAGTTTAATTTGTCGAGCGATTGAAGACTTTCCAATTCCTCTAATTCCAAAGATGGATAAAAATGAGCTCTCCGTCGATAAACCCAAAATTAGTGATTCTATCTCTTCATAACGACCAATAAATTTATTAGGGTCGTTTATTTCGTGTGTTGGTGAAAATGCGTCATTTATATCTGTAATGTCTAATTTCATAGTTTCTGTTAGTTAAGCACAACGGTTGTATATAGTTACTCTGGTAATCATATCCCCGCATTTGAGAGATATATAGTCACCTATTTATTAAATTCTCCCTACCAAACTACCATAATCACCAACCAATCCCTTACGGGAATCCACAATGGTGATACTTTAGTACATACAATGATGAAATAGGACTACAGGAATCTGTACGCTTAGGCGATTGGGTATTTACGTTAATAGAAAGTTTACGGCTTTCTGGTATGAATGCGCTATTCAATTCTTGGGGAAATAATAACACATTTGGGTTTTTAAATATATAAAAATAAATTAACTGTTGTTGTTTTGATTATTTATAGTTATCGTTTTTATTCTGGATTCCAGCCTACGCTGGAATGACAGGTTCCTTGTTTTTTTTTTAGAGACTCTGGCTTCCGCTATACAGCAGAATGACAGGTCATTGTTTTGTTTATTTATAGTTCTCGTCTTTATTCTGGATTCCAGCCTACGCTGGAATGACAGGTTCCTTGTTTTTTTTTAGAGGCTCTGGATTCTGCTTTACGCTTCGACAGGCCTGCGTACCAGATTTTTTTGAGTTGCCCCCTGAGCGTACACTGAGCGGAGTCGAAGTGTAGCGGTTACTCTATTGACTCAGAATATTCTAAAAATAATCGGCATCCTGCGATGCACCAGGCATAGGTTTCTGCTAACTTCTGCTCTCCTGCTGTTGCTGCGTGTTCTCCTTCTGCCGTACAGATAATCACTATATGATCTATAGCACCTACCATTAGTTTATACAATCGGTCATCAGATCGTGTGATAAATGGTGATTGATTGGCTATTTCTAAATCATTTTTTATAGTTGCGATTTCACTACCAACACCGATCTTTATTACTTGCATCATAGACACAAACCGGATCAATCCCGATAAAAAATCAGTAGGCTTACATAAATATCCAGATCGAGCAGGATTAGGAATCGCATCCGTACTGCTCTCACTTACAATTTGTTGTATCATCGCAGAAAATGTAGTCGACATATCGGGGAAAATTCTCTTATTACAAATGTATTTTATTTTTGCAAAGTACTGCTTCCTCCACACGAAAAAAACAGGTGATATCACCTGTTTTTTTGGTTATGATGATAGATAAATTGAATTTACATTTAATAGAAACTGATAATAAAAATTTAAAACATGATAGAATATACCTTACTCATTTCTTATTAAAATACTCCTATAATTCTATACCCTTTATTTTCAAAATAATCTTTGAATTTATCCTTTTGAGATTTATAATTGACCCAAGTCCAATGTGTGGTAATATTACCCCAAGAAGTTCCATTATGTGCTTTTTTAGTCATAACCACGAACCATGCTTTCTTATAATGATCATATGTTATGCTGGATAAAATATATCCTTGTGATCTTTTATTGTTTATCAAATCTCTCGGAAAATCTACTCTATACTCTGCAATTTGTTTATGGTTTCCTCTTTCTTTTGGCATTAAAACCGAAAATATCGTTTTATAATTATACGTTAGACTTCTAGCGCTTTTACATAACCATCCTCGATCCCATCCTTTTTTGACTCTTTTTAGAATGTTTTTATTGTAACCAGGAGTTCCGGAAAAATAACTGTTGCTTACGGGATTTACGGAAATCTTGTTAAATAAATAAAAGGATTTAATTCTATTATTATGAACATATGGACATATACTTTCTATCGTATATCCATCATTCAACTTATCTTTAATTTGCTGATTATTAGGATTAAGCATATAATACTGTCCTTGGTTGGTTGGTTTCTTTTCTGAGACAACAAACCATTCACCTTTCTTAAAACCAACATGAGTTATTCTATACCCTAAATCCCATTGGGTCTTTATCCAATCTTTAGGAAAACTACTGCGAATAGTATAAGATTGGTTTTTTTGAGATTGTTGTAAAATTATATAATGACTTTGCTGTGTATAACAGACATTATACATAAAACCGATCAACACTATAAAAAGATAATTATATTTCATTAGTAAGATATTATTAATCGTGAAGTACTACGCTAAGGAGAAAATACGAGTACAAAGCTGCTCTATCTAAATCCTCCCAAATAATGATAAGGCCAAAAAGTTACAATTCTTGTTCTGTTGATTTCTGTTAGTTCACCACTCCAAACTTTTTCATATAAAGCTTTTAAATCTTTTCTGTCATTTGCCGTCATTTTGGACTCTGGCCCATAATTCATTATGGTAAAAGGTTTGTGTGCTCCAAACTTAATCGAAGGGTAAGCAGCTTCGCTAATTTCTGCGAAGAAATGTCTCAATCCAAAAATATGTCCCAACTCATGAGCCATGGTCTCTATCTGTTCTTGTTCACTTTGCAAAAACATTTGTGGATAAATCACTAATTGATGTCTTCCTCCATCCGGAAAAAAAGCACTTGCCAAAGTGCAGCCTCTATGATCACAATTATCTTTCTTTACTATAATTTCAAAATCCCAAGCATCATTTCGTTCACTAAACCTAATAGGAGCTGCATCTCCCCATTCTCTTATTCCTTTGGATAATAAAGTCCTTATCCCATCCATCGCTTGATCTGGATACTGAAAAAAATTATAAAGACTTGGGTTAAAACGCCATCTAAGATTTACATCTTTTTTCCAAAGAGGAATAAACCCTTCGGATGCATCAACAACAATTTCTGCGGGATCTCTATCTTTTGGTGTTGCATATCCTCTGGAATCCGTTTCACATTTTATAGAACTCTTACCATAAAGGTGGATATTTGACTCTGCAGGTGCAAATGGATTGTTGTCTTTTCTTTCTGAAAAAATATTTTTCGATACCTTATTTTTTTTATTTGTTCCCATTTTATCAGGTTTAGATTAATAATTATTTTTTAATGTATAAACACGAGGTTCTGAGCTTCTTATATTCATTAGTTAATACTGCTGTTTTTCTTCACATATCTGATCGTCTAATCATATCTCTCATCTTTTTAATTGGACTTCTTTAATAAATCATTTTTTACTGCCAGTGGCATTTTCCAGTCGTATTTGGTGGCTATTATATTATGGACCTCGTCCCAATCTTCAGATTCGGTATGCTCCAATTTTTTTCTATTATCGGTAAGGTATTTTGCGATTTCATATACCTGATGAAACTGGTTATAAGCATCTTCACTTGCCCGAAAAGCAAGAATGGCTTTATCGATATCCTTGTTTAAGAGAAAAGAAAAACCTTTTGATTCCCAGTTCAAAGCTGCTTTATAATCCTTTTTATTTTCTTTTGACGGAACCACTATTTCTGGATTAATAATCTTATCATTTTCTTCTATTTGCTGTTTCAATTCTGATAACTTACTTTTCTCAGTGGTCGTTAAATTATCTCCTTTAGTCTTTAAGCTGTAATACTTCTTTTTAAGTATCGAATCACTAACTAAAACCGGCGCAATTACCTTTTTGTACTCTTCATTAACTTCTGTGTAATATGCTTTCCAACCGGCCTTTAATTTCTCTGATGGAGTAACCAAAGCAAAAAACTGGGCTAACATCCTTTTCTGTCCTGGATCTTTGTTAAGAATGATAAGCTCTGTTACATACTTATCATATTGCTTGATTTCTTGTAATCCGGCAGCCCGATCCTTAAAACCATAATTGATAATAATTGTAATCAGCACTAAAAACACAGAACCGATAAACCATTTATACAATTCTATTCTGTACTTATATTTTTCAAAATCAAACTTGATTTTTGCAATATCAGGGTCTTCTATTTTGATAATTTCATCATCTTTTGACATGATTTTTTGTTTAGCGGTTCTTTAAAAAACTTTTAATTTTATTTTTTAATCGTAAGAAATACAAGCTCTTATATATGGGTATGGATAGGTACCTCCCCATAGAGACAAAACATATTCACCATTAGGAATAGAATGAGTCCCATTTTGGAAAAATCGTATTCCATTTCCCGGAACACTCCTTAATTGGATTTTGTTGACATTTCTTCCTAGGCTAACACTTACTCTTCCTCCTGTTATCAATACGTTTGGTTTTTCATATTCACCGTTTGCGCGTAAGATGGTGCAATCCCTATTAGTATATGCACTAAGCGCTTTTGTCACATCATCAGCTATATCGATATTTAATTCATCAAATCCTTTACCTTGTGCATCTTCGCCAATAGCTTCAAAACCTTTATGAACCTCTTTTTTTAATACTTTTTCCATTATTCTATATATTTTGAATTATTATAATACGGTAAAACTACTTTCGAAATCACCTCAACTCAATACCCATTACCCGGTATTTTAAGGAATTACCCCCTTATCTACATACCCTTTAGCCCTCGAAAAGGTAGTTCGAGGGATTGATTTAATAGCTATAAGGGTTTCCGTAAGGGTTCCAAGGTCTAAAATGAAGCCTCAGAGCCCCGAAATCAGGGCTCTGAGGCTTTTAGAGAAGGCAATTACCCCTAATTTTAGGGGTCAGAGGCCATAAAGTGATCCTTCGAAGCATTATTTTAATACTTCGAAGGATTGTTTTACTCTTTATAGGGGTTTCTGTAAGGGGTCAAAGGCCTACGATTTGGGTTGCCAGCCTTTTTTACGGGCAATTACTTTTGATTATAGGGGTCATAAACCACAAGATTTACTATTCTGTCACATTGAGCGGAGTCGAAATGTAATGAAAACCAAGGGTGGTTGTTTCTCGACTCCGCTCGAAATAACAGGAAAAAATTACTTTTTTAAATAACCTCTTAATGATTATACTAAGTTCTGGAATCGTGCGAAGTACTTTAGGAAGTGGATAACAATACATCTAGATAGGTACAAAATATAGCGAAAAGAGGTAAAGCCATATTGAAATAGCCTTACCCCTTTATATCAAGAATTATTCTTCGATTTCCGGTAAAGAAGACAGATTATCCTCGGTATCATAGTTAGGATAGGTCGTCATATATTCTACCAGTTGAAGGTCGGTTTCTCCTTCTGCTGTTCGGATATAATAGCGCCTGTGACCGTGTTCTATATCGAATTCTGCACGCTGTATGGGCATCTGTATTCCCAAGGCATCATTACACAAATGACTTACCCAGCTTTCCCAGGGAGTGCGTCGCGAACCTCTGATTCGTATATGAGTCACCTGAAAACTATTTCCTAAACCGGCAGTACCTACAGACTCCCCTGGCGGTGGTGCTGGCAACGTACTTTCTGGCAATGATCGCAGATTATTATCCGTGGTTTCATCTGGCAGCGTGGTCAGGTATCTTTTTACATAAATACTAGTACGAGCACCATCAGCTCCAGCTACATAATACCGTACTCTATTGTACTTAATATCTTCTAAGGCATCTGCCGCCGATACGGTTTTAAACATAGGCCCAAAATATAGCTCGGTAATCCTACCTCCTTCTCTACGAACCGCTGTTACGGTATGTGCATATTGCTTACAAATAAATTTATGGATCTCTGCTGCCAGAAAATTAGGCCGTTCTACGTGCATTGAATGTCCTGTATCTGCCGCATAAACGGCTTTGCCTGGATTATTGATCATTCTAGGTGCCAGAAACTGAACACCTTTATAGATATTAAATCCAGTGAAATCATCCACCACATCATTCTCACCACCAATTAACAAGGCGGGAATCGTTGAAGCTTCATAGCAGGGAACTCCTCTACTGGCTGCAATTTCCTCCTGATGACTGAATAACAGTTGCTCATAAGCAACACGCCAGTGCATTCTTCTTCTGTTAGCAGAATACGTCTCTAGTAAATATGCCAATGCCATCTGCGTTACAGTGGCAGCATCCCATCCTGCACGACATTCTGGTTTCAACTCACTAAGCCAGGTATCTGATTGTTTAATGACAATGATATTAGCAGTTCCCTCAAATACAGAAGAACCAAAAACTATAGAACCGGTAAGACCTGCAGCTAATGGTGCTGCCAAACCTCCCACAATGGGAATAAATGGAACAATTCCTCCTACCAATACAGATAATAAAGGTTGAGCCAGCACAGAGATCAATCTGGTTACAGCTTCGAATCCAGGTGTACCATCATTGATAAGACGTTCTCCAACCAATTGAAGTGCTATAAAATTCTGACGAGAATCATCATTTTCTTCTTTTGTACAACGAGTCCTAGGTCTCTCTATAGCTTCTTTTCCTATAGGTTCGAAATCTTCTCCAGGACTAGGTATAAAATAATCTTTTGGGCCAAATGATGCATACGAACTAGCAGGTGACCAGGAAACCACTCCGGTAAGCCATTCGGGATTTGTGACCAGTTTTTCTGATAACCTCAGCGCCAGGTTTCCACCCATACTTCCACCCATTACTGCCGCAATGCGATTCAGGATTCCTGGTCTTCCGTAAGCGACCATCATCCTATCTAATTCTTCTAAAAAAGAAACTGTAAAGGCTTCATAATATTCCAGAATCCCAAAGCGTCTCTCTGAAGGATGATCAGGAGAATAATTTGTGGTTGCTTCTAAAGGAGAAATGACGTCATGATCAAAGTACTGCGAGTACCCGTTAGATGGATAATCAAAGGCAATCATTACCAATGGTTTAGACAGGCAGGATGCTTCTGAATTGACAAGGTGTTCATAGAATGTGTATCCTTCTTCAATATTAGAACTATGTCCGTGCATAAACAGAACTACCATTGCATCATCCGGAATTTCTGGTGGAACATCTGTTGCCGGTAAATTATCAAGAATATTAATTAGTGGTGCTGTATCATCAGCGCCTGCTATTGCGTATCGTGTTCTGCAACTAATAGGTATACCATTATGAGTAACTCCTACCACAAGATCTCGGGTAGCCCAGTTTGCTGCGGGTACGTTTACAGGTCGTGATGGTTGATCATTCTCTGCATCGACAGCAATCCAACCCAATTCGGGACGCAACCCTTCTCTATACGCGACAGGGCCATGCAATGCCCAGATAACAGTTAATGCTCTATTGACCACAGTATCAATTGCACTACGAATGACCGTTTCTTCTGTGGGAAGTGTCACCACCATTCTGGTAGCTGCAGTTTCCATTTCTGCAAAAATTAGTTCCTTAGTAGCAGGAATACTATAGCTAAAAACACCACCAGATTCCACGGTTGCACTCCCCCGAAAACTGGACAGATTCGTGACACCACTAACTGCAAGATCTGCGATTGCCATGGGAATATCGGGATTATCCGCACCTCCAAAACCAGGTCTAACGGTAGCTTCTTCTTCTACGACTAATTGAAAAACGGCTGCAGAAGCCAAAGTCCCCACAGCATCTCCTGGTTGTACGAATGATCCATCCCGAAATGATTGATTTAGTCGACCATCTACAGAAAATAGTCTATTCTGCTGGTCTTCATTAGGAAAGTAATAGCCTCTTAGATTGGTAGACGGACAAGGTTCTTCTATAGCGTTAAGAACCGTTGCGCTTAAAATTGAAATATCCATTGTTACGATTTTTTACGAATGTTGGTTTATATTCCATTAGTATAAAAAATCGTAGGGTGGTAAACTTTTTTATGCATTCAATTACAGATAGTTATGTTTTTTCTGTAGACATATGTATTATAATTCACCCTCCTTTAGGAGCCTATTAATCTACAATTTATCAATTGGAGCCCTTCGACTCCGCTCAGGGCTCGGTCTTTTACATGCTTGGCCTGAGCTCTGAACCGAAGAACGTTTACAATGAGCCCTGAGCGGAGTCGAAGGGCTCAGAGTTTCTGCTGCCACTGGAGACTGAGGCTCTCGAAGTCTCTTTCTTTAAAAACAATATATCAAACCACTACAGGTTCTCTGGATTGACAGCTAGGTTCTTAAATAACTTTGCTTTCGTACCGAAATACTTATTCTGTAATTTGTTACTTTTTAACTCTGCATCAATCAATTTGCTTTCTCGGGAATTGATCAAAAACAAGGAACTCTCACCAAAACTAAACTTACGTTCTTCTGCTTTTAATAAGGTGGTATAATCACTTACAATATTAGCGATTAAATTATTTTGAGTTTTAAAGGATTCTAACTCGTTATAGATCGCATTTACTTTATTTTCTATCTGTACTTGTACACTTGCCAATTCATATTGGCTATCCTGAATTTTATATTTAGCTAGCTTTACCGCCCCACGCTCTTTCCGCAAAAACAATGGAAACTGAAAGGTGACGCCTCCTTTGTAGTCTGCAGTATTAAAGGAGTTAGCTACTTCTGGCGAAGCCGTTAGGAAATTGTACTCCAGATTAATTTTAGGTAGCAACTTATTCGCTTTGAGTCTACGATCTATTTCCAGTCCTTCTATTTTATAGTTCAGTGACCTTAGTTTAGGATGGTTTACCAAATCTACATCTGTAAACAGTGCCTGCTGTATCTGTAATGTCTGATCAATAACTTCATCCACCTGGTTATCTGGTATCACATTAGGTTGTAACTCTACCGGGATATTATTTCCAATCCATAGATAGTTAGAAAGATCTAAAGCAGATTTCATCAGTTTTACCTTTGCCTGTTCTAAGCTTAACTGACGATTCTGTACCGTGATCTTAGCCTCTACAGTATCAATGATTGCTTTATCTCCGGCTAAGGCACTCTTTTTTACACCTTCGAAACGTACTCTCGCATTGGTTAAAAAATTCTGATAGATTTCTTTTTCATTAAATGCTTCTAACCAATCAAAATAAGCTAAAGATGCGTCGTATAGAATCTCGTTGACCAAAAGGTCACGATCTGCTTTGGTTTGCTCTCTAAATAATCGGGCTTTTTTAAGTGATGCCATACGATCATTGATCAATAATCCCTGCGCAATAGGTACGGATACTCCAGCACTATACAATCCTTCGTCCGGCACTGTTCTTTCTTCATTGAGAAAAACCCCTTCATTCTGCTCGAAATTAGCTTTCAACTCGATTCCGTACCAGGTTGGTACTTTAAATGTAGCATTCAGCAAATCATAATATTCGTCTCCTTTAAACTTTTTTCGATCATAATCTACTTCAATTTTAGGATCAAAACCTCCTCTGGATTTTAATAGGTTTGCCTCTCCTACACTTATGTTTAACTCAGCTTGTTTCGCAACCGGATGATGCTTCTTTACAAAACCCAGATACTCTTTAAAATTAAGCGTAATGGTATCTTCTTCCTGTGCACATAGCACCGTGGTCAAAAAAAGAAAACTGTACAACAAGTATTTGTTCATAGATTATTTCTTTTTGGCTGTAGCAGTTGCTGCTTTATCTTCTGGTTGATAATAATTAGGTGGAAAACCGTTAAGCTGTCTCCATAGCTCGAACCAGATCGGTACATCTTCTAATAAGGCAATAGTATACGCTCCTGATCCGACACGTACACCATCTGGCCATTCATGATCATTAGGATCTGGTGATATCAATACTCTATATTTTCCGTTAGCACTAATAAACGTTTCTACTGCAACTACTTTACCTCCATAAGTTCCGTAGGACACATTAGGCCAACCACTAAATATGATTGCAGGCCAACCATCGAATTGTACTCTTACTTCTTCACCAATGTGCACCAAAGGCAGATCTATCGGCCTTACAAAAGTTTCTACTGCCATGTCATACTCTGATGGCATAATCCCTACTAATTCATCACCTTCTTTAAAGGTTTCTCCGATACCCGATTGGATGGCTTTATTGATGTATCCATTTTGTGGTGCTTTGATATAGTACAAATCATTACGTATCTCATAGTTTGTATATTCGTTCTCTAGCTTAGTTACTTGTGCTTCTGCATCAAATTGACCAGATTGTGCAGTAAATCGATCACTTTGAGACTTCGATATTTTCTCTGCATACTCCGCCTGAATACGATTCATCTCTATCTGTGCATTGATCACATTATTTTTACTAGCCAGTAATTTGTTTTCTTGTGAAATTAATTTGGCTTGTGTCTCCTGCAGTTTCAATCGTTTCTCTTCTACATCAGTTAGTGATTTCAAACCTTCTTGTTCTAACTGAAGTGTACGGTCGTACTGTCTTTCTGCAATGCGGATATTGGTATTAGCTGCTTGCAGATCAATACTATCACTTTTTACTTTTAATCTAGATTGTAATAACTTATTATTTGCTTGTTGTGATTTTAGTGCACGTTCTCGCACCAGTGCATCAGCTTGGTTACCCAATGCTTTCACCTTTTCTTCATACGAAGTAACCGACATAGATTTTGCTCTGATCTGTTGTCCTGTTCTCGATACTAAATTAGGGTCAAAATATTCGTTTTTAATCTCTGAAATTCGCAAGATAGTATCTCCTTGCTTCACATAATCTCCTTCTCGAACATACCATTGTTCTATTCTACCCGGTATTGGTGATTGGATTGTCTGCGGTCGTTGACCCGGAGTTAAGGTGGTTACAAAACCGTTACCTGTGATGTTCTGAGTCCAGGGAAAAAACAATATGATAAAAACGATGATGGTAAATGCCAATAAAAACCGATTAAAATATTTATAATGCTCCTTACCAAATACCTTCTGTGATGCTTTATATCCTAAAATATCCACAGTTTTGTTTAGTTTGTTATTTGAAATATTTAGCATACCTTTTATTTTTCGCTTACTATTTTTCCATTATCTACTGTAATAATTCTTCCGCAGCGTGATGACCATTTATTATTCTCACTGACTACTACCAATGCCCAAGGACTTTCTGGATCTGCCAGAAAATCCATAATTCTTGTAGCTTCTGCTCCATTAAATTGATCTAATGGATCCTTAAGAATTAGCAACTTTGGCTTTCTGACAATGCCGCGAGCCAATACAATCTTTTTAGCAATTGTATAGGGTATTTGTCTTCCTTCTGGATATAACATGGTTAATAATCCTTTTGGCTGTTCCTTAACAAATTGAAGTAATCCTACTTTCTCTAGTGCCCAATACACCTGCTCACTGGTAATACTTTTATCTCCGAAGGTGATGTTTTCTAAAATAGTTCCTTCAAAAGGAGATTCTTCTGTAAGCGACTGTCCTAAATACCCTCTGTAGTAATTAAGGTTTACTCCTTTTAGCGAAACATCGTTAATATAAATACTACCGTTATCAGGTTCTATCAAACCAGCGATCAATCGTAAAAGCGTTGTCTTACCAGAACCATTAGATCCTTGTATTAATATGGTACAAGTCTCTGAGATATTAAGAGAAATATTATCTATGATTTTTTTGTCTCTATCTGGAACTGCATAAGAGACTTGATCTAGTTCTATTATAAATCCTTGGTCTTCTTTGAAGGGTTTTTCTCCTTCCTGAGGTTCTAGTTCCTTATCGACAACCTGTCCTATTTTTTCTAAAGAAGTTAGTACATCATAAAAAGACTCCAATCCTACGATTAGTTTTTCTACAGAGCTGATCACTAATAAAATGATGATTTCTGCCGCTACAAACTGACCGATATTCATTTGCTGATTTAAAACCAGTACTCCACCTATTAATAAAAGTCCCGCTGTTACCAGCACCTTAAAACCAATCATCTGAATAAATTGTATCACCAATATCCTAAAATGACTCTCTCTGGAATCCAGGTAATCGGCTACCAGAGCATCATTCTTAGTTAGTGACAGATTCGTTCTACCGGATAGTTTAAAACTTACAATAGATCGTGCTACTTCCTGAATCCAATGAGCTACTTTATACTTGCTTTTGGATTCACTAAGACTTGTCTCCAGTCCTTTGGTTGCTGTATATTTAAATACGATATAGATTAATACTAATAACAACAAACCATAAATGATAAAGAATGGATGATAAAAAGATAATAGTAAGAGCCCGAAAATGATTTGGACTAAAGCAGTAGGGAAATCCACTAATATTTTTGATAATCCCTTTTGAATTGTCAACGTATCAAAAAAGCGATTAGCGAGTTCAGGTGGATAATAATTACGTAGTTCACTCATTTTGATTTTAGGAAACCGATACGTAAACTCAAAAGAAGCTCTGGTAAAGATCTTCTGCTGTACATTTTCAATAATTCTGATTTGCATAAACTGAAGTATCCCAACAAATAGTACACCTGCAGTAACCAAAATTACCAGAATTACCCAGGAAGTACTTACTTGAGCCCCTTGCAGTAAATTGATAATCGCTTGTATCCCTAAAGGAAGCGACAAACTTACCAATCCCGCAAAAATTGCATAATAAAATATTTGGAGGATATCTCTTTTATCAAGTTTTAAGAGCCCCATCAGACGCTGCCAGGCGGTCAATATGTTTTTAGTCATTCTTTTGGTTATTTAAAGAATTAAATACTAGGTTAATAAAGTATGTAGTGGGTGTGATTTTCTCATCACAATCGGTTAATGAAGAAAAATGATCCTTTAGGAAATGCTGATGCAGAGAACCTTCGGTCACGGTACTCGCCAAACTGGTAGGATACTTATAATCACTATCTACTTCCGTAATCATATCCTTGATCCGGTTTACCAGCCTTTTATATATAGAAAAATATCCTTCTTTGTTTTCATTATCAACTTCTTTAGTTAAATATGATTTAGAATATTCATTAATAACAATTTTGTTTAATAACACCTCATTAATATGAGAAAAAGAAGAGTCTTCTTTTGTTGCACGAGTAATAATTTCAATCGCTTTATTGAGTTTCTCTTTCGAATCAGAAATACTATTGGTTGTAAATACCAATTGATATTCTAACCATCCCCAATACCAAGAAGTAAGATATAAGAGTAGTTTATGCTTATTTTCAAAATATCTGTAAATCGAACTTTCATTAGACCCAATTTTTTCTCCCAGTTTTTTAAACGTGAAACTGTCAAAGCCTATTTCATCAATTAATAGAATACTAAACTCTATAATTTTTTTTCCTAAAGTCGAAGATTCCGGATCCTTAAGATATATATTATTGTTGATATTAACTTTTAAGTCTTGAAGTATGTATTTCATAAATAAAACTATTTACCCCAAAATTAATAGTATTACTATCAATATATGGTACGTTAACTATTATTTAACCAAATTTTATGTTTTATTGTTAATCAAATATTGGTAACTTTAGGATACACATCAATATATAAACACAATACACACGTACATGAAAAATCTAGTATTTATTGCATTCTTATCGATCGTAACGATGAATGCTCAAGATTCAAAAGTCTTATCGACAGACACTATAGTCGTTGGCGATGTTATTACCTTAGGAGCGCCTTCAGGACAGACCTATCAACATATCTTGTTTCCTCGTCCAAATTTCATCATCAAAAAAGGAGGAACTACTAATTTCAGACAATTACAAGGAGTTCAAGTAGTTGTCACTAATAAAGAAGTGATTGAAGGAAAGACGCATATTACCATTAAAAGAAAAGATGGAAAGAAGTTTCTTAACAGTATAGCTGTGGTAAAAGTAAATCTCGAAGCTGCCGCTGGAGTTAAAGAAATATTATAATGTTTGTATAAATGAATGAGGACATACTCAATCTATGTCGAGCTCCTCTTTCTTTTTTATTTCTGCAAGTTTATCTCGGATATCCTGATCATCCAGATATCTGAGTAAAGCTTGTTTGAAGTAATCCTTTTTGCCATAAGTCATCTCGGATTCTTCGACAAGATGACCTTCTCTAAGCATATTTCCCTCTCCGGTGACTAACCATGTAGGATTAATCTCTGTATACAATTGTATAACCTTTTCTATAAAGTCACCACCAATATTACTATTAGCCGATTGCAATCTATGTAAATATCCTGCACTCGCACCTATAGAGAGGCTAAAACTTCTAAGACTAATTCCTAAATGGGCTGCAAAAACAATAACTCTATCTAAAATTTTATCTTTTTTATCCAAAATATTGACTATTATTTGCGTATATCCAATATTTTATATAATATTGCATAACAAAACGATAACATTACATTCACAAAGATACTTATACCAATAACATTAGCCAACTTATTTATGATCACACCTGAAGAACGTACTGCGATCTTAAAGGTCATAGGAAGTAAGCACGTAAAAAAAATACAAGCTTACTTAAACCAGAACAAGATTTTAAGCCCAAACAAAAAATCATATTCCAAAACGAGTATATCCTATATTCTATCAGGAGAAAGAGAAAATGAGATTGTGGAAAATGCAATTTTTGCCTATGCCCATCAAAAAATGATTGAAAAAGAAAAACAGCAAGAATTGCGGGATCTTATTGTCTCTAAGCAAAAATTATAGCCCAAAACCAAAGTACTTGTCCGAATACCTTGTAATTTTGCATCTATACATTAACGTAAACCAAGGTATTTTTGGACAAGGATCATTTAAAAGACATAACTAACCGCGAGGATATTGAGTATTTGATGTGGGCGTTTTATAAAAGAGCGTTGAAAGATCCTTCCATTGGTTTATTCTTTACAGAAATAGCCCAAATTAATCTGGAAGATCATATTCCACATATTACTGATTTCTGGGAACAACAGCTATTTTATACAGGCAACTACAAAAAGAATGTATTGCAGATTCATCAGAACCTGCATCAAAAAAAGGCAATGGAAAAAATCCATTTTGATACCTGGCTAACATTATTTACCACAACAGTAGACAATAACTTTAGCGGAACTAAGGCAGAATTAATGAAAACACGAGCATTATCCATCGCTACCGTAATACAATTAAAAACCGGACAAAATTGATCCGCCTTTATTACCTCCTATAGTAATTATAAAAGCTTAGCCATCGTAAAGTTTATTATGCAAGCATAATAAAGTGGTTTTTAATAGCTACCTTCCCTTCTGCAAAAAAGAAAAAGGAAGATGAATATCAAAATAACCGGCACAGGAAGCTATATTCCTACAGAAATTATACAAAACGAAGATTTTGAAAACCATCAATTCCTTAATACTGATGGTAGTCAAATCAGACATCCTTCTCCTGTTGTTATAGACAAATTCCAAAAAATTACAGGTATTGAAGAGCGTAGATATGCTTCTTCAGCATTAAATACCTCAGACATTGCTTTTCTCTCTGCCCAAAAAGCCATTACTGATTCGGGTATTGACGCAGAAACCTTAGATTATATTATTGTTGCTCACAACTTCGGAGACGTTACTAAAAATTCATCACAAGCTGATACTGTACCTAGTCTTGCTGCCAGAGTAAAGCATCTTTTAAAAATTAAGAATCCATATTGTGTGGCTTATGATGTACTGTTTGGATGTCCCGGCTGGATAGAGGGAATTATACAGGCAGTCTCTTTTATAAAAAGTGGTATGGCAAAAAAGTGTCTGATAATCGGTGCAGAAACCTTATCCCGTGTCATCGATAAGCACGATCGAGATTCTATGATTTATTCTGATGGATCAGGAGCCTCTATTATCGAAATCACAGAAAATACTGGAGGAATTATATCCTCTGCAAGTGCCTCTCACACCTATGAAGAAGCCAATTTTTTATACTTCGGAAATACTTATGATACGACATCGAAAGATACTACCAAATATATTAAAATGTATGGCCGTAAAATATATGAATTCGCTTTAACCAATGTTCCTAAGGCAATGAAAAGGTGTCTGGATCAAGCTAATGTTGATATTTCTCAGGTTAAAAAAATTCTCATCCATCAAGCCAATGAAAAAATGGACGAAGCCATCGTAAAACGATTCTATGAATTGTATGAACAGGATGCTCCTGATGGTATTATGCCTATGAGTATACAAAAACTAGGAAACAGTAGCGTGGCCACCATTCCTACACTTTTTGATTTAATTCTAAAAGGAAAAATAGCAAATCAATCTATTCATCCAGGAGATATATTATTATTTGCCAGTGTTGGTGCCGGTATGAATATTAATGCTTTTTTGTATCAATTCTAAATCAATTTATAAAAATCTACATATCTGAATATGGTAATCTTTGTAATTGTCTATTTTTACAACTTATAACAGCTAGTAACCCATTTACAGATGTACGAAGGAACGTTTCCTCACAAACGATATAAAGAAACACTAGAATTCTTAAGAGCGCATGTTGCGGCTCCTGCAACGATACTAGACCTTGGTGTCCATAATCCTTTTGTGGAGTTTATGGAAAAAGAAGGATACACCGTAAGCAATACATCTGGAGAAGATCTTGATTTAGAAACTGAAGCTGTAAAAACAAGCGAAGTAGAAGTTGTAACGGCTTTCGAAATTTTTGAACATCTTATTGCCCCTTTTAATGTATTGCGTGATATTAAAGCAAACAAGATAGTAGCTTCTATCCCATTAAAATTATGGTTTTCTCCAGCATATAGAAGTAAAACAGATCCTTGGGATCGTCACTATCATGAGTTCGAAGATTGGCAATTTGATTGGTTATTAGAAAAAGCCGGTTGGGAAATAAAAGCCAGAAAGAAATGGACACATCCTATCAAAAAAATTGGTTTCAGGCCTTTGCTTAGGTATTTTACTCCAAGATATTATATTGTATACGCAGAAAGAAAATAGTTTAGATTAAAATACTACTATCTTGAACATTTATATTGTCATACCAGCACATAACGAAGAATTATTGATTGCTAAAACTTTAGACTCATTAGTTGCTCAGACAATACTTCCTAAAAAAATAGTAATAGTTAATGACAACTCTACCGATGGTACAGAAGCTATAGTCAACGAATTCATTGATAGACACGATTATATTTCTTTGGTAAATACAAGTTCTTCTGAAGATCATATGCCGGGTAGCAAAGTTATCAACGCATTCTATCAAGGATATAAAACACTGGATGATGCGTATGATGTGATCTGCAAGTTTGATGCAGATCTTATTTTTTCGAAAAACTATCTGGAAACATTAATAAAACATTTCGAAAAAAATCAAAAAACTGGAATGGTCGGTGGTTTCTGCTATATTCAAAAAGATGATGATTGGATTTTGGAAAACCTAACAAATAAAGATCATATTCGAGGGGCATTAAAAGCGTATAGAAAATCTTGTTTTCAGAATATTGGAGGACTTAAACCTGCAATGGGCTGGGACACAGTAGATGAACTATTAGCACAATACCATAATTGGGAAATCAAAACCGATGAATCATTAAAAGTAAAACACCTGAAACCAACAGGAAATACCTATAACTCAAAAGCAAAATATAAACAAGGAGAGGCCTTTTATAAAATGCGATATGGTTTTGTCATTACTTTGATTGCATCCATAAAATTAGCTTTACTAAAAAAACAACCTCGATTGATTAATGATTACATAGCTGGTTTTTTTAAAGCCAAAAGAGCACAACACCCCTTCTTAGTTACCAAACCTGAAGGTGAATTCATTAGAAAGCTTCGCTGGAAAAAGATTAAAAAGAAGTTATTCTAAACCTCTTCCTGAAGTGTTTGGTAATTATAAAAAATAGACCTAAATTGCCCCACACACAACTTACAAGTATCTACTTTTAATAAAGCATTAGACTGTTTTTTGAAGTTTAATGGGAATGTTTAATACAAATATTTCAAAACAAACAAATGAAAAAAAGTAGGCTCTATAGCTATCTACTAGCTATTCTATTAACTGTAAGTTCTTGCACGCAAACTAGTACTACAAAACAAACCGATGAAACCAATCTTGTTACCACCGTCGAAGAATTCAATAAAGCTATTGCTGTAGCTCAACCTGGAGACGAAATTACATTGAGTAATGGTATCTGGAATGATGCTCAATTTGTTATTACAGCAACAGGAACAGAAGAGAAACCCATTATAATTAAAGCACAGGAAAAAGGAAAAGTTATTCTATCAGGTAATACTTCTCTAAAAATCGGAGGGAAGCATGTAATTATAAAAGAACTAGTTTTTAAGAACGGTTATACCGAAGAAGATGCCCTTATTATCTTTAAAACCGATGATGGAAAATTAGCAGAAAACTGTAGACTTACCGAAATAGCAATTGATCATTTTAATCCGACTAATAGATTCGATAAATCCGAATGGATTCATCTTCACGGAAAGAATAATCGAGTAGATCATAACTATTTTGGAGGAAAGCTAAATGCCGGAGTAACCCTGGTGGTAAGACTAAATAACAAAAACAGTTTAGAGAATCATCACAGGATTGATCATAATCATTTTGGATACAGACCCAACTTAGGATCTAATGGAGGAGAGACACTTCGGGTTGGAGTTTCGACATATTCATTAAGTCCATCGAGAACATTGATTGAAAATAATTACTTTGAACAATGTGATGGCGAAGTAGAAATTGTTTCTCTTAAATCAAGTGACAATATTGTGCGTAATAATGTTTTCTATGAATCTGCAGGTGTATTAGCACTAAGACACGGAAACCGAAACTTAATAGAAAACAACTTCTTTATTGGAAATAACAAACCAGGTACGGGAGGAGTTCGGGTTATTAACGAAGGCCATACAATTAGGAACAACCATTTCCAGGAACTAAAAGGAAAACGTTTCTTTGGGGCACTACCAATAATGAACGGAGTTCCTAATTCACTAATTAACAGGTATCACAGAGCAGAAAACACAGATATAACTGGAAATAAATTTTTGGAATGTGATCATATTCAGTTTGGAGTTGGTGCAGATAACGAAAGAACTGATCCTCCACAAGATATTAGATTTACTAACAATATTTTCTACCATCCTGAAAGAAAACAAGTCTTTGAAGCAATTTCTGATTATAGTACCTTCTCCTTTTCAGGAAATGAAGTAATATCTGCAGATTCAAAATTCAATCACAAAGGATTTAAACAAGCCGAAATTACGTTCTCAAAAGATCCGACAGATGGCTTACTAAAAAACCAAACCTATCAACCTAAGCTTCCTTTTACAAAAAATGAAGTAGGACCAAACTGGTATACGCCTCAAAAGAAATATTTTGAGATTACTAATAAAAACTCGAACGCAGCACAAGTATCCAGTAATGAAAACGATACTTTATTTAACATAGTAAAAAGTGCATCATCAGGAGATACCATTCAATTAAAACCGGGAACTTATACTTTCACGAAACCTTTGGTCATAAACAAAACCCTGACAATCAGAACTGATGAAAGTGATAGTCCTACAATCTTTACATATGATCAAAACGAATCACAAAAGCCGTTGGTCATTATAGAAAATGGAGGAAGTCTCTCCATTAAGGGAGTTATCTTTGATGGTGCTTCGGAAAATGGTATTGCACAATCTGCTATCGCAACCTCATCAAAACCTATGATAGAGCACTATAAATTAAAGGTAGTTTCTTGTGAATTTAAAAATTTTAATGCAAGTCGTAAAACCGCCTTTAGAGCTTATAAAAATACCTATGCAGATACATTGATTTTTAAGAATTCTACTTTTCATAATATTTCCGGAAATGCTATCAGTTTAGATGGAGAAAATGAAAATAGAGGGCGTTACAATGCAGAGTATGTAAAAATCGATAAATGTCATTTTAGCAAAGTAATGGGTAATGCGATCTCGCTATTAAGAATGGGTAATGACGAAAGTACTACAGGACCGTACCTGGAACTAAAAAACTCCACCTTCATCGATGTCAACAATAAAGATTTAGGGAGTGTGGTTTTGCTTTGGGGAGTTCAGAAATTGAATATAGATAATTTATTATTCATTAATTCCGGAAAAGGCGGACGAGCCATAAAATACGAAGATCCGGGATGGGCTATTAGCAGTATTGATAATATCAGTCTTATCAATTCTGGTCGTATCGAATCTTTTGGAGAACGCACTGGCAATAATATCGAAATTATAAAAACCGAAAAACCATTGGAATATCTTTCAAAATATAAAGGTTTTAAAGCCACACAGTAAAAAAAATTATCCAACAACTATGATTAAAAGTGGATTCCAGCCTACGCTGGAATGACAATTACTTCTTGGACATGTACCCTTTTGTCATTCCTGCGTAGGCCGGAATCCAAAATGAATAAAAAAGTTTAAATGCGATACCCTAGTATCAAAATAACGGTGCTATTTCTGTTAAACATTTCTCAAAACTAGACAGACTTGTCTAGTTTTGTTTTTTTTATATATATTTGCCGTATGAAACATTCCAAAGTGAGAGATCATATTGTAGCAACTGCTTCTACTTTATTTTACAAAAAAGGCTACAACCTGACGGGAATTAATGAAATTATTAAAGAAGCGGGAATTGCCAAAGCTACCTTGTACAATCATTTCCCATCTAAAGAAGATATTTGTATTGCCTATCTTCAATTTAAGAATGATACTTTTACTAAGGACATAAGAGATTTTGTATATAAAGCTTCGCCTGGAAAGGATAGAATATATGCGTTATTTGATTTTCTAAAGTTGTTTTTTGATCAAAAAGATTTTAATGGATGTTGGTGTTTAAATACGTACTCTGAAATGCCGAAAGAAAATGAAACAGTGCGCATTGAAATTCAACAGCAAAAGAATGATTTCATACATTTCATCAAAGATCTTGTTATCGGAAATTGTAATCAAAACTCTGATCAAGCTAACGAAATGCTTGCTAAAAAGATTTACTTATTATATGAAGGGGCGATTTCTGAAAGCAAATTACATCAAAGTACTTGGCCAATAGAGGCCTCTTTATCTTTATGTAAGAAAATCATCGAATAAAAAAATTTACATTAACAGAGACAGACTTGTCTGTTCAATTTTAATTATTTAAATATATTATATATAATGACACAATTCAAAAACAAAACAGCTCTAGTAATTGGAGGAACAAGTGGAATCGGTAAAGCTACCGTTGATTCCTTAATAGAAGGAGGAGCTATCGTACATGTAGTAGGTAGAAATACATCTAAAATTCCTGATGGAGATAACATCATTAAACATCAGGTCGACATTACCAACAAAGATAACGTTGATCGACTTAACAAAACTATTGCGGACCTAGATCGCCTAGATTACCTGGTAAACGCATCTGGGATTTTTGGTCCGAAAGCATTTTTAGACCACACAGTTGAAGATTATGACTCTTATCAAGATCTAAACAGAGGGTTCTTTTTTATTACGCAATCAGCCGCTAAGAAAATGAAAGAAAGTAATAGTGGCTCCATTGTCAATGTAGGTTCTATGTGGGCCAAACAAGCTGTGAAAGCAACTCCTTCTTCTGCATATTCCATGCAGAAAGCAGGATTACACTCGCTAACACAACACTTAGCAATGGAATTAGCAGATCACGGAATCCGAGTAAACGCAGTATCTCCTGCTGTGGTAGAAACTCCTGTTTATGATAGCGTTTTTGGAGGGGCTGATGAGGCTAAAAAAGCGTTGGTTGGTTTTAATAATTTTCATCCAATCGGAAGAAACGGAACTGCACAAGATGTAGCTAACAGTATTACGTTCTTATTATCGGATCAAGCTTCATGGGTAACCGGAGCTATTTGGGATACCGATGGTGGTGTAATTGCAGGAAGAAATTAATTTAAAAAAACATCTGATTATGTATGATATGAATCACCTAAAAAAATTAGGTACACTTAGTAAAAATGCATCAGAAGCTATGAAAGCTTTTCAGGCTTTTGATAACATCGCATTACAAGAAGGAGTTATCCCCGTAAAATACAAAGAACTAATGGCCGTTGCCGTTGCATTAACTACACAATGTCCATATTGTTTAGAGATTCACAAGAAAAATGCAATAAAAGCCGGTGCTACTACAGAAGAACTAGCAGAAGCCACATTTGTCTCTGCCGCACTTCGTGCTGGAGCGGCTGTTGTACACGGAACACACCTTATGGATGAATAAACTAATATTATAAAGAGTAAAACGCTTAAAAGAGAGTGTTTTACTCTTTATATTTATATCGAATATGAAATCAAAAGTACTTATTATAGGAGCTGGATTAACTGGCCTATTACTAGCTTACAGATTAAAAAAAAGTGGAATAGCCGCAAAGGTTATTGAAGCTAGAAATAGAATCGGAGGAAGAATACACACACTACAATCCAAAAACGAAACTCCAATCGAAATGGGAGCGACTTGGTTAAGTACTCAACATTATGAATTACTTATGTTGCTAGAAGAATTAGAGCTTCCAGTTTTTGAACAATTTATGGAAGGAATTACACTTTTTGAACCATTATCCACTGCTCCACCACAACAAATACAATTACCAACTAATCAACAACCTAGCTATAGAATACAAGGTGGAACAATTTCGATTATCAATAGACTTGCTGAATTTCTTACTAATGAAGAATTAATCCTAAACGAAAAAGTAACACATATTAACTATCTGAAGGATCACTTCGAAATTGATTCAGAATCTGCAACCCATTATGTTAATAAAGTAATTTCTACCATCCCTCCTATGCTTCTTATGAATTCCATACAATTCAATCCATTACTACCTGAAAATGTAATTGATATTGCCAACAAAACTCATACCTGGATGGGTGACTCTATTAAATTTGGCATTTCGTATAAGCAACCTTTTTGGAAAGAAAATAAGTATTCGGGAACGGTTTTTAGCAATGTTGGTCCTATCACAGAATTATACGATCATTCTAATGCAGAAAACACTCGCTTTGCACTAAAAGGTTTTCTACAAAGTGGTTTGAACACCTACACCAAAGAGCAAAGAAAGTCTAAGGTATTAAATCAACTTCAGAAATTATTTGGAGACAAAGCTTTGGAATATCTAGCATACGAAGAAGCTGTTTGGAAACAAGAACAAAACACTTCTATTCATTCAGAAAAATTTATATTTCCACATCAGAATAATGGGCATAATTATTATCAAAATGGCTTTTTTGATAACAACTTCTTTATTGCTGGATCAGAAACCGCTACAAGACATGCGGGATATATGGAAGGCGCAATACACAGCGCTCAATCCATATATCAAAAACTTATTTAAATACTCTTATTTTAATATGAAAGGCAACACATCACCTGTAGCGCCATTAGGGAATGTTATTCCTAATAACGCAGAAATAGTTGGGGCAATATCAGGAATGGTTGTTTTCTCTGTAGTGCTTCCTTGTTTAATACCTTTACCCATAAACAATAAAGGAGCATGCGTATCGTAATTCAATCCACTTCCGTGTGTGGATCCTGTCCGAGAATACAGAATAGTCGCAGGGTTTAATACAAAAACAACGTCTCCACTTCTTTTCTGATTATATCCTTTTTGGACTAAGGCAGCAATTCCTTCGGTATATGTTCCCGTTAATAATTGTTCTCTAGTAAATACCTTGTCTATTTGATCATATTGTAAGATGTAATGTGCAGTAGCTTTCTGTAAATCCTGAGCATTTACATTATTTTTATTTAAAACATCATATGCAAAAAAGACTTGGTCATTATCTATTTTCTCTATCAATCCGTCCACTTTAAATCTTTCTTTTACAAAAGCCATAATCTTAGTCGATAAAGTATCCATTTTAAAATAACCAGATGGTATCTTTAGCGTCTGTAAATACGATGGTACATGAACAGCTCCGTGATCCGCGGTTAAAAAAACCGTATAATTTCCTTTTCCAACCTTTGCATCTAATGCATTAAAAAATCGTTCCAAATCTTTATCTAATCTCAAATACGTATCTTCAATTTCTTTAGAATTTACTCCAAAATTATGTCCTACATAATCCGTACTAGAAAAGCTCACTGTTAGAAAATCAGTTATCTCATCTTTACCCAAAGCCTCACCATCTATAGCAGCAATGGCAAAATCTGCCGTTAAGCTATTACCGTATGCAGATCCCTTGATAATATCATAACCTTCATTTTGATCCTTCAGACCAGCTAAGTCATAAGGAAATGTGGCGGTTTCTTTTCCTTTAAACCCTGCCTCAAAATTATTTAGGTCTGATCCACTTTCAGTATATGAATCGATATCATATAGAGTATTCCATACTTTTAGATAGGATTCTGCATTGTCAGAGTCATTAAACTGTTGTACCCAATTTGGTAAGTCATTTCTATAATACGTACTGGTAATCCATTTTCCTTCATCTTTTCCTCTAAACCAATACGCACCATTTGCCGAATGTCCTGCAGGCAAAATTGCTCCTCTGTCTTTTATTGCAATTCCGATAGACTTCCCTTTTAACTGTGTATGCAATCGATTCTGATCCGCAACGGTTGTAGTTTTCATACGATGCGGAGACATTCTCTCCATCTCGCTATCTGAACCAACTGCTCTTACGGATGGATCACTAGCACAATACACACCTTTTTTACTAAATTTATCGTACCAATAATTAGAGATAATCCCATGATTTTGAGGGGTAGTACCTGTAAATACCGATGCATGTCCTGGGCCAGTATAGGTAGGAACATAGTTAAAATGATTGTTTTTACAATTAAATCCCTCTCTAATCATTCTCTTAAAACCACCTTCTCCAAAACGATTATAAAAACGTGTTAGATAATCATATCTCATTTGATCTACCACCATCCCAACTACTAGTTTTGGTGAAACATTTATAGTCTTTTCCTTAGAAAATTCATTAGAATCTGGATCTGGTTGTACTTGCTGTGACTTACATTGTATAGAAAACAGAACCGCTCCAAGAATTAAGAATACTTTCTTTATCATTACTTTTCAAAATTTAGATGGCCAAAATACCATTTATGCAAATGTAAAACTTTAATGGAAGGTTACATGCTGTACCTAATTTTTTTTCTATTTTAGCCCTTCTAATGTAGCGCATATGTTTTATCTGGACGATATTGGTCGTTATTTTTTAATGTTAAAAAAAGTTTTTAGTCGCATGACTAAAGGTTCAGTGCTTAGAAACTTGATTTTCAAAGAAATAGACGACCTTATTATTGGTTCATTAGGAATTACTGTATTTCTTGCTTTCTTTATTGGTGCTGTAATTGCTATACAAACTGCTTTAAACCTTACCAATCCGCTAATTCCAAAACAATTAATTGGTTTTGCTTCCAGACAATCGATGATTTTAGAATTTGCCCCAACCTTTCTTTCAGTAATTATGGCTGGTAAAGTAGGCTCTTTTATCACATCCAGTATAGGAACCATGAGAGTTACAGAGCAAATAGATGCATTAGAAGTAATGGGAATTAACTCTCTAAATTATTTAGTATTTCCAAAAATCATTGCTATGTTTATGTATCCTTTTATTATAGCAATTGCAATGTTTGTTGGTGTATTTGGAGCATATATAGCTGGGGTTTATGGAGGGTTTGTTTCGGGCTCTGAGTTTTTAACAGGGCTCCGCGAGGAGTTTATCCCATATCACTTAGTTTATGCTTTTATTAAGACGTTTATTTTTGCCTTTCTATTAGCAACTATTCCGTCTTTTCACGGGTATTATATGACAGGTGGAGCGCTAGGTGTTGGTAAAGCGAGTACTTCTGCGTTTGTTTGGACAACAGTGGTTATCGTAACTTCTAATTATATACTAACTCAATTATTGTTAAGCTAATGATAGAAGTAAAGGATATTCATAAAAGTTTTAATGGAGAACAGATTCTTAAAGGAATCACTACAACTTTCGAGCGGGGTAAAACTAATTTAATTATTGGAACCAGTGGTAGTGGTAAAACTGTTTTTCTAAAGTGCATGCTTGGGTTGTTTACACCAGAAAAGGGTTCTATTTGTTATGATGGAGCCACCTATTCTGATCTTTCTACAGAGGAACAGAGAAATCTTAGAGAACAAATGGGGATGGTATTTCAGGGAAGTGCATTATTTGATTCTATGACAGTAGAAGAAAATGTAATGTTTCCACTGATGATGTTTACCAAACAGAAAAGAGAAGAAATGCGTGAACGGGTAAATGAAGTATTAGCTCGTGTAAATCTAGAGAATGCAAACAATAAGCTTCCATCAGAAATAAGTGGAGGTATGCAAAAACGAGTAGCTATTGCAAGGGCGATTGTAACTAGGCCCAAATATCTATTTTGTGATGAACCTAACTCTGGATTAGACCCCAGAACAGCTATTGTGATTGACAATCTGATAAAAGAAATCACAGAAGAATACGACATCACTACGGTCATCAATACCCATGATATGAATTCTGTTATGGAAATTGGAGAAAAGATTGTTTTTCTAAAATATGGTAATCTAGAATGGGAAGGTGATAAAACACAAATTTTCAAAACTGATAACGAAGCTGTAACAGAATTCGTTTACTCTTCTAACTTGTTTAAGAAAGTAAGAGATGCACAGTTAAAAGGACTCTAGAAAAACTTGATTTTAAAACTCTTAATTCCTTAGTAATTTATTTTTAGTAGAAGCGTCTAATTTATTACTAACTAACTTTCGAAAAATTAATCAAACATTTTTAAGAATTAGTTAAGATTTTGATTATTAAAACTTTAACACCAAATGTGGTATTGCCGTAAATAGATTTTACAGAGTTTATTTACCTTTAACTTCATAAATCTTAAAACCTTACAACATGTTAAAAAATGTTTCAAAATTCGGAATTAAACTAAGTAAAGATCAGCAAAAGGAAATTAATGGAGGCGGATTACGTCCATCCAGATGTTGCAACCCAGCACTTTCTTGTTGTGTCCCTAATCCAAATTACAATGGTTCTAATTGTCAATTCGTTCCAGGAAATCCAAACTCTTTTCCGGTTCCTTATTGCATTTAATATTTAAACTTATTCGAAACTGCTGATTTACTTTAGTGCATCAGCAGTTTTCTTTTTAAGTGATGATTCGTTTATTTCTTAATACTTCAATATTTATGCACTTTTTAACTTATACATATACATATTGGAAATGATAAGTAGCCCTATAAAAAACACATTTATTAAAGAAATAAAAATTGAATCTTTATGTGCAATGTGTGCTACAATGGCAGTTACAAAAAATAATCCAACTCCCGCATATCCCCACTCTTTTACCTGAACCGGTATTTGTGGTATTAATAAAATAAAGACGGCAATTATCTTCAGAACTCCCAATTGAATCCTAAAAAAGTTAGGAAACCCTAATGACTTGATTCCCTCTATAGTTTCTTTATTAAAAAAGTAAGTATAGGAACTCCATAACAGCATTAAAGAAACCAGAGCGGTTGATGTCCAGTAGATTATTTTCACAGGTAAATTTATTTTATGAATTTATATACTCATACATTGAACGTATGCGTTTTTTATGATATATAAATATATTAAAAAAACGCAATTCTAGGTGAATTGCGTTTAATAAGCTTTTTTTTAACTCATACTTGTTTTATTAGAGTTTTTTCATAAACAAACGCATTTTCGGAATTATAATATTAGCATCTTCTTCAAGGGCAAAATGACCAGTATTCAGAATATTAATATCTACATTCTTAAGATCACGCTGGAAAGCATTGGCTCCGGATTCTGGAAAAAAAGCATCGTTTTTACCCCATACAATAAGCATAGGAGGCTGATTCTCTCTCAGGTACTGCTGCCATTTAGGGTACAGTTTGATGTTATTCTGATAATCGTAGAATAAATCTAGATTTACTTTATGAGCACCAGGTCTAGACATACGTGCATAGTCTAAATTCCAAGTATCAGGATTTATATTTTCAGGATTTCTGACACCATGTGTGTATTGCCATTTTAAGCCTTCTAAAGAAAATACACCTAGCAATGCGTTTTCGGTTTCTGAATTTCTATTCTCCCAAAGGTTTTTTACTCCAGCCCAAGCTTCACCAAGTCCCTTTTCGTAAGCATTACCATTTTGATTTATAATTCCACGAACTCTTTCGGGATGCTTAGTAGCAATTCTTAAACCAATTGGGGCTCCATAATCTTGAATCATCAACACATAAGAATCTAATTTTAATTTTTCTAACAATCCATCAATTGTTTCTGCAATATTATCAAAAGTATATTCGTATTCTGAAGCATCAGGAAAATCACTTTCACCAAAACCGGGATAATCAGGTGCAATTAAATGGTAATCATCTGAAAGTTCAGAGAGTACTTTGCGATATTGATGTGATGAACTTGGAAATCCATGTAATAAAACGATTGTTTCTTTATTAGGATCGCCAGCTTCTCTATAAAAAATATTAATCCCATCAATTTTTTGCTTTTTAAACGTTGTAGTAACTTTCTGTTCCACAATGTTTCTGTCATCATTTGTTTTTTGTTCTTTATTGGTATTAGGTGAACAACTAATCACCAATAAAACAATAATAAATAGTATATTTTTCATGATATAAATTTTTATGCGGTTAATTGTAACTTATTGGATTCTTGAAACTCCCATTCTCCTTTTATCATTCGGGTTACATAGCAATTATCAGCTTCCTTGATAAGATAATCGCGTTGCTCTTCTGTAATGTCTCCTTCAATGTTAATTCGAGAATCAACGGTAGTCTTAAAACTTCTGTCCTCTTGCTTAAAAGCATCTTGAGATAGGGCTGCATTTACTTCGCCAATCTCCCAACTCTTTCTTCTGGCTGCATTACGGATAGTAGCTACTTTACACATTGCAATTCCAGCTAATACCAGCTCTACAGGTGAGAAGCCCAAGTCTGTTCCCTTTGACGGGATTGGTTCATCTCCAATAATCGCGTGTTTTCCATTACTTATTACAGATTGATATCCAATCGGTAAATTTTTGATGTTTATTTTAGTACTCATTTTTTTATGGTTTTAACCCTTTTCCAGATTATGTCTAGAAAAGGGTGTTATTGTTTACTTTCTAAAGTTGTTTATTTCAGTTACAATTTCTTGAGTTGTGAACACGTGACTGGCAATCATTTTAAAATTAACAACCGCAGCTTCATAAGCATTAAGACCAGGTAAAATAGCTCCTGCAGTAGCATCCGAAACTACGGCTACGCGAAATCCTGATTCCACTAAATCTCTCATATGGGACTCGGTACATAGATTAGCAGACATTCCTGCCAAAATTACATTGCTGTATCCGTGTTTACGTAATTGTAATGCAAGATCATTAGATTCAGGTCCATATACCTTGTGAGGATTTGTTACGATAACATTATCTTCATCTATGTATTCTTTATAACGATCTAACCAATCAGCACCAGACCCTTCAAATCCTTCAGTTTTAAGTGTATGTGATCTATCAAACATGTTGATTTTATGCATTAGTGCCTCAAGTGCTCCTTCTATCTCCCACTGGTGATCATGTTTGTAGTAATAATGCGGTGATACGAATACTTTAATATTTTTTTCTTTGGCAACTTTAAATAGTGCTTCAAGGTTTTCTACTGTGTTATTTTTTGTAACGCTTTCGCCTACCACACCCCAGGTAACACCATCAGGGCTAAGAAAATCATTTTGTGGATCAGTGATTACAATGGCTGTGTTTTCGTCAACTGTAAAACCAGGATCTGGTAGTTGAGCGTAAGAGTTCGTATGAAATCCTATTGTTAGAATTACTAACATTCCTAATTTAAAAATTTGTGTTTTCATTTTTTTTATTTTTTATGTTTATACTATTTTTCAAAAGATTGTAAAAGAACTTATATCTTATAAGCTGTCATTTTTACATTATCCGTCATCGTTCTATAATTTGGAGATGTCTTTCTCACTTTTTCGATAATTTTATCATAATCTTCCTGTGTTCCACTCCCTTTTACTTCATAATTGAATTTGAGTTCTTCAAAGCCAACAGGAGCTTCTTCATCTACACCCAGGAATCCACGAAGGTTTAATTCTCCTTTAATTGTAAGGGTTACATTTTCTAATTCAATATTATTATTGGCCGCATTAGCAACAAAACCAACCATCATACATCCTGCAAGTCCTCCCAAAAGATATTCTTGTGGTGATGGATAGCTATTAGCACCTAATAATTCATTAGGCTCATCAATAATAAATTGAAAATCTTTCTCAATTTCTTTATCACCTACTGTTTGATTAAGCGCAGTGATTTGAGTCTTTACACCTCCCTGCCATTCGGCTTTAATTCCATATTTAGAAATTGCTTCAGAAGGTATTTCTGTAATTGTATCGACATATTGTTGTAATCCTACTGTGTCAATACCATTAATTTTTATATCAGACATTTTAATACTTTTTTAAAGGGTTATCATTAGTTTCTTCCTGCCATTACACCTCCGTCTATATCCCAAATCGCTCCAGTTACCCAAGAACTTTGATCTGACAATAAGAAGTAAATGGTCTTTGCTATATCATCAGTACGCCCCACTCTACCGATAGGGTGGAAATCATTGAATCCTTGCAAAGTCTCTTCAATTTTATCTTCTTCTATAAAGGCTCCGTAAATCGGTGTAACTACTACTGCCGGCGATACCGCATTTACTCGGATATTGTATTCGGCTAACTCCATAGCGAGATGTTGTGTTAATGAATGAAGGCCTGCTTTAGCCATAGAATAAGCCGATGAAGGAGTTGCCTTAATAGCTTGTTTTGCCCACATAGAACCAATATTTACTATCGATCCTCCTCCGTTTTTGATAAGCACCTTAGAAGCTGCTTGATTGATAAAGAAAAAAGCACGATTAAAGTTGTGATAGGTATCATAATCCTCTTCTTCGTGTTCTAGAAACGGTTTTGGGCTAAAATAACCTGCCGCATTTACTATATATTTTAAATTAGGTGCTATACCTTGGATAGATGTTGCAAAAGATTTGACTGCTTCCGTGTCACTTAAATCAACACTTATGGACTTTACTGATCCAAGTCTAGACAATTCTCGTTCGGCTTTTGCAAGGTTAGAATCATTTCGACCAACAATAAGGACCTCGATACCATCTTTTACTAAAAGTTCTGCGGTGGCTTTTCCCATTCCTGAAGTTCCACCAATAATTAAAGCTTGTGTATTCATTTTTTATTTTTTTTAGAATTAATACTGGTACAAAATTCAGTATAATCTCAAATAAAAAATGGTAATCCAGAAGCTAAGAATGGTAATTTAGAGATGCGCTTTTTGAAATTGTTTCGGAGTGTAACCCGTACCTTTTTTAAAATACTTGGTAAAATAAGTGGGATCTTCGAAACCTAAGCCGTATGCAATTTCTTTTATAGCAGAGGAACGATTAGAAAGCATACGCTTTGCTTCGAGAAGTTTACTTTGTTTTATAATATTTGCAGGAGTATCCAGCAAAATAGCTTTAGAAACCTCTGTAAGTGTCTTCGAATTAGTTCCTAATGTGCTAGCGAAATAATCTATACTATGAAAGCTTTCTATTTCTTCAAAAACAAGTTTTTTAAAGTCAGCAGCTAGTTTATGTTCTGGGTTTGTTTCAACATCAATACTACCGTCAAGTTTTCTTAAACGTTCAATTTGAAATAAAATGTTTTGGAAATAATGATATACTTGCTCTTTGTAATAGCTGTCTTTACTATGAATTTCTGATTCTATATAGGAGGCTAACAGCCCTACTTTTTTTGTATCACTATCCGATAACTTCAAGCAGTTACTACCTATTTCATTAAAGATGGATAATGAAAAGCGGTCCATCAATCCAGCCTTACTTTTATTGATAAAATAGTCATTAAAATGAAATAGATATCCTTCATTAGGGGCATCTATACAGAAATAGTGAATCTGATTACGATTTATAAAAAAGATCGTATTTGCATCATGATCGATAGTGTCATAATCCACAAAATGTCGGCCGGCTTTTTTAAACCAAATTATCTGATAAAAGCTGTGTCTATGAGGAACAGATGCATGCTGTTTATTTTTTTCAAAATAGGATAAGGCATCATTCACTTCAAAGTGAAGTTTTGAATAATCATCTTTATGCAGATCATATCTTTTAATTGTGTCCAACGCTCATTTATTATTGTCAACAAATGGATATCCCAGATTGTATTATTTTTATTACCCTATTATAAACTTATAATTACGCTTAATATTGTTAATTTATACAACTACCTCACCAATAACGTATCAGCCTTCAGCTCACCAGTAATCCACTCTCGGAGATCTTTATTTCTAACATCGTTTAAGCTATCTGATACTTGGAATTTCCATTGTGGGAAGATAACTTTTACGGTATCTACTTTTAGGAAATTGGATTGTAGTACTTCTCCATAACCTAGCTGAGATAAATCCGGGAAGCGGATTTTTGCATCTTTGGCAATATTATTATAAGGCAATACTTCTATAGGAATTACTTTTTGTGCTTCGGCTAATTGAGTTTCCATTAGCGCAAGTCGTATCTTTAGATCTTCGACCTTATCTAATAATGTTTCATTTTCAGTTTCTAAACGATTTAACTCTACAATATATCTATCGTTTGCTTTAGAGATTTGCTCAATTCCTCTTGCTTTATTACCGCTAATTTTCAATGTAAAATCTCTTATACTTTCGTAATTTTTCAGCTCATTTTGTAAATCACTCACAGTTGCTTCAGCGATTTCACCATCAAAGTATAATTTGATAGACTTATCATCATACTCATAAAATTGCTTGCGTAGATATAAATTAGGGTTTGCATCAATTTCATTGGCCAAAAAACTTTTATAATCCCTATCAGCATTACTCATACTCAAGGTATTATAAAAGGTCCAAATCGCCGGAATAATCGCTATAATTGCCAAAGCGGAAGCCAGTCTAGCTATACGTTTCCTTTTTGCCGAATTTGCATAACGGAGCATTGGAAAACGTAATAACTTAGCTACAATAAAAGTAGATAATGCAATAAAAATGGCATTAATACTAAAAAGATATATTGCACCTATTGCATATTCCGGATTTAATTCTGCAATTCCATATCCAACCGTACACAAAGGAGGCATTAAAGCCGTAGCAATTGCAACTCCTGCTATAGCATTGGGCATGGTTCCTTTTTTGGATTTAGCAACAATCAGTGCTAAACCACCAGAAATTGCCACAAAAACATCCAGAATCGTTGGAGCTGTCCTGGATTCTAGTTCTGGCGTAAGCTCTGTCAAAGGTGAAACTGCAAAATACAAAGTAGCCGTTAAAACGCTGAGCCCAACCATCACCCCCAAATTAACCAAAGATCGTTTAAGCGTATCAATATCATTAATTGCGATAGAAAGGCCAACACCTACAATCGGTCCCATTAATGGAGAAATTAACATCGCACCGATCACAACCGCCGTAGAACTAACATTTAATCCAATAGACGCCACAAATACAGAAAATATAAGGATCCAAGCAGTATGTCCTTTAAAAGGAATATCATTCTTAACATCCTCTATCGTCTGATCTCTATCTGTATCCGATCGAATATCTAATAAACCTGAAAGAAATAATTTGATACTTACAAAAAGGCCTTTAGCGTCCCTTTTTACAGATTCTTTAATTTCTTCTTGTTCTGAATTAACAGGTTGGTTTGTATTTTCTTCCATTAGTATTATCCGTATTTTTCTCCGTAGGTATCTTTTACTTTTTTAAGTACTTGTTTAATATCCTGTTCTTTCTTTTTGGGGTAAATTAACAGGACTTCTTCTTTATCTACTATAATATAATCCTTTAGTCCATCCACTACAACAATTTTATCTGTAGCAGTTCTAATCATATTACCTGTAGCGTCCTCTGCCAAAACCCTGGCATTCACCACCGCATTATTAGCATTGGTTTTATCAAGTTTATCATATAAAGACCCCCAAGTACCAAGATCATTCCAATCAAAGGTAGCAGCAAGCACATATACATTTTCTGCTTTCTCTAAGATAGCATAATCTATAGAAATATTTTCTGCGAGTGGATAATTAACCGCAATAAAATCATTTTCTTCTTTTGTATTGTAAGTATCCAATCCTTTTTCAAACAAAACGGTCATCTCTTTTTGGAATTTAGCGAAAGCGCTTACAATACTTTTGACACTCCAAATAAAAATTCCGGCATTCCAGAGATAGTTACCTTGATTTAGGAATTGCTTTGCTGTTTCATAATTAGGTTTTTCTGTAAACTGAGCTACTTTTTTAATAGCATTCGTTTCTTTATCGTATTGTATGTATCCATACCCTGTATTTGGAAACGCAGGTTGGATACCCAAAGTCATTAGAATATCTTTTTCTGAGCAAGCATCAAAACTTTGCTTTAAGTTCCCTACAAATGCATCTTCATCTTCAATCCAGTGATCACTTGGTGCCACTACCATAACTGCATCTGGATTTTCTTTCTGAATTTTCAGTGCAGCATATAAGATGCATGGAGCTGTATTACGCATTGCCGGTTCTGTAACTACTTGGCGCTGTTCTGCATCAGGCAATTGCTCCAATACCAGATCATTATATCGCTCATTGGTCAGAATAAATATATTCTCGGTTGGGATGATTTTTGCTAACCTACTAAATGTACGTTGAATCAATGTCTCTCCAGTTCCTAGCATATCGTGGAACTGTTTCGGAAACTCTGTTGTACTTACAGGCCAAAATCGGGATCCGACTCCACCAGCCATCAAAATGGCATAATAATTTTTGTTCATAATTAATTTAGTAATTCGACTTCAGCATTGGGGTTAAACAGGTATACTCTGCCTGTGCTAATTTCGACACATTCATAACGTTTAATACGTTTATTTCCTTTTTGGAATATCTTTCCATTATATAATCTAAACTTACTTCCTAAAGGTACTTCAAAGATATAATTTTTATCATTCTCTGGGTCATATTGTTTTAGCGCTAATGATAGTTTTGCATCTGTATCACTACTTGCTCTCGGATTCTTAAAATGATTGGCAATAACAGGCAATAATCTGGATGGAAAAACATCTGGATTGATGTACGGTAGCATCAATTGCTGAAAAGTTCGTTTCCATTCTATTCCGTGGGGTTTGATATAACGTCCATGCTTTTCGAAAGCAACCAAATGAGCAATTTCGTGAATCAATGTTATCAAAAACCGATAGGCATTCAAAGATGCGTTAACAGTGATTTGATGTCTACCATCTGGCATTTTACGATAATCACCATGACGAGTGACACGTTCATTCACAATTTTTAGGTGAACATTACATTTCACAATCAAATCAAATGCCGGTTCTATTGCTCGTTCAGGGATGTATCTTGCCAAGATTTCCTTCATTGCCGCAAAATACAAAATTAAGCGCATCTGTCCGATGCGCTTATAAAAGATTTATTATCGAAAATAATTAGTATGCTCCTTAATTACTATTCATTAATCTTACAAACTCTGCTCTATATCCCTGCTCATCATTCCCTTTACTGTTTTTTGCCAAAGTGGTGATATCTTCGATGTTTTGATTTTGCATATATTTTGAGTTTCTCAACTTCATCCCATACCAAGCTACAGAAGCAGCAAATTGAAAGTCCGTTGAGATTTGTTTTTCGGTATCTGTTTTATGTATATGGACCATTTCAATACTTCGATCTTCCTTTGGCTTTTTATACCTAAATTTTACGGTAAACAACTCGTTTCCATGTTTAGCTTTCTCTGCTTTTTCATTTTTTTCAGAATATTTTAAATCTGAAACCTCCTTAAGATATTTGCTTTGTACTCCGATTGGTATCACTTCATACAATGCGGTAACCGTATGTCCGCTACCAAGTTCTCCGGCATCTTTAGTATCATCTATAAAATCTTCATCATTGAGCAATCTATTTTCATAACCTATCAAACGATATGCCTGTACTTTGGCTGGATTAAACTCTACCTGGATTTTCACATCTTTTGCAATGGTATATAATGTTCCTCCAAACTCAGTCCCTAATACTCTCTGTGCTTCTTGCATCGAATCGATATAGGCATGATTACCATTACCAGTATCTGCTAGCGCTTCTAGTTTACTATCTTTATAATTACCCATTCCAAAACCTAGACAGGTTAAAAATACTCCTGATGTTCTTTTTTCTTCAATCAATTTTTTCATGCCGGTATCACTACTAACTCCTACATTAAAATCCCCATCAGTTGCCAGAATCACTCTATTATTTCCATTTTTGATATAATGTTCCTCAGCTATTTTATAAGCTAGCTTAATTCCTTCACCACCAGCAGTCGAACCTCCTGCTTGTAGATTATCTAATGCTTCTAGTATCTTTTCCTTATTTTTTCCACTTGTTGGTTTGAGCACTACACCAGCAGCACCTGCATATACAACAATGGACACCTTGTCTTCTGTCCTTAATTGAGCCACCAACAGTTTAAAAGCCTTTTTTAGTAATGGTAATTTGTTGATATCATTCATAGATCCAGAAACATCAATTAAAAACACCAGATTGGATGCCGGAAAACTTTCTGCTGGTATTTCTTTGCCTTTTATTCCTATTTTGACCAATTGTGTTTCTTCATTCCAAGGAGTTGATCCGGATTCTGTATGAATTGCAAAAGGATGCTCATCTACAGGTTGTTTATAATCATACTTAAAATAGTTTATCATCTCTTCTATCTTCACCGCGTCTTCAGGAATCTCCTGACCATTATTAATCATCCGGCGAATATTACTGTATGAAGCTTTATCAACATCTATAGAAAAAGTTGATAGTGGAGCTAAACTGACTCTTTTAAAAGTATTTTCATTGACTTCGGCATAAGATTCATCATTCATTTCTTTCATAAGAGCAGGAGGCGATGACTTAATTGCAATTTCGTTTTGTACTGCTTCAAACTTAAATTCAATTGGTTCTATAATAGATTCCTGTTCTTCTATATCTTCAATCATAAATTGTTCAACAAAAACCTCTTCGTTTACTTCTTTAATCTTAGGTACCTCTTCGTTTTCTGAAATAACTAAGTCGTGCTCTTCTTTGACATCAACAACTATATTAGCAGGCGTCTTCGTTTTAGGATCACAAGAAGTGATCAGTAAAGCGGATAATCCTATTATCCCCCATCTGTTTTTTTTAATACTCATTGTTTTCATACTATTTAGTTTTGTTACATTTAATAGTGAAACAAACATAATACCACAATGAGATCCCGATAAAATATATTATCGTCCTTTTTCTTCGTTATACAAATTACTCGAGTGTGGTATTATTAAAATTGAAAAAAATCTTATGTTGTTTTAAAAGGCCTACTACTATTTCCTAATCCATTTAAAATAGATAAAAACCAAAACTCCTAATAGCACTAATGGCCAAACATAAAAGAGTACTAGAAATAAATGTTGTAAAAGATTCCAACCAAAAGATAATCCATCCGCAGCCCTATCCATAAAACTTTTTACGTACTTCTGAGGTTCCTCTTTAGGAACAACTGTTTCATAAAAATCAAACTGAATTGTACTATAAGACACTCTATTAGCCAGATAGTTTAATCGCCCTTGTGCTGCTTCTATTTCCTCCTGGAGCACTCTTAAATTATCTTCCGTCAACAAAATATCTTCTACAGTCTTTGCTCTGGTTTTAAGAATAGTTTCATAGCGCTGCTTCACTTCTAACTTTGTTTTCAATCGTGATTTAACATCAATATATTCTTCAGTGACGTCTACGGTCGATATATTTTTATAATCCACAAAATCTGCCAAAGTGCAAATACTATCCAATACTTCATCAAAATTTTCTTGAGGAACTCTAATCGTAAACCTATTTTCTTTTACGTAATTGGTATGAGTAAAGCGTTCATCAGAAACATAACCTTTATATTTAGAAACTATTTCTTTTGATAGCATACTTGCTTGTTCTACACGATTTACTTTGATACGACAATTTGCATTTTTAATTATCCTGAGCTTATCGGTTACAATTTCTTTTTTATCTTCTTTTTCGGATGCATTCAAAACTGAAGCCTCTATAATTTCTTCCATAGGAATACTTCCCGAAGCATCGTTATAATCCTTTTCTGCTTGAGAACAAGACAGTACGAGAAATAAAAGACATAAAACCTGAAGTATCTTAATCAGTTTCATATTAGTTCGCTTTTTCATAACTATTCATTAATCTTACAAACTCTGCCCTATATCCCTGCTCATCATTCCCTTTACTGTTTTTTGCCAAAGTGGTGATATCTTCGATGTTTTGATTTTGCATATATTTTGAGTTTCGTAATTTCATTCCATACCAAGCTACAGAAGTAACGAATCGAAAGTCAATTGACGTTTGCTTTTCGACATCTGTTTTATGTACATATACCATCTCAATGCTTTGATCCTCCTTTGGTTTTTTATACCTAAATTTTACGGTAAACAACTCGTCTCCATATTTAGCTTTCTCTGCTTTTTCATTTTTTTCAGAGTATTTTAAATCTGAAACCTCCTTAAGATATTTGCTTTGTACCCCGATTGGTATCACTTCATACAATGCTGTAACTGTATGTCCGCTACCCAGTTCTCCGGCATCTTTAGTATCGTCTATAAAATCTTCATCATTTAGTAATCTATTTTCATAACCTATCAAACGATATGCCTGTACTTTGGCTGGATTAAATTCTACCTGGATTTTTACATCTTTTGCAATGGTATATAATGTTCCTCCAAACTCAGTTCCTAATACTCGCTGTGCTTCTTGCATCGAATCGATATAGGCATGATTACCATTACCAGTATCTGCTAGCGTTTCTAGTTTACTATCTTTATAATTACCCATTCCAAAACCCAGACAGGTTAAGAATACTCCTGATGCTCTTTTTTCTTCAATCAATTTTTTCATGCCAGTATCACTACTAACTCCTACATTAAAATCACCATCAGTTGCCAGGATCACTCTGTTATTTCCGTTTTTGATATAATGTTCTTCTGCTATTTTATAAGCTAGCTTAATTCCTTCACCACCAGCAGTCGAACCTCCTGCTTGTAGATTATCCAATGCTTCCATTATCTTTTCCTTATTTTTTCCACTTGTTGGTTTGAGCACTACACCAGCAGCACCTGCATATACAACAATGGATACTCTGTCTTCTGTCCTTAATTGCGCCACCAACAGCTTGAAGGCCTTTTTTAGTAATGGTAATTTGTTGATATCATTCATAGATCCAGAAACATCAATTAAAAACACCAGATTGGATGCCGGAAAACTTTCTGCTGGTATTTCTTTGCCCTTTATTCCTATTTTGACTAATTGTGTTTCTTCATTCCAAGGAGTTGATCCGGATTCTGTATGAATTGCAAAAGGATGCTCATCTACAGGTTGTTTATAATCATACTTAAAATAGTTGATCATTTCTTCAATTTTAACCGCGTCTTCAGGAATCTCCTGACCATTATTAATCATCCGGCGAATATTACTGTATGAAGCTTTATCCACATCTATGGAAAAAGTTGATAGTGGAGCTAAACTGACTCTTTTAAAAGCGTTTTCTATAATTTCTTTGTACGCCTCATCATTTTCATTGATATCTTGTTTAAAATCCACTCTATCTTCTAAAACAATACTTTCGTGAACAGTATACTTTCTGGTAGCATACTGGTTGCAAGAGCTTATTCCTAAAAAGAACAATCCAAGAAGTATAAATCCGATTTTTTTAATAGTCTTTGTTTTCATATTTATTGTTTTTACCTTGTTAAACTGAAAACAAACATAGTATCATAAAAACCTGTACTCTTGTATAGCCTTTGTAAAACAATTGTAAACCGTTTTACAAGTCATATTTACTTAATAATCAAAACAATACAATTATTAATCCTGAAGAACACATAGCATTCTCTCTTCTTAAAAAAGCCGTTACTAGACAGTTTTTAAAAGAGAATACTGCCTCGAGTGATGATATCGCTCAGTGGAAAGGTCAGGATATTATATTGTTTCAGGAAGATTTACGAAAACAAGTAAAAGGTAGTATTAGCGAAAAATCTTTCTACAGTTATTTTAAAAATAATGCGGAAAAATTACCTCGGGTAGACATTCTTAATATGCTGTCTGAATACAGTGGTCATAAAAATTGGGCAGATTTTAAAGCAATGAATTCTCAAAAGAAAATTCAGAAGAAAAGTCGTGTAGTTTCTAAATTGATTGGTTTTTTGTTAATTGGAATTGTATTTATCACCTCTGCTTATTTTTTAATTCCAAAAGCACACACCTTTAGCTTTTGTTTTATTGATCAGGACAGAAATCTACCCATTACCAAAACTCCTATCGATATTATAGTCCTAAATGATAAACAGTCTCCTTTTTATGCAAAAAGTGATAGTTTAGGATGTTTTAAATGGAGTACAAAAGACGACTATATTCATTTTGTTATCAAATCTCCATATCATAAAACCGATACTATTTTTAGAACTGTTTCATCTATAACTAATGAAAATATCCAAGTTAGTACAGATGATTATGCCTTAATGTTACATTATTATGCGAATGGTAAACTGGAGGATTGGAAAAACAGAAAAAATGAATTATCCAGAATGATTGCCAATGACGCAACTATTTTTCAGGTACTGCCATCGGGATTAGGTATTGAAGTATATTCTAAAAGTGAATTCATTGATAAACTCACTACACCAATCAAGAGTTTAAGAAATATTGAAATTATTGAATCCAAAAGATCCAAAGGGCAAATTGTTAAACTAAAATTCAGAGTGAAATCATGAAACAGTTTGTATATCTCATAATATTATTACTGATTATAGGTTGTGCGAACAATTCATACAAAATGATGGAAGCTGAAAGCGTAACCGATGAGGCTATTTCTGTGGAAGAGAAAACCTCTTTTGACGCACTAGAAGATGCTTACTCTGTTTTGATTACTGAAAAGTTACAAGATTATTTAGACAAACAAATACTAGTAAAACAACACCCGGAATTTAAGAGCAAAGAGAAGGATGTAAAATTATTTAACTCAAAAGACGTAAAAGAAATACAACAAATTAATTTTATTGAACAACCTGAAGTACTCTCTGATTCAATTACTAAAATAATCACTCAAGTTCATTTTAATAATACCGAAACTGACACGATTGTTTCTTATATAAAAACCTCTTCTACAATGATCGACGGTGTTAAGTTTAAGACATCAAAAGCAGTTTTTGAAAGGATGAAATCATCAACAAAAATCGATTAAAACATCTTTTTTAACATAATTTTTACGGTTTTTCCGTCTTACAATGACTCTAAAACCATTATATTTTAGGCTTTTCGACGAAAAAAAATTAGCATTTGTCGAGTATTTTGAGTTTTTAACTTGTTGTTAATCAATTATTAATATTTTTGATTCCCTGATTTTAACATTTTATAAAGAAAACTTAACAATCAAACGTCATGAGAGCTTTTATAATTTTACTATTACTTTTTATTTGTACTACAAGTATAGCACAACCCCAAGTTGAAGACCAAGATCCGAAAGAGAAATTAAAATTAGTGGAAACCCAACTAGAGGAAGTAAACAAAAGGTTAGAGCAGCTGGCAGAACAAAGAGCAATTCTTTTGCAACAAGAATTGAATCTTAGTAATTATGCCAGTGATCGTATTAAAAAGGTAATCATAAAATATTCTATTAAGGCTAATAAAATAATTCAGTCTAATGCTTCTGCTAACGAAAAAACAAAAGACTTAACTAATATTGTTTATTTTCAGAATGAAGAGTTTAAGAAAGTACTTACTGTACATCAATTCTATAAGTATCTTAAACTAACGGATATTTAAAAGACATAATAACTATTAGGGTGTACTACTAGACACCTGAAGCACTTTACCATTATAAAACTTATTAGCAGTCAACGAGAAATCTTTAATATATGTAGCCATTTCTATGGCGGTTAAAGGGGCTTGATATCCAGGAAATGCTTCTTCTAACATTTCTGTTTGTACAGCTCCTAGCGCTAATACATTAAAAGCGATACCACTTTCTTTATATTCTTCTGCTAAGAGTTCACTTAATGTAATAACCGCTCCTTTACTAGAACTATAAGCTGCTAACCCAGGAAACTTCATACTTCCCTGAATACCTCCCATACTACTCACGGTAACTACATGACTCCCATTTATCATAAAAGGTATTACCAAGCGAGTAATTTCGGCTACGCCAAAAACATTCACTTTATATACTTCTTCAAATTCTTGTGTAGAAATTTCTGCAAAGGGTTTATTTAATAATTTGCCTGCATTATTAATTAGAACATCTACTTTCTTCCAGGTTTTGGTTATATAATCGGTCATTTTTACTAGATCAGACGGATTACATAGATCGCAGGAAAATGTATGAATATTTTTGTTATTAAGAGCCGCAATAGGCTTCTCATTTCTTGATAAAGCCAGCACCTGATGTCCTTCGTCGGCAAACAATTTAGCCATCTCATATCCTATTCCTCTGCTTGCCCCAGTAATTATAATATTTTTCATGTTTTTTTATAAAAAAAGCCCTTTCAGGTTTTAGAAACCCAAAAGGAGTAAAAATTTAATTTAGCTTAATTTCTTTTGTTGGCGTATTTAGTATACTCGTAATTGCCGGCACACAATCATTAATGAGCTCTGCCATAAATTCGAAATTCATCTCAGAAACCTCATCATCTACATGGTGATAGTAGTCATAATTGGTGAAATCAAAAGTAGAAATCGTTTGACAAGGCACATTGAATGCAGAATAAAAAGGATAATTATCACTTCTTCTAAATAACTGAAATTCCTTTGCTTTGGGTAGAAAACCTATTAATTCTTTCCCTGAATATTCATTGATTTTTTCTGCCATATTTGAAATTTCATACCCTGTAATGTAGGCTTTATATGTTTTATCATTTAGTGGCACTCCTATCATTTCGAAATTTACCATCGTATATAAGTCAAGATTTTTCTCTTTTAAAACTTTTGCTAAATGATCAGAACCTAGCAACCCTCTTTCTTCTGCTCCAAATAACACGAACAAAACACTACGTTTATTACTTTTTACCTCTGCAAAATGTTTTGCCAATGAAATCACTGCGGTACTTCCTGCTGCATTGTCGTTAGCTCCATTAGCGATTGTATCGCCATCTACATCTTTTCCATTTCCTATATGATCAAAATGTGCTCCTATTACTACAAACTCATTAGTTAAGTCAGGATCGGTACCTTTAAGATAACCTACTACATTGTAGGTTTCAATTCCTTTGGCATCAAAAGTATTAAGATATGATTCAAAATAAGGTTCTATTCCAGACTTCTTAAACTCCTGCTCTATAAATTTTGCTGCTTTTTCCAGTCCTTTACTTCCAGTATCTCTACCTTCTAATTCATCGCTAGCTAAAAAATTCATGATAACTTCTACGTCAGAAGCTGCCACATTAGACATAGGGGATTGCGCTGTAGTTGCTTCTTTACAAGTTATAAATAAAAGCGCGATGATAAAAAATGTTATCTGTTTCATGTGTTTATTATATTGTTTTGAATGTCAAAAGGAACTCACCAAATAATCATTTTTGAAGTGTATCAAAAATTTCGTTATGACTCGTTTCATGTTTTTTTTCTGAATAATGAATGATTTTTGATAAAGATACTTAAAAAGTGTACTCTTAGACATCCAATTATGATACCATTATATCTTTTATTTTTAGGAATTGTAATAACATAACGGTCCTGGCGTCTTTGATTTCACCTGTTTGTATCATATCAAATGCTTTTCTAAAATCTATTTCTAAAACATCAATATATTCTTCTTCATGATCAAGCCCACCTCCTTTTTCCACCTTCATTTCATCTGTATATTCGGCAATAAATAAATGTGCTATTTCTGTCATTATAGCTGGAGATGCATACACCGAAAATGCTTTTTCAACAGAACTAATATCATAACCTGTTTCTTCCAGTGCTTCTTTTTTTACACATACTTCTGGAGTATCACCATCAAGAGATCCTGCACAAACTTCAATATTCATTCCAGATGTATTCCCATTTAAAAGAGTAGGCAATCTGAATTGCTGTGTGAGAACTACTGTGTTCTTTTGGAGGTTATATAACAATACAGAGGCACCATCACCGTGATCGTAGACTTCCCGAAGGTGTTTTTCTGGAATATGAGCATCTGTATGGGTATACTCGAACGTATATTCTTTTAATAAAAATGTTTTATCTGATAGTATATTTGATTGTAAATTTTCAATTCTCTTTTTCATTTTTTAAATATAAAAAAATCCCACTTCAAAAAAAGTGGGATCTTAAACATTATATAATTCCTTTATAAAACTATGCTAACATAGTTACAGGGTTTTCTAAATATTGTTTTAATGTTTGCAAAAATTGTGCTCCTGTAGCCCCATCAACGGTTCTATGGTCACAAGCCAACGTTACTTTCATAGTATTACCAACAACAACCTGATCATTTTTAACAACTGGTTTTTTAACAATTGCTCCTACCGATAAAATAGCAGAGTTAGGTTGATTAATAATCGAAGTAAATTCCTGAATACCAAACATACCTAAATTAGATACTGTAAAAGTACTTCCACTCATTTCTTGTGGAGTTAATTTTTTATCTCTGGCTCTAGTTGCTAAATCACGGACTCTGGTATCAATTTCCATAATATTCATATGATCCGTAAATGGCAGAACTGGTACAACCAATCCATCTGGAACTGCTACAGCTACACCAACACTGATATGCTTGTTATATACGGTAACATCATCTTTCCAAGAAGTATTCACTTGAGGATGCCTTCTTAATGCCATTGCACAAGCTTTAACCACCATGTCATTAAACGATACTTTTGTATCTGGTAATTCATTAATTATTTTACGAGAAGCAATCGCATTATCCATACCTACTTCAATCGTTAAATAATAATGAGGTGCATTAAATTTTGATACTGAAAGGCTTCTGGCGATGGCTTTACGCATCTGCGAATTCTTCACTTCTTCGAAACTTTCTTCTCCTGCCGGAGCAAATGTCTGAATTGACGGAGTAGATGTTGCTGTCTTAGACGATACTGGAGTGCTAACTGCTGCAGAAGGCGTAAATGTCTCTACATCTTTCTTTACAATTCGTCCATTCTCTCCAGTACCTTTAACCTGAGATAAATCTATTCCTTTATCTGCTGCTATTTTTTTAGCTAGTGGAGAAGCAAATATTCTTCCTCCAGAAGAAGAATTACTTCCAGAACTAACCGCTGTTGTTTCTACTTTTTCTTCTTTGACCACTGCTTCTTTAGGAGCTGAAGTACTAGCTTCAGGCACACCATCTTTAAGACCTGAAACATCTGTTCCAGCTGGACCAATAATAGCGAGCAATACGTCTACTGGAGCTGTTTGACCTTCTTCTATACCGATATACAATAACGTACCGTTATAAAAAGATTCAAACTCCATTGTAGCTTTATCTGTTTCTATCTCAGCAAGAATATCACCTTCTTCGACGGTATCACCAACCTTTTTCAACCAGGTTGCTACAGTACCTTCTTCCATTGTATCACTAAGACGTGGCATTGTAATCACTTCTACTCCTTCAGGAATAGTTGTGGCAGCCGCTGAGCTTGAAGCTGATTCTTCAACTTTCTCTTCTTTAGGGGCTTCCGTTTGTGGTGCTTCGTTTCCATTCAACAGACCAGAAATATCTTCTCCTTCTTCACCTATGATCGCCAAAAGCTGATCAACTGGTGCAGTTTCACCTTCTTCAATTCCAATATGAAGCAATACTCCTTCATAAAAAGATTCGAATTCCATTGTTGCTTTGTCGGTTTCAATTTCCGCAAGGATATCTCCTTCACTAATTTTGTCACCTTTCTTAACAAGCCACTTCGCGACAACTCCTTCTTCCATGGTATCGCTCAATCGCGGCATATTAATTACTGTAGCCATAATCTATTGTGGTTTGTGTGATAAAAATGGGTAATCTTCTTGTTCGTATACAACGTCATACATCAAATTCTTTTCTGGGAATGGAGAATCTTCTGCAAATTTTTGACATTCTGCAACTTTATCTTTCACCCCTTTGTCAATAGAAGCGATTTCATCATCAGTCGCATATTTTTTATCTTTAATTATATCCAGAACCTGAGTAATTGGATCAATCTTTTGATATTCTGCTACTTCTTCTTTTGTACGATACTTCTGAGCATCACTCATAGAATGTCCTCTGTAGCGATATGTTTTTAATTCAAGAAAAGTAGGACCTCCACCTGTTCTAGCTCTGGTAATTGCTTCATCCATTGCTTCTGCAACTTTCACAGGATTCATAGCATCCACAGGACCACAAGGCATCTCATATCCTAGTCCAAGTTTCCATATGTCTGTATGATTAGCTGTTCTTTCTACGGATGTACCCATAGCATATCCGTTATTCTCTACGCAAAATACAACAGGTAAATTCCATAACATGGCTAAATTAAAAGTTTCATGAAGCGATCCTTGTCGTGTAGCTCCATCACCCATAAATGTTAAGGTTACAGCATCTCTTTTATAGTATTTATCTGCAAAAGCTAAACCGGCACCCAAAGGAATCTGTCCTCCAACGATACCGTGCCCTCCATAGAATCTATGTTCTTTAGAAAAGATATGCATAGATCCTCCCATTCCTTGAGAAGTACCTGTTCCTTTTCCGTACAATTCGGCCATTACTCGTTTGGGATCTACACCCATTCCGATAGGCTGGACATGATTACGGTATGCAGTAATCATCTTATCTTTAGTAAGATCCATTGCATGCAAAGCTCCTGCTAAGATAGCCTCCTGACCGTTATATAAATGTAAAAATCCTCTTACTTTTTGTTGGATATATACTTGAGCAAGTTTGTCTTCAAACTTTCTCCAGAAAAGCATATCCTCGTACCACTTCAGGTAAACTTCCTTGGTTACTTTTTTCATCTAAAATGTAATGATATTTCAAAATTAAGCCAACTTTATTGCTGACCCCTCTAACAATTACAGAATTTGTCTGCTAATTTTTCAATTAAGCGAAAAACAAAAATAATATATTAGTTATTAAGGAGAAAGGAGTTATGAATAAAAATGTACGAAAACGTTATAAATACGAATTATCAAAAATAAGGGGCAATAAATTAGCTAAAGAACAAGATTTTACTACTTTTCCTGTTTCTCCCATAAAATAGATTTCGATTGGTTTCTTCTGATTTAGTTCATATTCTGCAATTGATTGCCTACAGGCACCACAAGGCGGGGTTGGTGTTATCAGCTGATGCTTTAAGGATTTCGCAGAAAGTGCCATTCTTAAGATTGGAACACCGGGAAAGTTTGCTCCTGCTGCATATATAGCTACACGTTCTGCACATAAACCAGAAGGATAGCAAGCATTCTCTTGATTATTCCCAAGAATAACTTTCTGATTCTCTAATAGTAATGCTGCTCCAACTAGAAATTCAGAATATGGAGCATAGGCTTTATCCCTAATATCAAAAGATTGCTGCATTAAATCCTGAATATCCTCTGGCAACTCTTCTAATGAATCATATACTTGTAAAGTGGATTTGATTTCTATTTCTTTCACGCATTCAAAGTTTTATAATTGTTTACCAACAAATTAGAACTTGTATTAGTAATCAATACTATTTTATAATTAAGAATCCACAATGTACTATAAACAAAAAAAGTATCAAACATTAGCGCTTGATACTTTTTATTATTGTTTAGATCCATTCGTCTATCTATCGTAGTAATCCTCTCCAAAATTAAATGAGAGACCAAAACGAAGTGTTCCTTCTAACGGACTTCTTACTGCAGAAGTGGAGAATAAATAGGAAATATCTATATTAACAATAGTATATTTAAAACCAGCACCCATAGATACAAATTTACGTGCTCCTTTTTCCTCTGCTTCGTTAAAATAACCTGCTCTAAAAGCAAATACATCACGATAGACATATTCAGCTCCCAATGACCAAGTAAATTCTTGTAACTCTTCACTAAATCCTCCATCTGCATCACCCCAAGATGAAAAGATAGCTCCAAATGAACTTATTTCTTGATATTCTTCATTATCCGAAGCATCTATATCGCCATCGCCATCAAAATCCTGAGGACTTGGTACCAATAATTTAGCAAACTCTAGAGACGGTGTAATTCTGTTATACTCATCTAAAAGGAAATCAAAACCAGCTCCTAATCTAAAAGTAGTTGGAATAAAATCTTCTTGCCCTGCATCATCATATTTTAATTTAGGACCGATATTGGATATATTTAATCCTGCTCTCCATCTACCATTAAAAGAGTTATATGCAACTTCTTCACTTTGATAATATGCAGATACATCTACCCCAAAACTACTTGCTGCTTCTGCTTCGGATACCTGGTCTAATTTTAGATCAGATCTCAAGTAACGTCCCGTAACCCCCATAGAAAAGGTAGGACTCAACTGCGTCACATAAGACACATCAAAGGTCAATTCATTTGGTTTTTGAATCAATCCAAGGTCATTAGCGTTTTGTCTAAATTCTATTTCTCCAAGACTAAAGTATTTAAAACTTGCTGCAACAGCACTACGCTCATTAAATCTATTGTAATACGTTAGGTTTCCCAATCCTATATCGTTTACCAGACTACTTAAATATGGAGTATAGTTTACACCAACTCCCTGTTGCTTAGATATAAAAGCATATTTGGATGGATTCCATTGTTGTGAAAATGCATCCGGAGTCGTAGCAACCCCTTGATCAGCTAAACCTGCAGCTCTAGCATCTGCTGCAATTAGTAAAAATGGAACGGCTGTTGTAATTGCCGTTTGACTTCTTTCATCTTGAGCATTCATTTGAAAATTCAAAAGCGAAATGAACGCCAAGCTGATTATAAAGATCTTCTTCATGTGAAAATTGATTTTGACAAATATATAGTTATTTAGTTATTTATAGTATAACGAGTTTTTCAAATTTCTCAACCCGCTGATTTGTTAACGTTGATTTTACAGATATCTTATACACATAAACGCCTTTTCCTAATTTATCCCCAAAATCATCTCGCCCATCCCATTGAATATCCTCTCTATAGCTTGTTTTTCCAGACAGTGTTTGATTATTTGTCCAGATTACTTTTCCTGAAACCGTAAACACCTGAACCTGAACTTCTAAGATATCACTGATCGCACCAGAATGCTCAAACCAAAACTCAGTATGACTAACGAATGGATTTGGGTAATTTAGTACATTATTTAGTGCAAAACCAGCAGCGTCTGCTACTACAAATTGAATTTCCTGAGTAGAAGAATTATTATAAACATCCCACCCTTTAAACGTCAACGTATGCAACCCGGGTTCTAAATCTCTAAATTTAAAATTAACAAGTCCCTTCGTAAAATCATCCACCTCTGTCTCATAAAAGTCGTTAAGAATAAATGGATTAGATTCATCTCCATCGATTATCGCAGAAATATCATGACCTATACCACTAGCCGTGTTAATACCGTTTTCATCTTCAAGTTTTGCAATTAGTATTGGAGAATCATTAGTAACACCTCCCGAAACAAAACTCTCATCATTCATAAATAATTGGATTTGTGGCCCTACATTATCCTCTGGTGCATTTTCATTTAATCCACCTATCAGAATTGTTTGATCCACGCCTGTTTGATTTTCTAGCACACCATTTCTTGCAGAATAAAAACTTATTCTTCCTGTATCAACAGGGATACCAATATCTCTCGGCACTATAAACTCGAAATTAAAAATACCGTTTGTTACTGATGCTTTTCCTCTAAAAATAATTACCCCTAAAGTTTTAAAATCTAATACTACAAGTTCTCCTGAATCAAAAGTCCCGTCATTAGCAAGTGTCTTCCTGTCTATTTCTTTATCATAAATAGTCGCTGATAAAACACCATTATAATCGGATAGCAAAGTACCTGATTCATTAACTACTTCTCCTGAAATTTTAATCCTACTTAAAGCCTTGAGTGTATCAACAGCTTGTGTAATGGGCGTATCATTGATATTGGTTAAACGAATATTGGGTTTAGGAATAGCCATTTTCATAGCCGGATCTCCAAAGAAGAAAACCACTCTTTTTCTAGTACCGGACAGCGAATTTTTCATTAACCTAACAGCTTCCGCAACTGTTGGAAACTCAGAACCATCTGGAAATAAAAACTCAGACAATCTATTATTTATTAATATTCCATCACCTACAAATACATCTCTAGTGGTACTAATAAGTGATACAGCGCCTCCTTGCGGATTTTTAAACATAAGTTCCCCTGCAGTTTCCCTACATGGGTTATCAAATTTTGCAAACTCACAAGTAACAGTTATAAAAACTGGAAGTTTATTAGTATTAGCAAGTTCTGTAACATCAGACTTATTAAATATAAATTCTTTTGCTAATCCATCTTCTCCCCCATGCCCAAAATAATCAACAACCACAGCTCCTGTCTCAATAGCGCTAGAAATCGCCTCATTTACCTTTGGGTATCTACTCCCAGATGCCGAGGATTCTTGCTCAAAAGCATCTGCATATATTTTAGTTAAATTAAGATATGGTTTTCTCTGAACTAATTCATCACCTAATTCATCCAGAATTCGTTGAATTTGCTCCTCCCAATCTTCATCCACATCATCCGCTATTAATAAAACAGAATTTCTCCATCTCCCGAAAGATTGTTCTCCAGAATAATCTATAATTTTAGTAACCATAGTATCAGCTAATTGAGGTGTATCTGCCAATATTCTGCCCACTGCAATATCTAACTGATCACTCGCTCCCATTTGCCCCTCTGTTGGATCCATAGCACCAAAGAAATCGTCAGTAGCAAACGAACTAACTAACGAAAAACTATTTAAACTCTGAAAAGTAGGCACAATATTACTATCGGAACAATTTTCTTTTAACAATAAACGCTTATAATCAACCGAACCATCTCCAAAAAGACATACATATTTCAACTGCTCATTAGGGCTTGATGCATTCTCGTACACATATCTAACTAAGTTCCTAATAGCTACGATGTCTTGTTTACCACTTCCAAATTCGTGATAAATTTGATCCAGTGTTACTACCTTTACATTATAATTATTCAAAGTTCTATGATGATCTGCAAGTCTATTTGCGGATTGCACTAATGAATTATTAGCAATGATTAAATAATCGATATCTTCAAACTGCCCTTGATTATTTAGGAAAATGGTCCCTTTAATATCCTGATTATCTACTCTTGCCGTTTGATCCGCTAATGGATCATAATAATCTGTTGACACAAGAGCGACATATTGGCGGAACTCTCCCAAAGTAGCCTTAAAACTCAAAGTAGACGATGCATTATTATTAGTAATGCTAGTTATAGCCTGGGGATTCGTCACATCCCATACTTGAGACACATTGCCGCTATTTGATATATTATATTGCCCTATCCCAGTTAATGTGGCAGCTTCCTCATAGGAAAATTGCATTTGAGAATTTGCACCTATTAAAGCTCTTTCTGCCTTTAGACTTACAAAATCAAGATAACCTATCGCGGAAGGGTTTCCATTATTGTTATAATTCAAATTAACTACTACCTGATCCGAATTAGAAGAAACATCCCTAATAATTTCTCTAGGAGAAACTAATGATGATCCTGAAATTTGGGAAAAACTCAGGACACCAACCTGTCCTCCATTTACGTTAACATTTAAGCTTGACGCGGAAGTCGAAGTGGCAGCAGCGAGAACTCTTAATTCAATTGGTTCTGACGTGATTAAATTAGGAAAATCAAAATTATAACTTCTACTACCTTGTATATCAAAACGATCTCCAAACCAACGCCTTCCTATTTTGGCAATATTATACTCATCTACTTCATAAAATTGATAATCTGTAAATGAATTAATCTGCGTATCAGCTGCTCCTGCAGGCTCGGTATAATTAGACACCCTTCTTCCATTTGTACCTTCAGCAGTCACGTAGTAATAAGATTTATCAGCATAAAGATTAATATTCGTTAGGTTTTCTTCACTATATCCCGTAGTATCTTCTCCGTAAAAAAGGATATAATCATTTCCTGAAAAGTTACCATCTTCCCCTCCTACAACCTGAATTGCATTTTCTCTTAAATCAAACTCTGTATTTTCTTGATTAATCAAGGGCATCATTTGCCCTCCATTACCGTAAATCTTTATCGTATTTGGATCTAGAGAAGATACATCCATTCCTAAACTACTTAAAAATCCTGGTGTTATTCTAAAAATTCCGGTTTTATCCACATAAAAACGAAACCAGTCTCCAGAAGCCAGCACTGAATTGCTTATAGGAAATCTCTTAGCATTCGCTCTACGCGTTCCTGTTTGATAAACAATATCAAATGACACTATTTTTTTAAAAGTATTCCCATTTCTTATAATAGGCGATAAACTTCCAAAACCAGCTTTTTTGTTTCTAGCATTAATTGAGCCTATTTTATAGGTAAGCTCTTTTGGGATTAAATTTAAATCTAGATCCTTTAGTTCTGCTTTCGAAATATTCTTGTAGACAACATTATCCAACCTCGCAGTTGTAGAATTAATTTCTCCTGATTCTTTCCATTTCGTTGTGAATTGCACTCCAACATCATCTCGATATTCAAAGTTTTCCTCATCAAATCCCGGAACAGTAAACGAAACATTACTAGATGTACTAATTTCTACATCCTTCCAGTCAATATCAATATGTACTGTTTGCTGAGCCGAAATGAGAGCAGAAATCAGTAGCGCATATAAAATTGTAATTTTCTTCATCATAGCGTATAACGGGTTTAACACAGTTTTAGTGTTCCGTAAATTATGGTTTTTATTCAAAAATAATAATAAACATAGAAATATTGCGTTAAACCAAAGTCAATCGTGAAAAACATATTTTTTTCGCGATTTGATATTATTTTAAAAATATTAGGGTAAATTTAACGTTAATTATTATATTGCGAGCCCTAATTTCTACTTTAACGAACTTAAAATTATGAAAAACGCGTTAGTTTTTAAGTCGCTAATGGTTCTTACCGTTAGTACCTTACTGTTTAGCTGTAACAAGACAGATTACGGCAACAGTTCTAGAGCCACTGGATGGAAATACAACTCCAAAGATGGTGGATTCCAAGTAAACACTAATTACAAAGAACAAGAAACAGGACCAGGTCTAGTTTTTGTTGAAGGAGGAACCTTCACCATGGGACGTGTTCAAGACGATGTAATGCATGATTGGAACAATACTCCTACTCAGCAGCATGTTCAGTCATTTTATATGGACGAGACCGAAGTCACTAACGTGATGTATCTGGAATATCTTGATTGGTTAAAAGGGGTATATCCTCCTACAGAACCAAAATATAAAAATATATATCACGGTGCATTGCCTGATACATTGGTATGGAGAAATCGTTTAGGTTTCAATGAAATGATGACCAATAACTATCTACGTCACCCGGCTTATGCTAACTACCCAGTGGTTGGTGTTAACTGGATTCAGGCTGTAGAATTCAGTAAATGGAGAACTGACCGTGTGAACGAAAGAATCCTTGAAGAAGAAAGAGTAATTAAAGAAAATGCTCCTTTCGAAGATGTTTCTGCAGAAAGCACTTTTAACACGGACACCTATTTAAATGCTCCTTCTCAAACTTATGGAGGAAATGATGAAGCAACCAGAGGAGGTAAACAATCAGAACAGTATGAAAAAAGGAATGATTCTACGGGATTATATATCCAACGTAAGGACGGATTACTTTTACCAAAATACAGACTACCAACCGAAGCAGAATGGGAATACGCCGCTTTAGGATTAGTAGAATTAAGAAGTTATAACATTTACAGAGGTAGAAAAAAATATCCTTGGGATGGACAATATACTCGTTCAGGAAAAAGAAGAACTCGTGGAGATCAATTAGCTAACTTCAAGCAAGGTGATGGTGACTACGGTGGTATTGCTGGATGGAGTGATGATGGTGCTGATATTACAGCTCCAGTAGCATCTTATGACCCTAATGACTATGGTCTTTATGATATGGCCGGTAATGTTGCAGAATGGGTAGCAGATGTATACAGACCAATTGTAGATGACGAGTACAACGACTTTAACTACTATAGAGGTAATGTATATACTAAAAATGCAATCAACCCTGATGGAACTGTAAAGATCGTAACAACCGATTCTATTATTTATGACACCTTAAGTAATGGTAAGATTGTAGCAAGAGTGTTGCCAGGAGGTATATTACAGACCCCTGTTGATGAAAACGAAACATACCTAAGAACTAACTTTACTCAAAGTGACAACCGTAACTTTAGAGATGGTGATAAAAGTTCGTCAAGATATTACGAAGGGTTCCAGGACGAAAACATTCCTAACAGAAGAATGTACAACTCTCCTATTCATAGTGTAGAACCAAGTGCAGAAGATAGCACGAAGTTAGACAGAAGATATGATGAATCTAGTAAAAGAACTACTATTGTAGGTGAAGAGGTAAGAGTATATAAAGGAGGTTCGTGGAAAGACAGAGCATATTGGCTAGATCCTGCACAGAGAAGATTTTTCCCTCAGGATATGTCTACCGATTATATCGGATTTAGAAATGCAATGTCTCGTGTAGGTGAAAAGGCTAAAAACAAAAAAACACCTAAACATAGAAAGCCTAGATAAAAAATAAAATTTATTTGTTCGTTAATAAATACAAAGCCCTGACATTTATGTACAGGGCTTTTTAATACAATTTTAATAAATGAATACAGCTGGAATACATCAATTATTCATAGAAAGTAGTGGCGTTTGCACTGACACTCGAAAAATCAAGAGCAATAATCTCTTTTTTGCCCTAAAAGGAGATAATTTTGACGGTAATACGTATGCGCAACAAGCGATTGAAAGTGGTGCTTCTTATGCCATAATTGATGACGAAAAATTTTTGATTTCTGAAAAATGCATTCTGGTTGATGACGTCCTGAAAACACTTCAAGATCTAGCAACATATCATAGAAAGTATCTAGATATTCCTATAATAGCTCTTACCGGAAGTAATGGCAAAACCACGACAAAAGAATTAATTAATTGTGTTCTCTCATCTGTCTACAATACAACTGCAACTGTCGGCAACTTAAACAATCACATAGGTGTTCCTCTTACTCTTTTATCCATGAATAAAAGTACTGAAATTGGGATTGTAGAAATGGGAGCTAATCACATAAAAGAAATAGAGTTCTTATGTAATATTGCTTGTCCGGATTTCGGCTATATAACAAACATAGGAAAAGCACATATAGAAGGCTTCGGAAGTCTAGAGGGTGTTTTACAAGGAAAAACCGAGCTTTATCAACATCTAAAGAAACACAACAATCTTATTTTTCTAAACGCAGAGGACCCCAAACTTTCTAAAGCATCAGAAGGAATTGATACGTTTACATTTTCCCAAACTTCGGACAGTAGTATAAACGTAAAGCTACATGCAGTTAATCCGATGGTAAGTGTAAACTACAAAAACCACATTATAAGTAGTCACCTTATAGGCTCTTATAATTTTACAAATATCGCAGCAGCCATAGCAATTGGTCATTATTTCAAAATTAGTCCAGAACAGATTAAAACTGCTATCGAGTCTTATATTCCGTCGAACAACCGCTCTCAGATTATAGAAAAAAACAAATCTACCATCATACTGGATGCCTATAATGCGAATCCGTCGAGTATGAGTGCTGCAATAAGCAATTTTCAAGAACTAGCGTACAACACTAAAACAGTCTTTCTTGGTGATATGTTCGAACTTGGTCACACGGCTCCTGAAGAACATCAAAAAATAGTGGATCAACTTATCCAAACGTCCTGTAACACTATTTACCTGATCGGTCATAACTTTTTCGATACCTCAATAGAAGACACGCGAATTCGAAAATATAAGTCCTTTGAAGATCTTGAAGAAAACGAATCTTTGCAACAAATCCAAGGAGCTATCCTTATTAAAGGATCTAGAGGAATGAAACTCGAGCGTATTTTGGATTTAATTTAATAGGATTAATCAGATCTTTATTACTTACTATTTATATAATTTTCAAGATTATTAAGAGACACTTTTATTGACTTCTTAAAAGCTCTTTTCATAACTAAATGTAACATAATTTTTTTAAAAATTGATTTTGCTTTTGGATACAATTCCATAATCAAACTACACGAATTCACTGAAGTTGGAATAATTATATAAAATTGATGCACTGAATCAATAACAGGAATATCCGTTGTATACTCTCCGTACACAAGACGACCAGATTGAACAGTTTTAGTCACCGTGGTAAAATTTAATCGTTTACCATCTATGACACAAACGTGTTCGGTTCCTAAACGAGTCACCTCGTCTGGATTATACTCAAATTCATCAACTCCTTTAACCCAATGATGGCGATAACTATAATTCGTAATATATTCTAATAATTCTTGCGCAGGAACCTTGTAATCCTTTTCTATTACCAATCCCGGAGAACTTGTAAATTGAACTTCATAGGGAGTTTCATAAGAAGTAAGCTTCAACTTTTCTTTATCAATTTCAGAAAACGAATATCTTATATTTTTCCCATCATACATATCTCCATTGGTAGAAAAATCAAATAACTGACTTTTATAATCATAAGGAATACCTATAACATCAGACAAATTTTCACTTAGTAACACATAATTATTGCTAGAAATTGAATTCTTCAGCAACCTATGTGCTTCTATAACCACTTGTCCAAATGGTTTGCTTTTATTCTGAACCGTAATGAATTGTAATTCCCCACAATGTGCTATGATCTTCAGTTGAAGGTTAGGTGCTGTTGCACATGCATTACAAGGACAAACACGATTCCTTTCTAACAATTTAAGATGACTATAAAAAGCCGTAAACATAGTCTCTATTTGCGCCAATAATTTTTCCTGAGAAGGAACCTCTCCATCTTTATAAAAAAACAATGCATCACCTTCCACTTCAGCCAATCTCAATTTTTGAGTATTTGCTTTAATCAAAATTTCTAGTAACTCTGCTATTACGTGCTGACTATGGGCTATTTCTGTATTTTGAACAAACTGTGTATAACCTGATATATCAGGAATAAAAAGTAAAGAATTAGACATTACGCAAAAGTATTAACAGTGATATAGAATAAATCTAATGATTTCTATCAAACACTAGATGCTTTTATGTAATATTTAGGAATTAAAGCGTTAACAAAAAGGCTTTATTTTACCTAAAACCAAAAATTCATACTATTTATCATTTTGATTCTTTAGTATAAACATGCACATCGCTTTGTGGAAAAGGTATCGAAACACCATTGGATTCGAGGCGTTTTTTCGCTTCTTCTATTGTATAAAAATGAACCGCCCAGAAATCTTCATTAAGAGCCCAAAAACGTAATGATAGCGTTACTGCACTATCCCCTAGTTCCGAAACATATATTTCTGGAGCTGGATCTTTAACAACCTTCTCCTGACCGTTAATTAAATCAAGTATAATCTCTTTGGCTTCTTTAATATTACTATCATAAGAAATTCCAATCTCAATTTTACCTCTTCTTTGATCTTCTGAAGAGTAATTAATAATATTTCCATTAGATATTTTTCCATTCGGAATCACAGCCAACTGATTTCCAAAAGTATTTAACTTAGTAGTGAATATGGAAATTTCTTTTACTGTACCAGAAACACCTTGAGCCTCTATAAAATCACCAATCTTAAAAGGCTTAAAGAATAAAATCAAAACACCACCGGCAAAGTTAGAAAGAGACCCCTGCAGCGCCAATCCTATCGCTAATCCTGCCGCACCTAATATCGCTACTAGAGAAGAAGTTTGAACTCCTAATTGAGTAACAACTAATACAATAAGTAAAATCTTAAGACCGATACTTATTAGATCGTATAGAAATTTCTCTAATGTTTCATCATAGTCCTTCTTTTGAAAGAATCTACGAAGTCCTCTGCTAAAAACATTGATAATCCATATTCCTACAAAAAATATGATTATAGCTGAAATTAATCCTGGCAAAAAGTCCCAAACCCAAGTCACGAATTGATCCCAATTTTCTTTTGTAAGTCCTAGTTTGTCCATTTTATCTAAAGTAATTTATTTATCAACATTCAAAAATAATTGTTCTTAACTAAAGTTCACACTATAACCTTACAAGTTTTTATTTCTTTTTACTTTTCATTTTTTTTCAGAAATGCCAATCGTATTCTTTCTGAAAATTGTTCACTTTATTAACCAACTTATTAAATCACTAACATGCAAATACAAAAAAACCATTCAAATAAATGAATGGTTTTTTAAATTTAAGTGGGCAATGAGGGATTCGAACCCCCGACCCCCTCGGTGTAAACGAGGTGCTCTGAACCAACTGAGCTAATTGCCCTCTATGTTTTGTGCAACCCTTATTCCTGATTGCGGATGCAAATATAAGACAGTTTTACAGTCTACCAAAAGATTTTTAAAGAAAAATTAAATTATTTCTGCCACTACAAATGTGCTACCCCCTGCATATACTAAATCATCCTTGCTAGCCATCTGTAAAGCAGCGTTGTAAGCTGATTTTACCGAAGTATAGCTTTCTCCTTTTAAATTAAATTTTAATGCTTCTTTTTTTATTATCTCCTCGTCTAACCCTCTTGTTATTTCGGGTTTTGCAAAGTAGTATGTCGCATTATCTGGAAATAAAGGTAATATATTTTTCAAATCTTTATCATTAACAACTCCTAAAACAATATGTAGCTTATCATATTTTTCATTTGACAATTGATCCATAACCAATCGTAAACCATCTTCATTATGAGCTGTATCACATATCACTTTAGGGTTCTCTTGTAAGATTTGCCATCTCCCTAGTAAACCTGTATTATTCGCCACGTTGCTAAGACCTTTTTTAATATTCTCCTTGCTAATATTCCATCCTTGTTCTTGTAAAATAGAAATCGTCTGCAATGTCGTTTTTACATTCTCCTTTTGATAATCTCCCTTTAGATCAGTATCAAATATATCCCCCCGATAATCCGATGTAAAGAAAATATCACTTTGAAGCGACAACGCTTTATTAATGAAAACTTTCTTCGTTTCAATTGTAGTTCGCCCAACTACTACTGGAACATTCTTTTTGATAATTCCAGCTTTTTCCGATGCTATTTCTGACAATGTATTTCCTAAAAACTGCGTATGATCTAATCCAATATTGGTGATAATAGATATTTCTGGTGTTATAACATTGGTAGAATCTAATCTTCCACCCAAGCCTACTTCGACTAACACTATATCCGCTTGTGAGTCAGCGAAATATTGAAATGCTAACCCTACAGTCATCTCAAAAAAAGAAAGCTGATTTGCTTCAAAATATTGTTTATGAGAAGCAATAAAATTAACCACATACGCTTGACTAATCACCTCTCCGTTAATACGGATTCGTTCTCTAAAATCTTTAAGATGAGGAGACGTATACAAACCAACTTTATATCCTGATTCTTGTAAAATTGATGCAAGCATATGGCTAGTAGATCCTTTACCATTAGTTCCTGCAACATGAATACTTTTAAATCTGGACTCAGGATTATCAAGATATGAGGCGAGTTTAACCGTATTTGTTAAATCAATTTTATAGGCACTTGCACCTTGACGCTGATACATTGGTAACTGTGCAAACATCCAATCTAAAGTTCCTTGATAGTCGATAACTGTCTATTTATTTAACTTAAAAAAATACAACTGAATCTTAAAAATATACGGAGTTACTTTTCTAGTGTTTAAAATCGATTAAAGGTACTAATTCTTATCCGGTAAAAAATCTTAAAAAGTACAATTATTGCCTTGATTATTTGTGATTATTCCCCTAAGCCGAAAGTTACTTCTACAAATCCGATTTGTTTAGCAGGAGCTTTCTGATCGGCTTTCCATCTGAAGGTAAGCGCCGTCTTTTTTGCGGGGTCTAGAAGACATCTTGCACTATTAGTAGTTCCTTTAACACCTGGAGTTGCCTGAATAACTTTACCCTCTCTGTTCACTACAATTTTAACAACGACTCGACCTGCTTCATTACATTCCTGTACGACCTTAGAATTGGTAGGACGACCTCTTCCATTAAGACCATAACCAACTCCACCGGTTCCTCCAGGACCAGGTTGTCCATAGTAACTAGTCGCATAAGGGTTTCCGTTTGGATTTCCTTTATCACCTGGTTTACCGTCATCTCCTTCTCCTCCTTTTGCTTTTCCATCGCTTTTGGGGCCATTAGAGAAACTATCTAGTATATCTAAAGTTGATTTATCAGGTTTAGGGTCTGGTTTCTTTTCTACTACTTTCTCTACAGGTTTTTCTATAGGCTTCTCAACCGGCTTTTGCTCTACTGGTTTATCTTTTGGCTTTTCTTTTGGTTTCTCAACCTTTTTTTTAGGTTCTTTTTTCGGTTTTTCTTCTACCACCGGAGCATCTTCCACATCTTGTGTAACCACCTCTTCGGTAATCTCTGGAGTTTCTGGCTCTGGTTCCGGTGTAACCGGAGTTGGTTCTGGAGTAGTTTGTTTTGGTGATGATTTAATCGCTTCTTTAGGCTGTACATCTCCCGATCCTGTAAGTGTGGTTCCAAAATTAACCGCAATACCTCCTTCTGGAGTAGGATCCAAAGCACCTAACCCCAAATAAAACAATAGAAAAATAATAGCCACGTGCAATATTGTCGTGATTATAAAAGATTTCTTTTTATGTTTAGTATCTAAATTCAGCATCAATTATTCCGGTTTTACCGCCAGGATTACTTTAAATCTATTTCTATTAGCTATATCCATAACACCAACAGCTTTCTCTATCGGCACTCCTTCTTCTGCTCTAAGTATAATTGTAGGTTCATTTTGACCTGACAATTTAGATTTCAAGGTAGATTCTAATCTACTTTGACTTATCCGCTCATTATCCACATAATATTGTAACTTATTGGTAATACTCACAGATATGTTCTGTACGTTAGAGCTTTTTCCCTTTGCTTTAGGCAAGATCAAGTCTAATGCTTCTGGAGTTATCGTTGGTGATGTTAATAAAAAAAACACCAACAACAGAAATACGATGTCTGTCATAGAAGACATACTAAATTCTGGACTTACTTTATTTCTTCCTCTTAAATTCATATTAAGCAGGTTCGTTTAACAAGTCAAGGAAATCTACTGCCGTAGCTTCCATTTGATGTATTACTTTATCCGTTCTAACAACCAAATGATTATATCCAATATACGCTATAATACCTACAACAAGTCCTGCAACTGTAGTAGTCATTGCTGTATAAATACCTTCTGCCAAAGTTCCCATATCTGCACTTCCTGAACTTGATGCCAGATTATGGAATGCTAAAATCATACCAATTACAGTACCTAAAAAACCAATCATTGGTGCTGCACCTGCTACAGTAGCAAGGATGCTTACATTTTTTTCTAGTTTATACACTTCTAATCGACCTGCGTTTTCTATAGCTTTATTAATATCCTCCAAAGGATTACCTATTCTGGAAATTCCTTTTTCAGTCAATCTAGAAACAGGATTATTAGTTTGCGCACATAAGATTTTAGCCGCTTCAATTTTACCACTTGCTACATTATCTCTAATTTGATCCATAAAACTTTTATCTATTTTGGATGCCGCTTTTATCGCAAAAACTCTTTCGAAATAAATATAAACCGCAACAAATAACAATACAAAAAGGATTGCTATAATAGTTACCCCAGCGGCCCCACCACTGAGCAATAAGTCGATAATTGATAATGTTTTCTCTTCTGCTTCTGGATCAATTTCTTTGGTATTTTGGGCCAACATACCAAGCATTAATAAATGGGTCATATATGTTCTTGTTAATTTAGTGTTAGTATACTAACGTTATTTCTATAGGTTAAGTATATTCTTAATTGTTGTTATAATACATAAATTATACCTAAAAGACCTACTCCTCCAAGTACAATAGTATATGGTAATGCCATTTTCACCATTCTTCCATATGACAATCCTATTAACGGAGCCAAAGAAGAGGTTAGTAAAAATAAGAACGCTGCCTGACCATTAGGTGTTGCAACACTTGGCAAATTTGTACCTGTATTTATAGCTATTGCTAATTTCTCAAACTGTTCTCTTGTTATTGCCCCATTGTCAAATGCCTGTTTTACCTCTCCTATATATACTGTTGCAACAAATACATTATCACTAATCATAGATAACACTCCATTAGCTACATAAAACATAGAAGGTTGTTTGCTTGGATCCAGGGTTAATGCCCAATCAATGATTGGTGTAAAAAGATGTTGATCATGAATCATAGCTACTATTACAAAGAAAACCACTAATAAAGCTGTAAACGGCAAAGCCTCTTCAAACGCTTTACCCAATTGATGTTCTTCTGTAATCCCCATAAAAGCTGTTTGTACAATAATTAATGCCAAACCTATAAACCCAACAGGAGCTATGTGTAATGCCAAACCAAGAATCAGTAATATTGCTGATATGGCTTGTACGATTAATCCGTATTTAGATTTATCCGATCGATTAGCATCCTCTTGATCGGTATAATTTTCAATTATTCTTCTTGCCACTTCAGGTAATTTTGCTCCAAAACCAAACCAACCTGTAAATTCTAAAACCACTGTTGTTAATAATCCTGCTGCTAAAACAGGTAATGTTATCGGAGCCATTTTAATAAAAAACTCTATAAAGTCCCACCCCATTCGTTCTCCAATTAGTAAGTTTTGAGGCTCACCAACTAAGGTACAAACTCCTCCCAATGCTGTACCTACGACACCGTGCATTACTAAACTTCTTAAAAAACTTCGAAATTGCTCTAATGTTTCTCCACTTAATTCTTTTCGATCTAATGATCCGTCCTGATCAAAATCTGAAGCTGGCATCGAATGAATCTTATGATACACTCCATAGAAACCAACAGCTACACTAATTAAAACCGCTGTTACTGTTAAGGCATCCAGAAAAGCAGAAAGTACAGCTGACAGAAAAACGAAAAGCATGGACAATATCATCTTTGATTTAATCTTGGTAAACACTTTACTAAAAATATACATCAGCAAAGGTTTCATAAAATAGATCCCGGCAACCATGAACACCAACAATAAAACCACTTCTAGGTTTTGATCTACCTCGTGATATGCATTTTTAGGTGTAGTAAGGTTTAATGCTAAAATTTCTATTGCTAATAGGCCACCTGATTGTAGGGGATAGCATTTTAATGCCATTGCAAGTGTAAAAATAAACTCTCCGATAAACAACCACGCAGTAACTGCTGGACCTAATACAAAATAGGAAAACACATTAAAAATGAGAAATCCTATCATTATTGTTTTAAACCATTTTGGACTATTGCCAAGGAAATATTTTAACATAGTATACGCTATTATTTGTGTTACAATTATACCAGCTGTTTGAATGCTAACTCAAACGCTGTTCTACTTATATTAGTTTTAGAAATACTCTTATCAAAAATTCTCTGCACTGCATCTTTAATGGTCTGTGACGTATCATTAAAAATTGCTTCGTCAGTCATCAAAACTCTTCTCTCCATGAAATATGCAAATACTCTAGCCATTCCACAATTAGAGATAAAATCAGGAATTAAACTCACTTGTTCGTCTGTATATTCCATAATAGAACCGAAAAATATTTCCTTATCCGCAAAAGGAACGTTAGCCCCGCAAGAAATAACCTCTAATCCTGAGTTTATCATCTGGGTAATCTGATTTTTTGTTATTAATCTAGACGCTGCACAAGGTGTAAATATTTCTGTCTGGAGCGACCAAATCTTGTCATTTAGCTCCTCAAAAGGAATTAAGGTTTCACTATATAACTTATTTCCTTTTTTATTCAGATATAGCTCTTTAATTTCTTCAAAGGAAAACCCTTCTTCATTTATCAATCCACCAGCATGATCAATAATACCTACAACTTTTGCTCCCATTTCGGAGAGATAATAGGCAGCAGCAGATCCAACATTACCAAATCCTTGAACTATAGCTTTTTTACCCTTCACAGTTCCACCATAGATATCATAATAATGTCTTACCGCCTCAGCAACCCCATATCCAGTAATCATATCGGCTACGGTATATTTTCTTGATACGTCAGGTGAAAACGTAGTATTTTCTAACACTTTTATCACTCCCTGACGCAACTGTCCTATTCTATTTATCTTATCTGCTTCTGTAGGTTGAAAATGCCCATTAAAAACACCTTCTTGAGGATGCCAAACTCCGCAGTTCTCTGTTATCGGAATCACTTCATGAATTTCATCAACGTTTAAATCTCCACCAGTTCCATAATAGCTTTTCAGCAATGGTGAAACCGCTTTATACCATCTTTCTAACACCCCTTTTTTTCTTGGGTCATTAGGGTCAAAATTAATGCCTGATTTTGCACCACCAATATTTGGTCCAGAAACGGTGAACTTCACCTCCATTGTTTTTGCTAGCGAAAGGACTTCATTCATATCCAACCCTAAACGCATTCTCGTACCACCACCTGCAGCTCCTCCTCTTAATGAATTAATAACCGTCCAGCCTTCTGCTTCAGTTTCAGAATCTTTCCAGTTAAAAACTATTTCCGGGGCTTTATTTTCGTATTTCTTTAATAATTCTTTCATTTTTTAAAACTTCAATTTACACACACTTTTGTCATAAGACACTACTTTATCTAAATTTCTAATTAAATATCTCTCCATTACGGAGCTAGTGTTGTCTCATAAAAAAAATGTTCTTTAATAAATTGAAAATAATGTCTAATAAAGGACTTCACAAATATAAAAAACTAAATAGGGCGAAAGCTCAAATTAAAAAAATAATAATTCAAAAATTATTTCCGTTTTTTAAGTAGAGAATGTACTTCAAAAATTAGGTAAAATAAAATTCAAGAAACCCAATATTATTAGTCTCACAAAAGAGTATATCAAAAAATGAAAAAAACACAAAAACTATATTATTATAACTTATATTTGTAGAATTAATAAAAATATCGAGTTTATCTCGACTTATTTTTATCAAAAAGTTGAATTCGCGTGTTATGCACGCACAGTAAATTAGGATCAAATATGGACTTTAAACTATCCGAAGAACAATTAATGATACGCGATGCTGCTCGTGATTTTGCAAAAGCAGAGTTATTACCTGGAGTAATCGAAAGAGATAATAAACAAGAATTTCCTACTGAGCAAGTCAAAAAAATGGGTGAGCTTGGATTTTTAGGAATGATGGCTTCTCCTGAGTATGGCGGTGGTGGTATGGATACCTTATCATATGTGCTAGTAATGGAAGAATTATCTAAAATAGATGCCTCTTCTTCAGTAATTGTATCTGTAAATAATTCTTTGGTATGTTGGGGACTTGACACCTATGGTACTCCGGAACAAAAAGAAAAATATCTAAATAAATTAACAACAGGAGAGTCGATTGGAGCATTTTGCTTATCAGAACCTGAAGCCGGAAGTGATGCTACTTCACAAAGAACTACTGCAATAGACAAAGGTGATCACTATATTCTAAATGGAACCAAAAACTGGATCACTAATGGTGGAACTTCAGATTACTATTTAGTTATTGCTCAAACAGATAAAGAAAAGAAACATAAGGGAATCAATGCTTTTATAGTAGAAAAAGGATGGGAAGGTTTCGAGATTGGCCCAAAAGAAGATAAATTAGGAATTAGAGGTAGTGATACACACTCTCTTATTTTTAATGACGTAAAAGTTCCTAAAGAAAATCGAATTGGAGAAGATGGATTCGGATTTAAGTTTGCCATGAAAACATTAGCTGGTGGCCGTATCGGTATTGCTGCACAAGCGTTAGGTATTGCTCAGGGAGCCTATGAACTAGCAAAAGAATATTCTAAAGTTCGTAAAGCATTCGGCACAGAAATTATGAATCATCAGGCTATTGCATTTAAGCTTGCAGATATGCATGTACAAATTGAAGCCGCAAGAATGTTAGTATATAAAGCTGCAATGGACAAAGATAATCACGAAAATTATGATCTATCAGGAGCTATGGCCAAATTAGCTGCGTCTCAAGCCGCAATGGATGTAACTATTGAAGCAGTGCAGGTTCACGGTGGTAATGGTTTTGTAAAAGAATATCATGTAGAGCGTTTAATGAGAGATGCAAAAATCACTCAGATATATGAAGGTACTAGTGAAATACAGAAAATTGTAATTTCCAGAAGCATTCTTAGAGATTAATTAGTCAAATATTCTCTATTTTAAAATCCCCAAATCGTTAATACGTTTTGGGGGTTTTATTTTGCCAATACTCTATTCAAAAATATTTCAGTCAATATACTTTTAAATAAAGAATATTATACAGAAGGAGCATAGGTTTATATTTATATAGATTGACACTTACTAATCATTATCTAACACCCTCATACATATATCTATAGACAACACTTAAGTTGACATTCATTTTTAAACATATTCAGGATCCTAGATATGCGTAAACACATAGATAGCTATGTAAAAACCAATATTTAATTTTATGGTATAAAAAAACCCTTCATTTAGTAATGAAGGGTTTTCAAGGAAGGCGGCGACCTACTCTCCCACGATTGTAGTACCATTGGCGCTAACGGGCTTAACTTCTCTGTTCGGAATGGTAAGAGGTGAGCCCCGATGCTATAACCACCTTAAGCTGTTATAAATGAATAAGGTATATTTACTAATGAATACTAAAGGATAATGAATAATTTAATATTTCATTATACAGTATTCACTATACATTAAACATTTACATAATAAGTTAACATATTGATTTAAATTGAATAGAGTGTATAGTATAAAAGAGTTTTTTACTAAAAAGAAGCTATCAAAGCAATTCTCCGCCCTGCTGATTGCTCAGCAGGACGTGCGCATAAGCCTATGGGTTATTAGTACTACTCGGCTATGACATTACTGCCTTTACACCTATAGCCTATCAACGTG
>NZ_CANLYD010000004.1 GCF_947495315.1 uncultured Aquimarina sp. | reverse complement strand
ACAGGTGCTACCGGACGTACAGGATTTACGGGTAGAACTGGTTTCACAGGTGCTACTGGAAGAACAGGATTTACAGGAGCAACAGGTAACCAAGGACCTAATACTTTTGAATATGATTTCAATACTGCAACAGCAGGAAATGTAATTGCAGGTGAATATCGATTTGACTCTGCTAATTATAATACTACAACCCAAATAGTTATTCATCCTAATGATTTAAATGGTATAACAACTGATGCTTTTATACAAAACCTGGAAACAAATTCTGCTATATTGGTTAGAGACCCAGCGGATCTATCAAACTTTGTTACATATACTGTAGATTCATTACCTACATTTAATGGAACTAATTGGGAGATTGATGTTACTTTCCAAGATGTAACTACTGGCTTACCATTACCAGGTAGTGGAGATACTAGATATATCAACTTTACACCAGCGGGAGCACCTGGAGATCCATCTACAGATGATCAAAATGCTTCTGAAGTTCCATTAAGTCCGAACTTAGATGTAGATAATGATGGAGCAAATGAAGTAAATGTTCAACAAGCACTAACTGATTTAGCCGCATTACCTCAGATATGGGCAGCAGGTAGGCATAATGCTGATGAATTAAGTGGAACCGCTTCAAAACCTGTTTATAATGCAACCATCACTCGTGTAAGTCAAGGATTGTTTGATATTACGTTCCCTGATATTGGAAGCACTAATTATATAATACAGATAACACCTGAAGATTGTGGTGGTAATTGCCCCGATAATGGAGGAGCTGGTTATGATGATCCTACGGTTGGATATATAGCTTCTACTATTTCCTCAACTGGATTTAGAATAAGAGCAGGGGATAATGATAATGGTACTACAAACTTGGATTTAGCAGATCTAGGGTTTATGTTTACAGTAATTAGATTACCTTAATTTATTAATGTTTCAATATTTTTAAAATTTAGTAAGCTAAAGATTAAATTTTTCAAGATCTAAAACATGAAAAAGATATTTTTTTATTTATTGCTTATTTTTTTTGTGTCCAATTTAGGTGCACAAATAGATGCTGGCAACCTCCTAGGGCTTCCAACAGCAACTGATTTCGCAGAAATAACCGGGATCGTTGGCCCACAAATTGGAGCTATAGTTTATAACTTAGGTGATGATAATCTATATCGATTTACAAGTACAGGATGGCAAATTATAAACGGAGAAAACATTTATAATACAGATGGAACATTAACAGCAAATCGCGCTGTAAACATGGTCACCAATACATTACAATTTAATACAGACCTATCTTCTGGTGAAAACATCACTTTAAGAAGAACAGATAATTCGAATCAAATAGGTTTGGCTTTTAGGAATTCTGGCAATGCTTTTGATGCTGCCATTATATTAGATTCCGGAACTAACAATGGTCTTTCTTTTAATACTATTGGAAATGTTTCTTCTGCTTCTACATTAGGGCTTGCTATGAAAATTCAAGATGATGGTGAATTAGAGTTACCAGTGTATGGAGAAACAACACCTAATTTCGAAGGCACTGCAACAGCTACCAAAGCCTTAGGTGTTAATACTGATGGATCCGTAGTTGAGTTGAATACTGCTAAGTCATCCAGAATATTCTACCCTCCTTCTATTGCTATTGATGCTAGTACTATTTCGGCAAATACGGCAGCTCCCGGAGACGAAAGTATCAATTTATATGATCAGTATATAGAGCAATTCACATTAGCTAATGCAGCTACGTCTGCATCAAGTACAGGATCGCCTGGTACTATACCAACATATTTAGCCAATGAATTATACTATTATGTAACATTTTTTGACCCAGCGGTTTTTGCTAATGTTGCAATAGATGCAAACGGAGAAATGACCTATGATATCATAGGTACTCCAGCCGATTTTAATTCTTTAATTAATGTAGTTTTTGTAGTAAGATAAATCGAAAATAGCCCAGTGAAAAAACTAAAAAAAAACATATCCTATTTTCTTTTAACATTGGTAATTACTTTACCAAATAGTAATTTGTTTGGGCAAACCACTTTTGCTGATAATTTTACCACTCAAGCCTATAATAGAAATGATGGTACTGGAACATGGTCAACTAATTGGGTAGAAACAAATGACGATGGTTCACCTATCTTTGGTGATACTTTTATTTTTCTTGGTACCTCAAACGGTAATACCAATGTTTTAGCTTTTGTTGGAAATGGTGCTGATAATAATGGTGGGCATGGGATAAATAGAACTCTTGATCTTACTGGTGCCTCTTCTGCAACTATTAGTTTTGATTGGGCATCTAATGGTTTAGATGCTTTTTTTAATGAAGAATTAGGTATTTTTATGTCCAATGACAACGGAGCTAATTTTACCCAAATAGGCTCTGGAACTATTGTAGAAACTAATACAGGAACCTTTACACAAGATATTTCTGCTTTTATATCTGCGAATACGGTTTTTCGTCTACAGGTTATTGGCGGTAATGAATCCTTTGAAGGAACCGAATTTGCTTTTATAGATAATTTAGTTATCTCAGCTGTATTAGGTCCTACCGTAGCAGTTGAGGATCTGACTGTTAATGAAAACATAGGATTAGCGACCATTACTGCGCGACTTACAGGTGGCACAGTGACTGGAGGTTTTTCTGTAGATTATAATACAGTAGATAATACTGCTTTTGCCGATTCTGATTATACTACATCCTCAGGTACTCTAAATTTTATTGGAAGTCTTAATGAACCCCAAACATTTACAATTCCTATTATTAACAATGTTTTTGGTGAAAACGCAGAAACCTTTTTTGTAAACTTGAGTAATATCAGTAATACTTCAGTTGGTACACAAAATGGGACAATAACAATTAATGATGATGGCGACCCTGCCTTAAATGATGATGTTACCCTGACTTTATTCGATGAATTTAACGGATATTATGATTATGCGCTAACTGCAGGTACTTTGAGAACAGAAGATGAAACCGGTGATCCCTGTGCTATTACAACTTCTTCCGCAAATACCTTAACCACAACTATACCAGCAGGTTCGACCATAGAAAAAGCATATTTAACCTGGGCACATTCCAGTACTGCTGCAGATGACGTCATTCTCTTTGAAGGACAACCTGTTACAGCAGATGTAGTTAATACAGCTTTTGGTCTTTATCATGGGATGGTAAGTGATGTAACCTCTATCGTTCAAGGTGTTCCGGATCCTTCCTCCAACACCTATGATTTTTCTGGACTTAGTATTGACACTACTGATGACATTTTTGGATATTGCACGGGTACTGCAGTATTTGGTGGATGGGCCTTATATATCTTTTATACGAATCCCACATTGCCAGCTGTAAGTATTAATATGTACAATGGTTTTGATGGCCAAGTGAACACCACCACAGATTACACATTAAGTGGTTTTTTTGCTATTGGCTCCACAGGTTCTAAAACTTCTGTTTTATCTTGGGAAGGAGACCCACAACGAACAGGAAATGAGGTGATTTCTATTACAACTACGGCCGGGACAACTAACCTTACGGGAGATGGAAATAATATACCACCTCTTGAAAGTGTATTCAATTCTACAATATATGATGATACTCCAATTCTTCCCGATCCACCAATAAACGATTCTTCTTTATTTGGTTTTGATTTGGATACATATGACATTTCTTCTCTAATTACTTTAGGAGAAACTACAGCCACTACTAATATTCAAACTGGTGGTGATTTTGTATTACTAAATTCAGTTTTATTAAAAGTACCCAGTAATTTGATAACAGGTACTGTTTTTGAAGATGTTAATTATCCTGGAGGAGTCGGAAGAGATCTTGCTTCATCTTTTGGTATTGGTATTGAAGGAGTTACGGTAGAACTTTATGATAACACTGGTACTTTGGTAGATTCTGACATCACTGATGTAAATGGTGAATATAATATCGGTGGAATGGCTAATGGAACCTATAGCCTACGAGTGGTAAATGGCACTGTAAACTCCACAAGAGGAGGTGGAACAGCATGTACTACTTGTTTACCCATTCAAACATTTAGATCTACTTTTGCAGCTAGTACACTTGGGACAGTAACTACTGAAATTGGTGGTGCGAATCCTGCTAACGAAGATGTCGCTGCAGGTACACTTGTTGGCGCCCAAACAGTATCTACAATCACAATATTAAGTGAAGGAGCTGTTGATGTAGATTTTGGTTTTAATTTTAATACTATAGTTAACACTAATGATGATGGACAGGGATCACTAGGTCAGTTCATTATAAACTCTAATAATCTGGATGAAACAGGATTAGATATAGATACAAATAGTATTTTTGATCCAGCAGCAGGAGAAGATACATCCATCTTTATGATCCCTCCTACTGGAGATTTATTTGGTAGAACCCCAGATGCTAACTTTGCGAGTGGTTTTTTTGATATCGATTTACCAAATAGCGATCCTCTTGATGTCATTACTGATGATGCTACACATATTGATGGTCGAACACAGACAGCATATTCTGGAGATACAAATACGGGAACGGTTGGATCTGGAGGAACCACTGTTGGAACTTCTGCAACCACGTTACCAAATTACGATTTACCTGAAATACAAGTACGTAGTGATAATGGTGATGTTATACAATTACAAGCTTCTAACCTTGTCATTAGAAATCTAGCCGTTTATGGAGGAAATAGAAGAGCTATACGCCAAGATTCTGGTACAGGAAATCTAATTACTGAAAATCTACTAGGAGTTAATGCATTAGGAGTACTTGGTCCTGTTGGTGTAGGTAGTTATGTTGATGATGGATTTGAAATTACCGATGGAACGGTTACTATTGATGGCAACTATGTTGCTTCAAACACTGATTTTGGTATTTCTGTTAATGGAGGAACTTCAACACTTATTCAAAACAACCATATTACCAATAATGGTTTTCGAGCTTGTGAATACAATATCAGAATAAATAATGGTAGCGGAGTTACGATACAAAACAATCTTATAGATAGTTCCGCTTCAACTGGAATTTTCGACAACCAGGGTAATGTAACAATAACAGAAAATACAATAACTACCGCTGGAAGTGATAATGGTTGTACTGAGTTAAGTGGTATCAATTTAGCAGAAAACAACTCCTCTGTAACTAATAATGTCATTAATGCTAATGGTGGGTCAGGTATCATATTAACAGGTGGAACAACATCTGGAAATCTAATATCTCAAAATTCTATATATGCTAATGGAACAGTTGCTGACGCCTTAGGAATTGATATCGCAAATGATGGAGTAACAATAAATGACACAGGTGATGCTGATACTGGACCAAACGGTAGTCTTAATTTTCCTATTTTTGAATCAGTAACAATTTCAGGTACCACTTTGAAAATTGTTGGTTGGTCTCGTCCTGGTGCGACTATAGAAGTTTTTCTCACAGATATTAATCAAGGAACAGCAACCCCTGGAGATAATCAATTAGGGCTAACACAAGATTATGGTGAAGGTCAAATATATTTAGGTTCTGGTGTAGAAGGAAGTGGTGCTGATACAGATAATACTACATCGCTATACACTGGTAGTGATGGCAATACAGATAATACAAATAGGTTTAACATCAGTATTACGCTGGGATCAATAATTCCTCCGGGAAGTATTATTACTTCAACAGCTATAGTATCTAACTCAACTTCAGAGTTTGGAAACGGTTTTGCTGTTGGAGCAGCGACTATCATTACAAATAGAAGAATCACCTATAGAGTCAGACCAAACTAGGTGAATAAAATGAAAAAAATAATATCTACATATCTGTTTTTGTTTTCGCTTGTATTAAGTGCTCAAACTGCATTTCATAACTTTGGAAATGTACAAATTCATGATCAAGGTCAAGTGGGGTTTCATTTGGATTTAATAAACGATGGAGATTTTGATCAAAATGTGGGATTTACTGGTTTCTACAATCAAAATAGCTTAACAATTTCCGGAACTAATCGTCCTATTTTCTACGATATGGAAATTGATGTATTAGATGACTTATTTCTGGAAGTTGCCGTTGGGATTAATAATTTTCAGGAATTTACTAACGGAAGAGTTTTTACACCAAGAGATCAAATAAATGTTTCTCTGGATTACCTTAATGACTCTCCTTACTTAGGAGAAAACAACGATCGTTATGTTGATGGTTATTCGACTATCACTGGTCAGCTTGATTTTTCATTTCCTATTGGTGATGATTTTCGTCATAGACCAGCTCGCATAGAGAGTCAAGCAGCCAATAACACTGCTCGAGCAGCTTATTTCTTCGAAAATCCAAATTTCCCTAATTTTTTCTCAGATAATTTTGATACAAATAATTTTGGTGATTTGTTATTTGGAATTAGCATTTTTGAGTTTTGGGACGTAGATGGAGATCGAGAAACCAGGGTAACGCTAACTTGGGATACCAATAGTAATATTCCAACCTTGGTCAATGATTTAGCCGACTTAAGAGTTGTAGGATGGGATCCAAACTTAGAAGAGTGGGTTAATCTTGGAAATACTGCAATAACCGGAGATCTTGATACCGGTGAAATTACCTCTGACTTAATCATCCCTAATGATTATGTGGTACTTACCTTTGGTACTTCTAACAGAATATTAGATGACGACCTAGAAGTATTTACTGCTGTTTCTCCAAACGGAGATGGATTTAATGATACCTTTGTCATACAAGGACTAGCACAATTCCCAGATAATGAATTGTTTATATATAATCGTTGGGGTGTATTGGTCTATAACCGAAAAGCGTATCACGAAGTTCAACAAACTTCGGAAGCTTTTAATGGTATTTCCCAAGGTCGAGCAACTATTGCAAAAGGAGAAGAATTACCAGTAGGAACATATTATTATGTCTTATTCGCTAATGGAATAAAAGATAGAGCAGGATATTTATATATTACGAGATAATAATCCTTCTGCATTATAAGTTGCAAAACACCTAACTGTCGATTAAAATACTTTTAAGATTTTCAGGGAAAAAATAGAAAAAAAAATATTAACTTGGTTACTTTCTAAAAAGTCGCTTATATTTTTTAGATTTAATTTTATGTCCCGATAATATTTTAATGAAAAGACTATTATTCACTGTACTTCTTCTATGTTTAACTCAAGTATATGCCCAAATAGATGCAGGCTCAGTTATGGGGTTACCAACCGCCGCCACAACTGCAGAAATGAACGGAGTAACAGGAGCTGCAACAGGTGCTATTTTATACAATCTTGAAGAAGGCAAAATTTTTGTCTTTGATGGTACAAATTGGGTTTCTACAGCCAATGATAATTGGTTGGTGGATGGTAATACCGGGCTTCCGGCTACCTCCTTTTTGGGTCATATTAATGATGTAAGAATGGAAATCAGGTCCGCTAATCTCCCATTATTGCAATTTGGTCGAAGAGAAACTCTAGGATTAACACAGACTATTACAGACTATACAGATGATGATCAACCTTTGGTGTATATAAATGGTGACGGGACTACATCTGCACTTCAATTTGCCGCTGCTGGCGCTTCTTTTTATAAACCATTATTTTTTACCACAGCAAATGGAAGTTTTAGACTGAAAGGAAGTACAGGCGCTACGGATTTATTTGAAATCGGTTCATCCGGCCCAGCTAATGATGGTAGATTAGAATTTATCATTGGTGATGATGGTGATGAACAAATAGTTTTTAAACGTTTTGATTACCGAAGAGGCCAATTTCATAGAGAGTTTTTTAGAGTTGAGGGTAGCGATAATAGTCCGGATTCCAAAACACGATTCGGGATCAATATCAATACACAAGAAGTACCTATTGATAGCGATTATGATGATCCCTCATCTGGTTTTAACAAAGCAAATTCAACTTTACAACTTGAAGGTTCTTTTTCAAAATCTATACTTAATACAACGGGGGCTCTAACACTAACCGAAGACTACTACACCATCATTATTACAGGGAATCATACTATCACGTTACCTAACGCGAATACATGTAATGGTCGTGAGCACATCCTTAAAAACCAAACTGGATCTGCTGTTACTGTTTCGGCTTACCAAGACCTCTCTAACGCTACCCAGACCTCTATCGCAGCAAACACAGTTTTAAAAATTCAAAGTGATGGCACCAACTGGCACTTGATTAATAATCTTTCGGGAGGAGGGACTTCGTCAAGTCTTACATATGTAGATAAATATAATACTACTGATTCAGACATATCTGTTAATGGTTTTAATCCAAACGGTTTTCAAATCCCATTAAACACCGCAAGAGTATCTGCTGGATCTATCAATAATGTAAACAATGACCAAGTCCAAATAACGGAGGCTGGTCTTTATGAAGTTTCTTATACTGTTTCTGTTATAAAAGATGAAAATGCAAACAGACCATCTTTTGAAGTGGTTGTAAGTGAAAACACAAATCCTATAGCTAATACTGGTGCTATTTTTTCTCTACCAGGAGGAAACAATGCTAACAGATATGCAACCGCAAGCAGAAAAATGATTTTAAGTTTAAGTGCATTTCAGAGTTATGGAATCAAAATAAGAGGTGTAAACTCTAGTAATACTATTGATATTACTATAATTGGTCAAGCTACAGGAATGACTATTAAGAAGTTATAATCAACAAAAAATATCTTAAGTTTAATTATTTAGATTACAACCATTCTAGTTTATGGAGCTTTTAACAGTATCTAAATTCTAAATTCAAAGAATATGATTCTTGACATTTAAAATTTCAATTATAAAATTTTGTGAAATCATAAAAATGTATACCATTATTTATCAAAAATAATTATACTTTTAACTACATTTAGAAAAAATAATCATAAATCATATGAAAGAGAAATCAGGAAAAATCCAAGATATAATAGACAAAAAATTTCTAGAAGACCGTAGTGTTTTTCTGTGGGGTCAAGTCGATGATAAATCAGCTAAGCATGTAATTGACAGATTGATGTATCTGGATATGATTAGTAATGAAGAAATAAAATTATACATCAATAGTCCGGGTGGTTATGTAACATCAGGATTCGCTATGTATGACACTATTAAAGCTTTAAAGAGCCCTGTTTCTACTATCTGTACAGGTTTAGCTGCTTCTATGGGATCTATTCTTTTAAGTGTTGGCAAAAAAGGACGTAGATTTATCCAACCTCATGCTAAAGTAATGATACACCAACCTAGTGGTGGAGCTAGAGGTCAAGCTTCTAATATAGAAATTCAAGCTACGGAAATTTTAAAAACTAAAGAATTAAGTGCTCAAATTCTAGCAGATAATTGTGGCCAAGATATCGATAAAGTATTAAAGGATTTTAACCGTGATTACTGGATGGATGCAGATGAATCTATGGAATATGGTATAGTGGATGGTATACTCTCATAATCACAAAATATTTTATTATTAAATATTCGATTTTTAAGATCAAAAAAACACCGCAGTGCATCATAATAAGATGATTAACTGCGGTGTCTCATTTTAATTTCTTAAATTACAGATACATTTATAAGTTTTAAGGATCACTCTTTCTGATTCAAAAGGATAATTTTGTTAATAATGCAAAGAAAAAAATTTATTCAAGTAAGTGCTATGGGACTGGTAGGATTGTCTTCTATATCATTTGCAGATTTTCAGTCGCAATATACCAAAGGTGATCTTATGGGAAAAGGAAATCCTACACTTGTTGGCGAAGGACATAAACTACGTAAAAAAGCGCATCAAGCTTTTTTAAAAATGAGAAGTGCAGCTTTAAAGCAAGATATTAAACTTAAAGTTGTTTCCAGTTATAGAGACTATGAGCATCAAAATCGTATTTGGGAACGCAAATATGAAAGATATACTGCCAGTGGATTATCACCTATAAAAGCGATCCGTAAAATAATTGAGTACTCTACCATTCCGGGAACCTCTCGTCATCATTGGGGTACAGATCTGGATATTGTTGATGGAAGTGTTAAACAACCTAAAAATGTACTTTTAGAAAAACATTTTCATAATGAAGGGCCTTTTACCAGATTTAAAACATGGATGGATCATAACGCCAATGATTTTGGTTTCTATCTTGTTTATACAAATAAAAAAGGCAGAAAAGGATTTAAATATGAGCCTTGGCATTACTCCTACGCTCCATCATCGGTACCAATGCTTAAAGAATTTAAAAAACTTGATATTAAATCTGAATTGCAAAAGACAGTATTAATGGGGAGCTCTAATTTCACTTCAGAATTCATACAACAATATATGGATCAAAACGTATTAGACATTAACCCTAAATTATTGTAACATATACTAAAACTAATTTCTTTCAGTTATAATATGAAAGCTAAATATCTTATGAAAAGCATTTTAAGATTTTTATATATAACACTGATGATCATAACAATAGTATCATGTTCTTCTGACGATGATGCTGAAATTACAGATGTAGAAACAAGTGAACTTACTAATGAAAATAATATTTCTGATGCCATATTAGCACTTGTCAATCAACACCGTCAAGGTATGGGATTATCTACCTTATCTAAAAACGGAACAGCAGAGCAATTAGCTATTGATCATACTAAATATATGATTTCTGTGAATCAGATTAATCATGATAATTTTAATCAAAGAGGAAACGTTTTAAGTGATCAAGAGAATGCAACAGGCACAGCAGAAAATGTAGCAAGATTTTATACGGATGCACAAAGTGTTGTAAATGGATGGCTTAACAGTTCTGGACATAAAGAAAATATAGAAGGTAATTATACGTATACTGGTATTTCTGCAATAAAAGATCAAGATGGCAGGTACTATTATACCCAACTTTTTTATCGCTAACCATGCATCAACTATGCTAATTAGCACTATTCGTGTTCAATAGCCCGAACACAACACCTCTAGTAGTTGCTTACCAAAAATGTTATTTTCATTTATTGGTAAGCAACTTTTATATTTAGTAACTTTATGAATCCGAAAAAAACATATGTACATTAACTAAAAATATAACTCCATGAGACGTGGTGGATTAAAAATAAGAATATTAATAGGACTTGCTATTGTGGCTTTTGCCTTCTTTAAGAAGTGTAATAACAAAACTCTTAATGAGTATACTGATAGAGTTCAAAATATTAACATGACCACAGATCAGGAAATAGCAATCGGACTTCAGAGTGAACCGGAGATAACTAGACAACACGGTGGTCTTTATCCAGATCAAAAACTTCAGAATTATGTAGATAATGTAGGAAACAAGCTTATCGCGAATACGATGGCAAGACAATCACCTTACCAATACGAATTTCACCTTTTAGCAGATCCTAATACGATTAATGCGTTTGCACTGCCAGGAGGTCAAATATTTATAACCTTTGCTCTCTATTCTAAATTACAGAATGAAGATCAATTAGCCGGTGTATTGGGTCATGAAATTGGGCATGTATTAGGTAGACATTCTGCAGAACGAATTGCGGAACATGAGTTTTGGAAAACTATTTCTACAGGAGCTTCTGTTGGCGCTGACGCCGGAGGGCTTGTAAGTGGAATAGGACAAAATGTACTTTTGGGTAATGGTAGAGATGATGAATTAGAAAGTGACAAATTAGGTGTTTTGTTTATGATCAATTCTGGTTATAATCCACAGGAAATGATTGGCGTTATGCAAATTCTAAAAAATGCGGCTGGCCCTAACCGTACTCCAGAATTTCAGAGTACGCATCCAGATCCTGATAATCGTATCGAAAAAATTCAAGAAGCTATAAAAGAATACAGTGGGGAATAAAAAACTTCGCTTAGAAAGCCAATAAGCGAAGTTTTCACGATTTGAATTTTTAAAATATTATGATAGTTCTTCCAAAAGAGCAATAGCTTCTTTAGCATTGGATAATTTCGCAAATTTCATTGCAGTATTACCTTTACTATCTCTTGTTTTAATCTTTGCTCCTTTTTCCACTAAAATTTTAATTATATCCACTCTGTTATACCGAGCAGCATACATTAATGGAGTCATGCCTTCTGATTTTTTATTTACATCGCTTCCTAGTTCTATCATTTTCTTTACTGTGTCAGTTTCACCTTTCACTATTGCCATGCAAAAGGTACTTACTTGATTAGTAATAAGTTCATAATTATGACTATTCGTCATCATATGTTTTTCGGTTGCAAAGCTAGCAGATGTGATGAACATTATAGTCAATGCAGTTACAATTGTTTTTTTCATGATGTTGTAATTTATTAAGTTATGATTAATAGCTTTCTATAAATACAAGACTTATGAAACCTCATATTTGTTACACTTGAAAATATAAATAACAGAACTTTAACCTGGTCATAACAAAATATTCTGATAATGTTTTACAAAAATTAACATCTAAAAATCTTAATAGATATCTCCAGTTTAACAATAAACATATAGATCAGGTTATTGAGTGAATATTCGAATAGTTTATGACCAAGTTTTTCATTTTTAAAAAGAATTAAATTATCATCATAAAACCGAAGCATATACTAAGAAAAACTCATTTTAAACCTGAACCATAAGAATCCATTAATAGTTCTTCAAAAAAAACATATAAATAAATAATCAGAACCCACGAAAATTAGGGATGGATACTTACTGATTTTTGGGTGCTTCTATTCTATATCGTAATTTAGCTTCTTGTTATGCTTTTCAACAATCACTAACATAGATGATTGAAAAACATCAAATCACATAAAGAAAATGAACAAAAAAGTAATCTTAATGATTCTGGATGGATGGGGAACATCTCCAGACCCTAAAGTTTCTGCTATAGATCATGCTGAAACCCCATTTATTGATAGTCTATACACAAAATATCCTAACGCAGCTTTAAGAACTGATGGTCTTCATGTTGGGCTTCCTGATGGACAAATGGGAAATAGCGAAGTAGGTCACATGAATCTGGGAGCAGGAAGAATAGTCTATCAGGATTTAGCCAAAATTAACCTGGCTATTAAAAATGATACATTAAAAAATGAACAAACACTAACTGATGCACTAAGTTATGCTAAGGAAAACAATAAGAATGTTCATCTATTAGGATTAGTAAGTGATGGTGGAGTACATTCTCATATTAATCACATAAAAGGATTATTAGACGTAGCGAATTCTCAAGGATTAGAAAATGTTTTTTTACATGCTTTTACCGATGGTCGTGACGTAGATCCTAAATCAGGAATAAACCATATTACGGCGATTCAGAAACATATGGCTGAATCTACAGGTAAACTAGCCTCTATAGTAGGACGATACTATGCAATGGATCGTGACAAAAGATGGGAACGTGTAAAACTGGCGTATGATCTTATCGTTAACGGAATCGGAGAATCCAGCACCAATGCCATCGAGAGTATCCAGGAAAACTATAATAATAACATCACTGATGAGTTCATAAAACCAATCGTGATAGAAGAAAACGGATCTCCTGTCGCTACAATTAAAGATGATGATGTAGTGATATTCTTTAATTTCAGAACAGATCGAGGTCGAGAACTTACAGAAATGTTATCTCAGTCAGATATGCACGAATACAATACTCATAAATTACCATTGTATTACGTGACCATGACAAATTATGATGAGAATTTTGATGGAATTCATATAATCTATGATAAAGATAATATTACCGAAACCTTAGGTGAGGTATTATCCAAAGCCGGTAAAAAACAAATTCGTATTGCAGAAACCGAAAAATATCCGCACGTTACCTTTTTCTTTTCTGGTGGACAAGAAGAACCTTTTGAAGGTGAGTCCAGAATTCTTAGAAATTCTCCAAAAGTAGCCACCTATGACCTTAAACCAGAAATGAGTGCCTATGAATTAAAAAACGCTCTTATACCTGAATTACAAAAAGGAGAAACCGATTTTGTCTGCTTAAACTTTGCCAATGGTGATATGGTAGGTCATACCGGAGTTATGGAAGCAGCTATCAAAGCTTGTGAAGCAGTAGATCAATGCGTGAAGGATGTGGTAACAACCGGATTAGAAAACGGATACAGCACCATATTAATTGCAGATCATGGGAATTGCGAAACAATGATTAATCCCGATGGATCCCCTAACACAGCTCATACAACGAATCCCGTTCCGATTATCTTCATTGATAATGATCAAATACAAATAAAAGATGGAGTACTGGGCGACATTGCACCTACAATTCTAGAGCTTATAGGAATAGATCAACCTATAGCAATGACTCAAAAGTCACTAATTAAATAAATATAAAAGTATCTAAAGTTATATAGCAGTCACACATTTAGTGTGGCTGCTTTTTTTATATCAAAATTTCATTTTAGTATATTTAACATTTTATTATAATAATTTATAAATAATACACGCAGCGAAATCCTACATTCTCAGTTATAATTTATGAGAGTAAGCACTAACCCTTATTCATGAATAAAGAAGAGCAAGACAGACTGGTTAAAGCTTGTAAGAAGAATAACCGGGATGCCATGGAAAAAATATATAACGCCTTTATGCCCAGAATGCTTGCGGTAAGTTTTCGCTATTGCAAAAATCAATCTGATGCAGAGGATATAGTGCAGGATGCATTTATCAAAGTTTTTAAAAACATTAAAAAATATAAGCATAATGGAACATTAGGAAGTTGGATAGAAAGAATCGTTGTGAATAGTGCAATTGATCACTGGCATAAAATGAAAAAGACTGTTTTAATAGATAATTCAGAATTAATCGAAGAGAATGATGCCCAGGAATTAGGCGAAATTGAAAAAGATCAATTTTCAAAGCAACTTTCGGCAGAAAAGTTAAGAACATTAATAAGTGATTTGCCTGAGCAATATAGATACGTATTAAACTTATATGCCATTGAAGGCTATTCGCATAAAGAAATAGGAAAAATATTGAAGATTAAAGAAAGTACTTCTAGATCAAATTATACAAGAGCAAGGAAAAAACTTTTAGAAAACATGAGAGCTATCGGAATTGAAAAATACTAATTGCTATCTCTAAACGAGAACCAAATGAAAGAGGATAAGGACCTTTTAAAAGAGCTTTTGAATACAAAATTTAAAGATGATGTCATGGAATCGTCTAGGCATAGCTTTGACAATATTTTTGATGCTGTACAAGAAAAATCAGATGATAAAAGTTCTTTTTTATGGTATACAATTGGTGTAATTATCCTAATGTTTATTAGTGTCTTTACTTTATATTATATCAAGAGTAACCAAACGTCAGAAACAAACTTAGAAGAAACGAGTACAGAAATTCCTGTTCAAAAAGAAAATCTCAACCTTGTAACGAATACTAACGATACAATATCCCACGAAAAAGAAGATACTAATATCCTTATAACTGAAAATGCTATAACAGAAGATATAAATGAATCCAAAAAAGATATAATCGCTAAACCGATAGATGTAACTACGTTAGAACCAGAAGATGAAATTATTGAAAAAGGAGTCATTACGGTTACCTATACAGCTTCGGACAAATATGCCTCTACCGAACACACCAAATACAATAAGCTTCCTGACTCTAGTACTATTGTAGTTAGAAAAAACAGTAAAGTAAATTTTACTGCTACAAAACAAGGATTTCGAAGAGCGGATATAACCGGTACCGTATTTTTAAATATTAAGAGCGATGTATCTAAACCGTTTATCCTGTTCGGGAAATATTCCAAAATACAAATTACAGGTAATTCTTTTGCCATCCATTCTGATACTAAAGGAGATCTCTTGACTCTTATTAATGGAACCGCAAAAGTGGTTCACAATAGTACTAAAGAAGTTAGGGGTTTAATTCCGGGAGAAAGCCTTCTTATAGATCAAAATGGTATTTCTTCATTAAAAAAACCTTCAAATCGATTCGCCTGGAAAACAGGTATCTTACATTATCAAAATACAAGTGTTGACAAAATTATTAATGATCTCGGAGAAAATTATGATGCTAAAATCCTACTAAAAAACGCTGATATCCTTAACTGCAGATACTCAGGGTCTTTTGAAAAAGCTACGACTATAAAAGTATTAACCAGATTAGCCAAATCCCTAAAATTAAAGATATCAAAAAAGGATAGTATACATGTTATTACTGGAAAAGGTTGTAATAAATAATATTGACCTAAATTTTATTCTTCATAAAACACATCAAATTGATTAAGATTCCAATAAGGATTTTTTTTCTAAATCCTGTGCGTAAATGTAAAACTCCTAATTAATTAAGGCAATTGGATACCTGAATCAGCCTCAATACAAATAGAAGAACTATAATTTTATATTAGAGTTTATTGAAAATGTAATTTATATTTTTACTTTCCGTAAAGAAGAATAGGACCTATCTATTTAATCACGAGTAATGAATAGGTTCTAACATGTAAAACCATTAACATTATTATAGATTCCAGCCTAAACCATAATAATGAGCTTTTATCTTTTCATTTTTTTGTCATTCTAGCGTGTCACACTGAGCGAAGTCGAAGTGTAGACCGGAATCAACATTATCAACTATTACGGTTTAATCTTAACAAGAAAGGTTTTTCATAGTAATATTAAGGCTTTATCCTACACAAATGATAGTATAGAACTTCCTTGAAGAAAATGATTTGAAACCTGAAAAAAATTGCATAAAAAAACCGTCTGTAAGTAGATTTACAAACGGTTTTTACATTTAACTAAATTACCTATTATAAATCAAAAACAATAGATTCTCCATTATCACCTGTTAATATAACTTCTTTATCACAAACTCCATCTCCAAAATCAATATTGAAGTTGACACCAAAACTGCTAGAAAAATCTAACGATCCTTGAACAGGGTATTTTAAAAAATTATATCTATTAAAACAAGCTACTTTATAAACCAATGGTGCACCATCGACAGACTCTGATCTCATAAAGAATGTCTCGGTAATACCTTCTACTGAAGATGACTCCTTTAGTGTGATAATTTCTTCTGCAGTAAATCGGTTCTCAAACTCAAAGTTTCTATTGGCTGCATAACGATAAGAATCTCCGTTAGGTTCAGTAATAACTCCATCTATTACAACATCAAACACCTTTGTCGTTTCTGTACTTAAAGCTTCATTTTGTTCAGCTATTCTATAACCATCAAACATATAGCCATCATTTCCTATTACATTTTTGAATATTGTTGAATCTTTCCACTTCTGATTAAATACTCCTGCAACGTAATACTCCAGCCTACCAGTCCAGTCATCAAACTGACATTGTTCTTCTGTATAATTCAGAATCATCTTACTGTAATAGTCATATTCCTCAAAACCTAGTAATGGGTTTTCCTGGTTAGAAACTAATAACTCAACAGAAACACAACTTTCCTGAAAACTTTTTGATGAACTTTGAACGTCTTCAAAAGCCTTCTCCGAAATTATATCAAAACTATCCATAGCACCATCCAGGCTATTATACGTCTCAAAATTTTCCTTATCACTATTCTGAATAGATACATTGTCATCCATATCCTCTACAGCACAACTTGCCATTAATCCTAAAGTTACTGTACAAATCAAAAATTTTCTCATGGTTTACTTTTTTTAAAATGAATATTATATTGGGTTTTCTATCTATTAAACCTGAAAAAATAAAAACGCTGCGTAATTTTTTCAATTTTTTTAAAAAAATTAAAAAAATCCTTCGTTACTATAGATATACTGTAGCTTTAAACCGTTATAATAAAAATTATTTATTGATATTTTAAAGAAACGATTCTTGTTTTCAATAGAATAATTCAACCAAATATTTTAAATACTTCATCAATATCGAATTCCTAAAATACAGTTTCACTAATAATATTCTTTGTAAATTTGCCTTCCCATAATTAGGAATACTATGATTATCGTTAAAACACGTGAAGAAATAGAATTAATGCGCGAGAGTGCACTCATTGTCTCTAAGACATTAGGTATGCTTGCTACGGAGGTAAAACCAGGAGTAACTACCTTACAACTAGATAAGTTAGCCGAGGAGTTTATAAGAGATCATGGTGCTGTTCCCGGTTTTTTAGGGTTATATGATTTTCCTAATACTTTATGTATGAGTCCAAATGAACAGGTAGTACACGGTATTCCCAATAACACTCCATTAAAAGAAGGGGATATCATTTCTATAGATTGCGGAGCAATCAAAAATGAATTCTATGGAGACCACGCTTATACTTTTCCTGTGGGAGAAGTGTCTCCAGAAGTTGAGCGATTATTAAAGATTACTAAAGAATCCCTTTATGTAGGTATTGCAGAATTAAGGGTTGGAAAACGAGTAGGTGATGTGGGATATGCTATCCAGAAATTTACTGAAGAAGCTGGATACGGAGTGGTTAGAGAGCTTGTAGGACACGGATTAGGTCGTAAAATGCATGAAGATCCGGAAATGCCTAATTATGGACGACGTGGAAGAGGCAAAAAATTTATTGAAGGAATGGTAGTAGCCATAGAACCTATGACAAATATGGGTACACATCGTATCAAACAATTAAGAGATGGATGGACCATTCTTACTGCAGATGGAAAACCCAGTGCTCATTTCGAACATGATGTTGCTATTATAGATGGTAAACCAGAGATTCTTTCTACGTTTAAATACATCTATCAGGCATTAGGTATCGAATCCGATGAAGAAGATACTTTTAGGCAAGAATTATTAGCTGTTTAGTTACGGTACTTTTTTATATTTCACTAAGTTTCTCAAAGAATTCACAAAGAAAAATGACAGAAGATGAAATATCTAAAATTATTATCGGCTGTGCAATAGAAGTACATAGAAATTTGGGACCCGGTCTGCTTGAGTCTGCTTATCAGGAATGTTTATGCTATGAACTGAAAAAGAAAGGTTTAAAAATTTATAAAGAGAAACCCTTACCGGTAATATATAAAGACATTAAACTTGACCAAGGATACCGAATAGATATTTTGGTAGAAAATAAAGTAGTAATAGAATTGAAAACAGTTGAACATTTTACGGATGTCCATTCTGCGCAGGTTCTTACATATTTAAAACTTGGAGAATATAAACTTGGTCTTCTTATTAATTTCCATGTAAGTTTGCTTAAAAATGGAATCAAACGTTTTATTATGTAAACTTCGTGAAACTTTGAGACTTCTTTTTGTCCTTTGTGTAATCTGTATCCATGAAAAAACTCTTTAAACTTATACTAAATACAATACCTAGACCACTACTAATTCGTTTGAGTTACGTGGTAAGACCGTTAATTTCATTTTTCTTAAGAGGAAATAAATTTACTGACCCAATTGATGGTAAAAGTTTTTCTAAGTTTTTACCATATGGCTATGGTACCCAAAGAGACAATGTACTTTCTCCCTCTACCCTTTCTTTAGAAAGACACCGATTACTTTGGTTATATCTCCAGAATGAAACTAATTTTTTCACAGCGAAAGCTAAAGTTTTACATTTTGCACCAGAACAGGCTTTTTATAAAAGGTTTAGAAGCTTAAAAAACTTAGATTATACCACTACAGATCTTATCTCTCCATTAGCAGATGTGAAAGCTGACATTTGTAATCTTCCATTTGCAACGAACGAATATGACATCATATTTTGTAATCATGTTTTAGAACACATTCCGGATGACACGAAAGCTATGAAAGAGCTATTAAGAGTTCTTAAACCTGGTGGAATGGCAATTTTACAAATTCCACAAGATCTTAGCAAAGCGACTACTTTTGAAGATAATAGTATTACAGATTCAAAAGAACGTGCTAAAATTTTTGGTCAATATGATCATGTAAGAGTATATGGAAGAGATTACTTCGACAAACTACGATCTATAGGTTTCCAAGTAAGCGAAGTAGATTACACCAATGACCTTTCTAAAGAAGAAGTAATTAAATATTGTCTTGCTCCAGGAGAAATACTTCCAGTATGTTATAAGCCATAATGTGACTTCTTATAATCTATTTAATTCTCAAGAAACTTCTTTACTTATAGCCACAGGTTTTGATATAAACATCAATTCAGAGAACAATGAATCCTTTTCTATCATTTCCAGTAATTGCTTTTTGCTCTCAAACTTCTTTTTCCTAACATATCCCTCAGAATGACCAGTTATTAAACCTATTTCCCTCATACTTTTCCCTTCTAAAAACAAGCTAAGTATTTGTTTGCATTTACAATTAAGGTTTACAAAGTGCTTTCTAAATAATTTTTCCCTTTCGCTTTGTTCTATCTCTTTTATAATATCCGTATTATCCTCCAACTTCAGATCATCAACAATATCATTACAATACGATATCCTACTCTTTTTTCTTAGTCTGGTTCTCCACATATTTTTACAAACCCCATAAAAATATGTGTGTATTGAACAATTTATAACCAAAGAATTGGATTTTAATTTTTGATATAATATAATGAGTGCGTCCTGAAATATATCTTCCGAATCTCTTTCAGTACCAGAATTCTTAATTATAAAACTATTAATTACAGTAAAATTCCTTTCATAAAAATCCTTTAATACCTTTTCATTCCCTTTTACAATTCCGTTAAAAATTTTGATCTCATCATTGTACCCCATATTGATGATTTGAGTGTTAGTTAGTTGTTTGCCCTACATAATATCTGTAGCAAATTTTGTTCCATTGTTACACGAGAAATTATAACATTTTAAAAACATCATAATTCAATAAAATTCCTGATATCAAGTATTTGATAATGAAGTTAACTATGAATTAAAAAACCTAAAAGTATAAATTAGGGAACCCCTACTTTTAACGAGTAAAAATGATTTTACAGGAAGACAATAAAATAGTATTCATTATCAGGAAAACCTTTTACGGTAAGTGTTTTAACTCCTTTTTTTCATTTCATAAATAAAATAGGCTTTCAAATCAATATGTGTATTGAGTTATTAATTTTCTTCTACACACATACCAGATTTTCTGAACCGTATCTTTTATTGACCCTGTAATATTACATTTCAATATGAATTAACGACGGTTCAGGGATAAAGTCATTTTATTTTCTTTCCAATAGCAGGAAATTGAGCTCATCAAATAATCAATTCACCATTTAAAAACTGAACAAATATGACTCCGACTGATGTCTTTTCTTTTGCCAATATGACCGCTATGCCTATGTGGATCTTAATGATGCTACTACCAAAATGGAAAGTGACTCGATTTCTAATTGAATTTAAAATAGTCCCCTTACTATTATCTGTTGTATATGCTATTTATATTTTTCTAGCTATGCAAATAGGCGGAGGAATGGATTTTGGCAGTTTAAATTCGGTTATGGAATTATTTACCGAAGAAAATGCTGTACTGGCTGGCTGGGTGCATTATCTAGCTTTTGACCTCCTTATTGGAATGTGGATACTAGATCAAAATAAAAAATTAGGAATTCATCAACTATTAATCGCTCCTTGCCTTTTTGCCACATTTATGCTAGGCCCTATAGGCTTTTTACTTTTTACGATCATCAGAACAATTAAACTAAAAAAATAATGAAGTATCTAAATGAAGTATTCCGTATCGTAAAAAAAGAAAGTCCTATTCTTTATTGGGCTGTACTAATCAATTTTATCATTGCGATTGTATGTATAGTAGGACTTTTTATAGACGACAGAACCTTAGAAGGAATTAGTGTTTGGATCAAACCTCTAAAATTCTCAATCTCAATAGCTATTTACACTTTGACCGTAGGATATTTAATGACTATATATCCATACTCTAAAAGAAAGAAGAACATTATAAATAATATCGTTTCCTATACATTATTATTAGAATTAGGTATTATTTTTTATCAAGCTTCAAGAGGTGTTCCATCGCATTATAATGAGTCTACTCCCTTTGATGCTATACTATTTTTAGGAATGGGATTTTTCATTGGAATCAATGTATTGATCATGCTATTATTTATTTTTGATACAATACGATTGAAATTAGACACCACAAAATCTATTCAATATGCTATCTTAATGGGTTGGTTAATTATATTTTTCGGTAGCTGGGTAGGTGGTCAGATGATAACTCAAATGACTCATAATGTTGGCCCCGCAGATGAAGGAACAGGTCTCCCGCTGGTTAATTGGAGTACTATAAGTGGAGATTTGAGGGTAGCTCATTTTTTCGGATTGCATGGGATACAAATAATTCCGTTATTCGCATTATGGGTATCTAAAAAATGGAAGGCTTCTAACAGAAACCAGATCGTTACAGTGCTATTTTTTGGATTACTCTATGCAACGTGGATTGGATTCACATTTTATCAAGCTAAACAAGGTATGCCATTACTTAAACTATAATCAAGCTAAAAATGTTGGTCAACAAGAAAAAGCGTATAAAATATTTGGGGTTTGATGACTTTTGGTTCATCATCATTGGCATCTTAATTCTTAGTTTTGTTACATACTTCCTGTTTAATAGTTCTTTTGAAAGATATTCTCTAACCGAAGCAATTATTCGTTGGAATATTTCGCTATTCTTTTCCACCTGTGATTGGTTTATCATACGTGGTATTATGATTTTTTTACGAAAGAGATTCCCTGACTTTAAAGATAACAGAAAGCGTATTGTCCTATTCTTTATCGCTATTGTTAGTACCGTAATCATAGTAGATATTGTTGGTGGTATTTTATTATCATTGATCTGGAGCATTAACTATAATCCTGTTTCTAGAGCTAAAGTATTACTGCCGATTATTTTGATAAGTACTATGACTATGGCGATATATGAAGCAATTTATTTCTACATAAGACTCAAGAAATCAATAAGAGAAGAAGAACAGACAAAGCAGATGATTGTGCAAGCACAATTAGACACCCTAAGAAATCAAGCACAGCCACATTTTTTATTCAATACCCTTAATACGCTACGCGATATTATTGATCAAAATTCTAAAGAGGATGCAAAAGAATTTGTAGACAAACTATCGGATGTATATCGTTTTATATTGGAGTCCGGAAACGCAAATCTGATTTCACTTAGAGATGAATTAAAATTCGCAAAGTCCTATATTCATATACAATCAGAAAGATTCGGGAATAACCTGAAAGTGAATTGGGATATTCCAAAAGCTTCATTAGATGTTATGATTGTACCTATGAGTCTTCAGCTTTTATTAGAAAACGCCATAAAACACAATGTAATTTCAAGATCAAAACCATTAGTCATATCAGTAGAAATTAAAGATAATTCCTTAATAGTAACTAACAAGATTCAACCTAAATCAACTCAAATACCTTCTACAAAAGTTGGGCTAAAAAATATTGAAAAACGCTATGCCTTAATTTCTAGCAAACCAATTGAAATAAAAAATGATTCAACTCAATTCATTGTTTCCCTTCCATTGTTAAAACTTTCTGATCAAAAAAATAAGTATGCAGGTATTAATCATTGAAGACGAACCACGAGCAGCAAATCAATTACAAAGTAAGCTTGCTTCTTGTAATTTTGAATATCAATTATTGGATATCATCGATACCGTCGAAGATGCTGTGGAATGGTTTCAGAAAAACACTGCTCCTGATTTAGTTTTTATGGATATCCAATTGGCCGATGGATTAAGTTTTGAAATTTTTCAGAAAACAGATGTTGATGTCCCTATCATTTTTACCACAGCTTTCGATCAATATGCTATTCAAGCATTTAAAGTAAACAGCATAGATTATTTATTAAAACCTATCCAGCAAGATGAGTTAGATAATGCGTTAAATAAATTCACCAAATCCAATAGACAACCTACAGTTGACCCAAGTATCCTAAAAAAGCTACTTGACAGCATGCAGATTGTTACCAATAGTCGAACAGGGATTTTGGTCAAAGAAGGGAATGGATTTGTACAAATTAAGATTTCTGATCTTCTATATATTTATTCTCAAGACAGTATAACTTTCGGAGTAACTTCTAATAAAAGATATATTATTGACGAAACCATGGATCAATTATTTAATTCACTGGATTCTAATCAATTCTATAGAATAAATCGCGGGCAAATTATTTCTAAAAATTCAATTCAGAAAATAGATTCATATTTTAATCATCGAGTTAAACTTTCTATTTCAAACTCAAGAGATCAAGAATTTATAGTAAGTAGACAAAAGACAAATGACTTTAAAGAATGGTTAAACAGCTGATCGGTTAACTACTTTTTTTTTGATTAGTTATCAGGAAAACCATTTAGCGTAAGTGTTTTTAGTTCCTTTTTATCATCTTCATAAATAAAATAAACTTTCAGTTCTGGATGTTCATTTAGAAACTGTTTGGATCTCTCTAGTCCCATAGACATCAAAGCAGTAGCGTATGCATCGGCTTCCATACAGGTTTTAGCTAAAATCGAAACACTTAAGAGATTGGACTTATGAGGATACCCCGTTTTTGTATCAATAATATGTGCATACCTATTCCCATTTTCATCTAACTTAAATTTGCGATAGCTTCCTGAAGTGGCCATTGCTTCATTTTTTAAAGAAAGTACTTTGCTATAAGATTGTGTTTGATCAAAATTTGGATCTTCTACTCCAATTTTCCAAGGCTTCACTTTGATCAAGTTACTGCCTTTACCTCTAATCTCGCCTCCTATTTCCACTAAATAATTTTCAAAGTTTTTAGCTTCCAAAAACTCAGCAAATACATCAACCGCGTACCCTTTTGCCAAAGCATTAAAATCAATAAAAGTGTTAGGATATTGTTTCACAATCTTATTATCCTGTAATATCACCTTGTCTAACCCAACAGAGATTAACAAACTATCTATTTTAAGACTATCTAACGCTACTATTTTACCTTTTGGCCCAAAATCCCAAGCATTCACCAAAACGCCAACAGTAGGATCAAAAACTCCTTCTGTTTCTTTATAAATTCTTTTTGAAGTATTAAATACATTTTTAAAATGATTATCTACAGAAACGGTTGTATCCCCAAAGTTTATTTTAGAAATATCAGAGTCATTTTGATACGTCGACATTGAGGTATTAATCACATTTATTATACTATCATAAGATGCAGAAAGATCAATTTCATTTTTATCAATAAACTGAACCGAAAATGTAGTGCCAAATGCATCTCCACTTGTATAATTAAGATACTGTTCCGGTGTTTTCTTGCAGGATAACAGACATACTAGCAAGCAATAAATAAGAAGATTACGAATCATAGGCTTTAATTAAGATGTGTTTCTATTACTTGTAATCCAGCATATTCTAAAACATATTCTTCATTTAATAAAATAGGCTTATTGGGATTTTCTGAATTCTGTAATCCAACACCTGCATAAAATACTTTTGCCTCTTGTTCTCTGGCATGCTTTTTAAATGCTTCCATCCATACCATATCATAATTATGTGGATTATCTGGATATGCTACTGCTTTTACAATTACAAAGTATCTTTGATTAGAAGCATCAATACATACAAACTGTGGATGCTTTCCTATTTTACTATTAATCGCAATAAATTCGTAACCCCTTTCTTCTAGCTCTTCTCCAACAATATTCATTGCCAGATTATGAAGTTCTTGTTTAGTTAATATCCTTGTCATAAGTAACGACAAAGGTATTATTTTGAACACTAATAATAAACTATTTTAAACTTGAAGATAGAAATTAAAAACTTGAACAATCTACTATATAAGATACGCTAAGTGTATCAGCCAAACTCGTTTGAACAATCTCACGATAATGATGATAATCTTCATTAGAATATCCTGTTGCATATACAAAATCCAATTCAATTTGTGAATTTGGTCTCCCTTCCATATATACTATAGTATCCTTTTCTTGTTCATCTATAACGTGATTTGGAGAAAAAACAAAGCTTAGATCATTATGGTTAATGATGTTACTGAATATTCGTAAAGGCCCATTTTCGTTATTTGTTATGCGAGCATTTAGTTTTATAATGACAGGGAGCCAAGCGTCAATATCTTTTATATTTTCCACGCCTTCCTCTATCTCTTTTTCAACTTCTATAAACTCTGTATAATATTCTGATTCAAAATAAGGTTTTGACAAAACATATCGCTCACCTGGAATATGATGGTACGTAATAGAATAATTACCATTTTCATCGGTTATTGCAGAATCAATAAATTCAGAATCGCAACCTATAAAACAATCTGTTTTCAACACTGACACTTCCAACCCTTCTATATTAATATTTCTTTCAACATCGTATACCCGTCCTTTTACAGTGGTTAATACTAAGGATTGATCATCATCACTATCACAGGAAGATAAAAATTGGATTATTAAAATCAGTACTGACTTAAAAAGAAGTTTTTTCATTTTATATATTTCATTAAAAGTTCGAAACAAATGTAATAGATACTTCTTTTGAGAATTCGCAATAAACACGCAAGTGTATTTTAAATTTTGTAAAAATCACAAATAGTACCTTGAATTATTTAAACCGAATAAACAATGCCTCTTCAAAATGATAGCTAGGCGTATACACAGCTACATTTTCGCTAAATCTATACCAAGGCGAAATACTGGTATCTTCAAAATTTTTAAGCAGACAGACATTCTGAGCTGGCGTATTTCCTTGTGCTAACAAAAATAGTTTCACTCCTTTATCATTTACTATTTCGTCCACTATGATTTCTATATGCCCAGAAGTTCCAGGATTTACTAACATATCACCGATCGTCAAATCTTTAACTTCAATTTTAGGTAGTTCTGTGTACAAGGATAAAGTCCCGGCGTACGTATAAATCAGATTGAGATATTTATAGAAATTAGCTTTAGAAGAATTAGGTGATGCTGTTTTATGAAAAGTTACTTTATTTCCTCGAATCTTAGGTCGATATCCTTTAGCATATTTTTTCCAGGAACAATAATGACCTGAGGTAAAGTTAAATCCTATTTCATCTTTTCTATTCGAATCCCATAAATATTCTGCTCTCATTCTCATTAAAGCATCAGCACATTGTTGCAATCCATTAGCAGGAACAGGGATTTCTAAAATAGCATCATGCCAATGTTGCGCAAAGTATCTGCTATTATCATAATTAATAATCGGTGATCCATGATTTTTTAATCGATAATGACGAAGATATTCCTGAAAAGAACCTTTTGGATACGCTCTCCTTTTATAACTTTTTGGAACCTTCACTCTGGTCGAAATAGAATCACCATCTTCATCAATATAATTAGGAGTTGAAACTATGTTTTTCACAACTCCTTTTACATGATTTGTAAGGTGCTTTCCTTTAGAGGTTGTTCTAAAAAGTAGTACTAAAAGAATAGCACTTATTAATACCAGAGCATATTTTTTCATAAATAATTAGATTCAGTATTAATTCTTTATTTTTTGATATTCCTTAGAAGAATACGTCTTGATCAATTTATCAATTTCAAAAAAACTTATTTCCGAAATACATGTGTCATTATACAAAGCCCCAATAGTATCCACTTCCATAATCTCCAATTCAATCGCTATAAATTCCGTATATCCCATATGCTGAATATAGTTATTACTAATATCTATATATTGAGGTGAAACAGATACTTTAGACAAAGAATCTTTTCTAAAGTTTACGTCCTTCCATTCGTCTATTACATATTCAGAATCACCGTCTGTTCCGATAGCCCTAATATTAATCTTAGCAACTCTATTATTCTGATACCAGATTTCTTCTGATTTCAAATATCCTGGAACTATTCTGATTACATAAGGCAAAGCACTTTTATCCTTAAAAGTAACTCTTATTGTTTCTCCAAGACCGGCATGAGAACGACCTTCTACCCAAGCTGTTCCATCATTATTATCTATCAGATTTCTTTCAGAATAATTCTGAACTTTACTTTGCAAAAAACTGGAGGCTGAACATCTATCAACTGACAAAGGTTTTAAAGTATATTTATTGTAAAAGGCACCATCGTATTCAACTACATAAACCAAAGAGTCCTGAGATATTTTTATGTTTTGGGAAAACAAAGATTGGCTGATCATTAAGATTAAAAAAGAAACTAATAAGATTAAAAATGAGTGTTTTATTATATACATAACAAGTATTACATTAATACGAATATTCGAAAATAAAAAAACCGACACAATTGCTTGTACCGGTTTACAGTGAAATATTATAAATTATATATTATCCTCCGAAGTCATCAAATCTGATATGCTCATCAGGAATACCAAAATCTTCTCCCATTTTCTGAACAGCCTTATTCATTAATGGTGGTCCACAGAAATATAATTCTATATCTTCTGGAGATTCATGATGATTAAGATAATTATCAATCACACAGTTATGGATAAATCCAACGAACCCATCTCCTTCTGCATCAATATCACTTTTAACTTTCCAGTTATCTTCTTCTAATGGTTCAGAAAGCGCTAGATAGAATTTAAAATTAGGGAAACTCTTTTCTAGTTGCTGGAAATGATCTAAATAGAACAATTCTCTTTTTGATCTTCCTCCATACCAGTATGTAACTTTACGACCAGTCTCTAATGTTCTGAATAAGTGATACAAATGAGAACGCATTGGAGCCATTCCTGCTCCACCACCTACATATAACATTTCTGATTCAGATTCATTGATAAAGAACTCTCCATAAGGTCCTGAGATCGTTACTTTATCTCCAGGTTTCTGTGCAAAAATATAAGAAGAGGCAACACCAGGATTTACATCCATCCATCCATTTTTACTTCTATCCCATGGTGGAGTAGCAATACGCACATTAAGCATAATCTCTCTACCTTCTGCAGGATAAGAAGCCATAGAATATGCACGCTCTACAGTTTCGTTATTTTTCATCACTAATGGCCATAAACCAAACTTATCCCATTCCGCCTGAAACTTGTCTGGCGTATCGTGTTCTTCTGGATGCGCTGTAATATCAATATCAGAGTATTTGATCTCACATTGAGGAATCTCAATCTGGATATATCCTCCAGCTTTATACCCCATATCTTCAGGGATTTCTACTACAAATTCCTTGATAAAAGATGCTACATTATAATTACGAACAACTGTAGCTTCCCATTTCTTGATTCCGAATACTTCTTCCGGAATCTCAATATTCATATCTTGTTTTACCTTTACCTGACAAGCCAATCGTGCACCATGTTGTAACTCTTTACGAGAAAAATGCGGTGTTTCTGTAGGCAAGGCTTCTCCTCCACCTTCTAATACGTGGCATTCACACTGAATACAGGTTCCACCTCCACCACAAGCTGATGGTAAAAATATTTTTTCACTACCTAATGTAGATAATAAAGTACCTCCCGAAGCTACTTCTATCTCCTTTTCTCCGTTAATAGTAATCTTAACGGGTCCTGATGGTAATAATTTATCTTTTGCAAATAATAAAATTCCTACTAAAACTAAAGTTAGAACCAAAAATGAAATAATGGTAATAACGATTGTTCCAATTGTCGATGCTAAAAATATCATGTTATTTAAGTATTGAAACGTTAGTATTTTCTGCCACTTCTTTGGTAGTTTTTTCTTCTACCTGAACAGTCTTCTCTTTCTTTGCCTCCTCTTCATCTCCTCCAGTTAGCATTCCTCCAAAACTCATAAAGCCAATTGCCATAAGTCCGGTTAGAATAAAAGTAATTCCAAGCCCTCTTAATGGAGCAGGAACATTAGAGTATCTGATCTTTTCTCTAATAGCAGCAATTGCAAGAATTGCCAAGAACCACCCGATTCCTGATCCAATACCATATACACCAGCGTGAGTAATAGTAGCAAATTCTTTTTGTTGCATAAACAACGATCCACCAAGGATTGCACAGTTTACTGCGATCAATGGTAAGAAAATACCCAAAGAGTTATATAATGAGGGTGAGAATTTCTCTACAACAATTTCTACTAACTGTACCATCGTAGCGATAGTAGCAATAAATAAAATAAACGTTAAGAAGCTTAAATCATAATCTGCATATTCTGGACCTAACCAAACCAGAGCGCCTTCTCTAAGAATATACTTATCCAATAAAAAGTTTAATGGTACTGTAATTGCCAAAACGAATATAACTGCCGCTCCAAGGCCAACAGCTGTCGACACCTTTTTAGATACAGCTAAGTATGAACACATCCCTAAGAAGAATGCGAATACCATATTATCTATAAAGATTGATTTTAAAAATAATTCTAAATATTCCATTTTTTATACGTTTTTAGTTGTGGTTGAAAGCATATAGTTTCAACTCATAACTGTGAACTTTTCTAGTGATCTTCGATTAGTGCTTTATTTTTACTTCTCTGAATCCAGATAATAATTCCTACAGTAATCAATGCCATTGGCGCTAATACCATAAAACCATTATTTTCATATCCAATTGAATACAAATATGTCTTTTCGATCGGATCACCTAATACCTTATATCCAAATAATGTCCCTGAACCTAATAATTCTCTAAAGAAAGCTACAATAATCAATAAAACACCATATCCAGCAGCATTACCAATACCATCAAGGAAAGATTTCCAAGGACCATTACCTAAAGCAAAAGCTTCAAAACGTCCCATAATGATACAGTTGGTGATAATCAAACCAATAAATACCGAAAGTTCTTTACTTAATGTATATGCAAATGCTTTCAGTACTTGATCTACAACAATTACTAAAGCTGCTACCACAACTAATTGAACAATAATTCTAATTTTAGATGGTATGATATTTCTCATTAGTGAGATTACCACATTACCAATACCTAATACAAAAATTACCGAGATTGCCATTACAATCGATGGCTTCAATTGTGCCGTAATTGCCAATGCAGAACAAATACCTAATACCTGTATCGTAATTGGATTGTTATCTGTAAGAGGATCTGATAGTAGTTTCTTGTTTTTCTTCGAAAATAAAGGCTCTTTAGGCTCTTTTACTTTAGTTACAACTTTTTCTTCTGTTACTTCAGCCATTTGTTATTTTTTTAAAGTTTCGAAATAAGGTTGATACATTCTAATTCCTTTCTTCACCATTGCAGTTACACCGTCACCAGTAATTGTAGCACCAGCCATAGCATCAACAGCATTATCATCTTTTCTTACATTCTTAGGATCTCCATTACCTTTCTTTACAGTAATCCCTTTATAGTTTCCTGAAGCATCTAATATGCTTTCCCCTATAAAATCATCTCTAAAATAAGCTTCTTTGATATTAGCTCCTAATCCTGGAGTTTCTCCTTTATGGTCAAAAAATGCTCCTTTAACAGTCTTAAACTCTTTATCCAAAGAAACATATCCCCAGATCGCATCCCAAAGGCCATTACCTCTCATAGGCACCACATAGAACTCTTCTCCATCTTTCTTACCTATAAACAAGGGAAGTTTTCTTTGATAATCAGAGTCTTGTTTTACCTTATCATTCTCCTTCTTAACTTCAACAGCAAAAGCATCTGTAGTTTGCTTAGCAACATTTCCTGTGATTATATATTGTCCTTCTTCTCCAACATATTTATCGAACAATTCTTGCGCTTTCTCAGCAGATACAAACTCGTTAGGATCTTCCGAATCTGAGACTCCCATCGCAAACAAAATATTTTGCTGCTTTTCTGTTCGCTTATTTGCTGAAATTCTTTCTTGTAAAGCCATTGCAGTACCAGCTAATACCGTTCCAACTACCAACACCATTACAATGGCAAAGATAATTGTATATGAATTTTTATCTGTATTAATCGCCATAACTAAGCAGTTTTTAATTTTAGACGTTTCATTCTCTTCTTAACATTCCCTTGAACAACGTAATGATCAATCGTAGGAGCAAATACATTCATTAACAAAATTGCTAAGAATACACCTTCAGGATATGCTGGATTAAATACTCTAATTAATATAGAAATAAATCCTATCAAGAATCCATAGATCCACTTTCCTTTATTAGTTTGAGATGCAGTTACAGGATCGGTTGCCATAAATACAATACCAAACGCTATTCCTCCAACTATCAAATGCTTCCAAAACTCTAAATTCATCAATGCATAGAACTTACTAGATTCTGCAATCCATCCTGCACTGGTAACTCCATTGAATATCAATCCCATTAATAATGTTCCTAATACAGCACTTACCATAATTCTCCAGCTTCCAATTTTCGTAAAAATTAAGAAAGATGCACCTAATAGTATTAACAATGCTGATGTTTCTCCAACAGAACCAGGTATAAACCCATAAAATGCATCCATAATAGAATACGTAGCATCTCCTGACCCTAGTATATTTTTACCTTGTGCTAATCCACCAAGTATTGTCTCTCCAGATATAGCATCTAATTGTGCTCCTCCGGCAATCTCATTGGCTCTTTCTACTGCTCCATGCACCCATACTTTATCTCCAGACATCCAGGTAGGATATGCAAAAAATAAGAATGCTCTGATCGTAAGTGCTGGATTCAGAATATTCATTCCTGTTCCTCCAAAAACTTCTTTACCAATCACCACTCCAAAAATAACTGCTACTGCTAACATCCATAAAGGAGTATCTACAGGAACAATCAATGGAACTAACATTCCGGTAACTAAATATCCTTCTTCTACTTCGTGTCCTTTAATTACTGCAAATAGAAATTCTACAGCTAATCCAACTCCATAAGAGACAACAACCAACGGTAAAACTTTCCATAATCCGATAACCAAGTTATCTAATGACCAAAATGCGGCACTAAAAAAACCATTAGCAGCTTCGTCTATTTCGCCAAGCGCTAAATAATGTTGATATCCAGCATTAAACATACCAAAGATTAAACACGGTACTAATGCCATTATTACCGTATTCATAGTACGCTTTAGATCATCTGCTGCACGAACGTGCGAACCAGAATGCGTAATTTCATTCGGTAGATATAAAAAAGTATGGAGTGCATTAAATGCAGGCGCCATCTTTTTATCTTTATACTTAAGTTTTAAGTTATGTAATTTACTTTTTAAACTCATGACCTTATCCTATTTCTTTTAACATTAAATCTAGTCCTTCTCTAATGATCTGCTGATGTGGTTGCTTAGAAACACATATAAACTCGGTCAGTGCAAAATCTTCAGGAGCTACTTCATACATCCCTAATTGTTCCATAGCATCAAGATCATTAACCGCGCAAGCTTTTAAGATCTGCAATGGATAAATATCTAAAGGAAAAACAGTTTCATAATTACCAGTAACCACAAATGCTCTATGTTCACCATTTGTATTGGTATTCAAGTCATATTTTTTATTTGGAAATAACCAAGAAAAAGTCAATGCTCTAGATGGTGATATCTTATTGAAGATTGGTTTATTCCAACCAAATAATTCGTAATCATTCCCTTCAGGAATTACGGTGATCATATCGTGATAAAATCCTAAATTTCCATCAGGTTTTACATTATCTCCAGTTAGCACATTTCCGCTTATAACCCTAATATTATTGTCTTTCACACCAGAATCATATATAACCGAAGAAACCTCAGCACCTATTCTAGTTTTAAAATATTTTGGGTTTTTAACAGAAGATCCAGCCAAAGCTATGATTCGTTCAGAATTAAACTTACCTGTTAGCAGTAACTCTCCTATAATAACCAGATCTTGTGGGTTTACAATCCAAACAACTTCTCCTTTATTAATAGGATCTAGTTTGGCGATTTGTACTCCTACATTTCCTGCAGGATGAGGCCCACTTACGTTATGTAAGGTTATATTATCTAATCCAGAAAAAGGCGAATTTCCTTTTTTACCTACAGATACGTGAACATCTCCTTCTGTTAATTTGCTTAACGCAGTAACAGCAGCTTGAAGTTCTTTTTCTTTACCTGCTAGTACGTGTTCTAAATCAGCTGCTAAAGGCGCAGTGATATAGGCTGATACAAAAATTGCTTTTGGAGCAACCTCAGGATTAGCAATAACATCATAAGGACGTTGTTTGATAAAAGGCCAACAGCCAGAAGACAACAAGTGAGATTTAATATCCTCTCCACCCATTGCTTTTACATCCTTTGTTCCAAAGTCTGCAAATTGTTGTTCTTTATCTGCTAAAATTTTAAATGATAGTATTTTTCGTTTAGCACCGCGAATAATTTCCACAACCTCTCCACTTACTGGGGAAGGAAAAAGCATTTTTTCATTAGTCTTAGAATGGAATAGTGGTTCGCCGGCTTTAACTTCTGTACCCTGTTTGGCAATAACTTTCGGTACGATACCATGAAAATCGTCAGGCTTAATTGCGTAAACATTACTTTTGGTAGCTTCTGCAGTAATTTTTTCTGCTTCGCCAACCAGCTTAATGTCTAAACCTTTTCTGATACGAATGTCTTTTGACATATTTGTAGTCTATGTTAATTAACTAAAAAAATCGTGCAAATTTACTAATTAAAACACGTAAGTGAAAGCTGCTTCTGCTATAAGATTTTATTTATAACAATTCTAAATAATGAATTTTTAAGCGCTAAAACAACATGAATCTATTCAGGCATACATTTTGTTTATCTTTACATTGTTAACTACTGAATTAATGTCACATAAACTTAAACAAATCCTATTAATTTTAGGATTATATATTGGCTTTCAATCATTTATTACAGCTCAAGAAAGCAAAGAAGAAGTCAACCCTCCTGATTATATCAAAACAATTCAATTAATTGGTACTGAAGAATTTTCGGGAACACCTATTATAAAACTCGGAGAACCACTCAATATTCGGTTTGATGATATAAACGGCGATGAAGTAGATTATTATTACAAAATAACGCATTACAATTTTGATTGGACTCCTTCTGTTCTATATAAAAACGAGTACCTAAACGGTTTTGATGATATCAGAATTGTCAATTATGAAAACTCATTTAACACTTTACAATTATACAGTCATTATATTTTAAGAATCCCTAATGAAGACACCAGAGGCCTAAAAGTAAGTGGGAATTACATGATTGAAATTTATAATGATGATGACGAAATTGTTTTTTCCAGGAAATTTATTGTTTATGAAAGTTTGACCAATGTAAAAGTATACACTAAAAGATCCAGAAATCTGAAATACATAGATACAAGACAAACTGTTCAGTTTGAAATCAGCTCGCCTAATGAAATTTTAAAAAATCCAAAGCGTAATGTAAAGACATTAGTGATACAAAACAATGACTTAAAAAATGCCATTACCAACCTTGTTCCACAATTCACTATCGCAAATAGTTTAGTATATAAATACGATACAGAATCTAGTTTTTGGGGTGGTAATGAATATCTTTTCTTTGACAACAAAGAAATAAGATCATCTACTGCAAATATTAGAGGAATTGATCTTCAAGATATTTATCATAATTATCTATATACCGATATCGTTAGAGGCAACAGAATATACACGTACTACCCCGATATCAACGGTAGTTTTGTAGTAAGAAATTTAAGATCCGAAAACAGCAACACAGGAGCCGATTATGCTTGGATACACTTTTCGCTGGAGTGCTATGAGCCATTGGATGGAGGCGAAATCCACATTTATGGTAATTTCAATAATTACGTAACGGACGCATCTACACGACTAACATATGACAAAGAGAATGCGATTTATACGACAAAAAGATTATTCAAACAAGGTTTTAATAATTACAAATATGTTTTAGTAAAATCGGATGGAACTATAGACCCAGGTTTTATCAGCGGTAATTTTGATGAGACCGAAAATGAATATATGGTAATTCCTTACTACAGAGCTCCGGGAGCTAGGTATGATAGAGCTATTGGCAAAGGAATTGGGAATTCTAGAAATATAACCAACTAAAAAAGGCGAAGCCAAAGACTTCACCTTTTTAGAATAATAGTTTAGAGTATTACTGGACAACTACTTTTAAAGTTTCCAGTTTTATTCCGTTAATAGAAATTACATAAAAATAAATTCCTTTACTATCCACATCATTTCTGTTCAGCATGATAGTTTGCGCACCAGATTCGATTTTTTGATTGTGAATTATTTTTTTCTGACCTAAAACATTTACAGCAGTAATCTCTAACATTCCATTATTATTTGCCTGAAACTTTAACACGGACTGCCCACTAATCGGATTAGGAAATATAAATGCTTTTTTTACTTGAGTAAACGAAGATTCAAAAGTAGGTTGTGTAGTTTCCAATTCTTCATTAGACGGTATTTGATCACAAGATGAAGGACAAGAATCACTCCAGAATCCTACATACTTCCCATTATCTATATATCCAGCAGTAAACCACCCTGTTCTATTCCTTTCTAAATCTATAGTTTGCATCCCATTACCATCATTAAAAACAATCCCTACATCATCTGGAGAGACTCCATTAGGAACTACAAAAGACCATTTTTTCCAAGGAGATCCTGATGTAGTAGCCATAGTTTGACCAGGCCAAGCTTCTGTATTTTCTAATCTAATATTTCGCTTATTATCGAACACATAAATATTAGAAGATCCATTCCAACTATAGGTAGGTGTTTTAAAGTAAATATCTATTGCGGTCAGGTCTAACCCATCACAATCCGCTGGACATTCATCACTCCATATTCCGTCATAATACCATCCTGTTGTACTTCTTGCCAGGTCATCGGTCTGATTACTTTGTGCATTAAAAACTATCCGCACATCATCGGCATTAACCTCTGGAGATAACTGCAATGTATACGTATACCAATTTGTCGAAGGGTAATTACTCATTTGTTGCCCAGGCCAATCAATTGTTCCTAAAAGTGTTGAATTAGTTGCAGCACTAAAAAAATAAACATCCACCTGTTCACTCCACCCAGATGGTTTATAAAAATTAATTTCAATTTCTGATACCACGTCTGTAGTTACCGAAACTATCTCACTAGCAATCGATTGATTTCCTTTTCGGTCTTTAGCCACTACTTTAAAATCGTAATTAGCATTAGGAGACAAGCCAGTAATTATAGTACTTATGTCACTCACAGACTTTACAAAATCTTCACCTTCATATATTTCATAACTTGTTACGGCTATGTTATCTGATGATGGATTCCAACTTAACGTCACAGAAGTCTGACCGATTTCTGAAGCTATAAGATTGGTAGGAACTGAAGGCGCGGTATCATCTGGAGTTAATTCAATTTCTAATGGCACTTTCCATACACCTCTACCGTAGGTAGCAGCTATTAAAAAATTATCTTTTAAATTAATTTCTAAATCTCTTACAGCCACATTAGGAAGATTAACTGAGTAATCTTGCCAATCCTGATCCCCATCCTTAAAATACACCCCTAAATAAGTACCTAAATATATCGATTCGGTTCCTTTATGGTGTCTAACGACAAATTTTCCCTCTCCAGGAAGATTACCGGAGATATCTATAAAATTGTTTCCTTGATCCCTTGAGCGAAAAACCTTTCCGCTTATAGATCCGGCAGTAGAAACATAAATAATTTGATTATCATCATTATGAACTTCAATAGAAGTAATTGACGTAGGAAAAGAATAGACTTTAGACCAATTAACTCCCCTATCTATACTTCTGTATAAACTTAAATCATTAGCGAGATATATAATATTAACGTCTGACGGATCTAACTCAATATGCTCTATATTATTACTTCCAAAATCAAATTCTGTTTGATTTTCAAAAGAACTATTTTCAAGTTTATAAAAACTCTTAAATCCTGCATACAAATTACCATTACGATCAGAAACTAATGGAGTAACCCAATTACCACGATCTGGGCCTGATGCCGCAAATGTTCTTGTTTTACCTCTATCCTCTGTCTTATATAGGTTTCTACCGTACTGTATAAAACCAAAATATGTCTCCGGATTATTTCCTTTAACAGCGCAATCCATTCCATCTGCTCCGTGATACACATTCCATTGAGAACCATCCAAAGCATATCCACCGTTGTCTTGCAAACCTCCAACTAAGTGATCTGAACTATTATTTTCTGCTACCGAAATTTTATAAAACTGACCAATCTGAAGTCCTTCGGTTAGATCAGTAAAGGAGGCTCCATTATTTTGAGATTCATAAACACCTCCATCACTTCCACACATCAATCTCCCATCATAATAGCGTAAAAAATGAATATCTGCATGAGTGTAAGTTACCTGATTAGGACTACTCCATCTATTAATTCTAGTAAAGTCATCTCCGCCATTGGTCGATCTCCAAACATTTAAACACCCAACAAATACCACATTAGGATCTTGATCAGAAACCGCTAGGGCCAAATCATACCAAGCTTGAGTACTTTCGAAAATATTGGTTGTTTCCTGAGTTTTAATAAAGTTAGAACCACTATCCGTAGACTTATACAACCCTTGAAAAGAACTGCCAGAACCTGCACTTAACAAATACACATATTCTGGATTAGCAGGAGTTACATCGATAACCAATCTGGAAGAACTAACTGGTAATCCATTACGGATAGCAAAAAAACTATTACCTCCATTAGTCGATTTATAAAAAGTATTCGAAGTTGCCGCATATACAACATTCGTATCGCCAGGTTTTATCTTAATATCTTTGATATTACCCGACAACGTTTTTATCCAAGTCACTCCCGCATCTTCCGTCTTATAAACCCCTCTGCTTGTCGCAACCCATAATTTATTAGAATTATTAGGATCTATATAAATATCATTTCCGATTTCATATCTATCAGCCGCATCGAGACCGGTTTTACTCCAAGTATAACCACCATCTGTAGATTTTAAAACACCTATACCCAGTGCATCACTAGAGTCATCATCACCTGTAGAAATATAAATAATATTCGAGTTGTTATAATCTATAGCAATTCCTGAAACTCCAATCTGAGGTAAATAATCCGACAATGGCTCCCAATGTTCACCACTATCTATAGATTTCCAGATTCCTCCAGCAGGTGCACCTACATACATCACATTAGATTGGTTCGGATCTATAATTACTATATTAACTCTACCTTGACCAGGTGACCAAGAATTAGAAGGATCGTGATCAAAAGGCCCCATAGGCAACCAGGTATTTGCAATTTTCTGTCCAAAAGTTTTCTTAGATCGTTTCTGCTCCCAAATATTCCAATAGAAATCTGGAGTTGGCAAAGTACCATCATGCATAACTGCATTCTTATAAAATTCTTGCCATCTCATAAAAGGCTTATGTCCACTTCCCTTAATAGCATCATCCTTTTCTTTCCAGTAATCATTAAAAGCATTTACTACCTCATCAAATTTAGGAGCACCAGCATTATTCGATTTTTCTTTTAGCGTAATTTCAGACATCCACGGTGCATCCACATTGTATTGAGAATTCGCAGAAGTAACATTCAAAAAAATGAATAAAAGCACAAAAGTTACTTTTAAGAAGGGTATTGTTTTTTTCATCTATCCGGTTTTGAGTATTAATAAAAATCTTATTGTTATACCGTAATACAACTACGTAAAAATACATACCAAACATCCTAAAAACCACTAACCACATTGCTAACAATACCACGCAATAAACTAAAAACCAAATACTTAAACTCACCTATATCGATAAAGGTTAAATTGTTTTTTTCGATAAAAAACCAATAAAATTGTCTAAAAACACAACTGACAACCACCTAAAACGTTATAAAGTTTTTTTCCTACATTACGTTTCTATCGTTTGAGTTTTCTTAATCCCTACATGTAGCACCAACCTATAATCTTAATGCATTCGAAATTCTTATGTTTTGTAACGAAATACCTTTACTTTAGTCCTATTACGCAAACCATCAACTAAAAATGAAAGAAAAGGGGAGATTTCTTAAAAAGTATAGAGGAAACGAATGCTTAAATTGTAGCGTTCCACTTGATGTGATTGATCGTTATTGTCACAATTGTGGTCAGATTAACACCACAAAAAAGCTTTCTTTTAAAGACTTTTTTAATGAGTTTTTTGCAAGTATATTCTCTTACGATTCACGATTAAGACATACAATAGTTGGTTTGTTATTTAAACCTGGAATGATCTCTAAAGATTATATAGAAGGTAAAAGAATAAAGTATGCCAATCCTTTCAGGTTTTTCTTAAGTGTTTCCATACTGTTTTTTATCATCAGTGGTTTATTCATAGATTTCGATAGTATTATTCCTCAAGAAAGGGAGCAAAACAATGGGGTATTAGAAGTAAACCTATCCAATAATGAGCATAAAGAGAACGACATTATTAACGATTCTACAGCGGAACCAGGCATTGACAAAGAAAATGAATATGTATACTTCACTGAAACGCAATTAGACACTATGGGTATGTTTACCGCAGTAAACAAACGTTGGAAAACCTATAAGTCTCATTACAAAAAAACTGGAGAACCAATGGCTACAATAGCATTAGGCAGCCTAAAACACAAACAAAACACGTATACGAAATATTTATACACAAGAAGTATCAAAACAAAAAACCTTAATGAGAACCCCATGGAGCTCCTTAAGTTCGTTTTTAACAAATTACCCTTTATCATATTTTTCTTTTTACCATTCTTTGCCTTAATGATGTGGTTATTATATATAAGAAAACCTTTTAATTACATGGAACATTTGGTTTTTATCTTTCATACGCAAACCATGTTTTTTATATTAATCGGAATAGCAATCTTGATTGATCAAATCACCAAAAGTGAAGCTGCATCTAGCATTGCAATGCTAGTTTTCCTCTTCTATTTATATAAAGCCATGCGTAAATTTTATCAGCAAGGAAGGGGTAAAACTATTGTTAAATTTCTGTTAGTGAACGTATTATTTTTTATCTTAGCAGGAATCGGATCTATTATAACAATTATAGGGTCTATGTTTATTTTTTAATATGGTTGAGCAAATAACCAGAGGCATAAAAATTTCGGTGGATACCACCTTTGAGGGCACGTTCTTTAAGAACTATAAGATTCATTTTGCCTTTGGATACCAAATTACCATTGAAAACCAAAGTAAAGACTCAGTACAACTTACCTCTCGATTTTGGGAAATCAAAGATGCATTAAGCAGTACAGAAATTGTAGAAGGTGAAGGTGTGATTGGTAAAAAACCGGTATTAAAACCAGGAGAATCTCACACCTACAATAGCGGATGCCTCTTAAGTTCTCCGTTCGGTGCTATGAAAGGACATTATAACATGGTGAACTTCACATCCACACGAAAGTTTAAAGTAATTATCCCTAGTTTTAAGCTTAGTTCTCCTTTTGCTCTGAATTAAGTTTCTTTACAAGATCAAACCGTATTATTTTATCTTCTTGTTCTATATGACAGTATTTACAGTGCGAATCATACACAAACTTATATTTTTTAGTATAAACAAAGGTTGATTTTGCTTCAAAAAGACCTCTAAAATCCTCATATCCATACTCTGTATATCTCCTGATTTCAAATAAAGATACTGACGAAGATTCTTTTAAAATAAAATATGCGCCACTTCCTATTCCTGACAGAAAATGAGCTTCTTTTAAGAAATCAGGCAACTTAATGTTCTTTTTCTCTTCTAACTTTGGTACTTTTTTATCGAAATAATTAGTAAGGTTTTCTTTAAAAACAGAGTTTGGATACTCTATCAAAACTCCATTTTCCACTTGGTATATCTTGTTCTCCATAGATCCTTTTTCTACATTGCCTAAAGGGCTTGGAGTAAATAATTTATTACGTAATAACGGTGTTCTTATTCTGGATTTATCCGTACTATTCAGGATTGTATCCGTAACTATTCTTGAACAATTACTCCCCTCTTTTCTAAAAGTTGAATATGGAATACTTCCTTTGTTTTGAGTCTCCAAAACATACTCCTTTGCTTTGTCGTAGTCTATATAATCACAAACTGATGCAACTAAACGACCACTACCATGAGTCTTCTCAGGATTTGCTTCTAACCATAAAAGAAATTCTTCAACATTAGCCAATTTCCCATCATTCGTAAAAGTAGCTTTAAAAGGTATCTCTAATTCTACATCGGTTACCGCACTTCTAACTCTTCCTTTGCCAGAAGGAGTTATATACCTTCCAAAATCGTAATATTCTGCAAGACCCGTTTTATTCTCTATGAGGACAAAAGCAGCATGACCAGCTTTAATAATTCCGTTTTTTCCTAAACCAAAAAACTGCAGCAAACCAGTAGATTTTTTTTCTTCGTCAGAAAAACGAACAAAAGTATCTGGAAAAGCTAGGGATATTATTTTGCCCGTGTAATTCATCACACGTTTAAAATTTTAATTATACTTATTTTCAAAATGTAAGTTAGTATCAGTTTCGATTATGCAGTTATCGCCTCAAAAGTAACGACATTTACTTCCTTATTCTGAAGATCTTCATAACGCATTACAAGCTCCTCATCATTTTTAACAATCTGAGTAATACTTCTGGTTTTTAAAAAACCTCTATCAATTTGCAAATCCACATCCTTATCTCCAATTCCGGCATTCTTATGAAAATCTAATAGTGTATCAGTACTTAGTATGTTTTCCTCCTCGAATACATCAAACCAACCTTCTCTTGTGTTCTTCATTTCATTAGTATATAAGGTAGAAGAAGACCAAATATGAGTTTCTTTTTCTAAAACTCTGAAATGCTTTTGTCTTCCATCCCAGACTAGCTCAAAAAACTCAAGATCTGATTGCCAGTTTGCCGCAACTATTGTAAAAGGTTCAATTCCTTTATAATCATATTCCGAAATGGCTTTTTGCAAATTGTCTGCACCTAAAAGGTCTTTTACCACCACTCCTCTACTTTGTCTATACGACACCAATCTTTCGTGAATTTCGAAACCTCCGTTAAGAAGGCAAATCATCGTATTTTTATCACTAAGCCCTATCCAGGTTCCTCCAGCTACAGCATCTTTCGGAAACAGCATTCTGGTTTTATCAACTTGATAGAATTCAGGCACTAATGTTTTCCGATTTATCGCCTCATCACGATTAGAGGTTAATATAAAACCATTTTCTTGGGTGGGGATCAAAGTTACTGTACACATAGATTTTTGGGTCGGATAAATTTCGTACAACTTACAAAAAAAAATACATACCATACATGTTTATAAAAGGTTAAAATCGATATTACCCTACATAATTTCCTATCTTTGCCGCTTAAAGTATACTAACACATCTTACAAATCAAACTAAATACACAAGATCATGGGAAAAGGTTTTTTTCAAGTTCCAACAGCGATAAATGAGCCTGTAAAATCATATGCTTCAGGAACTCCGGAAAGAGAGGAAGTTCTGGCAACATACAAATCTATGTATAATTCGCCTGTTGATGTTCCTTTATATATTAACGGAGAAGAAATCAGAACTGGAGATACTGGAACAATGTCACCTCCACACGACCATAAACATCAATTAGGGACCTACCATAAAGCTGAAAAGCAACATGTTCAAGCAGCTATCGATACAGCTATAGAGGCTCGTAAAAAATGGGCAGATCTAGCTTGGGAACAACGTGCTGCTATTTTCTTAAGAGCTGCAGAATTAATTGCCGGACCTTATAGAGCAAAAATTAATGCTGCTACGATGCTAGCACAATCCAAAAATATATACCAGGCAGAAATTGATGCTGCTTGTGAGTTTATAGATTTCCTACGTTTTAATGTAGAGTTTATGACTCAGATTTATGAAGATCAACCAGATTCTACTTCTGGAGCTTGGAACAGATTAGAATATAGACCGCTAGAAGGTTTTATTTATGCGATCACTCCATTTAATTTTACTGCAATTGCTGGAAATTTACCTGCGAGTGCTGCTTTAATGGGAAATACAGTGATTTGGAAGCCTAGTGATAGCCAAATCTATTCTGCAAAAGTAATTGTAGACATTTTTAAAGAAGCTGGTGTACCTGATGGAGTTATTAATGTAGTATACGGAGATCCTGTTATGATCACCGATACAGTATTAGCAAGTCCAGATTTCGCTGGTATTCACTTTACAGGAAGTACGCACGTATTTAAAGACATTTGGGCTAAAATTGGTACAAACATCCATAATTACAAAACCTATCCAAGAATTGTTGGTGAAACAGGAGGAAAAGATTTTATCGTTGCACATCCTAGTGCAAATGCTAAGCAAGTAGCTACAGGAATTTCTCGTGGAGCATTTGAATTCCAAGGACAAAAATGTAGTGCTGCCTCCAGGGCATATATTCCTAAAAGCTTATGGGCTGATGTAGAAAAATTCTTAAAAGCAGATATCAAATCCTTTAAAATGGGATCACCGGAAGATATGGGTAATTTTATTACTGCAGTGATCCACGAAGGTTCTTTTGATAAACTTGCAAAATATATTGATCAGGCAAAAGAAGATAAAGACGCAACAATCATCGCTGGTGGTGGATATGATAAATCCAAAGGATATTTCATCGAACCAACGGTTATTCTTGCAGAAGACCCTAAATACACTACGATGTGTACAGAGCTTTTTGGCCCCGTTATCACCATCTATGTATATGATGATGACAAATGGGAAGAAACATTAGCGTTAGTTGATAGTACTAGTGAATATGCATTAACAGGAGCTATTTTCTCTACAGACAGATATGCAGCTGCCGAAGCTACCAAAGCATTAGAAAATGCCGCTGGTAATTTCTACATCAATGACAAACCCACAGGTGCAGTTGTAGGACAACAACCATTTGGTGGAGCCAGAGCATCAGGAACAAATGACAAAGCTGGATCATACCTGAATTTATTACGTTGGGTATCGCCAAGAACCATCAAAGAAACTTTTGTTACTCCTGCAGATTATAGATATCCTTTCTTAGGAGAATAATCTCAGGTGAACTATATAATCTACAAACCGTATATCATTTTTTGGAGTTTGATTCCAATCATGTTGATATACGGTTTTTCTTTTGACGAAGAAACACTAGATATCAATATTCACGATACGTATTTCGTTATCTCCATAGCTCACTTGTTTAATTTTCTCTCCCTTTTATTCTTTGGAATCGGATTGACTTATTATGCTATTCATAAACTGAATAAAAAAAGACAACCACTACTTACCTACATCCATCTGATTGGAACCCTTGGAGGAATTCTTATTCTTGCTTTACTTCCTCTTCTCTTTACTTCTGAATCTGATTGGGAAACTAAAGAAACGCTATTCATTACTCAGCTAATACTTTTCCTAATTATACTCACTGTACAACCTATACTTTTATTACATCTGATGATTAGTATTTTCAGGAAAACAGTCAAAAACTAAACTTCTTTTTTTTAAGATTCCTAATTGGTAATTTTACACTAATCTCTCAAAAACTCAAAACAATGATCACACGAACCGCAACATTAGAAGACCTCCCTGTCCTACTCCATTTTGAACAAGGCATAATTGAAGCAGAACGTCCTATAGATATCACCCTTAAAACTAATGAAAAAATAAACTATTATGATCTTAGTGAATATATAAAAGCCGATCACACAGAAGTTGTAGTTGTAGAGGCCGATGGAGAAGTTGTCGGTAGCGGTTATGGCCAGATTAGAGATCGAAAAAAATATTTCAAGCAAGAAAAGTTGGGATATATCGGTTTTATGTATGTGAAAGAAACGTTTAGAGGACAAGGCATCAGTCAGCAAATAATTAAATATTTATCAGATTGGTTCGCAGCAAAAGGCATTAACGAAATGCAGCTTGATGTTTATGATCAAAATCCAAGAGCCATAAGAGCTTATGAAAAAGCAGGTTTTGAAAAATACCTGGTTCGCATGCGAATGAATGTAAAGAATAAATCTTAATTAGCTGAGTTGAATATAAAATATATTGTTATTCAATGTTTTACAATCTAAAGGAGTTCCTTCTCCCTAAGAAGAAGGTTAGGATGAAGGGTTTTTCATATTAAAAACCTTCACCTTAATCCTCTCCCTTTGGGAGAGCAAACATAAGAGCGATAATTACAAACAATTAGACTTTATATCTATACCTTTCTTATATCGAACTCAGGTAAATAACATCTTGATCACATAGTCATCTTTCTTTATCTTATTTCCTCACTTACTATTACAAATTCGCTACAGTTGAAACCCTTTTAAACTTGTTACCATTACTTTTGATTCCAGCCTACGATGGAATGACAAAAAAAACTAAAAAACAGGCAAAACTTGTCATTCCGACGTAGGTCGGAATTCATTTCAGGATACATGGAAAAACTCATTTTATATTAAAATCGTTTCAAGAAATTGTATGTTTTGAAACATTTAACTTTAAAAACATCCCTCTAAATCTCCTCGCCGCGGCGAGGAGACTTTTAAGCTACCTTCCTTTAAAGAAAACTATGTTTTAAAGTTCTGAAGCAAGCTTCGAGGTGACAGACCTAAGATCCCGCTGAAAAAGCGGGATTAGTTCAACTACCTATTTTGAATGCATTGCTGCGCAACTTTTCAAAATAGAGTTTCACTAATAAAAACAATTACAAACACTATCTTTAGGCAAGCATGTGTATGCTCAGGTGTAAAAATATAATCCTATAAAACTCCATGAATCAAAAAAAAGCTCCCTGGTATTTTCTTTTACTACTTATTTTGGCTGGAGAATCTGTGTTTATTCTTCCTTTTGTACTCGCACGAGTCTTTAGACCTACAGTGCTCGAAGCTTTTGGGCTTGATAATTTACAGTTAGGGCTTTGCTTTTCTGTATATGGCATAGTCGCTTTACTATCGTATCTTTTTGGAGGTCCATTAGCCGATAAATTTCCTCCAAGAAAATTGATTGCAGTGGCACTGTGGATGACCGCTCTGGGAGGATTAGTCTATGCCACATTTCCCGGATATACCACGCTGCAACTATTATATGGGTATTGGGGTTTCACGACCATTTTTTTATTCTGGGCGCCTATGATTAAAGCTACCCGTGTTTGGGGTGGAACTTCATCGCAAGGAAAGGCTTTTGGATTTCTTGACGGTGGTCGTGGATTAGTCGGAGCGCTATTTGGCGCTATGGGTGTCTTTATTTTTTCATTATTTATTACTTCTGAAATTACAGAAGCTACGATTTTAGAAAGCAGAGAAGCTTTTAAACAAGTGATACTGGTATCTTCTGGTATTGTAAGTCTGGTTGGTATTCTTGTATGGTTCTTTATGAAACTAGATCCAAAAACCGAACAAGAGATCATCTTAGAAAAAATAACAATCTCACAAATTGCAGCCGTGTTACGATTGCCTTCTGTATGGTTACTGATGATCATTATTTTATGTGCATATGTAGGGTATAAAATTACCGATGTATTTTCATTATATGCTCAGGATGTAATGCTATACGACCAAGTAAAATCAGCACAGGTAGGTACTTTTTTACTATTCATACGTCCTGTAATCGGTGTATTGATAGGGGTATTGGCAGATCGCACACAAACCACCTTCTGGTTGGTGGTTAGTTTTGTGATATCTTTCTTTGGAGCATTATTATTTGCGCTGGGTATAATCACCGCATCAGCAACTTCCTTGTTCTTTATATCCATATTAGTAGTAGCGACAGGAGTGTATGCCGCACGTTCGTTATATTTTGCGGTGATGCAAAGAGGTCAAATCCCATTGGTTCTTACCGGAACTGCGGTGGGACTTATTTCTTTAATAGGTTATACACCTGATATCTTTGCCGGTCCTGCAATGGGATACCTTTTAGACAACGCACCAGGAATACAAGGACACCAACATGTGTTCTGGATGCTGGCTTTGTTTTCTTGTATTGGTGGTATTGCTGCCGTATACTATTATCGATTATACCGAAAGACAAATTTCGACTAAGTATTTAATCGAAAGCTAACTAATTTTAATTCCCACACTAATAATAGGACCAAACATTGGCATTAAAAACAAATAGAATGAATAAGATTATATTTTTATTTTTCACACTAATATTAGCGAGTTGTTCAAGTTCAAAAATTATCACTTTAGCCACCCAAGGAGAACTTTCTCAAAAAGTCTTTAATGAAGAAATACCAATATATTATTTAGGCAAACATATATTTATCGAAGTTAAAATAAATCGTAAAGTTTACACCTTTTTGTTTGATACAGGTTATGATATCTCAACTATTGACAAAAGTCTTATTGAAGAAATTACTTTTACACCATTAAGAAAACAAACTACCACAGGGAGTTCTTTTGAAGACGTAAAACTTCAATACGGTTTTTTATCTTCTTTAGACATTGGCGGAGTAGAGTTTAAAAATTTTGGTATTGGACTGCAAGATTTATCTAATGTAAAATCACCTTTTTCTGATGGTAGAAAAATTTATGGAATTATTGGAACCAATATTTTAAGAAAGGCTTTTTGGCAAATTGACTATCAAATTCAGATTGTTCGATTTTCGAATATAATAGAAAATTTTCAATTTACTTCGGATGCTTTTCAAATTAATATGAAACCAAAAACCTCTTCAAACTGGGGTTTAAACAGGATAAAAGTAACTGTACATGGTTTGACAGACAACTTTGTTTTCGACACAGGTTCTTTCGGTAGTTTTTCAGTAAACTATGACTATATGGAACGTTTGAAAAAGGAGCAAAAACCTTTGAAAGCAAAAATCAATAATGATAATTCAGAAAAACCAAAATATATAATTGATCAATTAAAAGTTGATTCTCTTGAATTAGAAAATCAGGAACTACTTGTCGAAAAAGATATTGATTTATTGATTGGGAATGACTTTTTTGATGACTACATAGTAACAATTGATTGGAACGCTAATAAACTGTATTTACAACACATTGAGAAATGAACTATCTAAACTTAGTTGACCTCTCTTTTCTCTGGTGTTGGTTTACCATTCTTACATTAGTTTTAAAAAAACCCTACTTGCCATATATTTACCGTTAACCCTTATTATACCTATAAGCACTAACTCTAATCACTTCTTATTTTTTTTCGTCTTGCTTCTCTCAACAATCTTTTTTGCCTTCTCGCTTGTTTTCGTGCTTGTATTTTCTCTGGGGAGCCTCGCACTAGATATTTTATATAACCAATACTATTTCCTATACTAATACCTATATAATGGGGAATGGCAAAAAAGCCCTCAAATATTTGCCCAAAGGTAGTACCATGTTGGGCAGTACACGCCCTGCCAATATAGGACATACGCCACCAGTGACGTGTTGACTTTCCTTCACTCCCGTCCTTATACACCTCTGTTGCGGTAATATAGACACATTGCATATGATGCCACGGGGTGCATTTATTTACATTTCGAGTGCCTTTGTCAAAAAGTTGCACAGAAAGACTATCTTTTGCAGTTAGTACTTTATTCTGTGCCACACTTCGTGCGCAAACTAATAGCATAATAATGACAAACAATACCTTCATAATACTAAGGTAGGAAATTTGAATTTAAGATATATTCTAGTTCAATTCTCCACTCTTTCTTTTTTTTTCAAATCATACTGTTCAACCTTGGGCATTAAATCTTATTTTACGACTTACCAATAATTTTATTTGGTTAAAAATCGAAATATTTAAGCTTCTCTCCGTTTATTCTAAAAAAAACGTACATTATTAATCGTATATCTCATTCATTAATAGGGATGAAATCATAGCAGCTAAGTGATTAATCCAATAGTTCCCCTTGCTGGTGCTAATTCGTAACTAATACCTCAACGTAGTTGATCTCTCTTTTCACAACAACGCAAACCTACTTAGCAGCATACAGGTTTATAATCACTCACCCTGCTATATCAAAAATCACATACTAAAGCATCTCTTCCCAACCCTAAAACGTTGTTTTTTTTATCTAAAAAATTGCCAGTTTCAAAATAATTCATACTTTTATGAGTGATTACTCACTAATAATGACAGAAAAACAAGAAAAGATCCTTACTGCTGCACTCACCCTTTTTGCCAAAGAAGGGTATACAGCAACATCTACCAATAAAGTAGCTAAGCAAGCAGGAGTTTCTGAAGGATTGATTTTTCGTCATTTTAAAAACAAAGAAGGATTGCTACAAGCCATTTTACAGCAAGGCGAAGCGCGAATCAAAGAAATGTTTATTCCTATTCTGACGTCAGAAGATCCAAAAGAAGTAATCAGATTGACTTTAGAAATCCCTTTTTCAGTGACAGAAAGTGAATTCGAATTCTGGAAGCTTCAGTTTAAACTAAAATGGGAGCTGGAATATAATAATCCGGAAAAAATGCAACCGCTACAGGAAGCGTTGGCTGTAGCTTTTCAGAAATTGGGCTACGAAACACCAGAACTGGAAGCAGAATTCATCATTGTTTTTTTAGAAGGAATTTCGACAGCCATTATAAAAGATAATATGTCCAACAAACTAAAATTTAAAGAATTTTTAGTTCAAAAATATAAGCTCTAAAAAATTTATCAAAAAAATAAGTAAGTACTCACTAATTAAAGTATTATGAAAGAAAAAGTAATTTTAATAACAGGCGCCTCTTCAGGAATCGGAAAAGAAACAGCTATACAACTTATTAATGAAGGCCATATAGTATATACTGCAGCAAGGCGTGTAAAAAACATGGAAGATCTGGCTTCTTTAGGAGGATTTCCTTTAGAAATGGATATCACCAAAAATGAGGACATCCAAAATGTCGTGAACATGATTATCCTGAAACATCAAAAAATTGACGTATTGGTCAATAATGCCGGTTATGCAATTTATGGAGCTATAGAAGATACTACGATTGAAGATGCAAGAAGACAGTTTGAAGTGAATATTTTTGGATTAGGCAGATTAACGCAATTAGTATTACCATATATGCGAAAGCAACAAACCGGAAAAATAATTAACATCTCCTCTATGGGTGGAAAAATGTACACACCTCTTGGCTCCTGGTATCATGCCACGAAACACGCATTAGAAGGCTGGTCTGATTGCCTTAGACTAGAAGTAGCACAATTTGGGATTGATGTAGTGATCATACAACCTGGTGCGATTCAGACTGAATTTGGTGACGTTATGACAAAACCTTTAATGGAAAGGTCAGGCAACACTGCTTATAGTAAACTAGCCAAAGCCATAGAGAAATCCACTATAGACACCTACAATAAAACCGGAGGAGGGTCTCCTAGCTCAGTGATATCAAACCTTATCTCAAAAGCTATTAAAGCAAGAAAACCAAAAACCCGCTATGTTGCCGGTAAGTATGCTAAACCTATGCTATTTATACGTAAATACTTTGGTGATAGGATTTTTGACAAACTTATCATGAGTCAGGTGAAATAATAATACTAAAGACCTGTTGGTATACAAGATACTAACAGGTTGATTTATTTTAATCTATATTTTACCGGTAGATGTACCACTTTTTTGGTTTCAAAAAAATCTTCTTCAAAATAATCTGGTAAATTGTATTGCGTCGCTTTTGGAAACAAAGCCAACTCCTCCGTTAGATCACCTCCTTTTAGATACAAGATACCATTGGGTAGTGCATGCACTGATTTTTTGGTAATATTTTTACGCACCCACTTCACAAAATCAGGCATATTGGTTACTGCTCTACTGACTATAAAATCAAAACGATCATCAAAGGTCCCTGCGCGTTTTTGTTCTGCTTTAACATTTGTTAGTCCTAATGCACTTGCAACTTCATTAACAACACGTATTTTTTTTGCAATCACATCTACCAAATAAAACTTAGTTTCAGGAAACATAATCGCTAATGGTATTCCGGGAAAACCACCACCTGTACCAACGTCCAGCACAGAGGATCCTTCTTTAAACTCCTGAACCTTAGCAATTCCCAATGAATGTAGCACATGTCTCTCATATAGCAGATCAATATCCTTTCTAGAGATTACATTGATTTTAGCATTCCAATCTTTATACAAATCACCCAGTTGACCAAACTTATGTATTTGGTCCTCTGTTAATTCGGGGAAATATTTAAGTAGAATATTCATTATGTATTTTTTAAAGCGCAAAAATACATGTAAACTTGATATATTTTACTACTTTTTAAGAAGTTAGAAAAATATAAATACCTAACTTTACCGAATAATTTATGACTAATAACGTTTAGTCATAAACCCAAAAACCCATGACTACACCTAATGTAAGATTTAGCCGAGCGGATTCCGCAAAATTTTTCAGAACGCTGAATAAACGTGTGAATGATTATTTCAAAGAAAATAATATCAAGCGTACAGGTAACTGGAAATTACACTTGAAGACTATCGTAATGTTTTCTTTATTTCTAACACCATATTTTTTAATTCTTACCCTAGACATATCTCAATGGTGGATGTTATTACTGACCATCATTATGGGAGTTGGTATGGCCGGTGTAGGAATGAATGTGATGCATGATGGAAATCATGGTTCCTATTCTTCTAAAAAATGGATCAATAAGTTAATGGGTAGTAGCATGTATGTACTAGCCGGTAATGTATATAACTGGCAGGTACAACATAATGTTTTACACCACACCTATACCAATATTCATGGTCATGATGAGGACATGGATGCTGGTAGAGTTATTCGTTTCACAAAACACGCTAAATGGGAACGGTTTCACAAATTTCAACATTATTATTCTGTATTTCTTTATGGTTTGTTAACTTTTAATTGGGCATTAACTACTGATTTTACACAAACTAAAAGATATCTGGCGCGAAAACTTGCTTATGGAAAACTACCAAGTCCATTAAAACAGTGGAGTACGATTGTAGTCACTAAGATTATTTATGTAATGATCTGGATTGTAATTCCTATGCTCATCATGTCTATAGCTTGGTGGAAAATTTTAATTGGGTTTTTCGTGATGCATTACGTAGCAGGTCTCATTTTGAGTATCGTATTTCAATTGGCACATATGGTAGAAGAAGCACAGATGCCATTACCAGACACAACAGGTACAATGAAAAATACCTGGGCGATTCATCAGTTATTTACAACAGTGAATTTCTCAACTAAAAATAGATTAGTTAACTGGTTTACAGGAGGACTAAATCATCAAGTAGAACACCACATTTTCCCTAATATCAGTCATGTTCATTACACTAAAATTTCTAAAATAGTGAAACAGACTGCTCAGGAATTTAATCTACCTTATAACGAATATAAAACCACCCGCAAAGCGATTATCGCTCATTTCAGACATTTAAAAGAAATGGGAATGAAACCCGCAATGCAACCATAACTTTTATTTACCAATTACCAAAATGAGCACACAAGTATCGGAAATGAGCATTCAATTATCAGACAAAATCAACAAGCTTAAAGCTTCTGCGACATTAGCGATGGCTGCAAAAGCTAGAGAACTAAGAGCAGAAGGAAAAGACATTATCGGCCTAAGCCTAGGAGAACCGGATTTTAATACACCGGATTTTATTAAAGATGCAGCCATTCAAGCAGTTAATGACAATTATAATTCTTATACCCCAGTTGATGGATATGTAGAATTGAAAGATGCGATTATTACTAAATTTAAAAGAGATAACAATCTAACCTACGATCACTCTCAGATTGTAGTTTCTACTGGTGCAAAACAATCATTATATAATGTAGCGCAAGTGTATCTTAATCCAGGAGATGAAGTTATACTTCCTTGTCCGTACTGGGTTAGTTACAGTGACATCATAAAATTAGCAGAAGGAGTTCCTGTAGAAGTAAAAACCTCTATAGATACTGATTTCAAAATGACTGCAGCGCAGTTAGAAAAGGCAATAACGCCAAAAACCAAAATGATTTGGTATAGTTCACCTTGTAATCCAAGTGGTTCTATTTATAGCAAGGAAGAACTAAGAGCATTGGCAGATGTATTACAAAAATATCCAGATATCATTGTAGTAAGCGATGAAATCTATGAGCATATTAATTATGTTGGTGATCACGCTTCTATGGCCCAATTTGATGATATGTATGATAGAACGGTTACTGTTAATGGAGTAGCAAAGGCTTTTGCTATGACGGGATGGAGAATCGGCTATATCGGAGCACCGCAAGCCATTGCTAGAGCTTGTAACAAAATGCAAGGTCAGGTAACTAGTGGAGCTAATTGTATTGCTCAGAGAGCAGTAATTACTGCGTTAGAAGCGCCGGTTAGCAGCATCCAATATATGGTAGATGAATTTAAAAATCGTAGGAAACTGATTTTAGGTCTACTAGCTGATATTCCAGGATTCGAATGCAACGAACCTGAGGGCGCTTTCTACGTTTTCCCAGATGTTTCTTATTACTTCGGAAAAACGATTAACGGAAACACTATAGAAAATGCTTCTGACTTCTCTATGTTTTTATTAGAGCATGCAAATGTAGCAACTGTTACCGGTGATGCTTTTGGAAACGGAAATTGTATTAGAATTTCTTATGCAGCAAGCACTGAACAAATTACAGAAGCAGTAAGTAGAATCAAAAAAGCGCTACTGTAGCTAACAAAACCATATAACTTCTATTAAAAAACCGATGATTTCATAAAAATCATCGGTTTTCTATTTTTCTAAAAATAAATTGATGTTTTTGGAGTTATGGTCATAATACTTTTAACTGTTTTGGGGAAAACACTTATAAGAAAGAGACAAATTGTGGTTTGAGCATACATAACATTCTTAAAACCTACTTTTTGTATTTATGGACATTCTTGAAAAAGAACGTATCGTTCGAAAAAATGTGCTTCAAATTTTCAAAGAAAATTTCAAAGCACCATACTCAGAAGATGAGATCTTAAACTACACACCTTCTGATATAGAAAACACTATATCTTATTACGAATCTATTCTTGATATCTTTTTTATCGAACAAGAATACTTACAAAGCGTAAAAGGCTGTGTAAAAGATACTATAAAAAAAGTCGCAGAACTTTGGCATATAAATCCCTACGCTTTTGGACCTTGGGAAGAATCTTTCTGATTGTCTCTGTCAATTATATTAATGTAAGCTCAGCATAAAGAAAATAATACGTACACTTATTAAGCATAAAACATCTCTATAAACCCCATCTAATTTCCCAAAGTCAGCAACCTAAGAGGGACTTTTAGCTCTTCTCCTTCGAAGGAGAGGTTTGGTAAGGATGTTTTAATTAAAATTTTAATTGTATCTAATTCACATCGTATTACCTATTTCTCCAGAAGAAAGGAGTTAATAGAATCAGTACTGTAAACAATTCTAACCTCCCGATAAGCATTAAGAAAGAACACCACCATTTACCGAATGCCGGTAATACATCAAAATTATTTACAGGACTTAGTTTACCTAATGCCGGACCAACGTTTCCGAGAGATGATGCTGCTCCACCAATAGCGGTTTCGAAATCTAATCCTAACATTCCCAACACCAAAGATCCTATGATAAATGATAGCATATACAGTATGAAAAAGGCTAATATATTAAATACAATTTCTTTGGAAACGGCCCTTGTATTATACCTCACTGGCACGATGGCGCGAGGATGTAAGGTTCGTTTAAACTCTAGAATACCATTTTTTATAGTAATAAGATGCCTTACGATCTTCATTCCTCCAGCTGTCGATCCTGCAGAACCTCCTAAAAAGAATAACCCAAAAAAGACGATCTTTAAAAAAGGAGTCCACACCGTAAAATCCGCAGAAACAAATCCTGTAGTGGTTATCACAGCTAACACCTGAAATAGCGCATGCCTAAAAGCACTCTCTGCCTCACCATAAACCATTGGATGATCTATAACAGAGTTCGCTGGATCTGCTTTCAAATAAATAATTAAAGCCGATACAGCAGTAAAAGCAACCAAAAAGATCATATACCATTTAAACTCTTCATCCTTTAGAAACTTTCCGAACTTTCCTTTAAAACCAAAATAACTCAATATAAAATTCATCCCCGCCAGAAACATAAATAGCATAATAATATATTGAATAAGTGGCTGGTCATTCCAATACGCAACACTAGCATTTTTAGTAGAGAATCCTCCTGTAGACAATGTGCTCAATGCATGGTTTATCGCATCAAAGAAATCCATTCCTGCAAGTTTCAGTAAAATAGTTTCTGCAGCAGTGTATCCAAAGTAGATCAACCATAATCTTTTTGCCGTATCCGTAATTCTCGGATGTAATTTATCAGCACTGGGTCCAGGTGCTTCTGCTGCAAACAACTGCATTCCTCCTATTCCCAGTAATGGTAAAATAGCCACTGCCAGTACGATAATTCCCATTCCACCAATCCAATGGGTAAGACTACGCCAAAACAAAATTCCTTTTGGAACAATTTCTATTTCATTAAGAATAGATGCGCCTGTAGTGGTGTATCCAGACATCGTCTCGAAAAAAGCATTTGTAAACGACGGAATTGCTTCAGAAAACAGATAAGGTAGCGTTCCACTTAGGGACATAAATATCCAACCAAACGTAACTACGATATACCCTTCTCTTTTATTTATCGATTTTTGATGTTCTTTGGTAAGAAACATTAAAATTATCCCCAAAAACATCGTAGATAATGCAGCTAGCATAATTTGCATAGTAACACCATCTTTGTAAATAAAACTTACAATAGTTGCTATGAGCATAAAACCTCCATTACAGAGCAATAAAAGCCCCATAATGTGAGTAATAATTTTAAAGTTTAGTTTGGACATGTTATAAGAAAAGGTTTTCTATTTTCTTAATAGACTTCGGTAAACAACAAACTACGACTCGATCACCGGCTTTGATGTAAAAACCTCCTAACGGAATCATTCCTACTCCATCTCTGATTACTCCAGCGATAATGGCAGAACGAGGAAAATCCAAATCTCTGATTAAATTATCACTTACTTCAGAAGTTGGCTTAACGATAAACTCTAACAGCTCAGCATTCATGTTATTAAGCTTGGTCATCGCTACTACCTCACCTTTTCTAATAAATCTAAATATGTTATTCGCTGCTAACAGTTTTTTATTAATCAACGTATCAATCCCTATAGAATGGGATAGCTGAAAATAATCCATATTTTCTACCAAGGCGATTGTTTTACGAACTCCTTTTGACTTTGCTACCAGACAAGACATGATATTGGTCTCAGAGTTACCTGTTACCGCAATAAAAGCGTCCATATCATCTATATTCTCTTCTTCTAACAACTCTACATTACGTCCATCACCATTTATAATCAAGGCATTAGGCAGATCATCTGCAAGATCAAAAGCCTTCTCCCTATCAGTTTCAATAAGTTTTACTCTAAATTTATGATCACATAGATCACAGGTAGTTTTGTAACCAATTTTACTACCTCCCAGAATCATTACTTTTTTAATCTGTTCTTTTACCTTGCCTGTTAATTTATACAGTTCTTCTACTCCACCCTTCGAAGTAACAAAATATACCTGATCCCCTTCCTTAAACTTCGTATCACCTCTGGGAATAATCGTATACTGCGTTCCCGATCGCTGAATCGCGATTGGCATAAAATGAAGTTCCGGGAATATCTCAGCAGCTTCTCTAACAGTTTTATCTACAAACAGTGCTGTGCTAGATAATGTTGTTCCTACCATTGTTAGTGCTCCATCTTCAAACTCATAACTATCACTAAAGGCAGATTGATTGAGCAATAATTCTATTTCGCTAGCAGCCAACGCTTCAGGGGAAATTAATTCGTCTATGCCAAACTTGATAAAACCAACTTCTTCCTTATTCTCTATAAATTCTGTATTAGAAATTCTAGCAATTGTGCGTTTAGCCCCAAGTTGTTTTGCTAATACACACACAGTAATATTAGTTGTCTCACTAGAAGTAACACTAATCACCATATCTACGCTCTGAACCCTAGCATCCTTTAAAATACTAATAGAAGTAGCGTCTCCCTTAATTACTCTAATATCCAGATGGCTATCGGCGTAATTCAAGCATTCTTTATCAGGATCAATAAGTGTAATGTCCTGAGATTCAAATGAAAGTAATTTTGCCAAATGAAATCCAACTTCACCAGCACCGGCAATAATAATTTTCATCTGTATATTTTATTATTTATCATCAAAAGATAAAATTAAACTTCAGCAAAATGCACCATAAACAGGGTGAAAATTTAGCGCTGAAAAATAAAAGCCTACAAAGATAGTGGAATTTCAGAAACTGGTGAAATAATTAGGCAATAGCAGCTCAATAAGCTGTTGTTTGATCTATAACTTGATAAACTCAAATACATTTCAGAAGTTAAAAACAACAATTGGGAAACTTGTTTTTAAAAAAAATCAGTAATAGCAGCATCTTAGTAGTATAAACACTAACTTTTTAATCAATGAGAACAAAACTTTTAGTACTGGCTTTATTACTAACGAACATTATTTTTGTTAGTGCCCAAATGGATGACAAATTCTATTACCCTAAAAAGGATTTGAGACCCATCGAATGGAAAAATCATGAAGAATTAAAATTTAATGTAGAAACAGATACGATTTCCGCATTAATCCTAAAACCTGTTGCGAAACCCAAAGCAACCATATTTTACTTTCACGGAGCAGGCGGAAACATCACATACTATCTTCCGCTTACCCGAATATTGGCAGAAAACGACTTTCAGGTGGTTATGGTAGATTTCCGAGGTTATGGCAAATCAACAGGGACTCCAACTCATAAAAATATAGCCAAAGACGGTCAGCAATTTTTCGAAATGCTTCTTGAACAAGAAGAAATTAAAGGAACGCCAAAAATAATTTATGGAATTTCTATTGGAACTCAAATCGCTACACTTTTAGCCAAAAACAATCAAGAAAAAATCGATGGATTGGTTTTAGAAGGAGCCATGGCTTCATTTACAGATATTGCTATGCATGCGACACCTCAGTACAGAGAGTTTTTAGAAAAAAATTATGTCTCACCCTATGCAGCAAAAGAGGATATAAAAAGTATTGATAACATCTACAAACTTTTCATACATAGCAAAGAAGATAAAGATGTTCCGTATGCACAAGGAAAAGTTATTTTTGATAATGCATCAGATCCTAAAGATTTTATAGAGTTTACGGGAGCACATTTGTACGGACTAAAATATGAGAAAGAGCAAATACTCGAAAAGATTGAGGAAATGACTAAATAAAAGACAGTTGTTTTGGGCGTCCGGGCGGGCTATCCGTTTCAATTCCTCGCATCTCTCCGCCGCGGCGGATCGAGCTGCGGGATTTCCGCTACTATCCCTGACGCATAACACTCAACCTAACAAACTTAAAAACCTGCTAAGTCTTATAATTGCTTATAATTTTTCAAAGAAAATCAACAATAAGCTGAAAGTTAGTCCGAAATTGACAAAAACCTACGCTACATACTAAAGTAGGGACAAATAATTTAGTCATTAACAACAAAATGACAATCTTTTCCTACGATCCATATCAAAAATGTATATTTGCCTAAATTTTTTTGAATGTCAGAAAAAATAACTCCATACAACGATAAAAACAAAACCAAAAAAGAACAGGTTACTGAAATGTTTGATACTATTTCAGGCAACTATGATGGTCTTAATAGAGTAATTTCTTTTGGGGTTGATGTAAAATGGCGCAAGAAAGTTGTAAAAATTGTTACAAATTCTAAACCGAATAAAGTTCTTGATGTAGCAACCGGAACTGGAGATCTGGCTATCAATCTGTCTAAAACTGGGGCTTCAGAAATTATTGGCTTAGATATCTCGGCTGGAATGTTAGCCGTAGGAAAAGACAAGATAAAGGCAAAAAAACTGGATCAGATAATCTCTATGGTAAAAGGAGATGGAGAAAGCTTACCGTATGAAGAAAATTATTTTGATGCAATCACAGTAGCTTTTGGTGTAAGAAATTTTGAAGACTTAGAACAAGGACTTTCAGAAATACATAGAGTACTTAAACCAGGTGGGATATTTGTTGTTTTAGAAACCTCTGTCCCCACTAAAACCCCATATAAACAGGGATACAAACTGTATACTTCTTCAATTTTACCTTTAATTGGAAAGATCTTTTCTAAAGATAGATCTGCATACTCATACCTTAGCGAAAGTGCTGCAGCTTTTCCTTATGGAGATGCTTTCAACAATATTTTGAGAAAAATTGGGTTTATAGAAGTCGAGGATAATCCGCAAACTTTTGGTGTAGCCACAATTTATACAGCCACAAAATAATATGAAAAAAGTTTTTATAGTAATAGCTGTTATCGTTTGTACTCAGAATGTGAGTGCGCAATTGTTTTCTAAAGAACGTGTTAGAAATCTTCAGAACTATGATAAACCGCGATTAAGTTGGGGGTATATCCTTGGTTTTAACAGCTATGATTTTAATTTTGATTACAAAGCAACACCAGAAGGAGAAGATCCCGTGCTGGATGGGGACATACAAGTTGCTAAATCAATAGGATTTAATGTTGGATTATTAGGTAACCTTAGAATCAATGATTACCTAGACCTAAGACTAGAGCCTCAGGTATCTTTTGTAAGAAGAGATCTTACTTTTAACTCACCGGATCTTGATGATAATCAAACTCAAAGAGAAGTTACATCAACTTATGTACATATTCCTTTATTGTTAAAAATTTCTACGAAAAGACTTAACAATTTTAAACCTTTCATTGTTGGAGGAGTTTCTACTTCTCTTAATTTATCTAGTAACGAAGATAATCCTGATGATAATAGCGTTGGGCAATTTAGAACTAAAACCAGGACTAATTATTTTGAGCTAGGTTTTGGAATAGATTTTTATATGTACTACTTTAAATTCACACCTTCAATACGCGGAGTATTTGCTATGTCTGATGAGTTAGTAGCTGATAGTGATCCCAATAGTCCTTACACTTCTACTATCGATAAAATGTCGTCGAGAGGACTTTTTATCAATTTTACTTTTCAATAGAATCTAAATTCGTCTAAATTCATTTAGAATAATAGCAGCAGCCGTTGCCACATTCAGACTTTCGGTTATTTGAGTTGTTCCAAATCTTGGTATTGCAATTCTTTTGGACACTAATTTTTCTACTTCTTTAGAAATACCATTAGCTTCATTACCCATTACAATAATCCCTTTTTGGGGTAATTGTTCTTGATAAATTATTTCTCCATTCATAAAAGTACCATATATTGGTATTTCATTTTTTCGAGAAGTTAAAAAATCCTGTAGATTAGTGTAGATAATATTCACTCTTGTAACAGAACCCATAGTTGCCTGAATTACTTTTGGATTAAAACAATCTACCGTTTGCTCAGAACAAACTAAATCAGTAATACCAAACCAATCACATAATCGAATAATTGTTCCCAGATTACCTGGATCCCGAATATCATCTAATGTTAAAACTAACCCCTCATAATTTACAGGTTTAACTTTTGGAATATAAAATATTGCCACTGCAAACTGAGGCGTTGTTAAGAAACTAATACTTTTCAACTCTGTTTCAGTTACCACAAAGGTTTTGTCTGATGATGTTTCAAAATAAGAAGCCTCTAACGCAAAAAGAGAATGAAGTTCTAAATCCGCTTCTAAAAGCTCATTAATCACCTTTTTTCCTTCTGCTACAAACAATCCATGTTGTTTTCGGTATTTTTTTTGATGTAAACTATTTATTAATTTCTTTTGGTTTTTGCTAACCATACAAATAATGTATTTTTGACACAATAATGAATCTCGATTGAAACACCTGCTCACAAAAATAGTATTTGTTGTATTAACTACAATTTTTTTAATTTCATGTAATGCAATTAAAAGAGTTTCAGAAGAGGAATACCTATTAACTAAAAATGAGATTTTTGTTGATAGCACTAAAACTAATGACACTAAACTATTTAATCAACTGTATCAAAAACCTAATGCTAAGCTTGCCTGGACACCATTTAGACTACATATTTATAATCTTGCCAAAGTACATCCTGACTCTTCTTATCAAAATTGGCTTCACAAAAAGCCTAACAGAGAACGAAGATTAAATAATTTCTTGTCTAAGAAACAAGTAAATCGATTAGGTACAGGGTACACCGGTGTTAATAATTGGCTAAAAAAAACTGGAGAAGCTCCCGTTATAGTTGATGAATCAAAAGCGAAACGTTCTGTTAAAAGATTACAATCATATTACTGGAATAATGGGTGGTTTAATGTAGAAACAGATTACAAAATTAATCTGGAAGAAAACCAAAGAGCATCTGTAGCATATTATGTTAAACCTAATAAACCATATTTTATTGATTCTCTTCATACCAAAATAGAATCAAAGGTAGCAGACTCTATTTATAAATTGAATCAAAGTGAATCATCTATAATCTCGGGAAAACAGTATAGAACATTAGACATAGAGACTGAAAGGGAAAGGTTAACACGATTATATAGAAATTCTGGACTGTATCATTTCGAAAAAGAATTTATAAAATTTGATGCTGATACTATAAACACAAATCAAAAAATACAACTTAACTTACTAATTAACAATCGACAAATAACAGAAGGAGAAGATACTAAAAGAATTCCTTTTCAGGTTCATAAAATTAGTAAAGTAAATGTCTTTACGGATTATTCTTATCAAAACAAGGACGAAAAGCCCAAAGACAGCGTATCGTATAATGGATATAACATATATAGTTATGATAAACTCAGATACACTCGTAAGGCTATCACTAATTCTATTCTAATAACACCAGGAGAAATTTTTAGAGATAATGATCGAACACTTACTTATAATCAAATTAGCAACCTAAAAACTTTTAAATACCCTAATATACGTTATAGCGTAGATCCAGATGATCCTAATGGAACTGATCTAATAGCAAATGTTTTATTAACACCAAGAAAAAAATACAGTACCAATGTAGAGTTTGATGTATCTACATCTAATATTCAGGTATTCGGAATTGGTTTTAGTGGCTCTTTTTTGATAAGAAATGTTTTTGGTGGTGCAGAAATTTTTGAAATCTCAGCAAGAGGAAGTGTAGGTTCATCAAAGGATCCAGTAGATACGGATGGACAGTTTTTTGATATTTCAGAAATTGGTGTAGATCTTAAATTATCATTCCCTAAAATAATATTCCCATTACAAACAAGAAGAATTATCCCAAAATATATGTCACCGACGACCAATCTTATTTTCGGTATTAATTCACAACAAAATATAGGACTTGATAAGCAAAATGCTTCTGGAATATTTAATTACCAATGGAAACCAAGTACAAAGCTGACAAATCAGATTGATTTAGTAAACGTGCAATATGTTCGAAATTTGAATACTGGTAACTATTTTAACGTATACTCTAACTCATTTACTAGACTTAATAATATCGCAACAGAAGTACTCGATTCTAATTCACCTTTCTTTGATCAAGAAAACACAAATCAAAATATTTTATCTATTCCATCAGGTGCCAATAGTTTCATAGCGCAGTCTCTTGGAGAGATTCCTGATACAGATTTAACGGCAGATCAATTACAGGAAATCAGAAATATCAACGAAAGAAAAGAAAGGCTAACGGAAGACAACTTGATTTTTGCATCTAACTATACCTATCTAAAAAACAATCGAGAAAATCTTTATGACGAAAACTTCTCTAGATTTAGAGCAAAAATTGAATTTGCAGGAAATGTACTCAGTACCGTTTCCAATCTTGTGGGATTAAAAGAAAACTCGAATAACCGCTTTGAAGTATTTGGTGTGGAGTTTTCGCAATACATCAAAACAGAATTAGACTACATAAAACATTGGGATTTGGGCAGAAAGAGTGTTTTAGCTATTAGAGCATTTGGCGGCATCGCCCTACCCTACGGAAATGCCAATAGCATTCCATTTGCTCGAAGTTTTTTTGGTGGAGGGCCAAACGACAATCGCGCCTGGTTACCTTACGATTTAGGTCCTGGAAGTAGTGGTGGTAGAAATGAGTTTAATGAGGCCAATATGAAACTAGCAATAAATGCAGAATATAGATATAAGATCTTAGGAGCTCTCAATGGTGCATTTTTTATTGATGCCGGTAATATCTGGAATGTATTAGATAATGTAGAAGAAGAAGATGCTGTTTTTTCTAGGTGGGATGATCTCCAGGAAATCGCTGTAGGAAGTGGTTTAGGTCTTCGATATGATTTCGATTTCTTTGTTGTAAGACTAGATTTAGGTTTCAAAACATTTAATCCAGCCAGAATCGAAGACCAAAGATGGTTTAAAGGGTATAATTTTTCTGAAGGTGTTTATAATGTTGGAATCAATTATCCTTTCTAAAAACAATCCCTATTTTTCATTCTTAAATATAAAATTCATTCCGTATTATTTTACTATTTTTGTAGGCTTATTAACTAAAAGTAAATTATGAGTCACAACATCAAACCAGGAGTTGCTACAGGAGACGAAGTGCAGGCTATCTTTAATTACGCCAAAGAAAAAGCTTTTGCTTTACCAGCAGTAAATGTAATTGGATCTAATTCAATTAATGCTGTATTGGAAACTGCTGCAGAATTAAACTCGCCTGTAATTGTTCAGTTCTCTAATGGAGGTGCACAATTTAACGCAGGAAAAGGTCTTTCTAATGAAGACCAAAAAGCGGCAATTGCCGGAGCTACTGCAGGAGCAAGACACGTTCACTTAATGGCCGAAGCATATGGAGTACCAGTAATTTTGCATACTGACCACTGCGCAAAAAAATTACTACCATGGATAGACGGATTATTAGACGCCGGAGAAGCTTTTTATAAAGAAACAGGAAAACCTCTTTATAGTTCTCATATGATCGATCTATCAGAAGAACCAATTGAGGAAAATATAGAGATTTGTAAAGAATACCTTGCTCGAATGAGTAAAATGGGTATGACTTTAGAAATTGAACTTGGAATTACCGGAGGTGAAGAAGATGGCGTAGACAACAGTGATGTAGATGATTCTAAACTATACACTCAACCAGAAGAAGTTGCTTATGCTTATGAAGAATTAAGTAAAGTTAGTGATAAATTCACCGTTGCAGCTGCTTTTGGTAACGTTCACGGTGTTTACAAACCTGGTAATGTTAAATTAACTCCAAAAATCCTTAAAAATTCTCAAGAATTTATTTCTGAAAAATATAATGTAGAACATAACCACATTGACTTTGTATTTCACGGAGGAAGCGGTTCTACCTTAGAAGAAATCAGAGAAGCTATTGGATATGGAGTAATTAAAATGAATATTGATACGGATCTTCAATTTGCATTTTGTGAAGGTATTAGAGATTACATGACCGGTAAAATCGAGTACTTAAAAACACAAATTGGAAATCCTGATGGAGCTGAGGAACCTAATAAAAAACATTACGATCCTAGAAAATGGTTAAGAGAAGGAGAAATCACTTTTAAAAACCGACTTAAAAAGGCTTTTGAAGATTTAAATAATGTAAACACATTATAATAAGATAGGAAACCAAGCTGAAACTCAAAATAGTAATGAGTTTCAGCTTTTTTAATACAAATAATTTATGGCTTGGTTTAAGAGAACTCAAAAAGGTATACAGACTGCTACTGAGGACAAAAAAGATGTTCCAAAGGGACTTTGGTATAAGTCCCCAACAGGTAAAATAGTTGACGCAGAACAACTGGAGAAAAATTTTTATGTAAGTCCGGAAGATGGATATCATGTAAGAATTGGTAGTAAGGAATATTTCGAAATTCTTTTTGACGATAATAAGTTTAAAGAATTAGATAAAAATCTAACTTCTAAGGACCCTCTTAAATTCGAAGACAAAAAGAAATACACTGACCGTCTTAAAGATGCTCAGGAAAAAACAAACCTAAAGGATGCCGTGCGAACTGCAGTTGGAAAATCAAACGGTAACGATTTAGTTATCGCGTGTATGGATTTTTCATTTATCGGAGGTTCTATGGGTAGTGTTGTTGGTGAAAAAATCGCAAGAGCAGCTGATCACGCTCTTAAAAACAAAATTCCTTTTATGATCATCTCAAAATCTGGAGGGGCTCGTATGATGGAAGCAGCATTATCATTAATGCAGCTAGCAAAGACTTCTGCCAAGCTTGCTCAATTGGCAGACGCAGGAATTCCTTATATATCTCTATGTACAGATCCTACCACAGGAGGTACTACAGCATCTTTTGCTATGCTTGGAGATATTAATATCGGAGAACCAGGAGCACTAATTGGATTTGCAGGTCCTCGTGTTGTTAGAGATACTACCGGAAAAGAACTTCCTGAAGGTTTCCAAACAGCAGAATTCCTTAAAGAACACGGTTTCTTGGATTTCATTACTCCAAGACAAAATCTGAAAGAAAAAATAAATTTATATCTGGATCTAATTCTGAACAGACCTTTATCTGCCAATTAGATCAAAAATATTTTAGTTTAAAATTTACAACCCGGTTTTTACCGGGTTTTGTTTTTTAAAAACAGGTTATACAACCCTTGCCAAAAGGGGTATTTCATATAACAGCTTTTTAAAGCTAAGTCATAATTTTACAAAATACCCTACTCCCCTTTCAAATAATAGTTAACACTATAAGTATTTTAGTATGAAACTTAGAATGGCAGTATATAATGTAAATTGGATGCGCAAACTATTCCATACGGACGGCACACCAATTACTACTGGAGATGCAGGCAAAAGAAGTCAGCAATTAGCTACTATAATCAATACTATTAATCCTGATTTTATTGGAATTACCGAAGGACCAGACACCTTAGTAAATGGTAGTAAAACAGCATCCATACAGCTAGAAAACTGGGCATCGCACTATGGACTTAACAATAACTTCAAAGGAATCCATGGATATCCATCTAGTGGACAACAGGAATTATGTGCTTTATATGACAGTTCAAAAATACAAGTTGTTTTCTCTCCCTCTAAAGACCCAAAAAATCAATTTAACGAACCTTTTTTAGTGGATACCACTAATAAGCTTATTAAAGAACAGTATAAACATTACAGACCTCCATTAGAAATTACTATCAGTACGATATCAGATGATCATTTTGCTAAAATTATTATCGCCCACACAAAATCCAAAGGAATTTTTGCTCCGGTAGACTATGCAAAATTTGAACAAATATCAGAAAGAGATCGAATGAGATTATATGCAGAATGTATGTCTATCAGAAAAAAGTGCAATGATTATATCGAAGAAGGACATAATGTAATCGTTATGGGAGATATCAATGATGGAATCGGAATGGACTTTTACGAAAACAGGTTCAATAAGAGTGCAGTAGAGATATTATTAGGAGATGTATGGGAGCCAGAAATGATTCTTACATCTGTACTACCTAAACCAAAATGGACAAGTAATGGATGGAAACCTTCATCTAGTAGGTATAGAGATAGAATCACCGAGGATTATATTAACGTCTTAATAGATCATATTTTAATTAGTAAAAACCTTAAGCCTAGAAAAGCCAAAGTGTGGAACCCCTATGCTGAAAAAGAAGACAATATCATTCAATCAATCAGTAAAGATTTAAAAGCAGCTTCTGATCATTTTCCCGTAGTTGCAGAAATTGAAAATATATAAAAATCCGAAAAACGACACCCTTTTAACCTGCTACATTGAGCGTAGTCGAAATGTATTGAAAATCAAGACATATTATTTCTCGACTCCGCTCAAAATGACAGGAAAATTATAATTTAAGGCCTTATTATTATACTAACTAAACTTTACAACAATATCTCTCTTTCTTCACCTTCTGTATTTGTAAACACAGCCTTATTATCACAAGACCCATCTCCATAATCTAATGATCCGCTGAAGTTAGTTCTTACCAACTCTACCACTCCACTGACCAAAAATCTGCAGCTGGCTTCACGTCGTAAGGAATTAGTAATGGTAGTACTATGCATAGTACCATTTGCAAAATTAGTTTGCCATGAACCTGTAATTAAGAAAACATTATCTCCCCAATTATCATTAAAAGCACCTTCTACCCATTCACGAGTTTTAGCACCTGTTCTTGAAGCTTGAGTACCATCCGCAAATGTTACTGTAAAATCAAGATTCATTGAATACTGTGGATTACCATTATCATTAGCCTTAAGCCTGGTAATTGTTCTGGAACCAGAAAATCCTATATCATCAATAAAAAAATCTTCCAGACTATAATTAATAACCAAAGACATCGCTTCTACACTTAACTCATAAGACATAAGAATCTTTCCTTTAACAATATGCCCACTTCTTACCTCGCATCCGTCCGTACCGAAATCGATAATAACATTTTTCGAAGCACTTGTTAATTCTATCGTTACCGTAGCACAATCAGGCAAAAAACGATTATTACCACTTTTAGCTAAGCCTTCTTCATCTTCAAACCCCTGCAATGTAAGGTCACTTAGCACTTCTGTACCATCATCAATCTTTGCAGTAAGTGCCGCTTCCTCACTATCAATACTATCAAGTGGTAATTGATCTATCGTCTCTTCATTATTACATCCTACTAAAACTGTTGAAAGGAATGCAATAAAACCAAATTTCAAAATGTTGTTCTTCATTATCTTAATTTTTAATGTTACCCTTCTATGACTTAATCACTTAGAAAAGGTTTAATCAAAAATGTTTTTTTTTACTAAAAGTATTTATAATCTAAAAAGTATTATATTTGCACGCTGATAGCAGAATGCTATTTATACATAAAAATCATTTAAATAATATTGGAATGTATTTAACGAAAGAAGTTAAAGAAGAAATCTTCGCAAAACACGGAAAAGATAAAAACGATTCTGGTTCTGCTGAAGGACAAATTGCACTGTTTACACACAGAATTACACATTTAACTGAACACTTAAAAAAGAATCGTAAAGATTATAATACAGAGCGTTCATTAGTAAAGCTTGTAGGTAAGCGTAGAGATCTTTTAGATTATCTTATTAAGAAAGATATTATGAGATATCGTGCAATTGTAAAAGAATTAGGATTAAGAAAATAATCAAAAAAGAGAGGCTGTATGCCTCTCTTTTTAATTATACTCATTTTCTTTTAATTAGAATTTAGATAAAAAAACATTTTAATTCACGGAGAGTTAGAATGAATGCCTTAGTTTTTCATTGGTCGCACAACTACTACAACAACAACACAACCTTGTCCGTCCGAGTAAGACGGAAACCAATGTTTAATAAAATCTATTGGCAGTTATTAATATTACTCATTGATAACGCTATGTAGGTTAGAATCAAAAAAATATGATTCCAAAAGTTTATAGAGAGGTTATAGACCTTGGTGATGGTAGAGAAATTTCTATCGAAACCGGAAAATTAGCAAAACAGGCACACGGATCTGTTGTTGTACAATCAGGTAAATGTATGCTACTATGTACGGTAGTGTCTAATTACAAACAAAGTCCAGTAGATTTTTTACCATTAACGGTAGATTACAGAGAAAAATTTGCTGCAGCAGGACGTTATCCTGGTGGTTTCTTTAAAAGAGAAGCAAGACCTAGTGATGGAGAAGTATTAACTATGAGATTAGTAGACCGTGTTTTACGCCCACTTTTCCCAAAAGATTATCATTCTGAAACTCAGGTGATGATTCAGTTAATGTCTCATGATGAAGACGTAATGCCAGACGCCATGGCTGGATTAGCAGCCTCAGCAGCTATCCAACTATCGGATTTCCCTTTTGAATGCCCAATTTCTGAAGCAAGAGTTGGTCGTGTAAATGGTGAATTTGTTATCAACCCAACACGTGCTCAATTATTAGAATCTGATCTTGATATGATGATTGGAGCTTCTGCCGATTCAGTAATGATGGTAGAAGGTGAAATGGATGAGATTTCTGAAGAAGAAATGGCAGATGCAATTAAATTTGCTCATGAAGCCATTAAAGTACAATGTGCCGCTCAGGTAAAACTAGCGGAAGCATTCGGAAAGAAAGAAGTTCGTGAATATGAAGGTGAAAGAGAAGAAGAAGACTTAGCCAAAAAAATTCATGACATGGCTTATGATAAAGTGTATGCAATTGCAAAAGCTGGATCTTCCAAGCATGAAAGAAGTGCTGCATTTGAAGAAATAAAAGAAGAAATAAAAGCTACGTTTACTGAAGAAGAATTAGAAGACTTTGGTGATTTAGTTTCTAAATATTACCGCAAAGCTGAAAAAGCTGCGATTCGTGATTTAACCTTAAATGAAGGATTACGTTTAGATGGTCGTAAAACAGATGAGATTAGACCAATTTGGTGTGAAGTAGATTACTTACCATCAACTCATGGTTCTTCTATCTTTACACGTGGAGAAACTCAAGCGTTAGCTACGGTAACTTTAGGAACATCTAGAGATTCAAACCAAATAGACATGCCATCTCACGAAGGTGAAGAGCGTTTCTATTTACACTATAACTTCCCTCCTTTTTGTACAGGTGAAGCACGCCCAATTAGAGGAACATCGCGTAGAGAAGTTGGACATGGTAACTTAGCACAACGTGCATTAAAAGGAATGATTCCTGAGGATTGTCCTTATACCGTAAGAGTTGTATCTGAAGTATTAGAATCTAATGGTTCATCTTCTATGGCAACAGTTTGTTCTGGTACTATGGCATTAATGGATGCTGGTGTGCAAATGATAAAACCTGTTTCTGGTATTGCAATGGGATTAATTTCTGACGCAGAATCTGGAAAGTATGCTGTATTATCTGATATTTTAGGCGATGAAGATCACCTAGGAGATATGGATTTCAAAGTTACTGGTACTGCAGATGGTATTACGGCTTGCCAAATGGACATTAAAGTAAAAGGGTTATCATATGAAATTTTAGTGAATGCACTCAAACAAGCTCGTGATGGTCGTTTACATATTTTAGAGAAATTAACAGACACTATCGCTGCTCCTGCTGCAGATGTGAAGCCGCATTCTCCAAAAATGATTACAAGACGTATTCCTAATGAGTTTATTGGTGCCTTAATTGGACCTGGTGGAAAAGTAATACAAGAAATGCAAAAAGAAACTGGAACTACTATCGTAATTAATGAAGATCCAGTGACAGAAGAAGGTATCGTAGAAATTTTAGGTGTTGGTAGTGAAGGTATTGATGCTGTAACAGCAAAAATAGATGCTATACTATTCAAACCTACGGTAGGTAGTGTATATGAAGTGAAGGTAGTCAAAATGTTAGATTTTGGTGCTGTAGTAGAATATATGGACGCCCCTGGTAACGAAGTTTTACTTCATGTTTCTGAATTAGCTTGGGAGCGTACTGAAAATGTTAGTGACGTTGTGAATATGGGAGACGTTATGGATGTAAAATATTTCGGTATTGACCCAAGAACTCGTAAAGAAAAAGTTTCTAGAAAAGCATTATTGCCAAGACCTCCAAGACCTGAAGGTAGTAAGTCTAGAGATGATAAACCAAGAGGTGACAGAAAACCAAGAAACAATGATAAAAAAGAGGATTAACAGACTCTCTTAATGACGAATATAAAAACGCCCTCATATTTTGAGGGCGTTTTTGTTTTTTTACAAAAAACATTGATTTTATAAAAATGAGTAGTATATTTGTATTGGTTAACCAATTTGGTCAACCAATTTACAAACAAAAAGTAAAGCCCTAAATTATGGAAAATAGATACGTAAAGGTATTCACCTTCTTACTTGTATTGATAGCTTTTTGCAATCACACCTACTCTCAGATTGTAAATAACGAATCAGAATTACAAACAGCTATTACCAATGCTACCGCCGGAACAACTATCACACTAGCAAATGGAACCTGGACGGATGCATTGATTAATATTAATAAAAATGGTACCCAGGCAAATCCTGTTACCATCAAAGCACAAACTCCTGGATCAGTATTTTTTGAAGGAAACTCCAGAGTAAGTATGGGTGGCTCTTATATCATTTTTGAAGGTGTAGTTTTTCAAAACCCATCCAATTTAGACGTTAGTGGAAGCATCATCGAGCCAGTAATTGAACTTAGAGACTCCAGCAACAATGAATGTGATCATTGTACAATTACGAATATTAAAATAGATAGTTACAATGGTACAGCTGCTCAAGAGTTGTTAACATTTAAATGGATTATTGTTTATGGACAATACAATGAAATAAGTTTTAGTTCATTTATAGGAAAATATGGTATAGGAAGTATTATAAATGACAACAGAAATGCTACTTCTACTGAGTTTGCAGAACCAGATTTTACAAAAATACACCATAATTATTTCGCTGACCGTACTCCTGTTGGTGTTGTAAATGATAAGAATGATCAGGACGCCATTAGAATTGGGAATAGTAGTACTTCATTACATCCATCTAATACAGAAGTATACGATAACCTATTCTATAATTGGTCGGGAGAAGTAGAAATCATTTCTAACAAGAGTGGTGAAAATAAATATTACAACAACACTTTTAGAGATTACCAAGGAACACTTACACTAAGACATGGAGATGATTGTGAAGTGTATAATAACTTCTTTTTTGCTGAGAATAATCTTTTCTCAGGTGGTATTCGAGTAATTGGAGAAGGACATAAAGTATACAATAACTATATTGAAGGGGTAAACTCTGAAAAGCCAGATGGAGGAAATACTAAAACTGCAGGAGCCATTAACGTTAGTAATGGACAAGAGAACTCTCCTTTAAATCGTTATTTTCAGGTTAAAGATGCTATTATTGTTAATAATACTTTTGTAAACTGTGATTATGGGTTTAGAATAGGAACTAGTGTTAGTAGTGATCCAGTTCTAACACTACCTCCAGAAAACCTGGTAATTGCTAATAACATTATGATCAACACAGAGGAGAATGCAGTTGATGAGCAAACAGCTCCTATTGGTAATTCAATATATGAAGGAAATATTACTCAAAATGGTATTTGGGATCTTACAACAGGGACAAACAATAATCAAGAAGTCACTAATGGGCTTCTAGAAAATGGTACTTTATATTATGAATTAGGTACTGATAGTCCAGCAATTGATGCGGCAGTTGGAAACTATTCTTTTGTAACTACTGATATTTTAAATGGAAATCGTTCTGGTATTCTTGATGCTGGCGCTGAAGAATTCAACTCTGGTGGTTCTCGTATTCCATATACTACGGAAGATGTCGGTGTTTCTATTGGTTTTGGTGGTACAGGTATTGACACCCCTAGATTAACTACAAATCCTACATCCATAAATCTAACCAGAAGTGCAGGAAGCACATTATTTGATATTGATGCTAATGTCGATTGGACAATTACAGATGATGCAGATTGGTTAACTCTTGACATCTCTTCAGGAAGTAACTCTGCAATAATTACCGCTAATTTTACAGAAAATACTACATCTGCAGAGCGAACAGCTACGATAACTATTAATGAAATTACAGGCGGAAGTAATTTAACCGCCACGTTAACAATTACACAGTCTAATATATTTTTTGAAGAAATTACTATCGTTGGAGCAACTGCCATAGGAACTGAACAAGGAAAACCAAATGTAGGACCTCAGTTTACTTGGGATGACAATATAACTGATGCAGAATATTGGACAGGAGATGCAAATACAGAACCAGAAGTTTCTATAACCTTTGATCTATCTTGTATCCGAACTGTAAGTCAAATAGGAATCCATGTATTAAAGGCCGATGAAAGAACTATTAACTTTGATATTGCCATAGCAGATGATCAAGCAGGTCCATTTACTGGTGTATTAACCAATCAAGATAGTGCAATTGAAACTGGTGCAGAAAACACAGAACAATTTTTCGATCTTAACAGCGTAACTGGAAGATATCTGAAATTTATCTCTAACGGAAATAGCACCGGATCAGGTTTTGCAAGCATAGTAGAAGTAAATATTTATGGAGATCCCGAATGTGATGCAACACTAGGAGTAGAGGACAATCTTCTTTCTTCTAGAGGAATTTTATTATATCCTATTCCTGCAAAAAATGAACCTATAACAATCCAAGCAAATGATATAATCGGATCTGTAGAAGTATATGATCTAAGAGGAAGAACCATATTGATGAAAAAAATAAATAGCAATAATGGTCAGATAGACACTAATACTCTAAGCCCTGGAACATATATCGCTAAAATACAAGGAGCTTATGGTCGTTTCGTAATTCAATAATCTACAAACTTCACAAATGATAAACGCCTTTAGCTTGATATGTTAAAGGCGTATTTGTTTTAGATAAAAAAAGATTGATTCAATTAAATTTATATTTAAAAACAAGATTTCCGCTATATGTTGTGTTGATAGAATTAAAGTTTACAGCAGGACTTAAACCAAAAGCAAATCGTTCAGCCGGATAAAACAATAATTTAGTATTTATGGGAATTCCTAGAACATTCTTCCGGTCTGTAGCGCCTCCTTTTGTTACAGCTTTATGATGATACAGACCCATCCCAACATTACCCTCTATTTTGAACCATCTCGCTAATTCTAGTTCCCTTCCATACAATAAATTAACTCCATAAAAACCTTGTAATTCCGGATCCCCTCCAAAGTTTACAATTACCAACTCGGTGCCCGACTCTAGCTGAAAAGAAAAAATATTTTTCTTATAAGACATAGCAAAAAAAACATTAAAGGTTGGACCGCTATGATCATATAAATTATCATCTCTAAGTTTTGAATGATATACTCCAAACCCTGTCTCTATTGATCTAAATTTCAAATTGTCTCTCGATAATTTTTCTTGTGCCAATATTATTGTGGGAACAATTACTACTATTATCACTTGAATTAACTTCTTCATAAAAATTTAAGTTTGTTTAGTACCCCAAACATAAATGCAATCCTTAAACTTCAGTTGTCAAAAATGAGTACATAAAAACTAATCGTTGTGATAATCGCAATTAAAAATCATAGTATAAAAAAGCACTAGTAAATATTATTAGATATACTTAAAGTGTTTTAAAAGAGTCTTCCCAACACAACTCCAAATTGCAATCCATACACGCTTTTCACTCCATTTAGATTACCATATCCAGAAAATTCTAAGCCTACTACCCTATTAAATGTATATCTTAAAGATACTTTTGAAAATCCGCCAAAAATTAACTTCTTACTTTCCTTACTTCTTTTATAATCTAATGATGGATCAGAAGATCCTCCAGGAAAACAAAATCCTCCAAATCCACAGGAAGAAGCAGGAGAAAACTTAGCTTTATACTCATAATCTTCACTGTATATTATAGAAGGCCCACCCATTATAATGAATTTCAAAGACTTACTTTTATTGAGCGTAAAGGATTTAAACACATTAGGTGATAAAGAATATAATCTATTGTCTCTTTTTTCTGAGTACGGAAACCTAATATCAGTTCCTTCAGGCAATTCAGCACCATCAAAGTTTTCTATCTCGTTGATTGGTGGGATCCGCTGAACACTTTCTGGCGTATACGCCGATTTGGTAAAATCAAATCCATAACCCCATCCATTTTTTCGTTCCATCATTATACCAGCATAAACATCTAATTCATCACTTTTATCACTTACTACCATACTAAATCCATTAGTAAAGGCTATTGGTTTTTTACCCTTCTTTTGTTTTGTAATATTTTTTACATCCTGGCCATATCCACATTTAGAAATACACAATAACAAGATAAATGTTTTAATTAATTTTCTCATTTTTAAAAATTTTAAAATTGTTTAGTGACCCAAACATACTGGCTAAACACCAATTGCAATTGCTAAAATTGCAACTGTAAAATTTTAACATTGCAATAATCACAAGTAAAACATTGAGACAAAAAAAACACCTCCGCTTTTTCGAAGGTGCCTATCTCAATTATTATTCTCATCATCTCTTCTTCTATCCTCTTCCTAATACTCTTAAGTGAGATAAATGCGAAATCACTCCTCCCAAATATGATGTTTGGTTAGGAACTATGTGATTATCATTTAAAATCTCATACAGAATCTTATTAAGTTTCGGATAATAGACATGATGAATATGAGGGAATAAATGATGTGCAATATGATTATTGAATCCTCCAAAAATGAAATTCGCCAAACTACTAAATGGATAAAAATCGTTAGAACTTTGTATTTGATTCATAAGCCATGAAGTTCTTATAAAACCGAAATCATCAGTTTCAGGATAAAAAACACCCTCAATATGATGTGTCATAAAAAAGGTAAACAATAAAAACAAGGATTGCACTAAATGCATCATTATGAATCCTGTAAAAATCCAATACCACTCTTGATCAATAAACATCAATGGTACTACTAATAAATATGATATATAAAATATTTTCTGACACCAAAAAGAAATCTTATATCGTGTAGTTTTAGTTTTTCCGGTAATTGTTTTACTAAAGAAAATTTTAAAATCTTTGATAAATACCCAAAACAAAGAATATGTAGTGTATAAAAGCGGCGCATAATAATGCTGAAACTTATGAAACCATTTGATCCGTGAACCGGGAACTACTCTAATGAGGTTTGTAATCTCTAGATCTGTATCATATCCTTCTACATTTGGTGCGTGGTGATGTGAGTTTACATGCCTATCTTTCCAAGCCTCTGCATGTGCACCTACTATAGTATAGAGCAACACAAAACAATTATGATTCAGTTTTTTACTACTAAAAATAGTATTATGCGAAAAGTCGTGGGCAAAATTAAAAGCAAATAGCAATGAAATCAGACCGAATGCTACATAAGCTATAACTAACAGAAACGGATGGTTTACACTATAAATACTTATACAAGCAATAAGAGTTAAGACAAAGTAAATTACACCTTTTAATATAATTCTGCTTTTAAATCGATTCGTACAAAAATTCAATTTCTGGTTAATCTCCTTCTGAATCGAAAGGAATAACTCTGTATGAGATTGATTATAAATATGTTTAGATTTCATAACTAACCGGTTTAAATGCTAATTGTGTCCCCATTTTTTTTAAAAACCTAAAATGCGATCTTAAAGCCTCGGCATAAGACATCTCCATATATTCTACTTGATGCTTTTTTGCCACTTCTCTGAATATCGGTAGTAGTTTTATATAATGTATATGACAGATATTAGGCAATAAATGATGTAATGCATGCGCATTAAAACCACCTAACACCCAATTTAAAAAAGTACTATCCACATTATAATCAACAGAAGTACACATCTGTAATTTAGGCCAACTCATAGCAAGTTTCCCATTTGAATCGGGCTCAGGATGGGCCACATAGTCAGATAGATGCGATACTCCTAACACTGCTGTGAATATTATGGACACCAAGAAATGATTTAATAGAAATGCAGCCAAAATATATTCCCAACCAAACGGCAATAGGATGCTCGGAACCACAATCATGTAAGTAATGTAAGCTATCTTGAAAAAGATAAGTTTGATAACCTCCCAAGCAGGAATAGTAACTTTAATCGTTCTGCTAGAGCGATTAAAAATCATTAAAAACTCTCTAAATAAAAACCAATTAAGAGAATAGAACAAATATAAAAAAGGAACATATAAATACTGGAATCTATGATACCATTGCAAATCTTGGCCAATTGTCATTCTTACAAGAGGATTATTAAGAACATCTATATCACTTCCTTCTATATTAGTATACAAATGATGAGATTCATTATGATTTTTACCCCATACATATGCATTATTCCCCTGCAGGTTAAAACTCAATTGGAATAAAAGCTTATTCCAAAATTTACTTTTTACAGCGACTCCATGCGCTGCATCGTGAGAAACATTAAATGCATTTAATAATACAGATATACCTAAACCAATATAGAAAACGAAGAATGTTACTATATTTGATGAAGTGAGCATCAAAAAATAAAATAAAACCACCAATGTAAAATACAAGACTATTTTAAAAATCATCTTTCTATTTCCGGTTCTACCTATACGATTACTTTCAAAATAATTCCTGATTCGTTCATTAAGTTCCTTATAAAATTCTGAGCCTTCATCTTTAGAAAACTTTATTTTTTTCATAATTATTTCTTTTAAAATTTGACATATCAATAGTAGCGTGATAACCAAAGACATTTGCTTTGGCATCTCGATCGTAACACTTATTTATTAGTATGGTTAGTTTGATAAACAAAAAATACTACTCGAAGATTAAGATGATGCTTCTTCGAGTTAGTATCATTCCTTGAATATTATTTTTTCTTACGCGAAGTAATATCCCTAAAAACTCCAAGTTGTACTTTTCCAGTTTTTGATAAAAAAACTAATAATTGTTCTTTACCCGAGCGTACATTTATTTTTTGAGTTCGCCAATGTTTGATAAATGACAATATTGAGATTACTCTATTACTTGATGAAATACTAAAAATCCCATCCTTAAGTGATCCTTTTACATATTTAGTAATCCTTTGGGTTTCTGATTTCATTAAACTAATTTTTAAGGTTTCCTTATCCATTAGTTTAATACGCGTATATAATTTTTCTTTTATTGGAATAAGACCAACCAAGTCTCCAGTAAGTACGTAAAAAGCTTCGAATCCATAGTCCCCTTCGATGCTTAAGTTGCTAGTGATTTGCATAATTAAGATGTTTTAGATTTTACTTTCTTTTTAGAAAATTGCCAGTTGATAAATGGCAAAGATCTTCTGGCATTTCTATTCCAAAGACCAAATTGAAAACCTCTTTGATCCATACTTTTATTAAACAACCCCACCTGAATGCCATTAAATTTTCCTGCAACGTTTGAGATTGCAACCTGTAAACCATTACCACTTGCAGAAATATTAGCTAGGGCTGAAACTTGAGCTCCATTAAAAACCTCTGAACCATTTACAATAGGAGCTATGGATACTCCGCTTAAATTATTAACTACGGATATTAAAGATACATTTAAGCCACTAAAATCCGTTCCTTCATAAAACCCACCAACGCTTAAGTTTAATCCATTCATTGATAATTTAACTTTTTTAGATTCATTATTGCTGTCTAGAGCATGGATCCCAGTACTATTCTTATACGTTAAACCTACAGGTAATAACTTAAAAGGTATCTCTAAGCCAAAAGTCATTAATAATAATGGAGCAGGATGAATTACATCTATATTAACCCCATTGATTCTTTGGTGTTCTATATTTCTGTTCTCATAATGTCCAACCCCTAATACCAATCCATTGACTTGTGATACATTAGAATGAATAGGAGAAAAACTAAATGACTTCACTTTTCCTGAAATAGCATCTAATTTACGTTCCTGTCCAAAAGTTATTATTGTAAAGAACAGCATCACTAATATTACAATTTTGTTTTTCATTTTTCTTGTTTTAAAAATTCTACAGGTCAAAACTATTGTGATAATTACAAGACAGAAAGTGATAATCGCGAATAGAAAATTATTTTTTTGCGAAAATCGCAAATAACGTACGGTTTAGTTCTTATAATAAACATTTTTCTTATGCCTTACGCAACCTTTTATGAATTGCAGGTCTAAAAGGGTGAAGTAATACAAAACTAAACTTATGAAAACAATACAAAAAATAATATTGGTACTATCCATCATTTTAGCATCCTGTGAAAATGAATCTTTTGACATACTAAATGAAAAAATAGATGTCAATTCAGAACTATTTAGTAACCTAAAGACACTTTCGGAAACTGCACCAGAGAATGCTGAAGTGGTATGTCTAACTTTTATCTATCCTTTTAATGTTTATTTATACGATGAAAACGAAGCTATCTCGGATAGTCAAATAATAAATAACAATATCGAATTCACCCAACTTTTAGGGCAAATACCAGAAGAAAATTCGATTAGCTTAAGCTATCCTATTTCTGGGACTACCGCAGATGGAAACTCGATTAGTATTAATAGTAATTTTGGACTAAAAGAAGCAATAGGAGCATGTATAGATGATCAAATTATTTTATACTGTAATAATTTATTAGAAGAACCAAACTGTGTTTGGGAGATAGAATCTCAAACCGAAAACGATCAATATGACAACTCACTACTGGATTTCTATGATGATGGAACTGGTGTTTTTTACCACAACGGAAACGCGTATAGAGTATCTTGGATTTCCTTATTCATTGAAGAACAATTACACGTTAATATCCGCGTAGAAGGAGATTCTTCTGTTGCTGAAGATTGGAATTTTGATTGGGAAGCTGAGATAATTAATGAAAATACTATAAAAATAACAAATCAAGAGGATAGTTTTATAATAGAAAAAAACTGCAATATTGAAAATAATTGCGACTATGTAGAATTCAGAGAATGTGAATCCGATAATGAAGAGGAAACACAGTTCGTGTTTGATAATTATATAGATTGCATAACTTCATTCAGAGAAGAAACCGAAATTCCAAACCTAGAATTAACATTCTATTCCACTATGGATGATGCGACTCAACAAATAAACCAGTTACCAACAAATGGATATAACAATGTAGCGAACCCACAAATCATTTTTGTTCTTATAAACAATACTATAACCGAAGTTTCGCAAATCTCAAGGATTGTATTGTTAGAGGAAACATGTAGTGATAATAAATAGTATTACATACCTGATCGTATAGAATTAACCTAATAGTTTCTATAATAATCAATAATATCAAAGAGTAATTAGACTCAATTGTCTACTTATTCTGTGTATATTTTGAAAAATCAATTGTCGAAAAAATGCTTCCGGCAACTTATTTTAAAAAAATCATAATTTGACGCAACCTTTTCATAAGTTTCAGTCTAGATGAGTAACTAATAATATAAAAAAAATAAAATTACAATCTATTGGATAATAGAGAGCTAATTAAAAAATGTAAGAAGAATAACAGAGAGGCGCAAAGCGAATTGTTTTATGCCTATAAGGATATACTATTCCCTTTGTGTTTAAAATATTGTAAAAACTTTGATGAAGCAGAAGATATTTTACAAGATTCATTTCTGACAATATTTAAAAAAATTAATCAATACAATTTTAAGGGCTCTTTTGAAGGATGGATGAAAAGAATAACTATTAATAAAGCAATAGATCGATACAAGAATGACCTATTCATCAACACACCCTTAAAAGAAGAATTAATCTCTGACACCAACGTTGAAACAGATATTTTTAATTTTTCTATTGACGAGTTATTATCATTCATACAAGAATTACCAACTCAATATAAACTAGTTTTTAGCTTGTATGAACTAGATGATTATTCTCATAAAGAGATATCCAACATGTTAAAAATTTCTGAAGGAACATCAAAATCCAATTTACATAGAGCAAAAACATTATTAAAAACCAGAATTATGATGAAGCAGCAGAATGATCATCAAAAAAAAATGGCGGTAAGTAATGGATAATAAAAAAGACATAGGAAAAGCGTTCAAGGAGCAATTAAGAGACTTTAAAAAATCTCCTAATAACCTCATTTGGAATGATATCGAAACAGCATTGGATAAAGAAGAAGATTCTAAAGGTTTTTATTGGTTACAATTAACCAGTATTACTGCTCTATTGATAACATTAACGATTATAGGAGTATATACATTTAAGGATTCAACAAATATTAATAAACCGCAAAACATAGATTCCATTACTCATCAAGAACAGAGTGAAAAATGCGATGAGATCATTACTAACAACCAAAAAGAAACTTTCACTAATATTGATAAAATAGCAGATTCTGAAAAAGAAATAAAAGATACTACTAAACTCAATACTGTAAAATCTGACTCATATAAAACTCAAGAAAAGAAGTTAAATACATCTCAGGAAAATAGATCTACAAACTACAAGTTAGCAAATAACGTAGATTCTAAAAATGATAAAAAAATAGCTACAATTGATGACAATCCTACTTCGGCAAAAAATAAAGTTTCTAAAACTAAAGATCTGGAAATCAAAAATAAAACAACAGAGATCTTTAAACACAAAACATCAAATGATACCACAATCTCAGGTAAACTAAAACACATTGTTATTTCTGACAGTATAGAAAAAATAAAAAACGATACACTACTTATTACAACCATTGACCAAAAAGAAAAAAACCTTAAAAAACCTTCTAAAGACACATTAATATTTTTGAATCCAATAAAAAATAAAATATTTGACAAGTTAAATTTTGGAGTTCATATAACCCCAACCTATACATTCCCTATGAATGGTTCATTGATTAGCGATAGATTATCGAACATTAAAGAAAAAGGAAGTTTCACATTGAATTACGGAGCTGTATTAACTGGTTACGTCAATGACAAAGTTAGTATAAGAGCTGGTTACAATAATATAAAAATAAGTTCTAAAGTAAATGATATAGTTAGTGACGAGCTCTCAAGTGTTCTTTCGGATGCAGATATACTTGTACCTAATACAATTATTCAGAGTATCACAAATCAAGAAACTGTCGACCTTACACAAAAACTTCATTATCACGAGTTATCCTTAGAACTAGGTTATAGGATTATAGATAAAAGATTTAGTTGGTCTGTCCTCGGTGGTATGGGCTTTTTAATTGCACAAAAAAATAATATTACCATACATTCAGGTTCTAATGATTTTGGTCTAGGAATGAGTGATGCTATAGAATCAACAAATACAAGTATAAATTTCGGTTCTAATCTTAGGTATCGTCTGCTTAAGAATATATATTTTAATGTAGAACCACTAGTTAAATATCAATTGAGCAATGCAAGTAAAAACTCCGGAAGTTATAAACCGTTATACTTTACTATTCAAACTGGTCTTTCAATAGATTTTTAAGTATCTATCTATAGGAAAACCTAACCTTTTCATAAGTCATTAATTGGTATTAAAAACAAAACGCCAAAACCTCACCTTTAGCATAAAACGCAATTATTGCGAACAGGAAATTATTTTTTTGTGAAAATCGCAAAAATTAACTTATTTTTCTTTTTTAATTTACATTCTATAAAACATCATCTACCCTTAAAAAGATTTGAAATGATACAAGAAAATTTCTTAGAACTCATTAAGAAACAGATTACTTCTAAAACATCTCTTATTGATGAAGTCGCTACCGCACTAGACATTAGTTATGACGCAGCACATAGAAGGATCAGTAAAAAAAGTAAATTATCTTTAGAAGAAGGCGTAACATTAGCCAAATATTTCAGCTTATCGATAGATCAACTATTCTCTAGTGAAGATGAGCATATTGTAGCTGTAAAAAAGACAGCTCCAGTTAGAGATATGGACAGTCTACTTGCTTATTATGAAAACTCATACAAATCATTATCACCTCTCATTAATAATAAAGATGTAGAAATGATTTATTCTGCAAAAGATTTACCCATTTTCTACACATCAGATGACAACTTGCTTTCAAAATTTAAAATGTATGTCTGGTTAAAAATTATGGATTCTGATCTCAGTGATATAAGATTTACAGGATTTAACCCATCATTGTCCCTACTAGAAGCTGCAAAACGTTTAGGTAGTATGTATAATGACCTAAATTGTATAGAAATTTGGGATATCACAACCATAAATAGTACCCTAAAACAAATACACTTTTATTTTGAGTCGAATTCACTTACTTCTAAGGATGCTCTGGAAATATGTGATGATCTTGGAGAACTAATTAATAAGATTTCTAAAAAAATAATTGAACAAAAAGATAATTTCAAATTCTATTATAACGAACTCCTGTTAATGAATAATCGAGTTCTGGTCAAAACACCTACCGAAAGATCACTATATGTACCTTTTACTATTCTTTCGTATTACAGAACTAATGATGTAACCACCTGTGATCAGGCAGAACAATTCCTAAAGATCCAAATGGAAGGATCTAAACTATTGAGTACTGCAGGAGAAAAAGAAAGAAACTTATTTTTTAATAAAATGCATAAAAAAATTGATGCACTGCGATCTCTTATTATAGCAAAAAACGTTTTAGAGTTTGAATAAATTTGTAATCAAATAGCTAGGCTTACGACTAATAATTATAGTTTTTAATGTTCAAAGACACATAATTGAAAAAATAATTTTACTTTTTTGTAACATTTTAGTAACAACATACGTATAATAAATAAAAGCAAAGCCCTAAATATTCACAAATAAAACTTCAAGGATAACATAGATGAGACAACTTAAGATTACGAAGCAGGTAACGAATCGTGAAACTGCATCGCTGGATAAGTATTTGCAGGAAATAGGTAAAGTAGATCTTATTACTGCGGATGAAGAGGTAGAATTAGCTCAGCGAATAAAGGCTGGTGATGAAAGAGCCCTTGAAAAATTAACAAAAGCGAATTTACGATTTGTAGTATCTGTTGCAAAACAATATCAAAACCAAGGACTTACGTTACCAGATTTAATTAATGAAGGTAACTTAGGATTGATTAAAGCGGCAAAACGTTTTGATGAGACCAGAGGTTTTAAATTTATTTCATATGCCGTATGGTGGATTCGTCAATCTATCTTACAAGCTTTGGCAGAACAGTCTCGTATTGTTCGTTTACCATTAAACAAAATTGGATCTATTAATAAGATCAATAAAACATATGCATTCTTAGAGCAATCTCACGAACGTCCACCAAGTGCGGAAGAAATTGCAAAAGAACTGGATATGACTATAAATGACGTTAAAGAGTCTATGAAAAACTCTGGACGTCACGTAAGTATGGATGCTCCTTTAGTAGAAGGAGAAGACTCTAACCTTTATGATGTATTAAATTCTGGTGAATCTCCTAATCCAGATAGATCTTTATTACACGAATCTCTTCGTACAGAGATAGAACGTGCTCTAGAGACACTTACACCAAGAGAAGCGGATGTGATTCGTTTATATTTCGGTCTTGGAGATCAACATCCAATGACATTAGAAGAAATAGGAGAAACTTTTGACTTAACACGAGAACGTGTACGTCAGATTAAAGAAAAAGCTATTCGTAGATTAAAACATACATCTCGTAGTAAAATATTAAAAACTTATTTAGGATAACTTTTAATTTCCTAAATTGCGATTACAAACAGTTTATAACATAACTGTTCGTTTTTTGATTGATGAATGACCTCCGGCTGATTACCGGAGGTTTTTTCATATGGGTATTTTTTCCTTCTAATTATGCGAAATAAGCAATAATTTCATTATCATTTATTAGATTCACAAAAAAGATCTTTTTTACACCAAAAAACTGTACCTTTAAGTAAGAACCAGACGACATGTGGCGAACCATAAGTTATGTAAGTACTGCTAATCAAACCTTAACAAATGCCGAGGTAAATAAACTATTCGAATTTGTTAAGCTACATAACGATAGCCAAAATATAACTGGAATATTAATGTATTCTGATGGCAATTTTTTCCAAGTTCTGGAAGGGGAACATGACCTAATACAAAATCTTTACAAAAAAATACTTCTAGACCCAAGACACTATAATATTATTAAAATTTTTGATCGTGCAATAACGAATTGTTCATTCTCAGAATACCATTCTTCGTTTAAAGTTCTTGGCGAAAAATATGATCATAAAGAGCTAGAACACTTTTTAAAAGAAGAAAAATCTCATAATCCAGATAATTATAAGAATATTTCCTACCTCGCTAATAAGTTTATGAAACTTTCTTAAAAACAATATAATATATTTCGTGTTTTACCCACTCTACAAGGGCCTATAAATTCAACAAGCAATTTAATTAACAATATTTAACATAAATTTTCCCCTAAAAACAAATTTTTGATACTAAAAAATCTTATCTTTAAATAAGATGTAGATGTTATGTGGCAAACCATAAGTTATGTAAGTACAGCCGATCCATCCTTAACAAATTCTGAAGTAAATAAGCTATTCGAATTTGTTAAGCTACATAACGATAGCCAAAATATAACTGGAATATTAATGTATTCTGATGGCAATTTTTTCCAAGTTCTGGAAGGCGAAAAAGATCTAATACAAGCTCTATTTGCAAAAATACTATTAGACTCCAGGCACTATGATGTGATAAAAATTTTTGATCGTAAAACACCCAATTGTTCATTCTCAAAATATCATTCTTCTTTTAAAGTTCTTGGTGAAAAATACAACCACAAAGAACTACAACATTTTTTAAGAGAAGAAAAATCATATAACCCAGATAACTATAATAACATTTCCTATCTCACTAATAAATTCATGAAGCTTTCTTAAGATTTATAGCCTGGCTAAACAAATGTTAAACAATAATTTTAACATAAATATTCCCCTTAAATAAATTAAATTGAAGCTAAAAAGCTATGTGGCATACAATATCTTATGTAAGCACTTCTTCTAAGCTATCTGACTTTCAGATCAATGATTTAATGCACTGTTCTAAACTAAAAAATGAGGACTTAGGTATTACTGGTATTCTAATGCATTTTGGTCAAAATTTTTTCCAAATAATCGAAGGAGAAAAAAAAATCATTCAAGAACTTTATTCAAAAATAGATAGAGATTCAAGACACTCTAATTTAATTAAAATATTTGATAGAGAAATTAGAGTACCTTCTTTTAAAAGTTTTCACAATTCTTACGCCACAGTTCATAGAGAAAAAGATTATACAGAACTACAGCAATTCTTAGAAGCAGAAAAGTCTTATAATCCAAAAAACTTTAAAAACATTTCCTACCTAGCTCATAAATTTATGAAGCTCTCCTAGTATACCATTTAAAACTTAAATAGTACTTTTGCGAGAAACAACACAATTTTTATGGCTTCAAAATTAATTGCCCCTTCTGTATTAGCAGCAGACTTTGCTAATTTACAACGAGATGTAGAAATGATCAATAGCAGTGATGCAGATTGGTTTCATATAGATATTATGGATGGTGTTTTTGTTCCTAACATCTCCTTTGGAATGCCCGTCTTAAGAGATATTGTAAAACATGCTTCAAAAACCATCGATGTACACTTGATGATTGTGGATCCTGATCGATACATAAAGACTTTTGCTGATTTAGGAAGTAATATTCTTACCGTTCATTATGAAGCCTGCACCCATCTTCACAGGACTCTGCAAGCAATAAAAGCTGAAGGCATGAAAGCTGGTGTGGCTATAAACCCTCATACTAATGTAAGTTTACTTGAGGATACTATCAAAGATATTGACTTAGTATGTATTATGAGTGTCAATCCAGGTTTTGGTGGGCAATCTTTTATAGAAAACACCTATAAAAAAGTAAAACAACTTAAAGAAATCATTGATCGCAATAATGCCAGTACAATGATTGAAATTGATGGAGGAGTCACTAACAAAAATGCCAAGCAATTAGTCGATGCAGGAGCAGATGTATTAGTTGCCGGGAGTTATGTTTTTAAAAGTGAAGATCCAATCCAAACCATAAAAGGATTGAAAGAGATAATTTCTTAATGAAGCACATTGATCTCATAATAATTGGTGGAGGTCCAATCGGCATTGCATGCGGTCTGGAAGCGAAGAAAAAAGGACTAAATTATCTGATAATTGAAAAAGGTCCTATCGTAAATTCTCTTTTTAATTATCCTGTAAACATGCAGTTCTTCTCTTCTTCTGAAAAACTGGAGATCGATGAAATACCTTTTATTAGTAATGAATCAAAACCGAAAAGAAATGAGGCATTAGAGTATTATCGAAGGATTGTTACTTCTAACAATTTAAATATTCATCTTTTTGAAAAAGTAAATTCTGTAAAGAAAGAAGAAAATATCTTCCATATAAAAACAGAAAAACAAGAATATACCGCTTCATATATTATTCTGGCAACTGGATTTTATGATATCCCGAATACTATCGATGTTCCGGGAGAAGAGCTTCCAAAAGTTTCACATTATTATAAAGATCCCCATTTCTTTGCTAAACAAAAACTAGCTGTTATTGGTGCCAGTAATTCTGCAGTGGATGCTGCTTTAGAATGTTACCGAAAAGGAGCTGATGTAAGTATGATTGTTAGAGGTCCAGAAATTGGTAGACGTGTAAAATATTGGGTAAAACCAGATATCGAAAACAGAATTGCAGAAGGCAGCATCAAAGTATATTACAACGCTACAGTTAAAGAAATAAAACCTCAGCAAATCACCCTAAACACTTCTAATGGAGAAGTTAGCGTAGAAAATGATTATGTATTAGCTTTGACGGGTTATACTCCTAATTTTGATTTTCTCAAAAAAATTGGAATTCAACTTTCTGATGATGAAAAAATGTATCCCAACTATAATGAGGAAACCATGGAATCTAACATTGATAATCTATACCTAGCTGGAGTGATATGTGGTGGCATGGATACTCATATATGGTTTATAGAAAATTCTAGAATACACGCAAAAACAATAATAAAACATATAATTTCAGGAAAATAAAATGTTCAGTAAAAATCCTGTTGCTGCCTTTAAAAAAAGATCTGAAAAATGGTATCTGGATCTTCAAAAGTACAGTCAGGAAAGCTTGTATCACAAACCCTCTTCTGACCAATGGTCTCTTGCTGAATTATATGATCATATTATGCGCGTAGCAAAGACGTACCAACTCCCAAATTTTCATAAATGTATAGATAATGATACTAGAAATGGAAAACCTAAGAACGGGGCAGCATATTTAATATTTAATCTAAATATCATTCCTTCTCGTAACATCAAAATGGAATCTTTCCCTTCTAAAATTGTAGCTGACTTTACTCCCGAAATAATGGATAGAGATATGTTAGAAAACAACTTCAAAGAATTTATAATAGAAACTGTATCCAAAGAATCACTAGTAAAGAAATGTGATACAAAAATAAAGCACAGTCATCCATTCTTTGGGATGATTAATGCGGTAGAATGGTTTTCTCTAATCGAAATACATATGAGGCATCACGAGCGTCAAAAGAAACGACTGGAATCTATAAATAAATAATGAAAGGCTGTCTTGATATAAGACAGCCTTTCATTATTTATAAGTAGTATTCCTGACCTATTAAGATAAGTTTCTTAATCATTAGATAAAATACTTAGGATATACCAGAAAAGTAACATTAGTGAAGCGAACAACCCTAAAGATGCTCCCACATACTGATCCTCGGAATATTTATGGACCATATTAGAAGTCTGGTATAATATAGATCCAGACGCCAAAATTACCATTCCAGCACTAAACCAAAGACCTAAATCAAACCCAAATATGATTCCTGCAACAATTAGTCCCATTGCAATAAAAAAACCTATGGTTAACATTGATCTAAGAAAAGAAAAGTCTTTCTTAGTAAATAATACAACAGCAGAAAGTCCCGTAAACAAGGACAAAGTTAAAACTACAGCCTGCGACAGAATACTAGTCTCTCCCGTTATAGTGCTTTGAGAAGCAATAATCGCATAGCCAATCATTGGAATAAAAATAAATGCCTGTGCTACAACATATAGAAGAAGTCCTAAATATTGTTGATTTATATTATGATTCTTATATGCCATTTTCTCAGCATAATTAGTAACTAACATAAAACCTCCTAACATAATTAACCATCTCCATCCTTGCGCCATCGAAAACGCAAAGTTTACCAAAGGTTCAATCTGAAAAAACACCCATTCTACAATCACAAATAACAATACTGCCATCGCTAGATGCGTATAGGTCTTTTTATAAAAAGCTACTCTTTTTTCATCAGTAAGTGAACTTACTACAGGTGCTACTTGCTGAAATTCTTCCATGTTATTCTTTTTTATTAAAATTGTTTAGTGGATAAATATAGTTTTTATATCAATCTTATCGTTCAAAATATTTAAAATTTAACATACGTCCAACATATGCATAAATATCAGGGAATTGTTCTTTAAGTTTATCAGGAGATTCCATAAAAACTTCTACTAATACCGCTATAAATTCAAATTTATCTGTAAAGGCATATTCCCTTAATATTTTAGATTCAATAATCTTATTTCGTAACTCCACAGAAGAGAGGTGCTTTTCTAGTTCTAAAAAAGTATTGTGAAATATTTCTGAGCTAATATTGTTACTTTTCAGTGAACAGTAATGGATGGCATGGGTAATCTCATGTATTCCCAGATTCACTCCATCTTCCTGATGTAAATTTCCCATATTAAAATGTTCCCAGGATAACACCAAAGCCTTAGATCTTGGGTTAAACTCTCCATTATTTTCTGTTTTATTAAGAATGGAGTAATAAGAAGACGGGTATAAAATAATAGTCTCTACATATTCTAACAAATAATTACGCATCCCAAAGGTTAACTGAATTACCATCATCGTAATTTGCATTCGTTTATCATCATCAATGATGAGTCCTTCCCTACCAACAAACTTAGTGCTTTCTAAAAATTGTACAACTCGATGTTCAAAATATCGTTTTCTCCGTTTGTCCAATTGATTATATAATGCATTTGTATTTAAAAAAGGCAACAAGTGAGTTGGTAATTTTTTAGGAACCAAATAAAAGTGTACAAAAAAAGGTTTCTTATAAAATTTCGCATATACTGTTTCCAGGTATCGAGAAACATAATACAAACAGATCGAAACAATACCAACAGTTAGTATGATTCCAAGGAATTTCGGAATCCCGGGTTCAGGTTTTTCCTGAAAGGATAATGTGTATAAAAAATTAAAAATCAAAAGGGCTAAGTAGGTTTACAAAGTCACAAAATAATGCTTTTGAGATAAAAACTCTGTTAAATCAACTACTAAAACGCTAATCCTTAAATAAAAGTATTAAAAAAGAACACAAAGGTTTAGACAATAAAAACACCATAAGTGTGGAATTTTCAAAAAAATATCTAAAAACTTACCAAAAATTGAGTCAAATTATTATCCGAACTTAGATTCAATTTTTTTCTAAGCTTATGTCGGTTTACATCTACGCTTTGAGGGCTTATCCCAAGTAAAGGAGCTATTTCCTTTGAAGACAAATTCATTTTAAGGTATGCGCACAATCTTAAATCCTTCGAGGTTAAACCAGGATGTTGTTTGGACAATCTTTCATAAAACTCCTGATGAGACTTATCAAAGTTTATCTTGAACAGTTTACTCTCTTTATCAGTAATATAATATTCCACAAGTCTCTTTAAATCCATGTAATTACTATCTTTTGATCGAATATTAGGAGACTCTTGGATTTTTACAATTTTATCTCTAATCTTTTTCAAAATCTTATTTTTATTAAGATTTACATAAGCGATTTGAGTAAGCTCTCTACTTTTTGCTTTTATTTCATCTTCTAGTTTAGAGTTTTTGAGTTCTATAATTTTGCGTTCTTGTTCTAATTGCTGGGCTTTATACTCTTCTTCCTGCTTACTTAGTTTTTCTTCTTTCTGTTTAAGCAATTTAATTTTTTGTTTCTTCATTTTATAGCGATTAATAGAAAATGCTACAAACACTATCCCGCTAATCAGTAATAAATAAAGTCCATATGCCCAAGGAGTTCTATATAGAGGCGGTTTTACTATAAAGAAAAAAGAAGACTCTCTTACAGTTTCATCATACTTAGCTCTGATATAGAATGTATAATCTCCTTCAGTCAGGTTATACAATGTATGTTCTGTTGAAGTTGTCCAATCATTCCAGTCCTCATCATTTATTTTTGATTGATAACTTACTTTCTTACCATATATGGGCAAAGCATATCTTATTTTAAGGTCATTATCCCGAAAAGGTATTTCTGACTTCTCTAAATATGACACATTACTATTAACTGATACAAAATCTCGAATTAGCACCTCTTCTCTTGCACTATCTATAGGTGTCAAATTATCTCTGACATACACTGAGAAACCACCGTACACCGGAATAAGTTCATGTGTATCATCTAGTGTAAAAGAATTTAAAACATCGGGAACCAATTGATCCTGAAGTTCTTCAAGATTCATTAAACCTTTTTCATTTTCTATTACAATACTTTTATTATCTACATACCAGATTTCGTCTCCTTTCTCAATAATACGAGGTGCATATCCCTTTTTCTTTCCTAGCTCTTTTTTAACGAATGAATTATTTTCAGGTTCATATGTGTATGAATAAAAATCTGATGTAATAACAATTTGCTTTCTAACCTTAGACATTGACAAAACAGCTCCTTCGAAATCACTTAGAGGGAAAAAAGCTTCCTTTATGAGTGTATTATTACTATCATCTAAACCAAACTTAAATACACCTTCTGATCTTAGTGCCAGCCATATATAATTATCTTGATCTATTTCTAGATACCTTACCGATTTATTAAACCCTTTAAGTTGATACTCTTTCCAATCATTATCAATTTTCTCATATAACGACACTCCATTATAATGTGGTGAAAGAATAAGGTCTTTATTCTTATACTTAAAACTTCTAAAATCCCAGGCTCCTTTACTAAAGCCCATTTTACTTATTGTTTTTTCACTTAAAGTGTATGCGCCTGTATCATGTCCGACCAATATCTCATCATTTATAGAAACGATGTTCCAAACTTGTCCTTTTAATAATTGCTCAAAATCTTCTTCCTGAACTGCAGATTCACCATCCAACAGATACAATCCTTGATTAGTACCTATATAATAAAAGCCTTTATCTTTTATTGCAGCATATGTTGTTCCCAGTTTGCCATAGTAATCATAAAAGTACTTTAAAGAAGAGTTTAATTTTAAATAATCGACTCCATAATCTAATGCTAACCAAAGATTATGTTCATCATCCTGAAATATTGATAAAACCGTATTATTCTGTAATCCTTTTAACTTGTTAATATTCTCGGTTTTCCCATTATCCAAATCAAGTATATACAATCCATTAGATACCGTTCCTAATGCAATCCTACCATCTTCAAGTTTTAAAAAAGAGAAAATCTGCGCTTTTTTCACTTCTTCAGATAAAGAAAAATCCAATGGAACAACTTTATTATTATTAAGTGAAAATAGTCCTTTTATATCACTGATAAGAATTAAATCCTCACCTACTTTAGTAACCCCTATAATACTAGCATTTAATTCATCACTATTATATATTGGCAACAAGCTTGTTCCAGATAATTTAAAAATACCATACTCATAATCATTTACATATAGATCCCCATCTATTTTATAACTCCATCTAAAGCAACAAGGAGCAGGTATTTTAGTAATAATATTACCTTGATTAATATATAAATTACTGAAGGTCTGAAAAACGACCTCATCATCTATTTCGTGTATTCTCCAATACTCTTCTGCACTATCAGAAATACTTTTATTAACGTTGTTCAATAACGAAACTTTATAAGCATCTTTATCGTTATTAATTATCAATCCAAAATGTCCATCTGCACCAAAATAGATTGAATCCTTATTCTTAACAAATAAGCTTCTATTAACCATCGCTTTATTAGTTGCCACAGAATTCCATTCACTTCCATCAAAGATTAAAACCTTATTTTCATTTGCTACATATACAATTCCATTTTCGTCTTGTCCAATATCCCAAGATTGCGCTCCAAATCCCATATCTTTAGTATCATAATGGATAATCTCTGGCAAAATCTTATTTTCAATTGATTGTGAAAAAGAAAAGAATTGAAATAGGAAAAATAAAAAACAAATACGATTCATTTAGTGCTTTATTTAAGCTAAGGTAGTCTCTCAAATATACCAAAAAAAAATCTTAACAGTATTAATCAAACTACCTCTGAAAAAAATTCAATAGATTTTCTTAATTTTTTAAATCCTAATTAAAAACAAAAATTTCTATACAACTAATGATATCTCGTACTATAAAAATCTATTTTTTGAATACAATCTTTATTTCTAAGAATAAAACAAAAACATCATTTACTACAGTCTTTCATTGCGCTTTTTCTATATTTTTTTTCAGATTATGACTTATTGATAATAATTCTTTTAAAATAACTATCAATAGATAGATAAATTAAAAAATAGAAACACTAATGAACGGTAACATCTTTTTGCATCTAAACCGATGTGATATTTATCATAAATTATGATTGTAATACGTCATACTTTTAAGTATACATATAATTAGGGATATGCTTGATAGATACTTACCGATATTCATCATCCTTGCGATTCTTTCAGAAATATTAGGAACTGTTGGAGGGTTTGGGTCTTCAGTATTCTTTGTTCCTGTAGCAAATTTCTTTTTAGATTTTCAATCTGTACTGGGACTCACGGCATTATTTCACCTATCCAGTAATGTTACCAAAATTGCCTTATTTAAAAAAGGACTAGATAAAAAATTAGTTCTTTCATTAGGTATTCCGGCAGTTTTATTTGTTTCTATAGGAGCTTATCTAAGTAAATATTTTGATCCGAAAATCTTGACTTGGTTTCTTGGATTTTTCCTTATTTCCCTGAGTCTTTTATTCTTAGTTTTCACTCAACTTAAAGTGAAACCTACTACAAAAAATGCCATTCTGGGAGGTACCTTGTCTGGTTTAAGTGCAGGACTTTTGGGTACAGGCGGAGCGATCAGAGGAATCACAATGACAGCTTTCAAAATGAATAAAGATAAATTTATCGCCACTTCTGCGATGATTGATTTAGGTGTAGATTTTAGTAGAACTATTGTATACTATTTTAATGGTTATATGAAACAGGAAATTTTATATTTAATCCCGATTTTAATTGTGGTAGGCATTCTTGGTACTTGGATTGGAAAGAAAATCTTAAATAAAATATCCCAAGAGCAATTCAGGAGATTTGTATTATTCCTTATTCTCGGAATAGGAATAGCAAGTATCATTACTAATCTATGATTTTAAAAGTTTTGGAAGATATTCTAAAGCTTTCTTATCTCGTTTTTCGAAATATGCACTTGCGTATTCCGGTAGCCAATATTTATCTATATAGGCTATAAAAATAGGTAATAGATGATTACTATATTGTTTTACCTCTACTTCTTTTCCGTTAGGAAGTCTGTGCTGATACGTTTTATACTCACGATTATACTGAGGAAACTTTTCTTTCAGATATTTATCAAAGTGAATTGCTACACTTATATCGGGTCTCATCTCTTTGCCATCCAATGCATAACTAGGTAAAATATATCCTTCCTGTTCGAAACGTCCGTATAATCGTATAAAAAGTTCACTTAACACCGAAAAATAACCTGGTTCTACACGATCCCAATTGTCATTAAATCTAATTACAAAATTGGGGATTTCTAAACGCTTAGTATTATAATATCCTCTAACTCTAATCAAAGGCAACACTTGATTAGTAACCCATTTCCTGAATTTTTTCGCCTTTCTGGTATCACTTCGGAAGATCAAAGCGTATAAACCACTTTCTGAAATTAAATTCACATTCCGCTTTTTACCATCTCTATATATCTCTGTAGCAAAACGCTCTTCCGGATCCAGAGAACTCCATACTTCTTTTTCATTTTCAAGTTCTAAAACAGCGGTAACATCTTCCGCAACAAACCATATTTGATTATCAATTTCTATGGATGTTAATTGCTGAAAATAATTAGCTCTTTCTTTTTTGGTGATTTGTGTATCCATTGTTTACTTTTTTGACTAATAATATCAAGAGGCTCCCACATATTTAAGAAGTTCATACACCAGAAAGGCCGGCCAAACAATAGCCTTAAGAATTCCTATCACTCCCATCCAAAAAGTTGTGGCATAGCTTATATAATAAATTAATGCTCCAATAATACCTAAACCATAAACAGTGTTCGATGTGGCTTTTCTTTGTACTTTTTCTTTCATTTTGAAGGTGCTTTTTATGATACTAACTCTTCTGCATTCTTCCGATAGCGCAACTGACATACGATCTTGCTTTTCTACCCAGATTATTTTCATCATTAACCAAAGGGTATCCGAGTCTGGTTAGTTCTTTTTGGACAGTTTCTATCCCATCATCCGTATCATAACTAAAGGAAACCGTACAATCATTAGTATTGACGGATATATCTCTAACTCCTTTTAGGGCGTGTAATTTTTTGGCTATTGTACTTTCACAGCCGCTACATTTTAAATTTTGAATTTCTACAGTTGTTTTCATCTGTTCCTTTTATTTTTTAGTTATCAGACCTGCCTTGCCGTCAGGCAGAATTCGTCATAGAACATTTCGCTTATTATCGACTTCGTTCTTATCACTCATTTCATAATCAGATTTTAACAGCCTAAAAATAGGAGTATACAGACCCTTTAACTATGACAATTATCAGTCTTTAAGACACATAAATCTGATGAATATCATTTTTATTAGAAAACATCAAATCTATCTTTATAGAGATATTAAGTACTACATCTATGACACAATCACTTAGAATAGTAGAAAGAACAAAAGCTTTTTTTACAGAAATTGGCGACTTGTCATATTTTTCATTCCGATTTTTTAAAGAAGTATTTACTAGGCCTTTTGAGTTTCAGGAACTATTACGTCAATGCTATCACATAGGTAATCGATCTTTATTATTAGTTGGTGTTACCGGTTTTATTTTGGGATTAGTTTTTACCCTTCAATCCAGACCTACATTAATGGAATTTGGGGCTGAGTCCTGGATGCCTTCTATGGTTGGTATTTCTATTGTAAGAGAAATTGGCCCTGTAATTACTGCATTAATTTGTGCAGGACGAATTGGTTCTGGGATAGGTGCAGAATTAGGCTCTATGAAGGTCACTGAACAAATTGATGCTATGGAAGTATCTGGCACAAACCCTTTTAAATATCTCGTTGTCACCCGTATAACAGCTACGACACTAATGCTTCCGTTGCTCATTATTTTTGGAGATGCTATTGCGTTATTTGGATCAGCTATCATAGAAAATATAAAAGGTGCTGTATCCTATCAACTATATTTTAATCAAGTTTTTGATGCTATAAAATTCAGTGATATCATTCCCGCAACTATAAAATCATTCTTTTTTGGTTTTGCTATAGGACTCGTGGGATGTTATAAGGGCTATCATTGTAAAAAAGGAACCGCAGGAGTTGGAGAGGCATCTAATTCCGCAGTTGTTTATACCTCTATGCTGTTATTTGTTATTGACTTTATCGCAGTATTTGTGTCTGATATATTTTTTGAAATCTGATATAATGAAAAACGCTACAGAAATATCGCCCATTTTAGAACTCAAAGAATTACGAAAAAGTTTTGGTGATAATCATGTATTAAATGGGTTTAGTCTACAATTATTTGAAGGAGAAAACCTGGTAGTTATGGGTAAATCAGGTTCTGGAAAATCAGTAATGATTAAATGCCTGGTGGGTTTGATGCAAGCTGATAGTGGAAGTATAAGAATTAAAGGTCAGGATATTACTGTTTTAGGGCAAACTGAATTAGATTTATTACGAACGGAAATTGGGTTTTTATTTCAAGGGAGTGCTTTATATGATTCGATGACCGTTCGAGAAAACCTGGAGTTCCCATTACGCCGACATAAGGAAAAACTAAAAATGAAAGAGACCACACAAGCTCTCATTATTGAAGCTTTGGAAAATGTTGGTTTAGCGGATGCTATTGATTTAATGCCAGCAGAGCTTTCCGGTGGTATGCAAAGACGTGTGGCTTTAGCAAGAGCATTGATATTAAAACCTAAAATTATTTTATACGATGAACCAACTACAGGATTAGATCCTATTACTGCAAAAGAAATCATACAATTGATGCGTAGCATTCAGAAAAAATACGGGACCTCATCCTTGATCATCACTCACGATGTTGATTGCGCCCGTGTGATTTCTAATAGAATCATTTTGTTGGTAGATGGAATAAATTACGCACAAGGAACATACAAGGAATTATCACAATCAGATGATCCTCAGGTAAAAGCTTTTTTTAAACATTAGAGAACAAAGAAAATTAGTTATTATGCAAAAATCAGCTTCACAAAAACTAAAACTAGGTGTTTTTACAGTTCTGGGAACCTTACTACTAGTAACAGCACTTTATTTTGTTGGAAACCAACAACATCTTTTTAGTAAAAGCATTAAGATCAAATCTCAATTTGCCAATGTTAATGGTTTGGAGTTGGGTAATAATGTTCGCTACTCCGGTATAAATGTAGGTACTGTGAGTAAGATTGAGATGATAGGTGATTCTCAGATTATGGTCGAAATGATGGTAGAAGAAAGTATCAGAAAGCATATTAAAAAAGATGCTATAGCTACTATCGGTTCTGATGGATTGGTCGGTAATATGATTGTAAATATTATTCCTAGGGAGAGTAAATTACCATCAGTGATTTCTGGAGATACTATACAGTCCTATAGCAGAATTGGTTCTGATGACATGCTTACTACATTAAACGTTACCAATGAAAATGCAGCTCTCCTGACCGCTGATTTATTAAAAATAACTACCGAAATCATTGAAGGCAAAGGAACACTGGGATTATTGATCAATGATTCAACTATGGCGCAAGACTTAAAACAGACGATCTTTCAACTAAAAAAAACCAGTACTGGAGCATCAAAAGCAATTAATGAACTAAATGATATTGTTTCGTCTATTAATAAAAATGAAAGTGTTGCTGGTGTTCTGCTAACGGATAGTATATCTGGTCAAAAAATGAAGACGATCATCGATAATTTAGAGCAATCCAGTGTAGATATAGGTGCAGTTACTAAAAATCTTGATTCTGTTTTAAAAGGAGTTGTTTCTGGAAAAGGTGCTTTACATTATTTAACAGAAGATCAATCCTTAGTTAAGAATATAGACTCTACAATGAATAATATAAAAGAGGGAACAGATCGATTTAATCAAAATATGGAAGCGCTGAAACACAATTTCTTCTTCAGAGGATATTTCAAAAAACAAGAAAAAGAAGAAAAGAAAAAGAAGAATTAATCGTAAAACCGATGATATGAAAATTGAACATCTCGAAGAACGTGTAAATGATTATAGAACTTCAATTAAAACCGTTGTGGACAAAAGATTACTTTGGAAAACAAAAACTAAAACGTTGCTTCTTAAAACCTTAAAAACCATTGTAAAGCTGTATGATATTGGTTGGAAAGTACAAGAATTGAGTTGGATCCATAATAATGAAGCGGTCAATATCACTTTTGATTCGTTTCCGGAAGAATTGATGGATTGTACCAATCAGATACCTGCATTTCAGTTTTTACCAGGTGGTGCATTAATCTTCTCCCAATCCTATAATGGTGATATCTATATTTTTATGCTATTTCCTGAGATTGAAAACACACCCCAAGAAAGCAATGTGATAGAATTGGGTATATACGCTCCAGAAATGGTAACAGAAAAAGTAATTACGGAAAAAGTAGATGAATTTCTGAAAGAAATGATCCAATGGGAAGTACCTTCTGTTAAAAAAAAGGTTGGGTATTGATAATCACAAGATTTAAAGTCTAAAAAGTTTCTGTTATCTTATGTATTCCTAATTCAATCAAATATAAATTATCCTGTTTACAAAGGCATTAAACGCTAAAATTGTTTAGTTTATTTTTCTGAACATCAGAATCGTAATTCACTTTTTATTGAGTAAAATATTTCTCTCCTTAAATGATTAATCTTTACTGACTGCGTCGGCCTTAAATGATAATTATCATAGTCAAAATAGACTTCTGATTCTACATTTGCGTCATATTAACGTTAATCAATTTAGCCTTATGAGAACTTTAAAAATAATAATTATTGCATTTCTAATAGTATCAATAAATGAGACACTCTTTGCACAAGAAAAATGGTCTGTAGAGATTAGACCAGGACTCAAATTACCAACCAAAGATATTGGAGATGCAGACCTAAAAGTAGGTTTCGGATTTGAAGCTACTATTGCTTATAATTTTATGGAACACTTAGCGGGGTATGCCGGTTGGGGTTATAACACATTCAGGGCCGTCAATTCTTTTGCTGGTGAAGATGCCGATTTTGATGAAACAGGATATACTTTTGGATTACGGTTCATTCATCCAATAGGAGATTCTTCTCTTTCTCTTCTGGCACGTGCTGGTGGAATTTACAATCATATAGAAGTGGAAAGCGAATCAGGAGACATTAACATAGACTCTGGTCACGGATTAGGATGGGAAATAGGTGCCGGTCTAGACATCGATTTAGGTAAAAACTGGAGTTTACGCCCTCAAATAGGGTATCGTTCACTTTCAAGGGATCTTGAAATTACGAATACAACCATTGATGCCAAGCTTAACTATATTTCATTTGATATGGGGATTTCAAAACGTTTTTAGTTTGTTAGGAATCAAATAAAGGATATGATTAAAATTATTCATATCCTTTATTTGACTTACTGAGTAAAATTTAGCTGTATCTACAATGTACCATATTTCATTTGATGAAGTCAGGGATACTCTAGAAAGCACCGTTGGACTTGGTGTTTTTGGGCAAAACTGTCAAATGCTGGTTTTGACTATTCTAGGAATGCTACTCTTATGGAAAGTACAATGGAGATTCGATAAAAACTATACCGGTAAAAGGTTCAAGTCTTAATAAATTATATAATAAACATCAAAGTCCGTATATGTGCTAATTTTAATACTTTTAAGGAGCTTTATTAATTAGAAATTCCAACATGATTCCCTTCCCATAACCACCATTTTCTTTTGAAAGGAGTTTTCTTTAATCCATACTTTTTCACAGAATAGGTTTGTAAATGATTTACCATTTCTTCTACTGAATCGGTTACGAATAAAAAACTCAATTCGTTTTCAGAAATCATTTCATGAGTTTTCATTAATTCGATATGCTCTAATAGTTCTTTATGATATTGTTTTCCAAATAAAATGACAGGAAATTCATTAATCATTTTAGTCTGAACCAATAAAAGAGATTCAAAAAACTCATCCATTGTGCCAAACCCTCCTGGTAGTACTATAAAGGCATAAGAATATTTTACCAGAAGTACTTTTCGAATAAAAAAATAAGGGATATTGATCCACTTATGCAGGTATGGATTAGGTTTTTGTTCTTTTGGGAGTAAAATTTTGCACCCAACCGAATACCCACCTTCCTGATACGCACCTTTATTTGCCGCTTCCATAATTCCAGGACCTCCACCGGTCATTACAGTAAATCCCATTCTTGCCAAAGCTTCTCCTATCTGTTCTGCCTTTTGATAGTACGTATCAGAAGACTCTGCTCTTGCAGAACCAAACACAGTTACACAAGGTCCAATAAAATGCATTCTTCTAAAACCTCTAACAAAATTCCTAAGCACTTTTAAGGTAAAATATAGTTCTCTTAATCTAGATCTAGGGCCGGATAAAAAAGAATATTCTTCCGATAGCTTTGGTAAATTGTTGTTTTTACTATTTGATATACTTTCAAAGTTGGCCATAACAAATCAAAAATAGATTCTATATTTTTTTTCAACTATGACATTGGTCAAGATAAATTTTCACTTTGTATTTGGATTATTTTACTGGTACTAAATATTTACAGGAAAACAAGGGTGAAAGAATTTTGGCTTCCATAAACATTTTTTAGATTCATAAAACATCATTAATAACTACTATATAGATTATCATTTATAAGCACTATTATATTTTATATCTTAATAATATCCGTTGGAGTTTCTACCAGAATCGTGATATCTCCTCTTATAGCAATAGGTTGCTTAAGAATTCTAGGGTTATGCCTTATCATCTTTATCCAATCATCAGAAGAAAAATCGTGATATTCAAAATATTTTTTATACGAAGGATGCTCTTGGTTTACCAAATCTTTAATTTCAAGACCTAACCTACCAGCAATTTCAGCAATTTGTGTTCCAGTTAAAGGTGTTTTTAAGATATCAACCTCCCGAATAGGTAAACCTTCTGCCTTTGCATATGCCAATGTCTGCTTTGCTCTTACCGATTTAGAGCTATAGAACAAAGTGATTTGTCGATCAGATGTTGCTATTTCTCCCATAACCTTTATTAATTTTTATTATGAGTAATTACATGATGTTTTAACAATTGATTTAAACTTTCTAAATAATCGGACAATAGTTTTTCGTCCATTTCTTTAGTGTCGTTTGTAGGAAGCGTAAGAGGCTGTTCTTCCAAGAATTTATATAGTTCAGGATACCTAGTCTCTATAAGCGTTGTTAATTCATTAATCTGGATAATTAGATATTCTGGAGTGCTCATTACATTGAATATTTATAATTCCTATAGATGCTAATTTATCACAAAGAAGCTTTAATAAATATGATATTTATCACACTAAAAACACACAACAAACAGGTTATCAATGAATAGTGTTTGTGATTTTATAATCTACAATAGTTGATTTAAAATATTCAAACTTTCGCCCTTTGAGATTCCAAATCGCAGTCATGGATTCTGGAAGTAACAATCCATCATAATTTTTATAGGCTCCGACTTCTCCTATAAAATCTTCTAACCTAAGATCTCTATACCTTTTCGTTTCAAAACGATCTATCAATCCGTTTTGATTAAAAAAGAAAATACCTTCTAGCGTAAGTTTTCCTTTTATCATAATAGCCTTTACACTTTTAACATCTATTGTTTTCCAAGAAATATCAGAATCCAAAAACCCGATAGGAAACCATATTAACTCTCCCAAATACCTCCCTAATGAGCTTTGATCCACCTCTAATCCCGAAAATTGAGCTACATTTTTTATACCCAAAAAACTAACTTTTATCTCGCCTTTAGCGTTCATACTCTTATCTCTAATCAGCATAGGTAAGCTTTTTGCTTTCCAAATAAATCCAGGATTAGTAGAAGACATATACTGAGTTGCTGTAAACTGTAACCAACTTTTATCAGGATTATCTCTAATTTTTCCCTTTTGGTTGAATACAACATTACAGTGTTTTAGTTTCCCCACTACTCCAACTTTAATCAAATAGTTTTTCACTAAATCAGGAAGCGTATCCAAATCTTCTAATAAAATCTTATCGTCGGATTTTATGTTAGCATCAAAAAGAGCTTCTTTTTCTTTTTCCACATTACTGTTAAATGACGAAACCCCAACTATACTTACTAACACTAATAATATTATGATTCCAATAACTATCGCCAACACCATTTTAATTACTTTTTTCATTACTACTCTTTGAGTTAAAAATAAGATTAGATACACTTAATCGAAATGAGGAAAATCATAAATTCATATAAACGTAGAGAACCATTTACTGATTTATGTCATTTTTATTTTGAGTCTAATGTTATAGTTTCATCACAAAATATCACAAGTCATGAAAACTATTTTATACGCCACAGATTATACAGATCATTCTTTATCAGCATTGAACTATGCCTATGATCTTAGTGCTAAATTACAAGCACAATTGATAATACTACACGTATTTGATATCCCGTCTTTTCCGGGTACTACGATCATAAGTCCATTAAGCAAAACTGTAAAAAGAGCTTATGCAGAGCAGCAGTCTATTATAAAAATCTACTGCGCAAAGCATCTGGGAGATGATTTTGAAAAAAATAATGTAAAAACCTCAGTCATCAAACATATGTCGGTCGTAGATGGAATTCTAGAAAAAGGAAAGAGTTTATCTGCGGATATGCTTATCATCGGAATAAAAGATGAAAACAGTAAACGTGGACTATTAGAAGGGGATATCGCAAAAACATTAATTACAAAAGCTCCTTGCCCACTTCTGGTTATTCCAGATAATAGTAGTGCTAAGCAAATAAAAAATCTGGTATATGCAACTGATTTTGAAGAAAGAGACATCTTTGCAATTGAAAAATTGGCATATCTGGCCTCACCTTTTGATGCTGAAATTCATGTGGTTCATATTTCGACTAAAGACACGGAGGAAGAGGAAAATAAAATGGCTTGGTTCAAAGAAATGGTAAAACAAAATGTCGATTATCCTAATCTGGATTTTGATAATTTGATATCCGATACTGTTTATGAAAAATTGAATACCTATCTAAAAGATAAAAAAGCTGATCTTGTGTCACTATTAGAACGTGAGGATAAAAGTTTTTTCAAAAAATTATTTCATAGAGACCTAGTAAAACAGGTAGAATCGCATACGCCAATTCCATTATTAAGTTTTAATTCTTAGAGAATTACCTCTGTAATTAGATATTACTTTTTTAGCATTTGTATATCCTATTCAAGGATACGGCCATCACCCATTTCTATGATCCGATCTGTTTTGTTCGCAAAATCCAGATCATGTGTAACCACTAAAAGAGATAAGCCTTGTTCGTCACTTAATTGTTTGAAAATATTAAAAACATTGTCAGAATTATAACTATCCAGATTTCCCGTAGGTTCATCTCCCATAATGATTGATGGGTTATTAATCAAAGCTCTGGCAATAGCTACTCGCTGTTTTTCTCCACCTGATACTCTGGAAGCTCTTTTTTTTGCCAAATGATCTATCTCTAAAACTCTTAGTTTTTCTATAGCATCGTGTTCGATTTCCTGTAGTGTTTTTTCTCCTAATTTTTTCGCGGGTAGCATTACATTTTCTAATACTGAGAATTCGGATAACAAGTAATGAAACTGAAATACAAAACCTATATGCTTGTTTCTAATATAAGAAAGATGCTCTCTTTCCTGTCCCGTAATCAGTTCATTATTAAGGTATAATTCGCCTTCATAATCTGTATCCATGGTAGACAATATATAAAGCAAAGTAGATTTACCACATCCGGATTTTCCCATGATCGAAGCAAACTCTCCTTCACGAACCTTGAAACTAATATCTTTAAGTACATGAAAAAGCACCGGCTTTTTAAAATACTTATTAATCATTTTTGCTTCGAGAACTGTTTCCATCATACTTCGATTATTGCCCTCTTATAATTTTAACAGGATCTATTTTTTTTGCTTTTCTAGAAGGTAAATACCCCGCTAAAAATGTCGAGATCATAGCAAATGTGATTCCAATCACGTAGAACCATGGATTATGATTAATGGGATATGTCTCTATCGTTGGTAATGCTTCTGTCTGAAAAGGAACCTGATCAATCGCATTGGATAGTATAAATCCAATTAACAAACCTAAAGTCCCACCAACAACACCAATAATCATCGCTTGGCTCATAAAGATTAGCTGCACATCCTTACCAGAAAATCCAGTCGCTTTTAGAATAGCAATATCATTCATCTTCTCATAAATAAGCATATTAAGGATATTATAAATTCCAAATCCTGCTACAATCAACAGCGTAATCGATACTGCATATGTAATTAAATTTCTGATAGTTGTTCCCGTCTCAAACTGTGCATTAGCGGTATTAATATCAATTGCTTTGAGTTTAAACTGCTGCTCGATTTTCTTTGCTAAAGGAATCGCTTTATTAATATCATATAATTTCACATTAATATCGGTAATATAATTTTCAGCTTCCCCCAAAATTCGCTGCACCGTTTTTATATTCGTAAAACTCTGAATATTGTCAATGTCTGCAATACCACTTTGGAATATCCCAACAATTTTAAGCGGAAAAACATCTCCTTTTATGGGACTTATCTGAACCCTATCACCTACATCAAGTGACATTTTATCTGCAATTCCCGAACCTAATAAAATACCGTTTTCATTATTTTTTAAATCTTGTGGTTCTCCTTTTACTATATAGTCTTTAAAATTGAAAAGTTCTACCTCTTTCATGATATCGATTCCGGTAATATTGCCTCCTATTTCAATAGATCCTGCGATGTAAAAAACTTGTGTTTTAATTTGTGGAATCGCACCTCGCACTTCAGGATCTTTATTCAAATAATTGATTATTGGAAGCACATTATGGATACGCTTCTGACTTTGTTTCGGTTTGATAGAATGTACTACATTAATTGTATTCTGAAATTCATAATACAGATCGACAGGTTGTTTTTCTGAAGGTTCTATTTCGTTATAAATATGAATGTGTGGTGTTTGATTAAGAATCAAATCATCTAACATTCCGTTAAGTCCTGTCATAAAACAAACCAGCGTAATATATGCGCCGATACCAAATGTTACTCCAAGTGCCGCAGTAGCTGTTTGTTTGATTTTGGTAATCAAATGTGTTTTGGCAATATTCAATATGACTTTCCAGTTGACCATCAATTAGATTTATAAATCCAGGTTTTTTCAGTGATTCCGGATATAATTTCTACGCTATCCATGCTTTGTAATCCAACAACTATATCTACAATTCCATTTTCAGTTTTCACTTTAGAATTATCTATTACATATTGCTTTGGAATCGTTAGGACTTGTTTTTTATTAGCGACTATGATATTTGCCTCACCGGATAAACCTGGATACAATACTTCAGGGCTTTTGTCAAAAAGAGCTTCCACCATAAACGTTTGGTTTCTTTCATCTTTTTTGGGGTATATTTTACTGACTTTTGCTGTAAAAACTTTTCCATTATATGCATCGAGTGTTATAATGACTTTCTGACCTTTCTTTAATTGTACAATATCCACCTCATCCACCAACATTTCGATTACAAAAACCGTTGCACTACCTACAGAAGCAATTGGTTCTTGTGTATTGACAATTTCTCCTTGATTTTTGTATAATGCATATACTTTTCCATTAATCTTACTATTAACTGTGAAGTCTTTGGTAGTAGTCAATGAGGTTTTATAATTATTTTCTGCTTGTTTAAGTTGTGTTCTTAGCTCGTCCTTTGTTCTATCATATTTATTCTTTAAAAGATCTAAAGATTTTGTAGAAAGCTCATATGCCAGTTTTCTGGTGTCATATTCGACTTTAGAACCGATCTGTTGATCCCATAGATTTTTCTGGCGACAATAATTTATTGAATCATTGGTCATTTTAAGTTCTGCAGATTTAATTTCATCTTTGATTCCATTAAGAATTGCAGCATTTCCATTATAGTTTTTCTGAGCAAGTTCTAACGATAGTTTCGCATTTTCGGTATTCAATTTTGGATTGCTATTGATAATCTGTAGTAGTGGAGTTTCTTTTGCTACGATATCGCCTTCTTCTACCAGATTTTTATCCAAAATACCATGCACCACTGCATACACCTGATACAAACTATCCGGCTGAATTGTAACCGAAGAATATACAGATTCTGTAATATCAGTAATTGATGGTTGAATCTTTTGATCCTTATCCTCACAGGAAATCAGAATATAACAAAACAAGAACGCTATTACAGATCTATGCATGATTAATTTTTATTCAAATTTCATTGAAAACACAATATTTCGGAATGATATTTATCATATTTAAAAACAAAGAGAGCTACTATTTTTGAGATAGATTTAAAAGATCATAGCGATTATGGAAGTATCTATTTTTTTAGCAAAATTCTGGGGTTGGTATCTTATTATATTCTTCTTTATACTAAGTTTTAATCCCACTCGTATAAAACAGATTTTTGAAGATCTAAAAGACCAGAAGTTCTTGATCACTACATCTTTTGTAGCCATCATTATTGGATTGTTAAATATACTTTTTCATAATATATGGGAGCCTAGTTGGAAATTCATAATTACGGCTATAGGTTGGATTTCATTAGGTATAGGATTAGCGTTGTTTATTTTTCCTTTAGCTACCACAAAGTGGCTAGAATTTATTAATATAAAACTAGTACAAGTACTATATGTTTTATTGTTCTTAACAGGGATATTCTTGCTAAATGCATCCTATGAATTAGTACCCTATTAATAGTATAAAAATATAAATATGTTCACCAAAAAGTTTAGAGAAATTAGTATTCAAAACATACCTTCTGTAGGAGGTAAAAATGCGTCATTAGGTGAAATGTATAATCAATTATCATCTAAAGGTGTTCGTATTCCGGATGGTTTTGCAACTACAGCAGATGCTTTTTGGTTATTTCTAAAAGAGAATTGTATTGAAGAACCATTACAAAATCTTTTAAAAAGTTTGGATCGAAAGAATTTTTCTAACCTTCATGAAATTGGTGCGATAGCTCGTGAGCTTATTTTAGGAGGTAAATTTTCTGAAAGTTTTTCAAAAGCTATCCTTGAAGAATACTCTTGCCTAAATACTAAAGAAGAGGTCGAAGTTGCTGTAAGAAGTAGTGCAACGGCAGAGGATTTACCAGATGCTAGTTTTGCCGGGCAACACGATACTTTTTTAAATATACGAGGAGAAAAAGCCTTATTAAAAGCAATCAAACAGTGTTTTGCATCTTTATATACTAATAGAGCCATTAAATATCGTGAAGACAAAGGATTTCTACATCATGAGATTGCGGTATCCGTTGGGGTACAGAAAATGGTTAGATCTGATAAAGGATGTTCTGGAGTAGGATTCACCATAGAACCTGAGTCAGGTTTTAAAAACATAATCCATCTATCGGGAGTATGGGGATTAGGCGAAAACTTAGTACAGGGCACTATCAATCCAGATGAATTTTACGTTTTTAAGCCAACTTTATTACAAGGTAAAAATGCTATTGTACAAAAAAAGTTAGGAGATAAAGAAAAAACAATGATCTATGCAGCATCTGAAGAGGATTCATCAACTATAAATATAGATACGGAAATATCTAAACGAAACCAATTTATACTTTCTGACTCTGAAGTGACTACGTTGGCTAAATGGGCTTTAGAAATTGAACAGCACTATCAAAAACCCATGGATATCGAATGGGCAAAAGACGGTATTACTAATCAATTATTCATTACACAAGCACGTCCTGAAACTGTTCATCATGCTAAAAAATTAACCACTCATGTTGAATATAAATTACAAGAAAAAGGAGAGATATTAACGGTCGGTAACGCAGTAGGTACTAAAATAGCTATTGGTACAGCAAGAATACTTACTTCTCCGAGGGATTCTCATAGACTACAGGAAGGAGATATCATAATTACAGATGTAACCAGTCCGGATTGGGACCCTCTATTAAAAAAAGCTGGTGGAATTGTTACCAATCGCGGAGGAAGAACAAGTCACGCTGCAATCGTAGCAAGAGAACTCGGTGTTCCAGCTGTAGTAGGAAGCAATAGTGCTACACAAGGGATAAAAGATGGTGAGACCATTACAATATCATGTGCAGAAGGTAAAACTGGATACGTATATAAAGGAGCACTTTCTTTTATCGAAAAAAAGATTGATTTTGATAAAATTAAACTTCCAAATACTGAAGCTAAATTGATTCTTTCGGATCCCGAAAAAGCTTTCCAATTTTCTTTTTACCCAAATGATGGAGTCGGCCTATTGCGAATGGAATTCATCATCACACACTGGATAAAAATACATCCAATGGCTTTGGTGAAATTTGATAAAATAAATAATGCTCTGGTCAAAGATAAAATCAAAAGTATAACCAAAAACTACCCTAGTAAAGAAGATTATTTTGTAGATCAACTTTCTCAGGGAATCGCCACAATTGCAGCAGCTTTCTATCCTAAAGAAGTCATTGTCCGAATGAGTGATTTTAAAACCAATGAATATGCTCACTTAATTGGTGGAGCTCAATTCGAGCCCAGAGAAGAGAATCCTATGCTAGGTTTTAGAGGAGCTGCCAGATATTATAGTGATTTATATAAAGATGGTTTTCGACTAGAGTGCGAAGCAATAAAAAGAGTACGATCCACCATGGGATTAACTAATATCAAAGTAATGATTCCGTTTTGCAGAACTGTTAATGAAGGTAAAAAGGTGATCGATATTATGTCTGATTTTGGATTAAAACAGGGAGAAAATAATCTGGAGATTTATGTCATGACCGAGATACCAAGTAATGTGATTTTAGCAAATGAATTTGCCAAAATCTTTGACGGATTTTCTATTGGTTCCAATGACCTCACACAACTAACTCTGGGGATAGATAGAGACTCAGATCTTATGTCATCCATTTTCGATGAAAATGACCCTGCAACAAAAAAATTGATCGCTATGGCAATCGAAAAAGCTAATTATTCAGGAAAAAAGATTGGATTATGCGGCCAAGCACCAAGTGATTTCCCCGAATACGCTTCTTTTTTAGTAAAAGCAGGAATAGATAGTATTTCGTTCAACCCGGATGCATTATTAAAAGGAATAGAAAATATGAACAAAGCAGAGTCTTATACCACTGCGATTGCAAACTAAAGGATGCTATTTATTAATAATGAAAAAAAGAAGCAAAAGAATAATGAGTACCTTACTATTCGTCATAGTATCAACTGTAGTAATTTGGATAACTCTTACCATTGTAGTAAGACAGGAAGGGCCTGAAAGAATAGCAATCATAGGTTCGTCGACAAATGATTATAAAGCACTAATTATATATGATCCTGATCCAATATACAATCTTGACGAAAAAGTTAGCAGATCCTTTGCAGCAGGGCTAGCCGAAAACGGATGGTTGTCAAAACTATCAACTGTGGCCGCCGCCAAAAAGTTGGAAAAAGAAGAAGAATTTGATCTGTATGTATTTTGCGCAAATACCTATAACTGGACTCCTGATAAAGCAATACGAGATCATATTAATGAGGATGAACATCTAAAAGGAAAAAACGTGGTAGCCATTACTTTAGGAAGTGGTGCTACAAAAAGGTCGCAGCGCTTACTGGAAGATTTAATAAAAGAAAAAGAAGCAACGTTAATTGGATCCAGGGAATTTTGGTTAATGAAATCTAACGACGAATCAAAAACGAAAAGATCAAATATTAAGATTGCTTTGGAAATGGCAAATACTTTCGGAAAAGAAATTGCTAAAAAAATTAAAAACTAAAATTACTTACTTATGAAAACAAACATTCAATTTGTACAAATGCCGACAAGTGAATATATGGAGGGTTATGTGCAGGAAAAATTAGAAAAATTATATAAAAAATATGATTGGATCATCAAATCTGATGTGTTTTTTAAGAAAGAAAACGACCCAAAGGGAAACGGAAAAATCTGTGATATGGAATTAAGTCTTCCTGGCCCGAAAATATATGCAACTTCTAACGAGAAAAATTATGAACTCGCAGTGAAAGAAACTCTAAAAGACCTTGAGAGACAACTCAAAAAAAGAAAACAAGAAATGAAACCATATATTTAAGTAAAAATCAAAAAACTGATATTTATCATATTTTATGAGCCTTAAACAAGCTACTTTCGTATGGTAGTTAAATAATAGTTCTTTAGTATAATGATTAGTTAAAAAACAGGTTTTTATTGTAGCGATATGATAGAAACCCTTAGAAGATATTAGAGATATTTTTTAAACTTTATGGTAGGCTCTAGAATCACTTTAGTAATAAGGTGCCGTTTTAGGATTCAATTTTAGTTTGATCATATTCTTAATATCTTTTATGAAACAGGGATGCTTCGGCATCTCTGTTTCTATCTTTCATAACAAAGACATAGGTTGCTATTGTTGCAAGACGGTAGCAATCGAAACGGAGAAATTGACTATATTTTTTCAGGAAAATAACCTGATTTCGATATTTAGCAATAAATGGAACATTGAAGGTAATCGTATCGGAAAATAAAATTAATTTCTTTGTAGGAGACAGGTAGGTTTACGCTTACCTGTTTCTGTTTTTACAAAGAATATCTAGAAGCCTAATTGGCTCATTTACAATTCTCATCCATGATATTTATCATTTCATTTTACTTCAAAAACAATTACATTGATCTAGCTTATCAAATCATTAAATAATCTAGAAATGAAATATTATCTTAATAAATCCCTTAAAAACACAACTTTCGAAAAAGCTATTGCACGAGTTACACACGAACTTAAAAACGAAGGATTTGGAGTTTTGACAGAAATAAATATGAAAGCTACATTAAAGAAAAAACTGAATGTAGATTTTTATAATTATACAATTTTGGGAGCCTGTAATCCTCCGTTTGCTTATGAAGCGTTACAAGTTGAGGATAAAATCGGCACTATGCTTCCTTGTAATGTGATTGTGCAAGAAAAAGAAAAGGGAACAATAGAAATCTCAGCAGTAGATCCTGCAGCTTCTATGATTTCTGTAGAGAATAAAAATTTAGCGGGAATAGCTAAAGAAGTAAGAGATAAGCTAAAAAGAGTCCTAAAAAATTTAGACTAAAACGCTTCTTATTAATACACTCTTGTTGTATCACGACTTCTAGTACTTCTACTCCTTGTGGTATTATCTGTTCTTGTCCCTCTATTTGTGGTAGTTCCTCTATTTCTCGTAGTCGTACTTCTACTTCTTGTGGTTCTACTTCTTGTGCTTCTGCTTCTGTTGTATCTACTTCTATTATCCCTATGATAACTTCGGATATTATCGCCATAATAATCCCGTATTCTTACATAACGCGATCTTCTTAAGTTAATGCTATTATATCGAGGAGGAAGCACACTAACCGTAATCCACACGCCATTATCCAGGTATATGTAATTTCTTAAAGATAAATCATAATAAATCATATAATCAGGAAAATACACATAACGTACCGTTTCTACCCTATTGGGATAAAACCAAGGTGGTGGTGGAGTATCTGGTCTTGATGAGATAATAACCGGCCCACAACTTTCTAATGGAAATAAACTTGCTACTATAAGTAATACGATATAAAACCTACTTTTTTTCATCTCTTCTGTATTTGTTTTCTCTTCAAGTTAAGTCAGAATAGCGCAAAAAGAAATGACATTCGTCACCGATGTATAAGCAAGAAAGGATATTATTACAGTTGGTATACAGTTATATTATTTTTGTTGTTTCGATTTCCCAAAACCATAAATGAGTTGTCCAAAAAAGCCTTTAGGTATTTTTTCATCTCCAGGAAAACCAATTTCAATGGTACCGCTATCTTCTGGTATGTAATTAGTTTTGAAAATATAATCCCAAAGACTTAAACTAATCCCAAAATTTACACCATACGAACCTTTGGGCAAGACATAAGAATGATGGTATAAATGCATCACCGGATTGTTTAGAATATACTTTAATGGACCCCAGGTAATTTTAATATTCGCATGGTTAAAATGACCGATAGCTATGGCCATAAAATGAACTATATATGCTTGTTCCGGCTCAAAACCACCCAAAATCATTACACCAATTGTCTTTAGAGGTTTATAGAATATATTTTCCATCCAATGGTAACGTAAATGCGCCGCAAACCCCATTTCTTTCACTGAATGATGGATTTTATGAAATCTCCAAAGAAATGGATATTTATGAAGCAGCACATGTGTAAACCACTGTACGAAATCTAATATGATAAAAAAGACAATCAATTGACCCCACTTTGGTAAGGCTGATATATCGATAACGGTTAAACTTTTTGCAGAAACTCCTATATCACCAAAAAACACGCCCAATAACTCATAAAAACCGCCTATAACTATGGCGAAAACGAAAAAATTGAAAAACATATAAAATCCATCTAACCAAAAATCTTTCCTAAAAATGGATTGCTCTTTTCTCCAGGGAAATGCTATTTCTAATCCCCAAACAAACAAGGAAATTACTATCAGACCCCAAAAATAATTGGTATACCAGGGCACATCAAATAGTATCGAGTTCCAGGTCCATTCAATATTATTCCAAAAAGCGTCAATAAACGCATTCATATACTTTTCCATAACTATCTTTTTATTGTTGTTATACTATCTTGTTCAAAAGGCAGCTCATCAAAATAACTCCATTCTACCCATGAACCATCATAGTTTTTTACATTTTTATAACCTAGCAACTCAGTTAGCACAAAGGTAGTATGTGCGGATCGAACGCCACTGTGACAATACGTAATTACAACATCGTTTTTTGAACCTCCCGTGCTACCGTATATCTGTTCTAATTGATCAAAAGATTTAAACTTTTGTGTTTCATTATAATCGATCGCCTCAGCCCAATCAATTAGTATACTATTCGGAATCCTGCCTGCTTTAGTTGCTCCACTTTTTTGTCTTTTTCCACTAAACTCTTCGATATTTCGAGTATCTAGTATAATGTCTTTTTTACCCGAAACAAGTATATTGTTAATTTCATCTTTACCAATCCATAATTTAAAGGAACCATCTTCCGAAAGTTTAAAATTTGAAGGCATCACTGATACTTTTTCATCATTAGTAGCTCCTCCTGCTATTTTCCATGCTTTCAAACCGCCATTTAACAATTTTACAGATTCAAAATCATAATTCTTTAGTATCCACCACAAACGCGCTGCATCGCAGGCTCCTCGATCATCATATAGTATCAATGTGTCTTTATTAGTAATTCCTAATCTATTAAATAATGCTTCAATTTGTTGCCTTTTGGCCATCATCCCTTTATAAGGGTACGATGTATCTTCAATATCAGTTCGCCAAATGTTTATAGCACCGCTAATATGTTCTTTATTATAGTTTTGTTCTTTCCTGAAATCTATTACTTTTATATTTTCATTTTCCAAGAGTGAAAACAACTCTTCTGCTTCAATAAGATATTCTGAACTATAATACCTTTTTGCATTGATTTCAATTTTAGGAGTGAATTTTTTCTGAGTTTTTTCTTTAGATTTATTACAAGAAAGTATGAATATTCCTAAAATAATAAGTATACTATTCCTGTAAATCATACCATTCTATATTGGTTAATACTTCTCTTCTTCCTTTTTTACCAGGAGGATAATTGGTAACAAGATAGTTCACTATAATCTCTTCATTGCCTCCAAGATCCCACAGGTTTTGGGTTTCCTGCATCCACCGTATGGTAGCAATCCATCTTTCTTTATTCATTCGATTTTGTATCACTAATTTAGATGAATGACAATTAGTACAATTATTTACTACTTCCATCAGCCCTTCTGCTTCAATTAATCCCGTTCTTAGATGTATACCATTTTCTATTTTGTCTTCATCTTCTTCATTTAGTACATATAATGATTCTGGTGTAGTTTCTGTAGTTTCCTTAAATACTGATAATGTGGGATCTGTAATTAAATAAATTCCTGCAATAGTAACCAATCCAACCATAGAAAAAACCATCACCATAATCCGATAAATGGTTTTGACTTGATATCTAAATTGCTCTTCTTTCTCCATTTATTTAACTTTTACAGCAATACGATGACAAGCATTGTTTAAATATCCTTTTGGATTCCAACCGGGTAAAATCATTGGTTGACTTGCACCTTTTGTATCCGTTGCTCTAGCCCATACTTCATAATATCCTTTCTCTGGAAAATCAATAGTAGCCGAAAAATGCTGCCACGCCAATCGATTGGCTGGTTTTTCTACAGAACATTCTATCCAGGTACTCCCAAAATCAATGGAGTATTCCATTTTAGCAACTTCTAATTCTCCTGCCCACGCATGCCCCCTAATCTTCAATTTTTTCCCTTTATTAATTATTGCTCCTGATTTAGGATAGGTAATTAATGATTTCACTGGCATAGATTCTATAATGCACATATCCTCATCTTTTACCTTTTCACCTGGCGCAACAGGATTACAAGGAACTCGATATGCAGTGCCTGTCATTTTAGTCCCGTCATGTATTTTATTTCGAATGCTGATTCGGTTTACCCATTTACCTGAAACGGAAGCAGGCCAACCACCTGCTACCAATCGTAATGGGTATCCATGTGCCAACGGAATAACCTCTCCATTCATCTTAAAGGCTAATAATGTTTCGTCCTGTAGTGCTTTTCTCATAGGTGCACCACGGGATATTGGTTCCTTATCAGGGTCTCCGCTCAAATGTTTGTCAGCAGCATGATATCCAATATAAACAGCAGTATCTTTTATACCTGCATCCTCCAAAACATCTCTTAACCTAACTCCTGTCCATTCTGCACAAGACACTGCGCCAACGGTCCATTGATTTCCTTTTGCTGGAGGATCAAATTCACTACGCCCGTTACCGCCACATTCTAAGGTAAGTTGATATGTATATTGTTTGAATTTTGATTTTAAATCAGAAATTGTATATGTTTTCTTCTGTTTTACTGACTCTCCGTCAATGGTAAGCGTCCAACTATTTATATCAATATTTTCGGGAATGAGACCGTTATTTCTAACAAACATATATTTATTAGGTGTAATTCTATCATCCAATAAATGAGCTTTAGCTTCTATGTTCCATGGTTTATCATTAAGAACGACCATCTCTTTATCTTTGTCGAAAAGCTTAAATGGATCTGGATCCTGATGTAGCAAAGGTTCATATCCTTTAGGCATCACATCAGCAAAAACTATATGTACTCCAGCAATTGCAGCCGTTACACCTAGGGTTGCTTTCTTAACAAAATCTCGTCTTTCCATTTTGAATAAAATACAAATTAGTGCTTAAAATCTTTAAATTTAGACTTTTTTAAAGCCTGTTTCAGTAACAAAAGTTACAATAATAGATTTTAAGAAATAACAGATAGATTATGTAAGGTGAAAACGAAAAAACAATATCAATCCAACTTTAAATCTTTTCTGGCCAGGTAAAAGTCCACTTTTTCGCAAGATTCGTCCTGAATCCTGTCTTCCATTTCTGTTAAGGTTTTTGGTGGTGGAACAATTACTTTATCTCCTCTTCTCCAATTTAAAGGCAAAGCAACTTTATGTTTATCCGAAATCTGTAGCGCTTCCAGTGCTCTAAGGATTTCATCCATATTACGCCCCACATTTAATGGATAATACATGATAAGCCTGATTTTTTGATACGGATCTATAAAAAATACGGCCCTTACCGCTGCTGTTTCACTTTCATTGGGTTGTAGCATACCGTATAATTTGGCTACCTTCATATCAATATCGGCTATGATTGGAAAATCTAAATACACTTTTGTTTTCTCCAATACATTATTCACCCAAGCCAAATGAGAATGAATACTGTCAATACTTAATCCAATGAGTTTCGTATTCAAATTCTCAAATTCTTTACTACGTTCCGCAAAACCACTTAATTCTGTAGTACATACAGGAGTAAAATCTGCAGGATGGGAAAACAATATAACCCACTTACCTTCTGCAAATTCAGAAAACCTTAGTTTACCATGTGTAGTTACTGCTTCAAAATCCGGTGCATCATCTCCTATCCTTGGCATGATATTCATTTCTATGTCTGTTGTTTCCATGATTCTTTTATTTTTTTAAAAAAGTTTTACTAATTAGAAATTGATATTCCTTGTAAACCCCTAAATTACTTTATGGTTATGTCAATTACAGTAACTCTTGTTACATAATGAATTTTTCAGTATTCCTATATAGAACCATTTAAAATTATCTTTTCGATTGCTCTGGCACAATGACAATTATCATCTTTAAGACTTCCTTTCTGTCTTCATAAGTTTGAATATTAGGCTTCTTTGCATAAAATCATTTCATCTAAAGAATTTCTCAATGCGTATCTCTTTTTAGAAAGTTTTCAAAATCAACAGAAACGTTTTTGTATGATAATTATCATATGGATTTGTGGAGTCAAAAGTTATTTTTATGAGAATATAAAAAAGTCAAATCATAGAACACAATAATATGAAAAATTCACAATTTAAAATTTTAGGAATAGCGATCATTATGATATTCTTTAGTGCAAGTACAAGTGTTTTTGCCCAGAAAGGAAATGGTTGGGGACAGAATTCTAATTACGGAAGGAATTTTAACGCTAACGAAATTAATACAGTAACAGGGACTGTTACAGCTGTAGAACGAATCCTACCCAATAAAAATATGTCTTACGGGCTACATTTAAAAGTAAAAACCAATACAGAAACTGTTTCTGTTCATCTGGGACCAACTTGGTTTTTGGACAATCAGGAAATTCAATTCAGCAAAGGAGATCAGGTAAACGTAACAGGTTCAAGAATTATTTTTGAAGATGCACCAGCGATTATAGCCATAGAGGTTGTTAAAGATGAGCACATACTTTATTTAAGAGATAAGAACGGGTATCCAGTTTGGAGTGGATGGAGAAAAGGAATGACGAAACGAGGAGTCAATTAAAAACAAAGAGGCTGAATTCTAGTAAAAGAGAAAAGAATTCAGCCTTATTCTTTAACTATCTTACTTTTTAGAATTTTTTACAATGGGAAATTTGTAACTCAACATATTCTGAATGAAAAGTATTTCGACCGTTTCATTACTACTCAATAAAATACAAAATGAATAATGAAGAAATCCTACAATGGCTTTTAGATGGAGATGTATCTATACAATACCAAACGTATCGTGATTTGTTATCAACAGAACGGAAAGACCTTAGAGATAAAATAGAACAAGAAGGTTGGGGAGCACAATTTATTTCAAAACGAAATCCAAAAGGTCATTGGGGAAAGGCTTTTTATCAACCAAAATGGACCTCTTCGCATTATACACTAATTGATCTCAGGAATCTATGCGTTTCGACCGATAATCAACTTATAAAAGAATCGATAGATAAAATAGCAAAAGAATGTAAGGCAGATGATGGAGGCATACTTCCAAAGGCCAAAAAAAGTGATGGTTGTATCAATGGTATGTTTCTCAATTACGCAAGTTATTTTAAAACAGAAGAATATCATTTGAAATCTGTAATTGATTGCCAGTTACAAGAACTAATGCTTGATGGGGGTTTCAATTGTAGGTTAAATCGTTCTGGTGCAAGACACAGTTCCCTACATACTACACTTTCGGTTTTAGAAGGCTTTACTGAATATGAATATAATGGATACTCATATCGATTAGATGAAGTGAAGAAAGCCATGCAATCCTCCAAGGAGTTTATACTGCTTCACCAATTGTATATTTCAGATAGGACGGGTGAAATCATTAATAAAGATTTTTTGAGATTGTCTTATCCCAGAAGATGGCGATATGATATCCTCAGTGCATTGGATTATTTTCAATATTCAAAAACTGAATGGGACGAAAGAATGCAACCTGCTGTTGATGTACTATTGAAGAAAAGGAACAAAAATGGTACTTGGAATATACAGGCCAAACACCCTGGACAAACTCATTTTGACATGGAAAAAGCAGGTAAACCTGGTCGTTGGAACACTTTGAGGGCTCTAAGAGTATTAAAACACTTTGAAATTCATGTAATGCCCTCTCGATAATTAAAAAAAATAGAATGAAAACTAAAACACAAGTACTTATAGAACTTTGGCAAGAAGCCAGAACTCGATTTTCAAATCAGCTATCGAATCTTTCAGAAGATGATCTAAAGAAAAAACTATTACCTTCTCCAAATAGCATTGGTTTTCTAATAAGGCATATTGCAGATGTAGAATTGCTTTTTGCTAAAAATGTATTTGGAGCAAAAGAGACAAAGGTCATTGCAAAAACTGTAATTGCACAGAAAGACACTGACGAATGGACTAACCTTTCGGAATTAAAAGAGTATACAAGCCATGCTTTTGATGTGCTAAAATCTATTATAAAAAAACAAAATGAAGGGGACTGGCAAACAACAATCACAACCAAAGAGTTTGGCACTAAAACAAAAGCAGAAGCCTTCGGAAGAATCATATCGCATACTACATATCACGCCGGACAAATAGCTATTATAAATAAATATGGAAACGTCACCAAATAATTTGGCGGATTATAAACATCCGATCGTAAGAAGTAAAGCACTAGAATTGACAAATAATCAAACATCAATTCGGGAAAAAGTAGCAGCAATCTTTCATTATGTGAGAGACGATATCAAATTTGCATTTCCAAAAGAAGGAGATTTTGTAAAAGCATCCAAAACGATTGAATATGGTTATGGCCAATGTAATACAAAAGGAACACTATTTATTGCTTTGTGTAAAGCAATCGATATAGAAGCAAGAATTCATTTTTCATTAATTAAAAAAGATATTCAAAAAGGATTATTCTCAGGAATAGCCTTTTGGTTAATGCCAAAATATATATCTCACAGTTGGGCAGAGGTCAAAATTGATGAAAAATGGGTTAAAATCGACTCCTATATCAATGACAAACAGTTTTATGAAGTAGGAAAGAAAAAGCTAAAAGAAAAAAACTGGGACATTGGATATTCTGTGGCCTGTTCAAAAAATGAATCTAGTATTAACTTAGATCTTGATAATGAAAAATTTGTTCAAATGGATGCAGTAATAGGAGATCACGGTGTTTATGATGAACCAATCGTTTATTATAAATCCTCGAAATATAAGAATAGACCCAATGTGTTAAAGAATTTTTTCTATAGATTATGGGTGGGGAGAATTAATAAAAAAGTGGAGAAGCTTAGATATTCATGTGCAAACAATTGATACTAAATTTTCTTGTAGAATTTTGATTTCAATTATAAACAAAGCTATTATGTGTTTTTCAGCTAGTGTAAGTTTTGGTGCAAGTATTATCATTGGAGGTATTGGAGGAGTAGCTCTAAAAAAGGAAAAAACCACTTCTCAAAAGGTTTTTACTATGATCCCTGTGTTTTTTTTGCTGCTATTTCTAGCGTAATTGTGTTGGTTATAATTTCTAAAATGGTAAAAGAACAAAACACACCACCTCTTATTCATGTTTATAAATAAAGTAAAGTCAGGTACAATAAATATAAATGATTAAGGATCCTCATTCCATACCAGTAAATGACATTATCAATCAACTACAAGTCGATTCAGATAAAGGATTGACTATCATTGAATCTAAGAAACGTCTTGCCACTTATGGCGAAAACAAACTAAAACATAAAAAGAAGAAAAATGGTTGGATCATTTTACTAGAACAATTTCTGGATCCCATCATCTATATTTTGAGTACTGCCATGTTAATGGCATTTGTTTTTGGAGAATGGTTAGAAGGTTTTTCGGTAATGGTGGTTATTATGCTTACAACACTCATAGGCTTTTTTATGGAACTACAAGCAATGCGGTCTGTAGAAGCATTACAAAGAATGAGTCAAACCGAAGCTAATGTATTGCGAGATGGAAACGTAGTTCGATTAGCATCCCGTTATTTGGTTCCGGGAGATATCATACAACTAACTCAGGGAAATGTAGTGCCTGCTGATGCTCGCTTAATTTGGCATCAGAGTCTGGCCGTTAAAGAGTCTATACTTACGGGTGAGAGTGATCAGGTAGAAAAACAGCCAAAAGTGACCCCTTTACAGACTCCTTTGGCAGAACGCATTAACATGCTTTATAAGGGAACCATAGTTACCAGAGGTAATGCAAAAGCTGTTGTTACAGCCACAGGAGATCAAACAGCCATCGGACAAATAAGTAGCTTAACACAAGAAGCTATTCAAAAAAGAACGCCTTTAGAAAGAAGGTTAAATCGATTAAGTCATTGGCTCATAGGATTAACACTAATTATGGCTGTATTAATTGCTATAAGTGGATATATACAGGGAAAAGATTTATTATTAATGATCAAAACAGGGATCGCTCTGGCAGTCGCCGCTATTCCTGAAGGATTACCAATCGTAGCTACTATAGCGTTGGCCAAAGGAATGGTAAAACTTTCTAAAAAAAAGGTAATTATAAAAAAGTTAGAAGCAGTACAAACCCTAGGAGAAACCACAATCATCTGTACAGATAAAACGGGAACTCTAACAGAAAATAAAATGGCTGTTCATAAGATCATATTTAATGATCAAGAATTCGATACTAACGATTTAGGAGATACTCTTTCACAATACAATCTAAAAAACAATAAAGTATTTAATAAAATTATTGAGGTAGCTGTTTTGTGTAATAACTCTGATACTGAAGATACAAGTATGAATGGGGACTCCATCGAAATAGCACTCCTAGACTTTGCTAAAAAAATAGGGTATAATTCTCAGCGAATTAGAGATCAATTCCCAGAGGAGGCAGAAATCCCTTTTGACGCTGAGCAAAAAGTAATGGCAACCCTAAATAAAAATGAGAATCAATATCAAATAAATGTTAAGGGAGCTCTGGAAAGAGTTCTTGATTCCTGCAACTATATATTATCAAAAGACGGAACTGAACCCCTTAATAATCGAAAAGAATGGTTTGATAAGGCAAATAAAATAGCTGCCGAAGGTTTAAGAGTTTTGGCTTTTGCATATAAGAGTACGAATATCAAACCAAATATGGATACCCTGCTACAAGAGCTTGTGTTTTTGGGAGTGATCGGATTTATTGACCCTCCTCGTTCAGATATAAAAGAAGCTATTAATACCTATAAAAATGCAGGTATTAATGTAATCATGATTACAGGAGACCATCCTAATACTGCCAGAAAAATAGGAGAGGAAATAGGTTTATTATCTGTTAATGATAGTGATCAACGTGTAATTCATGGTAAAAACTTAGTAATGTTAGATAACCTGACTACAACAGAAGAACATGAAATTTTGAACGCAAAAGTTTTTGCCAGAATGATCCCGAAACAAAAATTAGATTTGGTTGATTTTTATCAGAAGCATCATGCTATTGTAGGTATGATTGGAGATGGTGTTAATGATGCTCCAGCACTAAAAAAAGCAGATATAGGAATCGCAATGGGGATTAGGGGAACTGAAGCGGCAAAAGAGGTAGCAGATGTTATTTTGATGGATGACCAGTTTACATCTACCGAATTAGCCATAAGGCAAGGGCGGACAATTTTTGAAAACATCCGTCATTTTGTAATATATCTTTTATCCTGCAACCTTGCAGAGATTATTTCGGTCGCAATTGCTTCAATAACCAATTTACCTCTTCCTTTGCTTCCATTACAAATTTTATTTCTCAATTTGGTCACTGATATTTTTCCTGCATTGGCACTTGGCATGGGGAAAGGAGATCCGGGTATTATGAAACAGCCGCCGCGTGACCCTGATGTACCGATTATCACCAAAAAACTTTGGGCATCAACAATCATTTATGGAACATCTATAACTATATCAGTCATAGGAATAACTATATATGCAAACGCTGTTTTAAAATTGTCTTCAGAAATCATCAATAACATGGCGTTTTATACATTGGTGTTGGCTCAATTACTTAATGTGTTTAATATACCACATCGCAGCACTTCTTTTTTTAAAAATGAAGTCACTACAAACCCATGGATTTGGGGTGCAATAGGGCTTTCAATATTTATTGTAATTATCGCATATCATGTTAGGATACTTCAGCAAGTGCTTTCTCTGGTGCAATTATCACCAGAACAATTTCTAACGGTTGGTGTTTTCGGAATTGGAGCTTTAATCTTAACACAAATCATAAAACGTTTGGGCGGAACGGTTTAATCATTATTGAATAGGCATAGGCCTAATGGTTTTCGGTGACAGGTTACCAGGCATACTCATCAAATATTAATCAACAATTATGTGTTGAATTTTAGATCTTTTAGAGTATGAAACGATGAAATCAATACAGAAACCATTTTTATGAAATGGAAATCTATCCCCTACCAAAATTGATGTAAAACATGACAAAATTTCAATCCATAAAAATAGATCAAATAATTCCTCTAATATGATCAAAATCATTGTTATACTACTTTAATTTAACTTCTTTTGGATAAAACTTACGTAATGGTTTTAACCGTTGTTTTGATATCACTTTTTATTATAGCGATTTACATTTTATTGTTGCCAATTGTGATATGTGTTGACACAAATGCCAATGAATATTACATCCAATTAAAGGGTTTAGCAAAAGCTAGTATTGAAGAAGATAAAGAAGAAGTTATAAGAATAAAACTAAAGATGCTTTTCTTAAATTTTCATTTCTTTCCACTTAAAAAAATAGGTTTAGTTAAAAAGAAAAAAGTTAAGAAAAAAAGCACAAAGAAACGTAAGAATAGAATTAACATTAGAACTGGATTACGACTACTGAAATCATTTAAAGTAAAAAAAATGCTTTTGGATATAGATACTGGAGATTGTATTTCTAATGCAAAATTATATCCGGTTTTCGCATTCTTAAAGTATTATACTAAAGGTAGTTTTAACATCAATTTTGATGGTAGAAATGAAATGGCCTTGTACGTTCAAAACAGGCCTATTCATATAATTAAATCATTTATCAACTCTTAAAAAATAATATTATGGAATTACATTTTGAAGAATTATTAGGCAAGATTACAGATTTTATTAAATCTGAAGCAAAAACAGAAACTGTTGTTGGAGAGCAATTTGAACTGGGAGAGTTCAAGTGTGTGCCAGTAATAAAAGTAGGTATGGGATTTGGTTCTGGTGCCGGTGAAGGTGGACAAGCTAAAGGAAGTAAAGGCCAAGGCGGCGGCGGTGGCGCTGGTATTGGAATAGAACCTATTGGTTTTTTAGTGAGTAAGGGAGAAGAAATTTCTTTCCTTGAAGCCGGAAAAACCCACGGACTAGCCGCGGCATTTGAGAAAGTACCTGATCTCATCGAAAAGGTAATAGAAAGTAGAAATAAGAAAAAAGAAACCGCGTAAGGTTTTAAATTAAATAGAAGGATAACATATTTTCGATTACTTCTAAGAAAAATAATACTGAGTAGATTTATGATGATAAATCTACTCAGTATTATTTTTAAATTAAATGGTTATTCTTAGAACGATAATAACATAGCTAAGCATTCATTCCACCATCAATAACCTGCATTGTACCAGTAATATATTTGCTTTCATCTGAAGCCATAAATAAAACCAGATTGGCAATTTCGTCAGCTTCTGCATAACGGCCAAAAGGAATAATGGCTTCGAAACCTTTTTGTGCTTCTTTCGGATTATCCGGAGCTATATCTTCTTCTATAGAGCGCATCATATGAGTATGAACGGGTCCCGGATGTATTGTATTAACTCTGATTTTTCGATCAGCATTTTCTAATGCTGCAACCTTCATAATCCCAATAATTGCGTGTTTACTGGCAACATATGGACCTAACCCTTCAAAGCCTTTTAAACCAGCTACAGAGGATGTAATAATAACACTACCTCCTTCGGTCATTTTGGGAATTACGTACTGACATCCAAGAAAAACACCTTTTAGATTTACTGCTATTACCTGATCAAAAATAGCTTCTGGATATTCTACAATGGATTTGAATACACCTTCGATTCCCGCATTACTAAAAAAGATATCTATACTACCAAACTTCAACAACGTTTCTGATACATAGTATTTCGTATCATCAGATTTAGAGACATCAGCCAAGCAATAATCAATATTTGCGTTGTTAAACTCATCCATCGCATTTTTCAACTCATTTTCATTTATATCAACCAACATTACTTTTGCTCCGTTTTCCAAAAAAAGGGAAGCTGTGGCTTTTCCTATTCCACAAGCACCACCAGTAATTATGACTACTTTGTTTTTTAGCTTATTCATTTTAGTGCGGTTATGTATTAATTCGAAGCATTCATTTGTTTCAATTTCCAACTACCATTTTTGGTCTTTACAGCGACAAGACCAGAAGATACTAAGTAGGATTCAATAACAGGTCGCCATTTCATTTTTTCTTTTGTTAATACCAAATGTTCAGGACCTTGTAAATACATTTTTGTATTCCCTGAAGGGTCTATAACCACCTCGTCATAACTATAAGAAACTACTTTTTTATGCAATAGATCATTTTTTCCTAATTCTTCTTTAGAAATCTTTAGTACGATAGCATATCCTTTATCAAAAGAAGTCGCATTTACATATTCCGGTTCAATTATTGTCTTCCCACTTTTATCTATATATCCATAATAATAAATACCTTTGATCATTTGCTTGATCAAACATCTTCCTTCGTAAAAAGCAGGATAAGCTATAGGTTCTTTATATAAATTCTTTTTTTTAGATTTTGGATCAACATCTGTAGACCAAACCAAGTCATCTCTATAATCTATCACGATTTCACCATTGGAATTTATAAAAGCCCAGGTATTACCCTTTCTTACGGCTGCAAGTTCTTCATTAAAAGGTGTGATCTCGTCAATATTTTCTACTATCTGTCCAGCACTTAAATTAGCAAAGACGACAAGACTTATAAATAAAATAAATACATGTTTCATTGTTAACTATTTTAGGTTTATTCTCTAAATGTACCATCAATTATAGAGCTGTAAAATGAGAAATGTCATATACAAGAGACTCACCAAAATCCCCCATAAAACATTGTTTTTCTGACAATTATCATATTAACAAGAATCCAAACTCCGTATCTTACCTAACCAAACTAACAGTTGTTAGTATTAAATATGTAACACAAAAATTTAACGTCATGAAAAAACTAATTTTAGGTTTATTTGTTATCGGACTGACCATCCCTACTTTTGCACAAAAAGTAGAAAGACTAGAAGAGGTTATAGTAATTGCAACCAATTACAAATACCTTAATGAAGTAAATGAGGAAGCGGCTGATGTTCCCGTAAAACTACTCGAAAAAAAGGTCGCCACCTATGACCTTAAAGGTTCTGATTTTTATCAGGATGACTACGATCTATATTATGTTTCATTTTATATTCCTGAAGGAAAAATTCTGGCTGCGTATGACAAGGATGGAAACGTACTAAGGACAATTGAAAAGTTTAAAGGTACAAATCTTCCGCCTGCCGTTTATGCAGCAGTAACAGCAAGATTTCCAGGATGGGCTATTACCAAAGATGCTTATTTAGTTAATTATCATAACAAAAAAGGAACCACCAAAAAGTATAAATTAAGGTTAGAGAATGGTGATAAAATGATTAAGGTAAAAACCGACGAGGATGGTAATTTTCTATAAACCAAATTAAAAAGAATCGTTAAAAAGGAATTGTTTTTACAACAGTTCCTTTTTTTATTTAAAACCCTTTTTATAAAATTTCAAAATACTCATAAAACAAAGGAGTATCTTCTTTTACAGAGACATCCAAAACCTCAGCAAACTTTGGACCTATGGCACACCATTCTAAAAATGTTTTGAGTTGATTTTCATCTCCTTCTGCTTCAATATAAACACTACCGTCTGATTGATTCTTTACAGTTCCTTTGATATTTAATTCCAGTGCTTTTTCCAAAGTACTTTTTCGATACCATACTCCTTGAACTTTACCTTTTACTGAAATATTATAATGTTTGAACATAAAAAATTATTTGTCATTATTCTTTAGCCAATAATTACCAATCCACGAGAATAAAAAATACACATTGAAAGTTAAGAAAAATAACTGAAAATTCCCATAATTGATAAAAATCAGTTCTCAAAAAGTAACTCTTTCGTACATTGTTTTTTTACAAAAAATATTCAGATGATTTGATTTTTTTTTTTAACTTAGGAAGTAATTCCATTCTTATCCCTAAATTCTAAATTAACCTGTCTTAAGACACTGTTTGACTGACGTAAATTGTTTACGTTAATTCTTTAATGACTAACATTCTCTATATCATTAATAAATAAAACAAAATGAAATATTCTGTTGTTATTGTAGAAAACCACACCTTACTTTCTCAGGCATTAGCAGAATTAATAAATGGATTTTCTAGATTTAATGTATTGTATTCTTGCAGAAATGGAGAAGAACTTATAATGAGGTGTAAGAATAAAAAAAATATTCCAGAGATTATACTGATGGATATTAATTTACCTAAAATGAATGGAATTGAGACGACCTCAATACTCAAAAAAGAATATCCACAAGTTAAAGTTTTGGCACTTTCTACTGAAAGAAACACAAAAAAAATTCTACAAGTATTACAGGCTGGTGCAAAAGGATACCTTCCGAAAGATACAGAAAAGAGAATTTTGGAAAAAGCACTTATCGAAGTCCAGGAAACAGGATTCTACCATACTAAAGATGTCAGCAACTTATTACTAGAGTCATTATATGCAAAAAAAGAAAATAATAAGATACTCAAAGAACGAGAAATTGAATTTGTAAAGCATGCTTGTACAGAAAAAACCTATAAAGAAATTGCCAGTGATATGTGCTTAAGCCCAAAAACAATAGAAGGTTACCGAGACGCTGTATTTGAAAAACTTAATCTAAAAAATAGAACGGCAATGGTAATTTATGCTATCAGGAATGATATATTTACTCCATAACACAATCCACTTTACACTTTTTACGATATAAGAATTAGCTCAATATTCCTTTTTTATTCATATCTAAATTTCTCTTTATGTATAAACCCTCTATAATTTTGATTTCTTTCAAAAGTAAATGACACTTAATTTTTTCCTTAAGTGACAAAAATCAGTTCCTAAACGATACACCTTTTGTACATTAATAATTTAATGTATAACATCATGGACAATCAAAAGGAATTTATAACATTGGATGTTTCAAATCCAATATGGGATCATTTCTATACCATTGCACCATTAGTTATTGTAGGCACGAAAGAAGGCTCTGGGTATGATATGGCTCCTAAACATTTGGCAATGCCAATTGGCTTTGACAATTACTTTGGATTTGTATGTACTCCAAAGCATTCTACTTATCATAATATAATGGAAAACAAAGAATTTTCAGTTAGTTTTCCTTTACCTGATCAGGTACTTCTTACTTCTTTAAGTGCTTCCCCCAGATCTGAGATGATATCAAAATCGGATCAGATTATTTCCGTTTTGCCCACCATAAAATCAGATACAATTGACACTTTATTAATCGCTGATTCTTATATACGTCTGGAATGTAAGCTATTTAAAATCATTGATGGATTTAACACCAACAGCATTATTACAGGTACAATTTGTAAAGCCTCTGTCCATAAAGACTATGCTAGAATGTCTGAAAAAGATGAAGATCAACAAATTCACAAAAACCCCTTGCTTGCTTATGTAGCTAACGGACGTTTTGCTAGAATTTCTAAAACATTCAATTTTCCTTTTCCAAAGAACTTCACAAGATGAAAAATGAGAAAGAAATAGCCAATACAATTCAACGTCATCTTGCCAATCAAAAGGAAGAGATGTTGATTTTTTTGAAAAAGCTAATTGATATAGAATCCCCTTCTCATTCTATTGAATCCCAACATCAAATCCTTAATTTTCTAAAAAAAGAATTTCGACTGATAGGATATCAAGCCCAACACATTTTAGGCAAAGAAACTGGTGGATATCTTTATGCCAGACCAAAGCTAAGAGATAAAAAACTTCCTTTACAGCTTTTAATAGGTCATTGTGATACAGTTTGGCCTTTGGATACCTTAAAAGACATGCCTATATCGATTAAGGACGGTATGATCAAAGGACCAGGAATCTATGATATGAAAGTTGGATTAACTCAAGTGATTTTTGCATTACGCACCATTAAAAAACTATCGCTGCCCTTAACAGTTACTCCAATAGTCTTAATTAACTCTGATGAAGAAATAGGCAGCAGAGAATCTACAAATATTATCAAGAGATTGGCTAAAATATCTGAGCGAGCTTATGTTTTAGAACCTCCTTTGGATCTGGATGGTAAGTTAAAAACAGCCAGAAAAGGTATTGGGAGATTTACCATTACTGTAACAGGAAAAGCAGCTCACGCAGGTTTAGATCCTACAAAAGGTATTAACGCTATTGTAGAATTATCTCATCAAGTACAAAAACTCTTTGCAATGAATGATCTCGAAAAAGGTATAACCGTTAATGTAGGAATGATTGAAGGCGGTATTTCTCCAAATGTAGTCGCGCCAGAAAGCAAAGCAGTAATAGATGTACGCGTGTTAAATAAAAATGATGGTGAATATATTACTAAAAAGATTAAGGAGTTAAAACCAAAACTTCCTGATGTAACTCTGGATATAGAAGGTGGAATACGGAGACCTCCAATGGAAAAAACTGATCGTAATCAGCACTTATGGAAAGAAGCAAGGCATAAAGGAAAAATACTGGGTATCGACTTACAAGAAGCTACTGCTGGTGGAGGCTCTGATGGCAACACTACTAGTCAATATACAGCTACACTAGATGGATTAGGTACACCAGGTGATGGAGCTCATGCAACCCACGAGCATATTTTGCATAATAAGCTTATTGAAAGAACAGCGTTACTAACGCTATTACTTTTAAACAAACCCTTAAATTATTAAGTCATGAATCACAAATATATCTATACGTCACTCACACGAATTTCTGATCTTGCCGAAAGAGAGTTTACTTTAAAAAAGTTACCCAAAGATGAATGGAAAACGGGTGATTATGTCATTTGTAAAATTTTGGACGCTGGTAGCACTGAGCTTAAACTTGAACTTCCTAATGGCAGAATGCGTGGCGTAATAGGCGAAGAATCTATTGTTGGAGCTTTGGGAGAGCGTTTTGCAACCTTGGAAGCTACCGGAACCTGGAAAGAAGTCAAAGACGATCTTAAAATGAATGTTTTAACCGCTGCAGGACTTTTAGGAAAATTGACATCAAAATCAGTTTTCATACCCAATATGATGGAGATCATCTACATTGCGCATGCTTTTAGAGGTGACAAAAAACTGACTATGGATAGTTTCGTAAAACCGATAGAAGAAGTTTCTCTAAATATTCCTGTTATCCTCTTTGTTGGTACATCTATGTCTGCTGGCAAAACCACTTCTGCAAGAATTGTTACTAATCTTTTTAAACAAGCCGGTTATAAGGTGGTTGGAGCTAAACTAACAGGTGCTGGTCGTTTTAAAGATATTTTGGCAATGAAAGATGCAGGCGCAGATTCTATATTAGATTTTGTGGATGTTGGATTGCCTTCATCTATTTATCCTAAAGAAGAATATCGTAGTAAATTAAGTCTGCTGCTCAGTAAGATTGCTTTGCAAAAAGCAGACTTAGCAGTTATCGAAATAGGTGCTTCTCCTTTAGAATCTTACAACGGAGATATCGCAATAAATGCTATTAGAGAACAGGTAAAATGTGTAATTCTAAGCGCATCAGATCCCTATGCAGTTTATGGTATTATGAAAGCATTTGATATTATTCCTGATATTGTTACCGGAATATCTACAAATACTTTAGCAGGAAGAAAAATGGTAGAAAAGTTATGTAATGTGAAAGCTTTAAACCTTATCGATTCCACTACAACTACAGAATTAAAACAAATCTTATCATCAGCAACAGGGTTTTCAATTTAAAATTATTGCTTGTAAAAATGGATAATAACTTGCCCATCTCAGCATTATAGACAAATGATTCTTATCATATTTTCCTGAAGAATAGTTCAATATTTTTAATGATAAATACATAAAAATGAGACGTTCAGGGAAAATTATAGTGATTATACTGTCTGTTGTCGTGATATTCTTCTTATTGGCAACCTGGTATAAATATGAATATTCGATGGAAGAAGCCAAGGCTTTTCAATTAAATGATCCTACTCTGGATCAAAAACTTCTTATCGCAACTCAAGGAAGTGAGTTCAAAGATTCCATCACAAGTGGTCTCGTACGTCATTATAAATCAGATGCTATTTTTATAAAAGTTATAGATATCTCTTCTTTAGAACAAATTAATCCAGAGAATTATACCGCTATGGTACTGATTCATACTTGGGAAAACTGGAAACCGCCTTATGTTGTTCGATTATTTATAGAAAGAACAGCTGACTATCGGGATAAAACTGTAGTGTTAACAACATCAGGAGAAGGAGCCTATCAGATGAAAGAAGTAGACGCCATAACAGGAGAATCTAACCTCGAAGAAGCACCTGTTTTTATCAATAAGATCATTGATAAGTTGGATATGAAACTCCAACTAAAAAACTAATGATCATCAACTTAAAATCAAGAAATCATGAGAAAATCAATTTTTATAGTTCTAGTCCTATTACTATCTGCCTGTTCTTCTGTACACGTAGTAGATAGTTGGAAAAATGAAGAAGTATTGTTTTTCAAACCTCAAAAACTAATGGTTTTAGGAGTAACCCAAAACCTTACTGCACGTAAAATTTTTGAAGAGAACCTAAAAAAAGAGTTTATGAAACGTAATATCAACGCATACGTGAGTACTGAAACTTTTGATACTTCTTTCACAGATTCTCAAAAAACCGAAGCCGAAATAGACACCATGGTCAAAGGACTTTCGGATGAAGGGTTTGATGCAGTAATCATTAGCGTTGTAAAAGGTGTGGATGAGAAAAGAAACTATAGTTCCGGATATTATACTGTGGGATATCGCTGGACAAGATTTGGACGCTATTACTATAGATTTCAGGATATCTATTACGACCCAGGATATTATAATGAATATAAAGTGTATCACGTAGAAACTTCTATATATAATATCAATCTAGACGACAATAAATCTTTAGTTTGGGTAGGGGCTTTAGATATAGTAGATCCCCAATCTATTACTACTACAGTAAACGAATATGTATCTGCAATCATTGCAAGACTAGAACGTGATCGGATAATAACCAAATTATAGTTTGGTTCATCACAAGTTTTAAAAATTAAACAAAAAATAGCGAGGACATGGTCCTCGCTATTTTTTAATACTTACACACTATTAGGGTAGTATCTTAAAAATCATCAATTATAAATCAAAGTTTCTATATCTTTTCTTGGAGAAAAAGCAACACTTTCTACTGCATAACCAATTCGGATTATAATATTGGGATACTCCTGGTTAATTGGTAATGATTCTTTTAGATGGTTGGCTAATGTTTCTATTTCACAAGGAGGATTAAGATATGCATTTGCAATTCTTTTTTTGGTGGCTGATAATAAAAATCGTTCTAATGTAATACCCAAAGAAATCCAATTTGGAACAGTGTTACTTTTTGTAGTGAACACTATAAAATGCGAGGATGAATTAATTTTGCGTACATCATTTTTGTTTTGATTTTTAGCGTTTAAAAAAGACCTTACGATTGGCTTACCTATAAATTTTGGTAAAGAAGGTGCTCCCATTACTTTATAGGTTAACCCATCTTTATTTCGTAAAACATCTTTAGCATTAAAACGAATCCACTCTAACAGTTCACTTTTAAAACCAGGATCATTCATCTGTATGTTATTTCCTTCTAAAATATAATCTTTTATCGTGTTAAAATATGCATCTCCTCGTTTAAAACTATAGATATTGATCTTTTCTTCTTTATCAATATCCAATAATTCTTTTATGGTCTTTTCTGGAACATATTGCTTATTGTATTCACTTCTATTAGTCTGTCGTAAATCAATATAACTAAATAAAGGATCTGTTTTCTCACTTTTTGATTTCACTAAATCTACTTTTATAAAATAGTTAGTATTCTCCTCCAAAACTTCATAACTATAATCATAATGAAATCTATTAGCTGCAACAAGTAAATTTTCTAATGCACAACCTATGCTTATATATAACTCTCTATTGTTAGGATCTACAACCGATAATTCGTGACTTAGATCAGGATGTATTTCTATTCCAGTCTCTATAATTTTAAAGTTCCACGGCTGTGTATTATGACCGGATGGTGCTTTTGTTGCAGCGTGGATTATTTCCTTAAACTCATCTATTCGATTATTTTTTATTGTTTTCATGAGTATCTTTTTTTTATAAAATTGTTTTAGAAGAAAACAGCATTAAAAATCATATCCTTAAGATTTTTAGGAAGCTCATCTCTAATGTCTTGCATCTCTCCTGGCGAAATATATTTTCGCAACACAAAAAATGTGGTATTGATATAGTGTTCTGCAATTTCATTAGATTCAAAATCATACACAGATGTTACTCCATCAAAAGACCTCACTAAATCAATAAATTCTTCCATATGCTTCACGCGAGTCTTTTTTGTCTTAATAGACCATCCATTTACATAAACAGCTTTCAGAAACATTGGCAATTGTGCCATTAACTGCACGGATTCTTCTATAGAGATAATCTCTCTTAATCCATGTAAAACAGCAGATAAAATTCGTCCTGCTCTATCTTGATCATCGACCAAGTCCATTTCCTTAGCATAATCCTTTAAAAAAGTATTAGCTTCTACTGCGAATTGATTAAAATTAAGTGCCATAATATGTCATTTTAGTTTCTAATTATCTGTAAATAATTGATTATTAAATTTATAGCCTTATCACAAATATTAATATGACAATTATCATATTAATTCCTCTTAACATCTTCTAATTTTGATTTTGTAAAAACAATTAACCATGAAAAAAATTCTTGTCCCAATTGACTTTTCTGAGCATTCAGAATATGCATTACAAGTTGCCGCTGATATTGCAAGAAAGCAACATGCAGAAATCATTGTATTACATATGCTTGGCTTATCAGAAGCTATTCTTACCAAAGATGAAGCTCAAGAAGCTGCAGAGGCTATTTATTATTTAAAACTAGCAGAAAAAAGATTTAAGACTTTCTTAGATAAAGGATATCTAAAGGGTATTAAAGTCACAGAAACTGTACAGAATTATAAAGTATTTAGTGAAATAAATGAAGTAGCTAATGAAAATGAAGTTGATCTTATTGTGATGGGCTCTCATGGTAGTAGCGGATTGAGTGAAGTGTTTGTTGGTTCTAATACAGAAAAAGTAGTTCGTACTTCTGATATTCCCGTTTTGGTTATCAAAAATCAGATTGATGAATTCGATATAAAAGAAGTAGTGTTTGCGTGTGATTTTAAAATGGAAAATATCCGTGCGTATCATAACGCCAATCGATTATTCAATTTATTTAATGCCACCGTACACCTGGTGTATGTAAATCTACCAGGTGATCGATTTAGGAATTCTAATCAAATTGAAGAGAGAGTAAAAGAATTTCTTTTCAAAGCAGATTCAGGCAATTTGGAAAATTTTGATAAAGTCGTTGTTCAAAATGATTATTCTGTAGAGAATGGTATTTTTAACTATTGCCAAAAAATAAATGCAGATATTATTGCAATACCAACCCATGGCAGAAGAGGGTTATCACACTTTTTTAATGGAAGTATTGGAGAGGATATTGCTAATCACGCAAATAAACCAGTGATTACATTTAAGATCTAATTTTTAATATATTACAAAGTTGAGTTTGTATGAAGTCGTGTAAAAAAAATCATGTTTTTTCATAAACTTCATAAGTTCCTTCTCCCTTTGGCAGAAGGTTAGGATGAGGGTTTTTCATAGCAGTAGTCCCTCACCTTAATCCTCTCCCAAAGGGAGAGGAAACACATAGGAGTTCATTTAGGCATATGATTAAATTTATTTTATTCCGAACTCACGTTTATAATAACATTTATAATGTTCCCAACGCTATTTCTATCATTTTACTAAAAGTAGTTTCTCGTTCTTCAGAAGTAGTTCTTTCACCAGTTACTAGAGAGTCTGAAATTGTTAAAATCGCCAATGCCTTTACATTGAATTTTGCTGCAATTGTATATAAACCAGCAGCTTCCATTTCTACACAAAGCACTCCAAATTCTGCCCATTTTTTATAGGAATCAAAATCATCTTCATAAAATTCATCTGCGGATAAAACATTTCCAGCCTTGATAGGAATATTATGTTCACGAGCGTATAAAGCAGCTTTCATAAATAGTTCAAAATTCGCTGTAGGAGAATAGTCAGAGTTGATAAATCTAGAGTTATTAATTCCGGAAGTTGAGGAGGCAGCCATAGCAATCACAATATCTCTCAGTTTAACATCTTTCTGATAAGATCCAGAAGAACCTACCCTAATTAAGTTTTGTGCACCAAAATCATTGATCAATTCATGACAATAAATTAATGAAGACGGAATACCCATTCCTGTTCCTTGTACAGAAACTCTCTTCCCATGATAACTACCAGTATATCCCAGCATTCCGCGAACCTTATTATAGCATACCGGATCCTCTAAAAATGTTTCTGCAATCCACTTTGCTCTTAAAGGATCTCCAGGCAATAAAACAGTTTCTGCTATCTCTCCTCTCTTTGCTGCGATATGTGTACTCATATGATTTTATTTTGAAGTTACCAGGGCCACCCCTGAAGAGGTTCCAAGTCGGGAAACACCCATATTAATATATCTTTCGGCAGTTTCTATGTCTCTAATCCCGCCAGAAGCTTTTATTTTAATCTTATCCTGAGCCATAGCTTTCATTAACTTTACATCTTCTACTGTAGCTCCGCCGGTACCAAAACCAGTGGATGTTTTTATAAAGTCTGCTCCTGCATCAATCGACAGTTGACAAGCAATTTTCTTTTCTTCATTGGTTAGATAACAATTTTCAAAAATGACTTTTAATACATTATCTCCTATAGCCCTCTTGATCGCAGCAATTTCATCCCTAACGATTTCATGATAACCTGACTTAAGCAATCCGATATTCAGAACCATATCTATTTCATTAGCTCCATCTTCAATACACTGTTTTGCTTCAAATACCTTAGCCTTGATGGTCATTGCTCCTAATGGAAACCCCGCTACAGCTGCTATTTTCACATCAGTTTTCATTAGCTCACTGCAAGCCAGACCAACATAAGCGCCATTGACGCATACCGAATAGAAATTATACTTCTTTGCTTCTGTACATAACTTCTTTATATCCTCTACCGTGGCAGTTGCTTTTAGAATGGTGTGATCAATATATCTATTAAGATCCATAACTATTTATGAGAATTTATGACTCCTACGATATCATTTTTTTGCAAAACGCCAGATTGCCTCCAGAGCTGTTTTCCTTCTTTAAACAATAACATTGTCGGCACTCCTCTTACCTGATACTTAGATGCTAAAGGTTGGTTTTTATCAACGTCAATTTTTACAATTTTTACAGCAGCACCTAACTCTTCTTTAACTTCTTTTAGGATTGGTGCTAATACTTTGCAAGGGCCGCACCAATCTGCATAAAAATCTACCAGTACTGGTGTTTCTGAGTCAATAATATTGCTAAAATTATCTTTCATCTGTTTATAATTTATTGTTTTTTAAGAGTCACACTTCGACTCAGCTCAGTGCAAGGATGGAATCGCCATTTAATCATATCAATGGGTATAATCCAGATTTTTATGGCTTATTTCATTTTTGATTTCTATTTATAAGTTGAAAATACTCTTTTTTTGTAAAAACATATTCATAGAATTTAAAAGAATATAATATCCACCCAAAAGCCATTATAAATATGCCTCGCTGATACAATCCGCTATAATCAGAATGTATAACCATTAAATAAGATAATATCAAAGCAATGGCCCCAACAGATATAGCTATTAATTTTTGATTTTTCCATCGAGTAATAAAACTAACAACTAAACAGTAGGTACAAAATGAAATTCCTGTTATTGTTGAAAAAACAGAATGCATTTCATTCTGAAACGAATCATAAACCACTCCACGATCGATAGGCGCGTGCATAAATATCCCGGTCAATATGAAAGAAAGGCAAAAAACCAAAAGCACGAATATTTGAACGCGATGCTTTCCTATAACGTTGAAACCATTTATAAAAGTTACAAAACCCAATAGGATAAAAACAAAATTCATTATCCAGTTATTTGGTGTATTTTGAGCTCCTAATTCACTTAAGGTGTTTTTTGACATTACATATTCTGGATCTGAAAAAAAAGGTAATATGAATCCTGTTAATATCATGATGATATATACTACCAAAAAAAGAACATAACTCTTTTCTAAATTTTTAGTATTCATAGTTATCCTATTAATGGTTGATCATTATATTTTTTAATCAGATGCATAATCTCTTTGATTGGAATTTCTATAGAATAGGTTCCTGTATAGGAAGGACAAATAATACAATCATCAAAATAAAATTCTACAGTATCATCATTAACCACAAAATTGTTTTTATATACCTTAAAATCTTCTTCCGACAACTCCCAACATTCATAATACAATTCTCCTGAATTTATACCACTGGATATTGTTTTATTTATGGTTGCAAGTAATTCTTTTTCAGAATTATCAACAAAAAAATCATTATAATACATGAATGTATGGTTATTGAGATCAAAATTTAAACACTCAAACATATATGTAGAATGTTTCATTCCTGAGTAATAGTTTTCTTTATAAAGGAGTACGCTGATAAGGTTACTTTTTACAGCATATATTTTATAATCAATAATCCGTTTATCCATACATCTACCAATACCGAGGGAGTCACAGAATATTACTTTATCTTCTAGAATCTCATTTTCTGTAGCTTCTATATTTAAGTAGTTTTCGGTTAGGAAATTATTAAATTTTGTATTGTTTGTATCAATTTCTTCGTTGAGATAAGGATATTTATAATCCAAAATATATAAATCTTCTTCCTTGTAGAACTTCTTGGCAATCACTAGTTCTTGTAATTTATTCCTATCATCTTCTATCGTGATTAGACGTTCTACTTTTATAGACTTTGTTTTTTCCTGATTCAGTTCTAGACTTTCTTCTGAGAAATACTGAGTACTATCTATATTTTGATCAAGAATCTGTTCGCTCTCTGTAGTATCCATTTCAGGATTTTCTTTGATTTGAGTTCTATTACTACACGCCATCAAACTTACAACGGCAACACTAATGATTAGGGTTCTCATATGGTGAATTTTTATTTTATATAAATGTAGTTTTGAGAATGTTCAAAAAATATGATATCAATCAGTTACTAGGTAAATAAAAAAGGCGAGTTCCATTCACAGAAACTCACCTTTGTAAATAATCAGTATGTAAAATATTAAAACAAGCCGTTACCAATAATGATCAAACTATTTACCGCTAAACTTACAATAAGAAGATCTAATACCAATTTAGGTTTCTGAACGGTTAAAATCGCTGCATTATGTGCGTTACATACTGCTACAGTAAGAAAAACCAAAAACATTTGTAAGAAACCATTACCATCAAATAAGGTAGTCATTATAGCTATAGATCCCAAACAAGTTGAGGCAATGATTGCCAAAGCAGAATATCCTATATAATTTTCAGAAAAATCGGCATTTATTTTCGCGTATAAAGTCATAGTAAATTGTTTTTTAATTCGAGGTAAAATTAGAGACACTATAACTGTTAAAATATGACAAAAGTCAGTTTACTGATTATTTAAAATGGCGTTAGTTTAGCATAGAGTTGGTAATCGTAAGACATTTATTTATTTGATAACCATCAATGTATCCTATCCTAAATCCTTTCCAAAGGAAAGGACTTTTTTACCACCTTCCCTTTGGGAAGGGTTGGGGATGGGATGAAAGATTTATTGGTAAAAATACCAACGCTATATTAAACCAGAGCCTTTAAGTTTAAAAATTCTCATAGATGTTTAATCTATTCTTAAGCATATTCATTTCGTTTTGAATTTTATGAACTTTTTCGAGTAATCTTATAATTACCTCTACCCCTTCCAGATTGATTTCTAGCTCTTTATTAAAAAGTAAAATTTGTTCTAGTCTTGGCAGTTCTTCAGAATTTATAAAAAATGTCTGTTGATAAGTAACCATTTCTATCAACCCAAAATCGTGTAGCGTATTTATGAATGAGAATTCTACTTCATGACTTCTACAAAATTCTATAACTGGTATAAGATGTTCTTTCGCCATAGCAACACGCATTTATAGGTTAGACAATTCCCTAAATAATTCTTTTTGTTTAGTGGTCAGGTTTTTTGGTAATTTGACGTTATAGGTAACGTATAAATTTCCATACTGTCCTTCTTTCTTATATATCGGAAAGCCTTTCCCTTTTAGTTTGACTTTCGCTCCATTTTCTGTTTCCTGTTTTACGTTTAGTTTTACTCTTCCATCGAGGGTATCTATCATTATTTCACCACCTAAAACTGCTGTATAAAGATCTATATCTTTATGTAGGTATAAATCTCCTTTATCTCGTCTAAATGATGTGGTATTCTCTATAACAAACGTTATCAATAAATCTCCATTAGGGCCACCACCAATACCAGGACCACCGTGTCCTTTTATTTTTATAGTCTGCCCATTTTCTACACCAGCCGGAATAGTAATTCTAATGTTCTTTTCATTTACGGTGAGCGTTCTTTTATGCGTTTTATAAACATCCATCAAATCAAGATGCAATTGGGCATTATAATCTTCTCCTCTATACTTTACCTGACTTTTCCGATAACCTCTCCCAGCTCCTCCAAACATAGACTCAAAAAAATCAGAAAAGTCTCCTTCAGAAAAACCTCCTTGATATTGCTGACCTCCAGATCTAGCATATTGTCCTTGCGATTGTCTGGCTTTCTCAAACTCCTCTGCGTGTTTCCAATCTTTACCATATTGGTCATACTTCTTTCTGTTCTCTGCATTACTCAATACTTCATTAGCTTCATTAATTTCCTTGAACTTCTTTTCTGCTTCCTTATCATCTGGATTTAAATCGGGATGATACTTTCTAGCTAGTTTTCTATACGCCTTTTTGATATCACTTTCAGTAGCATTTTTTGAAATACCCAATATTTTATAGTAATCAACAAACTCCATATCCAAAGTGAGAATTAGTTCTTATTCTTCAAAAATCAATTTAAGTCTTCCCAACATCATTAATTCCGATTTATTTTTACCAGAAAAAGCATTGGCAATACTATTAGAGGTATTCCAAATCAATTGTTTAATTCTATCCGTAAAAAGTGATTTATTCTCTTTATAGAAAGAGGCAAACTCATTAAAACTAGATTCTGCCTGGAGTTCTGAATAATCTAACCAATCAAAAACAATTTCGATCTGGAAAGCGGCATCTGCCCCAAACTCATCTTCCAGATCATCCACAGCTAACCACTCTGATTTCACAAGGTTTCTTAACGAAATATATTCAGATTTCCGCACTACTTTATCCGCAGCTGCAATAGCATAGAATAATTTTCCCAGGCTTTGGTAAAATGTAATCCCTATATTTTCTGTCGTATCCATTTTCTACAAAATTTATTAGTTTATAGGATAAATTTAATAAGTAGTCTTCACCTTTTTTATGATAAAAGTCAGTTGTATTATCTGGTAATCAGATTAGATTGAATCAGCATGAATTCGCTCATATTAGCAAGATCAATTGCTCCTATAAGCTTATCATTACTGGTAACAGCAAAAAAGTCTTTTTTCTTTGTGTTAATTAATGTAAAAACCTCTTTAAGCTCTGCTTTGGCATCGATTGATGCAAAAGATGTGTCCATAACTTCTTTAACTTTAAGGTCTTTGTTTTTGGATTTTGCAAGGATATTCTTGTGATGAAGAATTCCAACAATTTCAGCATTTTCAGTAACTATGAAATTTTTCTCAGTACTCTTAAGTAATACCTCGATAACATCTTCTATTGTATTATCTGGATGTAATACGGTGATATGAGTTAACATCGCTTCTTCTACTGTGTGTCCTTTTACAAGGGCAAGCTGCTGTACCATTTTATTCTCTGCATTAGCTCCAAAATAAATAAACAATGCAATAAGTATTAAGAATGGATTATACAGTACACCAATAAGTAAGAAAACAAAAGCAATAATCTCTCCTAATCCTGCAGCCATAGCTGTAGCTCTGACCCTATCCATTCTCATAGCTAGCAATGCTCTGAATACTCGCCCTCCATCCATCGGAAATGCGGGTATAAAATTAAATAGTGCCAGTATGATATTTACAGAAAATAAATACAAAACAAGGTTTTGTAAAGTAACATGATCCAATGTAGTTTCTAAAGATCCAGGATCCTGACCAAAAAGCATTTGAAACGGAATGAAAAAAGCCAGTAGCATTGCTATTACAATATTTACAGCAGGACCAGCTAGTGCAATTAATAATTCCTCTTTAGGGTTTTCTGGTATGGTGTCCATTGAAGCAACACCTCCAATGGGCAATAAGGTGATTTTCTTGGTATCAACTCCAAACTTTCTGGCAGTAAGAATATGACCGAATTCGTGTAGAACTACACAAACGAATACAAGAAGAATAAAAAAAATGCTCATCAGTACATTTTGAAAATCCCCTCCACTTTTAAGCTCTAAGAATGTTACCCAGGCAATAATTAATAAAAAGGTCCAGTGTACTTTTATTGCTACATTAAACACGCTGCCTAGATTGAGTGATCCTTTCATAATTCCTAATTTTTGGTTAAAGTATCTAAACAAGGGTTAATAAGAAATGACAGATATCATTATTTACCGTTTTTACTGTATCTTTGATGGGAAATATAGGAGTTCATCAACCACATTATTGCAACCTAATATAAAAACCCTCAAGACACCTATGTTACAAACTAACGAAAGCACTTTTGACATTCTTGCCGAAGCGATCTCTGAAGGTGTTATTATTGTTGATGAAAATCAAACAATCGTAGCGACCAATACCGCAGCCGAGGAGATGTTTAACTATGACAAAGGAGAGCTAAAAAACCAACCGCTTAATATTTTAATCCCACAAGAATATCGTGGTAATCATGGAGGTCATTTCAAAAGTTTTTTACATAAAAGTGAAAAACGAAAGATGGGAAGAGGTCGTGATATCTATGGAGTCCGCAAATGTGGAAGTACTTTCCCTGTAGAAGCAGGGTTAAGTCCTTTTGAGATCTATGGTAAGACATTTGTTATGGCATTGGTTATGGATATTACTATACGCAAAAAAGCAGAACAGGAATTAAAGCATTGGGCTACCATATTTGATGAATCGCTGAATGAAATATTCATATTTGACGCGGAATCTCTAAAATTTGTGGATGTAAATCGTGGAGCACAAAAAAACATGGGATATTCTTTAGAAGAACTTAAAGAACTTACACCTGTTGATATTAAACCAAACTATAACAAACCTCAGTTTTTAGGATTAATAGAACCGCTACTTCAAAAGATAGAAGAAAAGCTTCAGTTTGAAACTGTACATCAACGCAAAGATGGAACCACCTATCCAGTAGAAGTTCATTTACAGTTATCCACATTAGGAGATCAACCTGTTTTTGTTGCTATTATTGTAGATATTACTGAAAGAAAACATTATACCGAAAAACTGGAAAAAACAGTTACCAAAAGAACACAGCAACTAAGTGAAGCTTTAGCAAAAGAAAAGGACCTAAATGAATTAAAAACCAAGTTTCTTTCTTTGGTATCCCACGAGTTTAAAACACCTTTAAGTGGTATCCTCACTTCTACAACATTGATTGGAAAATATACCAAAGCTGATCAACAAGAAAAAAGAGATAAACATCTGACTACTATTAAAAACAAGGTAAAGTATCTGGATAATATCCTCAATGATTTCTTATCTGTAGAACGTCTGGAAAGCGGTAAAGTAAAATATAAGTTCGCTACGTTTCCTTTGAGTAAAGTAATTAACGAAGTGATATATGATGCTAATATGTTGCTTAAAGATGGGCAAAGAATAAAATATCCTCAGGATATTGATGAGCATATTATTGATTTTGATGAAAAAATATTAGAATTGGTATTAACCAATCTCATCCGAAATGCTATAAAATATTCTGGAGAGAATACTGAAATTGATCTTCAGGTAGTTTTTGAGAATGATCTTCTTACGTTTCATATCATTGATCAAGGGATTGGTATTCCGGAAAAAGAACAGGAATTTATCTTTAAAAGATATTTTAGAGCAGAAAACGCTTTATTAGATCAAGGTACCGGAATCGGGTTGAATATCGTAAAAAGTCATTTGGAAAATTTGGGTGGTAGTATTAATTTTACAAGTAAGGAAAACCAAGGTTCTAACTTTACAGTACAAATACCTGTAGCTAAACAATCGTAACTAATGATGAAAACTGTTCTACTAATAGAGGATGATACAGCTCTTAGAGAAAACACTGCGGAACTTCTAGAGCTGTCGGATTATAATGTGATTACATCTCCTAATGGGAAAATAGGTATTACTAAAGCAAAAGAAGAGAAACCCGATATCATTGTTTGTGATATTATGATGCCAGAAGTTGATGGTTATGGAGTTTTAGAGGCGTTATCTCATGACACTAATACGAATCAAATACCCTTCATTTTCTTATCTGCTAAAACAGAACACAAGGAAATAAGAAAAGGAATGGATTTAGGCGCTGATGATTATCTGACTAAACCTTTTGAGGAAGATGAACTGCTGAGTGCTATCGAAAGTCGTTTAGCAAAAGCTCAGATAATTTCTAAAATATTACAGGAACAAGCTCAGGTACCAAAAGAGAATTCAGAAAATGGTCTAAGAAATTTGCATGAGCTTAAAAATTTTTTTGACGATCACGGGGATATCGCTCGATGTAAAAAAAGTGAATCTATTTTTAAGGAAGGAGATCATTCTAATAAAATTTATTTAATCCTAAAAGGTGTGGTAAAGACACATAAAATGGATGAAAATGGTAAAGAACTTATTACTGCTCTCTTCAAAGAAGATGATTTTTTAGGATTTACCTCATTCATAGACAACACACCATACCAAGAGTCAGCTACCGCCGTGGAAGATACAGAACTTGCCGGTGTATCAAAAACAGATCTAAAAGACATATTAGAAAAAAGTAAAAATATTTCTTTAGAACTCATGGAATTACTGAGTGATAATCTTTCTGAAATAAAAGAGCAGTTATTACAAATGGCATATAGTTCTGTGCGTAAAAAAACAGCACAAACTATTTTACAATTTGCTCAGGTACTAAATAAAAAACCAGAGGAAAGCATCAAAATTTCCAGAAACGATCTGGCTAGTGTTGCCGGTATTGCTACAGAAAGTTTAATACGCACACTATCCACCTTTAAAAAAGACGGACTCATAGAAATTGAAGGGCGGAATATTAAAATTTTGGATCTATCAGGGCTTCAGTTAGTAGAATAAAAAATATCCAAACTGATTTTTGTCATACTTTTCATAAATACATCCTAATACATTTGTTCTATTAGAAAGTATTAAAGATGAAGAATATTCTTATTCCGACAGATTTTTCGGAAAACTCTTGGAATTCAATTACTTACGCTTTGTCATTTTTTAAAAAAGTAAAATGTAATTTCCATTTGTTGCACGTCTCTCCTTATCAGGAAGTGATAGGAAGTGATTCTTTTTTCGAATCCAAAGATCAAGTTGTCGAAAAAGTTACTCGTAGTGATAAAGAGCAAATGCAATTACTACTAAAAAAAATTCAAAAATTACCTTTAAATACGAAGCATCAATTCCTTACGATTTACGAACATATCTTTTTTGTAGATACTATTAGAAAACAAGTTGAAGAGAAGAATATTGATTTCATAGTAATGGGTACCAAAGGTGCTTCCGGATTAAAAGAAAAAACTATAGGAAGTAATACCGGTGATGTTATCACCAAAGTAAAATGTCCTGTTCTTGTGATTCCGGAAAAAGCCAAATACAGTAATATTAATGAGATCGCTTTTCCAACGGATTATAACATATTTTATAGGAATAGAGTATTGAATACTATTACTGAAGTCCTTAACTTAAATCACGCAGCATTAAGAGTACTACATATTTCCAAAAAAGAGAAGGAACTCTCAGACTTACAAAAAAAGAATAAAGATTTTCTCAATGATTACTTAGGAGAAGGTGCAGAACATAGTTTTCATTTTTTATCTAATCCCAATATCGAACAAGCAGTGCAATGCTTTGTAGAAAGCAGAAATATAAGCATGATTACGATGGTTGCCAAAAACCTCAACTTTTTTCAGAGAATATTATTTCATCCAACTGTAGAAAAAATAAGTTATCATATCAGTATTCCCTTTTTAGTATTACACGAATAAAAATCCAATAAAATTAATTATATGAATACTAATTTAGTAGACAAATATAATGTACCTGGACCTAGGTACACCAGTTATCCAACAGTTCCGTATTGGGATAATGATACATTCTCATTAAGAAATTGGACACAATCCGTTCACGAATCTTTTATACAAAGTAATGACTCAGAAGGAATCAGTTTATACATTCACTTACCTTTTTGCGAAAGCATGTGTACTTTTTGTGGCTGCAATAAGCGAATTACTAAACAACACGATGTAGAAATACCATATATCAATTCTCTGCTAAAAGAATGGCAATTGTATCTTAATTTATTCGAAACCAGACCAAAAATCAAGGAATTGCATTTGGGAGGTGGAACCCCTACGTTCTTCTCTCCAGAAAATTTAGAGTACTTAATCAAAGGGTTATTTTGGTCTGCAAAATCAGCTTCAGCATGTGAGTTTAGTTTTGAAGGGCATCCAAACAATACCACTCGAGAACATCTACAAGCGTTATATGATGTAGGTTTCAGAAGAGTGAGTTTTGGCGTACAAGATTATAATGAAACCATTCAGAAAGCAATTCATCGGGTTCAACCATTCGAGAATGTAAAATACGTTACCGAGATTGCCAGAGAAATCGGTTATACTTCTATTGGTCACGACATCATTTTCGGATTACCTTTTCAGACGGAAGAAGCGGTTATTCATACTATTCAAAAGACCAAAGAACTATTACCTGATCGACTCGCATTTTATAGTTATGCACATGTTCCCTGGCAAAAAGGAAACGGTCAGCGTGGATTTAATGAATCTGATCTTCCTAATGGAGAACAAAAACGAAAACAGTATGAAATAGGCAAAAAACTATTATCCAAAGTTGGATATGTAGAAATTGGGATGGATCATTTTGCATTAAAAAGCGACTCATTATATAAATCAATGAAAAATGAAAGTCTACATCGTAATTTTATGGGGTATACGGTTTCTAAAACTAAAATGATGATCGGTTTAGGTGTATCTTCTATTAGCGATAGTTGGTATGGTTTTGCTCAAAATGTAAAAGGCATAGAAGAATATCAGAATTTAGTTAATGAAGGTATCATTCCCGTATACAGAGGCCATATACTAACTAAGGAAGATGAAATCATCAGACAACATATCTTAAACCTTATGTGTCATTTTGAAACGGATTGGAGTACAAATCTGCTTCATTTTGATGAATTAGCGGATGTATCTTTACGCTTAAGAGAAATGGAAAATGATGGTTTAGTAGAGATTACCAATCACGATATTAAAGTCACAAAAAAAGGACGGCCCTTTGTCCGCAATATCTGTATGGCTTTTGACTTACGATTACAACAAAATAAACCTGATACTCAATTGTTTTCTATGACCGTTTAGCATGTTAACATACCTATAAAAGTATTGTAATGTAACTAATGTTACTGTAATCCACAATAAGTGATACTATTTTTATGTATCAAAACTACGGTAACATGAAAACACATTATCAAATACTAATTATCGGTGGCGGAACCGGTGGCATTATGACTGCTGCTCAGTTCCTCAAAAAGGACAAAAACTTGGATATTGGGATTATAGAACCTTCTAACACTCATTACTATCAACCCGCTTGGACATTGGTTGGAGCTGGAACCTATGATTTTGATAAAACGGCGAGACCTATGAGTAAAGTTATGCCAAAAGGCGTAGCTTGGATCAAGGATTACACAACTGGATTTGATCCCGAAAACAATTCGGTTTCAACAAAGTCCAGTGGAAATATCACTTATGACTATTTAGTAGTTTCTCCCGGATTGATCATGGACACTTCACTTATTGAAGGATTACAAGAAGCATTGGACAAAGGAGTGGTTTGTAGTAATTATATGGATCCAAAATATACCTGGGAAGTGATCAAAAATTTTAAAGGTGGTAACGCTGTATTCACACAGCCAACTACACCAATAAAATGTGGAGGAGCACCACAAAAAACAGCATATTTAGCCGCTGATTATTTTAGAAAACAAGGTTTATCAAACAAAACAAACGTAGTCTTTGCTTCACCGGGATCCGTCATTTTTGGGGTAAAACCAATAAGGGAAACCTTAATGAAAGTGGTTCATAAATACGGAATACACTTTAAACCTTTTTATGCTCCCTTTAAAATTGATCCGGATAAAAAGATCGTTTATTTTAGGAATACCACTCCAGAAGAAAATCAGTGTATAATTACTGAAGATAATTCACTTGGAGAACGTATGAGTGGAGATACCATTATCGAAATGCCATTCGACATGCTTCATTTGGCACCTCCACAGACTGCTCCAAAATTTATAAAAGAATCCATCTTAGTAAATGAACAAGGATGGCTGGATGTTGATCAATATTCTTTGCAGCATGTTAAATACAAGAATATATTTGGAATAGGGGATGTAACCTCTTTGCCTACTGCTAAAACTGGTGCAGCCATCAGAAAACAAGTTCCTGTTGTAATAGATAACATTTTATTATTAATGAAACAAAAAGAGGCAACCAATACATCCTATAATGGTTATTCTTCCTGTCCTTTAGTAACCGGATATGGTAAAATGGTATTGGGAGAATTTGATTACGATAGTAATTTTACACCTGATCCTAAACTAAAACAGTTATTGATTTTTGATAGCTCAAAGGAACATTGGAGGTTATGGATTCTTAAAAAATATATGCTCCCTTATTTATATTGGAATAAAATGATGAAAGGAAAAAATGTTTAATCCTTTGTAATTGTTTAGTTGATGAAACAAATATCAATTTAAAAAATAACAAAAATGAAGGCAACAGTTATTATTAAAAATAGCTTCTATACTTTATTATTCTTGCTTAGCATTGTTGCCTATAGTCAAAAAAACACTCTTGAAAAAAAGGTTATTGAAGATATGAAGTACATGCTCGAAGAAGAAAAGTTAGCGAAGGATGTATATACTTTCCTAGGCAATACCTTGGGTTTGAAGATATTCGAAAACATAAAACAAGGTGAAGAAAGGCACTTTGATGTGATGAAAAATTTGTTGACTACTAATGAAATATCCTTTGAGATACATAAAGAAAATGGTACGTTTTATAATCCTGAATTGCAAAAACTATATGACTATTTGATTCAGCTTGGTTCCAATTCGATAAAGGATGTAATAAACGTTGGGGTTCTCATTGAAGAAACAGATATACGAGATCTGGAAAAAGTAATTAAAAACACAAATGATCCATACACAAAACAGGTGTATTCTAATTTACTCAGAGCTTCAAAAAATCATTTAAGAGCATTTAATCGACAACTATCCAAGTACTAGTTACATCAGTATACTAAGCACCTTAATGATGTAAGACTACAACACAATAAACCTGAAACTGGTTATTTCCCATAACAGTTTAGAATATCAAAAAATTATAAGTTTTCAGGTTTTATGCAGCTGAAATGATCATTATTGGATCATTACATTTATATCCACTATATGTTTGCCTTCAGGATGTGTGTTAGGTTCATTTTTATACGACTCGTACATCATACCGGAAGGCATTAGATTTTTCTTTTTGATATACTCAAAAACCTCGTTCCAGGCAATTCCATATTCACTAGGTAATATCTCAAACGAACCTACTACATAGGAACCTTCTGGGATTTCCAATATTCGAATATCATTTTCAGCTTTAGTATTTTCCGACACAGTAAACCCTACGCGTATTCTTTGTTGGCTTTCTGGTACAGTCTTCGGATCATCATAATAAACAGTAATTGCTTCCATTTTAGGGTTATTCATTAAACCTTTAGGTTGCGCCCATTCCATCACAGAAGTAAACAATTTTCCAAAAAGTTCTGTATCTCCTTTATATGGACCGATATGCTCTATATATGCTAACTTCTTTTTAGGAAGTTTTTCAATACTAATATTTGATATGGTAACAGACATAATACTATGTGTTTTAGGTTAAAAGTAGCCATAATATAAAATACCAAAAGATAACAACCTATGACTTTGATCATCTTTATTAAAAAACCAAAATTTCCTTTTTTACAAAGAATTTAATCATCATTATTTAGTATTTCAACCTTTTTTGAAAAATGATTTAGGTCATACCTTATAATCTATTTAGGAAGTAAATTGTAGTAAATTTAAACCTTAAGATCATGAGAAAATTAATATTATTTTTTGGATTATTAACCTTGGGAACCATAACATTAATGGCTCAAAACCAAAACCAAGATTTTGAACAAACCATTCTTATGTATGTAGACGGTGACATGTTGAAAGTAGTTGATAAGGCTATCTCACCATTACAGGAAACCATAATTTTAGATGATTGTACAGTACTAAATCCTGATGGCAGTTTTCAGACGATGGATGGATATCAATCTCGTTTAAAAGAAGGAGAAATCCTGGATATGTATGGTATTGAATACCGTAATGAATATCAATACAGGTATAAAACAAAAAAAGAGAACAAAGGACTTAATGAAACACAACTCGATAGACGATATCAAAAGAAACTACATTATATAAAAATATCAGGTAAAGTATATCAAGTTACCAATGGTTCTCAAAAACCGTTACGTACTAATCTGGATCTTGGTAATGGAATTGTTGTAGATCCATATGGTATATATCAGGAATCAGGAAAAGAACAAGTAAGACTAAAAGATGGAGAGTGTATTAACCTAAGCGGAGTTAAATTTGAGAATAGTTCTGATCAAAGAAAAATCTTAGTAAAGAACATTAAGAAAACAATAGCAGAAGTTCAATAAAGTAATTGTAAAGTTAGGAAGCCTTTCGTTCTGAAAGGCTTTTTTATTAATGACATTCAAAATTTGTAGAAACGATTTCTGTTGATTGTTTTGGAGAAACATATGGAATCCCTAAACCCATTCCTCTTAAGATAAATAATAAACCAATCATTACTACAAACACCGGAATTGCTTTTTGAATATGTTTTCGGATCCACTTTCCTTTGAACAAATTCCCTGCATACACAACTACTGTCATTAGAGGAATAGTTCCTAATCCAAAAAGTAATACATACATACTACTTTCTATAATACTGCCCAAGGCAATAGCCGCAAAAATGGCCATATATACTAAACCACAAGGAAGAAAACCATTCAAAAATCCGATGGTTAGAAAGGTATCAGGTGTTTTCTTTTTAAGTTCTTTTCCTAAAGCATTCTTTATTTTAGATATAATCCTATATAACGGTTTAGAGAAATTATATTTCGTAAGTAATGATGATGGAATCAAAACCAATAAAATCATTAAAACTCCTATACCGATGGATAGTCCCTGTTGCATTCCAAAAATGTTCAGGCTCTTTCCTATCAGTCCGAAAAACAATCCAATAATACTATACGCCAGCAAACGGCCCAAATGATATAAAGAGATCTGAAAAAATTTCTTGAGATGATTTTTATGATCCAAAGGCAGCATAAACGCAATAGGACCGCACATTCCAACGCAGTGAAAACTTCCTAAAAGGCCTAATATGAATGCTGATAATAACATTTACATTTAATACGTGAATGATTCTTTAAATAAGTAAGAAGTATTCTCATACTCCCAATTCACCGTAATATTCCATCGTCCTTCAATCAACCTATTTTGCGGCACCAATATTTCAGAGCTCTGAAGCATTATTGGAATTTCGAAATCGAGCCTTTTATTGGATGGACGATACAAAGAAATAGTTCCTGATAGTTTTGTGTAATTTTTGTCTTTAGGAAACACTACTACTAATCCTTCAGCTATCTTTTTAATTGCTACATTATTTTGTAATGCGTTTCCATTTTCTTCAGCATTGATTTCTTGTTGAAAAGCCAGTTCTTGTTTGTAGTAATCTTCCGTTACTAAATCGTGTTCAAACTTTTTGTCCGTATTCATTCGTACCACGAAGTATAGTATAAAACTTATAAATCCTATAAATACCAGTACGATAGCCGTACCCCAGTTTATTTTCATCTTTTTTATATTTTGATTTTAAAACAGGACTTAGGAATCAAGATTGAAAACAAATCTCTTTTCCCGTTAACCCCTTATAGTTTGTCCTGTTTCATAAGTTTATTCTCAGTTTTATTTTTTAGTAATTGAGCAAGTGAGTTTTTGAGAGGTGAGTAATCTATAACTCATTGTCTTAGATTTTTTTCTCCAGTACTCACTGACTCAGAAACTCACATTCTTTACCTATAGCTTCTTGGTCCTAGAAAAGCTGTTGTTGTCGTTTCTACCAGTTCGTCATTAGAATATACTCCTATTTTTATTTTATCCTTATCTCCACTTAAGGCAGATGCATTGATTTCTATAAATAATGTCCCTTCTGCCAACCCCTGTTTAGGTACCGTAAAGTTTTTATGCGTTACCAATTCGATAGTTCCTTTATGAGATAATAATTCAAAATGAACATTTTTTATCTCATCTATGGTTTTATTAACCAATTTATAGGTATACACATTACTGATGATATTATTATCTTTTCTCTCATAGAGCTGTCCCGGTAACCTTAGAATATTGGCTTCTACATCGTTTCTTAAAAAAGACATCCCTAAAAATACACCAGTCAATATAACCAGCACTGCGGTATATCCTTTTAGGCGTGGTGTAAACTTAAATTTCTCCTTTTTTGCTATATTATCTTCACTGGCATAGCGAATCAATCCTTTGGGTAGATTTACACTTTCCATCATATGATCACAGGCATCGATACAGGCTGTACAGTTCACACACTCCAATTGTGTACCATTACGAATATCAATTCCTGTTGGACACACATGTACACATTGGAAACAGTCAATACAATCTCCTTTTCCTGTGGTAGGTCTATCTTCATTTTTCTTAAACTTTGCGCGACCAGCTTCTTTTTCTCCACGCTTATAATCATAGGCAACTACAATCGATTTAGAATCTAGTAATACACCTTGTAATCGACCATATGGACAAGCAATGATGCAAACCTGTTCTCTAAACCAGGCAAATACAAAATAAAAGACTGCTGTAAATATGAGTAATGAGATTAGTGTACTCACATGCTTAAAAGGACCATCAACAAAAACATATTGAATAAGTTTATCACTACCGATCAGATACGCTAAAAACACATTAGCGATCAAGAAAGAGATAATGAAAAAGACGAACCATTTAAGCGTACGTTTTTTAATTTTATCGGCATTCCAAGGTTGTTTGTCCAGCCGTATTTGTTTTCCTCGGTCTCCTTCGATCCAGTATTCTATTCTCCGGAAAACCATTTCCATAAAAATTGTCTGCGGACATATCCAACCACAAAACAACCTCCCAAAAGCAACTGTAAACAAGGTTATAAAAACCACTCCTATGAGCATCGAAATTACAAACAGATGAAAGTCTTGTGGCCAGAACGGTGCTGCAAAAATATTGAAACGACGTTCTAAAACATTGAATAACAAAAATTGGTTTCCATCTATTTTAATAAATGGAGCAGAAAATAAAAAGATCAACAATCCATAGCTTACCCATTTGCGATACTCATAAAACTTACCACTAGGTTTTTTAGGATATACCCAAGCACGTTTTCCTTCTTCGTTAATAGTACCGATAGAATCTCTGAATGTTTCGTTTTTTGGTGTTTCCAATTGGGATTATTTTCTACTGTTTAATTTTATTATTCTGTCAGTTCGAGCGTAGTAGAGAACTACTTAGCCTACTAAGGATAAAAACATCTCGACTTCGCTCGATGTGACAGCTGGTTTGTTTATTTAAAGGTGTTATAAAATTATTTCCATTACATTAATCATTCGTTAACCACCACCGCAGTCGAATCTGTAACCGTTTCAGGAATTTCTTCTTTCGGAACCTCTTCTTTTGATACATCTGGATCAATCCAAATCTCACCTTGCGCTTCTTTGGGTTCTGCAGGGGTGGTTCCTCCCAGGGTAATTACGTAACTCGCTACTTGTGCCATTTCTGCTGGCTTCAAGGTTTGTTTCCAGGCTACCATTCCTTTTCCATCTCGACCTCCTTCAGAAATGGTTTGGAATACATTTTTGATTCCACCACCTAAAATCCAATTCGGATCTGTTAGATTAGGCCCTATACCTCCTCCTCCATCTGCCTTATGACAAGCCACACAATTAGTGGTGAAAATCGCTTTACCGGCACTAATATCAGAGGCTTCTGTTAGTAATACTACCGTATTTACATCCACTAAATCTTTAGCCGTTTTCTTATACGCTTCTATTGCTACTAATGCTTCAGCTACTTCGGTTTCATATTCTTCTGCCTGCGTATAATCATTGAAGACGTGAAAACGTGCTAAATAAATCACTCCAAATAAAATGGTTGCATAAAAACCATATACCCACCAAGGTGGAAGGTTGTTATCCAGCTCTTTGATACCATCATAATTATGGTCCAAAATAATCTCACCTTCCTCTTCTACAGGTTTACTATCCAATAATTTTAGATAGGTGTCCTTAACCCGTCGGAATTGCTTTTCTTTTTTAGCATTTCGAACTACTAAATAGCGTTCCTGAGCTTCGGGTTTTAGTGATTTAAATAATACACTTCGCAATGCTTCAACACAAATCTCAATAGCTATCGCAAATAATAAAATTATTCCCATAGCTACCCAAGTAAGCGGTTCCGTAATAAATGCAGATTCTTCTCCGGATGCTACTGCCCATTCTATTAAAAGATATGCTATAAATAGAAAGATAATGACTCTTATATAAGATACTGTACTTCTCATAGTATTAGCTCGTTTTCGTTTTCTGTTTCAAATGGAATCTCACTTACTTCTTTGATATGTTCTTTTTTTGCTGAAATTACCCACCAGAATAATGCAGCAAAAAAGATGAAAAATATGAGTAGCGATATCATAGGATATATCTCTATACCTTCGATACTTTCCATATGTCCTTTTATAAATTTTAGCATGGTATATTGTATTTTCTAATTATAAAAATTCTTTCTAATTGATTAGCAAAAGCTATAAAATCACCCTTTTCTGTCAGTTCGAGCGGAGTCGAGAACTATTTAATGTTTTGACGATTAAGAACATCTCGACTCCGCTCGATGTGACAGAACCTAATAACATTTTCATTCTGAACTTACGGTTTCGTTTTTAACTTTGATGTCCGTTCCTAATCTTTGTATATATGCAATTAAGGCTATGACTTCTCTATCTCTCATCTCTATAAAATCCAATCCGTTTTCCTTTGCATGTTTTTTATCAGCTTCATAGGTTTTTGCAAAATCCGGATCATCATACAGATTTTTCTCTATTTGCGTAGCCTGTTCGTCCATCCATTTCTGAGCTCTTGCTATTTCTTCTGGAGTATAAGGAACTCCAAGAGTAACCATTACTTCCATCTTAGCTTCTGTATCGGATCGATCTAATTCATTTTTAAGTAACCATTTGTAACTCGGCATAATAGATCCTGATGAAGTACTCTGTGGATCATAAAAATGATTTAAATGCCAATTATCGGAGTATTTTCCTCCGATCCTCATCAAATCAGGACCGGTACGTTTACTTCCCCAAAGGAAAGGATGGTCGTACACATATTCACCGGCTTTAGAATATTCTCCATAGCGCTCTACCTCACTACGGAAAGGCCTGATCATCTGTGAGTGACAAGACACACAACTTTCTCTTATGTAGAGGTCCCTACCTTCTAGCTCTAAAGGTGTATATGGTTTTACACTGGTGATAGTTGGTATATTAGAATCAACCATCAGTGTAGGAACAATCTGCACCGCACCACCAATAAGAATTGCGATAGTAGCAAATATCGTTAGCTTTACTGGTCTTCTTTCTAACCAAGTGTGATATCCTTCTTTTGCCGTTCTATGTTTGGTAACTTTAGTCAACGGAGCAGCTTCTGCTAACTCATCTGTTACTGTAGCTCCAGCTCTAATCGTTTTAATTACGTTGTACACCATGATAAACATCCCGAAGATGAACATACTACCACCAATGGCACGCATCCAGTACATTGGGATAATTTCGTTTACAGTTTCTAAGAAGTTACCATATACTAAACTCCCATCAGGATTAAATTGTTTCCACATAGAAGCTTGAACAAATCCTGCTACATACATTGGCAATGCATACATTATGATACCCAAGGTGCCTATCCAGAAATGTGCGTTTGCTAATCCTGTAGACCATAATTTGGTTTTAAATAATTTAGGAATTAACCAATACGCCATTCCAAAGGTGAAGAAACCATTCCAGGCTAAAGCACCAACGTGTACGTGAGCAATAACCCAGTCACTAAAATGTGCAATCGCGTTTACATTTTTTAAAGAAAGCATAGGCCCTTCAAACGTAGCCATACCATATCCTGTGATCGCAACTACCATAAATTTAAGCACAGGATCTGTACGCACTTTATCCCAGGCGCCACGCAATGTTAATAATCCATTGATCATACCACCCCAAGACGGTGCGATTAACATAATCGAGAAAGCTACTCCCAGATTTTGTGCCCAATCTGGTAAGGAAGAATATAATAAATGGTGTGGCCCTGCCCAGATATAAATAAATATCAAAGACCAAAAGTGAACAATAGATAATCGATAAGAATATACCGGTCTGTTTGCTGCTTTTGGAACAAAATAATACATCAGTCCTAAGAACGGAGTAGTCAAGAAGAATGCAACTGCATTATGTCCGTACCACCATTGTACTAAAGCATCCTGAACACCTGCGTATACCGAATAACTTTTTAGCGCACTAACAGGCAACGCCAAACTATTAAAAATATGTAGCACGGCAACCGTTACTACTGTCGCCAGATAAAACCAAATCGCTACATATAGGTGACGTTGTCTACGTTTTAGAATGGTACCAATCAAGTTCCAACCAAAAACTACCCAAATAACTGCGATGGCGATATCAAAAGGCCATTCTAGCTCTGCATATTCTTTAGAACTTGTGTATCCTAAGGGTAATGTAATGGCTGCTCCTACAATGATCAACTGCCAACACCAAAAATTAATGTTACTAAGCGTATCATTAAACATTCGTGTTTTTAGCAATCGCTGCGTAGAATAATATACTCCTGCAAATATGGCATTCCCTACAAAAGCAAAAATTACCGCATTGGTATGTAAAGGACGCAAGCGCCCGAAACTCAACCACGAGATACCATCGGTAAGATTAGGAAATAAAAACATAAATGCCAGCAGCAATCCGACTGACATCCCTACAATACCCCAAAGGAGTGTGGCGTACAAGAATTTTTTTACGATTTTGTTATCGTAATAGAATTGTTCCATTTTCATATTATACTTGATTGTTTTTAGTGGGTACTGAAGATTTTTCTTTGGATTCTTTGACCAGTTCATCATCAAAAAGCATTCTGATAGATGGCGTATAGGTATCATCATATTGTCCATTCTTTACGGAAAGAATAAAAGCCACAAAAAACACAATGGCTACAACAATACTAATGGTCAGCAAAACATAAATAACACCCATATAGAATTTAATTATGCCCCAAAAGTATGTGTGAACATTTTCTTAAAAAATGACATTTATCAGGTTTTAATATGCTTGTTTGAAGTAGGAATTGGTGCTGCTAGTTATCTCAGTTAATTTGAGATGAAAAAGGTGTACTAAAGAAGTAAAAGAAGAGGGTTTTTATATTTGGAGAATTTTTAGTTGTTTAGGTATTTTTGAAATCTAGCCGTAGAATTAAACGTTTATTATACGTTTGTAAATGATTACAATTGGAAATATAAGAGAAATATGCGTAATATTACTTATATAAACATGTTACCCACAATTGTGAAAAGTAGTTAACTAAATGAAATGAATAGTTTACTCAATTTGAGTTTTCTAAATCTAGAGGGCTAATTAGATTTGAGAAAACTAATCGAATATGAAAAATAAAATTCTTCTCTTTTTACTTCTTCTACCGACTTTATTAATCGGACAAAATAATTGTAACAAATACATTAAAAATTACATTCCTACTGACTTATCTGATGCTATAGCATATTTTGAGTGCAAAACTCCTGAAAAGATACTGAAAGAGTTTGAAAATAAAGAAGAAGCGGAAGCAACTTCGAGTTTACACTTCTCAACCGGTATGTCCATAAGAAACAATTGGAATCTTTGGTCTGGAACTTCAGAAATATCTAAACACTTTAGAGAATTAGGAATTCATCATCCAGATGATATGTCTGGCGTAATTCTAACTTCACTTCATAGAAAACTAAATGGAAAGTCAATTGAGTTAGACAAGCAAATAAAATATTACCAAAACTATTGGGCAGAATCCGAGAGAAAAGAAACCGAAAGTAAAATTGAGGAGTTTAGTGAATTCGAAATTGGGGATATCGTGGAATTCTTATATGATTATGATTTCATATCAAAAAAACAAGAAAAAAAATACGAGGAAGATAAATGTATTGCGCACGGAATTGTTACGGAACTAAACAAAGAAAAGTTTGAGATTAAAGTTAAACTTAAAGAGAGTTGCGACAAACAAGGAATCATAATTTTGGAATATGATGTTTGGGATCAAATAAATGGTGAGTATCAAAAAATAGAAGAAGATAAAATTGAGATCATGAAAAAAGGAGAAACTAAATGGAGTTCATATGAATTGTGGGAGGTTGTAGAAAAATAAAAGTGGGTAACACTATATATATGTCATAGCAGCTAAGTGATCAATACAATGGTTGTTGTATATTTATAAAGGCGCAATGCTTGCTGAATGGAAAAGTTAGCAACCACTGCACAGAAAAATCGAAAAGCAGGGTAACATTTTGCTCTGCTACGACACATATATTAAACGTTACCCACAATTATGAAAAAAATTTTACCTATTCTAACATTAATATTAATTCTGAGTTGTAAATCTGAGAAAAAAGAAGTCTCAGAAGAGTTTAAAAATACAGAATGGCAATTAATCACATTTCTTGAAAAGAAAATCAGACTTCCCATTAATTATGAAAAAACAACTATTGAGGAAATTTTTGCAAAAATGGAGAGTCTTGAAAATCCAGATGGATTTGTTGAACTTCAATATAACAGATTAAATATTTTAAAAAATGCAGGAGCGGAATTCGAAATATTTGTTGAGAAGGATAATGTAATGAATTCAATATCCTTCATGCTTGGTCCTTATGTTCCTTTGGATAACAGTGTTGTTAGTACTTATGTGAATATGGTAGAGGGACAAATATTACCTCAATCCAAGGAGTTTGGATTAAAATACAAAAGAACAGAAAGTAAGTTCTTAAAATATAAAAATGCGGAAATAATAAAAGTCAAATATGAACAAATTAACGAGCAAAATAAGAGGTTTGTAACTCAATACTTAATAACATACAAGCTTAAAACCTTTACAATGGTAGTTATTAATAAAAATGATACCGATTTTCAATTCTTATTAAAGAATTTTTCCTAAAACAAACAGTGGGTAACACGATATATGTGATCATAGCAGCAAAGTGATCAATCGATTAGTTTGTGTATATTTATGAAGGCGCAATGCTTGCAAAATGGAAAAGTTAGCAACCAATGCGCAATTTTTGTCGAAATTAGGGTAACATTTTGCTCTACTACGACACATATATTAAACGTTATCTGTAATTCCCAAATTGAATAATAAAATCTCAAAGTGAACAATGCATAATCAAAGTTCTAAGATTATTTATAAAAGTCAATTATCAACTTTTAACTTGATTTTGATGATACTTGGAAGCTTATTTTTGATTGGTATTGGAATTAAATTTTTATTATACACTCAAGAATCTGGAATTAATTGGGTTATTGTTTTTCCATTAGGATTCATCTTTCTCGGAGGTTTGATCGCATCAAATGCGTTAGTACTATGTTCAGCAGCTATTACAAAGGATTATCTAATTCTAAATTATCCATTTATCGGACGAAAGAAAAGTATCGAATGGAAATCAATTTCCGATGCAGGTATGAAATTCGTTACAACTAAAAGTAGTGGTAGTGATTATTCTTTTAGAACAGGAAAAGAGATCAGGTTATTTTCAAATGGTAAAAATTATAGAATTACAACTTTTGCAATAAAAGAACCTGAAAAGCTTATTCTTGAATTGAAAAAAAGACTGGATAGCAGTCTAAAAACCAAAATGAAAAACGAATACCGAAAAACTGAACGAAAATTTTGGAAAGATGAAGACGAATATCGGAATTGGATGATGAAAATTGTTTTACCTATTTGTTTGATAATTCTAGTTTTATTGTGGATATTAAAAAAATAAAAAAATAAAAAAACAGATAACGTTGTGGGCAAGAGCTGCGGTCAGCAGCGTCTTGGCCCTCAACTAACTAGTTAGTTGGCAAGGGACAAGGCGTTGTTGGCCGTTGCTTCTTGCCTAGTGTTATCTGCGGTCTTTGCTGAGCCACCATAAGTAAGCCTAACATTTCAACGATAACATCGGTATCCAGAACCTCTTCGCAGTAGCCTAGAAGGTGTAAATATGCGAGAAGAGCCGATCACAGCTCTTGCCCACAACGTTAAATCTGCAAGCGAGCGAAGCGAAGATTGCAGATTTAACACTATGTATAATGCATATGCTCCCTTCGGTAAGCAAACGCAACATACATTAAACGTTAGGCACAAGAAGAAATCACTGAAACGAAAATGACTCCAAAACAAAAACTAGAATCTCTTTTAAATAATGAGTATGAATCTGAGAATGGAGATTTATACAAAATAGAGTTATTAAATGGAATGTCAAACGAGGAAATTGCTGAATACAAAAAACAGCTGCCTGACAATAATCTTCCGTCAGAAATAGAAGAGCTCTTGAAATTTTGCATAGGATTTGATTTTTATGGGCTAGAATCGGTCCGATTTGACACGTATGGTCATTTTGGTTTTGAAGAGATGTTTCCAAATTCGATTCCACTTACAGGAGATGAGTTTGGTAATTTTTGGATTCTAGACATAGATCAAAAAGGAAATTGGAATTCTGTCTATTATGTTTGTCACGATCCTGCAGTTATTGTAAAACATTCTGAGGATTTATGCGAATTTATAGAACAAATTGAAGAATTTATAAAACTAGGTAACGAATCTTTTCTTGACATAATTCGCAAACAAACTGTAATAGAAATTTGGAATGAAAAATTAGGAATCATGGAAAAAAATGAAAAGGAATATGATTTTAAGAATCATAAAATTAATTTTCCAGAAATGTTCTTAATCGCTGACTTGACAGACGAACCAATAAAAACTGGTTTTCCTTGGGGTAAATCAGGTCCGAATGCAAAAATTATAAGACCAACTGACAAGCCTATTTGGATTGTTGAAAAACAAGTAAAACAAAGTTTTTTATCTAGACTATTTGGCGGAAAAAATAAAAAAACCAGTGCCTAACAATTTGCATCTTGCATATGCTCCCTTCGAGAAGCAAACGTGCTATACAATAGACGTTGTAACACTTTTTCATGAATTCACTAACTGAGAAACGCGGTTCCCTAGTTCGATATACTTGGTTTATTAAATTAAAACTAGTTTAGACTTCAAATAAATAAAAATGAAAAATATAACATCAATTCTGATTTTGACAATAGCCTTTTCAAGTTGTCAATCAGTGGAAAATGATTATGATACTCAAGTTAGTGATGAAGAGATCTATGAGTTCATGAAGTATATCATATCTGATTTAAAAATAGCAGATAGCGTAAACATTCAAAAAGATCCATTAATTTTATTTCTTAATAAACCAGATAGAAATGGTTACAAAATTTCTGATTTTACTCAAATAAAACTGGAATACGAAAACCAAAAAAACTCTGATGAAGTAATAATTGAAGTTAAAAGTAGTCCGTTAACCGTCTTAAAACCGATCGACACAACATTTATTTTAAATCAGAATAAACGAATTTTAGGCGGATTTAAATGGGATCATAGAAAATTAGGTCAGGTAAAGAATAAGAATTCAATGCAGGTTCACTTATCTCTTCCATATTTCAGCAAAAATCGTAAATCCGTAATTATCCTTAAAAGTTATAATAACAGTGATGCATTTATGGCTGGTGGATCTCAGATATTGTTTTATAAGAAGACTAATAACAGCTGGAAAAGAAAAATCCTAAAAAACCTGTTAAATTAAATAACGTATTACAACACCAAGTATGATCCCATAACAGCAAAAGGATAGATCTAGAGGTTCTCGTATATTTCTTATAGCCCAAAGATTTTATCTGAAAAGTTAAAAATCAGCGCAGAATAGATCGACAGCAAGGTAATATTTTACTCTGTTACGACACATATTTATAACATTGTATGCAAGCTGAAAAATGACCCAAATTGACAACAAAATGAGCCAACTGGAAAACCCTAAACAATTTGTAAAAGCTATCTTTACAAGAAAATAAAATGGTACAAGACTATAAAACCATAGACTTATTTGGCAAGTTACTATTTGAAACAATTATTTTAAAGCCACCATACAAAAAGCCCAACTTAATGCCTAACGAGGCCTGTTTTTTGTATATACTTAAAGGTGAGTACGATTCTATTTCTGAAACTGAACGGCTTCGAATTGAAGCAGAAGAATCACTATTAATGAAATGTGGGAACTACACTTGTAACATGTATCCTTCAAAAAATTCACAGACCTATCAGGCATTAGCTGTGCATTTTTATCCTGATATTTTGATGAAAATTTATGAAAACAAGCTTCCCTATTTTCTAACACAAAATCTCCCTTTAGATATTGGAATGTGTAAACTGAACAGTGATATTTTAATTCGGAAATATATTGAAGGTATTTTGTTTTATTTTCAGAGCCCAGAGTTGGTTTCGGAAGAAATACTAATCTTAAAACTTAAGGAAATCATCCTGTTGTTAAATCAGACCAAAAACGGTCCAGCAATTAGATCCATACTCTCTAATCTGTTTAAACCAAGCTCACATTCCTTTAGAGAAATTATAAAAGCTCATTACTATGAAAATATTACCTTAGAAGAACTAGCGATCTTAAATAATCAAAGTTTATCTACTTTTAAAAGAGAATTTAAAAAAGTATACAACTCATCTCCAGCCACTTACTTACGTAAAAAAAAGCTAGAAAAATCTGAAAAACTACTTATTTCTACAGACTTAAGAACTACAGATATAGCCTATGAATGTGGGTTTTCAAACGTTTCTCATTTTTCAAAAACATTTAAAAATAAATACGGAATTTCTCCAACAACATTCAAGTTGACCCATTTAGACAAATCTTTGAACTAATCTTAAAACATTTCCTTCTTCTCTGTTCTCATCTTTGCATCAGTAACAATAAAACATGTAAATATGAAAACAGTACTTATTACAGGATCAAGTAACGGATTTGGTTATTTAACTGCATTAACATTAGCCAGAAAAGGATATAACGTTTGGGCAACAATGCGTGATATCAATGGGAAAAACAAAGTGAAAAAAGAAGAACTTGAAAACATTGCTTCAAAAGAAAACATCTCAATTACAGTTGCTGAATTAGATGTGACTAGTGATAAGTCGACCAATGATTTGGTAGATCGAATTCTTATTGAAGAAAATGGGCTAGATGTTTTAATAAACAATGCTGGTGTTATGTATGTTGGTATTACAGAGGCATATAGTTTAGAACAGACACAGGAGCAATTCGACACGAACTTCTTTGGTGTGATTCGAACATCTAAAGCATTTCTTACTCTCATAAAAAAATCATCAGATGGACTAATTATCAATATTTCGTCATTAGCTGGACGATTAGTGTTTCCTTATTTTGGAATTTATTGCGCTAGTAAATTTGCTTTAGAAGCTTATTCTCAAGCATTGAAATACGAATTAAAGCCCCTTGGTGTAGATGTTTCTGTTATAGAACCAGGACCTTATCCATCAGGTCTATTATATAGTGGACCGAAAGAAGATGATGCAACTACTTTAGAAAGTTATGGTGAAATGGCCGATGTTCCAAAAGCAATGCTTCAAAACTTTGATTCATTCTACAAAAGCGATGCATCACCAAATCCACAAGAAATTCCAGATGCGATTTTAAAAGTAATCGAATTGCAAAAAGGAGATAGACCTATAAGGCAAGCTATAGGAATAGATTACAACACAAATGAATTGAATAATAAAACTAGTTCAATTCAAGAAAATTTGATAATAGAGGCCTTACAAATGGAACATTTAATTTAAATCATTAATAATGAAAAATTTAAAAACACTAATAAGTTTTGCTTTACTAGTCTCATTACTATTATCGTTTACAACAAAAGCACAAAACTCGAATAATAATACAAAAAAAACACTTAAAATGAATACAAAAAATCAAGAAATAGTAAACGTTGCTTTAATGTATATAAAAGATGGCGAGGAATCACGTTTTGAAGAATACAAAAAGAAAGGAGGTGCCATTTTGGAGAAGTATGGAGGGAAAATTGAACGCATTATCCAGCCAAAAATGTTAGCCGAAGGAGAAATGGAATTGCCAGATGAAATTCACTTCGCTAGCTATCCAAGTATTGAAGTATTTAACAAATTCAATGAAGATCCTGAGTTTATAAAAATTAGAAATGAATATGCAATTCCTGCACTTAAAGATATTTCAATTTTTACGAGTAAGAATACCAATTTTGAATTTAAAAAAGAAGTTGGTGATAAAAGCAAAACTTATGGTGTAGCATTAATTTACTTTAATGAAGGTGAAAAATATGAAAAGCAATTTGAGGATTACCATAACGAAGTTTGTGCAATAATGCCAGAATTTGGAACTCACTTCGAACGATTTATAGCTCCTTTTCAATCAAAAGGAAATGTAGAACAACCTGATGAAATTCATCGTTTCTATTTTGATTCTATGGAAGGATTACAGCAAATGGGAACAGATGAACGAATGCAAGCATTGTTTCCAAAAAGAGATGCTTCATTAAAAAATCTGTATTTTTTTATTGGAGAAGCTAGTTTATAATAAACAAAGTCAAAAACTGAAATAAGCCAGCGTACAACAACCTGCATAAGTAATAGCGATTTGAGTCGTGACTCAAATCGCTATTACTTTTTATTTTGTAAATTACTTTCTGAAAAAGTAGCATTTTTAATTAGCTACTACCCATACATGAACACGTTGGCTGCAATTATGAAAAGTTTATTGACATTATTTTTACTTTTAAGTATGGGGAAATTATTCGCCCAACCGAATGAAAAAATGAAATTTGAACTTAGTGATAGTTACAAAAAGGACTCAATACAAATTGAGAATAATGTAGAGTTTTACAAATACTCTGATAAGCATACAGATTCTATTGATGCCGTCAGGTTTAAAATAAAGATTACAAATATAGGCAATCAACCTATCCCCAATTTTGAAAATGTAATGGGTAGGTCTGAATTTTTGAAGTTGTTTATTAATGGTAAAGATTCTTATGATATGAATATTCAAAATGGAATTGGGTCAAATAAAATCCAATATATTGGAAAAGGCGAGTCTGACGTTTTTGAAACTGGTTTTATTTTAGGTAAAAATTCAGGCATATATACTTATAAAAACCCTATTAAATTAATGTGGAAATATTTAGGGGTTAATTCCCAAATAGTTGTTGTTGATATTGTTAGTAAGAAAATAATGGAATAAAAACACAGCATATAAAAAATAGGCGGAATAGTTATAAAATTAAGGCTTTAGACTCGAGTCAAACTTTGTCCTCAATCGAAAATTTAGTGCTTTTAATTCCCATATTAACCATAGCCGAGACGTTAGGAAGAATTACAGGTAGTGTTGCTCCTTGAAAAAACCTATACTTTTATAAAAAAAATAATCTATAGATAATTAACGTGAGTTCCGTATTCCTAAATATAATGAAAAGTAAGTCTGATTTTGAATTAAGGGCTATACAAGAGCGTTATAAAGAATATACTTTGGATGCATTAAATGCTTATTTAATTGAAGTAAGAAAGCGAAACTTGAAAATTAAGAATAATAATGAAATAGAAAAATGGATTAAAGAACTTGAACTCCAAAAGTTCAAAGATGATCTATCAATAGTGCCAAAGTTGAATTGGGACTGTGTTTCCGTGAAAAATGAAATTATAGATATAAGCAAGTTTTTGGGGCTTGATTTTTTTGTAAGAACAAGAATTCACAGTGTAACTACTAAACCAATAATTTCTAAACCATTTTCTGAATTCCCAGCTTTATGTTTATTAAGTAAAAAAGAACTTCCTAAGGGCTTAAAATCGGTTACAAATGATGGTGAATGGCCAGAAATAGCCAGCGAAATGCTTATTGTAACTATTTACAATTTGCAAAGTTTAGGTATCATATCAATTACGGCATTTCAAGATAAGTTCTCTTATTTTGGATTTATTCAATTTTATAGAGAATTTCTTTCAATTAAGTTAATTAAGACTAGTAAAACAGGTGATATTTTATCTGACTTTGTTATTAGTGTTTTAGAAACAATTGATGTCAATGAGAAGTCAAACTATGATTTTGCTAATATTTTGACGCTTTTAGTAAACAATATTATAGGGAAGGAAAAAGTTAATTTACCAGAAAAGGAATTTATTATTAATATTCTAAAGACCTATTCGGAAAGTAATGAGTTTGTTGATTTATCCTTTTCTAAAAGTAACTTGGGATTAATCACTAATTACTCGTTAATAATTGACGAAAATCAAAAAATTGCTTTACAATCTCAATACCAGAATAGTGAGAATATGAAAATAGTCTCCAGAGGAGCAAGCGATATAGATATTTTCATATTTTGCAGGATTAAAAAGCACATATCCGATGAATTTTTCAGTCATCAAATAGATACAGGTTAAAAGCCCTAACACTATATAACAAAACATGGCTGCCACTTAGATTAGCAACGTTTGTTATATTAAACGTTATAATCCATTATGAAACAAATTTTGATCTATACCTTACTCATTTTTCTATGCTCCTGTCAAGCTGACCAAAAAAAATCAAAAGCAATGGAGTCTCTTAAAAAAGAATTAGAGGGAATTGAGGAAAAAGGAAAAGAAATGGAAGAAAAAATAAAATACAGTGATAGTATTATTTCTGAAATTCAAATGACTATCGAAAAAACAGCGGATAGCATTGTAGAGAAGAAAGTCAGCACAAAACCAAATTGTGAAATAATAACTCTTGTTAAGATTGATTCTCTTATTAAACAAAATACTGATTTAAATGACCAGAATTTTGCTGTTTTCTTTGCAAACATGAACCCTAAATGTTCTACTAATGTTGAGTATATTGAGTTGAACAACGAACTCATTTATAAAACACTGCAATCAAATCCGAAAAAATTTATAGCATTTTTAAGTAGAGTCTCTAAGAAAAAGGAAATGTTGGAATTTGTACTTTCTCAACTACAAAATCCAATCCACGACGGAATTGAACTAAATAAGATTTCCGAAAAACTGGACAAAGCGGAAACGGAAGATCCAGAAACTCAAACATTAGTTTTGGAATCTATTAAAAAGCAATAGAAAAATATGGCTAACGTTGTAAAACACGATATATGTATTCATAGCAACTAGAGGATCAATCGAATGGCTGTCGTATTTATAATAAGGCACAATACTTACAAAAAGTTAAAATCAGCAACCAATGCGAAGAAAAATCACAAAACGGGGTAACATTTTGCTCTGTAATGATACATACTAATAACCTCATAACATATTTCTGGAATAATAATAATTATGAAAATGCAAAATCTAAAAAAAACAATTATATTTTTTCTCCTTACGCTAATAATATTAACTTCTTGTGAATCAAATAATGAAAGTGAACCTTCTGATAGCGAACCAATACTTTTAGAAAACTATTATTTTAAAGGGAAATTAGACGGAGAGGATCTTGTTATAGAAACAAAAATATACGACTCTTCTTTATTTAATGATCCAAATGGTGTCTCTATAGACTACGGAGGAAGCCAAACGAATGATATTGCAGTCTTTGGAGAACCAGGAACAGGATTCTGTTACGGAACATATGCTTTTGGGTTAATATTTTATGATTTTCAAGAAAATATAAACGAATTAGATGCAGCAAAAATGTATTTCTCTGGGATCCCTGTAGGCGATTGTTTTCTTGAAGATGAACTCTACTCGATAAGAGAATTTTTGGCTCTCGAAAATTACGAATATAGAAGGTTCCAAGGAATTGAAGTTAGTAACAATGTTGCTTTAGATTTTTTCCCTTCAGAATTAGAAGGCCAACAAACTTATTATTCATCACGATTTGGAGACAATGCAGATGCTTCCTTTGAAATAACATCAACAAAAGAAGAAAATGATTTTTTTATAATAGAAGGAAACTTTAGTTGTAAATTATATAAATTTAATGATGAAACTGATTATAAAGAATTAGAAAACGGGGTTTTCAAAATTAAAATTTCAAATAATTTAGAAGAGTAAAAATATGAGTTTTTTGAAAAAGTTTTTTGGTAAAAAAGAAAAAGCAATCGAGAAAGAATTTACAGAAGAAGAACACGAAAAGGATTATGAATTAAAGTCTAAAGGACTTGAAAATGTTCTCGGAAAAATGTACAATATGGTTGGACACGCAATCATTCCTTTTTCAATTGGAGGAGCGGTCGATATGTATTATTTCCCAAACCATATAAAGGGAACTGGATTTGCGACAATGGAATTATTGGATCCAGATGGTAACGGACCTTTAAAAAATAGATTGGGGACATATGAATTAGTTGCATTTACCAAATATGATTATAACCCAAGTGAAGAAACTCAAACTCCATTTAATTTAATCGAGAGAAAAACCTGTGGATTTTTAACCTCTATAGGAATGTATTCTTCTCAAGCTATACTCAATCCTAATGAGACAATAGAAACTCCAAATGGAGAAAATGAAGAAAATACCTGTTTGATTTTTGACTTATACGAACCAAATGGGAGAAAATTTAAAGTAGGAGATCGTGAACATCACTTATTGCTTTGTCTACAAGTTTTCAGAAGTGAAATGAATTATGCTCGACAAAATGGGAGTGATGAATTATTTAAAATATTAAAAGAAAAAGAAATTTATCCATATAGTGATTTGGATAGAGAACCCGTTGTATAAAGGTATATGGATCCTTCGTGATACATACCTAATACGCAAGAGAAGCTATAATTCATTATGGAATGACGCTAGAAGATTTAAAAACAAATATAAAGTGGTGGGAATCCAAACGTTGGATTTTTAACATTGCTGTTGGACTTTTCGGAATATTTGGAATTTATGATTTCCTAGGAACAATTGATTACCAATGGACTACCGAAGATACGATTGGAGTTATATTTTGGGGTATCGGTGCCAATGTTTTCTATTCACTGGGGTCATTAATGGAGCTTTTTGACTGGTATTATTTCAATAATAAAATAAAAATCACCCAAGGACTTAGATACTTACTTTTTGTTGGCGGGACATTGTTTAGTTGTTTTTGGACGCTCATGAATACTGTGATTTATTTTAAAATCAATTATTATTAAAAAACTAACTACAACAAAAGCTATATCTATTGATGAGAAGAAAATACCATCAAAAATTTTTGAACCAAATAACTCAAAAGTAATATTTGAAAAAAAGTAGAACAGTTGCGAACACAACATATAAAAATATTTGAGAAGATTGAATACTAAAACTGATGGCAAATGGATTAATGTGAGCGAAATAAGGTTTTTTCGTGATTTAGATATTATCACTTTCGAAAATGATGAGATTATATATTCCGTCTTAGAGAACGTTGAAAATGAAGTAAACTTAAAAGAAAAAAAAGTTGAAAATTCCTCTAAAAGAACAGCTGATCTAAACTTTGAATTCATAAATTCCGACCGAATACGATTTTATCTAAAAGGAGAAAAAATCACCTTATTTAACGAAACGGAATCTAAAACCGAAGGCCAAATACTAGAACAAGATTATGTTAGGTTGGCTCCAACAGTATCAAAAATATCCGAAAGTCGCATTCAACTTTTGAAATACAATTTTGAATGGAATAACGAAAAGGTAATGATAGAGTTCAATAAAATTTTAGACAAACCTGAAATAATCGAAACACTTAAGAAAAGTGGATATGCAGGACGAAAAATATTGTTAGAAAAAATAGATAATACTTTATTGATTTCTTCATTTTACAATAACCACAAAGGATTGGTATTATTGATCAAAGAAATTGACGAAACTAAAGCTATTTTATATGGACTTCCTATAGAACCGTTTGAAACTATAGCCAAAAGAATTGATTAAAAAACTAATCACAATACCTATCTGATCATAACAGCTAATTATCTAATCGAATGGCTGCTCTATTTTTATGAAGGCGCAATGCCCGCAAAAAGTAAAAGTTAGCAACCAATGCGCAGGAATAATCGAAAAGCAAGGTAACATTTTAACCCGCTACGACACATATATTAAACGTTATGATATATAATGGAACAAACTCTAAATAAAAAGAAAGTAAATTATCTGATTTTAGTAATTAAATTATTAATTCTATTATTCTTTGTTTTTGTTTCTGTTAGAGGTTATCAAGAAACTATTTTTGAATTGAATACGAATTATAGTAATCAATATAAGGTATCTGATTTCATCCGATTAATGACAAGACGAACTTATTTCCGACCTTCACTCCTTCTATTATTTCCACTTATTGGCATTTTTGTAAATAAAAAAATTGGTTGGATTTTTATCACATCATACTTTTATTTTCTACTGACTAGGCTAGTTTTTTCTACTATATCTAATGGCCTAAATTATAATGAAGAAATAATGTTTTTCGCCGTTGCATTGACGCTAATATTACTATTTATTTGGATAATGAATCGAAAAAAAATCTTTGAGAAAGTTTACAGTCTTAAAAAGAACGAAGTTTTGATTACCAATATAAAAGCTTCTTCTCTTGGAATTTTCTTAACCTTGTATCTTGCATGGACACAAATGATTTAAACGTTAGCATACCTTATGAAATGAATAAAGAGGAATTTTACAATAATCTAATTAACGCCATGAATACTGTATATCCTTTTACTAGTGAAATGGTTCTTAATAAACTTCCAAATGACTTTAAGCATATTGTAAAAATATATTCAAGTTGAAGATTATGATGAAAATTATACTTATTTTTCTTTAGAATGCTCTGGAAGATATTCAAAACTTAAAAAACATCTATATTACATACAAGAAGGCTATCCACCATTTCATTCTTTAAGTCCAGCACTTCCGCTTAATTCGTTAAATAAAGATGACAAGATAATCTCAAAATTTGATATAAACTGGAATAAAAAATAAACTATATACAACAATGCATAACCAATCATAGCTGTCCATTGGCAGGACACGCTTGTTATATGAGACGTTTTAGCAAATGTAAAAGAACAAATGAACAGGACAAAATTCATAATTGGATTATTTATATTAATTGTTCATAGTATGCTCTTAGTTATGATTGGTTGCAAAGATGAATTAAAACCACAGATTTTTGAACCAGAAAATATATCAACTAAATTAGTAGAATATTCACCCTCCTTTTCAAATACTGGTTTTGAAGTTTATTTTGCAAAAAGCAATGATAAATGGGGAACTAGTGGTATGAAAAGTTCAATATATTATTCGGTTAAGGAAGACGGAGAATGGTCTGCCCCTAAATTGACTTCTTTTTCAGGTCAATATGATGATAGTGCCCCACATATAAGCAATAATGGGAAAACTTTGTATTTTATTTCTAAGAGGCCATCAAAAGAAACTAAACAAATTTCAAAAGATGTCTGGAAAGTAGAAAAAAACGAAAATGGCACTTGGGAAATTCCGGTAAGGTTGAATAAGTCTATTAATTCCGAAAAAAATGAGTACAGCCCTCGTACAGATAAATTTGGTAATTTGTATTTTGCATCGAATCGTTTAGGTGGATATGGTCAAGGAGATTTATATTTTGCGAAAAAGGGAAAAGACACTTTTTCTCTACCAATTAACTTGGGAAATGTAATTAATTCAGATAAAGGGGAATGGAACTTAGAAATAAACAATGATGGTAATGTAATTATTTTTGAATCTTCCGGGAGAGAGCAAAACCTTTCTTCATATGGAGATTTGTATATAAGTTTCAAACTCAATAACCAATGGTCAATACCACAAGCTATTAAAGAAATAAACACTACCGGTAGTGATCTTTATGCTGAATTAATTGAGGATGATAAATTACTTTATTATACTAGTAGTGATAGTCTAAAAAGTACTGATACCAATATTTACTCTATTGAATTTGGAACGATTTATAAGAGTTATAAAAAGAATGCAGTTTTATCAAAACAATAAAGAAGTAAAGGCATTATAAAAGCGGCCTTGCAAAACATTTAGAACAAGCTTAAAAGGACTAAAACATAAAAAAATCGTAATTTCTGTATATAAAAATTACGATTTTTTTATGGTAGTTTTTTTAGTTACCAATCCAATCGCAACCATTGCTCATATAATATAAAGTAGTATAAGAAATAAAAATGTGCAGGTAAATCGATTGGTGCGGGCTTACTCGCCATACTACAATTCATGTTTAGCGTTAGTGACGAGATGAAAAACTGTACCAACTATTAAATTATTAAATCTTTAGAATTGAATACTTAAATATAAAATGCGATTAATAGATTACAACAACTAAAAGGGTAGATCCCGTCACTAAAACAATACCTTAACCTATGTAATTACCGAAAACGCTCTATTTATATTCTATATTTTTTAGTTAGAAAGAAAAAGATGTAGTAAGATTGTATTTTTCTAATCACAATCAATCGGAGATACAAAATGACTCTTATAGAAAAACACCATTGGAGCTTATCAAGTAACATTTTTCTTAGATTTATATTTCTTTATTTGTTATTCTACATATATCCTTATGGATTTGAATACATTAGAGAACTTGATACGTCAGATATTTCTTTCTGGAAAGGGATTACTATTTGGTTTGGAGAGTCTTTTCTTGGTTGGGAGTTTGATGAAAAGAATCTTCTCAATGGTTTTGATTCTAAATATGATTATAGCAGATTTTTATTAATTACCGTCCTTTCTTTAATTGGTAGCATCATCTGGATCATTATAGATTCAAAATTTAAGCTTCATTATAATTCAAAGTTAAAAACTCTAACCAGAACAATTCTAAGGTATCACATAGGATTAACTTTAATAATCTATGGATTATCAAAGGTTTTTATGCTCCAATTTGGTGAGATGGATTTAGATAGACTAGAGAACACAATAGGTAACCATAACGGAATGAGTTATTTATGGGCATTTATGAGTTATTCTAAGTTCTATACAATGAGTACAGGTTGGGTAGAAGTGATAGGAGGTGTTCTTTTGTTATTCAGAAGATCTACTTTCATTGGGTCCTTTATTTTATTCATAGCCATGATAAATGTGGTTATAATAGATATCGGTTATGATGTAAGAGTAAAAATGTTTGCCATTCATCTATTATTAATGACAATCCTATTAATAAACAATGATCTCAAAAGAATAGTAAATTTTTTCATTCTCAATAAACCTACAAAACCTATTATTGAACAAGCATTATTTTCTAATAGGAAGAGTAAAAAGGTAGGCTATATTCTTAAAAGTAGCATATTATTATATTTCACTGTCTCTAGTATCATAAACTTCTCTGAAAGGATTCAGTCTCAGACTACAAACAGATATCCTTCTTTGACCGGATTTCATGAAGTAGAAATTCAAATAATAAATGGGGACACTATACCTAAATCTACTACTAACAGATGGAAAAACATCTCAATTAATGGAAGTTCTTATAGATCTGAATCTTTAAAAATCACTCACATGGATAAACAACAAAGTTATTATTTATTTGAAGCGGATACGATAAAGAAAACAATAGATTTTCGCCCATTTAATGATTCTGAAAATAAGGTTTACAAATTTACTTATGATATACTAGAGGATAACATATACATTTTTCAAGGTATTTATAAAGATGATTCTTTTTGGATTAAAACCAAAGCTAAAACACTTAAAGACTATCGATTAACAAAAAATGGAATGAGATGGATTACGGATCTAAAATAATGTATCTATTGGTCTAATAGTTTTATGTTCTTTATAAAACACACATATAAATCACAAATAAAATAAAACCAATACATAATAAGTTGGTTATAAATTATGGCCAGTATACCCATTAAAGCCAAAATAAAATCAATATTAGAAAAGTTTATTTGTAAATCAATATACGAAATACTTCTCTTTTATATTTATATAAGTCAACTATTATAGTCTTCACAATACCCTACTTTCAAAAAAAACATCTCTCCAATTCTTTTAATTTTCCCAAAAAACATCTTAAAACAGCTGTATTTTCGTTAAAAAGTGTTAAAATAGTACCTTTTTATACATAGTACTGTAACAAAACTCAAACCTCTGCGTCTAGTAAGTATATAACAATCTAAAACAATAGAAATTATGAGAACATTAGACAGCAATCAAATCACAAAAAAATCAAACAATACAAACGGAAGTATCTGGAACGCAAAAAGACGTTTTAGATAGTCAAACAAAAAAAATCATCAATCAACCTATCCGCCTCTGGTGGATCAAAAAAACAAAAATCATGAGAACTTTAGACAACAATCAAATCACTAAAAAACTAAACAATACAAACGGAAGTATCTGGAACGCAAAAAGACGTTTTAGATAGTCAAACAAAAAAAATCATCAATCAACCTATCCGCCTCTGGTGGATCAAAAAAACAAAAATCATGAGAACTTTAGACAACAATCAAATCACTAAAAAACTAAACAACACCAATGGAAGTATCTGGAACGCAAAAAGACGTTTTAGATAGTCCAACAAAAAAATATTCATCAATCAAAAAAAAATAAAAATCATGAGAACTTTAGACAACAATCAAATCACAAAAAAATTAAACAACACCAATGGAAGTATCTGGAACGCTAAAAGACGTTTTAGATAGTCCAACAAAAAAATATTTATCAATCAAAAAAAAACAAAATTATGAGAACTTTAAGCAGCAATCAAATCACTAAAAAATCAAACAATACAAACGGAAGTATCTGGAACGCAAAAAGACGTTTTAGATAGTCCAACAAAAAAATATTCATCAATCAACCTGTCCACCTCTGGTGGATCAAAAAAAACTAATCATCATGAGAACATTACAAAACATACGGAATATATCGCGAAACAGTGCTACTCCACAATATAATAGGTTCGTAAATTACATCACTCAATTCTACGATTATGAAGGAAACATTATTACCGGAAATAAAAGATACACTTACCAAGTTGAACGATAAAACGACAAAAAGCTGAATTTTAGGATGTGCTCCAAAATTCAGCTTTTATCTTTACATTCTTTGATTACAAAAATTCTTGCCTACTACTCCGCTTCCAACACTTTTTTCTTTGATCCAAACCGTAATTTCCCTGTCTCTATTTGAATTGCTGTTTTGGCCAAAATAGTAAAAACAAAAGCTCCTAATGCCCAAATACCTAGCGTTACTCCAATCTCAATACCAGTAGGAGTATATTCTGCTATTTTACCATAAGGCCCTGGAATAAACCCTGGAACGATTAAACCGAATCCTTTTTCAATCCAAATCGCCACAAATAGTATAAAGCAACAAAAATACAATACCTTTAAATTGTTCCGTAGTTTACCAAATGTAAGTAACACTGTTGCAAGCACATTCAGTGGAATTGCCGTCCATATCCAAGGCAGCAATGCAGTTTTACCGTGCAACCCAAAGAATAAATAATAGGCACTCTCACTATGATGTGTAGGTGCATAAAACTCTTTAAACAGTTCTGACACCAACATAATGAGATTGATCTGCGCTGCCACGGTTACAATCATTCCGATTTTTTTAATGGTTTTGTCCTCTATCTTAAACTCTGTAAAGGAACGGATGATTGCCAAAACCAGAATAATCAATGCAGGCCCAGCAGCAAAAGCAGATGCCAAAAAACGAGGTCCTAACAACGCATTATTCCAGAAAGGTCTTGCCTGTAATCCCTGATATAAGAAAGCCGTTACTAAGTGGATCGCCACAGCCCAGAAAACAGATAAAATGGCTCCGGGAACATATATTTTGGGGTTTGGAACTTTTCCCTGATATCGTGTAAATAATATATAAAATGGAATCGAAATATTTAAAAACAAATATCCGTTAAGTACCAATACATCCCAAGTAAGCATAGAATTTGGAAAATTAAATACTCCAATACCAGGGATCATATGCCATAATACTGAAGGACCACCCATATCAGCTACCACAAAAGCTAGACACATAATTAATGCTGCTACTGCGAGTCCTTCTCCAATAAGTACTGCTTGTTTAAAATCAATATCTTTTAATACATAGGTTGGCATTACCAACATCACAGCTGCTGCTGCAACACCTACCAAAAAGGTAAAATTAGAGATATATAATCCCCAGCTTACTCTATCGCTCATTCCTGTTACACTCAGGCCATGCTCTAGTTGTATCGAATAGCAATACATCCCTGCTAACATTACAAAAGTCAAAAATCCCATCCAAATAAGATATTTCATAGAACCTTTTGTAATCGTATCGAAACTATCCTTAACTAAACTTCCAAAAACTTTGAGTGTTTTCATGTATATTATTTTTTGGGCGTGCCCTTTGTTGCACTTCGGTCGGGTTATCCGCTATATCTTTTTTAAAGTCTTATCCTTCGACAAGCTCAGGATGACATTAAAAAAGGATGCCGCTGCTATCCCTCACGCAAAACCATCTTTTTATTATACGATCAATCCATAAAATACCAGAACTTAGGTTCGGTACCTAGATCTTCTTTTAATCGAAATACTTTTTTGTTTTCTAGAACCCAACGGATTGTACTATTAGGATCTAATAAATTCCCGAAAATCCGAGCTCCAGTTGGACATGCTTCTACACAAGCAGGATCTTTTCCTGATCTGGAACGTTGCACACAAAAAGTGCATTTTTCCATCACACCTTTCTTACGCATGCGATTTCCTAGATAATGCTGGTCTTTATTTACCTCTTCTTCTGGAACTTCTGGTTTACTCCAATTAAATCGTCGACCATCATAAGGACATGCTGCCATACAATAGCGACATCCTACACACCAATCATAATCAATTACCACTAACCCATCATCTTCTCGCCAGGTAGCTTCTACAGGACATACTTCTACACAAGGAGGGTTGTCACAATGAAAACATTGGGTTCCCATATAGAAATGACCTTCTGCAGGTACTTCGTGATAATAGTTATCATCAGCTTCGTTAAACTTAAATCCTTCTCCATCCTTCATCTCATGAATCCTGATATATTGCATTTCAGAATTTCTATCCTGATTGTTTTCTTTTACACAAGCATTTACACAATCCATATAACCTTGGCATTTAGATATATTAAATGCATATCCAAACAATACATCTTTTACTGCATCTGTGGATTTCATGGTTATATTTTCCTTTTTACGTAATTCATAGGATCGTACCAATCGATTTACCGTAGCATTTCGCTCCTCATCTGTCATCAATTTATAGTTTCCTTTAAACTGCTCTTCCCAATCAATCTGTGCTTTTTCTTTACTCTCATCTCCTGTAGTTACACTACAAGAAGTACTTACTGCCCCTGCTCCGATCATAAGGCTTGCAGTTAATTTTCTGAAAGCTGTACGTCGGTCCATTTTCACTTCAAACACTTGATCAAAACCATCTTTTTTCCGCTCATCTCCAATAGCAGCATCTACCGCAGCATCAAAAAATTCCTGTTCACTAATCTCGGGTGTACTATGAGAACCACAACTTCCTGAAGTGTTCCCACATCCACATGATGTTTTAACAGGAGCTGATTCATTTATATGGGAACCACATCCGCCAGAAGTATTTCCACAACCACAGGATCCACCTGAAGTTTGTTTGGTTGCACTATTTAGATTCAGCTTAAAATATTTTCCAATTCCACTCATAACTTATGTTGTATTAAAATCACAATAAAATGTTATTGGATCATTCTCTTTCTTTTACTTTCTGTGTATTAAACCTTGAAGGCCATCTGGATTCAATTTCAGGTTTATGCGGATTGTGGCAATTCACACAGGTCATCGCCGCTCTTGGTGAGGACCATCCTCCTATATTTTTTCCGTGTGCACCTCCTTTCCAATCTTCAAATTGTGGACTATGACATTGCGCACACAGTTGATAACTTCGATTAAAATCAATAGCGGTATCTGTTAAACTTTTTAGGTTGTTCATATCATCACCGTTATGACAGGTAGCACAATTCATAATCTTCTCATTGGCGTGTACCAGATTAATATCCCAGTGCGCTTTCTTTAAATCAACACCTTTAAGCTCTTTTAATGGTTTTGTATGACATTCGATACAAGCATATGATGTAATCTGACTCTTACGTTCGGGAATTGAGAACGTATGTTCTCCTTCTGTAATCTCAATGGTTTCGATATCTCCTATATATGATTCTGAAGAAATAGTAGTCCCATGATAATTCTTACTTTCTGCTTCTATTTTATCTGTTAGACTGTGATATTCTCCTTCGCTATGCTTACAAGAAAATATCATAAACGTAAGTAGAAAAGTAACTCCCAGAATGTGTGCGCTTCTATATCTATTCATCATAAGTATTGTTATCTCTTGTAAAAACTTCTATATCCGTAATCACTCTATCACTTGGCACGTGACATTGTCTGCAATTGATTCGCTCAGGATGTGTCACTCTGATCTCTTTTGGAGCAGCAGGTCCAGCATGACAAGCTAAGCAATTCTCTCTCATTTGCATTGGATGCGGAATTATCGGTGGGCTCCCTATCAAGGCATTATTTATACCAACCTTAGGTGCCTGATCTTTTGTAAATAACGTTTGAGTAAATAAGGTCTCCGTCAACTTTGCCACATGGCATTGCCTGCAATTAATCATTTCGGGATGTGGTGTCACTGGAGCATACGCATTAAATTTCTCAGTAAACCCACCATTCTGATGGCATTGTAAACAGGCTTTTCCTCCCATACCGCGCTCTCCTTTTATTAATGGATGCGGAATACTGGGTGGCGCTCCGGGATATGCTCTATTATCATAATAGGTTTCTAAACTTCGTTGATGCGCTTCATCAATAGGCATATCAAGATATTCTAAAGCAAATCCAGATCGTGTAAACACCCCTTTTTCTGATGGAATTTCAAATGTAGGAGCTTCATTTGTTATAGGAATATACGCTTCTTCCAGTCCCTTTTCATAACTATAATTCCAAATTACTATAAAGACAATGAATAAAAGCGTAAATAATGATATGATCCCAAGTCTCTTTTTCATAACCTACACTTTTTCGACTTTAACTGCACATTTTTTATAGTCAGGTTCTTTTGAAATCGGACAAAAAGCATCGAGAGTAACATCATTAATCATCATATTCTCGTCAAAGAAGGGAACAAAAACCTGACCCTTTGTAGGTAACCCTCTTTCATTAATAGATGCAGGTAATATACACGAACCTCTACGAGAGATTACTTTCACATTTTCGCCATTTCCAATCCCCAATACTTTGGCATCGTCAGGATGAAACTCAACATATGCATGTGGCATCGCTTTGTGTAAAACTGGAATTCTACGGGTCATTGATCCTGTATGCCAATGTTCAATAACGCGTCCGGTATTTAACCAGAATGGATATTCTGAATCCGGAGATTCTGCCGCAGGTTCATAAGGTCGTTGCCAGATAACAGCTTTTCCATCCGGTTTTCCGTAGAAATGAAAATCTTCGCCATTAGAACAAGCAGGATCATATTTTGCATTAAAACGCCATTGCGTAGATTTTCCATCTACATATGGCCATATAACACCTGATTCTTTTTTTAGAACTTCAAGAGGAGCCATTCCGTGTTTCGCTCCTTCATGAAACTGTCGGTATTCATTATAAATTTCTTCCACATGGTTTTCTTCACTATACGGAAACAAATCACCAAAGCCCATTCGTTTTGCTACTTCGATAGTCATCCAAGCATCGGGTGTCGTTTCTCCAGGACCTTCTACCATTTTATTCCAGTGCTGTGTTCTTCGTTCAGAATTTCCGTATAACCCACTTTTTTCGATATGCCAGGAAGCGGGCAAAATAACATCAGCAACATCAGAAGTTGGTGTGGGAAAAACATCAGAAACCACTACAAAACAAGAATCCTTTTCCATTCCCGGACGATATCGACTCGTTTTTGGCAAGGACACCAATGGATTTGTTACCTGTGTCCAGATAAATTTAATATCTCCGCGATCCACCGCTCTAAACATCTCTGTAGCGTGATAGGTAGGTTTAGCCGGAATGCGCTCATAAGGAACTTTCCATATTTTGGCGGCCAAACGACGGTGCTTTTCATTCATCACTACACCTTTTGGCAACTTGTGAGTAAATGTACCCACCTCTCTGGCAGTACCACAAGCAGAAGGTTGTCCTGTTAATGAAAATGGTCCGTTACCTGGTTGCGAAATTTTACCTGTTAGTAAGTGAATATTATATACTAGATTATTCATCCAGGTTCCCCTTGTATGTTGGTTCATACCCATGCACCAATAAGAGACTACTTTTTTATTTGGGTCTCCGTATATGGCAGCCAAGTATTTGATATCTTTTACAGATACTTTGGAGTATTTTGACACTTTTTCTGGAGTATAATCTTCTAAGAATTTTTTATAGGCTTCAAAATCTATTTTTGAGGGTTTATCACTAAATTTATAATTGTCTTCTATACCATAGCCCATGTTGGTAAGTCCTTTGCTGAAATTACAATGTTTTTCTACAAACGATGTATTTACCCATCCGTTATTAATAATCTCATAACAAATGGCATTTCCTACTGCCAAATCGGTTTGAGGTTCGAACAATATAGATTTATCAGATGCTGTACTTGATCGAGATGTACGAGTAGCAAAATCAATAATTTTGGCATCTCTTCTAGTTTTTTGTTCCAACATTCGAGAAAATAGTACTGGATGCATTTCTGCCATATTGTTCCCCCAGGTGATGAAATAATCTGCATGATCTATATCCTCATAACATCCCATGGGTTCATCTGCTCCAAATGTGGTTAAAAAACCGGCTACTGCACTGGCCATACATAAACGAGCATTACAATCAAGATTATTGGTTCCAATAGCTCCTTTCATAAGTTTTGAGGCAACATATCCTTCAGGAATAGTAGATTGTCCTGAAGTATACATCGCAACAGAATCCTTACCATGCTTTTCGATGGTCTCCTTCATTTTATTGGCTACAATATCTAAAGCTTCATTTAATGGGGTCTTTACATATTGACCATTTTTCTTTACCAGTGCATGTGTAAGTCTGTCTTTCGATTGAATACACATAGTTTGGTGATATCCTTTTACACAAAGTAGTCCTTTATTAACTTGGCAATTTGGATCTCCCTTAACTGCCACAGCCTTTCCATTTTCGGTACCGACAAGTATGCCACAACCTACTCCACAAAAACGACAGGGGCCTTTTTTCCAATCGAGGTTAGCTCCACTTGGAATACCAGCCTCTTGTTGATCTGCGAACAATATTCCTGGAAACATAGATGCAGCTGCAGTCATTGCAGACAACATCGCCATTTTCTTAATAAAACTTCTTCTATTGGTGATAGCCTGATCCATATTTCTAATTTTTGTTTGGAGATGGTGTGTTAAATCCTGATACCAAGGCTAGTAATTTTAGACTAGGAATCGTTTCTAGTTTTTCTTTGAGCTGCTCATCTTCTTGATCTGTATCCGTTTCGGTAACCAAAACGATTACGTTTTTATTTTCTGCAGGCATTACTTCGCATTGATCTATTTTAGATAATGTTTCGGCAAGCTCATTTTTTTTACCTATATGCGGATGGGCTAAATAACTCTTGATTGGCATATTTTTGATTTGTGATTGTCCTACTTAATAGAATGTTGCACTTATTATTTTTGTTTAAAAAGTATTAAGAAACCCTAAACAAACGCCTTATTTTCTTTATTAAGGTAGCTATTTATTCTGATTTCTTCTTAAAATCTGTTGTAAAAAGATTGGGATTAATAATAAGTTGGGCCCAAGCCCAATTATTAATATTGTCATTTGGTCTTCCTTCTTTAATAAGACTCATACTTTCTGAAGCGAACATATGAGAATATCCAAGGTTCAGTTTTACATTTTTAATAATCTTCTGTGTAAAAACAACATCCACTTCTGTTCCCAAATACTTGTCTTCATCAGCTGTTAAATCCGCATTGGCCATAAAGTAATGTCCCTTCAATAATAGACTAGAAGCTGAGCCAGTTTTAAAAATGAACTTCGCATAGATATCATTTAAACCAACATTATTCGCATGATTCCCTACATAGAAGTAATCCATAAATCCGTTGAATTTATGATTGGTTCCATATAATGGGAAGAACGACTTATTCTTACTATCACCATCCTGATCTGTTCCGCTCAATATCTCCACTCCTAATCCGTATAGAATATTACCTGGTTTATAAGTCGCTTCTACAGATATCTGATAGGCACTCAGATCCGTATCTGCATCTGCTTTTCCAAATTGATAATAAGCACTCCCTGTAAGATTTACTTTGCTTATTGGTAACTTAAAATAGGACCCTAAAGTTTGTCGATAGAAAACTCCATCCGGTTCATCATTATTAACTCCTGTAAATTTTTGAAATCCGGTATTGAGGAACAAGAAACTAGCTGAAGCCTTTTCCCATGATTTTTTCAGGTATGCATATTGCATTGCTTTATAAGTAAAGAATCCCTGGATTGTAAATCCGGTTCCTTCATTAGCTTGTCCTTGCTGACTGAACGCTGCGCCTACATCTGCTTTGAACGTATTGGTATCATATTTTATCAAAGCAGCATCATGAAAACGTCCTTGCATCGCCCAATCAAGCTCTCCAAAAATACGTTCATCGTCATAAGAGATAACTTGTCTACCAGCTTTTAGAGACCATTTTTCATTAAGAAATACTTCACCCCAAGCCTGAAATAATGAAAAAGAGTCATTCCCATCGCTTATTAATATCTGACGTGTATCTCCCCAGGTACTCACATCCTGAACACTAACATATAACTTCAATCTTTCCTGTTCATAACCAATATTCAATCTGGTACGTTGGGTTACAAAAGCTGCTGGATCTGCATCATCAGGGAATAGATTATTAAACCCATGACGATATTCGAACCGAGTTCTGAGATCCGCATCGATGGCAAGTTGAGAAAATAAATTGTTCGTAAAAAAGATTAAAAATAGAACGGGTAAGCATTTTACTATTTTCATAAAAGAGCCTATTTATTGGTATAATACAAATGTTGTTTTATAATTTTTGAGGAAATATGATATTTATCATATGTTAAAGATTTATTAATTAATAATCTTTTTAGGGATTCTAAATCTAAAGAATTCTTAACAATCACTTTACAATTATTGAGTTTTCATAAACTATTAAAGAAGAGTTGATTATTCTTAAGAATCTTCCACCAGTTTTTACAAAAAACTATAATCTCATCTTGGCAAAAATTTATAAATTGAATACCAAATGAAAGAATCTATTGCTTCTAAAATTGAAGAAACCGTTACTCATTGGTTTTCTAAAGATTCCTCTTTAGGTTTTTTGCTTGTTACTATGGTTGTTATTGCGATGGTTTGGGCAAACTCTCCGTGGAGTGATTCTTATTTTCATTTATTTGAGACTAAATTCGTTGTTGGTTTCGAAAATGCTCCTATAGAAAATTCACTTCATCACTGGATTAACGATGGTCTTATGGCGCTTTTCTTTTTCTTAGTTGGATTAGAAATCAAAAAAGAAATCATTAACGGAGAGCTTTCCTCATTAAGAAGTGCCTCGCTTCCAATTTTCGGAGCTTTAGGAGGCATGATCATACCTGTTATTATATTCTTATTGATTAATAATACAGGTGAAGCCTCTGATGGTTGGGGAATCGCTATGGCAACAGATATAGCTTTTTCTTTGGGGTTAATTTCTTTAGTTTCTTGTAGAGTGTCTAACCAACTTAAAACCTTTCTTACAGCATTAGCCACTATAGACGATATAGGTGCCATCTTAGTGATTGCTATTTTTCTTACGCCGCACATAGAATTTCATAATCTTCTGATCGGTGGTATTTGTTTCCTAATTATGGGAATCGGTAATATCATCGGAATACGAAGTATTTGGTTTTATATTATTGTTGGAATTCCCGGTCTTTGGATTTCATTACTTTTTTCTGGCGTTCACGCTACACTAGCCGGTGTTTTGGCTGCATTTACGATTCCGGGTCGTACTAAACTAACTGAAGGAAAGTATAAAGAGAAACTAAAGTTATACGTTACCAAATTTAATTTAATATGGAAAGAGGACAGTTCTTTGCTGAGTATTCAGCATCTTAATGTGATAGAAAAAGTGATAGCATCCAGTAAGGATGCGTTAACTCCATTACAACATTTAGAACGTAAAATTGCACCATTCATTAATTTTACGGTCCTTCCATTATTTGCATTAGCAAACGCAGGTGTAAAAATAGAAGGAAACATTTTAGATCTAATATTTCATCCTGTTTGTTATGGTATTATTATTGCCTTATTTATTGGAAAATTACTGGGAATTGTTGGATTTTCGTATATCGGAACCACTTTTGGTCTAGCACGTTTACCTAGTCTTACGAATTGGAAAAAGATGGGAGGAATCGGTCTGTTTGGAGGAATCGGTTTTACGATGTCCTTATTTATCGCAGAATTAGCATTCACAAATGAGGTACTATTACAACATGCGAAAATTGGAGTTTTATTAGGGTCATTCCTTTCTGCAATTGCGGGTATACTTTGGTTAAGCCTAAACACTAAAAAAGTTGATCAATACTATGCGGATGAATCTATAGAATTATTGGAAAACTCATTAGAAGCATTACCAAATAAATAGTTATAAACTCTTTTTCACACGGATATTGGAAATAGAATTTTTTACTGTATTCTAAACTGGTATTGTAATACAACCATCCACTTTCGATCCTTAGATTCAATAGTATTTCCCATATCAAAAAAAACAGGTCGGTTTTGTGCGTTCAAGGTAAATTTTGATAAATGTCCATTTAGAAAATAGTTGACCCCTACATCATAAGAAATCATTGGTTCGTCTAAACGATCAAAATCAGAATACTGAATTCTGGCATAGGGTTGTAACTTTCCTTTATCTCGGTTTTTTCCTATTCCACCTAACAAGTATCCCATTTGGTAAAGTACTGAAGTTCCGGTTCCAATAACGGGATAAGAATTTCCTTTCCCATTAAATGAGGCACTTTCAGGGTTCAACCCATTCGTTGGATTATTAGCCCCAATAGATCGAATATAACTAGGTCCAAAATCATACTCAAAGAATCCAAAATAAGCACTTAATGCTGTTCCTTTCTCCTTATTAATCGGTAGGTCCAGAAATACATCTGCTGCCAGCAAATTCATATCATGAAACTGCTCTTCTCCTTCATTTAGAGAACACAAAGCATCCGATTGATACTTAAATCCGGCTCCAACGTTAAGCACTCTTTTACTTCCTAAATATGTTCCACGATGGGAGGCGTATTTATTGCTTTCAGGTTGCAAAAATTCATATTTTACGTATCCGGCGTATTGCATATCGGCATGAGTATTAGCAAATTCTGCTACTCCTTCTGCCGGTTCAATTTCATTTTGTATAGGAAATGGTTTTGAAATTATAAAGCGATAATCCATTTTATGAAATTTACCTTTAGCATAAAGACCTAGATTTCGCAATAAGTCATCTGTGGTATTCACAGTGGGAAGTGCTAGAAATGGAACATCTGCTATCATCAGTTTAGAAGTGCTTGGAGCAGAAAAACGGGATAAACCATTCCATAAAGATTTTCCTCCACCGATAGTAAATTTCTCTGAAAAATTATATTCAGCATATGCATCCAGGAGTTTAATAGAAGTTTCTCTCCCAGATAAATAATTCAGATTATTAGTTCCAAATTGCGTATAGACAAACAGTTTTTCTGTAAGCTGTCCTTTAATAGCTAATCGAAACCGGCGTATTGAAACATCTGTTGTTGTATTCTGTATTTCTTCAGAAACCGTACTTCCAGGATTATTGTCGTTTACTCTAGTCCATAACTGAAGATAGGTATGTAACCCTAACCACTGGGTATCATTTTCATTTAGATACCATTTTAGAGGTTTATTACCAAAAGGATTTGTTAGCTGTTCCTGTGAAATGGAATATTGAGAAAAAAAGATAACTATCCCAATTAAAACAGGAATGGTTTTTTTATAGATCATGTGATGAAGTGCCTGGTTAGGGCAGTGGTGGTTTGTTGGAAAATAATAAATTTGCTGAATAGCAATTATACCGCCATCAGAAGTGTCCCAAATTTTGCGGGACACTCTTCTGACAGTATTTAGAAAATTAGTATCTAATTGTTAACGAATGTTCTATTTTAAATGTGCTCACTTAAGTGATGGTGCTCATCAATTAGTGGTCCTCCTTCGATAATTTGTTGAGAAGCTTGACTTGCAAACTTTTCAAAATTAAGATGGAAAGAATGTGCTAATTGGATTGCTTTACTGATATAACCTCCTTTTTGAGACCAAGTATTCATTGGGTCCAAAATTTCTGTAGGTACACCTGGGCAATATTCCGGCATAAATAGTCCAAAAATTGGATGTTGTTCGAAATTCACTTTGTTTAATTTTCCTTCCAGAATCGCTGAGATCATAGCTCTTGTATGTCTTAATCGTATACGAGATCCAACTCCGTAAGGACCTCCACTCCATCCAGTGTTGATCAACCAAACATTTACATTTGCTTCTTCCATTTTTTTACTCAACATTTCTGCATAAACCGTTGGATGCAATGGCATAAAAGGTTCTCCAAAACAAGCAGAGAATGATGGTACAGGTTCTGTAATTCCTGCTTCTGTACCTGCTACCTTCGCAGTATAACCAGATATAAAATGATATGCTGCCTGTCCGGGCGTTAGTTTTGATACTGGAGGTAATACCCCAAACGCATCACAGGTAAGGAAGAAAATATTCTTAGGATTCTTAGCATATGATGGTTCTTGTATATTATCAATATGATAGATCGGATAACTTACACGAGTATTCTGAGTGATAGAACTATCCTCAAAATCAACTTCTCCGTTTTCCTTGAAAACAACATTTTCTAATATCGCACCAGGTTTAATCGCTCTATAAATATCTGGTTCTTTATCTTCTGTAAGATCAATCGCTTTTGCATAACAACCTCCTTCAAAATTAAAGATCGTATTTTCTGCAGTCCATCCATGTTCATCATCACCGATGAGTTTACGATCCGGATCAGCAGACAAAGTTGTTTTTCCTGTTCCTGATAGTCCAAAGAAAATAGCAGTATCTCCCATTTCTCCTACATTCGCAGAACAGTGCATTGGTAATACATTCTTTTCTGTAGGAAGAATCATATTTAATGCAGAGAAAATTCCTTTTTTCATCTCTCCTGTATATGCAGAACCTCCTACTAAGGCGATCTTTTTGGTGAAGTTAAGAATAGAGAAATTTCCTTGTCTAATTCCATAAGCTACGGGATCTTTTGCCTCATATCCCGGAGCGCATAGTACAAGCCATTCTTCCTGAAAGTTTTCTAGTTCAGATTCCTCACAACGCAAGAACATATTATAAATAAACATATTAGACCAAGGATATTCTGTGATCGTACGTACGTTCATTTTATATTCCGGATCCGCGCATACATAAGCATCTCTCACGTATAGCTCTTTCCCTGACATGTAGTTAATAATCTCATCTTGTAACAAATCAAACTTATCCGGATCAATAGGTTTATTAGTTTTGCCCCACCAAACCTTATCTTTAGTGTAGTCATCTTTTACTAAAAATCTATCTTTTGGAGATCTTCCTGTAAACTTGCCAGTATTAATAGCCAGTGTACCGTTAGAAGTTTCTTTTCCCATTCCTTTTTCGATGGTAATTTCTTGTAGTTTTTCTGGAGAAAGGTTGTAATGGACAGTAGTGTCTTTTAATCCATATTTCTCTAGATTAATTTTTGCGTTTAATACATTTTCCATTTTCTAAATAATTTAAATTTTAATACTAATACTATGTTGGTTATACCCGTTTTATACATTAGAAAATCCCCGCCTGCCTACCTTTGATATAGAGGCGGGCAGGTATTACAGCTTGAAACTGCTTCAAAAACTATCTCTTCACTATATTTTTAAGTTTCACCAGAGTCCTTCGACATGCTCAGGATAAACTGCTATGCTAAAACTTAGAAAATATCAGTTTTTATTGCATTTTCAACCTTCATAACGAAGTTCTAATGCATAAACCGGGTTAAAAAGGCCATATGACTGGCACTAATAAAAGGGTTATTATAAAAAACAATAACAACAGCGGTGCTCCTACTCTTACATAATCAAGAAACTTATAACCTCCTGCCGACATTACCATCGCATTGGTTGTAGTTCCCACAGGTGTAAGAAATGCTGTAGATGCACTTATAGCTACCGTAATCATTATTGGCTTTGGGGAAATCCCCAAATTGGTAGCAGCTAGTATCGCTATAGGCGCCATTAATACTGCGGTTGCCGAATTATTAATTGTTTGGCTAAAGGCTGTTGTCAGTAGAAATACACCTCCTAACAATGCTATAGGGTGAATAGCTCCCAGATATTTCACCAAACCATCAGCTGCCAATTGAGCCGCTCCTGTTTTCTGTAGCGCAATACCCATAGGTATCATAGCCGCAATCATGATGACACTGGTCCAGCTGATTCCTTTGTAAGCTTTGTTAATAGGAACACATCCAGTGATCAATGTAATCCCGGCACAAATTAGGGCAGCTATTGCTCCAGGAACAATCTTAAATACCAGTAGCACAATCATTAGGATCAATGTTCCCAAAGCAATGAATGATTTAGGCGTAAGATTTTCTACATTTTTTGCCATTCCTTCAGGGCTTCCACAAATGACCAAGTTCTCGTACATTTCCTTTAAATCGCCTATATTTTCCCAAGAACCTCTAATTAAAAATGCATCACCTGCTTTCACCTTAATTTCTTGATCTTCTAAAGGCTCATTATTTCTAGAAGCACCTAATAACTGAATCTTAAATCTCTCGAAATAGTCTCCAATCTTGATGTTTCTTCCTACAAACAGAGACTTAGGAGTTACTATCACCTCTGCCATACCTACTTCTTGATTGATCAAATTGTTTTTTAATTCTTCTTCAATTGGATCTAATCTCCACAACCCTAACCTGAATTCAATCATTATTTTATTAATCGCTTCGGTTTCACCTTTTACAGTAATGATATCGTGATACTTAAACACTGTATCCTCATCAGGAAATTCGATAAATGGTGGATTCTTTTGAAATAAATTTGGATGTCTTCGTTTTAAACGAATCATAGAAACATTGTACTTTTTTTCAAACTCCCAATCCTTTATTTTAGTTCCTAACAAAGGTGAAATAGAGCGCACACGTAATCTGAAGTAATTCTGATCTACGCGATACGCTTCAATCCACTTGTGTAGTTCTGAGTCAATATTTACAGGTTTGTTTCGGGTTTTGTAACTAGGTAATAATTTATATCCGAAGTATCGAAAATAAATGATCGCTATGATCAATAGTGGCAACCCAATTAAACCAAATTCAAAGAACGAAAAACCGGTAAATCCTTGTTCTATCAAAGCATTACTTGCTATAATATTTGGTGGTGTACCGGTCAATGTGAGCAGACCACCCGTATTGGATCCAAATGCCACTGGCATTAACAATTTTGAAGGTAATGTTCCTATATTCCAAGCGGCAGAAATTGTTACTGGAAGTAGTGTTGCCACCGTACCAGTATTGCTTACAAATCCTGAAAGCACTCCTGATCCCAAAGTCACAATAACTAATAATTTTGGAACACTTTTACCCGCCCATTGTATGAACTTATTACCCGCTAACGCAGTCCATCCAGTTTGTGATAACCCTTCACCTATTATGAATAGTGCGGCGATCATAATTACCGTTGTATTACTAAAACCACTAAAGGTTTCTGTAACATCTAAAATACCTGTTAAGTATAAACTTAACATCGATAACAAGGCTACTACATCTGGCGGATATTTACCCCAAATAAATAACCCAATTGTTATCACAAAAATGATTAACATTATATACATCTTGCGCCTTCTTTTGAAGTTGACTATTCAGTGACTAAAAACCTTTTTCATAAAGGCCTTTAATAAATGCTTCTTTCTGAATTTTAATCAATTGTCAAAAGAGGAATTTCTGTATGAAGTGTCAATAATTTAGTAAGTCTTCCTTCTGAAGGTCCATTCTTTTTAGCGTGGTTTCTTGGTAAAATAGCTAATAGATCAATTTCTTTATCCTTGATATATTCAAAAACTCCTTTCTCAATGTCTGTGTTCTCCTGAAATGTATGATGAGAGTAGAAGTTTTCCAGATAGTATTCTATTGCATTTTCATTCTTTTCATCTGCTGGAGTATATCCATAACAACCGTCTTCATTACAGATTGTTAACACGTGAACTTGAGCTTGGAAACGTCTTGCTACATCTAGTAAAGTTCCTAGAACCGCTGCATCCTCTATCTCCTTCTGACCTAATATTAACGCTATTTTTTTAACTCCGAATTCTTTTGTGTTTTCAGGAATAGCAATTACAGGAAAATCTGCTTCTAATGTTAGTCTAGAAGTATTGGTCGCAGCTGATTCATCTTCAGCTCCTTTTGTACCCATAATCACTAAATCAGCTTGAAACTCTTTTTGTGCTTCTAGAATGTTTTCAACTAAGTCTCCAGATTTTATTACTGAATTAAGCGTACCTCTAAAATATGGGTTGTCTTTTTTAATTTGAGCAATTCTTTCATCCAATATATTATAGATCGAAATATCTTCAGATACATCACTAATATGAGTTAGCAATATCTCAATTGATTGATCATCTCCAGCAAAATTTATAGCATAGTCCAAAGCTCTTTCTGTAGTGGTGGAAGTATCGAAAGGAACAATAATTTTAGTGATATCTTTCATAATGCGAATTTTTAAGTTTTAGGTTTTAGTGGTTATACCTATCTGTTGGTTTTACACTACAAAGGTTAGCTTATTACAGATTGTAAAAAATGACATTTATCAGCTTTTACTTTCTATTTCTTTTAGAATTTTGTTAGAAGTAGATTATTAATACTTAATACAGGTACTCATGAAAAAAAACTTAGGAAAAATCGATTCGGCAATCAGAATCATTATCGGTGTAGTATTAGCATACTTATTCTACAATAATTACATAGCAGGAACTTTAGGCATCGTTTTATTATCGCTATCAGGAGTCCTGGTAATTACCGGATTCATAGGGTGGTGTCCATTATACAGATTGTTTGGACTAAGAACATGCCAAGTTAAAAATGGGCTTACCGAAGATCGCTAAAACTTAACTATGTAACTTTTCTGAGAAGCATTTTAAAGAATATTATCACTTACTTAAGAGAGGCTAGCTTTAGATTTTTATTTTCTTTTTTTCATTGAGTAAGGTTACTAATGCACCTACTATAATTATATTCTTAGCTATATATTGTCCCAATAATGTGGGAACAAATGGTGTGTTGCTAAATGACTTTTCCAGAAATAAAAATAAAGGCGTAAAGGTAAAAGCCATATGGATCAAAGCGAGAATGATAACATTCCGCCTAAAAGCATTTGTGAGTAAGAGTATTCCTATTGTCACCTCCATAATGGCGAGCATAATAATGGAAATCTTAGAGGAAATTAGACCAAAAGTTAACTGATGTATTGTATCTATTGCCAAATCCTCTGCTGGACTGATGTGAGGAAAAAATTTCAGAACCCCAAACCATAAATAGACAATCCCAATAGAAATAGCCAAAATATTATTTTGTACTATTCGTTTTATTATATACATCCTTCACTTCTATTAATTATCAAAACTGTAAAACAATCTAACATGATTAATTTTTAAATCCATCCGTTGGATATTTATAGAAAATAATCAATCCTGGCAGTACTTGATATTTTTAGACCAACTATAATCCGGTCTCAACATATACTTGGTAATACGTTTAAATCCTACTAATGGATCGTGCTCAATAAATTCTATCTGAGAAGGTTTGATAATATATCCTCCCCAATATGCTGGTTTAGGAATTGTTTTATTTTGAAATTGAACTTCATATGCTTTCAAACGATCCTCTAATATTTTTCGGGAAGTAATCACTTCACTTTGATTAGAAACCCAGGCACTTAATTTACTTCTTTCAGGTCGAGACTCGAAATATCCTTCTGATAAATTTTCTGGAAGTTTTTCTGCCTTGCCAGAAATAAGGACTTCTCGTTTTGATTTTATCCAATTAAACAAAACGGAAACGTTGTTATCTTTAGCAATTGCTTTTCCTTTCTCACTGTTATAATTCGTAAAGAATATAAAACCTTCCCAAGTAAAACGTTTCAGTAATACGATCCTGCTTTTAGGAAAGCCATCTAAACCCTTATTTGACAACAACATGGCATTTGCTTCATCTTCTGGATGTGCCTTATCCACTTCATGAAACCATTTCTGAAAATATTCTATCGGGTTATGATCATTAGCTATATTCATGATTTTTGAAGTTTTATTTTTCTTCCATTCCAATTGGTTAATATTGTAACATAGACAACTACAGAAATAGAACTTAATGGCATCAATATAGCTGCAATAATTGGAGATAATTGTCCTGTAACGGCATAATATAAACCTATAGTATTGTACAAGAATGACAAGACAAAACTTGATTTGATAATCTTGATTGCCTTTTTGGAAATCTTAAGATACTTAGGAATTCTGTCAAATTGAGAAGCATCCAAAATTGCATCACAAGCAGGAGAAAATACATTTACGTTTTCGGAAACAGCTATCCCTACATTGCTTTGAGCCAAAGCACCGGCATCATTCAGTCCGTCACCAACCATAATTACTTTTTGTGTTGACTCCTGCAATGATTTTATATAATTCAGTTTGTCATCTGGTTTTTGGTTAAATAGCAAAGAAGTGCCTTCTGGAAGTAATTGTTCCAAATGCTGTTTTTCTCCTTCATTATCACCAGATAGAATTGATAATTTATAGGCTTTGGTTAAAGTATCAAAAACGTTCTTTACATTCTTTCTATATTGATTATGAAAAACATATCGCCCTTTGTATTCATCGTTTGTACTTATATGAACATTCGTGTTTTGTATTGCTGAAAGTTCGTTATTTCCTACAAAATTTGAAGAACCTATTTTTATAGTACTTTCTGCCAACTTGGCTTCAATTCCTTTTCCCACATGCTCCTGATATTCATCAAGTGTATATATCTCCTGATCTTCTAAAATGTCATACAACCCTCTGCTCAATGGATGATTGGATGCTCTCAATGTATTTTTGAGCAAGGACTCCTCTTCCGGAGTTAGTTCCATCCCTTCGTATTCTATTTTACTTGTAGTATTGGTCGTTATGGTTCCGGTTTTATCAAAAATTATACTATCCGTCTGAGCTAACTGTTCGATAACATCTGCATTTTTAAGATAGAATTTATTTTTTCCGAAAATTCGGAGCATATTTCCCAGAGCAAAAGGTCTAGCCAATGCCAATGCACAAGGACACGCTATAATTAACACAGCAGTAAAAACATTAATTGCTTTCCCCGCATCCACAAACAACCAAAAAGTAGTGGCGATGACTGCTATGCTTAAAATAATGATCGTGAAATATTTACTAATAGTATCTGTAAGATTAGTAAAAGATGCAGACTTATCTTTGTTAAACACATCATTACTCCATAAACGAGTAAGGTAACTTTGTTCTACGGTTTTTATAGCTTCAATTTCTATAGCTCCATATAATTGCTTGCCTCCTGCAAAGAGTTTGTCACCGGATATTTTAGTAACTGACTCGCTTTCTCCAGTTACAAAACTATAATCGATTCTTGCCTCTCCTGAAATTAATATGGCATCTACAGGTATTAATTCTCCATTGCGTATCAGCAGTGTATTCCCTTCTTCAATATCATACACCTGAATGCTCTCTTCTTTATTTTTTTTATCTTTTTTGTCAAAAACTAATCGAGTTACCGCAATCGGGAAATAGGATTTATAATCTCTTTCAAAAGATAAAAAAGAATAGGTTTTCTGTTGAAAAAATTTACCTAATAATAGGAAAAACACCAATCCCGTAAGGCTATCAAAAAAACCGGTCCCCCAATCAAATATGATCTCGGCTGTACTTCTAAGAAAAAGCACTGTAATTCCAAGAGCAATAGGCACATCTATGTTTAATATTTTGGATCTTACCCCTTTAAATGCGGAAATAAAATAATCCTGCGCAGCATATAACACAACCGGCAATGAAAATACAAACATCAGCCAGCGAAACAAGTACTTATATTGTTCCAACCAGTATTCTGACACCTCAAAATACTCAGGAAATGACAAGAACATTACGTTGCCAAAGGCAAATCCAGCAATCCCCAATTTGTAAATCAAACTCCTGTTAATATACTTTTCTCCTTCAGAATAATCATCTAGACTTATATAAGGTTCATAACCAATTGAATTAAGTAGCATCACTACTTCTTTGAGTACTATTTTTTCATTATTAAAAGTAATTCGAATCGTTTTCTTCGGGAAGTCAACTTGAGAATTTGTAATTGAAGATTCGAGCTTATGTAAATTTTCTAATATCCAAATACATGAACTACAATGTATATGAGGAATGTATAATGTAATAATCTCAGTAGTATCATCACTAAATTCGATTAGTTTTTCAGCAATAGCAGGAGTATCGAGATAATCGTATTTTCTTTCAATTTCTTTAGGAATGGCACCAGGAGCAGATTGTAAGTCATAATAACCGGATAAATCATTACTCGAAAAAATATCATATACAGTTTTACACCCATTGCAACAGAATGTTTTTTGATCAAAAGTGATTGCTAAAGTTTCACAATCATTCCCACAGTGATAACACGTGGATTCTATCATACTCATTTTATTTACTACAAAAATGAAAAAGACCTCAAGCATATAATATGATAAAAATCATAGTTTTACCTCTAATGACGATTTAGTTTTGGCATATCACCATAATACTACTGATGATGAAAAAGATTTTATTACCTACAGATTTTTCAGATAACTCCTGGAATGCTATTGATTATGCTACGGAGCTTTTTAAAGAAGAAGCCTGTACTTTTTACCTTTTAAATGTATATAGTAAGATCATTTATGAATCTGTACATCTTTCTGATATACCATCTGAGCGTAGTATTGAAAACACTGTAAAAGCGAATGCAGTAACCAATCTGGAACATCTAAAAAAGACCATAACCCATACGAATCCTAATCAAAATCATAAATTCGAAATCATCGCAGCTTTAGGATCCCTAACAGATGTAACAGAAGAAGTCGTAAAATCCAAAAAAATTGATCTCATCATTATGGGAACCAAAGGCGCAACGGGAACAAAAGAAGTATTTATGGGTAGTAATACAGTGCGTATCATTAATACTATAAAAAAATGTCCTGTTTTAGCAGTCCCAGATGGTTTTACTTTTACCTCCATGCCTTCTGAAATCACATTTGCAACCGATTTTACACATTTTTATAGTAAAGAGGAGTTGAGACCACTATTGGATCTCGCAAAATCCTTTAACGCAGCTATCAGAATTGTTTATGTACAACAAGAAGAAGGCTCCTTAACCGAAGAGCAGAAATTTAACTTAGGAATGTTACAAAAATATTTTAAAGACATAAAGTATTATCAACATACCTTAACTAAAAGTGATTCCGTTTCAAAATCACTTAAGGTTTTTACAGAAGAACTTGATATTTACCTACTGGCAATGCTAAACTACTCTCATAGTTTTGTAGATAAACTTACAAGAGAACCTGTAATAAAAACCGTTGCTTTCCATACCCAAATACCTCTATTGGTAATACCTGAATTAGGCATGAGCTCTGCTTTTTCTAAAACGGTTAAAAAACGTTCTAAACTAGAAGACATACAATAAAAAATAATATTCACAGACATAGCCATGAATCAATCGCGATCTTTAGCTATTGGTCGATCCTCATAAAAATCATCAAAAGTTTTATCCGTAGTATACGTATCAGTAAGAACCGCATATACCATGAGTACCACCATTATCTGACCAAAACAAGTAAGATAAAACACCCAACCAAACTCAATATTCATTGTTACCATGATGGTAATTAATAACAATAATAGTGAGGTAATAACAATCATTATCATTCCTGAAATTCTCATGTCTTATTTTTCTTAAAATTTAAAAAAAATCTTTAAGAAACACTCTTAATGGTTAGCCAAAACATAATTAGTTAGCTGACAAAAATCATAGTTTCCAAGCTTGTAGTTATCTAGTTTTGAGCAAACACTTAATAATAGCTGGATAATGAGAAAAATATTGATTCCCACAGATTTTTCAGAAAATGCGATGAATGCAATTCGCTATGCGGTAGAGCTATTTAAATATGAAAAGAGTGAATTTTTGATCTTTCACGCCTATGCTGACGAAGTATATGACCATAATACAGCCTCTCGTAAAATGATGGAAGAATATAAAAAAGAGGTTCGTGAGAAGTCTGATGAAGAGCTAACCAAAACACTATCAGTACTGCAGAAGGTTTCTCCAAACCCGAGACACGAATACAAAACTTTATCGGTTTTTGGAACACTCGTAGATGAAGCGAATGATCTGGTGGATCAGGAAAATATTGATATACTAATTATGGCTACCAGAGGTGAAACAGATGATCGTAAAATTACCTTTGGGAGTAATACCTTGCAAGTGCTTAAATACGTAAAAAGTCCTGTATTAGCAATACCTGAAGATTGTACATATCACCAACCAAAAAACATTCTTTTTCCTACTGATTATATGTTGCCATACAAAAGACGAGAATTAAAGCTATTGAGTACATTGACTAAAAGCTTTAGATCTTCTATTAATTTTTTACATATTTCTAAATATAAAAAACTGTCGCTACGGCAGGAAGACAACAAAGCCTTTTTAAAAGAGTGTTTACCTGATGCAGAGTTATCTTTTCATACTATTGATGAAACGGATATTACCGCTGCTATCAACCGATATATTGAAAAAAATGATATCAACATGTTAGTGATGATAAATTCCAGGCATTCATACCTGGAATGTGTACTATATCAATCGACAATTGATAAGATTGGATTACACATTAAAATACCATTTCTAACGATGCAAAACTTACAACGAAATTAAAATAATGTAATTATGAAACGGATCTTATTACCCACCGATTTTTCTGACAATGCATTTAATGCTATACGGTATGCAATGCAATTTTTTAAGAATGAAGAATGTACATTTTATCTCCTTCATACGTTTACACCTGTGTCCTATAATGTAGGATATCTTATAGAGAATCCAATGCCTTATGGAATGGAAGATATCGCGATGATGAATTCAAAAAGAGATATCGAAAGAACTGAAGAAAAAATAAAAAAAGAGTTTAATAATCCAAAACATAGTTTTGAAAGGATTTCAGCTTTCAATATGTTGATTAATGAGATCAAGGATACAGTGGATCGCTATGATATCGATCTCATAGTAATGGGTACAAAAGGAGCTACCGGAGCCAAAGAAATTTTTATCGGAACACATACTATGTATACTATAAAAAAGGTAAAATGTCCGGTTTTAGCGATTCCTTCTGACTTTGAATATGAAGAACCTAAAGAGATATTATTTCCAACTGATTATAATCTTAGTACTACTAATAAGTATCTACCCTTAATCAAAGACATTTGTACCAAACATACATCGAGGCTTCATATGCTAAATGCGTATTATGGCATTCCGCTAGATCAAAATCAAAAAGAGATAAAAGATTTTATGGATACTTATTTTGAGAAAAACGCTCATGTTTTTCACATTGCAGATGGTATGGATGTAATTGAAGCGGTAGAAGATTTTCAAAAAATGAATATCATAAACTTGCTGGTTATGGTTCATAATAAACACTCATTTTTTGAAAATTTGTTATTCAAACCGGTAATAAACCAAGTAGCATATCATACCAACATTCCATTTTTAGTAATTCCATCAGAAAAACGAATAGGATCAGATTCTAAAGAAGATCGAGCTGATGAAAAAAGAAAAGAAAAAGAGGACGAAGGTTTAGCTGTCTAACAATAATCGGCATAGTCCCAACCTCTATAAATACTATTTAAAAAATGAAAAAAATATTGGTAACAACAGATTTTTCCGATAGAGCCTGGAATGCAATTGTATATGCAATTGATTTATATCGTGATATCCCCTGCGAATTTAATATACTTAATACATATGATCTTAATTCTGTGCGATTAGTTACTACATTAAGCTCACAAAGAGTGGGATATTTTTACGAATCTATTAAGATAGAATCAGAAGAAGGATTAAAAATGACTTTGGAGGATATCAAGAATTCTCAGCCTGCAGAACATCATACTATCAAAACCGTTTCAAAACCTGGTATTTTGACAAAGATTTTGCAGCAAATGACAGAAAAGAATCAATTTGATCTAATTGTAATGAGTTCTAAAGGAACTACAGGATCAAAACAGATTTTTCTGGGAAGTAGCGTAAAGAAGGTATTAGAAAATAATTTTCATTGTCCAATTCTTATTATTCCTGAAGATGCTTATTTCGAAAGAATTAAAAATATCGCTTTCGCAACAGATTTTGAACGAATATACCATAAATCCGAAATTAACCCCATCATAGATCTGGCAAAAAACAATGATGCTACAGTGAGAATGATCCATGTCTATGATGGACCAAAATTAAGTCCCAAACAACATTATAACTCCGCAACGCTGGAAAACTTTTTTAAAAAAGTAAGATTCGATTTCCATGTAATGCCCGAATTTTCAACCATAGAAAAGGGAATACAGGCATTCATAGAAGAATTGGAAATAGATTTGTTAACAATGATCAAATATGAACATAGTTTTATTGAGCGTTTAACAAGAGAGGCTGTCATCAAGAAAATCACATTCAATACTAAAATTCCTTTCTTGGTTATTCCTTCAGATCATATTTAAAAAAATGGATATTATTTAATAGACAAGCTTACACTATCCTACAAGTTACTTATGGATATGAGAATTGTCATAGTATTCCTGAATTTTTGGAAATAGTTTTATGATATAATTTATAAAACTTAAAAACCATGAAAAGAATACTTGTTCCCACAGATTTTTCAAATAATGCATACGGTGCTCTTTTTTATGCTACACGATTATTTCAAGATCACGAATGCCAATTTTACATTTTAAATACTTTCGAAGTTCATACTCCTGTATTAACCGGCAGAATTGATACAAGCAAAGGAGATTTGCTATATCAAAAACTGAGTGCCAAGTCTAAAGATGGATTAACACAAACATTTCACTCAATTATTAGAGATACCGATGATCTTAACCATACTTTTGAAACGATCTCTGTTTCTAAAGATTTGACAGAAACAATTAACAAAACCATCAAAAAGAAGAATATTGATCTGGTAGTTATGGGCACAAAAGGAGCAACTGGCGCTTCTACGCTTTTTATGGGTAGTAATACAGTTAAAGTCGTTCAAAAAATCCATAATTGTCCTGTTTTAGTAGTACCAGATGAGTATGATTTCCAAAAACCTATGGAAATTGCTTTCCCAACAGATTTCAGACGATTTTATATAGCCGAAGAATTAAAGCCATTAATCGATATTGCTTCTTTATTTGGTTCTAGTATAAGAATCTTCCATATCCACGAAGAAGAAAAGTTAGATGAAATACAGGAACATAACTACACTTCTCTAAAAAATCATTTATCCGATTTTACGCATAGTATTCATTGGATATCAAAAGAAGGGCAAAAAGCAAGGTTAATTAATGATTTTATTGATGAATTAGATATTGATTTATTAGTAATGGTAAACTATCGACACAGCTTAATGGAAAACATAACGCGCGAACCCATCATCAAAAAAATTGGATTTCATCCATCTGTTCCATTTCTGGTTATACCCGATGCTAGCTGACAATTATCATAGTTTTCGGTTAACAAAGCCACTACATTTAAACTATTAATCTTTAAAACCTTATTCTAATGAAAAAGAAGATCTTATTACCTACTGATTTTTCTAAAAACGCGTGGAACGCTATAAGTTATGCTATTGAACTTTATAAAAATGAAGAATGTGATTTTTACATACTTAACGTTTTTAATGCTACTGGTTATGCTTTAGAAAGTATGATGATTCCGGAACCAGGAGAAAAAAAGTATGACGAAGCCAAAGAGAGATCAGAAAAAGGGTTGTCTAAAGTTTTAGAAAGATTGTCCTTTAGGGATGATAGACCAAATCATAAGTTTTTTATGGTTTCTCAATTTAATAGTTTATTAGAAGGAATAAAAGACCTAGTTGATAAACAAGACATAGAAATGGTTGTTATGGGTACTAAAGGTACTACTAATGCAAGTGACATTATCTACGGTAGTAATACTATTTTGGTTATGGAAAAAGTAAGAAACTGCCCTGTTATGGCAATTCCTGAAGATGCAACCTACACAGAACCAAAAGAAATAGTGTTTCCAACCGATTACAAAACACAGATTAAGCGTAGAGAGTTACAATATCTGATTGAAATTGCAAAAATCAGTAATGCCGCTGTACGCTTTTTACACGTTTCTAATGACGACACCTTGGATGACGAACAAGTAAATAATCAAAAGTTATTAAAAGAATATTTTGAAACAATACCTCATACATTTCACAACTTGCGCAATGTGGATGTAAAAGGAGGGCTCAGCGCTTTTGTGGAAAGCAGAAATAGCGATATGATCACTTTTATAAATAGGAAACATAGTTTCTTTGGGAGTATATTTTCTCGACCAATGGTTAAGGATCTTGGATACCATTCTAAAGTGCCAGTATTAGCATTACATGACATTAAAAATTAAAATCTACTAGTTATGAAAAACATAGGAATATGGATGGATAAGGAAAAAGCCTTTATCATCGACATAAAAGAAAATGACGAAGACATGACCACGATTTTTTCTGAAATAGAAGATTATCGTATTCACGGAGGTTCAGGAACACGTTTTAAAGGTGGACCGCAAGATGTCGTTCAGGATAGTAAATACCTGGAGCGCGAAAAACATCAATTTAAGGCATACTTCAAAAAGATAATTCCATATATCGAAAATGCTGATAGCATTGTAATCTATGGACCCGCAGAAGCCGGTGAAAAATTCAATAAAGAATTAGAAGAAAATTATAAGGAAATCGGCAAAAAAGTAAAAGCCGTTCTCAAAGCAGATAGTATGACCGAAAACCAAACAAAAGCCTTGATCAGAGATTATTTCAAGAATTATAAGCCACGTATGGTATAGAAACTCTCTAATAGCAACCTGTTTAGTTTTAAATCTATGAAAAATCAGGATTTTGACATCCTAAAATCTTCTGGAAAAAAAGTGAAGTTCTCATTAAGTAAATTACAGAATTCGCTAAGAAGAAGTGGCGCAGACGATAAAACTGTTGAACATATTATTGACATAGTTAGAGATGAATTATACCAAGGTATTTCTACAAAGGAGATTTACAACAGAGCTTTTGCCCTACTTAAAAAGCGAAAATCTGTTTTTGCTTCAAAATATAAACTCAAAAAGGCTATTTATGAATTAGGACCTACTGGCTTTCCGTTCGAGAGTTTTGTGGCAGCTATTCTTAAATATTCTGGATATCAAGTCAATATCGGACAAATCATATCCGGCAAATGTGTTTCTCATGAAGTTGACGTAGTCGCTAAGAAAAACACAGATTATATTGTTATAGAATGTAAATTTCATAGTGAAGAAGGGCGTAATTGTAATGTTAAAATCCCTCTTTACATTCACTCCAGATATCAAGATATCCTCAATAATTTTGAGAATAAAAAAGAGAACCAAAGTATCCCCAATCAAGGATGGGTAGTAACGAATACCCGGTTCACAAAAGATGCTATCCAATATGGCAAGTGTGCGGGCTTGTATTTACTGAGTTGGGATTATCCAAAAGCAAATGGACTGAAGGACAGAATTGACCGTTTAGGATTATATCCAATAACAGTATCTACACTTCTTACTAATAGAGAGAAACAGTTTTTATTGAGTAGAGATGTTGTTTTGTATAAACAGCTAAGAGGAGATATGTTTTATCTCGATCATTTAGGCATTTCTGAAAAGAGAAAGCAAAAAATACTAGATGAAGTAAATATCTTATGTAACGAATAAAAAGATCTTCTTATGTCATCGGTTAAAATTCACTTTCTTGGAGCAGCAAAAACCGTAACAGGGTCCAAATTTTATATAGAAACATCACAACAGAATATTTTAATAGACTGTGGTATGTTTCAAGGTATTAAAGAACTACGAGAATTAAACTGGAAAGAGTTTCCGGTTGACGCTTCTACAATAGACACCATTCTTATTACACACGGACATCTGGATCATACAGGTTATCTACCAAGACTGGTTAAACAAGGGTTCCAAGGCGATATTATAGGAACTGCACCTACATTGGCAATTACTGAAATTATTCTGCGTGACAGTGCAAAAATTCATGAAGAAGAAGCAGATAAAGCAAATAAGGAAGGATACTCCAAACATGATCCTGCATTACCTTTTTACACAGGTAAAGATGTAGAAAAAACATTGCAGTATTTTAAAGCTAAAGAAAAAGACGACTGGATTTCCTTATCAGACGATATTGAATATAGATTTAGATATAATGGACATATTATAGGAGCCTGTTTCATCGAATTAAACCTTTTTGGAAAAACACTAGTATTCTCAGGAGATGTAGGACGACCTGATGATTTATTACTTAGACCACCACAGCAACCGGATTGGGCAGATTTTCTGTTTATAGAAAGTACGTATGGTAATAAACTCCATCCCAATCAAAATGTTGAAGAAAAGTTAATCGAATTAATCAATGAAACTTTATATAAAAGAGGAACACTAATCATTCCCTCTTTTGCTGTAGAGCGCTTACAAACCTTGATGTATTTATTATGGAAACTATACCAAAAAAATCGAATTCCGGATATCCCGATCTTTATCGATAGTCCAATGGGCAATAATGTATTATCCGTTTTTGAACAATTTCCGGACTGGCACAAATTACCAATGAAAGACTATTACGCGCTATGTAATCACATCAACATCGTTACGTCATACAAAGAAACCTGGGAAGTAATTGATAATCCAAGGCCAAAAATTGTCATTGCCGGTAGCGGAATGGTTACTGGCGGTAGAGTGTTAACCTATCTAAAACAGTTGGTAGACATTACCACTACATCGGTTCTATTAGTAGGATATCAAGCCGAAGGAACTCGAGGTAGACAATTACAGGATGGAGCCCATGAAATCAAATTGTATGGGAAGTATTATCCGGTAAAAGCGCAAATACATCATATAGAAAGTCTCTCTGCTCACGCCGATCAATATGAATTGCTTGATTGGGTTAGCAAAATTAAAAACATTCCGGAAAAAGTCTTTCTTATTCACGGAGAGCCATCTGCTTCAGAAGCATTTAACATCAAATTACGAGATACTTTTAATTGGAAAACTCACATCCCAAAACTCAATGAAGTCCAGGAGATTATTATCTAAAATATACTAAAAACGTGACTATTATCATTTTTTAGGTTTTAATTTTTAACTAGCTTACTTGTGTATCGTATAGCTAATCCATCTACTTGTAATCTTTTAAAACTTGAAACCATGGCAACCGAAATAAATACAACCAGCAAAAATCTTAGAGATATTCATTTTGATACGCTAGAATCAAAATCTAGCCTACAATTCATTGAAGGTGAAGTGTTATTTATCAATCAGTTACTGCACTCGTATGTTTTTGAACCTACTACTCCTAATCTATTTGAACGATTACAAGAATTCAAACAAGAGATCAAGAATGTAGAACAGGAAATAGAAAATCTAAATGAAGAAATACGAAAACACGAAAGTGATTTAGGCGGAATGCTAGAATGTGATACGATTTCTTGTGATCATTATTACTATGAAGAACATAAATCTTTAAAGAAACGGTTCAATGATTTTTATAGAAATTTCAGAAAGCTAAAATCCGAAGTATTTAATTATGCTGGCGGCATTCTGAAGCACAATAAAAAATAGCCATCAAACTGATATTTATCATTTTTTTAAGCAGCATAACCACTTACTTTTAAGACACTTAAAACGGAACACTAATAATTAAAACCTAAACATTATGTCAATAATTAAATTTAACAGAAACAGGTTTCCTTGGTTCAACGACACCATGTCTAATTGGATGGACACTGATAATTTCTTTGCAGATGACTTTTTTATCAAAGACAGAAATTTACCTGCAATGAATGTAAAAGAACATGAGGATGATTTTGAAATTGAACTAGCAGTTCCAGGGTTTTCAAAAAAAGATATTGAAGTAACCATGGAAGATGATGTATTACACATTTGTGCAGAGAAAAGTAAAGAAGAAGTAGAAGAAGACAATGATTACACTCGTAGAGAATTTAACTATAGCTCTTTTGACAGAAAGTTACAATTACCTAATAGCGTAGATCAAAAAGAAGCTGTGAAAGCAAAATACAAAAATGGGGTTCTTACACTTAATCTATTAAAAAGAGAAGAGGCAAAAGAACAGCCTAAAAAAGTAATTGAGATAGAATAATCTCAGTTTATTGGCAGAAAATAATTTTGGGGGAATTATTTTCTGCCCTATTAGTATAATATTAATTCTAAAAACGGATAAATACGGTAATACTTCTAACAACCATCATAGTGATCTGTATCGGCTTAAGTCTGATTCTAAATAAACTATAAAATGTGAACAGATGAAATCAAAACAACCAAATATCAAATATGTAGAATGGAAAAGTGCAGAAGAATTGCATGAAACTTCTCTTAATTGGATCTCTGAGTTAAAATTCATAAAAGATGAGCAACATTTTTTAGATGAACTGATAGAAAATTACACTGTACAACTAATCTCAGAAAAGACTTTTGAAAAAAGCAGTGAAATAATCAATGAACTAAGTCAAAGTAGAAAAGACATTAATCCTTTGCTAAAAAAAGTAATTGGACACTGTAATCAGCTTACAATACTTGTGGATGGTATTGATCAACCAGAAGAAGAAAAAAAGTATAAAGAAGATCACGGAAAATTATTGGTAGCAGTAAGTGCATATTTTGATGGCTATAAGCAGACTAAAAGAAGCATTTTTGATCTTATCAAAGATATTATCAAGAAAGGGAAACAAAAACGTTTATTAAACTAACTGTAACTCTTTTGATAAGAATGCTAAAAAAAACACTGTTAATTCTTCTAGTTCTCCTTATAGGGTTCTTGGCTTGGTATGAATACACGTATTCAATGGATACAGTAATTCCATTTGAAGTAAATAATCCCAGTGCTAAAACAAAAGTTTTAATAGCTTCTCAAGGCAGCAAGTTTAAGGATTCTGTAGTCAAAGGAATCTTAAGAAGATATGAAAAAGATACCATTTATTTTAAGGTAATCGATGTATATACGTTATTCACTGTAAATCTTAAAAAGTGGGATGCTTTAATATTTATTAACTCTTGGGAATATGGAAGTCCACCTAGAAACGTAAAAAAGTTCATAAAAAACCATCCTGAACAATTAGATAAACTCATCATTTTATCTACTGTTGGCAGTAGTAATATTGCTCTAAAAGATGTTGATGTAATTTCTGGAGAATCTATTATCGAAAAAACATCTATATATACAGATATAGTGGTAAATAGACTTAATCAAATAATAAAAAGAAACAATGAATAAACTAAACACATATATCCTTTTAATAGCTGCAGGATTTTTAATGAGTTGCTCATCTAGCGAGCTTGTCGAGGTATGGAAAAACCCCGACATTGATAGTTTTGAAGCTAATAAGGTATTAGTGATAGGAATGACTTCTGATACCGATGGAAGAAAAGTATTTGAGAAGAAACTTACCCAAGCACTTAAAAAGAGCGGAGTAAAGTCAGAAAGAAGTCTTGATTTTTTTGAAAAGTCATTTACAAAATCGCCAAAAACAGAAGAAGATTTGCTTGCCATAGAAGGTAAACTTCTTGAGGCCGGTTTTGATGCTATTTTAATATCCAAAGTACTGGCTATAGAAGATAAAGTTACTGTGGTACAAGCGTATCGAAATCTGGATAAAGATTTCAAGAGTTTTAAGGACGACTATTATCAGAATCAAGATATTTATTACGAAGATGGTTATTATGAAGAATATGAAATCTATCACGCAGAAACATCTTTATACTGCATATGTCCTGATAAAGAAAGAGAATTAATATGGAAAGGATCTATTGACATTACAGAGCCTGAAAATGTAAAAAAAGCCGTAGGAGATTATGTAAAAGTATTGATTTGGGCATTAAAAGGGCAAAAACTCTTAATCATTGAAGAAGAACTGAACAATGAAGATATTGATATATAGTGCCAAAGATTTTGAAATACCTTTTCTAGAAAAAGCAAATAAGGATATTTATCAGATCAAATATATTCCTGAAAGACTTACTTCTAAAACAGCAATGCTCGCTGTAGGGTTTGATGTAATCTCTATTTTTTCGGCAGATGATGCTTCATCAAAGGTATTAGAGTTATTAAAAGACTTCGGTGTTAAGTATATCACATTACGTTCTGCCGGTTATGACAATATACATCTAAAAACTGCCCAAAAACTAGGGATTAAAGTTGCCCACACACCGGAATATTCTCCTAATGCCATTGCAGAACACGCAGTAGCCATATTGTTAGCCTTAAACCGTAAACTTATTGTATCTGACCAGCAAGTACATTCATATAACTTTTCTCTAAGCAATCTTGTAGGATTTGATCTTAATAATAAAACTGTTGGGGTCATAGGAACCGGAAGAATTGGAAAAGTAATTGCCAAAATCATGAACGGATTCGGATGCAAAGTGATAGCTAACGATATTAATGAGGATAGTAGTTTTGCAAAACAATATGATATTGAATATGTAGCACTACCTGATCTATGTCGACAATCGGATATCATTATGTTAAGTGTCCCTCTTAATTCAGCAACCCATTATATGATTGATGCGGATCTCATTCAGCTAATGAAACGAGAAGTCTTTATCATTAATATTGCCAGAGGTGCAATAGTCAATACCTCAGAAATCGTAGAAGCTTTAAAATGGAATAGAATTGCAGCCTATGGATCCGATGTATATGAATATGAAGATAATGTGTTTTTCTACGATCGTTCCAAGGCCAAACCTAATGATGAGTTACTACAACGACTACTTGAGTTCCCTAATGTTCTTATAACACCTCATCAGGCTTTTGCCACTAAGAAAGCCTTGACAAATATTGCAGAAACAACTTTTTATAACATCAACTGCTGGCAACAAAATAAAACTCCCGAAAACGAACTCACGATGGAATTAGTGCGGTAATTTATCCTTTAATAAACCATATAGAAAAGTTCCTACAATTGATGCTGCAATTACAATAAGTATTGGCAAGTATCCAGCTCCTGCCAAAACAAACATCGGACCGGGACACGCTCCTGCCAATGCCCAACCTAATCCAAAAATGATTCCTCCAAGTATATAGCGACTGTAGCTTTTTTCTTTTGGAGCTATACTAATCTTTTCTCCATAAATGGATTTTACTCTAAACCTTTTAATCAGTTGAATAACAATAATACCAAGTCCAACTGCAGAACCAATAATCCCATACATATGGAAGGACGCAAATTGAAACATTTCATAAATCCTAAACCACGAAGCTGCTTCAGATTTAAATAGAACAATTCCGAAAAAAATACCAATTGCTAAATATATAATTGTACGCATTATCTAAAATATTAAGGGAAAAATTAAATGTATCATTGCCAAACCACCAATAAAAAAACCAATAACAGCAATCAGAGATGGTAGTTGTAAATCACTCAAACCTGAGATTGCATGACCAGAAGTACAACCTCCTGCATAACGTGCTCCAAAACCGACAAGTAATCCACCAATTATAAGGATTGCTAAGCCTTTCGGATCTGTAAAAACATCATTAGAGAATAACATATCCGGCATATATCCATTGCCTGCGCTATTAAATCCTTTAGCATGAAGGTCAGTAACAACTTTGGGATTTAAATCAACATCTGTAGTGTTAGATAAATAATTTTCTGCTATAAAACCTCCGATAATTACACCTAAAACTACCACAAGGTTCCAACGCTGTGCTCGCCAGTCAAACTTAAAAAAATCCGCTGTTTTTCCTGCTCCACAAATGGTACACATCGTTCTTAGATTAGACGACATACCGAATTTTTTGCCGATCATTAGCAACAGAAGCATCACTAAAGTTATTAATGGTCCTGAAACGTACCAAGGCCAAGGTTTATATATCCAATTCATTTACTTTTCAATTTCTTACAAATAACCTATATTTTATAGGAAAAGTAAGTAACTTATGTTACACTCGGGGTATTATTCTATATAAAAAGTGAGAAATCAAAAAAGTATGCAAGTAAAACTAAAGCACCATTCTTGTTTTTCTTTTCAATATAATACACTTACAAACTAAAGGTCTGAAAAGTAATTTTTTCCTGTCATTTCGAGACCCCAAATAAAATTTTATCCGGCGGAGTAATTGACGTAATTTTATTAGGTTAACCATAAATCACAATATGATCGTCAATCACATAGTGTTTAGATGCCTGTTTTCGAGTATGATTTTCAGGAGATATTGTCGGCGAGTATGGTACTCAATATATATTGATGTCCGAATGGTAGTCTTTCAAGTCATAGAATTTCCTGAGCGTGATTTATAAAAACTTAAGTAATGAAAAAGATCAGATTGAATTCAGCTGGTATTGATATCGGCGCTAAGAAGATTTTTATAGGTATTGAAGGAAAGGAAGTTCGAAATTTTGATACTTTCACCTTGGATCTAGAACTGGCAGCCTTGTATTTGTTAGAAAATAATATAGATACGGTTGCTATGGAGGCTACAGGGGTTTACTGGGTTATTCTGTATGATGTTTTGGCAGCAAAGGGATTGGATGTTTGGTTAGTGGATGGTAGGAGCACAAGGCAAGTTCCAGGTAGAAAAACCGATGTAAAGGATTGTCAATGGATACAACAATTACATAGTTATGGGTTGCTAAATCGTTGTTTTGTTGCAGATGAACTCATACAGGAATTAAGGGGATATCAACGTTTACGAGAAGACCATATTCGTAGCTCAGCAATGCATATCAACCATATGCAAAAGGCTTTAACATTGATGAACATTCGTTTAAAAGAAGTATTAAGTCAAATTCATGGAGCAAGTGGTCTTAAAATTATACGGGCTATACTTAAAGGTGAACGCAATGCAGAAGTCTTGGTTTCTTTATGTCATACAAGTATTTTAAAAAACAAAAAAACAGTTGTGATCAAGTCTTTACAAGGGCATTATCACAATTCAGGGTTATTTGCACTTGGTCAAGCTTTGGATTGTTATGATTTTTATCAAGTCCAGATTTCCAATTGCGATAGGGAAATAGAAAAGGTTTTAAAAAAGATGGGATCAAGTAACGATGGTTTTAAGAAGTCAATAAACAAAAGAAAACCAATCCGGCACCATAAACCAGATATTAAGGATATGGATAAGTACCTTTTACAAATCTTTGAAGGCAAAGACGCTACGGTTTTACCAGGAATTACTGATTATAACTGGATGCAACTTTTATCAGAAGTAGGTACAGACCTTAGTAAATGGAAAACAGAAAAGCATTTTACTTCTTGGTTAGGATTAGCACCAAAGCAACATAACTCTGGAAAAAGAAGCAAAAATTACAAATCCAAAGCAAGTCCAAAAGCAGGGTTAATATTTAAACAAGCCGCTGCCAGCTTGATAGCTAGTAAAAAAATAGCCTTAGGTGCGTTCGGAAGAAAAATCCGAGCTAAGAAAGGTCCAATGGTTGCCAATAAAGCAATTGCAAGAAAACTTGCAGCATTGTATTGGAAATTATTTGTTAAGGGATTGGAATATGTAGAAAAAGGAATTGAAGCATATCAAGAAAAAATAATAATGAATAAACAAAGAAATGTTATCAGAATGGCTAAAGAACTAGGAATGTCAATTAATTATAAAACAGTGGATTAGATAATTCGTCAATGGTAGCGGAGTCTAGAAACAAACACCTTAGCTCAGTACATTTAGACTTCTCTCAATGTGACAGAATCGTAAATTTTGTGCTTTTCAGACCTCATTTGCTTAATAAATTCCTTTTTCACTAATATTATTAATACCTAAGCACCCCAAAAGGATTCAATCCAGAATCAAAATCGGATATTTTCCTTAACGTTCCATTTATTCTTAGTTGATAAAAAACAACCTTAGTAGCAGTACCTCCGGAATGCGACAAGAATACGATATTCCCTCTTTTATTGACAGCAAGGTTATGTGGAGTATTAAAATCGGTATTAATTTCAGAAATTACACTATTATTATTGCGCCCTATCACTCCGATTTTGTTGTCTGCAATTCCAGTTGTCAAAACAAATCTTCTACTATTAGCGACTCCATGTGCAGAATTAAATGGAATGACTCCTAATTTATCCAGATTAAAGCGACTAAATACCGTAACACTATTATCGTTTTGAGCAGGAACGTACAATTTAGATCCCACAGGCAATAAATGCGCGTCTCCTCCTACTACTTCGTGTTTAATGTATTCTAATGTTTGCGTATTATACATGACTACATAACTTCTATCGGGTCCATCTAAGACGGTTACATACGCAGCATAACCACTCGGAGAAATAGTTACATCGTGTTGCTCTGCATTCTCAGTAAGTTCCGGTATTTCATCAACAGGAAGCGGAATGTTTTTGATTACCGTATTTGATTTTAAATCAATCACTGAAGTAGATTTTGAAACGATATTATTAATCCATAACTGATTAACGCGATTATTAATCCACATATGGAATGCCCCTTCTTCAATTTCAATTTCTCCTTTAAGTTCAAAAGAATCTGCGTCATAATACAAGACTTTGCTACTTGCAAAATCCCCTATATAAACACTGTTATTTCTTCTACTGTGTGCAAGATATGTGGGTTGCGCACCTTCATCAGGAAGTTTAACCTCTTGAATAAATTCTGTGGTTTTTGCATCAAAAACAGTAAAAGTGGAAGATCCTCTATTGGCGACAAGAAAAAATTCATCATCGCGATAACCAAATTTAGCATCAGACACCTCAGTTTCCTGATTTAAAAGATCTTTTTCTGTTTGATTTACTTCGGTTTCACATGAACCGAATACCAAAATTGCGAAAGCTATGAAAGCTACTCTTAAAAACATTTTTTTCATTTGTGTACATATTTAAGTTGGAATTATTCATTACTTAAGGTTTTAGATAAAAGTACTAGGCTGTATTCTTCGATTGACTTACTATGGTAAATTATTCTTATAGAGGTTATTAGCTAATTACATATAACTTAGCTCACACATCAAACTCAAAATCAATAAATTAAGTTCAATACTTATATCATTTCGAGCGAAGTCGAGAACAATTGACTGCTCAAAAGCAGGCTCTTACTCAGTTCATTCTAAAATTATTATCACAAATTTGACCTAAAGTAAGTAACTATCTACGGACCGCTATAATTTTGTATATATCTGATTTTAAAAGTTATAAAATCTATTTAGCCTTACATGTATTTAGTCCTACTATAGCATACAAAGGACAGAAACTAATAAAACTGGTAAGTACAAATATTGCAGAAAGTCCTAATAACACATACCCCAAAGTACCTTGTATAATTCCAGTGAAGTACAATACGCTAATCACCATAGCTACTAGTATTCTTATAATGCGATCTAAGCCACCCATATTCTTTTTCATATCCTTATATATTTTACGTTAAAAAAATTCAATAATTAGCACTACTCCTGCCACAATACTCGAACATATAATACAAACAATCAGTAATTTAAATCCTTTATATATTCGCATACACTATTTTGTTTTTAGGTTTTATTCATCAATACATATACAACAGCTAGCAAATAAGTATCTTGAAATAAATTAACAATTGTTTCTTATAAAAGATTTGAGTATCATTTTTTGACTTTCTCAAATTAGTGTGAAACAAATTTATTTAAGAAAATCAGTAAAAGATGTGACTATTGTTACAACTAAGATTGTTTTATTATGAATACTGAAAAACTAAGAACAGTACTAGGCAATATAGATATCTATTTATTAGATCAAATATTAAAAGAGCGTTATTCACAAAACGATAAGATCCTCGATGCGGGCTGTGGAAGTGGCAGAAATATACATTGGTTTTATAAAAATAGGTTTACTATATATGCAGTAGATAAAGAAATTGAACAGATCGAATACTTGAAGCTTCTTTATCCTGATTGGAGTGATCAATTTAGTTGCTCTTCTTTAGAACAATTACAGTATGATGATGATTTTTTTGATCATATCATTTGTAGTGCAGTACTACATTTTGCTGCAAACACCGATCACTTTAAAACTATGTTTTCAGAACTTATACGCGTATTAAAACCTACAGGAAGCTTATTTATAAGAATGACTTCTGATATTGGAATTGAAGATAAAGTAACTCATATAGGAGAAGGTGTTTATAGATTAGGTGATGAGTCTGATCGATTTTTACTTACTAAAGATTTACTATATCTACTAATGGAAGAACATCAATTATCATTCTTAGAGCCTTTAAAATCTACGAATGTTCATGACCTTAGGTCTATGTCTACTTTAGTACTTCAGAAAAATGGTTGATATCTTGTATTATAGAATAACTCGATATAACTTTTAAATTCATAAAAACCGCCAGATTGAGTGACTTTTCATAGTGACCACTCGACTACGCTTCTCTTGAGCTTCCTTCAAAGGCGGACAGGTATCAAAAGGCTCGAGGTGACAGAAGAAAAATTGCCTGTATGCATAAGGCGGATCACTACAATTGACTATTCTGTAACAATTTGTTTTTCATAGCTTTAATTGTATTTAAGTTTCATCCTATTTTCTTTGCTTGTCCAAAGGGTACTCTGATAAGAGTGCGCCAGATGAGGCGCTGGAAACCAAAAGAAAAGGCACTTTTTTCAAGGTATTTTTTAGCTAAGCTAAAAACCAGATTTATTTTGTTAAAATCTTTCCAAGGCTTCAAGATTTTTTAACGCAAAACAAATCTTATACTGGTGAAAAAAAATTCTCAAAGCCCTGCTTTGGAACATCAGTATATTATTTACTGGATAAAAACTTATGGAATATCTCAGACTGACGTAAATTTTCTAACTTCGAGTTAAAACAATAAGTCAAGATTAACTTTTATCAATCAGTTCTATCGCACCTTGTTTTAAAAGTATAAAACCTTCTTGTTCAATTTTTTTGAGTAATCGTGATATCACTTCTCTAGAAGAACCTAAATCATAGGCGATATGCTGGTGTGTAGTATTTAGCGTATTACGACCTTTTAACTTTGCCTCTTTTTTTAGATATTCTAATAACCTTGTATCCTTGTTAGAAAATGTTAGTATTTCTATGACATTTAATAATTCTTCGAATTTAAGATTGAAAAGATCATAAATAAACTCATTCCACTTGGGATACTTTTTTGCTATGGCAAGTGCTTTATCTGCTGGAATAATTACCACTTCAGAATCCTCCTCGATAACTGCCTTTACCTGGCTTGTTTCATTCTTTACCAAAGTAGTTACAGACATCACACAACTTTCTCCAGGTTTTATATAATACAACAATACTTCATTTCCGTGAGCCTGTTCTTCTTTAAAGACTTTAGCTAAACCAGAAATAAGTAATGGAATTATCTTTATATACGATCCTTGTCTTAAAATCACGGTTCCGGCATCAAAAGTATGAATACTGCTAATTGCTACAAGTTCCGCTTTTAATTCTGGCATTGTAGCCAACTTTGGGAAATACGTATCTAGTGCTTTCGAGATCAATAGGAACTATTTTTTACTAATTTAATCAATAATTTATTCTCTATGCGAGATTATCTCTTTTGATGCTCACTCCATACTTTGTATCCTCCTTTAAAATCATATATTTTGTCAAAACCCAATGTAACTAACAACTTAGCAGCTCGGTGACTTCTCCAACCAGAATAACAATAAATATAAACAGGCTTTTCTTTATCAAGTTTTTGGAACGCTACAATAAATTTCTCTTTGTCCGCAATACTAATATTGATCGCATCATCAATATATCCTGCGTTATACTCTTTAGGAGTGCGAATATCCACAAACTGAATATCTTTATGTATTACTTTTTCTTTTATTGTATTGATATCTACAATCCTGATTTTATCATTTTCTTTTGTAGCATTAGACTTTTCATTTCTGGAAACTTGTTGTGAAAAAGCTGCTGAAACGCTAAATATCAACAAAATCAGATATAGATTAGGTTTTATTAATTTGGAATTCACTGGGTACATCATACATTATTTTAGTGTACTTGGACATACATATTCTGTCGTTTCTATCCCAGCTTCCTTCATTGCTGAAAAACCTCCAGCAACATCAATAAGATTATGAATACCTCGACTTTTTAATATAGATGCTGCAATTACAGATCTATATCCGCCAGCACAGTGTATATAAAATGTTTTATCTTCTGGAAAGTCATTCATATAATCATTGATAAAATCCAGTGGTGAATTATTAGCCTTATCCAAATGCTCAGCAACAAATTCACTTTCTTTTCTCACATCAAAAATTGCTGTCTTTTCTGTGTTCAATTTATTTTTAAGTTCCTCTGCTGTTATTGATGATATGGTGTCATAATCTTTCCCCGCTTTTTTCCAAGCTTCTATTCCTCCTTCTAGATATCCTAATGTTTTATCAAAGCCTACACGAGATAATCGAGTAATCGTTTCTTCTTCCTTCCCTTCTGGAGCGACTAATAAAATAGGTTGTGCTACATCAGCAATCAAAGCACCTACCCAAGGAGCAAAACTACCTTCGATTCCGATAAATATAGATCTCGGAATATGACCTTTTATATATTCGTTTTGATGTCTTACATCCAATACAATCGCGCCTGTTTCATTAGCCAACATTTCGAATTCTTCTGATGATAATGGTTTGGTTCCTCTTTCTAAAACCTCATCTATATCTTCATATCCTTCTTTATTCATCTTCACATTTAAAGGAAAATATTGTGGAGGTGGTAATAAACCTTCTGTCACTTCTTTTACAAATTCTTCTTTAGTCATATCAGCACGTAACGCATAATTCATTCGCTTCTGGTTTCCTAAAGTGTCTACGGTTTCTTTCATCATATTTTTACCACATGCAGAACCTGCTCCGTGCGCTGGATATACGATTACCTCATCGGCCAAAGGCATAATTTTATTCCTCAAACTGTCGAACAATGTTTCAGCCAGTTCTTCCTGTGTCATATGAGCAGCTTTTTGCGCTAAATCAGGACGTCCTACATCACCTAAAAACAATGTATCTCCACTAAAAATAGCGTGATCTTTACCATTTTTATCTCTTAGCAAATAGGTGGTACTTTCCATCGTATGACCTGGCGTATGTAATGCTATTATTGTAAGATCTCCTACGATAAACTCCTGTCCATCTGTTGCAATTGTAGCTTCAAAAGATGGATTAGCATTTGGTCCATAAATAATCTCTGCGCCAGTTTCTTTAGCCAGTGTTACATGACCACTTACAAAATCAGCATGAAAATGTGTTTCGAAAATATATTTGATTTTCGCTCCATCATTCTTAGTTCTTTCTATATATGGCTTTACTTCTCTCAGAGGATCTATAATCGCCACCTCTCCCGCACTTTCTATATAATAAGCGCCTTGTGCAAGACATCCTGTATATATTTGTTCTATCTTCATCTGTTTTATTTTCTATTGTACTTCTCATAAATGGAAGTCCACTGTTTCTATTATTGAGCTCCAAAAATACGACTCCTATTATCTTTTTACAGTAACAATTGTTACAAAATACAAAATCAAAATTAAGGTTATGTCAATTCCTTGATAAGTATATAAATCCCCATCCCTAAAACAAACCAACCGAATCCTTTTTTTAGTTTTTTACCTTCTATAAAATTAGACAGGTACATTCCTATAAAAATTCCGATAATAGAAATTCCTGTAAATACTATTAGAAAACTCCAATCAATAGCTAAATTTCCTATATCTCCTAAAAATCCAATTAATGACTTAATTGCAATAATTAATAATGATGTCGCAACTGCTTTTTTCATGGGTAATCTTGCGAATAAAACCAATGCCGGAATTATTAAAAACCCGCCTCCTGCTCCAACAATTCCGGTTAACGTTCCTACTACAATACCTTCTATTACAATCAATGGATAATTGTAGGATACTGTCTCTTCTTTTTCTGTTGTTTCTTTTCTATTTTTTATCATAGAAATAGAAGCCATTAACATGATGATTGCAAAAAATGCCATGATCCCAATATCTTTGGTAATAGTGAAGTCCACTATGGAAAAAAGTTTGTCTGGTATTGCCGGAACCAAAAATTTTCTGGTCAAATACACCGCGATAAACGCAGGAATAGAAAACACAATGGCAGTTCTGAAACTAACCAATCCTTTTCTTAGGTTTTTAACAGCTCCTACTAGAGCCGAAGACCCAACAACAAATAATGAATATGCAGTAGCAGTTACAGGATTGATATGCATCAAGTATACAAAAACTGGTACTGTTAGTATAGAACCTCCTCCACCTATTAGACCTAATACAACTCCAATAGTCAATGCGCCAAAATATCCCAGAACTTCTATTACTTCCATCAATTATTTTTTTGGCAAAAATAATGTCAGGTGAAGGCTATCACAGTAACATTAGTTACATAGGTTTAAAAATCAGAACGATTGTATTAAAAAAAATTTACATCGTATTTTGGATTCCAGCCTACGCTGGAATGACAGGTAATTGGTTAATCGGTTTAAGAAAGCAACGTCCATTCGAGTAATCCGACCGAAGAAGGATTGTATACTCCAGAGGCGTACGGGTCGAGAATAGTTGTTTTCGACCTAAAAAGCCTAATTTCGATACAATTTCTTTTCGCTTCACTATAAGAAATCACTCTATTTGACGGTTTTTGAATCATTGTTCAAAATTAACCAAACTTAGATTCAAAGGCTTATAATTTTAATGCTATTCCGGTTTAATTTTATCTTACCCTCTACTTCTAGTTTTTTCAGTAATCTGGATATGACCACGCGAGAAGTGTGTAGATCATAAGCTATTTCTTGGTGCGTATTATTTACTGTGTTATCATTATTGACTTTTGTTTTATCTTTCAGATATTTCAGTAGTCGTTCATCCATTTTTAGAAAAGCAATACTGTCAATCGTTTCAATAGCTTCCATAAGTCGTTTATGGTAACTTTCGAATACAAAATTTCTCCAGGATTTATACTTTGCAGTCCATTCTTCCATTTTTCCGACAGGAATCATTATCAATTTAGAATCTGTTTCTGCAATTGCTTTGATCTCGCTTTTATGATGACCTATACAACAAGACAATGTCATCGCACAAGTATCTCCTCTTTCCAGAAAATAGAGCAATAGTTCATCTCCATCCTGATCTTCTCTTAATATTTTAATCGCACCACTAATAATTAATGGCATCGATTTGATATAGCTTCCTGGTTTTATGAGTTCAATACCTTCTGAAACTTCTTTAAAAGTTGCCACGCTATTAATTTCTTCTAACAGCTCATCTTCAAAGAGATGTCCATAATTATTCTTAAGTTCCTGAATCATTGTTATTGCTTTTGATTCTCAAAATATATTGCTAATTGTTGTTTTGCTTCCTGATATCCAACATCGAATATTTTATCCAGATTTCCACTGCTAAAAATTCCGTGATTTGCCAGTTCTCTTGGCTGAATTATAAGATCACAGTGCTTAAATTTTGTTTCAGAATTAGGCATCGCACGTAAATAGTATGCTCGTTGCATCACATTATAGGAATGTTTAAAATCTGAAATTTTTGGTTTTTTTATTGGGGTAACATCGATACCGATGATCATATCACATTGTTTCTGTAAAGGTTCAATCGGAAAATTATCTAAAATCCCTCCATCAGAATATAGCTGTCTGTTTATTTTAACCGGAGAAAACATTCCTGGAAAAGCTGCAGAAGCCAATATGGGTCTAATGAGTTCTCCAGTACTAAAAACCATAACCGTCCCTTCTACCAGATTGGTAGCAGTTACAAAAAGTTTTTTCTCCAGACTTTCAAAAGTGTTTTTAGGAAAGTATGTTATCAGATCATCAAAAAACTTCTCAGAATCCAAAAATCCTGCTTTTTTTCTAGTAAATCTATTCAACTTAAACAAAGGCGTTTTACTAAAAAACTCTTTAATCTCTTCTATAGCATAGCCACCAGCATACAAAGCGCCTACAATTGCTCCGGCACTTGTTCCGGAAACGAAATTGGGATATATCTCTGCTTCCTCTAGTGCTTTTATGGCTCCTAAGTGTGCAACTCCTTTAAATCCTCCTCCGGAGAGTACCAAGCCTATATTTTTTGATGCTTTCATTACATATGTTTTCTACAAAACCGAACTGAAAATTTTAGCCACTCCTTCTTTTATTTTTTCATGCCAAGGTCTATGTACAAAAGTAGCATAGTCTAACTGAATACTCTGTTCACAATCCCTTAAAAAATCATTTTTTAATTCGATTGCAAAAGCGTCATCATATATCGCCACATTTACTTCATAATTCTGCTCAAAACTTCTGATATCCAAATTGGCAGTACCTACAGAAGAAACTGTATCATCAGCAACAATGGTTTTGCTATGCACAAAACCATTAGAAAACAAATAAATTTTAACACCAGCTTCTAACAATCTCTCGAAATAAGATCGTACACACCATCGTACAATCTTACTATCCGATATATCAGAAAGTAAGAGTCTTACCTCTATACCACTTAGAGCAGCTACTTTTAATGCTTCCAGAATTGCTTCACCGGGAATGATATATGGATTAGCGATATATACATAGTCTTTGGCTTCATTGATCAACGAAAAATATAATTGCCTGGTAGCCGAAAAATCTTCATCCGGACCACTATGTACCGTTTGGGCGGTCATACTACCTGTTTTTTTATAAGTCGTAAAGTAAGACGGACTTAAAATATCATCCTGATTACTGATCAAGTACCAATCCATTACAAAAATTGCCTGTAAACTATGTACAACAGGACCTTCTAGCTGTAAATGCATATCATGCCAGATACCTAAATTAGGATCTCCTTTTACATATTTATCAGAAACATTAATACCACCAGTAAAAGCTATTTTATTATCTATCACGATGATTTTTCGGTGATTCCTATAATTTAAGGACGATAAAAACTTACCAAATTTAACGGGTAAAAAACTATAGATTTCCACTCCTGCTTTCTGAAGTTTCCGGATATATTTTTTGCTTAAAGATCTGCTTCCTATTCCATCATAGAGAATCCGTATCTGAACTCCTTCTTTTACTTTTTGTTGGAAAAGATCGAATAGCCCTTCAGCCAAATGTCCATCTTCGAAAATATAGTACTGTAAGTGGATAAAGTGTTCTGCTTTTTTTAAGCTTTCGAATATTGCCTGAAAAGTAGCATCTCCATTTTTAAGAAGTTTCAGCTGATTTCCTGCACTGGGTGCAAAACCGCAGTTCATGGTAATGAGTCTGATTAACTTTTGATGTTCTTGATATTCTTCTTCGGTTACAGGTTCATAATGACTTTCTGCTTTTTCTAAATAAGAAATAATTTCATCTGTTCTTTTTAATTGAAACAGCTTATTCTTTCTTCGGTTTCTGCCTAACAGCAAATAGAATAACATTCCGCCAACCGGAATTGTAAAAATAGCAAGCATCCAGGCCAAGGTTTTGGTTGGACGCATACCGTATAATATCAGTTTAATGACAATTACTATTCCTGCCAAAAAGTATAGGATAAGAAAAGCAACATACACCATCTTATGATCAATTTTTTAAAGCATCAATTATGCATAATAAGCAACGGAACTCTGGTACCGTAACTTATTTTGGAAGTCTCTGAACCGTGAAAGAATCGATCCAAAAAGGTTTCTCTGTGAATAAACATCGCATTCATATCTACATCCATGATTTGCACAAAACTATCGATTGCTAAAGGTGTAGGCACATTCGTAATAGAATGAAATGTATGATTGATGTCTTTAAAAAAGTCTTTTAAATGCTTTTTATCATCAAACTCAGCAATGGTGACCGTATCGTCTTCTTTTATTTTCAGGATTCTTAAAGAAGCTTTATACTTGATCAATGTATCTACTAAGGGCTCAATATTCTCTGTATTAAAGTGATCATTATAATCAATAGTGTATTGTACCGTTTTTATATCTTTAAAAGTATATCCTTGCGGGATTACCAGTACCGGACAATCTATCTTACGTATTACATTGATCGTATTACTGCCAAAAACCACTTCTCTGGCTCCGGTTGCTCCATTAGTACCCATGACGATAAGATCAATATCTTTTGATTTTACCGCTTGTTTAATAGCATCGGTAAAAATATCATAATCCGTAATCGCCTGAAACGTATAATTTTCGTGCTCAATTTCTTCTTGTAACGCTTCTATGAGCGTGCTCAATTTTTCTTTAGATCCCTGCACAACGGATTGATGGATGGATGTATTGGCTGGAGCAGCCATAAGGTCATCCATCATATAGTTAGAAGCTTTTTGCACATTGAGTACATAAAAAGTACAGAGCTCATTCTTGAAGAACTCCAGCGCATAATCAATCGCATTTCTTGCATTTTCCGAAAAGTCGGTAGGCAGGAGGATATTTTTCATTGTCTGATGATTTAATATCATAAAAATAATGTAGCCGCTGCGGTGTAACTATGATATTTGTCAGCTTGGTTTGGAAATACCGTCGAAAATAATAGTTGATGATTCGTGAATAATCCCTCAAAGTCAGGAGACTTTGCGGAGCAGGTTAGTGAATTATGATTTGTGGTTATAAGTCAGGTTATGTTAAATTGATCGCATCAAGTATTTTAAGTTAAAAGTGTTTAATAAATTATTTACACCGATAATATTTTACGAATTGGCAAGTATAAAATTCAATTTAAACCCGATAGGAGTATTTTCTATCGGGTTTAGATTAATTATGATTTTCGATATAAGTTTTTTTTATAAAACATTTTTATTTTTGCTTTCAAATTAAGGAATATTAATTTTAAGATAATTTATATTCTTTAATTAAAATGTCTGCTGGAATTTTAAGATGTTTATTAATTGATCTAATATGATTAATACTTAAAGCTCGTTTTCGATATAATATCTCAGAAACTCTTGATTTACTGTTAATTATATCACCAAGATCTTTTTTGGTCATATTGTTTTGTTCCATTACAAATAATATTGCGTCGATAGGATCAGGATCTTCTATAAGGAAATTTTCTTCCTCATATTTTTCAACTAAGATAGAAAGTATTTCAAGCTCTTCGATTTCTTCGGGAGAGCTTGAAATAAAAATGTCTTCAATTCGATTTAAGGCATTTTCATATTCTATCTTACTATTTATTGGTTTATAGTTTGAGACTTTTCTCATGTATATGGTTTTGTATATGGTCTTTATTATTCTGTTTTTAAAATTATTTTTTCATTGGCGTATAAATTATAATTTAGTTAAATCAAGTTTATCATATTCAGCATGCGTTCCTATGAATCTAATGTAAGTAATCTGGATGTCATATCGAATTCGGGCTATAAGTCTGTATTTATTCCCTGCAATGTTAAATATTGCAATATTTTCACCTATGAAATCCGCACTGCCAAATATTTGTTTAATTTCATTTGGAGAATTAAAGGATTCCTTATTTAAGATACTAAACCATATTTCTAAATGTTTTTTTGATTCTGGATTTTTTTTCCAGTAATCTAATAGGGTCTTTCTTTTTAAGACTCTCATAATTAATTGTTATTTGTGCTACTAAAATATTCCGATAACAAATATACTAAAAAGTTCCCGTAACGGGAACTTTTTAGCGATTTATTACTTATTAAATATATTTAAGATTATTAAATCACCTGAACAATCCTTTAATTATAGCCTTAGCTTACTTTTTCTATTTGTATTAGAATTAACCAATTTCTTAAAATAAAGATCAATAAATAATTACGAAAGAATATCAATTCGAATTATCGCACTTAATAATAATTCAAGTATAGATATTCGGTTTATGGCTCACCTGTAGTTACTCCTTTGATAATTTCAATGATTTTATTTGAAGATTCTCCATCCCCTTCATTTTTCAGATATCCAGTTGGTTGATTACCAAAAATTGTTTGCGTGGCTTGCAATAGAATTGCATTCTTAGTTCCAGGGTCATTTTCTACAGCTTCAGAAAAAGCTTGGAAGGTTGTAAGTGCATTTTGTCTATGTTTATTCACTATTGCATTGTGCTTATGAGCCTTATAGTTTTTATTACATAAAGAAAGCCCATAAAATAGAACCGATAGAATTACTAGTTTACTTATTGCATGCTTAATAAAAACACTAGGTTCTTTATCAATTATATCAGTTATATTAAAAAAGAATATTCCTAAAAAGAGAATTGAAATTAGTATCAAAACTGTAAAAATAATCCATATTATGGATATTTTTAAATGCTCTTGAGATTCATTTTCGAAAACCGTGGCATATTTTGATACTCCTATTTTTGAGCTAATATCTTTAGAAGTTGATAATATTAGATTCAATTCTTCTTTTAAATCGATAAACTCACTCTTATAATTCCTGCTATCTGCTATGATTTTATTTAGTTCCTCTCTATTTGATTCGACTTCTTTTGGAAAATTCATCTTATCTATTATCTTCGATTGAATCAAAGGAAATGCGGCTTCTTTTAAATCAACGGCATGAGTTTTGACATTGGATATAAATACTTTTAGACTTCCAATTTGTTCAATGCTGTTAATCTTATTTGGAATACTACTAATGTCAGCTAAGTTATCCGATATGCGCTCAAAAGAATTTGCAAATTTAACCCAAAAACTATATGGAATTAAAGAAGAATTTACATCTTGAATTTCTATCAAAACCTCAAAAACACCTTCTAATTCTTTTTGAAACGAAGGAACATCGAAATTCTCACTTATCTTAAAAAGATTTTCCTCCTTATATTTTTTAGTTAATTTTAAACCTTGCTCTTTTATTAATTTTATCGTCTTCCGTTCGGTATCATTTAGATTCATAAATTATTGAATTAATTGGAATGATAAAAATACAATAAAAACGGGGATATTTCAGTCAACAAACAAGGTTGATCCACATCCATTCACCACTATTCTAGTTAACGTGATACAGTATATCATTACATTCAAAGTATTGGTAATTTGTTGATTAATCCATTAAAAATTGTTGTTAGATCATTAAGGTTGCGTTTAACCCGATAGCAAGGATTTGTAATCCGTGAGATAATAAATAAATTGCATTGAAAGTTTAAATAAACCGATAATTCATTTTCACTTACAAAAGAATAATGTTGTACGTATACCCCAGACTTATCTCAACTCTAGTATATTGCATTCATAAACTATTATTATGAAATTAAACTTATTGTCTTGTGATGCTCAGAGACCAGATAAAAGAGCAATAGTCAAATGTATTGTAGAGATTTCATCTAACATTAATGAATCCCTGGCGAGTGAGATTACGGATATACTCTTAGAAGGAGACGCTGTAGATATTGAGATGGAAGATAAAAACGCTGGTTCTGGTTTAAGAGCTTTGCGAAAATTAAGTATTGACTACGAAATTGTAGAGTAAATAAACCCGATAGCAAGGATTTGTAATCCGTACGATAATTACTAAGGTTTTGGATTCTTAATTATAGCTTTTTTGACATATTATTTATTAAAAACCTTATATCAATAAAGTTCAATAAACCGATGACAATTACCGAATATCATATAGAGTTATACAAACGAGTTGGAGGTGATGTAGATCACCTTCTACGCATAGGAATTCAGGAAGAGAAAACTCTTAAAAACCAAGATATTATTTTGAAGATAGGAGAAATCGTTGCAGACTTGGAACTTGTCAAAAAAGGATTAACATCATTTGAATATACCGAAAAATTAAATGTAAAATTGATAGAGTTATGTTCTAATGATAATGTGATTACTCAAATGAAACAATTGGAAATGTTTGAATAGATATATTAATACTTCTTCCTAAATTGAAAGTTCAATAAAACGATTAGATAATGATAGTTAATACCAAAAAGGATTTCATTCAGTTTGTACAAGAATTGAGAGGGGATAGTGCGAATTGGGAAAATAAAGACACTCATAGTTTTATTGAAGCTCTGGGTAGATATACAGAGGATATTCAAAATTACTACGATAACACAGATCAAAATGTTAATTCAGAAAATGCTAGTTGGAAAGTTTTTGCTGACATTTTAAAAGGAGCTTCTATATATGAATAATGAAATACCTAAACTAAAAGCATTGTTAGAGTCTGACAATTTTCGTTCTCGGATTGGAATGTACTTGGGAGAGAAAAAAATATCGACACTAAAAGGGTTCTTAGATGGAATTTATTACTCATTCGATGCTTACGATTTAAAAGAGGAGAATTTATTTGAAGGTTTACACGATTGGGTTGCTAATTATTATGGTTGGACTGAATCAACTGCTGGATGGAAAAATATAATTCTTGAAGAATGTGGAAATGATGAAGTAAAAGCTGTAGATGAATTTTTTAAAATATATGATGAATTTAAAAAGGATAATTAGAAAAAGTCTATGGCTAATAACGATGACTATAATTAATACGGGTTTTAGTGCTTAACCCAAAGTTTAAAAACTTAAGTGAAGTTCGCCTTAAACGTTAGTAAAGTTCAATAAACCGATGACAAAATCAATCTTTTACATAATTCTAATAACACTTTTTTTGACCTCTTGTAATGGACAAAATGTAGAAAAAGACAAACTGACCAATAAAACTTTAAAGACTAATATGACTGACAGCAATTTTGAAAGTATTATAAAAAAAATAAGAACTTCAGACATATACGAAAACCCAAAGAATTGGGAAGCTCGTGGACTAAATCCGTCTGAACAATCAGTAATTTTGATTCTCAGAAAAGCTACGAATGACTTTCTTAAAAAACTTGAAAAGATTTATAATTCAAATGAATCTTCAGAAACTAAGCTTAAACAAGTTTCAAATATTGTGGATGAACTTCCATGGGACGAATTGGATACTGAAGAAAAAGAATTTATCGCAGAAGAATTAGCACCAGCGATTGAAGCTGCAGGATTTGATCCATGGACGATATTCTAAAAATAAAAACTGTGCCCAATAACTAAACTATGAGTTAGTTGGAGTTTTGGTTCTCAACCCAAAGTTTAGAGCTTCAAACTAAGTCCCCTAAATCTTTTGATTTGGTTGTATAAAATAAAGTTCAATAAATCGATGCTTCTAAAACTACTTAAAAAGCCACATTTAATTTTCTGGGGCATTATTCCTCTATTATTGTTTCAATCTTTTTATCAGGATAATCAAACATTAGATATAAATATTCATGATACTTATTTTGTTTTTTCGCAGCAGCAATTACTAGTTTTAATAAGCTTGTTTTTTGGACTTACTGGTTTTATATATTGGATCTTGGAAAATTTTAATTTTAAAACTTTAATTTTATTAAATGCGTTACATCTAATTTTTACTGTTGGGATTGTTTTGACAAATAGTATCCAAGAATTTTTATTGGATTACTTTTTCGGCAAAAGATATTATATAATCACTAATATTCCTGATACATCTATATGGTTGTCTATTTTAGCAATAATTACGGGACAAATTATTTTTATAATAAATATTATTTTGTCTATTTTAAAAGAAAAGAATTATAAAACTAAAGTTTAATAAACCGATGGCATATTTGAAAAAATATTTAGCTTATATATCTATTCTAGGATCCGTATGCTTTGCTTTTTTTAGCGGAAAGGAACAAGGTCACGCAGAATGTATTGACTTTAATATTCTACCTATTGTTCACAATTTTATAACTGTTATCATTTGTCTGACGCTCATAGTATTTGGTGTTATTCTACTCAAAAAATATAACCAAACCACCTCCAACATAAACTAAAGTTCAAATAAACGATAAGAAATAAATAACTAATAATCAAAACATAGAATATTTTTTCGTATTTTTAAAGTAACGTAAAAAATTATAGAACCCCGTATCCAGAGAGTTTGGATATGGGGTTTTTATTTTCAAATGGGATTCTACTATACAGATGAAATTTTTAAAAAGCGACTAGGAATTTTATTTATACGAGTTAGAAAATGAAAATTATCCCACTTTATAAAAACTTAATGGGTAACGGGAAAACTAAATTTTATGATTACTAAGAATTCGAAAATATGGAAATACATATCTAATCTGTTTGTTGCTATTGACCAGTTGGGAAATGCTATAGCGGGTGGAAATCCTGATAATACTATATCAGCAAGAGTTGGATATTATAACTATTATATATACAACCGTGAAACAGTACCTTGGTATTGGTATTGGTTTATGCAAATCATTGATATAACATTTTATCCTGTAGATGGGCCAAATCATTGTCATGAAGCCTATCATAATGATCCTGGCGAGATATTCGACAATCGCGCTACTAATTTTTTTATAGCGATTGCGGCTACATTAATTATTATTCCAAGTTGTGTTTTAATTGCTCTTGTACTTTATTTATTATCTGCTCTGAGAATAGTAAAAAGAAAGAAAATAGAAAGAGATAAGAATTTAGAAAAGCGTGTTGACTCATGTAACTTCCTATTAAACAGCATGTTGCATGAAATTGATCACCACGGTTTAGATTTTCCATTAGATAACGCTAGGGAAAAATATATAAAGTTAGCCGAAAAAATAGAAATTTTAGATGGTCATTTGAATTAAAAATACCAAATGAAAGTTAAGATTATGAGAGATATGAAATGTAAAAACTGTGGGGAAATTGTTTTTTATACTATAGAAGAAGGTCCTACTATTGAATGCAACAATTGCGGACACGTAAATATTGTTGATTATAATAAGAATTAAAGTTCAATAAAACGATGAAAAACGTGAAGTGGTTCATAAATAAAAGTATTATTTTAAATACGATAATTGCTGCATTTTCATGTATTCTAATAGACTATATTATTTCAAAACTTATAGCTTGGAATGAACCAAATATTAAGAGCTTTATAATTTATATCATTCTAGCTTATATTGTAGAAATCGCAAGAAAATATCATAAAATAAAAGTTTAATAAACCGATAGAATATTAAAAAAAAAATCAATGACAAATCAACCAAATAAAAAGGGAGGTAGGCCTCTTGGCTCTGGAGTTTTTGCCTTGGTGATAGGCTTTTTATTTATTATTGCAACAGTATATATATCAATAGCTGATTTTAAAGTTTCTGATTTAAAACCAGAAGAATTATTAAATGCCTATCTAATATTTAGTGGTTTAATTTTAATGGGTTGGGGTATAAATCGTGTGTTATATAATGATGGGAGATGGATCATTGCGCAAAATACCTTAAATTTCATTTTAGCTATTATAGCAACGGCAATAGCAATTTTGTCTATTCTTGTTTCAAAATAAGATTAAATAAAAGTTCAATAAAGCGATTACAATGGAATCTAAAGATATTAAACTCATAGAGGAGCAACTTGGAATAAAACTACCGGAGTTTTACATTTCAACGATGCTTAGTTACCCTTTTTCGAAAGATTCCTGGGGAGCAGAATTCTCATTGTGTAACAATGCAAAACGTATAATCGATTTAAATGGTGTATTTACTCCAGAGGACAAAAGCTTTTCTATTGGTTCAGATGGAGGTGAGTATTACTATTTCATTAAACTTAACGGAGAAGAAAAAGTTTACATTTTTGATTTGGAAGGTTCTGATAAGCATATGAATATAGAAGCTGATTCATGGTCTGAATATTTAATTCAAATTAAAAACACACACGATGTGTTACATCAAGAGGAAAATAGAGAATTGGAAAGAAAAGAGAATAAGAAATGGTGGCAATTCTGGATTTAAAACCAAACTTAAGCTATACAAGAATGAATTAAAACTCATTTTACATTAAATATTAAAGTTCAATAAACCGATGCTATGAGATTATGGAAATTAACCTGTGTTAGAAGTTCAGGAAAGGCATTAAAAGGAATGACTGTTGAAATAGTTACAGAAAGACCAGAACCTTCTTCGAATGATATTAGCCAAGCGGTTAATAGAAAATATGGAATCCAGTCTACAGGATTCAACATATCAAGTTCTAATTGGACAATGGAAATTGTAGAGTAAATATATAACCTACTCCTCTGAGTTTGTAACTTCGAATTGCCAAGCGATTAATAATACTATTTTAATTAAAGAAATAAATATTAGGTGCAATAAAACTGTTGTTATTATGTGTTGGCGGATATTTTTATTTACTTTTTATAAAGGTTTGGCAAGAACTTCTTTCCTATAACCAATTGGATGAAATGTATTCCAAAGGAAGCAATTACTATAAAAAGGAAGGTATCGTAGAAAGCCAATTTTAGGCTGTCTAAAACAAATGTTGTTCCTCTATCGTAGAGTTCAAAATCTATAAAAATCAAATAATTCTCGTAAAGCAATACAATAAATACACTTAGTAATAAGAAAACGAAAAAATGTCTTTTGGGGGTTTTAAAAAAATATATGGTAAATGTAAACAGCCAAAAAAATATGTATCCGTATAAACTTTGAATCAATGTTAACGGATAACTGGCCCTAATTCCGAATTTTTCATCCCATAAATCGCCAATGATATAGTTCACATAATTAGCTAAAAAAAATACTAAGAAATTAATAATACCTGCGATCAAATGGAACTTGACTTTATTATTCATTATAAATAGTAATAAGTGTTATTATCATTATCTAACTCTCTAACCGAACTTGAAAATACACCATCACATTTTACTTGTCCATTACCAGAGCCTTCGCTATCGCTCCCTCTTCCAGCACCAATGGAACAAAAACCATCATCCGCAAACATATGAGTAGCAATGCTTGTTATAATTTCTACATGACCTGTACCGATTACTACAATATCTCCAGGAGAGACTTCTTTATAGCTTTCTCTCTTTTTTAAAGATGTTTGACCACTTAATATTTGTCGTGGATCATAATAATGTCTGTTAGCTGAAGTAAAGCTTTTTTTATTGTATAAGTATATGGAATCCCCAACAAAAACATTACATAGCCAAATTTTATGAGAACCTGCATTACTCCAGAAAACACTAAATAGTGTATGCTCCCAATTATGATATGCCTTTTTTAACCTATCTAGATGATCTTTATTTTTTTTAACATTGCTTGCAGTATAATGAAATCCTGCCAAGGAAGCAATTGTACTTTTTTGAGAACTAGATAAAGAATTCCAATGACTCCAGCTATTGAAAGAATTAGGTCTTCTTGTAGCTCCTGCCAACTTAGGGTTTGGTGAGAAAAACCAATTTTGTTGCCTTTTATGAAAATTCCAATAACTTTTCATAATTGTTCTGTTTTGCCCTAATGTAATGGCAGCATTTTCTAAGCCCATATATTGTATTTGAGTTCAATGGTTAAAAGATACTATCAATTTTACAGAACGTAAAAAATTAAGGGAAATTTTATTCTTCCTGCTCTTCGAAGTTTGCAACTTCAAAACGTTACGTTATTAGTAATAGTATTTTATTAAAGAATGACCCTTAGTTTTTTTGTAATAATAGAATGATAATTTACTAGATACGAGCTTAAAAAACATGATCATATAGTCTATATAAGTAACCATACTATGGACTTAAGAGAACACAAATAGGAATAATCCCGAAAAAAATGGTCAAATAAATCTTTACAACAGTAGATTGAGTTAAGAAAATTTCTTTTTTTAGATCTCCTATATTTTTACTGTTCTTTTTATTAATCAGAATTAAAAATAGTACTGAAAATAGGATAAGAATTCCGTGGCCATACAAAATAATATTCCAGAGAGATTCATATTCTTTTACAGCTAATCTAAATGCTCTTTCGGAGAATCTATCCGCGAGTAATAAACTCTGAATAATAACAAATGTAGTAATAGCATTTGATTTCTTTTCCAGATTTCCGAATACAAATAGTTCTTTTTCATTCATCATAACATAAGAGATTTATCAATACATCACTTAATAGTTGTCCTCTGCAATAGTCAAATTTGTTATTGGATTGGTATTATAAATATCTAAAAAACAGCAATATGATAAAAGAGGTGAATACCCCTTTTTATAGTAATTGGGAGTCTAAGGAAAATGAGATAGCTCAACTCATCGGTTTATTAGTATCTTATTCTAGTAAATATCACTTCCACTCTGATATCACGACATGCTACAATAGTTAATTTTGTTTAAACATTTAAAAATAATATTAAACATTCCATATCTTTATATAAAATTAGAAGATATGGAACTTATTGAAAAAGCTTTAGAGTTTGAAAATAGAAAGATGAGTAATATGACTACCAGTGATCGTGTAGCTGCTTCTAGAGAAGCGAAATCACTTGTTCTAGCTATAAATGAAATCTATAAAAAGAAAAAAGAGTCTAAACTTATGGATATGATGAAACGGCTTACTGCTAAGAAAAGAAAAATAGAAAAACGTCTTAAAGGAGCACCAATAGTATAGTTTACTACTACTTATACATCGAGAATTCTTAATTATGATATTAGATACCACATATTCAAACAAAAAAAACAAAGAACTGATCAATGATCTGGTTGGAAAACCTTTTTCACTGATCAGTTCAATTAGGCTACATGGTATCGGTTCTAAACGTATGATCATAGAAAATGTAAGTCCTAATCTGAAAAAAATTTTAAATACTATTTCAGATGTAAATTATGGTAGTATTGAATTAAGACCTGGCGGAATTTTAATAGCTATCAATAAAGGGTTGCAAAACTTCACCTGGGTTGTTCCCTACTATCAGTTTTATCTTTACAAAACAAACGGTATTAGTATCCATGCACAAGGTCGGTTTGTTCATTTTAGAAATAATCGTATGCACCAAGAAAATGCTCCTTTTTTTAAGAAATTGATACGATTAAAAACTGAGTATGACCAACGATTTCCGCATGTGGATTCTATTTAATATAAGGTCATTTAGCTTACCATCTAATCTCAAATATACAACGGGGTCCTGCATTGCTAATGGTAGTGTTTTGCTAATTTTTGTTTAGTTTTAAAACGAAGGCTTCAAACGTTTCACAAAAAACAGAGCTAATCCCTCAAAATAGTCTCATGGATTCATAAATTTCATACCTTGTATAAAATTTTATTGGAAACAATTAAAAACTTTTGAGCACATATTTTATGGGCTTTATTAGTTATTTTATATTATAATCCTCAGAGAATGACTGTAATCAATAGATAAACAAAAATTATTATGGCAAGTCAGTCTGTATAGTCCGGAATTTACAACTGTGCCTTTGAGGATTTTTTTGTTTTATTCCCCCTAGAATTAACAGGTATTGACCTCTGTGAAATTCCCTTTTTTAAATAACAAAAACTCACAATGAAGTTGTAGGTTTTGTGTTTGATGTACTCAGAGTGGATACATATCGTACCCTTTCGAAAAAAAACTACTAATAAGTATTAGACATAAAATCAATTCTGAAATCGAATTATTTTATTATCTATTAAATTTGAAAATCTGATATTTTAATAGAGTTCGAAATTATTCTAAAAACTCTACTTCTCCTGTTTTCATATTATAAACAGCACCAATTATTTTTAGCGTATTATTTTGTTCCATTTCTTTCATCTTTGGAGATTTCTCACGAATATCTGCGATCGTCTTTTGCACATTCTGATGAATCACGTGATTGGTAAAATCTTCATCCTTAGAACTAGGAACCTCTCCTTCTTTCATCTCTACTACTGGTCTGATTTCATTTAATAGACCTTGCAATGAATTCAGCCCTAATGAAAAGGCATCGGTATTATCAATAGCATGTTTTACAGCTCCACAAGCCGTATGTCCTAATATGATAACTACTTTAGATCCCGCAACTACTGTGGCAAATTCCATAGATCCTATAATTTCTTCATTTTCTATGTTACCAGCCACTCGTGCTACAAAAACATCGCCAATACCCAGATCAAAAACATCTTCTACTGGAACTCGACTATCCACACAGGATAAAACAATAGCTTTTGGGTATTGTCCAATAGCTGATATACGTCTTTGCTCTGAATGATCCCGTTGCGTAAGGTCGTTATTCACAAAGTTCTCGTTCCCTTTTTGAAGCCTATTGATAATCTCTTCTGGGGACATCAAAGCTTGTTCTTCTGCTGTCAATACACTTTTTATGATAGTTTCAGGAGGTTTAACCTCTTTTTCTGGATTAGATATTTCTACAGATACTTTCTCTTTACAAGAAGCTAAAATTGATAAACCTACTATTAGTGATGCTATAACTGTTTTCGTTTTCATATATTTTATTTTATAAATTACACTTTGACTATAGTACCTAAATTGTTTACTAAACATGACTTATATTTTCTTGATCTTGACTTCTAAGTGATAATGCAAATTGCAGGAGATCTAGATCAAAATTTTCATAACATAAAATGGGTATTAAGAATTAGGCAGTTAATTGTATTACTATCTAAAAATGATCGAGGCACAGGTTTCGGTATTCATTTTTCGAATAAGTAATTGAACCATTTGTTTTGGAGTTTTTACAACCCCCAATTCTTCTTGATCCAAAATCAATTTATTAGTATTATTTTCCCAAACAAAGACTTTCCCACCGGATTTTACAATCCTGTTTTCCTCATTGGATGTTATTCGAAAGGCTTCAAATTTATGATCATATTTAACACCTGCAGGGTAATATAACTCTGTTACAAATTGAGTGCTCCCTTTCTCAAAAATATGGCAAACACAATCTCCAATGTCTTTTAATTCAGAGACCCGAACCATATTATTCTGAATAATTTTCCACTGTCCTTTTTGTTGTACAGCAACAATATTCATAAGAATAGTACCTTTTTCTGCTATTTTATCATCTATAATAGATTCGAAATCCAGTAATGCAGAAACCGTTCCTGCAGTTTCCTTTTGGGTACTATATAAAATTTTGTTCAGCTCTATCTTAAGACTATAATTACCATCCTGAACGATATCATTCAGTTGAAATCTAATGTTCTCTTTTGTATAGTTTTTCTTGACGATCGCTCCAGACAGTTTTACATAGGTTGTGTTCCCAGAATACTGTTCGCTATATAGTTCTAATACCTTGGCAACCGAGTTATCTTTCTCTATAGAATTCATAAGCTTTATATAAGATTCTAAGATTTCGATAACAGGATCAACATTTTCTATTTTATTTGCAGATGCAGTTGTACATAACAAAGAGAGTATACAACATAGTAGGATATAAGACTTTTTCATAATATTGACATTTTAAAATTTTAAAATATGTTTATTTCTTTTTAGAAAGGTATCTTCTTAAAATACCTCCTTTGATATGATTCACATCATATTCGATTACAAAAGCATTAGGATCGATCTGATCAATAATTTTATTGACTTTGCCTATTTCAATTCGATTTATAATAGTATGAATTACTTCAAAATTTTCAGTCTTTCCTTGATTTCCATATCCATGAGCCCCATTAAACACGGTCATCCCAGCTCCTAATTTGGTTGTAATTGCTTCTCTAATCTGATCATATTTTTTTGATACAATCATCAATCCAATAAAATTCTCAAATCCTTCTATAGTGAGGTCTGTTATTTTTGCAGTTACTAAAAACGCTAGAATAGAGTACATAGCAGTTTCCTTGGAAATAATGATTGCAGTAATCGCAAAGAGTATAAAGTTGAAAAGTAAGGTCACCTTTCCAATACTTACTCCAAAATGCCTGTTGAGATATATTCCCAAAATCTCAGATCCATCTAAAACAGCACCATTTTTTATAGTAATACCTATACCTAAGCCTAGTAAAAGTCCTCCGAAAATTGAAGTCAATAGTTTATCACTGGTGAACACTCCAAAATTTTCAAAATGAATAAAAACTGCAAAACTGATAATACTAACCAAAGACTTAAAAACCATATATCTGGAGATCGTGAAATACGCCAAAATCAGAAACGGAATACTAAGAACTATTAATACTATTGATATATTGATATCAAACAGGCTATTTAATAAAATAGCAATTCCGGTGACACCTCCATCTAAAAATCCATTAGGTAGAAGAAAAGCTTTCAAACCAATACTCGCTAATAATACTCCTAAAGCAATTTGTATGTACTCATAAGCACCTCTTATGATTTGGCTTTTATTCATTGAATTATGTATTGAAGTATATTTGGTCATATAGATTCTTATTTAGAATACAGTGATGTAATCTGCAATAGCTTCTGATTGTTGCGGATCCATATGTACGATTGGAATTGAATATAAAACAGGCATATTAGAACCGAACATTTCCCTAAGACGATTATTTAAATTATTAAACTGTAAGGATTTAATAATACCCGAAATTAATGTTCTATTTAGCCTATTTGTTCTGCTTTTCGCATCTATTTTAGCCTGCACGCAGTGTTCTGTGATTATGACTGTCAAAAGATACTTACCCCTAAGTAAAAACTCTATAATTTCATCCGTTTGTGATTTACTTTTTGGAATGATGAATATCTTGACCATAATTCTTTGATTTAAGATTTATAATAGGGCATCTCAGAATTTTCTATCCTTAAAATTGAGGATAGTTCTTCTATTGGTATTTCCAGAAAATAGTTTCCTGAATACGTAGGACATACAGTACAATCATCAAAATAGAATTTTATATGATTGGAATCGACAACAAAATTATTCTTGAAAACTTCAAAGGTATCTTTAGTAAACTCCCAGCAATCATTAAAAGAGTCTTGCCCTACAATACGTGCTTGTAACTCTTGATTTAGTTTAAATAATAAGAATTTCTCGCTATTATTTTCAAACAAATCATCATACGTAATAAAAGTTCCTGTTTTTACATTATAATTTATGCCCTTGAACATAAAAGAATTATGAAGATCGTCGTCATAATAATTTGTCTTGTATAATAGGACACTTAAGAATTGTTCATTTTTAGTATACACCTTATAATCCAGATTTCTTCTCTTCCTTTCTACATCTTTGAATAAAGGGTCACACGATAAATCATCATTATGAAGTACTTGCAGGATTGATGTCTCTGTTTTTAAATAATTTTTCTCCATAAAGGAATTAAAATTATGGAACAAAGGATTGAATTGTTCATCTAGATGAGGATATGTATAATCAAGAATTAAAGAGTTTTCTTTTTTATAAAACTTTTTAGTACTAACAAAATCAGTAAGCGGAGCTTTTTCCTTTTTTTCTAACCAATAACCTGATTTCTCTTTAGAGAAATTATGAGATCCTAAGACTGCTTTAGCATCTTGTTTCATCAATTTATGATTCGAGTCATTTGATATCGTATTACAAGAGATCAGTATTGTTACCAGAGAAATACAAATTAGATTTTTCATCTTTTAAGGTGATTTAGTATCGTTAATATTTGATACAAATCTCTATAAATACTTTCATATATTTTTATTTATATTTATAATCATTTGCATAAAATAATTTTATACAAATGATTATAATAAAACTGTGTAAATAAACAAATACCGGAATTGAGTAATTTCGAGAATATGACAAACTAAAAAGTACTGTATCAGTTAGTAATTGGCCTACAAAAATAATTCACTACACAAAGAATAGAGGTTTAACGGTGGTATTATATGTGGGAAAAAAGTCATTAAAAGTAGCAATAACATTTTATAAACGCTCGAATCTTTTTTAGATGATTGCGCTTTTATGCTGTTTCATAAAATCAGATAAGAAATAAGGTGCGATATATTTACCAGTGACACGATTGATATTTTCAGCACACCAGATAACTATCTTTGATGGGCTAAGATTTTATAATTTATTTCTTTTACTTCTCCTAATATCTTCTCAATAATATTTGCCATTTCTTTTCTAAAATCAATAACATATAACTTTCTTTTAATTACTCCAGTTAAACGGATAGAAAATTAATTCTCAAAAAATTTAGCTGTATAGAAACGGCTGGTTGTCTTAAATGCAAATACTCAGAAGCCATCGTAACGGTCTTTTTATCAACTATTTTAGAAAAAACCTGTAATTTCTGAAATCTATATTACATAATTTTTATTTATGTAAAACATTATAAATATAAATAAAAACATATGGAATAATACATACACCTTTGCAAAAACAAAACAAATGAGAGATTTGCATTCAAAGAAAAACCAATCAGAAAAAGTAAAAGTTATTCCATTAAACAATAACGAAAACGTAGCATCACCAACGATCTTTGGCCTAATTATAATTATCACCCTCTTTTTTACTTTTATTACACTTTCTATAAGAAACAACAATCTTTTCTTAACAGAAATGCTAATTTCTGGAAGCATAATATGTTTACTATGTCTACAAAACTTCACACCTAAAACTAGGAAGTAAACACCTTATATTTTTTTAAATAAAAATCATATTAACAACTATATGGATTTACATTTACTTATAGACAACCTGACCAACCCTGCCTTACTTTTTTTCTTCTTAGGAATTATTGCGGTTCAGCTTAAAAGCGATCTTAATATTCCCGAAAACTCTTCAAAGTTCATTTCACTTTATCTTTTACTTTCAATTGGTTTTAAGGGTGGTCAAGAGCTTTCGCATAGTACATTCAATGCAGAAATACTATGGTCATTACTTTTTGGGATATTTCTGGCCATTTTCATTCCTGTGTATACCTACTTTATATTACGAAGAAAATTTAGTCTCGAAAACGCAGGAGCTATTGCTGCATCTTATGGTTCCGTAAGTGCCGTAACCTTTGTAACCACTATATCTTTTTTAGAAATAGAAAACATTGCTTTTAGCGGTCATATGGTAGCAGTAATGGCATTAATGGAGGCACCTTCTATAATGGTGGGATTACTCCTGGTCACAATTTTCAAAAAAAATAAGAACGAAGATAAAATTCCTATAAAAACTGTAGTGCATCACGCACTAACCAATGGTAGTGTGCTACTTATAATAGGTAGTTTGATTGTAGGTTTATTTGCAAGTGAGGCCCAAGCCGAAGGAATCAAACCTTTTACCACAGATATATTTAAAGGATTCCTGGCCGTATTTCTTTTGGATATGGGAATCACCAGTGGTCGTAAACTTTCTGATTTTATTAAAAAGGGATGGTTTGCATTTCTATTCGCCATCATCATACCTGTTATAAACGGTTGTATTGTTGCGGTAGTAAGTGGTCTTTTTAGTTCTGGAGAGGGAAATAGATTGTTATTTGCCATACTCGCTGCTAGTGCATCTTATATAGCAGTTCCTGCAGCAATGAAATTAGCACTTCCAAAAGCGAATCCTAGTCTTTATATTCCGATGGCTCTCGCAATCACTTTTCCCTTTAATATAACATTAGGAATGCCTCTATATCTGTGCATTATACAATATGCATAATAATTATTTATGATTGTAATAAAATATATAAATAAAAATATATAACATATTAATTCGACCTTTGTAATCTAAATTAGAATAAATTTTAATAAGAAATTATGGAAGCGATAGAAACAGCAACAATGGAAGTAAAAACAGATCAAAAAATAAACTTAATCGATGGTCACTTTACAGCATCAGAAGCAGCAGACATTATTAACGCTGTACTTAATGTAAAAATTAACTTTCATAAATTGCACCGATTATCAATTACCGAAGGAAATGCTGGTGATGAGTGCGAATATGATAGTGGAAGAATAGATGAATTATTAAGAGAGCAAGTTATAGCGAAAGAGTTTTTTGCTCAGGCAAGATTAAACGGAAAAAAACTAAAAATGAGTAGTATAATCAATATTTCTGTAGAAGACTAGGTAATAGAATTAGTCCGATAGTTGATCATTCAACATTTTTTGTTCAATCTTGTTCATAAAATTGATTGATAAAAAGAGAGTCTCTTATAGTAAGGGACTCTCTTTTTAGTATGTATGGAATTTATTGAAATCTTAGGGCCGATACTAAATTGTAAGAGAACAAATTTGCTGCAGCATAATATCTATTAAGATCTATTCTCTATCAATAATATATTTAAAAATGAACGATACAAGGTTTTCTTCAAATTACTTCAATTCACAGTGTAAGAAAATACTCTTGATCTTCTTTGATTTTATTAAAACATCTAACCTGTATGCAGCATAATTCTTAAAAAGGCATCATAAAACTCTAACCTTAGAATTTTGTATAGAAAGTAGCAGATTTCTATAATTCTATTCATAAATATATTTTATGTAATCAATTATAAATATAAATAAAAATATATGAATTTTATTCTTTAATTTAGAGGTAATGAAAAATGATTTTCAGGAAACTTAAAAATAATATAGTATGAAAAAGATATATAATATATGGATACTTTCTGTACTCGGAACAACACTTATTTATGGTGGTATATCGGATAATAAGTTTACCACAAACTCTAATACATGCAAAGAAATATTATTTTGTTTAAATGGATATAACCACGATTTAAACTTTGAGTTTACAAATTATTTTAGTGATAAAAATGATTCTTATTTTGTTAGTACGGAGTTAGAATATCCTGTACCCATTCCCTTAGAGACTCTTCAACATAAAGTTAAAAAAGAATTAGAAAAGATAAACGAACGAAAAGATCACATAAACTTATTACTAGCTAGAAAACGCTCACAATATCAATTATATAAAGTAAACATATTAGGTCAATTAACGAACCCCGTAAATATGGCGACAAACTATCATAAGTCACTACCTCCAAGAATGGAAGGCTTTGGCCTAAGATTCCGCTTTTAAAAAAAGTCAACCAAATTTTATTAAAATTATGACTAATGTAAAAGCAAATAATTTAAATCAATAAAAAAATAGGACTTATGAAAACTAATTTTCTTCTTTTGATTGGAGTATTACTATTATGCTCTAATTGCGCAGTAATACGACCCGGTGAAGCCGGTGTGAAACAGACATTAGGTGAATTTTCTGACAAAGTATTAACTCAGGGTACAATAGCTTATAATCCTCTAGTAAGTAAAGTAATTAAGGAATCAACTCAAACCAATAATATAAAACTCATTCTGAGCTTGCCCAGTAAAGAAGGTCTTAGTGTAAATTCTGAAATTTCTATTTTATACCGATTGGAACAAAACAAAATACCTTCGGTATTAGAGAATTTAGGTCAGGGATATGAATCAATAATTACTAGCGTATTCCGGTCTGCTTCTTCTGATGTATGTGCACAGTTTTTTGCCAAAGACATGCATTCTGGAATGCGAGCAGAGATAGAAGAAGAAATTAAAGCTAAGATGGAAGTGAATCTCGCGAAGCAAGCCGATGGAATTGAACTTATCGCTGTTTTGATGAAAAGTATACAATTACCTAGAGGTTTAGCCAGTTCTATAGAGCGAAAATTACAAGCCGAACAGGATGCAATGCGAATGAAATTTGTGTTACAACAGGCAAAGCTAGAGGCAGAAAGAAAAGTAATAAATGCAGAAGGTGAAAGAGATGCTCAAAAAATACTGTCTGAAGGGTTAACAGAAGAAATCATCAAAATACGAAGCATTGAAGCTTTTAATAAATTATCTGCGTCTCCAAATAGTAAAATAATTATCACCGATGGAAAAACACCACTATTGATTAATTCAGATAACTAAACTAAAAAATAATCTATAGAGATAAAAAATATAGAATTAACAAAAAGAACATTTTGAGTTTGAAAAAGAAATATGAGTACTAGTGAGCGAGTTTCTAATTCCAGAGAAGCGAATCACAATAAAAAACATAAAATAGATAAGAGACTAAAAGACTTATCAATTATATAAGATTTTTTTAAAATATCATGCTAGAAAATTATAATTGCCATTATAGTTTCTGTATGTAATGCTTTTCATAATGTTGTTTCCTAAGAGAGGCTGTCTTAAACGACAGCCTCTTTTTGGTTTATAATTTATGTATTATTCGATAAAGTGGAATGATCTTATATATGATCAGTACTCTCCTTATTTATAAGGATGAAACTATTATGAATACAAGTGTTTTACCTTAAGTTAATATTATAATCGCTTCGTCATTGGTATCGAAATTATTATCATAACAATTGATGCTATAATAAGCGGTGCAATAGCTTTTACTGGTTTTAAAGTTGTTTTTGCCTTATAATATTCAGGTACGAATTGACTCCAATTTACGGTATCAGCAAGCTGACCTTCAAATATTTTTGGATAAAAAAACAACCTTAATTTTTCATGAAATGCATCAGTGGCATTCAGATATTCTAATTGTTGACTCATACTAGTTCCTGCCAATTGATTAAAAGCTAATTGCAGATGCATATTGGGAATTACAGATGCAATTTGGCTACTCTTGTTTTCACGTAATTTAATCTTCTTATTAAAGGCATCCCGTTCTTTTTTGGAATCGTCATCTCCCATCTGTTGCATAGCATAATACCATAACCAGTTAAATCCATCAGTAGGATATTCATACTTCTTAAATTGTGGATAATGTTGATAAAACTTCTCAATCGTAGCTCGCTTGTCGGTATCCCATTTAACATGATAGCCATCTCTTTGTGCTATTGCAGTACTCAAAGCCTCTGGTACAGGATATTTTGAGGTAACATACGCATTGATTCCCGCCGGCAAAAGAATGATTAACACCAACCAAACAGATAAAAGTAGTAAAGCATTAAAACCAGAAGATTTTTTAAAACTTATGATAAAAAAACTAACCGTAAACCAGAAAAGTATATAGAGCATAGATAATCCGAACATCCAAAAAAGGTGAATATCCAGAGATACGTTCAGGATTAGTTTTGCAATGAAAAAAAGAAAAATCAATATTGCATATAATAGTATCAATCGTACCAAAAGTTTGGAGATGATAAATCCAAGTTTGGATTTCGATTGAATAGCTACCAGTCTCCAGGTACCTGTTTCTGTTTCTTCGGAAACTGCATTAAAAGTCAACACAATTACCAATAAAGGAAAGAGGTAAATGATCACAAAAGAAAGGTCGAGATTACCAGACTGTAAGTTCATTGGGTTTACCAAATCGGTATCATACTTTTGAGCTTCAAAGGTTTTAATCGTGATTCTTTTTACCGTTGGATGTACATCTGACTGACCAATTGATAATCCAGCTAATGGATTTAAGTTATTTATATACGCAAATTTCGCATAATATAACAATAGCCCTAAGTCATCATTATGTAGTGATACTTGTCGGTCAAAATGTTGCTCTTGATATGTTTTTACTTCAGCAATTGAATCTTGTTGTCTTTCTAGATGTTTATTGCCAATGACAATTCCTACTACACCTAGTAGCGTTATTAATACCAAGCTTATCCATACTTCTTTGGACCGAATACATTGTTGTAAAAATAATTTATATAACATCATATTGCTTTTGCTTTTTTTGATGTGAATAGTAATAGACCTATAATAGCTATTACCCAAAACAAGATAGACAGTAATGCAGGAAAAGCTTGTTTCATAGAATTGGCAAATGCCATGGGTTCGTGTTCAAAATCCTGAAATGCTGACCAATGTTCATGCCCAACTACATGGGTTTTCCCTTCAGAACCACTTTCTTTTTTCGGACTGATATATTCCATTTGTAATTCATTCATGGTTTGCGCTAATTGATATCGATAATCGTCTGTTTTATCCTGAAAATCGATGTAAGATGAAAAATCGGTACCAGACATCGCCATTGATATTAATTTTATTGCGGTAAAAGGGTTGACAAATGATGAAAATCGAGTTACATCGTTTTGGTTTTTATAAATAGCTACCAACTTAGCGTGATGTTTTCTGTACAAAGCAGCCGTTATTTTCTCACCTTCGCGCATTACAAAACCCGAATAGTTAAAAGGTAGATCACTTACCTTACTTACATTATGAACTGTTAATACAGAATCTCTTAAGTGGTTATAATGTGGATCATTAGGATCATGACTGTCACCTTTTTGGACCACATCTTTTTCTATAGCAGATTGAAAGGCCAATTTACTAGGAGTAGGAAACCAGTAGTTACCCATCGCTTGTGCAGATTTTGGTAATAGTATTACTAACAAAAGCCAAATTCCTAATAATCGTAATAAAGCATTTTTTGGTGCATTACTACTCGCCGATACAACAACAGTAATAGAGGATACAATAAAAAGGAATACCAAATAACTTGTACCAATTATAAATAGGCGTAACCATCTAAAGTCATTTATCCCCGAATTTTCAAATAGCATAAGTGTAATAATTACCACTAAAAGAATGGGTATAAAAAACAGTAAAGAAATTGCAAAAAGTCCAATAGATTTTCCAAATAACATCTCTTTCCATGTAGCACCTTGGGATAAAAGTATTTTTAAAGTTCCATTCTGTTTATCTCCTGCAACGCTAGAAAAACCTGTGAAAAATAGAATTAAAGGCAATACCAATTGTAGTAATAATGCCAAACTCAATTCACCAAATCGTAGCATACCTGTAGAAAATGTAGCTTCAGAAAAGTTTACGCTATTTTGTCTATGCGCTTCTAAAAAAACGGTACTTCCTGTAAAACTTTCTAATCCGTAATCAAATATTCCCAAGGTTGGGTGTATTCGAAATGCAAATGTCCCAAAATGAGCCATTCTGTGCGGATGCTTATCAGGATTTGCTTCCCAACTTTGTCTTGCTTTAACCTGATGTTCTTGTCGAATATTATTTTGAGCACTATGGTTTTTTATACCGCTAACAGCCGAATAGGCCGTTAACAGTATAAAAATTAAAAATAATAGATAAAAACTTTTGGGTGCTGTTGCATTACGCCAAAAGTGAATTGCGAATAATCGAATATTTGCCCATTGCATCTTTTTAGAATTTATAAGTTGTAGTTAGCAATACATTTCTGGGAGCTCCCGGAAATACCCTGGTTGCATTTAGAGCACCATTCCAATACGTTTCGTCAAACAAATTATTAAGCTTTAGCGCAATCTGCATATCGATGCCTGTTGGACGATAATACAAAGCTGCATCAAATACCGTATACGATGGCAATACTATACGATCTCCATACCAAGACAAACGATCTCCACGATATACCATGCCCAAACCTACTCCTATATTTTTTAGAACTCCGCTCATAAAATCATATCTCCCCCAAAAATTAACACTATGCTCAGGCGCTCCTCCAATACGTTCACCAATTAATGTCGGATCATCATCTTCTATAATTTCTGCATCAATAAAAGCATACGAAGCACTTAGTTGAAGGTTAGGTAATACATATCCATTAAGATCCCATTCAAAACCTCTACTACGTTGTTCACCTCGTTCTGTTAATACGGATTCATCATTCGGATCCTGCTGCAATAGATTTTTTTGAGTTATTTGATATACGGCAGCATTCACGGTTAATTTTCCACCTAAAAACTCTCCTTTACCACCAAATTCTATGTTATTACTTTCTAAAGGGTCAAAACTAGCAGGAGAATCTGCCCAGAAAAAAGTTTCCGTAGCAGGTGAAAGTGTCACAGTGTTAGATTGTGGTTGAAACCCTTCTACATAAGAAGCATAAACACTAATTGCATCTGTAGCTTCATACGTTAACCCAATTCTAGGTATAAAAGCTTCGTTTTTATATGATTGCTCATTATTTGATTCGTAATTGAATATATCTTCATACCAGTCATAACGAAGATTCAAAAGAGCAGAAAATTTTCCTATTTTAAATTGGTTTTGAATATAAATACCATTTGAAGTAGTAAGATTTGCCGGAATTGCAAATTCTGAGGTGATATAACCAGAAGTTTCTCTTGCGGTATTATTAGGATTGGCAAGATCGAAATGAGCAACATTAGGTCTTGGAGCAGTTACGCCATCAATTTCTATAGTTTCAAATTGATCTGCTTCTGCAGGATCAAACGAAGTCGCTGTACCATTTAATCTTCGGTAGCGACGAGCACCGTTAGAAGCTCCTCCGACAGTTCTTTCCCATCTGCTACCATCATATCCAACCAAAAGGGTATTGGTAAAAGTGTTATTTTCAAGATCAAAATTAATATATGCGGTATAGTTATCCGTTATCCAAAACTGCTGTCTTTCCGTATAACGCAGTTCAGCAAGTGTCGGAATGGCATTGCCATCTATGTCCACAGCAGCAGAACCTGCCACGCGGTGCTCCGCAAGATCTTCATCCCAAGTTTGTTTCATATAGGAAGCATTAAATCCTATATCATTAGTAATCTGCTTACTAAAATTACTGATCACCATAAACTCTTTTGAAGCATAAAAGTCATTCGCAGCAGCCACATTGGTAGTAATATCCGTACTATTTAGATCAAACTGACCATTGATAGCTCCAAAAAGGGGTTGACCACGATCAAGATTTCCTACTCCATTACTATATATCATTTCTACATTAAGAGCGGTAGTATTATTAGGTAAGAAAGTGATGGAAGGTGCTATTAAAAATTGATTGTTTTCTACCAAGTCTCGGAAAGATCTAGCTTCTTGGACAGCAGTATTAAAACGGTATAGTAAAGTTCCTGAATCATTTAATGGTCCTGTAAAATCTGCAGTTGCTCTTAATGTTCCAAAACTTCCAACTGTGGCACTTACTTCATTTCTTTTTTCTTTTAAAGGTTTTTTAGTTACTAAATTAACAGATCCACCCGGATCCACACTTGAAAAAGTTACTGAAGACGGACCTTTAATAACTTCTGCTCTTTCTATATGAGATGTAATGGGTTGTAGAAAATAATATTGACGAGTTCTCATACCATTAATAAGCTGACCATCTTCTGCCTGAATGATACCCCGAATGTTAAAATGATTATAGAAGCCTGTATGTGTAACACTACTAGCAGTTTTTATAGCATCCGCTATCTGAAATGCTTGGCGATCATTAATTAATTCTTTGGTGATTGTAGAAACTGCTTGAGGTAGCTCTTTATTCTTAATAGCTATTTTGGTAGATGAAAAAGAGTAATCACTATTGTAATCCGTTCTAGGGCGACCAACGATTTCGACGGTTTGAAGCTGCTCTGTACCTTCTTCTAACTGAATAGTTCCTATATCGTATATAGAACCATTTCCAGTTTCTATAGTGTTTTTATAAGCCTGAAAACCTAAATAGCGTACTTCTATAGTATAAGATCCCGAAGGAGCATTTATTTCAAATTGTCCTGAGTTATCTGTAAGTTCCCCAAAAGTGTTGGCTTTGTTTTTTAAAGAAATTGAAGCTCCCACAATAGGAATATTTTGAGTGTCGACGATGGTTCCTGTTACCTGTACTTGCGCAAAAGTTGCGTAACTAAATAATAGAAATAAAAGTTTGGGTACTAATTTAAAAAGTTTCATTGTGTTAATTGATTTGTTTTACTTTTAGATAGTTTTTAAGTATAAATCTTGTAATTGAGTTGCATTGATAGCATCTGTGTTTGATGTGTGAACTAATTGACCTTCTTTCATAATACCAATTTTGGTACCTACATTTACCGCATTAAAGATGTCGTGAGTAGCCATGAAAATAGCTTTACCTTCATTACTAAGTTCTTTGCAGATTTTAGTAAATTCTAATGTTGCTTTGGGATCGAGACCAGAAATAGGTTCATCCATAAAAATGTAATCCGCATTTTTACTGAGTGCGATGGCAATACCCACTTTTTGTCTCATTCCTTTGGAATAAGAAGATAGTTTGTTTTGATAGGCAGTTTCTTGAAGACCAGCTTTTGATAAGAAGTTAGATAATTCAGCGTTTGTGTATTTGAACCCAGCTAATCTACTAAAGAAGTTAAGGTTCTCGACACCCGAAAGATTGCCATATAGTTGGACAACCTCAGGGATGTATGCTATCATTTTAGTGGTTTTGTTACTGTTAGATCTGACGGTAACTCCATTGACTAAAGCTTCGCCACTAGAAGGTTCAATTAGTCCTAAAAATAGATTGATTGTTGTTGTTTTACCAGCACCATTTTGACCTAGTAAACAAAAAATTTCTCCTTTATCAACGGATAAATTCAATTGACTAAGTGCTGAGTGCTTACCATATGTTTTGGTAAGATTGATTGCTTTTAGCATATGCAATATGTAAAAAAAGTTTGACGATTCGTGTTTGTAATTTCGGTTAGAACCGATAATAATTTGGGTATAAAGAGAGGAATACCGAAGTCGAACGTGTAATACGTTATTGTGAATACTATATAATTTGTTATGCTATAGCGCGAATAACAAATGAAAATACACAAAATTTATGATGCAAAAATAAACTTACATCATTCTTAAAACTTTATAAACAATTAGTATATCCTCTACACAAAAGGTGGAGGCTTATTATAAATACAAGTTGGAGAAACAATCTTTTCTTGTGGAATATTGTATTGGGGTACTACAACAAATGAACTTGGTATACTTTGTTGTTCACTTTCTAAATAAGAATTATTATCAGTTATTAGATCAAACTGATGAGCATCAACTATAATGTCGCAAAGTTCACAAGAAATAGAAGTATCATCATCTGATAAATGGCTCAAAGCATGCAAGTTTGCCACTCTTGGAACAAGGAATGCCGCTGTAAACAACAGAGTAATGATATGTATGAGTACACGTTGGTGCATCTACGCAATTTCAGAAATAATAAAATAGGATATCTTGTTTTAACAAAACTTTAAATCGTTCATTAGGTTTTACCTAAACAATTCCGTGAAGTTTATCTCAACTTTATTAGAGGAATTTGAAGTTTATGAATTACCAGATATTTATTAGTATTAGAAAGAATATTTTATCAAAAAAATGATGAAAAAAGATCAAGAAAAAATGGCAGAAGTACAGTCTGCACTTATTAGATTTTTTTTTGAGTAGTTCAAATTAACAAATAACTAAAAATGAACAAAAATCATCCTCATTGGTATAAACAAAAAAAAATAAAAACTTGATATAAAATATTTTACAAAAATTAGTAACCGTGGAGGGATTAACTAACACTGATCCCTACAACATCACCTTTGCAAATAGAAAACCACGAGCTATAGCTCTAGTTCTTTATTTTTCTATGAAGCCTCGAAGCTAAAAGCTTCAGGTTTCTCCAAAAAAGAAAAAACCACGTCAATGGCGTGGTTTTCTGCTTGTAGTGACCGTGGAGGGATTCAAACCCCCAACCCTCAGAGCCGAAATCTGATGCGCTATTCAGTTGCGCCACACGGCCGGTTTGTTACTTATTATTATGACCTGTCAGGTTTCTAAAATCTGACAGGTGTAATATTTTATCCTAATTTACTTTTTACAATGGTAGAAATCGTTTTTCCATCTGCTTTACCGGCTAATTGCCCTGAAGCCATTCCCATTACTTTACCCATATCTTTCATTCCTGACGCACCAGTTTTAGAAATAATATCAGCAATTACTTTTTCTATTTCTTCCTCGCTCATCTGCTCCGGTAAAAATTTCTCAATTACTTTAGCTTGATCCAATTCTGGTTGTGCTAAATCATCTCTACCTTGCTCCGCAAAAATAGCCGCACTATCCTTACGTTGTTTCACTTGCTTCTGTAATAATTTTAGCTCTTGATCTTCTGTCAACTCTTCTTTAGCTCCACTTTCTGTTTGAGCCAATAAAATAGCAGATTTGATAGCTCGCAATGATGTCAAAGCATTAGTATCCTTAGCTTTCATTGCTTCTTTCATAGCGGTCATTACTTTCGCCTGTAAACTCATAACTAGTGGTTTTAATCTTTTGGATTGCGAAGATAAAAAATAAACCGATAATCCATTTTAGATTATCGGTTTAGTTTATCTAATTTTACTAAATTTTGGATTCCAGCCTTCACTGGAATGACAAATAACTAATCTACATTGTCGTGTAGAAAAGAATTATTTTTCCGTAATTGAATATCATCATTACTATCTGTCCCTAAAGAAGTTCTGGATAACTCAGACGATCCTGGCTTAGAATCCACATCCAATCCTGCACGTTTATAAGCAGGTTCTTTTTCGATATCATCAATATTAGATGCATTATTTCTAAACTTGTAATTAAACTCCTTCATTTTAGCTCTGCGTTCTGCAGCTCTGGCTTTTAGAGTTTCGGATATTGGCTGATCTACTGGATCTGCACTTTCAGAAGGTTCTGATTCTGGAGCAGGAGCAATGGTTTTCTTTTCAAAAACTACTTCTTTATCTTCTTCCATCACCTCTGCTTCAGGTTTAGCCTCTGTTAACCTTTTTTCTTCCTCCATATACTCCTCAAGGCTATACTTGCGTACTCCTCCAGGTGCATTTTCGCTAACAGGAACCACTTCTATAGGTTCATTAACTTCTACTTCTAAAATATCATCTGTAAGATCAAAAACTATTGGTTTTTCCTCTTCTTCTTGATTTACAATAGCAGGTGTAGTGTCTTCAATCAGGTTTTCGTTATTTCTATCCTCATCCCCACTTACAGGCATATCAAATGCTAAGGTAAACTGATCTTCTTTTTCTTTTTCTGCTTCTGCAGCTATTTCATTAGCATCATTAACCTCTATCTGGTTGATGATTTCCTGAGCATTGATGATAACAAAATCATTATCTGTAGAGAAAGGGCTTACCACTTCGTGATCTACCACATCCAAATTCTTAAGAAACTCGGTAGTAGGTAATAACAAAGATTCCTTAATATTTTCTTCCTCTTCTTCCTCAACTAATTCGTGTTTGATAATCGGTTCTTCTTTCACTTCTTCTTTCTGAGGTGCAGGAGCAATTACCGGAGTCTCTCTGGAAGTTGACTTAGGAGTCAAATCCTGAGTTGTCGCACGTTGCTCCTCTTCTAAGGTATGAATGATCCTTTTTGTTTCTGTATTTACAATTTCATCTTGTTGTTCTACGTCAAAACCTGTTGCTATTACAGTTACAGAGATTGCATCTTCTAATGATTCATCTTCTCCAACTCCCATAATGATATTAGCTCCATGACCAGCTTCTTGCTGAATATGGTCATTAATTTCTCCAATCTCATCAATGGTAATTTCTTCTTTTCCGGAAACTATTAATAACAGTACATTTTTAGCACCCGAAATTTTATTGTCATTAAGTAATGGTGAGTCTAATGCTTTTACGATAGCATCGTGAGCACGTTTAGCACCAGAGGCATTAGCAGACCCCATTATTGCTGTACCACTATTACTAAGTACCGTTTTAGCATCACGTAAATCAATATTCTGAGTATAATGATGTGTTATTACTTCCGCGATCCCTCTAGATGCGGTAGCAAGTACTTCATCTGCTTTAGAGAAACCAGCTTTAAAACCTAAATTACCATATACTTCTCGTAGCTTATTGTTATTGATAACTACTAAAGAATCTACATGAGCACGCAGTTTTTCTACACCTAACTGTGCTTGTTCGTTACGCATTTTTCCTTCAAACTGAAACGGAATTGTAACAATACCTACCGTAAGAATATCTAATTCTCTTGCCATTTTAGCAATGATCGGTGCTGCTCCAGTACCAGTTCCTCCACCCATACCAGCAGTGATAAATATCATCTTGGTATTGGTATCCAGCATTCTTTTGATCTCTTCGTAGCTTTCTACTGCAGATTGCTCACCCACTTCTGGGTTAGCACCAGCTCCTAATCCTTCTGTAAGAGACACTCCCAACTGTATCTTATTCGGAATAGGACTATTTTCTAATGCTTGTGCATCGGTATTACAAATAACGAAATCAACTCCTTTGATTCCCTGCTGGAACATATGATTAATGGCATTGCTACCACCTCCTCCAACTCCAATAACTTTAATTACATTTGATTGATTCTTGGGCAAATCAAAAGAAATGTTCTCGAACTCCTCATTGTTACTCATAATTGCTAATTTTCTTGTTCTCTTACTTTTATTTTTTAATATCTTCTTACGTTCAAAACTGAACTATATAATTTTCCGACTACTCTGCGTTATCCAAAAACTCCTTGAATTTTTCTGTCCATTTCTCCAGGATGTTTTTTCTGGGTCTATTATCCACTACTGGTTTTTCCTCTTCGATACCTTCTCCTGCAATCTTTGTGGTTTCTTCTTTTACATCCTCTTCTACTATAGCTTCTTTTATAGCCGCTTTTTTCTGTTTGCCGATATGTACTAGGCTATCCATCACTAATCCTACAGCTGTTGCATACATAGGGCTTGTAGTTTCCGGATCGCTATTGCCTGCCAGATGCTCATTAGGATATCCGATACGTGTATCCATTCCTGTAATATATTCTACCAATTGCTTTAGATGTTTTAGTTGAGAACCTCCACCGGTCAAAACGATCCCAGCAATTAATTTTTTCTTAGGCGACTCGTGCCCATAGTTTTTTATTTCTAAAAAAACTTGCTCTATGATCTCTACTACTCGTGCATGAATAATCTTAGATAAGTTCTTTAGTGTAATCTCTTTTGGCTCTCTTCCTCTTAATCCTGGAATAGAAACGATCTCATTATCTTTGTTTTCTCCTGGCCATGCTGATCCAAATTTGATCTTAAGCAACTCTGCTTGTTTCTCAATAATGGAGCAACCTTCTTTAATATCTTCGGTAATTACATTTCCTCCAAAAGGAATCACAGCTGTATGACGGATAATTCCATCTTTAAAAATAGCTAGATCTGTAGTTCCACCTCCTATATCAATTAATGCTACACCTGCTTCTTTTTCTTCCTGACTTAATACGGCATTCGCAGAAGCTAAAGGTTCTAGGGTTACATCAGACAGTTCTAATCCAGAACTTTTTACGCATCTCCCAATATTACGGATTGAAGTTACCTGACCTACTACTACGTGAAAATTAGCTTCAAGTCGTCCTCCGTACATTCCTACAGGTTCTTTTATTTCGGCTTGACCATCTACTTTATATTCTTGCGGTAAAACATGTAAAATTTCTTCTCCAGGCAACATCACCAATTTATGCACTTGATTACATAAAGCATCAATGTCATCTTCATCAATAACCGCATCTGCATTAGGGCGTGTGATATAATCACTGTGTTGCAAACTTCTTATATGCTGACCTGCTATACCAACTGTTACTTCACTTATTTTCACTCCAGAAACACTCTCTGCTTCCTGAACAGCTTGTTGAATTGATTGTATGGTCTGAGTAATATTATTTACTACACCTCGGTGTACCCCGAGGCTTTTGGATTTACCAACACCCAATACTTCCATCTTCCCATACTCATTATATCTCCCTACCATAGCAACAATCTTTGTTGTTCCTATGTCTAATCCTACCGCTATTTCATTCTCTTCTCTTCCCATATTGGTATTATTTTATTGTACACACAACTTGGTTTCTAAACTGCAAACTGACTTTTTTATATTTATCCAGGCTCTGATCTTTTTGTGCTTTTTGATAAAAAGCCTTAAAGTTTTTAACCTTACTATCCAATTGTTCTACTTTACCAAAAATTACTTTAAAAGCATACACTCTTAATCCTAGCTCATAATCTCCACTCTGATTTCTATAAACACTTACCACATGTTTTTTTAAAAACTCATCTTGTTGAATTTTTCTTAACAATGGAAAAATTTCCAAAACTTCTCGTTCTGAAACATTGCTTACCAGAGGAACATGAGCTGAATAATTATCCGATAATGGCATCGTATTACCCGTAATATCTACATAAAAAGGAACAACGGCATTCACCCTAGCGATTGGTGTACGCTGTTTGATTCTTGCCTTAAGTTGTCCGTTTACAGTAAGATACACATCTGAATCTTCAATCATTTTGTGTGCATCCAGTCCCTTCTCTACAATATTCAAAACTAAAATTTCTTTACCTACGTCCGTCACCCCTACCTGATTTTGTATTAACAATTTATTAACCGTTAATTCATTTACGTAAGGATTCTGTTCTTCGACAAATTCTATCTCTACTTCTTTGATCTTTCTGCTATCATTTCGATTGCCTGTAAATGCAAAAAGAAATGCTATCAAAGCCACAAGACCTACAAACTTCGCATATGTCAAAATCTTCTTCATACCGTCAACAATGCTTCTTTTATACTAGTTACCTCTTCTCCTATATCACCTGCTCCAATGGTTGTAATAACGCGAGCATTACTTTTTAAAATTTCATCTATTAAATTATTCTTCTTAACTATTTTCTTATTTTCTAAGTTTATCATTTCTAATAACCATTCTGAAGTTATTCCTTCAATAGGTAATTCTCTAGCAGGGTATATATCCAACAACAGTAACTGATCGAATTGACTAAGACTTTCTGCAAAGTCAGCTGCAAAATCCTGCGTTCTACTATATAAATGAGGTTGAAAAATTGCTAATACCTCTTTTCCAGGATGCATCTCTCTTATTGCCTGATGCAATGCATTAATCTCCGTTGGGTGATGTGCATAATCATCTACATAGACTAAATCATCAGATTTAATCTGATAACTAAAACGTCTCTGGACTCCTTTAAAAGAAAATAAAGCCTTTGCTAAGGCAGCGGTCGGGGAGCCGTATAGCAATGCCATAGCAAAGGCTATTGTAGCATTTAACAAGTTGTGTTTACCTGGCAGGTTTAAATGCAAATCCTTAATGAGTTGAGTTGGTGTTTTTAAATCAAAAATATATGTACCGTTATTAATCCGTACATTTTGAGCACAATAATCAGAACCATCTTCTATTCCGTAGGTATTACCAGAAAGAGGTAATCCATTACAAACCAAAAGATGGTCTTTTGCTCTGGATGAAAATTCTACGAATGATTCTTCTAGAGCATTGGCTTTTTTATAAATATCCAGATGATCTGCATCCATTGAGGTAACCGCAGCGATATCTGGATAGAGCTGCAAAAATGATCTATCAAATTCATCTGCTTCTACAACTACTACTTCATTTCCCTCTAGTATAAGATTTGAATTATAGTTTTCACTTATCCCTCCCAAAAAAGCTGTTACTTTTGCTCCACTTTCTTTTAATAAATGAGCCAAAATTGCAGTCGTGGTTGTTTTTCCGTGAGTTCCAGCTACAGCCAAGGTGTACGTATTTTCGGTAATAATCCCTAAAACTTCGGCTCTTTTCTTAATCGAAAATCCATTGTTTTTTACATAGTTTAATTCTGTATGGTTCACTGGAATTGCAGGAGTGTAAATAATAAGTGTCTCATCAGGGTTTAAAAACAATTCTGGAATTGCATTGACGTCATCCCTAAAATGAATCTCAATTCCTAATTCTTCCAAATCTGAAGTAATCTGAGTTGGTGTCTTATCATATCCAGCTACATTTTTACCCAAAAACTTAAAATATCGTGCAAGAGCACTCATACCGATACCGCCGATACCAATAAAATATATATTCTTTATGTCTTTTAAGCCCTTATTCATTCTTCAACACTCTACCTTTTCTTTTATTTATTATTTGTTCGATTTCATTTACGATATCTTTGGTTGCATTGGGTAATGCTAATTTTTTTATTGCATGCGTCAGTTTTATCTGCATAGCCTCAGATTCTAATAGTTGTGTGATCGTTTTCTGAAACTTTTCATCCAACTCACTTTCTTTTAACATTTTAGCTCCTTTTTGACTTACAATCGCATTCGCATTCTTAGTTTGATGATCTTCTGCTACATTTGGTGATGGAATAAATAATGTTGGTTTTGCTACAATACATAATTCTGAAACAGAACTAGCTCCAGCTCTTGAAACGATTGCATCAGAAGCAGCATATGCCATATCCATTGTGTCTAAAAACTGATGTACTTGCACATCTCTATTTGCATCAAACTTTTTGTATTCATCATAATATAACTTACCGCATTGCCAAAGTATTTGAACTTCTTTCTTTGCAAAAAACTTAAGTTCTTTCTCAATTAATTGATTGATTCTTCTTGCACCAAGACTCCCACCAATAATCAAAACTGTTTTCTTTTCGGGATCAAGATTATACTTAGAAATGGCATCTTTTCTCTTGCTATTTATCTCCAGTAAATCCTGACGAACCGGATTTCCTGTCTTGATAATTTTATCTTTTGGAAAAAAGCGTTCCATATCATCATAGGCAACGCATATTTTATCTGCAGCCTTTGCCAACCATTTATTGGTAATACCAGGAAAAGAATTCTGTTCTTGAAGCACTGTAGGGATTTTTGCAGAATTTGCCATTTTTAATAATGGACCACTAGCAAAACCTCCTGTACCGATTACTATATCTGGATTAAACTTTTTGATAATCTTTTTGGACTTCCAAAGACTAGTTAACAACTTGAAAGGGAACAACAAATTACTCAACGATAACTTACGTTGAATACCACTAATCCATAGACCTTCTATCTCATAACCGGCTTGCGGAACTTTTTGCATTTCCATACGATCTTTAGCACCTACAAACAATATAGAAGCTTCAGGATATCTACTCTTTAATTCATTAGCAATAGAAATCGCAGGATAAATATGTCCTCCTGTCCCTCCGCCTGATAATATGATTCTCGGTTGTTGCTTCATATTGCTTCACTCAAAACCTCTAATGGATTTTCTTCTTTTATATTTGAATCTTCTTCATTTTCACTATTCGAACCAGACTGATCTGTTTCTAACATCTCTTCTCTACTACTACTAATACTCAACACCATACCTATCGCCATACATGTCATCCAAATTGATGTTCCTCCACTACTAACTAATGGAAGTGTCTGACCAGTCACTGGAAATAATTCTACAGCAACAGCCATATTAATCAACGCCTGAAAAACAATAGGTAATCCTACACCGATTACTAACAGTTTACCAAATACATCAGAGCTTTTATGGGCAACGATAACCAACCTAAATAAGAGCATTAAATAGAGAAACATTAGAAAAACGCCTCCAACTAACCCCCATTCTTCAATAATTATAGCATAAATAAAATCTGAAGAAGATTGCGGCAAAAAGTTTCTTTGCACACTCTTACCAGGCCCTTTTCCCATAACTCCTCCTCTGGCTATTGCAATTTTTGCACGTTCTATCTGATAATCTTCTGGTGTATCTTTATCATTAAAAAAATTCTCCGCTCTACTCACCCATGTATCAACTCTGTTAGGAAAAGCATCGGGAAAAGCCTTCGCTGTTAAAATAAAAAATGTGAGTGCTAATAAACCTGTTCCTAGTACTACCGTAATATGCCTTAGAGGGTACCCTCCTAAAAACACTAACATAATTACCATAGAAAAAATAATCGCTGCGGTAGAAAAGTTAGCTGGTAATATCAACATAAGAATTATAAAAACGGGTAACCAAAGTGGAATCAATGATTCTTTAAAAGTTGTTTTCTTATCCTTAATTTTAGAAAGATACCTGGCTACATAGGCCATTAAAACAACAGCTGCTAAGGTAGAAGTCTGAAAGGTAACCCCTACAAATGGCAAACGAATCCATCTACTAGCGTTTGCTCCTCCAATTGTATTATTCTGAGCCATTGTAAACAACAACAAGACTACAACAACAGGCAACATAATAATAGAAAGCCCTTTAAAATAATGATACGGGATTTTATGAACCCAGTACATGATACCAAACCCCAAAAGCAAGTGTGCAAAATGCTTTACTAAAAACACAAAAGTATTTCCATCCCCGTATAAATATGCTAAATTACTACTAGCACTATATACCGGAAGAAATGAAAACAACGCTAATAGAGCAACGATCGCCCATATTACCTTATCTCCTTTTATATTTTTTAAAACCTTTGTCAATGTATATTATTCTTTATTTTTTTATTGTAATTATTTATTTCACGTTTTCTATATTCGCTTTTGTTTCATTACAACTCACGTACAGCTTCTTTAAATTGCCTCCCACGCTCTTCGTAATTTTTAAAAAGATCAAAACTTGCACAAGCTGGTGACAACAACACATTTTCATTACGCTCTGCAATTTTATAAGCTATATTAACAGCTTCTTTCATAGACTGCGTCTCTACTATATTATCCACGCAATTACCAAAAGCATTAATTATTTTACTATTATCTACCCCTAAACAAATAATTGCTTTTACTTTTTCGTTAACTAAAGGATATAGCTCTGTATAATCATTTCCTTTATCAACACCACCAACAATCCATACTGTTGCTGATTTCATAGCATCTAGTGCATAAAAAGTAGCATTAACGTTTGTTGCTTTAGAATCATTCACATACTGAACATTGTTTATTTTAAGCACATTCTCTAGACGATGCTCCACTCCATGAAAATTTTCAAGACATTCTCGTATCGTAGTCTTTCTAATTTTCAATAATTGTGATACCGTGGCCGCTGCCATTGCGTTTTTCACGTTGTGATTTCCTTTTAATGCTAAATTTTTTGTTGGCATGATAAATTCGTTGTTGTCTATTGTTATTTTTATGTTTTTTCCTTCCAAATACGCTCCATTTTCTACCTTCTTCTTTAATGAAAATGGTAATAATTTTGAACGAATAGGATGCTCTTCTATATACTTTGTAATTACCTCATCATCTCCATCATAGATGAAGTAGTCACCTTCTGTTTGATTCATTGTAATCCTGAATTTTGAAGCGATATAATTTTCAAATTTATATTCATATCGATCCAAGTGATCCGGTGTAATATTCGTTAGCACTGCAATATGCGGTGCAAACTTTTTAATTCCATCCAGCTGAAAACTACTCAACTCTAACACATAATATGGTGTATCATTTTCTGCAACTTGCTTTGCAAAACTATCTCCAATATTACCGGCCATACTTATGTCCAAGCCTCCATTCTTCAATACATGATTCGTAAGCATTGTGGTAGTAGTTTTACCATTGCTTCCTGTTACTCCAACAATTTTAGCTAATGTAAACTCTGAAGCAAACTCAATTTCTGATACCACAGACATTCCTTTGTTAAGTAGCTTCTGAACCAAAGCTACTTTATCAGGGATTCCTGGGCTTTTCATGACTACGTCTGCATTCAGAATTTTATCTTCTGTATGTGTTTGCTCCTCCCATTCGATTTCAAAATTTCCAAGAACTTCTTTATATTTATCTGTAATTGTTCCCTTATCAGAAACAAATACATCAAATCCTTCTTTTTTACCCAGAATAGCAGTTCCCACCCCACTTTCTCCTGCTCCTAAAACGACAAGTCGTTTTTTAATTTTTGAATCACGATTCACGATTTACGATTTCTCATTGTTTTTATTGAAGCAACAACTATTGATAATAATTCATTTGCTTCAGCCAACAACCTTTTTATTTCTTGATGTTCTTTTTGTGATATTTCAAAAAAGATCTCCAAAAAGTACATACACTCATCTGCTTCTTCCTCAACAATTTTTAATTTATGTATGAAATCAGCATCAGATTTAGCTCTACAAGCCGCTCTATAATTGGCTCCAACGGAGCTTGAACATCTAATCAATTGTCTACAAAAAGCATCATATTCTCTTGTTACTGGAAACTTTCCGCATAACTGCCAACAATCAATTGCAAATCTCTTTGTTCTATTCTTTAATACTTCTTTCACAAATCGTTAATCTAAAATCTTATATCTTAAATTCTTATCTCACTTTTAAAGTAATCACAGCAATGATTGCCAGAAAAATTCCGATAATCCAAAATCTAGCTACAATCTTACTTTCGTGTATTCCTTTTTTCTGATAATGATGATGTAATGGCGACATTAAAAATATTCTTCTTCCATCCCCATATTTTTTCTTGGTATATTTAAACCAACTCACTTGCATCATCACTGATACGATTTCTATGAAAAAGATTCCGCATACAATCGGAATCAAAAATTCTTTACGTATTGCAATGGCTATTACTGCTATTATCCCTCCAATTGTCAAACTACCAGTATCTCCCATAAAAACTTGTGCCGGATAGGTGTTATACCATAAAAAACCGACCAATGCTCCTGCAAATGCGGCTATGTAAATCGTCATCTCACCAGAATTAGGGATATACATTACATTGAGATAATCAGAGAAAACAATATTACCTGATACCCAAGCAAATAATGCCAGTGTGAGCACAATAATCGCTGAGGAACCAGCGGCCAATCCATCGATTCCATCTGTAAGATTAGCTCCATTAGAAACAGCTGTTACAATAAAAATCACAATAGGAATAAAAACTAACCAAGCGTAATTAGCTAAACTTGGATTGATCCATGTAATCAAGCTAGCATAATCAAACTCATTATTTTTAATAAACGGCAAGGTTGTTTTTGTAGATTTGATTGCAGGGTTAAAATCCGATTCACCTTCTACCGTTACAACTTGTTCTATATCAGAATTAACCTTTTCTTCTTTAACTGTAATATCATCATGAAAATACATAGTACACCCCACAATAAGTCCAAGTCCCACTTGGCCTATTACCTTAAATCTCCCGGCTAATCCTTCTTTATCTTTCTTTTTAATTTTTAAGTAATCATCTGTAAAACCAATAACACCCATCCACAAAGTGGTTATGATCAAGAGGATGATATAAATATTGTCAAGTTTAGCAAAAAGTAGTGCTGGAACTAGTGTAGCTAAAATTATTATAATTCCACCCATAGTTGGAGTACCTGCTTTTTCAGCCTGTCCATCTAAACCAAGCTCCCTAATACTCTCCCCCATCTGTTTTTTTTGCAGAAAAATTATGATTCGTTTACCATAAATAGTAGAAATCAATAGCGATAGAATAATTGCCATTGCCGCCCTAAATGTGATAAACTGAAACAAGGATGCTCCAGGAAATTGGTATTCACTTTCTAAATATTGAAACAAATAATATAACATATATATCTTCACCTTTTATCTCCATTCTAAACAGAACAGCATTGAAAGGATTTATTTATTTTCCTATTTTTTTTAGTTCTTCTTTTACTATTTCAAAATCATTAAAATCTATTCGCTCTCCATTTATTTCCTGATAGGTTTCATGACCTTTGCCTGCTATCAAAATAATATCGTTCTCTTCTGCGAATTGACAAGCAGTTCTTATAGCCTGCTTTCTATCTGTAATTGACATTATTTTCTTATAATTCTGAGGTTCTACACCTTTCTCTATATCTTCAATAATTTGTTCGGCACTCTCTGTTCTTGGGTTATCACTAGTAAAAACCACTTTATTACTTAATGTAGTAGCGATATTACCCATCACAGGCCTTTTTCCTTTATCTCTATCACCTCCACAACCTACCACGGTAATTAAAGTTTCATTATTGGTTCGTATATCATTAATTGTTTCTAACACATTCTTCAGAGCATCCGGTGTGTGTGCATAATCAACTATAGCAGTAATCTTTTTATCTGAAATTAGATATTGAAATCTTCCACTAACACTTTCCAGATCACTTAGTAGCTGTAAAATCTCCAAAGTTTCAAGTCCTAATAATTCTGCAGTTCCAAAAATTGCTAATAGATTATAGGCATTAAAACTTCCTATAAGTCTTGTCCAAACATCATTATCGTTTATCTTCAACAGCAGCCCACCAAGGCTATTCTCTAAAATTTGCCCCCTAAAATCTGCATAAGATTTTAATGCATACGTATATTGTTTAGCCTTCGTATTTTGAAGCATGAAGCTTCCGTTTTTATCATCTTTATTAGTTAATGCAAATGCCTTATTACCTAATTCATCAAAAAATACTTTTTTTACATCCCTATACTCTTTAAAAGTATTGTGATAATCAAGATGATCATGTGACAGATTCGTAAAAACACCTCCTTCAAACACCAATCCAGCTGTACGCTTCTGATCAATTCCGTGAGAGCTTACTTCCATAAAACAATATTCTACACCGGTATCATTCATTTCCTTTAGGTAGTAGTTTATTGTTAAAGAATCTGGCGTTGTATGGGTTGCCTTATATTCTAAATCATCAACAAGAATTTTTACCGTAGATAGCAAACCAACTTTATAACCAGCCTTTTTAAAGAGTTGATACAACAAAGTAGCTATGGTTGTTTTTCCGTTAGTACCTGTTACTCCCACAAGTTTTAAATTCTCTGATGGAGACCCATAATAATTGGCCGCGATAATTGCCAGTGCTCTCTGTGCATCTTCTACCTGGACATATACTAAACCATCAATCAAGAATTCTGGCATTGTTTCGCATATGATAGCGATTGCTCCTTGATTAATGGCCTTTTCTATATAATCATGACCATCTACCACAGTTCCCTTAATCGCAACAAACACATCATTCTGTTCGACTTTTCTTGAATCGAATTCAACCTTTTTAATACTTGTGGTTGTGTTTCCAACAACAGCATTCATAGGGACTTTATATAAAATATCTTTTAACTCGATCACGATAACTCTATTCTAATAGTTTGATTGGTTTGTACTTTGGTTCCTGGTTCTATCGATTGACTCTTTACTTTACCCGAGCCTTTTACTTCTACTTTTAATCCCATATTTTCTAAAAGAGAAATAACATCCATAGCCGGCATCCCTTTTAAGTTTGGCATTATAGTTTTATATTTTCGCGCTTTCTGAAAGTATTCCTCATAGCTTTTTGCTATTTCTTTGCTTTCAACAATGTTGGGAGACACCTCATCCACAACTGGTATATCGTTATAAACTTTTAGAGCTATTGTTTTAAAAACCGGAGCTGCAACGATATTTCCGTAGTATCCTTTTTCTTTATTAGGCTTATGAATAACCACTATACAAGAATATCTAGGATCTTCTGCAGGAAAATACCCCGCAAAAGAGGATATATACTCTCTTTCTTTAGCTTTCCCATAATTACCCCAACATGTACCTGTCTTTCCAGCTATCTGAAAATTCTCGGTCTGTATATTATCGGCTGTTCCTCTGATTACTACATTTTTCATCATTTCCTGCACAATTTTCGCAGTTTCCTTAGAACATATTGCAGGATTAAGCACCTCTTTATCAAACCTTTCTTTGGTTTTATCCCAAGCCTTTACTTCTTTTATGAAACGTGGCTTTACCATCTCCCCATTATTAGCAATAGCATTGTAGAAAGCTAATGTTTGCAACGGAGTTATTGCAACACCGTATCCGTGCGCCATCCATGGCAGTGTTGTGCCATACCAATCTTTATCACCTGGATAAGGGATTTTTGGTTTGCCCTCACCTTTAATAGATAATCCTAAGGTTTTATGTAACCCCATATTCATTAATCGGTTCACAAACTTCTTTGGGTCATTCTTATAATTTTCGTCAATTATCTTTGCAAAAGCAGTATTTGATGATAATTCAAATGCTTTTGCGGCAGATATTTTTCCGTATCCACCCCATTTGGAATCCTTTACAACTCTATCATAAAATTTTACACGACCATTTTCTGTATCTACCACATAACTAGAGTCAATAACTTTATCTTCTAAAGCTGCCACCATAGCCATTAGTTTAAATGTTGATCCTGGTTCGTGAGATTCTCCTACTGCATAATTCAATTTTTCGTAGTATTTACCTGATTTAGTACGACCAAGATTAGAAATTGCCTTTATCTCTCCAGTTCTGGTTTCCATCACCACCACAGTTCCGTGTTCTGCTTCGAACCTTTCTAACTGAGCCAATAAAGCATGATGTGTGATATCCTGAACATTCACATCTATTGTAGAAATCACATCATATCCATCCTGAGGTTCTACTTCATTAGCATCTCCAATAGGTTTCCATTGATTTTTTGCAATTTTTTGTTTTCTACGTATCCCGTCTTTTCCTCTTAAAAAGGGACCATAAGCACCTTCTAATCCAACTCTGGTATAATACCCTTGATCATCGCGGCGTTCGTACCCAACAGTTCTTTCTGCTATTTTTCCAATCGGATGTTCGCGAATTGTTCGCTGTTCTACGATCAATCCTCCACGGTTTGCACCGTATTTCAACAAAGGAAAATTTTTAACACGCATGTATTGAGAATACCCTAAATTTCTTTGAATCAAAAAGTACCTGTTTTTATTGTCTCTAGCTCTCCTTAATACATCATCGTAATGTTCTGCAGATTTCCCAAACTCTTTTGACAATGCTTTAGATAATTCTGTGATATTTTCTCTGAAATCTTTGTCTGTTACCGTAACCGCATCAAAACGAATGTCATATTTAGGCACCGATGTAGCCAACAAATTACCTTTACTATCATATAAATTGCCACGGTTTGCTGGTATATCAAATGTTTTAAAAACACGTTGTTCTCCCTTAGCACGATACATATCACCCTCTACGAATTGTGTTTTCGCCAGCTTTACCACAACTAAAATTGCGAAGATGAACATACATCCCGCAATGAAGTATAACCTGTTTAATATGTTTTTATCTTTTACTGCCAAAACAACTTTATTCTTTTACTATTATTTTTTGTGGTGGTCTTGTTGGTCTTTTTATTCCTTTTTTTGTCATCTTTTCGATGACAGATGATTCCATTTTTAATTGCATCAATTCTGTTCTACCATCTACAAATTGAGTTCTTAATTCTCGCACTTCATTATTTAATTTTGCAATTTCATGAACTTTGCTTTCTGCATTATGAGAACTCGCAATCATGATGATTGCCAAAAATGACAAAAAGAGCAGCATACGCCAGTTCTTCATTGCATCATCTGCAATTAGAAACTTACCTTTTAATATATCATATACTGTTTGCTTCAAATCCTTTTCGCTATTCTTAGTTTCGCACTTCGTGCTCTGTTATTTACTTTAATTTCTTCATCTGTAGGAATTATCAAACCACCTACTTTTTTAAAAGGCACAGAAATATTGCCATACACATCTTTCTCAGGTTCTCCTTCAAACAACCCGCTTCTGATAAACCTTTTTACCAACCTATCTTCTAAAGAGTGGTATGATATCAGACTGATTCTTCCTCCTTCATCTAATACATCTTGTGTTTGTAATAGAAACTCTTTGAGAACCTCGATTTCCTGATTCACTTCTATTCTGATAGCCTGGTATATCTGTGCTAATATTTTATGTTCTTTATAATTTGGCATAAAAGGTTTTAGCACTTCCTTTAATTCTGCACTCGTTTTGATGGGCTTATCTTTTCTTGAGCTAACGATTGCTCTTGCCAGTTTAGGTGCGTTTCTCAACTCTCCATACTGAAAAAACATTGTTCTCAAATCCGACTCGTCATATTCATTAACCACATGATAAGCTGACAGCTCATCACCCTGATTCATTCTCATATCCAAATCCGCTTCAAACCGAGTAGAAAAACCTCGTTCTGCTACATCAAATTGATGAGATGAAACTCCAAAATCACCTAAGATTCCATCTACTTTTCGCACTCCGTGAAAACGAAGAAAACGCTTGATAAACCTAAAATTCTCATTAATCAAAACAAATCTCTCATCATCAATGGCATTAAGTAAAGCATCTTTATCCTGATCAAAAGCATATAATTTACCCTTTGGTCCAAGCCTTTTTAGAATCTCTCTAGAATGCCCTCCTCCGCCAAAAGTCACATCTACGTATACACCATCAAGTTTGATCGCTAGACCATCGACAGTTTCTTTTAGCAAAACCGGGTTATGATATTCCATCTGTTTCATCGTCAAATCCCATTACTTCTTCGGCAAGGTCAGCAAAATCCACTGCGGCATCATCAATTGCTTTTTCATACTGCTCTTTATCCCAAATTTCTATAATATTAACCGCAGAAGACAACACCAGTTCTTTTGTGATTCCTGCGAAACTCACTAAATCCTTTGGTATCAAAAGACGGCCACTAGCATCAATTTCTACTACTTTTACTCCGGCAGTAAACCTTCGGATGAAATCGTTGTTTTTCTTTTTAAACCGATTTAGCTTATTCATTTTTTGCATCAAAAGATTCCATTCCTCCATAGGATACAACTCCAAACAAGGCTGAAATACAGCTCTTTTTAATACAAATCCATCTTGCAATACAGGCGAAAGTTGTTTTTTAAAAGCAACAGGTATCATCAGACGTCCCTTAGCATCTGCTTTACACTCGTATGTACCTATAAGATTTACCACTTTTGCTTTCTTGCTGCTATAATTAGTCAAATATATTGAAAAATTTACCACTTTTTACCACAATCTACCACATTGTTAATAAGTTGTCATTGAAAAGTGAGGCCAGCTACATTCATAAACTTTAATATTTTGTCCATCAATAAGGTATCCTTGGAGGCATAAAATCTTGGTTTTGACGTATTCATGATTAAAAAAAATGATCGATTAAAAAAATCTAAAAAAATCATATCGCAGTATTGATAAAAAATCTTCAAACTAATTATGAAAATGCTATATTTGCTTTTAATTCTTGTAAGAAGTATTAATGAAGCACGAATTAAAAAAAGACGGAAAATTCAGTTATCTTGAATTAGGGGAAGGCACACCAATCGTGATTTTACACGGACTGATGGGTGGCTTAAGTAACTTTGACGGTGTAAGCACTTATTTTCCGGAAAACGGATACAAGGTGTTGATACCCGAGCTTCCGCTATACGAAATGCCGTTGATAAAAACTAGCGTTGGTACTTTTGCTAAATATCTTAAAGACTTTATTGATCAGCTTGGATACAAAGAAGTAATCTTACTGGGTAATTCTCTGGGAGGACACATTGGTTTATTATGCACTAAAATGTTTCCCGAAAAAGTAAAAGCTCTGGTAATTACAGGTAGTTCAGGACTTTACGAAAGCGCCATGGGTGAAAGTTACCCTAAAAGAGGTGATTATGAATACATTAAGGCTAAAGCAGAAAATGTATTTTATGATCCCGCAATTGCTACTAAAGAAATTGTTGACGAAGTATATGCCACAGTTAATGACCGAAATAAGCTTATAAGAACATTAGCAATTGCCAAAAGTGCCATACGACATAATATGGCTAAAGACCTACCTAACATGAAAACTCCAACTTGTATTATTTGGGGTAGAAATGATAATGTTACTCCTCCTGAAGTTGCAGATGATTTTAATAGATTGTTGCCCGATTCTGATTTATACTGGATAAGTAAATGTGGACACGCTGCCATGATGGAACATCCAGAAGAGTTTAATAAATTATTACATTCTTGGTTACAGGAGCGTAATTTCTAATCAACCACAATTTATGAAGATTAGTAGCGCTGAATTTGTAATGAGCAACAGCGATGTAGCAAAATGTCCAAAGAACGATTTGCCCGAATATGCATTTATTGGGAGATCCAATGTGGGTAAATCTTCCTTAATTAACATGTTAACTAGCCGTAAAAGTTTAGCAAAGACATCTGGAAGACCTGGAAAAACACAACTAATCAATCATTTTTTAATTAATAAAAATTGGTTTTTGGTAGATTTACCAGGCTATGGTTATGCAAGAGTTTCTAAATCATCTAAAAAAGTATTTCAGAAATTTATTACTGCATATTTTTCTAAAAGAACACAGCTAGTTTCTGCATTTGTCTTAATCGATTCTAGACATGAACCGCAGAAAATTGATTTGGAATTCATGCAATGGTTAGGCGAAAATCAAATTCCATTTTCCATAATTTTCACAAAAGCGGATAAACTCACAAAAACCAAATTACCCTTAAATATTGAAGCTTATACGAATGAAATGCTTAAGTACTGGGAAGAGATGCCTAACTATTTTATTAGCTCATCTTCTTCTGGATTAGGTAAAGACGAAGTATTGAACTACATACAAGAAATAAACCAGAAAATGGCTAATTCTTAAGTCAATTTCTTTCTTAAAGCTCCTATTAAATCTTCTACAGAATTCATCAAATTTAGTTCGTTAGCATTCATCAGAACATCTAATCTACTATCTTTTTCCTCTAGAATTATAGGATACTGAAACTTTTGATATTCAACCTCATTAAATTCTTCTATAAATTCATCTTTATACTTAAAAACGAATTCATAGGAAACAATCTCTCTAAACTCTTTCCAAATTTTATTCTCAGAAAAATTTCCGTGTGTTAAACTACAAAGATCGCAAGAATATGTAGATGGACTTATAATTTTATGTGCAAAATCCAAATACTTATTCCAAATATTAGCATCAGCGTTATATATGAATATAATTGTTCTTTTCAACCTTTCGGTTTTTGATACTTCAGTCGACAAAAAGAGTAACATCTTAATATCAAAATGAGATTATTTTTCCTTTAACTCCAGTTTTTCTGCAAAATAATCACAAAAATCTTTCATTGTTGCAGACATCTTTTCATCCTGCGTAGCTCTGTTAAATGTTTCGCTCATGGACACTAAAGTCTGATGAAAAAACACCTTCATCTCATCAACAGGCATATCTTTTGTCCATAGATCAATTCGAAGACTTTCTTTACTCTTATTATCCCAAACCGATAATAACATTGCCTTGGTTTCTTCGTTTTCAATTCCACCATCTTTAGCGGTCCAGTGCAACTTTTCTGGAACTTTATTTTCATCAAGTTCTATTTCAATTTTGATTTCAGATTTATGAGTATTTGCCATTATCTTACGGGTTTATATTTTGAAGCGTTAAAAATCGTTTCAGCATCTGTTAATAATAATTGCCGCAAAGATACATTGTTATTTTTCATGTATGAACTTACTATTTTCCAACCGATATACTGCCCAACTCTATCCGGTGCCTCCTGATCGATTTCTTCTAAATAAAACTTAGAAAAAGGCGCTGGATATAGGAATCTAGGTAACAAATCAGCTTCTGTACTATATAATAATTGACGATCAATAAAGTACCTCCATATTTCTTCTTCATTTGCTTGTGCCCAAGCAAATTGGTCTTCTGTATATGCCATTTTTTGACTGCCTAAAAAACCAGGAAGAAACAAATCTTTTAGATACATTTCTTTTCCATAATATATCATATTTGCTAAAAAAGTTCTATTTCTTGGTAATTCAACCAACTGTTTAGCATACATAGTAGCTACATCTGGTAAAATTTGATCTCTTACAAAACGACCTTTAAGATACGACTGTATGCCGCTATAAAAGTGATGGTCAGTTCCCAAATAAGTATCAAGAGAAATAATCAACAAATTATCTGATAAGATAACTTTACGTTGATAATCGACATTAGATGTTACAGTAATTACTCTTGGTACTATAACTTCCGGGAAATAATATTTTATATGTTGCAAGAGAGATTGGATCTGTTCTTTTTCTGTTGAGAAATTACTAAAAGCCTTTTCCACCTCGTTATTAATCTCCAACTGTATGGTATCTTTGGTTTTTTGAATCCAGACACTATCAGGAGTTTTTTCTGGAAACAAAAAAGGGTATCTCATCTTTACATCTGCCAAATTTTCTTCTGTTACATCCGCAAAAATTCTATCAAAACGTTCAATACCAATTTCTACAGGTATTGCCGCTATTTCTTTTTCGATTTTATTTTCTTTTGCACATGACCATAAAACGCAAAAAACTATAACTATTTTTAAAAACTTAATATACTTCATTATAATATTATCATATCTACATAAATAATTACCCTTATCCTTTAACGCCATCTTTTTTTATTAATTTTATAACCACAAATTTAATATTATCAAATTACGTTTTGCAAGATAATTGTTTACAAAAGCAATACTAACTTTAATACAATCATTACTAAAAGAAATAAATATGCAAACTGAAAAAGTAATTGACCACATTGTAAATTGGCTGAAAGATTATGCAACTAAAGCAAACATTGATGGATTTGTTGTTGGAATTAGCGGCGGAATTGACAGTGCGGTTACCTCTACTTTATGCGCTAAGACAGGCTTAAACGTTTTATGTGTAGAAATGCCAATACATCAAGCTCAAAGCCAAGTAACCAGAGCACAAGAACATATTTCTCAACTAAAAGAAAGATTCAATAAAGTATCTGACACTCAAGTAGATCTAACACCGGTATTTGAAGAATTTAAAAATTCTGTTCCAAAAAGTGATTCTGACACACGCTTAAACCTGTCTCTAGCCAATACCAGAGCGCGATTGAGAATGACTACCTTATATTATTTAGCTGGACTACATGGGTACTTAGTAGCTGGTACTGGAAATAAAGTTGAAGATTTTGGAGTAGGCTTTTATACTAAATATGGTGATGGCGGCGTTGATATAAGTCCAATTGCAGATTTATTAAAGAGTGAAGTTTATGAATTAGCAAGAATACTGGAAGTACCTGATTCGATACAAGTTGCTACTCCAACTGATGGTTTATTTGGAGATAGTAGGAGTGATGAGGATCAGATTGGAGCGAGTTATGACGAATTGGAATGGGCTATGAAAATGAAGGACTTAGGTAAGAAAAATGAAGATTTTTCTGGTCGAGAACAAGAGGTCTTTAAGATTTATTCCCGTTTAAATACGGTAAATCAACACAAAATGATACCGATTCCTGTCTGTGAGATACCCGTTAATCTGATTTAAACAACATTTTATCGATAACTTCATAAAAAAAAGTTTACGACTAGTAGTTCTTAGTAATTTTGCAATGAAACTAAATATCAGAATTACCCCTAGAGATGTTAACCCCTTTAAATTAATTATTAAAAATTAACATTTATCAATTGTAAACAAGAATGACAAACGTACTAATCGCAGATCATCATCCTATTACTAGAAAAGGGATTGTTTCTTTACTTAGGAACTCTGAAGATTTTGAAATCATCGGAAAAGTAAGTAATGGAAACGAAATGTATGATATTCTGAAAACTAATACTCCTGACATATTGATCATGGAATTAGACTTGCCTCAGATTAATGGCATTATGGCATTGCGAACCATAAAAAAAGAATTCACAGGAATTAAGGTAATTATTTTCAGCTCTCATCCTGAAGAAATGTATGCACTAAGTGCTATTAAAGCTGGTGCTTCTGCTTATTTATCAAAAACAGTCGCCACTAAAACTCTTAAGAAAGCAATAGAGCGTGTTGCTCGTGGAGGTATTTACCTTAATGATAACCTAACTCAACAGTTAGCTAATGGTAATACCAACGAAAATAACATGGTTGTGAAGTACAAGAAACTATCTTCTCGAGAAATAGAAGTATTAAATTTATTGTCTTCAGGAAAGCGTAATAAAGATATCGCCAGCACTTTATCTATAAACGAAAAAACCGTTAGCACATACAAAACCAGATTACTTAAGAAATTAAAAGTAGATAATCTAGCTGATCTAATTCATCAATCCAGATTATTACATATTAATTAAATCACACGATTTAATTTCCTATAGAGCAGTCTCCTAAGGGTATAATAATTATTAATATCCTCTAGTATGCTTCTATTATCATCAAAATTTTGAGCTTTCACCTCTCGTGAAAGCTCATTTATTTTTTCGTTAATTAAAAATCTTCTCAAATTAAGAATTGTATCAGAAACATACTGTGATACAGAATGTTCTTTCTTCTTCACATGAATTTCCATGTCTACCCATCTGTGAAGAGAATGTCGCTCTTCATCCATCATAATTTCTGTAATTTCATAAGCAACCTCTGGTGGGATTTGATTTATGAAATGCTCAATTTTAAAATCCTCTTGCTGATTTAACTGATCCATCAAAATTTTATACACTTCCTTAAATGTGCTTTGCGTAAATTCAATTTCATCCTCCTGAAGATCCAGGTATATTTTCTCAAAAACCTTTGTTGTATATAGTTCTGGCTCCAGAATTAATTCTCCTTCATCATTTTCTTTCATAATAAGATCCTCAAACTCTTCTTCATGAGTTCCATATAATAATAAGATTTCAATAATCTTTTTTTCTAGACCGTTTTGCTCATTTATCTTGGGTTGTTGTTGAACTTGCTGTTTTACAACTTCTAAAGGCTTTTTACCTTCTTTTTGCTGTTTTCGTTGATCTTTGATATCAACATTACGCATTTGAGCCAGCGTATCAAAAAGCACATCTTCTGAGATATCCATGATGCGTGAACACTCCTGCACATAGATTTCTCGTTTAATAACATCAGGAATTTTAGCTATACTCGCTACCATATCCCTTACTAACTCAGCTTTTTTAATAGGATCTGTTTTAGATTCTTCTTGTAAAAGCGAAGCTTTAAATCTTATAAAATCCTGAGCATTTTCCTCTAAATAAGCTGTCAGCTCCTCTAATGTATTTTGCTTAGCAAAACTATCAGGGTCTTCTCCGTCAGGAAAACTACATACTTTTACATTCATTCCTTGCTCCAGAATCAAATCGATCCCCCTAATTGATGCACGCATACCTGCGGCATCTCCATCAAACAAAACAGTAATATTTTTAGTAAGTCGATTTATCAATCTGATTTGATCTGATGTAAGTGCAGTACCAGAAGAAGACACCACATTTTTCACTCCTGTTTGATGAAACTGAATCACATCTGTATACCCTTCTACCAAATAACAATTATCTTCTTTTGCTATTGATTGCTTCGCATGATATATACCATAAAGCACTTTACTCTTATGATAAATATCACTTTCTGGAGAGTTCAGATATTTTGCAGCCTTCTTTTCATTGGTCAAAATCCTTCCACCAAAACCTAACACACGACCAGACATCGATTGAATAGGAAACATTACTCTTCCCTTAAATCGATCAAATTGCTTTTCTTCTTTTACAATGGTAAGCCCAGTTTTCTCTAAAAACTCCAGTTTATATGCCTTTTTTATTGCCTCTGACGTAAATGCATCCCAAGTATCAGGAGAATACCCTAATCCAAACTTCTGTATTGTCTCTATAGTAAAACCTCGTTCTTTAAAATAAGACAAACCTATCGCCTTACCTTGTTCAGTCTTATGAAGCGTATTTTGAAAAAAAGTATTTGCAAACTCACTGACCAAATACATGCTTTCTCGTTCGTTAGCTTGCTCTTTTTGTTCGTCAGTTTGTTCTGTTTCTTCAATTTCTATGTTATACTTCTTCGCAAGATATTTTATTGCTTCAGGATAGGTGAAATGTTCATGTTCCATAAGGAACGCCACTACGTTACCTCCTTTGCCACTAGAAAAATCTTTCCAGATTTGTTTAACCGGAGAAACCATAAAAGATGGTGTTCGTTCTTCACTAAAAGGACTTAACCCTTTAAAATTACTTCCTGATTTTTTAAGCTGTACAAAATCCCCTATCACCTCTTCTAATCTGGCAGTTTCGAATACAGTATCTATGGTTGACTTATGAATCATTAAGTAATAAATGTAATATTATACAACTAGCAAAAATAAGACAATTCATTGAGACTCCATTTCTCAATTATTTATATAAACAAAGAGGCTGCCTTAAAAAAGACAGCCTCCTTGTGGCTAAATATAGCTTTAGCGAATTACTATTTCGCGATCACAAATTTTCTTGTCACCATAAGTTCTTCTTTATCAGAAATAAAACGGATAAAATAAGTACCAGTAGCTAAATTGCTTATATCTATTTGTTGTTGAGTTCCCTGGTTAGTAATTTCTTTTACCAGTTGCCCATACATAGAGAAAATCTTCACATTATCAATAGACCTATTACCAACAGTTACATTTAATGTACTTGAAGCAGGATTCGGGTATATGTTAAATGCATCATTATCTACGGAACGAAGTCCACTAAGAGGATATGTGTCTAACCTAGCACCACCTTCTATACAGAAATCTGTCGCTTCAGAACTACCAAAATCTCCTCCTGTTACAATTGTTCCTCCTGCACTAGATAATGTATAAGAACCATTACCAAATCCACAACAGATACCATCTCCAAATGAATCAGAAATAGTGAATGTATATGTATCATTTGCTAAACCTGCAAAAGTTTCACTTACAGTTGATCCATCAGGGTTTGCTGTGGTATAACTATCTGAAGCTACTACAGTTCCTCCAGAATTTGTTAATGTCCATGAAGTTTCCTGAGGATAATTATCAAATGTAATGCTTAATGTTACATCTCCAGAAACACAATCTCCGCCTCCTGGTCCTCCGCCAGCAGTTAATCTTACGTCGTCAATAGCTGCATCAGCTCTCCAAGTGCTACCTGTCACTCTATTGAATCTTAACTGTAACCCAGAACCTAAATAAGCTGATAAATCGATACTAGCAGTTTGCCAAGAATTACCCTGATTACCACTTATACTCCAAATACTAGTCCAAGTAGCACCTTCGTCATTACTTGCCTCTACATCTAGAGATCCAAAATTATTAGCTCCGAACGCGTGATATTGGAATGAGAAAGTAGCAGAAGTTGAATCGTTAAGATCAAAACAAGGTGAATTTAAAATCGCCTGCTTATTAGGAAATCCAGTTCCGTTACCAGAAGCCTCTACATAAATATAGTTTGATCCATCTACAGCACTAGAAGGTCCTGTATTATTAGATGGAGTACCACCAGCGTCTACTGTCCAATCAAGATCATCTCCTGCAGCTTGAGTCCAAGCACCAAGACCAGCTTCAAAACTCTCCGCATAAGGTGCTACTATTCCATTAAGACATCCTGGACCTGTTGTACTTTCTAATGTAGTTATACTCACCGTATTACTTGATCCTGATTCATTTCCAGAAGCATCCTTAGCAATTACAAAGAAAGAGTATGTTGTTTCTGGTGTTAGACCTGTAATTGTAGTAGTTGTTCCAGCAACTGTTGTTGCTACTACTCCATCTTGATAAACATCGTATCCTGTTACTCCTACATTATCTGTAGATGCATCCCAGTTTAATGTTGTCTCTCTAGCTGTTGTATTTGATGCTGCTAAGTTTGCAGGTGTAGAAGGTGCTTCTTCATCAATTATAGCTGGTTCTATCTTGAAAGCAACTACATGACTTCTTCTAACATTAGGAGCAGGACCTTTCATATATTCTGCAATATGCCAGAAGGTCATATCATCTAATGGATCAACAGTCATTTGCCCATAATCTCCATAACGACCGTCAGATCTATTATTTTGAGCATCTCCGTCTGCAGAAACTTCTTCTGCCATTGTCATAGTGCCAAGCGGATCATTAGCCTGACGACCTGTATATCTTAGAGAAGTAAATACTGAACTACTAACTACTGTATATGCCAATCCTATGTTACCTTGAGAATCCTGTGCAATACTACCACAGAATGCACTTAAACCATCTGGTTGTACATAAGTACCTTCTTGAAAAATTGTCCATGGCTGTCCATCTGCAGTTTGCCTTAATTCATACCAACGAATACCTGCTAGGCTATCAGTACCATCTAAATCAACAACAAAATTTAAGACCACTGAATTATGAGTTCCGAATCGTCTATATTGGGTCATATACATCATAGTAGCCTGTAACGCATCAATATCAGGACCATTACCTGGCTCGTCTAAATTCTGAAATGAACCTCCATCAAACACACTATCAAACGGAGAAGTAGTAATCTCCTGTGGTTGCGAAATTGAAGAATTACTAGGAGTAGCCCAGTCAACATCAGTTGTCCAAACTTTCAGGTGATCATTAGAAACACCTGCCCAACTATCATCTTGTAAATAAATTATAGAATGTCCAACTCCAACTGGAGGCAATGTTGTTCCAGTAGCATTAGAGCCTCCTGGACTATAAAACCCATTAGTCTCCGCTCCTGGTAGTGGAAATCCAATTAACTGAGCAGAAGCTTCTCCTGCAAGCATTTGGTCTCTATTTACCGCAAATACAACATCATTAGAATCTGGAGCATTTTGATCTTTATTAGCTGTGATGTAATATCCATCACTCCAAATTGATAATTTTTCATAATCAGGAAATGTTCCCGTATTAAAACGATACGTAAACCATCCTGAGTTTACCGGATCTGGTCCCTGACTTACAGCAATTAAAAATCCATTTGGAGTATTACTAAATTGCATAATAATAAATCTATCTGCAAAATTATCATAAACCACTACCGGATCTCCTAATGACTCACCTGGGAATAGCGTTGCAAGTGATGCTTCTGGTAACAGAACATTTCCTGCTCTATCTAAAATACCAAAACCAGAGTTAAATGCATATACATAGTGATTAGGTCCAATTGCTCCCGTGGCATCATTTAGAACCGTACCGATATGTGCATCAAATGAAGCTAATGGCGCTCTCATCTGCACTCCTGATCCACTTTTTTCTACACCAGTATAAAAAGGATCTTCTCCTTTTGGAAATCCTTTACCAGGAACTACGGTATTAGAACCTCTTCTTTTAGGAGGAGCAACATGCCCTTGATCTTTTGCTGAGATGATATTATCCATTTTGGAAAATGCCGGTATTACTCTCATATAAACAGATTCGCCAAAAGTATTGGCTTTTTTTGGTCCTACTTGGGCAAGCATACCAAAACTGCAAAGCATTAAAAATGCTACGTAATAGAATTTTGTTTTCATATATCTAAAATTTGGTTAACAGTTACATAGTTATGTACCAATTTTAGCATAAGTAGTTTATCTCTAACTTGCGGAAAAAGGGGGAATACACAAGCCACAGTTTTAATAAACCTTAAAAAAATCAAAATTTCAAGGGATCTAAATATATGCTATTTATATAGAGAATAAAAAAAAATAAGTGTCATAAAATACTTACAACCAATGACTTACTTTAAAACCGTAATGAAGTTAAGGTATTCGTATTTATTTACTTATTTAACAATTTATATATTATTGTGCAATATTTAACAAAAATAAAATAACTCTACTATTCATAGTATATTAGTAGAGTATCCTCTATCCCTTACAGAATCTAGGTAAAATTAAATGTATTTTTTCATGAAACAAAAAAAGAGTTGCGATGACTCACAACTCTTTCCCCTAAAAAATAGGCTAACACTAAAAAATTAAATTATACCCAATTTTATACTTGTATTATGTTTCAAATTTAAATTCTATAGAGAACCTTACCGATTATGGTAATTCTTAAAGGTCAAAACGCAACCCCAAAGACACATTGTTCTGATCAACCAATGCATTTTTGAAAATTGGAGATAGATCATACTTTGCATATAATGACATGTCACCAAAACCTATATAGGTACTTAATCCATATATCAGATCACTTGTATTATAGTCTCTTTTTATTTTGTCTTTAACTCTATCACCGTCTTCTTTATACTTCAATTTCTGACGTGTACTAATATTTGCACCAACATAACCACCTAATCCAATCCTAAACTTTCCTAAAGTTGAGAATCTAATTTTTTCCTCTGTCTCTATCTTTTTTGAAGCTCCAAATTCCAGATGTACCGGAACCACGATATTATCCATTCTAAATTTAGACTTATCTAACTCTACTCTAAACTCTTGTAATTCTGTTTGATCTCCGTTTTCTACAAAATACCTGTTATCTGTTGGTTTTAATCCATTAGATTGATATGAGATACCGTACTTAATTCTCATGAAATTGGAATTCTTGAACACTCTTGTTTTCCACGCCCAGCCAATCTCAAAAAATCGACTTCCTGCGATCTTATAGTCGGAATCATCTAATGATTGCCCGTCTACTATTGCATTATTCAATCCAAAAGCTACTACCAAATCAGAATATGTACGTCTGTCGTATATTATCTTTGATTTTTCTCCGGTATTAAAGTTAATACCAAATAAAATATCTCCATCATCCTTATCCTTAGCTCCAAGACCTATCGAAATTTTACTTTTATTAGTATTCAAATAATCACTATTATTCCTTTCCATTAAAGCAATCTGATTATCAATAATTGCCAATCTATTTTCTATATTTAGTGCATGTTTTTCGGCAGCAACTTCCTTTAGTGATTGTGCCTTTTCTGTATTTATTTCTCCCTTTACTAATCGTTCATTAATCGTTTCTACTTCTTTTTTAAGTCCCTCTTTTTCTGAAATTACTATTTCTTCCTTTTCCAGTTTTAATTTTTCAATTTTATCTGAATTATCGTTGTCTTGCGCATTTAAAAAATAGGCACTAAGCGTCATTGTCGTTAATACGACATACATTATTATTGTTCTCATAAATATTAGATTTTACTTACTCTTCCCTCTCAATTAAGAGAGGGAATCGGTAAGAATTGATTGATGAATGTTTAATTATCTCTTTCTGCTACGGTAGTTTTTAATTTCTCGAAACCAGTCTTTAGTGCTTCAAAAACACGGTCTTTAAATGATTCATCAAGCTCGGATTCTACGTCTAGAAGCAAAGCTGATGCACTTACTGTATTAGATTTTAAAATTTGTTGCGTAGTGATTTCGATTTGAGCATTTCTCAGTAACGCTTCAACTTCTGCATCAGTAACTATTCCTTTATTCTTTTCGAGTTCTTTTACTTTTTCTATAACACTTGCAATTTTACTATCTATTACCTCTGTCGTAACCTGCAAGAGTTTATCTTCTTTTACAATTTCATTGTTAATGGTTTCAGTCTGCACTACGACAGCTTCTGAAGTATTCTCTTTAAAAACATCTTCTTGAATACTCGTTTTACTATTATCAACTTGTATATCTTCCTTAGCTATGCTATTTCTTAATTTATCATTTTCCGTTTTGTCGCTTTCTTTTTTGTCATTTTTTACAATAACAACGGATGAAGTTAAACCTTCTTCTGTATCTTGATTTTTCTTTATTTTGGATTTAGATTCCTGAGTCGTTATTTCTACAAAATCTGTTGACTGATCTTTTTTAATAATTTCTTTATCAATATCTACAAGCTCCACATCTGAAGATTTAGCATCTTTATTATACGTAATAAAAACCGTTGTAATAACTAAAAACCCTACAATACTGGCCGCTATACCAAACCATTGATATTTTTTAACTTTTTTTTGACCCAATTGTTCTTCTAACTTATCCCAAGATCCATTAGACGGCTGTATTGTGCGCTGCTCCAACTTCTCCTTAATACTATCTTCAAATTTTAATGGCGCCATTACTAATTTTATTTTGTTGGTTTAACTTTTGCTGTAGCATTTTTCTTGCCTTAAAAAGTTGAGATTTTGAAGTACTCTCGGTTACTTCTAGCATTTTAGCAATCTCATTATGTTTATATCCTTCTACAGCATATAATACAAACACCATTTTATAGCCTTCTGGCAAACTATCTATCAATTCCTGTATCTGCTCAACTTCTAATTCTATATTGATGTTATTCCAAGATTCTTCATGATACACTGAGATATCCTCTGTAAATAATACTTGCTTTTGTTTTCTTAAGAATGATATAGATTCATTAACCATTATCCTTCGTACCCATCCTTCAAAACTTCCTTCAAAATTAAATTGTTTCAAATTTGTAAACACCTTCAGAAAACCACTTAGCATCACTTCTTCTGCAAAATGAACATCTCTAACATAACGCCTGCATACACTTAGCATTTTTGGAGAATATTTGTCATACAGCAGACGCTGTGCATCACGATGCTCTTTGGTAGCTTTCTTGATTAGCTGTGTTTCGTTTTTATAAAACTGAATAACTTTCAAAGTAAAAATCAATTATTTAAGACCCTCTATTTACATAGACGTGATAAAAATCAAAAAGGTTGCCTGACACTAATAAAAAAATCATTTCTTTTTGTTAGACATCTCGATATCTTCTATGACCCATTGTAATTCCTCATCTTCATTGTTCATTGTACTTTTTATTGGAATATCTGGCTTAATACCATAACCATCAGGTTCTATTGTATAAGGAGCATTTATTTTCATAAGACCTATGCGCATATTAATCTTAGAATTAGGCAACTCGACTTTTGCATAAACTCCTGCCACTGTTCCATTATATGCACCGCCCGTTTCTTCTCCTACAAAAGTGGCTCGCTTTGTTGCTTTTAAATGTGTCGAAAGAACACTACTTGCAGAAAAACTTTCGCCATTAATCAATACGTATATTTTACCTGTAAAAGTATTCGATTTGGGCTTTCGTAATTTACTATACTTAAATTTAAAATAAGCTTCTTTGTTTTCTTTCTTAACCTTAAAAATTTGATACACTCCTAATACTGGTGATAGAATCGTAGCAGCCGTTTTCGTAGGCCAAGATTTTGTATGAAAAAATGGGTATAAAAAACTTAATCTTCCAGTCATTTTAGACTTTTCTATAAAGACATACTCTTTATCAGTTAAATAAGAATATAAATCATCAATCTCCACTAACCTACCACCTAAATTACCTCTTAAATCCAGTACTAAACTTTTGCACTGCGCAGAATCAATTTTTGCAAAACTTTCCTTATAAAATTCTTTATATCCCCCATTAGTAAAACTTCTAATCTTCAAGTAACCAATAGGCGAGTCTGCATCAGATTCTAAAAAAATAAAATTTCTGTTATACTCGTTTGTTTTTTTGTTGTACCCATATTTGTAGTTCTTCTTGCGTATTTTCTTTCGAGTTTCTTTTGCTATTTTCTTATCGGATCGACTAAGTTTTCTCTTTTCTGAACGTACAGTGTCTTTTTGCGAGGAAGTTTTTATTTTATCATAGTTCGCATATAAATATTTGTCATACAAACTGTCTTCTAATTTTAGGTGTAATAAAATACTGTCTTTTTGCTTATGAGTATTTGAGTAAAAAAAACCAAAACGACTTCCTATAAATTCCGGTATAAAGGTCTCGTTATACCCATCACTAGCGTGTAGTATTTTAAAAGACTCTAATAAATCATTAACTTTTTCGCCATCAACAGATATTACTTCTGATCCGGGTATTAATGTAGTATCACCTTTAAAAACTTTTTTTACAAATAGTTTATTGGCCGAAGTATAAAATGATAAAGAATTAAAAGGTGAGCCTCTTTTCCCTTTTCCTTTTATTTCTTTCTTGGTTTGTTTTTTAACAGGTGTATGAATTGACAAATGACCTTGTTTTATACTAGTAATAACAGGAGCAAATAACTTATAGAATTCTTTAGTAGTTAATGGCTCTGTTAATTCATTCTTTAGATCATCTATCTTTTTGTCTAATTCACCTTTAGAGATATACCAATTTACATCTGGATGTAATTTTTTAAGTTTTTTATAAGCGTGATCAACATCTCGATGTAATTCTTCAGGACTATGGGTTTTACTTATTTGTTGATTGTACTTTTCTACGGATGCACAACTTGACAACAATATAATTGTAATATATAAAAACAATTTTCTAGTCATAAATACTATTTCCTTTAAAATATAATGAACCTTATTTCTTAGAGATAGACGCTAAAAAATATAAAAAGGTTGCCTGCGTATGAAAAAAATCAATCTTTGATCAATTAATAGGTATCAAAACTAATACCAATATCTGCCTTTTGAATGAAATAGATATACTATGTTTTATTAATTGAAATGAATAAGGATTATTTCTTTCGATCAATAACGTAATTAACCATTAGTTTTAATGAAGATTTGTATTCTGATTCCGGATATTCAGATAATATAGCCAATGCATCTTCTTTAAATTGATGCATTATATTGGTAGCATACTCCAATCCACCACTCATTTTTACAAAATCAATAACTTCTTTAACTCGTTGTTTATTCTTATTATGATTTTTAACAGAGTTAATAAGCCATTTCTTTTTTTCTATTGTACAATGATTTAATGTATAAATTAATGGCAATGTCATCTTTTGTTCCTTAATATCAATACCAGTAGGTTTACCTATTGCAGTATCTCCATAATCAAACAAATCATCTTTGATCTGAAATGCCATTCCAATAAGTTCTCCGAATTTTCTCATCTTTTCTACCGAATCCGAATTTGGCTCTACAGAACAAGCTCCTAAACTGCAACACGCAGCTATTAAGGTCGCTGTTTTCTGACGGATGATCTCGTAGTAAATTTCTTCTGTAATATCGAGATTTCTTGCTTTTTCAATTTGCAACAACTCACCTTCTACAATTTCTCTAACTGCGACGGAGATGATTTTTAGTAGATCAAAATCATCGTTATCAATACAAACCAACATGCCTTTTGAAAGCAGGTAGTCACCAATAAGTACAGCAATTTTATTTTTCCAAAGTGCGTTGACAGAAAAAAAACCTCTACGGCGATTAGAATCATCCACTACATCATCGTGAACGAGACTCGCGGTATGTATCAGTTCTATAACTGAAGCTCCACGATAGGTGCGTTCTTCTATCTCACCTCCAGATACCATTTTAGCTACAAGAAAAACAAACATCGGACGCATCTGTTTTCCTTTTCTATTTACAATATAATGTGTGATCCTATTGAGTAAAGCTACTTTAGAATACATTGATTGAGAAAACTTTTGTTCAAAAAGTTCCATCTCATCGATTATAGGTAGTTTTATTTGCTCAACGACTTTCAATCCCAGGTAGATGATTTTGTTTTATAACTAGTTGCGAAGATAGTACAATCCTAATTGAGGGTCAAAACAGATAATAAATAATTAACACTGGAAGCTGAATTACGTCTTATTCGCTAATTGTCCGCAAGCTGCATCAATATCTTTTCCTCTACTTCTACGTACATTTACCACAAAACCTCTTGACTCTAATGCGCTTATGTAATTTTCTATTGCAGCATTCGATGCTTGTTGAAACTCTCCATCATCAATTGGATTATACTCTATTAAGTTCACTTTACAAGGAACATATGAACAAAACCTTAATAACGCATCTATATCCTCTTTTCTATCATTAATCCCTTCCCAAACTACATATTCATAGGTTATTCTACTTTTAGTTTTCTCGTACCAGTATTCTAATGCTTCTTTTAGATCTGCGAGCGGAAAGTTTTCATTAAATGGCATTATATTAGTTCTTACCTCATCAATTGCAGAATGTAGAGACACTGCTAGCTTAAACCGTACTTCATCATCAGCCATCTTCTTAATCATTTTTGGCACTCCAGATGTAGATACGGTAATTCTTTTAGGAGACATACCTAAACCTTCAGGAGAGGTAATTTTATCAATTGCCTTTAGAACATTATTATAGTTCATTAGTGGCTCACCCATTCCCATAAAAACAATATTAGACAATGGACGATTATGGTATAACCTACTTTCATTATCAATCGCAACTACCTGATCATAAATTTCATCTGGATTAAGATTTCTCATTCTTTTCAAACGGGAAGTAGCACAAAACCTACAATCTAAACTACATCCGACCTGAGATGAAACACAGGCGGTTGTTCTACTTGGAGTAGGAATTAAAACAGATTCTACTACTAAGCCATCATGAAGTCGAACAGCATTTTTAATAGTACCATCCGTACTACGCTGCATTTGATCAACCTTTATATGATTAATTACAAAATTATCTTCTAGTATTTCTCTTGTAGCTTTGGAGATATTAGTCATACTCTCAAAACTGTGAGCACCTTTACTCCATAGCCATTCATATACTTGATTGCCACGAAAAGCTTTATCTCCATTTGACACGAAGAATTCTCGAAGTTGCTCTTTTGTCAGAGCCCGTATGTCTTTCTTTTTTGACTTCATTTCTTTGCAAAAGTATGCAAAAGATAAATGGCTCTCTAACTGAAAGTGTAAACTATTTAAGAATTGTAAATAGTAGAATTTATTTTTAGAATTTTACAGTACGAAAGTCCTCTCGATTATCCTTCCGCGAGTTTTCCACTCTCTTCCATTGATGTACCCCTCCACTTCCTTTATATCTTACATTAAGTACATTCATATCATCTTCATCTATCCACATTTGACAGATTGATACTTTTCCGCTTCTGATATCTGTAAATCTACCATCTACGTACTTAAACTCACTCTTATTTTTTAAGTTCTTTATAATAACCAATCCTTCTACTGGTTGATTTTTATCATCTCCTTCACATTGATAACATACAGCGTCTCTTTCTGATTGACGCAGCATTTGCTGTATAGATCCAAAAACCTTATTTTTTATCATATACAACTGAACAACATTAATTGCCACTCCTGTTTTCTTATCATAAGCCTTCCACTGACCTAATATCGGATTGGTATCAAATGTTCCTAATAGATCCTCTTTTAGTTCAGAGTCAACAGGATTATCTCCTAACCAAATTTTAAAAAGCGCCTGTTTGAACTCTAAGCTGTTATTTACAGCTCCAAGTCTTTGTTTATTTTTATAGAGGGTAAGCTTTTCATCTTTGGTATAAACTATTTTAAAAATCTCATACTTATTAAATGCTTTTGGAAGAAGTTTAAGAAAATCTCTAATATGATCCTCCATTAAATAACTATTACCATCAGTGGCACGTTCTAATCCATTTCTTATAATTCCTTTTAATTCCTCATTAGAAATATCAGAAATTGTTTTTATAGTCAATGCCATAGTAGCATTTTTGTCTGCTACCATAAGCCCATCTTCAACTCCATCTACTTCAAAATCCAGATACAAGCCGATAGTATATAATTTTTCTCTTTCTCCAGCTCCATTAAGCATTAGCTCGGTATTTTCAAAAACATCAATATCATTAAAATGAAGATTACCGACCTTGGTTTGTGAGAATGAAATGAAGGTTACAAAAAACAAAACGATGTATAATATTCTGTTCATAGGTTACTATTTAGTTCATTTATTTATTTAGGGTATGCGCAATAAACGACTAATTTCTTAAAAAAGAAGAACCAACAATTCTCTCAATTCATCTTTTTCGACAAAAAACCAAATTAGCCGATATACAGTTTGTTTGAACTACGGTTTTACCGTAGTTTTTTTCAAAAAGCTTCGCGAAAATACTTATTTTTCATGAAACAAACATTATAACTTGTTAATTTTAAGATTTATACAACAAATACTTTTATATTTCACTTCATAATTATAAGTTAAAAATTACCAATTCTTACGAAAGTTTAATAATGCAAAACTCTACTTTATATAGTAAAGTAGAGTTTTGTAAGATATTTATTAAAAGATTTTTTTCCTATATAATTAACATAGCATCTCCATAAGAATAAAACTGATATTTTTCTTTTACAGCTTCCTCATATGCTTCTTTAATAAAATCATGTCCTGCAAAAGCAGAAACCATCATTAATAAAGTAGATTTTGGTGTATGAAAATTTGTTATCATACTATTGGCTATACTAAAATCATATGGAGGAAATATAAACTTATTTGTCCATCCTCTAAACTCATTTAACGTATTGTCTGAAGAAACAGAACTTTCTAGTGCTCTCATTACAGTAGTACCGACTGCACAGATTCTTTGCTTATTAGTAATACCATTATTAATAGTTTCAGTAGCACGTGCTGTTATGTATGCTTCTTCGCTATCCATCTTGTGTTTAGACAAATCTTCTACCTCTACTGGATTAAAAGTACCTAAACCAACGTGAAGTGTAATTTCTGCAAAATCCACTCCCTTAATCTCTAAACGTTTCATTAGGTGTTTAGAAAAGTGTAAGCCTGCAGTAGGTGCAGCAACAGCTCCTTCATTTTTCGCATAAATAGTCTGGTATCTTTCCTCATCTTCAGGCTCTGCATCTCTCTTGATATATTTTGGCAAAGGAGTTTCTCCTAAATCTGTGAGCTTTTGTCTGAATTCATCATAAGACCCATCATACAAAAAGCGAAGTGTACGTCCTCTAGAAGTGGTATTGTCTATCACTTCTGCCACTAAACTTTCGTCATCACCAAAATATAATTTATTACCAATTCTAATTTTACGAGCTGGATCCACAAGCACATCCCAAAGACGAGTTTCTGAATTTAATTCACGTAATAAAAACACTTCAATTCTAGCACCTGTTTTCTCCTTATTACCATATAATCTAGCTGGAAAAACTTTGGTATTATTAAGAACCATAACATCGTTAGGCTCAAAATAATCAATAAGATCTTTAAATTGCTTGTGCTCTATTGTTTGATCTTTTCTATTAAGAACCATTAAACGAGCTTCATCCCTATTTTCTGAAGGATATTCTGCTAATAAATCTTGTGGAAGATCAAAACTAAAATGTGATAACTTCATTAGTGTTTGTTTTTTTGGAGGTGCAAATATACAATCTCGACATAGGGGTTGTCAAGTAAATGACCATATATATTTTTATTTACAGAACTTTGAAATCTAATTTCTTTAAATCATCCCAAAAATCCGGGTACGATTTTGATACTACATCGGCTTCATTTATAAACAATGTTGTTCTTAACGCTAATGGAGCGAAAGCCATAGCCATACGATGATCATGATAAGTATCTATAGAAATCTCTGATCTAATTGATGTAGCAGTAGCTAACCTTAGTGAATCCTCTGTTATAGTGACTTCGCCTCCTAATTTTTCAATTTCTATTTTTAGTGCTTCTAACCTATCTGTCTCTTTTATCTTTAGTGTATGTAATCCTTTTAGATAACAAGCTTTTCCTAAACCAAAACAAGTGACAACGATTGTTTGGGCAATATCAGGTGAGTTGGCCAAATCTAATTCTAACACTTTTGAATCATTTGGTAAAGGAACCTGTTTTAAAGTAATCTTGTTGTCATCAAAAATAGTTTCTACACCAAGTTTTTTATAAATATCGGCTAAAGCTGAATCACCTTGATAACTGTTTTCTTTGTAGCTTCCTAATGTTACAGTGCTACCCATAGACAACGCCACAATACTGTAGAAGTATGAAGCAGAACTCCAATCTGATTCTACCACCGTTAATTTTGGAGAAACTACTTTTACGGGCTTAATACTTATTACATTGTTTTCAAAACTTCCGGAAACCCCAACATCTTTGAGCAAACTTAACGTCATTTCTATATAAGGCACAGAAGTGACTTTTCCTTCTAATATGATCTCCAAACCGTTCGACAGTGATGAGGCAATTAACATTAATGCCGATATATATTGACTACTCACATTAGCTGCTAATGAAACAGTATTCGATACTGGTTCTTTTCCAATAATTTTTATTGGTGGAAATCCTTCTTCTTTTTTGTAGCTGATATCACATCCTAATTGTCTAAGTCCTTCTACAAGAATTTTAATAGGACGCTCCTGCATTCGTTTACTACCTGTTAAAACAGTTTGTCTTCCTTTTTGCACTGCAAAATACGCAGTAAGAAAACGCATTGCTGTTCCGGCGTGGTAAATGTCTACAAGCTCTTCTTTGCTTGCTAATGCAGCCTGCATTAATTGTGAATCATCACTGTTCGATACATTCTCAATTTCTATCTCTGGATATAGTGACTGTAAGATCAGTAACCTATTTGTTTCACTCTTAGATCCGGTGATCTGCAATGTATTGCTTTTAATATTCGAAATGTGTTTTAATTTCAAATTCATTTTATTGGTTCGATTTGCGTTTTCTTAATTCAAAATAATACCCTAAAATCATCCCATACAATAATCCTCCAACGATTCGGGACAATAGATATCGTATCCAAAGGCCATTATTTATTTTTTCATCTATAAAAGTATCCAATGCTAAACCTCCATATTGCATGAGGTGTTCAATAACACTAAATAGTACTATAAAAACAAGCCCTAGTAAGAGTACAGAAACCCAATATCTTTTCGAAGAAACAATTGATTTAAACATTATTTTAATTTATCGTTATTATGATGGCGATCGTGGTCTCTTTTTGTTTTAATATCTAGCTTTTTATCGAATGCATCCTGAAGATCTACTCCAGTCTGATTAGCAAGACACAAGACTACAAACATCACATCAGCTAACTCTTCTCCTAAATCTTTATTCTTATCACTTTCCTTTTCACTTTGTTCACCATACCTACGCGCTATTATCCTGGCTACTTCCCCAACTTCTTCTGTTAGCTGAGCCATATTTGTCAGCTCGTTAAAATATCTAACACCATGATTTTTAATCCAGTCGTCTACCGCTTTCTGAGCATTTTGAATGTTCATCTTATATTTTTTTAAGAACTACCTGTTCGTTTTCTTTCTTTATAACCTGATTATAAAATTCCTTAATAGCAGGATAATAATTTGCTGGAATTATTGGAGTAGTAATGGTCTCATCGACAACAACCTGAATTACCCCATTAGACACTGTAGATCTAAAGGAAAATTTACCCATATTATCCGGCAGTTTAAATGCCGATGCTTTGGGATACTCCACAACTTCGTACCCTTCTGGTATTTTAAGGTTCACCATATATTTATTTGAAAAACCATATCCAAAATCTATTGGATATTTTCTGTCGTCTGATTTAAAAACATTTTCTTTATCCCTCAAAAATAATAAAGGAGAAAAGAATATCTCATCATCTATTGCTTCAATTTGATCTTCAATTGTAAAATTGAATCTTTCATTGACACCTTTACCATATTCTTTAACACCTTTTATAGTGTATTCCTCAAGCTCAGTAATTCCATATCTTTTTTCAAAACGCTTTGCTTTACTCTCATCATCCTTTCCTGCATATGCCGCTCTAAAGTTATGAGCCAAGTAGTCCCTATGATTAATACTAACCTTCCCTTTTGCTATTCCTTGGTCATCAATTTGGCATTGCATCTGATATATATTCGCAGAAGGTTTTGTGGGTCTGAAATTCACCATCTGGGATGTTCCGTTTTTAGCAATTACTCTACCCATTCCTTTTATAATTCTATTAGGCAAAACATTTGGCACTCCATACTTATCTGTAGCATCTAAATAAAAAATACTACCATCAGCAAGTTTAACTCTGGTGAGTACATAATTAAATCCGTTTAATGTCGGAAAAAGTGACATCAATCTATCACTAGTACTTGCTATTACAGGATTTGCATCTATCTTGGCATAAGTAAGCATCGAAGTAAGCATTAAATTAATTTCTGAAGCATTACCCGTACCCTCTTTATATGCTTTCTTAACTCCTTTTCTAGTATATACACCTCGTTTCTTATTCCAATTCATTTTGCTTTTTACAAAATTATAAATCAAACTTACCTTTTCCACTTGATTTGTTGCTCCTTGAATAAGGTTATTTACATCTTCTTTATAATACGTTATTTTCTTTAATTCATCTCCAAAACTAGGACTCTTATAGATTTTTTTAGTTACATCTTCCCAAGTAGTAGATCGATAATCTATAGCCTCATTTGGAAATTTAACAAATGACAGTTCATAACTTAAAGATGAAATATAATTCTGTACATTGCCAGAATAAGGTTCTTCTTTGAATGCTGGAACATTAATAGACTCTATATTATCCTGCTTTACTCTAAAATCAACAGTATTTTGATAATATTTTGTTCCATTACCAACACCTTGATGAGGTCTGGTTCTAACTTTATTATTAAAAGTAATCTTATCATTAAAACTAGATTCTTTTAAATTAACCGGTAAATACCCTGTAGAAAACTTCTTATAACTATAATATTCCGGTGATTCTACTTTTACTTCTATTTTTTTAATAGGAATCTTATACTGCAAGTAAATTCTATCAATAGAAGATAAAAAAGGTGAAATAACTCTATATTTATACTCAATTACGGATCCTTCTTCTATAGACGGCATCGTGAATTTTTGTTGATTATAATATTCGGAAAACTCACTTTTAAAAACACCATCCTTCTTAAGTTTAGTCTCCTTTATTTTACCATCAACCAATGTAAATGTAGCGCCTTTTAAACCCATTACGGTTTCTTTATTATTCTTATTTTTATACAAAAACAATTCTTCTGAAGCATAATCGAACCCATCTTTATTGTATAGTTTGACTCTTTTAAAAACATCCGTTACCAACTGGAAACCTTTATTGGTATCATACTTTACACTTACTTTCTTGCATTCATACAATACGGCAGCATTCGCAGCGCTATCTAAGGGATATGCTTTTTCTAATAATTCTTCCTTAGAAACCTTTCCAAATTTATATTCTTGAGCTGACATATGAATAGTCAGCACCATACATATGACCCCAATTATTTTATGTATTTTTTTCATCGATATTTATTGTTTTATTATTGTTGTTTAAGTACTATTTTTGATTTATCTGCATTACGAATTTTAGACATGAACTGTCTATATTCTTCATATTTTTCTTTTGGATAGGTACCGTCGTTGATTCTAAGCTTTCTGGTATACTTCAGTGTAGATTCATCTATTTTTTCAAGACTGTTGTTATATATACCAAAAGCTGTTTCAAAAACCTTTTCTTCTGGAAGCTTATTAATCAAATATCCTGCAGGTATATTAATTATATATTCATCAGTATCTACATACCCTCTGGAAATTACCAATGGGGTTTTTCTGTCTTCATACTTTGTCATTTTACTACTTACACGATTAAAAAAATTGGGTATTACCAACAATCTACTACCTGCTTTTGTTGCATAATTAGTAGCGTTCACTTTAACTTTCTCCTGATACTTAATGTTGTTTTTATCATCCTCTAATTCCAATGATAAAATGTTAAGATTATTAATATAATCCCAGTATTCTTTATAGTGTAGCTTTTGATCCTTAATTGGCTTTAACTTTGTTAAATATCTCCAATCGTATTGTAAACCCTTAGACAAGGACACTACTTCTGCTTCGATAGATGCATCTGACTGTAAGGAAATTGTTGCAGTCGTGTACAATGTATTTTCTTCTGGTGTATACTTCTTGGTTCTTCTAATTTCCCCTCCTTGAGGTTTAACTACCAGCACATTTCTATCATCCGTAAAATCGCCTATAAAATTAAACGGTGCTGTCTGACTGGTACACTCTAACCAAATATCCTCTTCTTCATCGGGTATATTCAATATCACATGATTACCTTGCATCGAAGCAAAATCAGCATCTATGTCTCTTTTATCAGAATCTCCATACACTATGGTATAATATGAAGGTATATTTTGGCTTTCTAATAGTGCTTTGGTGTAATTCGTTAAAGCTTTGCAATCTCCGTACCCTAATCTATCCACATCTTCAGCCTGCATTGGCATCCATCCACCAATACCTAATTGTACACTGATATATCTCGTTTTATTTTGCACATATTCATAAATCCGTTTTGCCTTTTCTTTATTAGAATCTGCATCTGCAACTAATTCAGACACTTTACTAATCACGGATTCTGGTAACTTATCTCTTCCTGAAACTAAATTATTATATTGCCACTTACCCATTGTTTTCCAGTCATTAGCAGTACCCTCAACATTTACCAAAGAAAAGTTTCCTAGGGTAACTTTTCCGTTAGGTACTAACTCTGTAAAAGATGGACTTTTATATTCTTTCCTAAGCGCTGGAACTTTAGATAACACATACGATATTTCCTGATCTCCCCTTTTAATTTCTATTGGATACCCTTTAAAGGTTTTCTCTTTCGTTCTTAAAGGAATTTTCTTTGGATTAACTACAGTATACGAAGCTTTTTCAACACTTAGGTTGTAATTAGCTATTGGAAACCAAGGCTCTATAAAAGCAGAGCTTTTAGTTTCAACTTCACTTTCGTAAACCATTGTATAAGGGTAATTAATAGGTGTATGTTCAAAGTATATAAACCGATTATCTCCAATAAGAGAAAATCCATCATACATACTTCTGTCACTAAAATCTTTCCTTTTAAATTTTTTAATCTCCTGACCTAAAGCATCATAAACAATTGCTTCTGCTTTTTTTATTTTAGTTTCGGGATCATAAGGTTCGTAAGAATCAGCGTGACGATCTCCATATTTATTTAATACAGTAACTACTCTTTTCGTTTTTACAGTTACAGAATTTATTGAATTAATACTAATCACAACATCTTCTGATCTTACGATAGCATTGGCATTTTTGGTAAGTACCGAATCAATCAGTATGGCTTGCAGACTAAGGTCATCTTGAGCATTAAATTTCGCAGAAACACATAAGAAAACGGCAACCAGGATTAGTTGTACTTTTTTTTGCATATAAAATTTTATTTTGGGGTGGTTATTATTCTTTGTTTTTAGTATCTATAATTATGGTTACGGGTCCATCATTGAGAAGTGATACTTTCATATCTGCTCCAAATACACCAGTTCCAATGTTTTTACCTAATTCTAACTCTAGTTGTTTTACAAATTCTTCATACAAAGGAATTGCAGTTTCTGGTCTTGCTGCCTTGATATAACTTGGTCGATTTCCTTTACGTGTACTGGCATGTAATGTAAATTGACTTACGACTATAGCTTCACCATTTATATCAAGAACACTTTTATTCATTACACCATTATTATCTTCAAATATTCTTAATCGACTTACTTTTCCAGACAACCATACAATATCTTCTTTAGTATCTTCTTCTTCGATACCTATCAAGATTAAAAGTCCACGATCTATTTGTGAAATCTTTTCTCCTTCAACCTCAACAGAAGCTTCAGAAACTCTTTGAACAACAGCTCTCATTATGTATGTGTCTTATGGAAAGGAAATGTTACCATCTAAATGCAAAAAAAATAATTAATTTTCATTATCGTAGTGATTTTTCCTATAATTCTCTTCTTCTCCTTCTAAAATCTGCAAGTAACTTTTATAACGTGACCAGGCAATTTCTTCGTTATCTAATGCCTCTTTTACAGCACATTTAGGTTCATTTATATGTAGACAGTTATTAAACTTACATTGTTGTTTAAGTTCAAAAAACTCTGGAAAGTAATCTCCAACCTCTTCCTTATCCATATCCACGATTCCGAAACCTTTAATACCAGGAGTATCAATAATTTTAGCATCAAAACTAAGGTCATACATTTCTGCAAAAGTAGTGGTATGCTGGCCTTGCTGATGCTGATCACTAATCTCAGCTGTTTTTAAGGATAGATCAGGTTCGATTAAATTAACCAATGTAGATTTACCTACGCCACTATGTCCGGAAAACATACTTACTTTTCCTTCCATTAATGTTTTTACCTTATCAATATTCTTACCTGTTTTTGCTGAGATACCAATACATTCATAGCCTATTTCCCTGTATAAAGCTGCTAAATATTTTATTTCAAGAAGTTCATCCTCATCATACGTATCTATTTTATTAAATAGTAATACCGCTTTAATATCATAGGCTTCTGCAGTTACTAAAAAACGATCTATAAATGCAGTAAACGTAGGAGGGTTATTAAGCGTAATTAATAAAAAAACCACATCAATGTTTGCAGCAATGATGTGGGTTTGTTTTGAAAGATTAACCGATTTTCGGATGATATAATTCTGGCGTTCTCTGATATTTTCGATTACACCGGTTTCTGTATCATTATCAGTTTCCAGCTTAAAATCCACTCTATCACCTACCGATACGGGATTGGTACTTTTAATACCTTTAATTCTAAATTTACCTTTAATTCGGCATTCATATACCTTACCATTATCTGCTTTAACGGTATACCAACTTCCGGTAGATTTATATACAGTACCTGTCATAGACGCAAAGATGCGAATAAATCTCTATATCAAATAGGTATTATACATATTTAAGATTTGGCAACTTTTTTCTGATGATTGATTGATTCCTGGTGAATCGCCTTATATATTCTTAACATAAACTCTTCACTTAATCCTTTTTCTTCTCCTTCCAAAATCATCTTCCCTAGAATTTCATTCCAACGTTTGGATTGTAATATAGCTACATTTTGTTTTGCCTTAGCTTTACCAATCTCGTCTGAAATTTTCATTCTTTTAGATAAAATATCTAGTAGTTGATTGTCAGCTACATCAATTTTTGCACGTAATTCATTTAAGGTTCTTTGATATGCCTCATCTACACCAACTTCTTTACGGATTTTTAAGTCTTTCATATGTTGAATTAAAGTATCTGGTGTAATTTGCTGTGCAGCATCACTCCAAGCATTATCCGGATCATAGTGTGTTTCTACAATTAATCCATCAAAATTAAGATCCAATGCTGTTTGCGATAGATCAAAGATCAAATCTCTTCTTCCCGCGATGTGTGATGGATCCAAAATCAAAGGTAGATCCGGAAAACGGTTTTGCAAATCGATAGGTATCTGCCATTCTGGAATGTTACGATATTTTGTTTTTTCATAAGTAGAAAACCCTCTATGAATCACTCCTAGGTTTTTAACGTCACACGTATAAAAGCGCTCTACAGCTCCTAGCCAAAGGGATAAATCTGGGTTTATCGGATTCTTTATCAAAACTGGATTATCGATTCCTCTACAAGCTTCTGCAATATCCTGCACGATAAAAGGAGAAACTGTACTTCTTGCTCCAATCCATAATACATCTACACCATGCTCCAAAGCCAATTCTACGTGATGAGGATTTGCAACTTCTGTCGCAATTTTCATCCCGGTTTCTTCTTTGGCACGTTGCAACCATTTTAATCCTAAAGCTCCAACTCCTTCAAAATTACCGGGTCTTGTTCTTGGCTTCCAGATTCCTGCACGCAAAACGGTAGCATCTGATTCCTTAAGCTGATGCGCAATTTTAACTACTTGCTCTTCTGTCTCTGCACTGCAAGGACCTCCTATTACTAAAGGATGATCCAAATTATATTCGTCTAACCAGTTTCTAAGTTCTTTCTTATTCTCCATCTCTATTTTTTATTCTCTATTAGTATTTTATTTTATGTGGTTATTTTATGATATTCCTTTTAAGATTGTTTTTATATGGTTCGTATCTTCCATTTCCTTATAGATTTCAACGAAATTATCTTCTTCCATGAGCTCCTTAAATTGGGTAAGGTTTGCTATATATTCATTTAAAGTCTCAATTACATTCTCCTTATTATGCTTAAAAATTGGCGCCCACATTTCTGGAGAACTCTTTGCTAATCGAACAGTTGAAGCAAATCCACTTCCTGCCATATCAAAAATATCTCTTTCGTTCTTTTCTTTTTCGATTACGGTTTTTCCTAACATAAACGAACTGATATGCGACAAATGAGAAACGTATGCGATATGTTTATCGTGCGAGGCAGGATCCATATATCGAATTCTCATTCCCAATCTGGTAAAAATCTCCATTCCTCGTTCCTGCAATTTAAACGCGGTCTTTTCTACTTCGCAAATGATATTAGTCTTACCTCGATATAAATTAGCAATTGCGGCCTGTGGTCCAGAAAACTCGGTACCAGCGATAGGGTGTGCTGCTAGATAATTCCTTCGTTTTGGGTGATCACTTACGGAACTACATAATTTCTTTTTGGTTGACCCTACATCAAATACCAGACATTCATCATTTATCTTATCCAAAATCTCTGGCAATATTTTTACTGTAACATCTACAGGAATTGATGTAATTACCACATCAGCTGTATCTAATTCCTCGAAATTAGATTTTTTATCTATCAGGCCTAATGAAATAGCTTTATCAAGATGTTCTTCATTTTTATCAATACCATAAATTTCTGCTTCATTAAAAGCTGCTTTGATATCAATTGCAAAAGACCCTCCAATTAATCCTATTCCTATTACGAATACTTTCATTCTATTTACGAGTTACGATTTTTGATTTACGATACTATTATTCGCAAACTGCAATTCTTCTTTATTGAATCTCCCAATTGCTTCTCTTATATTCTCTTTAGTTACACATAATGAGAAACGAATATATCCTTCTCCATTGCTTCCAAAGATATCGCCAGGAGTTATGAATATGTCTTTTTTATATAGTATATCATCAATAAACTCCATTGCATTTATTCCATTAGGTAATTTTGCCCAAACAAACATTCCCGTTGCTGTTTTATCATACGTACAGCCTAAAACGGAAGCTAATTCCCAAATAAGTTCTCTTCTTTGGGCATAAATAGCATTCATTTCTGAATACCAATTATCTGAAATATTTAGTGCAGCAACCGCACCTTTTTGAATACCCTGAAACATTCCGCTATCCATATTGCTTTTTACTTTTAGGATAGCTTCTATTTTATCCTGGCTTCCGCTTACCATTCCTACTCGCCATCCAGCCATATTAAAAGTCTTACTCAAAGAGTTTAATTCTAGCGCCACCTCTTTAGCTCCATCAATCGATAAGATACTGATTGGACTATCGTTTAAGATAAAACTATATGGATTATCCTTAACCAACAAGATGTTATGTTCTTTGGCGAATGCAATTAATTTCTTAAACAAATTAATATTTCCATTAGCGCCTGTAGGCATATGAGGATAGTTAATCCACATAATTTTTACTTTGCTTAAATCTTTTTTTGACAAAGCTTCAAAATCCGGCTCCCATCCATTAGAAGCAACTAAATCATAAAATACAGGCTTTGCCCCAACCAAATTAGTAACAGATGTATATGTTGGATACCCTGGATTAGGAACTAGCACCTCATCTCCTTCATTAAGATACGCCAATGATATATGCATAATCCCTTCTTTGGATCCCATTAAAGGTAGAATCTCATTTTCGGGATTTAGAACTACTTTATATTTATTATTATAAAAACCTGCAATAGCTTGTCTTAACTCAGGCAACCCTTGATAGCTCTGATATTTATGAGCTCCATCTAAAACTACAGCGCTTTGTATGGCTTGTACTACTTCTTTAGGCGGATCTAAATCGGGACTTCCAATAGCCATATTCAAAATAGGCTTTCCTGAAGCCGCTAGTGCTCTTACCTCACGTAATTTTTTAGAGAAATAATACTCCTCCACTGTTTCTAAGCGTTTTGCCGTCTGAATGCTCATCCGTTTTGATTTTTATATTCTCCTAAAATTTTAAGCTCCAAAGCCATGATTTTTAATATTGAAATAGCTTTTTGATAATCTTCGTAATTATTAAAAGTAACATCTACAAAGAAGGAATATTTCCAAGGCATGTCAATAACAGGTAATGATTGAATTTTAGTAAGATTTAATCTACAATCACTCATTACATTAAGCACAGTGGCTAAACTTCCTCTTTTATGATCTGTTAGAAATTTTAAGGATGCCTTATTAATTTCATTGCTATCAACACCTGAATCCTCTTTTGTATTCAGTATAAAGAATCTTGTACTATTGGATTTAATTGTTTGAATCTCTTTTGCCAAAACATTGAGCTTATAAATATTGGCTGCCGTTTCTCCTGCAACTGCTGCTACACCTTTCAGTTGTTGTTCTTTAATTCTTTTTGCTACATCCGCAGTATCTGCATCTTCTACCAACTTGATATGTGGTAGCCCTCTAAAAAACTCTTTGCACTGAAGCAACGCCATAGGATGAGAATACACTTCTTTTATATCTGAAATTTCTTGTCCATCTAATGCCATCAAACAATGATGAATAGGTTGAAAATACTCTCCACAAATAGTTAAATCATGCTCATCGATATACGCATAATTAGGAATAATAGATCCTGCGATAGAATTCTCTATTGCCATTACTGCATCCGTACTTTTCTGATTCTCTAAACTATGAACAAGTTCTTGAAACGACATACATTCATTTACATCCACTTCATTACCAAAATATGCTTGCGCAACTCCGTGATGATACGATCCTTTTATTCCTTGTATGGCAACCTTCTTTCTCAAACGTTATATATTTTTATTTCAAAAAAAAATCCCGACTTTTCATCGGGATTCTAGTTTTATAAATTTTGCTGATTTATTTACATAGCGATCCCGTTCCTACTTTTAAAATAAAAGAAGAAAAAATAAAATCGGTTCCAAGTAAACAAATTGCTCATTGTTGTTTCTTTATTACGCTGCTAAAGTAGCTAAAACTATAACTATAGAAAATAAATTTTCGTTTTTTTCATCGATTCCTACCTATTATCATTAAATATCAAATTTTTAATTAGAATCAATGAAATATTTTAAATAAATAATCCAATATAATAAGAATCTTCTATGTTTTAAACTACTAACAAACGTTAGTAATTATATTACTCCCAGTTCTTTACCTACTTTAGTAAATGCTTTTACTGCTTTTTCAAGATGCTCACGATCATGTCCAGCTGATAATTGCACTCTAATTCGAGCTTTTCCTTGTGGTACTACTGGATAAAAGAATCCAATAACATAAATACCTTCATCTAGTAATTTGGCAGCAAATTCTTGTGCTAGTGTTGCTTCATATAACATAACCGGAACGATTGGATGATCTCCCGGCACAATATCAAATCCTGCAGCAGTCATTTTTGATCTGAAATACTTAGTATTTTCTTCTAGTTTATCTCTAAGTGCTGTTGACGAGCTAAGCAAATCTAGCACCTTAATGGATGCTCCCACTATTGATGGAGCCACTGTGTTAGAAAACAAATAAGGTCTGGAGCGTTGTCTTAGCATTTCTACAATTTCCTTTCTGGCTGCTGTAAATCCGCCTGAAGCGCCTCCAAGTGCTTTACCATATGTTCCGGTGATAATATCTATTCTTCCCATTACATTGCGATATTCGTGAGTTCCACGACCGGTTTTACCTAGAAAACCTGTAGAATGACACTCATCTATCATTACCATTGCTTCGTAAGTATCCGCTAAATCACAAATTTTATCTAATTGCGCAATCGTACCATCCATAGAAAAGGAACCATCGGTTACGATCAATATTCTTCTTGACCCTTTAGCAGATTGAAGTTGTTTTTCAAGATCTACCATATTATTGTGCTCATATCTAAAGCGCTTTGCTTTACACAAGCGAATTCCGTCAATAATAGATGCGTGATTCAGAGAATCTGAAATAATAGCATCTTCTGCAGTAAGAATTGGTTCAAAAAGACCTCCATTCGCATCAAAAGCTGCTGCATATAAAATACAATCTTCCATCCCTAAAAACTCTGCAGTCTTATGCTCTAATTCTTTATGAATATCTTGTGTTCCACAAATAAAACGTACAGAAGACAATCCATATCCATGAGAATCAATTGCATCTTTACCTGCTTTAATAACATCAGGATGAGATGAAAGGCCTAGATAGTTGTTTGCACAAAAATTCAATACGTGTTTTGTATTTGTAGTATCTATTTCCGCTCCTTGTGGAGTTGTAATTATTCTTTCGGATTTATATAATCCAGCTGATTTAATCCCTTCTATTTCTTTTTGTAAGTCGTCTTTTATATTTGAAAACATGATTGGTATTCTTTATTTTTAGTATTTATAAGTTAGCAAGAAAAGAAAAATTAAAACATTAAAATCTCCTTATTTCTTGAACCTTTTTTATATTTCTCTTGTAATTTTTGGGTCATTATCTCTGTAATATCTTTCAGATTAAACTCTGGTTGCCATCCCCAATCTTTGGTTGCAGAAGCATCATCAATTGATCTTGGCCATCTCGAAGCAATTTCCTGTCTGAAATCCGGTTTATAATTTACTTTAAAATCAGGATATAATTTACGAATTTCAGCAACAACTTCTTCAGGAGAAAAGCTAATTCCTGCAATATTATAGGAAGTCCTTATGGTAATACTTTCCTTTGGAGCTTCCATTAGTTCTATTGTAGCTCTTATTGCATCATCCATAAAAATCATAGGAAGCATTGCATCCTCTTTCAAAAAACAATTAAATTCTTCTTTTAATACTGCTTTATGGTAAATATCTACTGCATAATCTGTCGTTCCACCTCCAGGTAGTGATTGATACCCAATAACTCCAGGATATCGAATAGATCTAACATCCAAACCATATCTCATAAAATAGTATTGTGCCCAATTTTCTCCAGCAGCTTTACTTATACCATATACTGTAGCTGGATTAAGATACGCATCATCCGGTGTATTCTCTAAAGGCGCACCCTCGCCAAAAACTGCAATCGAACTTGGAAAAAACACTTTATCAATGTTATTCTTTCTAGAAACTTCCAGAACATTAAACAAAGTCTTCATATTGATATCCCAAGTGGCTAATGGAGTTTCTTCACCTTTCGCTGATAAAATTGCGGCTAAATGATATATTTGGGTTATACTATATCTCTCTACAACTTCTTGAATTCTATTCCTGTCCGTGGCGTCTATAACTTCAAATATGCCTTTATGATTATTATCTTCTTTAAGATCTGAAGCTATTACATTTTCTATCGTATATTTTTTTCTAAGTTCTTTTGTCAATACAGAACCAAGTTGACCATTTGCTCCAATTACTAAAATTTTTGTATCCATCTTCATTCTTAAAATTTTAACACTCTTTAAGTATTATTCACTCACTAAAGTACTAATAGCAACTTTTATATCCGAATAAATCAAATAACTAAGTAATTATTCCTTTATATTTAATATTATGTAGTTATATTTACTTTATTAATAAGTATACTACTATATTTTGAAGTAATTTTTAACCGCTATCAATGGAACAATTAGACCAAACAGATATAACAATTCTTAGAATTCTTCAGAGAGATTCTAAAAAAACGGCCAAAGAAATTGCCACGATTCTCAATCTAACACCATCTCCTGTTTATGAAAGAGTTAGACGATTAGAGAAACAAGGTTTTATTAAAAAGTATGTCGCAATTCTTGATAAAAAACTAATAGACAGATCAATAACTACTATCTGTCAGGTTTCTATGCGATATCATAATGAAGCTTTTATTGAGAAATTCGAAGAACAGATTCAGAATTTAGATGAAGTTCAGGAATGCTATCATATGGCTGGGCAAGTTGATTTTATCTTAAAAATCCATACCAAAAGTCTGGAAGAATACCATGATTTTGTTAAGACGAAGCTTTCCAAAATTGAGAATATTGGTGTTTTGAACAGTACGTTTGTTTTAAAAGAAATCAAACATTCTTCTGAGTTTTATATTTGATCAAAACATAAATATCACTAAAACCCGTTAGCATAGGAAACTTAATTGTCTATTTTTGATAAAATTTATTTCATGTCGATTTCAGTTTCGAATATTTCTAAGATATATGATGACCAAAATGCTTTAAAAGAAGTTTCTTTTGAAGTAAATGAAGGAGAAATTGTTGGTTTTTTAGGCCCTAATGGTGCTGGCAAGTCTACAATGATGAAAATCCTAACCACATATTTGGATCCTTCAGAAGGAAAAGCATTGGTAAATGGTTTTGATATAAACACACAACCAATTGATGTACAAACGAGTGTAGGTTATCTTCCAGAACATAATCCTTTGTATTTGGAAATGTACGTAAGAGAATATTTATCGTTTAATGCTCAGGTTTACAAAATTTCAAAATCCAGAATAGAAGAAGTAATCAAATTAACCAGTCTTACACCAGAATCAAATAAAAAAATAAGTCAATTGTCTAAAGGGTATCGTCAAAGGGTAGGGTTAGCTTGTGCATTATTACACGATCCAAAAGTTTTAATCCTGGACGAACCTACCACAGGTCTTGATCCAAATCAACTGGTAGAGATTAGAGAACTAATTAAATCCGTTGGCAAGGAAAAAACCGTTTTCCTTTCTACACATATCATGCAAGAAGTCGAAGCCATGTGTGATCGCGTTATTATAATTGATCAAGGCACAATAGTAGCTGACAAGAACTTAAACGAAATGATGGATCAAACGGATCAGATTATTGAAGTCGAGTTTGACTATCGAGTTGAGGAAGCTTTCTTACTAAAACTTGACCACATAAAAAATGTTAAGAACATTCATGGATTTGTCTATCAACTCATATTTGATACAACAACAGATATGCGCTCTGTTGTTTTTGATTTTGCACATGATAATGAGTTGAAAATTCTTCAACTTTCAAGAAAAAATAAAGATTTAGAGAGTTTATTTAGGGAGTTGACAAATTAGATTTTGAGAATAAGTATATCTATCTAGCATTTTCAAAATCTTGTAATACTTCTTTTAGCGTTTCCACAGTAACAGGTTTTACAATATAATCACAAACACTTTCATAAGACTTTGCTCTAAGCACATCTTCGGGATCAACAGATGAAGAAACTATATAAATTGTTATTTTCTTTTTACAAGGGATTTTAACAAACTCATCTAAAAACTGCCAACCATCTAATATCGGCATATTTAAATCTAACAAAATAACATCCGGGACATTTTGGTTTTCAGAAATAATAGACTTTAAGTTATCCAACGCTTCTTTTCCATTTTTAAAAACCAAAAGATTATTACAAAATCCAATAATCTTTATTATTCGTTTAATACCGAAAACAAAAATTGGATCATCATCAATTACACAGGCAACATCAATCTTTCTCATATTTCATAAAAATTTTAAAAGTTGTACCCGAATTCACTTTGCTCTCAACTTCAATTCGACCTCCAATAGCTTCCACCTGATTTTTGGTTATAAATAAACCTATACCTCTGGATTTTTCTATGCTAGGATGAAATGTTTTATACATGCCAAATAACTTGGATCTATGTTTCTCAAGATCAATACCAAGTCCATTATCCTCGATAGACAAAACTACTTTTCCATTTTTCTTAATCGTACTCAAGGTGACATAACTATCTCTTTTTTTGGAGCTATATTTAATTCCATTGGTAATAAAATTAAGTAATATACTATCCAAATATGCAGGAATAGCTAATACTTTAATCCCTTCCTCGACATTATTATTTATAATCACATTAGACTCAATTGCAATTGCCTGCACACTTCTTGTGGCCTCATCAATAGACTTTTTTAAATCTATGGACACTAAACTTTCGTTTATAGAAGTATTTATTAATACTACTTCATTTAAATGTGAAATGGTTTCTGAAAGGTTTTGTGATGCAGTCTTAAAAAGTTGAGCAATTTCATTATGCTGCATGTCTGGGTTCTCCTGAAAAAACAAATCCAAAAGCATCTCAAAATTCCCTGAATGAGATTTAAGATTATGCGAAACAATATGGGCAAAATTTTTCAATCTTTTATTTTGGCCTTCTGCTACTTTCAGTAAAGATTTCAGCTCTTGTTCTCTTTTTATTTTTGTAATATCCGAGGTGTGAAATATTAATCCACCTACTTTGTTTTCATCAGAATACCAGGGACGAAGTTCCCAAGATAACCATTGTATAGTTCCATCTTTTCTTTCCACACATTCTTCATCATTCTTAATAGCTTCTCCTTCAAGACATTTCTGATAATTAGACTTCCATTTTTCAGCAATTTCAGGTAACACAGCAAAATGCGATTTCCCAATTACATTTCGGTCTTTTATATCATATACCTCAAACCACTTTTTTGATGCAGCTAAATAATTCATTTTAGTATCAAACATAGCAATTGCACTTGGAGTCTGTTCAATAAAAAGTCTATTACGCTCAAAATCCTTTTTCTTTTTGGTAATTTCCTGATGTGATCCTATCATCCATTCAGGGTTTCCTTGATCATCCCAACTTACTACTCTGCCTTTATCCAGTACCCATACATACTCTCCATTTTTATGTTTCATTCTAGCTTCACATTCATAAATTGAAGTTTTTCCGTCAAAATGTTCTTGTAAAAGTTCATTAGATTTCTCAAGATCTTCAGGATGAGAGTATTTCATCCAAGTATTAATAGTAGTTGGTTCTAACTCATAAAGCGAGTAACCGATAATTTCTGCCCAACGCTCATTAAAAATAGTTTCTCCTGTTTGCACATTCCAGCGCCAAGTACCTAAATCAGTACCATCGATGATATGCTCAAAGTAATTTAATTGTTTTCTAAGATCTTGTTCTGCTTTTTTTAATTTAGTAATATCGGTATGTGCACCAAGCATTTTTCTGGGCGTTCCATTATCATCCCGTAAAATTATGCCTCTACATTTAATCCAAACTGTATGACCAAATTTATGACGATATCTTACAATTTGATCAAATGGATAGGATGGATCCTGTGAATGTTTAGAAAAATTGGCGTATACTCGTTTTAGGTCATCTTTATTAATAATATCTTGCCAAGCGGATGATTTATGAGGCATTTTATTCGGATCATATCCTAACGTAATCCAGAACTTAGGATTCATCCATTCATTTTCCGGTTCGTCTAAGTCCCAAAACCAAAGTCCATCAATTGCTGCATCTTGTAAGAATTCAAAAATTGAATCATCCTTTTTGATAAGATCATACAACTCCTTCTTTAAATAATTTTCTCTATCATTTGAAATAGGGTTTACCTCTATATTTTCTTGTTCTTTCATAGCGCAATTCCTTAGGTTTTATAATGGGGGTATTCTAATGGAAGGATTACTTCAATTTATGAATTATTAACCACATTACGCAACAACAAAGACGCAATACTTTTACGGTATTAGTGTAAGTGTTTCTCTGTAAAAAAACCAAAAAACTATAGCAATCGAAACAAAAAAATAATATAAAAACACTTGAAAATGTAGAGTTAAGAGAAATCTAACAGCGCGGAAGATATCTATAAAAATCTCGCAAATAAAACAACAACCCGAACAAAGAAAACTCAAGGTTTTTAGCACAATGGAGAATACTCCTTTATAGAAACAAAAATATAACTTATTGAAATATCAATCTACCGGTAAAAAATTCTTCAACCTCTATTGTTGAAGGTCTATTTATGGAAATAACGTCTCCCGTACTTAGTATCTCCCCTTTAATCGATTGCCGAGGATTTACAATTATCTTATTAGTCCCTCGATGAAAGATTTCTATATTTTGAGCTATTAGATCAGCTCCTTCGAACCTTCCGGTTCCCGAGAAGAAACCAACATATAGATTTGCAACATTCCCTTTTACAAAGAAAGAAGCAATATTATTCCCTACAACAGACAATATTTCAGTATCAATTTCCATAGTAAAAGTACCAGTAGTATTACCTCCATTATCTTCATTAAAATCCTCGGACAACAATCGCAACGAAGGAAATCTTAAAACTCCATCGGAAGAAATATCAAACTGTGTTTCACTCCTAATTTCTGTAATGTTAGGAGCGGTAACAAAAATTTTGGTTTGATTAAAATCTCTAACAAAATTACAATCGTTTGTATTGCTTAAAATTAAACGATCTCCTTCTACAACAGCAGATACTTCATCCAGTAAGTTGTCACCAGTTTCTATAATCACTGAAGTTATTTCCCCTTCTTTTAAGATTAGTTCAACACCTGGATTAACTAAAATTCTTGTAAAATCAGAGACCTCAACTTCTTGTCTTATAATGTCTCCTGTTCTTTGAAAACAGTCTAAAGCGTTTTCCGTATCGCAAGCGATTACTAAAAACATTGATACTATGAGGGTTATTCTTTTCATAATCTGTATCCAATTGAAAACTCTACAGCTTCGGCCTTAGCTGCGTGCGACCTTACTGTAATTGATCCAAACATATTTTTATTGAAATAATATCGTGCTCCGAAACGATTATATACCTGTCCCTCAAAATCATAGGGATAATAAGCATAATAGCCTAATTGAGTAAGTATTGATATTTTATTAATTCTTAATTCGTGTCCTAAAAACACACCTATTCTTTTTGAATCTTCATCACCTGTGGTTCCATCTTCAAAATCACCTGTAGATCTAAAATCTATAAATCTTTCTAAAGCTTCTGAAAAAAATAATTCTGCTCCTAACTGAATGCTACTCTTTTTATTTAAGCGTTTATCAACAAAAGCAGCTATAGTATAAAACGGATATTGACCAGATCCTACAACATCACTCTCATTGACTCCTCCTCGAAAAATAACTCCATAACCAATAGGTTCTGAGCCTCTAACAGCGCCTTTCCCCTTTTCAACGTATTCAGCATATTCAGTATCCAACACATAATTAAGCCCAACATTAAAAACAAAGGTATTCGTACTTTTATTAGGTGCTTTAAAATTTGCATTAGAATAATGAATCACTCCTAGTCCTGTTTGCAAACCAAGTCCGCCAATTATATTTTCCCTTTTTAGGTTTAACATTGCAAAAGTAGAGCTCATAAAATGAGAGCCATAGGCTACATTTCTAAAGTTATTATCTTCGTCATAAGGATTTGTTGTATACGCTATCCCTTGACCTAATCGTAACATCAAAATACGCTTAAGGAAATAAAAATTATAATGTGCATAAAGCCCATAGTTTTCCCCCAAAAATTCGTTATCCATATTTTGATAGATAAACGATACTCCATAATCCGGAGAATTATACAATCGCTGCCATTTCTTATTCCCAAAAGTTTTTCGATTTACAGAAAGAATAACTCCTGACGGATGTCCTGTAATCAAATGTGATATATCAGGATTATGCTTCAGAATAGTCCCGTAGAAGTTATTTACATCGAAGCTGTAATGCGCTTTACTGTAATCGGCACCTGTCTGGTCTTTGTATTGTGCAAAACCCTGAAGGTAAACAATAAAAAAAAGTATAGTAATCCGTAAAATCATTCCGGCAAATGTAATAATACCTTTTCAAACACTCTCGATACTTCTAGATTACTATTTGAAATAAAACTAGAAAAAACAAATATTCTTCTGAAGCAATCAATACCCAGGATTTTGGATTGTGTTGGGATTTAGATCAATCTCGATCTGTGGTATTGGCCAAATAAACTCATGAGATTGAAAATCTTTTATATTCTCTGGATTGTCAATATTAAATGAATTAATTGTTGATTCTAATTTTTGCGTTCTTATAAGATCATCTTTACGATGCCCTTCGAAACACAACTCCAACTGGCGTTCGTTCAGAATTGCATCTAAAAACTCTTCTTGATTTAAACCCTCTGCTAATTCATAGTCTACAGAACCAAAGGCACGTCTTCTAACTGTATTAATTGCATCATAAGCAGCTGGAGTAGGTCCATTAATTGCATTTTCTGCTTCAGCAAGCAACAAAAGAATATCTGCATAACGTAAATAAGGAAAATCAAAAGATTCACCATTTCTAATAACTGGTGATGATACATCTTTTTTAAATTTATAAGGTCTCCAATTAGCTATATCTTCAGTGTTTGTTGCAATACCATTTTGTACTGTAAAAGTTGCTATATTTTGATTAAATCTCTGATCATTCGTATTTATTGGGAAATTTATGGGACCTTCAAAATAATTTTCTACAAAACTAGGAACTAATATTAGATTGTCTTCTATAGCTAATCCCAAAGGCCCCCAAAGCACACCATAATTACTCCCTTCGTTAGGGTTATCCGCACTAAAATCTATTGAAAAAATAATCTCACTATTATTCACTTCATTTAACACATCAAATACATCTTCATAATTCGGTTCTAAATTAAACCTACCTCGAAGTTTTTCAAATTGCTCTAATGCTTTCTGATACTTATCGGTTTGAAAAAGCGGAAAACCTGCCATTTGGATATATACCTTACCCAGTAACGCTTCAGCAGCTGCAACTGATGCTCTATTATTTGGACCGGAAACTACCAGATTCTCTTGAGCATATTCTAAATCCGCAATGATCAAATCATAGACTTGCTCCGTATCCTGAATAAAAACAGGAGGATTATTAATATCAATATTATTTCCAGAAGTAGTCAAAACCGGATTACCATACAATTTTACTAAATTAAAATATAATAATGCTCTTAAAAATCTCAATTCACCAGTAAGTAATTCTTTGTCTATCTCTGGATTGGAAATCGGATCAATTGACTCAAGAAATTCTATTCCTGTATTAGCCTCTATTATAGTTTCATAGTGGCTAACCCAAACATCATTTATAATCGTATTAGTTGGCGAGAGTTCAAATTTATCTAAATCTCTATAATTAGAAGAAACTGTAGTATTGGTCGAAACTACATCTACACCTATGTCCCCCCAATACATTGAGTAACCACCAGAATCAAAAAGCGTGTCATCTTTTAATCTAGCATAAATAGTATTAATAAGAAAATTAATATCTAAAGGATCTGGTTCAATAACCGTTATATCATCTACTATAATGGTCAGTAAGTTAAGTTGGTCAGGCTCTATGACAAACTCTTCATTTATTGTATCACCAGGAACGCTAACAATAATAGTATAGGTTCCTTCGGATAAATCCTCGAAAAACACCTCTCCACTTTCATTTGTGATTTTTTCAATATCATTAGGTAATATTTTAACAATAGCACCTGAAAATATAGCATTGCTTTCTGTTAGTACCGTTATTTTTATATCTCCAGTACGCACCTGAACATCATCATCATTTTTACATCCAAAAACAGCAAAAACAAAAACGATAAGAAAAAATATTTTATTTTTCATTGAATTACTTATTACACTATATATGTACAAAATAAAAGTTTATTTATGAGTAATTAAAACACTTCTGAAGCTATTTTTTTTATATTATCCGATTTACCCATTGAATAATAGTGCAAAACAGGCACTCCATATTCCATCAACTCCTTGGATTGTTGTATCGCGAATTCAATTCCTACTTCTCTAATTTCTTTATTTGTTTTACAATTTTCTACTGCTCTTACCAGTTCATCTGGCATATCCAATTTAAAAACTTGTGGCAATAGCTGCAAATGCCTTGCTACTGCTACTGGTTTGATTCCAGGAATAATAGGTACATTAATACCGGCTTCTCTAGCTTTTTCTACAAAGGCAAAATATCTTTTATTATCAAAAAACATTTGCGTTACTACATAATCCGCGCCAGCATCCACTTTATCTTTTAATCTTCTGATATCAGAATCCATGGATGGAGCTTCCATATGTTTTTCTGGATATCCTGCTACTCCTATACAAAAATCAGATTGATTATCGCTCTCTATTACTTCGTGAAGAAATCTCCCGTTATTCATATTTACGATTTGTTCCACCAATTCATTAGCATAACAATGCCCTCCTTTTGTTGGGTTAAAATACTTTTCTTCTTTCATGGCATCACCACGTAAAGCCATCACATTATCTATCCCTAAATAATGACAATCTACAAGCAAATACTCAGTTTCTTCTTTTGTAAAACCACCGCAAAGTACATGCGGAATAGTATCTACATTATACTTATGAGTTATTGACGCACAGATCCCAACAGTTCCTGGACGCATACGAGTCAACTTTTTATCTAATAAGCCTTCTCGATCGATATAAATGAATTCTTCTCTTGAAGTAGTCACATCAATAAAAGGAGGATTAAATTCCATCAAAGGATCAATATTATCATAGAGTTCCTGTATACTTCTTCCTTTTTGTGGTGGTATTAATTCAAAAGAAAACAAGGTCTTTCCTTTTGCTTTTTTTATATGATCAGTAACTTTCATTCTTCTTTATAATTCTTAGTTGATATTTTTATTTATTTTGGCGTGACCTCCGTTACACTCTGGTCGGGCTTTCACTACTCGCTTTTTATGATCACACTTCGGCAAGCTCAGTAGGATCATAAAAGAGCTCAGACATGCCGCTCTATCCCTCACGCAATTCCTTATAAATTTTTTAAACCCTGATAATAATCATTAGTGTTTAATTTAATCTTGTAAGTTCGGGTTTAACCACTTCTTTGCATATTCCAAATCTATATGCTTTCGCTGCGCAAAATCTTTAACTTGATCCTCTTTTATTTTACCTAACCCAAAATATCTTGCTTCAGGATTTGCGAAATAATAACCGGATACGGAGGCTGCTGGCCACATCGCTAACCCTTCTGTAAGTTCTACTCCTATCTTGTCTTTTACTTGTAGTAACTCCCAAATCGTAAGTTTTTCCAGATGATCTGGACAAGCTGGATATCCTGGCGCTGGTCTTATTCCTTTATAAGATTCTTTAATCAACTCATCATTAGAGAGCAGCTCTTCACTGGCATATCCCCAATCTTCTTTACGAACTTTCTTATGTAAATACTCCGCAAATGCTTCTGCTAAACGATCTGCTAATGCCTTAATCATAATTGAATTATAATCATCAAGATCTGCTTCAAAAGCTTCTGCCAATTCTTTAGTTCCAAACCCAGTGGTAACACAAAAACATCCCATATAATCTTGTTTACCTGATTCTTTTGGCGCAATAAAATCGGATAAAGCAAAATTGGGTTTACCTGCATGCTTCTTCAATTGTTGTCTAAGTGTTCTAAACTTGAAGTTTTCATTATCTGCATTTCGACCCTGCTCAGCGTGACTATATTCCACTTCAATATCATCATGATCTACAGTGTTAGCTTCGAACAAACCATAAACTGCTTTAGCTCCTAATAAATTTTCATCAAATACTTTTTGTAATAATTCTTGTGCATCTTTATATAATGAAGTAGCCTGTTCGCCAACCACCTCATCAGTCAATATTGCAGGATATTTACCGTGTAAATCCCAAGATCTAAAGAATGGCGTCCAATCAATAAAAGGTTCTAATTTTTTCAAATCAAGATCTTCAATAACCTGAATTCCTAATTTGTTTGGTTCTATTATTTCGGAAGAACCCCAATCAATCGAATATTTATTTTTACGAGCTTCTTCAATCGTTAAATATTCTTTTTGTTTCGTTCTTTTAAGGAAACCTACTCTAAACTTCTCATAATCTTCTTTAAGATCGCCTACATATTTTTGGTTACTTCTTTTATTAAGTAAATCCCCAACCACTGTAACTGCTCTGGAAGCATCATTTACGTGAACTACAGCATTTTTGTATTGTGGATCAATTTTTACAGCTGTATGTGCTTTTGACGTAGTAGCACCACCAATCAATAACGGAACTTTAAAATTTCTACGTTCCATTTCTTTTGCTAAAAAAACCATTTCATCAAGTGATGGTGTAATCAGGCCACTCAATCCAATGATATCTACTTGTTCGTCAATCGCTGTCTGAATAATCTTTTCTGGAGGAACCATTACCCCCATATCCACAATTTCGTAGTTATTACAGCCCAACACAACAGAAACAATATTTTTACCTATATCATGCACGTCTCCCTTTACTGTTGCCATAAGTACTTTACCAGCCCCTCCCGTCCCCAAAGGGGAAGCTTTTTCAATAGTTTCTAAAATTTCATCTAATACAAAATCAATTTCATTTATTACTTTTTCATTTGTAAAACGAATAACTTTATACCCTTCTTTCTCCAACCATTGGGTTCGTTCTTCATCACTTGATTTGTTTTCAGGAAGTTGATGAATTGAACCATCTACTTCAATTATTAAGTTTTCTTTTAAACAAATAAAATCAGCTATATATGATCCAATTATATGTTGTCTCCTAAACTTATATCCATTTAGATTTTTACCACTTAAAGCATTCCATAACATTGCTTCCGCTTCAGTGGGTTGATTTCGCATTTTATTAGCGTGTTCTTTCATTAATCCATACAATATTGGATCAGCTGTTTTCCAATATTGCTCCCCCTTTGGGGGTTGGGGGGCATTCTTTTTCTTTTCTTCTTCAATATAGGGCAATAAATGAGCCACAGCCTTTTTCATAACTCTGGCAGATTTTACTACTTGTGGTAAGAACATTTTACCTGATCCAAATAAATCTCCAACGACATTCATTCCAGCCATCAGATTACCTTCTATCACCTCGATAGGCTTATCTGCTTTTTGTCTTGCTTCTTCTACATCTTCTACAATATATTGATCAATACCTTTTACTAAAGCTCTGGTAATGCGATCTTGTAGTGATTCTTCTCTCCAGGAAAGGTCTATTATTCGCTCTTTACTTGTTCCTTTTACAGATTCTGCTAAATCTAATAATCGTTCTGTAGCGTCCTCTCTACGATCTAGAATAACATCTTCTACATGGTCTAATAGTTCTTTAGGAATATCATCATATATCTCCAGCATAGCAGGATTTACAATTCCCATATTCATACCCGCTTTGATCGCATGATATAAGAATACTGAATGCATAGCTTCCCGAACTCTATCATTTCCTCTAAAGGAGAAAGAAACATTACTAACACCTCCACTCACGCTACAGTGCGGAAGATTTTCACGAACCCACCTTGTTGCTTCGATAAAATCGATCGCATTCCTTCGATGTTCATCCATCCCTGTTGCAACAGGAAATATATTCAAATCAAATATGATATCTTCTGGAGGAAAATTTACCCGATTCACAAGAATATCATAGGATCTTTTAGAAATTTCTATACGACGATCATAATTATCAGCTTGGCCAACCTCGTCAAAAGCCATAATAATTACAGCGGCTCCATATCGCTTTATTTTTTTAGCATGTGCTATAAATTCTGCTTCGCCTTCTTTAAGACTAATTGAATTCACCACACATTTACCTTGAACAACTTGTAAACCTGCTTCAATAATATCCCATTTAGAGCTATCGATCATGATAGGAACTCTAGCAATATCAGGTTCCGCCATAATGAGATTCAGAAAACGTACCATAGCTTCTTTTCCATCAATCAAGCCGTCATCCATATTGATATCGATAACTTGTGCACCTCCTTCTACCTGATGCCTTGCTATATCTAAAGCTTCATCAAATTTCTCATCTTTTACCAAACGAAGAAATTTTCGGGATCCTGCGACATTGGTCCGCTCTCCGACATTGATAAAGTTTGTTTCCGCTGAAACAATCATCGGTTCCAGTCCAGACAGTTTTAAATATTTTCTTTTTTCCTCTATGCTCATATTCTATGCTAAAACTTCTACAGCTCTTGGTTTATAGTTTTTAGCCAATTCGGCAATTGCTTTTATGTGTTCTGGTGTGGTTCCGCAGCATCCTCCAATAATATTGACCAGACTTTTATCCATATATTCTTTAATCTGATCAGCCATTTGTTCTGGAGTTTCATCGTACTCCCCAAATGCATTTGGTAATCCTGCATTAGGGTGTGCAGAAACTCCGAAATTTGCTTTTTGAGCCAATACCTCAAGATGTGGAGTTAATTGACTAGCTCCTAAAGCACAATTAAAGCCAACCGACAACATCGGAATATGTGATACGGAAATCAAAAAAGCTTCCGCCGTTTGTCCAGATAATGTACGACCACTCGCATCTGTGATAGTTCCACTAATCATAATTGGCACTTCTATATTTCTTTCATCTTTTACCTCTTCTATAGCGAAAAGTGCAGCTTTTGCGTTTAATGTGTCAAAAATAGTTTCAACAAGGAGAATATCCGATCCTCCGTCTAATAACGCTTCTACCTGTTGTTTATAAGCAATCCTAAGTTCATCAAAAGTGACCGCTCTAAATCCTGGATCATTTACATCTGGAGACATACTAGCTGTTCTATTTGTTGGACCAATTGATCCAGCTACAAAACGTGGTTTATGAGGCTCTTTGGCTGTAAATTCATCTGCAACTTCTTTTGCTATTTTTGCTGATTGAAAATTCAGTTCATAGACCAACTCTTCCATTTCATAGTCAGCCATAGCAATTGTAGTTCCCGAAAACGTATTAGTTTCTACAATATCTGCTCCAGCTTCGTAGTATAATCGATGTACTTCTTTAATCGCTTCAGGCTGAGTAATACTCAATAAGTCATTATTACCTTGGACAGAAACCGACCAATCTTTAAATCGTTCTCCTCTAAAATCTTCTTCTGTAAATTTGTGACGTTGTAGCATTGTTCCCATTGCCCCATCAAGCACAAGAATTCTTTCTTCAAGTATTTTTTTTATGTCTTTCATTTACCCATTGTTAGGCTGAACTTATCAAAGCCTTTTTTTTAAAACTAATAATGAAAACACTTAGACACCTGTCCGCCTATGGAGGAAGCTTGGTGTAACATTATTAAATAGTATTAAGTTTCCCTTACAAAAGGAATATAATCAGTATGTATCAAGAAAATAAATGGAAATAGCTAATGCTATGTGTCATTGTTATCTATTTCGTCTTTAAAACGAATAGAACGTAGCACCTTCTTTAAGATTCTGATAAGCATCAGGATATATAAAGGGTTGCTAAGGCATCATAGGGTCTATTCCCTCCACCTTTCTTGATAACATATTAAATAAATATATGAACTAAACAGTTTTCACTGCGATTCTGCTTACAAATTAAAGGTATAGTCTTTTGTTTTGCAAGTTTATTCTGTTTTTTTAGGATTCAGGAGCTAATTCAATCTCTAATCCATCTAACTCTGGAGTAATAGGAATCTGACAACCTAATCGACTATTATCTTCAACGTAAAAAGCTTCTGCTAGCATCAAATCCTCATCCTGACTCATTTCAGGAAGCTCATGATCAGATAAAACATAACACTGACAAGAAGCACACATTGCCATACCACCACAAGTTCCCTCTACCGGAAGCTCATACGCCTTACACACTTCCATCAGGTTCATAGCCATATCTGTAGGAGCTTGTACTTCGTGAATTTCTCCTTCTCTGTCTTTTATCTTTATGGTAACATCTGACATATTTCTTGTCTTTATTGTATAAAAATCCTCGCAAATATACCAAATCATTCAGTATATCCTGCGAGGACTATGTTATTCTAAGTTTTTTAAACTATAGCTTTTACAACTTCTTTTTTGGCCTCTTTTTTAGAACCATCAAATCCTTCTACACCTCCAACAGTAGTATACTTCATTACATACTTCTTGTTTGGAAATATTCTTTGATAAGCACTCTGACACATAATAGCTGCCTCATGGAAACCAGAAAGAATCAGTTTTAATTTTCCTTTATATGTATTTACGTCTCCTATTGCATATATCCCAGGAATGTTAGTTTGATAATCGTAAGAATTATCTACTTTGATAGCATTCTTTTCGATCTCTAATCCCCAACCTCCTATTGGTCCTAATTTTGGTGACAATCCAAATAATGGAATAAAATAATCAGTATCTAAATGAATATCACCTTCTGTTTTATGTTTGATACCAACACCAGTAACGTGATCATCTCCTTTTAGTTCTTTAACTTCTGCTTCAGTAATTAGGTTTACTTTTCCTAACTTCGTTAACTCAGCTACTCTTTCTACAGAATCCAACGCTCCACGAAACTCATTTCTTCTATGCACTAAAGTTACTTCGCTTGCAACATCAGCTAAGAAAATAGTCCAGTCTAAGGCAGAATCTCCACCTCCTGCAATCACCACTCTTTTATCTCTATATACTTCTGGATCGCGAATAATATAAGCAACTCCTTTATCTTCAAAATCAGTAATATTCGGAATAGGTGGTTTACGAGGTTCAAAAGAACCTAATCCCCCAGCTATAGCTACTACGGGAGCATTATGTTTTGTTCCTTTATTGGTTGTAACCAAAAAAGTATCATCTTCTAATTTCTCAATAGTTTCGGCTCTTTCTCCTAAGGTAAATCCAGGTTCAAAAGGTTTTATTTGTTCCATTAAGTTATTCACCAAATCTCCTGCAAGAATCTCAGGAAATCCAGGAATATCATATATTGGTTTTTTTGGATATATCTCAGAGCATTGACCACCTGGTTGTGGTAATGCATCAATAAGATGTGTTTTTAATTTTAGTAATCCAGCTTCAAAAACAGTAAATAATCCTGTTGGTCCTGCTCCGATGATTAGAATATCAGTCTTGATCATGTTCAACTTCTTTTTTTCCTATTAATCCTTTGGTAAATTCATTAAGTGTTTCCACTTTTTCTTCGAAATCACCTTTTATTGTTTTTCTGTATTCATTTAAATTTTTGACTAAATCATCAATGTTCTCTGGAATTACTTCTTCGAAAAATTGACGTAGTCGTTTGGCTGTTGTGGGTGACTTTCCGTTAGTCGAAATTGCCACTTTTACATTACCTTTGGTTACAATACCACCCATATAAAAATCACAATATGGAGGGTTGTCTGCTACATTTACCAATTTACTTCTTTTTCTGCAGTCTTTATACACTTGTATATTCACTTCAGGAACATCTGTAGTAGCAATCACAATATGTTTCCTTTTTAGAAAGCGTCTGTGATATTTCTTTTTAATCATTTCTACCCCAAACTTATTTGCTAACGTAACCGTATCATCTCGATACATTGGAGACACCATTGTTACTTTAGCATCTGGGCTAGATTTCAATAAGAACGTAAGTTTTTCTTCAGCTACATTTCCTCCTCCAACAATTAAGATTTCGAGATTTTTAACTTTCAGAAAAACCGGATATAAATTATTTCTTTCTTCCATCTTTATAGCTATCCTGAACTATCAAGATACGATTTCTTCTTTTACTTCTTTATAAATCGAAGCTAATTTCACTCTTTGCTCAACTACCTCACCTATCACAATAATGGCTGGTGATGATAATTTTTTATCTGACACAACCTGCTCTATGGTTTTTATTGAACCGAACCCAAACCGCTCATTTTCAGTAGTCCCGCTCTGTATTATGGCTACCGGAATGTCGAGTTTATTTTCGGCTGCAAAGATACTAACTATTTCGTTTAACTTGCTCATCCCCATTAAAATTACCACGGTTGCATTAGATTTTGCCGCCAGGCGAACATCCTGCGATAATTTATGGGATTTCGTTGTTCCTGTAATCACCCAGAAACTCTCTGATGAACCTCTTTTGGTTAACGGAATTCCTTGATAAGCTGGAACTGCCAGTGATGAAGATATTCCTGGAACCATATTTGTTTCTACTCCAAATTCTTGAACATAACCAATTTCTTCTGCTCCACGACCAAAAATAAAGGGATCTCCTCCTTTTAATCGAACTACATGTCCATGACTTTTAGCTCTACTAACAATTAGTTCATTAATTTGTTCTTGTTGATATGCGTAACATCCTTTTCTTTTGCCTACAAAGATTTTTTCTGCATTAGGCGCATATTTCAACAACGATTCATTGATGAGTGCATCATACAACACCACATCTGCTGATTCTAATGCTTTGATTGCTTTTAACGTAATCAAATCTGGATCTCCCGGTCCTGCTCCAACTACTGTTAATTTCGGTGTTTTAATACTCATTTTTAATAACTTATTATCTTTATAATAAAGGTTTTACAAACTTTGTAAAGATATTATACATTTTCTACTTCAAGCGCTCTAAACGCTTGCACTTTTTGTAAAAATAGCCCTGATTTTTTAATATAATCGACCGCAAAATCCCTGTTCGGTGCATTTTTCTGAAGTTGGTATATCAAATCTGCAAATGTTCCTTCAAGTTTTATCTTTCCACTAGCAACAAATTCTTCGTCAAATTGACTAATGATACCTGCGTGCGTATTGGTCTTTTTATTTTCTGCCAGCAATAATGCTTTAGCAGAATTCACTAAAGAACTATAAGCGTGGTATACTGCATCAGAATATATCCCATTCTCAAAAGATTTTTTTGCATTTTCAATCTTTTCTTCACTTTCTAAAAACAAGGTAGCGATCAAATCAATAACTACACCTGCACATTCTCCAACTCCAATCGCTTTTACATATTCCTCTTCAGTTCCCCAATCAATAAAATCTTCTTGGGTCAGATTATCTACATTGGATAAATCCGTAAGGAAATTATAGAAATATTTTTCTCCTTTATCCTCATAGTAGTCTACAAAAGTCTTACCATTTGCATTTTGTTCAAAATCATTCAGGATTCTACGTAATGCTTCTGGTCCTCTTCTACTTGGTATTTTTACTACTTTATCTGCAAAACGACCTTTTCCATCACCTAGATTTCCTCCTCCTAATAACACTTGTAAAGCCGGAGCTACTAATTTATCTTTTGTTCTTACTGACATTCCCTGAAAACCAATATTCGCCATATTGTGCTGTCCACAAGCATTCATACATCCGCTGATCTTGATTACCAGATCTTCTTTCTCCAGATATTGTGGATATTCAGTTTTTATTACTCTTTCTAATTCTTCGGCAATACCCGTACTACTTGCAATTCCTAAATTACACGTATCAGTTCCTGGGCAGGCTGTAATATCAACCGCTTTGTTATAACCTGCTTCTACAAAACCAAGTTTCTCTAATTCCTGATAGAAAAATGATACTAAATCTTCTTTTACAAAAGGAATTAAAATATTCTGACGTAGAGATAATCTAATCTCTCCAGCAGCATATTTTTCCACCAAATCAGCCAACAATCTAGCTTTATCCGTATAAAAATCACCTAAAAGCACCTTGATACCTATAGCAACATATCCATTTTGTTTTTGCTCAATCACATTTGTAGATTTCCACAATTCAAAAGCTTTTTGATCTTTAACTTCTACTTTCGGAACTTCCAAGGAAACCGGAACTGATGCTACATAAGCTTCAGCATCGATTATAACAGTTTTTTGAGCAATTGCTTTTTGTTCTGCTTCTACTAATTCTTTGAAAGCTTCTAAACCAATATCTTTTACCAAGAATTTCATTCTCGCTTTAGCTCTACTTTTTCTTTCGCCATGGCGATCAAAAATTCTAAGCACTCCTTCCATTAAAGGAATGATCTTATCTGTTGGTAAAAAACTATATAATTCATCCGCATGTCTTGGTTGCGAGCCCAATCCACCTGCAAGCATTACTTTAAATCCTCTTACTCCGTTTTCAATTTTGGCAATAAAACCAAGATCATGCATATAGGATAATCCAGTATCTTCTTCAGTACCTGAAAAGGATACTTTAAACTTACGTCCCATTTCCTGAGAAATTGGGTTTCTTAAAAAGAAACGAAACAATGCGTCTGCATATGGTGACACATCAAAAGGTTCTTTTGGATCAATACCTGCTGTTTCTGATGCTGTCACATTACGAACTGTATTACCACAAGCTTCTCGTAAGGTTACATCATCCCTTTCTAATTCTGCCCAAAGTTCAGGTGTTCTATTAAGATCTACGTAATGAATCTGAATATCTTGCCTGGTTGTAATATGTAATCGCCCTCTAGAATATTCGTCAGAAACATCGCAAATTCTTCGCAATTGATTGCTCAATACCTTACCATATGGTAATTTAATACGAATCATCTGCACTCCTTCTTGTCGCTGACCATATACCCCACGAGCTAAACGAAGGCTACGAAATTTTTCTTCATCGATCGTCCCTTTATGGAATTGCTCTATTTTATTAGCTAATTCAATAATGTCTTTTTCGACAATTGGGTTTTCTATTTCTGTTCTAAAACTTTGCATTTTCTTTCGTATTTCAACCTTTAAAAAAGAACATACTTATGACTTTTGTATAAAGGTTTTTTTTATTCTAAAATTCCTGTTTTTCTTCTTCTTGGTTAAAGGTTTTTATCTACTCTATAAAACCTACTCCTGAAGTATTATTGGTTTGAGAATCTATTAATATAAATGACCCTGACGCTTTATTCTTACTATAAGAATCAATAGCCAAAGGTTTGCTTAATTGTATCTGAACCTTACCAATCTCATTAAGACCCAATGAATTCTTTGCAGTATCTTCTCCTGAAAAATCAGTAGTAATTGTTCCATTAACATTTTTAACTTTGGCCAAAATCCTACTGCTTCCACTCTGAATAAAATAATTAGTTCCAGGATTAAGATCTTTACCATCCATCCAACAAACAGTAGCTGTTAGCTGTTTTTCAACCCTAGGTTTTTCTGATGATTTTACAATCATATCACCTCGACTTACATTTACATCATCTTCTAATGTAATCGTGCAAGAACTACCTCTACCAGCTGTATCGAATTTCTCGTCAAAAAAGAATATCTCTTTAACTTTCGATGTTGTTAATGATGGTAAAACTGTCACCTCATCGCCTACAGAAAGATCACCGCCATATAGCTTACCTGCATATCCTCTAAAATCATGGAATTCATCTTTTTTAGGACGGATTACAGTTTGAACAGGGAAACGTACTTCTGCCTTTTCATATACATCCTGAGCATCTAATTCTTCTAAATGTTCTAACAACGTTTGACCTTTATACCAAGGAGTATTTTCGGATGCGTCCACTACGTTATCACCTTGTAACGCACTTACCGGAATAAAAGTTATGTTCTGCTCTTTGTAATCGCTTTTTGCTATTAATTTTTCAAAATCAGACTTAATTGCTTCATATGTTGATTGTGAAAAATCAACCAAATCCATTTTGTTAATAGCTACGATTACATCCTTTACTCTTAATAAATTATTAATAAAAAAGTGTCGATAGGTTTGTTCTATCACACCTTTTCTCGCGTCTACCAGAATGATCGAAGCCTGAGATGTAGACGCTCCGGTAACCATATTTCTGGTATATTCTATATGCCCAGGAGTATCTGCAATAATGTAACTTTTTGTCTTTGTAGAAAAGTAAATATGAGCTACATCAATAGTAATACCTTGTTCACGTTCTGCCACTAATCCATCTGTCGCTAATGAAAAATCTAAATAGTCAAACCCATTCGCTTTACTTCTAGTTTCGATTGCTTCTAATTTATCAGTGGTTAATGATTTTGTATCATATAAAATACGTCCAATCAAGGTACTTTTACCATCATCTACACTTCCTGCTGTTGCTATTTTTAATACGTCCATTTCTTTATAGTTGATTGTTAATGGTTGATCGTTGATGGAAAAAATCTATTAACCAACAACTGACAACTACCAACTTATTTTAAAAATATCCTTGTTGTTTTCTTTTTTCCATTGCGGCTTCAGATCTTTTATCATCAATTCGAGCTCCTCTTTCCGAAATTGTAGATTCTCTAATTTCTGCCACAACCTTATCGATTGTAATTGCATCAGAAAGTACGGCTGCGGTACATGACATATCTCCTACTGTACGGAATCTAACCAATCTTTCTTCTACCAATTCATCATCTTCTCTATGCACTACCTCATCTTCTGCGGACCAGATCATACCATCTCTAATAAATGTTTTGCGTTTATGTGCAAAATATATAGAAGGAATTTCGATTTCTTCTTTTTGAATATAACTCCAAACATCCAGTTCTGTCCAATTACTGATCGGAAATACACGAACATTCTGACCTAAATCGATCTTTCCATTTAAATGATCAAATAACTCTGGACGCTGATTTTTTTCATCCCATTGACCAAAATCATCTCTTACCGAAAATATACGTTCTTTTGCTCTTGCTTTTTCTTCATCTCTACGAGCTCCTCCAATAGCTGCGTCAAACTTAAATTCTTCTAATGCATCAAGAAGTGTAGTAGTCTGTAAACTATTGCGACTGGCGTACTTACCTTTTTCTTCAATCACTTTCCCTTGATCGATAGAATCCTGTACATTACGAACAATTAATTCTACACCAAGTTCTTTAACCAATCGATCTCTAAATTCAATAGTTTCTGGAAAATTATGTCCTGTATCTATATGTAGTAATGGAAAAGGAATTTTACCTGGATAAAATGCTTTTTGGGCTAATCTTACTAATGTTATAGAATCTTTACCTCCTGAAAAAAGTAAAACAGGTTTCTCAAATTGAGCAACAACTTCTCTAAAAATGTAAATCGCTTCACTTTCTAAAGGATTTACTTTTAGCACTTTTGCATTCACAACTTGTTCTTTTATTTGTTCAATTACTTCCATGTAATTTAGTCTTTTTTTTAATAATCTTTTGATCTAAATAAATAACAAATTAGTTTAATTCGTATGCAATCCACATTCTCTGTTTCCTAATACCTTTGTTGGATCAAAATACTTAAACTCATTTGGTAAATTATGTTTCTCTAAATACACATCTAATTCTGCATCACTGTAATAATAAAAAGGGCTTACCTTAAGCACTCCATCACTTCCTAAACTCAAAATATCCAAAGAATCTCTTAATGCAGTTTGTCCTTTTCTAAGATTTGTAAACCACACATCTGGTTTAAAATCCGACATTGCTCTTTTAAACGGCTCTAGTTTTACCTGCTCTGTAAATTCTTTATGTTTGGGATCTTCAATATCAGGAATTCCCATTACCACATCTCTATGAGCAGAAGTTTGCTTAGGCACATACAATTGTACATTAAGTTCTAATAAATCAATAACTTCCTCCGCATGTTTATACGTGTTAGGAGTATTATAACCCGAATCACACCAGATCACAGGAATATCGGATAGAGAACTAGCACAGACACTAAGAATTGCAGCTTCGTAAGGTCTAAAGTTTGTCGTTACGACAGGGCTTTTCGCATTTAAAATGGCCCATTGAGTAATCTCTAAAGGAGTTTTATCCTTTAGCGTATTATTTAAGTTCTCTATTTCCTTTCCTGTAAATTTCATTTTTAATATTTCTTTTTCTGTCCCTTATAGCACAGTCGAGAAGTCAAACCGCAATTATCTTCCCCATTTAATACGATTCCAAATTCTTTCGTGAAAGAAATAAAGAATCATTTTTGTAACAAAATCAATTGATGCTATCGAAGTAGCTAGTGCTATCTCGCCAGTTAAAACGTAAGAAACTATCAATGTATCCAATGTACCAACAATCCTCCAACTAACTGCCTTTGCTATACTACGCAATGGCTTCTCTGAAGTTCTATCAGTCTCGTACGATGTTTTCTTCGTAGCTACCTTATCTAATATCATTTGATCTACAATCATTTTTTTTCAAAAAAACCTATTACCCTATCGGAATACTAGGTTATTAAACAAATGTATATATAAAAATCTATTCATTAGTCCCAAATCTTTGAAAAAATTACTAGAAATGAAAGAATTATGATATTATTAATAAAAAGCCTAGTGATTTAGTAGATTATTATCGAAGTAAGCAATCTTATAAAGAATCTAATACCACAACCTCTATTTTTTTGGTACTGCTATTATTAAAAGTATCCCATACTTTAATTTCTAAAGTATGATGTCCTAGCGATAATGTATCTGATGTATAAGAAATTGATCCCTCTTTAAAACCATTCTCTTTATTCGTATAGAAATCATTTAGTATTACCTCTCGCTTTCCTTTTCCATCAATAATCATTTTCATTTGATGTCCAATTCCCATGGTGGAAACATTCATTCCATTCTCATCAGCAAGCTCAATTTTCAATTCCGGATTAGCTTTAATAATGTTAATCGCTTTCGATTTTTTACCATTTATAAATACTTTAACCTCTGGTCCTTTAGTATCAAGTGATGTTACATTTGATATTCCACCCAATAATACATTTTCATACGCACCAACCGCATCTTCCAAAATATTATTCTTTTTAGCATATAAACTTATCTTACAATTACCTATTGACATATTTATATCTTTTGGAATCATGAATTCAGCATCAAACACTCCTTTTTTTATATCAAAATCTCCATTATATATTATTACGTCTTGATCTTTATATTCTAGTTGTATAAGATTTCCTTTCCTATTTTTAATTTTATTATTCCCTAATGTTTTTTTACTGTTTTTTTTATCAAAAATCTTGATAAAAACTTCTCCATTATAATCCTTTTTAATCTTTCCAAAAGCATCTACTAGATGTCCAGATATTCTAATCTTATCTAAGGCTTTTATCGTATCTCTAAACTTTTGGAGTGGAATACCATTAATTTTAGTAATATGAACACCAGGTCGAGGCATCTGAAGCGACATTGCAGGATCTCCAATAAAAAAAACGCTTCTTTTATCTTGATACCTTAATTTGTTTTTAAGCTTTAAGACGGTTTCTGCCGGTTTCAAGTAAGGCCCATTTTCTGAAAAAAGAGTTTTCATTATTTCATTATTTATGTTAACTCCTGCATTCATAAATATTTCTCTAGTTGTTGCAATAATCGCTATAGCACCTCCATTTGGGTTTCTAAAAACATGTTCTCCAATAGAAATATCAAAAGGGTTATCAAATCGAGTTGCCAGACAGGTAACCGTAATCAACAATGGTAGTTTATCTTTATTTTTAAGATTGATAGCATCCTTTTTGGTAAAGAAAAACTCAGTACCGAAACCTTCTTCTTCTGCGTGTCCAAAATAATCTAACACAGCAACACCTTTTTCTATTTTCTTTATTAGCGTTTTGGTTACGTTTGGGTATTGCTCGCCGTTGGATGTTGATTTTTGAATATATGCATCACTATATACTTTAGAAATATTTAAAAAAGGATATTTTTTAACTAAAGAGTCTCCTACACTATTCAAATTTCTTTGAATACCTTGTTCCCAAACTTTATCTACATCATCTGATAATAGGAGAACATTATTTCTCCAATCTCCAAAAGAATTTTTCTTATAGTATCTAATAGTTTTATCAACTACATCATTTGCCATTACATCCGTATCAACCAATATTCGTCCAAATACAATATCAAGATCATCCGTTGATTTCATTTCACCTTCTTCTGGATCCATCATTCCAAAAAAGTCATCACACACATAGGATCTCGTATTAGAAAAACTCTCATAACTCATAAAACTTGGAATTATACTTTTCTTGTAGGTATTTAATAAAGATTTATCTTTGAGTATATCCTTGTAATCGACTGTAGCATTTCCCATAAAACATACATAAGAAAGCTTTTTGTTATCATGTGAAGCGTTTTCATACACATACCTAATAAAATTACGAATTGCACCTATATCCTGTTTCGCACTGCTAAACTCGTTGTAGATTTTCTGCACAGGAACTACTTTAACATTCATCTTGTTTCGTGTTCTATGAAAATCTGCCAATCGTTCAGCAGCAGTTAACATATCATTTTCAGTAATAATAAGATAATCAATGTTTTTAAAATTATTTTCTTCATCAAGAAAAATAGTCCCTTTCAGATTTTGATTCTCTACAATACTCTCTAACGGTTTTAAGGGTTCATAATAATCCGAAGTAGTGACCGTAACAAACTTTCTTTTAGTATCTAATTGCGTTTTGAAAGAAAACTTACTGGAAAAAGATGTGTTTTCGAAAACCTTCACTACTTCTGGATTTGTTACATCCCACACTTCAGAGATTTTCTTAGCTTTTTTCAATTGTATTTCTCCAATTTCGTGTTTAGAATTAGTGTTCGGAATCGTAAATTTTAATTGTTTATCTGATCCTACCAAGGATCTTTCTGCAGAAACCCGTATATAATCCAGGTAACTTTCCCCCAGTGCTTTACCCTCTACTTCGTATTGCAAACCTATCTGAATAGCATCATCATAGATTTTGTTATTTTTTTCTAAACTCCCTTCTATTGCTATTAATCGATCTGATGCAGGTCTAAATTTAATCTCTCCAGCTTCTTTTTGGTTCAAACTAATTTTAAGTTTTGATGGTTTATTGGATTTAGCTACTGCCATAATTTTATATGTAATAGCTGTTGCATCTACTTTATTAGGAAAATGAAATGAAAATTGTTTTTCTTCATTATTTTTAATTTGATCTCCTAACCATCTTCTCCCCATCATCCCGAGATTGTATTGATCCATTTCGTAAAACTGATCCTCTTTAAATGTGGTAATAATTGTATCCGCTTTTTTGTCAAAGGATTCTGAATTGATTATTCTTCTTCCTCTCTTTCCAGATGTGGTGATAAAATAATATGATTTATCATCGTATAGATTAATATGGGTTTTACTATCTGAATTGTATCCCTTCGTACTTTGACCGTAAAAAAGGATATAGCCGCCTTCTGATAACGTACCGTTTTCTCCTCTCACTACTTTTATAGCATTTTCCCTTAGATCAAACTCGGTATTTTTACTATTCTTAAGAGGTAGCATGTGTCCTCCATTTCCGTAAATTTTAATTGTTGCAGGATCTGTTGTAGCGACATCAATCCCTAAATCGGATAAAAATTCTGGAGTAAGCTTATATATTCCTGTTTTCTCTATATAAAATTTGTACCAGTTGCCAGTTGCCAATACAGAGTGAGATAAAGGAATCTTTTTTACAATTTGCCTAGTTGTGTCCTTTCCTTTTTCAGGAATAAACTGTTGTTGATTTCCATAAAAAGAAGCACTCAACAAAGCAACAAAACATAATAAAACACTTCTTTTCATAAAAACAAAATGATAAAATAAATATACATTTTATATTTCATGAATCGTACCATTCTTATTTCCTAAGAAAAGATATGATTTATAAATGCGATCATTATTTTTCAATTTTCAAAAACCATCCTTTTCGGGTGGGAAAATTAATGATAGATAATTTTACTTTTGCGTCTGGCTAAAATTTAATTCATATACTTTCTATATTTGAATTTTACCATTCAGATAAATTTATAAATCGATTAATTATTTTGTTATGAAAAAACTTACTCTGCTTTTATTTCTAACCTCTACTACCCTATTCCTTTCCTGCGGAAGTGATGACAACGATCCTTCTATAGGGATTGATGAAACTCAAATTACAGGAGACTGGAAATTAGAGGCATTCAGATTGGATAATGGTCAGACTTTTGTTGAATCTGAAGGAACTCGTGTTCTATTTTCTGAATTCTCTTCATTTGGAAAAGATTTTAATACGATTGTTACTTTTTCTGAAAACCCTCGAACTTTTACAAGTGATGGAGGATACACTACCGTTCTTACAGATACAGTTCTTGGTCAGGAAACCACTACTCAAGAAATTCCTACTCCTGGTTTCGCAGCTTCTGGAGAATGGAAAATTGAAAACGGGAATCTAATTCTAAATGCTCAAGGAACTGAAGAATCTTTTAAAATTTCTGGTTTGAATTCTCAAACTCTTTTACTTGAGAAAGCGCTAAATGAATCCATTCCTTTTTCAGGATTTACACAGGTTTCAACAGGTATGACTTTTTTTACATTTACAAAACAATAGACTTTCTAAAGGTTTTTAATAAAAAGGGGAGAAAAATTTTTCTCCCCTTTTTTACTATATAACTTCCAACGCCTGCGCTATATCTGCAATAATATCGTCAATATGTTCCAACCCGACAGAACATCTTACCATTCCATCTGTAATACCAACAGCCAATTTATCTTCAGTAGCTAATTTACTGTGCGTGGTAGATGCCGGATGAGTAACGATAGTTCTGGTATCTCCTAGATTCGCAGAAAGTGAGCACATTTTGATACTATCAAAAAATGTCTTTCCTCCTTTTACTCCGTTTTTAACTTCGAAAGCCACAATATTACCCCCTAGTTTCATTTGTTTGTTAGCTACTTCATATTGTGGGTGTGATTTAAGAAAAGGATATTTCACCCAATTCACTTTAGAATGTTCTTCTAAAAACTCGGCTAATTTTAAGGCATTTTCGCAATGTCTATCCACTCTTACTGCCAATGTCTCCAAACTTTTTGACAATACCCAAGCATTGAACGGTGATAAAGCAGGTCCGGTATTTCGAGAAAACAAATAAATCTCTCTAATCAATTCCTTTTTCCCTACAGTTACTCCCCCTAATACACGCCCTTGTCCATCAATCAATTTCGTAGCTGAATGAATTACTAAATCTGCACCAAATTTTATAGGGTTTTGTAAATATGGTGTTGCAAAACAATTATCAATAATCAATAACAGCTTATGTTTTTTCGCAATCTTACCTAGCAACTCCAGATCTAATACATCTACTCCTGGGTTTGTAGGAGATTCTGCATAAATGATTTTGGTATTAGCCTGGATTAGGTTTTCTACTTTATCAACCTCATTAACTGGAAAATAACTTGTTTCTATATTCCATTTAGGAAAGTATTTGGTAAATAACGAATGTGTAGAACCGAATACGGATCTTGCAGAAACTATATGATCTCCTGCATCTAGTAATGCTGCAAATGTAGAAAATACCGCAGCCATTCCTGTTGCAAAGGCATAGCCGTCTTCTGCTCCTTCTAATTTGCAGATTTTACCCACAAACTCGGTGGTATTGGGGTTACTAAAACGACTATACAAGTTGCGATCTTTCTCTTCGGCAAAGGCTGCTCTCATTTCTTCAGAATCTTCAAAAACAAATCCTGACGTTAGATACATTGGCGTAGAATGCTCTAAAAATTGAGTTTTCTCTGTCTGAGTTCTTACAGCTTGTGTTTCAAAATTGTGGCTTTTTAAGCTCATACTTCTTCGTTATTAACTACTACTTTATATTTGATCGTTGCAGTTGGCTCTAATGTTTTTGATACAGAGCAATATTTTTCGAATGATAATTGCGCTGCTCTTTTTGCCTTTTCTGGAGCTATCTCTCCTTCTAAGTACACAGTTACAGAAATCTCTTTAAATGGTTTCGCTCCATCAATTTCTATTCTTGACCCATCTACTTCGGCTCTATAATCTGTAATTTCCTGTCTTTGTTTTTTTAATATAGAAATCACATCGATAGCACTACAACCCGCAACCCCCATCAATACATATTCCATAGGACTTGGTGCTAAATCGTGACCTCCAACTTCGGCCTTACTATCTATATGGGTTATGTGTCCTCTTTCGTTTTTTAGTTCGAAATGATAATCGCTATCTATTCTTTTTAACTCTATTTTCATTGTATCTGTTTTATTTATGTTATTTGGGCGTTACCCTTCGACAACACTTCGACAAGCTCAGTGTAACATCTCAGGATTGGGCTTTCTGCTATATCTTTTTATTTGGAATACTTCGAGAACCTCAGTCTGCCAAATAAAAAGGATACCGCGTCAAATGTTTTACATTCACGATTTCTTAAATCAATAAAAAAACAATGAGTAATCCCTAACGCAATTAATTTTCTATCCTTTTTCAGTTAATCTTAATATATCTCCAAAGACTCCTCTAGCAGTTACCGCTGCTCCAGCTCCAGCTCCCTGAATTACTATCGGTTGATCTCCGTATGATTCCGTATAAATTTCAAATATTGAGTCGGATCCTTTTACCTGTCCTAACGCACTACTTTCTGGAACAGATACGAGTTTGACATCCAAAATACCTTTTTCTTTGAATAAATCTCCATGTAAATCTCCAATATATCGCAGTACATGCTTAGGTTCTTGTTCATCTTTTATTTTTTGGTATACAGCATCTAATTTTTTTAATTTTTGTAAAAACTCATTAGCATCTCCTTCCCTCAAATTCTCAGGAATCAAATTATGGATATTAATATCTGCAAATTCATTACTAAGATCTAGTTCCCGAGCTAAAATCAGCAATTTCCTCCCAACATCATTTCCACATAAATCCTCTCGAGGGTCAGGCTCGGTAAAACCTTTATCGATAGCTTCTTGCAGAACTTCACTAAATTGTCTTTCTTCTTCTGAAAAAGTGTTAAACAAATAGCTTAATGATCCGGAAAAAACACCTTTAATTCTTGTAATATTTTCACCGGATAAATGCAAAAGCTTGATCGTATCTATTAGCGGCAATCCAGCACCTACATTTGTTTCATAAAAATATTGTTTTTGATGTTCCTCTAACTTTGCTCGAAGTTCTTTGTAGAAATCAAAACTTAATGTATTTGCCACCTTATTTGATGAAACCAGATCAAATCCATTTTCCACCAAAGTGATATAATTACCTACAAATACTTCACTAGCTGTGTTATCAATCGCAATTAAATTTTCTAAATGATGCTCATCTGCAAACTTAACGAGATCTCCTATTTTATAGGGACTTCCTTCTTTTATATCCGATTGCCAGTTAGCATCGATTCCATTTTTACTCAAAAGTATTTTTTTGGAATTTGCTACAGCAAAAATATTTAAGTCAATCTTTTTCCTTTTTTCGATCTTTTTTGCAGATTTCAAAATCTGATCAATCAACGTTCCACCTACCAATCCATGTCCAAATACTGCGATATTGATTTTTTTTGCGACACCAAAAATTTCACCATGAATAACATTCAGTGCTTTATGAAGTTGATTTTTGTAAACGACTAGACTTACATTCTTACCAGAAATAGTATTATTAAAAAGCAAAGGAATTACCTGATTCTTAATCAATGCATTATATGGGCGATGAAAAGTACTTAGATCTTGTCCGATAATTGAAATTACAGAGACGTCGTTTTCTACTGTGATTGTATTTACATCTCGTTTATAAAAATCCGTCTCGAACTCTTGTTCCAAAACTTTTTTAGCTTCTATTGCTTTATCCGCTTCTACAACTAATCCTATGCCTCTCTCCGAAGAGCCTTGAGAAATTATACTTACGCTTATATTTTTATAGGCTAATGCTTTAAAAATCCTTGCATCTACTCCTACTTTTCCTAACAAACCTCTTCCTTCTAAGTTGATTAAAGAAACGTTTTCTAAAACCGAAAGGGATTTAATTCCTTTCTCATTGTTTTCTACAGTAATTAAAGTTCCTTTGTTTTTATGATCAAAAGTATTTAAAATACGTAAAGGAATATTCTTTTCTATCAGCGGAATAATGGTCTTAGCATGAAGAATATTAGCTCCAAAATAAGCCAGTTCATTAGCTTCTACGAAAGATAGCTTTTCTATCTTTTTCGCATCAGGCACCAAATCAGGATTTGCAGTATAAATACCACTTACATGGGTGAAATTTTGTAATTCTTCTGCGTCCAAATAATTTGCCAATAAGGCGGCTGTATAATTGCTACCATTTCTACCAAGTGTTGTTGTTTCATTATTCATATTAGAAGCTATGAATCCTGTCACCACATTTACTGTTGTTCCATTATACTTTTTAAAGTGATCAACTACATTTTTTTTAGATAATTTATCCAAAGGTTCGGCCTCACCAAACTTGCCATCAGTTTTGATTAATTCTCTACTATCTGTAAAATTAGCATTCACTCCTTTTTCTTTAAGAATATGCGTAAGTAGTTTCGCAGAAATCACTTCTCCATGCGACAATACCTGATCTTTTATTCTCTTGCTATAATCTCCTAACAGGGACACTCCTTCAAAAAGTTTATCTAACGTTTTGAACTCATCGTCTACATTAAAATTCGAATAACCCGCTACTTGATATTGTTTAAATACTTCTAATTGTTTCTGATAACTTTCGCTTTTAACGGCTTTATTTAAAATGGCTTCTAATTCATCTGTTGATTTCCCTCTTGCAGACAGCACCACTGTAATCAATTCACCATTATTAACTTTATCTTCTATTATATCAACCACTTTATGAATTCCTTCACCATTAGACAGTGATTTTCCTCCAAATTTTAAAACCTTCATCTTTATATTATTTTAAAATACATCTGCCAATAACCTACTGAGTTGGTCAAATTCTATTAAAAATGCGTCATGTCCGTGAACGGAATCTATAATTTGATGCGTCACATTTTGTTTTACCTCTCTTAACTCTTTAAAAGTGATTTCATCTTCTGCTGCAGTAAAAAAGCCATCAGAATTCACGCTAATGATATGAATATTGGATTTGATTGTAGCTGCAATATCTTTAAAACTATCTCTTCCTTCTGTTATATCAATGTTTGCTAATATGTAATTCAATTCTTTATATGCAGAAAGCGTAAATCGTTCATCTAGTTTATTTCCGTGATGGAATAACCAACTTTCTACATTGTACATATTTCTTTCATTATTATAACTTCTATCAAATTTTTGTCTAAATGACTCTGGAGATCTATAGATAAGCATCGCATGTAATCTAGCATCGTGGACAGGGTTATCAGAATTTAATAAAATCTGTTCTTGTACCAAGCAATTTGCTTTTAACCAATCAGTAGATTTCCAATCTGTAGCTACAGGAATTAAATGATCAATCAAACCGGGCCTTATAGCAGCGAGTTCCCAGGCAATTCCGCCACCAACAGATCCTCCAATAACAGCATGGAGATTATCAATATCCAATTGTTCCAATCCCTTCGCAAAAATCATAGCGACATCTCTGGCGTTAAAAAGTTTATAATTAGAAATTAAATTCTCTTCTTCACCATCATAACCATTACCTGGAATATTAAATGACAATACCGTATACTTATCTGTATCTATACATTTTCCACTTCCTATCAAACCGTTCCACCATCCTTGATCTCCACAAACTTTAGAATTACCTGTCAATGCGTGATTCACCAAAACTACTGGAGCCTTATGTAAAGGTTTCCCAAACACTTCATAAAACAAAGGGATTTGATCAATCCTTTTTCCTTTAGAGGTAATGAAATCAGATATTTGAACTTGTTGGAGCATATTTTACGTTAACTTCAAAAAGAGTACAACCAACCCTTTTACTAACTTGCAGTTAAAGGGCCAGAAACTCAATTCTGATAAATTATTTCTATTTTACTTTTTCGGCTACTTTAGTAAATGCGCTTTTCAGATCTGTTTTTAAATCTTCTACATCTTCTAATCCAACTGAAAGCCTTATCAAATCCTGAGTTACCCCAGTTGATTCTTGTTGTTCAGGATTTAACTGTTGATGCGTAGTACTAGCAGGATGGATAATCAAAGATTTAGAATCTCCGATATTTGCTAGTAAAGAAAATATTTTGGTTTCATTTGCTACCGTTTTAGCAGAATCGAAACCTCCTTTTATTCCAAAAGTTATGATACCACTTTGGCCTTTAGGAAGATATTCTTTTGCCAATTTATTATAAGGATCGCTTTCTAATCCGGGATATTTTACCCAAGTAACATCATCCTGTTCCTGTAACCATTTCGCTAACGCTAGTGCATTTTCACTATGCTTTTTAATTCTAATTTCTAAGGTTTCCAATCCTTGTATAATCTGAAATGCATTAAAAGGACTTAAGGCTGCTCCGTGATCGCGTAATCCTTCTATTCGCGCCTTAGCAATAAATGCTGCGGCACCTAAAGCATCATGATATACTAACCCGTGATAACCAGCTGACGGTTCCGTAAATTCAGGAAATTTACCGCTTGACCAATCAAAAGTTCCTGCATCAATGATCACACCTCCAAGAGAAGTTCCATTTCCACTAATATATTTTGTTAGCGAGTGAATTACAATATTAGCTCCGTGTTCTATTGGATTTAATAAAGCAGGTGTCGCTACAGTATTATCAACTATAAGAGGAACTTTATAAGCTTTAGCTTGAGTAGAAATAGCTTTTAGATCTAATACATCTAGCTTTGGATTACCAAGTGACTCTACAAAAAACACTCTGGTATTCTCCTGTACGGCACTTTTAAAATTCTCGGCATCCGATGGATCCACAAAAGTTGTCGTGATTCCAAATCTTGGGAGTGTAACATTTAAAAGGTTATATGTTCCACCATACAAACTACTAGAAGCAACAATATGATCACCAGCTTTTAGCAATGTTAATAATGTGGTATTAATTGCTGCCGTACCTGATGCAGTTACCACCGCCGCAATTCCACCTTCCAAGGCCGCCAAACGTTGTTCCAGAATATCATTAGTAGGATTGTTTAATCTCGTATAGATAAACCCAGATTCTGATAAATTAAACAAATTAGCAGCGTGATCAGCATCATTAAAAACATAGGATGTGGTTTGATAAATAGGAACAGCTCTTGTTCCTCCATTAGTTTTCACGTCATGACCTGCGTGTAAAGCTTCTGTTGCAAATTTTTGTGCACTCATAATTTTCTATTTTTTTTTAGATTCCAGCCTACGCTGGAATGACAATTGATTGAAATTCTGAGAAAAATTCTCAGAAAATTATTTCATAATCAAATACATCAAACACCGTTTAGTGTGTGGTTATAGAAAATTAAAAAGAAAGGAAACGACAGTTACAAGAATTGTAATTGTATCGAGTTATCTTCTTCGTCAATGACGAATAGAATTTAGCACCTTCTTTAAAATCCTGATATGCATCAGAACATATAAAGGGTTGCTAAGGTTTCATAGGGTCTATTCCCTCCACCTTTCTTAATAACTTACTAATATGTATAAGAAACTTCGAAGCAAAGCTAGTAATTATTTTTAAACTTGAAACAATTTGTTTTAAAAATTATACGTATCGAAAAAAACACCCTCAAAAAGAAATTTTCATTGGAAGAAAATTAATGATACGTTAAATCCTTTCGAGTATTATCATTTTTTTTACCTTTGCCGAATTATTAAAAGGGATAGATTTGACTGATTGCAACCCTAAAGAGCTGAAAATGGTAGTATTCATAAGTGAATACTGGATCGATTCAGTAAATAAATGCTAAAGCAGTTCGATACAATACTATTCTAATCGAAAGCTTCTTTATTGCAATCTCGTCATATTTATATAGTTTATTCTATAAAAACAAAAAAGAATGGCATATTTATTTACTTCGGAAAGTGTATCTGAAGGACATCCGGATAAAGTAGCAGATCAAATTAGTGATGCTTTATTAGATAACTTTTTAGCTTTTGATAAAGATTCAAAAGTAGCTTGTGAAACTTTGGTAACCACTGGTCAAGTAGTACTTGCTGGAGAGGTTAAATCCAAAACGTATCTTGATGTACAGCAAATTGCAAGAGAAGTAATTAACGAAATTGGCTACACGAAAGGAGCTTACCAGTTTAGTGGAGATTCTTGTGGAGTAATTTCTCTTATTCACGAACAATCTCAAGACATCAACCAAGGTGTAGATAGAGAAACTAAAGAAGAGCAAGGTGCCGGTGATCAAGGAATGATGTTTGGCTACGCTACCAAGGAGACCGAAAACTATATGCCTCTAGCATTAGATATTTCTCATAAGATTCTTATTGAATTGGCTAAACTAAGAAGAGAAGGAACTGAAATCCCTTATTTACGTCCGGATTCTAAAAGTCAGGTAACTATAGAATATAGTGATGATAATGTACCGCAGCGTATTGTAGCTATTGTAGTATCTACACAACATGATGATTTTGATATTGATGATGATGTTATGCTAGCAAAAATCAAAAATGATATCGTTTCCATATTAATACCTAGAGTAGTTTCTCAATTACCTAAATATGTACGAGATTTATTTAATGATCAAATAACGTATCACATTAATCCTACCGGTAAATTTGTAATTGGCGGACCACACGGAGATACCGGTCTTACTGGACGTAAAATTATTGTGGACACCTATGGTGGTAAAGGAGCTCACGGTGGTGGAGCATTCTCAGGAAAAGATCCTAGTAAAGTAGACCGTTCTGCCGCTTATGCGTCTAGACATATAGCCAAAAACCTAGTTGCTGCAGGTGTAGCAAGTGAGGCGTTGGTACAGGTATCTTATGCCATCGGAGTAGTAGAACCAACTTCAATTTTTGTTGATACCTATGGTACAAGTAACTTAGAGATTACTGATGGAGAAATTGCAGAAGAAGTAGCGAAAATCTTTGATATGCGACCAGCTGCAATTGAAGAACGTCTTAAGTTACGTAATCCTATTTATAAAGAAACTGCAGCTTATGGACATATGGGAAAAGAATCAAAAATAGTAACAAAAGTTTTTGAAAGCCCATACTCTGGTAGAGTAGAAAAAGAAGTAGAATTATTTACCTGGGAAAAACTGGATTATGTAGATCAGGTAAAAAAGGCTTTTAAAATCTAATTTTATCATTAATTTGATGTAAATTTGTAGACTCCAATACTTTATAGTATTTATTTGATAATAAAACTAATTTTATTGCTAAATCAGATACTATATGAAGACCTACGAATACTAAATTGTTAAAGTGACTATTATTCTAAACGAATATCTTTAGCACAAATGATTAAATTATCAAAAAAAAGTATTGAAATGAGATTAAAAATTGGAATCGCCTTCATATTGTTTTGTATCTGTAGTGTATCCTTTGGACAAGATTACAAGAACAATACTAAATCCCTCAAAGAAGTTGATATCAAAATAGAGGAAGGGCAATACAGTGCAGATGATTCTGTATCCGCAGACAGATTAATAATTGAAAGTCCTGAAAATGCTGATTTAAATCAGGACTATACTTCTTGTACTGATGAAGAATGGGCAGACATTAAAAAACAAATCCTAAACAATAAAAAAAGAGTTGTAGAAAGTAATGAAATTTTTGTTTCTAAAATCATAGATACAATTTTTGTTACTACTCCTAGCTTCGATAAAAAGTCACAATTATCTGGTTGGTAAAATAAACACTGATTTTTTTATATAAATAAAACCAAGACTGTCTTTACTGGCAGTCTTTTTTTATAGCTAATAAATCGTATTTCTTAGTTTTAGGTAATATCTGCTATTTTTTTTCAGTTCTAAAGCTAAATTTATTTTGTAGAATATAACTATAAATAACCGTTATAATTATAGTTATAAGCCTAGATGGGGTCGGGTAAAATTTCAAAAAATCAACTAAAAACTTCATTGCACAATAGCTTAATAAAATTGCGCCTATTCCAATAATAGAATATCTGAACAACTGAACTCTTCCTGATAAGTTTGAATTTTGAAAAGTAATATATCTACTTAACATAAAACCTGTTAAAAATGTAATCGGAAAGACAAAAAATAAAGATGCTATATGCGGACTCAGAACGAAAAAACTCATATCTACATCCTGTTTTGAGAAAATAAAATTGTAAAAAATGAAATATAAAATAGTATCAAAAACTAAATTACTCCCTCCACAAACCCCATATCTATATGTTTTCAATGGAACGAACCTTTGAAATAAAAAATAAAAACTGTCAATAATCCGGATAATAATCTTATTCATAAAATCAAAGATGCAAAATTAGTTAAGTCATACACAACCGAAAGAAAAATGATAATTACTTCGAGAAACTACCTTCAATACCAAGTATGACATCGTAACAGTTAAGTGATAACTCAAAGGTTCTTATATATTACTATGGTCCAAAGATTTTATGATAAAAAAGCTATAAAATAACGTAAAAACGTCGATGGCTTATTGAAATTTTGCTCTGCTACGGGACATAAATATAACGTTAAGGGGATAATTCTTAAAAAAAAGGGTTGTTTTCCCTCTAGCAATACCATTATAAACACATTAAATTAGCACCTGAAGATCAAACAGTTATATATAAAAAAAAAAAGAACTATGAAATTAAAAATGATAATGATGATAGCTTTGATATGGATTGGTCAAAGCACATTCGGACAAGTTAGTGAAACTAAAAACAGTAATTCTGAAAACCTAAAGGAGGAAAATATTAAAGACACTCTTATTAAACCGGTTTCCGAACAAGACATATCTTATAACAATACTAATGAGGCATTTTATAGCGAAAGGGAGTGGAAAAAAGTTAAAAGGCAAATTCGAAGAAGTAAAAAAAGAATTACAAGTAATAAGGATGGGATTCATAGCTCAAAGGTCATTGACACTATTTACTTAGAGATAAAAATTCCTAAAACCAATTCACAAATTACCGATTGGTAAAAGCATTAGAAAGGCTTGTCTAAGTTTTTTATATTAGAGTGATATCTAGTTTAAGATTTTGAAAAAAATCAGAAAAGATTGATAATTACACACTATATCGGCGTAATTTTTGATATCTATTAAAAAATATAAAATACTTCATTATGAAAACTGACAGTTACACTAAGGCTATCTTAACCATTATTGCCGTTTGTTTAAGTATTATTGTTTTAAAAGACATAAACATTATACCAAAAGCATATGCAAATAATACTACAACCTCATCCAATTACGGAATAGTGCCTATTAACGATGATGGGACAATAACGGTTAAACTTGATACCTCTGACGAAATTGATGTGAATATAAAAGGCATCAATACCTACGATTTACTCAAGGTAGATATCAATAAAGTAAGTACCAGTGATGAACTGAATATAAACATTGACGAAATAGGCGGTAGCTATGTATCAAGCGGAGGCCCGATCAAAGTTAAAATACAGAATTAATTTTCTAAGCTATTCTTTTTATTGTTGCATTTTTAGATAATAGTCAACAGAATGTTTTCCAGAACCGTAAAACATAAAGAATACGCATAGCAGAAATACAACACTGGCAACAATCAAATTAGCTATGTGCATCTCGCCTACAAAATTGATAATGATCGCTCCGATCAAAAGAGGTAATTGGGCAGCAACAGACCATCGAGTCAATAAACCGAAAGCAATTAGAATACCTCCCATTAAATGGGCGGGAGCAACATAATGAATTACGATCATTCCTCCTGCGAGGTTTTGAACCGGTTTTAGTAAATCTACTAATATTTGGCTATTACTAATGAAATTTATTCCTTTTAAAAATAAAAACACACCTAAAGCAATTCTAAGAAGGTCTAATGGGTAATACGTATGAGCATTAGCCCATTTATTTAATGATTTTATAGTTGGCATAATGTAAAAAGATATTGATTAGACAACTATAAGATACTGATTTTTAATGTAATAAAAAAAAATTATAGTATCATCAGTTATAATCCTGATGCAACAGAAGTAATTTTGTCTAAAGCGGCACTTATCTTAAGTAATATCTCTTGTACATTCTTTATTTCATGACGTTGTTGCAAATATTTTGGATCATTATATGAAATCCTAACGGTATTCTGATCATCTTGCCACACTAATATTTTCTGAGGAAGATCTAACCCTGTAGTTTGTGCATTTTGCATTAAAGGAGTTCCTAAATTAGGATTGCCAAACATAACAATCTTTGTTGGATTTAGCTTTAACCCAACAGAAGCTGCATTTGCTTGATGATCTAATTGGGCTATTATTTTCAAATTAGGATTGCTTTTAATTACTTTAACAAGCGTGCTATATGTTTCGTCAAAGCTTTTAGTACTTTCTTTAGTTATGATTCCTTGTTTTGTTGCAATTTCCATACGTTCTAATATATTTTGTTCTGCTTTAGACGTGTCATTAACAAATTGATTACAGGAAATTAAATTTAAAGTAAATAAGAAACTAAAAATCAATCTTTTCATTTGAAATAAATTTTAGTACAACACTTGACTATCATTTTTTTCATAGCTACAATCATTCCTATTGACATACCAGATTACTTTTACATCATCACTATAATCATCGCTTTTATTTACATCAGAATGATCTAGATAAACTTGGGTCATTTCTCCTGTTGTTCCTAAAACCGAATGCCAATAATGTGTTTTAACAAGGTTTATATGATTTCTTTCTCTAGATGGAGCTTGCCCCATAATTCTTGACAATTGAGCATATACATGTCCTTTATTAATTGTTAAAAATTGTGCATCAGCTGTGTGTTCAACAGCAAAAACACCTGTTAAACCGTCTTTCTTGTATTCACTATATTGTCCCCATCCAACTCGTATTTCACATCCCTGACGAACAGCTTTTTTAAGATTATCAATATCACCTGATAGTGCATTTCCTTCATCGTCATTACTATAAATAATCTGCCATCCTTTTGAATCATTTGTGGAGTTTTTACTTTGTTTTTCTTTACTACAAGAACTCCATAAAACTACTAATAGAAATATTGCTAAATTTCTAACCATTCAGTTACTTTTTATAATAAAGATAGTCGAAAACCAAAACAAATTCTAATTTCAAATAACATTAACGTGTCGTCAAACCTTACTAAAATATGTTAAATGAGTGTTTCCTAAAGATTTTAAAAGATTACAATCAATTTTCAACATCTTACTATTATAGATTATACTTTATAGTTAATATCCAGAATCGTGGTTGTACCACATAACTAGAAGTACTATTGAATAGTTCATTAAAACTATCCCTGTTTATACTTTCGGTATCCAAAAGATTCGTGACCGAAAAATTATATTCCCATTTACTGTCCGGTTTTTGATAGAATACTTCTGCATCCCAAAAACTATACTCATTCAATGTGGTATTAGTATCACTATAGTTATAATAGCTATAAGAAGATTTTAATAAAAAACCTTTCGCAAATGCCCAGTCTAATCTTGCAAAAGGCCGGCTAGTATAAAAAGTGCTTTCCGCACCATTATTATCGTAATCATTAACCGAAATGCTATATCCTAAGTCGAAATTTGGACCCTTTTTAAAATTCATGGACCATTCTGTTTGGTACGTTTGTGTAAGACTTATACTCTCACTTGGCAACGTATTTACAATGTTATTAAAACTAGACCAACTAACATTGGCGTTTAGATTTCCTTTAATCTTACCAAAAGTTCTTGTAAAATTTCCGCTAGCTGTAAGTACTTGATCTGCAAGATTAGAATTAATTGGAGTATTTACTCTATTTATACCAGATACAACACTTGTATTCTTAATAGGATTCCGTCTATTCGTATAATTCAATCTAGCAAAAATATTAGTATAATTAAACATATTAAAACTAAAATAGTTTAATGAATAATTATCATACAAAGCATTCTCCAAGCTTCTATTCCCTTCAGATAATGAGTTGTAATTACTAAATACATATCCTTCTGCCAAACTATTTACATCCGTATAATTAGCTGTGATTGAATAATTAAAACGTAAACTCTCGCTTTTTTTAAACTGAACCAAAGCAAAAAAATCCGGTAATACTTGCCACTCATTTTGACTAACTGTAGTTCCTAGTTGTTCATCCTTAAGACTATAATTATGAACGCTAACTCCAGGATTAAATGTAAAAATTCCTGTGATAAACTTATAGTGTACTCCTGCATAAATATCATTAAAATTGTAAGTCACATCATTATTAAACTCATCTGCTTCAAAATCGTTTTGACTTCCATTATCTAAAATCTGAAAAATATCAGAATCAAATTTCTGAGTACTTAATGTAGACCCAACTGTGAAATTTAGATTGCTTTTTTTACTTAAAACATAGTAATAATCAAGTGTTGCATCCAATTTACTAGTTTTTACATTTTTTTGTTGGTTGATATTGTATCTATCTGACTCCTCTAATGGATCATAAGTATCTAAACCGGGATCATCTGGATCCGTAATTTGAGTAAAAACTCCCCTAAAAGGAATTTCGGACCTAATAGCATTATAAAACGGATCTTCTTCCTGAAATAGATGTTGGGCTTCAAAAGCAAAAATGTTTTTTGAATTAAGAGTATAATAAGCATTTAAATTCTGTTGTACAGAAAAGGGATTATTTTCAAGTCTTTCATTGATGTCTTCAGAAATATCATCTCTTTCAGAAATAAAAACATCTTCTTCCTCTTGTTTTGAGAGCTTTCCGAAAACATCATAATCTAACCTAAAATTATTATTTGGTCTATAACTTGCACTTAATTTTAATAATCCTAATTTGCTTCGCTGCTCTGTATTATCAAAAGTTTCCTCTATTGTATTATCTGTAGGATCTGGTGTATCATCAATATAGGTTCTTCGGGTAGTAGTGATCAAATCTGTTTTGGTATCACTAACAATTCCATATCCGCTAATATCTAGTTTTTCGCTAGCAGACAAACTAAAATTAGCTGCTCCAAACTTTGTATTAATTTCATTAGCACGATTGTTCTGTAATACCGCAAAAGCCAGATCATCGGTCGTGATATTAAAGGATGTTCCTCCTCTTTCTAAATTTCTAAAACCACCAGTAAAGTTGAAATAATCTCTTCTGGTAAAAGGCACCTCTCCTATATCATTAAAATCTGTTAAAATATTGAGACTGTATTTAGGGCTGTAATAAAATAATTTAGGTTTTACTAAATACCGTTCAGTCTCGCCAACTCCTGCACCAGCTGTGATCTCTCCAAACCAAAAGTTCTTTTTTCCTTCTTTTAGTTTAATATTAATTGCAACTTGATCTTGAGTATTTCGTAAACCACGCATCTGCCCAACATCTTCGTAATTCCTTAGCACTTCTACTTTATCTAATGCATCTGCCGGAATATTTTTAGTAGCAAGCTTAGAATCACCATCAAAAAAGTCTTTCCCCTCTACCATAACTTTAGAAACCGTTTTGCCTTCTACTTCAATCTCTCCATCATCGTTTACTTCTATTCCAGGCAGTTTTTCTAATACATCACCTAACTTTTTTTCATTACCATTGGTAAATGAATCCGTATTATAGACTAGTGTATCCCCTTTAACTACCACTGGCATCTCATATACTATTTCTACTTCATCAAGGCTATCTGCCTTAGACATCATTTCGAAATTAGCTGTAACATCTTGAGTAGTTACCGCTATAGTTTCATCATTGGTAGAGAGTCCAATAAAACTAACCTTAAGTATATATGTCTCATTTACCGGTACTGATAATTTATATTTCCCCATATCATTAGTAATACCATATGCCGTCATAGCATTGTCCGCTTTTTTATAAGCGATAACATTCGCCATTTCTAATGGATTGCCTAATGAGTCTTTTACAAATCCAGTGATCTGAACCTTTTGTGCAGACATAGTGATCCCCACCAATAATATGGTATACAGTATTTTTTGCTTCATTTTTTTGATTAACTTATTTAAAAGAATTCTTAGTTTCTGCGTCCCCCACCTATGCTCCCTCTTCCTCTTCGTTGTGTACTAAATTGTTCAATCATTTCTTTTACTTTCTTTTTGGTGATTTCATCAAATTCAGCTTGTGAGACTTTTTTCCCTTTTGTTGGTGGTTTGATTTCTTCTTTTTCTTCAGCATTCAAAACTATTTTATTACACAGTAATGTAGTTTTACCTTCCTGAACTTCTAAAATTAAACCAGGTAATCCCCAATAGGATCCTGGGCCTTGATTAACCGGAATTTCTGTTGTATACCAAGCAATTACCTCAATTTCATTTGGCATTTCTGACTCGTCCGGAGTGTTTTCGGTACTTGCCTGATCAACATTGCTTTTTTCTCTTTGATCTCTCTGTTGTCTTGCCTTTCTTCTCATCGCTCGCCAATCCATTATCTCACTTACTTTTTTAGTGGTCGTTGCCTTGAAACACGTATAATTTCCAATTTTCTTAGTTTCATTGACCAAAGTCCAGTTGTATGACACCAATGAGTCTTTAATCAAAAAGTTTTTTCCATAAAACTCTCGTTGATCATAGTACTCAGCCGTTTTAATATTTTTATAAGAGTTATTGGATGTTATTCCAGAAAGCATTGCTCCTCTTCTACCTCCTTCTTCAGTTATCTCTAGTTTTGCTTCCTCTTTATAGGTCGCAGCGCTTTTATCAAAAGTGAGTATGAATGTTCTCTCCAAAGCAGATTTCATCCGATCAGCTATGGCTTTTTTCTGTTCTTCAGACATTTGTCGTCTACCAAAATCCATATCCATTCCAGTTTTACTGAAATAATAAGCTTTCCCCTGAAAATCTTGTGCGTTCGCTAATGAGGTTACAAGAATAGTAACCAAGGTAAATATAGTCTTCATATTAGGCAGTTTTACCATATTTAGACTCTAGCATTAGCATACGGTTTAATGGAAATAAGTTAATTATATCCTAAAAAATAGCTTCTGATTGTATGCTGGTTATCTCAATATAAGACTGCCCTATATATGTTTCCTATAACGTTTTTTGATTGATTTTTGATAATTATCCTCCTATTCTTATCTGCATACTATTTCCATCATCGCGGTTTGGTCTTCTATCCTGTATTTCTTGCATTTTTTTACGCATAATTTCTTCGAATTTAGTTTCATTTATGACTTCACCTTTAGTAGGCTCTATAATCTCCACCTTTTTCTTGAGATTCAGTACTATTTTATTTCAAAATCACTTTACCCAATGGATAAAATCATTGAAATAGTATTGGCTGAGGATGAACCTACATTAGGGCAAATTATCAAAGAAAGTTTAGAAACAAGAAACTTTAAAGTACATCTTGCACAAAACGGCGAAGAAGCTCTTGCTCTATACAAATCCGTTAGTCCAAAACTATTGGTACTGGATGTGATGATGCCTAAAAAAGATGGATTTACATTGGCTAAAGAAATCCGATTAGAAGACGATACGATTCCTATTATATTTCTCACTGCTAAATCACAGACACAGGATGTTGTGGAAGGTTTTACCATTGGAGGTAATGATTATCTCAAAAAGCCTTTTAGTATGGAAGAGCTTATCGTTAGGATCAACAATCTACTACATAGAACTAAAACGCAACAAAATTCTGAAACACTTGTAATTGGTAAATACACCTTTGATTTCCCAAAACAAATCCTTAATTATCAAGATGAATGTCATCAACTCACCCATAGAGAAGCACATTTGTTATTTCATTTAGTAAAAAACAAAAACCAAGTATTAGATCGTTCTATGATTCTCAAAAAACTTTGGGGAGATGATGATTTCTTTAATGGCAGAAGTATGGATGTATTTATTACCAAACTCAGAAAAAATTAAAACAAGACGATTCTATTCAGATTATTAATGTTAGAGGGTTTGGGTATAAATTAGTTTGTTAGAAATGGCCTTATTTTTGTACTTTGCTAATTCATGAAGAAGGTACTATTCTTTTTAATCTTATTCGGGTTTATCTATAGCGGTTACACTCAGAGGAACGCAATTGCGAGAAACTCTATCTCATTAGAAGCTGATCATTTTTTGGGGTTTGACTCTTTTGGCGCTGTTTATTACACCAAAGGAAATATTTTTTATAAAAAATGGAATGATCAAGAGTGGCAATTTGGTGATTTTATTCTAGGCCAACTCACACAAGTATCTATTTTGAATCCTTTAAAAATTGTATTGTTCTACGAATCCTCTAATACTATTGTATTAGTGGACAAGTATTTATCCGAAATTGACCGCATAAATTTTAATACTATTGCAGAGTTTAAGAGTGTTTCATTGGTTTCTCCTGCAAATGATAACGGCGTCTGGATTTTTGATAACAATACCCAACAATTAGAATTATTTAACACGAACTCTAGCAAAACGCTAGTCACCACACAACCTATTACCGAACTTCCGACTAAACTACATAGTAACTTTAATTATTGCTGGATACTTACTTCAGAAACGCTATCACAATTCAATATTTATGGAAGTTTATTAAACAGAAGTGGTAATGAAGGATATACCGATATGAAGATTATTAATGATGATTTGTTATTACTAAAGGAAGACGGATTATATTATCGTTCCACAAAGACAAAAGAAATAGAAAAGATAAATCTTCCAGAAATTCCTATAAAACAGTTTTATGTTACTAATGAAATCCTTTATATTTACCACCAAAGTAAGATATACAGTTTTGATCTAACACCCCAAAAAAATTAATCAACTATGCATGTAGCCATTGCTGGAAATATTGGTGCCGGAAAAACAACATTAACCAAACTATTGGCCAAACATTATCGATGGGAACCTCAATTCGAAGATGTACTGGAAAATCCCTATCTAGAGGATTTTTATAATAAAATGGAGCGTTGGTCTTTTAATCTACAAATCTATTTCCTTAATAGTCGTTTTAGACAAATTCTAGAGATTCGTGAAAGTGGAAAAGATATCATTCAGGACAGAACGATCTATGAAGATGCATATATATTTGCTCCTAACCTTCATGCAATGGGATTAATGACCAATCGTGATTTCGAAAACTATAAATCACTATTTGATTTGATGGAAAGTGTGGTAGAAGGTCCTGAATTACTTATTTATTTGCGTAGTAGTATTCCTAATCTTGTGGCTCAAATTCATAAACGTGGTCGCGAATATGAAAACACAATTAGTATTGATTATCTCAGCCGACTAAACGAAAGATACGAGGCTTGGGCTCATGGTTATGATAAAGGTAATCTGCTTATTGTTGATGTAGATCATCTTAACTTCGTGGATAACCCAGAAGATCTTGGTAATATTATAAACCGTATTGATGCAGAATTAAACGGATTATTCTAAAAATAACAAAAGGCCTTTCAATTAAGAAAGGCCTTCTTTTTTCATTAAACTTACCTTTAGCAAGTTTCTTTTCTATTTAGACCGCTTAAGATTGTTGCTCACCTTCAGTTTCAGCCTCCTTATTGTCTTCTTTTACTGCTTTTTCTAAAGATTTATCAAGCTCTTCTCCAGCTTCTTTCACAGCCTTTTCCGCTTCTTCTTTAATCTCAGCAGATTCTTTTACAGCTTCTTCAGCAGTATTTTCAACTTCTTTTTGTACTTCGCTGGTTTCTTCAGTGGCATTTTCTGTTTCCTTATTTGTATCTCTACAAGAAACAAACGCTACATTTAAAGTAAATAAAAACACTAAGGCTAAAATTACTTTTTTCATAATATAAAAATTTTAGTTGTTATTATATGGCTATAACGCCATTCTAATCTCACTATTTCTATTACCTTGGTAATGTTTTCACAAAAAATCTTAATTTTTTTAACATAATGAATTTCAATGATTTATTTCAATTCCTTTCAGAATTACAGCAAAATAATAACAAAGAATGGATGGATGCTAATCGAAAATGGTACCAGCAAATCCGAAATTCTTTTATAGATTGGTTAGATCATCTTGACACAGAGCTTGCCAAAATTGATCCCCATTATTACCCAACTCCAGGCAAAAAGGGAATTAATAGAATTAATAACAATCTCCTTTTCCACCCTAACAAACCGGTTTACAAAGATCATTTTGCTGCAGGATTAGACCAACGATCCAAACAAGGAGATTTTTATATCCAGATTGGAATTAACGATTGTGAATTGGCAGGAGGTTATTGGAAACCAGATAACAAAATTCTGAATAGTATTCGTGAAGCAATTGATTATAATGGCGAAGAGTTGCTAAAGATCATAAATAAAAAAACTTTTCAGAAAACATTTGGTGAATTATACGATGATGGAGATTCTTTGAAAAAAGCTCCCAAAGGATATACAATGGATCATGAACGGATAGATCTATTACGTCGTAAAACCATCGCTGTTATTCATCCTTTGACAAAAGAAGAAATTCTACAAGACAATTTTAACGAAAGAGTAATAGAAGTTTATAGAGAAATGCTTCCTTTTAGAAGATACTTGAATGAGGCAGTAACGGTTTAGGTTTTATCCATTTTCTCAACCAAATATTTAACAATCATATCAGTTGCTCCTGTATTACTATTTATAAAATGACCGGAAATCATACCTGTCTGTTGTCTGAATTTTTTATTATCAATCAACTTGTTCAGAATATTAGAAAATTCAGTTTTGTTAGCTACTGAAAATAACCCTGCTAATTTCTGAAGTTGCTTCGCTTCTCTGAATTTTTCAAAATTCTTACCAATTATAATAGGGATTCCAAAAGTTGCAGGTTCCAGAATATTATGTAATCCAGATGTTCCCATCGCTCCACCAACATAGGCTATATCTCCATAACTATAGACACGCGATAAATACCCAATTGTATTCATGATAAATACTTGATAGTCATTCATATTCTTTCCTTCTTTCTCAGAAAACAGCACTGTTTTGCCTATCAATTCATGTTTTAGTCCTTGTACGCCATTGTCTTTTATTTCATGTGGTGCAATAATAAAACACAAATCATCCGAAGCTTGGTTAACAAAATCCACAAACACTTCTTCATCTTCTGACCAGGAACTTCCTATCACTATACAAAGTCTATCTCCAATAAATTCTGAAATAAAATCTACCTGATTATCCATTTCGATTTGATGTGACACTCTATCAAAACGTGTATCACCACTTATAGTAACATTATCAAACCCTACTTGATTCAGTAATCGTTGTGAAGTAGTATCCTGCACAAAAAAGTGATCGACCGTTTTTAAAGCCGATCGCATAAAACCACCATACCATTTAAAAAATGCTTGATCTTTTCTAAATACGGCAGAAATTATGGCAATAGGAATATCATTAGATTTTAGCTCCTTTAAATAATTAGGCCAAAACTCATACTTCACAAAAATAGCAAGCTTGGGATTTACAAGCTTTACAAATTTTCTTGCATTCGCTTTAGTGTCTATTGGTAGATATATGATAACGTCAGCAAGAGTACTATTTTTTTTCACTTCATACCCTGACGGGGAAAAAAAAGTAACTAATAAGATATGAGTAGGGTACTTTTTCTGAACCTCTTCCATTACAGGAACTCCTTGCTCATATTCGCCTAGTGACGCACAGTGAAACCAAATCACTTGATCATCTTTCTTTATACTTTTTGCTAATACCTCGAACACTGTTCTCCTTCCTTTTGCAAACAATGTAAGTTTTGGACTTATTAATCCAATAATCGGAAGCAACGCATTGAATGCTGAGATAAGAAGATTATATAAAAAATTCAAGAGTTCTGATTTTATGTGTCGCTAAAATACGGCTCTTTCTTATAAAAACTGATAAACATTCTACTCAAAAAGCATATTTACCAAATTGATTAAAATTCAATGAAATTCACATTTTAATAAAAATACACATTCTTTTTTTAGATTTTAACAAAAAATATTCAATAAAATTACTAAATTGACACCAACTATCACACAAACTCAAGTCTTATGAAATTGAAATTTACTTTAATTGCATTATTTTCTTGTGCAATATTATGCTCCCAGAATTTTGTAGAAGTTCAACTCCCAAAACCAGATCAACTTAGTCCTTTTTTTATAGGACCTCTTTTTAAATCTACAATTCACCACGGTGTTACTCCACCTAATTATAATGGAAAAGTGATTCTATTTAATCATGGATACATCGATCTAAATCAAACACAATTTTTATTTGATAACAATTTTTATCAGAAAACATATGATGAAGGATATCAAGCTGTTTTTGTTGCTACCACTAGAGGTGGTGGCATATGGGTTAATGGGGAATTACTTGCCGAATCTATTGACATTATCACAGAAAAGTATAATGTGGTAGATGTATCCATTATTGCACATAGTAATGGAGGAAAAGCCGCAGAAGCGGCCATGATCCAATACGGCAAAAAGGATAAAGTGCAACAAGTTTTTGCGTTAGGCACTCCTTATTGGGGAACTTATTTGGCCGATATTTCCCAAATGCCTTGGTTAAATTGGGCCTGGCGACTAACAGGGTTAAATGAAGGAGCAAGAACATCAACGACCTATTACTGTAGAGATGTAGTGCGCCCTTATCTGGACAACAATCCTAATAACGAACCTGAAAAATTTGTAGTATTAGGAGCATCTGGATATTTTAATGGATCCAACCTACTTGCCAGAGCAGCTTTTACTGCTACAGGCGGAATTTTACTTCCGGTTCAGGGAGCTAATGACGGTGTGGCACCATACCGAAGTACACTAAGACCGGGCGCTGAATATGTATTCAGAAAAAATGATTTCCGCGCCTTTTTTGACCATATCGATGTAAGTTTGGGACAGTTTAGTTGGCCATATGTAAAATCATATCTCCAAAATCGGTCTCAAAAAAGCAATCAATCTTTAGAAACCAACATTCCGGATAATTATATTACTACCAGTAACTATTATATCATTCATTCTGAAAATGAATATGATCAAATTACATTGGATAAAAACTCAACATTTGCAGTTGCAGAAATTATCCACGAAAATCCAATAGCAGAGTTTCAGGGTTTTGACTTAAATCAAAAACAAATAAGCACACTAAAAAGTCATAATCAACAGGATCATAAAACAGTGATTCCATTTTCTGAAAGTAATATTCAGCTGAAAAGTGATTCTCGCTTTGCTGCTTTTATCAAACAAAATAATGGAATTACCATGTCTTTAGAACATCAAATAAAAAATAACTATCCTACACTAAAAGTTGATGTTTTTTCAAAGCAAAAAAATAGTGAATTACTGGTCAATACGGAAATACATGGTGTAATTACCAAAACTTCTAAAATTGATGGAACTCCATTAAAAAATGATCCAGAAGTAATTACTTTTCATAAAAAGAATGGTAGTTTCTATTTTGATACTAAAAATCTTGATGAAGGTGTATACAGCCTATTTCTAAACTCAGAAAGTAACGGCAATTTTAAAAGGAGTATTATCTCTGGTTTCGTAGTTGGCGATATTAATAAAGCTTTGAATATTGATGAAGGAGCAGGTGATATCTTTAACGAAGCTGAAAAATCTATGAAGATTACTCCAAATTCGGTTAAAAACTACGCTTTGTTATCGCTGAAAGGATATAATATTTCTGATACGCTATTAATAAACATTTATGATATTACAGGCAAAAAAATTACTGATTTTGTCGTTCCTCTAAATCAAAATTCGCAATATAATATCTCAGAAAAACTACAACCATTATCCGGCGGTATATATCTTTTACAGGTTAATAATAACAAGACGATAAAATTCGTAAAAGAATAAGATTATAAACATCTGAAAGAAAAGCGTTTGCTAATGTGATACTATATTGATACTATTCGTTAATAAAAAACATATCAAAACTTAGTTATCACATTGGCAATCGTGTCATTATTTCGTACTTTCGTCGGGTTACAAAATTCATCCTATGAAGAAGATTCAAATGGTTGACTTAAAGGGTCAATATGAACAAATAAAGGAGCGTGTGGATGCATCTATTCTCGATGTTATCTCCTCTGCCACATTTATAAATGGTCCGGAAGTACATAGTTTTCAAAAAGAATTAGAAGAATATCTGGATGTAAAACATGTAATTCCTTGCGCAAATGGGACAGATGCTTTGCAAATAGCGATGATGGGATTAGGCCTAAAACCGGGAGATGAAGTTATCACTGCAGATTTTACTTTTGCAGCTACTGTAGAAGTAATAGCATTGTTGCAGCTCACACCAGTTTTAGTAGATGTAGAACCGGATTCATTTAATATTGATCCGAATGCTATCCGTAAAGCTATCACTCCTAACACAAAAGCGATTGTACCTGTTCATTTATTTGGTCAAGCTGCCAATATGGATGAAATTATGGAAATAGCTAAGGAGCATAACCTATATGTAATAGAAGACAATGCACAAGGCATTGGTTCTAGTTACAAATTTGCAGATGGAAAAGTTGCTAAAACAGGAACTATAGGTCATGTATCTTCTACTTCTTTTTTTCCTTCTAAAAATTTAGGATGTTACGGTGATGGTGGAGCTATGTTCACTAACGATGATGATTTAGCTCATACTATTCGTGGAATCGTCAATCACGGAATGTATAAAAGATATCATCACGATGTAGTTGGCGTAAATTCTAGATTAGATTCAATACAAGCTACAGTGCTTAGAGCCAAACTACCTAATCTTGATTCTTATAATAATGCCAGAAGAGCGGCAGCAAGAAAATATAACAAAGCTTTTGAAAGTGTAGAGAATATAATAACACCAAAAGTAAAAGGAAATAGTTGCGGAACCAGTGAGGATGTAATTTGCGATTCGTGTAACTGTCATGTATTTCATCAGTATACACTTCGTATCATCAATGCAGATCGTGATGCATTAGCAAAACATCTTAATGACACTGGAATTCCGTGTGGTGTATATTACCCTATACCTTTACATAATCAAAAAGCGTATCAAGATGAGCGTTATAATGAGTCCGATTTCCCCGTTACCAATCAACTTGTGAAAGAAGTGATTTCGTTACCTATGCATACAGAATTAGATGATGAACAAATTGATTTTATCACAAAAACTATTATCGATTTTATTACTAAATAAGCTAAAAAAGTTAATTATTCATATTTGTATAATTAATTATTACAAAACTCATAAACACCTATAATGGATTCATTTTGTATTTGTTATAATCTTGTAGATCATAATAATTTTCCTGGAATTCCCCCTTTACCAGAAACCTATATTGTACCTGTAAATAATGATCGTCTTGGCTACGTAGAAAAGCAAGCTACTCCTCAGACTTTAGCTAGTTTCAAAATACCATACTTAGAGACACCTCATGAGCAATTATTAGAAATATGCTCTAGTCTAAAAATCCCGGTGTTAGAACAGCAATTCAGACCTGCTAAAAAAAGAAAAACATTTGGTTTCGCAGATATCCTAAAGGATCCCAAAATCAAAGATGTAGTTATCAATTACATCAATAATAAGCTTTCTGTTTTTTATGCCCTTTTAATTGAGAACCAATATGCTGTAGTGCATAATGCACAAAGAAAAGACCCTTTTGAAGTCCATAGATTATCAATTGGTGATAGTATTCTCAATCCAATTTTAGAATTTACCAAAACAGATGAAGGTATCGATTATGCGTTTTCTTTAAAAGATGGAGAAAAAGTTATAATCCCTCAAAATCATAGCATTCAGATATTATTAAATGAACCTTCCTGGATTGTATTGGACAAATCCATTTATCATATTGATAATCTAAATGCCAATAAATTAAAACCATTTTTCAGCAAAGAAAAGATTACTATTGCTAAAAAACACATTAAAACCTATCTAGATAAGGTAATCATTCCTGTTATAAAAAATGTAGATGTAATTGCAAATGGTTTTGAGATAATAATTCACAAAAACATAGCATCCTATGGGATAGAAATTATTCAAGATTTTATAAAGGAAAATTATGTTGCTAAAGTAGTTTTTAATTATGGTCAAGCTACTTTTGACTATAATAGTGCTAAAAAAACTTCCTCTGATGTACTTTTTGGAGAAAATGAAGAAATTCAAATCACTCAAATTAAAAGAGACCCTAATGCCGAAAAAGAAATTATAGCCTTACTGGAATCTAAAGGGCTAACAACCAATGCCAATCTCTTATTAGAGCTTGAAACTTCTGATGATCCATTAGCAATTTTTAATTGGGTTCAAACGCATCATAAAGAACTAGAAAAAGAAGGATTTGAGATTACGCTTCCCGATCTTGAGAACAGATCAGTAAATCTTGATCCACATCAGATCGAAATTAAAAATAAAAAAAAAATGACTGGTTCGATGTCAAAGGAGTAGTTCTTATTGGTTCACAAGAAATTCCGTTTTCCAAATTTATTAAATACATAAAAGAGAATAATCGCTTTTTTCCAATGAATGATGAATCTGTTTTCATTATTCCGTTGGAATGGATGACACGTTACAAAAAATTAGCAAATTTTGGAAAAGTAAAAGAAGACAGTATTCTAGTAAATAAAGGCAATTACACACTCTTAAAAGATATTGTACCTCCAGAAGAACTAGATATCTCAGAAAATACTTATATTGACTACCAACCATCTTCTAAATTAAAAGCCACCTTAAGACCATACCAGGAAGAAGGCGTAAAATGGTTAGTAAAACATTATCAAAATCAACTAGGAGCTTGCCTTGCAGATGACATGGGACTTGGAAAAACATTACAAACCATAGCAACATTGGTGTTTGTAAAAGAACAGCTTGCATCAGCTCCAGAAGACACCAAAACTATTCGATTAGATCTGTTTAGTGATCCATTAGAGGTCAGAACTTATCTAAAAGCGCTAGTTGTATTACCATCTTCGTTAATATTTAATTGGGCTCAGGAAATATTGAAATTTGCACCACACCTAACCATTACAAAATATATAGGAAGTGATCGCAAAAAAATAGCGCCTTATTTAGAAACATACGACATCATTCTAACTACGTATACTACATTATCAAAAGATGTTGCTACACTACAAAAAACAGAATTCACCTATTTAATCACTGATGAGAGTCAGCAAATCAAGAATAAAGAATCTAAAATATTCAAAGCGATTAATGACATCAATGCAAAACATAAAATTTCTTTGAGTGGGACACCTATCGAAAATTCATTATCTGACCTTTGGTCCCAGATGGAATTTATCAATCCAGGAATGCTAGGAAGTTATCCTTTTTTTAAAGATCATTTTAAAACTCCGATAGAAAAACATCAAAACGAAGAGCGTATTAAGGAATTAAAAGCACTCATAGAACCTTTTATTCTAAGAAGGACAAAAGAACAAGTAGCTAAGGATTTACCTGAATTATCAGAACAGACTATCTATACTGAGATGCTTACAGAGCAAGAAAAAGAATATGAATCTCAAAAATCAGCCGCTAGAAATTTATTATTAGGTATTGATACAGTTTCTACTAACAAGATTCATATCATAAATACATTAACTAAACTTAGGCAGTTAGCAAACCATCCTAAACTACTGAATACTAAAACAGAAGATTCTTCTGGTAAATTCAAAGATGTTACCTCCTATTTAGACACCTTGGTGAGATCCAATAAAAAGGTATTGATATTCAGTTCTTTTGTATCTCACTTAAGTTTATATCAGGAGTGGTGTACAGCTCAAGGCATTTCTTTTGTTAGCCTTACAGGACGAACTAAAGGTTCGGACAGAGAAAGGATTGTCAATGAATTTCAGGAAAACGATGCAATCTCTTTGTTCTTCATTTCATTAAAAGCAGGAGGAGTAGGTCTTAATCTTACCAAGGCATCCTATGTTGTTTTGTTAGATCCTTGGTGGAATCCTTTTATTGAGAAACAAGCTATTGCACGTGCGCATCGTATCGGTCAAAAAAACAATGTTATGGTCACTCGTTTTATAACTAAAAACACAATAGAAGAAAAGATCATTCAATTACAAGATCAGAAACGGCAATTGTCTGATGAGATTATCGATATTGAAGCAATTCCGGATTATATAGAAAGTGATTTAGAGGAATTATTAAAATAAAATTAGAATTCATATATCAAATTCACGTAATACATCAGTTTACTAACAGTCATTAAAGAAAAAAAATGAAACACATTTTAGTATTCATCCTTATCGTTACAAACCTTTTTTCCTGCACTTCTCAAGAATCAATCATTTTAGAAAAAAAGAAAATTAACTGGCAAGACTATCCTGATTTATTTACTGACAATAAGCAAACTACTTTTATAGATAAATATCATTTCTTAGAAAATGTAGATATGTATGAAATCACCTATCTAAGCGATGGATTAAAAATCCAATCATTTACTGCAATTCCGAAAAAGGAAGAAAAGTACCCGGTTATTATATATAATCGAGGAGGTAATCGTGATTTCGGAGCAATTCAATTATTTGGTGGTAATAAAAAATTACCAATAGCATATATGTTTTCGAAACTTGCCAATGAAGGATATATTGTGATCGGATGTAATTATAGAGGCTCTGGCAAAAGCGAAGGAATGGAAGAGTTTGGAGGAAATGATGTAAATGATGTTTTAAATCTAAACAAGGTAATTGATGAATTACCAGAAGCAGATACAACTCGCATTGGTATGTATGGTTGGAGTCGTGGTGGTATGATGACCTATCTTGCTTTATCCAAAACGAACACTATAAAAGCAGCGGTTGTAGGTGGTGCAGAATCCGACTTAACAACAATTGACAGACCAGAATTGGAAAAAAGAGTATATGCAGAGTTGATTCCTGATTATTATCAAAACAAAGAAGCCGAACTTAAAAAGAGATCTGCAGTATTATGGGCAGACAAATTTTCTCCCAAGGTTCCTATTCTATTATTACATGGTAATTCGGATTGGAGAGTAAAATCCACGAATTCACTAAAACTTGCTTTAGAATTTGAAAAACACCGAATTCCATATAGATTGAAGATCTATGAAGGGGCAGATCACGGCATTAGTCAGTATAGAAAAGAAAGAGATCAAGACGTATTGGATTGGTTCAATAAATACTTAAAAGGTTCTGCTAAATTACCAAATATGGAATTTCACGGAAGATAAAACAATGCTTACAGCCTATATTTCTAAAAGAAATCATAATCTATTTATCAATTACAGTATTTTATTTTAAATTGTTGATCAGATAATTTAGCACAAATTCATTCACAAACAACTTCACACAATTTATAAGCTTATGAAATTCTTTTACACCTTACTTTTTGCTGTAATAAGTACCACACTTGTTGCTCAGGACACTTATCTTCATTGCGGAAAATTAATCGATACTAAAACTGGTAAAATTTTAACCGAAAGAACAATTGTTGTTTCTGGTAATAAAATTAGTAAAGTAGAAAGTGGATACACTACCGGAGAAAATGATGATATCATTATCGATCTTAAAGATAAAACGGTGATGCCAGGACTCATTGATATGCATGTACACATGGAAAACGAATCTAATCCAAAAGCATATTTAGAGCGTTATACAAATAATGAAGCAGATGTAGCCTATAATTCCGTTGGGTTTGCCAAAACAACATTGATGGCTGGATTTACAACTGTACGAGATCTTGGAGGAAGTGGCGTAAACATTGCCTTAAAAAAGGCCATAGCACAAGGAAAAATTGATGGACCAAGAATATTCACAGCTGGTAAATCACTAGCCACTACTGGAGGTCATGCGGATCCAACCAATGGAGGTAACAAATCATTGATAGGAGATCCAGGACCAAAGGATGGCGTAGTAAACGGTGTAGAAGATGCTAAAAAAGCCGTTAGACAACGTTATAAAAATGGAGCTGATCTAATTAAAATCACAGCAACCGGAGGTGTATTAAGCGTTGCCAAAAGTAGTTCTAATCCACAATTTACAGTAGAAGAAATAAAAGCTATCTGTAAAACTGCTAAGGATTATGGATTTCATGTAGCTGCTCACGCACATGGAGATGAAGGAATGCAGCGTGCCATAATCGGAGGCGTAAAAACAATCGAACACGGAACGCTAATGAGTACTAAAACGATGGACTTAATGAAAAAGAACAGAGCCTATTTGGTACCTACTATTACCGCTGGAAAAGAAGTTACAGAAAAAGCCAAAATAGATGGATACTACCCTGCCATTATTGTTCCTAAGGCTCTAGAAATAGGACCTCAAATCCAAGAAACTTTTAAGAAAGCTCATAAGCGTGGTGTTCGCATTGCTTTTGGTACAGATGCCGGAGTTTTTAAGCACGGACAGAATGCTAAAGAGTTTGGATATATGGTAGAAGCAGGTATGCGCCCTATAACAGCTATACAATGTGCTACAATCGTAAATGCAAAAGTACTGGATATGAGTAAAGAATTAGGGCAAATTGCACCTGATTTTCTAGCAGACATTGTAGCAGTAAATGAAGATCCTACCGAAGAAATAAAGACTATGGAAAATGTAGTATTTGTAATGAAAGAGGGTAAGATTTACAAACAATAATACATTTAAACAAATACTAGATTAGCTTCAAAAAAACTCGTAAGTGTGAAAAAAATATTGAATTATAGTATTCTTGGAGCAATCATATTATTTGGACTATTCTATAGCTACACAAAATGGTCAGCTGCAGATGAAGGAGATACTGCCCCCGATTTTGAAGCTACTCTGATAGATGGAACATCTTTTCGATTATCGAACCTAAAGGGAGCTTATGTATTACTAGATTTCTGGGGTTCCTGGTGTGCTCCTTGCCTTAAAGAAAGTCCTGAATTAGTAGCTCTTCATAAAAAACATTCTGACAAATTAACTGTGGTTAGTATAGCCCTTGAGAAAGATTCAAAATCCTGGAAAAAAGTAGTTTCTAAATATGGGTATACTTGGAAAAATCAAATAGTAGATCAAAATCGATTTGTTATGCTATCTGAAATCGCAAGAAAATATGGTGTTTCAGAAATTCCAGCTAAATTTTTGATTTCACCTGAAGGTAATCTAATAGGAAAATATTCCTTTACGCAAATCGATAGTTTATTATCTATTCCTAGTGCTAATCAATAAAAATCAAACATGTATCAATATTATTCTTTTTTCAACAGAAACCTATAGCCATAAACCACAAGAAAACAAACTTCTATTGTCTAAAACCTTAAAACATGGCAACCAACCTAAAAACAATATTTTTTCTACTCATAACACAGCTAATTGTTAATGAAGCAAAAGCTCAAAGTGGAAATTTTAAAACCTATGAGAAAGAAAACCATGAACTTATATTTGAATCGGATACAGGAGTTAAATTAAATTTTCAGTTTTATTCTGATGATATTTTTAGAATTCATTGGATAAGAAAAAACGAATCTTTTTTTGCAAATAACCATTATGAAATGGTGACGGATCATCATCTTAACGGTGTATATGAAATAGAAGAAAAAGATAAGCTATTCATAATCAAGGTTGGATCAAAAAAGAAACTTCAGATCGAATTGCAAAAATCTCCAATGAAATTCAAAATTCGTGATACAAAAAAAGGTCAAGAATTACTATCCGAGAAAAATGGAATCTACTGGAAAGAAAACAAGATCTCAAATGATTTTGCGTTCGACAACCTAGAACATTTTTGCGGTATGGGTTACCAATCATTTGGAAGAGTAGAGTCTATTGACCTAAAGGGAAAAAGGGTTAGTTGTAACTACGGAGATGGACTTGTAGATTGGGGTGCTCCACAAGGAGTATTAACAGTCCCTTTCTATCTGTCAAATAAAGGATATGGAGTTTTTCTGAATAGTACTTTTCAACATGATTTTAATTTTGGAAAAGACAATCAATACAAGTTTAATATTGATACCAAAGGGTTTCAGGGACAAATGGATTATTACTTTATTTTTGGACCTGAATTTAAAAGCATACTAGACAGATATACACAATTAACCGGGAGGCCAAGACTACCTCAACGGTCAATATTTGGGCTTCAACTTTCGGATAAAGGGGATCCTAAACACAAAGGAGTTGAATGGTGGAAAAACAAAATTAAAGAACATAGAAATGCCGGATTCCCACTTGATCATCTGGTCAATGACAATAGATGGAGAGCTGGTTCTGGCGCATGGTCAGATTCTTGGTTTGAATGGGATCCTACTCGTACTCCCGACCCTAAGGCATTCGCTGTATGGTGCAAAGAAAACAATGTCACCATAACATTGGATTTTAATAGAAATAATGCTGCTTTATCTGAAGGATGGAAGTCAGAATACAACATACCTGATGCTGAAAAGTATACCGAACATTATGGCAAAAGTGCTCCGGATTATTCCAATCCATTAACTCGTAAATGGATATGGGAACTCTTCTACAAAAAGTCATTTGACCCTAAATTGGAATATCCAGGAGATGCCCTTTGGATTGATGAAACAGATGATCTATGGCAATTAAATGATAGTATTATATGTGCCAATGGAAGAAGTTGGGCAGAAAATGAAAACTATTATCCTTTTCTTATTTCAAAAGCCATAGTGCAGGAAGGATGGGACAATAAAAACAACACCTCCATTCCAGGAATTGGAGAATCAAAAAGACCCTACGTATGGGTAAGATCCATGTCAGCAGGAGCTCAGCGATATGCAACACATTGGATTGGGGATATCAAATGTGATTGGGATTGGATGAAATCCACTATAAGATCATTACAAACATCTGGGTTGTCAGGCTTTCCTTATTTCAATCATGATGCCGGAGGTTTTAGACCTCCAGGTCCAGATGATAGTTTTTATACACAATGGGCCATGGCTTTTGGTAGCTTTACACCTATCTGGCGACCTCACGGTATGGGAGAGAATAAACGTTGGCCTTTGGATAGATCAAAAAACAGTCAGGATGTAGCGCTTACATATGGAAAAATGAGATATGAAATGATGCCATATATCTATACTTATGCTCATCAAGCTCACAAAACCGGTATACCTATGGCAAGAGCTATGGTAATTGATTATCAAGATACACCAGAAGCTTGGAAATATGATTTACAATATATGTGGGGAGCCGAACTATTAATAGCACCCTCATATTCACCAAACGATTCTATTCTAGATATATGGCTGCCACCAGGTGATAAATGGTATGACTATTGGACCGATAATCTTCTAGATGGAGGTCAAACTATTCAACACAAAGCTAATTTTGGAGAAATACCACTATTTGTAAAAGAAGGGGCTATAATTCCAAAATACAATTATGCGCAGAGCACTTTTACCCTAGATCCATCTGAATTAAATATTCATATCTATACAGGTAAAGATTCGCAATTTACACTGTATGAAGATGATAATACAAGTGAAAAGTTTAGAACCAAAAGTGAGTATAGAAATACCAAAATAGAATATATCGAAAACAACAATAAACTGATTATACATAAAGTAATAGGTAATTACAAAGAAGCTATATCAAAGAGAAGCTATAAACTATTCTTTCATGGAATTCATAAACCTATAAATCTGGTATTAAACAACAAAAAAATAAAAGTAGTTAATTCTTTAAATGAACTTGACAAAGAAGAATCTGGTCAATTTTGGGATAAGACTAGTAAGATATTAGTTGTAGTTTCTAAAAATCATAATGTAAACGCTGACCTAATTTTCACAAATAAAGAGTAAATCATCCTACATAAAAGAATAAAATCATCGATCAAAAATCTATTTATTAATATGAAAACCAAATATCTTTTATTAATCATCTTGTCCGTAATGGTATTACAATGTAAAACACATAAGGAAAAAACAGAAGGAATTGTTACAGAAACCGAAGCTTCTCAAGCAGTTGAAACCAAAAAAGCATCTACTGCACAAACCAATGTTAATGTATTAGAAAAACAATTCGAGATAGCCAGCTTAGATCGCAACCGACAGATTCGAATTTATGTACCACCTGGTTATAATACCTCCGATAAAAAATATCCGGTGCTTTATATGCACGACGCGCAAAATTTGTTTGACAAGCTCACCGCATATTCCGGAGAATGGGGAGTGGATGAAAGCCTTAACCAACTGGCAAAAACATCTGGTTTAGAACTTATTGTCGTTGGAATAGATAATGGAGCCGAAAAACGCATGAATGAGCTAAGTCCTTGGAAAAACTCAGAGTTTGGTGAAGCAGAAGGCGAAGCATATATGAAGTTTATCGTAAATCAAATTAAACCATATATAGACAACAACTACAGAACATTAGCTGATAAAGATAATACAGCGATTATGGGAAGTTCTATGGGCGGATTAATTTCTCACTATGCAATCTACGAATACCCTGAAGTTTTCAGCAAAGCAGGAATCTTTTCTCCGTCTTATTGGTATTCTGAAGATGTTTTTACATTTACACAAAATAATCCTATTCCTGAAGAAGCTCGATTATTCTTATTGGTTGGTAAAAAAGAAGGACAAGGAATGGCAGAAAACACTGAAAAAATGTTTACTCAAATCCTGTCATCGAATCATCCTAAAGAAAACATCCATATAATCATCGATCCTGAAGGCGAACACAACGAAGCCTTTTGGAAAGGGCATTTTACTTCGGCAATTGAGTGGTTATTTACTAATGAATAACAAAATTTAAAAGATAATGATGAGAACGATTAAAATTTTTTTTCTGATAGTTACTATTTCCATATCTACCCAGAGTCAGGAAACCGATCTTTCTATATTTAAAAATTTAATAGGAAAAGAATGGAAAGCTGAAGGCAAATGGGGAGATGGCACTATATTTAAGCAAGAAACCATCTTCAGGTTTGATTTAAACAACACCTTAGTCATTGCAAAATCCAAAGGGTTTACTGATCAAAAACAAACAAAATACGGTTGGCGTAATCACGGTATCAGAAAATTTGACACAGAAACGAAAACTATTAAGTTTTGGGAGTTTGATATTTTTGGAGGTGTAACTGAAGGAACTGTTACAGTGGAAGGAAAAAACCTTATCTATCAATATCAATATGGAGAATCGCTAGTAACTGATATGTGGGAATACGTAAATGATTCCACTTATAATTTTAAGGTTGGAGATTATGTAGATGGAAAATGGAAACAAATATATCTTGAAACTAAATTTAAAGGGGGAAAGTCTAAAAATATCAGGAACTAAATACTTCTCGAACACATAACATAAGTCGTGAAATTCTTTTTGTAAGTAGCGCAGATTAGCACACCATAAAAAAACCTCAAAGCTTAATTAACTTCGAGGTTCTAATATCTTTAGTATTTTCTTCTATTCTACTAGATCGAAGCAGAAATCGTTTCCATAGATCGATCTACTTTTTTAACCAATCCCGATAATACTTTTCCGGGACCAACTTCTGTAAAAGATGTTGCGCCATCCTTCATCATATTTTTCACACTTTGCGTCCATTTTACGGGAGCAGTTAATTGTGCAATCAGATTCTTTTTAATTTCTTCGGGATCAGTAACAGCCGTGGTAGTCACATTTTGATAAATCGGACAATTTGGTGTATTAAAAGTTGTTGCTTCAATTGCTGCTGCTAACTCTTCTCTTGCAGGTTCCATTAATGGTGAATGAAATGCACCTCCAACCGGTAATACTAACGCTCTACGAGCACCTTTTTCCTTCATCAATTCACAAGCTTTTTCTATAGCTTCTACTTCTCCTGAGATCACTAATTGACCAGGGCAATTATAATTTGCTGCAACTACTACTCCATCAATTTCTTCACATCCTTTTTCTACTACCTCATCATCTAATCCTAGAACTGCTGCCATTGTAGAAGGTTGTAATTCACAAGCATGCTGCATTGCCAATGCTCTTTTAGAAACTAGTCTCAGTGCATCTTCAAAATTCAATGTTCCATTAGCTACTAACGCTGAAAACTCACCTAATGAATGCCCAGCAACCATATCAGGTTGAAAACTATCGCCCAATACTTTACTAAGAATTACAGAATGTAAAAAGATCGCCGGCTGAGTCACTTTAGTTTGTTTCAACTCATCAGCAGTTCCTTCAAACATGATTTTGGTAATCTCGAAACCTAAAATATCATTGGCTTTATCAAAAAGGTCTTTTGCAATTTCTGAATTTTCATATAAATCCAGACCCATTCCTGAAAATTGAGCCCCTTGACCTGGAAAAACATATGCTTTCATGTATTGTGTATTTAAAATTTTAACAAAAGTAAGTATAAAGTTGAAAGTGGAGATTAGTTAACCTACAGAAATTTCATGTATACTTATTTAAAATATGTGTAATGCTATTGTAGTATGTGCTACCAAACAGATTAAGATGCACTAGCAAATAGTATAATTGCCAAATAGCAATTCTTTCTTCCCAATTTTCAACTAGAGGAAAAGCCTCATTATACACCTTAAACAATTCCTGATCAAAACCTCCAAAAAGCTTTATCATAGCAATATCCATTTCTCTAGGAGCAAAAGCCACCGCAGGATCTATTAGACAAGGAAGTCCATCCTGACCAATCATAAAATTACCATTCCATAGATCTCCATGAATCAAATTCGATGCTTCATTTGGAATTTTGGTTTCAATACTTTTATAAAAGCTATCCAGATTCTGAAAAGAAAAACCATTTTTCGCAGCTAAGGCGAATTGTGGATGTAATCGTTGCGTAATATAAAAATCCGCTGCCGAATATGACTTCATATTATATTGAGGTAAACTACCAATGTAATTATCACTTTCAAAACCAAAATAAGGTTTATTATTTTGGTGCAAAATAGCCAGTTGTTCTCCAAATAGGGACCAAAAATCTTCTACTTTATTTCCGGATTCAATATACTCCAATAGCAAAAAAGCATTATCGTTATATTTCCCATAATGTAGTACTTCTGGAATGGTAAAAATGTTTGCTTTCCTTAATTCCTGCAGTCCCTTTGCTTCTGCCTCAAACATTCCCGGAAACCTAGAAACGCTATTAAGCTTTACAACTAATTTCTTAGCTTGAGTAATTAACAAATAAACCTCATTAATATCGCCTCCGGACAGCGTTCTTGTCTTTATTACTTTTTCACAAAGTAGATTCTCAAAGTGTTCTATTATTTGTTTCGATAGCAATGTAAAATTTACTTCTTCTTATAAGTCAAATACGTAAACGCAAACTCATGTCGCTCATCTGCTCCATGAAGTTCTTTATTTTCAATTGTCCAGATTTCAGGGTTTATTTCAGGAAAAAAAGTATCCGCTTCGAATGTCCCGTGTACTCTAGTAAGCTCTATACAATCAGAATATTCCATTCCAATTTTATAAATCTCTCCTCCACCGATGATAAATGGTTGTGGATCATCTTTTGCTATTTCTAAGGCCGCATCCATAGAATGTACGACTACGGCACCTTCTGGTTTATAATCCTGATTTCGTGTAATTACGACATGTACACGATTCGGCAATGGCTTTGGAAAGGATTCAAAAGTTTTGCGTCCCATAATAATATGATGACCCGTAGTCAATTGTTTAAAACGTTTAAAATCATCAGGCAAATGCCAAACCAGATCATTGTCTTTACCCAATGCATTATTTTCTCCAGCTGCAGCAATCATCGTAATTATTCGATTAGATTTTGACTCTACTGGCTTCTCAATAACCTTTGGTTGTTGCTGTTTAATAAATTCCTCCTTCTTTTTAACTAGCTCATCTTTCGGATACATAAGATCTACATCCTTTTGGATTAGTGCAATTTCTGCTTTTTGTTTAGCTATCAATCGTTCCATCTGATTACTTGTCCACTCAGCTCCCATAAACTTATGAAACAACCATACGTTACAAAAATGTAAAGCAAAAAGGAATGCCCAACAAACAATAGCTACCGCATACCAGTCTAAACCGAAAAAAGTAATTTCTTTACCAACCCCTATTAATAAGTTAAGAATAACCAAAAAAATAGATCCAACTAAAAAAACAATAAAATGCTGAAATAGTCTTTTCTTTTGAATAATTCGTTTACGAGCATGTTCATACAATTCTCGCTGTACAGGGTCAATTTGTGGAGTTTCTTTTCTTTTTGAAAACATTTTAATAGTACCTTAGTAATGCTTGATTAATATGTGCAAGTAAATATAAAGGTTTTGCCAAAAAGCCCTAAACTAACTTATGAAGAATTTAAGAAAAGAATTTCCCGTACTTTCACAAAATACTTACCTTAATACAGCATCCTCCGGATTACTATATGATTCCTTATTAGATTATAGACAAGAGCATGATCTTGATTTCCTTATTGGCGGAAGCATATTCAGAGATAAGCAACAAGACTTTTTAAATAGTGTAAGAAAGTCAGTAGGGGATTTTTTTGGATGTGAATTACAAAACACTGTGTTAACCCCTAACTTTTCTTTGGGCTTCAATACTATCCTAAACGGATTAGAAAAAAACAAAAAAGTGCTTCTCTTGGATGAGGATTATCCTTCCGTAAACTTTTCCGTAATCAATAAAGGTTTTAAAGTTTGTTATGCTAAAGTAAACGCATCTTTAGAACAAAATATTGAAGAAGCAGTAGCAAAACACACACCCGATGTTTTTGCTTTTAGTTTGGTACAATATATTAACGGAATTGCTATTGATCTTAATTTCCTGAAACAACTAAAACTAAAGAACCCTGATCTACTAATCATTGCGGATGCTACACAATTTTGTGGAACTAAGGTTTTTAATTTTAATACATCAGGAATTGACATTCTGGGGTGTAGTGGATATAAATGGTTATTAGGAGGGTATGGAAACGGTTTTATATTGTTCAAAAAAGATGTTCTTGATCAAATTACACCTAATGCATATAAAAAAGCAGCCTCTGATGTCAACTACGATTCTTCATATACAAATCTAAGAGCTCGATATGAATGTGGACACTTAGATACATTTAACTTCGGAAGTCTACAATATTCCCTACAGTTTATTTCTAAAATAGGACTTTCTGTAATCGAAGAACATCTAAGTGGGTTGGGTGAGTACGCTAAAACCGAATTGGCAAATTTAAACCTATTAGAAAAGGATGTTGTCATCCGAGAAAATCATAGTACAATCTTTAATTTAAAAGGGGATCAAAAATTATATAATATTCTAAAAGAAAAAAACATTATTACATCTCTCAGAGGAGGTGGTATTAGAGTAAGTCTTCATTTTTACAATACTATCAATGATATTGATAAATTATTAGCCAACATTTAAAAAGTTTTTCTTACCAAAAGAGTACGCTATTTCTACAGTACCTGTAGAAAGGTAACGCAAATAGATATCGTGCCAAAATACATAATAAGTGATTTTTACTAAGATCTCAAAAATGGCATAATTTTTAGAATATTTAAGCAGTTGCTATAAACCAATTACCAGCCACAAAATCATAAAAGACAACCACAAATTGGTATTCACCAAACATTGTTTTGGTATCCACATATGTACAGGCAAAGAAGTATCTTTCTTGTTATAACAATATAACCAAATAAATTACCCAATTTTCTTAAATCGTAAACACAAAAATGTCATGAAAAAACTCAACTTATTTCTCACATCTCTATTTTTATTTGTCACTTTTTTAAGCACTTCACAAGAAACACCCATATCAAATAGCAACTCAAATAATATAATTGCTAAAGTAGTTGGTCAAGAAGATAAAGTATTACATATGTCCGCTAATCTAGTAGTAGATACTCCTGAGGATTTATTCGTTTACATAGACAGAGCGAAAGCAGCAGGAGCCAATACTGTATTATACTCAGATTCTAAATTAAACTCTTATGGTCTTAATGGAACGGCAGGATCGAAATGGGACGAAAGAATCCGAGTATTAGTCGATGGAATTAAAGAAAGAGGAATGAAATTACATTTCATTACCATTACTATGGGTTTTGCCGGTTCATTAATAGCCTCTGACCCCAATTTAACTACTGGTTATCCAATTGAAGAACAAGAATTGCAAGCCATAAATGGTGAGCTTAAACCCGTTAAATCTTCTAATCTAGTTAATGGAGATTTTGAAAATTTTGACGGAAACAAAGTTCTTCAATGGGGTTTCCAAGACGCAATAGGAGAACGTACTTTTATTGATACAATTATTAAAAAAAGTGGTAGTGCATCTTTTAGAGCAGAAGCGGTTAACAATGAAGATTCAAGAATTTTTACAGTTTTTGATGTTAAACCATTTCATCAATATACATTGAAGTTTTGGATCAAAACTGAGAATTTAACTGCTAGAAACTTAGCAGCTCTTATAAGAGATGAGAATAACAGAGAGCGTACCTTAACAAATTTACATTTATCTCTTCCTAACGATAATGGAGGTAGAAAATACTACAACGGATCCAACAATCTAACCACGGTTGGTTGGGAAGAAGTTCGTATTGCATTTAATAGCTTAAATGCGACACAAGTTAATCTAGCATTAGCTGTTTTTGGAGGTCAACAAGGGACTATTTGGTGGGATGATATAGAAGTTATAGATTCTCCTACGCTTAACTGGTTAAATCGAGAAGATTTACCAAAATCTTTAAAACACAGTAATGGTCAAACACTTTCATTTGGATCTGATGTTACTTCAATAAAAGATGATCAATTAGGTATCTCTGGATTTCCTGGAGCATTTGATACTCAACATTTAGCACCTAAAATAATAATAAGTAATTCTGCTAACATAAAAGAAGGTGATATCGTAAAAATAAACGGATATCATGGGCTTCCAACTGCAAGTGGACAGATATCTGCTTCTTGGAATCATCCTGAGATATATATCAGAATGCGTACAATACACCAAAAACTTTATAATGATTTTCAACCGGATGGATTTATGCTCAACTATTCAGAAATAAGAACAGGAGGATGGGAGCCTCTTGACAATGAGCAATTCGAAACTTCTGGTGCTGCTCTGGCCAATAGTATTGAGCGAGCTTTTAATGATCTTTTTGAAGTAGCACCGAATGCAGCATATTATTTTTGGAGTGATATGATCGATCCTGGACATAATGCTATTGCCGACTATTATCAAGTTAACAACACATTAGATCAATCTTGGGTAACCGTGGATCCCAATAAAGTTATACTTGCAACCTGGTGGGAGGGCCAAAAAATTATTGATAAAGGCACTAAATCTCTTAAATTTTTCTCCGATCTAGGTTTTAAACAAATTGTAGGCGCATTTTATGATGCTGATGTCAATCTAAATTTCGACCAATGGCAAACTGCTTCTCAAGGTGTAGAAAATGTTATTGGTTCAATTTATGCAACATGGGTTAAGCCTCGTGATTTCTCTCAAATAGAAAATTTTGGCAATTTATGGTGGTCACAAAATCAAATAAACGATGAAATTGTATCGATAGATGGTCCTGACACAGTTTCTCCCGGTGATACTGGAATAATAAATTTAGAGTATTCAGCATCGGCAACTAGAGATATCATTGTTTCCCTACAACTTAATAGAGCTCCGTGGACCAACTATGGTGTTGCGATCACTACAGTTCCTGCAGGAACAGATAGTTTAGAAATTGAAGTTGTAATAAATCAAGATATACCAATAGCGGATAACGATTATAAATGGTTATCTTATATAGTTCCAGAAAATGAAAATTGGAATAGTCGTTTTGATGATCTTCAAGAAATTAATATTAGCGCTATAAATAATGACACAGAAATAGATATTAGTGAAGCACTATGGAGATTAGAAAATAAAGCTAACAAACAATGGATAAGAACAAAAGGATGTTCTAATGACTATAGCGAAACCATTCCGGTAGTTGTCACTTCTACTAATAATACAGGAAACTGTACAATGTTTGAATTTATTCCTACCGATGATGGATATTACTTCCTACAAAATAAAGCCACGAATGGAAGATACCGACCAAAAGATTGTAGCAACACTTCTAATGACTCTATTGAAATAGTACAGGTAGGTCCAGCTTCTTTTGGATGGTGTGAGCAGTGGAAATTAGTTGCAACAGATGAAGAAGGATATTTTAGAATCCAAAATAGACAAACAAATAGCTGGATTAGGTCGCAAGGGTGCTCTTCAATTATTGATGATTCTATTCCAATTACACAAGTATCTCAAGGATATACAGGTAATTGTACCAAATGGAAATTAATTGATGTAGATAATCAAGCGAATAGAAACTTTATAATTACTAATGAAGAGGATATAAAACTATTTCCTAACCCTGTTAGTAATAAAATGTCTATCCTAACACCTCATAGCAATACTAATAAAATTGTAGTAATCAACATCTATGATTTACAAGGAAGAAAACAGATGACAATTGATCCTCAAAAATTGGCAACCGAAAAAAACAATATTGAAATATCCGGTTTATCAAATGGTCTTTACATATTATCAGCTAAATATCTAAAAAAAGAAACCCAAAATATAAAGTTTATGGTTAAGCACTAATGCTAAATTTTGCCAAGTTAAAAGCGCAAAACATCAAAATGCAATAGAATATTCTAACATTAAAATTTTAGAATAATAACTACATCGTTATCGTTAATATTTAATTGTTAAATGTTGATTAAATTATTGAAAATCTGACAGTTTACTCTTTTCTGTTTTGATGTTTTATACTAATTTCACCTAGATTTTATTAACAGAAAATTAATTATAAACTAAAATTATGGCAATAACCAAGCAATACTTAAAATCAAAGCCAATCTGCAAAGTAACTTTTTCAGTTCCAGCGAAAGAAGCAATTAATGTTTGTGTAGCAGGAGAATTTAATGAATGGAATACTGAAGCTACAGTATTAAAGAAGTTAAAAAATGGCACGTTTAAGGGAACTTTGAATCTACCGAAAGATCAGAAATTCGAATTTAAATATGTTGTAGACGGACAATGGACTAATGAATCTGAGGCTGATGGATATCAGTGGAACGATTTTGCTGCTACCGAGAACAGTTTACTTGTACTTTAAATAAACTACCTCGATGCAAGCATACAAGGTATTCAATTGAAAATAGTTTTAAAATTCCGAAGCAAGCTTCGAGGTATTAAACCTGAGATCCCGCTGAAAAAGCGGAATTAGTTCAACTATCCATTTTGAATGTATTGCTATGCAACTTTTCAAAACAGAGTTTCACTAATAAAAAAAGATATTGAGGTTGTGGCTATTATTCTACAACCTCAATACCCTTCCAGAATGCCACGTATCCCTTTATTTGTTTAGCTAGATCACTAGTTTCCGGATAATACCAGGCTGCGTCCATATTTTCTTTACCGTTTACGGTAACAGTATAGTACGATGCCACTCCTTTCCAAGGGCAATTAGTATGAGTTTCGCTTGATTTAAAAAATTCTTTTTTAATCGCTTCTGGCGGAAAATAATGATTATTTTCAATCACCTTTGTATCATTACTTTCCGCAACAATCTCATTATTCCAAATTGCTTTCATATTTTTATTTTTTAAATCAAAAAAATCTATTTCGATTTTTTAAACACGTAATTCTTATAATACTTATTTTCATCAGTAAAAGTACCAGTAATCTTAAACCCAGACTCCTCTGCTAACCATTTAACTGTATCATCATCATACTTCTGAGAAATCTCCGTATGAATACTTTCCCAAGCTTCAAAATGTACTTGTAACGACAAACAATCAATATCTACAGTTTGCTTTTTTGTGCTTACAAGATAACTTTTGGCCGTACCGGTTTCCGGATCATATACCTCCCAATGGATAAAAGAATCTAAATCAAAATTACCATCGAGTTCTTTATTGATTCTTGCCAAAACATTTTTATTAAATGCTGCAGTCACACCAGATTTGTCGTTATAAGCATCCAAAACTTTCTGCGGATGTTTCTTTTGATCAAAACCCATAAATATAAGATCATCCGGATGCATTACGGCATTCAACTTTTTCAAAAACTGAATAGCCCTTGGATGTAATAGGTTACCTATATTAGATCCTAAAACCATAATCACTTTTTTACGATCACTAATATGTTTTAACCTATCTAAGACTTCAAAATATTCTCCTATCTGACCTTGCACACTAAGACTAGGTAATTCCTTAAAAAGATTTTTAACTAATCCGTCAATCGCATTTTCACTAATATCTATTGGATGATAGGTAACAGAATATTTTTGATCAAGTAATTCGTTTAGTAATACCTTTGTTTTTTTACCATCACCAGCACCTAATTCTACAAGATCAAAACCTTCTTTATGGGTATCGAAACTTTGTAAAATATCGGCTTTATGTAATTGAAAAATATCATATTCGGCATTAGTAAGATAATATTCCGGTAAATCCATTATCTTTTGAAAAAGCTTATCCCCTACTTCATCATAAAAGAATTTAGAAGATAAATATTTAGGAAAAGTCGTTAGTCCTTCGTGTACTTCTTTACCGAAAGTACAAGTTAATACGTTTTGATCTTTTGAATCCATGTATTGGGGTTATTTATTTTTTACTAATCGCAATCCATTAAATTGCCATCTTAGCTGCGGGTGAAAAAAGTTACGATATGTTGGTCTTGTATGATTTTTGGGAGTAGCTATAGACCCTCCTCTAAGTACTTTTTGATTAACCATGAACTTGCCGTTATACTCGCCAAGAGCTCCAGGAGCTTTGGAATAATTAGGATAAGGTAGATAAGCACTTTCTGTCCACTCCCATCTTGATCCCCAATCAAAAAATTGTTGCGCTGCTTCCCATTCAAATTCTGTCGGAATACGTTCTCCTTTCCATTGAGAAAAAGCAAATGCTTCATAATAAGATATGTGTGTTACTGGAGCATTAAGATCTAGAGTTTTCAATCCTCTTAACGTATATTGATGATACCCTGTATCAATTTCATGCCAGTACAAAGGTGTTTTTATATGATTATTCTTTATCCAATCCCAAGCTTCCGCGTGCCATAAAAGACTATTCTCATACCCATCATCATCAATAAATTCTAAATACTCTTTATTTGTTACAAGACTGTTGGCTATGCTAAATTCTTCTAGAAATACTTTATGAACTCCTAATTCATTATCATAACAAAAGTCCTTTCCTTTATAACCAATCTCATATACCCCTTCTCTCATAGTGTGATACTCTGAAGAAGATTGCACCTTAGGGTTTTCGTTAAAAGTATCATTATACTTTGGCAATAATGGATTGTTTCCTAATATATACTTAATATCTGTGAGTAATAATTCCTGATGTTGTTTCTCGTGATGAATACCTATCTCTACAAGAGATCTAATTTCTTTAGTATCCACTTCTTCTAATAAAGAATGTAAATTATTAGTTACGTAATCTCTATACTCGTATACTTCACTAACGGTAGGCCTGGAAAGATTTCCTCTATTAGTTCTTATCACTCGTTTACCGATACTTTCATAATAACTATTGAAAACATATGCAAAATTATCGTGAAACCGAGTATAACCAGCTTTATATTTAGAGAGGATAAACTCTTCAAAAAACCAAGTAGTATGACCTAAGTGCCATTTTGGAGGAGAAACATCTACTATGGGCTGAACCACGTAATCTTCTGTCTGAAGTGAAGCACAAATTTCTTCTGAATGAGCTCTAGTCTCTAACAAAGAAGAAAGTAAATTATCAGTTATTACCATAAAAAAAGAGTGCATTCGGTTTACGAATACACTCAAATTTAATCATTTTTATCTTGCCACTACTTTATAGCAGAGTTAATCCAATGTTAAAAATACCCAAATATTTATTTTGGTTTAATAAAAGTAATTGGCACTTCATAAGCAACTGCGATAGGCTTTTTACCCCATTTACCAGGTTTCATCTTAGGAATTGCTCGTATAATTCTAACGGCTTCTCTCTGAAGATATCTATGAGCACCTTTTACATCTATTACCTCAGGCTTCCCTTTATTATTTATTATAAACTCTACAGTAACGGTACCCTCTAATCCATCCTTTTCGGCAATTTCGGGGTATCTAAAATTTCTAATAATGTGATTTCTCAAATTATTATCAAAACACTTAAGTGGGCCTTGTCTAGAATCTTCACATTTAGGCCACATTGGTGTTATTCCTTTTTCATTTGCATTCTCCTTAGACAGAATAATATTATCCTGGGAAAACAAAAAAGTTGAGCATAAAATTGTTACAATAAGTAGTAGTTTTTTCATCATAAAATCAGTTTAAATTTTGGGGGTTAAACTGCAACTGCACCTTTTATATGAGGGTGCGGATTATAGTCTTCCAATATGAAGTCATCAAAAACGAAGCCAAAAATATTTTTCACCTCAGGATTGATCCTTATCGTTGGTAATTTTCTTGGGGTTCTGGATAACTGTAATTCTAATTGTTCTATATGATTATTATATATATGAGCATCTCCAAACGTATGTATAAACTCTCCTGCTTCATATCCGCATACTTGTGCCATCATCATAGTAAACAAGGCATAAGATGCTATATTGAATGGTACTCCCAGAAATATATCAGCGCTTCTTTGATATAGTTGACAGGATAGTTTTCCATCTGCAACATAAAACTGAAAAAAAGCGTGACAAGGAGGCAATGCTGCTTTACCATTTGCTACATTTTCAGAAAAAGATTTTGAGGTATCTGGTAAAACGCTAGGATTCCAAGCTGACACCAACATTCTTCTACTGTTAGGATTATTCTTTAACGCATCTATGATTTCTTTAATCTGATCAATTTCATCACCATTCCAATTACGCCATTGGTGCCCATAAACAGGTCCTAGATCTCCATTTTCATCTGCCCATTCATTCCAAATACGAACTCCATTCTCTTGTAAGTACTTAACATTGGTATCCCCATTCAGAAACCATAACAACTCATAAATAATTGATTTAAGATGTAATTTCTTTGTAGTAACCATTGGAAAGCCTTCACTCAGATCAAAACGCATTTGGTAACCAAAAACACTTTTAGTGCCTGTTCCAGTTCGATCTCCTTTTTCATTGCCATTTTCCAGCACGTGACGCACCAGATCAAGATATTGCTTCATATTCCGTTAATAACTTTCTTTTGAGTTTGTTAAATAAACACTAATTCCCGTCAAATATACAAAAAATAGGTTTCTAGATATCTATTAATATGTAGATTATGAAATAGTTGTAAAACCTATTTCATAAATGCGTTTCCTACAAAAAAAGTCTATAATTTTTATCCAATAATCATTCCGGCGATCGTAGCTGACAATAATGAAGCGATGGTTCCTCCGATTAGTGCTTTCATTCCAAACTCTGATAATGTTTTTCTTTGTCCTGGAGCAAGCGATCCAATCCCTCCAATTTGAATTCCTATAGATGCAAAATTTGCAAAACCACACAACATATATGTCGCCATAATTACGGACTTATTGTAGGTAAGATGTAGAGGATTTGCAGCATTTTTCAGATCCGCTAATTGTATATACCCTACAAACTCACTTGCCGCTAATTTGATCCCTAATAACTGCCCCATAAGCATCATATCTTCCTTAGCCACACCAATCAGCCACATCAAAGGAGCAAAAACAGTTCCCAGAATGGATTCTAAAGAGAATTTATCATAGGGAGTATTTTCAGCAATAAAAGAACTTAAGGTGGTTACTTCGCCAACCCATCCTAAAATTCCATTAAGCATTGCGATTAAAGCTACAAAAACTAATAACATAGCCCCTACATTAGCAGCTAGTTTTAGTCCTTCAGTAGTTCCATTAGAAATGGCATCAAGTACATTAGAACCAATTTTATCTTGTGTTACTTCTATATTTGAATCAAACTTCTCTGTTTGTGGATACAAAATTTTGGAGATTACTACAGCACCAGGCGCTGCCATAACTGATGCCGCTAATAAATGTTTAGCAAAAACCAATTTTAAAGCCTCATCATCACCTCCCAAAAAACCTATATAAGCGGCTAACACACCTCCGGCTACTGTAGCCATTCCTCCAACCATAACTAATAATATTTCAGAACGATTCATTCGCTCTAAATATGCCTTTATCATTAAGGGTGCTTCCGTTTGTCCTAAAAAAATATTTCCAGCGACACTTAAGCTTTCCGCTCCAGAAATTCTCAATAATTTAGTAAGAACCCAAGCAAGTAGTTTCACGATTTTTTGGATTATTCCAAGATAAAAAAGCAACGATGTTAATGCCGAAAAGAAGATAATTGTTGGTAATACTTGAAAAATAAATATGAAACCATACGAATTAATATCCATAATACCTCCTAACAAAAACTCACTTCCTGCAACTGTATAATTAAGTATTGCAACAAAAATGCTTCCAACAAACTCAAAAGCAGCTTGTACAAAACCTACTTTAAGAACTCCAAAGGCTAAAAGTAATTGAGCACCAAGACCTATTCCTGCGGTTTTCCAATTAATAGCTTTTCTATTACTACTAAAAAGATACGCTATTAGCAACAATACAATCATACCTAAAACCCCTCTCCATAGACTGGTAAAAGAAAACCCCTGACTTGGAATAATCTCATCTTGAACGCTATCCAGTTCAACATAAGAAGGATGTGATTTAGATATTAATGAAATTACCTCATTTCCTTTTTTAAGCCCTATAGTATTTGAAGATTCATCAATAACTTCATAGTACACATCAACAACTTTAGGAACTTTTTGCTTTAAAACAATCAAATTGTTATTCTGAATCCAATAACCACTTGTAAATGCTTTGCTTACCAATGAGCTATAAGACCCGTCATTTTTTAACTCAAAAAAATCTTTCCCTTTAATAAACTCTTTACTTCCTGAAATACTATCTGGATAATTAAAATAGGATATATACTCTGAAACCTGCCAAAAAGAGGTTCTTGAATGAGGTTCATCAATTTCAACTTTAACTGAATCCTGAATAGATTGAGCCGAGATTACAGTAAAAGCAAATAATGATAACAGGAAAAATAATAGTCCTTTTTTCATAAAAATAGAAGTAATATTATAATATTTCGGAATATGTGGTAAAAGTGATCAAAATTTAACCACGTTTTGAAATTTCATCTCTGATTCTTGCTGCTAATTCATAGTCCTCATTAGCAACTGCTTGCTCAAGCATACGATTCAGTTCCTCAAGAGACAAATCCTGATAACTGGTTTCCTTACCAACCATTTCCACATCGTCAGAAACTAATTCGTCTACCAACAAGCTTTCGGGATCGTCTTCATCATCCTTTTTAGGATTTACTTTTAGATAAATTCCTGCTTGATCTAAAATATTCTTGTACGTAAATATAGGCGCTTGAAAACGTAATGCTAAAGCAATAGCATCACTGGTTCTAGCATCAATAATCTCTTCGATCTTATCACGCTCACAAATGATACTAGAATAAAAAACGCCGTCTACCAGTTTATGTATAATTACTTGCTTAACAACTACATCAAATCGATCAGCGAAGTTTTTAAATAAATCATGAGTTAATGGACGGGGAGGTTTAATCTCCTTCTCTAACGCAATTGCTATGGATTGCGCTTCGAATGCACCAATAACAATTGGTAATTTTCTTTCTCCATCTACCTCACTTAAAATTAGTGCATAAGCACCATTTTGGGTTTGACTGTACGATATTCCTTTTATGTTCAGACGAACTAAACTCATAGTAATTTTCAATAAAAAAAAGGCTGTTTGAACAAATGGACTTTACCTAAGTTCAAACAGCCCTTGATTGGGCACAATTTATGAAAATTATGCGTTATTCGCCTTAAATTCCTTTAATTTTTCGATTAACTGAGGTACTACCTCAAAGGCATCACCAACAATCCCATAATCTGCTGCCTTAAAGAACGGCGCTTCCGGATCATTATTGATAACTACTTTCACCTTACTAGAATTAATCCCTGCGAGATGCTGAATAGCTCCTGAAATTCCTACAGCGATATACAAGTTAGTTGCCACAGGTTTTCCTGTTTGACCAACATGTTCTCCGTGAGGTCTCCACCCCATATCACTAACTGGTTTAGAGCAAGCTGTAGCTGCTCCAAGAACATCCGCAAGTTCCTCTATCATTCCCCAGTTTTCTGGTCCTTTAAGACCTCTTCCTCCAGAAACCACAACTTCTGCATCTGCTATAGAGACTTTATCCGTAGCTTTATCTACTGAAGTTACATTAACTGTAAAATCTTCATCAGATAATGAGGGATCAAACCCTTCAGCAGCCGCAGCACCTGAAGCTTCTTTAAGTCCAAAAGCATTATTTGACAATCCTATAATCTTAACATCTGTTGAGATTTCGGTAAAGTTAAATGCTTTATTAGTAAAAGCTGTTCTCTTTACAGTAAAAGGAGAAGCACTTTCTGGCAAAGCAACAACATTAGAAGCATATCCTGCATTAAGATTTACAGCTAACATAGATGTTAAAAACTTACTATCCGCACTAGAACTTACTACTACTACTTTAGCTCCTTCTTTATCTGCTGCTTGTTTTAATGAATCGGCATATGCTTTTGCATTAAAAGTAGCTAGTTTATCATTCTTAATTTCTAATACTTTATCCACACCATAATTCCCAAGCTCACTACTATCATCGGCATTAACACTAACGGCGGTAACAGTAGTGCCAAGCATATTAGCAACCTCTTTTGCATAAGATGCTACTTCGAAGGCTGCTTTTTTAAACTTTCCTCCTTCACTCTCTGTGTATACTAAAACTGACATATATACTATTTTTTTATATTGAACCTATAACGAATAGGTATTCCTTTATATTATTATATTGCTTTGGCTTCGTTATGTAATAACTCTACTAACTGACCTACGTTATCCGGAGAAACTAAAGTCACCTCACCTTTTGGAGCTGGTTTTTCAAACTTTACAGCCTTTGTTTCCTGAGCAGTTTCAACCGCATCTACAACAGTAAGTGGCTTTTTACGTGCCATCATAATCCCTCTCATATTAGGAATACGAAGATCGCTTTCTTCTACTAAACCTTTTTGACCACCAACAACAAGTGGTAATTTTGTTGTAGAAGTTTCTTTTCCGCCATCAATCTCGCGAATAGCAGTAGCTTTGTCTCCTTCTACTTCTAACCCAATACAAGTGTTCACAAAATTAGCTCCTGTTAGGGCAGCTAACATTCCAGGCACCATACCACCGTTATAATCAATTGACTCTCTTCCTGCAATTACAAGATCATAACCTCCATCCTGCACTACTTTTGCTAATTGCTTGGCTACATAAAAACCATCAGTAGCCTCTGTATTTACTCTAATCGCATTATCTGCTCCGATTGCTAGCGCTTTTCTTAGAGTAGGTTCTGTTTCTGCTCCACCAACATTTACTACATCAACAGATGCACCTTGCTTTTCCTTAAACCACATAGCACGGGTCAATCCGAATTCATCATTAGGATTAATTACAAACTGTACTCCATTTGTGTCAAACTTAGTGTCACCTTCTGTAAAATTAATTTTAGAAGTAGTGTCTGGCACATGGCTAATACAAACTAATATCTTCATTTTATATAGGTATTTTTTGAGAATTTAATAATAAAAGCGAAAGTACGAATAAAATGTCGAATTTACTATGCATGCATAGTAAATTTTTCAATTTTCAGTGATCAGTAAAGGGTATTAATTGCTACTTTTGCCTTTCGTGTAGCACAAAAATAATTATTTTATAAATGAAAACGATACAATTCAGAGAAGCAATTTGCGAAGCAATGAGCGAAGAAATGCGCAGAGATGAGTCTATTTACTTAATGGGTGAAGAAGTGGCTGAGTATAATGGAGCTTATAAGGCTAGTAAAGGAATGCTCGATGAGTTTGGATCAGACAGGGTTATTGATACTCCTATTTCTGAATTAGGCTTTTCTGGAATCGCAATAGGAAGTGCTATGAATGGCAATCGTCCTATTGTAGAATATATGACTTTTAACTTTTCATTAGTTGGTATTGATCAAATTATCAATAATGCTGCAAAAATGCGTCAGATGAGTGGAGGTCAGTTTAACATTCCGATCGTTTTTAGAGGTCCTACAGCTTCAGCTGGTCAATTAGGTGCTACACATTCCCAAGCTTTTGAGAATTGGTTCGCTAATACTCCAGGCTTGAAAGTTGTGATCCCATCTAATCCAAAAGATGCTAAAGGATTATTAAAATCTGCTATTCGTGATAACGATCCAGTTATTTTTATGGAAAGTGAGCAAATGTATGGAGATAAAGGTGAAGTACCAGAAGGTGAATATACGATTCCTCTTGGTGTAGCAGAGACCAAAAGAGAAGGTAATGATGTAACTATTGTTTCCTTCGGAAAAATAATTAAAGAAGCCTATAAAGCAGCAGATGAGCTCGCTAAAGAAAATATTTCTTGTGAAATTATTGACCTAAGGACAGTTCGTCCTCTTGATCTGGATGCAATTTTTGCTTCCGTAAAAAAAACAAATCGATTAGTCATACTTGAAGAAGCGTGGCCTCTTGCTAATATTGCTTCGGAAATCACATACCAAGTTCAATCTAATATTTTTGATTATTTGGATGCTCCTATTATAAAAATAAACACAGCAGATACCCCTACTCCATATTCTCCTGTTTTATTTGAAGAATGGTTACCAAATAGTAAAGATGTTGTTAAAGCTGTCAAAAAAGTAATGTATAAATAAAATGAACCCTGTTAATTTGCGTTTCACTATTTTTAACGCCAAAACTTATCATTTTTAAAAGTGGCCTGAAAATTGTGACACCAAATGAGCTTTACATCAATTATTATAAGTTTATAAAAATATTAGATGAGATATTGGGTTTTAGGGTTTTTATTTTTTGCATTTAGCAGCTCTTTCATTTTCGGACAGACCAAAGTAAGTGGTCATGTATATGACAGTAACAAACAAGCTGTCCCTTTCGCAAACATTGTTTTTGTAAATTCTACAATAGGAACTATTACAGATGAAAATGGTAAGTTCTATATGGAATCTGATCAAAATCATAATAGTGTTAAAGTTTCTTTTATTGGTTTTGAAACAAAAACAATAAAACTTTCTAAACGAACTACTTACAACATGGAGGTTGCTCTGGAAGAAGAAGCAGCTTCTCTGGATGAAGTTGTTATATACAAGGGTAAAACCTCTAAAAAAAATAACCCTGCTATAGATATCCTTCGTAAAATTTGGGATAATAGAAGAGTAAATGGCGTTAAGAAATTCAAGCAATACAACTACGATAAGTATGAAAAGTTAGAATTTGACCTTAATACTATTGATAGTGCATTGGTAAATAGTAGGATTTTTAATGGTATGGAATTTATTTTTGAAGATATCGATACTTCAAGAATAACCGGAAAAACATACCTTCCCATTTTTCTGAATGAGGCTATATCCAAAGTATATGGTGATAATGAACTTAACGAACTTAAAGAAGTGCTGAATGGAAACAAAAATGCAGGTTTTAGTGATAACCAAACGCTTATTGCTTTCGTAAAAGACCTATACTCTGATTACGATATCTATGATAATTATCTAAAGTTCTTTGACAAAAGTTTTACAAGTCCATTATCCAGAACCGGAATCAGCGTGTATAACTATGTCCTTTCTGATAGTGCTTACATTGGTGATAAATGGTGCTATAACATTATCTATTACCCAAGAAGAAAAAATGAACTAACCTTTAAAGGAGATTTTTGGGTAAACGATACGACCTGGGCAATCAAAGAAATTAATCTAGAAGTTACTAAGAGTGCTAATATTAACTGGGTAAAAGACCTATATATTGAACAGGAATTTGATGTTCTTAACGATTCTATATTTTTAATTACAAAAGATTACTTTCAGTCTGATTTCGCCTTCAATAAAAAAGAAAAATCCAGAGGAGTATATGGTAAAAGAACAACTCTTTACGATAATTATAAATTTGATCAGAAGAAAGACAGAAAATTCTATCAGAGCCAAGTAGACCCTTATAATCAAGAAATTTATAATCGTGATGATTCATTTTGGACAAATGCCAGAATGGAAGACCTAAACAAAGACGAACAAAAAGTATATAAACTTTTAGATACCTTAAAAACAGTTAAAGCATTTAAAAGATTATATAATATTGGAACCATACTAGCTACAGGTTATGTAGAATTTAATGGCTGGGATTTTGGTCCATTATTTTCTACTATTGGTTATAACACTATAGAGGGTTTTAGATTGAGAGCTGGAGGTAGAACATATTTCACAGCAAATGATCGATGGAGAATAGAAGGATATGGTGCCTACGGCTTTAGGGACAATAAATTTAAGTATGGAATTTCTGGAAAGTATCTTGTAGACCGAAAATCTAGATTAATCGTTTCTGCAGGGAATCGAAGAGATGTAGAACAACTTGGAGCCAGTCTTACCAATACCAATGATGTAGAAGGTAGAAGTTTAGCATCTTCCTCTATTGTAGCAACAGGAGATAACAGTAGATTGACTTCTATTAACCTATCTGCCTTTTCTATGCAAATAGAACCTAGAAAGAACTTTACTCTTGGAGTTACAGGCTCTTTCAGAACATTGAAACCCGCAGATGGTAACTTGTTTAGTTTAGATTTTATTGATCCCGATACAGGTGAACTAAGATCAGAAATAAAACAGGCAGAAATTTCGACTACGCTAGCATACTACCCAAAACGAAAAACTACTGGATATGGTGTAGATAGAGTTACCGTTAATGATGGCGACTTTGCTCAATTATTCCTTAATTACTCTTTAGGTTTAGACCATATATTAGAAAGTGATTTTGAATATCAAAAACTTCAATTTTTCTATCGCCAACCTTGGAACATTGGTGGATTTGGAGTTCTAAACAGCTCTTTAGAAGTAGGAAAGACTTTTGGAGAAGTTCCGCTTGGACTATTAAGCGTAGTACCGGGTAATCAAACGTATTTATCAATTCAGAACACATTCCCATTATTGAACTTTTATGAATTTGTGACTGACACCTATGCTGCAGTTCATATTGAACATAACTTCAATGGTAGAATTTTTTCTAGAATACCATTACTTAGAAAATTAAACCTACGTGAACTTGTTGGTGTTCGTGGAGTATGGGGAGAACTATCTGATGAAAACATTGCTCTGGATGCTTCTGGCTTTTTACAAACTGTAGGAGCTCCTGATGATGAAATATATTGGGAATATAGTGTTGGGGTTGGAAATATCTTTAAAATCTTCAGAATTGACTTCCACTTTAGAGGAAATTACTTTGATAATCCTGATGCGCGTGATTTTGGGGTAACAGGATCCTTTGGATTCTATTTCTAAAAACCAGAAATAAATTCGTCAGCACTAATTTATCCGTACGAATTATTAGTGATTTCGTTCTGAAAATCATCAAAAACATTTTACGAAAAGCTTGTAGGTTACCATAACATTAAAATTTAGCACATATACCCATTATTTTTGGTTATAAATTTTAACCAACCCCTTGTAATACTTATATTTGCCGCCCATAAAAATGAGAATAAGAATATGAGCGCAGCAACCCGTGAAAGTTTCGATGTACTAATCGAAATACCAAAAGGAAGTCGTAATAAGTATGAATACGATTTTGATATAAAAAAGATCCGATATGATCGCATGATTTTTTCTTCTATGATGTATCCTGCAGATTATGGATTCATACCAGAAACTTTAGCATTGGATGGAGACCCACTAGATGTTCTGGTATTAGTAACAGAACCTACTTTTCCTGGATGTGTAATGGAAGTAAAACCAATAGGTGTTTTCCATATGGCGGATGAAAAAGGTCCAGACGAAAAAATTATCTGTGTACCAGTAGCTGATCCTATCGCTAGTCGATTAGCAGATCTAAAAGAAATGAATCCACATCTAATAAAAGAAATAGAACATTTTTTCCAGGTTTATAAAGATCTTGAGAAAAAGAAAGTTGATGTTGGTGGATGGGGTAATATAGATGAAGCTAAGAAAATCATCAATGACTGTGTAAAACGTTTTGAGGATATACCAAATAAACCTGAAGGTTTATTTAGTATTCACTAAAAGTCTATACAAAAAATAAATAAAAGCGCAATATTTTCTTAGAAATATTGCGCTTTTTCTTTTTAGCTTTATTTTACTACATTTAGCCACTAATTAACTAAAAACACATTTAATGGAATCAAATATGATTTATATGCCAATTGTTTTGGCACTATTAGGGCTTATTTATATGCTGGTTAAAAAATCTTGGGTAATGAAACAAGATGCCGGTGATGGTAAAATGAAAGAAATTTCGGATCATATCTACGAAGGAGCCTTAGCTTTTCTAAATGCAGAGTACAAATTACTTGCGATATTTGTGGTGATAGTTAGTGTATTACTAACAATTGTTTCTTTTGTAGTACCTACTACTCATTGGTTAATTGTAATTGCTTTTATATTCGGAGCAGTTTTCTCTGCTTTTGCAGGTAACATAGGAATGAAAATAGCTACAAAAACTAATGTAAGAACAACGCAAGCTGCTCGTACCAGTTTACCAAATGCACTTAAAATTTCTTTTGGAGGTGGTACTGTAATGGGACTTGGTGTTGCAGGTTTAGCTGTATTAGGCTTGACCGCTTTCTTCATATTCTTTTTTCACTTTTTTATGGGTGGAGAATGGACCAATACAATGGACATGACTATTGTTCTTGAGACTTTAGCCGGGTTTTCTTTGGGGGCTGAATCTATTGCTTTATTTGCTCGTGTAGGTGGAGGTATCTATACTAAAGCAGCTGATGTAGGAGCAGATTTAGTAGGTAAAGTCGAAGCCGGTATTCCTGAAGACGACCCACGTAACCCTGCTACAATTGCAGATAACGTTGGAGATAATGTTGGTGATGTTGCAGGTATGGGTGCTGATTTATTTGGTTCTTATGTAGCCACGGTATTAGCTGCAATGGTACTAGGAAACTATGTGATCAAAGATATGGGAGGTGCAATCTCTGATCTTTTTGGAGGTATTGGTCCAATCTTATTGCCAATGGCAATTGCCGGTGCAGGAATTATTATTTCTGTTATTGGTACTATGTTGGTAAAAATTAAAAGTAACGATGCTAAAGAAGCTCAAGTAATGGGAGCACTTAATGTTGGTAACTGGACATCAATTATATTGGTAGCAGCAGCTTGTTTCGGTTTGTGCAAGTGGATGCTTCCTGAAACAATGAAAATGGAGTTCTTTGGAGAAGGACTTATAGAGATTTCTGCAATGCGTGTATTTTATGCAACACTTGTTGGACTAATAGTTGGAGCTGTAATTTCATCAGTAACTGAGTACTACACGGGATTAGGTAAATCTCCAATCCTTAAAATTGTACAACAGTCAAGCACAGGTGCGGGAACCAATATTATAGCAGGTTTGGCAACTGGTATGATTTCTACATTCCCTTCTGTATTATTATTTGCAGGAGCCATCTGGGCATCTTATGCCTTTGCAGGATTTTATGGAGTGGCTTTATCAGCCTCTGCTATGATGGCCACAACAGCTATGCAATTAGCAATTGATGCATTCGGACCTATATCCGATAATGCTGGAGGAATTGCAGAAATGAGTGAACAAGAACCAATCGTACGAGAACGTACTGATATCTTAGATTCAGTTGGAAACACAACCGCCGCAACTGGAAAAGGTTTTGCTATTGCTTCTGCTGCATTAACATCTTTAGCTTTATTTGCCGCGTATGTAACTTTTACAGGAATAGATGGGATTAATATTTTTAAAGCTCCCGTATTAGCAATGTTATTTGTTGGAGGAATGGTACCCGTAGTATTTTCTGCCTTAGCAATGAATGCCGTTGGGAAAGCAGCAATGGAAATGGTGCAGGAAGTACGTCGTCAGTTTAGAGACATCCCAGGAATTATGGAAGGTACAGGAAAACCTGAATATGATAAGTGTGTTGCAATTTCGACACAAGCTTCTTTAAAGGAAATGATGTTACCTGGACTACTAACTATTGGATTTCCTTTAGTAATAGCATTTGTTCCATTATTATTCGGAATGGACACCTTAGCAATTGCCGAAATGTTAGGAGGATATATGGCAGGAGTTACTGTATCTGGTGTTTTATGGGCAATATTTCAAAACAATGCTGGTGGTGCATGGGATAACGCAAAAAAATCATTTGAAGCTGGTGTAGAAATTAATGGAGAGATGACTTACAAAGGTTCTGATGCTCATAAAGCTGCCGTGACCGGTGATACAGTTGGAGATCCTTTCAAAGATACTTCAGGACCATCTATGAACATATTGATTAAACTAACTTGTCTTATAGGGCTTGTAATTGCTCCTATTCTTGGTGGTCACACTTCTGAAACCGCAGTAGCGACTAACGAAATTGAAGTTATTGAGACGAAATCATCTTCTGACCCAGTTGAAAAACAAATTGAAGTTAAAATGAATATGAATGGAGATATGGGTAATGCCGAAGTCACTATCACAAAAACTGAAAATGGTAAGACTTTTGTAGAAACCAAAAAACTAAAAGGCACCGAAGAAGAAGTGAAAACTAAAATTGAAGAAATTAGAGCTTCTATAAAATAATTTTTAAAAGCTATCCACTAAAGAACCTCGCTAATTAGCGGGGTTTTTTATCTTTATACTTCGAAGTCGTTTAAACTTCTTTAAGAAAATTCTATGTTCAAAAAAAAACCATTACGAATTAATTCTTATCTAGGGTATGGTACAACAACCAGATTAAGAGCTACAGGCAGAGCTTTAGAAGACGAGAACATTAATTTTGATGGTAATACAGGGATTCTTAAAACATTATATAATATCTTTAAACAGTTTGAAAGCGATGAAATAAGAAAAGCACGTGTTGAGCTAAAACTATCAAACGGTCAAAAATTCTCCACAGCCACAGACCTCGAAGGATATTATAGTTTTGATGAACTTTTATCCGATTCTATTGAATTAATAGATAAAGATGGGTGGATACCCTATATTGTTTCCTACAAGAGCAATAACAAAAGGATCATACAGGATAACATATTCGAAGGAAGAATGTTAACACCTTCTAAAAATGCATCATATGGCGTCATCAGTGATATTGATGATACTATTTTGCATACTGGAGTTGCTTCATTGTTCAAATGGAGAGTGATTGCGAATACTTTTTTTAAAAATTTTGACAGAAGATTGCCTTTGGAAGGAACCGTTCAATTCTATCAAAAGTTAAAACTAGGTAAAAACACTATATCTGTTAATCCTATATTTTATGTTAGTAATAGCCCTTGGAATTTATATGATTACTTAACAGCTTTTCTGAAAAAACACTATTTTCCTGAAGGTCCTATTCTGCTAAGAGATTTTAGAACACCCTTTGATAAAACACCCAAACCTAAAGCGCCTCATAAACAATCTGAAATTTTAAATCTTATAAAAATATATCCCAATTTAAAATTTATTCTTATCGGAGATAGTGGAGAAAAAGATGCGGATATCTATACTGAAATAGCAACAAAATACCCAAATAGAATTTTAGCAATCTACTTGAGAAGTGTGAATCATAAAAGAAAAGAAAAAAGAATCATAAAGATCATCAATTCTTTTACCACCACTCCTATCCTTCTTGTTCATTCATCACAAGAAGCTGAAGAACATGCTAGAAAACACGGGTTTATTACTTAATTTTTCAAACTTCTAACTTCCGAAGTAAGCGTTAACATCGCATCTTGCAACTGCTTAATACTTGCTGCATCAGAATTCGCATCAATATTGAAACTAAGCTTGCTATTCACCTCCCAAACCTCTACAACCTGATGTGTTTGAATGGTATATGGCAAATAGTCAGTATTTAGTGAAATTAATGTCAACACAGAAGAATCCTCATTTTTCCTCACTTTTTTCACCACTACACTATCCTGCAATACAACTACATAAAGCGCATTACTTCTTAACTCAGAAAGATTATTTACCGCTCTACCTATAACCCATTCTTTGGGCTCTAAAACAGGTAACATGCTATCACCTTCTACCTGAAAACCTCTATACGTAGCATTTCTATATTCCGGAAGAGGAATATCAAAAGCAGGTAGTTGCTGATACCAATCCACATCCTGAACGTTATGCGGATAACCAGCTGCTGCTTTTACATTAACAAGAACTATATTCTCATTATTTTCTGAATCTACAGTAACTATTTTTGGTGCTACATCACCATTATGCAACTGGATTCTCTTTTGCTCACTCTCGCCAAACAACCAAAGAGGATTTACTCCAAATTCCTGAAGTAATTTAGAAACGACTTTTCCCGAAATTTTCGTTTTCCCTCTTTCTATATCCGCAGTAGAATTCTTAATATTCAGAACTCTGGCAAAATCAGATTGTGTAAAATGATTTTCCTCACGGATCGATTTAAAGCGTTGAATGGTTTGGTTAGTTAAATTATCCATACAACTCTGATTTATAAATTAGTATACATTTCTGTTACTCTGATTTGGGATAATTATGTAACAAATATACTCTTTTTTGGAATATTTCCAATTTTAACACAGTTTCATTTTTATTTTGTTGGAATATTTCCATAAATTTGGAAAAATTACTAGTTAACTAAATCCATATGACATCACAAATTGTTTTACACCGACCAGAATCAGAAAAAACTATTCGATATTCATTAAACAATTCAATTCCTGCTACAGAGGAACTTTACAAACGGTTAATCGAAAAAGGATTTCTCTTTAAAAGAAACCATAAGATTCACAACTACACTTTTGATTTTTACTGTCCTTCATTAAAAATTGCTCTGGAGATTGATGGATACGCACACGAATTCTCCGAAGTTTATAGTCAAGATACTCCGAAAAAACTACACATTCATTCCTTAGGGATAACAGTATTACGTTTTACAGATTATCAAATTCTGGTAGATATAGAAGAAATTTTCAGAGCTTTAAAACATCAAATTAAGCTATCCAATAGAAGCAGGTATGTCGTTTGAGAGAATGCGTGAAAAGCTTTCGATTCTTGCGGATGCCGCCAAGTATGATGTATCCTGTGCTAGTAGTGGAGGAAAAAGAGAAAACACCAATAAAGGCATAGGTAATAACACAGGCATGGGCATATGTCATAGTTATACCGAAGATGGTCGTTGTGTATCTCTATTAAAAATTTTGCTCACCAATCATTGTATTTTTGACTGTGCGTACTGTGTTACAAGAAAAAGTAACGATATAAAAAGAGCAGCCTTTAAAATACAAGAGGTTGTAGATCTCACCATTAATTTTTATCGTAGAAATTACATAGAAGGATTGTTTCTTAGTTCAGGAATTTTTAAAAATTCTGATTATACTATGGAACGATTGGTTGCAGTTGCCAAAAAACTTCGGTTAGAAGAGAATTTTAACGGATATATTCATTTAAAATCGATTCCAGGGACCAGTGATGAACTCATGAGAGAAGCTGGATTGTATGCGGATCGTCTTAGTGTTAATATAGAAATACCTACTATATCGGGACTTAAACTTTTAGCACCTGATAAAAAACACGAGGATTTTATAAAACCAATGCAAAAGGTAAAAAACGAAATCCTTCAGTATAAAGCAGAACGAAAAATCATAAAAAGCACACCTAGGTATGCTCCCGCAGGACAAAGCACTCAAATGATTATTGGTGCTACGGGAGAAAGCGATAAGGACATTATGTATTCTGCCACCTACTATTACAAAAAATTTAATATGCGAAGGGTATATTACTCTGGTTATGTTCCGGTTACGACTGATAATCGTTTACCTTCTTTACAAACCGAAGTGCCTATTCTTCGAGAAAACAGATTATATCAAACTGATTGGTTATTAAGATTTTACGGATTTTCTGTAAGCGAATTATTAAATGACCAATATAAAAACTTAGCACTTGATATTGACCCCAAGTTAAGCTGGGCATTACGTAATTTGGATTTTTTCCCAGTTGACATTAACAAAGCGGACAAAAACATTTTAGCTAGAATACCTGGAATTGGGATGCAATCAGTTTCAAAAATACTACAGGCAAGAAAATTCAGAAAATTAGATTGGACACATCTCAAAGCAATTGGTATCGCATTAAACAGAGCACAACATTTCATTATATGTAACTCTAAAGACTTTTACCACAAAGATATAACTCCATATACGCTAAAGAATATCATTCTAAAAACTTCCAAAAGTAAACACACTAAGTATTTTACTAATCAATTGAGTCTTTTCTAGCAAATCCAGACATGAATCCACAAACTATTTTATTATATGACGGAAGTTTTGATGGATTCTTAACCTGTGTATTTACTGTATATGAGCAAAAAATAGGTACTCCCATTATTAGAAAAGAATCTGAATCCAATAATCAGCTATTTACAATTTCTGAAACAATTATTACTGATGAAACAAAATCTAATCGGGTATGGAAGGGTATAAAAACTAAAATACCATCCTCGCAACAGAAAATTCTTTTCAAAGCTTTTCTAAGCGAAATTAAAGGAGTAGAAAATACGCTTCTATGCTATATTAAGAATATTTTCGACACACCTAATGCTACTCTTATTGACTACAGCAATAAAGATATCCTTAAAATCAGTCAAGTAGCTAAAATGGTTGGAAGAGAAAAACATAGGATGGAGGCTTTCGTTCGATTCCAACGAACAAAAGATGATATTTTTGTTTCAACTATAGAGCCCGACTTTAATGTTTTACCATTGTTGATATATCACTTCAAAGATCGATATGCAGACCAAAAATGGTTAATCTATGATATCAAGCGATCCTATGGATTATATTATGATCTTGATAAAGTAGACATAATAACCTTAGATTTTTTTTCAAAACTAAACACAAGTGTTCAAAAGGAAAACTACGCTGATAACGAGTTAGATTTTCAGAAGCTATGGCAAACTTATTTTAACAGCGTTAATATTAAATCCAGAAAAAACTCAAAACTGCATCTACAGCATCTTCCCAAGCGCTATTGGAAATACTTGATAGAAAAAAACGAAATATAAAATAAAATGTTAAATTTGGCGTTCAATAACCCAATTAACTAAATCTATCAATTATGAAAAGATTATTTTTAGGAGCAATTGCTCTAACGTTAGCAGTTTCAGTAACCTCTTGTAGAGATACAAAGAACGCTGAGGATGCTGCTAATGACGCTGTGGAAGAAGTAAAAGAAGCAGCTGAAGAAGTAAAAGAAGAAGCGAAAGAAGCTGTTGAGGAAGTAAAAGAAGCTGCTGGTGAAGCAGTTGATTCTGTAAAAGCAGCCGCTGGTGAAGCAGTAGACGGAGCTGTTGATGCTGCAAAAGAAGCTGCTGGTGATGCAGTTGAAGCTGCAACAGACGCTGTGAAAGAAGGTGCTGATGCTGTAAAAGAAGGAGCTAGCAAAGCTACCGATGCATTAAAAAAGCAATAATATACAGAAGAAGTATATATGTAAAAACCATCCGCCGCCGCGGATGGTTTTTTTGTTTTTAATCATGCCATTCTACCTTTTCTTCAATAGAATTTCGTTTAGAATTTACCACTTCATTTTTATCATAATTTCCTAAATACAAAAAGCCTAAACAACGTTCTCCTTCTTCAAATTCGAAAAATTCATTCATATATTTTATCAATGCAGGACTACTCCAATAGCAACCTACCTCATTGGCTGCACAAGTAAGCCACATGTTCTGAACTGCCATTGCTGTAGCTGCAACTTCTTCCCATTCAGGAACCCTTTCTTTAGGGTCACGTTGCATACATATTACTATAATCGCACTAGCAGACGCACACTTATTCATAATCTTTTTATGCTTAAAAGGCGAAAAGCTTTCCTCTGGAGTAATATCAGTGTACGTATCGGATAAGAATACTCCTAAACGATCTTTTGCTTCTCCTTGCACAATTTTAAAACGCCATGGTTCCGTTAATCTATGCGTTGGTGCCCAATTCGCGTTTTTTAATAAAACCTTAATAAACTCTTTTGAAACAGGTTTATCATTATATTGAGAAGGAAATATGGCTCGACGTTCTCTTATGATTTGATTTAAAAACTCTTTATTCATAAAATTCTCTTTTAAATGTAAAGTTATTATTAATATTGAGACTTAGGAAAACAAATACTTGCTATAGATTTTGAATTTTAATACGCGCGCACATTCAACTGAACAATTGGATAACCTATCTTTATCTGGTGAGGTATTGTTACAGACGCTATCTAGTCTAAAGTTCATCAATACAATCTTTGGAAATCACAGGCAATTAACTAATAGTTTACTTGAGTATTGCCTGGCAAACCCAGAGAAAAAGACTTTTCATATTATAGACTTGGGCTGTGGTGGAGGTGATAGTATTCATTACATATTCAAAAAACTAAACCGGAATAATGTAAAAACTTCGTTTCTTGGAATAGACGGTAACCCGCAAAGTATTGCTTATGCAACTTCTAAATGCAAAAATCATAGTATTGTAAAGTTTAAAACTGATGATATTTTAGACAAACATTTCTCTATCCCAAAATGTGATATCCTTATCAGTAGTCATTTTATGTATCACTTTAAGGATGGTGATTTACCAATCTTTTTAAAAAAAGCACAACAAAAAGGAATTAGCCATGTTATATTCAGTGAATTAAGAAGAAGTAAAATTGCCTATAGATTATTTAAATATTCTAGTTATATCATGCCGATTTCCAGTATCGCAAAAAAAGATGGATTAGTAGCTATCCAAAGAGCTTTTACGCGTAGCGAATTGGATTTTATTCTAAATGAAAGTAATGTAAAAAACTATAGTATTAGTAAAAAACCCTGGTTTAGAACCTTAACAAAAATTGACCTTTAATTATGAAAGACATCCTATTTCGAAATCTAAAAAAGTTAGGACAGACTCCTAAAACTTTGCTTTTCTCTTATATTACTATCTATTTTTTATGGGGATTAGGAATGAATCAATTTGGAGCCGAAATGGAGATAGCAAAATTTGCCAACTGGTGGCAGGTTATCACTTGTTATATTTTGTATATGGTTCCTATATCTATTATGCTAAAAGAATATAACTTCTTTAATCAATATGCATACGGTTTAGTAGCTATGGGGATACTAGAATTTTTAGGATACTGGCTACAAACTTCTTATGTCTATCCAAATAACATTCTTGATCAACTATTTAGTCCTCAAAATTTCAGTTTAGGAATGGCTCTATTTTTTGCTTTGTATTTTCCAGCTGGAAATTGGCTAGTTGATAAAATTCACAGTCTCATCTTTAAAAACCAGGAGATAGATTCATCTTCTACCTTGCAACAAGAATAAACTGCTGTTTTCCTTGCTTTTTAACTCTATACTTATCTTGAATCGATCTGGCTCCTTTTAGATCCAATGAATCTGTTACATACGTTATCCAATCTTGTCGATGTACGATAGCATTATCCAATACTGCATCCGTTAGGTTAGCATCCTCCAACTTCGCACCCCATAAAATAGCTTCAGTTAAATCTGCTTCTGTTAGATCCGCTCCGTATAGCTTGGCATTAGTTAGATCAGAACTTAATAACTCTGAATTACTAAGGTTAGCATTCGTAAGATTAGCTCTTTTCAGGATAGCATCAGAAAGGTTTATTTTTTCCATATTCGCTTCCGTCAATTCACTTCTTTCCAAATTAGCCGCGGGTAAATTTACTTCGGACAAATTTGAATGACTTAAATTAACATATCTAAGATTCACTCCTCTACCCAAAAATATATCTTTAAAATAGGTATAGCTAAAATCTGAAGCATCCAAGATCTCCCTATATGACTGATCTGCCAGATTACTTCTTATTAGACTAAATAATAACTGTCCTTTTTCTGGGCTTATTTTTTTATCAATCAGCTCTCCGTCTTCTTTATACTTATAAGGTTTCATCGCTCTGGATAAACTTGCTATTCTAGCTTCTAAAACCGGACTAATATTACGCTCGCTAGATCCTTTATACTTAAGTTCTTCGCTAAGATCAGAAAGTAGGTTATCCATAATAAAAACCAAAGAAGATCTTCTTTCCGCTTCTATCAATTCATTTTGGTTATCTACTAGTCTATTCTGATTGATAACGAGTTTTGTCTGATATATTAGGATAACAGAAGGAATGAGTGTTACAAGTAACCCAAAAAGGCCAATTCTAGTAATACGCCAAATAATATTAGAGGACACGTCAGAAACCGTATCCACAGATACAGATTTGGTTTCTTTATACTCTGTAATAGCATTATTAATACTACCTTTCAGTCTTATCCCAAGAAGGGGTACGCTAGATTTTTTAAGTATCCAAAATCCAATACTCTTTTTCTTTTCTTTTCTTTTTTTTATTTGATCTAATTGATCTTGGAGTTGCTGTTTTTCTTGCTCTAGCTGCTCAATTCGTTCTTGCTCAGTCACTTTATCTTCGATTTCGGGATTTCGATGTTCAATATATTAAAGTTATGTGACTAATACCAAATAAAAAAGAAAGCCTTTCTTAATGAAAAAAAAGGCTTTCCAAATCTAACATAATAAAATATAGTCCAAAAACTATCCCCCTACTCCATATAGTTAGATATATCATCCGAAATATTTTGAATTAAAGAAGTTTGCTCTTCTTGATCTATCTGATTAATAATTTTTGCCAAAAGAAGTACGTAATTTGCCACATATTCACGCTTTTTATCATCATTTACATATTCCTTTCCATCCACCGCGATGAAAGTAATTAGGTTACGTATAACCTGTCTTAAATCCGAAATGCTTAACTCCTCTTTCATTTTTTAATCTCAGATTTGTTTCTAAATTCATAATGAAATTAACACTCTAACTTCCTAAAAATGAATATAAAACTTTATAAAAATGTGGATTTCCGATAAAAGGCAATTTTTATCGTTTTAAGAGGATAATCTTTTTTACCTCATGGTAAAATGAAGTATTACTACTGCAAAGTTGCTTTGACTTAATACTTTTATAGAGGTCAGAAGATAGTTATTTACTCTAGGTCAAATTTATGATACTAATGTCAGGCAATTTTAGGACAAGTCAGAACAAAGGCTAGGTTATCCTAAAGACTTTAAAGTAAAATATAGGTTTTATTCTAAAGATGAAGGAGGACGAAAATCACTCCCTTTTCAAGGAATACGTTCTGATTTTTGGTATGAACATACTGACCATAAAATGAAAGGGATTTTTATGATATGGTCGGAGTTTGAAGATATGACCAGTAATTTAATAGGATTAGAAGTTGCCAAAAGAGAAGCAATAGCCCGAATGTGGATTGTAAATAATGAACTTAGATCTTATCATCAAGAGAGAATAAGAGTTGGAACAAAAGGTTATTTCATGGAAGGGACTAAAACAGGTGAATGCGAAGTAATTAAAATTGTTGGATTAATGAGTAATCCGATTACAACAAATAGAGTTAAATAAACTGATGAATAGTTCAGAAAACAGTTGGAGAGATATTATTTCCCTGTATTGTAGAGAATGATATATGTATAAAACATAAGAATGGAAAGATTGATTTTGAAGCTACAATACTAAAAACACCTTCTTTAATTGAAGGTTTAAATAAAAGAGGAATCAAATTAACAAAAGTTCAATAAACGGACCCGTTTGGGCGCTGTTGGAACTTTATCATTCTGATGATTAATAATATTTCGACTGCACTCAAACGGATCGTTTTAAATACTTATTGGATAACCTTTTAAGTTCTAGCTTTTACTCATCGGCAACACATAGAAAAGTACCTGGGTATTTTACACAAAGAACATTGGAGCCTGCTTTGACGGAGCGTTGTTCTTGTTTATTTAAAACTTGAACATTTTGTAAATTTAACAGTTTTTCTAACATAATATATAGTATTATAATTAATAATACTTTAAATTATTTATTTTGATAATAAAATATTGAATGATGAGGACCTTAGTTTAAAGTTTGTGGCTGAACAACCATGTTTTTGGGATAATGTTTGTTATTTCTATTAAAAAAACAAGGAAAATTTAATAAACTGAAGACCTTAATTAGAATCATACTCCAATAAAAAGAAAAGATATAAAAGTTTAAATAAACTGATGAAAAATTATAAAATATTACTTGCCGTATCGTTTGTTTACCTGCTTGGTTCTTGTAAATCAGATGATGACAACAATTGTCCAGATATAATTGAAATAGTGACAGAAGAAGACCTAGAATTGGCGGAAAGATGCGGGTTAGAGCCTGCTGGCCCATTAGGCAAATATTGGGTTTTTAAAAAACTATAAAACATCTAATAAAATTCAATAAACTGATGAATATTTAGGCTAAATCTATGAAACGAAAGGATAAAACAAGAACGACGATAAATTGGTTAGAGAAGGCTCGTGACAGCTGGAGCAATACGGGTAAAGAAAGACCTCCATTTGCAATAACACCAAAAAAGGGTCAGCGATCCGTTTGGGATTTTCCATGCCCTCCAATTATCGAAAAAATCAACAAACAAATAACAGTGAATTATCAAGGTAAAAAGATAGCAGATTCTCACAATTCTTTAGCTGTTTTAGAGACTGCTAGTCCACCAACATATTATATACCAAAATCTGATATTGAAATAAACAAATTGGTAAAAATACTTGGTAAGACCTCCATGTGTGAATGGAAAGGAAATGCAATTTATTGGACTTTAAAAACCTTGATCGACCAACCCATTGCTTGGTCCTATCCGAATCCTTTTTCAGAATTTTCAGCATTAAAAGATCATATAGCATTCTATCCTCAGCATCTTGAATGTTATATAGATGGAAAACGGGTCGAAGCACAAGCTAGTAAATTTTATGCAGGATGGATCACTCCAGACTTAGTAGGCCCTTTTAAAGGGGAAATGGGAACGGAACATTGGTAAGTTAGATTGGTAAAAATAAAAGCTCAAATAAACGATAACCTAAATATGAAGAGTTTTCTTTCAGTTTTTTGCTTGACAATATGGATTCTTCAACGTATTTCTCGAATCTAGTTCTAAAAAAGCAAAGAGTTTGAAAAAATGATGATTCTTTGACAGGTTCTTATATTTGTGGTTTTTGTAGGTTAATCATCTCTTTTTATCTATATTAGTTATGTTTTATTAACTAAATATAAATATATTATCATGTTAAAATCAGTTTTAAATATTAAAGGTGTTCAAACACTAAACAAACCAGAACAACAATTCATTATAGGTGGGCATACTATGCACGATATATGTCGAGCATTTTGCAGGGATAGTTTACCTGAAAATTTTGAAACAACTTGCAATTGTAGTCAATATTAATTGTTTCTTTATTATTCTTTTTTTCGATGTGAGAAAAATTTGTATACCGACTACTAACTTTTATATGATACTGTCATTTTTGAACCTCTCGAATTCGAGAGGTTCAAAATGTATCCGTCCGAGTAATTACAGCGTGATTTTTTCTTGATGTTCAGTTAGGAGTTCTTCTGGTTTTCGTATGCTATGATCTGGTGCTTCTCCAAAGTATCAGTGAGTCCATTCCCTTTGATTGATATTTTAATGTATAATTATTACTTGTAGAGTCCATCACAAATGTAGGTTTTCTTTTGAATCGTAAATTTTCACCATCTTTTATGATAAGTTTAGGTTCTGCTCTTTACTGCTCGATTAAATATCTACTTTATTAGGAATACACCATCCATTATCAATTTATCCCCTTTATAATCTTTGGATATTGTCATGGTTTCATGATTTTTGATAGTCTATTTCATTGTTTTGTAATCAATTTTGTTATTGATCATTTTTTTAAACAATATAAAGTAAACTAAACTCAGGATTAACTACTGGTAAAATTATAAAGTTCATATAAGATTGATAATTGTTAATTGACTTTCGAATTTTAAGATCACTTCATTTACCTTCTTCTCCCCGAATACGTCATTGCCTCTCCTTTGCCAAAAGCATAGCTTAGTCCAAAAGTAATAAAGCGTCCACGTTGCCCAAAATTGTAGGTTTCAAAAGTAGGTTGATTCACAAAACGTTCTTGAATTCTGGAAGCAAAAACATCACGGACACCTAGATTTGCTACTATTTTACCCTTTAAGATTTTTTTACGCATCCCTATATCTAGAAAGGCAAAACCACTTTGTTCCCCTTGGACAGTTTCAAATCCAGAGCGATAGTTACCATTCAATTCTAAGTCGATATCTGCGGGCAAGCTAATTTTCGAACCTAAGCGAGTGGACCATTGATTCCCTGTAAAGTCAAAAACCTGGCCTTCGAAAGTTCCCTTTCTGTCAAAATAATTAAAATTGAAATCCCCGGTAAAAGTCAACCATTTTACAGGATTATACTTTCCATTTGTTTCAAAACCTATAGAAGAATTCGTACCAATATTTTCAGGAGTAGTAAAATTCACATTATCGACAAAAGTCGATACTCGTTCTACCACATCTGTCGTATAGCGATGGTACAAACTGGAACTCATACTTGCCTTTCCAATTTTATAAATACTCGTTAATTCGTAGGAATTAGTAAACTCCGGTTGTAATTCTGGATTTCCCGTTCGGATATTGAAATTATTTCGAATGTTGAAAAAAGGATTCAAATCCCAAAGCCTAGGCCTGAATATACGTTTTGAGTAACCAGCCTGCAATGAAAACTTCTCGCTAAACGTATAAGAGGTATGAAAACTAGGGAAAAAATTGGTGAAATTTCGAGAGTTGCCTTCGTTGGTATTTGCTAATAAAGTTTCTAAATCAGTATTTTCTACACGTAATCCTGCCTTAATTCCCCAGATCTCATTTTCATAAGCTATAGTTCCATAAACTCCCAATACCTTTTGATTCCATTCAAAGTCATTGGTCAGGTTTTCATTGATTACAAATTCTCCATTAATAAGATCCTCAACCTCAAAATCATTTCCTACATCGTTTATAACATATTGCGCTCCGGTCTCTATAGCATATTCTTTAGTTAATGGATTGGTATAATCTGCTTTGAAGGTAAAATCTGCTTGCTGAAAATTAGTAGCGGTGCGTTGATTATTATCTACATTTTCTCCTTCTAAAGTAGTATCTGTAAATAAGGAAGACTGATCTTTTCCGAAGAAACTCCCTAAAGCACTTAGTTGAAACGTATGGTCTTTATTATTTTTAAATTCCTTTTTCCAATTAAACTCATACTGCCATTTGGGATTAGTAGCTTCGGTAGTTTCGTCTCGCACCCATCGAGATACCAAGGTATTACTTGCATCAAAAAAACGAAAGTTAGTTTCAGAAGGCTGATCCTCAATTTCGTAGGCGAAGTTTCCTGAAAGCGTAAAAACGTTGTATTTATTTAAATGATAGTCTGTACCCAACGTAATGTTGAAAAAAGTCTCATTTCTAAAGTTCTCTCCCTCACTAAAAACTACTTCACCATTTTCTAGGTTTCGGTTGATCGCCTCATTATCTCTTGGCAGTGAACGATAGCCTGCTCCCATTTGAGTAAACAGATTAAATTTTTCAGTTCTGCGGTTAAGGCTAGCTCCTATACTATGATTATCAGGTATACCAGTATTGAGTGAAACAGAACCGTTCCAACCTTTTTTCTCTTCTTTTTTTAAGATGATATTTAAAATCCCTGAAGTACCTGAGGCTTCATATTTGGCAGAAGGGTTGGTGATTACCTCGATACTTTGAATCATATCTGCTGTAATGGTTCCCAAGGCATTGCTTGATTCATCAGCTAATACAGAGGGTTTTCCATTAATCAAGATTTGGACTCCTCCGGCTCCTCGCAAACTTATCTCTCCTTCTATATTCACATTAACTGATGGTACATTGTTAAGTACCTCTAATGCACTAGCTCCTGCAGTACTTAGGTCTTTTCCAACGTTAAAAACACGTTTATCCAATTTGAACTCTGTTTTAGAAACTTCTCCTCTAACGACAACCTCATCCAATGTTTGGCTGTCTTGATAAAGTTTAATTATACCTAAGTCAACTTTATTGTCGTTTATGCTAAAATCTCGAAGTTGAATGGTTTTAAATCCTATAAAACTTATTTCAACATAAAAATCTTTTTTTGTAGTTTTTATCTCAAATAAACCATTATCATCGGTTATAGCTCCAGAAATTGTAGCTTTAGAATTTGTATCAATTAAAACAACGGTAGCATAAGGGATAGGTTGACCAGTTTCGGCTTCAACCAACGATCCAGAAACTAGTATTTCTTCATTTTGAGCCCAGACTCCAACTGTAAAAAATAATAGTATTAAAAGAAACCGTATGTTCATTATACTTTAATTATAATTTGATTATCCAAAGAAAAGAAGAAGAATAGATTTATAAAAATCCATTTGGGTAAACAACTATTCTAATCCGACAAACGACATTATTGTCATTGACCTCGATAGATCTGCCGTTTATAGTGATTATTAAGAGGATTACCTTTTAAATCTTATAGTTGGAAAAGCAAAAACTATATTTGTTATACAGCTTTTGATATTGTGAAAAAAATATTCTTAAATAAAGAGGTTTGGTTTCAGGTGATATTGCATATCGTGGTATTTACTTTTTATTCATTTGATCGTCGTAATCCTGAAATAAAACCTTATCAATATGTGTTCTTTTTGAATTTTGTAATTGCGGGCCTTGTGGTCAATTACGTACTTCTTCCTAAATTTCTATATCCCGGAGCATACTTGAAGTTTACATTATATGTTGCATTGGTGGTGGTATGGGTAATTTTTGTGGAAGAAGTTATATTAGAAAAAATCTATTTCCCAGATACGCGCGGTACCAGGTTCCTGGGAGTAGCGTATAATCTTATGAGCACTTTGCCAACTTTATCGGTCCTGGCAGGATTCAAATTTGGCTGGGATGCCCTTATCAAACAAAAAGAGGTCAAAGAATTAAAAGACTATGTAAAGGAAAGCGAACTACAATTCCTAAAGTCGCAAATTAATCCTCACTTCTTGTTCAATAATATGAATAACCTGTATTCATATGCCATCGAAAAATCCCCACGCACACCAGAGGTTATCCTAGAGTTATCGGGTGTGCTACGATATATGCTTTATGAGTGCAAGGCAAAATACGTTTCGCTCTCAAAAGAGGTAGAACAATTAGAAAACTTTATCAACCTTGGGCGTTTGCAAATAGAAGGGCGTGGCACCGTTACTTTCTCGAAAAGTATCGCCCAATCAAATTTTCGGATAGCTCCACTTATTTTGATTGCTTTTCTTGAAAACGCTTTGAAACACGGAAGTTCTAGTCAAACGGGTGGTATAATTATTCTTGTAGATATTAAGATTACTGAGGACGGATTGCTTTATTTTAAATGTTCGAACACCTATAAAACGCAAACCAATACAAATAATTTAGATAGTGGAATTGGCTTGGAAAATGTAAAAAAACGGCTTGCTATTATATATCCAAAGGCACATACATTACAGATTAAGGCTAATGAAGAAACATATGAAGTTGAATTAACCATCGATCTAAAAAAGTCTCAGGAATAATGAAATGCATCATCATAGAAGATCAACTACCTGCACAACGTATTTTAAAAAAATACATTGAAGATATAGGTTCGCTAACACTCATAGGAACTTTTACTGATGCTCTGGAAGCTATGGAAATGATGAAATTGACCAAAGTAGATGTCATTTTTTTAGACATTCATTTACCTAAGATATCCGGTATTGACTTCTTAAAAACGCTATCCAATCCACCTCAGGTTATTCTTACAACAGCTTTCTCTGAGTATGCTTTAGAAAGTTATGAATTTGATGTGGTGGATTATTTATTGAAACCATTTTCATTTCAGCGATTTATTAAAGCCATTTCGAAGGTCGAGACCAAACAGCAAAATTTAATTCCGAGTGCGGAGACCACAGAAATGAATGAAGTGTATGTGAAAGTAGGTTACGACCTGGTACGTATTCTTATTGATGATATTTCCCACATAGTATCTGATGCCGATTACACGGAACTTCACCTACAAAACAAAAAACACGTATCATCCGAAAGACTGCGTTACTGGGAGGAACTTTTGCCTTCGAAAAAATTTATGAGAGTACATAAATCATACATCATCAACACCACAAAAATTGAGAGAGTGTCTGGTAATCAAATTTATTTAATACATCAGAACACAATTCCTTTAGGCAGGGCTTATAAGAGTAATTTTATGAAAAAATTCTTGTAAGAAGAGATTGTATTGATATTGGCTATTGTTTTATGAATTGGTATCAATATGCTTAATGGAATCTATGATGTATCAAAAGATGATTATTATACCAAAAAAAATCTCTTTGACTTACTCCAAAAATACGGTGGTTTTAGTGAAACTTCTATGTTGAAAAATCGCGTAGCGTTGCATCAAAATAGATAGTTGAACTAATCCCGCCTTCGGGGCGGGATCTCAGAAATTCTACCTCGAAGTCCAAAGAGTTTATTAAAGCGGTTCATTGTATAAGTTTACCAAATAACACTTAAATGAACCATTATATTATCTAGAGATACTCTCTTTAGCACTTCTTCTCAAAATTTGATTTGCAAAAGGCACATTATAAAAAATGGAGGGAAAAAATAGTCTATTCATTTTATTTTCCTAATTTAGAAGCAACAAAAATCATGAACCACCCCATGTCTGTAGATTTCTTCGGGTATGGGGTTATTTGTTTAAAGTATTAAATAAAAAGATAGCTTCGGTCTAGAGCCTTAAATTGAAAGTTGATACACATTAATAAATGAGGATAAATATTGAAAAAAAAATAAAAGATTGGAATACAACTAAAGACAAATACGAATTATTAATAGAGGAATATAATAATAAGTATTGGAACGATTTTAATGAAAATCTGGAATCAGCTCAAAAATTGTATTATGCTAGTTTAATTGGGTTAGATGTATTTAAAGATGATGAAAAACTGAATGATTTATTAAAAAGATTAAGTCGTCTTTATGAAGATTCAACAGATAAGACATTTCCTACAATTTCTACACTTCCTACGATCAATGGAGTTAGAGGAGCGAATATTATCTCAATAAAGGCCCTAAAATTTAAAAAACCTGAAATGCTTAATGAGATTCATAAAATTGCTCTTAATCAATTGGTAGTAACTTATTCACTTCTTCTTGAGAATTTCATTGGTTCTACAATACAAGATCATTTGGAAAGATTCCCTAAAGCTTTAAAATCGCAAAAAAGCACATTCAAAGACGATGAATTAATAGAAAGTCTATTAGAAGGAAATACTTTGCAAACTATTATTGGTAGAAAAGTCAATGATATTATGTATGGTTCGATCCAAGATTGGTTTAAACATTTATCTAAGATAGGTTTCGATATAACCTTAGATGAAAATTTAGTTGAAATGTATCTTGTACGAAATTGTATAATACATAACGGTAATCGAGTAAGTGAGAAGCTAGTTTCGCAATTTGGAAACAAATTTCATCTAAATGACAAAATCGTTTTGACCGATCAGGAATTAACTAAATATTTTAAATCTTTAAGGGATATTATACGATTAATTCGTCATAATATATTGGAGAAACAACTTAAAACGAATTCAATGTAAAGTTTAAAATAACTATGAATCAAATCCTTAAATTAATTAATACTAGAGAATTATACGTTCATCTCATAATGTTTAAAGTTTACATTGATACTAAGGGACAAACCAGCAAATCATATAATGGCTACTTACAAACAGAAATTAAAGAATTGTTTGGAGATGAATTTGATTATTAGGATTATCGTACTGCATTGAATTAGATTTATACAGAAGGATACACTAAGTATTATAGTGCACAGACATTAACAGTTAATGGAAGGCGATATTTTGAAAATTGGATTTATGATTTCATAGAATTAACAGAAGAAGAAAAGATTACGATTAATGAGAAATTACCAGGAAAAATTAAAAAGTATTTAGGTTTGACAAAAGATGCCTTGGTTGTTATTAAAAACTCCAAGGATCTTTTTGAGTACTTCTCTAATAATTAAAGTTCAATAAAACAATGAATATTCTTGAAGATGATTAAAACGATAATAGCAATTATTGTAATCTCCGTGATTGCAATGCGATCTGATAAAATTATAAGAAATTTCAAACTAGGAATATCGAATAAGCAGTTTATGATAATAATATTTGCTTCTTACCTTATTCTAGATTTTATATTATTTTAAAGTTCAATAAAACGATTGTTAGGCACAATAAAACAAAAATGAGAAAAGAATACTACGACATATACGAGATTTTATATGCAGATTATCTGTATGAACTTGATTTAAGAGAAAGAAGAAGATTTACCAGTGAAGAATATTATTTAGTAAGGTCAATTAGAAGATATATTGATTTAGCAAATAGAGACGAAATTCTTAGACCTGATGCAAAATATTTTCTGCTAACTAATTTTCATCAAATGATTATTAAACCAATTTTAGAGAGCAGATACTTGCTGATAGATAAATCACGAAAAGAGGGATATTTCAATTTGGAAAATGATATTCAATCCGATATAAAAACTATTATAAATAAATCAAAAATTCAGTCGAATTATTCAAAAAAAAATGAAATAAGTGGACATGTCATAATGGGAACCATAGATGAATTATGGAAAGAATTAGAATGTACTAAACTAAAAGTTTGGGGATGAGCAAAAATTCAACAATTAGTACTCAAATTATTTCTGCGTCCTTGACGATGATTACAGTAATTGGGGCTTTTGCGGTTTTCATTATTGAGAAAAGAGAAATAGGACCTTGGTATTATTTGACAGCTGGTTCGGCTTTTCTCTGCTTTGTGCTAAGTATATTTTTGGGTGGACAAGGACTTAGTGGGAAAGGAAAAAACAAATCACCAAATCCATACTTTAATTGGCAAGCAATTACTGCATTAATAGGAGTAGTTCTATTTTGTATAAGTGTATTTTTTGGAAAGGAGAAACCTGATAATTTGAAAAACACAGTACATGAACAAGAAAAAGTAATTATTGAGCTAAAAACTAAGGATACTTTCAGAGAAAGAGATATTGAGCGAATAAATCAAGAACTGAATGATTTAAAAAAAGAACTTAAAAAGATAAAAAACGATTGATAAAACATAATTATAGAATGAAATTAAAGGTAGATCCTGAATTCAAAGAAGTCTGTAAGGAAATAGTCAACAGAGAATTAACGATTTTTCAATGTGAATTGATAGAAAGTTATGATATGTTTCAGACTGATAATTATAATGGAGGATTTGATGCTACTGAAAGTGAGTTTTGTTTTAGTTATTATGACCAAAATAAAAGAGAATATTGGTTTCAAGTTTCTTTAAGCAACATTGAAAAAATATTAACTAATGATATTGAAGAGCTTGAAATTAGAGTAGCTGACAAAAAATAAAAAGAAGTTCAACAAAACGATGAGTGAAGAAATAATTAATAAGAGTTGGATAGATCTAGGGAATCTATTTATTGGAATTGGGACAATTTTTCTTGGGTTCATAGTTCTCTTTGTCAATACCAGGAATTCTAAATTAGATCGTAAGGTACAAATAGCTAATAAAAGGCAGGAGTGGATAAATAATCTTAGAAAGAATGTGGCAATATTCTTAGGTGAAATTGAAATTATCTCTGAAACATCAAATAACCCTTTGAACAAGGTTTCCAACAATAATCTACAAACTCTATTTCGTTCTATGAACGAAATTTCAATGCTTGTTCATCCCGAAGATGAAGATTCTAGTAAGCTTATAGAATTAATGGCACAAACATTAACTAGAGCAAAAAATGGTGATCAGAAATATGCCGAATATGCACCTCAAGTAGTAATATATGGAAAAATACTCATGGATAAAGAATGGAAGAAAATAAAACAACTTAAAAACTAAAAGTTCAAATAAACGATAACAAATTGTCAACAACTGATATTATGAAGTTGGTAGAAGAAACTGTGTGGTATGTAAAAAACTATTTTGGGATAAGGATCAAGATTTGGGCAATACACTATACGAAAAATATAGAAAGGTGATTTATGAGAAAAATTTTAGTATACATATCATTTTTGCTTACTTGCTCAACAAGTTTTTCCCAAATAACAGTAAACCTTGATCAAGAAAAAGGAGTATTTAAAGTTCCTTGCGAGGTTAATGGGATACCTATGAAATTTATTTTTGATACGGGGGCATCAAACGTAACGATTTCAATAACAGAGGCGAATTTTTTGTTAAAACAAGGCTTGCTCACAGAAAACGATATTAAAGAGTCTGTTAACTACCAAATAGCAAGCGGACAAATAGATGAAGGAACAAAAGTAATATTAAGAAGAATAGAATTTGAAGATATAGTGATTGAAAATGTAATAGCAACAGTCGTTCATGAACAGAATGCTCCTCTTTTACTAGGTATGTCTGCAATAAATAAGTTAGGAAAAATCTCAATAGAAAATGGAATATTAACTATTGATAAATCTACAGAAAAAAGAAAAGCACTTTCTCAAAGAAAATTTGAAGAAAAGAAGGCTATAGATTGGATTAATTATAGGTTTGAAAAATATCGTATTGATGAAGAAGATGTGCTTGTATTACAAGAATTCAATGAAGTAGTAAGCATTAAAGGTGCATACTATTTATCAGGCGTTCAGATTATAAAATCATCAAAAAAAAAGACCTTTCAAAAAGGTTTTTTTTTACCCCTAAAAAAAATAAGGAATATTGAATTCATTCAGAAAGAATCTAGTTGTTCTCTTAAAATAGAAACAGAAAATGAAGAAGCTGCAATTATTATTTTTGATATTGACCAACCTCAAGATAAAAGAGCAGGAAAAGAATTGATATTACTATTTGATAAGTCTATTGATGTTGAAAAATCTATGCCAGACATAATAAAATCAATAGAATACCTTATGTATTTGTACAAAGAAAATTAAAAATCTAAATAAACGATGAATAAAGAAGAAGCGGAGATAGAAAATATACAGAACGAAACAAAGAACTCTAGAATACGATTATATCATGATCTTATTAAAAGTGCTTTAATTATCTGCGGGACTATTTTTTTCTTTTTCATTATTCAAAAGCCAGATTCTATATTGAATAAAAAGTCTTCTATTGAAACTATAAACCGAGAAAGAGCTAAACTTGTTTTAGAGTTAATTAATAAAAAAGATAGTGAAGATATTTTATTGGGTCTTGACATAATTGAAGAGTCTTATCCTACTAATGATAAATGGATAGAAGGAATAAGAAAAATTTTCCAGATAAGAAGAAGCAAAGAACTATTCGATAGTATGTCAAGAGAGAAACTTGATAAACCTAGATTAAGTGCTTTAAAACAGTTGAATTATTGGTATGGAGCAAAAGAAGAGATATTAAGGAATAAGATATTTTCTAATCATACAACTTGGAGCGCAGCTGTTGCTGAAATTGATACTTCAAAAAGGTATGAAAATATAAATTGGGGTTTATTCAGTTTTGAAAGGAATGAAAGTGTAATAGATGAGAATATAGTTTCTGAAAAGAGAGGTATAATAGAATATTTAGACTCTATTGGCTTTAAGAGATTTCCTAATCCAGAACACGAAGAACATTAATTTTACGATTAAACATTATGAAGCAACTAAAAAAGGTTAAAGGGGTCAAAATATTAGACCGCCAATTAATGATTAAAATCTTTGGTAAATCAGGACCGATTGAAGCTCGCCCAAGTAATAGTTTATCTGTAGATTTAAGTCTTTCTTCAAAGATTACTTATCTTAATGAAAGTGATCAAGATTTTATACCAGGTGATTTAGGGTAATATGAAAACATTAAGTTCAATAAAACGATTCTTGAATGGATATAAAGGACGAAATATCAAAAGCTAAAAAATTAGTAGAAAACGGTTATAGTAGTAATATGCTAATTGATTACTTAGCAGAAAAAAAGACCTATCACACTCTATCGATTTTTATTTTTTCTGCTGTATTTAATAAAAATGCAGATACTAGTGCGAAAATGGTATATGAAAATGAATATTATTCGCAATTTAAGAATGAAAGAAATCCTTTTAATGAAGATTTTTTTAAACTTATTAAAGACGATGAAAACTAATAAAGTTCAATAAAACGATTGATTTTGCCACTGGAAAATTGTATATACTAATTAATGATGTAATTTAGATTTTTATAAGAAGAGCCATATGATTTGAGACTATTACGTATTGGTTCTGTGAGAGGCTTGGGGGTAAAAATTTCCTTGCCTACTTTACATTTAACCTTAGTAATAATTTAACCCAGAATCAATGAAAAGAGTAATTTTTGTTTTATTCATATTTTCTCTTGTAAACTGTTCTAATGATGAGAGCCTAAACCCTATCAATAATGAAGTCGTTATTGATAATTATTATTTTCGCTATATGCAATATCCGCAAGGAGTTTTAAACAACTCCCAATTGGATAATTTAGTTAATATAATCTATGATGAACAGAATAGAATAATAAAAAGGGTTGGTGGACTACTTTACATAAGTCCTACAAGTGGATTTGACTACACATTTTCAAAAGAAATATTTGATTCAATTTCTCAAAATAGTAATAGGATTTTAATAGAAAGAAAAACAACTTCTTTAAATTATCAAATTGCAAAATTTAAAAGAACTCTATTTTTAAATCAACAAGGGAAAATTACTTCTAAAATTGTTGAGACAACTTTCCCTACAACACAAGACACAATTGATTATCAATATAATTCTATTGGAAAAATCATGAAAACAACCTCTCGAAACCAATTCAACCCTAGAGAATCTGTTTTTTATTATAATTCAAATGGAAATTTAGATAGTATTGTAAGTTTAGAATATAATAGAAATCAATTGAGTAAAAAGACCTTAGAGGTTTTCAGTAATTATGACAATAGTATAAACCTAGTGAAAAATCTTAATATTTTTGAAGAAACTTTTTATCGTTCTTTAACAGAAAACAATTACTCTGAATATGAAAAGAAAGTATTTAATTCTAATAACGATTTAGTAAGTGAAGAGAAAAAAACTTGGAATTTTATTTATGATGATAATGGAACTATTCTATTCGATGTGTTTTAAAAACTATTACCAACAATGTATCTTATGTAAAGTAGTGTCCCAAGTCATAGTCTAAGAATAACATAATAATTATACATTGCGTACTAGTAAACCTATTCCATTGTTGTAAACAAACCTGAATAGGCCTAAAATAGGCTACTTAATTTTAACATTATCTACAAAAGCACTGTAAATAATTATCCTATGAATGCAAATCAGTATCTATTCTAAAAATTTAGCAATCTATCGAATGAAGGACTATATTTGTTGCCATTAAAAAAAGGGATCATACATTTAAGCTGTTGTAAAAATATGTTTAAAAAGAATTTATTAAGTATTAAGTTGTGTTCAGCGTTAATAATAGTTTTACTTAGTCTACTAGGCTGCAAATCTCATAAAGAAATCAAAAAATTAGCATCGCAAGTAGAATGCAAAAAAACAATATATTTTATTTGGGACGATGAAAGCAATGTATTCCAGAGTGAAAAAAGAGGGAATTATAAAGAAGGATATACCTTTAGAAATATCGATATTGATTACAAAGAGCTTTTTATAGAATCAATAGAAAAAATAAATAACGATTATGAAGGAACCTATATTTATGGTAAGTATAGTGGTTTTCCTTCGGACTCGGTTATTGAAGTACGTGTGAAATTAGAAAAATTGGTATGGCATCTTAATTTTTCTAAATCTAAAAGAGACTTACAACTCTTGTATTCTACTCCCAATAAAGATTTTCAATTTTTAGGTAAGAGCAAACGAAAAAAACATAAAGCTATGTTAGAATCTTTTGAACATGGCAATCTCAAATTTATACTAGCAGCTTGTAATAATTGATGTTTTGTAAACAAGCCTTACTCGAGCCTAAAAATAGATAACCCTATACTCATTTCTGATATCACTCGCGCTTAAAGGTATCCAAATACTTAAAGATCAATAAAACGATGATTGAAACGCTACTTGATTTAATTGCTGGGATAATTAATAGCAATAAAAGATTATCAGTAATACTTGCAATTCTGATTCTACTTTTATTTGTGGGATATTTAATTTACGCTAAAGTTCAATAAACCGATAAACTATAACACGATTACTTATTTTTTTTGATTTTGATTAATCAAAAGTTAATTTTAATATATGTTTAAATTAAAACGAAGTTTGCTTGATTTAACAACAAAAGAAATATTATTACGTATAGGTATTCTACTGTTTTTGGTATTTGGTGTGTTTTTTGCTTATAAAGACTATTTAGTTGCCAATTATAGAAAAGAAACTACCGGAGAAATAATTGAATATATTCCGAAAAAAGGAAATGTGAGTTGTCGCCTTAGATACAAATACATTGTTAACAACAAAGTTTACTATGGTGAAGTTTATGTCTATTGTAGAGGTGTATTTTGGAAAAGTGTTGGAGATAAAATTACCGTATATTATTCATCAAAAAAAACAAAATACTCTCAAGTCGATTTAAGAAATTATGAAGAATATAGAAAGACAATTTATTTTTTTAAGTATTAATACGTTCAAAGAACCGATAAAAAAAATAACAAAATGAGTTGGGATTTGTTTGCACAAGATTGGGGGAAATATGAAACATTAGATGAGATTCCTGATGATTTTAAATCAAAATTCATTGGAAAGCGATCCGAAGTAATCAAGAAAATTAAGATGATAGAGCCAATGGTGAATTTTTCTGACCCTTCATGGGGTATTTTGGAAAACGAGTTTTTTTCTATTGAGTTTAATATGGGGGATTCTGAGGTTATCAATGGTTTTGTAATGCATGTCAGAGGAAGCGAATTAGCAACACCTTGCATTGGGAATATCTTGGAAACACTTGACTTGAAAGCTGCGGATGGTTCAACACCGAATTTTTTTAATATCGAAAAATCCAAGGACGATATTAAAAAGTGGATCGATTACAAAAACACCATACTCAAAGGATAAACAAAGTTCAATAAAACGATAATATGAATTATAGAATATTACATAGCCAGTCGATAACTGGATTAGAAAAGGAATTAGATAAACCAATGAATACTAAATTTGGGACATTATTAATATTGTTCGTTTTTACATCTTGTATTACTCATAGGTGTTATCTTGGACTATATTCTACAGAAAAACTAATAAAGTTAGATGATGATTCATTAAATAGAATAATCACTAGCGATACGCTGTATCTCAATAATGATATATATCTAAATAGAGCGGTATTTAATTGTTCTGAGAATCGTACTAGAGCGATGAAAGTTATAGGAAATTTAAGGGATTCAACTGTTTTACTAGTTCCATATGAATCGGACTATAGGAACGATACTTTATTATTTGTGAATACTCAATTTTTCATATCGCCATTAGAACGAGGTTTAATTGTATCAACTAAGAAAGACGGAAGTGAAAAACACTATGAATATCCAGAAGATGAGGAGTTGTATTTGAAGACAAAAGAATTAGAAAAAGAAGGCTTATATAAATTAGAAAAAGGAAAATTTGTTTTTTTAACAGCATCTATGTCTCAAGACGCTTTTAAGAGTTATTGCACAAATGCCACCTGTTACATTCCAAGTCCCGGAATATTATATGATCAAAAGATTAACTTAAACAAACTAAAATCAATAGATTCTCTTGAGTATGGTATCGAATCATGGCTTGATAATTTTTAAAAGTTCAATAAACTGATGGAAGAACATCATTGCAATTTTAAATATCAGATACGATCTACCTAAAGAGGTTTGGAATGAAGTAGGAGAAGTAGGTCACGAAATTGAGTGGATAGATTGACACAAAAAGTTAAATAATAGTACAGAATGGCTACACAAATTTGCCCGAAATGCCAAGAAGATGCTTTCACCTGGAGTATTAACAGTGAAGACACATCACTGACTGAATGAGGTTGTTATAAATGTTATTATCAGGCATTCGAAAATGAAATCGATCAACGTATTTGTTCCAACTGCAAAAAGAAAATGGACTCTAAACTAAAAGATAATAATAAAGAGTATTGGTGGTGCTCAAGTTGTGGCAACACAAAAATTATAAAATCCTAAAAAAATAATTTTAAGCCCTTTTAAAACTACGAGACAAACAAATCGACTTCTCCCTTGTCATTTCGGATTTATAAACCTATAATCCAGATGTTATGACAAGTGTTAGTCACATTATGGCCTCTTAATTTAACTGCCAACTTCTGGCTATCGTTTAATGTCTCCCGCACTACAAGTTGCATCAGTTGTAGGGTATCTTCCAACTTGGCTTTTCCAGGACCTATAATGACTGTATCCTTTTGAGCACTTTTGGGGATCAAATGATCAAAGCTTCGGGAATTGCTTATATGTCTTTTATGTTGTGCTTTCATCAGAGTTGTAGGATAATATTCTCGGTTTGTTCGTATGGCAATCCGTTAACACGGGTGATGATCTGGGTTTGTATATCTAAGGCGATTGGATTTCCGTTGCGGATATCACTGGCAACTCTGGTTCCCAATATCTGAATGAGTGTTAGCCATCCTGCGGATTGAATATGCAAGTCAAAATCCTTTTGGCTGTTTTCAGGAATCTCAATCACGGTATTCTCCACAGTAGAACTTCCGAGTAATTTATTGTTATGCAAAATCTTAACAAAAGGATGTTGTAACCGCAATGCTACTGGATTGGGATTCTGCAATTGTACCACAGCTTTTAATTCAATACCCGTTAGGTTCACCTTATGGATACGTACCCGAATTCTAGAGGTGATATTCGTACTCGCTTTTTGCAAACGGGATAAATATCGTATCGAAAAAAAAGTGGCTAATCCGCCAGCGATCCATTTAAACATTTTGTACTGAATTTCAGTCAAAGTAAAGTGGAAAAAACGGATGAAAAAAGGGCGTAATATTCTTTGGAAAATAAAAGTTGTTTTTTACAAAAAGAGCAGTAAATTAAGAGTATACGGAAGGTTATGGAGTGCTTTTTTACACGATGTAACTCTTCACAACACTAATACACATTAAAGGACATTAATAGACAATAAAATATGCGATTTACCTTCACTACAAAACAGGAATTAAGCGAATTTTTAGGCATCAGCCGACAGACTTTACGCAGAAAATTGAAAGAAATCAAAGAATTGGATACGGGGAGACGACAATTATTATATCCTTGGGAAGTGCGATTGATTTATCGGGCTTTTGGTATAATAGAAACTGTTTCCAACTAAATTACCCAAGTTGTACAAGCCCAATCAAACAAAAATAATGCCCTGCGATCAACAACGGACAAGTTCCATTAGTTTATATCAATAAACTTTGTAAAGATTTAGATTTTCTTAGCATAAAATGTTTATATTTTTTCCATTCATACCTTTTCTTTAAATTCCAACTAGAATACCTGCTTAATGAATTTAAAAAAAAGGTATGAATGGATGAAGTTTATATTTATATGAATACAAAAGCTTTAGATAATTGGTCTGTATCTTACGCCTTTATAGACTTCTTTATTTTACTAGATGTACATCTATGTTTGGTAATCCATTATTATTAAAAGATTTAGTAAAATCATCCTTTCCATCACCATTAAAATCACCTGTAGCCCATTTTTCTTTGCCATACAAACCTCCTTGTCTAGTTGACATGCGTTCCATAGAAAAATTACTTCCATTCGAAAAGTGTGCATCTATATATCCCAAATAATTATCATCTTTGAAAACTTTGGCAGCATCATCTTTGCCATCACCATTAAAATCGCCTGACATCCATATTTGAGCATCCCAGAATCCCCCTTGTTCAGTTGCCCAACGTTGTATTGAAAAGCTATTGTTATTTGAAAGATGCACATCGATATCTGCTAGTCCATCATTATTAAAAGCTTTTGCCATATCGTCTTTCCCATCTCCATTGAAATCTCCGGTAAACCATTTTTGAGAATCCCAGAATCCACCTTGTCCGGTTGCCCAACGTTGTATTGAAAAGCTATTATTATTTGAAAGATGCACATCGATATCTGCTAGTCCATTATTATTAAAAACTTTTGCCATATCGTCTTTCCCATCTCCATTGAAATCTCCAGTAAACCATTTTTGAGAATCCCAGAATCCTCCCTGACGTGTTGCCCAGCGTTGTATAAAGAATTTATTTCCGTTGGAAATATGAACGTCTAAACTTGCTTTACCTCTATCCGGGAAAGCTTTTGCAATATCATCCATACCATCTCCATTAAAGTCACCTACTACCCATTTTTCAGTTCCGTATAAACCTCCTTGCTGGAAGGCCCATCTACTAAATGAAAAATCAGTTCCGTTGGATATGTGTACATCGATAATGGCCATATGATTACTTTCTAATATTTTTGCAAAGTCGTCTTTGCCATCACCATTGAAATCTCCGGACATCCATATTTGAGAATCTGAAAATATACTTCCTTGTCTATGAGCCCAATGCTCCAGAGTTAATTTATCATCATTAGGATACATGATGTTTAATCCCAAAGCATCATTTGGAGATAAACCTCTAATATTTTTACTAAACAGACTACCATCTTTTTTAGTTATAGTGGGTTCAGAGTTTTTGGTACCTTGATATGCACTATACATCATGACGCTTTCGAAATCAAATGGAGTAAAGTTCGTTACTCGGCTATCTTCATTTACTTTTTTGAAAATGGGAAAATATTCTGGAACTATATTTTCATAAATTATATTTATAAATTCATCTCGATCTGATCTGGTATGTTCGTGCAGCAAACCTAATGTGTGTCCTATTTCGTGTATTACAACTTCATAAGAAGCACCATCGTTAATATTAATATTATTGCGTCGTCCTATATAACCAATTCCAGCAAAATTTTCAATGTTTGATTTGAAATACAAATATGCATCCTGGTTATCACGCTCTACAAATCTTAAGAAAGTTTTATTCTGTATTTCATTAATGGCTTTTATAATTCTGGAAGGATTTTGAATACCAGGTTCTATTTCATAAGGTATTACATTTGTTGGCCACAAACTAGTAGAAGAAAGATTAAAACCGCTACTCTTAGCTTGTGAATTTTTAGGAATAATTATATCTCCCTCAAATAAATAACCATCTTTCCGTTCTTCTACAATAGTTGTCTGTCCGTTTATCAAAATTTCTTTTTTTATTCTCACAGATGTATTGTTTTCCTGAAAATTTTGCAATTCATCTTCTATATCATTAGGGCTACAGGAATTAAGAAATAGCACAATTAACATAATAATTAGCGTTAAAAATTTTTGTTTCATTTTTACTTTATTTTTGTTTCATTAAGACATTAATGTATTTACTAACCGAAATGTTACCCTTTATATTTGTTAAAATTATCTTTTTAGAGTAATTTAATCCCATTATTTAAAGTTTTAATACACACCAATAATAAACGCTGTTAAACACCTTAAAAAGGCTATAAGCATACTTTATTTATTAAAGTTGTATGATTAGTAATGCTAAAGCATTATCGAATCTTCTGCACAAGTTTTTTAGCAATTTTATACTTTAAAGTCTCAAAAGGCTTTTATGAAAGGATATTAGTCTTTTTCTTTTTGTCAAACAGAGAAGTTTTTCCCAAACACCCGGCTTGTATGTTTTACCAAAAAAAAATCTAAATATTGGCATTGTAAAGAAACGTCTAAAAACAAAAAAGCCTTCAAAATCAAAAGATTAAGAAGGCTTTAAGTACTCGGGACGGGACTTGAACCCGTACGTCCTAATGGACATTGGATTTTAAGTCCAAGTTTTTACATGCTTAAAAAAACCTAAAAACACTATAATATCCGATAAACACTAATAAAATAAATACTTACCAAACATTTATAAAATCGTAAAAAACCAATAAAAACCACAAAATGTTGAAACTATGTTGAAACTAGATTGATTATATTTGCATTCTAAAAGCAAAATATCGGTATGGCGACTACCAAATTAATGTTATATAAAGGCAAGAAAAAAGAGGATGGAACTCACCTCCTATCTCTTAGAATTACACATAGTAGAAAAGCTAGTTATCTATTCTTTGATTGGTTGGCAGAAAAACATTGGGATGACAATCAAATGCGTGTAAAAAAATCACATCCTAATTCACAACGTTTAAATCATCGTATCATACAAAAGCTTGCAGAAGCTAATGATCTTATCCTAGAATTTGAAACCAAACGAAAATCATTCACTGCTGCAGATATTGTTAATGGACTTAAAGATGGAAGAAAAGACAGCTCATTTTTTAAACTAGCGGAACAATACATCACCGAACTTAATGCACAAGGAAAATTCAATAGAGCAAACCCAGATGGGAGTAGAATAAAACTATTTAGAGAATTTCTTAAAGGTTCAGACATCCAATTTCATGAAATCGATACTGCGCTTTTAAAACGTTTTAAAACCTACATATTGACCAAAACTAATCAGCGTGGAAAGATATCCGCAGAACGATCAGTAATGAATACATTTGTAGTGATAAGAACTCTATTTAATCGAGCCATTACAGAAGGAAGAGCCGATCAAAAGGATTACCCATTTGGAAAAAACAAAATCCAGATCAAGTTTCCTGAAACTGTAAAGGTAGGATTAGATGAAAAGGAGATTTCTGATATTGAATCATTAGAATTGGAACACTACTCCCCTATTTGGCATACCCGAAATGTATTCCTTTTTTCATTTTATTTGGCTGGTATTAGAATTTCTGATGTTCTGAATGTTAGATGGTCAGATATCCAGGATGATCGAATTATATATCGAATGAACAAGAACAATAAAGTAGATTCTTTAAAATTATCGGATAAAGTAAAGTCAATAATCAATTATTATCGTCACGATAAAAAAAGCAAACACGATTACATTTTTCCTGAACTAAAAAAAGCAAACCAAAAAGACCCTAAAGACATCAATGCCAAGGTCAAAACTGCTGTCAAAAAGTTTAATAAATATCTGAAAGAAATTGCCAGACTTGCAGAAATTGACAAAAAGGTAACTACCCACATTGCAAGGCACTCATTTGGTAATATTGCTGGTGATAAAATATCCCCGCAGATGCTCCAAAAACTATATAGACATTCTCACTTAACAACTACCATTGGTTATCAAGGTAATTTTATTCATAAGGATACGGATGAAGCATTAGATAGCGTGATTAATTTTTAACAATACAACTCTAATTCCCAGATCTTAAATTGCAAAAATGGGATCAGTAAGATTTTCATGACTTTTAAACAGTTTCAACGAATATCTAGGATTAGTTTTACACAATAGTCCTATATTTTAAATAGCTAAAAATTTATCATTTTTTAAGTTAGTTATATAGTATTTATCTAATTGGTAGTAACATTTAGACTATTAATGACACTTATTAATGTTGTTACTTTCGTTTTTAAAAAAATTACGTAAGAGAATTCAAAGATTTTCAATTACAGTATTGTTTTTATTATCCTTTAAAACCAATATATTGCTATTTATTCCCTATAAATAAATAGCAAATATTATAGTTATTAATCGCACTTTAATACTTTTGTGCACTAAAATAAAATATGTGGGAACTCAAGAATTGAACTTCAATATTTTTAATGTTATTATTTTACTGGGAATTTTTCAAGGTTTTGTATTTAGTTTCATTGTTTTTTTCAATAAAAACTATAGAGTAGTATCTAATTATTTTCTTGTCGGAACTGCTTTAGCGTTATCCTTTAATAATCTGCAATATTTAATCATAGATATTAATTTAGTTGAGAAATTGTTTTTTCAAATTCCCTTTGAGTTTTTGATAACGCCAATGTTTTATGTATTTGTTGTAACATACTTAAAAATTGAACAATCATTTAAAGTTTTAGCATTTCTTTTTGTTCCTTTTATTATCAGTTTAATCCTAAGGTCATTAGTTGAATTTATATCAATATTCAAAGACTATTTAAATATACTTTTTACTATTGAAGAGTACTTTTCATTAGTGTTTTCTATTATATTGATTTCTATAGCTTTATTTCAAATATTTAATTATGAAAAGCAAAGAAAAAGTTTTGATATTAGAAAAATAAAAGCTAGGACAAAATGGTTAAAGCATATTTTAGTAATTGGAATTATTACTTGTTGTTCTTGGTTATTTGCTATCAAAGAGAATATAGCCAGGTTGGAAAATGATCTAGCCAAATACTACCTACTATGGATTATTATTTCAATTTTAGTGTATTGGATAGTTTTCAAAGGCATAATCGAAACAAGAATAATAAATCAGCGCTTTGAAATAAGAAGTAAAAATTTTGATGATGTTACTTCTAGCATAACATCAGAGGTTTCAAATGAACTTTTTCTTGAAATTGAAAAAACCATTGTTAGTGAGAAACTATATGTTAATCCAAATTTAAGTTTGGAGTTAATAGCAAATAAGTTTGATATAAGTATAAGTCATTTATCGAAAATTATTAATAAAAATGCTAATCAAAGTTTCACCGATTTTATAAATGGGCTTAGAGTTGAGCGGGCAAAAAATATACTTAGTAATCCTGAATTCAAAAACTATACAATTGAAGCTATTGGATATGAATCTGGTTTTAATTCCAAATCAAATTTTTACACTGCTTTTAAGAAAGAAACCCAAAACACACCTTCCGCATATCGTTCAAAATTTTAAATATTCTACTCTAGATTTAATTCAAAACCCGAAATAAATGATTTATTTCGAACCCAAACAGTCCTAAATGTAATGGATGTTTGTCCTAAATCTTGTTTAGAACACTATTTGGGACTTTAATTCTATTTGTTCGATTTAAGTTTGTTCTAGTGAAAAATGCTTTTACAATAAACAAGTAATAATAATTCATATTAAGGCATCTTATAAAATTATAAGAAAAAAAGTAAAAAACAGAGGTAACAATTCTACTTCTCAAAACACATGCATAGAGAAGACAAATTACAACTGGTAAACAATTTTGAAACACATCAAAAAAGGGGCTAGTTTGTAATCTAAAAAGTAAGTAAGGCAAAATTATTAAATCGTATTTTATGAAAAATATTTCATTATTTCTCACACTCTTTTTAATCACGAATTTGGGATATGCACAATCTGGTGATGACAGTGGTGGGAACACTGCATTTGACTATACAGCAGAATTATCCAGGAATATCTCCATTCCTAACTCTCCGGAAGCAGCAGCTTTTATTAAATATGGAAATGTTCCATTGAATCAATATACAGGTACTCCTAATATTTCGATTCCAATTTGTGAGATTTCGGGAAAAAGTATTTCACTCCCCATATCCATGACCTACTATGCTTCTGGGATCAAGGTAAATCAATTAGCTACTAAGGTTGGTTTGGGATGGAACCTGAACTATGGCGGGGTAGTTTCTCGTAAGGTACATGGACTTCCTGATCAAGCAGATGGGACTTATGCTAAAATTACTGATCCTGGCACTCGGGCAGGTCTTGATGCTGCCTACAATAATGCATATATGGGCACTTTTTCTACCGTAGAGGCTATGAATGCTGCAGATGCTTTATTAACTAATTATAGTATGAACAATATCGATATCCAGGCAGATACCTTTAGTTTTTCTATTAACGGACTATCGGGAACCATTGGAATTAACTATGATGTAACTGAAAATGGAAAATATCAAATTTTTTGTATTGATAATCCAGAAGTCAAAATTGATTATACCCTGTTAGGGGATCAGATCACCAATTGGATCATTACTGATACCCAGGGAACGCGCTATGAGTTTGCCAAAGCAGAATTTACCCATACATCCTATAGCACACAACAGAATGAATATACCGCAGAATACATCTCCAGTTGGTATGTTACCAAGATAGAAACTGCTGATAAAGAAGATACAATCGTATACTACTACGGTAATGGAGCCTACTATGCAGAGAATCAGCGGTTGCCTTTAGACCATATTGTTCAATTTTATCAAAACGTGAATTCTTCAGTTTTTACACAAGAAATTGTAGAACAACATAAGCAAACGATCTATAAGATCAAACAATTTAACCCAACAGCTATTTTTCATAATGGTAAGTTGGCAGTAGATTTTGGAAGTAGTCTACAGCGAGAAGATTTGCTTGGGCAATCTGCGATTACCAGTGTCAATTCCTATAACATTTTAGGACAGCCTATAAAATCCTTTGAATTTGATTATTCATATTTCGTATCAGAATCCGGTTCTGGGATATATCCAGCAGGTGATAAACGTTTAAAACTAGATGCAATTCGTGAGATTGAGGTGTTTCGTGATAACGGAACTGTTAATACATCACCTACAACTCCTAAAGAGAAAACGCATAGTTTTGACTATTTTAACCCGACACAACTTCCTCACATAAGTTCTCATTATATGGATCTTTGGGGATATTATAATGGTGGAGGAGCACATATCACCAATGTGGTGGGGAACTTGTTTCTTTTTAATCAACAATATGGATTGAGCCGATTAGATTATGACTTCCCAGGGTCTGACCGCACATCTAAACCGGAATTTGCAATTAACGGAACGCTACAAAAAATTACCTATCCTACCGGAGGAAGCACTGAATTCTTTTTTAACGGACATAGTGGTCCTTTAGAAGAACAAACCAATACGAATCTACAAAGATACACCACTGCGGTTCAGGGAGGGAGTGACAACCCCATAGCCAGTACCAATGATCTCGATGATTGTCCTAATGTTGATGATGTTTCATATTTAAACAATCTTCAGAATATTGCCAATGGGGAGTTTACCATTGATGCTTTAAATGCAAATAAAGCAATTGCTTTTGATGCCACATTCAACAATTATGATCCCGGCAATCCATTAGCTAATAATGGAGTAACATTTGTTTGTGTATATAAATCTCGAATAGGAACGGGGCAGTGTGAGACACGTCCTTGCCCTGATCTTGGATTACAACCTAATGGATGTTCCCTTTCTGTGCCAGGTGATACCTACACTATTTGTGATACTGGAGAAGCCCCATTAACCTATTGTGATATTATGAGCAGTAATCCTGCTAGCAACCCAAAGATTGTATACTTCAGTACGACTCCTGATAGTGATTTTATTTTACAATTAGAAGAAGGAGATTATCGCATTTTACTAGTCAATGGAAATGCTAATACAGCTTTGAATGTTCAGTATGACCTGCTAGTAGAACAGGAGATAAGCAGAAACAATATGATAGGAGGTTTACGATTGGTTAAAACAGAAGACAAACCTTCAGAAAATGCTACTGATGTATTGACTAAGTATTATTATTATAATACGTTGCCTGAAAATGGAGTAATTACTCCTAGTATTATAGAAGGTAACTATGCTTCTTCCGGGGTGGTGCACCAAAAACTGTTTTTCTCCGATGTAGAAATACATAATGGTCTTGTGCGTGACGGTGTCAATGTACCTGATGTGAATTTGTACAAGTTTTATAGCAATAATTTAGCTCCAAAAGCAAAATACAATATCGCTTATACAAATGTTTCCGAAATACGATTCAAAGGTGATCAATATCAAGGACATACTGTCTATAGTTTTTATAATCAAGATGATGGCGTAGCAGTGGCAAACCGCCCTTATTTCCCCAGATACCATCTAAACGGAAGACTGAGAACCACTACCCACTATAACGATCAGAGAAAAATGGTGCAGCAAAGTTCACAAAGCTACTCACAACAAACGTTGAGCACTACCATGCCACACAATGGCGTCTTTATGATCCCAGAGGCAGTTGCCCATCAAGCCTGTAAGAAAAAAATATACGGAAATGGTACGTATACTATTTCCGTCTCACTTGCTGACCCAGTAGTGGGTGGTTGTTTTGGAGGAGGAGAATTAGGACCATATACCAAGTATTTCGCTAACAAGTACCGCTTAACACCCGTATGGACACGATTAGAATCAAAAACCGAAAAACAGTTTTTTGAGGATCAGATCATAGAGCAAAAAATAGAATACTTCTATGATAACGATACCCATAAACAAATGACGCGTACGCAAACCACCAAAAACAATGGGGAGATCGGGATCTCTAAAATGTATTATCCTCAGGATAGAGCAGCGCTCGGTACCTTGCCTCTTAATGCCAACAAAGCTATTGATGTAATGATCGATACCTATCGTATTGGGATGCCTTTACAAGTAGAGCAGTATACCAAACAAGGTACTGAAAACATCCTACTGGCTAAACAAAGAACAGATTATAAATTATGGGGTAGTGAAAAACATGTATCTCCGGAATACATACACACGAGTAAAGGCAATGCAGCATTAGAACCACGTATGCGATATCATCAGTATGATACCCAGGGAAATCCACTAGAAATATCACAAACTAATGGAGCATCCAGTATTTATATCTGGGGATATGATGACAGGTATCCTGTAGCCAAAATAGAAAATGCAAGTTATAGTCAAATAGCATCGCACGTAGCAACCATCAAATCTCAATCCAATCTGGATAATGATAATACGATTGGTTATGCTGGTGCAGAAGGTACACTGAGAGAAAAACTAGATCAGCTTAGAGATGCAGTGCCCAATGCACTGATCACTTCTTACACCTATGATCCCATGATTGGAGTAACCAGTATCACAGACCCAAAAGGATATACGATGTATTATCAGTATGATGGATTTAATCGATTCGTAAAAGTAAAAGATCAAGATGGAAATATTCTATCAGAGAATGAATATAATTATAAAGACAACTAATACAGTGATGAAAATTAAAAATTTATTTTTAGCCATTGCTGTATTAATCAGTACAGCAATCAGTGCACAGACACAGACAGAAAACTACGTAAAAACTACTACCTATCAGAAAGCAGTTCAGGAAGGAGCGCAAGATCAGGTATTGGAAAACGATAAGGTTGAATCTGTGAACTATTTTGATGGATTGGGTAGAGCCAAGCAATCGATCGCAGTGAGAGCAGGTGGACAAGGCCAAAGTACAAATATCCTGAATTGGACCGATGATTGGAATGTAGGTGCTGGAGGAACAGCTTTGTTTAATAGAAATGGAGAAGTTTCTGAAAATGAAAGAATTTTTGAAGCTAATCCATTTGGAGAACAATCGTTGTTATGGAAATGTGGAAATGATGTAGCTAGTAATGCTGATGGAGGTTGGAATACCGATTATATCCCGGTAGATAAAAATGTAACCTATCGGTATACCGTTTGGGTAAAACGTACCGGATCACAGGATGGAAGAACCTATCACGGTACTCAAAATGTAAACAATCTTAGTGGTTCTGCTAATAACAATCCTTATTTCTGGTCAGGAGATATGCCTAACATCAATCAATGGTACTTATTGGTAGGCGTAGTGCATCCACATACCTATACAGGTGGTAATAGTGGCATCAGTGGCGTCTATGATAGCAATGGTATCAAAGTGTTAAATGGAACTGATTATAAATGGAGAAATAATACCTCTACAGCTCGATTTAGAAACTATTTATATTATAGCACAGATACTAATACCAAACAATACTTTTGGAATCCTGTGTTAACACAAATAGATGGGAACGGAGAACCGATTTCTCAATTGATTAGCCAATCCA
>NZ_CANLYD010000003.1 GCF_947495315.1 uncultured Aquimarina sp. | reverse complement strand
AACATTTTTTAATTTTTAGGGGGTGGTCACGCCTCAAGCGTGACGACCTCCGCGTCCCAAACGCGGCGCGATAACCGAGAGGAGTTTATGCCGTGCTCGACACGGTACTACACCCCGAAATAGTTATCCTTTTTGCGGGTGCAAATATAAGCAAACTCTTTTGTTAAAACCTATTATTTATTTAAAGATTTTATTTCAATATTCGTTTTAACTGAAGTTCCAATAAATACCCCAACTTATCATAGCATTCTCTTACTCTTTCTATATCTCCGAATTCTCCGTAAGCATAATTCCCAATTACTTTAGGCGTTTGTGTACTGTATACATATGAATCTGGCTGAGCTGTTTTTACAAATTTTAGTGTTGTCTCAAGCTTACCTTCTTCTCTACCTACACTCGCACTACCTCCATATCCTGTATATATCCAATCTGCTTCGATGATTAATGTATAATTTGTTTTTTCTTCTGTAGATACGAATTTTAAATCGCTATAAGTATCTAATTTTTTGCTTACTCCTTGAATAAAAGCATTACGCCAAGTTTCTTTTTTAGCTTTTTCATAGGTTTCAAACCACTTTTCACCTTTGTTCTTATCTATCTTTCCATACTTACTCTTCATCTTCTCGATAAATTCCTTTTCAGGATGAAGACTAAAAATGATGAGATCTTCAGGGAAAGTAAGTTTTACAGCAATCTTTGTTTCATTTTTTAGAAACTCAAGTTTTTTCTTATCGATTTTAATTCTTTGTGCAAAAGAAATTGTACTGGCAAAAACCAGAAAAAGGAAAATTATTTTTCTAAACATTGAATAACATATATAATTGACTTCGATTTTTGATCTGACTACAATTATAAGTTATTTTTAAGAACCAATGCCTAATTAGTTTACGATATTTGAGCAAAATCCCACCTTTTGAAAAAAACAATAGTACTCTTTTTCTTTTTTCTTAGTTATGTAGCAAATGCTCAGTTTAACATTTCTGGATTAGTTATTGACAATACCACATTGACTCCTATAAAAAATGCTACTATAGTAGATGTAAAGACAGGAAACAAAACACTTTCTAATAACAATGGTTCCTTTAAACTTATTAGTAACGGAACTATTGAAATTTCTTTTTTAGGATATCAAACTAAAAAGATCACAGTGACTAATGATCAGAGCATTACCATATCCCTCAACCCTGACATAAATCTATTACAAGAGGTCTTAATAAATAGTCAATCCATTCTATTACAGAAGAAATATGCAACTGATGCAGTTGCTATTGTAAGTAAGCAAGAAATTGAGCGTGGTAATACTATTGAGTTGCACCCAATTCTAAATAAAGTTCCTGGAGTTTTTATGCAAAGTGGTACACTCAATACCAATCGGATTACTATAAGAGGAATTGGTGCTCGAAATTTATTTGGTACAGCAAATATTAGAACATATTTCGGAGAGATCCCTCTAACAGATGGAAATGGAGAATCATCTATTGAAGATCTGGAACTAGCTTCAATTTCAAGAATTGACATTCATAAAGGACCTTCGTCTAGTAGTTATGGTGTTGGCTTAGGAGGAACTATCTTGTTAAGACCAGAATTTATAGATAGTCAAGCTACAGAGGCTTTCTTTTCTAGTTCCTTAGGAAGTTACGGATTGAGTAGAAACATTGCGAAAATTGCTATTGGAGGAAAAAAATCAAATCTTAATATCGTTTATAGTAATAATCATTTTAGTGGATACCGAGATAATAACAGGTATAATAGAAATACAGTCACTGCTACTTCTTCTATATATTCTGGAGAGAAAAATAACTTCTCCATTATTGCTAGCTATGTTGATTTAAAGGCTGGAATTCCGAGCTCTTTGGATCAGGAAGGTTTTGATAACAATCCACGGCAAGCAGCTTTTACTTGGGGACAATCTCAAGCTTTTGAAGATGTTACGTATGGAATTCTGGGACTATCCTGGAAACATGATTATAGCCCATTATTTTCGCAACATACGAGTATATTTACTTCTTTCAGAAATAATTATGAACCAAGACCATTTAATATATTAGAAGAAAAATCTAATACGATCGGTATAAGAAGTAGAATCGTTGGTGCTACTACCCTATTCAAAAAAAGATGGAATTGGACAGCTGGTGGCGAACTTTTTTTAGACTTTTATAATGGTAAAACTTTTGATAACCTCTATGAAGATTTTCCTGCTGGCACTGGTAGCATTTTAGGCAACCAGCTTTCAGATCTTGATGAGAAAAGGAATTACTATAATCTTTTTGCAGAAACTAATTTTAAAGCAAATGATAAACTTCTATTTAATTTTGGGATACATCTAAATCAAACATTTTTTGATATTAATGACAATTTTTTGGGTGATGGTGATGATAGTTCTGGGAAATTTGATTTTGATCCAATTCTCTCTCCAAAAGTTGGAGCGAATTATCAATTAAATAATAATTTTATTCTTTTTGGAAACATAGCTCATGGTTTCTCTACTCCTACTACTTCAGAAACTTTATTACCAGATGGTGAATTCAATCCGGATATACAACCAGAAATCGGATGGAACTATGAAATTGGTACTCGTTATATTTTTTTTAAAAGTAAATTATACGGCTCTCTTTCCGTATACTCTCTACGAGTTAAAGATTTATTAGTCGCCAGAAGAACTGAAGAGGATAATTTCTTTGCAATTAATGCCGGAAAAACAATTCATAACGGAATAGAAGGAACACTAAATTATAGCTTATTGAGATCGAATCAGAGACAGCTCAATTTATTTGCTAATACATCTATCAATGATTATACGTTTAACGATTTTGTAGATTTTGATGAGGATTTTTCTGGCAATGACCTTACTGGTGTTCCATCACACGTTATTAATTTAGGGATTGATCTGATCACTAAAAAAGGAATATACGGAAATCTTAATTTTCAGATCGTTGGAAAAATTCCTGCAAATGATCAGAATTCAGTATTTAACGATCATTATGAATTATTACATGGTAAAATAGGGTACAAAAACAATATTGGCAAATACGTCTCCTATGATATCTTTTTAGGAGCTAATAATATTTTAGACATAAAATACGCTTCTCAATTACAGATTAATGCCAGAGGTTTTGGGAGTAATGCTCCCAGGTATTTTTATCCGGGATTACCTTTTAATACGTATGGAGGCATTAACATAAAATATAGATTATAAATAATTTTTATTTGTACTTTTCAGAAGTAAACTCAATCATCACAATGAAGAATTTTGTATTTCTAAAAATAGTACTACTTAGCACCCTCTTTTCCTGTGCCCAAGAAAAGAAAAATGACATCCAGATAGATGCTGATCCAAAAAATTATACTACCGAAATTGTCGTTCCCGATTTACAAATTCCCTGGGGTATGGTTTGGTTACCAGATGGAAGTATGCTTATTACAGAAAAAAGTGGTGAATTAATTCATTATAAAGACGGAACCAAAACTCAAATCGGCAATGTCCCTGAAGTGTATAATCGTAATCAGGGAGGATTATTAGATATTGAGCTTCATCCTAAATACAGTGAAAATGGATGGCTATACATTACATATTCTTCCAAAGAAGGATCTGAAAAAGGAGGACATACTGCATTGATCAGAGCTAAACTCCAGAATAACCAATTAACTTCTATTGAAAAATTGTATAAAGGAACACCCAATACTACTCGTGGACACCATTTTGGATCCAGAATAGAATTTGATAATGAAGGGTATCTTTATTTCAGTATTGGAGATAGGGGAAATAGAGATGAAAACCCTCAGGATGTTACCAGAGATGGTGGAAAAGTTTATAGACTCCATGATGACGGAAGTATTCCTGATGACAATCCTTTTGTAAGCAAAAAAGGAGCAAAAAAAGCAATCTTCTCTTACGGACATAGAAATCCTCAGGGAATGGCAATCAATCCCATAGATGGAAAAATATGGGTTCACGAACACGGCCCTAGAGGAGGTGATGAAATTAATATTGTCCAAAAAGGAGTAAACTATGGATGGCCCATTATTACATATGGAATTAATTACAGTGGATCCTCCATTACAGATATAACCAGCAAAGAAGGTATGGAACAGCCTATATATTACTGGACTCCTTCTATCGCTCCAAGCGGAATGGATTTTGTGACTAGTGACAAATATCCTGATTGGAAAAATGATCTACTAGTTGGCTCTCTAAAATTTCAATATTTGGAATTAGTGGAATTGGATAAGAATAAAGTAATCAGTAGAAAAAAAATAGCTGAAGATATTGGTCGAGTACGTAATGTACGTCAAGGTCCAGATGGTTATATTTATGTTGCCATAGAAAACAAAGGAATTGTAAAAATCATCCCAAAATCATAGTTGATGTTTGTTAAATTAAAAATAAGAAAACGTTTAAAGCAAATACTGATCCTAGAAGTTATTTCTATCATATTCTGTATTTCTGTATTAGCCAAACAAGGAACATCGAATAATGTATATGTTACTGATATGAAGGTAGACAATCAGGAAACCGAATTATCAAAGAGCATTGTACGTGGTGAAGAAATTTATGTTGATTTCTGTATGCAATGTCATTTACACGACGGCAAAGGAACACCCAAGGTTTTTCCTCCATTAGCAGGATCAGATTGGTTAGTAAACAAACGTAAAGAAAGTATTCATTCTATAAAATACGGGTTAAATGGCCCTATAAAAGTTAATGGAGAGTCATATAACAGCGCTATGACTCCCTTGGGACTAGAAGATGAAGAAATTGCAGATGTTATGAATTACATCATGAACAGCTGGGGTAACAAACAAAAAAAGATGGTTACACCAGAAGAAGTAACCGCAGTTAAGAAATGAAACATAACAATCACTGTATAATTTACGTTAACATTTTTTTATATCCTTTATAAAACATATTCGGAAAGTCTGTAGAAACCAAGATTTATGAAATCCCTTTTATTTTTTGTTATACTTTTCATAAGCCTAAACGCTTATAACCAAGAACTAGAAGACATTTCTCCCAATAGATATAGATTTAAGTACCGATCCATAGTATATAAAGGGTCAAGAATGGACATAACGGACCAACTTAGAAAAATAAAAAACAGCCCTAAATTTTCCGGAATTCCAGAAGAAATACAAACTGGGCTTAATGAGCTTTTTATAGATGCTAAAAAACAAGCTTTCCCTAGAGTATATCGGAAAAAGGCAATCTTATTTCTTGATGCATTATATAATTATGAAGAGTTTGTGATCATGTACAACGGAGCTCTTTATGATGTTGTAGAAAAGTTAAAAAGAGACATGAAACGTATTGATTTCAAGCTTGAAAGACAATACATCAAAGCAAAAACTATAGTAGACCGTTTAAAAAAGAAAGATCCCACAAATACCAAGGAGATAGATTCTTTAAATCAAGAAAGACAAAAAAGTTTAATCAGATTGGCTAGTCATCGTTGGATGAAGAAAAAATTTGACGGATATAAAGGCATAAATGTTGTCGAAAATCCAGATGAACTTATTACGGAATTCAAAAAAGCTGAAGCTGCATATATATTTTCCTTATTTAGAAAAAAGAGTGTCAATGAAATTAAGACATATCTGGAAAATGAGATCATTGATTTTTATTACAAAAAAGCGATAGTAGAAATTGATCCAGAAAAACTTGACCTTCAATACATCAATAAATATAACTAAGTAAAAAGAATATTGTTAAAAATATTTGATTAGTTTGCATTCATAAATGTCAATTCCTCTTAAAACATATAAAGTAATTGGATTAATGTCCGGAACCTCATTAGATGGCTTGGACATTGCCTTTTGTCAAATAGAAAAACAGCAGGATACCTGGACTTTTTCTATCACTAAAACCAAGAGTGTAGATTACGACACAGAACTTAAAAATAGTTTAAAAAACACGGTAAATCTTGATGCAGTTAGGTTATTAACTTTCCATAACAATTATGGATCCTGGTTGGGTACCCAGGTGAAACAATTTATTGAAGAAAACAATTTGGAAATAGATTTTGTTTCAAGTCACGGTCACACGGTTTATCATCAGCCGGAAATTGGATTAACCTATCAGATTGGTTCTGGTCAACATATTGCTAATTCTTGTAATCAAAAAGTGATTTGTGACTTTAGAACTAATGACGTAGCTCTTGGTGGTCAGGGAGCTCCTTTAGTTCCAATCGGAGATGCGCTACTGTTTAGCAATTATGATTTTTGTCTCAACTTAGGAGGTATCAGTAATATTTCTTTTGAACTTAATGATAAAAGAATTGCTTATGATATTTCTCCAGCTAATATGTTACTGAATCTTATTTGCTCCAAAATAAATCTTGATTATGATGATAGAGGAAAACTTGCCAAGACGGGAACATTAAATAAAAAAGTATTAGAAGCATTAAATGATTTGGCATATTACAAGGAGCCATATCCCAAATCACTTGGATACGAATGGTTTGTAGAGAAAGTCATTCCAATTATCAAAAACACTAATGATTCTGTTGAAAATTTACTACACACATCTATTCATCATATTGCATCGCAGATCGCTAATGCCATAAAAGAAACCCATAAAGAAGATTCATCGCTTCTGATCACTGGTGGCGGTGCCAAAAATGATTTTTTGATAGAAGTTTTACAACAAAAATTGCAAAAATCCTCTACAGTTATTATACCAGATACGAATATTATAGATTATAAAGAAGCTTTAATTTTTGCATTTATGGGAGTGTTAAGAGATAGGAATGAGCTGAATTGCCTACAATCTGTTACTGGTGCAAAAAGAGATTCTTCGTCAGGAGTTATCTACTATCCACATTAATGTTTCAATTTCTTCTAACCTTTTATAAAAAACTCTATCGATCAAAAACTCGATAACTCAATAACTATTTCTAAATTTGTCAAAAAATAATTGGGAATGCTTATTATTGGTATAGCTGGAGGAACAGGTTGCGGAAAAACGACTGTTGTGAATCAAATTGTGAATGAATTACCTGAAAATGAAGTGTGTGTCATTTCACAGGATTCATATTATAAAGACACTAGTCATCTTAGATACGAAGAAAGAACTAAAATCAACTTTGACCATCCACAATCTATAGATTTTGAACTATTAGGAGAACATCTCAATGCCTTAAGAAAAGGAGAAACGATTGAGCAACCTGTATATTCATTTGTTGAGCACAATCGAACTAAGGAAACTGTTAAGACTGAACCCAGCAAAGTAATTATTGTAGAAGGAATTTTGATCCTTACAAATCCTAAGATTCGGGATATGTTCGATATCAAAATATATGTGCAAACGGATAGCGATGAACGCCTGATCAGACGATTAAAACGCGATATTGCAGAAAGAGGTAGAGACATGGAAGAGGTTTTAGATCGCTACCAAAACACCCTAAAACCTATGCATCAGCAATTTATTGATCCTACAAAGGAGTTTGCAGATCTGATTATTCCTAACAACAATTACAATAATGTTGCCATCGATATTGTTCGTACCATTGTGAAAGAACGCTTGAATTAACTTTTGTACCTTTATAAACTAAAAATTATTTAATTTAAATTGAAGCTAAAACGCTATTTCGAAAAGCTAAGGAACACTCCTGCTCTGATACCGGTTTTTGCCATATTTTTTAATAAATATGTGTTGATAATACTGGTATTTGTAATATGGATTCTGTTTTTGGATACAAATTCATGGCTTATTCATAGGGAATTAGATCAGGAAATCAAAGAATTAAAGGATAACAAAGAATATTATAAAAAGGAAATTGTAGAGGATCAAAAGGATATAAAAATTCTAAAAGATAGCAGTGAACTAGAAAAGTTCGCCAGAGAAGAATATTTTATGAAGCGAGATAATGAAGAAATCTACATTATTGAATACGAAGACAGTATCCCTAAAAAAGAAAAAGATGACTAAGACTTTGTTTGATGGTTTTGATGAAATTTCTGCAAAAGAATGGAAGCAAAAAATTCAATTCGATTTAAAAGGAGCTGATTATAATGAAGCTTTAATCTATAAATCGCATGAAGGAATTGACGTAAAGCCTTTCTATAGTACTGAAGATATTATTGAGGTTGATAATAGTATCTCTCACTCTTCTATCTGGAAAAACTCTCTAAAAATTGAAGTTGAGGATGCTACTGCTGGAAATAATGCAGCCTTACAGGCAATTAAAAAAGGTGCAGAAAGCATTTATTTCGTAGTCACAACCGAAAATACAGAACCGGATACACTTTTATCTGATATCTCCCCTGATGTACCTGTCTATATTGAAACTTTATTTTTGTCCTCCGATTATATCCAAAAGGTAAACACCTATGCTGATAAATCGAAACTTTCTATTCATTTACTGACCGATATCATCGGTAATTTGGCAAAAACTGGAAATTGGTTTAAAAACCTAAAAGAAGATCATCAGGTACTAGGAAATATAGTAAAAGAAAGCACCAATATAAACAACATTATTAGTGTAGACCTCGGTATACTTCAAAATGCAGGGGCTACTATGATCCAACAATTAGCTTATGGATTAGCTCACGCAAATGAATACCTTAATCACTTTGAAAATAAGGAAAACAATCCTTTTCAAGAAAAACCAATAATCTTTAAGGTTGCCGTTGGGGGAAATTACTTCTTCGAAATTGCTAAGCTAAGAGCTTTAAGAATATTATGGGATTCTTTGACAGAAGAATATAAAATGTTAAAAAAATGTTATATATTCGCGCATCCTTCACACAGAAATAAAACCATTTTAGATTATAATGTAAATATGCTTCGTACCACCACTGAGTGCATGAGCGCTATATTAGGTGGAGCGGATACGATTCATAATTTGAGATATGATGATGTATATAATCTAGAAAACGATTTCGGAACAAGAATAGCAATCAATCAATTGTTAATTCTAAAAAACGAGAGCGCTTTTGATATCGTAAACAATCCTGCATCTGGATCTTATTATATAGAAAGCTTAACAAATCAGCTGGCTGAAAAAGCGCTGTCTTTATTTAAAAACATCGAAGAAGGCGGAGGCTATTTGAAACAATTAAAATCTGGAATCATTCAGAAAAAAATAAAAGAAAGTTCAGAGAAAGAACAAGAGCTTTTTGACAAAGAAGAAGTTATTTTAACAGGAGCTAATACCTACAGAAATCCTGAAGAAGTAATACCTTCGATGCAGAAAAATCCCTTTCTTGAAAAAAATATAAGAAAAACTTTAGTTAGTCCAATTATCAAAAGAAGATTGTGTGAAAAAATTGAGAAAAACAGTATATAACGGAAATAATTCATAATTTATTGTTAACTTTCCAAAAAAATTAACATTTAAACAACAAATAATTAACAAAACTAAATCTTAATCGATGCCCCAAATGATTAGATCTAGAATCGTCATAATAACTTTATTGCTTTTAACATCAATCTGTTACTCCCAAAACGGTATCAATTGCCTCAGCGTTGATAGTAGTGGACTCTACAGTAAAGCATTCAATTCGTTCGAAAAAGACTTATTCGAATACTACAAATTCGGAAATGATTCCATAAAAACGTACCGTACATTCCTAGCAGAAGTAGCTAGTTTATCACTGGATTTAAGAAAATTACCATCAGACAATTCTATCCAACTAGCACGAGTTTTTAAAAAGAAATCGAATGACCCAAATTCTATTTGGGTAAAACTTAGCGAGTACGAAAATCACGAAGCAAGCAAAAAACCATCGCCATATACGCATCCTTCCAAAAAAGGAGAAGAAGAGATTCTGATTTTTAATTATAGAGGAGGACTTATTCAATGTTTAAAAAACAATAGTGATAGTGATGACTTCCAAAACATCATCAGCACACTCGAGCAGGATGGAAATGTAAGCACATCTCTTATTGCGCAGAGAATTTACTACATCCCTGACAAAAAATTTCGTTCTTCAGAAATAAAAAAGTTTATCGCTTTTGATATTTATTTCTCTATTCTTATGGTTATCGAAAAAGCATTTGGTTAATTATTATTGCAATATTCGTATTAACCAGTTAACATAATTTATATTTTCTAAAAAAGATCACTAATAAAACCGTAATTTTACGTTTTCATTAATGTTTTTCTTCAATGAGAATAAGACTATATCTTCTTATTGGTTCTTTACTGATTTTAATTTCGTGTAATACTGTTTTACAGGAAACCCAAAATTGGATAGAAAAATCAAATAACGATACAACCCAAATATTAGAAGGCAATTACTTTCATCTAGAAAATGGATTGGTCAAAACGTTTCTCCCTAAAGGATTTAAACAACTCTCATTAGAAAACTATAGATCCATACTTGACTCCTCTCTAACAAAGACACAGTTAAGCAATGAAATGAGAAGATTAGAAAGTATGAGAGATATGCAGGGTTCTTTTCACTTATTCTTTGACTCCTATACTAGATCCACGTATACTATAAACACGCTTCCTTATATGAATTTTAGTAAGCGAGATGCCGCTATGTTGCTTTCTATCATCAAACAAAAAAACAATCAAGTAAGCCTTGTTACTGATCTTAACTTTAAAAAACTTACCGCTGCATATGCAAAAAATAAGAATTTTACCATGTTTAGATCTATATTTCAGGTTGATAATTTTGAAGAAGACATTCGAATATTTAGTAATTTTTACATTATTACAGCTGATAAGCAAACATTTATGATCAATCTTACGACTCCGTTTGAAGTAAATTTTGATGGATATATTGAAAAAATGAAATTTTAAAAATGACCAGAAAAAATATTCAACATATTACGTTGCACCCAGAGAGTAAAGCTTCCCGTTCATCTTCTGATAAAGAAATATTTACTACTTCGGAAGGAATTGAAATAAAATCTGAATATAGCAAAGACGATATAAAAAACCTTACACATCTTAATTTTGTAGCTGGAATACCTCCATATTTGCGAGGCCCCTACTCTACCATGTATGTGAGAAGACCCTGGACTATTAGACAATATGCCGGATTCTCTACTGCAGAAGAAAGTAATGCGTTTTATCGTAGAAATCTTGCCGCAGGTCAAAAAGGACTCTCTGTTGCTTTTGATCTTGCTACACATCGCGGATATGATAGTGATCATGAGAGAGTATTTGGAGATGTGGGAATGGCTGGAGTAGCAATAGACACGGTAGAAGATATGAAAGTGCTCTTTGACCAAATACCATTAGACAAAATGTCTGTCTCTATGACAATGAATGGAGCGGTTCTACCAATAATGGCTTTTTATATTGTAGCTGCAGAAGAACAAGGAGTAGATCAAAAATTGTTATCAGGAACTATTCAGAATGATATTTTGAAGGAATTCATGGTACGTAACACCTATATCTACCCACCTACTCCATCAATGAGAATTATTAGTGATATTTTTAAGTATTGTTCTAAAAACATGCCTAAATTTAATCCGATAAGTATTTCCGGATACCATATGCAAGAAGCAGGAGCAACTTGTGATATTGAATTAGCATATACATTAGCGGATGGATTAGAATATATCAGAAAAGGAATTGATGCAGGTCTGGATGTTGATTCTTTTGCTCCTCGTTTATCATTTTTCTGGGCAATAGGAATGAATCATTTCATGGAAATCGCCAAAATGCGGGCAGCACGCATGCTTTGGGCAAAACTAATCAAACAATTCAACCCTAAAAACCCAAAGTCCTTGATGCTCAGGACTCATTGTCAGACCAGTGGATGGAGTTTAACAGCACAAGATCCTTTTAATAATGTAGCCAGAACCTGTATAGAAGCCAGCGCAGCGGCTTTTGGAGGCACCCAAAGTTTGCATACTAATGCATTGGATGAAGCTATTGCATTACCCACAGATTTCTCTGCCAGAATAGCTAGAAATACACAAATTTATCTTCAGGAAGAAACACAGATAACACGTACTGTTGATCCTTGGGCTGGAAGTTATTATGTAGAATCTTTAACAAATGACATAGCAGAAAAGGCCTGGAAACTTATAGAAGAGGTTAAAGAATTAGGAGGAATGACCAAAGCGATAGAAGCTGGAATTCCTAAAATGCGCATAGAAGAAGCTGCAGCTCGTAAGCAAGCGAGAATCGATAGCCAACAAGATCTAATTATTGGAGTTAATAAATTCCAACTGGAAGAAGAAGAACATATAGCTACCCTAAAAGTAGATAATAATGCTGTAAGAAAACAACAAATTGATGGGTTAAAGAAAGTTAAAAATTCTAGAGACGAAGAAGCGGTACAACAAGCGCTGCTTAATTTAACAAAAGCAGCTAAAGATGATGAGAAAAATTTATTAGCTTTAGCTGTGGATGCTGCACGATTAAGAGCTACTTTAGGAGAAATTAGTGATGCTCTCGAAAAAGAATTTGGAAGATATAAAGCAGAAATTAAATCATTTACAGGAGTGTATGCCAAAGAAATAAAAGACGATAAATCATTTAATAAGGCAAGAGAACTAGCTAACAAATATGCAGATCTCGAAGGCCGAAGACCTAGAATAATGATTGCAAAAATGGGACAAGACGGTCATGATCGTGGAGCTAAAGTTGTGGCTACTAGTTATGCAGATGTAGGTTTTGATGTAGATATAGGTCCTTTATTTCAGACTCCAGAAGAAGCTGCAAAACAAGCTGTAGAGAATGATGTACATATAGTAGGTGTTTCCTCATTAGCTGGAGGACACAAAACTTTAGTCCCCCAGATTATTGCCGAATTAAAAAAATATGAAAGAGAAGATATTATGGTTATTGTGGGCGGAGTCATTCCTCCTGATGATTATGAATTTCTATTTCAGGAAGGAGCTGTTGCTATATTTGGCCCTGGAACCAAAATAAGTGATGCTGCGATTACCATTTTGGAAATTTTAATTTCAACTGTTAAATAGAATTATTTAACATCTCTATTTGCATCTATTAAATAAAAGAGTCTTCAGTACGTTCTGAAAGAGGTCTATTATTAATAATTATCCCTAGATCTTATTATGAAAAGGAAGCTAAGCCTTTTAAAGAAAAGATTGTTTGTTATTATCAACGATAAAAACAGAAAAAACCTTTTAACAATCTTAAAGGAATCATTACGCTTTTGGATCCTAAAAAAAGAGATCCCATATTTTTATTTTGGAAAATTCTTATACCGAAAAGAAATCACAAACTATAAGGATTACCTAAGTAGTAAAGAAGTAGATAAGATTACCCTATCCAAGAAACTACACAAATTTCAGTATTCATCATTATTAAGAAATAAGCTGTCCTTTGCGCTATATATGGAAGAAAACAACCTTCCTGTTCCTAAATCAATCAGCTTTAATTATAAAAATCGTTTTTATTATAATTCGACACTCCTGTTAGTGAACTCAGAAGAAGAGTTACTTCTTTTTATCCAAATGATTCTTAGAGAAACAAATACCACCAGTGTCTTTATAAAATCTATAACCGGCATGGGCGGTTATGGATGTTTTCTTCTTACCAAAAAAAATCTTGCACAAGAGATAAAACAATATGCAAAAGAGATATTATCACATGAATTTATTCATCAAGAAGTTATAGAACAACATACTGAAATTAATAAAATATACAAACGTAGTGTTAATACAATACGTTTTGATACCTATATCGATAAAAAGGGTGTAACACATATTTTATCAGCTTTTATGCGATTCGGTAGTGGCGGGGATTTTATAGATAATGGTAGTGCTGGAGGTATTTACCTCTCCGTAGATTTAGAAAAAGGAAAACTCATAGGAAAAAGCCATCAACTGATGAAATATGGAGGGAAACAGCTGGAAAAACATCCTAATACTCATACAACATTTGATGGATTTGAAATCCCTTACTTTGAAGAATCTAAATTGTTAATAAAAAAAGCTGTCTCATATATACCTGATCGTATTATTGGTTGGGATATTGCAATTAGTAACAATGGCCCTATAATTATAGAAGGAAATGACAACAATTCTTTCATAACACCAGATATAGCCTACGGAGGATACCTAAAACACCCTATATTTAAGGAGATACTTGAAGAAGCGTAAATCCATTGCCCATTCGAAAATTAAAGCACTACTTCTCTCTTCTTTTTTTAAAACCTAAATCATTATTATGCTAAGAAATATATTATTCTGGACGACCGATAAATTAACAGGAAGCAAAAAAAAAGCTAATCGCAACGATATTAAATTCATAATAACTAATAGTATTTCTGAAAAGGCTAAAAAAAAGAAAAAAAAATACTTAGATACGATACTACAGCATGTAATCGAAACAGTACCTCATTACAAAAATGAAAAGCTCAAAATTGATTCTTTTCCGATAGTAAACAAAAACATTATTCGTGCTAATTTTATTGATTTTCAATCAGTAATTTATACAGACAAAAAGAAAAAAACAGTATCTACAAGTGGTTCTACAGGAACCCCTTTTATGGTATATCATGACAAAAACAAAAGCACTCGTAATACAGCAGATAATTTATATTTTTGGGGAGAAGCGGGATATAAAATTGGTGACAAACTATACTTTTTTAGGCTTTGGAATGCTTTTGAAAAGAAAAATTTTCTGACACATTTTGCGCAAAATGTTGTACCAATTGATGTTTTTGATCTTACCGACTCCTTTATCGACGACCTATTAGATACTTTACAAAAACGCAAGAGGAAATCTTGCCTATTAGGATATGTGTCTGCCTTTGAAAAAATATGTAAACATCTAGATAGAAAAAATCCTAATTTCAGAATAACTTCAGTAAAATCAATAATCGCTATTTCTGAAAAATTAAATCAATACACTAAAGATTCCGTTAAAAAATATTTTGGAATTGAACCAGTATCTAGATATTCCAATATAGAAAATGGAATCATAGCACAACAACTAAAAGGAAAGTCTCATTTTATTATTAATGATGCTAGCTATTACGTAGAAATTCTCGATATAAACACAAACGAACCTGCAAAAAAAGGAGTCATTGGAAGAATTGTTATTACAGACCTATTTAATTACTGTACCCCAATGATTAGATATGACACAGGCGACCTGGGAGCATTTGATATAATAGATGAAAAAAAAGTACTCACAAAAATAGAAGGAAGAAAAATCGATTCCATAAAAAACACGAAAGGTGAAATAATTTCATTTAACCTTGTATTAATGGTTAACAAATATCCTCAATTAACACAATGTCAATTAGTTCAAAAAAGCAAAAAAGACTATATATTAAAACTTAATTCTAATAATATCTTCAGCAAAGAAGAGGAACTACTTTCTGATTTTAAAAGATATTTAGGAAAAGATGCCAACATAACGATAGAATATGTTTCAGAAATCCCGTTGCTAGCCTCAGGCAAAAGAAGAGTAATGGTAAACGAAATGGTTTAATTCTAAATTACAATTTATGAATACAATAAACATCTTAATAAGGCATAAGTATATAAAATTAATAAAATAGTACACCTAAACTTGTCATTCTTTTTACATAATTAAGAAACAATTATTAAAATCAAGTATTTAATAAAAACCCAAAGGTTTGCTCTTTAAATTATAATATATTTGTTTAAACCATATTAAAATTGATATTTTGAAAATATTTAAAAATACTATGCGCGCATAGTATTTTAAATATAAATTGTAACTTTCACGAAAATAACGAACGATATTAATATAAAACATATGAGCTATACTGATAAAATGCTTCGTGATGGAGCCTTGGAAGGAAAAAACATTGTAGTTACCGGTGGCGGTAGTGGATTAGGTAAATCAATGACTAAGTATTTCATGGAACTTGGTGCCAAAGTAGCTATTACCTCACGTAATCTCGAAAAACTCCAAGGTACTGTAAAAGAACTTGAAGAAGAAACAGGAGGAACTTGTATACCAATACAATGTGATGTAAGACATTATGATCAGGTAGAATCCATGAGAGATCAAGTCCTCGAAGCTTTTGGATCGGTAGATATATTACTAAACAATGCTGCAGGAAACTTTATCTCCCCCACCGAACGATTATCAGCTAATGCCTTTGACACTATTATCGATATTGTATTAAAAGGAACTAAAAACTGTACACTTGCTTTCGGAAAACACTGGATAGACACCAAATACGAAAATACTAATGTATTAAATATAGTCACTACCTATGCATGGACCGGTTCTGCTTACGTAGTGCCAAGTGCCACTGCTAAAGCGGGAGTATTAGCTATGACACGATCGCTTGCGGTAGAATGGGCTAAATATGGAATGCGATTTAATGCGATTGCTCCAGGACCTTTTCCAACCAAAGGTGCTTGGGATAGACTTCTGCCTGGTGATATGAAAGATAAATTTGACCTTTCTAAAAAAGTACCTCTTCAACGTTTAGGAGAACATCAAGAGTTAGCAAACTTAGCAGCATATCTTGTTTCTGATTTTTCAGCTTATGTTAATGGAGAAGTAATCACCCTAGATGGAGGAGAATGGTTAAAAGGAGCAGGACAATTTAACTTACTCGATCAAGTTCCAGAACAAATGTGGGATATGTTAGAAGCAGCGATACGTGCTAAAAAAAGTAAATAAAACATATTAAATAAGATTGGACACAACTGAATATCAGATAAAATGCCTGATATTCAGTTTTTTTTTGAAAAAGTCACGTATTTACGAAGAGAATACTTACTAACTAATATATAAAAGTAATATTCAAAAGAATTTTAAGGGTCAAACAAAAAAAAGCTAAATGATTATACCCTATCGAGAATGAAGTTCTTTGATTCGATATTCAACTAAAAAAATAGTTGAATATCGAATTTTTAACTATTTTAGGCTTTTAATAAATTCGGAAACGAGTTTACATTAATAATTCATCAATGAAGATAAAAACAATTTCTAATACATTTATCGGAGCATTTTTATGTAGCATCCCACTTACTTTAATTGCCCAAACAACAACTGACAAAGAGCTTGGAGTATCTACTAGCATAGAAAATAATGCGAAAATCCCGGTAGACCCTAATGTAAAAATTGGGAAACTAGATAATGGCCTCACCTATTACATCCGAAGTAACGGAAAACCCGAAGATAAAGTAGAATTAAGACTTGTTGTAAATGCAGGATCTATTTTAGAGAATGAAAATCAATTAGGGCTTGCTCATTTTATGGAGCATATGAACTTTAATGGAACTAAGAATTTTAAAAAGAATGATCTGATTGACTATCTACAGACGATTGGAGTTAAATTTGGTGCAGACCTTAATGCATATACCAGTTTTGACCAAACAGTGTATATTTTACCTATCCCTAGTGATGATCCTGAAAAATTAGAAAAGGGATTCCAAATTATGGAAGATTGGGCTCACAATGCAGAACTTACAGAAGAAGCAATTGATGGAGAAAGAGGTGTTGTCCTAGAAGAATATCGTATAGGTAAAGGTGCTAATGAAAGAATGCTTCAAAAATACTTACCCATAATTGCCTATAATTCTAAATATTCTGAACGGTTGCCAATAGGCACAAAAGAAAATCTGGAAAACTTTAAATATGAAGATGTAAGAAGCTATTACAAAGATTGGTACAGACCAGATCTAATATCAGTAATTGCCGTTGGAGATCTTGATGTTGCAACTTTAGAACAAAAGATAAAAGATCATTTCAGCGGTATCGAAATGCCAGAGAATCCTAAAAAAAGAGAGACTTATGATACTCCAAATCACGATGAAACTCTTATTGCCGTAGTTTCAGATAAAGAAGCATCTAACTCTATTGTAAGATTAATGTATAAAGATAGAGAGGTTTCAGAACCAATGACTACGGTAGGTGATTACAGAAAGGATATTATAGAGGGAGTTTTTACCCAAATGATGAATAACCGTCTTAACGAACTAAGAAACAAGCCTAATCCACCTTTCGTATTTGCAGGAAGTGGTCACAGTGGTATTTTTGCGAGAAATAAGAAAGCATATCAGTCGTTTGCTTTAACTTCTGAAACTGGGCAACTTAATGCTTTGAAGGTAATTCTACAAGAGAATAAAAGAGTACAGCAATACGGATTCAAAAAAGGAGAACTAGATCGAGCAAAAAAAGATATCACTGCAAGATGGGAAAAATCGTTCAAGGATAAGGATAAAAGAGAATCTAATAGAATCATAGGACAGTATATTAATAATTACCTTGAACAGGAGCCTATTCCTGGAATCGAATGGGAATATCAATATACAATGTCGCAATTACCAACTATTACTCTAGAAGAAGTAAATGAATTAATTAAGAACTTTTTACACGATGATAATCGTGCCGTAGTAATGACCGGACCTGAAAAAGAAGGACTAAAACTGGTAACAAAAGAAGAAATTATTTCCTTACTAAAAGCAATAGAAACTTCTGAAATAGAAGATTATAAAGATGAAGAAGTTCGTAAAAACCTGATCGAAAGCATGCCAATTCCGGGAAAAATTATTTCTTCTAAAACTGATGAAAAATTGGGTTATACGGTTTTAGAATTAGGTAACGGAGCAAAAATCACTTATAAAAAAACCGATTTTAAAAACGATGAAATTTTATTTTCCGCATTTAGTTATGGAGGAAATTCTTTGTATACTGATGAAGAATATATGCAGATTGCTTTCGGAAGTGGAAGTGTGGCACAAACAGGTTTAGGTGGACTATCACGTAATGATATCAGCAAAGTGATGTCTGGTAAAATTGTCGCATTAAGCCCTTATATTACTAGTATCTCTGAAGGTTTTAATGGTTTTACAACTTCTAAAGATATGGAAACATTGTTCCAACAACTGTACTTATACTTTACAGATGTAAATAAAGATGAGAAAGCATTTAGAACAGAACTCGAAAAACAAAAAGGGTTTTTGGCAAATTATCTTTCTAATCCACAAAATTATTTCCGTGAAGAGTTTAATAAATTTCAATATGGAGAAAACCCAAGATATACTGGTTTTCCAACTTCAGAAAAATTAGATGCCGTTAATTATGAACTTGCATACCAGAAGTACAAAGAGAGGTTTGCAGGTGTTGGAGGTTTCAATTTCTACCTGGTAGGAAGTATTGATGAAGTTAAATTAAAAGAATATGTAGAAAAGTATATCGCTAGTTTACCAGACACAGGTAAAAATGAAACCTATAACGTTTCTGGTTTTAGGCCAATATCTGGAGCTCATGAAAAAATAGTTTATAAAGGTAAAGATCCTAAAAGCTCTGTAAATATCATTTGGAGAGGAGAAACAGAATACAATAAATCCGAAGATTTAACCATAAAAGCCTTAGGAGAAATCCTTTCTATTAAGTTAATTGAAAAACTTAGAGAAGAAGAAAGTGGTGTTTATGGGGTTGGTGCCAGAGGAAGACTAAACAAACTACCTTATGGAAGTTATAACTTTAGCATAAGTTTTCCTTGTGGTCCGGAAAACGTAAAAAAATTAACTGATGCTGCTATTGCCGAGTTACAAAAAATCATAAAAGATGGACCAACCGATAAGGATCTTTCTAAAATTAAGGAATCTAGATTATTAGACTATAAAGAAAAAAGCAAACAAAACTCGTTTTGGCTGAGCAATCTTCAGAGTGCTGATTACAATCAAACACCAATGGAGAGTGGAGAAAACTACGCTGAAACTATTGCAAAGTTATCCAAACAAGATATTCAGAATGTGGCTAAAAAATATGTAGACACAGGATATATTTTGGGTATACTAATGCCAGAAAAAGAATAATTTAAACTTATTATTCATCCCGCAGGCCATCAGTTTCAGCTGATGGCCTTTTTTATTAAACACTGTTAATATTTTTCATTTTTATAATGTATAATTAATTGTATTTTTATCGCTTAAATCCAAATCTCCCCACATGGGTAAAATAATAGCGATTGCCAATCAAAAAGGTGGTGTTGGTAAAACAACCACTTCTGTAAATTTAGCAGCTTCTCTAGGAGTATTAGAGAAAAAAGTATTACTAATAGATGCAGATCCTCAAGCCAATGCGACTTCGGGACTGGGACTAGATGTAGAAAGTATTGAAAAAGGAACCTATCAGATTCTGGAACATACTATTAAACCTGAAGAGGCAATATTAGAGACTAATTCTCCTAATGTAGATATCATACCGGCACATATTGATCTGGTAGCTATAGAGATTGAACTAGTCGATAAAGACGAACGAGAATATATGCTGAAAAAGGCTATTGAGCATCTTAAATCAGCATATGATTATATTTTGATCGATTGTGCTCCGTCACTTGGTCTGTTAACACTGAATGCCCTTACGGCATCGGATTCGGTAATTATTCCTATTCAATGCGAATACTTTGCGCTTGAAGGGTTAGGAAAATTACTAAATACGATAAAAAGTGTTCAGAAAATCCACAATCAACATCTGGATATCGAAGGATTATTGTTAACAATGTATGACTCAAGGTTGCGATTATCCAATCAAGTAGTCGAAGAAGTACAAAAACATTTTAATGAAATGGTTTTTAAAACAATCATTCAGCGAAATATCCGTTTAAGCGAAGCACCTAGTTATGGTGAAAGTATAATAAATTACGATGCTTCTAGTAAAGGTGCCAGCAATTACTTAAGTTTGGCGCACGAGATTATAAAGAAAAATAGTTAAGGATTCATGGCGAAGGCAACAAAAAAACAAGCTTTAGGCAGAGGGCTATCAGCTTTACTGAAAGACCCGGAAAATGATATCAAATCAGCAGATGACAAAAATGCTGATAAAGTGGTTGGAAATATTATAGAATTGGACCTCAATAGTATTGAAGTAAATCCTTTTCAACCGCGTACAAGTTTTAATGATGAAACACTACAAGAACTTGCGACTTCTATAAAAGAAATAGGTGTAATTCAACCGATTACTGTTCGGAAATTAGATTTTGATAAGTATCAGCTAGTAAGTGGAGAAAGGCGTTTTAGAGCTTCTAAATTAGTTGGATTAAAAACTATCCCTGCATATATTCGTATTGCTGATGATCAGGAATCATTAACAATGGCACTGGTAGAAAATATCCAACGTCAGGATTTAGACCCAATCGAGATTTCATTATCGTATCAAAGATTAATCGATGAGATTCAATTAACCCAAGAACAATTAAGTGATCGTGTAGGTAAAAAAAGATCTACTATTGCTAATTACTTAAGACTATTAAAACTAGATCCTATTGTACAAACTGGTATTCGAGATGGATTTATCTCGATGGGTCATGGAAGAGCATTGATTAATGTCCAAGATCAGCAGCAACAGCTTGATATTTATGAAAAAATTATTGGAGATTCGTTATCCGTTCGTAACACTGAAAAATTAGTTAGGTCTTTAAACAACAAAGAAGAAAAACCGAATACTGAAAAAACGGAAAGTAAAGCTCCTCAATATATCTTAAAAGGAATCAAAGATTTCTCAGAATATTTTGGAGCAAAGATTGACGTAAAGGTTTCCAGTAACGGACGTGGGAAATTGATTATCCCGTTTTCTTCAGAAGAAGATTTTAAACGCCTAAAGAAACTCATTGATAGTGAAAACTAAGTCCTTTTATATTATCCTATTCCTGTTTTTTTGTATTCATTCTATTTTTTCTCAAGAGAAGAATGAAAATGAAGAACTAAAGGTGGTTACAGAAGAGGTAGCCGTAAAAAAGAAGAAAAAAAAGAATAAAAAATTAAGACCTTATGAACCCTTAGCCCCTGCTCGAGCGGCTTTTTATTCAGCTATTTTACCAGGATTGGGACAAGCACATACCGGAAAGTATTGGAAAATACCGATTGTTTATGGTGCACTGGGAGCCGGAATATATTATTATAAATTTAATAATGATTTGTATACTGAAGCTCGTGATTTTTATAAAAGTAGATTAGCTGGTGTTCCAGATGATCCGACCAATAGATTATCTGTTCTTACTAATGAACAATTAATAGATCGACAACGACGCTTTAGAAAAGATCAGGAATTATCAATAATGATTACAGTAGGTTTATATGTACTAAATATTATTGATGCCAATGTAACTGCTCATTTACAGCAATTTAACGTTTCTAAAGACCTATCCTTTAAACCCAAAATAAATTTTAATGAGTTAGGAGGCAAACCTAATTACGGTATGTCACTAAATTATAGTTTCTAAATTTTATAACCACCATCACCAAAAATATGAAGATTGCGCTACTAGGATATGGCAGAATGGGTAAAACCATAGAAAAAATTGCAACAGAAAGAGGTCATACTATTGTACTCACTGTAGACAAGGACGATAAAGAATATGATGTATCTGTAGCTGATGTGGCTATTGATTTCAGCATTCCATCTGCAGCAGTAAATAATATTACTAATTGCTTTAATGCTGGCGTACCTATTGTTTCCGGAACCACAGGTTGGTTAGATCATTATGATCATATCATATCCCTTTGCAAGGAAAAAAAAGGTGGTTTTATTTACGCTTCAAATTATAGCTTGGGGGTTAACTTGTTTTTTGAATTAAACAAAAAATTAGCTAAAATGATGAATCCGATAGATGGCTATGACATACATATGGAGGAAATTCATCATACTCAGAAATTGGATGCTCCTAGCGGAACGGCAATTACATTAGCAGAAGGTATTATAGAAAACACTGATAAAGATGCTTGGCAATTAGATAAAAGAGACGACAACACAATTCCTATTGTAGCAAAAAGAATTGAAAACGTTCCTGGTACACATACAGTTACCTATACGTCAGCAGTAGATGATATAGAAATTAAACATACTGCGCATAATCGTCAGGGATTTGCACTTGGTGCTGTTGTAGCTGCAGAATGGTTATGTGGTAAAACAGGGATTTTCGGGATGAAAGACGTTTTAGGTTTATAACGAAACAATTAAAAAGTGTAACACTTTTATAGTTACATACACTTATACTAAAAACATACAAAAGAATGACACTATCAGAATGGTTTATTTTTTTCCTGGCGGTACAAGTAGTACATTTCTTAGGAACTTGGAAATTATACGTTAAAGCAGGAAGAAAAGCATGGGAAGCAGCAGTACCTGTTTATAATGCAGTAGTACTAATGAAAATAATCAATCGTCCATGGTGGTGGGTTATTCTATTATTTATTCCGGTTATTAATGTAATTATGCTTCCTGTAATATGGGTAGAAACCATTAGAAGCTTCGGAAAAAACACGACCACAGATACTATTTTAGTTATCGTTACATTAGGCTTTTATATCTACTATGTAAATTACATGTTGGATGTAAATCATATAGAAGATAGAGATCTAAAACCGAGAACCGGTACTGGAGAATGGGTAAGTTCTATTCTTTTTGCAGTAGTTGCAGCGACACTAGTGCATACATACTTTATGCAACCCTATACGATACCTACCGGATCTTTAGAAAGAACATTATTGGTGGGAGACTTCTTGTTTGTAAGTAAGTTTCATTATGGTGCCAGAACACCTATGACAGCAATTTCTTTTCCTATGGTACATGATACGATACCTTTAGTAAAGACTAAATCATATAATAGCGATATACAATATCCATATTTCAGACTACCTGGTTTTCAAAAAATTAAGCGTAATGATATTGTAGTGTTTAGCTGGCCAGTGGATACCGTAAATGCATTCCAACAATGGGGTGATGGTAAATATCATTATAAACCTATCGATAAAAAATCGAATTATGTAAAACGATGTGTAGGTATACCAGGAGATTCCTTATCTGTGGTGGATGGATATGTCCATATCAACGGAAAACAAACAGAATTGCCGGATAGGGCTGAAATACAGTTCTCTTATAGCGGTGAATTCAAACAAAGTGAATCTTCTTACTCAGCGTTAAATCCCGATTATCTTTATGAAAGATATGGTCTTAAACCAAATGAATTTAGCGCATTCATATTTGATGAACGAACTCAAAAAACTTATCTAAGGAAATCATTTAATCGTGCTCTTTTAACAAATGAGTCAGCAGAACTTTTTAAAAATAATGGTGGAGTAACAGGTTTAGAAAGAAACATCTATCCGAAAGGTGTTAAAGTACCGGGCACTTTTCCAAATAAGGGAAAAGTAAACTGGAATTTAGATAATTTTGGAGCTATTTATATTCCTGAAGCTGGTAAAACGGTTAAAATAGATCTAGAAAGTTTTTATCTATATCGAAGAATTATAGAAGTATATGAAGGATCTGAAATGGGAATCGATAACAAATTATCTGTAAATGGAACTCAGGTATTATTAAATGGAAATCCTATCGACACCTACACCTTTAAGCAAGATTATTACTGGATGATGGGTGATAATCGTCATAATAGCGAAGATAGTCGTGCTTGGGGGTATGTGCCGGCAACTCATATTGTGGGGAAACCTGTTTTTATATGGATGAGTTGGGATACCAATGCAAAAGGGCTTTTTAATAAAATACGATGGGAACGTCTATTTACTACAGTAGGTGGTAATGGAAAACCTGTATCTTATTTCTATTACTTCTTGATCACACTGATTGGTTATATAGTTTTCAGCAAGTATCGTAAACGAAAAAAAGCAGCTTAAGGTAATAACACCATAAGAATAAAAATCTTGAGAGTCATATAAATTTGTATAGATAGTTTTTTAAATATTTTTCGAAGACCTTTTAATGGATAAGAATAGTAAAATACTTCTCGGAACTCTACTCTTTGTGGTTAGTATTTTCTTATACATAGCATTCGGAACAGATGTGTATAGATTTTATACTAATTCGAGCGCCGCTAATGAGCCTAACTTACCTATTAACAGCAAAGTAGTAGTATCTATTTTTATAAAGCCCAAGAGGTTGGATTTTGTTTGCTATAAGCACACCGATAGTTTGTGGGGAAACAATAAACGAATTCATCGATTAGTTGGTATCCCTAATGATACTTTAGAAATTAAAAATGGCGTATTGTATGTTAATCGTAAGAACGTAGATAGTATTATCAATCTTGTACATTCATATAAGATTCAAGAAAAAGTTGCTAAAAAATTAGCCCAAAATAAAGAACTTATCACTTTGTTTGATGACCGTTCTTATTACCAATCTAATAATGATTCTGTAATTGCATTTATGAGTGACCGAATTGCAAAAAGAAATAATCTTGAAAGTTTTAAACAAATAATATCAAAAGGAAAAATTGATCAACATATCAAAAATCAATTTGGAATGAATTGGAATATAGATAATTTTGGTCCTTTAGTACTAAAAGAAAAGGAATATTTTGTAATAGGTGATAACAGACATAATTCAGAGGATTCCCGGATGATTGGAATTATTGATGAATCTAAAATTATTGGTAAAGCAACACGATTCTAGAAACGTTATGAAAACACCTCTACTCCATCCTATGTATTTTGGATCTATTGAGCAATATGTCGCAATAGCACAATCGGACACTATTGTTTTTGAACATCAGGACAATTACCAAAAGCAAACCTATCGCAATAGAACCTATATTTATGGAGCTAATGGTAAACTCTTATTGACCATACCCATAAAACACGTAGGCAATGGAACTAAACAATTATATAAGAATGTACGTGTAGAAAATGAATTCCCATGGCAATTACTCCACTGGAAGTCTATCCAATCTGCTTATCGAACCTCTCCGTTTTTTGAGTATTATGAAGATGATTTGGCTCACCTATTCGAAAAAAGAAAAGATTTTTTACTGGATTTCAATTACGAATGTATGGAGGTTATTTTTGATTGCCTGCAATTAAACCCTTCATATACCAAAACAAAAGATTACCAAAAAGATTCTGAAGATCTGAATGATATGAGAATCTTAGTGAATTCCAAAAAAGAAGAAACACATAAACTGGAAACATACATTCAGGTATTTTCGGACAAACACGGTTTCATTCCCAATCTTTCTATTTTAGACCTATTGTTTAACGAAGGAACGAATACACTTACCTACTTAGAAAATCAATCGATTTTTTGATGTTTCGGCTAACTATACATTACGGATTTCATTTTTTAATACCTTTAGCTATTGCTTTACTTTTCTTTCCTAAACAATGGAAAAAAGTATATCTCATTTTTCTTGGAGCCATGTTGATTGATATAGATCACTTATTAGCGGATCCAATTTTTGATCCAAATCGATGTAGTGTTGGATTTCATATTCTGCACAGCATATATGCTATAATCATATATACGGTTTTATTATTTCCTAAAAAAACAAGAGTTTTGGGTATAGCCCTACTTTGGCACATTATTACAGATCAATTAGACTGTTGGATGATGTAAATGCGTTTATTTAGAAAATATTCTTTACATTTAGTACAAAACTAGCTGTACATATTTCTTTTTTAACACTGTTTACCTATGAATAGATTTCTACTTTTTATCGTTTTAATAACCTTTTTCTCTTGTGGAAAACAAACTAAAGAATCAAAAGAAGATTCTAAAAACCAAACAGAAAACATCGAAGTGTTACCCATACAAAAACACGCTACGATACCAATGGACACAACATTGGCTAGAAAACTTTCTAAAAAAGAAATGAATGCCATTTTCTCTAATAGGAGACAAATTCAATTAGGTATTTCTAACCCACTGTATCAGGTATATAATTATAAAGACAACTCTGGTGAATATTATTTATTACTAACTGATCATAAAAATGTCGTAAACGAAGAAAAAGACACCTTATACGATAATATATATGCACTAAACTTAAGAGTGGAAAAGAATCAATTTAAGAAAAGATCAACGATCAAAGGTGAAATGGATCAAGAATGGGAAACTTCAATTGGTTTCTGGAATCAATACTCACAATTATCAGATCTTGATGGCGACGGTGAAGTAGACCCTATAATTGTCTATGGCACCACTACACATAGTATGTATGAAGATGGTAGAGTAAAAATCATAGCTTATTATAAAAAAAGCAGAGTAACTATTAAACATCAGAACAGTGAAATTCCTGATGGAAGAATCACTAAAATTAATAAGAAGCTCTATAATTTTCCAATACAAATACAAGAAGCAGTAATAGAAAAAATGAAACTAATGACAAAAAATGGTCATGCAGTTTTTGCCGATGATTGGGAGAAAAGCATAAAAAACAAAGCTACTCGTTTAGAAAATAAATAACACTTCAAAATCAGTGTTCTTGTTAATCTCTGTTATACTATTATTGCTATTTTTATACTTTAAAATTATAGTTTAATCCTTGAAAATATCGGATAATGATCAGAAAGTTCTAGGTCAAAACTTTTAAAAACAATAATTATTAAAATAACTAAGTATATCATATTACAGGTCAATTCGAACCCTCAGAATGATGACTAATTAATCTTTTAACGCATTGCCTACCCAACTATATCCAACCAAACCAAAAATAGAAACCATCATTGGAGTTGTAATACTATCTGTAAATAGAGGTCCTAAAAATCCCGCTAACAAAATAACTATACCAATAACATAACTAATATACTTAGAAGATCTCTTGTCAATTAAAGCCGATGTAGACAAAGGAATTATTGAACAAACGGCAGAAATCCCTATTAAAAACCAAGATCCTTTATCTAATATATAAAACAATAAAAAACTACATATCGACAAGCTAGATAAAGAGGAAAACAAAATCCCAGATATCTTATCTTTTTGCTCTAACAAATATTTCCCATATGAATTAAAAAGTAATATAGCATTGGATAATGGTCCAATGATCCATCCACCTAAAGCAAACAAAAGATAAGGTACTATGACAAAATAAGCTAAATAAGGGTAATCCGTTTTACTTAATAAGACAACAATAAAACGATAAGCAAGATATAGTCCAATAATAAAAAACCATTGTTTACCTTCTTTCATTTTAGATACCCAAAAAGCATATTTTAAAAAAAGTCTGTAAACAAAATTCTTTGATTTAATCGATTCAAGCATTCCATCCTTTGCATATCTGGAAGTAGGATCATTCTTAAGAGATTCTTTAAAATGATGCATCGCTTTCTCATGATTTCCTTGTTCTAATTGAACCCAACCAACATTAGCGTGAGAAAAACTACCTTCAGGATCTTGATGAAGAGTATTTCCTATTGTCTCTTGAGCCTCCTGTTTCCTGTTTAACTTAGTCAAAGTTTGGGCACGCACATTAAGACAAAGTATATTATTTGGATTAAGCTCCAACCCTTCATTAGCACAAGCTAGGCTTTCATTAAAATCTTTAGACTCTAACAACATAAGCCCCTTATAACCAAAATAATCTGGATTATAAGGATCCAATGATATTGCTTCATTAATAGCTTCTAAAGCTTTTTGTCTATTCTCATTATGCCGTGCTATAACCGATTTATTGTAAAATAATTCATCTTCATTAGGATACTGAGATATCAAAAGGTTATTCATCTTATTCCCTTTTTCAAAATCATCTAATTCCAAATAACAGCGTACTATTAAACTTTTGGCCAAATAACTCTCTGGATCAGATTGTAAACCTTCTTGTAACGAACGTAATGCCTTATCGAACTTACCTATTTGAAAAAGTTGAAAGCCTCTTTCAAAAAATACATTTTCCATTATTTCTTAATTTTCAAGTACGATAATATTTCGTCATATAAACCTGAATCATTGGCATATAAAGCATAATTCTTAGAAGTATTAAACCATTCTTTAGTACTCGGCTTTATACTTTTTATAGCCTTTAGCACATCTTTAGTATTAATTGGCTTTGGTATTCCATCATTAAATGACTGCATTAATTTCTGTTCTACAGCAACATCTATGGATGCCTGAATATCAGCACCTGAAAACTCTTTAGCTGCTTTTGACAAGGCTTTATAATCAATGTTTTCTATAGGCTTATCCTTTAGCATAATTTCATAAATGGCTGTTTTTGCAGTATTATCTGGTGGCGCCACAAAGATAATCCTATCAAACCTTCCTGGTCTTCTAAATGCAGGATCTAAATGCCAAGGTGTATTGGTAGCACCTAATACCAAAATACCATCATTATCACTATCTATACCATCTAATTCTGCTAAGAATTGATTAATTACATTTCTACCAGCAGACTTGTTCATGTCACTTCTGTTAGCCCCTAAAGCATCAATCTCATCTATAAAAATAACGCAAGGTTTATTACTTCTGGCAGTTTCAAAAACTTCATGAAGGTTTTGTTCACTACTACCTACCCACATATCCAATATGTCATTAATACCAATACTGATGAAATTAGCATCTATTTCTCCTGCAGTAGCTCTCGCTAAATGGGTTTTTCCGCAACCTGGTGGACCATATAACAGAATACCTCCTCCAATCTTTTTACCATAAGCCTTATATAATTCTTTATGCTCAAGAGGTTTAATTATTTTTAATGAAATCTGCTCTTTCACCTCACTCATACCTCCAACATCCGAAAAATTGACAGTAGGTTTTTTTAGAAATTTCACCGCATCTTCATCTACATAGGTATCTTCTTTACTCTGGATTGTTTGCATCCTTAACTTACTATCGAAATCGACATTTTTATAAGATTTATCAATATTTAAAATCTGTTGATACGTTTCTTTTGCCTCTAAAAAATTATCCTCCTCTAATTGGCAATAACATAACAGCTCAAGATATTCTAAATTAAAAGGATCAATCTGCATTAGTTCCTCTAAAATAACTTCTGCAGGAGATATCTTTTTAAGTCTAAAATAACATTTAGAAAGTCCAAATTTTGCATCTTTTAAAGTTCCGTCTAACTTCAAAATTTCCACATATTGCTCTTCTGATTTTGTAAAATCGCTTCTATCAAAATAAGATTTTGCAATTCTCAGTCTAAGAGGTATATTTTCCGGCGAAAAAGAAAGTGCCTCCAAAAGATCATCTATCAAATCGTTGCTCATATTACTATTTTATTACACCTTATTTTATTTTAGAGGTCAAAATTAAAGCTTAATCTTCGAAAAGATGGGATAATGATCTGAAAGTTCTAGATCAAAACTTTTAAAACCTACTACCTCAGTATCCTCTGGCACTAAAATAAAATCAATCCTTGCGGGAAACAGCTCAAAATTAAAGGTTTTTCCGAAGCCTTTACCTGCCTCTTTAAAGGTATCCTGAAGGTTTTCTGATTTTATCTTATCATATATATAAGAATACGCTGTATTATTAAAATCACCCATCACAATATTTCTGTATGGTGATAATTTCATATGTGCGATAAGCTGTTCTGCTTGGCTTTGTTGTTTTTTGAAAGAAACCTGTATTCGTTTGAATAACTTCTGAGAATCCGCCTTCGCTAAATCATCCGTTTTAGTACTAATTCCGTGAGATTGTAGATGAACATTGTACACTCTTATCGTATCAGAAGGCATAGCAATATCCACAAAAATGACATTATTAGCAGTCTTCTTAAAGCTTAACGAGCCTTTATTTACAAAAGGGTATTTAGAAAAAATAACGAGTGCCAATTCTTGACTACGGTGATGAAAATATTCAAATTTATGTTCGTACTGACTAAAATCTATATCAGGATTGTTATAAAACTCTTGAGCACAAAAAACATCAGGGTTTTCATCTTTTACTAATTTAGAAATCTCCTTTGGTATAACCTCAGAATCAATCCATTTAAACCGATTAAAAGCATGTACATTAAAACTAAATAAGGAAAGTGTATCATCAACCGCATCAGAAGATTTTCCTCTTAATTTATATAAAGAAGATACGTGAGAAATTCCAAGAATTAGCACAATTAATGATAATAGCATCTTACGTTTTAAGAGTATTGCCCAATACAACAGAAACAGTACATTAATAACAATTAAAATGGGTACAGTAAGGCTCAATACGGATAACAACGGAAATGTCTGCGGAGAAATGTATGGCAATAGATACGACATCAATAAGGCAAAAGCCACTACCGAATTGATAAAAAATATGATCTTATTAACCAGTTTTCTCATTACTAATTTTTACCCGCTTTAAACAAAAAGTCTTTTTCTTGTTTGGTTAAGCTATCATAGCCGCTTTTACTAATTTTATCAAGTATTGCGTCTATTTTAGCTTGATTGGGGTTTTTAGTCGTAGATGAAGTTGTATTTTTAGTAGTGTTTTTTGGTTTCTTCGCTTTATGCACTGTTTTTAGAGGGCTTTTCTTTCTAGGTTTAAAAAGACTTGCCACTGAATCCATCAACTTTTCAAACCAGCTACCTATGTCTTTTCCTTTTTTGAGTTGACTTGCATACAAATATCCAAATAACGCTCCACCGAGATGTGCTAAATGGGTTCCAGCAGTGTTAGGATTAATTTGAATAAGATCTAAAACAACAAAAAAGGCTGCAATATGCCAAAATTTCACAGAACCTATAAACATTAAACGAACTCCCAAATTTGGTACTCTGGTTGCTACTGCAATCAATATTGCCATGACAGAAGCAGATGCACCTATTAAATACGCATTTTGTGATTTTCCTAATTCAATAAGTGCTGGAAACAAATTATAGGATATCATAAAAAGCAAGGCACCACTAATTCCTCCTAATAGATATACCGTCCAAGCTCTTTTACCATTAAAGTAATCAATGAAATATCTTCCAGAAAAATAAAGCACTAACATATTAAAAAAGATATGTCGTAGGTCTGCATGCAAAAAAGCATACGTAATGATCGTCCAAGGCTTATACCAATATTCATCTAAATCTTTAAAAAAGACAAGCCAATCCACTACAAAAGTAAAATTCCATTGCATCAAAGAAGTAATCCCAGACAATAGTCCGAAAAAAACAAAAGCTAATAAATTGATAGCTATTAGCTTCTCTATAGCCGAAGCAGTTTGATATTTCAGTCTAAGACTATTTTGCAATGACATTAGTTCCAACGATTTTGATTAAACGAATTCTTTTTCCAATACCACACCATCATAAACCCAAACAGAGCTCCTCCTAAATGAGCTAAATATGCCGTGTTAGATGGGCTGAATAATGAATATCCCGATAACATAGAAAATAGATCTAGCAAAATTATAGCCGGAATAAAATATTTAGCTTTTATTGGTATTGGCAGAAATATAAGCATTAGCGGAGTTTCTGGAAACAAAACCCCAAAAGCAACTAATACACCCATTAAAGCTCCGGAGGCTCCTACCAAAGTTCCAACAAAATTTCCGACTAGATTTTGTAAGCCTTTGTCACTTAAGACTTGTTCCCACTGCGTATTATATTTACCTTCATTTAGTAAACTAAAAATCGCTTCTTTATCATATCCCGCTTGAATTAAGTTTGAAAGTTGCTCTTGAAATTGAAAATAATCCCATCCCGCATGTATCAATAGCGCTCCTAAGCCTGCAGAGATATAGAAAAACACAAACTTCTTTGTTCCTAAAAACTTCTCAACAGGTGTTCCAAACATCCAAAGCCCAAACATATTAAATAATATATGTTGAAAATATATTGTTTCTCCTCCTCCCGCTTTAAGAACATATCCTGCATGCATAAACATGTGTGTCAAAACTTGCCAGGGTTTGAATAAATCACTTGTAACAAAATGATATGCAAAAAGATTCTCGAATAAAACCCCTCTACCTATAGATAGTGTTCCTATCCAAAAAACTATATTAATAATCAGTATATGTTTTACTGCTGGTGAAATTCCCCTCATCTACTTTTAAAATTTTTTATCTATATCATCTACTGTTAACGTGATGAAAGTTGGCTTATTATCTGGTGTTACTGTTGGTTCTGTGCAAGCAAAAAGACTATTCACTATATGCTGTTGTTGTTCTTTGGCTAAATCCACTCCTGTTCTCACAGCAATACTTCCTGAAATAGATCTTGCCAACAAATCAGTTAAAGAAAACCCACTGTCTGGTACTTCCTGTTCTATGTCACTAACCAACTTCTCTAAGAGCACAGAAACCTCACTCTCTGTAGTAACTGTAGGAATGCCCGAAATAGATACTTCTTCTCCTGAAATCTCTCCAAAAACGAAACCGGTATTCTCTAAATGTTCCTGAACCGTTTTAAGTAATTGGATCTCTTGCTTAGAAAAAGATAATTTCAAAGGAAACAACAACTGCTGACTCACAGCACTAGCCATAGTGATATTGCGCAATACCTCTTCATATAATATCCTCTGATGTGCTCTGTGTTGATTGATGATTACCATACCGCTTTTTATGGTAGTCACAATATATTTTCGTCTTAGCTGATAGGTTGTATTATGCTCCAATGCTGCTTCCTGATCCCCATTAAATAAAGAACCGGTTACCTCTGCACTTTCAAACTGTATAGAAGAGAACTCACTTTCGGTAGGTTTAGACGGTATTTCTGTTGTATCCAAACCAGCATATAGATTCTCCCAACTACCGGCAGATTTTTTTTTAAAACTCGAATAACTTTTGGTAGAAGAAAATGATGAATCCTCTTTCTTTTCCTCTTTAAAAGGATTAAAACTTCGATCAACTTCTATGGTTGGCGTTTTCACCATTTTACTTTTATACTCATATGGAGTATCCATAGATGAATCTCTATTAAAATCCAATACAGGTGCAACATTAAATTGCCCCAAACTATGTTTTATCGTAGATCGCAGCATTGCATACAATGCATGCTCATCATCAAATTTAATTTCAGTCTTTGTAGGATGAATATTAATATCTATTGATGTTGGATCTACTGTTAGATAAATAAAATAACTAGGATGTGTTTTTTCTTTCAGTAATCCTTCAAATGCCGAATTGACTCCATGATTAAGGTAAGCACTTTTTATAAATCTATTGTTTACAAAGAAAAACTGTTCTCCTCGAGTTCGTTTTGCATACTCAGGCTTACATACAAACCCTGTGATACTTACTAAATCCGTTTCTTCATCAACTGGAACCAATTTTTCATTGGTTTTTCCTCCAAAAATATGCACAATTCGTTGTCGACAATTAGAAATTGGCAAACTAAAAACTTCACTTCCGTTATGATACATGTCAAATTTAATATCAGCGTGTACCATCGCTACTCTGTGAAATTCATCAATAATATGTCGTAGCTCTACCGCATTTGATTTTAGAAAATTACGACGTGCTGGAATGTTATAAAACAAATTCTTAACACTAATAGAGGTTCCTTTTGGCGTAACACAAACCTCTTGAGAAACAACCTCACTACCTTCTATTTTAATCTCTGTTCCGACCTCATCATCTTCTTGTTTGGTCTTTAATTCCACATGCGCAATCGCCGCAATGGATGCAAGTGCTTCTCCTCTAAACCCCTTGGTATTGAGTTGAAAAAGATCTTCCGCTGTTTTTATTTTGGAAGTTGCGTGTCGTTCAAAACTGAGTCGTGCATCTGTGACACTCATGCCTAAGCCATCGTCAATCACCTGGATAAGTGTTTTTCCAGCTTCTTTAACAATTAGTTTTATATGGGAAGCTTTAGCGTCAATCGCATTTTCTAATAGTTCTTTAACTACAGAAGCTGGTCTCTGCACTACCTCTCCGGCAGCTATTTGATTGGCTACGTGATCCGGTAATAGTTGGATGATATCTGACATTTATTGTCGGGCAGTAAATATGGATAAATCAAAATCAATTAAATATAAAAAGATGAAGATTAGCACAAACGCAATATAAATGACTCTTTTGTTAATTTCTCGGTTTCCTCTATTACGGCTTGATTTCCGATCTTCACTCCATTGAGAACCAAAGTCAATTGCATTTCTAGTTTCGCGATATTTAGTAATTCTATTTTCGAAATCGTAAATATTCCCTTCACTCTTTCCTTTGTAATACCTTGGAGTATAGTTATATCTTCGATTTGTTTTTCTCTTAGGGATACTTAATTTCACGTGCTGCTCCTTTCTTTTTATATTATCCAAATATACTTAAAATGCATAGTAATCTAAAGCTTTTAGCATTACAATAACATTGAAAATATCAACAGCAAGGATAATGCCATTTTTTCGATTCTTGAAAAGTGAAGATAGTATAGAAAGCGCGCAATATCCCTTCTTAGAACTTAGCGTCTTTGCGAAGTTGTACCATTTTTATTGCGGCAATAGCAGCCTCTGTACCTTTATTACCGTGTTTACCACCTGATCGATCTATCGATTGCTGCATATTATTATCGGTAAGAACACAAAAGATAACAGGAATATCGTTTTGGATATTTAAATCTTTAATTCCTTGAGTAACTCCATCACATACAAAATCAAAATGCTTTGTTTCTCCCTGAATAACACTACCAATAGCTATAACAGCATCCAGCATATCATAGGATTCCTGCATTTTCTTGCAACCATAGATAAGCTCAAAACTTCCAGGAACGTTCCATCTAACAATGTTTTCTTTTATTGCTCCACAATCTATTAAAGCATCAAAAGCACCTTGAAAAAGACCTTCTGTTATAGTTTCATTCCACTCCGAAACAACAATCCCAAACCGAAAATTTTTCGCGTTTGGGATTGTAGCTTTATCGTATTGAGATAAATTTTTATTTTCTGTAGCCATATTTGGTTGACCGTTTATTGTTAGTAGTTGATAATTTCTATGACTTTGTTTTAAAAACTAAGAACTAAAAACCAACAACTGTAAACTACTTAAGCATTCCTTGAGCTCTTCCTAAATGCACATCAGCCTGATTAGCTTCTACACTTTTAGAGAACTCTTCTTTTATTCTTTCTAAGTACGTAATCGCTACTTCTGGTTTATCTAGTGATATTGCAGTGATTGCAGACTTTAATAAAAACTTAGGAGTCGTAAATTCATTATTCTTAGCTTTTACTGCTTTTTCATAATAAGATAAAGCTTCACCCATTTGATCTAACTGAGCAAAAGCATCACCGATTCCTCCTAATGCTAAAGGGCCAAGCATTTCATCATCACTCTTAAACTTATCTAGATAATCAATAGCTTCTTGATACTTGTTCATATTAAGGTATGAGAATCCTGCATAATAATTAGCCAGGTTAGCTGCCTTAGTACCACCGTAGTTTTCTATGATTTCTAAAAATCCATATTTACCTTCTCCTCCATTAAGGGCTAATGTATATAAAGAATCACTAACAGTAGTATTACCATTTACTGCATTATCAAAATATTGCTGTGCCTTGAACATCTCATTAGATGCTTCTAATTCTTTTGGCTCCTGAATATATTTCTGATATCCAAGATATCCTAAAACTATAACAGCGATAGCACCAACAATGATAAATATATATTTTTGATTAGCAGCAACCCATTCTTCAGTTCGGGAAGCACCTTCATCTAAAGTATTAAATACTTCAGCAGTTGTAGAATTGTCTTCTAATTGCTCTACCTCTTCTGCTTTATTTTTTGGTTTGTATCCTCGTTTCTTATAAGTTGCCATAAATTATATTTAATGAACGGCAAAAATAAAATTTTTATTCATAATTAAAAGCGAAAATATTTGTTATTTTTCAATATTTTGCACTTCTTATTTGAGAATTTCAAAAATGTCGCTACTTGCTGACGATCAGTAATTTATGATTATAAAATCACTTTCTTTAATTAATTATAAAAATTTTGAATCCATCAATTTCGAATTTGATGATAAGATTAATTGCCTTGTTGGCCACAATGGAGTAGGAAAAACTAATATTCTGGATGCCATTTATCATTTATCTTTTGGAAAAAGCTATTTCAACCCAATTACGGGTCAAAACATAAAACACGACACTGATTTTTTTGTAGTTGAAGGGGTATATGAAAAATTGGATCGAGAAGAAAAAGTAATTGTTAGTGCAAAAAGAGGACAGAAAAAAGTAATAAAACGAAATGGTAAGGCCTACGACACTTTTAGTGAACACATTGGTTTTCTTCCCCTGGTTATTATTTCTCCAGCCGATAGAGACCTGATTACAGATGGAAGTGATACCCGTCGTAAATTTATAGATGGTGTAATTTCTCAGAGTGATACTGCGTATCTTTCTACTTTATTAAAATATGCTAAAGTTGTTTCTCAGCGTAATTCATTGTTGAAGTATTTTGCCGCTAACAATACATTTGACCCTACTACTTTAGAAATTTATAATCAACAAATGAATGAACTTGGTAGTATCATTCATCAGAAAAGAACTACTTTCCTCGAAACATTTATACCTATTTTCATAAATCGTTATGAAGCTATTAGTTCTGGCAAAGAATCTGTTGCACTAAGTTATCAAAGTAAATTATCGGAAAATGATTTATTAACGCTTTTGGAACAAAACTTAGCAAAAGATCGAATGTTACAATATACAAGTGTAGGAGTACATAAAGATGATTTGTCTTTTGAGATTGAAGGACACCCAATAAAGAAGTTTGGAAGTCAAGGACAACAAAAATCGTTTTTGATAGCCTTAAAGCTTGCCCAATTCGACTTTATCAAAAAACAAAGTAAAGTAAATCCATTACTACTATTAGATGACATTTTTGACAAGCTTGATGAAAAACGTGTTGAGCATATCATACAATTGGTAGATGATCAGAATTTCGGTCAGCTTTTTATTAGTGATACTCATGCAGATCGTACAGAAAATGTGGTAAAAAAGATATCTCAATCTTACAAGATTATTAAGCTTGGACTTGATTAAAAAATAGAACTTATGTCAAAACATATCATATATACTATAGTATTTCTACTAGTTTCATGTTCAAAACCAAATCCAGAATCATTCATTAAACATATTGATGGATATTGGGAAATTGAAAAGGTAATTACTTCTGATGGTGTTGAAAAACAATACAATTTTAATCAAAGCATTGACTTCTTTGAAGTCAATAATATGAAAGGAATTCGTAAAAAAGTACAGCCACAATTAAACGGCAATTTTATCACGACAAGAGATAGTGAAACGTTTACATTAGTTATGGAAAATGATAGCCTAAGAATGCATTACAAAACTTCATTGTCAACCTGGAAAGAAACGCTGATTTCTGCAAAAGAAAACCAGATGATCATACAAAATGAAGCAGGAAATCTTTACTTTTACAAACCATATACAAAGATTGAATTATAAATGGCAAGGCGACAAAATGATCTTCAAAGCATAAACAACGTTCTTAAAGATTTTGTGAGCGAAAACAAACTCCAGAAAGGCCTGGATAAGGTAGAGGTACGTGATGTTTGGGAACAAATCATGGGTCCTGCTATTAATAAATACACTAGGAACATTAAGCTAGACAGAGAAACCTTATACATAGAACTTACTTCTTCGGTACTTAGAGAAGAACTAAGCTATGGAAAAGAAAAAATTATCGCTAATCTTAATGAGAGCCTCGGAAGAGAATTGATTAAGAAATTAGTTTTGCGCTAGCCTATCCCTTACGAATTCAATTTTGGTCTTGCCATGTGGTGCAGGTTTTCCTTTCTCGTCGAGATTAACCATAGTAATCTTTTCTACTTTAATAATTGTTTTCCGAGTTAGTTTATTTCTAACTTCACAAGTTAAAATTAAAGATGATCTTCCAAACTTTACTACGTCCATTCCTATTTCTACAATATCACCCTGAACAGCGGAACTGACAAAATTTATTTCTGACATAAATTTTGTTACAACCTTTTTGCTTTCTAACTGAATAACTGCATAAAGTGCAGCTTCTTCATCAATCCATTCTAACAATCTGCCTCCAAACAAGGTCTCATTCGGGTTTAGATCACCTGGTTTTACAATCTTTCTTGTATGATATCTCATTTCCTTTACTTTGTTACAAAATTACACAAATAAAGATCTGAATACACTTGTTTAACATACTACAAAGAAGAATTATCTTTTTCTGAATTTAGGAAGAATGATACTACTAGATCACAAATTTTAATCTAGGAATTTTACAACTTTAATAAGTACAGCAAAAAAAGTCCTATTGAATATATCTATTGAATTATTAATTCTTCACAAAATTGTGTTCCTTCAGGACAAGTATCAGTTTCTGCCCTAATGCAGATTTCATAAGTTCCCGGATCGAATTGAAAAAACAAAGTATTATCTGCTCCTGGACCACCATCTTGCTCTATAATATCACCATTAATTACCCATTCATAAGTTACCGTATCAATGTCTGGAAATTGTGCTGTAAAATTATAACTAGGAGTGTTCCCTTCTTGTTCTATTGTGAAGAACAAATCAGGACAAATCGGTTCTACAATAATTTCTTCACAAAATTCTACCCCATCCGGACAAGAAGGTGTTGTCGTTTTTATACAGACGTTATGAACTCCTGGTGATAATTCAGAGAAAAACATATTATCTCCATTAGCGCCTCCATCCTGCTCTATAAGTTGGTTATCTATAAACCATTGATATGTTAACTCGTCTATTCCTTCAAAATTAGCAACAAAACTATATCCTAACGTTCCTGGTTCTTGTTCAAATTCGAAAAACAACTCTGGACAAACGGTTGTGACCTCTATAGTTTTACAAAACTCTATGCCTTCAGGACAAGTTTCTGTTTCTGTTTTAATACAAACTTCATACACTCCAGGAGCATCAAAATCACGCAATAACAAATTATCCCCTTGATTGTTTGGACCATCATCTTCAATAAATTCTCCATTGATAAACCAACTATAAGAACCTATAACTTCAAGATTAGGAAAGTCCGCTACAAATCGATATCCTAAATTAAAACGATCTTCAAGCTCAAAAGTAAAATTCAGTTCAGGACAACGGCGTTCACAAGATTCCATAATTCTGAAAAAACCAAAATAAGTCTCTATTGACGTACTCTCAAAATTTGGAGCTACTAGTACATTTACCGGAAACTTAAAATCAGGTTGATACACTGATCCTTGATTTTGATAAAAAATCTGAAACTCTTCTTCTGAAGCAATGTCTGTTTCATTTCCACCAGTATCTATTAAAATTACAGGATAATCAAATTTAAAACAACTATTAAAAAAACGATCAAATTCATCTCTTACAGTATCGAACTCACATTCACGTAAAATATTTAATAAAGCAGTTTCATTAGCAATAGAAACTTCTACATCTGTATCTCTAAAAACAATCTGAATTGGAAATTGCAATCCTGTAATATTAAAATTTACTCCTTGACTGGAGATTACATCTATCAATCCATCATAACTATCTATCCTAATAGTTGAATCTGTATTATACCCCAAGGTAATAGGATATACAAATTTAAAACACTGTTGATTTTCTGCAGGAAAAGTCACATCCGAATTAAAATTATTAAGAACAGTTACCATAGCAGTGCTAGAAACTACATCGTCTCTATTTTCTTCAGGAAAAAAAGAATCATCATTGACACAACTACTAAGGAGTATCAGAAAGAGTAGTATTGATAATTGTATATATGTATTGAAATTCTTCAAAATAACTTGTCTTTATATAAGTGAAACGTTTATAAGTTAATATACCCTACCATACAAACGTAATTTTAAACTACTTCCTAATTATTTTCAATGTATGAAAATTAAATCAAAACCGAAAAATGCTTCTATTTACATCCAAAACATCTTCAAAAAGAATCCTTCATTTGCTAGGCATCCTAAAGCAAAATTTAAACACGAAACTTTATTGCTTTTCAGAATTACTTAAAGACAAAACACCTCTTAATTAAAAAGAATTAATGCATTTTTTTAACTAAAGATAATTGATTTTCTCCCCATAAAACAATAAATTACACTTACCAAAAATCATTTGAAAAACCAACTAACACCTTATTTATGAAAACACTATCATAATATACTCGAGGAATTCATGTAATAAGATTTTTCTTTCACTTGCGTACATACTGACTAGAACTTTTAGGGGTAACGAATAGACCTAAAATAATTGACTATATACCTCTAAAACAACTGTATTCCTATTGATTATCAGATACAACAAAAATATCAATACATCAACATAATAATTACAACTCTAAAGTAGATTTAAGCTAAAAAAATGGTATTAGATATACAAAACACACAAAAGAAACTTCTCTTCATTTTAGGTGAACAGTGGTAAGGAGAAAAAAATGACCTGAACACTCCTAAACAAGGTAAGGCAACTCTAAAACTCACACCGATGAAAAAATTATTTAAAAAACTATTTCTATTAAATTTGTTACTCCTCATTTTTATAGGGTGCTCTAAAGATGATCTTTTAACAGAAAATGAAAGCATTCCGGAAATAGATTCAGTATTTGAAACCTTGAAAGCTTGGGGATTTTCAGATCATGAAATTGAAGATATGGGAACATATTATTTAGTAGATAAGGACATTGTATTTTATAAAAACAAAAAATATCATAAACCTGAAAATTCTAATACTAAACAAAGAGAACATCCTAATTCTGTGACTATTAATAGTATCCAAGTATTTATAAATCCTGGTATGAATCAAGCCTGGAGAAACGCTTCTGTGGATGCTATCAATCGATGGAATAACGCTAGTTCAGGATTGCTATTAAACATAACTACAACAACTGCCAATGCACATATCGAAATTATGTATGATTCTCAAGACCCAGCACTTACTTTAGCTGCTAATGTTTTTGGAATGGGTGAATTCCCGGCAACTAATGGTTTGCCAGGAACAAGGATTTGGATCAATCCCGATTTTAATGCTTGTAGTGGAGCTATTACTCAAAATATGAGGATTTCTAATGTTCAACATGAATTGGGTCATAATTTAGGCCTAACACATACGAATCAAACGTTTGGAAGTCTAATTCCAGGAACTCCAAGTACAGACGCCCAATCTGTAATGAATGGCGGTCAAGCTTGTACAATTAATAATTTCAGTACGGGAGATTTTTCAGCAGTAGCGTTTTTATTCCCTCCCTTAACGCCAACTGGATCCTCACTAGTGTGCAATACTTCTACCGCTGTTTATACAATAGAAAATTCAAATATCCCCCTAACCTGGACAACATCTTCAAATCTCCAGATTCTATCTTCTTCAAATAATAGTATTACTGTAAAGCCCGTAAATAGTTCTTTTAATGGATCAGGATTTGTCCAAGCTAATTCTCCAACGCAAAACATTCGTAAAGATGTGTGGATAGGAAAAGCTGTTGTAGACTATATTGAATTTGGCAATGGCATTGGAGAAACTGATTATTTTTGTTCTAGTCATTATGGTAATACGTATGATATCTTTCCAAGATTATCAGGTACAACGCATCAAATAAGACTTCGAAGATGGCCTAGCTTATCTATTGTATATAGTCCATCAACAAATTATTCCGGAAATTCAGGAACATTAAATTACACCCCTTCTCCTGGTTGGTATGTTTTTGGAATAAGAAGAACTAACCCCTGCGGTACTTCAGAATGGTTCGAAACCGAAGTTGAGTTTGTAGATTGTTCTAATAACGAGGGTGGAGGAGAATTTTAATTTCTATATAAAATCCGTCATTGCAAACTCGTTTATTTTATGATCTAAGTTCTAACTTCAATAACCTTGTAAAGTTTAATAAACAAAATTCCCTGGAAGAATGGCAATGCTCCCAGGGAATCAACCTAATTAATCTAACCTAACTAAACTTGTTTATTCGATCACTAATGTTTTACAAAATGTAGTTCCATTAGGACAATTCGGTGTTTCTGCTATGATACAGATTTCGTATGTACCTGATCCGAATTGGTAGTATAAATAATCATCTCTATCGTTACTACCGATAATTTCTGAGTTTACAACCTCTCCATTGATCGTCCATTCGTAGGAAACATCACTCATTCCCTCGAATTCTGCCCAGAAATTATATCCAGGTGTATCTCCTTCTTGTTCAATCTGGAAGTTAAGATTTGGGCAATCTGAAGTTGTTTCTTCTACTTCGATAACTTTACAGAATGTCACTCCTTCTGGGCAATCTGGTGTTTCTACAGAAAGACACACTTCATATCTTCCTGGATTAAACTGAAAGTAGAAAGGATCATTGTGTCCCGAACTTGTTCCAACATAATCTCCATTTACAGACCACTCTAATGTTACATTATCTATACCATCAAAAGCGCTTGGATAAAAATAGTATGCAGGATTATCACCATCTTGTTCTGCTTCGAAGAATAACTCTGGGCAAGCAGTCGTGCCAGGTATTTCTATTACTTTACAATACGATGTTCCTTCTGGACATTCTGGAGTTTCAGTTTTTAAGCATACTTCATATCTTCCTGGCTCGAATTGATAGTAGAATCTGTTATTGTCTCCATTATTAGAATCTTCTACAAATTCACCATTAATAAACCATCCTAACCATTCAAATTGATCTGCTCCTTCAAATTCTACCTGGAAATAATACGCAGGATTATCACCGTCTTGTTCAGCAATAAAAAATAAATCTGGACACGCATCTTCTCCAACTCTGATCTCTTTACAATAGATTACTCCATCAGGGCAATCCTCTGTGAATACTTTTAAGCAAACTTCGTATACACCTGGCTCGAATTGATACGTTAAAACTCTTGCTCCACCTTGTTGATCTGTTGGGTTTTCGATAAGATCTCCATTGATATACCATTGTATTTCGGTTGCTGCATCGATTTCTTCAATCTGAGCTTCGAACACATACGTTCCAGTAGTTCCTGGTTCCATTTCTTTTACAAAAGAAACCTCAGGGCATCTCTCTTCTATTTCTTCTACTTCAATCACTTTACAATACGAAGCTCCATTAGGACAATCAGGAGTTTCTGATTTGATACATACTTCATATCTTCCAGGCTCATTAAATTCCCAGAATAAGTAGTTATCATCATTCTGATTATCATTTTCCACTAACTCTCCATTAATAAACCACTCATAAGGTGTTTCTTCAATTCCTGGAAAATCTGCTATAAACTTATACTTATTTGGTCTTTCGTACTGTCTTGCTTCGAAGAATAGGTCTGGACAAGGGTCAGTTTCGTCTCGCTCCACTTCGATCTCTTTACATACTTCTAAAGGACAGGTATCACTTGCTACCTTTACACAAATAGTATGTGTTCCTTCTTCGAATTGATAATCAAAAATCTGGCCTGCAATATCATTCAGATTTCCTGTATCCACTTCTTCTCCATCAATAGACCAAGTAAATCGTACATCTTCTATTCCATCTAATTGAGCCACGAAACGATATACAGCACTACCTGGTACATTATCTATATTAATAGTAATATCCGGACACGTTTCAAACTCTTCATTTTCTTCGCAAGAAGTAAATCCTAATAACAGTGTAAAGATCATTACACACCAAATACTAAGTTTTTTCATCGTTATAATTTTTAGGGGTTGTCAATAATTAATTTTAAGAAGCGTTTTATCAGCTCCACAATAATGAAACGCAGCACAAAAAGAATACCCTACCCCTATTCCTACAAAAAAATGTTAATCACAGTTCTTTTTTCTTAAATACCACCTAATAAAACAGGGTCATACGCGCGTATGACCCCATTAGTAAAATATTCGGAATGATTTCTTTCTTATGAATCTATCCCTGATAATCTATCTCAATACACTTCTCTAAGTCACCACAAGTTTGTGAAACCGCTTTATAACAGATTTCATATGTACCGGACTGATTAACATGATCTTGAAGCCTTGCAACTCTAGGTGTGATTGGTGTAATTACTGCACCATCAATTGTCCATATTACAGAGTTTGGATCAATATCTGTAATAGATAATGTCGTTGCGATTGCTATTTTATCTTCGTAGTTTACTACATCAAAAACGGTGCAATCAATGGCTTGTGGCTCAGGAATAACAACATCTATACAAAACTCCACTCCATTTGGACAGTCATTAGTTTCTGCTTTAATACAAACTGTATACGTTCCTGGGTTATAAGAACTCAAATCAAGCAAATCATCTCTTTCCTGATTTTGTGAATTTTCGGTTTCCACCAATTGCCCATCTACAAACCATTCATAAACGCTTAATTGATCAATCCCAGGGAAACTGGCAAACATTAATGTTCCCTCTTCTATAAACTTTAGCTCTGGACAAGAACCATTGTTAGTATCTCCTACTTCTATTTCTTTGCAGAAAGGTTCTGCTTGGGTGCAAGTTGGACTCTCTGATATAAGACAAATGGTATATTTTCCTGCCTGTAGCGTACTTAGTAAAAATTTATTATCACCTTGAAAATCTAGTCCTTCATTCTCTATTAAAGTTTCATTACCCAGCACCTCGCCGGTAATCTTCCAAGCATAAAATCCTAGGTTCGCTATTCCTTCAAAATCTGCTATCAAATATTCTCCTTCTCTTGTAAAAGCTAGATTAGGACAAGATTCATTTCCTTCTTCTTCTATTACAATTTCTTTACAAAACTCTACACCTTCAGGACAATCAGGAGTTTCCGCTTTTACACAAATGGTATAAGTACCTACTTCATATTCAGAAATATCTAAGATATTGTCACGTTGATCTTCTAAGCTCTCGGTTTCTGCTAATTGGTCGTTTACAAACCATTCGTAAGTATCTAAACTATTTATTTCTTCAAAATTAGCAACTAATTTCCCACCATCTCTTTCAAAAGATAATTCAGGACATTCTGAGGATTGATCGTTTTCATCATTTTCTTCACAAGATGTGAATGTTACTATAAGCCCTAGCATAAGTAGACAAAGGGTTCTAAGATTTTTCATTTTATTTTTTTTAATTAAAGATTAAGTAAAAACTCAATTGAGATGTTTGTGTGTTATAACAATAGTAAAACGTTAAGCGAACAACCTACCCCACCCTATCTTTTATTTTTTTTTGTAATTTCTTTTTTCGGTACCAGAAAAAAAATCTAGTTTTGACACCAAATCAATCCCCAAATGTCTGATAGTAAAAACTCTACTTGTGACGAACAAGCCTTTGACCAATTTTTTAAAAGTCATGCAAAACTTTTGAGAAGTTATCTATATTATAAATTCGGGGATCTTGATCAAGCGGAAGATATCGTACAAGACTCCTTTATTAAATTATGGAATAACTGTACAAAGGTTCCTTTGGATAAAGCAAAAAGCTATGTCTATACAATAGCTACTAATCTTGGAATTAGTATTGCACGTCACCAGCAAGTAAAGTTCAAACATCAAAATTACATTACACAACGAAAAAGTGATGTGACAAATGAATCTCCGGAATTCGTTATGCTTGAAAAAGAATATATGGAGAAACTAAAAAATGCTATAGCTGATTTACCAGATAGACAGAGAGAAGTTTTTCTTTTGAGTAGAATTGATAAAAAAACATATAGAGAAATTGCCGAATTATCTAATGTATCAGTAAAAGCAATTGAGAAATTAATGCATAAAGCTTTGGTAACATTAAGAAAAAAAATTGGAAATATTTAAAACAGAGGTAGGGTAATACCAAACTCAAACGTTTTTATTATATATAAGCAGATTATGTTTGACGATAAAAAAGATGATATATTCTTATCCAGATGGATAAATGGAGAACTTTCTCCAGAGGAACTTCATGAGTTCCAATCGCATCCGGAGTACGAGTATTATATGAAGATTATGGCTGGTGCTGATGCTTTGAACCTAAAAGCGTATGATGTAGATACAGCTTTAAACACTATAAAATCAAGAAGAAATACTTCTTCTCAGAAAAGTACAAAACCCGTTATTAAACTTTGGCCTTATTTGGCAGCAGCAGCTTCGATTGTAATAATATTTGGATTATTCTTATTCAATTCTAATGATTCATTCACGACTTCCTTTGGAGAACAATTAGCAGTTACGCTTCCTGATGGTTCCGAAATGATACTTAATGCTAAGTCTGAAGCTAGTTTCGATAAAAAAAACTGGGATACTAACCGAACTGTATCCTTAGACGGTGAAGCTTATTTTAAAGTAAAAAAAGGAAGTACCTTTACTGTAACTACTACTAACGGAGATGTTTCTGTGCTAGGAACTGAATTTAATGTGCAATCGCAAGCTTCATTTTTTGAAGCAGTTTGTTATGAAGGTAAAGTGAGTGTTAGTAGTGGTCAAGAAAACACAATCCTTACAGCCGGAAAAGGGTATAGAAAAATTGCCCGTATCGCTTCTGAAAACTGGACTTTTGAAGCACTAGAACCTTCCTGGATCACTAATACAAGTTCGTTTAGAAGTGTTCCATTAGGTTATGTTTTTAAAGAGTTAGAGGATCAATACAATATCACTATCGATACAAAAAGCATAGATACTGATATAATTTATACCGGAACTTTTCCTAATAATGATATAGACGTTGCTCTTAAAACAGTTTTTAGTACCTTAGGTTTGCAATACCAACTATTGCAAGACGGTAAGACCGTGGTAGTAGAAAATTAAGAGCATGACGAGACTTTTATGTGTATGCATACTTTTGTGGAGTATATCTGTTTTTTCGCAAGAAAAAGCAAACATCATTGATGCTGAAAACAAACCACTGTCTCAGATAATTCCTTCTTTAGAAAAACAATTCGATGTAAAATTCTCATATATCGATGCAACTATTATTAATAAATTAGTATCTCTACAAACTAATACCGAAACTAGCTTAGAAGATGTTATTGATACTCTCGAGCAACAATCGAAATTAAAGTTTGAAGTCACAGGAGAAAATTTTATTACAATTAGAAAATACTCTAAAAAAGATACCGTTAGCGTTTGCGGTTATATTTATAATGAAAACTCAGAACCCTTAGAAAAAATCAGAGTTTTCTTTAAAGCCTCCAGAACCAATATTACTACAAACGAAAAAGGATATTTTCAGAATAAAGAAGTTCCTTTTAATTCAGCAATTTTAATCAGCGCACCGGGATTTAGACAGAAAGTTTTAAATACCACAGAATTTGATGATAAAAACGACTGTATTAAGATCTACCTTACCAATACTATTGAAACACTCGATGAAGTCATTATCCAGGAATACCTTACCAAAGGAATTACTCAAAACAAAAAAGTAGTGAATATCGATCTAAAGGATATTGAGATACTACCTGGGCTTACAGAACCAGACATTTTACAAAGTATCCAATTGACTCCTGGTGTTAATAGTCCATTCGAAACTGCATCGGGATTATATGTACGTGGTAGTGCTCCTAATCAAAACCTAGTACTTTGGAACGGTATCAAAACATACCATCAAGGACACTTTTTTGGTATGTTATCCGCTTTTAATCCTTATGTAGTAAAAGAAGTTGATTTTTCGAAAAGTGGAGTAAGCGCTAAATACGGAGATAGAATCTCTGGGGTGATTGATATCAAAACTGAAAATGAGGTTGCAGAACGTTTTACTGGAGGGGCCGGTTTTAATATGATCAATGCGGATGCTGTCGTTCACGCTCCAATTATAAAGGATAAAGTATCACTACAAGTATCCGGAAGACGTTCATATACTGATGTTTTGGAAACATTTACTTATAAGCAATTTGCGGATCGCGTTTTTCAGAATACAACCATCGCAGAGACTAACCCACTTAATGAAGCTAAAAATGATTTTTTCTACGCGGATTATAATGCTAATTTAATTGCCAAACTTTCAGATTTTGATAAAATTGAAGCGAATGCACTTTATAGCAAAAATGATCTTGATTTTAAGCGAAGTGACGATCTTATGTCTTTTAATGATGACTTAATAACTGAGAACGAAGGATACAACATAAGCTGGAAACATATCTGGAATAATAATTTTAGTGTTAAAACCAGCGGATATTACACGAGATATTTACTAAACTATCAATTCATAACCGAAGAATCAGGAACCACAACCGAAATAGAAAGCAAAAAGAATAGCGTAAAGGATTTTGGCACGGCTTTAGACCTTAATTATTCATTATCTGATAACCATAAGATTCTTGGTGGGTATCAATTTTCTAATAATACAATTAAGTATGCATTTGTAACGACTACTCCAACATATGAATTAATTTTGGATCAAGATGATCGTTTTCTGAATACACACGCAGTCTATGGCGAATATAAATACGAAACTCCTAAAAACTTCTATCTTTCTGCCGGGTTGCGTTTGAACCACTACGCAGAATTAGACAAATCATGTATTGAACCTCGTATTTTCATACAAAAAAACTTATCAAAGTATTGGGAAGTTAATGCCACGGGAGAATATCGAAGTCAGGCTGTCAGTCAGATCAGAGAATCTGTAGTTAGTGATCTATCCTTAGAAAACCAAATATGGACATTAGCCAACAAAGAACAATTCCCGATAATCAGCAGTTATCAATTTACTGTAGGAAGTAGTTTTAAGAAAAATAAATGGTATTTTGATATAGACACATATTACAAACAAATAGATGATATCACTTCGCTAACTGCTGGTTTCATTAATCCAATTGACAACACCTATCATACTGGCGAAAGTAGGGTTTATGGAATTGATTTTTTCCTAAAAAAACATTTTAAAAACTACAAAACCTGGGTAAGTTATTCTTATATCAATACTCAAAATAAATTTGATGATATCAATAACAATGAATCTTTTCCGGGTAACTGGAATATAGAACATACCGTAAAATGGTCCCACTTCTATAAGATCAATGACTTTCAATTCTCTTTAGGTTGGCTCTGGCATACCGGTAAAGCTTTTACTAATGTTTCTGGTGTTGATGAAAGTGGAAATCTGGTATTATTGGATTTTGGAGAAATCAATGGTAATAATCTTCCAGTATATCATAGACTTGATTTTTCTGCCATTTATGATTTTAAAATAAGATCGACGTCTAATGTTAGATATCGATTAGGGTTGTCTGTTCTGAATCTTTATGATCGGGAAAATTTATTGAACCGAGAATTTAGAACTACTAATTCATTGGATAATCGATTTATAAATTCGGATATTTTTGCTTTGGGCATTACTCCAAATCTAAGTTTTAGAGTGTTTTGGTAGTATGTATCGATAAACATTAAAAACAAAAAACCATCCACATAAGGCGGATGGTTTTGAATACTATTATAATAATATATTCTATTCTTAGAACTGCTCTCTTCCTGAGAAATGGAAAGCACCTTCGATAGCAGCATTATCATCACTATCACTTCCGTGAACAGCATTCTCACTGATAGAAGTAGCAAATTTCTTACGGATAGTTCCTTCTGCAGCTTCTTCTGGATTTGTAGCACCAATTAAGGTTCTAAAATCTTCTACAGCATTTTCCTTTTCAAGAATTGCTGCCACGATTGGACCACTAGTCATATACTCTACTAATTCTCCATAAAAAGGACGCTCACTGTGTACTGCGTAAAACGCTTTAGCATCATCAGTAGTTAATTGCGTTAATTTCATTGCTACAATTCTAAAACCTGAAGCAGTGATTTGTTCAAGGATCGCACCGATGTAGCCTTTTCTTACCGCATCTGGCTTAAGCATTGTAAAAGTTCTATTTGTTGCCATTTTTAAAATTTGATTTTTATCTTATTTCCTTTTAAAAGGAAACTTTATTCTTTTAATATTTCTTTTGACCATTTTGGCCAAATGCAAAATTTTGTGCAAAAGTATAGATAAAAGCATCAAAAACAAGAAATATCCTCAGAAAGTACTGTCTTTTCCAAAATCAAATCGAAAAACTCTAATTTTTAAGATATTGTTGCACTATTTCCTGTAATATGATATTATTTTCACCTCACATCTGCATAGTTACTTCTTGGGTATCAAAATTGAATTATAAAATCCAAAAACTTGCCGTAAAACTACCTCTCCTACTCTATATTGATTAGGTTCTCCGCTATATCTTGTATACGCATGTGCTAATCCACTAGAGGTAAGATTTACTAATGGGTATGGTAATCCCGATAAATTTGTTTTTGAAAATTCCAAAAGCAACAATAAAATCAGAAGTGTCGCTTTGTGGTATTGTTTGACAAAAGGCACAATGAATTCTAAAAAATAATATAAAAAATATACCGTTTTGGGTTTTGATTTTAGAATGAATTAGAACTCCATAAAATTAAGAATTCCTTTATTACCATATTATTAATTAATAGTATATTCGCTGATCTATGAATACTAGTGAGATTAAAGAAATAAAGGTGCTTTTGAGCACTCCAAAAAAGATTGTTATTATCCCTCATAAAAATCCAGATGGAGATGCTATTGGGTCTACCTTAGCATTACATCATTACCTGTCTGGATTAGGTCATCATTCTACTGTTATTACACCTAATGATTACCCAAACTTTTTAAAATGGATTCCAGGAGAGAATACCATTATAAAATATGATAGTGATAATGGTCTTGCAGTATCTAAAATTAAAGAGGCAGATATTATTTTCACCTTAGATTTCAATCATTTCTCCAGGACTGGAAATATGGAAAATGTTTTGACCCAAACTGATACTACATTTATTATGATTGATCATCACCAGCAACCGGATGATTACGCTACATATACTTACAGTGACGTTGGTATGAGTTCTACTTGCCAAATGATCTATCATTTTATAGAAAAGTTAGATGATCTCGATAGAATAAATGCTGATATCGCTACTTGTATTTATATTGGTATTATGACGGATACGGGTTCATTTCGATTTAGATCCACAACCAGTACCACACATAGAGTAATTGCAGATTTAATTGATCGCGGAGCTGATAATACCAGAATCCACGAAAATATTTACGATACCAATTCGTACTCCAGATTGCAATTGCAAGGAGTAGCTTTAAAGAATTTAAAAGTACTTCCGGAATATAAAACTGCTTATATCACGTTATCACAAAAAGAATTAGATGACCATAATTTTAAGAAAGGTGATACAGAGGCATTCGTTAATATGGGGTTATCTCTAGAAGGAATGGTTTTTGCATTGATTTTTATTGAAAACAAAGGCGAAAATATTATAAAAATCTCTCTACGTTCTAAGGGTGATTTTTCTGTAAATGAATTTTCCAGAAATCATTTTGAAGGAGGTGGTCATCACAACGCTGCAGGCGGAAAAAGCAATCTTTCTCTTGAGGAAACTGTTGAGAAATTTATTAGTATCTTACCCTCCTATAAAAATGCCCTAAATCCATGAGACATTTTCTTCTATCCTTAAGTGTTTTAACGCTGTTTTTTTCTTGTAAAGCACCAGAAGCAAGGAAACCGATTAGTATTTCATCAGGGTCATTTATTAATGAATCAATAAATAGGAATAAAGAGCTCAGTGCTAGAGAAGAAGCAAGGATTCAAAAAATTATTAAAGAAGATTCATTAAACAATTATATTTCATCAGATGGTGGTTTCTGGTATTATTACGAGAAAAAAGATACCATTTCTTCTATTACACCAAAGTTTGGTGATATTGTAAATTTCAATTATGATGTAAAAAATCTAAATGGTACTATCATCTATAATCAAAAAGAGCTAGATACTGTGAACTATTCTATTGATCAGGAAGATCTTTTTTTTGGATTAAGAGAAGGCTTAAAACTAATGAAAGAAGGAGAAATAGTAACATTTTTGTTCCCATCTTACCAGGCTTACGGTTATTATGGGGATGATCATAAGATTGGGACAAATATTCCGTTAATATCAAGAGTAACACTTAATAAAATCACAAAACAATCAACAAAAGAAAATTAAACCTTAACAAAAAAATGAAAAAACTAAATCTTTTATTTTTAGCACTTATCGCCCTTACTTTTACTAATTGCGAAGAAAAATACCCTGAACTTGGAGATGGAATCTATGCAGAAATTATTACCAATAAAGGGACTACTATTGCAAAATTACACCATGAAGCAACACCGTTAACCGTAGCTAATTTTGTTTCTCTTGCAGAGGGAACCAATACTTTGGTAGATAGTTTATATAAAGGAAAAAAATATTATAACGGCATCATATTCCATAGAATTATAAAAGATTTTATGATCCAGACGGGAGACCCTCTAGGAAAAGGAACGGGAGATCCAGGATACAAATTCCCAGATGAAATTGTAGACTCATTGACTCACAAGTCTAAAGGTATCTTGTCTATGGCTAATTCTGGTCCAGCTACAAACGGAAGCCAATTTTTTATTACTCTTAAAGAAACTCCTTGGTTAAATGGTAAGCATACGGTATTTGGTGAAATCATTTCCGGACAAGATGTGGTAGATAGTATTGGAGTGGTAGAAACAAAGAAACCGGGAGACAAACCAGTTTCTGAAGTAAAAATGCAGCAAGTAAATATCATTAGAAAAGGAAAGAGTGCTAAAGCATTTGATGCTAATGCAGTTTTTGAAGGAAAATTAAAAGCCTTAGAAGAAGAGAAAATAGAAAAAGAAAGAATTCAAAAAGAACAAAATGCTAAAACAGCTGCTAGATATAATGAATTAAAAGAAAAGGCAACAAAACTAGAAAGTGGTTTAGAAATATATTTCCTTAATAAAGGAGATGGAACACAACCTAAACAAGGACAAATAGTGAGTCTTTACTATCAAGGATACTTCACTGACGGAAGAGTATTTGATACAAATATCGAAGAATTAGCAAAAGAATTGGGAACTTGGGATCATCGTAGAGCAAGCGACCCAAGAGGATATGCTCCTATGCAAATGCCATATTCTCCGGATGCTCAAATGATTGCTGGATTCAAAGAAGGTGTACAACAAATGAAAGTAGGAGATAAAGCTGTTATATTCGTTCCTTCTCATTTAGGATATGGAGAAAGAGGTAGAAGACCTATCCCTCCTAATACAGATTTGATTTTCGAACTTGATTTACTTGGAATCAAAGGAGAAAAATAAAATTATAAAAAGGCATCTCAATTGAATTGAGATGCCTTTTCTTTTTTGGTAAAAATCCAAATACTATTTATTTCACAGGAATGTTTTGTAAAATTTCCTTTACAAAACCCCAATACTTTTGAGCAGAAGAAATACTAGCCCGCTCATCAGGCGAATGCGCACCTAAAATAGTAGGGCCAAAAGATATCATATCCATATCAGGATAATTTTGACCTAAAATACCACATTCCAACCCTGCGTGACAAGCAGCAACATGAGCTTTTTTTCCATTTACTTTTTGGTACAATTCATCTAGTACCTTCAGTATTGCAGAATTCATATTTGGTGCCCAACCTGGATAATCTCCATCCGTTGTAACCTCACATCCTATTAATTCGAAAGTTGCTCTTAGTTTGTTAACCAAATCTAATTTGGTAGATTCTGCACTACTTCTAGTCAAACATTCGATCTTAATATTACCACTACCAATAGTTACTTTGGCTATATTATTAGAAGTTTCTACCAAATCAGGAATAGATAAACTCATTGCATAAACTCCGTTATGAGCTGCATACAAAGATTTCAGAACACCTTCCTGAACTCCTAATTCCATTACCTTATTTGGTAAATCAACACTATTCAATTCAATTGACAAGTTTGGATCAACCAAAGAGAGTTCTTTTTTTATAATAGAAACTAATTCTCCAGTTTCAAATTTAAAAGCTTCAGAATGTATGGTATCAACTACTATGGTAGCAAAACTTTCTCTCGGAATTGCATTTCGCAAACTACCTCCTTTAATTTCGTGAATTCTAAGTCCAAAATTCTCAAAACCATCAAACAATAATCTATTCATAATTTTATTGGCATTACCCAATCCTTTATGAATATCCATCCCAGAGTGTCCACCGTTCAGGCCAGTTACTGAAATAGTATATGCTGTTTTCCCTTCTTCAATCCCTTCTTCTCTATATGTTCGTTCGGCAGTTACATCAACCCCTCCTGCGCAACCTACGCCAATTTCATCATCTTCCTCAGTATCTAAGTTTAATAAAATGTCTCCTTGTAGCCAATTTGGTTTTAACCCCATTGCTCCAGTCATTCCTGTTTCTTCGTCAATTGTAAACAAAGCTTCAATAGCAGGGTGAGCAATATCGTTAGATTCGAGAATAGCCATAATAGTTGCTACGCCTAATCCATTATCAGCTCCTAAAGTAGTTCCTCTGGCTCTTACCCAATCACCATCGACATACATTTCTATTCCCTGTGTATCAAAATCAAAAACAGTATCCGCATTTTTTTGATGCACCATATCCAGGTGAGATTGCATTACCACAGTTTTTCTATTCTCCATACCCAATGTGGCAGGTTTTTTAATCAAAACATTACCAACTTCATCTACTTCTACCGGTAATCCTAATGAATTTCCGAAGTCCTTCATAAAAGCAATTACGCGTTCTTCTTTTTTAGAAGGCCTTGGAACGGCATTAAGATCTGCAAATTTATTCCAGAGTTCTTTAGGCTCCAGATTTCTTATTTCTGAATTCATATGTGTATTGTATTTTAGCAAATGTACATTATGAAAATCTTAATTCAAATGATATATTAAATGTTGTAGCTTTACATCATACTATATTTGATTATATGCAATCCAAAACAAAATTATACCTTACTATTCTGCTTCCGATACAGATTATAATTATTAAGATATTATCTTTCTTTCCAGGATTTGTTGATCAGTTTTATAGCAATGGTTTATTTGTATATACCTCTAAAGCGTTACGATATGCTTTTGGATGGCTTCCGTTTTCTTTTGGAGATATTGGTTATAGTATTTTAATTGTACTCCTGATCCGATTTCTATTCAAAAAAGTGTTTCGAAAAAAAGTACAATGGAAATCAGTATTATTAGAAACAGGAGCAACGCTGTCCATAGTCTATGGATGTTTTCATCTCTTATGGGGAATGAATTACTATAGATTACCGATGCATGAAATATTAGAGATCAACGACCAATATACTGAAGATGAACTTTTTTTAGTTTCAGAAAAATTAATTAAAAAGGCGAATTTAATCCATGCCAACTTAGAACCTAACGATTCGTTGCCTATAGTGATGCCTTATAGCAAAGATGAAATTTTCGAAAAAACAATCCCAGCGTATCAGCAACTTAATCATATTTTTCCAACTATTAATTATTATCCAAAAAGTATTAAAACATCCTTATTAAGTTTACCTCTGACATATATGGGATTTAGTGGCTATCTTAATCCAATTACGAATGAAGCTCAGGTCAATGGATTAATTGTTAATTACAAAGCACCTACTACAAGCTGTCACGAAGAAGCCCATCAATTAGGCTTTGCTAAGGAAAATGAAGCTAACTTCATAGCGGCTTTGACCACAATGAATTATAACGATCCTTATTTTAAGTACAGTGGAACGACATTTGCTCTCAAGTTTTGTCTAAATGATCTGTACCTTAGAGATGAGCAAAAGGCTTTTTGTTTAATAGAAAAGTTAAGACCCGGAATTCGAAAAAACTATCAAGAAGTGAATGAATTCTGGATGAGTTATCAAAATCCATTGGAACCAATTTTTAAAAGTACCTACGACACTTACTTAAAAGCAAATAACCAACCTAAAGGTATGGAAACCTATAGCTATGTAGTTGCTTTATTAGTGAACTACTATAAAGACAAGTTATAGATATCATACGCTGCAAGGCTGTTGCACCTTCTTTTTAGTTGTTAAAAAAGTATTAATTAAAAGCCTATTTCTATCGCAACAGCTATCTTTAAAACCAATTCATCTTTACACTAACTCTTATGAAAAAACTATTATTATCACTCTTAGTGATATTTATGGGGTTTACTCTTAATGCTCAAGAATATTTCCCAAAAAATGATGGCGTAAAAACGTCTAACTCTAATTACACTGTTTTCACCAATGCAATAATTCATACATCTCCAGAAACAGAGATCAAGAATGGTATATTGATAATCCAAAAAGGAAAAATCATACAAGTAGGAACTTCTCTTACAATCCCGAAAAATAGTATCGTAATTGATTTACAAGGAAAACATATCTATGCTTCCTTTATTGACCCTTATACGAATTTTGGTATAAAAAAACCTGAGAAACAAGGAAATCCTTTTGGAGGAAACCCTCAGTATGATGCCTCCAGAGAAGGATATTATTGGAATGATCATATTCGTCCGGAAACAAATCCACTTAAAGACTTCTCGTATGATAAAAAGAAAGCTGAAAAGTATATTAAAGAAGGATTTGGAACATTAAACACACATATGCCTGATGGAATCATTAGAGGAACTGGTCTATTGGTTGCTCTAAACAATCATGGTACTGAAGGTGAACGCTTGATTAGTGACGCATCTTCACAACTTCTTTCTTTTTCTAAAAGTGCTAAAAGCAAGCAATTATACCCAACTTCTTTGATGGGGTCTATGGCCTTATTAAGACAAGTATATCTAGATGCTAGTTGGTATGCCAAAGGAAATACAAATAACAAGGATTTATCATTAGAAGCTTTAAACAGGAATAAAAATCTTCCTCAAATTTTTGAAGCTGGAAGTAGAATTAACGGTTTTAGAGCAGATAAAGTAGGAGATGAATTTAATATCCAATATATAATTGTTGGTGGTGGAGATGAATATGCAAGGATCGACAAAGTAAAAGCTACAAATGCTAAGTATATCCTTCCACTAGATTTCCCAGAAGCTTATGATGTATCAGATCCGTATATGGCCAAATTGGTAAGCCTAGGCGATATGCGTCATTGGAATCAAGCTCCGACTAATCCATCTGTTCTTGCTAAAAATGGGATACAATTTTCCTTAACAACACATAAACTAAAAAAAATAGAAGATCTTACAACCAGAATAGAAAAGGCAATTGAACATGGTTTAGATAAGCAAACAGCCTTGGCATCTTTAACAACTATTCCTGCTCAGATTCTGGGTAAAGGCGATATACTTGGAGCTATTAAGAAAGGAGCATACGCAAACTTCTTGATTACAAGTCAAGAGCTATTTTCTAAAGACAATGTTATTTATGAAAACTGGGTACAGGGTCATAAAAATATTGTTAATGATATGAATACTACAGATATTAATGGCAAGTATGACTTAACGCTTGCTGGAAAAACATATGAGCTATCCATATCTGGAAAACCTGCTAAACCAAAAGCTGAAGTAAAGTTTGGTGAAACTAAACTGGGAAGTAAGATTACTTATAAAGATGACTGGGTATCCATAACGTTTACAGGTATTGACACTACAAAAACACAATATACCAGAATCGTTACTACCATTAATAATAATCCAAAATTTTGGACCGGAAAAGCTATTCTTCCTAATGGTGCTGAAACAACCTTCACAGCAAAACAAAAACCTAAAGAAGATACCGAAAAGAATGAAAAGAAACCAGAGGATAAAAAAGAGGCTCCAAAAGTACTTCCTATTACGTATCCTAATATTGCCTATGGAACTAGTAAATTACCCAAATCTGAAAATCTCTTATTTAAAAATGCTACAGTTTGGACAAATGAATCCGAAGGAATTCTAATGGAGACCGATGTACTGGTTAAAGATGGAAAAATTGCAGCAATAGGTAAAAACCTTAACTCCGGAAATGCTAAAGTTATTGACGCAACTGGAAAACACTTAACTAGTGGTATTGTAGACGAACACTCACATATTGCGGCCGCTGCTATAAATGAAGCTGGTCATAACTCTACTGCAGAAGTGACGATAGAAGATGTTGTATCTCCTGATGATATTAATATGTATCGTAATCTAGCTGGTGGAGTAACATCTATCCAGATTCTTCATGGTTCTGCTAACCCAATTGGTGGAAGATCGGCAATTCTTAAATTAAAATGGGGAGAAAGTGCAGAAAATCTAATCTACAATAACTCTCCAAAGTTTATCAAGTTTGCATTAGGAGAAAATGTAAAGCAAAGTAATTGGGGTGATAGAGAAAGAGTACGTTTTCCACAAACTCGTATGGGAGTAGAACAACTCTATATTGATTATTTCACTCGTGCTAAGGAATATGAGCAACTAAAAAATAGTGGAAAACCATATCGCAAGGATATAGAAATGGAAACTCTTGTAGAAATTCTTAATGGTAAACGTTATATCAGTTGCCATTCTTACGTGCAAAGTGAGATTAATATGTTAATGAAGGTTGCTGAGAAATTCAATTTTAGAATAAATACATTCACACATATTTTAGAAGGCTATAAACTTGCCGATAAAATGGCTGCTCATGGTGTTGGAGGATCTACGTTCTCTGACTGGTGGGCATATAAGTACGAGGTGAATGATGCAATTCCTTACAATGCTACAATCATGCACAACCAAGGAGTTACAGTAGCTATTAATAGTGATGATGGTGAAATGTCCAGAAGATTAAATCAAGAAGCTGCAAAGTCTGTAAAATATGGAGGTGTTAGTGAAGAAGATGCCTGGAAATTTGTCACACTAAACCCTGCTAAACTTTTACATATTGATGACCGTGTAGGAAGTATTAAAGTAGGTAAAGATGCAGATGTAGTGCTATGGACAGATCATCCATTATCTATTTACGCAAAAGCTGAAAAAACAATTATTGAAGGAGCTATATACTTCGATCTGGAAAAAGACAAAACCAACAGAAAAGCTATTGCTAAAGAGCGAAATCAATTATCTACAATGTTATTAAAGGCTAAAAACAATGGTTTAAAGACACAGCCACCAAAGAAAAAGGAAAAACAACATTTTCACTGCGATACTGTAGAACATATCCACTAAACACCAATTAAAAAATGAAAAACTTATCATATATAATGTTGTTGCTAATAGTTGCATTCGGAAATGTAACAGCACAGCAAACTCCTGCTAAGTCTCAAACTGAAGCAATTACAATCACTGGTGCAACGGCACACATAGGTAATGGCGAAGTTATCGAGAATAGTATCATAATTTTTGAAAACGGAAAAATAACCAATATTGGTGTTAATGGAAGTGCTACTGCTAAAGGAAAAGTAATTGATGCTTCTGGAAAACATGTGTATCCTGGATTTATAGCTCCTAATTCAACTTTAGGACTTGTAGAAATAGGTGCTGTAAGAGCGACCGATGACGATAGTGAAATAGGTGGTTTCAATCCTCATATTCGTAGTATTATTGCTTATAATGCAGAAAGTAAGATCGTGGAGAGTATGAGGCCTAATGGAGTACTAATTGCTCAAACTACACCTCGTGGTGGTTGGATTTCCGGAACTTCTTCTATCGTACAATTAGATGCATGGAATTGGGAAGATGCTGCGCTAAAAACTGATGATGGTATACATCTTAATTGGCCAAGTCCTTTTACCAGAGGAAGATGGTGGCTCGGTGAAGATCCAGGTTTTAAACCAAATAAAAAATACACAGAACAAGTTATAGAAATCAATGATTATCTGTATCAAGTCAAAGCAACTATTCAATCAAACTCAGGTAAAAAACACTTACCTCATCTGGCAATGGCTAAAATCTTTGACGGTTCTCAAACATTGTTCATCCATGTCAGTCCAGAAAAAGCAATTCTAGATGTATTAAGTTTTATAAAAGAACAAGGAATCAAAAAGGTCGTTTTGGTTCATGCTGATGAAGCATACAAAGTAGCGAATCAATTAAAACAGGAAAATATTCCTGTATTACTAACCAGAACTCACTCTACTCCGAATTATGAAGATGATGACTATGACTTGCCATACAAAAATGCAAAAACATTAATGGATGCTGGTGTATTAGTTGCCTTAGAAAATAGTGGTCAGATGGAGCGTGCTAATGCTCGTAATCTTCCTTTTCAAGCAGGAACAGTTGCTGCTCATGGATTGGACAAAGAAAAAGCATTACAATTAATTACTGGCAATACTGCTAAAATATTAGGTATTGATGACATGGTAGGTACATTAGAGGTAGGAAAAGATGCGACCTTGTTTATTAGTATCGGTGACGCTTTAGATATGCGAACAAATCAATTAGAAAAAGCTTTCATTCAAGGTAGAGATATCAGTTTAGAAAGTCATCAAACTAAACTATGGAAGCGGTACAATAATAAATACAGTAAATAATTAAGTATACTGACGAGTACTAAATAAAATAGAGGCGCTTTTATCAAGCGCCTCTATTTTATTTAAATTCCTAGCTTTACCATTTGATGCTCACTTTTGTATTTTAGTGCTACCGTAACTCTTACCGACTCGTATATTTCATCTCCTCCTTTTGATCTCCAAGCTGCTTTAACCCCCTCTTTTATTAACCAGGAAAATGAAGGTGTATATGTTGGTCTAGGCACTAGATGCATTGCGTTAGAAGCTTCTAGCGCTTCTGCATACATTTCTGCTGCTAAATCGCCTAAATCATCAGTTACATTGTACTCTGAAATTGTATTATTAGGATAAAAAAAGTTTAAGATTTCTACGACCATTTGGTCATTATGTATAGAACTCATTGAATAAAGTTTTAAGAGATTAAAAAATGATTAACTATTTCGTGTATACAAATTTTGCAAATTTTAACCTCAAATTTCACCCTGTTTTCAGTGAAATGTTATTCCCTATTTTCGAGTATATTAACTTTTAAATTCCTTCATATCCTGAAGCGCACTGACCAACATATTTACATGATTTAGTGTACAACTTTCTCCCATTATACCTATACGCCATATCTTACCGGTAAAGTCACCTAGCCCTCCTCCTACTTCGATATTATAATCATTTAGTAGCCTTTTTCGTAGTAATGCTTCATCATTTCCTTCAGGTAAAAAAACCGCATTTAAATTAGGTAACCTATATTGTTCTTCTACCAAATATTTAAATCCTAAATTCTCCAATTTGGTTTTTAAAACCTGATGAACATCTTTATGCCTTTTCCATCTATTTTCTAGTCCCTCTTCTAAAACAATTCTAAGAGATTCTCTTAACGCATAAACGGAGGAAACTGGAGCTGTGTGGTGATATGCACGTTTGGCACCACCCCAATAGTTTTTCACTAAACTTAAATCCAGAAACCAGCTTTGTACTTTTGTTTTTCTATTTTCTAAAGCCTTCAATGCATTATCCGAAAAACTAACAGGAGACAATCCTGGAGGCGCACTTAGATTTTTTTGTGTACCAGTATATATTGCATCAATATTCCAATCATCTACTCTTAATTCCATTCCACAATATGAAGTCACTGCATCCACCATCAATAATCCACCTGCATTATGTACCAAGTCGCTTATTTCTTTTAATGGCTGTAGTGCTCCGGTAGAAGTTTCTGCGTGAACCAACGCTACTAATTTTGGTTTCTTACATACATCTAATGCCTTTTTAATATCTTCAGGAGTAATTACAGTTCCCCACTTTACCTCAACCTTATGAACTTTTGCACCACATCTTTCTCCTATATCGGCCATTCTGCCTCCAAACACACCATTAATACAAATGATAGCTTCGTCTCCTGGTTCTAATAAATTGACCAAACAGGTTTCCATACCTGCACTTCCCGGAGCAGAAACAACAAATGTCATATTATTTTGAGTCATAAAAGTTTCCTGCACCATCGTCTTAACCTCATCCATAATGGTTACAAATTCTGGATCCAGATGACCAATTAATGGGGTTGACATTGCTTTTAGCACTCTAGGATGAGCATCCGATGGTCCTGGCCCCATCAATATCCTGTTGCTTGTAGTAAGTTCTGTATACATAGAATTGGTTTTTGCGTGTGTTACTATATCGTTTTCGTAAATAGAATTAAATAAAGGATATAAAATTAGCTAATTCTAAAAATGTGCTTAACGTGACTTTATAATATTCTTGTTAAAAAGCCTACCTAAAATGATTATTTCGCAATATGAATGTTAAATGGAAGTGAAAAATCACCATATCCTAAAAATGATATGGTGATTTTTGCGAAAAAAAATTTTTGATTTATAAAAAAGAGCCCTATTACTAATAGCAATAGGGCTTTGTAAAACAACTTTTCTTTTTCAATGTTGATACTTCTTACATAGTATCTTCTTTCTTTTCTTTTGATTTACTAAATATAGATGAATCCATTTTTTCTGAACTTGCAGAAGCATTCACAAAATTTCTTTCACTTTTGACATCACCAACAACACCTTCTTTATATGCTCTCCATTTTAATGTTTTAGGAAGTAACAAGCCATTAACATCATTCCAGTCAGTATATTCTATTAAACTTATCTTTTCACTACTTTCTTTACTAAAAAACGTTACCGTATACCCTAAGTATTTCATCTTATAGGAATCAGCTTCATAATACAAGAAATAATTATCTTTTGGAGAATCTCCAATCTCTTTTCCATAGGATATTTTATAACCTGGATACGACACATCACCTACTTTAAGATCATCAACTTTTTCATAAGAAATACCTTCATCTCCCAACACAAAAGGCATTGCATAAAAATAGAACATAAGGTTATGATAAAAACGAGGGTTTCCCTTGAAATAAGTAGAATCTTGTTCGATCCAAGCCTCTTCTCCATCAAAACCTAATACAAATTTGTCTGTTTCTATTCGAGCATGTCTAGTCTTAAGATCAGTAGTGTGCTTTTCATTACCTTCTGGATTAGAAAGTTCAAAAACAAGTGTGTTTTGCTGATCAAAAGCTTGAATTCCACCATGAGCCTTAAAAACGGTGGTTATATCTGTTGGGAAATCTTTAGAACGATCAGAAATAGTTACTTCAACTTTCTCTTCTACAACAATTTCTTTTTCTGTTTTAGGTGTTTCTTTACAAGAAAATAAAACTCCTAAAGTTAGAGCGATTAGTGTTATTTTTTTCATTTTTAAATGTAAGGTTATAGTTTAAGTATACAATAGTCGTATCACATTCACAACCTTACAAACAATAATCCATTACTTCTTACTCTTCACTATTTTGCCTGCTTCATACACATGACTTTTATCAGAAAAAGTATAGTTTTTATCATTATATCTAAAGGTAGTTACATCTGCTCCTTCTACAATTTTACCATTAAAAAAAACATGAGATGCATCTTTAGCATATCCATATGATAATTCTTTAAATGAAGGTGCATCAGCCTCATCGATTATTAAACCCTCATAAAAAATGTGATTGTCTATTTTTAAAAGGGAAGAATCATCAAAAAATGTAATTTCATTACTATTTTTAAAAGGAAGCTTTATCACTTCTTGTATATAATCACCCCCTCTATAGGTAAGATAGAAATAAATATTCTCATCGTCTCTTATATGAGAGCTTGTTAGGGAAACTATTTCTGAAATATTAGCACCATCAATTTTCAATAGAGGTTCTCCATATTGATAGTGGTAAACTCCTTTAACATCTTTACAGAACTGATCATTAATGATTTCAAAAGATCCATGATCTACTTCCGTACATTTTTCATTATTACGGTAAATAAAGTTTTTATCTTTTGCAAAATTATAACTGAGTTGCTCATAAGTCTGAGCATCTGCTCCTTCCAAAATTTTAAATCCTTCGGCTTCTGAATTATCTAAATAGTATAAATCATCAACTAAAATAAAGACATGATTCTTATCTATTGGCATAAAACCATATTTCACTTCGAAAGAAGGAACATCTACAGGAGTATTTATGACTCTGGATTTAAAATAAGCGTGATTTGCATCCTTCGCATAATCTCTACCCAAAACTTGAAAAGTAGGAAGATCTACTTCCATTTCATTCTTGCCCAGTGAAAACCAATTCCCCATCGGACTATATACGATACCTTTATTATCTCTTGTGTAATAATAAGAATCAGATAATTCTTCATTCACTACTTTCCCAAAAGGATTAAAAAAACGATATACTCCATAGATACATAAAGCACCTATTGATATGAACAAAATAGCGACTATCATTATGACCTTTTTTACCATTGGACCAAAGCTACAAAATGTCGTATACTTACATCACCCTATAAACCGTGATTTCATAGTTTAATGGAAATAGAAATTGAAAACAATTAAGTTTTTTGTTTTTTCTTTTTAGCAGCGGGAAAAAGAACATTATTAAGAATTAAACGATATCCAGGAGAATTAGGGTGTAATTCTAGTTCTGTTTTTGGATCTCCTACTCTATGCTGGTAATCTTCGGGATCGTGACCACCATAAAAAGTAAAGAAACCTTTTCCTTTGATTCCATGAATGTATCTAGCTTCATTATTAGTTCTGTTTTCTCCCAAAACTAATACATTAGATTTTATTTCGCTAGGGTCATATGCAGTGGTCTGCCCCATAAATCCTTTTACCAACGCAGTGTGATTCTGACAAAGCATTGTAGGAATTGGATCCCATTTTGCCGAAAAATCCATTAGTGTAAAATAATCCGTAGTTTTAGAAATACGACGTTTCCTGGTCATATCAATAGAAGAAAACTCATATACATTAGGGCTACGTTCTAATGTAAAATCCTTAAATGCAAATGTTTTATTATAATCAATTTTAGATTGGTATCCAGGCTCACTCGGATCTCCATCAAACATTGGTTCACATATATCTACTCCTTCTGCCGCTAATGCTATCTCAAAACTATCTGTTGCGCTACACATAGCAAACATAAAACCACCTCCAACAACATAATCTCTAATTTTTAGAGCAACGCCTAATTTTTCTTGAGAAACTTTTTGATATCCCAAATCATTTGCTAATTTTTCTGCTTGAGCTTTTTCTCTTATGTACCAAGGTGCTGCTCTGTATGAAGAATAAAACTTGCCATACTGTCCCGTAAAATCTTCGTGATGTAGATGTAACCAATCAAATAGTATTAAATTATCTTCTAATACCTCTTTATCGTATACCGTTTCATAAGGGATTTCTGCAAAAGTAAGTACCATGGTTACTGCATCATCCCAAGGTTGATTTCCTTTTGGAGAATATACTGCTATCTTTGGGGCTTTTTCTAGTACAACGGCCTCCATATTCTTAGATGGGCTACTAATTTCTGCTAAAATTTCCTCTGTATTGGAATCACTTAACACTTCATATGAAACTCCTCTAATCGTACATTCTTTTCTGATATCTTCTGTATCGGGTAAAAGAAAGGAGCCACCTCTATAATTAAGCAACCATTTTACTTTAAGATCTTTACTCAATGTCCAATAGGTAATTCCATAAGCTTTTAAATGATTTTGCTGACTTTCAGCATCCATAGGTATCAATACATACGAAGCATATGATTGAAATGAAAGAAAAAACAAAAAAATATAAATCAAAAACTTATACATGTTTTTAGAAAGGAACGTCATCATCATTGTTAGAATCATTTATGCTACTCCCAAAAGCTTCATCGGCACTAGGAAGATGGTTTGTACTAAACGGATCTTCTTCTTCTTTTCCATCGTTCATTTTAGAATGAAACTCGAAAGGAGTACTAAAGTCATCTAAGTTATCAAATTTACCTAAGTGACCAATGAACTTTAACCTAATATTTTCTAAACCACCATTACGGTGTTTCGCTACAATAAATTCTCCTTGTCCTTGTGTAGGAGATCTTTCTTCATCATCCCATTCATCTATCTTATAATATTCTGGTCTAAATATAAATGCCACAATATCTGCATCTTGTTCAATAGCTCCAGATTCCCTTAAGTCACTTAATAATGGTCGTTTACTTCCTCCACGAGTTTCTACAGCACGTGATAGCTGTGATAATGCAATAACCGGTATATTCAATTCTTTCGCTAATGCCTTAAGGTTACGCGAAATTGTCGAAATTTCTTGTTCACGATTTCCATTCTTACCACTTCCTCCTGCAGTCATTAATTGTAAATAATCAATTACGATCATTTTTATACCATGTTGAGAAGAAAGACGACGTGCTTTTGCTCTCAAATCAAAAATGGAAAGAGAAGGTGTATCATCAATAAAAAGTGGTGCTTTTTCTAAATCTTTAACCTTCACATTCAGCTGTTCCCACTCATGCTTTTCTAACTTACCCGTACGTAATTTTTCTGAAGAAAGCCCGGTTTCTGAGGAAATCAAACGGGTAATTAGCTGTACCGAAGACATCTCTAATGAGAAGAACGCAACTGGGATATTAGCTCCAACGGCCATATTTCTGGCCATCGATAATGTCAAAGCTGTTTTACCCATACCAGGACGTGCTGCAACAATAATTAAATCACTAGGCTGCCAACCGGAAGTAAGTTTATCTAATTTATCAAAACCAGAAGGTACTCCACTCATTCCTTCTTTATTAGATATTTCCTGAATTTTTTTCTTGGCCTGGATTACCAAATTCTGGGCAGTTTCTGTAGATCTTTTAATATTTCCCTGAGTTACCTCATATAACCTAGATTCTGCCATATCCAAAAGATCAAAAACATCAGTGGTCTCGTCATAGGACTCTTCTATGATTTCGTTTGATATTTTGATCAGACTACGCTGAATATATTTCTGCAAAATTATACGTGCATGAAACTCGATGTGTGCAGAAGATGCTACCTTTTGGGTTAATTGTATAAGATAAAATTCCCCACCTGCTAATTCTAGTTTTGCGTCCTTCTTAAGTTGACTAGAAACCGTTAATAAGTCTATTGGTTCTGAATTTTCGAAGAGTTTGTAGATTGCTTCAAAAATGTATTTATGAGACTCTCGGTAAAATACATCAGGATTAAGAATGTCAATAATTTCATCAACCCCTTTCTTATCAATCATCATTGCTCCAAGCACAACTTCCTCTAAATCAGTTGCTTGAGGAGGTATTTTTCCTTTTTCCAGCGAAATTACGTTCCCCCGACCGTAATTAGATTGCTGAGTTTGCTGTACTTTTTCCATAACTACGAATGTAAAAAAATTGTAAAGAGGTGGACCTTATACAAAGGTAATGAATGTTCACCGGTCTTCAACAAATGAACTGTTGATAACTTAATTATATTGTTAATAAGCATAAAAAAATCCGAAGTCAAAAACTTCAGATTTTTGTGTCAAGTGATTTATTAGGGGTTAGCCTTTAAAGACTCCCATATTTGCATATTTATCCATACGCTTTTCGACCAATTCTTCTGGTGATAAGTTTTTCATCTCATCAAAAGACGATAAAATTTTGTCACGTACAGCTTTAAATGTTTTTTCACGATCACTATGTGCTCCACCAAGTGGTTCTCTTACGATTTCATCCACAACTTTAAGTTTAGCACTATCTTTTGCAGTTAATTTTAAAGCTTCTGCTGCTATTTCTTTTTGTTCCCAGCTTCTCCATAATATAGAAGAACAGTTTTCTGGAGAAATTACAGAATACCAAGAATTCTCTAGCATCAATACTTTATCACCTACTCCTATTCCTAATGCTCCACCACTGGCTCCTTCTCCAATAATGATAACAATAATAGGAACTTTAAGACGAGTCATTTCCAGAATATTTCTAGCAATAGCTTCGCCTTGTCCTCTTTCCTCAGCTTCTAGACCTGGATAAGCACCAGGTGTATCTATAAAACTTACTACAGGAATATTAAATTTTTCTGCACTTTTCATTAATCGAAGTGCTTTTCTATATCCTTCTGGATTAGCCATCCCGAAGTTACGATATTGTCTTGTTTTAGTATTATACCCCTTTTGCTGGCCAATAAACATAAAGCTTTGATCACCAATCTTACCAAGACCTCCTATCATTGCCTTATCATCTTTAACATTACGATCTCCGTGTAATTCTAAAAAAGACTCACCACAGATTGCGTTAATGTAATCTAAGGTATACGGCCTAGATGGATGTCTGGACAATTGTACTCTCTGCCAAGCAGTAAGGTTTTTATAAATTTCCTTTTTTGTCTCGTTCAACTTCTTTTCGATTTGCTTACAGGTATCAGTAACATCAACGTCACTCTCTGCTCCTATAGCGCAAGCCTTCTCAAATTGTTCCTCGAGTTCTTTTATGGGGAGTTCAAATTCTAAATATTCCATATCAAGAATATATTTTTATTTTTTAACTAGGGTTAGCAGACAAATATAAAACAATACTTGTTAAACTAGTATTAAGACCTTTGTCTTTTTATTTTTTTAATATTTTTAAATATTCCGTTTAACACAACAGTGCCCAATATAATAAGGGCTCCGTAATAAAATCCAGGATTCATTTTTTCTGAATCTCCAAAAATTAAATAAGCCAATACTATTCCATAAATCGGCTCTAGATTAATCGTTAACATTACCGTATATGGACTTAAGTATTTCATTACCTGAACAGAGCCAATAAAGGCATAAGCCGTACAGAAAGATGCTAAAATGACAAGATACACCCAATCCGAAGTTGACAATTGAAAGAAAGCAACTGAAAAACCGTCATTCTCGTTTCCAAAAAAGGAAACTCCGATTAAATAAATGGTTACAAAACCAACACCACTTAACAATTCGTAAAAAGAAATCATTGATGGCGTATATTGCCGTGCAATCTTTCCGTTAATCAATGAAAAAACCGAGGACAAAAAAGCCGAACATATTGCATATATAATACCTAAAAAATAATCTCCTTCTACCTTAAAAATAATATAAAGTCCACAAATCACCATAAGACCAAATACGACTTCATACCATATCAGCTTACGTTTATAAAAAATAGGCTCCAAAATTGAAGTAAAAAATGCTCCAGTAGATAGCACAGCTAAAGTTATAGAAACATTAGATACTTTTATTGCTGCAAAAAATGTAATCCAATGTAGCGCTATGATAGCTCCAGCAATACATAATGTCGCTAGAAGTTTTGTGGAAATGTTTAGGGAAATCTTTCTTAAATAGATATAAATATAAATAAACCCCGAAGCCATTAACATTCTATACCATACTAAAGGTAGCGCATCAATGGAAATTAATTCTCCGAGTATTGCTGTAAAACCCCATACAAAGACTATAAAATGAAAATGTAGGTAATTCTGAAGCTTAACGTTTGGCATTATACAATAGATAAATAGCTAAAATTCCAAAAGAAACATTGGGAAACCATACAGCCACTAAAGGTGGGAAATCAGATTGATTAGCCATGGTACCTAGTACCTTATCAAAAAAGATAAAAACAAAGGCTAACGAAATACCAACAGCAAGATTCACTCCCATTCCTCCTCTTCTTTTCATAGAAGAAACTGCAACCCCTATTACTGTTAGAATAAATGCCGAGACTGGAATACTCCATCTTTTATATGCCACCACTTTATAACGATTAATATCAGACGACCCTCTTTTACTTTCTTTTTCAATAAATTTATTTAATTCCACATAATTAAGCGTTTCCGCTACATAGGTCACTGGTGTAAATTCATCAATATTAAAAGGTAATACAGTATCTTTCTTTCTGGCTTTCTCAATAATATCTTCATTTTCTAAAACTGTTCGCTTTACAAAATCTCTTAGCTCATAAATACTATCCTTAAAAGTTATCGTTCTTGCGGAAATCTTAGTTACCAACTTATTACCATCAAAATACTCTAATGTGAAGTTAGTTGCCTTTTTCTTAAGTGGCTTAAAATCATTAGCATACAAAAAAATACTATCATTTAATTGTCGATATACATTCCTGGTTTCTTGTACTTTTTTACCTTTCTTTAAATACGTATATTTAAATTCATTAAATCCCTGACTTGCCTTGGGTGCTAAAAACAAACCCATTGCCAAGGCTCCGACACAAATTAAAATAGCTCCTATCATATAAGGTCTAAGAAATCTCCAAAACGAAACACCGGAACTTAAAAAAGCTATAATCTCTGTTTTATTAGCCAATTTAGAAGTGAACCAAATCACAGAGAGAAAAACAAATAGTGGAAATAATAGATTTGCAAAATATATCGTAAAATCCAGATAATAAGAAACAACTGCCCCAAATGGCGCTTTATGTTCTAATATATTATCAATTTTTTCTGAGAGGTCTACGATGATACCAATTGGGATAAACATGAGAATCATTGTAAAAAATGTTCCCAAATATCTTTTAAGTATGTACCAGTCTAATATTTTCAAATTACAGTCTTTTATCCATTTGTTTAACCATCATATTTTTCCAGGAATAAAAATCACCTGCTAAGATATGTTTTCTAGCTTCTCGAGTCAACCACAAATAGAAACCTAAATTATGTATCGTAGCTATTTGTTTTCCTAATAATTCATTTACCGAAAAAAGATGTTTTAAATATGCCTTAGAATACTCTGTGTCCACATATGTAATTCCCATTTCATCAATGGGTGAAAAATCATCTTCCCACTTTTTATTTTTCATATTTATGGTACCATGAGCAGTAAAAAGCATTCCATTACGAGCATTACGAGTAGGCATAACACAATCAAACATATCAATTCCCAGTGCAATATTTTCTAAAATATTAATAGGCGTACCTACACCCATTAAATATCTTGGCTTGTCTTCTGGCAAAATTTCGGTTACTACTTCTGTCATTGCATACATCTCTTCTGCTGGTTCACCTACAGACAATCCTCCTATTGCATTTCCTTCTGCACCAGCGTTTGCTATATATTCTGCAGACTGTCTTCTTAGGTCTTTATAGGTACTTCCTTGCACGATCGGAAAAAAAGTCTGATCGTACCCATATTTAACAGGAATTTTTTCGAGATGTTGCATACATCTATCTAACCACCTGTGTGTCATATGCATACTTCTTTTTGCATATCCATAATCACAAGGATACGGAGTACATTCATCAAAAGCCATGATAATATCTGCTCCAATTGTACGCTGTATTTCCATAACATTTTCTGGAGTAAAAACGTGATAAGAGCCATCTATATGGGATTTAAATTTAACTCCTTCCTCTTTGATTTTACGATTTGCTGATAAAGAATACACCTGATACCCTCCACTATCGGTAAGAATATTTCGATCCCAATTCATAAATTTATGCAACCCTCCAGCTTTCTCTAAAATAGGAGTTTGAGGTCTTAGATATAAATGATACGTGTTTCCTAAAATTATATCAGGATTGATATCATTCTTAAGCTCTCTCTGATGAACCCCCTTAACAGTTCCTACAGTGCCGACAGGCATAAAAATTGGAGTCTCAATAACTCCGTGATCAGTGGTTATTTTTCCAGCTCTGGCCTTACTTTGAGGATCTGTAGATAATAGGTCGAATTGCATAGTTTTTATTTCGTAGAGCGCAAAGATAACTAACTAAAACTACTTTGATAAAGCGAAGTTTCCGAAAACTTTTCGTTATTAACAATAGTATCTTGATTAAAAGGTGATCAGACATTTTGCCACGGTTATCAAAACCTGTATTTTTGCGCCTTAATCATTAAGCCAATTAGCATAGCAATGCCAAAAACACAACAATTAGAAGATTTTGTAACTCAGGTCCGTAGAGATATTCTACGACAAGTTCACAAAGTAAACTCAGGGCATCCAGGTGGTTCTCTGGGGTGCACAGAATTTTTTGTAGCTCTTTATCAAGAAATTCTAGAAAGAAAAGATGGTTTCGATATGGATGGAAAAGAAGAAGATCTTTTTTTCTTATCTAACGGACATATTTCTCCAGTTTTTTATAGTGTATTAGCGAGAAGTGGGTATTTTCCGGTGGAAGAGTTAAATACATTTAGATTAATTAACAGTCGACTTCAGGGACATCCTACTACTCATGAAGGTCTTCCAGGCATTCGGATTGCTTCAGGATCTCTTGGACAAGGAATGTCAGTAGCTATCGGAGCAGCACAAGCAAAAAAACTAAACAATGACAACCACATTGTATATAGTCTTCACGGAGATGGAGAGTTACAAGAAGGACAGATTTGGGAAGCTGCTATGTATGCTTCTGGAAAAAAAGTAGACAATCTTATTTCAACCATAGATCTTAACGGACAACAAATTGACGGATCTACTGATGATGTATTACCGCTAGGTAGTTTAAGAGCTAAATTTGAAGCATTTGGTTGGGATGTTATGGAAATCAAAGAAGGAAATAATATTACTTCTGTTATAGAAGGTCTTAAAGAAGCAAAAACCAGAACAGGAAAAGGAAAACCTGTTTGTATTTTGATGCACACTGTTATGGGTCATGGAGTAGACTTCATGATGCATACTCACGCATGGCATGGTAAAGCTCCAAATGACGAGCAATTAGAAATAGGTTTAGCACAAAATCCTGAAACTTTAGGAGACTATTAAGACATAAAAAGAGGTTTCTGTCTTACAGAAATTACTGAAAAAAAATATACATGAAAAAATATATAGATACAGGAAAAAAAGACACTCGTTCTGGTTTTGGATCGGGTCTTGAAGTACTTGGAAAAACAAATGAAAATGTTGTAGCGCTTTGTGCGGATCTTATTGGTTCTCTAAAAATGGATGCTTTTATTGCAAATAATCCGGATCGTTTTTTTCAGATCGGAATTGCTGAAGCCAATATGATGGGTATTGCTGCAGGATTAACTATTGGAGGTAAGATTCCTTTTACAGGAACCTTTGCAAACTTTTCTACAGGTCGTGTTTATGATCAAATACGCCAGTCCATTGCCTACAGTGGAAAAAATGTGAAAATCTGCGCTTCTCACGCAGGTTTAACATTAGGAGAAGATGGTGCGACTCATCAAATTTTAGAAGACATTGGATTAATGAAAATGTTACCTGGAATGGTAGTAATCAATCCTTGTGATTATAATCAAACCAAAGCAGCTACTATTGCAATTGCAGATTACGAAGGTCCTGTATACTTACGTTTTGGAAGACCTAAAGTAGCTAACTTCACCCCAGAAGATCAAAAGTTTGAAATCGGAAAAGCTGTTCATTTACAAGAGGGTACGGATGTTACTATTGTAGCCACAGGACACTTGGTATGGGAAGCATTGCTGGCCGCAGAAGCTTTACAAGAAAAAGGAATTAGCGCTGAAGTAATAAATATTCATACGATTAAACCTCTTGATGACGAAGCGATTTTAAACTCTGTAAAAAAGACAGGCTGTATTGTTACTGCAGAAGAGCATAACTTTTTAGGAGGTCTTGGAGAAAGTGTATCCAGAGTATTAGCTCAAAATCATCCTACTCCACAAGAATTTATTGCTACTAATGATACTTTCGGAGAAAGTGGAACTCCTGGTCAACTGATGGAGAAATATGGATTAAACGCTGAAGCCATAACTAACGCTGCAGAAAAAGTTATAAAGAGAAAATAATAACATTCTGCTTGTTAAATTAAACAAATATCTAAAGCCTTCTGTAAAAAAACAGGAGGCTTTTTTTAATGCGCATTAGAATAATCTGAACCCATTTTCGTTATAAAGGAAACACTAACCACCAAAAAATATTTAATTATTTATTCATCTTTTAAAACTCATTTAAAATGAAAAATGTATTAGTGTTTTTAATTCTCTTTAACTCATTCGGACTTATCGCACAAAAAAAAGGAATAAACTTCGGTGTGAAAGCTGGTCTTAATTATGGAGATAATGGCAAAATTGAATTCAATGACGTTACAAATGCTGGAGATAATCTACTATCAGAAAATGCTGATGATCGCGTAGGTTATCACGTTGGAATTTTCCTAAGAGGAGATATTACTGACAGTTTTTATCTAAAACCAGAACTACAATATACTCAGAATAGTAGCTCGTATTCGTTTGATAATAGAAAACTAGATTATAATATAAAGAAACTAGATCTACCTATTTTAGCCGGAGTATACTTATTAGGACCTTTACATGTTTTTGGTGGTCCTTCCTTACAATACATTTTAGACAACGACTTAGAAGATGTAAGACTAAGTGAGGTGAAAAATGAATTTACTGTTGGTCTTCAATTTGGAGTTGGATTACAAATAAGACGTCTTAATATAGACCTAAGGTACGAAAGAGGAATTACCGAAAATCAAGCTCAAACAATTGATGAAAATACAGGTCAAACCATCAGAGTAGATTCCAGACCAAATCAATTTATATTAAGTTTAGCCTTAGATTTATAACTTCTTAGCGCATTTATAAAAAAACTCCGGTGTTTACCGGAGTTTTTTTATTCTTATTAGTTCTTTTCCTCTGTATCATCAGAGTCTAAATGATTCCATATTCCATCACCATCATCATCATAAAATATAATTTCATTGGTAGGATCATCTGGATTATTAGGATTATAGTCAATAACCCCATTTCCATTAAGATCTCCTAACAGTGTAATTTCGTCTTCTGTAAATGTCCCATCACCGTCATCATCTGCGTCAAAAAAATCAGGAAAACTATCTCCATCTGTATCATCATTAGTTGGATCGCGATCCCCAATATCATTAGTAGGATCACCATCACCATCTCTATCAACACTTAAATCCGAATCAGCTTCTAAATCTTCTAGGTACGAAGGTATACCGTCATCATCGTGATCCGATTCTACATTTCTATATAATTGGATACTAAATATAAGAGGTGAATATTGAGGAATACCAGTTTGTCCTTGATCGAAATAAGCTAGTCCGGAAGGCATAAATACAGTAAAATCACCAAAATCCATATTATAATCCACAGTACCATTATCTGGATTCTCCATAAACCCTGATGCACCACTAACTTCTACCGTTCCCTCTCTAAATCCTGGTAAAACACCATTTAAATCAAACCATACCGGAGTAACAGCACTATCAAAAACTCTTCTATCGGGATTATTATTATCTACCTGATCCTTTTCATCAATTATCCCATCTCCATCACTATCTGGTTCGTCAGGATTATTATCAACATCAGCATCATCCGCAATTCCATCTCCATCACTATCCGTTTTGGTTTCTGAATCACTTATATTGTCAGGCTCATTATCTCCATCTGCATCTACATCCGCATCATCAGGAATACCATCTGCATCTTGATCTACATTATCATAAAAAATCTCTCCTCTATATGTTACAAATGCTGAATCTGCAAAGGTTGGTTGACGTTCAGTCGGTGCTCCATTATTTCGCTTCAAAAGATATAATGTATAATCTACATCATCACGAGTAATAGTTTTTGTTTCCAGAAGTCCAGAATCCCAAATAGAAGTCTCACCACTATTATCACCAGCAATGGTATCAAATTGTATGATTTGATAGTCAGGGTTCGCATCATTATCTACTGGAGTAAAAAAATGCGTCTTTAAGTAACTTTGTATTATTGGATCCTCATTTACTTGCTGCTCTGTCATATCCCTTGGCGGAATGCTAACAAAACCATCATCATCGTTACTACAAGCATATAAGGCCGAAACAACAACTCCTATGGCAAAAATATATCTTCTTACTTTCATCTGATTGCTTTTTTGAAGGCGCAAGATACAATTTTCTTGTACTTTTGCTGAACTATTATTAGAGATAAAACGCATTTTTTAATCATTTTTTATGCGAGTTGATAAATATTTATGGTGTATCAGATATTTCAAGACACGTAGTATTGCTACAAAGGCTTGTAAGGAAGGTAAAATTCGTGTAAACGGAGATATTGTAAAACCGTCCAGAGAAATATACCCAACCGATAAAATTACTGTTCGTAAAAACCAGCTTAATTATGAACTAGTTGTTTTAGACACACCAAAAAGCCGACTTGGCGCTAAGCTAGTCGACATATACCGTAAAGACGTAACTCCTGCTGAAGCGTTGCAAAAATTAGATCTTTTAAATTACTCCAAAGACTATTATAGAAAAAAGGGTACCGGTAGACCAACTAAAAAAGACAGAAGGGATATCGATGATTGGTTTGAAGAGCCTACTGATAAGGATAGTGAAGAATGAAGTTAGATTCGCATTTCTGGAGTAATAAATATAAACTACACCAAACGGGTTGGGATATTGGATATGCTTCTCCTTCAATCATATCATATTTTAATCAATTAGATAATAAAGACCTTAAAATATTAATTCCGGGATGTGGAAATGCTTACGAAGCAATACTTTTATTTGAAAGTGGATTTAAAAACGTATATATCTTAGATTTTGTAAAAGAGACACTTAACAAATTTGAAGAAAGACAGCCTAATTTCCCTAAATCTCAAATACTGTATGAAGATTTTTTCAGCTTACATGATCAATTTGATATCATTGTGGAACAAACATTTTTCTGTGCCTTATTACCTAATCAAAGAAAGGAGTATGTTTCTAAAATGAAATCTCTCTTAAAATCTGGAGGAAAATTAGTTGGTTTATTTTTTGATAATGATTTCGAAAAAACCGGTCCTCCATTTGGCGGAAACAAAAAGGAGTATTTAACACTATTCTCTTCGTCTTTCAAAATTAAAACACTAGAAAAATGTTATAATTCCATTCCTCCGCGTATGGGTAACGAACTCTTTTTTATCTTTGAGGACAATTGAAAAAAAATTAACACCGTTTACGTATGCAAGCTAAAGACAATATCATTCTTACTCATGAACAAATTCAGCATAAGATTAAGAGAATAGCTTATCAGATATATGAAACTAATGTAAATGAAAAAGAAATCGTTATTGCCGGTATTGCAGAAAACGGATACATTTTTGCTCAAAGGTTAAAAAAGATTTTAGAAGGCATTTCGAGTATAAGTGTTACACTTTGCGAAGTAACTATGGATAAATCCGCTCCGCAAAACACAGTAAAAACTTCGATCTCCTCATCAGCATATGAAAACAAATCTCTTATCCTAGCCGATGATGTTCTTAATTCGGGGACTGCTTTGGCTTATGGAGTAAAACATTTTTTAGATGTTCCTCTAACAAGATTTAAAACAGCAGTTTTGGTGAATCGAAATCATAAAAAATATCCAATTAAGGCAGATTTTAAAGGTATTTCTTTATCTACCTCCTTACATGAGCATGTTAACGTAACTTTTGGCAAAAACGATCTTGCAGTACTAGAATAAGGTATTCTTTATTTCTGTTGCTATCTCTTCGACAGTTTTATCATCTGTAGAAATTACATACTCTGCCTGATTGTAATAAAATGAACGTTCAAAAAGATGTTTCCGAATAAAATCCTTAAGATCATCTTTGGATGAAACGTGTGCTATTAAAGGTCGTTTTCCTTTTTCTAAAAATAATCTATTCACTAATTCCTGTAGTGATGTTTTTAAATAAACACTTTTAGCATTTTTATTATTCTTTATAATTTCCAGATTTCCTACAAAACAAGGTGTTCCTCCACCTAGAGAAATTATAGTATTTGTATAAGTTTCTAAAACCTCATTTAAATATTGATTTTCTTTTTTTCTAAAATATATTTCTCCTTGGTCTTGAAAAATTTGATTTACTGATTTTTTTTCTTGAGCTTCGATATAATCATCCAGATCAAGACATTTCATTTCTAATTTAAGAGCTAAATCCCTACCAATGGATGACTTACCGCATCCCATATACCCTATTAAAATAATGTTCATAAACTAAAATTTAGATTATTTATGCCTAAAAAAAAGGGCATTTAAAATAAAATGTAAATTTATATTAAATTCTTCTTGAAAAATAAATTAATGATAGTATATTTGCACCCGCATTCAAGGAAAAAAATTGAATGACCAGTTAGCTCAGTTGGTAGAGCATCTCCCTTTTAAGGAGAGGGTCCTGGGTTCGAGCCCCAGACTGGTCACAATAAAGTGAATAATGATTAAGTTTTAATGATTATTCACTTTAAAAGTTCTTTAAAAAATATTTGATTCCTAATGGTATCAATGACCAGTTAGCTCAGTTGGTAGAGCATCTCCCTTTTAAGGAGAGGGTCCTGGGTTCGAGCCCCAGACTGGTCACTAAAAAGTATCGCAATTCTCTTGTGATACTTTTTTAGTTTTATACTATATTATAATATAAGCATCTTTATTTACCCGGATGCTGGAATTGGTAGACAGGCATGGTTGAGGGCCATGTGTCCATTAGGGCGTGTGGGTTCGACTCCCATTCCGGGTACTTTTCTTTTTATTTCTCAAAATTAATACACATCTTTTAGTTGTTTTCTTTATCCTGAAAATTTACCAAGAACACAAATTTCAAATCTAAATTAAAAATCCCTAAATTTTTTAGATAATTCATCTTTCCTGTATCTGCCAAAACACCCGTCTGATAAATTCATAAAATCATTTTTGTTATTAAGATATGTTCTAAATAAATTTGCCGTTTTAAGTGAGAGCACTACTTTTGAAAAAAATATATTCCTTTAAAATATAAAATGAAACACATCCATTATTCACTCCATACCATCATCTGGTTTGGTTAGTGATCACAAATTATGCAAAACCTTACTATTTTCTAACGCGAATTACTATACTATTAAAATATTATAACAAATGAAATACATTTATCTATTAATAACATTACTTATCGTATCATCTTCTTGCAAAAATGATAAAAACAATCAAGATTCTCAGGAAAAAACAATCACAAAAAAAGAGATTGTTAATGTATATACTCATAGACACTATCCAGCTGATCAAGAATTATTTGCCAATTTTGAAAATCAAACAGGCATCAAGGTGAATGTAGTAAATGCCAAAGCAGATGAATTAATTCAGAAAATGTCTGAAGAAGGAGAGCAATCACCTGCAGATGTTTTAATCACTGTAGATGCAGGAAGATTAGTAAGAGCAAAGGATAAAGATTTATTACAATCTATTGACTCTAAAAAATTAAATGAAATTATTCCAACTAATCTAAAAGATGAAAATAATCAATGGTTTGGTTTAACAAAACGAGCACGTGTTATTATCTATGCAAAAGATAGAATTAAGCCAGAACAATTATCAACCTATGAAAATCTAACTTCACCAACATGGAATAAAAAAGTATTAATCAGATCTTCTGGAAATATCTATAACCAATCTTTACTAGCTTCTATAATAGCAAATAATGGAGAAGAATCTGCAAAAGACTGGGCTACCAAAATAGTAGCAAACATGTCTAGGTCTCCAAAAGGAAATGACAGAGATCAAGTAAAAGCTGTTGTAGCTGGAGAAGGTGACATTGCAGTAGTAAATACTTATTACATTGGCAAATTACTAAACTCCAAAAATCCTGAAGAAGTTAAGGCTGGTAATGGGGTTGGAGTCTTTTTCCCTAATCAAGAAGATCGTGGCACACACATTAATATAAGTGGTGCTGGAGTAGCTAAATATGCCCCAAATAAAGATAATGCAATCAAGTTTATCGAGTTTTTAGCTAGTGCTGAAGCTCAAGAAGTATTCGCAAAAGCCAATTATGAATACCCTGTAAACAAAAAAGTAAAACCTTCAGAATTGCTTCAATCTTGGGGATCATTCAAAGAAGATACATTAGCACTATCTTTATTGGGTAAAAACAACAAGAAAGCTGTCATTCTTTTTGATGAAGCTGGTTGGAAATAAATTTTGAAATTACTTAGAGATATATATTTAAAAAGAGATACTAACAAATGGTCAATATTTACATTGGCCATTGTTGTTTGTATTGCCATTCCCATTCTCACAATATTTTTTAAATTATTTTCTGGACCAGGCGAAACTTGGTCACATCTAGTAAAGCATGTGCTAGCTGATTATATTCTTAATTCAATATGGTTAGTTATAGGGTGCTCCATGTTGACTTTGTTTTTTGGCGTTTCTTCTGCCTGGATAGTTAGTAGATATGAAATCCCTTATCGAAGGTTTTTAGAATGGATGTTAATTCTACCTTTGGCTATTCCATCATATATAACAGCTTATGCATATGCCGGAATATTTGATTATGGAGGCTCTCTGGAAATACTAATGAAAACAATCGGTATTTCTTCATTTAAGTTAGATGTCATGAATATTTTTGGGCTTATACTTATTTTAAGCCTTTCTTTATTTCCATACATATATGTAAGCGCCAGAGCCATATTTCTATATCAATCAGGAAGACTTATAGAAGCCTCAAAGCTATTAGGTGCAACTGAGCGAAGTACATTTTTCAAAATTGTTTTACCTGTAGCCAGACCTGCTATTGTAGGCGGATTAATACTAGTATTAATGGAAGTATTAAATGATTACGGCGCTGCAAAATATTTTGGCGTTAGCACATTTACTACTGGTATTTTCAGATCTTGGTTTTCTCTAGGAGAACCATCTACAGCTGTATATCTATCAGCGATACTTCTTTTTGTAGTATTTATACTAATTTACCTGGAACGTCTTCAGCGTGGAGCTAAAAGTTATTATAATTCTTATAAAAGCAATAACGTACTAAAGAAAAAAACTGTCACTACAAAAAGACAGTTATTGTTATTTTTTATTGTTAGTATTCCAATAGTATTTGGTTTTATAATTCCTCTTTCACAATTAATTTATTGGTCATTCTTAACCTATAAAGATGTTTTATCATCTTCATTTTTCATTATTGCACTTCAAAGTTTAGGTATTTCTTTTTTAACAGCTTTTTTTACGGTATTCACAGCATTAATGATATTATATTTCCCTAAATGGAACCGATTAAAAGCATTAAAAAAGGTTTCTAGAATAACAATCTTAGGGTATGCAATACCAGGCGCAGTTATTGCAGTTGGAGTAATGATTCCTTCTCTTACATTAGACAAGTGGTTTATAAAAATTGCAAAAGACTTATGGAGTATCAAAATAGGATTACTTATCAATGGTACCATTTTAGTTCTTTTATATGCCTACGTTATTCGGTTTCTAGCTGTTGCGTATAATCCAATAGAAGCGAATCAATTAAAAATAGGAAAATCACTATCAGAGTCTTCTAAATTATTAGGAAAAGGAAATATTAGAACATTTTTTAATATAGAATTACCTTTATTAAAATCGGGTGCGATTGGTGCTTTTATCTTAGTTTTTGTAGATGTAATGAAAGAACTACCATTGACACTTATCCTAAAACCTTATCATGTAAACACCTTAGCTGTTAAAGCTTATGAGTATGCTAGCGATGAACTTATTATGGAATCAGCCTTACCTTCGTTATGTATTATAGCTACCGGTATCGTCCCTATAATAATACTTAATCGATTGATATTAAACGAAAAATAAAAAACTGAGTGAGTCACATTTTAAAAATAAAACAATTATCAAAATCTTTTAATAATGGAAAAGATTTGGTTATCAACGATATCAATTTATCAGTTAAAAAAGGTGAAACGATTGCTATTGTCGGCGAAAGTGGTAGTGGAAAAACCACACTTACTCGATTAATCTCTGGGTTAGAAACTCCTGATAGCGGTACAATTAGTATCAATAATACTGAAGTCGCTTCTGAGCATAGTTTTGTTCCTCCTGAGAAACGAAATATTGGACTTGTTTTTCAGGATTATGCGTTGTTTCCTCATCTAACTGTTTTTAAAAACATTGCTTATGGCCTTTCTAAATTGGAGAATAAGAAAACAAGAGTCTCTGAAATGTTAGCTTTAGTAAACTTAACTGGCTACGAAAATCGATATCCGCACCAATTATCTGGAGGACAGCAACAAAGGGTCGCTCTTGCACGAGCATTAGCACCAAAACCTAAATTACTATTACTTGATGAACCATTTAGCAATCTAGATGTAATGCTACGCGTTCAACTTAGAAATGAGATTTTTGATATTATAAAAAAAACAGAAGTTACTGCCATATTTGTAACACATGACACACAAGATGCTATAGCTATTGCTGACAAAATTATAATATTACAAGAAGGAAAAAAAATTCAGAAAGGGTCTATCAAAAAACTATACAAAAAACCTAAAGATTATTATGTCGCCTCACTTTTTAGTACAATTTCACAATTATCAGAAGAAGATTTAACCTGTTTTGGATACAATACAAAAGAAGAAGAAAATAAAAAATATGCTATTCGAATTAATCAATTCAAAATCAACACCTCATCTGATTTTAATCTAAGTATAAAAATAGACAAGACTGTTTTTATGGGGGATCATTTTATGCATACCACAATACTACCCAACAATACTGTTCTAAACTTTACATCCGAACACAAATTAACAGATCAAGTAACTATTGGGTTTGACACAGATACGATTTTATCCTTTAACAAAAAACAATGAATCTACATAATTCATTTAAAAACAACTAGTTAAACATAACTCCTTTTAACTATTACTACAAAAATAGTATAATTACTATATTTATAGTTTTATTACTAAAAATATAGTTATATTTGTCATATGAAAGATTTGACAAAAGCAGAAGAACAGATTATGAGATATCTCTGGAAGCTTGAAAAAGCATTTCTAAAAGATATTGTAGAACAATTTCCTGAACCACGCCCTGCTTACACTACTATATCCACTGTAATTAGAACTTTGGTAACCAAAAAATTTATAAGCTTTACTACTTATGGCAGAATAAAAGAGTATTACCCACTAATATCTAAAGAAACTTATTTCAAAAATCATTTTAAAGGAGTGGTTAAAAACTTCTTTAGTGGATCCATAAGTAAGTTTGCCATGTTTTTTACAAATGATGAAGATCTAAATGTGAACGAGTTAGAAAAAATGAAACTTCATATTCAAAAAAAAATAGATAAACTAAAAAAAGAAGATGAATAATTTTTTCATATACCTTATACAGGCAAGTATTTGTTTAGCTGTTTTATACAGTTCGTATTATGTTTTCTTTAGAAAATTAACTTTTCATAAAATCAATAGAATCTTATTATTGCTTTTATTACCAATATCACTATGTCTTCCTTTCTTAAATCAGGTAGAAATTCACATTGCAAATCAAACCCTTATCATACCAGATTTTGATGATATTATACCTATAGAGCATCCAACCCAAGAAGTCTCTTTGGAACCTTCAGAACCTTCAGAAAAAGATTGGAATCCGATTCATTTACTATGGTTTGTTTATAGTATCGGTATGTTTATCTATCTACTAAGACTGTTATTATCCATTACACAACTATATAAACTAAAGAAAAAATCCGAAACTTTCGTTAAAGATGGGTTTTGCTTTATTGCTGCGGACATACAGAGTATATTCTCTTGTTTTCGCTGGATTTTCCTTCCAAAAGATGAAATAAATGAAATCGATCCATCAATCTTGGAGCATGAGAAAGTACATATAAAACTTGGTCATACCATCGATCTAATAGTAACAGAAATATACTTGGTTGTATTCTGGTTTAATCCATTTTCGTATTTATTCAGAAAATCTATCAAGTCAATTCACGAGTATCAAGCAGATCAATCTATAATTAACAGTCAAATCAAAAAATCAAATTATTTAGAACTCCTGGCAAAAAATCTAGGAGCAAAGCAAAGTGTAAAATTATATAGTTATTTCAATCATTCATTAATCAAAAAACGAATAGACATGATCACAAAAACAAATTCTAATCAAAAAAATCTTATCCGATACATTTTACTCATTCCTGTTCTGGCAGTACTTTTTATGGCATTTATAAAACCTAAGTCTAATAATAATCATATTATAGAACAGGCATTGACAGAAGAAATAGTCATAGAAACTCCTCCTTCTGTTTTCCCAATCCAAAATGGATCAAAAGATGATATCACGGCTGCTTATGGTAAAAATTTTAATCATCCGATACGAAAAAAGAAGGTATTCCACGGTGGTATAGATATCAGAGCAAAAATAGGAACTCCAATTATTGCTACTGCAAACGGAACTATCACTCTTGTTAAAAACGAAGGTGATTGGGGAAATCTAATTGTCATTTCTCATGCTGATGGGTATGAGACCTGGTATGCGCATTTGGAAAGCTTCAATACTAAGAAAAACCAACAAGTTCAAAAAGGACAGATTATAGGTTATAGCGGAAATACTGGACTTTCTACAGGACCTCATCTTCATTATGAAGTAAAACATAATGGAAAAAGAGTAAATCCTATGGATTATTTTTAATAGTACTATTAGAAAACAGGCAAAGATGCTTTTTGATCCTTGCCTGTTTTAACATATTAAACTAACTCAACTAAAGGCTAAAATTTACTCTTGCAAATAAAAATCTACCAGAATATCCAAACTGTGAAGTTCTTCTGGAATATACAAATTGATCACCTGCAGTTCCTCCTTCTCTATTCTCATCAGGATACACATCTAACAAATTATTGGCTCCAATAGTTATGTTTAGATTTTCTAACAATTTTGCTGAAAAAGAAAGATCTGTAACGACTTTTCCTCCATATACGGCATCATCACTTACAACGGTTCCATCTACTCTTGGATCTCCATTAAAATCATCCGGATCTGTCACTTCACCAAAGAATACATTTCTTAATAAAATATCATATCTACCAAAAGATAAAACATTTGTTAAGCTGAGTTTAGTTCTTGGTTGCGCAAGTGTTAGGAATGCCTCTTCCTGTCCATCAAAGAAATTAACACTTTGACCTGCATTGGCAATTCTTTCTGGAACTCGGATTTCTTCTACTTCAGTCTTTGCAAATGTTGCAGAAAGGTCATTTTTAAGCACCATATCTTCTCCAAAATTTGCTTTATGAGAAATTACTACATCAATACCTTGCGACTTAGTATCTATAGCATTGACAAAGAATCTAGCACTTGTAGCTCCAGCATCCTCAAATATCTGGGTTAACTCCGGATCTCCTCCATTTCCAAAACTTCCACTATATACAATTCTATCATCAATATTAATCAAATACGCATCTGCTGTAATTGTAAAATTCTGAATTTTGGCAGTAAGGCCTAAACTAAAACTACTAGAGGTTTCTTCTTTTAGTTGAGCTATCCCAATTAATGCAGCTGCTCTACTATTATTAGTAAAAGTTCCTTGTTCAAAAGGTTGATTATCTACAAAAACTGTACTAGTTCTGCTAAAGAATTGTTGATGCAATGAAGGTGCTCTAAACCCTGTACTATTTGCTCCACGAACCGAAAATTTTTCAGTCACTTTATAACGTGTTGCCAGTTTATAATTAAACGTATCGCCAAAATCAGAGAAGTTCTCATATCTACCAGCAAGGCTTACTAACCATTTTTCCGTAAAATCAGCTTCCAGATCAATATATCCGGCAATACTGTTCCTATATTCATCTGTTTCATTATTAGGATCGTATCCTCTAAATACTTGTGATCCTCCACCGAGTACTGCTCCCGTAAAATTGTTTCTTACTAAATCAACATCAGGTGTTGTACTTGTTACAATATTACCATTGATATCATAACTAGTATAAGATGCTTCTTCTCCTGCTGTAATTGTATAATTTTCTACTTTGTACTCTGCACCCATTGCCACATTCAATCCACTAAAAATATCTTCATAAAACCTACCAATATCCAGATTGGTTGTATTCTGCATAAAACTTAAGGCTCCAGCATCAAAACTTCTGGGTGTTGCCACTCCTAAGGTTCCGTTACTAGAGTTATCAACTGTAATATCAAAGATGTTAATTCCGTACGTATTAGAGAAATCCACATTCCAGTCTTTTACCTTTCCTTTGATTCCTACAGCAATAGATTTATCAACGATATCGGTTCCAATATTTGGTAAGAATCCGTTTGGAAAAGCCGGTGTATTGGCTCTACCGTCACTCTGTGCTGGTCTTCTGTAAAACCCGGATGCCAATCCTTCGCGATAACTAATTCCTCCAAAACTATAAAACTCTGCATCTTCTCCTAATGGGATTGCCATATTGGCAAAGAATTTTCCTTCTCTCAATTTAGCGGTACCTACTTTAAATCTAAAATCTGTACGTGTTAATCCACGTGCAGACAATTCGTCTTCATCTGCATCAAAATCTAATAAACCTCTAAATGTATCGATATCTGTAGGATCTGTAACATCCAAAGCAGCTATCTGATCTCTGGTTACCTGATCTAAATATGAGATATTTTGTGAAGCCGTTTGATAATCGACTAACGTCATATCAGCTACGTTTCCTCCACTAGCCGCAAATATTCGTTCTGCTCCGTGATATCCTCTAAAAATATCTCCCTGATAATCTTTATTACGTAGTGCAGGTTCTCTTGTAGATAGAGATCCAGTAAAATTGATATATCCACCATTCTCCCCTATTGGTAATCCATAGTTAACATCCAATACTACTTTTTCACCATCACTTCCTCCATCAAATTGATTAGAATTTTTACTGAAATTAGCTCCCGTAGTAAGTGTTAGGTCCAATTTGTTTGTTCCTTTCTTTAAAACAATATTGATTACCCCAGCAATTGCATCAGAACCATATTGCGCCGCTGCACCATCTCTTAACACCTCTATCCGCTGGATTGCCGCCGTTGGAATTGCATTTAAATCTGTCCCGACACTACCAGCTCCTACAGTTCCGTTCACATTAACCAATGCTGTATTATGTCTTCTTTTTCCGTTAATTAATACCAATACCTGATCAGGTCCTAATCCACGTAGTGATGCGGGATCTATATGATCTGTTCCATCAGAAACAGTTTGCGTCTGTGAAGTAAATGATGGAGCTACATAATTAAGAATTTCATTAACTGATGTCTGCGGACCTTGTGTAGCTATTTGTGTAATATCAATCACATCTATAGGTACAGCTGTTTCTGTAGCTGTACGGCTAGGATTTCTGGATCCTACAATTACTACATCATCTAACTGTGCAGATGCATCTTTTAAGGTTACGGTTATAAAATCTTTTCCTGTTACGTCAATTTCTTTTGTTTCAAAACCAATATACGAGATGACCAGTATATTATTATCATCTGGCATATTAATAGTAAAATTTCCTTCAAAATCTGTTTGAGCACCAATGGTAGTACCTTTTACCACAATATTTGCTCCCGGAAGCGGACTTCCATTAGAGTCCTTAACATTCCCTTTTACTTCACGAATAACCTTTAGTTTTTCTTTAGTAAATGGTGCTTTTTTTAACACTACTTGCTTTCCGATAATTGAATACGAAATATCTGTATTCTCAAAAAGAATTGACAAAACTCTGTCTATAGTTTCTTTTTTAACCTTAATCGAAGTCTTTTGATTCAGATTGACCTCATCATTAATATAGAAGAACTTATACGAAGTTTGACTTTTAATTTCTTCTAATGCTTCAGCAATTGTTGCTTGTTTTAAATTCAGTTCTATTTTGCCCTGCGAAAAGCCGGAAGTTGCCATCATCTGTAAGATGGAAAAACAAAATAAAACTAGTGTAAGCCTCATTCTTAATACGATTGATTTGTGCGCCAAGTGTGAAAATAGCGTACAGTTACCCTTTTTTTTCATAATTTTGAAAAGTTTGGTTGTTAGTACTCAGTTAAATAATAATCAGACCATAAGGGGAAGTGTTGCAGCACTTCCTTTTTTTCTTTTACGGATTGATTGTAATCTTCTTATCCTTATTTTGATCTGTTCTTTTTATTCATTTCTTAAATGGTCAGATCGAATTTACCATTAATCATTTGAGTGTATTAAAATTTTATTTTGGTTCATTTCATATGTAAAATCTATAGTTTCAGAAAACACATTCAGAATCTGTCGAACATTTTCTATATCAAATTCCCCAGTAAAACGTGTGTTGTTTAATTTTTGATTAGAACTTACAATTTCCACATCGTAAGCTCTTTCTAACCTTTTGATCACTGCTGCAAAAGATTCATTCTGTATCATCATTTTTCTATACATCCAGGACGTATACAATGTTGTATTAACTTTCTTCTTATTTAGGCGCTTTTGATCTTTTGTATACACGGCCTGATACGTTGGAGACAACTTCAACATATTAGTAGAGTTATTTGGATTATTAACCGCAACTGAACCTTCTACCAATGTTGTTTTTATTGTTGCGTCTTCAGTATAAGACGATACATTAAATTGTGTACCTAATACTTGTACATCAATTTCTCCTGTCTTTACTATAAAAGGCTGTTTTTCATTCGTAGTCACATCAAAGAAAGCTTCTCCTTCCAGATGTACTATTCTGTTTTTTTCTGAAGATCCAAAATGTTGTGGAAATTTTAAGGTACTTGCCGCATTTAACCATACTTTGGTACCATCGGATAAACTTAATTGAAAGATTTTTCCTTTAGGAATAGATATTTCCAGAAATTCGGCTTTGGTTTTATCGATACTTTTAATGATTAATTGATCTTGGCTTTTTTTACCAATTATCGCTCCGCTCGCAGTAACCAAATCTTCTTTATCATCAAAATCCATATAGGTGATTGTACCGTCTGCCTGAGAGATTTTAATCTTATCTTCTTGTTCTGTATGAACTTCTACTATATTCGGGTTGGTTTTAATGACAGATATATCCGGTTTAGTATAATAATACACACCCAACAATACTCCAGCCAAAACTGCAGCATAGGACGCAACTCTGAACCATGGTTTTAAAGAAATTATTTTTGCTCCCTTGTGATCAATTGTATCAATAAAACGTTTGTAGGCCTTTTCGGAGTCCGTTCGCAACCCTTCTTTATCTGAATGCCAATTTTCTACTTCTCTTTTGAAAAGCATTTCATTCTTAGGATTTTTCATAATCCATTGTCGCAATATTTCTTTTTCTGAATTAGAAAGTTCGCCTTCCAGATATTTTTTAATTATTGTTAAATAATTATCCATTCTTTTCTTTTTCTATATACATGATGCAGAAATCTTATCAATCCCCTACTTTATTTTAATTTTTATAATTTAGCAAGTGATTGTCATTATGAAAAGCAACAACCCTGACATAGAAAAATTATTGATTGAGGGATTAATAGACGGCAATAAAGAAAGCTACAAAATCATATTTGACCAATATTATCAATGGTTATGTAACTACGTCTATAAACTCTCTAATGATGGTGTTTTGTCAGAAGATCTGGTGCAAAATGTGATGTTACGCCTTTGGGAAAAAAAATCATCTTTACTGATCAATACATCTTTAAAAAATTACCTTTTTCGTTCCTGTCATAATGAATTCTTGATGCATTTACGCAAACAAAAGAAGGAAATTGATTTGTTAGATAAATTAAAATGGGAAGCACTTTTTGAACTTTATGCAGAAAAAGAAGAAAGCCAGCAAGAAGCTGATTGGTTGAAATTAGAAAATGCGATTGAGCAGCTTCCTAAAAAATGTAGAGAAGTCTTTAAACTAAGTAGATTAGAACAAAAAAGACACAAAGAAATTGCTGAAATCCTAGGTATTTCTACAAAAACGGTAGAGGTACATATTACTAAAGCCTTACGTTTCTTAAAAACGAATGTTTCTGGATTTTTCTTTTAACAACAAAAAATAGCACATCAATTAGAAAATACTAATATCTAAAAGTTTTAACTCTCCTTTTGTAAATCTTTTTAACATTTATAGTTGATAATTTAACAAGTAATACTTTCTAAATATTTACTTTTTTATTTACATTTGTTTAACCTTTATTTAAAAAGAGTGAACAACATTAAACAAAATTTTAGTATCAAAGATCTTGAAAATTTATGTGGTGTAAAAGCACATACTATTAGGATATGGGAAAAAAGATATAATCTCTTATCCCCAGATCGTACTGAAACCAATATACGGACTTATAGTTTAAAAAGCCTACAGAAGTTGCTGAATGTTACTTATCTTGTTAATAGTGGTTATAAAATCTCTAGAGTTTCTAAGCTTAACAATGAAGAGATTGACGAATATGTAAGAAGAATAGTATCTGACAACAGTACTAAAAATCAAGCTATTAACTCACTTAAAATATCCATGCTTAATTACGATCTACAATTGTTTTTGGGTACATATGAACAATTATCAGAAAAAAGAACATTTAGACAGATCTTTACTGATGTTTTTATTCCGCTCTTAACAGAAATAGGATTGTTATGGCAAACAAATACTATTAGTCCTTCTCACGAGCACTTTATTACCAATCTTATTAAACAAAAACTATTAATTAATATAGAAAAGCTTCAGTATTCTAAATCTACGAAAACTGATAAAGCATTTATCTTATATTTGCCAGAAAACGAAATACACGAATTAGGTTTGTTATATATAAATTATGAAATCTTACTAAAAGGATATAAAGCAATTTATCTAGGGCCAAGTATACCCTTGGACAGCTTGCCTAATATGTTATCGTTTCATGAGAATACCGTTTTCCTTTCATATTTCACTGTAAGACCAGAAAAAGATAAAATAGGTGAATATGTACAAAAATTTAATGAAATAGTGTGTTCCAAACGAGAAAGTGAATTCTGGATGCTTGGTAAACAAACCATGCATATTTCTGGTAACAGTGGATCCAACCATCGTTATTTTTCGTCCATAACTGATCTTATCAAAGAATTATAGCAGTTTTTTAAACAAACCTTATGTCACACAAAAAAGTAGTAATCATCGGTTCTGGCTTTTCATCCCTTTCTGCCTCTTGTTATCTGGCAAAATTGGGATATGATGTTACTATATATGAAAAAAATGATACTGTTGGTGGTAGAGCGAGACAATTAAAAAAAGAAGGGTTTACATTTGATATTGGCCCATCATGGTATTGGATGCCGGATGTATTTGAGAAGTTTTTTAATGATTTTAATACTTCACCTTCTGAATTTTACACATTGGATAAATTAAATCCAGCGTATAAAGTATTCTTTGAAAACAAGGAAAGTATTATTATAGAAGATACCCTAGAAAAAATCTATGCTGCTTTCGAAAATGAAGAAAAAGGAAGTTCTGATAAATTAAAAAAGTTCATATCTGCTGCTAAAAGTAATTATGATATAGCGATTAAAGAGTTAGTATATCGACCAGGTATTTCTCCTATAGAACTAGTAACCAAAGAAACTATTAAGAAAATTGGTCAATTTTTCAGCACTATATCCAGAGAAGTAAGAAAAGAATTTAAGAATAAAAAATTAATTCAAATTTTGGAATTTCCAGTATTATTCCTTGGAGCAAAACCAAGTGATACTCCTGCTTTTTATAGTTTTATGAACTATGCGGATTTTGGATTAGGAACCTGGCACCCAAAAGGTGGAATGTATCAGGTTATTTTGGGAATGAAAAAATTAGCCGAATCATTAGGAGTTCAGTTTTTCACGAACGCTACAGTTGACAAAATTTTGGTTGAGAATGGTATTGCCAAAGGAATTGTTGTAAATAATTCAGAAATTAAAGCGGATATTGTATTATGTGGCGCGGACTATCATCATGGAGAAACCTTACTAGATCCGAAGTATAGACAATATTCCGAATCCTATTGGGAACGCAAAACGTTTGCTCCTTCATCTCTTCTCTTTTATGTTGGATTCGATAAAAAATTAAAAAATATACACCATCATAATTTATTCTTTGATACGGATTTTGATGTACACGCAAAAGATATTTATGATGAGCCTAAATGGCCTGATGAGCCTCTTTTTTATGCCAATTTTACTTCTGTTACGGATTCAGGTTCGGCTCCAGCCGGAAAAGAAAATGGTTTTTTCTTAATTCCTTTAGCTCCAGGTATTGAAGATACACCAGAACTAAGAGAGATCTATTTTAATAAAATCATAACTCGGTTTGAAAATTTAACCGAACAAAATGTTCAAAATAGTATTATATTTAAAGAGTCCTTTTGCGTAAAAGACTTTATAAAAGAATACAATTCATATAAAGGAAATGCCTATGGAATGGCAAACACGTTATTACAGACCGCATTTCTAAGACCTAAGTTGAAAAGTAAAAAGGTACAACACTTGTTTTTTACGGGTCAACTAACTGTTCCCGGACCAGGAGTACCGCCATCATTAATTTCTGGAAAACTGGTAGCAGGACTAATAGAATCAAAATTTAATCTATCTAGTAAACCTAAATTGCAGACTATTTGATGTGTGAATACATCCTACTACTTTGCGCAATAGACCTAACATTAATTTAAGGATTAAATCCAAAAAATTAAACCTAAACTAAAATCTAACTGATGAAAGCTTTATTTGACTCCGTTTCTTATAGTTGTAGCAAGCTTGTTACTAACTCTTACAGTACTTCATTTTCTTTAGCATCTAAAATGTTATCAGATTCTATTCGTCAGGACATCTATAACATATATGGATTCGTAAGATTTGCTGATGAAATTGTAGATAGCTTTCATGACTATGATAAGGAAACATTATTCAATGATTTTGAAACTGAAATGTATAAAGCCATTGAATATAAGATTAGCCTAAATCCTATTCTTAATTCATTTCAGCAAACAGTTCATCAGTATAATATACAGCCGGAATTATATGAAGCTTTTATGAAGAGTATGCGATTAGATCTTCATAAAAAGGACTATTTAACCAATGCTGAGTATAAAGAATATATTTATGGTTCTGCAGATGTAGTGGGTCTTATGTGCCTTAAGGTATTTGTAAAAGGAGATGATAAAAAATATGATGAATTGAAGGAAAGTGCTATGCATTTAGGTTCTGCTTTTCAGAAAGTGAATTTCTTACGTGATCTAAAAGCGGATTTTGAAGACCTAAGTCGTACGTATTTTCCGGATACTGATTTAAGACAACTAGACGAGGAGTCTAAACTTAGAATTATAGAAGAGATTCAGGAAGATTTTGATAAAGGTTTTGAGGGGATTATGCAATTACCTGTTGAGGCAAAATTCGGGGTATACACAGCTTATATTTATTATAAAAAGTTACTTAATAAACTAAAAGCTACTCCTTCTGTAGAAATCAAAAACACGAGAATCAGAGTACCTAATTATCAAAAATTTGGACTATTGGCTAAATCGTATTTTGATTACAGACTAAATCTAATTTAATAATACATTGAACGAAATTTATCTAAGATGAATGTTCTAATTTGGATATTGATTTTTATAGCTACCTTCTGTTTTATGGAATTCATGGCGTGGTTTACCCATAAATATATCATGCACGGTTTTTTATGGTCATTACACAAAGATCACCATCACAAGAATCACAGTAGTTGGTGGGAACGTAATGATTTATTCTTTGTATTTTATGCAGTAGTCAGTATGTCCTTTATTATGCTCCATGATCCTATCACTTTCTGGGTAGGAGAACCGGTAGGTTTTGGAATTTTAGCTTATGGTATTGCCTATTTTTTGGTACATGATATATTTATACACCAACGCTTCAAACTATTCCGAAATGCAAATCATTGGTATGCAAAAGGTGTTCGAAGGGCTCATAAAATACACCACAAACACTTAGGAAAGAATAAAGGAAAATGTTTTGGGATGTTATTTGTTCCTTTTAAGTATTTCAGGAGTTAGAAATTTACTCTGCCAATAACTGATCTATAGTTGTTCTCACCTTATCGGTATTCCAGTCTGCTGCACCGACTTTATGAATCACAATATTTCCATTTTTATCAATAAGATATGTTCCCGGAATAGGTTTGTGGACAAAAGGTTTAGGATGCTCTGATAGCGCCCTATAAATTGGATAATTATAACTTTTATCACTCATAAATTTATTTAATTCCGGATCATCATCCTCTGTCAAAAAAACAAATACTACTTTATTTTTATAATCATTATACAGTTCTTGTAACGATGGCATTTCTGCAATACAAGGAGGACACCAGGTTGCCCAATAGTTTAATAATACCACTTTACCTTCAGCTGTATTAAAATTCATTGATTCTGTATTTACTCCGTGAAGTTTCCAATCATAAGAGGCCACCTGGGCTCGTTCCTCTACATCCACTAAGCCAGGGCTAAAAGAAAATATTCTGGTTAGGAAAATCTGCATCATTCCTCTGGTATTCGGAATAAAAAAGAGTAGTAAAATAATTACAAAAATCAGGTTAGATATATTCTTTTTATTGAATTTCATAAAAGATTTTCTATTATATAAGTAATTGAATTTGTCAGCAAAAAAATGTTTCCTTACAAAAGTATATATAATCTATGATAAAAGATTATCTGACAATTAGTAAAATATATTTAATAGTTATTGAAAAATTAGATGTTGGAAAATAAATCTCACTCTTCAGCGGGATAAGCGCAAATACATATTTTGAAAGCTCCCGTTAATGAGGGCTTTTCATCCGCTTGGGCGGATCGCTAAATTAATAAAGCGCAACCAAAGGTCGCGCTTTAAAACTAACAAAAAAACAACAATGAACTATTGTGTTATACTTCCTGTGAGAACGGAAGCAACCTTAAGTTCACATTATCTTGAACAATAATTATTTCCTTTTTCATTTTTAGATAAGCCACTGTTAGTTATTGTCTTGTTACCTGAATAGCGTTTGACAAACTGAAACAACCGTTTAAGTCATTTGCATTCATATCCATCTCTAATCCTTGTATTCCATCCTCATATCTTAAATACCAGATTAAACACACTCCAACTCCAGCTCCATCAAAATCCACACCTTCTACCATTGCTAATGTTGGCGGTAATCCTAATATTTTCCCTTGATCATCTGTAATAACCCAAGTACTATTAGATCCTGCAGCATTCGAACTATCTAGCATTATTCCACTTACCATATCAGGTGTTCCATCTACCGTGAATGTAAAAGGTCCTCCGGATAATACTCCAGGGCTTGTATTACAATTTCTAGTAACAGTGATCGCATTAGAAAGATCAAAATCACCAGTTACATCATTCGCATTCATCCCCATTTCCAGTCCGGTAACCGCTCCGTTATACCTTGCATACCAAATTAAACAAACACCTGGTCCTGCTCCATCAAAGTCTACACCTTCTACCATTGTTAATGTTGGTGGTAAACCTAAAATATTTCCTTGGTCATCTGTGATAATCCAAGTACTATTATCACCAAACGCATTAGTGTCATCCAAGGTAATTCCTGAAACCATATCTGCAGTTCCATCTACATCAAACTCAAAAGGGCCTCCTGCAATAGCTCCAGCATTTACAACTTGATTACGAACCACAGTGATCGAGTTAGAAAGGTCAAAATCTCCAGTTACATCATTAGCATTCATTCCCATTTCTAATCCTGTTACAGATCCATTATATCGTGCATACCAAATCAAACAAGTTCCTACTCCTGCTCCGTCAAAATTCACACCTTCTACTGCAGCTAATGTTGGCGGTAATCCAAGAATATTTCCTTGGTCATCTGTAATAATCCAAGTACTATTATCACCAAAAGCGTTGGTATCATCTAATGTTATTCCAGATACCATATCAGCATCACCATCTACATCAAATTCATAAGGCCCACCAGAGATAGTTCCTGCATTTACAACTTGATTACGCACTACAGTAATTGCATTAGAAAGATCAAAATCACCGGTTACATCATTAGCATTCATCCCCATTTCTAAACCTGATATCGTTCCTTCGTAACGAGCATACCAAATTAAGCAAGTTCCAGCCCCTGCACCATCAAAGTCAACTCCTTCGACTGCAGTCAATGTTGGCGGCAGACCTAAAATATTTCCTTGATCATCAGTTACAATCCAGGTACTCCCAGAACCAAATGCATTGGTATCATCCAATGTAATTCCTGAAACCATATCTGCTTCTCCGTCTACATCAAATTCAAAAGGTCCACCAGTTATAACTCCTGCATTAGCTACTTGATTTCTTACTACTGTAATAGAATTGGAAAGATCAAAATCACCGGTTACATCATTGGCATTCATACCCATTTCTAAACCTGTAATAGTCCCATTATATCTAGAATACCAGATTAAACAAGTACCAGCTCCTGCTTCATCAAAGTTTACTCCTTCTACTGCTGCTATGGTAGGTGGTAATCCTAGAATATTTCCTTGATCATCGGTTACAATCCAAGTACCACTTGTACCAAACGCATTGGTATCATCTAACGTAATTCCTGATACCATATCTGCTTCTCCATCTACATCAAATTCGAATGGACCACCAGAAATTTCACCAGCGTTAGCGACACGTATTGTGTCGTCATCGTCACTACAGGAAACTGCGATTAATCCTATCGCAAGCATTCCTATTATTAATTTTTTAAACATTGCCTTTTGTTTTATGATTATTATTACTGTAAAAATAATTTCATAAAACTTTTTAAAATGTTAGCTAGCTAACACTAAGCAACATTTTTTAAACGAATCTCCTTTCTATTAAAATCAATTTGTTTAGATTCCTTTAGTTCATTGAGAATGATATTTAGGGTAGGACGCGATGTACCTATAAGATTAGCTATATCTCTTTGTGTATACGGATGATGTATCACAGTATCTCCTGTATTAGGACAACAATACCCGAAATCTTCTTTTAGTTCATCAAAGAATTCTAATAGTCTAGTTTTAGTATCTTTAAATAAAAGTAACTGCAATCTTCTTTCAAGACGTTTAAAGCGTAAGCCAATAAATTTATATACTTTAAGACTAAAGGTTTGATTATCACGCATAAGATCATGCATAGTTTGCACTCCAATTGGGCAAATAGAGGTAGTATTATCAACAGATTGAGCAAATTCAGTTCTTCTGTCTTCACCTAGAATTGCCTTTTCTCCAAAAAGCTCTCCGCGAGTTAAGATAGCCTTTACTACTTCCTTACCATCTTCAGAATAATATCCTATTTTCACCTTTCCTTTTTCAATAAGATACACTTTATTAGCCGAGTCTTCTTCAAAATAGATGTAATCGCTTTTTTTATATGCGTCAAAATCGTGACTCTTTTTGTACTTTTTAAATTTATGAGGACATAATACCTTAAAGAGATTTGCGTCCTCAAAAAACCAGATTGCACTCATGACGATTGTGTTTTATAAGTTAGTTACATTATGCAGTCGTAAAATATTGAATAACCTTACTTTAAAATGTAAAAAATCGACACTTAACTATATATGATTGATTCTTTGAGATTTAACATCTAAATTTATCTAGTTTAACAAGAAGAAATGATAGATAACCATTAAAGCAGTATTCAATTTTATTTCGTGTTTTTTTAATGAATTTTAGAAGGACCAAAGCGTTTTCTTAAGAAATTTGTTTTTCAAAACAAAAAAGATGCATTCGTAGAACTATTTCGAATCTTATTTTGCAGAAAAAAACCGGAAGCTTTCTCAAATAAGCTTCCGGCCTATATTTAATGTTTATTATATTTAATTAGTTTTTCACAACACGAAAAGAAGAAATAATATCGTTCCAATTATATTGTTGAAGACAATCAACACTAAAAGTGGCACTAGCTGCTCGACCACTAAAATCTTTATCTGCATAAATAATTATTTTATAGCCTTGCGCAACTTTAAAACTTGAAATATCATCATTTCGGGTGCCTCTAGCCAATAGATCATTTAAATTATAGTCACCTACTCCATATGTTTGCGAACTTCCGGAGAATGGACAATGTCTGTATACAGTTACAATATTCTCACTACCTCCACCTCCATCACCGGGATATAATGTACGAATTGCAACAAGGTCAAAATTAGTAAATCCATTCCAAGGCAATACCGAAGAATTCATAACAGAGTTAGAATCTGTAAGCGGAGTTCCTTGAATTACCGAACCACTGTTCTGATTTGTATGAAGCAAACCGAAATTATGACCCATTTCGTGGACCATAGTAAATAGCTTTCTTCCTGATTCCATATTATTGAATCTAGTGTTTATTTCGATCCAACTTCCAACTCTTCTAGAAGAATTTGGTAATAACGCTCTTGCAACCCAATTTTCATTAGAAAAACCAATAAAAATACGTGCGTCTGCATTGTTTCTGTCATTGGTAAGAGAAACTCGAAGTCCTGATCCATTGATAGCATTATATTGAGCAACTGCTCCATTGATGGCTGTTTGCCACGACTGTGGAACATTACCTTCTACAAAATAGGTAACATCACGAGCATTATCAGCACTTACGATATACGTGCCGCGACGTTGTTTATCATTAATCCCTGCATCCAAACCATCTCTTTTAATATAGTTGGTTACTTCATCTCTAGAAATTAAAAGATCTTTATCAATTATGAACATGTCACTTTCTTTATGATATGTAATTGTACTCCTCTCGAATCCTGAATTGACCAGAAAAGTATAATATTTACCTAAATCTGAAGAGGATTCAATTCCATCTTCAAATTCTTCATCAGAACAGGATACAAAGAGTGAGACTACGAATATTGTTAAATATGAAACAATGTTCCTTACTAAATGATTAATAATTTGTGTTTTCATACGTATAAGTTTAGTTAAATTACATTTGTGTGTTAGAAATTTACAAGAAGTGATTTTTATAAAAAAACTAATACGCCGTACCGTAGAAAACTATAGATCAACAACTTAAAAACACAGCTAATCTGCAAAATATCTGTGGATCTCTTTTTTTTTGATACTTAACGATTTAAAGAATATTTCAAATCGTTTAATCTTAGACTAGCAAGCTGTTGACTTTTTACGTTTTTAAGATCAAACGATTTATAATCAGAAATGGTTTCACTTAAAAGCAAAAACTCCTTAAGTATCATCTCAAGGAGTTTTTAATATTTTACTTCAAAGTTTATTTACCGAAGGATTCTCTCTCTAATAGTTGATAAACTTTCATCAATGACCAATTTCCCATCTTTAAAAACTGTTTGAAACAATCCCTGAGTTTCTTCTTCTATAGTACATTGATCTTTTAGCGTAATTTCTCCATTAGACTTGTAAAGTTGCATCAACCCTTTCGCAGATTTTTTCGTTCCATCATCTGTAATAGGATCTTTAAAAATTTCTCTTCCTTCTCCATTTACCTCAACATAAGTTGCCTTCATAGCAAATCCAAAAGTATCTCGAGTATTATATTGATAGGTAAAACTTCCTATTCCAAGTACTACATTAGTAGATGCAAAACCTTTTTCTTTAAGTCGCTCACATATTTGTGTAGCTCTATCCATAGTAATACTGTCTCCATAAATTGCTCCTATTTTTGGATTTAGTACTTTATATCCTTGCTCATTAATAGTTCCTCCGAATTCATCCCAAAGCAATTCGATTACTCCTTTGGCAATTATAGGATCTTCATGTTTGCATCCACATATGATATCTACCGGATCACCAGAATCTGGTCTAATCACTAGTTTACCTTCACGTTGGAGGATTTCATTTTTTAACTTAGGGAGATATTCCGTCAACACTTTCCAGAGATCCCAAGTATCAGAAACCACAGATAATATTCCTGCAGGATAGGTTTCTAATAATCTTCTGAAAGTACCGATCTCATCATCTTTACTACCAGCACACATTACACTATGTTCAGTAGCATTGACACTACCAATCACTAATTCTTTAGTAACATCTGCATTATAGTACATCTCATATGCTTTTGCTACTGGTAAGGTGTCACTTCCTGAAAAAGAAAGTGCGTGTCCCATACCGCTCAGAATGGAAGATTCTGTTCCAGACATTCCTCTCATAGAAAAATCGTGACCTTGCCAGGTGATAAATTCCAGATTTTCTTTATCCGTTTCTGAAGCGTAGTTACTAAGAATCTTTTGATATTGTTTTGCTATAGTTGCAGAAGTACATGGTTGCCATATGATACTAGACAATAACGTTTCTAAATAATTTGTCAACCAAAAATATTCCGATTTTGTATTTACCAAAGTAAACATGGGCACTCTGATCGGCACCTCTGTACCCTCTGGTAAGGCTTTTATCTCAATCGGCAAATAACCTAAATCGTGTAATTCTGAAATGTGCTGAATATCATAATCCACACCTAAATAATGATCTACATATTTTTTATATTCTGAAACGACTTCTTCTTTAGGAAGGTTAAAGAAACTTTCATTAAATCTCTTAATCAAATATTCTTTTACGAAATACTGCAAACCAAAAAATACTACATTATCAATTCCTTCTATTCTACTCTTTCTTGGAGTCCAATTAGAATACACTAAGGTAGTTCCATCTGGATATTGTTCTTTATGACCTAATTTATAACCGTCTGTTAATAGTAGTGGATTCATATATGTTTATTATTTTGCGTTAATTATACGCAAATATAGTTTTTATTTTGAAATTTAGAAAATATTTAAACCAATTTCTTTTGAACATCTATATACACTAGTCGTTTCGTGTGTTTTCTAAATACTCTTTAAACACTTTCTGAAAGTTAATAAGATCTATCTTTTCTTTTTTAATTTTGCTACTGTCTTTATATTCTTCGTAATATGAGTTCTCTTCTTTCTCAAAAAAACGTATACCTTTTAGTATCTCACTACTCTCTCCTGTGATGATGTACCCTCTAAAAACCTCTGGTTCTTGTAGACGTTGTTTATCTTCCTTTTGTATTTCAACAGTGAAGGCCTCTATAAACGCATCAAAAAAAGATTGCATATTCTTATTGGAAAAAATCTCTGGGTTATCAAAATACATTTTCTGTATATCTATCAGATCTAACCTGGTCGAGTATTTTTCAAAACCACCTCTTCCATAATTATACGTAGCATTATTTTGATCATATATAAACAATGTACAATTAGCTGGTAAACTTTCAATGTCTCCTTTTATATAGTAGTTAGAACCTATTTTCTCTCCTCCAATGTGATAGTTAGTTACCCACGCCTGGTTTTTCTTAAATAATCGTATTTCTATATTTTCTCCAGCTGCTGCTATTGTGGGAGATCCAATGATAAGTGTATCAGAGACCAGCACTAAAGAAGTTCTCTGATAATAATGCATTGCAAATGCATCAATGTGAAATGCTGTAGTTTTTTGCTTCTCAATTTTTCTTGAAATTATTCCTGAATTTAGTTCTCCATACTCATATCCATCCACAATTTTACCGCTCTCGTAAACAGATTTAATATTTAATTTTGGCTTATATAAATCTTTCATATACTCTTCATAATCTTCTTCATTCATCACCTCTCCTTCTTGCTCCTGTAAACCTTCTACTTCAGAGGATTCTGCTCCTAATGCCATTTGATAGACATCCAAAGAATATTGAAATTTTGCTTCTCCATTCTCATAATAATCTACTCGCGGAAATTCATCATTTCCTTTTGAAAAATATCCGTTATACGGTTTACCATCCTTATAAAAGCCTTTATACACTTTTTGAGGTTTTTCGACAATAACAAAGGAATCGTACTCAATAAAGTCATCCATATTTTGAGAATTTACAGAATTAGATAAAAGAATGTAGAATACTAAAAGAAAAGTAATTTTGGTGCTACTTTTGGTTGTATATCCTAACGGAAATTTGACAACAATCATTTATAGAATTTTAGAAGATAAAAATCGAAACTATTTTTCACAAAAAACACCCTGTTTCCAGTTAAAATAGCAGGTGTTAATTTCGGCCTTTTTCATCAGGATACAAAGAAGGTAATGGATCACTTTGCCAAAATTCTTTGGTATCGATATCCAATATGGTAAGTTTTCCGGTAAAAGCTGCTCCGGTATCAATGTTCCATAAGTTATATGCTTTTATTGGCTCACTAATTTTATAATCAGTAGTAGGTGTATGTCCAATATAAATTTCTTTATAGTGATTAAATCGTTTCGGAGACGTAAGCATATCTTCTAGCGTTTTTTCTTCCACCTTATCCGCAAGTAAAGCCGCTTCCCATAAGGTTCTATCCCAATAGTAATTAGATTCATATTCTTCTCTACCAACACCGTGCATAGAAGTAAATCCGGCATGAATGAAAAGTCTGTTTTCTGAATCTATATAGTAATTCTGTAGATCTTTAAAAAACTGTTTATGCGCATCATTGGTTAGTAAACCGGATTGAATATAACTATCTATCGTTTCTTTTCCTCCGTGAGCTAACCAAACTGGATTGGTAGCTCCTTTATCCAGCCATAAACCACACCACAAATCATGATTTCCTCTTATAAAAACACATGTATTAGATATCGAAAGATCTATTAATTTCTGAATTGTTTCTGCTGATTCACTCCACCCATCGACGTAATCTCCTAAGAAGATTAATTTATCTTCTGATGTTACTTTAGCTCTTTCTAACACCTGTATTAATGCTTTGTACCCTCCGTGAATGTCTCCGATTACTAGTGTTCTCATAACTATTTCCTTTTAGACCTCACAGGTTTTAAAAACCTGTGAGGTCTGGTACATCACTTTGTTTTAAACTCGATATACTCTGAAGCAACGGCATCTGTCAACCATACTCCATTATCGGATTGATAAAACGCTATACCATTTCGATACATATCACCAGATCTAACGGTTAGTATAATGGGCACTCCTCTTCTGGAACCTACTCTCATTGCTGTTTCTAGTTCTTCACTAAGATGTACGTGATGTCTGCTCATTTTTAGCAAACCTTTTTTTCGTATATCTTCTCTGAACTTTCCTACGGTTCCGTGATATAAAAATTCTGGTGGCTGTATGGGTGTATACTCCAAATCAACTTGTATAGAATGTCCTTGATTCGCTCTGATCTTGGTTTCATCTTCATTAAATGCAAAACGCTTTTTGTCATTTGTAGCAACAACTTCTTTTAGCGTTTCTATATTTAGTTGCTTACGCTGTGTATTTGCTTTGCTTATTAATTCGCTTACATCTGCCCAACCGTTTTCATCTAATTCCAACCCTATCTTTCCTGGATTGTGCCTTAGGATAAGGCTTAAAAATTTACTTATTTGTTTAGTATTTATTTTCATTTTTTATTATTCTTTTCTTTTTTCCATTGCCGAAAAAGGAAACAAAAAAGTCTAGTCTTATGAAATTTCATCTAAAAATATTGCTCTCTCCACTAAATTAAATTAAAACGTTTTTGTAATGTTTTATGATTGGTTTTCATAGATAAAAACTTTTTATAATTAACATTAAACTACTCACAAATTTAATTTTACGTTTCGTTCACTTCATTTTTTACATTGAAATTTCAGTAGGACGTTCTTTATACTGCTTCTATAATTTTTGCATATATTTTATAATTCTCCTCATCAAAACATATAAAGATCACTTCTTTTATATGTGTCAAACCAGGGTCATTTGTTACCGTATCGACAGCTATCTTAGCAGCTAATTCTTTTGGAAATTTATAGATTCCCGTACTGATGTTTGGAAAAGCAATGGTCTTAATACCATTCTCAACTGCCAGTCTTAAAGCCTTGGTATAACAATTAGCTAGTAACCTTTCTTTATCTTTTCCTCCAGTATTCCATACACGTCCAACGGTGTGGATCACATATTTAGCAGAAAGATTTCCAGCAGTAGTAATCACCGCTTCACCTGGATTACATTTTCCTTGAGTAGCTCTAACTTTTCTACAAGCTTCTAAAATTTCTGAACCTCCTTTTCGATGAATCGCACCATCAACTCCACCGCCACCTAATAAAGAGGTATTTGCAGCATTGACAATTGCATCCACTCTTACAGTGGTAATATCAGATTGGAGTAATTTTAGTTTCATTTTAACTTCAAATATGTATTCAATTTCTCGTTTCCAAAAATCATTAGCTTTTCGAGTGGTGTAACTAATTCTTCTAAATTATTAGATTTCACCAAGTCATATTGTTCTTTCACAAACTGTGAAACATCCTCTATTTCCAATATATCATCAGAAGCATATGATTTTATAAACTCTTTTCTTAATCCAATCTGAATTGCTCTTCTTTCTAATTTGGTCCCATAAGGATCGTGATCAGGATCCCATTGTAGCCTTACATCAGAACTAGTAACATCTGCTTGCCAATCTTCGTAAGATTTGTATAATTCAGGCTTAAAAGAAGAATATACAGCATTGTCTAAGTATTTCTCGAAAGCCTCACGCTTCAGATGTATTGCTAATACAACTTCTTGTCCTTCTTTCGTTCCCCATCCATTGCGATACATCATCCAAAGAAAGTTAGGCTTAATCCAAGTCATCCTTTCTAAGCTAAATGGACCGCCAAAAAATTGATTTTGAGCTGCAAAGTTTCCAATTGCAGGTCTATATGATTGATATACTACTATTTTCTGATCATCATATTGCGCCATAATATGATATCCTTGCTGTGGCCAGCTTTTTTCTTGTTCTTTATAATTTGTTACTTCTAGTTTCATTTCAATTTCCTCTTTACTTCATTAATCAACTCTTTTAAACTATTTACTTGTTGTATACCATATCGTTCACAAACCACGTCTACATTTCCTTTTCTCCAGAATCCATCTGGGCAACAAACAATCAGTTTTCTGCTTCTAGCAAATAACCCCAATTCTAAAAGCGTAATTGGTGACTTGGTTTTCTTATCAAAGTACATTGTGATCATATCAGACTTTTCTAACGCTTCCAATTCCCAGTTTACTTGTTCTTTAAAAACAGGATTGTCTACTTCTTGTTTCCAACTAGCATCCCAACTGGCTCTTCTTGGGTTTAAGAGTGTTACATCTTCTTCTGACAATTCTTTAATTACTTTATCCTGCCATCTTTCTGCTACACCAACTTCTATGCTTCCAGCTAGAAAAACGCTCTGGTTTTTATCTAGTATAATTTTTGTTGGTGCTGTGATTACTTTCATTGTTTTGTTTTATCTATTCTTGGATTCCAGCCTACACTTCGACAGGCTCAGTGTGACACACTGGAATGACAATACTTAACCTCTAATTATATAATAGAAAACTGCACCACTTTTTCCTCTTCTATATCTCTAAAAGAATTCGTAGTAAAAACAGTATCAAATGATTGATTTAATGCTTCAAAACCTTTGCTAAAAATCCCGTGGCTCACTACTAAGCTTAGTTTTCCTGCGTTTTTTTCTTTTAATGCTGTTGCCAGTCCTAAAAATGTTCCTCCTCCATCACAGATATCGTCTACAATCACACAATGTTTTCCTTTCAGGTCTTCTTCATATACTCTAAAGCCTGACAGCTTTCCGGTTTTTACATCTCGTTTCTTAGAACATTCTACTACTGCTATTCCTCCTAAATACTCTGATACTTTATAAATCTTTTTTAAAGCTCCACCATCAGGAGATATCAATACCACCTCTTCATTAATCTTATCCAAACATTTCTTTACAAATTCATAATTTGAAATCACTTTTACATTATTCAACAAAGCTGGTGTCACCTCAGAATGTGGGTCAAAAACCGTTACTTGATCGTATTTTTGTGCATTTATAATATCAGCATATACTTTTACACTTAGAGACTCGCCACTAACCATCACTCTATCCTGTCTTGCCGCTGGAAAATATGGAATGAGTACATTAATCAATTTCACACTCATTCTTCGCAATGCATCTGTAGCAACTAATAACAAACCGACATCATTAAATGAGTTTAACCGATGTGTAACAGTCACTTCGTTTCCGATAGATTCTTCAGAAATTTTGATGTGTGGTTCTCCTCCATTAAATACAAAAGAGGTAAATGCTATGGACGTATCAAAAGGAGTAAATGACGGATCTAAATGTAAATACTGCATAATTGTGTTATTTTTACGCAAATATAAAACGGATCAATCTAATCACAAAATATTTTGCGTAAAAATTACAATAAAAGATTAATTTGGTAGGATGCAATTGGGTTCCAGCCTACACTTCGACACCTGTCCGCCTTAGGAGGAGGCTCAGTGTGACACACTGGAATGACAAAAAAAAGATAAAAGAAAGGTATTTCTTATTACTTCTCGACTCCGCTCGAAGTACAACAAGAGCTTACTTTATATCAAAAAGGAAGCCTTCTTCTTTTAGCTTGAAGTATTGTTTATGATTGAATTTGAAAAGATTAGCTGGCCTTCCTCTGCCTTCGGATATTTTTTCTTTTAGTTCTTCTAAAATACCAAAACTTAGAATCTTCTTTCTGAAATTTCTTCTATCGATCTGCTTATCCAAAATAGTCATATACAGTTTCTCTAAATCCGAGAACAGGAACTTATCAGCAAGTAAATCAAATCCTATAGGTTCATACGTCAATTTATTACGTAGTCTCTTTTTAGCCATATCGAGAATTGTAGCATGATCAAAAGCCAATTCAGGAAGTTCATTGATATCAAACCAAGCCACATCATTTGCATCTGTATCTGCTTTTATAGTATGGTGCTCTGGTTTTACTAAACCAAAATAGGTAACACTTACCACTCTGTTTCTAGGATCTCTTCCGGGTTTCCCAAAAGAATATAACTGCTCCAAATAATCAACAGTTACATTAGTTTCTTCTTTAAGCTCTCGTTCTACAGCATCTTCCAGGCTTTCATTTTCCAACACTAAACCGCCTGGTAGTGCCCATGAATCTTTGAAAGGATCTACATCTCTTTTAATCAAAAGCACATGCAATGCTTTGTCTTTATACCCAAAGACTACTGCATCTACTGCTACTTTAATATTTTGGCGTACCATATACGCAAATTTACGAAATTCTAATTTTTAATAAAACAAAAACTCCTGAAGAATAACCTTCAGGAGTTTTAAATAATCTATTGTATCTAAGCGATTCTTAAGCGTTTTGCTTTTTAATTAAATTTAAAGCAGAACCTTCTTTAAACCATTCGATTTGAGAATCGTTATAGGTATGATTTACTTCGATTATATCTTTAGAACCATCCGCGTGAACAAACTCGATATTTAGAGTTTTTCCAGGAGTAAAAGCATCTAAGTCAAGGAAGTTAATCGTGTCATCTTCTAGAATTTTATCATAATCTGCTTCGTTTACGAAAGTAAGACCCAACATCCCTTGTTTCTTAAGGTTGGTTTCGTGTATACGAGCAAATGATTTAACGATTACCGCAACAACACCTAAGTGTCTTGGTTCCATTGCTGCGTGCTCACGAGAAGAACCTTCTCCGTAATTATGATCTCCAACTACTATTGAAGGAACACCTGAAGCCTTATAAGCTCTTGCAGTATCTGGCACACCGCCGAACTCACCATTTAATTGGTTTTTAATAAAATTCGTCTTTTTACCAAAGGCATTGACAGCTCCTATTAAACAGTTGTTAGAAATATTATCTAAGTGACCACGGAAACGTAACCAAGGACCAGCCATAGAAATATGATCGGTAGTACATTTACCAAAAGCTTTTATTAATAATTTAGCACCTTTGATTTCATTACCAATAGGCTCAAACGGTGTTAACAACTCTAATCTTTCAGAAGTTGGACTCACACTCACTTCTACACCAGAACCATCTTCTTGCGGAGCAACATATCCAGCATCTTCTACTTCGAAACCTTTTGGTGGTAACTCCCATCCTGTTGGCTCATCAAACATTACCTCTTGTCCATCTTCATTAAGTAACTTATCCGTTAATGGATTGAAATCCAAACGTCCTGAAACAGCAATAGCTGCTGTTAACTCAGGAGATGCTACAAAAGCGTGAGTATTAGGGTTACCATCTGCACGCTTAGCAAAGTTTCTGTTAAATGAATGAACGATACTATTCTTTGGTGCATTTTTAGGATCGCTATATCTCGCCCATTGCCCGATACAAGGTCCACAGGCATTCGTAAAGATCTTAGCATCTAGTTTTTCGAAAATCCCAAGAATACCATCTCTATCTGCAGTATATCTTACTTGTTCAGAACCAGGATTTATTCCCAACTCCGCTTTCATTTTCAATCCTTTATCCAAAGCTTGCTGCGCAATCGATGAAGCTCTTGATAAATCCTCATAAGAAGAGTTTGTACAAGAACCTATTAATCCCCATTCTACTTGTAATGGCCAATCATTAGCTTTTGCTTTTTCGGTCATACTTGCACCAACTTCTGTGGATAAATCCGGTGTAAATGGTCCGTTTAATAATGGTCCAAGCTCAGATAGGTTAATTTCTATAACCTGATCAAAATATTGTTCTGGATTCGCATATACTTCTGCATCTGCTGTTAAGTGTTCTTTTACTTGATTAGCTGCATCTGCAACATCAGCTCTATCTGTAGCACGTAAATAACGCTCCATGGATTCATCATAACCAAATGTAGATGTTGTAGCACCAATTTCGGCACCCATATTACAAATAGTTCCTTTTCCTGTACAAGACATTGAAGTTGCTCCAGGTCCAAAATATTCTACAATAGCTCCTGTTCCACCTTTTACGGTAAGAATTTCTGCTACTTTTAAAATCACATCTTTTGGTGCAGTCCAACCAGATAATTTGCCAGTTAACTTTACACCTATTAATTTAGGAAATTTCAATTCCCAAGGCATTCCTGCCATTACATCCACTGCATCAGCTCCACCAACACCAATGGCTACCATTCCTAATCCTCCTGCATTTACAGTATGTGAATCCGTACCAATCATCATTCCTCCTGGAAATGCATAGTTCTCAAGCACTACTTGGTGTATAATCCCAGCTCCCGGTTTCCAGAATCCAATTCCGTATTTATCGGATACTGACTCTAAGAAATCGAATACTTCACTACTAGTATTCATTGCTGATTTCAAATCCTTATCTGCACCAACTTTTGCTTGAATCAAATGATCACAATGCACTGTTGTTGGCACTGCAACTTTCTTTTTTCCTGCTTGCATAAATTGCAATAAAGCCATCTGAGCGGTTGCATCTTGACATGCGATTCGATCTGGTGCAAAATCCACATAGTCTTTTCCTCGCGTAAACGCTTTCTTAGTTTTAACGTCCCAAAGGTGTGAGTACAAAATTTTCTCTGCTAATGTTAAAGGTTTTCCTGTTACTTCGCGAGCAGCATCTACTCTCTCCGCAACTTGAGCATAAACCTTTTTTATCATATCGATATCGAATGCCATATAGTTGTGTTTTATGTATTGAAAAGTCCGACGAAAATACAAATTTTAAAGGATTTTATTAAATGAATAGCGTTAATAATCCTTTTTTACGTTTTTAAAAAAAATATCATATTTATTTGTAGAAATCGTCAATTATAGAACTATTAAAATGGTAATCATACAAAAAAATATCTAATATTTTAACTGTTATCCTCTAGAACCACGAAAACGTTATAGTGAATTGTTAAATTATTGCATTAAAAACAACCATTTTTAGCATTGAAAGTAAAAAAAAGTGAAGCTTTATCAGCTTCACTTTTTAAACATAACGTAAACTACATTTAGCGATCCCCTTTCTTTTCTTTCTCAGAATTGGAACCTCTTCTTCTTTTTTTCTTCTTTATTTCTCCGTATTTCTTTAATTGTTCATCACTAAGAGATGCTTCGAATTTACTTTTCTCAGTCTTCATTGCCTCCTTATGTGATTTTTTCATTTCCTTCTGATCATCACTTAGCGTTGACTTTAATGCTTTATACTTTCCTCTTCTAGAAAGGTCTTCATTTTGAACAATTGCCAATTGCTCCTCGGTATAGGTTGCCTCTAAAGCCTTTTTATGCTCAGTACGCAACTGTCTTTGATACTCTAATTGCGCTTTTTGATCTTCAGACAAACTTTCATTAAACTCTTTTCTTAATTCTCTTTTTTGTCGGCGATCTTCTCTGTTATCTGCCATATCTTCTGATTGGGCCGACATTGTCAAAATTCCCAAAAACAAAATCATCATATAGGTTACACTATTTTTCATCTATCTATTTTTCTTAATTATTCAACTTTATTTTAATGAACGTTCAATATTAAGACCAACAGAACTCAAAAAGGTTTAATTAGGATAAACAAAAATTAATAAAAGTCTGTACAAATACATTAGTATAACCTGATACCAGTATCTCAATAAATTTGTATAATATTATTAAAAGTAAAAGTTTTTTAGTTATGCTAATTCATTTCTTTACAAACCCTTAAAAGAGAACTAAAGAAATGTTAAAAGAGGGGTTATTCCCCTTTAATATTTTATTTTCGCACCTTGAAATTGAAGATATCTGGAAATGGTTTTCCCCAAGTACCCATTTCCAATAAAATTCAATTGTTCGTAATTGCACAAAGCCCATTTCCTACTTAAATGGGCTTTTATTTTTATATACAAAAAAAGGAATATCTGTAATATTCCTATAATTGAATTAGCATATAATCTTTTAAAATTTGAAATTAAATTCATTTCTCTTCCAAGAATTCCCATATTTCCTGGTTAAAAAATCTTTCATTACATTATTATAGCTTTTTACACTGTCGTTAGTAATGCATTTCGGAAGAAAACATCCGCCTATTTCTTTAAATCTAAAATGATATTTTTTTTCAGTCGTACTAAGAGGAATTATAAAGTTTTGTTTTAATTGATTGGAAAAGCTACTATCTACTGAACTGCTATCTAGTTTATTTGAAAAATCTCGATAAGCTTTCGCAATATATATTGCTCTCTTCTCTGTTATTATTCCCGTTATCAATAATGTGGGTTGACCTTCACGAATATGTTTATACGCAGAAGTTCTAGAAATAACATCTCCATACAATGTGCATTCAGAATTATTAAAATCTTGTTGAGCTTCAACATAAATAGAGAAGAACAATGTCAAAAAAATAATTTTATACATTCTTCAACTATTTTTATTAAAACCGCCTTTAAAACAAACTCTGAATAATATCCTCAATACTTACTCCTTCTGCTTCTGCTTTGTAGTTTTTGATCATACGATGGCGTAGTATTCCCATTGCTACTGCTTGTACATCTTCTATATCCGGAGAAAATTTTCCTTTAATAGCTGCATTTGCTTTTGCAGCTAAAATTAAGTTCTGGGAAGCCCTTGGACCGGCACCCCAATCGATATAACTCTTAACTAAATCTGTTGCGGATTCTCCATTCGGTCGCGTTTTAGAAACCATTCCTACAGCATATTCCACAACATTATCAGCCACTGGAATACGACGAATTAAATGCTGAAAATCTATAATTTCCTGTGACGTAAATAAAGGGTTAATGGTTGCAGAAGTATCTCCTGTAGTACTTTTTACGACTTCTACTTCTTCCTGAAAACTAGGATATTTTAATTCTATTGCAAACATAAACCTATCTAATTGTGCTTCTGGCAAAGGATATGTTCCTTCCTGCTCAATAGGGTTTTGTGTTGCCAATACAAAATAGGGTAAATCTAACTTATAATTATGTCCTGCTACAGTTACTGATCTTTCCTGCATTGCTTCTAATAAAGCGGCTTGCGTTTTAGGTGGAGTTCTGTTAATCTCATCCGCCAGAATGATATTAGAAAATACAGGTCCTTTTATAAATTTAAAATGTCTTGACTCGTCTAAGATTTCACTTCCTAAAATATCACTTGGCATTAAATCCGGCGTAAACTGAATTCTTTTAAAATCCAATCCCAAAGCCTTGGCGATAGTGTTCACCATTAAGGTTTTTGCCAGCCCAGGAACTCCTATGAGTAAAGCATGACCTCCAGAAAATACAGAAATCAGTATCTGATCGATTACTTCTTCCTGACCTATAATTATTTTAGCAATTTCTTTTTTGAGTTCGGTATGTTTGCTTACCAGTTTTTCTACTGCTGCAACGTCAGACATATTATTTTTCTTTTTTTAACCAGTTACCGCTAAACTCACAGTCTCTGTACTCTCCATTAATTTTTATGTAGGTATCATTAATTTTTTCTTCCTGCCACTTACGTATTGCTTCAATTTGTTTTTTTCTAAGGGCTAGTTCTTGTATTTTCAAATAGTCTTTAGAATAGTCTGCAATATGCTCATCAAAACGATTCAGCACCGTAATTAATTTAAACTTTTTACGACCTTGACGATCTTGATCAGGAATTACTAATGAAACTTCATTAGTTTTCAATTTTGATACTTGATCGTACAATATAGGATCAATTTTGGTAAGTTCAAAACGTGTATCTCCTGTTGTAGGATTTAATAATTGCCCTCCATCTTCTTTCGTTTCCTTTTCGTCACTGAACTTTCTTGCAGCATCCTTAAAACCAATGGTTCCATTAACTACTTCTGCGCGAACAGAATCTACAAGTTTTTGAGCTACCTCTACACTTTCTCTAGTAACATCTGGAATTAAAAGAATATGCCTTACATCAATTTCTTCTCCTCTAACCTTATCCAATTGAATAATATGCCATCCAAAATCAGTTTTAAAGGGCTCACTAACTTCTCCCACCTGCAAACTAAATGCTACATCCTTAAATTCTTTAGCAAACGGTGTCTGACGGTTCAGCGTATATTTCCCTCCTTTTGATTTGGATCCAGGATCCTGAGAATATAACACGGCTTTTGTTGCAAAGCTACTCCCATTCTCTAAAATATCTATTCTAAACTGTTTTAGTCTATCAATTACTTTTTGTTCTTCTTCTTCAGGTATTTTAGGGTCGATTACAATTTGCGCTAGTTCTAATTCTGTACCAAAAAGCGGTCTTTCATCTTCTGGAATTTCATCAAAAAACTCTCTTACTTCTTCTGGTGTAACCTCTACGTCTTCTACTATTTTAGAACGCATTTGTTCTGCCAATCTGTTTCCTTTATTAATTTCGAAAAGCTCTTTTCTAAAATCCTCTTCGCTTTCTTTTCTATAGAATTTTAGCACTTTATCCAACGTCCCAAGCTCTCGGGTCATATAACTTAACTGTTGATCGACCATAGAATTCACCTCAGCATCTGTAACGAGAACACTATCCTGAACTGCATGATGTGCATATAACTTATTCTCGAATAAACTTCCAGCCAATTCACAACGGCTAACATCTGTTGCAGAAACGCCCTCACTTATCAATTGTTGATATGCAATCGTAACATCGCTATCCAATATTACATATTCTCCTATAACAGCAGCAACCCCGTCTATCTTAATCCTTTCAGATGGCTTTACAGAATCCTCTTTCTTTTCTACCTTCTTTTTTACATCTTCAATGATTTCCTGAGCGTATATCTGAGTACCTGCTCCAAATAGCAATAATGCGACAAGACAAGTAACATTCTTAATTATAGATTTCAAATTGTTTGTTTTTAATAGCATCTTTCGTAATATCCTTTTCTAATTTTTTTATAAGCTCTCGCTTCCTCTTATTTAATATAATCTGTCGTATCGTTGGCTTTATATATTCTAAAGGTGCCGTTTCATTTTTCTTAAGCACTTCTTTAATCTTAATCATATACACTCCCAAAGAATCACGCAATTGTACATATTTACCCTTTTTCAAGACCTTATTCCTATCCTGAGTTTTAAGAACTGGTATCTTATTTAATACCTGATCAAATTGAACCCAAATAGAATCACCAAAAGAAAAAGTAACAAATTCTAACTTTTTTGTCAGCAAATCTTCTTCATCCTCTTCTTTAAAACGATTAAAACGTGTTTGCGTTGCAACAATATTATTATAATCAGGTGGCAAATGTAAGTAACGTAACTTTACTAATTCTTCATTAAGATTAAAATTTTCTAAATTTTCTGAATAATAAGAACTCATATCTTCTTCTGTAATCTCCATATTAATAGATTTATTGATCACAGCATCTTTATATGCATTAATATATAAAGTACTCTTATAATCTTCTACAAGGTTATCAAATTCCTGAAGTTCTGTTTCGTTTAAGTTACGTTTAGACTGATCTATAAACAACTGTCTTGTTGCCCAAATATTAATGTAATTGTTTATTATATTAATACTATCCTCTTTTGTAGTGGCATCAGGTACGAGATTTTTAATATCGTCTTTATACAGATATGTTTCGTTTACTCTTGCTACTACTTCTCTATTTGCCTCACGATTTATATTTCCGCAAGAAACAAATAAAACAAACAACACTATGATTGAGAGATATCGCATTTATATGGATAGGTCTTTTTTAATTTTTTTTAAGGTCTTTTTGTTTAACTCTACAGAATATTTCTTTCTAAGTTCATTTAACCAATTTTTTTCAAGATTTTCTTGAAAATCATTAATTACTTTACCCTTAGTTTCTTCAAACGTTTTGATTCTAGCGGGTATTACCTCTTCTATTTTTACGAGCGTTATATAATTATTTTCATTAACACTAACAATTTGTCCTTTCTCTCCAGAAAAATTATTAGTAATAGGAGCTTCACCTTTAATTAACTCCTCTTCAGAGAAAAATACTTTATCTGTATCCGACGTATTCACTTCTTTTTTAATTTCTTCAGCAGATTTACCCTTTTCAATAAGAACCTTCACTTTTTCTATTAATTCTTGATTAGATGAAGATGCTTTTACAACTTTATATGTTTCCTCTTGAAGATATGTTTCTTTCCTGGATTCATAGAACTTTTTGAGTCCAACAGAATCCGTCTTTGCCGCGTTCCATATTTTGGACTCCATAAGATCAAACAACAACAATCCGTCTCTATATTCCGAAATCACATTAGCAAAATCCTGATTATCTTCTTCCAGATGCTCTTCATAATATTGAAGTAACTGAGCAGATTCATATTCATCATACATGAAATCCACATAAATAGACACATCCGAAATTCTATTTTTACCAGCACCTCTTTGTTGTATAAACTTGGCAAAATCCATATATGAATAACTTTGATCACCTATAGAAAATATAGGTTTCTCCATCATCGGGTCATTGGCTGGAACTTCCCATTTTTCTTTAAAAATAGTAGTCGGCACAATCTTTTTGAAATACGTTATCACTTCTTCATTTCTTTTTAAAGCATACTTTTCTTTAAGAGAATTTATAAACGACTTAGTAATTAACTGAGACCTACTATCCTTTTTTATTTTTTGAGTAAGCTCTCCTTTAATCTCTTCAAAAGTTTTAGGAGGATGTTTTTCTAATAATTTTATGATATGCCAGCCATATTTTGTTTTAACGGGTGCAGAAACTTCTCCTGATGATTGTAAAGCAAAAGCAGCTTTCTCAAAATTCTCAGAATTTAAGGCTCCCTGTCCAAAACGATTTATTTTACCTTCATTAACAGCAGTATTACGATCGTCACTATATTGTTTTGCCAAAGATTCAAAAGAAGCATTTTGTTTTAATTGAGAACTAATCTCTTTAATTCTTTCTTCTGCTTCATCTTCCGTTCTTTCTTTATTGAAAGCGACCATTATATGAGCTACTGTAACTTCTCCTAATGCTTTTTGTTTATCATTAACCTTTACTATATGATACCCAAAACGTGTTTTGAATGGTTCTGAAACTTCTCCTACTTTCGTTGTAAAAGCAGCTTGCTCAAAAGGGTACACCATTCTAAATGCTGAAAACCAACCCAAATCACCTCCGTTTTTATTTACAGAAGGATCTTGACTATACTGAACCGCTATTTCTTTAAAATCGGTCCCACTAACAATTTTATTTCTAGCTTCAGTGATCTTCTGATATGCTACTAAGGTATCTTTAGGAGATGCACCAGATTGAACCTGAACTAAAATATGACTCGCATTTACTCTTTCCTGCAAACGGTCATATGCCTCTTTTACCAGAGCATCCGAAGCTTTTGTATCCGTAAGATACCCTGAGGACAGTTGCTTTTTATACCCTTCAAGTTCTTTAATATATGATTCTTTTTTATTCAGTCCTTGTTCTTTAGCTTCCTCTAACTTTAATTTATAGTTAATAAAAAGCTCTAAATATTCGTCGATATCCTTTTGAGATTCATCTTTTACCAGATCAATATTTTTAAGATATACCCGCTTAAATTCTGATGTATAAACAGGTGAATTATTAATCATTAGAAGTACAGGGTCTTTTTGTTGACCATATACTAGGGAGCAAAGTATTACTCCTAAAAAAAGTACAATAGATTTTTTGTGCATAGTTCTCTTTAATAAAGTCCCCAATCGGACAAAAATAACAATATTAATGCGTTTTGCAAGCTCTTTCTTGTAACGAATGATAATAGTAATATAGTATTAAATGCCTTTTAAAATTTTACTAATCTCCTTATCTTGTGATTTTATATCACTTTGCTAATATCTAAACAATTAATAATACACATTGGAAAGAAAACTAAAACTCATTTGGGATTTCAGAGGTCCCGCAGCAAGTAAAACAGCAGAGCATCACGAAATTCATCTTAAAGAATATATCATTTCAGAAAAATTATCTATGAATCTTACTGGTTATCAAGACATCAACGAGATGCATAGCATTGCTTTTATGGTGGTTGTAGATTCTGAAATGAAAGCTATAAGAGATGCTTTAAAACCTCATCGCGGTCAATTATATGAAGAATAGATTTTTAAAAAATATTTTTCTTGGCACGTATATTGTCTTAGACCTTATATATTTGCAAAAATTTTAAATCAAGAATTAAAAAAATCACAATGAAGAACATACTATTTCCGATTTTACTATTGATCATTAGCGCACAAACAATTGCACAATCTAAGGTAGGAACAATTGATAGCGAATTTATTCTTTCTAAATTGCCGGAGCTTACTAAAGTACAAGAAGAGTTAAAAGCATACAATACTAAGTTAGAAGCTGATCTAAAAGTAAAAGTCGATGATTATCAAACAAAAGTAAAAGCGTATCAGGAAGGTGTAGCGACAATGACTGAGCCTATGAAAAAAACTAAGCAAGAAGAGATTATCGCTTTAGAAAATGATATTGCTAAATTTCGCCAGAATGGATCTCAACTGGTTCAGATAGAACAAAACAGATTATTACAGCCTTTGTATACTAAAATAGGTAAAGCATTAGAAGAGGTTGCCAAAGCTGAAGGATATACTCAAGTATTAACAATTACAACGAGTGGATTAGCTTATATTGATCCAAATTTTGATCTTACAAAAACAGTGATGACTAAACTAGGCATTCCTGTACAATAAATAATTAATTAAGAGATACTTATAACACATGAAAAAAGCGCTTCAAACTATTTTGAAGTGCTTTTTTCATGTATTTCTTTGAGTTTATCTTCTATTTGCATCAAGTATATCTCATTATACACTTCTTTATAAGGGTCAGATTTCTTATACCCTTTAGACACTAATGTTCTCGCTTTTTCTATATGTATTAGGGCCTGATTATTATCCCCTATCTCTAACAATGTTATTCCTTTATAATAATAAGATAATGAGGATTTATCATATACCTTAATTCCTAAATCAAAATCAGCAATTGCTTCCTTATATTTTTTTAAAGCCGCATAGCTAATACCTCTATATGGAAAGGCAGAAGGATCAATATATTCGGTTCCTTCTTCATCGATTGCTTTGGTAAACTCTACAATGGCTTCTTCGTGTCTTCCTAACGCTTGCAAGACTTCTCCTTTTAAGAAATTCACGTTATTACCCCAAGCATAATCAACTTTTCCTGGTCTGTAATCATCATATTTATTAAGATATTCTATAGCCCTATCATAGTCCTTATATAAATCTGTCATTAACCAAGAAGTATAATACAAAGCCTCTTCTGGGTCTAATTGTAATGATTTCTGTAACAAAGGAAAAGAAATATGATAATCCCCTATTTTACTGTGTGCCACAGATTTTTCCCTATGATAGTATTCATTGTCAGGATTAAGCATAAGTAAGGTGTCAAAATATGCCTGACGAATTGTATTGGCCTGATAATAATAATCACGTTCGTACTCTAACTCTTTTGTTTTTAAAATCTTTTCTTCTGCTGTTAGATTTTTAAAATCAATATTCTGAGTTTCTTGACATGAACAAAAAGTCAAAAACAGAAGAATATTAAGGATATATGCGAATGATTTTTCCATCTTTTATTCTAAAACTTATGTAAATATAGGTGTCCATAACTTTATTGGTTCTTTGATTTCTTCCGGGAATCCAATCTTGTAAACCTTTTGTTATTTCAAAAATTTGATTGCTAATCGTATCAGAAAATTCTTTTAGATTATAGTCATAGTCAAATGCTTGTTTTTCAAACATTCCTGCTTTTCCTTTACAATTAACCACAAAACGGACTTGAAATATCCCAGATTCTTTTGAACCTTCCGGAACTTTATATGCTTCAGTAAATATTTTTCTAATGTGATACAGCCCTCCATTATACTCAGTTCCCTTCCCATAATAACGATCTACTGGATAATTTTTATTAATGTACGGGTTGCACAACTGAAAAGAAACTGGATCGACACTTTTTTGAGGTTTAGGAACTGCGTTGTACGTTATTTTCTTAAAATCCCCATCAACAAAACCAAATGCTTCAATTTGATTTTCAGAAACTGATAGTATCTGCTCTATAAATTGAAAATCTCCATCGCATGCTAGTTGATTCCCTTTTTTAAGTAAAAACACTTTATCCCCATAAGAAATTAATTCGAAACAATGCATCAGGTATGTATCAGTACCCTTAGGTATGTACTTGATTTTATAATCTTTTCCGAAATAAAATACTCCTTTTTCATTTTCCCAATAACTGGATAACAATAGTTCTCTAAATTTAAACGTATCAACCGGATCAGAAGGTATTGTGCGATGCGCTAACCATTTTCCAAAATAAAGTTTATCGCCATTTACCCTATATCTTCGAATAGGAAACGCAAGTGTATCAAATAATAAAGAATCTTGTATAAACTCTAATTTATATGACGTTTTGCTTTCTACAGACAAGCTTTTAAGATGTAAAGAATCCTCTCTAAAACTTAGTTCACGAGTAATTGGTCTGTAAAAACCATTATCTAGATGGGCCGCTTGTATAAGCCATTCTCCATGAGCTGTTTCTTTGCTTAAAAACGACTCTTCGCCAGTATTACAACCATTAATAACTGCTATCACTAGTGATAACAAAATAAATGGTTTTACAAAGTTTCTATTTTTCAATGACTTACCTTTTGACTAATAAACATACAAAAAAAACGCTTCAAATTAATTTTGAAGCGTTTTTTGTACTATTTCATACTAAACTATCTACTATAATTAGGAGATTCTTTGGTTATAGTAACGTCATGTGGATGACTTTCGTTGATTCCACTTGCTGTAATTTTCACAAAACGACCAGTTTCTTTAAGTGTCGCTATATCTTTAGACCCACAGTATCCCATTCCGGCACGTAATCCTCCAACAAATTGATGAATACTTTCATAAAGCTCTCCTTTATAAGCAACGCGACCTACAATTCCTTCTGGAACTAATTTTTTAATATCGTCTTCTACATCTTGAAAATAGCGGTCTTTTGATCCTTGCTTCATTGCTTCTACAGATCCCATTCCTCGATAAGACTTAAATTTTCTACCTTCATAGATAATGGTTTCTCCGGGAGATTCTTTTGTTCCTGCTAACAAAGATCCTAACATCACCGTATCTGCTCCCGCGGCAATTGCCTTTGGTATGTCACCAGTATATCTGATTCCTCCATCCGCAATAACCGGAACACCAGATCCTTTGATCGCTGAGGCAACCTCTAAAACTGCTGAAAACTGGGGAAACCCAACTCCTGCAACCACTCTAGTCGTACATATAGATCCTGGTCCAATCCCTACTTTTACCGCATCTGCACCAGCTTCTACTAAATACTTAGCTGCTTCTGCAGTTGCAATATTACCAACTACTACATCTAGGTCCGGAAACTTCTTTTTCACTTCTTTAAGAACAGCCACTACTCCTTTAGTATGTCCATGTGCTGTATCAATAATTACAGCATCTACTCCAGCCTTTACTAAAGCTTCTGCTCGATCTACTGCATCTCCTGTTACACCAATCGCTGCAGCTACTCGAAGACGTCCTAAGCTATCTTTATTAGCACTTGGCTTCAGTGTGAGTTTGGTGATATCTCTAAACGTTATCAAACCTACCAGCGTATTTTTGTCATTTACTACAGGTAACTTTTCGATCTTATTATTTTGTAGTATAACTTCTGCTTCCTGTAATGAAGTTCCTTCTCCTACCGTAACTAGATTCTCACTGGTCATTACTTCTGATATAGGTCTTTCATTATTCTTTTCAAACCGTAAATCTCTATTGGTAACAATACCTAGAAGTTTATGATCTTCATCTACAATTGGTATTCCTCCAATACTATGCTCTCGCATATTATTTTTAGCATCAGCTACTTTTGCGTCTAATGGTAAGGTAACTGGATCTATGATCATTCCACTTTCTGCTCTTTTAACCTTACGCACCTTCATCGCCTGTTCCTGGATAGTCATGTTTTTATGTAACACGCCTATACCTCCTTCTTGTGCCATAGCAATAGCCATACGGCTTTCTGTAACCGTATCCATAGCTGCAGAAACTATAGGAACATTAATGCTAATATTTCTAGTAAATTTTGTTTGAATACTTACTTCTCGTGGTAACACTTCAGAAAATGCAGGGACTAAAAGTACGTCATCATAGGTAAGACCTTCTCCAACGATTTTGGATTCGTGTGCTGTCATCGCAATTAAGATTTAATTGCGTGCAAATATAAGCCTTTTTTAAAGGAATCCTATAAAACAGCAAGAGTAATATCCTTTTTATTTTCAGATAAATAGAAGCAAAAATATCACATCCTGATTTACTTTTAAAAAACACTTAAAACAACGTTAAACACTGGCTTTAAACCTGTTAAAAAGAATTTTAGCTAATGTACTATTGAAAAAACGTTGATAAAATATCTATTTATTTAACATTAATTTAATATTTAAATAGTATATTTCGTTCAGGTAGATCCCAAATCGCCTGTGCCCCAAAAAAGAATAACCTATGAGAATTAGTATTAGCCTGCTATTGGTATGCTTATGTATCAATATTACGAATGCCCAGTTTACAGAATCCCCGCTTACCAAAGTTCAATTCAAAACTTCAAAACAAACCGAACGTAAGAAATCTAAAAAAAGTTTATTTACCAAAAGAATAATACCGATTACCTTAATTGCTTCGGGTATTCTTCTATCAACTAGTGATTTTGAGAAATCATTGCAAAAAGATATCAGAGGCTCAGTAGGAAATGATTTTTATTTTGGTCTTGATGACTATACTAGATATGCTCCAATTGTTCAGATGTATGCCGCAGATATTTTTGGGGTTGAGTCCAAAAATCATTGGTTTGATCAAACTAAAAATCTTTTAATATCATCCTTAGTAACAAGCGCTGCTACTACCATTCTAAAACGAGAAGTGGGTAAACCACGACCAGGAGATCCATCTAAATTAAACTCTTTCCCTTCTGGACATACTTCTATGGCTTTTGTTTCTGCGGCTGTGTTATACGAAGAATTTATAGATACTAGTCCACTTTTAGCATATAGCGGATATCTTTTCGCAGTTACTACAGGTAGTCTGAGGATGATGAATAACAAACATTACTTGTCTGATGTGCTAGTTGGCGCAGGAATCGGAATCTTAACGACTCGATTAGTATATCATTATGACCATCTTATCTCTTGGAATCCTTTTAAAAACTCAGAAGATATTGCTTTTGCTCCTCAGTTTACAGGTGATAGTGTAGGGGTATACTTTTCTAAATCTTTTTGATCTTAATGAGTTAACAACCTTCTGCATAAGAGAAATTCTCTTTAGACATATATTTCAAATAATCTAATTTTAATCTTGTAATTTGGTTAAAATGTAGATAATCGTGCGCCAACCAATTGGCTAGAAATTGTGAAGCAGTCATTGGTCCTAAATCCGAATGTCTTGTTATATTTTCCCATTTTGGGTTTGCTAGAGAATTTAGCCAGATTACTGAAGCTTTTCGCTCTTCTAAAAAACGATGTAACACTACTTCATACTCTTGCTTTGCATATCTTCGTTCCTCAACCCAGCCTTCGGGATCAATTGGTGTGAATGGCTGATCAGGAGTATCAAGTATATGTTTCGTTCTTTTTCTAAAATCTTCTCGTTCTTCATCATACAGATGACCAACGATCTCTAATAAACACCATCTGTTTGGTTTATCTTTCCACAAGTACTCTTCTTTGGGAACACCCTGTAAAAGTTGTTTAAAAACTAGTTTGTTTCTTTGTAAACCTTCAATTATAGTTTTATGTTTCATATTACATTATGATTTCTAAATTATCGCGCTAGCTAAACATATGCTTTAAAAGATAGAGAGGTTCCTAGCTTCCAAAAAGTTGGGGCCTTTCAAAATACCCTTCATTTTACTGTTTTTTTAGTTATTTATAATCTTCTCAAACATATATAACCAAAAAATATTACCCCTAACAGAAAAGGGTAACAAACCCCTATGAAAATCAGTTATTTCACTCTTTATATATATGATAGTATGGTTTACTTTTGGAAAAACAATATTGAAGTTCTTATAATTATTTGAGTTAGCCAAATTCAATATATGTAATAAACAAAAAGCCTAAGAAATTGTAACACCAAAAACTCTCTCTTTGAGTATGGGCCAGTCAGAACCGAGGGTAAGAAAAAACTAGATAAATGTAATTGTATACATTTCTGACAACAGTGGAAGTATTCAAAACTAAGTGGTAATTATTTTTTTAGGCTTTTTTGTGATATTCTATTTCGAACTATTGAAAACATGAATCTATTATACCAAATCTCTTCTATTAATTACAACTACTTATCTGGCACTCATTTTAAATCTAAAAATGCCTAATTATGATCACCATTAATTCTAAAAGAATTATCAGTTTTTTAATCGTACTTGCCATTTCGTTTCTGGGGGTTACTTGTGGAAAAGAAAAATGTCCAAAACCAGATGCAGAAAGTATTCAAGCAACAATTACTATTGCTGCTGGAGGATTAGCTATTAGTGGCAGTGCAGGATCTGTAAAACCAGGAGCTACCGTAACCATTACCGATGCTGCAGGTATATCTACTACAGTTACCGCAAACAATGACGGAAGCTTTTTTGCTCCCTTTGGTCAGTCCAATGCTGGAGTAGGAGATTCATTATTCATTACTCAAAAAACCAACAATTGTGCAGAAAGTGATGATGCAAATGTAACAATACAGCGACCTTAATAACCAACCGCGAAAGGGTTGGCAAATATTTAGTAGTATTGCCGACCCTTTTAAAATCAATTTAGTTATTGTAGGGATCCATTATACTAACGGGTTTATGTCCCTGTTCTTTTTTAAGTTGCTTTTTATTAAAACTTCCTTCGAACTCGTTAGAGTATATATTTCCTGTATCATCCAAACTTGTAGTCGTTTCTACATTTAACTTAAATCTAAATTTCGACTTAATTTTTCCTTCTAAACAAGGAACAGTAAAATCCCAATATTCATTTGGATTGATATATACTGAATGATAACTATTGCCGCACCAACTACTTGGAAGATATTCAATGTCTTGCCATTTATTCTTATGAAAAACTTGTCGAATGATGGAAATCCTGCTGTCCTGAGCTGATAGTTGAATAATAGAATCGGTATTATTGATCAAAAATACTTTAAACCCTTTCACTCCTTTCTGAAATTCGGCTATAGAATCGGCATTAACAACAAGTTGAAAGTCTGAAGTCCTCCTTATTTCCTGAATAAATTGATCATTTTTTATAGGTCCATTAGATGCCTGATAAAAACCTCCTGGAGCTTCTGTATCAGTCTTACTGGTTCCTGCGTAAAAATATCCTCGAAGTTTATATTGTACATCAAGACATTTTAACTCCTGAGCTTTAGCATATCCAAAGCATATTATTAACAAAGTGGTAAGTATACTATTTTTCATATCAATTGGTCTTCAAAACTTATACCAAAACTAGTGATTGCTACACCTAGCAAAAACTGATATTTCGCTAAACCATCTTTTGATTGAGTTAACCTATTGATTCACTTAGTTAACGTACTTTAAAGACTATTACATCTTAGATCTTTTATCAACTATAAAGCACAAAAAAACTGTCTCGAAATAACCACGAGACAGTAAATTTAGCTTTAATAGTATTGTTCTTTTAGAGACTTCGTTTATCCAATCTAACATAATCTACGTACATATAGGTATTCCATAAAATATTTATTCTGGAATTATTAAAAATACCTGTATCTGAACCTACATTCAAATTAAATATAATATTGTGGTCTTTAAAATTCTCTAGTTTTAAGTCATTATCCACACTATTAGTGTAGTTAGCAACACGATTACCATCTACATAAATTTGAACCGTTACCGAACCATTTCTATTGATCCACCTTTGTTGATAGGTGTGCCATCCTTCTCCTACATTGTAGCCTCTTTCGGCATTGTTACCAAGCTGATTTTGTAAATAGTTTTGACCATAAAATAAGTTACTGGCAAATCTTGCAGAATTACCAAAAGAATATCCTTCCATAATATCAATTTCTCCACGAGTAGGCCAGGTATTACTTCTTTCATTCACCGTCCAAAATGCGGGCCATGCTCCATAAGTTTCTGCAAATCCTTTATAATTGTTTCCTTCTCTAGCGATTAATTTAATTCTTGCAGTCAATCTATACTCTTCATTTCTTCCAGGATGAAAATCAAAATTGGATTTCACATGACCAGATTCATAGGAGTCGTTACCCGATTTATAGGCTTGCAAACGCAAACAACTACGGCCATCAAGACTTGCTATTTCTGCATTCCAGTTTCTGTAAGTACAACGACTAGAATTATAATCCGCTCTATTATGCGTTCTTTCCCATTTGTTCAAATTACCATTAGCATTAAAATTATCCGTAAATTGTCTACTCCAAGGCCCAGCCTTTTCATATGACTCATCTATACTTTCGATAGCATTCGAAGATTCTTCGAGGATGATATCTTCCTTTTCACAGGCAGATGTAAAATAAATTAATAACAAAACTCCAAAAGATTTGACTAACATTCTCATAATATTACATTTTGGTTAATGATTATGTTACCAAATTATGAACGATTTTATTAATTTATTAAATAAATACATTAAACTATATTGAATATTCAGTTTTAATATTAATTTTTTAGCAATAATTTAGAACAGAATATACAAGACCTAAGATCCTACAAGGATTTATACGAATTTGAACAACGCAAACGTTTGCGTTATTTTTATCGCATTTTTTTAGCTGAATTCTAAAAACATAAGAAAATTTTAAGATGTTTTAGTATTAAAAACGCTTAAAATCAGACTGATATCTTCTTGACTATATTAAGAAATGTCGTGTTTATGTTTCCAAAGGAGAAAGTAACTTACTTTTATCAATTACAAATCAATTATTTACAGCGTTTTTCTAACATTGTTGATGTTTGTTCTTTGATAACTTACTTCCCATAAATAATTATAAGCTTAGTGTAGATACAAATCGTTAAATGTTTTGTACTCCTTTCCATTTTTCGTAACTTTAAAAGGAACTCCTTAAACAAAAATGGAAGTTTTCTACTTTCTTTTTATGTTACATTTTTGAAGCCAAAAAAGTTATACCCTTTCCCCTCCTTAGTTTCTTTTTAAGGCTTTTTACAATTACTAAGTACTTAATACAAAACACAAGTCAAAATGAACCCAATAACAGTTGCCAGTATTATCTTTGTAGTTTTTCTATTCGCTGGAATACGCATCGTTTTTGAATATAAAAGAGCCTTAAAATTCCGTTTTGGAAAATATATTAAAACCCTACAACCGGGTTTTAGATGGATTATCCCTATTGTAGAAACGATCCAAGTCGTAGATATTCGTGTAATCACAATTAATGTGATCTCGCAGGAAGTAATGACAGAAGACAATGTGCCTTGTAGTATTGATGGAGTAGTTTTTTTTAAGATCAATGACCCTGAAAAAGCAGTATTGGAGGTAGAAGAGTTTAAATTTGCTATTACACAATTATCTCAAGCAGCATTAAGAGATGTATGTGGTAAGGTAGAATTAGACACCATTTTATCTAAACGTGAAGAAATGGGTAAAAATATCAAAGGTATTGTAGAGCAGGAAACCAGACAATGGGGTATTGAAATTATCGATGTCAAAATAAAAGATATTCAGTTGCCAGAAAATATGCGAAGAATGATGGCTAATCAAGCGGAAGCGGAACGATCAAGAAGAGCTCAAATTATCTTAGCACTGGCAGAAGAACAAGCTGCAGGTAAGTTACTGGAAGCAGGTAAATTAATCGATCAATCTCCCTCTGCCATAAAATTAAGACTGTATCAAACGCTATCTAATATTGCTGCAGAAAAGAACTCTACAATTATTTTCCCTTTCCCCGAAGAGGTATTGAGTAGAAAAACTGAAGAAACGGAATGATATTTTATCTTTAATTGAATTTCATTTACTCCCCGATATCTTCATTCCAGATTTCGGGTTTGTTTTTTATAAATGTATTCATTAAATCTTTGCACTCCTGATTGTCGAGGACAATTACTTCTACTCCATTTTCTTTTAAAAGAGCTTCAAAACCCAAAAACGTTTCGTTTTCACCAATAACTACTTTGGGTATTCCGTATAGTAATATAGCTCCTGTACACATAGAACAGGGTGACAATGTAGTATATAATGTACATTTCTTATAAACAGAAGCAGGTTGTCTACCTGCATTCTCAAACGCATCCATTTCTCCATGAAGTACTACACTTCCTTCTTGAACCCTTTTATTATGGCCTCTGCCCAGGATCTTATCTCTATATGCAATGACAGACCCAATAGGTACACCGCCTTCTTTAAGTCCTTTTTTTGCCTCTTCTATTGTAGCTTGCATAAATTTATCCATAGGTTTATAGTTTGGGAATTTTTAATTCTTCTTTTTTAATATCAAAAGTCTCTTCTAACCAATTAGTTATTTGCCATATATGAGTATACTCCTTTCGTTTTCCAAAGCGGTTAATGAAAGTTTTGGAAAACGTTTGATGATGGATAATCAAATAATATTTGATTCCTATTTGCTTAATTTCTAGTAAAGAATATGTTTTATCCTCTAAACACTTTATTAATAACTTGAATAAAACAAAATTTTCGTTCTCCATAAGTTTATTCAATGTAACAATTCCTGAATTTTCGCCAAGACAGAACCACGCTCACCTATTCTGACAATCCCTAATATGACTCCTGCAATAAATCCTGGATTAGTAATTATTAAGGCTTTTTGTGCTACTTTTTGATCTCTTTGTTCGATTAGTACTTTTAATTGATCATTTGGAATAGCAGCTACTTCTTTGGCAAATTTCCAGGCTCCATCTCTAGCTAACTCCATGCTAAAGTCGATAAGAAAATTATCTACTTTACGAGTAAATTTTAGAATCTTTTTTAGTGTTGGCCAGATATTCGTCAAATCATTTTCAACTTCTACTACTAAAGATGAAAGAATCTCATTGATTTTATCAAAATCCACTTTAAGATCTTCTATATTTTTTCCTATAGAAACTTCTGCCGCTGCAATGCCCAGATCTAAATTAATATGTGCATTCATTCCAATTAATAGATGTTGTAGCACTATTGGCCAATAGTCTGTAGATACATCAAAAGCAATTTTCCAAGAATCTGTTACTGGTTTGTTTTCCTGATAGTCAAAATAAGCATCCAGATATCTACTAGCAAAAATCACATCCAGCTTTTCCATCCTTGGACCATCATCAAAAAAATCATTCTCTATACCTTCCTTGACTTTTAAGGTTACCCTTCTGTACAAAGCAGCAAAATATCCTAGTGGATCATTATTGGTTTGTGACTTAAGAATAATATCATCTAAAGAAGCGATGACCTCATCAATGGTTATGATTGGTTCCAAAATGTAGTTGTATAATGTTGATTACCTCTAATGTACTAATAATACCATTTGAATTTATTTAAAATTTCATTTCTCTTAACTTAATTTTCAGTAAATTTAATAAGACACTGATTTGCAATGAAAAAGGCAGCTTTATTATCAGCTTTAGTATTCGGATATACTTCGTTTTGGGCTCAGTCAAATCCTACTTTTTATGGTATAAAATCACATTACGGTTTTATCATAGCACATTCACCAGAATTAAAACCTATTTCGCAAACGAATCCTTATGGAATACAACTAGAATATAGCTGGCTAAAGACTAGTGACAAGGCCTGGAAAACCTGTTTTTGCTATGGTAGGTCAGGATTTTCTTTTGCTTATTATAATTATAATAATCCTGATGTATTAGGTAGTTCTTATAACTTGATTTACTTTGTAGAGCCTTATTTTACATACCGAGGTCCTTTAAAGTTTTCTCTGAGAGGTTCTATAGGAGGTACCTATCTCAATAAAAAATTTGATGAAGAAACAAACCCTGAGAATTTATTATTCAGCACGCATTTTAGTTTTTATCTAGCTTTGTCGCTTAATCTTAACTACCATATTAATGATACTTATTCCATCAATCTATCTGCGAACTACAATCACATTTCTAATGGAGGCCAAAAACAACCTAATAAGGGAATGAACTTTCCGACGCTTTCTATAGGTGTAGACAAAGTCATCAACAATACATCATTAAAACGAAAACCCAAATCCTTGCGTTCTTATGACACTTCACTAGATTATTATATAGGCACATTTGCCAGTCTGAGATCATCTGATAGAGATGCTGAAGCTTCCAATCATCTTTTGATTGGGTTCATGGGTGGAATTCTAAAACCGGTATCTGGGATCAATGGTTTAAATACCGGTATAGAATTGTGGTACGATTACTCTGACCGAGAAATAGCAAGACAGCAAGGAATCAACGATTCTGCTTTTTCCTCAGCCATTACTGCTGGGCATCATTTCTCTATTGGTGACTTTTATTTCTTACAGCAGTTTGGTTTTTATTTAACACGTCCAAAGAATATTCAAGGAAATTGGTTATACCAGCGATATTCTTTTTGGTACAGCATTGGTTCCTCTAAACGCTGGACTATTGGAGCGTCTCTAATAGCCTATGGTAAGGTTGCAGACCATATGGATGGCAGATTAATATATCTTATCAATTAGCCTATTATTTACGTTATACAATCTCTTCTGTCATTCTCTTTTTTAACTGGATGATTTCTAACAAAATCTTTATTTCTTTCTTAATATTTTTTCGAACGGCAACAAAAGGGATGATCGCACCGATGATGTATGAAACATCTATTAAAATCATTTGCCAAGTTTCAAAATACAAACTAAACTCTGGAGTAATCATATAAAAACCTATCGTATACAAACCTATGATTCCAATAGTTATGGGTCCGTGAATGGTTTTTCTAAAGTTATAAAAAGTAATCGTATCATTTGTTGTCTGTAATGCATCATCCAACATATTTATCTTTTTTGTTTTAGATACACTAATGATCTCTATAATAATTCTTGTTAATAATCCACCAACCATTAATCCTACACCTACTCTACTCAATAGCTCCTGCACCGGAGCTACAAAATAGAAAAAAGCGATTATTCCTATTAATACTATGGATAACACCGAGATATTTCCATAATGAAAACGCGTGCTCCAACTTTTCTTTTTTCTTATTGATGAGAACAAGTCTTCTATGTCATATGATGTGCTTTCAATACTGCTTTTATCCTTTTGCCATTGATTCTGCAATGCTTCAAATTCGTTATTCATTATCTAATATTTTTTTAAGTCTTTTTTTAATCCTGTGAATCTTTACTCTTACATTCGTTGGTTTTATTCCCATAACTTCTGAGATGGTATCATAATCCTGCCCATCTAAAACCATCATAATTAATAATCGATCTAATTCTTCTAAGGTACCTATAGCAAGATAAAGGCTCTGATTTTGATCTGAAGTTGATTCTGAAGACTCCTCTGTCAGCGCATATTCAACTTTCTCTATAGATACCTTTTTCTTCTTTTTTTCTTTTCTGATATACTGCAAGCAAGTATTTACTGTAATTCGATACACCCATGTTTTATGACTGGATTTCCCCATAAAGCTCTCCATTGCATTCCAGATATTGATAAATACTTCTTGAGACAAATCATTGGCTAAATCAGTATCTCCTTTCATATAACCCAGACACATTTGTAGTACCATCGGATAACATTGCTTATAGATTGTTTCGAAAAGTTGCTGGTTCTTTTTACTCATTAATCAAGAAAGCATTTACTTTTTTATAAAATAATTCTGGTTGATCGAACATAATAAAATGCTTACTATCAGGTATCATCTCTATGGTTTTATCAGATAGGGTAGCATATTGTTTCTCATAATTTGTTTTTGCCATTTCAATAGTAGGAAAAGCTGCTCCTAAAATTAAAGTTTTTGCAGTAACTTTATCTAGTACTTTTCTAAGATCTAATTTTAAAAGATCTGTATATCCGTAAACATACGTTTCTCGATCTGCTTTTAGTATCCAATTAAGCAAAGTATCGACTTTATCCTTTTTATTAGTCATGTTTTGAGCCATCATCATGGCGGTTTGTTTAAACTGATCGTCATTCATTGCTAACATCTGTTTATTATATGGGCTTTCATACTGAATCTGGCTTTCTGGAACGCCTGGCATCATTAACTCGCGCATACAAGGGATCGAATCCACAAGTACAAGATTCTTTATTACATCAGGTAAGGCAGCGGCAATATCTACTGCTAGATTTCCTCCCATACTATGTCCAATAATAGTAACATTAATCAGCTCATTCTCTTTAATATAATCAATCAATTCTTTCTTTATCGTATCATACCATGGCATTGCAATAGGTGTATTACCATCAAATCCAGCATATGATATTAAGTGATGTTCTTGATCACCTTGTATATGAGAGACAGTCTCATCCCAGATTGATCCAGGATTAGTAAAACCAGGTAAAAATAAGATCGGACTTCCGTTTCCTGACACCTCTACGGTAATCGCGGGAGCTTGACTAAAAGCCAGATTAATAATTGCAAATAATACAAGGGTGATTTTTAAATTTCTCATGATGTTTTGTTTTGATTTCCTCTTTGATGCAAAAGGTTACAAATTGTTACAACACCATTCCAAAAAAATAAAAAAAAGAACTAACTATCTGTTTTTCAGGTTTTAAAATTCAAAAAAAATATTACACTTTATAGTAGTTTTAGGATCATATATAATAATTAACTACAGATATTCAATAACATAATCCATTAAAAAAGCCTATCAAAATTGATAGGCTTGTCTATTAAAAAAGTTATGTAGTATATATTAAATTACTTTTACATTTACTGCGTTTAAACCCTTTTTACCTTCTTGTAGATCAAATTCAACTGCATCGCCTTCACGAATTTCGTCTACTAATCCTGAAATGTGTACAAAATGTTCTTTGTTTGAACCTTCTTCCGTTATGAATCCAAATCCTTTGGCGTCATTGAAGAATTTTACTGTTCCTTTGTTCATTGTTAAAATTTAAATTAATTACTTATTGATTTGCAAAGATGATGCCAAACCTGAGTTTTGATAATTAGGCACATCTTCGTTAATCGTAAAGCTACGAATAAAAATTTTATATTAGTTATGGGAATACCTTAGATTATTTTAATTAAGCTTCAATTTGCTTTTAATCTAACTATTTCGAATTGAGAATTTTAAAAATTTTAATCATTTGCGCTTGTTCCATATGTCCCCAGAATAGGAATATCAAATAATCTAAAGTACACTCCTAATTGTGCTCTATGATGCACTATTTAGCGCAATACAGGTCTGATTACCTCATATTTGGTCATTTTCATAAAAATTTGATCTCCACTATATATTGTCCATATTGGAAGAAAGTCATCTTCCTTAGCATTACTTAATATTTTTTTACTCTTTTTCCAAGATGTATCCAAAAGTGCTAATAATTCTTCTGCATTTGTTACAGGTATTAGTTGATAAAGTGATGTAGTAAAATCCAGTTTATCTGTAGTAAGTCCCATTTCTGTCGAACCGGGAATATCTGTGAGGTGTAATCATAACATCTTTCCATCCATACTCTTTTCATGAGATTTCCAATCAAATTTATCAACTGGAACTTTTGCCAGAAACTTATGCAGAATATTGATTTCGATTTCTAATTGTTTTCCTAATGAAGGGATAATTTGCTTATTGTTTATTAGTTTGATTAGTCCAATTATTTAGACTACTAAAGACACAAATATCCCTTTTAAGGTTATCTCAATTTTTCAAGCTTATAGGATTCCAATCTTTATATAATAGTAATATCTATTCCATTGGTTTATAATTTAAAATAGTCAGATATTGTGGCCAAGGACCAACTTCGTCTTTGTATTGCTTAGCAATTACTCTAACAATTTGAGCAATATGTCCTAAATCATGTACAACCCAAGCAGCCAAGAGTTGGCTCAATTTGACCTCTCCTAATTCGGGATGCATTCCTTTACGATTAAGATCACCAGAAGAAAGGTTTTTTGATTTTAATAGCATAAGGTTACTGTTTCTGAGAGTTTCGAATTCTATGAGTAATGCCGAGAGTGTTTTTCCTTTACTGTTTTCGAATTGTGCGAACCTATCAAAAGGTTCAAACGTTTTATCAGGAACATCACTCAAAATAATTTCGGTTCTAACTATCCAATCAGTCTTTTCTCCATGAATTAAATGCCCCATCACATCAAAAGGACTCCAAGTTTTCCCTCCTTCGTTTTTATAAATCCATTCAGAAGGCAATTCCTTCAGAAAACCTTTTAGGAGTATTGGGGTTCTTTCTAAAATCAATATTGCTTTATCTAACTCAAACTTCATAGTAGATCATTTTTATTTTATCTGTTGTTTCTAATTTACCTTATTTTTTTGTCATAAAACAGTTTTTCCGTTTCCAGTATTTATACTAAAAACTAAATTCACGGTTTCGTACAAAAAACACCCAAAACAGCTATTATTAAAACACTCACAATCAATCATTCCTGTCAATTTTGACTATATTTAATAAATGAATCCACTATTACAATATATCCTATTACTGCGCGCCAAAAAAAGGTTAAAAACCAAAAGTGGTAATCAAGCAATTCTGAAACGACAGATTGTAACCGAGTTAAGAAAAGGACACGTAGAGTTTGTTCATTCTGTAAAAGAAATAATATTTATATCGGCGGGAGTTCTTTCTGCTGGATTTGGACTTAATGGCTTCTTACTCCCTAATCAATTTATTGATGGTGGTGCCACAGGAGTTTCTCTATTGTTACAAGTATTCTCTAATATATCCTTGGGGTTACTACTTATTATTGTGAATCTTCCTTTTATAATTTTAGGGGCCAGAACTATAGGCAACGTATTTGCTATCAAAAGTATTATCGCTATTACCGCTTTGGCTATCGCAGTACATTTTATACCCTATCCCATAATAACAGAAGATAAATTATTGATTGCTTTTTTTGGAGGTTTCTTTTTAGGTTTAGGAATCGGTATGACAATGAGAGGTGGTGGTGTTATTGATGGTACGGAGGTCTTGGCAATTTATCTAAGTAGAAAATGGCACATGACTGTTGGAGATATCATACTATTGATTAATATCGTTATATTTTCGGTGGGTGCTTATTTACTTTCCATGGAAACTGCATTATATGCAATTCTTACGTATTTAATCGCAGCTAAAACCGTGAACTACATAGTTGATGGAGTCGAAGAATATATCGGTGTTACCATTATTTCTAAAAAAAATGAAGAAATCAGGTTAATGCTAACCAATAAAATGGGGAAAGCATGTACTATATACCATGGAAAACAAGGGTATGATAAACCTAATAGAGAACGTGCTAACTTCGAAATAGTATATACAGTATTGACCCGTTTAGAAATAGCTAAACTGAGTACCGAAATTGACAAAATAGATAGAAATGCATTTATTGTGATGGACCAGGTTAAAGATATTAAAGGAGGCATGATAAAAAGAAAACCAATGCAATGAGATTTACTCTCGTTAGTATCCCTCTTAACGTTATCCAAAATCCAATATCATTTCAGTAAATCATATTAAAAAACAAACATTAATCACAACTATGGATAGCATTAGTTAACTTTTATGCATAGACATAAAGTTCTATATTTTCATTTAAATAATATTATTCTTTGAGAGGGTAACAAAATGGTATTGTCTTTGATATATAAGTACTAAAGCAAATAGGTTGTGAATTGGTCATAACTATTTGAAAAGCAATAAAAATAACCTAACTTTATTCGTTACCAAGGGAAAAAATCACACAAATACAATTTATTAAAATCATGAAAAATACTTCAATTATATTGATCCTATCATTACTTTTTTCTTTTGTTGTAAAAGGGCAATCTCCTATTGAAGGAGGATATATACAACTTACTAATGATGAATATAATGAGCTAATAGAGATTAATCAAGAAAATGAGCTTAATGGTAAATATTATGTAAGAGAATTTAAGGACAAAAAACTGATAGGTATTCATAAAATTGAATATCGAAAAGGTAAAAAGCACGGAGAATGGTTGCATTTTCTAATTTTCAGAAAAAAAGGATCTTTAGATTTATCAACAATAGAGAATTATGAAGATGATCAAAGAAATGGTTATTATTATAATTCTGACAATGGCTTTACTTTTACTGAAGAAGGAAATTATGAAAAAGGAAAAAAAGAAGGTTTATGGTATATTACGAAAGGTGGATCTAAAGAAAAGGTTAACTACAAGAATGGAAAGAAACATGGCGATTATTGGCGTCAGGATGCATCCGGTGTTATTGTGAAAGGAGCATATAAAAAAGGTGAAAAACTTGATGATTGGACGATCGAAGACCTTTCTGGAAACACCAAAACACAAGGAGAAGATACTAGCACTACTTTAACTTCTACAACTCCTGTTGGTACAACCGGAATACAAATAATTGAAGGTAACATTCATAAACCAGATGGATCTATTGTACCCATTGCTGTTGTAAAATTGCAATTATCTGATACTTCTTGTACATACGCTTTTTCAGATTACGATGGTAAATTCAGTATAGAAATGGATACTAGTAATATTACACCAGATAGTTATTTTGAAATAGTTATAGAAGGCTTTCCTAAAAAAACAGTTCCTTTTTCAGAATTCTCTAATCAGGATACTATTGTACTGGAAAAAGGCAGAAAAAAAGTAAGCTATGATGAGTATCGCAGCTATTATGAATCTATGAAAGATTGTCATTTATAATCTCTAGAACGACATTTTTCCCTGTGTATTCTGAAATAAGGATTACTAATTCCATTTAGTCTAAACAACAAAACGGTAGGGTATCACCTACAATTAAGCGTTATATACTAAAGGGAATGTTATGATATTTTTAAAAACACATTTTAGATTCAGTTTTAAATTGGTAATGAATTTTCTAAAAGAATTACCTTCTTCTTGCGGGTATGCCATACGGAGATAGTTTTATGATAAATCAAAAAAAGGCCTCTATTTACTGAAATAACAGAGGCCAAGTACTGAAAATACTTTTTTACAATTACGTTACATCGTCAAATGCCTTCTTGATCGCTGTAGCAATTGGTGTGCGTTCTGTATGAACATCTACAGGTGTATTAGGTGAACCATAGCCTGGAGAAGGTTGATTCCAAATAGTTGCATTATTTTCCAGATTTCCTCCACGAGCAACTGAATAAATCCCAAAACCATCTTGATCCCAAAACCCATTAGGAAAACCTGAAGCTGCTCCTCCATACCAAGTATATATATCCGGGCTACCTCCTTGATTCCACCACTCGTCACAATACTCAAAATAATACAACCCAAGACACAATCCTGAATCATACGGTTTAAGTGGTGAAGTCGGTTGAACTCCATAAGCTTGTGGTAGTACATTAGTAAGGACATTTGCTGTAAGTGTCTCTGTAGCATTATCCGAATAAATTGTTGATGGATCAGTTGGAGTAGAATGACCTGTAGCCGGAATTCCATATTCTGTAAAAATTACCGGTTTAATAGCATCACCCGTCAAAACGTTGTAACCTGCAGGAGGAGAAAAGGAATTATCAATAAAAATAGATCTAAACGTTTGTGTTTGATACGTATTCACTCCCCAAAAATCAATTGATGGGCATGCAGCCATATAAGTCTGACAATTTTGTGTAATTAGTGGATTATCATGAACTGCCATACCAACTAGCTTATTTGGTGCAGCTGTTTTTGCGATTTTTGAAAATACTTCAGCTTGCGACCACCAAAACTTAGCTTTCGCTTTGTCTTCATACAAGTGCGTATTATCATCTAGCTCATTCTGCACTATAAATCCCATTACAGCTTTGTGTGTTCCTACCGATTCTACAGTTTCCTTTAGCACTTCCTTCCAGAAAGTTTTTTGATTTTGTGATACTGCTGCTGGGTTATCGTAAAGTTCTTTCCAAAACATCCCTTGTGGTAAAGGTACTCCAACAAGAACCGATAGTCCAACCTCTTCACAGGCATCTAAAAAATTATTATGAGTAAACTTATGAACTGTTGAATCCCAAGGATATGATGGATAATCATATTCATATACTTCCTTACCACCAACATTTTTCGGGTATCCTGATTTGAGTTGTACCTGACGTGAAAGCATTGAATAGACCCGGATGGTATTTACACCAAGTGCCTTGATTCTTTTTAAATCTTCTCGATTTGGACTTCCACTAGCCCAAAGTACATCCCAGCCAGTAATTTTGTATCCCGTCCCAGAAAAAGTATCCCAAAACCAGTCGCCCATACCTGGAGCATTCCCGTTGGATCCATTAATAGGGCACGGAGAATAACAAACGCCTTTAATTTTAAATTCCATCGGTGTAGATGTGCCTATTTGTTTTTCAAGTTTTGATGTTGATACACCATTAACAGTCTTGGTTGAGACGAACCAAGAAGTTGTGTTCATTGTTCCTGACATAAGTTTTCTTTTAATATATTTTTATATTTTTTTGTAGCAAATTTCTGACAGTAATTTATATAGAAAATATGGGGGAATTAACCCGTGAAAATACCTGAATTTATAGTGTTCAATGTTTAACTCGTTTTAAGTCTAAATCTTGAAAATCGAAACTAAAATCAATATTAGGAGAGATACCTTTCATTTTTATGCCTATTCCTTTGCCTTCTTCGTTTAAACTAAATGTGGCAAATGCATCTGCATTCATGTCGGTATATTCCCATTTAATTGCAAATGTAGTAGCTTTATAAAAATACATTTGACCATTCAACTTTGGTGATCGTTTGGATATAAACCAAAGCTTACCATCCTTCATTGCAATTTCTACTTCGCCAAACCAGTTGTCTTTATAAGTCCCCGCATAGTTATTTAAATCAATGATGGAAGATTTGTTTTCCTCAACAACCTTCCATACTTCAGTAGTCAACGCATCTGACTCGTTACCCCTAGTTTTTGTTCTATCTGCCAATTCTTTAATCCAGTCTCTTTCTTCAATCTCTAAATAAGAATCAAGTATCATCTCTGGAATGGAACTATATGCGCTTCCTCCAGATGATGAATTCGTTAAAACTACAATTCCCAAATTAAGTTCAGGAACTAAAACTGTTTTAGAAAGCATACCTGGCAAACCACCGGTATGGGAAACAACAATTTTCCCTTGTTTATCTATGATGAACCAACCTAAACCGTAGGCTGCAAAATGTTGCTTTGTTCTCGGATTTGGTTTTGTAGTAAACCCTAAGTTAGTGTGGGGCTTCCACATCTGATTTTGTTGTTTTTCTGAGAATAATTCATTAGACAAATCCTTTCCATATTTACCCCTATTTAATTGCATGGTCATCCATTTACTCAAATCATCGACACTTGCATAAATACCACCCGCTGCAGCTACAAGATCTCCATCATAAATTGGTAATTGTCTTATTTGCTCACCTTCTGAATCGTGTGGCAATGCAAGATTGGCATTTTTTTGTAGTCTCGAATTTGTGGGTACTGAGTTATTCATACCTAATGGTGCAAATATTTTTGATTGCACAAAATCAGACCAGCTCATTCCGCTCACCCTTGCCACTACTTCTCCTGCTACTATATACAATAAATTGTCATAATCATATTTAGTCCGAAAGTCAGAAGTAGATTTCTGGTATTGAAAACTAGTAAGAACATCTTTAATGGTAAAATCTCCTCCATCAGGAAAAATCATCAGATCACCTGCTCCAAGGCCTAAACCACTTCTATGAGTTAGAAGATCTACAATAGTAAAATTAGCGGTTACATAATCATTGTACATTTTAAACTCAGCAATATGATCGATCACCCTATCCTGCCAATTAAGTTTACCTTCATCTACCAGAATCGACAATGCGGCAGCTGTGAACGCCTTAGAATTAGAGGCAATAGCAAACAATGTGTGCTTATCTACCTTATTCTTGTTTTCAATAGATTTAACTCCGTACCCTTTAGAATGAATTAGATTTCCATCTTTTACAACAGCTACGGCAATCCCAACAGAAGGAGTTGAATCTAATGCTCTGGCAACAAGAGCATCAATTTGAGCTGAATTAATCTCTTGGCTAAAAAGTGAGTTACCTATGAAGAGACATAGTATCGATGAGATAAAAAGGACTAATTTTTTCATAATTACTTTATAATTGGTTCTAACATTATATGTGTCTTAATAGCGTAAAATGTTACTAAATAATCGACTAATCTGTCAACACTTTCCTTTGATAAAAATTTAAAAGCTCCTCCGATAAAGACATGTATGTCTAATAACCAAAACTTGTGCAATCGAAACTAAAGCAACAACTAGTAGCTCATAAGTTTCCGAAAAATATAGTTGTAAAAAAGTCCAATAATTGAAAACATAGAAAAACACTCAATAATATGAATACCTTGGAAAGCTCTCACCGCCTTCATTATAATTAAATTTTTCCGACAAAATCTAAAAAAACTTTTTTATGAAGTTCAAGATCCATATTTGGTGAAAGTGCTACGCGGGCAATATAATCTTTGTCACCTTCTTTAGTTGTCCCTTGAGTAGATGTTGCTGGTATCGTCCAGTAACATCCTTTTAACTGGCCATAGCTCACACAGTATTTACTTTCATTGGGAATCTCTGTAATCATTAAATTGATTAATTTATGATTTAGCGCTCGTTTATAAGATTCTTTTTCTTCATCAGTAGTGCCTTTAGTTGGAAGATCTAATGAAAATACTGATGGGGTAAATCCTTGCTGTGCCAATGCTGACGAAACAAAATTAATTTTCGCCTCTGGTAAAGTATCATTGATGAAGTTTACAAATTCGCGTGTATTCTTGTAGGCATCACTAATTCTTTGATTCATTGAAGGCAGCTGTTTGGCTAATATCTCATATTGTAGCGCTGTTGCTTCGTTATCACAAAGATTAAGATGCAATTCTATTTTCTCCATTAAAGAGTTCGCTTTTTCATTACCTACAATATAACCAGCTGTACATTGTCCACCACTTGGAAATTTCGATCCACTAGCGTACGAAATAGCACGAACGGTTGAGAGTATTTCACCTTCTCCCAGAAATAGCACATTAGGACAAAATGTTTGATCCAAAATAAAAACGGGATCGACAGCAATTTCACCAGCTGCAGTTTTACGTACTTTACTTAAAGCATCTTTTAACTGTATTAGATCAGGAACTTCGACTCTAGGATTCGTTGGAATTTCAGCAATGATATAAGGGATAGCATCTTCCTTAGCAATTTTATCTAAAACTAAATCTATACTTTGTACCATATCATTATCACCATCCACTGGTAAGTCCACCACTTCCACATTATCAATACAAGCAGCAACTCGTCTTGCCTGATCATTTGTACCACCGTAACAATTTGGTGGAACAACAAATTTGATAGCCTTTCCTTTATGTTTTTCTTGTGCATCGTGAACTAACCCCATCATAATCGCATATTGAATAGATAGGCCGCTAGAACCAACTAGTGGTTTTGTGTTTGTACCGGTAATTGCTACAATTGAATCTAGGACACTTGTTTTGTTTGTCTCGACATTATTTTTCTTACTATCAAAAGAAGACTTCTTTATTAGAGCACGCAATGCAATAAGACAATTGGCTGGTGTCATAGCAATGGTCTCTCTTCTTCTTACATGTTGAATTTCTGAAATGTAACTTTGATTTTGTTCGCCATTTACTAATAAAATACTTCCTAAATCAGAATAAACACTTATAAAAAAGTCGACATTTGGAATAAGACCAATAGTTTTAATTTCATCTTCTTCAGAAATTAAAATGGTACTTCCGTTAAAGTCAGGAATGGCTGACACATCCTCAACATGCTTTAAATCAAACTTATAACCATAAACATTCTTTAATACTTCAGCATCAAAAAAATGAGGTAATTCATCTGTATAAATGATTTGGGTGTTTTTATCATCTAACAAATTTTTCCTTAGAATTGCCAAAATAGGAATCGTCTTTGATGAAAAACTGATTACATTTTCTGGTTTTAAACTATTTAAGTTAGCGATCCCCCATTCTAGTACACAAGATAATGGGTGACCTAATCGAATATAGTCATAAGCCGTTGGTAATTCAGCTAGTATTGATGTTTCAGAATTATTGTCATTAAATAAGGTTTCAAACTGTTCTAAGAATTGAGTTTTTGCCAGTTTTTCATTATAAATATCTAGTCGATGCGTAGTTAGATTCAACCAGTCAGTTGGCATATTATCTAATACATCTTTAATATAATTTAGCATTTTATTTACTCCCATAAATTTGACCTTTGGATAGGCTATCAATATACATTAATTAGATTTTTTCTTAAAGTGTTACCGAACGTTTTGTCAGTGTCTCATACAGTAAGATCCCTAACAATACATCTGTCGGTTTCGAAAATCTTTCTTACACGATTCCTTGATTTAAATTTTTATTAATATTCGGTTCTGTCAGTTTTCGAATCCCATTTTTGAAAAACTTTTATTGCTTCATCACGTAGTCCGTTGGTAAACTCTATTTGTCTATTACCAATGCCTACTGCAATCTCATCATAAATTAATTGATCATCAAATTCGATATCCGCAGCATCTTCACGGGTACAACCATAAAAAACTTTTTTAGGTCTAGCCCAATAGATAGCTCCCAAACACATTGGGCAAGGTTCACAAGAAGTATAAATTATACAATCTTCTAACTGAAAAGTATTTAATTTTTTGCAAGCTGTACGAATGGCATCTACTTCTGCATGCGCAGTAGGATCATTCTGCGAGGTAACCTTGTTACATCCTTCCGCTATTATTTCTCCATTTTTTACAATCACCGCCCCAAATGGACCTCCTGTATTAGAATCCATGCCATTTTCTGCAAGTTCAATTGCACGCCTCATAAATTTCTTATCCTCTTCTGTCATTTCTATATAATTTAATGTTTTTAGTCTATCTCTTCAACCACGAATTAAAATCGGATGGAAATGTATCTTTTTTAGGTTAAGAAACAAAATATATTATTGGTTCATGTTTTTGATTTTAATAACCTGAGCAGCAATACTTACTGCAATTTCATTTGGGGTTTGACTTTTTATAGCAAGCCCTATAGGTGCGTGAATCTTGTTTAATTGAGACGTTGTAATACCTTCTTTTTGTAAAACCTCCCACATTGTTTCTAATTTTGCGGTACTCCCAAGTACACCTATGTACGAATAGTTATTTCTAATAAGTTTACTCAGCACTAATTTATCATAAGTGTATTTGTTGGTCATAATTGCGACATAACTCTCTGAACCTTCTGAAATGTAATCCGCTATTTCGTTGAAGTCTATTATTAGCTTTTGATGTGCACTTGTGTTTAGCTCAATCGTATTTAGATGTTCTCGATTATCAAAAACCACAACATGAAATCCAAGAGTGACAAACAATTCAGAAACGGCCACACTTACATGTCCTCCACCAACAATATATAATGTACTTCTAAATCCTATATATTCTTTATAAAACCAATCTTGAGATGACGTTATCTTGTATTCAAATTTATCTTCTTGCTGTTCATTAGAAAAATTGATTGATCTAGGTGTTAGTGTTAGTGTTCCTTTAGCATTAGCCTGCAAACAATCCAGAACTCCTTCAATAACCGAAACGTGATTTGTATCTAAAGGATGAAAGACCACCGTCTGCTCTCCTGAGCAAATCATTCCTGAGCCATCTTGTTTGTGGCCTTGATGTATTTGTTTTTTCAAGAATATTTTCAAATCCCCATCTTGTAGCATTTTTTTGGTTTCTTCAACCAATGAAAATTCCATAACGCCTCCTCCAATAGAACCAAAAATAAAACCGTCTTCAGCAACCAGCATTTTAAATCCTTTTCTGCCAGGAGAACTACCAATGTTTTCTATAACAGTTAGTACATATACGTTTTGGGTATCTCGTAATTTTGATAAAAGATGTTGCCAGAATTTCATACGTTTTATTAAAAAATATAACCCACTTTTAATTAAAAATCACTTCACTTAATGCATAATAAATAGCCATTAATGCAGAGAATATAGCACTAGCCAAAAATCGCCAAGGTAAGTTTACTTTATTTTGAATTAAATAATTAGCCACAAACGATATAGGGATATTGACCAAAAATGATAACCATGCTATTTTCAGTAAATTTAAGTCGATTTGATTAAAATTTCCTAAGAAAAGTTTGATAAACAACAAATGACGAGCGATCCATAAAGGATTAAAATACAGTATCGCTAATCCTGTTTTAACAAGCGTTTTTTTAGTTCCAGTTATATCCCTTGTTTTAACCTCTATCCAGGCAAAATAATTCGGGATTTCTAAAGCATATAGTGTTGCTCCCAATACGATCATACCTAATAATCGATAAACAGAAAATTCTCCTAGTAGTATTGAAGCGATTAAATCACCAGAACTATAGATAATAGCCCCTCTTAGAATATTAGCTTTAGTGTATTGTAGTTTTATGGTTTTGCTCAAGGTTATTACTTTTCGTACAATCCCATTAATACCTTTTCTGGTGTAAACGGCGAATCAAACTTTAGTTTATAATTTTTATTGAATGCTTTTACGGCTTGCTGAATGGCAAAGTATGTTCCAATTCCATACATTAATGGAGGTTCACCAACCGCTTTAGATTTGTGGATCGCCATATCGTTCCCATCGGTTTCTACAGCTATAGTTTCTATTGTTTTTGGAGCAGAAAATATGTCTGGTACTTTGTAGGTCGACAATGCATTCGACAATAATCGTCCATCGTTATTATAAGAGATTTCTTCCATAGTCATCCAACCAATTCCTTGTGCGAGCGCACCTTCTACCTGTCCTATATCTACACCAAAATTCATGCTTTCTCCGAAGTCATGTACAATTTTCACATAGTCAACTTCATAGATTCCTCTCACACAATCCACGGTAACTGATGTAATTGCAGTACCATAAACGTGGTATGCAAATGGATGCCCTTTTTCTTTTGTTTTATCAAAATGAATAATGGGTGTTGCATAATGTGCATTTTCTGACAAGGCAATTCGTTCAGCCATGGCCTGAGCAATGATTGCTTCCCAAGTTATATTTGATTTTTTGCCATCTACGAAAACATAATCCTCATTAAAAGAAATTTTAGCTACCTCTTCAGTCATCATTTTAGCAGCTACTTTTGTTAATCTTTCTAGTAATGCAGTACAAGCTTTTTGCACAGCTTTTCCGTTTAAATCTGCTGTCGAACTTGCCGCAGAAGGTGAAGTATTGGCGACACGAGTGGTATTGGTTGTTTCTAATTTTACTTTATTAGCGGAAATACCCAACGCATTCTGAGCGACTTGTAACATCTTCGTATTAACGCTTTGCCCCATTTCTACCGCTCCTGTACTCACGCCAACGCTACCATCCTGATAGATATGAATCAATGCTCTTGCATGATTCATCATCGTATTCGTAAATGAAATCCCGAAGGTAACAGGCATTAACGAAATTCCTTTTTTGAAATGATCATTATTAGCGTTAAAATCAGTAATCTCTTTCTCTAGTATATCAAGTTCAAACTTTTCTTTTGCGGTAAACCAAGTATTTTGGGCTTCAACGTTGGTCGCGATTTGTCCGTAAGAGAACTCATCATTTTCTGCCAGTAAATTAGCTTCCTGAATTTTTCGCCTGTCAATACCTATTTCATCTGCTGCTTTGGCAATAGCAGATTCAATGACAAACATTCCCTGAGGACCACCAAAACCCCTAAATGCTGTATTAGGAGGTAGGTTTGTTTTACAGCTATACACCGTTGTACTGACATTAGGAACAAAATAACTGTTAGTGGCATGAAATAATGTTCTCTCGGCTATTGCAGGTGATAAATCTGCTGCTGCACCAGAGTTTTGTAGAAACTCAGCTTCAAAGGCAATTATTTTTAAGTTCTTATTGAGTCCAATTTTAAAAAAAGAGGAATACGGATGACGCTTTCCGGTCATACGCAGATCATCATGACGATTAAGAATGTATTTTACAGGTTTGTTTAAATGTTGTACGGCAACTGCTGCCATAACAGACCAAGGTGTGGCTTGATCTTCTTTACCTCCAAACCCTCCACCTAGTCGAATGACATCTATTTCAATCTTATGCATGGGTACTCCCAAAACTTTAGCAGCCGTTTTTTGAACTGCTGTTGGGCCTTGTGTAGACGATGTGATCTTGATACTTCCATTTTCTTGCGGAACAGCATAACAACCTTGTGTTTCTAAGTAAAGATGCTCCTGACCGTTAGAAAATGTTTCACCTTCGATTACATAATCACAACCTGAAAAAGTAGCATTGGTATCTCCTAGTGTAAAGGAACGTGGCGCATTGATAAAGCTTTTTTTCTCTTTAGCTTCTTTTGCCGTTGTAATTAGAGGTAGTTCTTCAATTTCTATGTCAATAAGCAGACGTGCTTTTTTCGCAATAGCTTCAGATTCTGCAACGATAAATGCAATCGGTTGTCCCCAAAAATGAACTTCGTCTTCAGCCCATAAAGGTTCATCTGGAATAATCCCACCGATTTGATTTTCACCCAAAACATCTTTGTATGTAAATATTTTTACAACGCCATCTACTTGTTCTGCCTTCGTATAATCTATGTGTTTTATTTTTCCGTGCGCCTTTGGTGAATCAAACACCAATCCATACAACGTATCTTGTCTGGTAATCAAATCATCTACAAATAGTGATTCTCCACGAACATGAGTAAAACTGTCAATATTTTTCATCGTCTTCATCGTGCTGTCAGTTTTTGAAGTTCAACCTTTGTTGGAAATAATTCAATGAAATGTGCAAAGAACAACTGTTTGGCTAATAAACGCTTATACTCTGATGATCCTCTTACATCGCTAATTGGTGCAATTTCAGATTGTAAAAGTGTTTCTGCTTCTTTTACGGTTTCCGAATCAATTGTTTTTCCGATTAAGAAATTACTGGTATTGAATGCATATTTTGGGATTGGAGCGGTTCCTCCTATAGAGAAATGTGCGGTTTTTATCACATCGTTTTCCAAAGTGATTCTTGTAGCGGTATTTACACTTGCTATATCTAAATGTGTTCGTTTACTTACCTTTTCAAAATTATAAAAGTCTCCGTCCTTAAGGATGTCAAAAGAAATACTTTTTAAAATTTCTCCTTTTTGTAAATCATACACTTTATAATCTTTATAAAATTCTTGAAAAGCTAGTTGTCGTTCTGATCCTGTTTTGGTTTGAATCGTTAAGGTTGCGTTGAGTGCCAAAAAGAAAATTGTCATATCTCCAATAGGAGAAGCATTGACAAAATTCCCTCCCAAAGTTCCCATATTGCGTATGGGTTCAGAAGAAACTAGTGTAAGAAATGAGGTTAACTTCGGAAATAGGATTTGTAATTTCTCGTTTTCTAAAAGTTCTGTAACCGTGGTATTAGCACCTATAGTACAAGTTGAATCTGTAAACTCAATCCCTGTCAAAGTTTTATGACCTGCAATTAAATGAACTTGTTCTTCAGCAAGTTGATCTGCATTATGCACGTATAGGTCCGTTCCACTAGCAACTATTTTTCCTTCGCTAGCAATAGATTTTTGCTCTAGGCCTTTCAATTTTTGTGGAATGGTTTCAAAATAATCAGGAATAAACTCCTCTTTGATCAACCAAGCCATGGTGTCATTAGTGTCTTTTTCTTGCAGTTTCTCTTCTATAAGCAACCCTGCTTTCTCAATAGATTTATATCCGGTGCATCTACAAATATTACCACTTATGGCATCGTTACAAGAATTTGAGGTTGCTTGGCTTTTTCCTATGGCATACCCAGTCATAGAAACCACAAAACCAGGCGTACAAAACCCACATTGCGTAGCATAGTTATCAGTCATTGCTTGTTGTACTGTATTCAATGCTGTCGGCAAATTAATCCCTTCGATCGTAACAATATGTTTTCCGTTGGCATTTCCCAAAGGTGAAATGCAGGATGTAATACTTTGATAAGAGATCTTGTCCTCATTTAGTTCTCCAACCAAAACTGTACAAGCACCACAATCTCCTTCACGACAACCAATTTTTGTTCCTTTTAATTGCTTGTGTTCTCTAATAAAATCTAGAAGCGTTATTCCTGCATTTGCAGTTGTGCGAATAATCTTATTATTTAAAATAAATTGAATCATATGTAAAAGGCAAGGTACTAAAAAGTTATACCAAATTTTACAAATTAAAAATCAATTATCAGCTTCACTAGCGCGAACTGCTTGTATTTTTTTTCCATTTTCATAGGTCTCAGTTAACAACAAAACTCCTTTATCATCATAGATTTTCCATATTCCATCTTGTCTACCTTCTATTTTCTCTCCAGTCTTATAGATCTGACCATTTTTATAAAAATCGGTCCACAAACCGTGTGGTTTGCCTTTTTGATAGTTTTCTACAGAAGCTAATTCACCAGAATCATAATAGCTTTTCCATTCTCCTATACTTCCCTCTGTATCATAATGCTTAATATATTTAAGGGTTCCATCATCCAAATAGTGCTTCCAAGTTCCTATTTTGGCGTTTTGTTGATGTGCTCCGTCCATATATAATTTCCCCGTTGGGTAAAATACCTTCCAAGTGCCTTCCAATTTTCCATCTTGGTAGTTTTCTATTTTTGACGGCTCTCCGTTTTTGAAATAGCTTATCCACTCCCCTACTTTTTTATCATCTTCATACTGCCCTGACACAAGTAGTTCTCCACTTTCATAATAATCCTTAAAGACTTTTACACTTTTTTCATAACTGATATTTATACCATTGTCATTTGACTGATTAGAATTTTGCTTACAAGCTAAAAGCAAACACATCATCATGAGAAATAATATGTAGGTTCTTTTTTTCATGTTTTGTAGTATTTTATTAATGGTAATGGTTTATATAGGATCAGTTACGGAAAATCAGCTGTGATTTTCAGACGTAGAGACAAGTTAATTAATTCAAATGACTATGTATTTTTATCTTCTGAGTTCTTCAATTCTTTCAAATCCTTATATCCTTTATATGCAAGTCCGGCACTAGCAATAGAGCCAAAACTTCCAATGAGTATATTCCCACCTAATAATAGTCCAATTCCAGCAAGAAATCCAATAATTCCAAATGTTAAGGTCATTTTAGCCGGACTTTTTTCTTTTTTATCCATTTATAATCAATTTTCTAAATATTTTATTTTGGAACCTTCTGAGGTTTTAGTTAATATGTTTGCTAACTGTGAGTATAAAATGTGTTTCAATGCATCTTTAAAAGCACAGTGTTTAGTTAGTTTTTATTTTCCGTCATATCGCTGAGGAACTTGAGGATCATAAAGCGGACAATCGTATTTATCCATTACATCAATAATTCGATTCATATCTTCCCCTTCCATTCCATAGCAGTCAAATCGAACAAATTGCTTTGTAGTAAATATTTGAAAGGCTCCTTTTCCTTTTGGATTTTCATAATCAATATTACTTTCTTCTATTTTCCAATCAGTAAATTCAGTTTGAATGTCTTTTAGAATTAAATCAATTGGTAAATCTTCTAAACCATTAACAATTTCTTCTTCAGAACATTTTTCATATACTTCTTGGTTATTTAAATATGTATCTTTTTTGTATTTCCAAAAATCCAAATCGTAACTCATTTCTTTTTTACTTTAATTAACTAAACAGTTAGTATACCATGAAGCATAGTCTACTGATAAGTGACTATGATTTCATATACAATGGTAATGGTTGGTATTTTTATTTACCAAAACTTCCACCAAGGTTTTGATAATTGTTTTTCATTTTGTTCTTTTTGCGTTTCTTCTTCTAACCGCCAAAAATTTTCGGATTTAACAAGATGCCATCCGTTACAGTTATTTCCCCAATTATAATGTTCGCTATTTTCTTTAGATTTCTTCATTTCGGGTATTAATACTAACGCCAAATATATGAATCGGAGCAACTCAAACACACCTAAAACAATCGATTTATCTGCGTTTTTTATTTCTTATTCAATTTACAAAAGCTTGTACCCAGCTTCAATAGGTATTTAGTACCATTGCAAAAAGGAAATAACTTCTTAATCTAGCACTAAAGTGCTCTGATATCATATGATGTTATCTACGGCTTAATTTATTTCTTTCATTGTTATCTTATATAATAACTCATCAAAACTTTTACATAAAAACTTATAACTAGTATTTTTTTTCTCTGAGCTTTCTTTTATGTAAATATCCATCGCTTTTTTTGTATTAAAAACAAAGTCGTAAAATTTATTTTGCTCAGGTAATGATAAATGACCAAATAAGAAATAACCTTTAGAATCAAGAAAAGGTTCATTAAAATAATCTTTATCGCTAAATTCAATTCCACTATTGTTAAAACCATATAAAGTAAGATCTTCATCCGTTTTATCATCAAAATATGATAGCCCAGAGTATATCAGAAGAAAATTAACATAAGAGATATTAGTTTTAAGAAAGGAATTTTCATCAATGAACGAGTCAATTTCTCTCTGTTTATTTTCGGATAAAATTATTTTATCACTAATACAGTTTGGAAATCTTGAACTTATTTTTTCAATTAATTCATTCAATAGTTTTATTATTTTGAAGTTACACACGACGTTTAGTATCTGAACAGGAGGTGGTTAAAAAGCACAGAACTTGCAATTTTGCACAAAGTTTGACAAGAACTAAAAGCCCTAATTTCAATGACATTTCGCCTATCTTTATTACATTGTTGGCAGTTCGTCATTTTGTTTTATCTGTCCATTTAATAAATTTCATAAACTGCTCATTCCAATGTGATTTTTGTCCATCTGCTGTTTTCTCCTTATATGAATGATCGCAACTAATACAAACTTCAAAAGTCAAATTCTCTTTCCTATTCTCAATAAATTTCACAGGAAGTAAGTAAGCAGTTTCAATAGGTGTGCTTTCATCTTCAGTTCTAAACAGTGCATATATCGGAATAGTCAGTTCAGTTAAATAATCTATAGGAGCCTTTTCATAAGAAGACCAGCGTTTGTTAGTGAATCCAAAATGGTCAATTTCGGTTGAATTTGGGTTTTTAACCACTGATTCGTACCATTCTAGAATACCCATTGCATTTTCATGAGCAGCCTTATCAGAGATATCACCTTTTAACGATTCAATTCTAGTGAAAAGTGAAAATTCATAAAAATTATTTAGAACATTTCCTGACCAAAACCCTAAATGAGTTATTTTTTCGTTCATTGTAGCAAGTGCAGCTCCAATTACAGCACCTTCTGAATGACCATAAACGATTATCTTTTCAGGCTTGACAAGATGATTCGTGATTATATGATTAATTGATGCATCTATTTGTTTTACTCTATAATCAAGGTAGTTTTTTTCATAGTAGCTTTCTGGAATAATTATCTCACCATCTTTGTAAATCCCATCCATTCCTGGCTTTGGAATGATAGCATACGTATAGGTTGAATCTAAATTTTTATAATCATCTCCAAACCAACGGTAAAAAGTAGTTTTATCGTTTTCTAAGGAATAGGAAAAAATCGGATTGGCATCTGTACCCTGAATGAAAACAACTAAATTTTTAGGGCTTACTTTGTAATTCTTAAGATAATAAGTAATGGTATCTTTATTTTTAACCAGTTGTTCTTGAATAAAATCATATTTCAAAAGAGCGTCATTAATAGTTGGGGTATCATTTTTTTGAGCTAAACAAATCGAGAAAATGGAAGAAAAGAAAAGAGCGAAAAATATTTTCATTGATTTAAGTTTAATATTTGACGATTCATAAGCTATGATGTTACAGTTTGATCACAAAGATTACCAACAGTCTCGACTATAAGTAGTTGCTTAGTTTAGTACTTGTTTGCAAGTATACACCAAACTGAAAATCCGCTAGAATTTTCAGAATTAGACCAGAAGAAACAATTACTTGTAGCCATCTTTGTTGTGCGTTCATTATTCAATTTCCGTTTCTAATGACTCCAAAATTGAATTAAGTTCTTTCATTAGTGGTTTATAGTGTGATGTTTCAGTTGCCTTACTGGTCAAATGAAACATTAAGATATTGTTTTCAAATTCTAGCGATTCTAATAAATTCAAATTGCTAACACTACTTTTCGTCTTCTGAAAATTTATTTCGGAATTAGGATGCGTTTGTTCAAAAATAGTTTTAATACTGTTTTTATTTGTTCTAAACATATCTAGCACTTTTACTCTTTGATTAGCGAGTTCTTTCTCTTGTCTAGCTATATCTTCTAAGGTAGCTTCCCAATTTGTTAATCGTATTCTAAGTTTAATGTTTCTAATATCTTTTAGACTACCGGAGTTAATAATCTCATTTAAAAGCGAATTATTAGCGTTAAAATAAATATCTGAAGAAAAAGAACGAAATAATAATTCTGAGAATTGTTTTTCATTTAATGACTTATTTGGATTAGAAATGTTTTCCATTATCGTTTTAGCACCCAAATAGTTTTGTTTATTAACTTCTAATAGCTCATTTAGTTTTAGTTTACTCGTTTTGAATTCTTCCTGTAATCCTTTAAGGTACGTTTGTTCTTTTTTTAGTATTATTTTATTCTGCTGACTATTGTTGATAGTAACAGCTATTAAAATTCCAATTACAACTAGTATTATTTCTCCAAGTGCATATAGTAGATATTTGCCGAATTTAGTTTCAGTCAGCATTTTTTGGCGAATTTTTCTAAAGAATTTTATCATTGGTTAATGGCTAATGATAATGAAACACAAGGTGTTTTGTATGATATGTTGCGTTGGCTAGCTTAAAAATAATAAAAGAAAACGAACCTGTGGAAAATTCCTGCGGATTTTTCCAAGTAGACAATGACTACAGCAATTAGTTACATACCTTATTACCCACTAGTTTTTATTTTGAATATGCACCTGAAGAATATGTCAGTTCATAACTATGCGTGTAGATTTCAAAAACAATTCCAAATGGGTCTTCTACATAACACATTTTGAAAGGTTTTTCATTCGGATAGTATTCTCTGATTGGCATTCTCTGTTTTCCGCCATAAGACAAAATTTTATCTATGAGTTCCTCAATATTTGGGTCTTGTACACAAAAATGAAATAGACCCGTATTAAAAGGATTAAATTCAGGTGCTTCTTTAATTCCATTCGGAAAGGAAAATAATTCAATTCCAATTCCGTCTGAAGTTGCTAAATGAGCAATTTCAAATTCTGTCCAATCGTTTCCGAAAACATCAATACACATTTGACCTATAGCGGTTTCCTTTTCCTTTTTGACTTTTGAAGGTTCCATAATTATGTACCAGCCCATTACCTCCGAATAGAATTTTACTGCCTCCTTTATATTTGGAACTGTTATTCCGATATGTGAAAATGATTTTGGATAATTGTTACTAGTCGTCATAAGTTATATTTTAGATTTCTAAATTAATCTATATTTCATTTACTGATTGTCAATAACTTAATAAAAAGTAGTATCGTTATTAAAAACTAGTAAAACATGGAAAATCAATAACATAAATTTGAATAAAGAAAATAGTTATCCATTAAATTATATAATGAATTTTATAGGGACAAAATGGAATCCTTTGATTTTGTTTTATTTATTAGAAGACGATTTGCGTTCAGGAATATTATAAAAGAAAATTCCTGAGATTTCAAGTAAAATGTTTATTCAATTGGTAAGGGATTTAGAAAAAGACAGGCTTATTTCCAGAAAATTTTTCCAATAGAGTTTCTCCTAAGTGGAATACAAATTAACTAAAAAAGAGGAATCTTTGAGGATATTTTAAGAAGTGGGTTAACTTAAAAAGACTTGTTTTTCTATTCAAGTTCATTGCTCATTCCACCAATTTTAGAAATTCACTCGGAACATCCAATAATTCTTGATAGCACCAACTATTTGGACAATCATCATTTAATTCTGAATGTTCTGCAATTCTTATTATTATCATACCATTACCTTGGTCAGTTCCAGTATAAATTTCTCCAATTTCAAAAGTTCGTTCAGATATTCCAACTATACCACCAACAGTAACAGCGGTTGAATATTCCGTTATAAATTCATATCCATTATTTTCGATTTCATCGTCGGAACTACAAGAAATTATTCCGAAAGCTAGGACGAGAAGATAAATCAGTTTTTTCATGAATCTATTTTTAAGTAGATGTCCAAATTCCCATTTGGTTGCGTTAAATTACACACAACGGTTAATGTAAAAATGCATTTTCACATTAACCAAGAGTATCAACCGTTTTGGAAATGCGCAAGGCCAAAGGGGCTGCAATAATCCATAATATTCCCGCAAGGAGCAATGCATTGCGTGGGTCTCCACCTAATCCAGGCTCATAATAAAGAGGAATTGTCAACATACTTATAATCTGCGGAATACATATGAAAGCATTTAATAGTCCCATGTAAACACCAACCCGCTCTTTTGGGACTGTACGCGTCAGCATCAAATATGGGAGTGTACAAACGCCCGAAAACCCTATTCCTATTAGGAAACAGAATACAAAAAGCCAAGGTAGAGAATTGGTAAATTGAAACGCGATAAATCCAAATCCACCAATGACCTGAAATAAAGCCCAAAGTTTACGCGTTCCGTATTTTGAAATCAACCGATTAAAAATAAAAGACATAAAAATTGGTGCTGAACAATAAATAGCCATACCTACTCCACCCATAGCTACTCCATCGGAAAACCCCTCTACTTCAGGGTTAGGAGCATCATAGACATGTCTTGCAAATGATAAGGACATATATTGCCACATCAATGGAAACCCGTACCAAATTGTCAACTTCACCCACCAAATTTGTCTCAAGACTAAAGGCATTTCTTTTACGGCTTGAAAAATTTCTTTAAAAGTATTGAGTAAACCACCACGTTCTGTTTTCCTTTTTTTGAAGGCTTCCATATCTTCTGGTGGATATTCTTTCGTGGTATAACCTGTCCAAAGAATAGAACTCAAAATAATGAATGCTCCTGCCATAAAAGCATATTTTACAAAATCCGGGACGGTATTAGATTCGGCCATAATTGCTACGCCAATAAGGGTCAACAAATAGGGCATTACAGCAGAAAATAATTGACCTACTCCGATCATAAATGTTTGGACAGAAAACGTAATAGATTGCTGCTTCTTTGGTACCATGTCACCTACCATAGCTCTAAAAGACTCCATTGACGTATTAACTGCGCCATCTAAAAACCACAATAACCCTGCGGCAACCCATACTGTTGATGAATGTGGCATAGCTATAAGACAAATACTTGCTATGATAGCACCAATAGTATAATAAGGTCGGCGACGTCCCCATTTACCCCAAGTATTATCACCCATAGCTCCAATAATTGGTTGAATTACCAACCCCGTAATAGGTCCAGCTAACCAAAGAATAGGAAGGCTCGCTTCATCTGCTCCAAGATATCTGTAAATGGGGCTCATATTGGCTAAAGTCAAGCCCATTCCAAATTGAACACCTAAAAACCCGAAACACATATTCCAGATTTGTCCAAAGGTTAATGTTGGTTTTTTATTCATTTTATTTTGTTTAAACGATTAAACGTATTATTAAAAAAATATTTATGACCCAAAGCAGCTTTTTCTCAACCGACTAATTTTCCTTTTACTATTTCTTGGATAGTCTGAGATTTATTCCCTTCAATTTTTGACATTAGAAACTGAACTGCTTTTTGTCCCATTTCGGCCAGTGGTTGCTTATAATATTGAATAGGAGAAGGGTAAATATTATAAAACCTAGCCTCATCAACTGCCATTAATTCAATTCTATTCTCTACATATAACTTATACTTTATGGCATATTGTAAACCACATAGCATCAAGTTATCTGTTGAAAACAATAACGCATCTAAGTTGGAATATTTTTGTTTTATGTTATTTATTCCGGCTCTCACTTCCTTGTCTAACTGCTCTAATGTAGCTTCTACAATACAATCTGTTATGTCTATTCCTGCTTCCTCACAGGCTTCAATAAACCCACGTTTTCTTTCAGAAATATGAAAGAGATTAGTTTTTAAAGTAATAAAACCAATTTTTCTCTTACCTCTTTTTATCAATCGCTTAGTTGCTGAAAAAGTCGTAAAATAATTATCATTAACTACAAAATTGAAAGCAGTATCTCTAAAATATCTGTCTATCAATACATATGGAAAACCAGATTCGTGAAGTTCGGTAATTACTTTCTCGGAATTTTCAGTAGGTAAAATAATTAATCCATCTACCTGACGGCTTCTAAAAACGTCTATCAAATTTCTCAACTTATCTCCATTTTCATCTGTACTCCCTATTAGTATATTGTACTGATGATTGTTCAGTTCATTTTCAATCGCTCGTGTGATTTGAGTCGAAAATGGATTCGTTAAATCTGCCAAAACAAGTCCTATGGTATAACTCTTTTGTGTTTTTAACCCTTTAGCAAAATAATTAGGCTGATAATTCAACCGCATAGCGGCTTCTTTTATACGTTCGGCAGTTTCTGGTTTAATTCTGTTAGTATGTCGTCCGTTCAACACATAAGATACCAATGCTACAGAAACATTTGCTTCTTGTGCTATATCTTTTAATTGAACTTTTTTCTTTTTATACATACTACTATTTTTATGGAAATTTTCATAAAAGTAAACAAGTTTAAACGTTTAAACAAATTATTAAATTGAATAACTCAGTAATATATTTGTCATTTTTTAATAAACAAGATGATGCTTTTAGGTTTTTACTGAAGAATAATGGCAAATATATGAACCGTAGCAGGGCAAAATGTTACCAAACTATCGACAAATCCGCATTGATTTTATAACTTTTTAATCCTAAAATTTTTGCGTCTTAGCAAATACATAAAAAACTTTGGTTTGGTCGAATTACTACCAACATCTAGATCCAGTATAAGCGGTCCTTTTAATTCCGCCTAACATTGTTGTGTGTAGCTTTATTTTTTCTATTTAGAAGTTTTTTATGCATCATTAATACAATAATTTAGTAATATTTCAGCAAGTTTTATGTCAGTCATATTTTCATTCTTTTTCTTTTTAGAGTCTTCTATAAAGTCAATAAAATAATAGAAATCTATAAGATTAAAGTATTTGACATTATCTATTTCATATTCAACCTTACCTCTGGATTTTTCTATTTCGAAAAACTTTATTTCATTTTCAAGAGAGAAAGGTTTTTGCATATAAATTTCAACAACTTCAGATTCAGTATCTAGAGAATTGTTTTTAAAGAATTCGTCTTGATTTCCGTTTGTCCTAAAATAATGTATTAGTTCTATTAGAGTCATTTTTGATAATTACGGGTAACAGTACAGTGTATGAAACGTAGCGTGTAAAAAGATACTACATTTTGGGTTTATCACAGAGCCAAATTTTTATATTTTGTTTTTACTTTTTAGTTCTAAAGCCAAATTAAAAATTTGGCGGTTTTTGAAAATAAGTACAAGTCTTTCGATTTAGTACTTATTAGCTATGTTTTATACTCGTTGTCCGCACTAGTATTTCTATAGCGTATAAAACCAATACATCGAATGATTAACTATTTTTGTTTTTTATATCCTAATTGTTCATAGAGTTCAGGCGATTGTTTTAAATACATATTTTTATTGGTTTCCATAAACCACGCCCTTGATATTTTTTCATTATTAAAAAGGCGAGAATCTTTCCAATTAGAAATTCCTTGAATGTAGAGTCTTTTCCAATCTTCGTTTATGAAACTAACGGCTTTGACATTCTTATTATAAATGAAGCTGAAAAAATTAACAAACCACTGATCCCAAACATCAATATTGTCATTATAAATACCTTTGATTGGATTAGATTCAGCAATCATTACAGGTTTTTTCTTTAGTTTGGCAAATTGTAGAACGTCATTACAATATGTACCAAAATCAGAATTACCGTATGCCTGACCAAAAACTGAGATGCCTATCCAATCCACATAATCATCACCAGGATACCAATCAGATAGTTTGTAGTTTTTGAAAGGTACAGAAGCGTAAGAGTGCCAAACAAATGCAATATTATTCACATCTTCTTCTCGTAAAAGGTCAACGATATGCCTGTATGCTTTTATATATTTCTTGGGTTCTAGTTCGTTATGAGGTCCATCAAATTCGTAGCCTATTCTTAGGTAAATAGGTCGATTAGTAGATTTTGCCCAAGCACCATATTTTTTGATAACCTTATCATAGTCTCCTTTGCCAGCTTTTTTTGCGACATCCCATTTGCCTACCATCCACATTGCACTTTGTATAACTGTATTAGGAAAGCTATCAATTAACATTTGATGATTTTGTGTACTGCCAGTATCGTTTTTATGAGACTTAGTAATACCTTTAAATTCAGTTACTCCCCAATAAGCTGACCAACCACTTGGAACTGGTTCATTTTGAAAGTTATCTTTATACTCTTTTATACTTTCAACAGTTTGTCCCATGATAAGTAATTTTCTTCCCTGTTGAGGAACAAATTTTGTCTTGTCATAATCGTAAACAAATTTAGGATTAACTTCAGTATTAATTTTTGATACCATCTTTTCAATTTCTGGTTCAGCTAATTCTGAACCTTTAGGCTTTTTTTCTTGAGACATAACAAATGATGATAAAAATAACATTATGGAAGTCATGAAATATAAAGCATTAGGTGTAAATAATTTTTTACTAAAAATCATATCTATGGATTTTTTATTTTATTAACACTTTTACTGTATTAGTGCCAACGTATCGTGTATGAATCGTTGTGGCAAAGTCACAATGCTTTCATAAAACTTGTTAGCTAACATTTTTTAAGGTTTTTCATATTCAATTAAGTTCGACAACCTTTTTGGCATTTCCTTCACTGTTTTCAATTCCACATTACCAAATTGTGTAGATAGAGGTTTTTTAAAGTCCACAAAATGAAGAAAAAAGACAATTCTGGTAAAATCAGAATTGTCAATTGGTGAATTTATCCAGTCTCCAATTATTTTTATCCCGCTATCGTTCAGAAACTTTTCGTCCCAAGGAGTTTGCCAGTTCAATCGGTCAATTCTGTGCTGCTCTTGCGTAAATTCCCCAATATCTATATTCTTATGATTAGTTTTAATTCCTAATTCAATAAGGTGAACATCTTTTCCCGATTCCACCTTGTAAATTCCGATTAAATCAATTTCCGTAGTCATTTTGTTAGCTGACGTGTTTTTATCCATACATTGTTGAATCATCAAAATTTTCTCCATCAAATGATTGCGCAATCAAGGAGTGATTTCCAAACATTCCATTTTCATTATAAAATATATCTATTGAATCTTTTGATAAGAAATTGATAGTATTTAACTCTAAATTATTCCGAAATCCTTGTTCATCTAGTTGCGAAAATCCATCTTCATCATCTGCCCAATTCTCGTTATAATTATCTAAAAAATCTCTTATAATAATATCCATCGCTTTTTTCTCATAGTACTCAAAATTATCTAAGAATTTGTTAGCTAATGATATAGTTTCTTCGATTGATGCATCATCAGGATCTAGCCTCAAATCGATTTTTTTAGTTTTGAGTTTTACAGTTATTTTATAAGAACCTTCAATATGTAAATCTTTTTCAAGTTTTTCTTTTGTTATTACCATTTAGTTTTTTGTATGACAGCTAACGGTTAATGTAAACGTCTGTGCGCGTAGAAAGTAACTAACTTTCGGCAGCCCAAAAGGCATTGCACTTTTTAGTTTTTAAATTTAGGAATTAAAATAATAAAATTTGTGACGCCGACTTTCCAAATACACAACTAACTTTGGGTAAAGCACTAAAAAGTATTGAGTTTACATCGTGTTAGCAATTGTTATTTTTTTACTCGTTTCAATGCAGACATTTCTATATCTAAATCGTCAATATGATATATTACTCTAATCGTATTAATATTATTAAATTCTTTTTTAGACGGAATTTTAATTTTATTAGGTATTGATTTATTTATCAATTTTATTATTCTCTTCAGGTTTTCATATCTTTCATTTTTTGTAGTGGGATTTTTTTTTGAAATATCAGCTTCTATTATGGCCTTTTTAAAATCATAAGATAGATATTTAACATTTCTCGATTTACTTTTAATTATTGATTTTTGAGAGTCTTCTTCTAAAAAATCTTTGATTAGAGAAAATTGCTTTTCCGAAAAATCAGATAACCAATATAAAAAGCTTTGATTAGGGTTATTATGACCACTTCTCAGATATATTTGTCTTGGAGTAATCACTAGCATATAAAATCCATCAATATAGTAGCTTCCCCATTCTATTTTGATTACATTTTTATTTTCCCCCTTAGTTAAGTCAGAATTAAACCCTGTAATTAGAAGGTTATACTCATCCGAAAAGGCTTTTTCAGGTAATACTTTAACATTATGTATTGTGTCATTTACAGCTCTTATAATTTTAAATTGATCATTATTATTTGATTGGGCATAAAGCCTAAACATTGAAATAATAGAAAAGATTAGTAAAAGTTTTATTTTCATTTAATAATTGCTAACGTCTCGGCTATGATTAGTACAGGAATTAAAAGTAGTGAACTTTCGAATTTGCACTTAGCCAAAGTTTATATTTTGTTTTATATTCTTTGTTATAAAGTCATACTTCGACAAGCTCAGCAAAGGCTTTAAAGATTTACGGACTTGGGTTAAAGCTATAAACATTGGGTTAAACACCAAAACCCGTATTAATTATAGCATTGTTATGTTTTCGATATTTCCTCTTTTTTAGTTCTGTTTCTATCAGTAATATCATTTATTTTAGTTCCTCAATTAAATTACTCTCTATCTTCTGGTAAAGGAGAAATCATAATGTGTGCTCTATGTGTTCCGGGATTCATAATCCAAGGATGGTTTGGAGCCATTGGGACTTCTGGCAAACCAGTAGATTCTGATGTGGCCCATGGCATATATACCACATAACGGAGTTGAGCACCTTCAACTTTTAAGGTTTCAAGGTCATACACTGTTTTTTCCCCGTAGTAGATGTGTAAAGTCGATCCAGGAGTTATTTTAATTTGACCTGATTTCATTTCTGCTTCACGGATAGCAAAGATTTCTTCTCCTGTCTTTCCTTCTGCTCTCAAGGCTCTTCCTCTTGCCATAAAGGGTTCAAGGTCTTTGTGATAACATGCGGCACTAAATCCATCTTTATTAGGATTATCTGCTAGAACAATAAACTCATTATCTCCTTCTCTCAGCGTCACAAATTCACCAGCCATATTATATCCAATAACTTTACATCCCGATCTGCTTTCCTTGGGAGCAGCCATTAATGCTGTTGCAATTAAAGCTTCATCAGTATCAATAGCGCTTAATTGTTTCTTGACATCATTTGATGTACTATCTGTTACAGTTTCTATTGTAAAGGATTCCTGTATTGCGTTTTTAGTTTTGTCTGATGAATTACAAGAAATCAAAATTCCTGTAAAAACAAATGCTATAATAATACGTTTCATTTTTTGACGAATTTTTCTAATGAATTTTATCATTAGAGGTTAGTTTCTCTAAATGTATGATTTTAAATTTAATAGGTGGGTTTCTGAATAATGAAGCACAACAATTGTATATATTCTATTGGGTATATTTATATTATACATTCAATTGTAATCGTTTGTAAGTCTATAATTACATATTTACAAACAAGCATTTTCTTACAATTCTTAAAATAACGGAATATTCCCTAAATAAAAAAGTAAAATGTATACGGATGAACTATTTATTGATCAAAAAACAGCTTATCTTCGATGCACCACGTAAAAAAGCGTACCACTCAGACAGGCCCTATTTTCTTAGAAACTCTGAATTCCAAATCAGGTCTGGAATGACAATTCAGAACATTCTTTAATTAAGAATACGGGATATTTTTTGTTGTAAGCAATGTTGCTCTGGTTTCGATTGGGTAAGTTGTATTGCTTGTTGATAATACTCCACTGCTTTATTAGGTTGCATCAAACGTTCATGGATCTCCCCCAGAATCGCATGATATAGATAATACTTGTTTAGTAATTTATGATCTTTGATCTCTTGTATCGCCAGTAATGCCTTTTCAGGGCCGTTTAACTCTAATAATACTAAGCATCGGTTCAAAAACACAATAGGATCATTTTCTATTCTTAATAAAAGATCATAATACGTAAGAATTTCTTTCCAATCTGTAGTTGCATAGCTAGAGGCGGTACAATGCTTATAGGCAATCGCAGCTTCTAAATGATATGTAGTTAGTGCATCGCCAAATGCAGCTTGATTAAGATAGTTACCTCCCAATCGAATCAGTTCTGTATTCCAGGTACTTCTGTCCTGATCTGGTAATAGTATGAGCGCTCCTTGTTTGGTAATTCGACTATCTACTCTAGCGGTATGAAAACACATCAACGCCATCAATGCGTATGCTTCTGGCAATTGGGTACGCTCACTATCTAACAATGATTTGCATAACCACATGGCTTGTGAGATCAGATCTTTTCGTATTAATTGATCATCATGGGTAGAATTATATCCTTCATTAAACATCAAATAGATCGTACTTAATACAACAGAAGTTCTAGTGCCAATTTCTTCCGGAAATGGTATGCTTGGTCGTATCTTATGTTTTCTGAAATATTCTTTAGTACGATATAATCGTTTAGAGATGGTATCTTCTGAGGTAAGAAAAGATTTAGCAACTTCTTTGGTACTAAATCCGCAAAGAGATTTAAGAATAAATGTAATCTGGTTTTCCTGCGAAATATCCGGATGACAACATGCATACATCATTGCCAAAAAATCATCTTGTATATGTTGTTCTTTCCAGAAATCATTCATGGTACTGGCTAATGTATATTCTGAGGTCAGTAGTTTACGTTCGGGATCAGAGAAGTCAATGGTTTTACTGTGCTTTTTTCTTCTGATAATATCTATTGCTTTGTTGCGGGCTGTACGATATAACCATGCTCTTGGGTTATCCGGCATTCCTCTATACTTCCAGGTTTCTAATGCACTCACCAATGCATCTTGCACTACATCTTCTGCAAGTTCTATGTTTTCTGTACCGAAGATTTTGATCAAAACAGCAACCATCTTTCCGGACTCTTGTCTAAAAAGATGGTTTATTGTATTGTCTATGTGATCTTTTGATTCCAATATGATCGTTTAATCCATCGGAGCTATTTCACGAACTTCTACACTACAATCATACTCAAAACTAGGGCAGTCTTTTGCGATCTCTGTAGCATGCGCTAGAGAATCTGCTTTAATAAGCAGGTATCCTCCTACCAATTCTTTTCCTTCTGCAAATGGGCGATCAATGACTTTCTTTCCTCCTTCTGTCATGGTACTTCCTTCATTCATTAAAGGTTGTCCTCCTACTAATTTATCTTCTTGTGCCAAGCTTCCCATCCATTGTTGCCAATGTTCCATATGCTTTTGCATACCTTCTGGAGATACCGAATTATATTTTTCCTGTCCTCCTCGTATCAACATTAAAAATTCTTTCATCGTTTATGATTTTTAATTACACTTGCGATTAAGCCTCATCTGGCCAAACTTCTCTAACTTCTACAGAAGATTCCCATTGTAATCCAGGGCATCCTTTTGCCATTTCGGTTGCTTCTTCTATTGTTTCTGCCATTACGGTGATATAACCTCCTACTAATTCTTTAGCTTCAGCAAAAGATCTGTCCGTAACTTTCGTGCCTCCAGGGTGAATGGTTTTTATGGTTGGATAAAGACGTTCACCTCCAACATATTTTTCTTGTTCTGCCATTTGCCCAATCCATTGCATCCACTTTTCCATGTGTGCACTTTGTTCTTCCTCGGATTTTGCATCCCAAACGTCGTCTCCACCTTTAAAAAGGAACATAAATTGTTTCATAAGTCTATTTATTTATTGGTTTATATGGTTCTATGACGAAGTAGTTTTTAGTATTTGGACAGCCATCCATTTTTTTTCGACGCACGTCCTCCTAATGGTTCTTATATAGCTGGAAGCCTTACTTCTTTTTCATCATCATCAGTGTAAACCCTCCAAGTAATGCGATAATAACACCCATCACTGCCCACAACCAGATTTTGTTTTCAAAAAGTGGTGCAACAACCTTCTCGCCTTTCTTTTCAATACCTTCTTCTGTTCCTAATTGTATTGTTTTCAGTTTCTCCGGAACTATATTAGACATATATTGTAGATCATACGAAGGTTTACCAATCCTAGCATTTCCGTAGACAAGATAATAGGTGGCAGGTGTTGTAAATCGCGTGATTAGTTCATGCGTATATCCTTTTATCTGGATAGCACCGATTGTGAGTGGTTCATTATCTTGATTGTTAATAATTACTCTTAATTTTTTTGTAATCGTACTATTACATCTAAATTCATTTTCCTCTATAGAATTTAGAATTCCAGAGCTAAGATTTTGATAGTTATAACGCCATCCTTTTTCTCTTTGTATACTATCCCTAAGATATTCTATACGTACCGATCGATAATAATCAAAATTGTTACCACCCTCTATTTTTATATAACTTACTGGAACCGCTGTTTGCAAATCGATATCTATTACGGTACTTCGATTTTGTTTTTTCTCCTGTGTACGCATCGATTTAATCGCATGCATCTTATAATCACCTTCTGTTGTTTCCTTTAAAGTTATCTGAGCATTCTTTAGTTCTGGTGCGGTAGTCCCTTTGATAAAAAGGCGATAATATTGATATTTAGAATCAGGAAGCTTAAGACTTGTGAATGTATACGCCGTTAGTTCATTTCTAATCGAAAGAATACGATAGCTATCTACAATCGAATACCATTCCTTAAGATTTTGGCTTCCTTCTAGGTTAACTAATCTATCAAAATTATCTTCTTTAAAGAATAGTTTGATCTGATTAATTGCCTGGTCAGATGATATTTTGAAGGTTATAAAAGATCCTTTGCTGGTTGTTGCTTTATTTATAATTTCGAAATTAACTTGTTTACTAGATCTTTTCTCCTGATTTTTTTTCAAAATATAAGGAGCTTCTACCGTATCATTTTCTTTTGTAATCCCATAAATTCTAATATCCGAAAGATCAGATGATACGTTTTTAAATAGTTCATCGGGCAACATAATACGATGCCAACTATCGGTAATGCCTTTTAGCTCTCTTTTATACTCATATTTATCGATCTGTCCATATATAGTAGAACAGATTAAAAAAAGTACACAACCTAGTATATTAATCTTTGACCTCATCTGTAATGATATGTTTGTATTTATTATATAAGAAAGAAATAACCAATAATAACAACCCTAAGGACACAAATACGATGGTCTTAGAAATCGTATTAAGGTGCGAAATATCATAGAGGAATAGTTTTATCAATGTAACTCCAAAAAGTGTAAAAGCGATAATCCGTATATGCTTTATCTTTTTCCAAAACCCTAAAATAATCAATAGCAATGAGTACAGACCCCAAAGAATACTTAATCCCAGCTTATCCGAAGATGCGTAGCCAGCCATATCCAACCAATGAATCAACTCACTGCTAATCATCCAAAGAATAGCAATTTGTAATATAATATCAAAGGCTATCTTAAATGTTCTTCCTAGAAACTCTTGTCTCACATATTGATAACAAGCTATCAATAAACCAATACCAAAAGCTAATGAAATATACCGGATACCAATGTGATAAAAACCTGCTTCACCAGATTCGAGAAGCGTTGGACTCAAATAACTTTCTCGTAACTCACTCAATATATAAAGTCCTCTCGTCAAGAAAATAAGTAAAGTAAATAGATTAAGGAATATATTAATATACCCAAAAACCATATTTTTAAACTTCTTGATATTTACAAAAGACAAGACTGTTAAGAAAATTAGCGTATAATTTATTAACCAAATTCCTCGAAACTCTGATCTATTACCCTCAAAAGTATTCCAATATTCTATGATTTCTAAGAAAAAGGCCATGTATAAAATGAACAAAAACATAGCCGAAATCCATAAAGAGATTAATTGATACCAGGTTTTGTAATTCGACCAAGGAAATGGATGTTTATCACTACGATGTACATACAAAATATATCCAAATGAAACTGCACATAGTAAAGATGTGAGCATAGAAATATTAAAAAACGGGATCATTCCGGTTTCTGGTTCTAATGAAGCATGCGAGTATTCTACATAATAAAACCACCAATCCTGAATCAGACTAAAAAAGGTTAATGCAATAATTGGATATGCTAATTTTTCATAAATAGGAACTTTTTTAGTTCTACCTATCCAAAATAATAAAGCAGCTTCTGTAGCCCACAATAGTGTTACCCAATTACCATCTAATTGCACGGGGAATGCAATACTGATAAAGACCAATACCATTCCTGACGTAAAGTAAAATAGATTGCGATCTGCTAACTTTAATCTGTAAATAACAACGCTTACCACAAAATGTATGATCGCATTCACCAAAGTAAATATTCCTAATAATTGTTCTCCTATAGGATGATCATTTAGTATAGAAAAACCAATTCCATAAAAAACAAACGCATTAATCAACTGAAGTATAACATCTCCTGTACCAAACTTCTCTTTTTTCCTGAGTTTATATACTAAGAATATAGAGTAGAATGTAGCAAAAAACACTAGTAAAAAGATAGATGCCAGCTCAAAATGAATGTCAATTTCATAATCTGAAGCATACCACCCAAAATAAATCAACCAAGTAAGGAAAAAAGAGGAATAATACAATGGTTTCCAATATCGCTGCAACGCTATGAATAGAATCCCCAAATTAATGATCGTCATATAACCGAATAGCACTGCTACTTGTCCCGATCCATCGCTTAATAAAAACGGAACTGCATACGCTCCTACTAATCCTATATGAGCAATTACCTGTTTATTATATTGGATTGCTGCAAATACTGTGAAAATGGTAAACAAGACCATTAATACAAATGCGAATAATTGTGGAAAGAGATCATATAAACTATACGCTAAAAAGGTAATAAAATATAATATCGCAATGGCACCACTGACCAAAACCGAGCTAAAATTATGATACTTCTTTTTTAGCTTCATCCCAACTGCTATCAGACCAATACCAGTAAGATATCCTAGTATAATCCTAGTTAACGGGCTTATTAAATCATTATCAATAGAATATTTGGCTCCTATGGCTACCCCAATTATTAAAATAATTACTCCTATTTTACTAATCAGATTTTCACCTATGAATTTTTCTAGATTGGATTTCCCTTTTGGTTTAACAACTTTTTTAACCACAGGTTTCGAAGCTGGTATAACAGGTTGTTTCTGTACTATAGGTTCAATGGGTTTAGATGTATCTTCTGTTGTTTTTAGAGCTGGTTCTGCAATGGGTAAAATTGTTTTTTCTTCTACAATTGGTTTCTCTTTTTGCTCTTCAGAAGTCTTTAACTGATAAATTTCGTGTTTTAAGTCTAGTATTTCTCTATGAAAAACTTCCTGTTTTTTCGAAAGAATCTCCAGCTTTTGAAGGAGCTCATTGATGTACTGTTGATTGTCGGCCATTATTTTTTCAATATAAAAATGAATACACGATTTCGATATTCATCATAGAAATATAGGTAAAAAAAAGAGTCTTCTTAAAATATAAGAACATCTTCTACCTTTTTGATACTCAAAAATATCATTAAAAGAAATCAATTAGCCCCCTGAAAAAAGGGTATTATCCGAATGGTTTGCAGTGTTTATGAATCCTAAAAACCTGTAGTAAATAAATTTCTAGCTCCTCTAATACCACATTTTTGATATTTATGGTATGATTGAGCAGCTCTTTCATCAATCTGACTTCCTGATTCTTTCCTAACCCATCCATCGATTGCAGCCTTTAACGTATATGCTTCAGGAGCCATAAGATGTGTTGTCCACAATATCGGATTAGCTTTTGCTTTTTTAACCTCAGGAGAAAAATAACTTTTACTATAACAAGCCAGAATAATGACATCTCTTGTTTTAGTAACGGATTCTTGATAAGAAACATTCACATCAAAATCCATTAAACCATCATGCCCAACATATGCTAATAAATCTGATCCACCTCCAAAATCTAATACACTCTCTTTTTCTTTTATCTGTATCGGAATCTGACCATTAGATGATTTCAAAAAATCTTCTATACTTGTTTTGATTTTAGCTCCATCATATGCATCTGCTAACATGTAAACGTCTTTAGTAGCGTGTTTAAACAATAATCTTTCTAAAACATTAGAATCTTTAGAAGGAATGCTTCTTAGCAGTGTCCAGTCTCTGGTTTTAACTTTAAAAAACGTCTTTACACCATATCCAGCTCCCCAATATAAATTATTTTTAGGATCCTGACCGTTTCCAATGCTCTTCGGAACGGGAACAATACCTTGATTTATATTATCACACAAAGCAACAAAAACGTGAATGGTTTTTGTCTGACCAAAACATGCTTTTGAAAATAATATAAATATAAGTATCCCTATTATCCTCATTCTTTTATACTTAAAATCAATTCTATATTCTTTTTTTCTATTTCTGTCAACTTGCTGATAGCATCATCATCTGAAGGCATATACCAGGATTTTGATTCGAAATAATCTTGCCACTTTTCTGTTGTAAACATATACCCGTGCGAAGCGAAAATCTCATTTTTAATAATCGCTAATTCTTCTACAGTCTTCTGATTAAGTTCGCCCAGCGTAAAAACTCTATGAGAAAATATATAATTATCTCGTTCAATTGCTTTTAGATCTGTATACGGTTTTGAGAATGTACCATTTTCTTTTATTGGCTGAAACTCCAACCACTCCTTTATCCCAATCTGCTTGCCGTCTCCTAAACAATCCAATTTTTCTCTTGTCTCTTTAAAAACCAATAAATCACTGGAGATAAAAATGGATTCTCTTTTATCATCAAAAGAGCAATCGGCCATTTCTCTTTCATAAGCTATAGTATCAATTCTTTCACCATTATTACTAAATGAAGTTATGGAAGATTGTTCGCAACGGCCTCCTGCACTACATTCTAAAACGGTAGATACAATGATATATTCGTCCGTTTTTGCAACTATTTTTCCTGCAAATAATTTCTCAGATCTTTCCGTAGGACTAAAATCAAAATACTTCTTTGCTAACGCTAACGGAATTTCTTTTTTGGACGAATCAAAAAACAAGAGAAGCCCATTAAAATCATTTTTCTGGGCATAGTTTTTAGAAGAAAGGAAAACAACTATGATTAACAAATATCTTATCATAAACGATATTACTTTTTTAAAAATTAATATAACAGGTTAATCATCAGAAAAAGGGAGGGTAAAGTACAAATCTAAAAAAAAGCCTATCGAAAATTAACAGGCTTTATGATTTTTTTGGAATAATATTTAATTATCATCTCTATCTCACAGTAATAAACAACAAAACTACTTATTATTTCTATCGATATTGATCAATAATGGAAGCATCAACCCAATAAATATCTTGATTACTAGTATAGAAAAAGTATTTCTCATCTTTGGTAACAAATGGACATAATTCATGTCCTTTGGTGTTAATAGAAGCCCCCATATTCTTAGATGTAGTCCAGCTACCATCTTCATTCTTAAAACTGATATACAAATCTCCTCTACCCAATCCTTCTTTGCGTCTCGCGCAAAAAATAACATAAGATTCATCTGGAGCTACAAATACATCTGCTTCGTAATTTTTCGTATTTATAGCATCACTCAATTTCTCTGGTTTCTGAAATTCGCCATTTACTTTTTTTGAAGCATATATATCAAAATTACTATTTTCTGAGATCCCATTTGAACTAAAATACATAGTACCACTATCCGTAAAGGAAATATAATATTCCTCCCCTTTAGAATTAATATTAGATCCGGCATTTATAGGGTCAGACCATCCATTTTCTTCTTTCTTCACATACCAGATATCTATATCTTTTTTATTCCCTTTTCCTGTTAAGGGTCTATCTGATATAAAATAGAGCTCTGTTTCATCAGGCGAAAGAAATGGGTCATTACCACTATATACCGGGTGCGATATAATAGTTTTTGGTACGGTCCAAGAATCTTTTTCTAATTTAGTATACCTGATCTCGGGTCTTCCATTAATATCTACTCCGTAAAAAAATTCTTTTCCATCTTTAGAGAAGATAGATCCAAATTCTGATTCTGAAGGTTTAGAAATTATATTAGGAGCAAATATTTCTGGTTGTAATCCAGGAGGTTTTTGATTTAAGTATAAAATAGATTCTTCATTGTTTTGAGCATATCCTAATATAGGTAGTATAACAAAGAAAAAGAGTGTTCTCATAATTTTTAATTTCATCATTGTTAAATCTTGACAGTTTTTAAAACGTGATTAATACTACTTCTTAATCGCACTAAAATCTTTGCTTCAATTATTCCATAATATTTTGACCATGAAATTCATTAAAATCAAACAGAGTTTTTCATTTAATGCAATTTAAAACTAATGTACATCTATATATACTATACCTGTTTAAACGTATAATGTTACATAATACCTCGATTTTTCTTTATAAATTACTTTTTATCGTGTGGTTTTCTGTAGAAAATTTTACTAACTATTTTCCATTCACCATCAATTTTCAATAAATTCATGTAATCAATGAATGAAAAAGTAGCATACTCTATTTCTAATCTGGCACTGGCAGCATGACCAGAAATATCAATATTTGTAATTTTAGTTTTTCGATTCTGCTTAGGTCCGGGTTTCATCCCTTTCTTAAAAAACTCAATCGCATTAACTTCCTGATAACCATTACTAATATATTTCATGGTAGCATTCTTATGAAATGCTTTTTTAAGGGTTTCAAAATCGTTTTTTGTGCCTCCTTCTAAATAATAGTTTACCGTTTGCTCTACCAGTTTGCGATCTGATTCTTGAGCAACTGTAATGGAAATTGTGAGTAATAAAAATAATGTTAGAAAATTTTTCATGATGCCTGATTTTAAAGGTATAATTTATTTAAATCCGATTATGATTTTAATTAGATTCTACTGAATTATCACTCAATACTTTTAATAATTATATCTGATCCAGAATAGCTATCATCATGATATTCATGCCAGTGTCTAATTCTTGGTATAATAACTCCTTTGTAATTAAAATCTTTTTCAAAATATAATCGTTCTCCTTTTTTAGATTCATTCGGAAATATAATCTCTAACCCTACCAATTTGTAATCTGAAGTTCTTATATATAACTTCCAAAATTTAGAAAATATCGCTTTCTTTAATTCTAATTCAACTCCATAACTCTTTTCATTATTAAAATCTACAACTGTAGTAGTATCAATACTTTTTAAGGTTTGATCATTCAATGTCATTGGTAAGCCATACATTATTTGATAAAATTCCTGATACACACTACTTCTTTCTGATTGTAATCGATATTTAGCAACCAATACAGAATCTATAGTTTCAGAATTATTTAGTAATACCCTGGTAAGTCCATTCTCTTCTACGATATGGGTAGACACATATTGATCTCTATTCCGCTGAAGTTCAAATGAACCAGTAGTGTTATTCATTTTTATAATAGAATATCGAACCGGATTTGCTATTCTAGGTTCTTGGATATGAACTTCAAAACTTATTTCCCCCCAAACATTCGAAGGATCATGATATTTTTTACTTTTTTGTAAAATTTCTCTTCCGTTTAACTCTTCTACAGGTACAGAACATCTAATTAAAAAGAACAGTGACCCTAAAAAAATACTTTGAAAAAATATTGTCTTTATTGTTTTCCTAGCAATCATTCTAAAGGATTAGTTATTTACACACTACTAATCTATAAAATCATTTTTGCAATCTATCCTAATAAACTCTTAATCCATTACAAAATTAAATTCATCAGGTGCGGTATTTCTAGTCTTATTTATTTAAAAAATGAGTAAAAAAAATAAGCATGCGATCACATGCTTATTTAGGAGTTTATTCTATAATTCTAATACTCGATAATCGAGATTTGAATCGTTCGAGCTGGTTTACCTAACTTATAACTTAGGGCATCTTTTACAATTACTTTTACCCTTCTTCTTATATTTCTTGCAACATTTTTTCTTTTTCCCACCACAACTAACTTCGCAATTCATTGCTGCACAAGGTGAATATAATGAGGTCATTCCGGAATTCTGCACTAGTATTTAATTTTTATTGAATCTAAATAAAGCGCAAAAATATAAAAAAAAGACTCTCAAAAAAAGAATCTTTTAATTTTATTTAGTTACTTATTAACAACCAGTTACCTACTCCTGTTGTGAATTACTTATCTGAAAGGTATTAATATCTCTATCGAATAAATAATGTCCTGATTTATCATCACCGATAATTTTTAATTTATCTAATAAAGTTCTCGCTACTGCTTCTTCTTCTAATTGTTCTGCTACATACCACTGCATAAAATTATGCACATTATAATCTTTATGTTCTAGACATTGAAAAATAACATTATTGATCTGCGCAGTTACAAACTCTTCACTTTCTAAGAAAATTTCGAATAATTCTCTTAATGAATTAAAATCATTTCTTGGTTTTTCGATAGCAGGTATTACTGCTTGTCCATTTCTTTCATTAATGAATTTGACTAGCTTAGTCATATGAACACGTTCTTCTTCAGATTGCGTATAAAAAAAGTCGGCTATCCCATTATAGCCGTTTACATCAGCCCAACATGCCATAGAAAGATATTGTGCAGACGCCGTAGCTTCATATCGTACTTGTTCATTTAATGATTTCTCTATTTCAGGTATCATATTTCTTTAATTTCTTGTAATTTATAATATTATTTAAATGTGAAAAGGAACTCGCCAATAATCATCTCCGATGTGTATCAAAAGTTTTGTTGCGGCTCGTTTCATTTTAATGAACTAAAAGTACATAATTTATAGTCTTTTCAATAGTTTTGACTAGTGTTTTCAGCTAATTTAAAATAAGACTATTTAATAATCCAAGAATCATAAACAGTTCTCTCCTTTTTCTTTATAAAACTATTGGCGAGTATATTGTGTAATTATCTCCGAATGATCAGGATATTGATTTACCAAAACATCCCTACCAGCCAGCTCAAAATCGGCAAAATCAAAACCAGGTGATACCGTGCAGCCCACAAAAGAATAGCCTTCTGCGTCTTTTACACTAGAAGCAAACCAACAACCCGCAGGCACTACCAACTGAGGAGATTCTCCTTGATCCAGATTCATTCCTACGGCATATCTAGTATACACTCCTTCTGGAGTAATCACATGTACATACAACGAATTTCCTCCATAAAAATGCCACATCTCATCTTGTTTAATACGATGAAAAGCTGAAAAATTTTCTGAAGTAAGTAGAAAATAAATTCCTGTACAATAATTACGATCTCCAGAGAATTGATCTTTTAAAACTGCTTTCGGAATAACACCATCACTTCTATAAGTCTCCTTATAAAACCCACCTTCGGGATGTGGTGTCATATTGAGCATAGTAACTATTTGTTCTACTTTTTTATCCATATTACTAATCTTTCGCAAAAAAAAAGAAGCGACCCAACGTATGAATCGCTTCAAAATATATTATAAATCTTTGTTAGATATTATGCTAATACTGCTTGCACTTTATCTGCAGCCTCCTGGAACTGTACAGCACTCTGTACATCCAATCCACTGTTATCGATTAATTCTTTAGCAATATCTGCATTGGTACCTTGTAAACGAACAATAATAGGAACATTAATAGCATCTCCCATATTTTTATACGCATCCACTACACCTTGAGCTACTCGATCACAACGAACAATTCCTCCAAAAATATTGATTAAAATTGCTTTTACGTTCTCATCTTTAAGGATAATTCTAAACGCTTCTTCCACACGTTTAGCATCCGCTGTTCCTCCAACATCAAGGAAGTTAGCCGGTTCTCCACCAGCTTGTTTGATCAAATCCATTGTTGCCATCGCAAGACCAGCACCATTTACCATACATCCCACATTACCATCAAGATCTACATAGTTAAGTCCTACTTCATTCGCTTCAACCTCAATTGGGTTTTCCTCGCGAATATCTCGCATATCCACATAATTCTTATGACGGTATAATGCGTTATCATCAATTGTCACTTTAGCATCAACTGCCATGATCTTATCATCACTTGTTTTTAAAACAGGATTGATCTCAAACATAGAAGAATCTGATTTTACATAAGCAGTATATAATGCCATTACGAATTTAGTCATCTCTTTAAACGCACCACCGCTTAATCCTAAGTTAAAAGCAACACGTCTAGCCTGAAATGGTAATAATCCTACTGAAGGATCTACTTCTTCAGTAAATATTAAGTGTGGAGTTTCTTCTGCAACAGTTTCGATATCCATTCCACCTTCTGTAGAATACATAACCATATTTCGTCCAGTAGTACGATTTAATAATACAGAAATATAAAATTCGTCTGGTTCACTATCTCCAGGATAATATACATCTTCTGCAACTAACACTTGATGTACTTTCTTTCCTTCTGCTGATGTCTGAGGAGTTATTAAATTCATCCCGATGATCTGTCCTGCTATATCCTCAACTTCCTGAAGATTCTTAGCAAGTTTTACTCCACCACCTTTTCCTCGACCACCTGCGTGTACTTGTGCTTTGATCACGTGCCATCCAGTACCTGTTTCTGCAGTTAATTGTTTTGCAGCAGCAACTGCTTCTTTTGCATTCTGTGCAACAATACCGCGCTGGATACGCACACCAAAGCTGCTTAATATCTCTTTACCTTGATATTCGTGTAAGTTCATAGTCTTATTTTTTGCCTTTTGAATAGGAGTCCCAAAAATAGGAAAAGTGAAGTTACTGTGCCAATCTTTTGTGGTAAAAAAAGTTATATTAAAATAGGAGTCTTCTAATCTAAAAAGTAACCCTATAAATTATCTGAAATTGAAGGATCACTTAATTATAGTTCGAAATCCTCGAAATCCAGTGGGTCAAAATTTTTAAAGTGGCCATTCATTTTAATTACTTCCTTAGCACGATTCATTTCTCTAACTACAGGAATCGTAATTTTAAGATGACCAATCAGGTAGTTCAGTCGCTCCAGTTCACTTCTTAACTTTAGTAGATGATATTCCTGATGTAACGCTAACCCAACCTTATGTGCTACTTGATAACTCACAAATGGAATATTAAAAATAGGAGGTTTTTCGATGGTTAGTTCCACATACAAAATAGCAATATTTTTCAACAATTCTTCCTGGAGTTCTTCTGCTCCATTCTCCCTATCTTCTAAATATTCAACATCTCCTCCTGCATATAGTTTACCTGGTAATTGTTTATGAAAACTCTTGATTCTAAAAACTCTCGTACCCACACAAATCACATCACTGGCGCCATTAGGATGTCTTTTTTCTACTTTTTGCAGGGTAACCTCGGTACCGTATTCCAATTTTTTGTCAATATAGGCTGGTACCCCAAACGAGATCCCCTCAGTTTCGCAATCAGAAATCAACTGCTGATATCTCTTTTCGAAAATATGAAGAGGTAATCGCTCACCTGGATACACTACTAATTGTAAAGGAAAAAGTGCTAACATTTTTTATTTTAAAAATACTAAATAAAACGCCTACTCTGTGTATAATATCTGTTCAAAAATTAAAAATTCGTTATTTAAAGCCAATTTTTTTCAAGTTTAGATAATTTTATACTAATTACGCGGCGCTTAGAGGTAATCTATAGTAAAAACAGTAATTTCGTACCCTTAATTTTAATTAAAATGGAAAACGCAAATTTATTAGCAATCGCAAAAGAGTTTGGGAGTCCTGTATATGTCTATGACTCCGAAAAAATTGTTTCACAGTACGAACGCCTAACCAGTGCTTTTAAACAGGTGAAACATGTAAAACTTAACTATGCTGTCAAGGCATTGTCTAATCTTGCGATATTAAAGCTAATGAATTCATTAGGTGCCGGATTAGACACCGTATCCATCCAGGAAGTTAAATTAGGATTATTGGCCGGTGTAGAACCCACTAATATCATTTTTACTCCAAACGGAGTTTCCTTAAAAGAAATTGAAAAGGTTTCTGAAATGGGTGTACAAATAAACATCGACAACCTATCTATTCTTGAGCAGTTTGGAACAAAACATCCTGATGTACCTGTTTGCATTAGAATTAATCCACACGTTATGGCTGGAGGAAATAGTAAAATTTCTGTAGGTCATATCGATAGTAAATTTGGTATTTCTATTCATCAGATTCCACATATTCTCAGGATTGTGGAAAATACAGGAATGAATATTAATGGTATCCACATGCATACGGGTAGTGATATTTTGGATATTGATGTATTTCTATATGCCAGTGAGATATTATTCGAAACTGCCAAAAACTTTAAAAATCTGGATTTTATAGATTTCGGAAGTGGCTTTAAAGTTCCTTATAAAGAAGGAGATATTGAAACTAATATTGAAGAGTTTGGTGAAAAACTCACAAAACGTTTTAATGATTTTTGTAAAGAGTACGGAAAAGAATTAACCCTTGGTTTCGAACCAGGTAAATTCTTAGTGAGCGAAGCTGGATATTTTCTAGCAGAAGTAAATGTTGTAAAACAGACAACTTCTACTGTTTTTGCAGGAATTGATAGTGGTTTCAACCATTTGATAAGACCAATGTTTTATGACTCTTATCATGAAATCATAAACATATCGAACCCTAAAGGTAGAGAGCGTTTTTATTCTATCGTAGGATACATCTGTGAAACCGACACTTTTGCTACTAACAGAAGAATTTTAGAAATTACGGAAGGTGATATTCTAGCTTTTAAAAATGCCGGAGCTTACTGTTTTTCTATGGCTAGCAATTACAATTCTCGTTTTCGTCCTGCAGAGGTACTTTGGCACAATAACGAAGCACACCTGATCCGTAAACGTGAAACTTTTGAAGATTTAACCAAGAATCAGGTAGGTGTAGATATATTTAACAAAGTTGAAGTGTCCGCTTCATAAAGCAATGCAATTTTTTATATAAAAAATGCATCTGGTCAATTCCAGATGCATTTTCATTTTCGTTCAATAGTAGAAATAAGTCTACTCTTTTATACCTGGTTGAATTATAGAAAAGTTTTCAGTTTTTTTAGCCTCATCAACTATTCTTTTTACATCAGCAAGCAATTCTTTCGCATTATAAATAATACCATCTTTAATAGTATATTGAACACCTCCCGCTCTAATCACTTCATTTTCTTTTGTTAATCTAATCGCACCAGTACCATATAGTACTTTTAGGTTTTTAAGAGGGTTTTCTTTTACCAATACAAAATCAGCTAATTTACCGACTTCAACAGATCCAATTTTATCCGAAACTCCTAAAGCTTCAGCACCATTTAATGTAGCAGCTCTAATTACTTCCATAGGATGAAAACCTGCCTCTCTTAAAAGCTCCAATTCTCTGACATAGGCAAAACCATACAACTGAAATATAAATCCAGAATCCGAACCGGTAGTAACTCTTCCACCACGATTCTTATATTCATTTATAAAAGTCATCCATAAACGATAATTCTCTTTCCAAGCTACTTCTTGTTCGGTTCCCCAATCATGCCAATACGAACCATGTGAAATCTTACTAGGTTGATAGAATTTCCATAGAGAAGGTAATGTATAGGTTTCGTGCCACTCTGCTCTTCTAGCTCTTTGTAAATCTCTACTGGCTTCATAAATATTAAAAGTAGGATCTAATGTAAAATCCAATTCAAGAAGTTCATTCATCACCTTATTCCAATGATCGGAATATGGTTTTGCAGCTTGTTTCCATAGTTTTCCAGCTTCCTCAAATCTATTTTGTTCATTCTGGTAATTATAATCTAAAGGATAATGCTGAATGGTTTTATCTTCAAACAGCGCTTCGGGCAATCCATACCAATGTTCCATGGTTGTTAATCCGGCTCTGGCAGAATTAAGGACATTCCAGCGAGCAACATCGGTTTGGGCATGATGGCAAGCAGAGCCTAATCCTAATTTTTTATTCTCATCTAATGCAGCTTTCATAATTTCTGGAGCAGCACCAAAAAACTTTATTCCATCGGCTCCTTTTTCAGCATTTTCTCGAACCCAATTTCTAGCCATTTCTGCCGTGCTTATGGGTTGCTTACTTCCTTGTCCAAAACCAGTATATGCATAAATACGTGGCGCTATAATTTCATTTCTTTCGCCAGCTTTTTTGAGTTTCAATGTCCAATCAATTCCTCTTCCGCTTGGCTCCCTAACTGTTGTGATTCCGTGAGCCATCCATAATTTAAACACATAGTCTGAATCAGCTCCTTGTGCAACTCCTCCAATATGACCGTGCATATCTATAAAACCAGGTAAAAGATACATTCCCTGAACATCTAGCTCTTTACCTCCTGGTTTCAGTTTTGGTCGTTTAGCATCATCTATATCGACTCCAGGATACCCTACCACTATAATATCTTTAATGATATTTTTTTCTACAACAATATCTACAGGACCTCTTGGAGGTGAACCATTACCATTAATCAAGGTGACACCTCTAATAATAAGTTGAGAAAATGGTCCTTCACTAAATTCTTGTGAGTAAACCTGTCCTTGAAAAACGATACAACAAATAAAAATTCCGATAGTTAGTTTATATATTTTCATGTAATCAATGATTTATGAGATGTCAAATAGATAATAATTCTCCTTTAGAAAATAAACTACCTCGATGCAAGCATACGAGGTATTCAATGGAAAATAGTTTTTAAGGTTCCGAAGCAAGCTTCGAGGTATTAGACCTGAGATCCCGCTGAAAAAGCGGGATTAGTTCAACTATCTATTTTGAATGCATTGCTATGCAACTTTTCAAAACAGAGTTTCACTAATAAAATTACCCAATTCTTTATGGAATCAAAGAATTTCTAATTAAAGTTTACTTAAACTCGCATAAAACAAATCATAACCTTCTAAAAAACAATACTTTTAGCATGTTATCATTAACAAGATTTAAGATGAATTTTTCTTATTTTTATCAACACATCAAATCATCTGTATCATGAAAAAGCTACAATGGAACTCGTTTACAAAAAAGATTTACATCCATACTTCCGCAGAGAAACTATATGATTTATGGACAACCACAGAAGGAATCACATCCTGGTTCTTAAGAGAAGCTGAATACATTTCTTTAAAAGGTAAAAAAAGAGCGCCCTCAGAACATTTTCAGAAAGGAGACTCATATTCATGGTACTGGCATAACTGGGACGACAAAGAAGAAGGAAAGATTCTTGAGGCTAATGGACAGGATTATATTGAATTGTTATTTGGTGGCTGTAAAGTATCAGTGAAACTTGAAGAAAAAAATAACATAACCATCGTAGTACTTACTCAATTTGAAATTCCGGAGGATGACGATAGTAAACTAAAATTACATTTCGGTTGCAGCAATGGATGGACCTTTTGGCTTACCAACTTAAAAGCCTATGTAGAACACGGAATTTTACTAAACGAAAAAGAGATTGATTTACGAGAATACGAACTTGGAGAATATCAATTTGTAAATATGTAGCTATAGCTTTCTAATATTTCTTATCAAATACTCAAGACCATTTAGTTTTAGTTCGTAAACAGTTTGCATTTGCTGACCAAGAGTTCCTTTTGGAAATCCTTTGTTATGGTACCAAACAATATAATGTTCTGGTAAGTCGATAAGATATCTGTCCTTATATTTACCAAAAGGCATTTTGGTATTGGCGAGTTTGACTAAAAAATCCTTTTGGGATTGTTGATCCATAAATTCTTAGGGGATGAAATGAACCTATTTGGTATAAGCTTTATAGTATCGCATTAAACTCTTGACCTTCTTTTCCCATTTTTTCTGACTAGTTTTATTTTTGGAATGGTCCGTTTCTAAATCATACTGTTCCTGCATATTAATTCTCATTCGCTCCACCCTTTTATACATCTTATTAAGATCCTTACGAACGTTCTTACCGGGTTTGTACTCTTTTAATTTCTTACGCATGATTCTTGCGTGCAATTCGGAAATATCAAAATGGAGTTGTTCGTGCAATAGCAGGTATTTAGTAGACTGCCCTTTTTTAACCCATGATAATGACGGGTAACAAAAGCTGTCCACTTCGTACTTCAATTCAGTTTTTCCGTAATCCTTACTTATAGACCATTGATAAGTTATACCTGTATTGACACTAGCATCAAAATCACTGTCTGTTTTAGGTTCTCCTCTAAAATCTGACCAATCTAACTTACTCTTTTCTGCATAAGAAAAACGCTCTACATATCCGTGATTAGCAAAAACTAAAACTAAGAGAATAGTAAAAAATTTACCCATAATTGCAATAATTATGCCCGGCTAAAAGTTGTTGTTTTCTATTTCAGCATCCAAATATATAATACGGGGCTAAGTATTAATAATCTTTACTAAAATAGATTTTATTTATATTCAGATATAAAAATTTATATCTATCCCAATCTAAACAATTTTTCCAAAATTCAGTAATTACTTTAGTTTATCAAAATCGTCTTTTAAACTCTATATCAATTTCCATACCACGAGTTTAAAATTAACTGAAAATCTAAACCAAAGTTTACCTCTGTTTTATTTTCGTATTAAAAACAAAACAATTCAGCATCTAAAAATAAAAAAAATGATTTTAAAATCAGCTGTAAAATTGATTATTGATGAAATAAATTTTATTCTATCACAGTGAGCTTCAATTCATCATCAAATTTAATAATATAGGATGCTTTGTTATAATAGCCTCCCAAGAGCTTTTTAGCATAATTAAATTTATTTTCCACATACTCTGTTGTTCCTTCAAAAGTTGCTGCGTGATACAAATCATCTGCTGAACCTAATCGCATTAAAATATCATACGTAATATCAAAACCTCTTACTGCATACTTACTCGGAATAGTTCCATATTCCTTTTTATATCTTGCTACAAAAGGAGTCATATTATTCTCATCGTAGTTATCAAATTCTTTATCTATTGACGGATAATGTAAATGTAAATTAGATAAATATTCATTTTTTATATTGTCGTCATCAAATGCATCATCTTTATCTGTAGTAAATAATGTAATCTTATGGCTCTCTGCTTTAGCATTGAGCAAAGGAGTTACATTACTAATCATTGCTACATCATCCGACTCCAGAAAAACCCAATTTGGTTTGTTTTTGTCTAAAACTTTATTCAAATGTAGTTCATATAAATAATTACCTTCTTCTATCCTTGCAATTTTAGCATCTGGAAATTTGGCAATCAACTTATTCTTTATATCCTCGTGTTTCTTTTTTCCTTGCTGCACAACAATAATGATATTCTTATCAGTAGAATCCTTTTCTACATAATTAATCAATTTATCCTGAAGCATTATGTCTGTCGGTATCGTCTGAAAGAAATTACTATAGAGTTTAGATTCTTTATTAGACAAAGGAGAAAGCACTGGCGTTTCATACTTTTTTAATTCTGCAGTTGCAGCTTCTACATTTGTCTGATACAAAGGTCCAATCACGACATCCATTTCATCAAAATTATTTTGATCAATTAGTTGTTTTATATAACCCGCATTATTATTTCTTTGGGTATCAAAAACGGTAAGATCGACACTAAGTCCTTTTGTCTTCGCCGAATCAACAGCCATCTGAACTCCTTTGTAAAAATCAAGAGCAACTCTTACTCCTCTCGCTTTTCTGCTTTTTAAGAACTCTTCTGTCTCTTTTCTGGCATTAAGATCCAATGTATCCAACCCAAAAGGTAACATTATTGCTAGTTTCTTTGTCTTAAAATTATATAACATATTCTCAAGCGGCACTACTTTTCTTTCTGGAAAATCAATAGCCAATGAATCAGCTTGATCTCTTTTAGGGATTGTTATTACCATACCTGCTTTAAGACCGTCTCTTAAGTATGGATTCATATTAAACAAAGAATCCGATGAAATTTCGGTTCGTTTAAGAATACTGTATATAGTTTCTTTTGGTTGAACTTCATACAATTCGAACTCAGGGTCTATAACTTCTCGTAATGGAACGAAAATAGTAGTTGGCACAATAATTTCCATACCTATAGGAAAATTAGGGTCCAATTCCGGATTGAGTTGATTTAATTCTCCAACAGTAATACCGTGTCTTCTAGCGATACTATATCTTGTATCCTTTGGTTTTACAATATATTTTGTGGTGGTAGAAACTCTGCTACTTAAAGTATCTTTAGGAGTTTCTGTTTCCGCAACGGCTTCTTCTGCGTATATTGGAATTCGGAGCTTATCACGTTTTCGAATTTGTTCAGAGTACAATCTTTTATTATGCTTTTTGATGTCATCTACAGTGATATCATACTTCTTTGAAATACTGTATAAGGTTTCTTTTCTTCTTACCTTATGTGTTTTAAATCGAACAATTTGTCGTATTTCTTCTAATGGCTTGATACTATCTAAGATTGGATCACTCACATTTTCCGTAGCAATATTCTTATCAGCCTCATCTGTTTTTTCCAGTTTAGCTACGCGTAAAATTTGTCCAAGATTAATTCCGTTAACGGCATCTGGATTTAAATTGTAAATCGCCTCTGGAGTTGTGTTGTACTTCTTAGATAAACTATACACAGTATCATCTTCTACAACGACATGAATTTGATATTCTTGATCATCAATCACAGGAATAGCCAGAATTTGTCCTTCTTTAATTCCTTCTTTTGCTGTTGGGTTTATTTTATAAATTGCTTCTGGAGTTGTATTATATCGTTTTGCAATTCTATATACATTTTCTCCTTGAGCAACTTTATGACTTTTATACTGCTGAGCAAAACCAATATTGGTTAGAAGAAGCACAAAAAAGAACAACAATACTTTTTTCATTCGATTTAATTTTTATGGATCTGATTCTTAAAGAACCAAAGCGTTAATACCTTGCTAAATTACTCCCATTCTATGGTTGCAGGTGGCTTTGAGCTGATATCATACACTACTCTATTAACGCCTTTTACCTTATTTATTATTTCATTAGAGGTTTTTTGTAAAAACTCATATGGAAGATTTACCCAATCAGCAGTCATTCCGTCTGTACTTTCTACAGCTCTTAATGCCACACATTTTTCATAGGTTCTTTCGTCTCCCATTACTCCAACACTTTGCACAGGTAACAACATAGCTCCTGCTTGCCATACTTTATCATAGAGACCATTATCTTTTAGTCCATTGATAAATATAGCATCAACTTCTTGCAAAATACTAACTTTTTCTGGAGTAATATCTCCCAATATACGAATTGCTAGTCCAGGTCCAGGAAATGGGTGTCTTCCTAACAACTCAGGATCAAGTCCCATAGACCTTCCTACTCTCCTTACTTCGTCTTTAAATAACATTTTTAAAGGTTCCACTACTTTCAATTTCATAAAATCAGGTAATCCACCTACATTATGATGTGATTTAATCGTAGCCGATGGACCTCCATTTACAGAAACAGATTCGATTACATCTGGATAAATAGTTCCTTGCGCTAACCACTTAGCATCTTCTATTTGGTGAGCTTCATCATCAAAAACTTCTATAAATACTCTTCCTATTATTTTTCGTTTTCCTTCAGGGTCACTTTCTCCAGCTAAGGCATCCAAAAAACGTGCCGAAGCATCCACACCTTTTACATTAAGTCCCATTCCTTCGTATTGATCCAATACAGAAGAGAACTCATTTTTACGAAGTAATCCGTTGTTTACAAAAATACAGTGAAGATTACTTCCTATTGCCTTATGAAGTAATACTGCAGCTACAGTAGAATCAACTCCACCACTCAATCCTAAAACAACTTTATCATTTCCTAGTTTTTCTTTCAGCTCTGCTACCGTAGTATCTACAAAAGAACTTGGTGTCCAATCGGGTTGAATACCTGCAATACCAATTAGAAAATTATCTAATAATTGTTTACCGTCGGTAGAGTGATATACTTCTGGGTGAAACTGAATCGCATAAGTTTCTTCATTTTCAATTTTATAGGCTGCATTTGCTACATCTCCAGTACTTGCTAATAATACTCCTCCTGCAGGTAATGACTTTATAGTATCGCTATGGCTCATCCAAACTTGTGAACCTAAAGATATATTTTTAAAGAATTCCTCATCAGGTTTTATAAAGGATAGATTTGCCCTTCCGTATTCACGTGTATTAGATGGAGCAACCTCACCTCCACTGAAATGAGCTAAATATTGAGCTCCATAACAAACCGCTAAGAGTGGCTTTTTTCCTCTTATCTCTGACAAATCAGGATGTGGTGCATCCTCACCTCTTACAGAAAATGGAGATCCAGAAAGTATAACTGCTTTAAAATCTGATAAATTACCTGGTAATTTATTGAAAGGATGGATTTCACAATAAATATTTAATTCTCTTACTCTTCTTGCAATTAGTTGAGTATACTGTGATCCAAAATCTAAAATGAGTACGTTATTTTGCATAGGCAAAAATAAAATTAAATTACAACCCTCGAAATCCTGACTGATATAATTTTCAACTTCATTGATTATTTTACAAACACCTTGTTAATTGTCCCAAAAAACAACCACTTACTTAGTATATTTATAGAAAAACTATGAAATATTCATTTTCATACCTCTTATGTTTTGGTATTCTCACTATTATCACTTCGTGTAAAAGCGGATTGGATACAAGAGGCTCTAAAGATTACATAAGTAGCATAAATGCAGAATCTTTTAAAGCAATCCCACTAACTCCTGGCAATAGAATTAGTACTATCAAAGTCAATGATAAAGAATCAGAATGGAAATACGATCTTACCATTCCAAAAATTAAAGAAGGCGAGAAAGTACCACTATTTGTTTTACTACATGGAGGCGTAGGTAGCAAGAATTACATGAAGTTCAGCAATTGTCTTGTCGCTCCTGCATTACAGAATGCTGGAGGTATCATTTTTAGCCCATCTGGAGCCTGGCGCAACTGGACATTAGATTATCTCGAGAAAAGAATTTTGGATTTTATTGATCTGGCTAAAGAACACTGGCCAATAGATCCTAACAAGGTTGTACTGGTAGGTTATAGCAATGGAGCAATTGCAGGATGGCAATATGCTAAAGATTATGAAGGGGTTTTTTCTGGAATGGTACTCATGGGATCTAATTGTAAGGTAGAAGAAAAATTAAATATCCCAATTTATGTAATCCAGGGAACAGAAGATAAATTTTTTCCTATTAAAAAAGTAAGAAAACGGGTTACTGAAGCCAAAGCATTAGGTTGTAATATAACTTTTGTGGAAGCTGAAGGAAATACCCATTTAAAAGCTTGTGAATATCAAGAAGTATTAAAAACAACTATTCCGTGGATGGAAAAAGAGGTATGGAAAACTAAGTAAACCTTGCCTAAGATTAGCATCTGCTTTTTTGAGGTTGGTCTATAAATTGATTAACTTTATAATATTCTTAATAAACCTAACGACCAATGACCGATATTATATTTTCATCTATTAAAGTTGACCTAAAAACAGCTATTGAAACTAAGACACATCCGTTTCGATATTTCACACTAGCCACTTCTGATTTCAATAGTATCCCTAGATTAAGAACTGTCGTTCTAAGAGATGTGGATGATGATTTAAATATGATGGTATACACCGATGAAAGGTCCAAAAAAATTGCAAATATCCAAGCAAATAATCGAGTAAGCCTTTTGTTTTATGATCAAGAACGGTTATTACAAGTCACTATAAAAGCCAAAGCAGAAATTGTTACAGATGATAAAACTATACAACAAATATGGAAACAAATTCCGGAACAATATAGAAAAGACTATTCAACAGAATTATCACCTGGAATAGAAATCAAAAACCCTGATAACGTTGATTACTTAGAAGGAACACATTTTTTTTCTGCAATTAGGATTATTCCTATGCGTATAGAATATTTACGTTTAAAAAGACCTAATCATATTCGAGTTGTCTTTAAAAAAGAAACCGGTAATTGGAAAGGAACTTATATCGTACCTTAATTCTTTTTTACCAATTTGAAATTACTTTGTTGATTCCCTGATATTATACTTCCTATGTATAATCCATTCGATAAGTTCTCGATATTAATATCAATAGAAGCAACTGCGGACGGAATTTCGTCCTTGTATACTAATTGTCCATTAATGTCATAAATCCTTAAAGATTTTGTTCTAACCACATCAGAAGTAGAAAATCTAAAAACATCACTTACCGGATTGGGAGTAATCTGAAAAGGTATTTCTTGATCTAAATCTCCTATACTCAGCGTATTTCCAATAACATATTTTATACCTTCTTCTACATGTTTTATAAAATCAGTATCATTTGTATAATCGTTAGAATTATGACCTAAAGCTGTATAAAAAGAGCGTCCACCTCCGTATTCTTTATACCATGAAATAGGTCTGGCTTCATCATAATCATTAGATCCGGTCGACTCTACCATCAATAGATCTATATTGCCCGAAAATAATTGGCCTCCGTTATTTTTCCAATAATAATATTCTTCTGATTTATTCCAGGTAGTTCCAAGGAAATCAACAGATGGATGAGAATTTACAACGGTCATATCTGCATTAAAATTATTACTGGTATGATTAGGACTAGTCTGAACAATTCCTCCTACAAGTTCATTGTAGAATGGCCAACTTCGATCTCTGTAGGTATCCGTAGCCGCGTGGATACCTAAAAAACCACCGCCAGCGGTAATAAAATCTTCAAAAGCCTGACGTTGTGAAGCATTTAATAAATTATTACCACTAGTATTACACCAAATTACAGCACTATATTGTGCTAAATTATTTGCGTTAAAATCATTAGCATTATCCGTTTGATCCGTTGTCCAAAGCCCATTGGTATTTCCAAGATTCGTTATCATGGTAACACCCGCTCCGATGGAAGGATGTGTAAAACCATTAGTTTTGGTAAATACTAATACTTTATCCTGAGCAGAAAGATAAAAGATCGAAAAAAGAAATAGGGTTGTTAAGAGAGTTTTTAATTGCATGACGTTAAGAGTTTGTTAGTCAATAACGTTAGGTATTGCTATAAAATTATAAACTCTTCTAATTAGTTTTATGATAAGACCTGACACCCCTAAAATTAGCAGTTATAAATCCCAGGTTCACTGATAATCTTGTTTATTAATCACCACCTACTTTTTGTGTAGTCGCTTTTATATCTGGGTAATTTTATCTTTCTTTAAGAAAAATAATTGTAGCCGTAGAATTAAACGTTTATAAACAGTTGTTATAAAAGAAATAAGCACAATTGCTGTTATATAGTAGTTAGCAAACATTATTATTACGTATTCAAAAACATCCTCATGAAACCATTAAAAATAATCGCATTAATATTCATAATTTTGGCTCTTACGCTCGGAGTTTTATTTTATTTAGAAATTGAATTTCCTGTGGGTATAGAAGCCTATTTAAAAAAAGAATATTATACCCAATTCGGCCCTTTAGCCATTAGCATTGAGCTTTTGATTGCGGGCATTTATCTCTTTAAAAGACATGTAAACGCTAATTTTACATTAGCATTATTTGGGTTTACCGTTCTATTAGATTCTATTTTTAATTTACTAGGACTTTTTTCAAGCATGTTACCAATCTACGCAATGATACTCTTTATTTGCTGTGCTTTATTATCACTTTGGTTAGCTTTTACGGATACTTTTAAACTTGGACGGATTTCAATTATTGGAGCTTTGATGAGTTTCATTATTGGAAATACTATAGAACTCTTTTTTAATTATTGGTAAAAACGGATTTTACCAATATCTTGAATCTCTGTAAACCGGAAACAATTAAACGTTTGCTAACAACGTGTCCTATAAGTAATTGCTGGTTCTCGCCTACTTCTGAAAATCCTGCTGATTTTCCTAAGGTTCAGTTTCCTTTTGCTATTTTAGTTGCGCGAGCCACGCAATTAACCATACACAAACCGTTAGGGATAATTGAATAAAATAAGACTCAAAAATGATTGACGATCTAATTCAAAAATTTAAAGAGCAGGACGAAATAATCTACACTTCGGACCCCGCAACGAACACGAGATTGGAAAAAATTTCTAATGACCTGAATATTGAACTTCCCGAAGATTTTAAAAACTATCTTGCCAAGTTTGGTTCTCTTTCAGTAAAATCTGTAGAAATAAATGGATTAATAAACATTCCAGATGATTTTGATCCTGTTCATCAAAATTTTGTTGGTTTAAGTCTTGAAAGTCAACAAGAATATGGCTTGTTTAAAAAATATGTCCAACTAGGTGATGCAGGACTAGGAGATCAATGGGTTTTATGTTGTGATCCTGAATCAGATAGATTTGGAAAAATGTTTTACTGGAATCCTGGTATTGAGGAAATATCAGATATGGAGCAATGTTATTCAAACTTCAAGGAATTTCTTAGAGATAGATTAACCAGAGTATTGGATGATTAATCCGCTATATAAAAAATAAAAACAATCCCTAACACTATGTAAAAATGCATTAAAACGCATTTTGCATTAAACGTTGTAGTACATTAGACAAACCAACGAACTTGAAATCTAAAAACGAATTTTCTTCCTTCATATTGACTTGATTTTTAACAGTTTTGGTTATTATTCTTAATAATATTTTCAGATTTATTTGGAGAATCAAATAATTGTTGTATATTTGCAACAGTTATGAATAACAACAATCATATTAATTACAACAGAACAACCTCTTTAGGTCAGTTATCTGGTTCTATTTTCAACTTGCTTAAAAAAGAGTTACAACTTCAATTTGATAATAGAAGTATTCCTTTAAAAGTTGAATATTTCCCTATTATAAATAGGTTGTTAGAACAAGATCAAGTTCCACAACAAACAATTGCCGAATGGTTTGGATATGATCGTCCAAGAACCTCAAGAATTATTGACGAGTTGGAAAAGTCTGGTTTTGTAACTAGAAAAGACGACCCAGAAAGTCGAAGAACAAAGTTGGTATGTTTATCAGATTATACAAAAAGGAATGAAAAATTAATCATTCAAGCAATAGAATCTTCCTTTGAGACTGCGTATAAAGGAATGTCAAAAGTTGAAATTATTAATAGTATTGAAAGTATGAAAAAAATTAAAAATAACTTAAATAGATAGAAAAAAATTTAACCATATTGTTGTAAAAAACAACAGTTGCAATTAACAATTATAAAAATAGAAATCATGAAAAATTTATTAGAAGGAAAAAGAGTATTAGTCGCAGGCGGAAGTAGAGGAATTGGAAAAGCGATTGTCATTGAATTAGCCAAACAAGGTGCGCATGTATTATTTACCTACCGTAGTAATGAGAAAGAAGCTAAGGTTACAGAAACCGAGGCCAAAGAGTTTAGTCCTTACATTTTAGGAATGCAGGCAGACATTACCAAAAGAAAGGATATGAATAAAGTATTTGACTACGTGCCAGAGAATTTTGGAGGTAAACTGGATATTTATATTGGTGTAGCATTCTCACAAAGTATTTTTATGCCAACGGCTATAATGACAGAAGAAGGTTATGATAGCATGTTTGCAGCGGTAAAAGGGCATTTTTTTTCCCTCCAAAAAGCAGCTCAAAGCCTAAGTAATGGCGGGAAAATTATTGTTTTTAGTAGTGGCGCAGCGGCTATGCCAACACCTGCCAGTGGTGCTTATGGAGGTGCTAAATCTGCAATTGAAAAGTTCGCCTTGTCATTATCTAAAGAAACCGGTGATCAACAAATTACAGTAAATGTAGTTTCACCAGGCGTAACACAAACAGATGGACTGGTAGCACCACAAGAAATGATTGATATGTTGGTTCAACAAACACCTTTAAATCGTTTAGGGACCACTCAGGACGTTGCAAAGGCGACAGTAAATTTAGTTACCCCTCAAATGGATTGGATAAATGGACAAGTCATTCAAATAAACGGAGGGATTCTTTAAAAAATTAACCACTTAAAATTTTTAATCAGTAAATAATAATCATTTTAAAATTTAAAATTATGAGCATAGTAAAAAACATTCTCGTTTACCTCTTAGCTATTCAATTTGCTGGAATTGGTTTGATGAAAGTAGTAATGCCTTTTTTTGGGATAGATATGTTTCTAGAAAGTATGGCAGCTATAAATTATGATCACACTTGGACAATAATTATAGGACTAATTGATCTTATAGGAGGTATTGCTTTAATCATTCCGAAATTAAGAGGATATGGTGCATTAGGGTTAATTTTCTTAATGCACGGAGCAATAGGTTCCCACATTACAAATAATGATAGTTTTATGACGATTGCTGGTGGCGCTGGTTTATCGATAGTTCTTTTGGTAATACTTTTGCTAATAGATAAACCTTTCTCAGTAAAAAATAATAAGACTGGTAAACAAATAGTTTAAATTATGAAAACCAGACAACCATCACTTTTTATATCTCACGGAACAATTTATGAAGCATTTAAAAGTGAACAATTAAAAAGAGATTTTGAAAAACTTCGAAAAAAATATCTTACAGTTTTACCCGATGCCATAGTAATCTTATCAGGTCATTGGCAAACTAAAAACATTAGAGTTACTGCAAATTCAACAATGGTGCAACTAGATGAAGGATTTCCACAAGAGTTTCAGTCCAATTATAAAACTATTGGGAATCCTGATTTGTCAAATCGTATTATTAGTTTGCTTAATACTTCGGGTATAGAAGCATCGATCGAGCCCAAACGTGGGCTTGACCACGGTGCATTAATTCCTCTGATGTTATTGTTCCCAAAAGACAATATACCCGTAATACAAATTTCACAAAACTCTAGTCTTGACCCTATCTATCATAAAGAAATGGGTGAAGTATTGAGAGAATTACGTAATGAGCATATTTTATTTATTGGAAGCGGTGGATTGGTTCACAACACAAACCGAATAGAAAAGTTTGGTGGACATCATTTAATTCCTGACCATTGGGCGAAGACCTTTGATAACCTAGTTACTAAGGAATTATTGGAAAAGACATTTAGTGGACATTCCCAAAAGATGATTGATGTCTACAAAAATGAATTATTTGATATATCACATCCTACTACTGAGCACTTTTTACCTTTAGTTTTTGCTAGTGCTTTAGGAGATAAACCTACTAAAATATACGAAGGGTTTCAATGGAAAAACATTTCAATGAGTGCCTTTATGTTTGAATAAATATAACGTAGTATAACATACTCTGAAAAACATAAAGCGTAATAAAAATGTTTATGAGAGAATGTTAAAAATCAAACTCTGAATTAAATTATATTTGCTTGTATACATTTAAATGGATTTTTCAATCTTAGGAATAACAACAATATTTATACTATTCATTTCTCTTTTGTTAGCATTATTTGTTTTAACGGTTAAAACGGCTAACAAAAAAGCAAATACATTTTTAGGTATTTATTTTTTAATTTTTGCAATTCATATAAGTGTTTTCTTTTATTCTAAATATATCAGTTTACCGCATGCAACCGAAATGTTACGAAACCATATCGCATACTTTACAAGTCCTTTATTATTTTTATATATAATATCATCTATTTATTCAGATTTCAAACTAACGTATAGACATCTTTTACACACTATTCCTTTTATTATTATAATTTTAATATTTGCACCTAGATTTTACCTTGTTGACGATTTCAATCAGTCCCAATTCTTAAATAATTTCAATGCAACTCTTGAACGAAAAGCAGATATATTTTTCAGTCTAGTTGCGCAATTATTTTATTTAACTCTATCCTTCTTAGAATTAAGAAAATACAAAATATTATTATTAGAAAATTATTCGGAAAAATCTACTTTTAACTATAAATGGCTTTATCAACTACTGGTTTTATTAAGTGTTATTTTCTGTATTTCTTTTTTTAAACAGATGTATAAGGTTTTTGGAACAGATGTAGATATTTTAAACTCATTAAGAGTGCTAATTACATTAATTTTAGTATTGTTTTTAACTTGGATTGTTTTAAAAAGCATGTATTATCCAAGGCTTTTTAGAAATATAAATTCAGAACATTTATTAGTGAAAAAAATATTAGAAGAAGAGGATATAATTAATCAGCAAAGTAAAAGTAAAGAAGAGATCAATCAATTGTTACAGTTTATGAAAAAAGAAGAACCTTATCTTGACGCTTCTTTAACTTTAAATAAACTAGCTGATAAAATAGGTTTGCCACATCGTGATGTCTCCATCTTAATTAATAGTAATTTAAATCAACATTTCTTTGATTTTGTTAATCAATTTAGAATTGATAAAGCAAAAGAAATGCTTCTAAACTCAAAAGACAAAAAATTGACTATCCAACAAATCATGTACGATGTTGGGTTTAATTCTAAATCGTCTTTTTACACTGTATTTAAAAAGCAAACAGGTGTAACACCTTCCGAATATAGAAAAAGAGGAATTTCAGATAATAAATAATCAATACCTAAGAATAATAAAGGGTTCGACTTTATGTAATCGAACTAATCTTTTGTGGAATATATTTTCATTTGTATAAATCAAAATTATTATAAAATGAAAAACCTTTTTGCAAAAACATTAGCCTTATTTCTTATCTGTTTAAGTTGTATATCTCAAGAAAAAAAAGTAAAAAGTATTGTTGCTAGTCACAATCAACCTGTTGAAATCACTTATAGTGATAAATCTGTCGAAATCATCTATAGCGATTCGATGGGCAAGAATGTTAAGCAAATTATAGATAAAAATGCAAAAGAAACATTAAAAGATTCTTTGATAAATTCTTTGTCTATTGGGATCTATATAAATAATGTTTCCTATAATTTTCATTATGGTGAACTAACGAAAGGAAAAGGAAACGTTGCAACAAATGAAACTATATATGAAATTGCCTCAGTTACAAAAACATTTACAGGCACATTAGCATCCAAGGCCGTTTTAGAAGGAAAATTGAGTTTAGAAGATGATATACGCGAGTATTTACCTAAAACATATCCTAATTTAGAATATAATGGTCAACCAATAAAAATTAAGCATCTATTAACGCATACAAGTGGGCTACCAGGAGAGGTAATAATTCTGAATAATAAAATAGATCAAAACTTAAATGAAATAGAATTTAATAAAATAGTTGTTGAGCACGAAAACAAAAAGACAAAACCCATTTTTTTTGAAAGCCTTTCCGAAATTAATTTAACGGAAAAACCTGGAACAACATTTAACTACTCAAATGCTGGTACAAATTTAATGGGGTACATTTTAGAAAAAGTATATAAAGAACCTTTTCAAAAATTAATAATGAATGAAGTAGTTGCAAAGGCACAAATGAAAGACACCTATTTCCATACTCCCAAAAACAAACAGTATAGACTAGCGAATGGTTATTTATTAGGAACACCAATGCCTGAATCTAAGCTAGCCAATACGCTTTGGGGCGCAGAAGGTGCATTAAAATCTACAATACCAGATATGCTAAAATATATCCATTATCAGCTTAAAAATAATTCCATTGTTGAAGAATCTCATAAAAAATTATTCGAAATTGGTCCCGATTATTGGATAGGTTATTTATGGTGGAGTATAGAAGATCAAAATTACGATTTACATTATAGACACGATGGAGGTATATCTAGAGTAAAAAACGTATTAGCTATTTTTCCTAAAAAGAAAATAGGGATTTCAATTTTCACTAATGAATCTTCAATAAAAGTGAATCAAAAACTTAATGACTTAACTCATAAAATATATAATGATCTTAATTAATAAAAATAAAATTGAATATCCGTAATCTGTCATAACCCATTGTCTCCTCGAGCGCAGTCGAGAGGTCATTAAACCTAAAGTGTTAAAAATAAGGTCTCGACTGCGCTCGACCCGACATTCATGTTATTATTATGAGACATTACGGACAATCAAAAAATAAACAAGAAGAATTTAGTTTAATTGCTTGAATTGAGCAGAATATTATAATTTCGAAAACAACAGAAATTTAAAATCTGAAGAAATGAGAATAAAAAGAAGTATATTAATTCTGACATCTATAATGCTATTATCCTTATTTGTATCGCCTCTGATTGCTCAACAGAATGATTTTGTTAATGAATATTTGGAACGATTAGAAAATTCAAGAAAGTATTTAATTCTTGTTGCGGAAACCATGCCAGAGAACAAATACGGATTCAAAGCAACACCTGAATCATTGAGTTTTGCCGAAAATTTAATGCATATTAGTTGGGCTATGGATTGGCATAGTCAATCATTAATGGGTGGACGTGAAGCAAGAGATTGGAATACCGACACAGAACTTAAAGTTGATAAGAAATCGAAAAAAGAAATGATTGCTACACTAGACAAGACTTTCGAAAAAACCATAGAATTTATCACAAAATTTGACACAAATAAACTTGAAGATAGATTAGACTATTTCGACTTAAATAGAACAAAAAGACAAATTTTATTATTGCTTGCGGACCACATAACACATCACAGAGCACAAATGCTAGTTTATATGCGACTTAACGGACTTATTCCTCCAAGATATGTTTTGTTTCAATAATTTACTCTACCCTAATAGAATAAAAAAATAATAAACAAAGATGTAACTCTGGAAGTGGAAGAATAAAGCAGTTACAACAATACCTATATAATAAATTGCTAGTTCTCTGTGTACTCGGAAAATCCTACAGATTCTCCTCTACTTTTTATTTTTCTATTTATTACCTTAGTTCTAGCCTCTGCAATTAACCATACATGAGCACTTTACCTAAAAGCTTCAAAAAAACATAAAATGAAAGCAAATCCACAACTAAAAAAATTCATAGAACCCTACGATCAGGGAATTCAAAAGTTGACATTAGAATTGCGGAATTTTATAACAGAGTTAGTACCGCAAGCCAATGAGTTGATTTGGGATGATTACAATGCCGTTGCAATAGGGTATTCAAAATCAGAAAAACTTAAAGACGCATTTTGTCATATTGCACTTTACTCACAACACGTAAATTTCGGGTTTAATCGGGGAGTAGAATTAACAAATACTAGTATTAAGCTGAATGGAAAAGGAAAACTAATAAGACACATTAAGGTAAAAGACTTCGAATTTTTCCCTAAAGAGGATATTAAAAAAATGATTTGGGAAGCTGTTGGGATTTCTGAGAAAATGAATACTAAATTGATCGAGAAAAATACACCTCCCAGAAGTATCGTTATGTCCATTTCTGAAAAGAAAATAAGACCAAATAAATGAGCTAGTAAGTAAAATAGTAATAATTCTATTTTCTTGCATTAAAAATCATAATAGATAGCTAGTTTATATAAAACATCAGATATCTGTAACTATGCCCTACTGTTTTAAAACCATAAACTCCCCACATAAAGGATCGAGCTGTTTTATCAATTCCGAAATCAATTCCTCCCCATATTCCAGATACATTTCAGAGAAATTGGTGTTTCGTTCTTGTAAACTTTGATTAGGAAATAGTTCGTTTTGGATTGTAGTCAATCGCTGTACCTGATCACTAAGTTTTATTCTTTGGGCTTTTAGCAATCGTTTTTCTAACATATCTAATCCTTTGATTTGCTTTACTTCTTGAGCCTTCACAGCATTTACAAAAGTAACATCCGTTTGCTCAGCTAACTCATACATTCCTTCAAACTGTTCTTTTAGAAGTTTACGCTGAGGATCAAAATTAATATCAATATTGGATATTTGTCGCACCTTTCGATTAATCAGCTCATATTGTTTTAAAAACAATTCTGTATCCGTAATAGCTAACTTCTTGATTTTATCTGCTTGTTTTTCGGTTTGAATTAAAACAGAATTACGCAATAACAACATCGGAAATGGAATCTCCACAGCTTCAAAATAATCTTTTAACTCTAACCAATATGCTAATTCTCCTCCTCCACCGATGTAGCAAAGATTTGGTAAAATCACCTCTTGATACAAAGGCCTCATCATTACATTAGGACTAAACCGCTCCGGGAACTCAGAGAGTTCTTTTAGTAGTTCACTCTTGCTCCAGGAAATCTCTGTATCATTAACAAAATAACTACCTTCCTTTTCTATAATGCGTTCTCGTAATCCTTCAGAAAGATAAAACAGATTAATTTCTCTGGGATTAACTTGTACCTTATATCCTTTTGCTTCTAATTTTTCTGCTTTTGGCAATACACTATTATAAGAAACTTGTTCCTCTAATTCTTTCTTTACATATGGAATAAAAAGACTTTTCAGCTCTTTATCATCCCCATCTACAACCACCAAACCATATTCTCTAAATAACTCATTAGCCAAGTACCTGGTAGCATCAGCCAATGTATTATGTTTCAAATAAGCTTCTTTGAAAAGAGACTTTAATCGTTCTGCATTTCGTCCAGATCCAATTTCTGAAGAAAAAATCTCAAAAACTTTATCTAATCCTTCGGTATCAAAAACTCCTACTGCACCACCATCTTTGCGATTCCAATGAATTTTTTTTCCTTTAAAATTAAAATAGTTGATTTCATCAAAATCATGATCCTCCGTTGCCATCCAATATATCGGAACAAAATCATATTCTGGATGCTTTTCTTTTAATATACTCGTAAGATTAATCGTAGAAACTATTTTATATAAAAAATATAAAGGACCTGTAAATAGATTCAATTGATGTCCAGTAGTGATGGTAAAAGTGGTATCCTTATCCAGAAGATCGAGATTCTTTTGAGTAGCTTCAGAAATATCGACATTTCCATATTGAGAAGACAAAGACGCTTTCAATACAAGACGGTTTTCCATCGGAAAAGATTGTTGTTTTTCCTGGAGTTGATCCTTAAAATTATCCAGCTTTGGAAATCGATGATAAAATTCTTTTAGTTCTGGTTTTTCGTCTAAATAATCACAAATAAAAGATGAAAAGTAATTTGTTTCTCTAAACGGAATACAGTCACTAGGCATAGGGTGGTCTTTTTAGGTCGATAAATATACGGTAGATTGTGATTGCATCTATTTTTTTATATTTTTTTTAATAGTCACTCGATTAACTTTATTTGATAATATTCGATAAACCTAAATTTATAAATATAGGTTATCACAAATCCTAAAATTTAGTTAATACGATTTATATCCTAAATTTAAGGCGGTATTTTACCGAAATTAAAAGTTCATCAATGAAAAAAATTCTCTTAACGCTCCTTGTTGTATTCACAACTTGGGTATCTGCACAAAACAGTGTTCAATCTCCGGCTTCATTTTTAGGATATGAAATTGGCAGTCAGTTTACACGTCACGCAAATGTAGTAAACTATTTTAATCACGTTGCTGCCAACTCTGATTTAGTTACTTATCAAACCTATGGAAAAACAAATGAGCGAAGACCATTAACTTATGCTATCATCACTAGTGCTGAGAATCAAAAAAACATTGAAAACATTCGTCTTGATCACCTTAAAAATACTGGTATCGTAGTCGGAAGTAGTAATGCACAAATTGCGGTAGTATGGCTTAGTTATAATGTTCATGGTAATGAAGCTTCGAGTACTGAAGCTTCTATGAAAACTATTTACGAGCTTATTACTACAAAAAAAGAATGGTTAAACAATACGGTAGTTATTATGGATCCTTGTGTAAATCCTGATGGAAGAGATCGTTACGCCAATTGGTACAACCAAACCAAAGCTACACCTTATAATGTAGATCAGAATGCTACAGAACATAACGAACCTTGGCCGGGAGGAAGACCTAATCATTATCTTTTTGATCTTAATAGAGATTGGGCTTGGGCAACACAAGTAGAATCCTATAGTCGCTTAACCGCTTATAATAAATGGATGCCACACGTTCATGTAGATTTTCATGAGCAAGGTATTAATGAGCCTTATTATTTTGCGCCAGCAGCAGAGCCATTTCATGAAATTATTACACCTTGGCAAAGAGATTTTCAAACTCAAATTGGTAAAAATCATGCCAGATACTTTGATGCAGAAGGTTGGTTATTTTTTACCAAAGAACGTTTTGACCTACTATATCCTAGTTATGGAGACACATACCCTACTTTTATGGGAGCAATCGGTATGACTTATGAACAAGCAGGTCACGGACGTGCAGGATTGGGTATTCAAACTGATGAAGGATATGTATTGACATTAAAAGATCGTGCTTTACATCATACAACAACAGGATTATCCACTGTAGAAATATCTTCAAAAAATGCTACAAAGTTAAACTCAGAATTCAAAAAATTCTTTAATAACTCATCCTTAAAGTATAAAAGTTACGTGCTTAACGGTCATGAAGACAAAATCAAGGCCCTAACAGAACTATTGGACAAGCACGAGATAAAATATGGATACACCAATAGTGCTAAGATATCCGGTTTTAATTTTAGAGAAAATAAGCAAGGTAGTATCAATGCTAATGGAGCATTAGTTGTAAGTACAGACCAACCTAAAGGTAAAATGGTGAAAGTACTATTCGAACCAGATGCAAAATTAAGCGAACCTCTCACCTATGATATTACTGCCTGGAGTATTCCGCATGCATATGGATTAGAAGCTATCGCCTCTACTTCTTTAATACCTGCGAATGGAAGTAAAAAAAGCAATCAAATTACTAATACTGCCAATCCATCTGGAGCAGGATATATTGCAAAATGGAATAGTCTGGATGATGCTGCTTTTCTGGCTGATCTTCTAAATAATAAAATCAGAGTGCGATTTAGTGAAAAAAACTTCGAGAATAATGGAGAAAAGTTCAAAAAAGGGAGCCTGATTATAACCAAAAGTGATAATCGTAAAACAAAGGATTATAACAAAACTGTAATTGATATTGCTAACAAGCATGATCGTAAACTATATACTACAACCTCTAGTTTTGCTTCAAATGGAGTTGACTTTGGATCACCTGATGTAAAATTGATTAATAATCAGCGTATAGCGGTATTAAAAGGAAACTATACCTCATCGCTAAGTTATGGAGAAATCTGGCATTTCTTTGAGCAACAACTACAATACCCAATCTCTTCTATTGATACAGATTATTTCAAAAGAGTTAATCTTGATAAGTACGATGTATTAATACTTCCTAATGGATATTATGGTGGATATTTGGATAAAAACTCACTCGATAAGTTAAAGGAATGGATTCGAAGCGGAGGAAAAGTAATCGCAATTGCTAATGCAGTAAACGCCTTTGCTAACAAAGACGGTTTTGACTTAAAAAGTAACAAACCTGAAGAAGAGAAAAAAGATTCCATTGGAAATCTAATACCTTATGACAAACGTGAACGTGAAAGAGTTAAAGACTTTATTACTGGAAGTATTTACAAAACTAAAGTAGACACTTCGCATCCATTAGCCTTTGGATATGAGGACATCTATTTTAGTTTGAAATTAGGAAGCAGTTCTTATAAGTTTTTACAAGATGGATATAACGTAGCCTATATCGAAGAGCCAACAAGTGTTTCAGGTTTTTCTGGCAAAGATGCTTTTAAAGGACTTAAAAATTCATTGGTTTTTGGTGAAGCCAGAATGGGTAGTGGAAGCGTAATTTACTTGGTAGACAATCCATTATTCAGATCTTTCTGGGAAAACGGAAAACTGTTTTTTGTAAATGCAATTTTCCTTACTAATAACAATAAGTTTAGATTGTAGATTAGTTGATAGTAGAATACTTATAATGACGTTCCTGCTTCAGGCAGGTCGGGCTATTCGTTATATCTTTTTACTTGTTCTCGATACATCCGCCTAAGGCGGACACTCGAACTGACATAAAAAGGATGCCACTGCTATCCCTAACGCAAAAGAATTAAAGAATTAAATATAACAACATGAATACTCAGCACATCTCAAAAACACTCCAAACTATAGTGATCTTCTCCTTGATCGCTATGACCAGTTGTAATAAAAAGAAAGAAACCGTGGAAAACACACATCCAAAAGAAAAGATCTCAAATACATTATTAGCGGAATGGACAGGACCTTATAGTGGCACTCCTGCTTTTGACAAAATGAATATTGCCGATATCAAGCCTGCTTTAGAAAAAGGTATGGAATTGAACCTAGCGGATATTGATGTTATTACAAGTAATAACGAAGCTCCAACTTTTGAAAACACTATTGTTCCGTTAGAAAAGTCAGGACAAGAACTGAACAGAGTTTTTACATATTATGGAATTCTAAGTAGCAATATGTCATCTCCTGAGTTTAGAGAGATTCAAAAGGAAATGGCTCCGAAATTATCTGATTTTCGTTCTAAAATATCTCAAAACGAAATTTTATTCCAAAGAATTAAGACAGTATATGATAATGCTCAGAAACAACCCTTGGAAGCAGATCAACAACGCGTAGTGCAATTGACCTATGAACAATTTGCTATGAATGGTGCTGAATTAGACACAGAAAAAAAGAAACGCTACGCAGAAATAAATAAAGAATTATCCGAATTATACACCAATTTTTCGAATAACATTTTAGCAGACGAGGAAGGATATGTAATCTACCTTACTAAAGATCAATTAGGAGGATTATCGGAACCTTTGATCAACGCATATGGTAAAGCAGCTGCAGACAAAGGACAAGAAGGTAAATACGCCGTAACCAATACAAGATCTTCTATGGATCCGTTCCTCAAGTATTCTACGGAGAGAGAACTACGAGAAAAAGTCTGGAAAAACTATTACTCCAGAGGTGATAACGGAGATGACAAAGATAACAATGAGAATATTGCTAAAATTCTAAAGTTAAGAAAAGAGCGCGTAGCCTTATTAGGATATGATAATTATGCAGATTGGCGATTACAGAATAGAATGGCGAAGAATCCTGAGAATGCTATGAAATTAATGAATGCTGTGTGGCCAGCTGCTATTGCCCGAGTAAAAGAAGAAGTAGCCGATATGCAAGCTGTAGCGGATGCTAATAAAGATAATATTACTATTGAACCTTGGGATTATAGATATTATGCAGAAAAAGTTAGAAAGAAAAAGTATGATCTCGATTCTGACGAGGTAAAGCAATATTTACAATTAGATAAGCTTAGAGAAGCTATGTTTTTTGTTGCTGGAGAATTGTTTAATTATGAATTTACTCCAGTAGCAAAAGGAATCGTTCCTGTATTCCACGAAGATGTTAATGTTTGGGAAGTAAAGGATAAAACTTCTGGAGAACATATAGGTTTATGGTATTTGGACCCTTTTGCCAGAACAGGAAAACGTTCTGGAGCCTGGGCAACAACCTATAGAAGTCATACCACTTTTGATGGTAAAAAAACAGTATTGGCATCTAATAATTCAAATTTTGTAAAACCGGCTCCAGGAGAACCGATTTTAGTATCCTGGGATGATGCAACAACATTTTTTCATGAATTCGGTCACGCACTACATTTTTTCTCTTCAGAAGTACGATATCCAACTCTTAATGGTGGTGTTAGAGATTACACTGAGTTTCAATCTCAATTATTAGAACGTTGGTTATCTACAGATAAAGTAATTGATACTTATTTAGTTCATTATAAGACAGGAGAACCTATGCCAAAAGCATTAGTTGCTAAAGTGAAGAAAGCAGCTACTTTTAATCAAGGGTTTGCTACTACGGAGTATTTAGCATCTGCATTGATGGACATGAAATTTCATTTAGCAGATCCATCAAATATTGATGTGGATGCATTTGAAAAAGAAACCTTAGCAGCACTAGATATGCCGAAAGAATTAGTAATGCGTCATCGTACTCCTCATTTTGGACATGTATTTTCTGGAGAAGGATATGCAACTGCCTATTATGGATATATGTGGGCAGATGTATTAACATCGGATGCAGCAGAAGCCTTTGCTGAAGCTCCTGATGGATTCTATGACAAAGAAGTTGCAGCCAAATTAGTTAAGTATCTCTTTGCTCCTAGAAATGCAATGGATCCAGCAGAAGCCTATAGATTGTTTCGTGGTCGTGATGCTAAAATAGAAGCCTTAATGAAAGATCGCGGGTTTCCTGTTACAGTTAAATAAAAACAAGGGTATCAGCTTAATTATTCATTCTAAAATATTTTAACGATGAAAAAAGAATCCAACAAAACAAGTAGAAGAAAATTCATCAAAGGTTCGGCAATACTTACAGCAGGACTTGCAGCTACTCCTTTGATCAGTTTTACAGATGAAACTGCTTCTATAGACACTTCAGATAACATCTATTTAGTCGGCCCTCAAAAAGGATATTCTCCACAAATTGGCACATTATTATCTACGATGACCATGATGAGAGCTTGGGTTGTTAGAACCGTTAAAGGTCTTACGGTAGCGCAATTAGATTTTCAAATTGATGAGCAATCCAATTCAATTGGTGCAATGCTATTACATCTAGCAGCAACAGAAAGATATTATCAGCTTAACACCTTTGACGAAATAGAATGGGGCAAGTGGGATGAAGACATAAAAAAAGAATGGGATATTGCCAGTGGTTTAGGTAAAAAAGGAAGAGAAATAATTAAAGGAAACTCTATTGATTATTATCTTCAAACACTTGAGGAGGTTAGAGAAGTAACAAAAAAAGAATTTGCCAAAAGAGACGACGAATGGATCATGAAGTCTGAGCCGTTTTTTGGCAATCAACCTACCAATAATTATGCTAAGTGGTTTCACGTATGTGAGCACGAATCCAATCATCGTGGGCAGATGAAGTTTATTGTTAAAAGGCTTCCTGTATAATTAAGAATATGAGTAACCCTTTAAAACTGGATCCCGAAAAAATCATTGATACGATCTCTTTATTAGAGAAACGAATCTCTGATAGATTTCCTGATTCGGGACTTAAAAAAGTATGCCATAATTTTTTGCAAACCGCTCAAGATAGTAAACAAAATATAGATTGGATTTCCAAACCAAACCTATCTTTGAGAATTTTCGCATACTTGGTGATATTAATTGGATTAGGTGGATTAATCTATAGTATTACTTATATTGACTTACGAATAGAAAACACGACACTTAGCAATATTGTTTCTATATCAGAAGCTATATTTAATGATATCATCCTATTAGGTGCAGCTATTTTCTTTTTAGTTTCATTAGAGTCCAGGTTAAAGACAAAACGTGCGCTTAAATCTCTCAATGAACTTAGAGTTATTGCTCATGTGATTGATATGCATCAGTTGACCAAAGATCCTAATCTAACCGATTTACCAGAATCTGCCACAGAAAATTCACCTAAACGAACGTTTACCAGATTCGAACTGCAGAGATATCTGGATTATTGTTCTGAAGCTACCGCTCTCGTTGGCAAAGTAGCTGCTTTATATTCTCAAAGTTTACCGGATGAAGCAGTTGTACGAGCAGTAAATGAGATTGAGGTGCTTACAACAGGCCTAAGCAGAAAAATATGGCAAAAACTTATTATTTTAAATGAATCAAATACAAATAAAAGTAAAGGGATAAAATAATATAATCAATGGCATATAACATAGTTCTTATAGAACCAGAAATACATACAAACACCGGAAACATTGGAAGATTAAGTCTAGCATCAGGATCAAATTTACATCTGGTAAAACCGTTTGGTTTTGAATTAAGTGATAAAAGATTAAAACGTGCCGGACTGGATTATTGGAAACATATTTCTTTAAAAACTTATGAAAGTTTAGATGAATTCTTATTGATACATAAAGGAAAGAAAATGGCTTTTTTCTCTAGCCACGGAAAGACAGATCATTGGTCCGTTGATTATGAAGATGATATGTTTCTTATTTTCGGAAAAGAATCAGTGGGTTTACCCACAGAGATCACTGAAGCTAATCCGGATAAAACATACAAAATACCAATACTTAACGAACACATTAGAAGTTTAAACCTGGCCAATGCAGTTAGTATAGTGGTGTATGAAGGGCTGAGAAATCTGAATAGATGAAATATTTTTAAAACCATTATAATTATACTATAAAACGAAATAGTTATAGTTAACACACTTAAAAAAGGATATTAAAAATAGGATTATGATAGTTAAACTAGCCGAAACTAATCTAAAAACCAAGTTTGGTGAGTATCGTGAAATTCTGTTTTACGATGGTCAGAAAGAATCCTTTGCACTGGTTATGGGCGATGTAAAAGATGAAGAAAATGTATTATGTAGAGTACATTCTTCTTGCATTTTCGCCCATCATTTTAATAGTATAGAATGTGACTGCAGGGAACAAATGGAAATCTCACAACAACTTATACAAAAAGAAGGTAAAGGAATTATTATTTGGTTAGATCAGGAAGGCAAGTCTAATGGGCATCTTGCTTTACTTAAAAGTATTGAATATAAAAACAAAGGATTCTCGCAAGCGGAAGCTTATGAAGCTGCTGGTTTTAAAAAAGATGCTAGAGACTTTTCTCCGGCTGCAAAAATTTTAAATGAATTAGGGGCAATATCTATTCGAATGCTAACTAATAACCCTAAAAAAGTAACCACTTTAAATGAACTTGGTATTAAAGTTACTAGCACACAACCAACAGTTTTATGATTTAAAATATCCCAATATCAAAACTGTTGCAAGTACAAATTCTAATAATTACCCTACAAAACTGTGATGGACACCGTTAATAAAACAAAAGCTAACCATAAGAGAAAGTAAGAAAATCTAAATAAAACTTATGACTCCAAATGCAATAAATATCCAGTCATAAAAGGCTCTTATTCTCAAATCACAACTTTTACTCAACATCAAGATTAAGAACTACATAAACAGTTGTTTCTTTCACTGAACAAAACAGTGTCTCACACAACTTATTATTAAGTTATTCTCACAAAAAACATAATTTTATAAAAAAATCATCAAAACAAACATTGATAACGGCTCTAATGTTATCAAATTGTTAATTTGAATCATATACTATTTTTATTCAATTTCTAACATTTCCCTCAAAAGACTGCACATAATTTATCAATCTGTTTAAATATGATATCATATATGTAAACTTCTCTCTTATTTATTAAAGACTAAGCACCACTCATGTTGTCAAAACCCCCATACACCAAGAGTTGTTAAGATATTTTTAAGAGTTTGGATTCTTTTTTTAGATACATTTGCACCCGTTTTGAAAAAATAAGAACATTTAAAAGTAAACACATAATTAATTTTTATTAAAATGATCAAAAGAATCCCATTTCTATTTATGCTTGTTATTGCTTTAGCATCTTGCGAAAGCACATCTGTAGAAGACGAAACATTCAATGCAGAAAATGATAAGCCAGAAATCATCGATATTTATGAAGATGACAGTCATGGTTTAGGAAACTAAAAAATAAAATATCCCAAAATAAAATTAAAATAATAAAACAAAACAAAATGAAAAAAATTACATTATTATTAGTATTAGTATTAGCTACAGTATTCGTTTCTTGTGAAAACGAAACTATTGAAAGTCAAGTTTTCAACGAAGAAAATAACGATAACAATACAGAAGACGAAAACACCGAAGATGACGAAATCATAATAGGTGGTAATGAATAATTACAACAAATCTCTTTTATAGATTAGAATTAGCAAATAAGAAGAGTAAATCTTATTTTGAAGGGAAAGTCCAAACGACTTTCCCTTTTTTATTTGTATTATTATTAACTAATTAAAGAAAACGATTAGATAAATGAACTGAAAAAAAGAATTATGAAACTGGTTTCTTTTTATGGCAATCTTCTTTACCAGACAGATCAATATTCATTGATCAAAACTCACTTGTCCAAAATTGCAGATCGCATGCTAGAAGGTGTACAGGATAACCAGGATTTTATTTTTCGAGAAATAAATAATTACCATATAGATTATTTAGGAACACCTGCAGAGGAGTTGAAAAAGATCAAGTTTACTGGAGAAGATTGTCGAACAACCATTCCTAATGAATATGGTTTTAAGAATTGGCAAATCGTTGAACAACTAGAAGATCATTATGACCATAATTTTGAGAAAGCTGTCAATTTTCTTGTTCATGGTGATTTTAAAGAGCTCAAAAAAATAGTCGAGCTTGATCCTAAATTAGTTACCAAAAAGTCAAAATATGGTCATCAAGCTACATTACTACATTATACCGCTAGTAATGGTGTAGAAATGTGGAGACAAAAAGCACCACTTAATCTTCCTGAAATAACAAATTTTTTAATCGAGCAAGGTGCAGACCTTAATGCAACCATGAAGGTATATGGTGGTAGTTTTAATACATTGACTTTATTAAAATCAAGTATACACCCTTTTAATGCAGGTATTGCAGAAGAAATGATCAATATATTACAATAAAAAGAAATCGCATATATTTAAATCAACAAATGACTTCCATCAAAACATACAAACTAACAGATGAAACGGAAAAACAGATCGTTTTTGATATAAAAAAAATGCAAGATATTTATGATAAAAATGGAGGTAAAATTGACACCCCACATCGACACGATTTTTATATTATTCTCTTAGTATCTAAAGCCAAAGGAAGTCATATTATTGATTTTAATGAATTCTTACTTAAAGATGGTCAAGCCTTTTTTCTTAGTCCCGGACAAGTACATCAAATCAAGGAAGAACAGAAATCCTATGGTTGGGTAATTACATTTTCTAGACAATTTCTTGCTAAAAACAACATTGATTATCGTTTTATCGAAGACATCAACTTATTTCAAGATTATGGTTACACTCCACCCCTTCCTTTAAATGAAATACAATTGAAAAAGTTGAATACATATAGTACCCAAATTTTTGAAACCTATCACGCTGATTCGAAATTTAAATTGGAAGCCATTGGAGCTTTATTAAAGCTTCTTCTAATTTATAGCAATAATGTTTGTGACATTGATAAAAAAGATCCTCAACAACTACACGTGGGGTCAATTATACTCAAAGAATATAAAAACCTTGTAGAAGATCATTTTTCGGATTGGCATAAAGTACAGCAATATGCCGAAGCATTGCACGTCACACCGGATCATCTAAACAGAACTATCAAATCACTTATCGGAAAAACCGCCAAAGAGTATTTACAATCCAGAATTATTGTCGCTGCAAAAAGGCTTTTAAGCTTTTCGGACAAAACCACAAAGGAAATCGGGTATGATTTAGGGTTTTCCGAACCTGCTAATTTCAGCAACTTTTTTAAGAAATGTACCGGCTTCCCACCTTCTCAGTTTAGACAACAACACTAACATCGGATTTTTATAACTTTCTTCCGTATTCTCATATTTTAGATCATTGTCTAAAAATCGAACTTTGTATTCAATTATAAAGAAAGGATATATTATGAAAACGATAATGCATAAATCAGACACCAGAGGGAAAGCTAATTTTGGATGGCTAAACTCCTATCATACTTTTAGTTTCGGAAATTATTACAATCCAGAAAGAATGAGTTTTGGCGCTCTAAGAGTTCTTAATGATGATACGGTATCATCTGGAATGGGATTTGGTAAACATCCTCATGACAACATGGAGATTATATCTATTCCTTTGGAAGGAGATTTAGAACACAAGGATAGTATGGGTAATACAACCGTAATAAAACAGGGGGACATTCAAGTAATGAGTGCTGGAACAGGTGTCTTTCATAGCGAGTATAACAAAAATTCGGATAAGGAGGTAAAGTTTCTACAAATATGGATAACTCCCAATAAGAAAAATGTAGCTCCCAGATATGATCAGATTGTGATAGAGAACAAAAACATCAAAAATGAATTGTACCAAATTCTGTCTCCTAATCCAAATGACAATGGAGTTTGGATTCATCAAGATGCTTGGTTTCATCTTGGCGAGCTAGAAACTGAACACCCACAAACCTATACTTTGAAAAATAAGAAAAATGGTGTCTACGCCTTTGTTTTAGAAGGAAGTGTTACTATCGAAGATAACGTACTAGAAAAAAGAGATGGGTTAGGAATCTGGGATGTAGAACGAATTAAAATTAAATCAAACGGTTCTTCTAAAATATTACTTATGGAAGTTCCTATTACACTATAAATCATATACATATGCAACTATCAAAAAATTTAGAGTGGCGTTATGCCACTAAAAAGTTTGACCCCAGAAAAAAGATTTCTGAATCTGACCTTGAAAAAATTAAGCAAGCTATTTCACTATCTGCCTCATCCTATGGATTGCAGGCGTACAAAGTTTTGATTATAGAAGATCCTGAGATTCGCAAACAATTACAACCAAAATCTTGGGGTCAATCTCAAATTGTAGATGCATCACAATTGATTGTCTTTTGTAATTACATAAAAGTGGATGAAGAAGTAATTGATGACTATTTAAAATTAAAAGCGACTATACAAGATTTAAATTTTGATGATTTAAAAGGATATGGTGATTTTATGAAGTCCAAAATCAGCGAGTTCAGCGATGAAGCTGCAAAATCTTGGACCGCTAAACAAACCTATATAGGTTTAGGAAACCTACTTGCTGCCTGTGCAGAACTTAAGATTGACGCATGCCCTATGGAAGGTTTTGAACCAAAAGCCTATAATGACATATTAGGATTATCCGAAAAAGGATTATCCGCTGCAGTAATTGCAACAATAGGATACCGATCCGAAGAAGATTTGACTCAACATAATAAAAAGGTTCGAAAACCTATCAATGAGTTATTCGAAACTATATAAAATATTAACTTTAAGTATAAGTATAAAGAGGTTTGAAACTATTAAAATTCAAGCCTCTTTTTTTATTATAATAATAGATCTAACCAAAATAGACCCAATTAAATATCTCAAACTCACTTATTAGATTATAATGAACTTATCAGTATTTTTTTTTAGAAAAATTATCACAATAGAGTTTTTAACCTCTAATATTACCAAATTGTTAAGTTTATACTGTATTAGATAAAAATAGCAATGAATATATTTCAATAAAAACCTAAAAATAATACATTCAAACAACTCATTATTTCATAACACTATTAATATCTCAACCCCTGCCTTTCCTGAGTTACGAAAATCTCAAGTTATCATTTCTCTTAATTATAGAACCGGAATAAACACCCCCTTACATTAAGAATTTCGTATCTCTTTTTTAAATACTTTTGCGCCCGAATAAAATTAAATTAAAAATAAAGCGTTTAACATAAAACTTTGTCCCTTAACAAAATAAAGAAATAAAGTTCTCTCTTATATTAGAATTAGCCAAAAAATCTAAAGAGTATTACGCAACAGAATCGAGGATTATAATAATCCTCGATTTTTTTTTTATCTTTAAAATCATTCCATATTCAACAATTCTAAACATGACTAAACTCAGTGTATTTTTTCTATTAGTATTTATGACAACTATGTTGTCTGCACAAAAAAATATTGATCATAAATATGCGGAATTTAATTTTTGGATTGGAGAATGGAATGTCTATAAACATGATACTGACACAATCGTTGGTAAAAGTAAAATTGAATCGATTGTTGATCATACAGTAATAAAAGAAACCTATCGTTCTACCACATCTAAATATCACGGAACAAGTTTAAATAAATACAATCCCAGAACAGATCAATGGGAACAGTTTTGGGTAGATAATTCTGGACTAACATTACATATTCAAGGAAACCTTAAAGATGATAAAATGGTATTACAGAATCAGATCGATACTGAAAAAGGTACATTATCTAATAAAATATCCTGGCAGAAAAATCCTGATAATACTGTTAGACAAACTTGGTCACAAAGTACCGATCAAGGTAAAACATGGAAAGTAGTATTTGATGGTGATTACCGAAAAAAATAAAGCCTTTAAAGTCAAATTTATTCAGCAGGGAAATCTCTCCACTATTATAAATAATTATTATATTTGAAATACGATTACTTTGATCTATTCAAAATAATTTTTAGTCAGTCTTCATATAAAACAAAGCTATTTTGAAGGACAATTTAGAGAGCCCTTATAAGTTCAACGAACTTACTTTTCAGGTAATGGTGGATGCTTCACCCAGTGCGTTAATACTCGTAAACGATGAGGGTAAAATTGCATATGTAAATCATTATACCGAAAAACTTTTTCAATATTCACGATCCGAAATTATTGGTCAAAAAGTTGAAGTATTAATGCCTGCAAGATTCGAAAGATACCATCCAGGTTTTGTTCAATCTTTTTTTCAAACTCCTCAGTTTAGAAGAATGGGAGAAGGCCGTGAATTATTTGCACTAAAAAAAGATAAGTCAGAGTTTCCTGTAGAAATTGGTCTAAACCCTATTGTTACCATGAATGGTAATATGGTATTAGCTTCAATTATCGATATTTCAGAAAGAAAAAAAGCAGAAGAGCGATTCCGACTTGTGGTGGAATCCGCACCAAGTGCCATGGTGCTAGTTAATAAAAAAGGGGAAATCGTATTGGTAAATACACAAACGGAAAAGTTATTTGGATATCATAGAGGAGACCTTATTGGTCAAAAAATTGAATTACTGATTCCGGATGAAATAAAAAAACAACATCCAAAATATCGCAAAGAGTTTAACAAAAACCCTCAAACCAGAGCAATGGGTGCTAGTAGAGATTTATTTGCTATAAATAGAGATGGTAAAAAGTTTCAGGTAGAAATAGGCCTCAATCCGTTGGATACTTTTGATGGTAAAATGGTACTTGCTTCTATAATAGATATAACCGAAAGAAAAAACAATGAAGAAAATACACGGAGATATACTAAAAAACTAGAAGCAAAGAATAAAGAATTAGAGCAATTCTCATATATAGCTTCACATGATCTTCAAGAACCTCTTAGATCAATCACTGGTCTAACACAAATTCTCAAAGAAGACCATCAAGGTCAATTAGATGCTGAAGCTCAAAATATCTTATCTTATCTTCAGGAATCTACAAACCGGATGAATGAATTAATCAAAGGATTATTGGATTACGGTAGATTAGGAAAAAAATCAGTAGTTGAGGAAATAAATTGCAATGAACTAATTGATACTGTATTAAAGGATATGAAAATATCTATTGAAGAATCAAACACATCTATAGAGGTAGAACAGCTTCCTGTTTTATTTGGATATAAATTAGAGCTTAGGTTACTTTTTCAAAATTTAATCAGTAATGCTATTAAATTTAAACGGAATACTACAAATCCCAATATCACTATTTCCGCAAAAAAGAAAACGCCTGGATGGTTGTTTTCAATTGCCGACAATGGAATCGGAATCGATATGAAGTTTAAGGAAAAGATTTTTACAATCTTTCAGCAACTAAACCCAAAAGAACTATACAAAGGTACAGGAATTGGATTATCTCACTGTAAAAAAATAGTGGATCTTCATGATGGAGATATTTGGGTAGAATCCCAATTAGATGAAGGTAGTACCTTTTATTTCACCATAAATACAAAAGTCCCAAAATAATGAAAAAAATAGCTGGCTTGGATTGTATTATATTGGTTGATGACGATAAGATTACTAATTATATTCATCAAAGAGTTATCAAACGTTCTGATATTGATGTATCTATAAAAATTAACAAAACAGGTTCTGAAGCCTTGAGTTATTTAAAAAACATGAGTAATTATCCCAATGATGTATACCCAAAACCAGGCATTATTTTTTTGGATATCAATATGCCAGGTATGAATGGATGGGATTTTATAAATGAATACAGAAAGCTTCCTGATGAACAAAAAAGAAGGATTATAATTGCTATGCTTACAACAAGTACGAATCCGGATGATGAATATGCAGCAAAGCAGACACCGGAAATTAACATGTTTCTGAAAAAACCACTTACTGCAGAAAAATTAGAAACTACTATAAACTCTTATTTTCCTATAGTATAATATGTTATACTTTTTTTTTGGCTAAATAACCTCACCATACAGATCAAAATCCTCTGCTTCATAAATTTTAACGGTAGTATATTCTCCAGTTTTCAAATAAAACTTAGATGCGTCTATTAACACCTCGTTATCTACATCAGGAGAATCAAATTCTGTTCTACCTATAAAATACGGTCCTTCTTTTCGATCAATAACAACCTTAAACTCCTGTCCTATTTTCTGTTGGTTCAATTCCCAGGAGATTTGTGATTGTATTTCCATGATTTCATTGGCACGATCCATTTTCACCTCTTCCGGGACATCATCTTCTAGATTGAAAGCGTGTGTATTTTCTTCATGAGAATAGGTAAAACATCCAAGACGTTCAAAACGCATTTCTTTTACCCAATCTCTTAGTGTTTCAAAATCTTCCTGTGTTTCACCTGGATACCCAACAATTAATGTAGTACGTATTGTCATTTCCGGTACTGCTGCTCTAAACTCATTAAGAAGCTTAGTAGTTTTAGCTTTGGTTGTACCACGACGCATTGACTTAAGAATTGGATCTGCTATGTGCTGTAATGGTATATCAATATAATTACAGATTTTAGGTTCTTTTCGCATTACCTCTAATACTTCCATTGGAAATCCTGTAGGAAATGCATAATGTAAACGTATCCACTCTATACCATCTACTTTCACCAATTCACGTAATAAATCTGCTAACTTTCTTTCTTTATAAAGATCAAGTCCGTAATAGGTTAAATCCTGAGCAATTAACACTAATTCTTTCACTCCGTTAGCTGCTAACTTTTCCGCTTCAGTGACTAATTCTTCAATTGGTGTTGACTTATGTTTACCACGCATCAATGGAATTGCACAAAAAGAACAAGGGCGATCACAACCTTCTGCTATTTTTAAGTACGCATAGTTTTTAGGAGTCGTAGTTAATCTTTCTCCTATTAATTCGTGTTTATAATCAGCTCCCAATGCTTTTAACAAGCCGGGAAGTTCTGTAGTACCAAAATATTGATCTACATCTGGAATTTCTTTCTCTAAATCTGGTTTATATCGCTCAGACAAACAACCAGTAACAAAAACTTTATCTACTATGCCTTGATCCTTTTTCTGCACATACTCTAAAATAGTATTTACAGACTCTTCTTTTGCATTGGCAATAAAACCACAAGTATTAATAACCACAACATTTCCTTCTTCTTCATGAACAACCTCCTTGTTATTTGCTTTCAGTTGTCCCATAAGAACCTCACTATCATACACGTTCTTACTACAACCTAATGTAACTACATTGATCTTATTCTTTTTTAAAGTCTTTGTTCTCATATCTTCTGGATAAAGGTTTGCAAAGATACAATGAATAACTAAAGTTTAGCGTATTATTATTAATAACTCTGTATGCTAAAAAAATCAATTATTTAAACCTTTTGTATATTGTATTGTCTAAATCTACATAACCCCCAACTTATGAAAAATATAATGACTTTATTTTATTCTTTACTACTTAGCTTTACCCTTTCGTGTTCTGATGATTCTAATGAAATAATAGATGAAGTTATTATCGAGAATCCAGATGAAATATATTTCCCTCCAGTTAATTCTGATGATTGGGAAACCACTGCTATTAAGGGTCTAGGATGGAATACTGAGGCGGAACAACCTCTTTATGATTTTCTTGAAGAAAAAGACACCAAGGCTTTTATTATTTTGAAAAACGGGAAAATTGCGGTCGAGAAATACTTTAATGGAAGTTCAGCTTATGATAACAATCCTTGGTATTCTGCAGGAAAAACATTGACTGCCTTTACTGTTGGACTAGCTCAACAAGAAGGTTTATTAGATATTGACGAACCTTCTACAACATACCTAGGAACTCAATGGGCGGATATCACAACGGATCAAGAACAAGCAATTACAGTCAGAAACCATTTAACGATGACATCAGGTTTAGATTATAATGTATCTAATCAAAACTGTAACGATTTTGATTGCCTTACGTATCTTAATGAACCAGGAAATTTCTGGTATTATCATAATGCTACGTATACACTACTAACAGATATCGTTACTGGAGCTACAAACATAGATTACAATACTTATTTTGATACTAAACTAAAAAACAAAATTGGGATGAATGGAACATGGGTGAGTATTGGATACGCCAATATATACTATAGCACAGCCAGAAGCATGGCTCGTTTTGGACTATTAAATCTTAATAAAGGCACTTGGGATAACACTAAAATTTTCACAGATCAAAACTACTTTACCGAAATGACTACTACTTCACAAAACCTAAATCAATCTTATGGATATTTATGGTGGCTAAATGGTAAATCAAGCTTTAGAGCGCCAGCATTCGAAAATGAATTTCCTGGAGAATTAATGCCGGATGGGCCAGATGATCTTATCGCCGGTTTAGGTAAAGATGATCAAAAACTCTATGTAGTTCCTAGTCAGAATTTGGTAATTGTTAGAATGGGTGATGATACTGGCCAAGCTTTATTAGGCCCATCAAGTTTTGACAATGATCTATGGATAAAAATTAATGCGCTTATTGACTGAAAACAGATACTAAAATGACACTCTAAATGTTACATTAGGAGTAACTCCTAATGAAGACTTGAGAACTTCTTGTGGCCTATTTTCTTGATTAACCCGATAATAATTATTGATTGTATTGTTCTGATCAGAAAGATTCCAAACAGAAATACCGGTATGAGCTTTTACTCCCTTAGCTATTACAAAATCATACGTAGCAGAAATATCCAATCGTAAATACTCATTTAGTCTATCACTATTTGCCAGATCATAATTAATTTCATCACCTTCTACTTCATTCATAAAAACCGGTCTCGTTGTAGGTAAACCAGAGTGCCAATTTAAACCCGCAGATATTCTTAAGTCTTTCATTGTGTATGCAACTCCTAATGTTAGAGAATGTGCTATATCCACATTATTAGGAAATTGTTTCTCATCGAAGTCCTCAAAAGTATATTCATTATTCACGTACGAATAACTCAGCCAGGTGCTGACTTCACTAAATCGTTTATTTACTAGAAAATCTACCCCACTTACTACATAACCTCCTATCGATTGTATGAATTCATATTGATTCTGAAATCCTTGGCTACGTGCGGTAATTCCTTCCACCATTTTATAATATCCTTCAGAACTAATAAGCCATCCTTTTCTATTGTATTGTAATCCTAAAGAAACTTGTTTGCTTTTAATAACTGGAATGTCATCATTATTTGCCAAAATCCATCTTCGCTTTTCTATTCCCAAAAAGTCATTCTGAAAATTGATGATCTGAGATGTATTCTGATGTTTAAATTCTCCTAATACTTCAAAATTAAAATAGTCAAGAAACTTTTGATTATAACTTAATCTTGGCTCTATTAAATGTGTTCTAAATTTTTCGTTATAGCTATATTTTACGCCAAAATTGACTGAATTCTTTGCTTTCAAACCTTTATAGCCTATTTGCGAAAAGAGGCTATGATTGCGAATTACCCTTACTCGATTTTCCCGAAAAACAGGATTATCAATATCATTAAGATTAGATACACCCGTTTCTGTAAGTTGATACCCATTAAGCCAGTTAATATTCGCTCTGGGCATATAATGAGTATTTAACTTTATTCCTGTTTCGGACACTATATTTTCTTGCAAAAACCGTTGCTGATCCTGAAGATTGGCGTTCACGGATTGTAACTTATAATCTGTTTCATATACCTGGAGCGATGTTGTAAACTGATTACTCCAATGCCTCTGATACCAAATTCCCCCTGCAATGCTATTCTGAACCAAATTACTTTGTTTGGAACTATTGATATTTCCGATCATTTCATTTTCTGTAAAAACCAATTCGTTATTTATTCCTAAAAAATTTATTCTAAGCTTATCTTTTTCAGAAATTTTCCAGTTCCATCGAAGATTAATATCATAAAAATCAAATTCTATATCCGTTTCATCATTACTACCTATCTCACTATCCTGAGAAATTCTATCAAAATATTGTTTGTAGGTAGGTGTTTTTACAAAATCACTTATTGACTTTCTGGCAGAAAGCTGTAACGATGATTTTTTTCCAATCGGAATATCTGTAAAGGCGTCTGCATTGATAAGATTAAACCCAATACTACCCCTAAAATCTGTATTAATTTCAGTATCCGTATTCATTAAAATTGTACCTGAAACTCCATCCATAAACTCAGCCCCGGTTCCATTTTTAATCAAAACTGCTTTTCCTGTAATCGACGGATTAAAGATTGATATTAGTCCGAAAAAATGTCCTGATTGATACATTTTGATACCATCCCAAAGAATTAAGTTTTGATCGTGAGTACCACCTCTGATGTTAATATTAGAAACTGTTTCATCAACACTTTGTATACCCGGAAGTGCCTGTATAGTTTGTAGCACATCTGCTTCAATTAAACCCGGAAGTATTCCAAAATTATCATATTCTATCTGAAAAGCTCCATCATCTGTTTTGCTAATTCCTTGGGTTAGATAGTCTTTAAGAATAACTTCTGCTAAAATTTCAGTTTTGGGCTCCAGATAAATAGGAGCGCAATTTTCTTTTGTAAAAGAGTTAGAAAGTCGATAGGTAGTTCTAAACCCAAGATGACCAATGATTATGGTTTCTTTATCACTAAAAACCTCTAATTGAAAATATCCGTCTTTATCACTTATCATTGATGATTTCTTTCCTCGAATAGTGGCTCCATAAAGAGGTTTTTTTGTTTTTATTTCCTTGATAAATCCACAGAGTAACAGAGATGTATCTCCCTTGTTTATAGAAACAAAGTTATTGTTAATAACAGTAAAGACAAGACTAGTTTTTTGTCTTAAAAAATCAAGAACTTGATCAAATGAAAATTCCTGTGGAACACTACTGACAAAAACATTTTCTATGGTATCATCAGCATAGGTAAACTTATATGGAAATTTCGCTTCTAGCTGAACTAATTGATCAACTAAGAGAGTTGAATCCTTTTCCTCTTTGGTTTGGCCAATTAGAGGAACATAAAAAATAGTAAATAAGAGAAGTAAAAGTACTTTACATATCTTATTTATTATAACGCAAGGTGATGTTATTATTGATATCAATGCTATAAGTCAGATCTAGAGGTAAAGTTATAGATTTTAAGCCTTCTTGAAGGTTATTATGAACAAAACCTCCTGTAAAAAGACGTTTAGTATCGATACCATTCATCATAGTCACTTTGATATCATATTGTCTTTCGAACTCATTTATAACCTCATAGAATGGAACACTTTTAAAACTACTAATATTACTTATCCATTGGGGGCGATTCAAATTAACCGTTTCAAAAGTAAGATTCCCATCTATAACTCTTAAAGTATTACCTGCTGGCAAGTTCTGTGTATACTCTCCATGTTTGACTCTTACAAGGCCTTCATAGCATTTAACTTCGAAATAATTTTCCCTGTTTTTTACATTAAATTGAGTACCTAAAACAGTTACCTTACCATCCTGTGTAATTACATCAAAGGCAGATCCTTTTTTTACTTTAAAAAAAGCTTCTCCAGTAAGATTCACTTCCCTTTTAGTCTCCCATTTGTTTTCATTAAAAACGACTATGGATTTTGAGTTAACCACAACCTCTGAAGCGTCAGGAAGTTCAACAGTTAGCTTTTGATTAGCTAGTGTCTTAATTGTACTATCATTATTGGTAAAGAAAAAGAAAGAAACACCTAATAACACAACAAATATAGCGGCTAATTTTAATAATGGTCGATACCAATTAGTTTTTTTAGAAACAGCATTAGGAGCGTTTTCCATTCTGGCATACATATCATTTATATCGCTAATTTGGAAAACGTCAGAAGCTTTAAAATACTGAGCACTTTCAAGAATTTTGGTATGCATATCGTAATCATCCAATTTCTTAAAAGCCTCAAGTTCAGCATCCGTTAATTCGTCTGCCAACCATTTCTTTATTAAATATTCTTTATCCATTTTCATTCTTTCTTCTATATATAGAACAACTAAGTTTTAAAAACTCCTTTTTATTTAAATCCTTCCAGTTCACTTTTTAGCTTATTATAAGCAGTATAAATTCTATTCTCAGCAGCTTTTCTGGTAATTCCAAGCATCTCTGCAATCTCAGCATGTTTTTTTCCTTCTACCTTATTTAGTAAAAAAGCGGTTCGTTGGTCTTCTGTCAATTTACTCAGTGCCTGCTGGTATCTTTTCAAAAATTGCTGATGTTCTAAAATAAATTCAGGAGATTCGTTTGTATAATCTTTTGGTTTTATTTCTCTGTGTTTGAGCACCACTTTTTTATGTTTGATAGCATTAAGCATCATATTCTTTGCTACTTTAAATAAAAAACCTTTCGCCTTATCAGGAGTCACCTCTTTACAATGAGACAGTAGTTTGATAAACACATCCTGCATCTTATCATTTGACTCTAATGTCTCTCCATATTTATAATAAAGAAAATTATATATGTCCTTAGAATACTTTCGGTAAATCATCGAAAATATCTTTTCTTCACAAACGTTTTCCTGCAATTCTTTTGACATATTCAAAGAAGATTTGGCGGTAAATGTAGAAAAAAAGAAAAATAATAAAGGAGTTTTTAAAACTTAGTTGTTTTAGTATTCAGAAGACCAACTTAAAAAACCTGAAATATCATGAAAACACAAATCAAATCAATAATTAGTTTTTTAATGCTTTCTTCAATCATTCTTGTTACTGGTTGTAGATCTGAACTTGATGAAGAAATTGGATCCCCACAAGATCAAACGCTGGAAGCAAATTCTAAGGTCGCCGATCTTATATTAAAAACAGTCATGAATGATGGTTCTGGAGATAATATATTAGATGGCTCCAGTTGTTTTGATATTGAATTACCTGTTACTGTGAATGTAAATGGTATCGATGTATATATTGATTCTGAAGAAGATTTCGAACTTATTGAAGAAATTTTTAACCAACTGGAAGATGATATTGATGATCTGGATTTCATTTTTCCAATAACCATAATTTCAAGTGATTTTTCTGAAATGATCATCGAAAATGAGGATCAGCTAGAACAATTAATTGAAGATTGTGAAGAAGAAGATGAAGACGACGATATAGAATGTCTAGATTTTCAATATCCATTTTCTGTTTCTGTATTTGATTCTAATAGTGAACTGTTAGAAACCATTACATTTAATAGTGATAGAGAACTACACGATTTCATTAGAGATCTTGACGAGGATGACATTGTAAATGTTAATTTTCCTATTACGGTAGTACTTTCAGACAACACTGAAATCGTTATAAACAATCTGGACGATCTCGAGGATACTATTGAAGATGCTATAGATGACTGTGATGAAAACGATTTGAGCGAAGAACGTTTCAATCAAGTGATCACCAGTAAACTTTTAGAAGTTCAGAAATACAAAGACAACGAAAGTAACGAGACTAATAATTACAGAGACTACACTTTTGATTTTTCTGAAGACGGCACTGTGCTAATTACATTAGAAGACAATGATGGAGATGACAGCAATAATATCATAACCAATGGAACTTGGTCAGTTAACACAAGGTCTGATGGTGGATTAAATGCTACGCTTGATTTTGGAACAGAAGAACCATTAAATAAATTAAGTAACGAATGGAACGTTAAGAAAATAAAAGAAAAAAGAATAATGCTGGATGACAAAGATGATGAAGGAAACAGTAAAGATGAATTATTCTTTGATGAAGCTTAAACCCCCTAACCAATAAATTATGAAAAGTTTATTTAAAACCATTGCTAGTTCACTTTTTATCGTATGCATCATTTCATTAGTAGCTATATTATTAATAGGCTGCGAAAACGAAGCATTCACATCTTTTGAACAATCAAATGAGATTAAAACAGGTGTAAATGTAAAAATGCTCAAGGTATCTGTAGATGGAACAGCACTTCCTTTTACGAGCAATCTAATAGCTGGACAACATCATGTTGTTGGCACTGTTACTGCTACTTCTGATGGAACTAACTTATATGTAACTTATAAAACTGATTGTAGTGATACAGACACAGATGATGAAGATTCTTTTACAGAAAAATCTTCAGGAGGAAGCTGGACATTAAAAGCAACACATCTATATGTTGGTAATTGTGCTGATATGCCTATAACCAATAAAGGAAATCCTAAAATCGGTAAGTTCCCCTACAAATCAGAACATCCAGAAGGAGTAAGTGAATACACGTACACTATTCCTTTATCTTTAGTTGGAGAATGCTTTTGTCTTGCTGCTCATGCAGAAGTTGATTGCGGAGAGTGTACTGAAGATGACAATGACGATGATACAGATAGTCTACAAATTACAACATTAAAATCAAACGACGATGGTGATAATTATTGTAGTGAAGAGACAGCTTGGGCTGAAGGAGATGGGTTTCCTGGAAACAGCTGGGCTATGTACGTTGAATTCTGTTTGGATGATGACACTGACGATGATGATGGCGACACATGATACCATAACAATAATGGTAAATAAAGGTTGTTATAACCACGAACCACTACAATAACAGATCATCGTTAAATGAAGTACACCTTATGTTCATAAATACTCCAATAAAACAATTATCGAACATAAGTAGGGGCTTATCGAACTAAACTTAATAATATCATTACCCAATGTTTAAATTAAAAATAATTAAAAAACACGGAATACTAATTTACGGGGCATCTATGATTATATATTGTATTTTACTACTGATAATTGCTTTAAGATTATCATTCGCATAATCAAAGAAGAGAAGGAAAAAAAGTAAGTTGAGTTTGTGTAGTAGTAATTCAACTTAAAAACCCTCTGCTAATAGAGTTAATTTTTCATACGTAAGACCAATTTATCTATCCCAGCAGAGGTTTGAATTATTTTTTATTTTGGTAGAAAGGGAGTTATTCGAAAGAATATCTCCTTTTTTTTATTAACAATTTATTAATAGTAAAAATACTACATTTTTTTAATAATATAAATATCTTATTTTCAAGTAATTATACTTATAAAATTAAATTAAATATTGAATAATTAGCAAGTTTTTAATAAATTAATTGTGTATTTTATATTCTTTTATTTACATTTGAACGAATCATTCAATTCAATTTATATTTTTATGAAAAAAGTATTTTTGGGCTTTACAGCCCTTGCACTAATCGTTACGGCTTGTTCTAAAGATGAAATTTCTGAACAAGAGATCACACAACAACAAATCATCAAAGAAAATGGGGAGAAAACAGGCGAATCCAGAATGTGTCATTCTGATTACAACCTAAAAAAACAACTGGAAGAAAACCCCGAACTTGCTAATAAATTAGCAACTATCGAATCTAAAACAAAACGTTTTATAGATTCCAAAAGACCTGGAAATGGAAATGGAAATGGAAATGGTGGCGGAGACACCGACGAACCAGCAACTGATTTTCCTGTAGTTAACATCCCAGTGTATATCCACGTAATCTACAATACTAATCAGGAAAACATTAGTGATGCTCAGATTAATTCTCAGATCGCAGTTCTAAATGAAGACTTTAGAATGACTAATTCTGATGCTAATCAAATTCCTAGCGAGTTTACTGATAATGCTGCTGATACTCAAATCAACTTTACACTTGCCGGAGTTACAAGAACATTCTCTACCAGAACTTCCTGGGGAACCAGAGATGATATGAAAAAATCCAGTCAAGGCGGAGTAGATCCAATAGATCCTGCTAACTACCTTAACATTTGGGTATGTAACATTGGCGGTGGGATCTTAGGATACGCCCAATTTCCAGGTGGTAGCGCAGCTACTGACGGAGTTGTGGTTGGTCCTCAATATTTTGGAAGCACAGGATACCTAACTGCTCCTTTTGACGGTGGTAGAACAACCACTCACGAAGTAGGCCACTACCTAAACCTAAGACATATTTGGGGTGACGGCCGTTGCAGACAAGATGACTTCGTAGTTGATACTCCATCTTCAGACAGAGCAAATTACGGATGCCCAGCATACCCTACAACACATTGTAAATCTACTGACATGACCATGAACTATATGGATTATGTAGATGATACTTGTATGTACATGTTCTCTAACGGTCAAAAATTAAGAATGAGAGCCGTACTTGAAGCTGGTGGTGCCAGAGAATCCTTGGCCAACTAACAAAACCTCCTAAAAAGGCGTCAGTCAGGCGCCTTTTAACACTAAAACAATTTGCTACCATAGCAAACTTTTTATAACTCAAAACACTCAACTTATGAAAAAAAGTAGATTATTACCAATGTTCGGAGCTGCATTACTAACAGCATCCTTATTCGTTTCTTGTGATTCTGATTCTACAGAAGAAATACAATCAATAGATCCATTAGTAAAAGCTAAATTAGAAACCTTAGGTTTTGATACAGAAACTGCTTTTGAGGACACTTTTGACGGCAAACAAGGTATCGCAGTAGAAGATGTTTTTTTGACCGAAAAACAAATCGAACAAATGCTACCAACTGTTGACTTTGGAAACGAAAACAACAAACACTACAGAACAACTAATATCGTAAGTACTCCAAGAGTAGTAAATGTATACATGGATTCAAAATTCAACTCCACAATGCAAGCTGCTTTTGATGATGCTTTAAATCGCTATAACTCTTTAGGACTAGATATTTCTTTCCAAAGAGCCAATAGCGCTGGTGCTGATATTGACATTTTATCTCAAAAACTAAAAAGAGCACCCGGCGGAGGCATCATCCTTGGTCGTAGCGCAGGCTTCCCAGATGCAAATGGAGATCCAGCTACCCCTATTGTTTTAAATTCTGATATATACAATCCACGTAGAGGAGGAATTCCTGCAGATGCCGCTACAGTAGTTGCGCATGAAATTGGACATGCCATTGGATTTCGCCACACAGATTATGCAGATCGCTCTTTTAGTTGTGGAAGAGGTGGTGACGAAGGTGATGGAGGAGTTGGCGCTATCTATATTCCTGGCACCCCTGAAGGGCCAGAAAATGGTTCGTGGATGCTAGCTTGTAGCGGCGGAACAGACCGCCCTTTCACTTCTGGAGACAGAACAGCTTTACAGGCAGTGTACTAAAAAACTCTATCATTGCTTAAAAAAACCAAAGGTCGCTGAATTGGCGGCCTTTTTCATACACTCAATCTACATATTTAACAGGCATCTTGCGCTCTTTGGATATCGATTCATAGCCATACCCTAATTGCAACAACTTATCTTCCAACAAAGGCTTTGTGATAAAAGTCAGACCTTTAGGCTCACCTTTATCCGTATACCCCATTGGCACTGTTAAAGCGGGATATTTAGCCACTGCAGCATAACCAGCATGATAATTATTTATAGACAACACAACATCTAGACTATGTTCGTCAATTTGAGAATCAAAATACTTACGAGCAGTAATTTTAAGATCTTCTTTTATTTTTTCCAGATCTTCTGTAGTAGTGCTATCTTTTACAATTCCTTCAAATATTCCTTGTCCATATGGAATCCTGACAAGTGTATCTTGTAAATTAAATGCAATTGCATCTTCTATTGTTTTTATATTGACATTATCACTGGCGTTCAAATCAATATATTTAGGAAGATCATTTTTCATATCTATATTCAAAATACTTAAAAAACCTGGCAAACCAGTTTGCTCTGGTTCCACCTCTACAATCTCTCCACCAGCTGTTTTGATCTTATTAATCGCTTTCACATACAAAGAATCTTCCAAAAAAGCTTTAATAACTCCAAAACGCTTTCCTTTGATAATTGAATCTTTTATAGACATTACAAAATCTGTTTCAGTAGAAACAGAAGTAACATCATCGGTATCTTTACCGATCATCGCATTTAACAAAATAGCATTATCAACTACGCTTTTTGTCATAGGTCCTGGTGTATCTAGCGTACTAGAAATTGGAACAATCCCAGATCTACTTAACAAACCAATTGTAGGCTTCAGTCCTACAACAGAATTCTGACTCGAAGGCGACAAAATAGATCCACTTGTCTCGGTTCCCACAGCCGCTACGCAAAAATTCGCAGCAACAACTGCACCGCTACCTGAACTAGAACCGCCACTTTCAAAAACCATTCTACCATATGGATTGAGAGTTTGACCACCAATTGCACTGTACCCAACAGGGCAACCGACACAAAGAAAATATGCCCATTCACTAAGATTAGCCTTACCTAAAATCAATGCGTTCTGATCTAATAAACGCTGAGTTATAAAAGCATTATTTGTTTTGTTGTTTTGTAATACAATAGCTCCCGCAGTTGTAAACATATCTTTGGCACCAATGTTATCCTTAAGCATAATTGGCATTCCAAAGACCGAATTAACATCAATGGTATTTTTATCCACTTTATCCAATGCTCTTGCTTGTTTCACAACCTTCGGATTTAAGGATATCACTGAATTAAGAGATAAGGAATTATCACTCTCATATTTTCGGATTCTATAAATATAAAACTTGATCAACTCTTCGTATGACAGCTTACCTTCTTTTACACTTTGTTGGATAGTCGGTATATCTTTTTCAAGGATAAATTGTTTTAATCTAACATAATCTTCTTCCGAAAAATAATCCAGTTCTGATTCCAAAGACCTCCATATATCATTCTTATCTAAAACTCTAGAATTAACAAGTTTTAAATGCATTCTTTCCTGGCTGAGTTTTTTCGTCGACTCTAAATCTTCATCTTCATCATAAGGATCCCAAACTACTTTAGGCTGTAGGCCTTTTTGTTGTTCTTCTTTCTCTTTTTTACAAGAACTAAAAATCAAAAGTGATATAAAAATATATACTAATTTTCTCATAGAATGACGGTTATGAAGATGTTTTAAAAACTGAAAGTATAAAAAAAAGGTGCTATGATTATAACATAACACCTTTTTAACTATTCCGTAACAGTATATTATTACTTAAAAAAAGAATCTACAAATTCGTATTTATTAAATACCTGAAGATCTTCAATCCCTTCTCCTACTCCAATATATTTAACTGGAATCTGGAATTGATCACTAATCCCTATAACAACACCTCCTTTTGCAGTTCCATCTAATTTTGTAACTGCTAACGAGGTTACCTCTGTTGCAGCGGTAAACTGTTTAGCCTGTTCAAAGGCATTTTGACCCGTAGAACCATCCAAAACCAATAAGACATCGTGTGGAGCATCTCCAATCACTTTTTGCATAACACGCTTTACCTTGGTCAGCTCATTCATCAAATTTACCTTATTATGTAATCTTCCGGCTGTATCAATGATAATAACATCTGCATTCTGATTCACTCCAGATTTTAAGGTATCAAAAGCTACAGACGCAGGATCACTACCCATATCTTGCTTTACGATAGGCACATCTACACGATCAGCCCAAACTTGCAACTGATCTATTGCCGCAGCTCTGAACGTATCAGCAGCTCCTAAAACCACTTTCAAACCTTTTTTATTAAATTGATAAGCTAGTTTACCAATGGTAGTTGTTTTTCCAACTCCGTTTACTCCTACCACCATTAAAACATATGGTTTTTTATCTGCTGGAATCTCGAAATCTGTAGCTTCACCAGAATTCGTTTCAGAAAGTAAACCCGCTATCTCTTCTCTTAGAATTTGATTCAACTCATCTGTCCCTAGATATTTATCTCTAGAAACTCGACCTTCTATTCTTTCTATAACCTTTATTGTAGTTTTTACACCTACATCACTAGTTACTAAGACCTCTTCTAGGTTATCCAGTACATCATCATCTACTTTGGATTTACCAGCAACCGCTTTACCTAATTTAGAAAAGAAGCTAGTTTTAGACTTCTCTAATCCTTTATCTAAGGTTTCTTTTTTCTCCGAAGAGAATATTTTTTTAAACAAACTCATGTATTATATTCAGAATGCTAATAAGTTAAAATTTAAACACTAACATAAAATCGCATAAATATATAAAAAGAAAGAGCCATTCCAATTAAATTGAAACGGCTTCTTTCTAAAATATTTTTATTGCTAATTACTTTTTCTTAAAAAAGTCATTTACTGCATCTGGTTGCATAATTGACTCTACGAAAGTATATGCTCCTGTTTTAGGAGATTTCACCATTTTAATAGCCTTGGTCAATCTCTTTGATCCTGTCTGTAACGATGCTACTGATTTCTTTGCCATTGTCTTATTTTATTTCTTTATGAACAGTCATTTTCTTAAGAATAGGATTAAATTTCTTTATTTCCATTCTATCAGGAGTGTTCTTCTTATTTTTTGTTGTAATATATCTAGAAGTACCTGGTTTACCAGTAGCTTTATGCTCTGTACATTCTAAGATTACCTGAACTCTATTACCTCTCTTTGCCATTATAGTATCTTTTTAAAAGCTGATTTATTTTGTTAAGAAACCTTTAGCTCTTGCTTCTTTTAAAACAGCAGCAATACCGTTTTTATTTATATTTTTTAAAGCCGCAGTAGACACCTTAAGTGTTACCCAACGATCTTCTTCTGGAATATAAAAACGCTTTTTTATTAAATTCGCGTTGAATTTACGTTTTGTTTTATTCATCGCGTGAGAAACGTTATTTCCCACCATCGCTTTTTTACCTGTAAGCTCGCAAACTCTTGACATCTCTTCTTAATTTTGGTATTATTTCAAAACAGGGTGCAAATTAACGAATTATTTACCGAACCACCAATAATAGTTTTGTATTTTTTTCTCTTTTTAAACATTTTATTTCAATACTACCGCAAATACTAAAACTAAAGGCATTCATCTATCAAAATTGCCCAATGATTCACTCATTATATATAGACACCAAAGATAAAGCAATTCTATCCATCTTGACTAAAACAGGTATTTATACCTATATAACAAGTGGTGTATACCAATTACTTTTACACCAGTTAGTTTTCATAACTGTAACTAACTACTTGATATGGGGTAATTGAGTAGTAAACAAGCGGATCTTAGGGTCCGCTTTTTTTATTTATTCTGTTTACAGTACTATCTAAACAAAAAAACTCTTACAATAAAAATTTTGTCCTACTAAAAAAAACTTAAAATAACTTATGCCAAATGATTGATTTTTAGAACCCTAAATTGTATCTTAGAGAAAAAAACGATTGTTATGCGCCAAAATAAGACTGATGACTTCATTAGGAAGCACGAACTTGATATAGGATCTTTCTTTTTTTACAAAAACTTTATGGTTTCAGAAATGAATGAAGGAGCCTCCTTAAATTATGATAAAGCCACTAAATTGTTTTTGTTAACCAAAGAATATTACGGAAACAACATACCATTTGTTTATATAACAAATAGAAAAAATTCCTACTCTTTTGAACCTACTACTCATTTTAAATCAGCAAAATTATTTCCTAATTTAAAAGGTTATGGCGTAGTTACATATAACTCCATAAACAATAAAATAGCTACATTAGAACAATCCTTTCTTAATGTTCCTACAAAAATTTTTGAAAATCTAGACGATGCTAAACTCTGGGTAGAAGAACTAATTATGCACGATTAAACAAATAAAATATGGTTATTTTTTAATAAATTAACTATAAACATGTGTTATTTATATTTTAAACATACATATACTATATTTTTGATAAAAAAAAGAAGTATCTTACCAATGTAATTGGAAACACCTCATTAAAAAATGGTTCATAATTTTAACAAGAAGCTTATCCATAAGCATGAGCTTGGTATTGGGTTATTTTATTTTTATAAAAATCATATAATTTCGGAAATAAAAGAAGGCGTCATTCTTACTTTTGAAAATTGCTCAGACTTGTTTGAATTGATTCATTCCTATTACGGAACTACTATTCCATTTGTATATATATCTAATAGAAAAAATTCCTATTCTTTTGTACCCACTGGACATTTCAAATCCTCAAAGTTGTTCCCTAATTTTACTGGATATGGCGTAGTAACCTATGACGCCATCAATAATAAAGTAGCTACCTTAGAACAATCCTTTCTTGAAACTTCAACTGAAATTTTTAATTGTTTAGATGATGCTTTGCTATGGGTAGATGAATTAATTACACCATTAAACAATACTAATTAAAATTATCCGACAATAATAATAAGCTACAAAACACTCCTTAAAAAACCTATTTATAATTTATTGAACTTAATAAAACTATACTCAATTAAGAATGACTTTCACTTTTAATAAAAAACTCACTCATAAACATGAACTTAGTATTGGAATATTTTATTTCCACAAAAACTTCGTGATATCAGAAATAAACCAAGGAGTCATTCTTACTTATGGAAATGCTTCAGAGCTTATAAAATTAGGAAAAACTTACTATGGAGACAAAACACCATTTGTTTATATCGCCAACAGGATCAACTCATATTCTTTTGAGCCTACAAATCATTTTAAAACAAATGAACAATTTCCTAACGTAAAAGGATACGCAGTGGTTACATATAACGCTATCGGTTCAAAAATTGCAGCGTTAGAAAAATCGTTTTTAAAAATTCCGACACGTACATTCCATAAGCTTGATGATGCAATTAAATGGGTAGATGAATTAGTGACACCGGATTAATTAAAAGTTTGTTTTAGATTTCCTTCTGAGCAAAAGAATAGCAATCCAAAATCCATTTATATTAATGTTTTCATAATTTTCTAAAAAGTAAAGCCAACTATAACGTTTGAAACAGTTTAAAATACTGAATAACAACTATCAATAAGAAATAATCACCTTAGTTTTTCGACTTATTCATAACTAACAAAAAAATAAAAGTTATGAAAACCATACTTAATGACACCTTGATCCAAAAATACGATCTCAATCTTGGGACTTATTACTTTTATGATCAATATATCATTGCAGAGATCAAAGAAGGTGAAATAATTACATCGGAAAAGCTTTATGATCTTATACCTATCGTACAAAAACACTACGGAAATGGTCAACCATTCACTTATATCTCTGACAGAATTAATTCACACTCGATTATACCTACGGATTATCTGGATTGCCCTCTGATATACATGGATAATTTTAAAGGATATGGAGTAGTTACCTACAACTCAATAAGTACAATGTCTACAGACATTGAAAAACATTTTGCTAAAAAGCCTTTTAATAATTTCCAAGACCTGAAAGATGCTATTGAGTGGACAAAAAAAGAAGCTATCAAATAACCAGATTAGGTAATCTCGTTAAAAAGCATTTCAAAGGATTTATTTACAGCCTTCCCTATTGTTCGTTCACGTAAATTACTAAACACGAATTTCTCTGAAAAAACACGATCTGGAGTAGCAATTGCTATAAAAACTGTACCTACCTCAACATCTCCATCTCCTTTAGAAGGTCCGGCATTTCCGGTTGTAGCGATTGCATAATCAGATTTAAACTTATTTTTCACTCCTAATGCCATAGCTTTAGCAACTTCATTACTGGTCACTGTATACTGTTTAATCAAATCCCTATCAACACCCAAAAGATCTGTTTTAGATTGAGTAGCATAAGTAACTGCACCTCCTTTAAAGAATGATGAAGATCCTGCATAAGCCGTTATAGATTGAGAAATTTTTCCACCGGTACAACTCTCTGCAACTGCCAGAAATTGTCCTCGAGAAGCAAGTATCTTACCGATCATTAACTCTATCGACTCATCTTCTTCATAACCTACGATGATATCACCTATAAACGCATGTAAATCAGCTATCTTATTCTCAATAGTATCTATCAATAATTTTTCATCAATTCCACGCGCGGAAAGACGTAATCTAACCCTACCTAAATTTGGTAGATATGCTAGTTTGATAAAAGAAGGTAAATCATCCTCCCATTGTTCTATTTTCTTTGCTATTGCGCTTTCTCCTAAACCATAGGTTAATACGGTCTTATGAATAATAAATGGTCTATCAAATTTTTCCTGAAGTCTAGGCAACACCTCATCCTTCATTAGGTTTTTCATCTCAAAAGGTACTCCTGGCATAGATACAAAAACAGTATTATCTTTTTCTAACCACATTCCGGGAGCGGTACCAAAATTATTCATAAGAACGGTTGATGTACTTGGCACAAGCGCTTGCATTCTGTTAATATCCGTAACCGGTGTATGTATATATTTTGCAAAAAGCGCTTCGATATGTTGCAACACTTTATCATTTTGGATTAATGTATCACCAAAGAATTCACAGATAGTGTGCTTCGTTATATCGTCTTTTGTAGGACCTAATCCACCAGTCAAAAGAACAATATCTACTCTATTCTTCGCCTCTTCCAGCGCATCTAGAATATGTTGCTTATCATCTTGTATGGAAGTGATCTGATAAACATCGACGCCTATTTTATTAAGCTCTTTTCCTATAAAAGCAGAATTGGAATCTACAATTTGACCAATAAGAATTTCATCTCCAATGGTAATTATTTCCGCAAGCATAATTATTGAAAGTCGGCTTTCAGGTCTTCGATAGCACCATTAACTGTAGTAACGATATGATTTAATATAGGCTCTATTTCCGATTGCTTTTTACCAGATTTAGACCAGGCTTCTACTTGTTTTATCTCTTTTAAAAGATCAATACCAAACAACTGAAGATTAGGTTTCATTTTATGCGCAAATTGGTATGCAGTTTTGGGATCATTGTTTCTAACCGCCTGTCCCATACTATCCAAATCGGGAGGTATCTCTTCTAAAAATGTTTGCACTAATACTGTTATAAATTCATCGTCTCCACCGGACAATTCATTCACACTTTCTAAGCTATACCCTTTGCTCATCTATTTAATTCTTATTGAAAAAATTTGTTGCTTCTCTATAAAACCAGTTAGTGTATCCTCTGCCTCTACAGCTCCAACTCCAGCCGGTGTTCCCGTAAAGATAACATCTCCTATCTTTAAAGTAAAATATTTTGACACATATTCTATCAATTCATCAATTTTCCAAAGCATAAACCTTGTGTTCCCTTTTTGAACGGTCTCTGCATTTTTTTCTAAATGAAAATTAATATTATTCACATCCGGAAAATCTTCTTTGGACATCCAATTCCCTATAACAGCGGCTCCATCAAAAGCTTTAGCCTTTTCCCACGGCAATCCTTTAGACTTCAGTTTGCTCTGTAAATCTCGTGCTGTAAAATCAATTCCAAGCCCAATTTCATTATAATATTTATGTGCAAATTTTCGATCAATATGCTTTCCAACCTTTTTGATTTTGACTAAAATTTCCACCTCATGATGTACATCATCAGAAAAATCCGGAATAAAAAAAGGCTGCTTTTTTAACAGAATCGCTGTATCCGGTTTCATGAAAACCACAGGATCTGTTGGTTTCTCGTTTTCTAATTCTTCGATATGATCCGTATAATTGCGACCTATACAAATAAGCTTCATAATAAGTAATAAAAAGAATTAAAGTTTAAGACTATTATTTAATTTACGTAGCCTTACAGCCGTAAGAACTTTCTTTGTATATAAAGGAAAATCTGCATTCTGAAGCCATCCGAAATATCCTGGTTCGTCCTCCATGATCTTTTCTACCAATTTACCTTTATGTTTTCCAAAAGAGAAGATTTCTCTTCCTTCTTCATCATACGCTATAAAACCAGCAAAATCTGCAAATTGTTTTCTGGAACTAAATTCAGCAAGAAACTTAGTATCATTCTCTAACTCAGGATACCTATCCAATTGTGCTTTGAGAACTTCATATGTTGCATTCGTATCGGCCTCTGCAGAATGTGCATTCTCTAAATCTTTATCACAATAAAATTTATAGGCAGCAGCTAAGGTTCTCTTTTCCATTTTATGAAAAATAGTTTGCACATCTACTGCCACGGTACTTTTCATATCAAAATCTAAATCAGCTCTTAACAATTCTTCTGCCAACAAAGGAATATCGAAACGATTAGAATTAAATCCTCCCAGATCACATCCTTTAATCATTTCACTAACCTTACTTGCTAATTGCTTAAAAGTAGGCTCATTAGCTACTTTTTCATTCGTAATTCCGTGTACCTCGGTAGTCTCTGGTGGAATTGGCATCTCTGGATTGACTAGCCATGTTTTGCTTTCCTTGTTTCCATTAGGAAAAACTTTAAGGATAGAGATTTCTACGATTCGATCTTTAGAAATATTAATACCGGTTGTTTCCAGATCAAAAAAACAGATCGGTCTTTTTAAATTAAGCTCCATAAATTGATTGTGTGATTCAAAGATAACAGGTATATCTTATAAACCCTTATAGTGTTACTTTTTTTAACATTTATTCGTGCATTATATTACCTTCACAAAAACATTATCAGCAAATTTCCTGGTCACTGTTTCTTCTATATTATTAAACTGAATTTTTATAGAACTATCGAACTCTCTTACTTCCAGCACTTTTATCTCACTACTTAATGCCAAACCAATTTCGGATACATATTTAAGAAATGTTACGGAAGCATCATTTACAGAAACTAACTGACAAACGGCTCCTTCTTCTAATGAAGATAATGTAATTTTTGGTAATACAGAATATTCCCCATCTGCATTTGGAATTACTTCTCCATGAGGATCTTTAGTAGGAAAATCCATAAAACGATCCAACTCATTAATTAATTTATGAGATTTTATATGTTCTAATTGTTCAGCAACCTCATGAACTTCATCCCAACTGAAATTTAAATAATTACAAAGAAATGTTTCCCACAATCTATGTTTTCTTATGAGACGAACTGCTATAGACTTTCCTTCTTCTGTAAGTTCTAACTTACCATATTTCTCACTAGCAACATACTTCTTAGCTTTTAGCTTTTTAATCATGTTATTTGTTGAGGCAGGAGAAACTTTTAGATAATCCGCCAGTTGATTGTTCCCTACTTTAGCAGACCCACCTTCTACAAGTAACTGAAAAAGAGCTTTTAAATAATCTTCTTCGCTTTTTGTTAAATTATTCAAATTTAATTTGTTAGTCATAACTAACTTTTTTAGTTTTGCATCATTAATAAAACAAAAGTACTAAACCTAATGCAAATACGCAGAATCATCTTACTTACTTTTTTGAGTTGTCTAAGCTTCAACTCTATTTTTTCTCAGGAAACCAACAAACCTGGAACCTTAGTTACCGATCGACCTGATCAAACTGAATCTCCTACTTTAGTGCCAAAAGGATATTTACAAATAGAAACTGGGGCTTTTTATGAAGATGCTGGAGAAGATGCTTTCAAACAAAAAACCACTACCTTTAATACAACATTACTCAGATACGGATTATTAGACAATCTAGAACTAAGAGTAGGATGGGATTTTGCAGAAACTAAAACCGAAATTAATGGTACAGATCTAGATGATATAGAAAGTGGATTATCACCATTACTATTGGGAGCAAAAGTAGGAATTACTGAAGAAAAAGGGTGGTTACCAGAAATAGGAATTCTTGGACACCTATATTTACCATTTACAGCTGGGAATGATTTTAGACCGGAAACTACAGGAGTAGATTTTAGATTTTCGTTTGCACACACACTTAGTGAAAAATCAAGTTTTTCTTATAATCTAGGAGCGGCTTGGGGTAATGATTCACCAGAAGCAGCATATGTGTACACAGTTGTTTATGGATACAGCATCACAGATAACTTAGGTGTATATGCAGAACTATATGGAGATTTTCCAGAAGATAGCAGTGCTAATCACCTTTGGGATGCAGGTTTTACTTATTTATTAAGTGATTCAATACAATTAGATGCTACTGTTGGATCTGGAATTACCGATGGACAAAATTTATTACTGAGCGCAGGTATTAGCGTAAGATTACCAAACTAATTACTTTTCAATTTTTGAAAGTGAAAAACAAAATAATAGAATGAAAAAGATAGTATTAATACTGATAGTTTCAACATTTCTTTTTTCTTGTAAACAAGAACCAAAAGATCCTAACAAAAAACTGAATGTAGTTACTACTACAACAATGATCACAGATCTTGTAGAAAATATTGGAGGTGATTTAATTACAGTACAAGGATTAATGGGTTCTGGAGTAGATCCTCATTTATACAAAGCCAGTGAAGGAGATGTTACAAAATTAGTAAATGCTGACGTTATCTTCTACAATGGACTGCATCTGGAAGGCAAACTGGTAGAGGTATTTGAAAAAATGGGGAGTCAAAATATAAAAACTGTTGCGGTTGGAGAAGTTTTAGACAAAAGTATCCTTATCGGTTCTGATTACTTTGCTTCTAACTATGATCCCCATATCTGGTTTAGCGTTAAAAACTGGAAACAAGTTGCAGCCTTTACTATCGAAAAACTAAAGGAATTAGATCCTAAAAACGCGATAGCTTTTGAAACCAATGGGAAAGCATATCTAGAAAAACTAGACATACTTGAAGCAAAACTTAAAGGAATCATAGAAACATTACCTAAAGAAAAAAGAATATTAGTAACGGCTCACGATGCTTTTAGTTATTTTGGGAAAGAATATGAGTTTAACGTAGTTGGCCTACAAGGACTATCTACAGCTACAGAAGCTGGCGTACAAGACGTACAGAAGTTAGCAACTTTCATTATAGAAAACGAAGTAAAAGCTATTTTTGTTGAGACATCAGTTCCTAAACGCACCATTGAAGCGTTACAGGCGGCTGTAAAATCAAAAGATCACGAGGTAATTATCGGAGGAACTTTATATTCTGACGCACTTGGAAATCCAGGAACTATAGAAGGAACATATATCGGAATGTTTGAATACAATGTTAATACAATTGTAAATGCTTTGAAGTAATGAAAAACAAAATCGCTGTACAGATAGATGACCTTACTGTTGCTTATAACTATAAACCGGTATTATGGGATATTGACCTTGCCATTCCGGAAGGTGTTCTAATGGCTATTGTTGGGCCCAATGGTGCTGGGAAATCTACCTTAATCAAATCGGTTTTAGACATCATTAAACCTATTGCAGGAAGCGTAAAAATATATGATAAGCCATATAGGAAGCAACGATCTCTTGTCGCATATGTACCACAGAAAGGGAGTGTGGATTGGGATTTCCCTACCACAGCTCTGGATGTAGTAATGATGGGGACTTATGGAAGTTTAGGCTGGATTAAAAGACCCGGACAAAAGCAAAAAAAGGAAGCTCTTGAAGCTTTAGAAAAAGTAGGTATGCTTGCCTTTAAAAGTCGACAAATTAGTCAGCTTTCCGGAGGACAACAGCAACGTATTTTCTTAGCCAGAGCATTGGTCCAAAATGCATCTATTTATTTTATGGATGAACCGTTTCAAGGAGTAGATGCTACCACAGAAAAAGCAATAATAAACATTCTAAAAGAATTAAGAAAAGCGGGAAAAACAGTAATCGTAGTGCATCACGACCTACAGACAGTCCCGGAATATTTTGATTGGGTAACTTTTCTCAATGTAAAAAAGATAGCAACCGGACCTGTCAAAGATATTTTTAATGATGACAACCTTACCAAAACTTATGGTATTAATTATAAGGTAAGTGTACAACAGTAATAGTTGTTAGTTGTTAGTTGTTAGTTGTTAGTTGTTAGTTGTTAGTTGTTAGTTGTTAGTAAAAACTACAAAAAATTATTTTAATGGAAGATGTGAAAATTAATTTTGAAAATTTAACCGTATATCAAAAAGCACTGGACTCTAAAGACTAAAGACTTTTATTATGGATATTCTAGAATACATAGAACTTGTTTTTACAGATTACACCCTTCGCACAATTACGTTAGGAACCGCTGTTTTGGGAGCAATCTGTGGTATGTTAGGCAGTTTTGCTGTACTAAGAAAACAAAGCCTTCTAGGAGACGCAATTTCACATGCTGCTTTACCGGGTATCGCAATTGCTTTTTTAATCATTGGAGCAAAAAACAGTAATGCTTTTTTATTAGGCGCTCTGATTAGCGGTTTAATTGGGAGTTTTTGGATTAGAGGAATCATTAGAAAAACACACCTCAAATCTGATACCGCATTAGGATTAATTCTTTCCTTATTTTTTGGTTTTGGGATGCTTTTACTTACTTATATTCAAAAACTACCAAATGCTAATCAAGCTGGTTTAGAAAACTATCTTTTCGGGCAGGCAGCGACACTTTTAGAGAGTGATGTTTGGATGATGTCTCTGGTAACAGGAATATGCCTTATCGTTTTACTACTCTTTTGGAAAGAACTTAAGATATCACTTTTTGATTCTGATTACACCAAAACTTTAGGCTTTAATATTAAATTTCTAGACATTCTGATCACTACATTTATCGTTGTTGCTATCGTGTTAGGTTTACAAACAGTTGGTGTTGTTCTAATGAGTGCTATGATTCTGGCTCCTGCCGCGGCAGCGCGTCAATGGACTAATAGCTTATCAATAATGGTTATTCTTGCAGCGATCTTTGGTGCCTTTTCTGGAGTTATTGGAACAGCCATAAGCGCTAGTCATAACAACCTTTCTACAGGACCCGTGATTGTATTGGTTGCAGCTGTCTTTGTATTGGTTTCCTTTATATTTTCTCCAGGTCGTGGATTATTATTTAGGGAAATTCGCTTTAGAAAAAACAGAAATGATCTACAACTACATAAAACACTTTCTTTCATGTATAATATAGTTAAAGATCATGAAGATATTTCACATCCACATGCTATTAAAATATTGAATAATTTTCAAGGGTTTACCAAAAAGTCTTTACAAAAACTAGAAGATAAAGATTATGTCACAATCGAAGGTAATATGTGGTCTCTAACAACATCAGGATATGAAACTGCGGCTAATCTATATAATCAATTAACACAGACAGAAGATGAGTAGTGCACAGATAGAAATACAGTTGATTGCAAGCTTAGTAGCGATTGCCTGTGCTATTCCTGGTACATTTTTAGTACTGCGAAAGATGGCTTTGATTACAGATGCTATTAGTCATTCTATTTTACCAGGAATTGTGATTGGATTTTTTATCACACATGATCTTTCTTCTCCCCTACTGATTCTTCTTGCCGCCTTTAGCGGAGTGCTTACAGTAGTGTTGGTGGAATTCATTCAAAAAACCGGATTAGTCAAAGAGGATACAGCGATTGGACTAGTTTTTCCAGCTATGTTTAGTATCGGAGTTATTATGATTGCGCAGAATGCTAATGATATACATCTTGATATAGATGCAGTGCTATTGGGAGAACTTGCTTTTGCACCATTCGACAGACTTATTATAGGTGGTACAGATATGGGTCCAAAATCCTTGTGGATTATTGGCACCATATTATTAGTTACTCTAGGATTGCTTTTTGCTTTTTTTAAAGAATTAAAAGTTAGTACATTCGATGCGGGTCTTGCAGCTGCCTTAGGATTATCGCCTGTTGTGATGCATTATGGGTTAATGACTGTAGCATCTATCACTACTGTTGGAGCTTTTGATGCGGTTGGAGCTATTTTAGTCATTGCTTTTATGATTGCGCCGGCTGCTATCGCATATCTACTAACCAATAATCTTAAAAAGATGTTACTGTTAGCCTGTATATTTGGCGTAATCGCTGCTATAGCAGGATATTGGTTAGCACACGGTTTAGATACTTCTATTTCGGGATCAATGACTAGTGTACTAGGCATTCTATTTCTGGCAGTATACTTATTTGCTCCTAGTAAAGGATATTTTTCTGTATTATATCGTCAAAGACAACAACGTATCGAAGTTTCATTGCTTACATTTCTATTACACTTAGGAAATCATGCAGATGACGAAACAGAAAGACATGTAAAACATCTAAATGAGCATATTAATTGGCAAAAAGTAAAATCGAAATCAGTTTTAGATCTAGCCTTAAAAAATAATATGATCGAAATTGATAATAATGTCGTGTCATTAACCGAAAAAGGGCAACATTTCACTACAGAAGCTATTGATTATATTGTAACTAACAAAAACTCTGAAATTGAAAACATGAAGGATCGATTTTTCCTATTTAGAGGATAGAATAAAAGTTTACATCGTGTATTTTCAATTCTAAGTTAAGAAAAACAAATTCTTTACCTTTAAGCAAAAAGAAGATGATATCAATTCTTAAAACCTATTGCAATATTACTGTATGTACAATATTGCTATTTGGTATCACAACAGTTTGTGCACAAGAAAAACCAGTACGCTTGATTGAGGATGTTCAAAAAAAACGTACAATTATTTATGTACAAAATGACACAGACTCAGACAAAAGTGTTTTTCTAAAAATAAACCCTATAGGTTATCGCAGAAGTGCACAACGACCAATCATCAAAAACATTCCCGCTAACAGTAAAGTACAAATGATTATTTTAATTCCGCTTACGGATGTAGCATCTTCTTATACTTATAATCTTATTGTTAATGAAGAATTAGAAAACATGGAGGTTGATAGAGCAAAAGGACCAAAAAAGGAAGCTCCTCTTTCTTCCATACTAAAATCTGAAATTATAATATTTACCAAAGAAGGTTGTGAAAAATGTCAATTACTTATAACCAAATTGCAGCTAGATCACGTAAAATTCAGAGAAATTAACATTAATAGTAAGAGTAGATATGTAGATTATCTCTGGAAATTATTAAACGATAAAGGATATAACAAAACAACTGCCCAACTCCCTTTATCACTAAAACAAGGTGAATTAATTCATCCAATTGGTAATATTGATGATTTCGTTTCTTCAGTCTCTAAAAAACACATAGATAGCAACATTAAAATATAGCTGGGTCTACATAATTTTAAAAATATAAATTCTACTAAAAAAAAGAGCGCAAGGCAGATTTCTATTTTTGCGTGAAGGGTTATTGTGAAAATCCCCTAGCATGACCTTTTTTATGGCAAAGTTTTAGAAATTACAGGGAAAAGCCTGGCCCTTGTCGTCACATCCAAATCCAGAAAAGGGAATTATGTCATACACCCGATTAAACCTTTCTTGATTATTCTAAATCTAACAAGCAAGAAAGGCTTATTATTTAGCACATAACCTGAGTTCGATATAAAGAAAGGTGTAGGTAGCACCTAATTGCTTTTAATTATGAATTTTATATTTCCTCTCCTTCTGAGAGAGCCTGCCTGACAGCATAGGCAGGGATTAAGTTGAGGGCTTTTATTATGAAAACCCCTCATCCTAACCTTCTCCCCAAGGAGAAGGAACTCCTTTAGATAGTAAAGCACTGAACAACATTAATATCGAACTCAGATTAATATATTTGTTACAATCGAGGCAACCACATTCCCATAGTTGCAGCAAAAACTCCGATTCCTGTGAGTACGGCAAGTATTAGAAGAAAAGCAGACATGATAGCCTTAACCGGAGTACTCTTTTTTTCTTTCGCATAGAGATACATTTCTAGGATAATAAGAGGTATTACGTATTGTCCAATCCCAAGAAAAGTAAGAAATGGTCCTCTAAATGTTTCTGGATCAAAGCCTACTGGTTCGCCATGAATAAAAAGCCACAACATTAATCCAATTCTAAAGAACCAAACTCCATTCACTACCAAGAATAAACGTAATGCCCAACGACGATGCGAATCAAATTTACGTGCAACTGCAGTACGCCAGGCTAGCGCCGCAAAAAGCATAATAAGAACTCCATTAAAACTCACACTGATATCACCAACAAGTCCGCTAATCGTTCCTTTTGTAATCACCATATAAACACCGCTAAAACTTATCACAAAAGCAGTTAGGATATACAATCGTCCATTCCAGCGATGAAATGAGCGAGCCCGATTTCTGATTTGAGGAACAAACTGAAGTGGCCCGCCGACCATCATAATAACCGCCAGCAAAAGATGTATCGCAACTGCTACATTTCCCATAGTTTCACCAGGAGTGTATCCATGAGGTAGCACACGATTCCATTTCATAAAGTCGCCATCTATAGCAGCGCCTCCATAAAAAGCAGTGACATAATATGCAAAGATCCATTGCCCTATTACTGCGATTATAAACCAAAATTGAACTGAGATGTTCAAGGTTTTATTGGCCCATACATTAGAGTTTTTTAAAGTGCTCACGGCACTGGTAGTAGAATTCATAACTGTTCGTTTTTTGATCCTGATTACTCAGGATGAATTGATGATTGATTTTGATTGATGATGAATTGATTTTTTACACTGTTATAGCAAAAAATCAGATGATATTATTAATCCAGACTTTGGATGTGTTCTATAGATTTAAACTTGAAAAGTGCTTTTATATAGCTCCTCCAGACGTACACCCACGGAATAACAATAAGATCGATGGGAATTGCTATCAAAAATGGTTTTAGAAGTCCTTCTGAAATTGGATCTAATGTATCCATAGACCACATAGGATATGCAATCCCTATCAGCCAAACAGATTTATAAAATAGCTGTAATAATAGTAAGGGAAACATTTTTAGAGGAAATCTAACTCCTAATCCCATTAATACTGAATAAGCCGCCCAAAAACTATAGGTTACTCCATCGTAGGCTCCCCAGGTTTCACTGGGATTGATGATTTCTGACCAGGTGGAATACCCTAACGAAAGAAAAGTCAATAGATACAATGCTCTCATAAGTAATAATTGAAGTTTCGAAACTTCTCTACCTGCATTAAGATCTCGTTTCACAAAGTCTTTAATGAAATGTTTTAGATTCATAACTGTTCGTTTTTTAGTCCACCTTAGACGGACTGATTGATGATAATTTATTTGATTTAAACCGTTTCTTGAAGTTTGTAAGATCCATTAAAACCCCTGATGATGAGCCAGGTTATAAACATCAATTGACTGATTGCCATTGGCATGTACAAATACATAGACCCTGCACCAAAAATTGTCCATAGTACATTTACAAAAATTAAGATGGCTGAAAAAAAGCATAAGACTGACAAAATTCTAGGAACAAATTTTGACATATACATTAAATAATAAAAGATAGAAAGTGGAATACTGGCAACGAGTAAATCCATCATATGAACCCATCCTCTGGTTCCTTTTAATATATTTCCTATAGCTTCAAGATTATTCGTGTCCTGTACTCCTAATTTTAAATATTGTTCACTAAAAGATACTAATGAAAGTATGATGGTATTGTCTAAAATACTTATCACGAAAAGAATAACACTAAAGCTTAGGTACCAAAACGCAAATCCTCTGTGAAGTTTTTTAAAAGTTGAAAAAAGCATAATTGCTACACCAACACCTATTGTTTTAGTAATGATAAGAAGAAGTACCGAAACTAATACTTGATTGGTGTTTTCTGAAATTTTTGTAATAAAATCTGACGTAAATATTAAAGGTCCTAACAAAGAAACATTAATCAGGATTCCTATAGCCATTTGTACCAGAAGTAAAATACCTGTGGTTCTTCCGAGTTTTTTGATTGAATACATAACTGTTCGTTTTTTAGTTCACCTTAAGCGAACTGATTGATGATTGATTTGATTGATAATGAATTATTGGTGTTTTATACGCTATTTTTATATGATTAGTTTGAAAAATTAATTTCTTTAGAATTGCCTTTTAGTTTTATGTTAGCATCAGAGGTAGTTTTGCATTTTACCAACTCATACGTCACTTCTAAATCACCTGTACTTTCTCCTCTAAATTCAAGTATTAATTCTTTTCCGGTTACTATTCCTATAGTTTTAAAATGTGCTGTGGACCTAACTTTTACAGAATCCAAATGATGATTAGAAATAAATACTTTGATGGTATCATCTGTATTGATACTTTTTATTTTCTCAATCATTAAGGTTCCCTGATTCACTTTTGTTTTGATATGAGGTATAAAGTTTTCCGGAGCTTCAATAGTAACTTGTGTTATACTATCCTGTTTAAAATACACCCTCATGTTGTCCCGTACATCTATACTTATAAAATCAGAAATCTTTCTTGTTTCGGATATGACAGAACCGGCTTCTTCAATTACTCCATTTCTCACATAATTATGCGTAGAAAACTGAAGTACCGTAAAATAAAGAAAGATAGCTCCCAGCGCACCTAACAGAATCAGATTACTTCTTTTCATCATCTATATTGTTTATATTTTGATCATATGTGTTTTTAAACTCTTCAAACTTTATATCTAGTAATCTCATTTTTTTAACCACATCTGGTAATATCTCCTCCATAAATTCTTTTCTTTTAATATCAAGTACTGTTTGATATCCATTTTCGGAAACGAAATACCCTATTCCTCTTTTATTATAAATCACCTTTTCATCCTGAAGATGATTAAAAGCCCGTATGGCCGTATTTGGATTTACTTCTACCATAACAGCAATTTCTCTTACAGACGGTATCCTTTCATCTTCTTTCCACTTTCTGGCAAGAATATTTTCATAAAAGAAATCCACGATTTGTAGATAAATAGGTTTGCTGTTATCAAAATCCATACTTACACCTCTTTTTCTACCATCTTACAATAGGCTACAAAAAGCATTACCGGTCCTAAAAGTCCAACAAAAAATAGCATCCCAAATACCGAAAAATCACTTTGAGCCAAACCAAAGGCTTCAGAAGCTAATGCACTTCCTGGCAGCACATCATACCTAAAATTAAGCATTGTAAATAGTATGAGATTATAGATAATTACTCCAAAAAACACCAAGACAAAAACCAATAATGTTTTACCTATTCTATTCTTTTTAAATGCCAAAGCACCCACAAGAAAAACTGGTTGAATGATGCAATAGAACATCGCAAACCCCAGATACTCTCCAGAAAATATTGGAAGCAGGTGAAAATCAGTACCAAAAAGAATGCCTCCAGTTAGTATAGCAAATTGTCCTACCAAAAAGCTAAGAATTGAAAACACTATTGTATACAAAATAGTCGTTGAAAACCAAATGGCAGCCATCCTCTCGTACACAGAAACCGGCAGCACAAAATATAAATGATTGGCTTTAGGATCGTGGGATTCTTTACAAATAGAAAATGTAAGCAATACACCTAACGGAATATAAAACAACCCAAAAACATTGGTAAACTCTCCTACAGATATGCGATAATCTTCTCTTAGATTAATTAAGAAAAAAACAAAAAGAATAGCACTGACCACCATCAAAGCAGTACTTATACTACTCTTCCTGATGGTTAGATCTCTGCGAATAAAATGATAGATCCTTCTATAATTAAATTGATGCATCATGATACCTCTTTTTTAGCACTTGGTTTATTCTATCTGATTCATTAAGCACAGCATTAAATAACAACTCCAGATCTACATCTGTTTCATCTTTATCTAGCTTTGGCAAAACCGCCTTTCCTCCTAATGATGGTTCATCATAGATAATAGCATGCTTATCTTTTTCTGTAGGTTTACCAAACCAAAGATGTTCTGAAACTTCAAAAAGTGATTCATCAAAGACTATTTTAGATTGATCCAGTATCATTAAGTGATTGATCAGGCTGTGTAAATCCCTAACTTGATGCGTGGCTATCACAATGCACTTCCCTTGATCCGCAACCCTAGCTATTATTTTTCTGAACTGACTTTTGGATGGAATATCAAGTCCATTGGTAGGCTCATCCATTAATAATAATTTTGTATTGGTTGCAATCCCAAAAGCTATTAATACTTTTTTCTTTTGACCAAACGACAAGGTTGCGATATTCTCATCTGGAGAAAGATGAAATTCTTTTATCAACTCATAAAATTGCTCTTTGGAAAACTGCGGATAAAAAACAGAATTCACTTCTTCATACTTAGAAATTTTTAACGCTGCTAACTCAAAATCCTCCGGAATGAAGAACACTTCTTGAAGACATCTAATATGTTTCCGAGATACATTCTCTCCAAAAACCTGACAAGATCCACTTTTTGGAAATAGTAATCCTGTCATGATTTTCATTAGAGTACTTTTTCCTTCACCATTTCTACCAAACAACCCATAAATATTTCCTGAATCAAAGTTCAGTGATACATCATTAAGGATTGTTTTACTTTTTGGATAGTAAAATTTTAGGTTCTGAATTTTAATCATAACTAGTGTATTAGTTATCTAGTACACCTCAAAATTAACTAAATCAACTTATTAAACAAATTTTTTGATGATTTTTTTTGACTTAAATGAAAACATGCCTAATGACATGGTTATTGAGAAAGACTTTGCACCGAGATATTTATTCTTGAAATAGATTAAATTAATAACACTTCAGATCTTTCATAATTAGAAAGTGGATCACTATTCGTCGTGTTTAATCTGAACTTGTATAAACTAAAAATAATGTAATTCGACCTCATTTTGTAACTCAATCCCTTTTTTCATCGTCCAAGTAAATAATTGAACAATTATTTATACAGAAAAAAAATGAAACTTACATCCTTTTTGAATTACCTGCTAATAACGCTGATCATATTAGCTTCAGGACATCAGTCCACCAACGCACAAACACTTGAAGCTAAGATTGATAGCTTACTTTATACAAAATATGAAACAATGGCTCCAGGAGCAGTTTTTTTGGTAGCAAAGAATGGAAATATAATCTATCGAAAAGCATTTGGTAAATCAAATCTTGAACTAAATACTCGTATGCAACCAGAAAATGTTTTCGAAATAGGTTCTATGACAAAACAATTTACAGCGATAGCTATTTTAATGCTAATGGAAAAAGGCAAATTGAGCTTGGATGATGATATTACAAAATACATTCCGGATTATCCTACTAATGGAAAAACGATAACAATTCATCATTTATTAAATCATACTTCTGGTATTAAAAGTTTCACTCGAATAAAAGCTTTAAAGGATATTGCTAGAAAAGACTTGACACCGATCGAACTCATAGACTTCTTTAAAAATGAACCTATGGATTTTAATCCGGGAGAACAGTACAAATACAATAATTCTGGCTATATCATTTTAGGGTATATTATAGAATCCATATCCAAACAAAGTTACGCCAGTTTCATTGAAGAACATATATTCAAAAAACTAGGTATGAATGCATCTTTATTTGCAAGTCATAACAAAGTTGTGAAAAATCGGGCTTACGGATATCATAAAAAAGAAGAATATATTAACGCAAAATACATAAGCTTTACATTACCATATGCCGCTGGTTCTTTACTATCTAATGTAGATGATATGTTAACATGGCAAGAAGCTCTTAATCACAATCTATTGGTTAGCAAAAATACAGTTGATAAAGCATTTACTAACTATACATTAAACAATGGAAATCCTATAAACTATGGGTATGGGTGGCATATTAAAGAAATAAACGGAACCCTAAGCAGGGAACATGGAGGAAGCATATTTGGATTTAAATCAATGGGAGTGTATCTTCCTCTTGAAGACATATATGTTATAGGGCTAAACAATTGCGATTGTAATTCGCCTACAAAAATTACAAGGGAAATTGCTGGATTAGCTGTTGATACATTTAAATAAATGAACAATAATAAAAATTAAACATCGAAAACTCGAAGCAAAAAACGCATATAAAACAACTTATTAAGCGAAGGTGATAAAAGCTTGTGCTTTTCTTTAACACACTCATAGTATACCAATAAGATTGTCCTAATCCGCTTTTATATAATAACTGGTTAGAATAATACAACTTCTGTATGCATTTGGTCTTTATCTAGTTCAATAATTCTGTAACCGAAAGTGCTACTGTGTACTTTAATTTCATCTGGATCTTTTTCTACTTGATAGGATCCTGCAGGTGTAATGTATTGTGTTATGTTTTTATCACTGCGACGATCTTTCATATGATAATGCCCACAGAAAATGGTAATAGTATTAGGAATTTCCTGTAATAAAGTTTGAATCTTTTCTCTTCCTTTTAATGAAAACCTCTTATCTATGACGGCTGGTATTTCCAAAATAGGGTGATGAATACATAGCAGTATTTTTTTCTGAGTAATCAACTCTGCTTGCAACCATTTCAACTGTTTCTCACTTATGACCTCAGCACTAGAGTCCAAAAAAATGAATTTAAAAAAATCATATTCCTGACAATAAGAAAGCTCTTTAAGATCTTCAGGGAAATCATTTTTGTAATGTTTTATTACTTCAGAAAAATCATCGTGATTACCTAAGGAAATTGATAATTGATAATTTTGTAGAGATTCAAAAAACCAGGCGTTCGATGATTTTTCGCCGATGTCACCTCCATAGATAATATCATTAATATTTCTTGAAGCTACATCTTTTAGAATCGTTTCCCAGTTTTGTCTAGCATCAACCCCAACGCTCTTCGGAAATTCTTCATCTATATGAATATCGGTGATATAAGCTATCTTTTTGATCATACAAGAAATGTAAGCATTTTATATGAAGTTGTTCTACACTAGCTTATTCCCATAAAGTATTAGGCACACTTCGTGCTTAAAACTTTACCTTCCTTTTTAGCTTTAGCATCCATAGCAGCACCGATCGCCAATCCTATAGATATTCCTGTCGTCATTCCGAAAGTCATCCCATAAATCAATCCGTTAGATCCTCCAAAAACTACTCCAAAGGTCATTCCTAAACTCATTCCGATAGACATACCGACACTCATATAAATAGCCATGTAATACCCTTCTGATACCAAAGAGAGTTCTTTTTTTATGTAGTTTGTAAATTCTGTAAGCCTTTTCCCGTAGTATTTTTTTCTGTTTTCTCTTGGTATATCTATATCAAATGCATCCAATTTATCTTCTATAGCTCGCAATTGCTCATCAGACAAATCTCTATTTGCTAACTGCGATAGCATAGTAATGAATTTTTTATACACCCGTACTTCAGATTTCTCATCCGTTTCAGTAACGAGGTTCTTAAAAAATTTAGATGCTTCATTAATAGTCATAGGTGTTCAATTTAGTGTTTAAAATTGTCTGCTACCCAATTAGTATCCAAACCATTCAATTTGTTACAGACGTGATAATAAGAACTGTAGTAAATGATGTTTAGGAAAAACAAAAAAGAATGACTACTACCAACACCCAAAATAAGATTCCAGCATAATAAAATATAATTCCCTGACGTTTTTGTTTTTCAGTTCCTGGTAAATTATACAAATATTGATAACCAACAAACATAACGAATAGTACTCCGAAAAAGAAAATTAAAATTTTATCGGTAAGTGTAAGCTCTGTTTTAGAATCTTTGGAATTATTCACTTCGTTAATTATTTAATTTTCCTAAATAATAGACTTATCCTTCTTTTATCAGTATTAATAACAGTCATCTAGTATTTTTATTTTCTTGCTTTATTAAACTGTTCCACTAATTCTAGTATATCTTGTTCTTCGTATTTACGCGAAAAATGTACCGGAATTGCATTTTCTATGTCACAAGCTTTCATGATTTTACCAGATTTTGAGGCATAAGAATGATAGTTTTTTTCTGCAAATTCCTTGTCCTCATCTTTATAAAAACATTCGATATATACCTCATCACATCCTGAGAATGTTCTTTTAATTTTAGAGTGATTTTCTTCATTAGCTGTGTGATCCAGAATAACTCCCAGCTTCTTACCCTTCTCTACATGAATCAGATGAAATAATTCTTTGGACTTATAAATTTTGCCTTCTATTTCTATTCGCATTTCTTCATCCGTGGTCTCATAAGCATCTTTTAGTTCTCGTACCCACTTTCCTCCTTTTAAACCATCACTTAGCTGAATTTTAGTTTTATCATGAGCTTTAAACAGGTATGCAATCGTATCAGTTTTATGATCGAGAATTTCATACTCGACTACAAACTGTTTTTCCTCAAATACCACAGATGATTTTACTACTTTTTCTTCTTCTTTTCCCCAAATCGGAGGACGTAAAATTGCGGATTTATATTCACCGTCTTTTAGAATCTCTCTTATTTCATATGTTATTGCATCTTTATCAATCAGATTCCAGCAATAACTCTTGATTCTGTTTTGAACTTGATCTATGATTCCTATAGGTCCTGTAATAACCACTTTTCTCTGAATACCAATCTGATGTCTCAGAATCGTATCAAAATTCACAAAATGGTCGATATGGGTATGACTTATAAAGATTGCATTAGTGTTCATACATTCTTTTACACTCAAGTTTTTTGCCTCACCACAATCAATTATATAACTAAAGGGATGGTTATCGACTTTTATAAGGATACAGATATCCTCATCTGGCGCGCTTTTAATTTCTGCATTGAACATCTTTTACTTTTTATTATTTTAATTGGAACTTATTTCGCTTTCAATTAAACCAAGTCAATATTCTTTTCGTACGCTGAAATTTTTTGATTTAATCGATGATGGAGATATTCATTTTTACCTTGAAGAAATGCCGATATCAATTTTGCCTCTTCACAGTATTTGCTAATTTTTTCTTTAGTCCAGTGTTTTGGGGGTATTTGTAGATTGGTGATTCGATCAGCTATTTTAACGAGTCCTACTTCTTTCTGCAAGGCATTAATTCTAGCTAAGCTGTCCTTCATTCTTTCTTCTTTGGTTGACAAGCTTTCATTTTTAGTTAAAGCTTGTACAGCAACAGCTATTTTATGATTAAACTCATTTTTTATTTCTTCAAAATCTGCTGTTGTATCTTCAATGGCATCATGTAAAACAGCTACCTGAACTGCAAAATCAAGGTCAAAATTACCATCAGCTTGATACGCCATCAATACCTCCATAGCTACATTGGATATATGTAACAAATAATTGGCATTCGTGCCAGGTACTTTTTGATCACTATGTTTTTCTCCGGCAAATTTCATTGCTTTTTGATAGAGTTCTTGTGTCATGTTTTTTATCGTTTCAAATATTCAGTCACACTTCTTGATCTTACTTTTTTTATTAGTGTAAATATTGTAATAGCCAGAAGAATTAAATACCCAGTTATGATTTTAAAAGTTCCCAGATTTGCAATTACAAGAATAACTCCTGCTATTCCAGGTTTTCTACCTCCAACAAGTTCATATTCAATTCCACTTTCTATTTGAATCGCTAAATACAATGACCAAATAAAAATTCCTGTAATTGACACTAAAGCGAAAAGTTGGGCTTTCGTGTATTTTACAAAGCTAGGAAGTTCAGAACTATATGTAAAATCCTTATGGTCAGTTTTTATAAATTCAAAAACTTCGTTTTTAATAGTCTCGTCATCAATATACAATTCTTCTTCAGAGTCTTTTGCGAAGAATATTTTGATATAGTTTTTTCCACTTTGATTTTCTATCTTCTTAATATAAGCATATGGAATACTGAACATATCCTTTAAAATGGCAACATCAGTAGTTTCCGAATTTATTTTATTTAAATCACTTTCTTTCTGGTTTCCCTTATAAATTATTTTGTCTTTAATCAAAATCAGTTTATTCGACTTTGATTTTTTTAACTTCCAAATTTTATGCATTCAGCTTGATATTAATGATAATATTATAATTAAGTGTTGTTTTATCATAAAATGTTACTCTGCTTTTCGATTTTTCTGAGTATTGGTTGCTAACTTTACCTTTTCACAAGGATTCCGTCTTTATAAAAACACAACAACCATTCGACTAAGTTTCTAACCGCTATGATGATGTATATATTTTATTAGCTTTTGTTTTATTCGATTTTTTTTAAAACCGGTTAATAATATTAAACATATATTCTTGTTCGGCAACTATCGTCCAAATACCTATATCGAAAATAATCTTTTTTGCCAAATGGAATCATATAATAAAGCATCAAAGAACTTTACCTATAAGTTACCCTAATTATTTTTTGACTAACCTTACTATTTTACTTTTTGAACCTGAAGTGATATTCATAAAATACAAACCTTTGGAAAGCAAGCTTACATCAATAGTATTTGAAACTACATTAGACAAGCTCAAAACTTTTTCACCATTTACATCATAGACTACAACCTCATTTTTAGTGTCAGGAAAATTATTCAGATATACATAATCGCCAACTGGATTGGGATAAACATTAATTTTACTTTCATTTAAAACATCTTCTACTTCTAAAGTTTCATCTTCGAAAGTGATTATCAATTGAGTCCCAATGGTAGCATAGAAAGTATTATTTTGATTCGCTAGACCAAGCGAACCAGCTGCCAACCCTGGTATCACTAAGGTAAAATCAATTGGAAATACTGTTTCTGTTAAATCAATTTTAGCAATTGCATGATTAGACTGTCCCTCTACAGATATATATAAAAGGTCATCTACAACATGTATTTTCTGAATAGTGCCTGGAAATCCGGTTGCAATTAACACCTGACTTGGATTAGATGTTTCTAAATCCAACTTATAAATTGAACTCCTTATTCCTGATCCATCTGAATCACTAGCATAATATAACTCATTGTTATAAAAAGTTATATCTCCGATATTATTAGTCGTATCCGTATATACCGAACTATAACTGCTTGGACCAACACTTAAGTCAATAGTATATAAAGAACCAGTTGTTGCCTTATACAATATATTATTATGCAGGGTTAAACCATCCGAAATACCTGTTACAGAAAAATCCTCGGATACGATAGGTAAAGATAAATCTAAATCTACTTTACGCACTTCTGTAAAAGTACCAACATAAAGATCATTATTTACATCATCATATGTCATCTTCCAAGGACCAGTACCTGGGGCCCAACCTGTTGCTACTGTTACTGGGACTGGATTACTATCCCTTATATCTATTTTAGATACTTCGCCAGTATTAAATTCTCCCACATATAATGTGTTACCAACCAACACTATTGTAGTTGGGAAGTCACCTGCAAATGCATTCGTATATACTGTTTGAGCTTCTGATATTACCGAAATGCATAAAAAAAATAGTAAGTAAAATGTATATTTCATAAAGTAAAAAATTAATTAATCAGAATCAAATTAGTGACATTATCTAAAAAGTTATCTTGAATTAAAACTTCTAATCTCAACCCTTGATAATTTAGAAAATTATTTTCCAAAAATAGCAAATAACACATAGATCCATTCAACCAAAAAAGATAGTAAACGAATAATAACTTTCACTACTCTAAAAGGGTGGTTTTTTTATAAAAGAAACCACGACAGGTTTGTCGTGGTTTCTTGATAATCTTATTGAAAATTGTTTCTTCGTCTGTTCGAGTACTCCCGATTATAATTGGGAATGTATCGAAAACCATTTTATTACTAAAATCATTATTCTCGATACATCACACTTCGACAAGCTCAGTGTTCGGTATAGTGTAAATTTTAAAATTCTCTATTTACATCAAAAGCTTCCAGGTAGTCTTTTACGCGTTGTACAAACTGCCCTCCTAATGCTCCGTTTACTACTCGATGATCGTAAGAGTGTGATAAGAACATTTTATAACGGATACCAATAAAATCTCCGTCTGGCGTTTCGATCACGGCAGGTACTTTACGGATCGCTCCTAATGCTAAAATTGCAACCTGTGGTTGGTTGATAATCGGTGTCCCCATAATGCTACCAAAAGTACCTACATTTGTTACTGTATAGGTTCCGCTCTGGATATCATCTGGTTTTAATGCATTGGTACGTGCTCTGCCTGCTAAATCATTTACTGCTTTAGTCATCCCAACCAGGTTTAACTGATCTGCATTTTTGATTACCGGCACAATCAGATTACCATCTGCTAAAGCTGCTGCCATGCCCAGATTGATATTTTTCTTTTTGATCACAGTATCTCCAGAAACAGAAATATTGATCATCGGAAAATCTCTGATGGCTTTTGCCACAGCTTCCATAAATATCGGAGTGAATGTTAGATTCTCTCCTTCTCTCTTCATGAAATCTCCTTTTACCTTCTTTCTCCAGTTCCAGATATTGGTTACATCGGCTTCGATAAAAGACTGTACGTGAGCAGAAGTCTGTACAGATTCTACCATATGATGTGCAATCAATTTGCCCATTCTGGTCATTTCTATAATCTCATCCTCTCCAGATGCAACTACTGGTGCTGCTTTTGGAGCTTCTGCTTTCTTAGCAGGAGCTGTTTTTTGCTCCGTTACTGCTGGTGCAGCAGGAGTTGCTGCAGTTTTACCGGCTTTACGATCTTCTACAAACTGTAGGATATCATTTTTGGTAACTCTACCGTCTTTTCCGCTTCCAAATATATTTTCTAGTTCTGCTACAGAAATTCCTTCTGCGGCAGCGATATTTTTTACTAATGGAGAATAAAACTTAGAACTCTCTGAGAAATCTGCTTTGGCAGTCACGGTTTCTGTTACCGCAGCCATATTGTTTTCGATTACTGCTGCTGCTTCAGGAGCTGAAGCTACTGTTTTATTTTCTTCTGATACTGCTGCTTCTACAACACCTTCTCCTTCTGTTTCGATAATAGCGATCGTTTGGCCAACTTTTACAACATCATCAACTTCAAAAAGTTTTTCGACCAATACACCTTCTACTTCACAAGGAACTTCACTATCTACCTTGTCCGTAGCAATTTCTAATACTGCATCGTCCATCTCGATAGTTTCTCCAACTTCTTTTAACCAAGTTGTTATTGTTGCTTCTGCAACACTCTCACCCATCTTCGGAAGTTTAAGCTCAAATTTTGCCATATTCTTAATCAAAGGTATTTATTAGTTATATTTTTTGCGAAATTAATAAAAGTTAAGATCTTAAATTAATTTTTCTTTATTAAAGTTTCTTTAAAAAGTAATCACTTCGCCTTTTCCATCACTAAAATCACTTCCTAATATAAAATTACATCCTGCAGGCCTGATCTTAAAGGTCATATTCGATTTTTTTAATCGCTGCATGGAACTTATTATCTCATTAAAACTTAATAACTCATTGTCAAAGATAAGTTCGTTATTAGTATATCCCAAATTCTCCACGGATTCTAAAGAAGTAAATTGCACTTCTTTTTGTAATACATCGATAAGCTTCTGTTTTAATTCTTCATTTTCTGAAACCAGATAATACTGATCAATCACTCGTTTTTCTTTATGATTATTTTTGAATGATTGTATCAAAGATGTAAGTCGTATTCCAACCGATACGATAAAATCTAAAAACAAGTTACTTTTAAAATGTTTTTGATAAAACAATCGCATCGCGCCATAAAAGCGTTTGATATACTCTGCATTGCGATCGGTACTTTCGCCTTTATAATGGATTACAGGTATCGTACCGATGTAATAGTTTTCTAATCCTTTCTTTTTCATTTTATAAGAGAGATCGATATCCTCTCCATACATAAAATAGTCTTCATCAAAACCTCCTACGGATTTATAATTCTCTTTTTTTACCAAAATAAAAGCACCCACAAGAATGTCAACATTACCTATACCGTTAATAGGAATGTGATCTGAGTAATAATTTTTCACCTTACCTATTCTTATCCTAAAGAGTCTTCCGAATGATGTTAAAGGTGATGGAATATTTCTTTTACTTTCAGGATGAAAAATACCAACTCCGCTTATTAATTTTGGCCCTGCCATGCCTATACTTGGTAATTCCTTAAAAATTTCAAGTATATTAATAAAAGTCTCTTCTGCAACTACAGTATCAGGATTAAGAATACAGATATATTCTCCTTTGGCCATAGCAACTCCTTGATTATTGGCTTTAGCGAAGCCAACATTCTCTTTATTTTCGATCAATATACTATCAGGGAAACGTTCTCTGACCATTGCGCAACTATCATCAGGCGAGTTATTATCAATTACGATAATTTCTGCGTCCAAGGTAGCTACAGCTTTCTGAACGCTAAGGATACATAGCTCTAAAAAGTAACGTACATTATAATTAAGGATGACGACGGATAGTTTCAGAAGATCAAGTTTTAAAAGTGATACATATTACGAGTTCTTCAATGCATTTTCAAACGGAATTCTATTGATGATACTTCTTCCTAAAGTTACCTCATCGGCATACTCTAATTCGTCATTTACACCAATTCCTCTGGCAATAGTAGAAGTTTTTATCTCTATACCTTCTAATTGTTTATAGATATAAAAATTAGTGGTATCTCCTTCCATCGTAGCACTTAAGGCAAAAATCAACTCTCTCACTTCACCAGATTTTGCTTTTTCAATTAGTGTATCGATTTTAAGATTATGAGGCCCAATACCATCCATTGGACTTATTTTCCCTCCTAAAACGTGATATAAACCTCGGTATTGACTTGTACTCTCAATCGCCATAACATCTCTAATATCTTCTACTACACAAATGATATCCTGAATTCTATTAGGATTACTACAGATATCACAAACTTCTACATCACTAATGCTGTTGCATTTTTTGCAAAACTTCACCTCTTCTCTCAAAGTACCTAATGCTTTTACTAAATGCTGTGTCTGTGTTTCTGGCTGTCTTAATAGATGTAATACCAATCGTAATGCCGTTCGTTTACCAATACCTGGCAACTGTGACATCTCATATACTGCGTTTTCTAATAACTTTGAAGAAAATTCCATAGCGGTACAAATGTAGTAAAATAGTATTTGAGTTTGTTAGTTTTTGAAGCTATGAGTTTATGAGTTGATTTAGGAAAAGAAATATCTCCAATACTCCAGTACTCAGCTACTCAAAATACTCATCACTATTTACTACATTTACCGCAAAAGAAGAAATCATGTTTGATACACTTTCTGAAGAAACGCAATTGGTATTAGTCGTTATAGGAATAGCGCTCCTATTTTTTGTTGTGCGTTGGAATTCAGGACGAAACAAAAAAAAATTATACAATAGAGACAAAAGAGATTTTAGAAAGAATTATTTTAAAAAGAGGAAAAAATGACCCTTGAGTGGTTATTTGCCATAAAACACAATTAGCATTGAATATACAACTGAACTAATACCCTCTCTGTCCGCTCACGCGGACATCTCTCCCAAAGGGAGAGAAGCTTGAATTATTCTTTAATCAAAATTTATAACTTACTTGATATTACATACCTAAATAAAACAGATGAAGATATATACAAAAACAGGAGATAAAGGTACTACGGCATTATTTGGCGGCACCAGAGTCCCTAAACATCATATTCGCATAGACAGCTATGGTACCGTAGATGAATTAAATTCTCATATCGGTCTAGTTCGGGATCAACAAATAGATGAGTTAAGTAAAAAAGTATTAATTAACATCCAGGATAAATTATTTACTGTTGGAGCAGTCTTAGCAACCGATCCTGAAAAAGCAATACTAAAGAGTGGACAGAAACGACTTAATATCCCAACTATTTCTGCAGAAGACATAACACTTTTAGAAACCGAAATGGATCGTATGAATGAGTCTTTACCACCCATGACACATTTTGTGTTACCTGGAGGACACCAAACAGTGTCATTCTGTCACATTGCCCGCTGTGTATGCAGAAGAGCCGAGCGTTTAGCAACAGCGTTATATGAATTAGAGCCTTTTGAAGAGACCACTTTACAGTACTTAAACCGACTATCTGACTATCTATTTGTACTGGCACGAAAGTTGTCCAACGATTTGCAGGCAGATGAAATACAATGGATTCCTAAGAAGAATTCTTAACACTTTTGAAAGCCTAAAAATAAGTTAAGGGTAATACCCGAAAAATCACGTTCTTATAATTATTGTGTAAATAATTAATTTTTTACTTGACTTTTTAAACTAAAAAATTATTTTTGCAAAAAAAATTAAACCAGTAAGCATATGTATTGGACTTTAGAATTAGCATCTTATTTAAGTGATGCACCTTGGCCAGCAACCAAAGATGAGTTAATTGACTATGCAATTCGTACGGGAGCACCGCTAGAGGTTGTGGAAAACCTACAATCTATTGAAGATGAGGGAGATTCGTATGATTCTATAGAAGAGATATGGCCAGATTATCCTACTGACGAAGATTATCTTTGGAATGAGGATGAATATTAAAAAAATATTTAAATAGTATTAAAAGTCTCGCAAGAGGCTTTTTTTTTGCGTAAATTACGCCACTTTTTCAAGCTATTATATAGCCTGTAAAGTATTGTATAATATTGCCCTTAAGGCGTTGAGATTACACTATATTCCAAGAATTGGAGTTTAACTTAAAAAAAACCTTCACAGGATCAATAAGTTAGTTTCATTTTAAAATTAAAATCTCATAAAAAAACACATAACCATAAACCATGGGAGTTTTAGATTCTGTATTAAAAGTATTTGTTGGAGATAAATCCAAAAAAGATATAAAAGAAATCCAACCAAAGGTTGAATTGATCAAAAAGGAAGAACAAGCTATCGCAGCACTTTCTGATAATGAACTACGAGCCAAAACCGTAGAGTTCAAAAATTTCATTAACGAAGCTCGTGCCGATATCAATGCAAAAATAGACACACTTGCTGAAGAAGCGGATGCAACAGAAGATATTGACAGAAAAGAAGATATCTATGGAGAGATTGATAAGCTAAAAAAGGATGCATATGAAGCTACAGAGAAAGCATTAAATGAAATCCTACCGCAAGCTTTTGCTTTAATAAAAGAAACTGCTAAAAGGTTTGCCGAAAACGATGCGATTACTGTAGAAGCTACTACTTATGATCGTGAGCTTTCTGGCGACAGAGAACATATCACTCTAGATGGAGATCAGGCTATCTGGTCAACAAGCTGGGATGCTGCCGGTAAAGAGGTGAAATGGGATATGGTACACTATGACGTACAATTGATTGGTGGTATTGCACTGCACGAAGGAAAAGTAGCAGAGATGCAAACGGGAGAAGGTAAAACCTTAGTAGCAACGCTTCCTGTATATCTTAATGCATTATCTGGTAATGGTGTTCACTTAGTAACCGTAAATGATTATCTGGCACGTCGTGATAGCGAATGGATGGCACCAATTTTCCAATTTCACGGATTAACAGTGGATTGTATCGACAACCATAGACCTAACTCTGCAGAACGTAGAGCTGCTTATAATGCTGATATCACCTACGGAACTAATAACGAATTTGGTTTTGATTATTTAAGAGATAACATGTCTCACGCTCCAGAAGATCTGGTACAACGTCCGCATAACTATGCCATCATAGATGAGGTAGATTCTGTATTAATTGATGATGCGAGAACACCTTTAATTATTTCCGGACCAATTCCAAAAGGAGATATTCACGAATTTGATGAGTTAAAACCAAAAATCGCTGATATTGTTGGTGTACAACAAAAATATTTAACTACACTTCTTGCTGAAGCAAAGAAACTAATCAAAGAGGGTAACACTAAAGATGGTGGTTTTAAACTATTACAAGTATATAGAGGTATTCCTAAAAACAAAGCATTAATTAAATTCTTAAGTGAAGAAGGAGTAAAAATGTTACTTCAGAAAACTGAGAATTTCTACATGCAGGATAATAACCGTGAGATGCATAAGATTGATGCAGACCTCTATTATGTGATCGAAGAAAAGAACAATCAAATCGATCTTACAGATAAGGGTGTAGATTATCTTTCTGGTAAAGAAAACCCTGATTTCTTTGTACTACCGCAAATTGGGATGGAAATTGCTAAAATTGAAGACCTTGGACTATCCAAAACAGATGAAGCTGAAAAGAAAGAAGATCTTTTTAGAGAATATAGTGTAAAGAGTGAGCGTATCCATACCTTACGTCAGTTATTAAAAGCATATTCATTATTCGAAAAAGATGTGGAATATGTGGTAATGGATAACAAAGTAAAAATCGTTGATGAGCAAACCGGACGTATTATGGATGGCCGTCGTTATAGCGATGGATTACACCAGGCAATTGAAGCAAAAGAAAATGTAAAGATCGAAGATGCCACCCAGACATTTGCTACAGTAACACTACAGAACTACTTCCGTATGTATGGCAAACTATCTGGTATGACAGGTACGGCAGTTACCGAGGCAGGAGAACTTTGGGAAATCTACAAATTAGATGTAGTAGAAATCCCTACCAACAGACCTATTGCCAGAAAAGACAAAGAAGATTTAGTTTACAAAACCAAGCGTGAAAAGTATAATGCGGTTATCGAAGAAGTAACTGAATTATCGCGAGCAGGAAGACCTGTACTAATCGGTACCACTTCTGTAGAAATTTCAGAATTACTAGGTAGAATGCTTACTATCCGTAAAGTTCCTCATAATGTACTGAATGCAAAGCTTCATAAAAAAGAAGCTGATATTGTTGCCGAAGCTGGTAATCCTGGAGTTGTAACGATTGCAACCAATATGGCAGGTCGTGGAACGGATATCAAATTAAGTGACGAAGTAAAAGCTGCTGGTGGCTTAGCAATTATAGGTACTGAACGTCATGATTCTAGACGTGTAGACAGACAGTTACGTGGTCGTGCAGGTCGTCAGGGAGATCCAGGAAGTTCTAACTTCTATGTATCCTTAGAAGATAACCTGATGCGTTTATTTGGATCAGAGCGTATCGCTAAGATGATGGATAGAATGGGGCTGAAAGAAGGTGAAGTGATCCAGCATTCTATGATCTCTAAATCTATCGAAAGAGCTCAGAAAAAAGTAGAAGAAAATAACTTTGGTGTTCGTAAACGATTACTGGAGTATGATGACGTAATGAATGCACAACGTGAAGTAGTATACAAGCGTAGATATCACGCCTTATATGGTGAGCGTCTTCGTGTAGATCTTGCCAATATGATCTATGATACTGCAGAGGTGATTACCGAAGGAAATAAAAATGCGCAAGATTTTAAAAACTTTGAGTTTGAATTAATTCGTTATTTCTCTATGAGCAGCCCAATTACTGCCGAGGAATTCGAAAAAATGGATGCTCAGAAAATTGCTGGAGAAGTTTATAAAGCTGCTTACGAGCATTATCAGGATAAAATGAAGCGCAATGCTGAAGCTGCATATCCTGTGATTAAGCAAGTATATGAAGACCCTTCTAGTAAATATGAGCGTATTTTAGTTCCTTTTACAGATGGAGTAAAAAGCCTGAATGTTGCCACCAACCTTGAGAAAGCATATGAAAGTCAAGGAAAGCAATTAATTACAGATTTCGAAAAGAATATTACATTAGCTATCATTGATGATGCCTGGAAAACACACCTTCGTAAGATGGATGAGTTAAAACAGAGTGTACAGTTAGCTGTTCACGAGCAGAAAGATCCATTATTAATCTATAAATTCGAAGCTTTTGAATTGTTTAAATCGATGATCGAAGAAGTAAACAAAGATGTTATTTCTTTCTTATTCAAAGGAGAGCTACCAACTGGAAATACTCAGGACATCTCTGAAGCTCGTCAGGTAAAAAGAAAAGAAAATCTGGAAACTTCTAAAGAAGAAATCCCTAATATGGATGAGCGTGCTGCGCAAAGCAGAGCTGCAGGGCAAACGCAACAACGACAACAAGTAACCGAGACTATCGTTCGTGAGCAACCTAAAATTGGTCGTAATGATAAAGTTACTATCAAACACGTAATGAGCGGAGAGAGCAAAACCGTTAAATACAAGCAAGCTATTCCTCTAATTGAAAAGGGAGAATGGGTACTTGTGAGTGAATAGGCCTCAAAAACATCTATATAGAAACGAAAAAACCCTGAAGTGATACTTCAGGGTTTTTTCGTTTTATTTTACATTATTCCTCTAGGCAAGCGCTCGCTTATACATTGTAAAGAATAAAAATGGCAAATATCCAATAGCAAAAATAAAAGCTCCTGCTAATAATAATACCTCTGCACCCATCCAGTGCATCAGCTTAAACAATCCGGACAAACCTACAATAACACCAGAGATACAACCCAGAATAATTTTTAATCGCTCTGAAAGTGTTTTAGCAATTGCAACTTTATATCTATCAAAAGCTAACATTGGTACAAAAACCAACAATAATAATAGAAAACCAATTATAAAAAGCTTGTTGGCTCCAGGATACCATAATAGCTTAAAAGTAATTCCTGTAGTTAAGGTTAATGCACCAACAAATCCAATAAAATACATCAGTTTTTTCATCATAATAATTCGTTTTGAGTTTAATAAAAAAAATGTTTTACGTTCTAAATCGATCAAACCATTCGGTGCAAGTTCCGATATAGCATCCTGTAATGATTGATCAAATGTTTTACCAGCTTTTAGCTCACTTTCTACAACACAACATAAATGATCTAATATGTCATCTCGTAAAGCCGGTATTGTTAGGCCTTGCTTATTAACAAAATCCTTAATCCTTTCTTCTTGTTCAGTACTTAACTTCATATAACATCCAACTTTGGAAAAATAACGTTGTTAAGAGTTATCATAAAATCTTTGAGTTCTTCTACATAAGTCACCTTTTCCTCCTTTCCTTTTAATGTTAGTAAATAATACTTTCTAACCCTTTTTCCGATGTACTCCTCTTCGCAAGTCAACAAGCCATCTTTCTTCATTTTTTGTAATGCAGGGTATAAAGAACCATCCTTTAATAAGATTTTACCTTCAGAGCGTTCTTTTACTTGCTGAAAAATCTCATACCCATACATTCTACCCTTCTCCGATAATAGATTAAGAATAATCACAGATAAGGTTCCTTTAAGTAGTTCTTTTGAATACATAGTTCAAATATACATAAAAATACAATACATCATAATTCTATGTATTTTTTTTAACATCATCTATTATAAAACTGAAGCAACCTTTTAGCATTTTTTTGATCTTATAATAAAACTACAATGAAAAAAATATTGTTTTTACTAGTTGTATCACTTATTCTAAGTTCTTGTAGTGATGATGATGAAGTCTTTGAAATCACTACTATTAGAGTTAATCACTATAAAACCACTACCAATGGATTCTTTTTTGGAGGCCTAGGAACTGTGTTATTGATTGAAGAAGGCAATCAGATCGGGCAAGACAACTTTACACATACTTTTAATGGAATTAATGGTTTCGACTATGAATTAGGCTTTATTTACGATCTAAAAGTAAGTAAAACCAAGCTTGCAAATCCTCCTGAAGATTCTTCTAACATCAGAATCGACTTATTGGAAATTATCTCTAAAATGCCAGTTTCATCGGATACCGAGTTTAATGTTCGCTTGACCTTAAATCAGACTGATGGAATATTTAACAATTGGGTATTTGTAGATCAAGACAATAATTATTCAATACTAAATTCTTCGATACGTATTGATTGTGAAAATTTATGCAATGAATTATCTGCTAAGATTAGCAATCAAGAACAACTTACTGGTGTATTTACACACGGTGAAGACAATGAATATATTCTGAAAGAAATTCTGAATGAATAATATCCTACATTTTATCAAAAAAAAAAAAGCGGATTCAAATGAATCCGCTTTCGTTTTGTTTCCCCTTTAATATATTTTAGTATACTATAAATCTGTAACACTGTTTTGAGCTTCAGTAAACTTCTCTACAATCACAGAATCACCTTTACTATTTTCAAGAAGGTATACACCTACAGGTAATTGACTAAGATCTATAATATTAGTTGTTTTTGATAAAACGTGAATTGTATCCTTAACTTCGAATAACTTTAACTTATCTCCTTCTTCAAAATCTAATACTATAATAAGACTACCTTCTCTCTGAATTGCTAATTGATTTTCATTAGGACTGATATAATTTTCTATGGTTACTTCTTCTGCATTTATTTCTTCATTCTCATCCAAAACGATTTCATTATCCCCTTCAACAGTAAACTCTTCTTCTTGTAAGATAACAGCTCCCTCAATCATAAGCTCTTCTTCCAGACGATCAATCACTACAGACTGTCCTTGATTGTTCTCTAATAAATAAGAACCAATTGGTAATTGACTTAAATCTATACGTGAATAAGATTTTGACAATATATGATCTCCAGTTTCTAGTTCGAATAATTTTAACTTGTCGCCTTCTACAAAATCAACCACTTCAACAGTTAAACCATCTTGGTATACTGCAAGTGCATTATTAGCATTAGCAAAAATTGAAATAGATAAAAATAAACTGAATATTAGGGCTGTAACTTTCATAATTTTGGGGGCTTTGAAGTTAAAGTATTACGGTTTTACCTTACAAGTATACTACTAAAAACCTACCACACCAACTAGTAATCAGACTTTTAGATGAAATAGTCGGTATTTTCGTTAAACTACCAAAAATATGTTAAAATAAACACAAAACAACTGATTATTAGCTATTTAAAAAAATAAAGTGCATAAAAAAACGGATGAAATAATTATTTTTACCGCCAAAAAACACATGTCACCTGTTCTGAAGTGCTTTTTTTCTTAAAATTGAAATAACATTCATCGTATAAAAAAGGACGAAATTACTTTAATGATTGTGATGAATACAATCTATCACTAAACCAATTCCAGTAATTAGATCAAATCTTCAATAGTAAATTCGGATCCGGGCAATTCTCTAAATAATATATCAAATCTCTTTTATTAGACACTCCTGGATAATCTCCTATATTTCCCTGCAAATCTTTCATAATCTGAAAGTGTAAATGTGGTGCATAATCACCATTTACGGATGCATCGCCAAGTGTGGCCAAAACATCTCCAATTTCAAAACGCTGACCTATTTCTAAATTCTCGATAGACTTGATGGTTAAATGTCCGTACAAAGTATAAAAACTAACATCCTGAATTATATGTTTCAGAATAATCGTAGGACCATAGTCTCCAAAATTCTTATTATTCTGAAAACTATGAACAGTTCCTGCTATTGGAGCAAGCACTGCGGTTCGCGCATCGCACCAAACATCCAATCCTAAATGGATATTACGTTCGGTTTCTGGGTCTTGTTGATTAAAATGTTTACTTCTATTATAGATTCCACGTATTTCGTTATACCCCCCATAAGCTACCTTTGACTCATTTAAGGCTAAATATCCGCTTATATACTCTTCAAAAGCTTTAGAGGAAGATACATCTATTGCTTCCAATCTTTTGTTATCTATTGACAAGTCAATAGCAACATAATCTTCCTTAGAATAAATTGCATCAACAACAGGAATAAAACTTTGAGATAAACTCTGGATAAACTGGGAGAATGATGTATCTGTCATTAGGCGCTTTTTGAAATCTTTTTAGGTTCTTTAGAAACCCAATTTTTAGGTAATTGTTTTAATAATGCTTTTCTAAACTTATGATAATCCACTGTTATCGTATGTCTGGGAGTATCGATTTGTTTATAATGAGGATGTGTTACTTCTCGTTCACATAGTTTCTTAATATTTGTTGGCATTTTCCATTCGTTAGTTAAGTAATTTGCCAATACTTTACTTTGCAGTTCTGATCCAGGCCAAATGCATCCCAAAGGCTGAAACATTCCAACAAAAAACAAATTATGATATTCTTTGTGAAACATTTTAAGATATAACGGAACCGGGCCTTTACTATAATCAATTAAAGATGTATCAAAGAATGAATGCTTCAGCACATAACCCGTACACGCAATAATTACATCAAAATCATCTTTTGTTCCATCCTTAAAATATACTGTTGTATCATCCAGTTTTTCAATATCAACTTTTGGATGTGCTTTTCCGTGTCGGACTTTATATAAAAGCTCATCATTTATAGTTGGATGCGTTTCTCCAAACTTTGTTTTTACTTCCTGTAGACCATATAACCTGTTCTTGCCTAACATAATATTTAGCAACCTATCATTAAACCAGCTTCGGATTCTCACGGGAAGCCAGGAAGATCGAGCTCCAACAACATCTGAAGGCAACCCAAAAAAGAATTTAGGAATAATTCTATATCCTCTTCTCCAACTGATTGCAGTTTTCTTACTTACCCTACTGGTTTCTACAGCAACGTCACAGGCGGAATTACCTCCACCAATTACCAATACTCTTTTATCTGCAAACGGTGCTGCTTTTTTATAGGTATGAGAATGCATAAATTCTCCAGAAAACCGACCTGGATATTGAGGTATTCTAGGAACAGAATGATGACCATTACAAACTACTAAATCTGTAAATGATTCTGTTCTTTCTTTTCCATTTTGTAAAATTGTAATACACCATTCTTCACTACTAATTCGTTCACAATGCTTTACTGTAGTTTCAAATTCTATATGCGGATAGAGTCCAAAGTGCCTGGCATACGCCTGAAAATATCTTCTTAGCTCATCGTGAGATGGATAATCTGCTACTGTAGTATCAAAATCATCAAAGGTAAAATCCTCATACTGAGACAAGGTTTTGGAACTAATGATATGAGTGGTTTCGAATACACTGGAATGGCTGATATCTTCAGAAAAAATCCAGTTACCACCAACTTCCTGATTACGGTCATACACAACAACCTCTAAGTTTTTATCTTTTAGATTTTTAAGTGCGGTAATACCACTAGGTCCTGCTCCAATAATACATATTCTTTTTTTCATACCGTATACAACCAAATGAAGTATGTAAAATAAAGAATGTATTGAAGTTTAAAAAATGTTTTATGATTTCGATTGAAAAACAAATCAATTTAGACGGAGTATATCTTATCGATCCTCCTTTTAATTACTGTAATTTGTACCATAAATAAAATTGCAAGGAATATGATTCCGTACATTGTGGCACTATGAAGCTTAAAACCAGCAAATGGATTCTTAACACCATTTAAAAATGAAAAATCCATTTTATCTAAGATCGATGTTCCTTCTGATAAGAATGGCAAAGAAATTAGTATCCCAATAATTAATACACCCATCACCAACCAAGCTTTTTTAGAGATTAATGGTTGATAGGTGATAGATCTATCCACTGAAGTGATCTTTATCTCACTCATTACATTTTGCAAAAAATCCACAGATGGATGTTCTGCACCTGCTTCTTTTACTAATCTCTTAATGTCTTTATATTGCTCTTCCATTATTAGCATTAATTTCTGGTGAAATATGATACTTAAGTATCGAATATAGTTTTTTTCTACTGCGATATAACTTTATTTTTATATTATCTTCTGTCAAACCGACAATTTCTTTGATCTCTTTTACGCTTTTCTCTTCAAAATAATATAAGGTTATAATCGCCGACTCTTCCTCTGGGAGCTTAAGTATACTATCTGATATAACCCGTTTTCTTTCTACATCTTGCAAATAACTTAATGCGTCATTAACTACACCTACTTCTCCCTCACTTATTTCTTCTATAAGCTCCGTAGCTACAAAACGCTTATTTTTCTTTATTGCATCCAAGCTTTTACGATATGCAATGGTGTATAACCAAGTCGAAAATTTAGCTTCTCCCCTATACTTAGACAAAGACTTATACGCCTTAATAAAAGTATCTTGAGCTATTTCTTCGGCTTCTTCTTTATTTCTAATCATTCTGAACACTATCGTATACACCAAGCTTTGATAGCGTTCTACCAAGCTAGAAAAAGCATTTACCTCTCCTTTTAGTACCTGCTTGATATAATATTGATCTGTTTGATGGTTCATTTACACATTAGACGACACAATTTTGTTTATGGTTACATCCTACTACGAAAAAGATACAAAATAATTTTTTTAAGATTTTTGTAACCAAGTTCTGATCTATGACGTCATAGTTAAAAACGAACAGTTAAATTTTTTAAATCTAAAAATTATGAGTTTTATCGAAGCACTAATACCATTATCAATATTCGGATGCATTTTTGGTATTTTTTATTTATTTTTTACTGCCAGAAACAAGGAACGTATGGCTCTTATTGATAAGGGAGCCGATGCCTCTATCTTTTATAGCAGTAAGGAGAAAAGAGTAACTCCCATTTGGAAAGTTTTTATTCTTAACTTTTCATTACTATTAATGGGTATTGGTTTAGGTATTTTTATAGCTGGAATACTCCACTACACACTAGGAGTAGATGGAGAAGTAGCATATCCAGGAACCATCTTTTTAATGGCTGGCGCAGGATTATTTACTGGTTTTAAAATGACTAGTAATTTGGACAAATAAGCTATCTAATAGTTTATAAAATTATAAAGACCTATCATTTCTGATAGGTCTTTTCCCCAAATTCCACTTATTCTATGATTAATAAAATAAATTTAATCTTCTAGTTATATGCTACTGTATCTTCATATTGAAGTTCTACATCAAATTTCTCTATCATTACAGCTTGTCCTCTATCATTTTCTAATATATATTTTCCAGTAGGCAACTGCGTAAGATCAACTAATTTTGTTGTTTTGGATAAAATGTGAACCTTATCTACAACTTCAAATAATTTAATTTTATCTCCTTCTTCAAAATCAACAACAGTAATAAGATCTCCATCTCTCGTTATTGCCAAAGGATTTACTTCTGAAGTTAAATAGTACTCTTCTAACTCTTCTTCTACACTCATATCATTAACAGGCATTGAATCACTGTCAACTTCAACTATATACTCTGTTCCTAATTCTTCTTCGATAACAATATCAAAATCTGTTTTCTCTATTACTACAGACTTACCTTCATTATTTTCTAATAAGTATTTTCCTGATGGCAATTGACTAAGGTCAATTTGACCTCTTGTTTTAGATAGAATATGATCACCCGTTTCTACTTCAAACAATTTGATCTTATCACCTTCTTTAAAATCAACTACAACCACAACCAATCCTTCTCTAGCAATTTCCAAATTATTATCTTCAATCCTTGCATTAAGGTTTGTGAAGAAAAGTAAGCTGAAAATAAATGCTAAAGTTCTCATTGTCTGTAATTTTTAGTTGTAATATTATTACGTGATTACCATACAATAATATTGCTAAATAATCGTTTCCCGAAAAAAATAGCTAACTTTTAGATCAAACGTTTTTGATTTTCGACCAATGACACAAAAAAGTTAATTTCTGCAGTTTTAAATTGCTAAAACACTGGTTATCAATATTTTATTTTTTATAAAATTGTTAAAACATAGATTAAACGCACAATATTTAGGTGAACAAACCAAAAAGCGCTGTTCTTACAATTATAATTTTCTTAAAAAAACATTAATAACCAGCATTATATGTAAAGAAATTTAACAATTGTAGTGGTAATTTACTTACAGAAGTATGTATTCTTTGGTTTCTAATCATTTAACAAAGAACTCTGAATCGATTCGTTTCTCGACAACTACTTTTCGTCCATTTTTATCAATTAAAAGGTATTTTCCAGCCGGAAGTTGGCTTAGATCGAAGATTCCCCTCTTGGTTTTGTAGGTAATAATCTTACCTGTTCTTAACTCGAATAATTTGACTTTGTCCCCATCTTTAAAATCCACTACAGTAATAATGTTTCCATTACGGCTGACGATGAGGCTTTCGTCATTCCCATTATTTCCAAACAAAACTGTAGCACATATTAAAGAAAAAATTAGTAATAATTTTTTCATAAGCTACTTAAAATTAGATTGATATGATTTGTATTTTCCCACTTTAAATTTACTACAAAAAGAGAATCACAAAAAGAGTCTTGAAGATTTTTAGCTTAAGTTTTTCTATACCCGATGAAATGCACAAATAGACACTGTGAAAATTAAAAATGTAATCTTATATTTACAAGAAAAAACGTTTATACAGGTAAAATCAACCAATAAAAAAAGCTCTACTAAACTGATTAGTAGAGCTTTTCAACAATTAACACATTATTATAAAAATTATTGTAGTATGATATCGCTATACTTAGCGTTTATTGTAATTACCTTATCTGTATCTCTGGTTTTGTTAAATCCATTTACAAATACATTGCCAAAATTTCTTCTTGCATTTGCTTCTATGGTCTTAGGTATAGAGATCCTACTTTGTACTCCACTGAAGGCAATGTTAAAAGCAGCCTCAGGAAGGTTTAACTTGAAATCACTATTCTCTATCGCCAAATCCAGGGTAGAAAATGATTCTGAAAGATTTGCAACTGTAATTGCTCCAAAACTTCCGGAGATAGCTGCATTCTCTTCTAATTCCTGAATAAAAATATTACTAGAGTCTGCATTTATTCTAAGATTCTTAGCATTCTGAATTCTGCAATTTTTCACATAATTAACAGCCAATCTACCATTATTCCATTGTTTGATAAGTACTGGAGAATAAGAAGTTCTGATAAATGTACGATCCCCATCAATGACATTAGCTTCTAAACTGGTGTGAGATAAAGAGGCTATCATATTCGTTGTTTTTTCTGCTAACTTGACATTACCATGTCTAATATTCAGTTTAAGCAACGCCTCTTTTGGTAATCTAACCTTTACGATTCTATTTATGGCACCTGAATTATTCATTCTAGAACTGTATCTATATACCGTAACATTAGATCCATTTGTTTGGGTTATTTCTAAATCTCCAGAAAATTGAGAAGCCCAGGCTTGCATTCTTCGAGCAAATTCTTCTCCTGCCCAATCCTGAGAAGTAATCGATCCATTTGATTGGATTTGCGAAGTATTCTTATTTAATTCTTTTGTCCAATTTTTTACAACACTTTCGTAATTATCACCAAATTTTTCCTTAATCTGATCCCCCCACTGCTGGATATATTTTTCCTCATTTTCCTTAAACTTATTCGTATCAAAATTCATACTTGCCAAGTTTTCAGACAATGCACTTGGCATTGGGTTGTTTTTCATATTCTTTAGAATAGGCCTTAACATATCCGAAATAACAGGCTCTAACCTTCTGAATTCTGGTAAATCAGCGTTCTTTGTATTAGCGGCGGATACATTTCCCGACCAAAAATTACCAGTAATAGAATTTATGGTAATTTCGCGACTATTACCCAATGCTTCTATTCGCCAGTTTTGCAAGAAACGTTCTTTGTTGTCTTCTGTAATATCATCACCTTCAATATATGCTTCTATCGCTACGGAATTTTTATTCCAAGTTTCGAATACAACTTCTGTATGACTGGTATTTAGATGAACTGTAACATCCTTATTTACTACAAACTTCTCACTTAATTTATCTTGTCTATTCTGCGCAAATACCCCAGAAAAACATACTAAACTAAGTGTAATAATATTAAGCTTGTATATCAATGTAATTTTCATTTTCAATTTTTTCTAATTCTTTTAGTTTGTCTTTTAGTCTTTTTAAAAGAGAGAGTCTAAGCGTCAAATTTTCTATCATAGCTTCAGCACTTTGCACATTAGGCCCCACTTCTATCAATTCTTTATTAAGATCTAGATATTCTTTATTTAGATTCTCTAATCGTTTCATAAAGCTTTCTACCAAATCTCTATTAGAGTCATCTACATTAATCTGAGATAATTGAAATTTTATACCCGTTAATAAATAGTTCTCTGCTTCTTCGTACTCCGGAAACATCTCAGCCAATGATGAAGTCTGCTTAGTTAGTACAACAGTAGCATTCTTTGCATCTTGCGTATCCACATCAACAACTTCTGTTCCGTCTATACCATTATTTCCAAACTCATTAAAAGCTAACATGGAAACAGACAGTATTATAACTACACTCGCAGCTATTCTTAACCAACCGTAGTTAAATTTTCTCGCTTTTTTAGGAAGCTCTTCTTCCAACCTAGCCATAAAACGGTTTTGGTGACCTTCTGTTAATCGCTCTGTAGGAATCTTGTTATCCTGTTTCAGTAACTCTCTAATATCCTGTCCCATCTCTCAAATGTTTTAGTTGATCCTGAAGCTGTTTCTTTCCTCTATGCACTAAAGTTCTCGAAGCAACCGGTGTAATATCTAATATCTCACTAATCTCTTTATGATCGTATCCTTCTATTAAAAATAGCATTACAGCATATTTATATTTTTCTGGTAATCTTTCTATAGCACTTTTCACCTCATCCACAGTAGTTGAGTCAGACACGGACCAATCATCCATTTCCTCTACTGTACCCATTACTTGTTCATTAATAGCAACCATATTCATTTTTTTTGCTTTGAGCATATCAATACTCTTATTAATCACTATACGTTTAAGCCATGCACCAAAAGTAACATCGCCGGTAAATTGATGGAGTTTCATAAAGGCTTTTATAAAAGACTCTTGCATAGCCTCTTCTGCCTCAAAAGGGTCCTTAAGAAATCGTAATGCAACATAATACATACCATCACAGTATTTATTATAAAGCTTCATCTGTGCTTTACGATCATTAGTCCTACATTGTTCTATTAGCTCGCTCTGTAACAAACTTATCCGAATTTTGGTTAGTGATTACTTCTTTAAAACTGCTCTAATTACTATTCTCTTCTAAAGACGACTTTCAATACTTACTTGTTGCAAAATTAAAGATAAAAATATTCAAAATAACTGAAACCATTGAATATCAAAATATTAATAAAAAATTAACGCCCTATCAAGTAAGTAATTTTTGTTAATAGGTACTAATAATCAATTAATCAACACCTTTATAAAATGTATAGACCATATAAAAATGACAATCAGAATCCAAAGGAGTTAGAGAAGATGATTAACCTTATAAAAAACAATGTAGACTGCTCCAAAGACATCATCAATCGTATCGATAATTTTATGGAAACAAAACAATTACCGAAATCCATACTCGATGCACTAGTAACTCAAAGAAATGCCTGTGCAGTAACCGTAATGAATTTTAATAGAGTAATTAATCGAATATAACCAAGCTAATATTTTGCTGCTATTTCCTTAAATTGTTTACTCATATTCCACTTTATTATGGTCGTGGCTGTTAATATACCGCTTCCCATAGCACCTCCTACTCCAACCAGCGTAATATCCTGACCCGTGAGATATAATCCTTTGATATGAGTTCTAGGGCGCAAGACTCTGGTTTCATAACGTTCTGGAGCATGAGTAACTCCATAAATTTCTCCTTGACTATAATTACTAAATTTTCGAGTGGAAACCGGCGTAGAGACCTCAGCGTGAATAATATGCTCATCTAAATGTGGATATAACTCTTTTAACAAAGACAATCCTTTAGTTTTAAACCTTTCTTTGATCTTATTATATTCTTCTCCTCTATTTAGCCAAGGTTTATCTTCATATTCACTAAAATCCTTATACCATGCTCTACCTATTAATTGTATAGTTGCTCTATCTGGATGTTCTGATGACCAAAGACTATCTTTAGCAGATGGAAATGATATGTAAGCAAATGATAATTTATCATTTGACAAATTCTCTTTATCATTAAGAATACTATCTGTATCCTTATCCGTATACCACCATATATTATATTTTGGTAGTTTTAACGCTGAATCACTTTTATTGAGTCCTATATATAGACAAAGGTGACAGGTAGAAGGGCTAATTTTCTTAAAATCTAAATGCTTTTTATTATTTACAGATGGGTCAAGTAATTTTTGAAACGTATTACGAGCTCCTGCATTACTTATGATTCTTCTGCAAGCATACTCATTACCGTTAATTAATAATCCTTTTACAGATCTTCCTTTGGTAATAATTTTTTCTACTCTTGCCTTTATAAACACCTTAACTCCTAGTGATTCTAAATTATCAACAATAGTTTCATGGATACGACTAGCACCTCCTCTTGGGTAGTAACCTCCTTCCATAAAATGATTAATCACAATACAGTGTGAGGCAAAACTACTTTCTTTAGGAGACAATCCATAGTTCCCACATTGAGCGCATAATACTGCTATCAACTCCTGGTTATCTGTTATACTACTAAGAACTTCATACGTTGTTTTACTAGCAAGTGGTTTTTGTATCCTTCTGAATAATGGTCCTAATAATATACTTAATAAACCCGGAAAAGCCTTTTGCATAAAATACAGGAGGTTTTTTTTAGTTGACTTTTGCAGCAACTCCAGATATTTATCAATTGCTATTTTATCATTTGGAAAATACTCGTAAAACTTCTTCTTAAAATTTTCCTTACCACCAACAAATTCAAATTTACGACCTTCGATATACGCTACATCATAAGGATCTCCCATTGGATCCCATTCTAGTTTGTTGTCTGACAAATAATTAAAGATCCTTCTTAATCCCGAACTCTCTTTCATATTTCCCACATAATGCACTCCAACGTCCCAAACCAAACCTTTACGCCTTTTGAAGGTATGTGTAAACCCACCAGGAGTATAATGCTGTTCTAACACTACAACTTTCTTTCCTGCTTTGGCTAAAAAAACTGCAGTACACAGGCCTCCAACTCCTGAACCGATGATCACATAAGTATCATCTGTAAATACAATATCTGAAGTGAATTTTTTATAGGATTTTTCGACCATAAACCAGTAGTAAGAGCCCAAAAGTAAGCAATTATATGTACTTTCATAACCAAAATAAGTTATCTTTAATCATCAAATCTCAAGATATGTCAAAGCTTCTAAAAAGATCACTCATCATTATTATCGGAATAGTAATTATTGGTATTGTAGGCAGATCTATATTAAGATCCAACACTAAGAAGCACAGTCCCGAACAGACAATAACCCATAAGAGTAAAGAAGCTAATTTTACCGTTTTTTACAATAGGCCTTTAAAAAAAGAAAGAGTAATTTTTGGAGATTTAGTCCCTTTTGATCAAGTATGGAGAACAGGAGCCAATGAGGCTACAACCTTTACAATTGATAAGGATATTCTTGTGGATGGCACCGTATTAGAGGCAGGCACTTATAGTTTATGGACAATTCCGGGTGAGAATTCGTGGAAAGTTATTTTTAATAGTGGTGAATATGATTGGGGCGTAAATTTCACGGATGGAAATCCTTCTCATAATCCCAAATATGATGTCTTAACTATAGAAGTTCCAGTTCAGCGATTACTTAATATAGTAGAACAATTTTCTATTTATTTTCAGGAAGCCAATGACTTTACGATTATGTATCTAGCGTGGGATCAAACAGCAATTGCAGTTCCAATAAAATTAAAGTAAACTATTTTCTCTTTGTATTACCTCAAATAATAACAAGTTTACTCAAATGAATTTATAAATTTGTTATAAAGCTACATTGTGAATAAAAATAGTATGGAACATCAGGATCAATCTTCTAAAATACCTTCTGGAACTAATCAGAATGCTATTGATCGATTTAAAAAACTACAACAGAAAGAGGTGTCCATACCTGATATATTCAAAGGAATTATTTCACAAAATACCACATCTCTAAGCAAAGGAATAACTTTAGTAGAAAGTACACAGGAAAAGCATAGTAAAAAAGCGCAAGAGCTCATCGAAAAATGTTTGCCTCACGCAAATAACTCTATAAGAATAGGAATTACAGGAGTTCCAGGTGTAGGTAAAAGCACCTTTATTGAAGCTATAGGTAATCTCCTCATAGAAAAAGGTAAAAAGGTAGCTGTATTAGCTGTAGATCCCAGTAGTACTATTTCTGGAGGTAGTATCTTAGGTGATAAAACCAGAATGGAATCATTGGTAAGATCACCTAAAGCCTTTATCCGGCCTTCGCCTTCAGGAAATTCTTTGGGTGGTGTAGCTCAAAAAACTCGTGAATCCATTATTCTCTGTGAAGCGGCAGGATATGATGTGATTATTATTGAAACAGTGGGTGTTGGTCAAAGTGAAACTGCTGTGCACGGAATGGTTGACTTCTTTCTTTTACTAAAATTAGCTGGAGCAGGTGATGAATTGCAGGGAATAAAAAGAGGTATTATCGAAATGGCCGATGCGATCGTTATCAACAAAGCTGATGGAGACAACCTAAAACCCGCACGAGAAGCTAAAAACCAATTTAGAAAAGCATTACACCTATATCCTTTGGCAGAAAGCAGTTGGTCGCCAGAAGTACTCATGTGCAGTGCACTTAAAAATACTGGTATAGAAGAAGTGTGGGAGTTAATCTTACGATATTTAGAAGTTTCGTCTAACAATGGTTATTTTGAAAAAAATAGAATCCAACAAAATAAATTTTGGCTATTACAAACTATTGAAGAACAGCTAAAAAACTCTTTTTACAATCACCCTACAATCAAAAAAGCCTTATCGGATCAAATCGAAGCTGTACAACAACATAAAATTACTCCTTTTGCAGCTGCTAGGCATTTATTATCACTTAATAAATAAGTTTCGTAAAGAAGCTTTATCCATGGTAAAATTGTATCTAGTTTTTGTAAAAAGTGAAACACGACATAATAACTTAAGTTACTATGCCGTGTTTCAGCAACTATATATAATACACTATATACTTTACTCTTTTACTATTCTTATTACTCCGTTAACATTTTCTGTAGCAACAGACATAAAGTAAACTCCTCTTGTTAAATCGGAGATATCGATTGCTTTTTCGATAGTAATATCTGAAAGATCAATTGTCTTTAACATTCTTCCGTTAATATCGTATATCTCAGCTTTTATTAAATTGATATTTGTGAGTTTTCTTAAATTAACAATTCCATCTGAAGGAATTGGATATACGCTGATATTTTTTGATATAAACTCATTATCCGCAACCGATAATGTTGTTTGGGCACAATTAAACACCATTATTTCATCGATATACCAACCAAACAATCCATTACAACCATCAGTTCCCATTTCAAATCGAAATTGGATAGTGGAATTATCGTTTACTCCAATAGAAGACAAATCAATCAAACTTCTTCCCCAGCTTCCTGTATTCGAACCTTCATCAGCGCCAGTAAAAGCATTTTCACTCTGAAGCGGATTATCATTTCCTTCAGCAGCAGTTCTTAATGTATTATTATAAGGATTCTCACTAAATGCTTCGGATGGTATTAGCGTCCAAGGACCTCCATCTAAACTATATTTTATGTTACCACCATCCCAAGTAGCTTCTGTAGCTACTAAATGGTTAAATGCCAACTCAAAAACACCTCCTTCAGCCACTGCAGGAATATTTATAACTGGACTCTGTAGGCGTATAATACCGTTTTGAAAGTTGATTCTACAATCGCCATTAATAGGATCCGAACCAAATATACCTTGTCCTTCGCGTTCGTTTGGAAGAGAAGATTCTAAAACCCAATCTCTTGATTCCCAATCACTAGCGTTTTCAGGAAGTTGTTCCATTGTCCATCCATCAGTTCCTGTCTCCCAATCTTCAAAAAAGATAGCATTCGTTGATGCATTATCACAAAGAACAGTCCCTGTATTAGATAATAATGGTTGGTAACCACAGTTATTTGGTGTTCTCAATTCTACTGCCAATATGGCTTTCTCTACTTCCAACACATCCGCAGCAGTAATAATTTCTCCAGAAGCTCCAACTGGAGCAGTAGTAGAAAGACCTTCTAGATTAGTACCTATAAGATCTATAGCAGAGGCTTCAATAGCATCAGCTAAGTTTGCAAAATTACTTACAAGTGTTAAATAATTACTTTGAGCTCTCCAAAATATATGCGCAGCTTTTGTTAATCCAATAGCGTTAATTGTCTGTCCATTAAACGTCCCTCCATCAACTAACAATGCATACATATGATTAGGGATACCAGAATTGATATGAACACCTCCACTATCTGCAGTACCACATAAATAATTGAAATCAATTACTTTTCCAGGGTCACCTTCACAATTAGGATTCCACATATCTCTAATCGCTCCTCCAAAAGCAGAAGCATCCTCTCCCATCATCCATCTAAGTGAAGTATCACAACCTGTACGAAGTGAAACATCTTCTCCTTCGTCTTGGTAGTCATTTAACAAATCAATAGTTTCTCCCCAGATATCAGAAAAAGATTCATTAATCGCACCAGATTCATATGCATAAATAAGATTACTGGTATATTCAGTATAAGCGTGTCCCCACTCGTGCGCGACTACATCATCCGCTGCAGTACCTGTACAATAATTAGCAGATACGCCATTCCAATTTGCATTAGGACAACTTATATTCGGATTATTATTAATAGTTATCATCTGTGCATCTTGTCCATCATAAGAAAGATACCCGAAAGCATTTTTAAAAAAATTATAGGTATGTTCTGCTGCTGCTAATTCAGTTTGTTGCCACTGATCTAATATGCCAGGAAAAGCATCTCCCTCTTGCCAAACAAGATTGCTTGTATTTTCTTCATACAACACTCTATCAAGAGCATGTGCCATTCCGGTTATTTGTTCAACTATTTCACCTGTATGTGCATTTATAAAAACATACTCTCTTACATCATTATCATTTCTTACTTCTATATGATATACCAGATAAAGTGCTCCGGCATCTCCTTTGATCAAACCTTTTTGATAGATATAAAGTGTATTTTTATTTACTTTTAATTCTGCTCCCGATTTATTTAAACCTTGACTTCTTATAGCAGAAAGTGCAATTGAATTTGATTCGGATATACTCAAAGTGGGAGTCGTATTCAATTTAATATTAGGTACAACTTTTCCATTTATTGAAGTAATATTTTTGTTTAAGTCAAAATGAAATCTTAGCTCTCCTCCGTAAACAGGAACTCCATTATATTGTTGTTTTAAGATCACATGGTCTAATCCATAATTATCTTTCTTCGTTTTCTCTATAACCAATGAATTTTCAATGGATTCAATATTATAAAGAGATTTAAAGTCTTTCAAAAAATTTATAGTCTTCTGCTCAAGAGTTGCTCCCTTTACTTGCATAGTTTTTCCTGCAGGGAATCTTACAAATTCTGTTAATCCAGAATTCTCGTTGATTGTTAAGACAGCATTGGATTGCTCTTGTAATTTTGCAATTGATTTTTGGGTATTCTGTGCATTTACTAATGCATAACTAAATACCAAAACCATTGACAAAACAGTTTTTACAGTAATTTTAAATTTCATAGTTCGCTTGTTATTGTTGAGTTTATATTATATAAAGAAGTTAATTAACATACTCTATAAACAAGTAAAAATAGATAAACCCTAAAAACAATTTCACGAACCTTCTTTTACTTAATGATTTTTGTTCCTTTTCTATATGTGTGTTGTCCTAAAAAAGGCTAAAGATTTTTGGCAAAACTCTATTTCGAGAAGCATTACATGCTTATCCGCTTACATACAGCTATTAGTGAACAGAAGTACTGATTGATAGTGAATTTTAAAAATACTGTCATAAATAAAGTTCGAGGATAATTTTACGATATTTAGAAATGTCCTCGGACACATTTTTAAAACAAAAAAAGCTGTTAATCATCAAAATTGACGTCATCGTTAACTTGCTCTTTCATAATAGCAACAGGAACATCAGTATCTGACGTATTATCATCATAATCTTGCATTACACCAGCAAGACGCTCACTTATTTTTACTAAATAAATAGTATCATCGGTTTTTACCTCTACCGCTTCAATACTGTCATTATGATGGTTTTTAAAATAAATAATATCCCTGTCTGAGTAGCCATCAGGAAATTTTTCTACTAAAAGATTCAAAATATCTTTGTTCAATTTTTTGTAGTCAACAATTACTCTTTTCATAGTGTGCAGATTTAGTTGGTTACTTCACTAATAAATAGTAAAAAAGATTTTATTATATGTTATTTTATACAATACACTTTGAAGCTATTTTTCTATGGTATGCCTCAAATAATTTTCTTTAATATTATGATACATTATTAACTACTACAATTTAAAATAAAAAAATCAAAGTTTTAAGAAATAAGCTTCAAAAAAAGTAAGCATTTCCCTCATACGCTACGAACGTAAAAATTAAAAGTAAATTCTAAAATCATATCATGGCTATCCACTCAATAATCAGCTATTTTTTACGTTATGACTAGTCATATAACTATGATGCGTCAATTATTACAGAAAAGATGGATTAAGTGGCCATTAATAGCCTTAGGAAGCTTTTTTTTAGTCTTCATTATTTTTTATGGAAGTATTTATTTTGGGTTTTGGGGAAAAATTCCAAGTAAGAATGAATTAAGTTCTCTAAAACAAGCTGAAGCAACTCAAGTGTTAGATAAAGATAGCCGCCTGATTGGCAAATATTTTGTATACGACAGACAGCCTATTATCTATGAAGATCTTCCGAAACACCTAATCGACGCATTGATTGCTACTGAAGATATCCGTTTTTATGAACATGATGGTGTAGATAATGTAAGTCTACTCAGAGTATTTTTTAAAACCATTTTGTTTAGGGATAAATCTTCTGGTGGTGGAAGTACGATTACACTTCAGTTAGTAAAAAACATTTTTGGAAGAAAAGACTATGGATCTTTTAGTATTGTAGTTAATAAACTTAAAGAGTCTATTATAGCCAAACGTATTGAAGATATATATAGTAAAGAAGATGTTCTTACTCAATACTTCAACACAGTTCCGTTTCCTGATAATACGTATGGAATCGAGAGTGCTTCACAAAAGTTTTTTAATAAATCTGCTAAAGAACTGACATTATCAGAAGCCAGTACATTAATTGGCAGTTTAAAGGCTAATCATAGTTACAACCCCAGACTTTTTCCAGAACGTAGCCAGCTAAGAAGAGATGTTGTTTTGCAACAAATGGCAAAATATAAATACATTACTCAAAATGTTGCAAATCGAATAATGAACCAAAACATCGTTCTGGATTATCAATATTTTAATCATGACCTTGGGTTAGCTCCTTACTTTAGAGAAGAAGTAAAAAAAGAACTTAATGAGATCTTAAAAAAACATAAGAAAGCGGATAGCAGCGGGTACGACATTTACAAAGACGGATTAATCATCCATACCACCTTGGATTATAAAATGCAATCATTAGCGGAAGAAGTAATGAAAGGTCATTTACAAAGTTTACAAAAGACATATGAAAAAGAATATGGTAAAGAAGCACCCTGGAAGGTAGGTACGAATCTTATTGATAACGCACTGAAACAATTACCGATTTACCAAAAATATAAAGAACAAGGTCTTAACCAAAAACAGATTACAGATTCTTTTTCAGTCAAACGAGAGATGGAGCTATTCGAATGGGAAGGAAATACAACCAAAAAAGTTTCTATCCGAGATAGTTTACAACATTATCTGAAGTTCCTGAATGCTGGAATGATTGCTATTGACCCATCTAGTGGAGCAGTTAGAACATACTTGGGAGGTATTGATTATAGATATTTTAAATATGATCACGTATCCCAAAGTAAAAGGCAAGTAGGTTCTACTTTTAAACCATTCGTATACACTGCGGCCATAGAAAATGGTATGAAACCTTGTACATATTTCCCATTAAAAGAAGTGACCTATACCAACCTAAAAGATTGGACACCAAAAAACGCATCTGAAGAAAAAGATCCTTATCTAAATTATAACTTGGAAACGGCTTTAAGTAGTTCTGTAAACACAATTGCGGTAAAAGTGATAGGTGAAGTAGGCATTACTAAAGTATTTGATCAGATAAAGAAAATGGGAATTACTGAAGAGCTTCCAGAGCAACCATCAATAGCACTAGGGACAGCAGGAATCAAAATAAAAGAACTGGCAGGAGCTTATGCGAGTTATGTTAACAATTCTAAAGGGGTACAACCATTTTATATTACAAAAATAGAAGATAGACACGGTAATCTTATCGCCTCATTTGAGCCCAAAATTATAGAAAAACCTGCTTTTAGTGATTATACAAGGCAAGTGTTATTAGAAATGATGAAATCTACGGTCGATAAAGGTACAGCAACCAGATTAAGAACTACCTATCGACTTAAAAATGAAATTGCAGGAAAAACCGGTACTACTCAGGATAATAAAGATGGTTGGTTTGTAGGAATTACACCTAAACTTGTTACAGTAACTTGGGTAGGTAATGATAATTATGCTATTGGATTTAAAACAACAGCACAAGGACAAGGCGCCAATTCTGCTTTGCCTATTTTTGGTAAGCTTTATCAAAAGATGAATGAAGACCCAGATTTTGATTCTTTTACTAAAAGTAGCTTCGAAAAAACCCCAAATAATGTTTTAGAGGATCTCGATTGTCAACCAGAAAAACGTGATAACTTCTTAAAAAGACTTTTTAGTAAAAAGAAAAAAAAGAAGAAATTTAAAAATAAGTAAAACTCAAAAAATGAATTAAGGACATCCTAGTTAAGCCATTATAAACAATTGTATTAATGAAATCTGACCAAATAAAAATGAAATCACACACCTACACTTTCTGTTTTTTATTAGTTATTTCTGTTATAAAAATTTCTGCTCAGGAGTGCAATAATTCTTTACATACTGGTGAAGGGACATTTTATGGTGGTGTAGCAGGGGGTACTTTTGGTAATTGTTCTTTACCTGTAGCAGCGGGAGATTATATGCATTGTGCTTTAAATAATATTGATTACGATGGTAGTAATGCTTGCGGAGCTTGTATCGAAGTAACTGGAGCTAAAGGAAGTGTTATTCTAAATGTAGTAGATCGTTGTCCAGAGTGTGCTTCTGGTGATGTAGATATGACCAAGGAAGCCTTTGCTATGATTGCTGATATTATTGACGGTAGAGTACCAATATCATGGAAGTTTGTACCCTGCGAAACAATGTCTACTAGTGAAACTATCAAAATTAATTTTAAAGAAGGTTCCAGTGAATTCTGGACAGCTATCCAATTTAGAGAAATCAACCACACAATCTCTAAAATGGAGTATCAATTACCCGACAACACATGGAAAAACACGAATAGAGAGTTGTATAATTTTTTTATAGAAACTTCTGGAATTCCATCACCAATGAATCTAAGAATAACTTCAATTTTGGGAGAAGAGCTGATTTTTGAAAACATCGTATTGAATCTAAACGAAGATTTTGATACTGGACTTCAATTCTCTACCCCTGAAGAATGTAATCAAGTACTTTCAATACCAGAATTGGATATTACTGAAGCAATGATGTTATATCCCAATCCTACATCAAGCATTATACATCTCACAGAAAATGTTAATAAATGGAAATTGGTAAACAGTTCTGGAAAAACATTAGATCAAGGCTCTGGCAAAGAAATAGACATGTCATCTTATAGTAATGGTATATATTATCTTTTATTAGAAGAGAAAAAGACTATGAAAATAGTCAAACAGTAATAAAAGAGGTAATTACCAACCTTAAGTTACATATTTTTTTATTAAAAAAGTGTGCAACTTATACGCTCCTACTCCCAGAAGAATACCTATAGCCATACCAGTAATGATATCTCCAGGATAATGAACACCTATGTAAATCCTGCTGTAACTTACAACAACTGACCAAATTACCATCAATGGAAAGATGTACTTTAATCTTTTTTGTAATACTAATCCTGTAAAAAATGCAATCCCCATTGTTGTAGATGCATGAGCTGAAAAATATCCATGTCGACCACATCGTTCTGCTATAAATCTAGTTAATTCTCCAACCCCTTCTATTTGACAAGGTCTAGGACGCATAAATAGTACATTTTTAAACAAATTAGATAATTGATCTGATACAGTAATAAGTGCCGCTACAACAACAAGTGTCATAATGGTTCCTTTTAGTCCAAAATATTTATAAAAAAAATACAATAGAATCAGTACCAAAGGAGCTTGATTAATTTTTTCGGTCATAAATAACCAAAAACCATCCCAGAAAGGGGAACCCAAATTATTAAGATATAAAAACAGGTCTTTATCTAACTGTATAAGTTCTTCCATAAAGTAAAAATAATCAATACTTGTATTAAAAAAAACGATGGTTATTCATCGTAACGCTCTATCTCGCGATCATAAAAATCATTTGCCGCTTGAAATAGATTTTCAGCTTCACTTTCTAATTCTTTTTCATCACTTTTATCAAACTCTTCCATCCATTCTACTTCATCATTTTCTAAATTAATAACAAATCTGGGGAACTCTGTATGAATTACAAAGATGGCGTTTGGATGATCTGTATTATCTCCTAATAAGAATTTTGGAAAACTCATATGCTAAAAATTATAAGTAACAAAGCTACGAAGTTTACAATCAAAGTAGCAAAAACAACAAGAGGTAAATTTTAATTTAAAATTTACCTCTTCAATATATCTATTATTTTCTAATCTCTATTCTATAATAATCTGTACTCTAGCGTTAGAACCCAATTCTGTATTATCAATACCTTCTCCCTCTTTAGGTTCTGTATTACTAATTCCAATATGCTCGATTAAGGTTTCATCTATTCCATTTTCCACCAAATATTCTCTAACAAAACCTGCTCTTGCGGATGAAAGAATTTCATTTTCAAACTCAATTTCAGAATCATTAGCGTGTCCGACTATCTTGATACTATCAAATTTGAATACTTTAAGGTATTGTAAATATGAATCTAATGCAGCTTTGATTTCTTCATATACTTCACTTTCACCTATTAAATATTCAATATCAGAAAAGTCTAAAGCCATATTACAAATATTATCTACAGCTACACCTTGCACATCTTGCATTTCTCTTAATTCTACATCGTCTATATAATAATATGCATCGCTAAATGGTCCACCTTTTAAGGATTTTCCATTCGGATTATCCGAAAAATAACCAAGCGAAATATACTTCTCTGTTCCTTTGGCTCTATAAACACCACAAACCTTAGTCCATTCTTTGGTATCACAAATCATCTCTGATGATTCTATATGCAATTTATATTTAGATGTTTCGGTAAATCTAGGAACTCTAGCTGTAAAATAAGATCCAATTGAAGAAGTACAAGAATTACTTACTCTTCCTTCTCCTAGAGAGACATACATATGAAAATAATAGTATTTTCCAGCCTTTAAAGGACTAACCAGTTTGGCTACAATGGATTCTTTTGTATTATTACCAGTCACATATAATCCTACTTTTGATTCTCCTGTTCTTGGTTCTTGAGAACCAAATTGTTTTAAAAAACCTGGAGCTTTATGATCGAACTTTACTTCACTTACTCCTGGATGATGTGCATCTGGAGAATTAGTCAATGCTTTCCAATTGGCCATAACACCAAAATTTCGCATCTCATGTTTTAGTTTTTTGACTGCTGCATTTGTGTTTTCAAAACTTGGATTTGGAATTAAATTCTGTGATAAGGCTTTATTGCTAAGGCCTATAGAAAAAATTACAATAAGTAAAAGGTAAAGGTTAGATTTTGGGCTATTCATCTCTTTTCTTTTCGGTTTTAGTTATATTCGAAATATAGTTAAATATTTCTTAATATGAAATATACTTTGACAAGTAACAAAAACTAGTCCAAAAAAAGAAACGGAGTAAAACTCTCTATATTGTAACTATTAAAAAAGATTATTACAATGAAGTTACATTACCTTTTTTTAGCACTAAATCTTTACTCAAATAATTAAATCTAATATACAGTAATATTGCTGATGCTGTTAAGCCTGCCAATAACCCTATCCATATCCCTGAACTCTTGTATTCTGTATGTAAACCTAAATAATAACTTATTGGAAAACCTATAATCCAATATGCAAAAAAAGTGATTACAGTAGGTATTTTCACATCCTGCAAACCTCTAAGCGCACCAAGAACGACCACTTGTATACCATCAGATATCTGAAACAAAGCAGCAATTATCAAAAGTTTAGCTGCAATACCGATTACCTCTGTATTGTCCGCAAAATTCTCCACATCATTAACGTCTAGATAAATCTCAGGTAATATGTTATTAAAAATAATAAAACATAAAGCGAATACGATTTCGATCAAAAATGTTAGTAAAAAAATTGAAAATGCAATTCTTCTTAATTCCTTATACTGTAATAGTCCTTTTTGATTCCCTACACGCACCATCGCCGCCACACTCAATCCCATAGCTACCATAAAGGTCATTGCTGATAGATTTAAAGCTATTTGATTAGCTGCTTGTGGATTTTTACCTAAAATTCCTGAAATCCAAATAGCCGAAGTAAAAATAGCAACTTCAAAAAACATCTGTAATGCAGAAGGAAAACCTAGTGTTACTATTTTTTTTAGCATACTACTCTGAAGAATGAAGAATTTAATGTTGGTAACGTATGCTTTTGACTTTTCTTTGTATTTGAGAAAAATCCATAAAAATAACACCATAATCAACCTAGACACTAATGTACCAACTGCGGCTCCAACAATACCCATCTCAGGAAAACCAAATTTTCCAAAAATCAATAAATAATTTAAAACCACATTTACAATATTAGCAACCAGAGTTGCATACATTGGATACCTTGTCATAGATAATCCATCAGAAAACTGTTTAAAAGCCTGAAAAACTATTAAAGGAATTAAAGAAACAGCGACTAAATCAAGATAAGGAATTGCCAACTCTACAACCTCAACCGGTTGTTTCATTAAATACATAAGCGGTTTCGCAACTAATACTCCAAGGAATAAAATTACTCCTAATGTAGTACATAAAAACAATCCATGTTTAAATGCGGATTTACCCTTATTAAAATTATCCTCTCCGTCTGCCTCTGCTACAAGAGGGGTAATTGCTGTAGAAAATCCAATCCCTAATGACATGGCAATAAACATAAAACTATTTCCAAGAGATACCGCTGCTAATTCTGCGGTACCCAACTGTCCAACCATAATGTTATCAATTAATCCCACAAAAGTATGCCCTAACATTCCCAGCATAACGGGTGCTGCCAACCTTAGATTGTAATTAAATTCTTTTGTGTATTGTTGTAACATTATTTCTTTTTAGAGCTGCCAAAGATAAGGAGATTCAATTTTGATATATCTAATCATTAACTCAACTTTATAGCAAAAGAAAAGGCTGTCCATTATAAGAACAGCCTTTTCTATAGTTGAGTTTGTTTATAATTTAGTTAGTTTTACTAAATCCTATCTATCAAAACGCTAAAATAGTTCGCTAACTAGCCAACTTATGATTTAAAGTTATTATTTGAAGTCTTAAAACTAGAATACGCGCCTAATCAAAAAGAATTCGTTTCACAATTTAATATGGAATATCAAATCTATACACACAAAATTTTCATATCAAAAATGGCAACGGAATTATCCTTAAACTTAAAAAAGCTGAACAATGATATCATTGTTCAGCTTTAATTCTTATTATACGGTTTATCGATTAATTGGGGCTAGATCTTTTTCATTTCTTTATAAATCTAGAAGTCAAACGCTTACCTTCTTCTGTAGTCACATTAAGAAAATAAATCCCAGACGCAAAATCAGATGTATTGATAGTCACCACACCGGCAATGGTATTTGTTAACGATCTATTATAAATTGTATTACCTAGAATTCCGGAGATTACAATTTTTCCGTTTTGCAATACTGAAGTATTACCAGCTACATTTAATATATCTTCTGATGGATTTGGGTATACTACAAGTCCAGATTTATTGAATTCATCAACAGATAATGAGGCTGAGGGTTCTGACCCCCATACCAATACTCCATCTGCATAAATAGGAACTTGTTCAGATTCAGTAAGCGCATTGCTTAAACCTTCGTAAGAAAAATCATTAGAAGGATCCCAGGCGCTTTCAGGGGCATTATTCGGAACAGAAACTCTCACTTGAATCTCTTTCCTATGCTCTCCTTGACCACCAGGGAAAGGCATATTATTTTGATCAATAGCTACTTCAACATAATAAATATTATTCTCAGGATTCCAAGGTTGTAATCCTCCTGTAGCACTTCCATTACCTCTAGCTGTAATTTCATAATCATCAGGAGCGTATCCTGCATCTACTCCTTCTGTAATATCAATAAAATAGCGAGCTGTAAGACTACCAGGTATTCTTGCAGGCCAAGCCGATCTATTATTCAACCAGATTGCTAATTCCGTAAATCTTCCGGACTCACTATTGATCTTTGTTTCATTTAAAAACTCAACCCCGGCAGTTTCTTCTTGTGGAAAATTACTTAACGCTGTTCCTCCAAATTCCATAACCATTCTTGCCAATACCCCCTGATAGCAGGCATTGTAATCACAAGCCACTTCGTTTGCTTGAAAATCAGAACGATTTTCGACAAATACATCGTCAGGGCTTCCTGGTCCACCCATAAGAGCTCCCCATAAGGTATGTCTGGACTCTTCCGGAATACTCTCACTTCTCGTCCAACTAGAATGTTGTCCTCTATGGTGTGGTTTTGTTGGTGGATTTACCCCAAAACCAGTAACCAAACTTCTATTATTAGGGTTATCTCCCAGTGCATATTTAATTTGATCTACTGCGAAATCGTGGTATACTTCCTTATTAGGAGAATCGATATTATCACTATAGATCAAGGCTGTTAAAGCTGCATTCATTGAATGACGTAATGATCCCCATTGGGTTAGGTGCGCTTGTCCTCCTGGAGAATATGTCACTCCATTTCCATTATCAACCCAAAATTGAAGATGTCTTTCTACGTTATCTATATAGTTTTGTTTGCCTGTAATTTGGGCCAATAAAACCATATTTCCATATCGTTTATCATCCCAAACAAAGCTCCATAAATAGTCTGGTTCAGAATAATTTGTTTCTGCTTTTTGAAGGTATGTATTATCACCGGTTGCCTTATATAGCCATAACGCGCCCCAAGATAATTCATCTTCATATCCACCCGAAGAATACGTACCTACAGCAGGGATTCCTCCTTCTTCTGTATATTTTCCTTTATAAGTTTCGCCAAATTCATATAAATCTTTAGCGTGTTGTAATAAGGTAGCGCTATAAGCAGGATCGGTATCTTTAAAAATAATACTAGCAGACGCTAATGCAGCTGCCGTTTCACAAACCACCTCTGTTCCCGGATGACTCGTATCTAATTTAAAAGACTCTCTTTCTCCATACTGAGGATGAACATCAATCATTTCTGCTGGCATCCAAAAACTATGATCCTGTCCTTTTTTAGAAACTTGAGCATAAAATTCGAACTTAGTAGGGTGACATTTAATAAAATAATCAGTTACCCATTTAATGTTTCGCTTAAAGTGTTCCGTCTGATTTACGGCATCATAACCATCTTTGTATTCTAGAAAACCCCAGTTTAATGCAGTTACAGAAAATGCCATAGGAAAACCAAATTTGATATGGTCTCCTGCGTCAAACCATCCTCCAGTTAAGTCCAGTCCTACATCTTGACCATCATTTACACCAGCATCACTTCGCCAGCTAATTCTATTCCAATCTGGCAATACCCCTGATTGTTGAGCCTCATAAAATAAGATTGATTTTTGTAATGCTTCTCCGTAATTGTGTTGTGCAATAATGTATTGTCCAAGGCATAATGCGAAAAACAATAAAAATAAGTTTTGTTGACTTTTTTTCATTTCAAAAGTGATTTGTGTTTACAATTTGTTAGTTAAATATTTGCTTTGTTAGTATAATAGCCCTCAAACGACAGCGATAAATTGATTATTGTAAAGTTTCTTACTTAATATTTCATTGTTAAGATAGTTATAAGAATATCCTACTATTTCTTTATACAAATTCCTACAATTAACTATAACATTTATGCGGTAAGCTTATCCTAATTATAGCTATGTAATATTTATTTTATGTGTATAAGTAAAAAAAACTTTCATCTTCAAGACAAAACATAATTGGGGTATTACGCATTAATTAAATGTAAAGAAAAGGCTGCCCTATTCAGACAGCCCTTTCCCAAAGTTGAGTTTGTGGTTAAATTATTGTTTAATCACTTTTTTAGAAGCGATTACTTTATTCGTTTTTCCTGCTTCTAAAACGTTGATAATATAATACCCTGAAGACAGATCACTTATATCTATAGTATTTTGACTATCTTTTAAGACAACTTCCTTCATCAATACTCCTGTAACATTAAATACTTTAATAATTTTATCTTTCATATCATTTCCAGAAAAACTAATTGTATTTATCACAGGATTGGGATACAACTTAATATTATTGGCATTATCAACATTAGCTCTATTAGTAGTATATGTAATTACCAATGTAGGTTTTGACACAGATCCGTTTTCTTTGGATGCAAATGCAAAGTCATTACCTGAAAGTGCATCAATAATTAATGAAAGTCTATTTTCTGAAATCTGAGCTGTTTTCAATGGTATTGTTTTAGCACTACCTATTGGGAAATTAGAGTTTAACGTTCCTAATTGAGTTCCTTTTCCAGGTTTATTAGAATTAGATAAATTAGTTTCCATCCAATTATTATTGTTTCCTTTATGGACAGTAACGTTACCGTTTCCTGCGTCAGAATATACTGTAAATTTAAGATCTGCTTTTGTTATGCTTCCATTGATTGAAGAAAGATCGAACATCAAATATCCCGAACGATTATTTTTTTCAATACGAAGCATATCAGAATTATACCGAGTTGACCCTTGTAGATAAGCATCATGGATTGGAGATAAAGTAATCGTTTGTTCTACAGGTTGAATCTTTGTTGTTACTACTTTATCAATATTATATAAATAACCTGATCTTCCTTTAAACGATAATCTAAGCATTTTTTCTCCTGAAGATAGAGAAACCATAGTAGAATATTTCTTATAACTATGCCATTGTCCTGTAACTGGAATATTTATTGAACCTACAACAGAACCTGATTCCAGAATATCTACTTTTCCTCCAGTTCCTTGACTAGAAGCGTATACATCTACTCTATATTGACCAGTTGAAGCTGCATTTACAATGTAATTGGTAAAATCTCCATTTTTAATATATCCTAAATTTTTACTAGAAGTTGTTCCTGGAGTGTTTTCGATACGAACACTTCCTCCTTTTGACTCAAAATCTTCTGCTTCAAATGATCCGGGAATGCTAATAACGTCCACTGGTGGAACTGAGTCATCCTTAATAGTAATGTTCACCGATTGTGATGTGGTAACTGCACCATTATTATCTGTAGCTTTAGCCGTTATTACATAACTACCAGGATTAGCTATCGAGGTAGAGGTTTCATAAGGTATGATTTGCTCCGTGGCTACCAGGTTGTTATTCATAAAAAATTCAACTTTAGTAATTGTTCCATCAGTATCAGATGCATTCGCAATTAAAGGAATGCTTTGACCTATTTCGAAATTAGCTCCGTTTACAGGAGATGTAAGTCTTACCGATGGTGGATTATTAGGGTTATTATCTTCCACTAATCTGTACGAACGAACCCAATCATAATATGTAGTACGATTATTAAGGGAGTTATTCATTCCATCTTGTCCGTCTTTTGGAGGATTCCAATCATATGTTTCTACTACCATGCGCAAGTACATAGGAAGATTAAAGTCTGCTGGCGGTTTAATTTGCCCAACAAATTCATTATCCAAATAGAATAAAATTTCACTTTTACTTTTCCACCAAACCCCATAGGTATGATAATTCTTCCATGATTCTTCTCCAAGAGGAGCTTTGTTTCCTTGTTGACCTACTGGTGTACTATTACAATTAGTCCCTCTACTATGTGTATTAGAGTTCATATTTATGATCATATTATTCACCCAATTTGCTCCATTAGAATTAACCCCTACCGTCTCGGTAATATCTAATTCTGTGGTTCTAATATCACAACCAGTACCTTCATTACGTTTATTGATTAACCAAAAAGTAGAAGACATAAAGGTTTTATTACCTTTCATACGTGCTTCATAATATCCATAGGTATTCCTTGTTGTAGACCTAACAAGACCACCATTGTGTGTCCATCCATTAAATGGGTTTGTTTTTTTTGAAGCTGAAATTTTTAGATTTCCATCTGAAACAGATACAGAAGACGTTTCAAATCTAGCAGGTCGTCTACCTTCCCATTGAGGACTATTTATTGCCCATTTAGAGCTGTTAAGAGAGGAACCGTTAAATTCATCAGACATCACGTCTATTTTTTCCCACTTTTTTCCAGTTGGGGGAGTTGGTTGTGCAAAAACGCTTATCGTTACAAAACATAACAACAAGATTAATAATAGATTTGTATTATTTTTCATGATTAAAAACATATTTGTTTTATCAATTCGAATAAAATCTAAAGAGTTTTAAGAATCTATAATAAGAAATAATAACACAATCCCAGAAATGATTATTAATCATTCCGAATTGTGTTATTATCTCCTAGGTTGATAATAAGCGATATCAAATATAAATCGTTTATTACTCTTCTATCCCTAAAATTTTATCATCGATTTGATAATGATTAAAGGGGTTTACTTAACGTTTCAATACCTTCTTAGCAGAAAGAATTTTATTCGTTTTACCGGCTTCCAAAATATTGACGATATAGATTCCTGATGATAAATCACTCATATCGATGGTGTTTTGACTTTCTTGTAGTACTACTTCTTTGACAAGAACTCCAATAGCATTATACATTTTGATAGTCTTACCGGCAGTTTCTCCAGAAATATTAATTACATCGACTACAGGATTTGGATAAAAAGTAATATCATTAGAATTATCAAGATTATCATCTCTATTAGTATCATAAGTAATAACTAATTGAGCTTGAGTAACCGATCCATTTTCCTTAGATGCAAATGCAAAATCATTACCTGAAAGCGCATCTATAATTAATGAAAGTTTATTACCCGAAATCTGAGCTGTCTTTAACGGTATCGTCTTAGTACTACCAACTGGGAAATTAGCATTTAATGTTCCTAATTGAACACCTTTACCCGGTTTATTGGAGCTAGATAAATTAGTCTCTGTCCAATTATTACTATTACCTTTATTGACACTTATGTTTCCGTTTCCTGCATCTGAGTATACCGTAAACTTAAGATCAGCCTTGGTAATCGTTCCGTTGATAGAAGAAAGATCAAACATCAAGTATCCTGTTCTTTTGTTTAACTCTACACGAACCATATCAGAATTGTTTCTTGTAGATCCTTGTAAAAATGCGTCGTGTATTGGAGATAAAGTAACTATTTGTTCTACAGGTTGAATCTTTGTAGTTACTACTTTATCTATATTGTATAAATATCCTAATCCTCCATTAAATGATAATCTAAGTATTTTCTCTCCTGATGATAAAGAAACTGTAGTAGAATACTTCTTATAACTATGCCATTGTCCTGTTACAGGAATATCTATAGAACCAACAACAGTTCCTGATTCAACAATATCCACTTTTCCTCCTACACCTTTACTCGAAGCATAAATATCAAATGTATACTCACTACTTGAATCAACATTGACCGTATAATCTACAAAATCTCCATTTTTGATATATCCTAAGTTTTTACCAGAGGTTGTTCCTGGAGTGTTTTCTATACGAACACTTCCTGATTTTAACTCAAATTCCTCAGCTTCAAAAGATCCTGGAATATCAATAACATCAGTTGGTGGAACTGAATCATCTTCAACAGTAATATTTACAGATTGAGACGTAGTTACAGCACCATCGTTATCTGTTGCTTTAGCGGTTATCGTATAATTTCCTGGATTAGCAATCGTAGTCGAGGTTTCATACGGTATCACTTGCTCTGTAGCGGCCAAGTTATTGTTGATAAAAAATTCAACCTTAGAAACGGTTCCATCAGTATCGGATGCATTTGCTACTAAAGGAATAGTTTGACCAATTTGGAAACTAGCTCCATTTGTTGGAGAAGTTATTGAAACTTGAGGAGGCTTGTTTTCATCACCACAATCTACCAATACCTCATCAGGGCCATTTCCTGTTGGTTTTGTATAACTTTTAGACAATACGAATTTATCCATTTCGAATCCATCTTCTCTCATAGAGAAAGAAATCGTATGGACACCTGCAGAAGGTACGTCTATGTATATTTTTTCTGCCTCTCCGCAATGATTGGCATTAGTTCGTTGCTTACTCTCCCAGGTCCATTGGTTTTTACCTGCACACCATTGCATTCTAGCTCCTGATGCTGGCCAATTTCCATCGATACCTACGTGGATTCCGTTATCCTCTGATCCGGTAGAATGTGCTCGTACCCATACAAAGTATTTTCCAGGAGTCGTAAATTTCACTTTATAATTAATGATTGCAACCTGTCCTGGAGTATTGCTAAAACTAACTCCATTAACAAGTGGGTCACTATGTGTTACTCTTGTATCCGGTAAGATTTCTAAATATCCTCCACTACTCGCACCAGAAGAATGATCCGGATCCGGATCTGGAGTTGGTGTAGCTGCACTACCATCCTGAGCATACCACTTTCTATCATTTACTTTGGATTGATCTACAAAGTGTTCGGCCTCTACTGCTACAATTCCGTTTTGCTCTAAAGCCACACACTGATCAGGATCCGTGCCACCACCATCTTTTTTCTTGATTAATGCAACCCAGTCATTATTATCCGGCGCTACCAGGTTTCCACCCAGCGTCGCTGCATTGGTTAAACCGCTACCACCACGTGGATTATACCATTGTACATTGTATTCTGCGTTTCCAGAAGGTAAACTAAGGCCCGTAGCACCTCCATTCGGTCTATATACTGCATAAATTTCTCCTGCTTTAGCCAAAACATAATCATTGTTATCAGATGTTACTCCATCGGAGGAAACCATATTTACTAATCCATCCTGCAAGTAATTATTAAAAAATTGCAATGCTCTAGCCGCATCAGAATATTTACCATCTCTAGATCGATGATTTTGCGCTGTTAAGTCAGTTTGTCCTGTACTATATCCATAATAGTATTCTACACCAGCTCCACCAGCCATTAACGTACCCCATAAAACTTGGTGACGTACTAACTTGTCATCTTTACCATCTTGATCTACTCCAATCTGTGCATTTCCTTGTTCATCGTTAGCTACAACCCATTTTTTACCTGCATTTCTAGATTTTTCTAACCAACGTTTCACATCATTATGGACTTTGCTCTTATCCGTTTGGATAGACGCTCCTGTAAGCTCTGAATTATTTCCTAATAAAGGATTATATCTTTGGTCTTGCTGTCCTGGATATGTGTGTATTACAATATTATGATCATAAGGATCCTGTTGCTTTATATAGCTAGCAGTACTTTTTACCACATTATCTGGTATAGTTGTTTCTTCTGTAAGGTTCCAGTTAAGGGCTAAATGATGACCGAAACGAGCTATTAACTCTCGATAATACAATTTACGTTGTCTTCCGAAATTATCATTATCCATGATATTATCGTTTTCGGTTTCCATTGTTTTAAAATGAAGATACATTCCTTTCTTATCAGCATATTCAAATATTTTCTCCCATTGAGCTAATTTTGAAACATCAAATCTATCCTTATGTACTCCCTGATTCCATTGCTGTCCATCATTGTAACCGTTATATGTAGAAACGGGCACTTTTAATAAATGCGGAAATACATTTTCATCATCACCGTGTAAACTTAATGTCAAAAACGAAAATGCATTTACTCCTTTATCTGACAAATACTTTACTACTCCTAATAATTCAGTTCCTTTTCCACCATCCCAAGTGTATCCACTTGCATCACTTGCAACATAATCTTGCTGATGAGGGTTCCAGTTTTTTCTTCTATTACCTCTATTAGGTGTATTATCAAAATCTTCATAAGCAAGTGTGTTTTCTGGAGCATCAGCGCCTGCTTTTACGAACCAGTTCCCATTAGGATTGTTAGGGTTTGTACCAATATGTCTTAAATAGTGTTCTCCAACATATTTTAGTCTACCCAGATCTTTACTTCTAAAATCTCTACCGGATTTATCTGATTCTGCTATACTAAAAGATCCAGTATCTCCATTCATAAATCCAGCATTAGATCCTCCACCATTAATGGCCACATTAGATCCTGACTTAAATGAAGCTGACCAGTTCCAGGTTCCTGTTTGATCTGGTGTAAAGTGCACTCTCCATTTATTTCCGGAGGCACAACTATTGTTCTCCGCATTTCCGCAAGCAGCAAAATAGCCAGGAACTTTGTAATTCCTGTTACTTCCTGAGTGTGTAAAAGTTACCTCTAATAGATAATCCGAAAACGGATTTGGGTTCGCGGTCTCTGATGTGTTTGGACCATTAAAGGTTAAAGTGACCTTGTGCCATCTTTTTAATTCTCCTTCTGGAGTCTGTGCTTGGAGCAAAAACCCAAGAAACAAGAATGTTAATAAAACGTTGAGTTTAGTTAGTTTCATGATTTGAATTGTTTTTGTGTGTGTTTGGTTTTAAGGTATTTATTTTGTTAGTGTAAGTATTCAAAGAACGTTATATATTATGTTTAATTTTATGTTAAAAAATTCAATAACTAGCTAGTTAACAGCTTTTAACACGTATAAAATAATTTAAAACTTCTCGAAGTTAAGATTTCATAAGCTTGTTGTTTTTCACAAAACTATTAAGTGACCTTTATGAAATAGAATTCGTTCAAATGCATATAGAATTCGATTTATAGCTGATCAATTAACCACAGTGACTTTTGGCATCTTATTGGATCAAATGGACTTATGTCCTACTGTTGGTGGTTATTTTTTAACTTTTAATTAACTATAATTTTTCTTCTCGAAATTATGTTTTGAATTACATCTTTAATCTCCAAAATATAGATCCCTCTGTCCAGGTTATCTAATGAGAATGTTATCATAGATTGTGTTGCTTTTGGATTAGCGCTACGAATTACATTCCCGACAAGGTTTGTCAATCTCACTTCGGTTTTTTCAAGAACTTCAAAACCTGAAATATTAATATGGTTTTTAGTCGGATTCGGATAAACTTTTACGCTTTCTATCAAATCCATTGATCTTAAGGAAGTGGCAGGTTCTATACCCCAAACCAAGTTTCCTTCTACATACAAAGTCATTTCGTTATTAAACTGATAATCGGCAAGTAATGATTTATAAGAGTAGTCATCATTTTCATTAAAATTGCTCCAATTAGCTTTGGCGAATCTTGTTTGTATAGGTCCTGAATTCTGTCCGGGAGCCAGTGCGCCTGAAGCCGAATCAAATGAAACTTCTAGATAATCTAGGCCATTTTGTTGACCAAAGACTCCATTGACAAATCCTGTTCCTAATTGTGCCCAATCGCACCAGAAGTTAAGGTTATTGTTATCTTCTGAAGTGAACCAATATCGAACAGTTATATTCTGATAAGGAACAGTGAGATCACTATTATTAGAGATTCTAAAGTGAGGATTGATCATATTATCCAAAGAATTGCCATTGCCACCATCTTTATATTCTACTGATATATCTGAAACTGGCAGTATTTCTTGTACTTGAATGGTTATTGCGTTTGTATCTATTCCTCCTTGTCCGTTATTTACCTCAAGGGTTACTATATAAGATCCAACTGTATCAAAGGTATGTACTACTATTTGACCTGTTTCTGTCGTGCCGTCTCCAAAATTCCAGGAGTAGTTTAATATATTATTAGAAGGATCTACAGAGCCGGAACCATCGAATGTAACTTCTAAAGGAGCAGGACCTGAAATTGCATTAGCCACAATATTTGCGATAGGATTTCCATCAGAAATTGTTATTTTTTTTGTTATTGAATCTTCAATTTTACCATCGCTCACAGTAAGCTTTACATCGAATTCTCCAACTGTTTCAAATTGATACGCAACAAGTACTCCTGTTGCAGTATCACCATTGCCGAAATCCCAAGAATATGATAATACATCATTATTTACATCTGTCGATGTTGAAGCATCAAAAGTTATAAGTACTGGTGCAATTCCTGTTTCGATATCGCTTGTAAAAACAGCTACTGGAGCTACATTTGGATCTGTAACCGCAATCGTAATTGTTTCGGTATCCGAATTTCCGTTTCCATCATCTACAGTTAGCGTAACATTAGCTTCTCCAAATTCTGTAAATTCATATGATGTTATTGCATCAGTAGCAGTATCTCCATTTCCAAAATCCCAACTATACGTGAGAATATCTCCATTTGGGTCTGTTGATCCTGATCCGTCGAATGTCACAGATAAAGGTCCATCTCCACTGATGGTAGATGCATTAATTACTGCTGTTGGAGTATCGACACTTGTTTCTGGCTCTAGGCCACTTACCAATTTTCCATTAAGATATAAGGCAACTCTTTCCCATTCTGCAAATTCTTTCTTGGTACCATCGTAGGAGTAATCATTTGTTTGATCTGTTTCGGACCAATTGCTATTGGCTATTTTGGGTTCCATTCTACCAGAACCCGCATTTCTTCCTAACATTCCTGTTGCAGGATCAAATGTAATTTCTAGATAATGTTTATTCCCTTCCGTATTAACAATTTGTCCATTAACGTTACTACTTCCTATCATTGCATAGTCTATAAAGAAATTGAGAGGTAAATTAACTTCTGTCTCAAACCAATAACGAATGCTAAGATCTGAATATGCGACATCCTGTGATGAGTTATTGAAAAGTCTAAAGTGTGGTTTAATGACATTGGTAAGCGCTTCTGTAGAAGCATCTTTATATTCTAAGGACAATACACCGTCTCCTCCTATCTGAATATTTCTAGGTGTTGATGTTTTGGTTATTCCATTAATTCCTGTTGCTACAGAAGTAATTGTATAATTTCCATCTGATAACCCAGATACGTCTAACTCATAGGGAGCTGTAATATCTTCTCCAACCAATTCTCCATTACTAAAAAATTCTACTTTTTGAATAGTATTATTTTCATTTAACAAATTTGCTTCTATATGCACGATACTTCCAGTTACATATGTATCTCCCGACTTAGGAGATAATAACGATAGATAAATGGCTTCTCCTCCTGACATTGTTTCCATTCTCAGCGCGTGTTCTTTGTAAATTGCCACTTCGACATCACCTTCGAATACTCCAAATTTATCTCTAGGCGTATTGTTATCAGGAAACCACCAAAAGCCACTCGCACCAATTTTATTTTCCTCAATAAAAGTGTACATTTCTTCCCACCATTCATAACGTTCTTGGATCTCCACATTAAATTCACCTATATACAGGGGTTTTTTTATGATGTTATGGGATTCATTCGACCATTGTTCCATCAATTTCATTGTTTGTTCCAATGTGAAATTGGACCAACTTTCTCTAATGTAAGGATGAGCAGAAGTAAAATCGACGTATGGAGACTCATGGATTTTTATGAAGTCATTCCCCTCGTCTCCACCAAAATTATATTTTGTTCCGTGAGCTTCTAAACCAGTTCCCAATAAATGATTGGGATCAATCGCTTTAATAAAGGCTCCCATATCATCAACCCAGGCTCTGAGAACATCAGAAGTAACATCATCACCAAATCCCTGGTATCTAGGCTCATTCATTAATTCCCAAGCCAAAATCGTAGGATCATTTCTATATTCTACATTATCATAATGATTGACACGAGTAAGAAAATATTCTACGTAATCTTTATACCCTTGTAAAGCAGCTGCATTGGTAAAAAACTGTCCCTGATCGTGTTCTCCAGCACCTTGTACATCGATCCCTTCCCATTTAAGACGATCTTTGATACCTCCGTAATCATTCCAATAGTTTTCTAACGCAACTATCAGTTTTATTCCGTTAGCTTCAGCGGACTTAATGATATAATCAAATAACGAAAATTGAGCTTCACTATATACTCCTTTCTGAGGTTCAAAACCATGCCAATCCTCGTGACTAAACCCCCATAATCTTACAACCCTAATTCCATTTTTATACAATCTTCGCATATGCTCATCGATACGATCTTTATCCATGAATTGTGTTTCAATATCTCCGCTAGAAGATCCATATGTGAAAAAATCATATACATTGGCTCCAGAAAAATAATAAGGCCTGCCGTCCAACATGAATTTTTCTTCTTCTGCATATACAAAACCCATGGGAGCAGCTTTTTGTTTTTGAGCGAATAGATGCGTACAAAAAAGCAAGCTCGCTATTAATAAAATTTTAATGTTAGTTTTCATTTTTAAAAGAGTTAGTTGTGTGTGTTAATCAAAATTTGAATTGATAATTATTATTCCAACTAATCTTACTTGTGAATCCCCCGATTCTAAAATCACTCTATTTTGAGTGTTAAAAATTATTTCTTTTTTGAAAGTTTATTTTTTAGATTCTTATTTTGTAACCACCGTTAGATCTATAAAGGAAATAGATCTAACGGTGGTTTTTTTATTTAGTAATTCGTTTAATTACTGTTCTTTTATTGTGCTTAATCTGTATAAAGTACATCCCTGATTTGAACATATTCATATCCAATCGTATTGTTTTTAAGCTTTTTTGAATGTTTCTTGATGATAAGATCTTTCCATTTATATCTACAATCCTAATCAAACTTCCTTTTAAATCTTGTTCGCTTTGAATAGTGAGATACTCTGTAACAGGATTTGGAAATGCTTTCACTTTGTCCAAACCATCCTCTATAAATGGATCCTTTAATAGGCTTTCACAATTTGGAGCACTATTTTCGTTACTAAAGTATATCGTATATGCTCCGCTTTTAGAAACCAGTACTAAATTATTCCCATCCATCGTTACATCATAAGATCCATCAAAATTTGATATTCCTATTCCAGAAAAAGTTATTGTCGGTCCTACTTGGTGGAATGTCTGACTGACTATACTTGCTGTCAAGTCAATCCACCAACCGGGATTACCATTATTGGTATTCATAGAGCATTGCCATAAACCATTATTTTGTAAATCCCAATTAATTGTAAAATTGGTTACATTACTCAAATCTGGTCCTCCTGTTCCTAAAACATATACATGATCATAGGAGAAATTTGGTAATGCAGGTAATGGAGTACTCATAGGGGCACCAAAACTACAGTCAGTAGTACCTGTTGATTCATTTACAATAATAGTACGCGATTGACTATCTGATAAAATTCCATCACTAACAGTTAGAGAAATAATATATTCTCCAATAGCGGTATATTCATGATTTATATTTACTCCATCCCCTGTTGTTCCATCTCCAAAATCCCAGATATATTCTAAATTGTCACCATTGGCATCAGAAGATGCGGAAGCATCAAAATTCACTAATAGTGGTACCGTTCCAGAAGTGACAGACATGACGAAACTGGCTTCTGGAGCTATGTTACTTTCTAAAACTGTAATTGTAACAGGGTCTGAAGTATTAGAAAGGATTCCATCACTAATAGTTAGGGTTGCTGCGTATGATCCTGATACGGTATACGTATGCGAAGGATTCGCTAAATCACTAGTGTTTCCATCTCCAAAATCCCAGATATATGTAATGCTAGATCCATCTGGGTACAAGGAACTCGATGCATCGAAATCCACAACTAAAGGAACATTTCCTGAAACTGGAGTTGCAGTAAAGTTAGAAATCAATATAGGAGTTTCATCGCTTACATTGATGATAACAGATGTTATATCAGATTCACCATTTCCGTCATCTACAGTTAGCAATACTTCGTAGTCACCTGGAGTATCAAAGGTAAATTGACCCGTAACTCCTGTAGCTGTATTACCATTACCAAAATTCCACGAATAACTTAATGAATCACCATCTGGATCACTAGAAGATGACCCGTCAAAATCAACTAATAGCGGTGCTATTCCAGATGTGACACTTGGATTAATAATCGCATTAGGTTTTCTATTAGATATTTCATTACCATCTGGCTCTAATCCCCAAACCAATGCTCCTTTATAATACAATGTAGTTAACACATGTGGTTTCAAAGAAGTTTTACCAGGATCATACGAATAATCATTCCCTTGATTATGAGTCTGAAAACCTGAATGATGTAACCTGGTTTGAATTTGACCAGACTTGCTATTGGCATTTAAATTTCCGGAAGATGCAGTAAAACCGATCTCTAGATAACTATTTTCTGGATTGTTTTCAAAAGTACCAACAGTTCCTTCTACAGCAGAATAATCTATATTGAAATCCATAGCAGTAGTATGTTCTGGAGTATACCAATACCTAATCTTAAAATCACTTAGCGCATGACTTTCTGATGATTCACTTACAATCTGAAATACGGGTTTCAATTCTGGTGTAGACACTCCGGAACTATTATCTCTATATTCTAAGCTAAAATCAGTATCAGGAAGATTATTAAATCTCTCATCAACAGTTATTGTAATCTCGGCTGAATCTCCAGTGATTTCACCATTTTCTGTAGCCAGCGATAATATAATTGTATGCACACCTTCTGACAAGCCTGAAACTGGTATTGGCGCTATCTCAAACATCGAACCTTGCTCTACTCCATCAATAAAATACTTGACATGTTGTCCGCCAGGAGTAATATCCCATTTATAAGTAGAAAATTCTATTTCGAAATCAGGTCCTACTAATCCACCATCTGATGGTGACTGAATAATCGCAGTTGGATTTTCGGGTAATGGATCATTGGTTACAATAACCGTGATTGTTTCGCCTAAATCTGTTAGAGAATTATCACTGCGTTCCATTTGCAAAGTCAATTCGTGAGGTCCTTCTGACAATGCTGTACCATCCATAAACTCTCCTTCTGTGGTAATTAAACCTCGATCTTGTCCATCAATTTTAAATCTTAGTTTATATTGCTGTGATGGTAAATCCCAACCTTCTGTATCAAAATCTATTTTTAAAGGAGCATTCACCAACTCTCCATCTATCGGAGATTTAAAAAACACATCTGGCAATGGACCTATAGGCGTATCTGAATCTCCACCATGAAGTGTCCATAATACAGCAGCATCAAACATATCCAATCCATCCTCTGTTAATAAATGCATGAACTGATCTCTAAGAGGAAATGCAACTCTTCTTGAAGGAATAGACAAACTTGCTTCATATCCAAACAAAATCGGTAATGTTCCCGCTTTAGCGATTACAATTGCTTCTTCTGTAGGATTTCCGAAAGGCAGACTTTGCGTAATCGAATACAAAGCTGTACTTGCTTCTGCACCTGCTGCCATAGGGTGTGTTGGATCAGAAACTGTAATTGTAGAGAATCCATCTTGTGTGATACCAAAGCCCGTATTTAATTCTCCAGAAGTCATTCTTAGTTTTCCATACATAAATGGATTCCAAGTCATTAATGGAACTCTGGCTCCTTCTAAATCATTACCTAGTTCTCTAGGGTCCACAGTCGAAGAAATTAATACCATATCAAATGGATTAGCAGATTGAGGACTTGTAGCTTCTTCATCAGAAAAGAGCGTAATGGTAAATCCTAATTTTTGTTCTAAACGAGATTTAATCCTCTGATCTTCTGATGTTAGGTTATTTTTATCTCCAACAACAAACATCACCTTAATTATGTTTTTATACTTAATGTTGGCTTCTGGAGTAATAGAAGCTGTATTTCCATTATTGTAAAACACCTTGGCAGAGATTGAATAGGTTTTCCAAATTATAGGAGTCCAGGTTGACTCAAAAGGTGCAGCGGTTACCTCATCAATTATACTATTGTCTACAAAATATTGAACTTTAGTAATTCCATCAATATTGGTTTCTACACTCAATTTTATCGGATCTGCCTTATCTATATTCATACCATCTTCAGGCGAAGATATTTTTAGTATTTGTTGAGATTCCTGAGCTACTTCTGATCCATCAATCTGTTTAATATATGCTTCTAACTGTTTTATTTGATTAGTATTTAAGGAGGAAGTTGCTCCATGTGCATCATTCAGGTTATTAGCTGTAAACACTTCTGCTAGGGTTTTAGCAACTCCATTATGCAAATAAGGTGCTGTTGCCCATACATCTTTTAATGTGGGGACATCTATACCCACTAATTCTTTTTCCAGACGATTTCCACTTGTGGCGGAAATAGTTCCAACATCGTGTAGTTTTCCTGTTTTACTATCTGTAAAAGCTTCTCCGCTATGACAAGAGGCACATTTTAAATCTTCAAATAAAGATTTTCCTGCAACGCCATCTGTTGTTAAACCTCCATCATTATTTCGATATGGACTTGGACTAAAACTATTTAGAGATTCTATATAAGCTGCTAATGCATCCAGATCTGCTGATTTTCCTTTCTTAACATCTCCCAGAGTAAGTGCAGTAGTACCTTCATTAAAATCTGTATCACTCATAAAACCTTGTCCATTAAAATGAGAGCGCATATCATTTTCAAAATCTTGTATTTCATCAAAATTAGCACTCCAGTGGACTCTTCCGTGACCAGTTCCTGCTCTACCGATAAGAGAGATGGTGTTACGTAATCCTTCTCCTCGATCTGTAAAATCCCAGGTTCGACCATCCTGAGTTCCGTCTATATGACAGGTAGCACAACTGACGTATCCATCAGTTCCCATTTTTAAATCTGAAGCGTCATAAAATATTTGTTTCCCTTTTAGTATAACAGAACTTAATGTTTCATTACCAACTGTAGAAACAGTAGCTAGCTCTTCTAAAGTACTGCTACCAGTTTTGATCATATCTGCTGCATCAAAAACCGTTATACTACGATCCATAAAGTTTTTTACAAAAACACGATTTGTGGTTGGATCAATTGCTAGACCTTGAGGTGCTTTACCCACATCTTTTTTTAGTAACTCCAGCCCTTTTTTAGGATCTATCACTACGATTCTATTGTTTCCTTGCATGGTAACTAACAAATAATTACCAGTAGGAGTATATAATGCAGATGATGGTTGGCCATGATTGTCAATATCCAATCTTTTCGAAACATCTTCTTGACCATTTATAAGATTAATAGGAGAAATTGCTGTACGAACTACATTATCGAAAACCAATGGTTTTCCATCTCTGTTTAATCCTCTTAGAATATTATCTTTTTTGGCTACGGACCAAGCAGATTTATTATTAGGATGAATGGCTATACCTGATATATAATTTGGTAAGCCTCTTCCTTCATTTCCATTATCTTGTGTAAAATCATCTATAGGAAGTGAAATCGTAGTATTTATGGTAAATGTATCTAGATTCACTTCCCAAATTTGACCTTCTTCATCCGGTGAAATGAATTTTGTAACTAATAGCTTAGCTCCATCACCACTGACGGCTAATGCGCGAGGAGTTGTTCCTATTTGCAACGTGCTTTTTATAGTATTAGTAACAGGAGATACTTCTAAAATTTTTCCTGACCCAAAAGCGGATATAAAACCACGACTGCCATCTGGTGTAAATACAACTCCATATGGATTAGATCCTCTATCTAACGCTATTTTTGTTTCCAAAGAACCATCTTTCTTAATTATATATACCTCATCAGAGTCTCTACAGGTAATCCAAGCTTTCCCTTCAGAATCCAATGCTATGCTTACCGGGTCTTCACCCACAGTTACTTCTCTGATTACGGATAAGTCATCTGCGTTGACCATCGTAACAGAATTATTATCCGGATTGACAGACCATACTACTCTATTATCAGCATCTATAGCTATTGGGCTTGATTGAGTAGGTAAATCTGCCGATACAGATGTAACTACTACAATTGATTGGGAACCTACTACAAAACCACCATTATTATCAGATACTTGCACTTGCAATAAATAATTCCCAGCTTCTGTGTATGTATGAGAAGTATTTTTTCCTATCCACTCTGTTTTTGGAGAACCATCTCCAAAATCCCATCGATAACTCAGCGGGTTTCCATCTGGATCACTTGCATCTGCGGTAAAGTCTATTACAGACCCAATAGTCACAGGAGAAGCAATACTTAAATCTATTCCTGCAATTTTTGGCGATTGATTAGAAGAATCGCCTCCAGTAGTAAAGTAGAAGATATACTCTTCCATTCCGTTACCTACTGCATCTTTTATACCTCCTTCTACTAACTTTACTTCATACGTGGTGTTAGGCAAGAGGTTTTGTTTTGGTGCGTAATTAATCACCTGATACGAAGTAGTTGTGACATCTCCTTCTATCGGTGATCCTCCCAAAGGACTTACCTGTATTGTTTCATCATTAATAGTAAGATCATCTAAAGTTTCATTTATTACAAAACCTATTGTAGATGTTACCGGTTGATTGATAGCTCCAGAAATAGGAAAGTGATGACCCATAGTTGGAGGTGTTTCATCCAGACCATCTTGATGCGCAAAAATCGAAGTTTTATCATCTCCACTAGCAATCAAAATATGACCAATTGGCATCCACTGATTATCTATAAACTGTAAAGTTTCATCACTTGAAGGTGGAAAAAACTCTTGTTCAATTTCCATCGTTTCAAAATTGAATTTTACACCTCTATCAAACCTACCAGAAAATCCGTATTCATCCTGAAATATCATATAACGTCCTAACGTAACCTGATCAGAATGTAAACTAAACCCCAGTTTTACATCTGTAGGGTCACTAATATCAAATGCTACCAGTGCATTAGGACCTTCATTACCACTCATAAAGACTAAGTGATTTCTCCATAGTTGAAAACCTGTACTATACTGTTCATGAGGTATATCTCCTCCAAAAGATCCTAGAAATTTTATATTTTCAGGATCTCCAAAATCAAATACATTAATATCTCCAGTTTGTGGCGCATAAAAAACGTAATTCCCGATTCGAACCACTACATCTGGCAAAGAAACAGTAGTTGGTATATCATCTACCTGAGCTCCTGTTCTCATATCGAATACTCTGTTTCCATCTATAGTGTGAGGAAATGTTTCCAGATTATCATAATTAGATTGCCCATCTTGTACGGTATATAAAATATCAGAGGAAGTGATCGGTTTCCTTTCTAACATATTAGAAAGATCCAAATATTTATATCCCGTTCCTTCTACTTCTGGAACTGAATACTCACGATAAAACAAATCTCCTTCTAATTTCCACCACCGATGTCCATTATTGGCGGCTTCACTAAATTGCACTCTTTTAGGAGCAGTTGGGTTAGATACATCCCAAACACCTGTTCCCGCTTGCCCATTAATCATTAAATAGTTACGATGGTATGTATTGATTCTATCTCCTTCAGGAAAATTAGAAAGAAAAGTTCCTGCTGGCCAGGTTTGTGTCGTCATTATTGGTCCTGCTGTTCCATCATATACATCTAGTACGGATATGACGGCAAGACCAAATGAGATTGATATTGCTAGTATACAAAAAAGGATCTGATGTATATTTTTTACATATACACGCCATCCCTTCTTATTTCTTGGTGTTGGTACCATGATTAAGTAGTGAGTTTTTGAAAAGTTATTTGCTGTACTTTTCTCTTTAAAGAAAAGTCATGGTTTTAAAAGATTGTCTAGTTCTAAACAATCAATACAGATTATTCAGAACTAGACACTTAATTATTAATTATTGTTTTATAATTTGCTTTGTTATGGTTTCTTTTTGATTGAAGATTTTAATAAAATATACTCCAGGTTCTAATTCTGAAACATTTAATTCTACCATATTTGTCTCAGTGATAGAAGAAACTCTTTTAATGACTTTTCCCGATACATCCAGTATATCTAATCTTGCACTTTTAAGAACCTCAGCGTGTCTAATCGTCAGTTTATCTGATACAGGATTTGGGTATGCTTTAACTTCTAACTCATCATTCTCGATAAACGGATCTTTTAATTGCTGTTCGCAATTAGGAGCTATGTTACTGTTACTAAAGTAAATGGTAAAAGCCCCACTTTTGGAAACTAATGCAAAGTTATCTCCATCTATAGTGACATTATAAGCTCCATCAAGGTTAGGAAACCCTGTACCGGACAACGTTACACTTGGTTGTGCAGCGTTAAAGTTTTGACTGGTAACATTAGTTTTAAGATCATTCCACCAGCTTGGCACACCATTATTGGTATTCATAGAAAATTGCCACAATCCATTATTTTGTAAATCCCAGTTAATTGTAAAATTAGTTACGTTACTTAGGTCCGGACCTCCTGACCCTAGGACATAGATATTACTATAAGAAGCATTTGCAATGGTTGGTAATGCATTAGATAAAGGTGCTCCAAAAGTACAATCTCCTCCATTATTAGGTTCTGTAATAATTATAGCAATAGTCGCTGTATCAGAAATCCCATCCACATTAGAAACTGTTAATACAACATTATAACTACCTGCATTAATGAATTCATGATTTATTGTCATTCCAGAACCTGCCGTTCCATCTCCAAAATCCCAACTATACGTTAACGTACTTCCATCAGATACCGTAGAACCAGAACCGTCAAAATTAATAATAGCTGGTGCTATACCTCCAGTAACATCAGTAGAAATGTTTGCCGTTACTACTGGTATATTAGTATCTGGATCATTAACCGTGATAGTAAGAGTTTCCGTATCGCTAAGCGTTCCATCGCTTACAGTTAATACTACTTGATACTCTCCGAAATCTGTAAATAAGTGAGAAATACTTTCTCCTGTAGCTGTTGTTCCATCTCCAAAATTCCAATTAAATGTTAGAGTATCACCATCTGGATCTGAAGAAGTTGATCCATCAAATGAAACAGTTAATGGTGCATCTCCAGAAATTATATTACTTGTAAATCTTGCTGTAGGAGGAAGATTTCCTGTTCCCCCTACAACATTTGGAATAAATGGTGCTAAATGGGGAGTTAACACATCTAATTTCCATTGATTCACACTCGTCCAATCATCTTGTAAAATACCACCTGTATCACCAGAATTAGGATTCATTGTCCAAAAAGTCCAAGAATATATACCTCCCATGAAATCTGTAAACTCTGTAAACCAAGTATAAGAAATACCTCCAAAGGCATCTTGGTCTTTAATTCCAAATTCTCCAACAAATAATGGAGAAGTACCTTCTTCATATAAATAATGAAAGTTATCTGACCATATACTAGGCATATTTTGTGGAAAATTGCTTGCTGTAAACCAGTCTTGTTGCGCTACTTCTGGACCATATTCATGTGCAGAATACATTAGCTTACTTGGATCTGACAATTGAATAGGATATTGCTTTGCTCCCATTAATTGTCCTCCCCACCAATATGAACTCCCTTCAAACTCTCCTACTCCTTCTACAATAATCAAAACATTTGGATTTACTGCTAGAACAGCATTACCACATCTTTCTGCTGCCTTGTTCCAATCCGTAGCCGGATTGCTATCTCCCCAAGTAGATCCATGAGGTTCATTATTTAAATCCATTGCCACTACTGCCGAAAAATCTTTGTATCGATCGGCCATAAAAATCCAGTCGTTAATCCATCGTTCTTCAGAATACTCTGGTGTATACCAAACAGCTTCGTTTAAGAACCCATCAGCTGCTCTAGAATGATTATCTAAAACAATTTTTATATCATTTTCCTGACACCAGCGCACAAAAATATCTAATAGTTCAATTGGTGTACTCACTGTAGTTTCTTCTTCATTCATCGGAGAAATACCAGTGTATGGATCTGTTCCGTAAGAATTAATATTTATGCTCGCTCCTGGATTTAGCATTTCATTACACCAAGGAACTCTAATTGTATTAAAACCTAAATCTTTGATTTGTTGTAGAACACTTTTCATGTCTCTACTCCAAACTCCGTGTGGTTGATATAATGAAGTTTCAAAACCAAACCAGTTCACACCTGTCAAGCGGACTTCTTTTCCGGTTGAATCATAGAGCTTATTTCCAGATGTTGTTAGAAAATTTTGTTGTTGCCCTAAAACTTCTGATATATTGCCGAAAAGCAATAACAGAATCACTAAATAATTTATGAATCGTTTCATGTATTTATTTTTTTCACTTTTATGAATTGCGGTGATATATTAAATCAAAAGTTTATGTAGAAATACGATCTAATGGAAAGTGCGGTTAATCGCTTCTCACGATTTTAAAAATAACGATCGCAAAGTTTTCTATCTACTAAACTTGAAAGAGCTAAAAAATAAGAGAGAGGTTATATAACCTCTCTCTTTATTTTACAATTAATTTTTGATAATCTTATTTCTGAATTTTCCTCCAGTAGTTATATCAAAAATTTCTAAGATATACATACCAGAAGGTAATCCATTTACAGAAATTCTGGTAGACTTTTGTTTATTCAACATTGGTTCTGCTCTAACCACATTTCCTGCAATATCTATTATTCTAATTCTGGTATTATTCATATCAAAATTAGTAGAGATAGTAACGTAATCTGATGCTGGATTTGGCGAAGCTGTTACTTTAAATTGATCTTCTGGAGCTTTGATACCAGGTTCTTGATCTCCAAAAAAGAATCCAAATTCTGCATTTGCCAAAGCAACTTCTATCTGAGCCCAACTTCTATGATAACGTTGTGTATAGTCTTCTCCGGCATTGTATGCAGCCTCCAATCTATCAAATTCAGGATCATTTTTATAATCAGATCTTATATCTAAGAATGTCACTCCTGGTTTTATCTGATCTCCATTAGGCATTGTACCGCTAAATCCATTAGGAATGTATACTTCTTCTTCAAAGATTCTTGTAAAATCTCCTCTGTCTTCTGGAGAAGAAACTCCTTTATCATCTCTGTAGGTATTCCACATTCTGTCTAACACCTCTTTAGCAAGATCACGAGCATCTGTATCTAGTGTAGCATGCTTTTGAGTTGCAGCAGCATAATAAATAAGTGCTTTTGCCATAGAAGCTGCAACACCTAGATCTTTTCCGTAATCTGTAACAACTACACTAAGATTATCATTACTTCCTGGACTATTAGGATCCCAGGTATCTGGTTCTCCTGTCCATTCTAGAGTTGCAGGAATTTCGAAATCATCAGTTCCAATAAGTTTTACTTCACTCTTAACCCAAGTTGCCCATTTGTCCATTAGATTTTTTGCCATCGGATCATTAGTTATATAGTAATACTCCGCAACTCGCTCCATAGACCAAGCTTGCCATCCGAACCAAGTACCACTTCCTGGATCGTGATATACAGGATCTGTATCAAAAGCCATATCGTAGAATGTAGATTTACCAGCAGGATATGGACTGTAATCACCATTCCAACTATTAGTAGCTCCACCAGCTATAGCTCCTTCTTTAGACTGTAACCAGGTATAGAATTCCATTTGTCTTTTTAGACTTTCGTTCCAATCTCTTTCTCCATTTTGAGATATTGGTTTCAATTCATCTACCTGCGTTAAAGCATAAGCAGCCATGGGGTTTTGATACCCGAAATGACAATGACTAGAACTTATTCTAAAGGCCCATTGCGAAGCAGGATCTGCCGAACCACCCCAAGACATGTACCACGACATTAAGTAATGTGCACTGTCATATCCAGATCCCGCTCCACTGGTCGCACTTTGTACTCCCATGGGCTTAAAATATTTATCAAACATCGATAACCTTAAGAAATCACCCATTTTAGATGCTTTATCCAAATCCAAACTTCCTAAGCTTGCGCCTTGTTCTTTAGCATACACTTGTGCCCAGTACATTGCTTGTACTGCTCTGGCATCTGCATCAGGAGCACTCGTATATCTCCACTGCTTTGCATAACTCTGATCTTCTATAAACAATGGAAGGAATCCGTCTGTTCCTCCCCATTCAAAGCTTTCCCACGATGGATGAGGAACTGTTTCATACACCGACTCCTGTTCTCCTCTCTGAAAAGTATTGATATAGGATGGTGTACTAACTCCATCTCCTCTATTACCATATCCATAAAAGTTATCATTATCTAATAACCAATGCATTTGATAAATATCAGCACCATAGGTAGCTGTTAAATCCGGAGAAACCGGATCAGATCCTACAGGAGCACTAAAATTAAGTGGTGCAGGATAATCACTTGGTAAAGGGAACTCACTTGCATATGCGGCAGGAGAAGAGGCATTATATGCTCCATTCGTTGGCTGATCCGCTGTTGTTGGAATTATAAATTCTTCAATTTTATTCCACACATTGTTAAGAGGTGCCCAATCTTGTGTGATTCTTCCATTCATAACTTCTAACCACAACCAATAAGAATATAACTCACTCGTGGACTCGTGACCATAATCAGGAGCTTCTACTATCAATGTTTCTACAGAATGATGAGGAGATCCATCTGCACTAAAGTATCCATTAGCAGGATCGTAAAATTCATTTCGCATTTCTATAAAGCGATTGATATATGCGTTATCACCAGTTGGAGGGTTAATAATAATATCTCCATCAGTAACTGTAATAGTAATGACTGCTTGATCTACGCCTCCGTTTCCATCATCAACTGTTAAAGTAGCAGAATATGTTCCTATAGAGGTAAATGTATGTTCTACTGTTACTCCACTAGCAGTATTTCCATCTCCAAAATCCCAACTATAACTTAATGCATCTCCATCGGCATCTGTAGAAGCAACTGCGTCAAAAGTTACTACTAATGGGGCTTCTCCAGAAATAGGAGTTGCAGAAATATCTGCTACCGGATCTGTATTTCCTCCACCAGTATTACCACAATCAGGTTCTGTAGAAGTTAAACTGAAATAAAGCGTAAATCCTCCATTTTTAGAAGCCATGACAAAATTATCTCCATCAACATTTACCCAATAAGCTCCATCTAATCCGGTAACCTGAGTACCAGATAAAACCGCTTCGGGTTGTGGAGCATTAAAATTATGTGTTAAACTTCCTCTAAGATCAATATACCAATCCGGAGTTCCATTATTCGTATTGATTGCAAATTGATACAATCCATTGTTTTCTAAATTCCAATTGATGGTAAACTCGCGAATATTACTAGGATCTGGACCTCCAGTTCCTAAAACAAATATGTTATTATATCGATTATCAATAGATGGTAATGCTGAAGCTATAGGTGTATCAAAAGAACAATCACCTCCACCATCGGTAACTGGATTTCTTATTACCGAAATTGAATTAGAGAAATCAAAATCTCCTACTAAAACCGAAACATTATTGTTTGCTGCTAATCCTTGTAAACCATCTTCATAACTTAGATGCCAGATTAAACAAGTACCTGTTCCTGCTTCATCAAAATCTACATCTTCTATATTAGCAGGTAGTCCTAAAATATTATTTTGATCATCTGTTACTAACCATTGAGAGTTTGTACCAGTATTTCCTGATAACGTAATTCCAGAAACATTATCTGCGATGCCATCGCCAACAGTAAATGTAAATGGTCCTCCAGAAATGCTACCTCCATCTGGTCCTGGTTGATCAACTGGATTTCTAACCACCGCTATTGAATTGGAGAAGTCAAAATCTCCTGTTAAAGCGGAAACATTATTATTTGCTGCTAAGCCTTGTAGTCCATCTTCATAACTTAAGTGCCAAATTAAACAAGTACCCGTTCCTGCTCCATCAAAATCTACATCTTCTATATTAGCAGGCAGTCCTAAAATATTATTCTGATCATCGGTTACGACCCATTGAGAGTTTGTACCCGTATTTCCTGATAGCGTAATTCCAGAAACATTATCTGCAATACCATCACCAACAGTAAATGTAAATGGACCTCCAGTTATAGTTCCCCCTTCAGTTATTATTGGATTAGAGATACCTCCATCACAATCAGGTGTTGTAGCAGATATACTAAAATAAATAGTAAATCCGGCTGTTTTAGAAACCAATACAAAATTACCTTCATCAATAGCTACATAATATGAACCATCAAATCCCGGAAATCCAGAACCTGTAATTGTAATTTCTGGCTGCGAAGCATTAAAGTTTTGCGTAACATTTGGTAAGAAATCATTCCACCAATTAGGAGTACCATTATTAGTATTCATGGAAAATTGATATAATCCATTATTAGCTAAATCCCAGTTTATGTTAAATTTTGCTACATTATCTAAATTAGGACCTCCATCACCTAACACGAATATATTTTGAAATTCTTCATTGATAGAAGGTAATGCATTGTCTATTGGAGTTCCAAAAGCGCAACTTACACTGCCATCCGTAACACTAATCGTTTTTGTTTCAGAATCTGTATCTCCTACTGCATTTGTTACTGTAAGTGTAACAGTCACCTGTCCTACTTCAGTGTATGTAGCAGATGTAGTCACCGTAGAAGCTACTTCACCATTACCTAAATCCCAACTGTATGTAAGATTTCCTCCTGCCGGATCTGAAGATGCAGAAGCATCAAAGGTTACGTCTAATGGAGCTACTCCCGAATCTGTACTCACTGTAAAAGAAGCAACCGGACTTCCGTCGGTAACAGTAATTGTTACTGTTTTAGAATCTTCTTTGCTTCCATCGCTTACTGTAAGTTTGGCGTCATACTCCCCTATTGCTGTATACTCATGAGTTATTGTTACTCCTGAACCAGTTTCTCCATCACCAAAATCCCAAACATAGGTTAAAGAGTCTCCATTCTCATCAGATGATGCGGATGCATCAAAACTTACTGTTACTGGAGCAATTCCTGTAGTTGGAGTTGCTGTAAATTCTGCTATCGGTGCTATATTACCGTCAAGTACAGTAATCGTTTTCGTAAATTCTGAAGAAGTATTAGTTCCATCACTTACTGTAAGTGTTACTAAATACGATCCAATATCTGTATACGTAATTAATGGATCAACTACCGATGATGTTTGTCCATTACCAAAATCCCAATTGTAACTTAATGAATCTCCGTTAGGATCCGAAGAAGCTGATGCATCAAATGATACTTCTAAAGGTGCAGTTCCTGATTCTGGAGTTGCAGTAAAAGAAGCGGTTGGTACTTCTCCGCCATTTGGTTCTTTACCTCCTACCAATACACCATCTGCATAAATAGGAACATTATCAGAAATTTGTAATCCACTAGTTAATCCTTGATACGAAAAATCATTAGATGCATCCCAAGCGGATTCTGGAGCACTCGTAGGTAGGGAAACTCTTAGTTGTATTTCACTTCTATATTCTCCTTGACCTCCTGGAAAAGGCATATTAGCCTGATCTACTTCTATTTCTGCATAATAAATATTACTAGAAGCATCCCATTCCTGTAAACTATTAATTGTAGTATTTCCTGCTCCTCTGGCTGTTAATTCATAGTCACTAGCACTAAATCCAGCTGCAATACCTTCTGAAATATCAATAAAATATCGAGCTTTTAACGTGTTAGGCACTCTTGCCGGCCAACCAGAACGGTTATTTAACCATATCGCTACTTCTGTAAATTTTGATTGATCATTATTCAGTTTAACCTCATTCGCAAATTCTAACCCAGGAGTTTCCGGTTGTGGAAAATTAGGTAACGGTGATCCCCCAAATTCCATGACCATTCTGGCTAGTACTCCTTGGTAACAGGCATTATAATCTGTCGCTACCTCATTCGCTTGAAAATCATCTCGATCTTCAATAAAGAAATCATCCGGTTTAGCAGGACCTCCCATCAAGGCTCCCCACATCGTATGTCTTGATTCTACTGGATTTGCACTACTTCTGGACCAGCTAGAATGTTGTCCTCTATGATGTGGCTTAGTTGGTGGATTAACTCCAAATCCTGTTACTAAACTTCTGTTATTAGGATTATCACCTAATGCATAGTTCACTTGATTTATTGCAAAATTACGATATTGACTACTTTTAGGAGTATTAACATTATCGCTATAAATAAGGGCTGTTAAAGAAGCATTCATTGCATGTCTTAAAGATCCCCATTGTGTTAAATGAGCCTGACCTCCTGGAGAATAATTAACTCCTCCATTTCCTTCTTGCCACCAATCCAAATGGCGCTCAGCATCTGTCTTATATGTATCTTTTCCCGTGATGATTGATAACAAAACCATATTTCCATAGGATTTATCTTCCCATACAAGGCTCCATAAAAAATCTGGTTGTGTATATTCTGCTTCAGCTTTATCTAAATATTTTTGATCTCCTGTAGCCTTATACAACCAAAGTGCTCCCCAAGTAAGTTCATCCTGAAAGTTACCTGATGTATAAGTTCCTACTGCTGGTATATTTCCATCGGAAGTATACAACCCTCGGTGATTATCACCAAATTCATATAATTCAATTGCATGACTTAGTAATGTAGCGCTATAAGCAGGATCACTATCTTTAAAAATAATACTAGCAGAAGCCAAAGCTGCCGCTGTTTCACAGGCCACATCTGTACCCGGATTACTAGTTGTTAGTGCATACGATTTACGCTGTCCATACATTGGATGTACATCAACCATCTCTGCTGGCATCCAAAAATTATGATCCTGTGATTTACTATCTGCTACTTGTGCATAAAAAACATTAGGTGAAGGATGACATTTAATGAAGTAATCTGTTACCCATTTAATATTCCTTTTAAAGTGTTCGGTCTGATTTGCCGTATCATAGCCATCTTTATATTCTAAAAAACCCCAATTAAGGGCGGTTACAGAAAAAGCCATTGGAAAACCAAATTTAACATGGTCTCCGGCATCATTCCAACCACCGGTAAGATCAAGCCCTACATCTGCCCCATCATTTATTCCAGAATCAGATCGCCAACTTATTCTATTCCAATCCGGCAACTTTCCTGATTGCTGTGTTTCATAGAAAAGCAAAGACTTTTGCAGAGCTTCTCCGTAATTATATTGTGCTGATGATTTAGCACAAAATAAGCACCATAACATCATCATGCTTATTTTAATTAAATTTTTCATTGTTAGTTTAGTTTTAAGATTTGTGTTTTTTTGAATTGTTTTGAATTGTTTTAGGTTTTAGTTCATATGATTGTTTTAAGGTTTATCAAAGGATGAAATTAGTTCTATGCAGAGTAGCACAACAGCTTAAATTATTAAGTGATACTATTTTGATAGAATCCGTATTAAACTCTTTAGTATTCGTCATGTAAATTGGTTGACCAATTTACAGAATGTCATTATACCATGCATGCTTTTCAGATTCGTTCCTTTATTATATTTCTTTTGGAATGGATACTTAAAAGAGATGAAAAGCAGTTTTATATCTCCAGTTTCCGTTTGAAATGTGCAGTTTGTTTTTCATTAGGTAACTTACTTAATATTGATGGGGTATTTGTAAGATCATTCATAGTTAGTATAGTTTTGAGTTCATGTATTTTAAATAAAACCATATCCTGCATAAATTGGGAAAATGCTTGATATGACGAAAGTTACGTTTATGTTTTTTTCGTTCATCGATATACTACTTTGCCTAACTCGGTTATTTAATCCTTGTACTATTGTAGTACTATCTCTTAGAACGATGAATAAAGTTATAACAACTTCGATGTAAAAATGCAGTACTCAACACCTTAACTACGTCTTAACAATTTCCATTTACAGTTTGACAGCTTTAAATATTAACTTGAGAGGGTACTGTTTCAGTGGATTGAAAAGGAAACAGAATTTATGATTCTTAATTATACCAAAAAGAAAAATTACTACGTTGTTAAGAAGATACTAAGAAAAAAAGGAAGAAAAAAAGATAAGAAATTCTTGATTTTATACAAAAAGAAAACTTTGTCAATGGTTAAACCATAAACAAATTTAACAAAAAATCATTTTTAAAGAATATTTCTTACGAAAATATTGTTAAAAAAGTTAAAAAATTAAACAAGAAACAACTTACATTGTTTTTGTATTTTTATACAATAGTTAGATAAAAGACGTAAAATTCTCTTAATTATGAGATTGAATAATAAATTATAAACCTGCTAAACACCAATTTATACTGAGTAGATTTAATGATGAAGCTGATCAACACTTTTTTACCTGGTTATTATTTCACTCCATATTTATCGAAAAGATAAACCAAACTTGCCATGGTAGCCGCACCGAGCTCTAACTCACGTTTATTAATAGCATCAAAGGTGTCGTTCTTAGCATGATGATAATCAAAATAGCGTTGAGAATCAGGACGTAATCCTACCAAAACTATTCCATCCTTTTTAAGAGGACCAATATCGGCCCCACTCCCTCCTTTAGCAAAATAGTGAATTAAATAAGGTTCGAACAGTGATTTCCAATTTTGAACTTGAGTGAAGTTTTTATCATTACAATCAAAAGAAAAACCTCTAGGTGTAAAACCGCCTGCATCACTCTCTAAAGCAAAAACATGATTTTCTCCTTTATTTTTAGCCACCTCAGCATATTTTTTACCTCCTCGTAATCCGTTTTCTTCATTCATAAATAAGACGACCCGAATTGATCTTTTTGGTTTATATCCTGTTTCTTTAAACAATCTTAAAACTTCCATGGATTGAACTACTCCTGCACCATCATCGTGTGAACCATCGCCTAAATCCCATGAATCGAGATGCCCGCCAACTACCATATATTCATCTGGAAATTCACTTCCTGTAATTTCACCTATTACATTAAAGGATTCCACATCTTTCCAGCTACGACAATTCATATTCATTAGAAACTTAATCTTTGGATTCAATGTTAACATGGAATGCAGTAATTCTGCACCATTTGTACTGATTGCAGCTGCTGGGATTTTCTCTAGATTAGTTAAATTTCCGTAACTCATAGTTCCCGTATGTGGAAAATCGTCTAACCTTAAGTTCATAGAACGCACAATGACACCAACCGCTCCAAATTTAGCGGCCTCTGCAGCTCCCGAATATCTTTGATCCACACATCCTCCATACGCTTCAAAAGTATTTATAAGATCTGCTTGCATCGGGCGATTGTAAAATACAATTTTACCTTCTATCTTACTGGTTCCCAATTTACGAAGGTCTTCTAACCCTTTCACTTCTACGATTTCTGCTTTCACTCCACCAATTGAGGTTGGAACTGAACCTCCGAGTGCACAGATAGGTACATTGGTTGTTTCACCTGGTTCTGTTTCAATATAAGCAAACTCGGTTACTCCTCTAGTCCACTTTGGTACCATAACGGACTGCAACCAAACTTTATCTATTCCGACTTCTTTTAATTCTTGTTCTGTCCATTCTACAGCTTTCTGAGCATTTAATGAGCCAGATAATCTAGCTCCAATTTGATTAGATAAATGATCTAACCAAGCATAACTTTTACCTTTTAATAATGAAGTATTGTAAAAATTTCTAATCGCTATAGAATCTTCTTTAACAGTATCTTTCTGGCTAAGAGAGATAAAAGAAAAGAACAAGCAGATAATAAGGGTTACGTTTTTCACAGAAGTATTTTTATATAATATTATTTAATTACCAATACAGGTACTCTTTATTCGTTTTCTAGCTGTTGTTTATACATTTCTATACTTGATTTTGTTTCCTCATCTAATTCCGGCTCTCTGATATCATCATACTCCTTTAAGGTATCATATAATGTTTTCGCCACAATATATCTGGCAGCAGGTTTATTATCTGCAGGAATTATATACCACGGCGCGTGTGGTAATGATGTTTTATTGATCGCATCTTGATAACACGATTGATATTTATCCCACAATTTTCTTTCTTTAAGATCTCCTGAAGAAAACTTCCAGTTTTTTTCTTTTTTTTCTAATCTACGAAGCAACCTATTCTTTTGCTCATCTTTAGACAAATGCAAATAAAACTTATAAATTAAGGTTCCGTTTTCCGCAATATGCTTTTCAAAATTTCTAATTTGTTCAAAACGTTTTTCCCAAAATGCATCATCAATATCTTCAACTGAATTAACACTTGGAAGCTTTTCGCCCATAATATATTGTGGATGTACTCTTGTTACCAAAACATTTTCATAATGTGTTCTATTAAAGACAGAAAATCTACCTCGTTGTGGCAACGCAATATAATGCCTCCACAAGTAATCATGTCCAAGTTCTAACTCCGTAGGTACTTTAAAACTATGAACTACAATACCTCTAGTATTAAAATCTTTAAAGACCTCACGAATAAGACTATCTTTTCCTGCGGTATCCATTCCTTGTAAACAGATCAGAATTGCATACTTATCGTGCGCATATATTGTATCCTGAAATTTACCCAATTTTTCTCTTACCTTTTCCAGTTCTTTTTCAACTTTTTTCTCATTCTCGCCAAGATCATATGTAGTAGGAATCTTTGATAATTCTATTGGTTGAGAAACTCTGAAATCTTCGTGATTTATTTTATTCATAGTGCGATGTGTATTATCTCTCTGGTAAGATACTAAAGTTTTAGATTGGTGAAAAAAGAAATGTGTTAAGGAAGATTAAATACTCTAAGAATATGTAATGCCTAAACTGATAAGAGTTACTAAACCAAAAATCTATTGTTCCTCTTTTATAATTTTGGAAAGACATTATTAAATGAATTAGTAAAACTATTACACATATTGCCTTTTTAAAGATTGGTACAATAGGCTATTTATCTTGCATCAAAATCATAACTAAATCCAATAAGGAATGTATCATATTGTCTACCTAAACTTTTAATATTTAATTCAGCAAAAATATGAACAGGAACAGAAATCTGATGTAAAGCTCTTATTTTGATCTGAGCTCCGTGATTAAAATCACCTGTCCTAAAAGCAATTAATGCATCATCCTCAATTTCCTCAAAAATACTTGAATCATTTCCAATGTAACCAAATCCAGCAGTTATTGTCGTGGGATACCAATTAAACAAAATTAAATTTACTCCTAGGGCGAGCTCATTATATCCCTCTACTTCTTCATCTACTCCTATAGAAAATAGTCGATTATATTCTCCTATAAAAGTTGTGTAGCAATTGGATGCATATTCGATTCTAGCTCCTAAACCAATCTCCTCAACTGTACCAAAACTCTTGATAGCTACTAAACCATAATTTATAGCACTTGGTTCATATTGTGCATTCGCTGTAAACGAAAGGCAGAATGAAATTATGACAAATAGTATTCTCTTCATTTTGGGGCAAACATATTTTAGAGATAGGTCGCAAGATAAGGATTCTTCTTACTTAGCCGCAAAAAGTTTAACATCCTCTTCGCTCACCTCTTTACCACCAAGGATAATAAGTCGTTCCACAACATTGCGCAATTCTCTAATATTACCAGTCCAATCATATTGTTGTAATTGTTTAACCGCTTTATCCGAAAATGTCTTTACTGGTGAACCTTGTTCACCGGATATCTTCTTTGTAAAATAGTCAATCAATAAAGGAATATCTTCTCTACGGTCGTTTAATGCTGGTACTTTAATCAAAATAACTGCAAGTCTATGGTACAAATCTTCTCTAAATTTGTTATCAGCTATTTCCTTTTTAAGATCTTTATTAGTTGCGGCAACTACTCGAACATTTACCTTAATATCCTTATCACTACCTACTCGTTGGATTTTATTCTCTTGCAATGCTCTTAATACTTTAGCTTGTGCAGAAAGACTCATATCTCCTATCTCATCCAGAAATATTGTACCTCCATTAGCTGCTTCAAACTTACCTGCACGATCTTTATTTGCTGATGTAAACGCTCCTTTTACATGTCCAAATAGTTCGCTTTCGATTAATTCTCCTGGAATCGCTGCACAGTTCACTTCTATCATCGGACCTTTAGAGCGATCACTTTTTTGATGTATCCAGTGAGCTACTAACTCTTTTCCGGTTCCATTTGGTCCTGTAATTAGAACCCTGGCATCTGTAGCTGCCACTTTTTCTATAATATTTTTTATATCTGAAATCGCATCAGATTCACCGATCATCTCATAATTTTTAGAGACTTTCTTCTTTAGCATTTTGTTTTCTACTACGAGTTCTTTTCTGTCCAAAGCATTACGAACTGTATTTAATAAACGATTAAGATCGGGTGGCTTCGAAATATAATCAAAGGCCCCTAATCGCATTGTATTGACCGCTGTATCTAAATCTCCATGTCCAGAAATCATAACCATAGGTATTTCGGGTTTGATTTTTTTTGCAGCCTCTAATACTTCTACTCCATCCATTTTGGGCATTTTGATATCACATAATACCAAATCATAATCATCATTCTTGATTTTTTCAATTCCAACCAACCCATCCTCAGCCTCAAAAACTTCATACTTATCACTTTCTTCTGATAATATTTTAACCAGCACTCTCCTGATTGCTGCTTCGTCCTCTATAACTAATATTTTTGCCATTATAATTTTAATTTAATTCCACCTCGCAGATAAAATGTGTTTCTATCATTGAGAATTAGAACATTTTCTTGATTTTTGTCTCTCAAACGGATTTCATTACTTAATGTATATCCTGCGTATGTAAAGAACAATAAGTGTTCCGTAAAATAATATTCGTATCCCAAAGCACTATTAATCGTCAACATAGATGCATTTTCAGCTACTATAGTATCTCCGTTTTCATCAATAAATACCCTATTATTCTGTATATTCCCATAAAAACGGTCCAATCCTATAAACGCTTGTAAAGTGTTGGTTTCGTTAAAAAAATACTTAATACTGGTTTTAGGTGTACCTAAACCATACGACCAACTAGGATGAAATCTTTTAGAATAATTAATGATAGGCAACGGAAAATTAATACTTGCTGGAGAAGCATATCGCAATCCTAAAACCAATCTTGCGGTTTTAGGCGATGTTTTTTTACCATAACTTTTTACAAAATATATCGATCCTACATACCTAAAATCATCTCCATCTATTCCAGAAGCTTCCAAATTAGAAGAGAGCCTTGCACCTAATTTAGCTCCAAATCTCCAATTGTTTTTCATCTTGTACGTATACCCTAATTCAAATCCAATTGTATGAAATTCTTCTAGACCTTTTTTTTCAATAATAATCAAATCATCATTAAGCTGTAAATTGTTTAATCTATATTGAAAAGACATGACAAGATACGTTCCGCGGTCATTCATTTTAATAGGATAATTTCCTGAAAATCTAAAACCACTATACACATTATCACTTTTTGATTGAGGTATATACACGTATTCTGCCCTTGCTAAATTCGTATCCTGTGATCTTACTGTGTTGACAACACAACAGATCGAAATACAAATCATCAGCAGGTTCTTATTATTCATTTCTTATTATCTAGGGCTTTGATACAATACTATACTATTCTTTTGGATTTAAGATAGTAACTTCTCGTTGAGGGAATGGTATATTTATCTTATTCTCTCTAAACAAACGATCAATCTCAAATCTTATTTCACTTTTTGGAATTCCAGCCTGAAAACTATCGTTCATCGTAAAAACGAGCTTAAAATTTAACGAACTGTCTCCGAAATTTGTAAACAATACTAATGGTTCAGGAGTTTTTAGAATCTTCTCATTATCCATTGCTATTTTGATAAGTAAATCTTTAACGAGATTCACATCACTACCATATGCTACTCCAATCTCAACTGACTCTCTTGTAATAGATCCGTTTTGAGTCCAATTATACAAAGTAGAAGTAAGATATTTATGATTAGGTATGATCAGTACTTTATTATCTATAGTTACAGCGCGGGTAGTTCTTAATTTAATTTCTTCTACTCTACCGACTTTACCTTCTAACTCTATGATATCACCAACATGCACAGTTTGGTCTATAAAAATAAATATTCCAGATATTATATCCTGTATTAACGTTTGTAATGCTAAACCAACACCCACAAGTAACGCAGCAGATGCTGCAAAAATCGCAGTAATATTGAAACCAATACTATCCAAAGTAACCAGAACTATAATAATATAAACAAAGTATTTAGCGAAAGAAAATACAGAAACAAATTTCACCTTATCCTCATGAGGAAGTTTTCTGGTAACGACTTTTCTTATAAATTTTAGAAACAAGGATGTAACAAAAAGAACAAAGATTACAAACAAAAACAGTCCTACGGTAAGCACTATAGGATCTTTATCTGGTCCTAAATTGAAGATTTCAAAGTCCAAAAACTTTTTGATGTTACCCCAAACATCTTCCTGGATCACTTCTTTAACCTGTTCTGTAATCTCCTCTTGAATCATATTAATACTTTAACCACTTAAATAGTTCTTTATAGCTAGGTTTTTTGCCATACATCAAGATACCAATTCTATAAATTTTACCAGCAAACCATACCATAAAAATAATACTCCCTATCAGTAATACTATGGAAATTAAAATCTCCCACCAAGGTACTCCAAAAGGTATTCGCATTAACATAACAATAGGGGACGTAAGAGGAATCATAGAAAACACTGTAGATACAGTTCCGTGTGGGTTTTCTATCACAGCAAAAAAACCAACATAAATCCCTAACATTAATGGTAACAAAATAGGTAACATAAATTGTTGAGAATCTGTTTCACTGTCAACCGCTGCCCCTATAGCCGCATATATCGAACTATATAAAAAGTATCCTCCGATAAAATACACAAAGAAAGAAAGCACTAAAGTTAGTAATGGAAGTTTCAGTATATCCTGAATTAGAAGTTGAATCTCTTCTTGATTATTTTCTTGCAACGCAATAGATGGATCTACTCCTACAGGTTGTGGATCCATTCCAAATAAAGATGTAGCTATCAAAAGAAGAACACCTCCTAAAAGTACCCAAATAAGAAACTGTAGAATTCCAGCAAAAGAAGTCCCTAGAATTTTGCCCATCATCAATTGCATAGGTTTTACAGAGGAAATAATGATCTCTATAATACGGTTTGTCTTTTCCTCTATTACCGATCGCATCACCATATTCCCATAAATAATGATAAACATCATCAATAAATATCCTGCGAACCCTCCAAATGCCATTTTTACATAATTAGACATTTTAGAAGTTTTCTCTCCAGAAAAATTTTCTATCTGAATATTTATTCTTGCTTTAGAGTTTTCTATCGCTTCTAAATTGAGCCCTTCAGCTTTATAGTTTTGATTTGTTAGTTTATTTGCTATAATCCCTTCTATGGTATTCAGTACCGAAAAATTTGGTGATTCTTCTGCATAAAACTGAATAGATTCCGAAAGTTCTTTATTGGAAGATTTCTTAGGTATATATAATAATCCATATAGTTTTTTAGAAATCACAGAATCCTTTGCTACCTCAATATCATAATTGCTGTAATTAACATATTGTACCTCATTAGTATCTTTAAGATCTGAGGTAAACAATTCTGTTTCATCAATAAAAGCAACTTTCTTAACTTCATCATTATTAATAGTAGTTAGCCAAGTAATCAATGCAATCATTCCGACGACAATTAATGGACTAAGAAACGTCATCACCACAAAAGTTCTATTACGTACACGAGATATAAACTCTCTCTTTATGATTAATTGTAAATTACTACTCATTTTCTGTAATGGTTTTAATGAATATTTCGTTTACACTTGGTATTACCTCGTTAAATCGTACAACTTGCGATCTTTCGGATAAATATCGTAGCAGGTCATTTGGAGAAGCATCCTTATTCAATGATATTTTTAGCTTAAGTTGATCTTCTATAGTTTTAAAATTCGCAGGCTCTGTTATAAACTTGTTTTGTAAGATTTCATTCAATTGATTATTGTCTTCTGACAACAGTCCTACTTCAAATGTATTTGATTTATATTCCTTCTTGATATCAGAAACTTTTCCTTCTAATATTTTATTGGATTTATTAATCAAAGCCATATGGTCACATAACTCCTCTACGCTTTCCATACGATGGGTAGAGAAAATTACAGTAGCACCTTCATCTCGTAACTGAAGAATTTCGTCTTTAATTACATTCGCATTTATAGGATCAAACCCACTAAAAGGCTCATCAAATATCAATAGCTTAGGTTTATGCAATACTGTCACAATAAATTGCACCTTCTGTGCCATTCCTTTAGAGAGCTCTTGTATTTTCTTATCCCACCAATGTGATATATCAAATTTATCAAACCAATACTTTAGTCGATCTTTAGCATCTCTTTTGCTTAATCCCTTAAGTTGGGCAAGGTATAATGCTTGTTCACCTACTCTCATAGATTTATACAACCCCCTTTCTTCGGGCAGATATCCAATATCCTTAATATGGTGTGATTGTAATGGCTCTCCATCCAGAAATACACTTCCTGTATCGGGAAGTGTGATTTGATTAATAATTCTAATCAAGGTCGTTTTACCAGCTCCATTAGGGCCTAGTAATCCAAAAATACTCCCTTTTGGCACTTTAATAGAAACATTGTTTAGAGCGATAAAGTCTCCAAACTGTTTTGTTGCTTGTTGTACCTCCAAAAGATTGGTCATATAGAAAAATGTGATTTGTTCTGAAATTAAAAAAACTATGCTAAGTAAGTCAAAATATTAATGAAATGAAATAAATAGCACTACTTAAACAGATCAACGGATACTATGAACATTTAATCGATATAATCATAGAGCACCAAATTCAACCTACTCACATAACTTTTATCATATAAAAAAACAAAACCCACCCTAAATACAAGTATTAAGGATGGGAAAAAAATTGCTATGAAAAAGAAAAATTATCACTAAATGCGCTAGTGATGTTTCAAATATACGAATTTTTATTAAACAAAAATCAGCATTTAAAAATGATTATACTTATAGTAGTATCATTCTTATTTTATGAAAACATGTCTTTTACTTTTTCAAAAAATGATTTGTCTTTACTATCTGGACTAGGTTTAAAATGATCGTCCTGAGCCATTCTTTCAAAAAACTCTCTTTGTTCTTTATTTAATGTTTTGGGTGTCCATACATTTACGTGTACTAAAAGATCTCCTTTTCCATAGCCATTAATACTAGGGATTCCTTTACCTCTCAATCTAAGTATTTTACCACTCTGTACGCCTTCTTCTATCTTAATACGTACTTTACCTGATACGGTATCAATCTCTCTTGATGCACCTAGTGCTGCTTCAGAAAAACTAATATACAGATCATAATGCAGGTTATCTCCTTCACGTTGTAGTTCTGGATGATCTTGTTCTTCTATTGCCACTAAAAGATCACCTGGAACACCATTACCTGGTGCTTCATTTCCTTTTCCAGAAACTTTAAGCTGCATACCATCTTCTACACCAGCTGGTATTTTTATACTTACTGTTTCTTCAGATACTTTTAAACCTTGTCCATCTGCGTCTGCAGGCTTTTTATCTATACTCTGTCCGGCTCCTCCACAAGTAGAACACGTGGTAGATGTCTGCATTCTCCCCAGAATAGTGTTGGTAATTCTAGTCATCTGACCACTACCATTACAGGTCGAACACGTTTTATAAGTAGTCCCGGGAGCCTGGATCTTACGTTTTACTTTGATTTTTTTCTCTACTCCGTTAGCAATCTCTTCTAATGTAAGTTTGACACGTATACGCAGATTACTTCCTTTTACACGACGTTGTCTTCCGCCACCGCCGAAACCGCCGCCAAAACCACCGCCGCCAAAAATATCTCCAAACTGACTAAATATGTCGTCCATATTCATTCCGCCGCCGCCGAAACCGCCGCCAAAACCACCACCGCCTTCAAAAGCTTGATGTCCAAATTGATCGTATCGGGATTTTTTATCAGGATCACTTAATACTTCGTATGCTTCTGCTGCCTTCTTAAATTTCTCCTCTGCCGAAGCATCTCCTGGATTTTTATCTGGATGATACTCTATCGCTTTTTTACGATATGCTTTTTTTATTTCGGCTTCTGTGGCGTTTTTACTAAGGCCTAAAATATCATAAAAATCTTCTTTCATCTATTTATCTTATTGTCCGGTTACCACCTTAGGAAAACGAATTACTTTATCTCCTAATTTATATCCTTTTTCTATAACATCTACGATCTTCCCTTTTAACTCATCACTAGGTGCAGGAATCTGGGTTATTGCTTCATGATCATCTGCATTAAACACATCGCCTGCAACTACTTCTACTTCAGACAACCCTTTAGTCTTTAATGTTTCTCTTAATTTGTTATGAATTAGCTCAACACCTTTCAACAAATCCTTATCCGCAGATTTTTCGATCTCTTTCATAGCACGATCAAAATCATCTAATACCGGCAACATAGATTGCATAACATCCTGACCCGCCGTCTTAAATAACTCTATTCTTTCTTTAGAAGTACGCTTTTTGTAATTCTCGAATTCTGCAAAAAGTCTTAAAAACTTATCTTTTTCCTTTTCTAAGTCTTCTTTTAGTTGTGTTTCAATATCCACTTCTTCTACTTCAGTTTCCTCTACAGTTTTGTCAAGTACCTCTTCTACTTGATCCTTTACATCTTCTGTATTTTTATTTTTCTTACTCATGTAACTAGTACCTTTTATAAGTTTCTTTTTTGAAGATGCAAAAGTACTGCCATTTTTGAATAAATGTCATAATGTCACAGGAATATTTTAGTATATATTTAAGAGTATTCATTTTCTAAAAAAATAATTTTGGCTTTTTAAAATTATAAACTAGAATTATTATGAAAACCAAATTGATAAACCTATTTGCTATTACTGCAATTATAGTATCGGCAACTTCTTGTAAAGGTGAGAAAAAAAATGAAACCGAAGCTACTGCTGCAGAAGAGGTAGTAGAAGCACCTGCAGAAGCAATAACTTATATTGTGGATAATGCATCTAGTACTATTGAATGGGTTGGTAAAAAACCAACAGAAAACCATACAGGAACTATTAACATTGCTAAAGGTAAAGTAAAAACACAGGATGGAAAAATCCAAAGTGGATCTTTTGTAATTGATATGGCTTCAATTAATGTAACCGATTTAGAAGGTGATCAAAAAGCAGGTCTTGAAGGACATCTTAAAGGAGAAGGAGAAGGTAAAGAAGACCATTTTTTTAATGTAGCTAAATTTCCTAATGCTTCTTTTGAAGTGACAGGGGTTTCGGAAAAGGAAGGCAAAACGATTATTGAAGGTAATCTTACGATCAAAGGGGTTAAGAAAAATATTTCTTTTCCAGCAGCATCTTCTGTAGAAGGGGATACGATGACTTTAAATAGCGAAGTATTTACAATTAATCGTACAGATTGGGGTGTGAATTATGGATCTAAATCTGTTTTCGAAAACTTAGGTGATAAGTTTATTATGGATGATATCGAACTAAAGATAAGTCTAAAAGCTAATAAAGCTTAAATCAAAAAAACTTTTATATAAAAAGGTCAACATTCTAGAATGTTGACCTTTTTATATAACATCATTTATCTATTCTATCAAATAAGATCTTCAATTGCTTGAGTAATATTATCATGTTTAAATCGAAAACCTGTTTCTAAAATTTTATCACTACACACTCTCTGGCTACTAAACAACAATACATGCATATCTCCAAGAATAAGCTTCATCATAAATTTAGGTACACTTGGTAATACTATTTTTTTAGCTAAATGATCAGCAATAACATGAGTCAGTTTATGATTAGAAATAGGATTAGGTGCTACTGCATTATACAAACCTGTTAACTCTTCCTCAACAACATACATAAACATTTGCGCCAAGTCTTCTACATGTATCCAACTCTGCCACTGTTTTCCGTTACCAAAAACAGCGCCCATTCCTTGTTTTATAGGATTAGCTATCTTAGGAAATGCTCCACCTTTATTGGAAAGTACTAATCCAATTCTCAGAAGACTCACTTCAATATTTAGAATTTTAAATTCCTCAACCGCCGTTTCCCATTTTTTTACCACTTTTCCTAAGAACCCAGTATCTTCCATAGAGGAATCCTCCATATAATAATTCTGAAAGGAGTTAGGATAAATCCCAATAGCACTTGCAGATACTATATGTCGAACAGAATGTTTTACTTTTTTAAGTGATTCTAAAATAAGTGAAGCAGTATCAACACGGCTATCAATAATCTCTTGTTTATATTTCTTCGTCCAGCGTTTGGCAACAGTAGCACCAACAAGATTAATAATTACCTCTACATCTTCGAAACATCTCGAATCTATTTCATCAGCTGAAGGGTTCCAGTAAAACCCTCTATAATTTTTTTCTGAAGTAAGTTTATTTTTACTGGTTGTAAGATAATGTACATCAATTTTTGATTGATGACATAGTCTAACAATTTCCTGACCAATAAGTCCGGTCGCCCCAGTAATTAACACTTTCATTGTTGAGTTATTTCGTGCAAAATACCAACCACTTTTAACATAACCTACCTCTTTATTATAGGTTTAACAAATATTAAAATCATTGATCAAGAAAAGTATAAATACCCTTTAATTCTTTGTTGCTCTTAGCATTTCTCTCTTGCCTGGTGGACCAGGAAGTCTTTCTACAACAAAACCGACTTCTTGCATTGCTCGTCTTACACTTCCTTTTGCGGAATACGTAACTAAAACTCCTTTATCCATTAGTGCTTCATACATTTTTTTGAAAACATCTACGCTCCATAACTCTGGCTGCACTCTTGCGCCAAAAGCATCAAAGTAAATTAAATCAAAGCAATTTTCATCCCTGATATCTGTAAAAAACTGTTTACGTTTTGTAAGGAGAAAAGAAGAAGATATCGTACTCTGATCTTCCCATGAGGATTCATGCATTTCATTAAAAACTGTCTGATAGTTTAGTGCAGATAATTGATCAACATAATTCAAAAGCTTTACCTCATCCAAAGTAACTGGATACGCTTCTACTCCAACGTAATTAATGTTTTGATTAATTTTCAAAGCTTGTAGATAGGTGATAAAAGCGTTTAAACCTGTTCCAAAGCCAATCTCCAGAATATTCAATTCAGGAAATTTTCCCGAAGCTAAAATATGATCAAAACCATTTTTGATAAAGACGTGTTTAGCTTCATTAATGGCTCCATGTTTAGAATGATAATGTTCATCTAACTCAGGAAAGTGAATGGTTGTAGAACCATCGGAAGTGGTGATAATCTCACGTTTTAAATTTCCTTTCATTATTGCTTTACTAAAACTCCATTTGCCATAAAAGAATAGGTTTTCTTTGGAGTAGTAATAGCAGCTATTTCATCCTCAGATTTTCCGGCATCTTGAGCCAAATGACGCAATTCGTCGACAGAGGTTTCAGAAACATATGCTTTTCCTTGAACAATTATAGTATCATTCTCAATATCTTTTGGAACAAAAAAACCATAGTCTTTAAACTTCACCATAGTTTCTTCTTCTTCATTCAAAGCAACTTTCATCCAACAACCTTTAGCTTTACAAACATCATTTACTGTACTGGAAAAAGCAATATCGATCGTATCACCTTCATTTAGATTTTTATACTTTTCTGCTATTGCATTCTTATAAAACACAATATCCGATGAAACTTCTCCTCCAAAATTATCATATTCGCTTAGCGCTATATCTTTAACTGAAAAGGATTCTTTTTCTTTCTGAACAGAATTACAACTTACTATACATGACAATCCCGCAAAAAACAGTGCTATTTTTTTCATAATACATTATTATTATTGATGTTTCGCAAAATTAAACATTTTTAAAATTCTTAATTTATCAGAAAAGGGTATTTTTGTTTAAAATATTAACTATTGTAAGCATCTTATTAATTTTATGACATAATTAATTAAAAAGCAATAGTTGATAACAAAAAATTTCACAACCTTATAAATAACTATCGGATGAGAAATGCAGTTCCGCAAGAGATTGAAATAACCAGAGTACATGAATCCAAAATTGGACAAGTAGATTTTGAAAACTTAGCTTTTGGTAAAGTTTTTACAGATCATATGTTTATATGTGATTATGTCAATGGCGAATGGCAGACACCAAAAATTGTCCCATACGGACCTCTTACGCTCGATCCGTCTGCTCGAGTATTTCATTACGGACAAGCAGTTTTTGAAGGAATGAAGGCATATAAGGATGATCAGGGAGATACTTTCTTATTCAGACCTGATGAAAATTTCAAAAGAATCAACAAATCTGCAGAACGTTTGGCAATGCCAGAATTTCCTGAGGAGTATTTTTTTGATGGACTCAATAATCTATTAAAATTAGATAATGAATGGATTAAATCAGGTTTTGGAAATTCATTATACATACGTCCATTTGTGATTGCTACACAACCTAGTGTTTCGGCATCAGAGGCGGATGAATATCGTTTTATGATTATTTGTTCACCAGCACAATCCTATTATAGTGGAGATGTCAGTGTATTAGTTGCAGAACAATTTAGTCGTTCGGCTAGTGGAGGTTTTGGATATGCTAAAGCAGCTGGTAATTATGCTGGTCAATTTTACCCAACTAAACTTGCCAAAGAACAAGGGTATCAACAAATTATCTGGACAGATTCTGAATCTCACGAATATGTAGAAGAGGCTGGTACCATGAATGTTTTTTTTAGAGTAAATGACACTTTACTAACAGCTCCAATTAGTGATCGAATCCTAGATGGGATAACCCGTAAAAGTCTTATTGCATTAGCAGAAAGGCAAGGATATACTGTAGAAGTAAGACCTATAAAAGTAAGTGAAATCGTAGAAGCATTTAAAAATGGTAGCTTAAAAGAAATTTTTGGAGCGGGTACAGCTGCTGTGGTGAGTCCTGTAAAAGCTTTTGGCTATAAAGAAGAACATTATGAGCTAGACAAACAAGAGAACTCTTATGCCTCTCATTTTAAGAAGGAGCTAATGAATATACAATATAATAAAGCCGAAGATCCTTTTGGATGGAGAGTGAAGGTGTAAAATAGGTTTGAGGTTTGAGGTTTGAGGTTTGAGGTTTGAGGTTTGAGGTTTGAGAAAATTAAACTAAAAAAACAATAGCTCAAAACGTCTACATTATAATTTAAAACAAAAATTCCGGAAAGAGTATTTTCCGGAATTTTTGTTTATCGATCAAGAATCTCTTTGATGTTCGGTTTAAAATAATTAGGCCCTTTTAGTACTTTACCATCTTCGCGATAAATAGGCTTACCGTTTTCTCCCAGTTTACTCATATTACTACGCTGGATCTCTGTAAACACTTCTTCTATTTTATGTTGCATCCCATGTTCTATGATGGTTCCGCATAAAATATATAGCATATCGCCTAACGCATCCGCCACCTCTACCAAATCATTATTCTGAGCGGCTTCTAGATATTCTTCATTTTCTTCTTTCATTAAATTAAAACGAAGTGTGTTTTTAGATGCTCCTAAATCTGCAATAGGTTGATTCTTATATCCAATCTCAAAAGCTGTATGAAATTCTTGTACAGCAGCAATTTTATCTTTCATGTATTTATTCTTTTTGACACCAATTAAAATATGCTTCATCAAAAATTAATTAAACATTTCTTTTACATCCCTCATTCCCGTTTCTCCCAAAGGTAGAAATGATTGAAAGTATGTATAATTAATTTTATTTAAGGAGTAATATTATACTAATTGGTATGATTATCTTTGCCGTAAAAATAACAAAATATGTTTAGTACGGGTCAGTTGATATTTGCAGGATGTTTTGTAGTAGCTTTTATCATTTTAATGATATTTAGTTACCGTAAAGATCTTAAACTACATCGCAAATATTACAAAGGCAGTATTTTTATTCTCATCGGTTTTATTATCTTTATTTTGTTGCTTTTTGTCTTAAAGACGTATTTAAGGCCGGAGTAATTAAACTATACCCCTAGTTTTCAATCAAGTAATTGTTTTTATTGCTAGTGTCATACGATAACTAGCATAGTATCTTTTTGGGTTTTAGCACCTAAAAAAGAGAAAAATACCTTGTATTGGGTATGGAGTGATGTTGCTTTTTTGGGGAGATTTGATGTGACTAAATAATTAAACAGTAAAAAAATAATATTATGAGATTAAATGATCAAATGTACCTAATTATTGATTCAAATTATGGAGGGTATCAACCTATACATGTAGGACTGAATAGAAGTTTTATTATTGCTTGTAAATTTAAGTTTCATAGCGACACCTCGTTTGAAATAACTCATTCAAAACTTATCATTGCAAGAAAAGAAAAAGAAAATAATGAAGAACCTAATTATGACGAATACTCTATAAATATGGTGCATCCAACTGAAATTGAAAATAATACCAAGGAGCCATATTCCAGAAAAATAAAGATAGATATTCCTGACGAGCCAACAAGAAATCCTAATGTGGATAATGATGAATTCTACAAAATACAACAATCAAATTTGAGTTCTTGTGAAAAAAAATCTGGTAATTATCCAACAAGAAACCATATAATAGATATAGAAAATCCTGATGAAAAAATTAAAATATTGCTTCCTTTCCTTGATTTCGGAAATCACATATGTAGATCTTATATAATTTAAAGAATCAGTTCTAATATATTTAAATGCAGAGACTATACTTTTTAGTGTTTTTTAACCTAATATTTTGTAAGTGCTTTTCTCAAGAACAAGTTTTTTTGAGAGAAGTACTATACAATATTAAAGATTATCAAATTGATATAGCTGAAGAAAAAATGATTAAACTTCCTAATTCAATTGATAAAAAAATAGTACAATGGAACATTGATTATTTAAAAAAAAATACGAGTTTTAATTTATCTCCCATCAGGAAGAATTCAAAATCACGCTTAAGTAAAACTTTATATTTACTGGCTGAAGGTGATATACTCTCTTCACAAAACATTCCTAAAGATTCTATAGCATTTGACAAATATCAAAAAGCCCTTAAACTATCAATCTCATCTAATGATTCATTATTAACTTGTATCTCTTTAAGAAAAATTCTAAAATTTCTTTATAAAAATAGAACCGTAAAAGAGTTATTTCCAAAATATATAGAAATTTACCGTAAATATGCCTTTGATAATAGTGAGAAGGCTACTCTATTATTTTACAAAACTACAATTGATGCCAGTATTCTTCAAAAAGAGCATATTAAAGAGTACAAAAACACATTAACCATTGCATCACAAAGTAATAATCGGTTTATTCAAGGGAGAATACATCAACTTATAGGGGTAAATTTTTCTTATTTTCTAGAGCAGAAAGACAGTGCTTTATATCATTATAAAAAAGCAGAAAAATTATACAATAAGCTTCCTTATTATTTTGCAACGAAGGAATTATTCGGAATTTACACAAACATTGGAATTATACATTCCGAAAACAAAGAACATGAAAAGGCTAATACATACTACCAAAGAGCGAAAAAAATAAAGCTACCAAAAAACAATTTTTTAAAACTAACAAAGCTTTCATCTTTAATATCCAATAACTACAGAAGTTTAAAAAAATACGATAGCGCATTCTTTTATAATGATAAATTTAATAGGTATTCAGATTCTCTAAACGAATATAAAAAGGCAATAGCACTTAACGATATAGAAACAAAATACCAAACAGTCGAAAAAGAAAAAAAAATAGTTCAACTTCTAAATACCAATCTTAAAAGCGAAGCACAACGGATTAAAAACAGAAACTGGCTTATTGGTTCCTCTTCGGCATTAGTCATTGGTCTTATTATCGCGATATTAGTTTATAAAAACACCAAACGCAAACAACGCATCGCAGAACAGGAACGAGAAATAGAGATCCAAAAAACAGAAAAACTACTGAAAGAGCAAGAACTTACCGCTATAGATGCTATGATTTCGGGACAGGAAAAAGAACGACAGCGATTGGCTAATGATCTGCACGATAATCTAGGTAGTACATTAGCTACAGTAAAACTTCATTTTGATCACTTAAAAAATAATCGAGACAATCCAAAAGTGGAGAATATCGAAGAATTGTATAGTAAAACCAATAATCTACTCGATGAAGCCTACCAGAAAGTGAGAACCATAGCCCACGAAAAAAACAGTGGAGTTATGGCGAAACAGGGATTATTACCAGCGGTAAAAAATCTAGCAAAAAAAGCATCTAATGGGGATGGATTACTAATCGAAGTACAAGATTATGGTTTAGATGAAAGATTAGATAACGCCTTAGAGATTTCTATCTTTAGGATTATACAAGAACTGATCACCAATACTATTAAACATGCCAATGCATCCGAAATCCACATCTCATTAACCAATCACGATTCGCTGCTTAACATTATTGTAGAAGACAATGGAAAAGGGTTTAATGCCAAGATACTTCCAGAAAAAGATGGAATGGGACTAAAAAGTATTGAAAAACGCATAGAACATATGGAAGGAACTTTTGAGATTGACTCTACCATAGGGAAAGGAACTAATATTATCATAAATATACCAATATGATTACAGTAGCTATTGCCGAAGATCATCAGTCATTGATCGATGGAATACATTTATTACTAAAATATGAAGAAGATATTAGTATTGTCGGTATGGCTAATGATGGCGAAGAATTATTAGCCATTGTAAGAAGGAAACAACCCAAAATAGTACTAATGGATATTCGTATGCCAAAAATTGATGGCATTGCCGCTACCAAGATCATCAAAAAAGAGTTACCTCATACTAAGATTATTGCTTTTTCTATGTTTGATCAAGAGGATGCGGTAAGACAAATGGTAGCGGCTGGCGCTTCCGGTTATTTACTTAAAAACTCTCCGCTGGAAGAAGTACTTGCAGCTATTCAGGAAGTGATGAAAGGAAATACCTATTTTGACGCCACGATTGATCCTTCTTTTTTCTCTGAAGAGACCGAACAACGAGCAAAAAAAACAGTTTTATCTAAAAGCGAAAGAGAAATACTAACCCTCATCGGACAAGGAAAAACCTCTTCAGAAATTGCCGCCATTAGATTTAACTCTGTATCTACTATAGAAACACATCGTAAAAACATTATTCGTAAACTAGGGCTTCACGGAAAAGGAGAACTACTTCGGTATGCGATCGAGAAAAAGTATGATTTTTAAAGACTAAAATCATTTATTACTAATATGAAAACATCCTATTTTGGGTGTTTTTTGTGCTTGCTTGTAGGGTAGTTTTAAGAAAATTAACAAGCAATTGAACAGAGCATTTTGCATAAAAAAAACCAGGACTTTATTTTATAAAATCCTGGTTACATAATGTTGTTTTTAATTCTGCCTAATTCACTTCAGGTAAAAATCCATAGGTCTTACTATACTCAAGCATTTGAGTAACAAAATCTTTAGGCTGTGTTACGTTGATCTTAGTAATTTCACCATTCTCATCCGTTTCAGGAACCAAAACAGGATTTACAAAACCACTGTAAGGAGCAGATGTAAACTGTTCATTCCTTTTTAGAACTTCTGCGTGAACTGCCTGATCAACTTTCACTCCATATCCTTCTACTAACGCTTCAGCAGCTTTAAAATCTCCTTCAGATTTGATACGCTGCGTTTCACGCAATAAACGACCAAAGATTTCACGAAGCTTCGCATAATCATTGATATTATAATATGTTTTCCCTTCTCTGGTAACTTTCTCGATTACATTGTCTTTTGCCCCTTGCTCGAAAGCCCAAGCACTTACCCACTGACGATTACGCATATGTGCTTCTTCTACATCATCACCTAGATTAAGACGGATTAACTGGGTCATCAATCCATTTCTGATGTAACCATCATAGGCAGCTTTTCCAACTTTTTCCCAGTCTTCTACCAAACCTAATTCTTGTAATTTTGGATCCATTAAGTAATATAATCCAACTAAATCTGCACGCCCTTCTTCCATCGTAGAAGCATAATTCTTTAATGTCTCTTTAGTTTCTCCTACTCCTGGGTTTAACTGACCCGATGCGTGTCCTACAACCTCGTGTAAAGCAGTATGTAACTTATCTCCTAATTGGCCATACTTTTTTTCTAATTCATATTCTTCATCGTCGTGAACAAATTCTTTAAGACGACCAGAACTACCTGCATTATTATAGGCTCCAATAATATTACCTAATGACACTGACTTTGATCCTACAGCTGCTCTAATCCAGTTTGCATTCGGGAGGTTCACTCCTATTGGTGTACTAGGTGAAGCATCTCCAGCTTCTCCGGCTACCGTTACAACCTTGTATGTCACTCCTACTACACTATCTTTTTTGTGTTCATCCATTAATGGAGAATTGTCTTCAAACCATTGCGCATTTTCTGATAAAACCGCCATTTTCTTGGACATATCAAAATCTTTAATCTGCACGATTGTCTCATAAGAACCTCTATACCCAAGAGGATCGTTATATACTTCTATAAAACTATTGATATAATCAATATTCCCTTCTGTTGCTTTAGTCCAAGCTACATTATAATCATCCCAAGTTTTTAGATCACCTGTTTTATAATATTGTATTAATAATACCAATGCGTCTCCTTGCGCCTTATTTTCTGCAACGCCTTGTGCTTTTTCTAACCATTTGATGATTTCATCAATTGCTGCGCCATATAACCCTCCTGATTTATACACTCTTTCTTTAAGCACACCATTCTCTTTTACTAGTTGAGAATTTAAACCGTAGGATAATGGTTTTTTAGGATCAGGAGATTTCATTTCACCATAAAAAGACTCAACATCTTTATTAGTTACACCAGGTCCGTAAAAATTAACTGCTGACATCGCTACATTATCAATACCTTTCGCCTGGTTTACTTTTTTAGCATCTTCCTCATTAAAGATAACATTGATCGCATCTTCTGATAACTCAGTTTTAGTTTCTGTTAAAAGCGTAGCCAAGTATTCTCTCGTAAATTCTGGTTTGATTTTATCATTACTATAATGGTGGTGAATTCCATTAGAAAACCATACTCTTTTAAGGTATGTATCAAAAGATTTCCAATCATTACTAGTTTTATCTCCCGCATATGAGGTATACACTTTTTCTAACGCCTTACGAATCTGAAGATTATGACGATAATTTTGATCCCACATAATATCTCTTCCGCTTAGACCGGCTTGTGTAAGATAGTATACTAACTTTTGTTCTTTTAAGGAAAGATTTTCCCATCCTGGAATTTGATATCTCAGCACTTTAATATCCGCAAACTGCTCTACATTGTAGTCGAATTTTTCTTCTACTATTTCTTGCTTTGCTTCCTGTTGATTGATTTGATCCTGTATACTAGGATCTTTTTTACAAGCTATTAGCATCGTACTAACAGCCATAAAAAATATTATACGATTAAGTTTCATTTGTTTATGTTTATTGTTCTCAGCAAATGTAACGAAATAAAAAAAATCAAGATTTTAGATTTATATTTCGTTGTAATGCTATGAAATTTTAAAACCAAAACAGTCAACACCCTGAAAATCTTTAAACTAAAAAACCATCTCAAAAATTGACTATATTAGCTACAGAAACAATCTAAACTAACTAACATGAAAATTATAAAATATTTATTTTTTCTTTTACTTATTATTGTTATCGGTGGTGGTGTTTATATAGCCATAGCAGATGGCAAGTATCAAGCAGAAGAAAGCAGAGTAATTGATGCTCCTGATGAATTACTTTTTAACACAATCAATGAATATAAGACTTGGGAGAAATGGGGTCCCTGGATGGATGATTCTGATGACATGATCATGGAATACGCAAGCCAAACCAGTGGTGATGGCGCTTCTTATAGCTGGAAAAGTGAAACTCAAGGAGATGGAAGCATGAAAACTATAAAGGCTGCACCATTTACTAGTATCGATCAAAAAATCACTTTTATTACTCCAATGGGAGAAAGTATTAGTGATGTATACTGGAAATTTGAGAAATTAGAAGGTAAAAAAACGAAGGTAACTTGGGGAATGAAGGGAGAACAATCTTTTATGGAAAAAGCATTCTGGATGACTCAAGACAGCACTTTATCTCAAAGCATCAAACCAATGTATCAAAAGGGTCTCGAAAAACTAGATACTTTTGTAAACGAAAAAATGAAAGAACATTCTGTAAGTGTAGACGGAATAACAGAACATAGTGGTGGTTACTATATGTACAGCGCTACTGCATCTTCTATTGCCGATATTTCTCAAAAAATGGCACAAATGTTACCAGCAGTAATGGCATATGTAAGACAAAACAATCTACCTCAAACCGGAATGCCTTTAACCATTTACAATGAATTTAATGAGGAGCAAGGAACCGCTATTTATTCAACCGGAATACCAGTGCGAGATGAAGTAATCACTCCTGCTGATAGTAATATACGCTGTGATTTTTTACCTAAACAAAAAGTAGTAAAAACAACATTAAAAGGGGATTATATAAATCTAAAAGAAGCTTGGGAAGCAGGTTATAAATACATTAATGATAATGGTTTAGAACTTAGCGAAACATCTCCTGCTTTTGAAATATATAGAGTAGATCCAGGTCTACAACCGAATCCAGCTGAATGGATTACAGAAATTTTCATCCCTATAAAGTAAAAATCAAAAATTTGAAAAACTAAAATTTTGATAACACAATCATCAAAATTTTAGTTTTTCATCTAGTTGCCAACTACATTCCCAAATGAAACAGTTAATACTAGTATTTATTGGAGGCGGTACCGGTAGCGTTGCCAGATTCCTTATCAGTAAGTATTTAAATAATGATACTAACGGAATTCCTTATGGAACTTTTACTGCTAATATTCTCGGTAGCTTTCTGATAGGTATTATTCTGGGACTAGCACTTAAAAACAATGTCTTGTCTCAAAATACGGTTTTACTACTTGCTACAGGGTTTTGCGGAGGATTCACTACCTTTTCTACTTTTGCATATGAAAACCATATGCTTTTACGATCAGGCGATTTTGTAAGCTTTAGTATCTATACTATTAGTTCTTTCGTTATAGGATTTCTTTTAGTATTTTTAGGTATGTGGATTGTAAAATAAAAGAAGTCAACTAAAAAGTCATAAAAAATTGTCAGTCAGAACTTGTTGAAGATAATTTGAAAATCAAAAATATTAAAAACTTCGATACCTGTCCGTACATATTGAGGAGACTCAGTTTGACATTAATATATTGCTTTTTAGGCGACTCTTCAATTTTTTAAATTTTTTCAACCTCTAAAACAACCAACATTAAATGAAAAAAATAGAAGCTATTATACGTAAATCAAGATTTAAAGCAGTTAAAGATGCATTGCATGAGATAGAAGTAAACTTCTTTACATACTGGGACGTAACAGGTGTAGGTAATGAAAAAAAAGGACAGGTATATAGAGGAATTAGCTATAGTACATCTGATATACAACGTAGATATCTTTCTATAGTCGTATCCGATGAATTCGAAGAAAAAACCGTACAAACAATTATTGACGCAGCTAAAACTGGAGAAGTCGGTGATGGGAAAATTTTTGTATCTGAAGTACAGAACACCTTTAGAATACGAACAGGAGAGCACGGTAATCAGGCTGTGAACTAAACTTAAATTATATATATCAAAAAGCTTGCTTTATATCAGCAAGCTTTTTTTTTGAAATTTTTAACATAAAAAGCTGTTTTTTTCTGACAATACTCCACACTTTTTACATACTTATCATATCCAAAACCTGTAAAGTATCAAAAAGACACTTTCAAATTCTCAAAAAACCACTAAATAAACATTAATGTCTAATTTTTATGGGGTATAAAATTAAAAATATACAAAAATAACACTTCGCACCCTTTTTTTTATTGGGGTAAAAATGTTTTAACATAGTTTTACAGCTCCAATTAAAAACAAATTAATACCAATTAATGTTTATTATGAAAACAAAAACCGTAACAAAACTTTTTAACAAAGTATGTCTTTTTTCTTTAGCGCTAATTAGCTTTACGTCAATTGCACAAGAGGAGGAAGAAAAAAAATGGTTCGATAACTTTTCTGTTAACGGATCCGTAGATGGATATTTTAGATATAATTTTGGAGCGCAAAATGACAATTCTACAGCACCAGCAACTTCTTTTGCTAATGAATCTGGATTTGCCTTAGGTATGGCTAATATAATTCTTGGTTATGAAGGAGAAAAAGTAGGATTTGTAGCTGATCTTGTTTATGGTCAAAGAGGAGAAGATGCAGTATTTAATTCTGAGGATTCTGCGCAAATTGTTAACCAATTATATGCATACTGGAACGTAACTGAAAAATTCAAGCTTACTTTTGGTAATTTCAATACGTTTCTTGGATATGAAGTAATCTCTCCAACTGGAAACTTTAACTATTCTACTTCTTATATGTTCTCTTATGGACCTTTCTCTCATACAGGACTGAAGGCTGATTTTGCAATTAATGATAATTGGTCGGCAATGGTAGCAGTTATGAATCCAACAGATTATACAGAAAACAATCCGTTCGACACTTATATTTTTGGAGCTCAGGTAGGATATTCTGCTGATAATGGTAGTGCTTACCTGAACTTCAGATATGGAAACGAAGGAGAACCGGGAGAAGTAGGACCTACATTTCAAGCTGATTTAACTACAGGATGGGATCTTGCAGAAAAATTTTATTTAGGAGTTAATGCAACATATTTAACCACAGAAGATCAAGGAGATGCCGATGCATCTGGATTTTATGGTGTTGCATTATACCCACAATTTAAGGTTGCCGAAAAATTCACTTTAGGATTGAGAGGAGAGTATTTTGCTCAATTTAACGGTGGGTTAATTGTTGTCGATGGTGCTGATATCTCAACTCCTTTTGGCGTAGATTCAGAACTAGATGGTAGTGTTATTGCTGCTACCTTAACAGGAAGTTACGATATTGGAAATCTTACACTAAAACCTGAGTTAAGATTGGATTCAACATCGGAAGATACCTTTTTAGATAATGATGGAGAATTGACAAAAAGTCTTTCGTCTTTTGTTCTTGGAGCCATCTATAAGTTTTAATATATTATAGTTTAATATATTGTTTGTTTATGCTAAAAGCGCTCTGATGATTTCAGAGCGCTTTTTTTATTTATTTGCTTCTTGTTTATTATACTTTTTAACACCTACAGGAATCTCTAATTCTAAGTGGTTTTCTTCTGGAGGAATGGGACAAGAATATCTGGCACTATAAGCACAATATGGATTATAAGCAGTATTAAAATCAATTAGAATCATATCATCTTCTGGGATTTTAAGATCTATAAAACGTCCTCCTCCGTAACTAGTTTCTCCATTACTTAAATCGGTAAAAGGAAGAAAAAGATAATCCTCATACTCAGGTTGGGTTTTTAACCCTTGACTTTGATATATATTCAATATCCATTCTTTTTCCTGGAGCACAAAATGAGCTTCGCCATATTTTACATACACCGGTTCTCTATTTGTAGTTGTTTTCATAATAAAAGGAGTTTCGTATGGTGTACGAATGAACTTAGCCAAAATACTATACGAAGTATCAACATCAAAAAAGTCTAACTCCTTAAATGTTTTAAAATCTTTTGGTGTTAACGGCGATTTTTCTTCAGAAGCGAACTCTTTATTAAGCTCTTCCTGAAATGCCAATATTTTTTTAATGGTTGTAGAATCCTGAGCCCCTATATGACTAAAGAATAGCATTAGTAAAAAAGATAATCTGTACACTGTCCCCTATTTTTTGCAAAAATACAAAGCATTAGTAATAAACACGTTAATATTCTCTAAAATTGTATATAGTTTTTCGACAAAAAGTTACTTTTATCTGTTATTAATAAACCAACCACTAATACATTGAATAAACTTTTACTAAATTATATAGATACTTTTTCGGGTTTATCAAAAGAAGTTTGGTGGTTAGCACTTATTACTTTAATTAACAGAATGGGGGCTATGGTGATACCTTTTTTATCATTGTATCTTTCTGATGACTTATGCTTTTCATTCGGTCAGATAGGCTGGGTAATGACGAGCTATGGTTTAGGTTCTTTATTAGGTGCGTGGATCGGTGGTAAATTAAGTGATCATATTGGGTATTATAAAGTAATTTTGGGATCTCTTTTATTAACAGGTATTTCATTTTTTATTGTCCAATATTTTTCCAGTTTCTGGAGTATCTGTATCAGTTTTTTTGTTCTTATCGCGATCGCGGATGCTGCACGTCCGGCATTTTTTGTTGCATTAAGTGCATATAGTAAACCTGAAAACAAAACAAGATCATTAACTTTTATAAGGTTAGCCATAAACCTAGGATTCTCAATGGGCCCCGCTTTGGGAGGTTTAATCATTGCTACCGTAGGTTATTCTGGGTTATTTTGGATAGATGGAATTACGTGTATTCTTGCCGGTTTTATTATGATTAAAACATTACATCCCAAAAAAGCCAGAATACTAGATAAAGAAGTTGTAGTAGACAATCCCACTCCTGCTTATAGAGATGGAATTTATATCCTTTTTCTTATCGCATTAACTTTATTTGGATTTATATTTGTGCAATATTTCTCGACGATTCCTCTGTATTATAAAGAAGTGCACTTTTTATCCGAAAGGAATATAGGATTAATATTAGCATTAAACGGAGCATTAATTTTTATTTTTGAAATGCCTTTAATAGCATATCTAGAGTCTACCTCATTTTCCAAAATCGGTAGTGTAATTAGTGGATTTATCCTTACTGGAATTAGTTTTATATTGTTATTAGTTACTCCTTGGGTAGGTATTGTTGTTATTGGTATGATCATAGCAACGATCGGAGAAATGATTTCGTTTCCTTTCGGAAATGCATTCGCCTTAGATAGGTCTAAGAGAGGAAGACAAGGTGCTTATATGGGTATGTATAGCATGTCTTTTTCTTTAGCTCATATATTTGGACATAACTCAGGTATGCAATTTATTAATCAATATGGTTACAATAATGCTTGGTTATTAATGGCTGGAATTGCAGCAATTGGTACATTTTTATTGTTTATTGTAAAACTAAAAGTGAGTAAAGAAGATACTAAGCATACATTAAAACCTATTTAAGAAACAATATTATGAAGCGCATATTATATATTATTATATCAATAACATTTATTGGCTGTCAAGAAAAAAGCCAAGAAAAACCTATCCAAAATCCAGAAAAGTCTATTGAAATCGTCGAAAACAAAAAGACATTCCCTAAACTAGAACCTAACCGTTATAATGTAGCTTTCCTAATAATGAATGGCACGTATAACACCGAATTTACTGCGCCTTTTGATATTTTTCAGCATACACAATATCGCAAAAATATTAAGCAGATGAATGTTTTTACAGTAGCAAACACTGATGCTCCTATTACAACTTTTGAAGGTGTGAAGATCATACCTGATTATAATTATTTAAAAGATTCTTTACCAAAAATTGATATTCTGGTTGTACCCTCTGCAGAACATCATCTAGATACAGATTTAGAAGATACAGCTATGATTAATTTCGTAAAAAAAGTAGATCAAACTGCTATCTATATGACTTCACATTGTGATGGAGCTTTTGTCTTAGCTAAAGCCGGAATACTAAACAATGTAGTTTCTACAACCTTTCCGAGTGATATAGATAAAATGCGTGATATGTTTCCTGATCTGGACGTAAGAAAAGATGTTTTATTTGTTCATGATGGAAAATACATTACTTCTGCTGGTGGTGCCAAAAGTTTTGAGGCGGCTTTATATTTGTGTGAATATCTGTACGGAGCAGAAATTGCAAGATCATTAGCCGGAGGACTTGTAATTGACTGGAAATTAGAACAAGTACCGCATTTAGTAATTTCGAAATAGGTGATAAGCTGATTAGAAATATAAAAGCGCTCCTTTTACAGAACGCTTTCATCAATTTTAGGGCAAATTACGCACTCTCTTTAGCTTCCAGATTTGGGGTCTTTCAGACTAATGTCCTCACACCTAACAGGCCCTGACGTATTCCAAACTAAAATTTTAAATCCGTACCGTCATACAGTTTAAAATGTTAATTCTGGCCATACATCATAGTGTTTTTAAGTTGATGTAAATATATTGTAAAAAAATTGTTAATACAAAAAAAATAGCGATAAAAAACATAAATATTCGATGAAATACACAAAAATCCTGTTTTTTTACTTTTCACAGCCTTCAGAAAGAAGTCATCACTTTGTTTTTCGTTTACTAATTCCCTGATTTAGCATGAAATAAAAAAAGAAGGTATCAAAAAAAAAGCAACCTTATGCAAAGGTCGCTTTCTGTTATCGGGTAAATTATGTACTCTCTTTAGTTTTTAGATTTGGGGTCTTTAGACTAATGTCCTCACACTTAATTTATCCCAATGTGCATTCCAAATTAAAATTTCAAATCCATATCGTCATATTTCTTGATATGTTAATTTGTATAATACACATCATGTATATTTTACGTGTTATAAAGATATATTAATTTTTACACGAAAACCGTAACAAATTAAAAAGTTATTAACAAAATAACGATTAAGTGTTTATTAATATCGCTGAAATACACAATTACTTATTAAACCATTAATCGAACATAAAGTATTTTGAAGTTCCTAAATACTTTTTGATAACATTATTATACTCTTTGGATATTCTTAAAGCTAAGGTGCCTTCTATGTTATAAAGTGGTTCTAGTTCCTTATATCCATTCTGAAGCATTTTTTCTAAATAAAAAAGTGCAGTTGTATTATCTTGATCTATAGCGCTTAGAGAAATAATTTTTCGATAGGATTCAAAATCATTTTTATCAACTATAGTGCTTAAAATATTTACAAATATTTTTCTGTCTATTTCTTTTTCTTCTTTAACTGTATCCTTTTTATAATCTATTAATACATTCTTTAGGAAATCTTTTATTCTCAGTACCATAGTACTTGCATATTTTTCTTTGTTTTTTGTTAACTTATCAAGCTCACTCATCCTATACTGCCACCAACCTAAATTATCATATTGATTAAGTTCTATATCTTCTTCTAACGACAAGATAAATGTCTGTCGCAATAATTTTTCTTTAGTATGATATTTAGATCTAAGTCTTTTCTCTTTTTTGTAGCTATCTACCTTTCTTATCACCTTCTGTTCTTCTTTAAGTTGATCAACATCAAAAAACAAACGGTATTTACTTCTCATTCTGGTTAACTCATCATAGGCCTCTACATATTTACCTTGCGTTTTCAATAAAGCTACCTCATCAAAATCCTTTTTAAAAATGTTCTTAACCCAAATAGAATCTGTCTGTATTTTACCTTTTAGCATATCTTGTAATGTAAAAGAAGTCAATGCTTTTACCATTAAATCTTCTGAAGGGAGTTCTTCATTTCCCTGATACGTATAAACATCTGAGGTTATAGCTTTCCTTCTTAAGTACTTTTTCGTATTAAAAAAGTCTTGATACCTAAAATTTTTATTACCCACCATTCCGATATAAGAAAAATCCCTTCGTACTTTGACAGACTCATTATAGTAATAACTATTCCCCACCGCTATCACTCCATTAAATTCCTTATATACAAGTGGCAATAGACTATTTAAAGGTCCATCATTACCAATCCCTAAGACATAAACTCTTCTTTTTTGAATTGGAAAAAGACTAAAAATATGTTCCATAAAAAAGGCAACATACTTTGATTTGTCATTAATACTTGACTTTTTGGAAAAATTAGTTACCACTACCACAAAACCCAACTCCTCTGCAGCTTTACTAAAAAGAGTTGTTATATTATTAGCATTATTATTAGAGTCAAATCCAAAAAGTATTGGCCAACTTTTATTAAGGTCAAAAGATTTGGGTAGATATATACTATAATAACTTCCTTCACTAGAAGGAACGCTAAGAGAATCAATTACTTTTCCTTTTTTTAGTTTTAATGCGCTTTGACCATACATAAGTGCGCCTGAGCACAGAAACATGCAAAACAGAGTAGTTTTAATAAAATACGATTTCACTTTATAATGTTTTTACTAAACAGAAAGCACAAAAAAAGTGCCATTTGTTTTATTAGCTATAAAAAATTGTGAATTTAAACTAAACTCCAATGCTTCCTAATTCCACACCTTCTGAGTATGCCACTTTGATATTATGCTCACTGAACGCTCTTTTGATCTCCTGATGTGCTATAAAGGTCACTTCCCAAAAGTCATCCGGTTTTACATAAGGTCTTACTGCTATTAAAACACTATGCGAGTCAAAGTTTTCTATTCCTATCTCAGGAATAGGAGTATCTAGTATTTTCTCTATAGGTTTTAATGCCTCCTCGATAATCTTTTTTATTTTAGGAAAATCCTCGCTATACGGCATGGTTACTACTATCTCTAATCGTATCACTCCTTCTTTAGAATAGTTTGTCACCACATCATCTGTGATTTTAGAATTAGGAATAATTAGAATTTTATTACCTGGTGTTTTTACTGTAGTACTAAAAATACCTATCTCTTGTACTTTTCCAAACTTATCATCCACCTCTATCCAATCCATTATTTGATATGGTTTTAGAAACATAATAAGTATACCTGATGCAAAATTACCTAAACTTCCCTGAAGAGAAAGTCCGATTGCAAAACTAACTGCAGCTAAAATTGCTACAAAACCAGAGAGATCAGCACCCAAAATAGAGATGACAATAAAAAGAATAGCGATTTTTAGAATTACTGATATGATAGCGTTAAGAAACGGGCGCATTGTATCTGATATATTCATCCGTTTCAATGCAGCTTCTATCAACTTTAGTATTTTCTTAATAATTTTGAATCCTATCCAAAGTACCAATGCAGCTCCTATAATTCTAGGTGCAAAAAACACGATTTTATCTATAGCAATCTCCAGGTATTCTTGTATTCTCTCCATGAAAGTTTTTAATTATATCTAAAAATAGGAAAAGAAATTCAGTCTTAATTAATATTCATAAAAAAACGCTCGGAGTTTTACTCGAGCGTTTTTCTTATCTTTTTTCCCGTACTATCTTTAGTTCTTTGAACCAATGTCCTCACACAAGATCTTGATAAATTCCATACACTTAAATATTATCAAATCTTATGCCAAAACCCACGAAATAAATATTTCATAAAATTTTATTCTTAGAGATGGCTAGTTTATACTTCTTAAGTTCTTTAGCTACTCTTGGAGCCATTAAAAACAGTCCTATCATATTAGGAACTAACATCGAAAAGATCATAGCATCAGAAAAATCAGTTACAGCGGTCAAACTTGCTGCGGAACCAATAATTACACAGATACAGAATATACTTTTGTAGATATACTCCACATATTTTTTCCTCCCGAATAAATAAGACCAAGCCTGATATCCATAATAAGACCAGGAAATCATAGATGAAAAGGCGAAAAGAATCACCGCCAAGCTTAGGATATATGGGAACCATGAGATCCCGCTTTCTAGTGCATTAGCGGTTAGCAATACTCCTTGTTCATCTGAAATTTCTGTTCCTACCTGAATTTGTCCTGTGATGATCAATACAATAGCGGTCATTGTACAAATCACTACGGTATCAATAAAAGGTTCTAGTAATGCCACTAACCCTTCGCTTGCTGCGTATTTGGTTTTAACAGCTGAATGTGCAATGGAAGCTGATCCGATTCCGGCTTCATTAGAAAAAGCAGCTCTTCTAAATCCCTGTATCATTACCCCAATCATTCCCCCTGTTATTCCTTCTGCACTAAAAGCCCCATCAATAATTGCATAAATCGCATCAGAGATTACTTTATAATTAATAGCTATTACCGTAATAACTGCTACTATATACACCACAACCATAGAAGGCACAATTTTATCGGTAACCTTAGCTATTTTTTTAATACCACCTATAATTACTATTCCTACAAAAATTGCCATTACTAATCCAAACAGCCATCCTTTTCCATAGATAAAACTATTTTCGGCACCTGTTACGTGTTCAAATAGTTTAAATGCCTGATTGGCCTGAAACATATTACCGCCTCCAAAAGATCCACCTACACACATGATTGCAAAAATCACAGCTAATACTTTTCCTAATGTGGTTAATCCTTTCTCTTTTAAACCTTTACTTAAATAATACATCGGACCGCCATAAACGGTTCCGTTTTCGTCAATTTCTCTGTAAGCAACACCAAGTGTACATTCTACAAACTTAGATGCCATGCCTAAAAGTCCAACTAGAATCATCCAAAATGTCGCTCCAGCACCACCGATGGACAATGCAATAGCAACGCCCGCTACATTTCCTAAACCCACTGTAGCTGATAATGCCGCAGTTAATGCTTGAAAATGACTTACTTCTCCATCTTTACCTTCTACCCTAACAGTATCAGGCTGATCTCCTTCTATAGTATGAACTGATTCTGAAACTTCTAAAGTATTCGACGTTTCCAGATCATCATATTTACCTCTAACAATATTTATAGAAGTCCAAAAATTTCTGAAATTAATCCCTTTAAAATAAATAGTAAAATAAGAAGCTCCAAATAACAAAACAATCAATACCCAAGGAATACCAACATGAGAAGTTATAGGGATTTCTGCAAAAATTGCATCTACAAACCAATCTGTAGCATTTTTAAATCCATCATTAATACGTTGATCTAATGATTCTGTATGTACTTCTTGTGCTTTAACATTTGCGTACGCAAAAAGAGAGACGCACATGGCTATGATTTTCTTCATCTGTTTTTAAGTCTTATGATTTCAGACGAAGATTGAATAAAAGAGGGTATTACAAAAGGTTACGCAATGATGAATTTAGAAAATTAGAATGATTAAGCATATACTTAATCAGTGTCTCTATCAGTGATGCTTGCATATTTCAGCAATTGATTGGCTTTTGCAAATGCTATCAATTGTTCCTTACCATCCGCTCCACTAATCTTTAGCACTTTTTTGATTTGATAGATATGGGTTTGAAATCCATCCAAACTAATATTCATCTCCTCTGCAATTTCGGTATATGACTTATTAATACCACAAACTCCAAGATTTCCTAATACTTCTTTTTGTCTATCAGATAGTATTACTCTTGTTGATTCTTCTAGAGAGTTAATTTTTAAATCACTTTCTCTTAGACGTTTTTGTAATGAAGCAATAGTATCCAAATGACTTTCATTTGCCAATTCAAGTTTTGCCTGCTGACCTAGCAGTTGTTCTTTTTCTTTAGTTAGAATTTCTAATTCAGTCTGTTTCACCTCTTTTTCCGAAAGAAATTTCCAACTATACAATAAAATAGAAAATAACAAAATGAACAAAAACTTGAAGGATACACCTGTAATTACACCTAATAGACTCCAAAATTCTTGATCAATAAACGCTATCGCTCTATCCTGAGGTATAATTCTATGTGTAACTGCGATAACTATAAGTACAAATAATATGAAACAAGGAAACACCATAAACTTCATGTTTCGGTTTGCAAAGGCTTTATTAAGTTCATTTAATAGGGCAAATGCTACAATTAATGAAATTGGAATATCTATAAGCCAAATAAAATTATTACTGATTTCTGTATTACTATAAGAAGTAACTATAAAGACAAAGGCAATCATCATGAGTACTCCACTAAAAAGGGTAACAAACTCTTTCTCTGAAAATCGCTGTACTAATCTAACAATAATATTGCGTTCTTTCTGATGCTCTATTGAGGGTAAAGAAAGTAATATACTAAGAGAATTAGCCAAAGAGATTAATACACCTAAATAAATAACAACTTTATGGGTAGTTCTAATTTCGATTAATTGAACTAGCACAATATTAATGAGAGCACCCAATCCCCATAAAAAAATTGCAAAACCAAACCATTTAATACCACTTATAGATATTGAAGATTGGCTTTTGATTTTTTCATTGTAGTAAATCCTATGAATTACAAAAGCAGTAATCAAGCACACGATTGCAGTAACATAATATTCTAAGGTAACGTACATAACATTCTAAAGATAGTATATATTTTATTTGTCTAGTGGTTTAGATTACTTTAGTCCTTTCTATTAAGAATCGGATTATTTTCTACTACATTAGATAAAATAATATGAGTTTTAGCCTCTCCATAGGTTATCAATCTATCGATAAAACCCTGGAGATGAACTTGATCTTCTAAAACTACTTCCATAATTATATTTTCGTTACCCGTAATTCGATAACAATTAAGTACTTCACTAAATTCCGATATTTTGGACAAAAACGGTTTTAGACGTCCCATAAAAGCTCGCAAAGTAATAATCGCCTTTAGCTGATATCCAGTTTTAGCATATGAGACTTTGGTTGTATATCCTTCTATAATGCCATAATCTTCCATTTTTTTTATTCGTTCTGCAACAGCGGGTGAACTTAGTCCGACGTTCCTACCAATTTCAGCATTAGTTAACCTTGCATTTTTCTGTAATAAGTGAAGGATTTTCCAGTTTGTAATGTCCATTATTATTTAAATCAAAAAACTTAATTTACTTTATTTTCTAAAGCAAATTAACCATTTTACCTTAAAGTAAAAAGCAATATCTCCTCAAATACTCTTAATTTTGGATTAACCATGGAATCAAACCCTAAAAATATAAGACTTTATAAAAAAGCTCTCGAAATACTCATATTATCTAAGAGTGTTTCTAAATATCTTGTTCATGATTTGGCTCCATTAGAAAAAAACGGAAACGAAAATCAATTTATTTATTTTACCGGAGACATTGTCAAAGATTCTGATTCCTTAGTTCCTGAAATCATTAAAGCAGAGAATCAGACTTTTCAGGATGATCGTTTAAAACACGCTATTTCTCTTGAAAGTCTTACAAACAAACTTTACAAAAATTGCGAAAGACTAGAGCGTTCAGAAAGTAATGGTAAGGATTTTGTTAGACTGCTACGCAAAGAGCTAAAAAAATTCAAAAGACTTCAGCATAACTGGATGATGTCTTTATAACCTTTAATGGTAGATCAACTTTCTAATTTTATCAGCAAGTTCTTTCTGTTTCTTATTGGATTGATATAGATTAGGATTGCTCATGGAGTACGCTACAGCAAAAATCTGAAACCTTAATCTTTCTAACATTTCTTTTGTTTGTGGGTCTTCTTTTTCGTCTAGTTTTTCTAATTCCCCTAGTTCCTTCTCCCACCAGGAGAGATCAATTTTATCTGGGTTTTTATAATCTTCAAAAAGACGTGTAGTAAACTTTTTTGTTAAAATAACTTCTTTCTCAAATGCCTTAGAGACCGATTTTAATAATTTTTTATACACTTTACTTTTGTGGATTGCTTTTAGAGTATTCACGATACTATCCAACTTATAAAACGAATTATAAGTAGTTAAGGCTCTTTCATAATTTTCTACCGCTATTATCAACTTACCTTCTTTTTGAGCTTCTAATGCAATATCATAGACTTTTTGATAGCTTTTGTAAATTTCCGGAGCTTCTTTTTTCTTAATTCTCTGCAGATGTGCCTGAATTTCCAACCAATCAAATGCTTTTAAAACTTGATCAGCCGGTGGCCAACTATGATTACCATCATAGGTAATCAAGGTATTTGTGAAATTTAAATGTTTCAGATATCCTTTTGCACGAATCATTTCCTGATAATTCATATCCTTATTACCACAAACTCCAACATATGCAAAATTCTCAGTACTTGGAACATGAGATGATTCTTGTGAAAAACCGGCTCCACAACCAATAACACCTGCTACTTGGTTTGTTAATACTGCAATCGCAGAAGCTAAACGAGATCCGCCAGAGAAACCTGATAAATACACTTCATTTTGTTTAATTTTGAAGTTCCCAAGCATAAATTCGAACAAACGATTGGTGATATCAAAATTACGATCATATGGACCATTCCTCGTATTATTAGAACAAACTAATATATACCCATAGGTCTCGGAAGCTTCAATAAATGGTTGTATTCCTCTCTGACCTTCTGCTCCAGGATCAAAAATAAAAACGACTGGAGATTCTAAACCAGGATTAAACGATTTAGGAAGATACATAGCAAAAGTTTCATTTGTCTTGTCTGAAACCAAAACGGAGTCTATAAGCTTTCCGGTTTCATAAGTTTGGGCAAAAGTAGTTACACCAATACAGAACATAACTATTTGTTTGAAAATCATTTATATCTTTTACCGTGTTTAATCACAATATCTACATCTTGTAATAGATTAATATGCCTTATAACATCTCCTTTTACTGCTATAATATCAGCATATTTACCTTCGGTAATAGTACCCACCTTATCAGAGACTCCCATCCAAACGGATGGCCAATAGGTAGCCGCTTTTATAGCATACATAGGGTCAATTCCAAATTCATTTACCCACACATCCAATTCATTCCAAGTAGATTGACTATGAAACTTCATAGGAATACCACTATCAGTACCAATCATGAGTACAACTCCGGCATCCATTAATTGTTTGATTTTAGTTTCTAATGTAGGTTTGCGTAAAGGTGTTAACTGAAAATACGGTAAACGGTCCTTATGAGTAAAGCTATTTTTTATATCGGCTACTATCGTATCGTGCAATCCTCGATGCCATGAATCATTATCCAGATGTTCTCCGTTATCTCTTACATACTCATAATTATATAAACCCTCTACAGTTGGACACCAAAACAATGGACCAAGATTCATCTGTGCTGTTCGTTCTTTTATAGCCTCCATTACATCATCAGGATATCTAGGAGCAGATGATAAACCTGTATGTTCGAAACAATCCACATTAGCTTGAAGTCCAGCTCTTATCTCTTGAGGTCGATGTCCGTGAGCAACAACCTTCAGATTATATTTATGAGCAGTGTCTACTACAGCTTTCAATTCTGCAGTAGTCATTTGATCCTGATCAATTAGTTTTACACAATCCACACCTGCATCAGCCAATTTCTTAATTTTCTTTTTAGCATCCTCTACTCCATTAATTCCCCAACGAAAAGCTTCAGTTCCCGGATAGGGTTTCTTTTGGATAAACGGTCCTGAAACATATAACGTAGCTCCCGGAATTTCTCCTTTATTAATTCGATCTCTAACAGAAATACTTTCTTTAAGAGGAGCTCCAAGATCTCTAGCGCTGGTTACTCCGGCCATTAATAATTGCTCTGCGGAAGAAGGCATAATCACATTTTCTAGTAATGGAGGATATGTTTTATCCCAATATGAATAATCTGCATGACCATTAATCATCGTATGTACATGCATATCCCAAAGACCAGGTAGCACAGACATCCCTTCTGTAGAAATTACTTCTGCATTCTTAGGTACTTTTAAGTTGGCTACTGTACCTATAGCTTTGATTTTATCATTCTCTATAATAATGACACTATTTTTTATAGGAGTGGCTCCAAAACCGTCGATTAATGTTCCTCCAACTAATGCTTTTAATGAATTTTGTTGTGCAAAGGTACTACCGCAGATAAGTAGCATTATGAGTATTCTTTTCATGATGAGTTGTGTTTCTCTAAAGATAGGAAAACTAAGAGAAAAGAAAAATCCCGTTTTAGAACGGGATTTTAATAATTTTTAGTTTCAATTAAATTTTCTAAGTAAATAGATCGCGCAATCTCAAAGTTCTGAGGGGTAAGCTATTCACATAATATAGATCCCAAAACAAGTCTGGGATAAGCGATTCACACATCCCATAATCTAGCCTTCGAGACTAAATTAGATCCCGCAATCTCTTCGTTCTGCGGGATAAGCGATTCACACACCCCATAATCTAGCCTTCGAGACTAAATTAGATCCCGCAATCTCTTCGTTCTGCGGGATAAGCGATTCACACAACATCTACTGCGCTTTGCAGCTTGCAGATGTTGGTTCTCTGCTTACATATTTCTACGATACTGTCCTCCTACTTCGAATAATGAAGAGGTAATCTGACCTAAAGAGCATTTTTTACATACTTCCATTAACGCTTCAAAAATATTTTGATTCGTAATTGCTCTTTCTTGTAAATCTTTTAGCAATTCTGAAGTTTTGTCCACATTCCCTTTCTGTAATTCATTAAGCATTGTAATTTGATACTGCTTTTCTTCTTCTGTTGCACGAATTACTTCTCCTGGAGTTACCGTTGGAGAACCTTTAGAACTTAAAAATGTATTTACTCCAATTATCGGAAACTCTCCGTTATGCTTTAAGGTTTCGTAATACAAACTTTCTTCTTGTATTTTGCTACGCTGGTACATCGTTTCCATCGCTCCTAGCACTCCACCGCGTTCTGTAATCCTATCAAATTCTGTTAATACTGCTTCTTCAACTAAATCAGTTAATTCTTCTATAATAAAAGATCCCTGAATTGGGTTTTCGTTTTTGGCTAACCCTAATTCTTTATTGATAATCAACTGTATAGCCATCGCTCTACGCACAGATTCTTCTGTAGGTGTAGTAATAGCCTCATCATAGGCATTGGTATGTAATGAATTACAGTTGTCATAGATTGCGTATAACGCTTGTAATGTTGTACGTATGTCATTGAAATCAATTTCTTGCGCATGTAATGAACGACCAGATGTCTGAATATGGTACTTAAGCATCTGTGCCCTTGCATTAGCTCCATACTTATCCTTTAAAGCTTTTGCCCAAATTTTACGAGCAACTCTACCAATCACAGCATATTCCGGATCAATACCATTAGAGAAAAAGAAGGATAAGTTTGGTCCAAACTTATTAATATCCATACCTCTACTTAGGTAATATTCTACATACGTAAATCCGTTAGCTAATGTTAGCGCTAACTGAGTAATTGGATTTGCTCCCGCTTCGGCAATATGATATCCTGAAATAGAAACAGAATAAAAGTTACGAACTTGCTTTTCTATAAAATATTCTTGTACATCTCCCATTAATCGCAGTGCAAATTCCGTAGAGAATATACAAGTATTCTGTGCCTGGTCTTCTTTTAAGATATCCGCTTGTACCGTTCCACGAACAGTATTCAAGGTTGTTGCCTTAATTTCTGCATATACATCAGCTGGTAACACCTGATCACCGGTTACTCCTAACAGCATTAACCCTAATCCGTCATTACCTTCAGGAAGTTCTCCCTGATACGCTGGACGTGCCACGCCTTTGTCTTTATATATTTTCTCGATTTTAGCTTGTACCTCAGCTTCAAGGTCATTTTCCTTGATGTATTTTTCACAGTTCTGATCGATTGCAGCATTCATAAAAAATCCTAGCAACATCGGAGCAGGACCATTAATAGTCATACTAACAGATGTCATTGCATGGGTAAGATCAAAACCAGAGTATAGTTTTTTAGCATCATCCAAACAACAAATCGAAACTCCAGCATTCCCAATTTTACCATAAATATCTGGTCTATGATCAGGATCATTCCCATAAAGTGTAACCGAGTCAAAAGCTGTTGACAAACGTTTTGCCGGCATTCCTAAACTCACATAATGAAAACGTCTGTTGGTTCTCTCTGGACCACCTTCTCCAGCAAACATACGTGTAGGATCTTCTCCAGTACGCTTAAAAGGATATAATCCAGATGCAAAAGGAAACTCACCAGGAACATTCTCTTGCAAACACCATTTTAAGATATCACCCCAAGCTTGATATTTTGGCAATGCCACTTTAGGAATCTGACTATGTGATAAAGATTCGGTATGTGTTTCTATTTTAATTTCTTTATCTCTTACCTTAAAGGAGTAAATAGGATCTTTGTATTTCTGCACTTTTGCTGCCCAGCCAGTTATTACCTCCCAATTATGAGGATCAAGGTTTAGTTTTACCCGATCGAACTCGGCTAATAATAATTTTAAGAAATCTGTATTTTCATTGTTCTTAACTTTTCTAAGGCTTTCTTCATCAATACCATTTTTAGATAAGTCTAAGAAATCTAAATTCGCAACACTACAAATGGTTTTATAAATTCCATATAATCTCTGTGCAACTTCTACTTGTTTATCCGCAGTTTTATCGTAGGCTCTATTATTTTCTGAAATTTCAGATAAGTATCGTGTCCTACTTGGTGGTATTACAAATATCTTCTCAGACATTTCTTTAGAGATATGGAAATCGGATTTTAGATCAGCTCCTGTTTTCTCTACCACCTTATCCATGATCGCTTTATAAAGCGTATTCATTCCAGGATCATTGAACTGTGAAGCTATAGTTCCGTACACAGGCAAATCATCTTGCGGAACATCCCATAACTGATGATTACGCATGTATTGTTTTTTCACATCTCTTAGCGCATCTAGAGAACCTCTTTTATCGAATTTATTGATTGCTACTAAATCTGCAAAATCAAGCATATCAATCTTCTCTAACTGAGTAGCCGCTCCAAACTCTGGAGTCATTACATAAAGCGACGTATCACTATGTTCTAAAATTTCGGTATCAGATTGTCCGATACCCGAAGTTTCTAGAATAATAATATCAAACTCTGCCGCTTTTAACACTTCAATAGCCTCTGCAACATATTTAGATAATGCCAAATTAGATTGCCTCGTAGCTAGTGAACGCATATATACTCTAGGCGAGTTTATAGCATTCATGCGAATACGATCTCCTAACAAAGCCCCTCCTGTTTTACGTTTAGATGGATCGACAGAAATCAATCCTATTGTTTTATTAGGAAAATCGATTAGAAACCTTCGTACTAACTCATCTACTAAAGAAGATTTTCCTGCTCCACCCGTTCCTGTAATACCTAAAACTGGTGTTTTTGATGTTTTATTTTTTTCATGGATTTGATCCAGCGTGTCTTTAGCAATGTCAGGAAAATTCTCCGCAGCAGAAATTACACGAGCAATAGACCCAATTTCTTTATCAGCTAAATGATCCACCTCTCCATTAAGGTTATCTCCAATAGGAAAATCCGATTGTTTAACCAAATCATTAATCATACCCTGTAATCCCAATGCTCTTCCATCGTCAGGAGAATAGATACGAGTGATTCCGTAATCCATTAAATCCTTAATCTCTTCCGGTAGGATTACTCCTCCTCCTCCACCGAATATTTTAATATGCGTTGCTCCCTTTTCTTTAAGCAAATCATACATATATTTAAAATACTCATTATGACCTCCTTGATACGAAGTCATCGCAATAGCATTAGCATCTTCTTGAATTGCACAATTCACTACCTCTTCTACACTTCTATCATGACCCAAGTGTATGACTTCTACTCCAGTAGATTGGATAATACGACGCATAATATTAATGGCCGCGTCATGCCCATCAAATAATGATGCTGCAGTTACAATTCTAACTTTATTTTTTGGCTTATAAGGTGCTATTTGTTCCATTGACAATAAAAAGTGTTTTTAGAGGTGCTAATTTACGAAATACGCACCAAAAACGATTATTTTTTTAGAATTATATAATTTATTTAACCTGATTAGTTATTTCATTATTTATAGTTCAAAGTTAACACTTATTCTTTTCTAAATCTTGTAACAAAACACAATTACACTGCGTAAATAGCTGCTAATAATATGTTAACACATTTGTTAAACACTTTTTTACTATATAAGGAAAATGATATCTTCCGAAATTATTGAAAACAAATACATTTTAAAAAATGAAAATTACATCATCAAAAAACAAATTATTTCTCTTATCGCTTGTGTTCGTTTTAGGATTTGGAATCCAGAATGCGGAAGCACAACGTAAGAAAAAGAAAAAATCAAAAAAGGGAGAAACTGAACAGGTGGATGCACCTAAAAAGGACTCCAAAGAAAAATCTATTGAAGATCTTACCAAAAAGAGTGAGAAAATTGAGGGTTTATTTACAATGTACCGAGATACTATTGATGGTACGACCAAAATGCTGATTAAAAAAGATCAAATTGGAAAAGAATTTATTTATTTCAGTCAGATTGCAGATGGAGTGCTAGAAGCAGGTGCTTTTAGAGGAGCTTATATGAATAATAAAGTTTTTAAAATCGAAAAACATTACAATAAGATTGAATTTGTAACTCAAAACGTTTCTTATTACTTTGATGAAAACAATGCCTTATCTAAAGCCTCTAATGCCAATATTAGTGAAGGAATCATGGCAAGTTTAAAAATCGAAGCTTTAGATGAAGAAAAAGGATTATATCTAATAAAATCAGATGATCTTTTTCTAAAGGAGACTTTTGAACAAATTAAGATGCCTAATTTCCCAGGGCAATCACCATTTGCTTTTAAAATAGGTTCTCTGAGTAAAGAAAAAACTAAAATTAAGACTATTAAAAATTATCCAGAAAATCTGAATATTAATAGTCACTATGTATATTCAAAATCTAATATACTTAATGGGGGTTCTGAAGCAGTAACTGACGGTAGAAATGTTACTATTAAAGTAGAGCATAGTTTAATTGCAATGCCTGAGAATGATTACAAACCAAGATTTGATGACCCAAGAATTGGTTATTTCTTTACACAAGTAACCGATATGACTTCTACAAGTCCAACTCCTTATAGAGATCTGGTACATCGCTGGAATTTAGTTAAGAAAGATCCAAGTCAAGCAATTTCTGAACCTGTACAACCAATCGTATGGTGGATGGAAAATACAACTCCTGTAGAGTTTAGAGAAACCATTAAAGAAGCTGTATTAGAATGGAACAAAGCATTCGAAAAAGCCGGTTTTAAAAATGCAATGGTCGTAAAATTACAACCGGACGATGCTACTTGGGATGCAGGAGATATTAGATACAATGTATTAAGGTGGACATCTTCCCCAAGACCACCATTTGGTGGATATGGACCTAGTTTTGTAAATCCTAGAACAGGAGAAATTATGGGTGCAGATATTATGCTAGAGTATGTATTTCATACCAACCGTGTAAAATATGACAGATTGTTTAATCTTACTGCCAATGATCAATTAGAAACGGATAACTACCCGACAATGATCAAAGACAAACATTTATATTGCTCATATGGTCATGTAATGCAAGAGAACTCTTTATTCGGACAAGCTGCTCTTACCGCTTATGGAGCAAATGATAACGAAATGAAAGGCATGAAAATGGAAGCTATGAAAGAGCTTATCATGCATGAAGTGGGTCATACATTAGGACTAAATCACAATATGAAGGCAAGTCAGTTATTCTCACCAGAACAATTAAATAATCCAGAATTTATCAAAGACAAATGTCTTACTGGGTCTGTAATGGACTATACTGCAATTAATGTTACAAACGACAAATTAAATCAAGGACATTATTTTTCTACAACTGTAGGACCTTATGATAAATGGGCAATTCAATTTGGATATACTCCAGTAAATTCTGAAAGCGAACTGGAAAAAATCGCCAGTCAATCTACTAAACCTGAATTAATTTTTGGTAATGACGCAGATGATATGCGTGCTCCAGGAAAGGCAATTGACCCAAGAGTAATGATTGGTGATATGTCTAACGATCAAATAACATATTCTATCAATAGAATGGAGTTAGTGAATGATATGATGGGAGAAATCAAACTAAAATTCAGTAAAAAAGGAGAATCTTATCAGGAGTTAAGACAAGCCTATTATATCTTAAGAAGTCAATATGGTCAAGCAGGAAATGTGATTTCTAGATTTATTGGCGGAGTTTATGTAGATAGAAGTATGGTAGGACAAGATGCTGCAGCTAAGCCATACACTCCTGTTAGCTATGAGGATCAAAAAAGAGCGATGGGTGCCTTAAAAAAGTACGTATTTGCACCAGATGCATATAAAGCTCCAAATGATTTATATAATTATATCGCTATGCAACGAAGAGGATATAATTTCTTTGGTGGTCCCGAAGATCCGAAGATCCATGATCTTGTGCTTGCTTATCAAAAAAGAGTATTGGATCACATCATACACCCTAATACTTTGCAACGTATTACTGACTCAGAATTATATGGTAATGAGTACAAATTATCAGAATTTATGACAGATCTAAACAATGCTATTTTCCAAGCGGATGCTGCAGGTTCGATAAATACATTTAGACAAAACCTTCAATTAGAATATACAAATAGACTTATCAATGTAGTCTCTAAGTCAAGCCCTAAAGGACCAAAATATACGTATGCTTCTAAATCTATGGCATTGTATAACTTAAAAAGAATAAGATCTATGGTTTCTAATGGTACAGGAAACAAATTATCTAAAGCACATAAAGATCATTTAAGAACATTGATAAACAATGTGATCGAGGACATCAAATAATTTCCACCAAATATTAAATTCGTAAAGGCTGATTATTACTAAAATCAGCCTTTATTTTTTGCAAATAATTTAGAAAAATCAAGCTTATGCTTTAAATTATTTAAAAACGATGAATCCACTCCATCTTTGTAAGAAATTATTACAATATTTACCTTCTTATATAGTAAGTTTATATCCGGAAAACAGAACCCACAATCTAATTAACCTATGAAAAAAACAACCTTACTCATCAACTGTTTGGATAAAAAGGGAATCATAGCCACGGTAACCAATTTTATTTTAGCTAAAAAAGGAAACACAGTGTATATCGAACAACACGTGGACAGAGAATTAGGTGAGTTTTTTATGAGATTAGAATGTGAGTTTGACCAGGATGAAGAAAAACTAGCATTGTTTAAAGAATCTTTTAATAAAGTAGTTGCCGATAATTATAATATGCATTGGGAGATGTATAACGCCGAAAAGAAGTCGAAAATGGCGCTTTTTGTTTCTAAGTATGATCATTGCTTATACGACATCTTAGGAAGACATGCTTCTGGAGAACTTCCAGTGAAAATTCCAATCATTATTAGTAATCATCTGGATCTAAAACCGATTGCAGATAATTTTAACATCCCTTTTAAACACATATCTGTTAATAAATCTAATAAAGAACAGGCTGAAGCTGAACAAATAGCATTATTAAAAGAACACAAAGTAGATTTCATTGTTTTAGCCAGATATATGCAAATTCTTTCTGAAAAATTTGTGGATCAGTTTCCTAATAAAATTATCAACATCCATCATTCGTTTTTACCAGCTTTTCCAGGTGCAAAACCATATCACTCTGCGTATGAGCGAGGTGTAAAAATAATTGGTGCAACCAGTCATTATGTTACCACTGACCTTGATGAAGGACCAATCATAGAACAAGAAATAGTGCGAGTCTCCCATATACATAATGTACACGATTTTATTCTGAAAGGTCGTGATCTGGAAAAGATCGTTTTATCACGAGCCATAAAGCATCATGTAGAAAGAAAGGTATTAGTCTATAATAACAAAACAGTTATTTTCTCTTAACTCAAATATGTCATCAGTATTTGTGAACTGATATCCTTCATTTTGCAAACGAATACTTTCCATATTATTTTTATAAAATAAGTGAATAAGTTGCCTGTATTTTTGTTTTTGAATTCCTAAAATATTAAAACCAGGTATACTAATTTTTATAAATATTTATGTTGTTTTAACCATTTCACCATTTTGGGATGTATCTCATGTCGTGGCAATTTTCTAAGCGGTTTTGTCTTTGCGCCTTTCTGAATAAGCAGGGTAACCATCTCTGTATGGTTCTTTAAAACAGCTACACATAACGGTGTTTCTAAATATACGCCTCTGCGCGATCCTAGCTCAATAGGTGTTTTGTTCTCTAATAATATTTTTGCTGCTTCTATCGCATTCTCTTCCGCAGCTATCATCAAAGGTGTCTTATGAAAATAATTTGATATAGTAGGATCTGCACCGTGATTTAACAATAACTTTATAATAGTTTCATTATTTTCCTTAATAGCAGATATAAGAGGTGTTACTCCAAAACCAAATACTTCAGTATTCTGAAAATTAATATCTGCTCCAGCTTCAAGAAGTATTTTTATTAAGCTGATATTATTTCTAATAATTGCCATATTCAAAGCAGAGAAACCTAATTCAGAAGTAGTATTTACTTCCTCTCCTATTTGAAGTAAATGTTTTACTAATGGAATATCTTCTTGAGAACAAGCTTCTACTATAGATACCCTTTCTAACCCTTCGATATCATCAATTTTAAATTCTCTGGAATCTGTTGATTTTTCTTGTAGCTTCTCTTCTAAAATATTTTCCTTAAAACTTGTAGGTATCTCCACAGCTTCTTGTGAAGTAATACTTTCTTTTACCGAATCTGAAGCAACAGATTTAAAATCTTTCTTTTTAAGATACTTTATACTTTGTTTAAAATACTTTGCAATAGTTTTATCTAAAAATGTAACATAGTTAATAGATTCTCCACGCTTTAAAGATAAATACGCCATAGCATACGCAATAACTTGATCTGGCAAATATCCCTGCTTACTCATTTTCCAGATATTATTAAATCCTATTTGCTCCGAAGAAAAATTAAATTTTGAGTTCCCTATAAAAATCTCAAAACCATATACGATAGCCAAAAGATCTGTTAGATACTCATCATTATCCTTAATCCAATGTTCTCCCAAAAGTAATTGATGTGACAATTCATGAGCAATTGTAGCGATTAGGGATTCTGGTTTATTAAGTTGATCATTAGCTATAAAAATGGTAGTTATACCATCTACGTTTTGATACATTCCTGTAGCACTTTTCCATCTCCCATTGATATCAGCTGGTGTTGTAAGAATTCTTCCATCTTTCGTTTTTACAGATCCCGAATTAAATAATTCCACCTGAATATTAACATTTTCTATATTCATCAGTTTCATGATCATATTCAGTAAAAGCCTCACATCCGATATAGTACCTTCAAACTCCCTTTGAAAATAAGGATGAGTTGGTAATACAGTTCTTATTTTAGCTTCCCTTTCTCCTATTTTATCTTCAAGAAATGTAATACTTTCTTCAACCCATTTTTTATCTTCTAGAGTAATAGGTAATTTCAAGTCTTTTTTCCAAAACATATGTAATCCTCTATGTTATTTTATCACAACCCTAAAGATAAGTCGAAACATCATAGTACTACACCCTGTTTTCGGTGATTTTATGTTTCAAATCTTACTGTTAGAACTTATAGCTTTAAGTCACTTCAAAGTACTTTAAGAAAATGGACTAAATGAATAGTAAAGTCTTTATAGAATACATAGATAATCAAGTTTATAGTTTTCTCATAATGGAAAAATATCACCGGTATTTGCAAACTGATATCCTTCTTTTTCTAGTTGCATTCTTTTTTTGTTATTCTTATGAATCAAAGGGTTCGAGTGATTAAAATGAATAAAGACAATCTTAGATTTTATCTCTTTTAATTCATTTTTGAACAATTCAATAGTTTCCTGAACAAACGGATGAGGAACCTCTAACATAGGTCTTGGAATCTCCCCATCTTTAAAAAAAGTGGCATCAATAAATGCATAATCCACCTTTTTGATTTCATCAATAATATTTTTATTCCATAATGACCATTTATTAATATCAGGAATAAATAGTGCTGATTTATTTTTGCCTTTGATTCTATAACCAACGGTCTCAGAAAATTCATCTCGATGTGGAACAAGAAATGGTGTTATTTCTATATTTTCAGTAATGGCAACAGAAATTTCATTTTCTAATGAATTGATTTTAATGTTTTGCAAATCCACTAATTGAGACCAAGGCCCATTATTTTCCAAAAACCATTTCATTTTTGGCATTGCGAATACATTAATATCTTTTGATCCCATGGCTTCTCTCCCAAAATATATAAGACCTGTATAATGACCAATATGTGCATGGGTTAAGAATACTCCGTCAATAATTTTCTCGTGATGTAAATATCCTTCATCTAGCATAGCTAATTGTTCAGGTAAATCTGGAGTAGCTTCTATTAAAAACTTCTTTTTTTTCTGTTGGTCTATGATCCCTAAAGAAACAACGAGTTCCTTTGCGAATTCACCTTCTTTAACACCTTTAAACTCCTCCGTATTATTAATATGAGGATAGCCTCCATCCTGAGCAATTCCTAAAACAGTTATGTATTGATCAAAATTATCAGATACCTTTACCTCTACTTTTGCTAGATCTTCTCTATTTTTACAGGAAATGATTAAGATAGATAGTATGAAAAAAATTAACTTTGAATTCATATTAAATGATTATCATCTCAAATCTAATAAGAAATTATGAAAAGAATTTTTTTAGTACTAGTTATATTTCAACTATCAAGTTGCGCAGAACTTCAACAAGTAATAGAGAGTCTTCCTCAGGAAACCACTGGAGCAATAGGACTTAGTAATATTGATATAGGTAATGGTCTTAGACAAGCATTAGATAAAGGGATCGATAAGCAAGTAACTAAGCTTACTCAAAAAGACGGATTTTTTAGAAATGAATTGGTAAAAATTGTATTACCTGATGAATTACGAAAAGTAGATAAAGCATTAAGGGATATCGGTCTTGATAATCTAGCAGATGAAGGTCTTAAAGTTCTTAATAGAGCAGCTGAAGATGCAGTAAAAGAAGCTACACCTATTTTTGTAAATGCTGTAAAGCAAATAACATTTAATGATGCTAAACAAATCTTACTAGGTAATAATAATGCCGCAACGGAATATCTAAAAGGTACTACTAAGACAGCTCTGTATTCAAAATTTAATCCTGTTATTAAAAACTCACTATCTAAGGTAGGAGCCGATCGTGTTTGGTCAAATATCATTAATAAATACAACGCTATTCCTTTTACCAGCAACGTAAATCCAGATCTTACAGACTACGTAACTAGTGAGGCCTTAGATGGAGTATACACTATGATTGCAGTAGAAGAAGGAGAAATCAGAACTAAACTTAGTTCTAGAACTACGGATTTATTACGTAAGGTTTTTGCACTTCAGGATGGAAAATAATTGATGAAAGAATAGACGTACAACACCTGCTTTTTATCGAATCAAATGTTAATTTTAACGATTTTTTAATTTTTCACAGAAACTCACACTTTTGTCTGTTTTGCTATTATAATAACAAATAATTTTACGATTCATTAAGAATAAGGGAATTTACCTCTTGAATACATTTTGATATTCTCAAGACAAACCCATCATTTATAGGAGGTTATTCTGATGTAGGGGTGTTTTTACTACGGGATTAACGTAATTTCGTGCCCGATTTAAAAACGCCCTCAATGAAAAACTTAATCAAACTTAGCATAGCTATGCTTATGCTTCTGTGCTCTGGACTTATTGAAGCCCAAGAGAAAACAATAACGGGAACGGTTATTGACGAATCAGGAATCCCACTTCCGGGGACAAACGTTCTAGTAAAAAATACCAGTAACGGAGTTCAAACAGATTTTGATGGAAACTATTCTATCGAAGCGAACTCAGGAGATACCCTAATATTTTCCTATGTTGGTTTTGAAACAAAAGAAATTGTTATTACCGGATCAACAGTAATAAATATTACATTAAAAGACAATATTGAAGGCTTAGACCAGGTAGTCCTTATTGGATATGGTAGTTCTTCTAGAAAAGAAATAACGGCTAGTATATCTAGTATCCGCGCTAATGATATAGCAGATGTCAATACTCCTGGTATTCAATCATTAATGACAAGTAAAGTTACTGGGGTTCAAATTACTCAACTTTCCGGAAGAGTAGAATCTGGTATTAAAGTTAGGATTAGAGGTATTTCTACTATTGGTGCATCTCAGGAACCTTTATATGTATTAGATGGAGTGCCGTTGATTAACGACGACGAATCTATAAACAACTCTCCTATCAACCCTTTGATAGGTCTTAACCCTAACGATATTGATTCTATCGATTTTCTAAAAGATGCTTCTTCAGCGGCGATCTATGGTGCCAGAGGAACAAATGGTGTTATTATCATCACCACAAAAAAAGGAAAAGCAGGAAAAACCAAGGTTACTTTAAATACAGCATCGGGATGGAACTTTGCTACGAATAAAAGAGAATTCTTGGATTCTGAGGAGTATGTAGAATTTTACACAGAAGCTGCACTAAACAGTGGTCTTTCTTTAAGTGAAATCGAAACACAATTTGATCAATTATCACTAGGTCGTGATTGGAGAAATAATGAAGTAGATACTGATTGGCAGGACTTAGCATTGGTAGAAGGTATTACTCAAGATATAGACCTATCCGCATCTGGAGGAGGTGAAAAAATAAAATACTTTCTTTCTACCTCGTATAACAAAACCGAAGGTATCATCTTAGGAAATGAGTTGGATCGTTATACTTTAAGAGGTAAAGTAGATGCTGATATTACTGAAAAATCTACCATTGGAGTAAACATTAACCTATCTAAGGTAACCATCGATCGATTATCTAATGATAATGCTTTTATCTCTCCGCTTCAATCTATAGCACAGTCTCCATTAACACCAGCTTTGCTAGAAGATGGCACAGCGAATGTAGATGGTAATTCTACGTTATTTCAAAACTTTCTTGGACAAGAACAAACGGGAAGATTTGTTACGGATATTTGGAGAACTACAGCTAACATTTATGGTGATTTTTATATAAATGATTACCTACAATATAAATCTGAAATTGGATATGATGCTAATAACCAAAATGCAGAAAGATTCTCAGGAAGCTTAACCGAATTCGCATCTGCAGGAGGAGTTGGTACTGTTAGTAATGCTATAACAGAACGTTACATTTTAACCAATTATTTAAGTTATAAGCGAACTTTTGGAGATTCTGTAGACTTTTCTGCCACTCTGGGAGGAAGTTTTGAGGAAACTAATCGTAAAAGTCAATTCACAATTGGACAAGGATTTCCATCAGATGATCTACAAACATTAGACAATGCAGTTTTAATCACAAATGGTGGATCTAATAAAACCAAGTACAACTTTTTATCATACTTTGCTAGGTCACGTTTTTCTATAGCAGAAAAATACCTTTTCAATCTAAGTATTCGTCGTGATGGTTCTTCTAGATTCGGTGAGGATTCACAATTTGGTTGGTTCCCTGCAGCATCAGCGGCTTGGGTAGTTAGTAATGAACGATTTTTAGTTAATTCTAACTTCTTAAATAAGTTCAAACTTAGAGGTAGTTGGGGTATTACAGGAAATGCAGAAATAGGAAATTTTGCCAGTAAAGATCTTTACGGAGTAACAACTTATAATGAGCGACTTGGAGTATCACCAATTCAATTAGGAGATAACGAATTACGTTGGGAAAAAACTACTCAATATGACTTAGGGGTAGATTTTGGATTGTTCAACAATACTATTTCAGGAGAATTTGATTATTATAACAAAACCACTAATGATTTATTATTTAACCAACCACTACCTGGTACATCTGGTTTTACATCGATTGTTAGAAACATTGGTGAAATAGTAAATAAAGGATTTGAGGTGAATATTAATGCAAGAATTATCTCTAAACCATCTTTAACTTGGAATGTTGGTGCGTTATTTACTAAAAACGATAATGAAGTTACTGATCTACCAAGTGGAGATATTATAGATGGTGTGAATATCATCAGAAAAGGTGAGGCTGTTTCTTCTTTTTATCTATATGAATACGCAGGTGTTGATCCAGCTAATGGAGACGCGTTATTCTATACCAATACAGTAAATGAAGATGGTTCACTAGATAAAACGTTAACTAACAGTGTAGCTAAAGCTAATAAAATTGTTACAGGAGACCCTTTTCCTGATTATCAAATTGGATTTACAAATACTTTAAAAATAAAAGGCTTAGATTTTCAATTTATTTTTCAAGGAGAGTTTGGAGCTTCAATTTTTGATCAAGCAGGTAAATTCACTTCCGGAAATGGTAAATTCCTTGACAATCAAACGGCAGATCAACTAGATAGATGGCAAAATCCTGGAGATATAACTGATGTGCCTCAGGCAAGATTAAATCAAGACAATGGCCAAGCGGATTCTACGCGTTACCTAGAAGAAGCGGATTTTATAAGACTAAGAAATATCACATTAGGATACACAATCAACCCTACGTACTCTAAAAAGTTTTATATGGAAAAAGTAAGATTCTATTTTAGCGGTCTTAACTTATTAACGATTACTGATTATGAAGGATACGATCCAGAATCTACAGCAGATTTTAATGGGAATTCTGGCGTGCGAACTGGTACTTCCTTTTACTCAGCTCCTCCTGCAAAAACATATACACTAGGAATAAATATTGAATTCTAAAAATTCGATTTTTAAAATTTAATACTAAAATCTTAAAGTAAAAAAAATGAAAACATATATAAAAATAATAATAGTATTCACTCTTTCGATAATCTCAGTAAGTTGTGAAAACCAGTTAGACATTGACCCAAATCAAGCGCTAACCACCGAGGATGCTTTTGATACACCAGCAAAAGTGACCAATATTCTTGTTGGAGCATATGCTCAAGCCGGGCAAGCAGCAAGTTATGGTGGCCAGATTTATACAATCGCAGAACTATTAGCTAACGATCAAGAACTAAAATGGAACGGAACATTTTCTGATCCAGGTGAGTTTAATACTAAAGTGATCAACACTAATAATACCTTTGTAGCTAACTTATGGTTAAACGGATATAACATCAGTAATCAAGCAAACATAGTTCTTGACAATCTAGACGTTTTTGAAAATCTCGATAGTAAAAACTCTGTAGAAGGTCAAGCCAAATTTTTAAGAGCTCTTACTTATTTTGATTTGTTGCGTTTTTTCTCTAAACATAATAATAATAGAATCAATGATGGAGAGTCAGGTGTTCCCATTATCAGAACTCCAGTAATTACATTAGATGATGTCACTTATCCATCTAGAAATACGATTGGTGAAGTATATGATTTTATAATCAATGATTTACAAGATGCAATTGTATTATTACCTGAAACAAATGGTGTTTTTGCTTCTAATAACGCGGCTAAAGCTTTACTAGCCAGAGTACAACTACAAATAGGTAATTATGAAGCTGCAAGAGATTTATCTAATGAAGTAATACAATCAGGAAGATTCTTAATAACAGATTCACTTGATGATGCTTACAACAATGATGATAACTCTACAGAAGATATTTTTGCTTGGCAAGTAACAGATTCAGACGGAGCTAACAGTATGAATACATTTTGGGCTACCGACAGATTCGGAGGAAGACCAGGAAATCCTGATATATCGATCGAAGACGCTTTTTTCGGGATTTTTGATGATTTTAATGATTCGAGAGCGGGTTATTTTTATATCGATAACGAAACAGGATCTGGTATTGCATCATTCAAATGGATTTTTGGTAATGCAAACATCCCATTCCTCAGGTTGCCAGAAATGCATCTTATCCGTGCTGAGTCTAATTTTATCTTAGGCACAGCAATAGGAACAGATCCTATAAACGATGTTAATACAGTACGATTTAGATCTAATGCTTTTCTATTAACTGATTTAACATATGTAGATATCATTCTGGAAAGATTAAAAGAATTCGCATTTGAAGGACATAAACTGCATGATTTCAAAAGATTAGAAATTCCTATTGGAGCTTTAACTTTTGATGATAGTCGATTGGTTTTACCGATTCCACAAAGAGAAATCAACGTAAATCCAAATCTTTTACCACAAAACGACGGATACTAAAACATAATATCATTTAATTAAAGTTATAAAAGGGTAGTATGAATGAAAATCATACTACCCTTTTTAGTATACTATTAGATAACCTTAACTACCTCTTAAGAACATAATTAAATCACATCTAATACTTTTGTATAAAAAGAAAGGAAATGTTTTATTGGTGGTCTAAAGACAAAACTGATCTTCAAAAACTGCAAAAGCGATACTGCAGATTAATAAAAAATGCGTATAATCTTGCTATTAAGGATAAAGAAAAAAGCGATCTTTTGCATGAGGAAGCAAATAAAATTTTGACCGAAATCAAAAAAATGGAACATCGTGCTTAACTATTATTAAACGGAAAATTGATTCAAAAACAAAAGCGATTCTTCATTAAAAATTTCTGGTTGTTCTACATTAACTACATGCCCTGAATTCTTGACTACGAAAAGATTAGAAAACTCGTGGATGGATACTATTTTTTCTATAGATGGTAAAAACAAATAATCTTCTTCTCCCATCACATAAAGTGTCGGTATCTTAATATCTTTATCCCTAAAAAAACGTAATAGAGGATTAATTTCTGATGTTAGCCTAAACCATCTAATAAACTCTTTTTGATATAGCTTTTTAGCCTCATTGGCAAATAGTAGCCTAGACTGTTTATGGTTCTTTTTTGGCATAATAATAAAAGCGAAAAGCTTATATAGAAACATATAAGGAACTACTGACTTAAAAACTACACCTAATTTCATCAATACTTGAGATCTTAGGTTTAATTTCATAATAGCACCGCCCATAATCATACTTTGCACTCTTGTTGGATGTTTCTCCGCTAAATTTCTGATTAATATTGTACCAAGTGAAATTCCTACAAAATGGGATTTAGCGATATTTTCTTTATCAATCACTTCGACAATATCTTCAGTAATAAAATCAAATGTATATTTAAAATTAAATGCATCCTTAAAAGCTAGTTTAGATTTCCCGTGACCTCGAAGATCTAGTAACAGCACATTATAATGCCTTCTAAATTCCCTAACCTGTTTAAACCAAATTGAAGAACTACCTCCTGCTCCGTGAACAAAAGTTACCCAATTGGTATTTTCTGGATGATGATATATAGAGTAGTTAAGCATAACGTATCTTGCTGGGTAAAGATAATGACTTATTATTCACTATAAGTAGCGTTAACAGTAATTAATGTATTGTTCAACTCTTTCAATAAGGCTAGTGAAGCGTTCTGAAGTAGGTAAATGCTTCTACTAATCTGGAACCGTACCAAGAAAAATACTCTCCATCTACTAAAATCACATTAGTATCTGGAAGCATTTTTAGTATTTCATCCTTATGCTCTTCAGAAAAAGGAAACGGTTCTGATGATAATAAGATAAGATCAAGATCATTTAATTTTGAGAATTGCTCTTCAAGAATCTCGGGATAACGATCCTGATGACCAAACATATTTATAAATCCATTAATCCCTAACAAATGATGAATAAATGTTCCTTTGCCTGCTACCATCCAAGGTTTACACCAAATGAAATAAGCAACTTTTTTTTGAGGTTTATCCTTCATGAATTCTGAAAAACTCTTCAATTCTGATCTAATTTCAGAAATTAGTGCTGCAGCTTGATTAGTCTTGTTAAAAATCTCACCATACTGACCTATCAACTCCAAAGATTCTTCTATAGTACTTATATCCGAAACATGAACAGGATACTCTTCTTGTAATGTTTCAACGATCTCTCTTGTGTTTTCTTCTTTATTACATAAAATAATATCCGGATTTAATTCATGGATTTTATCCAGATGAATATTCTTAGTTCCACCAACGACACTCTTTTCTTTTCTTATGCTATCCGGATGTACGCAAAACTTGGTAACACCTACTATATAATTTGATAAACCTAATGCAACCAGGAGTTCGGTTTGAGATGGAACTAAGGAGATAATACGCACAGGAGTTGAAGTTAACCTAATATCTCTACCTAATTGATCTGTGTATACCATACTTTTTTCTTAAGCGTATTTCTGAAGTCATTCAGTAATCATAAAAAAATCATAAACCCTTAATAATTAACCTTTTAAAATTAGGAATTCCTACAAATACTCTTTATATTGTAGGAAAGAATATTAATTTAAAAATCTTGGGGCTATGGATTCAGTATTACTTAACATTATTGTTTACAGTTTTTTGGCATTTTTTGTAATTTTTATCACATATGGACTTGTGGGATATGCAAAACAAGTATTTAAAGCCAATAGACGTTAATTTTTTTAATCCCTCATCGAAGGTTATTTCCTCGAAGTTGTTGATTTAAAAGAAAAAGGAAATTGAATATACATTCAGTTTCCTTTTTTTACTTTCTAGCCTCTAATATTTCTTTCATTTGTTGCTGAAGCTCCTTAGCTTTTTCTGCCGCAACTGTATCAAAATCTAATCCGTTTGAAGCATATATAATTCCTCGAGATGAATTGATTAATAATCCAATCTGATCATTAATTCCGTATTTGCATACATCTTGCAGATTTCCGCCTTGAGCGCCAACTCCGGGTACCAATAAAAAACTATCGGGAATAATCTTTCTGATATCTGCTAGGTATTCTGCTTTAGTAGCTCCTACTACGTACATCAAATTCTCAGAATTCTGCCATTCTTTAGAAGTTTCTAATACCTGCTTATATAACTCTCTTCCATCAACATTTTTAGTTTGAAAATCAAAAGCACCTTGATTAGAAGTAAGTGCCAACATAATGGTATGCTTCCCCTGGAATCCTAAAAACGGTTCTATAGAATCCTTACCCATATAAGGAGCTACCGTAACCGAATCAAACTCCAGATCTTCAAAAAACGCCTTGGCATACATCGCACTTGTATTACCAATATCTCCTCGTTTTGCATCCGCGATCGTAAAAACATCAGGATAATTAGTATTTAGATATTGGATCGTCTTTTCTAAAGACCTCCATCCTTTTAGTCCATATGCCTCATAAAAAGCGGTATTAGGCTTATACGCTACCGCCAAATGGTGCGTAGCATCTATGATTTTTTTATTAAACTCAAAAATTGGATCTTCTGCTTCTAATAAATGTTTCGGAATTTTAGTTAGATCCACATCCAGACCTACACATAAAAAGGATTTTTTTTTCCATATTTGATCAACAAGTTCCTGAGTCGTCATTTTTTAATATAATTTGTGTTTTATAAAACTTATTCTTTTCCATCCACATAATCCTGCAAATAGGAATATCTAGCCGTCAATTTACCATCTTGTGTCATTCTTGCACGTTCTAAAACTCCATCTGCATCGTTATTAAAAAATGCAGGGATCACATGTTCCAAAAACATGTCTCCAAAACCTTCACTCGCATCCTTAGGTAACTCACAAGGCAAATTATCTACTGCCATCACTACTACGGCTTCCGGATCTTTGAAATCCACTTCTTCTTCTCTACCTGGGTGGTATCCATAAATAGGATCCGCAATAGTAGAAGGCCTAATTGTTGTTGCAACCGGGCCATCAATATCACAAGAAACATCCGCCACTATACTGATATTAAAGTCCTCAGATTTTGCATCTTCTCGAGTGTAGATAAAAGGAGCTCCATCTCCAAAAAAGTGGCCGGCAATATACATATCACTGACTTTGGCAAATCTCATAAAGTCACTAATATATTCTTGTGGATTATCATAAAAATCTTTTTTATCAATCACTTGACCATCCTTACGCTTATTATAATCCAAAACATCAATCTGTGTATAAACCGGTTCATTAAAAGTAGTGTTTAGATAATCACCAACAGAGACTTCTTTGATCTTCATAGCGTCCAAAATTTCTTTGGCTCCACCACCTACTTTTCCTTTTCCGGTAAGTACAATCTTAATGCTTGGCAAATCGATCTTGGATAGTTCTGATTCTAATGCCTTTTGATCGGGCAAAGTTTCTGCTTTGGGAAGCTGGAAACTATCCTTTTTAAGACCTAGTGCCCTAAAACCATTATATGCACCAACAATACCGGCATAACGACCAAAACCAATAAGTCTAAACCCTCTTTCATTAATAATCACCTCATGATCATACAATTCGATGTTTTTATCAAGGATTGCATTAAGCAACTTTCTATTATAAGGTTGTTTTTTAATAGTATGTGAAAAGAAAAAATATTTTTTATTTGGGATCAAAGCATCAATCGGAACTTCTTTTACTCCTAACAAAACATCACAATCAGAAAGATCATTAATAATCTCAAAGCCCGCAGTTGTATAATCTGCATCACTAAAAATTCTAATATCAGAGCTTTCAACCTTAAAAGAGGCCTCAGGAAATTGAGACACGGTGTCACTAAGACCGTTTGGTGAGAAGACTACCCGACGATCTGGCGGGTTTTTTCGTTCTCTGATAATTCCGAATGTAGTCATAAAGTTTTGGTATGTATTTTGTTTATGTAAAAGCGCGGCTAAGATATGACAAATATGATTATCTTTGCCATCCATTTTGAGTGAGGAGTTCAGATTTTTTTTAGAATGTTTTAATAATCTGAATTTGCAATTCTTCATTCGTAATTAGTATTGGGGTCGACTGGTTTTGACAGCGAGATTAATAGAGTGGTAAGCACGTCGAGCGCTGGGATATAGCTCGTAAATATCATATTTCACCTTTTTTAAACGGCGAGAATAACTACGCCCTAGCTGCATAATCTGAATTTTAGTAGGATAATGCCTCGGTCTACAAGGTAGACAAGCAGGATACTCTTCAAAAGCCTTGGTTTATGGCGTTTGGTTTTGAGTATCGTAAAAGTAAACCTAGAAACTATAGTATCTTGATATAGTTTCGAAATTTAATTGAGAATAAGCGATACGTTGGCGGTTTTTGGTCTTTCATATCGACGAAAATTAAACAAAAACTAAGCGTGTAGAAAGCTATTGTATTACTTGTTTGGACGAGGGTTCGAATCCCTCCGACTCCACTTTAATCCTGCCATAAGGCAGGATTTTGTGTTTTCGGGGGATTCCAACAATGCGTCAAACCCTTTTTTTCCTTAAATCATCCATTGATAATTTTTTAACACTCTATAATTTCAACTCAAATTCAAATTTTGCTTGAAGCACACTATATTTTCTTTTAAGAAGTTATCAAAATCATATGTATTTGGTAAGAAACTACATACTTGGGGTAAAATTATAATACACAACTCCAAAAAAAATGGATAAGTTGCATTGTTTAATCAACTTATCATACACACAAAACTCAACAAAATGAAGAGAACATTCATCGTACTGCTCATCTCACTTCTATGCATGACAGTAACTTCGCAAAAAAAAGAACCCGCTAGAAACATTAAAGAAATAATCTCTAATCCGTTTCTGATACAAAAAAATGGTCAAAAAGTAACCTTTGATGATATTATAAAAGAAGCAGATGCTTATTTTAAAATAAGTTGTCCGGGATTGACTTTTGCAGAATTATCACAAGGGGACTTTAGAGACGGTGATTTCGTGAAATATCAAAGGTGGAAAAGTTTTTGGAAACACCATCTAAATGAAAATGGTACTCTAGGAGATTTCACTCAATCTAATATATCCCAAAAACGTTCTTCTAATGCCAATTGTCAAGATTCTGATTTTAATGCACAATGGAGTGCAGTAAACTACAATGGTAATTTTGGTTATCAAATTGATATGGGTAGAGTAAGCAGTATCGGATTTCACCCTACGGACCCTGATACGTTTTGGGTAGGTGCTGCTTTTGGAGGAATCTGGAAAACTACAGATGGAGGTCAATCGTACACCAATTTAAACGACAACTTACCTCACACAGCGGTTTCAGATATTATTGTGGATTCTGCTAATCCGGATAGGATTATTATTGCATTGAGTGATATTGTTTGGTATGGTCCTCCTGGTATTGGTATATACGAATCAAATGATGGAGGCGTAAGCTTTGCACCAACTAACTTAACATTCACCTTACCACAAAATATTAGAATTTATGAAATAGATGTAAACCCCAATAACGCTGATGAATTTTTAGTGGCAACCTCTGATGGACTATATAGAACAACCGATTATTTTAATACTACTACTAAAATAATCAATGCAAATATCAGAGCAGTTAGATATAGTATAAACTCTAATGACGCATATGCAGGTGGGTCTAGCGGTCAGTTCTATTTAAGCACTAACAATGGTCAAAGCTTTAACCTAAATAATGATTTTGGAAGTGGTCAAGTTAGAATTTCAGTTTCAACCAAATCCAATTCCGGGTATGTAGCCATTACTAACGGATCTACGCTTAATGTATCATCAGACTTTGGACAAAACTTTAGTCAAAAAACCTTACCAGAATCTAATTGTGTTGTTTCCTTCGCTAATAATTCTGATTCAAATATCGTTGTTGGTAATTTTGAATGTTATGCCTCCAGTAACGAAGGTGATAGTTTTCAAGCTACAACACAGTGGTTAGGACAAAATGGCCTACCTTTTATACATGTAGATCAACGAAATATTTACACGAATCCATTACAGTCAGATTTTATCTATTATTGTAATGACGGAGGAATATTTAGGTATTCTGTATCCAATAACTCCTTTGCGAACTTATCTTCGGACTTATTTATCACACAATACTATGATATTGCCATTTCTCAAACCGATCCGAATATATTAGGAGCAGGATCTCAAGATAACGGAAACGTAACCAGAAACTCTAATGGTTCTTGGCAAAGTTATGAACCCACCGCTGATGGAATGGGACAAGAAATAGATTTTAATAATCCTAATAACCGATACTATGCCATTCAAAATGGGGCGTTAAGGAAATGGGTCAACGGAACCCGAACTTTCATTTCTCCTCCGGGAGAGGACGGAAATGGAGCTTGGGAAACTCCTTTCAAATTAGATCCTAACAATTCTAATCGCATTATTATTGGATATAATAGTGTATATGCGTCAGATGATCAAGGTACTAATTGGACTATTATTGGTAATAATGTGAGTCCTTCTGATGATTTGGAACAAATCGCAATTGCTAAAACTAACTCTGATAAAATATATGCTTCTCGATTTAATGTAGTTTATGCAAAAGATCCAACTAATTTAAATTGGTCTTCGAATAGCACTCCGCTAAATCAATACATATCTGATCTGGAAGTTCATCCAACGGATGAAAATACGGTCTTCATCTCGTATGGCGGATATACCAATAACGGTAAAGTTTATAAATCGACTGATGGAGGAATTAATTGGGAAAATATATCTTATAATTTGCCAAACATTCCTATTTTATCATTGGAAACTTATGATACCCAAGCGGGTTCTATTTTTATTGGAACATACAACGGTGTATTCTTTCTTGAAAACGAAACACAGGAGTGGAAAAAATATGGATGTCTGCCGAATACATCAGTCAATGATATTGAGATTCAGTATTTAAATGAAGACAAAATATTTATAGGAACGCATGGAAGAGGAATTTTTGAAGCCTCATTATCACCATTACAGTGTGACGAAGTAGTTACTCCATTTGTAAACAACGGAACAGAATGGCTACAACAAAGTACTCTTGAAGTATGTCAGGGAACCAATATTTATTTAGGAATGCAGAATGTAGGATCAGAAAATGTGCAAATACAATATCCGGATGGAATAATCGATGATACTCCGGATGTATCTACAGCGTGGATCTTCAATGACGTTCAACCATCGGATTCCGGTTCGTATCTGGTTTCTTATGATAATGGATCTTGTATTGCACAAGCAACCATCGTATTGAACGTACAGGAACCACTTGCACTGACGCCATTTGTAAATGATGGGGCCAGTTGGTTTCAACAAGATAATCTGGAAATTTGTGAAGGCGCCAGTATTTATCTTGGAGTCCAAAATGCCGGCACATCTAATTTCGAAATCAAATATCCTGACGGAACCATAGATACAACGCCTGATTTATCAACTGCCTGGCAATTGACCAATGTAGCACCATCCGATTCTGGGACGTATATTGTACGGTATAAAAATCAGAATGCCTGCGATGAAGATAGTACTCAAAATCTAATTCTAACGGTATATCCGCTGAATGCAGACTTATCTGACGCTGTCCAAATAAATATAGATAATACTGAATACACTAACATAGCAAATACTACAGAATTGAATATCGATACAGGCAGTGATTTCAGCTTACGATTACCGTCCAACCTATACGATGGTGAATTAACTTGGACAGCTCCAAATAATACTACGTATTCATCAGAAGAGATTTCGTTTACCTCTGTTTCGGATAATGATACTGAAGTAGAAGGTAATTGGACGGCGCAAGTTGATTTTTCAAATGATTGTAACGGAGCTTCCCAAACCATACAATTTACGATCAATATTGAGTCAACCCTGAACATATCAGAATTGGATAAAAACAGTATTAATATTTATCAAAATCCATTACTTAATCTTGTTTATATTAATGGAATTCCAAGCAATTCAGAAATCCATATTTCAGTTTTAGATATCAACGGAAAACTTATACAAAGAACATCTCCAAATTCGTTAAATCAAACTTCACAAATAATTGATTTATCCACATATAGAAATGGCGTTTATATTTTGATTTTAGAATACGGAACCTCAAAATTGATAAAAAAAATAGTCAAAAGCTCTTAGCAAACTATTTTATATAGTAGTTATTAATAACAAAAAAGCTTCTGTTGACAGAAGCTTTTTTGTTATGCTACAATGTTCAATCTCGAAATTTGATAGTAAAGCGATTCGACTTTATTGTAATCAAATCTTTGTTAATCTAGTTTCTCTTAATATCATCAAAAATACTGATCTAGCATATTTCATCTAATATCAACACCATCATTACCTTTGTAAAATCTTTTGACTTCCATATGATTACCTACGTGTACTTTGATTAGGTATAGTCCTTCTTCCAATAAAGAGAGATCGATTTCTCTATCGAGATGTAATTTTTTCTGAATTCTAATGAAACCGGATTTGTCAATAATCTTAATTAACATAGGTTCTTTTACATCAGATAAGATGGTAATAGACTGTTGCGTAGATGTGGCGTCGAGCTCAAAAGAAAATGCTTTATCATTTACAAAAGTTAATACATTAGCTTCAGTGTAACCTATGTTGGAATACAAAGAAGTTAAACCAACAAAAAACAACATAATAAGTAGTACTTTTTTCATAATTTCTATTTTACCTTAAGATACTAACAAACAATATTTTACGTTGTTAAAGATTCCCCAAAAAGCACTAAAACCGTACGTTTTTAGAAAAGTTTATACATTGTTTATGGTATATTTAGCGTTTGATTCAATTAGCCGGTAAAATTTTTAAAAGTAAAACTCAGTTTTTTAGATTATTCAACTTCTGTCAAATGCTATTCAATATTTCAGTATACAATTATCTAAATGGATTTTTAATAACCATTCATTAGACAATCATACTAACTTATGTCTCCAAGTAGATAATTATCAATCAAAATCAAGTAAGTATCAATTTCTATTATTTACAGGGGAAATTGACACATATATTCGTATTTCAATTTAAAATAAATTCACAATGAAAAATACCGAAGGAAAAATCTCCGGTATTTTTGCAATTTGACGATTCGTTTATTTTAGTGTACTTTATTTATTGAGCTAAATAAGGGCTTGTATATGGATGTGCAATATTCCGACTCCATACTAATCTTCTATATAGAATTGCTGCAACTTCTGCTCTAGTTGCATTTCTAGTAGGATTTAATCTACGCTTATTAGCGTAATTAACAATAAGTTTGTTTTTAAAAGCTCTCAAAATAGCTGGTTTTGCCCAGTTAGCTATGGAGTTAACATCACTAAAAAAGTTTAACTCATTAACATTATTTGAATTAGAACCTACTCCATTAGTTAACGCTACAATTACTTCTTGTCTTGTAACATTTCTATTAGGGCGGAAAGTACCATCAGGATATCCAGACATAAATCCTGCTCTTGCCACTTGTTTAATAGCATTCTCTGCCCAATGTCCTGAGATATCTGATAATGTAGGTGCATTGTTAGAAGAGCTTAGCGGAATAGTAGCAACAATCATAGCTGCCAATTCTGCTCTGGTAATAGAATTATTTGGTCGAAAAGTTCGATTAGGGTATCCTCTCAATTTTCCATTACTGATAAAGTGAGCTATTTCATTATAAGCCCAGTTTCCATTAATATCAGTTATTGCATTGGTATCAAATTTATTTGGATACATAAAATCTACAACCTCAATATCTTTTGGACTCAATCCATTACGCTGTACATTAAATGTACTTCCATCTTTTTTTGTAATAGTTGGTTTACGATCATTTGGATTGCTAAAAAAGAAGGAGCCATACATCATAATAGAGCCAAAATCGAAGCTCGTTGTTTCAACTGAATTTGCATTTAGCTTTCTAAAATTCCCTACCCTACCTTGAGGAAATACATTCTCTTCCAGAACGTTTACAAAATTATCCCTTTGAGGATGTCCCTGCTCATGAAACAAACCTATAGCATGACCAATCTCATGGATTGTATTTCCTGTAGAACATCCACTCCCAACAGATATAATTTGCTCACCACCTGCCTCTAATTTTCCAACAATAGAAAAACAACCATTACGTTGCTCAAACTTCACATAATCTCTTTGATTAGTGCGTGGAATAAAACGTATAGATGTTCTCTGTTCCCAATGGCGAATTGCATCATAAACTCTTTCTTTTCTTGGCAAACTAGGATCAACTACATAATGAACTTCGTGAAAATCTCCACGCTGTGGCCATAGACGACTGCTTAGATTTTCGATAACACCTTTAGCAATATTATTTGACTCTTCTACTTGCTTTTTAGTCAAAAGCATATCACCCAGGACATAAAAATTTTCTACCGTATGAAACTCAGTTTCCGCACCAAAAAAACTTTTTGTAAAGACAGTTTCACTATTAATTAATGGATACCTTTCATTCTCAGTGTTGAGCTCCAGTGCAAGCGCATCTACTTCTGAAATATCGGATAAAGACCCCTCATCCGTTTGACAACTTGTGAACATAGCTACTACTATAATTGCACATAAAAAATGTAATAATTTCATATTGTTAGTTTAAGTTACTGAAATATTTGGTGCAAACTTAAACTTGCTATTCTCAATGAAAAAGGTACACTTGACCGTTGGCAATTTTGGCTTGGTAACTGGTGAGTAAATTATAACAACTGTTGGTTACTTGAATACTTTAGGATAGCAAAAAGGCTCTTTTCCCTATATAAAAGTTCTTAATACATTAGAGAATCATATAATTAGTCAATGACGAGTAAATTCTTTCATTTAAGAAACAGTTTTTTAAAGGTTTCTTCTTTTTTAGATTTGGAAATAGATAATACTTTACCATCTTCCATCGTAACACATCCTCCATCGGTTCTGGAGATACGCTTTATAAATTCGGAATTAATTAGACTAGAATGATGTATCCTAATAAAACTAAAGGATTTTAGCAGCTCTTCATAATATTTGAGATTTTGAGAACCTATAATACTACCTCTATCTTTGGTGACAACCTGCGTATAACTGCCATCTGCGATGCAGTATAGTATGGAATTAGCTTTGATCATTTCATAACCATCAGCAGTGGGAACAGGAATGTACTCCTTTTGGGTATTAGGTTGTTTAATTTTAGACAACACATCTTTTGCATGATTAGAATAAGCATCATTACTGATTTTTAGATTTGCCCTATTTACTGCATCAATTAATTTTTTTATATCTATAGGTTTTAGTAGGTAATCGACAGCATCATATTTAAAAGCTTTTAATGCATGATTATGTGCTGAAATAAATATAATTTCAAAAGTTTTCTTTTTTAATTTGGAGATCACATCAAAAATAGTGGAATTACCTATTTGTACATCCAGAAAGATTAAATCAAAATCAATAGTATCAATGATCGATTTTGCTTCTTCTAACGTCTCTCCTGTATTGATGATTTCTAATTGAGGACAAAATTGGGTAATAAGTTCCTCTAGATTTTCTATTCCACTAGGTTCATCATCAATTATTACTGTTTTTAATCTTTTGATCATTGGCTTGTCATTATGGGTAATAAAACGGTAACTTTTGTTCCAGATGGCTTTTTGGCACTATCATAAAGATCTTCAATATTAAAAAAAGAATCTGGATGTCCATTTTTTTGCAACATTTCAATACGCAATTTGGTATTCATACCAGACATAGACAAGTGCTTATTTACTTTTTCCTGTGTTTTTATTACTGAATTTTCTCTACCTATACCGTTATCCTCGATAATACATTTCACCATATTATTCTGCTTACGGATTGTTAATTTAATAAATCCTCCCTCTTTTCTACCCATTAAACCATGAATAATAGCATTTTCGATAATGGGTTGAAGAATCATAGCAGAAACTTGAGTATTATCATTATCTACATCAAAATTTATATCCTCAATATATTTAATTTTATTTCTAAATCGTAATTGCTCTAAATCTACATACATCCTGATTAACAATATTTCTTTGTTTAGCTCTGTAAAAGAGTGCTTAGAATTATTTAAAATTAAGCGTATCAATTCGGAAAATCTATTTAGATAATTGTACGCTTCAAATTTTTCAGATTTTAAGATGAAGTTTTGCACACTATTAAGTGTATTGAAAATAAAATGAGGATTCATCTGAGATCGTAATGCGTGTAATTTACTTTGTAATATTTTCTCCTTATTTTCCGCAATTATTGCTCTATTTCTTAAGGCATAAAATACTATTCCCAAGAACAAGGTCACAATACATACCAAAAGAACAATTCCATATTTATTGTAGCTTTTTTTTAATTCATTTTCACTATTTACTCTATCTATAGAAAGGTTTGCAATCTCCTGATTTTTTTTACTAACCAACTTTTCTGATTCAATTTTATTTATTTTTTGAAAGGTTTGAATATTAAAAACACTATCTCTATACCGAATATATTCTTGATAAAAATGTAATGCTTTTTCAAAATTTCTTTTCTCTTTTTGAATATCATATAATCCCTTATTACAATCAATAAGACCTTCTTTGTAACCGCTTTTAAGAGATAATTCACAAGCTTCCAAAAAATAAGCTTCTGAAATATCATATTGCTTTGTAAAAAAATAAGAGACACCGAGGGTATGCAAAGTATTACTAATATATTCAGGATTACTTTGACTTTCTTTTAAAACTTCTAATCCTCTTATTCCATGAAAAACACTATTCTTATAGTCTTTCATTAAAAAAAAAAGTATATGCCATATTGCTCTGAGAAAGCCCTTTAGATAAAGGTACATTCAATGAGTCTGCAATTCGATAAACTTCTTTGTAATACATTATTGCCTTTGAAAATTGTTTTTCATCCTGGGCAATATTCCCTAAGTTAAGATTAGGTACCAACGAAAATTCTGAGAGTTTAAGAGATTTAGTGATTTTCAAAGCACGGTTTAGGAAGGACTCTGCCTTATCTAATTCTCCCGTAGATAAATAAAAAGTCCCTAAATTATTACAAACTGAATATAGTAAAAAGCTATCTTTTTCATTCTCCAGTAACACCAATGCTTTTGAGGTTGCTTCTAACTCTTTATCATACTTACCTAATCTAGAATAACCAACGCCTATATCTATTAGAACCTCTGCCATTTTGGTTGTATCCTCGAAACGGACATAAAAAGAATATGCGGTATCTAGATACTTGATACTCTTCTCATATACTCTTTGATCGTTATAATAATTCCCATAACTGTCATAAAAAAAAGCAATATGTGCAGAATCCTTAATCTGTTTGGAAAGGTTAAGCCCTTTGTTTATATATTTAGCTGCGGAGTCAGAACTAACATTCCAATAAACTGTGATCAAAGAATCTAACCTATTAAGTTCTCTATACTTTTTATTTAATTTTTGTTCTAATCCCTGAATTTCGGAAATCGAATAATTTTGCGCGAAGCTTTTGAATTCACTAAAAAAAACGCTGCGAAGATCATAGTGATTACTAAAGCATTTGACTTTAATTTCATTCGTATTGAAAAAATAGCTAATGTTGGGAAAAATTGCATATTCTTGGTTCGATATATCTAAAATGTTTAAATAAGAAATCAATTATTAAGTCAATATGGTATGATGTAGTAAACATACTAGTTATTACATCTTGATCCTAAATTTTTAAAAAGATTGAGCAAAACTGCTTAGATTTTTTGCCTTCTAAATAATCATTGGATTCAAGTTATGGCGAAATATAACTAAGATATCAATTCATATTAAGTAAGTATCAATTCTCTTAAAAAATCAATTTATCTAATAGTAACTTTAGTTCATTGATAATACAACTTGGATGGAATGATGCCTATAGTAATGAATCTTAAAGTTGATACAAAATCATACTATTAAGCAATCTAAAGTTTGATTCTAAAGAGTTTAAAAGTTAATTATACAAGTATAATCAACTTATTTCTCATCTAATCACGGAAAATAACAAAATAAACAAGAACGAAAAATCTTACATAAGTAAAAGAAAAAAAAGAAACCCCATTGCTATTAACCTAGTAAATCACTATACTAATAAAGAATCGATTTTAATGTATTCATAAAAATAATGCATTCTAATTACCATAATCTCATTAATTAATCCAAAAAAATACACTTTATATCGAAAACTAAAATTACACTGAAAAACAATAGAAATAAATTTTAACTTTAAAGTGTCACAAATAAAACTAACACTATGCTACATTTAACTTATTATTCCACTCAACACTTATCAAGTACTTTTTTTAAAAAAACAAGAAATCAGGCAATATGCATCTAAACATACTTCGGTTCAATTTTCTTACGAAACCCTGCCAATAATTTTTTGTTTAGTTTATTAATTTTCTTTTGTAAAAAAGTACACACATGAAAGAATACGATGTAGTGGTCGCCTACGATGATCCTCTTAAGCGTCTTGGAATAAGGGCTATGCTAGAAGCTCCCAAAGACATGAAATTTAACCTGTATGAAGACATAAGCAGTCTAGAAACTTTGAAAAAAGTAATTGTAGATCGCCAACCCGACTTCATCGTCATTGACGCTACATTGAATTCTGATAATTCCGGTATAGAATTGGCAAAATACGCTAGACTTCACGCGAATAGAACCAAAATAATCATTATGTCTTTTTCTATGGATGATTGGCTTATTAGAGAACTAAAAAAATTGGAGATCAAGTGGATTCTATACAAAGCTGAAACAGTAGAAAATATAACCAAATGTGCGGGAAGAGCAATTCAAAATAAACCGTATATAAGTAGAGTTTTTAGAGAATCATGGTGGAATGGAGAGGGCAATCCTATACCAAAACCTTCTCATAAAATACAGAACACCTTGTCTAAAACAGAAATAAAAATCCTAAATCAAGTCGCTTCTGGTAAAACAAATAAAGAAATTGCTATTGACCTTTTTAAAAGTGAGAAAACGATCAAAAATCATCGACAAAACATTTGTAAAAAGTTAAATATAAGGGGAACCAATGCATTGTTTAAGTTCACAATGAAGCTAAAGGACATTTACCATTAAATCATATAATCAAAGCTTTACGAGGCAAATTGAGAACAAGTGCCTAATTATTTTTAAAAAAGTGTTCATACATTTCGAACTAATTCTAAAAGCTTATATATTTTCTATAAGTGTTTAGAATTAATATCAAACCACACAAACTCGTCATTATGAAAAACACTACGTTAAATACCCTTTGGGTATTATTGTTCTGCATATCTATCTCCAGTGCACAGGAAATTATTTTTGACCAAAATGGAAAAACATTTTCCTTTGATATAGAAACTAGAAAGAAAAATAACATAACGTCTAAAAACTATAATTCTAACTCCACATTTAAAGCTTTAGACAAGATCGCAATCTATCCAGAAGAAATTTCTACAGAAATAAAACTATCTAACGATTATGACTTATTTCAAGCACTGCAAAGTCCTTTTGATGCAGAGCGTTGGGTTTTCATGGAAAGAGAACAATTCGAAGCTGGTTTTAAACTTACTGAGTTTAACGGTAAGACCTCAAAAAACAGACAACTTCTCATAAATAAAAACACAAGTAGAAATCAAAAAGCATTAAAACCTATTGGATGGATAAATGCTCCTAATAAGATTTTAGTAGAATTATTATATCTGGACAGTGACCGAGAGCATGAAGGTATTTTGATTTATGACCTATCTACTAAAGAAACAAAAAAAATTAATATTCCTTTTCATTATACTAGAACACCCCTAATATCTCCAGATCGCTCCAAACTATTCTTTTTGGGAACATTGGACGATTCCGTTGATTATATTCATGGTAACACGGATGTTCTATATGAGTTTAATATACAAACTGGTAAAGCCAGAACTATTATATCCTCTAAAGGACAATCAATAACTTTAAAAGGTTGGAAACATCAAATTAGCAATTCAACATCTCAAAAAACTCAAAGTAAGTTTTCATCTCTTGATTATTACCTTCCTTGGGATGCTGGAGTAAGTCTTTGTGTATCAAGACACGGAACTCCAGGCCCATCAGGATCTCATGTAAATCAAGGCAGATGCAATATTTTTGGCCCTGGAGGTCATCATGGATATGCAGCAATTGATTTTGCTACTTCGTTGTCAAGTGATCAAAACGTTAGGGCCGCTGCAAGTGGAACTGTTACGTTTTCCGGAGTTAGTGGAAGTCTAAGTTCTGGCTATGGTAGGTTAGTCATCATAAGACACAGTGATGGAACAAGAACATATTACGCCCATAACAAAAGTCTTTTAGTATCTAATGGCCAAACAGTAACAAGAGGGCAAGTGATTGCCAAAGAAGGTACCACGGGAGGATCGACAGGGGATCATATCCATTTTGAGTGGAGAGCAGCAGGAGGAAATGCTTCTACAAAAGGCAGATTTAAGGGAATAGGAGAACCTAGACAGGATTATCGCTATAAATCAAACAATACAGTTGGTACACCTCCTCCATCCTCTGATACCTCAGCTCCTACTACATCGATCAGCGCATCTGGAGGAAATACTCAAGCTGGAGATTTCACTGCCAACTTTTCTGATAATGATAATGTGGGAGTAACTCGTAGGTTTTATCAGGCATTAGAAAAATATGGAGACAATTGGTATGCTAACAGAGGAAATGGATTCTTTAATGACAATTTTAATGTACTCTATTCCGGATATACTACCGGTGCAGGAAACTGGAACATCAACGATAAACACCTGAGACAATCTAATACTTCGTCCGATAATACAAAACTAAGTACCTATCTTTCTCAAAATTCTGGTTTGCCATACCTATATGAATTTTCAGCTAAAACAATATCCACTTCCGGACCGCGTAAATTCGGAATCCATATTATGGCCAGTGATGCAACACAATCACAACGCGGAAACTCATATCTCATTTGGTTTAGTGGAGAAGATAATAAAGTCAGAATATATGAAACTATCAATAATGTTTTAAACTTTAGAGTAATTGCAGACGTTTCTCTCGATAATAACTGGGCGAATTACAAAATTACCTATAGTCCGGGTTTTGGAGTACTGGAAGTATTTAAAAACAACCGCTCTATTTTAAAATGGACAGATAGCTCCCCCATTAAAAACGGAAGCACTATATCACTGAGAACTAATAAAACTGTAGTAGAGTTTGATGACCTTAAAGTCTATAAATTTAGAGCGACAGGAACACAGGGGATTTCTGCAGGAACGGCAGTTACGAAGGATATTCGAAGAAGAAATGGAAAAGTAAAAAGTTTGGTAAGAGATGCAGCTGGTAATTGGTCCCTTCCAGGGAATCTGGATGTAACTATAAGCTCCTTAACCAAGGAAAATCCAAATATCCAGGATGACACTTATATTGAAACAAATGATATTTTGGTATACCCGAACCCTACAGATGGAACAAGTATAATCCTAAACTATCAATCTGCATCCGACGCTTATACCGCCATATCTATTACTGATATTACGGGACGGGTTTTAACATCTTTTTACAAGTATTCTAAAGAATCAGTTCATCAATCTCTGAATCTGAGTAATTACTTTACTTCTTTTAAAAATGGACAATATTTTATTAAAGTAAGTAGTAAAAATGGTTCGAAAGTATTACCCGTCATCAAAAATTAGTTTGAAAATGTGTGTGTAAAAGGGTTCTATCAGTTTGGTTAACGATGATGATAAGAAAATTATCAGAACCCTTTTCTTCTTTTTCAAACCGATGTCTACAACGTACACTTAAAATAAAAATATCTTTATGAAAACAACAAAATTAATAGTGTGTATTGTCATATGCGCTTTATTCAGTTCAATTGTACAATCTCAAATTATTTCTAATAGCAAACCTATAACGAATGAAGGAGAATATAGCACTCCGGTTTGGTCTCCAGATGGACAGAAAATCCTGTTTACAGATAATCATAATGACGCCCTTTATGTATTAAAAATAGGAACTAAACCTAAAATTAGTAAAGTAAAAAGCGCACAAGGAATTGGCTATTTAGCTAATTGGACACCAGATAGTAAAAACATAATTTTTCGAGCAAAACCGAAAGGAGGAACTTTTTCTGATGTACAAGTAAAAAGTATTAATCTTAAGACAAGAAAAGAAAAAATATTAAAAGATGTTCATCCAAATAGTACGAAAATCAATAAATCCAATAAAGACCTTATTGTCTATATAAATCAAGAGACATTAAAACTTGAGGCAAAAGAAGGTATCAATGGAACACCTTGGATAATTAGTAAGGAAGATGGTCAATTTTACCATCCCATTGTTTCTCCTGATCAACAATCTGTTATTGTACACAATGGCCCAATGATCTATTTGTATTCAATTTACAAAAGTCAGGAAAGAAAAGAATTAGGAGTCGGAATAGCAAGTTCCTGGTTACCCGATAGTAAAGGTGTTATTACTTTTGAAGATCAAAGTAATGATGGACATAATGTAACATCATCAGATCTTTACTTTGTTTCGACAATATCTTTAAACAAAAAACAACTGACTTCTACTAAAGATCGAATAGAAATGTGGGGAGATGTTTCTCCGGATGGAAAGAGAATTGCTTTTTCTGATGAAAAAACAGGTAAAATTTTTATTGCAGATTTTAAACTTAAAAACTAAACCAATGAAAAATATATTTTCAAAAAATAATATTCGCTATTATGTTTTCTTTCTTTTTATCCTTTCCCTCACAGCTAATGCGCAAGTAGTAGTTATAGATCCCGGACATGGTTATGCATCTAATGGAATAACCGATCCTGATGGAAGAACAGACACAGAACATGCTACAGCGTTATCTGTAGGGTTAAAACTTCGTAGTAAACTCCAGAATGGTTGTGGTAACTGGACCGTAAGAATGACAAGAACGACTAGAAATGGTTGGATTTCACTTACACAAAGAAGAACCATGTCTAATAGTTGGAACGCGGATCGATTTATAAGTATTCATTGTAATGGTGGTGGTGGTTCCGGTACTGAAACTTTTTGGTGTAATCGTAGCAATTCTAAAGATGCCGATAATAGTCGATTTTCTAGGGAAGTGCAAAATAGAATGGTAGAGAAAGGGCAGTGGAAAGACAGAAGATCCGTTGAAGATGCATCTTATATATTTCACCTTGGAGTTCTTACCAGTAATAATGCTATCGGTGTTCTTAACGAAATTGGCTTTGTGGATTCTTCAGACAAATCAAAATTGTTGAGTGATTCTTGGAGAAACAAATTTGCTGATGCTTATGTAGCTGCTTTAGAGAATAGTATTGGTAACTGCTCTGGTGGTGGTGGCGGTGGATCTGATACCACAGCTCCTACTACATCGATCAGCGCATCTGGAGGAAATACACAATCCGGAGACTTTACTGCCAACTTTTCTGATAATGATAATGTGGGAGTAACTCGTAGGTTTTATCAGGCATTAGAAAAATATGGAGACAATTGGTATGCTAACAGAGGAAATGGATTCTTTAATGACAATTTTAATGTACTCTATTCCGGATATACTACCGGTGCAGGAAACTGGAACATCAACAATAAACACCTGAGACAATCTAATACTTCGTCCGATAATACAAAACTAAGTACCTATCTTTCTCAAAATTCTGGTTTACCATACCTATATGAATTTTCAGCTAAAACAATATCAACTTCCGGACCCCGTAAATTCGGAATCCATATTATGGCGAGTGATGCAACACAATCACAGAGAGGAAACTCATATCTCATTTGGTTTAGCGGTGAAGATAATAAAGTAAGAATATATGAAACTATCAATAATGTTTTAAACTTTAGAGCAATTGCAGACGTTTCTCTAGATAATAACTGGGCGAATTACAAAATTACCTATAGTCCAGGTTTTGGAGTATTGGAAGTATTTAAAAACAATCGCTCTATTTTAAAATGGACTGATAGCTCCCCCATTAAAAACGGAAGCACTATATCACTGAGAACTAATAAAACTGTAGTAGAGTTTGATGACCTTAAAGTCTATAAATTTAGAGCGACGGGAACACAAGGAATTTCTGCAGGAATAGCAGTTACAAAGGATATTCGTAGAAGAAATGGAAAAGTAAAAAGCTTGGTAAGAGATGCAGTAGGTAATTGGTCTACTCCGGGAAACCTGGATGTAACCATCAGTTCCTTAACCAAAGAAAACCCAAATCTTCTGAATGACACTTATATTGAAACAAACGAAATTTCGATATACCCAAATCCTACAAATGGAAAAAACCTAAATATATCGTATCAAGCAACTTCTAATGAATCCACACTCATTCAGATAATTGATATTTCTGGTAAAATTTTAAAATCTATAGAAGATAAAGTAAAAGAAACTGGACCAAGAAATTTAAACTTAGGTGAATATGTTTCTTCCATACCAAATGGTAATTATTTTATAAAAGTTAGAAAAGGAAAGAATACAAACGTCTTTCAAATTATAAAAAAATAATTGTACCTACTATGCACGGTAATATCTACTACACCTTATGAATAAAGAGGTGTAGTAGATATAAAATTAATTCTTAGTAAACTCTTAAAATTCGTTCCATGAAAATCATCAACTATTTCATATTCATAACGCTATACATATTTTTAACAAATTCGGCTTATAGTCAGGAAAAAGAGCGTGACAATTTTAAAGGAGAAGATTATCAGGAAACTAGACTTCTCTTTAATACCAAAAGTATTATAGAAAAAAGTTCGGAAGTTAATCAAAAAGCCACAGAAATATCAACGAATGAAACCGCTCAAGAATCACCTATTTTAATTCTTAAACCTCACAAAATCAAGATAAATGCACCTAAACCTTTTATAGCAGCTCATACCTTGTGGCAAGGAACTAATTTATACAGAAATAATATAATCCTTCACTTTCGAACATCAAAGAATGGAAGAAATTGGTCACATTGGAAAGAGAGTAAATTTGATGGTCATTTTGAAGAAAATGGTAGAAAATTAGCTTCTGTAATGGAATTCTTAGAAGTCGATATACAATACATTCAATACAAAGTGACCTTTTTAGGAAAACAGAAAATAACAATTACGCAAACGACTTTAAGTCAATATAGCCCTGGAGACACTCCTGAAGAAATAAAAACGATCATACAAGAAAGCGGTAATCAAATTGCTAAAGCATCCTGCTCAAAACCAACAGTTATATCCAGAAGCCAGTGGGGAGCAAGGAATCCTGCAAGTAGTTTTCCAACAACAATTGCAACACATTTAATTGTACATCATGAATTAGGTCCAAATTCCAGTAGTGATTGGGCAGCTAGAGTACGATCTGTTCAAAATTTTCATATGAACACAAGAGGTTGGTCTGACATAGGTTACAATTTTTTGATCTCCCCTACCGGTACTATCTACGAAGGAAGAGCGGGTGGCGATCGTGCACAAGGTGCTCATTTCTGTGGAAAAAATGCAAAAACAATGGGGGTTTGTTTGCTTGGAGATTATAGTAACAGCGGTACAAAACCAACCACAAATGCTCAAACTTCACTGAAGAGAATACTAGCATGGAAAGCAAATAAAGAGAATATCAACCCTACAGGGGCTTCATATCATTATTCTATTAATGCAAGTCTTAAAAACATTGCTGGGCATCGTGATGGAGGTGCAAGTTGCTCATCCTGTCCAGGAAACGGAGGATATAGTATTCTAGGAAGCGTAAGAACTGGAGTGAGTAATTTAATAGCTAATGACTGCGGTGGCAGTGGCGGTGGATCTGATACCACAGCTCCTACTACATCGATCAGCGCATCTGGCGGTAATACTCAAGCTGGAGATTTCACCGCCAACTTTTCTGATAATGATAATGTGGGAGTAACTCGTAGGTTTTATCAGGCATTAGAAAAATATGGAGACAATTGGTATGCTAATAGAGGAAATGGATTCTTTAATGACAATTTTAATGTACTCTATTCCGGATATACTACCGGTGCAGGAAACTGGAACATCAACGATAAACACCTGAGACAATCTAATACTTCGTCCGATAATACAAAACTAAGTACCTATCTTTCTCAAAATTCTGGTTTGCCATACCTATATGAATTTTCAGCTAAAACAATATCCACTTCCGGACCGCGTAAATTCGGAATCCATATTATGGCCAGTGATGCAACACAATCACAACGCGGAAACTCATATCTCATTTGGTTTAGTGGAGAAGATAATAAAGTCAGAATATATGAAACTATCAATAATGTTTTAAACTTTAGAGCAATTGCAGACGTTTCTCTCGATAATAACTGGGCGAATTACAAAATTACCTATAGTCCGGGTTTTGGAGTACTGGAAGTATTTAAAAACAACCGCTCTATTTTAAAATGGACAGATAGCTCCCCCATTAAAAACGGAAGCACTATATCACTGAGAACTAATAAAACTGTAGTAGAGTTTGATGACCTTAAAGTCTATAAATTTAGAGCGACAGGAACACAGGGGATTTCTGCAGGAACGGCAGTTACGAAGGATATTCGAAGAAGAAATGGAAAAGTAAAAAGTTTGGTAAGAGATGCAGCTGGTAATTGGTCTGCTCCAGGAAACCTGGATGTTATTATTAGTACACTTACTAAAGAAAACCAAAGCTTGCAAGACGATACATTTGTTGCAAAACTAGATATGATTGTTCATCCAAATCCCACAGATGGCTCTCCCATTGTTCTTACATATCAAGCTCGAGCCAATACTACATCTAATATATCTATTCTGGATATTACAGGAAGGGTTTTAAGATCTTTTAATGAAACTGAAAATGAATCAGGAAGTAAAAGTATACCCCTTGATCAGTATTTTTTATCCTTACCAAGTGGACAATATTTCATAAAGATGCGTAACGGAAAAAACAGCTACTTCTCAACACTGATAAAAAATTAGTGAGAGACTAATAGTATCCTAGAGAATAGATTTTTAAACATGAAAAAGTCTATTCTCTAATAAAAATGGGTTCCAAAACCAATTCTTGATTCAGAATTATCTTAAACAAATATCCAAAAACTCACAAAAGTTATGAGAAAGCTAAGTTTAATTCCAATTTTCATTATTCTCTTTGCGTGTTCTAACGAGTTAGAAACGTTTGAAGATGAAGACACTACAAATGTTGGTTTTGGCATAAAAGCTATTAATACCGCTTCCTGTAATATACAATCCTATACTGTCTATCATAGTTTCGGTACTTCCTGGAGCAGAACAGTTCAGCTACCTGCTACCGGAAAGTTTGTTCAAGAAAGTCATTACGTAACCACCAAGGACAAATTCCCAGGAGGAAGATTATTTGCAAATACAGTGACTGAAAATATAAATAGTCACTTACAAAGGTCATTTAACTTGTATAAAACATATGATTCCAATAAGACGTTTAATCAACTATATTCTGCTTCATTTCAAAAACAATGGACTCCTGCAGAATCTGGATCTATAGGTCAGGGGTCTGTAGGTAATATTCAGACACAAGAACTTACTCCAGAAAAAGAAATGTGGTTTATGACTATGATGTGGGCTCCAGGAACGCGACCAGCAAGAGGTACCAAATTTCTTTTAAGTGCTAATGGTAAAAAAGTAGTCGTAATTGCGGGATATGAAACAGGACCTCGATCTCAGACTTTTTTAGGAGGTTTAACTACAGAGACACATGCTTGGCTAGGAACAAATAATAATTCTCAAATCACAGTATCTTACCTAAAAAATCAAGCTACACCTATTGGTCCCATAGCTTGTGGAAGTAATCCGGATTTAGATACCACTCCGCCTACTACTTCAATAAGTGCTTCTGGAGGAAATACACAGTCCGGAGACTTTACTGCAAATTTCTCAGATAACGATAATGTAGGAGTTACTCGTAGATTCTATCAGGCGTTAGAAAAATATGGGGATAATTGGTACGCAAACAGAGGAAATGGATTCTTTAATGACAATTTTAATATACTATATTCAGGTTATACGACAGGAGCGGGAAACTGGAACATCAACAATAAACACCTGAGGCAATCCAATACATCATCCGATAATACAAAATTAAGCACCTTCCTTTCTCAAAACTCAGGTCTACCCTATTTATATGAATTTGCAGCTAAAACAATATCTACTTCCGGACCGCGTAAATTCGGAATCCATATTATGGAGAGTGATGCAACACAATCACAGAGAGGGAACTCGTATCTCATTTGGTTTAGTGGAGAGGATAATAAGGTACGAGTATACGAAACAATCAATAATAACTTAAATTTCAGAGCAATCGCAGACGTATCTCTTGATAATAAATGGGCTAATTACAAAATCAGTTATAGCCCAGGATATGGAGTATTAGAAGTATTTAAAAACAATCGCTCTATTTTAAAATGGACTGATAGCTCTCCCATTAAAAACGGAAGCTCCATCTCATTGAGAACAAACAAAACCAGTATGGAATTTGATGACCTAAAAGTATATAAATTCAGGGTAGGAAACACTAAGACTATTACTGCAGGAGGTAATGTCACCAAAGATATTAGAAGAAATAATGGTAAAATAAAAAGCCTAATAAGAGATGCTGCCGGAAACTGGTCGACAGCAGGAAATCTAGACGTAAAGTTAGAATTTTAAACCGTAAATACAAAAAAGGAGGTACTATGAAATAAGAATTACATACCAACTATGCACCACAACGTATAACCACTAAACATAAACTCGTAAATCTTATACAATGAAAAAAAACATTCTTTCAATTTTAATGCTTTTAGTAATTTTTTCTTGCTCTACTGAAAGTATGGAAGACAATACTGATATACAACGAGATAATAGTCAAAAATTACTTTCTATAGCAAAAGTGAATGAATATATCGACAAGGAACTTAAAGAAAACGGAGATTTGGACTGGACAACGGCGCCTGCGGTTTTATTATGGAGTGCAGCAATACATTCAGATGGAATGATTACTATTGGGTACGGCAATGAAGGTGAAAGCTTTTCAGAAAATCGTTCTCCACAATTAATTAATGCTAAAAAAAATATTCTTGATGTAGTTACTTCTATTGAGCAATCGACCAAATCCAATACAGTTCAATATGATGACGATATTTTAAACTTCATAGAATTAAAAGTGAGTAAACTTGAAACGATCAAAGAACTTCAAGAAACAGATAAAATCCGATATATTGAACCTAACTATTCTTTATTCTTACCAAAAGAAGACCAGCGTAACTTTGGGTGTGCCACCGAAGGAAGAATAGTAAACCCGGAAGATTATCGAGTAATTACTCCCAATGCTTGGTTACCGTGGTCATTTGATATTCATAATATTCCTGCAGCTTGGGAGTTTAGTACAGGACGAAATATTACCGTTGGAGTTGTAGATTCTGGAATTTCACAAACTCAAAATTTTTTGGGAGAGGATTTTAACGATGGTTTCTCAAATGGCCGAACAGTTGAACAATACGGCACTTTTGATGGTTCTATTTATGATGATTGTGGCCACGGAACTGCAATGTCTGCCGCAATAGCATCTCCACGTAATGACGATGCCATGCCGGTAGGTGTTGCTTATAACAGTAATTTAATAGTTTATAGAGGTACCGGTGATGTTTTACTCGAGGGAAGTAAAGAACGAAAAGCTGTAAGTAAGGCTATTAGAGAGTTAGGAGATAGACCAGATGTTAAAATAATATCTATGTCAATTGGATGGGTATGGACTGTTAGAAATATAAAAGACGCTGTTAAATATGCATATGCTAAAGACAAAATGATTATTGCTGCTGGTGGAACTTCTACACAATTCACTAATTGGTATGCTGTAATTTTTCCAGCTAGTATGAAAGAAACCGTAGCGGTAACTGGTATCAAGGAAAATGGTAAACGTTGCTTTGTATGTCACGATGGTAAAAAGATTGACTTCACCGTAGCAATGGAAAGAGACGCTGCCAATAATAGAACGCTTCCTGTTTTAGGATTTAGCTCGGATGTTAGGAATGTGGTAGGAGGTTCTTCAATTGCTACCGCTACTACTGCAGGAATTGCTGCTTTGGTTTGGGCAACTAATCCAAACATGACCAGAGAACAAGTACTAAATAAAATGCAAAAAGCGGGAGAATATTATCCAAATCGTAGCAACAAATATGGATACGGAAAAATCAATGTTTTAAAAGCTGTTCAATAAATAATCACTGTTTACAAAAAAGAGATTGCATACTGCAATCTCTTTTTTGTATATAATAACTAGGATAAGAAAGATAATTACTTAACCAATACCTTCCCTTTATATTTCCATTCTGTAATCCCACCATCTAGGTCATAAATCTTAGTAAATCCAGCTTTTTTCATATAAGCAGAACATTTACCACTTCTTCCCCCACGACCACAATACACCGCTACAGGTTTTGATTTATCCACTTCAGAGATCAAAGTTTCAAAGTTCTCATCACTAAAGTCTATATTAATTGCACCTTCAATATGTCCTTCGGCATATTCCTTTGGCGTACGAACATCTACTAATTGTACTTTTTCCATTTCCAGTAGAGAATCCATTTCTTCTACCGTAATAAGTTCTACAGCAGTATCTTTAGTATTATTTTCTTTACAACTATACAATAAAATTGAAAGAATAACTGCGGTTAATATTGTTTTAATTTTCATAAGTATGATTCGATAATGTTATTCGGCAACTTCGCCATCCCAATTCATAAAACCGCCGATTAAATTATATGTAGTTTTGAAACCCATTTGATTCATTAAAGCACATGCTTGTGCACTACGAGCTCCAGAACGACAATACACATAATAGTTTTTAGACTTATCCAGTTTCTCTACTTCATCGAGAAAACCTTGTCCCATACGTATATCAAGATTAAGCATGTTTGGTATAAAACCATCTTCTACTTCCTCTTCCGTTCTTACATCCAGAATTATTGCATTATTATCTTTAGAGATTAGATCTTCCCATTGATCCTGTGTTATATCTTCGGCCATTTTATATTTCCTTTTTTAAAATTGAACTTTTATCCATGCAATTCCTTACAAATATAAGAGTCCTAAACGAATTGTACGAAGCCATACATTCATTTATCCAAAAATATAACATTAGATATGCTTATGCTTTTATACTACAACCAATAGCTTTTGTAGTTTCAACAGGAACTTTTTCTCCTTTAAGCAAAGCATTAACTGCATCTTCTACATATTTTTGATCAGCAGACGATGCATCTTTGTAATTATTATCAATTGCGCCGATGTAGCGAACGACATTACCATTTGCAGTTTTTTCCAGAATATATACATGTGGAGTTTTTGTAGCACCATATTGCGGATAAATCTTTTGTCCATCATCGAATAAATAAGGAAATGTAAATCCTTTCTCCTTAGCCCTAACCTTCATATTATCGAAACTATCTGTGGGATATGCTTTAGGATTGTTGGGATTAATTGCAATTACAGGATAGCCTTTTGATTTAAAAGTTTTATCTAATTCAATAATTCTATCTTCATAAGCCACAGAATACGGGCAATGGTTACAGGTAAAAATGACAATAAAACCTTTGGCATCTTTATAATCTGCTAAAGACACCATAGTATCATCAATATTCTTAAGTTCAAAATCTGTTGCACTATCTCCTATAATATATCCTGCATCAGTCTTCGATATATTAACTTTATCTATCGCAAATGCACTTATGGCAAGTACTAAAACAACTGCTACTAAAATCTTTAAAGTTTTCATTTGTTTGTTCTATTAAGTTTTACTCATTAAGATTGGAAACTCTTACTAATATTATAACATCTTTTTCAGTTCTCTTTCCAACTCATCATATGTAAAAGAACGTTCATAAAAATTTGAAGTATTTCCTTTATATATAATAGTTGCAGGAATAGAGCCTGACCAATTTTCATTTACTTTTGGAATCCAGCTATTAGCATCCGGATCATCTAGTAATACAATTTTACTTTGTATCCGCTGTTTTCTAACAAAAGGGATTAGTTTAGATTCTACTTGATCCGGAAGATCTAAACTCACCAAGATCACCTCCACCTCATTATCTGGATATCTGCTGTCAATCAATTCGAAATAAGGTAATTCGGCAACACAAGGTTTACACCAAGTAGCCCAGAAATTAATAATCCGAGTTTTTCCATCATTGATACTCAGTAAATACTCAAAATTTTTAAAATCATACACAGGTATCTCTACACCTTTGCCAGAAAATACATTGGAAGCCTCTATAGCTACTTTCTGTTCTCCTTTACAATTCACCAACAATATGGCTAATCCTATATATATCCACTTCTGCATTATACTAATGTATTAAAACGCGTCATTACCCAAAAGGAAATTAACAAGGTTTATGTAATTCATATAGAGAATTTTAGGATTTTGGCATTTTTTCAATCCAACAATAATAATATTTAACAATAATAATCATGAGAACTTTAACAAAGAATTAGTATCTATTTATCGTTTCTTAAACATTCAATATCATACATTTGTATATACAAATATTGTACAGACAAATGAATATTGAAGATATCATAAAAACCAAAAAGGAACTTCCACTTTCCAGAAAAGTGATTGTAAACCTATTGTATACCGAAAACTGGATAAGTGATCAGATAAATTCTGAATTGAAGGTTTATGACATCTCTATTCAACAATTTAATGTACTTAGAATTCTTAAAGGTCAAGAAGGTAAACCTGCTAATTTATCTACCATACAAGAAAGAATGGTAAGCAAAATGAGTAACACCACGAGGCTAGTAGATAAACTTATTAAAAAGGATTTAGTAAAAAGAGTTACCTGCGAATCCAATCGCAGAAAAGTAGAAATTACAATCACTGAACAAGGTCATAAGTTTTTGGAAGAAGTAAGTCCTGCCATGAATAATTTCGAAAAAAGGATAACATCTAATCTTTCACAAGAAGAACTAATTACACTAAACAATCTATTGAATAAACTTAGAAATTAATTAAGTAACACAATTATATAATCATTAAATTTTAAAAATCATGAAAACCAAACTTAAATCATTATTCTTAGCATTCACTTTAATAGCTACTGCATCTATCTATGCACAACAAAAGCAAATCAACGCTGCAGAAAGCTCTATTAATTGGACCGGTAAAAAAGTTACAGGCCAACACACAGGAACGCTTAATTTCTCTAGCGGATTCTTAACCTTTGAAAACAATAACTTAAGTGGTGGAGAATTTATAGTAGATATGACTTCTCTTGTAGTTACTGATCTCGAAGCAGGAAAAGGAAAAGAAAAGCTGGAAGGACACCTTACTTCGGATGATTTCTTTGGTGTTAAAAACCACAAAAATGCCAAGCTAGTAATAAAAGAAGCCTCAAAAATGGATGGAGGCTACAAAATTAAAGGAGACCTCACCATAAAAGGAAAAACGAACCCAATCACTTTTGATCTTGCTGTAAACGGAGCTGCTGCCTCAACTACACTAAACGTAGATAGAACTAAATATGATATCAAATACGGATCTGGAAGTTTCTTCGATAATTTAGGAGATAAAACCATTTCTGATGAGTTCGAATTAGCAGTAAACTTAAAAATGTAATTTTTTATTTTTTGAATTACAATAAATTTATATCTTTGACTCAAGAAATTAGAAAATGAATTTAATCTTAACAAATACCTGGTGGTGGTCATCTTATAACGAAAACGTCGTGAGATAGATCCTGTCATATAGTTAAGTAAACATATCAAAGGCTTGTCAAATCACGACAAGCCTTTTTTTTGTTCGTATAAATAAGGGGTTTTTATAAATTATTAATATCAAAATATAACATGAGTTATACATTAACTACACATTTCAAACAAATTCTCGCAGATACTATCACTCCGGTAAGTGTGTATCTAAAAATTAGAGATCGTTTTCCTAATAGTTTGTTATTAGAAAGTAGTGATTATCGAGGAAACGAAAATAGTTTTTCTTATATCTGTTGTAATCCTATCTCGAATATAAAGATAGAAAATGAAACTATTTACGAATCTTTTCCGGATAAAACCAACAAAAAAACCCCAATAACAAAAGATACTAACATTCCATATATCATCGAGGAATTTGGACAGCAATTTAAAACATCCAAAAGTGACTTTAAGTTTATAAACAATGGATTGTTCGGATATATTTCATATGATGCTGTAAGATATTTTGAAGATATCGATATTACTAAAAAAGAAGGAGGATTAAATATTCCAGATATGCAATATACCGTATATCAAAATATCATTGCTATCAACCATTTTAATAATGAAGCCTACATTTTTGCGCACTGTTATGAATCAGAAAGTAATATTGCAGAAATAGAGTCTTTACTCAATGTAAAAAACTTTGCTTCTTACAACTTTGCCACTATAGATGAAACCACCTCTAACTTAGGTGATGAGCAATATAAAGAACACGTTGCCCTAGCCAAAAAACATTGCCAGCGCGGAGATGTTTTTCAACTAGTTCTATCCAAACGTTTTTCTCAGAAGTTCAAAGGTGATGAATTCAATGTGTATAGAGCATTAAGAAGTATCAACCCATCTCCTTACCTATTTTATTTTGATTATGGAGATTTTAAAATATTCGGTAGTTCGCCAGAGGCGCAATTGGTAGTCAAGGACGAAATAGCCGAAATTCATCCAATCGCAGGAACTTTTAAACGAACCGGTAATGATGAACAAGATGCAGAACTAGCTAAAAAATTATCTGCAGATGAAAAAGAGAATGCAGAACATGTGATGCTGGTAGATCTTGCCCGTAACGATTTAAGTCGCAACGGAAGTGAAGTTACCGTAGACACGTATAGAGAAGTACAGTTTTACTCACATGTGATTCACCTAGTAAGTAAAGTAACCGGTAAAAAACATAAGGATACGACAACCATGCAAGTAGTTGCAGATACATTTCCTGCAGGAACGCTAAGCGGTGCCCCCAAACATATGGCAATGCAGCTTATAGAAAAATATGAAACCGTAAATCGTGATTTCTATGGTGGCGCCATTGGTTTTATGGATTTCTCCGGAAATTTTAATCACGCCATTATGATCAGAACATTTTTAAGTAAAAATCACCAACTACATTGGCAGGCAGGAGCTGGATTAGTTAACGAATCAAACGAAGAAAACGAACTACAAGAAGTATACAATAAACTAGGAGCATTAACAAAAGCATTAAAACTAGCTGAAGAAATATAAGGAGCTGATAAACTCCTGAACAATGAGATGAAAAAAGTATTAGTAATTGACAACTACGATTCATTTGTTTACAATCTGGTTCATTATTTAGAAGATCTAGGTTGCGAAGTGACCGTAAAACGTAATGACCAACTAAGATTAGAGGAAGTAGCGCCTTTCGAAAAAATATTGCTTTCACCAGGACCTGGAATTCCTGATGAAGCTGGGCTGCTAAAAGATATTATCAAAACCTATGCGGATACCAAAAGTATATTTGGCGTTTGTCTTGGTCAACAAGCTATTGGCGAAGTATTTGGTGGAAGCCTTATTAATCTGGATGAAGTCTATCATGGTGTTGCAAGCGAAGTAAAACTCACCGTATCAGACGAGCTTCTTTTCCAGGGACTTAATGAAACTTTTGATGTGGGTCGATACCATTCATGGGTAGTAGCAGATACTGATTTACCTTCTTGTCTGGAAGCAACCTCTTTTGATGAAAACGGACAAATTATGTCTCTAAGACATAAAGAGCTGGATGTTAGAGGTGTACAATTTCATCCCGAATCTGTACTTACTCCTGATGGAAAAAAAATGTTAGAAAACTGGGTTAATAACTAATCTTGGAAACAAATAAAAATGAATATTAATTTAAATAACAACCCTGTAATGCTCCCTCTACCCTTTGGGGAGAGGGCTGGGGTGAAGGGCTTATGAAGAATTTATTAAACCGATTAATCAATCACGAAACCATTTCTAAAGAAGAAGCCAAAGGTGTTTTAGTAAATATTTCTAAAGGAGCTTATAACCAAAGCCAGATTGCTTCTTTTCTAACAGTCTATATGATGCGTAGTATTACAGTAGATGAGTTAGAAGGTTTTAGAGATGCATTATTAGAGCTGTGTGTTGCTGTAGATCTTAGTGAATATAACCCTATCGATCTTTGTGGTACAGGAGGAGATGGAAAAGACACTTTTAATATTTCCACACTTTCATCTTTTGTCTCAGCAGGAGCTGGTATTAAAGTAACCAAGCATGGTAATTATGGAGTTTCTTCTAAGTGCGGTAGTTCTAATGTAATGGAACATTTAGGTATTAAATTCAGTAATGATAAAGATTTTCTAAAACGAAGTATTGACGAAGCAGGAATTTGTGTTCTGCATGCTCCCCTATTTCATCCTGCTATGAAAAATGTAGCTCCGATACGAAGAGAATTAGGTGTCAAAACATTTTTTAATATGTTAGGACCGATGGTAAATCCTGCATTTCCAAAAAATCAGATTGTAGGTGTTTTTAATCTAGAACTAGCAAGAATGTATGGGTATTTATATCAAAATACTGATAAAAACTTTACGATTATTCATGCGTTAGATGGATATGATGAAATATCTCTTACCGGAAGTACGAAGACGATTTCTAATCATACGGAAGGGATACTAACTCCACAAGATTTTGGAGTAAATACTCTAAAAATGGAAGAAATAGTTGGGGGAGATTCAATAGAAGAATCCGCAACAATTTTCATGAATATACTTAATGGAAAAGGTACTGAAGCACAAAACAACGTAGTTTGCGCTAATGCTGGTATGGCTATCGCTACTGTAGAAGGACTAGAACCAATACAAGGATTCGAAAAAGCGAAAGAATCATTGCTTTCTGGAAAAGGTTTAGAAGCGCTGAAGAAAGTGCAGGAATTAAGTAGAATTAGTTGATAGTGTCATTCCGGCGAAGGCCGGAATCTATATTAGCAACAAGTAATAATGAGATCCTGAAACAAGTTCAGGATGACAAGTGAAAAAATGAACATATTAGATAAAATAGTAGCAGATAAATACAAAGAAGTCGAACTTAGGAAGAGTTTAATACCTATCCATCAACTAGAAAACTCAGTATTATTTGATCGAAAAGGAAATTCTTTGGCAAAAGTTTTACGTACTAGTGACACCGGAATCATTGCTGAACATAAACGTAGATCACCGTCTAAATCAGTAATCAATCAAAAAGTTAGTGTACAAGACGTAGCTATTGGTTATCAAGAAGCCGGAGCTTGTGGAATGTCTGTTTTAACAGATGGAAAATACTTTGGAGGATCATTAGATGATCTATTATTAGCTCGAGCTTCTGCAACTATGCCTTTACTGCGTAAAGAATTCATTATTGATGAATACCAATTATTAGAAGCCAAAGCATATGGTGCTGATGTAATATTATTAATAGCTGCAGTGCTGTCTAGAGATGAAATAAAATCATTATCAGAGTTTGCAAAGAGTTTATCTCTGGATGTATTGTTAGAAGTCCATAATCTAGAAGAGCTAGAGAAATCAATAATGCCTTCATTAGATATGTTAGGAGTTAATAATCGTAATCTCAAAACTTTTGAAGTGAGTACCGATGTGAGTAAAGAACTAAGCAAACATATCCCAGATGATTTTGTAAAAGTTTCAGAAAGTGGCATCAGTAGTATTGAGGCTATAAAGGATTTACAGCAATATGACTATAAGGGTTTTTTAATTGGAGAAAACTTCATGAAAACTGAAAATCCAGGTGCTAATGCAATAGAATTCATAAAATCATTGAAGGCATGAAACTGAAAGTGTGTGGAATGAAGTATCAAGAAAATATTGAAGCTGTAGCCGCGTTACAACCAGACTACCTTGGATTTATTTTCTATGAAAAATCTCCAAGAAACTTTGATCAAGATATTCCTGAACTACCAGAAACTATCAAAAAAACTGGAGTTTTTGTGGACGTATCCATTGATTTCATTTTAAAAAAAGTAAAAAAATATAATTTTAAGGCAATACAATTACACGGAAATGAATCCGCAGAATATTGTAAAGCATTATCACAAAAATTAAAAGAGGTCTCGACTCCGCTTGACCAGACAGCGTTGACTGTCATATCGAGCGGAGTCGAGATATTCAAAGTCTTCTCTATCAAAGATGAATTTGACTTTGAGATACTCAAACCATACGAAGGTATTGTTGATTACTTCCTTTTTGACACAAAAGGAAAAGAAAAAGGTGGGAATGGATATACTTTTGATTGGAATGTTTTAAAGGACTATAATTCTACTACCCCTTTCATCCTAAGTGGCGGTATTGGATTACAAGAAGTTGACAAAATAAAAGCGATCCTAAAAACAGATTTACCGATATATGCTATTGATATCAATAGCAAATTTGAAATTAAACCAGGATTAAAAAACATACATGATTTAAAAGAATTTAAAAATAAAATAGCTGTCATTCCAGCGTAGGCTGGAATCTAAAAAAATTGCAATATGAGTTATCTAGTAAACGAAAAAGGATATTATGGAGATTTTGGCGGAGCCTATATTCCTGAAATGTTATATCCTAATGTAGAGGAATTACGATCTACGTATCTGAACATTATGAATGAGCCTTCTTTTAAAGAAGAATTTAATCAATTATTAAAAGATTACGTAGGGCGACCATCACCTTTGTATTATGCTAAACGGCTTTCAGAAAAATACAACACCAAAGTATATTTAAAACGAGAAGATCTTAATCATACAGGAGCTCACAAAGTAAACAATACGATTGGACAAATTCTTGTTGCTAAAAAACTAGGTAAAAATCGAATCATTGCAGAAACAGGTGCTGGGCAACACGGAGTTGCTACCGCTACGGTTTGTGCCTTAATGGGGATTGAGTGTATTGTATATATGGGAGAGATCGATATCAAACGTCAAGCTCCTAATGTAGCCCGTATGAAAATGCTAGGAGCAGAAGTAAGACCGGCAAAATCTGGAAGTAAAACGCTAAAAGATGCTACTAATGAAGCTATCAGAGACTGGATCAATAATCCGGTAGACACGCATTATATTATTGGATCAGCCATCGGACCTCATCCATATCCGGATATGGTGACAAGATTTCAATCCATCATTTCTGAAGAGATTAAATGGCAGTTAAAAGAAAAAGAAGGAAGAGAAAACCCGGATTACGTAGTAGCGTGTATTGGTGGAGGAAGTAATGCGGCAGGAACTTACTATCATTTTTTAGATGAACCAAGTGTAGGAATCATTGCAGTAGAAGCAGCTGGAAAAGGAGTAAATAGTGGAGAAAGTGCTGCTACATCTCAATTGGGTAAAGAAGGAATTATTCACGGATGTAAAACCTTATTAATGCAAACACCTGATGGACAAATTACAGAACCGTATTCTATTTCTGCAGGATTAGATTATCCTGGTGTAGGTCCATTACATTCGCATTTATATAAAACAGGTCGAGGGGAATTCTATTCCGTAACGGATGATGATGCCATGACCGCTGGATTAGAATTGTCGCAACTAGAAGGTATTATTCCTGCTATAGAAACCTCGCATGCTTTGGCAATATTTAATGACAAACAGTTTAAACCAGATGACATTGTAGTAATCAGCCTTTCCGGACGGGGAGACAAGGATCTTAATACTTATATAGATTATTTTAAATTATAGAAACAAGCTTGCTTTGTCAATTTCCGTGTAGACGGAAATCTCTAAAGTATATTCGAATGTCCAATAATGAAACTATATTTTATGTTTACATTTTAACTAATAAAAATCATACCGTGCTATATGTTGGAATGACGAATAACCTAACGAAGAGATTAAAACAGCACAAGGGTCGAATCTCTGGAAGTTTCACCAAAAGATATAATATTAATAAGTTGGTATATTTTGAAACAACTATTTATATTAATAACGCAATCAAAAGAGAAAAACAAATAAAGAAATGGAATCGCGAGTGGAAAATTAACCTCATCAATGATCTAAATCCTGATTGGAATGATCTTTCTAGTCGATTTTATTAAAGTTAAAAGATTTCCGCCTTCGCGGAAATGAAAAAATAAATTTTTCAATGAACAGAATTAATACAGCTCTTGAGCAAAATAAAAAACTATTATCTATCTATTTCACAGCAGGATATCCATCACTTAATGACACCAAAAAAATCATTCAAGATCTTGAGAAAAGCGGAGTAGATATGATAGAAATCGGATTGCCATTTAGTGATCCACTGGCTGATGGTCCGACTATACAAGAAAGTTCTACAGCCGCTCTAAAAAATGGAATGACCACCAAATTATTATTTGAACAACTTGCAGATATTCGTCAATCGGTAAAGATTCCTCTAATTATTATGGGATACTTTAATCCAATGATGCAATATGGTGTAGAAGCTTTCTGTGCTAAATGTCAGGAAATTGGTATTGATGGATTGATAATACCAGATCTACCAGTTGCAGAATACCATGAACAATACCAAGAAACTTTTGAAAAATATGGTTTGATTAATGTTTTTCTGATTACACCGCAAACCTCTGAAGAACGAATTAGATTCATAGACAGCGTATCTAATGGATTCATATATATGGTTAGTTCTGCAAGTGTCACAGGATCAACATCCGGTTTCGGAAACACTCAAGAAGCTTATTTTGAACGTATTGCAAACATGAATCTAAAGGCTTCGCAGATTGTAGGATTTGGTATTAGTGATAATGAAACATTTACACAGGCAACTAAAACTGCAAAAGGTGCAATTATTGGATCAGCTTTTATCAAACACTTAACTCTAAATGGAGTTGAAAGTATTGAAGGTTTTATAAAAGGAATTAGATAATATTCATAAATTTCGGAATTAAAAATTAACTGTAATTGTATATATTAGAACCATACATTTAGAATTAATATGATGACTCCAACTTTTTTAATAAGCTTTATATCCATTCCTTTACTAATTGCTATTATCATCATTTTATTATTTATCAAATGGTTGAAACCGGATTTTTTGCAATTCAAAAAAAGCATTACACAAAAACCAGAAGGATTACTGGATATTGATGATCGTTACAACGTAAATAAAATTGAAAAGGAAAAAGAATTAAACCGGTTATTGGATAAAATAAACAATCAGGGAATCGATAAACTTAGTAAATCAGAAAAAGAAAGATTAGAGGAGTTGTCTAAATAAGAATATTATTCTTTAGTAAATAAATTACCCAAGAACTTTTCTAGTTTTTCTCTTTTTAATTGTTGAACATTCAGTTTGATTTTTGTAATAAAACCATATGAATCACCATCAATACCGACAGCACCAGAAATATACAATTCGTTTTTTTCGTCCAATCGTATTTTATGAAGATCAAGAATTGGGTACTTCAATAAAATAGATGCTACCCCATCAACGCCATAATCAGAATCTACATCACCATTACTTAGTAGTTTTTTAATTAATATTTCGAACTCACTATCTAAGCTCTTAGAAATAACAAACACTTCTCCTTTTTCATTCACTACAAAATCCGTGTTGTAAATATCTGTACTATACCCCATTTTTCCAGAATCAAAAAATGATGTGTCCAGATTTCCTTTCTCTCCATATTTACGGATGCGATATACACCTTCAGTCTCATTTTCTATCTGAGATGTATATAGTTTAGAATTTGAAAAAACGATATGATCAAAGGATTGATAATCTTCTTCTATAGTAAGACAGTATAGGTTATCAGATGCCATTTGATTACTATCAAACCCAGCTAAATAAGTGGATTGTTCTTCTCCATTATCTACTGACTCGGAATACCCAAGTAATAAATAGTCATCTTCCATTGCCGAACAATTTAATGTGAAATGATGATCATCATATAGACTGGATGACAAGGTTTCTCCTATATCCGAAAGCTTTAGGATGGCAATTTTTTCTTCCTTTTTCGAAGGATTAAAACCTCTAACTTTAGCAACAACAATTATTTCATCACTAGATGATGCATAAATATATTGACCATAATTATCGTCTAAATTATCTAGTATATTCTTTTTATATACCCCACTACTTCCAAATTCGTTATTAATACTTCCATCTTCATAAAATCCATTTATAGAAATCATCCAGCTATGTCCACTCCAAAAATTGGATAAGACTAAAATGCTTCCGTCTGATTTAGAACTCATAGCTACTGGTATCGTATTTTGATTATCTAAATTAGTAGAAGTTATATCAAAATTAATATCCTTTGTACCATTCTTATAAAGGCGTACCAGGGTTTTTCTAGCATCCGCCTCATACAGGACGTTAATTTTATCCTCTTCAATAACATCAAAATCAATAATATGAGAAGAAACCATGCCTAACTCCTTAAACAACAGTAATCCATTTCTAGAAAACTCGGTATCTATCTGTTGAGCATAACAACTTGTTAGCAGACAATAGAAAAAAATAAACAAGTGATAAATTCTCATAACGAAATATCGTAGTAACTTTATTTAGTCACCTTCGCAAAAGAAGTACATTCAGAAAAGAAGATTAGGGGGACAAAACAAACTTATACAAGCTACTTAAAGTAATTAGTTTGTTTTTAATCAGCATCAAAAAAAAGAATTATTATATTATAATGCAAGATTTTTCTTAATAATAAAAAATTAATTTTGTTAACCTTATCAAAATAAGACCATATGAAGAAGCAAATCATACTCTTACTATTTTTTATAGTTTCTTTATCTCTTTTTGCTCAAGAAGACTTTTACAACCGTTTATCCGATGCCTCCTTATCATTAACCACACAGGACGTAACATACGATCCTGCCTACTTCTCTATCGAGTATCCTAACGGAGATGTACCCAGTAATAAAGGCGTATGTACAGATGTAGTAATCAGAGCATATCGAAAGTTAGGTATTGATCTCCAAAAAGAGGTACATGAAGATATGAAAGCTAATTTTGGTTTATATCCAAAAAACTGGGGATTATCAAAAACTGATAAAAACATTGATCATAGGCGAGTTCCGAATCTTATGACATTCTTTTCCCGATTTGGCAAAGTAAAATCTATTTCTAAAAAAGCACAACATTATCTCCCTGGAGATGTTGTATGCTGGAGTCTAGGAGGTGGACTCACCCATATTGGATTAGTAGTTGATAAAAAATCTGAAGATCAACAACGATATTTAATCGTTCATAATATCGGTGGTGGACAAGTAGTAGCCGATTGTTTATTTGACTATAAAATTATTGGACATTATCGCTACAAGAAATAAAGACCTCCTATAATTTTTAAAACAAACATCGTACTATTGATATACTTTAAATCGTTTTATCGTAAAGATCGAAAAACCTATATTTCCAATACGCACTTTCTTTCCATTTTGTCTCTGTTGAATAGTATTTTGTTAATTTCTCTATATAAGATTGGAATGCATTTTCTAAAATATATCGATATACTAACATGGCGTCTTCTTTATCTAAAAAATAACTTGCTAATGCTTTTCCAGCATAAAAACCTGAAGCGAGTGCAGATGTAATTCCATAAGAAGAAACAGGATCATATGCATAAGCTGCATCCCCAACGGCAATCCATCGATCTCCATATGGTATATCAAGGCAACTAGTCCCTGCGGGCATAATCCTTATCTTTTCGAAATTGCAAGTCATAGGGTTCAAAATTTTGGATATATGCTTCAAATGCAATAATTCCTTTTCTAGAAACATTTCTAATTCTTCTTTCTTCGGAATCAAATCTTTGGTCGTAAAAAACATTAATGTATACTGATTATTACCCTCTGGTGCTACATACCACCATCCATTTTCTGTAGTCTCCACCATAATTTCGTTCGCAATGATCGATAAAGTTTTTACACTAAATGTAATTGCAAATTGCGAATCGATAGCTGTTTTATAAATTCCCAATTTACGACAAACTGATGCCTTACGTCCTGTTCCATCTACAATGTAAGATCCATTGATGGTTATTTCATTTTGAGTATTACTTATGACTGCCTCAATCGCAGACTTACTTCTGGAAACTGTATTTAATTTATATCCTTCATAAAAAGCGGTTCCATTCTTCTTAACTTGTTTTCTTAATTGCTTCTCAAAATACAAACGATCTAACAAATATCCGTATCCATGTATTCCTCGAATAAATTCTTTTTGTTCTAAATCTTCAGACCCCCAACAAACTTTGTTACCATAATATTTTATATGCCTTGGATGCTCTATCAAATGTTGAATCCCTAATTGTTTTAGAATTGGTTTTGCATTAGGAGGTATTGCTTCTCCGCATTTTTTTGTTGGTTCGATCGTTGCTTCTATAATACAATTTGATATTCCGATTGAGGACAATGTTAGAGAGGTAGCGATCCCTGCTGGACCGCCCCCTACAATAACAACTTTATAATAAGAATTATCTTTCGTCACGTCTAAATGTTCTTCTGGCTCTAGTTCTTTCTGGAGCTATTCCTTTTCTTAATAACCCACTTTCTTTTACACTCTCTAATGCCGGAATATCTTCTTTTTCTGCATAAATCACTTGTTCAAAAGTAGGATCTCCACCTGTAAAATGTCGATCTGATTCTTTCCAGGAAACATCAGGAAGATATCCTTCTTTATTATTTGGTATCTCATCTTCAGCTTTAGCTATAATTCCAAGTTCATGCCATTCACTAATCATAAGATTGATTTTTTTCTGATAATTAGATCCAAAATCACGAAGCCAATCTTGTCTATAATCAAAATGTTTTAATCGTTGCGCAATATTTACGTCTCCATCTTGCATCCTTAAATAACTCTGCTCGCTTAATACTTGATTAGGAACACGAGCTGCCCAAAAAGAAGGCAATGGTAAATATGTAGAAGTATCATAACCTGACAAACAGCTAGCTTCATCGGTTTGCCAAGGCACACCTAACCATCTGGTTAAAGATCCCGGACCACTTTTTGACAAAGGGCCATCGGCTCCTAATGCAATTGCTGGAGATAGTAATGGTCCAAAATCTAATCTTGTAGCTTCTCCTTTATCGACTACATTTAGACGATATGGTTTTTCCCACATTCGTTTTATTCTCATAGGCCAAGTAAGTTCTATTCCTGGATGAAAAGGACCTCCTAAACATTCTTCTAATGGAGCTTGATTTAAAGAATGTAGCTGTTCATCCAACGTTTGCTCAGAAAAAGGTGTTGGAACTACTGGTTTCCCTGTTGTAAAATCTCCTTGTGCCCATTTTTTTAAACGTTGGTATTGCGTTCTTGTAATCGGCAAATCTACGAGTGCAATCTTTTCATATTCTCCAAAACCATCTCCATAAAACGGAGGAACTTTGGTAGGTGTATATTCTGTAGAATCCGGATCTCTAAACCAATTAAACACACGCTCCCTTTCATTGGCAGATTGGTCAGAAGGATCTTGCAGAGTTTTTAGCAATGTCGTATTCGTAAAATCGGAGGGAGAATTTTTTCCGAACAACATAAAGAACCCTTGATTTACCCACTGAGTTTCGGTCATACGTCCTAATATTGGATAAATATGATCCCAAAACACAACACCATCTGCGGATGGGTTAGGATACCCCATTTCTCTAATAAACAGGTCTTGTACTACATCATTCATCGTAATAACTCCAAACAATCCTGGTCCAAAATTAGGAGGTGTAACAGCAACCATTGCAGGTGTAGCTTCTAAAACAGTATCTCCAATATGTACAGTTGCTCTGATTACTCCATCACAAGTATCATCATGCCATCCATCATTGTTAGCAAAGGTAATAGCAGGTTTATTATCCTTAGATTGTGCATCTCCATTACCTGGAAAAAACAATAATCGTCCAACTTCATCAGTTTCTACATGTCCTAGATTCACTGGTGTTCCATAAAACTTTCCATCAGCAAAGCTGTTTTTTTCATCCTGTATGCTCGTACCTGATATTTGTACTGGAGATGGAGTAATTGCTAATTGTTTTCGATCATCATCAGTGACTTTTTCGTTTCTATATGCAGAAGGGATACCTGCTTGTGGTAAATCCAATGCATTATTGAACTGGTACCAAGCAGCTTTTATATTCGCGACCTCTATATGCCATTGAATAGTAGCTTCTTTTGCTGTGATTTCACCAAGAACCTCTCCAGCTTCATTAAAGGCATACACTCTGTAACGTACCACTTGTTTTTTAACACGACCGTCCGCATCTTTATAGCCTCCTTCGGGATCCGGTGCTACACCTGGAACTTCTGACGCCATAAAATATTCTGATGAGTTTCCTATACGTGCAATGCCGATTGGAGGATAAATAGCTACACTACTAATTTCATTTTTAATCATTTGGATAGGTTTTGAGTTTTTATTTTTTATTCTTGTGAATCTCTAATTTCAATTTCAATTCGTTTATATTTTCTTACTAGTTTCATAGGCTTTCAACTGTTCTGCAAAAGCAGGAAAAACACTGTTGTAATTTGTATAATAACATTCTCTGATCAAGTGATTATCTTCTTTTGGTTTCCAATACCCCTCTTCTGTCAGGATTGGAGAAGATACTTCATGTGATGGAACAGATCCAGGGTTTATGAACCAAGCGATATTGATCAAATCCCAAATATTCCAGATTTGTCCAAAAAGATTGTTTTTATCTTTTCCATACCAGGTAAATAAAGGGTTGTTCATGTATCGATTATAAAGTGCTTTTCCTATCGGACCTGAGTCCATAAACCAAGCCTCCATATCAGCCTGAGATAAGGTTAATTGTTGACCGACATAAAATCCAGGAATATAAACTAGAGGAACACCACTGCTAAATAATATTTGAGAAGCTTCTATGTCTTGTGATAAATTGAAAGAAGTATTTTGTAAATCCGTTACATTAGTTGGATACCCTGCTGTCCAGGTATATACTACTTTATCTATAATATCTGGCGCTATCATTATAGCCGATGCAAGATTGGTAGCACAGGCAATACCCATAACATAAATTGGATCATCGATAGAAGCGCTACGCGCCAATGCTATAAAATGATCAACCGCTTCGCTTCTCACAGGACAACCATCTTTTAGATAATGTGTAGCGCCCTTTAAAACAGGAATCTCTGGTCTGTCAAAAAGTTTCATGAATTCGAGTAACTTATCATAACTACTCTCCATTCCTTCTTCAGGTGTCATCGCCACATGACTTCCTTTATCCAAAAGACTTTCTGGAGTAATCCCTAGTTTTTCTATAGCCTCTATTTGTCCTTGGTATTTATTTACCAACGCTTGTTCCTCTTCTGTCAGATTATCTGGTGCCGCTTTGATAAGATCATTTGCTCTTAGCAAAGCTTTTAATCTCTCTAAAAATGAAAAAGGTGCTGCATAAATCCCTTCGACCTTAATATTTTCATGAGGTAATAATAACCAGGTTAATGCAAAAAAATCGTCTATTTCATTGTCAAAATCAGTATCTACAACTACTCTTAATGGTTTATTTCTTTTGTTAGGTAATTGCAACAGATTTTTCATCTGCTCTTCTGTTAATTTTGGGTATTCACTCATGTATAAAGTTCGTTTAGTTTTGATTAATTAGCATAATGACCAATCCGGGTTTAAAGTTTCGTCTTCTCCTGCTTTTTTAGTTCTATATTCAATTGAATCCGGGATATCGGTTTTAGGGATATGAACGTGTACGATAAAATTATCATTAGGATATTTATCAATCTGTTGCAATGCTATATCTAGATCCTGCTGTGTCTTAACTTCTAGTCCAATCCCTCCGAAGGCATCCGTAAGTTTTGCATATTTCCAATTATTCAAATCATTATAAGGATACACTTTATTCAGATCTTCCTGAGGATAGTCTATTTTGTCTTTTCCTCTAAATGGATTTGGGTTCACTAACATTTGCTCTATACCATATATTTTATTGTCTAGTACAAATACAACAGTATTATGCTTTAGATGATGTTGGGTTGAAACTGCCTGACAGGTTTCCTGAAAAGCGCCATCTCCTACAAACACCATCACTCTCTGATCGGGTGCAGCACATTTAACTCCTATTGCTGCAGGCACAGAATATCCAATAGACAGCCAGTTTGCCTGTGCAATAAATGTATTTGGTTCTCCTCTATGTAATCCCTGAGCTCCCAGCAAAGGGAATCCTGCATCAACTACCACAGTATTAGCAGCAGTGATATAACTATTCATTTTTGTAAAAAATCGATCATATGTCAACTCATCAGAAGTCTGAACTTGTGCTGACTTTTTTAGTCCATTACTGATCGCTGCATCCATAGAAAATCCTTTGAATTTCTCTTTACGCTGCATCAATTCTTCTCTAAGTGCATCTATAAATGCTTCTAACGACATGTTTGCATAGAATTTTGCACCTACTCTAATTCCAGAATGATTCGCTAAGACGGTATTATCATCCCAAATATTAAATCCACCCAGATTTTTACCTGTTGTCCACGCTCCTATTCCTATTTTAGATCCTGCTTTCGTAAATCGTTCATAGACATCATCTGGAGAAGCGTTCCCATTAAAAACACCTTTAAATAATGGATGATCCTCAGAAACTATTGACTTCCCCATAATAGAAGTCGTAAACTCAATACCCGTATCTTCTACAAGTCGTAAGAATTTCTTTTGAAGCCCTTTACGCTGAATTTCTACTCCTGCCCAAAAAATTGGTTTGTCTTTTGCTTCGATTAAATCAGCTGTAGCTACCGCAGCACTTTTTGCAGTAGAGATACATAGCTCACTATGTTTTCGGGTAATAGGCCGATCAGGTATATCACATTCTGATCTCCAAACATCTTCAAAAACTTCTAAGTACACAGGTCTACCATAACTAATCATAGCATTTAAGACGGCATCTATTTTATAAGGCGCTTCTCCTCCTCCTGTAACTTGTTCTGCTGCGACAGTTACATTTCGAAACACATTAATATTACTATACATATCGCCTGTCATATGCGAAGCCATCAATCCTTCTCCAAGGTTTTTTGATTGTTCAGCATTCGTAGGAGCACCATTAATCACTAAAACAGGATTGTGTTCTACGTAGGATCCTGCTACTGGATTTAAAACACTAAAGGCGCCAACACCGTACGTAACACCAACTGCTCCGATACCTTTTAGTCTTGCATACGCATCTACACAATGTCCGGCATTTATTTCATTGGTATTTCCGATAATCTTAATTTTAGCTTTCGGATCCTCAATAATTGTATTTAGAAAAGGTGCTGAATAGTTTCCTGCTACACCAAAAACTGTATCTAATCCAAGTTCTTCAAGTCGAAGTTGTAGATATTTTGCTACTGTTATTTTGCTCATGACACTAGATTTTTAAAATTCTACAGGAGTTTCATTTACTTCTAATGCTGCTCGAATACCAGATTCGATGGCTCCTTCTATCCACGCATGCTTTAATGATGTATGTTCTCCGGCAAAATGTGCTTTTCCATCCCATTCAGGTTTTTCTATAGCTCCCTGTAATAAATTTAATTGTCCAGGTGTAAAAATGGCTGCCTCGCCAAAGGCGTACGGATTTTGCATCCAAGCTACAGTAGCAGCTCCTTTTATTCCATCTACATACGCTGGATCTTCTGGTGCATCAGGATTAAACACAGATAAGGATTTAATTCTTCTTTGTTCTTCTAAATCATCTGGTGCATGTGCTACGGCTATATTATCTAATGCATATATATAACGGTCTTTGTGACTCATAGAATCCCACTTTCTGGCATCGTCTGCCCAGCAATAGCACGCTAACATTAATCCATTTCCTTCTTTATTAATATGCTGACTTGGATAATAGATAAAACGATTAGACAAATCGGTAATGGTTCCTCCTCCCACAATATTATATGGAGCTTTTTCCCACCATCGTTCTTTAAATTCTATCAACACTTTGGTGGCTGCATCATAATGCAGTTCACGAATTGCTTTTCTTTTGTCCTGAGAAAATTTAGGCCACACATGTACCATTCTGAATGCTGAGAAGGGTATCGTAACTATAACCTCATCAAATTCCATTTCACTTACGGGTACTTCTTGTTTTTTATACCCTATCTTTTCATAATAGGATGGATCTCGTTTGATTTCTATTTCTGTAGAGATTCTTACTTTTCCATCTCTTAGATAAAGATCAGTCATTCTCGTATCAAGATGAGTGATATCCTTTAACTCATGTTTTTCATAAAAAGACTCCGTAATAACATCTGTTCCTCCAACTACCTGCCAAAATACCGTGTCATTTTTGATAATATTAGATTCTATAAAACTCTGTAAGAAATCATAGGACATACGTGATTCCAGATTCTGGATGACTGCAATCATTTCTATAGCATTCTCCGAATAATTGGTAAATTCTTTCAGAAAGCGACGCATGGAGTATTCTCCTAATTTCTCAATCAGTTTTGGCCAGTTTGCTACCGGATCAATAGCGATAAAATCCTTAAGTGGTTGTAGTGCATTATTTAATAATACATTGGCAGTCTGGTTTTCGTCCGGAACATTTGGATCCTTATTTGTTTGTACGTGATAATCCAACAATTTATTAATATCAGCACCTTCTTTATAATACTCACTCTGAACTACTTGTTCATAGTTTACATATAAAAATGAGTTGAATGTTTTCTCTGGAAAAGTAGCACTCTCTTTTTCATAATTCACATAATTTTCTTCTTTGTTTTTTAGTGCCTCTTCTTTGTCTACAGAGACATAATAAAAAGGCTCTAACGGAACCTTAAGTTGCTTACAATACTCCAATACCATATAATGAAAGTTTGGCAAGCGCATGGCTCCTGCCTCGGCATATAAAGAACTATCTTCCCAGTACTTTTTACCTTCCGTATTTCTAAAAGTTTTAACTCTTCCGCCAATTCGGGTATTTGCTTCTACGATGGTGACATTATGGCCAGACTGTCTTAAGGCAGAGGCGGCAACCATCCCTGCCATACCTGCTCCTACAACCAGTACATCTTTTTTCTTCCCTTTGGCTTTGGGGAATCCTGTTTTAATATATTCTAAATATTTCTGAACGATTGGATCATTGTCCTCATCTAATAAACTATGTAAGTATGTTTTCATGAAAAGTGTTTTAGTGCGGTGATAAACCACAGGAATTAATATGATGTATGCTATGCTTAAGCATACTACAATTTACTGCATATCACGATGAAATGAAATAGGGGTTTATACGGGAAATTAAGGGAAAATGCAGTTAAAAAAATTCTTGATACTGCATCACTCTAAAATCTATAGTATTAAATGCTGGGTTTTGATTTTTTAAGTCTTTATAGGATTGTAAACTTCCTATAGATCTATTAGCTGCACCAGATGGTGCTGTTAGAGACACTGTTTGTATGATTCTGTTTGAATGGTCTCTCGACTCCGCTCGAGATGACGGTTTTGAAGGAAGTACGAATTGATGTATTCTGGGAATGTCATTCGACACCAATTCAAATTGTAATTGGTAATCTTTAAGATGTTTTCTAAAGAAATATTCTGGCCCGTTTTTACTATTACCACCTGTAAATAAAAGTGTATCGATTTTAGGGTATTGCTGTAAATATGATACCACATCTCTTAATTGTATGTGTTGCATTCCTAGATCCGAAGCATCAATTTTATCTCGTTTACAACTATGGACAATATCACAAACTCCTATCCCACGAGAAGTTAAGAAATTCTTACGTTGCGCTACAGCTTCCTGAGTGGTTTCGAATTTTAGTTTTAAATCAAAAATACGATCCAACACCGGCCATAGTAATCCACTGATACTGCCATAACAAAAATCAACGTCTCCTTCTTTTAGTTCTCCCGAAGTAAATCGCGGAGGTGGCAAGGTTCCTACTATGAGTTTAGTAGCTCCTTCTGGAAAAAAAGGTTCGTATGGATGGGTGTGATGGAACAAGGTAAATTTTGATTTATGAATTACGATTTACGAAGGTAGTAAGATTTTTAAGATAGTAGTTCGTATTAAGTAGTAAGGAGTTAATGAGGGCTGAGTCTGTGAGAAATGAGAAGACAGGAGAAAAGGAGTTAATAAAATTGAGGTTCACCACGAAGCTCGAAATTCCCCCTCCGAAGGGGGTTAGGGGGATGTTATTTATGAATAATGAATAGTAAGTACAGAAGTCTGAGGGTTGAGCGGAGTCGAAACCCGAAACCTAAAACTCGTCAGGTCGAGTGTCCGCCTTGGGCGGATATATCGAGACCCATCCAGCTCTAAATAATCTAACAATCCAACTGTTTAGTATTAAGTAGTTACTACATAGAATCGCTACACAATTTTGTTTTATGGGGAATTTTACGTTATTTTTAGAATCTATATAAAAAATAACCGTAGAATTAAACGTTTATTATACGTTTGTAATCGTTTATAATTGAATATATAAAAGAAATATGCGTACTAGTACGTATATAACCATGTTGTAGCCAATTACTAGAATCTATATTTAATATTGAAAGAAACGTCCGACATATTCTTTGAACACCAAGCTTCCTTATCTAATAGTAAATGGAACATAAATTTGTTTTATGAAAACTCAAATGAAAAAAGTAAAGAAATTAAGCTTGATAAGGATATTAAAATTATTCCTGTAGCTGAAAGTGGAACATTTAATTCTTTAATAAAAATCAATATTGAGGATAAAGAAACTAACGTTGAAAAAAGTTTCATATTAGTAGGAATCGATGGTGCTTTTATTTTATATCCTAAATCTAATAAGGAAAACGAAGGACAATCTATAGCTTTAAAAAATGACAACCTGATTTTAAGCATTGGATTTACCTTAATCTCTATTGATATAACAAATCTCTCTGTAAATTGGAAAATACGACCTGACATTGCAGAAATATTTGAATTCTATGATTTCGAGAATGACTTATTATTAAGAGGTGAAATTGGAATTCATAGAATTGACTTAAATGGAAATATAAAATGGACATTTAGTGCGCGTGATATATGGGTGAATATGGACGGGAAAGAGGAAGTGAAAATTGAGGATAATGGAATTAGACTTATGGACTTTGAATCCAATGAGTACTTTATCAATTTTGATGGACAATTATTAGAAGATAAACCTATTAAGATTGAGGAAACTCAGACTCGAAAATGGTGGCAAAGAAAAAAATAACTGGCTACAACAACATATATGTGATCATAGCAGCTAAGTGACCAATCGAAAGGTTATTGTATATTTATGAAGGCGCAATGCTTGCAGAAAATAAAAGTTAGCAACCAATGCGCAGTTTTTGTCGAAAATAGGGTAACATTTTGCTCTGCTACGACACATATATTAAACGTTGTGAACAATTTATAAACCTATGAAAGTATTATTCATTTTCGTTTTTATTACAAGTATCGTTTTCGGACAAACCAATACAAGGGAATTCGAAATCAGGACTGATATATCTGGAATTGAATACAGAAAGCAAATTAAAAGTGTTGAATTGGGAACGGAAAAAATGGACATAAAATTTATGCGTGAGCACTTTTACATCCCTTATTACATACCTATGGAATTTGTGAACAAAAAATATAGCAATGAAACTATTGTTATCTGGAATAACGAAAACGGTAAAAAGGATTACACCGAAAATTGGACAAATAGCTACACTTATGACACTTTATCGCGCATAACTGAATATTCATACTCAGGTTGTATATCTTGTTCAAGTATGCCCTACAATTACAAAGTAACATACAACCTAAAAGGTCAAGTAGTCGAATTGAAAAACACCATTGCTGAGAAAGAATCATTTGAGTTTAAATATGATGAAAATGGAAATATCAAAGAAATGAAATCCTTATCTTCTAATGGAAAAATTGAAAAAATAATTGGAGCTCTGGAATAAAACTGTTCACAACATTATATATGAAATCAGAGCAAAGTTTAGTGCTAGATCAAAAGGTCATTTCCTTTTTGCAGTGGCGCCAGATTTTTATAAATTAAACAAGAAATAAAAATGCGCAGATAGATCGATTGGTTCAGGCATACTTGCCTTGCTCCGATTCATATATTTGTCGTTGGCAACCATACAGAGAAATACTTATAAAATGCAATTAGTAAAAGTAAATAAAGAAGATTTCAAAATATATAATTGCGATAATGAAGAAACTGAATTTGAATATAATAATTTCAAATATAAATTACGACTGGCTGATCTAGCCGAAATCGGAATGTCAAATTACATTTATTTTGACGTAAAATTCTTCAAAGAAAATAAATTATTGATGTCAGGAGAAATGCAACTACCTGATAAGTATTATAATCCTATTTCACCAAATAAAAAATTCATTTATATTCCAATTAAAGGTGGTTCTGAATTAATCAATCTTGACTCTGAAAAGAAAATCGAAAGTTCTGTAAGTTGGTTTAATGGTAATATTTATAATAGTGATTCTTCCAAAATGATAATCAATGGCTCAACTGAATTTAAAGTAATTGATTTAATAGAAATGAAAGAAATATATCATTCTAATTCTGAAAAAGAATATCTAAATGACGCTTTTTTCATCAACAATGATATAATATGGAGATTTCTAACTAATGGAAAGATAGAAGAACTTAATCTACAGACAAAGGGAATAAGATTAATTTCAATGGAATTACCTTTCGAAAAGTATAATATTGAATTGAGTAGATATCAAAGCTTGATTGTTGAAAAAACACATTGTCTTGGATTGCCAAATGGAGGAATGGCATACTCAGGGAATCTCAATAGCTGGAGTTATTTAAACACAAAAGACAAATTAGTTTTTGAAACTTTAATTCCGACATCGGACATAAAATATAGTAAGAATTACAATCGAGACTATTGTCTTGTAGAATATAAATATGTTGAATTAATAAGTACGGTTGCCAACAATGTATAAGAAAACATAGAGCTTTTGAGGTTAATCAAAAGGTCTTTGTCTATTTGCAAAGTCGCCAACTATAAAATTTGGCATTTTCAACAAAAAAGATAAAAGCAAAATATTATATTTGGCTTAGTACCAATCCGAAACGTATCGCTTATCACCTGCCCTACGTTTCTTATACGAGACGTTAAATCTGCAATCTTCGCTTCGCTCGCTTGCAGATTTAACGTTGTGCATAATAACCACTCAATCGAAATCTAGCTAATTAATGAAATCTGAAGAAGAAAAAGAATACGAAAAAAGAGTAAAAGCTAGAGTTCTAATTTTAAAAGAATATCTTGAAAAAGGCGATAAAAAAATAAATATCGTAAATAAAGAAGATGCAGTAAATTTTGAGGAAAGTTTTCGAAAAATCCGCTTTGACTCAATAGGAGAACCAATATTAGAAACTGTAGATGGTAGAATTAGGTCACTCGCTTTGGTTATAGAGCAAGTTGACCATAGAGACAAAATGAAAAGTGCCATTTCCCTTCAACAAATTCAAGAAGGGTATTTCAATAGAATTGAAGGCAACTTTAATCATTTCTATAAGATAATGCTAGAAAATAATGTTTCACCACATCAAGTGGCAAATGTTATTGCATACGGAGAACAATCAATAGACCATTTAGATGAAGTTATAAGTCCTATTTTAAAAGACCTTGAGGAATTTTGGGAATTGGTTGCAGAATCAGGCTATTTGCACCTTGAAGATGATTATGATTCAATTAAAGCAGTATTTGGTGGAGATTTATTTCCATCTAATGAAGAAAACATAGCTTCCAAATGTGGAATTTATACAGATACAATAATACTTCCTTGCCCATTTATACGGTCAAGACATATGTTTGATGTTTTGGATAAAAAGCAAAGAGTATATTATTTACTAAAACACGCTTTAAACATCTTACAATATAAAGAACTTGCATTAACAGAACTTGATAAACCAATAATAGCAATACTTCCAGACAAAGAAATGATGGATGAATTTGCATATGAGAAAGTATCGAAACTAGGAGAAAAAGACGCACTTTATCACGCTGGAAAAGTTTTCGATAGAAAATTTGAAAGTATAGATGAACTTCTAGATTTTGGAAAAAGCCTAGATACTATAGAAAAAGTCACTAATGAAATAAAAGACCGAAATCGTGTATTATTTGATACAGAGTTTAAAGATTCTTTAGAGCTACAAATAAAAAATCATATAGAAGGTGATTCTGCAAAAGCTATGAGAACCGATAATCCTGGAATTTTAGTTTCAATGATGGGATTTGGTAGAATGAGTGTTTGTAACGAACTACTATTAAAATCATCCAAAGTAGGTGGAATTCCACTAATTGACGCACCAACTTCTTGGGAATATTTCAAATGGAAATTAGAATATGATTCCGAAAGAACTTATCCTGATAAAGATTATTCTAAACTTCATATTGTAAAAGGATTAAATGGTCTTGACAGTTCTAAATTACAATGGATTGGAAAAATTCCACCCAAAGGTCTTATAGAATTAAGAAAAAATGGTGCAATTAATGAAATTAGAGAAATTCTACTAAAAGGGATTGATGAATTAGTAAATGCGAATCAATTTGATTTTACAAGTACATCTCATAAAGTATTTAACAACTTGAATTTTGCATTTAATCAACATCAAGAAAACATAAAAAAATTAACAAATAAAAAGTGGAAAATAGCAGGAAAAGATTTTGGTTCTTGGTTAGTTATGGGTTCAGTTGAGATAGCTTCTGCTTGTTTAGGAACTCCTTTATATGGACTTTCAACAGTAGCTTTAAATCAGATAATTGATGCACCAAAAATAAAGGATTTACCCAAAACGGTTGAAAGCATAAAACAAACTGAAAGAGAAAAAGAGCAACTTAAAAAATCACCATTAGGCTTGATGTTTAATTATAGTAAATAAAAAAATTACTATGCACAAGCCGTATATAATTTATTGCTAGTTATAGCCTACTTACGAAAATACTCGCGGATTTTCTATTCGGTTTTTATTTGCTAAATTAGGTGCTTAACCACGCAACAAACCATATACAACAACGTTGTACACAATTATGAGAAACATCCCTTACTCTTTTTAAACTGTAACAATTTGGTTTAAAAGTACTCTTATATTTAATCAACCTATTAAATATAAAAACATGAATTCTTCAATCAAAAAAATCAAATCGCCTTCTTTCTTAAATCTATTTCTTTTACTGTTCTTAATTTTTTTATCAAGTAATGTTTTTGCGCAGAAAGAAGAACTTTGGTTTGGAACTTATACAGACGACAATGGGAAAGTACATCAAGGAAGGTATAACATAATTAAAAATGGCAGAGCCTTGACTAGTATAATTCTTGCACCTTATGGAAAACCTGCAATGGAACTTACTGTAATTAAAAATGATACTATTCAACGATTTGTTGAAATTTCATGGCCAAATAAACCTAATAGAATTGCAACACTTATTCAATATACAGATGGATATTACGCAGGAAATTTTGAGGATGGGACTAAAATACTTCCAATTGTTATAAAAGAATTTAACTTTCAAGATGCCCAATTACAAGGTAACTGGTTTAAACCAAGTCAAATTGAAGTTAAGATAATTGAGAACACTATCAAACTACTTGACTCTAATGATGTTTGGAATAAAAACGACAATCGAATATGTAATGCTTCAAACATTAATAGCCTATTCTGCGCAATATATAAATCCTCAATCGAAATTGATGGAGAATATCGCCACTTAAGACCTGCTGTGAAATTTATTCGAGATGCTATACAAGAAAAGTATCCTAAAAAATATGACCACGTTTTAGTTGACTTTAATAATGCTAAAGAAATAACTTTAAAAGACTTACATGAAATTTTGAAGCTAGCTAAAGATAATCTAATTAAAGCTATAAAATAACTGTGTACAACGTGTATAATTAATTGCTTTGGTCGTTGCTTATTTGGAAAATTCCTTCGGAATTTTCTCGCGTTCGTTTTTGTTTACTAAATTAGTTGCTGAAACACGCAACTAACCATACACAAGACATTGTAGATAATTCGGTCGATATTTTGAATAGACTAATAAAAAACAAATTAATTCTTTTCCCAACTATAATGATTTTGGGACTTATTCTATTTTATAAGTTTATGACTTATGATAGAAATTATACTTGGTCAAAAGAATATTACTTTGAAATACAAAACATCGTTGGAGATTTAAACTTTGAAATTCGAGAACCAATAAAAATTGACCCAAAAAACGTCCAACTTTCAAAAGAGAAATCAATTAAGCTCAATATTCAAAAAGTATTGAGTAAAGTTAATCTAATGAATTATGGAAGTGAATATGGTGAAAAAATTGTCCTAAATTCAACTAACTCTGACCAAAAAATCATCTTTAAAAGTTGGTGCTTAAGTGATCACTTAATCGGAATTGAAATTGAATATGAAAATTGGGATCCATCTTCATTAGAAAGAATAAAGAACTTGTTTGAAAAGCAATTCTCAAATTATGAGATCATATGGAATGAAATATAAAAACTATCTACAACAACATATATGATGTCATAGCTACTACGTGATCAATCGAATCGTTATTGTATTTTTGGTATGGCGCAATGCTCGCTCCAAAAAAGTTAGCAACCAATGCGCAGATTTGTCCAAAACTAGGGTAACATTTTGCTCTGCTAAGACACATACTTATAACGTTAGTAGCAAAACAATGAAAATATCTACAGCCGAAAAAAAAGACCTCAAAGCAATATTAGAATTGCAAAAATCTTGCTATGTAGAAGAAGCGGAACTATATGATGATTTTTCAATTCCTCCGCTGACTCAAACTTTGGAATCTATTGAACTTGATTATGAAAAAGAAAAAATCTTAAAAGTTGAATTTGATGGAAAAATAATAGGTTCAGTTAGAGCTTTTTTGGAATCTAACACTTGTAAAATTGGCAGACTGATTGTAGACAAGGATTTTCGAAATAAAGGGTTAGGCAAACAATTGATGAATCAGATTGAAAATGAGTTTGACAATGCAAATCGCTTCGAATTATTCACTGGACACAAGAGTGTAAGGAACTTATCTTTATATAATAGACTTGGATATACCGAATTTCGTAAACAACGGATAAATGAAAAACTGGAGTTAATTTTCCTTGAAAAATCTAAGAACTTGGACAAATGAAAGTAAGCCTGCTACTAACACGGTGTATAAAACATAGCTAATAAGTGCTAAACCGAAAGGTTTGTGAGTAGAAATCAACTACCACACACACAAATCCCTTACAACCCAGCTTTATTTAGTCAAAGTCAAACCATCAACTTTCCAAAGATCTAATACTCTAAAAATCCAACTTTCTAAAAAAACTCCAAAAACACTGGTAACAATTCTATAGTTCCATACACAATGGTATAGTGACTCGCTACAAAAGCGAGCACATAATAAGAATACTAATTATAAAAAAAATGAACGTATGGCACAAGAGAACCAAATTAGTGTAGTCATTCCACAAGAAACTATTGATGAAGTAGCCACTAAACTACAAGAATGTAAAACCGCTTTAGCCCCTTTTTTACAGGCGTTAACAGCAAACGAACGATCAGGGCTTTTTAAAATGGGAGATAAATCCTTACCTACCGTACAAAAGGTAAAAGGATATACAGAAACCAATCCGGAGTTTATGCCGGGCTATATGGATAAAGACGAATTCTTAAAAGATGAAACCGTAGTATCCCAATTAACACCTATTGCTAATGTGCTGGAACAATTGTTTTCTGATGTAGATGACACGCGACTATTAGCCGGTAGTGAAGCCTTACAAGCTGCATTATTGTACTACGGGCAGGTAAATGAAGCCAACAAAAAAGGAGTGCCTAGCGCCAAACCGGTTTATGAGGACTTAAAAAAGCGGTTTTCTAAAAAATAATTTTTCGATCAAAAAAATCCGGTAACATAACCAGAAAGATTCGTCCTTGAGTCTTTCTGGTTTTTTTATGAATATCCGATACTTGAAGTTGAGTAAAAAACACTCGACATTGAGTATAAAAGACTCAAGCTTGAGTATAAAACATTCAAATTTGAATATAAATGACTCGAATTTGAGTAAAAAACATTCAAAATTGAGTAAAAAACACTCAATGTTGAGTATTCATGACTCGAATTTGAGAAAAAAACACACGACCTTATTTTGGCAAACCTTCAACTAATTATCAACTTTTGTACTCAGATAACATCTCGATACATCCGCCAGAGGCGGACACTCGATGTGACGTATTAGTACGAATTAGTAAGGAGTTAATGAGTGGTGAGTTTGTGAGAAATGAGAAGACAGGAGAAAAGAAGTTAATGAGGGTTGAGAGTTAAGCGGTCCTACTGAGGCGGACAGGTCTCGAAACTGTCAGTCTGAGCTTGTCGAAGACCAAGAAACCTAATAACAATACGCTTTCTAAAACTGAAAATAAATAAATGGTTGGAAATCGGCAGCATAGGTTTGATAACAGATTATAGCCACAATCGTAGCTATTAATCCTTTAATCACGATATTACTTTTAATAAACTGATCTAGCAACCAATCTTTTGTTTTATAGGGTAGCCAATGTGTAATATATCCGATCAGCATTACAATAAAAACTACTCTATATTCCCAAAGTACGACCAATGCATTCGTCCAATCCATATTGGTCATTATGGATTGATAGAAACGATCGATATGATCCATACTATTCCCTCTAAAATAAATCCGGGTAAATGTGATGAAAATAAAAGTAAAGGTAATCTTCCAGATAGTCGCTAACCATGCGTTGGAGTTTTCATAAGGGCTTATTTGGCGCCAATATTTATAAGCAACAACCCCTAGACCATTAAGTCCGCCCCAGATGACAAATTTCCAAGACGCTCCGTGCCATAACCCTCCGACCAACATGGTGATCATAATATTTACGTTCCTATTAAAATGCCAAGCCAGTTTAGCCGAAAACAATGTTACTATGAGTAACAACCCTATTCCGGCAGTAGCGATAATGGCAATACCAAAGTCTGCGTAGGCAAATGCTCCTAAAAAAGTAAAAACAATAATGAATACGTATGAAAAGATACTTCCGTTACGGTTTCCTCCTATTGGAATATATAAATAGTCTTTTAACCAACTGGATAGTGAGATGTGCCATCGTTTCCAGAAATCTCCACAATGTATGGCCTTATAGGGTGAATTAAAGTTAATAGGTAATTTATACCCCATCAGCAATGCTAATCCAATAGCGATATCGGTGTACCCTGAGAAATCTCCATAAATCTGCAATGAATATCCAAACATTGCCATGATATTCGTAAACCCAGAAAACATCTCTGGAACATCGAATACGCGATCCATAAAATTCATAGCAATGAAATCTGCGAAAAGCATCTTCTTTATCAGTCCTTTGAGAATCATAAAAGTTGCATTGCCAAAATCTTCTTTGGTAATATTGATCTCTTTTCTGATCTGTGGTACAAAATCCGCTGCACGAACAATAGGACCAGCCACTAACTGAGGAAAGAAACTCACGAAAAAACCAAAATCAATAATAGAATTCAACGGTTTTATCTGTTTCCTATAAATATCCACACTATAACTTATCGTCTGGAAGGTATAAAAAGAAATTCCTACGGGTAATATAATAGTATCAACAGTAAAGTAATCCGCATTTGCCCAAGTATTAGCAAACTGGGCCAGATAATTGATGACCTCATAATCTGTATTAAAAAGATTATTATACGATTCTGTAAAGAAGTAGGCGTATTTAAAATAACAAAGTGTTCCTAGATTAATGATTACACTTATTGCTACCAATGTTTTCTTTACTGCAACGGAAGTACTGTGATAAATAGCTTTACCTAAAAAGAAATCATTTACCGTACTGAAAAGCAAAATCCCAATAAACAAACCACTCGTCTTATAATAAAACAATAAGCTAATGGCAAAAAGATACGCACTACGGAGACTCTTTTTACGATATATTATCGCATACAAAAAGTAGATTGCTGCGAAAAATATCCAGAAATCTGCTTGTGTAAATATCAAAGGAAAATCCTCTGAAAAAGAAAAAATATCTTTTAATCTATTCATTAATAATTTGATTCAAAACAGAATTTGGCTCTAACTGTAATTCTTTTTCCCACGAACTAGTCAATGCCTGTAATAGTAAATCTGCTTTAATTCTATATCCCAACTGTGTAAAATGTATTCTATCTCGTGGCATCAATTTATTCTGATACCAATTTTTGGAGGAATTAAAACCTCCCATTATTTCATAAAAATCCCAAACTGCCATCTTATGCTTTTTTGCCAAATCGTAAATAATCTTCTGCATCACTCTTGTTCTAGGATTTGGGAATTTTCGCTTATAATAAGAATCATTAGGCACTGTAAGTAGCACTGCACAATCAGGATTAGCTTTTTGAGCAGTTAAAATAAGAGTTTCATAATACTTCCTATATTCCTCTGGCTTAAAATCAGGATGATATCCATCATTAGTTCCGACAGAAACTATAAACAGATCCGGTTTATAGAGCATCAATTGTTTATTAAAATACTTACATCTATTATAATAGTTAAAACTTGCTCCATTCACCCCTATCGTCGTATATTCTACACCTTTATTGTCATTCATCAATTCCATCCCCATCATTAGGAACTCAGGATTTTCGGGATTTCCTATTCTTTGTACACAAAACTCTAATTCTTCTAATGTTTGTGTAAGTATGAATTCAATAAAATGGGCTTCTTTATTTACTTTGGTATCCGCAATTAATCCTGATTCTTTAAAATTAATTTCATAGTCATCGCTCCAATTATCATAAAAGACTCTGATCCTATTAAAATCATATTGTTGCGCATCATAGCCTCTATGATTTGCTTTGATCTTAATATTAGCAATAGAATCTTTAAAAACAGCACTTACTCCTGCCATTCCCCAAGCTACACTATCCTTTTTTATAGAACAACGATATCCAGCCCAGTCTCCATCATACTCGACATTATAATTGCTGGGATTATTAGTACCGGCAATTTTATATGGATAAATAAACCCGCGTTGACCTTTGGCGGTCGGACTCATATGCTGTAAATATGTTCTCAATCTATTCGAATAAATATCTGCCTGAATATGTGATCCTCCAATATGAAAAACATGAACATCTTCTTCACTTCCATTGACAATGGTATCCAGCTTACGAAATAACTTGGCAAATGATGGCGCATCTTCCGCGAACTTGATTTGATTAGCTTTCCAATTCACAAAAGGATATTTATTCTGAATTGTATCCAAAACATAGTCCTGAGCCAATATTGAAGAACTCACTAAGAATAAAGAGAAAAATAATATGCTATGTCTCATCATTTGGTTCTTCTTTTAGGTCAAGGTATAGGGCTGTAAAAAATAATTCCGAAATAATTTTGGTTCCTTTCCAGGTAAAATGCATATAATCGTTAGCAGTAAGCTTTTCTTCTACCCAAAAAGGCATGGATCCTTTTCCTCCCATGGCATCATACATACTCCAATACGCTACATTATTCTGAGAACAAGTTTCCATTAATTTAGCATTTAGATATGGTAGTAAAGGATATGTTTCCATCTTACCATTTACAGGAAGACACATATCTGTAGGTCCGATAAATATAAAACTTACATTTTTAGTTCTTCGTCTCAACCAGTTTATTTGATTGGTAATAGATTTAGCATAATTATCCACTTTTGTAGAATCCTTAAGATAGGGCATTGTATTACCTCCATACTGCATAATGATGATCTTAGGTTTTAAATTCCTTGTCATCTGCCCATATATAGCAGCATTTGTACTAGAAAAAATCGTTCCTGAAGAACCGCGCATCGCCACATTATCCATCTGTACTCTTGATCCTCCATCTAAGGTTACTCCATAAAAATCAGCACTTACTTTTCCTTCTAACTCAATTTTTAGATTACTTGGAGTGGTATTCGTTTTTATTCTGTATTTATGATATTTCCCATCCGGAATCAAACTATCTTGTTGAATTAACTTTCCGTCATTATACACCGAAATTTTTATTGGAACATTACAATTACCGTAGTGCAATCCAATGCTAGTAAACCTTCTAAATTTAGCATACGCTTTTTTAGATTTACCAATGGTTACTGAAGCCTTCACTAATGGTAAAGAATCTAATGTAACACTATCCGGAAGTGTCTTTTTATGTTCTGTAAATCTAGATACTGACATATATGCCCCGTACTTTCTATGCTTAAATTTCTTTTGTGTAGGATCAAATCTGGCGTATCTGAACCAGTTCTCACTTGGTTTTACTATTGCTGCAATTTGCTTATATACTGGTTTCACAGGAATAAATCCAGGACCACTACCTCCGTACATTCCTTGTAATCTATTTCTAACGTACCCTGTAATTCTATCTCCTTCAATCTGAGAATCTCCATAATGAATAATTCTACAAGATCTGGAAGATAATTTAGCTTTTAATTCGTCTGCAAAATTGGGATTATCGGCAGGATATCTGATCCTTTCAATTCTTGTTGTATCAATTTTGGAAAAATCAGGTCTCTGAAGGCTATCTTTTTTAGCTACTGCATCAGCCGTTAGGGTTTCTGGTTCTATATCCGATTCATCCGCTACAGGCACGACTGTTTCAGTAACTTTAAGGATATCTTGTTTCTTGATAAGAGATGAGTCCTTTTCTAAGGCCAAAAACGTTTTATAGGTAGGGTATTTAAGAGAAACTCCTTCGTAAGAGAAACCATCTTCTTGTATTTGTTCTTTTTGGATTCCTCCTTTTTCGCTTAAAAACATTAACCCAAATAATCCTCCCAATACGAGTATCAAAAACAGGGATATTTGAATAGGTTTGATTTTCAAGACTATCGGGGACTATTGATTTTTGTAAAAATAGAAAGTTTTTGCGAAATGCAAAGAAATTATTAGCCTATAGTAGAGAAAAGATACACTACGTTTCAGTTTATACAAAAAAAGCTGCAATGTTTCCATTACAGCATATTATTAAACTTTGGTGTTTTATTTAGGCAAATATTCCGCCTCCACCTCCAGAACCACCTCCACACTGTCTGGCATTATAAATAATTGCCGGATAATTTAGAAGACAATACTGACTTGCTCCTGATGGTTGTCTGGCAGTAGTTCCCGGACAATTGCAGTTTAATCTACAAGGTCCTAAATGAAAGAATGGATAACAATTACCTCGTGACGAGCCACCGTTAATTGTTTGTTGTTCTTTCTTAGTAATTGCTTGAGCCCCGTTTAGTTTTAAGAGATTTTTAAACATAATAAAAAATGAGTTAATATTTAGTATTCCTTGAACCATTATAAAGGCAATCAAGGTTTTGCCTCTATAAGGAATAGTTTTAATAGACAATCTAACGATTAGTCAAAATGAAATTCCTCATTCTTAAAGATAGTATAATTTGGGGAAAAATCAACCTTCTGCCGGAAGCATAACATTTTATTATTATAAGGAAGACGCTAATTTCTTTACATCGTTAACTACTCCCCTATACTTATTCCGATTGGGTTTAGACATATGCTGGGATTCTAATATGATCTCTTCTAAAATATTTTTAGCTTCTGCAGTTTTTCCTTTCTTATCAAGGAATTGAGCTAAAGTATAACGTTCTTTATAATTAGAATATCGCTGATCGATTGGTTTTAGGTTTTCTTCTGCTTCTTTAGACCTTCCTTTTTCCTCTAAAGCTATACCGTAAAGAAACTGACTTCTGGAACCTCTAAAATCGGATCTGGAATTAATTTGCTCCGCACAAAAAATAACTTTGTCGAATTGATTTGTTTGATGATATCCTTCAAGTAATTTTTTAACAACACCTGTGTCCTGATTATAATTACCTTTTAAAGCAATTTCATACTCTCCAATACCTGAATTATAATCACCCATCTCATAAAAAGCATCACCAAGATATATTCGATTCTGGAATGTATCTGCAAATTCTACTTGTTTCTTAAGATCATTTACTTTCTTAGTAGGATTAATCACACTCACGATCTCATTTTGAACCACATCCAAATCTTTTTTATTAAATACCTGAGTTACCAAATAGATTATACTTCCGATAACCGGTAAAAATAAAATCAAAAAGTACCAATAGTACTCATTTCTGTTCTTAATAGCGTGATAAATACAAAATCCTTGTAAAGCGATGATCAAAAAATATGGCATTTGGCAAAAATAGTAAAACTCTACTATTTTACACTAAAGCTACCCAAAGCCTTGAAGTTAAAAATAAAAAGTTCAAATAATTATCGAAAAGCGTCACATCTGCGATATTCTTTTGAAGTAATTTTGGCCACAAAATGATCCAATTTCATTGTTAAAGTTATTAACAAAAAATAATTATCTATATTTACGCCGTAAACATTTAATAACCTTAGAGTCATAATAGTAGACATCCTTATACAAATAAGCCCCCTATCTACATTGTTAATAACTTTTAAATGGAGTGTTAACAACTCAAAAAGGTGTATTTAAAATACTTAGAAAGTGAAAAAAAATATACTTGTAATTGCAATATTTCTTATTGCATATACTAGCTTTGGTCAATGTTCTATGGAGAACGATGATGACCAGTTGATTAGTGCAACTCCAAACACAATCCGAGCAGGGCAAAGTTTTACTGCCTCTTGTAATGGAATTTTGAATTCTATTGGTATTCTCACGTTTATCAACGAGTCTGTCAACGTAACCATATACGATGGAGAAGGATATAGTGGCTCAATCTTAGGAACAATTACCAATCAGCCTACGAGTCCATTTGCTACTTCTTCTGACTATTCTTTTATTGATTTTTCAGCATTGAATATTACCTTGATTGCGGGTCAGAAGTACACTTTTGACATTTCCAATTTAAGTTTTGCTATTGCTTTTGATAATGAGTCGACTCCTGATTATACGGAAGGAATACGTTTTTCAGGAGGAAGTCCTCAACTTGATTCTACTGACTTACTGTTTTTGGTAAATCTTGATGCAATTCCTTGCACAGATCCAGATGTTCCAACCGTTACGCATGCTCCAACCACTATTTGTGATGGAGACAGCACTACACTTACTATTTCTGGAAATCTTAACGATGCTACAGAGTGGCATATATATACTGGATCTTGTGGTGGTATGGAGATAGGAACTACAACTTCCGCTACTTTTATCGTAACCCCATCTATACCAAGTACCACTTATTTTGTAAGAGGTGAAGGTGGCTTATGTGTAATACCGAGTTCATGTGGAACTGTCAATGTTAATGTTACCGCAAATGATGTCGTTTCGTATACAGCTCCATCAGATCTGTGTGTTAACGAAGGTTTGCAATCCGGATTAGGCGGAGGAAGTCCTGTTGGAGGTATATATACAGGTCCTGGTGTAACGGATGATGGTAATGGAATGACCTATAGCTTTAACCCTGCAATAGCAGGTCTAGGCACACATATAATTACCTATACAAGTGCTGGCACTTGTAGTGACAGTGCAAATGACACTGTAGAAGTATTTGATTTACCAACAGTAACTTTTACTGCCCCAGCTGATCTATGTATTGATGTAGGTGTACAAAATGGGTTAGGTGGAGGAACCCCAACCGGAGGAATCTATTCAGGAGCTGGGGTAACTGATGATGGAAATGGAACAACCTATTCTTTTAATCCAACAACAGCCGGTATAGGAGTTCACACAATAACATACAGCCTTACTGATGCTAATGGATGCTCTAATGCTGCTTCAGATACCATAGAAATATTTGATATACCAACAGTAACTTTTACAGCTCCAGCAGATCTGTGTATTAATGCAGGTGTACAAACTGGATTAAGTGGCGGAACTGCAACTGGTGGTGTATATTCAGGAGCTGGAGTTACTGATAATGGTAACGGAATGACATTTTCTTTTGATCCTGCAACTGCTGGTGTTGGTATTCATACAATAACATACAGCCTTACTGATGCTAATGGATGTTCTAATGCTGCTTCAGATACCATAGAAGTATTTGATGTACCAACAGTAACATTTACTGCTCCTGCAGATCTGTGTATTGATGCAGGTGTACAAACAGGATTAAATGGTGGAACTCCAAATGGTGGTATATATTCAGGAGCTGGTGTAACTGATGATGGGAATGGAATGACATTTTCTTTTGATCCTGCAACTGCTGGTGTGGGTGTTCACACCATAACATATAACTTTACGGATGCTAATGGATGTTCTAATGCTGCTTCAGATACCATAGAAGTATTTGATGTACCAACAGTAACATTTACTGCTCCTGCAGATCTGTGTATTGATGCAGGTGTACAAACTGGATTAAGCGGTGGAACTGCGACTGGTGGTGTATATTCTGGAACTGGAGTGACTGACAATAGTAATGGAATGACATTCTCTTTTGATCCAGCAACTGCTGGTGTAGGTGTTCATACAATAACATACAGCTTTACGGATGCTAATGGATGTTCCAATTCAGCATCTGATACTATAGAAGTATTTGATGTACCAACAGTAACATTTACTGCTCCTGCAGATCTGTGTATTGATGCAGGTGTACAAACTGGATTAAGCGGTGGAACTGCAACTGGTGGTGTATATTCTGGAACTGGAGTCACTGATAATAGTAATGGAATGACATTCTCTTTTGATCCTGCAATTGCTGGTGTGGGTATTCATACCATAACATATAGCTTTACGGATGCTAATGGGTGTTCTAATTCAGCATCTGATACTATAGAAGTATTTGATCTACCAACAGTAACGTTTACAGCTCCTGCTGATCTGTGTGTTGATGCAGGTGTACAAACTGCATTAAGTGGCGGAACTGCAACTGGTGGTGTATATTCTGGAACTGGAGTCACTGATAATAGTAACGGAATGACATTCTCTTTTGATCCTGCAATTGCTGGTGTGGGTATTCATACCATAACATATAGCTTTACGGATGCTAATGGTTGTTCTAATTCAGCATCTGATACTATGGAAGTATTTGATATACCAAATGCTTCAGTAGACGATTCTTCTGCGCCTACTTTTACCGCTAATACAAATGGAGGATTCTATCAATGGATTAACTGTGATACGGACACACCTATTATTGGAGAAAACAACCAGTCTTTTACTGCTACTGAAAATGGTAATTACGGGGTAGAAATAACAATAAATGGGTGCACGCAAAGATCTTCTTGTTTTGTTGTTGCAACCCTTAGTACAGAAGAGGAAGAACTTACGATTGATCAGTTACGTGTATATCCTATTCCGACTATAGGTTTAATTAACATTTCAATTCCAATAAAAAAGGTAACTGTATATAATATAGTGGGTAAGAAAGTATTTGAAACACTTAATAATCCTTTTGATATTTCTGAATTAAGTTCTGGAATATATTTTATTAATATCGAAGGAGAAAAAGGAAGTATTATAAAACGAATTATTAAAGAATAGCATCTATTTTAAATTAAAATAGAAAAGCCTCTTAGTTTCCTATGAGGCTTTTGTTTTTATTGGTAGCACCAAAAAATTATTATTTTAAGGTTATCACCAAATCATCTGCTTCAACCATCGTCCCAGATTTAAGCACTACTTTTTTAATCGTCGCGTCTTCATTAGCAGTAATAGTCGTTTCCATTTTCATAGCTTCAATAATAAACAATGGATCGTTCTTCTTCACTTCCTGACCTGTCTTTACCAATACCGAGGATAAAGATCCTTGCAGTGGCGCCCCAATCTGCTTAGTATCTGTTTTATCTACTTTTGAATGTACTACTTTATCGACCTTAATGGAATTGTCTTTAATCTCTACATTTCGAGTCTGACCATTTACTTTAAAGAATACAGTCACCATCCCATCATCGTGAGGTTCTCCGATTGAGATTAGCTCAATCAATAAGATTTTTCCTTTATCTAATTCTATAATAATCTCCTCTCCAGGAGTCATTCCGTAAAAGAAGTTTTTAGTCGGAATATTCATCACATTACCATACTTAACGTGGTGATTATATGCGCCTGTGAACACCTTTGGATATAATTTGTACGAAAGAAAATCTGTGATATCCAGTTCTCTACCCATTCCTTTTTTGAAGACTTTTACAAAATCTTTGAACTCTGTTTCAAAATCTACAGGTTCCAGATGTGCATTCGGCCTATTGGTAAATGGCTTCTGATCCTTTAGTACTGATTTCTGAAGATCTTTCGGGAATCCTCCTTCTGGTTGTCCTAATTCTCCTTTGAACAGATTAACTACAGATTGCGGAAAAGAAATGGTTTCTCCTCGTTCTTTTACATCCTCTATAGTAAGATTATTACTTACCAGATATTGCGCCATATCCCCAACCACTTTGGAACTTGGTGTTACTTTCACAATATCTCCAAAAAGTGTATTCACCTCACCATACATCTTGGTAATTTCATGAAAACGATCTGCCAAGCCTAATCCTTGTGCCTGAGGTTTTAAATTAGAATACTGTCCTCCCGGAATTTCATGCTGATAAACCTCTCCAGTTCCTGCCTTCAGACCAGATTCGAAAACATAATAATATTCACGTACTGCTTCCCAATAATTAGAATATTCATTCAATTTTGTCATGTTCATTGGATTCTCACGTTCGTGGAACCTAAGCATTTCCATAATTGCATTAAAATTAGGTTGTGCAGTTAATCCAGAAAGTCCTCCTAAAGCAACATCTACTACATCCACTCCTGCTTCAATCGCTTTTAGATAGGTAGCCGATTGTACTGAAGAAGTATCATGAGTATGCAAATGAATAGGAATATTAATTTCAGATTTTAATGCCGAAACTAATTCATAAGCCGCATATGGTTTCAACAAACCAGCCATATCTTTAATTCCTAATATATGCGCTCCTGCATTCTCAATATCCTTTGCCAATTGCACATAATACTCTAATGTATATTTAGTTCGTTTTGGATCTAAAATATCTCCAGTGTAGCATAAAGAACCTTCAGCCAGGCCTTGTGTACGGGTTCTAACGTGTTCAATACAAGGAGCGATGGATTTCATCCAGTTTAATGAATCGAAGATTCTGAAAACATCGACTCCATTTTCCCAAGATTGCTCCACAAACTTTCCTATCAGGTTATCGGGATAAGCAGTGTATCCAACACCGTTTGATCCTCGAATTAACATCTGCAATAACAGATTAGGCATTGCTTTTCTTAATTCACGAAGACGTTCCCAGGGATTTTCTCTTAAAAACCTAAGGCAAACATCAAACGTTGCTCCACCCCAAACTTCCATACTAAAAACTTCTGGGTGGTTTTTAGCAAATCCTTCTGCCACTTTTTGCATGTCATAAGTACGCATTCTAGTAGCCAGTAAACTCTGATGTGCATCTCGCATTGTGGTATCCGTAAAATGAACTTTCTTTTCATTTTTTAACCAAGTTGCAAATTTCTCAGGTCCTAATTCCGTTAATAAATCTTTGGTTCCTTTTTTATATCCATTCGTTTGATCGAATTCCGGAACTTTCGGAAGAACAAAAGTCTTTGTTGGATCCACGGTCTTTACATCAGGATTACCGTTTACAATAATGTCTCCTAAAAAGTTTGCCAATTTGGTAGCCCGGTTTCGAGATTCTTTAATAGTGAATAACGTTTTTGTATCTCTGATAAAATTAACCGTAACTGCTCCCCTTCTAAAAGTTTCATGCTTCAGGATATTGTCTAAAAATGGCATATTTGTTTTTACACCACGAATCCTAAATTCTGAAAGAGCTCTGCGCATTTTTCTACATGCTCCGTCTAAGGTCCTACTATTAGCAGAAACCTTTACAAGCATGGAATCAAAGAAAGGTGAAATGGTAACACCTTGATATACACTACCGGCATCTAATCGAATACCAAACCCTGAAGCACTTCTATACGTGGTAATAGTTCCGTAATCAGGTTTAAAGTCATTTTCGGGATCTTCGGTTGTAATCCTACATTGTACCGCATACCCATTTACTTTAAGATTCTCTTGGCTTTCTATTTTTATTTGTGTATCAGATAACTTATAACCACCTGCAATAAAAATTTGGGCTTTGATCAAATCGATACCCGTTACTATTTCGGTAACTGTATGCTCTACTTGAACTCTAGGATTTACTTCTATAAAATAAATACTACCATCGTCATCAACCAAAAATTCTACAGTACCAATATTATTATAATCTACTGCTTTACATATTGTTAAAGCATACTGATATAAATTGTCTAGAATTTCCTGCTCAACCCCAAAGGAAGGAGCATACTCGATCACTTTTTGATAACGTCGCTGCACAGAACAATCACGTTCAAAAAGATGTACCATATTGCCATGATGATCGGCAACGATTTGTATTTCTATATGTTTTGGGTTTTCTACGAACTTCTCAAGAAAAACGGTATCATCCCCAAACGCATTGAGAGCTTCTCTCTGGGATTCAGGATATGCTTTTTCTAATTCTTCTACACTACGGATCACACGCATTCCTCGACCACCACCACCTGAAGCAGCTTTAAGCATTACTGGAAATTCAATTCGCTTAGCTTCTTTGATTGCTACCTTTACATCTGTAAGATCCTCTATATTACTTTGGATAATCGGAATATCGTTGGCAATAGCGACTTCTTTTGCCATGATCTTGTCACCTAATGAACGAAGTACTGATACTTTAGGCCCAATAAAAATGATATCGTTTTCCTCGCATCTCTGTGCAAAATCAGCATTTTCCGAAAGGAAACCATATCCCGGATGTATTGCATCTACATTGTTCTTTTTTGCAACCTTAATAATTGCTTCAATATTTAAATACGGTTTTAACGGCTCATTATCTGCTCCTATTTGATACGCTTCATCTGCTTTATATCGATGTAAAGAATATCTATCTTCATAGGTGTAAACTCCTACGGTTTGTAACCCAATCTCTGTACAAGCTCTAAAAATTCGAATAGCTATTTCCCCTCGATTGGCAACTAAAACCTTTTTGATTTGCATGATAATAATTTTGTGTTTAAATAATATTTAGCGAACATTCGCTGCGAAGATATTGATTAGAATGAATACTTCCAATACATTTTAATCAGAATAAATCAAATAATTAATTTTTACATTAATAATTAACTAATTCTTCTAAGGTGTTATCTAGAACACTTTAAGAATGGCAATTAAAAAAAATAACCGTGTCGAAATTTATTTCTGAATTTTATTGTAGTAGGCTTTTTCAGTTATTTCGGACCATTTAGATATTCTGTTTTGAAAACTAGAATAGCTCTCATATACCTCTTTGGATAAAGGATCATCCCCTATCATTTCCTGTATAGCTTCATCAGTAAAACCCCTTAATGCATCAAGCGTTTCTTTAGAAAATTCTCTGATTTCAACTCCTTCTTCATTAACTAACTTGTCTAGATAAATACCATTTTGTTTATCAAATTCTGACAACACCCAAACTTGAGCTCGTTTAGCGGCCGCCTGTAAAACAGCTTGTAAATGTGGAGGCAAACCATCATGAAGATTTTTATTAATAAAAAACTCTAATTGAGAACCCGTTTCATGCCAACCAGGCGTATAATAATATTTCGAAATTTTATGGAATCCCATTTTATAATCATGATATGGGCCAATCCATTCTGTAGCGTCAATAACTCCACGTTCTAAACTTGTATAAATCTCACTACCGGCTACCAAAACAGCAGCTCCTCCAGCTTTTTCTAATACCTTTCCTCCAATTCCTGGTAAGCGCATTTTTAACCCTTTAAAATCTTCTATTGAATTAATTTCCCGATTGAACCATCCACCCATTTGCACTCCCGTATTCCCTCCCATATAAGGCACCAAATTAAATTTCGCGTAGGTCTTTTTCCATAGTTCATAGCCGCCACCTACTTCTAACCAAGAGGTAATTTGCTGACTATTCATACCAAAAGGAACTGCTGCAAAGAACTGTGCCGCCGGAGTTTTCCCTGCCCAATAATACGCAGCTCCGCATCCCATCTCGATTGTTCCTTGCGAAACTGCATCAAAAGCTTCTAGCGGTGGTACTAATTCTCCGCCTCCATACACTTTAATTTTGATCTGACCATTAGAGAGTTCATCCACCCATTCAGCGTACTTCTCAGCTACTTCTCCAACAACCGGAAAATTAGGTGGCCAGGTGGTTGTCATTTTCCAATGAAATACTTTATTAGGTTTCGTCACATCATAGGATGAAGGGTTATTCATACTTGCCGGTGGTTCTCCTAAGCAGGATGAAAAAAATGAACTGACTAATAATAATACGAATAACCTTTTCATATCATATGTTCGGAATAGTTGTATTAAAATAGAATTCATTTTTTGATTTTTATTAGGCTCTCAATTTATAATTATTCCTAATTAAATACTATTTCTTGTTCTAAGAATTCTTTTTCCTATCAAATATTCAAAACGAAAATGTACTTCTTTGGTTTCATTTATGACTAAACCATTTTGAAAACCTAACAACACTTATTAATAATCAGACGAAAAAACAGGCTATAGTTTTATATTAATTTTAATATTTAAAAACTCGATAGGGAATGAAGTTTGATCGTTAAACAATGATCATTATTATACTTAAAATTAATAATTATAGAATATATGCTAACATATACCCATCTAACTCCCCACTTAAAATGTCTTTATTCAAAAAAAACCGTACGCCTTTACTTACAAAAAGAGATGAATTATATAAAACCATTATTTCTAAACTCCCTATTCAAAATCGTATAGATTATTGCGAATCTTTAATTTGTAGAATTCAATTCGATTTATTGAAATCAAAATGTAGAATACAAAAGAGAAAATTTAAAAAACAACTAAAAGCCGCCAAAACTGAAATAAACAATCTAAAAAAACTTTAATTATAACTTAAAAACATCTAATAGATTTTTCAATTTACTTCGAACTAAAAATAATCTCCGGAAAAAACATCACTAAACTAACGATGATTAGTTGAATTACAATAAAAGGAATAATTCCTCGATATATCTGACTGGTTTTGACCGTTGCTGGCGCAACTCCTTTTAAATAAAACAATGCAAATCCAAAAGGAGGCGTAAGAAATGACGTTTGTAGGTTTAATGCCATCAAAATTCCCACCCAAAGCATATTCATATCAAAAGCATTAAAAATCGGAGTCACAACAGGAACTATTATAAATATAATCTCAATAAAATCGATAAAGAATCCTGCAATGAAAATTACTAGCATTACTAATAACAGAAACATCAAAGGAGTTAACTGAGAAGACATGATCAATTCCTGAAGGTATTGATCTCCTCCTAATGTTCTAAATACTAATGTAAAAGTCGTTGCGCCCAACAAAATAAAAAACACCATGGAGGTTAACTTTGTGGTTTCTTGGGCAACTTCTTTTAGAATTTTAAAAGAAAACTTTTTCTGAACAATGGTTAGAATGGTTGCTCCCAATGCCCCAATTGCAGAAGCTTCTGTTGGAGAAGCTACTCCCGTAAAAATCGAACCCAAAACGATTACTATCAACAAGACAGGTAACAAGAGTACTTTAAGTACCTTAGGGATGAAATTATCTTCTCTAAATGCTGCAATTTCTTCGGCTGGAATACTTGGCGCATCATCCTTATGGATAAATGATTTTACTAAAATGTATACTATATATAATCCAACTAAAATCAACCCAGGAAACAAAGCTGCAGAAAACAATGTTCCTACATCTACCGATGCAGCTCCTCTTGAAGAACTATTGATAGTATCTGCCAATAATACTAAAACAATAGAAGGTGGAATAATCTGCCCCAAAGTCCCTGAAGATGCAATTACTCCTGCCGCTAACTCCGTTTTGTATCCTCGTTTTAGCATTGTAGGCAAACTAATTAATCCCATAGTTACTACAGTTGCTCCCACAATGCCTGTTGAAGCAGCCAATAAAGCTCCAACAATTACTACAGAAATTGCCAGACCACCTCGTATTCGTCCAAACATCATGGCCATAGTTTCTAATAAACTTTGTGCAAGTCCTGATTTCTCAAGCATTATCCCCATAAAGATAAACAAAGGAACTGCCATCAAAACGTAGTTATTTACCACTCCCATAATCCGAGAAGGTAATAAATAGAAAGTGGACATGGTAAAATATTCTGGTGCGAAAATCGATACTCCAAAAGCAAAGGCTACAGAAATACCTCCTAATGTAAAAGCAACAGGATACCCTTTCAGTATTAAGATAAAGATAATTACGAATAAGATGATTGCTAAAAACTCCATTAATTATCTCTATTAAAAATGATCTGAATTGATTTTAGCATTTCGGAAACACCTTGTATAAGTAGAAACACGAAACCTAAAGTGATGCAAAACTTAAGCACATATAACGCTGGTAATCCACCTGTTTGCGCAGAAGATTCTCTTATCATAAAGGAAGACAATCCGTAATACCAAGAAGAAACAATTACCACATAACACCAAGGTATTAATAAAAATGCGCCTCCTAACAGATCGATCCAGGCTTTGCCTTTTTCTGACATTTTGGTATAAAAAACATCTACTCTCACGTGCTTTCCATACTTGAAAGTATATCCTGACCCAACCAGAAACAAGATCCCAAATAGATAGATCTCTGTCTCAATCATCCAAATAAACGTAAACTGAAACACATATCGAATAATCACATCTACTCCAATAACAAGGGCTAAAAGAACTGCAACCCAACTTACAAGCGTTCCTATTTTTTCACCAACCCAATCGAGAAAGTTTATAATTTTTTGCATCTAACGATTTGTGAGATATATGTAAGGGATGAAGATACTAAAATTAGACACATCTGAAAATCGAAATACTAGCCTATTACATCCTTTACCATAAAATATAACTCTATCCAAGTATACAGGAAACCATTATGATTTTTGTTTAATTCTTTTTTATGGTCGTGATTTCATATTTGGTAAAAGATTTTTTATAGTCAGAGTTAATTAACTGCTTTACAAATAAAAGAGTCTCTTTCATTTTTCCATCCTTCACATATAACTTAACATTAACTGCTCTTTCGTCTTTATAATAAAACTCTTTTGGCTCTGGAATAAATACTTCTGGTTGTAAATAGCCCGAATGAGCTTTTATTTCAACCAAAGAAGAAAAAGGTATTTTCTTACCATCTTTAGGATTTAGATAATCTAAATACGTTACATTTTGAAAATTTTTAGAACCACTATTCAAAGAATCTTCAACTTCTTTTAATCGTTTACTAAATTTATCAATTGGAATATCAAGTCTTTTGACAGCAGACGTATCTATAGTCAATGACAAGGTCGAAACAGGAATTGGAGTCCCATAAAATTTGATACTATCTAACAGTTTAGATGCTTCTAGATCTTCTTTCAGTTTTGGACAAAAATGGGGTAAGGGTAATGCGTATTCATCATAAATAATTAGGTCTACAACTTTTTCACTACCGCAAGAACTTATAATCACTGCTAAAAAAACCCAAAGAACTTTGGCCATATCTGAAAACAAAATTTAAAAATATTTTATATTCCTACCTAACAAAAACCAATTCGTTTGGTTTAGAAGTATGTTCTTCACTAAAGCTATAGCCTTCATAATCGAACCCTTTCAGATCCTCTATTGTTTCTGCACCAGTATCAATGATATAACGCACCATCATACCTCTTGCTTTTTTTGCAAAGAAACTAATCATCTTTAATTTATCACCTTTCCAATCTTTAAATTGCGGAGTAATAATCGGAACTTTTAATGTCTTTTTATCAATTACGCTGAAGTATTCGTTACTTGCCAGGTTTACAAATAACTCATCATCTTGAAGTTCTTGATTTAACTGCTCGGTTACCTGCTTTTTCCAAAACTCATACAGATTATTCTTTCGCCCCACCTTAAGTTTGGTTCCCATCTCTAATCGATAAGGCTGCATTAAATCCAATGGTTTTAAAATTCCATATAACCCAGAAAGTATTCTTAGTTTATCCTGCAGTATATCCAACTTATCTTCTGGAATTGTGTAGCTATCCAATCCAATATATACATCTCCTTTAAAAGCATACACAGCGGGCCTGGCGTTTTCTGAAGTAAAAGGAAGTTGCCAATCTTGATTACGCTGCCAATTTAGTTGTGCGAGATTATCACTAATACTCATCAAATCAGAAAGCTTCTTAGGAGTCTTCTTCTGAAGAACGGTATTTAACTTTTTTGCCTCCTCTAGAAAAGATGGCTCTGTATATTTTTTTGTTGGTAACGAGGTTTCAAAGTCTAAAGACTTGGCTGGTGATATTACAATTTTCATTCGGGTAACTTTTGTTTTCTCAAAAATACAATAGTGTATTGATAAATAAAATCAACTAGCGTAATTCTTGTCTATTCGGATATTGAAATGTTCTATGTACTAAACTATTTCAAGTAGTATTATAACATTCTATTTTATATAACTCTCTTTTTTAAACCAATCAATGGTTTTTTGAATTGATTCATCTATAGACACTATTGGTTCATACCCGAGATCTCTTTTTGCTTTTTCTCCATTAAGAAACTGTCCAGCAGACATTACTGCAATGGCGGTATCATTAAGTAAAGGAAGTTCTCCTCCAAACATTTTATATTTTGCCATTTTAATCTTGGATACAATTTTCGCAAGGCGAATTGAAACTTTTTTGGGCATTTGTGGAAGTTTAGCAGTTTGAACTATTTTCTTAACTAAATTTTCCATGGATATATTCTCGCCAGTAATTAAATACCGTTCTCCTATTCTTCCATTCAGGCAGGCTAATAACAACCCTCTTGCAGCATCACCAGCATATACTACATTTCTATTTCCATCAACATACCCTGGTAATGTCTGGTTTACGATATTAGTTATAAGTCGTCCGGTTGAAGGGCCGTAATCAAACTCTCCAAAAGTCATGGTGGGGATTCCGATTACGATAGGCGTTTCAGATTTTGCTGCTTCTCTGGCTATTTTATCCATTACCCATTTAACCTGCACATAGGCTGATTTATTTTCTGGACTATTCTTATATATTATTTCCTCGCTACCAATTCCACTTTTCGATTTAGGAATTGCAATTGCTCCGCCTAAATACAATCCTTTTTTTACACTGCTTTCGTTAATTGCATTAACGAAGTTATTCATTTGATGTTCTGCAATTTTAATTTCTTTTTTTAGCGGTTTCGGATTGGTAGGGTAATATGCTCCACAATTTAAAACATAGTCTAATCCAGCGCATGCTTTTGTTAAACTATCACTATCATTTAAATCTGTAATACTGCTTTCAAATTTCAAATCCTGTATGGTTGAAAGATTGGAAGTTTTTCTATGCAAGACAACTAGTTCATTTTCCGGATTATCTAGAACAGCTTTCGCAACATGATGACCAATCATACCTGTAGCTCCTATCACTCCTATCTTATTCATCTATATAAACGTTTATGTAAAAAAAGAACATTCCTTTAATTTATACTTATAATAAAACTAAGGTTTTTTCAACAATTGCTCATTATTAGTAAAAACAAAAAAAGCCTATCCAAACGGACAGGCTTATGTTTTAAAAAAGTCAATATGTATATTATAATACTTTCACGTTTACCGCGTTCATTCCTTTTTTACCTTCTTTAAGTTCAAACTCTACTTCGTCACCTTCACGAACTTCGTCGATTAAGCCTGAAATGTGTACAAAATGGTCTTTGTTTGATCCTTCTTCTGTGATGAATCCAAATCCTTTGGAGTCATTAAAAAATTTTACTGTTCCTTTGTTCATTGTAAATAATTAAAGCGCAAATATAATATTATTTGCCAACCAATCCTTATTTATTTAAAAATAAAGTTTTTAGTAACGTTTATTTAATATTGATGAGACCCTTTTTTAAGTAAAATGAAGATAACAATTCTCAAATCAATTGATTCTTAGCATAATTCCTCCAACGTTCTACGCACTGTTCCATATCATCAGGTACTGAAGTTTCAAAATGCATTTTCTCGCCAGTTACAGGATGTACAAATCCTAAAGTTCGGGCATGTAAAGCTTGTCTTGGTAAAACTTTAAAACAATTCTCTACAAACTGCTTATATTTAGTAAAAGTGGTTCCTTTAAGAATCTTTTCTCCTCCATAGCGCTCATCATTAAATAATGTGTGACCTATATGTTTCATATGCACACGAATCTGGTGCGTTCTTCCGGTTTCTAATTTACAAGAAACTAAAGTTACATATCCTAAGCGTTCTATGACTTTATAATGTGTAACTGCTGGTTTTCCTTTATCAGCCTCATCTCCTTCAAAAACAGTATTCTGTAATCTATTCTTAGGGTGACGTCCTATATTACCTTCAATGGTTCCTTCATCTTCGTTCATATTACCCCAAGCAATTGCCACGTATTCGCGTTCTGATGTTTTATCAAAAAACTGCTTTGCTAAGTGAGTCATAGCCTCTTCAGTTTTGGCAATTACCAATAATCCGCTTGTATCCTTATCAATACGATGCACCAATCCTGGACGATCACTACTATTGTTAGGTAGGTTATCAAAATGATAAATTAAGGCATTAATCAAAGTCCCCGAATAATTTCCATGACCTGGATGCACTACCATTCCTGCAGGTTTGTTAACGACCAAAAGCACATCATCTTCATATACAATATCTAGCGGAATATCTTCTGGAGTCAATAAATTCTCATACGGAGGATGCGAAAACAAAACCCGAACCACATCATTTGGTTTTACCTTATGATTTGACTTTACTGCCACATCATTAACAAAAACACTTCCATCTTTGGCAGCTTGTTGTATTTTATTTCGTGTAGCATTTTCAACAAAATTCATTAAGAATTTGTCTACACGAAGAGGCACCTGTCCCGCTCCGGCTACGAACCGATGATGTTCATATAAATCATCTTCATTAGGTCCTAAATGTTCAATATCCAGATTCTCTTCCAAAAGTATTTTGTTTATGATATTAGTTTTATTGGGAAAGTCTTAGATTCCCGCTCTCATCACCAACTACCAGATCGATAGTGGAAGTTTTCATTATTTTATCTCCCGGTTTTAATGCCTTTCCTTTATACCTAAGCTCAAGCACCTGATCCGATGGATCCGGTTTATATGTAATCGAACCTATCTTAAATCCTAAAGCAACAAGTCTTGGCTCTACCTGTCTTCTGGTCTTACGAATCACATTAGGAACCTCAATCTTGCGATAACCAGATGGATTTAGCGTAACATAGATTTTTCTATTTTCTTTGACCATATTACCAGCCACAGGATTTTGTTCTATTACAGAATATCTAGGAAAATCCGGATTAAAATTGGCAGAATCCTGAACCTCATATCTCAAATCCTTAGATTCTAAAAGTGTTTTCACTTCATCTAATGTCTTCTTACTCAAGCTCGGTACCACAATTCGCTGATCGTGGTTCGTAGAACTATCCAACCACTTTAATGCGACATAGCATAAAATTACAGTCATTGCAATTGCAATTACAAGTTGAATAAGAAATGTTTTACTCCAAATAAATCTCAAAAGGCCTTTTATAAAATCCATGTATCGGTTGATAGTTTCGGCAAAGATATAAAAACGGAAACTTTTTAGCTTTTGTTGTGAGATAAATGATATTTTTGTTTGTAAACAGTACTCAATGAAGAAGAATATTGCCATCCTTATGGGAGGTTACTCCAGTGAATTTGATATTTCTATCCAAAGTGGAAACGTAGTATACAAGCATCTGGATAAAAATTTATACCAACCTTATCGCATTCATATTACTAAAGATTCCTGGTTTTATGTTGATGACAATGACCAAAAAACCAATATAGACAAAAATGATTTTTCACTATTTCTTGATGGTTCCAAAATCAATTTTGATGCCGCCTTTAATATCGTTCATGGCACTCCAGGAGAAGACGGTTTGTTACAGGCATATTTTGAATTAATCGGGATTCCACAAACAGCTTGTGATTTTTATCAGGCTGCTCTTACTTTTAATAAAAGAGATTGCATTAGTACTTTAAAACCATACGGAATTCCAACCGCCAAAAATTATTTCTTAAATAAAGGAGATGTAATACACACCGAATCTATAATCAATACTGTAGGTTTACCTTGTTTTGTAAAAGCTAACAAAGCTGGCAGTAGTTATGGAGTTTCTAAAGTTAAGACCATAGAAGAACTGCTACCTGCCATTGATTTAGCCTACAAAGAAGATAACGAGATTATCATAGAATCTTTTCTAAGTGGAACAGAAGTTTCTGTAGGCGTGATTACTTATAAGGGAAAGGATACTGTGCTTCCAATTACAGAAATTGTTTCTGAAAACGAATTTTTTGATTACGAAGCAAAATACTTAGGAAAATCACAAGAGATAACACCTGCCAGACTCAATGAAGAAGATGAGAAAAAGGTAAAGGATTTAGCTTTAAAAATATATCAGATACTTAAAATGAAAGGTTTCTCTAGAAGCGAATATATTTTTCATAACGGAGAACCTCATTTTGTAGAAATGAACACTAACCCAGGATTTAGCGAAGCTAGTATTTTACCTCAACAAGCAATTGCTGCAGGTATTAGTTTGCCAGAATTATTAACCAATACTATTGAAGAAGCAATAAAAGCGGATAAATAGTTGACATCCTAAATTAGATATAAAACTAATTTTTTACTTCGTAACTTTACCTATCTTTATATAAACTATCACAAATCACTTATGAGAAGAGCTGTTTTTCCAGGTTCATTTGACCCAATTACCTTAGGACATTATGATATTATCGAAAGAGGATTGACTCTTTTTGATGAAATCATATTAGCTATCGGTGTAAATGCTGAAAAGAAATATATGTTTTCCTTAGAGGAACGAAAGCGTTTTATTGAAGAAGCTTTTAAAGGTGAACCTAAGATTAAAGTAATGACCTACAAGGGACTGACTGTAGATTTTTGTAAGCAGCAGGATGCCAATTTTATTCTACGAGGACTTAGAAATCCGGGAGATTTTGAATTTGAAAAAGCCATTGCTCATACAAATAGAAAACTAACGGAAATAGAAACTGTTTTTCTACTTACCTCATCTGGAAAAAGTTATATTTCATCATCTATCGTTCGTGATGTTATTAGAAACAATGGTGATTACACGGGATTAGTCCCCGATACAGTGAGAGTAAAAAAAATATAGAATTCGTTAAACCCCAAAAATTATACTTATGCAATCTATACCTAGCACCTCTAAATTAATACTGATCTTTTCTATTGTCACAATATTTTACTCTTGTAGTAGTGATGAAGCAACTGATAATACTATAGATCCTGTAACTTGTCAAGATGCTAATGCTACTATTTATGAAGAAAAAGATGGATTGATTGCTGTCGAATTTGAAAGTATTAAGGATCATAATGATTGGATGAAAGAAAATACAATTCCTGGGTTTCTAGGGACAAACTATCTAGTTTGGACAGGAGATCAATTTACAAATGCTCCTGGCAATGGCCTGCTTACTTATAAAATAAAAATCAACAATCAAGGTACTTACAGGTTTATCTGGAGATCTAGAGTAACTAGTGGTACATCCGGATCTGAGCATAATGACTCATGGTTACGATTTGCAGATGCTTCTGGTTTTTATGGTAAAAAAGGAGAAAGTATTGTATATCCAGCGGATACTGGCCAATCCCCTACTCCAAATGGCTCTAGTAAAGACGGTTGGTTTAAAATTTATAAAAGCGGTGCTGCAGATCAATGGAAATGGCAATCCTCTACGAGCGATAATGACGGACATAATATTTTTGTTCAATTTGATACACCTGGAATATATACCATGGAGGTTTCTGCAAGATCTAATTTTCATGCACTTGATAGGTTTGTTCTTTTCTCTGAAAATGTAGCCCAAAATGACACTATAAATGAAACTACCGTTTTGAGTGAAATAACCTGTAATTAATAATGAAAAGAAGTATTGGAGCTATTACCCTAGTCGTTAAAAACTATGACGAAGCTATTCATTATTATTTAGCTAAGCTGAACTTCAAACTTATTGAAGACACTAAACTAAGTGATAAAAAACGTTGGGTTACCATTGCTCCTGACAATAGTTCTGAAACTACAATTCTACTGGCAGAAGCTGCTACTCCAGAACAGAAAAAAGCGATTGGAAATCAAACAGGTGGTAGAGTTTTCTTATTCCTACAAACCGATGATTTTTGGAGAGATTATAATGATATGAAATCCAAAGGAGTATCTTTTCTTGAAGAACCTAGAGAGGAAATTTATGGAACAGTTGTAGTTTTTGAAGATCTGTATGGTAATAAATGGGACCTTATAGAACATAAAAATTAAAGCCCTTATTAAACCTTCTACCTAAATCACAGTCCTAACATACAAAGCCTGTGATTATGAGTACTTCTTTATCAGATAAACAGATACAACATCTTTATTGGAGAACTGGTTTCGGGATTTCTTCATCAGAATTAAAATCTATTAGAGAGCTTTCTAAGCAAAAAATTATAGATCGTTTGTTTTCCGAAAGTAAACAAGAAGCTCCGTTGACACTTGATTTTGGTGCTTTACTTAAAAATCAAAGAGATCTATCTCGCGAGGAACGCAAAGAATTAAGAAAGCTTCGTAATCAAAAAATGTTAGAACTTAATGTGCTTTGGCTAAAACAGCTTACCGAAACAAAACAAGTACTAAGAGAAAAAATGACTTTATTTTTTCATGACCATTTTGCTGTTCGATTAAAAACTCCAAGAGCTAGTCTTCACCTCAATAATGTTATTAGAAAACACGCATTAGGAAACTTTGGAGATATGTTAATGGAAGTTTCAAAATCTCCTGCAATGTTATTGTTTCTTAACAATAGACAAAATCGAAAAAATAGTCCAAACGAAAACTTCGCTCGTGAGGTCATGGAGCTTTTCACACTTGGCAGAGATAATGGATATACGGAAAAAGATATCAAAGAAGCAGCAAGAGCCTTTACTGGTTGGAACTTTAATAAAACTGGTTCTTTTGTTTTTAGAAAAAACCAACACGATTATGAATCTAAAACAGTTTTAGGAAAAACCGGAAATCTTACTGGAGAAGATGTTATTAAAGTTCTTCTGGATCAAAAACAAACCGCTAGATACATCACAGAAAAGATCTATCAATATTTTGTAAACGAAAAAATAAATCCAAAACATATTGAAGAATTAGCAACTACTTTTTACGAGTCTAATTATAGTCTGGAAATCTTAATGCGAAAGATATTCATGAGCGATTGGTTTTATGAATCTCAAAACATTGGGATCAAAATAAAATCTCCTGTAGAATTGATAGTAGGATTAAGTAAGCCATTTCAGGTAGTATATAAAGATCCGAAAGTTCTCCTCTATCTGCAGCGTAAACTAAACCAAACACTATTTCTTCCACCTAACGTAGCAGGTTGGCCTGGCGGAAAATCCTGGATAGACAACTCTACATTGATGCTTCGCTTAAAACTAGCTTCTGTTACCCTGAATAACGGAGTAATCGAATGGCATGACCAGAATGATATGGAAGCAACTATGATGATACGTCAAAAATTCTATAAAAAGATGAAATCCCAAGTTGAGAAAAAAGTAAAAGCTACACCAAATTGGGAAAGCTTTCTTACTTCTCTTGAAAAAAGAGATAAAGAGGAATTAGTAAATTTTATAATACAGCCTAAGCTATCTATTGGAGCAAATGCTATTATAAAAAAGCTTGATTCCTCTAACACCAAAAACTTTATTGTTGAATTAATGAGCTTACCCGAATATCAACTTTGCTAAAACCCTTAGATTATGGACAGAAGAGATTTTTTAAAACAATCCGTTTTTGCCTCAGGAATGGCATTAGTTCCTTCCTTTCTAAAGGGAATGGAATTTTTAACACCCGATCAGTTATCAGGATATAAAAATGTAATAATCATACAGCTCTCTGGCGGAAATGACGGTCTAAATAGCATCATTCCCATTAGTAATGATATATATCACAGTTTAAGACCAACGATTTCTAAAAAAGAAACGCAAACTCTAAAAATAACAAACGACCTGGCTTTTAATAATAATTTAAAAGCAATAAAAGAATTATATGATCAAGGAGAAGTATCTATCATTAACAATGTAGGATATCCTAATCCAAACAGATCACATTTCAGAAGTACGGACATCTGGCAAACGGCCAGCGATACTAACCAGTATTTATCAACAGGTTGGGTAGGCAGATATCTCGACGCCAATTGCCAGCATCCGTATCAAGCAATCGAAGTTGACAATTCACTATCTCTTACTATGAAGGGAAATCAAATGAACGGCATGGCTGTGTCTGATCCTAACCAATTATACCGCACTACGAGAGAACCTTTTTTTAATAAGCTCGTGGACAACACGCATAAAGATATGTTAGATGAAGATAATAAGGGATATCTATACAAGACAATGCTTGAAACTTATTCATCTGCATCGTACATCTATGAAACTTCTAAAATATATAAAACCAATACCGAATACCCACAATCACCATTTGCAAAAAATCTAAAAACCATTGCTGATTTTATTGTTTCTGGATTAAAGACTAGAGTTTTCTATAGTTCTCTAGGTGGTTTTGATAGTCATGTTAATCAAGTAAATAGTCAAGATAGATTATTAGGGATATATTCTGAAGCTGTTCGTGCCTTAGTAAAAGATTTAAAAAAGAATAATAGATTTAAAGATACTTTGATTCTTACTTTTTCTGAGTTTGGTCGTAGGGTAAAACAAAATGGAAGTCGCGGAACGGATCATGGCGCAGCTAATAATGTAATTGCTATAAGTGGTTCTCTAAAAAAGGCAGGCGTTTATAACGAACTACCCAACTTGTCCAATCTGGATACCAACGGTGATATTAAATACAGTGTAGATTTTAGGAGTATATACGCGACTATACTGGGTGACTGGCTAAAAGTTGATGATAAGAACATCTTGAATAGAAATTTTAGCAAACTAACATTCATATAACAAATTCATCAAAATAACATTAGCAAATAAACCCTTTACCGTTATTTGTAGTCTACCGATTACAAGATAAATATTACAAATAGTTAAACACAACATCCATTTCATTAAAAATAAACCAATCTCTGACATAAATCGCTAGATTTAAAGGATTATAAGTAAGAAAAAAATGCATAAATGCATAAAAAACGACAAAATAAAATACGGTTAAACCGTAAAATATGTGCTGTTTATCGATATAAAAGATCGCTTTATCTAAAAGATCTCAAATCATTTTTTTTCATAACTGTTTGATTGTAAATTTGCTACAGATCAAGTAATAACTTCATTAAGCCCCAAAAATTATGAAAACTATTATTCTTACGATTATAATCTTATTTTCTTTCTCTAATGTAAACGCTCAAGAAGCGACTTCTATAGAACCTACTAAAGAGGAATCTAATAACGTTAAGAATACTAAGATTGATTTTTATGAAACGTTGATCGCTGTGAATAATTTTGACATCAAAATCAAAAAAACTAAAACAGCTACTACCGAAACCAAAACTGACTTCTATAAAGAATTGATGATCAAGAATGGATTTACTACAGACAGTAAAGAAAATACTAGATTAGCAAGCAATGACAAAAAAGAAAAAGACAGTATAATTACTGATACCACACAAATTACCGGATTATTGCCATAATTTTCAACATAAATATGTTATAAACACCGCTCTTTTCTTGCTTGGAATGGCGGTGTTTTTTTATGTCCATACTTAAAAAAACAAAACATTAATACTTAATAGAATATTTTTGATAATTTTAGAAATCAATATATTATAATAGTATGCAAATCCATGAAACCGCCTTTGTAGTATCTACATATAGATCACATTATGAAGATATTAGCAAAGATATATATGCTAAACTTTGGAACAATCCCTCTACCGATAGTTTGATTCCTGAGATTCTAGAAAACGTTTCTGCATATGAAGCAATCCTACACAGCCTTAGAAATAGATTTTTTTATGAAAGCATGAAATATTTTTTTGAAAGTAATAAAGGTGGAACTCTGATAAATTTTGGATCTGGTTTTAGCATGTATCAATTCTTAATGGATGATAACGTTTCAACTATTGAGATTGATAAAAAAGATATTATTGACTACAAAAAGAAAAAAATAGATCAATGGATCCAAGAAAAGAAGTTACCCAATCGTCATATACTATACGTATCACTAGATTTTAACACTCTTTCGGAAGAAGAAATTGTAGAATCACTAAAACCATATATAAAAAAAGGGCCTGTTTTTATACTATTAGAAGGAGTATTATTCTTTTTGGACCGACAAACAACGAAAAAATTATTCAAGGTTTTCAAAAACATACAACGATCAGGTGACATAGTAGGAAGTGTATCCTATCTTCCGGAAATAGAAAACACTGAAGTTTACAAACGACTACTTCATTATTTTGATAGTCATAATGATACTAACGACTCTTTTTCTCATCAAACCATATCCAATTCATATTATGAAAACATAGATGGATACACCTTAAAAGAGCAAGTTGACGAATATAGTCTAGCAAAAACGTATGCTTCAGAATTTGGTATTAATGACAAAAATCAAATTCTTAATGAACACCTGTACCTCTTAGAAAGAGATTAATTTTGGCTTATCAATGCTCCACAAATTCCTAATCCAATCACAAGATAAACCCCTGCAAGAATAAAAAAGACTTTTCCCGCTTTGCGGTTTTTAGTTCTAAAAAGAATTAGTCCTATAAGTGCTAAAAATATGGGAGGACCCAGTAATATTAATAATATCAAATAAATCAACCCATCAAGATTCCCCACTTCTAATAAAATTGAATTTGTTATCATACCGTTTCTTTTCTTAATTGTTCAAGATATTCCTTTTTATCATCTCTATAAAATAGATTCATGGTCTCAAAAGGGATAATTTTATAATCCTTATTCACGATGTGCACACAAGATTTCTTAACAGCCCTTACATCAAAATTATAAGCATCAATGAATTGCATAATGATAATCCTAAATAGATTATCATATCCTAAATCCGGTGCATCAATCTCAGGCAGACAGCACATAATAGATTTTAGATTCTCTGAAGCCACATCTACAGAGTTTCCGGTACTAAATAACTCCAGCATTTTACCATGCAATTCCGTATCCTGTTCATAAACAATAGTATTCTTACCATTATCTAACAAATCAGCAGGGTTAATATATCGTGTTAAAGGAATGATCCCTTCCTCATTCTTCAATGCATACCCCATTACCAGAGCATCTGGATTACATGGAACCGGAATTAAATCATCTGATTCAAAAACAGGAAACTGCTCTAATATTTTTCTACGAACCTCTGTTAACGTAATTCGATTTTCTTGGGTGTCAAAATCTTCTAATCGACCGGCAATTTGAGTTGGTTGTAGAGTCACTCCTCTCACACATTTCTGTTGGGTAGCAAATGATATGATATCGCCTATTTCTGAATCATTTAATCCTTTTTCTAAGGTAACTACTAAAGTTGTAGAAAGATTAAATTGATTTAAATTTTCAATAGCTTGCTTTCTAATTTTGGTAAGATCTTCGCCTCTTAGCTTTTCCAAAACCTCAGCTTTCAGAGAATCAAACTGCAGATAAATTTCAAAATCTGGCATATACCCTGCTAATCGCTCAGCAAATCTAATATCCTTAGCAATTCTGACTCCATTTGTATTCACCATTAGATGTCTAATAGGCAATTTCTTTGCGTAATCAAGTATCTCAAAAAAATGAGGATGTATTGTTGGCTCACCACCACTTATCTGAACCACATCAGGTTCTTTCTCATTTTCGACAATAGTGTCCAGCATTTTTTTTATTTCATCCAGTGTTCTATGCCTGCCATAATGAGGTGATGAGGATGCATAGCAAGTAGGACATGTCAAATTACATCTATCCGTAACCTCAATAATAGATAAACAAGAGTGCTGCTCATGATCAGGACATAACCCACAATCATATGGACATCCGTAATCAGTTGCTGTATTGAATTTATAAGGAAATTCTGAAGGTTTATTATAATTCCTGATATTCTCATAATATTCGATATCATCAGCTATCAATACTTTAGATCTGCCGTGTTCTGGACAACGCTTTAACATAAAAACCTTGTCATCTTCAAAAACAATTTTGGCATCAATTCTCTTAAGACAGGTAGGACATAAACTTAATGTAAAATCGTAATACGTATAATTTCTAGTTGGCATAAAAGAATTTTCGGATAGTTTTTTGGTAGTAAATCAAGCATAAGATACATAAATACTGAATACTACTAAGCCCTAAAACAAAAAAAGTATTCGGTTTTAAAAACTCTATCGAAAAACGAAACAAAAAATAAGAAATCATGAAATATTTGAAAAGCATACCTGATTCCGAATTCAGTTTCTTTTGAAATCGCTTTAAAACAATCCATAATAGTATTAAAAAAATCACTTCGAAAAGCGCAATTGGATACCTTAAAACACCATCTCCTAAATCCATTCCTAAAAAAGAAGATGTTTCTTTTCCGTAAGTAAACTCGTTGATTCCTGCTAAAAAACAACCAACTCTGCCAATAACAATTCCCAGCATAATAGGAAATGTAAATAAGTCACCTGATGATTTTTTTTCTCCAATTATTTTCTTGGCTAGTTCAACTCCAAGCAAGCCTCCAAAAAGACCACCCATAATGGTTTTAGCACTTAACAACTGAACTAGATACTCTAGACTAAACGATAAAAAAGAAGGATTTTCTAAAAAACCAATGATTCTAGATCCTAAAAATGCTCCAAAAACAGCACCTATAATTATCGATAACCTATTCGAAGAAGATATTGGGTCTGTTGCATCCTTTTTTAGAATTAGATAATACCGAAATCCAACAAAAAAAGCAGCGTATTCTAAAACCAAATGGATATTCACTTTAATACCAAAAACTACGGGTTCAAAAGGAATATCCATTTAATACTTATTTCGACTTAACTATCGAAATATACATTTTATTTATTGTTTAGCCTTAGCCATCACATGATATCTTGGATCATCAATATCATGTTCTATAACACTAGCCAATCTAGGAGAAGCTTTAATCATCAATGCCTGACATTCTTCGCTTAGGTGTTTTACACGAACTTTTTTACCAGCTTCTTCATACTTACCAACTAGATTAAAAATAGCTTCTAGTGCGGAGTGATCACTTACACGTGATTCTATAAAATCAATCTCTACATTCTCAGGGTCATTAGCCACATCAAATTTAGCATTAAAAGCCTGTATGCTTCCAAAGAATAGAGGACCCCAAATTTCGTACACCTTAGTACCATCTTCTTTAATATGTTTTCTTGCACGGATTTTTTTAGCATTTTCCCAAGCAAATGCCAATGCAGACATAATAACACCTGCAATTACAGCCACTGCCAAATCAAAAAAGACTGTTAGCAAAGAAACTGAAATCAGCACAATAGCATCAGTTAATGGAATTTTATTCAATATTCTAAAACTGGACCAGGCAAAAGTACCAATTACTACCATAAACATCACACCTACTAATGCTGCAATAGGAACCTGCTCGATTAATCCTGAAGCAAATAATATAAACATTAATAGTGTCACCGCAGCAACGATTCCAGATAGTCTGGTACGTCCACCTCCTTTAATATTGATAATTGATTGCCCAATCATAGCACAACCACCCATTCCTCCAAAAAGACCAGTTACAATGTTCGCTCCACCTTGAGCAAGACATTCTCTATTAGAATTTCCGCGCGTTTCTGTTAGTTCATCTATAAGGTTTAATGTCATCAACGATTCTATTAAACCAATTGCAGCTAGAATTATCGCATAGGGACCTATAAACCACAATGTCTCCCAGGTCATAGGTACTTTATTGAATATATCAAACTGAAATTGAGGCAAACCACCTTTAAGACCTTCTCCTCCTCCATCTCTAATAAAACTCCCCACAGTAGCTGCATCTAATTTTCCAAGAATTACTATTGCAGAAACTACCAAGATTGCTATCAAAGCTTCGGGTAATTTAGCCGTAGCCTTAATTTTAGGCAACCCCCACATAATTCCCATTGTTAACAACACAAATCCAAGCATCAAAAACAAGTTAGATCCTTGCATCCAAACCTTTTCTCCACCTACATATTCCTTAAACATACCCAACTGAGAAAGAAAAATCACGATCGCTAAACCATTAACAAATCCCATCATTACCGGATGTGGAATCAAACGTACAAATTTACCAAGCTTAAAAACACCTGCTAACATTTGGATAACACCCATCAATATTACCGTTGCAAAAAGATAATACAACCCTAATTGTTCTCCTTCAGTTCCCATAGCATTTCCTTCGGCCACAAGGCTCACCATTACTACTGCCAATGCACCAGTAGCTCCAGAAATCATCCCTGGACGTCCCCCAAAAATAGAAGTGATCAATCCAATCATAAATGCTGCATATAACCCTACCAAAGGATCTACTCCTGCAACAAAAGCAAAAGCCACAGCTTCAGGAACTAAAGCCAAAGCTACCGTTAAACCGGATAGAATATCATTTTTGGCATTTGCCACTCTTTTTCTTACAAACTCAGTCATAATCAGTCTATTTTGAGGCAGCAAAAATACAGTTATTTTATGTCCTGACAAGTAAAATCAATTGCTATTCTACACAGAATACACAACTAAAACGTTATAGAACATTCAAAAATAGCAAAACTTAGTATATTTATCCCTTACACATATCACCTATGCGAATTACACTGCTCACTATCAGTTTACTAACAATTATTTCTTGTAATACTTCTGACAAAGAATCTGCTAAAAATATTGATTTCACCACAATTTTCGAAAAGAGTAATGGCACTGAAACACCAACTTATTCCGAAGTAATTATTTATTATAAAAATCTTTCTGAAGCATATCCAGAAATCGACATTCAAGAAATTGGCATGACCGATAGCGGCTACCCTTTACATATAATTACTCTTAATCCTGATGCAGCGTTTGATTTCGAAAAAATTCGAAAAACCAAACGTATCTTATTAATCAATAATGGAATTCATCCTGGAGAAAGTGATGGTATTGATGCAACAATGTTGCTTTTTAGAGATATTGCCAAAGGAACTATTGAAGCGCCAAAAAATACAGTCTTAGCAACTATACCTATCTATAACATTGGTGGTGCGTTAAATCGTAATACCGGAACTCGAACCAATCAAAATGGTCCTAAAGCATATGGTTTTAGAGGAAATGCTCGTAATTATGATCTAAATCGTGATTTTATAAAGAACGACACAAAAAATGCACAAACCTTTGCAAATATTTTTCATTTAGTACAACCTGATGTTTTTATTGACAATCACGTAAGTAATGGAGCTGATTATCAATATACGCTAACACATTTATTTACCCAACATAATAAGTTAAACGGTAAACTCGGTGAGTATTTACATAACGAAATGCATCCACAACTAGAAGCGTCTTTAAATAATAAAAACTGGGATATTACACCTTATGTAAATGTTTGGGGAACTACTCCCGATAAAGGCTGGACACAATTTATGGACTCTCCTAGGTATTCTACGGGATATACAACTCTATGGAACACTTTAGGAATGATGGTGGAAACTCATATGCTCAAACCTTATAAACCTAGAGTAGAAGGCACGTATGAATTAATGAAATCCATGATTGACATTACTGAAAAAGATGGTAAAAAAATCAGATCACTTCGTGAGCAGGCTTTTACTGATTTACCAAAACAAAAAATATATCCTGTAAACTGGAAAGTAGATACAACCAAAGCAACTACATTTAATTTCAAAGGATATGAAGGCGAATATGTAAATAGCGAAATTACGGGATCCAAACGACTAAAATACGATCAAAACAAATCCTATTCTAAACAAGTGCGATACCAAAATTACTTCTCACCTACAACTGAAATTCTAATCCCTGAAGCCTATATAATCCCTAAAGGATGGTGGAGTGTGATTGATAAATTAGACCTCAACCAAATATCATATAAAACCTTAGAAAAAGATTCTACTATATCGGTAGAAGTGTATCATATAAAGGATTACAAAAGCCGGAAAACACCCTATGAAGGTCATTATTTACATTATTCAACCACAGTTAATAAAAGCGTAGAAGACATCATTTTTAAAAAAGGAGATTTGATCATTCCTACGAATCAAAAAGGATTTAGATATCTAATGGAAATATTAGAACCAGAAGCTCCTGATTCATTTTTTAACTGGAATTTCTTCGATACTATTTTACAACAAAAAGAAGGGTTTTCTCCATATGTTTGGGAGGATAAAGCTGCAGAACTATTGAAGAATAATGAAAAGTTAAGGAAGAAGTTCGAAGAAAAGAAAAAAGACACTGCTTTTGCTAAGAATTGGTACACTCAACTAGATTGGATTCATAAACAATCTGATAATTATGAAAAAGCACATATGAGGTATCCTGTTTACAGAATTCTGAAATAATCATTACTTTAAATCTAGCTTATCTATTTTCACCTCAATACCAGAGGCCTGCATCTCCTCTTCAATACTTTTAAACTGAAGCTTATCCACGCTTTTCACAATACTACCATTTTTTAAATAATGTAGATAATCACAAGTTTCATACAACGTAGAAAAAATATGTGATGACAAAATCACTATTTTATTAAGTTCCTTTAGTTTTGTTAGAACCTGATTAATAATTGTGTTACTATATATATCGACTCCATTAAACGGCTCATCCAGAATAAAAATATCATTGTTTTGCATTAGCACACCCGTTAATGCTAACTTCTTTTTCATTCCTGTAGAATATGTTTCTGCATAGTGATGTAATGGCAAATCAAAAATATTTTTTTCTTCAAAATCGAAAACTTCGACATTCCTAGCATTGCATAATAATTGCAAATATTCCTTCCCTGTGATTTTGGATAAAAAATATGGATCTGTTGGTAAAAAACCCATTGTATTTTTAATTTCACCTTTGGTATACTCTACAGTTCCTTTAAAATTCTCCATTCCTGAAATAGACCTAAACAAAGTTGTTTTTCCGGCACCGTTTTCACCTACAACACCATGAATTTCTCCAGGATTAAATTTTAGATTAATATCTTTAAGCACCTGATTATTGACATAATATTTATGTAATGATTTGATTGATATCATTTCAGTAATAGATCTAAATTATTTATTGCTTTCGTATAAAAATAAGGTATTGTAATTACCATAATTGGTGGAAACAAAAGACACAACACACCGACAACTCCTTGAAAAAGTTCTAATCCTTGATTCTGAAAAGCATATTTCATGAGTAAATACATAACTAAATACAACCAACCCATAATCAGAAAAAATAAGGTTATATGTATCTGATCGAGATAAAAAACCGATAACACAAAAAGAATAGGAGCCGTTAACATAAAACTATATTTTATCGCTATTACGATTTTATGTTTTAGAAAATCTCTAGAATTCATAGCATGTATCCAAATATAGAAATCTGGATCCGGCTTCATATAATAACTAGAGCATACAAAAAAAATCGAAACTAATGAGAATACTCCTAAGTTAAAATTGCCTTTGTATGTAGCTATAGCAGCCAAGCCATATATTAATAAAAACAACCAAAACGTTTTTCGAAAACCAATAACAAACTCAGAAGGTTTTTTACCAAAAGGGGTTGGTATTGTTAAGGAAACCCTACTCCTTTTTTTTGCTAAGGAAACAAAAAACGCTAATGCATACACCAAAAACACTTCAGTATAATATGTTTTGTATAGTAAGAAGATTGCGAATGGCGTTACCTTTAGCATATTATTCATCACTACAATTTTTCGATAGTTAACAATCGAAAAATGCTGTTTTATAAATCTAGCATGCTCAGAATTACCTACTGCATAAGCAAAAAGAGTACTGATTAGAACATATATATAATTTGCATATAATACGTTTTCAAAAATACTTGAGGACATCAAGTAGAACAAAACAACAATTATTGGATATCCTATAAAAGGTTCTGTTCCGAAATCCTTAAAACTTCGATGAATACGCTTGTATTGTAATAAAAAGTAATACCTCAAAGATTATGGATTAAAAAAATGTAACAATGTATAACATATGTCACATTACGATTATAAAAGTTACAATCTTTTTTCTTTTCTGAACTTTTCGGCATAAAATTCTGTCAGAATATAGAATTATAAACCTGTATATTATAGTAGTTTTATAAGTTATAAAACTTTTCTTGATTTAATATATGCAGCTTCTAAAATCAATCTACAGGCTTTAGAGAAATTTGGACTTCTGTTTTCACCTTTATATCCAGGAGAGTGTAATTTATATTTTATGCTATTAAAAGAATTACCATACTCAATCTCACAGCTATAACCATCACGAAAAGCCATTCCAATATTTTCATAAATCTTCAAAGAATCAATACTAGTAATTGCTTTAACTATATTTTCAAACTCCTCTATCGTTATTTCATACTTTTCTCTAGAAGTCATATCCTTTGGAGCCTTTTTTATTAATTTTAAGGAATCTTCTTTTGTTTGTGCAGCTTCAAGAGCTCTCCTCCAAGCATATGCTTCTACATTGTCATATACCCCACTACTATCCTTAAAAACATTAATTTCACAATACCTACCGGTTCTTTCAATGACAATCTCTATCTTACTATATCCAGGTCCTGAAGTACGCATTGATTCAGCATAGTTAAAAACAATTTTTTGATCTGATTGCTGAGCCGATAAATCGTCAGTATTAAGAATAGCAAAAAGAAAGAGCAATAATATTCTTATAAAAAACCTCATTTAATATAGAATCAAGAATTAGTTATGACAAATAATCATGCGAAAAAAGCTTTTTTATATTCGCATAAGAGTTCGTTAATGCTTTTTTTGCTTTTTTCTTATTTTTCCATTTCACTTTAGTAATTCCTTCATTTTTCTGAGGCACCAATTCTCCATCAAACTCCGTTTTCATCTCAAACCAGTAGGTAACTTTTAATCGAAATTCTCCATTTCTTTTAAACACATGAAAAGTTTTATACAGAAACTTAGTAATCTCCAACCCTGTAACTCCTGTCTCCTCCTCTACCTCGCGAATTGCGGCAGTTTCCAAATGTTCTTTTTTCTCTACCTTACCTTTTGGCAAATCCCATTTCCCATTACGCCGAATAAACAAAATTTCTTTATCAGCATTATACACCTTTCCTCCTCCTGCAACGACAACAGGCAATTTAGCATACAAATGCTCTAGAAGTTTTTCTTCATTTTTATGATAGAAATGATATTTTGCTTCTACATCCTCATCCTCTTTTCGCAAAATATCCCTTATAATTTTAGGAAATTCTACTTCTTTGATATGAATTGTTTCATAATCTTCAATACCCTTTTTTGTAGATAGAATAATAGGCGTATTATTCACAAAAACTTTATACATTTGCAACTATGATTTTTGATAAAAATACAGCAAAAAAAACTGCTGAACTATTATTGCAAATTAATGCAATTAAATTACAACCGCAAGAACCTTTTACTTGGGCTTCAGGATGGAAATCTCCAATCTATTGTGATAATCGTGTTACGCTCTCGTATCCTGTGATTCGCAACTTTTTAAGAGAGAACCTTGCTAAATTTATCGAAGAAAAATATGGTAAACCCGATGTGATAGCCGGTGTAGCTACTGGTGCCATTGGTATCGGTATGCTAGTCGCTGAACAACTAAACCTACCATTTATTTATGTTCGACCAGAAGCAAAAAAACACGGAAGAAAAAATCAAATAGAAGGAATTGTACCTTCAGGAAAAAATGTAGTTGTAGTAGAAGACCTGATAAGTACTGGAAAAAGTAGCCTTAATGCAGTAAAAGCATTAAATGAAGCAAATGCGAACGTAAAAGGAATGGTCGCCATTTTTAATTACGGTTTCGATATTGCTTCGAAAAACTTTGAAGAAGCGGCATTATCTTTGCATACCTTAAGTAATTATGAAAATCTTCTGGAACAAGCACTAGACACTAACTATATTACAGAAGAGCAACAAAAAACGCTACAAAACTGGAGAATTAATCCAGCAGAGTGGAATCAATAAATTTTTAATCTCAATGAATTTAGAAAGCCCTACAGTTACTGTAGAAAAAACTCAACAAGAAGTATTTGAATTTTTAACAAAAGTCGAAAACTTCGAACAGCTAATGCCAGAAAGCAAACAAAAATTTGAAAAATTAAGCGACTCTAGATTTCTTTTTCAATTAAAAGGAATGCCGGAAATCGTTTTAGAACAAAAAGGAAGTACGGAACACTCTACTGTCGTTCTTGGTGCAGCCAGTGAAAAGTTACCTTTTACACTTACTGCAAATATCGTAGATATCGAAGGAGGAAAAAGTACAACTCAACTTATTTTTGAAGGTCAGTTTAATGCAATGATAGGTATGATGATCAAAAATCCAATCCAGAATTTTATTAATACACTAAGTGAAAATATTGGTAAACTTTAGATTTAGTATTTGAGTAAATATATATTTGAATCTTAATAAAGCAACCTTACTTCTTTCAGATCAAAACTTTGTATGATTTCATCTTCTAAAAGTATTTGAAGTTTACCAAACGCAGTAACGTCTTGAATAATACCAACAAAAGAATTGCCCTTTGCATCCAAAAATGTAGAGGGTTTGTTTTTTCTAAAAAGCAATGATTCATATTCTTTCTTAAGGATTGAAAAAACAGAAGTATTAAGGGCAGAGAATCGGTATTCTAGCTTTGTTAACAGTGCGGACAATATCTCATCCAAATTAAAACTCTTTCCCAAAAGTCTCTTAATAGACCCTGCACGCGGAAGATTATCAAAATTTTGTTGATTTACATTTATTCCAATACCCACAATAGCACCTCTTAATCTGCCATTATTAACAACATTTTCTATTAATATACCACAAATCTTAAACCTGTCTGACAGAATGTCGTTTGGCCATTTTATAGATAATTTGGGGAGCATTAACCTATCTAAAACATCATATACTGCTAGAGAAACTGTCATAGAAATATAAAACTGATCCATCACATCAAGTTCATCAACAGGCATAAACACACTGCACGTAAGGTTTTCTCCAGGGTTACTTTGCCAAGTTGTTCCTATTTGCCCTTTACCTTTCAGTTGTTCTCTAGCAACAACACAAACAGGTTTAATTAAATTTTTCTCACGATTCATATCACGAAGAAAAGTATTTGTAGAGTCAATGGCATCAACTTTGATTATATCCATAAATAACGATGTGAAAGTTTTTACAAATGTCCACAAATACGGACATTAAAACCATAAAAAGTAATAACTTTACACAAATTAAAAAAATGCATGACTAAAAAAGAAATCGGTACTGATCAATTAATAACTCAAATTATTAAAGGTATTGAAGAAGTAAAGGGTAATGACATTAGTATATTAGATTTAAGAGAAATCGAAAATACCGTTTGTAATTATTTTGTTATTTGTAACGGAACCTCTAATACCCAAGTAAATGCCATTGTTAATTCCATCCAAAAAACAGTAAGCAAATCACTTAAAGACAAGCCTTGGCATGTAGAGGGTAGCGAAAATGCAGAGTGGGTATTAATTGATTACGTAAATGTAGTTGTACATGTTTTCCAAAAACACATCAGAGAATTTTATGACATTGAAGGATTATGGGGAGACGCGAAAACAACAACTATTGAAACAAACTATTAAAAAAAGCGTAAATGGCTAAAGAAAATAAAAAAGTAGAACCTAATAAAAAACCGAAATTTAGTGCATATTGGATTTATGCAATTATAATTATTGGATTTTTAGCATTAAATTTTTTAGGCGGTAGTAATATGGGATCAGCTCCCGAAACCACCCCTTCAGATTTCAATAATTTCTTAAGTAATGGCGAAGTAGAACGTGTATTGATCATCAATAGAAGAAAAGCAAAGGTTTTTCTGACTCAAGAAGCTAAAAGCCAGGAAAAACATTCCAAAAACAAAAAGAATTCTATCTTACCTCAGAGTCCTAATGACCCTGATTATGAATTCGAATTTGGAGATTTACAAAACTTTGAGAATGAAATTGCTAGAATCAAAAGCGATAATGGCGTATCTACCGAAGTAGGTTATGACACCGAAAGCAACATGTGGGGCGATCTTTTTATCACTCTACTTCCATTTGCACTAATTATTGGTGTATGGATATTCATTATGCGAAGAATGAGTGGTGGTGCTGGTGGTGGTGCTGGAGGACAGATTTTTAACATAGGTAAATCCAAAGCAAAACTTTTTGATCAGAATACAGATGTAAAAGTTTCTTTTGAAAATGTAGCTGGTCTTGAGGGAGCAAAAGAAGAAGTACAGGAAATTGTTGATTTTCTAAAAAATCCTGAAAAATATACCTCATTAGGAGGAAAAATACCTAAAGGAGCATTATTAGTAGGCCCTCCGGGTACAGGAAAGACATTATTAGCAAAAGCAGTAGCGGGTGAAGCCAAAGTACCTTTCTTCTCTTTATCAGGATCCGATTTTGTAGAAATGTTTGTAGGAGTTGGTGCTTCGAGAGTCCGGGACCTTTTTAAACAGGCAAAAGAAAAATCTCCTGCCATTATTTTTATTGACGAGATTGATGCTATTGGTCGAGCAAGAGGAAAAAGTAATTTCTCAGGATCTAATGATGAAAGAGAAAACACTTTAAATCAGCTTCTAACAGAAATGGATGGTTTTGGCACAAATACTAATGTAATTGTTATAGCTGCCACTAACCGTGCTGATGTATTAGACAAAGCCTTGATGAGAGCAGGTCGTTTTGACAGACAGATATATGTAGATCTACCTGATGTTAGAGAACGTAAAGAAATATTCGAAGTACACCTTAAGCCTTTAAAAAAGGAAGAAGGACTAGATACAGATTTCTTATCTAAGCAAACACCTGGATTCTCTGGTGCAGATATTGCCAATGTTTGTAATGAAGCCGCACTTATCGCAGCTCGTAAAGGAAACAAAGCAGTTGGTAAACAAGATTTCCTTGATGCAGTAGATAGAATTGTTGGTGGATTAGAAAAGAAAAACAAAATAGTTACGCCTGGAGAAAAACGTGCAATCGCATTCCACGAAGCAGGTCACGCTACAGTTAGTTGGATGCTAGAACATGCAGCCCCATTAGTAAAAGTAACTATTGTTCCTAGAGGTCAATCTCTGGGTGCTGCCTGGTATCTTCCTGAAGAAAGACTCATTGTGCGTCCTAATCAAATGTTAGATGAAATGTGTGCAACTCTTGGAGGTCGTGCAGCAGAAAAAGTAATCTTCAATGAAATTTCTACAGGAGCTTTGAGCGACTTGGAAAAAGTAACTAAACAAGCTCGTGCTATGGTAACCATCTACGGTCTTAATGATAAAATTGGAAATTTAACATATTATGATTCTTCTGGTCAAAACGAATATGGTTTTACCAAGCCATATAGTGAGCAGACCAGTGAGCTTATAGACAAAGAGATATCCAATATTATTGAAGAACAATATCAGCGTGCTATTAAATTATTAGAAAACAATAAGGACAAATTAACGGAGCTTGCAGAAGTATTGTTAGAGAAGGAAGTTATCTTTAAAGATAATTTAGAGAAGATTTTTGGAGAGCGTCCGTTTGATAAAAAAGAAGAGACAATAATAGAACCTTCCTAGTATATTATAGTAATTTTTACTAGTAAAATAAAAAAATCTTAATCTAATAAGAATATTAGATTAAGATTTTTTTATCTTTGGAAGTATTGTTAACCCGTAATCCCCGATCGAATTTAAAAGATGAGTCTATTTAGAAGAATATTTTCCTCAAAATCTAAATCAGACCAAAAGAGTAAGGAACGTCACGCTGAAGATCGCAGTAAATACATGCCCGAAATCAATCTTCCGGTTGATGAAAGCTTTATGATTAATTTCAAAAGAAATGGAGGCAAATTTCTGTATTGCGATAGTGAAGATGAAGTACTTGACTCTTTTGACAAGATCCTTTTAGAAAATGATTGGTATGAACAAGATGTATGCTGTTTCGATATGGGACTGGAGCATAAATTTTCTGGATTCAATCTTAACTATGTAAAAAAACTACCTTCATCGTTCTTTTTTGCTACTTGCGAGTATCTTATTGCAGATAGCGGAGCAATCCTTATCTCTTCTAATCAATTAAGAGAAAAAAAATTAACTGAACTACCCGATAACTTTGTGATACTAGCATCTACAAGTCAACTAGTTAACACTATAGGAGAAGGTTTAAAAGGAATTAAAGAAAAAAACAAAAACTCAATTCCTTCGAACATTACTACTATTAAAAACTTCGAACCGCAAAAAGAAAAAGACTTCTTAAGCTACGGAAGTAGCTCAAAAAATCTATATTTGCTGCTGCTGGAAGATTTATAATATGAAGGAACTGCTTACAAGGTCTTTATCGGGGTTTTTATATATCTCGATATTATTAATTTCTATATTTATTCATAAATATACCTTCATTGGAGTATTTCTTATCTTTGGTATTATTTGTATTTATGAATTTCAGAAATTAATTCATTTAAAAAAAGCCTGGCTCTACTTCATATTTATCGGATTTCTTCTCTTATTTCATACTCCTAATTTTCAGACACCGTACACAATTACTTTAATTGTTCTAGGACTTACTATAATCACACAGTTATTTTTAGTTAGAGATCTTATTACAATTCGGATAATTCCTATGTTCGAAAAAAGAAAATACTTTACCAGTATATTTTACCTTATTACCTCAATAGTTTTTTTAACACTTATACCATCTTATAATAACGAATATAATCCTATTATGGTAGCGGGACCACTTTTAATGATTTGGACGAACGATACGTTTGCCTATTTGGTTGGTAAAAATTTTGGAAAGCATAAGTTATTAGAACGTATATCTCCAAAAAAAACTATTGAAGGATTTGTGGGAGGTTTTCTTTTTACTTTATTAGCCGGATACTTAATAGCTATATTTTCTGACACATTATCGATTATGATCTGGTTGATTATAAGTATAATTATGAGTATTTTTGGTACGCTGGGTGACCTTATACAATCTAAATTCAAAAGGCAAGCCGGAGTAAAGGATAGTGGATCAATAATGCCTGGTCATGGTGGGATTTTTGATCGTTTGGATAGTATTATTTTTGCTAGTCCATTTTTATATGCATTTTTACAAATATTGAAGCATGTTTCATAAAGAAGGTTATAAAATTATTTCAGTAGCATTAGTACTTTTTCTTGGTATTAATGCAGCATCTTACGTATCAATTCAGATAGACGAATGGATCATCGCTATATTTTCGGTTACCTTGGTCTTTTTGATATTAATATTACAGTTTTTTAGAAATCCAAAAAGACATACTGATGTAAATGACAATACAGTCGTAGCTCCGGTAGATGGTAAAGTAGTAGTAATAGAAGAAGTGTTTGAAAAAGAGTACTTCAAAGAAAACAGACTACAAGTTTCTATTTTTATGTCTCCAATTAATGTTCACGTGACCAGACATCCAATTAATGGAGATGTAAAATTAAGCAAATACCATCCTGGAAAATATCTTGTTGCTTGGCACCCCAAAGCATCTGAGGAAAATGAACGAACAACAGTTGTTGTAAAAAATAGCTTTGTTGAGATTCTTTATCGACAAATTGCTGGGGCATTAGCAAAAAGAATTGTAAATTATGCTAAAGAAGGTGAAAAAGTAACCCAAGGTTCTGATAGTGGGTTTATTAAATTTGGCTCCAGAGTAGATGTATTTTTACCAATAGGAACAGAAATTAATGTTTCGCTAAACCAAAAAGTTAAAGGAGGAGAAAGTATTATCGCTAGCGTATAGTTATGACCAATGAGGAATTAAATATCACTTTCCAAAAGGCTTTTGAAAAAGCTTGCAATACCAAAATTGAATTGCCGCCTGATGTTATGCTACATTTCTATGCGTACTATAAACAAGCAACATATACAGAAGGTTTTTATACTCCATCCGGAAGTAGTGAGCTTAGAAATGCATTTAAACTCAATGCACTGTTTCAAGTAAAGAACCTTACTCCAGAAGAAGCTAAATTAAAATATATAGAACTGGTTAATAAGCATATCACTGACGTATAAAAAAAGCACTTTAAATCATTAAGATCAAAGTGCTTTTTATCCGCTGCTCAATTTAATAACTATCCCAAACTAGAAAGACTAGATTTTAAAGTAGCTATTTTCGCTTCCGCATCTGCTTCTTTCTTTCGTTCATTAGCAATAACCTGTTCGGGCGCATTGTTTACAAAGCGTTCATTTTGGAGTTTTTTCTGAACAGATTTTAAAAACCCTTCAGTATATGTCAATTCCTCTGTAAGTTTCTTAATCTCATCTTCGATATTAATGGCTCCAGAAATTGGAATAAAATACTCATTAGATTTTACTCTAAACGAAAGCGCTCCATCAACCTTATCATCCACGTAACTTAAGGAAGAAATATTTCCAAGCTTAGACACTACGGAATCAAAAGTAGCTGGAGTATTCTCATTATTCACTATTGATAATTCTATTGTTTCTTTAAACGATATATTCTTTTCTTTACGAATCGTTCTAATTCCGGAAATCACATCTGCAGCAATCTCGAACTCTTTTATTAAACTTTCATCAACAGAAGTCATCTTGGGCCAACTTGATATGATTAATGCCTCTTCGGGAGTTCTCTTAGTAATATCTTGCCAAATCTCTTCTGATATAAAAGGAACAAAAGGATGTACGATTTTCAGAGTATTTTCTAATATCTCAATTACTTCTTTATAGGTTTTCCCGTCAATTGGGCTTTGATAAGCAGGTTTGATCATTTCCAATAACCAACCACTCAAATCATCTCTAACCAATTTATAAGTAATCATCAATGCATCACTAATTCGATATTTAGCATAAGCATCCTCTAATTCTTCTAAGGACTTTTGAAACTTAGATTGATACCAGGTTATTGCTACTTTAGAAGCTTCTGGTTGCTCTATGGATGAATCTATCTCCCATCCACTAATCAAATTATAAGAACTGTGTATTTTATTTACAAAAGACTTTCTTCCTTGATCACAAAGATCTTCATCAAACATTAGATCATTTCCTGCTGGAGAACTTAATAACATTCCAACTCTGATAGCGTCAGCTCCATATTTAGATATCAAATCTAGAGGATCAGGAGAATTACCTAAAGACTTAGACATTTTTCGCCTTTGCTTATCCCTTACAATACCGGTAAGATACACATTGGTAAAAGGTTTCTCTTTTCTATATTCGTATCCTGCTATGATCATTCTTGCTACCCAAAAGAATAAAATTTCTGGCGCCGTTACTAAATCATTGGTTGGATAATAATAATTGATCTCCTTATTATCTGGCTCTAAAATACCATTGAATACACTCATTGGCCATAACCAAGATGAAAACCAAGTATCTAAAGCATCTGGATCCTGTTTTAGATCAGCATCGGTCAAAGAAGTATTTCCGGTTTTTTCTTTTGCTAAAACCAATGCTTCTTCCTTACTCTCCGCCACTACAAAATCCTCTTTACCATCACCATAGAAATATGCCGGAATTTGATGCCCCCACCATAACTGGCGTGAGATATTCCAATCTCGTACATTCTCCATCCAATGACGATATGTATTGATAAATTTCTCAGGAACCAGATTCACATCTTTTTCTATAACCGCATCCAAAGCAGGTTTGGCCAAGTCTTCCATTTTTAAAAACCACTGATCACTCAACTTTGGTTCTATTACAGCTTTAGTACGCTCACTTGTTCCAACTTTATTAAGATGCGTTTCTGTTTTTTCCAGAATACCTAGGCTTTCTAATTCTTTTAGAATCTCTTTTCTTACCACAAATCGATCCTTTCCTTCATAATGCAATCCAAAAGAATTTAGCGTAGCATCATCATTAAAGATATCTATCACCTCTAATTTATGCTTATCTCCTAAAACCTTATCATTTTGATCGTGTGCAGGGGTTACCTTAAGACATCCAGTACCAAACTCCATATCCACATACTCATCTTCAATTATTGGAATAGTTCTATTGGCGACAGGTACAATTGCTTTTTTTCCTTTTAGATGCGTAAAACGTGTATCATTTGGATTAATACAGATCGCAGTATCTCCCATGATCGTTTCCGGACGTGTTGTAGCAATTGTTAATGTATCATCACTTCCTTCTATCTCATACTTTAAATAATAAAGATTTCCTTGTTTTTCTTCATAAATAACCTCTTCATCAGACAATGTAGTCTTAGCTTCAGGATCCCAATTAACCATTCTATATCCTCTATAAATAAGGCCTTTATTGTACAAATCAACAAAAACTCTAATTACAGACTCAGATAAATTCTCATCCATTGTAAACGCAGTACGCTCCCAATCACAAGAAGCTCCTAGTTTTTTAAGCTGTTCTAGGATAATCCCTCCATGTTTATGAGTCCATTCCCAGGCATGCTCTAAAAACTCCTCTCTTGTAAGGTCATTTTTATCGATTCCTTCTTCTTTTAACTTTGCTACCACTTTAGCCTCTGTTGCAATAGAAGCGTGATCAGTACCAGGAACCCAACAAGCATTATACCCTTTAAGACGAGCTCTTCTAATCAATACATCCTGTATTGTATTGTTAAGCATATGCCCCATATGTAGTACACCTGTTACATTTGGTGGAGGAATGACAATAGTATATGCCTCTCTTTCATCAACTTCAGAATGGAAATAATTGTTCTCCATCCAGTAGTTATACCACTTATCTTCTATTGATTTTGCATCATACTTTCCTGCTAAAGCCATAGTTTGGTCCGGTTTTTGGAATTTAGAGTGCAAAAGTAATTATTATATAGACAACGTGAAAGTCTTTCGCAATTTTGAAGTTGGATAAAAAGTAACTACTTTTACACATTATAAAAACCTACGTTATGAGAAATGTAATGATGATTTTATTTATTGGTTTTCTGGGGATTACCCTAAACGCCCAGGAAGCTAAAGCAAAAATCGAATTTAAATCAGAAGTGATCGATTATGGGGAAATTACCAAGGGTAGTGATGGTATTCGCCAGTTTGAGTTCACAAATACAGGAAATGCTCCATTGATCATTTCCAGAGTATATTCTAGTTGCGGATGTACCATCCCTAAAAAACCTGAAGACCCAATTGAACCTGGAGCAACAGGAGTTATAGAAGTGAAATATGATACAAAAAGAGTTGGACCGATCCGTAAAACTATCACAGTGTATTCTAATGCTGAGGAATCTACCAAAGCTATTAAGATAAAAGGTACTGTACTTGACGACACGAAAAGTGTTCTGGAAAAAAAGAACTAGAAGTACACTAACATATACTGACAAAGGCTCTGCGAATTAACGTAGAGCCTTTTTTAAATGACTTTTTTAAGAAAAAACGTAAATTTCATTTCTACACCAAGACGTTCTACTTTAATTGTAATTTTCTTTCCTTCTTCTGAATAAAACAAATCATTCAAATCCGAAAGTTTATACAGATAAGACTTTCTACCATTTACCCCTAGTACTTTATCTCCCTTTAATAAACCAGCTATCGCTGCAGGTGAATTTGGTCTAACCTCAGTGATTCTGTATTCTGGCTGTAACGAATACACAAAAGTACTTGCATCAGCTTTAAGAACATTAACCAAGATTTTACCATTATCCTTGGTTACAAAACCTAATGATGGTTTAGAAGGAGCTTTACGTATATTATAGTCTTTAGAAACTCTTACTCCACTATGCTGAATGGTAAGACCACTCATATTATAATGGAAAGGTTTATAAAAAAAATTATTCTTTTTAAAAGTTATCTTTTGATTAGGATAATCCATAATCATATTAAATCTTCTTAGCACACTACCGCCGATAGAGCCTTGACGGTTTTTTAATGAAATTCCCTGTATATAAAGAGAATCTGGAAAAGACGCTGTGACTTCATTAATTTTAAAATCTCCTATATGTAGGCTTTCAACTTTTGTTTTTTGTCCATATATATCTCCATTGAACCCTGTTCCTAAAAAATCTTCAAAAGAATCTTCCGGAACATTAAGATTAATCTCAGGGTTTTCAAACAGCCATAGTGCCGAACTAGATCCTGAATCTAATAAAAGGTTTACGTCAATTAGACCTTTATCTGTTTTGTATTTAGCCTTAATTAAAGGTCTCTTTCTACCATTACTTAGATTTAAATCTGTCTGGTAACATCTTTTGCATTTTTTATATTTATAGGATTTAGAATCAAATATTTTAATGAATTCTTTTGAATAATTAATATCCAGAATAAATTCTTTAAAAAAATCATAACCTATAATCCCATGAACTGGAAATCCCATCATAGGAGAAAAGTTCATAGTCTCATCAAAGATCATATACACAGTATGATCATTACTATAAGAATTTCCTATTTTTAATAAATTGCCTGTGGATTTTATTGCCTCTGCAGGTTCATCATTTCCTAATCCTCTAAGGAGAATTTTTGAAGCATTTTTTAATTCTAAAGATTCTCTTTTGTCTATACTAAAAAGAATAGTAGAACCTACTCCTGTATCTAAAATAAAAGACAATTGAACTCCATTAAGCTCTACTGGTATTATAATAAGATTATTAGCCAATTCAAACTTAATCTTATCACTACGCAGGTCATCGGGTAGCTTAAACCCCTCTTGACCGCTACAAGCAAAAGAAACAATTAAAAATAGAATTAGGGCTTTTTCTTTAAGAAAATGATAAAAATCTAGGTACAAAATCTCCATTACACTAAATATAGAAAAATACTTGAAAATTCATGATAATAATTAACTTAAATCCTAAATAATTTAGGAAATTTACTGCTATTTTATTTTAAAAATTAAAAAGAATGCCTGTAATATCAAGTAAAGGTAAGGCGATGCCCGAATCACCGATTCGCAAATTAGCTCCTTTTGCAGAAAAAGCGGTAAAAGAAGGAAAACATATTTTTCGTCTTAATATCGGCCAACCCGATATCAAAACGCCCATAGAAGCCATGAATGCTGTAAGAAATCACAAATTAGATGTTCTTGCCTATAGCCACTCTGCAGGTTTTGAAAGTTTTAGAAAAAAATTAGCCGGATATTATGCAAAACATGATATTACGATATCTTCTGATGATATTTTAATCACTACAGGAGGTAGCGAAGCATTAATTTTCACAATGGGTAGTATTACGGATCCAGGTGATGAAATTATTGTTCCTGAACCGTTTTATGCTAACTACTACAGTTTTTCTACCCAGTCAACAGTGACTGTGGTGCCGGTAATCTCTAAAATTGAGAATGGATTTGCATTACCACCGGTAAAAGAATTCGAAAAGCTTATTACAACTAAAACAAAGGCTATTCTTATTTGTAATCCAGGTAACCCTACAGGTTATTTATATAGTAAAGAAGAAATACAGCAGTTAGCCAAACTAGCTATTAAATATGATTTATTCCTAATCTCAGATGAGGTATATAGGGAGTTTGTATACGGAGATTCTGAACATTACTCGATTTTGCAAGAAAGAGCTCTTGATGATCACGCCATAGTGGTTGATTCTGTTTCTAAGCGATATAGCATGTGTGGTGCTAGAATAGGCTGTATGGTAAGTAAAAACAAAAGTGTTATGGAAACAGCCATGAAGTTTGCACAAGCCAGACTAAGCCCTCCTACTTTTGCGCAAATTGCCAGTGAAGCGGCACTAGAAGCTCCAGAATCATATTATATTGAAACTGTAGCAAAATATAAGACAAGAAGAGATACACTAGTTGAAGGATTAAGACAAATTCCTGGTATTAAAGTAGCTATGCCAAGTGGGGCTTTTTATTGTATTGCAGAATTACCAATAAAAGATGCAGATCATTTTGCTAAATGGCTATTAGATGAGTTTCATGTAAATAACGAAACCCTCATGTTAGCGCCTGCTTCAGGATTTTACTCTAGTCCTAATGTAGGGTTGAATCAAGTAAGAATAGCTTATGTTCTAAACAGAAGGGATCTTAAAAAAGCTATTAATGTTCTAAAACTGGCATTAGAGAAATATACTGACCAGAAAGCAATTACAGTTGCCGAAGAAAATATTACCTTATAAAACTATAAATAATCATATATTTCGGAACTTAAAGTAAAAAGAAAATAGTAGCTAATCTAAATTCCATCTTTTTTTGAAAATAGAACGTAACAAATCTCTTAAAGAACATAATACATTTGGTATTAACGTAAAAGCAGCAGAGTTTATAAAAATCAACTCTGAAAAAGAGCTTACGGAGACGCTTTCTATACATAAGGATAAAAACATTTTCATTCTCAGTGGTGGGAGCAATATGTTACTTACTCAAAATCTAGAAGCGCTGGTTTTATACATTGCTATTAAGGGAATTACAACTAATATTCAATCTGATAGCTCCGTGTTAGTTTCTGCTAATGCCGGAGAAAACTGGCATGATTTTGTTCAATTCTGTATCGATAATAATTTTGGAGGTTTAGAAAATCTGTCGCTAATACCTGGATATGTTGGCAGTGCTCCGATTCAAAACATCGGTGCATATGGTGTAGAACTAAAGGATAGTTTTATCAGTTGCGAAGCTATTCATGTTACTAGTGGTGCAAAAAAACACTTCACAAAAGAAGAATGCAATTTTGGATATAGAAATTCTATTTTTAAGAACGAATTAAAAGGAAAATATATAATTACGAAAGTGACTTTTAGGCTAACTACTAAAGATCATGTTTTGAATACAAGCTACGGAGCTATTGAAAACGCATTAAAAGAAGAAAATATTACATCCCCAACAATTAAAGACGTTTCAGAAGCAGTCATATCTATCCGTAAAAGCAAATTACCAGATCCCAAAGAAATTGGTAATAGTGGAAGTTTTTTTAAAAACCCTGTAATTCCTTTAAAAAAATTTGCTGAGCTTCAAAAATTGCACCCAGACATTCCTTTTTATCAAGTAGACAAAAATAACACTAAAATTCCGGCAGGATGGCTTATCGAACAAAGTGGGTATAAAGGGAAACGCTGGGGTGATGCCGGCGTACACACTAAACAAGCGCTAGTACTGGTAAACTATAATAATGCCAGCGGACAGGAACTATTAGAACTCTCTAAAAAAATTCAAGAAACCATTAAGGAAAAATTTGGCATCCTATTAGAAACCGAGGTAAATATAATTTAAGTTTACTCGTGTTTTTTTTAGGTCTGAATATGAATCTAATTTTCTATAAAATATAATTTCAGCTATTTTTCTTCGTATCTTTGCACACTAATTTAGATAGTATTAAATTATGAAACTGGTATTACTTACAGTTGGTCTTCTATTAATAGCCTTTGCAGGAATTGCCATTAAACTATGGGCCAAAAAGGATGGAAAATTTGCAGGAACCTGCGCAAGCCAAAGCCCTTTCCTCAACAAGGAGGGTGAATCTTGTTCTATGTGCGGCAAGACTCCAGATCAATATGCTAACTGTAATGAAACAGAGCACTCCAAATAATTGATCAACGATTTCCATTCAAAAACACTTCATTGGAAAAAGAACTATTAACACTATCAGAACACATAAATAAGGCCAAAGAAGGCAAGCAAGCATCTTTTAATTATCTTTTAGATACTTTTTGGAATGATGTCTTTAATTTTCAACTTAAGAGAACTCAAAACGAGTATGAAGCAGAAGATATATCTATTCAGAGTTTTTCTAAAGCATTCGATAAAATAGACACATTTAAAGAAGAATATAATTTTAAAACTTGGTTAATCCAGATTTCTAAAAATATTCATATTGATCTATTAAGGAAAAAAAATGCATCAATCCGCTCTAAAACAACTACCGAGGTTGATGATGTAGTTTATAAAATAATAGATGACACACCAACACCCGAAGATAAATTGATTACCGAGCAAAATCTTGCTCAACTACTTAGGTATATCAAACAACTCAAACCACATTATCAAGAGGTTATAAACCTAAGATATTTTCAAGAATTGAGTTATAAAGAAATTTCTGAAGTATTAGATGAGCCCATGAATAATGTAAAGGTAAAATTACTAAGAGCCAGAAAACTTCTTGCAGAAATTATTACCAATAAAAAAGAGAGTTAATTAGATTTCAAAAATCTAATTAACTCTCTTTTTGTTCTTCTTAATAAATCACTTTAATCTATCTAAGGCTAAAAGTGGCTATTCTTTTTAAGACCTCGTGTAATGGATTAATCCATTTATCGTTTATTTTCTTATCGTATTTAATAAATTTCTGTACGAGTCCTTTAGGAGCAGATATTTCTTTTTCAATACCGGTTATATTAATAAAATTCTGATTACTAATTAACCACTTTTCTACTCGTTTCCTGTTTTTTTGTAATTGTTTCTGTTGTTCTAAATCTTCTTTTGACATTTGTGTTTGGTTTTTTAACTTTTTTTTAATGAATAAAAAATGGGGTTAAGCTAATTTTAACCATGATTTAAAGTATTTCTACTCAAAATTATGTAAGCCAAAAATATGAAAAGAAATCATATTATGCACAAAAACCGCAAAAAAAATACGGTTTTACCATAATTTTTATTCAAGATACCAAAGAAAATATCCCTGAAAACGTCATCAATGTTTAAACCAAAACCAATATAATTGCTTGAAAATCAATTTAAAACATTTTATCGTTTTCTAAAAAAATTAAACAATTACTAATTTCATAATTCTCAATTTTTTTTATCTAAAAATTCCCTCCGAAGTGTGTTTTGTAAGGATAATACTACCAAAACAAGGTTATTAGAAAATCAAAACTTCTAGATAATCCTCATGATAACATATAAGATTCTGATCATTACAATTAGATTTATAAGAACCAAACCAAAATCCAGAAGAATATCTAAAACTATATTTTAATCTAAGCTTTCTTTGTATTTTTGTGCAAAATATTGCTGAGTATGAATAATGACGTTACTACTGTAGCTCCTCCAAAAGGAAAACCAAAATGGTTACGGGTAAAATTACCAACCGGAAAAAAATATACCGAACTTCGTGGTTTAGTCGATAAATATAATTTACATACGATATGTACTTCAGGAAGTTGCCCTAATATGGGCGAATGTTGGAGTGAAGGTACTGCTACTTTCATGATACTAGGTAATATCTGTACCAGATCTTGCGGTTTTTGTGGTGTAAAAACAGGAAGACCAGAAACTGTAGATTGGGAAGAACCTGAAAAAGTTGCCCGTTCTATTAAAATTATGAATATTAAACATGCCGTGGTAACCTCTGTGGATAGAGATGATTTAGCAGATGGAGGATCAATTATCTGGGCAGAAACGATTCAGGCAATTCGTCGAATGAATCCAGAAACTACCTTAGAAACTTTAATCCCTGATTTCCAAGGGAAGACCAAAAACATCGATAGGATTATTGCTGTAAAACCAGAAGTTGTTTCACATAATATGGAAACAGTGAAAAGACTTACAAGAGAAGTCCGTATTCAGGCTAAATATGAACAAAGCCTTCAGGTTCTTAAATACCTAAAGGATAACGGTATCAATCGTACAAAAAGTGGAATCATGCTAGGTCTTGGTGAAACTGAAGAAGAAGTTATACAAGTTCTTAAAGACTTAAGAGCCGTAAATCTTGATATCGTAACTATCGGACAATACCTACAACCGAGCAAAAAACATTTACCAGTAAAACAATTCATTACACCAGATCAATTTAAAAAATACGAAGAGATAGGGTTAGAAATGGGCTTCAGACATGTAGAAAGTGGAGCTTTGGTTCGCTCTTCTTATAAAGCTCAAAAGCACCTGACTTAATTTTTTTACAAGTAATCAGTAATGAACACACCCATAAGAGTAGCTATTAACGGATTTGGAAGAATCGGTCGTAATCTTTTTAGATTATTAATCAATCATCCAGATATCGAAGTTGTAGCGATAAATGATCTTGCCGATGCCAAAACACTAAGCCATCTTCTTAAATACGACAGTATACATGGAGTTGTGACTCATGATATATCTCATAAAGACAATTCCGTTGTAGTTAATAACAAATTAATCCCTTTACTAAACGAAAAACATCCTGGTGACTGCAACTGGAAAAAACACAATATTGATATCGTAGTAGAAGCAACAGGAAAATTTAAAACTAAAGAAGCTGTTCAACAACATATTACTGCAGGAGCCAAAAAGGTAATTCTTTCAGCTCCTCCCCTAGAAGATTCCATAAAAACTATTGTATTAGGTGTCAATGAACATATTCTCAATGGCAAGGAGACCATTATATCTAATGCATCTTGCACAACCAATAATGCTGCTCCAATGATCAAAGTAATAGATGAACTTTGTGGTATTGAGCAAGCGTACATAACAACAGTTCATAGTTATACAACCGATCAAAGTTTACATGATCAACCCCATAGAGATCTAAGAAGAGCTCGAGCTGCAAGTCAATCCATAGTCCCCACGACAACTGGAGCAGCAAAAGCATTAACAAAGATTTTTCCAAAATTGAGTAATGTTATAGGAGGATGTGGGATTAGGGTTCCTGTTCCGGATGGATCACTAACTGATATAACATTTAATGTAAAAAAAGAAATTTCTATAGAAGAAATTAATATTGCTTTTAAGAATGCTTCAGAATCTCATCTAAAAGGTATTTTAGCCTACACAGAAGATCCAATTGTATCCGTAGATATCATAGGAAATCCACATTCTTGTGTTTTCGACTCTCTAATGACTTCAGTTATCGGAAAAATGGTTAAAATTATAGGTTGGTATGATAATGAAATAGGATATAGTAACAGAATAATAGATTTAATTATCAACATTTGTAAGAAATAACTATATTAGTTGAGTTATTTCAAGGAAAATGCCAACCCAAATCAAACATTTTATATTTATACTTTTACTTAGTTGTAGCTTCATGGCTTCTTCACAAACTGGAGAAATCCAAGAAAACAGGGGAGTTAAGGATTCTATTGAGAATTATCTAACCAAAGCTTCTTATGCTATAAATACAGCTCAATTAGCGACTGCTTTAGAAAATATCACGCTAGCGAAAGAACTTGCCGTAGAAAATCAAAATAAAACATATAGAGCTAAAACAAATCGAGTTTTAGCAGAACTATATCTGGAATTAGGTGATCTCAAAAGTGCAAAAGAACAAATAACAAGTGCAATAGAGATCCAAATTGAGCAGGAAGATGAAATTGCGTTAGCTAATTCCTATAATGTCTGTGGATCAATACACACAAAGCTTAAAGATTTCGAAAATGCTAAAAAACATCTGGAACTTGCATACTCATTAATTGAGAAAAACAATCTGGAAAGATTGGAAGGCCCTGCAAAAATTAATGCAGGTCTTTTAGCCCTAGAAATGAATCAACCAGAAGTAGCAATCAAACATTTTAATAGTGGGCTTCCGAAAGTTGATTTTCTCGAACAATCTTATTATAAAGCAAAACTCTACACAAATAAGGCAAGAGCTCAAATGGCACTAGATTCATTAGATGATGCTATAGCGACTAATGATTTAGCAATGCAGATAGGTTCTGAAATGGGATATTTCGAAATACAATCAGAAAGTTTTCAATTGTATAGCCAGATCTACGAAAAGAAAGAAGAATTCGAAACATCGCTTGCCAATTTAAGATCTCATCAACAATTCAAAGATTCTTTATTTAACATTAACAAAGAAATAATTGCCCAAGACGCAAGAGCAAAATTAGGTCTAGGTGATGATAAAGTTAAAATAGAAGAGCTTACAGAAGAAAACAAACAACAGCAAAAGTCACTTAAACTTGGACGACTTACCACTATTTTAAGTATTGCACTAATAACAATTCTATCACTTCTTACTCTTTCTCTATACAAAAACAACAACTTGAGAGCAAGAGCCAATGAACTGCTGCAAAATAAAAATACAGAACTAATTTTGGCAAAAGAAAATGCAGAACGAGCTAGTGAAGCAAAAGTTCAATTCTTATCCACTATTACACACGAACTACGAACGCCCTTATATGCGGTTACAGGATTAACCCATTTATTGCTCGAAGAAAGCCCTACTCCTAATCAAAAAGAACACCTAAATTCTCTTAAATTTTCTGGAGAATACCTACTTTCTTTAATCAATAATATCCTAGACTTAAACAAACTAGAAGCAAACAAAGTGGAGATAGAAAACACTTCGTTTAATCTACAGAAAAGAATTAATGATGTTTTAATAGCCTTAGGAAAGTCAGCAAAAGATCGTAATAACAACCTTCATTACGAATTTGATAAATCAATACCTACTAAGCTTAAAGGAGATCCTCTGAAGATCTCACAAATTCTCATCAATCTTATAGGAAACTCTATTAAGTTTACTCAAAATGGAGATATTTGGATTAAGGTTAAGATGATCAACCATATTGAAAATAAGGTTTTTCTTAATTTCGAAATCAAAGATAACGGAGTTGGTATATCTGATAAAAAGCAACTGAGTATTTTCGAAAACTTCACACAAGGATCCGTTCAGATTAATAGAAAATTTGGAGGTACTGGCTTAGGATTATCAATAGTTAAGAACCTACTATCGCTAATGGATAGCGAAATCAAATTAGAAAGTGAATTAGGACAAGGATCCAGATTTCATTTTGATCTTAAATTTGAAGTGTTTGAAGATGTTATCTCTAATTATCAAGAAGAAGCAAAAAAGATCGATTATAGTGTAATGGTAGACAAAAGAGTTCTAGTTGTAGAAGACAACAAAATCAATCAACTTATAACTAGAAAGATTTTAGAAAAAAATAAAATGATCTGTGATGTAGCTGACAATGGTGATATTGCTGTCAATAAAGTAAAAAATAGTGAGTTTGATTTAGTCCTTATGGATATTCATATGCCAGGAATAAGTGGAATCGAAGCAACAAAACAAATTAGAGAATTTAATACAGAAATTCCTATTGTAGCATTAACCGCCGTGACACTGGATGATAATTTAGATGAATTCTATAATAATGGCTTCAATGACATCATTCCGAAACCATATAAAACGGAAGAGTTTTTTACTAAATTACATAAAGCTTTGTCAAAAAAACAAACCACTTCTTAAAGGTTTGGCATATCTATTGATTAGCATATAACTCAGCATAAGAGATCTTTATTTTCTTTGTTTGAGTTAGCCAAAATATATAAAATGAGGTCACGTATATGACCTCATTTTTTTATATAACTTAATATCCTACTATCAAAAACATTTCGGTTTTTGATAAATTTCATCTCAATTGGTTGATACCATAATACGTCTTCAGAAAAATTAGGAGCTAACCTTACATAATCCTTTTCTGTAGTAATTATGAATGTATGCTTTTTTAACTGATCAAGTTCAGCATCTGTAAAGTTATGATGATCCGGATAATTAATATGACTAAAATTAAGACCTAAAGAATGATAATAATCTATTAAAGGTTTTGGGTTAGCGATTCCCGTAACCAAGGTGAACGAAGTTTTTTTGAGAGTATCTAATAATCGCTTGCCCGATGCATTAACAATATTATCTCCATAATCAATTGTAGAAAACAACAATGTCTGAGAAGGTTTTACTCTTAATTTCTTTTCAATTTTCCCCATGGTTTCATCTCCTAAATTATTCGGACATTTGGTAACCACAATAGTATCCGCACGATCTGCACCACTTCTAGGTTCTCTTAAATTTCCTGTAGGTAATACTATATCATTACAATACAAATCATAATATGGAGTAAGTAAAATATAAAATCCTGCTTTCACTTTACGATGCTGATAAGCATCATCTAACAAAATAACTTCAAGATTAGGATTCTGGGTTTTTAAGTTCTTTATACCATTACGCCTGTCTCCATCAACAGCCACTATAACATTAGTAAATTTAGTTTTAAACTGTAATGGCTCATCCCCTACCTCTTTTGCAGTAGCATTGACTTGCACCTCCAGAAATCCTTTAGTTTCTCTTTTATAACCCCTACTAAGTGTTGCTAGCGCTACTTTATCCTTTAGCAATCGAATAAGATACTCAACCATAGGTGATTTACCAGTTCCACCAACACTTAAATTACCCACTGCGATCACCGGAAAATCATATGAAACTGATTTTTTCATTCCTAAATCATACAATTTATTACGTAACCAAGTCACGAAATAGTAGACAGGGACAATCGGTAAAAGTATTTTTCGTAATAAATTCAAACGCTTATACTTACTATTTATAATATTCTAATGACAAATGTATAAAACGAAACTTTGATTATTGGCAAAAGTTTTTTTACATTCAATTTATATTTAAAAACATTCGCAAATGCAGATTAAAGAGGTCATACAACACCTTGAAACTTTAGCTCCAACGAACTACGCTGAAGATTTTGACAACGTAGGGTTATTAGTTGGAGATAAAAACACAACTGTTACAGGAATTCTTGTTACACTAGACACTTTAGAAATTATCATAGACGAAGCTATAGAAAAAGATTGCAATCTTATTGTTAGTTTCCATCCAATAGTTTTCAAAGGCATTAAAAAATTTAACGGCAATACTTATGTAGAGCGTGTGGTTATGAAAGCCATCAAGCATGACATAGCTATTTTCGCTATCCATACAGCACTTGACAATGCCTTACACGGAGTAAATGATATGATTTGTGAACAACTAGGATTATTGAATCGAAAAATTCTAATTCCGCAAAGCGGAAACATAAAAAAGTTAGTCACGTTTGCACCTAATAAAGAAGCTGATTCGTTACGATCTAAACTATTCGATGCAGGAGCTGGCACTATTGGCAATTATGATCATTGTAGTTTTTCATCAGATGGAACTGGAACTTTTAGAGCTTTGGAAAACGCAAAACCATCTATCGGGCAAATCGGTAAAACGCATTATGAAAACGAAACTCAAATACAGATTACCTACCCTAAACACAATGAAAATAAAATTTTAAAAGCGTTAATGGATCATCACTCTTATGAAGAAGTTGCTTACGAAATCACGACTTTAGAAAACGGAAACCAACATATTGGCATGGGAATGATTGGTGAGCTACCCGAAGAAATGAATGAGATTGCATTTTTAAGGCATATCAAAGAAATTTTCCGAACGGGCTGTGTTAGACATTCTGCATTGCTAGACAAACCAATTAGAAAAGTTGCTGTATTAGGTGGCAGTGGTAGTTTTGCTATTAAAAACGCCCAAAACGCTGGAGCAGATATGTTTATAACAGCTGACCTGAAATATCATCAGTTTTATGAAGCAGAAAATAAGCTTATTCTAGCGGATATTGGTCATTATGAAAGTGAACAGTACACAAAAAACCTAATTGTTAGCTATCTTAGAAAAAAAATTAGTAATTTTGCAATCATTTTATCGGATAAAAACACCAATCCCATTCAATACATCTAAAATATGGCAAAGAAAGAAGTTACTGTTGAGCAAAAATTAAGAGCATTATACGATTTGCAATTAATTGACTCTAGAGTTGATGAGATTAGAAACGTGCGTGGAGAGCTTCCATTAGAAGTTGAAGATCTCGAAGATGAAGTAGCCGGATTAAACAAAAGATTAGAAAAATTAAACGTAGATCTTGAAACTATCGACGAAAGCATCAAGACTAAGAAAAACCTAATCGAAGAAGCTAAATCTTTAATCAAAAAATACGGAGAGCAACAAAAAAATGTACGAAACAATCGTGAATACAACTCTCTTAGTAAAGAAATAGAGTTTCAGGAACTAGAAATTGAGTTATCTGATAAACATATTAAGGAGTTTAAAGCACAGATAGTTCAGAAAAATGAGATCATCGATCAGACTAAAGAACGTCTTTCCGAAAGAAACAAACACCTTAGTCATAAAAAAGGTGAGCTTGATGCCATCCTTGCAGAAACTGAAAAAGAAGAGCAAGCTTTAATAGCTAAGTCTGAAGATTTTCAAAAACAAATAGAAGAAAGATTAGTAGCTGCTTATAACAGAATCAGAAATAATGTGAAGAATGGACTAGCAGTTGTGCCGATTGAACGTGGAGCTTCTGGAGGTTCCTTCTTTACAATTCCTCCACAAGTTCAGATGGAGATTGCTTCTCGTAAAAAAATCATTACTGATGAGCATAGTGGCCGTATACTAGTAGACCAAGCTTTAGCACAAGAAGAAAAAGAAAAAATGGAGACAATGTTTTCTAAACTGTCATAAATTTATTTTTTTTACATAATATTATAGCCTCAGAAATTTCTGAGGCTTTTTTTATTTTTATAAGAACAACAAATGAACAGCATTCTCATCATAGGCAGTGTCTGGCCAGAACCTAATTCATCGGCAGCAGGAACCCGAATGCTACAACTAATACAACTATTCTTATCCGAAGATTGGAAAATTACTTTTGCAAGCGCAGCCGCAGAAAGTAATCACATGCATAACATCGAAACACTTGGTGTCACTAAAGCCAACATCGAAATTAATAATAATGATTTTGATAATTTCATTAGTAAATTAAACCCTAACATTGTAGTGTTTGATAGATTCATGACAGAAGAACAATTCGGATGGAGGGTTGCAAAACACCTTCCAAATACTCTTAGAATTTTAAATACAGAGGATTTGCACAGTCTTCGGAAAACAAGGCAAGAAATATTTAAAGCAGGAACTATATTTAACTATTCAGATTTAAAGAATAGCGATATCGCAAAAAGAGAAATTGCCAGTATCTATCGCTGCGACCTCTCTTTAATTATTTCTGATTTCGAAACAAACTTATTAAAAACGGAATTCAACATCAACGAAAAGCTAGTACACTACCTTCCTTTTCTCATAGACTCAATTACAGAAGAAACAAAACAAAAGTGGCCCGTATTTAGCAAAAGAAATGATTTTATAACTATAGGAAATTTTCGTCATGAACCGAACTGGAATAGTGTTCTATATCTTAAAGAAACTATCTGGCCGTTAATAAGAAAACAATTACCTGAAGTAGAGTTACACATATATGGCGCTTACCCTCCTCCAAAAGCAACACAATTGCACAATCCACAGCAAGGCTTCCACATCAAAGGCTGGGTAAAAAATGCGCAAGAAGTTATGAAACAAGCACGTGTATGCCTTGCCCCCTTACGTTTTGGAGCAGGAATCAAAGGTAAATTAGCAGAAGCAATGTTATGTGGAACTCCTAGCGTTACCTCAACAATTGGAGCAGAAGGTATGCTCGGAGAAGACTCTGACTGGAATGGATTTATTAAAGACAAACCAGAAGAATTTGCAAATGCCGCTATAAAACTATACAACAATCAAAACATTTGGCATCAAGCACAACAAAATGGTATAGAAATCATTAATACACTATTTCAGAAAGAAAAATATAGTAATCAATTTATTCGACACATAACTGAACTACAGAACAACTTAAAAAGCCATCGTTCCAAAAACTTTATAGGATCCATGTTACAATACCACACAATGCGAAGTACAGAATTTATGTCGCGCTGGATTGAGGAGAAAAACAAATAGAATACCTAGTCTTAATCCTTAATCTCTTTATGAAAACCGTGAGAAATAACAATTCCAGAAGAAAACTCTTCCGGAATATCTTTTTTCTCTTCAAAATATAAATGAAGAACCTTGTCTTTAGTAGCGCTATTTGCTAAATCAAAATGAGTGACCAATAATTCTGGCAAAACAAACCTTAATAAATCAATATATGGATCCAATCTTTCCTTTTTTTTAGCAAAGATCTTATTCTTATTTTAATTCACACACAACTTTTAGAAATGATCCCTAATTAATCCTACCTTTCTTTTGTTATAAAAGAATAACAAAAAAAGCCTCTCCACATAAGTGAAGAAGCTCCAATATCTTAAAACTCTTTTAATTAAAGAGCTGCTACGTATTTAGCTAACTTAGATTTTATATTAGCAGCTTTATTATCATGGATAATATTACGTTTTGCTAATCTATCAATCATAGAAACTACAGAAGGAAACAAAGCCTCAGCTTCTTTCTTATCAGCTTCACGTAATTTTTTAATAGCATTACGTGTAGTTTTATGCTGATATTTATTTCTAAGACGTTTAGTCTCACTATTTCTAATTCTCTTTAATGCTGACTTATGATTTGCCATCTTCTCTTTGTTAAATTTCTTTATTATAAAATTCGTAGCCCGTAGGGGAATCGAACCCCTCTTACATGGATGAAAACCATGCGTCCTAGCCGATAGACGAACGGGCCTTTTTTCCTTTTCCAAGGATTGCAAATTTATAGCTTTCACTCTAAACTTGCAATTAATTTTTTAATTCGTAGCCCGTAGGGGAATCGAACCCCTCTTACATGGATGAAAACCATGCGTCCTAGCCGATAGACGAACGGGC
>NZ_CANLYD010000002.1 GCF_947495315.1 uncultured Aquimarina sp. | reverse complement strand
CCTTGCCAACTAACTAGTTAGTTGAGGGCCAAGACGCTGCTGACCGCAGCTCTTGCCCACAACGTTGTGCTTAATTTGAAAACAGCAAGCGACACAACAAATAATTTTCAGCTACAACCATAAAGGATTTGGATACATTAAGCATAAATAACACAGATAAATTTGTCTTATTATTTAATTAAAAAAATAAAATATGAATTTATCAGGTAAAACAGCAATCGTAACAGGTTCAAACACAGGTATTGGATATGAAACCGCCTTAGACTTGTACAAAAAAGGAGCAAAAGTATATGTTGCTTGTCGTAATCAAGAAAAAGCAATAAAAGCTATCCAAAAAATGGAGGCTGACGGAGGAACAGGCGAATTAGTCTATGAACACTTGGATTTGGCTAGTTTGCGTTCTGTGAAAGCTTTTGCAGACAATGTGATACAAGCTGAATCAAGTCTAGATTTGTTGATTAACAACGCAGGAATTATGATTCCACCACAATCAACAACTGAAGATGGTTTTGAGATTCAATTCGGAGTAAACTTCGTTGGCCATTTTGCCCTTACGGGTCACCTTTTTAATTTATTAGAATCAACAACAGGTTCGAGAGTTGTCACATTAAGTAGTATCGCTCATAGAGGTGCAGCTATTGATTTTGATAATTTCCGATTAGAAAAAGAGTATAGCAATTGGAGAGAGTACGGACAAAGCAAATTGGCAGATATCATTTTTGCACTAGAATTTGACAAGCGATTGAAAAGTAATGGTAGTCAAATCAAATCTTTAGCTGCACATCCAGGATTTAGTAAAACAGATTTACAAGTGCATATGGATAAGGATATGCTTGCGTCTCTTGACCTAATGACTGCTAAAGAAGGTGCTCAACCTACATTAGCTGCTTGCTTACGTGAAGATGCAAAAGGAGGACAATATTGGGGGCCAGATGGACATAATGAACAAAAAGGGAAACCAGCTTTAGCAAAAATTGATGCAGCTGCTTTAGACGAAACCCTAAGTGCTAAATTATGGGATTGGGCTAAAGAAACAACAAAAGTAAATTTTCCTTTTTAGGTAGTTTTTGTAATTAAAACTGTACAATGAAAAAGTGTTATTAACTTTAATTATTTTATAAATGTCAATTCCAACTAGGCTAAAGACTATAAGTGAACTTCATCGTTTCAACAACATTTCTTCGCCTAATCATCCATTGATTAGTCTGATAGATTATAGCGAAATAAAACCAACACCTGTAAACAATGAATTGAAATGGGTACAAGAATTTTACACGATTTCAATAAAGCGAAATGTAGTTGGTAAATATCGTTACGGTCAAGAATCGTATGATTTTGATGAGGGGTTAATGACCTTTTTCTCACCAGAGCAAGTTATTTCAGTCGAACTTATAGAAGAAGATTTGAATAATAAACCTTCAGGATGGATTTTAGCCATCCATCCTGATTTTCTATTTGGGACTTCTTTATCAAAAAGCATAAAAAAATATACCTTTTTGAATTATTCCGTTCGTGAGGCACTCTTTTTATCCGAAAAAGAAGAAAATACAATCTTCGAAATATTTCAAAAAATAAAAGGTGAATATCAAGCAAACCTTGACCAGTTCAGTCAACAAATCATTATAAGTCAATTAGAATTATTACTTAATTATGCTGAGAGATTTTATCAGCGTCAATTTTTGACACGTAAAATTTCTAATCATCAAATATTGGATAGATTGGAAATTATTTTAGAAGAATATTTTAAAAAAGAAATTGTTTTTGACAAAGGCTTGCCTACAGTTCAAGATGTTTCACAAAAATTAAATCTTACAGCAGATTATTTAAGTACTATGCTAAAAAGTTTAACAGGACAAACAACACAACAACATATACACAATAAATTAATTGAAAAAGCCAAGATAAAGTTATCTACGACAAATTTATCTGTAAGTGAAATTGCGTATGAATTGGGTTATGAACATTCACAATCGTTCAACAAATTATTTAAATCCAAGACCAATCAAACGCCATTGGAATTTAGAGCTTCATTCAATTGAATAAAAAAACGAACGCACAACAATGTATATAAAAAATAGACGAAAAAGTACTGATTTCATGCCTTTGGGCTCTCATCAAACTTTATGTTTAACCGAAAGTTTTGTGCTTCGAAATCGCCTACTTTTCATATATTAAACGTACCACATATAAGCAAACTCAACAAACCTTAATGGAAGCATTTAAATATCTAATTTTATTAACAATTCTAATTATCATAATTGGTTTTGGATTTTATATTTTATTAAAAGGAGTTATAAAAAAAAATAACGGATTAAAATATTCTAGTTTAATATTTATTGGAATTCCTTTATTTGTTATACTGTATAATTTATTTCCAACCTTTTTGACTAACAAACCAACTGACAAAGAATTAATCGGAATTTATAGAATTGTGAGTGCTGAGAATGGAATTCCAGAATCTGACTACAATAAATACTCTCTAAGTTTAAAAAAAGACGGAACTTTTGAATTCACCAAAACACCTGGAATTAATCTTTGTGAAAACGGAAATTATGACCTCGATTATGAACTTGTAGGCAATGAGCTTTCTTTTCAATGTGGACAGAATTGGACATCTGCTTGTATAAAAAGAAAAATAATCGGATTTGAAATAGAATTTTTTAATAGTGAAAAAGAAATAAGGTTTAAAAAAAATGAATAAATCTCTAAAAAAAACATTCAGAATCTATAAATATTTTTCTATTATTTTTATAGTTGGTTTTTTAGTATTTGCTATAATTGATAATTATAATAAAATTATTGAGTATTGGAATACTAGTCCGTTAATTCTTATCATCATCTGGTATTTGATAGTTTACTTTATTGTTTTTTCAATTTTATTTTGGGCTTTTTCAATTATTACCGTTTTTATCTATCACAAAATGTTAAACAAATAGAAATACGTGGTACAAGCCGTGTATAATTAATTGCTTGGTCACTGCCAACTTACGAACATTCCTGCGGAATATTCTATCTGTGATTTATTTGCTAAATTAGTTGCTTAACCACGCAACTAACCATACACAAGACCGTTACCATTAATTAAAAACTATTGAAAAAATCACTATTCTTAATATTAGTTTTGACATTTTTATCTTGTCAAAAAAAGACAAAGATTCCTTCTGAACTAATATATTCTTTCCAATATTTAAATGACAATTGGAGCAAAAACGAGATTAACGAATTCAAAAAAATATCTGAAAATGATACCACTCCAAGGAATTATCATTTTAGGATTGGAATGCAGATAAGAAACAATCTTCTTAGACATAATCGAAAATCGGACTCAATAGTGAAATTTTTCAATGACCTAAAAATTGAACATTATGATTATATGTCTGGTATTATTTTGACATCCTATCACAGATATCTGAATAAAACAGATATCAAACTTATGGATCAAGTAAATGAAATTGTAGAAAGTCTTAAACCAACTGTAGATTGTCAAAATAGACGAAAAAGAAAAGCTGAAAAACTATATGCCAAATATAATATTAACGATAGCATTCGTATTCAAATGCCCGTAAGTGAAATGACAAAGAATAGTGTGGTTAGCTACGATTGTCCAAACGATGAATGGAAATTTGACAAGGAAAAACATTTACTGATTGATGGAATAATTACAAGAAAATATATTAGAAAGGACTCATTCTCTGATAATCCAAAAAAAGCATATAAAGATTACCACTTAAAATTGAGAATCTTAAAAATGAATAACCCCGAAATAAAATACTTTATAAATAAAATAGTTAAGGGTGACGAAATTGACTTTTCTTTAGAAGATTCATTTAATGTAAAATAAAAAATAATGGTAACATTATATCATCATAGCAGTTAAGTGATTAATCTAATGGTTGTTGTATTTTTGTTAAGGCGCAATGCTTACAATAAGGAAAAGTTAGCAACCAATGCGCAGAAAAATCGAAAAGCAGGGTAACATTTTGCCTTGCTACGGCACATATATTAAACGTTAACCACAATTATAAATGAACATCCTAAAAGCAATTTTACTTACTGCCTTATTAATGGGATTAGAAGTATTAATTTCTTTCGGAGTTTATGAATTCATAGAACCAAAAGTAACTAATTCTTTAAGTTCGAATAGCTTGATTCATTATTTCGGAATAACGGGACAAATACCAACTGTAATTGCTTACTTCATCGTTTTCTACTTGTCTTACAGAGCTATCTTCAGCTATAATAAAGGAATTGAAAAGGCGAAAGGCATAAAACCGAAACATCTACTTTATTTAATTTTAATTACCATTGGACTTGAATTCTTTGACCGACCATTATTTGACTTTAGTAAAATTTACGCCTATTTCAGTGATACGGAATTAGAACCATTCGAATTTTCAGAAAGTTCGAACTTGAAAATTTTTTATCGCGGAATATCAGTTCTAATAATTGCACCAATCTTCGAAGAACTTTTCTTTCGTAAATTTTTATTCGGAGAACTATTAAAAAAACACTCATCTATCGTTTCAGTAATCGTTTCGAGTATTTGTTTCTCTATCATTCATCTACCCAGTTATCGAAACTTGCTACCAACATTTATTTTTGGAATTATAGCCTGCCTCATTTATAAAAAAACTAGAAACATATTTTATACAATAATCCTACACTTTTTGACCAATTTAAGTTGGTTATTATTAGTGTCTTTTGGAAAATCTTATTATGAATGGAGTTATGGACTGAATTACAATTTCAATTATTGGTTGTTATTCATTTTTGGAATAGGATTGTCGTATATTGGAATTAAAAAAATAACGGTGGCTAACAAAGAACTAAGTTAGCACGAGTTGTGTACATAACCCTAAGTTTTTAGCTTTAAACTAAGTCCACCAAATCTTTTGATTTGGCTTTAGAACAAAAAAGAAAAAACAAAATAAAAAGTTTTGGCTAAGTGCTAAATCGAAAATTTACTACTTTTAATTCGCGTACTAACCATAGTAGAGACGTAATTGTAAAGAAGGTTGGATAAATATGTAGGCGTAGTCCTATTTTAAAAAATCCAAAACGTAAATCAAGTACATATCAAAACCAACAACAAAATGAAAAAACCTGACATCATATCCGCGAATGTATTCTTGTTTGTTATTTTACTCATTGCCCCATTTTTTTTCTCTTGTTCTAATGCTGATACTTCAGGAGACATCCAATTTTCCTTTCCAACGGAACATTACGATGAAGCATTGGATGGAAGATTAATCGTTTTGATTTCAAAACAAATCGAAACAGAACCTCGATTTCAACTTAGGGACGACTCCAAAACTTGTCAAGCTTTTGGAATGGATATTAACAACTGGAAACCTGAAGAGTCGCTACAGTTTGACACGGGAGCATTTGGATATCCAATTCGTAGCTTTAAAGAGTTACCATCAGGTGAGTTCTTCGTACAAGTCTTATTTCACAAATACGAAACCCTTCAACGGGCAGATGGGCATATAGTGAAATTACCTATGGATAGAGGCGAAGGACAACAATGGAACAAAGCGCCAGGCAATCTCTATTCTACTCCTCAAAAAGTCACGATCAAGAATGGGCAGTTTCCTTCTATCGCTATAAAATTAGATCAGAAAATACCTCCAATCCCCGAACCTGAGAATACAAAGTATGTAAAGCATATAAAAATTAAAAGCAAGTTGTTGAGTGATTTTTGGGGAAGAGATATGTATTTGGGAGCTCATATACTGTTGCCCGAAGGATGGGAAACACACCCTAATGTTAAATATCCGCTTGCTATCATGCACGGGCATTTCCCGAAAGATTTTGGAGGATTTCGAACGACTCCACCCGATCCCAATTTGAAGGCAGAATATAGTGAGCGTTTTAATGTTGAAGGGTATAATTTGATGGTCCAACAGGAAGCGTATGATTTTTATAAAACCTGGACAGGTCCTGATTTCCCTAGAGTCATTGCAATTAAAATCCAACACCCAACACCGTACTATGATGATTCGTATGCTGTAAATAGTGCCGCACAAGGGCCTTATGGAGATGCGATTACTTATGAACTTATTCCGCATATCGAGCAACAATTTAGAGGAATAGGAGAAGGTTGGTCACGATTTGTTTACGGAGGAAGTACAGGTGGATGGGAGTCTCTTGCTGTACAGGTAAAATATCCCAAAGAGTATGGGATGTGTTTTGCAGCTTGTCCAGACCCAATTGATTTTAGGGCGTATTGTTTGGTGAATATATACGAAGACAAAAACGCATACTACAAAGAAGGTACATTCAAAAAAACACTGGTCCCTGGTCATCGAGATTATTTGGGAAATGTAGATGCTAGCTTAAGAGATATGAATTATCGAGAATTAATATTGGGTACAAAAGCTCGGTCAGGACAACAATGGGATATTTGGGAAGCAACATATTCGCCAGTAAATGAAGAGGGGTATCCTAAAAGAATCTGGGATCGCCTAACTGGAGAAATAGATAAAGAAGTAGCTTCGTATTGGAAAGAAAACTACGACCTCTCTTATATTTTGAAACGAGACTGGGCAAAAAACGGTAAGGATTGGGAAAATAAAATTCATTTGTATTGTGGTGATATGGACAATTATTATCTCAACAATGCAGTATATCTCGCCGAAGAAATCCTATCAGAAACCACTGCTCCCTATTATAATGGTGAAGTAGATTATGGTGACAGAGCAGAACATTGCTGGAACGGCGATCACGATAATGGAAATCATATTAGTAGACTGCGATATCACCGTATGTTTATCAAAAAATATGTAGATAAAGTTCATAAAGTTGCTCCTAAAGATGCCGACTTGAAAAGTTGGAGGTATTGATTTTTTTTCTAAGTAGAAAATGTTTTGATGAAGGAGATATTAAGTATATAACTTTTTATCCCAATGAAAACTGTAAATCAATTTATGAACGATAAATGACATCGAAAGAAATTTGAAGGGAGCATAAACAACAAACTTACAATAATGTATAATCGGCTTTAAAACAAACGTTTATACCAAACATTGACCGTAATTAGTGCCAAAATCTTGTTCTTTTTTAACCGGACCAAACAATTTAAAATTGATAAAGCAGACAATATTGGCATTTAAGTATTAGTAATTACAAATGAACAGAAAAAATCTAATTTTAATAATTGTTATAATTCTAATGGTGTTCGGATGTAGCCAGGTGTTCAAAAAAAATACGAATAGTAGTTCTTCTGATTCAAGATCTGAAAAGAAACCTTATATGACATTAGATGCTGCAAAAAGCGTTGTTGATAATCTTGAAGATTTGGGTTATTATAAATATACCAACGCTATAGATTTGGACACTTTAAAAAATGACCTTATTTCTTCCCTTGCTGAATACGGAGTTTTATCTACTATTTATGACGAAAAGAATTTTATTCCTCTTGATAATCGTTTATTCCTTTTTGACGGAGAAACATTGTTCGAGGAAGGAGGCTTTATGGATGCGATTAATAGTATGCAACCGTTATTCAATAAACTGAATCTAAAATTGGAAATAACTAATCATTTGGAAGAATGGGATAATAATAATAAGTGGTTAAATCATAGAGTTACAATAAACGGAATTGAATATGTGATTTTTAGAAATTTTAAAGATTACGGATGGGGAGAAGCTGCACAAAGATTTGCAGAGATAATTAATGACCAATTAAAATCCCAAAACATTGATGAAAGACTTTATCTGATTAACGGAGCGAATGATGGTCAATCGATCTATTTAACAAAAAAAGAATATAACCTAATAAATAGAACAATAGATGATGATTTATGGAAACCACTTAAAGTAAATAAATGGTGTAAAGTTTTTCAAGTTGATCCATCGAAATATAAAAATTAACTACTTCCAACACTATGATGTCATAGAAAGTTTTAGTAATGGTTTTAAAAGGTTCTTGAATATTTGTTATGGAGTCAAGATTTTATGATAAGTAAGTTATAAAATCTGCGCAGAAAACGTAAATCGCAAGGTGCCATTTTACTCTGCTATAATACATATAGTAAACATGAGCTTCTAAAACAAATTCTTAGATCCGGTTCTTATCAAACAACCGATTTATAATGTTCAACTACTGGAAATGGATCATAAAAATGATGCAATAATCGTTTCCATTCCTGATATTCTGATGATTGTCTAAATCCAACCTCATGGTCTTCTATCGTTTCCCATGATACCAATAACAAGTATTTATCTATCTCTTCTACACATTTTAGCAAATCTAACTTAATAAACCCTTTCATAGAGGAAATAATTTTTCGAGCTTCGCTAAAGGTTTTTTCAAAAGTCTTAGATTCACCTTGTTTTATATATAAAATTGCTTGTTCTAATATCATTTTGTAAAATATAAAATCATAGGCTCATCGTTAATGCCTTAGTTTTAGTGAAGCCAAATTCATTATAAAAAACTTCTAATTCCGGTTTTGTATTCAAAAATACTTGTTCGACATCCTGTACCTGATCTAATAGTTCCTGAACAATACGTTTTCCCAAACCTCTTTTTCTGTAACTAGCTTCTATTACAATATCGTCTAACAAAGCACGATAAATTCCATCCGAAAGTGCGCGTCCAAATCCGATGAGTTGTTCCGTATCCGTATCTCGAACTACTACAAATACTTCTGTTTTTTGTAATAGCTTTTCAACACCTTCTAATGATCGATTCTTTGCCCAACTAGTTTGCTTAAAAAGATCTTTAAGTTCTCCCACTTCCGGAAGTTTTTTGTTGTTAATAGTATACTGCATCACTTTTTTATAGAATAACAGATGTAAGCTAACATCGACTACATACTACTTAACTTCTATTTCACTACCTCAATCCATTTACCTTTGGTACGCACTAGATAGTCATTATCATACATGGCTTCAGATTGAACACCTGGTAAATAATACTTTCCTAAATAAGAAGCATTCAATAGTAATGTTACTGTTTTACTTTCTTTTGGTTTTAGATCAAAATAGAAATTAACACGATCGTCCCGAATATCCGTATAGGTAACCTTATTAGTCCTAAAAGATCCAAAATCGGTGAAACGAGTATTGACTACTTCCCATCCCGATGGAAAAATTTCTGTCAAAGCGATATCTTTTACATTACTTCCAGAAGTATTGGTTATCGTTACCTCTGCAACAAAATCGGTTCCTTGGGATAACTTAGTAACATCAATGATGCTGCCATCTCTATTTTTATAATCTACAATCGCTTTAAAATTACTTTGTATTACTTTTTCCTCACCAACAGGTAGAATTCCGCTAGTTGCTAGTTGCACAAAAATGGTGTTATCCTTATTATTTTTAAGAAGCAACTTATTGTTTTTAGCAATAGACAATTCACCTGAGGATTGTAAAGTCTTATTGGTATTCGCACTATTGGATTTTCCGTTAAGTGTGTAATTAACTTCTATTCCCTTCCCTCCTACATAGGTTGCATATTTAGCCATAGCCATTAAAGCGTATGAACTAGTCTGGGTACTCATCCAACGTTTTGAAGACAATTCCTTAGCCAATGCTTCTGCCACTTTTTGTGCTTTTGCTTTTTGATCTAACAACACCAATGTCTCTAAAGCCATCGCTCGATTTCTGTTTGTAGATCCATATGTATGGTAATAGTTTTTTCTTGGCTGAAAATCAATATTGGAACTATTCAATAATTTGTCTGCTGCACTCTTCTGTCCAATCAATCCATAGGCTGCGGCTAATCTTAATTTAGCATCGTTAGAAAGGTTAGATGTCTCTCTTAATCGATTCATAGATGATAAGTCAGGGCTTCCAGCTAAAGCTAGCGTATACAATCTATATGCTTGCGCAAGATCACTGCCTCCACTTCTCCATCTTTTTGATTGTTGTTGTTGATAATTAATCCAATTACTTTTAAACCCAATTGGTAAGACGTATCCCTTTTTATTAGCTTCCAGTAAAAAGTGTCCTGCATAACTCGTTCCCCAATCATTGGCATTGCTGTATCCTGGCCAATATGACATTCCTCCATTTGGTTGGATAAAGCTTTTTAGCCTATAGATAGCAGCTTCCATATTACGTTGAATTTTATTTTTCTTCTCTGAAGGCAACGTAAACACATCACCTAAATACAATTGTGGAAATGCTGCTGATGTAGTTTGCTCAACACATCCATGAGGATATCTAATCAGATACTTTAATCTACCTTCAAAATTCATAGGTGGTAATGAAGAAAGTTCGATCGTAGTACTATTGCTTCCGTCAACTCCGAAAGATGCAAAATCCAACTCTTGCTCACTATTCGGTTCCAGGACTATCGAAGTAATCTCTGTAGTCATTGGATTTGGGTTGATAATATCAATTGGAACACTATAAGAAGCTTTTTCTCCATTTCCGCTGGCAACCACTTCTATATCTGTAATCGAAGCACCTTCTATCACTTCAATATCAAAATACACCATTTTTTCGTCAGGCTGCGCGAAATTAAGACGTTGGCTAGTTTCTCCGACAACTGTAAATCCTTTATTAGGTTTTAGTGTCACATTTACATCTTTCACTTTGTCTTCCATAGCAAAAACAGTAACGGGAATTGTCACTTTTTCGCCTGGTGTAATTTTTCTAGGAATTGAGGTCAATACCATTAATGGTTTTCTTACGGGAGTGGTTTTTTCAACACTTCCATACGCTGCATTTGTAGCGTCTGAAGCTACAATCATCGTTCTAACGGAACCAATATATTTTGGGATTTTGATTTTATGAGATTTAGTTTCTCCTTTTTTAAGCTCAAAAGGGCCTTTATAAACAACCATCGGTTTAAATCGATTTGCTTTTTTAGACTTACCGCCTCCAGCTTCTCCATCACCTCCGATGCTAAAGATTTGGTTAATACTTCCTCCGTAGGCTCCAATTACATCATCATATACGTCCCAGGTTTTTACTCCCAATGCTTCTCTGGCGTAGAAAGTATTCCATGGATTAGGTGTTTTGTATCTTGTTAGGTCCAATAATCCTTCATCCACAATCGCTATCGAATAGGTCATCGCTTTTCCACTTGTTTCGCTAATTTTCACATCAATAGTCTCTTCTGGACGCAAAACATCGGGCATTTTTACAACAGGTGTAACCCTTGTAGCAGGATTTTCTACAGAAATTGGTATAACACCATATAATCGTATTGGTAGATCATTAGCAGTAGAACTATGCGGTTGTAATAATGTTATGTGTATATATACATTTGGTGTATACAGATCCTCTATTGGTAATTCGAATTTGGTTTCTCCTTTTTGTGGAGTAACCCATAGTGATGATAATACTTCAGTACCATTTTCTACAGTAACCAAAGCTCTTCCACCTTCACTGGATGGAAACGTCACTGTTGCTGTTTCTCCAACATTATAAGTGCTTTTATCTGCAGAGAACATTAACATCGTTGCTGCAGATGGATCATTTTTATTAGCTCTGCCAGCCCAACCGGGCCAATCTACGTATATTGCCTTTCCGGTTGCATGGCCATCATTTGGATCTACAACTCTTACCAGGTATCTTCCCCATTCGGGATATTTAATTTCGAAATTAAAATTGGCTTTACCGCTACTATTAGTCGTTACTTTAGTTTTAAATACTTCATTACGATACGATCCTCGATTATAAGAGGATAGATTATCTTCTGAAGTATCCCACCACCATCTCCAGTTTACTTTGTAAACATAAACTTCAAGGTCTTTAACTGATTTTGGGTTCCCTTTTTTATCCACAGAGACTACTTCAAAATTGTGCTGTGTATCTGTAAGTAACATTCCTCTTGCTTTATCTCCTTTTGGAACGTTTAATCCAATATAGGTTTCATAAGGCGAAAAATCCTTCGAAATAACATCGGTACTAAAATCGCCACCGGTTTCATATACTTTGGTTATAAATGACGCTCTTAGCATTCCGGCTGCTTTACTCTCTAATGTCGGTTTTATAGAAAAGTTTACTTTTCCTTCTGAAGAAAGTTTACCCCTAAACACTTCTTGTTCATCTGTCCCAAATCTCCTTGACGGATCATCAAAGATATATCCGGGAAATGTCTTGAAACTGGTTCTCTTAGGGCTAAAACGAGCATTAATATCTGTTTGAAGGTTCTTAGCTATTGCTCCGTGCAGCCATAATACTTCTAAATCACCCGTTATACTTTTATTTGCTCCCAGTACTTCATCATCAAAATTTGCTTTAATCTTAAGGCGATTAGGTTTAATCGTTTCAATTTTTAAGGATTTAGAAAAGCTTGCTCCTCCAACATTTACCTTGGCCTGCCAGTTTCCGGTAGGTGCTTCATCAGACGTTTCTACTATAAACTTATAGAAATTACCAATTCCTTCTGTCTTGGTTTCCTGATGTATTACTTTTCCGTAAGGATCTTTTAATTCAAACTTAACCGGATGTCCTTTTGGTAGCTTATTAGCGTTATCATTTAGCATAAACGAAATGAATAATGTATCTCCAGGACGCCAAACACCCCGTTCTCCGTAGATATATCCTTTAATTCCTTTTTGTAATCGTACTCCAGAAACATCAAATTTACTAACAGACAATGCATTACCATCATTTAATTTAACATACGTTTGTTGCTTGCCTGATGTAGCAATAGCAAAAAACGCAGGTTTATCAGCATCATATCCTGACATACCTTGCGCATCTGTGGTAGCGACTCCAATTTCTTGTTGCTGATAGTTATAAAATGCAACTTTTACATTAGGAATCGGATTTGTGGTAAGGATATCATTAACAGTAACTGTATATGAGTTGTTCAATCCTTTTTTTATGATTACTCCCAGATTGGAAGCCAGTACATTTGCTGCAACCTTTTTATTTCTGTAAAACGAGTTGCTACAAGGATCATCTCTTTCGTTCCAATCATAATCATAATATTCATCATAGTAATACTGAGAACTATCCCAGAAGCTAGATTCTTCTTCCTCGTCATCATAATTCTCAGAAAGTTCATCAATAGAGGTTTCATCTGCAGCTGCTCCATCACATTTATAAAGAGAATATGCTTTCTTATACTTTAACTCTACTCTATAAATAGCTCCTGGATCTGGCGAAATCAATTCTTTTAGATCTATAGCAAAGGCGTTCCATTTACTTAAATTTAACGAGGCATTTTCCTGAAGGTTGATCAATTTTTTAGCAACCGGTCTAGCCACGCTTCTTAGATTACTCGAACCATCGAGATTGTTATTCTGTAAAAATTGAAGGACATTATTCTCAAATACTTTAACGACTTGAACCTCTACGGCCCGCAGGTTTATTGCTTCGAAATTAAACTTTAGATTCTCTGAAGTCGGCAGAATTACACCGCTCTGCAATAATTTAACTTCCGGTTTAGGTTGCTGAAACGAAATATTTTCGGAATAGGTATTCTTTAGTTTGTAGTTATCAACACTTTTAATTCCTTCAAAAACTGTTACTTCTAATGTTCCTTTTAACTCCTGTTTTGGATATACTTTTAGATTCTGACCTTTTACTGTATATTTTAGATCTTTCGCTCCGGCTATAGTGACTAACCCATCAAAGTTTTGATTTTTTTTCAATGGATCGGAAAAATTGATCTCTACATATTGGCCTTCAAAGTTAGAAACAGATACACTAATAACGGAAAAGTTATTCTTTCCAGGTATATTCAACACATCCTCTCCTTCTGTATCTATATCAAATGATTTTCCAGACCATTTTATGGCTACTTCTGAGTCTTCTTCAAAACGCTGTATACTGTCAATTCTAAAACTAAACTGACGACTCTTATCTAGTGACTCTCCAAAAGTAACAGGAACATTTTTGCCTTTTTGCGTAGCCGTAATTAACTGTTTTGCTGTATCAAAACTTAATTGATCGCTCGCAGAAATTGTTCCATTAACGTACTGCCAATCCTTACTATAAGATTGTAGATTATCCGTGATTACGGAAAACTGTTGTTTTAATGTTTTAACACTAAAAACAAATTCTCCATCCAGATCATCCTTTAAATCTTTCACTAAACCTTCTAAATTCAGTGTAAACGTATATTCTGTATCTTCTTTAAAACCTTTTTCTGGTTGAAAAGCAATCGTTTGATTATTTACAGCAAACACTCTTCCCTTTACATTTGGTGAAACCGAAAGTACTTTATCAGAAAGCTCTTGATTATCATCCCAACCTTCTACAGGTGTCTGCAAAACCACGTACACATTATCCAAAACCGAAATTACCCCTGTGGATACATCCGAAATATACTCCTGATATTTATTAAGTTCTGAGGCATTTGCTTCGGCTATGGCTTTGGCATCTTTCTTTTTACAAGAAAACAGAAGCACGGTAAATAAGAAAAGATACAGGATACGTGATAATCGCATATTAAATGATTTTAGTTGACTTTATAAATGTAAGACATTTTTAAACGCGGTTATCCCCTGAAAATAGTGAATTTTGGATTTTAATTAAAAAGAAGAGTTTATCTGCAGATTCATAGTTGGAAGTGATATGTATAATGATAAAGGATATATATATATGCACTCAATGTAAAGGGCAACGTATTTTTGTTGTATAAACCAAAAATACCAACATTTACACATATAATAAAATAGCATTATGAAAAATTCAATCGCTTTGATTATTGTTTTGATAGTAAGTTCTCTAGCCTTAGCTAGAACAATAGATAGCGACTCCTTACTTAGACCAAAGCAAGGTAAGTTTAATACAGAATTTATTATAACCAAAGAAATATCCAATATGGAAACAACAGATCAAAATATCAGGATTCCTAAAAATCAAAAAAGTATTGAAAGCATAAGGTTGCTTCGTAATGCAACTCTTGTTATAAACTTTGGTGGAAAAAAACTACTTATAGATCCAATGTTTGCTGAAAAAGGAGCATTTCCTGCATTTGATGGAGCTGGAAATGATTTCAGAAACCCAATGGTTGATTTACCAATCAGTGAAAAAGAAATTAAACATATTGTAGATGAAACAGATGCCGTTTTTGTTACTCATACTCACCTAGATCACTGGGATCCAAAGGCACAACAATTAATACCTAAGGACAAGTTGATATTTGTTCAGCCGTCCGATGAAGACTTGATTAAGAGCCAAGGTTTTACAAACGTAAAAGTGATTCAAAGAGAGACGATCTGGGAAGAAATTACTATATCGAGAACTGGAGGACAACACGGTTTTGGTAAAGTAGGTAAACTTATGGGAAAAGTTTCTGGTTTTGTTTTCGCTACATCAAATAAAAAAATATACGTTGCAGGAGATACCCGATGGACAAAAGAAGTAAAATCCGCAATATCGCAATATAATCCTGATATCATTGTATTAAATGCTGGTGGCGCGCAATTCATTGAAGGCAATAAAAAGGGAGATCCAATTACAATGACTCCAGAAGACATCATAGAGGTTTATAAAAATTCTGATAATGCTGAGATATTAACTGTACATATGAACACATTAAACCATTGCTTCGTTAAAAGAAGAGATCTTAAAAAACGACTTATCAAGCAAGGAATCGAGCAATTAATCCAGATACCGGAAGATGGAGAAACGTTCATAATCAATTGATAAAATTTCAATTCTTTATATCCATAGAGGACTTATAGCCTCTATGGATATTTAATTATATTATGATTTAATCGAGCTATTCTTATAAAAATCAATTAAAGCAATCCTACCCTGAAAAAACCGAAAGGTCAAATGCATGATATTTCCTCCATTATCTTCTAAAGTGATTGCTTTATTAAGTTCAAAATCATACGGTTGATCTTTTCCACCTTCGATAGCAATATTATCAGCATATAAACTCAATCCTTTATCAGGCTTCAATACGGGTTCTACTTTACCCGAGATACCGGGAATATAACCTGATTTATTGATAATAACCGAACCTGAGTTATTAGATTTTTCAATTGTAACTTTGATATCTTCCTTTGGATTCATGCTATGGAAAATTACGGCTGGATATTCTGAATGTGCTATAAGAACGGTATATAACTTTCTGGTTCTAATCACAAAATGAGCTAATCCATTCTCATCTGTATAACCTTCCAGATACGTAGAATTGTTTGCCACAAGTACCACTTTTGCGTGTTTAACCAATTGCCCCTTTTCGTCTACCACTTTAATTGTAAAAATAAAGGGTTTGGGGTTGATCATAGTAGAGAGTTTCGACCATCGGTTTCTGAAAAATGTCTGATCCTTCTTTAACTTATTTTCGATAAGAATGGCTAATTCTTCAGGAGTCTTATTTTCCAGATTAATATAACCGATTGTTTTGAGAATTCCAGGGATTTCTGTATTATCAAATCTAGCAGGTAATATATATTCTCTGCTTTCCTGAAATGCCCTCGCTTGCATCGAAACTCTCTCATGATTTGTCCATAATTTTTTATTATAAAAGCTAGATACAAACAGTACGGTATACCTTGCTTTATTTTGATAAATCTCTGATAAATATTCATATAAATTTTTTCCCCACAAATTAGCTTCCTCAAATAAATCATAAAACACTTTAATGCCTTTAGTCTTCAAGCTATTCGCTACCTCCTCCACATATGCTCTATTCTCTCCTGCGAAAGATAAAGCAACATCATATTCATAACTTTTATTCTTCATCACTGACTATTTTTTTAACCTAAATCTGACCTATTACAAAATTACTCTCTTTATTTGGAATTATTCCATTTTTTATTGGAAATATTCCAACAAAAGTTTTACTTTTAAACCGTAAAAATTATAACTTTTGGAACCAAAAAAACATATAAAAGGGAGAGGTGCGCAAGAAAAAACACATAATCGTTTTTCTGCCAACCACTATGAACTAAGGGATGATTTTCTTAATTACCTTCAAAAAGAAGGAGAGCCTATACACGATCATAAAACCACTTTTATCGAAACTTTTCCTAAAACGATCGTGAACAAAGTAAGCAGTCCTGATGTTGGTATGGTCTATTCTCTCAATCCATATCAAGGATGTGAACACGGATGCGTATATTGTTATGCTCGAAATTCTCACGAATATTGGGGATATGGAGCGGGGTTAGATTTTGAAAGCAAAATTTTAGTTAAGAAAAATGCTCCTGCACTATTAGAGAAAAAACTAAAAAGCAAAAACTGGAAAGCATACCCCATTGCGCTCTCAGGGAATACCGATTGTTATCAACCAGTAGAAAAAAAACTAAAAATAACTAGACAACTTCTTGAAACATTTCTGAAATATAGACATCCTGTAGGTATCATCACGAAAAATGCATTGATACAAAGAGATATTGATATTCTTTCTAAGCTTGCAGAAGCTAATCTGGTATCAGTGTTTTTATCTATAACATCACTTAATGAAGAAACCAGAAGAATATTAGAACCCAGAACTGCGAGTATTAGAAAGCGATTAGAAACCTTAGAAAAACTAAATGAATTAGGTATACCTACTAACGTCATGATGGCTCCAATTATTCCATCTATCAATAACCATGAAATACTAAGTCTTTCTAAAGAAGTTTCAAAACGAGGAGCAAAAAGTATAGGATATACAGTTGTACGATTAAACGGTGCTATTGGGCAGATCTTTACTAAATGGCTAGAAAACACACTCCCTGATCGCAAAGACAAAATTTTACATCAGATTATGGAATGTCATCAAGGAAACCTAAATGATAGTCAATTCGGGAGAAGAATGAAAGGATCCGGAAACATAGCCGATCAGATTCATCAAATGTTTGCCATTGCCAGAAAAAAATACTTCCCAGAAGAAAATAAAACATCTTTAAACTGCAATTTACATGAATCGTATAAAGATGGTCAATTGAAGTTATTTTGAAGCTTTTTTAGTTATTTTTGAGACTTCACCCAAGGTTATAGCCATTCTTTATGAGATTTCATCGTCTATTTATCTTTTCTGTTATATTATTTTTTAACAATATAATTGCCCAAGTTGATGATATTATAGTTGCAAAAAATGTGGAAGACATTCGTCTTCAAATAGAGGCACTGGATGAAAGTAACGTTGATGAAATTATTTCCTTAAGCAATATCCTATACAAAATAGCTTTTGACAATAAAGATCCTAAAGGAATGATCGATGCTCTGGTTCACTTGAGTGTTGCAAATCTCAATTCTGGAAATAATGAACTTGCCATAGAATACCTTGATAACGCCTCCTCAATTGCCCAGCAAAACCAGATGATGGATGAGGGTGTTTTGCTAATGAATCTTAAAGCGAACCATTATTTTGATATTGAAGAATATGATAAATCAAGTGCTGCCTATTCAAAAGCACTATCAATGGCAGAAGAGATCAAAAACCTGTCTTTTATGTCAGTAATCAAAACCAATCTTGCTTTTATAAAGCTTAGAACCAGCGACTACAAAACAGCACTTAAAGAACTAAAAGACAGTGAAAATGAACTTCTCTTAAACCCTTTTAAAAGAACAAAAAAAAGGGTGAACACCGGAATAATGTTGTTTAATGCCAGAATATCCGAAGCTTATATCAAATTAAATCAATTGGATTCTGCATTATACGCCAATGATAAAGGGTTAGCGCTTACAAAAAAAGTAAAGGTTAATAATATACATATTGACCTACTCATGCATCGGGGCATTATATATCAGAATAAAAAGGATTACCAGAATGCGTTAAAATTCTTGGAGCAAGCAAAAAGTCTTTGTTATGAAGCAAATGATATTGTTTTTTTAGGAAAGATTCTTAACCTAATAGGCGCGTGTAAGCTCAATCTCGGAAATAATGAAGAAAGCATTAAGGTTCTATTAGAATCTTTAGAAATTCTTACTCAAAAATATAGTAATTCTGATGAAATAAGCAGATGCTATAAACTGTTGGGACAGGCCTATAAAAATACTGGAGATCTGGAAAAATCCAATGCATACTACGAGAAGCATATTTTAAGTTTAAGTAAACTCAATAACAAAAAATCCTACGCATCTAGAAAAGTTCAGGATATCGCACTAAGCGATTATCAAAATGAGATTTCTAATCTCGAAAATCAAAAACAGATACAAAAAAATAAACTAACATATTCCCAAATTGGATTAGTCATAGTCATAATAGGATTAATTTTGGTGGTTTTCTTTTTTCAAACTGCAAAAAAGAACAATAAAAACAAATTTGAAGCCTTACTTGCCAAAATAGAAAAACAAGAAAGCGAGGACTCTTCTATTATAGCAATTAATGATGCGATGACTCCTATTATAGACACTAAAGATGCTAGATTAGAATCACAATCGAATCAATTAGACATTAGTGATGAGTTATATGAACAAATCCTTCTTGGATTAAAAAAGATGGAGTCACAAGAATATTTCCTAAAAACAGAATGTAATCTATACAATGTCGCTAAAAAGGTTAATACAAATACTTCGTACTTATCAAAAGTAATTAATAAACATTTTGGCAAAAACTTCAACACTTACATCAATGATCTAAGGATTAACTATGCCATCCTTAGATTAAAAAACGATTCTAAGTTTAGATCATATTCTATAAAATCGATTGCAGAAGAAGTAGGTTATAAAACTGCAGATTCTTTTTCTAAATACTTCAAAATTCATACTGGACTTCTTCCTTCTTTTTACGTAAAACAACTAAAATCCAAAAAATAGCTTCTTCTTTTCAGGATTAAAATCAGTTAAAAACACCCTATATTCATAAATTTAGGGCTTGCTTAGTTCTTTCAAGACCAAATATATTTTCCGATATCAAACTATTGAAAAACAAATGTTTACATGTTTAAAAGCAACCCGGTTTTCTTTAAAACGGGTTTCATTTCCTTGTTATTACTGTTTTTTTAAAGGTACTTTGACAAAGTAATAATCAAAACAATTATTACGCTAAAGACATTAATAATGAAAAAACAAGTTGTTTTATTTTCTATTGGAATAATAGCTGGAATTTTAGCTTATTCAATATTCTATGGACATAAAGTAGAAGATAAATCAAATGCGATTCTAAAGGTCTTACAATCAAATTGCGAATGTGACCAGGTCAAGCAATTCTTATATGTAAAAGGTCTAGCAAATTCTGAGAAAGGAATTTCTACGGAAACCGCAGAGTATGAATTAAAAAACTGTAAGTATTCTGATCTGAATTCTGAGGCCAACAGAATAAATCAATTATTAATAAAAAAAGTCGACGGATATCAAGAAATTGACAGATTTACTTTGGAATTTGTAAATCAATATTCTTCAAAACTTGTAACAATCAATAACGGAACTATAACTCACTAATCATGATAGCACTCACAAAAATTTTAATAGACTTCATCCTTAACTATTTTCTTTTTATCGTAGAGTTTGTAGTTAGCATTTTTGCATAATCAAAAAATGAACAATCAAATTAAATCAAAAAACGGATAGGTGCATACTATAATAGGTAGACAATTCATCAATGTCTGCCTTCCCACTCTTTATAGAACTGATTTAAAAAGACTTCCATAAAACGATGCCTATCCTCTGCCAATCTCTTACCGGTTTTGGTATTCATTCTATCTTTAAGTAGCAATAGCTTTTCGTAGAAATGATTAATCGTTGGAGCAGTAGAACTTTTATATTCTTCTTTTGTCATATTAAGATTAGGTACTATTTCTGGATTATATAGCGCTCTATTCTTAAATCCTCCATAGTTAAAACACCTGGCCACTCCTATAGCTCCGATAGCATCCAGTCGATCTGCATCTTGTATAACATCCAATTCGGGAGAAGTAAATTTTTGGTTAGTATTCCCTCCTTTAAAAGAAATGTTTTCTATAATAAGAACTACATGATCTATGATGTCTTTATCCACTTCTAGATTTTCTAAAAACTCACTTGCCACTTTAGGGCCAACCGTTTCATCTCCATTATGAAATTTAGAATCAGCGATATCATGGAGTAATGCTCCCAAAGAAACTATCAAAAAATCAACATCTTCATCTTTGGCTATGGTTTGTGATGTTTTAAACACCCTTTGGATGTGAAACCAATCGTGTCCTCCTTCTGCTCCCTCAAGTGTGTTTTTTACAAAATCAATAGTCTTACTTATGATCTGATCTTCAATCATACGCATTTACTACTTATTTAATCAATGCAGGTTGTACCCATTTGAATTCAAAAACTTCTTCTGGAATTACTAATCTTTCACTAATACGTTGCATTCTAGCAGGTAATCTCATCACAAAATCACGTGCTTTTTCAGCATCATCTGTAAGATCTACTAGTTTGTCAATCTCCCATTTATCAATCAGACGTTGCATAATGTCTATATAATCCTGAGCAGTATATACGCCTAATCGTTGAGCTGCATTAGAAAACTCTTCAAAAGCACTACCAATAGTATTCCCAGATTCTCTTAAAAACACTGCCGGCATTACAATTTTATGTTTCATCATATCACTAAATGCTACCATCATCTGACTAGGGTCTACCTCAAAAATGTTTTTTACAAACTCGCTATAGGCGTTAAAATGACGCATTTCATCACCTGCAATAATCTTACACATTTTAGCAAGCGATTTGTTTGAATACCCTCTGGCCAACTTAGCCACTCGACTATGAGAAATATTTGTAGCTAATTCCTGGAAACTGGTATATATAAAATTCTTGTATGGATCTCTATCCGTACCAATATCAAAACCATCATTAATTAGATGCTGTGTAGTACGTTCTACCTCTATCATATTTACTCTTCCTGACAGATATAAATATTTATTTAAGGTATCTCCATGTCGATTCTCTTCGCTGGTCCAATAACGAACCCATCTAGACCAACCATTTCCTCCTTCGCCTTCGTGCTGATTAACTCCCTCAACGTCCATTAACCAAGATTCGTAGGTTGGAAGTGCTTCTTCTGTAATAGTATCTCCCACTAAAACTACCCAAAAATCGTATGGAAGTTCTTTTGCTAACTCTCTCAACTCTTTAACCTCATCAAAGAAAGTATCTTCATTCTGTGAATCAGGCAAAAAATCAGTTGGTTGCCATACACTATCTATTGGAATCAAAAATTTATCGATAAAAGACTCTATCTTCTTTTCCAACAATTGCATTACTTCTAATCTAATATTATCTATAGCCATGACTATTTATTTACGTTTTTATAGTAGAAATCACTCTCTTTTCTGTAATTTCTAGTAATTCTTCTGTCGTTTTATCGGCAGTTTCTACCGGTTCTTGCACCTCTAAAGTAAGGTGTATTCCTGTTCCCATAGGAAAATTGCCAAATCGAACTAACTTCCAACTATTATTGATGGTAACCGGAACCACCAAAGCTTCTGGAGCATTCTTAAGTAATATTTTTAATCCGGTATGAGCAAATTGCTTTGGCTCTCCATTTCTGCTTCTTGTCCCTTCAGGATAAATTACTGCAGAAAATTTATTTTTAGCAATAAACTTTCCAAATTTAGAAATTGCTGGTATCGATTGTTTTGCATTCTTTCGATCAATTAATGCGTGTCCTCCATGTCTTAAATTAAAAGAAATACTTGGAATTCCTTTTCCCAATTCAATTTTCGAAATAAATTTTGGTTTATGGGTATGTAAATACCAAGATATCAAAGGAACATCAAACATACTTTGATGATTTGAAACAATAATCAACGAACGATCTCTGGGTAACTTATATTGATTTTTAAAACTTATCCTTACTCCCAAAACATGCAAACAACGCAACAAACAAAGATTCATCAAGTTTATTACACCTCTATGCCCTTTTGCCCCTCCTAGTTTAACTCCTAGCCATTGTAATGGATGAAAAACCAACAGTGTTAACCCAAAAAATAAATAGAAAACTATCGAAAGCGGATATGAAATTATCCTTTTTAATGCCCCCATACCTTCTCTTAGCAATTAATAATTTTTGACTTGTGTTACTATAGTGCAAGGTCTGATATTATTTTTAGTTAGCCAATTCTTTAGTCCATAAAATTACGATCACTAAAGGATTAGGAAATAATTCTTACCTTAAAAATGATATCAAACCAAAAACCACTTACAGCTGTAAGTGGTTTTATCTATATTTTAGAATCAACTTATAGTAGTCTAGCAATGCTCGTTATAAGCATCTTTTAAATTTTCTGCTATCATATCTGCAGGTCTTCCTTCGATATGATGACGCTCTAGCATATGTACTAGTTCTCCATTCTTAAACAAAGCCATCGATGGTGATGAAGGTGGAAATGGCACCATATATCCACGGGCTTTATCCGTTGCTTCACGATCAACTCCCGCAAACACAGTTACTAAATTATCTGGTTTTTTATTATTGGCCAAAGATGCTTTTGCTCCTGGTCTCGCATTAGCTGCTGCACAACCACAAACCGAATTCACAACCACTAGAGTAGTTCCTTCTTTTGTAATTGCAGCTTCTACATCTGCTGCTGTTTGTAATTCATCAAAACCTATATTTGTTAGGTCCTCACGCATTGGTTTTACTAAATCTGCTGGATACATATTTCTTAACTATTTTTTTATTTAAAACTTTGATGCAAAGATACAAATAATGTACCACATCCATATGACTGCCAAGTAGTCGGAAAAGATCTCCAATACTATCTTATTATTATTTTTAGTAACAAAACTTAATAGTATCTTACTAATAGTATATAAATGAAATTGTGTAAATAATTGAATTATCTTTACACCTTCAAAATTGACTATGAATGATTAAATGGATTGCCGCTTTAGTAGGAGGTGTATTTTTCAGATTCCCTGGAGCGATACTAGGTTTTATTTTAGGCAGCTTATTTGATGCCACAAGAAGCAAAGGAAGTAAGGGTTTTACTCAAGTATTCACTCAAGAAAAACAAGTAAGCCCGGGTGATTTCGAACTTAATTTGCTTTCTCTTTCATCTATCGTAATAAAAGCAGATGGTCGCGTTAACCAAACTGAACTAGATTATGTACGTCAGTACTTTGTAAGTGCTTACGGCAAAGAACGTGCTAATGCCACCTTTAGAACTTTTAATGAAATAATAAAAAACAGGGAGATCTCTGCCCAGCGAATTTGTATGTTTCTTACCCAACGTACCCGATATGCTGCCAGACTCCAGATTCTTCATTTTCTATTTGGAATTGCTAATGCAGATGGAAGTGTTAGCGAAGCTGAAGCTATAGAAATTCAAAAAATGGCTGGTTTTATGCGCGTGAATTTTAGTGATTTTGAAAGCATCAAGGCAATGTTCTTTAAAACAGGTGGTCACGCCTATAAAATTCTGGAGATTGAAAAAACTGCTTCGGATACAGAAGTAAAAAAGGCATATCGAACGATGGTCAAAAAATACCATCCAGATAAAGTACAACATATGGATCCGGTTCATATCAAAGGTGCTGAAGAAAAATTTAAAGAAGTACAAAAAGCTTATGAGCAGATCCAAAAAGAACGTGGCCTAATATAACTAATAGTTCTTTTTCAGAATTAAACTATTAATTGTAACTTATTTGGTTTAATAATTGATGCTAAAATAATATATGTATAAGCTGGTATTTCTTATTTTATTTGGCCTACTATCTTTTTACCAATCCAATGGTCAAGACTTTGATAGGATTGATTCTATTGTCAATCTATATCCTAAAAAATTTAAGACTTCAAAAAAGCTTGCAGATCAAATTTCAAAAGATTTTGATTCTGAATTAGATAAAGCGAAAGCGATATTTTCCTGGATAACAAAAAACATATCGTACGACTACAAAGAATCCGGAAAATATTATACCGATTATGCTAATACATACAAATCAGTTCGACATAATCCTTTCCCGAGTTTTCGTTCTACTAATTATATGGATTATGACAAAACAAAATCAGGATCCAAAAAGCATTTAAAGACTGAAAAAAAATACAGAGAAAAAATTTCTAAAAGAGTTATATCAAACGGAACTGCTGTTTGCGAAGGTTATACTCAACTTTATAAAGATCTTTGTGATCATCTTGAAATTACTTGTTTTTATGTTTTAGGAAAAGCTAAAAATCAAATAAATCACATCGGAAAAGAATACCGGATCGATCATGCGTGGAATATCGTAGAAATTAATTTCAAAAAGTATCTAATTGATGCCACTTGGGGAAGTACTGGTTATTACGATATTGATGCTAAAAAATTTGTAGAAAAACCTAATTATTTTTACTTCGGAACAGCACCTGAAGTATTTATAAAAGAGCATTATCCGGATTTTTATGAGAATAGTTTATTAACAGAAAGTATCGACAAAGAAACATTTTCTGATGCTCCATTATTATACAACCACAGAAAATCACAAGATTTTAATTTAATCACTCCTTCTACAGGAATTCTTAAGAAAGAAGATCACACCATTCAGGAGTTTATTGTTGAGTATAAGGAACCTGTGCACTCCATTATATACCTAATCAATAACACACAGTTCAATTATACAGGAGAAATATCATACAATGAAGGAAAAGTTGGATTCAACATTGATCTAACTGTTATTCCTAATGCTAAAGAACTTATCATAGTTATAAATGAAATCCCAATGGTTGGTTTTAAAATTGAATAAATCAATTCTGTTTAAGCAACCGATTCCAGATCATTTTTAAGAACTTTACTACAGGCATAGTCGACATAATCTTTAGATCTTCTAAAAAAGATGTTTCCTCATCCAAAAACTTAAGAATCTTAATTGTTTTATTTCTTCTAAATAACCTCGAAAATAAGGCAGCTCCGTTTTGATTTTCTTTTGACAAAAAATCCAGTAACAATAAATCATAGTACCAGAATTTAGTTCGTTTTTCGAATCTAGATAGGTCATCATTCTTCTTAAGAAACGCAACAAGTTTTCTTACCCTTTTCTCTGAATTATGAAATGTAAAACCGGTACTGGGTTTTGTCCATCCACCAGCTGTTCCTATATGAATTATATTCCTAGAATTTTGTTTTCTAAATTCATAACAGGTCATTGGAATACAACCTTTCTCTTTTTCCGTAATTTGGTATTCTTTGATTCCTTTGGACTCTAAATATACTTTGATTTCTGTTTCGTAAGCTGATTTAGAAAGAAGGTCCTTAGAGAATAATGTATATTCAAACAAAGCCTCAGTTTCAGAAGTTGGCAAAAAATACATAAACCGTGTATTACCCTTCTGATCTACTGTAAAATCCATAAAAGTAGCTGTTTCTTTATCAAAAACAGGAGTTTCAGTCTTTACGAACCATCCGATAAAATGCTGATTTAATAACGGATATTGTTGTTGTGTTTTATACGCTGAAGATAATAGAACACTATTGAAAACTTTGTCTCCTAAGTACTTTTTTCGATCTGTTTCTACTTCTACAACACCACCTTCATCAACAAGACCAATTAATTTATCTTGTACCAAAGTAACATTAGATTTTTCCTGTAAGAATGAAAAAACAAAATTGTAAAAATCCTTGCTTCGAATGAGTTTATATTGATATGGAGAAATATCTATAGCATCAGAGAATTCAAGGCTACCGAAGAAAATACGATTCCAATTTTTACTAACTATATCGTCCCAGGTTCCTTTTTCTTCTTCCCAAAAACACCAGGTACGATCATTTTGATTTTTTATTTCTTTATCAATTAAGAGTATCTGTTTTTGATCAAAAAAACCATCTGTCAACATATGATATACCAACATCAAACCCGATGCTCCTGTACCTGTGATGATGTAATCATATTTTTGCATATTATGAAATACTTGGATTGCTAATTTTAGAGTAATGAGTGTAAATAATCTGCCGTATTTTTAAGATTACGGTTTCGTAAAATATCCAAAACCTCATATTCATCCAAATCTGGATTTCTTCTATTAATAACTAATTCTCGAAAAGCCTTTATAGCATCTTTAGTATTTAAATCAATAATATCAGTTAGAAAATCATCTGCATCCTTAGCCACTAATCCAAAAGACTGAAGATATTCTTCGGGAAAATCTTTTAGATTATTAGTTACGATTACATTTGCATTTGTCTTTATTGCCGCAGCGAGAACATGTTTATCTTTAGGGTCTGGCAATTCTAAACCATCTATTAATGATGTATAATTATGGACTAAAGCATCAGGGAATGCTTCATTAGCTCTTTCAACTCTTTTTTTAATTTCATTCTCACTAACATTTTTCCTCCTCATAACTATCTCCCATTCTTCGAAAATATGTGCGCTCCATTTAGGGGTAAATAAATCATGATGAGCAAACCAAAATAATAGATCTCTAATTTCTACAGGATAAATTACATTAGTATCTAAAACACTAGTAAATCGAATACTATGAATCATATAATCCCAATTCCTCGTCCGACTTCATTATTTCTCGTAAAAGACCTTTTTGTTTAGCTTTTATTTTCCTTTTATAGTTTACTATATCTTCAAATTTAACGCGTCTATGCTTTCCAACTTTCGTGAAATTAATTTGACCTTCTTCCAATAGCTTTACGAGATGTGGTCTAGAACACCCTAAAAACTCAGCCGCAGCTTGAGTAGTCATTTCAGTCGCCATCGGCACAATAGAAACTGGCTTACCTTGACTTAGTCCTTTTAAAACTTTTGCCAATAATTTTAGTGCGTGTAGCGGAATTTTTATTTTTTCCCGTGTTTCTTCGATTTCAATTTCTGGATTCTCAGATTTTAACTCTTCTAATACAGCAGCAAGAGCATTGTAAGATTCTTTTGCTACTAATTGTTCGTCTTTAGATGGTTTTCTAATATCAATTAGGGATTCCATTTGGTTTATATTTTGTTATTAGCAAGACAATAATAATCGAAATAAACGAAACGGCCATATAAAAAAGGGTTAAATTTTTGTATGCTTGAATCAAACAAACAAAAATGTGGTAAAAAAGATAAATATAGCTAGGAAAACATGAATCGATACCCCATAATGTAAGATTTTATAAACTTTTTGAAATAAAAGATGTGCTATAAATGCAGTAACCAGCCATCCAACATAGTTTTGTAAAGGAACTACTCCATTCTTAAACTCCCAAAAATCAAATCTTGGTGCGGAAACTTCAATAATAACATCCAGAGCAACCATTAGCACTGCTCCAATAAATGAAGAAACTAACACATTAGGATGTATTTTTTTTGAAATAGCCGAAGTACAATAAACCAATAAAGCCCAATTTGCTCCTATAATCCATGGAACTCCCAAAATTTTAATCCCTAAGTTTTCACCATATTGATAATTGCCAAAAATCAATCCGTAATTCACCCCTAAATATTCTGTAATCATTCCGATACTAAAAGGAATTAATAGCCCTAAAATCAAAAATTTACTGAATTTAGAATTCCAAATAATCAGCCCTAAATACAATAACAAATTAAGGGGTGTTAAGGGCAAAAACCAATCTTGATATCCAATAAGAATCCCTATAATTCCCGAAATATTGAATAACCAAATCAGTATGATAGAAATAAGTAACCTTCTTTCTGGATGCATGTTTTTAGAATTTAAAATCGTTCTGGATTAATTCGGAAACTATTTTTCCAGACAGTAAACATAATGGAATTCCGCCACCTGGATGCACGCTGCCTCCACAGAAATAAAGATTCTTAATACTTTTTGAAAAATTAGGATGTCGCAAAAAAGCAGCATATTTATTATTGCTACTAGAACCATATAACGACCCCTGATATGATTGAGTGTTACGCTCTATACTTCTTGGATCCAAAACTTGTTCTGTTTGGATTAATTCCTCAATATTACAGCGTAAGACTCCTGAAAGTTTATCCAGAATATTTTTTCTAGATTGATCTATTATTTCATCCCATTTTTGCCCTTCGTTACCAGGAACATTGATCATTACGAACCAGTTCTCACATCCTTCTGGAGCATCATTTACTTCGTTTTTAGATGTAATATTGATATAAACTGTCGGATCATTAGAAACTTGTTTCTTTTCGAAAATATACTGGAACTCTTCTTTATAGTTTTTTGAGAAAAAGATGTTATGTAAATCCAATTTAGGAAACTCTTTTTTTATCCCCCAATAAAAAATCAGCGCAGAACTTGATCTAGGTTGTTTTAGTGTTTTTTCTGGAGGTTTCTGATCAGGTAGCAGTTTCCGATAGGTTGGAACTATATCCATATTTGATATTATGATATCAGCTTCCAAATACTTATTACCTATTGTAACTCCTATTGCTCTTTTCTTTTTTACAACGATTTGATCTACTTTGGATTCAAAATGAAAGGTAACACCAAGATCAAGTGCTAATTGATAAAGACTTTTGGTAATACTATGCATTCCTCCTTTTGGAAAAAATGTTCCGTAGTACTGTTCTAAATGAGGAATCATGGACATAATTCCTGGAGTGAGATAAGGAGAAGATCCATTATATGTTGCAAATCGATCAAAAAACTGAACCAACTTTGGATCCTTAAAACTGCTGCTATTAAGATTATGCAAATTAGTATTGATTCCCAAATTTCCTATTCTTGTAATCGCTTTTATAGTATCAAAAGATAGATACGTAGACAATTTATGTAGGGATTTTTCAAGAAATAGAGATGACGTTAAATCATATTTCAGCTTACTATTTTTAAAATATCGAAGTATTTCAGTTTCGTCTACATCGAATATCTTTTCTGCTTCATTTGCAAATTTTGTGGCATCTGCTAAAGCAGAAAATCTAGTTCCATCTTCATAAAAGTAATTGCAAACCACTTCTTTCTTTGAATACTCAAAATAATCTGAAACTTTTTTCTTAGAATCAGTAAATAACTCAGTTACGAATTGTGGCATCGTAAATAATGAGGGGCCACAATCGAAACGATAGCCATCCCTATGGATTTCGGTTAACTTACCACCAGGATACGTATTGGTTTCATGGACTTCTACATCAAAATTTTGGTTACGTAAACGAATTGCCGCAGCTAGTCCCGCAATACCAGATCCTATAATTATTACTTTCTTATTTGACATATTCTGAACGTAAAGATATTAGTAAAAAACAGAAAGTGATTATATTTTGAATAATTTGGTATGGTTTTTTATCTATCTTTAATTTAAAATATATGTCTAAGCACATTTTCTCAATAAATTTACTAATTTGAAGGATAAAAAGATTAAAATAAGAGGATTAGAATTATCAGATAAATCACAGCTAGCAAAACTTGCTAATAATGAAAATATCTGGAATAATTTAAGGGATTATATTCCACATCCTTATAACGAAAATGATGCAGAATCTTTTATTTATCTAACACAAGCACAAAATCCAAAGCAAAGCTTTGGCATTGAATTTAAAAACGAACTTTGTGGTGTAATAAGTTTAATAATACAAGAAGATGTTTACCGAAAATCTGCTGAAATAGGATATTGGATTGGAGAACCATATTGGGGAAATGGAATTGCTACGACAGCTGTAGCCCTAATTACCAAATATGGGTTTGAAAAATTAAATTTAATTAGAATTTTTTCAGGTATATTCGAGCATAACATAGCGTCTATGAAAACATTAGAGAAAAACGGATATAGCAAAGAAGGGATATTCCAAAAAGCTGTTGTTAAGAATGGTAGAATTCTAGACGAGCATAGATATTTTATATTAAACCAAGAATAAAATAAACACTTAATGATAATGAAACGATTCATCTATTTACTTTTAGTTTTTAGTCCTCTTTTTATAAAAGCTCAAAACACTACAAAAAAGGTAAAACCTCCCAAAATAATTACTAAGCTACAAATAGGTAAGAAAGCTAATTTTGAAACCAAGAGCATACAATTCATAAAAGTAACCGAAGATTCGCGTTGTCCAACGAATGTTACCTGTGTTTGGCAAGGACAAGCAAAAGTTCTCATTGGAATATATGAGAATGATACTCTTTTAGAAGAAAAACTAATGATTGTTGGAGCGAAAGGGGTTTCACCAGACAACAACAAAGAAATCTTAAAATCAGGAAATAAAACTATCTATGGATATAATCTAAGTCCATATCCATCCGGTGACCAAAAAACAGATCCTTCTGATTATTATTTGGAGATGATTGTTATGTAAATAATAGTTATTAGATATTACTTTAAGTATTTATATTTTATTGTGATATGATTAACTCAACAGCCTATTTAAATACTTTTAAAAAAATTAAAATAAGGTTTCTCACACTATATGGATTGGATCCCGTTTTTTAATGAGATTACTTCAACTAACTATTTTAAATGCGTTTTCAAACTTTTTAAAACACAGTACTGGGTGGATCCCGTTTTTCAACGGGATTAATTCAACCAACCATTTTAAATGTGTTTTTCAAACTTTTTAAAATCGGGTTTCATTAACTTTACAGGATGATTTCTAATAAAGCCAAAGCTCATATTGCATTATTATGTGTTAATATGATCTATGGAGCCAATTATCTTATCGCAAAAGGATTAATGCCGGATAAAATAGAAGCTTCCGCTTTAGTTTGCCTTAGAATTAGTGGGGCTGGCTTCTTGTTTTTCATCCTAAAGCTTTTTATCAAAGAACAAGTGCAAAAAAAAGATATCCCCAGATTACTGCTTTGCGGGTTATTAGGAGTTGCTACAAACCAATTCTTCTCTATGAATGGGTTGAGTTTGACTTCTCCTGTAGATGCGGCCATTATTGTTACGGCAATGCCCATATTTACAGTCATTATCAGCTACTTTTTATTAAAAGAACCGTTAACACTACCAAGGATTATTGGTATATGTATTGGTGGAGGAGGCGCGGTTCTGCTCATATATTTAGGTAACTCCGGTTTAGGAACAGGATCCTTAAAAGGAAATATATTCATAGGAATTAATGCATTAGCATTTGCTTTCTACTTGGTCCTTGTAAAACCACTAATGGCAAAATATAAACCTATCACTGTTATCGTTTGGACTTTTTTCTTTGGTTTTATCTTTATGTTCCCTTTTTGTATTAATCAATTACTAGAGACAGATTTTGGATCCTACGAAACTTCTAATTGGATATCCTTATTTTATGTGATAATTGGACCCACATTTTTAGCATATTTATTGAATATGTTTGCCTTACAATTTGTAAAACCTACTGTTTCTAGTAGCTATATATATGTCCAACCAGCTGTGGCAATGTTATTAGTTGCTGGTATAGCCTATTTTGTAGTTAACAGTCAATATAAAGGAGATATTACTGTTGCAAAACTGTTATGCTGTGTTTTAATTTTTGCAGGTGTTTATTTGATTAGTAGTAACGGCTCCTTAAAATGGTTACGAAAGAAATAGATTATACCATTTTTGACTTAAAATTACCCGCTAAAATTTGCTTTATTTTGAATATTTTTAAATCAGAACTGGTATTACTTTTTAATGAGATATTTTACCAATAAACTTACCGGAATCACAATTCCGATCGCTAAAACCGCATATAGAATTCCTAGATTTAGAACAAAATATAATAAAGAAAATATAAGAAATAATACTAGCAGAAATAATGATCCTCCTCTTAGATCTGAAATGAACTGCTTTTTATTTGACTTATAGTCAAACCAATATGCTATTAAAATAATTATAGTTGTCATGATTCAATTAGTGACAACCACAACCACCTTTAGCACAAGAACCAGGTGTTTTTTTATTTGCAGAAGAAACCTGAGGTTTCCAAAAGAATTTTTTAATCAAAAATCCTATTGCTATTGCAAATACAATAAGTACTAATATGTTTTGGATAAGAATATTCATATTCAATCTGTCGAATAAAGATACAAAAAACTAATATTTTTTATTTTAAAACTTGATATGCTATTAATGCTGCGCCATATGCTAAGATACTCATAAATATAAGTTGTGCCATCGGCCATTTCCAACTATTCGTTTCTCGTTTCACAATAGCTAAGGTACTCATACACTGCATAGCAAAAGCATAAAATAGCAATAAAGAAATTCCGCTAGCCAAATTAAATAGAGGTCCTCCGGTTATCGGACTTATCTCAGCAGCCATTCTGTTTTTTATGGTTTCCTCTTCATCACTACCCACACTATAAATTGTCGCCAGTGTTCCTACAAAAACCTCTCTGGCAGCAAAAGAGCTAATAATTCCGATCCCAATTTTCCAATCATACCCAAGAGGAGCTACAATTGGTTCTATAGCCTTACCTGCATAGCCAATAAATGAATATTCCAGTTTATAAGATGCTGTTTTTTGATCCAATTCTTCCTGTGAAACATCTGGATACTTTAAGGATACTATTTCTTCTGCATTATTAAAGTTTTCATTGGGGCCAAAACTTGCTAAAACCCATAAAACTATGGAGATTGCTAAAATTATTTTTCCGGCTCCAAAAACAAATGCTTTCGTTTTTTCGACCACATTAATAACTACATTTTTAAATAAAGGTATTTTATATCCTGGCATCTCAATAACAAAATAGTTTTTGCTTTTGATCTTAAGCATTTTATTCAATAACCAAGCAGACCCAACGGCTGCTCCAAAACCAATAAAATACAATAACATTAGTGTTAGACTTTGATAACTAAATATCCAGCCTACTTTCTCATCAGGAATAACTAATGCGATAATTATTAAATATACGGGTAGTCTAGCAGAACAGGTAGTAAACGGAACCACCAAAATCGTGATAAGGCGTTCTTTCCAGTTCTCAATATTTCGGGTGGCCATAACTGCCGGAATTGCACAGGCTGTCCCTGAAACTAAAGGAACTACACTTTTTCCGCTTAATCCAAATTTTCGCATTACCCTATCCATAAGGAACACCACGCGACTCATATACCCGCTTTCTTCCAAAATGGATATAAAAAGAAATAAAAAGGCTATTTGCGGAATAAAAATTACGATTCCTCCTAATCCTGGTATGATACCTTCTGTGATTAAATCTACAAACGGTCCAGATGGCAATGTTGATTTAGCAGCTTCGCTTAACCAGGCAAATCCTTCATCAATTAAATCCATTGGATACGAAGACCAGTCATAAATAGCCTGAAAGATTAATAGCAATATGGCAAAGAAGATAAAATACCCCCAGAATTTATGAGTTAACACTCTATCCAGCTTAGCACGCATTCCTGTTGCTGCCTTTTCATCAACGACTAAGCCTTTTTTAAGAACTCCATTAATAAATTGATACCTTTTAATAGTCTCTTTTTGTTGAAATCGCTTCAGTTCACTCTCGGATTTAATCTCAAAATCAGGCGCTACTGAAGGCTTCTGCTTATCAATTTTTCTGAAGTTTACGTCTTGTGTAATTACCAACCAAAGTTTATAAAGTGATTGATTAGGAAATGCCTTCTTAAGTCTGTCAAAATATTCAGGATCAAAAGTTAATGCATTAACACACGGTTTGGTTGGCAAAGAAGTATAAGAAAGAATTAGTTTTTTAAGTTCATCAATACCTTGATTTTTTCTGGCACTTACCAAGGCTATTTTGGTATTTAATTCTTTCTCGAGTAGAGGAATATCTAATGAAATTCCTTTTCTCTTCATACGATCTGCCATATTAATGACTAAAATGGTGGGGATCTCTAAATCTTTTATTTGTGTAAAAAGCAGTAAATTTCTTTTAAGATTTTCTACATCACTAACTACAATAGCCACATCCGGAAAATCTTTATCTTTTTTATTCAGAAGAATTTCTATGACAACATTTTCATCTAATGAGGATGCATTAAGGCTATATGTTCCTGGCAAATCCAGTATATGAGCTTTTACTCCACGAGGTAATTTACAAACCCCTTCTTTCTTTTCTACTGTAATCCCAGGATAGTTACCGACTTGCTGGTTTAATCCTGTTAGCAAATTAAAAACAGATGTTTTACCTGTATTTGGGTTTCCGATAAGTGAAACTTTAATCTGCTTGGTCATAAAAAGTAATCCTGTTAAATAATTTCAATCTCAATCTGTGAAGCAATTTCTTTACGAATGGCAAGATGACTACCATTGATAGTAAGGTACATGGGACATTGAAACGGTGCTGTCTGCAACAACTGCACTTCATTACCTGGCAGACATCCCATTTCTAATAGCTTAAGAGGGATAATATCCGAAGTTATTTCCTTAATCAACGCACGCTGACCCCGTTTGAGATTTGCAATAGTTATTTTCAAGTGTTTATTTAGATTAATTTTAAACAAGGCAAAAGTAGTGGAAAAATACGTATTGAAAAAGCTATCTTATCCAAAAACAGATAATAAATAGTTAAAAAACAACCTTTATTCTCTCCTTTCTATAATAGAACTTTCAAAATCACAGTTTTTAACCCTATCCATAATAGGGTGAATCACCCAAAATCAGTCCGAAATCTTTGAATTTCAAAATTATCGGACATTCATCAATACTTCTACTTATAATTTCGTCCTATCTAAATTTAGAAAAGGTGGAAACTGAAAAGCCTTACAAAAGAGTAAGTATATAACAACTCATAAAACCTTACAATAATGAGAAATTTAAAATATTGCATTTGGTTGTATTCATTTGTCTTGCTTCTGTTTTCTTGCGAGAAAACCGATGTTAATGAATCAAAAACCAACGGCTTAGAACAACTTTCAAAAATTTCAGATTCTAAAGCTAAAATCACCTTATCGAATGGAAATATAGTTCGCTTTCAAAAAATTGATGATGGAGAGCTTAAGGGAACCTTTATATTAGAAGAAAGTGATTGTAATGAATGTTCTGTATTAGAAAATATTACTAAACTCGCAGGAAAAGAATTATCAGACCAAGAAGCATTCTGGGCCCTTTCTGAACCGGGAACTCAGGTTCCATCTTTTCTAAAAATAGAAAATGGAGGAACATCTGCTAAAAATAGTGAATTGCAGGAGCAAGGATGGGCCAGAGGAGTTACTACAGACTTTCCTATAGGAAATGAGGGCAATCCTACTCGGGTAATTGCTTGTAAAAATAGTGATTTTACAAGTTCAATTGCTTATGGTTTTTTAGGAACCCCAGAATTTATAGCATTAGATAAGACTCCTAATAACTATTTTGGTTTTGTTAATGATTGTGCTAGTATACCGGCTTCATACTGCAATAAAGGACCAAGATATAAACTCCATGCTGTGATGAATGGAATCAAAAAATGGAAAGGTAAGATCTGTAGTAAAGCAGTTCAAAACAGGGACAATGATCATATTGCCTCCAATACTTCTGGTGGTTTTTGTCAAAGCCCTCCTTGCAATGCATATGTGGGTCCTGAATTATATTTTGAATACTATTCTGGTGGAAAGTGGAAATCAATGAAAAATCCAAATGGATTATATCCTGAAGGCTTCGAAGTTCCTGCAAATACAACCAAAGTATATACATATTCCTGGAATACAAAAACAAATACCTCTTTTCGTCTACGTGTAAAAAACGCAATGGGTAAAGATCAATTCGATTTTATGATGGATAAACCAGATCCAGTGATTGATCCTCCAGGAGGTGGCGGAAACCCTCCTACTCCCGAAGATTTTCCTCAATTACCAGATTATATTCAATTATCTTATGGAACTCAGGGGATGCAAAACTATCGTATCGAGTTAGATTTCACCAACATCATAGATGATAAACCTACTATTAAAATACCCGTTCAGTTTTTGCCTACACTTCCTGAATATGATGGAGAAGTAATTTTTCCAAATAATTTCTGCGGAATCAAAGTATCTAAGGCCTCGCGTTTTATTTGGTCCGATAATGGAGGCCAAGTAGTAGAAACTCATCCCTATAATTATGTTCCAGAAAACACATCTGTTCAGTCATTATTTGGCAATGAATATTATTTGAATGATGGGCAAGGAATAAGATTAACGGGGCCTATTGGAGCTTGTGAAGAAGCCAATGAAAATTGGGTATTCCCTTTCCCATTAACTCAAACAGAAACAGTAATGAATCAACCTCTTAAGCTAGTTATAGAGTTAGAACAAGATTCTGAAATTGAATTCCTGAATTACAATATCAAACCTCAGGAACCTCTTGATATTGATGAGTTATTTGAGGAAGTTGATTTTAATGAACTTATAGAATTCTTTAACGAAACATTTTATGAAGGATTCCAAGAATGGATTGATGAAGTATGCGATGAAAATCCCGCTGATTGTCCACTACAGGAATAATACATCTGATTCATTTTAATAATAAATCTATTTACTTATTGTCACATTAAACATTCAGGTGTTTAATGTGACAATTTATTTTTCCTTCTTTAAAACTGCTATATCTTCCAGCAAACGTTCTATTTCTTCTTCTTTGGTTCCATCATAAAAACCACGAATACGTTTCTTCTTATCTACCAATACAAAATTTTCGGTATGGATCATATCATAAGGACCGCCATCTCCATCAGTTTTTGCAACTAAATACGATTTTCTTGCTAAATCATAAATATGCTTTTTACTACCAGTTACCAAATTCCATTTTGTATCATCCACTCCTTTTTCTAAGGCATATTTTTTTAACTGTGGTACACTATCTGTTTCAGGAATAACGGTATGTGATAATAATAGGGTTTCCTGATCATCTTTTAATTCTTCTTGGATCTTTTTCATATTTCCTGTCATTATTGGACAAATCGTCTGACAGGTTGTGAAGAAAAAATCAGCTACATAGATTTTATTTTCATAGTTTGCTTGGGTTACTTTCTCTCCATTCTGATTCAACAAGTTAAAATCCCCTATTTTATGGTATTTTCGAACATGTTGTACGGTACTATCAACCAATTCTAGACTCACCATATCCGGTTCATACACTCTAAGGGCGCGCTTTGGTTTTAGAATAGAATAAATAATAGAAATAATAATCGCGGATAGAATAAATAAGACTATGGCAAAGAATTTGTACTTAGCAAAGAATCGAAGCATACTTATATTTTAGAGTTACAAAATTACAAGGATTATCTTTTACAGAATTACAGTTTTCCCTAAAAAAATATTAAAACCTGAATCTGTAGACTAGATTTCTTTCATAAGCTACTCTAAAAGGTTACTTTTGCGTGATTTAATTTTGAATAAGGCCATATGAGTCCCATTATTGTAAAAGCATTACAGCTACTATTAAGTTTGTCCATTCTAATCGTTCTTCACGAATTAGGGCACTTTATTCCAGCTAAATTATTTAAGACCAGAGTAGAGAAATTCTATTTGTTTTTTGATGTAAAATATTCGCTATTTAAGAAAAAAATCGGTGAAACGGTTTATGGTATTGGATGGCTACCTCTTGGTGGTTATGTAAAAATTGCCGGGATGATCGATGAGAGTATGGACAAAGAGCAAATGGCTGGTCCACCTCAACCTTGGGAGTTTAGATCTAAACCAGCTTGGCAACGATTAATTATTATGCTTGGTGGTGTAACTGTAAATATTGTTCTTGGATTTTTAATATATATGGCAATAATTTTTACCTGGGGGACTTCTTATGTTACTATAGAAGATGTTCCTGATGGATATGAAGTTGCTGAAATTTTTGAAGGGTATGGTTTTCAGGATGGTGACCGAATACTTCAAGTAAACGGAGAAGATTTTAAAGATGCCAGAGATATTAACATGTATCTTTTCTTAAGAGATGTAAAAAACATTACCGTTTTATCCGCTGACGGAAATACAAAAACAATAGATATTCCAGAAAATATTGGTCAAACAATGTTTGAGGAGGGCGTTATGAAGCCATTTGGTATTAGAACCAAAACTGTATTGGATACTGTAGTGGTTGATAGACCTGCATATGCTGCTGGACTTAGAAATGGAGATAAAATCTCATCTGTTAACGGAAAGAATATTACTTGGTGGCACGAATTTAAAAAAGAAGTGAGTGCTAACAAAGAAAAAGAAATTGATATCACCTACCTAAGAAACGGGTCTGAGAATACTATTACTGTAAAAACTGATGAAGAAGGAACAATAGGAGTATTACCTGTTTTTTACAAAATAAACCGAGAAGAATACTCGTTTGGTCAAAGTATTAGCAAAGGGTTTGATTATAGTTATTGGAAGCTTCATGACTATATCGCACAATTTAAATATGTATTCACTAAAAAAGGAGCTACACAGATTGGTGGTTTTGCTGCCATAGGCAATCTTTTCCCACCTGTATGGGATTGGGCTGCTTTTTGGAGTACAACGGCTTTTATATCGATTATTTTAGCCTTTATGAACATTCTACCTATACCTGCACTGGATGGTGGACATGTGATGTTTTTATTGTACGAAATTATAGCTGGTAGAAAACCAAACGACAAGTTTATGGAGTATGCACAACTTGTTGGTTTTGTAATCCTGATTGCTTTATTGCTTTTCGCAAATGGTAATGATATCTACCGCGCAATTTTCGGAAATTGATAAAAAATTAAAAAAATCTTTTTGAGTATCAAAAATTAGTATATATTTGCACTCGCAAAAGAGAAAAACACTTCTCTATTGTTAACCAAAATTCCTCCTTAGCTCAGTTGGTTAGAGCATTTGACTGTTAATCAAAGGGTCCTTGGTTCGAGCCCAAGAGGGGGAGCAAAATTAAGCCTTAACTTATTCAAGTTAAGGCTTTTTTGTTTTCACAACTTCCCTCACGCCATTAAGACTTAAAAGGGAAAATAAAGCAGGTATCTATTTTGAATCAATAATTAACTTTAGAATTATTGTTTTATGATCCTTCCGGAATAATTTTGATCAGCTCCTTTCACTTTATAGATGTACACTCCAGGTACCAATGAACTTAAATCTGCTTTAGCAACGTTTTCTGTTTTTGATTCTACTTTTAAGAGCTTTTTCCCGCTTAAATCATAGAGTTCGAATGTACCATAATTTAATCCCTTGATATACATAAAATCTCTTACCGGATTAGGATATAGTACTACCTGAGATGTATTTTCTTTTATAGCTTCTGTATTTCTTATTAAAGCTGGATCATAAGATCGGACATTATCCTGTTTTGTGATTTTTATCCAATTCACGTTCCATCCACCAGATATAGCATACATACCAAAAGGATAGGTCCCTGCATTTATATTAACTGTATGAGATACCGTAATCCAGTTTTGCCATCCTCCTGTATTAGGGATATTGACTTGTCCAAGAACCGTAGCACCTCCATTTATATCAGCAGATAAAATCCCTCCACCAACTGCACTGGCGACGCGATATTCTATTTTATAACTACCTGAAGAAGGAAAATTAATATTAGCATACGCTACCCAATCACCAGTATCGATATATCCAACATTTTGACCTCCTTCTGAACAGTTTTCATTCTGAACACCTGACATAGAAGTATAATTCTCTGCTTCAATTGTTTGACTAGATCCACCTCCATTTGATTTTGAAATTATAATAGAGGTAATCTGATCATTAAACCCATCATTAACAAGGCAACTCGTATCACCTGTTTTTATAATTGAAGTTCCTGTAAAGTTATCATCAAAGTATAATGTAGCTTGATATCCTGACTGTACTTTTACTGAAGAAATATCATCATCTCCAATTCCTAATCCAATTAATTGACCTCTTGTATACGTACCTTCTCCTAAACCTATAGCGTATCCGCCATACGAACAATGTTGATATACAGTAGCTATACCTCCTGTTGGAGGAGGATTAACTCCTGCTTGATATACTCGCACATAATCTACTGCCATGCGTGCCGGTAATTTGCCGTCATCAACTGAAAATCCGGGCCAATTACCTCCTACTGCCATATTGAGTAATAAAAAGTACTCGTTATGAAACTCGCTGGTCCCGTTAATACCATTGCGTATATCAACTTCATGATATTGATTTCCATCAACAAACCATTTAATACTACTCTCATCCCATTCTACCGAATACAGATGATAATTAGTAACATTTACTGCTGTATGCCCTCCATAATTTGCATAATTACCATTACTATCTTGCCAATGAATGGTTCCATGAACATCTGGTGAATCATTAATATGTTCCATAACATCAATTTCTCCGCATGCAGGCCAACCTACAGAAGAAATATTACTTCCTAACATCCAGAACGCAGGCCAGAGTCCTTGCCCCATAGGCAACGCTATCCTCGCTTCTATTTTACCATATTTAAAGTTTCTTTTGCCTTGGGTTTTCATTCGCGCAGAAGTATAGTTAGCTCCTTCAAAATTTTCTTTTCTAGCTGTAATAATTAGTTGACCATTCTCTACAGTTGCATTCTCACGACGATAATATTGCAATTCGTTATTTCCCCATCCAGAAGAACCTCTTCCAGTTTCAAAAACCCAATCGGAGCTGATTTGATTAGTGAACTCATCTTGCCAGACCAAGTTCCAGCTTTGAGCAACAAGTATAGGTGTAGCCCCTGTAAAAAAGGCTAAAAAGAGTAATGTGCTGATTGTTTTCATTTTAAAGTTTTTAGTTAGGTTAATATTTGATTGGCCATGTTAGAGATAAATAGGTAATACTTATACCCGTTATACTTTGAATTTACTGTAAAAGAAAATCAACTATTTTTTGTCTGTGTGAAGAAGAAAAAATAAGCATAGCCATAGCTACGGTTAATTTTTATTCTAAAACATAGGCGCAAAAGAGTATTTTATTGCCTTAAATTCAAAGTGTAAATGGTATTATATCCAATCTATTATCTCTGTCATTCTAATAGGAGAAGAAGGTTAGTTTAAATTTTTATGTTTAATTGCACTTCGACAAGCTCAGCATAACATTATAACTTCTTACCCTAAAAATATGGTTGTATTTATTCTTTTATAATTTTTCCGGAATAGCTTTTATCGGCCACTTTTATCTTATAGATGTATATTCCTGATTCTAATGTATCTATTCCCGGTATCTGAGATGAAGCCCTTTTATCGGTTTGCACTCCTATATATTCAAATACCTTTACTCCTATATGATTATACATTTCTAAGGTATATTCAACAGAGGCCTTTGCATCAAACTGCATCTGTAGTCTATCTTGTAAAGGGTTTGGATATAAAAGAGCTTTGGATTGTATAGATGTAGTTATTTGACGTGACTCTAATCCATCCAAGTATTCTCTTACTGGATTAGAAAAGGCAAAACTTCCGAATTGATCCCAATTAATGGACCAACTCATAACTCCTCTAAGCTTAGGATATGTTTGGGACAAAGAATACTGTCCTCCAAATGAATTACCTTTTATTATATAATCCAAAGCATTAATCACACCTTGTGAACCTGTATATCCGTTTCCTGCGTTTACAGTTGCAGGTACTCCTATAAGTATTTGATCCGATCTCAATGCTGGAAAGAATTTACTGTTGTCTCCGGTAATAGGAAACCCCTTTAGTAACATATCCACTAAAGAAACATAGAAATCTGCATTGCCCATACTGTAAAAACGATCATCTAGTGCTGTAATCGACCCCGAGTTATAGTACTGCACTTGTAAAAAGGTTAGCTTATCCCGCAATGCATGAATTAAAGGTAAATATGCTCCCGCCCGACGATCAGCTCCCTGCGAAATTCCACCATAAAATGAATATCCCAACTGAACAAAAAAGGTTTCGGGTGCCATCGTAAGGATGAAATTATCACCAAAATGATTGCAAACACTTTTTACTGCATTGATGGTATTTACTAATACAGGAGTTGTAGGATTTCTAAAATCAGTATCTCCTAGGTCAAGAGATAGTGATTGACCCTCAAAATCTATATCCATACCATCAAAATCATATTCTTCGATAATAGAGATCATAGAATTCACAAATTTATCTCTGGAAGAAATAGTATTTAAGCGTACTTGTCCTTCTGCTCCACCAATAGAAATGATTACTTTTTTACCTATTCCTTTCAGAAATTGGATGTCTGATTTAAAATCATTTTCGGTATAATTTATAGTACTAAACTCAGGAGCTAATTCAAAGCCTAGTTCACCATCCGTTGATGATATTTTTGGTTCTGCAAAAGAAACATTAATGACATCCCAATTGGAGGAAACATCTCTAAGACGAATTAAACCCGAACCATTCTGAAAATTATGCCAATATCCATTTAATATTCTTGCAGGAAGCCCTGTATCTGGAGGTAAAACATCACCTACAGAAATAGTAATTGGATTTGAATCACTTGCTGATCCTTTATCATCTGTTGCACGAACTGTAAGCGTATGATTCCCGGTCACAGCTGTCCAATTGGCTGTATAGGGTGTTGCGGTTTGTTCTTCTATTTTGTTTCCATCTACAAAAAATTCTACTTTACTAATGGATCCATCTGGATCACTTGCAGCTGCAGTAATAATAACGGATTGTCCTATTTCAAATGTTTCTCCATTAAATGGTTGCGTAATCTCTACTACTGGTGATTGGTTATCAGGTGGATTTACATCACAGGTACCAAGTTCTTTCCAAGCGCTTGGCCAAGCCCAATCTGCAGAGCCTCCAGGTGTATATACTCCTCCAATACTACACCATCCTCCGACCAGACACTCATATTCTTTTCCAAAATTCTGAACAATATCCCCAGTTGCGTATGATGCTCCATCTACGTAAGAAGCAGTATCACAATTTCCGCCATCTCCTCCTGAACTTTCTACAGTAATAGTAACTGGTGAAGATATTTGCGAAGCTTCATCATTGTCAAAAGCTTTAGCATTCAAAGTATAATTTCCGACAGTTAGATTATTAATCGTAAAACTAAAAGGTGCTGAAGTATCTTCTCCTAATAGTGTATTATTATTAAAAAATTCTACTTTGGTAATTATACCATCTGCATCTGAAGCATTTGCTGTGACAGTAATTGTGTTACCTTCAGAAAAAGTGCTTCCACTTGATGGAGAACTGATTGTTATGGTTGGTAGTATATTTGAATCTCCTCCATCACAAGTTCCGAGATTTCGCCATTCATCATCTCTTCCTGAATAGGTTTCTGGATTCCGGTTTTGATTCCACCATTTAGCTTCATAAAGCATCCCATTATAACTAACACGGTTTCCACCCACATAGGTTGCAGTTGCACTCCAAGTGCTAATTCCTTCGCAGTTAGCTATTATAATATCATCTTTTGGCTCATAACTCTTTGCGGATATACCGGAGAAAGACCATAGACACAGTATTACTATGACCCAAAATAAGTGCCTAGATAATTGTTGTTGATTATATTTCATTTTCATCTTATTAACTTTTAGGTTATCTTTTTACTATTTTAAGGGTTTTAACTTCCTCGCCTATACTAACCCTAAGAAAATATACTCCTGAAGGAAGTTCTGAAACATTCTCTACCATCTGTTGTTCTCCTTTATTTATAATTTTGGCGGGAATATGCATCAGGCGATGACCATTAAAATCCACTATATCCATTACTAGCTGCGTTTTATTTTCTGAGTTTATAACTACTCGGAGTTCATCTTGAAATGGATTTGGTGATACAGCAACTTGTACTTTATGCTTCTCTTTGTTCAAACTACTTCTTATTCTTAAAGTTTCTTGTTCTGGCTCTATTCCGAAATAAGATTGCATTGTAGCACAACCACATTCTGAGCAATCATCAGTAGTATCAAGATCATTATTTACATTTAAAATTCCGGTATATCGCTCATAAAAACCAATACGCCCTAAAACTTTAGGGATTTCAGTGCCACTACCACATTCTAATCCACCATTAATGATATTTACGGTCATACCAAAACCTGGTTTTCGGTTGCGTTCCTGATCATATACTGACGGCACCCAATTACTTACCATCACATCGTGTGCTGAAGGTTTAGGATATTGCGGTGTCATCCAAAACCAAATTGCTGTTTGAAATGCTAAAGCAGCATCCTGAAGTACCCGCTCTGGGTTATTAAGCATAACATTCTTATCACCAAACAGAAATTCACTTACCTGGCCATAATTATAATTCCAGCTTAACTGAATAGGACCACGACCATGATAGGATTTACCCGGAGCAGGCGGATAATCAATATTGCCTTCATCCCGATATCCAAGGTTACCAGTACCTTCATATCCTTGTTCTTCTCTAAAATGTAACCCCCAGGAATATGGCCCTCCCGGAGCAGTGGCCCATCCTCCTGTAGTCTCCTGAGAAATATTAGCCAGGAATGCAGCTAATTCTCTTTTTATAATGATTTCGTTTCCTTCACCAGCAAAACTTCCATAATCCACGACTTGAGTGATAATTGGTTTTGACTGATTCCATTCAGCATCAAAATCAGAATCTATACGAATTACAATGGATTGATTAGTACTTTTATCTCTTCGCGTTAATTTATATAGGTTTGTTCCTTTTCTGCGCTCAAAGGTAATTTCTATATTATCCATTCTTACTATAGCTTCGACAAAGGATTCATACGTGAAAAAATCTCTTGCCGGATCTATTTCATATGTACCTAAATCTGTACCATATCTATAAGGAAAGAACTCATTGTATTCTTCTTTTGAAATTAAAAAATCTCCATGCGATGTTTTTCTAACAGTTACTTGAATCGTAAAATTGGTAACTCCTTCTTCATTATCTGTTGCTTGTCCTTCATAAGTATATGTATCGTAATTGTTAAACCTCCAATCCGATTGATATATATCATTCTCTTCAGCTTGTAATGACAATGTACCACCTCCTGCTTCAACTGTAATAACATTAATAGTACCATCAGGATCGATCGCTTTTACTTGTAACGGAATCGTAATAGGTAAGGTTTCTGCATATATCACTGATGGAGTTAATATAGTCACCTGTGGTAGTTGATTAATCGGTGTTCCTGTACAAAGCCCTAATTGCTCCCAGGCAAAAGACCAAGCCCAGCCTTCTTGTGGAGTATAAGAACCTCCTACAGAGCACCACCCTCCAACTTTGCATTTATATTTATTACCTAAGTACTGTACTTCATCTCCTGTTTGGTATGTATTTCCATCGATATATAATTCCAGATTGCAAGTGTCACCATCTCCTGTATCTTCATTTACAACAATAGTTACTGGATTAGATGTTGTTGTACCACCCTCGTTATCTACTGCCATTGTTCTCAATTCGTGAGTTCCATCTATAGGAGAAAATGTAATTTCAAAAGGAACTGTATTATCTTGTCCTATCACCACATTATCCATAAAAAAAGTGACTTCACTAATACTACCGTCGATATCAACCGCTTCTGCTATAACTGTTACCTCGTCTCCCGATTGATATTGAGCTCCTTCAGTAGGGTTTACTATATTTACAATAGGCAACTGATTCTCTATATCTCCATCACAAACTCCTAATTCTTCCCAGGCACTTGGCCAAGCCCAATCTGCAGAGCCTCCTGGTGTATAGGCTCCTCCAATACTGCACCATCCTCCGACAAGGCATTTATATTTTTTACCAAAATTTTGCACCTCATCACCTGTTTGATAACTTGCTCCATCCTGATACGGAGGGATACCACAACCAACTCTTATCGCTTGTTCTGATTGCTCTAAACTATCGGAAATCGCATTGCAATTCCCAATTTCTTTCCAAGCATTGGTCCAAGCCCATCCTTCACCTGGAGCATAAGGCCCTCCAATACTACACCATCCACCAACAAGACACTCATATTCTTTGCCTGAATTTTGAACCTTATCACCATTACTATATACTGTACCACCAACATATTGTGGTGTATTACAGTTGCCTCCATCCCCGGATCCATTTACTATAATTGAAATTGGGGAAGAATTTGTAGAAGCTCCTTCATTATCATAAGCCTTAACTTTTAGAGAATATGTTCCTTCCTGAATTGAAGAAATCATATACTCGTAAGGAGTTGAAGTATCTGTATGAATAAGTATATCATTGCTAAAAAACTCTACTTTAGTAATATTTCCATCGTTATCTGAAGCATTTGCAGTAATAGAAACTAAACTTCCTTCGTCAAAGATTTGATTATTGGAAGGTGAAAAAATGCTACAAACTGGTAATTGATTATTAGGGGATGTATCTTGAGAAAAATCCAGTCGATTGAGATTAAAATCATCCGTATCCATTACAATTCGTAATACTTGCTCTCCTTTAGAAAGAGAGGCATTTACTGAAACGGTTTGCCAATTTTGCCATCCACCTGTATTCGGTACGTTTATTGGACCACTAATATTCTGTCCATCCAGTTCCAGGTGAAACTTTTTTCCTGAAGTAATAGCTGCTACTCGGCAATCTACTTTGTAATTTCCTCCTGTCTGAATATCAACCGTATATTCTAACCATTCACCTGTGCTTACCCATCCAACGTTAAACCCTCCTTCTGAACTGGATTCTATATCTACTGCTTCATTGCGGTAGGCACCACCTTGATTAGAACTTGAAGTATCATTATACGCAACTGATTGTCCACCAAGATCATAATTTTCTGCTTTAATAACACCGGGAATGCTAGCCGGACTTCCCAAATACGGAGATTGGGTATCACCCCCATCACCTCCAGGAAAATCATCCGCTGGGAATTTTATTTTATCTCTAATCCAACTACCTGCAGGCTTAAGATTTTCTGTAGTCCATATTCCACTTGAACATGTTCCTGATTGCCAAGAAGCTCCTGATCTAAAATCATCAGAGTAGTTCCAGCTTGTCCAGCTGATCTTCTTTTGACGCATCAAATCGATAAATTGTTGTGTCATTGCAAAATCATTTGGTCCATCACCGGTAAACTCCTGACTACCAAATTCTGTTACAAATACCGGAAGTTGATTAGAGGCTTGATCTAAAGTACTTAAGTATGCGTCTCTATGACTATTTGCATAAAAATGGAAGGTATACATTACATTATCAAACTGTAATGGATTGTTGATGACGTCTTGTAATGTTCCTTCTCCTGATACTCCAAAAGTTGCCCATCCATGTGTCCCTACAAGAACTACTGCATTATTATCTATACTCTTAATTACAGGGATGATTTGGTCTGCATATGTCTTGATACGATTCCAGGTGACACCAGAACCATTAGGTTCATTACAAACATCATAGATAATATTATTTTTATCTTTATGCTGGTTAGCAATATCTGTAAAGAATCGTTTAGCATTTTCCAAGTTTGCGTTTGGATCTCCAGGATTCAATTGATGCCAATCTACTAGAGCATACATTCCGCGTTCCGTAGCTTCTTCTATCAATCTAGAAACCTGATTTGTAAATCCTATCGGATCTGTCTCATAACCTCCTTCTTGTACGTATAATGAAATCCGGAGAATATCTGCTTCCCAATCATTGGCAAGTACATCTAATGAACTTTCCGTCAAGCAATTACCCCAACCATACCATTGAATTCCATGGGTACTCATACCACGCAGTTGTATCGGGTTATTATATTGATTACACAATTGAGTTCCGCAGACTTTGAGTTGTCCGTTTTTCTCTATTGGGCTTTGTGCTTGTATTTTTGCTCCAAAGAAAAGAATCCACATGAAAATATGGATCAAAATCTCATGTTTTGAAATTATAAATTGAGGTTTCATAAGGTTTCATTTAAGAGTATTAAGTTAAGTTCTTCTCTGATGAAGATGTTTACTCAAGAAGTAGTTGTTAATAGCAAAATTCACCTCTCATCATTTTTAAACGTAGACGAGAGGTAAATTTCAAAAAAACATTATGGGGAAATGTTACTGTTTAATCAGTTTCATTGTTTTTACTTCTTTACCCATCCAGATTTTCAAGAAGTAGATTCCATTTGGAATACCATCGGTATCCCACTGCATACTATGATTTCCAGAAGAAAGTTTTTCGTTTTCTTTTAACACGGCAATCTTCATACCGATCTGATTATATATAACTGCAGTAATTGGTTTATTTTTATTTAACTCAAATGAGATATTTACCTTTGATGTAAAAGGATTAGGATACATCTTCAAGCTTTCTTTTTCCAGTATTTGTTCTGGAGCTCTCTGATCCAAAGCATCTAAATAAGCTCTATGAGGATTAGAAAATCCAAAGCCTGCGACAATATCCCAGTTAATAGACCAAGTCATCAACCCTCTAAAGTTAGGATAACCTGTAGGGTTTCTAAGTTGATAACTTCCTCCAAAAGACTGACCTTTTATTAGGTAATCCAATGCTTTATGCACTTCTGCGGGTGCTGTATATCCACTTCCTGCCGCGCTTGGATTAGCTGGTAATCCTATGGCTACCTGATCTTGTCTTAAAGCAGGGAATTGATTTCCTCCAGCCGGAAACCCTTGTAACAGCATCTCTGCCATAGCTACGTGAAAATCAGCATTAGCTGACGAATAACAAAGCCCGTCCAATCCTAACATACATCCTGTATTATAATGCTGCACGTGGATATAATCCATCTCATTTCGTAATCCGTAAATAACAGGTAAATAAGCACCACTAGCTCCACCGTATGCACTAAATCCTCCTTGTACATATAAGGTTTCTGGAGCCATACTCAAAACAAAATTATCGGCACCTACATTATTTCGTACTTGCTTAGTTGCATCAATTAAATTAACGATCTTCGGAGTTGTTGGACTTCTAAAATCAGTATCTCCGGCTGCCAAAGAAAGTGAACTCCCTTCTAAATCAATGTCCAGTCCATTAAACCCATACGTATTGATAATAGTGGTCATAGAATTTACAAATTCATTCTTTTCTGATGCTGTGTTTAATTCTACTGTAGCATTTGCTCCACCAATAGAAATCAACACTTTTTGTCCTCTTGCTTGTACAGTTGCAACATCGTTTATAAATTCTGAGGCACTACCATAAATTTCATAAGGACTAAAAGTCATATCAGATCTACTGCCAAACTTTGGTTCTGCAAAGGCAATACAAATAACATCCCACTTCTCGGATACATCCCTTAGTTTTGGAGTCGAAGAACCATTATTAAAATTATGCCAGTATCCTACCAAGATTCTTTTTGGTAAATCACCAGGTATTGGATCTACAGATCCTACAGAAATACTTACTGTAGATTCCCCTGTAGCATCACTATCATCAGTAGCTTTTGCCATCAGTGTATAATTTCCTGTTGAAGCGTTGTTCCAAGTAAAACTATAGGGACTAGTTGTATCTTCTCCTATCAAAGTTCCATTTCTAAAGAACTCTACTTTTGTTACATCTCCATCAGTATCTGATGCTGAAGCATTAATTACAATTGTACTCCCTTCAGCAAATGACTGTCCGTTTGTTGGTTGCGAAATAAATACGGTTGGAGCTTCATTTCCTGTATCTCCATCACCACACTCTCCTAAAAGAGTCCATGCATCTTGCCAATAGGTTCCTTCTCCAGGGCCATATGCCCATGCGACACCGTTACACCATCCTGAATATGGATATGGTCTACATTCATATTTATTACCATTATTTTGAACTATACTGCCTGCAACATATCCTCCATTTTCCACGTATTGAGGTTCATTACAACCTCCTCCTCCATCAGTATTCACGGTTATATTTATTGCTGAAGATGTGGTTGATGCTCCTTCATTATCAGTCACCATAGCGGTAATAGTATGATTGCCATTCGTTGCTGTCCAATTTGCTGAATATGGAGCAGAGGTATCTTCGTTAATTATATTTCCATCTAGGTAAAAAGATACTTTAGTTACGTTACCATCAGTATCATTTGCGTTAGCTTCAATACTAATAGTATCACCAACGTTAAAAGAAGCTCCATCAGCTGGACTCGTTATATTTACTGTTGGTGAGGTGTTGTTATCACCAGTAACCGTAATAGAAATTGCTGTGGATGTTGTAACAGCGTTGTCATTATCTGTTGCACGTGTAGTAATCGTATGACTACCATTTGTTGCTGTCCAATCTGCAGCGTACGGAGCAGCGTTATCAGAACTAATCATATTTCCATCTACATAAAAGTCAACCTTGGTTACACTACCATCGGTATCTGATGCTGAAGCTGTAATAGTAACCATATTTCCTACAGTAAAAGTAGCCCCTGAATTTGGTGCAGTAATTGTTACTTGCGGAGCTACATTATCCGGCTCGCAAGGATTCCCTGCTACCTGATTGATTGCCGCTAATAAAGAGGTATTAGCATCTGTAGTATCATGTGAAATCTCCCACATCATAATACCTCCTGCACGATCTAATGCCATTTGTGTTTTCGCTTTAATAGTAGGAATTCCGTTATAGTTATTTCCTTGAAAAGTATCGCTATTCGGATCCGCTCCCTGAGCTAATAACGAAGCATAACTTTGTGCCTGTGGACGACTGTAAAAAGGTACACCAAGTACTGCTTTTTCTTTTGGCAATCCTCTTCCTAGCCAATAATCTAATCCACCTTGAGCCTGCCCCATTGAACCGTGATCTGGACCATCATACGCCATTATATTCAAGAAATCTACATCATCAAAAACTCCGCTTAACACTCCATCAGCGTTCCATCCTGAAACTACTACTGCAGCAGTTAACAATTTTCCTCTAGTATGCATTGCCTGACCCAGTTCTTGCATCAATAATTCAAAATTCTGAGGTTCATTACCTTCACGCGGGTATTCCCAATCCATATCAACTCCATCAAGATCATATTGATTTACAAAATTGACTAAGTTGTTTATAAAAGCTGTTCGGGTTGTAGGATTTGCAGCCAAAGTGGTGAATGCTGAATCATTACCATCCATCCATCCTCCTACTGCGATCAATACTTTTACTCCCTGAGCATGACCCAAAGAAACGAGTTGTTGCATTTTTGAAACGTTATCCAAAGGGCGCAGACTACCATCGCTGTTAGGTAGTAAGAAAGAATAATTGATATGAGTTAATTTATCATACTGAACAGCACTGGCGGCTCCTTGCCAACTAGGCATATATCCTACTACTTTAAAACTATTACTACCGGTACATCCGCCATCAGTTGTTACGCTAATACTTACAGCTGTTGAAGTAGTAGCTTGATTATCATTATCGGTTGCCTCTGCAGTAATAGTATGATTACCTAAAGTAGCAGCCCAGTTGGTTGTGTATGGTGCTGACGTATCTTCTGCAATCATAGTACCATCTACATAAAATGCTACTTTAGAAACTGTCCCATCTGTGTCTGAAGCATTTGCGCTGATAGTAACTGTACTGCTTTCAACAAAAGATTGTCCAGAAGTTGGAGAGGTGATAGATACTTGTGGCGCACTTTGCCCGCCACCGCAAGGACCTATTAATTTCCATACATTCTCGCGATTGGTCACAGGATCATTATTCTGTGTCCACCATTTAGCTTCATATTCGTTTCCTTGATACGATACTCGATCCCCTCCAACATATACCTGTCCAGCTACATACGCAGGTGCAGTACAAGAGTCTCCTCCTGTAACAGTTATTGAAATAGATGAAGTTCCTTCACCATTTTCATTATCAAAAGCTTTTGCAGTAATAGTATAACTACCTACTGATGGATTGATCCAATTGTAGTTATAGGGTTCACTTGTATCTTCACCAAGCAATACATTGCCATTATAAAACGCTACACGATTTATAGTCCCATCTGTATCTAAAGCATCCGCAGAAATTGCAACTGTTGCTCCAGCAGTAAATGATGCTCCCTCAGCAGGTGATGTAATGGTAACAGTTGGTAATTCATTTCCACCAATACCTGTTACGGAGATATTTACGGTTGTCGTAGCACTAGCACCTTTATCATCGTATGCTTTTGCAATAATTGCATGATTTCCTGCTGTACTATTGTTCCAGGTATAAGAATATGGCACTGTTGTATCTTCAGCTAATAGCGTTGTCCCTCTATAAAATTGAACTCTGGTAATGCTTCCATCAGCATCAGGATCACTAGCATCAGCTGAAATTTGAATAGTATTTCCAGCTTCGAATATAGCGCCATCTTCAGGAGATGTAATGCTTACTATCGGAGGTTTATTACCTACTCCACCACTCGCGAATACTTCGTTTAATGTATTTACTAAAGGTGATTTTACATTAGACCATCTTTTTAATTTTGTACCAAAAGATTGAGCTGAACCCGAAAATTCAAGATCTCCGAAAACGGTCCAAATAATAGTTCCTGCCAGGTCATTGGCATTAATAAATTTAGCTTTTTCAGTTATTGATTCTTCATCATCATAACTTAAAAAGAAATTGCCTTTTACCATATACGGTACTTTTGCCTGATCGTCCCATTTTCTAGTCCAACCGCTACCTGATCCAGTTTTTTGTTGGATAAAAAAGTAATTAGGTGTACCATCATATACTTCTTGAGGCCAGTTTGTATAATCGGCCGCTGTGCTTACGGGACCATCAGGCTGTATGGTTACATTTCTCTTTACAGTTGGAGCATTCAGGTCTGCTGCTCCATCCGTAACAACACCTCTGCCATAAAATGGAGCACCAAAATTAATCTTAGAAACAGGCACTCCCATTCCTTTCATTTTATCTAATAATGTTTGCCAGTTAAAATCAGGAGCTTCGGCTCCATCATAAGGATATACCGGTGCATTATGCCCGGCAATATTCGACCATCCTCCGTTAAAGTCATAGGTCATCATATTAAAGTAATCCATGGTATTGGCTAATCTAGACCAATTGAAACCTTCTAGTTTCTTATAATCAGCTGCCATCGCAGCCGTTATTAATTTATCCGGTCCTATAGCATCTCTAATCTCTTCTACTAGGTTTTCGAAATTAGCATAGTCTGCATTTGTGCCTGTGAAATTCATTCCCGGAAATGGTCCTGGATATTCCCAATCCAGATCAATTCCGTCAAATCCCATATTGATAAGCTTTTTACAGTCTTCGATAAAACGAGCTCTTTTTACAGGATCTGCTGCCATTTCGGGAAAATGTTTACACATACTCCATCCCCCTAGAGAAGCCATTACTTTTACTCCATTTGCTTTTGCTAGTTCTAATAAACCTTTGGCACCACTACCTTCTTTTGGTAAGGGTAATGGCAAAACACCACTAAGTCCCCATTCAGGATGGGACCAGGTGGTACCGCCTACTTCTACTACGTATCCCAGAGCTTCAGCTCTTTGTTTTACTTCTTCGTTGATCCATTGTATAGGCTCTATTTCACCAAAAAGGATATGAAAATCCCAACTACTATAAACATCTCCGTATAAAAGATCGCCTGGTTGTTGTATAGCTCCAGGCTGCCAGATATCCTTATTTCTAAGATCTCCACTATGTAAAGAACCATCTACAGCTACTCCAAAAAAAGAATAGTTTAAAATAGTGTATTTCGAGTAATCTATATTTAATTGTGTTAATGCTCCTGCAGAGGGAACTCCAGCACTAGCTGCTTTCCAGGCATCCCAGTTTGTAATATATCCAATCACTTGCTTTTGATGATCAGAAGTTGTCGCTGTTCCTCCTGTATTTACTTGCCCCCATGTTAAACTTACTAACAAGGAGCATACGATTAGTAATGGTATTTTTCTGTGGCCGAAATAAAAAGAAAATCTTTTTAATAAAGGTTTTAATAGCTTCATAATGATTTGTGTTTAAGTTTGTGAAAAGTCTATGTTAAACTGATCTTAAAGTATAAAGAACAACTTGACTCTAAAAACTAATTAGATAAATGACATCATTTTGTAGATATTATGAGGCAAAAATCCTATAACCGTTATTTTTATGATATTCTAATAAATTACTTGATATGGTATCATTATAATTAGTTAATTCTAATAAAAATCATAAGAAGTGTACTTGTAAAAAAGAAAATAGCACTGAGAAATATCAGTGCTATTTATTGCTAAATTTATAAAAATTCTATTCTATTATTAAACAACAAGATTCTTACCAATCCTTTTCCACACCATGACTAAAAGAACACCAGAAATGATGGTCCCTGATCCTAGAATCAATGATTCTTGTAGATTTCCATAAATAATATGCCCTGTAGTAAATAACACTCCGTATACTAGGAAACATCCTAGTAACAACGCTAAAATCCCGGATGGTACACTCCAACCTTCTATATTATTTACAAGTTCAATATTGTTTTGCTTTGCTTTGACAATAACACCTTTCCAGCCAGGTCCTCCTGGTTGTATTTTTTTGTAGAAATTCTGTAAAACACTATCGCTTTCAGGTTTTGTTAAAAACGTTACACTTATCCACATAATGGTTGTTATGAGCACAATACAAGGAAGTTTTGCCCAACTTGGCATTATTGCATCATCACCAAATACATAATCACCAATTGATGAAGAGAATATTAACGAAACAATTCCCGAAATAATCATTGCAGAGATTTCACTCCAAGAATTGATTCGCCACCAAAACCATCTTAGAATAAAAATAAGTCCAGTTCCTGCACCAAACATTATAATGATATCAAAAAGTTGTTTTGCATTCTTAAGATATAATGCAAACAAAGCACTCAATACCATTAAAACAACTGTTGATATTCTTCCAATCATTACCAACTCTTTCTCTGATGCATCTTTCTTTATCTGTTGCTTGTAAAAATCATTAACAATGTAAGAAGATCCCCAATTAAGATGTGTAGAAATGGTACTCATATATGCTGCAATAAGCGAAGCAAATACTAAACCTAATAACCCACTTGGTAATTTTGCCAACATCGCCGAATATGCCAAATCGTGCCCTAATTTATCTTCGGATACGTTTGGAAAAGCCTCTTGAATACTGGCGATATCAGGAAACACTATAAGCGAAGCCAATGCAACTAATATCCAAGGCCAAGGTCTTAGTGCATAGTGCATTATATTAAAAAAGAATGTTGCTCCTATTGCATGATTTTCATTTTTAGCAGCAAGCATTCGTTGCGCAATATAGCCTCCTCCTCCAGGTTCTGCTCCTGGAAACCAAGAACTCCACCATTGTACCGCTAATGGTATAATTAATAATGTGATGAGTGCTTCTTTATCATCAAAATCTGGTAATAAAGATAATTTATCAGCCACATTAGGATGCTCCATTAAGCTTTTAAGCCCACCAACTTCTGGTATATTCACTAAATAATATGCTGCTCCTATTGCACCCGCAATCGCTATAAAAAACAATAAAAAATCTGTGTACACGACACCTTTAAAACCCCCTAGAGCACTAAAAACTACAGTAATTACTCCTGCATACACAATAGTCTCCCACGGTTCTAAACCGAGCATAATACTGCCTATTTTAATCGCAGCAAGAGTAACGCCTGCCATTGCAAAAACATTAAAAACAAGACCCAGATATAGAGCTCTAAATGATCTTAAAAAAACAGCAGGAGCTCCACCATAACGTAACTCATAAAACTCAATGTCTGTACTCACATTAGATCTTCGCCAAAGTTTAGCATAGATAAAAACAGTTAGCAGACCCGTAATCAAAAACGCCCACCACATCCAGTTTGAAGAAACACCATCCTTTCTCACAATATCTGTTACAAAGTTTGGTGTATCTGTAGAAAATGTAGTTGCTACCATAGAGAAACCTAATAACCACCAAGGCATATTTCTTCCTGATAAAAAGTATTCTGAAGTATTCTTTCCTGCTTTTTTTGATACTATCAAGCCTATCAAAAGTGTAGTAAGAAGAATAACTATTATAATTGAGTAATCAAGTGTGCTTAGTTTCATGTGAATGTATTTGCTATATTATTGGTTATGCCAATTGTATTGAAAAGGCTGTTCTTTTTGTATTATATAGAATTGGATTAAGATATTAGTTATTCATTAAATAGATTGCCTTTGTTTTTTAATATTTGTTTTTTAGCGTGAATTGAATAGTTACGGCCTATCGGGATTCTTTTATCTCCAATCTCTACAAGATTACCTTCTACAGATTTTACTTTATCTATTGCTATGGCATATGATTTATGTATCCTAATAAAATTTTCGGATGGTAATTCCTCACTTATACTAGCCAGTGATTTATGAGAAATATAGGTTCCCTCTACACTTCGTAGTTTTATATAATCTTTTAGGCTCTCTATATAAAGGATATCACGAAGAAAAATCTTGATTAGTTTTTTATCTACTTTCAAAAAAACATGGGGAGCTTGCTCAAAATCAGCAAAAGGTTTTCCTTTATCTAATGTTATAAGTCTTGCCATTAATTTATTAATTGATTTTAAAAACCTGCTAAAAGGTATTGGTTTTACCAAATAGTCAAGAACCTCTAGCTCATAACTTTCGATTGCATACTCTTTGTATGCTGTTGTAATGATGATTTGCGGATACTCTTTAAGAGTTTTTAAAAACTCTAGACCATTCATTCTTGGCATATTAATATCTAGGAAGATCACATCAATACCTCCATTTTCTAATAAGGGTAAAGCTTCCAAAGGGTTTTTAAACACACCAATAACCTCAATGTTTTTAAACTCCTTCAGGTACGATTCAATAATACTTATTGCTAAATGTTCATCATCAATTATGATACTTTTTATGGTCATGTGGTTGGGATTTTAAGGGTAATCTTATATAGGTTACTATCATTTGATATCATTAATTCGTAGTTTTTGTTATACAAAAGCTGTAATCTTCTTTCAACATTTTTAATTCCGATTCCATTTTTAGATTTTAAAGATGCATTCTCATCATAACTATTCTCTGACATAAAAATCAATGTTTCATTTCTTACTTCAAATGAAACCAATAAACTCATTTCGCCTTTATCCTTAAAACCATGTTTGAAAGCATTCTCTACAAACGGCAAGAACAAAAGTGGAGTTACTAATACATCATCGATACATCCTACAATATTAATTTCTGTTTCAATTTGATTTCCATATCTTATATTTTCAAGCTCTATGTAATTATCAATATATTGTATCTCTTGTATCAAAGGAACTTTTCTTTTACTTGCATCATATATTATATACTGCATAAATTCAGATAATTTGACAACTACTTCTGATGCCTCTGAAGATTTTTGTATAGTTAACGCATATAAATTGTTTAACGTATTAAAAAAAAAGTGTGGTTGGATTTGTGCTTTGAGATATTGTAATTCCGTTTTGTACTGTAGTGCTGTTAATTGTTGGTTTTTATTTCTTTCCATAATGAAATCAACACTAATCTTTATAGAATACGTAAGCGCAAGAACATATAACTCACCTAATACAACTGCTATTATGTGATTAAGACCAAAAGGTTCATTTTCTCCTTGAGCTTCTGGCCAAATATTTTCTGCAATTAACCAATAATTCAACCCTGATCTTACCGCATAATGCAACCCTAAACTAAAAAGTAAAAAAGCAACGTACATCGTATATTTCTTCCTTAATAAGTACCTTGGTATTAGATAATATATGTTAAAATAAACTATGATTAAATGTAATGGAAATTCTATCAAGTTAGATCTAAATGAATACCAATAATCGTTAAAGTAACTCCCCCATCTAATTACATTAAAAAGAAAGTATATTATCCAAAAATAGAAATGGTACTTCTTCTTAATCACTCTTTTTGCCACATCCTCGTGGGTTACATTTTCTTCAATTTTTGACACAGAATGATATTGATTTAGTTAAAAAACTGTGAAAAAGTATCATTAAATAACATAAAAAACAAAAAAAAGTTTAGCAACAAAAACTTATGACAACGGTTATCTACAGTTATATGTCGTTCATTATCAAAATGCTGTTGTTGGGATAAAAAAAAAAAAAGAAAACCTTCAAACGATTAATTTAGAACAACACAAATAATCAATAAAAGGAAAACATGAGGCAAAAAAAATTCACTTTAATTTCATTTTTATTTTTAGTAGTTGGAGTTATCGCTCAAGAAAAAAAGATGTCGGGGACAGTAATTGATGCTGTTAACGAAACTCCTTTACCAGGAGTTAATGTGATCGTAAAAGGAACTTCTAATGGAGTACAAACTGATTTTGATGGTGCTTATTCAATTAACGCTTCTCCGGGAGACGTTTTAGTATTTTCATACATTGGATTTACGACTATAGAAAGATCTGTTGGTTCATCAAATACTATTAATGTTCGTTTAGAACAAGATACAGAACAATTAGAAGATGTAGTAGTAACTGCTTTTGGTATCCGGCAGGAATCAAAAAAATTAGGATATTCAGTACAACAGATCAAATCTGAAACAATCGCACAGACGGCAGATCCTAATGTAGGATCCGCGATCCGTGGAAAACTAGCGGGTGTTAATATCAATTCTAATTCGGGCGGAATTGGGTCTTCAGTTTCTATTAATGTAAGAGGAATTAGCTCTTTAGGAACTAACAACCAACCTCTGATAGTACTAGACGGAGTTATTATAGATGATAATCAAGGGGGTCAAGGAGATTTTGCTTCAGGGCTTGATTACGGTAATACTTTATCTAATTTGAATCCTAATGATATTGAAAACATATCTCTGCTAAAAGGTGGAAATGCTACTGCATTATATGGGTTTAGAGGAATCAACGGAGTTTTAGTAATTACTACAAAAAAAGGACGTTCTGATAAACCAACAGTAGAAATAAACGCTGCAGTCACAGCTAATTCTCTGTTAGTATCTCCAAAATTTCAGAATGAGTACGGTCAAGGTTTGTTTGATACTTCAACAAATCAATTAGTATATGATATCACTAATGGTAATAGTTTTGGACCTAGATTAGACGGATCACAAAGAGAGCGATTTGATGGTGTAGGAACTGCAGCCTATTCTGCTAATGATAATGATTTTAAAGATTTTTTTAGAACAGGATTCTCTTTCTTGAATTCGGTTTCAGTTTCGCAAGGAACAGAAAAATTCGATTATAGGTTTAGTTTTTCTAGATTAGACGATGAGTCTATAGTACCTGGAAGTAATCTAAAACGACAAAACTTTAGTATCAAAGCTGGTGCAGCAATCACAGATTGGTTAAAAATTACGGGGAAGATAGATTACATTCATCAAGATGCTCAAAATCGACCAGAACTAACTGGTGGTCAGACAAACATCACTAGAGCTCTTTCTCTAAGACCAAGAAATATTTCTAACAATTTATTAAGAGATAATTTTTTAGAACCAGATGGTACACCTAATAACTGGGCTGGAGCTTTCATTACCAATCCCTATTACACTTCTAAAACCCTACTTAATGAAGATGAGGTAGATCGATACATAAGCCTTTTAGAACTTAATGTTGATATATTACCTGGACTAAAAGGTCTGATGAGGCTTTCTCAGGATCATATCACAACTAGTCAGCAAATATTCAATCCATTTGGTGCTTTTGATATTGCTGGAAACGGAAGGTTTTCTGACACAAACTCTACTGCAAGAACAAATAATTACGATCTTATTTTTACATATAATACAGACTTAGGCAGTAATTTTAACTTAGGAGCTACATTAGGTTTTAGTCATTCTGATGTATCATTTAAATCCATACAAGCTATTGGAGAAACGTTTTTACTCCCTAACTTTTTCTCACTTAACAACTTCGAAAGTATTAGTGTAGTACCTGGCAACGCCAGAAACTCATCTAATTCTGTATTCGGATCTATGACTATAGGGTTTAATAATTATTTATTCGCAGAATTTACAGCCAGAAATGACTGGAGTTCTACATTACCAATAAATGATGCCTCGTTTTTCTATCCATCTGTTGGTTTAAGTTTTGTAGTAACAGATGCCTTCCCTTCACTACAGGATAACGAAATACTATCTAATTTAAAACTAAGAGGAAGTTTTGCGCAGACGGGTAATGCCACTGGTGCTTTTTCTTTGGTAAACACCTATAATGTATCCTCTAATCTATTTAACGGCCAACGTTTTTTCTTTTTCGGAAATGCAGAAGAAGGTGCAGGAATAGGTCCTGAACTTAATAATCCAGATTTAATTCCTGAAATATCAAACGCCCTCGAATTTGGTTTAGATGCTCGCTTCATTAATAATAGAATAGGACTTTCTGCCACGTATTATACCATAAGAACTGAAGATCAAATACTACGTTTAACACTTCCTCCGGCAAGCGGAGCGGCAAATCAGATTATCAACGCAGGTTTAGTAACTAACAAAGGACTCGAACTTTCTTTGAATGCTGATATCCTTAAAACCGATAATTTTAGCTGGTCTACGACAGTAAACTTTACCACCAATGAAAATAAAGTTGAAGAATTAGCACAAGGAGTAGAAAGAAACATATTAGTACGACAATTTAATGACGTTGTACAAGTAGCTGCAGAAGTAGGTTCTAGTGCTCAGGGATTATTTGGTACTACATTCACCAGAGATGATAGTGGAAATATTGTCTATGACACCAATGGGCTACCAGTAATTAATACTGAAATATCTCGGATCGGCGATGTTGCTCCAGATGCCTTTTTAAACTGGGGGAACACTTTTACTTATAAGCAATTCTCTTTAAGTTTCTTATTTGATGCAAGATTTGGTGGTGATGTATTTTCACTATCAGAAATACAAAGACATACACAAGGTACAGCTATAGAAACACTAGCAGGGAGAGAATTCTTTTCTGGTGGGCAAGGTATCGCATTACCCGAAAATGCTGTTGTTGATGGCACATTGGACCCTGATGTACAACAAAGAGGAGTAAATCCTCAAACATACTGGGGTAGAGTCGGTCAAATTTCAGAAAACTGGGTCTATGATGGAAGTTTTGTCAAGTTTAGAGAATTAACCTTTGGATATAGTTTTCCTGAGAAAACTATTCAGGGACTACATCTGTCTAAGCTATCTATAAGTTATGTAGGAAGGAATCTAGCTATACTACATAGCAATACCGACAATTTTGATCCAGAAACAGGATTTAATACAAGTTTTGGAGGTGTAGAGTTTTTTGGAATTCCTTCCGCTAGTAGCCACGGACTTAGAGTAAACCTTACTTTTTAAATGAATATTGATATTAATAAACAAAGAATTATGAAAACTCAAAAACACATTGTAAAACTATTTGTAGGTTTTCTTATACTGATAATTGCACCTATTTCGTGTACAGAAGATTTTGAAGAAATAAACACTAATCCTATTGACCCAGAAACTGCCACAGTAGAGGGTATTATGGCTGGAGTACAATATTTTGAATTCGCAGAACCTCGATTCCTTACCTGGAGAGGGAATTTAATATATACAAGTCAATTTGCACATCAGTTTAGTTACAATGCAGAAGGTTCTTGGTTCGCAGGTGATGCTTATCAAAATAATCAAGGCTGGACCAATGCCATATTTGATGCGTCTTATCAAAAAGTCTCTCTAAATATTAGAAACTTACTTGGTACTTATAATGATTTAGGAGATGAAAATGGTGCGGCTGTTACAAAAATCATGATGTCTTGGTTTTATCAAAAAATGACCGACATTTATGGAGATATCCCTTATAGTGAGGTTATTGGAGACCAATTGATCCTAGATGATCCGCAGCCCAAATACGATACTCAAAAAGAAATTTATACGGGTCTTATGAATGATCTCAAAGCACAAATGGATCAAATTGGTTCATCATCAGAAATAATCGCTGGCGCCGAAGGAGATTTTATTTATGCCGGAGATCCTCAAAAATGGAAAGCATTTGCCAATACATTACGACTACGAATTGCCATCAGATCCAGAGATGCCTTTATACAAGCCAGTGAACAGTCATTTATAGATACTGTTATTAATGATTGTCTGAGTAATACTTTAATAGATGGCTCAAATGAAGCTCTAGTAAAGAAGTCGGAATCTGCATTGATATTATCATTTCTCGATGGAAGTTTTGAAGACGTTTATTGGGGGTTTGGTGGATTAGGCTCTAAGTGGGTATTCTCAGATCGTTATATGAATTTATTAAATGACAATAATGATCCTAGAATTTATCAAATGGCAGATCCATCTCCAAATGGTACTTATGAAGGGACAGCAATCTCGATGCGAGGAATCATACCGAGAGATAATCTTGCAATTCCATCTCAAAAAATCATCGGGACTTCTACAACCGATATCGCTAATGTTCTACCAACACAAATACTAACCGCAGCCGAATCTTATTTTTTACAGGCAGAAGCAGCTCTTTTAGGGTACTCAGGAAATCCACAGGCGCTCTATGAAGAAGGAATTAGAGCAAGCATGAATTTCTGGGGTGTAGACGCTGCTGATATCGAAACCTTTATAACTAACGAATCTATCGCTACTTTATCCGGATCCACTGAACAACAATTAGAAGTTATCTGGAACCAACGATGGTTAGCCCTATTAATGAATGGATATGAAGCCTGGTCTTTAGTTAGAAGAACGGAGCTTATTCCGGCATTAACAGATGATACCACATTCTTCGTTTCAGAACCTAATAACGGAAATGTGCCCAAAAGGTTACAATATTCAACTACAGAATTAGTAGCCAATGAAGCAAAAGTAAAAGAAGCTATAGAAAGACAAGGACCGGATGTAATGACTACCAATATATGGTGGGACATCGAATAGATCTAATATGGAACCCCCTGTAACCATCCATAAATTAGTATCATAACATTTTGAAAAATAAAATTTAAATCATCTTAAAGCTTAAAAAAAGAAAAATGATTAAAGAAATTAAATTCAGGCAAGTTGGCAAGTTTGAGGATACCAAATTCGAAAAAATCCATAATGAAATATTTCAGGATTCTTCTTATGCATCTAAACTAGTAGCTGTAGAAATTTCAGATTTAATAAAACAAAAACAAAAAGAAGGTAAGCCCTGCATATTAGGTTTAGCTACAGGATCCTCTCCGATAAAAGTATATGAAGAACTAGTAACAATGTATCGTTTAGGAGAACTCAGTTTTAATAATGTGATCACCTTCAATCTGGATGAGTATTATCCAATGGATACAGATAATCAACAAAGTTATCATCATTTTATGCATCAACATCTGTTTGATCACGTTGATATAAACCCAGAAAATATAAATATTCCTTCTGGAAATATTAACACAGAAGAAATTGATCAATATTGTATCGACTATGAAATGAAAATAAAAAAACTTGGTGGATTAGATTTTCAATTACTAGGTATTGGTAGAACAGGACATATCGGTTTTAATGAGCCAGGATCCCATCGCAATTCTGGCACCAGAATTATAACCTTAGATCACATAACCAGAAGAGATGCTGCCTCAGATTTTAATGGTTTAGAAAATGTTCCCAAAAGAGCCATAACTATGGGGATTAGCACGATTATGAAAGCTAAACGTGTTCTTCTACTTGCGTGGGGACATAAAAAAGCATCCGTTGTAAAAAAGACTATTGAAGGCGAAATAACTTCCCATATCCCAGCTTCTTTCTTACAAGAACACAAAAACATAACCGTCATTTTAGATAGTGAAGCTGCCGCTGATCTTACCAGAATTAAAACTCCTTGGTTAGTAGATCAATGCATATGGACCCCAAAACTTAAGCTGAAGGCAGTAACCTGGTTAAGCCAGGAAGTCCAAAAGCCTTTATTAAAACTAACTGATAAAGATTATAATGACCACGGTATGTCTAGTCTTTTAACATTAGAAGGATCCGCATATGAATTAAACATCAAAATGTTTAATCATTTGCAAAATACTATCACTGGATGGCCAGGTGGAAAACCAAATGCCGACGACACCAAACGTCCCGAAAGAGCCAATCCTGCTCAAAAAAGAGTACTTATTTTTAGTCCGCATCCTGATGATGATGTAATTTCTATGGGAGGTACATTTTCTAGACTTATTGATCAAGGTCACGATGTACATGTGGCATATCAAACCTCTGGAAACATTGCTGTAACTGATCAAGAAGCTTTAAAATTTGGTGAAGTAGCACAACGCTTATCTGAGGATGATACCATTTTTAATACTATAATAGATGCCATAAAATCGAAAAACATTAATGATATTGATTCTGCCGAAGTAAGATTAACAAAAGGACTTATCAGAAGAATGGAATCTTACGGTGCTACCAGATATTTAGGGCTTCCTGATCATAAAGTTCATTTCTTAAACCTTCCTTTTTATGAAACCGGAAGGGCGAAAAAAAATCCTATTGACAATGCTGATATTAATATTATAAAAGATATTATAACGCTCATTAAACCACATCAAATCTATGCTGCAGGAGATCTCGCAGATCCACACGGAACTCATAAACTTTGTCTTGATGCAATCCTCGAAACAGTTTCTATATTGAAACAGGAAGAATTTATGAAGGATTGCTGGCTATGGTTATATCGAGGAGCTTGGCACGAATGGGATATACACGATATTGAAATGGCAGTACCCTTAAGCCCAGATGAAGTAAACCGAAAGACCAACGCAATTCTTTTTCACCAATCACAAAAGGATAAAGTGATGTTTCAAGGTGAAGATTCTAGAGAATTTTGGTTAAGAGCAGAGGAACGAAATAAGAACACGGCAGAATTATATGACAGCCTAGGGCTAGCTGATTATGAAGCTATTGAAGCTTTTAAACGATACTATTTTTAGTGCTTTTATCAATAGTTAACTACCAAATAAATTAAAAACACCTTTCGAATAGAATTGATCTCGAAATAAGTTAAGAGTAAACAAATATTCCATTTAGAATTAAATTATAAAGATTAGAATGTATGATATTAATAGCTGATAGTGGTTCTACGAAATGTGATTGGATTCTAATTGACAGATTGGGAAATCAATTGTGTTCACAAACAACAATAGGTATCAACCCTCTAAATATATCAGAGAGTACAATTAAAAACATAATATTAGAGGTTTCTGAAGTATTAGAAAAAAGAAACTTGATCGAGGAAATACATTTTTATGGAGCAGGTTGCGGCACGGAAAAATCAAATCAAAAAATCAAATCATCTTTCCGTTCTATCTTTAATAATTTAAAATTAATAAAGGTTGAAGAAGATATTATTGCCGCTGTACACGCCACTACAAGGACTTCAGGAGTTATTGCTATTTTAGGCACAGGATCTAATTGTTGCTACTTTGATGGTAAAAAAATAATACAGCACGCTCCATCTTTAGGGTATTTACTTGCCGATGAGGGCAGTGGTAATTACTTCGGAAAAGAGTTACTGAAAAGCTTTTACCTACAACGTATGCCTTCTAGTCTTGCCAAAGAATTTAAGATAATGTTTGGGTCAGATTTAGAATCACTTTTTTATAATTTATATGATTTACCACAACCTAATGCATATTTGGCATCCTACGCAATCTTCTTGTTTCGACATCGAGGTCATCCTTTTATAGAAAACTTGTTATATCACGGAATCGAAGTTTTCATTGACAATTATTTAATGCTTTATACCAAAGAATTAGAAAATCACCCAATACATTTTGTAGGCTCTATCGCATATTACACACAAGACATCATCAATAAGATGCTGATTTCCAAAGGCTTTTCGACAAAAAGTTTTATCAAAAAACCTATCAATAACCTTATCAAGTATATCATTTCTAACGAGTATTCATTACAAAAAACAATATAATAAATGAAGAGATCCATTTTCTACATAGTATCAATTCTTATATTTTTAATCTCTTGTCAGGAAAAAGGCAAAAATACAACTGCTGTAAATACAACTCCCAGAATTACGCCAATGCCTTTGTCATTGCTGGAGAAACAAGGGAGTTTCACTATTGATAAAGAAACCTCTTTATTTATAAAAAAAGATGAAACAAAGGCCATAGCATTATTTTTTGCTGATATTATCCATGAAAAAACAGGATTACGTCTTAAAACATCTGATCAAAAAAAAGAAAACTCAATTCATTTATTAATAGATACTTCACTAGAATTAAATGAAGAAGGATATTTGTTAAAAACCTTTGAAGATCACATCTTGATTACTTCAAAAACTACTAAAGGGTTATTTTACGGAGCTCAGTCCCTAATGCAATTGCTACCACTTATTTCAAATGATAATTTTAAAGAAGATCTGCAAGTTGTAATTCCTTCTGTAGATATAAAAGATCAACCAGCCTTTAAATGGAGAGGGGTATTACTTGACGTATCCAGACATTTTTTTACCGTAGAATTTATCAAAAAACAATTGGATTTTCTGGCAACATTAAAAATAAATAAATTTCATTGGCATCTTACGGATGATCAAGGTTGGCGAATAGAAATAAAACAATATCCTAAATTAACAGAGATTGGTGCTAAAAGAGGAGATACAGAAAGCGATGTTTACCATGGGTTTTATACACAAGAAGAAGTAAAAGAGGTTGTTGCATATGCTAAAGAACGATTTATTGATGTAGTCCCTGAATTTGATGTGCCTGGACACGCTAGGGCAATTCTTGCTTCATATCCAGAATTTGCTTGCGTTGAAAAGTCCTTTGAAATAAGAGAAATATGGGGTGTAGATTATAACATTTTATGCGCAGGAAAGGAAGATGTATATGTTTTTGTTGAAAATGTAATACAAGAAATGGCAGCTTTATTCCCATATAAATATTTTCACGTAGGAGGTGATGAAGTACCAAAACGCAATTGGAAGGAATCTGAATTATGTCAAAAACTAATGAAAAGAGAAGGACTAAAAGATGAACAAGAACTACAAAGTTACTTCATGGCTCGTGTAGAAAAAATACTTCACAATCATAATAAAATAATGATCGGATGGGATGAAATCCTAGAAGGAGGAATCACTGAAACTACCAATATAATGTCTTGGCAAGGTGAAAAAGGAGGTATTAAAGCTGCAAATGAAGGCCACGATGTAATCATGACTCCGTTAGACTACGTATATCTTAATTTTTATCAAGGTAGTAAACAAGTAGAACCAATGGCGTTTGGTGGACATACACCACTACAAAAAACATATCATTACAATCCTATTCCCAATGCAATAAAAGAAGATAAAAGACATCACATTCTTGGATTACAAGGAAATTTGTGGGCTGAACAGACGGATAACGATAAAATTGCAGAATATCAATTATACCCTCGATTAATAGCTATCGCAGAGACAGGATGGACTATAGAGAACAACAAAAATTTTAATAGTTTCTTAAATCGCTTAAATAGTATATATCCAATACTTGATCATCATAACATAAATTATCACATCCCGTTACCAGAAGGGCCTTCATCCGATCATATCGCATTCCTTGATACTGTAACCTTACCTTTTAATACAACACATCCCGTAAAAATGGTGTATACTACTGATGGATCAGAGCCTACTAATGATAGTAAAGAATATTCAACAGCGCTTACTTTTAATACAACTACTACTTTAAAAATAGCCTCAGTATTGCCTCATGGTAAAATCAGTAAAACAAGAACTATTAACATTGCAAAAGAATCATATCTCCCATCAATATCAGAATCGATGGATTTATCTCCAGGATTGAAGATCAAAACAATAAAAGGTCATTTTTTGAGCATAGATGAAATTCAAACGAAAATTCCAACTGAGGTAACAGTAGTTCAGAATATTAAAGAGGCAAATCATACTTTTGATTGGGGACATGAAGTTAAAAAGGAAAATTTTAAAGCAGTATTCTTAGAAGGATATATTGACATCCCAGAAGACGGAATATATTATTTTTCTAGTACACAAGATCAAATATGGATTGGTGACAAATTAGTTATCGATTATAAAAAAACGATAAAAAAACATCCCGAAGAAAGCTCTATCGCTCTTAAAAAAGGAAAACACAAACTTAAAATAATTTACCTTAATAATGTTGTAAAAGGATGGGCATCAGACTGGAATACGGTAGAATTAAAATACCGAAAAGAATTTGATAGAGAATACAAGATAGTAAATGAAACAATGATTTTCCATCAAAATTCTGAAGGAGCTCTCTCACTAAAATAAAAAGTAATGTAAAATATGAATTAAAAGTCTAATTAAATTTAAAACCAACGTAAGACCGTGGGAGTTTAGAAGAAATTGTAATTAGCCATAATTAAAAAAAACATTTCTCTCAACTAAGTACGTATTGCTATATTTAGTAGTAGAAAAAACCATCTAAAAATGATTTAGATGGTTTTTTTACATTAGTTGCATCTCATAATACATACTAAAGGATCCGTTAGTTTTACTTCGACTATTAATCAAAAATTAATACAATTGAAAGAAATATTCGAAATTGAATATAAATAGATAAACAAGCTAAGTTTAATTTATTAACTTTCAGTTTATTAAAATTCATTATCATGAAAAATTTAAAAAATATAAGACCCTTAAATAGAGAAGACTTAATAAAGATAAACGGTGGCACGCTTCAAAATGCAGGAGATTGTAGTAATTTTATTTCTATGCCTGAACCAGGAAGATATTGCAAAAGCGATACATGAGTATAAAGAACATTTAAGAGAACTATCTTAGCTCCAAAATTTCATACATATAATCAGCACTTAAGAACTTTACCTTTCTTAAGCTATACTCCTTAACCTTATACTACATATAGGATGTAGATTTATGATACCTTATTTTTAAACTTTCTAATTCCCCAAGCTACTTTATAGGTTCTATATAGCAGATCATAGATTACCATTTCGTGTAGGCGGTTTTTGGACCTAAACAACCTATTCATAAGCATATGAATATAACTACCCATCATATCATCTAATTCAGATTTGTTTACAACAGACAGAATCTTTCTAACCAAAACTTCACTATTCTTACTCTTTTCTGCTAAAACATCAACAATAGGGGCATAATCAGCATCTGTTTCTCTTTCAAAATTTAAAAAACTCTTAATCTTATCATGCTCATTCCTGAACTTCTTATCCATCTGCTTTTTTAGACCTTTATTCATTCCAAACTCAGCACCAAAACCTAACTTTAATCGTTCCATTAAAACCATTTTCTCATCTTCATTATAGCCAAAATCTCGGAGTTTTTGATCTATTGCTCTTGCTCCAAATAACCATCTTAGCTCTTCTCCTTCATCTCCATCAATCATATCCAAAAAATCTACGATCATCTTACTATCCAGAAAAAATAGTTCTTCAGATTCACTCATAGTCTTTACTCCATAGCGTTCTATTTCTCTTTGATATGTATCCAGTTGTATTTTCCAGATTAGGTCTTCGTCAGAAAACTCTTTAAGTGAAGTATATAAGGCATTAATAACTCCAGCCACGTTCTTAGGATTTTCATAATGGAATCTAACTCTAATATGATGCTTTGGGTCGTTATACCGAATGAAAAACCATTTATCAATGATATTATTTTCTAATAAATGCATCGCAGTAGGCTTAATAATATCTGTCAGAACCAAATCTGAGGTTTTTGGTCCAGTATATATTTTATAATACAACCATTCACTACCCACTATAAAAGATCTTTGTACGTCCATCATTAATTCTGCAAGTTTTTTAATTTCTTTTCATTATAAAATGACATAACAATTTGATTTGTAAATACTTTTTCTCCTTCTTTTATCAAACTTTCATTGACGTGCAAAAATTCTTTAAGCTTAAATCTACTCCTCTTTTTTACAGTATTCAATAACATTTTTACAGCTGTAGTATTTTTAGAATTAATTAGTAATTCATTATCTCCATCTACCAGAAGTACAAACTGAGGTAAACTTTTACTTTCTACAAAGATCTCTAATTCTCTACAAAATTTATTTTCATCATTCAGATTCTTTAATAAAGGTTGAATTTCGGATGATGTAATATTCCAAATTGCATTAGAAAATATAATATCTTTATATTCTACTCTTGGTAAAAAATCATACTCTTCTGCAAATGGTCCCCAATCAAAAGCGATGCCTCCTCTCTGATTTTGAGTTTGCATATTGGCTAAAAACTGATAAATGGGTAATGCGTTACTGGAAAAATTATGTGCATTGGTTAAGTGTGGAACTACTTCTTTATTAAACTTTTTGGACCTCAACGTTACCTTTCCGTTCGGACTGGCAGAAATCATTAAGTCATCTAATAAAAGTTGATGTTCATCATTCAGAATAGACTTTGCCAGATATGGTATTTCATACTTTCTAAAGCTAGGTCTCATCAAAATATTTCCTACTCGAGACTCTGGTAAATGCACAATTTCTGCAAGAATTTTATCAGGATTTAACTTTGTTTCTAGATCAATTATTTCTTTCGTATAGATATCTAAATCTTCATCTCCGTGGCAAAAACGTCCTAAAAGGTTTGCGGCGCTTGAACCTCCACAACTAGACATAATAATTTTTTCGGCACCATCTACCTGCGCCAATTCTATCATAGAAGAAATAGTATCTGGTAAATCTTCCCAGTTTTCCTCGAAATCATTAAAGTCTTTGTCTGTTAATACCAAAGTACTCCTCTGTTCCTTAATACATTCTAATAACCTTTTATTCAGCACTGCATGTATGGGTGACCATCTAACATCCCTGGCAGCTATTTTTTCTTGTTTGAATGGTAGTACAAGATCATCAATTATTTGACTTACATCTCCCGAATCTTTATCCTGCAAAAACCCAATTCCAAGTTCTACATCGAGTGCTTTTGATAAAGAGACTTCTCTACTCTCGTATCGCTCATAAAATGCTGCTTTAAATCTGGAATTAAGTGTTTCTTTTGGTGGTAATGTAAGTTTATTAAGTAATGATAATCCTTTCTTTATCTTCCTTACGGTTTCGTGACTAATTGTATTTGTTTCTAAAGAAAGGTTCATGTCTGTCTGAAACATATACTTCAATTCGAAACCGGTACCTAATTTCTTTAATGATTCACTAAGATCAATATATTCCTTTGCTGGGTTTCCTATATTTTTATCTATTCGATGCAATGTTAGTTGTACACTTTCTAGCTCAGAAATGATTCGTTCAGTGCCTGATAGTTTTTTAAGAACTGGTATTATTTGATCCAAAAACTCAGGACCAGAAACGGATGGTTCTAACTCACTAATCAACAATTGACTTTCTACTAGTTGATCTATAAACCCAGACGCTTCTTCATTACTAATCTCATCATCTACTAACAATTCTGCTAAATCACAAAGCTGAGATCCTTTTCTTGCTTCAGAAAGCACTTTTTGTAAATATTCAGAATCTTCTACCGCTACGATATGATGTACTCTTCTACTTTCTACATAGGTATACTCTACATATCTGAGTTGTTTACCGGCTTTATAGACACTGGTATTCGGATAAAAAAGAAGTTGATCCCTAATCACTTTATCTTTAACAATATCCTGAGATAGTGCTACCAAGTAATTCATATCCAATCGCGTATGACGATTATTTTTTGATTTATCCAAAAGCTCAATCCTGGTAGTATCCGAAAAATTTCCAACTGCAGTTCCAGCAAAAATCCCGAAAGGTGTGCAGCGTGAGGACATTCTACTAATGTATTTTAATACAGAATACATCATACGCTCTGATACTGCCTTTTCTTTGATATCTCCTTTCAACCATTTTTCAAACTCCTGATATAAAGAAGGTGATGCTAAAAAAATAGCTTCCTTGATAATTTCATCAGAACAAATTTGTTTTAACTCTTCTTCTTTTAGCGTTTTATTTTGAGTTAGCTCTTTATAGAATGAAAAGGAAAATAGAGGAGTACGTAAAACGTATTTTGGAAAATTTTTATAGCTCATAATATTGCTATTCGGAATTAACTAATTAGTAAACATTCATCCCACTTCGTTTCGAATGGTGCCAAATATGAGATGATACATAGCCCTATTCCTGCAATACCTTCGAGTAAGTTCATTTCGTTTCTCCAACTTTCGTTTTCTCCTCCATACCACTGTTTATATCCAACATATCCATCTGTATGTGTATCCATTTTAAGCCCTTGTTCCATCCAATAATCAGCTGTTTCTTTAAATATTAATTCTTTTGTTTCTTTATACATATAATTATAAATCTGAACCATACCGAAAGTACCATGGCATAAACCATTATCTCTTACCTTAGTTTCTTCAAGATCTCTCCTTTTACAGGAATTTTTAACCGTATTCATTCCTTTTTGTATAATTTTTTCATCTCGCAAGACTTTTCCTGCTTTCCACAATGTTAAACCAATTCCTAAGTCTCCATAACACCAAGCCAATCTTTCATTACTCTTTTTATCCATACCATCATAAACCCAGCTAGGAAACATTGAAGGAGAAGATACATCTTTATCTTCATTACTTAGAATAAATTGGGTCGCTTTATGTAATATGGGTGTTACTTTATCATAAAAATCATCATAAATTGCTAAACGGGATAAAAAATTTATGATACTAGCCATTCCATGAGATAGACTTAGATTATATCCCCTAAGTTCTTCTTTTTCATTAAGATTGCTTTCCCATTTTATCATATCATCCTCTTCAATCGAGGATCTTTTAAGAGAGGCAACAATTTCTAGAAGTTTTACTTTATAATCATTTTTTAAGGCTGTAGACTTTGTCCCTTGATATCTTTTAAAGAAATAAAAACCAATCCCAATTGCTCCGTGTAAAAAATCATAGAAATTATCTTTCTCTCCCATCTCTTTAGTAGCAAGGCTTAAATAATCATCTAAATCAGATAATAAGTCATCACTATCAACATCGATAAAACCTTCTTCATCCAATAATTCTATAGCCCAACCTGCTCCTGCTATTCCAGTACAAAAAGTAGGAAAGCTATATCCTTCGTTAATTTTTTCTATAACAGAAGATATCATTTCTACTCCTATATCCGCGTGTGATTCTTTTTCAATAAACTTAGAATAATAAAATTGAAACAACGCAATTCCGGAAATCCCCGATAAAACACCAACATGTTCATTAGTATTATAATTTTCAGAAAGGATATTGCTAATTTTTTCTAATTTATCTAATAATATAGGTTTCAAATTACTCATTTTTTTTCTTAAAAAACTGCGATAAAAAAACTGCCTAAAATCTAGGCAGTTTTCGTGTTTAAAGTATTAAAAAAACTTGTATTAACATTATATACTATGAGATTATTTTAAAAAAGCATTTCACAGCATACGCTCTTTAGTTTTTTTTAGAAACATTGCATTCCTTGAGGAGGACAACTATTAAGAGCATCTAATGTAGGACAACAGTGCGTTGGATCAATACCACCTTTGATCTTGTTTAGATTTAAGTCACTAATTGTTTGTTTTTTAAGCTCCAATTTTTTCAATGATTTTTTCATGATACTTATAGTATTTTAAAATTACCTACTCTGTTTAAGGTTTTCGGCTTTCCCTTTTTTTAGAATTAGTTTTAACTTAATACTTGTTGTTTTTTAATTCTAATCAAGAATTTCTCTTCTCTAAAACTATTGACAAAATAGGGTGATATAAAATTTAACATACGTATTTTAAACAAAATAAGGCATAAAAAAAGCCTCATTATTGAAGCTTTTTTTATGCCTTATTATTTGTACAATGATCCTAAAAACGATGTTGAGTTGGTTGACAAACCACATGTGAATTACCTTCGTGTTCTGTAGGCAGACAGTCTCCTCCTTTTACTTTTCTCATAGCATCTAGGTTGATCCTAGCTATAGTAAGCTTTTTTAGTGTAATTGTGTTTCTTTGTTTATTCTTCATGAGTGTACATTTTGTGCTTTATTCATTCTCCTAAAAAAGGGTACTAATAAATAAAAAGTTAGATACAAGAAATATACTTTTAATAGAGGTTAAATCATAATTAGCAAACCTCATTTTGTTCAAAATGAGGTATTTTTTTACTGATGTTAAACATGTAAAGCTTAATTATTCAATTTTTCTATATTCTTGATATAATACGAAGGATTAAGTCCTGTTTTAGCTTTGAAATGTTTTGTAAAAGAATTATCGCTTTTATATCCTATTTCTGATGCTATTGAAGTAATTGAAAATGACCTGAATTTTTTATCGTTCTTTAATCTTTTAAGCACATAATCAATTCTTAAATCATTGATATAATCATTAAAACTTTTCCCTTTATACGTATTTATTATTTTAGATAGGTATGTAGCATTTGTCCTAACTTTTTTTGCAATAGATCTTAGATTACACTCTAAGCTTAAAAAATATTCTTGTTGTTCAATCTTACTCAATCTTTTCAATACTTCATTAATTTTTTCATCATCAATGACTATTTCTTTACCTACATCTTTTGTTTCTGTCGATTCTGCCTTGTCCTTAGTTTCTAAATCAGATATTTTTTTAATCAAATCGTTAAATACTATTTTATTAGCTTTTTGTTTTCTAAAATACGCTATCAGGATAATAACCATTATAAAAAATACTATCGAAAAAGCACCTAAAATATACTTCTTATACTTTTGTTCTTTTATTCGTTTGCTTTCTAGTTTTTTAATTTTATCATCTAATTTTTGTGTATTCTGATCATATATTTTACTTACTGTTTCATCTTTGTTTTTCTGAAATTGATCTTGTAATTCCTGATGTGCAGTAAACCAACGTATAGATGCTTTTATGTCACCTGTTTCCTTGTAACTCTTGGCTAGAAGCATATGAGCATCTATTACTCTATTTTTTCTTAAATCATTTTCTTCTAATACATTTAATGTTTCATTTAGATACCCAATAGCTTTATCATAAGATTTTACTTCATAAAAATAACTTGCTAGAAAATAGTTTACATTGATAGATTGGTTGGATCTACCACTAATTCCAAGCCTGGTTAAAATATCTTCTGCTTTGTATAAAAAATCTAATGCTTGATCGTAGTTTTTTCTTTGGTAGAATACTATTCCTTTTTTAATATACAAATCAGCAATTCCAATCTGATAATCTAAAGATTCACTTATTTTTAAACCAATTTCAGCATATTTCAGTACTGAATCAAGTTTTTCTAAATCTAAATATACTTCGCTTATAATTGTAAGCACATTTACATGGTTTTTACCATTCTTGAAGGATGTTTTGTCAATAAAACTCAATAATTTATTACAATCTTCTCTGGCTTTGTCTAATTGATTCATTCTTCTTAGAACAATCACTATGTTAGATTTAGCAACAATCTCATTCTTAAGATCGCCTTTTTCTTGTGCAATTTCCAAAACATTTTGATAAGAATCCAATGCTTTTTGATTTTGCCAATCTTTTAGATACGAGTTTCCTTGCCTTAAATAAGCCTTGCAAAGAACTTCATCCAATTCACTTTTTTTAGCGATCTCAATAGCTTTATTTAGATATGAGATACTTCGTTCAGATTCTTCTTGCTTATAAAAATGATATCCAATTTCAGAATATATTTGAGCAAGATTAACGTTTAGGTTTTGATGGTTTATAAGAACATTTTCATAGACAAGACTCTCATTGGGAGTAGCAATTTTTATCAACTGAATTAATTCTTCAATTGTTTTATCTTTCAAACTATCAGGGGTCATTACTCGCTGTTCTTGCCCATAGGTCTTTATTAAAAAAAATACAGATATAAATATGTAATAAAGTAAATGTCTCGATACACATCTGTTAACAAAAAAAATCATTTGGATAAATATTGTGTGATTATCCAAATGTAACGATTAGATTATGTATCAAGCAATTAAATTCCACAAGCACACACAACTAAAAAAGAAAAGATTCTCCACCTATTGAAGAATCTTTCTAAAAATACAAGACGTATTATGGGATTAATGCATATGTATAGGGTGACAATCAAGACGTCCTAACATTACGCAGTTTAGATAATCGTTTCCGCCTTTTACAGATTGTTGCTGTTTCTTTTCTATGATTGAGACATTTTTCATCTCTAAAATTTTATCTAGCATAATTATACGTTTTAAGCACCTACTCTATTGAAAGGCTTTCGGTTTCCCTTTTTTTATATAATTCATAATATTAATGTTCCATACAAACTGGAACTCCATTTGTTCCTGTTCTGGCAGTATTCCCACATAAATAATATGTTTGTAAGCCCACACCTCCTTTTACTTTATCAAGTTGTAAACTACTAATCGTTTGTTTTTTTAATTCTAAATTTTTTAATGATTTTTTCATGATTTATTGTGTGTTTTAAGTATACTATTAAAAATAAAAATCCTAAAGATCTTCTTGACCTTAAAGAGTAAGAGGATTAATGCAAATTTTGATAACAATATCCACCTAAACAGTTCCCATCACAAAGCACCAAACATGCTCCACCAAGATAATCCACACCTGCCTTAATAGATTGCTGTTCTTTGTTATTTAACTTTTTAACTCCTTCTAAATTTAAAATGTTATTAAGCATAATTATATGTTTTAAGTACCTACTCTGTCTTAAGGTTTTCGGTTTCCCCTTATCAAAATCAAGTGTCGACATTACTTTGATTATGAGGCTAAACTAGATTGAAAAAAAGAAGATTAAAAACAAAATAACCCTGTTTTGGATAAAACAGGGTTATAAAAAACCCTGCATATTTTGCAGGGTTTTTCAAACAATTTTATTAGTATTAATCAAGGTTCTATATTACATTTATCTGGAAATGTTTCAAAAGTAGGAAGGCTACTACCTCCTTTAATTTGGTGCATCGCATCTATATTAATCCTAGCAATCGTAAGCTTTTTTAGACTGATTTTGTTTTTTTGTTGTTGTTTCATAAACAAGGTGATTTAGTTAGTGTTTCTTACTCTTTTGATGGATTTTCAGAATCCTCCATACCTATATTCTTTATTGAAATATATTTTATCTGAAAGACTAATCACAATACTAACACCCTATATTAGATAAAAACGGGAATGCTTTTATACGCTTTTCGTAATACTATTCTCTTGTTGTAGTTTTTCTATATTCTTAATATAATACGACGGGTTTAAACCTGTTTTTGCTTTAAAACGTTTCGCAAATGCATCATCACTTTTATACCCTACTTCTGCAGCAATAGATTTTACAGAAAAGGCTCTGAATATTTTATCATTCTTTAATCGTTGCAATGCGTACTCAATTCTTAAATCTGTGATATACTCATTAAAGTTCTTTCCTTTATGTGCGTGAATAATCTTGGTAAGATAGGTCGTATTCGTTTTTACCTTTTTGGCGATTGTCCTTAGGTTACATTCCGTTTTTAAAAAATATTCTTGATCTTCCAACTTATCCAAACCTTTTAATATGGCTGTAACTTTATCATCATCAATTACAATTGTTGCGCTATTATTTTTTGAGTCTTTTTCACTTTTTTCTACCTCCAAAAGATTGATTTTGTCAACCAATTCTGAGAACATTAGCTTATTCGACTGTTGTTTTTTATAATATGTAAACCCTATTAGTAATAAAGTTAAAGAAATGGTAATAGAACCAATCAATAGATAACTTGAGATGTTTTCTTTACTTTTTAGTTTTGCTATTTCTTTCTCATACTTTTCAGTTTCTTTCTCATAAATTGTATCTACGGTTTTATCTTTTTCTTCCTGATAATTCTCATTTAAGTTTATATAAATACGCTCCCAATAATGTCCTTGTACAAAATCTTTCTTTTTAAAATAACAATTGGCTAATAACAAATGTGATTGGATTACTGGTAGTTTACTTACATCCTCTTCTTTAATAAAATCCATGGTGTTGCATAAATACGAAATTGCCTGGTCATAGTTTTGCTCCTCATAATAACAACCAGCCATATAATAATTTACTTTTACAGTTGGGAAAAACTTATTACCAATGTCATAATTATCCAAAATATCTTTGGCTTTATATAAATTATCAAAAGCCTGATCAAAATCTTTTTTGTAATAGTAGACAATTCCTTTTTTAATATATAAATCCACAAGACCTTCTTTAAAATCAATAGATTTACTTATATCAATCCCTTTATCTGCATAATATAGCACAGAGTCGTATTGCTCCTTGTCTAAGTATACTTCATTAATATTAGTAAGTATTCTCACATGATCTCTGCCGTTTTTAAATGAGGTTTTATTAATACCTTGTAACATTTCTTTAGAAATTTCCAAAGCTTTATCCAACCTATTCATTTTATGTAATACTAATACAAGGCCTGAATTTGCAATAATTATATTTTCAGGTTTTTCTTCTTTTTTTGCAATGCTTACTGCTTCGTAATAATTGTTAAATGAATTCTGATGTTTTCCTTCTCTAAGAAATGTAGCGCCATTTAGTATATAACTCCAAAATAACAGGTTTTTATCATTTAGTTTATTTCCTATTTTATGTACCCTATTCGCATATTTGATACTCCTTTTAAAATCTTCTTTTCTATAAAAATGAAACCCCAATCGAAGATAAAACTTGGCTGAGACTGAATCGTTCTTATGAAAACTCTCCAATATTTCTTCATAAACTTCTATAAAATCAGCCTCGGAAGATCTAATTAAATTCACCAGTTGTTCAGGAGTTTTAGTTTTTAGGCTATCGGGAATGATGAAGTTGGTATCCTGCGCATGAATGGTAAAGGATATTAAAGTAATAATAAATAGAATGAAGAACGATATCCGTTTTTTTGGAAAAATCATTTGATCTAGTATGAAGTATAGAACCAAAAGTAATGATTCTTTTTATTCTGCTTTTTTTAGTCAAAATTAAAAACCGCTTAAGTGAATGAATCGCGTAAATAAAATTAAGTTACTATAATCATAATTACATACCATCCAGCATTTAGTCCCAAAATATTATTGTCATTGGACATTTTTAGTCTGATCAGGGTTTAAAGACGGCTATAACGCTCTATTACAGATACTAATACATTTTGTTTTTAATTGTTGCGAGTTCACAATCTCTATTTGTATCGCAAGATACCATAGTCAAGCAAAACATAGAATTGACTACACCTCCACGAACCTTATTAAGATTTAAACTACTGATCGTTTGTTTTTTTAGCTCTAAATTTTTTAATGATTTTTTCATGATACTATTTTTTAAAACACCTACTCTAGATAAGGCTTTTCGGTTTCCGCCAGATATCCTATGGATAACGAGGTCTAAACTAAGGAGCACAACTAAGTATTAAAAATAAAGGATCATCAGTTTTATAAATTTGATGCTATTGAAAAACATATTATATAACTTCTTAATGATTATCAATAAACAAGACTTAATGAAGGCGATTCAATCACTCTTTATAATTAAAACTAAAAAGGAAGTATATTTATTTTTGACTGGAAGCTTATCTAAAATTAATAGTACAACTCTGTGATTGACCAAACCATTTTACTCGATTACGAGAAGCTAATCTATAGATCCCATCCCGAATCATTCTCGGAACAAATGCCAACAAGGCTGCTACACGTTTCCATTTTGGAATTTTAGATACTATTTTCAAGAAACCATCCGAATGGGTATGTGATCCATTTTCGTCAATAAGAATTACGGTATCTAATCGTTGCGTAGGATATCCATGTTCTTTTAGTAGTTTCTGACCTTGAGGAGATTGAAAAGGAATAAAATGAAAAAGATCTTCTGGAGCAAACTGCATTAACCAACCCACAACGCCATTACATAGATTACACTCACCATCGAATATAATAATACTTTTGTCTAAAGAAGTTTCCATTTTATTGATTTTTAAGTTTTTACTCGATTATAGTCGTATAGAACCATCAATCATTTCAATACTACGGTGAGAATTATGATAAATTTTAGGATTATGAGTTGCGATGACCACTGTTTTATTTCTAGATTCGGTAATTTTTTTTAATAATTCGAATATTAGCTCTGAGTTTTTTTGATCTAGATTTCCGGTAGGTTCATCAGCGACAATTAAAGAAGGGTTATTAATCAATGCTCTAGCGATCGCTACTCGCTGTTGTTGGCCACCAGAAAGCTGATACGAAGGTCGCTTTGCAAAATCTTTCATCCCTACTTCATCTAACAAAGACATAGCGTCATTTTTAATTTCCTTATTGCTTTTTTGAGATAATTTCATAGCCGGAAGCATTACATTTTGTAACACATTAAATTCCGGTAGCAAATAGTGAAATTGATATACAAATCCAATGTGTTTATTTCTAAAATAGGTAAGAGCCGAAGATGTTAAGTTTTTAATGTTCTGATCATGTATGCTCAAGTTTCCTTCGAAATCGGTATCTAAGGTTGAAAGAATATACAATAAGGTCGACTTTCCGCTTCCGGATTCTCCATATATGGAAACCAGTTCCCCTTCAGAAATTGACAAAGAAATATCTCTTAACACCTTATGTTTTTCAGGTTCAAAAAAATATTTATCTACATGTTGTGCCTCTAAAATCATATTCCTCTAATAATAGTTACAGGATCTACTTTACTTGCTTTTCTGGAAGGAAAATATCCTGCAAAAATGGTCGTCAATACTCCAAAGAAAAATCCTAACACATAATATGACATCTTAAAATTAATCGGATAAGTATCCACAATAATAAAATCTGAAGTATCCAATGGTGTGGTAGAAATTAAATAACTAATTAGATATCCAAAAAAACTTCCGAAAACTGCGCCTAACACACCAATAATTATGGATTGAACCAGAAAAATGAAAATAATATCATTACTAGAGTATCCAATGGTTTTTAGTACTGCAATATCTTTTCTCTTTTGGATCACTGTAATATTAAGAATATTATAAATTCCAAATCCTGCTACTAAAAGTAATGCAAAAGAAACAGACCAGGTAAGAATATCACGAACCTTATTCCCTATCACAATCGTCTTGTTACTATCTTTCCAATCTTCTGTCGCAATTCCATCAATATTATCAGTTAAATAGCTTTTTAAACGAATATCATCTCTATCTTTTAGTTTTACGTGAATATTCGTAATACTATTTTTTTGATCTAACAAATTCTGTAACGTGCTTGCAGAAACATACGTTCTTACATTATCAATAGTGGTTATTCCGAAACTAAATATGCCCGTAACTTTTAGTGTCGTATTCTTTCCATTAGGAAGTATCATTTTTATCTGATCTCCAGCAGAAACTTGTAATCGTTTGGCCAGACTAACTCCTAACAGAATCGAATTTTCTTTTAACAAGCTCTGAAAGCCTTCTCCTTTTATTAATCGCCTTTCTAAATCAACCATCTTACTTTCTTGAGTAGGAAAAACACCATTAATACTACCAGGAAACTGTTTAGAGTCGCTAATTAAAATTGCTGGCGAAATGATTTGGTAGGCAAAGGATTGAACATTATCATCTACTTTCAGGACATCATCAATTTTGTTACTATTTTCTATATAATTGAATAGTATATTGGAAGTTGTGGTAGATTGTTTTTTAGACTTTGCACTAACTATTATATCTGGACTTCCGTTAAAGACTGCATCATCCAGAAAGTCATTCACTCCTGTCATAAAATTGATCATGACAATAAAAGTAGTCACACCTAGTAAAACCCCTATTGCCGCTAAAAAGCTTTGCTTTTTTCTTGCAAATAAGTATTGTAACGCTATGAATATGTTTGTTTTATTAAAAACTTGCTTAGACATATCACATAGGTCGAGAAAGCAAGGATAGGATTACAGAAGTCTGTTAAACAGTTTATAGAATCTTTTAAATCATTTAAATTTGAAAGACAGATCCTTAAAAGTTATTCCTATTCTTAATCTACTCACACTTTCTGTATAATTTATTAGGTCTTCTGCATAGCCCAGATAGTATTGTAAGTAGATAAATTGATTGCTATTTTTGGATATTTTATAACTAACTCCTAGTTTCAGGCTTCCTCTCCAATCCGAACTAAAACTCTTTCTAAAATCTCCTTCAAAAATTAAAGATTTCCAGGGTCTATAAGATATTCCTCCTTCAAAATATCCACGATACTCTAATAAATCAGGATTATCTCTAATACTTCCTATTGGCGCCCACCCTTTAATTCTGAATTGCCATTGATTCAAATATGGTTTTATATAAAGGAGTGAAAAATAATTCCAACTTCTTGAGTTTTCTCTATCTCTTCCATTAGATTCATGCTCAAATTGAAACCATAATCCGCTGGATATTTCATTATTTTTAAAAAATAATTTTGCAAATCCCAAACCAGGATTGTAGTTACTTTCTCTGAATGGAAAGGACTCCTTATAAACATTCCAGAATGATTTCTGACGATATGTAAAAAACAAAAATGCATCCCAAGGTAGATCAAGATTGGTTATCCTTTGTTTAAAACCCAACTGAAATTTAGCATCACTATTATCAGAATCTGGTTTTTCATTTAATGCAGTTCCTGTAATGATGTAATTATCTCCAAATATGGTAAATGTAGGAAGTGAATGGATTATCTCTTTATAATTTGTACTATCAATCTTTGTAGAAATCCTTTCTTGTGCTTTGGAGAGCGTAGCTATAAGAAAAATTGACACAAAAGTTATTCTTGCTTTTGGTATGTCCATATTGCAAGTGAATTAAAAATTATAGCTAAGATGAAAGTGTAAAAAAACTCTAATTTAACATCCATAAATCCGCTTCCTTTAAGCAAAACCTTTCTTGTTACAGAAATAAAATGAGCTAGTGGATTTGGGATTGTAAAATATTGAGCCCATGTAGGCATGCTGTCTATAGGTGTAAAAAGACCACACATTAAAATAAAAATCATTACAAAAAAGAAAGCAATAAATATGGCTTGCTGCTGGGTATTGGCAAAATTGGAGATAAGCAATCCCAATCCCAATACACAAATAATGTTAACAAAACCATAGCCATAAATAAGTAACAAACTACCTCGCATAGGAATGTCAAATACCAATTTAGCAACCGTAAGACCAACCGTTAAAACAAACATACCAATGCATAAAAACGGAATTAATTTACCAACAATGAGTTGCCATTTTTTTATAGGTGTTACGTTGATTTGCTCTATAGTGCCGACTTCGCGTTCTTTTACGATATTCATAGCCGAAAGAATAATGGTTAAAAGCGCTGTTAACTCTGCAAGAATGCCAGGCGCCATAAAGTGTGGATATTTTAATTCTGGATTGTACCATGTATTATTTGAAACTATAATGGTTGCATTACTATTGTTATTAGAATTTGAATTGAATAGCACAGGTTCATTAAGCACAATCTCTTGATTTAAAGACCCAATAATAGAACTTAAGTAGCCTGAACCTATTGTAGCTTGTTGTCCGTTAATGGCGTTTACCAACATTTGTAATTTTGGTGCTTCGCCTCGATAAAATTCTTTTTCAAAATTTTGTGGAACCTCCAAAATAATATCCACTTTATCTGCCTGCATCAAATCCATTGCTTGATTATTGTTAAATGGTGCCGCTACAATCGAAAATCTATCATTAGCCACAACCTTATTGGACAATTGTCTTGACATTTCCGATTGGTCTTTATCCACAATAGCGAGCCTTACATTCTTCACTTCATTAGAAGCTGCAATTGATAGTAAAATCAGCTGAATTATCGGCAAAACGGTCATCATTGGTAGCAAGGTCTTGTCCCTTAATATTTGAATGAATTCCTTTTGTATAAGATATTTTAATAATTTCATTTCAATAGGTGTTACAGATAATCAATTCCATCTTATTCTAAACGGATTTTAAAATTCTTCATAGCCAAAGCCAGCAGGACGACTGTCATTAATATTAAAACACCAACCTCATATAAAATGATGTTTAACCCAGCACCACGTAACATAATCCCTTTGAGTATATTGATGAAATAAGTAGCAGGTACAATATTTCCGAGATATTGAAGCACGATTGGCATACTTGCCAATGGGAAAATGAATCCAGATAATAACATAGATGGCAACATTAATCCCATTAAAGATTTCATCATGGCACTTTGTTGGGTTGCCGATACTGTTGAAATCAATGTGCCAAGCGACAACGCTGTAATAACATATAAAAAACACATTAACAGTAGTAAACCGAGGCTACCTATAATAGGCACATTAAACACAAAATAGCCAATTAGTAATACGATAACAGCATTGATGAAAGACAGAAAAGCATAAGGTGTCACTTTACCGAGAATAATTAATAGAGGTGGTAAAGGCGATACCAAAAGAATTTCCATGGTTCCTAATTCCTTTTCTTTTGAGATTGTAAGCGAGGTCAACATCGCACAAATAATCAATAGTATGAGTGCAATAGTTCCAGGCACAAAATTGTAGGCGCTAATTAATTGCGGATTATATATCATTCGGGTTTCTACACCAATTTGAAATGGATTGAGACCAGCACTCACTTTTTCAGTTTTAAACTTGCGTACCATATCATTAACATACTGAACTAAAGTGTTGGCATTATTTGGGTCAGAACCATCAGCAATTAATTGAATCTTTAAAGGGTTTCCTGCATAAAAATCTTTTGAAAAATCATTAGGTATCACCAAAACCAGTTTAGACTTACCTGCTTTCATGCCTGTTTCTAATTCATTTTCTGAAATAAGATTACTATTAACTATAAAGTTGCCCGAACTTTGTAAATGGTTGATGAGCTGTTTGCTTGTCTCATCTTTTGCATGATCCAAAATATCGATTTCTGCATCTTTAAACTCATTGGTTACAGCGTAGCCGAAAATTAATATTTGCGCTAGGGGCATGCCAAAAAGTATCAATAAAGTACGCTTGTCCCTTATAATATGATAGAATTCTTTTTTTATAAATGCCCAAAATACCTTTAGCATGCTCTATCTTTTTAGATGATGAAAACCACGTCAATTACTTTTTCTACACCGTTCAATTCAATAGCACATTTTTTGAAATTGGGCTTACTTCGCTTAGTCAAATTTGAAGCACCAACACGTTCTTTAGGCATACCAATAAAGTTAGATTCAATTTCGCCATCATTATTTTCATCATGAAAAATTACAACTGCGTATGTACCATGAGGTACATTTTCGAAGGTGTAAGAAGTGGATTTTGAAAACTGCTTTACATAACCTTTTTTATAAGCCTTATTAACCTCTTTTGGAAAGCCTTCATCGGTATTAAAAAGCATAAAAACAATTTGTCCTTTCTTACTGTCAATGCCATTGACATTAACTTGAATGTTCCCTGAATTTATTTCATTTGATAATGTATTAAGATTCGTCTTAAAACTCATCATACTTGTGGCTATAATAACCAGTACAAATACCTTTTTATTCACGGCAAATCTATTTTTGAAGTGTTCATGAATTTTTTTTGAAAATTTCATAATTTTTATTTTTTAGTTACGTGCTAATTTTAAAAATACCTCATCCATAGATTCGGCGTTATAATGTGCTTTTAAATTATCGGGGGTATCAAGCGCTTCAATTTTACCATCTACCATGATTGAAACACGGTCACAATATTCAGCCTCATCCATATAATGTGTGGTTACAAAAATGGTACTGCCACCTTTTGCAGCCTCATATATGGCTTCCCAGAATTGTCGTCTCACGGCTGGGTCAACACCACCTGTTGGTTCATCTAGAAACACAATTTTTGGATCGTGTACCATGGAAATGGCAAAAGCCAAACGTTGTTTCCAGCCTAACGGTAACGCTTTCACTAATTTTGAAGCAACTTCAGTTAATTGAAGTTCTTCTAAAATTTGATCGGTCTTATCCTTAATTTTTTGTTTTGAAAGACCATACACTCCACCATAAAACCGAATATTTTCCTTGACGGTTAAATCCTCGTACAAACTGAATCTTTGTGACATATAGCCAATACGCTCTTTAATTTTTTCGGATTGTTTTATAACATCCAACCCAGCTACTGTTCCATTACCAGAAGTTGGCTTACTCAAACCATTTAGCATTTTCATCGCTGTTGTTTTTCCAGCACCATTGGCACCTAAAAAACCGAATATTTCACCTCTATATACATCAAAAGTAATAGCATCTACCGCAGTAAAATCACCAAATTTTTTGGTTAAATCTTGTACTTGTATAACCTTCTCATCATTCATTTACAATTGTATTTTGTGTGATTTTAAAAAAATGAGGGAATTCAAAATAAACACCAATCCATAGTAAAACCATTAAAACTACACCTGGTATTGGTGGTTCATGTGTCATCCAATTAGAGGCTATAATACCGCCTATGTATGCTGTGCAGAGCAAAAAACCAATATGTCTTGTTTTGGGATAAAGAAATACAGCAATACAAAAAAGCTTAACTATCGCCAGATAATTTAACATATGAGACATTCCTTTTGTATCCATCTCTTTAACTAAAGATTCTACTTGCAAAAGTTCTACAAGGGCTGTTACTGTGAGTAATAACATTGGTAACATCCATACAAAACGCCATTTGCTCTTTTTAACTTGCTCTTTCATTTTTTTATTTTATTAGTGATTCTTCGTTATCCGATAAATCCAAAAAAATATCCTCAACGGTAGGTTTGATTTCCTTAACTTCAGATACTGTAAATCCTTTTTGTTTAAGATGTATTTTTATAGTTTCAGTATTTAATCTTTCTCTGGTAATTAGGTGCAAATATTCTCCGAATGGCAAAACACTTTCCGTAAAATCTTGTTGTCTTAAATACTGAAGTGTATTGTAAGTTTCATTGGTTTTAATTGCATACAATGGTTTTTTAAAGTCATTCATCATTTGTTGCGGTTTATCAATTTTTAAGATTTTCCCTTTTTGAATCAGTCCAATACGGTCGCACAGGCTAGCTTCATCCATGTAAGGTGTACTCACTAAAATGGCAATATTTTTTTTCTTTAGGCTCTGTAGCATATCCCAAAATTCTTTTCTACTTACTGCATCTACACCAGTGGTTGGTTCGTCTAAAAACAACACTTCTGGTTTATGGATAAGCGCACAGCATAATGCCAATTTTTGCTTCATACCACCAGAAAGTTTTCCTGCCAAACGTTTCTTAAAGGGTTCTATTTGTATATAAATATCCTTAACCAAGTCATAATTTTCTTTAATGGTTGTGCCAAAAATGGTTGCGAAAAATGATAGGTTTTCTTCTACACTCAAATCTTGGTACAACGAAAACCGTCCAGGCATATAGCCTACTTTTTTACGTATGTCTTTGTAATTTTCAACCACATCATGACCAACTACTCTTGCCTTACCTTTGTCAGCAATAAGCAATGTGGTTAAAATGCGGAATAAGGTAGATTTTCCAGCACCATCAGGACCAATAAGCCCAAACAACTCACCTTCTTCAACATTAAAATTGATATCATCTAGCGCTAATACTTCACCATAACTTCTGCTTATATGTTCTACTTCTATAGCAGACATTTACTCCTCTTTGTGGTTAAATTCAATTTCACCTGGCATTCCTATTTTTAGTGTGCCGTTGTTTTTTACTTTTACCTCTATGGCATAAACCAGATTCACACGTTCTTCTTTGGTTTCTATGGTTTTAGGTGTAAATTCAGCTTCACTTGCAATCCAAGAAATAGTTCCACTTAACTCCTTATAGCCATCTTTATCATCATCAATTAGCACTTTTACAGTATCATTCAATTTTACATCTTGCAAAAGATTGGCACTTGTATAAGCTTTGAGTGTTAATTCATCAAGATTGGCAATTTTGTATAAAGGCGCACCTTGATTGACCAATTCGTTTGGCTCAACGAATTTTGTTAAAACTGTACCCGAAATAGGATTGCTGATGATATGGTCATTAATCTGTTGATTGATGAGTGCTACTTGCGCTTGTAGTGGTTTCCGTTCTGAAAGAACAGCCCGGTTAGCCACTCCAACATTTCGCCTGGTAGAGTTGATTTGTTGGTTAATTAAATCAATCTTTCCGTTATAATCATCTAACTGTTTTGCTGTTGCTGCTTTTTCTTTAAACAGGCGCTCTGTACGGTCACGTTCCCTGATAAGATTAGAACGGTCTTTTAAAAGAATGGCCACTTCTGGTGCGGCTTCTTGTAATTTTCCGTCTAAAGCCTCGATAGTTGCTTGTGTCTTTAATTTTTCAAGATGAAGTTGTAATGTATCAATGGCACCTACAACTGTATTTGCATTAAGTTTTTGCCCTTCTTCAATATTAAATTTCAATAATTCGCCACTACCTTTTGCGCTTACTGTGATTGTAGTAGCTTCAAAACTTCCATAGGCATCTGATTTTTCACCATTGCCACAAGCAGTTATAAATAAAGAAAGGATAATATATTTTATAAAATGAATGTTCATCTTTTGCATGACTGTACTTATAATTTTCCGAAGACGGTTAAATATTCTATTTGTAATTGTTGTAATTCTACTTTATGTAACTCGAGCTGTTGTTTTGCAGACAACTCTGCATTGACCTGAGTGATATAATCATTGGAGTTAATAATTCCATTGTTAAGTTGTGTTTCTGTCTGTTTCAGTATGTATTGTTGTAGTGTTACGATTTGCTCATCATTTTTGAGTTGTGTTTGTAATGCGTTAATCCTTTGCCGGTATTCTTCTTCTCTAGAAGCGATATCAAATTCAAAAGTTTCTTTATCTACCTTGGTTTGTTCTATTTCAACTTTTAATTTTTGGCGTTCTTTTTTCCCTTTACCCCAGTCTATTAAATTCCACTGTAAACGAATACCTCCTAAAGCGTAGTTTGCTGTTTCGGTATCTGTGAAATTTAGTGGATTTGGGTTTCCTATACCTCCCTGTGCAAAAAGTGAGATTTTTGGTTTTCGACCAGCTTTAATTGTTGCTTCCTGGGCGGTTAATAATTCTTTCTGATAATCGTACAGCAATTGCTCTGGTCTAGAAATATTGCCATCTATCATTTCGTTATTGAGCGGTGGTAAGATTAATTCTGTATCTACAGAAAGTGAAATTCCGAGAAGCTCTTGTAATACTGCAAAATATGCTTTGATATCTCCATCTAATCGAAATGTATCAGATTGCAATTCCAACTGACGTACTTTAAGCTTAGAGAGCTCACTTTCTAATACAACACCATTATCATATTGCACTTGTAAGGTTCTTATATTAGATTCTATATCATCGATTGAAGTTTTAAGCAACTCTTTTTGTTGCTTAGACAGTTTTATTGTAAAAAACAAGTTATTGACGCGATTTTGAAGTGTTCGTAATGTTACCTTTAGGTTTTGTTGGTTCACTTTTAATAAAGATTTTTCAATCTCTTTTTTAGCTTTTACCAAGCCTCCATTATAGAGGTCAAAATTCATATCTACGAAAGCTTTGAAAGTTTCTAACGGCAGTTCTACATTGCTTGTTCCTGTATTCAAGCTAACATTCTCACTTTGAATTTGCCCCTCCGCATTATGGGTTATATAAGGCAATCGCTCTCTATTGATAATTTGCAAATTAATCTTAGAAATTTCATCCAATAAGGCTTTATCTGCAATAAGCGGATAATGTTCTTCTGCCAAGACATAGGCCGTTTCTAATTGAAGTTTATCTATTGTCTGTGCTTTCGATCCAATACTTATATGAAGAACAATCAGTAGAACAATTTTGATTTTTTTTACGCATTCCCTGTTCATTATTTATTGATTTTCAATATTTAACAATCAACCATTAAGTTCAACCATTTGGTTGAATAAATGTAAAAAAAATTATTTTAGTAATGCATCTTTTAAGAAATTCATAACAATTTCCTTCCGTTCTTCCATTATCTGGTTATAAAATGCATCTGGAATTTCTAACATATTCTGGAAGATAGGTTTAGCAATAAAAGGAAACACAATCAAGGACATTACCGTAAGCATAAGATGATGCGGAAGAACCTGTTTTAAAACACCTTCTTCTTGCTCTTTTATTATTTGGTTCATAAATACTGGTAGTGTGTTGTTTACAGCCAGTCTCTGTTTCATCATAACTATCATATTTTTTCGTCCTTGGGAGAGCTCGTGCAATATAAACATAGGAATGTGAGGATTTTTTAACAGAGTATTAATATGAGTAGAAACTAAACGTTCGATTTTCTCTATTATAGTTCCCTCTCCAGAAATCGCATTTATGAAATTAGGAGCTGTCATCTCAATATAAGATGTCATAATTTTTTCGAATAATAATTCTTTACTTCTAAAATAGTAATGAAGCATGGACTTATTGATTTTGGCTTCATTGGCAATTTCCTGCATTCGAGCACCGGCAAAACCTTTTTGAACGAAGATTTTCTTAGCTGCCTCTAAAATTTGCGTTTCTGTATCTGTTTGCCTCACCATAAATTTTAGGTTTTGGCTAAAGTTAAGAAAAGATTTTTTACAAAAACTACCACAAATTAGTGAAACTAATACCTGAAATAAAGATTGTACCTTTCTCTAATCTTATTTCCTTTTTTTACTGCTTTTTGCCAAAGGATTAAAATCCAAGCATAATTGTATCCAGTATTCCAGATCTTCATCCAAATCAAACCCATCTGCGGTTACAAAAACATATCCTTTCATAGGTCTGCCCGTAAAATCCATAGGATGACAACCTTCTCTTTTTATAGCTTCTGTATATGCTTCTTCTCCTATACGAGCCATTAAAAGATCTGTTTCCTTCTTTTTATCATAATGGATTCCACAACACATTTTATCATCTACCATAAAGCAGAGACCTCCCATCATTTTTTTTGTATAGAAATTAGCTCTTTTTTCTTGGAAAATTTGATGAATCCGATCGGCTATATATTCGCTGTATGCCATTATTGAATTGCTTTGGTTAAATACTCATTTACAGGATGCATCACTTTCCAATAATTCATAAGTTCATCGATAAGAGATTCACTAGTAATAAGAGATGGAGCTTCTTCTCCTACAAAATAAAATTGTTTGTTGGCAATCAATGGTTCCTTCTTATATGCTTCTTTCCATTCCTTAGGAATTCGCTTTAAAGCTCTCCCTTTGATCTCTCCAAATTTTTGAACAAAATCTGAATTCTCTATTAATCTCCTAAATTCTGAGGGATCCTGGTCAATTTTAGTTCTTACATTGTGTAATTGTTCCTTCGAAATACCAAAACATCCTCCCATAACACCTACCATCTCCGGAGAAAAACGTAAAAACATCCCTGGAACACTCTTGTCCTTACGACCACCTCTAGATACGAATGCGGTATAGTGTAGATTATATGGTGATTTATCTTTAGAAAAACGAATATCCTTATGAATGCGAAGTATACAATCCTTAGGCTCAATTTCTAAGGCAGGATCATACTTTTGTATTTCCTGAATCATTTTACCTATAAAAACCTCAAAAGGTTTCTTGACACTTGCTTCATATCTCTTTTTATGAGTATGAAACCATTCTTTATGATTATTCTTTGATAGTTCTTCAAAAAAATCGACAAAATCTTCGGTGAAACATTGCATAACCAAATTATTAATATTTAAATATAATCAAACCGTTAGTTAGAGTGAAATCAAAACTTGTGCGTTTTGGATTACGTATTATAATTCCAAAATTATTTCTTCTCGACTTCACTCCAAATAACAGCTAAAAAAAGTTAGGACATAGAGTGAAACGCTACTCGATTTCCTTCTGTATCCAGAAATATAGCCATAAAACCATTTTCTCCAATAGAAGTTTTTGGCATCAAAACTTTTCCGCCTGCCTTCTCTACACGTGCTAATGGAACAGACAAATCATCTCCTCCATTAAGATACGCAAATGTTCCTTCCTGAGAAGGTGTATTTCCATTTCCGTGAGTTACACAACCTCCTACACCTCCATCTTTGTAAGGAAAAAAGGCCATTTTAAATTCCATATCCATCGGTTGAAGCTCTGTCTCTAAAAGTTCACTGTAGAACTTTACTGCTCTTTCAAAATTGGTACTTGGTATTTCAAACCAGCTAATTGCATTTGACATAATGATATATTGTATTGATTAAGAATATCTCAAAGGTATAGGATAGAAGTAAGTAAGAAAAACATTATTTTTGAAAAAACATAGGTTTCTAAAATGAAGAAAAACGAAGAATTATTCTTTCTGATCAAGTCATTAACCAAAAGCGAAAAACGTTATTTCAAAGTAAATGCGAAAGGGAATGAAACATCAGAATACATAGCGCTATTTAATGCAATTGATACTCAAAAAAAATATGATGAAGCCGAAATAAAAGAGTTGTTTAGAAATAAGGCATTCACTAATCAATTAACCACCATAAAAAATTACTTAAAGCAACGCATTTTACAATCTTTAAGAAATTATCATGCTCGAATTTCTATACAAGCAGAGTTAACAGATATTCTACGTAATATAGAAATTTTGTTTCATAAGGGCTTATATACCATTTGCGAGAGCGAACTAAACCGTGCAGAGAAAAAAGCAGTACATTTTCAACAAGATTTATTATTATTTCAGCTTCGGGATTGGAAAAGAAAAGTACATCAGGCATTATACCTACAGGATTTCGAAACTTTAAAACATATTGTTACAAAACAAAAAAAATCACTAAACGCTACTGTAGAATATATCAATCTTTTATTAGCGAATATTGATCCCATAAATTTCTCTTTATCTCATAAAAAAACACATCGAATTCAGAACAAAACACTAAAAACACTTCATATATATCGAAAACAGCTTGCAGCAAAAAACTATGAAAAAGCAAAACATACTATAGAAAAACTCATAAAAGAATGGGAACAGAATCCAGAACTACTCAAAGAATATTTCACAACTTACTTTTCGGTCTACAACAACTATCTTGGATATCTTGTATTTAAAAAATTGCACAAAGAAGCCTTTGTTCGGATTTTACTATTAAAACAAAAAGCAAAAGAAATTACAACCTCTTCTGCTTCTTTAATAAAAGAAACCTTACGTCTTTATAACATTGAACTAGAAATCCACAGAAACCTTAAAGACCTTCATAACACGCAAGAGGTTATTGAAAACATTCAGGACTTCATCAGCAATAACAAAACAATGATTCCGGCTAACTACTGGCTTTCTTTCCGCTTTCAATTTGCTAATATCTACTTTCAAAAAAAGGACTATAAAAAGGCATTACATTGGATCAATGACATCCTTAATTATCAAACCAAAAAAGACCGAAAAGATCTAATTACCTATGCATATTGGCTCAATCTATTAGTGCATTATGAACTCCAAAATGAATTTACTTTGAGATACTTAATTGATGCTATCAAAAAGCATATAAAAAAGCAAAGAAACATAGATTCCTATGAAAAATTATTATTAAAGTTTCTATCAAAAACTGTTGAGTATCCCGAAAAAGAAAAGAAAAAGGCATTTGATCAACTTTCTGAACAATTAAGAGAAGACCCGATTCCTAAGTATATTATGGGATACATAGATTTTAATGACTGGATTAACCATAAATATTAGTTGTTCTTTTCGTCTCTTTCGGAAAGCAGTGCAAAGAAATTATTTTTATAGGTGTTCCCTATAGATAATTGCTCATCAATAATCTCGATATAATCCGATCCATAGGCTGTTATTTTATCTAGCGCAACGATATAGGATTTATGGATACGAACAAATTGATCGCAAGGTAACAGTGTTTCTAAATCTGCTAATTTGTGATAAACCACCAAATCCTTATCTGGTAAATGGATTTTTACATAATTACTTAATCCTTCAATATAGAGAATCTCATTATAGTTTACTCTAACGTTTTTTCTATCTACTTTAAAATATTCATACGATTTAGAGGCAATTTTGGCATCATGATCATCTGTCCTTTTAGAACTTCCCACTTTGTTTATAGCCTTTAAAAATCTTTCGAAAGAAAAAGGTTTTAATAAATAATCTACTACGTTTAATTCATATCCTTCTAAGGCAAACTCCCTGTATGCTGTTGTTATAATGGTTGCGGGAGGATGATCCAATGTTTTTAAAAAGCCTAAGCCAGTTATTTTAGGCATTTCGATATCCAAAAACAGAATATCCACAGTATGTTCCTGAAGCACCTTTAAAGCTTCCATTGCATTATCGCACACTTCGAACACCTCAAGATTAGGGGTGTCCTCCACAAAACCTTTTACAATATTCTGGGCAATCGGTTCATCATCAACAATAAGGCACTTAAGATTCATCTATGGTCAATTTAATTGTTAAGTTAACTATAAAAGAACTATTGATTCTACGTATAAGTAACTCTTTGTGCTTTCCATAGATTAAATCCAGACGCCGAGATACGTTTTGAAGCCCAAGTCCTCCTCCATTACTACCCTCTTCTTTAAGCTTGGAAATACTGTTTTCTATGTTAAAAAACAATTCATTATTAGAAACCTTAATATGAATAGTAATCCATCCTTTTTTCACCTCATTCTTTAGTCCATGCTTAAAAGCATTTTCTACAAAAGGTACCAGAATCAATGGTGGAATTTCAACTCCTTCCACATTACCTTCTACCTTATAGTCGATGTCCACACGTTTTTCATAGCGTTCTTTTTCTAATGCTATTATATTTCCTATCAACGAGAGTTCCTTGTTTAGTGCAACTTTTTCGGTATTAGACTCATACAGTGTATAGCTTAAAATATCTGAAAGCTTTAAAATAAGAGCCGGAGTTTTTTTAGAATTTTCTAATGCCAATCCATAAATACTATTTAAGGTATTGAACAGAAAATGAGGATTGGTTTGAGATTTTAGAAACTTTAACTCGGCATTCGTTTTTTCTTGCTTTAGCACTTCAGTTTCATTACGCTGCTTAAACCAATCGCTATACAACTTAAAACCTGTGGTAAAAGCAACTGTAGTAGCTATAAGCATTATACATTGCACTAACCTGAAGAAATTTAATGGATCAAGAGGTTTTCCATCTACCCACTGCGGAAAATACATCGGATATCCCCAATACAGTACAAAATATCGATGTATGATTGCGGTAATTATTAAAATTACCACTAGTAAAAAAAGATATAATCCAAAGTTGTTTTTATACAAATACTTAGGAATTAATATAAACCAATTTACATAGACTGCAATCACTCTTGTTGGCAAATATAATAGCTCAAAGATAACAGCATCTTTAAAAGATTGTCCGTGACCCCATTCTGAGATCGCAAACAACACCATAATCGCTAACCAAAATAATAAATGATATGTAATATGTTTTATATTCAAGATTTTCAAAATACAATGATCTGCAAAATTAATATTTAAGCTTCCTACTTATTTGCTTTTATGTAAACTAAGGCAAAACTTATGTGAAATTAGGATGTATCGTTTACATCAATCTCAACCAATTTTACGGAAAAGATCTAGAGACTCGAATAAAAACCTAAATATCAACTTTTTATATTGTTATTTTTAAAAGAGATTTTAATAAAAATTCATCTTAAATCAATCAAAAAATAACAGTAACCTAAGATAGAAACATCATGGATAGAAAACAATTTTTAAGAGCTAGTATAGTTACTACTAGTGTTTTTACAGTATCACCTTATGTTCTCTTTGCAAAACAACAAGAAGGCCCCCAATTAGATAAAAAGGTAGTGCAGGAATTTGTTGGTGCTGGTCATAGTAAATTAGAAAAAGTAAAAGAGCTATTAGAAGAGTATCCTACTTTAATTAATGCAGCACATGATTGGAAATTTGGTGATTTCGAAACCGCGTTAGGAGCAGCAAGTCACGTGGGTTATAAGGAATTAGCTCAATATCTTATCGATAGCGGTGCACAGGCCAATATATTTACTGCAGCTCTTTTCGGAAAAATAGACATTATAAAATCTATGCTGGATTATTTTCCTAATACACTTCATGCCAAAGGTCCACATGGTTTCACACTTTTACATCACGCACAACGTGGCGGAGATGATGCTAGTGAGGTAACAGAATATCTTGTTTCGTTAGGAGCCAAAGAAACCAAAATCAAATTGTATTAAAAATCACTTTTAAAAAAGCTGTATTTTTATTGTGTTAACAATTGAATGTTAATATAGTAAAATATGACTGATACCGAAACTATCCTGAAGAGCACCTTAGTCAGCTTTCATAAACTCACAGATGCTGAGTTTAATAATTTTTTGGTCATAACAAAGTTCAAAAAATTGAAAAAGAAAGAATTTCTTCTGGAAAGTGGTTGTTACAATCCTGGTATGTTATTCATCACTAAAGGTATTGTAGGTTTATATGAAATCATTAATTCAAAAGAAGTTTACACTTCTTTTTTTCGATCTTCAGATTTTGCAAGTGAAATTACAAGTCTTGCTTCTCAAAAAACTTCCGCAAAAAATTTGATAGCTATAACGGATGTAGAAGGGTTTTACATCAGAAGAAATGATCTTTTACAATTATATGACAAGTCAGCATCTTTCGAACGGTTAGGAAGAAAGTTATTAGAACATTTGTTAAGTGAACAACATAAATTCACTTCGATGCTCACCTCGCTGAAACCAGAGGATCGTTATAAATATTTATTAAAAAACAATCCTGAATTAATCAAGCGAATTCCACTTCAATATCTAGCCTCTTATATAGGTGTAGCAAGAGAAACTCTAAGTAGAATTAGAAAAAGATCCTTGTAGATTTCATTTTGTGACGATAGTCACATTATTCCATTGTCCATATTTCTAGTTTCACATCGTATAAAACTTTAAAATTAAAACGATGAAAAGCATGATAATTCTTATGGTGTGTACTTTTTGTTTAAGTACTACTAATTGTAAGTCTCAAAACTCAGAAAAGGATATGGAAAAAGAAATTACAGAAGTAATAGAAACATTTATAATTGCCGGAGAAAAATGGGATATATCGGCCTTTGATGCGATATTACATTCGGATTTTAGGGTTATAGCTAATCAATACCCTACACCCGAAAAAACTTCGATCATTCCTGGTGCAGGATACATCGCGTTAATGACACAGAAGAAAATCGGTGGCACAAAATATGATACAGAATTTCTACATATTGATGTCGCTAAACATTCTGCCACAGTAATTGTTCTTTTAAAAAATAAAGAAAATAGCATGAAAGTCACTTTTCTTCTTATTAAAAATAATAATGGAGAATGGAAAATAATGTCTGATTTGGCAATTCAAAACCCAAATTCTTAATAGTAAAGCCCGTATTTCTATAATACGGGCTTATAATTATTTATTGATAACGTTTTTACTAATGAGCTTCATTAGGTTTAGAATTTCCATACAATGGTAGCCCTTCTAAAGGATACAACATATCTTTATTAAATCCATCAAATTTGTATTCCGAAAGTGTAAAATAGTAAACGTAACTCTCTTCTTTTTTAGGTGAAAGTAGCTGAATACTTACTTTGCTAGGTAAATATGTTCCGATACTGGTTTCTTTGCGATCAAATCTAACAGTACCGTGCTGCAATCCCTTAGGCATAGTAATAAAAAAATCATTGATTGTAACTTCCGTAAGGTCTATGAATCCGGTTTCTTTATTTATATAAATTAACCAACGATCATACTGGCTATTTGGTGCTTCCGACCCCCAGGTTGCATACACTAAATCGTATTGTTTATTCTCAAATTCCTTTTCTCCAGCATATCTTATTATAGGAGCTTCCAACATTCTAAATGGAGATTCTAATATGTAGTGATAGGTAGCTAAACCCCAAATATATCTATCATGTTCATGCTGTTTTAGCTCATCATTTTCATTATTGATTTTATATCCTTGCCACGATTGTAAGCCTTGTATAGCTCCTTTTTTTCTGCCTTCAAGATATTCTAACTGACCATCAAAGGTATTTGTAGCAAAACGAAACTGGAGATCATTTTTATTATTACCAGGAAAAGCATTCATAGGCATTATAAGCCAACCTTTTTTCCAATTAAATTGAGCAGTAACCTCATACACATCTGTTTTAGAGAATTTATCAAACCCCATCTTTTTCATGGAGGTTTCCAGAAGCTCTCTTCCTTTGGTATCAATCTGATCGGGATTACTTAATAGATAATCACTACGTAAATCAACAGATCCGCAAGATTGTATTGTTAAAAAGAGAGTAAACGAAAGTATCGATTTGATGAATAATTTCATGGTGCTTTGGATTTAAATTAGACTATAGTTTTCTTTTCTAAATTTTTAAGTGCTTTCTTCATTACCGATGGTAACATGATGTTTTTAGCCATCCACTTTTTAATTATATTCCCATTAGGATGGTAATACTGCGTCCAGATAACTTCTGTCCCTTCCATTTTTTCTATAAGTTTGAAATATCCCAAATGGTTTTTAACAATATGCATATCGGCAATCGTGTAGGCATATCCATACGGTGGATCCCAGTGTACTATCTTTTCTTCTAATAAATCAGGTCCAAATTGACACTGACGCTCACACCCTTCCTGCCACTCACCTTTTGAGTTCGCTTTTGTAAGATCAACTTTCTTAATCATTGGCATCCAGGATGTCATTCTCTGGTGATCAGAAACTACTTCCCAAACTTTATGAATAGGTGCGTTTAAAAACCTCTGTATCTGAAGTTGTTTAGGGGCGTTGGTAAATTGGTTTACATCTAGTGTTTTCATTTTTTTAATTTTAATTAGACCGTTCTACTTATTTTAATTTAAAAAAAATATTAAGCGTTAATAAATTCGAATGTCATCGCTAACCAGGTGTCCATATCCTCTCTTGATCTTTCAACTTTCATTTTAAAAAAAGTTCCATAAAAACCTGAATGCAAGTAATTTGAAATCTCCGTAGGACTAAATCTATCGGTAATTTCTCCTGCTTCTTGTCCTTTTCTTACCACATCAGCAATTAGATCAAGCCACTGATCAAATTGCTCTTTAGTCTCTTTGGCTAAAACATCATATAATCTTCCGGTCTCATTACCCATATTATTAATCAAACATCCACTACAGAAATTGTCCTCTTCATTATAATCAATTAACAATTTATAAAAGGATTTTAAAGTATTGATCGGAGTTTCTATTGATTCTTGAAAAATTCCTTTGAGCCAACTCCTATTTCCTTCTCCATAATATTGGATTACCTGTTTGGCAAAATCTTCTTTAGATTCAAAAAAATTATAAAAAGATCCTTTTGGGATACCAGCTTCTTTTAGGATTTGATTAATCCCTACATGATGATATCCATTCTTTCGAATCACCTGATAACCGACTTCTAAAATCTCTTCCTTATTATGTTTATATCCCATTTTGCGATGGTAAATATATAAAAAAATATCTAAATTAGACCAATCGGTTTATTTTTGATTCGAATTTAATTATTAACCACATCTAAAAATAAAGAAAGCATAGAAATAATCAATGATGTTGTTCTAATTAAAACATTTCGAACGGAAAGAAATCATGATTTCACAAACTGGACCGAACGGTTAAACAACTCTTTTATTATCAGTTAATTAAACCAATTAAACAAAAATTTAACATAATAAAATTTGCATCCTAGACGAGTGGTCATACTTTTGTTATCCCAAAATTAGAAAATGTCAAAGACACTTAAACATGAAATCAAAGCAGACCACCTTCTAGAAAAGGGGTTAGAAATTATTTGGTCTAAAGGGTATAATGGTACAAGTGTTAATGATATTGTTAAGGCGGCTGATGTTCCTAAAGGTTCTTTCTATTTTTATTTTGACAGTAAAGAAGATTTTGCGATAAAAGCATTGGACAAATATTTTACGATGCAATTTACTCCTGCCATAGAAGTTCTGAAACATAGTGATGGATCGCCAAAACAACGTTTATTGAATTTCTATGAGTTCCGAATTAAAGTGCTAAAAGAACAGTTAAAATGTAAAATGGGTTGTTTAGGATGTAATCTAAGTAATGAAATGTCTGAACATAATGAAAACATAAGAAATGCTGTTCTTGATAGACATAATCTAATTAAAGAGGAAATAACTGCAGTGGTCAAGGAAGCTCAGAAATTAGGAGAAATAGATCCTTCTATAAATGCAGAAGATCTTGTTGGGTTTATAGAAGATGCTGGCAAGGGAGCAATGACGACAATGAAAGAGATGCAGGACTCGTATCCTATCGATAACCATATGTATATCGTAAAGAGTATGTTGATCAAATAATTTTTTTTAATATCTTAATAGACGACCGGTCAATTTTAATTTTTAAATAAAAATAAAGAGCACTTGTCCTAATATAGAAAATGAAAACGTCTTAACAAGTAAATATTAACAACAAGCACTTAGTCAATCATTTAAAATATATAATTGACTGGTCAACTAATTACAAAACAATGAACGCAATAAAAAAAATGAGTACTGCTACAAATGCATTTGCAAAACGATGGGCAGAGTTTGTTATAAAATTCAAATGGCCTGTTTTAATAGTTACTCTAGTCCTTGCAATGGGGCTAGGCTCTCAAGGAAATATGGAATTCGATGGTGATTATCATGTGTTTTTCAGCAAATCCAATCCCGAATTAGAGGCTTTCGATGCTCTACAAGAGAAGTATACCAAAGATGACAATGTAGTCATTGTTCTGACTCCATCTAATGGGGATATCTTTACCAAAGAAAACCTTACTGCAATAGAAGAGCTTACTGCTAACGCCTGGAACACTCCCTACTCTTCTCGCGTGGATGCTGTTACTAATTTTCAGCATACTAGTGCTCAAGGTGATGATTTATACGTAGATGATCTATCCTATGAATCCTCTACCAAAACCGAAGCTGAGATTGCCGTCATAAAAGAGAAAGCTCTGAAAGAACCATTGCTCGTGAATCGTATCCTTAATGAAATTGGATCGGTAACCGCTATTAATGTTACGGTTCGTCTTCCTGGAGAAGATAGTGCGAAAGAAATACCTGAGGTTACCGCTTTCATTCGCGGCACAATAGCTGATTTCAAAACAAAATATCCTAATTTCGAAGTACACTCTTCGGGATTAGTACCCTTAAACACGGCATTCTTCGAATCTTCTATGAATGACCTGATGTTAACTATGATTATGCTAATTATTGTAATCATTACTACGTTTGTTCTTACCAGAAGTATCTACAGTACCGTTGCAACGTTTATTGTAGTGATGTTTTCTATTATGAGTGCCGTAGGTTTTGTTGGATTAATGGGTATTAAACTTACACCACCTTCTTCTGTATTTCCTACGGTGATATTAACTCTTGCCGTTGCCGACAGTATTCATATTCTGGTTACTATGCTACAGAAAATGCGTAAAGATGGATACACTAAAAAAGAAGCTTTAGTAGAATCCATGCGACTTAATTTCATGCCGGTATTCATAACTAGTTTAACTACAGTCATTGGATTCCTAACCATGAATTTTGGAGATGTTCCTCCATTCTGGGACTTAGGTAATATTACCGCGTTTGGGATGACCATGGCATTCTTATTTTCCACAACCGCTTTACCAGCTCTTATGGCTATTCTTCCCATTAAGGTAAAAGCAAAAACAAAAGTAGCAGCAGAAAAACCAGGTTGGTATACATCCTTAGGACATACTGTTGCCAAGCAACCTGTGCGATTGGCAATTATTTCTACTGTTGTTATAGGTATATTAACATTCTTAGCCACTAAAAACAGATTTAATGATGAATTCATTAACTATTTTGATGAGTCAGTAACTTTTAGAACAGATACCGATTATATAAGTGAAAATCTAACAGGTATTTATAATGTCGAATTCTCTGTAGGTAGCGGAGAAAGTGGAGGAATTAACAGTCCAGAATACTTAAGAAAACTGAATGATTTTGAGGACTGGCTCAACCAACAACCTGAAGTAGTTCATGTAAATGCTTTTAGTGAAGTTGCCCGAAGAGTAAATCGTTCTATGCACGGAGACGATGAAAATTATTATAGAATTCCCGATAGTCGAGAAGAAGCTGCACAGTATTTATTACTCTACGAACTTTCCCTTCCTTTTGGATTAGATCTCAATAATCAAATCAATGTAGATAAGTCCGAAACACGAGTAACAGTAACCATTGAAAATATAAAAAGTGCCGACATGATTGCTTTTGCAGATCGAGCAGAAACCTGGTTACAAAACAACACTCCAAAACCTATGCATGCTATCGGAGTAAGTCCTACACTTATGTTTTCTACACTTGGTTTCAGACAAGCAGACAGTATGTTTAATGGTAATATCATTGCCTTGATCTTGATTTCTCTAGTACTAATGCTAGCCCTTAGAAATTTTAAATTAGGCCTCTTAAGTATTATTCCAAATGTGACACCCGTTTTGGTTGGGTTTGGATTTTGGGCATTATACAAAGCGCAGATCAATACTGGTATGGTAATCGTATTCGGGATGACGTTAGGAATTATAGTAGATGACACCGTTCATTTTATGAGTAAGTTTCTACGTGCACGTCGAGAATTGGGTTATGATGCCAAAGAAGCTGTGATTTATGCTTTCGAGACTGTAGGCAAAGCACTAGTTACGACGACAATTGTTCTTCTAGCAGGATTTACTGTTCTTTCTACTTCCTCTTTCGCATTGAACAGTTATATGGCCAGAATCACTCTAATCATTATTTCGTCGGCACTTATTATTGATTTCATATTACTCCCTTCCTTATTGATCTTAACAAGCAATAAGAGTGAATCAAAAGAAAATATAAAAGAGTTAAAACCACAAATACAACTTGATAAATAATTTTAAAACATATTTTACAATGAAAAAAATAATTCTAGCAGGAATTGCTTTACTAAGCATTTCTATAGTAACTGCACAAAGCGCAGAAGAACGAGGACTACAAATAGCTAAAGAAGCTGATAAAGCTGACCAAGGATTCAATAGTTCTATAGTAAATCTAAAAATGACCCTAAAAAACAAAAATGGTCAAACTAGTGAGCGTTTATTAGTTACAAGAACTTTAGAGCAATTAGATGATGGTGACAAATCAATGATTGTTTTTAATAGTCCAAAAGATGTAAAAGGAACCTCTACGCTAACTTTTACGCATAAAATCGGGTCAGACGATCAGTGGTTGTTTTTACCTTCTATCAAAAGGGTAAAAAGAATTTCTTCTAATAATAAATCCGGCCCTTTTGTTGGTAGTGAATTTGCCTATGAAGACCTTTCGTCACAAGAAGTAGAAAAGTATGGTTATAAGTTTCTAGAAGAAAAAGGAAACCTTCTTGTTGTAGAGCAAGATCCCGTTGATCCAAAATCAGGTTATACAAGACGAGTAGTTACTTATAATAAAGACAAGGCATATCGTTTAGAAAAAGTAGAATTCTATGATCGTAAAAACTCCCTATTAAAAACACTCACTTATAGTGATTATAAACTGTATAAAGGAAAATATTGGAGAGCATTGACCTTGGATATGGTGAATCATCAAAGCAATAAAGAAACACAATTAAAATTTAGCGATTATAATTTTGAATCCGAGCTTTCTGAAGATGATTTTACCCAAGTAGCGCTTAAAAGAGCAGGAAAATAATCATATAGCATATAGCACACATAAGGCAGGTTTTTAATTGTACTCTTACTCTTTACAAAATATCCCTTAGTAATTAAAACTGTCTTTGTGTGCTTTTTAAATTGTATTAAATGAGAATTAAAACCACTTTCCTTCTACTGATTTTATTATTCCAAATAAGCTCTTATGCTCAGGAAAAAGTTAAAAAAGTCACTCACGACTTCGAATTAGAGTTAGAAGGAGAATATCGATATTTTTATGAAGACGCTCTTTTTGAAGGTCAAAAGGATCATTTTCCATCACTCGGTATTACACCAGAATATTCTTTAGAATGGAACAAAGGATATGAAAGTATCAACTTCAAAGGTTTTTTTAGATTAGACGTTGATAACGAAAGAACACATTGGGATATCCGAGAACTTTATTATCAAAAGGCTAATAATAATTGGGAATTCAGTTTAGGTTTAAAAAAGGTTTATTGGGGAGTTACGGAAAGTAACCATCTCGTAGATATTATTAATCAAACAGATGCTGTGGAAACTTTTGATGGAGAAGAAAAACTAGGACAACCAATGGCGCAGTTTACCTGGAGTACAGAAAAATACGGGTCTTTTGATTTTTTCTATCTTCCATATCACCGAAAACGTACTTTTTCTGGAAGAAAAGGAAGACTTCGCTTTCAGACAGTAATTGATAAAGATGAACTAACGTATGAAAGTAGCGCAAAAGAATGGAGACAAGATGTTGCTTTCCGTTGGAAACATTACTTTAGTATTTTTGATATTGGTCTTTCTCATTTTTATGGAACTGGTAGAGAGCCTCTTTTTACATTTGACTCCGTCGGAAACATTAATGCTTTTTATCCAGTCATCAATCAGACAGGTTTAGACTTACAAATTACTCACGATGCTTTTTTATGGAAACTGGAATCTATATATCGCCATGCAGATGCTCAGGATTTCTTTGCTCTGGCAGCCGGCTTAGAATACACATTCTCTAATATCGATGGGAACGGTTTAGATATAGGAGTTCTAGGAGAGTATTTATATGACGAACGAGATGAGTTAGCTTTAAATGCTTTGCAAAATGATGTGTTTTTTGGTAGTCGTATCGCTTTTAATGACACACAAGATACTTCTATCTTGATCGGTGGAATTGCTGATTTAGAATCTAGTAGTAAAATTTTTAGCTTAGAAGCTTCCAGACGCTTTGGGAGCAGTTGGACGGCAGAAGTAGAAGCTAGAATCTTCAATAAAATTGATACCAATGAACTGATATTATCTAATTTCAGAGAAGACAGTTTCTTTAAAATTTCAATTTCAAAATACTTCTAAAAAAGATTGATTATCCAACTTTTAATTAACTAAAAACACTGTCTACTATTTATTAAGTTTAACGTTTTAACCATTTTTTTTAATCAAAAGTTAATTTGTTATAAAAAAGTAATATTTGATAATCTTTTGGGTTTCATCTAATGTTAATAACTAAAACACAAACTCAAATGAAAATCAACAAATCAATCCTAATCTTAGGTACAGCAATAGCTGTATTTGCTTGTTCAGAGAATGAACCTATTTCTGAATTAGAAAACCTAAACCCCGAAAACCCATCTTTTGACGGAGCTGAAAGAGCTAATTTCACAGAAACCGGAACAACCAAAGAAGGATATTATGCCGGATTACCGATTACTTATGAATCAATAGGTAGCGATAACATTTTTGAGGGAGATATTATTCTACCAAAAGATGAAATCTATACAGAAGATTCTAACTTTGTACTAGAAGATGGTCAGAACCCTTCGGAAAGCAAAAGTGTTGGAAGAACTTCAGGAAGATGGCCTAATAACACTGTGTATTATACAATAGCTAGTGATCTACCTAATAAATCGAGAGTTACCAGCGCAATTGCTAGCTGGGAAAATAATACCAATCTTACTTTTGTACAAAGAACGAACGAATCCAACTATATCTATTTTAGACCTGGTGGTGGTTGTTCGTCAAGCGTAGGAATGATTGGTGGAAGACAAAACATCAATCTAGCTAGTGGCTGTAGCACTGGAAACACAATTCACGAAATTGGCCATGCTGTTGGATTATGGCACGAGCAAAGTAGAGCCGATAGAGATCAATATGTTACTATTAACTTTCAGAATATTCAATCTGGTAAAGAATTTAATTTCAGAACGTATGTAGAGCAAGGTCGTGATGGTGATGAATATACTGGTTCTTTAGATTTTGGATCTATTATGATGTATGGTGCATATTCGTTCTCTAAAAATGGACAACCTACAATTACCAGAAAAAATGGAAGCACATACTCTGTTCAGAGAAACGCACTGTCATCAGAAGATTTACAGGGAATCGATAAAATGTATCCTGATGGAGGCGATGGAGGCGGTGAACCAACTTATGAAAATGGTCAGTATTATACCGTTTATGGGTTAAGAGTATATAGATATAATGATAAGTGGTACTATTACAGTTCTAACAACGGATGGAGAGAAGTTGTATATGTTAACGGTGCTTGGTACTATGCCTAAGATATAATTTAAATATAGTGATCAATTGTTTTAAGCCTTAGGTAAATTTACCTAAGGCTTTTAATTTTTAGTTGCAACGATATTCCCTATTTTTGGTCTGTTATTGAAAATCTTATGATGAGATCATTGTTATCCTTATTACTAATACTAATTATCATCTGTCTTGGGTGTAAAAACGAGAATACTGTTAACACCAAAGAGGAAATTGAAATTATTCAACTTGATAGTTTATCAAAAGAAAAAGCTGATATAGATGTATTAAAACTTTCTACACAAACAGCAAAAGATTTAGAAAGCTTTGAAGATTTCCAGAATCTTAAGAGCTTAATGCTGTCTATGAATAAGTCAAATCCTTTTCATATCAAGAAATATGCAGATAGTGTTGATTTATTAGTACAAAGTTTCAAAGAAAACTTATCCGAGGATTTAAAAGTGAATCCTATAAGTTCCAGAATTGCAGTATTAGCTACAGAATCCGGATTATTATTGCAGCTAGCGCAAAAGCAAAATCAAGATGCTCAGAAACTAATGGATGCCAATATCAGGTTACTTACTGCCTATAATAGTTTAATTATTCAGCTAAATGAGTTGTCATTGGCAATACCAGAAGATATTGAAAAAGAACTACTGAGAGAGCGAGATATTTTAAGGGACTCTATTCTAAATCCAGAAGAAAAGAATGTAGAAATTGAAGAGTAAGTTATTATGAAAAATATTATTATTTTTATTTGTTTAGTGATCGCGATTAGCTGTACAGCTCAGACAAAGGATACTAAAGTCAATGGCGCAAAACAAGAAATCAATCAGGTTTTAGAGCAATGGCACAAAGCTGCTGCTGATGCTTCGTATGATACCTATTTTGAGTTAATGACTGAGGATGCAATATTTATTGGAACTGATGCTACAGAAAATTGGGATTTGATCTCTTTCAAAGCATTTTCTAAACCTTATTTTGATAAAGGAAAAGCATGGAGTTTTAGCACTTTAGAAAGAAATATATTTACACAAAATACAACGAATCTAGCTTGGTTTGATGAATTATTAGACACACAAATGGGTATTTGTAGAGGTAGTGGTGTATTAGAAAAAACAAAAGAAGGTTGGAAAGTAAAACATTATGTACTTTCTATTGCAATACCTAATGAAAATGTAAAAGAAATCACTGCCCTCAAAAAAACCTTTGATAATGATTTGATTAAGAAACTAAGAAGCAAGAAAAATTAGAATAAAGTTTTTCTAAATTCTTCTACATTAGCATAGCACTTAGTTGCTCCGTTCTCTAATAATTTTTCTTTATTCTTGTTTCCTATTCCAACAAAATCTAAGGATAAATTCTGAGCTGTTTTTAGATCCCAAAGTCCATCTCCCACAGAAACGATACTTGTAAAAACTGATTTATTATAAAAAGCTTTTGCTTTTTCTACCGCATCCATAACAAATCCTTCTCTTGGTTCATGAGTCATAGAAGTAGCTAGTAACAATTTATCATACCAAATATCACATTGCTCTAACTTGAGCATTGCAGGTTTAGGTAATGCTCCTGTTGCAAAACAAAACGGTATAGAATTATCCCTAAAAAACTGTATTAAAGATTTAGCTCCTTTAATCTCTTTTACAGGATCAAATTTAAGCATTTGTGTAATCAGATTATTCTCAAAATCCCCTAATAGATTCTTCGAAAACTTATCTTTAAAATTACGCTCATAATTATAACGTAATGCATAGCTATCCGTATGATGTTTGTAGTTATTATAATCGGTATCGATATCCTTAATTCCGAGACTTATCATAGCTTTGGTAACAGAATTAAGATACATCGCTACACTATCCGTTAAAGTTCCATCAATATCAAATATGTATAATGTATCTCTCAATAGTACCGTTTTTTAACCTATAAAGAATATTTTAACGATACAATAAAATTTCTTCCAGCTCCTGCAATACCTGAAGAGTATGGTCTATAACGCTGATCAGTAATATTCTCAATTGTTAGGGTTGCCTGTAAACTTTTAGTAAATTGGTATCTTGATCGTATATTAAGTGTATACCAAGAAGGAGAATATGGGTTCCCATTTTCATCAAGCGCATATAAAAAGTCATTATTTTGCTGTGATGGTGCTAATTCTTCAAAATCAAACTGACCATTGTATATAGTGGAGAAATCGATCATCCATTTATCCGTAGTATATGTAAGATTTGTACTTCCGAATTGAGGAGCCACGTGTCTTGATGGTGAAATGGATCCATCATCCAATTCCTCTTCTCCACCCGTAAAAGTATATTTTGAAGAAAGGTTGAAGTTTTTTATAAAATCATAACTAATTCCAGCTTCAAAACCATAAACCTGTGCATTTGCAGCATTCTGAATAGCTTGTACATTACTCAATTCTCCTCCAAAAAGAACTTCCGTTTCTCCATTAAGTGAAAAATCTCTACGAACCAATGCATTATCAAGCTGCGTATAATAGGTTGCTAAATCGATTTTAAAATTTTTCCCCACATTTGCCGTCACTCCTATTTCGCCATTATATGCATATTCTGGTTCTAAATCTGGATTGGGCACAACCACGGAACCAGGTTCGGAGTCAAAAATTTTACCTACATCATCAATATTAGGTGCTCTAAATGCTGTTGAAAAATTTAATTTCCATTGCAAAATATCATTCGGCAACCAACTAATTCCTGCTGTTCCTGTAAATGCTTCTGTATCTAAATTAGCCTCAGTAAAAGGAAAATCAAAAAATACATCATCAAATTCCGAATATAAGATGATCCTGTTATATCGTATACCTCCTTGAAATCTTAATTTTTCACTCAGTTTACTTTTTAGACTAGCATAAGCTGCTATAGACTGCCAGGTAGATCCATCTGGATACCTAGAAGGCGCAGCTGCAATCTCATTAGTCGAAACATTAAGTTCTGAACCTTCAGAAGATACTTGGTTTAAAATATATTCTAATCCATAATATACAGTTGTCTTATCATCAAACTTCTTTTCAAAATCAAGATTCGCAGAATACGCATCTACATCTTCTTTCGTTCTAGACAATATATCTCCTCCAAAATCACGATCATTTCTACTTTCTTGAAAATTTTGATAAGCCGCTGTAAATTTAACCTTATCGTATAATCGATTTTTCCATTTATTGGTCAACTGAATATTCCCCATTAACCATTTTTGAGGTCCATAATACCAATCAGCGTATCTTAAATTTCCATCACTTCGACGAATCAAACGATCATATCTCGGGTAGTCTGATGTTTTTGTATAGATAAAACCTGCATTTATATCCCATTTTTCATTAGGTATAAAATGTACTTTTTGTAAGAAATTTATTTGATCATATCCAGTGAACTTCTGAGTTTCCGGATCATCATTTTCTATAACAGTGTCTACCCCATCAATAGTCTCTACATATTCATTTCGCAAATAATCATCAGGCCCATGACTTCCCATTTTCAGATCATCAAAGTCAGTATAGCTCGCGCTTGTCAAAAATGCCCATTTTTCTAAACCAATATTAAAATCAATATGACCAGTTTTCTCATTACTTGCACTAGCATACCTCATTATTGCATTACCACTCAATTTATTTTTACCACGTATCGCTATCTTGGGTTGAGCTGTATAAAAATTCATTACACCACCTACAGCATCACTTCCATACACTACAGATCCAGGACCCAATATTACTTCTGTTCTATCAATAGTAAAAGGGTCCACAGAGATTACATTCTGTACATTTCCTCCTCTAAAAATTGCGTTATTCATACGAACTCCATCTACCGTAAGCAATAATCTGTTAGTAGAAAATCCACGGATGATTGGACTACCTCCTCCTAATTGACTTTTTTGTATAAATACTTGACCACTACTTTGTAAAAGATCCGCAGAAGTTTGTGGTGTAGAAAAAGCTATTTCATCAGAGGTTATACTAACAATCTTTTGGGTAACATCTTTTTTATCTTGCTCCCATTTAGAAACCGAAATAACAACTTCTGATAATTGGTTTTCATCTACTTCAAGATATACAATATTAGAAGATGCAATAATTTCAGATTTAGTTGATGTAGCAGTGATATGAGAAATGTGAATAAAATATAGCGTTTCAGTCTCCGAAAAAACCGAAATATCAACCATTCCATCAAAATCGGTTATAGCTGTTTTTGACTTTGTTTTATTGTGAATTGTAACACTAGGGATCGGTTGATTATTTGATCTACTTAGTACTGTGATACTTTGAGCAGCATTATCTGTGATAAAAAATAAAGTGAATACAACAACTAAAAATAAGCGCATTACTTAATTAAAAATTTCATTCAAAATAGAAAGCGACTTCGGTTTTTTAAAACCGTGCAAATGTAGCTCAAAATATACTAATAACATGTTAAGAATTTCATTTCTTACTATCCTAGACATTTTAATACTCATACTTTCTTCAAATGTCGTGCCTAAAAACTCCTTGAATATCAAAACACTATTTCCTTCCACACAATATATATTAGAAGTATCATCCTGAAAACAGCCATCCTGCATATTAAAAACAGACAAGGACATATCTGACACATCAGGATAAAAACCTAAATACTGTGTAAGTTTTATCAAAAATGAAATATGAAAATTACCAATATTATCGTGAGAATCTAACCACAAAAATGTGGTTTCCAGGTAATGAAAAAGCTCTTCGTTTACTTCTTCTTCCCGAATTGTATTTTTTAATATTTCTGAAAGAAAAAACACTAATGAGCTTTTTACAAAATCTGTATGCAGAGATTGATATGGAATTAGAATTTTAGCTTCTTTAATTCTTTCTAAAGTACCTTTATCTTTATGATTAGCTTCTATCTCTAATAACGTCAAAGGCTGAAACAACGATGCTCTTATTTTTCCTCGTTTGGATTTTAATATGCCTTTTAATAGATAGGAGCGTAATCCGCTGGTTTTTGTTAACAAAGAGACTATTAAATCACTTTCTCCATAACGCAAAGAGTGAATTACTATAGCCGAAGTCTGCACAATCATTATCTAACAATCAAAAGCTTAGAAACAGTGGTTTCGCCCTGATCTTCTCCGGTAACTAAAATAAGATAGACTCCAGAAGCGACTTTATGTCTTCCAAAGGCAGTAGTATCCCACTGAATACTTCCTCCTTCGCTAATTTCTTCATACACTAAATTACCTTCGATATCTGTAATCTTAACATTTGCTCTGCTTGTTAATCCCTTTATGGTAACTCGCCCATTAAATCCCGGCCTTACGGGATTAGGAAATGCTGCTACGTTATCTAGATTACTTTCGGGTCCTGTTGCTGTTCCTTTAAATTCAAGCAACCCTAGTTCAGTTGCAAAATAAACGGACCCAGTAGAATCATCTACAGAAATGTCTCTAACATTATTTGTAGGTAAGGGAGAATTATCTTTTGTGAAATGAGCTAAGGTTTCCTGACCATCTGAAGAGAAATAAAACACACCTGATGATGCTGTTGCTACCCACTTGTTATTAGATCCATCTGCTTCAATATCTGTGATTGTTTGATCAAATAAAAGTTCTTGAGGAACACCTTCGTTGTCCAAAATAATAATCTGACTAGCTTGCGGATTACTTTGTTGGAACACTCCCGAAGTATTAAATAGCACTCTGATTCCTCTAAAGGTACCTATCCATAGTTGATTATTTCGATCTACTTCTAAAGCCAAAACGTAATTACTTGGTAAATTAGAACCTTCTGCTTCTCCTGATAACTGAATCAGGTTTCCTGTATTAGAATTATAACCAACTACTCCAGAACTCCAACCACCAAAAAAAACATTGCCATCCCTGTCGATTACTGTATCTGCATAACCCAGATTGAGTCCTAGATTTAAAGAAGAAACATCCACGTTAAATATTTCTCCATTGTTCGGAGAAAATCTTTTTAACCCATTATCTACTCTAGAATGGTTTATCCAAAGATTACCACTCGAATCAAACACTGAACCATTTAACCTTAGAAGACCTTCAAAACCGCTGTTAGTTTCATTATACAATTCAGTGGCAACGTTATTATTTATCTCTAATAAACCGTCCTCATAACTACTAATAAAAACCTGATCTTCATTATTAGGATTTATAGTAATATGAGATAGAGATGTCACTCCAAGTACTTCATCTTTAGGAATATTAAACCATCCACCTGATGTAAGTTTACTAATACCACACTGCTTAAGTGGTCCAAATCCAAATGGATTAAAATTCACATCATACCGACCAAAAACCACCCATAAATTATCATTTAAAGCTTCTAAACCAAAAGCAGAATTAAGTAATGGACCCTCAGGAGTAACCGAAGTTTTAGAATTTAAATTGTTTAAATCAATCTCTAACAATCCTCTACTCTGAGTTCCAATGTATATATTATTATCAAAGGTTAACGCAGAATTAAGTGAAAAAGTATCCTCTGGAGTACTGATAACAGATGCTATCTCCTGAAAGTTGGAGTCCACTACTAAAGCATTATTAGATGTAACTACAGTTAAACCTTCTGAACTAACAGATGCATCTATTACATTGGCTGAAGCTGTAACAACGGTGGTTAAAACAGTACTCTCTAATCTGCGGACAAGGTTGTTATTTTCCCAAACCAGAATTTCATCGTTAAACAATGTAATCCCATTATACCCTCCAGGAATCAAAGTGGTCCATTGGTTAAAATCGACCAGATTTGGATTATTAACACCAGCTACTAATATACCGTTACTAGCAGTAGTTGCATATATAGAATTATCTGATACGGTTGTTCCTGTAATATTTATTTGTGATCCTGCCGGGCCAACAAAAAACGTATCTCCAAATTCAATTCTTTCTAAATTAAACTCTACAAGCCCAAACTCCGTAGAAATTAATAATTTATCCTGATTCTCGAAAAAGTGATTAATTCTTTTTTGTGTTGGAGGAATTGTCGGTTTTTCTAATATATCAATAAACGTTCTAACCTCATCATCAATCACCAGTTCCAATAATCCATTTTCATAACCAATAACCGTAATATCATATATGGAACTGTGATAAATAGTAGAAATAACTTCTCCAGATAAACCATTTATAGTTGAAAAAGTTTCTGAAGTTCTAGTATCTGTATCATAAATAAAAACAGCGTTCTCAGAAGCCACATAAACTTTATTGTCGATTGCATATGTATCTCTAACCTGAAAATACGAATAATGCCCTGTCCACTGATTACTGAAATCTTGAGCAAAAAGACACAATGGAAAAATTAGGAGTATTAATTGTCTGAAATATTGCATAATTTATGAGTGATATTAACCTGCCTTGATAACACGCTAAAATACTAAATATTGCTTTTAAATAATGAAAAAAGCCGTTCTAATCTAGTAAGAACGGCTTTGATTATAAATACCTATTATTATTTATATAACTCCTTGTGCCAGCATAGCATCAGCAACTTTTACAAAACCTGCAATATTTGCTCCTTTTACATAATCCACATATCCATCTTCATTGGTACCATATTCAAGACAAGCAGAATGAATTTCTTTCATGATTTGCCTTAATTTCTCATCTACTTCTTCGCGAGTCCATTTATATCTCAGCGAATTTTGAGTCATTTCTAATCCAGACGTTGCAACACCTCCTGCATTAGATGCTTTACCTGGTGCAAAGAAAATTTTTGCTTTGTGGAAAACTTCAATTGCCTTATGTGTACTTGGCATATTTGCTCCTTCACTTACACAAATACATCCATTAGCAACTAGTTTTTCAGCATCATCACCCTGTAATTCATTTTGTGTTGCACAAGGTAATGCTATGTCGCATTTCACCTCCCAAGGAGTCTTCCCTTTATGAAACTCTGCTGATGGATACTTCTCAACATATTCATGAATACGCCCTCTTTTTACATTTTTAAGTTCCATTACAAAAGCTAACTTTTCTGCATTAATACCATCCGCATCATAAATATATCCGGATGAATCCGATAAAGTAACCACCTTTCCTCCTAGTTGTGTTGCTTTCTCTGCTGCATATTGCGCTACGTTACCAGAACCTGAAACAGTCACTATTTTTCCTTCAAAAGAATCACCTTTAGTTCCTAACATGTCTTGTGCAAAATACACAGTACCATATCCAGTAGCTTCTGGACGGATCAATGATCCTCCCCAAGTAATTCCTTTACCAGTAAGTACACCGGTAAACTCGTTACGCATTTTACGGTACATCCCAAATAAGAATCCAATCTCACGACCTCCTACACCAATATCGCCCGCAGGAATATCAGTATTAGGTCCGATATGTCTAAAAAGCTCACTCATAAAACTATGGCAAAAACGCATAATCTCATCATCAGATTTTCCTTTAGGGTCAAAATCAGATCCTCCTTTACCACCACCCATAGGAAGCGTAGTCAAACTATTTTTAAAAACCTGTTCGAAAGCCAAAAACTTTAAGATACTTAAATTCACCGAAGGGTGAAAACGAAGCCCTCCTTTATATGGACCAATTGCAGAATTCATCTGAATTCTATACCCTCTATTTACATGTATTTCTCCTTTATCATCTACCCAAGGTACACGAAACATTATAGCTCTCTCGGGTTCTACCATTCTTAATAGAATGTTTTTCCCATTATAAATTTCTTTTGTTGCGATATAAGGAATTACCGTTTCCGCAACTTCTTGTACTGCCTGTAGGAACTCTGGCTCATGCGCGTTACGAGCTCTTACTTCTTCCATAAATGCATCTATCTTTGCTTGCATATGTTAATAGGATTAAAATATTCTTGTTTAAAGGTTAATTTAACGTGTCAAATATATGTTATTCTCAAAAAAATACATCTATTTTTTTGAATTTAATAATACTTTATCCAATTGCTTGTTCTAAATCTGCAATTAAGTCATCTACATCTTCTATACCAACACTTAATCTAATCAATGAGTCTACTACTCCTGTTTTCTCACGTTCTTCTTTTGGGATTGATGCATGTGTCATACTAGCTGGATGTCCAGCTAAACTTTCTACACCTCCAAGCGATTCTGCCAAGGTGAAAATCTTTAAATTTTCTATTATTTTGATCGCTTCATCAAAATTACTGCCTTTGGGAACAAAGGATATCATACCTCCATATCCATCCATTTGTTCTTTAGCAATATTGTGATTAGGATGATCTTCAAATCCTGGCCAATATACTTTTTCAATCTTAGGATGGTTTTTAAGGTATTTCGCAATCAACTCTCCATTTTCGCAATGACGTTGCATACGAATGTGCAATGTTTTAATTCCCCTAAGTGCTAAAAAACTATCCTGAGGCCCACAAACAGCTCCACTGGCATTCTGAATAAAGTACAAACGTTTCGCAACCTCATCATCTTTAACAATTAAGGCTCCCATTACTAAATCACTATGTCCTCCTATATATTTAGTAGCACTATGCATTACAATATCAGCACCGAGATCTAAAGGCTTCTGTAAATATGGCGTTGCAAATGTATTGTCCACCGCCAACAAAACATTATGTTTCTTTGACACCTTAGCGATTGCTTTGATATCAATAATATTCATCATCGGATTCGTTGGCGTTTCCACCCAGATCAATTTGGTATTTTCATTCACATACGATTCAACCTTATCGGCATTTTCCATTCCAATGAAGTGAAATTTGATTCCAAAATCTTCAAAAATCTTAGTAAACAATCGATAAGTCCCTCCATATAAATCATTAGTAGAAATAACTTCATCTCCCTGCTTTAGCAACTTAATCACTGCATCGATAGCAGCCAATCCAGATCCAAACGCCAAACCATGTTTTCCATTTTCTATACTTGCAAAAGAATTTTCTAATGCTTTTCTCGTTGGATTATGTGTTCTACTATATTCAAATCCTTTATGTCCTCCGGGTGTTGTCTGGGCATACGTAGAAGTTTGATATATTGGAGGCATTACGGCTCCATAAGCAGGATCATGTTCTTGTCCTCCATGTATGGCTTTAGTATTAAATTTCAATACTTTATATTTTTATAATAATTCTTAATTTTTTGACGTTCCTTTAGTCAACTCTTATATTTTCGAACAGAAAAAATTAACTTGCACTTTTTTATGTTAAAAAACTGAACAAATGTATGATTTAATTCGTTCTAATCATATCTCAATGAATACCTTTAGTAGATGATTAACACAAAACCTAACACCATGCTGAGGGTCATTTTTTTTCTAGTGATTCTAGTGTATTTTAACAGTTGTGAGACTAGCGAATCTTTCACTTTCCAAAAGCGAACAATAACCATTGATGATTTTTTTGACTGTCAGGCGACGGATTGTGCCATTACAGAAATCTTTCTCTTAGAATCTGTAAGTGAAAGTGAGATTTCGAAAAGTATCAATGTAGAAATCGAAAAAGCTGCTTCCTCTCTCTTAAATATGGAAGATGATGTCTCTTTGAACTCGATGGAAAAGGCTCTTAAAAGCTTCAATACTTCTTATCAAGAGATGAAAAAAGAGTTCCCTCAAGAAACAATTCCATATGAAGCTAGCATCAATTGCGATATGAGTTTCCAAAATACTGACATACTCTCTGTACTTGTGGATTCTTATATTTTTACCGGCGGAGCTCACGGAAGTGGTAATTCTACTTACTTAAATATACATCTAAAAACTGGTAAAACTATAGCAAACGAAAAGTTGATAAAAGATTATAATAATTTTTCAAATTTTGTAGAAAATGTGTTTAGAATAACTCACTCAATCCCTGAAAATCAATCTATAAATAGTACCGGATTCTTTTTTGAAAATGATACGTTTGCACTTCCTGCTAACATTGGTCTGACTGATACTCATCTTATTTTGTTGTATAATCAATATGAAATCAGTTCATACGCTGAAGGGCCTATAGAATTAAAATTCGATAAGGAAGAAGTTGTAGATTATTTTACTATAAATATACTATAGTGATTTTTTAAGTGCTAAAATATAACCAAGGTGGATTCCTTCATGAAAATTATTAAAACTCATAGCGTCTTTTACAGATTTTAACACAAAACCAGTACTTGTTGGGTATTCTTGATACTCCTTAAAAATCCCCGCACTAATATCTTCTTCTGTTTTGTCCAAAGTAGAAAATAATAATTCCTTGATTGTATTCACTTCTTCTTGTGATACCATTCTTTCTGTTTTGGTTCCTTTCTTATAAAGACTTATCATTTCATCATCAATCATTAGAGGCAACCCACTTAATTTATAAACAAGTAATTGTTGTGTGACTACTACATGTGCAATATTCCAGATCAAATTATTAGAAAATCCTTCAGGAACTTTGTTAAGATCCTCTAATGAATAATTATCCATAATTTTGAGAAGTAATTTTCTATTGGTTCTTGTAATCTCTAACTGGTCTTTCATATCTACTTAGTAAATGTTCTTAATTTTTAGCCAAAAATATGAGTTTTCATTGTGAAATGAATTTCCTTTGTGTTGATTTTTGACATTTAAATAACCATCTGTGAAAAAAATATACTATCTATCCACTTGTGATACCTGTAAGCGAATTTTAAATGAACTGAATCCTTCTTCGGATTTCGTTTTACAAGACATTAAAGCAGAAGCGATTGCACTTGAGCAATTAGAAGAAATGAAATCCCTTGCGGGTACTTATGAATCTCTTTTCAGCAAAAGAGCAAGACTGTATAAAGAAAGAGATTTAAAAAACCAGAATCTTACTGAAGAAGATTATAAGAATCTTATACTAGAACATTATACGTTCTTAAAACGTCCTGTAATTCTGTATGACAACCAAATATTTGTTGGAAACAGTAAAAAAGTAGTAGAAGCTGCAAATACAGCTATTAATGGATAAAAGAACAGTAGCATTGCTAGCGGCTTTTGGCGCCAGTTTGATTTATGCAATAAATCATACACTGGCAAAAGGAGTAATGCCTACTTATATTAAACCTTTTGGTTTTATACTTCTTCGAGTTGTCGGTGCAGCAGCACTTTTTTGGCTTGCTTCTATCTGGGCTCCAAAACAAAAAATTGAACGTAGTGACTGGCTCAGGATATTTGGATGTGCAATTTTTGGTATGGTGATCAATATGTTGATGTTCTTTAAAGGACTTCAGCTCTCTACTCCCATAAATAGTTCTGTAATGATTACCATCTCTCCTATTTTGGTATTCATTTTATCTGCCATTTTTCTAAGAGAAAGAATCACGCTTCTGAGATCTGCAGGTATTTTACTTGGTTTTTCTGGAGCACTAGGACTTATTCTTTTTGGGGCAGAAACCAGACAAGATGCTCCTAATATACCTTTGGGAAATATCTTATTTATTATTAACGCAGCTTCTTACGCCATTTATTTAGTATTGGTAAAACCGTTAACAGCAAAATATCACTCTTTTACCTTAATGAAATGGTTTTTCCTGATTGGTGTTATCATCAATTTCCCTATTACAATTTCAGAATTTAGTGAAGTACAATGGACCACTCTTCCTAATGATGTGATATGGAAAATGGTATTTGTCGTTGTAGGAACGACTTTCTTTACGTATTTATTAAATGTGTTTGCGTTAAAGACATTAAAAGCGTCAACTATAGGCGCATTTATTTATTTGCAGCCTTTATTAGCTATTAGTTTTGCCATGGCAATGGGTGCAGATTCATTAAACTTAGTTAAAATTATATCCGCTCTACTAGTATTTTTAGGTGTATATCTGGTTACTAAAAAACCGAAAAAACTAGCTTAAATCAACTGGTGTTTTCGCAAATTTTCTAGTATCCTCCTTGGTAAGAATTTTAAAGTTATCAGGACGTTCTACTTTATCCATAAACTGAAGCATTTCTTCAGGAAGGGCTATTAGTTTTCTGGTTTTTAAATCTAACCAGGCTCCCATCATCTCGCAACGTGCAAAATTTCTCCCCTTATGGTCATAAAAATTATGTACAAATTCGAAAAACTTTCCGTCCTCGCTCATTCCAGCTAATTCTAAAGAAACTTTGACAGGTTTGCCATAAAAAACTTCTTTAAAATAATAGATATGCTCATAAAATGTAATGGGGCCAATATTAAACTTAGCCAAAAGTCTTTGATCAAAACCCATATCGAATAAAAATGACATGCGTGTATGAGCAGCATACTCTATATATGTTTTGTTTCCTAAATGACGATTGGCATCAATATCATTCCATCTAATCTCAAATTCTTTTAAGTACATATCCATTAATTTTACGCCGCAAAAATACAAAACACTTATTATGCCTGCATAATAAACTCCTGTTAAAAATTGTATCTTTAATCCAATTCATGAAAACATCTTCGAACATAAAAGCCTACGATAAGCTCTCTGATCTTTATAATGATGAGAATGTGGGTAAAAGTATACTTCAGGATTCGGATTTTACGATACACAGAATGGAAAAGGTGCATCTAAAACCTATAGAATCACCAGTGTTTAGAGCGAACTACTTTTCGTTTATTTTAGTTGAAAAAGGAAAGAGTTTTTATACAATCGATGATCATAAATTTTACACAAAACCAAATACATTATATTTTACAAATCCCGGTCATTTAAAATCCTTCGCAATAGAAGAGGTTGTTTATGGTTTTATTATCACGTCATCAGAAGAATATCTGAAGGAGCATATTCATGCAAATGTTTTTGATGAGTTCTCCTTTTTATTGACAGAAATGGTACCTCCTTGTTTTTTGGATCGAGATCGTTTTTCTGAATTACTCCATTTGTCTGAGCAGATTCTGGAAGAACAAAGCAAAAAATCCATATTAAAGCATAAAATCATGAGTTCACTTTTTATGGTATTTCTTTTAAAAGTGAAAGAGTTTTTACTACAAGATGATTCTTTTAAAATAGCATATGATCGAGACAGCGAGATCGTGAATCAATTCAAAAAAGATCTAGAAAGTGTATTTCGATCAAAAAATCTAAAGAATGGAGATTTGCAAGTTGCTGCATTCGCTGAAAAGCAACAATTACATCCAGCTTATTTTTCTACAGTTGTTAAAACCAAAACGGGGCAATCTGCCAATAAATGGATACAAGATAAAACTGTTATTGAAGCGCAAGCTTTACTTTCTAAATCTAACACTCCGGTTAAAGAAATTGCCTATCGACTCGGTTTTAATGAACCCACTCATTTTTCGAAATTCTTTAAAAAGCAAACTGGTCTGACTCCTAATCAATATCGCAATAAGTAATTTTATCAAAACATTTCTTTAAAAATACCTAATCTTAGAAATATACCATACTTCCTAAAACATATGCCTTTATGCGCCTTGATTTCTGGATGATATTTGCAGTGTAATCATTTAATAATCTTTTTAAAAACGCAAATATTATGAAAAATTTAGACAACAAAATCGCCTTGGTTACTGGAAGTAGCAGAGGATTAGGAAAAGAAATGGCTATCAGATTAGCACAACAAGGAGCCGACATTTTAGTCACTTATAATTCAAATAGCACGCTAGCGGATGAAACCGTTAAAGAAATTGAAGCCCTAGGTCAAAAAGCATTAGCATTTCAACTTAATGTTGGTGATGCTCATTCTTTTGATACTTTCTTTTTAAATATTAAAACCAGCTTGGAACAACACTGGAATACTTCAAAATTTGATATTCTGGTAAATAATGCAGGTATTATCGCTCATGAAATGGTAGCAGAAACCTCTGAAACAACTTTTGATAATCTAGTAAATATCCAGCTAAAAGGACCATTTTTCATTACCCAAAAAGCACTTCCTTTACTTAATGATGGCGGAAGAATAATAAATATTTCTACTGGGTTAGCTCGTTTTAGCCTACCAGGATATGGAGCTTATGCGTCTATGAAAGCTGGTATTGAAGCCTTCACAAGATATTTAGCAAAAGAATTAGGATCACGCCAGATCACTGCAAATGTTGTAGCTCCAGGAGCTATAAATACCGATATGAACAAAGATGCTTTAGAGAACAATCCAGAACTGGAGAAAATACTATCCTCAGTAACTGCATTGGGTCGTGTTGGTGTAGCTAAGGATATAGGTGGTGTAGTAGCCTTTTTAGCTAGTGAAGATGCCAGATGGATTAATGGTCAACGTATAGAAGCTTCTGGAGGAATGTTTCTGTAATATTCAATCCTGAATAAATAAGACCTCACTAGTTTTGAAAACCAGCGAGGTCTTCTTATTTTAGAACAAAAATTAGTAGATGTATATTAAACGTAATATTGGCTGGGGACTCATCCTTCGCTTTGCTTGGAAAAACTTACTATTCTTCTCCTTTTATACTGCCAGTATTTTTTCGCTGTATTATTTTTTGGATTTAAAATTTATAGACATACCATTTCAACCGCTATCGCTGATTGGTATAGCTGTTGCCTTTTATATTGGTTTTAAAAATAGTCAGAGTTATGACCGTTTCTGGGAAGGACGCAAAATTTGGGGTGGCATAGTTAACTATAGTAGAACTTGGGCAAATCAAGTTTTAACACTTGTTAATGATGATCAGGAAACCAAAAGAATTTTGATTTATCGTCATATCGCGTGGATTAATGCATTACGCATACAATTAAGACAACCTACTTCTTTTTCCATTAAAGAAAATGCAGCTGTAGAACGTCTCTTTAACAAACACGCAGAGCGTAATCCTGCTTGTGATGCTACTAAGAGTTTTGTTTCAAACGAAGAATATAATGATTTACTTCAAAGAAAAAATGCTGCCACTCATTTAGTAAAAAACCAAGGACTGCACATTAAAGAACTATTAAATTCAGGAAAAATAACAGAATTCGACAAACAGCTTTTTCATGGAGTATTAGAAGAATTATACAATCTCCAAGGAAAATGCGAACGTATTAAAAACACTCCTTTTCCTCGGCAATATGCCTATTTCAGTACCGTTTTTACCTGGATTTTTGTTTTGCTATTACCTTTTGGGTTATTAAATGTTTTTGAAAATGAACTTAATGATATGTCTCAGCACCTGCAACCATGGTTCATCTTTTTAATGATTCCGTTATCTGTTTTGGTCTCCTGGATATTTACCACTATGGAAAAAATTGGTAGTAATAGCGAAGATCCTTTTGAAGGCAGAATTAATGATGTTCCGATGACAGCTTTATGCAGAACTATTGAGATTGATCTTAGAGATATGTTAGATGAGAAAGAGCTTCCTGAAAAAGAAAAACCAAAAGACAATATCCTTTATTAATGCCAATAGTAGAATCACAATACACGCCTCCTTATTTTTTTAGAAATGGTCATTTTTCAACCATATTTCCAAATTTACTGAGAACAGTTAAAGGAATTAATCAAGAACGTGAACGTCTAGAGTTAGATGATGGTGATTTCATAGATATAGATTGGAGCTATCCATTTAATCCTATATCCGCAAGAAAGGTTGCCGTACTAATTCACGGATTGGAGGGCAATGCTCAACGACAATACATCACAGGATTAGCGAGACACCTAAACAATAATCATTGGGATGTAGCTGCAGTAAATCTTCGCAATTGTAGCGGAGAGGTTAATAGGCTATATAGATCCTATAATGCAGGTGTGAGCCAGGATTTAAGTTCTATTATCACTCATATTATCGAAAAAGACTATAGTAATATTTCCATTTGTGGATTCAGCCTTGGAGGAAATATTACATTAAAATATTTAGGAGAAAGATCCACTCCTTCTCAAGTTAAATCTGCTGTTGCGGTATCCGTTCCTTGCGATCTTTATGACTCTTTAATAGAAATCAATAAGCCTAAAAATTTTATATACCAACAACGTTTTATTAGAAGTTTAAAAGAAAAATTAAGGGAAAGACAAGAGGTTTTCCCAAACAGAATTAGTAAATCAGACATTAGTGCCTGTAAATCTCTAATGGATATTGATGACCTATATACTAGCAAAGCACACGGATATGCGGATGCCATTGATTATTATACAAAATGCAGTAGTAAGCAGTTTTTAAAAGGTATAGACATTCCTACACTTATCATTAATGCTAAAAATGACACTTTTCTAGGAAATGCATGTTATCCGATTAAAGAGGCTAAAGAAAACTCCAATCTATTTTTAGAAACACCGAATTTTGGAGGGCATGTTGGATTTTATCTTCGTGGAGAAACCTATTATAACGAACAGAAAACCATAGCGTTTTTACAGAAATGGTAAAGAGGCTTAACGTTTTTACCGTATTTTGTAATAATATTCCTACAGACTCTAACACATGAAACAAATGTTAAGCCAATGTTAAGGTTTTGTATGGTAATTTTCAGTCTCTTCATCGAAAATCTTTTTTTAATTAGGAATAATTTAAGAGTTTTGGTCGTTTCCTTAGAGAATCATCAAGGAAATTAAATAATAGCTAACTCAAACTCAATAAAAATGAAAAAACGTTACAAAAACCTTACTGGGGTATTTGGCTTTTTGCCAAAAAGGTTTGGAAAACTACACATGCTGGTTTTTTCTTCTATGTTTCTCCTTTCTACTGGAGCATTTGCACAAACAAAAGAAGCTATATCAGAAATCAGGTCAAAAAGTAATCTTTCAGAGCTTAATCAACTACAAGCAAAGAATGTTGAAAAAGCTGCGCTACTGAAAAAAGAAGCAATACAGGCTGCTCAGAAAAACGGATGGCCAATAACAGCGACACTAAAAGATGGAAGTTTTGTAGAATTACAAAGACTAGCAGAAGATGGAAGTGCTATCTATTATTCTACTATGAACGTTGCCGCGGCTAGATCAACCAGAGCAAATCATCTTAATATCGGAGGGTCTTTAGGATTAAATCTTGATGGACAAAACATGACCGCTTATGTATGGGATGGTGGTCACGCTAGAGCATCTCACCAAGAATATGATGGAGCTGGAGGTAACAATCGTGTTACTATACAAGATACTTCAACAGAAGGAGGTCTTCAACTTAACTTTCACGCTGCTCACGTAACCGGAACTATTATGGCTTCTGGTGTACAGGCAAATGCTAAAGGGATGGCACCGCAAGCAAAAGTAAACGGTTATATGTGGAATAATGATGTTGCTGAAGCTACTGCTGCTGCTGCAAACGGAATGCTACTTTCTAATCATTCTTATGGTTTTAGAAGTGATTTAGTTCCTGATCAGTATTTTGGTGCTTATATCGATGAGTCAGAAGCTTGGGATGAAGTAATGTTTAATGCACCTTACTATCTTATGGTAGTTGCTGCAGGTAACGACGGTAATCAAAATAGTTATAATGGTTCTCCTTTAGGTGGTAACTCTTCTTATGATAAATTAACCGGACATTCAACATCTAAAAATAATATGGTTGTTGCTAATGCTCAAGATGCGAGTATAAACGCAGATGGATCTTTGAGTAGTGTTTCAATTAATAGTTCTAGTAGTGAAGGACCTACTGATGATTTCAGAATCAAGCCAGACATTACTGGTAATGGTACAAGTGTGTATTCAACCTACGAAAGTAGTGATACTGCATATGCTAGTATTACTGGAACTTCTATGGCGTCGCCAAATGTTACAGGATCTCTTTTATTATTACAACAACATTACAATAACCTGAACGGAAATTTTATGAGAGCTGCAACCTTAAAAGGATTAGCGCTACATACTGCAGATGATGCTGGGCCTTCTGGACCAGATGCTGTATACGGATGGGGATTAATGAATACTAAAGCCGCTGCGGAAACTATCTCTGCAAACGGAAACGAATCTAAAGTTGAAGAATTAACTTTAAGTAGTGGTCAAACATATTCAATCACCGTAGATTCCGATGGAACTAACCCATTAATGGCATCTATATCGTGGACAGATCGTGCTGGTACTGCAACAACTGCTACCAATTCTAATACTGCTGTTTTAGTAAACGATTTGGATATTAGAGTTACTAAAAATTCTACAACCTATAATCCATACAGATTAACAGGTGTAACAACAAATGGTACTGGTGATAACACTGTAGATCCATACGAAAGAATCGATGTAGCTAATGCTTCTGGTTCTTATACGATTACCGTAACGAATAAAGGATCTCTAGTTGGAGGAAGTCAAAATTTCTCTCTTATTGTAACTGGATTAACGGGTACACCAATAGTTTGTAATGCTACCGTACCAACTGGAGTAGGATCTTCTAACGTAGGTTCTGATACTGCTACTATTAACTGGACAGCAGTTCCTGGAGCATCTTTCGATGTAAGATATCGTCAAACGGGTACTTCAACTTGGACAACTCAAGCTGGTGGTGGAACTTCTTATGTAATTTCAGGATTAACTGCTACTACATCTTATGAAGCACAGGTAAGAAGTACTTGTTCCGATGGATCAACTTCTTCTTATAGTGCATCAACAACTTTTACCACTACAGAAGTTCAATTAAATTATTGTGCATCTAATGGTAATAGTGTTGCTGATGAATATATTGGTAATGTTCAATTAGGAACAATTAATAATGCTTCTGGTGCAGGAAGTGGTGGTTATACTGATTTCACATCTATTTCTACTTCAATTGCAAAAGGAAGTTCAAATACGATCACTGTAACACCAACTTGGTCAGGTACAACTTATAGTGAAGGATATAGCGTATGGATAGACTACAACCAAAACGGTGTATTCACAGATTCTGGAGAACAAGTATGGACTCAAGCAGCTACTCAAACTACACCAGTTAGCGGAACTTTTACTGTACCATCAAGTGCTATAAACGGAAATACAAGAATGCGTGTTTCTATGAAATACAATGGAGTACCAACTTCTTGTGAATCATTCGATTATGGCGAAGTAGAAGACTATACAGTAACAATTGGAGCTTCAACTGGTGACACACAAGCGCCAACAGCACCAACAGGATTAGCTGCATCTGATATTGCAGAAACTACATTAACACTATCTTGGACAGCTGCTACTGATAATGTAGGCGTAACTGCTTATGATGTATATCAAGGAAGTGCTATTTTAGGAGAAGTTACTGGAACAACAGCAAATGTTACAGGATTAACTGAAAGTACTGCTTATCAATTTAGTGTAAAAGCAAAAGATGCTGCTGGTAATGAATCAGGATTTAGTAATACTGTTGATGTTACTACTGCAGCTGCACCGGATACGGAGGCACCAACAGCACCAACAGGATTAGCTGCATCAAATGTTGCTGAAACTACATTGACTTTATCTTGGACAGCTGCTACTGATAATCTAGGCGTAACAGCTTACGATGTGTATCAAGGAAGTACTGTTTTAGGAGAAGTTACTGGTACAACAACAAATGTAACCGGATTAACTGCAGATACTGCATACCAGTTTAGTGTGAAGGCAAAAGATGCAGCTGGTAATGAATCCGCTTTTAGTAATACTGTTAATGTTTCTACAACAGGCGGATCTACAGGTGGCGGATGTACATCAGGTATTTCCTCTTTCCCTTATAATGAAGGATTTGAAAATACACTAGGAGCTTGGACACAATCTACTGCTGATGATATTAACTGGTCAGTGGATGCTAGTGGAACACCTTCTGGTAGTACAGGACCATCTTCTGCAACACAAGGCACATATTACATTTTTGTGGAAGCTTCTGGTAACGGAACTGGATATCCTAACAAACAAGCAATATTAAATTCACCTTGTTTTGACCTATCTGCTCTTTCGGAAGCAAGTTTCACATTTAGTTACCATATGTATGGTGCAACAGATATGGGAAGTATCGCTGTAGACGCTAGTACTGATAATGGCGCAACTTGGACAAATATTTGGAGCGAAACAGGTAATCAAGGAAACTCTTGGCTAAATGCTAGTATTGATCTAGCTGCGTATGTAGGTGGAGAAGTTCAATTACGATTTAACAGAATTACTGGATCTACTTGGCAAGCTGATATCGCAATAGATAATGTATCACTAACCAATACATCTGGTGGTGGTGGATCTACAGATATCTGTGATGGAGTTTCGGAATGGAGTAGTTCTCAATCTTACCAAACAGGTGATAGAGTTACATATCAAGGAAACTTATTCGAAAGAACCGCTACAGGATGGACTAATCTAGGAGCTTGTGGAACTACAACGTCTTTTGCTACAACTTCTGACGATACTTTAGGACCACCAACTACATTATTATCCATACATCCTAATCCTTTAGAAGGAGCGATTCTTTATGTACAAACAGGAAATTCTGGAACACTAGACTATTCAATTTACAATATGTTAGGTCAAACAGTTCTTAAAGGAACTTTCTCTAACACTATAAATGTTCAAGCATTAGAAGCTGGAGTGTATATGCTACAAGTAAATACTAAAACAGCTCGTTTTATAAAAAAATAAAATTATAGATAGATAACCTTAATTTTTAATAAGGCCCTGAAGCAAAAATGTTTCAGGGCTTTTTGTATACTTGTTATTCTTAACTAATAGAATACGTTTACTATGGAATACTTCGAAACAGAAAGACTCCTATTAAATCCTGCAACCATTGAAGATGCAGCTTTTTATCTTGAATTACTTAATTCACCAAAATGGTTACAAAATATTGGAGACCGAAACGTGAAATCAATAGAAGACGCGGAACGTTATATTACAGAAAAAATGACACCTCAACTAGAACGATTAGGATACTCTAATTATACCGTAATCCGCAAATCAGACAACGCAAAATTAGGTTGTTGTGGTTTACATGATAGAGAAGGAATCGAGGGTGTTGATATTGGGTTTGCTTTTTTACCAAAATATGAAGGAAAGGGGTACGCCTATGAGAGTGCTCTAAAAATAAAAGAAGTTGGGATTGCAGAATTTGGGATTCAAAAAATAAGTGCTATCACTATACCCGAAAACAAATCCTCACAAAAACTATTAGAAAAATTAGGTTTTACATTTATCAAAATCATCAATATTCCTAATGATGATGAAGATCTTATGTTATATGAATATCAAACAAACGTTTAGAATTAGGTACTTTGCACCAACTTAAGATAATAATACTTTATTCATATGAAAAACATTGTAACCATATTCTTTTTAGCATTATGTCTTGTAATTATAAGTTTTACTAGTCTTAAAGAATCAAATATTGAAAACAAGTTCATAAGTTATGAAATCAATCTAAAGTATCAGAATTTAAGATTCTATTGGAAAAACGACAATGATAAAAATTATGGAAACTTCCAGAATCTCAAATCAGAACTACAAAAGAATAATCAGGAATTAATTTTTGCTATGAATGGTGGGATGTATAATAAAGATTTATCGCCTCAAGGACTGTATATCGAAAACAGTATCATTAAATCTAAAATAGATACCCTTAAAAACGGATATGGAAACTTCTATCTACAGCCTAATGGGATATTTTATATCACAAAGGATAATAAACCTGCCATTCATACTACTACTAGCTTTAAGAATGACGGAAACATCAAATACGCTACTCAATCTGGTCCTATGCTGTTAATCGATGGTCGAATCCATCCTAAATTCAATTTAGGATCTCCTAATATTCATATAAGAAATGGAGTTGGAATACTTCCCAATGGGAATTTACTTTTCGCTATGTCTAAAGAAAAGATAAATTTCTACGATTTTGCCAGCTATTTTAAAGATAACGGTTGTAAAAATGCATTATATCTTGATGGATTTGTATCTCGAACCTATTTACCATCCGCCAACTGGGAGCAATTGGAGGGAAACTTTGGTGTAATAATACTGAAACAAAACCAAAAAAATAGGGATATTCTTTTTTTTAAAACAACAATAGACTATATAACTAAAAGTAAGTATTCAATAAAAAAACCTGTTAAGCTCAATAGACTAACAGGTTTATTCATCGCGACTTGGGGAGGTTGCGATTAATTAACAACAAAAAATCACATAACAAAAATTATCTTTTTTGTTAAAACAAAAATACTTTTTTTGCTAAATACATACAGTTAGAAATCAACTCGATTGTAGGCTTAACTGATTTCTGTAGACGATTTATACGTTTTTTCATAATAGGGCAATGTGTGAGGGTTAAAACTTAATTAATATTTTAAAAAGAGAACAATTAAAAAACCGTACTTCTTTATAGGGACTGCTAATATGCAAAATATTTTTGGAAACGACGTTTAAATGCCATTAAAATCGACAAAATACTCAAAATTTTAACATTTAAAGGTGTTTTCGTAGTGTTTGTAGGCTGAAGTAAAGGTTTAAGTAAGTAAAAACAATAGTTAAAAAGTAGTCTTTTTCTTACTTTAAGCATAATTATTATGCCTGTTTATTGATAACGTTTCCTTTTCTGATTTATTATTCGTTGTACTCTATTTAATAATCGTTTGCCTTGATATAGAATTTGATCAAATCAATCCAAAACCATTTCAGGTACATTTCCATCAATAATAAGCTTTCCTTCGGTGGCATTTTTAATATCTTCTACACTCACTCCGGGAGCTCTTTCTAATAATTTAAATCCATCATCAGTAATTTCTAAAACCGCCATATTAGTAACCACTTTCTTAACACAGGCTACGCCAGTTAATGGTAAAGAACAGCTTTTAAGTAGTTTAGACGCCCCTGCCCTATTCGTATGCATCATTGCCACTATAATATTCTCTGCACTAGCAACCAGATCCATAGCGCCTCCCATTCCTTTCACCATTTTTCCAGGTATTTTCCAATTTGCGATATCACCGTTCTCTGCAACTTCCATCGCACCCAGAATAGTTAGATCCACATGTTGACCACGTATCATATTAAAACTCGTAGCCGAATCAAAGAAAGAAGCACCAGGCATTGTAGTAATTGTTTGCTTACCAGCGTTAATGATATCAGCATCCTCTTCTCCTTCAAAAGGAAATGGTCCCATACCCAACACACCATTCTCACTCTGAAACTCCACTTCTATCCCTTTAGGGATATAATTTGCAACCAATGTAGGGATACCAATCCCCAGATTGACAAAATATCCATCCTCAAGCTCTTTAGCTATTCGTTTTGCTATTCCGTTTTTATCAAGCATAATTGTTTTCTTCTAATTTTATAAGAATTAATTCACATTAGGTTGCGGAGTCATTCTTAAATAAGGTTTGATCTCTGTATGTCCCTTAGGAAATAATGCAGGTATTTCTTCATTACTTACCGAAGGAGATATTACACAATCTTCTCCTTGATTCCAGTTAGCAGGAGTAGCGACTTTATGATATGCTGTCAATTGTAATGAATCTATAACTCTTAATAACTCATCGAAATTACGTCCAGTAGAAGCAGGATAAGTAATTGTAAGTTTTATTGTCTTATCAGGTCCTATTATAAAAACAGAACGAACCGTCAGCTGGCTATCAGCTTTAGGGTGAATCATGTCATACAGCTCAGATACCTTTCTATCTTCATCTGCGATAATCGGAAAATTGACATTTGTATCTTGAGTTTCATTAATATCTTTAATCCATCCACGATGCGATTCCAATCCATCGACACTCAGTGCAGCCACCTTTACATTTCGCTTATTAAATTCATCAGTATACTTTGCCACAGTTCCAAGTTCTGTTGTACATACTGGTGTATAGTCTGCGGGATGTGAAAATAAAATCCCCCAGCTATCTCCTAACCAATTATGAAAATCAATTTCTCCTTCTGTTGTTTGCGCCGTGAAGTTTGGTGCTTCATCTCCTAATCGTAATACCGCCATGATTTGTGTGTTTTAAGTTTTAAAAGCTTTTTTTACTTATTGTTATTCTTTCTTTCGAACAGTTCGTTGTTCAATTCTCTTCTCATATCTTTCTCCCTGAAAAATTCTTTGCACAAAAATCCCAGGAATATGTACATGATCCGGATCCAAGGTTCCTGCAGGAACTAATTCTTCTACTTCTGCCACCGTAATTTTTGCAGCTCCACACATACAAGGATTAAAATTTCTGGCTGTACCTTTAAAAATTAGGTTTCCCGCTTCATCTCCTTTCCAAGCCTTTACAAAAGCAAAGTCCGCTTTAAAAGCTTTTTCTAGTATATACATTTTGCCATTAAACTCTCTGGTCTCTTTTCCTTCAGCTACTTCAGTTCCGTAACCTGCTGGCGTATAAAATGCCGGAAATCCACCTTGTGCGGCCTTACATCGCTCCGCTAATGTCCCTTGAGGAATAAGTTCTACATCTAGCTCTCCACTTAACATCTGACGCTCGAATTCATCATTCTCACCTACATAAGAAGAAACCATTTTTTTGATTTGTTTTTGCTGAAGCAACAGTCCTAATCCGAAATCGTCAACACCTGCGTTATTAGAAATGCAAGTCAATCCTTTTATGTTTTTCTTTACTAATTCTGCAATAGAATTTTCTGGTATTCCGCAAAGCCCAAAACCTCCAAGCATAAAAGTCATGTTGTCTTTTACGCCTTCTGTAGCTTCAACAACTCCACCCACTGTTTTACGAATCATAGTGTTCAATTTTAGCAGATTAAAAGTACTAAAAAAATAGTACTAAAACGTTTGAACACTCATAGTTTTAGAAATATTTAATGATATTTATATAAGAGACTAAAAACCAAGTTCATCATCTACCTTATTCCTTTTTTCATAGATTTCGCAATCTAACTCAATGGAAAGGTTTTCAGGTTTTTGAAATTCAGATTTTGAAATATCCAAATTATCATCCCCATAACATTTTTTCATGTAGAGCGCCCAAATCGGAAGTGCCATAGTCGCTCCTGCTCCATATGTTGTAGATTGAAAATGTGTTGATCTATTATCTCCTCCGACCCAAACTCCAGTACAAAGATTAGGAACAATACCCATAAACCATCCATCACTCTGATTTTGGGTAGTTCCTGTTTTTCCAGCAATGGGATTTGTAAATCTGTATGGGTGACCTGTAACTACATTCTTATAAAGATATTGATCAGAAGCTTCTGTTCTAAGTCTTTTACCCGATCCAGTTTGCGTAACACCTTCCATCAAATTAAGAGTCATATATGCAGATTCTTTGCTAATTACATCTTTTCTTTCAGGAAAATTATCATACAATAATATTCCATTCTTATCCGTAATATGAGAAATTATGAAAGGTTTGACATATATTCCTTCATTTGCAAAAGTACTGTATGCTCCTACCATCTCAGATAACTTAAGATTTTCAGTTCCCAAAGATATCGATGCGACCGTATCTATATCTGATTCTATACCTAACTTTTTAGCCAAATTGATAACCGGTTCTGGTCCTATTCTATCAATTAATCGAGCAGAAACGGTATTGACCGACCCTGCTAACGCATCTTTAAGGGTTACAGATCCTACATAATTTCCATCTGTATTCGTCGGAGTCCAATCTTTACCTGATACTCCATGCTTTCCGACAGGTATAGTCACTTTTGCCCTTGGTATTTTATAACAAGGTGAATATTTTAGTTGATCAATAGCAGTGGCATACACAAATGGTTTAAATGTAGACCCCACTTGTCGTGTTCCCTGATTCACATGATCATATTTAAAATATTTGTGATTAATACCTCCGACCCAAGCTTTTACTTCTCCAGTTTGAGGATTCATAGACATCAATCCAGTATGTAAAAACTTTTTGTAAAACAAAATAGAATCACGTGGAGTCATTACAGTATCCTTGATCCCCTTCCAGGAAAACACTTTCATCTCTACTTTCTTATCAAAAGAGGTTAGAATCTCTTTTTCACTTTTACCCAAATCGAGCATTCTTTTTCTTCTGGAAGAAGTTCTAATAGCTTCTTTTACTATATTATTTACTTGTAGACTTGAAATACCCCTAAATGGTGAAGTACTATTATTTTGTTCTTGCTTATCAAACTCTTTCTGTAGATTACTCATATGTTCCGTAACTGCTTCTTCTGCATATTTCTGCATGCGAGAATCAATAGTCACGTAGATTTTTAAGCCATCTCCATAGATATCATAGTATTCTAATTCACCTTCTTTATTTTTTCCCTTAGGGTTTAACTTAATCCATTTTTCCACCCACTTTTTTACTTGCATTCTAACGTAAGTAGCGCTACCTTCAGAATATCCTTCTGACTTGTAATCAAGTATTAAGGGAGTTTTTTGCAAACTATCTTTTTCTTGAACCGTCAGATATCCGTATTTAGCCATCTGGCTTATTACTGTATTTCTTCTATCAATGGCATTTTTTAATCTAGTTTTTGGATTATATATGGTTGCGCTTTTTAGCATCCCTATAAGCACTGCAGATTCTTGTATATTTAGATCCTTCGGTTTTTTATTAAAATAAATTCTCGATGCTGATCCTATGCCAATAGCTTGTCTAGCGAAGTCATATTTATTTAAATACATGACTATAATTTCATCTTTTGTATATTGCCTTTCCAAGCGAGCAGCAATTACCCATTCCCTAATTTTCTGAGTATATTTGTCCCAATTTTTCGATCGGAGACCTATAAAAAGTAATCTGGCCAATTGTTGGGTGATCGTACTTGCTCCTCCCCTTCTACCTAACGAAGTGAAAGCTCTCATAGTACCTCTTGCATCCACTCCCGAATGTTCATAAAAACGAACATCTTCGGTAGCGATTAAAGCATTTACAAGGTGTGGTGGTAATTCATTATAAGTTATTGGAGTTCTATTCTCATTAGGCTTAAAAATAGTTCCTAATTGCTCACCGTCAGATGATATAATCTGAGCAGCCAAATCATTTTTAGGGTTTTCCAATTGCTCGAAGGTTGGCATTTCACCTAAAGCACCCCAGCTAGCCAGAAGAAATAAAAAGATTACAATGGTCAAAACAGCGATGAAGGCAATCCAGAAATATCTAACATATTTACGTGTATTAAAATTGACTGGTTGTCTATCCCTTTTTGCTTTAAAAACCGATTGCTCCATTCTAGCTTAATGATTATAATCTAAAGACCAAACTCATCTTCTATAGGATCCTCTATCTTTATATTTTCCTTAAACTCTTTGCAATCCACTTCTATTGTTAGATTCTCTGGCTTTTTAAACCCATCTTTCGATACTTTAAGTGTTTTATCGGCATAACACTTTCTCATATATAATGCCCATATTGGCAATGCCATAGTAGCTCCTTGTCCATATTTTACAGAACTAAAGTGAGTAGCACGATCATCTCCTCCAACCCAAACACCTGTACAAAGATTAGGAACTATACCCATAAACCATCCATCACTTTGATTCTGTGTTGTCCCTGTTTTACCAGCAATTGGATTCGTAAATTGGTAAGGATATCCAGTAATCACGTTTTTATAATCATATCTATTAGAAGGTCCAGATCTAAGACGTGCTCCAGATCCTGATTGGGTAACTCCTTCTAGCAAGTTTAGCGTTACATATGCTGCTTCCTTACTGATCACATCCCGTGTTTCTGGTTCAAATTGATACAAGGTTGTACCATTTTTATCTTCAACACTAGTAATCATTACTGGTTTATTATAAATTCCTTCATTGGCAAAAGTACTATATGCACCTACCATCTCTGATAACTTAAGATCTACAGATCCTAATGCTATAGAGGCAACTTCTATAACTTCTGATTCTACTCCAGATTTTTTTGCTAATCTTACAATAGGTTCCGGACCAATACGATCCATTAAACGAGCAGAAATAGTATTCACAGACTTTGCAAGTGCTTCTTTAAGACTTAGATATCCTGTATATTTAGCATCGCTGTTCTTTGGAGTCCAATCCTCCATTACACCATGTGATCCCGCAGGAATTGTGATTTGGGACATCGGTAACGTATCACAAGGAGATAATTTAAGTTGATCTATTGCTGTTGCATATACAAAAGGCTTAAAAGTAGAACCTACCTGACGTGCTCCTTGATACACGTGATCATACTGAAAATGCTTAATATCAACACCTCCAACCCAGGCCTTAACCTGGCCTGTTTGCGGTTCCATAGACATCATCCCTGATCTTAAAAATCTTTTATAATACAAAATAGAATCTCTTGGAGTCATAATAGTATCTATATAACCTTTCCAGGAAAATATTTTCATCTCAGTTTTAACATCAAAAGATTTTAGAATATCTTTTTCACTCTTATTCTGAGATAACATTTTTTTTCTTCTTGCAGAACTTCTAATAGCTCTTTTAACTATTCCTTCAACTTCTTGCTTAGTTAAATCTCTAAAAGGCGCTGTTTTATTTTTCTGTTCCTGTTTATCAAACTCTTTTTGTAAGTTAGACATATGTTCCTGAACAGATTCCTCTGCATATTTCTGCATTCTCGAATCAATAGTAACATTAATTCTTAGTCCATCTCTATAAATATTATAGTATTGAGGATTTCCGTCTTCATCTTCTCCTTTTGGGTTTTTTTCCACCCATTTCCCCATCCAACTTCTTACATATTCTCTAAAATAAGTAGCTATTCCGTCAGAATGACCTTCTGGTGCATAATCTAAATTTAAGGGTAGTTGTTGTAAACTATCTTTTTCTTGAGTAGAAATATATTCATATTTTGCCATCTGAGACAAAACTACATCACGTCTGTTTTTTACTAATTCTGGTCTTCTTAACGGATTAAAAAGCGAAGAATTCTTTAACATCCCTACTAGCACTGCTGCTTCTTCTTTCTTAAGGTCTTTTGGTGTTTTATTAAAATAAATACGAGAGGCAGAACTTATACCTATCGCCTGATTAAGGAAATCGTATTTATTGAGATACATTGCCATGATCTCATCCTTGGTATACTGTCTTTCTAATCGAGTAGCGATTACCCACTCCTTAATTTTTTGGGTATACCGTTGCCATCCTTTTGATCTTGTTCCAGTAAAAAGAAGTTTTGCCAACTGTTGTGTAATGGTACTTGCACCTCCTTTTTTGCCTAAAAAGGCAAAAGCACGAATCGTTCCTCTAGCATCTATACCAGAATGTTCATAATAGCGTGCGTCTTCTGTTGCTACCAAAGCATTAACCAAGTCTGGAGCTAAATCTTCAAAATTAACAGGAGTTCTGTTTTCTTTAAAAAAAGTTCCTATTTGCTTTCCATCAGAAGAAATAATCTGAGTTGCTAAATCATTTTGAGGGTTTTCTAATTCATCAAAACCTGGCATTTCTCCAAAATATCCCCAACTGGCAAAAAGGAATACTAATATTGCCAAAAATATTCCTGACGCAAAAGTGATCCAAAACCACTTTATGTATTTGAACACATCTAATTGAGGGGTTTTTGATGTTTTTCTTGTTGATTTGGGTGTTGCTTTAGCCATATTATTTAGGGTTTTCTGCAAATTCTATTCTAAAACCTATATCAGTAATTCCTTCCAAAGAATTTATTCCAAGTGTCTCTCCATTTTTTCTCATTGCATGCTGAAGTACCACTTTATATACTCCTTTTTCTGCAAAATTTACATTTGTTTTATACCAAAGTTTACTTTCTTTTACATCCGTAAAACCAATACCTAACCATTCTCCATTTGGTTTTGCCATTTCATATTCTAAAGTATCTGTAACTATTTTGCCGTTCGGAAACTCCATCTCACTAATCAAAAACAGATTACTAAACTTATAGTCGTTCGTGTTTCTTACATTGATAAATAGATTATATCGTTGTAATGAATCAAGTTCGGGTAAGGTAAAACGTATCTTTTCATCTTTTTCCCAAGAGTTTGATACTGTTTTATATTCGTCAAAAACTCTTGTGTCATCACAAGAAACAATACCTATTAACAGAAAAAGTAATGTAAAAAACCTACGATTTATCATTATTCTTGCGCTGCTGTGGTTTACGTTTTTTATTACGTTGGTTGTTTTTTTTCCTATTTGAGTTTTTGCTCTCAGTATTTCCTTCTTTTGGTTTTTGAGAAGTTGGTTTTTGCTTTTCTACAGAAACTTTCTTTTTATTTCTGTTTCGGTTTTTATTCCTCCTTCTATTGCTTCTTTTTGGTTGATCAAATCGCGTAAGACTATCTTGTCCTACAACGTTCTCAAAATCAACTTTAGTATCTTCAATGAGTTCTGAAGCAAATTCTTCAAGGCTAGCTACCGTTTCTTTCTTTTTATTTGATTCAATAATCTCATTTGCATGATCGGCAGAAATTTTATGCCAATTCATCCATTCTCCTTCATAAGCATACCATAAATACCCTTTGAATATATCAATTTTCTGACAAACAGCCGTACCTTTTTCGGTATGGAGTTTAACCTCGGTCTTAGGGAACTCTTTTAAAGCATCAATATATGCATCCAGTTCATAATTAAGGCAACATTTTAGTTTACCACATTGACCGGCCAGTTTCTGAGGATTTAATGATAATTGCTGGTATCTGGCGGCACTAGTATTTACAGATCTAAAATCGGTAAGCCAGGTAGAACAACATAATTCTCTTCCGCAAGAACCTATTCCACCTAATCGAGCAGCTTCCTGGCGAAAACCTATCTGGCGCATTTCTATTCTGGTACTAAATTCTTGTGCAAATTCTTTAATCAATTGTCTGAAATCGACCCTATCTTCTGCTGTATAATAAAAAGTACATTTAGAACCATCACCCTGAAACTCTATATCAGAGATTTTCATCTGTAGTTTCAGACGAATTGCTATTTCTCTAGAACGAACTTGTATTGCTTGCTCTCGATCTCTAGCTTTTTGCCAAATATCGATATCTTTTTGTGATGCTTTTCGGTATATTTTTTTAACATCTTCACTGTCTACCTCTACCTTCTTCTTTTTCATTTGGATACGCACCAACTCTCCTGTAAGTGTAACAATACCCACATCATGTCCTGGAGAAGCCTCTGTAGCGACAATATCCCCTATACTCAATGAAAGATTTTCTGTATTCTTGAAAAAGTTTTTACGTCCGTTTTTAAAACGAATTTCCACACAATGAAAAGGAGCTACACCGCTAGGAAGCGACATATTAGATAACCAATCAAAAACAGTTAACTTATTACAACCATCTGTACCGCAGGTACCATTATTCTTACATCCTTTTGGTTGTCCGTCTTTCCCGGAGGAACAACTACTACACCCCATATTCTCTTGCTATATTGAAATTTGTCTGTGATAAAACACAACAAATATGATTCTTACTTAGGTCGAGTGTTTTACACATCCGACATCTTAATCGATAAAGATACTATGATTTCTTTTAAAACCATAGTATCTAAATCATTTTAGCGTTACTGCTTATATTTTAGTACTTCAGAACGACCTTTCTTAAAAATTTTATTACTATTTCCCTTACCTTTCCTCAATGCTTTTTGTTCTTCATAAGGTAAGCTATTAATCTCTTTACATTCTATAGAACAACAACTATCCATAGCAGTTGCACATTCCTCACACTGAATGAACAGGAGGTGACATGCTTCATTTTCGCAATTAACGTGGGTATCACAAGGTTTTCCGCACTGGTGACAATTAGAAATTACATCTTCAGAAATTCGTTCTGATCTTCGATGATCAAAAACAAAATTTTTCCCTAGATATTTATTCTCTAATCCTTTTTCTTCTACCTGTCTGGCATATTCTATAATTCCACCTTCTAATTGAAATACATTTTTAAAACCTTTATGTTTATAATATGCACTCGCTTTCTCGCATCGAATTCCACCTGTACAATACATTACTAGTTTCTTATCCTCTTTATGCTCTTTTAGATTTTCTTCAATAATATCCAAAGAATCTCTGAAGGTATCTACATCAGGAGTTACTGCCCCCTTAAAATGACCAATCTCACTCTCATAGTGGTTACGCATATCTACTAATACAGTTTCCGGATCTTCAATCAATTGATTAAACTTCTCAGCATCTACATGAACTCCCTTATTGGTAACATCAAAAGTTTCATCATTTAAACCATCTGCTACAATTTTTTTACGAATCTTCACTTTCAATTTCAGGAAAGATTTGATATCCTGTTCTCTGGCAATATTCAATCGTACATTCTCCAGAAAAGAAATACTATCTAAATGTTTTTTGAATGCTTCAAAGTTTGGTGCCGGAACGGATAATTGACCATTAATGCCTTCATTAGCGACATAGATTCTTCCCAGAACGTCTAGTTCGTCCCAATGAATAAAAAGATGATTTCTGAAAATTTCAGTATTACCGATGTGTGCGTACTTGTAGAAAGAGAGTGTAAGACGTTCCATACCTGCCTCCTCAATAAGAGTAGCTCTCTCCTTTGCACTTAATTTATTGTACAGTTGCATGCTATACTAATTTTTTAAGTTAAAAGAATTTATTTACTTTCTGCAAAAGTACGAATCATAGTGTAATATGCAAGACAAGAATAGTCTGGTTTTGAATAAAAAAAATGCCTTGAAAACCACTTCAAGGCATTTTTTGGGCTAATTCGTTATTTAATTAATTTACTTAATCTAAACGACTAAAAGTTAAATAACGAAGCTAACCACCTTCAACTATACAATTACTAATACTAGTAACTGTATAGCCATCAAGTTTGTGTCTTACGACTCTTTTAAGAAATTTCATCTACATCCTCCTTCCTCACAGTTTGTTCAAGTTTTGCTTTCTTTAAAGATGCAGTAAAAGAAAAAAGGTTGCGTATGCTTTTAAAAAAAATAAACTATTGCTCTATTAAGCTAATAATCATTGTTAATAAATTAGTCAGATAAGTGTAATTTTTGAAATGGGTTTACAAAAAACTTGTAGTATTTTAGCCAAAATCAATTACAAAAGAAAGTAAACGCATGAGTACGGATAAAGAAAAAGATGCAAAATTAAAAGCGTTAAAACTAACTTTAGACAAACTAGATAAATCCTACGGAAAAGGTACCGTGATGAGGATGGGTGATTCTGCAGTTCAGGAGGTAGAAGTAATTTCTACCGGATCACTTGGATTAGATTTAGCTCTTGGTGTAGGAGGATATCCTAGAGGTAGAGTCATCGAGATTTTTGGTCCTGAATCTTCGGGTAAAACAACACTTACAATTCATGCGATTGCACAAGCACAGAAAGCTGGTGGAATTGCTGCTTTTATAGATGCAGAACACGCATTTGATCGTTTCTATGCAGAAAAACTAGGTGTTGATATAGACAACCTTATTATTTCTCAACCTGACAATGGTGAACAAGCATTAGAAATTGCAGATAACTTAATCCGATCGGGAGCAATTGATATCATTGTTATTGACTCTGTAGCTGCATTAACTCCAAAAAGTGAGATTGAAGGTGAAATGGGGGACTCTAAAATGGGACTTCATGCCCGATTAATGTCTCAGGCTTTAAGGAAATTAACTAGTTCTATTAGCAAAACAAATTGTACAGTTATCTTTATTAACCAACTTCGTGAAAAAATCGGAGTAATGTTTGGTAATCCAGAAACTACCACTGGTGGTAATGCTCTTAAATTTTACGCTTCTGTGCGTTTAGATATCAGAAGATCTACTCAGATTAAAGATAGTAACAGTGAAGTGCAAGGAAATAAAACTCGAGTAAAAGTTGTGAAAAACAAAGTAGCTCCGCCATTTAGAACAGCAGAGTTTGACATCATGTATGGTATGGGAATCTCTAAAACAGGAGAGATCATTGATATTGGTGTAGATTACGAAATTGTTAAAAAGAGCGGTTCATGGTTTAGTTATCAAGACACAAAACTTGGTCAAGGAAGAGATGCTGTGAAATCATTACTAAATGACAATCCTGAACTTATGGAAGAATTGGAAGAAAAAATCAAAGAAGCCATAAAAATTGTTAATGAATAATGTAACCCTCATAAACTAATACTAAAATCCCGAGCCTTCGGGATTTTTTTATACCTTATATCCTAGTTCTATATATGAATTCGAATTAAGAATTTTAAAGTTGTACAATATCTCCTAAAAATTATCTTGTACGAACGCAACCAAATACCAATAGTTACATCTATATGATACAATTTGGTATGTAGAACCTCAAAATTATTTTAATATGAAAAGGATAGGAATAATTGTACTGATTATTTTTTCAAGTTGTTTGACAAGTTGCTTGAATGATGATGATGGAATCATTTTTTCGTATGAAAGAGTTCCCATAGAACGAGTAGACATCCCAGGTCAATTTACGAGAGGTGAAACCTATAAAATCACAGTTTTTTATTTTAGACCTTCTGATTGCCATTCTTTTAGTGGATTTGATTATGACAGAGTGTCAAACGAACGTACAGTTTCCGTAGTCAATGTTGTCGTTCAAGATCGTATGTGTGAAGATCTTGCTGAAACGGATTTGATTGATCCCCAAATTAACTTTTTTGTTGGATCAGAAGACTCGTACATTTTCAGATTTTGGCAAGGCACAAATGATCAAGGAGAAAATCAATTTTTAATTGTAGAAGTTCCTGTTGTAGAATAAGGCTTTGATAGTATAAAGTTAACCAAAACAAAAACTGTTCGTGAGTCTAGATCAACTCATAAAAAAATGTAAGAAACAAGATGCTAAGGCGCAAGAACAACTGTATAGATTATATGGTAGTAAATTATTTTCTATCTGTCTAAAGTATTCTAATAATTATGCAAGCGCTGAAGACACCTTGCAGGATGCCTTTATTACAATTTTTAACAAAATAGAACAGTACAAAAGTAAAGGTTCTTTTGAGGGATGGATAAAACGAATCACTATCAATACTGCATTACAAAAATACCGAAAACAAAAAGTTTTTGAAATTATTGGTGAGGACCAGATAGAAGAGGTAGAAGTAGAAATAGATGAGGATAATGTTTCCTTGGATTATCTTCTAGAGATTATTCAGCAATTACCAGATAGATATCGATTGGTATTTAATCTTTATGTATTAGATGGCTATTCTCATAAAGAAATTGCAGAAATGCTTAGTATCTCAATAGGAACCTCTAAATCCAATTTGGCAAGAGCCAGAAACATTTTGAAAGAAAAAATAGAAACTAATCATGAACCGCGCGTTCAGTCAATTGAAGGATGAAGATGAGTGATAAAAAAAACATAGATAGATTGTTTCAGGAAAAGTTCAAAAATTTTGAAGTTACACCTGATGATGCTGTCTGGAAAAAAATTCAAGATCGAAAAAAGAAGGATCGGAAAAGAGTACTTCTTATACCATTTTGGTATCGCATTGCCGGGATTGCTGCATTAGTAGCAGTAATTTTATCTGTTGGATCCATTTTTCTACCTGAAGACAGTACTCAAGACTCTATAGTTGTAACTAAGGATTCGGAAAACACAGATAATTTATCTACTGAAAATCAAGACAGCAATACAACCATTCCTGATGATGGTCTTGTAGGCACTTCAAAAAATGAAAAATCAAACTATAATGATGGAGCATCCGAAAGTTCCAACGCGAATAACGAAGCGATTACGAATAGTTCCTTAAAAAATGATGATAAGAAAGATACTCCGTTTGATATAACTTCAGATTCTAAATCTACCATTTCAGATACTTATAAAAACCCTTCTGCAAATAAAAACACTACCAATAAAGAGTCTATAACAACCACTAATCTAACAAATACCGAAGCAATTGTTTCCAATAAAGATAATCAGAAAAAAGACGACATGTTATTGGAACAAAAAGCAACAACTTTAAATACAGTAGCTGAAACACAAAAAACCAGTACTTCTGAAATAAATAAAGAAAAAGTTCTTATTACTGGCACAGCTATTACTGCTAAAAATGGGATAGCAGAAAATAATAACGCTACTAACAATCAATCAGAAAATATTACGAAAAAAGAGAGCCCATATTTCCAAGATCCAAGTAATAAGGAAAATACCATTAAGGAGTCTATTGTAGACAACCAAGAAGAATCTAATAATTTGGGTAAAGAAGAAGTTTCTGACCAGACTTCAGATCAAAATCAGGGTAGTGGAAAAAAATCAATCTTTGAGGCTATCAAAGAAAAAGAAGAAAAAGAAAAAATTATAGCAGAAACCAAGTCAGGTAAAAGATGGAACATATCACCAAACGTTGCTCCAGTGTACTATGATTCATTTGGTGGATCTTCTATCGATGCAGAATTCTCTGATAATAATAAACAAGGACAAGTCAATCTTAGCTACGGTATCCAAGTTGCTTATTCAATTAATAAAAAGTTAAGTGTACGATCAGGAGTGAATAAGGTTGATGTTGGGTATAATACAGAAGATGTAGGATTTGGAATTTCTTCTGTAGGTAGGGGAGACAATAACAATGGCTTCACAAATACCCAAAGCATTATTGTGTCAGATTTTCAAGCTACACAAGCCAGCTTTACTCCTTCTCCTCCTGATATTAATGGTGAAGTTTTAGTAAAATCTCAAAATCCTGGATTACTTAATCATAGTATTGGATATATCGAAGTCCCGCTAGAACTTAAATATTCGCTAACAGACTCTAAAATCGGGATTCATATGATCGGAGGAGTCAGCACACTATTTTTAGAAGATGAAGAAGTATCTATCATTGCCGGTAGTTTTAGAAATGAAAACGTAGCGAGAGATGAAACTGTCAATGATATAAGCTTTAGTGGAAATATTGGTATAGGATTTGATTATAAGTTGTCAGATCAATTCCAGATTAATATGGAACCTATCTTTAAATATCAATTTAATGGATTTAAGGATAGTGCAGAAAATTTTAAACCCTATTATTTCGGTATATATACCGGGATAAGTTTTAAATTTTAAGACAACGAAAAAGAAAAGTAACTAAATGTGTTTTAGGTTATTTTAGTTGGTTAGGTTGAATTATTGCTCTAGGGAAGCAATGATGACAAAGCTGTTTCTGGGGAGGAACAGCTTTTGTTTTTTCTTAAAAATCGCTTTCTATAATTGACCAGATAGTAATTTATCCAAAATGACTTTGCGTATTTTTATGTTAAGCTCTTTCTTATTTTCTTGAGTCGATCCCTCAGTTGGGATTTCTTTATGGACATAAGCCCTCATTTTTCCGGGACTTCCACTAAAAAACGTATATGAAAATCTTTTTTTATTGTCTAGAAACGTTAAAGGAACTATGGGTATCTGATGATCAATCGCTAATCTGAATGCACCATCCTTAAAATCATCGAGCATAATAGATTCGTCCTCTGGAACACCTCCTTCTGGAAATATACAAATGCTAGTTCCTTCCTGTAGTCTGGCTTGCGCACGGTCAAAAACTTCTTTCCGACTTCTCTGACTATTGCGATCTACAAGTATACAGGTTCGTTTATAAAAAAAGCCAAATATTGGAATCTTAGCTAATTCTTTTTTTCCCACAAAAACAAAAGGATTTTTCACACAATACAACATTAACATAATATCTGCCATAGAAGTATGGTTGGCCACAAACATATAGCTTTTATGAGAGTCCACTTTTGCTTCTTTTTTTACTCTAGGAACAAAACCGCTGCCAAACAGCACAATTTTAGCCCAGAATCTGGCGACAACAAAAAACTGCGGATACCACTGCTCTCTTGATGTTAATATCAACAAAACCGGAAATAATATAATAATAGGGATTCCCATCATTACATAAAACCAAATTCGCCAAAGAAGAATCAATATGTATCTAAGGATAAACATAGCCGCAAAAATACACAATTGGTTTGAGCTATCTGAACAAAAAAATTACCTTTGCGAGAAACTATAAAATTACTATGGCAAGAATTCTAACAGGAGTCCAAAGTACAGGAACACCTCATTTAGGAAACTTATTAGGAGCTATTATTCCAGCAATTCATATGGCTAATCAGCCAGAGAATGATTCCTTTTTGTTTATTGCAGATATGCATTCATTAACACAGATTAAGGATGCTAAAACACTAAGAGAAAACACCTACTCTACCGCTGCAACCTGGCTAGCTTTTGGTTTAGACATAGAAAAAACTGTATTTTATCGCCAGAGTGATATTCCACAAGTTACAGAATTGTCGTGGTACCTTAGTTGTTTCTTTCCATATCAACGGTTAACCCTAGCACATTCCTTTAAGGACAAAGCAGATCGATTAGAAGATGTTAATGCTGGGTTGTTTACGTATCCGATGTTAATGGCTGCTGATATTTTATTATATGACGCAGAAATTGTACCTGTGGGGAAAGACCAGGAACAGCATATAGAAATGACCAGAAATGTAGCGGAACGTATGCATAATCAAGTTGGAGAACTTTTTGTCTTACCTGAAGCACAATTTCAGAAAGAAACGATGTATGTTCCAGGAACGGATGGTGCTAAAATGAGTAAGTCCAAAGGCAATACTATTAATTTATTTTTACCAGACAAAAAATTACGTAAAAATATTATGGGCATCCAAACAGACAGTACTCCATTAGAAGAACCTAAAAACCCTGATACCTGTAATCTATTTGCTCTGTATCAACTAGTAGCTACTGAGGAGCAATTAGCAGAAATGCGGGCAAATTATCTGAGAGGTAATTATGGATACGGTCATGCAAAACAAGCTTTATACGAACTCTTAATAAGCAAGTTCTCTAAAGAACGTGAACGCTATAATTATTACATGGATAATCTGGAAGAGATAGATAAAGCATTGGCAATTGGTGCTGAAAAAGCTTCAAAAGTAGCAAACAAAGTACTTTCCAGAGTACGTGAAAAAGTTGGATATTAATATAATTAGAATTGATATAAAAAATGCAGGTTCTCGATTAAGAACCTGCATTTTTTTTCGAACTTATCCATCCCTAAAACCCCGTTTCTATTATTAATAACACATTATGTGTTTTGTTTTCTTTATTAAAGATAACAGGATACTTTCCAGGCTCAATAACATTTCCTCTTAATCCCAATTTCTTGGCTACCGCTCCATCCAGAACAATCTTTTTTTCTAGATAAAACACACTTGGTTGTGGAGTTGGGTCTCCGTAAGCTATTTCGTAACTTGATTGTGGTTGTGAATAAAATTGTACTCCTAATAGGTTTTGGTTCAGGGCGAATGGCACACCTTCTACTTTTTCATCCAGTCGCAATTCATATGCTTCTTTAAAGGACCTGAATTCTCGTGGATCAATTCTTTCATATATTACCCAAGGGTCCATAAAGTCAAAACCACACGGAACTAGTTGACACGGATCCCAAAGTACCGGTGGAAGATTAATTTCAATAAAAGGATTGGGTAAACAGTCTACTCTGACACAAATATCGCCACGAGAAAATTCACAGGATTCTTGACCTGTAATAGGATCAATATCATTCTTAAAATTAGCCTGAAGTGTGAATTTACAAAACTCCCCAGATGCTTTTCCTAGAACAGCCTTATTATCCTGTTCTAAAATTGCCTCGGTAGTTGCAACTTCTTCTGTAATGTTTTCTTTTTGGCAAGCTATTAAAGAAATCAACATTGCCCCAATAATTACTAATGATCGTTTTTTCATGATTACATGGTTTTAAGTTAAAAAATAAAAAAGAACCTCAAGACCATTATCAGCTATAAATAGCTGTGGCCTAGTAAGGTTCTTTGATCATTAGTGTAAACTTTTATGAAGGGGTAAACATTCTAAATAAATAAATTTCCATTAATACCATGGATGAAAAATGAAACTGTCTATTAAATTTAACTCGTTTTAACGAACTGAATCTCCTTTATAAACTTTCATCTCCAGTAATTCATATTTTTTTGCTACCCCACTTGGATCTTTACTCTCATCATTTTTTAAATGTCTATCAAAAAATGAAGTTACAAGTTGGGTGGTGATTTTCATCCCTAGTTCGGCATCTATAACCCCTGTTCCAGCAATTGATTTAACAGGAATCATAAATGGAATATCCATAAAATTGGGGTGTCCTGATTGTAATAACTTACTTTCATAAAAATAATCGGTACTCTTGTTTACATAAACATGAGAATTAATATCCTGATGTTCCGCTGGCCAATCTGCAGAAATATATAAGAATGGTTTATGGTAAATAGTATCCATCATTTCGCCCCACTGAATTCCATCAATATTGGCAGCGGCTTTTATTCTATTATCTGTTATTGTTGCTTGACCAGCTGCACCACCTCCTCGAGAATGGCCAAAAACTCCAATTTTATTCAAGTCTAGTCTGTCTTTAAAAAAACCGTTATCGTTGCGATTCTCTAGTATATCTATTACAGAAACCAAGTCATTAGACCATCTCTTTACTATTTTAGTCACAACATAATCTTTAGAAGCCTCTCTAATTATTCTATGACGCTCATCAAAAGAAATATCCCGTAAAAAGGCATTCTTTATCGGCGTAATATGTTCCATAGATCCCGCATCTTCTCTTGACTGATAGTCATAATCGAAAAACTTCATAGTACCATCAGGAAATGTAGTTCCCAAGCTTTCATAGGTATGTGTAACGTTTATAATAATATACCCGTGACTTACAATTTCTGTCAATAAAGAATAATAACCAGAGGACATTGAACCATAACCAGGAGAAAAAATCAAAACAGGAAACGTTTCTTTTTGGATAGGTGCATCTAGATAAACATCTGTTTTAATACGATCTAGATAATTTATTGTAAAGGGAGGTAAAACTCCCATGCTATATTTTTTGATAAAACCTATTCGGTTTGCATCATCAATATATGTTTCCCTTTTTACATCAGAAATATGTTTTGTAGGATACCATACCTTAACCATCAACTCTCGTTTATCTAAAGAATCTTTAGTTATCAACTCCTCTCGATCCGTCTGTATATGTATCCATTTACTTCCCACAGAATAAGCTCCAGTTGGTTCTGGCAGTGAAAAAACTGGAAGTACTATTGGTAAAATCCAACCAACAATCAATAACATTATCAAACCTAAATATCCCAAACCTCGGCGGAGAGTTAACTTAAAAGGTTTATTTACATATACTAAATACATTCTCCATATCAATATTACAATCAGTAAGTATCCAGGAATCATTTGCCAACGCCAGCCTTCGACACTAAGATGTAAGACCATCACAACACATAAGGAAGTTATCCAATATTTCTTAGGAATTTCCTTAATGGATTGACGTTTTACAAATGGTAAAATTGTTACAAAAATTAATAAGATGATTTCTAAAACTCTCATTTTTTTAAAGGTAAATAGTTATATCTGTTACAAGATTTCTAAAAAAAGCTGGTCATTGACTTTTAATCGATAAACAACTCATTTAGATTCCTTTTCTACCCTTTTAGTCCTTTCAAGTTGCGTAGTCTTATAAAAATTAAAACTAAAACATTAGTTCAAACTAAATATTTAGTTTATATTAGCATTCTCAAACTAAGATCTTAGTTTGAAAGACTATAAAGAAATCAATCAATTTATGAAACAGTTGACCAAAGCAGAAGAAGATATTATGAAAATCCTATGGAATCTAGAGGAAGGCAGCGTAGTTGCGATCCTGGAACAGTTACCAGAACCAAAACCTGCTTACAATACTGTTTCTACGATTGTAAGAATATTAGAAGATAAAGGCTTTGTAAATTATCGAAAAGAAGGAAGAATTCATATTTACATCCCACTTGTTAAAAAAACAGAGTACAGCAATCAGAGTATCAACAAATTAATTGACGGTTATTTTCAAGGATCTTTTAAGAGCATGGTTTCTTTTTTTATGAAGAAAAACGACATCAGTATTGCTGAGATGGAAGCAGCAATGAGAGAAATAAATAAAGAGGAAGAATAACATGATACATTACATACTACAAATCATTGCGTTTCAACTGCTTTTTTTAGTAACATATGATCTATTTCTAAAAAAAGAAACATTTTTTAACTGGAATAGAGCATATCTCCTCATAACCCCTATTCTAAGTTTTTTACTTCCACTGATTCGATTAGATTTTATAAGACAAAATATTCCCACAGCATACACCATACAATTACCCGAAGTACTTATTACAGATTCTCCTATGCAGGTTCATCTTTTACCAGAAGTCGTAATCGGATCAGAGAGTCACCTATCAAGTTACATTTCTTTGATACCAGTTTTTGGGTATTTATGGTATCTGGGAGTGGTAGCAAGCTTATTTTTATTTCTTTATAAGGTTTTTAAAATATTAAATTTAAGAAGATCCGGAACTAAGGTAAATACAAAAAATATTACGCTGGTATCATTACCAAATACAACCACTGCATTTTCTTTTTTCAATACAATTTACATTGGGACTAATCTTTCGGAAATTAAAAAAACCAATGTCTTACTTCACGAAAAAATTCACGTAAGAGAATATCATTCTATAGACCTTATTTTCTTTGAAATATTACGAATTCTATTTTGGTTTAATCCGTTGATCTATATATATCAAAATAGAATAGCCATGCTTCAGGAATATATTGCAGATGCTAAGGCTATAGCAGAAACTAGTAAAAAAGAATACTATCAGAACCTATTATCTCAAGTTTTCGAAACAGAGAAAATTTCATTTATTAATACATTTTTTAATCATTCATTAATCAAAAATCGACTTGTTATGTTACAAAAATCAAAATCAAGAAAAATCTTTCAATTAAAGTATTTATTATTACTACCCGTGGTTTGTATGATGTTAGTGTACACTTCTTGTACTGAAGATGCTAATGCGCAATCCATAGAAAACTCAGAGAATATAGATACTTCAAGGAGTCTTTTGATACAGAAAATAGAAGCGGTAAAGCAACAGATCGCCGTGCAAGGTAATGTGAGCCCAGAAGAAGAAAAAGCTTTAAAAGTTTTATCAGCTTTGGTGAATGGTGATGTTTCAAACGAACAATACCAAGGCATAACAGGTGCTTTAGAAATACCTTTTGGAGTTATAGAGAAGGTTCCTGTATATCCTGGTTGTGAAAACCTCACTAAGGTAGAGGCGAAAAGATGTTTCTCTAAGAGTGTTTCTCAATTCATTGGCAGTGAGTTTAATACAGAAATTGGAAAAGAACTGAAACTTAGTGGGCGTCAAAAAATTCTTGTAAAATTTAAGATAGATAATTTGGGTAATACTACAGATGTTCACGCACGTGGGCCATTACTAGCATTAGAAAATGAAGCAATACGTGTTATTAATCAATTACCTAAGATGACACCAGGAGTGCAAGATGGAGTCAATGTTGGTGTAATGTACTCCTTACCAATAGTTTTTGAGATAAAAGAATAACATCTCATTATAAATCAAAATTAAAGGGCTGGTTATCATGAATTCTAACCAGCCCTTTTTATTGCCAACATTTATGAACTGCTATTAGCGTTCGAAACCTTTTTCTACCGCTAATATGACATTAAAAGTTCCATTTTCCTTATTAGTTATTACTGGATATTTTCCAGCTTTTACCACATTACCTTGCAATCCTAGTTCTTTGGAAATTTCTGCATCAAGAATCAATGAATCTTCTACTGTAAAGACATTATCTTTAAACAAACCTTCCTCCTGATAAAACTGCAATCCTGCTATTTTCTCATTTAAAGCAAAAGGTACAGAAGCTTTTCCTGGATCAATATCTACTTCTAATTTATCTCTAAAAGAGAGGAAATCTCTAGGATCCAACTTTTCGTAGATTATCCATGGATCCCAAATATCAATCCAGCAAGGTACAAACCAGCATGGATCGTAAAAGATAGGAATACATATTTTTTCGAAACCACATATTCCATTAAGCGAAGAGAAACACCTACCTTGAAACCTTAGTCCTCTTTCAAAAATATAGTAACATCGATAGGAAATCCATTTACCTTCTACTTCTGTTTGGTTATTACTTTCATTTACATCTACAATAGAATTTGTTTCTTCTACTGTTTCTTTTTCACAAGCGTAGAATACCCCAATTGCTATTGCTACGGCTAAAAAAAATACTTTTTTCATATTATTTAGGTTTTAAGATTAAAAAAATCCCCATTACAATTGGCTGTTGGCACTCCAATCGTTATAGGGATATATGGTGTAACAAACTCTTTTTTTGATTCTTTAAAGAGTTGTTTTTTAGTAAAACTTTTAAAAAGGGAAATCTGGCGCTAAAGTAAAGTCAATTAGCGTCTCAATTACGGGGTATTAACCTGTTTTTATACAAGTTATTTAACTAATAATTCTATAAAAATGAAGTTTATGAAACCAATACTCCTCGCTGTTCCATTACTGGAAGATCTCGAAAAGCGTTTTCATTAATTGTGTTTTTTCTGAAAATGTATTTCTTATCGAATAGCTTACCTTCCGCAAAGAAGGTAACCGAAAACTCATTATTCATAGCAAATAATTCTTCCTGAATCATTTCGATCTTAGCGGATGATTTAGCATTCACTGTTCCTATACCATGTCTTAATAAAGATGTCTTTTTTTCGGTATTGTAACCTTTGGTAACTACCAAAACCATTTCAATAGGTATATCCTGATCATTAATGATATAAGCATTCCAATCATGACCACCGAATTCATCATTCCATTCTTTGACCACAGCTACGTAGACATTTTCTACTATTGGTATTTCTATATCTTTTTTCAATTATAAGGCAGACTTAAATTGTTCTAAGAAACGTACATCATTTTCGCTTAGCATACGGATATCAGAAATCCCATATAACAATAGCGCTATACGATCGATTCCCATACCAAAAGCAAAACCGCTATATTCTTCTGGATCAATATTACAGTTTTTCAATACGTTAGGATCTACCATTCCACATCCCATAATCTCTAACCAACCTGTTCCCTTGGTCATTTTATAGTCTGTTTCTGTTTCTAATCCCCAATATACATCTACCTCAGCACTTGGTTCTGTGAATGGGAAATAAGACGGACGTAGTCTGATCTTGGATTTACCGAACATTTCTGTGGTAAAATATTGTAATGTTTGCTTTAGATCTGCAAATGAAACATCTTTATCAATATATAATCCTTCTACTTGATGAAAAAAACAATGTGAACGTGCAGAAATTGCCTCATTACGATATACTCTTCCTGGAGAAATAGTTCTTATTGGTGGTTTATTGTCTTCCATATACCGTACTTGTACAGAAGATGTATGTGTACGCAATAGAATATCCGGATCTGTTTGGATAAAAAACGTGTCCTGCATATCACGTGCTGGATGATATTCTGGTAAATTAAGTGCAGTAAAGTTGTGCCAATCATCTTCAATTTCTGGCCCTTCACTTACATTAAAACCAATACGTGAAAATATATCTATAATTTGATTCTTTACTAAAGAAATTGGATGACGTGATCCTAAAGCAATTGGTTCTGCAGGACGTGTAAGATCGCCATAAGCACCCTTTTCTTCATCTTTAGACTCTAGTTCATCTTTTAAGGCTCTTACTTTATCTTCTGCTGCTACTTTTAGGGCATTTATGGCTTGACCAAACTCTTTCTTTTGATCATTCGCAATATTTCTGAATTCAGTAAAAAAGTCATTAACTAGTCCTTTCTTACCCGAAAACTTTATTCTAAACGCTTCAACTTCTTCTTTGGTCTTGGCAGAGAAATCCTCAACTTCTGAGATATATTCTTTAATCTTATCGATCATGATCTTTTTCTTATAGTAGAGGACAAATTTAAGATTTGTACATCATAAAATTGTACATGGCGTCTAAAAAAATGTGTTATTTTGGTAATAAAACGTATAATTTCCAGAAAAATCACCCTTCCGAAAGAACTTTGTTTTGTTTTAGATTATCTCGATAGGTGTATAACATCAAAAAGAAAACCGAAATTCCTCCGAATAGATGCCACAACCAATGTGTTCCCATATAGAAAAGATCAGTTTTCCAGAACGTATCTGCGCTTCTAAAACTTACGGCTATTGCAAAAAACACAAAGGCTAGTATAATTGTTTCTTTATGTCTCCCATTTGTTTTTATGAGATATAAAACAATGGGAAGCAAAACTGTAATTGCCGTAATTATGTATCCTAATGAAATTCTGACCACTGCAGGAATAGGTAATGTGCGTACAGCAAAAGAAACTCCAAAAATTAAGACAAAGGCCAATACTCTTTTCCACCAAAGTCTGTATAATTTAAAAATGAAATAAAAAACAGCCGACATACACAAAACCATAATTGGAACCCAATCCATAAACAACCATATTTGATGACTTCGGGTACCATGAAATAAAGTCCCTCCAATAAAACCGATAGCAAGAATCGGTAAACAAAAGGCTAAAAACAAATGTTGTTTTGGATTCTTATATACGCGTATAGAAAAGTATATAATTATAATTAAAAATACAAGATTGCTAATCGTATTGAACGGTTCTACTGGTAATCTACCCATGATCGTTTCTTGGTAAATCGGTCCGGTATCATTGGGAACAACATTAGGATCATTGATAACATTCAGAAACATATTTTCTTTTTGTATTAAAGTTAAAAAAACGACACAAATTGAGAAGTATTCAAGTGTAATAAATACTGAAAGTAACAAAAAGATAATGCGCTAATAATCAGATAAATATCATTTTTCTAAAATTCTTTAAGAAAAACAATTATTAAGTACGTTAAAGCACGTTAAAAATCTTGACAAAACTGTAGATATTGATTATATTTAGGTATAGTTTTAAATACTATAAAATTCAGCCTTAGATTTTCCCAAAATAATATTTCATAACCAATAAATGCGAACACATGGTATATGACTAAAAGTTAGTCATTATTTTATGTTTAATTAAAAAATGTCGATATGAAAAAGTTATTTTTTGGAATCCTAATTATAGACATGAAAGGATTAAAAGAATTGATAAGCAATCTTCCTTCGGCTTCTTGGTATGCTATGAGAAGATAACTACATTATGAGTAAATTTCTTTAAGACAAGATTTTTATATTACATATTCAAAACATTTATAAAAAAGATGCTCAACTTGAGCATCTTTTTTATAAATCATTATTATTTGACAGCATTAAAAAATATACTCACTTGTCAGGAAATAACTAACAATTGCTTCTTTCATTAAAACTGATTGCTCTCCGGCTTTGAGGTTAGGTAATTGTTCTTTTACAATATAATGTGGCCATCCTTGCTCATCAAAATAATCAAACTCATAATACCCATATGGTTCTAACAACCTACAGATAGCAATATGCATAAGATCTAGCTTTTCATCTTTCTTAAACTTACGATGTACCTGCCCTAATTCCTGCACTCCAATCAGGTAAATGATTGCATCTAAATCTAATGGATCTCCATCAGCAAATTGAGCTGATAATTTTTGTACCAAAACGTCCCATCGTTCTTTTAATTTTTCGTCTCTAGCCATAACGTATCTTTAACTATACTTTCAATTTCTACATAAAAAATTAAGCGTTACAAAAGTAACGCTTAACTAAAAAAACTAACCATCATTTGAGAGAAATATTAAAACTCCCACAATACACCGATTCCAGCATATTGATTTCTATAATTTCTAAATGATCTTGCATCTATATCACTATAGTTAGTACTTCTAATTCTGGAAAACATGGTAGCAGTAATAGAAAAACCTTTCCCTATTTTGTGAGCAGCATTCATCTGAAAGTTTGAATATTCATATTTCAGATCTTCTCCTATACCTCCATCAGTGTTTCTCGCTTCGATATCTGTATAATTTCTTGTAATGAAAGAGAAAGTTCCTCTAATTTTTGTCTTGTCATTGTCATATTTCAGAGCAATTCCAGGACCGAATTGATTGAACCCAGATCGGTTGGTAGAATTATCAATCCTTACATAGTAAACAAAACTTGGCTTTATTTCGAACTGCTTGTTAAAAGGTAATCTATAATACAAAGTTCCTTTTAGATAATCCCAATCTCTTTCTCCATCTGGTTCAATATCACTGGCATTAAAAGTATCATAACGTCTCTTTTTTGCGTATGCTGTTATACCTAACTTGTGTTTTAACTTATTAATTCTAAAAGTTTGAACTGAAGAAATCTGAGCTCCAAATTCACTATATTGTAAATCTCTAACACCAAAGGCATCAAAATTCCTGAAGTTATAAAACCCCTCTATGGTAAGTTGATTATTTGTAAGTGGCGCAAACTGTAAACCTAAGGTTCCTCCATAATTGGTATACCCTAAAGGATTAATTAACACATCCTGATCACCTCCAAGCCCTTCTCTATTCATTCTTATGAATCGTGCTTCTGCAAGTAAAGATGTTTCTCTGCTAAACTTATAGTCATATTTAACGTTCGTATTTAGGCTCCAATAGCTATCATCAAAATTTTCATAAAATATTCTAGAAAAAGGATTCATAGAAACTCTAATTCTATTTTTGCTCCATTTGTATCGATATTTATAATTTAGTTCTATATCCTGATAAAAACTGCTGGATATCAATTCATCCTCATTCAGTATAACTCCTCCTGTTCTTATTTCATCTGGACTTCTAAAATAATTATATTCATACCCTGCTTGAGTTTCTGCATTGAAGGCATTATTACTTTGTGTATATGAAATAATACTCGTTAGTGTTAATATGATTGTTATAGAGATTTTCGTGATTTTCATATTTGTTCTTTTTCCTTTTCTTACTTACTTGTTTTTTCTTCTATTACTTTTTTTAAGCCTTGTTTATTTACTAATTGTATTCCTAATCCCGGCCGCACATTTATTTCCATTATCTGTGGTCCTTTATTTTTATCAATTACAATATCAATTCCCAGATAATCCAAAGGGAAAACTTTTGCTGTTGCAATAGATATTTCCAGAATTTCTTTCCAATATGGAATTGGAACATCTTTTATTATAAATTCACTGTCCGGATGATGATTAAAATAATTTTTACCATCGTATACTTCTGTTAATGTACCTTTCTCTAAATCCACTCCAATACCCACTCCATTTTGATGAAGATTCGCTTTGCCATCCGATCTGTTGGTAGGCATTCTTAGCATTCCCATTAAAGGAGTATTATTAAGCGTAATAATTCTAAAATCAGGTACACCTTGTGGATATATTTTATGAAAAAAGGGATGTGGTTCTATACATTCTTCAACCAAAACTCTATCATGAGAACCAAGAGAAAAGAATCCCATTATGGTAGCGGCCATATGCTGAAATATCTGCCGTTCAGTAATTATTTTTCCGCTGCTTATCCAATTACCTACTGCATCTTTCTTAACAATTTTGATGCCTCCACCACCGCAGCCATTTGCTGGTTTTATGGCCATTGCATCATATTTCTTACAAGCCTCCCAAGCTTTTTTAATATCACTATTGTATTCTATTACAGCATATGTTTCCGCACAAGGAATGTCATATTGATGCAAAATTTCCTTTGTTAATACTTTATCATCAGCAAGAGGATAGTGCTTTTTAGCATTATTAGGATAGATTAACTTAATGTTTCTTTCGTTCAAACCGATTACGTTTGATTTTTTACGATTTCTCATTTTCAGAATTGTTGACAGCATAGTTTTAGATTTTGAAATATTCAATACCACCCCAAAGAGTAAACTAATAGGGTTGGAATACTGTTTCTTATGGATTGATTAACTAAATAGTGGTTTGAAACGATAAAACTCTACCCATCTAATGCCTATATATCTTCCTAGAAGGATTGCAGAGGAAATAATTAGTAGTATAATCTCTGGGAAGATTATTAGGATCGATGGTAATGCTTTCCAGGATAGTAATCCAAAGCAGATTGTAGTAGCTAACAAGGTTTGAAATAGCTTATCGATCGCCATTTTATAACCGTCCTCGACAGTTGCTCGCGAAAAGCGTTCTGCAGCTATTGTAAGAATAATAGTTGGAAAAAAGGTTAATGTTGTAAGCCAGGTTATCTTATACTTTAGTCCGATTGTCGTAGCTATAATCATTAACCCAACCATAATTGTCAAAGAAACTACTAGTTTAGGCGTATACAACAAGCCTATTTTATCAAAAGGATAAGAGATCAACCCCACTAATAAAATCAATCCAACAAATAGTATAATTCCCGATACAAAACCAATATGTAGCATAGAAAATGCGATCAAAACAGGAAGAAAAATCCCGAATGTCTTTACTCCTACTACATTTCTTAAAAAAGCTACTAATAAACCTCCTAAAGGCAATAACAGCAAAAGGTTTAATGATTTTTTTGGCATGATACCTCCTTCTACAAGTCCCCAAAGAGAAATCCCTGATAAGTTGCGTATCTCTTCAGAATTCATCTTCAAAAAAGCAATATGATTTACTTCTTCTATTTGGTACGTATAATCAAACTGAATTCCAGATGTATGGGTTATTAAGAATTCATCTCCCTGATAAATCTCTAAATAATTAGAAGGTATATATGCAAAGTGATTATTTAAGGTATCAAAAGGTATCCAAGTCTCATTAATCAGGACTTCTGCCCAAACGTGAGATGTTCTTTTATTAGAGTTTTCTGCGATGATTCCTCCTTTTATTCTAGCAGGATATCCCAGATTTCTTGATAAGGCTACAAATAGTCTACTCTTTCCGTTGCAGGACGCCTTATTTTGTCGGATTGTAGTTAATGCATCCGTTAATGTAATAATTGGTGCAGAAGGAATACCGGATACATAATCAAAAATATTTTTAATAACCTCTTTATCATTTGTGGTCTCCCGAACAAGCCGTTTGGCTAATTCACTTATGGATTCATCATCCGATTGAATATTCAGTGTTGGTTCCAAGTATTTTTTATACGCATCAGGTATTGTAATAAATGTTTTAGGAATAATATAGTTTTTATCTTTTCCCTCAAAAATGAATTCGTAGTTTACAGAATGATATTGATTCTTATTTGTAGTATTCCAAATCGCTCTTATATTTTCATTCTCTTCTTCTTTTTTCTTGAAATGCAAAGCACTATCTTTTTGGGTATTTCCCTCAGAAATTCTTTGTCTGAAATTATTTTTAGGAATAAACGTTTTTACAAATGTGTTTTTGTCGCCTGACTTAAAAAAATAAGTATAATTTACCTTATACACTTCATCAGGATTAAAGTTATCATAGTTATTTATAATTGGTTTCAACTTAAATCCAATTGAGGTAATAGCTATAACAGTAATCAAGATAACCGTAATTCTAAGATTTGTTTTGGAATTCATAATGAGTTATTTTTGGCTGTATAACCGGACATAAGAAAAATACCCTACCCTGGATTAAAAAAAATATTCCCCCTATGAGTGTATCTCCCAAATCCGTATGCGATCAGCCTGTATTCAATGAGTTGTTCAAAGCGCATTCCAGGACTATTAGAAATCATATTTATTACAAATGTGGAGATCCAGATCAGGCAGAAGATATTATGCAAGAGGCTTTTATTCGATTATGGAATAACTGCAAAAAAATAATCTTAGAAAAAGCGAGGGCTTTTTTGTATAAAGCATCCACAAATTTATTTCTCAATCAGGTCGAGCATCAAAAAGTACGATTAGCATACAGTAAGTTGTCCCATAGAGACAGAAACCATGAATCTCCTGATTTTATATTAGAAGAAAAAGAGTTTATGATAAAGTTACAGAATGCAATAGCTGATCTTACCGAAGCACAACGAGAAGTATTTCTGTTAAATCGTATAGATAAAAAAACATACAATGAAATAGCTGAAATGCTAGGTATTTCGGTAAAAGCAGTAGAAAAAAGAATGCACAATGCTCTAAAGAAGTTAAGGAAAATCATAAAAAATATTTAAATAAGGTAGGGTATTTAGTATATCGCCGGTTATATGGCAAATAGCAATCCTAATTATTCGAAAAAACAATTACAAATTAAATGGCTGAGGACAAAAATCCATATTTGGCAAAATGGTTGAACGATGATTTAACTCCTCAAGAGCTAGAACAGTTTAAAAAGTCGGAAGAATTTGATGACTACGATAAAATTGTAAAAGGTCTTGAATACTTTGACGCACCTTCATTTGACGAAGAAGCATCTCTTGCTGTTACTTTACAAAAACTACAGGATCAGAAAAAAGGAAAAGTCATTCGTTTGAAACCTTTTATTTATGCGATTTCAGCTGCTGCATCCATTTTACTTATTATTGGATTGTTTTTTAATAAAGTTAGCCATACAGTAGACCTAGGGACACAGCTTTCAGTTATATTACCTGATGGAAGTACTGCTGATCTTAATGCAGGCTCAACTTTAACCTACAATCGTTTCTTTTGGTCTCAAAACAGAGAAGTACAACTAGACGGAGAAGGCTTGTTTAAAGTAGAAACAGGCAATAATTTCACGGTTATAACAGATTCCGGAAAAATAGAAGTGCTAGGAACTGTTTTTAATGTAAAATCGAGAAATACCATTTTCGAAGTAGCCTGTTATGAAGGTAAAGTGAGTGTAGAAACTAATTCTAATCAACAACAAATAATTAAGAAAGGGGAAGCTGTTTCACTTAAAGACAACAAATTACATAAAACAAGTATTTCTAGATCTGGACCATTATGGAAAAATGGAGAAAGCCTTTTTATAAGCATTCCTTTAAAAGAAGTTTTAGATGAATTAGAAAGGCAATATAACATCACTTTTATAAGAACCAATATTGATGAAAATAAGCTGTTTTCTGGAGGTTTCTTATATAACAATCTTGATCTTGCTTTAGAATCTGTACTAGTTCCAATGAATATAGAGTATGTTATTAATGGTCTAAGTGTAAAATTATCTAATAAATAGTTTTGATAAGTGCCGAACACGACTGATACAAACCATAAAAAACATAAAATTTTAATGTTACCTGTTATTTTATTTTAATGAAAAAAGCTGTTTTCCTACTATTCTTTTTAACCTATTCGATGCAGGCACAGGTAAAGAAAAATTATAAAAAAGCGCCTTTGCATCAGGTACTTACCGAAATCGCTGAATCCTATGGATTAATTTTTTCTTTTAGTAATGATGTAGTAAAAGACAAAGTGATAACACTTTCACTTAACAATACTCCTCTTGATGAGATTTTGGTGACTTTAAGAATTCTAACCAATCTTACTTATAATAAAATATCTGATAGACAAGTAACCGTAAGCGCTCCTGATACAAAAACTTCTATATGTGGATATATATTTGATGCCGATACTAATGGTCCACTATCCTATGCTTCTGTAGTAATAAAAGAAACAAATGAAGGTGTTATTTCTGACGAAAACGGCTTTTTCCTTTTGGAAAAAATAGATAAGAATACTTCTATTACGATTCAGTATGTGGGATACACAGAAAAAACTGTTCCAGTAGCAACTTTCCAAAAATCAGTTTGTCAACGCATAAGACTTATAACAGAAAGTACTGCATTAGAAGAAGTACTTATCATAGAATATATTACTAAAGGGCTCGGGAAAAATATTGATGGATCTCTTGGTATTGTTAATGAAAATTTAGGAATTCTACCTGGTCAAATTGAGCCCGATATTTTTCAAAGTATGCAATTGATTCCTGGTATTAGTAGTCCTGATGAAACTGCAACAGGCATACAAATTAGAGGTGGTTCTCCTGATCAAAACTTAATTCTTTGGGATAATATAAAAATGTATAATACAGGACATTTTTTTGGGCTCATTTCAGCTTTTAATCCATACGTTGTTTCTGATACAAAAATCTTTAAAGGAGGCGCCGATCCTAAATATGGAGATAGAGTATCTGGAGTAATCGATATTTCTAGTGATACAGAAGTGCCTAAAAAATTTAATGGTGGAATGGGGCTTAATGGTACACATGCTGATCTTTTCTTAAAAACACCTATCTCAAATAAAGTAGGACTAGTTATCTCTGGGAGAAGAGCATATACGGATTACTTAGAAACTCCAACCTACTCTGCATATTTTGACAAAGTATTTCAAAATACTAAAATAACTGATGCATTAAATCCAATCGATCTAGAGGACGAAGATGAAATAGAAGAAGAAATATCGGATAACAACTTTTTTTTCTACGATACAAGTGTAAAATTAATTGCCGATATTTCTGAAAACGATAAAATTCTAGTAAGCGGAATATACACTAAAAATGATCTTGCTTTTGAAATAAATAACGAAGAAGATCTACTAACTGATGATCTTACTATACAAAATAAAGGAGCCAGTTTTTCTTGGATAGGCACAAAACTAGATCGTCTTCATTATGGTATTAAGGGATACTACTCTAATTATGACTCTGATTATAGTTTTACCGAGCGAGAGGAGATGGTAATAGAGGAACAATCTATTCGAAAAAACACTGTAGAAGATATTGGCTTTGACCTTGATCTGACATACGATATATACAAAAAACATTCAGTAACCATTGGTTATCAATTCTCTAACAATAAAGTTTTTTATAATATTACTAGAGATGGTGAATTCGAAACTCCAATTAATGAAACGGATCTTGTAAAAAACAATGCAAACTCAATCTACGCCAATTATAAATTTTCTTTTAAAAATAAGGGGTTAATCAATCTAGGGTTTCGAGCTTCTCATTATTCAGTGGTTGATCAGTTCTATACTGAACCAAGAATAAACATTGAGTATCCGATTACCAAAAACTTACGTGTAAAAGCTACTGGTGAGCTCAGATACCAACCCATAAGTCAATTGGTAGAATTCGAAGATACTCAGCTCCGGTTAGAAAACAGCTTATGGATCCACTCTAATAATGAAGAAATTCCATTATTAAAAAGCGCACAGTTTTCTGGTGGATTATTGTTCTCTAAAAATGATTGGAATTTTGAGATAGATGGATACTACAAAAATATTAATGGTCTAACCTCGCTTACTAATGGATTTAACAATATCAATAATGAATTTTCCACAGGTGAAAGTGATATCATAGGTTTAGATGTATTACTAAAGAAACGATTCAAAAATTTAAGAACCTGGATTGGATATACTTTTAATGATATCGACTATACGTTTCCTGAACTACAAGAGTCATCATTTCCAGGAAATAATGATATCACACATAGTTTTAGATTTTCTAGTACGTTAGAAATTAAAAATTGGGAGTTCTCTTTAGGTTGGATCTGGAGATCAGGTGCTCCTTTTACAGATGCTGATCTTCTCAATGAAGATATAGAGTTTAGCACTCCTAATTCCAGAAATTTACCTGAATATCATCGTTTAGATGCCTCATTGATTTATCATTTTGATATTAATAAAAATAAAAAATGGAGAGGTCAAATCGGTGTCTCTTTACTCAATATTTATGATCGACAAGTACCTATTTCAATACGTTATCAAGCAGATGAAAATGCTGATACAGAAAATGTGGAACTGGATGTAATCCGACAACAATCCTTAGGAATTACACCGAATATAACATTAAGGGTATATTTCTAAATCCGTTAATTAATTGTTTGAGGCTATTTTCTAGATACTACAAAATTTTGATTTAAAACATTATATTAGTCCAAACAAAATTATCAATGAATTACATAGATATCATTTTAGGCATATTGTTGCTATGGGGATTAATCAAGGGGTTTAGTAAAGGTTTATTCGTTTCGCTAGCTTCTTTGGTTGCTTTAGTTGCCGGAATTTATATCGCTGTACATTTTTCTCACCTTGTAGGAGGATATTTAGAGCAATATGTTGATTGGGGAGATGGGGCTATGAAACTTACCGCTTTTGCCATCACATTTATTGTTGTGGTAATTCTGATTTCTCTTGCCGGAAAATTATTGACTAAAATTGCTGATTTTGCCTCTTTAGGAATTCTTAATAAACTTCTGGGTGCAGCATTTGGCGTATTAAAGTTTGCATTTATAGCCAGTGTAGTTATCATATTTGTAGATGCTGGAAATAGATCTCTAAATATAATTAAGCAAGAAACATTAGATTCTTCTATACTCTATTCTCCTGTAAAAAAGTTAGCACCGATGGTACTACCGAATATTTTAAAAAGTGAACGAAGTGATAATTCTGACACTACAGTTTAACTGTTTTTCTATCATAAACTCGCTAAAAAGACTCATTGTTTTTAACCATCCAAAAGCCCTTTATCCCCATACTCTTTTACATACTTCAAACAGCTCGCAAAGTCATCAAAAATACTCGATTCGGGAATAAAGTCAGGAATAATATCAATACGTTCCATCATATATCTTGGTTGTTTCAATAAACTAACAAATAATATATTGATATTCTTCTTTTTAAGATCTAAAAGCATCTCTTCCATAGCATATAATCCTGTTTGATCCATATATTGCATTCGTCCTAGTCTCATAATGACAACAGATGCGGTTTCCGGTATCTGAGAAGCTAATTGCTGAAAATCACTGGTAGAACCAAAAAACAAAGGTCCTTTAAGATGTTTAATAAAAACCTTTTCTTGTAAACTGGTAGGAAAATCTTTTTCATCTTTCCATCCTTCTTCTTTTAGAGGTTTTACATCAGATCTTTCTGCTGTTAAATCTCCAATCTTTTTCATAAACATTAATGAAGCAATCACTAAACCTATACCTACAGCATATATTAAATCCCAAAATGTAGACAGTACTAAAACAGTTAACATGATCAATACTTCAGAACTTAATTTTAAAGGGCCTAATTTAATATCCTTTGGTAAACTTGGAATTGCTTTCAACCCTTTGTAATCCATTACTCCAATACCCACCGTAATTAGTATTCCAGCTAAAACTGCTGCTGGAATTTTTGATGCTACTGGTCCTAATGCTAACATAATTATCAATAACAAAATACCCGCGATCATTCCGGACAATTTAGTTTTTCCTCCGGCATTAATATTAACAACGGTTCTGATCGTTGCTCCAGCTCCCGGAATACCACCAAATATGGCAGCTATACTATTTCCGATTCCTTGACCTACTAATTCCTTATTAGGTTTATGCTTCGTTTTGGTCATGTTATCTGCTACTACACTGGTTAACAAAGAATCTATTGCACCTAAAAGTGATAAAGTAAGTGCCGTAAATATATAAGGAGTAATACTTCCAAGATTAAACTTTGTGAAAATTTCCCATTTAGGAATTGGAATTCCAGTCGGGATTTCTTCAATTGGTCTATATTCGAGTCCAAATCCAACCGCTATTCCAGACATTACTATTAATGCTACCAATGTACTTGGAACCGCTGTTGTAATCCTTTTAAACCCATATATAATAATAATGGTTCCTATTGCCAGTAATAATTCTAACCAATTGATGTTTTTTAAAGCTCTTGGTAAAACTTTCAAAGCTCCTATGGTTCCTGAAGCATCTTTAGCAGCTAAAGTTTTGGATTCCCTTAAAATATCATCTTGTGATATGGTGTTTGCTCTGGAAATAGTTTCTTTGAAATCTTCTAGCACTAAGATTCCTTCTCCTGCCTCCTCTTTTAGAATATTTTCAAGAATTACTTCTTCAGCCTGAGGTTTGAAACGTTCTACAAACTCCACATCTTCTTTAGGGTAATATCCTAATGAAGGTAGTATCTGAGTTAATAAAATAATGACTCCGATGGCTGTCATAAACCCAGAAACAACAGGATACGGAATATATCTAATATATTTTCCTAACCCTATTAATCCTAAACCTACCTGCATTAATCCAGCTAATAAAAACACGGTAAGTATCGCAGGTAATGCCTTTTCTACACTCCCATCATTTGTTGCAATGATTCCAGCAATTATCACCATACTTACTGCTGTCATAGGTGCTGTTGGTCCAGAAATCTGAGTACTGGTTCCACCAAACAATGCTGCAAAAAAACTAATAAAAATGGCACCATATAGCCCAGCAGTTGGACCTAAACCTGAAGATACTCCAAACGCTAACGCTAATGGAAGTGCAACAATACCAGCGGTTAAACCACCGAATGCATCGCCTTTAAAGTTTCCAAAAAATCCTTTCATCTTTCTAGTTTTACAAGGAACAATAATAGTAAAACTATTAGAACTGAAGTAAAAAAGGCCTAAGTCATTATAACTTAAGCCTTTTTTTAAGAAAGTTTTAGCATTTTTAGCCTTCGAAAAAGGTTACACTACCGTCGTTAATATCATACATCCCACCAATAAGGAGTATTTCTTTATTGTCTTCCATTTCTTTTAGCACACTACTCTCTTTTCGAATATTATCGATTGTCATATGCACATTTTTAACAGCTACTTCATTAACAAATTCGATATTCTTAGAATTTCTTAGCGATTCATCAGAAGGTTCAGTTACCGCAGCTACTGCTGGTTTTATTTTACTTAATAAGGCAGTAAGATTTCCTAGTTTTGCATCATCACAAGCTCCTTTTACCGCACCACAAGCAGTATGCCCTAAAACCAATACTAATTTGGTTCCTGCTAGTTTACAAGCAAACTCCATGCTTCCTAGGATATCCTCATTTACAAAATTACCTGCTACTCGCGCACTGAAAACATCTCCTATTCCCTGATCAAAAATTAATTCTGAAGAAACTCTGGAATCAATACAACTTAAGATTGTTGCAAATGGAAACTGACCACTTTTAGTGTCATTTACCTGATCCAAAAGATCGCGATCAGCCATATGTTTCTTCTGAAATCTTTGGTTCCCTTCTTTCAACAATTGTAGTGCTATTTGCGGAGTAATTGCTGCTTGTGTTTCTTTAGTATGTGCTTTCATAATTATTACTTTATTTATGCTGTTTTGGGTCTTAATTTAAAAAAATCTATATAACTATCCGGATTTTCAGCTATTCCTCGTTCAGATATTAATTGAATATCAATATTTCGGTTTTTAGCCTTTTCAGAAAAATCTTCTAATATTTCAATAATATCATTATCCAAGTACCTGGTTTTTCTAACATCTAAGGTAAGATATGTATCTTCAGGCAATCTATCTAATTCTTTTAGGATCGCTCCTTTATTAAAAAACGTAACCTCTTCTGCCAAGGTCATTTTAACCTTATGCTTTCCATTACTTTTATCTTCAATATGCAAAAAGTGGGAGTTCTGATAACTTTTAAATAAGATAACAACAATTCCTACTGCTAATCCAAGTCCTATTCCTACTAATAAATCAGTAAATACAATACCTAGCACAGTAACAATAAACGGAACAAACTGTTTCCAACCGGCAGTCCACATAGCTTTGAATGTTGATGGTTTCGCTAGTTTATATCCAACAATAAAAAGAATAGCTGCCAATACAGAAAGAGGAATCATATTTAACAATCTCGGTATCAAAATAACCGAAGTTAAAAGAAAGAATCCGTGAATAATTGCAGACATCTTACTTTTCCCTCCTGATTGTATGTTAGCCGAACTACGAACAATAACTTGTGTTATAGGCAACCCACCAATCAATCCAGAGACCATGTTTCCAGCTCCTTGAGCTAATAGTTCACGATTAGTTGGTGTTACTCTTTTTTCTGGATCTAGTTTATCTGTTGCTTCTACACAAAGTAAGGTCTCTAGACTTGCTACCAAAGCGATAGTAAAAGCAGTAATCCATACATCTGTACTCGTAATCGCACCAAAATTAGGAAAACTAAATTGTCCTAAAAATGAAGATATGCCGTCTGGAATTGGAACATTTACCAGATGAATATTGGAAATTTCTAAAGAAGAACCTCCTGCAAAAATATAAAAAACAATCCCTATAACTACTGCAACCAATGGTCCTTGTACGAGTTGAAATACTCTCGCCTTTTTAGTTAACACCTTATCCCATAATATTAAAATCCCCAAGCCAATAACAGCGATCAAAGTAGAACCAAGACTTATGGATTTAAAAGCATTGATAATTCCTGAAAATGTATTTTCTCCATCAGTTTGGAAGAATGCAAAATCACCTTCAGACGCACTATCATATCCGAAAAAATGTGGTATCTGTTTCAGGATTATTATAATCCCAATTCCAGTAAGCATTCCCTTTATAACAGACGAAGGGAAATAGTACCCTATAATACCGGCTTTTAAAATTCCAAATAATATTTGGATTGCACCTCCAAGTACAACAGCTACTAAGAAATTCTCGAAACCACCAAGAGCACCAATAGAGGTTAATACAATCGCAGCTAATCCTGCAGCTGGTCCACTAACTCCAATTTGCGAACCACTCAAGGCTCCTACCATAATTCCTCCCACTATTCCTGCAATTAGACCAGAGAAAAGAGGAGCGCCACTTGCTAACGCGATTCCTAAACATAATGGTAATGCTACAAAAAACACGACAATACTTGCTGGAAGGTCGCTTTTTATATTTTTTAAAATACTCATAATTTTAATGATTAAGTTAGTGCCTAAAATCAGGCGATTGAGGTTTACATTGATTTTAAAAATCAAAAGATGCATTCCCTTAACGAATACCGAAGTAAAAAGAGAAAAGCTATTTAATAAAAAATTATGAAAACTCTGGAGGAGGTGTTGTAAATTCTAGATATACGGATGATTTTCCGCAATTTATTTCTGGATAGTCTTTTAGAATTAAAATAGAGACTCTGGTGTTTTTATCATCAGTATATTGAGAAATCTTGTCCTTTTCTTTAAGATCTTCTTTTTCTGAACTGTCCTTTTCTTTAGATTCGGATTTTTCCTCAGTATCATCTATGATATAGGCGATAGAGTCTATATCACCATTATAAAAATTAAATAACTCAATTACATAGTTTCCTATATGGAATAGGAAACCTGATATGATCAAAAATTTTGCTATTTTAATTTTTATGGTAGGCATAAATTTTTTTAATGGGTTATAAAAATAATAGTAATACTTTCAAAATTTGTTAAATGAATTGTAAAATTGATCAATCGAGCTGTTATTTATTAACACTTAAAAATAAATGAACTCACAATATTAGGAGAATTTAACTTTCAGTCTTTGCTTAAACAACTTCAATAAAGTAATTTTAGTCATCTTGAAAAATCTTACTTCTAATAGAATTGTAATTATTGATGCTTTGCGAGGTTTTGCTTTGGCTGGTGTATGTCTAGTTCATATGAATGAACAATATATTGCTTCTCCTCCATCCGAAAATCTAATGGAAGTCACGAATAGTATTTTTGATCAAATACTAGGAGGAGTTATTGGTTTCTTTATTATTGGTAAGTTCTTTGCCCTATTTTCAATTCTTTTTGGTCTTAGTTTTTTTATACAAATGGATGCTGCAGCTAAAAGAGGGGAAAACTTTGGAATACGTTTTCTCTGGAGAGCTTTTTTATTATTTATCATTGGTTATACGCATCAATTATTTTACAAAGGAGATATTCTAACTATATATGCAATGCTGACTCCTTTCCTCATTCCGTTTTATCATTTACAAAACAAATGGATTCTTTTAGTTGCCGGATTGTTTTTAGTAAGCATCCCTAGATTCATATCATATGCAATTCTAGGCAATGAAAGTGCTTTTGGGCTTCCCCCAATTATGGATGGGAACAGTGCCGTAAATATAGAGTACATATCAACACTAAAGGAAGGTAGTATTACAGAAGTATTTACGGCAAACGCTGGTCATGGAATGTTACAAAAAATGGATTTTCAAATTGGGGTATTTGCAAGATTCTATTTAACATTTGGATATTTTCTGATTGGTTTATGGCTAGGTAAAATTGGGATATTTCAAAATGTAGAAGAAAAAATACCATTGGTCAAAAAATGGCTTAAACGAGGACTTATATGCTTTGTAATTGCTATGGCAATAACTGCAGGAGTATTTGCACTATCGCCACAACCTGTTGATTTTAAAAGCTGGTTACACGTAGTAGGTATCAATGTCTATGATTTGTCTAATATAGCACTTACAACAATCATTCTTTCGGGCTTTATTCTTTTATATCGAAAAAAACGCGGATATCAATTTCTTTCCTTTTTTTCCTCATATGGTAGAATGGCATTAACCAATTATGTTCTACAGTCGATTATTGGTACTTTTTTACTTTTTGGCTGGGGATTAGGTCTTTTAGGAAAACTACAGACGATTTACCTCGTTATTATAGCTTTAGCTCTGATTTCATTACAAGCTATAGGAAGTAAAGTATGGCTACAAAAATTTAGATATGGCCCATTAGAATGGTTATGGCGAAGTGCTACTAAAGGTAAGATTCAAGTTTTTAGAAAATAAATTCTATAGTTCTTTAAGGTCTGTCGCAGGAATCCACCCTATTTTTCCATCCGCAAGTTTAATTTTTTTCCAATCATTTACCGTTTCTGTTACTTTGACTTTTGTTCCTTCGTGAAGTTCAAATACTTCTTCGCTACGTAAATTAGGTTCACTTTTTATAGTAGTTTCCTGAGCAAAAATAATGGCATATTGATTATTCTCTATAAAGTTATACTGCTTAAATGCAAAGAAAATTCCAAACAAACCAATAATTAATGAAATCCAAGATCCAAGAAAAAATAATCGTTTCTTAGAAGATATTCTGGCTGAATAGTACAATATAAATAATACAACAAAGAGAACAATACAAAACACAGAAATCCAAGCCCATATATCAAAACTAAACATATTGGTAAAACTATTAATAGTCCTAGAAATTACTCCTTCTGGTATTACATCGATAGCATCAATGGTGGCATTATTAGCAAATGCAAGATTGTTCGTAATATCCTCATCGTTAGGAGCCAGTTCTAATGCTTTCTCGTAATAATAAATACTCGAGCCTATATTGCTCAACTTGTAATTAGCATTCCCAAGATTATAATATAACTCAGCAGATTCCTGACCTTTATCTAAAATTGATTTATAGGCATCAATAGCCTCCTGATACTGTTCTTGATTATAAAAAGTATTGGCTTTTTCGAATACCTGATCATTTTGAGCTATGCTTATCATACTCATTAGAAAAACAACTATTACTACTAAATTCTTCACTACTTTCAATATTTATAATTGTTTATCAATTGCTGCTATCACTCGGGATGCTTTATCATAATCCTGTTGCATAGCCGTAGTTGATGATGGAGTATATCTGGCAAACTCGCAACTTTCTAACAACGCAATAAATTCTATAGAAGTTGTGTCCTCTACTTCTCTCTCCTTCAGTAGTCGTTGGATACGATCTTTACTCATCTCGCTAGTCTGGATATGCAGTTTTGCTTTTAAATAATTATGCAATGCTCGCTCCATTGCGATATAAAACTCCTTCTGGTTTCCTAAGTTCTTTTTGGCTTCTGACAAGTACTTTCGAGCAAGTTTATCTGCTTTTCTAACTCTATTACCACTCACATCACTTAATCTTTCTTCTCTCTTTTTACCAAAAAACAAGAATAACGGAATTGCCAATAGTGGTGCTGTCAATGCAATCCAATACCCTGTAGATTTAAAGAAATATTCTTTCTCTATTGGTTGCAGATTTGCATTTAGTTTTAAAAACCTAAATTGACTTCCCGTTTGCGTCACTGTTTTTTTAGTAGTTCCCGAAGCTTCAGAATTAGTCACTATACTACCACTATCAGGACCGTTCTTCACATTGATCACAATTTCTTCTGATGTAATTCTCTTATATGTTTCGGTTTTTAGGTCGAAATAGGAAAATGAAATAGGTGGAATTGGATATGTCCCCTTAAATTGTGGTACCAGTGTATATGAATCGGAAATATTTCCAGCCATACCGGCAAGATTTGTCCGCACTCTTTCGTTGTGTTCTGGTTCATATTGTTCTAATCCATTAGGTACATTAAGTTTTGGTAAATCAAAAAGTTTTAGATTTCCATTACCAGAAACTAAAACTTTTGTCTCTAAGGACTCTGTTGCATCTAATTCTGTTCTATTGGGAGTTACTTTAAAATCAAAAGATCCTACCGCTCCAGAAAAATCATCTGGTTTACCTTGTTCCGGAAGAGGTTTTACGTTGATTGTTCTTGTACCCGCAGCTACCGTTTTATTTACTGTGGAGTATAATTTTCCTCCAAAAATATCACGACGATTCGTGGGAACATCTACAGCAATAGACAATGTAAGAGGTTCAATCTCCAACTTTCCTGTTTTTTGAGGGTATAACACAGTCTTACCGCAAACAACAAAATTATAAGGTTCTCCTTTAAACTCTCCTCTTTCTACTTTTAGCTGACCAATTTTAATGGCTTGACTCCAAAAATCACTGTATTTTGGGTTATCTATCTCTCTTAAATTACTAATCTGTATTCTCGGACTAACATACAGCTTATATATTACTGTAATAGCTTCATTAAGGTATGGATTCGATTTAGAAACTTCGGCTATTAAATGCAAATTCTCACTAGCCACGTAATCTGCGTTATTACCGTCTTTCGGCTTTTGTACAGCCGCGGTTACTTGAACTTTTACTGGTAATGTCTTATATGTTTGCCCATCAATTTCTATGGTTGCCTGTCCAATCGTAAAATTTCCTCTCTTAGTAGGGGAAAGAAAATAACTAAACGTCTTAGCATATGATCTTTTACCATTAATCCACGAATTACTTATAGATTGGTTAGGTCCTCCAACAACGGTAAATCCATTAAAACTAGGTTGTGTAAAGTTATCGCCGTCTTGATTCATCTCAAAATCAACACGTAATCTTTCATTAATACCCAGCTTTTTCTTACTCACCTTAGCTTCAAACTTAACTTGAGCCACACTCATCTGAGTTATTGCTAAAAATAGTGTTAGAAAAATTAACTTTAGTTTCATCTGTTCTTTATTACCAGTCCTTCTCGGTTTTAGTTTTTGCTCCTTTTGCTTTTTTAGCATTTATCTTATCCTGCACCTTCTTTTCTTCATTATTCATGGCTTCTAATAAACTTTTCACTTGCTGAGGAGATAACTGTCCCTGAACTTGCTGAGGCTGTTTCTTTTGTTCTTCAGGTTTTCCATCTCCTTCTTTTTTATCTTCCTTTTTATCTTTTCCTTCATCTTTTGGATCTCCTTTCTCATCTTTTTCGTCTTCTCCTTTTTGATCCTTTTTATCCTCTCCTTCATCTCCTTTTTTCTCCTTATCGTCTTCTCCTTCTTTTTTATCTTCTTTATTATCGCCTTCCTGATCCTTATTCTCGTTGTTTTTATCTTTGTTTTCGTCCTTATTATCTTTATCGCCTCCTTTATCTTCGTTTTTTTGTTTTTCTAATAACTGTTTTGCTAATGCCAAATTGTACCGAGTCTCATCATCCTTAGAATTATTACGTAAAGCGTTTTTATAGGCTTCTACAGCTTCTTTATACTTTTTTTGCTCCATATAGGTATTCCCTTGATTATGGAATGCTTTATGCTTTTCGGCTTTTGATTCAGCAATTTTTACAGCTTCTGTATAACGCTGTGTAGCCTCATCATATTTTTCGGTATTGTAATAGGCATTAGCTAAATTATATTTTGCCTTAGTATCTACCGGATTCTTAGAAATTGCCTTTCTATACTCTCCTTCAGCCTTTGGGAAATTACCATCTTTAACCAGTACTTCATTACCAGTTGCTACAAATCGGTTTGCTTCGGCTACAATTTCCGCTCTATCCTCTTCTTCCTGCGAAAAACCTATTCCGAATTGGAAACACAACAATATGATTAGTAAATCCTTCATAACGTCTTTATTTTTTACACTTCGACAACACTTCTACAAGCTCAGTGTGACCAAATTCTATTATTTATAACCTATTGTTCATTAAACAAGTTTAGTTTTTTAACCCAAGATGTTTTTCTTTCTAATAAGAAAACATCTAAAAACAACAATAACAAACCAGCTCCCAAAAACCACTGAAACTGATCTTTGAAATCTGCAAATTGCTTAGCTTCGAATTCTTTCTTATCCATACCTTGCAATAACTCTGTAACATTTTCTACTACAGCACTTGTACTTGTACCATCAATGTATGTGCCATTTGCTTGATTTGCAATTTCCTGTAAAATTGTCGTATTCAGTTTCGTAATAACAGTTTCGCCCTGACTATTTTTCTTATAATTCTGTACAATTCCATTACGCTTAATCGGGATTGGACCTCCTTTTGTGGTCCCAACGCCAATGGTAAATATTTTAATTCCTTCTTTAGCTGCATCTTCGGCCATGGATTCTACATTTCCTTCATGATCTTCTCCATCACTTATAATAAACATCACTCGGTTGGTTTGCTCTTCATCATCATAATATGTTTTTGCTAATTCTATAGCTTCATTGATTGCTGTACCCTGAGAGGAAAGCATATCTGTATTCATTGATTGCAAAAACATTTTAGCAGAGCCATAATCTGTAGTAATTGGTAACTGTGGGAATGCACTAGCGGCATATGCAATGATACCGACACGATCACTTGCCAAATTATTAATGATTTGAGTTACCAATTGTTTAGATTTCTCTAGCCGATTGGGCGCAATATCCTCTGCCAACATACTTTTAGATACGTCAATGGCAAATACAACATCTACACCTTCTCGTTTTACAGTTTCTAATTTAGTACCAACCTTGGGATTCACCAAAGCCACAATAAAACATGCCAGAGCCAAACTAATAATGACCACTTTAAGCACTGACTTAAAAACCGACTGGTTTGGGCTTAATTTTTTTAACAGTTCCTTATCGGCAAATTTTTTCTGAGTCGTTTTTTTCCAAATTAAAACACCTAGAAATAGTAGGATCAATATAGGTATCACCAATAACAACCAAAAATATATTTTTTCTTCTAGTAAGTACATTTTTTTATTCTTAGTCTACAGTTTACTACTGTAATTTAAAATACACTCCGACTGCAATTTGACAACACTTCGGCAAGCTCAGTGTGACATCTTAGTATGACAGTTAAGTGTGACATTAGTTTAATTTTTTATTTTTAATGCTAGAGCATCTATTTTCTCTTTTACTTCTAAAGAAAGTTCTTTATTCTCAACCCAAGCATGAATATCGCCCAAATAGTCCATTCCTAAATACGCTGCACTTCGAGAAAAAGGAAGATTAAACTCATCAACTCTATCATTATCGTTACTACAACTTATCATTGCCATCTCTTTTCCTCTTAGCATCCTTCCAAAATCTTTCTCTTTATACAAATAATCAGAAATTCTGTCTAAAAACACTTTCATAATTCCACTCATTGTGTACCAATATACTGGTGTGGCTAAAACTATCGTTTGATAATTCTGTACAATATTCTTGAAAATTACTTCAAAATCATCTTCATTTTTGAATTCATAATCAAAGTAGTTTATTTTTCTTTGATTTAGATCTACTACATCAAAACCCGTCATATTCTTTAAGTAAGAGACTACAGTATTTGTATCCCCGTCACTTCTGGAACTTCCTTGGATTATGATTCCTTTTTTCAAATCTTCTTTTTACTTTATATCTACTTTCTTATTTTATGGATTCCAGCCTACGCTGGAATGACAAAAATCATTAAATAAAACTTCTAAATACAGTGAATCTCAATAGAAACTCAATCAATAATAACAAACCTGCCAACAATACTAATGGTCTGAATTTTTCTTCATAGTTATAGAACTTAAATTCCTCCACATCGGTTTTTTCCAGTTTATCTATTTCTTCGTATATCTGTTCTAATTTTTTATTATTAGTCGCTCTAAAATATTTTCCTTTGGTAACCTTGGCAATTTCTTTTAGAAGTTCTTCATCGATCTCTACTTTTACATTTCCGTATTGAAATGATCCATTGGGCCTTATAGCAACAGGAGCTAATGCCATACCATTGGTTCCTATACCAATCGTATATGTTTTGATACCATATTCTATAGCTAATTCTGATGCAATTTTAGGATCTATAAAACCTGCATTATTGGAACCATCAGTTAATAGAATAATCACTTTACTTTTTGCTTTACTGTCTTTTAATCTGTTAACAGAAGTTGCAAGTCCCATACCAATTGCAGTTCCGTTTTCTAACAGGTTATTATATTCAATTTCTTTCATTGCACTGAGTACAATGGCCTTATCACTTGTTATTGGTGTTTTGGTGAAACTTTCTGCAGCATACATAACTAAACCAATCCTGTCATTGGGCCTTCCTTGGATAAACTCTGCAGCTACATCTTTTAAAGCCTCTAATCGATTAGGTCTTAAATCTCTGGCCAGCATACTGGCAGATACATCAATCGCCATGACAATGTCAATTCCTCTGGTTGTTTTCGTTTTAGTTGAAATATCTACCGTTCTGGGTCGAGCCATAGCCGTAATAATGAGTGCTAAAGCAATTAACCTTACTAAAAGTAATAATGGCTTAAGCTTAGCTAACCAACTCCCAGAAACTTTAAATCCTTTGATACTAGAAATTTTAAGTTCCGCCTGCTGTTTATTTCGTTTCCAGATATAATAAGCAATGGCCAATGGTAGTATTAAAAACAACCAAAAAAACTGTGGATTCTCAAATGTGAAATTTTCAAACATAGTTATTTGGCATTTTTAAGTTCTACTGAGTTAATAATGCGCTGAGCAATATCTTTAGCATATCGATCTTCTTTATCATACACCACCATAATTTGCTGAAAACCTCCACTTTCTCCAAAATTAAGCATCAAATAATCACTTTTTTGTTCCTTCTTGGTTACTGTATTTGTTACTTCTAGGCTTCCGAAGACTTTTATCCCCTTAGCCCCTGCTAATGTTTCGTATTCTTCATCTTTAACCGTAATATTCTTAGCTCCCTGAGATTCAAAATTACCTACAACACCTTCTACTACTTTATTAAGATCTACCTCTGTTTTTTGATTATACTGTATTGTAGAGAGAGTGATATAAAAGTTCCCGATCAGACTTCCATAAACAAACGTCTCGTTTCCTTTAAGAATTTGTTTTTGCTCTTCGGTAAGTTGAAAATTATTTCTAATCAATACTTTGGGAGTAGAAATAGTAACTGGCGGAGAACCATAAGCACTGCTAATCCATTCTGTTTCGGCTAACTCCTTAGTTGGGTGCCCTAGAATCGAATCCTTTACAACATCATAACCTTTAACAATAATAAAAACTGTTAATGTAATTGCTATTACGCCAATACCTGCTAAACTTCCAAATATTATCTTTCTTCTTAATTTTTTCTCTGCTACTGTTTTTCGATATTCTTCATCTGCTAATAACTCTTCTTCTGTTGGTTCCGGAATTGCATTCTTAGTCTCGTTGATCACACGCTCAATAACATTTCTATCCGCCTTTGCAGTACCAATATCCGGTTTAGATTTAGCAAACTTAGCCATGTCTGCTGTTTTTAGTACAGACTTAAGCTCTTCAATCGTATGTTTATCAAGATTTAAAGCTCCCGTTTTTATTTCCTCATCAAGACGAGCAATCAATTCGTCTGTCGTACTCTCCATTGCATGATCATATACTTCTTCATCAATATATTTACGAGCGGTATCACTTAATTGCGAATAATACTCTTTATGGGAATCTTGTTCTAATAAATGTGATGCATCTATTCGCTGAAGTGCTAAAATCGCTCTTTCGTAAGGTGGTAATTCATTTTCTTTAGCTTCTTTTCGTTTTTTCCTTCTTAAAAGCAAGAAAGCGATCAATCCGATTAGTAATATTGGGATTATTATCCACCAAATATATTTTCTCCAATTAAAAAAAGAAGCATCTACATCTACCAATGGCTTGATCTCATACATCTTTTGTTTCGTAGTATCCACCAGCACATCTCGTACTTCTACTATTAGAGAATCAGTTAAAAAAACCTGATCACCAATCATTACTTTTTGTCTTGGAATTGTGTAAGATCCTGAATCAAATTGCGTTAATGCATACTCCTTAATTAAATTGAATCGATTACCGCTCTTAGTAGTATCGGTTTTATAGGATTCTATTACTTCAAGTGGTGAAAATGTCTGCCCTTCTGGAAAAATCACTATTTGAGTAGAATCTGCCTCTACTTGCATTTTATATCTAATTTCTTCTCCAATCTGAATAGAGGTAGAATCAATACCTGCATAAACCTGAGCAGAAATATTTCCAGATAAAACTAGTAAGAAACATATAATTAACATCCCCTTAACCCCCTTCAAAGGGGGAACAAAGTGTCTTTTGTTTATAATTGGTAATTTGTAATTCTTCATTCTTAATGGTCGCCTATCCTCTTCGTTTAAAATATCCTAACAACTTTTTCACATAACTTTCGTCCACACGACTGCTCAACGATCCCGCGCCACTTCTGGTAAAACTATCTCTAAAATAATCTATGCGTTCCCGATAGTATTTAGCATAGTTCACTCTCATTTTCTTGGAGCCTGTATTTACCAATAGTAATTCTCCTGTTTCTTCATCTTCCATTTGTACCATTCCTAAATTCGGAATTTCTTCTTCCCGTCGATCATACACTCTAATACCGGTAACATCGTGTTTTCCGCCCACAATCTTAAGGGTTTGCTGATAATCATCAGTAATGAAATCAGAGAGTATAAAAACTATCGCTTTTTTCTTCATTACGTTAGATAAAAACTTTAGTGCTTCCGTAATATTGGTTTTTTTACTCTTCGGTTTATGCTCTAACAGTTCCCTTATGATTCTAAGCACGTGGGATCTTCCTTTCTTTGGTGGAATGAAAAGTTCAATCTCATCTGTAAACAAGATCAATCCAATTTTATCATTATTCTGAGTAGCTGAAAAAGCTAAAGTTGCGGCAATCTCTGTTATAATTTCTTTTTTGAACTGTTGTTTAGTTCCAAACAATTGTGATCCAGAAACGTCTACCATCAACATCATTGTCAATTCACGTTCCTCTTCAAAAATTTTGATATAAGGTTCGTTATAACGAGCGGTTACATTCCAATCTATACTACGAACATCATCCCCAAATTGATATTGGCGCACTTCACTAAAGGTCATCCCACGCCCTTTGAAGGTAGAGTGATATTCCCCTCCAAATATATGGTCACTCAAGCGCCTGGTCTTGATCTCAATTTTTCGAACTTTTTTTAGTAACTCTTTGGTATCCATAAGCCCCCTAACCCCCAAAGGGGGAACTATTATATGTTATCGTTTTATTTTCTTTTTCTCTCATAATGTAATTAAAACCAACTATTATGACTTCACCCATTTTAAAATTCCCCCTTTGGGGTTAGGGGGCTTTCTATGGTACTTCAATCTCGTTTACAATCTTATTAATTATATCTTCAGAAGTTACATTTTCAGCCTCGGCCTCATATGTAATGCCAATACGATGACGCAATACATCATGTACTACAGCACGAACATCTTCTGGAATAACATATCCTCTTCTTTTTATAAAAGCAAAACATTTAGCAGCGGTAGCCATGTTAATACTTCCTCTTGGGGAAGCGCCAAAATTAATTAATGGTTTTAATTCTTCTAGACCGTATTTCTCAGGAAAACGAGTGGCAAAAATGATATCAAGAATATATTTTTCAATCTTTTCGTCCATATATACTTCCCTTACTGCCTTCTGAGCATTAAGAATCTGTTCCACAGAAACTACTGGGTTTACCTTTTCAAAAGATCCTTTTAGATTTGCACGAACGATTAGTTGTTCTTCTTCTAATTTAGGATAATCGATCACTGTTTTTAGCATAAAACGGTCTACCTGAGCTTCTGGTAAAGGATATGTTCCTTCTTGCTCTACAGGATTCTGAGTTGCCATTACTAAAAACGGTTTATCTAAAATAAAAGTTTCATCACCAATGGTTACTTGCTTTTCCTGCATTGCTTCTAACAATGCACTCTGTACCTTTGCCGGAGCACGGTTGATCTCATCAGCAAGTACAAAATTAGCAAAAATAGGTCCTTTCTTGATTGAGAAGTCATTCTCTTTCATATTAAAGATCAAGGTCCCCGTTACATCTGCAGGCAATAAATCCGGTGTGAACTGGATACGACTAAAACTACCGTGAACAGCTTTTGAAAGCGTGTTTATAGCCAAAGTTTTTGCAAGTCCGGGAACACCTTCAAGCAAAATATGTCCTTGTCCAAGCAGTCCAATTAGTAACCGTTCAACCATATGTTTCTGGCCTACGATTACTTTATTAATTTCTAAAGTAAGTAAATCTACAAATGCAGATTCTCTCTGTATTTTCTCATTGATTGAAGCAATATCAATAGAACTATTTTCTTCCATCTATTCTTTTTTTTAAAGCCGTGAATTTACCATTCATGTTTCAGCATTGCAAATTGTTAAAATATTTTTCTTTTTGTTGTTAATTATAGGTTAAATGTATCCTCTTAAAATACGCTTACGCCCAAATTTTACAGTATATTTAGATCTTTTACTGATAAAAACGGACGTAACAATTTTCATCGGCTTTCGCGATGATGTTTCTAAAGGACGAAAGCTTTTTTAAAGTGTTGCAAAAATGTACATTTAAATTAGAAAACTATCATTTTTCTCCTATGTTATCACAGGAATCTTCTTTTTGGTGGCTTTTGAAACTTTCAAAAATGAAGAATATGAATCCATGTTAGTTTGTGAAACCATAGGATTAGCATTTATTTTAGTAAAAATTTTCAAAAGGAAAAAAATTATTTGATTTTATGAAAACAGCATTAATTACCGGAGCAACTAGCGGAATTGGAAAATCTACTGCTTATGAATTTGCTAAACACGGTATAAACCTAATACTCTGCGGAAGAAGACAAGAGCGTCTTGAAGAATTACAAACTGAATTGTCTGAAACGGTAAAAGTACATACACTCTGTTTTGATGTACGTGATAAAGAACGTGTTTTTAAAAGTATCGGTGAACTTCCACAAGAATTTAGTTCTATCGACATATTGGTTAATAATGCTGGCAATGCTCACGGCCTTGACCCTATTCAAACCGGAAACCTAGATGACTGGGATGCCATGCTTGATATTAATGTAAAAGGATTGTTGTATGTTTCTAAAGCAGTAATCCCAAAAATGATTTCACAAAAATCAGGTCATATTATCAACATCGGTTCTATCGCAGGCAAAGAAGTTTACCCTAACGGAAATGTGTATTGCGCCAGTAAGCATGCTGTGGATGCAATTAATAAGGCAATGCAAATTGATCTTAATAAATATGGAATACGCGTTGGGGCAATCCATCCGGGATTAGTAGAAACAGAATTCAGTAATGTAAGATTCAAAGGTGATGATAAAAGAGCTGATACTGTTTATAATGGTTTTGATCCGTTACAATCAGAAGATATTGCGGATATTATAGCTTTTGTAGTCACTAGACCTTATCACGTAAATATTGCAGATCTAGTAGTTTTCCCAACGGCACAAGCCAACAGCACCATTGTAAATAAAAGTTTATAATTTCTTTTCCAAAAAAAAAATCCAAAAGTGTCATATTTTCAAAAATCTTGTAACTAAGTTAATAGACACCATACTAAAATGGAAAAAGAACTTGAAAAAACCTTCCTTGAAGGGTTAGAGCAAAATAAACATAGATTATTCCGAATTTGCTCTGCATATTCAATCGATCATGAAAGTTCGAAAGATCTTTTTCAAGAAGCAATAATAAATATTTGGCAATCAATTCATTCTTTTAAATCGCAATCCACCATAAGCACCTGGATGTTTAGAATTACTCTAAATGTTTGTCTTAGAATTCAATACTCGCAGAAAAAAAGAAAAAGAATGTTTAAAAATATGGATAGCATTTTAATTGAAAAATTACCTGTTACTTCTGAAAACGAAGAGTCTAATAAGAAGTTGGTTCATCTTCGTCATTGTATTTCTCAATTAAAGGAACCTAACAAATCTATTATTACACTTTGCCTGGAAGAATTATCATATAAACAGATCTCAGAGATCACAGGATTAACAGAAAATCATATTGCCGTAAAAGTGAAACGAATCAGAAGCAAGTTGTTCATCTGTATAAATCAAAAGTAATGATAGAAGAAGAATTAATAAGAATATGGAAATCTTCTAGTAAAGAAGAACAAATCAAATTTGAAAAATCTAAGCTTATAATAGATTTACAAGCAAACATAGATAGGTTCAATAAGAAAATAAAATATAGAGATTTAAGAGAAACAATACCTGCAATAATAATGATTCCCGTTTTTGGGCATCTCGCATATAATATTCCATTTGTTATATCAAAAATCGGAGCTATTATCATACTTCTTTGGTGTATTTATGTAATCATTAGAATCAGAAGTCTAAAAAAACACAAACCAGTGCCTACAACAACATCATATTTGAATTATTTGCTGGAAACAAAGAAATATTTAGCGATTCAGAAAAAATTATTAGATGATGTCTTATATTGGTGTGTTATACCTTCTTTTATAGGAGTATTTGTTTTTTTCATAGGAATCAATCCCGACCCATTAGCACTAATTGGACCATTCATACTTTTAAGTCTTATAGGAGTTGTTATTTATCTCCTAAATAAGCATGCTTCAAAAGTGGAATTTGTTCCACGATTAGAAAGAATAGATAAAGCATTAAAGGATCTAGAAGAATATGAAGACACCTGATATTGTAAGTCTTTTTATTTTTCTAGAAAAATGGAAATACATTTAAACTGCTTGAAACAATTAATAATTGTTTATAATTTCTTTATTACTAACACCTTGCATACCCAATAAAAATTCCTAAGTTTATATGGGAAAAGAATGTATTGCTATTTGTAAGAGGAATGATTAATAAACGGCTTTTAATAAAAAATCTTTTAGCGCATAATGACGAGAATAGTTTTTATGATAAGAAACGTAAACTCAATATTGGCGAAAAAGAAGGAAAAGCTAAATTCCTAAAACATATTTGCGCACTTTCTAATTCTAATCCAAAAAACAATTCTTATATCGTTATTGGAGTTGAAGATGAAGATAATCAGATTATTGGTGTGGACTTTTTTGATGATAGTAAAATTCAAAACCTAGTGAATGCCTATCTTTCTAACCCTCCCATAGTAGCTTATGAAAATATTCCATTTCCACATTTACCTAGTGATAAAGTAGTCGGATTAGTTTCAATTCGTTCTCAGGAAGGTAAATTATGTTCTATGCGTAAAAATATCTGGAAATATTATGGAGGCACAGTCTTTTTTAGAGATGGTAGCATCAGTATGCCAAAAGTGTTTGATATTGAAATCAAAGATGTAAATTCTGAAATCGTAGAATCTATAGAAAGTCACGCGCAAAACAATATCGAATTGACCTTGGATGGTGTTTTTGATTTTATGAACTCTAGAAAAGATTATAATCCAAATTACAAAGTTTTTAAAGAATATTTTGTGGTCTGTTGGTCCGCAAAAGAGAAGCGTATAAAGAATGAAACATATTACTCAAGAGTAGATATCGCATTGATCAATGAGCAGGTTAAATTATTCTACTCTCAGTTTGATGAAGTTAGCATTTCCATTACTGATGAAGAATTTAAAATTATAGAATATGTGCAACTGGGCTTACAAGATACCTACGATTATTACCCTTTAGAAGAAGTTACTATCAAGTTTAAAAACAATGTAAGTTACGATATAGAAAGTAAGCTACTGTTTGAACCACCACAATTTGAACGAAAAACTTTATATCATTTATATAACAGCAACAATTCATTGATAGAGAAACTAAAAAAGAAAATGCCGCTAACAAAAAACGAACAAAAAGATCTTTTAAATCTACCTGTAACCTATCTTTTATGTTATTTCAATGATTTTAGCGAGGCAAAAGATAAATTAGAAGAAGCAAAACCGTATCTAAAAAATTATACCGACGAAAAAGTATATGCATTATACAAAGAAAGTATACGAATACTTAGAAAAATACGATACAGCTAATTATAGATTTAAAATTTTTAATAGGTAACGCTTTAGTAAATATGAACAGAACTCTTGTTATTGGAGATATGCATGGAGCCTTAAAGGCTCTAAAACAATTAATAGAAAAAGTACAAATCACAACCGATGATACCTTAATTTTTTTAGGAGATTATGTCGATGGATGGAGTGATAGTGCTTCTCTTGTTTCTTTTTTAATAGCATTACAAAAAACTCATAATTGTATCTTTATTAGAGGTAATCATGACGAGCTATGCTACACTTGGTTAACGGAAAAAAAATACAACCCTGAATGGATAAAACATGGAGGTCAGGCAACCATTGACTCTTACAATAAATTATCAAAACAAGAGATTGATATTCATCTGGGATTTTATGAAAATCTTACTAATTATTACATAGATGATCGCAATCGTCTGTTTCTACATGCTGGTTTCACTAACCTTCACGGACCTCATAGAGAATATTTCAGCAAACTATTTTACTGGGATCGAACATTGTGGGAAACGGCGCTATCAATAGACCCAACACTCACAAAAACAGATCTCAAGTATCCTAAACGACTTTTACTTTTTGATGAAATCTACATTGGCCATACTCCTGTCACCAGAATTAACAAAACCACACCTGTGAACGCTACCTGTATTTGGAACATTGATACAGGAGCAGCATTTAAAGGTCCTCTTACAATGATGAATATAGACACCAAAGAATTCTGGCAAAGCGATCCTGTATATCTTCTATACCCTAATGAAAATGGAAGAAATTAATAACCAAAATCCGTTTACTTTTTAATTTTAAAATCGCTCTTTAGGGCGATTTTTTATGTTTCATGTTTACCTAATCAAAGATTATGACACAAATAGGAAACTATAAAACGTAACAAAATGAAAACCTCAAAAATTTTATTAGTATTTCTACTTATTATACATATTGCTTGTGATACAGATGATGATGATATTGTAATAGATGATGTTTCAGAAACTTCTTTAACCTTTGATCTAAAAACTTCAGAAGATCAAATGGGTGGATTTGCAGAAAACACCATGGTTGTATTTGATGGAAAAGTATGGTCCGTGGGTGGAGATAATGCATATACTGCCGATGACACCTATGGAAACGCTGTTTGGTCAAGCGATAATGGAATAAATTGGGTATCCGTTACAAGTAACCTTTTCGAAGCAAGATATCGTCATACTTTAACTGTATTTAATAATGAAATGTGGTTAATTGGTGGAAAAAACAACTCCGAAAATCTTTTATCCGATATTTGGCGATCCAGCGATGGTCTGACATGGTCAAATGTTACTATGACAGCTCCTTTTGGTAATATGTCCGCTCATACCACCACAGTATTCAATAACAAAATGTATGTCATAGGCCCTTCTTCATCAAGAACCGATATGCTGGTATGGTCTACAACAGATGGTATTAACTGGATAGAAGAAAATCCAAATGCTTTCCCTGTACGAGGCAATCATGAAACTGTAGTTCTTAATAACACCCTGTATGTTATCGGAGGGAGAAATGAAACTAGTCGATTCAATGAAATCTGGTCAAGTACTGATGGTATTAGCTGGTCATTAGTATCTACATCCACTCCTATTTTTACTGCTAGAGATTTATATACCGCAACTGTTTTTAATAACAAAGTATGGGTTATTAATGGCCAGTCAGAAACATCAAGGATTATACAAGATATATGGTATTCTTCTGATATGATTAACTGGACAAGGTATGAGGAAGTTATTCCTTTTGAAAGTTCGCATTCTCATACAAATCTAGTTTATCGTAATGAGCTATGGCTTTTTGGGGGATACGTGGCATCTGGAACTTCTGGAGAAATCTGGACAATTGATGAAGATTAAACATTAATAAATTATTATATATGAGAACTTTATCTATAATTTTAGTAATTCTTGCTTTAGGAAAGCTTACCGCCCAAAACAATTGTAGTCAATTTTATCCTTCAAAAGAAGGAACTACGATCACAATGCATCACTTTAACCATAAAAACAAACTAACTTCTAAAACGAGTTACGAGGTTTTGGATATCAATTCTTCAGGATCTGAATCGAAGATTACGATGAGTATGTATCTAAGTGACGCTAAAAAACAAAAAAAAATTACGGAAGCTCAATTTACAGTAACCTGTGATGGAGGTATTACAACCTTAGATCCAGAATCTATAATTTCTCCTAATTTATTTAATCAATACAAGAATATGGAATATCGTATTGAAGGAAATGGTATTGATATCCCGAATTCATTATCCGTAGGTCAAGAATTACCAGATGGTCAAGTAACTATGTCTGTTGATGCCGGTGTAATGAGCATAGATATGACTGTAGATCTTAAAAAACGAAAAGTAGCATCAACAGAGATCATTACTACTTCCGCAGGGTCATTTAATTGTTATCTCATCACATACATCAATGAAACTAATATGAGTATGGGTATGAAACAAACTTCTTATGTAAAACAATGGATTGCAAAAGATGTTGGTTTGGTACAACAAGAAACCACAAAATCGAATGGGAAATTATTAAGCAGGTCTGTTTTAGCTAGATTACAATAAAAACTATTGTAAACTTATTATTAAAGAGAGCTCATTCAGGTGGTTCTCTTTTAACCCACTTTATACAATAGAAAATCTATTGTATAAAGTGGGTTAAATAATTATATCAATTTTCGATTTCATACCGAAACTACCTCATCATCATCTAATAGTTCTTCTTGTCTCAAGCGTAAAAGAATCTGAGCGACAGCAACAGTATCTTTTTCACAGTAAATAACAATACGATCAATATCATTTTCTTCATAATACACCTGTCTTACCTGACTACCATCAATGTCATCTTTTGGAGAAGGGATTCCTAAAATATTTGTCAAAAGCTTAAGAGAGGTATAGTGTTTATAGTCCCCAAACTTCCATAAATCCAAAGTGTCTAAATGCGGAACCTCCCAAGGTTTTTTACCAAATAAATTTAGTTTAAAAGGCAAACTAATATTGTGAATAATCATTCTTCTGGCGATATACGGAAAATCAAACTCTTTACCATTATGCGCACAAAGCAAATGATGTGGGTGATTAAAGTGCGCTTCTAACAAGTTTTTGAAATCTATAAGCAGTTGCCTCTCATCACCAAAAAAAGAAGTAGTTCTAAAAGACCTTGTCTCTCCTTTAAACGTAAAATATCCAACTGAGATACAGACGATCTTTCCAAATTCTGCCCAGATACCAGCTCGCTCGTAGAATTCTTCTGGAGAGAACTCTTCTTTACGTTGAAATTTAGTTTTATCAGCCCATAGATATTTCATTTCATCCGTTAGGGCATCAAAGCTTTTTTGCTCCGGAACTGTTTCGATGTCTAGAAACAAAATGTGTTCTAAGTTAATTTTATGAAGCATTCTCTAACATTTTATAAGTCTCCTCAATATAAATAAAGAAATCTTCACTAAAAGATCCTTGTGGTCCTCCACGATGATGTCCTAAACGAACAATAATTACATCATCCTGAGGAATACTAATTACATATTGCCCTAAAATACCTCGCATTACAAATATCTCCTTATCAAGGTGATCAGATAACCAAAACCCGTAGCCGTACATGTCATCTTTCTCAAAGCGTTTTTGCGTAGCGAGTTTTGTAAACTCTTTTGGCAATATTTGTTTCCCTCCAAACTTCCCATCATTTTTAAACAGCACTCCAAAACGAGCAAAATCTCTAGCATTACTAGCGATACAGCAATACGATTTTTCCATTCCGCTATCTTCACTATCCACTTGCCACAATGCATCTTGTTCCATACCCATAGGTTTCCAGAAACTCTCACTTAGATATTCTGATAAACTTTTACCAGTTGCTTTTTCAACTACCATGCCCAATAACTGTGTATTACCACTTAAATATCTAAATTCTTTTCCTGGTTCATCCACAATTTCTAATCCATTCATCACCTCTCTTAATTCGGGGTCATAGTAAGCTCTTGCTGTTATTGAAAATGGGCTTGTATAATGTTCTGTCCAATTTAATCCAGATGACATTGATGATAGATCTCCTACAGTTACTTTAGCCGCTATTCCTTCTGAGAATTTAGGTAGAAAATTTCCTATTGGTTGATCTAAGCTTTTGATATATCCATCCATAATGGCTTTTCCTAATAAGGCGGTTGTGATGCTTTTTGCCATAGAAAAAGAGTTGGTTTTAGACTCTACACCATAACCTTCAGCATAGTTCTCATACCAAATACTGTCGTTTTTAATAATCATAAATGCCACGGTTCCCATTTCATCGTTGATATTATTTAACCTTTCGGTAGGTGTAGCTGTATTATAATTAGCATGTAATTTCCAGGGAATCGGTGTACTACCTTTTTCTACAGTATGATTATCAAAATATGTATAATCATCTATATATGCAGTTTTATGTCCTGTCATATATACAACACGTACTCCTTTTAGGATATAGTCATAATCAAAAATGTATAATAAAACCACACAAAGTAGAATAATACCTACGAGGCCTTTAAGAAGTTTTTTGAGAATTTTCATTTGCTTTTTGAAATTTTAAAGCTCTAAGGTATGAAAATAAATTTTTGAGAATTTTCTTTCTAAAACAAAGATTGTTGTTTTACTGGACTTTCATGCTCCAATAACCATTTTTTCCGCCATAATCCGCCGGCATATCCGGTAAGCGATCCATCACTACCAATGACACGATGGCAAGGTACTACTACCCACAATGGATTTTTACCGTTAGCAGACGCCGCTGCTCGTATACATTTAGGATCTCCTAATTGTTTAGCGATATCTAAGTAGCTAACCGTTTTACCAAAAGGAATTTTAGAAAGCTCTTGCCACACCTTTTTCTGAAAATCAGTACCAGATGGATTCATTTTAATGCTGAAATCACTTCTATTTCCCTTAAAATACTCCTGTAACTGAATTACTGCTTCCTTAAGTATCTCCGGAATCTCTTTAGAAAGATCTTTTTCTGTGTCTTCGGTTATTGAAATTTTTGTAATACCATTTTCATCTCCTGATATAGAAGCAATACCTAAAGGAGTTTTTATGAAAGCGGTTTTGATCATTCTTCTTTTTTATCATCCAGCAGTCCTATACGGCGAGCTCGGTCTTCCCAATTTTTTCGTGCTAACTCCTGCATATTAGAATCTTGATCACTTTCATCCATAATTTCCAATCCTAATAAGGTTTCGATTACATCTTCCATGCTAACTACACCGCTTACAGAACCATATTCATCTACTACCAAAGCTATATGGTTTTTAGTTTGAACTAACTCATTAAATAAATCCGGAATTGGTAAGTTTCTGGTTGTAAATATGATAGGTCTTTTTATTTCGGCAAGAAGTTTATGACCATTTTGGTTTGCCATTTCCTTAAAAACTTCATCTTTTAATACTTGCCCTGTTATATTATCAGAATTTTCCTTATACACAGGAATTCGGGAAAAACGTAGATTTTGGTTTTCATTAAAAAACTCTTCTACGGTTGTATCTTCAGAAGCAGTTTTAATCACCGTTCTTGGAGTCATGACATCTTTTGCAAAAATAGCCTTAAAATTCAATAGATTCCTGATTACTTTAGATTCTGATTCTTCAAAAACACCTTCTTCTTCGGCAATATCAGCCATGGCAGTAAAATCTTCTCTGCTTAACACAGATCCGTGATGTCCTTTGCCACCGATTAACTTAGTAGTTAATTGTAATATCCAGAGAATACCTGTCCATTTTAGTGGCCAGATCAAAACATGTAATGCTTTAGAGGTAAAATTAGATAACTGTTTCCAATAGGTTGCTCCGATAGTCTTAGGAATAATCTCTGAAGCTACTAATATCAAAATAGTCATAATAGAAGATACAATTCCTACCATAAGATCTTCCGTAATCTCCATCCCAAGAATTGTACGGGTTTCAGATCCATACATTTCGCCATATGCTACTTTTGCTTGTACACCTACCAATATAGCTCCTACAGTGTGTGCAATAGTATTAAGCGTTAATATGGCAATTAGTGGCCGGTCTACGTCCTTCTTTAGCTTTTCTAAAGAAGTTGCATAAGCTTTCCCTTCTTTTTTCTTAACGTTAAGAAACGTAGGAGTAATACTCAGTAAAACTGCTTCCAAAATTGAGCATAAAAACGAAAAGAAAATAGATACGACTCCGTATACAATTAGTAGTGCCATGGTATAAGATTAGTTCTGCTAAAGTAATAAATAATTTCAGTAGGAGTACGATTAGTATACGCTAAGAATCAAAAATGCATATATTCTAAAGAAGAATTAATCTAGATATGAATCCTTTATCTAAAAAGAACTCTAAAATGTATTATATCTCATTTAATCCCACAAAGCACAATGAATTTTTCTTCAGGTTTTGTGGGATTAAATAATATTTTGGATTCTATATTTATTCAGTCTTCAATATTTTGAAAACTTGATTGTCAATATTCAACAAGTATATATTTGGTTTTAGTTGTGATAAATCAATTTGTTCCTTTTTAGTAGTAATGCTTCCGCTAACCAGATGTTCACCCAAAAGAGAAAATATTTTATAACTCTTAGAAATAGCAAAATCACTTTCTACAGTAACATAAGAATTTGTAGGATTCGGATATATGCTTGTGGTTAATTGAGCATTGACGTCTATTTCATCAACCGATAATGTTTGGCAAGAAACATTTGTTTCAAATGTTGATGCAGTTGCTGGATTATTGAGTAATTCATCATTGATTAAAGAGCAATAACAATTGTTGTTATTTAGTTTTGACCTTAACCAAGAAATAGCTAGCTTCCCTACATTTCCTTGTGCTCCTGCTGGATTATTTGCTGCAGAATGATTCCCGTTTTTTATTTCATACAATAATTTATCAGTTCCCTCTGGAGTTACATCATAGTGGATATCAGCGTGCTGAGATGGTTGTGCAGTAGGATCATTTTGACCACTAAAAATAAGTACAGGAGCTGAATGATCAAGAGATGGCCTATTAAATGTTGGTAACCAAGGACATAAGGCAACTACAGCTTTTATATTAGCATTCATAACTGCTGCTCGTTGGGCTCCTCCTCCTCCCATAGAGTGGCCACTTACAGCAAATTTATCAATATCAACTTGTCCCAGGAGCGGAGAAGAAGTTCGCGTATTCTCATTTTCTAAAGTTTGAAGAGCAGCGATAAGGGCTGTTGCTCTTTCATCTGGAAATGCATTTCTATTATTAGTCCCTATAACTATAGCTACGATTCCATGAGAAGCATAATAAGGTCCCCAAGCTCTCACCGATCCGGGACCAGCCGTAAATCCAGGCACGATGGCAATACTCGGATATGGCGGTGTTCCATTTATAGGATAGTATACTGTTACTTCTCGATAACCTGAACTATTTGGTAAGCCGTCAGATTCTGAATAGGAATCAATGTCATACGGACCAGGATTTGTTATAGATTCTAATGTAATATCACTGCATTGCGCATAGCTAGAATAGAAGCCTGTTAGCGTTACTACTGCAACTAGTAGTAATACTTGTAAATTTTTGATCATGAGTTTGAATTGTTAGGTTGAAAGAATAATGTGTGAATATTTTATTTAATAATAAGCTTAGTTGAGAATTGAATATATGTTAATCTTTTTAACTATGAATCCTTACTTTTATTATTTGTACATAACAAAATAGTATTTGTAAATAGCATCTCAATAAAAATCTATGTATTGTTTTCTCTAGAATACAAATTTAATGCACCTTCTAATTTTTCTAATATTGAAGTTTTACTCTGATCTCTGATTCTGACTAAAACGTCATAAGGATAAATTGAGCAAAAGCTAATGGTGTGTTTTTACCACCCCACATACTTGGGTGGTTTAATCTCATTAAGATTTAAATACACGATTAACTGTCCTCTATGATGTGTTACATGATCCTGAAGCAGATTCAAAATCTGAAGTTTGGATTTTGGGCCAGCAAAAAAATCTACTTCGGTTTTTAGTGACTCTTCTTTTGCATTCTGCACTCGTTCGTAGACAAGATCAAATGACTTTTCGAGTAACTTCATAATCTCGGCCTTAGAATCAGGAGCATTTTCTGCAAGCTTTTTACGATCAAAGACTTCTTCAGAAAAGTAGGTCGTACTAAGCCATAGCATATTCCCACAGATATGAAGCAATTGATTTTTAAAATCCATTTCACGTTCTGAAGGAGTATATAGATACTTGTTTTCGGGCATAGATTCCGCTATTTCTAGCAAATACTCTTTAGAGTTATTCCACTTTTCCAAAAAAGCGGATTTTGGGGTTACTTGTTGAGACATTATGGGATATGAAATAAAAAAAAGAAGAAAGAATATTCGTTTCATTACTTAGTAGTCACTTCATTCATATATAATTCTATTGCTTTCAATTCTTCGTCGGTGAATTTTTCTAAGCGAGCAAAATTGGTTTTCATTACTGCATAATTATCAGGATCTACAATAGGATCTTTTTTTTGTCTTAAAAAACCTATGATATCGCCATTTTGTTCTTTGTAGATTTTCATGATCTCTGTTACACTTGGACCTACGGATTTCTTATCCATTCGATGACAGGAATAACAGTTTCCTTTACCCTTAAACAGCTCTTTACCTAATTCGAATTCTGGAGATGTTGTTTTTTTCTTTGATCCGATAACGATTTTTTCTTTTTCGGTTTTCTTTTCTGATTGACAACTAGCAACTACAAAAGTGATGCTTAAGAGTATTAAAAAAATATTTTTCATTGTGTGTGATCTTATCAATTAAATAAATTATCAATGTCTTTTTTGAATCTTTCTAAAAGATCTTTAGAAAAACTATTAATTACTTTTTCTTCTTTAGAACCAATACCATCAGTTGTTTCTGCAATTTTAGTCAACGCATAAATCATAAAATCATATTCTTCATCCGGGCCATTATCAGAAAAAACTTCTATAACCCTTTTATATAAAGTTTCGATATCATTTTGATTATCATTTTCATAGTCAAAAGACCATTTAATTTCTTGTCCTTTTGGATGTGCCTTTAGGATTTCTTCCAGCGTTTTTACTTCTTCTTTCTGAATCACACCATCACTCATAGCAATTACATACAATAATTCTCCAAAAGTCTGATACAATCGATCCCTACTTACCATAAATTATTTTACTTTTTATTATTACTAAAAAAACCATCAAAATATGATGGCTATCTTTTAGATTTTATTTGCATTAAAAAGTTCTCTTACGATTTAATATTCTCGTATTTAGTTCTCTATTTTGAGATCTTTGAATAGAAATAACTTTTACTTCTTTCGCAGTATTCTCAAAATTCAATTTCAATTGATTTTTGGAATTCTGTTTAGTAGTGGACATTTAGGATTAGTTAATAATTTTATCAAATTTACCATTTTTATTTAATTCCTCAGTAGCTTTCTTCTCTAAAAAAGGAATAGCTTCTAAGGAAACACTTTTTCTTGGTGATGCTTTTTTTCGTTTAACAATAAGCTTTTTACCATCTTTCTTCCTCTTTTCTGCATCATTAATTTTAAACAAATCAATATACCTTTTAGGAGAAACACCGTCATACATTAAAACTTTAACTCTATTTTCAGTATTAAATCTTTCCGTTATAGAATCACTATGCAATTTTAAAGCCAAACTTTTTTTGTAAGGCTCTATATAGTATACTTCTTTAATTCCAGCTGCAACAATATGTCTAGCACAATTATGGCAAGGATAAGTGGTACAAAAAAGCTTACCTCCTAATATTTCTGAGCCAGATTTTTGAGTTGCATTAATCATCGCATGCATCTCTGCATGTACAGCTCTGGAAAACTCTATTAAATCTCTTATTCTAGAGTCCTTCAAAATATTAAAAACATCATTAGATTTTTCTTTATTTATTACTTCCTCTTCAACTAGTTTCTCAGTAATTAGATTTATTAATTCATTTTTTTCTTCATCATTAAAGCACTTCCCACCGCTTTTATTTATACATCTATGATCATCTCCATTTAAATCATTTTCAGTATATAAATTACCGCCATACTTTGGAACATCATTCCAGCCCACTGAAATAATATCACCAAGCTTGTTAGTAATTGATGCCCCAACTTGTCTAGATAAGCAGGCAGAATTTGCAGAGGCTGAAGAAGCCATATACATCGCAGTTTCCTGATATGTTGGAGTTGTTATTTTTGTTCCAAATACTAAATCTAGAAATCGCTGTATTTTATCATTAACTATTTTATCATTACTATCTTCTATTCTTAAAAAATAATCTGCATTTGGAAAAGTTTTTGATACTTTTTGTCCATGATCTTCAACTTGTTCTGAATCAATTTTTACCAATCTTTCAATGTCAGGATTTTCAATGCCCTTTACACTTAAGTTTTCTTTTCTAACCTCCAGTGGAGAAAAAACACCTATAAAGTAAAAAATATTTTGATATACTCTTTTTAATAATCTATATTCTGAAATATGTTTTATTGAATTTATAATATAACAGATTCTTTTTTTCTTTACTAATTCCTTATCTGTTTTAGATTTTGATTGTCTATCTTTTGTAATCTCATGAACTATTAGCTTTGATAAAATGTCATTCCCAAATTGATTTCTTAGTTCATTACCCTTATTTATCAATTCTTCATAATAACTGAATTTTTTTTCCTTTTTAGGAATTTCGAATTGCATTCTAATAAAATCGCTTAATTTAATTTCAATACAATCATATCCAAAAGTATCTTCCAGTATTTCCTTCAAACTTTCGGAAACAAAATTTATATCTGATCCTATAGGGCCGCATAAACCAATTATTAGTTCATCAGTAATAGTATAATCTAAATATTCATTAATTCCAGTTGGTTCTTTTATTTTTTTAGGTTCTCTATCATCTTCAATTTTGAGTTGTTTGGCCTCTGACATAAGTTAAATTTTCCCCTAATCTACAAAATTAGCATAAAAGTTTAACTACATCTTTAGCAAAATAGCTAGCAATGATATGTGCTCCCGCTCTTTTAAACGCTATTAGTTGTTCTATCATAATTGTATCATGATCCAACCATCCTTTTTCTGCTGCTGCTTTAAGCATTGCATACTCACCACTTACTTGATACACCGCTACAGGAACATCAACGGCCTCCCTAATATCGCGCAAAATATCCAGATAAGCTAATCCTGGTTTGACCATAACAATATCGGCTCCTTCCTCTATATCATTCAGTGTTTCTTTAACCGCTTCATCTCGATTAGCGAAATCCATCTGATAGGTTTTTTTATCTCCAAAACCAGGTGCAGAATCCAAGGCATCTCTAAACGGTCCATAAAACGCCGATGCATACTTGGCACTATAACTCATAATACCTGTATTCTTATAGTTTTCTGTTTCTAGAAGCTCTCTAATTGCCAAAATTCTACCATCCATCATATCACTAGGCGCTACAAAATCTGCTCCCGCTTTAGCGTGAGATAACGACATCTTTGCTAAAACCTCGCAAGTAGGATCGTTAACAATATATCCATCCTCCACAATACCATCGTGTCCATATGAAGAATATGGATCCAATGCCACATCGGTCATCACCAACATTTCTGGTGCTACATTTTTTACAGTTTTTATGGCTCGCTGCATCAATCCATCAGGATTTAAGGCTTCGGTTCCTTTATTATCTTTAAGATTATCAGGAACTTTAACAAAAAGCAATACTGCCTTTAACCCCATCATCCACAACTCTTTTACTTCGTCTTTTAATAAGTCTAAGCTATATCTGTAATATCCAGGCATCGAAGCGATCTCTTGCTTTATATTATTACCTTCTACCACAAAGAGTGGCACTAAAAAATCATTAGGGGTGATTGTATGTTCTCTAACTAAAGATCGAATTGATTCTGTAGTTCGTAATCTTCTATTTCTGCGTAGTTGATGCATTAATTTGTTAGTAGTTTATAAGAAACGTAAATATACCAACTTATAACGTAATTTCGGGTGGATCATTTTCACAAAATTAAACCAATTATGTAACAAACGCCTAACATAACCTACTAACTATTTAACCCGCTTTATGCAATAGAAAATCTATTGCATCTGTGAGCTACCGCAAATACTATCGCTTCGCTACTATTTTTGATTTCACCGTAGCGGTGCTATGCTAAAATCAAGAAAAAGCTAGTATTTCTCGCATCTCAAAGCTTCATAACGAAGTTCTATTGCATAAATCGGGTTTAATAGATAAAAATTGCTAAACCTTATTTTATATGCTGACAATAAAAAATCTCAATAAAACGTATCCTAACGGAACACAGGCATTAGACAATGTCAATCTTACTTTAGAAAAAGGAATGTTTGGTTTGTTAGGTCCTAACGGGGCTGGTAAATCTACCTTAATGAGAACTATTGCCACGCTACAATTAGCAGATACAGGATCTATCCATTTTGATGGTATTGATGTTTTTAAACAACCTGAAGAGCTGCGAAAAGTGTTAGGATATTTACCGCAAGATTTTGGGGTATACCCAAAAGTTTCTGCAGAGATGATGTTAAATCACATTGCTAAAGTAAAAGGGATTACTAATACTGCTGAGCGAAAAGGATATGTTGCCGATTTATTAAACAAGGTGAATTTATACAAGTTTAGAAATCGTAATCTAGGTGATTTTTCTGGAGGAATGAGACAACGTTTTGGAATTGCGCAGGCACTATTAGGAAATCCAAAACTAATTATCGTAGATGAACCTACTGCTGGTTTGGATCCTTTAGAACGTAATCGCTTTCATAACTTACTAAGTGAATTAGGTGAAAATGCTGTAGTAATTTTATCTACTCATATCGTAGATGATGTAACAAATCTATGTGAACATATGGCAGTTTTTAATGAAGGTAGCATCCTTGCACAAGGGAATCCACAAGAATTATCTAGTACTTTGGATAACAAAATATTCAAAAAACAAATTGAAAAATCAGAATTGGATCGCTATGAAAATGAATATACCGTGCTCTCCAATTATTTAAGAGGAGGCCAGTTTTTTGTAAATATATATAGCGAAAACACTCCTGGAGACGGTTTTGAGCAAATGGACAATGGTTTAGAAGAATTTTATTTCTTTAGTATTAACCAAAAGCAAGAACAGGAGGCATAGTTATGAAAGAAATTTTCTTATTCGAATTACAATACCGTTTCCGAAGGCCTGCTACCTGGATTTATGCTGGATTAGGACTTTTGATTGCCGGTCTATGGGGATATTTTCAGGAATCCTCTACCGCACAATTCGTAAATAGTCCAAATAATATTGCTGAGATTATTGCTCCCATCTCTGTCATTTCCATTTTCTTTTATGCAGCTATTATGGGGGTTCCCATCTTTAGGGATCAAGATCATAAAACTGCTCAAACCTATTTTACATTTCCTATCACTCAGAAATCCTATGTATTAGGAAGGTTTTTTGGAAGCTTCACCATTGTCAGCTTATTAAATCTTTTTATTGTGATCGGTGCAATTATTGGATTTACCTGGGGTATGTTTGCTGATAGACCGGATTATGGAGCGTATGAAGTTTTTAATTTATCATCTTACTTAATACCATTTATATTTCTATTACAGATCAATGCCTTTTTAATTGGTGCTCTCTTCTTTTGTTTAATGGCATTTTTTAAAAAAATGCCCATCATTTATCTAGGAGGAATAGTACTATTTCTATTATATAGTATCTCAGGAAACTTACTGTCAAGTCTAGATAATCAATGGTTATCAGTATACCTGGATCCGTTTGGCGGTAGAGCTTTTTCTTTTGTAAAAAAATATTGGTCAATAAATGAGTTAAACACCAATCAACTTCCGATCTATGGGAAATTCTTATTAAATAGAATGCTTTGGTTAGGATTGGGAATCCTATTTTTCTTACTAACTGTTTTCAAATTTGATTATAAAAAGTTTCTGCTTTCTGGTAAAAAAGAAGGTAAAATCAAAAATGACAAATTCGTTCCTTCTTTATTAAGTCCTATTCAGCAGGTTTTTACTAAAAAAACTGAAAGAAACAAACTATTATCTTTAAGTAAGATTGAGTTTCTTTCGATCATCAAAGACCCAGTTTTCATCATCTTGATGATCATCGGACTTGTGTTCTCTTTAATTATTATTTTCACCAACAACGAAACGTATGGAACTCCTAATTTACCGCTCACAAGATTTGTAACACCTTTTATTTCTGGTGGAATTTCTCTTTTATCCATTGTTATTTTAATCATTTATTCTGGTGAAGCAGTGCATAGAACTCGTAAAAACAAAACCTTTGTTTTTTATGATGCATTACCTATCAATACTACAAGTCTATACTTTTCTAAAGTTATTTCTTTATTGGGTGTAGCCGTAGTATTAGCATCTGTCAATATCATAATTGGAATATTATTTCAGACATTTAATGGTTATTTTGGATATGAACTAGGCATGTATGCCGTGTATAATTTTGCATTAATCCTTCCGACTTTCATAACAACCATTTTTCTATGTTTCTTTATCCATGTATTGGTTAACAATAAGTTTCTAGGGCATTTTATTATCATATTGGCTTATATCGGACTTCCATTATTGGTTCAGTTCGGTTTTAAAAGTAACAATCCACTTCTAATTTTTACGGGCTCCACTCCATTTTTTCTTAGTGATCTGAATGGTTTTGGTCATTATATGCATGGTACGTTTACTGTAAATATGTATTGGGCTTTAATGATGGCTATATTACTAGTCATTGGCACTGTATTCTGGAATCGCGGATTCTTTGCTACGACAAAGGAACGATTAACACTTGCTATAAGAAGATTGAATTTTAAAATGATCGGAGCATTACTCATGGTAATCATTGCTTTCGTATCCGTAGCTGGCTATAGCTATTACAATCTAAAAGTATTAAACTCTATCGAGGATGGTGATTACTTTAACAAAATAGCAGCAGATGCTGAAAAAAAATATGCTAGATTAATCAATCAGGCGCATCCACAGGTTACTGATCTGAAAGTCTACATTGATGTTTTTCCAGACACAAGAGCGTTAAAAGCGAAAGGAGAATTTAAGTTAATTAATAATTACAACACTCCTATTGATACCTTATTATTAAATGTTCAGTATCCTGCAGAACATACTCAATTAGGAGAAATTATCTATAACGGTGTTTCACTAAAAGCTGTGGTTTCTGATTCTATTAATAGAATGTATTTCTATAAATTGCCTACTACACTACAACCTGAAGACACTGCAAAGTTGTCAATTTCTATGTCTGCTGAGACCAAAGGATTTGCTAACAGTATGGAAACTCAGATATTAAATAACGGTACTTTTCTAAACAATTCTATCTTCCCTGATTTTCATTATGATAGAACACTTAGTGATAATGGAACTCGAAGAAAATATGGATTGGAAAAATTAGATTACTTATTTCCACCTAGAACGGATTCTACGGCTTTAAAAAAGAATCTTTATAACGAAGATGCCAATTATATTAATTTTGAAGCTGTGGTAAGTACCTCATCTGATCAAATCGCTATTGCGCCTGGTAAATTAGTAAAAGAATGGAAAGAAGATAATCGAGTCTATTTTCACTATAAATTAGAATCTCAGACGGATCTATTCTTTAATGTAGTTTCTGCCAGATATGATGTAGAGAAGTCCAGTTGGATAGCACCAAGTGGGAAAAAAGTAGACATAGAGATCTATCATTCTCCTAAACATAAAAGAAATTTAGAATATTTTATAGAAGGTACAAAAGTAGCACTGGAGTATTGTTCTAAAAATTTCTATGAGTATCCAAATTCTGTGATCAGAGTTGTCGAGTTTCCTGCACATTCTCAGTTTGCTCAATCTTTTGTCACCACAATTCCATACTCAGAAGACTTTGGGTTTGCCGCTGATTTTGAAAAGGCTGAAGATTTTAATTATGCTTTCCGTGTAACCGCACATGAAGTTGCTCATCAATGGTGGGGACATATTGTAGCACCTAGTAAAACATCCGGCGCTACAATTATTGCAGAAACCTTAGCTGAGTATTCATCGTTAATGACCATGAAACACGAGTATGGCGAAAATGGGATTAAAAACTTTCTTAAGTATTCTCTAGATGCCTATTTACGCAGTCGTGCCTTTAGTTTTAAACCGGAGCGATCGTTAATCAATGTAGAAACAGGCGGTTATATTTGGTACCGCAAAGGATCTATGGTGATGTATGAATTACAGGATATTATTGGTGAAGAAAAAATCAATACAGCCTTAAAAGGATTCTTAGAAGAGTATAAAAACTTTGAAAAAGGCGTATATCCTACTTCAGAAAACTTATATGATGCTATTTATAAAGTGACACCAGATTCTCTTAAATACTCAGTAGAAGACGGTTTTAAAAAGATTGTGTTGTATGAAAATAGAATCAAAGAAGCCAAAACCAAAAAACTGGATAATGGTACCTATGAAACCACCTTTACAGTAGATTCTAAAAAAATCTATTATGATGATAAAGGAAAAGAAGAACGCACAGATGATAAAACAAATTATATAGAAGTTGGTTTGTTTGGTGAGGACATTATAGATGATCAGGAAGTACCACTTAAAAATCCATATTATCTGGAGCGAAAATGGTTACTACCTGGCGAAAACACATTTACCATTATAACAGACAAAAAACCAGAAAAAGCGGGAGTTGATCCGTATAATAAGTTAATAGACAGGAACTCTAATGATAATCTACGAGGAGTAGAAGAGTAAGGGTCAGAGACCCTATTTAATTACAAAAAAGCAAGATGAATACGTAATGCTCTGTAAAAATTTAGTTAGTTAAATGCTGAAAATCACGATAAGAAACAGTTGTTTCTATCGTGATTTTCTTTTTATAATTTGGTAAAATATTTGGCTTTTAAGACCTGTCCTCGTCTGGAGCAACCTCAGCCTTCCATAAAATACTTTCTAGAATTGCTAATTTCAAAACTGTGGTTATAACACAATGTTTTTTGTTTAAAGTCTTATAAAATTATTTTATCTAGTGTTACTTTTTCTTTTTGGTTAGATAGGTTAATACATTGTACTTTTTTTGTTTCATTAGGCAGACCATAATTAGTATACATCGTATATTTCATAAATGCAGGGTTTAAAGCTGAAGCATCACCGAATGATTGAACATTTATAATCCATTCACCAGGCATTGCATTATCAATTATAAACTCTTTAGATGACACCCCTGATTGTACCCTAGATAATAGTTCTTCCTTATTTTCTCGAAACACATGTTTCCATTTAGAAAACTTCTTTTTCGGACTTACGAACTGAAGTTCAAATTCTGACTGAGGATCACTCCATTGAAAAACAAGACGCACCGGCACTCCTTTTACAGCTAAAAATTCATCGGGTACATCCTTATAAGTAAGCTCTGATCTATGAAAGTTTAGTAATCTCCTAATTTCTGACTCGGCTTGTTCTGCAATTTCCTCAAAGTCCATTGTAGATTCCTTATTTCGTAATATTTTTTTATACAGTTCAAAGGCTTCTTTATATTTTCCGATCGAAACGTAGATTCGTGCCAAATCCAGATGAGATTGCGCCGCATCAGGAGCTAAGTCAAAGATGCGCTCATACAAAAACGCTGCGTTATGGTATTCCTCTATAGCTTCTAACTTAAAAGCTAAGACTAATAATGCCTGTGGATTATCGAACCCAATTTCAGAAATATTAGATAAAACTTGATCTGCGAATGCAGTATTCCATACCCTAAAATAAGAGGCACTATAGCTATAAAAAGGTATACTTATGGGATACTTCTTTCTAAGGCTATAGTATATCTCTTTTGCTTCTTTATAACTTGTACTATTCCACAATTCATCTAAATAAGAAGGTCTATTGTGATTAACATCTAGTAAAAAACTAGAGGTTGTGTAATCATTTCCTTTAACTAATAAATCATTAATTGGTTTTCCATCTTTATTATTTGATATATCACCATATTTAGTGGTGATAATAAAAACTCCATTTCTTGCGGCTTGACCAAACCTAGCAGACGCTGATAAGCCAGTTAGTACAGATATTGATTTTATCTGTGTAGGGAATAGAAAAGTTGGTGGCTCGTTAAATTGTAGACCATCTACTACAAATAAGGGCGGTGTGCTATTGTCAGCAGCAAGCGAAAGCTTTGTTCGTATTTCATAAACGGCCTCATCTCCCCAACCAAACACCTGGACTCCCGGAAACTGACCTCTTATTAAGTCAGAAAGATAAATAGCAGAGTGAAGAAAATCTTCTTCTTCTACGGTATAATAAGCGTGCCCAATTGATTTCTTATTCACATTGTTGCCATACACATCTTTTACTATGTCATCTGATTCGTTACTTTCTTTAGTCTCTACTATTACTTCTTCCAGAACGGTGTGATTAGAAATAAGATCTACCTTAATATTTTTTCTTGCGTCCAAAGCAATTTCTTGAGATTCCATCCCAAAAAAATCAAATGTCAACACATCTTCCATGCTAGCATCTATGGAAAACGATCCATTAGCATCTGTAGTTGTTTGGATCAACGTCCCTTTTACAGAAACTTTACAACCTTGTACAGGTTTCCCACCAGAAGTGACTAAACCTTTTATTAATTCTTGATTTTTGTCGATCTGGTATACATTATTATCTTCTAATTCATAAACTATATTAGACAATGCCTGATCAACAGAGATCTTAGTAAGATTAAGATAATAACCTTCACTCTGTACCGCGGCTTTGTGTAATAACAAATCGTCCGGATTTGGTAAATGATTAATATAAAAAACCGGAACATCATAAACCTGTTCAAAAGAACCAAAAGTGGTTCGACCATCACTAACCACTAGATATTGATCAGGTTTGTTTTCTTCCTTAAAAAGAGCGGAAAAATTAGTCGCTCCATTATAGTCCATCTTACTAAGTGATTCAATAAGTTGGTTGCTTTTGCCATTTCTTATGTCAAACTTTTGTTGCTCATGAATTGTATTAGAAAAGGGTATCAGCGTTACCGTAGTGTTTTCTATTTTTTTCAAATACGCTTTTAAAAATTGGTATGTATATTCCGGATCATGATTCGTTGCAGAAAAAGAGGTATCCCAATAAAGCACAATATCATCAGGGTTTTCTCTTTTTCTTAGTTGCCCTTCTTCGACAGGGTATGATATATCTACACTAAATGCCATTCCTATATCCCAATGTACATCCCAATGATCCTGACTTATAGAACGCAGATAAGATATACCTTCTTTAGATGCTCCAATAGAAAATTCGATGTCTTCTCCATATACTTTTACCAACTCTAAACTAACAATAATATCATCATGCACCACGATATTATAATCCATTAAGTCTATAACTTCTTCGCCTTTTTCTTTGGTAATAGTATGATAAATATTACTGGTTAACATGTTTCTACCCGGAGCCCTTCTTTTGTGTTCATGCACATTCACACGCACTAATAAGCTATCTGTAATATTCTCATTTATATTAAACTTAAGTCGCAGTAGTTTAGAATTCTTATGGCTGATTCTAATTCTAGTGCCAATCTCACCACCTAGCGCCTTGGCATCTTTCCAATACCCCATAAAACCATTAGAGACACTTGATCTACCAACTGTCTTTTTCATTCTTTTTTCTGCCGTTACTGTAGCCGCTTCTAATTCATAGATAGCCGGCTCCATTAAAATGGTATTATTATTTGTCAATAGTTGGAACAATTCCTTAACAGATAATTGCATTGTTTTATATCCTAAACTCGATAGCTGAAAGACATTGCTTCTATTTATTTCCTGTTCGTCGTATTGTAAAAAGATATGACCATTCTGATCACTAACTGTGCCGATACCTTCGTCTAAAAAACCAACATTCACAAAAGGAATAGCTTTCTGAGTATCTCGATCCAAGACATAAGCGTCTATAGTAATCTCGTATTGAGCGGATATGAATCCACTTATAAATAATGTGCAAATGAGTAAAAAAATTATTTTTGATTTCATAGGCATATAGAATACTAACGTTTAAACCAAAGTTACAAATGATATGTATCTTATTAAGTATAACAATCTATAAATTAGTGTTATAAAGAAGTAATCTGTTACCACAAATATTGGTTTTTTATGAATATTATAACACTATTGTAGAATAGAAGTTTTATCTAACACATTAAAAACCTGAATACTATTTGTTTATTATAAGGTTTTCTCCTTTTGTAACATTTCCCCTTCACATCCGTCTTCTCCGTACAGTGCCTCCTATTCTATTAAAATCAAATAGTATATAACGCAGGCAACCTTTATAGATCTATTTACGTCTATATGAATAACTATCGGATATCAAAAAACGAAATCATCAAATTATGAATATCAAAAAACTTACAGTAGTATCTATTGCTTTTTTATCAAGCATATCTATATCTGCACAAACCATAAGTTCTAAAGTAGTCGATAAAAAAACAAACGAACCTATCCCTTACGCGACAATTCAATATGCAGAAAATGGAGGTGTAATTACAAATGAAGAAGGGATGTTTAGTTTTACATTAGATCAACGATCTGCAAAAATAGACTCTATCTATATCTCTTCTATGGGGTACGAAAAAGTTGGTATTGCATTAAACTCCATTACCGATAATATTATCTATATAGAACCAAAAGCTATAGAACTCAGTGGTGTGTTTATCTCTAATAAAAATCTGGGCATCGATGAGATTATTGATAATGTAAAAGAGAATGTAGATCAAAACTACAGTAAAGATTTGTCACATAAAAAGCTTTTTTATAGACAATCAGACTTTAGTGATCTGCATAAAATGAATATAAAATTCAAAAAGTCTACCATCAAAGAGTTTAACAAGAAGTTTATAGATAGTGTGCTATCCATTATCCCAAGAAAATCTGCTTACTATACAGAAGCGTTATGTGATCTCTATGGTAATTTTGACAAGCAAAAACTAAATATCATTAAAGGTGCAGAACTCTATGACAAAAGTAATGATGGTTCTATGGAGGCACTATCCGACAAGTTGGAAGAAATTTTAAAAAAGAACGTAAAGCCCAACTCATATCTAAAGATAAAATCAGGTTGGATTCTTGGTACTAAAGTACAAATGGACTCTATTTTTGATGCCAATGAAGAAGCTGCAGAGGTAAAAAGCGAAGTAGAGAAACCTAATAAAAATGAAGAAAACTATTTTCTTAAATACAGAAAATCATCGCTACAAGACTTACTATCTAGTATGTTTTTTCAGGAAGATTCTAAACTCAATTTTATCGAAAAATCTAGTCGATATAAGTTCGAACTAATAGATTATACGACCATAGACGATAGTAGTGTTTATATTATCAATTTCGAACCTAAAAGAGGGGCGGATTTTAAGGGAACAATGTATGTAAATACACAGGATTTTGCTATTATGAGAGTTGATTATGAGAATGTAAAAAACCTTCAGAACTTTGGTCTATTAGGTGTCAGTTTTCACGATACCATGTATAAAGGCAAAACGATCTTTGCTAAAGGAGCAGATGGTAAATACAGTGTGCGCTACATAGAAAAGACCAGAGGAAATGTTTTTGGAATTGATCGTCCACTTAAAATTATCGAGAAAAACAAGTTTGTAAAAGGAAGGCGCAAACAAAACGAGCTATCCTTAGGACTGGATATCGGTGCAGGTGAAATTAGTAAATATGAAGTTGTTGTTTTTGATTCTCAACCTATTACAGAAAGTCAGTATGAAAGTAGTAAAGAAAACAAAACCATCAAACCACAGTACCTCTCTAAATACGATCCGGATTTCTGGAAAGGATATAACATCATAGAGCCTAATACTGCGATTAAACAATTTACAGCGATTGAAGGAGGCTTATAGTCCTCTAAATTAGATTTTGTTAATTCTGCTGAACCTGTTAGAGCACAATCAAGACTATCATAAGAATCACTTTGTTCAAAAGGGATTTTATTCAATTTATTTGTTATAAATCAGTAAATATCTCGTCTTATTTTAAGAATATATTACCATAATTGTATTCTTTTTCGTTGTAACTATGTAATAGATATAATGGAATCTATACTTTTATCGTGTAATTTTATGAATCTACTGATGCTATGAAAATGAATAAAATTGTGTTACTAATTCTTAGTGTATGGATGATTTCTTCTTCTATAAAAGCTCAAAAAATTAGCTCTAAGGTTGTTGACAAAAAAACCAATCAACCCATACCCTACGCTACCATACAGATTGGAGAAAATCAAGGAATAGTAACTAACGAAGAAGGAAGTTTTAGTATTACTCTAGATGATATTCAATCCAAAATAGATTCTATCTACATTTCTTCTATGGGTTATGAAAAAGTCGGTGTTGCTGTAACAAGTATTACGGATAGCATTATATATATCCAACCCAAAGCTATAGCATTAAAAAGTGTTTTTATCTCTAACAAAAATCTTGATATCGACGATATCATTGACAATGTAGATGATAATATGGAAGATAATTATAGATCTGATCTTGCTAAAAGCAGACTATTTTTTAGAGAAACTAATACCAATTTTATTAAAAAAATGGATATTGAGTTTAAAAAATCTACTATCGAGGAGATTGACAAAAAACTAGTAGATAGTATATCCCGAGTGATTCCGAGAAATTCTGTTTTTTATGCGGAGGCTTTATGTGATTTTTATGGAAATACCGATAAACAGAAACTAAATGTAATCAAAGGAGCTCGTCTATATGATAAAAACAATAATGGATCTATAGAAGGGGTGTTTAAGAAAATGGAGAAAATCTTTAAAGATAATGTAAAACCTAATTCATATCTAAAAATAAGATCAGGACTCTTTAGTCAAAAAGTACAGGTAGATTCGATTCTTAAAGCGAATCAAGATGCTCAGGATATCGCAGATGGAATTGATAATCCAAAAGAAAATTTCTTCTTTAAGTCCAGAAAAATGAATCTCAAAAACCTGTTTAATGAAATGTTATATCAGTCAGATACTAAATTGAATGTGATCAAAAATTCAGGCAGGTATATTTTTGAGCGAGTAGATTATACCATACTGGATGATGTGGGAGTATATGTGATCAAATTCACACCAAAAAGAAGAGGTGATTTTAAAGGTACCTTATACGTAAATACAGAGGATTTTGCAGTGATACGCGTAGATTATCAAAACGTAAAGCGTTTACGTAGTTTTAACTTATTAGGTGTTAGTTTTGAAGAAAATGGATATAGTGGCACTACTATTTTTCAGAAAGGATCAGATGGTAAATATGGGGTAAAATTTATAGAAAAAGTAACAGAAAACAAATTTGGTGTAGATCGTCCATTAAGTATTATAGAGAAAAATAAATACGTTAAAGGAAGAAACAAGCAAAATCAGTTGTCCCTTAACCTAGATGTCATTAGTTACGCTAAAAACAAGTATGAAGTGATCGTCTTTGATGCTAAAAATATCACCGAAGCAGAATATAATAACGGTAAAGAAAATAAAAACGTACAATCCACTTATTTATCAAAATACAGTCCGGATTTCTGGAAAGGTTATAATATTATAGAACCTAATACTGCAATCAAACAGTTTAAAGCTATTGATGAAGATATAGAAGAAGAATAAACCGGTTATTTTATTAACATAATGAATACTGAGATTACATATAGAAAAGCTGCATTGAGTGATACTTTACAACTTTCCATTCTGTACAAACAGGTATATATGAAAACATATGCTGTACAAGGAATCACTAAAGAATTTGCCAATTTTGTATCCGATAAATTCTCTGTAAAAGCCATTGAAAAAACCATAAAAGAGGAAGATTCTATTATTGTGGCAACCTACAAAGATAATCCTATAGGAGTTGCAGAGATTGTTTATAAAAGTACTTGTCCTTTAAGAAATAAGATAGCTCCAGAGCTTGGAAAACTATATGTACTGGATTGGTTTTTTGGAAAAGGTGTGGGTTCTGGATTACTTAATGCGGTGGAAAAAGAATTAAATAGTAAAGAGTATACAGAACTTTGGCTTTGGGTATATATAAAAAACGAAAGAGCAATTTCTTTTTATGAAAAACAACAATTTAATTGCATCGGTAATGCTTTTTTCGAAATGGAAATGAACACCTATGAAAACAAAGTAATGCTAAAAACCATTTAATGTTATTACATTTCTAATCGGTTAACTTCAACGTTCTTAATAAAGCCTCAAAATAATAACCTTCTTGCTCTGGGATAATAGTAGTTTTATAAGCTGTATTCTTTACTACGTAAAAGGAAGAAGATTCCGTATCCTTATCATCCTGATGTAAATTGACAATCTTCTGGATAAAATCATTAATTAGCAGCACCTCATCGTAGGTGATCTCACGTCTTATTGTAGGTTGGTCACTTTTATACACCAGATAATCATCTCTGAAGCTCATTGATTTCTTTGTTGCTCCTATTTGATGAAATTCAAAAGTAAAATCCTGAGAAGTAAAAATCTTATTAATATTCTCTGCTGTAGGCTCTACATTACGAGCACAGCTAGTAATGAAAACTAGTATAGAAAGTATTAAAATTTTTCTCATTTTTTCACTTTTAAAGTATGTCTTCAACCAAGAATTGAAGACAGTCGATTTTAATCAAAATATCAATCTTAACTATAAGGATACAAAAAAAGGTATTGATTATCATAACCAATACCTTTATAATTTTATATGAAAACCCAATTAACATAATTGGTATACTGTATTATTTCACAGCTAGCCTCTTGATAGAATTTTCAAAATCTACATTCTCAAGATTACTTATCAGTAACCCAATACCACCTGTTTTAGAGGCAACAATGTACTCTGCCTGATATTTCTTTTCCATTTTATACCCTTTTAGGTATTTTAACTTCACAATTTTAGAAGTTGGAGTAAAGAAAAATCTTCCGTGGATTCTTTTGTAACGTACTTCTTGCACATTTGCTTCATCCTTTAGTTGTCGGCTTAACGCTTCTACAACTGTAGCAGCTCTATGCTCATCTAATTGATAAAAATCACACGCATAAATAAATACATAGTTTTCTACATTTTTCTCATCAACGAACAACTGAAAATCAACATTTTTATCTTCGATTTTTTTCAATTCCTCTAACGCGATCTTCTTAAATTTAGGGCTATCGGTTAATGAATCTAACCGAACCTTAAACTGCTCAGGGCTTGTTTTTTCATACCCCTTGGTAAGCATTATCGTATTCTTACGAAACTCGATTGTGTTTTTTTTGGAGAAATTTGTAAACTTAGACTTCTGTTTTCCATCTGTGAAGTATTGACATCCAGTCAGAAGGATTACAGTTAATAATAGTAAAATTTTTTTCATAGGGTTCTGGGTGTTAATTGGTTAAAAATTTATTCAATAAGCCCCATAAGTGTGCGCAAGGTAATAAAAAAAACCATACAAACAACCTTTTGTCCTAATTTTTGTGCATTTTATCCGATTAAACTTGAATAGTAACCGGTTTTTACCCGGTTTTTGGTAGGATTACACCCACTCTTTCGGGTTCTTTAAAATTTCTAGTAATCGTTCTTCTTCAGAACCTAATGCAGGATGATGATCATAGCGCCATTGTACTTGTGGCGGTAAACTCATTAGAATGCTCTCAATTCTTCCGTTTGTTTTTAGCCCAAACAGTGTTCCTTTATCATGTACCAAATTAAACTCTACATACCTACCACGGCGAATCTCCTGCCAATCTTTTTGTATATCAGTAAATTTTGTGTTTTTTCTTCGTTCTACGATAGGAACGTAAGCCTGTAAGAAACTATTACCCACTTCTGTTACAAAATCATACCAATTTTGCATAGTCATCGTCTCTGTTTTCTTACAATAGTCAAAAAATAAACCTCCTACTCCACGACCTTCACCTCGATGCGCATTATAAAAATATTCATCACATTTCTTTTTATACAATGAATAAAAATCAGGATTGTGTTTATCACAAGATGTTTTACATACCTGATGAAAGTGTCTTGCATCCTCATCAAACAAATAGTATGGTGTAAGATCCTGTCCACCACCAAACCAACTATCCACAACAGCACCCTCTTTATCATACATCTCAAAATATCTCCAATTGGCGTGTACTGTTGGTACCATTGGACTTTTAGGATGCAACACCAGTGACAATCCGCAGGCAAAAAAGTCTACATCTCCTACATTAAAATAGCTCCGCATCGCTTTGGGTAATTTGCCATGAACTCCAGAGATATTAACACCTCCTTTTTCGAATACAGCTCCTTTTTCAATAACTCGTGTACGACCTCCTCCACCTTCAGGACGTTTCCAGATATCTTCTTTAAATGTAGCTTGACCATCAACTGCTTCTAATCCAGACGTAATTGTATCCTGTAAATCTTGTATATATTGATAGAATCTTTCTTTCATGTTTTATGCTTCAATTTTAGAAACCTCATTAGAATCTTTTCCTTCAATAAGTCCTTTTTGATTCAAAATTTTAACTGTCTCAGTAGACGCAGCTACTACAGAAATTGGAAGTGTAACAATAAACCCAATTATGGGTATAAATAGCATGAACATAAACACAATACCATTACCAATGGCTGTTCCTCTGTGCTTTCTTACAAATTGAATACTTTCTTTATACTTAAAATGACGTTCCATCGTATAATCCATATTTCCAAAACCTATATAATATGCTTGTATGGCAAATATCAATATCGTAGCGATAATTCCGATTACCGGAATAAGACTGAGAATTAATAAAGGAATGATAAATAATAATTCTCTAAACAAGTTTCTTACGTTAATACGAATACCACGCATCAGCTGTTCTCTGAATGAAGTGTTACGATGCTGATGTGTTTGATGGGCATCTCCTAAAAGGTGTGCTTCTACTTTTTCTGAAACAGGGCTCATAAATGGTGCCGACAGCGCCATAACGATATGCTTATACAACACTAATCCCAACGCTAGTATTAATAAGATACTAAAACCTTTACTAATCATAGCGAATGTTTCTGATCCCCAATCCCAAACCCATGCCTTGGCAATAAAACCTCCTAGAGGATCTGATAAAAACCAAGCTGAAACCATAAAAATGATTCCGGTTAAAAAACTAATAAGAATCGGGATGGCGAAATACTTCCACAATCCTAGTTTAGAGATTAAAGCAAAACCTCCAAAATATGCTTTGATACCATTAATAATGTTCTTGATCATAATCTTATGAATTGGTTAACTTCTTATAAGTAGTCTTTTTGAGAGTTTTGTTTCAAAATTTATACAAATGTATTAGTTATTCCCTTCAAAAAGATATACCAAATTGTCATCAAATTCATTTATTTCCTTTATATCTTTTACCAAGTTAGCATTCTTCGTTTTTTCTTCCAGAAAAGCAATTATTTCCTCTTCCGAAGTGTTTTTTAACCGTTTAAAATAAGCTCTTCCTAACCTATTGTTATGTAAATCCATTGCTTCTTCTATGGCTTTATTAGGCGCTAATTTTTCGTGTAAATCAGTAATTTTCTGAGCCCAGATAATGGATTTTTCTTCATTTTTAGAATGAACAAAAGTTTTTTGACAAATCAATGCATTCCATAACGCATGCCTGAAAGCATTTGCCTTTCCGTTATTATGATGTGTTTTTCCATATAAAGAATCGCAAATGATCATTGTTTTTTTAGTAGCTCTTAATGTAGGAATTATATATAATGGATTTTGTAATAACAACCCTGATAATCTAAATAGTTGTCTAACACTAAATCGACTAATAATATTCCTGATCTTCATCGTTACACCTTGTATTCCTTTACAGCATCAACAAAAGCTCTGGCATTCTCGACAGGGATATTTGGTAGAATTCCGTGTCCTAAATTGGCTATATATCGATCTTTACCAAATTCGTCTATCATCTGTTTTACCATCTTTTTAATATCCGATGGAGGTGATAATAATCTAGATGGGTCAAAATTACCTTGTAACGTGATATTTCCACCGGTAAGATATCTTGCATTTCTGGCAGAACATGTCCAATCTACTCCTAATGCAGCAGCACCTGAGTTTGCCATTTCGTTCAAAGCGAACCAACAACCTTTACCAAACACAATCACTTCTGTTTCATCCTTTAGTGCATCCACAATTTGCTGGATGTATTTCCAAGAGAACTCCTGATAATCCACTGGAGAAAGCATACCCCCCCAACTATCGAATACTTGAACAGCATTTACTCCTGCAGCTACTTTTTTCTTCAAGTAAGCAATGGTAGTATCTGTGATTTTTTGTAATAACTGATGTGCGGCTTCTGGTTGCGAAAAACACAATCCTTTAGCCTTATCAAAGTTCTTAGAACCTTGTCCTTGTACCGCATAACATAATATAGTCCAAGGTGATCCTGCAAAACCAATTAATGGAACTCTGTTGTCAAGTTTTTCTTTAGTCATCTTGATCGCATCCATCACATATCCTAATTCTTCATCAATATCTGGAACAATAACTTGATCTACATCTGCTTGTGATCGAATCGGGTTTGGTAACCAGGGTCCAATCCCATCTTTCATCTCCACTTCTATATTCATTGCCTGCGGAATGACTAAAATATCACTGAATAATATAGCAGCATCCGGACCAATAATATCAATCGGTTGCACTGTAATTTCTGATGCTAACTCAGGTGTTCTACATCTAGTAAAGAAGTCATACTTTTTCTTTAATGCCATAAATTCTGGCAAATATCTTCCTGCCTGACGCATCATCCATACTGGTGGGCGATCAACAGTTTCTCCTTTTAAAGCTCTTAGAAATAAATCGTTTTTTATCATATCCGTTTATCAAAGTATTTAACTGCCTGAACGATCACATTCTCTACAGTTGGTTTGTTAGCAACAATAATATTGTCTGTATATTTTTTAGCTTCAGAAGCTGTGGTATTTCCAATACAAAAAACTGTGCTTTTATCGATCAGGTTATTAGAAACATAACTCTCGACTGCTGATGGACTGAAAAACAATATTCCATTAAAAGTACGATCAAATTTCTTAGATTTTTTGTGTGTTTTATAAACTACTACTTCTTCCAGTTCTATATTATTTTCTTCCAAAATTAATGGTAATTCATCTCTTCTCAGATTTCCGCAAAAAAAGAAAAACTGTTCGTTTTTATAGTTTTTTGAGATAATTTTACCTAAATCAGTAGCATTTTGAGCAGTTTCAGCAACTTTCAGTCCATTTGTCTCCAAAAGTTTTTTAGTATTCTCGCCCACACAGAAACAATTCTGAACTCTGAATTCTGAATTCTGAATTGCTTTCACCGCATTCTTACTGGTAAAAATTGCGTGTTTTACATCTCCATTAAAATCGACATCCAGTAATTCAATCTCAATTGCACTATATTCTACAAATCCAATTCCAGAATTTAGTAGCAGCTCTTTTTGAGCTGTAGAGAGTTTTTTTGTGGATAATATGGTGGAATTAGAGTTCAATTATTTTAAACTTGCTTTTATCTTCTTCATCAATTCTTTACCTCCATTATTCAAAATTTCTTGCGCACATTCTATCCCAAAGTTTTGTCTATCTTCAAGCTTTATCGTTTTGCTAACCTCTATTTTATCTTTTCCATCTAGACTAAATAAAACTCCGGTAAAATAAATTTGACCACTTTTAATTTCCGCTAAAGCTCCAATCGGTGCGGTACAACCACCTTCTAATTCTCTGAGAAATTCTCTTTCTATATGCACACATATTTTAGAATCTGTATGATCAAGATGAGAAAGTGCATCTATACAATAAGTATCTTCTTCTTTAGCAACAACCAGCATTGCTCCTTGTGCTGGTGCTGGAGTCATCCAACTCAGATCCAAATACTCTTTCGGTTTCAGGTTTATTCTTTCTAATCCCGCAGCAGCAAAAATAGCTCCGTTCCAATCACTATCGTTTAGCTTTTGCATTCGGGTATTTACATTACCTCTTAAGTCTACAACTTTATGACTGGGAAATTTATGCAACCATTGTGCTTGTCTTCTTAAACTACCTGTGGCGATAGTTCCTTCTCCATCTAAGAAACCCAATCCTTTATGCAAGAGAATATCCTGTACATTAGCACGCTCTAAAACTGCTGCTTCAACAATACCTATTGGCAAAGCCGTTGGAACATCCTTCATAGAATGCACTGCAATATCAATGTCATTATTGAGCATTGCTATATCAAGTGTTTTGGTAAAAATTCCTGTTATTCCTAATTCATATAATGGTTTATCTAAAACAATATCACCAGTAGATTTTACAGGAACTAAGGTTGTAGTAAAGCCAAGATCTTCTAACTTATTCTGCACTGTATGAGCCTGCCAAAGCGCTAACTCACTATCTCGGGTACCAATGCGGATTGTTTTATTTTCCACTATTTATTTTGTATTTGGAATACTTTCTGAATCAGTTCTATACTTTCGGAAGAAGAAGTATTTTCATCCTTAAGATGATTAGCGAAGTGATTTGTAATTTTTTGGATAATGCGATCACTAATAATTGTAGCCTGCTCTTCATTAAAGTCAGAAATCTTTTTTCGTTGTAGATTGATTTCTGCTTCTTTAAAAGAAGCCAATTTATTTTTTAGTGCTTTTATAGTTGGTGCAAATTTTCTGGTTTCCATCCAGCTATCGAATTCCGACCTAACCTCATCAATAATAGCTTCTGCTTTTGGGATATGAACTCTTCTGCGTTGCAAAGTATCATCTGTCATTTTGGATAAATGATCCATGTGTACTAAAGTAACATTTGGTAATTCTGAAACATTAGTATCCACATTCTTCGGTACGGATAAATCCAAAATAAGTAAAGGTTTATCTGTGGTGATTAAGTCTTTGTTAATTGTTGGTTTTTGGGCTCCTGTTGCCACAATTAACACATCAGAATGATTTACCTCTTCTTTAAGATTATCAAAATCTTTAACAACAAGGTTAAATTTTCCAGCTACTTTCTCGGCCTTATCTCTTGTTCTATTAATTAAAACAATATGATCGTTCTTGGTATGCTTTACAAGGTTCTCACAAGTATTTCTACCGATTTTCCCTGTACCAAAAAGCAATATGTCTTTATCAGTCACATAGGGTACTCTTGCAAGAATATATTGTACTGCTGCAAAACTAACAGACGTAGCACCGCTAGAAATCTCTGTTTCGTTTTTAATACGTTTGCTTGCCTGAATAACAGCATTAGTCAATCGTTCTAAAAACGGATTGATCATTTGTACTTTCTTAGACGCTTTGAAACCGGCTTTTATTTGACCTATAATTTCAAAATCACCTAAAATCTGACTATCTAATCCTGTTCCCACTCTAAATAGATGAGCTACTGCCTTACTATTTTTATGAACATATGCTACTTTTTCGAATTCTTCGACAGTACCATGTGTATGTTCACATAAAAGTTTTATTAACTGAAATGGATGTTGTGCAAAACCGTATAGCTCTGTACGATTACAGGTAGACATTACTAAAAGGCCTTCAATTCCTTCCTCCTTTGCTTGTATTAAAATAGCCGTTTTTGCTTCCTCGTTTATACTGAAATGTCCACGTATTTCAGCGTCAGCTTTTTTATAGCTGAGACCGATTGTATAAAAATTCGCTCCTTTCGTACGTAGATGAGACTCCATTGGTTATTTCAATTTTTCCGTAGCAAAAATATCCCAGATCAGGTTTAAAAAATAACGCTAGGAGTTTTTAAAGTATCGGAAAGCGTTGTTTGTACCTTCAAATATGTAAAATCGGGTAAAAACACCTATTTTTGTATGAGTCCCAAAGATTGCTATTTAAATTGTTTAGATTTATTCTAAATAAATACTTTAACAAACATGGAAATACAGCTAAAAAATAACGCTCCAGGAATTCTGGAAGAGACCATTATAGACGAGGGTTTCTATATCCTAAAATTTCAGAACGAAACTAATGATAATCAGCGTATTATAAGAGATATTAATAGTAGCTATATCCAGTTTCACTTCTGTGTAAAAGGTGTTATGAAGTTTAATTTTAACAACGGAAGTTACGCAATACCTTTATCAGAAAAAAAATCCCTTTTACTCTACAATCCTCAACGAGATTTGCCTATGAATCTCGAGATGGAAAAGGACTCTTGGTTGGTATCTCTTTTGATTTCTATTAAAAAGTTTCATTCTTTGTTTTCGAGAGAAGCAGATTATATTCCTTTTCTTGGGGAAGGTAATCGTGATAAAAAATACTATACCGATGCAGACATTTCTCCCTCTATGACTGTCGTTCTCAACCAAATACTAAGTTACAACTTACACAAATCTATTAAGTTATTATATTTTAAAGGCAAATCGTATGAACTATTAAGCTTATACTTTAATAAACCCGAAGATGCAGATATAGATCAGTGTCCATTTCTGGTTGACGAGGAAAATGTTCTTAAAATTAAACAGGCTAAAGAAATTATTATTTCCAGAATGGCAGAACCACCTACCCTTCAGGAATTATCGAAAGAAATTGGGTTGCCCTTAAGTAAACTTAAAGATGGGTTTAAACAAATATATGGAGAACCTGTCTATGCTTTTTTATTTGATTATAAAATGGAAGTCGCTCGCCAATTACTTGCCTCAGGAAGCCATAATGTTAATGAAGTTGGGTTAAAAGTAGGATATAGCACAGCAAGCCACTTTATAGCTGCTTTTAAAAAGAAATTTGGCACCACACCTAAAAAATATGTGATGAACTTAAGCTAATTAACCATCTTGGGATTCCTTAACAGGAATTCCTTCTCCTTTTTGTAGTGAAACTATCGAATCATACATTCCTCTGTCATTTTCCTCTTTATCCACTAATACGGACACAAACTCGAAATTCTCCAATAATTCTAAAATAAAGGGTAACTTGTCCTTTTCGACATCTACAATAATACGTTTCATTTCATTGCTTTTTTTGATCTTATAAAAATAAGAAAATATTATGTGGGAACTTCTAGTTTATAATATTTTAACTTGCATATAGAGTTTCTTTATATTTAAGAATATTAACGGGTTTAAAACTCTTTTTGATATTTAATTTAACTATTAAATTTATGATACTATTATCAATAAGTCTTATTATAATTTTATGATCTATCCATAGAATAGTTTGTATTTTTACCTCTCGAAAAAGAAAAAATTTATGAGTAAAGGTGTACTTCTTGTCAACTTAGGTTCTCCCGATAGTACTAATCCAAAAGACGTAAAGAAATATCTTGGTGAATTCTTAATGGATCCTAGAGTTATTGATGTTCCATTATGGGCAAGGACGTTGTTGGTAAAAGGAATTATTCTGAATACAAGGCCGAAAAAATCTGCAGCCGCTTACAAAAAAATATGGTGGGATGAAGGCTCTCCTCTAATTGTGCTTTCAGAGCGATTACAGAAAAAAGTCGCAGAACGAACACCCATTCCGGTTGGTTTAGCAATGCGGTATGGCTCTATGAGTATCAAAAAAGGATTGCAAGAACTGCACGAAAAAGGAGTTGATGAAGTTTTAATCATTCCATTATATCCGCAATTCGCGATGGCAACTACAGAAACCATTTTGGTACTTGCAGAAGAACTACGAAAAGAACATTTTCCTCATATGAAGTTCGCAGATATTCCTGCCTTTTATAATAAACCAGCATACATAGAAGTACTATCCAACAGTATTGCTGAGAAAATTAATGATCTGGATTACGAACATTTATTATTCTCATATCACGGTGTTCCCGAAAGACATATCAGGAAGAGTGATATTAGCAACGGAAACTGCAAAATGGACGGAAAGTGTTGCTTTAAAAAAGGATCAATACAACACGAGTTCTGTTATCGTCATCAATGTGAGATAACAACAGTACAAGTAGCTAAGAAATTAGGACTTAAAAACGGCACGTATTCTACCTCGTTTCAATCTAGGTTAGGATTTGATCCCTGGCTACAACCTTATACAGACAGAACCATCGAAAGAATGGGGAAAGAAGGTATTAAAAAAATGGCCATTGTCACTCCTGCCTTTGTATCCGATTGTCTAGAAACTTTAGAAGAAATAGCTATGGAAGGAGAAGAAATCTTTCACGAAGTTGGAGGAAAAGAATTTACCACAATTCCTTGTCTAAATGATCGGGATGATTGGGCTGATGTAATAGGAAATTGGGTAAATGAATGGGTAGAAGCTAAAACCCCTGTCCTGTAATGACAAAAGTACACTCTGAAGCTTTAGGAACACAACCTATTGGCAAACTTCTGATCCAGCAGGCAGTTCCTGCGTCTATTGGAATATTAGTCATGTCTTTGAACATGATTGTAGATACTGCCTTTTTAGGAAATTGGATAGGTGGACTTGCGATTTCAGCAGTACAAGTAGTAATTCCTTTTACCTTTTTTATTGGAGCTATCGGTTTAGCAATTGGTATTGGTGGTAGTTCGGTATTATCAAGAGCTTTGGGTTCTGGAGATCATGATAAAGCATTGCGGGTTTTTGGAAATCAAACAACACTTACTTTTTTAATTTCTGGTTCATTAGCGCTGGTAGGACTACTTTTTCAAGATTTTTTTATTGGTTTCCTGGGAGCTGATGATTCTTTTAAAGACTACGCTCTTATCTATTACAGAATTGTTCTATACGGAATTGTTATGCTATCCATGTGTATGATGGGTAACAACGTAATACGTGCAGAAGGAAAACCAAAATTCGCGATGGTAGCCATGATATTACCAGCTATTGGTAATATTTTTCTGGACTATCTTCTTATTAATGTAATGGGATATGGTATGGAAGGAGCAGCTTGGGCTACTTTTATTAGTTATGCAATTTGCTTTGGCTTTATTCTTTGGTTTTTTATTGCTAAAAGCGAACTACGATTGAATTTAGAATGCATTAAATTAAAAAAGAAAATCGTAAATGAAATAAGTGGTTTAAGTTTTGTCACCCTAGCAAGACAAGGCACTATAGCAGTACTTGGAATTCTTTTAAACAATGTCCTTGGTAATTATGGTGATGAACTAGATATTGCATCTTACGGAATTATAAGAACTGTACTCATGTTTGCTCTGTTTCCGGTAATTGGAGTTAATCAAGGATTTATGCCCATTGCCGGATACAATTATGGTGCTAAAAAATTTCAAAGAGTACGAGAATCTATCAATACTTCCATCACTTATGGAGGAATACTGGCGATTTTGATATTTATTATCATTATGGTGTTCCCTCAAGAATTTATTTCAATTTTTGTAAGCACGAAAGAATCACTAGATCCAAAAACGCTGGCCGATAATAAAGAAATTCTAAGACGAACTCCATCGGCATTAAGATTAGTATTCCTGGCAACTCCAGTTATTATAGTACAACTTATAGGATCTGCTTATTTCCAATCCATAGGAAAAGTAATACCCGCACTATTACTTAGTCTTACAAAACAAGGGTTCTTTTTAATTCCGCTAATCTTAATATTACCTCCATTCCTTGGAGTTTTAGGAGTTTGGATTGCATTTCCGATAGCAGATGTACTCTCTACAATTCTTACTGGGTATTATTTAAATAGAGAAGTTAGAAAAACCTTGGCGACATCTAACTAAGACTGCTTAATTACTATCCTTAAAAAACCAACATAGAGGAGAAAACGGAAATCAACTAAGGTTAAATTTACGTGAAAATCTTTCTCAATAGCCATTTATTCCAGATTTTAGTGGGCCATCAAATCTACTTACTATGAATTCTTACGGCGTTAAGGCGTAAATTATAAACTCAACTAGATGTACTCAAAAATTTTAAAACTCACATTGATTGTCTTTCTTATGATCGGCAATTTCTCATCATTAAACGCACAAACGTATAACGAGGAGTTATATGATGCGTTAGAATATCGATTAGTCGGCCCGTTTAGAGGTGGCCGTAGCGCTGCAGTAACCGGAGTTCCTGGCAAACCAAATCTGTTTTATTTTGGTGCTACTGGTGGTGGAGTATGGAAAACAACCGATGGTGGTCGTACCTGGGAAAACATATCCGATGGATTTTTTGGTGGATCAGTTGGTTCCATTTCAGTTTCCAAAAGTGATCCAAATGTTATCTATGTTGGTGGTGGTGAAAAAACACTTCGTGGTAATGTATCTTCTGGATACGGAGTTTGGAAAAGTGTTGACGCAGGAAAAACCTGGATCCAATCGGGTCTTCCAAATAGTAGGCATATACCAAGAATAGCAATACACCCAACCAATCCTGATATTGTATATGCTGGTGTTTTAGGAAACATCTATAAACCTACTCAGGATCGAGGAGTTTATAAAAGTATTGATGGTGGAAAAACTTGGAATAAAGTATTATTTGCCAATCAGGATGCAGGAGCAGTTGATCTGACATTAGATCCTAATAATCCAAGGATTTTATACGCTTCTACCTGGAATGCCAGAAGAACACCATATAGTTTAAGCTCGGGAGGTAATGGTTCTGCTTTATGGAAAAGTACAGATAGCGGAAAAAACTGGAAAGAAATATCAAAAAACAAAGGTTTTGCAAAAGATACCTTAGGAATTATGGGAGTAACTGTTTCTCCTGTTAATAGTGAAAGAGTTTGGGCAATTGTAGAGAACAAAGAAAAAGGAGGAGTTTATCGAAGTGATGATGGTGGTGAAACTTGGAATCTTTTAAATAGTGATCGTAGTCTTCGCCAACGTGCCTGGTATTACACCCGTATTTATGCTGATCCGAGTGATAAAGATGTGGTGTACGTAGTAAATGTATCGTATCATAAAAGTAAGGATGGAGGAAAAAACTTTAGTAGTTTCAGAGCGCCACATGGTGATCATCACGATCTGTGGATAGCTCCAGAAAATCCAAAACGTATGGTTATTGGTGATGATGGTGGTGCCCAAATTACCTATGACGGTGGTGAGACCTGGAGTACCTATCATAATCAACCTACTTCTCAATTTTATCGCGTGACCACAGATAATAGTTTCCCTTATAGAATTTATGCTGCTCAGCAAGATAATTCTACTATTAGGATTAATCATAGAAGTACAGGTTGGTCAATTTCTGAGGATGATTGGGAATCCACAGCTGGTGGAGAATCTGCTCATATTGCCATAGATCCAAAGGATAATGATATTGTATATGGAGGTAGTTATGATGGTTTCTTAACTAGGGTAAATCACAAAACCGAAACCGTAAGATCTATTAGTGTTTGGCCAGATAATCCAATGGGACACGGTGCTGAAGATATGAAATATCGTTTTCAATGGAATTTCCCTATTATGTTTTCAAAACATAATCCAAATAGATTATATACTTTTTCAAATCAAGTTCACGTAACCGAAAACGAGGGACAAAGCTGGGAAGTAATAAGTCCTGATCTTACCCGAAATGATCCAAATAAACTAAAATCTTCTGGAGGACCTATTACTCAAGATAATACTTCAGTAGAATATTATTGTACGATTTTTGCAGCTGCAGAAAGCCCTCTTAAAGAAGGTTTATTGTGGACCGGAAGTGACGATGGATTAGTTCATGTAAGTCAAGATGGTGGAAAAAACTGGAATAACGTCACTCCAAAAGGAATGCCAGCATGGATGATGATTAACAGTATAGAACCAAGTAGCTTTAATGAAGGTACTTGCTACATTGCTGGAACGCGATATAAATCTGGAGATTTTGCACCGTATTTATATAAAACTACGAATTATGGCCAGTCCTGGACAAAAATTACCACAGGAATAGCTAGTGAACATTTTACTCGTGTACTTCGTGCAGATCCTAAACAAAAAGGGTTATTATATGCAGGTACCGAAACCGGAATGTATATTTCTTTTGACGATGGTTCAAATTGGAAATCGTTTCAATTAAATCTTCCTATTGTACCAATTACCGATCTAGCAATTAAAGACAATAATCTGATTGTTGCAACGCAAGGAAGAAGCCTTTGGATCATTGATGATCTTACGGTACTACATCAACTTAGTAATAGTTCTAAAACTCAGGAAAACATCCTATTTAAGCCAAAGGATACCTATAGAATGAGAGGTGGAAGCCAAAAAGATTCCAAAACTGAAGGAACGAATCACCCAAGCGGAGTAATTACGTATTTCAACCTTAAAAACTTTGACAAAGAAAAAGATACTATATCGCTTACTTATTTTAATACAAAGGGAGATACGATTAAATCATTTAGTACTAGTGCAAAGGAGAAAAAAGATAAACTAGTTGATCTAAAAAAAGGAGCAAATCAGTTTAACTGGAACATGCGAGGAGATGGAGCAGAAAAATTGAAAGGAATGATTTTATGGTGGGCAAATCTTAATGGTCCTAAAGCTGTTCCCGGAACTTATAAAGTAAACCTGAATGTAAACGGAACAGCAATTTCTCAACCATTTACTATCCTAGCTGATCCCAGAGCAGAGGCTACTCTACAACAAATGCAACAGCAGTTTGATTTTATCACTAGTGTGAACAAAACAGTAGATAACGCGCATCAATCCATTAAAAAAATTAGAAAAATAAATGAGCAATTGAAGTCTTTCTCAACGCAGTATAAAGACGATGAAAAAACAAAAGACTTAGTGACAAAAGCTAAAGACCTACAGAAGCAGTTTGGAGAAATTGAAAAAGCATTATATCAAACTAAAAACCGTAGCGGTCAGGATCCTTTAAATTTCCCTATTAAATTAACCAATAAACTTGGACATTTGAATTCATTAGTAGGAATGGGAGATTTTGGACCTACCTCACAAGATATTGCAGTAAAAAATGAATTAACCAAACAAATCGATGATCAACTAAAGTCTTTTGACAAATTAATTTCTGAGGAAATAAAAAGCTTTAATGCAGAATTCAATACCCTGAAGTTAAATTATCTTTTTGTGGAGGAAGCAAATAAATAAGGACTCATTTATTTCTTATCTTTGATGTATGAATATGAATACGAGAAAATTAGAGTTAATTCAACTTATTATGGATTGTCATAATATTGAAATACTTAATGAAATCGAAAGTATTTTAAATGAAATTCCGGATAATATGGTTTTGGAACCTAATCAAATGTATAAAACAGATTCAATTGATTTGGTTCCTGAATCCCACTACAAGCTTTTAGAAGAAGATCGCAGAAGACACCTCAACGGAGAAACAAAAGGTTCTACATGGAACGAAGTAGAAAAGCGGCTCAGGAAAAAATATGACCTATAAACTTATTCTAAAGCCTAGAGCTGTATTAGAATTAGAAGACGCTCTAGAGTGGTATGATTCTAAATCGAAAGGATTAGGTTTTCGGTTTTTAAATAGCATAAGATCTGAAATCTTATATATTCAGAAATTTCCAAAGCATTTTCAAATTTCAAAACACTCTTTTCGTCAAGCTCCCGTTCAACGGTTTCCATTTGTGATCGTTTTTGGTATTGAAAACGATACAATAATCATTTACTCAATTTTTAATACACATCAAAACCCTACGAAGAAACCAAAATAATGCAAGAATACTATAACTATATAAAAGCCCTGCACCTCATCTTTGTGATTACATGGTTTGCAGGGCTCTTTTATATTCCTAGATTATTTATCTATCAGATCGAAGCCTTCCAGAAACCTTCTCCTGACAAAGAAATATTAGGGAATCAACTAAAACTAATGGCTAAACGTCTTTGGTATATCATTACCTGGCCTTCAGCTATTTTAGCGACAACATTCGCTATTTGCTTATTAATTTTAAGACCTGTTTTACTAGAATTGCCTTGGATGCACGTAAAATTGGCGTTCATTGTGTTGCTTTTTATCTATCATTTAAAAAGTCACCAAATTTTTAAACAACTTCAGGTTGGTATTATAAAATGGTCTTCTAATCAGATGAGAATATGGAATGAAGGCGCCACAATAATCCTATTTGCTGTTATATTTTTAGTAATCGTTCGAGATGCTGTTAATTGGATTTATGGAGTCATCGGAATTTTGTTACTTGCTGTTTTATTAATGCTAGGTATAAAGTTATATAAAAGAATACGAGATAAAAACCCAGATGCATAGTATAAATTTCGAATTTTAGAATTGAGCTTCTTTCCAAAAACATATAAAACTAAAAATGATCAGTCTATCACTATTAGACAAGTAGTATCTGATGATGCCGAAAAACTATTAAAGCTCAAACTAAAATATCTAAAAAATACCGAAAGTTTGCCTTTGCTCGTAAATGAATACCCAAACGATATTCATCAAGAAAGCGATATGATTGAACGGTATCAATCAGAGAAAAACAGTATGATTTTGGTGGCCGTTTTCAAAGATGAGATTATCGGAAACATAGATCTTACCGGAAGTTGGAGAAAAAAGATGCAACATACTGCAGTTATTGGCATGGGAATTGACACGCAATGGCAAAATCAAGGTATTGGTACTTTATTACTTCAGAATATTATTGACTGGGCAGAAGAAAATCAAATTTTGAAAACGATCTGGCTAGAAGTATATGCCAATAATACATCAGGAGTTACTTTATACAAAAAGATGAAGTTCCAACAATCTGGAGTCATCCCTAATTTCTTTCTGGAAAAAGGAGTGTTCGTTGATAAAATTATTATGCATAAAGAAGTTTCTAAAAGTTAAAAACCTCCATTGAAAATAGGTTTTTAATTAGTTTCACTTGATCCTTCTACATTCATAATTCTGCATTCGTAATTAGTTTGTATCTTCGTGTAATTTTTTAATCGAGTACTGATATAAGCATATGATCAAATCCATGACAGGTTTTGGGAAGTCAATCCTTCAGCTTCCTACCAAAAAAATCACTATTGAAGTAAAATCACTAAATAGTAAGAACCTAGACCTAAACGCAAGAATTCCCTCTCAATACCGCGAAAAGGAGTTAGAAATGCGTAAGACCATTGCCAAAACTCTAGAAAGAGGTAAAGTAGATTTTGGTTTATATGTAGAAGTTACTGCAGAGGAAAACTCGACCAAAATCAATGAATCTATTGTAAAAGATTATATGAAGCAATTGGGGTCTATATCCCAATATGCAAAGCAAGAGGAATTGGAGTTAATAAAAATGGCGGTTCGTATGCCGGATGCTTTAAAAACAGAACGAGCAGAGGTTGATGAAACAGAATTTAAAGCTATAAAAGGTGGTCTTCTGGAGGCTTTGGAAGCAATAGAAAACTATAGACTAGATGAAGGAAAAGCTTTAGAAAAAGATTTCATCACTCGTATTAAGAATATTAGTGATTTGCTTAATAAAGTAATTGAAATTGATCCCGAACGGATTGAGGTTGTTCGAGAAAGATTGCATAAAGCGGTTTCTGAATTAAAAGAGCAAGTAGATGAAAACCGATTTGAACAAGAATTGATATACTATCTTGAGAAATTTGATATTACTGAGGAAAAAGTAAGACTTGCTAATCATATAGAATATTTTACAACCACTTTGAATTCTAAAGACTCTAATGGTAAAAAATTAGGTTTCATTACACAGGAAATTGGTCGTGAGATTAATACAATTGGTAGTAAATCTAATTATGCACCTATGCAGCAATTAGTTGTGCAGATGAAAGATGAATTAGAGAAGATCAAAGAGCAATTGCTTAATATTTTATAACAGAGAAACTGTATAGTTGCGAAACTAGGAGATATTATGAATACAGGAAAACTTATCGTATTGTCTGCACCATCCGGCAGTGGAAAAACTACTTTAGTTAAATATTTATTACACAATGAGGAATTGAATTTAGATTTCTCAATATCCGCTGCTTCCAGAGAACCTCGTGGAGGAGAAATACACGGAAAGGATTATTATTTTCTCTCCCTTAGAGAGTTCAAGGATAAGATCAAAGCAGATGAGTTTCTAGAATGGGAAGAAGTATATCGTGATAATTTTTATGGAACGCTGAAAACAGAAGTACAACGTATCTGGGATAAAGGCAAACATGTTATTTTTGATATCGATGTAGTTGGTGGACTGGATATTAAAAGAATCTATCCAGATAGAACACTTGCTATTTTTGTAAAACCACCTAGTATCGAAGAATTAAAAATCCGATTAAAGAAACGCAAAACTGAGTCTGAAGACAAGATCAATATGAGAGTTGCTAAAGCCTCTACAGAGTTAGCAACCGCTCCGCAATTTGATGCTATTGTAACTAATGATGATCTAGAAAAAGCAAAGGCAGAAGTGCTTCAGTTAGTGAAGAAATTTATTGTAAATTAAATTTTATAATAATTAAATAGATTCCCGTCTTCACGGGAATGAAAAATCACCACTTTTCATGAAGAAAATAGGTTTATATTTCGGAACATTTAATCCTATTCATATAGGTCATTTGGCTATTGCCAATCATATGGCAGAATATTCAGATCTAGATGAAATCTGGATGGTAGTTACTCCTCATAATCCATTTAAGAAGAAAAACTCTTTGCTAGATAATAACCATCGATTAGAAATGGTATATCGCGCAACAGAATCGTATCCCAAACTAAAGCCCAGCGACATAGAGTTTAAGCTACCTCAACCTAATTACACAGTGAACACATTAGTTCATCTACAGGAAAAATATCCTGACTATCAGTTTAATTTGATTATGGGCGAAGACAATCTGAAAAGCTTCCATAAATGGAAAAACTATGAGGCTATACTAGAAAATCATCACATTTATGTATATCCAAGGATTTCTGAAGGAATAACGGAACATCAATTTAAGAATCATCCAAAAATTCATCCAGTAGCTGCCCCAATCATGGAAATATCTTCCACTTTTATTAGAAATGCTATTCCTGAAGATAAAAACATTAAGCCCTTACTCCCAAAAGAGGTATGGGAATATATTGATGAAATGAATTTTTATAGGTAGAAGAAGTTAATCGAAAACTATTATAAATCAAATCCGTCACATTGAGCGTAGTCGAAATGTATTCAAAATCAACAAATATTATTTCTCGACTCCGCTCGAAATGACAGAAAAGTCTTTTTTAAAAAGTATATGTTCTGAAAAAATCAGAGCTGACAGATTATTATTAATTACTTCCCAGGAAAATCAGCCTTTCTTTTTTCTAAAAATGCAGTGGTTCCTTCTTTAAAATCTTCCGTTCCAAAACAATTTCCGAATTCTTTAATTTCTGTTTTAAATCCATTAACACCATCTTCATAAGCCGCATTAATAGCATTAATAGCTGAACCAATTGCTACTGAAGAATTTCGCATAATCTTACTTGCCAGTTTTTCTGCCAATGGCAATAACTCTTCCTGTGAAACTACGTGATTTACCAATCCATAATTTAATGCTTGATTGGCATCAATCATTCCCGCTGTCATAATCATTTCCATAGCTCTACCTTTGCCTACTAACTGCGGTAAACGTTGTGTACCTCCATAACCTGGAATTACTCCCAGAGAAACTTCTGGTAATCCCATTTTGGCATTATCACTGGCTACTCTAAAATGTGCCGCCATAGCCAGCTCTAATCCACCGCCTAATGCAAAACCATTAACCGCAGCAATTACTGGTGTAGATAAATTTGCCACAAAATCAAAAAGTAACTCCTGCCCTTTTGCGGCAAGCTGACCTCCTTGATCTACAGAAAAATTAGCAAATTCGCTAATATCAGCTCCAGCTACAAAAGCTTTCTCTCCACTTCCAGTTATGATAATCACCTTAGACTGGGCATCTTTATTTGCTACATCAAAAGCATTATGAAGCTCCTGAATAGTTTCCTTGTTAAGTGCATTTAATTTTGAAGGACGATTGATGGTAATAGTTGTTATACCACCATTATGAGATGTGAGAATATTAGTGTACATTTTCTATATTGTTTGTTTATTGTTTTAAATCCTTTTCGAAGTATAAATAGAAATACATTCCCATACCAAAATCTTCGACATCTGTAGATACTAATCTCCATCCATCTTTGGCATAAAAATCCAATTTTTCCTGAATATCTTTAGAGGAAGATTTTAAGATATGTTCTTTATCCAGCGTTAGTTTTGAATAATAAATCAACGATTCTAATTTATACTCTTTCATAGTTTCAAGTATTTACTGCTCTTTTGGAAATTTCACCTTAAAAACGGTTCCTTTTCCTTCCTGAGATGTAAAGGTAATACTTCCGTTATAGGTTTCCACAATATTTTTTACCATACCCAATCCTAATCCCATACCACTGCTCTTTGTAGTAAATTTTGGTTCAAAAACCATTTTTTTATTTTCATCATTTATACCAATTCCATTATCTGCTACAGTAATAACAACATTTTCCATTTCTGTAAAAACATTTACCATAATTTTAGGAGTTTGATCTTCTGGGATAGCTTGTATAGCATTCTTAACCAGATTAGTCACTACCCTTATCAACTGCGTCCTATCAAACTTAGCAATAATCTTCTCCATTTCTGAAGGGAAAACAATATAATCTTCATTAAAAATATCAAGTGCTAATCCTACTATTTTAACAACATCTAATGTTTCGCTTTTCTGCGCTGGCATCTGCGCAAAATTAGAAAAAGCAGAAGCAATGGAGCTCATAGTGTCAATCTGTTGGATCAATGTGTCACTGTACTCTTTTACTTTTTGTTCGATATTAGGATCATTGGGATCAAACTTCCGTTCGAAACTCTGAACCGTTAATCGCATCGGAGTTAGTGGATTTTTAATTTCATGCGCAACCTGCTTTGCCATTTCTCTCCAAGCTGCTTCTCGCTCACTTTTAGCCAGCATCGCAGCACTTTCTTCTAACTCATCGATCATACTATTATATGCGTTTACTAACGAATAAATCTCATCACTAGAATCTCCTATCCTGATTCTCTTGTTACGTTTATCTAAGCGAGTCTGATCTATAGTGTCTGAGATTGTTTTAAGAGATCGCGTAATATATTTTGATAAAAAATATGCTAATATTATAGCAATTAACAACATCAGCAAATATACTTGACCGAGTCTCTTTAAAGATTCCCATAATTCTCTGGAAAAGAAATTATCATCTTCCAGATATGGTAAGTTGAGTATTGCCAGTGGTTTTGATTTATAATCCTTAATATATGTGTATGAGGATAAAAAATGTTCTCCATTTTTTTCAGAAACTCCCAGGTATCGTTTTTCATATCCACTCCCTAAAGTATCAATAATGCGTTGGCTTAACTGTTTATCAGTAGTATCATTCACAAAAGTTTCCTCTGATTTAACTAGTAATTTTCCGGACAAACTATAAATATTAACTGGTAACGTATGCTCCTGAGAAATTTGAGAAATTCTCTTTTTCTCTCTAAAAATCAAAGCAACATTCTCCTCAGTTACTGGATATGTAGTGCTTCTTAATGCATTATTAATGGCTATTTTAATTCGCTCTTCTTTCCTTTCTAATCGTTCACGATGATAGTCTTCTGCCTCCTCTTTGTATTGATATACCGTAATTGCAGCAACCAAGACAGAAGCTAACAAAACTAATACGGTCATGGAAATAAAAATCCTCGTTCTAAGGGATAGTTTGGTAAGCTTCATAGTATTCTTTGAAACGTAAATATAGCAAATATCACACCAAAATAGCTTTTAAAAGAAACCTTAGACACTAGCTCACTACATTTCATTTCTTTAGTTGGAATTGGCTAAATTTACTTAGTTTTGATTCTATGGATACTGATGCTTTACTTTCTGTTAAAAATATAAACGTTTCTTTTTCTTCTGAGGAAAAAGAAACCCAAGTATTGTATGATATTTCATTTGATATCAATTCTGATGAAATCTTAGGTGTTGTGGGAGAATCCGGAAGTGGTAAATCAGTGACTTCTCTAGCCATTATGGGATTACTTCCTACGCATACAGCAAAAGTTTCTGGACAAATCCTTTATGATAACCATTCTCTGCTTGATTTGGATACTAAAACATTAAGATCTATTCGAGGCAATGAAATCGCTATGATTTTTCAGGAACCCATGAGTTCTCTTAATCCATCTATGAAATGTGGTAAACAGGTTATAGAGATATTGTTGCAGCACACTCTTTTGTCAAAATCCGAAGCCAAGGAAGAAGTGCTTTCTTTGTTTGAAAAAGTAAAACTCCCTGATAGCATTCGCGCCTATAATTCCTATCCTCATGAACTGAGTGGTGGACAGAAACAACGTATAATGATTGCTATGGCCATTGCCTGTAAGCCTAAACTACTTATTGCTGATGAACCTACAACTGCATTAGACGTTACTGTACAGAAAGAAATTATTGGTTTGTTAAAAGATCTACAGAAAGAATATAAAATGAGCATTCTCTTCATTTCTCACGACTTATCTTTGGTATCCGAAATTGCAGATAAAGTTCTGGTGGTTTATCAAGGTAAAATGGTAGAATATGGTGCTACATCAGAAATTTTTAGTAATCCACAGAAAGAATACACCAAAGCATTAATTCATGCCAGACCATCACTTGACGTTAGGTTTAAAAATTTACCTACCATAGAAGATTACCTTACCGATCAGACCGAGGAAAGAGAGGTTATTACTAAAACACAGCGAACACAACACCACAAAGGATTATACAGCAAACCTCCTCTATTAGAAGTAAGAAATGTAGAAAAAACCTTTTTTTCCAAAGTGGGTTTGTTTGGTAAAAAAGAATTTAAAGCGGTTGATGGGGTTAGCTTTAAATTATATGAAGGTGAAACCTTAGGTCTTGTTGGAGAATCTGGATGCGGTAAATCTACTTTAGGAAATACAATTCTACAATTAGACAAAGCCAATAGCGGCGAGATTTTATATAAAGGTCAGGATATTACAAAAATTTCTTCTTCAGAAATAAGAAGTTTAAGAAAAGAGATTCAGTTAATATTTCAAGATCCATTTGCATCTCTTAATCCACGTTTAACAATTGGTAAAGCAATTATGGAACCCATGAAAGCCCATAATCTTTATGACAATAACGGAGAGCGAAAAGAAAAAACCATTAATCTATTAGAACGCGTTGGATTAGACCCAGCATATTTTAACCGATATCCTCATGAATTTAGCGGTGGACAGCGTCAACGCATAGGAATTGCAAGAACCATAGCGCTCCAGCCAAAATTAATCATCTGTGATGAATCCGTAAGCGCGCTGGACATTTCGGTTCAAGCACAAGTTTTGAATTTACTGAATGAACTAAAAGAAAAATTTGGTTTTACCTATATTTTCATATCTCATGATTTGGCCGTGGTGAAATATATGTCTGATCAATTATTGGTTATGAATCAAGGTAAAATTGAAGAGCAAGGAGATGCGGATAACATCTACGCAAACCCAAAAAAGGAATACACACAAAAACTAATCGATGCCATTCCTAAAGGTCTGTAGTACAATATAAATATAGCGCTCTTTTTTAATTATAAACACTCATAAGCATCAAGTTTCTTATTGTATGTGTTTACCTTTTTGTTTTCACTAACACTAAGTTTTAAACAACAAAACTTAAAATGATGAAAACAACAATGAAATTTTTAACGTATGTAATGATGGCTTTTGCCTTAGTATTAACCACTGCTTCTTGTGATGGTGAAGATGGTATGGATGGAGCAGAAGGGCCGCAAGGGGAACAAGGAATTCCCGGACCAACAAGAGAATCCATTTATACAGAATCAGGTAGTCTGAATTCAGGTTCCATAACCGCAACTGATACTTTTAATCCAGTAGGTCCCCCACTAAGTTTTACTAAGGTTTATGATGATTCAAACATTGAAGTTTTTCTAAACTCCAATGTATCTGGAGGAACTTTTGCTGGAGGAACATCGGGAGTTAGATTTGAGATTAGAGTCGATGGTAATCCAGGAACTCTCAATAATAACGGTGTAATAAGAACAAGTAATTCTAGCGAGTTCATTTCTATTTTTGATTTGTTTGAAGATCTGGGGACAGGAGATCACACTGCACAAATCTATGTAGAAACCAATGGTGGTACATCTACAGGTGTTCTATTGGACCCAGGAGGATGGAATGGGAAAATAATTGTTAAGGAAACATTTTAGCACAAATAATTTCCAAAAAATTAAGCTATTTAAAATTAAATGGATCAAATAGCCTTCGATCTAAAAAAACCTATCAAAAGCCTATCTCAGCCAATTGGATAGGTTTTTTTAGATCTAATACTTACCTCTTTATACTTATATACATTAATTAAAAATATTAAAACTCAAAATCATGAAAACAACAATGAAATTTTTAACCTATATATTGATTGCTTCTGCTTTAATAATGACTTCTTGTGATGGAGAAGATGGAACCGACGGAGAGGACGGTGAAGACGGCAATGCCGAAGTAATATATAGCGAATGGATCCCAGCAGACTTTACTGGAAACTCTTCCTCCTTAAAATTTATGGGAATCGACTTTCCACCTCAACTTCCTTCAGCTTTTAGTATCAAAAACACCTAGATTATCTTAGTATATTTTACAGGTTTTGGAGATGGAAACGTATATCTATTACCTGCATTAAATTTTAGAGGAGCTCAATTTACTTATGGTTTTGGGAGTGAGGCTTCTGCTGCTAGTGATATTAGTATTAGAGTACAAGCACTTAGCAGAGATCTTACCGAGTTTCAGATTGACCCGGCAAGAGGCAATAGATTAAGATATGTAATTATACCTCCTAAATATTCCGACTGGAAGATCTTCTGTTGATTACAGGGATTATGAAGCTGTTAAAAAATTCTATAATCTTAATGATTAATTTATAAATTTACCTTTTTGTACCATACAACCTCTTTATGCTGTGCATAAAGAGGTTGTATTTTTTAGAATTAACTCAAAATTAATTTTTACACAAGCATCCTATTTTGTAGTTTTAGAACACGAATTATAAATCAACTCACCGATGGGAATTTTTGACGAAATAAAGAAGAAGCTTAGCAATGAATTTATAGATATTATAGAATGGTTAGACAACACTCAGGACACCATTGTACATAGATTCGAACGTTATCAAAACGAAATAAAAAACGGTGCTCAGTTAATAGTTAGAGAAGGGCAAACAGCTGTTTTTATTAATGAAGGTCAATTAGCAGATGTATTCGAAGCTGGGACATATACGTTAAATACTCAAAATTTACCAATTTTAACAACCTTAAAAGGTTGGAAATATGGATTTAATAGTCCTTTTAAGGCAGAAGTCTATTTTGTAAACACCCACCTATTTACTGATGAAAAATGGGGAACAAAAAACCCAATAACACTTAATGACGATCGCTTTGGATTAGTAGAAATCAGAGCCTTCGGAACCTACGCTTTTAAAGTTAATGATCCCGGAAAATTTATCATTGATATTGTTGGTACAGATGCTAATTTTACCAATTTCGAAATCAATGAGCATCTTAAGAGTTTAATTTCTACTCGTTTTACGGATACAGTAGGAGAAGCCAACTTCCCTATAGAACTATATGCCGCTAATACAACAGAATTATCAGAAACTTGCAAGGAAGTAATGCAGCCTGAATTTAACTCTGTAGGTATTTCTTTGGAAAAATTCTTCATTGAAAATGTTTCAATGCCTGAAGATTTGAAAAAAGAAATCTTCGAATATAGTAGAATTGACAAGCTTGATCTTGATAAATTAACCAAGTTTAAAACAGCTAAGGCTATCGAAGCTGCAGCTGCTAATGAAGGTGGTACTGCCGGAGCTGGAATGGGAATGGGAATGGGCTTTGTACTTGCTCAACAAATGGGTGGTATGATGAACCCAATGGCTGCTCAACAGCAAGTACAACCTCAGCAAACTTCTCCTGTTGCTCCTCCGCCAATGCCAGTTCAGGTTCAGTACTTCTATGCTTCTAATGGTCAGCAAGCCGGACCTGTATCTTTTGATCAGTTAAAAGTATTATTTGCCAATAGAACAGTCAATAAAGATTCTTTAGTCTGGAAACAAGGAATGGCCAATTGGACAGCTATTAAAGATGTAGAAGAGTTAAAATCATTCTTGGGCGGAAGTACTCCTCCTCCATTACCAGGGGCATAAAAAAACAATATTCTGTTAATAAAGACATCCTTATTCTAGCCTTCTTCTGTCTAAGACGGAAGAAGGAACTATTTTGTAAAACCTTTAGTATTATAATTCCTACATGGAAGAAGAAAAAAAAGCCTTTTCTGAACAAAAAAAATCTTGTGCTAATTGTGGTGCCGAGCTAACCTATAAGCCGGGAACTACCCAGATTACATGTGATTATTGTGGCCATGAGGAAACTATTGTACAGCACGAAGACGGTTTTAAAGAATTAGAATTAAAGCCGTATTTGAATGAAATGGGATCCCTTTCTCATTCTGAAGAAATTATGATGCTCCATTGCAAGAATTGTGGAGCAAACCAGCATATTGAAGAAAATTATAAATCACTGCACTGTGTATATTGCACAATGCCTCTGATCATAGAAGATGCTTACAAAGAAGATTGGATTCTTCCTGGTGCTGTTTTGCCATTTCAATTTGATCAAAAAAAATCGCATCAGATATTTTCTAAATGGGTAAAAGGATTATGGTTTGCTCCTAATAATCTTCAGAAAGCTGCTTTAGATCCAGAATATACCAAAGGCCTGTATCTTCCTTATTGGACATTTGACGCACAATTATATGCAACTTATACAGGACAAAGAGGGGATTATTATTATGTAAGTGTTCCCTATACCACTACAGTTAATGGAAAATCGGTACAACGAACAAGACAAGAAAGAAGAACCAGATGGACTTCAGCAAGCGGTAATATTAGTGGTTTTGTAGATGATACCTTAATAAAAGCTTCACATCAGCGTAAAAATCCAATACCCACTAAAATTGCTCATTGGAATCTTCAGTCTTTAGAGACATTCAATACTAGTTTTTTGGCTGGTTTTGTTACTGAAAAATATACAATTCCTTTAAAAGATGGTCATTTGTCTTCTACGCAAGAAGCCGAAACGATAGCACGCTCTTGGGCATGTCACGATATTGGTGGCGATACGCAACGGGTACATTCTATTAATATGAGTTTATCAGAAGAAACCTTTAAACATATCTTACTTCCTGTTTATATCAGTGCTTATAAATATAATGGAAAGAAATACAATTTCTTTGTCAATGGACAAACAGGAAAGATCTCCGGAAAAAGACCTTATTCTTTTTGGAAAATATTTTTCTTTAGCCTGTTTATTATTGCCATAATCATCCTGATTGTTTGGTTATCAAATACTTATGGTGATCAACAATAAAACTAATTTTTAGGTGTAAAACTAATGATTTGGTAAGCTGTCTTACTACTGTTTTGACATAAAACCTCCAACACCACAAGATTAATCTCTTGATTTGCATCAGTTTTTTTTTGTAATGTTTCAAAATTCCTTAGTTGATTTTTAGTAAGTCCAAAAAGAACTTCTTGTTCGGATGAGATCATATTAACAATACCTGAGCCTGAACCAATAACACTTTTTACTTTTACCATTGCGGTAACCTCATATAAAGTTCCGCAAATAGACTTATTTTCAAAAACCTTGAGAATAATTCCTGTAAGGTGTACTGTATTTGGTGATATTTGATCATTGGAAGTAACATTTAATTTAGTTACTTCGTTGTCATTTTGATCTCCAAACTTTGGCTTCTCTACTTTTGGCTTCTCAGTATTACTCTTTTCTTTTTCTTGAGCAATACTATTTGATTTACAAGAAAATAAAATTATAATCAAGCCTATATACATTAGTTTATTCATGATATCTTTAAAATAAAAAAAGGAGTTAATTAAATCAACTCCTTTTTTCATAATTAATTGTTATTCTATCTCTTTAGCAATTTAACAACAGTATTGGTGTTTGTTCCTGAGATTTTTGCATAATATAACCCAGATGCTAAACTCGATGCGTCCCAAGTAATATTAGCGTTAGAATTAACATCGGATATAGTATGTATTAAATTACCTGTACTATTAAAAATATTGATATTTACACTTTTACTTGACTTCGAAATTGTGTCTCCAAGATTAAAGAAAAATTCATTACTCGATGGATTAGGGTATACAGCAATATCTTTTGCAAAATCCAATGTAGTTAATGGAACTTCAGCTTCAGGACCAATAGGTTCTATATCGGAGCCTATAATATCACCAAAAATTTGGAAAATTTGATCTAAAGGTGTTCTTTCAAATACTAAAGAACCTGTTGACCAATCTGTTGCCCCTAATCCAAAAATATTAGCTGCATCCCTGAACTGTGTTTCTTCTCCTATAACATTATCCTGCGAAGCCCAAAACCACTGGCTTGTACCAGGATTAAAAGCAAGGTTTACATATACCGATATCCAATACTTACCGCTCTTTAGGGTTACTATTTCTGGCAAGAGAATATTTAGATTTGAATTATTAAGCTCTGATATTGGTGTAATGCCACCACTATTATAAATTTCCTCTCCTGGCAATCCTTCGTCATCTGTGAAAATTACTATTGTTACATTATCAAAAGAAGGGGTTCCTCGAAGTCCTCCAAATGCCAATACTCTATCAATATTCCATGTATTTCCTTCGGGTACCGTAAAATCATCCGCTGACTGCGCTAATCCTCCAAAATCTAAGAAATTCTGGGATGGTAATGTTCCTATCTGAGTATTCGTCTGCTCATAGATTGAGGGCTCTGATACAGTAACTGTAAAACCTTCCGAAACTTGTTCCTCTCCAGAGGTTGCTACCAATCCAATAGAAGAAGCCCCAACGGAATTAGGAGCATAGGATAATGTTAACGTATTACCAGATAATACTGCTGTTACTAATTCCGGATTAGAATTAGTCAGCTCTATATCGATTGGTAATCCCTGTGATTGTACAAACAAACCGTTTACGTCTATTACTGTTTCTTCGCTATTTTCGTCCACTCCGAAATCATCTAATAAAAATGCAGTAGTTAAAGAAGATTCTGGTAATGGGTTTGCATTTATAGGAAAACGTGCACTAAACAATCCACTTCCGTGGGCTGCAACCGCTATAAACCCATCTTTTCTAGTAACTACCTCATCAGTCACTGCATTGCCTATAGCAAAATTCTCTTTTCTCCATACAGTGTTTTGTCCATTCAATCTTCTGGTAGAATATAGACCTGTACTAGTTGCAGCAAATATTCTTTGTAACCTAGATCCCGCAACTCCAGTACTTCCGCCTAAGAAAGCTGTACTTCTGACAGAAGGACCGTTACCGGTTCCATCTGCATTTTCTTCTAAATTACCACTGATATTTGTCCAAGAATCACCACCATCTTCTGTAATGAATACACTAGGAATTCCGTAGTTAGAGAATGTAACAATTACACGATCAGCATTAGACGGATCTATATTAATATCATTAACAAAACCTGCAGGTAACCCTTTTCCTGTAGATATATCTACTATCTGTTGATTATCTATATTGGCATTATCCATTCTAAATACAATTCCTGAATTTGTACCATAGTATAATCTATTTGCTACCGGAAATCTAGAAGCTTCCAAAGCAGTTATAGTAGATCCATCTGGAGTTATTGTATTTGTGAGATTTACCCAGTTTTCTGTTGCATTTGTATTCGTAAATAAAGGCAATTCATCGAGATCATTATTCCTCCAAATAGAACTTCCTGCCGGCATATACATAATGTTATCATTATTAGGGTCAAGGATATATGGATTTACAAATGAAAAACCTGTAGCTCCTGCTGGTTCTACGGCAGAGAATGACTGAAAAACTCCATTTTCATCAAAATTAAACCTGAACACATTTCCTCTCTGAGAAGAAACATAGCGAGTTCTTCCATTATCTGCAATTGCACTATATGTTCCATCTCCACCGAAATCTTCTTCCCAAATAGCATTAGAATCTGTAGAGTTGGTAAACCAAGTACCATTATCCTGGAATCCTGCTAATAAGTCATCTGTATTAGGTTCTGGATCAAAAGCTACATGATACGGCTGTGTAGTAATATATCCATTATTCAAAGAAGTCCAACTTACTGGCTCAACACCATCATCCGTAGCTGTTATATCTTCGGTCACAAAAACTCCACCATCATTTCCTGATAATGCTTTATTAGGATTAGAGGGGAAAAACAATAAGGCATGTTGATCTGGATGTTGGTTGGTATATAAGCTTACATCATTTAGTGGAGAATATCCTGCTATCCAGCTTTCTTGTCCTGCAGGAGTAGTAAATCCTGTTGTGGATCTATAGATATTAGTTCCACCCACAAATACCATATTACTATCTGTAGGGTGTACCTTAATCACCATATTATACTCTCCTTGCAAATTTAAGTTTCCTACACGTCCACCAATCCCAAAAGGTAAGTTTACACTTAAATCTGTCCAGGTTCCTGACGCTACATCGTATCTATTTAATAATGCAGGAGTTCCTCCACTGTTATTTTGTGTAAGGAAATATACCGTGTTTTCATTAGAAGGATCAATTCCCATAACAGTTCTTCCGTATGCAGGCACAAAACCTTCTGGAGTAATATTGGTCCAAGTCTCGCCATCAGTAGATGTAAAGAAACCAGCTGTAGGATCGGTATCAGAATCTATGGTAGCATAAATTTGACCTGTAGAAGAAATTACTACTTCTGCTTTGCTATCAAAACCTCCAGTTAATACTTCTGAAAAGGAATTTCCTCCATCCTGAGACCTTTGAATACCTGTAATCGTACCCAAATAAATATCTCCATTTCTAGGATCAATAGCGATCGAATTAACTAAGTCAAAAGGTTCATTTGTATTGAATATACCAACATCAGGATTTACTGTAGCTCTTAATAGCTCAAATGTACGTCCTCCATCTCGTGATTTGTATACACCGCTTCCTTGATAGAATGCGCCTCCGGCGTTAGCAGAATTTCCATAACGTTCTCCAGAAATGTAGTACCAAGTAAAGTTATGTCTTGGTCTTGGATCTTGTACAATTCCTGTAATACTTGGACTTTGAAAAGATCTTGTAACCTTTCTCCAAGTTTCTCCTCCATTCTCTGTTCTCCATAACCCTCCAGATACTCCACCTGCTAAGATTATATTTTCATTTCTGCTGTCAATTGCTAATGCACGAGTTCGACCTCCTACATTAAATGGCCCTCTATTTTTCCAGGAAGAAAACCTACTGGATTTCGAAGACTTTGGAGCTGTTGCAAGTGATTTCTCAGAATCTTCACTAATACTGATCTTACTAGAAAATTGAAGCTCAGCTTTTCTAATCCCATCAGGTATTTTTCCTGTAGTTGGATTTTTTAATCTCATAAACTCAAACTCCGATCGCTCAACGGCATTATCTGCTTGTCGTTGAAGCGGTGTTTTTGAATCTGTAGATCCTTTTTTACTATCAAACATTCTTGTTTGCTTGTACAACTGATGACCTTTATTAGATTTTTCATCAGCACTTGTCTTTAATTGTTGTGTTTGAGAAGTTACAGAATAGGTTGTAAAAACCAATGTACAAACACACAAACCTCTTTTGAGGCATCGTAGAATTGTATTCATATTATGAGTTGATTTTGTGTGAACCCCAAAGCTAACTCATTAAATACAAAGTAGTTGTTAAAATATTATCAAAATATTATACTATTTTATTAATTAGGTTGAAGCATAATTTCTCTGCTTTCAGTAATCACATGACAGATGTCTTTATCTACGATAATCGGAATAGTGGAAGTAAATGTTTCATAACCATTACCACTAACCGTTATGATATAGGTTCCTGTTCTTTCAAAAGCACCTATAAAAGTATCTGTGTTAGCAAAATTCACCAATGTTTCTGTATAATTATCATCCGTAGCTACCACAGTAATTCCTGAAATCAAAAATGTATCATTATTGTTCGCGTCTTTTACAGTAATCTCTAATCCAGGCCTAAGTTCTTCTGTACAAAAAACAGGATCCAATGTGTCCTGCTCATCAAGATTACAAGCGGAACTAACAACCAAAAGAATTAAAATTAATTTCTTCATATCTCTTTTACATATTTATAATAAAGATGCAGTTATAGTGTTGTGGTTGCGTCTTTACTTTTACGAAGATATATATTCATTATAAAATTACTTCATTTCTATGAATTTGTTAAGGGTCTCTTTTCATTGAAACTGAAGACAACAATACTTAAATAACAAAAAAGTATCCTTTTTTTGAAAAAAAGGATACTTTAAAATATATAGTTTTAGATATTTTATAAATCAAACTTAATTCCCTGAGCTAAAGGCAATTCAGTTGTGTAGTTTATTGTATTAGTTTGTCTACGCATATAAACTTTCCAGGCATCAGAACCAGATTCTCTTCCTCCACCAGTTTCTTTTTCTCCTCCGAAAGCTCCTCCGATTTCGGCACCAGAAGTTCCTATATTTACATTAGCAATTCCACAATCGGATCCTGCATGCGATAAGAATCTTTCTGCCTCACGAAGATTATTAGTCATAATAGCAGAAGATAACCCTTGAGCTACACCGTTCTGAATATCAATAGCATTTTCTACATCACCACTATATTTTAATAAGTATAAAACCGGTGCAAACGTTTCGTGTTGAACAATTTCAAATGAATTATCAGCTTCTGCTATTGCCGGCTTTACATAACACCCACTTTCATATCCTTCTCCAGATAGCACACCCCCTTCTACAACAATATTTCCACCTTCTTCAACTACTTTTTCTAAAGCACTTTGATATCCTTTTACTGCATCTTTATCAATCAAAGGACCAACGTGATTATTTTCATCTAATGGATTTCCTATACGTAATTGTTTATAGGCATCTACCACTGCATTTTTTACTTTGTCATACATGGATTCATGAATAATCAGTCTTCTTGTTGATGTACATCGTTGTCCCGCAGTTCCTACTGCACCAAACACAGCACCAATAACGGTCATCTTAATATCAGCATCCGGTGTTACAATGATTGCATTATTACCACCTAACTCCAATAATGATTTACCTAAACGTTGTCCTACAGTTGCTCCAACAATTTTACCCATTCTGGTAGATCCTGTTGCAGAAATTAATGGCATACGTTTATCAGTAGTCATCATCTCTCCTACTTTATAATCTCCATTGATAAGACAAGAAATTCCTTCGGGTAGGTCATTATCTTTTAAAACTTTAGCAATAATATTTTGGCAAGCAACCCCACAAAGCGGCGTTTTTTCACTTGGTTTCCATACACATACATCTCCACAGATCCAGGCTAAAGCTGTATTCCATGCCCAAACTGCCACTGGAAAATTAAATGCAGAAATAATACCTACAATCCCCATTGGGTGATATTGCTCATACATTCTATGTCCTGGTCGCTCAGAATGCATCGTTAATCCGTGCAACTGTCTTGATAATCCTACAGCAAAATCACAGATATCAATCATTTCCTGTACTTCTCCTAATCCTTCTTGATACGATTTCCCCATTTCATAAGAAACAAGTTTACCAAGTGGTTCTTTTAAAACTCGTAATTCTTCTCCGAACTGTCTTACGATTTCTCCTCTAAGAGGTGCTGGCATTACCTTCCATGATTTAAAAGCTAATTGTGCTTTCGATATCACTTTTTCATAATCATCTTTAGTTGTGGTAGTCACTTTTCCGATTAATTTACCATCAACCGGAGAAAAAGATGAAATTTCTTCTCCATTAGAAAACCAATCAGAACCTGTAGAAGTTCCTTTGTTAAGGTCAGAAACACCTAATTGTTTTAATGCTTCCTCTATTCCAAAATCTGTTGCTATAGCTGCCATGTTTTTTGAATTATTTTTTAAGATCGTAAAGATACTGTCTTTTACAGATATATTAAATTTTGATCTATTATAAAGTTTATTTTGAGTAATTTTTTAAAAAAATACCATTAAAAAAATCAATCTTCTAAGAAAATAAGATTCTTTGGATTAAATTGATCTTCATTTATTGACACAAAAATCGCATATCTATCAAAATAATCTTGTGTTTATATTTTTGATTATATCTATTTTCATTTGTTAAATACGCTAAATAGTTTAATGAGTTTTATTTTCCTTTTTAATGTAATGTTTTTCAAGTTCTTCAAAAATGTCCTCTAACATATGAACGTATTTGTTGTTTTCTATAAGATCTTCTTTTAACAATCCACAAATACCAGTTTCAATATTAATTACAAAAAATTGCTTAAGTGTATCTGGAGGTAGACTTTGCTCAACTACTATATATGAATCAAAAAGTGTTACGTTTTTTATTGATTCCCATCTCAGTTTTTCTGGTCCTCCTGTAAGAGGATAGTCGCTAATAAATAACCATTTATACAAATTATCTTTTTCTACAATAACACCGTGAGAAGTACGGGATATGGTATACAATTCGTTTTTGTCTATAAAAGTTATGCTATCTCCCGATTTATTTCGATAATGATTATGAGCATAATACACTAAAAAACCTTTTGCATTTCCATCTACCTGTTCTGCGTTACTATAGAAAGGAGCCAGTTTCTTTAAGGTATCTCCTTTAATTTCGATATAATAATTATCAATATTTTTATACTTAGTAGTATTCCAAGGTACTTGAGGATCGTAAATAGTATTAAAAATCGAATTGTTTTTTAATTTACTATTTGAAAATGCTCCGTTAATCATCCATGCCAATGAAGCATCCGGATTACTTCTTTTTGTGGGAAGTAATTCTTTTTTCATTACTTCCAAAAAAGGTTTATTCTCTGTTTTGCCTAATTCTGAAGGTATATACACCAGTTCTTTAATATCACAAAAGCATCCATAATCCGAGAGTTCGTGTTTTTCTTTAGTTTTTCCATTTATAACCTGAACGTAACCGCTTCCTGATTTCAGGGTGTCAATAATTCCATCTCTATTGAAATCCTTTGTACTGATTTTTTCATTGCTTAGCTGACCATATGTCGAAAAGGAAAGTAAAATTAGAAATATTCTGTACATCATATATCCCTGCTTACTTTAATCATCCATTACAAATCTTTTATCTACTGGTATTGTTGTTCCACAACTATTACATGTTCTTAAAGCTTTACTTCCATAAAAATCTTTAAAATGTTTTAGAAAATCCTTCTCAATATCATGCAACTTAAAGTATACTTCGTGTAATTTGGTATTACAGTTATCACAAAACCACAATAATCCATCTTCTGCCTCTAGATCAACTCGCTTTCTTTCAATTACAAGTCCAATAGATCCTTCATAACGAACCGGAGAATGAGGTACTTTTGCGGGATGCAGATACATATCACCTGGTCCCAACTTCATGGTTTTTTTTTCACCATCTTCCTGGATATGGACTTCGATCTCTCCTTCTAATTGATAGAATAACTCTTCTGTTTCATTATAGTGATAATCTTTTCTGGCGTTTGGCCCAGCGACGATCATAACAATATAATCTCCTGCTTCTTTGTATAAATTTTTATTCCCAACAGGTGGTTTTAGTGTATCTCTATTTTCTTCTATCCACTTATTAAGATTAAAAGGTCTTTGGATTGCCATACTTATTTATAATTTGAAATATAAAATTAAGGAAATGGTAGTGAATCTTTCTAAAAACTAAAGTAATCTTATTTAAAAAAAATAAAAGCGGACCAAAGTCCGCTTGTTTTTAGGTTTAGCAACCGGTATCTTCATATTCTAAACTTCCATCCGTTGGACATGGATCAGAGCATGATTGTGTAATTATGATTTGATATGGGCTATTTCCAGGTCTGAAAATACATGCACAACATTCATCAAAAAATGGGAAACCTCCTCCTTTAATAGATTTTTGTGCAATCTTACTTAACTTTTTACTGTTGTCGATGTTTAAATTTTTTTTTAGCATAATATTAAATTGATTTGTTATGATACTAAAGATAAAAAAACAATATAGTCTTTTGTCTTTATTTACCCAAAATACATCCTCAATTTTGTCAATTTGAGGTCTTATTATCAAATACTTATAGTCGTTTTTAAAAAATACATAAAAGGGAGTTTTCTCAAATATAAAAACATTAATAATCTCACAAAAAACTTGTGACATCCTGAAACAAGTTAGGAATTAATTCGATTAGGCATTTTGTTATTGAAAAGCGGTATATCACTAAAAAGAAATCGCCCAGACAAGATTTCTCTTGTAGAGCGATTTCCAACTAAATAACCAACCAAAAAAATTTATATCGTCTAGCGCGACTTGTTTTATTTTGTAAGCTTCATAAAATCAGCTTTTTTTAATCTTTTCTTATCATTCTGCGATGGTTTTCCATCTTTAGAATTTTTGAACTGCAGGTATCCTCTACCAACAAATTCATAGATAGTTCCCGAAACAGGATGTAATAATTCTATCTTACTATCATTTATAACGGTCAACTCGAAATATTCATTGCCCAAATAATCGTAATCAAGTGTTAAATTTTTCATATAGAAATTATTAGTAACATCTTCTACAGCATAATACCCTGTATAATCGTAGTATATATCATTGATGTTAGACACATTAACATCTTCCGAACTTCTAAAATTATCTCCTGATCCGTAATACAAAAACTGTAAATAATTTTCATTATCAAACTCGTTTAGTGCTCCAAACTCACTAGTATATACTTTTTCCCAGGTTGTATACTCGTGCAGGAAGTAATGTATATTGTCATAGAATACTCTATCATAATCAAAAGTATTTCTTTGATATCCTATCAAATAATAACTGGTATTCGTAACTCCATCATATAATCTTATCTCATTATTTCCATATTGGGTTACATCAAGACTATACGTTCCATCTATGTCGTGACTAATATCTACTTCCATATTAAAAGCGTTATAATACCCAACATCTAAACCAAAACCGTTTCCGTTACTTCCAATACCCACCAGATTATTATTGGCGTAAAAGGTTCCATTTTTGAATGAAACGGTAAACGCCTTCTGAAGAAAAGGAATCTCTCCATTACCTTGGGTACGTTCTATATCTACATACCATATTTCATATGTGTTTAATAATTCATTCAAAGAAATAGAAGGTTCTTCAATATAAATATCATCTTCTACTATAACTTCTGCTACACAGGAAGTTAAAAGCATTGAACCTAAGATAAAAGCCGAAAGTAATTTTAAAGTCTTCATAAGCTAAGTGTTTTTTAATTTTATCTGATCTTTTTATTGTTTTTTACTTGTCAGATAGAATTCGCCATAGAACGTTTAGTTTTGCATCAACATATTCTAATGACTCATTTCAAATAAGAGAAACCAAAACGTGTGCCAAAAACATATTCAATTGATTATCAGATGTTTATTTTGAGATGTATTTTGCTTATTTTTGAACTCACAATCATTTTACATGGATAAAGAATTAAAATTTGCCGTAATCGGTGGTGGTAGTTGGGCTACAGCCATTGTAAAAATGCTAACAGAAAACCTGAATGAGGTAGGTTGGTATATGAGAAGTGTATACGCTTTAGAACATCTCAAAAGACAGCAACACAATCCAAACTATTTAAGTTCCGTAGAGTTTAAGATGGATCAACTTAGACTTACCAATGATATTAATGAAGCTGTGGAATATGCAGATTACCTAATTTTTGCGATTCCTTCTGCATTCTTACATACCGAATTAGAAAAACTTACTGCTCCATTAACGGACAAAGTTATTTTTTCTGCCATTAAAGGAATTGTTCCTGAAACCGGATTAATTGTCGGCGAACATTTTCATGATGTGTATAATATTCCCTTTGATAATATCGGTGTGATTACCGGTCCATGTCACGCAGAAGAAGTGGCACTAGAGCGTCTTTCGTACTTAACAATTGCTTCTAATGATGAAGCAAAAGCAGAAATTATAGCCAAAAACCTAAGTAGCGAATATATCAAATGTAAAGTTAGTGATGATATCATCGGAACTGAATATGCCGCTGTATTAAAAAACATTTATTCTGTTGCTGCAGGAATTGCTCACGGTTTAGGATATGGAGATAATTTCCAAAGTGTATTGATGAGTAATGCTATTCGCGAAATGAAACGTTTTATTAAGAAGATTCATAAAATGAAACGTAATATCAACGATTCGGCATACTTAGGAGATCTACTGGTTACTGGCTATTCTATTTTTTCTCGTAATCGTATGTTTGGTAATATGATTGGTAAAGGATACACTGTAAAAAGTGCTCAGATGGAAATGAATATGGTTGCCGAGGGATACTATGCGGCCAAAACTGCTTATGAACTCGATGCAACTAGTAGCACTCGTACTCCAATTATTGATGCAGTTCATGATATATTATACGAAAACAAAAACCCTAAAAAGATATTTAAAAAACTAGCAGATAAGCTGGATTAAGGTTAGAGATTAGAAAGAAAATCTATTAGATTTAAAATAAAAGAACTATGAATAAGCTAACAGGGTTTTTATTGGCATTATTACTGTTTAATTCTTGTAAAAATAATGGACAGGAATCAAGTTCATCGAAAATGGAAAGTAATACTAAAATTGAATTTACAGATTCTTTAGGGAATAAAATATCTAAAGATGAATTAGCTAAATCAACTGGTTCATTTAATTATGAAGTTTTTGGAATCGGAAATGTTCCAAAATCTGCTAAGTTACTGCATAACCAGGCGAGACAACATGGACAAAAAGGAGACTATAAAAAAGCAATAGAAACTTTAAATTTGGCTTGTAAAGAGGCGCCCGATTGGGTATATCCGGTTTATGATTTAGCATATACTTATTTATTAAAAGACGATTATGATAATGCTCTTAAATATTATCGTTTAACGGATAGTTTAGCCCCAAAGGGATTCTACACTTCTAAAACTGCCTTACACACATTAGAAAAAGAAAAAAAGGGGGATTTAAAACAAGGTCTTTATAAAATGTATATTTCGCTTGAATGGATTAATGACCCTAAGGAAAAATTAGAAATGACTGAATTGCTGGTTTCTAAATTTCCAACATTCGCACCTGGCTGGAAAGAGTATTCTTCTCTTTTAGAAGGTGAAAAAAGAAGAAATGCAATAGAAAAAGGACTTGAACTTGAATCAGATATTGAAACAAAAGGGATGCTGTTAATTAATAAGGCATTAATGATTGATCAAGAAGGTGATAAGAAACAATCTATTGAATTATTAACGAACGTAATTTTTGATTCAAACTCCACTTATGGAAATATTGAGTTAGCTAAATTTGTACTAAATAACATTATCAAAGAATAGCCAGATTATTACAATTCGCTAATGTATATGGATCCTTTGGGATAAAGAAACACCGCTAAAATAAAAACCTTATTAATGGACAATCAAAATAATACTAACAAAAAACAACCTAATAATCCGCTACACGGGATGAAATTGTTAAACATATTAGAATTGTTGGTAGACCATTATGGGTGGGAAAAATTAGCCAATAAAATTCCCATTAACTGTTTCAAAAATGATCCATCGATTAAATCTAGCTTAAAGTTTTTAAGAAAAACACAATGGGCAAGAGATAAAGTTGAAGATCTTTATCTGGAATTTGATAGAAAAACAAGATAGAAGATATGCTTACTAGATAAAAAAATAGTTTTTGCAATTTTCCATATCAATTTTATAACTATAAACAAGAACTTCTTAAAAAGCGTTATTTCTTTGTAACTTTATAAACATGAAAGAACTTATTGAAACATTTTATACCGGTTTACGTGAACGAAATGCAGAAAAGATGATATCCTGCTATCACGAAGACATCGTTTTTGAAGATCCTGGTTTTGGAAAACTAAATGGTGATAGAGCTAAGAAAATGTGGCAGATGCTTTGCAAAAATGGGAAAGATCTTAAAGTAGAATTCTCTAAAGTAGAAGCAAATGACCAAAAAGGGTCTGCACATTGGGAAGCATGGTATACTTTTAGTCAAACCGGAAGATCTGTTCATAATAGTATTGATGCAGAATTCGAATTTAAAGATGGTAAAATCATAAAACATACGGATCATTTTAATCTACATCGATGGGCTTCGCAAGCCATTGGCTGGAAAGGCAAATTATTGGGAGGAACCAATTTCTTTAAGAAAAAACTACACCAACAAACTAATAGATTACTTGATAAGTTTCAAGCATCATAGATAATGGCAGCATTAGAACTTCCGACACCAATCATATCTACAGATTGGCTCTCCACACATTTAAATCATCCCGATCTAGTCATTCTGGATGCGAGTATAAAGAAAGTGACTTCCTCTAAAGAATCATCCAAACAAGATCTGAAAATACCAGGTGCTAGATTTTTTGATATTAAAAAAAATTTCTCTGATCAAGAATCAGATTTACCGAATATGCTTCCGTCTTCTGATAGTTTTGAAGAAGGTTGCAGAAAATTAGGAATCAATTCGGATTCTAAAATTGTAGTTTATGATACAATCGGTATATATTCCAGTCCAAGAGCTTGGTGGATGTTTACAATAATGGGACATAAAAGCGTAGCTGTACTTGATGGTGGTTTTCCAGAATGGATCAATCAAGGCCTACCTACTGAAAACAAAGGTAGTTTGCCAATATTTTCGGTTGGAAACTTTAAAATAAACGATCGTTTCAAATGTACTGTTAACGCTAAAGACGTTTTATTTGAAATGAACAGTTCAGAATCTCTTATCCTTGATGCTCGCTCATATGGTAGGTTTATGGGCACGGATCCAGAGCCACGATCAGATTTAAAAGGTGGGCATATCCCAAATTCAATAAGTCTTCCTTATACCAAAGTTTTACAGGATGGAAAAATGCTACCAACCAAAGAGCTTGTTAAACTATTTACTGATTTTGATATTGAAAATAAAAAACTGATCTTTAGCTGCGGTTCAGGCATTACAGCTTGTATCATTTTATTAGCAGCTAAACTTTCTGGATATACCAATCTATGGATTTATGATGGCTCCTGGAGTGAATGGGGACAATTAGAAGGTGTTCCAATCCAATGTTAACCTATAGAAACCAACCCTAACTCTTATTTATGCGATATTTTCCTTTATTAATCCTTTCAGCCTTATGTAGTCTTCAAATCAATGCCCAGTCTCAGAAATTTGGCTTACAAGATTTTTACACGTATAATTCCGAATTAGAATATACCGTAGACTCTATCTATCATACACTCTCCGAAAGGCAACAAGTAGCTCAAATGATTATATCATCTGCCGGAGAATTGGGAAAACCAATGACAACCGTAAAAAAACTAACAGAAAGTGATGCCATTGGCGGTGTAGTTTTTTTGAAAGGAAGTAAAAAAACACATACAGAGAGTATTAACACCTTAAATGAGATTTCTTCTAAAAATAAGACCCTTCCACTACTCTTTAGTATGGACGCGGAACCCAGTCTATTTGCCAGCCGTATCAAAGGCGCGAAAGATGTAGGTAAAACAATTGATATAAAAACGGAAGCACAATCAGATGCCGTAGTGAATACTATTAATACCGAACTTAGGGAAATAGGCGTACATCATAATTACGCTCCGGTTTTAGATATCAGCGCTAGTAACGAAGCAATCAAATCCAGAAGCTATGGCAGCAATAAAGACTCCGTAATCAGCCTGGCCAATCAATTCATAAAATGTACCCAAGAAGGTGGAATTATAGCAACTGCAAAGCATTTTCCCGGTCACGGTCTGGTAAAAGGAGATACACACAAACAAAGTGTGTATATCGATGGACCATTACAAGAAGTAGCTAATTACAAGCAGATTATCGAAGATGGAGTGCTATCTATTATGATTGCACATATCACTATACAGAATAACGAGAAATATGGAACAGATGGTTTACCATCCAGTTGCTCCAGAAAAATTATTACAGGTTTACTAAAAGAAGAAATGGGATTTAAAGGAGTCATCATTTCTGATGCGCTAAATATTATGAAAGCCGTAACCATCCTTGACAATGCTCCCTTATTGGCTTCTAAAGCTGGTTGCGACTTAATTTTGATGCCTCAAAACGAACAGACGACTATCAATGCTATTCTTGCTGAAATGAAAACGAATCCTGCTTATAAAAAACAAGTAACACAATCTGTTAAGAAGGTATTACGATTAAAGGTTTGTGGAGGAGTTATTTAACTTTATTTCAAATTATTCAATCAGACAACACTTATTCATCAATCAAAATGATCAAATCAATATTCACGTTTTTTTTATCTTTATTCTTCATAATAATTCTCCAAGGACAAGAAACTTATTTCACACTTAATCCAACATTAACTCCTAGCGGCGACACCATCATATTTAGCTACGATGGAGATTTATGGAAAGTAAATTCTAACGGCGGAAATGCAACTAGACTCACTGCAATGCAAGGAGATGAAACGCGTCCTTCGGTTTCTCCAGATGGAAAATGGGTAGCATTTAGTGCTTCGCAATATGGTAATAAAGATGTATATATTATACCTCTAGAAGGTGGAGAAATTCGACAACTTACATTCCACGATTCAGCAGATACTGTAGAGAGCTGGTCTTGGGACTCTAAAAAAATATTCTTTACTTCTTCTCGGGAAAACAATTTCAGTGGTTATGAGGTCTCCATTCTTGGTACTACCCCTAAACGTCTTTTCAATCATTATTTCAATAGAATACACAACATTGCGAAACATCCAAAAACAGGAGAAATATACTTTAATGAAAGCTGGGTCAGTATTGGTTTAGTACATAGAAAAAGATATAAAGGAGATTACAATCCGGATATTAAATCTTATAGTGTTTCGACTAAAAAATATAGTCAGCATACTTCATATCGAGGTATGGATTTATGGCCAACTTTTGATAAAAATGGTTCTCTTTATTTTGTTTCTGATGAAGTTAATGGCAAATTCAACTTATATACTTTAAAAGAAAACAATAAGATACCTCTAACACAATTCACAAGCGATATAAAAAGACCTCAAGTAAGTGCCAATGGTAAAAAAATTACATTTACCAAGGACTACGAACTTTACTTATACGATGTTGTTTCTAAAAGTTCAAAAAAGGTTGCTATACAGCTCTTCAATAACAATACGTTACAAAAAACACAAGATTTTAAAGTTGGTGGTAAAATAACAAACTTTGATATTTCTTCTGATAATAAAAAATTAGCGTTTGTTTCTAGAGGAATTTTATTTGTATCTGATATCAAAGGTAAATTTATCAAACAAGTTTCTATTGAGGCTCCTAAAGAACGAGTTGTAGAAGTAAAATGGTTAGATGATAATAAAACCTTGCTTTTTAATCAAACGATAAAAGGCTACTTGAACTTATTTACTATTTCAGCTGATGGAAAAGGAAAAAAGAAACAGATTACAAAAGATTCAAGAAACAACATCAATATTGAAATAAACCCAAAACATACCGAAGCAGTATATATAAGTGGAAGAGATGAACTGAGATTGCTAGATTTAAAGAATCTAAAGAGTAAAACCGTTGTAAAAGATGAATTTTGGGCTTTGTACGCACCTCAACCTAAATTTTCACCTGATGGAAAGTATATTGTTTATAATGCCATTCGAAATTTTGAACATGATGTTTTTACCTATCATATTCCTTCAAAAAAAATTATCAACTTAACTAAGACAGGTGCTCCAGAAAATAGTCCTATTTGGTCTCCTGATGGAAAGTATATTTACTTTAGCTCTAATCCTACTAAACCAGGTTATCCCTATGGATTGAGTGAAGCTAGTATTTATCGAATGGCTCTTGGTAAATATGAAAAACCTTTCAGATCAGATAAGTTTGATAAATTATTTATAGAAAGTATTGAAAAAGAAGAGGAAAAAGAAGATGCAGAGACTGTTATTGAAAATCTTAATATTAGTATCAATGAGTCTGGTTTGATGGATCGTGTAGAACGCATTAGTCCAGAATACGGTTATCAAGGTGAAACCGATATCATTAATAAGGATGAAATTTCATATATTCTTTACATTTCAAATCATGATAAAGGAGAATCTCAATTATGGAAAACAACGATTAAACCATTCGAAGAGAACAAAACAGAAAAAGTAAGAGACATTAAAGGTAATAACTATCAAATAGTTTCTGCAAAAGATAAAAATTACATTTTGATTGATGGAGATATTCATACGCTGGATATTAAAAGCAATAAAACAGAAAAGATTAAAATTGACTTTACATTTCGTAAAGCAATGGTTAACGAATTTGAACAGATGTTTTATGAAACCTGGGCAAATTTCGGTGAAAACTTTTATGATGGTGATTTTCACGGTGAAGACTGGACAAAACTAAGAGATAAGTATGCTAAGTTCTTGTCTTTTATCAATAAACGCTCTGAATTAAGGTTGTTATTAAACGACATGCTTGGCGAACTAAATACTTCTCATGTCCGGTTTAATTCAAATGGTGATGAAGAAAAGCAATTTTATAAAACCCAGAGTTTATCTATTGGTATCGTTTTTTCTGCAAAAGATCCGTTTTTAGTTGAACAAATTATTGATGATGGCCCTTTGGATATTAAAAATAAAGATATTATCAAAGGAGATCGACTTATTTCAGTAAATGATCACAAGATTGATCCTAAAAAGAACAGAGAATTTTATTTTGCGAAACCTTCTTTGGATAGTGAAGTTAAGCTAATCTTTTCGCGAAATGGCAAGGAATTTCCGGCAAATGTTCACCCTATTTCTTCTAGAAACAACAGGTATCTTTTGTACGATGAATGGGTAGATGATAATCAATCTTATGTTAACCAAAAAAGCAATAATAGAATAGCTTATGTCCATATGAAAAATATGGGCAGAAATGAACTTGCTAATTTCAAAAAAGAGATGGTATCTGAAGCTTATAAAAAAGATGCCTTAATACTTGATTTACGATTTAATACTGGAGGAAATGTACATGATGAGGTATTACAGTTCTTATCTCAAAAACCGTATTTACAATGGAAGTATAGAGATGGTGCGCTTACTTCTCAACCAAATTTTACTCCAGGAGCTAAACCAATTATCCTGTTGATTAACGAACAAACATTAAGTGATGCAGAAATGACTGCTGCTGGCTTTAAAGAACTTGGTTTAGGAAAAATAATAGGAACAGAAACCTATAGATGGATTATTTTTACATCCAGTAAACGTTTAGTAGACGGATCTTCTTATCGACTACCTTCTTGGGGATGCTATACCTTAGATGGCAAAAATCTTGAAAAAACAGGAGTCTCTCCTGATATTTACATTAAAGAGACTTTTAAAGATCGCCTAGATGGAAATCAACCTCAACTGGATAAAGCTATTTCTGAAATATTAAAACAACTAAAAAAATAAGCTAGTAAACAATTCATTTTATAAAAGTGTAAATTTCTTAACTTTAGCTAAAAAGCTATTAAAATGATTAAGAAAATAAATGCAATTTTATGTATACTCTTCATTCTTATTTTCGGATGTGCTTCTGATGATAACCTCCCTTTAGAAACTCAAGAAGAGGATGAACAAACAGAGGAAACCAAAATTTTTTCGTTTTTAGCATTAGGTGATTCATATACCATTGGTCAAGGAGTATCTGAAGATGAAAGCTGGCCTTTTCAATTAAAAGATGCTTTTGCCACTCCAACCAAAAAAATTGAACAATTAACAGTAATCGCAAGAACAGGATGGACCACAAGAAACCTGATTACTGCCATAGAAGAAAGCAATCCACAAAATCACGATCTGGTTTCTTTACTTATTGGCGTTAATAATCAATTCCAACAAAGAAATTTTACCGAGTTCCAATTAGAGTTTAACATTCTTCTAGAGAAAGCAATTTCATTAGCAACTAATAAAAAAGATAATGTAATTGTTGTTTCTATACCAGATTATGGTGTCACTCCTTTTGGAACGAGTAATAGCGAAACCATTGCATCAGAAATTGACGCATATAATGCTTACATAAAACAGAAGTGTATTGAGACAGAAATAGTATTTATCGACGTGACTACTATCTCTAGGGATCTTGGTAACTCTGAGGGGTCCTTGGCTACAGATAATCTGCATCCTAGCCGATATCAATACAGTTTATGGGTGGAAAGGATATTGCCTGTGGTAAAAGAAATTTTGAAGTGATTAAATCGTTTCAAACAATTTTCCCGGCAAAGGTCTGATTACTCCTTTCAATTCCATATTTAGGAGAATCGATGCCACTTTAAACGTAGGAATTTCGCATTTTAATGCAATAACATCCAGTAATTCTTTTCCATTTTTGTTTAGAAAACTATAGATTTTCTTTTCATCACCTTCTAACTCCACAAAAAGTTGTTTTTGAACAATGGGCTGTTCTTTTTCCTCCAATTCCCAGTTAAGCATATAGATCAGATCCGCTGCACTGGTTAGCATATGTGCTCTTTGTGTTTTGATAAGTGTATTACATCCTGAACTAAGAGAATCACCTACTCTTCCTGGTACGGCAAAAACTTCTCGATTATAAGAATTCGCTATTTCGGCAGTGACCAGAGAACCTCCTTTATCTGCACTTTCGATGACAATGGTGGCTTCGCTTAGTCCCGCAATGATGCGATTACGACCTAAAAAATTATTCCTATCAAAAGTATCCGTACTCCAGAAATCAGTAAAGAATCCTCCGTTTTCTTCAATCTGTGGCATATACTTTTTATGTGTCTTAGGATATATTTGATTTAATCCATGAGCAAGACAACCTACTGTTTGTAAGTTATGCTTTACTGCTGCTCTTTGGGCTGTGATATCAATACCATACGCAAAACCAGATACAATAACCGGGTTTAAAGGAATGAGCGTTTCGATTAGTTCTTCGCAGAATTTCACACCATAACTAGTCACTTTTCTCGTGCCTACAATACTTAACATCTTTTTCTTTTTCAAATCGATGTTTCCTCTACTAAACAATACTACAGGACTATCTATACAATACTTCAGTTTTTCTGGATAATTCGTCTCGTCATAGGCCGTATAATTGATATTGTTATCCAACACAAACTGTAACTCATTTTCTGCCGCATTGCGATGCCCTTTATTCTGAATTTCCTTAATCTTTACGGTTCCTATACCGTCAATCTTTAACAAATTCGACGGTTTTTCTTTCAGAACTGCTTCTGCAGAACCTACTTCTCTAATCAGTTTTTTGATAGAACTATCGCCTAGATTCGGTGCTTTTTTTAAGGTAAGTAGTGCAATTAATTTTTCTGTGGTCATGTAATCTGTTATAAGTCAGCACAAGAAACGAAAAAAATCAAAACTGTTAATAAAATCAAGGGGTATAGTTATTATTAGAACCAATTTTTTTTACCTTTGAGTAACCATTAACCAACCTAATTTTTCAGGTTAAAACTAACAGGGCTTACTAAATCTTCTAAATTAGTTTACACTGAAAATATTAGATAGCATTTTTAAGAAAGGGGACGATGAATAATACGGCAAAATACATCAGTGAATTATTATATAGGTATGAATGTGTAATCTTACCAGGTTTTGGTGCTTTTCTAACAAAGCGTCAACCTGCAATGATTCAAGAATCAACGCATGCTTTTTTTCCTCCTCAGAAATTAATTTCTTTTAATAGCCAACTTCAAAATAACGACGGATTATTAGCAAACTATATGGCTTCTGCCGAAAATATATCCTATACAGATGCAGTTGCTAAGATTCAGCGTTACGTATTGTCACTAAATAATAAAATGGCAGTTGGTCAACGAGTGGAATTAGGTGGAATTGGTTCTTTTTTTACATCTGTTGAAGATACATTACAGTTTGAACCTTCTCAAGACACAAATTACTTAACAGAAGCTTTTGGTTTGAATTCTTTCATATCTCCATCAATTGTTAGAGAAGAAGAAAAAACTGCACCAAAAGTAGTAATGGCTCAAGTAACTCGTGAAGCTTACAAAGAAGAAGTGCAAGCTATTGAAGAAACTACTCCTATTGCGTTTACACCAGAAAGAAGACGTGAGCGTCCGTATATTAAATATGCAGCAGCTGCGGCTATTCTCGTTGGAGTTGTTGGATTCATAGGATTGGATCAATTTAACAAACAAGTTGATTTAGAGAATGATCGTATCTCTGTAAATGCAGAAAAGGAAATTGAAAACAGAATTCAGGAAGCTACTTTTGAGATTGCAAGCCCGTTACCTGCTATCAATCTAAATATTATTAAAGCAGAAGAAGCTAGTTCTGAAAACTCTAATCCTATAACTGTCAATACAGCTGGAAAATATCACGTGGTTGCAGGTGCATATAGAATTAAAGCTAATGCCAACAAAAAAGTACTTAAACTAAAAACCAAAGGGTTTGATGCGCGCCTGATTGGCGTAAACAAATACGGTTTACATCAAGTAGTTTATAATAGCTATGAAAACAGGCTAGAAGCTCTAAAAGCTTTACAAAACATCAAAAAGCAACAAGATCGTCGTGCTTGGTTATTAGTTCAAGAACTTTAATTCTTATTTCTTAAAAATATTTTTCTTACTTAATCCTTCATAAGTATTATGTTTCAGTACTAATTTTTAGTTCTGAGGAAGATTCTTTTTTATTTTTTACAAAAACATTGAAAATATATTAATTCATCAAAATGACTGGATATCAGTTTTCTGTCTTCGTATAGTCGTTAGTTTATTGTACCTGATTATCTTTGCCAAAAATTACCAAAATCTATGGAAGCCAGATATCCTTCAGAATCTAGAACTATATTAACTGACCTTGTTTTACCGGGAGAAACGAATCCGCTTAATAATCTTTTTGGAGGAGAACTATTAGCACGTATGGACCGCGCAGCAGGTATTGCTGCAGGAAGACATTCCAGAAGAATTGTAGTAACCGCTTCGGTAAATCACGTAGCATTTAGCAAAGCAATCCCTTTAGGGAGTGTAGTTACTGTTGAAGCAAAGGTTTCTCGTGCATTTACATCATCTATGGAGGTGGTAATTGATGTTTGGATAGAAGACCGCCAAAGCGGTGATAAAACCAAAGCAAACGAAGCCATATACACGTTTGTGGCAGTAAATGAGAGCGGTGCACCGGTGTCTATTCCACAGATCAAACCGGAAACCGCATTAGAACAGCAACGTTATGACGCTGCATTACGTCGTAAACAACTTAGTCTGGTTCTTGCCGGTAAGATGAAACCGGATGATGCTACTGAGTTAAAAGCTTTATTTACTTAATTTAAAGAAACCCCGCTCCTAAGGCAACCGAAATTAGAATCAACATAATAGCAACCACTATTTGTAAAAATTTTAAGGTAACCTTCTTCAACAGTTTATTACCAATGAATGCTCCGGCAATAGCCGATAATGTAGCACAAATTACCAATGGTAGATTATCACTAATTCCAGATTCAGTAACGTTCGTGGCATACACACTAAGACGGGTGAAGTCTACAAAAGTAGAAACCACAACTGCGGTTCCGATAAAAGCTTCTTTAGAAAGTCCCGCTTTGATAAGAAATGCCGTTCGTAAAGCTCCTTGATTTCCAGAAAGTCCTCCAAAAAAACCACTCAAAGCACCTCCAAGTGGGAGTTTTTCTTTGCCAAATTTCAATTTTGTGAAATATGGGATCAAATCCATGCTGGCAAAAATGATAAGCAAAATCGAAATAATAAATTTTACGGGGTATACTTCAAAAGTTTTGTCAAACAAATTGTAAGCAAAAAGCGGCTTTATGTCAGGAATGTTTACTAATACCCAAGCTCCGGCAAAAGCTGCTATAACCGCAGGGATTCCGAATCGTAACAGAACGGTCTTATCCGCATTTTTTCCTACTAAAAACAGTTTAAAAACATTATTAAAAAAGTGAACTACACCAGTTAATGCAATGGCAATTTCTACAGGAAAGAAAATCATCAACACAGGTGTTAGAATAGTTCCTAAGCCAAATCCAGAAAAAAAAGTGAGAATAGAAACTAAAAACGCTACAAGTGAAATAATAACTATTTCCATTATTCTATCACATTTTAAAAATCCAGGATTGAGGATTTAATTTCTTTGTATCCTTAAAGATCAAAAATTTCATAATAGCACGACCAGTAGCGGGATTTACACGCACTTCTCCAATACTTTGTTTGGTTAAAACTTTCTGACCTTCTTTTACTGAAATATTTTCTAGGTTGTAATACACTGTAATATAATTACCATGTCTTACGTGAACCAGTCTTCCTGCACCTTTCAATTTCTGAATTGCCATTACTTCTCCTTCAAAAATTGCTCTCGCTTTTTCGCCTGGTCTTGTTTCCAGCTCTACTCCACTACTATTGATTTGAATATTAGGCAGTGTAGGATGTGGTTGACGCCCATATTTTCTTGTTAATTTACCTGTTCCAACCGGCCACGGAAACTTTCCTTTATTCGATGTAAAATTATCTGCCAGTTTTTTATCCTCCGGAGTTAACGCAAAAGTTGTTGCGGATCCTTTTTTAGATGCTTTCTTTCCCGCTTTTTTATTAGCTTTTGCAATAGCTTCACGAATTAACTTATCAATAGCTTTATCCAGAGCGGTTGCTTGTTCTTGTTTCTTCCTTATTTCCTTTTTATAGGTACCTTCTTTTTTACGAATAGATGCCATTAAGGCTTGCTGTTGTTTTTTCTCTTCTTTTAGTTGCTCCTGAGCATCTCGATTCTCTTCTACGAGCAATTGCTTATTTTTTTTCCTCTCTAGCAAATCTTTATTTAGCCTCTGAAGCTCTTCTGCACGTGTTTGTATTTGATCAGCCTGTTCCTTTCGATGCTCATTATATTGCTTCATATACTGAAGTCGTTTATAAGCCTGAGTAAAATCTGATGATGACAACAAAAACATAATCTTGCTTTGTTGCGATTTACTTTTATAAGATTTTACAATCATTCTAGCATAATCTTCTTTTAAAACCTTTAACTCTTCACGATACGACCCCATCTTTTTGAGATTGTTATTAATCTCTCTTGTCAGCAGGTTTGCTTGCTGATTCGTAATCTTTATAAGGTTTTGTCTGGTGCTTATTTGAGAATTTAGCGTTTCTACTTCATCAAGTACGGATCGCTGTTTGAGTTTGGTATCAGCAAGTAATGATCTCATCTGCTCAATCTGTTCTTTAAGGCGACGACGTTGCTCTTCCAGCTGTTGCTGTTTTACGCTTTGAGAAAATGATGGAATACTAACTAATAGCATTCCCAATATGTATATAATTTTTTTCAGCCTCATTCTATAGTCACTTGCTCGTATCCTGATGGTATTTTAAACGGAAAACTTACCCTCGCATTGTAATCTACACTACGATAATCTATCATTATGGTAGTTCTAGCTATTCCTTCTGAGGCCAGGATACTTATTTCTTTTGGAAAATCTTGATTTCCAACTTTCTGGTAACTACTATAATTAATGAGCAGGTTTCTATTTTCTATAGGCTGTTTTAGTTGTTGGGAGAATATTTTAAAACTTTCCGGATTCAATATGAATAATCGTTCGAATAGTTCAAGCTCTTTTTTAGGACTAAGTCGATATTTTTGATTTTCTATGGATGACACATATTTTTCATCTTTAAGATTGAATAATGACTGACCTAATAATAACTGTTGTACTTTTTCAAAATCCAAGTCAGTTCCGAGCCATTCACTAAGCACCTTAAAATCCCCTTCAAAATAGGTATTATTAATCTTTTCGTAATAACTTACTTTTTCTGGCGTAATCAGTACTTTAGCTAGGGTAATCCCCAGTAATTTTGCACTTACCCATATTTTCTTATCTTTTTCTAAGCGTAAAGTTACATTTGGACTAAATGATTGTTTACCATCATCATACCTTACTTTTATCTTAGCATTGATTGTGGTAAAGTTAAAAGCTTTATTATAGTGATTAGCTACTATTTTTTCTGTCCTTAGCTTTTTAATTGTGGCTCCTGAAATTGCTTTAGTACCTTTACAAGATTGCAGTATAATTAGCGAAAAACATAACAAATAAAATATTCTATTCATTACCTTTTATGATTTTTTTTTAAGTTGAAAGGATCTCTCTTTATATTCTGAAGCTTTTGCTACATTTCCCATTTTTAGATACGCCTGACCAATTTGATCGTAGAAATCTGATTCCATCTTAAGATCATCAATGATATAATCCATACCAATACTTAAGATATCTATGGCTTCTTCATAATTATTTAGGTTAATTAAAGAAACTCCACTCACCAAATACAAAATTGGTTGAGAAGGATACATTTCTATAGCAAGTTCGCTTCCTACCTTTGCTTTTTCGTATCTCTTTAAATCAAGTTGCAATAATAATATCTTTCTTAGAATTCCAAAATTATTAGCATTATCCTTAATTCCTCTTTCATAATAATTAAGTGCCAACTCTTTTTTATCTTTTTCATAGAAATAATTTCCTATTTCTGTAAACACTTTACTACTTCCTGAGTCTTCAGAAAACACTTTTGTCACCTCGATAAGTTGTGTTTCATAATTTGGATTTTTATCTACAAATGTCAAGAAGTCATTAATGATTTTGTATTTAGATTCCTCATCAATCTCGTCACTTGATAACACTATCTTCATCGATTTAATCGCATCTTTCGGCATATTATCATCCAAGTAGAACTTATACAACGCCAAATGAGCTAATTTTGATTTTGGTTTTTGTTCAAGAAGAATTTGAGCAGTTCCAAAAGCCTTTTCAACTTGATTATCCTGGCTATATAAGTAAATCAGATTTAGATAGTTTTGTTCTTCTTTAGGGTTTTCTGCTATTTTTTCTTGTAACTTGGTTATCTGAGAATCAGGGTTACTGATTTTTAGTGCTATTTTTTTTCTTAGCTTATCTCTATACGAATCTATACCTAGTTCTTCTATTAATTCATCTACAACTCTAAGCGCATCATCATATCTTTCTTCCAGAAAATAGAGATTAGCCAATTGTTCTTTATATCTGCTATCAAATGTTACTAGCTTTTCAACCACTTCTACAGACTCAGTATATTTTCTTTCCTTAAAATATACTTCGAATAATAGTTCTAAAACATATCTATTATTTGGTTTTTCTTCTAAAACTTTTTTAAAATTGATAGTAGCCTGATCATACTTTTTTAAATCCAAATAATTCTTCCCGAGCTCATAATATAATGCAATAGGTTTTGGATTTGCAGAAATACACTTTTCTAGAGCGCTAATTGCCTTGTCATAGTTAGTAATGGCTCGTTGTTTTAATGCTTCGAAGAAACTTTCTCGAAATACATCAGACACATCACCAAGATCATCCAAGATCTCTATTTTCTTAAGAGATTCTGGTTCTTGGGAAAAGCCAGTATTCATAACTCCTCCGATAAAGACTATACAAATTACAATATGTCGCCAATATTTAGTCATATAAATTTTTCAAAAGCAATATAAATCACAAATTATTCCAAAGTAGAATAGTCACCAATACTAATCGTTGTATACTTTCCATCGTAATACACATGATTTCCAATCATAGCATTGTCTAAGTTAGCATTTTTTATGACAGTTTGGTTCTGTACTAAACTATTTTTAATATCACTATCCTCTATATTACAACCATCTCCAATAGATACATTAGGCCCAACTGATCCATTCTTAATAGTTACTCCCTTTCCTATACAACAAGGAGGCATAACGGTTGCATTTTCTAATACAACATCATCACTGATCAATTTTTCTCCATCTTTTTCTAAAAAACCTAGCATTCTAGTATTGGTTTCTACCGTCACGTTTTTGTTACCGCAATCCATCCATTCTTCTACCTGACCAGTAACAAATATTTTGCCATCTGCCATCATTCTTTTAATACCATCATTAATCTGGTATTCTCCACCATTAATAATATTATTATCTAATACATGTTGCAGTTCATTTTTTAATACTGCAATATCCTTAAAATAATAGATTCCTATCACAGCGAGATCAGAAACAAACTCTTTTGGTTTTTCAACCAATTCTACAATTTCCTTTTTATCATTAAGCTTTACTACTCCATAGGCTTCTGGTTGGTCAACTTGTTTTACCCAAATAACGGAATCAGCATCTTTATCCAAATTAAAATCAGCTCTAATCAATGTATCTGCATAGGCTACAACTGCTGGTCCTGATAATGAGTCTTTAGCACACATAATCGCATGACCTGTTCCTAATGGTTGATCTTGTCTATAAATGGAAGCTTTAGCACCAAGCTCTTCTGCAAGTGCTGTTAAACTTTCTACAACATCGTCTCCAAAAAATGCAGGATCTCCTAATATAAAAGCAATTTCATCTACAGGTTCTCCTAAAACTTTTGCTATATCAGAAACTAACCGATGAACAATTGGTTTTCCTGCTACAGGGATTAAAGGTTTAGGAACCGTAAGTGTATGAGGCCTTAATCGAGAGCCTCTTCCTGCCATTGGTACAATGATTTTCATTCTTTATATTATTATTTTTGATTGGTTGATTATTTAACTCCAGTACTTCCAAAGCCACCTGCTCCTCTTGAGGTTTCCGAAAGTTCTGCCACTTCATTCCATTCGGCTCTTTCGTGTTTAGCAATTACTAACTGCGCCACTCTTTCTCCGTTTTCTATCACAAAATTCTCATTGGACAGATTCACTAAAATAACTCCAATTTCTCCTCTATAATCAGCATCTATAGTTCCTGGAGCATTCAACACTGTAACTCCCTTCTTTGCAGCTAGTCCACTTCTAGGACGAACTTGCGCCTCAAAACCTACAGGTAACTCAATAAACAGCCCTGTTTTAACGAGTGTTCTCTCTAAAGGTTTTAGTGTTATCGGCTCACTTATATTTGCTCTTAGATCCATTCCGGCAGAAGCAATTGTTTCATAATGTGGCAACTCGTGTGATGACTTGTTGATAATATTTATCTGCATATTGTTTTATATAAATCACTGCCATCTCTCGAATCCGCTCGAGAGGACAGAAAAATTATCTTTTTAATAGTTGTTTTAATTCCTTTTTTTCCGAAGCATACAAAATTACTAAAAACACGAGTAATAAAGGGATAGAAATCACATAATTACTATCAAATATGTAAAACGAAATGATTGAAAAACCTATTGATAACGCTAAATACATTCCTATCTTTTTCAGATCATATGGAATTGGGTAATATTTTTTTCCAAAATACCAAGATAGTAGCATCATTGTTCCATAAGCTGCTAAAGTGGCTATTGCAGAACCTACATAGGTATATTCTGGAATTAGCAGAAAGTTAAGAAGTAGTGTAATAATTGCTCCGCAAACAGATATATATGCTCCAAATCTGGTTCTATCTGTTACTTTATACCACACAGATAGATTATGATAAATTCCTAAACAGAAATTGGCTAATAAAATAAAAGGAACAATTTTTACCGCTTCCCAATAGGATGCATCTCTTAAAAAAGCAATTTTCAAAACGTGAACAAACACAATCACGAACAAAAAGATAAAAGATCCTAAAATCACAAAATACTTAGTAATTCTAGCATAGGTTTCTGGTGCATTTTTATTCCCGGCGTAATTAAAGAAAAATGGCTCTATCCCTAATCTAAAAGCCGTAGCAAATAATGTCATAAACAACGCTAACTTATAACAAGCAGAATATACACCAACCATATGTTCAGCCACATTTTCTGGCAATAACTTATCTAATAAAATTCTATCAAATGTTTCATTGATGGAATATGCTATTCCCGCTATCAGAATTGGCATCGCATATTTCATCATCTTTTTCCATAAAACGGCATCAAAACTATATTTAATATTAGTGTAGAAAGGTAATAATACCAGCAATGCAAATCCGCTAGCAATTAGATTAGAAATAAAAATGTAACTGATTTCATAATCATCTTTACAGATCCAATCTATTACTGAAAAATGAAATGAAAGTTGTTTTAAATAGAGTAAGAAAAAAACATTAAGTCCAAAATTAATCGCGACATTCGATATTTTAATAATTGCATATCTGATTGGGCGTTCTTTTGCTCTTAACCAAGAAAATGGAATAATAACCAAAGCATCCAAGAGTAATATCCAAATTACTAGATTTATATACTCCAACTTAATATCGGTCCAGACTGATATTTCTTCTTTTAATAATAAAGCAATCACTAAGAATATAAAAGATGAAATGGCCATGGATATCGCTGAAGTGCTCACGACTTTTTCCTTATCCGATTCCTTACTAAAGAACCTAAAAAAAGCAGTTTCCATCCCATATGCTAATAACACATTGAAAAGCACTAAATATGAGAAGATAATTGAAACCTTACCATACTCTTCTGTTGGTAGTTGATCTGTATATAGGGGGACTAAAAGAAAAGACAACATGCGCGGTAGCACTGTTGCCATTCCGTATATAAGTGTTTGCTTAAAAAGTTTTTGAAAAATTCCCAACTGCTATTTAATTGTGGCTCTAAAAATACAATTTTTATTGCCTTGGCCGCATTGGATATGCTTTCAATTCCTTCTCTGGTAATTTATCAAGTTTAAAATATCCTTTTTTACCATCTTTAGTGTATGCGACCACGCATTCTCCGTCCTTAAGCTCGAATGGTATTTTTTGTTCGATTTCAGAGACTTTGTTACTATATTCTTCCTTTGGGTCACTACTCATAATAATATCCTTTCTAACTGTTTTAGGATCTGTATATCTTCCACTATAAACAGCTTTATTATTTTCAAAATTAAGTTTCACCTCTTTCCCTTTGAAATAAACGGTTTCTAATTGTACATCAGAAGTTCCATCTAGAGGAAGATAAACCATAAAACCAGCCCCTCCTCCTCTTACTCCAGAAATCCAATTTTGAAAATAAGGGTCTTTAAGTTGTACTGGTGCTATTTTATCAATTTTTTGACTTGTGGCACATTGCGTAAAAGCGACCAAAATACTTAGTAAACTGATTTTGATAATAATTGTTTTAAGGTTTATTCGTTGTCCCATTTTTTCTTTAAATGTTCACGATATTTTTCTTTCATCTTCTTTATATCCCTGGTATTAAAGACAAAGTTCATACCAAAATTAAACGCTACTCCAGAAAATAACTTAGTATCATCACCATTGGTAATGTTTAACCCATACATATACGGAAGACCAAATTCTAATTCTAGACATTTAGCAAATCTATAATTAATTCCGGCTCCGGCTGTTAACAGTAATAAACCTCCACTATTATCTTCAATAGCAATATCAGCAGGATCGTTTGCCTTGTAACGAATAGCACCGATTCCGACTCCGGATTCTAAATAGAAACTAAATTTACCACTATTAATTGCATGTTTCCTAAAAGAAGGAATAAAACCGTATGCCTGAATTTCAGCATCTCTCCCATTTTCCTGTTCAATATCTTGAGGAAATAACACAAAAGCTGATGTATTGATAGCGAAACGTTCGGACACATAATAGGACAAACTTGGTTTAGCTGCGATTCCACTATAACCATTGCCAAAATCCATAAGTGGAACGCCAGCGATCCCCATTTTTATATCACCTGCTTCATAAAGGGTTTCTGATTCCTGCGCATTGACTGTAGATACTAAAGACGCGATAACTAGTAGCGCGAAAAGTTTAATTGTTTTCATTTTTCTTTTTTCCCTTAAAGATAGAAAACGAAAATGTCCTTTATCATAAAAAAAACAAAAAACCTCATACATCATTGTGTATGAGGTTCTTGAATACAATTTTTTGAATTCCTATTTCTACTCAATTTTAGAAATAAGATTTTCTATATATCCTTTTTGAAAAAACGTTATTTGATTTTTGAATTTAGGTGTTCTACATTTTTCGGTACAAGATCAACGGACATAGCATTATAATCGTGATATATTATCTCACCTGTATATCCGTCTATAACTTCAACAAACTTCTCTTTTGCAGCACTAGTAGACATTAAATAATAAAAGGTTTCTGTAGCATTTAATATTTTACTTTGCAAACTCTTCCTATCAATATATTCATATTTCCAAGAATAATCTTTAAAAAGCTTATCAGGATCTTTTCTATCAACAAGTACTAACTTTCTTGGGTGTAATCTCATTTTTATTTCTTCAGGAACAAACAGAGTTTTTTCTTTTAAATCTGCTAGTTTTTCTGAGTTTTCGTGGTTTCCATAAAATCCATGTTTCTCATTTTTTAAAAGTAACCTATTAATCTCTGTTAACTGATTTTTAAGATAACCAAGACCATAATTAAGGCTAAGATACACCTTAGCAATATCTTTAGTTTTCTTTTTACCGTCTTTGATATGGTATTTTAGCTTGTAATAGTTCCTTGTAAATGTGCTACTAGAAAACCAATTATTAGCGTTACCAGCATTGCTTACTGAACAGCTTGAACTTAAAGTACTAGTGTAAGAGCCAAATGAAAATACAGCATACTTAGTATTTCTATCATAGTCCTTATATTCCTCAGTAGATATTACCTTAAAATCATTAAAAGTCCAAACCTCCGAAATTGCTTTCTCTAAAGAATCCTTTTCATAAATATCGAGAACAAAAAGAGTAGTTCTGTTTTTCAGATTTTCATATTCTTCTTTTTCGAAATCCCAAGTAGATACTTGAGCAAATAAAGAATTACTTATTAAGTATATACAAACTAACATTAAACCATTTCTCATAACACAAAATTATTTAAATCTCTTTAATATAATATAAAAAGGTCTTGTAATCACTTACAAGACCTTTTTATATTTCAAATTATATTCTTAATTATTCAACGCTTCTGCACCACCAACGATCTCTAGGATCTCATTAGTAATAGAAGCTTGTCTTGCTTTGTTATATTGTAATTTAAGTGCGTCTCTTAATTCTGTTGCATTATCAGTAGCCTTATGCATTGCTGTCATACGTGCTCCGTGTTCTGACGCAAAAGAATCACGAATTGCTTTGTACAATTGTGTTTTAAGCGATTTAGGAATCAATTGCTCTACAATCTCTTCTTTAGACGGCTCAAAAATATAGTCTAAATTAGCGCTCTTTTCACCCGCTACCGGCTCAATCGGTAGGAACTGCTCTGTAGTTACTATTTGAGTTGCAGCGTTTTTAAATTTGTTATATACAACGACTACTTTATCATAAGAACCATTCATAAATAACTCCATTAGTTCTTCTGCAATATCAGCAACATTAGCAAATGTAAGATCGTCAAAGACTTCACTTTTATTAGCAACGACAGTATGTGTTTTAGAAATAATATCATTCACTTTTTTACCGATGGTAACAAAGTCAACTTGCTTACCTGCATACACATTATTGTACAGCTCTCTTGAACCCTTAATAATATTAGAATTAAAAGCACCTGCCAAACCACGATTAGAGGCAATTGCTACTACTAAAACTTTGTTTACCTCACGCTGCTCAGCATATGAACTTGCACTGTCTCCTTCCAGAGAAGCACTTAAACTCTGTAATAATTCAGTAAGTTTATCTGAGTAAGGACGCATAGCAGTAATTGCCATCTGTGCCTTATTCAACTTCGCTGCCGACACCATTTTCATGGCACTGGTAATTTGCATCGTTGAGGATACAGAGGTAATTCTACTACGTAATTCTTTTAAATTTGCCATTTTTCTTAGTATTGAGTATTGACTAGTTAGTAGATAGTACTTCCTAAAACAACACCTTTCTAATAGTATAACTTTATATAAAATACAGAGTACTAAAAATCTTAATACTCTGTACTCAATACTATTTACTTATATTTTGCTGAAACCTCTTTACAAGCTGAAAGTAATACGTCTGTTACTTCATCTGTTAATTTTCCAGCTTTCAAAGTGTCTAATGTATCTCTATGTTTTGCATTAAGATATTCTATAAAGTCACTTTCGAATTCTTTGATCTTATTTACAGGAACATCTCTTAACAGGTTCTTAGATCCTGCATAGATGATCGCGATCTGATCTTCTACTGTATATGGATCATTCTGAGCTTGCTTTAAGATTTCTACGTTACGCTTACCTTTTTCAATAACATTTAAGGTAGCTGCATCAAGGTCAGAACCAAACTTAGCAAACGCTTCTAATTCACGGAACTGTGCTTGATCTAGTTTTAACGTACCTGCTACTTTCTTCATTGATTTAATCTGTGCTGATCCTCCAACACGAGATACAGAGATACCTACGTTAATTGCCGGACGAACACCAGAGTTAAATAAATCTGAAGTTAAGAATATCTGACCATCAGTAATCGAAATTACGTTAGTTGGGATATATGCTGATACATCTCCCGCCTGTGTTTCGATAATTGGTAGGGCAGTTAATGATCCACCACCTTTTACTTTATCTTTTAAAGAATCAGGAAGATCATTCATATCTTTTGCAATACTATCATCTGCGATTACTTTTGCAGCACGCTCTAATAATCTAGAGTGAAGATAGAATACATCTCCAGGATATGCTTCACGTCCTGGTGGACGACGTAATAATAATGATACCTCACGGTATGCAACTGCCTGCTTAGACAAATCATCATAAATGATTAAAGCTGGGCGACCTGTATCACGGAAATACTCACCGATTGCAGCACCTGCAAATGGAGCATACACCTGCATTGGAGCAGGATCCGAAGCATTAGCTGCAACAATAGTTGTATATGCCAATGCACCTTTTTCTTCTAATACTTTAGCAATTAATGCAACAGTTGATGCCTTCTGACCAATGGCCACATATATACAGTATACTGGTTCACCAGCATCATAAAATTCTTTTTGATTTAGAATTGTATCAATACACACTGTAGTTTTACCAGTCTGACGGTCACCGATTACTAACTCACGTTGTCCTCTACCAATTGGCACCATTGCATCGATAGATTTAATACCTGTCTGTAATGGTTCTGTAACTGGCTGACGGAAAACTACACCAGGAGCTTTACGCTCTAATGGCATTTCGAAAGTTTCACCTTCGATCGCACCTTTACCATCGATAGGGTTACCCAATGTATCCACTACACGACCTACGATTCCTTCTCCAACATTGATGGAAGCAATTCTTTGTGTACGTTTTACTGTTACACCTTCTTTTACTTCTGTTGAAGAACCTAAAAGTACTACTCCAACATTATCTTCTTCAAGATTCAGTACGATTCCTTCTAATCCAGATTCGAACTCTACTAATTCTCCATACTGAACGTTAGACAATCCGTATACCCTGGCGATACCATCACCAACTTGTAATACTGTACCTACTTCTTCTAGTGAAGCCGTAGCTTCAAATCCAGATAATTGTTGTTTTAATATTGCTGATACTTCAGCAGGATTCACCTCTGCCATTTTATAATAGTTTGTAAAAACGAGCCTAAATGCTCATTCTCTTATTATTAAATTTTTATTATTAAAGTAATTTATTAATTACTCAATTCTCTTTTTAAACTTGTTAGCTTATTAGCTATACTTGCATTATACTGCAAATCTCCTACTCTAAGAATAAATCCACCAATGATACTTTCATCGATAATATTTTCTATGGTAGCCTCATTACCAGTTAGTTCCTTTACTTTAGCCATTACTTTAGCACTTAATCCTTTATCTAAAGGAACAGCGGTAGTAACCGTGGCAACTTGGGTATTATTTAACTGATCAAATAAAACAATGTACTGCTTAGCAACATCTTCTAATAGGTTCACTCTTTTATTTGTAATTAACGTATCAAAAAGTTTTTTTGTCAGGTCGCCGGTATTTTCGAAAACCTCACGCAAAGAAGCTAGCTTTACTTCGCTTTTGATCAAAGGACTATTTAATACCATTTTGAGCTCAGCACTACTATCTATAGTAGCGATAATACTTTGCATATCTCTCTGAACATCCTCAGTAGCATTTTTATCTTGAGCTAAACTCAAAACTGCCTTAGCATAACGTATTGCTGCTCTACTCATCTTATGATTAGTTTAAGGTAACATCTCCTAACATAGACTCTACCAACGCTAGTTGCTTGTCTTTGTCAGCTAATTCTTTTCTTACTACTTTTTCTGCTATCTCCACAGAAAGTCCAGCCACCTGACTTTTAAGATCAGCAATCGCGGCTTTCTTTTCACTTTCGATAGTAGCTTGTGCTTGAGCAACAATCTTATCAGCTTCTGTCTGTGCTTCAGCTTTTGCATCTGCGATCATATTCTCCTTCAACTGTCTTGCTTCTTTAAGCATTCCATCTCTTTCTGCACGAGCTTCATTAAGGATACGCTCATTATCAGCCTGAAGGTTTTGCATTTCTTTTCTAGCCGCCTCTGCAGACTCTAATGCATTTTTGATCCCTTCTTCTCTATTATTTAAAGAGTCTAAAATTGGTTTCCAAGCATACTTTCTTAATAAAAACAGTAATACCAAAAGTATTAATGCTTGCCAGAAAAATAGTCCGAATGAAAAATCGTTAATTAATTTATCCATTTCTTATATACTTATTAGTGTTGTCTAATCTTTAATTTCTAAATGGTAAATATCACTTTCAACCAACCGTTGAAAGTGATATTTTTTTAATTTCTTACTTCCCAAGGATTAAAGCAGCGAATGCTAAACCTTCTAAAAGTGCCGCGATAATAATCATCGCAGTTTGAATCTTACCTGTAGCTTCTGGTTGACGAGCGATTGCTTCCATTGCCGATCCACCGATTTTTCCTAAACCGATACCTGCTCCGATTACAATCAAACCTGCACCTACTAAACCTGGAATTTCCATAAAAAAAGTATTAAATATTAAACAATTATTGTTCTTATTCTTAATGATGATCGTGATCTTGAACTGCCAACCCAATAAACAAAGCAGATAACATTGTAAATATAAATGCTTGTAAAAAGGCTACTAAAAGCTCTATCACTGATATAAATATTGTCAACAGTAATGACACAGGTGTCATCACATATATGTTTTGTGCTGTAAAAATTAATGCTATCAAACTCATAATTACTACGTGACCCGCAGTAATATTAGCAAAGAGACGAATCAATAACGCGAAAGGCTTTGTTAATGTTCCTAGAATCTCAATTGGCATTAATACGATTTTCATAAGTACCGGAACACCTGGCATCCAGAAAATATGTTTCCAATATTCTTTATTTGCGCTAAATTGAGTAATGAAGTATGTAAACAAAGCTAAACATACTGTTATTGCTATGTTACCTGTCACATTAACTCCAAGAGGAGTCATTCCCAGTAAATTCAAAATCCATATGAAAAAGAATACAGTAAGCAAGAATCCCATAAATTTTCTATGCTTTTCTTTTCCAATGTTAGGAATAGCGATTTCATCACGAACATAAATAACTAAAGGTTCCAGCACTCTTCCAAAACCGGTAGGTAAATCACCTTTTTTATAAGATTTTGCAAGACCTCCAAACATCAAAAACATCAAAATACATACAATAAGAATGGTTACCACATTCTTTGTAATTGAAAAATCTAATGGCTTTACATTGGTTGCATGATGATCTTCATCATAAGTTATAGTACCTTCTGCATCGGTCTTGTATATTTTACCGTGATCTAACTTGTAGAAATTATCATCAACCTCTGCAACTGTTTCACCATGATGGAATTTAGAAGAAGAGAAAATCTTTAAACCATCATCCCATAAAATTACTGGAAGAGGAAAACCTACATGAGTTCCTTTTTCCCCATCAGACCAAAGTGTAAAATCGTGCGAATCTTGAAGGTGATGTTCTATGTAAGCATCAATCTCACTTTTTGTATCTACTTTACCTTCGTTTTCTCCTTTTTTAGCATCTTTTGCAACCAGATTCAAAGAAGTGAGAATCAAGGCCAAAGTCATAAAAATTCTAACTACACTAATTTTTTGCATTCTAGGTCAGATTTCGGTTCCTAAATTTCGGTGCAAATGTACATAATTAAGTTAGATTCTTAAACTATTTTTAGCAAATAAGTTTTTTGAAAAAAATAAAAAAATAAAACACTGATAATCAGTTATTTATTATTATTAAGTAATTTAGCTATATAATATATTTCCAAAGACAAGCATACTAAATAGGGTATAAAGAAATCCAAGAATACACTTTTATCAATTTCAATATTATTCATCTTTATTAGCGCAAGAAAAATACCGGTTTTCACAAAACTTCCTGCCAGAAAGATGAATCCTATCTGATCTTTATATTTTTTACTTAGTAAAATTATTGTAGATGTAAAAGCAAAGGTAAAAGCAGCGTTAAACTTATAAGATAGATCAACAATTTCAATATTCTCCCCAGCAAAGAAATGATTAATAATTGACTTATGAGCTAAATAACCGCCTAATACTATTAGTATAAAAAGTATTGTAAATCTTACTAAATTCTGAAGCATACTGTTGAATTATATTTTGCAAAGAAAACAAATTATGCTACATAGTTTAATTAGACCTGTTAATTTTATTCAACTGCTTAATAACCAAGTATAATGATGAGGCCACTCCTAAAAGAACAAATACTATTGTTAGCCATTTCTCTTGAAATCCAAAATAAGCGTCTAGTTTTTCGCCTATGTATGCAAATAGAAATATAGTAGCTCCCATCTGAAAAGCTATACCAGTTAAGACAGCAAACTTTCTAAGCTGATTTCCCCTGTCCTTGCTGTCCTTGTTTTTGTCCATCTTGTTTGCCTCCAAGAGATTTAACGCCACCTTTCATCACACAAGATGCATTGAATGTTGCTCCTGGCTCTACAGCCAGTTTACCAACAGAAACTTCTCCTTCGATATGCGCTGTTGGTTTTAGCGATAAGGTGCCAGATATTACAAGGTTACCTGAAAATTTACCTTCGAAATCAGCATCAGAACATTCTAATGTTCCCTGAATAAAACCTGATTTTCCAACCACTACTTTTCCTGTAGTTTTAAAAGTTCCCTCTATGGTCCCTTCTACTCTAAAACCGCCTTCGGAAATAACATCTCCTACAATTTTAGTTCCTTCTGAAATTTTGTTTTGGTTTCTGGAGAAATCGGTTAAAGCTTGATCTTTTCCTTTCTTGTTGTCTGAAAACATATTACTGGGGGGATTAAAATTATTATTCTGATTTAGGCTCTAAATATTTATCCAGGTTCTTATGTATCTGGATAATTCTATAATTAGGTGATGCTACTATAAAAAATTCTTTGTTCACCTTTTCATAGTATTTCTTTTTTCTATTCCATTTAGTAAGGTCTACTCCTCTTGTATCTTCAATTTTACCCAGAATTAAAAGTTCTGCCAGACCTTCTGCTCCTAATTTATCTCTTTTGGTATGGATTACCACAAATTGTTGATCTTTTGTATAGATATCCAATGAAACTTTCATTTTATCATACCTAAGGTCTTTGATGATCGCATCTAGTCGTTCCTTCAGCTCTTGCGCCTGATTATCTCCAAATCTGGAATATGCATACACAAGCTTATGATTTTTTTCCTGCTCAATACCCTCTTTAAAATCGCTGTTTTGAATTTGAGGAATTGTAGTTTGATATATTAATTGTGCTTTTTTGCCTTCTGGACTTTGAGGATAATTTAGTGAAACATAGTTTAAAGCTTCTTTATAAGCCTCAAATCCTTTATAGCGACCAATTGCCTGTGCTTTCAATAACTCAAATTTCGAAACAAAATCCTCTCCACCAAACTTAGTAATCAACTCATCACTTTCTTTAATCACTGAAGCATATTTCTGATTTTTAAAATCCTTATACAATCTATTATACATAGATTCCGGACTGTTTTGATCGTCCTTTAATGCTTCATCAGGGTTTTGAAGAATTTTTGCGTAACGAGAATCTCCATGTGTATTAATGATGTCCTGCTTAAGTTCATTTGATTTTGTTATATCTCCTTGTAAAAGATATATTTTATACAAATTATATTTAGAAGGGACTATTAAGCGTTCTTCGGGATTACTTTTTAAAAGATTTTCAAACTTATCTATCGACAATCCATACTCCTGAAATTTCTCTTTATATATAACGCCCAACTGATAATACGCAAAATTTCTGTCGGTTTGTAAACTATCTAAAACTACCTGGTCCGTTGGCAATTGTGTAATATATGTTTGCGGATCGAAAGTAGGATCAGTATCTATAGAGTATTCGTCTTGTTCAGTCTGATCCTCATTAGATACAGCACTAGGATTTGTAATACTGGAAATTCTCCAATTATCCTGTAATTCTCGATTTCCAAAGGTTCTTTTGAAAGCAGTTTTTCCATAAGCTATCGTAGTCGGATTATAAAAATAAAATGTACCTCCTTCTTCTGGATTTGGACCACTACTATTTCCTAATCCTGTTCTTGGCTGACTAAATCGTTGCTCATTAGGAAGTTCTCCTTTTATTCTTGCGATTTCTGCAGCTTCCTGAGCAGCAATAGCTTCTGCCTTTATTTTTTCTGTATACTCTGAGTAGTATGCTATTCTTTCTTCTGGAGACATTGCCACTACAGATAGAATACTATCATTAGTCTTTGCAATTCCTTCATATAAAATGACATCGTCCAGATTTACTCTTTTCTTTTTAAGTACGCGATATTTTTTAGAATCTACCACCATGCGCTCCAGTGTACTATCATAATAAGCACCAGCGATAGCATATTCTTTATCATCAAAATTAATATCGCCTAAAGCTTTATAGTTCAGTGATTCCAGATGTTTATCTTCAGACTTAGTTCTTAGTGATTTATTGTAATTTTCCACTGCTAAATCAATAGAATCCAGTGTATTGAAGTACACTGCCTTTTGATTATAAATTTTATCAAGGAAAGGTCTATTCTCTCTATTTTCCTCTAGATCCGTTAGAAGTTCCAGAAATTCTATCTTATTTCCCGTTTCGTAGTTAAAATTTCTTGCCTTTGCCATATAAGCATTAAGCATATATCTTCTAGGTGTTTTTCTATTAAGCTCAATAACCTGGTCAAAAGCATAATTAGCACTGTCCTTATACCCTAATTGATTAAGTAACTGTCCTTTTATGTATAAGTATCTGCCTTTTTCCTCATTATTCTTAGAATGGATAGCTGCTTTGCTAATATACGTTACGGCAGAATCTTTCTGTTCCAAATTGATATAAGCTTGAGCAATCATAGCCACAGCATCGGAATAGTCCTGAGCTTCCATATACTCTTCTTCTACCATCTTCATTAGATCTTCGACGGCTTTTTCATTATTATCCAAACGAAGATTAGTTTTTGCTCTCCAGACCTTAGCGTGATTGATATTATTACTGGTAGGATACTTATATAGTATATAATTAAAGGCTTCTAAAGCAGGGATAAAACGCTGTTCATTATATCTGGCTTTCCCTAAAAGTAAAAAAGATTCATCGATTTTAGGGTTTCGCTCTCTATCATCAATAAGCATACTATGCTTCTGAATTGCTTTTGCGGCTTTTTCCTCGGCTTTATCAAAATTTTGATTTAGCACTTCGTTAGGTAATCTAACATCCTCACTAACAATCAACCTTTCTACCGGAAGTAGTTCCCAAAAATTATCTCTATAAGTTTGTACAATATCTTGTTTTCCTTTTTCGAAAGCTACTCTACCATTATACAGAGTATTGTTTTTGGTAGTTACATCGTGCCAAGTCCTATTAGTCCATTTGTCTTTTTTACGTGAACAACTGAACCCAACTGCTATTAGGAGAAGTACAACGATGATTTGTGATAATTTTCTGCTCAAAATCTCAATAATTTATACGCTGATAACTTAAAAACTTGTGTTTTAGTGCATCAGAACGGCACAAAAATAATGTGTGAGATGTAAAAATACATTTCTTTCTGTAAAAAATAGGTTATTAACAACTTTTTCTCACTGGGTTCGTGCTTTTATTATATCTTCCAAAGTTGTTAACAATTTGCCTTTCAGAAAGAAGAACCTCTTTCAATTTGTTTTGTCTTTTAAGATAATAAACAAAAAACTCACCGAATACAGTGTATTACTACTATTTAGATTTATCGATCTTCGCGATTCATTCTTAATTGGCCTAACATCATGAGAATCATAGAAATTCCTATTGACGATATAGAAATCCTGAAGATTTTTTTGAATTCCAATAAAAAATTGGAAGCGATAAAATACATTATAGATACTTATGAATTATCACTGCGCGATGCGAATAAGGTTGTTAAAAAAATAATTGCCAATCCAGGATTAAATGTTATTAAAATTGAAGTAAGTCAAAATTTTCAAAGAGAAGTCAAAGATTCATTATATACTAAAACATCTAAGATTTCCACAATTATGTACTATTTATTGCTTTTTGTTGGACTTTGTTTATTGGTCGGAGGAATATATAATCTTGGTAAAACATTAAATTCTTTAGCCCAAACTGAAAAAACAAGTGCTACTATAATCAGATATGAATCTCATCTTTCGGTTACAAATAGCGATAACAGAAAAATTATACAAACTATGTATAATCCTGTAATGCAATTTACTTTTAGGAATAAGATTTACGAGCGCAAAACAAAAACTTCTTCATCCTCCAAGGACTTTGTCATCGACGAACAAGTTTCTGTTTACATACATAAAGATTTTCCAGCAGTTAATGAAGTCTATTTAGATGATTTCATAGAAAAATATGGGCTTGCATTAGCTCTTCTTTTATTTGGCGTTTTGATTACGGGAGCAGGATTTATTGTAAAAAAATTCTAAGTCTTTTTTATTACTTATTAAAATGCTCTTCCAGCTCTTTTAATGTCTCTTGCGATGTTACCAGATCTTTAATCACTTCTCCTTTATCTAACACTACAATGCGCTCACAGACTTCTGTAACGTGCATTAAATCGTGACTAGAAACCAAAACCGTCACATTAGGATCCGCAGCTAGTTCTTTAATTATCTTTTTTAGTCTAATCTGAGTTGTCGGATCTAAATTCGCAAATGGTTCATCCAGAATAATTACTTCTGGATTACCGATTAGTGCTGCTACTATCCCAGCTTTCTTTTGATTTCCTTTAGAAAGATCTCGTAAATACTTCTTTTGCCCTAAAATTTCTCCGTGAAAGAAATCTTCAAACTCAGCGAGCAATGCATCCACATCCGCTTTATTCTGACCACGAAGTTCTCCTATAAAATAAAAATACTCTTCTGCAGTAAGATATCCGATCAAGAATGTTTCATCAATAAACGCAGATGTAATAGATTTCCATTCTTCGCTTTCGCTAACTTTAATACCACTGTTTTCTATATGGCCTGTTGTAGGTCTAATTAAATCCAATAAGGCACTAAATAATGTTGTTTTTCCCGCTCCATTGTTTCCAACCAATCCAAAACTATCTCCTTTTGGTATTTCTAAGTGCTCAATATTCAACACTGTATTTCCTGCATAAGTCTTCGTAATATTATGTACTCCTATCATCTTCTTATTTTTTTTGTTTGTATGCCCAGATTGTTTTGTACTTCTCTGTTCTATAAATTCTTTCAATTTTATCAAAAACCATATTTCTGAATGCAAAACCTGCAATTCCCGCAACTGCTACTAATAAGTAACCCGCATATGGACTGTATGCATAATGCCCAATTGCGTATAACACCATTGGCAACGCTAATTTTGGTAACGACAGCATTAATGTTTTTATATTGAATGCTTGCTTATCTCCAAACGCTTTTTTATTACTGGTAAGGTCTATAGGTGTTTTTACATAAGCACCTGCCCACAAAACCACATGAGAATTTACTCCCATATTAAATATAGCACCTACAACAACAGCTAAATATGCCTCCCATCCAAAATATAAATAACCTGATGCCAGAATAGCGGAGATGAATGTAGCCATTACCATCAACCACCATTTTGAAGAAAGGTACTCTCGGTATTTGATGTTTTGACTCATCATCAAGGGATAATATGAACTATCCCAGCTTGGTACAAATTGCCCAAAACTCATTAAAAAACCTCCAGACACAAAAATTCCTGCAAATATTTTCCATACAGGACCTTCATAGGCTTCTACAGCGCCAGTAAAGAATAGTAAGCCATAGAAAAGAAACAATGCACTCACTAATACTGTAGTTCTAGCTCTTTTATTTCTTTTGATCAATTTAATATCATTTTTAAGGAAAATCGCAGTTTTACCAAATCGATCTAACCATTCTAAATTTTCGGTTTTTACCGTTTTAGATTTAGCTGCTAATCCGGCATCTAGATATAAATCCTTGACAAAAGATTTAAAGGCAATGATATACAACCCTATTGCAGCTACTATAGGCAACGCAAACAAAAACTGAGATCCATATAATCCTTGGAAAAATGGAGCGGTATACAGTGTAACATCAAAATATCCAAAATAATGCAGTCCTCCTAAAACAGCCATAACTCCTCCAACACCATAAATAAGACTATCCTTATTGTTTAATAAAATATTCAGGAAGTTATTAGCATATGTTAATGCAATCAATCCAATATTCCACAAAAGTACATTTAGTACTGGAGCGTTTCCTTCTATGATTAGTAGCAGGGAAAATGGTACAAAAAAGAACGCATGTATGATATTGAAAAACGACAACATTGTTTTACCCAAGGCAAAAGAAACAATTTTGTTTTTGGTAAAAGGTAAGATCAATAAGGGTGTTATATTGATTACTGGCATTTTTTGTAAAGCATATCTAAAAATAAGATCAAAAGCCCACCAATAGATCAAAAATCTACTAACCACTTCTAATGGATCTAGGCATAATTCTTTATTGATATATTTATAGGCAATAAAGCTTCCTCCCATCATCATCAATATGAAATAGACTGCCCAAAAACCCATAAAGATTTTCATCCAAACTCCTGATGAAGCAGATGCGGATCGCCAAAAGGATTTCCACCGTAATGAAATAAAGTGTTTAAACATAGTTGTGATAGTTTTAAAAGAAGTTAGGAAAAACCTCTTATACTATTTAGTAAGCAAAAAATAGATTTTGTTACAAAATAATTTCGTTAAGCTTTTAATTATAGTGATTTAATCTTCTTCAAAGCAGTTAACTTTGTTATTTTTGCAAAAAATTATTGATCCACGAAAAACAATAGGATTTTAATAATTTCTTCTGAAAACTTAAAAATCAAGTATTCGCTTAAAGTTTATCACATTGCTATGTCAGATTTTCATACACTTACTATAAAAAACATTACAAGAGAAACCCCTAAGGCAGTTTCCATAGAATTCGAAGTTCCATCAGAATTAAAAGAGGCATATTCTTTTACCGCTGGGCAATACATTACCTTAAAAACAGAAATTGACGGTAAAGAAATAAGGAGAGCCTACTCTATTTGCTCAGCTCCAAATAGCGGATCTCTTCGTGTAGCAGTAAAAGAAATTGAAAACGGAACATTCTCTACCACCGCAAATAACACCTTAAAAGTTGGTGATACTCTAGATGTTCATACTCCTGAAGGAAATTTTTTATTAAAATCAAATCCAACTGCAAGCAACACCTATGCTGCATTTGCCGCAGGAAGTGGTATTACTCCAGTAATGAGTATGATCAAAACCGTACTCGAGGAAGAACCTAATAGTGGTTTTGTTTTGGTTTACGGAAATCAAACCTCAACTGAAACCATATTTCTGAACGAACTTCTTGCATTACAATCACAACATCCAGAAAGATTGTATATAGAATTTTTATATAGTAGAAGTCAGGAAGAAGGAGCACGTTTTGGAAGAATAGAAAAATCTACCATTAACTATATCACTAAAAATAAGTTTAAGGATACTACTTTTGAAGCATTTTATCTTTGTGGACCAGAAGAAATGATCAATACGGTTACGAATGTTTTACTGGATAATGGTATTTCAAAAGAAAATGTGCATTTTGAGCTTTTTACCAGTAGTACAGAAGCAACGGAAATTGAAGCAAACTTAGATGGAAAAACAAATGTTACGATATTAGTTGATGACGAAGAAACTTCTTTTGTCATGGATCAGAAAAAAACCATTCTTGACGCAGCATTAGAGGAAGATATTGACGCTCCGTATTCTTGCCAAGGTGGTGTTTGTAGCTCTTGTATTTGTAAAATCACAGAGGGTAGTGCCGTAATGGAAAAAAATAGTATTCTTACTGATGGAGAACTTGCCGAAGGTTTAGTATTGGCTTGTCAGGCACATCCCACCTCATCTACCATAAAAGTTGATTTTGATGATGTTTAGGTTAGTGGTTAGTTTTGAAAAAAATTAACAACTCTTATCAAAAATTGGATTCCAGCCTACGCTGGAATGACAAAGTAATTTCTAGAAAAAATTACAGTTTATCTATGGCTTCGATCACAGTATCTGGTTTGATTGTATGCATTACCTTTTCGTACCCTTCAGGAACCTTGTTTCCGTATATCGATGTAGGGATTTGGTCATATTTTGCCAGATTAGGCAAAATTGCCCTTTCCATAGGTTGCCCAAAAGGCATAAAACCGGCAAAAGGATGTGTTACTCCCCAAAGCGTTATTGTAGGCACTCCGTACATAGCTGCTAAGTGGGCATTCCCACTATCCATAGATAACATTGCATCCAGATTTCCTATAAGTTTTAGTTCATCTTCAAAAGATAACTTACCGGCAACATTAATCACATTTTTATATTTGCTCTCCATATTATTAAGCAAATCAATTTCTTTTTTTCCACCGCCAAACAGCAGTATTTCATAGATATCACCTTGATCGAGTTTTTCAATAACCTCAACCATTAATTCTAATGGGTATACTTTACTCTCATACTGGGCAAAAGGTGCAATTCCGAGCCATTTTTTAGTAGAATTCTCCGTTAGTTTAAGAATCTCTGGAGTTAATGCAGTTTTCTCAGGGAACGTATGTCTTTCTAGGTTTATTGGATATCCTAATGCTTCAAAAACATCTGCATATCGCTGATGTGTTGTTTTTAATTGTTTAAACTCTTTATTTACTGGTCTTGTTAATGTTTTTTTCTCTGCTCTACCTTTGTCAATTTGTACTACTTTAATTCCTCGCAGTGCGAAAAACTTCTTAAGTATATTTGATCGCAGTACATTGTGCAAATCGGCAACTACAGTTATACCGAGTCCTCTTAATTCTTTAGAGAGTTTTGACAACCCAAAAAAACCTTTGTGCTTTCCTTCTACATCTGCGTGATATATTTCCAGATTATCAATACCCGAAAATATAGGCTCAAAAAATTTTCTTGTAAGCACAGTTATTTTAACATTGGGATATTGTGCTCTAAATGTTCGCAATATCGGCACAGTCATAGCCACATCTCCCATCGCGGACAGTCGAATGACCAGAACATGAGCATCAAAGCCCTCAGAAAGGGCTTTGTTATTTTTTACTATGTTTTTGCTTTTACTCAAAAATATGTTTCTATTTCTCTCCTCGCAAAACCGGATTTAACTCATCATCGTTATACATCTTCATCTGCTTATAGACTTTCATGTATTTATCACCTTTCTCTATATCCTTTAACAAGGTATCTATTGCAGTAGAAAGATCTACTTGTTGCTCTAGTAATACATTATATTTTTTTTGGCAAGCAGCTTTATGGGTGTCTGATGCACCTTCTCTAACTGTTTCTTCGTGCATATGATACACTTTAAGCGCTAATATCGATAATCGATCTACTCCCCAAGCCGGACTTTCTGTATTTATTGTTGCATCTTCTTTAGGAATAACATCCTTATATGTTTCTAAAAAGTAACTATCTATATACTCCACCATATCTGTACGATCCTGATTAGATGCATCGATCTGTCTTTTTAGTTTTAATGCCGCTACCGGATCAATTTCGGGATCACGAATAATATCTTCATAATGCCATTGCACCGTGTCAATCCAACATTTACGATATAATAAATGTTCTATCTGCTGTGATTTACTGTCGTATGGGTTCGAAAACTCTTGATCTACGCGATCCATCACGTGATACATGTCTATAACTTCTTTAAAAATCTTGTTTGCTTTATCTGTAAACATTGCTTTTATTTTTCTAAGATGTGTAAATATTCTGTCGTTTTTGTCGCTTTATGATTTCTGTTTTCGGTTTTATCTGCTTTAAATCTTTGATAGGCAGTAGTTACCAAATCATATTTTCCATAACGCTTCATGATTTGCCTTATTTCTTTTTCTGCCATTAATCCTTCATTATTATAACTAAGAAAAATGTAGTTGAATTTTGCATTTCTGATTAATTCTTCAAAAACTAATGCTACTTCACCTTTTTTACAATAATTGGATCTTTCATAAGGTCGTAAACCTGTTTTTCCGGCAGGTACAAAGGTATCATATTTTGCAATAGTATTTAGCATATGATAATTGGCTCCATATTGCCGAGCATTATATGGTGGATCGAGATACAAAATATCTCCTTCTATATTCTTAATCAAAGTATTACTATCTTGATTGTACACTTCATGTTGATTTTCCGTAATTTCGAAATCAGCCGAAATAATCTCTATTTCTTTTTGTGCAGTTTTCTTTAATTCTTTTAGATACGCACCATATACTGAAGCAGTATTGGCAACTTTATCAGCACTCTCCAATAGCGATGCTAGTAAAAAATAATAGATGTCTTCATTAATTTCTCCAGATTCATTCCAGTTTTCGATCTGCATTCTCGCCGCATCTATTTTCCGACCATTATCATTACTAAAATACAGACGTTCTGATGTTCCTCCTGTACAATAATTTTTATAAACGAACCCTTCTTTTCCTTTCAGCAGATTTAATTCAGTAACATAGTCTGAAGCTTCTATGGGTAGGTAGTTCCCAATATAATTTCGATTTAAGGCATAGCTATAATACTCTAAATCATTAGATATCACCTGTTTTACGGAGGTTTTAAAACTTCTTCCTATAATACCTGTTCCGGCAAAAAGATCGCAAAACACTTTGCTTTTCAGTGTTCCACCAACTGTTTCCTGAACAGAAGTTTTGATAAAATCAGAGAGTTTATATTTTGATCCTATATAATTCATTTCCTACACAACCAATATCATTTTATTTTATGGCCCATATTAACCCTGCCTTTGTAATTTTATAAGGTTGTAATTGTAATCTAAATAATTTTGAGTCGTCAAATGTAGCAACATATGTTGAGATAATATCTTTAAGCCAAGAAATTTGTGCTTTTAACTTCCAATGCTCCCCATTATTTGCAAACACAACAACAAACATTCTGTTTTCCTGATGATTTCTCTGCTGTTGGCTTTGATTAGTATACAACCAGTTAATAAGTTCTTCAGGGTGATTTTGAGCATACGCTAATGACTTTTTAAAACCTTTTGGAAAAACACTAGTCTTGTGGTCAAATTCCTGTCCAAATAGAGAAAAATCAATCAATTTATTCTTTTTATTTTTGACAGGAATAACTCCATCGAGACCAGCGAAAATTAATTCTATTGCTAAAGCGCTCCAATAGTTATACCATCGATTGATTGCATAATAAAAGAATTCGTTTTTATCTATGTTAAACTTTGAAACGGCTTCAGAAATTTTAGGCATTAGATCTTCCCATTTTACCGTTGTATATATAAAACCACTATAGCCATCCCATATGTCGTTTTGAATTCTATACCATACATATTTATAAGACAACCTATGTTGTAGTTCTGATTCTATTGTTTCTAAATAAGGTGTGATCAAAATAGCAAAATCATAAATGGTAATAAGAGAAATACCCAAAGATTAATTTCTTGTAGAAACTTACCATGATCCATTTCTAAATAGGTTGTTCCTATAATTGCCAAAGGACATGCTATAAAAATCATTTCTGCGGTATTTTTCTCCGGAACGATCATTACTATAGCCAATGCAATCAACAATTGTGAAATAAGTAGCTTTAGAAAAGGTTTTGATTTTGTAGGTTTTCTGTTAAACTTTATCAAATATATCGTGAAGAAAAACAATGTACAAATCGTTAAAACACCTATAGAAAAAACACCTCCTTTATACCCATATCCTTCAAAAGAAAATGATATTGGTTCTATATATTCTGTAATTACAAAAAATGAATCATAAAATAATAAAGTGAAACAATTGGACAATACATATACTATCAATAATCCAATAATCGGAATAATCCAATTTCTATAATTTTTTGGTTCAAAATAAAAAATCCCTAAAAATATAATGACAATGAAACCGATACTCCAGAAATATGCTAGAGAAGCTACTCCAATACATAAAGATGCGTCAAGAATATTGGATTTAACATACTTACCATTTCTTAAACTCAACACACTTCTTATTGCTAAAACAACAAACAGGTTTGATAATAACATACCTGCATTGGTTAGAGAATTAGGTAATATAGTGGTCAGAAAGACAAATAGCATTATTGTATTTGTGCTTTTTTGGGTTAGATCATTTTTCTGGGTTATTAAGTTTACGATAAGCATTGCCAAAACATATGCTATAAATCCACCAAGAAACATAATAAGAGTACTATAATCCAGAGTAAAACCTTTTTTATAATATGCGATTGTATAAAGTACAAACATATATAAAGCAACGATTATAAAATTAATCGGTTTTGATTTACTAAAAAAGCTTGATAACACTACTATTTTTTATATTTTTGCATCAAACAATATATCATTGTTTTTAATTATAATATAACTAATTTATAAAAAGTTTTTGTTTAACTTTTTATAATGAAAATGAAGATCATATTATGAAAGATTTTTTTGAAGCTATCGCATCTCTATTTGTAGACGTACTTTTCGCTCCTATGGACGCTCTAAGATCTTTAGAGTTAGAAAGTTGGGGTGCTGCCAATATTGTAAACTGGTTATTTATGCTTATCGGCTTTGTGGCTTTTTTCTATTGGATGAAGGAGTTGAAAAAATTTAATGACAATAATGAAGAGGATAGAGATCCAAAAGCTCATTCATTTTTGGATTAAACATTAGGAAATATATTTATTTTAAAAAAGCTCAGTGTTTACTTACACTGAGCTTTTTTAATTCTTTTTATTGATATGATTATAAATCAAAACCAAGATCCTTTCGGTAGTACATTTTATCAAAATGCAACTTCTCTATATTATAATAGGACTTTTTTAATGCCTCTCTAAAATCATCATCAAAAGATGTCACTGCAATAACTCGTCCTCCATTAGTGACTATTTTATTTTCAATAAGTTTAGTTCCTGCATGGAAAACTATAGAATCCGACACTTGATCAATTCCTGTGATTTCTTTACCTTTTTCGTATGCTTCAGGATATCCTCCCGAAACTGTCATTACCGTGGTAGCACTTCTAGGATCTATTTCGATCTCTATTTGATCCAATGTTTGATCAGATACGTGTTTAAATAAAGATACTAAATCCGTTTTTACTCTTGGCAAAACCGCTTCCGTTTCCGGATCTCCCATTCGTACATTGTATTCTATTACCTTAGGATCGTCTCCTACCTTAATCAATCCGATAAAAATGAAGCCTTTATAATCGATTTTTTCTTTTGCAAGACCTTCTACTGTGGGTTTAATAATTTGTTCTTCAATCTTACTCATAAAAGCTTCATCAGCAAACGGAACTGGTGATATTGCTCCCATTCCTCCTGTGTTTAAACCTTTATCTCCTTCTCCAATACGTTTATAGTCTTTGGCCGTTGGTAATGTTACATAGTTCTTACCATCAGTCAACACAAAAACGCTTAATTCGATTCCATCCAGAAACTCTTCGATAACTACCTTTTCACTGGCGGCACCAAACTTTTTATTGGTTAGCATATTTTCAAGCTCTGTCTTGGCTTCTTCGATATCCTGAAGAATAAGCACTCCTTTTCCTGCAGCAAGACCATCTGCTTTTAAGACATAAGGCGCGTTTAAAGTTTCTAGAAATTGTTTTCCTTCATTAACAGTATTTGCTGTGAAACTTTGGTATGCTGCAGTTGGGATATTATGTCTAAATAAGAATTCCTTAGCATATTCTTTACTACCTTCTAATCTTGCTCCTTCTTTTGATGGTCCGATAACCGATATACTCTTTAGGTCATTGTCTTCCGCAAAGAAATCGGTTATTCCTTGTACTAAAGGATCCTCTGGACCCACGACAACCATTTCTATGTTTTCTTTTAACACCAGTTCTTTTATAGCTGTAAAATCTGTTACTGATATTACCACATTAGTAGCAATATTTGCAGTTCCTGCATTTCCAGGTGCAACAAATAACTTTCCACATAAATTACTTTGAGCAATCTTATACGCAAATGTGTGCTCTCTTCCTCCAGATCCTAATACTAAAATGTTCATTCTTTAAGGTTGTTTGATGGCTAATATTTAAGAGTTCAAAAATAACCCTTTACCTTTTTTATTACTAATAATTTTTAGACCTATTCTGTTTGTTCTAGTATCACTTATGACACAGTGACATTCCGTATGACTCTACTACTTAAAATACTTCTCTTTTTGAGCAATAATGGAATAACAATAGAGAAGAATACAATCCCATTAAATCTTACCAACATGGATTCGAAGGTTAGTGATATAAAAAGAATTAAGAAAACTGAAAACTCATTTCTACTTCTTTTCATATGTATTGCCAATAGAATAAAAATAGTGACTAAAACTCCAAATCCAATAACTCCTGTCTGAAGAAATGTCTGAAGGAATTGATTGTGTGCATTATACTTATTTTCATAATTATAAGTATATCCTAATTCTTTATATTTTTGGATCAAAACATCATTCGCATCTCCAATTCCATATCCTAATAATGGTGCCTCTTTAATTAACTTAATGCTGGCGTCCCATGACAACAACCTTGCTTTTTCTGAGGTAGAATTATCATACTCAATAATATTCCCAAAGTCTTTGACTTTCGAATAAAAATCAAAAACTCGAGGATTGTTTAGAAAAACGATTAGTCCTAAAAGAAGCATAATCAACATAGTATGTTTTCTGCTCTTATCCTTAATATTAAAGGTTAGCAATGTTGACATTATTACTAATATCATATAAGCAGCTATAGATGCTAATAAAAATAGATAAAGAAATAGAAGAACAACGATAAACGTCCTTATCCCTGTATCCAATTTGTTTTTTAGGTAATAGCTTAACACTAATAAAATATAAAGTGAAAGATAACTAGGGTTGATTAGTTTAGAAAACTCATCTCCAACAAAGTAATTCCATCCATTTGTAAGTACATCTATGAATGCCGTAAGATCGTCCATTGAAATTTCAAACGAAAACCCTCCCTTTATAATAGATGCTGAATTGTATATATTTATTGAAAGATTTATAAAAAATGAGATAACCAATCCCAAAAGTAAAAAATCAAATAACTTTCTCACCGTAGAGGCGTCTTCTTTAACAAAAAGAAAAATTAAAGGAAATAAGAACAACGATAGGGATCGCTGTAATATGTTTAATCCATCAGAAATATTATCTGTAAAAAAAAGACTAAATAACATTATTATAAAATACAGTGGTAACAGTAACACTATTTTGTTATCCAGATCGAACTTCTTACCAGATTTAAAAATATTGACTAGGCCAAGAATAATGGAAACCACTAAAAATGGGGTTGGAAGATTAATTCCTAAAGGCAACAATAAAAAAGCTATATAAAGGCTATTCCAGAAAATAGTGAGTACCAAATCATCGTCATGTTTATAAAACATTTCGGAAAGCTCGTTTATTTTTTTGTTTACTCTCACTTATTTGAGTCTAGTTATGTGATAATAAGTATTATGTTAAAAGTAAATATCTTTTCAAAAGATCAACCACTTCCGCTTGCGGCTTTCTATTTACTTCACTTTAGAGAGTTAGATCTCACTAATATGCTTTTTCCTGTCCTTTTATAAGGTTAACTATAGTATCGACTATAATTTTTGAATCCAGCAATAAAGACCAATTTTCTATATAAAAAATATCATATTTAATCCGATTTACAATATCTTCCTTATTTTCCACTTCTCCTCTATACCCTTTTACCTGAGCCATTCCTGTTATTCCAGGTTTAACCGAATGGCGAAAAACAAAATTATATTTATCAATTCTTTTTCCGTAATCTTTTGTATATGAAATCATATGTGGTCTAGGTCCTACTACAGACATATCCCCAAAAAGTACATTAAAAAATTGCGGTAGTTCATCTATACTTGTTCGTCTTATAAATCGACCTATTTTAGTAACTCTCTCATCCTCTTTCTTAACCTGCACAAGATCTGAGAAATTTTCATCTCTCATTGATCTAAATTTATAACAAACAAACTCTTTGTAGTTTATTCCATTTCTTCTGTGACTATAAATTAATGGACCTTTGGATTCTGTTTTTATAAGAATATATAATAAAGGAATTAACCAAGAGAGGATTAGAATGATAACTAACAAGGAAAAAATAATATCAAAACCTCTTTTAACTCCCCTGTTGGTAGCACTATTTAATGATACATCTGGAATTGATAAAACAGGTAAGTATTCATAATAATCGGTTTTGAGTCGCTTCGAAAAAATACGTTGTGAATTCGGTATAAACTTAAGAACACTGTAATTTTGATCAGCATATTTTACATATTCATTTACTACTTCATCCGAAATTTCATCTATCGAGCAATAAATTTCATCAACATCTTCTTTCTCTAAAAAATCAAAGCTATCTTGTATTTTGTTAGTAAGTTCATCTGAGAACACCTCTAATACCTGATACCCTAAGTCTTTTCTTTTTACAAAAAAGGTTTTGAGTTGCTGTGCACTTTTATTATTTCCAATAATAATCACTCTCCTATTATTTCCACCCAAATAAGAACGATATCTTCTAAGTGCATAATATGTAATGACCTTAACAATCCCTATAGAAGAAATAGTAACAAAAATAAAATAAAAAGTGTCCTTTACTGAGAAAAAATTTATCTTAAGTAGCCCGAAATAAGCATATAGAAGAATAAGGATTAGTAATCCTTGGCGGATTAATAAAGAAACAATCGTAATTGTTTTGGTAAATCGATATACTTCATAAAAATTCAATAAATATGAAGATACCAACCAAACAATAGACAGAAATATGTAGAGTTGATTTGAAACTATATTACTAAGAAAGTAGTAAGAAGAAGCTAATAGTATTATGAGATCAATTACAATGAGTATTGGTCTAATTAAATATGAATATCCTCCTCTTTTATGGTGCATCCTACATCAAGAATAAGATGAAAAATCCTTATGTTCACTTCTATACAACTCTTCCTGAGAAAGACCTTTAAAATATTCTAAAGTACGTCTCATTCCTTCTGATCTATCAACTTCTGGTTGCCATCCTAAAATTTCTTTAGCTCTTGTAATATCCGGTTGTCTTTGCAAAGGATCATTGACGGGAAGTGGTTTATAAATTACTTTTTGATCCGTTCCGGTTAATTTTATGATCTCTTCAGCAAAGTCTTTAATTGTAATTTCATTGGGGTTACCAACATTCACTGGATATACATAGTCACTAAACAATAATCTATAAATCCCTTCTATTAAATCATCCACATAACAAAAAGAACGAGTCTGTAAACCTTCTCCAAAAACGGTAAGATCCTCTCCTCGTAATGCCTGTCCTATAAAAGCAGGAACAACCCTTCCATCATTCAATCTCATTCTTGGACCATAGGTATTAAAAATACGAACGATTCTAGTCTCCACTTTATGATAGGTATGATAGGCCATCGTTATAGATTCTTGGAATCGTTTTGCTTCATCATACACTCCACGTGGTCCAATAGTGTTTACATTGCCATAATAATCTTCTGTTTGTGGATGGACTAATGGATCACCATATACCTCACTAGTAGAAGCGATTAATATTCTTGATTTCTTCTCTTTTGCTAAACCTAAAAGATTATGTGTTCCCAAAGATCCAACCTTTAATGTTTGGATTGGAATTTTAAGATAATCTATTGGACTTGCTGGGGAAGCAAAATGTAATATATAATCTAAATTACCAGGGATATGAACAAACTTTGAAACGTCATGATCATAAAACTCAAAGTTTTTTAATTTAAATAGATGTTCAATATTCTTTAAGTCACCAGTGATCAGGTTATCCATCCCGATAACGTGGTACCCTTCTTTAATAAATCGATCGCAAAGATGTGACCCTAAAAAACCCGCAGCACCTGTAATTAGAACTTTCTTCATGTTATAATTTTATATCCTTTCTTCCTATCGAAAAATAGGAGACCATTTCTTTTTTCATATCTTTTAGATCATATAAATTTCTTCCATCAAAAATAACTGGATTTATAAGGTCATTCTTTATTTTTTGAAAATCTGGTGTCCTAAAAATACTCCATTCGGTACATATAATTAAAGCATCTGAACCATCTAAAGCTTCATACATAGAATTAGAGAAGGTGATTTTATTTCCATATTTCCTAGCCACATTCTCCATTGCTTCGGGATCAAAAGCTTTTATCTTAGCTCCTTTGCTTAGTAAACCATCAATTATATCTAATGCAGGAGCCTCTCTAATGTCATCTGTTTCTGGTTTAAAAGCAAGTCCCCAAATTGCAAAAGTCTTTCCTATAAGATTGTTATCAAAGTAATCTACAATCTTAGGAATTAATACTACCTTTTGACTTTGGTTTACTTCTATTACAGAATCTAAAATTTTAAAATCATAATTATCATCCTTCCCAGATTTATGTAATGCCTTTACATCTTTAGGAAAACAAGAGCCTCCATAACCAATCCCAGGAAATAAAAAACGCTTCCCGATTCTGGAATCAGTCCCCATCCCTCTTCTTACCTTATCCACATCTGCTCCAACCTTTTCGCAATAATTAGCTATTTCATTCATAAAGGTAATCTTCGTAGCTAAAAACGAATTCGCCGCATATTTGGTTAATTCTGCAGATTTTTCGTCCATTATAATTATCGGGTTACCAGATCTAACATATGGTTTATATAGTTTTTCCATAAGTTCAGTGGCTCTATCTGAAGAAGACCCTATCACAATTCGTTCTGGTTTCAAAAAATCATCTACTGCAAATCCTTCTCGTAAAAACTCAGGATTGGACACTACATCAAAACTACATTTGGCATTAACAGATATAGTAGCATGAACTTTTTCGGCAGTACCTACGGGAACTGTACTCTTATCTACTATAACTTTATAATCAGAAATAAGCTTACCTATTTCATTCGATACACCCAGAACGTATGATAGATCTGCAGATCCATCCTCATCTTCTGGAGTCGGTAAAGCCAGAAAGATAATTTCTCCATGATCTAAGCCTTCCTTAAGCGAAGTTGTAAATCGCAATCTGTTTGCCTTGATATTTCTCTCAAAAAGTACATCTAGATGTGGCTCATAAATTGGTACTTCACCGTTACGCATTTTTTGAACTTTTTGTTCATCTATGTCTACACAAACTACTTCATTTCCAGTCTCTGCTAAACATGTTCCTGTAACCAATCCAACATAACCTGTACCTATTACTGATATCTTCATGTATTATTTTTCTTATTTTTCAAATTAATATGCTTTCTCCTCTCCCTTAAAGATATTCACAATAGTTTGTAAAATTATATTAAAATCCAAAATCAATGACCAATTTTCTACATAAAATATATCATATCTTACTCTATTTAACATATCAGAATCATTTGCTATATTACCTCTATATCCACTTATTTGTGCTAATCCAGTTATACCAGGTTTAACATTATGGCGAACCATAAATTTATTTATTTTATCCTTATAATCATCCGTATGACTCATTAGTAAAGGTCTGGGGCCAACTACAGACATTTCGCCATATAATACATTAAAAAACTGAGGTAACTCATCCAAACTTGTTCTTCTTATAAATTTACCAATGCGAGTAACTCTAGCATCATTTTTTGATGCTTGAACCTTATCTGATTCCGTATTAGCTGTCATCGATCTAAATTTATAACACAAAAACAAATTAAAATCAGCTCCATATCTGTATTGTCGAAAAAAAACAGGGCCTCGGCTTTCTATTTTAATTAATAAAGCTATTACAGGAATTAACCAAGATAATAAGAAGACTATAACTGAAATAGAAAAAATAATATCAAAAGTTCTTTTAATTAAATCTTTTATTGGGTCGTCTAATGGTATTTTAGAGAGAGATAGGATTGGTGTTAAGCTATAATAATCTAACTCTAAATTTTTTGAAAAAAGCTCTTTATCGTCTGCAATGAATTTTATCACTTTCATATTACGCTCACAAAATTCCGTAAGCTCTTTTATCTGTTCATTCGTAAGTTCTTTTGTTGAGCAATATACTTCATCAATCTTATTTTCAACTATAAAATTGTAACTCTCTTGAATAGTTCCTTTAATACAGGAATCGTTATGATTATCAAAGAAACCTTTGAATTTATAACCGTATTCTGGGGAATTATTAAAAAAAGAAGATAGTTTTTTCGTGGACTGATTTAACCCAATAATAATTACATATACATTATTACTTCCAGTAATGACCCTATATCTCTTGAAGAAAACAAACAAAAATACTCTCCAGGTGGTAATCACAATAAGCAACGCTACAAAGAAATTAATAATATTAGCCTTTGGGATAAATCGTTCACTTATATAATAATAGGTAAAAACTAATAAAGCTAGTAATACTGTTTGTCGAAAAAATAAAGATATAATCTTTACAATTTTAGTAAAACGATATATGGCATATATAGAGATAAGAAAAGATAATATTATCCAAAACAAAATTATAAAACCTATATCTAACACACTTTTGGTAAGAAAAAAATATGCCAAGAAACAAACCATTAATAGGTCAATCCCATATAAAAGTGGTCTTATATATTTAGAATATCCACCTTTATTCATAAATAGTTTTTTCTTGTTTGTCTTGAATTATACTATTTTCATTCATCCTATTCTTCCAACGATCATATAGCTCTTCTATTGTTTTTTTAAACTCTTTTTCGAATCGTTCTTGACTAAAAAACTCTGCGTGTTTACGTATTCTTACTTTATCAAAAGACTGTTCGTGTCTTTCAAAAAATTCAACTGCTCCAAGCAATGAACTAATAGTCTGCTCTTTAAAAAAAACTCCTGTATTTTTGTCTACTACACTATCCGTTACAAAACAACCCTTAATCGTTTCTAAAACTCCTCCTTTAGCAAAAGCAATAACTGGTACTCCACAAGCCTGAGCCTCTATTGGTGCTATTCCAAAATCCTCCTCTGCAGCAAAAACAAATGCTCTGGCCTTCCTTAGTATCTCAATCATTTCCGCTTTTCCAACATGCCCCATTAACTCAATATTTGAAGTAGCAAGCTTCTTTATTTTTCTAAAATCCGGACCGTCTCCAATTACAATAAGCTTCTTATTTGTTTTAGAAAACGCCTCTACTATCAAATTTATTTTTTTATAAGGCACCATCCTAGAACAAGTGACATAGTAATCTTCCTTCTTATCCGATATTGTAAAAGATTTAGTATCCACAGGAGGATAAATTACTATCGATTCTTTATCATAAATTTTTTTTATTCTTGCAGCGATATAATGAGAAATTGCAATGTAATGATCAGGCCTGTTAGCAGTACTAACATCCCAAATTCTTAGTTTATGAAGAAAATATTTTGCTATGAAACCCTTTATTCCTTTATTAAGTCCACTTTCTTTTAAGTACTGAAAATATAAATCCCACGCATAACGAATTGGTGAATAAACATAACTTATATGTAATTGATCTGGTCTTGTTAATGCACCCTTTGAGATAGCAGATGATGAAGAAATAATCAAATCATATTCATTTAGATCAAATTGTTCAATCGCCAAAGGGAATAGAGGTAAATAAGAACGGTATTTTTTCTTACCAAATGGCAACTTTTCTATAAAAGAAGTATTTGTTTTTTTACCTTTAAGTACTTTTTCTCTCTGCTCATCAGTTAACGTATCTACCAAAGTAAAATGATCAAAGTCATCCCAAATATTTGTAAAGCTTTCAACACATCTCTCACCACCACTATATTGCGTATACCAATCATGTATTAAAGCTTTTTTCATTTTCAACATTTATAAATTAATTATTGAATTTAAAATTTTAACAAAGAGCAGCAAAAAAGTTTATGATTATTAAACTAAAAACTTCTTGAAGAGTTCTAAATTAAACAAAAGCAAAGTTAAAGCAATTTATCAGTATTAAATGAAATTTTGTCAGAAATGAAGTGTTTAAATAAACTATATTTCTTAAGGATAGAAAACATTTTTAATGCGCTCTTTTTTCCAAAATTGAAAATCAAATCACTATCTATAAGTTTCTGAATTAAACATTTTTGTTAATGTATCCTCTAAACTATAATTTTTTGATAGATTTCCTATTAAACTAAATAATTTAGACGAATCTCCTTTCAAAATTTTTATTTCATTTTTCCTAATATATTTTGGATTTACTTTAATTTCTATTTTGTGATTTGATATTTTTTCAAGAAAAGAAAGTACTTCACTTATATTATTCGTTCTTCCAGTACAAATATTTACAATTTCCGAGGTGTCTTCCGACAACAATAACTTATAATAGCATCTCACTAAATAGTCAACATCATTAAATTCCCTATAAACTTCTAAATTTCCAAGTTCAATTATTGATTTCTTATTCTTAAAATGAGATACTATTTTAGGAATTAGAAACTCCAATGATTGTCCGACACCCGTATAGTTAAATGGTCTAGTAATAATAACATTAAGTTTAGAAAAATAAGCCTTAATCAGATTTTCCATAACCAGCTTACTGTTTCCATAATGATTGATAGGGTGAGGACATAAATCTTCTGAAAGCGTTTCCCCAATATTACCATAGACCGCGGCGCTACTTACAATGATTATTTTTTCTGGATTTATGTTAGATTCAATGATAGCATCCAAAAGGTTTAATGTACCAAAAACATTTACCTTATACATCTCCACTTTATTACTGGCTTCAACAAAAGACACTGCTGCTGTATGAACAATATAATTTGGCTGTAAACCTTTTATGATTTTTTTGATTTCTCCTTTTTTCGTGATATCACATAAAAAATGATTTTTATTTTCAGATGTTTGAAAGGTTGTTCCAAATACTTCCCAACCTTCACTCAGAAAAAAATTCTCTAAATGTACTCCTGTAAAACCTGTAATACCAGTTATAAAAACAATTTTTTTAGAAAGATCCCCCATTAGTATTTCGTTTAATGTCACTCTTTACCATCATTTCAGCAAGTCCTTCTATAGTTGTTTTAGGCATCCATCCTAAGTCTTTCTTCGCTTTGGATGCATCACCAATCAAGAGATCCACTTCCGCTGGCCTGTAAAACTTTGGATTTACTTTTACAATTTCGCTTTGTGTTTTTAAGTCAACTCCTACTTCATGTTCATTCTTTCCCACCCATTCAATATCAATACCTACGGTTTTAAATGATAGAGTAACAAAATCTCGAACTGTGTTTGTCTGATTTGTTGCTAACACATAGGTATCTGCAACTGGTGCTTGTAACATCATATACATCCCTTCAACATATTCTTTTGCGTAACCCCAGTCTCTCTTTGCGTTAAGATTTCCTAATTCTAGTACGTCTTGTTTTTTTAAATGTATTTTTGCTACTGCATCTGTGATTTTTCTAGTCACAAATTCTTTACCCCTTAGCGGGGATTCGTGATTAAATAAAATCCCACTAGTTGCAAATAAATCATACGATTCTTGATAGTTCAATGTAGCCCAATGGGCGAAAACTTTTGCAACACCGTAAGGGCTTCTAGGATGAAATGGAGTTTCTTCGTTTTGAGGAATTCTAGTAACTTTCCCAAACATTTCTGAAGTTGATGCCTGATAAAATTTAATTTTTGGATTTATTGTTCGAATTGCTTCTAATAAATTCATTACTCCAATCCCTGTAATATTAGCAGTTGCTATTGGTTGTGTAAAAGAAACACCCACAAAACTTTGAGCAGCTAAATTGTAAATCTCATCGGGCTCCACTTTCGCAATTATTCTATATGCACTAGACAAATCGATCAAATCATATTCTAGTAAATGAAGGTTTGGGTGATTTTCTATTCCTAACTCTTCTATTCTCCAAAAATTAGTAGAGCTTGTTCTTCGATATGTTCCATATACTTTATAGTTTTTTGTTAACAGCAACTCAGCCAAGTATGCTGCATCCTGACCTGTAATCCCAGTGATTATAGCTTTTTTCATTTTAATTTTTCTAGTTTGTATATAATAAATCGCAGCTATCCAAAAGTTTATATTTTAGCTTAAACTGAGTACAGAGTATTTTAGTTTTAGGAAAAAAACATCTTTTAGAAAATTCTCCCAGTGGACTAAAAGTAACCATTAGACATTAATTGGACAAGTTATAGATTTTATTTTTGTTAGGTGTTTTATCTTCATATGAATCTCTATAAAAATCATATCGATTAACCTATATTATCCTAGTTTATTTTTCATCTCATATTATTTTTAATTATCAAAATAAAATCTTCTGCCGATTTATTCCAATTGTACTTTTTCACATTTAAAAAACCTTTGGATATTAACTCATTTCTCTTTTTTTGATTAGTTAAAATATCAAGGATTTTATTTTTTATATCTGTAACACTTCTGGGTTCACAATACTCCACAGAATCTTGATAAACTTCAGGCAATGAGGTTACATTTGAAATCAAACAGGGAGTACCACATTTCTGTGCTTCTAAGGGAGGAATGCCAAAACCTTCGAATAGTGATGGATAAACAAAGAGCTCTGCTTTATTATAGAGTTCAACCAATTCTTCATCACTTAAGTATCCAGCAAATTTTATCTTTTCCTTTTTTCTTAGCTCTGGAATTTTCAAGTCTGAAAAGGCAGTACCTCTTGCCCCAACTATTATCAACTTATGGGGAATGTCTAATTCATTAAAGCTTTTAATTACGCGTATCATGTTCTTCCTTGGATCCAAAGAGGAAACCATTAAAATTATAGGTTCTTTACTTGTTTGTTTTTTTACAAATATTGATGACGGTGCAGCATATACAACATTAATTTTCTCAGGTAAAATATTATAGGTCTTAATAAGGTCATTCTTTACATAATTACTATCCGTGACGATATGCTTTGAATTTTTTAAACTTTTAGGTATAAACAAATTATACATCAATTGAAAACTCTTAGAAAACCACTCTGGATGATGCTTAAATGCGAGATCATAAACCATCATTATTTTATTTTTATATCCAATAGGCCCTATTCCTGCAAAGTTGATTAACAAAGGAGCACCTCTTCTTTTTAAAAATAAAGGTAAATCTATTTGCTCCCATAATTGACCTTCCAATTTTCCTACAACAACACTATTAAATTCTTTAAAAAGAGGATTTAACATAGCTCCTTGAGGTGCTAGAAAGACTATTTTTTTTCCTAAAACCTCCTTTGGTAATAGTTTACATATCTCAATTGCATACCTTTGAACACCTGTTACTTTTTGTGTTAAAAATCTAGCATTGACATAAATCATATTTCTGTTTTATTTTTAATAGACAATAAGATAAGTGAAGTATATAAACCAAAAAATAAAACTCCGTCCGAACGAGAAATTATATTTTCTGTTAGCATAACAATACATATGACTGTCAAAGCATAAAACAATGAGGCATTTCCTAATATTATCACCTTTCTAAAGCAATAAAACAGAAAACAACAAAAAGAAAATAATGTCACAATTCCTGAACTAATCAAAAAAAACAAATATTGATTATGCGAATTATAATCCTGCCATTGATAAATTTTAGCACCTATTTTTTGATCGTAACATTTCGATAAGTTTTCTTGAACATCTCCAATCCCTAATCCAAATAACCAATTATCTTTCGCAACAATTCCTGAACAGTAATAAATCCCCGCTCTTACATTAGTAGAATTATAATTATATATATCATTCCCTTTTGTTGGAAAAACAAAAATATTATCTAAAATCTCTTCAAACCTTGTTTGCATGGGTTTTAATGTTACAAATAAAAGGCAAAAACACCCTAAAGAAATACATCCTAACAAAATTACCATCTTAAAATTATAGTGTTTGAATATTATTATTGTTATAATTCCTGCAATAAAAGTTGCTATCAAAGGCATTCTTGAAGAAATTAAAACCATCCAAAAAAACATCAACAAAATTATAAAAACCCTAAAGATTTTTTGTGTAGCGGAATTTGAATTAAATTTAAGTTTATGAAAATTAAAATAGATAACAAACGACATCCATAAACCCTGATAAATAGGATGTGAATCCACAAGTTTAGTGATAAAACTCCTTAATCTTCTTATCTTTATCTGCTGAATTTGATCCTGACTTATATTATTTAAATGATGCAGGTTATTTCTTTTAATTTCTATTAGACTGAGGTCATTTGTTAAAATATCAAAATTAAACCCTAAACATAAAACCTGATATAAAACAAAAATTATTACTGACAAACAAAACAAATTAGCAATCCAATCAATTCTTTGTTTTGTAAAAATCTGCTTGTTTAAATAAAATATTAGAGGAATCAAAACTATTGGGAACATTTGGATCAACCTTTTCACTCCATCAGAAATATTTTCCGTATACCACAAACTAAAAATTAAAAAAATAAAAGAAGTGGATAAAAAGACAATTATTGACTTATCCGTTTTATCAGTTATAATTGGGTAGGAATAACTCCTTATCAGACATAAAATTCCTAAAAAACCCCAAACCGCAATAAGTATAGATCTAATTCCAAAAGATAATATTGGAAAAATAGATAACACATAAGAACATATTAAAAACAAACTATTAATACTAAATTCTGACTGTAATCCAAAGAGGTATTTATAGTTATTTAATTTCATAATTTTTATCATCTACCCAATATCTAAACACCAATCCAAGACATATACTCATTATCGGTAATTCAATAACATTTGTAGTTACACCATATCCAAATACATAAATTGAGAGTATATAGAATAATTTGTATACTTCCGTTTTTGTCACTTCTTTATTGTAAACGCCTCTTACCAAAAAACTATATATCACAAATGCTCCAATACCAAAAATAGCCATAAGATATACAAACAAATTATCCCCTGGATGCGATAATTCTGGTTCAAAAATGTTTTGAGGTACTCCTATCCCTCCTATTCCTCTTCCTGTCAATAAATTTCCTGATTCTGAAATTAGTCTATATGCTTCTGGCCAAGTACCTTCTAACCTCATTTCAAAAGACCTTAAAAATTTAACACTGGTCATATCATCAATAGAAAATGACCAAGAAAGCAGAGGTAGCGCAAGATTAATACACAATATCGTAATCAATCCAATTTTTTTTGAAGAATCTGAAATATAATTCCAAAGTAGTACTACTAACGAAATAAGAATATATGCTATTAAAATCCCTTTAGTATCAGTAAAATAAATAGCAATCCCCGCTAATATCCAGACAAGATTAATTTTAAAATTCTTTAATATATATATAATCCCTAAAAAAAGTATATATCCAGCTGTTTCGAATGAAGATCTTCCTAATCCAGAAAGCCTCTTTGTACCTAAGGAGGTCCAAAAACGATTCCCTTCAATAGTTTTTCCATAAACCTCATACTTAAATCCTTCCCAAGGAAAAATAAAAACCAGATTAAGAAGCACACCTACAATCCCAATAATCAGTATGGTCTTATAAAAATGTCTATAACTCAATATTCTTTTAAAAAAAGGATACATTACAAAACCATAGAAAAGAGGTATTAAAATATAAACTCCCATACATACCTGAAGAATAGTATTTGTATAAATGACACCTATAATTAATGCCAAAAGAATCATAATAGCAAGTATTAGAAAATTTCTATTGACTTTAACTTGATTCAAAAAAGACACAAAATGAATACCAACCACAACTATCATTAATAGCTGGGAGACATAAACAATAGGGAAAAATGGAGTGCCTAAAAGGTAATAACGAAAAAAAGAATTAAAAACGCCTAATAGAAGTACTATATAAAAAGTGACACCTTCAAGATTAAAACTAATTTTCATTAATTATCATAATTATTAAACATATCTATTAAATCTATGTTTTTGAGTAAATTTACATTTTTATAGGATATTTAATTATTTGGGGAAACATTTTTCCCAAACTTGAAAATGTCCATCTCTCTTTATCAATCTAAAATCAAGTTGCGAAAGAATCCCTTCACATTCTTGAGCCTCCTCATTAGTTAATATACCTGCAAACGGATGAACTTCGAAAAATATCATTTTAAATTTCGCGATTTCTTCTTTATGATTTCTAAAAAGTTCTAATTCGCCTCCTTCTATGTCCATAATCAAGGTATCGAAAGTAAGAGCATATTTTTTTTGTAATGAATCAAAGGTAGTGCCTGGTATGTTAACTTGGTTTCCTGTTTTTCTTTTAAGGCTTCCTCCTACAATTAAATCATGAATATAAAATGGGATTTCTTTTTCTTTGGTTATCACCACATTTTCGATAGAAAAAAAACAACCGTTCTCTTCTTTGTTTTTTTGAATCCACGGTATCAAATTTGGATTAGCTTCCAAAACTAAGTGTCTCGCTTTATCATTAAGTATTTTATTAGTTAAGCAGGATACAAACCCTAAGCAACCACCTAGCTCAATTACCGTTGCATCTGGAGATAAGTATTTCGAAAGATATTCTGCCTCTTCAGTTTCATATGTATTAAAAACAAAACGTCCTCTAAATTTAAAACTAGTAAGTGAGAATGGTATTGAGATAGAAACCCCGTGACTCTTGTATTCTTTAATGAAGTAAGTAAAATAAAACCCTGCTAAAATAAGCTTAGTATTTTGAGGAAAAAGTTTTATTCTTCTTAATCCATTAGAAACGCTTTTGGGTAATAAATTTTTTATCCGTTTTTTAATTTTTACCATTACTATAATTCTTTCATTTTTTGTTCCAAACTATTCTTTTACAAAGAGAAATGAAATCAGTTTTTTAATTCCTTATATATTTTTATATATTCATCAATCATACTTTCTAAAGAAAATGACTTGTAAAGATAATCTATATCAAAATTAAATGTATTTAACTCTTCTGGATTTTCTAATATTAGTTCTAATAGGTTTTTTAAATCTTCGTTTAAAGGATTAAAAGTAAACTTAGAATTACCACTTAATAGTTCCTTTATACCGCCTTTTTTACTGCCTAATACAGGAACATTGCTTACTATTCCCTCTAATACAACTCTACCAAATGGCTCTTCCCATAAAGAAGGAACTACTAAAACATTTATGGTTTTAAAAAAAGTTTCTTGTTTTATATATCCCATAAACTCTATCTTTTCTTCGGGTAAAAAGGCTGATAAATAACCCCTAAATGATGAATCTACAGTTCCTGCTATATACAATTTCCAATTATTATAATTAGAAAACTCCGCCAGAGTTTTCATTAAAACTTCTATTCCTTTTGCTTTATTTATCTGTCCAATAAAGCCAAACTTCAAAAAAGTCTTCTCATCAAAATTTGAGCTTCCCAATATTCTTTTTGTAATATCGAATCCGTTATAAATCACTTTTTTTGTTGAATGCCTAAAATAACCTTCTTCTATATGATCTTTTAATATAAAATTACTAATCCCTATAACGCTATCCACAAGATGAGACTTAGCCTTCTTTATTTTAGAAAAAAACATGCATTCATTACACTGTTTAGTGCAACTATTGTTCTTAAACTTATTGGTTTTAGGACATTGTAAATAATAATCCCTAAGGGTATGTACAACTTTAATTTCCTTGTTTTTAGCAATATCCCAAATCGCTACAGAAAAACCAGTAAGATTATTTGTGTGAATTACATCTGGATGGAACTCATTAATTATTTCATTAATATTTTTATTATATCCTTTATTATATATATCTGTAAAGTGCCATTTTAGCTTTTTGATTTTCGAATAGTTTACTTGGTCAAAAGGCCAAAATATATTTTTAATTTTAAGACGATAAACAGATACATTATTTATGCTTGTTTTTTCAGTTTTTTCACCCAAGGTCAATACTGCTACTTCTATTCCTTTTTTTTCCATACCTTCAGCAATAGCACGAACAGAAATTTCCGCACCTCCTACTTTATATGGCTGATATAGTGTATTGACAATTAAAACCTTCAACTAAATATTTTCTTTTCTTTAAATAAAATTTTTATTTTTTTCTTAAAATGTAAAAAGCATAAAACCATAACAACAACAAAGATGATAATTTTTATACTTAAAAAATGATACGTTTCTAAATGCGATATATAACTTATCAGTGAAACTATATAAAATCCTAAAGGTATTAAGATCATATAGAGCACAGGATATTGTATCTCTACGAATCTATTATAAAAAAAACTAAGAGATACTGATAATAAAAACTTACTGATCAACGTAGCTACTGCCGCTCCAAAAATCCCATATTGAGGAATAAATGTAATATTTAGAACAACATTTATTATAGCTGCCAATATTGTAAATATAGGTATAATGCGATTTCCTCGACCTTGAATATCATAAAACAAAGCACTCACAAAAAAATAGTATACGCCATGATATACAAATGCAAATGAAATACAAGGTATTACCATCCAAGAAATATGATATGCTTTTGGAGTAATCAACATAATCACTTCTTTACCAAAAAAAGATAACCCTAAAGCAATTATACAATAAAAAACAATGAGAAATTTTGCAATTTCGGGAATAGATTTTTGGTCGTTATTCTTTATTTTCTGATTAAACCAGGGAACAAAAGCTTGGTTTATTCCTGAGGCAATTAAAAAAACAATACTCCCAAAGTTATTACCAATACTATAAATTCCTACTAACGATGTATTCAATAACTTATTAATAATTATTCTGTCAATAAGCATGGTAGTCACTCCAGATAAAGTGTGTGGGATTAGTGGAAAAGCATATTTTAAAGATTTTTTAAGTATATCTATATCAATCCCAAAGGTTATATCCTTTCTAAACCTTGACAAGGTATAGATAAAAAAAACAACATTGGTTATTGCCAAAGATCCCAAAACACCTTTGGCACCCATATCTAATAAAATTACGCTGGTTAATAGTAATACAATATTTATTAAAAAAAATATCGCATTATTTTTTCCAAAACGAACCCCTTCTTGTCTTGCTTGTAATGAACTTTGATATATTGCATAGCAGGGATTAAAAATAACTGATACAAGACCAAGAGCCATAAAGGGGAAAAAATCAACATTTTCCAAAAATGGTAACAATAACCACTTTCTCCCTAAAAAGATAATTAATGTAACTACAAAACTATTAAGTAAAACAAAGGTAATTATAGTTCCAAAAAGTTTTTTTATCTTTTTTTGATCATCCTTAAATTCATAATAAAACCTATTTAATGTACCAGGTAGAGACAACAAATAAAATACATTTAGAAACGTATTAATCGCAATAACAATAGCTACAACACCATAATCATAGGTGGATAAATAAATCGTCAAAACAGGAATCAGAATAAAATTGATCCCTTTTTGAAGCAGCATTAAAATGCTGTAAATTCCAGAATTCTTTAGAAGCTTTTGTTTACTCAATTCATTAGGTTTTTTATCAATAATTACTAACTAATTGAATATTTTCGGAATTTCGATTTGCTTCAAAAAGGTTTTCAATTTCTTCTTTCCGATATAATAATTTATCAGATGGAATAAAAAAAGACCTAAGTCTTAATTCATTCCCAAGAATGATCGACAGCGTCTCAGCAACCGATGAGAAAAAAAGCCCAACTTCTTCTGGAAATTGCGATGAGAAGAGAAAATGCAACTCTAATGGAAGTTCGTTTTTTATAATTTTCCAATTAGGTATTTTTTCAATTAACTCTAAAACCTCATCAGATTCATTTCTATGAGCATAATATTCTATTGTAATTCCTTTTTCATATTCCTTTCTATAGTGCCTATCTATATCTTTAAGCAAGATAATATAAGAATCTAGAGTAACCAATTTAGAATCCACTAGACTTTGTCCAACGAAAGCAATTTTCTTTTCAACCTTTAAACCCTTTTTAATTCTTTGCTGTTTTATAAAGGAAAAATTATTCTCTAATAAATGGATATGACCTTTTACTTGGACTTTCTTAGCATAGTAAGAGAAAAAGGTATATTCTTTGGATATTAAATATGGTTTTAATAATAAAAAACCATAGAGTAATTTTTTTAGTTTATAAGCTGTTGTATTGTAACCAAACATATTTAGAAAAGCGATGTCATCTAACGTTCTTGTACCATCATCTAAAAAAATATATTTTGTGTCATATAAGTTTGCATAACTGGCTTGATATATAGACCTAAAATGGCCTATAATAACATACTCATAGGTATCAACATTTGATTTCTTTTTATTTAATTTTTTTAAGAATAGTACTCTTTTTAAGAAACTTGGATTTTTGGGTATTTTAATCGTTGCTAGCGTTGTCTCAATTTTTAACTTTTCTAGTAACAATGCTATTTGTCTTTCATTGGTGAAATTCCCATCACTAAAAAAAGTAATATCTATATTTTTAATCCCTAAATATTCTTTTGCTTCAATAGCATTAATCAACTGTAAAGGAGATGCTATAATAAGTTTTGCCTTCATAAAAGTTTATCTTAAGATTGAGAGAAAGCTATCAAATATCTAAAGAAATTTTAATAAAACTTCTTCATAGAACTCTCTTACAACACCTTCTCCCCCTTTTTTAGAAAGTTCTATAATGCCCGGAATATTTTTGATTTTTCCTAAAGCATTAGATGGACAAGCTGCCAGTCCAACTGCGCTCAATAATTCTAAACAATTGATATCATCACCTATATAAGCTACATTATCAATTTCAATTCCTTCTTTTTTACATATTTCTAGAGCAGCTGATAGTTTTCCTCCATCCCGTTTTCCCTGATATAAATAATCAACTTTCAATTTATTTGCTCTCCTTTTTACCAACTCAGTATTTTCTGATGTTATAATAGCTGTTTTTACTCCACTCTCACGGATCAATTGAAAAGCCATTCCATCGTGCGTATTGAATTTCTTTAACTCATCTCCATTTTCACTATAGTACATCCCTGCATCTGTCAATACTCCATCGATATCAGAAATGAATAATCCTATTTTTTTGTTTGATTTGTTAGATAGCAAATATTTTTTCATCAAAATTTCTGCTCTTTGCCAATCATCCTCTTCATCTAGTTCTACATCTGTATATTCTGGCATTAAAGATATACCTATATTTCCTGAGAGTCTATTTTGATATTCTTTGATCTGTCCAACGGTATTTATATAAAAAGCCCCATTCTCCATATAAATGCCTTCAAAATCTTGTCTTCTAGGTCTATTATAAGGATCATAATTTATTGGAGTGTTATTTGCACTCCAATAAAACCGTTTTGATAGTACACAAGAAAGAATACTATCATATTTACGTTCTTCAAACATCTTAATTCCTGCGCCTAAATCTTTTGATGTTAATAAAGGTGATGTTGCTTGAATTAAGATAAAGGCATCATTTTCATCTAACTTTCTTGCTTCTAAGTATTCCAAAATAACACTCTCTGTTGATGAACTATCCTGAGCATTACTACTACTTCTTCTATATACCGATACTTTATTAAAGCCAAAAGAATTTACTACAGTCTCAATTTGTGCGTGATCTGTAGCAATAACCACTTCATCAATAGTATTAGTCTCTACAGCAGCTTTTATAGTCCAATACACTAATGGTTTCCCACAAAATTCTTTAATATTCTTTAAGGGAATGGATTTACTGCCTCCTCTAACGGGTATAAATACAATTGTTTTCATTTTTTACGATACTTGAGTTTATCTCTTTGTACCTGTTCTATTTCTAGAATTTCTGTTTGTTTATAGTTCAATGCTTTAAAAGTTGCCAATAAATCTCTACATAGCTTTCTTAAACCTGTAGGTTCTAGAGAAGCTGCATGATCAGTACCTTTCCAGGTTCGATCTTTGGTGAAATGCCTTTCAACCCAAGTAGCTCCTAGTGTATAAGCTGCATTATCAATAGCAATCCCCAAATGATGTCCAGAAAATCCGATATCCCTCACTCTATTACCATATTCATTCTTTAATCTAGAAATTTCTAATAGACACACATCCTTAAATGGCACTGGATATCCTGATGTACAAGAATATATAACCAATCTGTTTTTTGCTTGATCAGTCTCCTCAAAAAAAGAGATAATTTGCTTTTCTTCTTCTTGATTTGTCATACCAAATGACAAGTGTACTTCACCAGCGTATTCATCCCTTAAGACGCGGAGCATATCAAAATGATTATTACAAGCAGATGGAACCTTTAGCATAGATGGATTGAAGGTTAACATTTCTCTTGCGGAAGTAACATCCCAAACGGATGTAGAATATTCTATCCCTATTTCATCACAATAGGCTTTAAGTTCTTCGTGCTGTTTTACTGTAAATTCAAGAAATTCTCGATGCGCACCATAGGTATCTCCGTAAGAATTACTAGGATTAGGATGTGGAGCATTATACTGTTCTTCTGTTAGCAATTCTTTATTGTTCCTTTTCTGGAACTTAGCAACATCAGCATTGCATTCTTTTGAGAGGCGTAATAGCTCCTTTGCTATTTCCATATCTCCTTTATGATTACAACCTATCTCTGCAATTACTTTTGGTTTTTTGTACTCCATATTCATCGTATTTAACCTATTTATTCTAATAGGCCAATAATTATTTGTATTCTCTATATTCTATGTTTAAAACAATATAGAAAATTGCTATTAGATAAAGAGGGCAAAAATACTTAAAATATCTTATAGATCTCTTTTAAATGAATATTTACTAATGTAGTTTGTGGTTATAGAAGCCAATAGCTTGGTTACTTTTATTATTATGGGAAAAACATATTGAAAATAGTATATGAAATTTGCTTTATAAGAAAATCAAATAAGTAATTAATATGCTTTTTCTTCACCTTTTATAGCATTCAGTATTGTTAAAAACATGATTTTAATGTCTAAAAGAAGAGACCAATTTTCTATATAAAAAATATCATATTTTACTCGATTTACAATGTCTTTGTCTGTTTCAATTTCGCCTCTAAAGCCACTAACCTGAGCTAGACCAGATATCCCAGGTTTCACAAAATGACGAACCATGAATTTATCTACCTTACGGGCAAAATCCTCGTTATGCTTTACCATATGGGGTCTTGGTCCAACTACGGACATATCACCTTTTAGTACATTTATAAATTGCGGCAACTCATCTATACTTGTCTTTCTTATAAATTTTCCAATCTTTGTAACCCTATCATCCCCTTTGATCGTCTGATTACCAGTAGTATTAGCTATCATTGACCTATATTTATAGCAATAAAATTCGCCATAATCTATACCGTTTCTTCTTTGCATAAAGAATACCGGACCTTTAGATTCTAGTTGCATTAAAAAGAACAGTAATGGTGTTAACCAAGAAAGAATAAAAATCATTACAGCTAATGCTAATATAATATCAAAACTCCTCTTCAAAAACTTATTTATTGGATCATCTAATGGTATCTCTCTAAAAGATAAAACTGGAACGTACCCATAATAATTAAAAACTAACTTCTTCGTAAAAATATCTTTATTGTCAGGAATAAACTTAAGCACCTTTAAATTATTATCAGTAAAATTTACAATTTCTCTCAACTGTTTGTTTGTAACTTCTGCAACAGAACAATATATTTCATCAATATTATTATTATTTATATAATCAAAACAACTTTGTAAATTAAAATTCTCTTCTCTGACACAAAACTTATTTTGAAATTTGTAACCAAAGTCGCTCCTCTCCTTAAAAGTTTCAATTAATTGATTCGTTTTTTTGTTATCTCCAATTACAACAACATTTCTAAAATTACCTCCAAAATTCTTTCTATACTTATTTAATAGAAATAGAAGCAAATACTTAAAAAAAGTTATTAAAAGAAAAGAAAAAGAAAGATATTTTGCCAATGCTAATCTACTAATGTCTGGTTGTTTAAAAAAACCAATGAAAGCATATAACACTAACGCAAAAAGTAAAAACTGACGAATAACAGATGTTAAAGTCTGAGTTACTTTCTCAAATCGTTTTGTATCATAAAAATTTGTCGAAAAGGATAAAATCAACCAACTAATTGATATATATATAGGAAATAACCATACCGGTTTTGACAAAACCTCTAATAATAAAATTAAGAGAACCAATAAAACCAAGTCCACCAATAAAAATATTGGTTTTATAAAAATTGAATAGCCTCTTTCTCTTGATTTCATTTGTAATATGATAAAAAAGTTTCTTCTAATAAACTTACAGATAAATTAATTTGAATAACTGAAGAAACTTTATTTTTTATGAATTCTTCGTTTACAAAATTTTGAACGGTTTGGTAACTTTTGTCAGCCATATAATCTTGGAATATCTTTCTTATTTTATGATTTCAAGGTTTTCTAAAGCGGTAGATTCATACTTTCAAATACTCTACTTCCTATTAATCTCATTTAAATAATCTTCATATTTTTTGTTGATTATATCCCAACTATAAAGGTTTTCTATTTTGATATAGTTCTCTTTAGAAAATTTAGACTTATTCTTGAACAATACATCCTCGTTCAAAATATTTTTTACATCTTCATGGTTTACAAAATATTCTGCTGAGGTTTCTAATATACTTCTGTTAAATTCATTGTCATTTGCTATTATCAGACTATTTGAAGCCATTGCCTCCAATAGGGAAGGATTAGTTCCACCTACAGAATGTCCGTGGAAATAATACCTTGAAAAATACCTTAAATTATTCAAATGACTAAGGTCATAAATAGCTCCTATAAAACGTACTCTTTTATCATTTTTAAACTTTTCTTTCAGATATGTTCCAAATTTATTTAGTTTACCAATAACCAAAAAAGGATATTCTTTGTTAGATTCATGAAAACCATCTAGTATTGTTTCAATATTGTTTTCAGGCTCCATCCTTGCAATTAGCATTGAATAGTTACTATTTGTAACATTATAAGTTTTTAACAACTCCTCGTTTGGTGTATCAAAAGTAGTAGCACCGTAAGCTATATACTCTGATACTTTATTATATGTTGACAGCAGATGTTTTTGTATTCCTTTAGAGTCTGCGATTAGATAATCACTATATTTTGCTCCCCATCGTTCCGCATGTTTCAGAAAAGTTCGTACAAGTTTGCTATATTTAGATCTTTTCCATTCCAAACCGTCCATGTTAGTCACAATAATTGCATTCTTTGGAAAAAGAAAACTCCAAATGGAGCTACTTGTATAGCCTAACTGTAGAATAATATCAAACTTTTCTTTTCTACAATGTAGAATACAGTTTAAATCATAAATGAACTGACCTGCAGTACCTATTTTGTGTTCTGGGTCATACTTATGAACTATTTGAACTCCTTCCCAAGTTTTTTCCTGATAAGGATGATCATTGGAGTTATATACATATACCTCATGTCCTTTATCCGCTAAGTATTTAGAAAAAAATTCCGCAAACTGTTCAAAACCTCCATGATTATTTGGAACTCCACGTGTTCCTAATATTGCTATTTTCAATTTTACACATTTTTAGCGGTTCCACTACCAAACAACTTATTTTTTATTTGTACAGCCTTATTATAATGTTTTGCAGCAAATTGTTTTATTGCAGATGCTTCTTTATCAGGGAACCAATCTGTAGTTCTGGGTTTCTCCATTAATTGATTATGTTTGGTATAGGCATAGGTTGCTATCGATGTCCTGTAATTGCCATCTGGGAAAGATGTCATATCATACCCATGTAACGTATAAGGCCCACATTCCTGTATTATTAATCTATTAAAAGGAACTCCTAGCTCTGCTTGCTTATTTGTTCTTAAATCTTCGATTTTTAATTCTCCTCCATATTCTTCTTTCCAATCTTTATTTAAATATAGCAATAAGTTCATTTGTCGATAAAGATTTTTGTCCAGAGGATGATAATTAAAATCCAAATGCATGTCAAGAAAGCTATTTTTCTTTCCTTGATGTAACCCTCCTCCATGATTTTTGGGATCCACAAAAACTTTTTTAGCAGAAATAAAAGATAAGAATTCATTAAATCTCTCTGATTTAAAATCTTCATAAATTTCATTAAATAAAGGCCCTAATTCTTTATAATTAGATTTTTCAAATTTATTATTTGCGAACATATAATCCCTGCTTTTATTTTCAAGTTCAGGAATTTGATTTCTCAATTCTTTTAATTTATTCTCATCACAAAAATCATCAATTATTAAGTGAGAAAAAGGTTGGTTTGTCAAGTACTTTAATCTTAACTCTTCTTTATTTTTTTCTAAAAAATCAAAATTTATCATCTTCTTATCAATATTTTTTTATTTTCGTCCCTAAAACTAATCTATGCCTATAGAACGATACAAGTATATAACTCTTTTATTGTTGTTAATAACGATTCCTCTTGCTCGATTATTTAATATAAATACTTATGCTATAGTTATTTTTTTAGCAATGAATTTGTTAGTTAATCCTAGAAAAGTTTACTCTTTTCGCAGCAGTTCTTTTGTTTTGTTTATTATGTATTCCGGTCTGATCGTTTTAAATTTGATATTTATTAATCAAAATAATAGTATTAAATCCTTTACGAAGCTTATTCCGTTAATCATTGTCCCGTTCGCTTTACTTTATGTTAAATTCGACAAAAAAGCATTAAATGTTTTCCTTTATACGATCATTATTTATTGTCTAACTTGTATTATATATACCTATTATATTAGTAAAGGATATATTTTTTTTTATCACAATCCAACAGAAATCATGCAGATCCAGTCTAATTATTTAAGCATTTTTATATGCTTTTCTTTGTGCATTTTATATACAAATATACTAGAAGCAAATATAATTAATTTAAAACATTGGGCTTTTATACTTATCTTGTTTTTTTCGCTAGCTGTTTTCTTCAACAGAGCTAGTATAATTATTTCTATATTAATTACTCTACTATTTGCTCTAACCTATTTAGTAAAACATAAAAACTGGAAGCTCATTACACTGTTTCTTGCATTTTTTACTATTTCTACTGTATGGATTTTAAATAGGCCAATTGTTAAAACTAAATTCGAAGAAATAGTAAATACAGATTATCTCAATATTACAGATTATAATAATGGTATAAACAGTAGAATTCTTTCATGGAAATGCAGTATAGAAAATATTAAAAATACTGGTTTTTGGGGTCATGGGATTAATAACTCAAGGAGTTTACTCAGAGATTGCTATAAAGATATAGCAGGAGAAAACTCTGTTCCTTATTTGGAAAAATACAACTCACACAATCTGTTTCTACAAACTACTATGGATCTTGGGTTTGTTGGCTTAGGAATACTACTTTTAATATATTTTTATGTTCTTTATGTCGGTATAACACATAGAGATTATCTTACTATTTCATATTTTATTGTTATTTTTATATTTGGTCTTACCGAATCATTTTTGAATAGACAGTGGGGAATTATTTTCTTTGCTCTTTTCACTCCGTTCTTACTAAATAGAAAAATTGGACAATAGACAACTCTTGCGTTTTTTGAAATGTTTTTTTGTAATTTTGCTTTTAACTTTTTACTTGTATGCAACTTACAACAAACTTTTTTAGAGCTTTATACGGATTTAAAAAGTAATCTTTTTTATGTATAACAAATGTTTACAGTATTTTTAATTATTATTAATGTTATACTCTCAATTTTTAAGACAGCTATTTAAAATTCCAAAATCACTTAGGGATAAAATAAAAGAGATCACCCCCAGATATGGGCTAACTATATGAAGATCGTTTCTAAGAAATGTTTTCCTAAAGCCCGTTTCCACGTACAAAAACTTGCTTTAGAAGCATTGCAAGACAGCAGGATCAAACACCAATGGGAAGAAGCTATTAATCAGAAGAACGAACAAATCAAACTAACTAAAACTAAACAAATAGAATGTCGACCAGAAACATTTGACAATGGGGATACTAGAAAAACTCTTAGCTATAAGTAATATAAATAACTGGACGCAAAATCAAAAAACATATAACTTCGTGAGATGGAGAGCAAACTGGATTTAAAACTTTTAATACTATCACAAACACAATAACTCTAAATTATAAATCTATATTAAATTACTTTATAAATAGAAGAACAAATGAATCTGCAGAGTCATGCAACGCAAAGATAAAAGTCAAAACAAATCTACAATATAATCTTCATAAGTATTAGCTAGTTAAATTCACAAATAGGGAAAAAATGTCTTTTAAAACTATTGACCAATCAAAATGCGGAGATTGATTTTCTAAAGAAAATCTTATCATAACAAAAAGAGAATGCTCAACAAAGTGCTCAAGGTTAGTAGATCGAATCACGCCATTTTATAAGCTTCTAAAGTTTTTAATGCCGTTTTTTCCCAAATATAATCTGATAGTATTTTATCTTGTAGTTCTTTATTAAATGGAGCATTATAGGCCTTGTCGATTGCCTTAGTTATTGAATTCACATCATCTGGTTCACAGTAAAAACCATAATCTCCAAAATAATCTCTAGTGTCACCTTTTGCTGTTATTACTATGTTAGTTCCCATAGCGCCAGACTCTAATGAAGATAGCCCAGGAGTTTCCATCCAACTAATTAAAGCATGAACTTTTGCAAGCTTATAAAATATAGGTAATTTATCATGTGGTACCTGGCCTAAAAAATGTACATTATCACCTGCTGCCTCATGAACCTCCTTAATAAAAGAAGGGTTGTTTTTTGTTTCATTTCCTATTAATACTAAAGGATATTTATCTCCTACTGATTTTATAAGATTTAAGGTAGATTTCCTTCCTTCAATACGTCCCACAGAAAGAATACAGTCTTTATACTTCAGTAATTCTTTATCCACTTTAGAAATATCAACCTTTCTAGAGTCAAATAGTTTTTTATCTACTGCATTTGGAATTACAACATGTTTATAGTTTTTTAATTTATACTCTTTTTCTACTCTCTTCATTTCGGAAAAAGAGTTTGGTAAAAAAACATCAATATTATGAGCCACTTTTTTCGCTAAACTATAATACCCTCGAAACAACATATAATAAACTCCTTTATTAAGTCTTTTTTCTTTAAAATGTCTTAAAAAAGTTTTTATATAATAAATCGTATATGGCGAAACTATATTTGCCACAAATTGCGCTATACCTCCCCTAGCCCTTCTTTCGTATTCTGTATATAATCCATAAATAGTTGACAAAACAACTTTCTTGTTTTGTTTTTTAGCATTCATCAATTGGGTATATATCTCTTGGGGATCCATTAGATTAAACAAATGAATTATATCATAATTACTCAAATCTGGCTCTAATGAAACAGAAATGTCTATTTCGACTCCCAGCTTTTCCAGATATTCTTTTGTTTTTTCAATCTGAATTGTATCTCCACCAGGTGCAGAATATAAATTAGTTCTTGTTTGAAATAAAACTTTCATAGCTTAATTCTTAATTTTGAAATTATAATAAAAAATGAGCTTAGGATTAATTGAGGAAGTAAGAAAAAGAATCCCGGACCCATAATTCCTCCTACTGCCAATCGTGAAAAATTTAAACTTAATAGGCCAAGTAAGATAAACCAACTTAACTTTCCGCTTCTACTTACAAATTCATAAAACAATCCAGCAATAGTGCCTAATAAAAATGCATGAACAAACACACCAAACCAACCAAAATTTAAATATGCTTCTCCGGGTGATGTTATGGTCATCCCTTCACCTGGAAAATCTAATTTATATTTCTTTTTCAAGATACTCCCCGTAAATCCATTCTCATGTATGCTTAATACAGCACCTATATCACTTATAAAAGTTTCACCGTAATAAAACCTCCCACTTTTATCTGTGTTATAAATAATTTTTTCCAGATTACCAACATTTACTGCCGTTGTCCAGGAGGTTGAGCCAATTGCGTGAATGGAAAGCTTTCCTGTATGTCTATAGTAACCAATTATAGAAAGAATTATAATAAAAAACAGTCCAAATATGACATACTTAAATGAGACACCTTGTCTTAGTAAATATCCTTTTGAAAAAAACAAATATGCAAGGAAACAAGCTACTAACAAATATGCTGCAGGGCCCCTAAATCCAATCCCCATAACAAAAAACATGCCTATGAGCAAATAAAAAACTGACCTTTTCTTTATCTTATTTAATACAAATTTTTCTATTGCAAACCGATAAACCAAACTAACACTTATCAATGCATTACCTATCAAAATATATTTCCCTATACCTTTTTTAGCTTCTACCCGAGAATTTTCAAGATCATCCATAAACATTGGGATAGTTCCTATCTTCACAAAATAGATATATAGATAGACAAAAATCCCTCCTATAAAAAATACATAAAACGCTCTTTTCCAGTATTTCAAATCCATTCTTATATTTGGAAAAATATCAACTAGTCTAGGAAAATTTTTTACAAACAAATAATGTGATACTATATGGGCTGAAATTAAAAACACTAATATGTAAAAAACTAAAATTAATCTTGTCTTATTTGATGTTTCAAAAAATGGGAAGTAATAACATAGAAAAAATGGGAAGATCAACAAAAAGAAAATGTAAGCCGTTAAAAAGAAAATTGCAGGATGCAGAATATTGAAAATTCTAATTTTTCTCAAAACACTAATTATTTAATTCATTGATAAATGACTCTATTCTCTCACAACTATTCATCATATTGAATTCATAAGGATCATACTCATTTCTAAGCTCATTCTTATTTAGAATAAAGCCTAAGAGTTCTTCTTTATTTTTTGCTATATTCGTCTTTAATCGTTCGAAAGAGAAGTATAAATCTCCATTTTGATTAATATAGTTATTTAAATCAAAAATATAAGAAATTATAGGTTTATCTGTTATCATAAAATCAAACATGATAGATGAGTAATCAGTAATTAGAACATCACTAACACATAAGAGTTCCTGAGTATCGTAGCTAGAAACGTCAATTATGTTTTCAAGAGTATTAAAAAATGTCATGTCAAAAATCTCTTTATCCAAAGGATGAGGTTTGAAAAGAAGTACGGCATTGTTCTCTTTTTTGATATTTTGATTGATATACAACAAAGTTTCTTTTATTTTTAAAGTACTCGTTTCATCATTTCTAAACGTAGGTGTATATAAAATTTTTAACTTAGAATCTACTTTATATACCTCATCAAACCTATTATCAATTTCGTTTTGATTTTTTTTGTCATTCAAATAATTATAAATAATTTGAGTTCTTGGTAAACCTAACCCTTTAATTTTGGATTCTTCTAACTTCATCGCTTTACTGAAAATATCATTAAGGTTTTCAGATGCAGTTATAAAATAATCCCATTTTTCATAAGGTAAGACTCTTTTTTCTTGAATATACTTGTCAATCCAAACTCTTTCTTTTTTTGAATCAAAACCAATAGTTTTAATTGGGGTACCATGCCACAAATTTATAACACTAGTTCTTCTCGTTATGAATGGAAAAACATCTTTTATGTTATGTGAAATAATAATAACCTTAGCCCTAAGAACCAAAAATACCGTTTTTAAGTTCCATTTGTAGGAACATTTGAAACCCATTTCTCTTATTTGACGGGCCTCATTTTTGTCTTCAGAAATCCAGTAAGACTCATATTCTATATTTGTATTAGAGTAATGTTCAAACAAAAACTTAGAATTTCCAGAAAATCTTTTAAACCCAGATCCAAATAATAATAAGTCTTTCTTTTGAGGAACAAGCCTACAAAGAAAATTAAACAATATTTTTTCAATAAGGTATAACAAAAACTTCTTCATCAATTTTTAACTCTATTTATTTAAAATAAAAGTATGATACTGCTGCTCTATATACAACAATAGAAAACCAATTTTATTTCTTTAATTTCAATTTACGAACCCCAATTATTCTAATCGTAAAAACAACACTTTGCGCGAAAATTAATAAGTAAACAATTTTATTAACCGTTAAATATTCATAGAAAGTAAAAAGTAAAAACATATGTAATACCGAAGCAAAAACAACGCTATAATTTGCATATTTTTCTTTACCTAAAGCACCAAGTAAAGGGTAACCAATCATAACTGAAGGAACATAAATTAAAGACACGTAACAAAATAATTTCAGTAATTCACTGCTCTGTTCAAATCCTTCTCCAAAGACTAAAAATACAATTTCACTGCTAAAAAAATAAACTCCAGCGGCAACTACTAAATTCATAATAAGAACACTTATTAGTATTTTCTTATACAAAACCATGTTTCTGTTTTTTGCCATATATGGGTACAATGTATCTCCAAGAGGGGTATATATAACCGTCATTGCAGTAAATAATCTCTCTGCTGCACCGAAAATCCCAGCAAAATAATCTCCTAATGCAAGTCCCGACACAAAAGTATTACTGGAAGTAAACATTGCAGCTGCAGATCTTGATAAGAAGTACTGGGTGCTATTTTTTATTAACCTCTTAATTATTCCCAAATTTGGTTTTGTAAAAGCTACATCAAATTGCTTCAAGGCAATAAGGATGGATATGATTCCTCCTGTCATAAATCCTATGGAATATAATAAAGGAACTTTAATATAATCACTTTTAGTTTTTATTATCAGAAATATTAAACCAGTAAATATTCCTTTAGCGATAACATTTACAATTGTTATATATTTCATTCTTTCCATTCCTTGAAATAGCCATATTGGGTTTAAAACCTGGCCGATTACTATTCCAAAACCTAAAAAATATGCCGTCCTATGTGTCTTCAGTACATCTATATAAGATACCAGGTAAAATAAAACAACAAAAGAAGACATTATTAGCCCTAGCTTAATGTAATAAATGTTACTAAATATTTCGTTTATTTTTTTCTTATCATCTCTATAAATTGACACATCCTTTGTTGCCGATAAATTAAACCCATAATCGCAAAATACAAATAGATATTGCATTACTGCGTATACCATTAAAACAACACCATATCTATCAGTACCCAACACTTTCCCCAAATATGGAAGAGTCAAAAAAGGAAGAATCATATTTACTCCTTGTAGTGAAAATAAGGATATAAAATTCTTAAACAATTGATTTTTTCTAAACCTATAATATATTCCTTTTATCTTAGACAATTAAAGCGGGTTATTTTGTGTTTATGTCGCATATATACTTAACTATCTTTTTACAAGATTTTCCATCACCATATGGATTATGGAGTAAGCTCATATTACTATATGCAGTAGTATTTTTAATTAATCTGTTTGTTTCGGAAACTATCTTTTCCCTATCTGTCCCCACCAATAAAACTGTTCCTACCTCTATGGCTTCTGGTCTTTCTGTCGTATCTCTCATAACTAATACAGGTTTCCCTAAACTCGGTGCTTCTTCCTGAACACCTCCGCTATCAGTAATGATTAAATAAGACATATCCATTAACCATACAAAAGCAGGGTATGACAACGGATTTATGAGTTTAATATTTTCAACATCATCTAGTAACTCATAAACAGGTTTTTGCACATTCGGATTTAAGTGAACAGGGTAAATAATCTGGGTCTCCGGGTTTTCTTCTGCTATTTGTTTTAAAGCACTACATATATTAAGAAATCCCTGGCCATGATTTTCTCTTCTATGTCCTGTAACTAAAATAATTTTTTTTGAAATATTTATTATATTTTCTAACTCCTTTATTTCTTTATCTTCATAAGTAATTGCTTTTACTTTTGAAACACTGAATTGTAGTGCATCAATAACTGTATTTCCAGTAACCAAAATATTTTTGTCTGGAATATTCTCATTTAATAAATTCTTTCTCGAGGTTGTTGTAGGTGAAAAATGATAATCAGCTATTCTCCCTGTCACGGATCTATTAATTTCTTCAGGGAAAGGAGATCTTTTATTAAACGTTCTTAGTCCTGCCTCTACATGACAAACTTTAGCTCCAGAATAAAAAGCAGCGATACTTGTTGCCATGGTTGTTGTTGTATCACCATGAACATAAACATAATCCGGCTTAAATTCCTCTAGTACAGGTTTTAATCCTAAAATAATGTCTGATGTTAAAGTATAAAGGTTTTGATTAGGTTTCATGATATTCATATCATAATCTGGTGAGATTTCAAAAAATGATAACACTTGATCTAACATCTCCCTATGCTGCGCAGTAATACAAACTTTTGTATCAAAAATATCACTATGCTTTTGAAACTCTATGACCAAAGGAGCCATTTTTATCGCTTCTGGTCGTGTTCCAAAAACTATTAAGTTCTTTATTTTCATTATTCTGTTTCTTTAAGAGTTTTTAATATCCCTTGATATTGATAAAATTTTTCAACAAAAACGTCTTCAGAAATAGTGTCCAAAACAGTGTATCTTCCGGGCCTCATTTCTTTTGATTTTTGGAAAATTCCCTTTATAATTTCATCATTACAAGAATCTAGTAATTCCGTGAATAATAAAGGAATTTTAGTAGCGGTTGCATAAGAGACATACTCTTTAAGTAGTTTGTCTTGTAGAAAAAGTATAAATAGACTAATTGAAGCAACCTGTATACCATGTAAAACATTTTTAGACAGATTCAAAAAGTCTATCGCATGACTTAATAGATGTTCACTTCCGCTACAAGGGCGACTACTCCCTGCAAGTGACATCGCAATTCCCGAATTTACTTGACCTTGTATTATTTGTCTTAAAAAAGGTTTAAAGTCAAGTTCTTTTTTTTCAAAATTCACTAATGAGTTTGCAGCACTTCTTGACAAATGAAACGCTATATCATTAATATGATCTCTTCCTTCATTATGGGCTAATACCCAATCATTTGTGGCCGCTAAATTAGATAATATATCTCCTGCAGCGGCTCTTATATAATTCAGTGGAGAGTTTTTGATTATTGTTAAATCGATAATAACTCCCATTGGCATCATGCCAGGAATACTTTCTGTTTTTCCAATTTGATTTTTAATCACAGCGATGGGAGATATTAATCCATCATTAGATATGATTGTAGGAAGAGAAAGGTGATTTATATTAATTAAATAACTTACCCTTTTTATAGAGTCAAGAATTTTTCCACCACCAACTGCAACAATAAGGTCATACCCTTTATTGATACATTTTTTTTTCAACTCTTCTATTTCTAAAAAGGTGTTATCATTTAGAATATAAGTATCCCAACCATACTGATTGGCAATTTTGGAAGCATAAGAGAATGAAACAGATCTACCCGATACAACTAAGATCTTATGGAATGAAAGTTTACTTCGTTGCAAAAAACCATTAACTTTTGTATAAATATCTTCATCTACCTGAAAGATAATTGGTAAGTTTGTTAATTGTGAAAATATCATTACATGTTCTCTTTTTATTGATGATAATTAGACTACTATAACGCGAATTCATTACCTTCCATGAAATCTGCTAATGTTTCCGAACAATGATCTACAAGAAAATGATGATTTTTGTGGTCATTAATGTCCTCAAAATTGCTTTCTCCTGTTAAAACCAACAATGTTTGAATACCTAGTTTATTTCCTAACGCTATATCAGTGTATAAACGATCTCCGACCATTAAAACTTTAGCTTTCGGGATATCAGAAATTAAACTAGCGATATGAGCTACCATCTCATTAGAAGGTTTTCCAAAATCAGTTCTTGGTTTTTTCTTTGTAACACTTTCTACCAGCAATGCAATAGCTCCACAATCTGGTATTGGTCCTTTTTCGGATGGACAAGCTAAATCTATATGGGTTATATAATAGGGAACTCCATTGTTAATAAGTTGGCAAGCAATTTTTAACTTTTCATAAGTAACTTCATTATCAAATGTGATTAAAACGAACTCTGGATCTTCACTGTCTTGCTCTATCTTGAAACTTTCCCTTAATTCCTTTATAAAGCTTTTAGTACCTACGGTATATCCTTTCTTGTATTTTTTATTTAAATAAGCTCCAGCTATTGTTATTGGCGTTACTACCTCACCATCGCTAACATTAAGTCCAAGTTTAGATAATTTATCATAATACACGGATCTACTAACAGTGGTATTATTAGACAAGTAAATAAGCTTATTACCTTCTTCTTTAAATTTATTCAATTTGGATACAATGTCTTTAATAGGTTTCCCATCAACATATACAGTACCATCCAAATCTAATATTAATGCCTTGTAATTCATTCTAATTAAATATCCTTTCTGCTTTTTTTAGGTCCTCATGATTATCGATTTCCATCCATCTCTTTGCTGTCATGTCGAGGTATTTTATGTTTGAATCTCTTTGTTTAGCTAACAAGTCTATTGCTACTTCTGTCCAACTATTCAATTCTCCACTATTAATGATATCTGAAGCAATTTGGAATATTTTTTTCTTGTTATTTTTATCAAAGGCGTAAATGTCTATTGAAACATATACATCACTGTTTTCTTCCAAAGCTTTTGACATACCAATAACTTTGCCTTCTCCATTTGTCCTTATTTTCATGGACTCTTCATTGTATATACCTTTATCTATAGCGATATAATTTCCTGAACAAGTAAGAATTCCTTCTACTATGTAATTGTCATAAAAGCAATCAGCATTAATAATAACAATATGATTGTCTTCTTTCAAAGCAGAGAGAGCTAAATGTAAAGAATACATATTGTTTGTGGTATCGTAATCGGGGTTTTCTATAAACTCTATATTTGTTTTTAATTTTAGCCCATCAACAAAACTCTTTAATATTTGACTTTTATATCCGGAAGCAATTTTAATATTAGCGTCTACACTATCGATTCCATCAATCTGTTTAAGGAGTCTTTCGATAATCGCTTCTCCATTTACTTCTACCATTGTTTTAGGAACGGTATCTGTCAAAGGTCTTAATCTAGAACCAACACCTGCAGCAAGAATTATTATATCTTTTTTCATTTTATATCTTATGAATTTTACTTAACGCTTTTCGTAAACTATCTCTCCAATAAGGAATTTCTATTTTAAATGTTTCTTTGATTTTCGTTTTATCCATTACACTATAACTAGGTCGCTTTGCTGGAGTAGGATACGCCTCGGTTTTTATTGGTAATACCTTAATCTTTATATCGCTTTCTTCAAAAATTGCCTTTGCAAAATCGTACCAGCTTGCTACACCTTCATTACTATAATGATAGGTGCCATACGAAGAAGAATCCTCAATAATTATTTTAGATATTATTTTCGCTAAATCTCCAGCATATGTTGGGGTTCCTATTTGATCACAAACTATACTAAGTTCTTCTCTTTCCTCTCCTAATCTTAGCATCGTTTTTAGAAAATTATTCCCGTATTCAGAATATAACCATGAAGTTCTAATTATAAAGTGTTTCTGAACAGAAGATATTGTTACATTTTCCCCATATAGTTTTGTGACACCATATACGCTAAGTGGAGTTGTTTTGTCTGTTTCAGTGTATGGAAATGATTGTTTTCCATCAAACACAAAATCCGTAGATATCTGAATGAAAACAGCATTATATTTTTCACAGGATTCCGCTAAAAATCTCGCCCCAGTTTCATTAACTTCTTTTGCAGTTTCTCCTTCTGATTCTGCATTATCTACGGCCGTATATGCCGCACAATTAATACAATATTCTATTTTTTCTTTTTCTAAAAAAAACTTTACTTCTTCTTCTTTAGTAATATCAAGCTCATCATAATCTGCGTAGATAAAATTAAAATCCGGTAAATTTTTCTCAACATCTTTAATACATAAAGCTAATTGTCCTTTACCACCTGTAACCAAAATATTTTTCATATCTCAGCATTTTCAAATGATGGTAAAACTTTATCCTTATCAGACACTTTAAGCTGGTCTTCGGGTAATTTCCAGTCGATATTAAGAGATGTATCATTAAAAATAATCCCTCCTTCAGCTTCTTTATTATAAAAGTTATCGCATTTATAAAAAAAAGTAGCTGTATCACTTAGAACCACGAAACCATGTCCAAATCCTCTAGGAATAAATAATTGTTTTTTATTTTCTTCGGATAATTCCACAGCAACATACTGTTTAAAGGTCGGCGAGTCCTTACGCAAATCAACGGCAACATCTAATACATTACCTTGTAAAACTCTTACTAATTTGGCTTGAGCATATTCTCCTAATTGATAGTGTAGTGCCCTAGTTACCCCTTTTGTAGAAAAAGACTGGTTATCCTGAACAAAATTTACATCTTGATTTATGAGTTCATTAAATTTACTTTGATTGTAACTTTCGAAAAAATAACCTCTTCCATCTTCAAAAACCGAAGGTTCCAGTATAAAGCAACCCTTTAGTTTAGTTTCCTTTGCTGTCATATTATTTAATCTTCTAAAATGCTAGTTAAATGTTTACCATAACCACTTTTGATCAATGGTTTTGCCAGTTCTCTTAATTCAGCTTTCGTAATGTAACCCATCTTATATGCTACCTCTTCTATTGCTCCTATTTTTAAGCCTTGACGTTCTTCAATTACCTGTACAAACTGAGATGCCTGCATTAAAGAATTAAAAGTACCTGTATCCAGCCATGCCGTTCCTTTATCTAAAATACTTACGCTCAATTTCTTTTTTTCCAGATATACTTTGTTTATATCGGTAATTTCCAGTTCTCCTCTATGACTAGGTTTTATGTTTTTTGCAATATCTACAACTTCATTATCGTAAAAATAAATTCCAGGAACCGCAAAGTTTGACTTAGGCTGTAAAGGTTTTTCTTCGATTGATATTGCTTTACCTTCTTCATCAAATTCAACTACTCCATATCTTTCCGGATCATGAACATGGTAGGCATATATAATTCCTCCTTGTGGATCATTATTAGCTTGCAAAAGTTTTGCTAAGCCTGTCCCATAGAAAATATTATCTCCCAAAATAAGTGCCACTTTATCATCACCGATAAAGTCTGCTCCAATTATGAATGCCTCTGCGAGACCATTTGGTTGTTCTTGAACCGCATATTCAAATCTACATCCAAAAGCTTTTCCATCTCCAAGTAATTTTTTGAATGAAGGTAAATCATGAGGCGTAGATATTATGAGAATCTCTCTTATCCCTGCCCACATTAAAGTTGATAAAGGATAATAAATCATAGGTTTATCATACACCGGCATTAACTGTTTACTAACAGCTAAAGTTAGAGGGTGTAATCTTGTTCCAGATCCTCCTGCAAGTATTATTCCTTTCATATAAAACTATATTTTTTCAGATACCAGGTGATGGTTTTTTCTATTCCTGTTTCAAAATTTTCATCTGCTTTCCAACCTAATTGATTTTCTATTTTAGATGCGTCAATAGCATATCGTAAATCGTGTCCAGGACGATCTTTTACATAAGTAATAAGTTCTGTATAAGATTTCCCTTCTTTTCGAGGAACTTTTTCATCTAATATTTGGCAAATTTTAGACGCTATATAATTGTTGTTTCTTTCGTTCAGTCCTCCGATATTGTATGTCTCACCGCTTATACCATTCTTAAAAGCAGTTTCTATTCCTTTGCAATGATCCAACACATATAACCAGTCCCTAACATTCTTACCATCTCCATATATTGGAATGTTTTCTTCTGAAGTAGCTTTTCTAATAATTGTTGGTATCAATTTTTCATCATGTTGTTTTGGTCCATAATTATTAGAACAATTAGTAGTTACAACATTTAATCCAAAAGTGTGATAATAACTTCTCACTATCATATCCGAAGACGCTTTAGACGCACTATACGGACTGTTAGGTGCATACGGAGTTGCCTCTGTAAAAAGACCTTCATCTCCCAAAGATCCATATACCTCATCTGTGGATATGTGTAAAAATCGAGACTTGTTTTTATCACTTTTAACACTAAATGGAGCATCCATCCAATACTTATAAGCAACATCCAATAATGTAAAAGTCCCTAGAACATTAGTCTTGATAAAAATGGCTGGATCCTTTATAGAGTTATCGACGTGTGATTCAGCAGCAAAATGAATAACACCTATTATTTTATTTTCCTTAAATATTTTTTCAATAAGACTTCTATCACAAATATCGCCTTCAACGAAACTATATCGCTCCTTTTCTTCCAATTCCTTTAAATTATCTAAATCTCCAGCATAAGTTAACTTGTCTACATTAATTATTTCAATATCCTTATTGCTTTCTAGAAAGTAAGGAACAAAATTAGAGCCTATAAAACCCGCTCCACCAGTAACTAATATTGTATCCATTTTTATTAAATCTGTGTTTTTGTTTTTCCTAATGATTTGATTTATAAATTAGTTTTAAACTTTATTCCCGTTAGAAGCTCTAATTTTACAAACCTTTTTTTTCGTATTTCTTTAAATATCTATTTACTGATATTAACATAAGAAAAAAGAACGTCAATAAAATCAAACTCAACGGTAACAATACTTTCTTTTGGAAAAAGAAATCATTTACCAACGCCCCCTTATCAGGAAAATCAGAAATCACATTAATAATATTCTCCGAATCTGCCTTTTGTTGATTTAATCTAATAATTTCAGTATTGAGTGTTTTAGCTTCATTTAGTAAAGCGATTTCAGAACGATCCAAATTTTGATTTTCTGAACTCAAATTAATGCTAGTTCCCCCTGAATTTTCTGGCTTTTTAATCTCTAGCAATTTCAACTTTTGATAAAATACTCTAAGGGAATCAACTTCGACTAATTGTTTTCTTGCTACAGAATCACTAATTTTTAAATTTAATTCATGTGTTTTTTTCTGAATATTAAAATAGTTATTATTTTCTATAGAACGGACTATCGCGTTTTGACACTTTTTTGCCACCTCAGGGTTCTTTGATTTTAACTCTATTTTGTGGAACCTGGAATTAATATTATTAAAATTTACTAAGTACGTTTCATAGCTCAAATTAACTCTAGAAATAGAGTCTAAAGTAGAAACAAAATCACTAAAGTACTTTAGTTTTTGATTATCATCAGTAAATGATTCGATCTCAATTTCGGTTATAGTTTCTGCTTCTTTATCCGAAATTTTTAAAGAAGATGCTAAGGTTTGGTACGCTTCTTCTTTTGCTAATTCATTATAAAATTCGATATTGTTATACAACTGCTGTGTACTATTAAAGTTAGGTTCAACAATCATTGAAGATCTATATAAATCTTCAGAAACATAATCCCAATACCAACCTATTCCTATACCAACAACCCCTGCAACTACGAATTTTAAAAAATGTTTCTGTATAAACTGAAGAAAAAGGATTAACAGATGAAAAAGACTTTTAAATATATTCCCTATGAATCTAAATAATTTATTAAACCCATCTCCTATCAACTTAAATAACTGTCCTAAATCTATTTCTTCTGAAGAGTTTTCTTGTGTACTCATGCTTTATTCAAGTAATGTATAGTTTTATTTACGTGTGCAAAGTTACTTTCTTTTAAAGAATTTATTGTATTTATTTGTATAAATCTTATTTGCGCTTTTTGGAGGAAATCTGTTACGACTATATTTATAAACACATCATACTCAAAAGATTGATGAAATCATTTCTTCTTCAAATGTTAGAAACTTCCATCTCAATTTAATACGATGTTTTTTGGGAAATCAAAAATTCAAATAATTTGAACCTATAAATCCAGCTCCTCCTGTTACTAATATGTTTTTAGACACAATAATAGAATTTAAACTAGTTGTTAATAAAATTCTCTAATTTTCCTGTAGAATTTTTAAATAAAAATATGATAGACACAAAAAAGCAAAGCAACACAGGTAATAATACAATTATTCGTTTATGAATTCCTACTGGATGCCGTACAACATTACCGTATTCTATTATATCAAACAGTTTAGTATCCAACTCTAAAAGTTTTTCCTGAAAACTAATTATTCTCATTAAAGACTCCTTCCTGTCTAAGAGAGAGGCTATTGTAGGTATCTCTGAATCACCTCCAACAACTATAATCTCCTTATTCTGATTAAAGGGTTTTTTGCTTAGCTTCTTCAAATATTCTTCAACGAAGACTAATGTCTCTTTATTCTTCTCTAAATTAGATTTTGTTTGTTTTAGCGTCAAAGAAAGTTCTTTATTGTAATATTCGTTAGAGCTTATAAAACCTAATAACTGTTTAGAAACTTTAGCATTATTTTCATTCCCTCCTTTAAATATTAATGTCAATTTATGGTTCTTGAAAAAGCTTTTATACTTCTCGCTATTTAAGGCTTCATCTTCATACCCATCCATAAATTGATTGAAAAAGTTTTGGCCTTTATAAGTCCTTTGTAATTCATCCAAAACATCTTTAGATTGGATAATAGGTTCTAAGGTAATCTTCTTTAGGTACTTTATATCTGTCGAATCTAGATCTATTTCTTTTAAAAATAACTTATCTTTAAATTTAATATTCAAGTTATCTACAAATTCATATATGTAAGATGTAGTATCATATTTAGGCTCTAAAATAATTTCTTGTTTATGTCTTTTATTTAGAGCAAAAGCTTTCTCCAAAAAATAACCACCAATAGCCCCAGCAACAAACAAAATCGAAAATAGAACCCACTTCTTCTTATAAAACAACAAAGCTTTAATTAAAAGTTTTAGCAAACTCTTGAAACCTTTTATAATAGATTTGAAAAATTGTCCTAAATCTATTTCTATGTTATTAGTTTTTTCTTCACTCATATTATCTAAGCTTCATTAAATATCTGTTCTAAAATCTTCTCAGTAATCAGGTATGTTGGTTTTACTCCTGTTGTTCCTAATCCTCCAGATGCTAACGTACTTCCTGTTTCTAATGGATTATCGGAAGCATAATATGCGTAGTTTACTTTTACGTCAGAACTAATACTACCTCGTAGTTTGGATGCAGATTGAATTGCTTTTTGATAGTGAGCACCTTCCATTTCCAATCCTATCACATTCCAGGTAGAATCGTGAAAAAACTTTAATATGTCCCTATTCTGTAAAGAAGTTCCTAATACAGTTATCATGGAACCATCATAAATATCAATTCCGTGTCCTTCTAAATCTTCTTTTTTCAATCCATTATCAAAAGGGTAGTTATCGGCTGTTCCTTCAAAAACGTGAGCAGAAGGTATCATAATATCTCCTTTTCCTCCTTCTAGAATACCTGCTTTTCCCATTAGAGAAACTGATTTAACATTAAGGTATTTTCTTTCTTCCGGTTTTACATATGGTTTAAGAAGTTCATCCATGGTCTCGTACGCTTGTTCTCCAAACGCATAATCCATTACAATAATCACTGGTTTATTTTCCTTTTTAACATCCGATATAAATGACGCGTATATCCCTTCTGAGTGTTTTGAAGTATCAAATATCTGAACATTAATATTTGTCCCACTTTGATCCTCTAAGTAGGTCATTCCTTTCTGCAGGGCTAGTTTTTCTACTTTAGCTCTTAGTTTATCGTTCTTGCTTTCACTAAGCAATTCATAAATATCAAAAGTAGTCTTATTCTTTAGTTCTGTTTTTAAAGCAATTGGGGCGTATAATGTATTCATCACACTATGCATGTTTGCACTTATGATATGTATCGGCCTTTCTAATAAATTGAGTTGTTCCAATTTATTTTTTATGCTATTTGCCCATCGTTCTCCGTGAATATGATGTCCTAGACGTTCTCTTAAAACCGGACTAAAAGTAACAATTCTCTTATTTCCATTAACAGATTCATCCATTGCCAACTTACCTAACCAGTAAATTATATGAAGAAATCTCTCTTTATTCTCGGGACAAGAAAAACTATCGTAGATAGAAGTAACTTCCTGAAAAGTTCTTCCTAATATATTAGCAGTATGTGTTAGCGCAACTTCTCGTTCTGCCTTTGTAAGTTCTTTTTTAGAGGATACTGCGTTTTCTAATTTATCCCAATCTCGTGTTACGTTTCCTTCTTCGTTAATTACCACTCGGTTCATAATCTTATGAGATTCGATAAACAAAAAGGTAAGGTGTGTAAGAATGTCATAGATCTCTGATCTTCCACGAGTAATCTCGATATTCATCTGTTCGTTATCAATCCTATAACAGTTTCTTCTTCTTTTTGGAGGAACAATTACTTTAAAATGTGAGTTTTTATATCCTTCTTCACTGGTAAGATTTATATAGCGACATTCTTCGATTCCGATTGGCAAACGATCGATTACATATAACAACCCATCTAGTTCTACTTTTTCTTCTGCTACCGAACCATAAATTTCTGGACGAAGTGTTAGTAATCCTTCTCTTAACGTATCTCCAGAAACTCCCATAGGTTTATAAAAACCTCTATTGAATAGGTGTCGCATAGTGATATACATACGTTCTATTGCACTCGAGCTTTCTTGAGATCTTGTTCTTCCTTGTAATTTCAAATTTGGCATAAAATTTTTCCTAACAAATATATAACTTATTTAACTATGCTGATTGTTAAGGAATCGGCAATCTTTCTATCATTAGAAAGCCTTGGTAATTTGTTTTGCCCTCCTAGTTTGCCAATAGATTTCATATAGGTGTTAAAGCCATCTTTAGGAACTGTTCTAACTTTGAGAGTTGTCAGCACATTTCCCACTATCAAATCATCGTAATATGTGTTTTGTTTTCGTAAAGAATTATCAATTTGCAAGGCAAATTCTTCTATGTCTTTTGGGTTTTCCTGAAACTCCACAAACCATTCGTGATACGGCAGCTCGGAGTCATCCGGATTAATTTGGGGTGCCACTGTAAATTCTTTGATCATTATTCCTGTTGCTTCTGCCGCTTCTTGTATAGCTTGTTCTACTTCTTTACCAATTACATGTTCTCCAAATGCAGAAATAAAATGCTTAATTCTACCAGAAACCACCAATCTGTAGGGTGAGGTACTCGTAAACATCACTGTATCCCCTATATTGTATGTCCATAATCCAGCATTAGAAGAAATAAGCATCACATAATTCACCCCAACCTCAACATCACCAATCGTTAATCTTTTAGGATTTTCTTCAAAAAACTCATCTGCTTTTACAAATTCATAAAACATTCCTGAATCCAGTTGCAATAACATTCCTTTTTCATTCTGCTTATCCTGAAAAGCAAAAAAACCTTCTGACGCAGGATATAATTCAATGCTGGCAACTTTTCTTCCTATTAACTTCTCGAAGGTAGCTTTATAAGGTTCATAGTTTACACCTCCGTAGATAAACAACTCGAAATTCTTGAACAGCTCTCCAATAGGTTTTCCTTTCTTCTGTTTAAGTTTTTCAAAATACATTTGCACCCAAGGTGGTATTCCACTGATGATTGTCATGTTTTCATCTACAGTTTCTTCGACTATGGCATCTACCTTTGTTTCCCAATCATCAATACAATTAGTTTCCCAGCTTGGTAATCTATTTTTCTGCAGATATTTTGGTACATAATGCGCTACAATTCCTGAAAGTCTTCCTAAATTTATTCCGTTCTTTTCTACGAGTTCCGGACTTCCTTGAAGAAATATCATTTTGCCATCTACAAAAGCAGTTTTTCCGCTTTCTGCTACATAACATAGAATGGCATTTCGCGCAGCTCTGATATGCGTTGGCATAGAATCCGAGGTTAATGGAATATATTTTACTCCACTCGTAGTTCCAGACGTTTTAGCAAAATAAACTGGTTTTCCAGGCCATAGTACATCACTTTCTCCTTTTACAACACGATCTACATATGTACGTAGCTCTTCGTAATCACGGATAGGTACTTTTTTCACAAAATCCTCGTGCGTTTTTATAGTATGGAACCCATGATCTTTACCAAAAGCTGTATTTCTAGCATTCAGTATTAACTTGTTAAAAACCTTTTCTTGGGTTTTTATAGGGTTCTTAGCCCACTTGTTTATCTTTTTACGGATATGTTTTGCAAAAATCTTTGCCCCTAATGATTTAATAGACATTATATGTTGTTATTCAAAATCAATAAATTTTGATGGATCTGTAGGGTATCCATCTCTCCACAATTCAAAATGTAAATGTGGGCCTGTAGAAAGTTCTCCTGTTGATCCAGCAGTTGCAATCACTTCTCCAGCCTTCACTAACTCTCCTTGTTGTTTTGTCAACGAAGCGTTATGCTTGTAAACTGTTAATAAACTATTTCCGTGTTCTAATATGATCACATGGCCCGTTTCTGATGTCCATTCTGCAAAAATTACAGTTCCGGCAGCGGCAGCTTTGATTGGCGTATCTTTTGGTACTGCGACATCAATTGCATAATGCTTTTCATTAACGTTATACTTGGATGTAATACTACCTTTTACTGGTGGAAATAGTGAAAAATCAGTACTTGACTTTTCGCTTTCGAACAAACTGTATTTATCTTCTCTAGAAACTTCTTCTCTAAGTTTCATGTCTTGTTCTGATGGGCTTAGGTCTACTTCTTCTGGGTTTAATTTTTGTGATTGTAGTGCAGAGTCAATATCAAACTCAACTGTCTTAACATCTCCTATCAAGACTTTCTTGATCGATTTATAATATTCCTGATTAACGGTTAATACAGTTTCCAAAGAATCTGCAGTAGAAACCAATCTAGTTGCTTTTTGATTCAGAGATGTTGAAGAATATCCGGGAATATATTCTCTTAATGGTGTAAAAGCAATTAGAATAGTTGTGCAAGAAACTAAAACGATCGAAGTAATCATAACTAATACAAAAACATTAAGTCTTGTTAGTTTAAATGATATTCGCTCCTCGAAGGTATCTTCGTTAAGAATTACTAATCGATACTTGTTTAGTAGTTTTTTGGTAATTCTTTTTTGTTCTTTTTTCTTTTTAGCCATAGATTAATCTACTATCAGGGCAATTGTTTTTGTTACGCAAATATACATATTCTGTTTAGGGATAAAAATGCTAAATTCTACAATATTACCATTTGCCATTTGCCATTTGAATTTACTGGAATAAAATGTTCTTTTTTCACCTCAGTTTCAGAATAAAAATAAACCGTAGCGCTGCTATGATTGATTTTTCTTACTCACTGAGATAAAAAAACCTTAATTTTCTTTTCAAGTAAATTCAAACAACAACTGGTATAAAACGTTATTTAGGTGTGAATAGTCTTATTTGAAGGTGTGAATATTATCACAAAAGGAGTTTTTAGCACTTCAAAAATGTCTTTTTTACCTAAATCTTGTTAACTTTGTAATCTAATTTTAAGATCATGATATCATTAAGTGTATTTTTAGGAATGTTAGGCCCTTGGCAAATCGCATTGATTGTTGCTGTGGTTTTACTTTTATTCGGAGGTAAAAAAATTCCGGAATTGATGAGAGGTTTAGGAAGCGGGATCAAAGAATTTAAAGATGCCTCTAAAGAAGAAGAAGATCCTAATAAAATAGAAGAGAAAAAATAATTTCAACTTTTATTATAATATATAAGAAACCATCCGCCTAAAACGGATGGTTTTCTGGTTTTAGGTTTAACTTGTAATTACTGTTTTTTAATCAACGTATTCATTAACAAAGGATTAATGTAATAATTACTCTTGCCTAATTTGTGTTTATGAATAATATTATCATCTGATAATTTATTTAAATAATTCGAAGCCGTTACACGGCTTATCTTTAGGTCATTTTTTAAAAATTCAATTTTAGTATAAGGCATTTTAAAAAGATGATTTAGTAACTCTTGGCTATAAAACTTATAGTTGTCTCTCAAGATATTTTTCATATACATCATATCTTGTTTTATATCTTTAATAAGATCAATGGTGTGTATAGCGGTTTCTTCCACTGCTTTTATCATAAACAAAATCCATGATTCCCAATTATTATTATCTCGTACATCTTGTAAAAATCGGTAGTAATCTCCTTTATGTTTAATAATGTATCTGCTTAAATATAGAATAGGAATATCTAGTAAATTCTGTAGTACTAAATAAAGAATATTAATAATTCTACCTGTACGCCCATTTCCGTCATAAAAAGGATGTATACTTTCAAACTGAAAATGAATAATTGCCATTTTTACAATAGGGTCATAATCTATGAGTTCATCGTTATTCATAAATTCCACCAGATTCTGCATTAACCGCTGTATCTCATCAGCACTTTGTGGAGGTTCATATACAACTTCTCCAGTTTGCTGATTTTTAAGATTTGTTCCTGGTAATTTTCTAAAACCTGAATTATTCTTTTCTAAAATTCTTTGAATTTCGATAATATTGTTGCCGCTTAATATCTTTCTTTGAGATACTATTGTAAAACCATGTTTGAGCGCCAAACTATAACTTTCAACCTCTTTTGCAGCAGGAGAAATAAACTCTTCGAAACCTAATGAACTTTTATATAATTCATCATGAGTTGTAATTATATTTTCCACCTCAGAACTATCTTTCGCTTCCTGAAATGTAAGTGTATTAATTAGTATTTCTTGTCTTGGAATTGATTGAGCAACACCTTTAAGTTCTGCAAGAGCTCGATGTGCCGTAGAAAGATTTTTTAGTACTTTTTTGGTTTCTGGATCTTCCTTGTACGGAAGATGTAAAGGTTTCCAACTCATATCAATGATTTCCGTATTTCTTTATACGTTACAGTTTTCATGTAAAGATAATCGTATTTTCTTTACATGTCATGGTTTTTATGTAAAGAAAATACGATTATCTTTATGCGTTTTCATAAAGGAAAAATAAATTCAGCCTTATTTCTAATCAATTAATGATAGTTGAATTCTCTTCCTAGGTAAATCTATACTCATTACAGTAACCATCAAGTGCTGGTTTAACTGAACTACCGCATTTACATCACTGATATATTCATTCGCTAGTTTTGAGATATGTATCAACCCGCTTTCCTTAATACCAATATCTACAAAACATCCAAAATTAGTAATGTTATTTACTATTCCGGGTAACTTCATTCCGGCTTTTAGATCATTAATTGTTTTTACATTTGGATCGAATTCAAAAACAGTTGCTTTCTTTCTAGGGTCAACACCTGGTTTTTCTAATTCCTTCACGATATCGTTCAGGGTTGGTAATCCTACATTGTCAGAAATATAATTTTGTAATTTGATGTTGGTAATTGCTGTTTTGTTTCCTATTAATTCTTTTAGCGGGACACCTACATCTTTTGCCATTTTGGATACCAATCTGTATCGTTCGGGATGCACTGCAGAATTATCTAGTGGATTGTTAGGGTCTGTAATTCTCAAAAAAGCCGCTGCTTGTTCATAGGCTTTACCTCCTAATCGCGGAACTTTTTTTAATTCTTCTCTAGATCGTAGTGCTCCATTTTCTGATCGATAGTTTACTATGTTTTCTGCTAGCTTATCTCCTATTCCGGATACATAACTTAATAAAGGTGCGCTGGCGGTATTTACATTAATTCCTACGCTATTTACACAACTCATCACCACTGTATCAAGTTCGTTTTTTAGTTTGGTTTGATCCACATCATGCTGATATTGGCCAACTCCAATTGCTTTGGGATCAATTTTAACTAATTCTGCCAACGGATCTGCCAATCGTCTGCCAATAGATACTGCTCCACGGACTGTTACATCATAATTAGGAAACTCTGCTCTTGCAATTTTAGAAGCTGAATATACAGATGCGCCACTTTCATTAACCATAAACACTTGAATAGGACCATCGAATGGGATTTTTTTGATAAACGCTTCGGTTTCTCTGGCTGCGGTTCCGTTACCTATGGCAATGGCTTCGATTTTATACGCATTTACTAAGGATTTGATCTTTTTTATCCCGTTAGTAGTTTCGCGTTGTGGTGGATGTGGATATATATTTTCATTATGCAATAAATCACCTTGTTTATCTAGGCAAACCACTTTACAACCAGATTTAAAACCAGGATCCAATGCCAGAATGCGTTTCTGTCCTAAAGGAGACGCTAGTAGCAATTGTTTTAGGTTTTGAGCAAAAACTGTGATTGCATTATCATCTGCTTTTTCTTTAGCTTGATTTAATACTTCGGTTGAAATTGCAGGTGTTAACAATCTTTTATACGCATCAGCAATTGCTAGAAACATTTGATCTGTACACGCTTCAATATTAGATTTGATCATAATATCATCTATGATATCTAGTGCATCATTTTCAGGGACCGAAATTTTTACTCTTACTATCTTTTCATTTTCAGCTCTAAGAATAGCCAATAATCTATGTGACGGGCATTTTTGTAATGGTTCTTCCCATTCAAAATATTGTTGATACTTCTGTGCCTCTTCTTCGTCTTTTTTTGTTTTTACTACTGCAGATGATATCGTCGCTCTGCGTTGATATAATCTACGCAGTCTATTTCTTATTTTTTCATCTTCGTTAATCCATTCTGCAATAATATCTCTTGCTCCTTGTAAAGCCAGGTCCTCATTGATAATTGTATCATTTAGGTATTTAGAGGCTACGAATAGAATTTCTTCTTCACGTTGTTGCATTATGATCTTAGCCAGAGGTTCTAACCCTTGTTCTTTTGCAACCGAAGCCTTAGTCTTACGCTTTTTCTTATAAGGTAGATATAGGTCTTCTACTTCAGATAAAGTCTGTGCAGCTTCTATACGTTTCTGTAGTTCTGGTGTTAGGGCTTCTTGTTCTTTGATACTTGCAAGAACGCTTTCTTTTCTTTTTTGTAGGGCTTCAAAAGCGGTTTTATACTTTACAATTTCGCCAATCTCTACCTCATCGAGATTGCCGGTCATTTCTTTACGATATCTAGAAATAAATGGAATTGTAGCTCCATCATCCAGTAATTCGATGGTTTTAGTGATTTGCTTTTCCGAAACAGGAACCTGTTTCGCTATAAAAGAAACAATATTCATTGGTTACATTTTTTGAACCGCTAAATATATTATAAACCTTGTCCAATATCAAAACTTATTGATATCCTCTTTACAATTTTAAAGCTAAGGTTAATCGAATTTAATGGTTTTAATAATCGCTTCTAACTCGAAGATATAATTTCTTTTTCTTACTGATGGTGCCAACACAAAACCTTCTATTACAAACTGCCTGTTGTTAGATACATCATCAATCACATAATTTACAAAAGGGCCTGCCATATATCTGTCTTTAATTTCCCAAGTACCTTTGGTTTCGAGCGTAAATTTGTTATCTAAAGAAGTTTCGAACAAATACGGTGCATACGCTTCTTCGGTAATAAACTTTCCAGAATTGGTAGGAATTTTTAATTGACCTATAGAGTCTCTCACTTCTATGATCTTGGCAATGGTATTAGAGTCTTTTGGTATTGCTCCTAAAGGAAGTTCATAAATCATAAGGTTCATGTCTCCGTTCTTGATGTCCTTACGCAACCAAAAGAATTTATCTTCTTCTTTAGCAATTCGATATGCAGAAGGTATTTTAAGAGTGATTCCCATCTTCTCTTGCAACTGAGGAATATATTCTACTGATTTTTTTATTCTATACTGTTTTTCTTTGGTTTCTACCTTTTTGTATTTAGCAATTATCCCTTCAGATCTTTCTCGAATCAAATGGATAATCTCATCTTCACTGGTGCCAGTAATCACGTAACCCAATTGGGGAGTAGCATATTTATTTTTTGCTACATATACTTTGGACTCTTCTCCTTTTTCTATTTTAAGAAACATTCTCCTTCTTCTGGCGATACCCGTGAAAGCTTCTGTAGGCAATTGTCTCATCGAAAATAATGGTTCTTCTTGTGGTAAACCAGGAACTTCTGCTCCGAAATATTTACGTATGGTATCACCTAAACTACCTGTCCATAACTCATTATCTATTACCACGGATAATTCGTTTATTTTACCCAAAGATTGGGCTAAGGAACCGTCTATTTTTTCTGAAGTGTCTTTTTTAGTTTCTGTACAGCTTACTATACATAATACACAGATGATGGCAAGAGCTAGTTTTTTCATAATACAAATATACTTGGGATGTGCTAATATCAAAATAATAATATCCATATAACGGATATAGTACTCTTTATGACATCATAAATCGTTCCAATTGTATTTTTTAATTAAAAAAAGAAAGTGTCTAGGACTTTGATAGCTTCAACTTCATACCGGGTTTGATTCCTGTACCACTGATATTATTCCAACTTCTAAGGTTTTCGATAGATACTCCTTTAAATTTCTGAGAAATACTCCATAAAGTGTCTCCAGATTTTACGGTATATACTTCAGAGCTTCCTGGGTTAGTGCTTGCAACAGCCGTTTTAGTAGTTGTTTTCTTTTTTGGCCTATCCATCACTGGTCGGCGCGGATATATAGTTAATCGCTGTCCGATTCTAAGATTATTACTACGTAGTCCATTCCATCTTTTTATTTGACTTACACGCACTCCATATCTTCTGGCTATTTTCCCTAAGAAATCGCCGCTTCGTACCCGATATCTGATTCTATCATTAGCTTCGATAAGCTTAGGAAGCGGTTTTTCTCGTTTATTAAATTCTGTCTGCGCCAGCGTGTATATTTGATCTTCGTTCGTTACAAACTTTCCTACTTGATCAAGCGGTAGACGTAGCACATAGTTTTCATCTTTAATATGTGGGATAATATCTAGTTTATATGAAGGGTTTAAAAACTGCAACTCTTCTATATTGATATTCATAACTTCGGAAACCTGATCTAAAGTAATCATCTGTTTTACTTTTATCGTATCCGTTTCGAAATATGCAAATTCTGGTCGTCTAGGCTTAAATCCGTGTTCTTCTGCATATTCAAAAATATACATAGTTGCCAAAAATGCTGGTAGATATCCTGCTGTCTCTCTTGGCAGATTATGCCGTATGTTCCAGTAATTCTTATATCCTCCACTTCGTCTTATTGCTTTAGTTACATTTCCTGGTCCAGAATTGTATGATGCTAATGCCAGATCCCAATCACCAAATACGCGATAAAGGCTGGCCAAGTATTTACAGGCTGCTTGAGTCGCCATAATAGGATCCATACGTTCGTCTACATATGAACTTACTTCTAACCCGAACATTTTTCCGGTTCCGAACATAAATTGCCATAAACCTGTTGCACCAACTCTAGATTTTGCTCTTGGTTTTAATGCGGATTCTACAATTGCCAAATACTTTATTTCTAAAGGGATATTCTGATTGTCTAGTTCTTGTTCGAATAATGGAAAATAAAATTCACTTAAGGCCATTAGTCTTTCTAAATGCTCGTGACGATTCTTAAGGTAATTCTTAATTACACTTTCTAATGAAGGGTTATACTCCACGTTAAATGGAGTACGCGCATTCAATTCTATCAATCTAGCTTTTAATGTATCTGTAGGAAGGTCCACATACTCTACTGGCTCATATTCCAATTCTGTGACTGATTTATAGATTGTATCAAATAAACTAGAATTGTATAATTCTTGTTTCCAAATAGAATCTAATTGTGCCATTTTCGGATGATCCTTCGCAGCATACATCACACTATCTGTAACACTTGTTTTTGTAAACGTTGTGGTTTTCAGTTCGCCTATTGAACTAATCACTTTGGTCGTATCAATTACCTGAACAGTATCTTTTTTTAGTGTAAGCTCTTTATCAAGTGCTAATGTTCTGGAAGCTTTCGTTTTTGTGTTTATGGATGATGGGATGGTATCCTGAGCCTGAAGTGCACCCAGGCAAAAAAGAAAACTAAGATATAACCAACAATTATTATTCATTTTCGGATATTGTTTACAATTACCCAAACTAACGGATATTTTAGGGTGATTAGTACGATCTTTCAACAAGTTATCAACAACACCGCTGCGAAAATCGCATTTTTTTTCTAAAATCCAAAAAATCAACAAGTTAAAAACATAAAAAAATCAGTCTAAATGACTGATTTTTAATAACTTTTAGGTTTATTAAGACTTTTCTTACAGAAATTTGTGTCTTTTGTTAAATAGTAAACAATCTCGAAGAATTAATTTATAGAATTAGATCCCGTTATTCAATGGAATAAGTTCAACTTAATTTCCAATTGCTGCGATACCAGGAAGTGTTTTTCCTTCCAGGCTTTCTAACATTGCTCCACCACCAGTAGAAACATAACTTACTTTATCTCCAAAACCAAACTGTTTTACCGCTGCGACAGAATCACCACCACCTACAAGAGAGAATGCTCCTTTTTCTGTTGCTTCTGCAATCGAATGTCCTAATGTTATTGTTCCATTTGCGAAGTTTTCCATCTCAAATACTCCCAATGGTCCGTTCCAAAGTATCGTTTTGGAATTTAATATCACCTGGTGGAAATTCTTTAATGTTTCCGGTCCTGCATCTAATCCTTGCCATCCATCCGGAATTGCATCTACACTCATAGCTCTAGTATTCGCATTATTATCGAAAGCATCGGCACCAATTACATCAACTGGCAAGTGTATTTGTACTCCCTTTTCTTTTGCTTTTTTCAAAATTTCCAGCGCTAATTCTTGCTTATCATCTTCACAGATAGAATCACCTATTTTTCCTCCTTGCGCTTTGATAAATGTATATGTCATTCCACCCCCTATAATAAGATGATCTACTTTATCTAAAATGTTTTCTATAATAGTAATTTTAGAAGAAACCTTAGATCCACCTAAAACTGCTGTAATCGGTTTTTCTCCACTCTTTAGTACCTTATTGATACTTTCTATTTCTTTTGCTAACAGACTTCCGAAGCATTTGTTTTCCGGAAAAAATTGCGCTACGATCGTTGTTGATGCATGCGCTCTGTGCGCAGTACCAAAAGCATCGTTTATATAAATATCTCCTAATTTTGATAATTGCTCAGCAAAACCAGTATCTCCAGCAGTTTCTTCTTTATGAAACCTTAGATTTTCCAGTAATAATACTTCACCAGGGTTTAATTGTGCTACTGCATCTTCTGCTTCTTGACCAACACAATTGGTTACAAATTTTACTTGTACACCTATTACTTGTGATACCTCATCTACAATGTGATTTAACGAAAACTCATCTTGAACTCCTTTCGGACGACCCAAATGAGACATTAAAACAGCGCTTCCACCATCTTCTAGTACTTTAATAATTGTTGGTTTAGCAGCTTCAATTCTGGTATTGTCAGTTACCTTAAAATTTTCATCTAGAGGAACATTAAAATCTACTCGAATTAATGCTTTTTTATTTTCAAAATTGAAATCGTTGATTGTCTTCATCGGATTGGATTGATTTTTCGCAAACGAAAATAATTCTATTTCCTTAAAAACACTGAAAACTAATAGAAAAAGTCGTCTATTTTTTTTACAAACTTCCACTTTTATCGATTTTTAGCAAAAAGATGCTTTTCAATGAAAAAATCACATTTTATTTATCTCTAATTATATCCAAACCGGTCTGTAGATATTGTATGCTATTATATTAAAAATGAAAATTAATTCCACGATTAGTTTTTATATCCCTCATTCATGTTTCTCCCCAAGGGAGAAATGATAAAAGGTTAGTGGAATTAATTTTTTTAACCTTTATATAAATTATATTTGCTCTATGCTTTTTTCAGAAATATTAGGACTTACACATATTAAGAGCTACCTAACTACTAGTGTAGAACGAGGTCGTATTCCGCATGCGCAACTTTTTGTTGGTCCTAATGGCAGTGGTACCTTACCCATGGCAATCGCCTATGCTCAATATATTTTATGTCAAAATAAGGATGGCGAAAACACTGGGGGTATCCAATCTTGTAATCTAAAATTTGATCATCTCGCACATCCTGATTTACATTTTGCATATCCTGTTGCCACCAATGATAAGGTAAAAAAACATCCTACTGCAAATCACTTTGCTGAAGAATGGCGAACCTTTATAAAAGAAAATCCATACGGAAGCATTTTTGACTGGTATCTTTTGCTGGGAATCGAAAAAAAACAGGGTCAAATTGGTGTAGACGAAGCATTAGAGGTAGTAAAAAAACTGTCTTTAAAAAGTTACGAGGGTGGTTATAAAGTAATGTTGATATGGATGGCGAATAAAATGAATATCGCCGCTTCTAACAAATTGCTAAAGTTAATCGAAGAACCACCGGAAAGAACAGTTTTTATTCTGATTGCTGAGGATGAAGAACAATTGATACAAACCATAAGATCCAGATGTCAGGTTTTACATTTCCCTCCTTTGGGTGAGCAAGTAATTAAAGACGCCGTAAAAGCATCCGAAGGTATCTCTGATGCAGAAGCATTAAAGGTTGCACATCAGGCTAATGGTGACTATAGTAAAGCATTACATTTATTGCATCACGATGGTGGTGATGAGCAGTTTGAGGATTGGTTTATACAATGGGTTCGAACAGCTTTTAGAGCAAAAGGCAATAAATCTGCTGTTAATGATTTGATTAATTGGAGTGAATCCATCGCGAGTTCTGGAAGAGAAACACAAAAGAAATTTCTAAATTATTGTCTAGATTTTTTCAGACAAGCATTGTTATTAAATTATGGAGCTGATGATCTTGTATTTTTAGAACCTCAAACCAGTGGTTTTAAGCTTCAGAATTTTGCTCCTTTTATTCATGGAGCTAACATTATGGATATCAGTAATGAGCTTCAGGATGCTATTTATCATATCGAGCGGAATGGTAATGCTAAAATTATTCTAACTGATTTATCCATTAAGTTAACACGGTTGCTTCATAAAAAAGCTGTATAAGGCTTTATTTAATATTTTTTATTCTTATTCTTTATTACGAATTTTAGAATTCGTTATTTTTTCAAAACTAAACTCGACTTCATGGATAATTTTATGACTCACATTGTTTCTATTACAATCTTATTATTCTTACTTATCACTTTTTTACAATCTGGTATTGACAAAATTACAGATTGGAAGGGAAACCTAAGCTGGTTAAAAGATCATTTCTCTGCTACTTTTTTAGGTACTATTGTTCCACTACTGTTGGGTACCATACTGATCATCGAAATGATTACCGCAATATTTTGCATTATGGGTATTTATTATTTGATTATCGATAATCATACTGGTTTTGCGATTGGAGCTATGTTTTCTGCATGTATAACACTGTTAATGCTTCTTTTTGGCCAACGCGTTGCTAAGGACTATCAAGGAGCCTTAACCATAACTTGTTACTTTATAGTGGCTGTTTTTGGACTATATCTGGTAAATTCTTAAAAGGTTTAAAAAAAAGAGCACTAAAAAAAGTGCTCTTTTGTTAATTCTACGTAATATTTTTCTTATTCTACTCTTTCAGTAGTTTAATAATTGTTCTAATTCCTGTCATAGTTTCAACTTCAGTAAAATAAACTCCCTTTTCGAGATGACTAATATCAAAAGTTTTTTGGGATGTTTCTAATACCGTCTTTCCAGATACATCAAAAACTCTAATACTTCTCACTTCGATGTTGATATTAACCATTGTATCTCCAGGGTTTGGATACAGGTTAACATTCGGATTTAAAATATCTTCTACGCCAAGAACACTAGCATTTGCTCTAAAGTAGTATACTTGTGTACTAACCCTAGATCTGGTATTGAATGTAATAACAACTCTATATTCTCCAGGTTCGGTAATTACACAGCCGGTGCCAGTTTCGAAATCAAACCAATCAGAACTACAACTATCATCGGTTGTTGGGCACGTTTCATCTAGAGGTCTATTACAAGAAATATCATCCAATTGTTGCCAAACAATTGATAATACATTTGTAAAAGGTACATCTAAAACTTCTCCGTTTTCGTCCTGAATTGTAATTACAGGATAGCTTTGCCCGGTAATTGTGCAGAAAAGAATTTCTTCTGCATAATCCAGAATTGGATTTTCTTCAGTAGTTTCTACTGTTACCGTTTGATAATAATAACATCCATTACTATCTATAACTCTAACCTTGTAATCTCCTGCTGTATTTACTAATAGTATATTACTGCTTTGAGCGGAAATAATCACAGAATTATCTATAGCATCTAACAACTCATAAGTATATCCTCCAATTCCACCAGATGCATTTACAACGATTACTCCATCATCATTTGTAGACACTGGTGTAACTTCTAATTGTATTTCCACAACCGATTGATTGATGGTAATATCGGAAACATTTAATGTACACCCATTTGCGTCCTGCACCTGTACAATATAGTTTCCAGATACCAAACCATCAAAAACATGCTGTCCAGCTACCCCATCTATATCATCCTGTAAAAAGATAAATAATGGGTTAGAATCACTATCATATAAAGAATAAATATATGGAGCAGTCCCACCATCAACAGTAACCGTTATAGAGCCATTTTCGATACCATTACAGGTTGTTACATCCTGAGATGTTAAAGATACTGAAAGCTCTGATGGTTCAGTTATAGTAATACTATTAGTGACCAGACTACAGAATGGAGCCTCTAACGATTCCACAAGAATCTCATAGATTCCTGTCGCAAGGTTATTAATCAATAATGGATCGTTTGTAGTATTCGCAAAACTTGATATTACAGCAGTATTGGTTACTGTATTAGTTACTGTATAGTTATAGGATCCTACATACCCTGTTACATTTAGATCAATTGTACCTGTACTCGTTCCATAACAAATAATATCTGATACTAAACTGGCACTAGCTTCTATGGTATCAAATGGTAAAACCACATACGGAGCGGAATCAATAGAACATCCCGTATCTAGATCAGTTATTCTAAAGGTGTAATCTCCCACTGATGATAAATTGAAATTTGCAGAAATCGCTCCCAATCCATCAGTTTCTGTGATTATCTGAATATCAGGGCCTCCTTCAGGCAATACATCGAATTCATATCCTGTATTGTTTTCTCCTATATTGTTAATTGATACTGACACGACCTCTGCAGAGTTGACACACGTAATCCTATCAATCAATGTAACTGCGGGATTGGTCAAAGCAGGTGGTGTTTCAATAAAAATATCCGTAGATGATGTACATCCTTCCATAGAACCTATTCCGCTATCAATGACGGATATATTATATATTATTCCAGCAGAAATACCAGTAAATACATTCCCATTTACACCATTTAAGGTTACAACACTTCCTGTGGCATCCGTTAATTCAAAAGTAAAATTATCTGGATTTATAGTAAAATCAGAACCTCCTGATACCGTAACTGTAATTACTCCATCAAAATTTTGACACGTAGGTTGAACCGTTACTTGGGCATCTACGATTAATTCTTCAAAAACAGTAATCGTTTCAATATTGGAAGAACAACCATTTTGGTCGTATACTGTAACTGTATAATTTCCAGGAGTTGTGACTATAAATTGATGTTCATTATTTGTTATATTACCAGGCACCTGAACCCCATCATTTAATTGATATGTTAACTGACCAATACCACTAGCAGTAGCAGTAAATGAATAATTACCATCAAATAAGCAAGGGTCATCAACAAATAAGGGTAATGGGTTTAATATAGGGGCTACATTTGTAGTAATCGTAACATCTAAAGGCCCAAAACCACACCCATTAGCATCTTGTACATAAATATCCCAATCCAAACCTATAGTAGGGTCCAACATTAGTATATTATTTTCTGCATAAATTGATGGTGCTGCTATACCATCTAAAACGAATGCATATTGATACGGAGCTGTTCCTCCTTGTCCATTTACAACTAGTTCTGACAAAGTATTACAATTGGCTGGTGTTTGGGATACAATTACTGCATGGAGAGGGTTAGGTTCTGTTACCACAACATTCTCTACAAAATTACAAGTACCATCAGAAGAAGTTACTTCAATTATATAATTACCTGCCGGTAAATTAGTAAAAACAAAATCATTATTATTGGTTTGCACTTGCTCGATTATGATTCCTGTAAATGCATCTGATAACCTATAAAAATATGGTTCTATTCCATCTACTACAGATATCTGTACTTGTCCTAAATCACCTTCACATAGTATATCAAAAGTACTTACTGTCACAACAGGATCAATAGCAGGAACATTAATTGTAGCTGTAAATTCACATCCCAGTGAAGTTGTGTCGATTGCATAAACTGTTACATCTCCAGCTGTAGAAATTGGAAAAATTCCCGTAGTATTGGTATACGGTCCTCCAGAAGTCAAACTAAATCCAAAATTAGTAGGGACATTTACCACGCTCACACTACCATCGCTACCACATCCGATAGGGTTCATGGTTAACTCTGGTTGATAATCATTCTTAGACACACTAAAATAAAATGGTACAATACATCCACCATCAAACTCCGCAAGAATTCTATAATCACCAGATTCTGAAACTGTGTAATTTGGAGTGTCTCCATCTGTAACTTCCACCCAATTGACATCTGTACAATTACCATCTAATAGTGAACAAGGGTCATTAGCATCTAGCACACAAGATCCTGAAGGGGTTAATCGTTGCCAAGAAACATTATCAAAATTAGTTTCTAACAGCATTGTTTGATCACCACATAGTAAGATTTGCGGAATGGAAACACCACTACAATCTTCTGACACTACCGTTGCACCGTTTACGTAATCTAAAATAGGATTCTGTATGTCTCTAATATCCTGAACAACAAATTCTTCAGTCAGTGTCATACACTGAGGATCTATTCCATCTACATCCTCTTTTATCACAGTATATAAACCGCCTTGAGGAATCGGAACCTGATAGAAATTTACAGTTGTTACTACAGGTGTAGCAATTCCGGGACCTGACCATGTATATTGATTATAACCAGTACCTGCTGTTAATAATAAATCATTATTACAAATACCAACATTTATTTCACACGCAGGAACATTTACTAAAACGTTAGCAATGTTGCCTCCCACATTCCCACAGGCTCCTGAAGGAACATTACCCGATGTGCTTACTTCTATACCCGAAATTGAACCAGTATATGACACATCTAAAGAATTTTGAATACTATTAGAACAGACATCTCTTAATTCTTCGCAACTTGACACTACTTGTACTCTAAATCGAATGAAAATAGGGGCATCCCCTTCTCCTACAGGATCGTCATTAGAGGTTTCAACTAAACTTGAAGGTATATTAAATTGTAATACTCCTGGTGATATCTCTACATATGTTACTCCTGATGGTAATGTAGCGTCGACAACTCCTAATAAATTTGTATTAGCCGGAAGCATATCAGTTATTATTAAGGATCCATCAACCAAATCCTCATTTCCAATATTTTCTATTTCTAAATCATAAAAAATCTCATCTCCTGGTTCCACATTTCCTCCTGTGATTTCGGTTATACCATCAGCGTCAAAAACTCGTTGTACCACGCTAAGTTCCGGCTCTATAATAGTAGTGGAAAAAGAATTTAAGAAAACGCTAAACCTATCTCTATCTGTTTTTAATTGAAATATTGCTGAAGTTTGGGCATTTCCAATAATTGAATTTCCCGGATTTGGAATATCAAAAATATCTACATCAAATCCTTGAGTATTTTGCGAATTAGGAGTTCTATCCGTGATATATGCTCCATCTGACGAGATCGAACTATTAAAAAAGTTTGTAGATGGATTTGCTGTGCCCAGTCCTTGTCCTAATGCGGTATAATTACCACTTGTATTCAATACGTTTAGTTGGTCTCCATTTAAACTAAAATCACCTTCCAAAGATGCTACCCCATAACGTACAGCCACTGGTTGATTTCCTTGTGGTGTAGTAAATCCACTATATGTAAACTCTACTGGTGCACCTCCACTAAATATCTGAGTAAATCCATCACTAACACTTATATATTTTGTCTCATCTTGCGGGTCTTCATATACAGCTACTAATACCCAACCTCCACAGGCTCCATCTCCACCACTGGTAAATCCTTGAGTAGCATTCATATCTGCCACGGTATATGTGCCAAAAAGATTATCCTGATCCAATAGTCCAGTAACATCAGCATAACACACATACGGTAATTCATCTATAGCAGTATCTCCCAAAGGATTTGTTGGTGTATTACTATACCCATCAAAAACAACGCTATTAGCTGTAACATCTACATAAGTGCCACCTGGAACCTTAAATTTTATATTTCTAAAATCTGCAGGACCTTGTTTTCTTGAATCGATTAGAGGTAAACCTGTTAAAAAATCATCTCCTTGATCTGTTGATAAAGTGGCTAAAACAACATTGGTCTCCGCTTCTAGAAGTGTTACTATATCCCCGCCAGTGAAATTGGCATTTGTTATATCATCATTTCCTATAGAAACGGATGGAATGTTTATTACAGGACCATTACCAGTTAGTCTTGGCAAAAAACCTCCGTCGTTAACAATAACAACTCCCACAGCTCCTGCGTTCTGGGCATTCACAACTTTTTCTCTTAAAAAACAACTGCCTCCATCTCTAATAACAGCGATATTGCCTGTTAATTCTGAGGCATTGGTGATATTACATCCATCAACCGGCTGTGCAACTACTAGATAAGAGGTTACAGGACTTAATTGTATATCGGAATTGTCATTATCAAACTCAGAGTTTCTTACTATATACTGTTGTGCTAAAGGGCCATTATTAATAATTAAGGCCGTATTAGTGTCAGCAAAACTTCCAATTTCGTCATCTATAAAATTATTTGGAGTACTCGCCCTAGCCATATAATAATTTGCTGACCAATACAACCCGGCATATACTAGTGTACTGCACTCTTCATTGGGAGCGGATAAACCTGCTTCACTAGAACTAAAAGTAGTAGGGTCATTGTCTACATCTATATATGCAGTCACAAAATTACCATTATTGTCTGTGTCATTGTAATTTCTATTAGGATCCATAAATCTGTTTCCATCATCGTCTTCAATAACTCCGACAATATCATTACCAGTCATAATCAAATCTCCTTTAACGCCTGAAATAGATTTTCTGATCTGAAAAGGAACTGTTTCTTGACTAAAAATTGATGTGCTTGACCATATCAAGCACATTAATAATACTCCACAATGTAATTTTTTCTTCATTCTTCGTCTTCTATTAATGTATTGTAAAATCTTTATTATTAAACTTTCACAAAAGTAATTATCCTTAAACTATAAATACCTATCCAAAAAGAATAGGTATTTACAAATATTTTTTTACTTAAATATATTCTAATAGGTACATCCACATTTACTTTGTCTACACCCGAAGTCTATTCCTAGGGTAATCATATGGGATCCTGCGGCATTACTTGCATCAAATACCTCATTTATATTGATTTGATATCCATAGGCTACATAAAAGTTGGACTTTTTGATACCGATCATTGGTGATACTGATAGCGGTTTAAAATCCTGATCCACTAATGATCTAAGACTCACTCCTGCCCAATAGTAATCTCCTCTATGTAACTTCCTTACCTTTAAGTTTAAATCTGCTGTGCTTCTGCCATCACCTGCAAAATTCTGATATAACACTGATGGTTCTATTTCTATATCACTAAATCGATCATAAAAGGTATACCCGGAATACACAAAATAATTTTGTATCGATGAAGGCTCAGTTGGAAAAAAATCATCAATCTCCTTACGTAATAAATTTACAGCATTAGCACTTAAGAAAAATCTCCCCAAACGATATAATACACCAATATCAAAATTAGAGTTATTCACCGATACGTTCTCTAAGGATTCACTAGGCGGTAAGTTAGGATCTCCATCATTAAACTGCGAAGTATCAATACCAAACTGTGTAAACTTATAGCTAATACCAAAAGATAAATACTGATTGGTATACTCGTTTAACGTTAAGTGATGTGCAAAGGACAATTGAACACCTTTCTGTGAGGTAGCTCCGTTTTTATCGTTAAACAAGATTGCACCCACCCCTGAACGATCAGAAATACGACCATCTATAGATATCGATTGAGTCCCCGGAGCATCTGCAATATCTACCCATTGTTCAAAACCGGAAGCACGGACCTGCCAGCAATCACCAACTCCTGCATAGGCACTGGAAATTAAATATGGGTTATCTGCGATATACTGGTTCTGAACCGGTGCAAAAAACTCCTGCGCATAACTTCTATTGCCTGCTATAGTTATTAATAAAACTATAGCTATTATCATATGTCTTGTGTACGTTCTCATACTTATTATCTGTATAAAGTAAAGTGACCTGTAAACTCTCTATTATCAATATCATTCAGGATAATTGTAAACCAATAATCTCCAGATGGCAATTCACTTCCTTGGTAAATTCCGTCCCAACCATTATTTGTGCCTTGATCTCCTACAAATTCTGCTAATAATCTACCATATCTGTCGAATACCTTAACCTCCATGTTTCCAAAGAAGAATGGGTCCCTAAAAGGATCCTGTCTTGGATACCACATATCATTAGTACCATCTCCATCAGGAGTAAAGTAATTAGGGATAACAATATTGATAAATGTTAACTCTTGTGACGCAGTTATTGGACAATCATTAAAACTATTATCGACTACTCTAAGAGCATAAAAACTAGTTTCATCAATCGAGAAAATATTTGTGTCCAATTCTCTGTAATCAGCATCTGTTAAGTCATTTATTGTTAAACCATTAGGTATAATAGCAACAAAATAAGTATAACTATTATTGTATGGTTCGGTTCCTCCTAATAGAATTTCATATTCATTTGGATCTTGAGGATCATTAGTCATAACCGCAACAGGCGGAAGTAAAGGAATATATGGTTCAATGGTTATTGTTCCAAGATCAAATACACATCCTGAAGGAACATATGTCATAGTACCTTGATATTCGCCTGGTTCCACCGTAAATGTTGGAGATAGACTATCACCCGGACTAACACCGCCGTCTAAAGAAACTAGATTGTATAAGATGTCTGTATCCACAGAATTATCACCTAATATAATGTCTATATAATACACAGGTAGTTGACTCACCGTACCATCGGCATTATAAATAGGACAATCTGCTCTTGGGCTCATTATCCCGTTAAGAATAACTCCCTCTGGAATATCCACAGGTAAGGTAATTGGACAATCATTAGAATCTCTAATAAAGATATTAGTAATACCTCCTGGAAGATCCATATACGTCAACATTCCTTCTACAAAATCACTGTCATTATTTGTAATACTTGTAAAATAAGGAGGTGTCCCACCTGTAATGTCTATAGTAACTGCTCCATCGTTAGCGTCAGCACACGTCTCTGCTGTTACTGAGCCCACAATATTAGCCATTAACTGATCTGGTTCTCCAATTGTTACATCGTATACTTGCCCACAACCATTAGAATCTTGTGCAAATACTTGATACACTCCAGGAACAAGGTTCGTAAATGTATGCTGATTAGGCACATTATCTGACTCATCATTAAAGAATTGACCTGGGTCAGTACTTATAGCGAATGAGTACAATCCTGTACCTCCAGTCGCGAATACAATAATGGATCCATTATCTTCTCCAAAACATACTACATCCGTAATCTCAGGAGGGATATTCTCAAATTCTGCAGGGTTTATAATATCAAAATCAACTTGAGAAACACAGTTTCTATCACTCCTTACTAAATATGTGTAGTTTCCTGGAGGTAGATTCGTGAATTCACTTTCGCTCTGTGGACCCCAAGTCTGAGCAGTTGTGTTATTTGTCAATTCAAAAATATAGTCTCCAATACCACCTGTTACCGAAGCATCTATAATTGCTGTTTCTTCATTGAAACAGTTAATATTTGCAGCGCTCAGATCTAAAGTAATTGCTATCTGATTAATTGGTATAACAGGAACTGGTGATGATAACTGAGATCTACATCCGTTTACATCTTCTACAAAGAACTGATACTCTCCTGCTCCAAGACCTGTGAAAACTCCAGATCCGCCGTTTGCTACTTGATTACCATTTTGATCTACATAATAGTATTCGGTTATAGCAACATCACTAGTACCACTAATTGTAACGTCTATGGTATTAATATCACACGTTACCTGTGTTACACTATCGATATTCACAGTAACCTCGCTTGGTTCGTTAATTACTGCTGTTGTGGTTGCTGTACAATTAAGATTATCAGAAACCGTAATTGTATACGTTCCAGCACCTAAATTATTAAATACGGCAATAGACTGAGGTCCACTTGTGGTTACACCATCAGGGAATGTTAATGTATACAGATATGTTCCAGGTCCTTGACCTCCACTAGCAACAACAGTAATACTGCCATCTGTATCCTCAAAACAAGTTACATTGCTGTCCGCAATTGGATCTACAATAATAGCATTTGGTGCTTGTATTGTAAATTGCTCATCGTCAGTACATCCCTGGCTATCTTCTGCAGTAACAGTATATAAACCAGCAGTTAAGTTTTCAAACAGTCCAGTAGTATTCGTAATCCCTCCTGGAGTTAATGTATATGTTACTGCTCCTTGAGCTCCGGTTACTGATGCCTGGAACGATCCATCAGCACCAGGTAAACATGACTCGACAGTATTTATTGGTGATATTGCAGTGACAATTGGAGCACCTGGTCCCATTACAGCTACAGCATTAGATCGTTCAGTACATAATGGATCAGCCGTTTCTACAATCTCTACAATATACACTCCTTGAGGTAATAATACAGGTAATATATACGGATTAGGATCCGTTGTTGTATCTCCTGTTCCAGAGAACGCTGTTGGATTTCCGTTTTCATCAAGGATCGTAAAGTTATACGGACCTGTATATCCTGTAATTGAAATGTTTATAGTACCATCTGCATCTCCTAAACAAGATTCAGGAGTTTCTTGTGCAGCAATCAATTCAACAAAATCAAACTCATCAATTTCGTGGGTAACAGTAATAGTACACATCGTAATTTGATCTGTTATTCTGAATGTATAGATACCTAAAGGTCTTGGTAATATAAAGTTAGCAGTAAAAGTTCCTGCAGGAGTATCCACCGGAACTGGTGGATTAATTACTGTTCCTGTATTATCAATTAGCTCGAATAAGAAATCACCCGATCCACCTTGTACAGATACTGTAACTTCTTCATCTACTGCACAGGTAATATCTGTAACTATGGCAACCGCTGGATTCGTCATAATTGGGAATGGTGCTACCGTCTCAGTTTCCGTAATAGGGTTCGTTGTACAACTATTACTATCAGTCACAGAAATTAAATAATCGCCTTCTTCATCTGCAGTAATTTCATAATCTATTTCAGGAGTACTTGTATTTGCATCAGCAATATTTAGCTCAGTAATAACTACCCCAGAAGGTGTTTCGTACGAAATACTATATGGTGCAGTTCCCGCAGTTATTGTAACAGTAATTATCGGGAACACCGAACTATTATCTGCAGCACAACTATATGGGCTTTGTGATATTGCCACAGCAACTTGCGTAGCATTAGCTACAGTAACCGGTACTTGACCAGAACAGCTTCTATCAGATGTAACAACTACAATGTAATCTCCAAATGGTAAATCCGTAAATACAGGATTGTCAACTTGATCAACTCCTACTTGAGCACCTGGTACACCTGCATTATCCACAAATATTTGATATGTATATGGACCATCCAAATCAGTACCTGCCTGCAAAGTAACTGTAACAGTTCCATCAGTTGCTCCTATACAACTAACAGCAGTCGAAGATGCTGAAGGTATTGGATCTAATGGAACAGTAAGTTCCGGTACATCAATTGTTATAGTACACGGTGTCGTAATAGTAGGAATATTTACATCTGAAACTTCTACTATATAATCTCCTGCGGCTACAGGAGTGAATATATTATTCCCAATCTGAGGTCCTAAAACAATTGCGTTCGTAGCTTCATCTCTTAGAGTAAAAGTGAAATTACCAGGATTAGTACTAAAGTCTGATCCTCCAGTAACTGTAACAGTTATTGTACCGTCAGTATCTCTACACGTAGGATCTGCTGTAAAATCTGCTGTCGCTGTTAATTCAGGTAAAATTGTTATCGTTTCTACATTCGATGGACATCCATTTTCATCATAAGCTGTCACCGAATATGTCCCTGGTGTAGAAACCGTAAATGTATGTGCTATAATTCCATTATTAGCATCTTCGATCACACCAGCATCTAATTGGAATCTTAACTCTCCTGAACCTGGTGGCGAAGCCACGTTACTAGTTCCTGAAGCAGATATCACATAGCTACCATCGTGGGTACATACATCATCCACAGTAAGTGGATTCAGTACAGGATTGTCTGTTCTATTTACTGTAACTATTATAGATATCGGATTAGAAGTACACGCATTGTCATCAACCACACTAATTGTATAATCTGTACTAGCTCCAATAACAGGTAAATCAAATATTCCAGTAGTGCTTGTAGTTGTAAATGTTCCTCCACTTGGCACATCTGTTGCCGTAAAAGTATAAGGAGCTGTTCCTCCAGAAGCAATTACAACAACCCTACCATCATCATTACAATTCGCGTTGATGTTTGAATCTAACGTCAATAGCAGCTCTGCTGGTTGTGTAATAGTAACAACATTCGATATATCATTACAAGTAGAAATAGGGTCTATTATAGAAACCTCAATGTTTCCAGCCTCCAGGCCAGTAATAGTAATAGGGTTTTGTACTGTAGTATCTGCCCCTATTGGTCCTGTTACAGTACCTGTAGTTGTATTTGTTACCGTATAATCATAAGGTCCTGTATGTCCTGTTACGGTAAGTTCAATATTTCCTGTAGCATCTCCGAAACATAAAATATCTGGAGTTACTACTGCTATATTAGCTTCTATAGTATCATATGGCCCTATTTCATAAGGCAGTGTTTCTATAGAACATTGGGTTCCTTGATCAAATACTCTAAATGTATAATTACCAACTCCTGGTAAGAAGAATGAACCACTTGTTGTGGTAGCACCTCCTGATGGAACTCCTAATTGAGATGGTACAGCTCCATTGATTTCAATAAAATCAAATGGTCCTGTTCCTCCGGTAACTGTTACGGTTACTTCCTCGGTATTGGTCGTACAGTTAATACCTGTAACCAGGTTTACAACTGCGTCTGTCATTACCGGGAATGCAGGAATGTTAAATGGTGCCAATGGATTTGGACAATTGTTTACATCAAACACAGTAAATGTATAATTTCCAGCTTCATTAGCTATAATCTGAATACCTGCTGTAACTGCATCTGTATCCAGAGTTGCTGGGTCTATTGGTCCAACTACATTCCCTGAAGGATCTGTATACGATATAGTATAAGGTGCATTACCTCCACTAAAGTTGTCAACCGTAATAACAGGAAGATTTATCACAGCTCCCGTACATCCATACGGTGTTTCTAATGCAACGGTTGCCGTAGGATCTGTAGGTTGGTCGATAATATAATCCTCTGTATCAATACAAATCACATTTAATGCGCCATTTGGTTTTGTAACTGTTACTTGTACTGTATACGTTCCAATTCCTAAACCTGAGAAAATAGGGCTTGTCTGTAAAGGTCTTGTCACCGGTCCGGCAATAATTTCATATTGATAGGTCACGGCTGGATCTGCATCTGTCGATACAGCTGTTAACGCGGCCGTTATTACACCATCTGTATCACCTATACAGGTTACCAGAGAAGTATCTGTTACTAAAATTGGCGGTGTTGGAGCATCTATACTTACCGGAGCAGAGAATGAACAGAATGGAGCCATAGCTCCACGTCCATCATCGGTAGCGACAACTATATAACTACCTGGTGCAACTCCAGTGTAAATTCCGGTAGCATCACCCGTTGTGTTAGTAGTTGGTGTTCCCATTCCATCTTGTAGTACGTATGTCAACCCACTACCTATCACGGCACCTGATGTAATTGTAGTAGTAATAACACCTGTTGCATTTTCACAATCAGGAGCTGTGGTAAACGCAGCGCTGATCACTAATTCATCATAAACAACTACCGGAAGCGTATCTACTGAACAACCCGTCTCATCGGTAATTGTAATAACATAAGATCCCGGAGTTGAGACAATAAACTGATGGTTATTATTATCAATACTACCCGTAACAGCAGTTCCTCCATCTAATTGATATAACAAAGTTCCTAGACCGGTTCCATCCACATCAATTACATTACTATTATCATACGCACAGTCATCGATGAAACTAGCTACAACAGTTGGTAGCGGATTTACCACGGTAGTTACCGTAACTGGCCCAAAACTACATCCCCTAGAATCAGCAACCCAGATGTCTTGTACTTGTCCATTAGTGTTTCCTAAATCGATCACATTACTGTTTAAAGGATACGTACCAGGATCTACGGATGGTGATGGTACTAATGCATACGTATATCCATCCGCAGTTGGAGGAATTGCAAAAGGCGTACCTCCTTCAGTATCCATAATTACTTGTGCATTCGTTCCACAGCTATTTGCTGGAGTCTGATTCGTATCTACGGATATCAACGGATCTGGAATATCAATCTCAAAATCCTGTCTATTAGGACATAACGTACCATTATCTTCCCTAACTACCAGATAATATCTTCCAGGAGGGAAGTTGGAAATTGTAACCGGCAGCGCTGCAGGACTAACAACGGGTGAAGACCCTGAATACACGGTTGGCGCAAATGTTACATCTAAAGACACATTAGTAAACTGATCAAATACCTCCCAAGATACTTGTGTTACTGAAGGGTCATATCCAGAAATTTCGAAACTAATTTGGCCATTATTCAAGGCAGGAGTTTCATTACAGGTTACATCTGTAGGCACAAAATTATCGATATTAGGAGCAGACGGTGGTGGCTCCGGAGCCACTAGCTCTTGGTATAAACAATTGGTTTCATTATCTCTTACCTCTACTATATATGTTCTATTAAAATCTAATCCTGTATATCTATGATCTCTTATCGGTGTATTGGCATCCACTGCAGTAGGCCCGGTCACAAGATCATTCAAAGGAACAAAATCTCCTAATCCAGGAGAAGGTTCTCCTACAATTCGGATATCAAACCCTGGTGGTGGATTTATCGGTGGATTTACACCTGAACCTCCAACAATCAGAACATCGAAAGTAACTCCACCTGGACAGGTTCCAGAAGGTGTTATCTGCGGATCCAAATCATTAATAGGAGAGAATATATTAAAAGGACCGATTGGGTCTGGATTCGACACACAACCATTAACATCCTCTACAAAAATAAAATATTGACCAAAGTTTAATCCTTCAAAACGAACTGTAGTAGAAGCTGTTGGTAAAGTAGGGTTTGGAACGGTAGTCGTATTCGGAGAAGGAACAAGTGGTCTTACAGATACATCACTTGCATCTACCAATGTATAGATGTATGGTCCAGTCCCACCTGCAATTTCTAAATCTATAGCACCTAACTCCGTAACAATAACGGATCCACCACAAGTAACGGGCTCTTCATCTCTAAAAGTCTCTACAATCTCATCGGGTGCAGCAATTTCTACAGTATCAGAATATAAACAACCTCTACTACTTCTTACAGTAAAGTTGTAGGTATTCTCAGCTAAATTAGGGAATGTTATTTGTGTTCCAGTAATAGTTACAAAACCAGCTCCATTAAAATCAATTTCATATGGAGTTTCTGTACCGGTAACGGTAATCACAGCAGTACCTGTATCTCCAAAACAATCTACATTAACCGTTGGTGCTGTAATCGTTGGAGCGACAGGATCTGTAACAGTAAATGTCGATGTAGTAAATGTACACCCTCTATCATCCGTTACTCTGAATTCATATGTTCCAGCTCCAGAGGTAGCAATATAATCCGTGAAAGGCGCTATTACATTAGTAACGTGATCTACAAACGCTCCGCTATTAAAAGATACTGCAATATCATATGGCGCATATCCTCCATTCACCACAAAAGAAAAGGAAGCATCTTGGGCAATACCTGCAGCATTACAGGCAATATCTACTTGAGTAACATCAAGGGTTACTGCTTCTTCTATAGTTTCGGTAAGTGCTACCGAACAACCATTACTATCTGTGATTGTTATGGTATAGATACCTGCCTGTGTTAATGCAGGAGTTGTTGTAAAAGTTGTAAGTGCACCTACATTGGTGTCTGGTATAACAATGGTTCCACCAAGAGCAACATTATAAATGTAATCTGGAGTACCCGTATTTGTTCCATCAATATTTATCGTAAAACTAACTACTCCATCATCTAAACAGAAATCTGAGCCTGCATCAATAGTTGCAGCTATTGGTGTTGGATCAACTACAATTGCCGTAGTACTAACATTACAACTTTCAGAATCAGTTACCGTAATTGTATACGTATCTGCTGTGCTCACAGTAAACACATTACTAGCTTGAGGTCCTGCTATAGAAGTTGGAGTACTATCGAATAATTCGTATTGATATCCTCCATTTCCGCCTGCTGCAGTTACTGTAATTGTTGCATCAGCAGTACAAGTCAATGTTGGGTTAACAACAGCGCTAGCGGTTAAAACCGCAGGGTCTGTCAATGTAATAGTTGTCGGAGCAGTACATAACGTCGTTTCATCTCTTACTTCTATCACATATACTCCAGCTCCCAGGCTACCAATATTGGTAGTAGCCACATTGGTTGGTGCAGAACGTGTTCCTCCGTTTACTGTATAAGTATACGTTGTCGCCGTTAAATCAATTCCTGAAACTGTAAACGAAAGTTCTCCATCAGTAAAACCATTACAAGAAGGCTCAGAAACAACCGTTCCGTTAACCGCTATAAAATCTATCGTAGGAACTGTAAAAGTTTCTGTATATACACAACCATCTGTATCAGTTCTTGCCAAGAACGTATAGGTAGTACCAGAAGTTAAACCTGTGAATACATTGGATGGTTGAGGACCTACCGTTATTGGGGCTATAATTTCATATTCGACAGTACTTGTTCCATCAAGAGTAGCTGTTACAGTAACATCTGCTGTAAGTGCCGGACACTGAACTTGTGTGGCAGCAAAAGAAAGGTCTGTTACCTGAACTAAAGGCTCAATAACTATTGTGTCTGCAATTACCGGACACGAAACGGTATTCGCACCTCTAACATATACTATATAAGTTCCATCCGCTAACCCGGTAAACACGTTAGATGCTTGCCAAGTCACACCGTCAATACTATATTCAAATGGTGCTACTGCATCTCCCGGATTGTTTATCGTCACCGTAATATCTGCTAATTGTGGTGTCGTACTCGAGCCTGAGGCATCACATCTATAATCCGAAGCAACTGCATCAGCATCAATCGCTACTGGGGCCGTTATTGTTGCATTTACATCTAATGTACACGCAGGGCTTGCACCAGTTCCATCTGTAATTGTTATGGTATGTGCACCAACGGAAACATTATTAAATATTATAGGGCCAGTTCCTGTTGGGCCTTGTGTAGTAGTTATATCACCATCTAACACATAAGTGAATGGTCCTTCTCCTGCGGTGACAGTTATTTCTATGCTTCCATTGTCTGTAGGACAATTTGGATTCGTAACTACCGGAGCACTTGTAGCAATTGCTTCGTATGCAGTAACCGTCACTGGATTGGAAAAAGCAGTACATCCCTGATCGTCAGTAACCTGAATTACATAATCACCAGGAGTATTTACCCCATGAGGAGATGTAATATTTGCTTGTACTAACGTAGGTGGTGTTCCTTGCGCATACAAATCAAACTGGGTATATACTGTACTTCCTCCAGCAGCAGCGAAGGTTATACTTGCATCTGCATTACAGTTAATATCATTCGCTAAAGTTGCATTGATCGTTAACTCTGGATTTATTGTAAAAGGTAACGCCGCTGTAGAGCAATTTGTAGCTGTATTGGTTACAACTACCGTATAACTACCAGGAGTTAAATTAGGTATCTCAAAGGTATTTGCCGGCGCTCCCAAAAATGTTACCGCTACCCCGGTTCCTCCGTTCAAGCTATACTCGAAAGGACCTAAGGGTGCCGGAATTCCAGGAGTAATCGTAATCCACTGACTAGCCTGATCAGTTCCATCATAACAAGGATCTCCACCTGCTGCCAAAGCAATCGTAGGTGAAGCAGATTGAACTATTGTCTCGGTATTATTGATTTCACAAGCAGTAGCAGAATTACCATCTCTAACAAAAATTGTATATGTATCTGCTGCTAATCCGGTAAATACATTATTGGTATTAGGATAGTCAACAATTACCGCTGCTCCACTATCTACCAATCTGTATTGATAGTTTCCTCTACCTCCAGCAGCAGTAACAGTAATAGTTCCTGTACTTGCTCCACAATTAGTTTCTGTGGCAGTAGTCGTAAAAGTAAGCGGTGTTGCAGGTTCTGTAACATCTACTGTAGTAGTATCAGAACAATTTAATGGCGATCCTGAACCGCCAGGATTCGTGTCCGTAACTGTTATCGTATAATTTCCTGCTGCTAATCCTGTAACATTTACAGGGCTTGTTGTAATACCATTTCCAGAATCAACAACTGCTCCACTAGATGTTAATCTAACAGTATAATCAAAAGACGTGCTATTAATAACATTAAAAGATAATGCTCCATTACTTTCTGCGACACATACTACCGGAGTAGTTTCCACAGCATTTGTGATATCTATTGGATCTATAACGTCTACTCTATAATCATCGCTAAATGTACATTGATCGTCACTTCTTCTTGCTGTAACGGTGTAAGTAATACCTTGAGCAATAGTATAACTATTAGTTGTTAAAAAACCAGTATTACCAGTTGCACCAGTTCCCGTTGCGGGATCAGGAGATACATCATACTCATAAACAACACCAGCGGCTATATCAGCTGCTGATAATGCAGGTTGTGCTTCAAAACTAACATCAGAACTTTGATTGGTACAATCTCCATCACCAGGAGTAAACGTAATCGCAGTGATTGGTATAAGCGCTGGAACATCTATAGAAAAAGGAGCAGCACAATCTCCGCTGCCTTGATTTCTAATATATACTGTATAAGATCCGTCCGTATTTACCAAAATATCAAACGGAGTAGTTGTTATATTTGTAAACGTAACATTATCTAAACTCCATTCATAAGAACCAGAACCTCCTGCTATATTATCTACTTGTATGATAGCATCTTCACTACCAACAATACAACTTAAAGGCCTATCTAAAGTAACATCAGCGGTAATTCCTGTTGGAGAGCTAATAGAAAATCCATATTGTGTAACTGGACATATTATTGGCTCTGGTACCGGAAAAGAACAGTCAGGATTTGTAATTGCAGGTGTAGTATTAGCGTGAGTTACTTGAACTACATATGAATTGCCGTCAGGAACTCCTGTAAAAGTAATCGTTTGACTTCCTGTAGAACTAATATCATTAACCAATGTCCATAAACTTGGGTCTTCATCGCTCGGATCTGCAGGATCGCTAATGCCATTACCACAATTTGGATCTGCTGCACAATCCCAAAGTTGATATGTGTATAATCTTCCTGCTACCGTTGGTGAAACATCTACTCGTATTTGTCCTGTGTCTCCAGGACAAGGAGGTTGAGTAACCGTAACATTGTCAATTACAATTGGCTCATACGGCGTTATATTATCAATACTTGCAGAAATAACACAAGCTGGTGAACCACTAGGAACACTATTATCACTTATTCTAAAGGTATATGTAGTAGCTGGGTTTGCAGGACTAGGAATCTCGAAAATATTACAAGCTACGAAATTACCATCCCCGTTATCATATAAGTAGTTTCCTGAACCATTTAAAACGTTTACTTGCACTAAAGCTCCACTATCACAAGTTTCAGGTGCTAATAATACCACCTCTGCATCAAAAGCAGGTGCAGGGTTGATAGTCACCGTTGCATCAAAAACACATTCTGGTGTAGGTCTATTAGAAATTACCTCTACCGTATACGTTCCTGCAGGTAAATTATTCTGTGTATAATTTCCGTTGTTAGCGCTACTATTAGGAACAATAATTGGATCTGCCGCTCCTAATGCAGGACTCGAAATTGTATATTGGTACTCAGGAATTCCTCCTGTTACACTAATATTAATTTGACCAAATCCTGTTCCGTTATCATCATTAATACAACTAGGATCAACACCTGTTACGCTAAAAGATGGATCAATAGAAGGTACATTAATTGTAGCTGTATATTCACATCCAGGAAAAGTTGTATCAATTGCGTAAACCGTTACATCTCCAGCTGTCGAAATAATAAATGTTCCATTATCTGGGTCTAAAGGATCAGAATATGGCCCTCCAGAAGTCAAACTAAAGCCAAAGTTAGTTGGCACATTTACTACAGTCACACTACCATCACTACCACATTCTATAGGGTTTGCATCTAGCATTGGTTGATAGTCATTTTTAAATACACTAAAATAAAACGGTATCTCACACCCTCCATCAAACTCAGCAAGAATTCTATAATCACCAGCTTCTGAAACTGTATAGTTTGGAGTATTTCCACCTGTAACTTCTACCCAATTGGCATCCGTACAATTACCGTCTAACAAAGAACACGGGTCATTGGGGTCCAAAACACAAGATCCTGAAGGAACTAATCGTTGCCAGGAAATATCATCCAAACTAGATGGATCAAAATTGGTTTCTAGCAATAAGGTTTGATTACCACATAACAGAATTTGTGGAATTGGAACTCCACTACAATCTTCTGTTACTATGGTTGTACCATTAACATAATCCAAAACAGGATTTGCAATATCTCTAAAATCTTCTACCGTAAACTCTTCTGTAAGCGACATACAGCTAGGCTCAACACCATCAGTATCTTCTTTAACAATAGTGTACGTTCCTGTTTGGGGATTAGGGACATCAAAAACATTAGCCCCTGGACCTGTTTGCACAATTGGAGTTGCTATACCAGGGCCTGTTAACGTATATTGATTATAACCAGTACCTGCTACTAACAATAAGTCATCATTACAAAAAGTAACATCTAATTGACACGCAGGAATATTAACTAGTATATTAGAAGCTTCATTTAACTGATCTCCACAAACTCCTAATTGCGAGCTACTTGTAGTACTTCCGGGAGTACCGGATTGTAATCCAGTATATGTAGCTGTAGCCGAGTTTGTAATTACATCAGAACAAGCATCTCTTAATTCCTCACAACTACTTACCAGCTGTGCTCTAAAACGTATAAAAATAGGCGCATCCCCTTCTCCAATTGGTTCGTCATTGGGAGTTTCTACGATACTTGCAGGAATATTAAACTGTAATACTCCTGGTGATATTTCGGTATAGGTAACTCCTGGTGGTAATGTAGCATCAACTACTCCTAATAAATTAGTGTTAGGAGGTAAAACATCTGTAATAATTACTGTACCATCAACAAAATCTTCATTACCGATGTTTTCAATTTCCAGGTCATAAAAAACTTCATCGCCTAACTCTACATTGCCACCTGTTATTTCTGTAGAACCATCTAAATCAAAAACTTTTTTAATAATCCTTAATTCAGGTTCTATGATGGTAACGGAAAAGGCGTTAAAAAATACACTATATCTATCACGATCTGTAAATAACTCGAAGGTAGCAGATGTTTGTCCATTACCAACTAAATCCTTTGTAACATTAGGAAGTTCAAAAATATCCATGTCAAACCCTTGTGTATTCTGAGAATTCGGGGTTCGATCATTAATATAAACACCATCAATAGATATAGATCCATTGAAAAAATTGGTTGTCGGGTTCGCAGTTGCATTACCCTGTCCTAATGCAGTAAGTCCACCCAATGTATTAACTATTCTTAATTCATCTCCCCCTAAACTAGTATCACCTTCTAAAGAAGCGGTACCATAACGTACATTAACGGGTTCATTTACTCCAGAAGGTGTTGTAAATCCACTATATGTAAACTGTAATGGATCCTGACCACTGAAAATTTGAACAAATCCATCACTTACACTAATAAATTTAGCAGACTCTTGTTGATCTTCATAAACGGTTACCAGAAACCATCCTCCACAGGCTCCGTCACTACCAGTGGTAAAACCTTGAGTGGCGTTCATATTGGCAACCGTATACGTACCAAAAGGATTAGCAGGATCTAATAAGCTGGTTACGTCTGCATAACAAACATAAGGTACCTCATCATTAGCATTGTCTCCCAGAGGATTTGTAGGTGTATTTCTATATCCATCAAAAACAACACTACTAGCAGTTACGTCTACATAGGTACCTCCTGGAACCTTAAATTTTATATCTCTAAAATCTGCAGGGCCTTGTTTTCTTGGATCTGTAAGAGGAAGACTAGACAACCAATCGTCACCAGTAGTTGATAAAGTTGCTAATACAACGTTGGTTTCTGCTTGGAGTAGTGGTATTAAATCTCCATTAGTGAAATTAGCATTACTAATATCATCATTTCCTACAGAAACAGAAGGAATATTTATCGTAGGTCCATCACCTGTCATTCTTGGTAAAAGACCTCCATCATTTACTATCACAACTCCAACTGCACCTGCATTCTGCGCGTTTACTACTTTTTCACGCAAAGAACAACTTCCACCATCCCTAATAACCGCAATATTACCATTTAGGTCTGTAGCATTTGTAATACCACAACCATTTACCGGTTGTGCCACTACCAAATATGACGTTACAGGACTAAATTCAACATCAGAGTTATCACTACTAAACTCAGAATTTCTTGCTGTATATTGTTGCGCTAAAGGACCATTATTAATAATTAAAGCGATATTTGTATCTGAATTAGTTGATATCTCATTATTGGTAAAATCAATAGGGCTATCTTGTCTGGCCATATAATAGTTAGCCGACCAATACAATCCCGCATATACCAGTCTACTACAGTCTTCTCTAGGCACAGTTAAACCGGCCTCACTAGAACTAAAAGTAGTAGGGTCATTATCTACATCGATAAAAGCAGTAGTATAATTACCATTATTATCATTACCATTATAGTTTCTATTGGGATTGGTAAAAGTAGTTCCATCATCATCTTCAATTACACCAACGATGTCATTACCTGTCATCACCATGTTTCCCCTAATATTACTGAATTGTGCCCCTGGTCTAGGAGTAATAGGAACTGATTCTTGAGCATTTATGTTGCTTATGGTACCGAAAACAATTAATATCATTAACAGTACAGCTTTTTTGGGTAATAGTGTTTTCATAAGCTGCTTATTTTGAGTTGTGTTGTTCATTCTAATATTTTTTTGGGGTACTCACTATTCTATTTTTAATATATAAAGATCGCCATCATATGTGTTATTCACATTAGAGAACAAGCTTCCCTTAGCCTGATCCAGACTATCAAATTTATCTAAATAGACATATATGTAATTATCCTTAGGGTTTCTGAAAAACTTAGGCTCTAATCCTTGAGATCTAAGTCTATCCATTCCTCTTTCAAAATAATTTTCTCTCTTAAAAATATTGGTGATCAAGTAGTAACCATTCTCAATATTATGACCTCCTATATATGATAAGCTCTCCGTCAATACAGTATCATCCTTCACTGTATCCTTAATCAATCGCGTTTCTTGTACTAATCTTTTTAGAGATTCTACTCTACTCTTAGCAATATGTAATATCCACATATCACCGAAATATTTATTTCCAATATTATTTAAATAATTTTCGGCAGCTTCAGTTTTATCAGCGTAATACTTAATAGATACATACTGATATTGATTTTCTGGATTTAGAATTATCTGAGCATCATTAAAGCCAAGATCGTTTAATTTACCAGTAAAACTATCTGCATATGTTCCACCTCTAAACACATTACCGATCAAATAATATCCTTCTGGATAACCAGGAATAAATTTAGTAGCATATTTAGCTTCAGGTCTTGTAGCCTCTGCAAACTTGATAAATCTGTTTTTAGAGGTAAGTCTCTTAGAGCTAGTAGCATCATTCGTATTCTTAACCTCTTCAGCTTCATCACTCATGTTTACCAGAGACTCTAAAAGCTTATTAAATTCTCTCTTATCAAGATTTGTAGTAGAGGTTAATAATGAATCTCTTGACGCAATCAATTTATCAGTAATTCTACTACTGTTATCTAGTTCTCTTTGTATAGCATCTAAGTCTTCACTTTTTTCTTCTGTACTTGCAGCTTCCGCTTCCTGACGTTGTCTCTCTTCTTCTGCTAATCTTGCAGCTTCCGCTTCCTGACGTTGTCTCTCTTCCTCCGCTAATCTTGCAGCTTCCGCTTCCTGACGTTGTCTCTCTTCCTCCGCTAATCTTGCAGCTTCTGCTTCCTGACGTTGTCTCTCTTCTTCAGCTAATCTTGCAGTTTCCGCTTCCTGACGTAATCTCTCTTCTTCTGCTAGTCTTGCAGCTTCTGCTTCCTGACGTAATCTCTCTTCTTCTGCTAGTCTTGCAGCTTCTGCTTCCTGACGTAATCTCTCTTCTTCAGCTAATCTTGCAGTTTCTGCTTCCTGACGTAATCTCTCTTCCTCCGCTAATCTTGCAGTTTCTGCTTCCTGACGTAATCTCTCTTCTTCTGCTAGTCTTGCAGCTTCTGCTTCCTGACGTTGTCTCTCTTCTTCAGCTAATCTTGCAGCTTCCGCTTCCTGACGTAATCTCTCTTCCTCCGCTAATCTTGCAGCTTCCGCTTCCTGACGTAATCTCTCTTCTTCTGCATCCTTCTGTATAGCTACTTCTCTTTCTAATGTTTTCTGAGATTCTTCTCTTCTTTTTTGCTCTGCCATCTCAAGCTCCAACTTCTTCTGAGCTGCCAATCTTTCTTCTTCAGCTTTTTGAGTAGCCATTTCTAATTCTAGTTTCTTCTGAGCAGCCAGTCTTTCTTCTTCTTGTTTAGCTGCTGCTTCCTCAGCTTCCTTCTTAGCCAACTCTGTAGCAGCTATTTGTTGTCTCTCCGTTTCAGCAGCTGCTTCCGCCAATCTAACAGCTTCTTCTGCTTGTCTTTTGGCTTGTTCTTCAGCTTCTGCAGCAGCTTCTTGTTGCTCAGCCTCTGCTTCTCTTGCAGCTTCCTCAGCTGCGATTCTAGCCTCTTCTTCTTGTCTTCCAGCCGCTTCTTCTGCTTTTTTCTGTTCCGCCATTTCTAGCTCAAGCTTTTTCCGAGCTGCTAATCGCTCTTCTTCTGCCTTTTGCTCAGTCATCTCAAGTTCTAACTTCTTCTGAGCAGCTAACTCTTCTGCCTGCTTATTAAGCAACTTAACCTCTTCTTCTCGTTGTAGTGCTAGTTCTCTTGCTTTTCTAGCTTCTTCTTCTTTAGCTTCCTGAATTGATCTTTCTAATCTATTCATGGATCTCTGTGCTTGAGATAAAGAATCGCTATTAGTACGTTGTAGTTCTCTTATTATCTTATTTTGATCTAAAATTTCTTTCTTTAGTCTTCTTATTTCAGAATCTCTTTGTAACGAGCTTTTTGATGAAATATTTCTTCTTTTTCTTCTCTTTTCTTCTTTTGCAAAATTAAAAGCTAAACCAAATTCATGAGTTGCTCCAAATTCAGCAACATTAGAATCTCCACCAATCCCAGGTTCCACTGTATACCCGATAGAAATCATTTTTGTAATATTTGCTCCAATACCAATAGAGCCACCATAAAAACTATTATAGCCTAATTGTGCCCACCCATATTTTGGAATTTCGAATAAGACGTTTCCTCCATATCGTAAATCTTGTTCTCCTGGTTTGGATGCATATACCATTCCACGTAGTTCATTGTCTATTCTCCTCCAATCAAGTTCCGTAGTATACATTACGTGACCAGAATATTCAAAGTTATCAGTTAACAATTCACTCGCTGTAAGATTATATGTCACTAAATTCCCTACGGAAACACCAACATCAAAATTTCCATAATTTAAATTTACTCCAGGACGAAGTAGAAAAACAGAACTGTTCTCATAATTATTAATGATGTCATCATTTACCTGAGCCTCATCCAGATTACTTTTCAAAGAACTCTGAGAATAACTTAAATTCATCCCAAAGGTGAAATTCATGTCTCTATTTAGTTCTATATTGTATGCGTAGTTCGCCGTAGCTCCAAAGAACCTGAATATACCAACGTTTTGCTGAAATAGTCCAACACCAATTCCTGTTTTTTCTTCGAATCTTGCTGAATAACTAAGAAAATATGTCTGTGAATTATCGCTAAAACTTGCTCTAGGATTCCTATTATATATATTTAGTGAGTTTTTGTTTTCCCTAACCAAAGAAAAAGTAGGGTTGAACAAAAATCGATTATATTTAAGGGAATTATGTAACGGAATATCTGATGGTAATATACCTGATGTATTAGATGATCCATCCTGTCCGCTCACGATATGTGAGCAAAAAACGAATACGGATATATAAAGTATTTTTTTAATCATAAATTATCTCATTACTGTAATTGTCCCCTTTTTTACAACTGTACTACTTCTAGAAATTATATAATAATAAATAAGTTCGTTTGCTTGCGATGCTGAATTAGTAGGCCAATCTGCATTGTAACCTCCATTTTTCTGGAAATCTACTTTTCCATTAGAAGAGTATATAATAACCTCCACATCTGTTTCTCTAAAGGAATTAGGTAAAACCCAATCATTATTGGCTGCGTTACCACCAGGGGTAATAACGTTTGGTATTAGTTCTGATAACGCCTGTGGGCCTCCTACAGAAGCAATTTGTGTACGTGTTGTACACAAAGAAGAGCTTATTATTGCAAAATAATCTCCTTCTTCTGTTACTGTTAAAGTATTGCTGGTTTCTCCCTCTATCAAAACTTCTTCTCCATTCTGAATCACGTACCATTCATACGTAAAATTAGCATTTAATGGCGCAGTTAACACTACTGATTCTCCTGCTTGTAATACTGGAGGTGTAATATCCAAAACTATATCGCTCGATAAGAAATCTATAGGTAAATTATTAGAAACCGTATTCGGCAATCCTCCTGGCCTAAAAATCGCTCTTAATTCGAAACTTCCACCGCTATCAGAACGACTTACATTTAACGACAAAGAAGTCTCACCTGTTGAGACTCCATCATTAAACCATTCAAAATCAAAAAAATCAAATTGTTCTGTGGTGAGCGGAACTCTTTCTCCACCTGAGGTTATACCAACCATTTCGGTCAATGCTATGGTTATTGGGTCTTGTTCACAATCGACGACTTCTTCTGGAGCTATGGTAATATCAAATCTTTCTGCAGCAAACACGCTTGTTTCGGAAAACAGCATCGAATTACAAGGATCATTCGCCTCAATTTCTATCCTATAATCCCCAACAAAAGGGGCCGAAAATGTTAGCGTTTCACTATCACTCACTGTTATCCCTTGAGTCTGAATACTTGTATCTACAATCCATCTGAATGTACTTCCTGCGGGAACATCTGTCTCAACAACTAAAGTTAATGTCTGGGTTGGTAGTAATATCAAACTTTCTGGCAGCGGAAGTGTAATACTAGAGCCTTCATTTGTTACAACAACCGGTTGCGTTTCCAAATCTTGGCAATCTTCACTAATATTTATCCGTAAAGTGTATTCTCCTCCAAAATTGTTATCAGGTAAAACTATAGTTGAAGCAATCTCTCCTTCTAGCGCCTCGCCGTCTTTAAACCATTGATACTCATACCTTCCATCTACTATGTTTGCACTTGCTGATAATATTTTATCCTCATCTGGACAAAAAGAAAAATCCGGAGCATCGGTAACAATAGAAATATCACCAACATTTATTATAGATGCATCCACTTTATTAGATTTATTAAATCTAAAAACATTATTGCATAACCCTACTTGAACTCTTGCCTGATATTCTCCTACTTCAGTTATCAATAAAGTAGGACTGTTTTCTCCAGGAATGATTACATCATCTTTTAACCACTCCCAATTAAAATTATTAGCATCAAATACGTTGTCATCTAGATCCGTAACTTCTACCGTTATTTCCTTGGCAAAAGATGCAACACGACAAAATATCACATCATCCCTGCCATTAAGGATGACTTCTAAATTATCATCATCAAAAAAATGAAACGGTATAGGTTCTGATATTGTATTTGTAACATTTCCTTCGGTAGCTGTTACTCTTAGTCTATAGTCATCGCTATTAGCATTTTGAGGAACTGCTACGTTTGTAAAATTAATATTAGAAGGTCCACCTGAAGCCTCATTGGGACCTGAAACGCTTAATAATTCTTCTCCTCCATTTGCAAAGCTTCCGGTAGGATCTGATAACTCTAAGATAAAAACATTACTTGCAGGCAGTGCAGTACCTGGAGATAACTCAGCCACAAAATCAAAACTGTTACTTAAAGTACCACAAGCTTGCGCTCCAGAAGTTAAAGAAGGAGCACCAATAATACGTTGAGCATTGGCCACATGGATACCCAGTGCCAAAAATATCACGATGATTGTAAGGTTAAGTCTTTTCTTCATAGTTATCACACCAGTTAATATTATGTGAAAATATGCACTATTAATCAACCGATTTGGGGCGCTTGTTAATAATGTTGTTAATATAATTATTGTAAAGTCATAAAATTATGAATTAAAAATTTATATCAAACCAATTTTTCGTTTTTTTTTGTAATAATATTCTTACTTGATTTAAACACAATAATTACATCTATAAACGTCATTTATATAAACAAATTGTGTGCTTTATAATTAACTGAAAATCAAAACTTTAAAATAAAAATAGGCTAAAAAAATGAATTTACTATCTCATACAGTTCTTTCATTTGCCAACAGAAAAAAAGCCAATTTATAAGCTATAAAAATAAAAAAAGATAGTAACTCCCTTTTTTCCTTAGGTTAAAAAACACGTAAAAATGACAACTTTTACCGATTAAGTGTATTAGTTTTTCTTAAAATTTCGTTTGTTTTTTTAAGCAAATAAGAATTTGCTGACTGGTAATTACTATTTTTTGAAGGATCGGTTTTCGGGTAATATTAATGGAATATTATCTCTAAGAAAAACCTTTCCAACGTATTATAATATGTTCATTTTATTTGCGGTGCTTATATTACAAATTAACATAAAATACATTGCGGAATATTCCCCAAGAAAGTGATAAAAAAACCTCAAAAACAAGATTGTTTTTGAGGTGCTTCTTTCTCATAATGACTACTCCGTTTACTTCTCCTCTGTAGAAGCTTTTTCACCATTTAATTCCGTAATAATTTTATCTGTTAAATCTAACTCTTCCTTAGCGTAAAAGATATTTTTTACCTCTGTTTCTCCATAGATATATGTATATCCATTATTTTTACCATATTCCTTAATAAAATTCTCAACCTTCGCGATAATAGAATCAATTTCTGTCTGGCTACCTTGCTGAATCTCTTGCATTCTACTTTGTTGTTCTCTTTGCAAACCTTGTTGCTTTGCCATCAATTCTTGTTCCTTCTTTTCTCTATTAGTTTTGGACATGGATTTCATTATATTCTGATATCCCTGAACTTCAATCTGAAACTGTTTTGCTTTTTCTTCTAATTCCGCTCTAACTTCATTATTCTTTTTTGTCCACTTTTCCTTAGCTGTTTTCATTTCACTAAAATCCGATACTACTTTAGTGTTATTTACATAGCCCGTTTTTTCAATTTGTTGATTGCATGAAGTCATTCCTATTAATGCAACGGCAACCCATATAAAATTTCTCATTATTCTAAAAATTTAGTTCTGCGCAAAAATATCAAAGTTCATCTGATGTTATACTCATAACTTCATCAAATTAAGAAGGTATAAGAAAAAACAATGATTCAAAGGTAAGTCATTGTAAAAAACAATAGAAATTGATTAAAAATGGGCGTTTTTAGGCGTTTTTCAAAAAAAACTCAAGCATTCTATTACAAAGGAATTAGAAAAACGCTTAAAAGCTCTTAAAAACAAAATTTACGCACTTTTCAATATATATATGTGTGAAGAATATTCTTTTGAGTGTTTTCCTTTAATATTTGATAGCAAGCCAATCCAAAATGCTTTTACAAAATTCATTTTACCATTTTTATATTTCTCTGACAAAAGAGAAACGTAAAACGAATCGAACAATAATGGCTTAGTTTTCTCTAGTGTCATTCTTTCTTTCTCAAAAAGTGTTTTCATTGAATTTTTAGAGAAATGCCAAAGATGCCTTGGCACGTCATAAGCTGCCCAAAAAGATTTATAATAGTGAGCATCGTACGATTTAAAATTAGGAACCGCTATAATCAAATGCCCTCCTGGTTTTAAAAGACGTTTTAATTCTTTTATCTGAACTGGCAAATCAGGAACGTGTTCTAGTACATGCCACATGGTGATTACATCAAAACAATCAGACAATAAGTTAGCTGTATTCGGTTGTAGAATAATTCCTTTTTCCTCTGCGAGTACCCTAGCTTGTTTGTTAGGTTCGACTCCAACTACTTGCCAGTTTTTTTTGTTTGCCTCGATTAAAAAATCTCCTGTTCCTGCTCCAATATCCAAAAGAGTACCTGTTCCTTTATGCAACTTCGATATAAGCTTCACTTTTTTATTAAGTGAATATTTCTTTACAAGGTGGTATGTTTTTTCGAAAACCGTTCGCTTAGCATCTGTATGAGAAATATAATCTTCGCTTTCATAATACTTACCTAAACTATTTTCATCTGGTTTAGGAGTAGTAACTAACATATCATGATCTCTATCCTTATAAAGTTTAAACCTTTCACCAGACACGGTATGATCTAGACACTCTATATATATATCTAACTTTTCTTTATTCATTGTTAATTAAAAGAAACTATTACTGTAATCTTGTTCTTTGATGTTGTTAGTATTCTCTAAAAGAATAATTTTATTAGTAAACAAAGGTTTTCTATAAGGGTTGCATTCTAAATCATCTATCTCCTTTTTCTATCATCTTTATTTAGTATTGTTAGCACAAAATCTATCTTCCTATTTCTAATCTTCAAAAAACTTGGTATCAAAACTAATGATTTTTTCGTCTCTGGGAATATTAAGTTGTTTTACTGCTTTATGGAGATATCTGTTGTAAAAAAATCAACACTCAAGACGACTTTCAATAAAAACTTCATTTACTTAACACTTCTGTTCATACTATCATTACAAAAAATGTTCCACGTGGAACTATTGCTTAGTTACATCATGAATTTCGAGATCTAGTAATTCACTAAGTTCTTTTGCTTTATCTAGTGCCTTTTGATGATTATCTGTTTTATATAATGTTACTTTTCTGTTATCGGTAAAAAAACGGACCACCAACTTTTCGTGTATTTCTTTAGTTCCGATCGCACTAACAGCACCCCATTCATTATCCAAACTAAAAGACCCAGAAAAAACAGAAATATAATCAGGAAACTCCATCTTCAATTTTGATCTAAACAAAACTAGACCAAAAACAGAAAACAACTTTTGGTTGTCAAAGTCTTTATTAATTTTATACGATGTAGCAAATCCGAAAACAAATAAAGAACCTATAAAAAAAAGGATTCTTGTATAAAACGGTTCCGGCCCTAAAAACAACATCACTGCTGAAAAAATTAAAACAATGGTAATTAAAATTCTGCCTTTTATAGCTCTATCTTGTTTACAAATTACATAATCCATTATCGACCCATATAAACCAATAGCACGGAAATATCGCTTGGTGAAACTCCACTTATTCTAGATGCTTGAGAAATAGTAGCTGGTTTTATTTTTGTCATTTTTTCACAAGCTTCATAAGAAAGAGATTTAAGCTTCGTATAATCAAAATTCTTAGGAATTTTTATATTCTCTAAACGGTTTAATTTATCCGCATTATTCTTTTCCTTTTCAATATAACCAGAATATTTCACCTGTATTTCTGTTTGTTCTAAAACCTCCTTATCTAACTCGTTTTCCTCAATATATGTAGAAACTTTATCAAAATGCCTAATGTCATCTAGTGTAATCTGAGGACGAGCAAATAATTTAAACATCTTACCGCTTTGATTAATTGGAGAAGATTTCTTTTCTTCTAAAACAGGATTTGCTTCTTGAGGTGTTACACTGGTTTCTTTAAAAAATTGCACAAAAGCGCTTGCCTTTTTTTCCTTCTCCTCCATCCTTTTCATTCGATCATCAGATGCTAATCCAATTTTATGAGACATTGGAGTTAATCTAAAATCGGCATTATCCTGTCTCAATAACGTTCTATATTCCGCTCTTGATGTAAACATACGATACGGCTCTTCTGTTCCTTTTGTGATTAAATCATCTATTAAAACACCTATATACGCTTCACTTCTTTTAAGAATAAACGCTTCTTCTTCCTTTACTTGTAACGCTGCATTTATACCAGCCATTAATCCTTGAGATGCCGCCTCTTCATATCCCGTTGTTCCGTTTATCTGTCCAGCAAAAAACAATCCGGAAACCAACTTTGTTTCTAGTGTATGCGTCAATTGAGTTGGAGGAAAATAATCATACTCTATTGCATAACCCGGTCTAAAAAACTTCACTCCTTCAAAACCAACAACAGATCGCAACGCCTTAAACTGTACATCCTCTGGTAACGATGTAGAAAACCCATTTACATATACCTCAACCGTATTCCATCCTTCTGGTTCTATAAACATCTGGTGTCTATCCTTATCAGCAAATCTATTTATCTTATCCTCTATAGACGGGCAATATCTCGGTCCTATACTTTTAATTCTTCCATTAAACATTGGAGAGCGATCAAAACCTTCTCTTAACAAATCATGAACTTCCGAAGAAGTATAAGTCATATAACACGATCTCTGATTTGTTAGCGGTTTAGATAAATCAGTATAGCTAAATTTTTCCGGAACTTCATCTCCTGGTTGTTCTACCATCTTAGAATAATCCAATGATCTTCCATCGACTCTAGGCGGTGTTCCTGTCTTCATTCTTCCTGAATCAAAACCTAAATCCACTAATTGCTCAGTAATTCCAGTAGCAGCTCTTTCGCCTGCTCTACCACCTCCAAATTGCTTTTCGCCAATATGTATTAAACCATTAAGAAAAGTTCCGTTTGTAAGAACAACAGTCTTTGCTCTTACCTCTATCCCGAGAGAAGTTCGCACTCCTTTTATCTTTCCACTCTCTACAATAAGACCGCTTACCATCTCCTGATAAAAATCTAGATTCGGTGTTTGCTCTAACAACAATCTCCACTCCTCCGCAAAACGCATTCGATCACTTTGAACTCTAGGGCTCCACATTGCAGGTCCCTTGGACTTATTCAGCATCTTAAACTGTATCGCTGTTCTATCACTCACAATACCACTATATCCTCCAAGCGCATCGATCTCTCTTACAATTTGTCCTTTTGCAATTCCACCCATGGCAGGATTGCAGCTCATCTGAGCTATGTTTTGTAAATTCATTGTAATTAGCAACGTACTGCAACCTAAATTTGCGGCTGACGCCGCAGCTTCACTTCCAGCGTGCCCGCCACCCACAACTATAACATCATACTCCTTATCAAACATAATACATCATCATTTGTTCCACGTGGAACAGTAAATATTATACACAAAATTTGTTCCACGTGGAACAAATTCTTTCTATTAAAACTAGCTATGTTCCACGTGGAACATAGCTAGTTTTTCGTTTTCCTTTTGTCTCATAATAACACTTTCCTCTTCTGTCTTATCCTTAAACCCACAAAAATGTAATACTCCATGAACTATAACTCGTCTTAATTCTTCCTCAACAGACACAGCGTACGTAACAGAATTCTCAACCACCCTTTCGTGAGAAATAAAAACATCTCCATGTAATTCATTCCCTAACGAATTATCAAAGCTTATAATATCCGTATATGTATCGTGATCCAAAAAGTCTTGATTTATTTTTAATAAATAATCATCATTACAGAAGATAAAGCTTATTTCACCTTCTTTCTTCTTCTCAGACATTATTACATTACGTATCCAAGAAGAAACACGCTCCTCGTCTATATCTATATCAACTGACTCATAAAAAAAATTAATCATTTCCTTTCTTAAAATACTCCTGAACTTTACGTTTATAATTTTGCCGCAAAGGTAATACTTGTCTGTTTAATATTTCAGTGGTATTAAAATATTGTTTTGCCCTAAGAATTTGTTGATTGGTGTCATTGTCGAATTGCTTATTACTACTCTTACTTTCTCTTCGCTCTTCTTCTCCTTGCTCAAAAGTAGCATCATCAAGTTTTAATAACTCATGCTTCAACTCTAACATTTTACTTAATGTTTGATCATTAAAACCTTTTTCTAATAGTTCACTTTCTACCTGTTCCATTCTTCTCAATAGATCACTACCCTTGCGATTACCAATTCCTTGTTTTTTTAATTTGTCTTGCAAAGCATTCCTAAGCTGTTGCTGTTGTTTATAAATCTCATATAGTTCTCCATTCATGTCTTCCCTCTGCATCTCAGATTCGCCTTCCTTGTTCTTTCCGTTTCTTCCATTTTTATTACCATTCTTCCCATCACCATCTTCTCCTTGTCCGTCTTCACCTTTTCCATTCTTTCCTTTTCCATTCTTTCCTTCTTTACCATTTTCTCCTTTCTCTCCCGATCCTTCTCCTCCAGATTCTCCTTCCTTTTCCCTCTTCTTACCTTTTCCTTTCTCCGTTCCCTCCTTCATTTTTTCATTCAACTCTTCTTGTTTTTTAATGATGTCCGGTAATTGAAAACCTCTAGATTCTCCGCCACTTTTACCTTTACCAGAAGCCGACATACTATTTTGCATCTGATCCAAAGCCATACTTAAAAAATACGCTAAATCATTAGAAGCTGTAATAGCATACTGCTGATTCGCTGTTCCCTGAATAGACTGATTCTCTGCCAAGCGTTCCAAAGATTTATCTATATTAAATTCTATATCGGTCAATTTTCCGGTAACCTCATCTGATATCGTTGGTGTACGTAATGCTAATGCGTATAGACTATCATCTATATGAATAAAATTTTCTCTAAGTATACTTTGCTTTTTTAACTTAGTTGAATATGTTGGGTTCTCATTATTAATTCCTTTAAACCCCTTCATGAGTTCTTCCTGTTCCATTGAAAAGTCTACCAGGTTATCCAAAATTTGCCTCAACATTTCCATGTCTTCCTGTTGTTGTTCTCCTCCTCCCATCTGCATTTGCATCTGCATACCTTTGCTCATTTCTTTCATCTTTTGGGCAGCACTCTTTTGACTTTTCTTAGCATCAGACTTTTGGTTCTTATCTAAATTATCACTTGCTTTTTGTTGTTCCTCTTTAATATCTTCCTCGTCTTTCTTATCCTGATCCAGATTCATTGGCTTTTTTAGACCCTTATTATCCTGTCTAAGTTCCTCCATTTCCTTTTGGAATTTCTCAAACTCTTCATTCAATTTATCTTGCTTTTCTTTTGTATTTTCCTCTTCATTCCTCTCCGACAATTCCTCTTGTTTCTCTGATAAATTATCCAATCTTTCTGCAAGCTTTTCATGCTTTTCGATTACATAGTATCTTTTTGTCAACTCCAATAATTGCTCTAAGTTTTTCTTCAGATTCTTGTTTTCTTTTGCCAGCTCCTCTAACTTTTCTGTTAGCTCTTCCTTTTGAATCTTTTCTGCTAACTTATTTATTTCTTCTAAAAGCTTCTCATTCTTTTTTAATTTCTCCTCATTTCTTTCCAGCATTTCTTTTAATGCATCCTTGAAAGGTTCTTCCTCTTTTTTATTATCCAACTGTTCCAAATTATCCTTAAGCTTTTTAGAGAAGTTCTGCATCATCTTTTCCTGCTCCTTTTGGCGTTTCAAATAATCTTCTAACTTTTTCTTATCATTATAATCTAACTGCTTTTTCTCTTTTTGTAACTTACTCAGGCTTTTCAAATCCTGTTCCTGTTCCTTAAACTTCTTCAACGATTTGTTTAACCCAGATATAGCTTCATTTTGTTCCTTTAGTTTCTTATCCTCTTCTTCTTCATTCGTTAACTTTCTAAAACTAAAAACCTGACTCTTTGTGCTTTTATAATTATGAATGACATCGTTGTCAAAAACCTCAAAATAAAACTCATAATTAATACCATCCCTCAACACAAGACTACCAGGAAAAGCATAAACAAATTCATCAAACTCAGTAGAATTTACCTGTAAATCATATGTATTCTTATCTCCTTCGTCATCGCTATCATAATATATCAAACGCAACTTACTCAGTCCATAATCATCGCTGACTCTTCCATAGAAATACATCGTAGTATTATCAACCGAATCCCTTTCTGAACTTAAATTAATCTCAGGATATTGATCTTTTATAACCCTAATATTAAAAGACAAATTATCATAATCCTGTATATTTCGATTAGAAGTTGTAATCTGATAATCCCAATCAGAATACAAACTGTTTTCATAATAAAAGGTGGAATCTTTTCTATCAAACAACTCAATAGAATCATTTGATACCATATTTACCTTATCAGTATTTCTGGTATTTACTTTCCAAGTAACCTTCGTTCCTTCAGGTACAGTAGCATTACCAGAACTTTCTAAAGATTCATCCCTCTTTTGTGTGTAACTCGGGTAATCCAACTCCATTTTAAAATCTAATAAAATTGGAACAGGTACTACATCCAACTTGTATTGTTTTGAACTAACATCATTAGAAGATAGTACAAATTCAATAGATTCTTTAGGCTGTATAAACGTATGCTGAAACTCTCCTACGGCTGTTCTTTTTAGAAAATAAACCTCATCATTATAATTGATACTCACATTTTCGGGGATAACTTCCCCAGTAGTCTTTACTTCCAAAACAAAATCTTTGCTTTCTAAGGCATCAAGACTATTATTCACAACAAAAAATTGAAAAGGCGCAGGAGGTTCATATGCAGTTTCATAATTTACAACACGCTCATAACTTTCTGAAAACCAGCTATTTTCATTAAACAAACTTACTAGTAAAAAAACAGCAATTGGAACAAGTGCATATTTAATATATTTAGTGTTTTTCTTAAAGTCTATTGCTAACTTAAAAGGTATTGGCTTTAGTTGTAATGACTTTTGCTCTATACTAGCCAAAAGTAATGAAGACGACCTGTCATCTTTGCTAAGTTGTAAAAGGTTCAATAACCTATCGTTTACGTCAGGGAAATGATTCCCTATTATTCTAGATGCGCTCACATAGTCAATACCACTAGCTAGTCTGAACAATTTTGCAACTGGTAGTACTATAAATTTTATAAATAAAGATAGTTCTACAACCACAAACAGCCAAAACAATACAGTTCTCCACGTACTGTTCAACCATAAAAAGTATTCTACTAATAGTGTGATTAAAAAATATAAAACACCAGTTGCGAAAAAAAGTATCACTCCTTTTATCAACTCATTTATATAATATTTCTTAATAAATTGTTCTAATTTATCCTTTATGAATTCAAAATTATCCATTTTTAAAGCCTTTCTTTTTCAGTAATTTATAAAACTACAACTTTATTTCTTATAGATTTGTTATATTTATTATAATTCAAATTACTAGTATCTAAGCCCTTATGAAAGATTTAAAATATATTTCAGCCTATTCAATTCCAATAGTTGCTTTACTAAGTATATGGTTACAAGGTGTATATACATACCTAACTCCCATATATGTATTCGGTTTGATTCCTATTATTGAGCTCTTTACTCCTTCTTCAGAAGAAAATCTTGATGAAGACACACGTTTATCCAAATCCAAAAAGAAATTGTTTGATTGGCTTCTTTATATAAACCTTCCCATCATATATACCATACTATTTTACGCATTATACACAATATCATCATTTGCTTTAGCAACTTATGAAATCGTTGGAATAATAATATCTACTGGTATTGTTCTTGGAGCCAATGGAATTAATGTAGGTCATGAATTGGGTCATCGTTTTTCTAAAGAAAGGTTTATTGCTAAAGCACTACTTCTACCTTCCTTATATATGCATTTTTACGTGGAACATAATTTTGGACATCATCTAAAAGCTGCTACCAATGAAGATCCTGCTACGGCACGTTATAATCAACCACTTTATTTTTTCTGGTTCAGCTCAGTTATTGGACAATACATAAGTGCCTGGAAAATTCAAATCAACCTATTGAAGCAAAATAATCAATCCTTTCTATCGGTAAAAAATGACATGTTCTGGTATCTTGTTATTACTTCAGTCTACCTAGGGATTATCTTTTCCTTTTTTGGTCTTGTAGGAATACTAATCGCTATATCATGTGGAGTTGTTGGTTTCTTATTATTAGAAACGATCAATTATATTGAGCATTATGGATTGTTAAGAAAGAAAAACAAATCCGGTAGATATGAACGCGTTCGTGAAATCCATTCTTGGAATTCTAACCATTTATTAGGTCGTATTCTACTTTTTGAGCTTACAAGACATAGTGATCATCATTATAGAGCTTCTAAAAAATATCAGATTCTCGATCATCATCAAGAAAGCCCGCAACTTCCATTTGGCTATCCCACCTCTATGGTACTATCTATGTTTCCACCTCTATGGTTTATGTTAATGAATAAAAGGGTTCCAAAAGAAATGAAACCTTAATTTAGATGTATGATTATTTATAGATTTAATGAAACAAATCTTTTTATATCACTTATTTAAGATTGTATCTTTGTCATCGCTTTTGTAACCTTTAGTAAGGTTTAAAAAAACAAGATCATGACAAAAAATATCAGGGTACGATTTGCCCCAAGTCCAACCGGACCTTTACACATAGGTGGTGTAAGAACTGCTTTATTTAATTACTTATTTACAAAAAAGAATAAAGGAACTTTTGTTCTTAGGATTGAAGACACTGACCAAAACAGATACGTTCCGGGAGCTGAAGATTATATTATAGAAGCATTGAATTGGTGTAATATTCCATTTGATGAAGGACCTGGAAAAGATGGTGGTTTTGGACCTTATCGTCAGAGTGAACGAAAACATTTATATAAACAATACGCTGATCAATTAATAGAAAATGGTCACGCCTACTATGCTTTTGACACCTCTGAAGAACTTGATTCTCATAGAAAAAATCACGAAGTTCAAGGAAAAACATTCATTTATAATTGGCATAACAGAACAAAATTAAATAACTCATTATCTATTTCTGATGATGAAGTACAACAAAAAATTAATTCTGGCGACCCTTATGTAATTCGTTTTAAGTGCCCACAAGATGAAACTTTACATCTCACTGATGAAGTAAGAGGTGATATGAAAATAGACACTAATGTATTAGATGATAAAATCTTATTTAAAAGCGATGGCATGCCAACATATCACCTGGCCAATATCGTAGATGATCATTTAATGGAAATTACCCACGTAATCCGTGGAGAAGAATGGTTGCCTTCGTTAGCGCTGCATGTTTTACTCTATAGATCATTAGGATGGACAGCACCTAGCTTCTCCCATTTACCATTAATTTTAAAACCCACTGGAAAGGGTAAATTAGGGAAAAGAGATGGTATTACTGGAGGGTTTCCTGTATTCCCATTACAATGGAAAGATCCAAAAACTAACGAAACTGCATCAGGATACCGCGAAGATGGTTACCTTCCAGAAGCGGTTATTAATATGCTTGCTTTTCTAGGTTGGAATCCTGGAACCGAGCAGGAACTATTCTCATTAAAAGAATTGATTAACGAATTTGATCTAGCAAGAGTTAATAAAGCTGGTGCCAAGTTTGATCCCGAGAAAACCAAATGGTTTCAGCAACAACATTTTCAGCAGGCAGATGTTAACGTACACGTGGAACAATTAAAACAAATACTTTCTGATAAGAATATTTCTACATCATTTGATCTTACTGAGGTTGTTAATTTAGTTAAAGAAAGAGCTATTTTTTCTAAGGATCTTTGGGATCTTAGTATGTTCCTATTTATAGCTCCCACTGAATATGATGAAAAAGCAACTAAGAAAGCCTGGAAAGAAGACACTCCTACTCTTATGGAAGAATTAACCAAAATTATTGGTGATATAACAGAGTTTACTTCTGAAAATGTTTCTAGTATTGTAAAGGATTGGATTAAATCAAAAGAAATTGGATTCGGAAAAATTATGATGCCTCTTCGTATCGCATTAGTAGGATCACTCCAGGGTCCTGATATTTTTGAAATTAGCGAAATTATTGGGAAAGAACAAACTATTAATAGAATTGAATCCATCATAGAAAAACTATAATATTATAGTTTTTAATATCTAATAAATAACCCATTATCTGATTTAAGATAATGGGTTATACTTTTTAAGACCTGTAACATTTTGATATAAATGTATACGTATATAGTAACCTTTCTAAATTTGTCAACTATGGGAAAACAATATAAAGTTCTTAAAAGATCTAACTTATGGTCTACTGAAAAATTAAGAAAAGAAGTAGAAGATACTTTGAATAAAGCTTCAAAAGATGGATGGGAAATAGTCTCTGTGGCTTTTGGTACTTCAAGCAGTTCTGGAATGTCAACTGCAATGATAACTATAGCAAAATAAAATACAATGATTTATAATTAATTAGTAAATTCATTTCATCTAATAACCTTTAATCTAAAAACAATGGGACTATATTTTATACCGATTATAATACTAGGATTTATAATTCTAATATCCGGAATATTTACTGTGAAACAACAAACTTCTGCGATCGTGGAACGTTTTGGTAAATTCTTAAGTATCAGAACTTCTGGATTACATTTTAAGATACCCATCTTTGATCGTATCGCAGGTCGTATCAATCTTAAAATACAACAATTAGATGTCCTTGTGGAGACAAAAACCAAAGATGATGTTTTTGTACGTCTAAAAATCTCTGTACAATTTCAGGTAATTAGAGAAAAAGTATACGATGCATTTTATAAATTAGAAAACCCACATGATCAGATTACATCATACGTATTTGATGTAGTTCGTGCGGAGGTTCCTAAAATGAAATTAGATGATGTTTTTGAGCGTAAAGACGATGTTGCTATCGCTGTAAAAAGTGAACTAAACGAAGCCATGGTTAATTATGGGTATGATATTATAAAAACATTAGTAACTGATATTGATCCTGATCTTCAGGTAAAAGAAGCTATGAATAGGATTAATGCAGCAGAGCGTGAAAAAGTTGCAGCAGAATATGAAGCAGAAGCAGAACGTATTAAAATTGTAGCTAAAGCTCGCGCAGAAGCAGAAAGTAAAAGATTACAGGGTCAAGGTATTGCAGATCAAAGAAGAGAAATCGCCAGAGGTCTGGAAGAAAGTGTTGATGTATTAAATAACGTAGGTATTAATTCTCAAGAAGCTTCTGCCCTTATCGTAGTGACCCAACATTATGACACATTACAATCCATTGGTGAGGAGACCAACAGTAATTTAATATTATTACCTAATTCTCCACAAGCTGGTAGTGATATGTTAAATAATATGATTGCTTCATTTACTGCTTCAAATCAAATAGGAGAAGAAATGAAAAAACAAAATGCTAAAAAAGGTCTTGGTGGAAAGAAACCTGATGCATAGAATTACTCTATGAAAAAACGGAACCCGATCATATTTTCTGATCGGGTTTTATTTTTTATCAATTTTCGGAATATCTATGTCCACAAATTATTAATTTTACCAAAAAATTAAAATAACACGATTTAAGAGCTTTTTTGTAGTTGAGTCATAAAATCATATTGTGCAACTTTTATTTTCTCTTAGAGTCTTTAATATAAACTTGTTTTTAATAGGTAAAAACAATATTAAATTTTAACTAATAAATATTCTTTATTACAAAAAGAGTTCCTTACAAAACCCTCAAAATGAAAAATTACCTAATTATATTTCTACTTGTCTCAGGAAGTGTTTTTTCTCAAAATATTAATAAATTAAAAAAACAGGCAATAAGAGATGCAAAAACAGTTTCTGAAGCTTCCGTAAAAAAAGATGTTAATACACTTTTGGAATACACACACCCTAAAATTTTCAAAAAATATGGTGAAGAGCAATTAAAAAATGATATCGACCAGGTTTTTAAAACAATGACCGCTCAAAAAATAAAAATTATAAGTTCAAAAATTGACGAATTAGCAGATATTAAAAAAGAAAAAAATGAGTATCGTTGTCTTGTAAAAAATACAATAAAAATGGATTTTAATGGTAGGGTTATTATCCTTAAAAGTTCATTGTTTGGATTCTATGATAAGAAAAAAGAAAAATGGTATTTCATCGAATCTAACAAATTATTAGATGACCCAGAAACTCAGAAAATCTTTAGGAATTTCAAAACAGAAATTGAAATCCCACAAGATGAGCAAATAGCTGATAATTAGAATTTTATATATTTTTAAAGTTAAAACTACACTAATATTCTTTTATTTCAAACAAATCCAATATTAAAGGATAGATTAGATCGGTTGTATTATTTTCCAAATACAAACTGTCTAAATATTCAGTCTTATGTGGATACTTTTCTTTAAATTTTTCAGATACCCATACTATCATAGCAGGATTGGTTAACGATTCGTCATTATGGGCATGAAGCCATTTGCCATTTTCACCCAAACTTTCGCCATGATCAGAAATATATAACATCATTATTGGTGATGTTTCCTCTTGTAATATTCCAATTACTTCGCTTAAAAAACTGTCTAAATATAAAATAGTATTATCGTAAGAATTAATCATTTGATCATTTGTCATTGAAGGAATATATTTACTATCCACTACTGGCGTAAATTTTCTGAATTCATCTGTATATTTATCTTCATACCACCAATGGCTACCAATCATATGAAGTGAAATAAGACTCTTTTCTGACTTTAATTGTAAATCCCTTTTTAAAAAGGGTAGTAATTCATTATCTTTTAACTTATGAAAACTATATACAGACTTTAATTCATCAATAATTGTAACTTTTTCATTGGACTCGATGATTGGTTTATAATCAAATTCCAATAGTTGATTGCCAACCCAACTTGTATAAACATCCGCATTCTTTAAAACACTATATATACTGCTTACTTCATCCACATTCTTATCTTCATAAATACTCATATTAGTAAGTATTTGAGAAAGGCTTACCGCTGTATAAGTTTTATTAGTGTAAATACTTTTTACACTTAAGATACTATCTTTTTTTTTAGCTAATTGAGGAGTCGTATTTCTATGATATCCATTTATACCCAGATGATCCGCCCTAACAGATTCTCCTATTACTAAAACCACTTTTAAACTATCTACTTCTGATCTAAAATGCCTCTTACTTACATCTAATAATTCCAAAATAGGCTTGGAATTGTATTCCTTAATACTATAATATAGCTTATACGGTAGCTTAGATTTAAATGTGTTATATCTTTTATTTTCTACTATAAAAAAAACAGATACCAAACTAATACTTAGAATACTTAAAAACCTATAGCCTTTAGTTGTTTCAATGGTTCTATAATACCTAAATATTATATATAAGCTTATTAACTGAAAAAATAAAAAAATAAAAAACTGAAATGTTATAAGATCCTTTATTATATACAATTTACTTTGCAACGTGGCATCAATTAAGGATGATGAAACAGAAATATCCAAAGTATATACCCAAAATGCAATTATACCGTATATCATATAAAAAACAGGGAAAACAATTTTAAAAATTACCTTATTTAAACTGAAAAAATATAATATTCCGGCAACAGTAAGCTGTAATAAAAGCAGATGAATTAAGTATATAATGCTATCTTTTAATCCATTTAATGGGGTATGATAGTAAGATGATCCTGTAATAAAAACAATGAAAAAAACATTCATAATTAAATGAAAGAAGAATAATTTTCTATAACTTTTTCTTTTTTCCATCTAATATTGGTAAATATTTATTTATGAGATATGCTACAGGTAATAATAATAAAACCTGAATTACAGATATACCTAATTTTTCTAGTTCTGTGAATTTAAACACTGTAATACCCAGGAATACCATCATAAACAATTTAATAACAGTAAGCATTCTCATTTGTAGTGCTAAAAATACTATGGTATGTTTTCCGATGTATGCTAACAATTTTAGTTTGGGAAGTTTTTTAAAAAGCTGTAAATAAAAAAAACACGCGGTTACTGCATTAATATAAAAAAGAAAAATATTGTTTCCATAATTAGATCGATACATATCCACTTTACCGTTATAAAAATGTAACAAAATATGTATCAAACCAAAAAGAATAAGTAATACATATGATATATCTAATTTTTTAAAATAGTTTCCTAAAGCATAAAAGACAATCCCTACTAAAGCCACATCGATACTCCATATGTACCATTCAAAAAAATAACTCATATAATAACCTAAAGGAGCGCAAATAGCTATAAGAATTACTTCTAAAATTTTATTATTTATTATTTTAATTAAACCATAAATAACAAACATTGAAAATACACAGGGAAGAAACCAAATAGGTATTCCCCAATCCATAAAAGACTGTCCACCTTGACCAGTCCATATTCCAATAAAATTATTTAATACTGATAAATTCATTCTCTCAGACTCTCCATAATGTCTACCAATCAAAAACCAAAAAACATATAATAAAATTGCCCAAAGAAAATAAGGAATCATTATGCTAATAAATCTCTTCTTAATAAAATTTAGAGTGTTAGTTTTATCATTGTTGGGATGGAAAATTCCCGAAACAAAAAAAAATAAAGGTACATGAAAGCTATAAAAATAATTATTCATCATCGGATAATTATGACTGTAAATAACTAGAAACATCGCGAAACCCTTAACACTATCTATCCAATGTATTCTATTCCCACTCATAAAAATATCAATTAATGATCATTAAGCAATTTTTGTCTATTCCATATATTTAGAAGCTATATCCGATGCTTCCTTGCTTAACAACTCATTATTATCTTCTTTTCCTTTTATAATGAAATCCTTAGCTAATTGATCCGGTTTTATTCCTTTTGTTTCTAAAACAACTCCTAATGCTAAGGTAACCACTATTCGTGTTCCTATCTTTTTGGCAGCGGTACCATATAACGGTACTAGCTCATCTATGTCTACTTTTTTGGCTGCTTCTAAAATCTTTGTTTTAAGAGCCTCTCGTTTCTCTTCTGGTAAATTTGTATACTTCTTCCCTGCTCTTTTGATTTCATCGATTGCAGGTACTTCTCTTTGCTTATTCTCTTGTGGTTCACTATTATTAGATTGAATATTCTTAGTAGGTTTAACTTTGGCCCAAGTATCGCGTAAACCAACTGTTTTATTAAATACCAATGCATCAGATGTACTATCAGGATCCACATTAAAATACCCTAATCTTTGAAATTGAAACTGTTCCAGTAGTTTTGGATCTTTAAGACTAGGTTCTACATATCCTGTAATTACTTTTAGCGAGTCAGGATTTAGGAATTCCATAAAATCTTTATCCTTATGGCTGTCCGGAGCTTCATCATTAAATAACCGATCATACAATCTTATTTCCGAAGGAATTGCATGTTTTATAGATACCCAATGTAGCGTTCCTTTTACATTACGCTTGGATTCCTCAGTACCACTACCCGACCTACTTTTAGGATCATATGTACAATGGATTTCTATAATATTACCATCGTTATCTTTTACAATACTTTCCCCTTTAATAATATATGCGTTTTTAAGACGAACTTCTTTACCAAGTGTTAATCTAAAATACTTACGCCCTGCATCTTCTTTAAAATCTTCTCTTTCAATGTATAATTCTTTAGAAAAAGGAATTTGTCTGGATCCAGCAGTATCATCTTCCGGGTTATTTTCTGCTTCTAACCACTCCTCTTTTTCATCAGGATAATTAGTAATTACTAATTTTACCGGATCTAACACAGCCATTACTCTATGTGTTATTTTATTAAGATCCTCACGAACACAAAACTCTAGTAATGAAACATCAATAACATTTTCTCTTTTGGCAACACCTACGGTTTCTACAAATTTTCTTATAGATCCAGGCGTATAACCTCTTCTTCTTAAACCTGAAATAGTTGGCATTCTAGGATCGTCCCAACCTTTTACGATACCTTCATTAACCAATCTAAGTAATTTACGCTTGCTCATAATCGTATAACTCAGATTAAGACGCGCAAATTCTCTTTGTTTTGGTCTTATGTTATCACTATAAATTTGATCCAAAAACCAATCATATAGCTTTCTATGTGGTTTAAATTCTAATGAACATAAAGAATGTGAAATATTTTCTATATAGTCACTTTCTCCATGAGTCCAATCGTACATAGGATATATACACCACTTGTCACCTGTTCTATGATGTGATTTTTTTAATATTCTGTACATCAATGGATCACGCATCAACATATTAGGATCGGCCATATCAATCTTGGCTCTAACCACATGCGCACCTTCATTAAACTCACCTGCCTTCATTCTCTGAAATAAATCCAGGTTTTCTTCTACAGATCTATCTCTATACGGACTATTAATTCCAGGTTCAGTAGTGGTTCCTTTTTGTTCGGCAATTTCTTCAGAAGATTGGCTATCTACATACGCTTTTCCTTCTTTAATTAATGCTACAGTCCAATCATATAATTGCTGGAAATAATCAGAAGAGTAACATTCTTTATCCCATTGATATCCTAACCAAGAGATATCATCCTTAATAGCATCTACGTATTCCTGTTCTTCTTTTGCTGGATTTGTATCATCAAAACGTAGGTTTACAGGTGCTTTATAGGTAAGTCCTAATCCAAAACTAATACCTATCGCTTTGGTATGACCAATATGTAAATATCCGTTAGGCTCTGGAGGAAAACGAAAACGTAAATCCTCTGGATTCATTCCATTTGCCAAATCTTCTTCTACAATATGCTCTAAAAAGTTGAGTGATTTTTTTTCTTCTGTCATTGGTAAAAAATAAAATACAAAACTACCTAATATTTCTAATGATACACAACAATTATATAATATCTGTTTGATAACTATACCACTTGTATAGAAAAGGGTTCTTTTCCTGTAAATTCTTACTAAAGATTCCATTACCTTTGTAAAAAAATTCTGTGGGATTAATTACGCTTAAAAACATCAAGATATATGCATATCATGGATGTCTGGTAGAAGAGAAAAAAATTGGTTCTGATTATAGAGTTGACTTAAAGATTAAAGCAAATCTTAATACGTCCGCTAACTCTGATCATCTTGCTGACACTGTTGATTATGTGCATCTTAATCATATTGTTAAAGAAGAAATGGCAATTCGTTCTAAATTGCTAGAACATGCTGCAGAACGAATTTTAACTCGTATATTAGATGAGTTACCTTTAGTAGATAAAGCAACGGTTGATGTTTCTAAAATTAACCCCCCAATTGGAGGAAATGTACAGATGGTTACAATTACTAGGAGTAAAAAAAGATAAATAAATCTGAAGTAATCATAAATTTTTTTACATTTGCCCTCGAAGACAAAAAGGGTGTCGTGGCCGAGTGGCTAGGCAGTGGTCTGCAACACCATCTACAGCGGTTCGAATCCGCTCGACACCTCAAAAAAAAGTCCTGTAATTGATACAGGACTTTTTTTATTTAAAACTGGAATCTGGTCTAATTTTTTCAATCTTATCCTGAATTTTCTTTTCCATAGTATCAGGAAGAACACCTTTCAGAATCAGAAAAACTCCAAAAACTACCATAACCATACTAATTGCTCTTTTGATAATATAAGTACGTTTAGGAGTTAGTTTTCTTCTAAGACGCTTAGCTAAAAGCATTTTAAGTACATCAATAAATAAATATGTACAAAGAACCATTACAAAAAATAGAACAATTCTATTGGTATCCATATCCATTTGAGGACCTGCAACTACAATAATTCCTATCCAAAAAGCTAAAACGCCAATATTTATAAAATTTAATAAAAATCCTTTAAAAAAAAGCATAAAGTAATTATGCTTATTTATAATTTCTACAGAAGTATCTCTTAGTTTGTTATAGTTTTTTCTTTCTTTAATAAAAGAAATAGAACCATACGTAGCTAATAACATCCCACCAAAAATAAACAAGGCGGGATCATCTTTTATTTTTTCTAAAATTTGATTTGTACTGAAATACGCAATTAGGATAAACACTATATCCGCAAATATAACTCCTAGGTCCACGGCTAATGCTGCTCTAAATCCTTTTATAGCCGCAGTTTCTAGCAAAACAAAAAATACTGGCCCAATCAAAAAGGCCAATATAAATCCTAAAAATATTGCTGCTTGAGCGTCTTGAAACATAGAATGTAAGCGTGTTTCTTACAAATTTAGAAAATAGAACTTAGTTTACCTCTATAATTTTACCACCAAATACTTTTTTTCCATCCACTTCTTTTGGGTTTCCATAAATTCTTATAGTACCACCTGCGGCTGTATTAGCTTTTACATAATCACTAGCATGTACATTTGCTCTACCACCAGCACTAATTTTTACTTGAGTTCTTACAGTTTTTAGGTCTTCTGACATAAATTGTCCTCCAGCTTTAACGGTTACTTCTTGTTCTTCAGCATTTCCTTCTAAATGTAATCCTCCGCCACTAACAGCTCGTGCTAATAATTTATCAGTTTTTATTTCTGCATATATATCACCACCTTCTTGTGCTCTTAGATCCAATTCTGAAGCCGTTATTACACCTTTCACCATTATCTTAGCTCCTTCGTTTACATCTAGTTTTGAAATATCTGTATAATACACCGTAACATTAGTATCATTATTATCCCAAGTATTACTTAAAGACATTTTGATTTTTAGAACATTATCTTTAATAACTACATCTACTTCTTTTCTACTAATACCGGATATTTCTACCTTATTTTCTGACCCTTTGATAAGTTTAACTTCTATTTTATCAAAAACTTTAAGTTCATTAAAATCTCCTACATTTTTTGTTATAACCTTTTGAGCATTTAACATGGATACAACAAATACTAACGAAAGAAATACTACTTTTTTCATTTCCTAAATAAATTTAAAATTGATAAATGTGTGATTTATATTTTGAATAACGATTACTATTCTTCTTTATTCTACTTCTAGTCTACTACCAAGTAAAGTAAAGTCTAAATGTCTTTTAATAAGATCAGCATTCTTCACTTTTACATATACTTCATCTCCTAACTGGTATACCTTTTTAGAGTTTTGACCAATTACCGCATATTCATCTTGATCAAACACATAATGATCATCACTAATATCTTTTAGACGTATCATTCCTTCACATTTATTACTGATAATCTCTACATAAATACCCCATTCGGTTACACCAGAAATCACTCCTAGAAATTCTTCATCTCCATGATCTTTCATGAACTTGATCTGCATATACTTTATAGAATCTCTTTCTGCACTTGCGGCGAGATTTTCCATAGAACTGCTATGATTGCATCGTTCTTCATATTCCTCTTCTGAAGCAGATTTTCCACTATCCAGATAATGTTGTAGCAAACGATGTGCCATAACATCTGGATATCTTCTTATAGGAGAAGTAAAGTGAGAATAATAATCAAAAGCTAATCCGTAATGTCCGATATTATGAGTAGTGTATTCTGCTTTACTCATACTTCTAATTGCTAATGTATCTACAAGATTTTGTTCTTTTTTTCCCTGAACATCTTTTAGTAGACCATTTAGCGAGTTTGTTGTTGTTTTACGGTCTCTAAGATCAAGTTTATAACCAAAACGACCAATCACATTTTGCAAAGCTGCAAGTTTTTCATCATTTGGTTCATCGTGAACTCTGTATATAAATGTTTTCTTTGGATTTTGCTTTCCAATGAACTCTGCTACCTTTTTATTAGCAAGTAGCATAAACTCTTCAATAAGCTTGTTTGCATCCTTAGAAGTCTTAAAAAACACTCCTACCGGATTGTTTTCTTCATTCAGATTAAATTTTACTTCTACCTTATCAAAAGAAATAGCTCCATCTCCCATTCGTTTTATACGCATGATCTTGGCTAATTCATCCATTTTTAACACAGCATCAGCAATTTTTTGATCTGCTTTATATTCTTTTCCAGTTAGAGAAATATCTTCAGGAATTATGTTTTCTTCAGTTTCTATAATATGCTGAGCTTCTTCATATGCAAAACGTGCATCAGAATACGTGACGGTTCTACCAAACCATTGATTTTTTATTTCTGATTTTTTATTTAGTTCAAAAACAGCAGAAAATGTATACTTTTCTTCATGTGGTCTTAAAGAACAAGCATTATTTGATAAAACTTCCGGAAGCATAGGTACTACTCTATCCACTAGATACACAGAAGTTGCTCTTTCATAAGCTTCTTCATCTAAAACTGTTCCTGGTTTTACATAATGCGATACATCTGCAATATGTATTCCTATTTCGTAATTTCCATTCTCTAAAACCTCGAAAGATAATGCGTCATCAAAGTCTTTAGCATCCTTTGGATCAATCGTAAAGGTTAGCGTTTTACGCATATCTCTTCGTTTTTTGATCTCCGATTCCTGAATAGAAGTATCTAGTTCATCTGCATACGCTTCTACTTCTAATGGAAATTCATAAGGTAAGCCATACTGTGCTAATATCGAATGAATTTCTGTATTATGCTCTCCTGGTTTACCAAGTACTTTTATCACTTTTCCGAATGGCGAATCTGCTTTTTCCGGCCAATCTTCTAGTTTTACCAATACCTTATCACCGTCTTCTGCATCTTTTATTTTATTCTTTGGAACAAAAATATCGGTATACATCTTACCGTCTTGCATATTAACAAATGCATAATTCTTTTGTATTTCGATTACTCCCACAAATTCGTCTTTCTTTCTAGAAATAATTCTCGTAATCTCTCCTTCACTCTTACCTCTGCGCTTGCGCTTGTATACATATACCTCAACTTCATCTCCATTTAGGGCTTTATTAAGGTTATTATTTGGTATAAAAATATCATCTTCCAGATCAGCTACTATTACATATCCAGAACCTTTAGATGTAATATCCAGTCTTCCAGAATATGTATTAATATTTGGTACAATTTTAAACTTACCTCTATCTACTTCCTCAATCTCTTTTTTTGCTGCAAGTTGCGATAGTTTCTTTATTATTTGATTTCGGCTACTAGCATCGTCTACTCCAAACTTAGCAGCTATTTGTTTATAATTAAATGTTTGATTAGGATCTGATTTAAGTATTTTGAGTATTCCTTGGGTAATATTTTCTATTTTCGGAGACTTTTTTCCTCTTCTTCTTTTTCTTTTCATTAATGTCTTTTAAATAATCTAATATAAAATTACAGCTTATCTTTTAACATAAGTTGTTTTCTATATAAACTTTTATTAAATATTAAATTTTATTATTGTTTATAGTTAAAAAAATATGTTATCTGTAAATCAGTAGATTACAAACAACTATTATCAACAAATCTTCTTTTTTTTCTTAAAATTTACTTAATTTTAAAATACCAAGATTGTTATTTGTTCGTTTGGTACTAAGTATATGATACCTAAAATCAAAAAAATTCATAAAATTATATTTCTATTTACGCTAATATTTTTATTAGGTATATATTATTCTACGCTTTATATTGGAAATACAATGGATCAGAAAACAGATACCAATGAGAAATCAGAAATAAATGGTGCTATACACTCTGATAAGGAAGCTACACAAATTAATTAACTCTTTTTTTATATAATTTGTATATTTAGATAATCTATTATCTGGATTATTTCTATGAAAGATTTTATTACAATTGCAACCTTTACGTATCCAAACGATTATGCAATATTACGACTTCTTTTGGAAAGAGAAGGTATTTCTTATTTTTTTGAGAACGAAACGATGATTGGAGTCTTTCCGTTTTACTCAAACGCCATAGGCGGAATAAATCTAAAAATCCATCAAAAGGATAAAATTAAAGTACAACAAATCATAGATGATCTTAACACGAATTCACACCTTAGAATTATATAATCTATTAATCATGTTTTTATAGTTTTCAACATATATTATATATATACTTTTCTTTCTTTTAAAATTAAAAAATAAAAATGATGATTATCATGTAGTGTTCATAGCGGTATAACTTTATTAAATTTTATTTGTTTATTGAGTTAGTTTGATTTTTCAAATATATATCAACAACATATGAATAGGGTAATCAGTTGAAAATCTTATAAAAATGAATTTTAATTAACAACTGTTCATATTTTATAAACACATGTTTTTATTAATATTTTTACGGTAAAACCATCGTTAATAAAGATGGTTTATTGTTTAAAAACTTAACTAGAAAAAGGTGGTAATAAATTTTGATATATGACTAGTAAGCATGTATTCTAATAATATTTAAAACCACCAAAAAAAGTTTCTCAATTTTAGGAACTATTTATCCACATGTAATGTTAACAGGAGGTAAGGGGTTATTAACATTAAGGTAATATTGGGTTAATTTATTGATTTTTTGAACTTTACTTTTTTTGTTTAAAGTATCTTTGCTTTCAACAAAAATCTTAATCTTCTAAATAATTTAAAACTTAAAAGTTGTGAAAATAGCTATTGGAAATGATCACGCAGGAACGGAATATAAATTTGGAATAATTACTTATTTAAAAACTCAAGGGATAGAGGTTGTAAATTATGGTACTGATGAGAATAGCAGTGTAGATTATCCGGATTTTGTTCATCCTGTAGCAAAAGATGTAGATACTAATAATGTAGATTTTGGAATACTTATTTGCGGTAGTGGAAATGGCGTTTCAATGACAGCAAATAAATACAAAAATGTACGGGCAGGTTTATGTTGGACTAAAGAAATAACTGAACTTACAAGATTACATAATAATGCAAATATTATAAGTATCCCAGCAAGGTTTACATCCTTACCACAAGCTATTGAAATGGTTAAAACTTTTTTAGAAACAGAATTTGAAGGAGGAAGACATCAGAATAGAGTAAATAAGATCTCTATGTGTTAATTAAAAGGATATATGGTAAAAACTCACGCTCATAACCACCATACACATTCGCATCCGAAATTAAGAGGGCGTAATTTATTAGTTTCTATTTTATTAAATATTGTAATTACAGTTGCGCAGGTTATAGGTGGCTTAGTTTCAGGAAGTCTTTCTTTATTATCTGATGCTCTTCATAACTTTAGTGATGTACTTTCTCTGATTGTTAGTTATTTTGCCAATAGATTAGCAAAAAAAGAAGCATCTATTCAAAGAACTTTTGGATTTAAAAGAGCAGAGATAATGGCTGCTTTTATAAATGCTTCCACACTTATTGTAGTAGCTATTTTTTTGGTTGTAGAAGCAATAGAGCGACTACAAAAACCACAAGAAATTACAACTCAGACAGTCATTATATTGTCTTCTGTAGCTATTCTAGGTAATGGTATAAGTGTTTTGTTATTAAAAAAAGATAGCAAGGTAAATATGAATATGAGATCTGCATATTTACATCTTATTACTGATATGATGGCGTCAGTTGCAGTTTTACTGGGAGGATTATTAATGAAGTTTTATCAAATATTTTGGATAGACAGTGTCCTTACTTTTATTATTGCTATTTATTTGATTGTTGTTGGATATGATTTACTAAAATCATCTTTTAAAATATTAATGTTATTTACTCCAGAAAATATTGCTGTAAAGGAGATTGTAGCTGTTATAAATGATTTACCAGAAGTTAAAAGTATTCATCATGTACATGTATGGCAGCTTAATGAAGAGGAAACACATCTGGAGGCACATATAGATTTTGATAATGATATTCATGTGTCTAGATTCGGAGAAATACTTCATATTGTTGAAAATGTATTACAGGATAGATTTGGTATTAACCATGTTACTTTGCAACCAGAGTATAATAAAAATGATAGTAAAGATATTATAGTGCAAGACTAATACATATGGATATTGAATTTAGAATTAAGCGTTTTAATGAATTAGAGCTTATAGAACTGTATAAAATTTTGCGCTTACGCGCCGAAGTTTTTGTAGTAGAACAAGATTGTGTTTATCAAGACATTGATAATAAAGATCAAAAAGCCCTTCATGTGATAGGATACAAAAACGAAGAAGTTGTAGCTTATACAAGAATATTTAACGCTGGGGATTATTTCGAAAAAGCAAGTATAGGTAGAGTAGTAGTATCTGAAAATGAAAGAAAATATGGATACGGACATGATCTGATAAAGAAAAGTATTGAAGGGATACAAGAGGAATTCCACACTGATCAGATCAAAATATCAGCACAATGTTATCTCAAGAACTTTTATGAAAAGCATGGGTTTAAACAAATAGGAGAAGAATATCTAGAAGATGGTATTCCACACATAGCAATGATAAGATCTTAATAACAAAAAAACCATCCGCCGCGGATGGTTTTTTCTTATAATATATAGAACCTTAATTATTTTAAGATCTTATCATATTTAGCTTTATTTCCTAAGAGCTCTTTACTCTTTTCAATTTCTGGATTGTGTGTTATATAATAATTATAAAGACCTTCTCTGTAAGAATAGCGCTTTACAATCTCATCCGTAAGTAAATTTGCAATTTCAGCTTTGTATGTATCTAACCCTTTTTCTTTAGAAGTTTTAATAGATGCTAATAAAGCATTATAGCTTTCAGAAATATCTTTATCAAGCTTATCTTTTTTAGCTACTTCTAAGGATTTTTTAAGAGATTTTTCTGTCGCAGTTTCATAGTTGAAACCGCTTTGTTTTACAAAATTTTTAAAATCCTCATAGTCCTTATCAGTAAACTTGAAATTGGTGATATCGTCGTTTTGATGAGAATAATAATATCTTGTTCCGTAATCAAATATAGCATCTGATTGAAGTAGAGAAGTGGTTATATTACTAAATTTTGAAGTTTCCATTTCGATATCCGGTTGAATTCCTCCACCATCATATACGGTTCTTCCTTTTTTTGTTTTGAAGGCTTTAAAGTCTTTTTCACTTATGCGAACCGCTTTATTATTTTCATCACGATTCCAATAATCCAACGCTTGTATACATCTTCCACTAGGTGTGTAATAACGAGATATTGTTATTTTTAGCTGTGTACCATAGGTAAGTTTTTTAGGGCGTTGCACGAGCCCTTTACCAAAACTTCTAGCGCCAATCACAACACCTCTATCTAAATCCTGAATACTTCCAGCAACAATCTCACTAGCAGAAGCGCTTCTACCATTTACCAACACAACCAACGGAATCTCCGTATCAACGGGAGTCTTTTTCGTGAAATATTCTTTATTATATTTTTTTACAACTGATTTGGTTGTGGTAATAAGTTCTCCTTTAGGGACAAATATGTTGGTAACATTAATAGCTTCGCTAAGCAAACCTCCAGGATTTCCCCTAAGATCCAGAATAATTTTATCCGCACCTTTAGCTTTTAGATCTTTTAGAGCAGCAACGGTTTCTGAAGATGCTTTATTATTAAATTTAGATAATACAATATATCCTGTATTATCATCTAATAACGCAGAAAACGGAACGGCTTTCACTTCTATTTCTTCTCTGGTTAGGATTGTAGTTTTTGTTTGATCTTGTCTTTTGTAAGTAATTTCTACTTTGGTACCACTAGCTCCTTTAAGAAGTTCTCCTGCATCTTCTTCAAAATCTGAGACAGTTACATCACCAATTTTAATAATTTCATCTCCGGCTTTAAGACCAGCCTTGTCTGCAGGATAATCTTTATAGGGCTCTACAATGATTATTTTATCCTTAACGGTTTTAACTGAAGCACCAATACCTGTATATTCTCCAGCATTTCTAATTTTGGATGCCTCTACATCTTGTTCGTTCCAATATTTAGTGTATGGATCTAAATCATCTAGCATAGCCTTAATAGCGGTGTCCATAAGTTCTGCAGGATTCGTCTCATCCACATAATTCATGTTTAACTCTTTAAACATGGTAGTAAAAATTTCAATCTGTTTGGCGATTTCAAAAAAATCTGATTTAAAACTTACTGTAGATAATAGAATAATAACTGCAACTGCAGGATAAAGGATTCTCTTTTTCATACGTTTCATCTTTTTCATTTTTTATCAGGCAACAAGATGCTTAAAACTATGGTGTTTCAATTTCTTTCGCAATGAACTTTTGTATTATTTGTTTTATTTTAGATTCGATCATTATATAATCAGGCATTTCTTTACCAGTATATAAGAACATAAAAGCAAATTGATGAGTAGTGTTGTTGCCTACAATATACTTATTTTTTCTATAACTTTCGCGCAATAAACGTTTTATACGATTGCGATCCACAGCCTTTTTAAAATTACGTTTACTAACCGAAACTCCTGCTTGAATCTGAACTTCTTTTTCTAGGGTAGTTTTTCTGTAAATAAGACGTATAGGATATTTGGCAATAGATTTCCCTTCCGAAAAAAGAAGCTCTATTTCCTTTTTACTTTTCAGTCTTTCATTTGTGCCAAAAGTTGCTTTCATGTTTGGGTAAAAATACAGATAAGATTTGGTATACGATATTCTTAAAAAGAAAAACCAGAACTGAAACACTTCAATTCTGGTTTTTCTGAATTATTTTAAAAATCAATACTATTTACTATTGAGAGAAATTATTATTGGCACTGTTTACATCTGCCATCTGTTTAGTAATATCAATGGAAATTGATTTTATAGTAGATTTAGGCTTAGAAATATCTAGTGAATAAGTTGGGTTAGTCCAAGCCCAATCAGATAAAAGTGTGCGTTTCATCTTCGGAAATGGATTGTCCTTTTCTTTTCTCATCATTCTTAGAGGAATGTAAAAAGATTCTTTAGTTCCATCCATATATTCTACATATACATCTAGAGGCATTGGCATGAGTCCGATACGTTCTAATGTGATGGAAGTTTTGTTTTCTTTTTCTGAAACATCTTTTATCCCATAATCAACAATATTCGTGGTTTGAGTCCAGTCTGTTAGATACCAGTCTAATTGCATGCCGGAAACCTTTTCTGCTACACGTTTAAAGTCATTAGGTGTAGGATGTTTAAATTTCCATTCATCATAGTATCGTCTGATTGTTTTTGATAGATTTTCTTCTCCTATAATATAACCAAGTTGCGCCATAAAAACAGCACCTTTTGCGTATGCAGAAGCTCCATAGGCGCCATTTCTTGTATAACGATCTGCATGTGTAGATTGTGGTTGTTCTATTCCAGAAGTTGCTAATTGAAGGTAACCCTGAAACATTCCTTCCATAGGATTAGGTTTATTCTGTTTCATTATTTCGTTCATTGCTAATGTTGAAATGTAACTCGTAAAACCTTCGTCCATCCATTCGTGTTTAGCTTCATTTGTTGCTAAAATATGTTGAAACCAAGCGTGCGCCATTTCGTGAGCGGTTACTCCAATTAAACTCCCTAGATTTCTTCCTCCGGTAATTAAAGTACACATAGCATATTCCATTCCTCCATCTCCTCCTTGGATAATAGAGTACTGGTCATATGGGTATTTTCCGATTGTTGAACTGAAATATTTCATTAATTCTACAGATTTAGGCTGTAGTTTCTTCCAGTTTTCTAAATATTCTTCTTTGTTTTTATATAAAAAATGAAGTACTGGCCCATCAGGAACCTGAACCACATCGTGTATATATTCCGGATCTGCAGCCCAAGTAAAATCGTGGACATTAGGTGCTACAAAATGCCAAGACAGCTTTTTTCCTTTTCGCTTCACTTTTGTTCCCGGTTTTTCATACCCATATCCTATTTCCTGTGGATTCTGTAAATAACCTGATCCACCTAAAATATAATTTTTGTCAATGTTTATGGTTACATCAAAGTTTCCCCAAACACCATGAAATTCTCGAGCAATATATGGGTCGGCGTGCCAACCTTCGAAATCATATTCAGCCATTTTAGGATACCATTGCGTCATTGACAATGCTACATTCTCACTGCTATTGCGTCCAGAACGACGTATCTGATTGGGAACCTGTCCATCAAAATCCATAGAAAAAGTCACTTTTTCTCCTGGAGCAATAGGTTTGTTTAATTGTACTTCTAACACAGTACCAGCGACTTCATACTTTACTTTTGTTCCATTTTGTGTTAAGCTAGAAACTTTTAAGTATCCTATTTCTTCTGGAGTAAGTTTACTTATTTTGTCCATTACTCTTGGATCTGGATCTGCAATGTTTCTAGAACGCACATCCATTTCGCTTCCCGGCTGGAATGCATTAAAATATAAGTGATAAAAAACTTGATACAAGGAATCAGGAGAATTGTTAGTGTAAACTAGTTCTTGCTTTCCTGTGTATTTAAAATTTTCCACGTTCATGTCTACATTCATTTTGTAATCAACGTGTTGCTGCCAGTAGTCTGTATTATTCTGTGCCGAAACACCTAAAACAGATAGTAAAAATCCAATTGAGATTATTTTAAACATAACTTGTTTTGTTTTTTATTTAGATGTTTTTTCTGCTAAAATAAGAGCATTATATAGATTTACCATCTTACCAGATTTAGATAATTCTGTGAATTTATCAGAATTGGTGGCATCTCCACCAACTACTACGGTAGCAGTAGTGCTTAGGCCACTGTTCATTAATATTTGTTTTACTTGAGAAGCTTTTAATTTTGGATAATAAGATCGAATAATTGCTGCAACGCCTGAAACTGCAGGAGCAGCCATAGAAGTCCCCTGAAGATACTCATATGTATTAGATGGGGTAGTAGCCCATATTTTTACACCAGGAGCAAAAACATCTACATTGCTTTTTCCGTAATTAGAAAAGTTAGCTACAAGGTTAGAGCCATACTCATAATTTAATGCTCCTATGGTAATAAAATTATCAGAAACTTCAGAAGAATTATCTGTTTGATCATTAGGATATACAGGTTTTTGATCTAAATCTATTCCTTCGTTTCCAGCTGCATTAACAATCAAGACATCTTTTTCTGCAGCATATTTTATAGCTTCTCTCACCCATTCAGGATGAGTTGAGTAGTATTTTCCGAAACTTGTATTAATAACTTTAGCGCCATTATCCGTAGCATATCGAATTGCTAATGCAATATCTTTATCATATTCATCGCCATTAGGAACAGCTCTGATCGCCATTATTTTTACATTTTTTGCAACTCCGTTGACTCCTTTTCCATTATTTCGTTCGGCTGCGATAATTCCCGCAACATGAGTTCCGTGCTTTATGCCCTCTTTTTCAGGATTAGGACCCATTACGTTATTGTTTCCGTAATTAGTATTACTTAAATCATCTACATTGTCTCCTACTTTTGTTCTTCCATCAAATTCAAGATTAAGGTTATAGTTTAGTTGATCTGCGAAATGCTCAATACCGTCGTTTAAATTTTTTATTAAGTCTGGAATCGTTTCACCTTCTTCTAAAAACCCAAACATTTGAGAAAGTATCGCAACATATTGCTGCATTTCCGGAGTCTCAGCCTTTGCAGAAAGCAGTTCTTGTTGAGAATAGTCTTCTTTTCCTAATACTTCAGTAAGCTTTCCGTGTGAGATTTTGACTTGCTGCAATATCTGTTCGTATCGATTTTTATTACCAAGGGCTTCTTGATATTCCTTTTCATATTCTGCTTTAGCCTCAATATAAGTTTGGTATTCATCTTTATCCGACGGATCGATGGAAGCTAAATTTTTTCCGTCATATTTTGGCTTAAGCTTTTTTACGATTCTTGTGTATTCAAGATTTTCGTTTTCAGAATCTCCTAGAAAATTCCATCCATGAATATCATCGATATATCCATTTTTATCGTCATCTTTTCCGTTATTCTTAATTTCTTTAGCATTGGTCCAAATAACACCGTCAAGATCCTCATGTTCAATGTCAACACCGCTATCGATTACAGCGACAATAACAGTCTGGCCTTTTTTGTTTTTGATTAACTCAGCATATGCCCGATTAACACTCATTCCAGGAATAGTATCAATCGTTAAATCAGCAGAATTCCAGTTTTTTAGCTGAGCTTCGGTTAATACAACATTTTTTAATGGAATTGTGTCAATATTCTCTATTGGCGTAGAAATTATCGAAGGTGCTCCGCAACTACTCAATAACATTGCTGAGGCAACAGAGGCTATTATTATTTTATTAGACTTGGGAATCATAGCATTATTAATTAAATATTTCATTACAAGTAAAAGTTTCTTTGTATCGTACACCTTTTTCGGTTTGTTGTACGGTTATAATCTCATTATGTGCATCGTGTTCCATAAACAAGTACCAATTATTTGTGGCCGCATTTTCCAAAAATAATTTTTTTTCAGGTAATGTTAATAATGGTCTGGTATCATATCCCATTACATATGGTAATGGAACATGACCGGCTGTAGGCAAAAGGTCTGCCATAAACACGATTGTTTTTTCTTTATATTTTATATGAGGGATCATTTGTTTTTCTGTATGACCATCTACAAATAGTACGCCAAATCCCAATTCAGTATTTTTCTGGAATGTTTCTCCTGTTCTGGAAATGAAGTTAAGGTGTCCGCTTTCCTGAATAGGAAGAATGTTTTCTTTTAAGAAAGATGCTTTTTCTCTGGCATTAGGTTCTGTGGCCCATTTCCAATGATTTTCGTTACTCCAGATTTTAGCATTTTTAAAGGCTAGCTCATATCCTGTTTTGTTGTTATTCCATTGCACGACACCACCACAATGATCAAAATGCAAATGGGTAACAAAAACATCTGTAACATCATCTCTATGAAACCCTTTCTCTTTTAGAGATGTATCTAAATTATCATCACCCCAAAGAGAATAATAACCAAAAAATTTGTCTGATTGCTTATTTCCCATTCCTGTGTCAATCAAAATTAAACGTTCTCCATCTTCTATCAATAGGCATCTGGCAGCAATATCAATCAGGTTATTGGCATCGGCTGGATTCGTTTTATTCCATAAAACTTTAGGAACGACACCGAACATAGCTCCGCCATCAAGTTTAAAGTTTCCTGCCTTTACTGCGTGTAATTTCATGTGTTAATACTATTGTTTTAGATGTCGCATGAAACGCTCCAAGTAATTCTTTTCGATGAAAATCAAAAGTTTTCTATTGGTTCGTTTCATAATTGAATAAAAATCTTTGCAAAATAGAAAAAATGTAAAGGATCAGGATTTAATTTGTAGACTTTTTAACAATATTTCATCAAAATCGATCTGTGATATAACTTTCTCTAATCGAATTCCATAATCTAATAGGGCCTTAATTTCCTTAACACTAGCAACACGTTCTTTTCGCATTAATAACAGCGTATTACCATTAGACTCGATATGATAGTAAGGATTACTCTCAAAAAACAGCACTAATTCGTCGGTAAAGAACAGTTTAATTTTTTCAGTATGTTCTCCTAAAAGAAAAAAGCGTTTGGAAAAATCTGGGTGATCTTCTATCAAAATATCCTTAAATCCTGCAATTTTATAGACAAATTCTATAAAACCTTCTCGATCCAAAGTAAACACTGGAATTTCTTTTTTGAGGTGAATGGTCAAAATAGTTGTTCTACTATTTTTTCTGGCAATAAATTCACCTTCAGAAAACTCAACGTCTGAAATTTCTACCGAAGAATCATTATTAAATATGTTGTTGTAAATGTATTTTACTTTTTTTACTTTGAAAAACAGAAAATTATTTAGAGCAGTAGTATCTTCTTGTTTTTTTGGACTGTAATTCCAGGAGAAATCGTCAGCAATTTTTTGTAAATCTTCTTGTCTTTTGGTGAGATTTGTACCAATTTTAAACTTTCTGGAAATAGAGACCAGGCTTCTTACGGCAAGCGGATGTTCTGAGGCAGTGCCATGTTTATCAAGGCCAGTAACTTCAAAAGAACCTCCTTTTCTTAGAAAGGTTTCTTGATAGCCAAAAAGACTTTCCTGTACGGTATAATCGACAAAATCGCAATATGAAAAATCTACTACAACATCACTATCTTCTGGAATTGAATCTAAGGTTCCTTTTAATCTATAATAATTAAGAAAACTCGAAAAGTTCTTTACACCTACGAAATAAGTTCCGTTCACCTCTTCTTTAAACATAAGAACATTAGGTTTAAATAGATTTCTAGCAAAAAGCATAACGCTTTTATTTAGTATAAAATGGATTAGTAAAGTGGTAAAAATTCCAATAAAAATACCGCTGATTAAGTTTGTAGTGATTGTACCAATGATGGTAGCAGAAAAAATAATGAATTGTTCTTTACCAATTTTTGCTGCATCTTTTAGGTTTCTTGGTGCAGCTAGTTTATATCCAGTATACACTAAAATTGCAGCTAATGCAGTAAGTGGAATTCTACTTAACTGATCCTGAAACAATACAACAAATAATAGTAAGAATACTGAGTGGAAAAAATTAGCAGATCGATTACTACCTCCATTGTTTACATTTACAGAACTTCTGGCAATAACGGTTACTACATTTAATCCTCCAATAAAACCACTGGCAATTGAGGCTATTCCTAATGCTGTAAGGTCTTTATTCGTATTAGACCTTCTTTTCTCTGGGTCAAGCTTGTCAACAGCCTTAATACTTAATAAAGATTCTATACTAGAAATTAATGTAATTGCTACTACAACCCCAATAAACTTAAGCTGAAATACTGATGAAAAATCAGGAGAAGGAAAACTAGAAAACACTTTATTAGGAATCTGAACAAGAAGTGAATCGTTTATTGGATACGTTTCGGATGAAAAAAACTCGTAGTAATAACTTAGACCAATTACTAACAAAACAATCCACATAGGCGCTGGAACCAACTGAAAGTATTTGTTTCGAATTTTACCATAAAAAATCATAATCAATAAACTAATGATTCCAACAGCTGCGGCAATTACAAGATGATAAAATTCTGGAGAAAATAAGGAGACGATACTATTAGGAATATCCATAAGAAGAGAAATAGTATCCCCTTTTGCGCCTGTATTAGCTAACATTACATGAAATTGTTTTGCAAAAATACTAATACCGATAGCCGCTAACATACCCTGAATTGCCGAAGAAGGAAAGAAATCGCCCAATATTCCTAAACGCAATAATCCAATAAGAATCATTAAAACACCAGAACAGATAATTGCAGCAAGTGTAAAAAGATATCCTTGATATAAATCTCCATCAGCCAAAGTAGTGATTGCGCCTAACAAAACAACTACCAATCCATTTCCGGGACCAGCTATTGTTACATTAGAACCGCCAAAAACTGATACTATGATTCCTCCAACAATAGCAGCGATTATTCCTGATATTGGAGGAGCTTCTGATGCTAAGGCCAATCCTAGTCCAAGAGGTAAGGCAATTAAAGAAACCACAAAACCGGAAAAAATATTTTTTGGCAAGCTGGATAAAAACCCAGATGCATTAGTTTTAATGCTTTTCATTTATCTAATAATTAACACATCGGTTGGTAGCTCGGCTAAAATATGCTCAAGGTCATGAGGAAAAATACGATCCCAGAATGTTGTTTTTCCTGGAGCATTCATTATCAGCAAATCCGCACCTTTAACACGGGCATAGTGACCTATAGAATATCCTCTTTTTCCAAATATAGGCTGAGTTTTGATGTGTATGCCGGACTTGAATTCTTCAGGAACTTCATTCAGAATATCCTGAACCCTAAGATGTTCTTTTTTTGTTATTTGCTCTTTTCTTTTTATAGCTTTTAACAGTGATTTATCGTCTTGAACTACTACTTGTACTTCTTGCTGAGATATTTCTTCTACAACGGTTAATTGTTGTGCCCCAAGGTTTTGGGAAACCTCAAAAGCTGCAAGAATTGTTTGTTTCGTTTTATGATCTTTTAATCCATTAACAACTACATGATGGCAAGGTCTAAGATCCTCAGAAGGTTTTATAAGTAATAACACAGAGCAATTTGCATTTCGGGTTATTTTTCTGGCAATAGATCCAATATAAAATTTTAGAAAGTCCTCTCTTGGCGTCGCTCCAAGCATTATAAGGTCCGCTTTGTTCTCATTGGCAGTTTTTATAATAACATCTACAGGATCCCCTTCACGCCAAATGATTTTTACTTTTTCTGTATCGTCAGAAAAGCCTGAAATTAGCTCTTTAATAGCAACTTCTTTTTCCTTTGTCTTTGATCCTACATGAACAAGTATCAGTTTAGAATCAAAAAAATCTACCATTCTCATGGCTTCGTATACATTGTTCTTAAGGTTTGGAGAGAACGCCAGTCCTATAAGTATGGTTTTAAATTTATGATCTGATAATTCGCTCAATATTGTATGATCTAAAAATTAAGGCCAGAATATAGTGTTATTTTTCGGAAGTATAAAATCAATAAAGAGGCACGTATTTCTAAAAAAATTCCGATATTTTGCTGCTCTTAGATAATTAAGTTAAGAATATGGTAGAATTAGCCGGTATTATAATTTTAGGAATTTTAGCTCAATGGGTCGCCTGGAAGTTTAAGATTCCAGCAATTTTGCCTCTTATATTGATCGGACTCTTAGTAGGACCGATAGCTACATTATATACAGGAGATGGAACTAAACTAATACAACCTATTTACAATGGAGAAGAAGGTCTGTTTCCTGGTGAGAGTTTATTCTATTTTGTTTCTTTAGCGATTGGTATTATTCTGTTTGAAGGTGGATTAACACTAAGAAGGAATGAAATTCTTAATGTTGGACCAGTAATTCTTAAGCTAATTACAGTTGCTGTTTTGGTGACATTTTTTGGAGCTGGATTCGCCGCACATTTTATTTTCGACCTTAGCTGGCCAATTTCATTTTTATTCTCTTCTCTTATTATTGTAACAGGTCCTACAGTGATTACGCCTATTTTGAGAAACATACCTTTAAAAAAGGACATTTCTGCAGTATTAAAATGGGAAGGAATTCTTATAGATCCAATAGGAGCTTTGGTTGCTGTTTTAGTTTTTGAGTTTATAAGTGTTGGAGAAGAACAGGCTTTTACTAAAACAGCGCTTATTGAATTCGGAAAAATAGTGTTATTTGGTTTTACATTTGGTTTCGCTTTTGCCCATGCATTAGCTCTAGGAATTAAGAAACAAGTAATACCACATTATTTGCTTAATGTTTTCACATTGGCTACCGTTCTAGGTGTTTTCGTTTTATCGGATGTTTTTGCCCATGAATCTGGCTTACTTTCTGTAGTAGTAATGGGTATGGTATTAGGTAATACTAAGTTACCAAATATCGAAGAACTATTATATTTTAAAGAATCTTTAAGCGTTTTATTAATTTCTATTTTATTCATTCTTCTGGCGGCAAATATTAATATTGAAGACTTAAAATTAATTTATAACTGGAATGCTCTTTTACTTTTTGCATCTGTTGTTTTCTTTATTAGACCTTTAGGGGTTTTTCTAAGTTCCATTAATTCAGGACTTAAATTATCAGAAAAACTTTTTATAAGCTGGGTAGGTCCAAGGGGTATTGTAGCTGCGGGGATTGCTTCTTTATTTGGATTAAAGCTTGCCAAGAATGGAGAACCTGGAGCAGAATATATTACTCCATTAGTTTTTATGATAGTTTTAGGTACAGTACTTCTAAACGCAACAACAGCAAGAATGTTTGCTAAAATGGTAGGAGTGTTCCTAACAAAATCCGAAGGGATTCTTATAATTGGAGCTTCAAAGGTTTCTAGGTTAATAGCTTCATATTTAAAAAACAATCAACGGCATGTGGTATTGGTTGATAGTAATCGTGACAATATTAAGAAAGCGAAAGCTTTAGGCTTAGAAGCTTTAGAAGGAAGTATATATAGTGATCAATTAACAAATAACATAGAACTAAACGATATTGGTTTTTTAATGGCACTGACTGGTAATACCGATATAAATAAGTTTTCGATTAATAAATTTAAAGATCAGTTTGGAGAAAACGGTTCTTTTAGGTTGGTGAGTTCGGAAGAGATGAACGATCCAGAAAATAATCCAAACGAAGGTTTGTTTTCTCATACGGATGATTATAGCAATTTAATGAATTTGGCAGAAAAATATCCGGGTATACAAGAGATTAGAATTAAGGATGCAGATCATTATAACTCTCTAATTAAGATTACGAAACAGGATAAAGACATCATTCCTTTATTTATTAAAGATCCGGATGGAAATATTAGAATTATTTCTGCTTATAGCGAAAAAATGGAACAAATTAACAAGGATAGTTTTTTAGTATATATTGGTAAGCCAATAGATGTGGAAGAGGTTAGCTAAAAAACGACAAAAGGCAGGATTTTTCCGTCAAAAAACACACAATTAACAAAATTTTTTGTTAATTGGAAATTAATCTTCTATATTCGCCATCTGAAAATTTAAATTTTAAAACCCAAATTATGAAAAAACTTATGATTGTAGCCATTTTCAGTATGGCTTTAGGATTCACTTCTTGTGGAGAAGATGATGTAGTAGATTTTGTCTGTGATGCTGTAGAAGAAGAGCTTAGAGTAGATGTTGATGCTGCGTTTGCTGATTGGCAAGCAGAAGATACTCCTGCTACTTGTTCGGCATTAAAAGATGCAATTGACGCTTTCAGAGCAAGTGACTGTGGATCAGCGGATGCTTATGCTGCACAAAGAGATGCTTTACCAGAGGATTGTTCTGCAAATGTTTCAGGTACTTGTGTAACATGTACTGCCCAAGGAGTTGGTATTGAAATATGTGAAGGATCTAACGGAAATGCTTTTGTTGCTGGAATTGATACTGAAATAGGTTATTCAGCTTATGTATCTGCATTACAGGCTTCAGGGTCGACGTGTAATTAATATAATGAGAAAATCTGGATCAATAGAAATGCTATTGAATCCAGAGAAATAAAAAAAGGAGGCTATTTTGCCTCCTTTTTTATGCTCTATAATTTATTTATTTTCCTTAATTAAATATATATATACCGGAAAGTGGTCACTATATCCTCCTGTATAAGCACCATTAGCAAAACTTCTATAAGGATACCCTTTATATCTACCACGAGGATTAGTTAAGTAATTTTTGTTATAAACCCCAGCTTTATAATATTTATAGGTGCTATAATCTTTATCAAGTAAACCTTTAGAAACAATAATCTGGTCAAAAAGGTTCCAGCTATCTCTCCAGGCAAGAGAACCAATTCCTTTTTTAGACATATTATACATTGGATTGTATAATCCTTTTAACTTTACATCTTCCTTTTCTGATTTAGCTGCAAGTACTTTTTTCACACTATTATTATCAGGATCATCATTTAGGTCTCCCATCGTAATTACTTTTGCATAAGGATCAATATCAAAAAGCGAATCAATAATCTTTTTATTCAACGCTGCTGCTTTTTCTCTTTTATAACGACTACGAGCTTCGCCACCACTTCTTGATGGCCAGTGATTTACAATTACATGTATTAAATCTCCATCAAGATATCCACTGACCAATAATTGATCTCTAGTATAGACACGTTTTTTTTCATCACCGTTGTTATAAATTAATAGTTCATGAACACTAGTGTTTACGGGTCTAAATAAGGATTTTTGATATAACAAGGCAACATCAATACCTCTTCTGTCCGGAGAATCGAATTGTACAATCCCATAATCTTTTGGTAAAAGAACGGGTTCATTGGCTAGATCTTCTAATACTTTTCTGTTCTCTATTTCTGCAACCCCAAGAAGTGCAGGAGTGTTTTTTGTTACATCAGCACCGATTTCAGAAATAACCTTTGCCATGTTTTTAAGCTTATCTTTATATATCTCTTCTGTCCAATGATCCTTACCGTTTGGTGTTCGATCGTCATCATAAGTAATTGGATCATCTTCAGTGTCAAAAAGGTTTTCAACATTATAAAAAGCAATTGTATTAACTTTATAAGTTTTCTTTTCTTGAGAAAACACAGAGAAAATAGGGCTTAGTAATAAGACTATGGCAAGCAAATATTTTGAGTTCATTATATAATTGATTATTAACTTATTGTAAATTGTATTCCAAACTTTGGGCCAAAATTAGCTTTTCTATTTAAAAAATGTACTTTTGCGCCGCAGAAATGTTAAATATTTAACTAAAACAACAATTAATGAAAGTGTCACAACTCAAAAAGAATCTATTCTTTTTAATGATTTTTTTAAGTTCTGTTGCTACATCTTACGCTCAGCAAACAGGATTAAAGGGTAAAATTGTTGACGCATCTTCAAATGAAAATCTTACACAAGTATTAATTACTATCGAAGGAACAATGGTTTCTGCGACGACAAATGCTTTGGGAGAATTTGATTTTGGAGGCGTACAGCTACCTTTAGGAGAACAAATAGCAGTAATGTCCAAAGATGGATATATTACAAAACGTTTTCCGATTATTATTAATGAAGGAAGTGTTTTAGATCTAAAAACTATAGATCTTAACTATGACGTAAATCAGGAACAAATTCAGATAGGTACTATTAGCCTTTCTGATAATGAATTAGATGAAGGTGATGATGATGCTTCTTCTAATGTTTCGGGGTTACTACAGGCATCAAGAGATGTATTTCTTAGTGCAGCTGCATTTGACTTTAGTGCTACCTTTTTTCGTCCAAGAGGTCTTGGTAACGAAAATTCAAAAGTACTGATCAATGGTATCGAAATGAACAAACTTAATGATGGGAGACCTCAGTGGAGTAATTGGGGAGGATTGAACGATGTACAACGTAACCAAGAGTTCTCAATGGGGATTTCTGCAAATGATTACACATTTGGAGATTTATCAGGAGCTACTAATATCATTATGAGAGCTTCTCAATACCGTCAGGGTGGAAGAATATCCTATGCTGCGTCTAACAGAAGTTATACAGGTAGAGCAATGGCTAGTTATAGTTCTGGTTTAATGAGTAATGGTTGGGCTTATACAATTTCATTAGCACGTAGATTCGGAGAAGAAGGCTATATCGATGGAACTTTATATGACGCTAATTCGATTTTTGCTTCGGTTGAAAAAAAGATTAATGATAAACATAGTATAAATGTAACTAGTTTTTATACCCCAAACAGAAGAGGAAGATCTACTGCGATAACCGAAGAAGCTTTTAACTTAAAGGGAAGACAATATAATCCTAATTGGGGTTATTTTGACGGAGAAAAGAAAAACTCCAGAGTTCGTGAGGTTGAAGAACCTGTTTTTATGTTAAACCATTACTGGAATATTACAGATAAAACTACTTTAAATACAAATGTAGGGTATCAAACAGGGAAAATAGGAAACAGCCGTATAGATAATGGCGGAACTGAATTGGTGAATTTTAATGGACAGGAATCGTATAGAGGTGGTGGAGCTAGTAGAGATACAAATCCAATACATCCAAGCTTTTTACCTAGTTCTTTCTTGGATGATCCTAATCCTACACCTCTTGATTATCAAAACGCATTTTTAGCACAACAAGCGTTTATAAGAGACGGACAATTAAACTGGAATCAATTAATACAAACGAATCAATTAAATGCTCAAAATGGTATCAATTCTACTTATATTTTATATGAAGATAGAATTGATGATACGCAATGGAGTTTTAATTCAATCTTGAACAGTCAGGTATCAGATAATATTACCGTAAATGGAGCCATAAACTATAGAACCTTAAAAAGCGAAAACTTTGCAGAGGTAACAGATCTATTAGGTGGAAGAGGATTTTTAGATGTAGACCTATTTGGTTCACAACAAGATAATGATGTAGAAGAAGAGGACAGATTGACTGCAGAAGAACTGGCGGATAGAGCTCAAAGTGATTTAAGAAACCGTAACAGAGTTGTAGGAGTTGGTGATCGTTATGATTATAATTACGATATTGATTCAGATGTAATAAGCGGATTTGCTCAGGCTCAGTTTAAATACAGTCGAGTAGATTTCTTTGTAGGAGCGAATGTTTCTCAAACTACCTATCAAAGAACAGGTTTGTTCGAAAACGGATATTTTCCTGGAGAAGGAAATCTAGGATCATTCGGTAAAAGTGATAAATTAGAATTTACTAATTATGGAGCTAAAGGAGGATTTACCTATAAAATTAATGGGCGTAACTTAATAGATGTTCACGGAACGTATTTTACGAAGGCTCCAACAATTCGTAATTCTTTTGCGAATGCCAGACAAAATAATAGAACAATCGATCAGCTTATTAGAGCAGAAAGAGCTTTTGAAGAATCTGAAGTATTAGCAGGCAATCTAGATAACGTAAGAATTGGATCTTCAGAACAAGAAAGCGAAAAAGTTCAATCTGTAGATGCCAGTTATATTCTAAGAACTCCAAAACTAAAAGCCAGATTAACCGGATATTATACCAAAATAGAAGATGCTACGGAATTATCTTTCTTCTTTACACAGGCAATTTCGGGATCCGATGTTGGATTTGTTCAGGAAATTCTTACAGGAGTTGACAAACAACATATAGGAGCAGAACTAGGTATTGAGTATCAAATAACTCCTACAATAAAAATAAAAGGTGCGGCAGCTATCGGTCAGTTTACGTACGCTAATGATCCTGATTTATTTATTGCAAGTACAAGTAGTGACTTTTTAGGAGATGGATTAGGTGAAAACAACGATTTCAGAGGCACAAGGTATTTAGGTAAATCAACGTTAAAAGATTATCGTATAGCAGGAGGTCCACAGAATGCTGCACAATTAGGTTTCGAATATAGAGATCCTAACTTCTGGTGGTTTGGTACTACGGCCAATTATTTCTCTAATGCTTACATTGATGTAAGTCCCTTTGCAAGATCCTCAAACTTTAATCAGGATACAGATGGGTTACCATTTAATGATTACGATGAAAATATTGCCAGAGAATTATTAAGACAAGAGCAGTTTGATGATTATGTATTAGTAAATGTAGTAGGTGGTAAATCCTGGAGAGTAAAAGATTATTACATTGGCTTTTTTGCAACAATCAACAATGTTTTTGATAAGCAATATAGAACTGGTGGATTTGAACAAGCTAGAAATGCTAATTATAGACTAGCTCTAGAAGAATCACAGAGAGAAACTCCTGTTTTTGGCCCAAGGTATTTCTATGGATTTGGTACTTCGTACTACCTTAATGTATATGTAAGATTTTAATGATGAACACAACAAAAAAATATTATAAAATGAATTCAATTAATTTAAAGAAACTGATAAGCGTTTTGGTTTTGGCGGTTACGTTTACTGCATGTGTACAAGACGATGATTTTAAAACTCCTGCATTGGTTATCGAGGAGCCAGATCTAAATGGGAGCACGCCAATTACATTGTTAAGTGCTTACAATCAGTGGTTTCAAGAGTTTGTAGATGCAGTAGATGATGCCGGTTTGGATTTTGACAGTGACTTTGATGTAGAGGCAATCGAAGCGGTGAGATTACAAACTAAGTTTACGTTTGAGAATGAGGATATTGACAACCCAATGTTTATGTCGGGTTATGTAATTTCTACAGATAAAGCAGGTAACTTTTTTGAAGAATTAATATTACAAGATAAACCAGAAAATCCTACTAGAGGTTTACGATTACCAATTGATGTGAACCCATTATTTACAAGTTATGAGTTTGGTCGCAAGGTATTTATTAAACTAGATGGTTTGTCAATGGGAATAGAAAATGGTGTTCTTACTTTAGGAGTACTTTCTGGCGATGAAGTAGATCAAATACCTTCTTTTTCTCAGGAGGAGATCATCATAAGATCAGCAGAGGTTGCAGACATTACTCCTTTAGAAATTACAATTGAGGATTTTTCTGATGATCTAACTAATTTATATGTTAAGATTAATAACCTACAATTTAATAGAAACGATGTTTTAGGAGAAAACCCTCTTACTTTTGCCGGGGAACGCGAAGATGAGTTTGATGGAGAAAGAAACTTAGAAAGTTGTGATAGTGGTGCTATTGCTGTATTAAGTACGAGTACGTTTGCCGATTTTAAATCACTACCCTTACCTGCTCAACAAGGAAGTTTTGAAGGAGTTTTAGCTAAAAACTTTTTTGGAGACACTTTTAACTTAGTACTAAATGATGTTACCGGGTTGATATTTGATAATGAGAATCGTTGTGACCCTAGTGTATTAGAATGTGATGGAACTAGTGGAGGATCGAATGTAATTTTTGAAGAAGATTTTACAGGATTAAGCATTAGTGATCTGGAAAACTCTGGATGGTTAAATGTTAATACCACAGGAGGAAGCCTTGATTATTTTGTTGGAAGTTTCAGTGGTAATCAATACGCTCAGATTTCTGGATTTAACTCAGGAGAAAGTCCATTCGAGGTTTGGTTAGTAACACCAGAAATTGATTTAACAGCTTCTTCAGAAGAAGAATTATCTTTTGATATTCAAGCTAACTTTGATAATGGTAATATTCTAACTGCTTTTATCACTAATAATTTTACCGGTGATGTAACGACGACAGAGTGGAGTCAGTTAGATGCAAGTATTCCTAATGGAAATCCAAGTGGATTTGGAAGTTTTGAGCCAGTTGGGCCAGTAAATATTTCTTGTATTGATGGCGCTGTAAGAATAGCATTCCGTTATGCAGGAGCAGATCCAGGACCAACTACAAGATATCATATAGATAATATTTCGATTTCAGGAAATTAAGAGTTTCTGAGATATTAAACAGAATAGTAAAACTCCCTGAAGAATTTTCTTTAGGGAGTTTTTTATGAATAGCCTCTATTAGTTACTGAAATTCACAGTATATGCTGAGCTTCTTTTTGATTTTACTCTAAAACGGAATTGGTAGTTGGTATTTGCCGTAAGAGAATAGCTATTTCCATTTGCTAGAAACCTCCATTCAGAAACATGAATTGCCCATCCGCTTGTACTGTAAGCTTTACGCTTTAATCCAAAATACACTCTTCTTAAAGCAGAATGTCTATCTATAGTAGCTATCGTTTGACCAATTCCACTGTAATGTGTCCAGTATGACCAGCTTTTTGCAATATTTTCTGGGTGATAAAAACTTACACTATAATTTGCATTAGGATTTCTTTTAGTAACCGACACCATTTTAAAAGCGATACCTGCTCCGGCATTCTCTTTAGTATCAAACTCAGTCATTTCTTTTTCTTCTTGTTCTAAAGAAACATCACTGTCATCTTTGATATTTTGACGAATTAAGCCTTCGCTTAAGGTTTCATTTTTAAAAGTTTCTACGAGTTTAAAGTGCTCACTAGTATAGCTAGCTACTGCAGCTTCAGAGTTCGAATAAACACGCATAATAGCTTCACTTCCTCCATCAGAGGTTATCATAATGTCTTTATGAAAATCATATAAATCTTTTTCTAAATCTATTGATTCTACAATAGCTTCTTCTGCTATCTCATTAGATTCATCCTTATCACAGGAAGTAAAAAATAATAAACCGAGAATTGGTAATACATAAAATGACTTTTTCATTTGTTTGGTTTTTAAGAATAATTAAATTGATATGTTTAGTTTTCGGACACTAATGTATCCTGATTTTCACGGTGTAGTATAGTTAGATTATACATGAAGAAACTACTTTTGGCGCCAGTTTTGTTTCTAATCCAATAGATGGTTGATCTTTATAATCAATCTTATCATACGAGTGAAATTAGAACTATAAGAGTATCCTTATAAATTCTGAATCAAAAGTAGGATAGGGGTTACAGTCTGCAAAAGAGGAAAATAATTTTGCGGAATTTTCCGCAAAATAAAAACCTGACAAACAGAGTGTTAATGTTTTCTTAAGGGTTTGTTATCAAAGTAAAAAGGGTTGTATACCCCACGTTTCTATAGTGGAACCCCTTTATAGAAAAAAGCTATTTATTGGATTTTTTCTATGGTAAGCGCGTATTTGTGTAAAAAGTGAGGGACTTAATTGTTTTTTAGATAGACATATACCGGAAAGTGGTCGCTATATCCTCCTTTATATTTTCTTCAGGTATAAGTGCTAAACGGCTTTCTTTAGACGCTAACTTAGGTTGGTATAATAAAAAGGAGACCGCCAATTAAGACGGCCTCTTTTTATCTAATTTATCCTGGAATAACAAAATTCACATTCACTACTTTTAGTCTAGAGTAGCTAGTAAATGTATTTTTATTATATATTTCGTAACGAATTCTCCATCTAGTTGTACTAGCATTGTATTTCGTAGGAAATTTTACGGTTACTGAATTCGAAGTAATGTCAAAACTTGCTTCGTGTTGCCAAGCAGTGCCAGCTATGAATGGATTGTCCACTTCAAAATGGATTCGATACCCTCTCAATGAAGCTGGTATAGCATTCAACTGTGTCTGAGTTGGGTGATACGTATATTTCACATTTGTTAGTGGTGCTGTATTGATAGGTCCATACAACCCAGGAGGAATCGCCCAAACAAGATTTTTACCTTCGGTGATTTCTGTTATTTCGATTTGGCTTTCATCTAATTCTTGATACTCATCAATAATTTCATCAGATTCATCTTGATTACAGGATGCGAATAGTAAGAGTCCAATAATCGGTAGTACATAAAATAATCTTTTCATTTTAATTTAGTTTTAAGAATAATTAATCCTATTCATTTTTATACAGACCATAGGTAATAATCTGTTTTTTTAGATACCTATATACACTTATAATCAATCAACATAGAAACTTGTATTGTTGGCGCCGTTTTGTTTCTAGTCTAAGAGATGATCTTGTCGTATTGATTTTTTACATGCATTGTGAGGTTCTAAATTTTTACAGTACAAAACTAGATTGAGAAAGGAAAAGCAATGTCCGAAAAGTTTGAATTTCAACATTTCTGGACAATATTTGGGTGATTTACCCTTATGTGTTGAGTTAAATACCTGTGTTTAGAATAGAAAATAGTTATTATAGAGTTCCTATAATAGGGTTAGGTTGAGTTTTTGTGTGGACTGCATTCATTTTTTGGCAAGGTGTATGGGAGTTTCATCGAAGACCCATCAAGCCTTTGTTTTCAACGACACTTCGGTCTCCGCGTGATATAGAAGATGTATTTTTTCTTAATGTAACGATATTCACCCTCTTGGGGAACAAAATATCTAAGCTTTTTGCACATCACATTTTAGTAGTACATACACAGGAAAATGATCGCTATATCCTCCTATATATTTTCTTCCTGCGTAGGTTCTAAAAGGATTTCCTTTGTATCTACCTTTGTAGATTTTTAAAAAACTATCATCAAAAATATTAGCCTCAGAAAAACTATGAGAACCTTCCTGATATTTATGAAAATTGTTGCTAAAAATAATCTGGTCGAATAAATTCCATTGACTTTTATAGTTAAGTGTTCCTCGATAACGAGTGTGTAGTCTTTCCATAGGATTATAAAAATCGTGTAGTACCAGATGTTTTTGTACACTTTCACTAGCAGGATCATCATTAAAATCACCCATTACAATGATTTTTGCTTCGGGATCTTTTCCCATAATCTGATCTATGACTTCTCGATTTTTATCAGCTGCTGCAATACGTTTATACGAAGTTGACTCTGCTCCGTCTCTACGAGAAGGCCAGTGATTAACTAAAATGTGAATCTCTTCATTGTGTAATTTTCCAGTTACCCATAGAATGTCACGAGTAAAATCTCTTTCACCATATTCGTTATCAACTAGCACCTGAACACTTTCTGAATTTATAACAGTGAAGTTTTCTTTTTGATATAAAAGCCCTACATCAATTCCTCGTTCATCTGGAGACTCGTGGTGGACAACTCCATAGTTTTTGTTTACCAAGTGCTTCGTTTTGATAAGATCTTCTAAAACAGCCTTATTTTCTACTTCAGCTACGCCCAAAATAACAGGAGCTTTACCCGTTTTAGCAAATCCAATATTAGAAATGACAGTTCCCAGCTTAAATAGTTTCTTTTCATACCTTTTTTTGTTCCATCGTTTTTCTGAATCAGGTAAAAAATCATCATCCAGGGTGTTGGGATCATCTTTGGTATCAAAAAGGTTTTCTAAGTTGTAAAAACCAACCGTATGCAGATTTGTATGTTTCTTTCTAAAATAAAGCTTTGAAGACATTCAATAAAAATTTGTTGTAAACATCTAATGTACAAATTCAAATGCATACAATATTGTACCTTTGTGGATTAATTAAACGAGACTATATTTTAAAAGGCCAAAATATAAAGTACATTTAAAATATGTAGTAGCGTTTATCTCGTTATAGAACGGAATTCGATTTTCATTTGGATTATACGAGTGAAAGTTGAATGATATATAATATAAGTTTGAAGAAGGAATAGATAATGATAGAAAAGGAAGAAACAGTATACGAAAAAGCAGTTTTAATAGGAATTATTACCAAAAATCAGGATCAAGATAAGCTAACTGAATTTTTGGATGAATTAGAATTCCTTACGTATACGGCTGGTGGAGAAGTGGTAAAACGGTTTACCCAAAAGATGGATGTCCCTAATCCTAAAACCTTTATTGGATCTGGTAAAATGGAAGAGGTGCTGGCATATGTAGAGCAGCATGATATCGGAACGGTGGTTTTTGATGATGAATTAACGCCTGGACAGCAACGTAATATTGAGCGTATCCTAAAAGCTAAGATCATTGATAGAACCAATCTGATTCTAGATATTTTTGCACAGCGCGCTCAAACAAGTTATGCCAGAACTCAGGTTGAGTTGGCGCAATGTCAATATTATTTACCAAGACTAACAGGGTTATGGACACACTTAGAGCGTCAACGAGGTGGTATTGGTATGCGTGGTCCTGGTGAAACAGAGATAGAAACCGACCGTCGTATTGTAAGAGATCGTATTTCTTTATTAAAGAAAAAACTGTTAACGATTGATAAACAGATGGCGACCCAACGAGGCAATCGAGGAAAATTGGTGCGAGTAGCGCTGGTTGGGTATACTAATGTTGGTAAGTCTACTTTAATGAATGTCATTGCTAAAAGTGATGTGTTTGCAGAGAATAAACTTTTTGCGACGCTTGATACTACGGTAAGAAAGGTAGTCATTGGTAACCTTCCTTTTTTGCTAAGTGATACAGTAGGATTTATAAGAAAGTTGCCTACACAATTAGTAGAAAGTTTTAAAAGTACATTAGATGAGGTAAGGGAGGCCGATTTATTGCTACATGTAGTTGATATATCCCATCCTCAGTTTGAAGACCACATCGATTCTGTAAGTAGGATTTTGGAGGAAATAGATAGTGTTGATAAACCGGTCATTATGGTTTTTAATAAAATCGATGCGTATGAACATGAAACCATTGATGAAGACGATCTAACAACAGAAAGAACGAAGGTACATTATACGCTGGATGAATGGAAGCAAACCTGGATGAGTAAGATAGGAGATAATGCCTTATTTATATCCGCAATTAATAAAGAAAATATTGACACATTTAGGAAAAGAGTATACAAAGAAGTAAGGGATATACACGTAACGCGTTTTCCTTATAACAACTTTTTATATCCGGAGTTTGTGGAGGAGTAGTGGTTAGGTTTTAAAACTCATAATTAAGTCCCAGACCAAGAACTTCTCGGATTTGGAAGCCACTGGTGGCATTGTCGTCATAGATTGCCTGAAAGATAAAACTTCCGGAAATATACTTGTTCACGACCAGATTTAAGTTTAAGGTATAATCAATATCTACGTTATAAGGATCTTCTATATAATTAGAGTATAGATTAAGAATGTTTTCCATGGTGATATTTTTTATTACCTGAAACTTGACATATGCGGATATGGATCCACCAAATTCAAATCGAGAACTCCTGCCTTCATCTACTCCAAAATAGTCACCATCCTCATAATCAGGAATGCTTGTAAACTGATCATCTACAAAAATCATACGAGAAGTAACCGGAGCAATATTGACGTTAAAATCATCACTTTTTTTCCATAAAATACCAGGACCAATTTGTATAAAAGCAGGAGAAAAGAAATGAGTTTCTTCTGTCCGTATTGTTTCATCAGTATCCGGGTCTTTACTGAAGCTATATCCTTTGGCAAACTGAGACCTAAAATTAACAAATAACGAATAGTTCCAGAAACCTTCACCAATTCGCTGTCCCAATCGAGAATTTAATTCTATCCTGTCATTGGTTTTGCGGGCAAAGTTCTCTCCTTTTAAAAACGTAAGACCATAATCTGCTAAAACTTTATTATCCCAAGTTAGGCTATTTTTCTTGTAGTTAAATTCATAATTAAGGGCTGTATTACCTGCAATATTAGAGGTTCCTCCACCTTGCCAATCATAATTAAAAGCAGATTGATTAAAGAAAAAGGAAAACTTTCCGAAAGATTTCCACCCTATATGTGGTTTTTTAACAGGTTTAGGACTTAATTTTTTTAAAAGATCTTTTAATACAATGACGTTAAGCTCCTTTGGAGTATCTTTTAGTAAACTATCTAAAGACCTTGCTAAGCGAACCTGAATGGAGTCCAGTTGTTTTATTTCCTCTTTTTCTTGACCAATTAATTCGGTCATAGAAATGAACAAAAAAATAAACACAACAATCTTTCGCATGGTATAAATAATAGATTTGTGTACAAATATACTTTATGTGCACAGCTTTTTCAAATATGGCTAAATTGAGCCGAAATAGTTATTTAATGAAGAGTGATTGTTGTATTTAAAAGAACTTTAATTTTAAAAAAATAGTATATACTATTAATAAAATTATATCAAGAAAAAGAAGATGAATATAGAATTGATCAAGGCAAAAGATACAGATACGGTATTTTTAGTAAAGCTAAGAAAGTTAACGATGGTGGAATATCTAGAAAAAGCAGGGCTGTATGTATCGGATGATCAGCACGTATCTAGAGTAAAAATCCATTTTAATGCAGCATATATAATAAAACAATTGGACGAAAGAGTTGGCTTATTAAAATATATTGAAACTAAAGATGCCATAGAAATACTTCAGTTTCAGATACTACCGAAATATCAGGGAAAAGGGATTGGCAACTATCTCCTTAATCATATAATACAACTATCTGAGTCTCTCCATAAAAATATACTACTGAAAGTTCTAAAGGAAAACCCAGCGAGATATTTATATGAAAGAAATGGCTTTTGCATTATTGGAGAAGATCAATATGAGTTTCATATGGAGTTTAAGAAATTACGGAAGTAAAAAAAGAGGCATCTAGATATCTAAATGCCTCTTTTTACAATAAAATATTTTCTACTTAGAAAGAGTAGCTCAATCCAAGGTTCCAAAAAGATTGTAATTCGTTATCAGTGTTTTCTAATGTAGGAGTTACAGCTGGAGGAGGAACAGCTATAGCTGCTTGTCCTAAAGCATAATTAAATGCTTCTTGTTTGTTTCCTCTAAGACCAAAATCAAATCCAACACCAATTGCTTTCCATAAAGTATAAGAAAAAGAATTAGTCCAAGTCCAGTTAGAATAATCACCATCTTCATAGCTTAAGAAAGCAGAAAGATTGGTTTTAAAGTTTATGGCTCCGATTTTACGCGTATAATCTGCAACGATTTTTGCTCCTAAAGAAGACTCATATTGTGCTGCACCTTCGCTAAATACAAAATTGTAGTTAAGAGGATGTACAACCACTACTAAGTTATTAATAGGAGTCCAAGTAATACCCACACCAAGATCTAAGTACCCAGGGTCGTTGAAATTACTTAATACAGAAGTTCTATATTCTGCTAATGTTGAAACAGCTAGTGTTTTAGTAAGTTTGTAACCGAATAATGAAGTAATATTAAATACATCTGTCGATTCTCTGAAGCTATCATCATCTGTTGGATCATCTTTATCATCCAGTTTTACCCAAGCAAGGTTAACGTTAGCACTATTTCTCCAAAAGTATTTTTCTTGTAATAAATTTGCATATGCATTCACGGTAACACCAATTGTTCCTGCATCATTATTTGGAATACCTTGAGAGAACCAGTTATTAAACCCAGAAATGCTTCCTCCAATTGTACCAAAAGCACCAATTTTCCATCCTGGCAATGCATCTATTTGTGATTGTATTGCATTAGCTCTTCCTTGTATTGCTGCAATAGAATCTTTCTTTGCAGATAATTTTGTTTTCAATTCTTCTTCTGTTTGTGCAAATCCTGTATGGATACCAGCCAATAGAAGAATAAGTGAGAATACGATTTTTTTCATAATTAATAGTTTTAAGTAGTTTGTTTTTACATCTAAAAAGTCTTTTCTAAGAAAACTTTTGTACAAACAAGTTCAAGATTTATGTAAAATTTTGCGTTGGTAAATATACTTGAAGTAACGTTTTTCAATGTAAAACAGCGTAATTGTTAAAACAATTTTCGATAAAAAACAGCTTTATAGGATGAAATGAGCTATTTTCTCTTAAATAGAGGAACAGAGGAACAGGCTTCCCCGTACATGATACTTTTAGCTACAGGTTGTAGTTTTTGGATAAGCTCTATATAAGCGTTTTCAGGAACAGGTTTATTAGAACACCCTTTTATAATCAGAAGTTTGTCTTGATATTCTGAAACATCAAGCGCATTGATAATACCGGTATAGAGAATGATTTCTAGGTTTTCTAATGATCCAACAGCTACCTTTTTAGCAAAAGGCATTAATGAGCTTGTCAATAATAGATATGCCCAAGCAGGAATAATAGCATCTGTCGAGCAACTTAGAGCAACATATTTATTCTGATACTGACTCCAATCATGATCAGAAACGTATTTTCTGAAATCTTTTTCGCGAAGCATAAAACCCTCAAAAAGCCAGTCTTTTATATCAAATAAAACACGCTCTCCATTAGGATAATATTCTTCCAGATCAAAAGTGATTAGATTTTTGTTATTAGCGACCCTATTGATAATTTCTTCTGCCATTGTTTTAGATTTTATATCCTATTTTTTCGGTTAGTGCAATGTTGCTTTTGGCAAAATTACCAGTTCCGAAACCTATTTCTTTACCATCTTCATTATATAAAACTGATTCTGCAACATAAAGATTTCTGGATTTGAATTTTACTTTCCCAACAGCCTTAATAATACCTCTATCTACAGGACGTACTAAATTAATATTAAAGGATGTGGTAAGCACGAAAACATCTTCGACTAAAGAATTCACAGCAAAGAATGCAGCATCATCCAACAATTTAAAATATACAGAACCGTGTATTGCTCCTAAGGCATGAAAATACTTTTCTGATATGGTCAAACCAATCTCTGATATTCCTTCAGAAATTTTGACCGTAGTAGTGTCATAGATTTTGGTATTGATATTTGCCTGCAAATACATCTTTTCTAATTTATGATAATGTTCCAGGTTCATTACTGTAATCTATCGGTTTATAAAAGGTGCATTTAAGATTATAAGCAAAAATAGCAGATAGAAACTTATAACATCCCCAATTCTAATTTCGCTTCTTCGCTCATTAGATCTTGCGTCCAGGTTGGCTCAAAGGTAAGCTCCAGCTCTACATCATTTACAGCATCTAGAGACTTTACTTTTTCCTTAACCTCTTCTGGTAATGATTCTGCAACTGGACAATTAGGAGATGTAAGCGTCATAAGAATTTTCACATCATAGTCCTCATTTACAAAAACGTCATATATCAATCCTAGTTCATATATATCAACCGGAATTTCTGGATCATAAATTGTTTTCAGGACTCTTACAATTTTTTCGCCAAGTTCTGTCGTGTCTATGTTAGTCTCACTCATAGTATATTTTTCGCCGTCTATTTAATTCTTAAAAAGATTAAAGACGAATTAATTTAGTTGTGTTTGGTATGCGATCGCATACATTTTTAATTGTTTGATCATACTCACCAATCCGTTTGCTCTGGTTGGCGATAAATGCTCTTTTAAACCAATTTCATCAATAAAAGCAGTATCTGCGTCCATAATATCTTTCGGATGTTGACCAGAAAATACTCTGATAAGAATGGCAATAATACCTTTGGTTATTATAGCATCGCTATCCGCAGTAAATTCGATTTTGTCATCTTTCATTTCTGCGTGAACCCAAACTTTGCTTTGACAACCTTTTATGATATTTTCATCAATTTTATATTTCTCTTCAATTAGAGGAAGTGATTTACCAAGATCTATCATGTATTCATAGCGCTGCATCCAATCATCAAACATGCTAAACTCATCAACAATCTCTTCCTGAAGTTCTTGTATAGACATATACTTACAATTTTTGACAAAAATACAACATGAATCTTTGCTATTCAATACTTTCTGTCAATGATAAGATAGTATTAACTAATGGCTTGATTTTTTTAACTCAACATCATTTTTGCCTTTTTTATGGCTTCTACCAGAATGTCAATTTCTTCTTTGGTATTATAAAAAGAAAAAGAAGCGCGAATGGTTCCCGGAATTTTATAAAAATCCATAATAGGTTGCGCACAATGATGACCGGTACGAACGGCAACACCTAGTTTGTCAACAATAGAACCTATATCATACGGATGGATATTGTCTATATTAAAGGAGATAACAGAGGTTTTGTTTTTAGAAGTCCCGTAGATTTTTAATCCTTCGATTTCCAATAGCTTTTTAGTTCCGTAGTCTAATAGTTCATTTTCATACTCAGCAATATTATCAAAACCAATACTGTTCATATAATCCAGAGCAACTCCAAAAGCAATTCCACCACAAATATTAGGTGTTCCTGCTTCAAACTTGTGTGGAAGACCGGCGTAGGTTGTTTTTTCGAAAGTAACTTGATCAATCATTTCGCCACCACCTTGGTATGGAGGTAATTTATTAAGCCATTCCTCTTTTCCGTATAATAAACCAACACCTGTAGGTCCACAAAGTTTATGCGCAGAAGCGACATAAAAATCTACGTCTAAGTCCTGAACATCAGGTTTGATATGAGGACAAGATTGTGCTCCATCTATTAAGACTGCAGCTCCAACGTTATGAGCTTTTTGTATAATCTCTTCGATAGGATTAATAGTTCCTAAAGCATTAGAAATATGATTGGTAAAAACCAATTTTGTTTTATCAGAAAGTAATTGATCATACGCATTCATTAACAGCTCTCCTTCTTCATTCATAGGGATGACTTTAAGAATAGCTCCTGTTCTTTCACAAAGCATTTGCCAAGGAACAATATTAGAATGATGCTCTAAAGCCGAAACGATAATCTCATCACCTTTAGCAAGTAAATTAGTGAAACCTGTAGCAACAATATTGATGCTATGCGTCGTTCCAGAGGTTAAGATGATTTCGTATGGGTGTTTTGCATTAAAATGCTGTTGCACCTTTTTACGTGCAATTTCATAAGCATCTGTAGCTTCTTGTGATAGTGTATGCACACCACGATGAATATTAGCGTTGTAATTGCTGTAATAATCCACTATCGCATCAATCACTACTTGTGGAGTTTGTGATGTGGCAGCATTATCAAAATATACCAAAGGTTTTCCGTTTACTTCTCTTTTCAGAATTGGAAAATCTTCTCGTATTTTCTGTACATCTAGCATATCAATTTCTTTCTGCAAAAATAGGAACTATTTCTAAGTGATATTGTTTATTTTTAAAAGGATTTAACACCTTATACAATGAAGCGATTTAAAAAGATTTTAGGATATGGATTCATAGGAATTGTAGGATTCATAGTTGTCTCAGCTTTTTGGAACTATCCTAAACTCACGATACTTTCTGGGTATTCTGCCAAAAATATGGCTTCATCCGTTTTTATCGGGAATCGTACTGTAGAATTTACGGATATTAATGACAATAATTTTGCTCCAGTTCATCTAGCAGATGATGAGGTAAATAAGAACGAAAAATTCGCAATTGCCTCTGTTTTTGGACTAAAAGAAAGGAAAGCAATTTATAGAGAAGGACTAGGGAGTGTATTGATTAATGATGATTTTGATGAAAAAGCTCCTTATTTAACACCTACGCGAAGTAAATCAAAAACCAATCTACCATTTCCTTATGGAGATTTGCCTCAAAAAGATACGGTGTTTACTTCTGTTGATTATAATAAAATAAATGATGTTGTCAACTCGATTTTTGATAAAGAAGGAGCGCGTATTAAAAAGACAAGAGCTGTTTTGGTCATTCATAAAGATCAGATAATAGCAGAAAAATACGCAGATGGATTAGACCAAAACTCTATTCTACTAGGTTGGTCCATGACTAAAAGTGTATTGGCTACCAACTACGGAGTATTGCAAAAACAGGGTAAGATTAATATTAATGAAAAAGCTCCTATAAAAGAATGGCAAAGTGATGAAAGAAAGGAGATAACGATTAACAATTTACTACAAATGAACTGCGGCTTAGCGTGGGATGAAGACTATGGATCTATTTCTGATGCAACTACGATGTTATATATAGATGAAGATATGACGAAGCCTCAAATTTATAAAGAAGCGATTCATAAGCCTAATGAATATTGGTATTATTCATCTGGTGTTACCAATTTATTATCAGGGATTCTAAGAAAACAATTTGATAGTTATCAGGAGTATCTTGATTTTCCGTATCGAGAGTTTATTGATAAAATAGGAATGCGTTCTATGCTTATTGAGACGGATATGGCGGGTAATTATGTGGGTTCTTCATATGCATGGGCAACGGTTAGAGATTGGGCAAAATTCGGTTTATTATATCTGCATAAAGGCAATTGGAATGGAGAACAAATTTTTAATACGGATTGGGTGGATTATATAACCACTCCAAGTCCAACATCAGAAGGTGACTATGGAGGTCACTTTTGGTTAAATGCTGGAGGTTTTTATCCTGATGCTCCCAGAGACATGTATTCTGCAAATGGATTTCAGGGACAACGAGTATTTATTATTCCTTCTAAAGATTTAGTAATTGTACGTTTTGGATTGATTGGTGACGCTGGTGTGGATTTTAATAGATTCTTGAAGGAGATCGTTAGCTCGATACAATAGGATAGACCTCACAGGTTTTTAAAACCTGTGAGGTCTGGAAGTTCAATTATCTTCCGAAATAATCATAGTATCGCTCTGCGTGTTGCTCATACCGCTTAATAAGATCAATGTTTTTCTTTTCGAGGTCTGTTAATTGACTTCTAACATCTGTAGAGACCGGAATATACCAATCAATTTGACTATCAAAAAAGTAACGCATCTTACGATTTTTAAAGGAGTATCCGTGTCTGGCATAAATTAAATTTCTCAGGACTTCTAACTCTCCTTTATTAAAGTTTTCAATATCTTGATTGGTTAATTCTTGAGTAGAAGCATTAAGTTTTCCAATAATTTGTGCACTTATCGCCTCCAATTCTCCATTTTCATCTTCTTGAGAATCATACAAAGCTAAATTGTAATCATAGTCAACATCGAAATCTAAATTTAATTTGGAATCGTATTTAAATTTTCTTTTGGTAAGATTGTACTTTCTTTTTGTTACAGATAAGTTTTTGTTATTTGCTATCCAGATTCCTTTGATTTCGTTTTGTCCTGGTAAAAATTTAATTTCAAAAATACCATCATATTTGTCATCGCCAGGTTCTGAAGTTCTAGCGGAAAAAGAAGTTTTATCAAAGGTTCCCTTGAATGGTCTTTCGTTTCCAGCAACGACAGAATGACCATAAATAGAGTCAGTTTTAATTTGGTCAATAGAGATGTTTATTTTATTGGAATATGATGGAGTGATGTTTGTATCAGTAAATTCTGATGCTTCAAAGTAACCTACATAATAACCTAACAAATATGTATGATCTGATTTAGAAACTTTTTCAACCGCTGGATCATTTTCTTTTTTAACAATTTCATTTTCCAAAACTGGAGTAGTTTCGACCTTTTCTTTCGGGGCTTCTTTTTTACAAGATATAATGATAAGAGCGAATACTAAGAAGATTGTGTTTTTCATTTTTTAATATATTTTATGATGATAATTTCGGCAATAATTAGATTTAATACCCAACCTAACCAGGCTACAATTTGATATACATCCATGGGTCTTGGCTGAAAAACCAAAACAATCAAGTATTTCCATAAGCGTAAAGTTATAGCAGATAATGTTAGCGCAAAACTTCTGATCATAAAAATTTGATGTTTTTGATAATCTTGTTGTTTAAGAGCCCAAAAAGCTTTTAAAGTAAACCAAAACCAACCAATGGCTAGTAAGCAGAAGGCGAGTTGAGACCAGAACCCACCGTTAGCATAGTATCCAATAATCAGTCCCGATGGAGCCGCAAGAAGTAATACAGAAACCAAATATATCCAGCCAACAACTTTATGAACTTTAGTGTACTCTGTTCTTATTTTTTTAGAAAATTGAGTAAAGCCTGCAAATAAGGAAAAAACAGAGAATGTAACGTGAATATAAAATGCAATTTTATAATGTGCGAAATGAATATACTGCTGCTTGATTCTTAAAAACGCCACATCAAAGTCAATAGGAAAATATTGAAGCGTAATCTGAAACATCAATACACAAAAGAAGGTATAAAGTATAAGTAGAACTATTTGATATACGGTAGCTTTCTGCATAAAATAAAAAAACCTCAACAAATATATGAAGAGGTTTAGTATATATTACGATTATTCTTTTCTACAAATCGAATCCAATATCAACACCAAGCTTGTTGGCAATCAATTTATTAATTCGTTGTTTTAGCTGAGGTATTTTTACGCTTTCTAATACGTTATTGGCAAAAGCATACATTAATAAGGCTCTTGCTTCTTTTTCTCCAATTCCTCTGGATCTCATATAGAACAATGCTTGTTCATCTAACTGACCAATGGTACAGCCGTGAGAACACTTTACATCGTCTGCAAAAATCTCTAACTGTGGTTTAGAATTAATGGTAGCCTTATCACTTAGTAAAATATTGTTGTTGGACTGAAAAGCATTAGTTTTCTGAGCCTCTTTATTCACAATAATTTTACCATTAAATACACCTGTTGCTCTTTCGTCAAAAATACCTTTATAGTCCTGATGGCTCTCGCAATTAGGTTCTGTGTGATGCACTAAGGTATTATGATCCACATGTTGTTTACCTTCGATAATAGTAACTCCATTAAGTATAGAGTCAATTCCTTCGCCTTTCTGATAGAAATTTAGATTATTTCTAGTCACATTACCTCCAAATGCAAATGTATGTACTGAGGCTACACTTTGTGCTTGTTGTTGGATATGTGTATTATCTATCAACGAAGCATTCTCACTATCATTCTGAATTTTATAATAGTCTACAAATGCTCTTTTATCAGCAAAAATTTCTGTAACCGAATTCGTTAAAACAGGGTTTTCCGTTAAGCTTTGATGGCGCTCAATAATCTGCACGTGTGAATTTTCTTCGACTACGATAAGGTTACGAGGCTGTAAAAGCTGTGTTGATTCTTTTCCTGTAGAAAAATGAATGATTTGTATTGGCTTATCCGCCTGCTTATTCTTTGATATATAAATATACGCTCCTTCTTTAGAGAAAGCTGTATTTAAAGAAGTAAGACCGTCTTCTGGAGCAATTTTATTAAAATAATTATCAATAATAGGCTTATACTTTTCATGACTTAAAGCCGAAGACATTAAACAAACATCAATCTTATCATGAGTAGTTTCAGATAAATGAGAAGAATATTTACCGTCAATAAATACAATTTTATAAGTGTCTAGATCGTGAAGAAAGTACTTTTTTACATCTTTAAACTCTAGCGCGTTCTCTTCTTTTGGAAAAATACTATAGTCATGCTTCAAAATAGCATTTAATGAAGTATACTTCCAGGCTTCTTCTTTTTTAGTAGGAAACCCCTTTTCTTCAAAGACTTTTATAGCTTGACTTCTGATATCATGAACAGGAGCATCTACATCTACTGTATTTTCAAAAGCAAGAAAAGAAGATATTAATTTTTCTTTCAGCTCCATAACTATGCGTTTATCTCTTCTTTAATCCAATCGTATCCTTTTTCTTCTAATTCTAAAGCTAATTCTTTAGTTCCAGACTTTACTATTTTACCGTCATATAAAACATGTACAAAATCGGGTACAATATGATCTAATAAACGCTGATAGTGAGTAATTACAATAATAGCATTGTCTTCACTCTTCAGTTTATTTACACCATTAGCTACAATACGTAATGCATCAATATCTAATCCGGAATCAGTTTCATCTAAAATAGCCAGTTTAGGTTCCATCATCGCCATCTGGAATATTTCATTTCGTTTTTTCTCACCACCAGAAAACCCTTGGTTAAGAGAACGAGATAAAAATTTACGATCAATATCTAGTAATTCAGATTTTTCTCGAATTTTCTTTAGCATATCCTTGGCTGGCATTTCTTCAAGACCTTGCGCTTTTCTAGTTTCATTAATCGCAGTTTTCATGAAATTAGTAACTGTAACACCAGGAATTTCTACCGGATATTGAAACGAAAGAAAAACACCTTTATGAGCACGTTCTTCTGCCGCTAACTCTTCGATATCTTCACCATTCAACAGGATATTACCTTCTGTCACTTCATATTCTTCTTTTCCTGCCACGATACTAGCTAATGTACTTTTACCGGCACCGTTAGGACCCATTATCGCATGAACTTCTCCTGCTTTTACATGTAGGTTAAGACCTTTTAAGATCTCTTTATCTTCAACGCTAGCGTGCAAATCCTTAATTTCTAACATCTTCTGTTTTTATATCTTTTTAAATAAATTTTTAGTGATTATGACCTTCGTGTCCTGTTTCACTTGACTCTTGTAATGAATCTGAGGATTTTATCTTTGTTGGCAATTCTTCTGTTGGCTCACTCACACCAACAATCTCTTTTATCTCTACAACTTGTGGCCAACCATCTTCTGTGTTAGGTTTTATAATACCCTTAATTACTACAGGTACCATATCATATTCTTCTCTTTGTAATGGCTTTACCTTTTTAGCCAATTCATATGCCATGTCATCGATAATTACTCCATAAATAAAATCTTTACCTTTTAGAACACCCGCGTTATCAATTAATATATATTCTCCGCGAATCAGGCTTGATTCAATATCAGAATCCGATGATGAAGTGGATTTTTCGTTTTTACAAGAAAAAATTAATAGGGTTACAATGATGAGTAGAAATGGTTTTTTCATTTATGTGAATTTGTTAGTTAAACACTTTATCCTACAGAACCTTCTAGAGAAATTTCTAAAAGTTTTTGGGCTTCTACTGCAAATTCCATTGGGAGTTTGTTTAACACCTCTTTACTAAAACCGTTAACGATCAATGCAATTGCTTTTTCTGTATCAATACCTCTTTGGTTACAGTAAAAGATTTGATCTTCTCCAATTTTACTGGTAGTAGCCTCATGTTCTATTTGAGCAGTTTTATTCTTTGCTTCAATATAGGGAAACGTATGAGCACCACATTCATTGCCCATAAGTAAAGAATCACATTGAGAAAAATTACGGGCATTAGTTGCTCTGCTATTAATTTGTACCAATCCTCGATAGCTATTTTGAGACTTTCCTGCAGAAATTCCTTTGGAGATAATGGTACTTTTAGTATTCTTACCTAAATGAATCATTTTAGTTCCCGTATCGGCTTGCTGATAATTATTAGTTACTGCTATGGAGTAAAATTCTCCTACAGAATTATCTCCTTTAAGGATGCAAGAAGGATATTTCCAGGTTACTGCTGATCCTGTTTCTACTTGTGTCCAAGATATTTTAGCATTTTTTTCGCAAATACCACGTTTTGTTACAAAATTAAAAACACCACCTTTTCCTTCGGCGTTACCAGGATACCAGTTTTGTACAGTAGAATATTTAATTTCTGCATCATCCAGCGCTATAAGTTCTACCACTGCTGCGTGCAATTGATTCTCATCCCGTGACGGAGCTGTACAACCTTCGAGATAACTTACGTAGCTGCCTTCATCAGCAATTACCAATGTACGCTCGAATTGACCTGTACCTGCCTGATTGATTCTGAAATAGGTTGATAATTCCATCGGACATCTCACGCCTTTAGGAATATAACAAAAGGAACCATCACTAAACACAGCGGAGTTTAAAGCTGCATAAAAATTATCTTTTTGTGGAACAACAGAACCGATATATTTTTTAACAAGCTCAGGGTGTTCTTGTATTGCTTCAGAAATTGGACAAAAAATAATACCTTTTTCACCAAGTGTTTCTTTAAAGGTGGTAGCTACAGATACCGAATCCATCACAATATCTACTGCAACTCCTGCTAATTTTTTTTGTTCATCCAGAGATATACCTAATCTTTTGAAAGTATCCAATAATTCTGGATCTACTTCATCAAGACTGTCATATTTTGGTTTACTACTAGGAGCAGAATAATAGGCGATGTCCTGAAAATTAGGTTTTTCATAATTTACATTTGCCCATTCTGGCTCTTCCATCTGTTCCCAAATACGAAAGGCCTCGAGTCTCCAGTCTGTCATCCATTCTGGCTCCTCTTTTTTCTTGGAAATCGCACGAACAATATCTTCATTTAGACCAACAGGAAATGTGTCGGATTCTATATCAGTATAAAATCCATACTCGTATTCTTTGGTTTCTAATTCTTTTTTTAAATCGTCTTCGGTATATGCCATCTTAGTAAATCCTATGTTTTATTTTAGGATCTTTTTTTAAATTTTTAAAGGGAAAAACTTTCTCCGCAACCGCAGGTTCTATTAGCGTTGGGGTTGTTAAAAACGAAACCGGTTCCATTAAGTCCGCCGGAATATTCTAAGGTAGTACCAATTAAGTATAAAAAACTCTTTTTATCTACAATTATTTTTACACCATTGTCTTCAAAAACCTTATCTCCGTCTTCCTGAGTTTTATCAAATTTTAAGTCATATGACAAACCTGAACAACCCCCACTTTTAACTCCTACACGTACGTAGTCTAAAGTAGCGTCATAACCGTCATCACTCATCAATTCTACGACTTTCTTTTTAGCTGTGTCTGATACTTTAATCATACTATAATAAAATAGATTAATTCTAAATTGAATGCAAATATACTACATATGTAGGTTTTATTTACAGAACCTAACATTTATCTAACATATATTAGGATAGGCATAATCTATGGTGAATTTAATGAAAGAATGTTAGAATTCAGAAAAACGATTGTCATTCACAAAATTATCATCCGTAAGCGTTTTTAAAAAGGATATAATTTGTTGCTTTTCTTCTTCGGTCAAAGGGATTCCTTTAATTGTTCCGTCGGGATTTTTGAATTCAGGATCTAACGTTTCAGAATCAATCATGCCGTCACTATAATGATCTAACACGTCTTTTAGTGTTTTTAATCTTCCATCATGCATATACGGAAAGGTTAGTTCTATATTTCTAAGAGTAGGTACTTTGAATTTGTACAGATCAGAAACCAAACCAGTAACTCTATTTCGACCTATATCGTTATATTCAGGATCAATAGGTAACCCATTATTTCGATAGGACTGATCTGTAAACAATGTTCCTTCGTGACAAGAAGCACATTTAGAGGTGAATAATTCAAAACCAGCGGCTTCATTATCCGTAAAAACAGAACCTTCGCTTCTCTCTATTTTGTCATATTTAGAATTAGATGAAATCATCATAATCATAAATTGTGATAAAGCTTTGAGTAAATTTTCAGAGTTAATTTTTTGATCTTCAAATGCTTCTCCAAATAGTGTTACATATTCTGGTTGTTCTTCAAGTTTTTTAATAATACCTGTAAAAGATTCGTTCATTTCTACTTCTGCGGTGATCGGTATAATTGGTTGTAGGTCCAAATGTATTGCAGCACCATCCCAGGTAAACTCATTCATAAAGGCTAAGTTATGTAAGGGTTGCGCATTTCGTGTACCCAATGCTCCGTTTACACCGTGACTTACGATATGCGTATGATGGGTAAAAGCAAAATCCTGAATATGACAGAACCCACAAGAAATAACACCATCAGAAGACAAGCGGCCATCATAGAATAGTTTTTTACCTAATTCGAATCCTTTTTCCGTTGGGGGATTAAGAGTAACGTTATAACTAGGTTCAGGAAAATTAGATGGAATGGTAAATTCTAATTTTGGGTTTTTGTCAATAGGCACGTATTCATCTTTCTCAGAACTACAGGCTGCTCCAAGAAGAATGAATACTATGTAACCTATATTCTTTATCATTTAGTTTGCTGTTAATATAGTAAACATGGTTTGTACGTTGTTTGCAATCTTTTCAGAATCAGGATCAACTTGTATATCACTTTTTTCTTCTAAAGAATGTGTAAAAGTACTATCAAAAATTTTAGAGATGTCTGCTTGTATCGATAAATTAGATGTAGTTCCATCTCCTATTGTAATTGTATTAGATATATCTAATGTAATTTCTTTATAATTATCTAAGGCTGTTCCATGACTTCCTACATGTAGAAGAAAATCACCAGCGGTTCCTCCCTGAGGAATAAAAGAACCTTCGAATTTAAGAAATTTATACCCTGCAGACCAAGACCATAACATCCCGTTTTCTTCTGCAGTAGGAATAAAATTAGCAACTTCATTAAGAGGATAATTAGATTGATCAACTCCTACACCAAATCTAATCTTAGTATAAGCACCAGCATTGATATTGCTAAGTGAAATTTGCTTACTAGATGAAATTTCTTCATTTACCACAAAATAACTATCAGCAATTGGATAAATGAATTCATCTCCATTTTCTTTTATCAAAACGATATTACTAATAATGTACTTTAATTCAGAAACTGTATAGGTTTCATTACTTAAGTTGGTATATGAGATTGTGTTTAAATTAATAGCGTCGTTGTTTATGTTGTTTTTAAACTCGAGGTTTACAATACCTACATTAACATCATCATCTTTACAAGATATTAAAGTTATTAAAGCGAGTATTATTAGTGTGAACTTTTTCATTTTCTATTTATATTTTATTATTATAACGTCTTTGCTTCCTTGATTATGAGGGATGTCTATATCATTGCTTTCAGAACTGCCAGCAATAATGATTTTTTTATCTTGAGTTTCCATACATCCTTCTGCAAATTCTGAAAGGCTTCCACCTAAAGTAGATTCCCAGATGACATCTCCATTATTGTCAATCAGAATATTCCAGATATCACTTTGACCTTGATTTTCATTAACATCTCCATTGTTACTTCTAGAATTACCGGTAATAATAAAACCACCATCTTGCGTAGTGTGAATTCCTCTCGCTGTGTCAAACTCTGTTCCTCCTAAGGATTTTTCCCAGATAAGATTTCCGTTACCATCGATTTGAATCATCCATAGATCCGCGTTTCCTTTGGGATCCGAGATATCTCCATTATTACTTCTAGAATCTCCTACAATAATATATTTTCCATCACCTGATGTTGCAATTGCATATCCTACGTCAATTTCAGATCCTCCGTAAGATTTCTCCCAGATTTTAGTTCCTTCAGTATTTATTTTAACTACCCAAAAGTCATAGCTTCCATTAGTCGCACTAATATCAAAATCGTCACTTTCTGAGGATCCTATCATTAAAAAACCTCCATCTTCGGTCTGTACGGTATCGTAGCTTCTATCATTATTCGTTCCTCCAAAATAACGTCTCCATTCTTTGTTTCCGGAAACATCTAGTTTAATTCCCCAAAATTCTCCAACACCGTGTTTTTCAAAATTTTTTCTATTGTCATTTCCTTCACCATTACTAGCAGTAACATCCAGAAATCCTGTTAAGAAATAACCATTATCAGCGGTTTGAACAATGGAGAAAGCTCTATCAATACCAGGAAATCCAAAAGACTTTTCCCATTGTAAATTTCCTGAAGCATCAATTTTTACCATCCAATAGTCTTGCAGTCCTGCGTTTTCACTTACATCACCATCGGTACTTCTACTGTAACCTACTAAAGCATAACCACCATCATTAGTTTTAATAACTCTTTGTCCACGATCATCGCCAGTACCACCGTAGGTTTTGCTCCAGACTACAGTTCCTTCAGGTGAAAGTTTTAAAACCCAAAAATCACTGTCAGTAGCATCTTTATCCGTTATATCACCATCCACACTTTGAGTATATCCGAAAACGACATAACTTCCATCTTCGGATTCTACTACGGATAAAGCGTCGTCTTCACCGCTACCACCAAAAGTCTTAACCCATTCTATAGTTCCCTGAAATCCATCTTCAGGATTGGTAGGAGGTAGAGGGGTTGCACTGTCATCACTGCCGCAAGCTACAATACTTATAACAATAAAAGTTAATAAGGATTTATTAAAGAACTTGAATTTGCACATTTGTTAGTATTAAATTATTTTTTTATTAAACGTTTGGTAATTTGGTTATTATCATTAAAAACTTTTAAAAGATAAACTCCAGGATTCAAACTTGAGACGTCTATTGTTTTTGTAACGTTTCCTGTACTTATCAATTGTCCGGTAATAGATATAATTTCATATGATGCTGTTTTATCCATATTTAAAAATACTTCTAAGACTTCACCAAATACTGGATTTGGATATATTTTTAAAGCCATAATATCTTCATCTTCATTACCAAAAACAGGAATGATATTAGAGGATACTACCTGCACATTATTAGATCTTCCACAGGAGCCTTCATAGATTTTTACAGAAGAGAAATCCGACGTATTACCAGAACCACTATCATTATCATTGATAAATACCAATCGATCCATTGTTCCGGTATAGAAACTTCCTACTGGTATTACATACGTTGTAAAATTACTGCCAGAATAGTTGTCATAATTGGTAACACCGTAATTCTGAGTACCATGTACCTTGAAATATCTAGTGGAAGTTAGGCTATTATCATTTTCAAAACCAACAGCATGAATCTCTCCTTGAGATGAGCTTCTGAATTCAAATTCAATTACTGTATTAGGAGTGACTACGTAGTTGTAAGGAATATATTTCCAAGTATTATTAGTAAGGGACAGTGTTGTTCCAGTATTATTTACAACAAAGTCACCAGCTGAGTCCTGATTGGAGAACGGAGTGATCTGGAAATCTCTAAAATCGATACTATCACATGTAGGAGGAGGAGTATTGCCATCTGTAATATTTACATCATCTATGGCAATATCGCTTTGCCACCCCTGAGAACCACTTCCTGTTACTACACTAAACCGTAATTGTACAATTGTTTCTCCTGAATAAGAGGATAAATCTATTGTTTCGGTATTCCAGTCACTTCCTTGAGTCCCATTTCTGCTAAAAATAGATGACCAGTTGCCTTGGTTATTAGTTCTTGCTTCTACTGTTAGATTATTAATAGCACTTCCTAACATGTGATACTGAAATGTAAGACTTGGAGAAGTAAGATTGGTAAAATTTAAACAAGGAGAATTCAAAATAGCTCTTTTATTTGGGAAGCCGGTTCCATTTCCTGAAGCCTCTACATAAATATAAGTATTACCATCTGCCGCCCCACTAGGACCAGTATTATTAGAAGGCGTACCACCTGAGTCTCTAGTCCAATCTAAGTCATCTCCTGTAGTAGCATTTTGCCAAGACCCAAAACCAGATTCAAAACTTTCATTGAACGGAAAAGAAGTTACTACCGAAGGACAGTCACCTCCTCCGCCATCTCCAGGTTCACTTTTTCTTACTAAGAAAAATCCTCCCTCTATATCACTGATAACAATATTTCCGCTTGCAAAATAAGGATATACATTCCAAACTCCATTAAAAGAAGCACTATTACTAGATGGGAAGGTGTCAAAATACCCAATTTCATTAATATTAGTGTTTACAATATCTGAAATATCAATAACTCTAAATCCTGCTCGATAATTCGCTAAATAAAACTTATCTCCTTTTACATATCCATTATGATCCGTAGCTGCTGTTGGTCCATTATAGATCATATGTTGTTGTGGATTGTCTAAATCTTCAAAATCAAATATAATAGTCCGCGTATTAAACCCTACTCCTTGCTCATCTGTTTCATCTCCTAAAAGGAAATATCTCATATCATCAGTAAACCAACCTTGATGTACATATCCTATATTCGAGTATTGGATTGTGGAAATTGTTACTGGGTTAGACTTATTGGTAATATCCGCTATTACAATTTCAATTTCATTACTACCTATAAGAATTTCTCTTCCGTTGTAATCGCTATCAGGACCGGTATAAGTAACTACTTGAGCATCGTGAGTATAGGCTCTTTGACCTCCTGACAAAAAACCGCCGGCATTAGTTGGATTTTTAGGGTCTTGAATATTCACAAACAATGGTCCTCCATTATATGGTCCGGAACCTCTCTGTGCTCCTACGATATAAGCAAATCCGGTATCTTCATTAATTACAATATTATGTGCGTTTCCAAACTGCGTATATCTGGTATCTGCAGAAAAAGTTGCAGGAGGATTAGAAACGTTACGCAATCTAGTTAAATCAAAAACTTGCAGACCGTGGCCTGAAGCCTCACTTACTATAAAAGCGTGGTTATTATACACCTTAACATCTCTCCATAGACTATTACCAGTGGCGGTAGGAAGTTTTCCGAGATAAATCGGGTTGGTGGGGTTAGAGATATCTATAAATGCAGTACCATTGTTTAAACCAATAATTGCATACTCTTTGGATGTTTGAGAATCTGTCCACCCCCAACTGTCATTTCCAGAGCTAGCGTTCATTTGAGAAAGTGAAATTGTAGACATAAGATCATAATCTTTACATGGATAAGATCCTGCAAATCCATTCGTGCAAGGTGTTTGACTTTGGCAAATAAGAGTAAATACCAAAAAGCATAAAGCTAAGGGTAGTTTTTTCATGAGTCTGTGTAATTTAGTAGTTAGTTCGAACTAGTTCTTAAAAACTAGTACGTTACACAAAACTAATCTAAAAAATCCCAAACTAAGTCTTAGCTTTCCGCACTATTTCGCTGGTTTAACCACCTTATTATCAATATTTAATCGTTTTTTAAAATTATTAGACATCAGTTAATAATCAACTTCTTAGTAACATCATTTATCCTAAGCAGATAAATTCCAGGATCATATTCTAAATTAATAGTTATGCTATTAGGGTTATTAAATTTGGTAATCTCTTTCATTTTCTTTCCAACAACATTAAAGATTTCTATTTTTTCTATTTCAGATGTATTTATACCTTCAATGGTAATTCCGGATTGTGTTGGATTTGGGTACAGGGTAAATTCTGTTTTTTGCGCAAAATCATTTACGCTTAATGTGTTACTTTCTCGTACAAGTAAAAACCCCGATTCAATATCACTGATCACAATGTTTCCACTGTCGAAATATGGATATACGCTCCAAGCACCATTTTGGCTTACTGAATTACTGGATGGAAAACTATCAAAATACCCTATTTCAGTCATGTTTTTATTAGCTATGTCAGCAATATCAATCACTCTTAATCCCGCTCTATAGCTAGAGAGATAGAATTTATCTCCTTTTACATATCCATTGTGATCTGTAGCAGGCGTTGGACCTGTATAGCTCATATGGAATTTTGGATCATCTAGATCATTAAAATCAAAAACTATGGTTCGAGTATTAAAACCTACAATAGCTTCATCTGCTTCATCTCCTAATAAAAAATAACGTTGATCTTCGGTAAACCATCCTTGGTGAACATATCCAATATCAGAATACCCAATTGTAGATATGGTTGCGGGATTTGACTTATCTGTAATATCGGCAATCACTATTTCAATTTCATTACTTCCTATCAGTATTTCACGACCTGTATAATCGGTATCAGGACCGTTATAGGTTACGGCCTGCGCATCATGACTATAGGCTTCACCTCCTGTAGATAGAAAACCACCTGCATCAACTGGGTTTTTAGGATCTCTAATATCAATAAATAAAGGCCCTCCCTCATAGGTTCCAAATCGGCTAGTTCCTACAGCGTATGCAAATCCTGAATCTTCATTAATAACAATATTGTGTGCATTACCAAAACCGGTATATCTATTATCAGCAGTAAATGTTTCTGGAGCATTGGTAACGTTTCGCAATCGAGTTAAATCAAATACTTGCATTCCGTGACTTCCAGTAGATATAAAATCGGCAACGATATAGGCGTGGTTTTGATATACTTTTACATCTCTCCAAGAGCTTGAACCTACAGCAGAAGGGAGTTTTCCTAAATATATAGGATTAATTGGGTCTGAAATGTCTATGAATGCTGTTCCATTATCTAATCCGATAATTGCATATTCTTTTCCATTACTAGGGTCTGTCCATCCCCAGCTATCGCTTCCTTCATTAGCACTCATTGTGGATAATGGAATATGAGACATTAGATCATAACCATTACAAGGAAATGAAGCTGCCATTCCATTATCGCATGTTGTTTGAGATTGCAAAAGAAATGACGAAAAAATTAAGTTAAGTAAGATTATTTTTTTCATTGGTTGAGTTTTTAAGAATATAATTAAAAATGAGGCTGTATGAAATAATTGTGTTGTTTATCAAGGAGTGCTTTCTTTTACTAATATGAATCCTGAATTTACATCGCTAATCACAATATTTCCACTTTCAAAATATGGATAAACGTTCCATGCACCACTAAAACCTACACTATTATTTGAAGGAAAGGTGTCAAAAAAACCGATTTCACGCATCGAATTAGAACTTATATCCGAAACATCAATGATCCTAATACCAGCTGTATAATTGGCTAAATAAAATTTATTTCCCTTTACATAACCATTATGATCAATAGATGGTGTAGAGCCGGTATAGTTCATATGAAATTTTGGATTGTCAAGATCTTCAAAATCAAATACGATGGTACGTGTATTAAAGCCAACATTTGTTTCATCAAGCTCATCACCTAGTAAGAAAAACCGTTGATCTTCAGTAAACCAACCTTGATGAGTATATCCGATATTAGCATAATTAATAGTAGAGATTGTTTTAGGGTCATTTTTGTCAGTGATGTCTGCAATTACAATTTCTATTTGATTACTTCCTATCAAAATTTCTCTTCCAATATAATCACTATCCGGTCCATTATAAGTTACCACTTGTGCATCATGACTGTAGGCATCACCACCATCAGAAATAAAGCCTCCCGCTGCAATCGGATTCGTTGGGTCCTGGATATTTACAAAATGTGGACCGCCCCCAAAAGTAGATGTTCCTACACCATATGCAAATCCTGTATTTTCGTTAATGACAATATTATGTGCATTACCAAAACCTGTATAGGTAGTATTAGCAGTAAATGTTTGTGGTGGATTAGTCACATTTCTTAGTGTTGTTAAATCAAAAACCTGCATTCCGTGACCAGGTGCTTCGCTAACAATAAAAGCGTAATTTTGATATACTTTTGCATCGCGCCAAGTGCTACTTTGTGTAGCAGTGGGTAGTTTTCCTAAATATATAGGAGTTTCAGGATTAGAAATATCAATAAAAGCGGTACCATTATTAAGGCACATAATTACATATTCTTTACCATTACTTGGATCCGTCCATCCCCAACTATCGTTTCCAGCTGAAGCATTCATTGTATTTAAAGATATCGAAGAGACAAAATCAATACCACAACTTGGATAAATCCCACCAGACACTTGGTTTGTGCAGTTTACATTCTGATCCCCATCATTTCCACTAGTTTGATCATCATCATTACTGCAGTTTATAACTGATATTAATGTAAAAAAACAAATTACTATGCTGAAATACCTTTTCATTTACTAGAATTAAAAATTAATTAGAGACTTATATATATAACAGTTTATTAACTAAATACCCTACTAAACCATACAATACGAGCTATTCAAAATTGTATTTGATATTTATTTAGGAAGAATATAAGCCTTTGGTTTTTGAAAAACTTTGCTTAAAAAGGTAGCAAAAATTTACGACTATTGATATTTAGGAAGTTAAACAATGAAAAGTTAAATGAAAGGAAACGAGGTTTTTTATATAATGAAATCACCTTGTTCCCTACCTTTGCAATTATGATTGAAGATAAAAATACATCAAGGACATCATTGTCAGAATTAGGAGAATTTGGTTTGATAGATCATTTAACCAAAAATTTTGAAATCAAACAGGAATCTACCATTCGAGGGATTGGTGATGATGCTGCAGTATTAGATTTTAAAAACAAAAAATGTGTATTAACCACAGATCTGTTGATTGAAGGAGTACATTTTGATTTATCCTATGTTCCGTTAAAGCATTTAGGGTATAAAGCAGTAATGGTAAATCTTTCTGATGTGTATGCAATGAATGCGACTGCAACACAAATCACAGTATCTATTGCGGTATCAAACAGATTTCCTTTAGAAGCATTAGAAGAACTATATGCCGGGATTCAAGCAGCAGCTAAAATATATAATATAGATGTAGTAGGAGGTGACACGACCTCTTCTACCACTGGATTAATGATAAGCATTACAGCTGTGGGTCATGCAGATGAAGAAAGTTTAGTATATCGAGATGGTGCAGGAGAAAACGATTTATTGGTAGTTACAGGTGATTTAGGAGCTGCATATCTAGGGCTTCAGATATTGGAAAGAGAAAAACAGGTATATAAGGCGAATCCTAATTCTCAACCGGATCTGGATCAGTATTCATATTTAATAGAACGACAATTAAAGCCTGAAGCTCGAAAAGATATATCGGAACTTCTCAAAGCTCTAGAGGTAAAACCAACGAGTATGATTGATATAAGTGATGGTTTATCTTCTGAAGTGATACATTTATGTAAAAGATCAAAAGTGGGAGTAAATTTATACGAAGAAAAGATACCTCTGGATCCTGCAGTTATTTCTACTTGTGAGGAGTTTAAATTAAATAGTACAACCGTAGCCCTTAGTGGAGGAGAGGATTATGAATTATTATTTACGATTAAGCAAGAAGATTTTCCGAAGATTAAAGCAAACCCTAATCTTACTGTAATTGGTCATATGACCGATGAGAAAAGCGGAATAGGATTAGTAACCAGAGCTAATGAAAAAATTCAATTAACAGCGCAGGGATGGAATCCTATTAAAGAATAATTTAAGAAGCAGCCTGAAGATTTATATTGCCTTTGTTTCTTGCAATTTTCTTAGCGTGAACGGATGCTAATGCATCATTAATTTCTTTAAGTTTTGGTGTCATTACTTCTAATCTACCTCTGCTGTTAGTAGTTGCTTGTTCACGGCAATGTGAACATGTATATTCTTTTATATGATGTGTAACCTGCTTGGAAGTAACATAATCATGGCCGAATAAAGCGCAATAGATTTTTGATATGGAGAATGACGAATTGGGGATAGATTTCTTCATCTTTGTGGGGGTTAAAAGTTCATTATCAATACAATAATAACGTTTTTTTAGTTATTAACAACATTTTGTAAGAAAAAATTTTGAAAAAACTTCAAATTTTGCTCAAAAAGTGTATTTTATAGTGGTTTTGACCTGTAAAATTGTATTTCATCGAAGAAATAGTATGTGATTATGGTCTTTTTATAGGTAGGAGACATCACCAGTAAACAGGGGAATATATGTTAGGAAAGTTGAAGAAATTGGTCAAGAGTTTTTAAAAGCTCATCTTGATTTTCGATATAGGACATGTGACCCCCATTTAGCGAAACTAAATCCGTTTTACATTGTTTTGATTCTTCGATATTTTGTTGGTATGATAATACAGGGTCTTTTTCTCCTGCAAAAATTATCTTTGGTTTTTTAAATTTTAATAAGGTGGTGGTATGATCTTTTCTGATTTTCATGCCTTCTAAAGCAGAAATGATTCCTTGTAACGGCATTTTTGAAGCTTCATTTTTTATGAATTCAACCTGGTTTTTATATTTGTCACGGTTTTCCTCGGCAAAAAGATTGGCAATCGCCATACCTGTATAAGCTTTGGGGTTTTTCTTCACAATATCAATTGCTCTGCTTCTATTTGTCTTTCTTTCTTCACTATCAGGAAAAGAAGTAGAGTTAAGCAATACAAGTCCGGAAACTAGTTTGGGAAATAAATCCAGATAGGCTAATGAAACATACCCTCCCATGGAATGACCAATGAATATAGGGTTATCAATTTTGATACTGTACAAAACAGTTCTAACCGCTTCCGCCATATCTTCCATCCTATGAATGTAACCTAGACAATCCGTTTTTCCGTGGCCTAATAGATCAATTGTGATACAGTTATGAGTGTTAGAAAAATGAGGAATTATATCATTCCACATCGTAGAATTTTCTAAAAAACCATGTAAAAAAACCAGAGGAGTACCTTTTCCGTAGGTGTTATAATTAATTTCAATCCCTTTATATGCTAATGTCATTTTGAAATTTTATATTTCAACTTTTTTATCAAATTATCAATATTCGTTTAAGTGATATAAACCTAACTAAATGCGATTTAATAAAGAAACTTTTATCACAGGATTTGCTTTATTCTCTATGTTTTTTGGAGCAGGAAATCTTTTATTACCTCCAATGCTTGGATATAATTCTGGAGAAGATTGGTTCATTGTAGCTGTTGGTTTTATTATAACGGCTGTGGTGATTCCTCTTTTAGGGATTTTGGCACATGCACGTCTACAGGGAACTATGTTTGATTTTGCAAAAAAAGTTTCTCCGATCTTTAGTATTATCTATTGTGTAATTGTATACATTATATCTGTAGCAATTCCTTCTCCTCGAACTGCAGCGGCAACTTATGAAACGGTTATTCACCCTAATTTTAGTAATATTAGCTCACTACTTAATAGTGCAATTTATTTTACATTGGTTTTATTGTTTGTATTGAATCGTTCTAAGATATTATCCTTAATAGGGAAGTATCTCACACCGCTTATTGTGGTTATTTTATTATTAGTTATTGGTATCGGATTGTTTTCAGCAGAAGAAATTACTAATCCGATCGAAAAGCTTAGTTTTTTTGAAGGATTGATTGAAGGGTATCAAACTTTTGATGCCATTGGTGCAGTGGTTATAGGAGGCGTAATAATCATTTCTTTAAATCTTCGCGGGCATACTTCTTTTGAAGCTAAGAAATATTTGATTTCCCGTTCTGGATTTATAGCAGGTTTTGGGTTATTAATAATGTATACTGGAATGATAGCAGTTGGAGCTTATTTTAGGTCAGAAATTGTTATTAATCAAGAATTAAGTGATGATTTACAACGTGCGCAACTTCTTAATACTATTTCTTTAGCTGCTTTAGGAAACATAGGAAGCACGTTTTTAAGCTTTTTAATAGGTTTAGCCTGTTTTACAACTGCTGTTGGGATAATAACAGGAACTGCCGATTATTTTAAAGGGTTATTTAATAACTCACAGAAAATTTATATTATCACAGCGGTTATAGCTTGTTTTATTGGAGTGATTGTAGGACAATTAGATTTTGGCACGATAATTCATATCGGTTTACCAATAATTTTTATGATTTATCCTATTACAATTGCTTTGATATTTTTGAATATACTTCCAGAAAAATTTGCAAGCTCTAAAGTTTTTAGAATTGTAGTTACGGTAACCATTTTATTTAGTATTCCAGATTGTATTCGATTTGTTACAGATCAAAATACTGGTGTAGGGGCTATGGCAGCATCTGTGAGATCTTTTTTACCATTAGGGGATCAACATTTTGGATGGGTACTACCTGCTTTGCTCTCCCTTGTCATTAGTAACGTTTTTGTTAAAGAAAAATCTTCAAAGTAAGTGTGCATTATTTTTAAAAGTAAATAGTATATGATGTTGTCATTTTTTCTTAAATTCGCGCTTTAACATTTTATTAAGAGTGTTAATAAAGGGGATTTTATCAATATAGGGAAAACTAATACCAATGAAAAAGCTAACATTCGGTGCAGTAATTGCACTGATTATATCTTCATGTACAAAGGATGATTATATTCCAATCACCTCAAATTTAGACTCAGAATTATTAAGCACATTGAATGAAGCATCTAATGGAGAAGGAGTATCGTTTTTTACATTACCAGAAAGTGATGATTATGCGAATATCCCACAAGATCCATTAAATCTAATTACAGAAGAAAAAGTCTTTTTAGGTAAATTATTACTACACGAAACTGCTACCGGAGGAAATCCGAAAATGTCAGAGATGAAGGCAACTTATTCTTGTGCTTCCTGTCATCAGGCGGCAGCTGGTTTTGCGGCCGGAATAAGACAAGGAATTGGAGAATGTGGCGTAGGTTTTGGAATAAGAGGAGAAGAAAGAGTAGCTGATGCAACAGTTCCAAGAGATTCGATTGATGTACAACCCATAAAATCTCCAACATTATTAAATGTAGCCTATCAAGATGTTATGCTTTGGAATGGACAGTTTGGAGGAACAGGAACAAATGCAGGAACGGAAGCCAGTTGGACAGAGATTCAAGAAAACTTTTTAGGGTTTCAAGGTGTGGAAGTTCAGGCCATCAAAGGACAAAAAGTACATAGATTGCAGATAGATGATGAGTTTGTAAATATTTTTGGTTATAAAGACCTTTTTGATGCGGCATTTCCTGATGTAGCAGAAAATGAAAGATATACTAAAAACAATGCTGCTATGGCCGTTGCTGCTTATGAGAGAACATTATTAGCAAATAGATCACCATGGCAGGATTGGCTAAAAGGAAATAGTAATGCATTAAGTGATTCTGAGAAAAAAGGAGCAATTGCTTTTTTTGGAAAAGGAAAATGTTATGAATGCCATACAGGTCCTGCATTGAATGATAAAGATTTTCATTCTTTTGGTATGGGTGATTTTGAAAATGTAAATGGCGCATTGCTTTTGTATGATGTAAATATTGATAACGTTAAAAGAGGGAGAGGAAACTTTACAAACAATCCTGCGGATGATTTTAAGTTTAAAACTCCAACACTATATAATTTAATAGATAATGGTTTCTATGGTCATGGAGGGACTTTTACTTCAATAAAAGAGGTAATCTCTTATAAAAATGAAGGAAATCCACAAAATACAGAAGTACCTGCAGAGAATTTAGCCTCTCAATTTGGAACTATAAATCTTACCGAAGAGGAAATAGATGATATGACATCCTTTATTACGAATAGTTTACGAGATCCGGAATTAGAAAGATACGTGCCGGAATCTGTTAATTCTGGAAATTGTTTCCCAAATAATGATACAGTATCTAGAGTAGATTTAGGTTGTGATTAATTAAGGGTAGCAATCCACCACGTATTCCCATATGGATCTTTAAAACCGGCTCCACGTGCGCCATAATCTTCTTCCATTGGTTGCATTAGAGATGTAGCACCCGCATCTATTGCATTATAATAGGTTTGGTCAGTATCTTTTACGTATACATACATCGAGGTATGTTGTGCAGGATAGGTTTTCGAGGCCTCCGTAATCATTATAGTAGCATCTCCTATCATCACTTCAGAATGTTCAACTTTATAAGCTGCGTCTACTTTACGTATCATTTCCTGGGCGTTGAATATTTTTCTGATAAAATCAATAAAATCATCTGCATTCTCGACTACCAAATAAGGCATTGCTTGTTGATGACCTGCTGTAATTTTCATTCGCTGCATTGCTATTCTTTAATGTTTTGATATGCAACGATAAAATGGTTATAAATATTCTATAAAATATTAGAAAATAGTATTAAAAAATAAAACGCTAAAAATTATGAGATTCTATTTTTTCGATCTTTCTAGCCATCCTCGAATTTTTTTTGCAACAGGATCCGCCCCACGATCATAGTTAGACATCACTACCATTACGTATCCATTGTCCAAAAACATGTCCATTTGTGAGTTAAGACCGGGAAATCCTCCTCCATGGCCCACAACTTTACCTGCTTTACTATTGTTGATAGTGAAACCATAACCGTATCCAGATTTTATATGATCGGTCCAAAGTAGTTCTAAGGAAGACTTAGAAACCAATTGTTCATTACCCAATGCTAATGCGAAATTATGTAGGTCTTTAATCGTAGAAAAACCGCCTCCGGCAGGACCCCCTTTAATAACGTGTTTAAAGATATTATTTTTCCAACCTGTCGAGTTATTGGCTGTAGGAATATATCCAATAGCCAGATTTTCTACAGGTTCATCCATCTCAAAAGAATCAGAATTTATCATTCTTGCAGGATTATAAATATGTTCTTTAATATACTTGAAATAGTCCTGTCCTGAAGATTTCTGGATAATCACTCCTAAGAGCAACATTCCTGTATTGCTATATCTATATTTTTCTCCTGGAGTAAATGAAAGAGTACTTTCTTTTACTAAAGGTTTAAACTGATCTATAGTTCGGTATAATTCTCTAGATGAAGTAAAAAAAGTTTTATTAAAATAACTTCCTAATCCGCTAGTATGCGATAGTAAATGATGGATGGTTACTTGGTCTGTTATTTCTTTAGAAAGCCAACTCTCATCTACATATTTACTGATAGGGTCCTGTAATGCTATCTTTTCTTTTTCTGCCAATTGCATTATAGCAATAGCTGTAAACATTTTGTTCATCGACCCTAGATTAAACTTAGTATTGATGGTATTCGCTACGTGAAACCTCTTAGAAGCTTCACCATAGGCTTTTTCAAATAAAATTTTATTCCCTTTTGCTATCAAAACTGCTCCTGAGAATATATCGTTTGTAGAAAGTTTATTGAGAAGTGCTGTAGTCTTGTTTATGAATTCGGTTTCTGATATATCTGGTTCTATAACATTCAAAGGAACATCTGCTGACGAAAACCATAAACTATCAACTATGTAGTCCGTTGTATTTGTAAAACTTAAAACAAATGAATAGAAGGCATCAAAATTATTATCTTTTACGATGATTATTGTTTTGTCAGGATTGGGAGGAGTATATGTTCTTACGCTATAAAAGTTTACACCTCCCGTTTTTCTTGAGTTATCCAATAAATATTCTTGAATATCTTTTAAAGAGAATTTTTTCAGGATATCATCCTTACTGTGTTTTGTGATAAACTGATTTATTTTTTCAGGATCATTTGCATTAAACATGTCGATGGTTTCCTGAACTATTTGCCCCATTTTTCCTTTAGGAAAATTAAGGTCATCCTTAAAATCTATTGTGGTTCCATTTTGAGTATATCCAAAGAACGGAAATATTAAAAGGATGAATAGTAATTGCGAACTGTAGTTGTTTTTAAAAGTAATCACGGTTTTAAAAGTTGTTAAGAAGTTTATACTGTTTCAAGAATCTAACGGCTAAATAGTACTCGTTTTACTATTAAAAGTAATGTTTGTTTAGGGAATTTATAGCATCAAATATTGTTCCGTTAATGATTAAAATATTTGATTTATAAATTGTTACAAAAAAAACCTTGAAGATTTTTTGGAATCCTCAAGGTTTTAAATATGTTTGACTTTATAAAATGTGTTACTAATTCATTAGTTCTTCTATCTCTTCCGCTTCAATAGGAATATTTGCCATTAAATTAAAAGGACCCCTTTTTTCCTGTATCACAACGTCATCTTCCAATCGTATTCCAAAACCTTCATCTGGGATATAGATACCAGGTTCAACGGTAAAGACCATATTAGCTTGCATTGGCTCGGTTAAGATTCCATAATCATGCGTATCCAATCCAATATGATGAGAAGTACCGTGCATAAAATACTTTTTGTAAGCTGGCCAATCTGGGTCTTCATTTTGCACATCGGCTTTATCGATAAGACCTAGTCCTAATAATTCTGAAGTCATAATTTTACCAACTTCTACATGGTAATCTGCCCAAATAGCGCCAGGCACTAACATTTTCGTGGCTTCATTTTTTACTCGTAAAACTGCGTGATACACAGCTCTTTGCCGATCCGTAAATTTACCGGACACAGGAATTGTACGACTTAAATCACTAGAGTAATTAGCATATTCTGCAGCAATATCCATTAGGATTAACTCTCCTTCCTTACACTGTTGGTTATTTTCGATATAATGCAATACATTGGCATTATTACCACTTGCGATAATCGGAGTATATGCAAAACCTTTTGATCTGTGATTTATAAATTCGTGTAATAACTCAGCTTCAAGATTATATTCCCACACTCCTGGTTTTACAAAACCAAGTAATCTTCTGAATCCTTTTTCCGTGATGTTGCAAGCGGTTTGCATCAGATCAATTTCTATTGGATCTTTTACAGAACGTAATCGCTGTAGAATAGGGTTACTTTTTGCAACAGAATGAGCAGGATATTTAGCTTTCCACCATTTAGTAAAACGATCTTCTCTGGTTTCGGTTTCTACATTTGATCTATAATGCTCATTTGTATTTACATAAACGGTATCACATTGTGTCATGATCTCAAAGAATATTTTCTCCAGATCCTGTAACCAATACACGGTTTTGATTCCTGAAGTTTCAAAAGCCTTTTCTTTGGTTAATTTTTCGCCTTCCCAGATAGCAATTAATTCACTGGTTTCTTTTAGGAATAAGATTTCACGGTGTTTTTCATTTGGCGCATCCGGAAAAAGTATTAATATACTTTCTTCTTGATCTACCCCACTTAGATAAAAAATATCTCTATGCTGCTCAAAAGGCATTGTACTATCAGCGCTAATAGGATAAATATCATTACTATTAAAAACTGCAATACTATTAGGTTTCATCTTAGCTACAAAATTCTTTCTGTTCTTTATAAAGAGCCTTTTATCTATCAGGTGATATTTCATATGTTCAATGTATTAAGTGTGTATTATGTAATTCCAAAAATACTAAAGCCAAAAGGATGTATTGTTAAACAATATCTAAAAATTTTGACACTATATTAGCATTATATACTTTCAGCCAACTAAATTTCCATCGTAATGAAAACATACATCTCATCTTTTTTACTATTATTCGTTAGTATTTCTATTTTTTCTCAGCAACCAGCAACACAAGCTGAAGAGATTCAAAAAGGATTATTACAAAAAAAACAACTAGAAAAATCATCTCTGGTGAAGAATGTTCCTTTTGAAAACATAGGCCCATCCGTTATGAGTGGTCGTGTGGTAGATGTGGATGTAAATCCTGAAAACACAGCAGAATTTTATGTTGGGTATGCCTCTGGTGGATTGTGGTATACAATAAATAATGGAGCTACTTTCGAACCTGTATTGGATAATGCCGAAACTATCAATGTAGGCGATATCGCTGTGGATTGGAAAAATGGAACCATTTGGGTTGGTACTGGAGAAAATAATTCATCCAGATCATCTTATGCAGGAATAGGAATTCTAAAATCCAATGACAAAGGAAAAACCTGGCAAAATGTTGGACTGATTGATTCTCATCATATCGGAAGAATTATAATAAACCCTACTAATTCTGATGAGGTGATAGTTGGTGCTACAGGACATCTGTATTCTAATAATGATGAAAGAGGGATATATAAAACTACAGACGGAGGGACTACCTGGAAAAAAACATTGTTTATTAATAACGAAACAGGAATTATTGATGTTGCTTATGCTCCTGACAATTTCAATATTATGTATGCTGCAGCTTGGGATAAGGATCGTAAAGCGTGGAATTTTGAAGGAAACGGATCTGGTTCTGGTATTTATAAAAGTACAGATGCTGGTAACACTTGGAATAAAATTTCATTAGAAGGAAGTGGTTTCCCAACAGGAAACGGAGTAGGAAGAATAGGATTGGCAGTTTTTGACTCCAATACTTTATATGCGGTTCATGATAGTCAATTTAGAAGAGATGAAAGTAAAAAGACAGAAAAAAGTTCTGGGCTCTCTAAGGATGATTTTAAAACCATGTCTGTAGATGCTTTTTTAAATTTAGAAGACAAAAAGCTGAATCGTTACTTAAAAACAAATGGATTTCAAGAAAAATATCGTGCGGAAAATGTAAAGCAAATGGTGCGTAGTGGTTCTGTGAAGCCAATTGATTTAGCGAAGTATTTAGAAAATGCAAATGCGGCGCTTTTTGATACTCCAGTTATTGGAGCCGAAGTATACAGAAGTGATGACGGAGGTAAAACCTGGAAAAAAACACATAAAGAATACCTAGACGATATTTTTTATAGTTATGGATATTATTTTGCGCAGATACAGGTTAATCCTGCTAATAAAGATCATATCTATATCTCAGGAGTACCGATTCTAAAATCAAAAGATGGAGGAAAAACGTATAAAAGTATTAGCGCAGAAAATGTGCACGCGGATCATCATTCACTTTGGATAAACCCTAATAATCCAAACCATCTTATTAACGGAAATGATGGTGGTGTCAATATTACTTATGATGATGGAGAGCACTGGATCAAAGCGAATCAACCCAGTGTAGGACAGTTTTATGCAATTAATGTTGATCATGAGAAACCATATAATGTGTATGGAGGATTGCAGGATAACGGAGTTTGGGTTGGTTCTGTGAATGCACAAGAAGATGTTTCCTGGCATCAAAGTGGTCATTATCCTTGGAAAAGTATTATGGGAGGTGATGGTATGCAGGTGCAGATTGATAATCGAGATAGTAATATTGTGTATACTGGGTTTCAGTTTGGAAATTATTTTAGATTGGATCGATCAACTGATGAACAAACCTATATTCAGCCAAAACATGAATTAGGAGAATCACCGTACCGATTTAATTGGCAAACACCTATTTTATTATCACCACACAATCAGGATATTCTGTATTTAGGCGGAAATAAATTGATGAGATCGATGAATCAAGGAGATGAGTGGGCAGCAATTTCTGATGATCTTACGAACGGTGGTAAAAAAGGAAATGTGGCATACGGTACATTAACTTCAATTTCTGAATCAGTATTTCAGTTTGGGTTGATATACACAGGTAGTGATGATGGTTTGGTTTATGTTACTAAAAACGCAGGAGGAAACTGGAATAAAATTTCAGATAGTTTTCCAAAAGATTTATGGGTTTCCCGAGTTGTTGCCTCTACACACAAAAAAGAGCGAGTTTATGTAAGCTTAAATGGATATCGATGGGATGACTTTACTGCGTATGTATATATGAGTGATGACTATGGTCAAACCTGGAAAAACATAGGAAGAGAATTACCTACATCTGCAGTTAACGTAATAAAAGAAGATCCTAAAAATGAAAATGTGTTGTATGTCGGTTCGGATAATGGTGCTTATGTTTCTTTGGACAAAGGAAATACTTGGCAAGTATTTTCTAATGGAGTACCAAATGTAGCGGTTCACGATATTGTGGTACAACCCGAAGCCAACGATTTGTTGTTAGGAACTCATGGTAGAAGTATTTATAAAACAAATATAGAACCACTACAAAATTTAAATGCAGAAGTCCTTGCTTCTGGTTTGTATTTATATCCAATGAGGACTGTAAAAGCTTCTCCACGTTGGGGAAGCTCCTGGAGTAAGTGGTTAGATGCTTATGAGCCTTCTACTACTATTAAGTATTATGCAAATAATTCTGAAACAACTACTGTTAAGATTACAACTGAAAGCGGAAAAACACTTCAGGAGTTTTCTTCAGATTCTGATAAAGGACTTAATTATGTAGCGTATGATCTTACAATTTCTGAAAAAGGAAGAAAAGCATTGTTAAAAGAGTTTCCGGATGAAGAAATTACAAAAAAGAAAAACGGCAAATATTATCTTCCTGTTGGAAAATACGAAGTAATTATTTCAAATGGGGAACAAACAAAAAAAGTCCCTTTTGAGGTAAAATAAAACATAAACTTAGATTTATTACGTTTAGGATTTATTACACAATTATATAAAGACAATCAATCTTTTTGCGTTACTTTATATTAAAGTTTATTAACCAACGTAATGAAAGTAAACCCCTACAATACGGTCATCTTTTTAGGATGCCTGACACTTGTTGTTATGGCATTGTGGAAGCTACTTGTTTATTGGAAAAAGGGCAAAACCTATCGTTTTTTTTACGGAATCTTAATTACCGCTAATCTTGTAATTATACAGGTACTTCTAATGGATTTTGGAGTTCATAAGGAGCATGCTTGGATACTGACTTTTTTTATCCCCTTTCAATATCTGTCGCCAGTATATTTTACAGGATTTATTTGTTACTATCTAAAAAAAGAAGAAGTATATAAAAGGAATCGAAATTACTTGTTCCTTCCGTTTATTGGTTTTTTTGTATTATACACGATACTTAAGGTGAATGTTTTCCTGGATTACGCATGGATTTCTAAAGAAGTTTTCACCATAATTCATACAGAAGTTGATGAAAACTCAACATTGACATTTAGTATTATTCTTAGTATTTGGAATCTTTTGATTATTCGTAAGTATGAAAATACTATTGGCAAACTATCTTTTGATCAGGTAAGGAAAAAAACACAATGGATTAAAAGCATTGTTGCCGTATTTATTACGTTCAATATTATTTGGTTATTGACGATTGTTCTATTTTTTATAAGAGAAGATATAAGCGGTCATTTTCCATACTATCCATTTTGGATCTTATATCTACTGTTTTTTTATACGTTTTTATATTTGGGATCAACGCATCTTAATGAAGTATCTAAAAGAAAACAATCTGAGGAAGAAGCAGTGCAAAAAGCAATTCAGAATTTTAGGATGTCAGGACTTAATCATATGTTTTCAGAAGAAGAGCTAGAATTGATCCATTATGACAAGCCATCTCAGATTACAGGGATATTGAGTTATTTTTCTACATCTTTATTTGATAAAAATAAGCTTGAAGATGTATTGTGGGATATTGTAGAGAATTGTATAGCATATTTGCAATTAGAAGACTGTATCATCTATATTATAGATGCATCAAAAAATGTACTTATTCAGAAAGCTGCATTTGGTAATAAAAACCAGGGAGAACGTAAAATATTAAGTCCGATAGAAATTTCTCTTGGAGAAGGAATTGTAGGACAGGTTGCCCAATCAGGAGAGTATGAGTGTGTATATAATGTGACCTATGATGATCGATATGTTGTGGACGATATTAGTCGAAAATCTGAATTAGCTGTTCCGATTATGATTGAAGACACGGTTATAGGGGTTTTAGATTCTGAACATTCCGAAGAAGGTTTTTTTGATGAACATCATATCCTTCTGTTTCAACTAATAGCTAAACTAACAGCAAAGAAGCTTTCACAGATTAATATTAAGAATACTACTAATATTACCAATGACAATTTGTATTTTAAAGAACTTCATTTTTTAATGAAAGAGGCTAAGATTTACAGAGACTCCAATCTAGGTCTGGATAGCATTTCTAAAATGTTGAAGATAAGCAGTAATTATTTATCGCAAATGGTGAATAAATTAAGTGGATCTAATTTTTCGGATTATGTAAATAGCTTTCGTATCGATGACGCTAAGTCTAAACTAAAGGATCCAAAATTTACAAATTACACGATATTAGACATTGCTTTAGAATCAGGTTTTAATTCTAAATCTACTTTTTATAGCGCTTTTAAAAAACATACAGGTATATCACCCAAAGAATATAGGGAAACCCCCTAAATACTGTCCGAATTCTTTGAAATTCAAATTTTTCGGACACCTCGATTTCTTTCCATTGCTAGGTTTGTTGCATTAATTTTTAAATCGTAAAAAAATGAAAGCAATGACAAATTTAGTGAGGCTTATTACTGTAGTAATTTTATCTGTATTTATTTTTTCTTGTGAAGGAGAGGATGGTGCCGTTGGTCCACAAGGAGAACAAGGGCCACAAGGGGAACAAGGAGAACCCGGAACAGCAAACGTGATGTATTCTGATTGGATAGATTCTGGATTTGAAAATGATATTACCGATGGTTTCGATGCGTTTAATATAGACGCTCCAGAAATCACACAAGAAATTTTGGATACAGGTACGATTTTGGTTTATGCCAGAAGCACAACCAACACAATTTACCAGGTTCCGGTTACATTTTATGGTTTCTTAAACGAAAACTACTTCTTCAGAGTAATTAATGCGGGAACACTTAATATTGGTGTAGAGGGAGTAGGTATTAATGATATAGGAGAACCATTTCTAAATGATGTTTTTAGATATATAATTATTCCTGGAGGAGTGGCTATAAATAGTTCGAGATCTTCAGAGGATCTTAAACACATGAGTTATAAAGAAATAACGACACTATTTAATATACCGAAATAACCCTTAGACTCTACTATTTATTATTTAGGATTTGTAGCAGTGAGCAAGACATTTTTGTTCACTGCTTCGTTTTCTAATATCTTAGAATCATTTATGAAGTAAAAGTTTTGAAGTAAATTAGTGTCTATAAAAAAGTTTTCTATGACACTTACCATGAGCATTCCTGCATTATTGTTTCCAGCAATATCTTTAACAATGTTAGCCTATAATGCCAGATACCTTGCCATTGCAGGGCTAATACGTCAGTTACACAAAGAATATCTGACTTCTCCATCAAAGAATACAGTATTACAAATAAAAAACCTCAGAAAACGATTGTGGTTGATAAGAAACATGCAAGCAATTGCTATTATTAGTTTTCTTACCAGTGTAGTCACTATGTTTTTACTATATGTAGAAGAAAATAGTTTGGCCAATTTAATATTTGGGATAAGTTTATTTGCCTTAATGATTTCGCTTTTTTTATCATTTATTGAGGTTCAGATTTCTACAAAAGCATTATCTATAAGGTTAGACAGAATTGAAGAAAACAATTAGAAATTCTTATATTGTTAGGATCATTATTTTTTAACCAACTTTAAATGCTCCAGAATGAACTTTTTAATAATGTAATGCAAGATTTCAATACGGGTTATTGGGAGTTACATCGCGATCCGTATAGAGAAAATTGGTCAGATAGATTTTATGAAATCCTTGGATATTCTAGAAATGATATAGAATCTAATTTTGATTATTTTTTAGAGCATCTTATCCATAAAGAAGACATTGATGTCTTTAGGGACAATTTTTTAAATTATCGAATAAATTCTGTAAACTTCAAACAACATATTAAGATACTGAACAAAAAAGGCAAGTATCAATTGTTTCGATGTGTTACGAATGACGCATTACCAGTAAACATTAAAGCTGAAACTAGTTTCGTTTTTTTCTTTGAAATAAAGCTGGAACCTGAAAATACAATTAAAAAAGACAATTTCTATTATAAAGAAACCGCCCAGATGACCTCCACTGGAAGCTGGTATGTGGATTTTCATAAAAAAGGAAGTTATTGGGATTTTGAAACCTATAGAATACTTGAATACCCAGAAGATTACAAACCTTCTCTAAAAGATTCAGCTAACTATTACACAGAAGATTGTAGACAATTGGCCGCTGATTGTTTCTTTAATTGTGCTATGATGGGGACACCGTTTAATACCGAAATAAAAATGGTCACGGCTAATAAGAGAGAATTTTGGGCAAGAGCAATCGGAAAACCTGTGTACAATGAAAATAAAGAGATTATCGGTATTCGAGGTGTATTTCAGGATATTGATGATATAAAAAGTAAAGAAATTAGACTACAGAAATCTGTGGATATTATAGCCGCTCAGAATTCTAGACTATTTAATTTTGCGCATATTGTTTCTCATAATCTTAGATCACATACCAGTAACTTATCTCTGCTAGTTCAACTTATAGAAGATATTGATGATCCTAAGGAAAAAGAAGAATTAATTAAAGAAGTGAAAACCATTTCCTCTAACCTAAACACTACAATAGAGCACCTTAACGAAGTTGTTACCGTACAAACCAATAATAAACAAGAAAGAGTACCTGTAAAATTTAAAGATGCTTTAAAATTGGTGATCAATGGAATCAGTCATGTGATTAGCAATAGTAATAGTCAAATACGGTCTGATTTTAGTGAATTCGAAGAAATCGATTATATACCGGCTTATCTGGAGAGTATTTTACTCAACTTAATTACCAATGCAATTAAGTATAAACATCCGGACAGAGACCCAATCATTATAATAAAAACATATATTGATGAAGGAAATAAGTACCTAAAGGTTTCGGATAATGGAATGGGAATTGATATGGCACTTTTTAAGGATAAAGTGTTTGGGATGTATAAAACCTTTCATTACAACAAAGATGCTGTAGGTATTGGGTTGTTCTTAACCAAAAACCAAGTAGAATCTATGGATGGCACTATAAATGTAGAAAGTGAGGTTGATAAAGGAACAACTTTTACCATTGAATTTTAAACACACACAATTCTTATATAATGGGCGATAAAATAGGAGTAGCATGCATTATCGATGATGATAGTGTATATGTGAATTTAGTGAAACGAATAATTGAGGCAAAACAGCTTTGCCAGAACTTATTAGTTTTTGAAAACGGAAAGAAAGCTTTAGGATATTTTGAAGCAATTTTGAGCAATTTGAATGAAGAAAGCATTCCCGAAATTATCTTTTTAGATCTTAATATGCCGGTAATGGACGGGTGGGAGTTTTTAGAAGAATTCATTACAATTAAGAATAAATTCGGAAAAGTAATTACAGTCTATATCGTAAGTTCTTCTATTAATCCGCTGGATATTAAGAAAGCAAAAAGCATAAAGAGTGTTAAGGATTATCTAATAAAGCCAGTTACAATAAGAGAGTTAGAATCTATTTTTAGCACAGCTTAAAAATAATTGAGGCCTCAATAGAGGCCTCAATGAAAATATTTTGACAAACAATATTTACATTTGTGATACTCTTAATGTATTTACCATTCCTTTTTGCGCTACAGGCATAGCAGCAAGATTAATTAACATATCACCTTTTTCTACAAAACCACGTTTTAAGGCTAAATTATTAACATCCTGCACTGTCTCATCTGTACTAACATACTTGTCATAATAAAACGCTTTTACTCCCCAAAGAAGACTAAGTTGAGATAGGATTCTTCTGTTGCTTGTAAAAACCAGAATATGAGCTCCTGGTCTCCAGGCGGAAATCTGAAAAGCAGTATATCCACTATTGGTTAATGTACAAATGGCTTTGGCATTTATATCATTCGCCATATGTGCCGCGTGATAACAGATAGATTTTGTAATAAATCGATTTGTTCTTATGTGTGGAGGATTTTGAGGAACTTGTATCAAATCAGAGTTCTCCACACTATTAATTATTTTAGTCATAGTTTCGATAACCTGCACAGGATATTTACCCACTGATGTTTCACCAGATAACATCACTGCATCAGCACCATCCATAACAGAATTAGCTACATCATTAACTTCGGCACGAGTTGGAGTTAAACTATCGATCATAGTTTCCATCATTTGCGTCGCTATAATCACCGGTATTCTGGCCGTTTTAGCTTTTAAAACCAGTTTCTTTTGTATTAAAGGAACCTCTTGAGCAGGAATTTCTACCCCAAGATCTCCTCTTGCAACCATTAAACCATCGCAATACGCAACAATCTTATCGATGTTTTCTACTCCTTCTGGTTTTTCAATTTTTGCAACAATAGGAATTTTATGTTCACTATGCTCTTTTATTAAATCCTGTAATCCCATGAGATCCTGAGCATGACGCACAAAAGACAACGCCATCCAATCCACTTGCAAACCACAGGCAAAAATTGCATCTTTAACATCTTTTTCCGTAAGTGCAGGCAAGGAGATATCAGTGTTTGGTAGGTTTACCCCCTTTTTAGATCTCAAAGGTCCGCCTTGAATTACTTTTGCTTTAACAGTATCCTTATTGTTAGTTGAAACTACTTCAAAAATTAATTTTCCATCATCCAGTAAAATTCGTTCTCCTGATTTTACATCTTTAGGGAAACTGGCGTAGTTCATATAAACACTTTCCGCAGTACCTTCAAAAGGTTTCCCTGTAACAAAATTAATAAAATCGCCATCATTAACAATGACATCACCTTTCATAACACCTACTCTTAATTTAGGTCCTTGTAAATCTGCTAATATAGATGCATTATAACCGTGCTCCGAACTTAAATCACGGATCATTTTTACTCGCTCTTTTACATCTTCATAGTCAGCATGAGAAAAGTTAATTCTAAAAACGTTTACACCTGCATCTAGCATATTTTTCAATACTTCCTTAGTACTGGTAGCAGGTCCAAGTGTTGCCACTATTTTAGTCTTTTTCGTTTTTGGCATTATTCAAATATTAAATTGTTCTTTGATTTTAGTTGTGTATAATCCACTACATAGGCTGTTATGACTTGTGGAATAGTAAGTAGTTTACTTGTCAATGATTTACTCGAAAACTGAAAAGTTTCGGCTTCTATCTTCAAAAAGTAATCTACATTTTTTAATTCAGGAATTAGATATTTAGTAACATAATTATCTTCTTCTTCCGCAGCAAATAACCCTTGTACAGCTGCAGTTTCTGATTCAATTTTTGTTCTGAATTTATTTCCCAAAAGGCTATAGGTATTATATTGAAAATGATCGTGATATTGAAACAGCGGAAAACTTGCCGAATGTGTATCATATTCAAATTTTATATCTTGTTTTTTTCTGAAAAGCCGAAGACCCACATATTTGTTTAACCCAAAGGCTAATCGATATGAAGCTAACGAACAATGAATGGCAATTAGGTCATAATCATCATCCACAATGGTATCTAAAACTAACCTTTGGATCGCCATTAGAATTTACATTTTTCCAGAATTATCGAGAAATATACAAATAAAATCTCCGTAGAAGTTTAATAAAACATAAAGATATTATACGAAAACGATTGAGTTAGTATCTTTTAGCTGAGCTTGGACAAAACTGAGCATAAAATGACAATTTTGTAATCTATTAACACCTTTTTTAGGATAGAAATAAAAGAATGGTTCTGTTTTAAGGAAAATTAATTTTTGACTGGAATGCGAAATAAGCTCTTTTTGATGCTTTTTCTTCTGCTTTTTTCTTAGAAGTTGCTCTCGCTTTTGCGACTACCTTTTCATCAATCCAAAGTTTTACCGCAAAATGTTTCATTTCATCTTTTCCGGTATCTTCATAGATTTCATAGTTAAAGTTTTTCTTTACTTTTTGACACCATTCTATCAATAAACTTTTATAACTAATAATCTGTCCTTCGAGACTTTCTATATCTACATAGGGATTGATAACGGCCTCGTGTATAAAACGCTCACAATAGACAAATCCTCTATCAAGATAAATAGCACCGATCAATGCTTCGAATAGATTACCATGAATATTTATACCGAATTGCGATTTTGGGATGTTTGTACGAACAAGATCAATTAATTTGAGATCTTTCCCCAGTTCGTTCAAATGTTTCCTGCTTACTACTTTGGCTCTCATTTTAGTAAGATATCCTTCATTACCTTCAGGAACTTCCTTAAACAAGTGAGCCGCAATAACACTACTTAGCATCGCATCACCCAAGAATTCTAGCCTTTCATAATTAACAGCATTCCCTTTTTTGTCTTTTAGGTTCAGCGATCTATGTGTAAAAGCTTTTTCGTAAGGCGCAATGCTCTTAGGTTTGAATCCAAGAATATTTTGAATTTTGGAAAAAAAATTCCCGTTCTTTTCAGAGCGGGAATTTAATATGTTGCGAATAACACTCATTATTATTCGTCTAGTTTTTTAAATAATACACAAGCATTATGACCTCCGAAGCCAAATGTATTGCTCATTGCATACGTAATATCACGTTTTTGTGCTTTGTTTAAAGTTAAATTTAACCTACTATCTATGTTTTCATCCACTGTAGTGTGATTGATTGTTGGAGGAACTATACCGTGTTGCATAGCAAGTATAGAAGCAATTGATTCTATAGCTCCAGCCGCACCAAGTAAGTGTCCAGTCATAGATTTTGTTGAATTTATATTCATGGTAGGTGCATGATCACCAAAAACTTTAGTAATTGCTTTCAGTTCTGCAACATCTCCTAAAGGAGTGGATGTTCCGTGAGTGTTTATAGCGTCTACTTGTTCTGGTTGTACACCGGCATCTCTTAAACAGTTAAGCATTACACGTTCTACTCCAATCCCATCTGGATGAGGGGCGGTCATGTGATAAGCATCACTAGACATTCCACCACCAACAACCTCTGCATAGATCTTTGCACCACGTGCTTTAGCGTGTTCATACTCTTCAAGAATAAGAGCTCCACCACCTTCTCCTAATACAAAACCATCTCTGGTAGCATCAAAAGGTCTAGAGGCAGTTTCTGGACTCTCATTTCTTGTTGATAAAGCATGCATAGCATTAAATCCTCCCATACCGGCAATAGTAACTGCTGCTTCACTTCCTCCAGTAACAATGATATCACAATGTCCTAAACGAATATAGTTTAAAGCATCAATCATTGAATTGGCAGAAGAGGCACAAGCCGAAACCGTAGTATAGTTAGGTCCCATAAAACCATTTCTAATAGAAATATGTCCTGGAGCGATATCAGCGATCATTTTTGGGATGAAGAAAGGATTGAAACGAGGTGTTCCATTCCCATTGGCATAACCAATTACTTCTTCCTGAAAAGTTTCTAATCCACCAATACCAGCACCCCAGATAACACCAACTCTAAATTTATCAACCTTCTCAAGGTCAATAGCAGCATCTTTTATTGCTTCTTCTGAAGAAACAATAGCGTACTGCGCAAATTTATCAAGCTTACGTGCTTCTTTTCTTTCGAAATAATCTGTGGGATTGTAATTTTTGACTTCGCAAGCAAATTTAGTCTTGAAATGTTCGGTATCGAAATAAGTAATGGGTGCGCAACCGCTCTTACCATTTACCAATCCATCCCAATATTCTTCAATATTGTTACCGATGGGCGTTAATGCCCCTAGTCCTGTGACTACAACTCGCTTAAGATTCATATTGTTTTGTGAAGTTATTACTTTGCGTCTTCAATATAAGATATTGCTTGACCAACTGTTGCAATGTTTTCAGCTTGATCATCTGGAATCTGAATATCGAATTCTTTTTCGAATTCCATAATCAATTCTACAGTGTCTAACGAATCAGCGCCTAGGTCATTTGTGAAGCTAGCTTCAGTTACAACCTCATTTTCGTCTACTCCTAATTTGTCAACGATTATCGCTTTTACTCTTGATGCAATGTCTGACATAATGTTTAATTTTAATTTTTTAATTAGGTGGCAAAAATAAAAAACTTTATTTTAAAACCCCACAATCCTCTAAAAATGTATTTGTATTTTATCAAATATATGGAAGTATTGGCTTTTTGCTACCTAAAAATGGATAATAATTATTTTTTTTGTGCTCTCTAATTTAACAACTCTATATATGAAGCGTATCATAATTTTTGCTTCCGGTTCCGGTACCAATGCCGAAAATATAATTAAATACTTTCAAGAGCGGAAAACTGCTAAGGTAACACATGTGTTCTCTAACAACCTGCGTGCCAAAGTCTTAAAACGAGCTCATGCCCTGAGAGTAAAGGCTTTACATTTTGACAAAGAGTCATTTTATACAACTAATGAGGTGCTAAACATCATTAAAGATGCTCAACCTGATATTATTGTATTAGCTGGATTCTTATGGATTTTTCCAAAAAAGATCATTAATGCCTTTCCTGAAAAGGTAATTAACATTCATCCCGCTTTACTTCCTAAATATGGAGGAAAAGGCATGTATGGAAGCCATGTTCATGAGGCAGTAATAAAGAATAAGGAAAAAGAAAGCGGTATTACGATTCATTATGTAAATGAACACTATGACGAAGGAGCGATTGTTTTTCAGGCAAAAACTCCTGTAGAGAAAGATTACTCAGCTGAAGATGTAGCTAAGGCAATCCATACATTAGAATATAAATACTTTCCTGTCGTTATTGAAAAAGTGTTGGGATTGAGAGATGAGGTTTGAGAAAGTATGTGAGTTTTTGAGAGGTGAGTTGGTGAGAGTGAATAATAGCATTTGGGCAAGCTATACATTGTGTGTTTTTATTTAGTACCCTGAGGCTTTCGAAGGGCACTAAGTAAAAAGGATAAAACTTGTCCTGAGCTTGGTCGAAGGGTTGCTATCCCTAACGTAGAACCAACTAACAACAATCAATTAGTAACTGTCAACTAAATATGGGCAAGAAAGAAAAATTTTATGTTGTCTGGGAAGGTCACAGACCTGGAATCTATACCAAATGGGATGATTGCAAAGCAGCAGTAAAAGGATATGCAAGTGCAAAATATAAATCTTTTGAATCTTTTGATGTAGCAAAGAAAGCCTATAATGGAGATTATGAAGATTATAAAGGAAAAAGTAAACCAAAATCTTCTCTCACCAAAGAACAACTAGAAAAAATAGGAGAACCTAACTTATATTCTATAGCTGTAGATGCAGCTTCAAGTGGTAATCCAGGTAAAATGGAGTATAGAGGAGTAGATACACAGACAGAAAAACAGCTTTTTCACCAAGGGCCTTTCCCACAAGGCACAAATAACATAGGTGAGTTTTTGGCTTTAGTTCACGGATTGGCATACTTAAAAAAGAAAGGTAGTGATAGAATTTTATATACAGATTCTAAAATTGCTATGGGTTGGGTGCAGCGTAAAACCTGTAAAACAAAACTACAGCGCAATGCCAAAAATAAGGAAATGTTTGACCTAGTAGATCGGGCAATCATGTGGCTTAAAGAAAATAAGTACACTACTACAATAGTTAAATGGGAAACCAAAGCTTGGGGTGAAATCCCAGCAGATTTTGGCAGAAAGTAATTTGAAGAATCTTATTTAAATAATTCTAACACAAATAAAATGCTCCAGTTTTTTTCTGGAGCATTTTTTTAAATAATAAGATTCTTACATCTAATATACCGAATGAATCGATATACGATTACAAGCCCTTTTAGCTACCACAAGCTCCAAGATTACTCCATCCACTTGCTGTTCTTTGATATAAATCTCCGTTATAGGTAACTTGGTCTCCAGTAGAATAAGAAGTGTTACCATTATATGGCGCTACACCATCACATGGATCAGTACTAACAGGACCACAAGCTCCAAGATTACTCCATCCACTTGCTGTTCTTTGGTATAAATCTCCGTTATAGGTAACTTGATCTCCAACAGAATACGAATTGTTACCATTATATGGAGCTACCCCAGCGCAGATATCTCCGCTTGTATCAGGAAATGGATATATTGTACCAATAAATTGTTTATCAGTGTCTGATAATCGATTATTAGAACCTACTCCAACTCCATCAAGAGTATGTTCTGCAGGAATTGGGTAATGCATAATAGATAGAGGGTCATACGTGCTATAGTTAGTTATACTAGCCTCATAGCGTCTAAATAGATTGTTATCAACCTGCGCTCTAGACCAGTTATTTGGTGGTCCTGCATAATAGGCATATACAGTTTCTTTATCCCAGTTAATACCAGCTACAGGATTTTGGTGTTCATGGATCAACCCAAGTGCATGTCCAAATTCGTGAATAGTTGTTCTTCTAAATTCTGAATCAGTAGTGTTATCATTAAACCACCCAAAATGCATACTATGTGCATAGCTATTAGAATCGGTTCCTAAATAAGACCAAGAACCTGCTTCATTTGCATATTGACCTTCTCTAAAGGCAATTTTAATGTTCGCGCTGCTATTAGAAGAAACCCATTCGAATTTTAGGTTTGCATAGTTCTCCCATTCTACAGCATATTGTCTAACCTTGGATTGAACAAAACTATTTCCGTTTAAGAATTTTACACGTATAGTTTGACCTGTTTCCCATTGTTTATCTTTAACGCTGGTTGCTTTTGCACCGTCTGGAGCATCCCATTTTGCGATACACACGTGAGCTATTTTTGCATTGTCGATCTGACTTTCTTGAAATACTTCTTCAGTATCTTTTTCACAATTGAATAGAGAAAATGAAACTAGTGTAGCTAGGGCAAGTCTAGCCAGTTTATTTTTTTTCATAGTAATGTTGAGTTTGTTAAATATTTCATAAAATTAACAAAAATTTAGTAGGAATACAAATTTATTTGAAAGAAAATACAGAAAAAACATCTTTTATATGTGCTAAAACCATAACAATAAAAACCTGAAAATAAGTTCTTTAATCATCATAAATAGGGCTAAAAAACACCTTTTTCTTTTGCATTATTGTTTTAAGGATTGTTTAAAATAAAAGTTAAAATAATCCGATATTTTTAAAAATGATTCTGTGTTTAAAGTATAAGGTTTACTAGAGGGTATGTTCGATTTTTGGCAGAAAATTAAGCTTTAAATTAATCTGCCTACTACTCAAAACTAAAACGTATATTTGCAAAAAAATATTACGCTATTTTTATGAGTAAATTACTTATTGTAGGCACCGTAGCCTTTGATGCTATTGAGACACCATTTGGTAAAACGGACAAGATCTTAGGCGGAGCCGCAACATATATAGGTCTTTCTGCAGCTAATTTTAATATACCTTCGGCAATAGTTTCTGTTGTGGGAGATGATTTTCCAGAGGAATATCTAACTATGCTTCAAAAGAAAAATATTGACACTTCTGCTGTAGAGGTTGTAAAAGGAGGTAAAACTTTCTTCTGGAGCGGAAGATATCATAATGATCTGAACTCTAGAGATACATTAGACACCCAGCTTAATGTATTAGCAGATTTTAATCCGGTGGTTCCTGAGAATTATAAAGATTCAGAAATTGTAATGTTAGGAAATTTACACCCTTTAGTTCAGCTTAGCGTTTTAGAACAAATGTCATCTAAGCCTAAGTTAGCCGTTTTGGACACTATGAATTTTTGGATGGACAATGCCTTGGAGGATTTGATGAAGGTTATTGCAGAAGTAGATGTAATTACTATTAATGACGAAGAAGCAAGGCAGCTAAGTGGAGAGTATTCATTGGTAAAAGCTGCTAGAGCAATTGAGAAAATGGGACCGAAGTATGTAGTCATTAAAAAGGGAGAACACGGAGCATTATTGTTTCACAATGATCAAATTTTCTTTGCACCAGCATTACCATTAGAAGAAGTATTCGACCCTACTGGAGCTGGAGATACATTTGCTGGAGGTTTTGCTGGATATTTAACAAAAACAGGAGACCTCTCTTTTGAGAATATGAAAAAAGCAATCATTCATGCTTCTAATCTGGCTTCTTTTTGTGTAGAGAAATTTGGTACAGAAAGAATGGAAGACTTAAAACGAGAAGAAGTTCAGAAACGACTTCTGGAATTTAGGGAATTAACACAATTCGAAATAGAATTGTCTTAAATAATAAATTATTAAGCCCTGCTCATTTCGTGTAAGGGCTTTTTTAATTGGCTATTAAATATTAGACCTACTATAACACAACAATAGAATTTTTGGAATACAATGAGTGATGCCTTAAAACATGAATGCGGAATAGCATTTATTAGATTATTAAAACCATTAGAGTATTATAAGGAAAAATACGGAAGTGCATTTTATGGAGTAAATAAAATGTATCTTATGATGGAAAAGCAACATAATCGCGGACAGGATGGAGCTGGGTTTGCTAGTATTAAATTAGACACACCTCCTGGAGAACGATATATAAGCAGAGTTCGTTCGAGTGAATCACAGCCAATTCAAGATATTTTTTCGCAAATTAATGATAGAATTAATAAGGAATTGGTAGAACATCCTGAGTATGCTGATGATGTTGATCTACAGAAAAAAAACATCCCTTATATAGGAGAGGTATTATTAGGTCATGTTCGTTATGGTACATTTGGTAAAAACAGTGTAGAAAGCGTACATCCGTTTTTAAGACAAAACAACTGGATGCATCGTAACCTGATAGTGGCGGGTAATTTTAATATGACTAATAATAATGTACTATTTGATAATTTAGTACGATTAGGTCAGCACCCTAAGGATCATGTGGATACAGTGACCGTAATGGAAAAAATCGGCCATTTTTTGGATTCCGAAGTTGCCAAACTGTATAAGAAACTTAAAAAGGAAGGGTATAGTAAAGTAGATGCTTCTCCTGAAATTGTAGAAAGATTAAATGTTGTCAAAATCCTTAAGAAATCATCTAGAGATTGGGATGGAGGTTATGCTATGGCTGGAATGCTAGGCCATGGGGATGCTTTTGTTCTTAGAGACCCTGCAGGAATAAGACCAGCTTATTATTATCAAGATGATGAGGTAGTCGTTGTGGCTTCTGAAAGACCTGTAATTCAAACAGTATTTAATGTTCCATTTGATAAGGTCATAGAATTAGATCCAGGAAAAGCTATTATTGTTAAAAAAGATGGGAAAACATCTATAAGTAAAATTATAGAGCCGTTAGAAAGAAAAGCCTGTTCTTTTGAACGTATTTATTTTTCAAGAGGAAGTGATGCAGAAATTTATGAAGAGAGAAAGAATCTTGGTAAGCTAATCATGCCGCAAGTATTAAAGGAAATCGACCATGATACTGTCAATACTGTTTTTTCTTTTATACCAAACACTGCTGAAACATCTTTCTACGGGATGGTAGAAGCAGCACAAGATGAACTGAACAAACAAAAAAATGAAACCATACTTTCTGAGAAAGATTCGTTGACTGATGAACGATTGACAGAAATACTTTCTTCTCGATTGAGAACAGAAAAGTTAGCGATTAAAGACGCTAAACTGCGTACATTTATTACAGAAGATAGTAGTAGAGATGATTTAGTAGCTCACGTATATGATGTTACCTATGGAGTGGTAAAACACCAAGACAATCTGGTAATAATAGATGATAGTATAGTAAGAGGGACAACATTAAAGAAAAGTATTATCAAGATGCTCGACAGGTTAAAACCTAAAAAAATTATAGTTGTTTCTTCTGCTCCTCAGATTCGTTATCCTGATTGTTACGGAATCGATATGGCACGACTGGAAGGGCTTATTGCTTTCAAAGCTTCATTAGAATTATTAAAAGAAAATGGCAATTATGATCTAGTAGAGCAAGTATATGAAAAATGTAAAGCGCAAGAGCACCTAGCGGATGAAGAAGTTCAGAATTTTGTAAAAGAGATATATGAAGGTTTCTCTGATCAGGAAATAAGTGATAAAATAGCAGAGTTACTAATAGATGATACAGTGAATGCAGATATAAAGATTATTTATCAAACTGTAGATAATCTTCATATTGCTTGTCCTAAGAATTTAGGAGATTGGTATTTTACAGGTGATTATCCAACCGTAGGTGGGAATAGAGTCGTAAATAAGGCGTTTATAAATTTTTTCGAAGGGAAAGATGAACGTGCATACTAAAAAAACGAAAAACCACGTTGTTAAAATCAGTTAATTTGTGTATTTCAACAAGTATTTTAGCTTTTCGTCTAAAACATTTTTACACAATGAAATAACGCTTTATATTAGCAGAGCCATAGCATAAGTAGGTTAAGTTCATGGTAGATTTGGGGCAAAAAAAGGTGGACTTTCCACCTTTTTTTATTTTAGGATAGTTTGTAAAACAGAGATATATATATAAAAGAGTCGTAAATTTTACGACTCTTTTTGTTTATTATAAGAAATGTTGAATATAGTATAATCTATTTTCCTTGTGCATATCTTTTAGAAACTTCATCCCAGTTAATAACATTAAAAAATGCAGAGATATAATCAGGACGACGGTTTTGGTAATTTAAGTAATAAGCATGTTCCCATACATCAAGACCTAAAATAGGAGTTCCACCACAACCAGTTCCTGGCATTAATGGATTATCCTGGTTTGGAGTAGCACAAACTTCTACCTTACCACCTTCCTGAACACATAGCCAAGCCCATCCAGAACCAAATTGTGTTGCCGCTGCATTAGAAAAAGCCTCTTTGAATGCATCAAAAGAACCAAAATCAGTATTGATAGCATCTCCAAGCTCACCAGAAGGAGTACCACCGCCATTAGGAGACATAATTTCCCAGAACAAACTATGGTTATAGTAACCGCCACCATTATTTCTGACAGCACCATTAGATTTGTCTAGATTGATAAGAATGTTTTCTATAGTTTTACCTTCGAGATCAGTTCCAGAAATGGCTGCATTCAATTTGTTAGTATATCCAGCATGATGTTTATCATGATGAATTTCCATCGTACGAGCATCTATATTAGGTTCTAATGCGTCAAAGGCATATTTTAATTTCGGTAATTCAAATGACATAATCTATTTTTTTAGTTAATAAGAAAAAAATGAAACCAAATTTAGGAATAAGAGTGATGAATAAAAATTAATATTTGTTATAAATTAATTAAATTCAAACTTTTCCGAATCCCTTTCTATGCTGAACTTGAGTTCAATTTATTTTTAGTAGTTATTAATACACAAAAACTACTCTTTTTTGATACTTTAGTAAAAAAACAGACTTGAATTCTCAATATCCTTTTACTATTTATAATGCAGCTGCGGGAGCAGGAAAGACGTATACCTTGGTTAAGGCGTATTTAATCGCTCTTTTGACAGGAGAGTATAAGGATGCTTACAAAAATATTTTGGCAATTACTTTTACTAATAAAGCAGTCGCTGAAATGAAAACCAGAGTTATTGAGAACCTGGTAGGTATTCGCAGTGCTGAAACTTCATCCAAATATGAATTGTTATTATACGATATTGTCCAAGAAACGGGATTAGAGAAGCAGATAGTAAAACAAAAGGCAGATAGAATTCTTAAAAGTATTCTACACAATTATGCAGCTTTTGATATAGTTACGATAGATACCTTTACACATAGAGTGATCCGAACATTTGCAAAGGATTTAGGGATTCCGATGAATTTTGAAATTGAAATGGATACGGAATCATTAATTGAAGAATCTGTGGATGCGGTTATAGCTAAAGTAGGAGAAGATACTGTCTTGACAGAAACAATTATTGATTTTGCCTTAAGTAAATTAGAAGATGATAAAAGTTGGGATATTACAATAGAGTTAAACAAAGTAGCTAGGCTTCTGTTTAGTGAAAATGATCGAGCACACTTAAATAATCTTTCTGATAAAACGGCGGAGGACTTCAAAACTTTGAAAAAACACCTGCAATCTAAAATCAAGAATAATAAAGATGAGGTTAAGAATATTGCCAATAACTTTTTTGAATTAATGAAAGGTAATGGAATTGCAAGTAATGAATTTAAAGGAAGTTATATTCCCAAATACTTTCTAAAACTCCAATCAGGTGAATTAAAGATTGATTTCAAAAAAACGAAATGGATGCAGGATATCGAGGGAACCGACTTTTATAATAATACGTTGCAACAGGGTAAGAAAGATATCATAAATAGTATACGTCCTTTGATTGAAGAAGCATTTCTGTCTACAAAACAGAAATTATCAAAACTCAATTTGTATGAAAATATAATTAAGAATCTTACGCCTCTTTCTGTACTGAATGTTATTAACAAGGAGCTTCAAAAGATCAAAAAAGAAAGGAGTATCTTATTAATATCAGAATTTAATAAGATTATCAGCGAAGCTATTCAGGATCAACCTGCTCCCTTTATATATGAACGATTAGGGGAACGATACAGAGACTATTTTATAGATGAGTTTCAGGACACATCAGAACTACAATGGAATAATATAATTCCTCTCATAGATAATGCCATTTCTTCAGAAACTTTAAGCGGTAAAAGAGGACAATTAACTATAGTTGGAGATGCTAAACAAGCCATTTATAGATGGCGAGGAGGAAAAGCAGAGCAATTTATTAATCTTTCTTTAGATCAAAATCCATTTTCAGTTGAAGAAAAACAGGTACTTAATTTGCCTAGAAATTATCGAAGTCATAAAGAGGTTATTAAGTTTAATAATGATTTGTTTACTTTTTTGTCAAACGACTTTAGTGACGATTTGCATAAGAAGTTATATTTATTAGGTAATAACCAGGAGTATAATGATAAAAAAGACGGTTATGTACAGCTTTCTTTTGTAGAAGCTAAAAATGTCGCAGAAGAAAATGAAATATATCCTGAAAGAGTATATGATTCCGTATTAGAGCTTAAGGGAAAAGGATATCTGCTAAATGAAATTTGTATTCTTACGAGAAAGCAAAAGGAAGGAGCTGTAATTGCAGATTTTCTTACTGAAAAAGGAATGTCTATTATCTCTTCAGAGACATTATTGCTTAAAAATGATCCAAGAGTACGTTTTATTATTGATATGCTTACTTGGTTTGTATACCCAGATGAATTGTTATCCAAAACCAATGTTTTACATTTTATAACGGAAGAATTTTCAATTTTAGAGAAACACACCTTTTTAAAAAAACTTGTATTTGCTGATAAAAAAGCATTCTGTGATGAGGTCAAATCATTAGGAATTGAGTTTAGTTTTGCTCAATTGGATGTAAAACCTCTTTATGAAGGAGTAGAGTATATTATAAATAGTTTTAATCTTACATCAGTATCACCGGCATATGTCCAATTTCTTTTAGATGTAATATTTGGGTATACCCAAAAACACGCTGAGGGTATTATTGGTTTTTTGTCTTATTGGGATCATAAAAAAGATAAACTAAGCATAATTGCTCCAGAAGGAGAAGAGGCAATTCAGATAATGACGATACATAAAGCTAAAGGCTTAGAGTTTCCTTGTGTGATCTATCCGTACGCAAATATTGATATTTATAGAGAAATAGAGCCTAAAACTTGGTTGCCGGTTACAAAAAAAGATTTTAGTGGTTTCCGCGAGGTATTTGTTAACTATAATAAGGAGCTTTCGGGTTATGGGATGCAAGCAGAAAAAATTGTACAAGAACGACAATCTCAATTAGAGTTGGATGCTTTTAACCTATTATATGTTGCTTTAACCAGAGCAGAAGAACAATTATACATTATTTCTAAAGCAGAAATAAATAGTAAAGGAGAAGGTAATCCAAATAAATTTTCAGGAAAACTTATTAATTATCTAAAGCATATAGGCACGTGGGATAATGAGCAATTATCATATGATTTTGGTAATCCAGAAAAACCTTTTAGAGAAACCGTACCTGTAAATTCAAAAACAAAGAATATAACACTTACTAAATTTGAGAACTCAAGGAAAAAACGTAAAGTGCATATTGTTACCAATTCAGGAAAACTTTGGGATACATCACAGGCAGCTGCAATAGAAAAGGGTAATCTTATTCACGAACTAATGTCGTCGATATATTCTCATAAAGACCTAGATAAAGTAGTAGAGAATGCTTTTGAAACTGGTATGATTAGTTTTTTAGATAGAGAAACACTTTATAATGAGTTAAAAATGGTTTTAGACCATCCAGAACTCTCTAAATATTTTTCAGAGGATAAACACGTGTTAAACGAAAGAGAAATCATCTCAAGCGGACGCATTTATAGACCAGATAGAGTTGTAATTGATGCTCAGGGAGAGGCTACAATAATTGATTATAAAACAGGAGAACACAGTGCTTTGCACGGAAATCAACTAGAAGAATATGGCTTGCTTCTTCAGAAGATAGGATACAAATTAAATAATAGGATATTGGTGTATTTTAATGAAGGTATTACTTTAAAATACTTATAAATAAAAATTATTTTAGTAATTACTAGTAGAAAATTATTGATAAAAAATATTTTTATCTTATAATTGTACCGTAATTAAGGAAATTATAACAATAGGTTTCAGCTTAATACGGCAATTTTTTCACATTTGAGGGGGGCTTAAAGATTTAAAATAGAACTTTAAAAACTTCGCAAAGGTCGATATACACTGGCCTATTAAGAAAAATTTATTAGTTTTGTCTTTGACGGTAATTTTTAACATATTACATTTGCTCTAATTAACACTTAAAAATTAAATTATTGAATATGAAATATCTTAGCAGATTTTTAGTGGCTTCGTTATTAGTACTTGGGTTTAGTACTGCGAATGCACAGGATGAAAACAACCCTTGGGCAGTATCGATTGGCGTTAATGCTGTTGATATCTTTCCTACCGGAGGAGATTTACCTATACAAGGAGAAATCTTTGACGAGTTTTTTAACGCTACTGACCACTGGAACATTCTTCCATCCGTTTCTAAACTATCAGTTGGTAGATATATAGGAGATGGTTTTACTTTTACCGTTGCTGGTACAGTTAACAAAATTGATAAATTAGGAGAAACTCCTGATGGAACTCAAGTTACTGCTGATGACTTATCTTACTATGCAGCAGATGGAACAATTAGCTATAGCTTTAAAAACATTTTAAAGTCTAAATGGTTCGACCCTTACTTAGGAGTAGGTGGTGGATACACTTGGGTTGATGAAATTGGTGCTGGAACTGTTAATGGTTCTTTTGGACTTAACTTATGGTTAACTGAAAATTTAGCTTTCAATTTACAAACTACTTATAAGCACGTATTCGAAGATTACGAGGTTAGCAACTATCCTCCAACTCACTTCCAACACTCTGCTGGAATTACTTTCGCTTTCGGAGGTAAAGATACTGACGGTGACGGTGTATTCGATAAAGATGATGAGTGTATTGACGTTCCTGGTTTAGCAGAATTTAATGGATGTCCTGATACTGATGGTGATGGAATTACTGATGCTAAAGATGACTGTCCTGATACTGCAGGTACTGCAGAATTTAATGGATGTCCTGATACTGACGGTGATGGAATCGCTGATCCTAAAGATGATTGCCCTACAGTTGCTGGTTTAGCTAACTTAAATGGATGTCCTGATGCTGACGGTGATGGAATCACTGACGCTAAAGATGGTTGTCCTAACGAAGCTGGTCCTGCTGCTAACAACGGATGTCCTTACCAAGATAAAGATGGTGACGGAGTATTAGACAAAGACGATAACTGTCCTGATGTTGCTGGTACTGTTGCGAACAATGGATGTCCTGAAGTAACTGAAGAAATTCAGAAAACTTTAAATGAGTATGCAGCTCAGGTATTATTTGACTCAGGTAAGTCAACTATCAAAGAGCAGTCTACTAAAGTATTAAATGATATTATCAAGATTCTTAAGGAATACCCTACTGCTAAATTTACTGTAGAAGGACATACTGATAGTCAAGGTGCTGCTAAATCTAATCAGAGATTATCTGACTCGAGAGCAAATGCTGTTAAGAATTTCTTAACTGAGAACGGAATCGATCAATTCAGATTATCTGCTGTTGGATATGGAGAAGACAGACCAATCGCTTCTAACAAGACAAGAGCTGGTAGAGCACAAAACAGACGTGTAGAGATCAACTTAGTGAAGTAATTATTTTTCACTAAATAATAAATACATAGACAAAACGTCCCGATTATTCGGGACGTTTTTTATTTTTAATGGGTGGATAGTTTTTTAAAAGAAGTTATATCAGAAGTACAAAAAGAAGATCACAATATAGGTGAGCTTATTTTTATACTACCTAGTAAAAGAGCAGGGCTTTTTCTTAAAAAAGAATTGCTAGAAAAGTATGCTGATCAAACTTTTTTTGCACCTATCATTCTTAGTATAGAGGAATTTATCACACAATTGTCTGGATTACGTCAGATTGATTCGACCCAAACCTTGTTCGAGTTTTATGAAACCTATCTTACAACACATACTCATTTAGAAAAAGAAAACCTAGAGACATTCAGTAGCTGGGCGCAGACACTGGTGTATGATTTTAATGAAATCGATCGATACTGCATCGATAATGAGAGCTTTTTTTCATACCTCTCAGGGATACAAGACCTAAATCATTGGTATCTTCAAAAGGAAAAAACTGAACTCATACAGAAGTACATTAGTTTTTGGAATAATCTTTCGGATTATTATACCAATTTTAAAACTAAACTTCTAGAAAAGAAGATTGGTTATCAAGGGTTATTGTACAGAAAAGCTTCAGAGAATATAGACAATTATATTAAGAATAATAACCAAAAACATATTTTGGTAGGTTTTAATGCGCTTAATAATGCAGAACAAGTTATTTTTCAGTCATTGTTAGAAGCTAATGTCGCTGAGGTGTATTGGGATGTTGATACATTCTTTTTAGAAAACAAGTATCACGAAGCTTCTTTATTTCTAAGAGATTATAAAAATCAATGGAATTACTATAAAGAACAGCCATTTAAATGGATTAGGGATAATTTTTCATCTTCGAAAGATATTAAACTAATTGGAGTTCCTAAAAATGTTGGTCAGGCTAAGTTGGCAGGTCAAATACTTAGATCTATTCCATCTGCCAGTATTGAAAAAACCGCATTGGTATTGGCTGATGAATCGTTGCTATTACCAGTTCTAAACTCATTACCCGAATCGATTACTTCACTCAATATTACGATGGGCTTACCTCTGAAAGATGTCCCGGTAGCTTCGTTTTTTGAACTGTTATTTAAACTCCATAAGGCCAGACACCCTAAAGGACTATACCATAAGTCTGTTTTGGAGATTCTAAATAGTCAACCTAGTTATTGGTTATTAGGTTCTTTGACAAATCAATTGATTACAAAGATCTCAAGAGAAAACCTTATTTTCATTTCTTTGGAAAAATTACAAAATGAAGCTAGCGATATAAAAAGCGAAGTTTTGGAAATAATATTCTCGCCTTGGGATAAAGCGTCAAAAGCTATAGAACAATGCAGGAAAATAGTTCAGTTGTTAAAAGAAAGTTTAGATAAGGAGAAAGATTCTTTAGAACTTGAATATGTGTATCATTTTCATCTTGTTTTTAATAAACTGTTGAACCTTAGCAGAAATTATCAATATATCACAACAGTATCTTCTTTATATCATTTATATAAAGATATCATTAACTCAGAGACATTAGATTTTAGAGGAGAACCTTTTAGTGGATTGCAATTAATGGGAATGTTAGAGTCTCGTTGTTTAGATTTTGAAACGGTAATAATTACTTCTGTTAATGAAGGTGTGCTGCCGGCAGGGAAGAGCATGAATTCTTTTATACCATATGATCTTAAGAGAGCCTATAACCTCCCAACATATAAAGAAAAGGATGCTATATACACATATCACTTTTATCGTTTGATTCAGAGAGCAAAAAATGTATATCTAATATACAACACAGAAGATGAAGGAGTCGGAGGTGGAGAGAAAAGTAGATTTTTACATCAGTTAGAAATAGATAAAATACCAGCACATCAATTATCTAAATATATAGCATCTTCTGAAGTGCCTAAGCTAAAAAACGACCCCTTAGTTGTTGAAAAGAATGATGTTATAATTGAAAAAATAAAAGAGTTAGCGTTAAATGGATTATCACCTTCTGCATTAACATCTTATATTAGAAACCCTATTGATTTTTACTATAAATATGTATTAGGAATTACAGAAAGTGATCAGGTAGAGGAAACTATTGCCGCAAACACATTAGGAACGGTGATCCATAATACGCTGGAAAATTTATATAAACCATTAGAAGACAAATTTGTATCTATAGATGACATTGCAAAGATGATTGTCCAAATTAATACCGAAATCAAATACCATTTCCGGAAAGAGTATTCTAAATTGGATATTACACAAGGTAAAAACCTACTTATTTTCGAGGTAGCTAAAAGGTATATTTATAATTTTCTAAAAGCTGAAGAAAAGATGCTGAAATCCGGATCGCAATTGAAAATTATCGCTATAGAAAGCAATTTAAAAACAGAATTAAGAATTCCTGAACTTGATTTTCCTGTTTTTATTAAAGGAAAAGTAGATCGCATTGATGAATTAGACGGACAATTACGAATCATTGATTATAAAACTGGTAAAGTGGCTAAAAGTGACGTGGTTTTGATGGATTGGAATGTGATTACAGAGGATTACAAGTACAGTAAAGCCATACAAGTATTAGCATATGCGTATATGCAATATAACCAACAATCTCTATCAGAACCTTTTCAGGCAGGAATCATTTCTTTCAAAAACCTTAAAGAAGGGTTTCTAAAATTTGGAACTAAAACATCTGTAAGAGGAAAAGTTGATTATGAAATAACTGCTGAAGTATTTGATGAATATTTGTTACAACTAAAAAAATTAATAACAGAAATTTCTACCTTAGAAATTCCTTTTGCAGAAAAAGAAGTATAATTATGATTATAGAGAAAAAGGATATAATTGTAGATGGAAAACATCAAAGACCAATTCTTATGGATGTTTTTTATGATGATCGGAAAAAGAAACAGCCTGTAATTATCTTTTGTCATGGGTATAAGGGGTTTAAAGATTGGGGAGCTTGGGATCTGGTGGCGAATACCTTTGTAGAGGAGGGATTTTTCTTCGTAAAGTTTAACTTTTCGCATAATGGAGGAACCACACAGCAACCAATAGATTTCCCTGACTTAGAAGCTTTTGGTAATAATAACTACATAATAGAACTAGATGATCTAGCATCTGTTTTGGACCAGATTACGGCTCCTAATTTCGAATACAAACAATTTGTAAATCAAGATAGTCTAACGCTCATAGGGCATTCTCGAGCAGGCGGAATTACAACTATCAAAACCTCAGAAGATACTAGAATTACCAAATTAATTACTTGGGCTGGTGTTTCAGATTATGAACAAAGATTTCCGAAAGGAACAGCGTTCCAAACCTGGAAAAATGATGGAATATATTATATAGAGAATGGTAGAACCAAACAACAGATGCCACACTATTTTCAATTTTACACTTCATTCATTGAAAACAAAGAAAGACTGACCATTTCTAAAGCAACAAAGAAAATAAAGGTCCCACATTTAATCATTCATGGTACAGATGATCCTACAGTTAGTTTAAAAGAAGCTGAAAATTTACATAGTTGGAATCCCAAAAGCGAGTTGTTTTTAGTAGAGAAAGCAGATCATGTTTTTGGTGCTAAACATCCGTGGAATAAGGAAACGCTGCCGGTGGATTTAACAATAATTACTGAAAAATCCATAACATTTGCAATACTTTAACACACTTTAGTTATTGAATTTAGATAGGTTTTGATTTTTTTTTGTTTATTTGCGATTGTGAAGACCAATAAAAGACATATTATAGCTTCTGTATTTCTGATCCTTTTCAGTCTTATACAGGTATTGGATTTGCATGCCTTAAGTCATGATGCTAATGACTTAGATTGTAAAATATGTCAACTGGCTTCAGAAAATCTGGACGATGATTTTGTTTCTGTGGACGCTACAGAAATACCAAAGGAGATTATTATTCCAGAAGATCGTATTAAGATCAATAATTCAGACACCTATTTTAATAGAGAAGCACACTATTCTTTTCTCAATAAAGCACCTCCTGTAGCTTAATCAATCAATCAGGTTTTATACCGATTTTACTATTGCTTGTCAGCAATAGAGACCCTTTTTTATTTTTAGAATGAAACGAAACACATTATGTATTGTGTTTCTTCTAGCAGTTAATCATTTATTCGCTCAAGATTGTAATAAAACACTCTCTGGTCGTGTAATTGATTTTCACGATGGAGTTTCCCTAGAAGGAGCAACGATTACTTTTAATAGTACAACAATTAAAACTGATAGTAACGGGATGTATAAAATCTCAGGACTTTGTGCCACATCTTACGCATTTACGATATCGCATGAGGATTGTAATTCTCAGGTGGTTACTATTGATATCAATGAGATTTCCAATAAAGACTTTTATTTGGAACATCATTTGAACGAATTATTAGAGGTAAAAGTTTCTGGTAATAATAAGACTAAAACATCCTCTTCTCAAGAAGAAACTATTAGCAAAGATGTTATCGAAAGATATAGTAGTGCAGCCTTAGGAGATGCACTTAGAGAGATTACTGGTGTTTCCTCTCTCAATACAGGTTCTACAATTGTGAAACCAATTATTCAAGGTTTAAGCGGGAGTAGAGTATTAATTATGAATAATGGTGTACGGATGCAAGATATGGAATGGGGAGACGAACACGCGCCTAATGTAGATATCAATACTGCGGGTAATGTAACTGTTGTTAAAGGAGCAGCTGCACTGCGTTATGGAGGAGATGCTATTGGTGGGGTTATTGTTATGGAACCCAACAAAGTTCCTGCAAAAGATACATTATTTGGAAAAACTGTTGTTACTGGTGCTTCTAACGGTAGAGGCGGAACCATCTCTTCTGAGATAATTAAAGGATATAAATCTGGGTGGTTTTTGAAAGCGCAAGGAACCTTAAAAAGATTTGGAGATGTAGAATCACCGGATTATGTTTTATCTAACACCGGTATTTTTGAAAGAGGAGGATCTTTATCCTTTGGAAATAATAAATTTACTCAAGGTTGGGATGTTTATTATTCATATTACCAAAACGAAATAGGAGTTCTCGCTGCATCCCATATTGGAAATGCAGATGATCTCATTGAATCCATTAATAGTGGTCAACCATCGGTTATAGAAAACTTCACTTATACAATAGATAATCCAAAACAAGATGTTACACATCATCTAGCTAGATTACGTTACTTTAAGAGATTTGAAAAATTAGGTAAATGGACTACCCAATACGATTTTCAACATAACCAACGCTTCGAATTTGATATTAGACAAACTGAGGAGTTAAGAAAAATTCCAAGTTTAGATTTGGAACTCACAACGCATACACTTACTTCTGATTTTGTTCTAGACTCTAAATTTGATTATAACCTGGATTTTGGGATAGTAATGCGTTACCAAGATAATTTTGCCGACCCCAGTACAAGAGCCAGAAGGTTAATTCCGGATTATGATAAATATGATGCAGGATTATTTATATCTGGTAAGTACGATATCAATGATAATGTAACTATCGATGCAGGTGTGCGGTATGATTATAACCAAATCGATGCTAAGAAATTTTATATAAAAACCAGATGGGAAGAGCGAGGGTACGATCAAGAATTTAATGATCTTATTATTGCAGACGAAGGTACGCAATGGCTTACAAACCCAAAGTTTGATTATCATAGTATTTCTGCAACAACAGGTTTTAATTATGTTTTTGGAGATAGTTATGAGCTAAGAGGTAATTATGCACTAGCTCAAAGAGCGCCAAACCCTTCAGAATTATTTAGTGATGGTTTGCACCATTCAGCATCTCGAATCGAACTTGGAGATCTAAGAATTGATCAAGAAACATCTCATAAAATCTCATTTTCTTTTCAGAAAAATGATGAGAATTGGACTTGGGAAATTGCTCCTTATGCTAATTTTATTAATGATTATATCCTATTAGAACCTACGGGTGTTGAACTCTCTATAAGAGGAGCGTTCCCAGTTTGGGAATATCGGCAAACTAATGCAAGATTATTAGGTATTGATGCTAAACTGACTAAGAAATGGCTTCCTAATTGGCAAACAAATCATCGATTTTCTTTGGTGAAAGGTAAAGACACTGAAAATGAAATACCTCTTATTAATATTCCTGCAGCTAATTTGAAAAATAGTATTGTTTTTCGAAAAGATGATTGGATGGGCTTAGTGATGAGTCTTGAAAGTGATTATACCTTCAGACAAAATGAATTCCCTGATAATATCATTGTTTTTTCCCCTCAAGCACAAGAAGATGTTCTTTTAGATATTAATACACCACCTGGAGATTATCATCTTTTGCATATGAATGCAGATATTACGGTTCCTTTCTTTAAACACAATGAATTGAATGTTGGGATGACCATAAATAATATTACAAATAATAAATATAGAAACTATCTGAACCGTCAACGCTATTTTGCAGATGAAGTAGGACGAAACTTTTTATTGAGATTAACTTTTAACTATTAAATTTTTTAAATGATGAACACACGTAAATTTTTATCAATGTTAGCAATCGCAAGTGTATTAATGTATTCTTGTTCTGACGATGATGACAACCCCGCAGTAGTAAATGAAGAAGAACTTATAACAACTATGACTGTTACTTTAACTGCAGGAACAGATGTAGTTACCTTAATATCTCGTGACTTGGATGGCCCTGATGGCCCTAATGCACCTGTGATTGACATATCTGGACCATTATCAACTAATACGACTTATACCGGAGAGGTACAATTACTTAATGAAAGTGAAATGCCAGCTGAAAATGTTAATGAAGAAATTGAAAGAGAAGCAGATGAGCACCAATTCTTTTTTGAAGTTGCTGGCACTTTAAACGCTACAACAACGTATGCTGATACAGAAGCAGATTACCCTCCAAACACAGGAGCTAATCCGGTTGGAATTTCATTTAGTCTTGTTACAACAGATGCTAGTACAGGTAGTCTAGCAGTAACCCTACGTCATGAACCTAAAAAACCAAATGATGGAACATTAGCGGATGCTGGAGGAGATACAGATATTACTCAATCCTTTGATGTTACAATACAATAGGATAATAGAAATAAATTATAACAATTATAAGTTGGGTTTGTTTATAATATAAACAAACATTTTTTTCAAGACAAGACTCTTGAGAAGTAGTTACCTCGAGAGTCTTGTATTCTGATTGGCAAAAAATAAATTGAAGTAATCAGTAAAATTGAAACAACCATAAATCATAGTATAATAATAAGTTGAGTTTGTGTATTTTATTATTAGTACAGATTTGTTTCAATTAAACCCTTGGGATATCTTATCCTGAGGGTTCTTTTATATAGCTCAAAATTTTGACCATAAAATCTAAAGTTGGTACGAACTTTGATCAATTGTTATCAAATAAATAACGAATTATCGGGTTTTAGAGATAAAATCGTTAAGGATATAGTAACAAATTAGAGAGAAAAGACACTAATATATAGTAAAGCTTGATTTTTAGTGAGTTAATCTCAAGAATTTTAATGAGATATTATGGCATCGTTAAATGTGTATTACCACTCGAAATTCGTTTAAATATTTAAAGATTAGCTCTTATATTCGCGGCGTAAAAACCTAACCAAAAAAACAGCAAAATTGAAACAATCATAATTATGTATAAGTTGAGTTTGTGTTAAATATTATAATTTAGTTTCAATTCAGACCCTCAGGAAGTAGTTAGCCTGAGGGTTGTTTTTTTTAATGACTTCTTCCTATTAAATTTTTAGGTAATAAGATTTATTGTAGAAAGTTTCGAAATATGATTTTGGACAGTTTTTAAATTGTTTTCAAGCCATAATTTTGCTCTTTAATTTAAACACTTACCTATGTACACAGCAATTTCTGCAGAAGATGCAGTAAAGGTGATAAAAGACAATGACAGAGTTTATATCCATGCTGCCGCTGCTGCACCTCAGGCACTTATAAAAGCAATGACAAATCGACATGACGGGCTAAAAAATGTAGAGGTTTGCCACTTGCATATCGAAGGAGAAGCTCCATATGCAAATCCTGATTTAAGAGAAAGTTTTCATGTCAATTCTTTTTTTCTTGGTAAAAACGTAAGACATACACTGGCAGCCGGAAATGGTTCATATACTCCAGTGTTTTTAAGTGAGGTTCCTTTACTATTTAAAAGGAATATATTACCAATAGATGTAGCTTTGATACAAGTATCTCCACCGGATCATCATGGATATTGCTCTTTAGGAGTTTCTGTAGAAGCAACTTTGGCTGCGATCGAAAATGCAAAGAATGTTATTGCTCAGATAAATCCCAAAATGCCCAGAACTCACGGGGAAGGAATTATTCATATTTCAGAGCTTGATGCATTTATAGAACAAGAAGCAGATATCCCCGAATTATTTATTCCTAAGCCTTCTGAAATTGAAAACAAGATTGGTGGATTTATTGCTGAGCTTATAGACGATGGTAGTACGCTGCAAATGGGTATTGGAACCATACCAAATGCGGTTTTGGGGTTATTGACCAATCATAAAAATTTAGGAATTCATACCGAAATGTTTTCTGATGGTGTTATCGATTTAATTCTAAAAGATGTTATAAACTCTAATAACAAAGGTATTAATGAAGGTAGAGCATTGACTACATTTTTGATGGGGACTAAAAGGTTATATGATTATGTAGATGATAATCCTTTTATAGAAATGAGAAGTGCGGATTATGTGAATGATGTTTCAAATATTCGAAGAAATTCCAAAATGGTAGCTATTAATTCTGCTGTAGAAGTAGATCTTACCGGTCAGGTATGTGCAGATTCTATAGGCTCTAGAATGTATTCTGGTGTTGGAGGACAAATGGATTTTATTAGAGGAGCTTCATTAAGCGATGGTGGTAAAGCGATCATAGCTTTGCCTTCTATTACCAAAAAAGGATTTAGTAAAATTGTCCCTTGTTTAAAACCTGGAGCTGGTGTAGTAACAACAAGAGCTCACGTGCACTATATAGTAACGGAATATGGTGTAGCCAATTTATATGGGAAATCATTAAAACAAAGAGCAAAAGCATTGGTTGATATTGCACATCCAGCGAATAGAGAGCAATTAGAGAGAGCATATTTTGAGCAAATAGAAATGAATTCTTTTGTCCCCGCCCCGCCTCTGTAAGATTTTAAAACCATTTGTTGTTATTCAAAAGAAGTCTATACTAAATAGTGAATTTACAAGAAAAGGTTACCCCAGATATTTTAGAAACCTTAAAAATTCCAGGGCTTTTGTGAATATATCATAGGTTTATTGCTAAGATCGTTTATTTACTTCATTGTCAGGTTTTTAATTTATTTTGTAGTGTCGTTAGAATATTTTTATAAATTCTTTTTACGAAAATTTATTTAAAGTTTTCGTTTATATATAAGAGGTATCAATTGTAATCACGATAGATTTTAGATTTTTATATCCAAACAACTAAAGTGCTAAATGTATTACATAGGATTTGACATAGGAAGTTCATCGGTTAAAGCCGCTTTGATTGATTCCGATAGCGGAAAAAGCGTTGCTTCAATAAATGAACCAAAGGACGAGATGGATATTATCTCGGTAAACAGGAACTGGGCTGAGCAGAATCCAGATTTCTGGTGGGAGAATATTTGTATCGCTAGTAAACGATTATTGAAGGAAAATGCTGTTTCCCCTAAGTTAGTTCTGGGGATAGGTATTTCCTATCAAATGCACGGTCTTGTACTAGTCAATAAAGAAGGGAATTTATTAAGAAATTCTATCATTTGGTGTGATAGTAGAGCAGTCGAAATCGGGAATAAAGCTTTTACAGAATTAGGAGAAGATAAATGTAAAGAGGCTCTTCTCAATTCACCTGCAAATTTTACTGCTTCAAAATTAAAATGGGTAAGGGATAATGAGCCGGAGATTTATAATAAAGCTTATAAGTTTATGTTGCCGGGAGATTATATTGCCTATAAATTTACGGGTACCATTAATACAACTAAATCGGGATTGTCTGAAGGAATATTGTGGGATTATAAGAAACAACTTCCTGCAGATTGGCTCTTGGATTACTACGATATTGATTCAAGTTTGATACCTGATATAGTTGATACGTTTTCTGATCAAGGTCAGCTTTCACAAAAAGGAGCTCAGGAAAGTGGGCTGAAAGAAGGGACACCTGTTTTGTACAGGGCGGGAGATCAACCGAATAACGCTTTGTCTCTTAATGTATTCAATCCAGGAGAAGTAGCGGTGACAGGAGGTACTTCTGGCGTTATATACGCAGTTACCGATAAGCTAAATGGGAGTGAGCCAGTAAGATTTAACAACTTTGCTCATGTTAATTATTCTGAGCAGAAGCCGATTATTGGAAAATTGTTATGTATTAACGGAGCAGGAATCCAATATCGTTGGTTAAAAAACAATCTTAACCTCGAAACAAACTCATATCAAACAATGAATTCGCATGCGTCAAAAGTACCTGTTGGATCTGATAATTTACAGTTAATCCCCTTTGGTAATGGTGCAGAACGAATGTTTGAAAACAAGACAATAGGAACCCATATATGCAATATGAATCTTAATAAGCATACAAGATCGCACATTTTTAGAGCTGCGCTCGAAGGGATTGCTTTTTCGTTTGTTTATGGAATGGAAATATTGAGAAAAAATGGAACCGATATCAAGGTTATAAGAGCTGGAAATGATAATTTATTCAGATCTGAAATCTTTTCTAATACAGTTGCTACATTAATAGACCAAGAGATAGAAATATATAATACTACAGGAGCTGTAGGTGCAGCTAGAGCAGCAGGTTGGGCTAATGGAACATTTAAGGATATCGGTGGTATGATAACTAATAACGATAGGGTAATGACATATCACCCTTTACACAATAGTGATGATTATCAGGTAGCTTATCAAAGATGGAAAAATGAATTAAATAGAATCTTAAAAAATAAATAATGGTTTTACTAGGAGATAAAGAATATTTTAAGGGAATAGGTGAAATTAAATTTGAAGGAAAAGAATCAGACAATCCTTTAGCATTTAAATATTATAATCCAGAGCAAATTGTAGCTGGAAAAACGTTGAGAGAACATTTTAAATTTGCGATTGCTTATTGGCATACGTTCTGTGGTCAAGGAGCGGATCCATTTGGATGGGGAACGCAAAATTTTGCTTGGGATTCATCTTCAGATCCAATTCAAGCAGCAAAAGATAAAGCAGATGCTGCGTTCGAATTTATTACTAAAATGGGATTTGATTATTTCTGCTTTCACGATTTCGATTTGATACAAGAGGGACCTACATTTTCTGAATCAGAAAAAAGAGTAGCTACTATAACAGATTACTTGAAACAGAAGAAAAAGGAATCAAGGATTAAATTATTATGGGGCACGGCAAATTGTTTTTCTAATCCTAGATATATGAATGGAGCTGCAACCAATCCTGATTTTAATGTATTGGCGAGAGCTGGTGGACAAGTTAAATTAGCACTAGATGCAACAATAGCATTAGATGGTGAGAATTATGTGTTTTGGGGAGGAAGAGAAGGTTATATGTCTTTGCTTAATACCGATATGAAGAGAGAATTAGATCATCTAGCTCAATTCTTAACCATATCTAGAGATTATGCAAGAGCGCAAGGGTTTAAAGGAACTTTTTTCATTGAGCCTAAACCAATGGAGCCTACTAAACATCAATATGATTTTGATACAGCAACCTCTATAGGGTTTCTTAAAGAACATGGATTAGACAAAGATTTTAAGATAAATATAGAAGTAAATCATGCGACCTTAGCACAGCATACATTTCAGCATGAGATAGAAGTTGCTGCAAGTGCAGGAATGTTAGGAAGTATAGATGCAAACAGAGGTGATTATCAAAACGGATGGGATACAGATCAGTTTCCTAATAATATTTCAGAAGTAACGGAAGCCATGTTAGTATTCTTAAAAGCTGGTGGACTTCAAGGAGGAGGAGTTAATTTTGATGCGAAAATCAGAAGAAACTCTACTGATATGGAAGATGTCTTCTTAGCACATATTGGCGGAGCAGATACTTTTGCACGAGGGTTAATCACAGCAGATAAAATAATTTCTTCATCATCTTACGAAAAATTAAGAACAGATAGATACAGTTCTTTCGATGCAGGGAAAGGTAAAGATTTCGAAAATGGAGCATTAAATTTAAAAGATCTGTACAAAATAGCATCCGAGAACGGTGAACTTTCTTTACAAAGTGGAAAGCAAGAATTATTTGAAAATATTATTAATCAGTATATATAGTGAGCTACTTGAGTTCATAATATTTTATTTAGAAAAAGAGTATGAAATTTTTTATTGATACAGCCAATTTGGATCAAATATCTGAAGCACAGTCTTTAGGGATTTTGGATGGTGTAACCACGAATCCATCACTAATGGCTAAAGAAGGTATTACAGGAGAGAAAAACATAATTGATCACTACAAAAAAATATGTAGTATAGTTGATGGAGATGTATCTGCAGAAGTAATATCCACTGATTTTGAAGGAATGATAAAGGAAGGTGAAACACTAGCTGCTTTGCATCCGCAGATTGTGGTAAAGCTTCCTATGATAAAGGATGGTATAAAGGCGTGTAAATATTTTTCTGATAAAGGTATAAGAACTAATGTTACTTTAGTGTTTTCTTCTGGACAAGCACTACTTGCTGCAAAGGCAGGAGCTACATATGTATCTCCTTTTCTTGGAAGATTAGATGATATTTCTACAGATGGACTTCATCTAATATCAGAGATAAGACACATCTATAATAATTACGGTTTTGAGACTGAAATTCTTGCAGCATCTATTAGACACACAATGCACGTAATAGATTGTGCTAAAATAGGAGCAGATGTAATGACCGGACCTTTATCATCGATAACAGGATTGTTAAAGCACCCCTTAACGGATATAGGTTTAGCAAAGTTCTTAGAGGATTATAAGAAAGGAAATTAATATAACTATCGTCATACAGCATATCAGTATGCTAATCAAGTATGAATTATAAAAAGGTCAATGACTCAAAAAGCATCATATAAAGAAAGAAATTTAGAACTTGTTTCTCCTACACTAATAAATAATCAAGGAGCTAAATTAACCTTAACTAATTATGGAGCTTCAATCGTTAGCTTAGTGATTCCGAATAAAAGAGAAGAATTGATTAATGTTGTGGTAGGATTGGATTCTGTTAATGACTACAAAGAAGCTTCATATCACCCCAGTTCTAAGTTTTTGGGAGCCTCGATAGGGAGATATGCAGGTAGGATCAGTAATGGAGGCTTTACTATTAACAATAAAGAGTATAAGCTATTTCAAGAAAATGACGTGCATTTACATGGTGGATTAGAAGGCTTTGATAAAAAACTTTGGGAAGTTGACTCGGTTAATCAAGATACAAACACTGTTGTTTTTTCATATCATAGCAAGCATATGGAAGAAGGATATCCTGGAGATATAGAGGTAAAAGCAATCTATCAGTTATCAGATGATAATAATCTTACAGTTACCTACAAAGCTATTTCAGATCAAGATACTTTTGTGAATCTTACCAGTCACGGTTATTTTAATCTAAATGGTTCGGGTAGTATTTTAGATCATATATTGTTCTTAGATTGCCCTAAATATTTAGAAGTTGATACGAAACAATTACCAACAGGAAAGCTAAGATCAGTCACGGGCACTAAGTTTGATTTTTTAAAGTCGAAAGACCTAAAATTGTTAGAAAATTTTGGTCTTATAGATGACACCTTTATTTATAATACTAAAAATGGAGCATCAATAGATAAAATCAAAGCTAGACTGATTGCTCCGGCAAGCGGTTTACAAATGGAAATAAGTACAAATCAACCTTCAGTAGTAATTTATACCCCAGAAAATTTTCCTAACTGGAATTTCAAAAATCAAGCAAGATACCATCGTTTTCCTGCTATTTGTTTTGAAAATCAGAATTATCCTGATGCACCTAATCATGCTCGTTTTCCATCTTCTTTGATAAGGGCAGAAGAAGAATATGAGAATAGAAGTGTTTTTAAGTTTTCAATTATTGAAAACAGGTAAAATTATAAGTTAGTTTCTCCTACCCTACTAATGAACTCGTTTTGTGCTTTCTCTTTCGATCAGGTTCGTTTTTATTACTTTGGTGGTATAAGAGGTTTCTATGTTTTCATTTTCTATTTTATCGATAAGGATTTTTGTAGCAGCTTCTCCAAGATAAATACTATGTTGACTTACCGTGGTAATAGATGGTGTTACATGGCGAGGAAGAACACCATTGGTAAAGCCAATAATAGAAATATCTTCAGGCACCTTATACCCTTTAGATAAAACCATTTTTAGAGTGCTAATAGCAGAATCTTCTTCAAGACACAATATAGCATCGACTTTTTTAGAATCAAGTAATATTTTTAGCAAGGTATTAATATCATTGAATTCGTCAATTTTAAGTATTAAGTCTTCATCAATTGGAATATCCGCTTCTGTAAGTGCTTTTTTATACCCTTTAAGTCTAAGTTTTCCAACACTAAGTTGGTGTATGTTAGAAACTATTGCAATATTTCTGCAACCGGTTTTAATAAAATAATTAACAGCATTAAAAGCTCCTTCTTCGTCATTTACAATAACCTTATCACATTCTATTTCATCAGTAACTCTGTCAATCATTATGATTGGAATACCTTGATTTATTGCATTCCGAAAATGGCTAAAGTCCTTTTTGATTTGTGTTTCTTCTGCAATTGATAATATGAACCCATCTAAATCTGAGTTTTTTAATAGCTCCATAGCAGCAACTTCCTTTTCTCGAGATTCGTTAGAAATACATGTAATAATATTATATCCTTTTTCTGTTGCAATCTTTTCGATGCCTACAAAAACTTTGGTAAAGAAGTGATTAAGCATATTGGGGATAATAACTCCTATTGTTTTGGTGCTTTTATGTCTTTCGTTTGCAAAAGTGTTGTTATTCGATTTATATTGAAGCTCTTTTGCATATTCCTGAATCATAGATTTAGTGTTGCTACTAATTTCATAACTATCATTAAGAGCTTTCGAAACGGTCGCAATAGAAACATTGAATTTTTTTGCAATATCCTTTAATGTGATTCTCTTTTTTTTCATACGCTATGTATTCATAAAAATTATTAAAGATAAATAGGGATTTTAGAGATGTATTTGGTAATATCAATATAGTATTTAAAAGGCTTAACCAATTAAGTGTATGATGGGAGCAAATACATCTTTTTTGTAAAGTAATCTTAATAATTTAATTTGTAAGAATCTGAAATTCTAATTGCAACAAAACTAATACACATTGCTTCAAATATTGTATTAGAGGATCCTTTTTTAGAAAATTGTCATTCCCCAAATCAGAGTTGAATCTGTTAGCTAAGCTTCATATGAATACTTGTTTGATATTTAGTGTGTTATGTGTCAACGAAAACTTTTCGTAGAATTTGATTTTAAAAGTATCAAATGGATGATCGTTTTGCTAATGAGTTATAATTTTGAGTATTAACTAAATATTTAACACAAATTCATTTGCATTCACAATTATCTAGTTTAAAAACATTGATATTGATAATTGGGAGTAAATTTTTAAATTATTCTAACTAAACACATGTAATTATGAGAACTTTTTTAAGCATTTCAGTATTTTGTTTGTTTTTATTTACAAACTGTTCCGATGATTTGAATTCTGACAGTCTTCCGGAAACATTAGAATTTGAACAAAAATCAATAGACAGTAATGGCTACATTAGTGATAACCGAACCGATGGGTCTAATAAGGGTTACTTTTGGACCATTTATAAAGAAGGAGGATGGGGCAAATTGACGTTTCCGTATGCCAATCAATACAGTGGTAACTTTGAGATTGAATACAACGACAATCAAGATATTGTTGGAGGAAAAGGTTGGTCAACAGGTAATGGAAGAAGGATAAATTATAATATTGGTACGCTTCAAGGGTCTTATAATTTTGTAGGAGTATATGGTTGGACTCAAACCCCACTTGTAGAATACTACGTAGTAGAAAAAGGGAGTATTACCGGTCAAAATCAAAACAAGAATTATACTGTAAATGGCAAGAATTATAAATTTAAGAAACAATTGAGATCTAATGCTCCATCTATTCTTGGTACCAAAACATTTTATCAATATATAAGTGAACATGGGAACGTTTCAACCGGTTCTAATCAACAAGTTTACATGCAAGCACATATTAATCACTGGAATAAATATGGAGGGCATAAACCTGAATGGGGAAATCTAAGAGATTTTGATTATCAGGTTTTTGGTATCGAATCCTATACAGGCAACTGGGGGAAAATCAATGCCAGTATTTGGTAATAAATACACACACAACTAAAAACTACAAGGCCGATTCATTGTTTCGGCCTTATAGTTTTACGAGCTTATTAAAGATAGAAAGGCTATTAATTTTTGACTTAATTATGAAAAGAATTTTATTTTATTTTTTTGCCGGATTCCTGATGCTATTTTATTCCTGTAATCAGGAAGAAACGAAAAGAGTTATTAATGATAATCTGGTTTTAGTCAAAGGAGGAACCTTTATAAATAAGCAATCTAATTTATATGGAAAAAATGCTTTCGTAAACGATTTTTATATAGCCAAAAGTGAGGTCACACAAAAGGAATGGATGGAGGTTATGGGGAACAATCCATCTAAATTTAAAGGAGATAGTCTACCTGTCGAAATGGTGAGTTGGTATGACTGTGTAGAATTTTGTGTCAAGAAAAGTATAACAGATGGATTAAGGCCTTATTATAAAATTTATAAGGACTCTATAGACGAGTTTAATAACTCTGAGTTCGATAGTATTAAATGGTTAGTCAAGAAAAATCCAAAAGCAAATGGATATCGTTTGCCCACCGAAATCGAATGGGAGTATGTTGCAGGAGGCGGTCAGTTAAGTAAAAATTATTCATACAGCGGAAGCAACAATATTGATGAGATATCCTGGTATTGGAGAAATAGTGGAGATACTATTTTAAAAGGAAAATGGAATTATCGTCTTTTAGAAAAAAATCAATGCAGAACACGTTTCGTGCGTACCAAAAAATCCAATGAACTCGGTCTATATGATTTAACAGGAAATGTTAGAGAATGGTGTGATGATTGGTATGAAGATGAACGTACACCTCGTGGACATTTTCGTTCACAAAGAGGTGGGGGATGGATTGGCATTGAAATTTACTCCAAAAATGACAACAGAGATTATTTTGAAGCTAGCGGAGTAGGCCCTGATCAAGGTTTTCGGATCTGCAGAAACAAAAATTGATTTGCTTACAGTCAGTTTTTAATAAAAAATACTTGATAATATAACAATTATTACTTCTTCATTTTTTTTATCAATACATATTTACGCATACCAAAAAGAAATGTTTTTATAAATCTGAAAAATACACTTCGTGATGCATCATAATTTATAACATTCGCTTCAAATATCCCATTTAATTGAGGCACCACACAATAGTTTTGGTTTTTACTTAAAATTTTAAGTAAATATTAAACGATTTGTCAAACGATGTTTTTTAAAATTGTTAATCGTTCATAGGTTTGTAAATATTTTCTACAGTAGTCTAATAAATGAGATCGTCATTTAAAATTGGATTACTGTAATTATGAAACAACACAAATTATATAATTAACCAAAAAGGATTTATGGAATCAGTCTTAGAACAATTAGATTGGATAGTATTAGGTGTGTACTTTTTAGCACTTATTGGAGTAGCTGTCTGGGTAATATTACAAAGAAATAAGGATACAGCAGATTATTTTTTAGCAGGGCGTAATGTGGGTTGGTTTGTTATTGGAGCATCAATATTTGCCTCTAATATAGGATCAGAGCATGTGGTCGGTTTGGCAGGTACAGGAGCCGAATCAGGGATGCCAATGGCTCATTACGAACTACACGCTTGGATTGTTCTATTATTAGGTTGGTTATTCTTACCATTTTATATGAGAAGTAAGGTGTTTACGATGCCTGAGTTTTTAGAAAAAAGATTTGATAGTAGATCACGTTGGTTTTTATCTATTTTTTCTTTAGTAGGATATGTAATCACCAAGGTATCGGTAACTATATATGCAGGAGGAATAGTAGTTTCAGAATTACTAGGTATACCTTTCTGGTATGGAGCTATTGGGATTGTTGTTTTTACAGGAGCATATACAATAGTTGGAGGTATGAAAGCTGTAATTTATACAGAAACCTTGCAAACTGTAGTATTGATCGCCGGGTCGTTAATTATTACTTATCTTGGATTACAAGAAGTAGGTGGTTGGGAAAACCTAAGGACTACAGTAGGCTCTGATCATTTTAATATGTGGCGTCCTATGTCTGATCCAGATTTTCCTTGGACTGGTTTGCTGTTTGGAGGAACTATTGTAGGTATCTGGTATTGGTGTACAGATCAATATATTGTTCAAAGAACTTTAGCTGCAAATAATATAAAAATAGGTAGACGTGGAGCCATTTTTGGTGCATATCTTAAGATATTGCCAATTTTTATCTTTTTGATTCCTGGAATTATTGCTTTTGCTTTAGCAAAACAAGGTGTTTTAACATATGATAAAGCTGATGAGGTATTCCCTGTTTTGGTAAAAACCCTTTTGCCGACAGGATTAAAAGGCTTAGTTGCCGGAGGGTTGATGGCGGCGTTAATGAGTTCATTGGCGTCTGTATTTAATTCGTGCTCTACCATATTTACAATAGATATTTATAAAAAATTAAAGCCCGCAACTCCAGAGAAAAAGTTGTTAAATATCGGAAGAGTAGCGACATCATTAGTAGTTGTTCTAGGAATTATATGGATTCCTATTATGAACAAAATAGGAGGAGGTGTCTTATATCAATATCTGCAAAGCGTACAGTCTTATATAGCACCACCTATTACAGCAGTATTTATACTAGGAATAATTTGGAAAAGAGTAAATTCTAAAGCTGCGATTGTTACATTATTTTCGGGTCTTTTGATAGCTGCTTTAAGAATTACAGCAGAAATTTTAAAGGATGATTTATCAGGTTTTGCCCATGAGTTTGCAACTATCAATTTTGCACATATGGCAATATTTATGTTTGTGTTTTCCATGATTGTTTGTGTAACAACCAGTTTGGTTACTACAGCGCCGGATTATGCAACGATCAAAGGCCTTGCGTTCGGAACATTGTCATCAGAGCAAAAAGAAGAAACTAAAAATAGTTATACCCCGATTGATATTGTTTTATCCGTATTATTGGTGATTGTGGTAGTATCTATATTAACCTATTTCACCGGTTGATACCAAACTTGTATAAATCGTGTTTCTTAAACTTGAGGGATATTAAAAATCAACGAAATATGATAAAACATGCTATATTTATTCTTAAGTACTGGAATATCAATCTATGAATATTAAAAATACTATAGCATTTTTATTGTGTTTTTACTGTTGTCTGAATTTCATTTGGGCACAAGAAAAATCTAATGATTTTGATTTTGTAAATATAGAAGATGCTATTTCTAGAATAGCTGTGCCAGTAATAATCCAGGATCACGATGGTTTTATTTGGATCGGAACTAATGGAGCAGGTTTACACAGATACGATGGAATTGAGTATAAATCGTATAAACATACATTAAAGGATACTACTTCTTTAAGAAGTAGCTCTATTTACTGCTCATTTATTGATAAAAAGAACAGGCTTTGGGTTGGTACAGAAAATGGATTAGACCTTTATGATCGAGAACTGGATCAATTTAAGAGAATTGATATCATTTCTCAACTAAAAAATTTTTATCAATCAGATATTGCGGTTAATAGTATTATCGAGGATGGCACTGGCGATATTTTTATCGGCACATACGAAAGAGGCTTGCTTAAATTAGATTCAGAAACCTACACTATAGAGGAGGTTACCAATGTCGATACTGATGGTAAGCAAAGTTCGATAGATATCCATGATCTTAAAATAAATTCTGAAGGAAGAATATATGCAGCAACCAACTATGGATTGAAAATATACGATCACAAAACAAATACATTGGGTCTTGCGGTTTTTGCAACAGAAAAAGGTATGCAATCCGTGCGTACGCCAATTATATCTTTATTGATCGATAAAAATAATAGTTTGTGGTTAGGCAGTACATCCAATGGAATATATAAAATTGACAAAGAAGTCGATAACAGCTTCAGTATTCAAAACCTTCAATTTACTAATAAGAGAATATTTTCAATGATTTCTAATGCAGATGGATCTATACTCTGTGGCACTGAAAACGATGGATTGTTTCATATTAAAGCGAATGGCGAGCTAATAAAAAATTATCTTTTTGATAAAAACAATAAAAATAGTATTCGATCAAATTCCATATGGTCTCTGTTTATGGATAATAATGAAAGGATATGGATAGGGTATTATAATAAAGGTATTGCAGTTTATGATAAGTTGTATGATAAGTTTAAAAATATAGAAAGTCTGGCCAGTAACCCCAATTCTTTGGAAGCAGGTTCTGTTACTGGAATTGTCCAAGATAAGTCAGGTTTATTATGGATTAGTACCGACGGAGGAGGAATAGATATTTATGATCCAAACAGTCAGAAATTTATCCATGTTAACAAAAAGAATAATAAGGATTTTTCAAATCTTACGGCATACGATATTCAAACAATTTTTATAGACAGAAAGGAAAATATTTGGGCCGGAAGCTGGAATGGAGGTGTTTTTTTGCTAAAAAAAGGAACAAAAAGATTCATTAATTATACGATAGAAAATACCAGTGGTGCATTAGCTTCTAATAGCATATTAAGTTTTGCAGAAGACGCTGAAGGCACCATTTGGATAGGAACTTTTTTTAGTGGAATCATATCATATAATCCATCAAAAGAGAAGTTTACCCACCATAAGTCCGAAGAATTTTCTAAATATGGAATCCCCACCAGCGATGTCAGAAAGGTGTTAATAGATTCTGATAATAACCTGTGGATAGGTACTGCCAGTGGATTATATAAAATAAGCAAAAATGATGCTAATCATTTCTCTGTTATATTATTAAGAGAGAAAATGAACAGTAAATATCAGAACGAATCCGATACAAATCATATACTTTCGATCTATGAAGGGGCTGATAGATCTATCTGGATTGGTACAAGAGGCGCTGGTTTATGTAGGCATAATCCAGATACGTATAGCTTTGTTTGGTACAATGAACTATATGAATTGGAAGACGAAAATGTCTCTGCAATTATTGAAGATGAATATCATAATATTTGGACAAGTGGTAATGCTGGAATTCATAAATTGAATCTTGAAAAAGGAACAATCAAGGACTATAAGGTTAATGATGGTTTGTTATCCAATGATTTTAATTTTAATGCTGCATTTCGAGATAGAAAGGGAAATATTTATTTCGGAAACTACGAAGGGATAGATTATTTTAATCCAAAAAATATACAAACAAATAATAGTTCGACAAGTTTATACCTTACGGATTTTAAAATATTTAATAAAAAGGTATATCCGAACCAGGAAGGATCCCCTCTAAGTAAAGTAATCTCAGAGACTGATAGTATTTCCTTAAGTAATAAACAATCAGTTTTTACAATCGAATATACAGGTATTAATTATACACGTCCAGAGAAAAATCAATATGCTTATTATTTAGAGGGATTAGAAGATTCATGGAATTATGTTGGCAATACAAGAAGTGCAACATATACTAATCTGGATCCGGGAAATTATACTTTTAAATTAAAAGTTGCGAACAATGATGGTAAATGGAATGAAACTCCACTGCATTTAAGTATTAAGATTTTACCACCCTGGTGGAAAACAAACTGGGCATTATCAACATATGTTTTATTGTTTTTACTTGGTATATATCTTTTAAATAAAGTAACAAAAAATAGAATTAGAGAGAAGCAACTAATACGATATGAAAGAGAAAAAAGAATTAAAGAAGAAGAGCTTCATAATAAAAAACTACAATTTTTCACCAACATATCTCACGAGTTCCGAACTCCTTTAACGCTGATAATTAATCCTCTCGAAGATATACTCAAAAATGAAGAGTTAAACTTACCAAAGGAGGTGAATGAAAAACATCTAATCATTCATAAAAATACTGATCGACTATCTAGATTAATAAATGAGTTGATGGATTATAGAAAGCTTGAGCTTAATAAATTGAGTATTAAAGCAAGACAACTCGATATCATCACCTTTGTACGAGATGTAGTAAGTCATTTTGTTATGGAAGCGTCTCATAAAAAAATAGATCTGACCATAAGCCATGAAATTCCTGAACTAAAAGTATGGGTAGATATTGGTATGCTAGAGAAAATTATCTTCAATTTATTATCCAATGCATTTAAGGTTACGCCAGAAGGAGGACATATCACCGTTTCAATAAAAAAGACTGGACAAACGCTTACAGAAAAAACTAGTGAAGGTGTTTTATCTCACTCATTCGAAATTAGTGTGTCTGATACTGGACCCGGTCTTAAAAAAGAACAACTGGATAAGATATTTGAGCGATTTTATCAAGTAGATAACCTAAACAAATGGTATTATGGCGGTACCGGAATTGGTTTGGAGGTTGTTAGAAGTTTTGTAGAGTTACATAAAGGAAAGGTAGAAGTTGATAGTGTTGTTAATGAAGGAACAACATTTTCGGTAATATTACCTTTAGGCAAAAAACATTTCAGCGAAAGCGAAATTGTGTTAAGTGATGAAGACTCGGATGTTCTGCTTAAAACTAAATTTATAGGGAATGTCCATAATCAAAGCCTAGAAAATCAAATAGAAGAGGAACAAAAAACAAACAGGCTATTAATTGTTGAAGATAATACCGAGTTACGAAACTATTTGAAAAGAGAATTAAGTAATAGTTACAAAGTTTTTGATGCCAAAAATGGTAATGAAGGTCTTGAAATAGCCAAAAAAGAAGTACCAGATATAATTATTACTGATGTAATTATGCCGGAAATGGATGGTTTTGAATTCTGTTCAATGATTAAAAAAGATATAAAGACAAGTCATATCCCTATTTTAATGCTTACCGCAAAAACAATGGCCGATGATCGATTAAAAGGAATTGAATCTGGTGCAGATGTGTATTTAAATAAACCCTTTGATATGAGGGTGTTGAAGTCCTATTTAACACAAATGCTAACGATAAGACAAATACTTTTTAATAAATATTTTAGTGATATTAGTGATGCCGATATCAATCAGAACAACACATCACTGGATAAAGAATTTATTCAAAAAGTATTGAATCATATCTATGAGAATTTAAGTGATCCGGATTTAAGCGTAGAATCTTTATCTTCAGAGCTTCATCTGAGTAGAAGTCAATTTTACAGGAAGATAAAAACGCTTACAGGACAAACGGCCAATCAATTTTTAAGGAACATCAGATTGCAAAAGGCGAAACAAATTTTAGAAAGCGGTTCTACTAATATTAGTGAAGTCTGCTATAAGGTAGGGTTTTCTTCTCCCTCCTATTTTACAAAGTGTTTCAAAACACAGTTTGGAATATTACCCACAGAGGTGACTATTAATGAATCTTAATAGTATTCATAAACGAATCGTCAAAATAAGTATTTATTATAGTAGCATTATTGACTTTTTACGCCTGAATTCAATTGTCTAATTACGAGCTTATTAATAATTCATGCTTCTACCCTATCCGAATGCTATTTTAAGTGTAATTGAAGGATTGTTTATGGCATAATGTATTTTCTCAATTCCCTGTAATTTAAGAGATATTCAATTTTATACAATATTCATTGTAGAAGTATTAGTAAAAAGGATGATAAAATATATTCTTCATAATTAGATCGCATACTAGTCAAATTTAGCTATAAATATTGTTGCCTCGACTGTCTAAAATGTTGTAAAACCCTCGTAAAAGGGGCGAATGCAACAAATGTTTTATCATATGCTCTATCTGTGGCATTGTTTTTTTAATCCTGTATATAAATTGTTAAAAAATTGTGAATTAGTCAAAGGACATGAATAAGAAGTACTCTAAAATTAAAATTTTGGGAGAGATATTTTTAATAGTATTGGTGCTCGGATTATTTGTTTTCATCCTTGATCTAATATCATGAAAAGAACCAGCTTTAACTAACAATAATGATAAGGAAAGAATCTAAAAAAACATTAAAAAAACTTTTCAGGGTTAACAGTTTAATTGTCGTTTCAATTATTCTTCAATTGAATATTGGATGTGTAACAAAAAAAGAGACAGAATACAAGTTTAAGAATCCCGAACTACCTATTAGTGAAAGAGTAAGTGATCTAATAGGTCATATGACTCTTTCTGAGAAGGTTTCGCAGATGCGGTATGATGCACCGGCAATAGAACGTTTAGGAGTGCCTGAGTATAACTGGTGGAATGAATGCCTACATGGTGTTGCAAGAGCTGGAGAGGCTACAGTATTTCCGCAGGCAATTGGAATGGGTGCTACTTGGAACGCACCATTATTATTTGATGTTGGTACAGTAATTTCTGATGAAGCAAGAGCAAAGCATCATCGTTTTGTCAAAGAAAATAAAAGAGGAATATACCAAGGACTTACTTTTTGGACTCCTAACATCAATATCTTCAGAGATCCAAGATGGGGAAGAGGTCAAGAAACCTACGGAGAAGACCCATACCTCACCGGAAGAATGGGTGTTAATTTTATAAAAGGATTACAAGGTGATGATCCAAAATACCTTAAAGTGGTTGCTACAGCTAAGCATTTTGCAGTGCATAGCGGACCGGAAAAATCAAGACACGAAGACAATTATCATACATCGGATAGAGATTTAAAAGAAACATATCTACCTGCTTTTGAGGCCGCAATTAAAGAAGCTAATGTGCAATCTGTAATGTGTGCATATAATAGATATAGAGATGAAGCTTGTTGTGGGAGTAATTTATTATTAAATAATATACTTCGAAAAGAGTGGGGGTTTGATGGTTATGTGGTTTCGGATTGTTGGGCAATTAACGATTTCTGGGAACCAAATAAGCATGAATTAGTCGAGACCCCTGCTGAGGCTTCAGCTTTGGCAGTAAGTAGAGGTACGGATTTAAATTGTGGAGATGTTTTTGATCCAAACCTAAGTGATGCTGTTCTTAAAGGATTAGTTGATGAAGATAAAGTAGATCAGGCACTGTCAAGACTTATGGAAGCTCGATTTAAACTTGGTATGTTTGACCCGGAAGAGATAGTATCCTGGTCTAAAATATCGTATGATGTCGTATGTAGCGATAAGCATTATAAGTTGTCTGAGAAAACAGCCAGAGAATCGATGGTGTTGTTAAAGAATGAGGATAAATTACTGCCTTTAAAAAAAGACATCAAATCTATTGCGGTAATAGGTCCTAACGCAAATGCTAAACAAGCGCTATTGGGGAATTATCATGGAACTCCTCTAAATAATATCACACCTCTAAAAGCGATCAAAGAAAAATTACCAAATACAAAAGTACATTATGCTAGAGGAAGTCATATTGCAAAAGGGTGGCCCTTATTACAACCAATACCTGCTTCTGCATTGCGAAATGGAGATAATGTTGGATTAAAAGGAGAATATTTCGACAATAAAGAGTGGAAAGGTAAACCAAAAGTAACCAGAAATGATAGTATAATAGATTTTATATGGGTTTCTAAAATACCATTTGAGAATGCAGCTTCAGATAGTTTTTCTGTTAGATGGACAGGAGAAATTGTTCCAGAAGAAAGTGGAGAGTATCGTATTGGATTAAGAGCTAGTAGTGCTGGTAAACTTTATATAAATGATTCTCTAAGAGTAGATTTTAAGGATGATCATGAGCCAAAAATGAAGTATCTGGACATGAGGTTAGAAGCCGGTAAATCATATGATATTAAGATAAAATATTATAATTATCATACAGATCCACAAGCTCAATTACTGTGGTCTAAATTAGATGAAGATCTTTTATCTCCTGCAATAGAAGCTGCTAAAAATTCTGAAGTTGTGGTGCTTTGTTTGGGATTATCTCCTGATATAGAAGGAGAAGAAATGCCAGTTGTTTTAGATGGTTTCGATAAAGGCGATAGATCAAAAATCTCTTTACCACAATCTCAGGTTACTTTATTAAAAGAAATACAAGCTCTAGGCAAGCCAACAGTGTTAGTATTGATGAATGGAAGTGCACTTGCCATTAATTGGGCAGATGATAATGTTTCTGCTATTCTTGAAGCGTGGTACCCTGGAGAATTTGGAGGAAGAGCTATTGCTGACGTCCTTTTTGGAGATTATAATCCAGCAGGTAGATTACCCGTTACCTTTTACAAATCTGTTGAAGACCTTCCGGATTTCAAATCTTATGATATGACGAATCGAACGTATAAATATTTTAAGGGAGATCCTCTATATGAATTTGGACATGGATTGTCATACACCACTTTTTCATATTCAAAATTAGAAACACCGGATGCCATAAAAGCTGATGAAAATATTCCTGTAACAGTTCAAATTACTAACACTGGAGATAGTAAAGGAGATGAGGTTGTTCAGCTTTACCTATCCCACGATAAAAAACAATATACAGATGGACCTAAACACTCTTTAATAGGGTTTAAAAGAATCAACTTAGAAGTCGGAGAAACAAAAAAAGTAAGTTTTACAGTTACTCCAAAACAATATGATGTCATTAATTCAGCAGGAGAGAAGGAAAAGATATCAGGAGCAGTTCAAATTTATGTGGGTGGAAAACAACCCAATCAAAATGATACTGCAACTACAAAGAATTTAACCAAAAAAATCACACTTAACTAAAAATGAAACTAAAAAATGAAGCTTTAATTAATTGGCATCTAAATAGTTGTAAGGGACAAGGAATACTAATTAAAGGAAAACAAAAGTGGCTATCAAGCACTTTTTAACTAAACTACATAAAAACAATGTCATATGATAAAACTTAAACTCGCAATTATTGCATTTATTTTAATTGGGACACAGCATGTTTTTTCGCAAGAAGATAGTATAAGCGGAACAGTTACAGATCAGGATAAGTTGCCTCTGCCAGGCGTAACGGTATTGGTAAAAGGCACTACCAATGGAGCTTTAACCGATTTTGATGGGAACTATGAACTAACAGGGTTATCCAAAGGGGATATTTTGGTATTTTCTTACGTCGGAATGCAAACTATAGAAAAAATTGTTATTGAATCCGGAAAAATTGATGTCGTAATGATTCCAGAGCCAACAGATTTAGAACAAGTTGTGGTTATTGGATACGGACAAAGTAGAAAAAAAGATCTTACATCCGCTATATCAACAATTAGTGCAGATGTTTTAGAAAAACAAGTCGTTACTAATATTGATCAGGGAATTCAGGGTTTAGTATCTGGTGTTACCGTGACACGAAGCTCCGGACGACCAGGAGGAGCAGTATCCGTAAGAATACGTGGTACTACCTCTGTTACAGGATCTAATGAACCTTTATATATTATTGATGGAGTAAACGTTCAGAATTCAGAAAGTGATTCCTTTAATTTTTCACGTTTCGGAGGAACTGGTGGGCAAACCGCAATAAGTCCTCTTTCTGCATTGAATCCAAATGATATCGAATCGATAACAGTTTTAAAAGATGCTTCTGCGGCAGCGATATATGGAGCACAATCCTCTAATGGTGTAGTTCTCATTACTACAAAAAGAGGAAAAGCTGGTAAAGCTAAGATAAGTTATGAGACATATGGAGGGATTCAAACTGTACCAAAATTATTGGACATGATGAATCTTAGGGAATTTGCAGCGTATTCAAATGAGGTTAGACAAAGCCCATCAACTAATTTACCTCCAGCTCCACAGTTTGAAAACCCAGGTATTTTGGGAGAAGGAACGGATTGGCAAAAAGCAATTTTTAGAGCTGCTCCGATAACCAATCATCAATTATCAATTTCTGGAGGAAAAGAAAGAACAAAATTCTACGCCTCGGCAAATTATTTTGATCAAGATGGTATTATAATTAATTCTGGTTTAAGGAGGTTTGGTTTACGATTAAATCTAGATTATCAATATAACGATAGGATTAAATTTGGACATAACATTAACTTGAGTAGTTCATTAGAACAAATAGGATTAAACGATTCTCGAAATGGAACTATTACATCAGCTTTAAGACAAACACCCGATGTACCTGTTAGAAATCCAGATGGGACGTTTGGTTCTCCAGAAAATGGTTTAGGTAATACAGGAGCACTCAATCCAGTAGCTGCTTCAGAAATAAGAAATAGTACGCTGGAACGTTTTAAAGTAAATGGAAATATCTATTTAGATTTAAAATTAGCAAATAATCTTAAGTTTAGATCTGATTTAGGATATGATTATAATACTGCCAAAACAGAAAGTTTTTTCCCAACTTTTGATTTTGGATCACTTTCGAATGGCTTGAATTCAGCTTTTAAAAGCGCGAATGAGGGGTTGTATTATCTGTTTAAAAATTATTTAACCTATACTCCTCAGATAGGAAATCACGGGTTGGATATTTTATTAGGAACGGAAGCCCAAAAAGTACAATTTCAGGGATTATCGGGACAGCGATCTGATTTTCCAAGTAATGATATTCCTGGTTTAAATACCGGTGATGCAGAAACATCGCTATCAGAATCTTTCGAGGGAGCTCAATCGCTTCTCTCATATTTCGGTAGAATTAATTATAATTATAACTCTAAATATTTTCTTTCAGCATCGCTTAGATATGACGGATCTTCAAAATTTGGTCCCAATAATCGATGGGGATTGTTTCCATCAGTATCAGCTGCATGGGTAGTTAGCGATGAACCTTTTATGGAAGGAATCGCTAGTGCTTGGAGTTATTTTAAGATCCGAGCAGGATATGGTACCAGTGGAAACCAGGATATTAATAATTTCCTTTATTTAAGTTTTCTTAGAAATCAAAATACAGCGCTTGGTAGTGGGTTTAGTTTAGCCAATTTCGCTAATGCGGATGTAGCTTGGGAATCATTAATTTCTCCTAATCTGGGAGTTGAACTTGGTTTTGTCGATAACAAAATTAGACTGGATGTTGATGTCTATAGAAAAACATCCAAAGATTTTCTTGCCACAAGACCCGTTCCAGGCTTTTTAGGAAGTTTAAACACATTGTCTTTTATCGGGGTCAATGCTCCTGTAGAAAACTTTGGTGAAATGATCAACGACGGTATTGATGTTACGTTAAACACTAAAAATGTTACTAATGAAAAGTTTAGTTGGGATACTAATATTGTATTTAGTTTATATCGTAACGAAATCACGGAACTATCTGGTGAAAATGATGCTATTATAGGTACACTAAGAGATGAGGAAATTATTGCAGATTTGACAAGATCAGAAGTTGGTCAACCGATTGGAATGTTCTATGGTTTTGTAACAGATGATTTATTTAGAACTCAAGAAGAATTAGATAATGGCGTAATCCCTGCAGAGAGTACCCGTAATGAAGCTACTGGTACCTGGATTGGTGATGTGCGTTTTAAAGACCTTAATGGAGACGGAACCATAGATGATAATGATAGAACTTTTATTGGGAATCCACATCCGGATTTTACCTATAGTATAACTAACAATTTCCGATATGGAATGTTTGATTTATCTGTCTTCCTTCAAGGATCTTACGGTAATGACATTTACAACTATACTAGAACGTATATTGAAGGTGTAAATCGTTTTAATGCAAATCAAGCAGCTACAGTGATCGATCGATTCAGTGCTTCGAATACAGATGGAAGTTTGCCAAGATATTCTGACGGAGATAAGAATGGAAACAATAGAGTGTCTGATAGATTTATAGAAGATGGTTCTTATCTAAGAATTCAGAGTGTTACTTTCGGATGTACCTTACCTAAAGATACGTTTGGTAAAACCAAAATTTTTGATCAAATTAGAGTATATACCACTATTCAAAATTTATACACCTTTACGGATTATTCAGGTTACGATCCAGAGGTAGGATCATTAAATCAAAGTGCTCTTTTTAAAGGTATAGACTTTGGTAGATATCCCGTTCCAAGAACAATGACTCTTGGACTAAATGTACAGTTTTAAAAAAATGAAAAAGAAAATAATATGTTCAGTATGAAAAATAGTAAGAATTTTTTTAAGTATTTCATTGTATTGACCTTTCTAACCTCTTGTGGTGATGATTTTTTAGAAATTGATGTTGTAGATTCTATTACAGAAGATAATTTTTATCAAACAGATGATCAACTATTAGCTGGAGCAAACTCCTTATATGGGCAATCCTTTTTTACAACGAATGATAAGTTTATGTATTCCTTGGATATGTTGGCAGGTAACTCTATAGGCTTCGAAGGAGATGCTCCTTGGAGATTATTCTCCGTAGGAGTTAATAATGGTACGCTTTTAGAAGGATGGGAAGGTTTTTATAAAGGAATTGCAGACGCAAATCAACTATTAAAAGTTGTGGCAGGAGAATTGAACCCTGAGATTTCTGAAGAGGTTAAAAATCAAGTAGAAGGTGAAGCACGATTTATCCGCGCTTTTTCATATTTCTATTTGGTACGATTATGGGGAGAAATTCCAGTTGTTGATGAAATCACTTCGGACACTTCTACTTTATATCCTCTTAATACGGTTTCTAGTATCTATGCTTTTATAGAAAATGATTTACAAAAGGCAGCAGACTTATTGCCTCTAGGTTCTTCTGGTGGAATAAGAGTAGGAAAAACGGCAGCTTGGTCGTATCTGGCAGAAATGTATTTAACCCGCAAGGATTATGCAAAATCTAGGGAGTATGCAGAATTGGTTATTAATAGTGGATTACACAATTTACAGCCTAATTATCAAGATCAATTTATAGATCCATCAGCAAGTGTAAACAGTGAAGGTATTTATAGATGGGTTTGGACTTCCATTAATGGATTATGGGGGATACAGAATACGAACCAAGCCTATCTTATTGCAAGTGATGATGTCATTGGTAATGATGGTTCTTTCGGTTCTGTATCACCAAGTATCGATTTATTTCTAGCCTTTGACAAGATAACAGAACCTGGTGAAGAAGATCTACGAAGAAAATGGATCATTTGCGAACCAGGAAGAACGTATTCTGAATTATTAACTACCCAGGGAGGGTGGACGTTTCCTGAAAATGGAGATGAATCTTCAACAAAGTTACGATACAGAAAATATGTGGTAGGATCCTTAAATGAGCATCCAAATGTATTCTTTATGAGAACAGAAATGAGTACGCAACTAATGCGATACGCAGATGTACTTATGATCTATGCAGAAGCTATTATGGGTGATGCAGATTCTACTGGAGATGTTCAGGCGCTGGATGCATTTAATCAAATTCGAAGAAGAGCGGGACTTTCGGAAAAAGCACTGTTAACCAGAGAAGCACTTATGGATGAAAGAAGAATTGAATTTGCTTTTGAAGCAGGTAAGTTTTGGCTTGATTTGGTAAGAATGGACAGAGGTATGGCAACGTCTATTATAAGAAGTCAGGATAGAGGAACGGTAAATACCTTGGTTCCGTTGGATGTTTCTTCGTTTTTTGTAGATAATGCAGGTGATAGTGGCTTTACATTGCCAATTCCATCAGCAGAGTTATCGTTCATAGATACGACAAGTCCAGCAGTAGATTATGTAATTAATAATTAAGAAAATGAAAAACAAATTAATAAATACGAATAAGGGATTGTTTACCTTATCTTCTATAATGATCTTGTTCTTAGGATTGTTTTCTTGTGAAGACAGCGAAAATGATGGAGGAGAATTTGGTGCTCCAGAAATTGCAACTATCCTATCTCTTGGTGATGAACCTACAATCAATTCGGGTTTTCCTGATGAATTGGTCAGAGTAGAAGGATCAGGTCTAAGTGATATGAAAGAAATCGTTTTTGATGGAACGGTAAATACCTTTTTCAACTCGGCATTGAATTCTAATGTAGCACTGTTCTTTAATGTTCCCTTTGATGTAGACCAAGGAAGTCGTTTTGGAACCCAAACAGTAAAGTTTACTAATCTTTATGGTGAAACAGTATCTTCTCAGTTTGAGATAAAACAACCTGAACCTACATTAACGGTTCAGGATACTTTTTCTCCACCAAAGGGAGAGGGCGGTTTAGAAATTAGAGTGTTTGGTAACTGGTTTTTTAACGTACAGGACGTGCTGATTGATGGAGAATCAGTAGGGGATTTTATCGTGGTTTCTCCTCAAGAACTTATTTTTACTTTTCCTGAAGGTAAAACCGAAACAACAGAGTTTACCGTGGTTACTTCTGCAGGAATGGTTTCTAAGGATTTACCAATTGTAGGCGGTATTGTAGAGATTTTAATAACTGATTTTGAAGGTAATGGAATACCAAGTATTAACGATGATTATGCTGCGGATTGGTTTAGTTATGGAGACAATATGTTTAGAATTGCCAATGGGATAGGTGCAGATGGAAGTACTGGAGCAGAAATTATTTGGGATGATACAGGTACAGATGGTTTTACAGGAAGTTCTCATCAAACTATTGCTTCTGTGACAACATCTACAGATGCAGAAAATGCCTTTCTAATCATTGATATTAATGGAGATGGTTTTCCAGGCACGGTAATGGAATTTGTTTTGGAAGATGACCGAAGTAACTGGTTGATTAAAGCTCCATTAGAAGGAACCGGATGGCAAACATTAAGATTAAAAATGTCAGATTTTGGTTTCAGTTTTGATCCAGGTAATCAAAGTAATGGAGATGTAAACCCATCAACTATCGTAGCTGTTAAGATGCAAATCAGCCACGAAGGAGGCGCTGGAGTAGTACCTTCAGGATATAAATATGATAATATTAAGTTCGAAGTTTTAGAATTAGAGTAACGAATATCAAAACAAAAAAAGTCCCCAGTTTCTTTTCTTTTAAAAAAAGAGAAGCCATGTCAAGGAGGAACTGATTCAAGTTAAGATTTGATGAGATCCTCCTTGTCATATTAAAATTAAAAAAAATAGTAAGATGAAATTAGGAAAAATAAGTAATTCGACATTTTATGTGATGGTATGTCTTACCATACTGTCATTTATGTCATGCTCAAGTGATGATGACAATAACGGTTCGTCTGGAGCAATAGCTCCAGTAGCTCAAGAAGCAAGTGATATTTCTTTAACAAGTTTTAGGGCAAATTGGAATAATGTATTTAGAGCGAGTGAATATGTGTTAGATGTTTCTGCTGATAGTGGTTTTAGTTCTTTTGTAGATGGTTTTGATAATCTGTCTATAAATCAACTGTCTCAATCAGTTACTGGATTAAATTCAAATACTACATATTATTATAGAGTGAGAGCTGTTGTAGGCGGTGTTGTCTCAGGAAATTCAAATACCATTTCGGTAGAAACAAATACCCAATTCCCTGATGATGTTACTCTAAAAAGTGCCACAGAAAACAACTTTTTTGTTGGTGTAGCTGTTTCTGAAGCTAGAACTAATATATCCTCTTATGATGAAATATATACAAGAGAGTTTAGTAGCATCACAGCAGAAAATGATATGAAAATGGCTTCTATATTTACGGGTATTGATAATACAGGTGCAATTATATATGATTGGAGTAAAGTAGATGCATTAGTTGATTATGCAGAAGCAAATAATATAAATGTACATGGACATACACTAATCTGGCATAGAAGTCTACCACAAGTATTAGAAAATTTTAGTGGTACTGATCAGGAGTTTGAAGATTTAATAGAACAATATATCACAGATGTATTTACAAGATATCAAGGTAAAATCAATTCGTGGGATGTTGTAAATGAAGCGATTGATGATGATCCCGGTGTGCAATGGAGAGATACTGTTTTCTTACAGAGAATGGGTGAAGATTATGTCGAAAAATGTTTTGCTTTTGCCAGAGCTGCAGATCCAAATGTTAAGTTATTTTACAATGATTATAACATGACATTCGATGGCACAAAAAGAGGGAAAGTACTGGCAATGGTAGACGACTTGTTAGCAAGTGATCTTATAGATGGTGTAGGGTATCAAATGCATATAGATTACAATTTTCCAAGCACCCAACAAATACAAGATGCTACGGATGAATTAGTTGCGAAAGATGTATTAATACATTTTGCAGAGTTAGATGTAAAGGTAAATGCTGCGAATGATTTAACCGAACTTACTGAGGAAAGAGCAATGGCTCAATCTCAAAGAGTACAAGAAGTAGTAGAAATCTTTAATGCAATTCCTCAGAATAAGAAATATGCAATAACACTTTGGGGATTAAAAGATGATGATACTTGGCTTATTCCAGAAAATAACGGTCGACCAGAGTGGCCTCTTTTGTTTGATGCTTCTTTTAATAAAAAACAAGCGTATCAAGGGTTTTTAGAAGGATTATAATAAACTTATTCCCATAAACAATCGTCATAATAATCCCTGTAAATATAATTTTTACAGGGATTTTATTTTATGGAGAAGATGGGACTCGAACCCACGACCTCTTGATTATTGGAAATATCAAAAAACTAACCTACAACAAAGATCTCTAATTTGTGTACTCTTAAGAAGTTCGTTATTAAAGAACTACTTAAAACAGATTAAAAATCAGACATCTTAAACTGATTTCTAGAGGCAGAAAATTACGATACATTCATTTCTGTTGTTAATTAATAAAAATTTCTACTTGAGATAGGTTGATATCAATTTAACAAGATAGTACAGGATACAAACATTAGTGTTTTAAAATAACTTAGAGACTTCTTAAAGATTACTTAAGTTGTATAAAGTTTTTGGTCTTTTAGAGCACCATGTGAAAACTAATCATACGTGTAGTCTTAAAAGGAAGTATAATTGATAAACTAATAATTATTATGGAGGTATCGAAAATTTTAGTCCGGTTATTTTATATTTCTTTTATTTTGGTTTTAATAAGTTGTGGAACGGATGATCCTGAACAAATGGCACCCATCGATCCAGAAATAAGTGTTGAAACACAAAAAATAATTCTGAATGCTGAAGATTATAAGCATCAATTTATTGGAGGTGGAGTTTCTATAGGCCTATTTTTAGGACATCATTATAGCATGAGCGAAGCTTCACAGGATGAGGCAATACGGCTTATGGTAAAGGATTGTAATATGAAGTACCTTCAAGACTATATCCAAATTTACCCTAGTGATGATCCTTCTTATTTTGATCGAAGAGCGAATTATATAAAGGCTGCCAAAATTTACCGTCCCGAAATTGAGTTTTCACTTGTTGGAAATAAATTTCCTGATGATTTAATGAAAGAGCTTGTCGTTGGAGGAGAAACATTACAAGTTTTAGACACTGACGATCCTGATATTTATGATCGTTTAGCGCAATGGTTTTTTCGATTGTTTAAAGGGTTTAGTGATCGTGGAGTGTCTGTAGAAATATTGAACGTTGTTAATGAACCTGATCTAGATCGCACATTCCGTAAGTACCATTATGGACTGAATGGAAATACTAAGGAGGCAGTAGCACGTATTTTTAAATATGCAGTTCCAAAATTTAAAGAGATGTTAAATGATCCGAGTATAAACACAACAAATATGCAAGTGCCTTTAATCATGGGGCCTAGTACTATATCACCCGTTGGGTGTTTGGACTATATGAGATTCTTTAAAGATCAACATCCTGATGTATGGGATCAGATAGATATAATTGCCACACATCAATATGAGAATGGTGCTGTTCCATCGTTGTTTACCAACATTATGGCTGAGGCAGATGGTAAAATCTTATACCAGTCAGAAACACACGCTCTAAAGGGTGATGCTTTGGGGTCACTTTCTGTTGATAGACCACTTGAAGCGGCGCTATCCTTATCTAATCTTTTTGGTACTGCCGTTAGAAATGGTGTAAGCTCTTGGTTCTATTTTGAAAATAATTATCCAAACGAATTTCATCCGGGTGGGTTAATACAGGTTGCTTGGGCCGCTCCTCAACCTAAACCTTATAAACATTTTTATGCTTTCAAGCAGTTAACTTCTGCTCAACCAGACTCTTCCCATGTCATAAGCTCCACAACCAATTATAATTCAAACTCAGAGGTTACAGCCTTTAGAAAAATGGGGCAGGATACACTTTTTATGCATTATTCAAACTATACAACAGAAGCAAAAGAAATCACGGTTATTGCGAATAACAATAGCCAGGAAACTCTAAAGATTAATGGCTATTGGATTACCACTACAGATGAGAATAATAATGAAGTTGTACTCGATTATGAAGAATACCAATCAGCTTTAGATTCAATAAGCTTTTCTGCGGGGAGGTATTCAATAAATACAGTTAAAATTTCGATTGTAAATGAATGAGATTTAATGTGTCGAAATTTATTTTTTGGTTTTTATTAAGGACCAATTTTATTAGAGATTGTATTAAATGTAATTGTTTTACTTATTTATTCATAATTTCAATAAGTGCATCACGTGTTTTCTGAAGCTCTATAATTTGTTTTTCGATAATAACTAGTTTTATCTGAAAGGCGGCACTCTTGTTAATGCAACCGTCTGTACTTGCATCTTTTTGGTCTAGCAATTCCTTACATTCTTTTAAGGTGAATGAAAAGCGTTGTAGATATTTGATGATTTGAATACGCTTTACATTTTCCTCGCCGTAATCCTTATAATTATTCCATTCAAAGGGCCTGGTAACATTTGTCAGCATACCCTTTCCTTCATAGAACCGAATGGTGTCTCTTGATACACTTGTACGCTTTGCTAAATCACCTATTTTCATTTTTCTTGCTTTTCATTTGACCATTGACTATAGTCCATGGTTTATCTTTGTCAAAAATAATTAATTTATATGATTAAGATGCAAACAACGATTAAAGAAACAAAACGAACTTGGTTAAGATTCATATGGATAATTCCCTTATTAGTAATGTTAGCTACAAGCGTAATGAAAATTATTAAGGCTGCCCCTCTAGTTACAAATTTTGAAAAACTAAACGCCGCCGAATGGATGTTACCTTTCGGGATTGTACAGTTGATAAGTACTATTTTATTTGTTGTACCCAAAACTAGACGTATAGGCTTTTTCCTATTGTGTAGTTATCTAGGAGGTATAATTGCTACTCGGGCACTAAATGATATTAATCATGTCGGGATTGCACTACTAATTTTACTTTGGATAGGAATGTATTTTGAAGATAAAAAACTATTCAATTTTGGGAAATAGATAGTTATCAGTTAAAATTAGTTTATAGCAGAAAGGTAAAACTTATTTTCAATTTAAAATGAAAAAACTGAATTATGAGGTTCTTGGTTTTTTATAAGTAATAATTTTACTTAATTTTTATTTATTCAAATCTAGAGTTTTTAACATATTAATAGTTACGACTGTTCTAAACCCTATATGTTCTGAAGACGAGTATATACTATTACCCATTCTTGAGGAGTTTCTATAACTGGCACAATACGATTTGTTACATAAAAAAGATCCACCTTTAATCACTTTTTCAATTGAAAAAGAGTTATTCAAATTATAGGATTCTTCCGCTCCTTTAGGATTAAGAGTTATACCATTTTCTAATAATTCCCGATAATAATGAACATGATACCAATCTTGAGTCCACTCCCATACATTTCCGGCCATATCATATAGGCCTAGTGAGTTAGGTGGAAAAGATTTAACTGGCGATATTCCTATAAAACCATCTTCTACTGTGTTTGTATTTGGGAAAACACCATTCCAGGTATTAGCCTTTTCCGACAATGAATCATCTGAATCGCCCCAGTTATATATGGTTTCAAGCTTTTCTCCTCTAGAAGCTAATTCCCATTCAGCTTCAGTAGGAAGTCGTCGATTAGCCCATTTGCAATAAGCTAATGCATCCTCATATGCCACATGTACTACGGGATAGTCATCTTTTCCTTCGATTGTACTTTTGGATCCTTTAGGGTGTTTCCAGTTGGCTCCTATCTTCCATTCCCACCATTGGCTGTAATCATAAATGTTAGATTTGCCTGAAGATATTTTTCTAAATATCAAAGAACCTGGATCTAAGAGGGAATCTGCTGGTCTTTGTGTCTCTGGAGGTAGTTCTTTTTTCATCACTTCCCAATCAATTTTCCTTTCAGCTAATGTAATATACCCGGTTTCTTGGACGAATTTTTTAAACTGAGCATTGGTAACTTCAGTAATATCTATGAAAAATCCATCTACGGCTACCGGATGAGAAGGTTTCTCGTGATGCATAGCTAGAGTATCATCAGGTGTTGCCCCTTGTATAAATTGTTTACCCGGAATCCAGATCATTCCTTTTGGGATGTTGATGTCATTGGGTAATAAAGTAATAAGCTCAATCTCTGGATTTTGTGTTTTTACTACAGAATGACTTTTTCTATCTTTTTTACATCCAACACTAAGAAATATAATGGATGTGAAAAATATTAAAAACCGGGTTTTCGTCATTATGAAATCTTAAAATTATTTTAGTATATCTGGCAGTTCAAATCGTTTGGTTATTTCAATATCGTCTACAGGTTTCAAGATATAACTATATTCATAATTTTTAGCCGGAACTCTAAACTCTTGATGGGGAAGCGCGTTTTTTGACCAACTATCATCACCACCCACTCCCATTTGTAAATGATCAATATTAAGTGTGATGAAATCTCTTTTTTTAAGATCATAGGTATGTAAAGCATTATCGATATCTTCTGTTGTATATGGCCAGGCACTTACACTAAGGTTTGAATCAGTGCCCGCAACATATAAGCCTTTTCCATCATTATTGGATAGTGTAAACCATCTTACTTCTGTTTTATTACTACTCTCCTGAGGCCTGATATATGTTTGATAATCATTCAAAACAGATTCTCTATATAATCCTATGGCAGCTCCCTGACTTCTATCATTATAGTTTTCATGAGGTCCTTTTCCTAACCATTGAAATGTATCAAACTCATCAGAAATCTTAACTTGCATTCCAAATTTAGGCATCATAGGTAATTCCGAATTTTTAACCGTAAACGTATTCTGAACGGATATAGTCCCGTCTCCATAAATGGTATACTGTAGATCTATTTTGGCTTTATCATCTGCAAGAGAATAACTGGAAAGTGCGTGATATTTTTTATCATTTATTTTATCAATTTTAAAGGATAACAGTTTTTTATTTTCAGGTACTTCTTTCCAAACGGCCAAAGTTTTTGGTGTTCTACCTCCTCCTCTATCATTATCAGTAGTTGGTCGCCAAAAGTTAGGGGTTAAGCTTCCGGTAATTATAGGAGTGTTTTTATAATCGTATGAGATTAATTCTCCGGTTTTTTTATTAAATCCAACAGAAAACTCCTTGGATGATAAGATCACGTTATTACCGTTTTGTACTACTGTTATATCTGAAACAAATTTATAATTATAAGGCGGCAATTTTTCAAAATAAGGGAGTTTAAATTGTTCCCAAGCTACTTCGTGGCCTATAGAAGCCCAAGACATTTTATTCTTTAGTTTAAAAGAAACTCTTAGAAAATATTCTGCGCCTGATTTTAGTTTTGGTTTAGTAATAGGTACTGTTATTTCTTGATTTTTTTTAGGAGCAATATTTAGATTGGTAAGATTACCTTGCTGTATTGTTTTTCCGTCTTCTTGTACTTCCCAGTTTAATTCAAATTCGCTTAGATTGATGAAGTTGTGTCTATTTTCAATTTTAATTTTCCCTTTTGCGAGATCAATGGCTTTTATTTCTATAGGTTGAAACACCTTTTTTACTTCCCACAAGGCTGGTTGTGGACTTCGGTCAGGATTGACAATCCCGTTAAGGCAAAAATTCTTGTCATTATGTTTTGTATCTCCCATATCGCCACCATAAGCATAATAGGAGGTTCCATTGTCCGTTTTTTGTAACAGCCCTTGGTCTACCCAGTCCCAAATATATCCTCCGATCATTCGTTTATTTGCTCTTATTGCATCCCAGAATTTAAATAAATTACCGGTTGAGTTTCCCATAGAATGAGCGTATTCGCACCAAATAACAGCTCTATGATCATCATCCAGATTTGCCATTTTAACCATTGGTTTTATAGGCATATACATGCGACTCATCATATCTACATAAGTAGGATCTTTTAGAAACTCTTTCCCTTCATGATTTAAGGTTTGAGCCCCTTCATAATGTACATATCGGGTTTCGTCATAATTTTTTATCCATCCCGACATCGCTTGGTGATTGGGACCGGAACCAGATTCATTACCTAACGACCAAAAAATAATTGAAGGATGATTTTTGTCTCTTTCTACCATTCTGGTAGCACGTTCCAGATGAGCAGGACCCCATTCTGAGCGATTACTTAAATACCCACCAATTTGATGAGTCTCTAGATTTGCTTCATCCATCACATAAATTCCGTATCGATCGCATAGTTCATACCAACGGGGATCATTTGGATAGTGTGAAGTACGGACAGCATTGATATTAAATCGTTTCATAGTCTTAATATCTTTAAGCATCAGAGCTTCATCTATAACTTTACCTTTAATCGGATCATGGTCGTGACGATTTACGCCATACATAAGCGTAGAAACTCCATTGATAAATAGTTCACCATCTTTGATCTCTACTTCTCTAAAACCTATTTTTGTACTTCGATATTCTGTAATAACACCTTTTTCATTTTTTAGGTAAAAAACCAGTGTATAGAGATTAGGTTTCTCAGCGCTCCATTTTTCGGGATTTTCTATAGAGGCTTCAAGGATTGCAAATTTCGGTTTTCCCCTTTGATTGTAATATTCATGTACAATTCCTTTTAAATCTTTAGATAATTTTTTCTTCAAAATGGCATTTCCTTCTGCGTCAAATAATTGGGCCTCTAGTTTCCATCCATCAATTTTTTGATTATTATATATTCTAATTTTAGGACGGATTTGTAATTGAGCATTTTGATATTGATCGTCCAAATCTGTTTTGATAAAAAAGTCATATAGTTGAACTTTTGGAGATGCTGTAATAAATACATCTCTATGGATACCACTTAATCTCCAGTGATCCTGATCTTCTAAATAAACTCCATCACTCCATCGATACACTTGCACCGCTAAATCATTTTCTCCTTCTGTCAGGTAAGGAGTAATATCAAATTCTGAGGGAAGCATGCTATCTTGTCCATACCCTAATTTTTTGCCATTGATCCAAACATAGAAGGCAGAACTTACTCCACCAAATTGTAAAGTAATTTGCATATTTTGCCAAGTATCAGGAACCTTGAAGGTAGTTCTATAACTTCCAGTAGGGTTATCATCTTCAGGAGTGTAAGGTGGTTTAACGGGGTCAAAAGGATATCGTATATTACTATATATAGCGGTTCCATATCCATGTAGTTCCCAATTAGCAGGAACTGGTATGGTGTTCCAATCAGTATCATCATACTCTTTAGTATGAAAATCTAAGGGTGCTTTCTCTGGGACAGGAGCCCAAGAAAACTTCCAGTTTCCATTTAGTGACTTATATCTTTTAGATGCCTTGCGATCTGTAATAAGTGCTAGCTTTTCACTTTCATAGGATACCGAGGTGGCTCTGGAAGGTAAACGATTGAAGGATATAACTGATGGATCTTCAATAACCTTAAGATCAGGTTGTTGTTGAGGTATTTGTGTGTGACATTGAAGTCCAATAACTAAAGTTAAAAATAATAAGATTCGCATGTTGAATTCAGAATTTATATGATTATTGAAAATATATAAAAACCCGTCTATGCCTGTCCTGTGGTATCCTGTTGATATAAAGTGAATTGCAAATTATAGCGATACTTGTTTTTTTAGATGTTATTGAAAAAAGCAAAAACCCCAAAAATCGAGGTTTTGTTTGTAAGACAGAATCTTATTTAATAATTATTTTTTAACTATTCTTCCATCTCCCCATTTTTTATAAGTAGGATTATTTACATAAACTCGCAATCCTTTTTCTTCGAATAGTTTTCGTTCTTCCTCTGATTTAAGCCTGAAGGTAATCTTTCGTTTTCCATTTTTGGTAGTATGATTAATCTCGTTCGCCTTGTATGTGGAAATTTTATCATATGTTTCGGGATGGCGTATTCCTATAAATGCCTTTGAGGGTTCAAAGTTTTGACCTACGATCCAGATGCAGTTTTTGTCTTCGCATCCTGATCCTGCATTGTAAATAAAGGGAGACATATATTCTTTAAATTCAGAAGGATAATCCATAGTGAAATGTTTAATATCCGAATCATATGCAACTGGCCATTGCATTATATATCTTACTTTGAGATTATTAACTGTTATACTCTGCATTATCTCAGTGTAAACTTCTTGCGTATTATATGGGCACTCCTGAATAACAATGGTTTTATCTTCCTCACCGTTGTCTGCCAGTTCTTGTTTGATGTTTTCAATTTTTGTTGCAAAATTTTGGTAAATATCAAATGCATACTCATCAGGTAGTTTTCCTGTGGTTGCCAGGTTTTTAATTAGATTATCTAGTCTACCTGGTGCATGAGCAAAAGAAAAACCAAAAGACTTTAATTCAGGATGAACATATCTGAAGTTGTTCCACAGTTTTTTGACATATTTTTCGGTTTGCCCTTTTGTAATACCTCCCATTTCTACTCCTAGGTCATATACACGTTGGGGTGATTCACCCAAGGTGCTCTCCATAGTTTTTATAGTGTTATTAATGAAGTTCCAGTTTTCTTGATATTGTACTTCGTTCCAGGTTTCATCCCAAGATTTAGGGCTTGCAATTCCTTGAGCTGCAAATCGCAGTATGATTTCATTATAGCCGATGGACTTTACTTGATTTAAAACATTAATAAAATTACTTTCGTGTTGTTCAGTTAGTTTATACTTGTTGCTTGGTATAACATGTCCGTAGGTATCTGTTGTGATAGAAGGATTAAAATGATTGTACCAGATGATTAAGGCAATCTTTCGTTGTCCGTTTTGATACATAGTAGTAAGCTGGTCATTAACTTTATTGGGGTAAAGATGATAGTCTCCTATTACTAATTTTAATGCACCTTCCTTAAACCAATCGTCATTATTGTCTAAGTACCCCTGAACGTCGTACATGGGATAGTTTGAGCCACCTACTTCCAATACTATACTTTTGACATTGTTGTATGTATTTGATTTGTTTAATAAATTTTGTTCAACATCATTAGTGTTTTCCTTAATTTCTATATTGTTATCTTCAATGTCACAGCTATTGATCGCTAGGGATAAAATCAATAGTAAAAGCGATTTCATTGGCTTTAAAATTCTCATATTTTAACAGTTTTAATTTTTAATATGTACCTACAGATTAATTTATGGATACTTTCTTCAGTTTTCGTTCTGATCTGTAAAATGAATATATCTAAATGGGAGATCAAATGTATTTATTAAGACTAAATAAAAATTTAAAGTAAAAAAAGCACTACCCATATGGGAACACATAGTGTAGTGCTTTATTAAAGTAACTACTTTTTTATAAACATAGCTTCGTATTGTAGGTTACCAGTAACTTTTAAGATATAAAGACCGCTATCTAAATCTTTTATATCTAAATATATCTTGTTTTGATTTTTATCATTTTTTACTAGTTTTTTAATTAATTTACCCTCCATACTATAGATTGCGAATGTACTATTAGATATATCCGATATGTTGTGTTCTATATGAAGGATGTTTGTAGCCGGATTGGGGTACATTTTTATTAATAATCCTTCTTGAATATCCTCTTGTAAAGCTGAAGCAGTTTGCTCCACATTGCCCCGACGGTTAAGCATTTCTTTTACAGCCATTAATTCTTCAGACATCGGAATGTTCATATCTGCTACCGATTCGTTTCTAGAAGATATAATTTCCTGTGCAGTATAGATTTTTTTTGAAGTTTTAGGTAGAGATGATGACGCTCTGGTTACTTCATTTTTATATTGAGTATTGGCATCCTGACAAGAGCTTATGAAGCTACGTACTTTAGAACCAGTTCTAAAGATAGTTCCGGGTTTAAATACTATTTTATTGGTAGCGTGTATAATTGCCTTACCTGTTGAAGTCACAATAAACTTACTAGTATCATTACCTGCTGTTAGATTTCTTGAATTTATGAACAGCGGAATGTCGGATTGATCAACGGCAAAAGTTGCTTTTAATTCTGTAAAATCAACATCAGAATTACAGATAAAGTCTGCGTTTACTTTAAATTTTCTAGTATACTGATTAGACGAAACTTCTTCAATTTCATTAATCCTATCTTCTGAGTCTACAACGGCTCTGAGTTCGTAAATGCCTGGAGTGCCTGGAACGAAATTACCTATTAAAAACGATTGATCGCCTATATTGATATTTCGGTTTACGCCTTGGATTTTTATGAAACCACTTGATCCGGGCTCTTTTACAAAAATATCCAAATCCACATTAGACGCATTTACATTACCTAGATTCGTTGCGGCAATTCTAAATTCTATTCCTTCATTTAATTCATATTCTACAGGGTTATTAATATCAACTGCGGCATTATCATTGTCAAAAGTAAAAGAAGCTATTTGCAATTCTGGCAGATTATAATCGGGTGTGCCTCCGTAAATAAATTGATCATTTGTAGCACCGGTTAGTGAATTACCAATTCTTCCATTATTATCAGAAGATACAGTTGTGATAATACTACTCTGGGTATTGCCACCAAGTGCTTCAATATCAATTTGTTCTACTTCGATTCCTCCTCTTAGCTGCAATCTTCCGGTAATGACACTTCCATTTACTGATATATTAATTGTTTTTTCTGCGAGAACCTGATTGGCCAAACTATTAAAATAGTTTTGATCAAAAGTAGTTTCTAAGGAAATTCCGGTAGTGGCTGTAGACAAATTGGAGGTATTGATTAAACTGCTAAACTGAGTTTTGGTTGCACTAGGAGCTTGCTTATACCAATGCGCTGCAATGATCGATGGCAGGATAGCTAATAGTTTTCTATAATCGGACGTAGCTCCGGAATTTATTCTATCCCTAACAGTAGCCCCAGCGATATTAACTTCTGTAAAAAAGGCTCCTTGAAAAGCAACCCATCTATTTTGCAAATATGTTCTATCTGTTGCATTGGTAATATCATTAAAAATATTTGGAATATTCTCAACGGTCATAATCAGATCGTAGTCAGAATTATTTATAAATGCCTTTGAGTCACTATCTCCACCACTCAATGTTCTGGGAACTATAGTTCCTTTGACATTTACTTTTGGAATGATCTTACTCCCATATCGATTGACCAATGTGTTGAGATTAGTAGCATCATATGTTTTAAGAGCATCTATCCATTTTTCATAAATACCGGTTCTTGTACCATAAATGCCAGTTCCTAAAAGATATTCTGCCACATCTTTTTTCATATCGGCATCAGCTTCAAAAAAGATAGGTGCCATTTTAGTCTTTTTAAAATTGGTGTCGGCTACCGCCTGGCCTCCACTACCTATGATATCTAAACTTACAAATTGACGATCATTGGGTATTGCTAAGGCTTGTAAAAACACTTCTTTAGCTAATTTCGAATCAGTATTTAAACTACTTGCAGGTGAACTGGTATCGGTAAACTGATCTCCTTTTAGGATCAACCGAACAGTTTTAGTAGCACTTTCGATATCGATTGCTGCTACTTTTACATTTCTAAAATCAATACCACTAGGGTCACCTCTGTTTAATAAATCACTTAATAATGTATTGGAGCTAAAAGAAAATTCAACATCCGAATTTATATTACCACTAGCATCAAAAAAGGGTTCTATACTGGAAATTGTTTCATTAATATTGAAATTATTTGAAAAAACAACGTCTCCTGAATTAGCAACCGTGTAGACGATACCATCCGTGAAATTATCTATTCCGGGTTGAAAATTTACCACTTTATCACCTTTCTTGATGGTAGTGCCGGAGTTGGTCTGATATTTAGAAAAACCTTTGGTTTGATTACCTACACCTTCCGGAGTAAATAACCCTGTCAACCCTGTCAACCCTGCATCCTTTTCCCAAGCGGATAGCTGTTCACCTTCTAAGGTGACCCAGGTGGCAAATGTACCGGAGGATAAGGGTACGTCTTCTGCCAATACTGGTTTTACACCTAAATTTTCAAAACTACTAACTGACTCTCTCAAATTTGAGAACGAACGAACTTTTAGATCGGTTTGAGCGGTTTTAAGAGCATCTATATTGCCATCTAATACACCACTACGTATTGTTTGGTCTTCTATAATTTCTTGTAAAACGGAGATGTCAAAGGGGACTTCAACTCCCGAAACAGGAACTTTAATTTCTCCACCACCGCCAAAGATTTTACCTATCCTCCCCAACTCTTCATTAAATCTTCTAATTATAAAGTTAGAAGTGGCATTTGTTGCCTTAGAAGTGGCAAGTTGAGTATTAATAAAGCCCAAAGCTTTGGTTCTGGATTGATAAGCCTGAGCTTGTTCTAAGATAGATTTATAACTCTGTAGATTTGCTTTGGTAAAATTAAAATTATCTACGGTAAAGGAATTGGTGGTCTGATTTCTAAATTGATCTATGGGTAATTGTCCATCAAGACCAGGGTTTCTAAATAACGTAATTTTTGGATTAGCGGGCCGATTCGCTACTTGATTACCCACTATTGGGTTTACAGGCGTTGCTTTTGACTTCAGTTCATTGATTAGGCCTAATTGAATACTGTTTAAGGTGTTTACCACCTTAACTTTATCAGCGTTACTTAAGACATTGGGGTCAATTCCTGCTCCTTTGCCATTAAGGTCTAATTTTACCAAATTAGTTTTTGGTAGTCCGATGACATCCTGGCTCAAACTAGTATGTACAATTCCCAGAATGAATAAGAATGTTATTATATATGTTTTTTGAATGTGCATAGCTTTAGTTTTTAATTAGTTTCTGAGAGTATGTCCCGTATTCCGTAAAGACTTTTACTATATATATTCCCTTAGTCAAAAAACTTACATTAATATGTTTAGAAGGATTGGTTTTGTTGTTTAAATTTTCTGTAGCAACCAATTTTCCTAAAGCATTGTATATCTGAACTTTTTGTATTTTGTCTGAAGAAGTTATAACAAACTGATCTGATACCGGATTTGGGAATATCAGTATCTGATCATCTTTTCGAAGATTAAGATCACCTACTAATCCTAAATCAGTTCTTGATCCTGACAGAGCCTTTATTGTACCACTAATTTCATTAGGTATAGTATTGGCTCTATTCGGAGGGCAAGATGTGTTTGGATCAATAATGGCCTTAAATGTGCACCCTTCTCTTGCTTTATATCCAGGTTTCATAGTGATTTTACCTTCTCTTGCTTTCACGATCAACGTTCCACCCGATAGCACGTTTCTTGTAACTTTATTAATGCTTTGCGCATCGATATTTACAGTTTGACCACTATCTATTGCATTTCCCGTAACGTTTACATTATAAGATAAGCAAGGGTTTATAAAAACAGAAAACTGTATCAGATTTCCAAAATCCGGAGCTAGTTCAGGAATGGTAGGCGGCCTTATTGTAATGTTCAAATCGTGGGAGTTAAACCTAATAGCTGTATTCACTGCTATAAAGAATGTATGATTACCACTTAAGGAAGTGTCAAAAGGTCCATCTGTAAATCGAAACCCTCTGATGTTTTCATTTGGTTGTCCCAGATTAGTCGAGGCAGGAAAATCGAAAGTAGGATAGCTACCCTGTATTTCTGGTAGATTTGCAATCAGATTGGCGGTATTTAATGTACCGCTATTGGCAAAAATACCAAGGGCCTCATCTTCATAGATTCTGTAGTTTCCGACTGGTGTATTGTTTCCGGGTACTTCTGTGAAGTTAAAGACACTGTACTCAATATATACTTCATCTCCTTCAGTAATATCAGAATTTGTTATCTGACTAATAGGAAATAATTGACCATTTATCTTTAATTGTACATCAGAAATTTGGAATTCTGTTGATTGTCCTACCATAAAATTGAAGGACATAACAAAAAGAAGATATATAATATGTGAGCTTAATTTCTGCATCATATTCATTATTTAGTTTCTAAGGCATTCAACCTAGACTCTAATGTTTTTATGATATCTTCAAGTTGTTTTCTCTTTTTATGTTCTTCTAAAAGATATAATGTAAGCTCTTCTATTTTTTGTAATAGTTTACTATCCATCTGACCTAGACTTACTCCATTTTTTGCTACTTGTTTGGCAGAAGGAATATCTTTAAGGTGTCCGTTTTCCTTGATATGATTTTCTACTTCTTCTAGTGTAGGAAGGTTATAATCTTCTTCAAAAACGAAATCAGCCCAACCTGTTTCCACGACAACTTCTTTGGCGCGTACTTTTCCATTTACGGCTAATTTATAAGAACCGGGAGCGTTAGTTCCTATTCCTACACTTCCTCCTTTTCTAATGGTAATACCGTGGGAATCGGAATTATATTTTAGACTAAAATATCTGCTGCTTTCTGTAGCATTTGGTACATTGAAAATGTCTAATCGAGAATAGTTGTCACCATTATCTGAATCGAAAATAATACCATTTCTACCAGAAGGAGTAGAGAAGGCAATATCTAATGCACCACTCCTAAAATGTGCTTTACCTCTAACATCTAATTCAATTGTTGGAGACGCAGTATTAATTCCCACTCTTCCCGTATTGGTAAACGTCATTACATCTTTTCTGTTTTGCCATTTACTGGTATAACTATTTAGAGATAATGTATTCGTTTCCTGTCTCATCATAAAAATACTTCCTGCGCCTCCATTTTTAGCATCGAATAATATATATGGTGAATTTGCTCCTCCTGGATTAGAATTGAGTTGTAAAGTGAGACCATTTTGCCCAGAACTTCCGGTAACTACACTTTGAGCTTGAATAGTTGAGAAAGCGACTAACATTATTAGTGCACTAAGTGTTAAAATCGATTTGTGTTTCTTGAGTTTCATAAGTTGATTTTTGGTTATGTGAATTATATTATGAGGCTCAAATATTTATTTAAAAGAGGAGATGGGGAAATAAAAGTGCTGATTGACAAGTGTTTGAGGTTAACGGTTTCTTTGTGGGATGAATGGTAAGAAGGTTGTTGTTTACCACAAAAGAGTGTGAGTTACTTAAAGAATAAAAATGGTACAGACCTAAAAAAAATCATTGGGATCTATATTTTAGTTGAAGAAAAAAGTAGTCTCAAATAGAAATAGTTGAAGCTTTTCTATGTATAAATTCTTTCATATGCTTCTAAAATGGTATTTCTTTTGCTTCGGGAAACAGGAATACTAAAATTTTCAGTGAATATTTTAGTGCCATTTGCATTCCCTTTTATTTTAATATCCTGTTTCAGGTTTATAATATAGGATTTATGACTTCTTATAATATAGTCACAAGCTAATTGTTCTTCGATGCTTTTTAAAGTAAGTCTAATTACTTTTCGTGTTACAGTATTATCTTTTAAGAAATAGAATTCTGAATAATTATCAGAAGATTTTATAAATAAAAGCTCCTTAGCAATAAAACTAACTTTTTCTTTGGATTGTTGTGCTTCAATATGAATGATATCCTTATTTTCTTTAAGAAGGGTTTTTTTCGAAGGTTCTAAAACAGGTAAAGTAGAAAGGAATTTTTGTTTATTCGTTATTAAGACTATTGGAATGAAAATAACATTTTGAAATATAAATGTGATTAGAAAGATCTTAAAACTATCCTTACGTGCAGGAACATCATCATTATAGATAAAATAATAGATAAAACAGTGTGCGATCGATATAATCAAAGATGTCAAACCGTATATAATAACTTGATTAAGAGTATTTCTTTTAACAAAACTGAATGTTAGATATTTTGGCAGTATAAGAATGAAAAATGAATAAAGTATTAAACTTACCAAGAAATGAGCTGTTAGTTGAATTAAAAGTACAACATCAGGGATATGTATCATTTTTAAGACAGAAGCAACCCATAAAATCACCGAGATTCCTGTAGAAATTCCAAAAATGATCAGAACATTTTTTTTCATGTGTAATCTTGTTTCGTTTTTACAAGATAGTTTTTAGGATTTACTTTTATAAACAAACCTAATAAAAACAATTTCAAATAGGAAGATACCCATGGATACTAATAGAATTTTATAAACACGATCCTGAATTTTAGTAATTTGAAATTTATCAGATAATGAGATTGTTCTATCTGTTATAATAGGATCCCTATTGATAACATCAGTAAGTTCTATCTCATTAGTTTTGCTTAACAAACGACTTTGTAATTCAAGATATAAGGTATTTAATTTGTAAATATCTTCTGTTGAGTACATCGTTTTTTCTGATTTGTAGACTTCTATCAAATGCTCACTCGATTTTAAAGCAGTTTCATTAAGGTTATTTGCCAAAGACAGATCTAAACTTTTTTGGGAATAATATGCGGCCGAATCTGTAAGTTTGTTTTTAAAGTGTATTTGCCCTAGTAATAAGTACGTCTGAGCTCTGGACCGATGGTCATCTATTCCTCTATCAAGTCTTGCAAGTGACTTATGGCAATATGTATGGGCCTTTGATAATTTATTCTGCTTAAGATAGATTCTTCCATAACCTTGAAGCCCCGCAACGATACCAATTTTGTCATTCATCTTTTCAAAAATATCGTATGCAGCAGTATTATAATACAAAGCCTCACTATGTTTATTAAGTTCACAATAAGCCTCTCCCAGATTGAAATATAAAATGGGGATACCCCGATCAGTGGTGTCCTTTTTATTTTTCTTTTCTAATAACTCCAGATAAATGTTTTTTGCCTTATTATGATTACCCATACTTTGATGCAGGATTCCTTTTAGTCCCATAATATGTCTTAAGGTTCTCTCAGAATTAGCCTTCGCAGCAATTTTTTCAGCCATAGAATAGTGCATTAAAGCAGCATTTACCTCTTGCAAATTACCATACACAATTCCCATACTTAAATGTACGCCACATAAATTTTCTTCAATATCTCTAATCTCATTTTCATCTTTGGTTTCGATCAGTAACGAATGGGATAGTTTTAATGCTTCTATATAATTAGAAAGTGCCTTCATATTTTTACCTTCAGAACTTAAGGTCATCCCTATGCTGGTAAGAATTTTTACTTTACCCTTAGTATATCCTATACTATCACTAAGAGTTAATGCTTCTTTGAGAAAAAGCTTAACTGTATCTTGATTAGAGTATCGGTATTTGTAGTATAATTTGTTTAAAGAATCTATTCGACATTCTATAGCTTCGATTGTGATGTTTTTTGATATTCTGTTCTGCGCATAAGAAACGTTAACATTTAGAAAACTTATGAGAATAAGGAAAAGGAATTTCAATTTCGAGTCTAAATAAAGAGGGAAGTAGTTTCTTGGCATAATTAGGTTTTATATCATTAGAGATTCTGGGTTTGACCTTTTAGTAGATGCATACTCGAGTATCTAAAAAAAGCCATGCTTTAATCAACAGTTTAACAAAATAAGAGCTGCTGAATCTTTGAGTTATCTCAAAATTAGAGAATACTTTTCAAAATTAAGATCTCTAAAAAGATATTTTACTTTTGAAGCATCTTGCTAAAAACCAGATATAAAATACCACAGCATAACCAGGCTGGTAAAGTAACAAAAGATAAAAATACATCGTACTGCTTTGATATAAAGTAAAATACACCAAAGCTTACTCCCCACGCTAGTAAAACTGAAACATTAAAGTTTATCTTTTTTGCTTCGGCATAGAAAGGAATAATTCCAATTCTTTTCCCATAGAAATGCTCAAAAACAATGATTGCTCCCATAGGTGCCAATATAAAACCATATAATGCTACGAATCCTAACAATTTCATAGCAAATGCAGGAAAAATTCCCGCTAATGTTGCAATAGATCCTGCAATAATAGTTACCCAAAATGTAGAGACTTTTGGTATTATGGCCTGAAATGCTAATCCTGCTCGATAAATAGTTGGATTGGCAGTTGTCCATCCCGCTAATATTACGGCTATAATTCCGAATAAACCTATAGCGTTATTGGCTAAAGGTCCTGGAGCTACAGGTGGAGCTTCTCCATTACTCAAAAATGCTTGAGCTTCTGGTGATTTAAGATATACAGCATATAATAAGGCAGCTGCTATCCAAGCCATATAATGACCCACATACATTCCTGCCGCAGTAGTCCATCCTGATGATGAGGATTTTGCAAACCGAAATACCGAAAGATCAGACATTCCGATATGCATCGCTGCATTACAAAACCAAGACCATATCACTACATGCCAAAACGTAAATTTTACTTGTCCGGGAAATGGCTCTGAACCTTCTCCCCAAATGCTCCAAAAATCATTAAAACTTTTTACTCCCAGTTGATTCAGTGCTACAATACCACAAGCTAAAAAAGCTAGTACAATAATAGGAGACATCCAATTGGCAGCCTTGGAAACCGTATCATATCCTCTGGCAGCAATAATAGAAATAATAGCTCCTATAACAATGACAATTACAACCCAGATAATCCCGTTGGGCATTGTATCGGTTAATTTAGGCATTTCTATATCAAACGGAACTCCAACAGCTGTTGCTGATACTGTGATCATAGCTCCAGCAAGGAAACAAAATAAGATTCCATTAGCTAGGTTGTATGTAGTGACCAAATTCTTACCGCATATTTTTTCTAAATGATAATAAAGTGTAAGCCTATTCTTGACTGCAATTTCGGCAGTAAGGAACCGCCAACTCAATACTGCTAATAGGTTACCAATTAGTAAACCAACAATCAAATCAAAGGCACTAACACCTGCAGTTAGAAATAGTGGTCCAATCATAAATTCTGTTCCGGCAGCATGTTCTCCGGCATACATGCCCAGAAAACTTTTCCAGCCTTTCCAACTACGTTTCGGGACAGGCTCTCTTTCGAATTCGCCTCCTGCAATTTCTTCTATTTCTTCTTCAATGTTGAACTGACTCATACTATTTTTAGTATTTTAGAGTTAATCAAATGATTTGGAAAATCTTGTACTCGTTCACAACAAATTTGTTCCATAATTTGTTGTAATTGTGTTTTAAGTAAGCTTATTGTATGATTTCCACCTTCTTGTCCTAAAGCCGAAACTCCATACATAAAGGATCTACCCATAAAAGTGAATTTAGCTCCTGTCGCCATTGCTCTTGCTATATCAGGACCAGATCTCAGTCCACTATCCATCATTACTGTGATTTTATCTCCATATTTTTCTGCAATACTTCGTAATGGTTTTATGGTTGATTGTCCTGCGTCTAGTTGTCTACCACCGTGATTAGAAACTATAATTCCGTCTAGACCTAGTTTAATAGCTCTTTCAGTATCAGCCTCACTGGCAACACCTTTTAAAACGATTTTACCTTTCCACATATCTCTGATAGGAGCTATTTTTTCTTCATTCAATCTTCCACTAAAGGTGATATCCATAAACTGTCCAAGAGCGCTCAGATTCAAATTTTTAGGCATATATGGTTTTAGTGTTTCAAAATTAGGTTGCCCCTGAATCAAAGTTTGTAATGCCCAGTTTGGTCTGCCTAAAATTTGCAAAATATTCCGGATCGACATTTTAGGAGGCATAGCCAAACCGTTTCTAATATCTCTGGGGCGAAATCCAAAAGATGGAACATCACATAATAAGACGAGGACCGGACATTCAGCTGACGAAGCTCTATTAATAATATCATCACGTAATCTATTTTCAGTGGGATGATATAATTGAAACCAAGCTTTACCTTCAGTAATTTCACTAATTCGCTCAATACTACTAGTCGTAACTGTGCTTAAAACAAACGGGATGTTATGTTCAAAAGCAGCTTTGGCTAATATCTCGGGTGAGTTTGGCCACATCAATCCCTGCAGACCAACAGGAGCAATGCCAAAGGGTGCGTCATACGTTTCTCCAAATAGCTCGGTCTTCATGTCAGAGCCGGTATGTTTACTTAGGTAATCAGGTCTTAGTTCTACCTCCTGAATATCGGTACGATTTCTACGAATATTTACATCTTCGTTACAACCTCCATCCAAATACTCAAAAGCAAATTTTGGGATTCGCTTTTTAGCTTTTTTTCTAAGGTCATCTACCGATGGGTATTGTGTGTTGTATGGCCATTTCATATAGTTGTGAGTCTATTCTTGTATTTGTAAAACCGGAGGTTGTAATTTTTGCATTTGATAATTATCTTTTAAAAACCTGGAATCTAGTTTTTGATCTGAAATTACCATAGCCGCACCTAGAGCAGATCCCAAAGGTGATTTGGTAGTTCGTACTTTATATTCCTTAAAATGTAAAGCAATAAGTTTTATAAAGATTTCATTATCTGTGAATCCTCCATCGATGTAGATTTTTTTGATGTTACTGTGCCCGATAGCCAATTTGGTAGTTTTTACCTGAATAGCAACTAATTCGATCATTAATTGGTGAAAAGCTTCTTCAAAAGAAGAAAACAAGGATAGATTTGTTTCAGAAACGGTATTATCATTATCAATTCGTATCTCTTTAAATCTAAAGTATTTTTTGTTATCATTCTTAAGCTTTCGGTACAAGTGCGGGTCGAATATGATATTTTTATGATGTTCTTTGGGTTTACTAAAATGCTCGCAGAGTTTTTTAACCTGTGCTTTATATTCATTCCCCATAAAGAAACGAGTGGCACGTACTGGTTTTCCATCTACTTTTAGATAGTTTAGACAATTATTCTTAATGTCTTTTTTAGATAATGGATTAGTACTAAATGGATTTAAGGTAATACTCCAGGTTCCTGTTGAAATTAAAACGAATGGTTTTTTTTCCCCCAACAAATATGGAATTAATGCTGAAGAGCTATCGTGAATTCCAATACCGATTTTAATTCTTTTACCATTGTAAATCATATTGAAACTGGTCTGAGTAGGAATAATAAAAGGAAATTTTATATCTATTTCTTGATTGATTACCCATTGATGGTAGGTATTCTTTTTATAATCCCAAAGAGCCGTATGACATCCAATACTGGTAAATTCACTTACCGGAATACCCGTAAACAAAAAAGATATGTATTGCGGAAAGTGAAGTGAATATTTGATTGATGCAAAAAGTGCGGGTTGTGTATGTTTTAACCAGTATAATTGCATCCCTGAGTTGAGCATTTCTGCTGATGGAGAGGCGGTTTCTGTAGCAATAATCAATGGGTCACCATGATCTTGATAAAATTCTTCAGTAATTTTTTTTGGTAGTGGTTTTAGGTAGTTATATAAGGGGGCTATAACATTACCTTTTTTGTCCAGATGTACAAAACTTGCACCATAGGTGGAAAAATTGATAGCTCTGATATCAAATTCATTCGCAGAGAGAATTCGGTTAAACAAATCCTTTAGCCATTTTTGTAATGCAGGTAAATTTTCTGTAGGAAACCCATCTTCGTCTTGGATTTCGTCAAATTTGGTATATTCTTTATATACCTCCTTATAATTTCTATCAAAGAGAAAAAACTTCTTATTGGTTTTACCTATATCAAATACTGCTGTTACTTTTTTCATTTCTTATAAACCTGAAGCAATTGAATTTTTACCTCGTTCTTTGATCAATGTTTCTCTAACGTTCAAAGACCTGTAAGCTAGTAAAGGATCGATTGCAGCATTCATTTGTATTCTGGATTCTCTAATTAGTGATCGAACATCCATACGATAAGCTTCCTGCAAAATTTCCTGGCATGCTACTATATCCTGAGCTTCTTGAGCTTCTCTTAATGCTTTTTGATCTACCAAAAGTGCTTGAGCATATGCTATTAAAATGGCTTCAAGAGACTGAATCAAATCTTCTAATGGATCTTTTATATTATGACTAGCATCAATCATCCAAGCTAAATCTGGATTTTGAGGATTACTTGTCATTCCGTATACCAATTCATTGAATATTAAAAACAGAGCATAAGGTTTTATGGCACCAACGGTAAGATCATCATCTCCATATTTACTATCATTAAAATGAAACCCCCCTAATTTACCTTTTAGCATTAGAGTAGCTACAATTTGTTCGATATTAGTATTGGGTAAATGATGACCTAGATCTACAAGGGTATATGCTTTTTCACCACATTCATTAGCTAACATATATGAAGTTCCCCAATCTTGGATTACTGTACTATAAAAATTAGGTTCATAAGGCTTATATTCGATAAACAACTTCCAATCTTCTGGAAGTGACTTGTAGATAGTTTTAAGACTATCTTGAGTATGCTGTAAGGTTTTCTGAAAATTGTTTTGCCCAGGAAAGCTGGAACCATCCGCTAACCATACTGTTAAACTTTTGGAACCTAATTTTTCTCCGATGTTAATAACATCAATATTATGCTGAATAGCTTGATCTCTGGATGCTTTATTTATATTAGACAAAGAACCAAATTTATAACTATTCTTTGCATTAGGTTGATCCTGAAAGGTATTAGAGTTTACAGCATCAAAAATTATATTATGAGAAGTAGCCTTTTCTTTGATAGCTTGATAATCCTCAGGAATATCCCAAGGAATGTGCAAAGAAACTGCTCCGGCACTGTTGGTTAGCGCATGAAGAATACCAATATCATCTAATTTTTGCTCTAAACTGTTGGGTTCACCTCCAAATGAAAATCTTCCGAATCGAGTTCCTCCTGCACCTAATGCCCAACTTGGTATAGCAACTTGAAAGTCTTTTAATTTTTCGATGATATCCTGACCATCTATTCCCTTGTTTTGGAGTTGATTGGCTAAAAAATCAAGCTGAATTAGATGTTTCGTTTCTACTCTTTTATTAAGATCAATTATTTTTTGTTTATCTATCTTCATATTTATATTATCGTACAAAGGCATTTGGCATTCCGCCATCCACATTAATGGTATTTCCTGTGCTTTTATCCAAAATTGCTACTAAAGAAAATACTGCGTTGGCAATATCTTCCGGCAATATGATTTCATTTAGTAGATTTCGTTTTGCATAGTGTTTTGGCAACTCTTCTACAGATATTCCATGAGCCTTTGCTCTCCCCTCTGCCCATTTTCCTTCCCAGATTTTGCTGCCTACAATAACACCATCTGGGTTTACCGTATTTACCCTGATTTTTTTTTGGCCTAATTCCGCTGCCAGAAGCCTGGTCATGTGTTGCTGTGCAGCTTTTGCAGTTCCATATCCTACATTGTTTGGGCCTGATACGAGTCCATTTTTACTGGCAATATTAATTATATTGCCACCGAACCCTTGTTTATTCATGATTTCAACTCCTTTTTGTACCATCATGAATTGTCCTTTTACCAAAACATTTTGTAATAAATCCCAATCCGAAATAGTGGTTTCTTCTAAAGGTTTAGATATTGCTAATCCAGCAGAGTGAATGATCATATCTATTCCACCAAATTCTATACAGGCTTTCTTATAAGCTTCCGCTATAGAATCCGGGTTAGTAACGTCGCAAACTGTAGTAACGACCTCATCTTTTTTATATGTCTTTTGTGTTACATCTAAGGTTTCCTGATGTAAATCTGTAATTAATACATTAGCACCTTCGGCCACTAACTTATCCGCAATAGCTTTGCCAATACCACCTGCGGCTCCAGTAATAATTGCTATTTTTCTGGATAAAGGTTTTTCTTTTGGCATTCGTTGTAATTTAGCTTCTTCTAATAGCCAATATTCTATATTAAAAGCTTCTTGTCTAGATAGAGCAGTGTATTCTGAAATAGCTTCAGCTCCTCGCATTACATTGATTGCATTGACATAAAATTCACTGGCTACCCGGGCGGTTTGTTTGTTTTTGGCAAAAGTAAACATACCAACTCCTGGATAAATAATTACAACAGGATTAGGATCTCTCATAGGGGGACTATCTGAGTGTTTACAGGTAGAGTAATATTCGGTATAATCAGAACGATATGATTCAAAAGCGGGTTGTAATCTATCTAAAACCTTTTGCGTATCTAATAAATTCTCTTCGGGCTCCAGATCAAGAATCAAAGGTTTGATTTTGGTTCTTAAAAAATGATCTGGACAAGATGTTCCCATAGGTGCTAATTTCTTCAGATCGTTACTATTAATGTATGTTAAAACCCTATCCTCGTCAGTAAAATGTCCGATCATGCTATGTTCGCTTGAACATAGACCTCTTAATAATGGAGCTAACATAGAAGCTTGTTCTAAGCGTTTGTTAGGGATGAGGCTTTTATTTTTTTGTCCTCCAAAAACGTTCCCATTTTTAGTTATTTTGTTTTCTATATAAGTTGAAGCCATCTCTATGACTTCCAAACTATTGCTATAGCACTCATAAGATGTGTTACCCCATGTAAATAAGCCGTGACTTCCTAAAACAATACCTCTTATACCGGGATTTTCTTCTAAACATTTTTCTAATTGTAGTCCCAAATCAAAACCTGGTCTTTGCCAGGGTACCCAACCCATGGTATCACCCCAGATTTCCTTAGTGATCTTTTCTCCATCTTTTGCTGCTGCAATGGCAATTAGAGCATCAGGATGTAAATGGTCAATATGTTTAAAAGGTAATAATCCATGTAATGGAGTATCTATCGAAGGTGCTTTACTATTCAAATCATAAATACAATGATTAAACAAGCCAACCATTTCGTCTTCCTGTTTGATTCCTTTATAGACTTTTTTTAAATTTCGAAGCCGTTCTGTATATAATCCAGCTATTCCTGATCTGGTAAGTGTACCAATATCTCCACCAGATCCTTTGATCCACATCACTTCTACATTTTCATTAGTTAACGGGTCTTTTTCAGTAGTTTTACAACTTGTATTACCGCCTCCATAATTTGTGATTCTAAGATCGGCTCCTAATATATTAGATCGATATAGAAAAAGCGCTACCTCATCACCTTCTAATTTTGTTGCCTTTCGATCATCCCATAGATAATCAACGTGGTTAAATGCTTTATTCGTTATTCCCATATTGACATGGTTTTTAGCTTAATTTTCTTTAACATCTTATCACGAAAATAAATTTAGTAAGGTCAATCTCCATCCTGTAGTATGCTGTTTTATTAAAAATCTAATTTTCAGAATATTTTGAAAATTTATACAAAAAATCACAATAAGATCAATATTTATAGTTCTATTTTGGTTATTTTTCAAGAAATTAAACAACTTTAACATACCCAATAGTCAAGTTAGAAATGGAATTTTCAGTTAGTATACAAATAGATCATGACTCCAGAAAACCTAAATACAAGCAGATTGTAGACTCTATAATTGCTGATATTTCTAAAGGAAATCTAAAAATGGGCCAAAAAATTCCTTCGATCAATGAAATTAGTGAAGAATGTTATTTATCTAGGGATACGGTAGAAAAAGCGTATAATCAATTAAAAGAAAGAAAAATTATAGTATCCGTAAAAGGAAAAGGTTTCTATGTGGCCAAAACTGATTTAATTAATAAGGTGAATATTTTATTTCTAGTTAATAAATTGAGTTCCTATAAAATGAGTATTTATAATGCTTTTTTGAATGCTATTGGTACAAATGCCCATTTGGATTTACATATTTATCACTGCGACGAAACACTTTTTTTAAGCCTTATTGATAAACACTTAGGGCATTATGATTATTATGCGATAATGCCTCATTTTAAAAATGATACGTTACAGCACATCAGTTTTACTGATAGAGTTGAACAGGCTATAAATAAAATACCTAAGGATAAATTGGTAATCATGGACAACAAACTAAACTTTGTAAAAGAAGATATTGTCCAAGTATACCAGGATTTTGAAAATGATATTTTTGAAGCGCTAGCAGATGGTATAGAAAGATTAAGACACTATCAAAAACTGATTCTGGTATATCCGGAAAAATCAGTGTATCCTTATCCAAGAAGAATCTTACACGGTTTCAGGAGATTTTGTGCAACACATTCTTTTGATTTTGAAATATTGAATGAAATATATGATAGTATGGAATTGCAAAAAGGAGATACATATATTACAATTACTGAAACCGATTTAGTAGATTTGGTAAAACAAGTAAGAGAAAGTTCTTTGATTCTTGGAAAAGAAATAGGTATTATTTCTTATAATGACACCCCTCTTAAAGAATTACTTGGTATCACTGTTATTGGAACAGACTTCAAAAAAATGGGAGAGACTACAGCCCAAATGATTTTAGAAAATCGCAAGGAACAGATTAGGAATAACTTCAGATTTATTGATAGGAAATCTATTTAATTTTTGGTGTTAAATTTCAATTGAATTGGTGTTCGGATCTCTTAATGATGAGCATTAGTATACTACTTTTTTTCTAAAGAACAGAAACAACTTCTTCCTAAAAAGCTTATTTCAAACCTATACAAACAGTTTAATATAGAATTAAAAACAAGCAGCATAGTACAGGATGGGTTTTTTTTAATCCTAAATTAATATTGTTGTAAACATTATGAAATAGTTAAATTTTTAATGATTCAATTTTGATGTACTTAAAAAAATAGTTATTTCTTAAAACTACCTCAATTTTTAAACTAAAAGGAACAAGTATGGAAAAACTTAGACAAAGGGAAATAAGAAGGTATTATTTGATATTGTTTTCATTCGGTATTTTTATTAGTATAAGCAACTCAATTAATGCATCTGAATTATCTAAAACGATAACCGGAACGGTTACTGCGAGTGATGGAGTTCCTTTACCGGGCGTAAATGTGTTGGTTAAAAATACACGAATAGGCTCTCTAACTGATTTTGATGGTAATTACTCTATAGATGCACCGGATGATGCCAGAGTACTAATATTCTCTTATGTAGGGTTTAAGACAAAAGAAGTTTTAATTAATAATAGGAGTGTTGTTAATGTAACTTTAGTAGAAGAAGTAAATGCATTAGAACAAATTGTAGTAATCGGATATGGAAATAAACGAAAAGCAGACTTAACGGGTGCTGTCTCTACAATACAAGCTGATAATATTGCAGAATTACCAATAATATCATTCGAGCAATCTTTATCAGGCCAGGTGTCTGGAGTTCAATTAAGACAAAATGGAGCACCAGGTGGTGGCCCAGAAGTTTTGGTTAGAGGAGTTGCATCTACAGGAGGAAATAACGCACCACTATATGTTTTAGACGGTGTTCCTTTAGGGAATGTAAATAACCAAAGGGATAATTTTATTTTAAGTGCTATTGATCCTAATTCAATAGAATCAATTAGTATTTTGAAAGACGCGTCTTCAAAAGCAATTTATGGTTCCAGAGGTTCTAACGGAGTTGTTATCATTACAACTAAAAAAGGTAAAAGAGGAAAACCAACAATAACATTTGGTACTTCAACAGGGTTCCAAACGATACCTGATTTCGAAAAACCAGATGTTTTAAATGCTGAAGAGTTAAGGCAGTTTAGAATAGAGTGGTATGAAGATCGATTATTTGGTATTGGAGCTTTAGGCCCAAGAGAAATTAGAGAAAGAGATAGATTGATCGCTTTAGGGGATCAGGGTGAAGGTACAGATTGGTTTGATGAAATAACCAGAAGTGCCCCACTATCAGACTATAGCATTGGTATTAATGGTGGATCCGACAACGTGCGTTATAACATTTCTACAAATTATACGAATCAGGATGGGACATTAATAAATACCAATTTTAAACGATATAGTTTAAGAGCAAATATTGATATCGATGTAACAGAAAGACTTAAGTTTGGTGTAAATTTAGCTCCAACACAAACAATAGCTACTGGTGGTAGAACAGACGCAGGTAGTAATAATTTTAATATTTTTGCTGCCGTGCCTCTATCTAGATGGACAGATCCTTCCGCTCCAGTTTTTAATGATGACGGCACATTAACTAATGTAGCAAGAGGAGACCTTATCGATTTTTATAATGTAAACCCTGTATATTTATTAACCGGAAGAATCGATGAGAGAAGAACCAATCAACTTTTAGCCTCATCTTATGTAGAATTGGAGTTACTAAAAGGCTTAAAGGCAAAAACCACAGGATCAATACAATATATAGATCGTAGAAACAGAACATTCGAACCTTCAGATTTTCCCGGCAATGGAGCTTTAACGCCTAATTTATTAGGAACCAGACAAGCAAGAGCAGGTATTGGAGAGTTTACTAATTTTAACTGGGTTTGGGAAAATACACTTACTTATTTTACTACCATAGCCGAAGATCATAGCATTAATGCATTGGTAGGATTTACTATGGAAGACCGAAGAACTGACAATACTATTATTAATGCAGTCAATATCATTGATGAATCAATTACCATACCTGATTCTAATAATACTGATCCTGAAAATCCAGATAATTTTACAGGAAGAGGAGAAGCTACAGAGAATAAATTAGTCTCTTTGATTGGAAGATTAGATTATTCATTCAAAGATCGATACTATATTACGGGCACTATTCGTAGAGATGGTTCGTCTCGCTTTGGAGCAGATGGTCGCTATGGTAATTTTCCTTCAGTAGCAGCTGCTTGGAGAGTTTCTAACGAACCATTTTTTGAAGGGATTAAAGACATAGTTTCAGAACTTAAGTTCGAAGGTGGTTATGGTATTAGTGGTAGTAATGCAAATATTGGTAATTTTCAAGCTCAAGGGCAAATTACATCTGGACCGGATTATGTTTTTGATGGCACCCTTGCACCTGGAAGCGCAGTTTCGGTATTACCGAACACTTTGTTAACGTGGGAAGAGTCAAAAGAAACCAATTTAGGTCTAGATATTGGGTTTTTAAAAGATAGAATATACCTTAGTGCCGATTACTATAATATTGAAACCGAAGGGTTTTTAGCAGGACTACCGCTACCCTCGACTTCCGGTTTTGGATCAATACTCACCAACTTAGGAAGCATTGAAAACAAAGGAATTGAAATTGAATTAAGTTTTAAAAATATTCTTAACAGTAATGATTTTCGATGGAATGCTAATATAAACTTTACTCAGAATAGAAGTGAAGTATTGGAACTAGCAGCAGAATCTGGATTTATTAGAAGAGGAGCCATTGCAAGGACTTTTACAGAAACCCGAGTTGGGGAAGAAGTAGGACTGTATAGAGGATTCAATGTAACAGGTTTATTTACTCAGGCAGAAATAGATGATCCTAATGTTCCCAAATACCCGGGAGCACTAGAAGGATCTCTTAAGTATGAAGATGGTAACGGTGACGGAGTACTAGGTGATGAAGAAGATTTTGTAATTATTGGTAACCCTAATGCTGACTTTAATTATGGGATGACTCACAATTTTAGTTACAAGAACATTGACTTAAGTATGATTTTCGTAGGTTCTGTTGGGCAACAAATATTTAACGGAGCTAATCAGTACAATGGAAATCAGGACGGTGTTTTTAATGTAGACAGAAGACAATTAGAACGTTGGAGACCAGGACAAGATCCAGCTAGTGCAACAATTCCAGGTACAGCAAGCAATAATAGTCGTGCCAGATTTCGTTTACCAAATTCACTTTCCGTTGATGACGCTGATTATCTATGGATACGAAATATAACACTAGGGTACACTTTAAAAGGAGATGTTATAGGTAATGTTTTCAAGAGAGCGCGAATATATACTAGTGTACAGAACCCAATTTTATTTACTGAATACGAAAATGGAAATCCAGAAATTAATCGTTCTGGGGATACCGCTTTGGTAAGAAATGTAAATTATGGAGCATATCCGATTTCAAGAACATTTACATTAGGCGTTAACGTTACATTTTAAAAATAAAAGATATGAAAATTAGAGTATTATATTTTATAAGTTTATTAATCTTATGGGGGTGTGACGATTTTCTGGACGAAACTCCTGAGACATTTCAAACTCCACAAGGGTTTTTCGAAAATGAAGATCAACTTAATGAAGCTATAGCAGGAATTTATAACACTAATCGAGGATTGATGAATGGAGCGCATTGGCGTTTTGGAGAAAATAGATCGGATAATAGTTCTTTTCAGTTCAATCCATCCGATAGAGGTGGTTTAGATAATGAGGAAGTAGATTTATTCTTGATGTTATCCGCCAATCCCAATCTGGCTTCTTATTGGAATACTGCATATTCAGGAATTTCAAGATGTAATTTCGCGTTGGATAATCTAGATAATGTGGATTTTATAAATGAAGATAATCGAGATATCAGACGTGGGGAAATATTGTTTTTACGTAGCTGGTTTTATTTTAATTTAGCTCAATTATACGGAGATGTTCCTTACGTAACTTCAGCAGGCACTTCACCTGAAGAGATTTTTTCAGACCAATTTTTGGAAAGAATTCCTGCTAATCAAGTTTATGACAATATCAAAATCGATATACAACAAGCCATTAATATACTGCCTAACCAAGGTGAAACAGAAACTGGTAGAGCTACCAAAGGAGCAGCATTGATGTTAAAGGCAAAAATACACATGGTACTTCAGGAATTTATTGAAGCTCGTCCGTTGTTAGAACAGATGCAGGGATCAGGATATTCTTTACAATCAAATTACGCTGATGTCTTCTCTCCTGATAATAAAAATAATAGTGAGTCTGTTTTTGAGATTCAATACTCATTCGCTTTGGGACAAGCATCTAATTTCGTTTCCAGATTTGTACCCTTTAATAGTGGTAATGATATTTTAGGCGATAGTGGTCCAGCTGGCTCGCGTGCAGGGCAAAATCAACCCACACAGAATTTGATTCGTTTGTATGATCCACAAGATGCACGCTTTATTCATAATATTTCTTTCTATGATGACGGTGTTACAGTCGAACCTTGGATGAGTAAATATAATTATGGTTTTGAAGATAACGGTTTACAGGATGTCAACTTTCCTATGTTTCGCTATGCAGATGCTTTACTAATGCTAGCAGAATGCTATAACGAAGTAGGTGGAGGTGATCCTGTAGCAATACTAGAACAAATTAGAACAAGAGCATTATCCGATCCAAGTTTAAGCGCTGCTGAGTTATCAGATTTAAGTCAGACTATTGCGAATGAAAGAAGAAGAGAACTAGCTTTTGAAAACCACAGATGGTTTGATTTAGTAAGAACAGGTAAAGCAGTAGAAGTAATGATTGCTCATGGAGAAGAACAAAAAGATGAAAAGGTTACCGTACCTGCAGAAGCTTATATCAATATCAGAACATTATTAGGAATTCCACTTGGACAAGTAGAAGAGTTCGGTTTCGAACAAACATCAGGATGGGAATAAATAATATAAGTAGTCTTTAATTTTAGTAGTAATTGTTTTTATTAATTATTCAGTGTACGTTAGATCTATTCATAAATTTAGAGTTTGAGTTAGTCAATTTGCATACCCCATAAACCACAAGCATATTGATATTAGGATAGATCTAACTGCATTGAATATAAATCAATAATTAAGAATCATATTAAAATGAATAGAATGTCATTTTTTCTATTCATTTTGATGGTTAATATAGATTACGAAGAGAGAGCTGTAGAATGACTTTTTTGAAAACATTACTACACTTTTTTAATAGCCTATTTTATTTAATGTTTTTAAAAAATGTTAGTATAATTTATCATCTTATGAAATGGTTTTTCTTATTATTTATTTTATTATCCATTTCTTGCAAAGAAACTAATCTTTCAAAGTCAGAAACTTTTAGAGAACATCTAAAAGAAAACTGGCAAGCAAGCTGGATAACTACCCAAAGTTCATTACCCACTAAAAATGCCTGGGTAGCTTTTAGAAAATTATTTGAACTAAAGAAGGATTCTTCTTCCGTAAAGTTACATTTAGCAGTAGATAGCAAATATTGGCTCTGGATTAATGGAGAATTAGTGATTTTTGAGGGAGGTTTGAAAAGAGGACCAACACCTAATGACACGTACTATGATGAGGTTGATATAAGTGAGGCTTTAAAAAATGGTAAAAATACAATAGCAATACTTGTTTGGTATTTTGGTAAAGAAGGAATGACTCATAAATCTAGTGGAAAAGCTGGATTGATTGCAGAAATATATCAAAATGATCAGCAGATTTTACAAAGTGATAATTCCTGGAAAGTTATTCCACATCCAGCGTATATTTCTAAAAGTGAAGATCCACAACCTAATTGGAGGCTTCCGGAATCCAATATTGTATTTGATGCACAGAAAGAATTGACAGATTGGATTCAACCTGATTTTAATGATAGTGATTGGCTAGCAGCTAAAGTAATTTGTGATGGAATATGTCCACCTTGGAATCAATTAGTAAAACGACCAATTCCGTTTTGGAAAGATTTTGGTTTAAAAGCGTATGAGAATCAAATGAGTTTTCCTTTTGTTAACAAAGGAGATACTATAAAGTGCAAGCTCTCTTACAATGCCCAAGTCACACCCTTTTTAAAGATAAAAGCTAAAGCTGGAGAAAAAATTACCATGTTTACCGATCATTATAAAGGAGGCTCAGCTTATAATATGCGAGCGGAGTATATTACTAAAGAAGGAGAACAAACTTATGAATCCTTTGGATGGATTAATGGAGAGGAGATGTATTATATCATTCCTGACGGTGTTGAAATTTTAGAATTGAAATATCGTGAATCGGGTTATGATACGGAATTTAGTGGGATTTTTAGCTGTAATGATACTTTTTATAATCGTTTATGGGAAAAAGCGAAACGCACATTATATGTTACCATGCGTGATAATTACATGGATTGTCCAGATCGGGAGCGGGCGCAATGGTGGGGCGATGTGGTATTAGAGAGTGGTGAGGCTTTTTATGCTCTGGATCGTAAGGCTGATGCACTTACCAAAAAAGGAATGTTGGAACTGATGAACTGGCAATGCTCGGATAGTACTATATTTTCTCCAGTTCCAGCTGGTAACTGGGATAAAGAACTTCCTGGTCAAATGCTTGCCAGTGTTGGATACTATGGTTTTTGGAATTATTATTTACATACAGGAGACTTGGAAACTATCAAAAAGGTATATGAGCCCGTAAAACATTATTTATCTCTATGGAAGCTTAAAAAAAATAACACCATTGCCATAAGAAAAGGGGGTTGGACTTGGGGTGATTGGGGACAAAATAAAGATGTTCCACTATTAATGAATACCCAATATTATTTGGCGCTGAAAGGATATAAAAATATGTCTGAAGTTCTAGGTAACACAAAAGAAGTGGATTCTGTCACGCAATTGATGAAGAATTTCAAAATTGCTTTTAATACCGAATTTTGGAAAAAAGATCATTACCGTTCTCAGGATTACCTTGGAAAAACAGATGATCGTTCTCAAGGCTTGGCCGTGGTGTCAGGTATAGCAGATCCAGATAAATACGAAGCTATTTATAAAATTTTACAAACCGAAAAACACGCAAGTCCATATATGGAAAAGTATATTCTGGAAGCTCTTTATATCATGGGTTACGAAGATTTTGCTTTGCAACGTATGAAAGAACGCTTCGGTAATATGGTAAACCACCCTGAGATTACGACCCTTTGGGAAGGTTGGGGTATTGGTGCAGAAGGTTTTGGTGGAGGAACTACAAATCACGCCTGGAGTGGCGGTGGATTAACTTTATTATCGCAGTATGCTGCAGGGATAGCTCCGACGTCACCGGGATATAAAACTTTTCAGATAAAACCTCAACCAGGATTCTTAAAAAATATAAAAGCAACGGTTCCTAGTATAAAGGGTGATATTAAAGTTGAATTAAAAAACGAAGAAACTTATTCCTTGAATGTAACCATTCCTAAAGAAACTAAGGCTACGATTTATATTCCTTCTGCGTACAAAGAAATAAGGGTAAATAATGCTAAAATGATTCATACAAAGGAGGAAGGTTATAACGTCTTCGAAATTTCCGCTGGCGTTTATGAAATAAAAGCTAATTAATACTGAATTTTATGATTAAGGTAGGGTTGTTTGGAATTGGGTTAGATACCTACTGGGATCAATTTGTGGGTTTACAAGATCGTCTTTTAGGCTATCAAAAAATAATTGCTAAAAAAATCGAAGATTTCAAGGTAGAAGTTGTTAATCAAGGAATGGTCGACAACCCTTTCAAAGCTAATGAAGCTGCGGTGAGGTTTAACAAAGAAAATGTAGATTGTATCTTTCTTTTTATCTCTACCTATGCGCTTTCTCATAATGTTCTGCCAGTTGCTCAAAAAACTAAAGTTCCCTTAATTGTACTCAATCTTCAACCTGTAAAAGCTATAGATTATCAAAAATTCAATGCGATTGGGGATAGAGGTAAAATGACAGGAGAATGGTTAGCACATTGCCAAAGTTGTGTTGCTCCAGAGATTGCAAGCGTTTTTAACCGTGCTAATATTAAATTTCACTTGATCTCAGGATATTTAACAGAAGCATATGTTTGGAATGAGATAGAAGAATTTATCAAAGCGTTGGAGGTTGTTAGAATCATGAATAACAATCGCGTAGGCATTTTAGGTCATTATTATAACGGAATGCTAGATGTGTATAGTGACCTTACACAACAAGCAGCTACTTTTGGAAATCATTTTGAAATTATCGAATTCGGAACCCTTAAAAACATAAGAGATGATGTATCTGAAAATGAAACTTTGTATAAGCTAAAGGAGTTTAAGGAAATATTTGAAGTTTCTTCTGAATGTGATAGTAAAGAATTAAAAAGAGCTGCCAAAACATCAGTAGCTCTTGATAAATTGGTCGAAAAATTTAAGCTAGGTTCACTAGCGTATTATTATGAAGGAGATGGTGATCCTATATATGAAAATATAGTTACCTCACTAATCCCAGGATTTACTTTGCTTACCGGAAAAAATGTACCAGTAGCTGGCGAATGTGAAATAAAAAATGTTCAGGCCATGAAAATAATGGATGTTTTAGGAAGTGGAGGTTCCTTTTCAGAATTTTATGCCTTAGATTTTGAAGAAGAAGTAATTTTATTAGGCCACGATGGACCTGCACACTTCTCAATTGCTGAGGGTAAAGTTGGGTTAGTTCCTTTACCAGTGTATCACGGAAAACCCGGAAAAGGATTATCCATTCAAATGAAGGTGGCTAATGGTCCCGTAACATTATTGTCTGTATGTCAGAATGGTAAGGGACAAGCCTATTTACTGACTGCAGAAGGAGAATCTGTAGCTGGCCCTACACTTCAAATCGGAAATACCAATTCTCGTTATAAATTTCCAATTTCGGTAAGAGAATTTATAAATACTTGGTCTCTAGCTGGTCCCTCGCATCATTGTGCTATTGGAATGGGTCATAAAGCCTCGGTTATCAAAAAAATAGCAGACCTATTAAATATAGAGTATATCAAAATTTGTTAGTGTAACAAAAATCATTAATAGTATATGAATTCATTCTTAGGAATACTTTTTCATGCGATTGGAGGTTTTGCCGCTGGTTCATTCTATCTGCCAATAAAGAAAATTAAAAAATGGTCGTGGGAAAGTGGCTGGTTAGTCAATGGTTTTTTTGCTTGGTTGATCATTCCTTGGTTAGTTTCAGTACTCACCGTACCAGAAACTATAACAATTTTATCCAAAACTGAATTTTCAACATTGTTTTGGACCTATTTTTTTGGAGTACTCTGGGGAATCGGTGGATTAACTTTTGGAATGACGATGCGATATTTGGGAATGTCTCTGGGAATGGCACTGGCTTTGGGTCTTACTGCAGCTTTTGGCACCTTGATACCACCCATTTATGAAGGAAAATTTAGTAGTTTGTTACAAACCACTTCTGGTCAGGTAGTTTTGTTAGGAATTGGAGTTTGTTTAATCGGGATCGTGATCTGTGGAAGAGCAGGTATTTTTAAGGACAAAGAACTTTCTGATGAAGAAAAACAAAAAGGGGTAAAAGAGTTTAATCTTAAAAAAGGAATCATTGTTGCTATATTTGCAGGTGTCTTAAGTGCTTGTTTTGCTTTTGGGATAGTTGCCGGAAGCTCAATCTCTGAATTAGCAGTTCAACACAATGCCCCAATATTGTGGCAAAACGGCCCTGTTTTTATTGTGATACTTGCTGGAGGATTTACTTCTAATTTGATTTGGTGTAGCTATCTGAATATTAAAAAGAAGAGTTACAAAGATTATAGTAGTAAGGCGACCCCCTTGAAGATAAATTATCTTTTTGCGGCTATCGCCGGTACGACTTGGTATTGTCAATTTATGTTTTATGGGATGGGAACCACGCAAATGAGTGAACACGATTTTGCAAGTTGGACATTGCACATGGCTTTTATCATCATTTTCAGTACCATGTGGGGACTGATTACTAAAGAATGGCAAGGCGTAAGCAAAAAAGTTACCTGGACACTAACACTTGGCTTACTAATACTTATTGCTTCCACTGTTATTATTGGTATCGGAAATCAACTGGTCTAAAACAAGGTTTAAGATTCTATTATTTTTTTAACTCTACAGTCCATCGATCTGTCCATTTCATGGGTTTTATAGTTCCATCTTCATTAAACTCTAAAGGGGCACTCCAATATTGATAATCGTGTCCTTTAATATTGTCAGACGCAGAACCCCATAGATCTCCTATCCAAATATACTTTTCTCCTTTAGTCGTATTAAGCTTCATTACATAAGATTGCTGGGCAGGAATTATTGGTTTCTGACGGATATTTGATCTGGTTATAAAAAAACTACCCCTCGAATTGTTGGGAGTTCCTTCGTTAAACGTTTCAATTTCATTTATATACACGTTAGCGTCACTTTCAACAGGAACTATTTTAATTCGATCAGATATACTGGTCGTGAATTCAATTATAATTTTTTCCTTTAAAGTTGATTTTTTAATCATTTGATTTTTAATATTGATTTTTTTCCAAGTATGGTTATTCCATTCGAAAATTTCAAATTTTTGAGAAACAATATCAGGATGCACTTTTGGATTATTTACATCGCCACAATTCTCAGGACGATTTCCTGTAAAAAGATGTAGAGCCAGTTTGTTGATCTTCAATTTTTCATCAAAAAGAATTTCAACAGAATCATATTCATCCTTCTTTTTTGAAAGAGTTTCGTATAGAGTACCCCTCGTAATTCCATCATAAAGTATAGGAGAGTACCTTCCTGGATATCTATTAATATTGGTAGTAAGCGAATATCCTTTTAAAGGGTTATCAGAAATATAAACCCTGGCTCCGGAGCCGTAGTTGCAAAAACAACAAGTATAATCTGTAAGCAGGTAGTATTTTCCTTCGTTTTTAAACATGGTTCCCGCTTCCATATTTTTGGCAATGACACCTCCATTTTTCAAAGTAGAAGACAAATAATCATCACTCAGTTTTTCTACAGATACTTGATGATTTTGAATGGTGTTATAACTAATATAACCGGTTCCATCATCATCTACAAAAAGGCCAAAATCTCCTAAACCAATTTTAGAGTTGTACATCTTCACATTATCATTTACAATTTTAAAAGGCCCTTGCGGAGTATCACTTATTGCCGCTCCAAACTGTCCATCCCAAAGTTTTGGATACCAATTATACCAAAGGACATACTTTTTTATTTTTTTATTATAAATAACATGTGGTCTGTAATAGACTCCTTCAGGTTGCGTGTCAAGTAATTTACCTTCATATTTCCAATTGGTTAAATCCTTAGAACTATAGCATCGATAATGATTTTGAGTAGTAAATCCATTAGTGGTTCCATAAGAAGTGCCATACCAATAAAAGGTGTCCCCAAATTGGATCACCCTGCCATCATGAGCATCTACAATTTGGCCTTTTTCGTCTAGCTTGGATTTCGTGTTGTCTATAGTAATAGTTTGTGCAAATGAAATTGAAACTATAAATAGAAAGGTGATAAGTTTATATGTGATGATGTTTTTCATATGCGTATAATATAATATGACAAAGTTGGTGTTTTTTGTAAATAATAGTATCCTGTACTTTACTGCTAATTTTAATACAGGTAAGTACATGATGATGATGAACTTAATAATGAATAAATTTATTCTCTACAGCTCATTAAAGAGAATATCATGGTAATATCAGTAAATAACTATAAGAAAATCTTATGTTTTTGTTTAGGACTAATCTGTATTTGGTCCTGTAAGAATGATAACAATAAGACTAATGATTCAAAACAAAATGTAAATACAAATATAATCATGATTGTAGCAGATGATCTGGGTTGGTATGACCTTTCTTGTTATGGAAATGATTTTATCGAAACTCAAAACCTAGATAGATTAGCAAAAGAAGGTATAAGATTTACAGATGCTTATGCAGCTGCACCTCTTTGTAGCCCTTCTCGTGCAAGTTTGATTACAGGTTTGCATCCAATTAGAGTAAATATTACAGAGCACATACACGGGAATCATCCACCAGGACCTAATCAAAAATTAAAAACACCTCCGGTGGCACAGCAACTAAGGCCACAGTATAAAACGATTGCTGAAGCATTGAAGATAAAGGATTACAACACAGCATTTATCGGTAAATGGCATTTAGGAGGTGGAAAATTTACTCCTGACAATAGAGGGTTTGATGTTAATATAGCAGGAGCTTGGAACGGTCTCCCAAAAAGTTTTTTTTATCCTTTTTTTAATAAAGGCGAAAAACCAGAGTTGCAAAATTCTTCAAAAGAAGGAGATTACCTTACAGATGTTTTGACTACAAAAGCAATAGAATATCTTGAACAACAGAAAGACTCGTCCTTCTTTTTGAGTCTTAATTATTATTCTCCGCATGTTCCTATCGAGGCAAAACCTAATTTGGTCGAAAAATATAGAAATAAGCGAGGTAATGATACATCAGAAGCCACTATGCCCAACATACATTATGCAGCTATGGTAGAATCTATAGATCAAAATGTTGGTAGAATTTTAAATAAGTTAAAAGAGCTTAATTTAGAAGAAAACACTTTGGTACTATTTACTTCAGATAATGGAGGTTTATCGGTACGTGAAGTTCCAGCTTTTGCAAAACATACACCTCCTACAGATAATGGAAAACTTAGAGAAGGCAAAGGATATGTTTATGAAGGAGGTATCAGAGAGCCATTAATTATAAGATGGCCTAGAATGATACAACCAGGACAGGAAAACAATGTACCTGTAATCGCTCAGGATTTTTTTAATACGTTTATGGAAATAACCAATAGCAAAGAAAGAACTCAGGATGGACAAAGCTTGCTTCCATTATTTAAAAACGAGGAGGTTTTAAAGAGAGGTCTATTATGGCATCTACCACATTATAGTCCACAACATGGAAAACCCTCTACAGCTTATCGAGAAGGTGATTGGAAACTTATTCATTTCTATGAAGATGATAATTATGAGCTATATAACCTTAAAGAAGACCTTTCAGAAGAAAACAATCTAGTAGAAAGTCAAATGGAGATATTTCATACCTTAAAAGTTAATATGAATAAAATGCTTATCAATATGAATGCAAAGTTACCTAAACCAAATCCTAATTATATTGAAAAATAACTCAAACCGTCTAAAAATAAAAAAATGAAGGGTTGTAAAACATTTATCTTTTGCTTTTTAATAATTGGCACTGTTTTAGGGCAGAACAGGGATTATATTACGAAATTTAATATTTCCTATTACCCTGAACCTGTTACTAAATCGGATACTTATCTCAGTGAGAAATGTGTTTTAGATTTATACTATCCTACACAGATGAAAAATTTTCCAACAATTATTTGGCTTCATGGAGGCGGATTGTCAGGAGGGGATAAATATATTCCAGAAAGATTAACCAATCAAGGTTTTTCAATAGTATCCGTAAACTACAGATTACATCCTAAAGTAAAGAAACCAAAGTATATAGAAGACGCTGCTGCTGCCGTAGCCTGGGTTTTTAAAAATATAAAGAGCTATGGCGGAGATTCTAATAAGATTTTTGTCTCTGGACACTCGGCAGGAGGATATCTGGCCAGTATGATAGGAATAGATAAAAAATGGATGAAGGCACACGAAATAGATGCAAACAGGATTGCAGGAATTATACCTTTTAGCGGTCATGCAATCACTCATTTTACTATTAGAAAAGAAAAAGGAATCTCCGGTAAACATCCCGTAATAGATGAATTTGCACCGCTATATCATGTTCGGGAAGATGCTCCATCCTTTCTTCTAATTACAGGAGACAGAGAATTAGAGCTTTTAGGTAGATATGAGGAGAATGCTTATTTCCAAAGGATGATGAAAGTTGCAGGACATAGAGATATTGAGTTATATGAGTTAAAGGGTTATGGTCACGATATGAGGGAACCTGGATATCCTTTATTGATTGAATTCATAAAGTCAACACTAAAAACAAAATGATAAAATTTGGATTTAGGATTTTTCAATCGTTTTATAATCTGACTTTCACTACTTGTAAAGACGATTTAAAAGAATTATTAAAATATTCTTAGGGTAATGTCGAAGCACTATTTTTACTATGTATAATGAAATTACAAACCAGATCAGGCTTATACTTTGGTAACTTTGAAAAAGAAATTGAGGGTAACCCCATAAGGTTATTCGTTCTAACGAATAGTAATGGTGTAGAAGCATGTCTAACTAATTTTGGTGCACGATTAGTTTCATTATTGATTCCAGATAAGAAAGGTGTTTATGATGATGTTGTTTTAGGTCATGCTACTCTTGAGGAATATATAAATCCAGAAAAGCAATATTACTTTGGTGCAACAATTGGCAGATATGCAAATAGAATTGCAAACGGAAGTTTTATTTTGAATAACGAAAAATATGAATTACCGATAAATGATCAAAAAAATCATCTACACGGAGGTTTACACGGATTTCATAATAAAGCGTGGAGGATTTTTTTCGTTTCAAGTAACGAGATAGAATTCTCTTATTTATCAAAAGATTTAGAGGAAGGATATCCCGGAAATGTGCAGGTCAATGTTAATTATCGACTTACTGATAATAACGATTTAATTATTAGCTATAAGGCTAATACTGATAAAACAACTATTATTAATCTTACCAATCACTCCTATTTTAATCTTCAAGGAGAAGGAAATAGTACAATAAATGATCATAGGTTAATTATTAATGCAGATCGTTTTACACTAATAAATAAAGATACAATTCCTATAGGGAAGGTTGTATCGGTTAAAGAAACACCATTCAATTTTTTAAAGCTTAAACCAATTGGGCAGGATATAGATGAAAAGAATGAGCAATTAGCAATTGCAAAAGGATACGATCACAATTTTGTACTAAATGATTACTTAGATGGTGAAGAGCTGTTATTGGCTGCGGACGTGGCAGAACCAGTAACAGGAAGATGCTTTAAACTATATACCAATGAACCTGGAATACAGTTTTATAGTGGTAATTTTTTGGATGGGAAAACGACGGGAAAGAATCAAACACCACATAATTATAGGAGTGGATTTTGTTTAGAGCCTCAGCATTTTCCAGATTCACCAAACAATCCGATGTTTCCAAGCGTAATTTTAAAACCTAATGATCACTATTTTTCAAAATGCATTTATTCATTTGGAGTTTCTTTATAATAATTTTTGAAGGATTCAAACCGGAAACTTCGTGAGTCGTAAATCAAAGTTTTTGTGCAATTTTTGTGCAAATAAAAAGAGCTACAATAAGTTTTTAGTGTAACTCTTTGATAATCAAGTGGAGAAGATGGGATTCGAACCCACGACCTCTTGACTGCCAGTCAAGCGCTCTAGCCAGCTGAGCTACATCCCCATATTTCCTGCGGTGATGTAGCGAAGCGCCTGTCCGCCGCAGCGTAGCGAAGGAGGAAGCTACATCCCCATATTTCCTGCGGTGATGTAGCGAAGCGCCTGTCCGCCGCAGCGTAGCGAAGGAGGAAGCTACAT
>NZ_CANLYD010000001.1 GCF_947495315.1 uncultured Aquimarina sp. | reverse complement strand
AATTTAAAAATTCGGCTTGTGTTTATCCGAAAAGTCATCGCTTATTTTCAGCGCTACTTTTCATATACGAGACGTTAGCAACTATTATGCGCATGAATCAAATTAAATTATTTATACTCTTTTTCACTATATCTGCTTGTGGACAAAATGCAACTGAAATGAAAACACCCGAAAACGCGAAAGAAAAGTTTGCGGAATTTATCACAAAGAAAAAATTCGTAGAAGAAAATTATTATCCTGGAATTGCGGACGAAAAAATGCGACCGGTTTTTACAGAGAAGATTAATCAAGTAGCATCTGACTTTCAAAACGTTGCAGAATCTGATACTCCAACTGATAAAAAATACCAAGAAAAAATTAGAATTGGACTTTCTAGATTTTCCGATGTTTATATGGAATTAGACACAGAAGACCGTGAAAGAGTTTGTACTTATTTTGAGGAATTAATGGACATTATCGGACTTGAGAGTTCGAATGGACAGCTTAATAAATTCATGTACGGATTTGACCCAAATGAAGTTGCAAAAAAGAATTAAAGAACAGTTGCTAACAAGGTGTATGAATTAATTGCAGCGGAATTTCCTCAACGGAAATTCACTCGCATTAATTATCTTTAGCAACGGCGGAAAGTACTCGCGTACTTTCTAGCAACTAATCATACACAAACCGTTGGCAATAATTAGATAAAGTGGGATACAAACGAAAAGGTCAATTAACAACTGATATAGAATGGCACAAACATCTAAGGAAAATTGGAAAAAGATTTTTCTGGAAAGGAGAGCGCATTGCTGAAAAGAAAATGGTTAATGAAAACTTATCAGAACTTAATGATATGACCGAAATCCCGTTACTGACTTTTGACAAATTATTTGACTTGGTAGAAGAAAACCGATTTGAAAATAAAACTGACAAAAAGATTGCGGAAAAGATACTCGAAGCGGAAAATGATTGGGGAGATTGGAAAACTTCAGTAAATAATCTGAATGAGTTTATTCTTGTATTAGAAAAGGAAATCAACGGAATAACAACTCAATCAAACCTTGAGAAACTTTTGAATAGATATAATCAAAACCTTTCAAAGTATGCCTGGGAATCTGAAAGTTTATGTTCTTTACTTGAAATTTTTGAGCTGACAAAAGAAAGCGAATTAGGAACTATTTTCTTCAAGATAGCTAACAAAAATAAGACTGAGTAAAATGGAACTATTATTAATCATACTCGTCCCAATTGTTATTTGGATTGCAAGTATTTATATGCTTTCTGGCTGGGAGAAGTTCAATAAATTTTTCATCATAAACGGAATTTTAATAATTGCATATGTTGGGTTCTTAATTTATGGAAAATCAATTTGGGAACACGACGAGTATGGATTAGGTTTTCTCTTTAGATTGGCTATTTGCCTATTGACTCACGTGTTGATTGTATTTGTTTTCGCAGTCGTTAAAAATAGACAGTTGAAAAAATAACTATTGCCAACAACATATATGTGATCATAGCAGTTAAGTGATCAATCGAATGGTAGTTGTATTTTTGGTAAGGCGCAATGCTTGCAGAAAGCAAAAGTTAGCAACCAATGCGAAGATTTATCCAAAATTAGGGTAGCATTTTGCTCTGCTACGACACATATATAAAACGTTAGCAAACATCCTAAATGATTGATAGAAAAAATAGAAATAAGCTTGCTGAATCTTGCCGACATTATTGGTCTTGTTTAATTGATAATTTTGAGTTTGATGAAATCAACTTCACTATAACAACCAATGATAAAGGAGTAAGTGAAATTAAATATCAACTTTGGTATTTATATGATGATATACGGACTCACAAAAATCAAGGGAAATGGAAAATGGAAGAATCAGATGAGAAAGTCTTAAAAAGAACCATTCTTTTTCTTAAATCTGATTATGAATACAAGTGGTCTGAACCTTCTTTAATTGAAAATATTAAAAAGTACCTAAGCCAATTGCTTCGAATAAAAAATGAAACTATTGACAAAACTCAATCTGAACAAAGAGAATACTGGCCTTTTTTCTCAAAAGAAGAGTACGAAAACGCTTTATCTAATCCTAAATATTTAAATAATAATGTTTGACAACATTCAATAAGATGTTCAAAAAACTATTCAAGAAAAAGAAAACCACTGAGATTAATTTTGATCAGATTGATCTTAATTTATCTGAACAGGGAAAACAATCTATTAAGAAATTTTGCAACCGAACTGATAAAGAAAGAATGGGAGACATAATGACGTTAGGAGATAATAATTTCTTCTATTTAATTTACTATGCTGTTTTATTTGATCCTGACTTGAATGTCCGTTTTGCAGCTTTAAAAAGGATACCTAATTTTAAAGACAACCCAAATTTCAATTTGCTAATTAATAATCTGAATAAACCTGAAATTGGAGAGAATCTAGAACCATACTATTCAATGATGCTGTGCAACTTAGGTAAAATTACTCCTGAAGAATTAAATATTAGAATGTCAAAATAAACGTTTGCTAACAACATATATGTGATCATAGCAGTTAAGTGATGAATCGAATGGTTCTTGTATATTTGGTAAGGCGCAATGCTTGCAGAAAATTAAAGTTAGCAATCAATGCGCAAGAATATCGAAAAGCAGGGTAACATTTTACGCTGCTACGACACATACTTATAACGTTAAATCTGCAATCTTCGCTTCGCTCGCTTGCAGATTTAACGTTGTGGGCAAGAGCTGTGATCGGCTCTTCTCGCATATTTACACCTTCTAGGCTACTGCGAAGAGGTTCTGGATACCGATGTTATCGTTGAAATGTTAGGCTTACTTATGGTGGCTCAGCAAAGACAGCAGATAACACCAGGCAAGAAGCAACGGCCAACAACGCCTTGCCCCTTGCCAACTAACTAGTTAGTTGAGGGCCAAGACGCTGCTGACCGCAGCTCTTGCCCACAACGTTATACAACATATGAAAAAAAACAACCAAATATTAATTATAGTGGTGTTACTACTTTTCAGTTGTAAATCAAAAAACGTAATCATTGGAAATTCTGAGAATGGAAAAATGGAATTTAACTTCCTGGAAGTTGAGCAACCATTTAATTTGGAATTAATCGAATTTCACGAAAATAATTTTTATTGTTTTACAGAAGGTATACCATATGCTATTCTAATTGGGAAAACTAATAATACCTCATTACCAAATATTGTGACGGTCCTTTCAAGATGTGAAGAACGAAATTTTACGGTTGGACAAAATTTAAGAATTGTTCCAGAAGAAGATCCTCGGAAAAATGTTAATCTTAATTTAATTTATTCGATAAAAGACACTATAATTAGTGGGAAAAAGAAAAGTTGGCTTATAGGTGCTGAAAATAAAGCGATTTGGGGGATTGCTGAATAAATTGGATGAATACAAAAGACGTTGTACAACAACATATATGTAATCATAGCAGCTAAGTGATGAATCGTATGGTTGTTGTATTTTTGGTAAGGCGCAATGCTTGCAGAATATAAAAGTTAGCAATCAATGCGCAGAAAAATCAAAAAGTAAGGTAACATTTTGCCCTGCTACGACACATATATTAAACGTTGTACAACATTATGAAACAAATTTTCACCTATAGTTTACTAATTTTTCTATGCTCCTGTAAAACTGACCAAAAAAACTCAAAAGCAGTAGAGTCCCTCCAAAACGAATTAGAGAAAATGGAGGAAAAAGGAAAGGAAATGCAAGAAAAACTAGAACAAAACGATAGTATTATTTCTGAGATACAAATGGTTATTGAAAATTCGACGGATAGTATTGCGGAGAAAAAAGTCAATACCCAACCAAATTGTGAAATAACTACTCTTATAAAAATTGATTCTCTGATTAAGCAAAATATTGAGTTAAATGACCAAAATTTTGCTGTTTTCTTTGCGAATATTAATCCTAAATGTTCAAACAACATTGAGTATAGTGAATTCAACAATGAATTGATTTTTAAAACTCTCAAATCAAACCCCAAGAAATTTGTAGTTTTTTTAAGTAGAGTTTCGAAAAAAAAGGAAATATTGGAATTTGTACTTACTCAACTTCGAAATCCAATCAATGACGGAATAGAACTTAATAAGATCTCTAAAAAATTGGACAAAACTGAAACGGAAGATCTAAATACTCAAAAATTGATTTTAGAATCCTTAAAGAAAGCGATAGAAAAGTATAATTAAACGTTGTACACCATTTGCGAAAAAATGAAATTAGGAGATATTTATAAAACGGAATTTGATGAAAGACCATTTCGAATAATTGGATTTGACAATTATGAAGTGTTTTATGATTGTCTTTGGGCTGATAATAATTGGACATTCTCTGACAATTTTCGAGTCAAAACAATTTTCTATCGAATGTCATCTGATATTTTCAAGAATAAATCGGAATTTATTGAAAATCTACCCTTTACAGAAAAGGAATTACAATATTTTCGACCTGATTTGCCGATGAGATTTGGAAGAACAAAAAACGTTAATTGGAATGCTTTTGACTCAAGCGGAATTGAAAAACTGGAATCTGAATTTGGGAATAGGACATTTAATGCGACAAAAATTATATTAATTCCTTATGGTTCAAAAGGTGGACTAAAAAAAGGAGAAGTCATTGAAAGTAAATCTGAATTGACGGAATTAGAAATCATTCATAAGGCAAAAGAAATCCAAGAATCTGTAAACGGACAAAAAAGCGATGGAATCGGATTTTACCGATTAGGTTATGAAAAAGGACTTCCAAGATATTCTATTGGGGAATATCTTGACCGAGCTGGAATAATGAAAAAATAAAATATGAGTTGGAACATTGTACTTTTTAATTCAAGACAGAAAATAGAATCAGTTGCGGAACTTGACGAAGACCAATTGGAAACGACTGATTTTCGCGGAATTCTAGAAAGCTCACTTGACCGAATAAAAAAAGACGATAATCACAGAGAAATAATCGGAACTGATTTTACAATTGACTTTTTTACCGACAATGAGCATTCAAGTAATTTTATGCTGTCATTATACGGAGAAAACGCAATTTATGCCTTGATTGAATTATCGAAAAAGTATAATTGGCAGATTTACGACTCAGGAATTGATGGAATGGTTGACTTGGAAAATCCAGAAAAGAACGGATTCGACAATCACAGAAAATATGTTGAACAGATATTAAAAAATAAATAAAAACGGTGTACAACAATGGCTATAATTAATACGGGTTTTGGTACTTAATCCAAAGTTTAGTGTATTTTTATAAAGTCCGCCAAATCTTTTGATTTGGCTTTAGAATAAAAAAAGATAAAACAAAATAAAAAGCTTTGGCTAATCGCTTAATCGAAAGTTCAGTACTTTTAATTCCCGTACTAACCATAGCCGAGACGTTAGCATACATTTTGAGAAAAGAAATCATAAATACTTGGAACGGAGAAAAAGTAGAACTAAACATCAGTTCTGACGAATATTGTTTTTGTCCTGTTTGCGGAATAAAATCGGATGACAAAGAATGGAGACCTTATGATGAGAATGGTCATCCTTCCTATGATATTTGCTCCTGCGGATTCGAATATGGATTTGATGATAGTGGAGAACCTCCCTATAATAATAGCTGGGAAAATTATCGAAAAAAATGGCTTAAGGGAAAAATTGAGCAATTCTCAGGTAAACGAATGACCGAATATGAAAAACTGGAACAATTAAAAAATTTGGAATTATAAAACTGACTTAAGGCTAAAACTTAATGTTAAAAAAGGGAAAAAAATACGTTCGGAATTATTATGGAATTGCTCTCATTACAAACCTAATACCGATTGTTATAATGTTGAGTAGAGTTGGAAATATTCACGGAGAAGCTCAAATGGGTTTTATAATTTTTGGTGGATGGGTACTAATTTGTGCTTTGGTTTATGCATTCTATTTTGCTATTCCTGAATTTAATAGAAACTGGGAAAAAATTGTGGGTCTTGTATTTCCATCTATCATATTAAGTTTGATTTTGTTTAAATTTCCAGAATTTAAAATTGCCATCACAATAAATTTAATACTTAACGGAATTTTTATATTACATTGGAAAATACATACAGGCACTTTATTCTATAAAAAAACCTGACCCTTTAATAAAAACTTACCGAGAAAAACGAAAAGCAGTTGGAATAATGCAAAACGAAATATTGGTAACCGGAATTTTGAATTCTGATCCTAATTTTAATAATTACTTTCATAAAAGAATTGTTGTTTTAGAATTTAGTTTTTAATAAAAACGATTTGCTAACACCATATATGTGATAATAGCAGCTAGGTGATGGATCGGATGGTTGTTGTATTTTTAGTAAGGCGCAATGCTTGCAGAAAGTAAAAGTTAGCAACCAAAGCGCAGAAATATCGAAAAGCAAGGTAACATTTTGCCCTGCTACGACACATATATTAAACGTTAGCAAACAGCTCTCTATTGAATAGAGTTTGGTATGTTTTTTGACCTTATTATAAACAATATTGTTTATCAATAGTAAACATTTTTGTTTACTATTGATAAATTTTGTACTTTCACCTTAAAAACTTGAATTATGTTACCAAGATTAAATAAAATTAAAGGAATACATCCTGGCACATTATTAAGATGGGAATTAAATAATCGGAATCTAAAAGGCAGTGAATTAGCAGACACTATCGGTGAACATAGACAAACCATAAGTGCTATTCTCAATAAAAAAAGAGACATTAACCCAAAACTTTCTATTAAATTATCAAAAGAATTTAAAACTGACAAAGATTACTTTATGTTATTGCAGGCAAGTTATGACGTAAAAATACTATCGGAATCTCAAATAAAAGACACACCAAATATAAATAACATAAGAAGAATAATTTTTTGGGACACTAATTTTAATAATATTGATTGGAACAAAAATAAGAAAGCCGTTATAAAAAGAATTTTAGAAAGAGGAAATGAAACTGAAATAAATGAAATCATTTCATTCTACGGGAAAAAAAATATTTCCAAGGAAATAAAATCAATAAAAAAAAGTCGCTTACCTTCTTTTGAAAAGAATATTATTGAACATAATTTGATTTAATAAAATGGAATTATATTTGAATACTGTTTCTGATTTACTTTGGAATTCTCTTAAACAATTGATGTCAATTGATGAATTTAATAGTTTTAGAATAGTTGGTGGCACTTCTTTAAGCCTACAAATAGGCCATAGAGAATCAATTGATATAGATTTATTTACAGACGCTGAATATGGTAGTATTGATTTTACGATACTTGAAACTAAATTAAATGAAATCTTTCCTTATGTAGACATGCCATCAGTTGATTTAGTAGGCATAGGAAAATCCTATTTTATTGGTAACAATGAAAATGAATCGGTCAAATTAGACTTATTTTATACAGATCCTTTTGTTTTTCCTTGTATTGTTGAACAAAATGTAAGGTTTTCAAGTATTGAAGAAGTTGCTGCAATGAAATTTGAAGTAATAGCCAATGGTGGGAGAAAAAAAGATTTTTGGGATATTCATGAACTATTAGAAACTTACACATTAGATGAAATGATAAATTTTTATCTCAAAAGAAATCCTTATGGATCACCTAAAGATGAAATATTAGTAAAGGTTGTTGATTTTTCTATAGCAGAAAGCGATTTTACTCCAAACTGTTACAAGGAAAAAGCATGGGAGTTAATTAAGTTAGATTTTGAAAAATTAGTACAGAAATAAAGCCGATTTGCTAACACTATATATAGCAAATAGGGCGATTAGTTATTAACCCAAAGGGCGTTATCTATTTGCAAAGTCGCCAAATCTTTTGATTTGGCTTTTAGAGAAATAAGATAAAAACAAAATACAAAAGCTTTGGCTAAGTGTTTAAAGGAAAGGTCTGTGCTTATCACCTGCCCTACTTGCCATATATTTAACGTTGTATGCAATTAAAAACATTACTGCAAAGCAACCATTCCTTGATTTTTTGCGTCTCTAGATGTATAAGATCATTCCGAATTTGATTAAAATAAGAGATATCTAATTAACATTTATGAATAACATTAAAAATACATTTTTAGTCTGCTTACTGTCTTTTGGAGTTTTCACATCCGTTTTTGGACAATTGACTATTAAAGGACATGTAATATCTCAAAATAATAAAGAACCGTTAGCTTTTGTGAATATTGGTGTTCTGAATTCTTCTTTTGGGACAATTTCAAATGGCGATGGCAGCTTCTCGATTAAAATACCAGCTTCTCATTTAAAAGAAAATTTATTATTTTCTGCTATTGGTTATGAAAAAAAATCTTTAGCAATAAATTCCTTTGCAAATAATAAAGAAAGTGTTATTTATTTGATTGAGAAAAAAATTGTACTTGATGAAGTAGTAATTTCTGCTTCTACAAGAAAAATAAAAGAAAAACACAATTGGCTTGGAAACCGTAAGAGGAATTTATTTGTGCAAGGTCAAACGTATGTAGATTCGGTATCTGCTGGTGGAGCTATGGCTTTGTTAATTGAAAAGAAAGATGATATTGATTTAAAATTCATTGACAAAGCACGATTATTTATTGCTAAAAATACGGAATCCCAATTTAAAGTACGTGTTAGATTTCTTGAAGTAAATAAATCGAATAATAATTTACCGGGAGACGATCTCTTTAATGAAAGCATTGTAGTTACATCGGATAATAAAAGAGGCTGGTTAACTTTTGATTTATCACCCTATAATTATAAAATAAATCAGGAATCTTTCTTCTTGGCGTTTGAATGGATTTTAGAAGATAAAGATCGCCTCAAACTATTTAATGGATTTGCTGAATATTGGAAATCAAATCCTAATAAAATAAAAAGAGATTCTGTACTAATTGATGGAAAAAAGGTATTTACAGAAGAAATTTCAGGTGTGGGAAAAACACCAATAATATTATTTGGAGATACCAGAACCATGGCTGATCGAAAAAATTACAAATGTTATGCGCGTAGTAGTAGTTTTGCTGAATGGGAAAGGACACCTGATATTCTTTCCGCCAAAATCTTGATGAGTAATAAATCTCCAATAAATTCAAATTCATCAGACGAACATATGATGATATCAAATAACGAAGACGCTAATCAAGAAGAAACACTAGAGTCTAAAATTGCAAAATGGGGTAATGCCTTTATAGAAAATTATAACATTCCTGGGATGCAACTTTCTGTAAGCTCAAAAAACAATACAATTTTTTCAGAAGGCTTTGGCTATTCTGATGTTGAAAATGAAAAGAAAGTAAATCCGCAAACACGTTTTAGAATTGCAAGTGTAACAAAACCAATTACAGCCGCCGCAATGATTAAATTAGCTTCTGAAGGGAAATTAGATTTGGATGCCGACGTGAGAACGTATGTTCCTTCTTTTCCTGAAAAAAAATATATGCTTACTACGCGTCAATTAGCAGGGCATTTAGGTGGAATCCGTGATTATTTTGAAATCAGCATCGATGAAGTGATTAAAAATCCACATTTCGAGAATGCAACCGAAGCCATTAACGTATTCAAAAATGATACGTTAATGGCTAAACCAGGCAATCAATATTTATACACTTCTTTTGGATATAATTTACTCGGAGCTGCTATTGAAGGAGCATCAGGACAAACGTATTTGGAGTATATGCAAGATAATATCTGGAAGCCGCTTTTAATGTCTAATACCTATGGAGATATTGCAGATAGTACGATGATAAATAAAACTAAGTCTTACTATCCAAACGAAGCAGAAGCAGAACCTTATGATTTAAGCTATGCTCACGCATCAGGAGGCTTAATCTCTACAACAGAAGATTTGTTGAAATTTGGAAATGAGTTGTTATATGGGAGTTTTTTTGAAACTACTTTTAAAAAGAAGTTATTTGAGACTCAATATACTGGAGATAAAAAACCAACAAATTATGGATTGGGTTGGTATATAGGAAAAGATATAAATGGTTGGAGAATTTGGTATCACGTAGGGCAAGGGCCTTCTTCAGGCGCTGTTTTAATAGTATATCCAGACGACGGTATTGTCATATCTCTTCTTGCTAATATGCCTATTTTAGTCAATTCTGATGATAGTCTACCTATGGAAGTGCAAAAACTTGGAGAGTTAATTTATCAAAAATAGAAAACTGCATACAACACCGGTAACCGTTGCACAAGCCTCTAAAAAGAATAAGATTACATAGAAAATCGATGATCTAACCCCTGTTTTTTGTCTACAGTATTAAAGTATCTTAATTATGGAGCTATGTTCTAAACGGCTTATTTGAAGCCTTAGAAAGGATTTTAATGATAAAATACACGAAAGTAGCACACCTGCTTGACTTTGCACAGTGTCTCTAGTAAATTTCAAGTACTTTTTCAGATTGTAAGCAATAGCCGATAAATGCATACACTTGTTTGCCTGAGCCAATCCTATAGTATTGATCTTGTACATTCCCATAAATTCCTTCAACGTACCAAAGACAGGTTCTACTGTACTCTGCCGTTTGGCTTTCATATAACGACCTTGTGAACTGTTTACCCTAGTGTTGTTACGTTGGTATTCTTCCCGATAGTAGGTAACACTAAACTTTTTCTCCTGGGCGCTCTTACCTAAACATTGCCTCTTTAATGGACAATCAACACAGATATGCTTGCTTGCCCGGTATTCTTTCTTCCTAGTTTTGGTTCGGTAATCAAGAAACTCTTTGGTAAACGGGATCACTTTTCCCTGAGGACATAGATAATGGTCTTCCTTTTCCTTGTAGATAAAGTTATCTGGACCACCCTTATAAGTACCGTGAGGCGGAATGAAACTTTTGAGATTTTGGGATTCTAGAAAAGCATAGTTTTCTCCACTACTATAACCCCTATCAGCCACACAATTATCCCAGTGTAACCCTTGTTTCCACAAACGTTTTTTTACTCGTTTTACAATATCTTGTAGTTGCTGATTGTCCTTGCAATCTGCGTGATAGGCCTTAATATCAGTAATTACATGATGGGCTGTATCCACCGTTAGTTGACTCAGATAATTAAGTTTCTTAGCCTTACCGGGCTTTACACTAATACGCGCATCAGGATCGGTAGGACTGTAATGCGTCTTATTACTAGTGTATTTTGAGCCTTTATTCCCTGCGCCTGGACGCTGATCTTGATCCTTAGCCCATTTCTTGTTTCTTGAAGTGATCCCTTGTAACTCTTTTTTACTAGCACTAATACGCTGTTGCTCTTTTGGAGCTTTATTGTTTTTTACTTTTCGGATAGGAGCCTCTTTATCTATAGCACTTATATGACGGATTTTACGTAAATGATCTTCCAGCTCTTCTTCTGGAACTTTCAGTTCCAAACTATCCATCGATGCATTTGCCTTCACTGGGGCTGAGTCAATGGCTTGGGTATGGCCGATAACCATTCCCTTATCAATACACAACGACAATACTTTTGTAAATACTTCCTCAAAAATCGACTCAGGAAACAATTGACGGGTTCTACTAATAGTAGAATGCCAAGGTAACTCTTCATCAATATTATATCCCAAAAAATAAAGAATATCCAAGCGCATACTGCAATGATCCATAAGCTTACGGTCACTGATAATATTCTCCAGATAACCCACTAAACAAAGTTTAAAGAATACCGCAGGATCGATACTCTTTTGTCCACTATTCCCATAATAGTCTTTGGTCTGGAAATAGAGATAATCAAAGTTCAATACGGTTTTCAAACGTCTGTAAAAGTTGCTCTCCAGAACACGATCGCTCAATCGAAAATCATTGAAGAGTTTTTCCTGATAGGTCTTCTTTCCTTGCATAGCATGAAGTTAAAACAATAACACAAAAATAACAATAAGTCAATATTAATTTTTTGCTAACTTGTGCAACAGGCACACTATATATGTGATCATAGCAGCAAAGTGATCAATCGATTAGTTTGTGTATATTTATGAAGGCGCAATGCTTGCAAAATGGAAAAGTTAGCAACCAATGCGCAGAAAAATCAAAAAGCAAGGTAACATTTTGCTCTACTACGACACATATATTAAACGTTAGCATTAATTGAAGAATCAATGAACATTTTCATTAAGATTAAGAGAGAAATTGAGAGACGAAAAGCTTTACGTGATTTATATGATGATGTTAAAAATTTGGATGAAGTACTCCTGGAAAAAAGAATTGAAATTTTTAAAGAGATAGTTACACCAAAATTTGCCGAAATTGGACTCAATAATTGGAATGGAAAATACTTATGGTATAGTGATTTTAATAATGAGGGAATTAAACATGTAATTCAATTTCACAAGTTCAGAGGTTTTAAAGGTACTTTTTCCTTTGGCAATTGCTTCTATTCTGTACCAACTATATCTGGAAAAAAATTAGTTAATCATAGAACTGATAAATCAACTAAAATAATGTACTTAAAAACACTTGACGGGTATTTAAGCAAAAAAATAGTAAATCCAGACTTTGTTGGCACTGTCAATGAAAAAAAGTTTAGAGATAGTTTGGACCAAGTTTTATCTAGAAACATTCCAAAATTCGAAAAATGGTTTTTGGGCAAAAAGACAATCAATGAAAATATTGCTGGTTTACAGGTAGATATTAATCATCCACTAGCCGGAGTACTTGATCCTTTGATAATTTCTTATGAGTATATTCTAAGTTTTTTGTACAAACAACAGAAAGACCCAAAATCTTCAGAATATTGGATTAACAAACATTTAGAAAAAAATCTGAACAGTGAAATGGAAAAGAAATTAATCTTGGAAAGAATTAAAAAATAATGCTAACAATTTGTATAATGCATATGTCCCCTTCGAGATATAAACGCACCATACAAGAAACGTTGTAAACCATTCGATGCAAAGATTAAAACCAAAATAAACACTTTATTTTTAATGGGATATGAATTAAATATTAAAAGAGAGGATAATCAAACAAAATTAACAAAAGAAGAATGGGCGAATTATATAAAATCTGATTTTGAATTTGAACAGATTAATGAATACTCCGTACAACACGAAGATGGAAAATATTTAACTGTATCTACTCCAAATGCAGGGTTATGGAAAACTACCAAAGGAGAAGTTCCATTTACTTTCTTTGAAGAGTATGGTTGGATAAGTGTGAAAAATCCTGACGAATGGATTATCAAAAAAATGATTTCAATTGCTAATGAACTTGATGCAATTGTGCTTGGTGATGAAGGAGAAAAATATGATGAGAAAAATATATTAGGTGAACAATCAAAAGAGATTAGTAAAATAAATAATAGGAAATGGTGGCAATTTTGGAAAACCGACAAATCCGAAAACTCCTATCCTAAAGCTAAGCCTTTAGAATCGGATATTGAAAATGATTTATTCATTGGAGATTGTTTTCACCCTAAAAATCATGGTTTTGATATTGGTTTGGTTTTGTTAGAGATATTTCAAGGGCAAAATGGGAAATATTATTCCTTCGCTCCTATAATACTTGATAAATCAAAATCTTATATGGAAAAATTTTATAATGGAAATATTAAATTTCAACCATTTCCAATATCGAAGTCTTTAGGGATACCCACTATAGGGATTATGAATAAAAAAGATTTACTTGATTTAAGAGTTCTTTATTCTAAAGAAGGAAAAATAGAATTTGAACAACCTATACCAAAATCTACTGGGTCATCATATTTAGTGAATCATTCTGAAGAGTCTATAAGAAAATTTGTTGATGAACTAGAAATGTACTATTCGGAGGATGAACGAAAAATTATTCCTGTTTCAAAATTGATAAAATAAAAAAACGGTTTACAACATTATATATGAAATCAGAGCAAAGTTTAGTGATTAATCGAAAGGTCATTTCCTTTTTGCAATGGCGCTAGATTTTTATAAATTAACAAGAAATAAAAATGCGCAGATAGATCGATTGGTTCAGGCTTTCTTGCCTTGCTCCGATTCATATATTTAACGTTAGCGGTAATTAGATGAAAATATCGATTTACATATTATTTTTCATTTTAACTCAAACAATATTTGGGCAAACTACTTATGAGCCAATTTTTATAAATCAATGCACTAATAAATCAGAAAATGACGTGATTTGGTATTTGGCGGATTCTACCAAAGCCTATGGAATGGAAAATCTAGAATCTAAACCAATCGAATTACCCAAAGCTGGACCGTATAAACTTTATGTAAATATTGACAATCCACCTATAACTGTCGAAATAACTTCAAATAAGGTTAATCGAGATACAATCTTTTTAAAAAAACTTGAATTGGCAATTTATGTTAGTAATCCTCCTCATTCTGAATATTTTGATTGTGGAAATCTAGCAAATGGAGAAGTTACTGATTTTTATTCAAATGGAAATCTAAGAACAAAAGGGTCTTTTAAAGATGGGCAACCGTCTGACACTTTATTTGAATATCACAGAAATGGCAAGCTATCGGAATTATTCATTCCAGGAAAGAAATGGAAAAGAATAACCTATTTTGATAACGGTCAAATAAAGTCCATTTATGACACAAAGAAAAAATATGAAAAGGAATACCATATAAATGGACAACTTAAAAAAGAGGAGTTCTGGAATAGAAAATATATAAAAACAACTGAATACAATGACATTGGTAATGTTATAAAAACCAAGAATAAGAAAGAACAAAAGAAATTCAATAAAAATGAAATAGTAATTGAGAAAATACGCAGAAAGGAAATTTTAGTTTTTGACAGAATATTCGCTAAGAATAAATATGACCGAAACAATAAATTTTATGAATATAAATGGGATTCATTCAATGATTATGGGACAATTAAAAGAAGAATTATATTCAATGAAAGTGGGTTCTTAGGAACACCATTCCCTAAAGATTATACTAAAATAAAAGATTTTCTTTTTGAACAAATAATTTTCTATGAAAACGGAAAAGAGTTCAAAAAAGTAGAATTTAAGTATGTTAAGGAAAATGATGAGCTGATAAAAAAGCTTGTTGTTTACTCGAAAAAAAATAATCAGTGGATAGAAGAAAAAACAACTACCGCCAACAATGTATATGAAATCATTGCTGCCTATTCAGGCTAGCAACGCTTCATATACTAACCGTTAAATCTGCAATCTTCGCTTCGCTCGCTTGCAGATTTAACGTTGTGGGCAAGAGCTGTGATCGGCTCTTCTCGCATATTTACACCTTCTAGGCTACTGCGAAGAGGTTCTGGATACCGATGTTATCGTTGAAATGTTAGGCTTACTTATGGTGGCTCAGCAAAGACAGCAGATAACAACAGGCAAGAAGCAACGGCCAACAACGTTACCATCAATATTAAAAAACAATGAAGTTCTTAAAATTAAATCTATTCCTAATATTACTCATAAGTTGTAATAGTTTAAAAAATAAAACTTCCACTGACTTAAACTATACCATAATTGAGTACAAAAAATATTCAAGAGTCGCCAAAAATGCTCTAAATACGAAATTGAATAATCAAGAAATAGTGACTATTGAAAAAATCATAAAGGAGTATTTAAAAAAATATAATGAACAGAAAACAATTGAGTTTCGTGCATATAAGAGTTCTAATCCGAATGGAACGTTGGAGAAAGATTGGTTTGTTATCGAATTGGATAAATACGTTATTCAATATGTGCCTTATATAAATTCGAATGGAGAAAAAGAAATATGGATTCAAGGATTTTGTAATGATGGCTTTGGTTTTACTAAAAAAGATTTGAAAAGAGAAATTATAGAAATTTCTGATGGGGGAAATTGTGTTTTTAGTGCGTATATAAATTTATCTGAAGAAAATCTAAGAGAATTCTATATTAACGGAATTGCATAAAAAAAATGGTAACATTATATATGAAATCAGAGCAAAGTTTAGTGCTAGATCGAAAGGTCATTTCCTTTTTGCAATGGCGCTAGATTTTTATAAATTAAACAAGAAATAAAAATGCGCAGATAGATCGATTGGTTCAGGCTTACTTGCCTTGCTCCGATTCATATATTTGGCGTTGTGCATAATGTCCCAAAACCGCAAAAAACAAATGAAAAACCTCAATGGAACTTTGTTAAAGATTAAAACAGGAAACGACTATTGTCGACCTGAATTTATTGAATTCTATAACGACCAAATCATCCATTTTGAACTGGAATTAAAAAGCCGAAATGAATTATCAAAAGTCAGAACTGAATGGAGGGAGAAACTTTCAGAATCAAAATACGAATTCGTTAATGACAATCGAATAAGAATATTCAGAATGGGGAAAACTCTCACTGTGTTGAGCGAAACTGAATCTAAAACGGAGGATACTGAATTTGCAACTGACTATGAAAGAATTGAACCAACCAAAACGGAACTTGAATCTGAAAAAATTGAGACACTCGAATTCAAAGCTCAATGGAATAATGAGAAAATATCTCTCACGTTCAACAAAATTTTAGATAGTCAAGTAATTCAAGAACTGAATGAAAGAATGAAAAGAAATGGACGGAAATTAATATTAGAAAATTTGCAAGGAACTTATTTCGCATCAATTTTCGAAAATGACGAACGAGAAACGCTAATTGGAATAAAGGAAATTGACGAGGAAAAAGCTATTCTATTCGGATTTCCAGAAAAACCATATGAAATCAAAGCTGAGTAAAAACACTATGCACAACAATTTATAACCGCAATTACGGCGGATTCGACTACGTCCGAATCCACTCGGAATTGCTAAGACTTGTGCTAATTCCGAAAATAAACGCTGATTTAACAAGTAACTGACGGTTATACGAGACCTTTGGGTACAATTATGACAAATACCATTTTCCATAACGAAGAATTTGAAATAAATGGAATTTCCATACCTGAATTCGAATTAAAAAACAGGAATCTTATCAGGATTTATATTCCAAATTTTGACAGGAAATACCTGCCTTTAGGTTTTGATCTAACTATTGAATTAATAAAACGTTTTCAAAATCAAAAACCTGATTTTCCTTGGGCAAAAAACTATCAACAAGCGACATTAATGGAATTAATAAGTCCTTTGACCGTAAATAAATACTTGATCAATAAAATGCGGATTGACAAGTTGAGAGCGCAAAGAATTGCAGAAGAGATCGGAATTAATTTAAAAGACAAATTAGGGCTTTTGAGTTTTACCAATAGAAAGGCTCTAATAATAAAAGCACTATTTGACAAAAACGATAATATAATTTTGGATTATTATGGAGTCGATACTAATGGAATTGAATTTTTAGAGGGATTAGTGAATTCGGAAATAGAAAATGGTAAATCTGCGATTGCATTTGACAGATTGGAATTTAAAGCTGACAAAGAACCGTTTCAAAATATTATCCCGATAGAAATAAAAAACTGTACCCAACACGATATGTGATCATAGCAAGCAGTTAGAGTTTTAATCGAAAGGTCTTTGTATTTTTGGTAAGGCGCAATGCTTGCAATAAGTAAAAGTTAGCAACCAATGCGCAGAAAATGTCGATGGTTTGGTAACATTTTGCCCTGCTACGACACATATATTAAACGTTGTGTGTAATGCACAAAAAACAATAATCTGAACTTAATTTATCTATTAAGGCAACCATTTTTCAAAAATGAGCGTCTATATAAATAGAACTCACAATTAAGTCTAAATGAAGAATACAACCAAAGCCCTTCTAATTATTATAATATCATTCGGAATATATTTTGTCCTTGATGATATGTATTTTAAATCTCTTAGGCAATGGATTTTTGAATTAACAGGTCAATTTGGATTAAGTCACATAATAACCTATACAATTTCTGGAATACCTCTTTTTTCAGGAACACTTCTAATTAGTCGAAGGTTAGGCTTTTTTGAAAGTTTAGGATTGAATAAATCAATCATTAAAGGTTTTTTATTCGCACTTATTTGCACATTACCAATGTATATTGGTTTCAGTTTCGTCTTCGATTTTAATCCCAAGATATCGCTTGATACATTTTTGATTTCAGTTATTTCGGCAGGTTTTTTTGAAGAACTTTATTTCCGAGGATTCTTATTCGGACTACCGTTTAGAAAAGCAAAACTCAGATTTATACTTTCTGTTTTGTTTGGAGCACTTTACTTTGGTTCATTGCACTTATATCAAAGTACTGAATTTAATGAACTTTTGGGAATATTCTTGATTACCTTTTTGGGTGGCATTCTATTTGCTTGGGTATATGCGGAATGGAATTTCAATATTTGGGTGCCTGTGTTCCTGCATATGCTAATGAACTTAGCTTGGGAAATATTTTCTATAAGCGAAAATGCACTCGGCGGAATTTACTCAAATATTTTCCGGTTTTTGACTGTGGCACTGGTAATTCTATTGACAATAATGTACAAAAAAAGAAAAGGAATAAAACTGACGGTAAACAAAAAGACACTATTACTTCTAAAGTAAAACTAATCTTAAATCAATGGAAAAGCAATACACACAACAACGTGTCCTATATAAAACACTTTCCCAAGCCATAGGTTAAAAATACGATATTTTATTTTTTTAATTAACTCATATTGATGATTTTATATTGTTGAATTGTTGGTCACGCTTTGGCGTGATCAATACTTCAACAATAGCCCATTATAACTCCGCATCCTATATGTGGTATGATCTAAAACCATCCACCAGCATCATTATGATTATCATTGGCTAACAAGGCAACTTGCTATGAAATGTGATAACTTAATAAAGCTTCACCCACGTTGTTTAGTTGTCCTATTTTGTACCAAATGGGTATTCGAGTTTTTAGGCTTATTACTCTCATTCTTTTTAACTCACTACTCCTATTTGATAAGGAGTTTCTGTTCTGATAATCGCATGAATACAGCTTAACAGTTTCCTGGCTACCTTCACTAAGATACGTTTGACATCTTTTCCTTGATGCGATCGATAGTACTCCTGCATCACTGGATCAAATCGCAAGGCTTGCCAGGTAGCCTCTACCAAATAGCTTCTCATTATCCAATTTGCTCTTGGCGTAAGTCCTGAAGTAATCAGGTTATCTCCACTCTGACGTATTGAAGGAATCAAACCTACATAACTAGCCAGTTGTTTGAAATTCTTAAACCTTCGTAAATCTCCTAGCTCACAAAGAATGCCACAAGCTACTATAGCACCTATTCCTGGAACTGATCTCAGTAAATAATAATCCTTTTTATAATGTTTACGACAATACGCTCTTAGTTTGGTACTCACTTCACGCTTTTGTTTGTCCACAAAATCAAAAGACTCTAGACGGGTTTGTAAACAATAATACATCGTCTTGTAATCAAAACATAGAGATCTCAACCAATCACGAAATTTATGTGACCAATGAGGTTTATCCAATTCCTTGAGGGTCTCAATACCCAAATACAACAATTGCATCTTGATCTGGGTTTTGATCTTACGAAGCTCTTTAGATAACTCATTACGACGACGAAATAAACATCGTAACTGCTCTCGTTCAACATCAGGTACGTGAATCCCTTTAATCGACCATCCTTTAACTCCCTGCATAACAATCGAGCATCAATCTTATCTCTCTTCTGGAATTGAGCCTTGGCCGGACGGTGAACATCCGCAGGGTTTACAACCATAGAATGCCAACCAAAGGATTCAAATAAACGATGATGGCTAAATCCAAAACAACCTGACTCATAACAACAATATATCTGATAATCTTTAAAATATTTCTCAACATATTTCTGTAAGGCATAACCATCAGGTGGGATCCTCAATGTAGAGCTATCAAAAAGATCAGTAGACGTATGAATTTTCCAACTGCGTTTGTGTACGTCAATACCAATAAATAACTTTGGATTTGTAGTATCCTTTGTTTCAATAATAAAAAAATGCTATTAAATTATTAAACTAACTTAGGATACTGCTTTTACATTGTTGCTATAATTCATTGCTGCGGAATTTCCCTATCGGAAATTCACTTGCATTAATTATCTTTAGTACCTGCGTACTTTCTCGTAACTAATCATACACAAACCGTTGCCATTAATTATGAAAACAATGAAGTACATAACATTAACTTTAGTAATTTATCTTCTAATTAGTTGCAAAAATGAAAAGTCTACGGATGCTAATCTAACTTCCGATAATTTTTATATGCCAGCAGAATATGAAAAACAAGATGCAGTCTGGTTAGGGTGGTCTGATTATCCACCATATCAAAAACCGTTTTTAGAAATTACTAAAGCTCTTTATACCAAAATACCAATTAAGGTAATATCAAAAAATCAGGCTTCTTTGGAGCGATTAAAAGACACATTAACATCACTCAATTTAGATATAACCAAATTTCAATTTAGTATTATTGTAGATAACAGATATTGGATGCGAGACCACGGAGCTACTTATGTTATAAACGGAAAAGGCGAAAAGAAAGTGGTAGATTTTGGTTGGACATTTTACGGCTACAAAGAGTGGTTAGAAAACTATTACGAAGGCAACAAAGAAAGTGTCGATATTTACTATAAAAGAGCTTTGGGAAAAACGGGAATGGTTGATTCTATTATGGGGGCAAAAAATAATTCGAAATCCATTAAGACGAATGTTAATATGGAAGGAGGTTCTATTGAAGTCAATGGTAAAGGAACTTTAATACAATCCGAGTCTGTAACATTCCAAAGAAACCCAGGAAAGTCTAAAGATTATATTGAATCTGAATTAAAACGTGTTCTCGGAGTTTCAAGTATAATCTGGCTTAAAAACGGACTTGTAGAGGATGGTTTTTGTTGGAATAAAATATATGATAACTATTATGGTCGGGGAGCTTCTGGGCATACAGACGAATTTGTTCGTTTTGTTAACGATTCGACAATTCTATTGGCTTGGGTAGATGAATCAGAGAAAGATTTAAACCCAATAAACAAATGGAATTATGAAAGAATGTCGGAAAATCTAAAAATTTTAGAAAATGCGATAGACCAAGATGGCAAGCCGTTTAAAATCATAAAATTCCCACTTCCAGATCCAATTTATCTAAAAACTAAAGTAACAGAGTTTGCCAATAATTCAAATACAGATTTCAAAGATTGGACGGTTTCAAAAAATTGGGGACCACAGAGAAACGAATTAAAAGTTGGCGATTCTGTAAATTGGGTAGCAGCATCAAGTTACCTAAATTATCTTGTAACCAATGATTTGGTTTTAATGTCTACATATATTGACCAAGGTTCATCAACTAAAAAAGAAGAACAAGCAAAGAAAATTATGAAAGAAGTTTTTCCAAATAGAGAACTGATACTTTTGGATGTGATGACATTAAATTATAATGGTGGAGGAATACATTGCTCAACACAACAAGAACCAAGCGTGAAAATCTAATGGTAACAAAGCCTATAATTAATACGGATTTCGGTCTTTACGCCAAGGTCTGCGTATATTTATAAAGTCGCAAAATCTTTGGGATTTTGCTTTGGAACAGAAAAAGAAAAACAAAACCAAAAGCTTTTACTTAGCGCGTAGCTGGAAATCCGTTGGATTTCTTCGCCGCACTAATCATAGCCCAGCCATTAGGTGTAATTTGAAAATCGAGTTAGATTTTGAATTTTTACCAATTTTTGGTAAATTTGATTAAAAATAAAATAATGAAGAATACATCTATATCACTCGGAAATTATTTTGATCAGTTTGTACAAACTCAAGTTTCTGCTGGTCGATACAAGAACGTTAGCGAAGTTATCAGAGCTGGACTGAGAATGCTGGAAAATGAAGAAAGTAAAACAATCGCATTGAAAAATGCCATACAAGAGGGACTTAATGGTCCTCTAGTTGAGAATTTTGATTTTGATGAAAATCTGAAAAGACTAAAAGCGGAAAAAAGAAAGAATGGCTAAAGTTATACTGAGACAAGAAGCTATTGATGACTTAAATAGAATTTGGGACTACACTTTTGAAAAATGGTCTGAAAAGCAAGCTGATAAATATTATGCAACAGTAAAAATGGCTTGTAATGGAATTGGAGAAAATCCCGAAATCGGAAAAGAATATTATGGAATAAGCAAAAACTTACTCGGACTTAAATTTGGAAAATATATAATATTTTATCAGCAAATATCAAGTGATAGAATTGAAATCATTAGAATCTTACACGAGCGAATGGATTTAAAAAAATAGGATAGTCGAATAAAAAACTACATCCAACAAATTGTATAGTTCAGTTGCTCCCTTCGGGAAGCAAACGTACCATACAAGGGACGTTGTAAACACCCGAATTGAATAATGACTAATAATGTAACATAATGCTAATTATTACTACAAATAATTAAGTATCTATTACATTATGAAAATAAAACCGAACGCTTCTCCTGCTGAATTATCTTCTCCCTTTTTCACTATAAATAAAGAATTTTGTTCTGATTTTGAAAGTTACATCGCTAGTAAAAATGGAAAAGTAAAAGGAACTTACAATGCTTGGTCCTATCTAATTTTTGGAAAAATATCAAATCCGAAAAACTGGAGTTTAATGTATAAAAAATCCACTTTCACTTCTACTGGAAACTTACTACTTTCATCAAAATATGAAAGTCTTTTGGTCATGGCTCAATGGGAAACTATGCGGAAAGGAACTCATAATTTTGAATTCGAAATAAGAAAAAAAAATAGAACTGACTTTTTAAAAATACCTCTAAGTAAATCTTTATCAAATTTTGATTTCTCAAACAAATATGTGATTCACTCAAAAGGCAATATACCCAAACTATTATCTGAACTAATAGAAATATTAAAAAATCTTTTTATTTCAGAAGAGATCTATAAAATTGTACATAAAAACGATAAACTTCGAATTGAACTTAGATCTGAAAATCACCATTTTGATATTTTAGACAAATTAATTGAATTATAAAACTAAGCACAACAAACGTGTATAATTAATTACTTGGTTCAAGTCTAAGTGAAAATTCCTTCGGAATTTCCTTTGGTTCATTCCATTTTTGCTAAATTAGTTGCTTAACCAAGTAACTAACTATATACAAACACGTTAGCTAGTATTAAAACCTTAACCTAAAGAGCTTAACACGGTTATATTAATAAAATTATGGGATATTCAGTTTATATAGAACGAGAAGAAGGAAAAGAACCTATTTATGAAGAAGAATGGATAGATTACGCTGATAAAGATGAAGAATTTGAAATTGTGGATGGTGAAATAGAAGCTACTAATCCTCAAACAGGTAAAAAATTTATTTATGAAGCGGATAATGAAACATACTATCTTTATAAATCAGAAAAAGTTATGTTTAGATTTAATCAAAAGTACATTACTGTCAAAAATCCCAACGATGATATTATTTTAAAAATGTTAAAAATCGCAAAAGAATTAGATGCTATTGTGATGGGAGACGGAGGTACAATTTACAATGACACTTATTTCGAACAAAAGAAAAAGGAAAATGACACAGAATTGAACAAAACTTTTGGAAAAGCTCCTGAACCGAAAAAGTCTAAATGGAAATTTTGGAAATAAAACAAACACTTGCTAACAATTTGTATAGTTCAGTTGCTCCCTTCGGGAAGCAAACGCAACATACAATAGACGTTAGCACCAATCAATTCAAAATCAAATAAAAATGAAAGTTACAGCCGAAAAAAATGAAAAGGTTGCCAATATGATTTTTGCATCCATTTATCCACTTTACCTTAATAGATTGGAGAAAAATGGAAGAACAAAAGAAGAACTCAATCAAGTAATTAAATGGTTCACTGGTTTTGATCAAGATGCTTTACAAGCACTTATTGATGAAAAAGCAACCTTTGAAACATTTTTTAAAAAAGCTAAAATAAATCCAAACGCACACTTGATTAAAGGAGTCGTTTGTGGTTATCGAATTGAAGAAATAGAGGATGAATTTGAATTGTATAGACAATGTAGACGTATGGAAAAGCTGATTGATGAATTGGCAAGAGGTCGTAAACTAGAGAAAATTTTTCGGAAAGAAGAGAAATAAAACTAGTGTCAACAAGTTTATCAATAATAGTGGTTTAACCGATAAAACAAAATATAAACATAAAACGTAGGTCAGTGATAAACTGAAAAGTTAGTGAGTAAAAATCTGCTACTATTCATACACGAGACCGTTGCACATATTCAAAAAATTTAATGAAAAGAGGAATTTTAATAGTAATAATTGGAGTTATTATAATAGGAATTGGTTATTTCGGACTTGAAATATTTGGCTTTTCAAAATGGGTTAAAGAAGATATAGCGACCTCAGAAAAACTCAAAGAACATCTTAATGATCAGGAGGTAATAATTGTTGAAAAGCGGATTATCGAAACTGAAGAGTTAGAAGAAATATTATTAACGGAATCTAATTTAGGAAACTTAAATCTCAACGAACTTAATGAAAAAAATATCAAACGTGAACTTGAACTAACGTTCCCTAGATTTAAAATACAAAAGAAAATTGGACAGCAAGACGGTCCTGATTTCAATCTTTATGAAGCAACATATCTAAATGAACAAGTTTTCTTTATTTCTATGGACTCTTATGATTCAAATATCATTCAAGACTTGTCAACAAAACACATAAAAATAAAAGATGAATATGATGTGTCAATCCGATTAACTGTTGACTCTCTAATTTTGAATCGACCAAATCTGAGTTTTCACGCTGACCTTCATTATAATATTTATGCAAGTCAAAAAAACTCTAAAATAGAATATCGATTAAAAGGAAACTTAAAGACTTTAAATGACTCACAAATAACAGCAGATAATTATTCCTTAAAAAAATGGCAAATTGAAGAAATGACGGTTGAATATCTAATATGGCGGAAATAAAAAATGTGTGGTAACATCATATATGAAATCAGAGCAAAGTCTGGTTCTAATAGAAAGGTAATTTCTTTTTTGCAATGGCGCTAGATTTTTATAAATCAAACAAGAAATAAAAATAGTGCAGAAAAATCGATTGGTCCAGGTATACTTGCCTTGCTCCGATTCATATATTTGGTATTAGTAAAAATTTATAAATGACTAAACGAAAACGAGTATCATCTAGTGCAATAAACAGAAGAAAATATTTTACTTCCTGGTTTACGTTAGTATTTATTTATTTTTTCACTAAAATGTTTGATATAGATGGTTTCTGGTTCCTTTTTTTATGGATTGTTGGCTTTCTAACATTTATATGGAACCTTAGACTATCAAAAGTGGAATATACTTCAGATAAAGTTTATTTCAACAATAAAGAATTTGATTATGAGTCAATTGTAGATATAAATTCAATAGTAATTAATCAGGTGGAATTTTTTGTTTTTAAAACTAATTCTGGCAACTGGAAAAAAAGGTATTTTACAACGGAATTTGGTGAAATAGGTATTTGGGGACTTATTAAATTGTTTTTAAAATCCATAAAAACCGATGAAATCCCCCAAATAGAGTTCCTTCAGTTGTTAAAAGAAAAATCCAAAATAGATCGACGTAAATTTAAAAAGTATTAAAACCTTTGCTAACACCATATATGTGTTCATAGCAGTTAAATGATAAATCGAATAGTTCTCGTATTTTTACAATAGCGCAATGCCTCCAGAAAGCAAAAGTTAGCTATCAATGCGTAGAAAAACCAAAAGCAAGGTAACATTTTGCCCTGCTACGACATATATATTAAGCACTAGCGCAAATTAAAACACTAAATGAAAAAAATATCATTTCTGCTTATAACTTTATTAACCCAAATTGGGTTCTGCCAAAATTTTCAATCGGAATTTTTAAAATATTGCGAAACGAAGGACACTCTAAATCAATCAAAAATTCTTAAAGAGTGGAAAAAAACAAATCCAAATGATCCAGAGCTATATACAAGTTATTTCAATTATCATTTTTCAAAATCCAGAAAGGAGATTATTGCGCTTACAACAAATCAACCAAATGGACAAAGTCTAACTATAAAAGATAGTTTAAATAAGACTGCTGGATTTTTAGGAAGCGAAATTCACTATGACAAATCGGAATTGCAGAAAGGTTTCAATAAAATAGATGAAGGAATTAAGAATAATCCCAATCGACTTGATATGCGATTTGGTAAAATATATGTACTTGGGCAAACCAAAGATTGGCAAAAATTCACTTCTGAAATTGTCAAAACAATACAATATTCTTCAAAAAACAAAAACAATTGGACCTGGACTAATAATGAGACAAGAAATGATGGAGAAAAATTTTTCCTTTCTGCTCTACAAGATTATCAATTACAACTTTATAATACGGGGGATGATAAGCTTCTCGATAATATGAAAGAAATTGCTAAAGAAGTTCTCAAGTTTTATCCTAATCACATAGAGAGTTTATCAAATCTTTCAATAACTTATTTGTTAACCAAGGAATATGACAAAGCTCTCGACCCCCTATTTAAAGCAGAAAAATTGAATCCAAAAGATTATATAATACTATCAAATATTGCTCAAGCTTATAAATTAAAAGGAGAGAAACAAAAAGCAATTGAGTATTACGAAAAGACAGTTAAATTCGGAGATGAGAGAGCCAAAAAGTATGCGAAAGAGCAAATAACGGAATTAAAAAAATAAGCTAGCGCTAACAATTTATAATTCATTTGCTCCCTTCGGGACGCAAACACACTATACAACAGACGTTACCTACAAGTACAAAAAAATGTTCGATATATTTAAGAAAAAAAATAAACCATCTAAATTGACTACTAAAACGATACTTTGTATTCCTGGTAATTGGACTGATAGAAATGAAATAGTGTCCTCTATTGCAGAAAACAATCTAAATGAATTCATTTTTGCAGGTATGATATTACTAAACCTAAAAACCAATCAAGGATTTAAATTAGAAATTTGCGAAAGAGATGATAGAATGAGAAATTCTTTCAAATGGGCTGGAATGACAAACCAATTATCGGATGATTTTTTAAATGAAATAGATAAACATAATTTTGTCATTTATTTATCTTATGAGACTGGAAATATAGAAAGCGCTTTAGAAATTGCAAAAGCAGGAAAAGCAATTTTAAAATCTGGTGGAATTGGAATTAAAGTTGAATCAGCAGGTAAAGCTTTTATGAAAGAACATTGGATTCATTTATTAACCGATTTTGAAGAATCTAATCTGTATGAAATGTATGTGTTAGATTCTATATCTAATGAACAAGGTCACATTTACTCTTGTGGAATGCACAACTTAGGATTAAAAGATACAATAATAGTTGGCGAAGATTTTAATGATGCTATTACATTAATAAAATCTTTTAATTACTTCGTTTTAATGGATAAACCTAAACTTAAAGAAAATCATACATTTTCTCCAAGTGAAGAATGGCCTACTTTTAAAATAACTGAACAGAAAAACCAGCCAAACAAAGACCACGAACTATTTGGAAACACTTTCGGAATGTGGAATTTAGAAAAAGCCAGCAGGTAAAAATAGCTATAATTAATGCGAGTTTTGGTTCTTAACCCAAAGTTCAGAGCCTTTAAACTAAACTCAAAAAACCAAAAGATATATTCAAATCTTACATGAATTCAATAAACAGTTTTTTTAAAAAACATATTAGTTTTTCAAATTTTTGGGTTAGAAATGGCTTTATAGTTGTAATACTTTCTATTTTGTCAAACCATCTTTTTGAGCCAGAAAATTTTCCATTTAACAAAAACTACAAATTTCCCTTATTCCCTATTGTTGCATCAATAATTACAGGAATTATTATAATTCTTATTGCTCGCTTTAATTTCATATATTTTAAAAACAAATACTTCACTAAAAAAATTAACACGCAACTACTATTACGTTTCCTATTTTCAACTTTGGGTTATATTATGATACTATATCTATTTTTATATTTTGGTCTAAATGGTTTGATTAATGGAATCGAATCATACAGTATTTATCATCTACTAAGGGGACTTTCAGTCTCACTACTAATTTGCACTCTCGGAATTGCTCTTTTATTTTCAATTGATATTTATAAACTTCACAAACTTACCTCCATAAAAGGTACGCTTAAAGTTGAGCAAGGAGGTAAAATAACTTTAGTTAAGTATCCTGAAATTGCCTTTATTTATAGTGAAAACAAGATAGTATATATTGTAAAAACTGATGGAACTACAATTTTTACAGATTTCACACTCAATGAAGTTGAAAACGAAGTTAGTGACCAAAGTTTTTATAGAGCCAATAGACAAACTATACTTCACCCTCGCTCGGTTGAGCAAATAAAATCGATAGAAAACGGAAAATTATCAGTTCTGCTCAAACCTACAATCTCTGACAAAAATGCTTTTCAAATAAATATCAGTAGATATAAAAAACAAGAATTTATGAACTGGTTTAATAATAAACTATAAAATGCAATGATTATTCAGCCGTTATTTTGATACCATTCAGTTAAAATGACCAGTTTACCCCTGTTTTTCTTGATGTATCGTTATTAATTCGCTTAAAATTAAAAACGATAAAAAAATGAATAAAACTTTTTTAACTTCAAAATTAACACCAGTAATCGCTATAGTTCTTTGTTGTATTTTATACCTATCAGGATATTTTCAAATGATTATAGCTGCTTTAATACTATTAATAGCAAGTGCGATAGAATACAAAAAAGAGCTTTTTAGTTCTTTAGGTTTTCAGCGTAAAAGAATAAACATAAAGAACCTATTAATCATAGCGCCACTATTGGGTATAGCTATCTTCCTATTTTATGGTTATGTAATGATGCCAAGTGTTACCTATCTTACAAGGCAACCGATAGATTTTTCCGAATTCGAAATTTATAAAGGAAACTTGCCTGCTACTCTAAGTTTACTTGCTCTTATTTGGACTTCAGCTGCGTTCGGTGAAGAAATTGTATTTAGAGGGTACCTAATGAGGCAGTTTACTAAGTTTTTTGGATCAAGTAAAATTAGTCTTGCTATTAACATTCTACTATTTGGATTTATTTTTGGCTGGATACACGCATATCAAGGAATAAGTGGACAGATTTTATCAGGTATTACAGGTATGCTTTTGGCTGTAATTTTTCATATCCGCAAAAGCGATTTGTGGTTCAATATTGCTGTTCACGGATTTATTGACACTGTTTTTTTAGTATATATATACTATGGCTGGCTTTAATAATTAAAAAATAGTGTATAGCCTGTGTATAAGATGTATAAAGGAAACATAGGACAATTTGTAGTAAATCGAAAGGCTTGTGCTTATTTGCAAAGTCGCCAAATATAAAATTTAGCATTTATTAAAAATGAAAAAAGCAAAATATTTATATTTGGCTCAATACTAAATCGAAACGAAGTGCTTACCACTACCCTACGTTTCTTATATGATACGTTATCAGTATATTATGGAAAAAAAATAGTTTACTTGTATTTATAATTATAAACTTTATTAGTTGTGGAGAAAAGACAATATCTGATAAGAGTTTTGACATAATAAAACCTGATTTGATGTATGGCGGAATGATAGTTTTCAGCAAACCCATTTCAAATAGAAGGAGAAAACGGAAAAAAGTATATTCGAAAAAAAGGTGGTGTTGGCGGAATAAATTTAGCAAATCCAGAACTAAATAAATTATATGGTGCTGATATATCAGTTATTGATAGTACCAAGGCCATACTTCTTATAAATTTCCCATTGAAAAAACAAATTGGCTATGAAATACAGAATAATAACGGATTTAATAGAAAAGACCTTGTACTTGAACTAAGCAAAGCTTATTCTGAAATTTATACCGAAAAGGATGAATACGGAATTTGTTGTGATGACCTTTCTGATTTGGAATTGACTATGATTGCGGTTTTTGAAGTTAATGGCGAAATTTACTTAGAATCTAAAGTTGAATCAAAAAAATAACTATGGCTGACAACACCTATGCGATAATGCGGTTTTTTTGCTCAGTCGAAAAGTCATTGCTTATGTTGGTTTATAGCCAAAGTATTAAATTTAGTATTTTAGAAAAGATAAAAACAAAATATAAACTTTGGATAAGTGCCAGCTTGAAAACCAGTGATTTTCTACTTCGCGCTATGCATAGCTAAACATTATAAGCAAAAAGTGAAAAACTTGATCGAAACAGAAAGGTTATTCTTAAGAGAAATCACTTTGGATGACAAAGAGGAACTATTTAAGTTGCATTCAAATCCAGAGGTACAAAAGTATACTGGAGAACCTGTGGTTGAATCTAGAGAAGAAATAGAAAAGGCAATACGGACAAGAATTAACGATTATGAGAAGTATGGATACGGTAGGTGGGCTACTGTTCTAAAAAAAGGGATGCAATTTGTAGGTTGGGCTGGTTTGGCGTATCTACCAGAATTTGATGAAATTGACCTTGGCTATAGATTCTTGCCTGAATTTTGGGGTTCAGGTTTGGCAACGGAAGCATCTGATGCAATTTTGACTTATGGATTTGACTCTCTCAAATTAAGAAAGATAATTGCCATTGCAATGAAAGAAAATAAAGCGTCGATTAGAGTAATGGAAAAAGTTGGGATGGAATTCGACAAGTTTGCTCCCTACGAATCTGGTAGTGAAGATGCCGTCTGGTATTGGTGTGATCAAAAGCTTATTAAAAAAAATAAACGCCATTAAAACGAGTGTTTATTTAGAACGTTAGCCTTCATTATGAAAAACTTACTAGCTAGCATAGAGTTATTTAAATTAGTTAAACGGAAATCACTGTTTAAAATAACTCGTTTTATATTCTAATCCTATATTCTTTTCTATAAGTAAAACTTCAGGTTTATCTTTTCTTAAACCAATTTGCCAATTATTAAAAATCTCCCAGTCCTTATTAACAAAAATAGGATCTCCATACTGATTAATCAAGGCGTTCCGAATTCTGTCCTCTTCTCCTTTTCCTGTTAAAATCCATACTACATTGAGTTTATTATCTCCAAACCTTGCCTCAATTTTTCTTGGAAATCCTAAATATGAAATCCCAAAACAATTTATCTGAATTTGAGCATTGGGATCAGATCCATCTAGTTTTTCCGTATTCGTAAATTCACTCTTTGCGTCCAATAATGGCTTCAATTCATCAATAGATGCTCCTATTTTAAGAAATGCTGGAATTTGATTTGAATCATTAGGTTTTATTTCATCCTTATAGCCGGAATTAAGGTATGGATTTTCCCAAGCGAACAAATTAGTATGTATTGCTTCTTGAGTCAGTATTCTAGCGATGTTCTTATTATTCTTTAAAAATAAACCATCCTCAACATAGACATCATAATCCAAATAGACTCTTGCAGTATCAATACGCTTATTTACAAATACTTTCTGTACATTCCCCCTAGCTTCTATATATTTAAGCTTGTTATCGGCAAATGTAAATACCACCTTATTAATTATTCCATTATCAGTCTTTACTATAGAACAGATTAGGTGTTCCTCTTTTGCTTTTGCTAAAGGAAAACTTGGTCTGTCAATAGATAAGGTATCCACAGTTTTTGATATTTCACCTAATTTTTTAGCCACTCCTTCTAATGATTCATTCAATTTAATACCATTGAAAATTGATTCTGCTTGTGAATAAAATATCAATGGTGCAATGAGAAAAATAATGGTCAATAGTTTTTTATGTAATTTCATAATTGTTAAGATTATTTGCTTTTTTTTAAAGATTATTTTCTTGCATGATTGTTACAGTTTTTACGACAAATAATTTCACGTGTTATAAAAACTAAGAAATAACCAAAGACTAACAAAGATGTGTATAATTAATTGCTAGTTGCGTGCATACTCAGAAAATCCTATGGATTTTCCTCTGGTTCGTTTCCTTTTACTAACTTTAACCTAGCCAACGCAACTAACCATACACAAACACGTTTTGTGCAATATGACCAAACATCAAGAACAATGACAGAATTTTGGGAAGAGAACTTTATTGACAAACAAGAAATGTGGGGATTTGAACCTTCAAAATCTGCTATTCTGACAAAAGATTTCTTTTTAAAAAACTCGGTGAAAAATATTCTTATTCCCGGAATTGGATACGGACGAAATGCACAAATTTTTAAAGAAAACGAAATTGATATAACCGGAATTGAAATTTCCAAAACCGCTATTGATTTGGCTCATAAAAATTATGGAACGGATATGACTATTCATCACGGTTCTGTAACTGAAATGCCTTTTGATAGTAAAAAATATGATGGAGTATTTTGTTACGCACTTATTCATCTTCTCGACAAAAATGACAGATCGAAACTGATAAGTGACTGTTATAACCAACTGAATAAAAACGGTTATATGGTTTTTACAGCCATAACAAAAAATGCACCGAATTTCGGAAAGGGAAAACCAATTGAAAAAGACCGTTATGAATTTCACAAAGGAGCAAAGATTTTTTATTACGACCAAGAATCGCTAAAAGCAGAATTTAATGGCTTTGGTCTTTTTGAATTCAATGAAGTGAATGAAAATCAGCCAATGTATTTGATAAAATGCAAAAAGGAATGAATAAAAATATTTCACACAACACTCTGTATGATTTCATTTGATAAATAGTTTGTCTTTACTATCATTACGCAAACGATTATCACCAAACAAAACATGCACTCATTGTTATAATACATTCTGTAAAAATGAAACTACGAAAGATTATTTTATTGATATTCATTACTATAATTAACAGTACTACTACTTTTTCTCAAAATCAAAATATGCAAATTAAAACAGAGAACTTAAGAGTTTTAGGTAAAGATTCTATCATTGAAATAGCTAATACTATTTTAGAAAAAAAATATCCTGTTTTAAAAATAAATATGAATGACTTCATCATAACAGCTTGGTCAAATAAGAAAAGTATTTTAATTAAATATAGAAGAATCTTTAAATATGTTCCATTAGGTAAATCAGAGAATCATTTTATATACAATTTTTCTATTGATATAATAAATGAAGCTATATATCCTATTGACAATAATTTTCTAATCAATTCCTTTTATATACCAACACAAGAAGAGAGAATGAAAATTAAATTTGTAAAGAATACTATGGAATTTGATACAACATATCACACAACCATTTATGAAAAGGAAGGCGAATATCAAATCTCTTTTACTAATTATCTAATTTCTGGAACAGGTATTATTGATAAAACAACTGGAAAAAGTACTATTATGTCTGGTGTACACGGACCATTTGAACCCGTAAAAGAAGAGAGTGGTTCTCTGATAGAAATAAGAAACTAAAAAGATATAACTGTTAATTAAATATGAAAATAAAAACTAGCGCCCTGCTTATTATCATCGGAATTTTATTTAGCTGTCAGCAAAATACTTCATTAAACAACTCTAAAATAAAAAAGGGGATGATTAAGGTAGCCATCTTCTATCCAAATGGAGAAGATAAAACCTTCAATATGGATTATTATTCAAATAAACACATGCCTATGGCTGCAAGTTTGTTTGGAGATTCTTTAATGGCAATGTCAATCGATAAAGGATTGGCAAATGGTACACCAGAAATGCCTGTTCAATATGTAGCAATTGGATATTTTTACTTTAATACTATGTCCTCTTTCAAAAATTCAATGGAATCCAATTCCGAGAAACTTAAAGCTGATGTTCCAAACTATACAAATATTCAACCCATGATCCAAATAAGTGAAGTACAAATGGTAGAATAATTAACTTAAAAGCTTACTTCAAACAAAAAGATCGGACTATAGGCTGACCCGAAATAAGTAAACTTTGTGAATAGGAAAACACAAACTAACAACCACTATAATTCATTGTGGGTGAATTTCTCACTCGGAAATTCATATCTTTAAACTAACGCTTGGTTCTCGCGGAATAGTCCTTGTATACAATTCCAAAACGAAACTATAGCCGGACTATTGATTCATTAAAAACTGATTAAAAGGTTAATCTATAAATGCTAGTTGAAAATAAAATATCTTATAATGATGCTTTCTGTAATTATCTAAATCATCAACTTAAAATTCAGTTTACTGATACTGAATACAATTACAATTGGATATCTCCAATAGAAATATCAATTAACTCACTCTTTAAAAAAAGAAAAACAAATGGTAACAGGAATGTATGAGTCGGAATGTCCCTTTAGGACATTCCGACTCATACATCAATCGTTAGTAACAACCTGAAAAACACGAATGAGAAAAACAATAACACTTACGATTCTGACTTTTATCACTTCAATTGGATTTTGTCAAAACCAAGAAGAAAATGTTCTTTACATCGTTGACTCAATTCCAGTTATCGAAGAACCGAAAGAAGGGTTTGGAACATTAACAGAAAAGGAAATTGACAGAGTTGATATCCTAAAGGACAAACAAGCAATTGAAAAAAATGGATACAAAGACTTCGACGGAATAATTTATGTTTTTACAAAAGAATATGTAAATAGACCTGATAGTATAAAAGCAATTCCAACAACAAAATTGATGACCAAGAAAAATGGAACTTGGTATTTAAAAAATGAAAGTCAGCCATATTCTGGACCATTTATTGATTATCACCTTAATGGGAAAAAACAAGGAGAAGGCGTTTTATTCAATGGTAGAGTAAAGGGTAAACGACAAATGTATTACTTTAATGGAATGATTTCGGATGAAGTCGAATACGAAAATGGATTACCAGATGGAACTGAAAAGAGATTTTACGAAGACGGTACTTTAATGCAAAAAGGTGACTTCAAAAACGGAAAAGAAATTGGAATTTGGGAAATGTTCCACCCAAACGGACAATTAAAACAACGTACAAACTTTCTGAACGGGAAAATGGATGGAGAATCTGTTTCGTACTATTCGACTGGAGAATTAAAAGGAAAAAACGTATACAGAAACGGAATTTATCAGAAAGACAAAGTCAATGACAAAATATACGATTACTATAAACAAGCTCAAGATGTATACAAACAAAGGAAATTTAAATCAGCAATAAAAAAATATACAAAATGTATTGAGTTACAAGAAAATTGGGCAGATGGTTATTTTGCACGTGGAACCGCTAAAATGAACAATTTTGAGTTTGAAGAAGCACTTAAAGACTTTGACAAAGCAATAGAAATAGAACCTTATTTTACAAACGCTTATTCAAATAGAGCATTTACAATTATCCGAAAATATGAATTTGGAAATAGTCGGACTTTATCAAACTCAAAAGATATTCAAATAATTGCTTCTAAAGAAACTGAAATACCAGAATCAGAACAGACCAAAATTTGTGCGGATTTGAAAAAAGCAGTTTCATTTGGAGACGATAATTGGATGGTTTTAGAAGCATTGAAAAAACATTGTAATGAATAATAAAACCCAGTTGCCAACATTGGCTATACATATTGTGGGCTAATATGAAGTGCCTTGAAATCGCCTACTATGTGTAACCGAGACAGTTGGCAATAATTTAAAGAAACTGAAAACCTATTATCGTTTAGTTCTATAAGTAAAAATGAAATACTTTTCTATAAACCTATATCTAAAGATGCTTAATTGTGCCATCGCAGAAGGCATGTCTAGAAATGATTTTATGGATTTGCCTACTTCAATAGATGAAGCAGAACATTTGCAGGTAATTCCTGCAGAAGAATTTCTGGAATTACATGAGATACTCGACAATCAGCTTGGTCCTGGATTTGGAGTTCGTGTAGGTCAGCAAATGATTATTGAGGATTATGGAGTTTTAGGACTTTCCTGGCGCACTTGCTCAAAAGTTGGAGAAATCTTTGAACGTAGTGAACGCTATTTTAAACTACTCTCAAACACCTTTGTATGGCAAATCAAAGAAGAAGGAAATGTTTCTCACGTGCTACTCAATAGAGAAGCACATAGAAGAGGAATGGAATTATCAACGGAAGCCAGCTTGTCTGCCACAGTGGTAGTACTGCAAGCCATGTCTGAAAAAGACATCTATCCTATTCAAGTTAGTTTTAAACACAACCCTCCTAATGACTTAACTAGCTTTAATGCTGCTTTTAAATGTCCTATACTCTTTAACCAGCTTCATTATTCTATAAGTTATAAAACGTCAGACTTAAACTTAAGAACTGCCAAAGCAGATGCCAGTATCAATAGTTACTTGCTACAGCAAGTAGATGAAAATACAAAAGGAATTAAAATACCTGGTAATAAATTTGTACGAGATGTAGAATCTTTAATTAAAGATAGCCTTCCAACTGGTATACCAGGAATTCAGGAAATAAGTGATCTCTTGGCCATGAGTAATAGAACCTTAACCCGAAGACTTTCTGAAGCTGGTGTCACCTATCGTGATTTAATAAAAAAAACACAAGAGCATCTTGCCAAGGATATGTTACGTGATAATTCACATAGTATTGGTGAAATTGCATTCTTAACAGGGTTTTCTGAACAAAGTGCATTTAATCGCGCTTTCAAGAAATGGACCAACCAAACACCTTCAGAATTTAGAAAAAATAGTTAAAAATTCCGTTTTGGCGCAAAATGTCAAAAGGTTGTCTTTAAGTGTCAAAAATCTTATTTGATCACTTCGCACTTTTGTATCATCAAATTAATAACTCGATATAATGATGATAACATTAGTAAAACTTATAATCGGAATTTTTGCAATACTTGCAGTTAACTCAATAAATACTTACGAATCCATTGAAGAGTATAACGAACTAACTGAATTATATGCTTCAAACTATACATTAAAAGCTTCTAGAGTAAAAGCATTTCAAATATTAGAAAACAAATGCAACGTTTGTCATTACAAACGAAACAAAAGACGTGTATTCACTTTAGAAAACATGAATCCTTGGGCTAATGATATCTACAATCAAGTCTTTATAAAGAAACGAATGCCTAAGGGTAAAAAAATAAAACTTACCTCTAAAGAGTATCAAGAATTATTAACCTGGATATCATCCGCTAAAGCCTCAACCAATGGAATTTAAATTAAATTTTATCATATTAATGCTTGGTATACTATTTACTGGTCTTACAGCAGGACTTTGCTTTACTTGGTCTAATGCTATTACTCCTGGTATTGGAAAGTTAGATGACTTATCATTTTTAAAATCTTTTCAGGTTATGAATAGAGCAATCGTAAATCCTAGTTTTTTAATAGTGTTCTTTTCTCCAATAGTACTATTATTTTTCAATGTTTATTTAAACAGAAAAGCAGATCCTAATATATTTTGGTTGTTTCTAATCGCTGCCATTCTATTTTTTATGGGTATTGGTTTAATCACAATATTTAAAAATGTTCCACTTAATGATATTTTAGAAAACTCCACTTTAGAAAATCTATCCACATCAGAATTGAAGGACTTAAGGCAACGATTTGAAAACCCTTGGAATCGTTGGCACACTATACGAACATTAACATCATTTAGTGCGTTTATTCTTTTAATCACAGGAATGCTCTACTCAAAATAAGCTAACTATTCAACTTATATAACCAAATAATTAATCAAAAAACAAACAATCATGAAACAAGTAAGAGCTATTAGTATTGGAATTATTATCTGGATTATTGGAGTGAGTTTATACACGCTATCCTCCCATATTTCCTTTTTAGAAGATGCAGAACAACAAGCAAATATGCTACTATTTATTTCAATAATACCTTTAGTTTGGCTCGGAGCCAGGCAGTATTACAAAAAAGAAATTGACACTCATGGATATTGGGTCGGACAAACTTTCTTTTTAACATCAGTAGCCTTAGATGCTTTAATCACAGTACCCATTTTTATTATCCCAAATGGAGGTACATACTATCAGTTTTTTACAGATTTAGGCTTTTGGCTTATCGGTTTTGAGTTTATAGCTATTGTAGTACTGTATTGGTATATCAAAACATCAATTCAGAAAAAAAATCAAATAATATAAAATATAAACATTATGAAAAACAACATTTTAGTTATCGGAGGAACTGGAAAGACAGGTCGCCGAGTTACAGAAAATTTAACACAATCTGGACACAACGTACGAGTTGTGGGTAGAAAAACAAATCCAGTATTTGACTGGAAAAACCCTGATACTTATGATAATGCTCTAAAAAATATGGACAGAGCCTATATCGTGTATTATCCAGATTTAGCTGTGCCTGGTTCAAGAGATGCTATTAAATTACTAACAGAAAAAGCCTTAAAGGCTGGTTTAGAAAAAGTAGTATTACTCTCTGGCAAAGGGGAAACTGAAGCTGAAGCTTGCGAGGAAATCGTAGCTAACTCTGGATTGAACTATACTCTAGTTAGAGCGTCTTGGTTTAATCAAAACTTTAGTGAAGGTGCATTTTTAGAATTTATACTAAATGGTACTGTTGCACTTCCAATGCCTGAAGCTGAAATTCCGTTTGTCGATGTAAATGATATAGCCGATGTAGTTTCCAAAGTCATCATAGATGATATGTATAACGGACAAACCATAACCGTGACAGGACCTCAAAAAAGAACCTTTAAGGAAGTCGTTGAAATTATGGCAGAAGCTTCTAATAAACAGATTCAATTTGTGCCTATTTCCATTGACGAATTTAAGGATGGTATGCGAAAAGCAGGATTACCTGATTCTTACGTTTGGTTATTTGGTTATTTATTTAAAGAAGTATTAGGAAACCCTGATAATCAAGAGGTCTCTGATGATGTTGCCAAAGTGCTAGGTAGACCTGCAAAAGATTTTGAAACCTTCGCTAAGCAAACTGCCGCAACTGGCATTTGGAATCAGTCAATTGCTCAGAGTTTATAACTTAAACATCTAAAAATCAAAATATGAAAAATAGACATATAACATTAAGCTTAGTTTTTGGAGCGGGAATTGGACTTTGCATTGGAATCTTGATGAATAGTATTTCAATTGGTTTGTCATTAGGAGCTGGTGCTGGTTTAGTCCTTGGAGCTGCTCTTGGAACTAGAGTTAAAAAAGAGAATGAGAAATAGGAATTGAAAACACAAAATCTTAATTAAACTATTGCCAACAAGATTTATAAGTAATACCGGTTTGAGTAATAACTTGAACCGTTTTTTTATTTAAATAAAGTATATTGTGATAAGGAAAGTAGTTGCAATAATTCCGTAGCTAACCATACACAAGACCGTTAAGAATTTTACACCAAATAAAAAAAATGAAAGTAGATATAATAGATATTATTGGTGTTTTAATAATCTACCAATCTTTAATATTTGCTTTATCTCTACTTTTTAACAAAAAATCTAAACCTCTTTTTGCCAAAGTACTGATTACTATTTGTCTATTATTTATTTTTCATTTTAGTTATATGATATTTGAAAAATATAGTTTAATAAATCAGATTTTTTTAGGGCCTTTCTTTGGCCTTATCTATGGACCAATTTATTATTTATATACTAAAAGCTTAATTTTAGAAGCCTTCAATTATAAAAAGTTTGGGATTCATTTTGTTCCGGCCATAATCACTTTAATTGGATTGGTTATTTTTCACAATCAAGTATTTGACAAAATAAATCTTATAGGTTTAGCAGTTACAATTCATTTCACAGTCTATCTAGGCATTGCATTACACACTTTGTTTAAATACAGAAATCAATTAAAAAATACCGAATCTTCTTTCTATAACATTAGTCTATTTTGGCTAGAAATATTGATTTATATACAATTAATAATAATTAGTGTTATGCTTTTAGAGAGCTATTTTCAATCTTATTTTATTACGGATAACTTAATTTTAATCATCTTTTCTTTGACACTAATTTTGATTAATTGTTTTTATTATTTAGGATTAAAACAAGTAAATCTATTCAAAGGGTTCAAAGAAGAGAACGTAAAACCTACAAAACAAAAGGAGTATTTAATTTCTGAAGAACTATTTAATTCATACGTAGATAAACTTAACAATTATATCGAAGATGAAAAGCCCTACTTAGAGTTCGATATCTCATTACAAGATTTATCAGATAGAATATCGATTTCTCCAAGGAATCTATCCCATATAATAAATAAAAAATATGAAAGAAATTTTTATGATTTCATAAATTACTATAGGCTCGAATTAGTAAAACAAAATCTGCAAGAATCTAACAACCCCATCAAGGAAATCATGTACGACTGTGGTTTTTCTAATAAAGCTACTTTTAATTCTATTTTTAAAAAACACACTGGATTAACTCCGACTCAATTTAGAGAAAAAAAAAGTTAGTCTGAATACAAGTATCTATACTTTTTTCAAAATTGATTTGTCATTTTAGCATCACAAAACAACTCTAAATGGCAACTTTAAAAAAATACCTTAAACCTTTTTTAACGGGAATCGCATCAACCTTAATAATGGTTATAGTAATGTTAAAAATTACTATGAACTTTCAAATACTTCTGTTTTTGGGAGCCTTCATCTTTTTTATGGCAGGTTTAATTAACAGCAATTTTAAGAAACGGCATTTATTATTATTGATACTAATTACGATGATATATTTAATATTATTTATAATGTTTGTATTAGTAGAGATTCTAGAATTATGGTACTTCGTTCCAATATATTTTGCATCCACTTTCTTAGGATTACATTATAAAAATCATAAACAAAAAATAATCCTTTCCCTATTGCTGTTAACAATTACAATGTTATTTATGGCAATAAAAATAATTCCTAAGGACTTACAAAATCGTTTAACTCAAACACGGTTTGAACAGCTTCCTTCCTTTTCAATTAACGAAATGTCAGGAAATGTAGTTAATTCTAAAGCTTTGAAAGGAAAAATCCTGGTTTTAGACTTCTTTGGAACCTGGTGTAAGCCTTGTATACAAGAGCTTAAAGAATTAGATAAAATACAAACTGTATTTAAAGAAAGGGATGATGTAGTTTTTTATATTATAAATGCTGATTTAGGTGGTGACACGCCTGAAAAATTTAATGCATTTATAAAAAATTCTGAATATAAATTTCAGTTTGCATATGACTATAATAGTGAAATATACAAACTACTAAAATTTCAGCAAGTGGGATTACCAACCTTACTTATAATAGATAAGGAACAAAATATTAGATTACAACATTTAGGATATAATACTGCGGAAACAAATTTTTCTAAAAACATAATTGAAACTATTAATAACTTAAAGTAATAATATTTAATCAAAAGAATCAACCCAAATGAAACCTGAAAAATAAAAATCAACGAAATGACAACAAAGCGCATAGTTAATAGCGGTTTGCTAACTAAATGCGGGATTTTTTCTTGCATTTTACTATATTGTATTGCGGAAGCAAATCACATAATCTCCCGTAACTAATGAAAAACTAACAAGTTATATGCAATTTAAAAACAGACGAAATCATGCTGAAAAATAAGATAAAAGGACTCGGAGAGGTGATTTTGTTAGTTAATAATATCGAGACCGTTAAACAGTTTTACAAGGATATTATTGGTCTTGAAATAATCGCGCAAGAGGAAAATTATGTTTTCTTTAAAATTGCTGACGGAACTGCTGGCCATCCTCAAGTTCTTGGTCTCTTTGATAATTCAATCCCTACTGAATTTGGACAAATACGAGAATCTCCTGAAATAAATAAATCGAGCCTTCATCATCTGGCATTGGAAATTGATTTATCTGATTACGAATCTATTGTAAAAGATCTTAAAAAGAATGAAATTCAATTTAAAACAAGAGTTTTTAACTGGATTCAATGGAGGTCCATATATTTACTCGATCCAGAAATGAACGTAGTTGAATTGGTTTGTTTTGATTCAACCATAGAAAAGAAATAAAAACTACATACAACAACCTGTCCTATGAAAAGTACTAATTCAATTAAGAGAAACATCTAATTTCTTTAACTGAAATGTAGATTTATCGTATTTTCAGTACTATAAAACTAAATCCAATTAATAATGACAAAAAGTGAACTTATTGCCAATCGATTAAGAGAAGTTTTATTGAATGGAACTTGGATTGCGAACACCAACTATAAACAACAAATAGAAAGTGTGACTTGGCTACAAGCCAATCAAAAGATTGAAACCCTAAACACCATTGCAATACTCACATATCATATCAATTACTATCTCGCTGGGATTCTAAATGTTTTTACGGGAGGAAAACTCGAAATTAAAGATACGTTTAGTTTTGATATGCCACCTATTACATCTGAAACTGATTGGAAAAACCTCATAAACGAATTCTTAAGCAACGCCAAAAAATTTGCTCTTCAAGTAGAAAAAATGAGTGATCAAAAATTGGATGAGATATTTGTAGATCAAAAGTATGGGACCTACTTACGAAATATTGAAGGTGTCATTGAGCATAGTTATTACCATCTTGGACAGATTTCACTTATAAAAAAACTTATAACAGAAAATAACGAGTAGAATAGCCTACTTCTATGTTACTTACAACTCATTTTACTATTTAATTATATCTCGAAATTCCGAATCTACACTATGCATTTCTATTGTTGAAGGTATCGGTTCTATTCATTTCAGAAAATATAAAGAGAAATGAAATGCTTTAGTAAATGAATCTGAAAATAATCTGGAAATTTAAATGGCTCTATTTGCATACTAAAAAGATACAGGAACACTATGATGATCAATCATCACAGCATTAAGAAGTTACTATCTATATGCTTTTTAAAATAAGCGCCGTAATGAATACGGCGCTTCACAAAAAATATAATGACTATTACTTTGGCATCACCACATCACCAATTACATGAATCACTCCGTTTGTAGCCATTACATCAGTCTTTACAATTTGACTATAATTTCCATTTTGATCTTTTAACCAGATCTTACCGTCTTTCTTTACGGCTTTTAGTTTTGCACCACTTAACGTAGTTAACTCTGTCTTTCCTCCTCCACTTTTTAATGCTTTTACAACAGCAGCCGCATCAATTTTACCTGATACTACATGGTAGGTTAGAATAGAAGTTAACTTACTTTTGTTGGCTGGTTCTAACAAAGAATTCAAGGTTTTTGAATCAATCTTAGCAAAAGCACCATTGGTAGGAGCAAAAACGGTAAAAGGTCCATCTCCTTTTAGTGCTCCAACCAGATCTGCCGCTTTAAGCGCTGTTACTAAGGTAGAAAAATCGTCTACTGATACAGCTACATCTACAATATCCTTTTTTGATTGTGCAAATGTGGATTGAGCTAATACAAATAAGAAAATAGTCGAGGCAATAAAAATTAGTTTTTTCATGATTTTATTTTTTAATTATTAAACATTGTTAAACGCGCTTTTCATATTCATATACACATGTTTGTTTCATTTGGATGAGTTTGGATGAGATTTTTTTTAAATTTGAAGAAGCCGATAACTAAATGAAAGACGATTTAGAACTTATAAAGAAGTTACAGAATCAAGATTCTTATGCCTTGTCTAAGGTTTATGATCTCTATTCTGGCGCACTTTATGGGATAATTTTAAGAATGTGCAAAGATGAACCTTTAGCACAGGATTTATTACAAGAAACATTTATGAAAATTTGGCAAAAATCGCATACGTATAATCCGGATAAAGGAAAGTTTTTTACCTGGTCATATCGAATTGCAAGGAATATCACGTTAAACTCTCTACGTAAAAAAAACGTCCTCATCCAAAATGAGGATTTAAGTGTATATAAAGATAGAAGTACTTCTGAAGCAGAAAAAGACACCTTAGAATTAGATGGTTCTTTAAAAAAACTAGAACCTCATCACCAAAAAGCTTTAGAGCTTGTATATTTTAATGGGCTCACTCATAGAGAAGCGCATGAGGAAATGGATGTTCCTTTGGGAACATTTAAGTCTTATATAAAACAAGCTCTTAAAAAATTAAGAGAATCTTATAAAGAAGAACTTCTTGTAGTATGGATTATTATTGAAATGATGAGATGATGGATAGGAATACGATAAAAGATACAGGGATACTAGAACAATATCTATTAGGTGAACTTTCTGAGGAACAATCTACAGAAGTAGAGAATATCCTTAAAAAGGATAAAGAGTTGCGAGAGTATTTCAGTAAAATGGAAGACGATATGGAGCAAATGGCATTCGAAAATGCAATTACTCCTCCTACTCATATCAAAACAGCTATATTAAATGAAGTGGAAAATTCTAACCTGGTTGCTAAAGAAAAAGTAATTCCATCGCAAAAAAGAAAAAGAGTCTCTTATAATTTTGCGATTGCCGCCAGTCTTGCTGCTTTGTTTTTATTGAGTTCTGGTTGGTTGTATAACCAATGGAAAAATACAGAACGTACTATGATTACATTACAAAAAGAGACCAATGACTTACAAAATAGGCTCGTAAACTTAGAAGATAATTATAAGGAAACTGAAAAATGGTATCAAGCGATCAATAAACCAGAGGTTGTACAGTTGTTATTAAAAGGAAATGAAAAATCGCCTAACTCAGCTGCTATAGCCTATGTAAATCATCAGAACAAAGAAGTGATCCTTAATCCAAAAGGGCTTTCTAAACTAAAGAATGATAAAACCTATCAGATGTGGGCAGATGTAAATGGAGAAATGATTGATATGGGTGTCATTTCTGCTAATCAGGAAATGATCACAATGAAATATATTGAGAATGCAGCATCATTAAACATAACTATTGAGCCGGCTGGAGGAAATGATCATCCTACAGTAGAACAACTAATTTCTAATGTATATCTTTAGTACTATAATCTGTATAAACTCAGCGGTAATTAAATATGATATTCGAAACTCATCAACTGAATTCTCCAATTAGCAAGTACATTGAATCTATATTTCATTTTAAAGATTTTATACCGGATCATTCTATAGAGCGAGTTGTACCCACTGGACATGTGTTTATTATATTCGAATTAGATGACATCCCTAGAAATACATTTGATAATATTACGCTAAAACCTAACAGAACATATACGAAAGCTTGGATATCTGGGATACACAAAAACTATATCTCAATTTCTGCTCATCCAAAATCCGAAATGTTTGTGATTCAGTTTAAGCCTTTTGGAACCTTTCCTTTTTTTCATTTTCCTGCAGCAGATCTGAGTGAAACGATTCTTTCTTCTGAAGAAATTTTTGGAGAAGAACTCGTACTACTAAGAGAAAACCTTCTAAAACAAGAGGCATCTCTAGATAAATTCAGTTTAGCGGAAAAATGGTTAATAAATAGATTTAATGAATCTAAAATACCATCTAAAGAATTACTTTCTGTAGTAGAAAAGCTAGAAACAGAACCCGTAACTAATTTTAATGAAGCCATCGGGAGCTATCCATATACTCAAAAGCATCTTATAGATCAATTCAAAAAATATATAGGTGTGACCCCTAAATATTACCAACGAATCTTACGGTTCAATGAGATCTTGCAACAAGTTCAACAAAAAGAAAGTATATCTTGGTCTCAAGTGGCTTATCAATGTGGGTATGCAGATCAATCTCACTTTATCAAAGAGTTTAATCATTTTTCTGGTTTTAATCCTCAAGAATTTATCAAGCAAGAATTCAATAAAGATGAACCCAATTTCTTTCCTTTGGATAGAGAAGGTTAATTTTTTACTATCCTGCAAAAAAGTATTTCGCTAAAATTGTTCTTTTAAAAATAAAAGCATGGATCTAGCAACTACTTTTGAAGCAATTAACTGGTTATCGGTAATAATAGCCACATTATCAACTTTCTTATTAGGAGGCATATGGTATGGTCCTCTATTCGGACATATCTGGATGGATTTGTTCAATTTCACAAAAGATGACCTTAAAAACCGAAGCATTCCTAAAACATTTGGGATTTCTTTACTACTAGCTTTTATTGCTACAGTAATTTTGGAAATGTTTATTGGCAAAGAAGCTGATATTATATTCGGAACATTAGCAGGTTTTTTTGCTGGATTTGGTTGGGTTGCTACATTTTTGGGAATTTTATATATTTTCGAAATGAAATCTTTAAAAGCATACTTCATCAATGCCGGATATTGTATATTATCATTAACATTAATGGGTGCTATCTTAGGCACTTTGTAAAATCAACTTTATGGATCAAGCACTACAAACGATGATTAATAATATGCCTGAGAAAACAGGTAAGTCCTTAGAAGAATGGAAACAAATTTTAAAAGACAAATCATTTGCTAAACACGGTGAAGCAGTTAAATTCTTAAAAGAAGAACATAGTGTAACTCACGGATTTGCCAATACTATTGTCTCCTTATCCAAAGAGTCTAATGATACGCCTGATGATTTGGTAACAAGCCAATACAAGGGCAAGGAAAATTTATTTCCTATTTATGAAAAGCTTCTTACTATCGTAGGATCTTTTGGTGATGATGTCGTTAAAACACCTAAAAAACCAGTGTTAGCATTATTAGAAAAAAGCAGTTTGCACTTATTAAACCAGCTACTAAAACCAGAATTGATCTAGGTTTAAAACTAAAAGAGAAACCTACTACAGAACGGCTTCAAAACTCAGGTCCTTTTGGCACCATGTGTACCCATAGAGTTCAATTGAAATCGATTGATCAAGTAGATACAGAGTTAACGGAATGGTTAAAAGAAGCTTATAAAATGGCGGAATAACAAGCGTATGTCATTATAAATCTAGGTTGTAGTTTTGAATAGCCTTGATAATTGGGTTTTTAAATTACAGGTGTATCTAATAAAATGCCCGTTTTCAGGTTATTAAAATTTTTATTGAAAAATAACATCCATCCCCCAACCCTTCCTTCGAAGGAAGAGAGTTAGTAAAGTCTCCTCGCTGCGGCGAGGAGACTTAGAGGGATGTTTAACGTCCATCAAGATATCATTGTTAATGTAAAATAGAACCTAAATCTGTTGTTAATACACTTATACGTTATTAAAAAAATTGTTTTAAACTTTATATTTTATTTATGATATAATTCATCTCCGAATACGATATATTCAGGATATTGCCATTGATTATTTATACTTTTAAAACAGAATTTACATGAACATTACATTAGAACAAGCGGAGAAAATTATTAGTGCCGCTAAGGCAAAATCTATTGCATTAAATACCAAAATGAATATTTCTGTCGTTGATGCAGGAGCAAATCTTGTAGCTTTTGCACGTATGGATGGAGCGTGGTTAGGTTCTCTTGATATCTCTTTAAAGAAAGCAAAAACAGCTCGTTTCTTTGATATGAATACCGGTACAATTGGAGAACTATCACAACCAGGAGGTCCTTTATATAACATTGAGCATTCTAACGGAGGTCTAATAACTTTCCCAGGAGGAGTTCCAATCAAGAATGAAAACGATGAGATTATAGGAGCAATTGGAGTGAGCGGTAGTAGCGTAGAAAATGATCATGCTGTAGCAGAAGCTGGTGCAAACGCTTTATAATTATTAAAAAAATAGCGTGTAGGTTATCTAAAATTAAATATTGATAATCTACACGTTTTTTTTAGTCTTAATATTACCACTAACTATCATCAATACTGGTATATGAAAAAAATCGTTAGTTATGTCTGGCCGTTTACCAAAAAAATTCAGTCTAAAATTAACGGAACTCTGGAAATCACCTGGATGAATGGAAAAAAAGTGTTGGATAGTGAAACTGCTAACTACTCTTATGGTTCATTACAACGTATTTTAGATTATGGATTGTCTAAAATATACTTTGATAGTAAGTCTAGTGTGCTATTACTGGGAATGGGCGGAGGAAGTGTAATAGATACATTAAGAAATCGATATAAACACAGTGGTCATATCACTACTGTAGAAATTGATCCAATAATTATTCAATTAGCAAAAGATGAATTCGACATTACAGAAAATAAAGATTTGACTATTATTTCTGAAGATGCGCATCGTTTTGTAATTAATTGTAAAAACTCTTTTGATCTAATCATCATAGATCTCTTCATTGACCTAAAAGTGCCTATCAAATTTTATCAGATCTCTTTTTGGGATCAACTCATTGAATTAATAAAACCTAAAGGAAATGTGCTTTTTAATGCAGGTATCCAACTGAATGATGATTCTGACATACAATCGCTAATAACCAATTATTCTAAAAAGATAGAGTTTCAGCTACACAGCAATATTCATGGAACTAATACACTACTGATAGGTAGAAAAAAATAGTATCTTCGTTATTGATCTTACTTTTTATTAGCATGAATGCAAAAAGCCTTACCAATACTGCCCAAACTATAGCATCCTATATACATAGAACTCCTATCCTAACATCACGACTCCTTAACAAAATCTCAGGAGCAGATTTATATTTTAAGTGTGAAAATTTTCAGCGAATGGGAGCTTTTAAAATGCGTGGCGCAACACATGCTATTTTACAATTATCTAATGAACAAAAAGCTAAAGGAGTGGTTACACACTCTTCTGGTAATTTTGCGCAAGCGCTATCACTTGCAGCTCAGAGTTTAGGAGTAAAAGCATATATTGTAATGCCTTCTAATGCTCCACAAGTAAAAAAAGATGCAGTTAAAGATTATGGAGGAGAAATTATAGAATGCCCTCCTACTCATAAAGATCGTGAAGCAACAGCAAATAAAATTCAAACTGAAAAAGGAGCAACTTTTTTACATCCCTATAATGACCACAATGTAATATTAGGACAAGGAACTGCAGCTTTAGAATTATTGCAAGATTATCCCGATTTAGAATATATATTTTCTCCTGTTGGCGGTGGCGGACTGATTTCTGGAACAGCATTGGCGGCTCATTTTTATGGAAAAAATTGTAAAGTCATTGGTGGAGAACCTTTTGAAGTAGATGATGCTTATAGAGCACTACAAAGTGGTACATTAGAAATTAACGAAACCACCAACACAGCTGCTGACGGACTCAAAATGCCTTTAGGAGATCTTACTTTTCCTATCATACAGAAATATGTTTCGGAGATTATCCGAGTAGATGAGGAAGAAATTATAGCCGCTATGCGTTTGATTTGGGAACGTATGAAAATCATTATAGAACCTTCTTGTGCAGTTCCATTGGCTGCTTTGCTTAGAGAAAAAGAACGATTTCAGAGTAAAAAAATAGGAATTATTCTCTCTGGAGGAAACGTGGATTTAGGCAATCTACCTTTTTAAAAACATTTTAGCACATATTTAACAATCTCTTAAAACACCTTTAAAACAAGCATTTACAAGACAAAACTCCGAATCAATTAGTTAAACTACTAATTAATTAGTTGCTAAACTAACTAATTAGTAGTACGTTTGCTATATCAAATTTCAAGATCATGCAAAAGTTAGCTAAAAGAGAAGAACAGATCATGCAGAGTTTATGGAAACTCGAAAAAGCCTTCATTAAGGAAATCATTGAAGAACTACCGGATCCCAAGCCTCATTATAATACGACTGCAACTATTGTAAAGATTTTAGAGGAAAAGGGATTTATTAGTCATAAAGCATTTGGCAATAGTTTTCAGTATTACCCTTTGATCTCTAAACAAGACTATCAAAAAGATGTTTTAGGTGAAGTAGTTAATAATTACTTCGACAACTCACCGCTGGCTTTGGTAAAGTTCTTTGCCAAAGAAGAAAAAATAAATACCGAAGAATTAGAAGAAATCATTAAACTCATTAAAAACAATAAGTAATGGCTTATATCATCTACAGTGCAGCACTTATAGGTTTATCGTATCTAATCTACAGATTATTCCTTTCTAAAGAGACATTTTACCACTTAAACAGATGGGTTTTACTAGGGTTAATCCTTGTCTCGTTCTCATTACCTTTTATATCAGTACCGGAAAACATATCCTTCAGAACTACTATTTTTCAGAAACCTGAAGTTGAACATCAAGCTACTGAAGTAACCGAATTTCCAATTACGGAAAATGAAATTCAATATAACGAATCTGCAAAAATAACGACTTCAACTTCAGAAAATATTGCGAATACCATCACTCCTTCTATTATTTCTTTAGACTGGAAATCAATCATTCTCTATATCTATATTTTAGGAGTTATGGCTTTTGGAGTTAATTTTTTAATCCAATTAGCTGTGCTATTATATAGAATGATACAACATCCTAGTATAGAAGTAGATACGTATAAAATAGTAGAAACCGATACGAATCATGCCCCCTACTCTTTCTGGAACAGAATATTTATCAATCCAAATCAATATAATCCAGATACGTATTTACAGATCTTGAAGCATGAACAAATGCATATTACTGGTAAACATAGTTTAGATATGTTGTTGGTAGAATTGCTAGTGACCGTGCAATGGTTTAATCCTTTTGCATGGTTATATCGAAAAGCTATTGATAATAATCTCGAATATCTCACAGATAGCGGTATGCTTACTAAAGGTGAGGATAAGGAAGTTTATCAAATGAATTTACTAAAAGTATCAACCCCAGATATGCCAACAGGTTTGGCAACAAGTTACAATCAATCATTTCTCAAAAAACGAATAATTATGATGAATTCTAAAAAATCGACTGCAAAATCAGGATGGAAATACCTAATCATTATTCCATTACTGGCCATAACCGTATTATCATTCAATCCGGTTAGTATTAATCCATCAATCGCTGAAGTTGATGAAGCTTTTTCAAATGAATTAGAAACTCCAACGGATGAACATTTTAAAGAGTCAAAATTTAAAAATGATTTTACTAAAGGTGTTTGGGATGCCGAAGTTGGGGGAGGAAAACTATGTGTTATGTACAGAAGTGCAGAACCTCTCAAACGAAGTTATTGGTCTATAACACGATGTTATGATCCATCTTTCTTTGCAGGTTTCCCTGCTGGTGATAAACAAAAACTAGAAATAACAAGAGATGCCGGAACTATGGTATATCTGGGTGAATTCGAAAATGGAATTGGAGATGGAAGATATACTTTCACACCAAATGCTAGTTTCAGTAGTGCGCTATCTAAACAAGGGTTCACTGCAGATAATGAAGAACTTGTACACTGTTTTCTTACAGATTTTGATACTACATATTTAGCATATCTAAAAAAAGAAAACCTTTCATTAAGTCAGGATGATTTTGAAGATATTATCCATAAAGGACTTTCTCTGGAAAAACTAAAATTGTATCGAAAAGAACTTTCAGCACTTGGGTACACTAACTATACAATGGAGGAAGTAAGTAAATTAAACCTATTTGATGTAGATGTAGCTTATATAAAATTTATCAATAAGGTGAATGGTCAAAAGGCTACGTTAAAGGAAATTACGAAAGCGAAAATTCATAACCTCTCTCCAGAGTTCATTAAATCATATAACGATAATGGATATAAAAAGATGTCACTAAATGACTATATGAAATTGAAAATCCATAATGTTTCTCCTGATTTTATTGCAAACTTCAAGAAAGAAGGATATACGAATATTTCTGCAAAAGAAGCACAGAACCTTAAGATTCATAATGTGACACCGCAATATGTCCAATCTTATAAAGATGCAGGATATAAAAATATTACGTTAAAAGAGGCTAAAAACTTAAAAATTCATAATATCACGCCTGCATTTATTAGTAGTTTTAAAAAGATTGGGTATCCCAATATTTCTTTAAAAGAAGCAAAAGATTTAAAAATCCATAATGTCACAGCTGATCTCATACAGTCTTTTAAAAAATCCGGGCAGAGCAATATTTCCTTAAAGGAAGCAATTAAACTAAAAATACATAATATTTCTCCTGAGCAAGTAAAAATTGCTAAGAGTAATGGCCAGTCAAGTTCTACCAATAGTTCTGGTAAAGCATATCAAGATGCGCAACAAACACCAGGTGATTTTATAAAACAATTTAAAGCACTTGGTTACGAAAATGCTTCCGTAGACGACATTATTTCTCTTAAAATTCATAATGTTACGCCAGATTTTATAAAAAAGTATCACGATGCAGGATATAAAAATATTCCGCTAGATGATGTTGTAGGATTGAAAATTCACAATGTAACTCCAGAATTTATAGAGACCTTCAAAAAAGCTGGTTATAAAAATATTTCTTTAGAAGAAGCTATGTCTTTAAAAATTCATAATGTATCTCTGGATGCTGCTGCCGAGTATATAAAAATCGGATATAACAACCTGGACATTGATGATCTGATGTCTCTTAAAATTCATAATGTATCACCAGAGTATATTAAAGAATTTAAGAAAACAAAATTTGGCAACCTACCTATGGATGATATGATCTCTTTTAAAATCCATAATGTAACACCCGAATTTATAAAACCTTTTGAAGATTTAGGATATACTAATATTACAGCGGATCAAGCTATGAGTCTTAAAATTCATAATGTTACTCTTGAATTTGTAAAATCATTGAAAGATGAAGATCCAAATATATCACTAGAGCAAGCAACCAGAATAAAAATTCATTTTTAAGTGTTTATTTCAATCTAGCCAACAACTAATTACATTCATCAATCATTGAAAATGCTGTTAATTATTTTAGTTAGCAGCATTTTTCATATTTCATCTATTATCAGTGACTAGACAATTTTATCAGGCTTCAATTTCGGGGTTCCATAAAATTTTATTTCAATGCAGTTTCGTTATTTATGTATATGCAATCCTATTTGCCTATGTATTCTGAGTGAATTATCTTTTTCTCTACGCCAATATGAAATCCCGTTTCCTGCAGTACTCCCAGAAAATCCCTGAACTGTCCAATCTACATAAAATCCACCGTATTTTATATAGCCGTTTTCTACTTTATCGTATGCATACGTCATCAGTTCAAGAGAATCTATTTTTGCCGGATTATGATAATATGCTTTATAGTGATCTATCAAAACAGACTTTCCTATTTTAATAGTATTAGCAAACGGTAAGTACATTGCTTCATCTGTATATGAATCCGCAGTTTTCTCAGGAACTCTAGTTATTACATTATTTTTCCCCAAAGCAATATATGCTTCTAATTCTCTTGGTATTGTAATAACTTTAGGTATAGAGGTAGTAACTTCTGGAACTAAGAATATCGAAGGGTCATCGATATTTCGTAAATATCCAAATGATTCTGCACGTAATTTTAGTTTTCCTTGTGTGTCCTTTTTCCAGACATTAAAATATTTACCTTCTAATTTTTCGGAGTTTTCAAAAACCTTGGTAAATAATCCTATCTCAATAATTCTGTTAGTAAATTCTAAAACATCTATTGTTTGCCTATCATACTCCTTAATATTCTGTCTGGCGAATACGGTATCATAATATATTTTAATATTATCACTATTTACTATTAAAGGATTGTAATCTGTCATTAACAAAGACTCTTGATCATATAAATCACGAATTATTTCAAACGATCTTGTCTTTGTAGCATTACTAATTTTTTGATTGTATTCTTGTAAAAGATCTTCTACTGTTTCTGATTGTTCAAATGTATCAACTTTATTATTTTTTGAGTTTTCACAGGCTAATAACGCTACTAACACAAAAACTAAGGATATATATTTCTTCATTATTTAGTCTTTTAGAATTCTGAATTTTGTTTAAGAAGTCATATTAAAAATCACTTTCCAGATTTTTAAAGAATTATCCTTCATCCTTCGAAAAACAAATAGATTTTTAGTTTCAAAAGTATTCGATACACCACCATTAACCGGATAAAATGTTCCTGTTACCTTACCACGCATAACTACAATTTTTTCAAAAGAATGCATCTCAACTATTTCATGCTTCATATCAACATTACCATATTGCTTTTCACTGTTGATATGTTCTATTAATGAAGATTTATTAGTAATTACAGCATGATTTGGGGCCATATGAACCAAATCATCTACCCAAACATCCATTTTATTTATCGTGGAAATACTATGATCGTCTAATACTTTTAAAATAGCCTGTACAGATTTTTGATCTTGCTCTTTAAAATAATTTGAAGTTTCTAAACTATTCTTGCATTGTATGAACAGTAATAGAACTATTATACTCCATAATGAATGTTTGCCTTTCATTTTCTTGTAATTTGAAGTTAGTTAAAATTTCAAGTGTTTATTCAAAAATGGTAAGACTCTTGTAGCGATGCGTCCATCATCTCCCCAATATTTGTTCCAGGGATCTCCTACAAATTCAATTCCTTCGTGATCAACACCTAAATCCATTAATTTTTTACTGAATCTACGATTAGAGATCACATGAGCCTGTGTCTGATCGAATCTTGCCCAATCGAATGCGATTGCTTTTAAATTTCTTAAATTATCAGCATATTCATCTAATCTTTCATCTAAATGAAACCCCTTTTGTTCCTTTCTAACATTTTTTGGATGAAGTTTCAGTACCTCGTTTTCGTCTTTTTCAAATAGAAAATCGCAATACAATGGAGGTCTATCTGGATTAGGAAGAAATGCTTGACATACGCTAGTAAAGATCTTGGTCCTTATATCATCCCCAACATCTTTATATGATTTTGCTAATAGCACTTTATCCCAATCAACACCTAAAGAAACTCTTGGTAAATATCCCGACCCCGTAGCTACTGGGTGCAAAGCGTAAACAATTCCAAAGATTTGTGGATAAGCCATAGCAACTTTTAACGCTCCTCTTCCTCCCATAAAATGACCGATTACTGCCCTACTGTTTTTATCAGAAATCGTTCGATATTTCTGATCTATAAACGGGACTAATTCTTTTGTAATAAAATCCAACCAATAACCACTCGTACTAGAGTTTTCAAAAAGACTTCCAATAGTAGGTGAAGTAAAATCCGCAACTACAAAAATGAACTCCTTAGATCGATTTTCTGAAATATTTTTATCTATTATTTCAGGAGTTTTATGATCCGAAATCACGTGATTTGGGTTCTCAAACAAACTATGAAAATAATAGACTACTGGATACTTGTTTTTTGATGATGAATAACCTGGCGGCAGGTAAATTTTTATATTTCGTTTTGTATTTAACCTTACTTTATTCAAAGCCAAAACTTTAGAATTAAGAGTATCATTAATTACTTTGCCCTTCATCTGATACTGACCAAATATATTAGGCGATAAACAAATAATGAACAAACATAATAGTGGTGTTTTAAAGGAAAAAGTCATAAATTTTATAAAGTACTTCATTGTTTAAGATATCTGGTTAATAATTATAATCGTAGGTAGCTATTTGTCTCACTATCTTAAGTGAACCATTAGGTTCTCTTCTCCATATTTTTATACCTTTTCCTGTACTTATTCCTGAGTATTGGTCATTACGCCAGTTTGCGATATGACTTGCATAATTCACTATATACGTACCTAAATCATCAATATGGTTGTTCCTTATATCTAATTTTTCGAAAATTGGTAGTTCGGCAACATGTGCTTTCAGAAATTTGTCTAATGATTTTTTATCTCTATATATCGGTTTATAACTAAACATAGCTAGGACATCATTTGCGTACAACTGTGACCATATTTTATAATCGCCATGTGATATAAACTCTTCCATAAATTGATTCAACGCTGCCAGTTCAAAACGTATATCATTGTCAACAGGTAGATGTCCCTGATATGCCAATACAGTACCAGGAATATTATCAAATTTTAATTGCTCTGTAAGATCTGTGTGATGATTATAATTCCATATCTGTGAAATAAGAGAAAGTTTGCTATTTTCTTTTTTCCAGATGTCGATATATTTTCCGTTGAGTTCTTCTATTTTTTCTGTGTTCTTCAACCTGACTTTCATAGTAAAAGTTCCTAAAACGGAAAGTTGAGAGCCCAAATCCAGTGTTTCTAAATTCTCTCTTTTATATTCTAAAATATCAAATCGATCAAAAAATGCTTTGTGATAAATTGATGCGTTCTCTTTACCTAACAGTGTCTTTTGAAAAGCCGGCATCAACCGAATATCTTCATCATAATACTCCTCAAAAAGCTTAGGATTAGCGCCCCTCATTCCTTTAGTATAATCTGCAATGAATTTATTTAGATATACTTCGATGCTTTCTTTAGCTATCGATTCTGTTTGAGCAATTATATTCTGAATACTTGTAAAAATAAAAATCAATAAAAGAAAGTTGTTTCTGAGATGTCTCATAGCTTCATTATTTTCAGTGGTTATTAGCTAAAATATCCCAAAAATGAAGAGAGTAATGACTGGAATTGATAAAACGCTACTTACAATTGATGATCAGTAAAATTTTATTACTTATTGCAATAATTATAGGTAAAGTTAGATCTAAAGCTGTTCATCAATAATTTGAATACATTCGTCAATAAATCAAAGCTACTGTATGTGTTTCAAAACTATTTTCTTATTTTACTTGGTCTTAAATACTACGTTTTATGCAGATAGAATTGGATGCTATAAAGAATTCTAAATTACTTATCGGTTTATATCGCTACAAAGCGCATCACCTTCTTTTTTGGTTTGTGTATCATTATATGTGGTGGGCAATTGGCATTGGTAGTATTAAAGAAGCTGCTTATAATATTTTCTTTTCGCCTTATAATGTGAAATTTCTATTCTATTTTGTTTTTCAGGCAGCGGCGGTTTATTTCAATTTGTATTATTTAATTCCCAAGTTTCTAGAAAAAAGAAAATACCTCACGTATCTCTTTTTTTTGGGTTTAACTATATTAATTACGGTATTGATAATTACTTCAGGATATTTCGTTGCAGCCTATGTTTCTAACTCCACCCTCAACGAATTGTTTGGTGATCAAACCTTTACAAAATTAGTAAAATCAAGTCCTTTGTCATCTACATTAGCGAGTATGACACTCGCAATGAGTATTAAACTGGCAAAAAACTGGATTAAATCACAGCAACGACAGCAGTTATTAGAAAAAGAAAAAGTAGAAACAGAACTTAAATTTTTGAAGTCTCAATTCAATCCTCATTTTTTGTTCAATACGATCAATTCGATTTTTGTATTGATTCATAAAAATCCAGATATGGCTTCAGAATCACTAGCCAATTTTTCGGATCTTATGCGTTATCAATTATATGAATGCAATGAGTCCAAAATCCCTTTAAATAAGGAAATAAATTATCTTCAGAATTTTATTGATTTAGGAAAACTAAGACTTGACAACACTGTAAAGGTAATTACTAACATCGAAGATCAAATCTATGGTAATGTTTCTGTAGCCCCTTTTATTTTAATGCCTTTTGTGGAAAATGCTTTCAAACACGTGTCACAAGGTGCTCATCAAAAAAATTGGATTTCTATAAATTTTCATTTTTCAAATGAAAAAATCTTATTTGAAGTTGCAAATACTATCATTCATTATGATGACAATTCTGATGACTTGATGAAAAATAGTGGAATAGGCTTAAAAAATGTTCAGAGAAGATTAGATTTAGTATATCACGACCAATACGAACTGTCTATAAAAAAAACGGAAGGTATCTATAAGATAAGGCTAGAAGTAACATTGAATGGAGCTCCTACTCTATCAGAACTACCTATTGCACCTTTAACTTCATTACAATCTTAAAAAAAGAAATCATGGTTTTAAAATGTATTGTAATTGATGACGAGCCTTTAGCAAGAGAATGTGTTTCTAATTATATAAACGAAGTAGATTTTCTGGAACTGCAAGGATCTTGTAATAATCCTTTGGAAATAAATAAGATCAAGAATGCTCATCAAGCGGACTTACTTTTTCTAGATATTCAGATGCCAAGAATGAATGGAATAGAGTTTTTAAAATCTATGAAATCTCGACCAATGGTTATAATCACAACTGCTTTTCCTAACTATGCCTTGGATGGATTTGATTTAGACGTAATGGACTATTTATTAAAACCAATTACGTTTACTCGTTTTTTTAAAGCTGTTTGTAAAGTAAAAGAGCAGTATCTTTTGACACAAAGTAAAACTAGTGTAACTCAGAATCAGGATACTTCAGGATCGGATCATGTTTTTATAAAATGTGAGAGTACTTATAAAAAAATATATATTGATGATATCTTATTCATCAAATCTATGCAAAACTATGTTGCTTTTCATACTACTGATGGAAAGAAACATCTCTCTTTAATCCCTCTTAAAGAAGTCGCTAAACAGTTAGATTCGGATATTTTTATGCAAGTCCATAAATCTTTTATTGTTTGTCTTCGCAAAATTGAAGCTATTGAAACAGAAGGAATAACAATTGGTTCACATTATATTCCATTAGGACGTAACTATAGAACTTCTATTATGGAAAAAATAGTTAATGACAGAATATTAAAGAAGTAATTCTTATTCCAAATAAATAACGGTAGTATATAAAAAAGCTGCTAATTCGAAAGTTAGCAGCTTATTCTTAACATCTAAAAAATTTTTGAGGTTTTTAAAACCTTATGGATCTAAATCCTATACTCTTGGCAAATCTCCATCCCCTTTAAGAGGTAAATTAGAGCTCCCCATTAAATACGTATCTATATGATATGCTGCTTGTCTGCCTTCTGCTATTGCCCAAACAATTAATGATTGTCCTCTACGAGTATCCCCCGCAGCAAAAACACCTTTTACATTGGTGGCATAGTCATCCTCAGTAGCTTTTATATTTGTTCTGGTATCCATATCAATTCCTAATTGCTCTGCAATTGTTGGCTCAGATCCGGTGAATCCCATCGCTAATAAAGCTAGCTCACATTTCCATTCTTTCTCTGTATCAGGAATTTCTTTTAATGTAAAACGACCATTTTCTTTTACCCATTCAACTTCTGACGTTATTAACCCCCTAAGATTACCCTTTTCATCTCCTAAAAACTCTTTGGTAGAAATACTCCAGTTACGTTCTGCTCCTTCTTGATGAGAAGAGCTCGTACGTAAACGCATAGGCCAAAATGGCCAAGGCTGATTGGCAGGGCGTTCTATTGTACCTTTACCCATAATTTCGAAATTCGTTACCGAGGTAGCTCCGTGACGCACCGATGTACCAATACAATCAGATCCTGTATCTCCTCCTCCAATTACAATCACATCCTTACCAGTTGCCAAAATTTCTTCGCCCAGCTCTTTTATGCCATCTACTCTTCTATTGTTTTGCGGTAAGAAATCCATAGCCTGAACCACTCCTTTTAGATCAGATCCTTTTACCGGTAAGTTACGACGTACTGTTGCTCCTGTACACAATACTACTGCATCATACTCTGCCTTTAATTGATCCGCTTTAATATCCTTTCCTATAGCAGTATTTGTCTTAAACACAATACCTTCTTCTTCTAAAACGGTAACACGACGATCAATCACATTCTTTTCCATCTTGAAGTCTGGAATTCCATAACGTAACAACCCTCCTACTTTTTCATCTCTTTCGAAAACAGTTACTAAATGTCCCGCTCGATTCAATTGTTGTGCTGTTGCTAGTCCGGCAGGTCCTGATCCAATTACAGCGACAGTTTTACCAGTTCTCTCTCTTGGCGGGTTCGCTTTTACCCATCCATTTTCAAAAGCTTGTTCTACTATATTCTTTTCTATATTTTCTATCGTCACAGGATCCTCATTAATTCCAAGGACACAAGCTTCTTCGCAAGGAGCAGGACATAATCTCCCAGTAAATTCAGGGAAGTTATTTGTAGAATGTAATATACTAGCCGCTTTTTCCCATTTACCTCGGTATACAGCATCATTAAAATCAGGAATCAGATTTCCTAACGGACATCCACTATGACAAAATGGGATTCCGCAATCCATACATCTTGCTCCTTGATTTTTTAGTTTACTTTCCTCCATAGGTACAGTAAACTCATTGTATCCTTTTATACGATCTTTAACAGGCTGGTACTGTTCTATCTCTCTTTCAAATTCTAAAAATCCAGTTATCTTTCCCATGTTTCTTATCGTTTATGCTTGTGCTAATTTTTCTTCTTCTAATCGTTTTAAAGCCTGCTTATACTCTTCTGGGAAGATCTTGATGAATTTTGGTAATTCATTTTCCCAATTCTCCAGAATTCTTTGCGCCAATGGACTTAAAGTTGCATTGTAATGTGATTCTATCAACTCTTTTAATTCGATCACATCTTCTGGTATTTCTACCGGATCCAGATTTAATGCTTCTTTATTACAATGCGCTTCGAATGTCTTTTTATCATCATAGATGTACGCAATACCTCCAGACATACCTGCTCCGAAGTTTCTACCCACTTCTCCTAGGATCACAGCAACTCCACCAGTCATATATTCACATCCGTGGTCTCCGATACCTTCTACAACTGCTTTGGCTCCAGAGTTACGAACACAGAATCGTTCTCCTGCTTTTCCATTAATATATACCTCTCCATCTGTAGCGCCGTATAAAGTAACGTTACCAGTAATTACATTCTCTTCAGGCACTAAAGTAGCTTCATCAGGCACTTTGATAATTAGCTTAGCTCCAGACAGTCCTTTGCCCAGATAATCATTAGTATTACCATTTACTACCATAGTCAATCCTTTAGTAGCAAATGCTCCAAAACTTTGTCCAGCGGCTCCTGTAAAATTCAATTTCAGCGTGCTATCCGGTAATCCTTGTGCTCCGTATATTTTAGATATCTCATTACTAAGAATTGCTCCTACTGCTCTATCTGTATTGGTAATATCAAAATCTAGTGTGGTCTTCTCCTTTCTGAACAATGCCTGATGTGCTTGTTCTATAATTTCGAAATCTATTGATTTTCCAAGACAGTGATCTTGCGTTTCTGAATTGTATACTTCTACTCCTTCTGGAGCTTCTACCTTATGTAGGATTGGCGAAAGATCTACTCCAGCAGTTTTATAATGTTCTATAGCTTGCTTACGATCTAACTTATGTACTTGACCTACCATTTCATTGATAGTTCTGAAACCAAGTTGTGCCATAATCTCTCTCAGTTCCTGAGCAACGAAATACATATAATTTACTACGTGTTCCGGTTTTCCTTTAAATTTCTTACGTAATTCAGGATTCTGAGTTGCAATACCCACTGGACATGTATTTAAATGACAAACACGCATCATCACACATCCAGATGCTACTAAAGGTGCTGTGGCAAAACCAAATTCTTCTGCTCCTAATAAACAAGCTACTGCTACATCGCGACCTGTTTTTAACTGTCCATCACATTCCAAAACAATTCGGCTTCTAAGATTATTACCTACAAGTGTTTGTTGTGCTTCGGCAATTCCTAATTCCCAAGGTAAACCTGCATGTTTTAATGAAGTTAATGGTGATGCTCCTGTTCCTCCGTCAAAACCAGAAATCAATACAACATCTGCCTTTGCTTTGGCAACACCTGCAGCGACTGTTCCCACTCCTACTTCTGACACTAATTTCACATTAATTCTAGCAGATCGGTTTGCTGATTTTAAATCATAAATCAACTGTGATAAATCTTCAATAGAATAAATATCGTGATGTGGTGGTGGAGAAATTAATCCAACATATGGAGTAGAGTTACGAGTTTTGGCAATTTCAGGATTTACTTTTGGTCCTGGCAACTGTCCTCCTTCTCCAGGTTTAGCTCCTTGAGCCATTTTTATTTGTATCTCGGCAGCATTTGTTAAATAATTTGAAGAAACTCCAAATCGACCAGAAGCAACTTGCTTAATAGCACTATTTTTCCAATCTCCATTTACATCTTTATAAAAACGCAATGGATTTTCTCCTCCTTCTCCAGAGTTACTCTTACCGCCAATTCGGTTCATCGCAACCGCTAGATTCTCATGTGCTTCCTTACTAATAGATCCATAAGACATTGCTCCGGTTTTAAAACGTTTTACAATTTCTGTCCAAGGTTCTACCTCATCTAATGGAATTGGATCATAATTAGAGAATTCTAGTAATCCACGAATCGTCATTAGATTTTTAGACTGTTCATTGATCAAACTTGCATATTCCTTATAGGTTTCAGGATCGTTATCCCTAACAGATTTCTGAAGTTTAGCTACTGATAATGGATTAAACTGATGTTTCTCTCCATTACGTCTCCATCTATACTGACCTCCTATTTCTAAATCTAATGTCGCATCTACTTCTCTCTCTATATAAGCTCTTTTGTGACGCTTAGCTATTTCTTTCTCTATTTCATATAACCCTATACCCTGAATACGTGTTGCCGTATTTGGGAAGTATTTATCTACCACTTTGGTATTTATACCAATACATTCGAAAAGTTGAGAGCTACGGTACGAATTCAAGGTAGAGATCCCTATTTTGTTCATTACCTTCAGCACTCCTTTACCTACAGCTTTATTATAATTGTTTACCGCTTCTAATGCTTCTAAGTCGGTAATATTTTTATCTTCAATCTGTTCTTTTATTATTTCATTTACCATATATGGATTGATGGCGCTGGCACCATATCCAAATAGTAATGCAAAATGATGTACTTCTCTTGGTTCTGCTGATTCAATGATAATACTCACCTGAGAACGCTTTCCTAATTTCTGTAATCCACTATTAACAAAAGAACAAGCTAACAATGCAGGAATCGGAGCTCTGTGCTTACTTATATTTCTATCCGAAAGTATAATGATATTACTCCCTTCATCAATCGCTTCTGAAACTTTATTTAAAGTATCTTCCAAAGCATCTTCTAATCCATTAAGTCCTCTGTTGATATTATATAACATAGAAACAGAAGTTGCCTTAAAACCTTTATCTGCATATGTTTTGATTTTATCTAAATCCTCTTTTGAAATAACAGGATTCTGGATTTTTAATTTATTACAGTGTTTTTCATTAATATTGAAAATATTATGATCTGCTCCTAATGTAAGGCTGATATCTGTAATCAATTCCTCACGGATTCCATCTAAGGGAGGATTCGTTACCTGAGCAAATAACTGCTTAAAGTAATTATAGATCAACTGTGATCTTTCGGAAAGTACTGCAATTGGAGTATCTGACCCCATAGATCCTATAGGTTCTTTTGCTAATTGACTCATCGGAACAATAATCGTATCTATATCTTCCTGAGTATAACCAAACACCTCTTTACGTTTACCAATTGTTTCTTCTCCTAAAAATAATGGACAATCATTATAAGGAATATCCTTTAGGTGCACTAAATTATCGTCTATCCATTCTCTATAAGGATGTTTGGCTGCTATTTCTTCTTTAATTTCTTCGTCATTAATAATTCGACCTTCGTCCATATTTACCAGGAACATCTTCCCTGGTTCGAGACGACCGTGAAACTCCAGATTACTTGGTTCAATATCTACTACTCCTGTTTCAGAAGACATAATTACGTATCCATCTTTTGTCACAGTATATCTAGATGGTCTTAATCCATTTCTATCTAATACAGCTCCAATATAGTTCCCATCTGTAAATGGAATCGATGCAGGGCCATCCCAAGGTTCCATTGCACAAGAATTATATTCATAGAATGCTTTCTTGGCTTCAGACATTTCCGGATTCTTCTCCCAGGCTTCTGGCACCATCATCATCATCACCTCTGGCAAAGACCTACCTGTCATCAATAATAATTCTACTACCATATCCATTGATGCAGAATCTGATTTTCCTTTCAGAACGACCGGTAATACTTTTTTAATATCCTCACCAAACCAGTTGCTCTCTAATAATTCTTCTCTAGATCTCATTCTGGTCACATTACCTCTTAAGGTATTAATCTCTCCATTATGACACATATATCGGAAAGGCTGAGCCAGATCCCAAGTAGGAAACGTGTTGGTCGAAAAACGCTGATGCACTAAAGCCAATCTAGTCACTACTTTCGGATCCATAAGATCCGTGTAGTATAATTTAATGTCTTCTGGCATCAAAAGACCTTTAAATATTAAAGTTTTTGTAGATAAACTAGGTAGATAGAAAAACTTGTTTTCTGATAATTTAGAACTGTATATTTCGTGTTCTGTAGCTTTTCTTGCAGTGAACAATTTTAAATTAAAATCAAAATAGCTTTGTTCTTTAGTATTTTTACCTATAAATATTTGCTTAATAAAAGGTTCTGTCGTAGCAGCTATTTCACCTAAATGAACTGTATCTACAGGAACATCTCTCCATCCTAAAAGTACAAGACCTTGATCGGCAATACTTTTTTCGAAGGTATCCATGCAGTATTCTCTCTGATTTTCCTTTTTAGGTAAGAATACATTACTTACAGCATATTGCCCTGCTTCAGGTAAATCAAATGTACAATTCTCAACAAAGAAATCGTGAGGGATATCTATAAGTATTCCAGCTCCATCTCCGGTTTTTCCATCTGAACTTACTGCTCCACGATGTTCTAATTTCTCCAGAATCTCAAGTGCCTTATGAATAATATCATTAGACTTTTTTCCTTCTAAGCTACAAATAAATCCGGCACCACATGCGTCGTGTTCGAATTCTGGCAGATACATTCCTTGTTTCTTCATATTATTTCCGATCTAAAGTGTTTCGAGTTGTTGAAATTAACAAAACCTTAAGGAAGGAAAAAGAAAAACAGAGCTTTCAGGATTACTTTTCTTAGCTCTTTAAAAAAACACAAGTTTCAATAAAATAATCACAAAATAACGACTTCTAATTACGAATTCAATAACGTGTTTTTCTTAAAAAAACTCAAATAACATAAGGGATTACAGCAATTTAGCTATGAAAAACATCAATGAAAACGTTTTCGTAAAAAAATTGTAATACGTTACTGCGAAATCCTTATTTATTTCTTTAAAAAATACATACCCCCAATTTTTTAGGGGGTAAATATTTAAAAATGATAAAAATACCTAGTTTACCCACTAAAATTTGGCGGCTAAAAAGTAATTCACATATTTTTGAGACAGATTTAACATTAATTTTAACTTTTAATCTTTATGAAGAAAATAGAAGCAATCATCAGGAGATCAAAATATCGTGTTGTAAAAGAAGCTTTGCATGACAAAGGCATCACATTCTTTTCTTATTGGGATGTTACTGGAGTTGGTAACGAACAGAAAGGAAGTGTTTATAGAGGTATATCTTACAGCACTACTGATATCCAGAGACGTTATTTATCAATAATAGTAAATGATGATTTCGAAGAAATTGCAATCTCAGCAATCCTAGAAGCAGCAAAAACAGGTGAGGTCGGTGATGGAAAGATCTTTGTATCTGACATTAAAGAAGCTTACAGAATACGTACTTCTGAGAAAGGTGGAATAACCTTATCTTAATTTATTAAAAAAATGATCAACTTAAAAACTAAAAATTTATGAACAATATACAACAACAAGAAGTACAAGAGGCAGTTAAGGCTGCTGTAGATGGCGTTAATGCAGATCTAAGTATTTTGTGGATTCTTATTGCTGCTATTTTAGTATTTTTTATGCAGGCAGGCTTCACTTTGGTTGAAACAGGATTTACCCGCTCTAAAAATGCTGGTAATATTGTTATGAAGAACTTTATGGATCTTGCTGTCGGTTCTTTAATGTTCTGGGTAGTGGGATACTCAATTATGTATGGAGGAGATACAATTTTAGGGGGCTTTATGAGAGATCCTTTTGATCTCGCATTTTTTAAACAAGACGACTGGCATAACTTATTTTTTCAAACTGTATTTTGTGCTACAGCAGCGACTATAGTATCAGGAGCTGTAGCGGGAAGAACAAAATTCTCGACTTATCTTATTTTCTCAGCCGTATTAACGACAATTATTTATCCTATTTCTGGAAGCTGGTTATGGCCATTTGATGACAAAGCTTGGTTAAACAATCTTGGATTTATTGATTTTGCTGGATCAACCATAGTTCACGCTGTAGGGGGATTTGCTGGATTAGTAGCTGCAATATTAATTGGACCAAGAATCGGAAAATATGACAACGGTAAAATAAACGTTATTCCTGGACATAATATGATATTAGGAGCATTAGGTGTGCTTATTCTTTGGTTAGGATGGTTCGGATTTAATGGAGGTTCTCAACTTGCATTTGGTGGCAGTGATTCTATTGCAGTAGGTAGTGTCATTATAAATACAAACTTAGCTGCAGCTTTAGGTTCCATAACGGCTTTATTCTTTACTTGGATAAAATACAAGAAACCAGACATTTCTATGACTTTAAATGGATGTTTAGCAGGTCTTGTAGGTATTACTGCAGGATGCGGTAATGTTAGTGCTGCAGGAGCTGCTGTGATTGGTATTATCTCTGGTATAGTAGTAGTTTTATCAATAGAATTTATAGACAAAAAATTAAAAGTTGATGATCCAGTAGGAGCGATTTCTGTACATGGTGTTTGCGGTTTTTTAGGAACTGTACTTGTAGGTGTTTTTGCTTTACCAGGAGATGATTTTGCTGGTGGATTGTTATACGGAGGCGGATTTAAACAATTAGGTGTTCAGACACTTGGTTCATTATCTATGATTGGATGGGCTGTTCTAGCAAGTTTTGTAGTACTTTTTATTCTGAAGAAAACTATTGGACTGCGTGTATCTGAAAAAGAAGAAATTGATGGTTTAGACTTACATGAGCATGGTGTTTCTGCTTATGGAGAGGATAGCTAATAGATTACTCATATTGAAATAGAGTTTAAGAAAGGGGGTATATGATGTTTTCATATACCCCTTTATTTAATTTATGCAAGTATTATTACTTTATAATCTCCATAGATAAAGGATACGATGGCTCTTCTCCATTACTTGCTTTGATTGCATTAATTATAGGAAATACTAAACATAAGATACCTATTACAATTAATCCTAAAATTCCTAATCCAAATAATAATATTAATGGAACACAAACTACCGCATAGATAAACATACTAATCTGAAAATTCATAATTGATTTTCCGTGATTATCCATTGCCAATACCTGTTCTCTCTGGGTTAACCATAGTATTAATGGCACTATAAACCCTCCAAATCCAGTTACAAGGTCTAACAACTGTGATAAATGGGTAATAACGAGTAATGATCTGTCTTGTCTCATGATTTCTTTGATTTTTATTGATGATTGATGATTGCTTAAAGTTGCTAATAGAATTAGCAGTCTTTATATATATGACGAAATAATTAGTGAAATGTTACAGTTTACCACCACTTTTTCCGTCCGGTTATTGATAACCTCATCTGATAAAATCTCCTTTATAATTCTTTAGTCTATAAACCTTTAAATAACTAAACAAAAAAATGTCATTAGCATTAATACCAATGACATTTTATAATATATGAACTATTAGTTTATTCAGATTTTTCTTCAAAAAACTCTTCTAATTCATTCTGAAAAGGAGCTTGATTAGGATTAAAACCATTAAATTCTGATACTATTTTCCATTCCTGATTAATTAAAAAGCTATTAGGAATACCTCTTATTCCATAGGTCATGGGAGCAATACCGTCATTCCCCCTAAGATCTGAAATATTGACCCAGGAAATACTATCCTCCTCTGATGCTTTTTCCCAATGCTCACGATTTTTATCTAAAGAAAAACTTACAATCACCAACCCTTTTTCTTTGTATGTCTTATGTAATTCTCTATACTGTTTACTTTGCATTCTACAAGGTCCGCAACCTGCAGCCCAAAAATCAAGAATCGTATATTTGTTTTGCTTAACTATAGTTGCTAATGATTTTGTTTCTCCAGAAAGAGTCTCTCCTTTTAAATCTGCTATTTGATCTCCTTTTTCTATTATTTTATCAATATTCATAAATTGCTTAATAGCCTCTCCATCTTCAGTTTCTTTAAGATTTTGATCCAAAGCATTATAAATGGCGCTCAACTCTTCTTTTGAAAATTTATCTGTTAAATACCCTACTCTAGAAAGTGATACGTAATTATTGGGGTTTTCCTTTATAAAACTTATTATAGCACTGTCTTCTGATTTCATTACTTCATTTACTTTAGAAGACACCAATCTATTATGGTCATCATCCGCATTATATAAATTTGACAAGCTGTCTAATTGTTTTGTAAATGGTTTTAACAATTTTGAAAGTTCCTCATCAATGTTATGAAGTTCCAGTCCTTCTACTTTAGAGAATCTAAAATCTTTAAAATCTCATTGGATTGAAATCTCTCCGTTATCTACTCATAAGAACCTATACTTATGATCCGAAGGTGCTTCGTTATTAAACTTAGTACTTATAACTAATTGTTTTGGGCCTTCAATTTTTCCTTTAAATTGAAATGCTCCGTTTGTTATGGTTACACTATCAATCCTTGCTTGAGTATCAGGATCATCCAGGTACAATAATGTACCTTCATTAAAACTCGTAACTTTTCCGTTGATCACGAATCCTTCTTCGACTTTCTCCTTTTGTTCCTGATTACATCCTAAAAGAGCTAATACACCCATTAGTAAAAATACTTTTTTCATAGTGTTCATTCGTTTTATAAATTTTAGTGTGTTCTGTTATTTTATCCTTTTATGTTCTCTTCTATCATTTTTATCAGAGCCTTCTTTTCTAATCCCATATGTATGTATAAGATCTCTTTTTGTTCATTTAATAAAACAAAAGTTGGAGCTGCAGAAGTGCCATAAGATGAGGCCGTATCCTTACCTAAATATAAAGTAGGTATCTCTATGTTTTGCTTTTCAACATACTTCTTTAACCCTTTATCATTAGGTCTAGTAAATTCAATTCCATAGATATCTAACCCCTTTTCCTTATACTTTTGTTGCATTTCGTTTATATGAGGAACTGCTTCTACACATCCACCACAATTAGGAAACCAAAATTCTAATAATGTAAGCTTGTTCTCTAATCTTGATAATGATACCGTATCTCCCGCAAGGGTTGGTAAAGTAAAGTCAGGTGCTTTTTTTCCAATATTACTTTCCATATTCATCCTTTTTCTTTTATAGTATTCTCCCTCACTCATAGTTAAATATCCTTCAGGAAATCTTTTATAGCTCCATACAATATCATCTCTTTTGGCCGGAACTTTAAAATCGCTTAGTGATGCAGTAATGATTTGATCACTTTCTGAATTTTTTGTCTTCACATAAACAGGAAGCTTGTTTTCTTTAGAGATGATTAATTGGTAATTAAATATATAATTCTTCATATCATCCGGAACTCTATCCAATCCTGTCTGTGACACATACCTGTCTGGAATTTCAAAATCAAATTTGTAACATATCAAGTCATTTACAATAGTATCTTCTTTCTTAATCATGATTGTAACATCCTGAAGTAATTCAGGTAAAACATTTCGGATTTCCAGTATTGATCGTAACCCATAAATCGAACTTTTTACTTGATAGTCCTTAGGTACATTTTCATACAAAACTCTTTCTTCTTTTGCCGATGAGTAAAACATTTTTTCACCATCAAAAACCTGTTCATCACCATCTTTAGAAACAAAATGGTACTTAGCTCCTAATAAGCTGTCTTTACTAGTGAAATCGTAGTAACAATTCGCTATAAAAATATTATTTCTATCATCCGTTTTAGGAAGAAATATGACTCGTGTGTTATACTCTAAAGTTTCTAGAATATTTAATTTCTCTATAGTTTCTTCAAGGATTTCTTTATCAGTTTGATTACAACTGTAAAATAAGCTGACAACAACTAATAAGATTAGTTTCTTCATTTTTGATTGATTTTCATTTTAATTATTTGATTCTATTCGTAATTTAATTGACTGATTGTATTAATGTTTCAAAAGTTATTTTATACGATACGTAGCTCCTTCATAAAAAAACTTTCCGGATGTTTGTTTTAAGTAGATATAATATTTTTCTGCATGTTTTTTGGAAAGAGGAATATTGTTTAGTAACAATATCCCACCAGGTTTTGGATTAAACACTACTTGTGTCTTCTCATAATCAGGATCTACTAAATTATCCTTTTGTAATTCATACACCATTTGTTTGAGAAAAGTAATATCCTCAGAAGTTAGTATGGATTTTGGAAAAGCATTAGGGTGTTTTTGTTTATATTTTTTCTGCAAATCTGTTGGTAATTTTTCATCAAATAAATAAATATCACCTAACATCGCATATTGAATACCCCACATTATATCATCAGAGGGAACTCCACAATATTCGCTTAATGCTACTTGCAAATTAACCCAATCAGAATTATCTTTTATCTTACTGGATTTACTGATTATTTTACCGGTGGTTTTATCTATATGAGTGATATCAATGTACTCGCCATTATCCACTTTTTTAATTTCAAAATTAGCCTGCAACTCTTCTTCACTTTTTAAAACTCCATCTTCGTAATACGAATATTCTGTCTCACAATATAAATGTAAATGTCTATGGTCATCAACTTGATAAATCACAGTATCTGCGTTGAAATAAATTCTTGGATACACAGCTACATCTTTGGTTAAAACTTTTTTAGAAAGGTTGTTTTTTGTAGAAACACCAAAACCTAATGTCATAAAAGTAAAACCTATTACGAATAATCCAAGAAATACGCTTTGATACTTATGCTGTTTATGGCTGGACGTTTGAAACCATGTAAGATTTTTGATTCTAGAAAACACATTTTGACTACCGAAACTAAGTGCCAAGTCATAATGCAATTGGTATGAGCGCTCTAAAGTTTTAGCATACATTAGTTTAGAATACCCTTCATTAATCACATTATAGTCACAAGAAGCTTCTCTTTCATTCTTAACTATTTTAGAAATATGTCTTACAAAAGGATTAAAAAAGAAGATAGCCTCCATCCATAATTGTATTAGATTAATTAGATAATCATTTCTTCGTATATGAATTAATTCATGAAAAAGAATTAATTCTAATTCTTCTAAAGAAAAACCAGTCAATACCTGTATCGGAAAGTAGACTATAGGCTTAAAATATCCAGTGGTAAATGGATGACTTCCATTTCTAATAAACTTAATTACAACTTCTCTATTAATTCCTAACTTATGAATCAACTCAGTTTTTAAGACATCCAAACCATAATCAGAAATCCCTGTCTCTTGGATACTTTTAATTGCTCTAGATTGGTTAAATAGTTTTACCAGATACATCATTGTTACTAAAAACCAACATATGCATATATAATAGTTATTGGTAACAAAAAATAATTCAATTCTATCAATCATATCAAAACTAATAGATTGATGTCCTCCATTATAGTCAACCATTATGATCATGACTTTGGGTTTTAACCACGATTGATATATCGAGTCATACCCAAATGATATAATACTTAATGCAACAAAAAAACCAAAGAAAACCAATAATGATATCTGATATCGTATTTTTGCGTGTCTGGTATTGATTACTTTCAAAGAAACCCATAAAACTAACCAGAACACACCTCCAATCCAGATTGAATCCAATAAGAAATCTAACAATTTACCATACACAATCTCAAGCATCTTTCTCAGTTTTAGAATATACAGTCTTCAATTTTATATAAGTATCCGTGTAAAATGATTTATTTAAGGCGATCATTAATTACTTTAATGAGATCTTCCTTTTTTAATCCTATACTAGCATATACAATCTCTTTCTTTTTATTAAGCAAATAAATTGTAGGAGCAGCAAATGCATCATATGACTTGGCTACATCCTTTCCTTCATAAAGTATCGGGAATTCTATATTTTGTTTTATTATGTATGATTTTAAATTTTCCTTACTGGATTCTGTATATTCTATTCCATAGACTTTTAACCCTTTATCCTTGTATTTTTTTTGTATTTCATTAATATGAGGTACAGCAATCACACATGCACCACAATTAGGAAACCAAAATTCGAGTAAGGTAAGTTGAGAATTAAATGAAGAAAGTGAAACCATATCTCCGTCTATGTTAGGCAATGTAAAATCAGGAGCTCCAGACCCAATAATATTGGTCATTTTGTTTTTTTTACTCTTATAGTATTGCTCTTTTTCTAATATTGCATATTTATCAGAAAACCGATCATAACTCCAAACAGAATCTTCTTTTGTAATTCCCGTTTTACAATTACCAAAAGTGGCTGTAAAAGATCCAAAATTATCTGGGGAAACGGTTTTTATTTCAATAGGTAGATATCTTTTTTTTGATATTGTTATTTGATAATTTAGGTGTGTCTTCTTATTCGGGCTGGGTAATTTTGTAAGTACGGCATTTATATCAATAAACTTATCAGGTATTAAAAAATTAAACTTATAACAATCAATAGTATTGATTACCGTATCCTTCTTACGGGTAACAACAATGGTATTATCCCTTATTAACTGCGGTAACAAAACTTTTGCTTCAAAAATAGAGGTTGATATAAGAATAGGATTATATATATCATATGTACTTGGATTATCTTTATATAAAACCATTTCATCTTTAAAATCAACATTAAAGCATTGTTTTCCATTAAACACTTGTTCCTTGCTATCTGATACAAATTGATATCTAAAACCGCCTAGTGTATCTTTGTTGGTAAAATCAAAATACGCTTTGCCACTGCGAGTACCATTATTACCAGCTATCTCTTCTGAATAAGCCACGATCCGTACATCGTACCTTATAGTTGTTAAAGCATCTAATTTTGCAATTGTTTTATCTAATATTTCACTATCGGTCTGTCCATATACAGGATATAAGTTTATGACAATAAGTAAAGTGATAATTTGTTTCATACCTACTTTTGGTTTTCTATTTTTTTAATATGGAATGATTCGAATATTCTTTAGTTGCTTAAAATCATAAGCATATAATCATTTTAATAAGTAATGACTATTAAATTATAAAGAGGTATCTTATTCATCCTCCATTTTTTTGATCATTTCTTTAATAGCTTCTAATTCTTCTTTGGTAGGTTTTGTATTACCTAAAAAACTTTGCGCGAAACTAAGTGTCGACCCACCAAAAAGTCCATTGATCATTTTCTTAATACCCGAAACTTGTGCTTTCTTTTGATCTACTTTAGGGATATAAATATGTTTTTTACCTTCTTTCCTCCTATCCAAGAGTCCTTTATCAAACATGATCTGCATTAACTTCAACGTAGTAGTGTACCCGCTAGAAGTATTAAGTTTTTCATGAATTTCCTGAACAGAACCTTCTTCTAATTCCCAAAGAATAGTCAAAATATCAAACTCTTTATCTGTGTATGGTTTCATTCTACGAATATTTTCGTAACAAACATACGAAAGAATTCGTAATAAACAAATAACTGGTTCTTTTTCTAGATATTTTTGGCATAAATCAAAAAAAGCACCTCCAAAAATGAGATGCTTTTAACGTAACTAAATTTAAGTTCTATTGTTGATGTATTGGTTAGTTGATGATTAGTTTCTTAGCTGTAGACTCACCATCACTTTCTATTCGAACTATATAAATACCACGACCTAGTGATAAATTCTGAGCAGAAATAGTATTGAGACCTGATTGTAATTCTATTTGAGCTTGTTTCTGACCTAAGATGGAAAATATGTTAGCATTAGCCTTTTTCACATAAGAACTAAGACGAATAGAAAAATTATTAGTAGCTGGGTTTGGAGCTATACTAACATCAGAAAATATACCTTCTGGCTCATCTCCTAATATTGCTTCAGCTGATTCCAAGTTAGCCACTAAACTTTCTGCGGTTGCAGATTGCCCACAAGAACCTTCATAAATTTTCACATTAGAAAAAACCGAAGTGTTTCCACTTCCTGCATCATTATCATTAATAAATACTAATCTATCCATATTTCCGGTATAAAAATTACCAACAGGAATCACATAGGTAGCTGTACCACTAGAATAATTATCAAAATTAGTAACTCCATAATTTTGGGTTCCGTGGACTTTAAAATATCTATTAGAAGTCAACGTATTATCTTCTTCAAAACCAACCCCATGGATTTCTCCCTGAGAAGAACTACTAAAATCGAATTCAATTACAGTATTAGCCGTCACTATATAACTCAAAGCAATATATTTCCAGGTGTTATTAGTCATAGCTATAGAAGAACCTCCATTACCTATAGAGAAGTTTCCTGCAGCATCCTGATTAGAAAATCCATTGATATTGAAATCATTGAAATTTAATGAATCACAAACTGGTGGCGGTGGTGTTGTTCCGTTTGTGATACTTAAATCATCTATTGTGATATCTCCTTGCCAGCTAGTACCGGTAACGACATTTAATCGTAATTGTACGCTAGAATTACCAGCATATGCAGAAAGATCTACACTTGCTTCGTTCCAATTAGTACCTTGAGCTCCTGATCTAGTAAATACACTCGTCCAATTACCAGTATTATTAGTTCTAGCTTCAATATTTAATGTACCAACAGCATCACCTACCATATGATATTGAAAATTAAGCGTTGGTGATGAGACTCCTCCAAAATCTAAACAAGGAGCATTTAAAATTGCTTGCTTGTTTGGATACCCAGTTCCGTTTCCGGATGCTTCTACATAGATATAAGAATTACCGTCAACTGCTCCGCTAGGTCCAGTTCCATTAGAAGGTGTACCTCCAGAATTCACAGTCCAATTGATATCATCACTTGCAGACTGAGACCAAGCTCCAATAGATCCTTCAAAACTTTCACTATACGGAAAAGAAGAAACATCTCCTGTACACTCCTCAACAGGCGGTGGCGGTGGTGTTCCTAATCCCATTGCATCCCAGAAAGCAGGTATGGTAGCTCTTTCTCCAGAATTAGATCCTCCAGATCCAGAACAACCTCCATACGCATGAACACCTACTGCATTTCCTGTTGCTGTATCAATAATTGGACTACCAGAATTTCCTCCTGTAGTGTCTGTTCTATATCTAACAAAGGTATTTGTAGTAGAACTAAGTGGTCCTGTGTGGATTTGTTGTGTTTGGTTATCGATTCCTGTATCAGTTCCGAAACCGGTTATTGTAATATTAGCACCTGGTGCATCTTGTACTACATTGTATGATGCGCCTTGTGCTTGAATTGGCATTAAACCAGTCTGTGAATTTGCAGAGGCAGTAAATACTCCCCAATCATTTGCTTGGCTTGGGCTTCCTGGATATGGTGATACAAAATTACCTATTGGGTATTGATCTTCTGGTCCAGGATGTACAATAGTTCTGTCTGGATTAGATTTTGGTACATTAAATTCGATTACCTGAGCACTGCTACCTACGCAATGTCCCGCAGTAACTAGTTTACCATTAGTAATGATCCATCCGGTACATCCAATAGGAACCATTCTTCCGATAGCTGCATCATTAGAATCCACTCTATCATCATTAGATCCACATTGAGATTTGATAGTAGGATCTAATTCTCCCACACTTAATGTTGAAATATTAATTCCTGCTGATTTGTCATTTGAAGCCACCGATAAGGTAACCGTTACCGCATCACCATTAAAATAAGCACTGGAATTATTCCAATCCTTTATGGTTTGGGCAGTTAAGGTTTGTGTAGCTCCATCTAATTTTGAAGTAATCTTTATCGTACTATTATTACCTAAGTTTACATCTTTAAAAAATAGACGTAACCAGGTAGCTCCTGTTTCTGAAACTTCTTGAGTAATTACTTCCGTCCCATTTTTATTGATGACTCCGTCAGATTTTAGTGTTAAATTATAAGGAGTTTCATGTCTTGCTAAATCCTGAACCTGAGCATAATTGATAAAGGGAAATAGCATGAATACTGCGCAAATAGCAGCAGTAATTTTGAGTTTTAATAACAGTCTCCTGCTATTACTTGAGTTTGTGCTGTGAAAATTCATAAAAATAAAAGTTTTAGTATATAGAAATTAAATTTAGTTACTAAATCAACCGTTAAGGTTAGTTAAGGTTAGTTAAGGTTAGTTAAGGTTAGTTAAGCCTTAAACAAATATTCCATAAGAAAGCAACTCAGTTATTACTGAACTATCTCTATACTATTTTTCTTTTATTCTTTTGTAATCTTTTACCCCATCGATAAAAGTAAGGAAGAAAAAACGGTCTACAAAAAAAGTTTGAAGTCTAAATTGAAAATCAAGACTTATATTATGTCTATTTTTGTGTTTTGATTAATAAAAGTATGATTCCACAAGACACTATAGTTGCTTTGGCTACTCCTGCAGGAGCAGGTGCTATTGCTGTGATACGAGTTTCCGGAAACGATGCAATTGGTATCTGTGCACCTTTATTTCGTTCTATTAGAGGTAAAGATCTTACTAAACAAAAAAGTCATACAATACATTTAGGTCATATATTGGATGGTGAGCGTGTCTTGGACGAGGTATTAGTATCACTTTTTAAAGGAACAAATTCATATACAGGTGAGCCAACGGTAGAAATCTCTTGTCACGGATCTAGCTATATACAACAAGAAATTATTCAATTATTACTTCGTAAAGGGTGTAGAGCAGCCAATGCTGGAGAATTTACACTTAGAGCTTTTATCAATGGGAAACTAGATTTATCTCAGGCAGAAGCGGTTGCTGATTTGATTGCTTCTGATTCTGAAGCTTCTCATCAGATTGCCATGCAACAAATGCGAGGTGGGTTTAGTAATGAAATTAAAAAACTACGGGATGAGCTTCTCAATTTCGCATCTCTAATTGAATTAGAACTTGATTTTGCTGAGGAAGATGTAGAATTTGCGAATAGAACTCAGTTCCAGGATTTGATATCGAGAATTATTAAGGTTTTAAAGCGGTTGATAGATTCTTTTGCTGTCGGTAATGTTATTAAAAATGGAATTCCTGTGGCAATTGTTGGAGAACCTAATGTAGGTAAATCTACTTTGTTGAATGCTTTATTAAATGAAGAGCGTGCTATTGTTTCGGACATTGCAGGAACAACTCGAGATACGATTGAAGATGAAATTAACATTGGAGGTATTGGTTTCCGATTCATTGATACAGCAGGTATTAGAGATACTAAAGATGTGGTAGAAAGTATTGGGATCAAAAAGACTTTCGAAAAAATTGAACAAGCACAAGTAGTTATTTATTTGGTGGATAGTTCAGAGTTGACTGAATCCCCCTCTGCCTCCGGCATCTCCCCCAAAGGGAGAGAAATGATTGTTGAGCTAAATCAAATTAGGAATAAGTATCCTCAGAAACCCCTAATTGTTGTTGCAAATAAGGTTGATAAACTTAATGATGATCAAATTTCAACGCTACAGTCTGAAATCGAAAACATTCATTTATTGTCTGCTAAACAAAACACGGGTGTAGAAGAATTACAAAACAAACTTCTGGAATTCGTCAATACAGGAGCCTTGCGAAATGATGAAACTATTGTTACCAATTCTCGTCATTATGATGCATTGTTGAAGGCTCTAGAAGAAATCCAAAAAGTACAATATGGAATTGATAATGGAATATCCGGAGATTTAATGGCTATCGATATTAGACAGGCCTTATATCACTTTGGTGAGATCACTGGTGAGATTACCTCCGATGACTTATTGGGTAATATTTTTGCAAATTTCTGTATTGGAAAGTAAAATTACAATTAGCAAAAAATAAGAGGGAAACGAGTCCCTCTTATTGAATCTATACTTCAAAAAAGTAAAACTTTATATTTTACTACTTCAACGTTACTCCACTAAAAATAGTTGTTTCGGATGGCAATCCAAGTTTATCTCTCATTACCTGACCTGCTTGAAGACCTGCAACTATAGCTCCTTCATAATACCCTACATTCACACCAAAATTGATCCAATCTCCAGTTATTATAAGATTATCAAAACCAGACTCACTAGCTTTAAGACGATATTTGTTGGAACCAGGAAGTGATAAGGTGTATCTATCCGTTGGGTTTACGTTAGCTCTAAAAAACTGTGTTTTCAATCTACCATAATCGGTTTTGGCAGTTTTCGAAAAATCATGAATTACATCTAACTTCATTCCTTCTGGATACTCCAGTGTAGTAGCATTCGGAAAAAACCAGCCCATTTTATCTTTCAACCATTGTTCTGAGACACGCATTATACGTTCCAATTGATCGTGAGGATACGCTTGATCCGAATATGGAGGTATATTTTCAGGATCTAAGAATGATCCTGTATAGTATATCAATACGCCAGGTTTATCATTTTCCCAATCTTCATACGGCATCACCTGTGACATATCTATAAATGAATACTGAGGATCAGCATAAGTAACCAGATTAGGTAAAGATCCTTCTGGGAAACCCCAATCCGGCAAATTCATACCTAACTCTTTTAGTGTAGGCTTAATCCACAATTGCATAGACATTGTAGGAATACTTTTAACGTGATTATACATGTTATTCCAGGCTGTATTATTAGCTATAATCTCCTTACAAATACCCTCATCTCCACCTAAAACATCAATAGGGATTCCCAAAATCACGTAGTCAAAATCTTTACCCTTTTCTAAAGAAAGTTGCCCCACATTTTCCCAACCACACCAAGCTTCTTCCAGATCATATTTACCTTCCTTAAGCGCTTTGGCTTGTTGATCATCAATCTGGTCATAAAGAGGTTCTCCTGGCCATACATCTAAGCCTTTGAAAGGATACGTAGGGTTATATGTACCATTTTTTAATGTAACCTGTTCGGCCATAGATACCTTTTCTATTTCTCCAGAATCCGAATAGTGTACTTGTTCAACTTTATGGAAGAGCTTAAAGTTTACACCTCTATTTTTAAGTGTCAAATAAATTGGAGTGATCATGGTATCCGCTGTTCCGGCTTTAAACTTCCACACAAAAGATCCTTTGTAACCTGCAGAATTTGTTAGAAAATGAAGTCCAACTCCAGCTGCCAGACTACCTTGCTGATCAGTTCCCGTTAGGTTGTGAAATGTTCCTGTATACAGAAATCTAACCATTGCAGAACTCAATAATCGTTCACTAGCTCCATGTTTTTTGAGCCATTCCCGATAATCCAAATCATTGATACGTTCATAATCTAGTTCGTGAGTTTCCGGATCATATACATCATCAAATGTTCCTTTCATATTAACGAGTCCGAATTCTACAAATACAGCCAACCAATAGAAGTACTCATTATGATCTGCTATGGAATTAATGAGCTTAGCCGCCCATTTAGAAAGTAAATCAAGTAGTTCTTTTATTAAGGAGTGATGATCTTTTCGTTTTGCATGATCGTGATCCTCACTGGTCAGGTTCTGAACCAATTCGGATATATAATTAAGTAACTTTTCACCTTCATGTTTAAAAATTTTGTCCTTTATAAATCCTTCAAATTTAGATTTGAAACTTGCCCAAAGCGGATGATGCTCAGGTGATTTAATTTCTTTGGCAGGTTCAGAAGCCATATTCATAAGACTATCTTTGTTCGGATCTGTACCAAACAAAATTTCGGAAATTAGTCCCACTGCTTTGTGAACAATTGCTGAAAAAGGTAATGGTCCACCTTGACCAGGTATATAATCATTAGATGGAAAAATAATATTCTTTTTAATCCATTGATTTGTCTTAGGATCAAAATGAGTAAGTAATGTTGTGTCCTCTCGATCAAAAGCATCTTCCCAGGATTTAAAGGGGCTATCAGGCATTAGATTATGTTTTTCACATTCTTTGTAAGAGTCCTGAATCAGGCGGAAAGCATTTTCATACCATCCCTGAGCGATATGAATTCCATGCTCTTGAATCCTTTCGTTTGGACCTCTTCCGGTAGCTGTCTTACCTCCTAGTCTCCATCCCATTTGATAGATGGTGATATCATAATGATCTTGCCAGTTTTCATAGGAGCTAAGTTCATAAGCAGCTGTTAAGGATGACATACCACTACCTAGAATGGCTATTTTCTTTTTGTTCTCTTGTTTGTTTTGCATTGATTTGTTGGTTTTAAGAAATTGGAATTTTTTTAGTTGTTAACTTTTTATTGAAATGTATTGTACTGAGCTTACTCTCACTAATGGGATAAATAGGTTTATTATTCTTGATAAACTTCTTCACTATTGGGGAGTTATTCCATGTAGCGGCTTCGGTATATAACTCGTCTAAATGTGGTACTATGAAAAGCTTATCAAAAACGTCTTCAATCAACCCCATTAGATTATGTGCATGATGGGTAACATACTTAATATCTTCTTTGGACAATGGATAATGACTAGGATAAAAGGCTTCTATATCTGTTATTATAGAAACAGCAGACCCTCGAGGATTGGCAAATATTTTACCTAAGATTCCGAAACTTACGCCTTCTACCATGGACTGAGCATACAGTAATCGATAGAGAACGATATTCATAAAATATTGCTCATAAATAGTTTCGTTATAAGCTAATGAATCGGCTACTTGATATCCTGAAATGATACTAGAATTATGGGCGCGATACCACGAACATTCATTGGGTGTATTGATATAATCAAGCCAAAAATTAACTGGAACCGGTAAATCTTGAAACACCTCACCAGATTCTTTGATCAATTGGGCAAGGGTTGCTACATATAAAAAATGGCTGTTCACTTCTCTCCACCATGGACTTCCTGAAGGTTGTACATTCAAAGGGTTAAGCGTCCCTCTTTTTATTTCCCAATCAATAAATGCTAATTCAGAATTTCCTAATCCTTCATTTCCTTCAATAAAAGGATCTCCATATTTTTGATAGAATTCGTAACGCAGTTTATAGCGGCCTTGAGGATTATCAGAGACTCCAAGTACAATTTCTTTAGCCTTTTCCTCAAGTATTTTAAGTTGGTTCATATGGTAGTAAAGTTTTGTATATAGTTCTTAAATTTACGAGTTAAAATGTTAAATACAATAAATATTTTTAGGGAATCTTACTCATATATTTCATAAATTTACTTATCATGCAAAAATGATTTTTCAAAATATTAAGCATTAAGAATGGCAACTTATTTCAAATACTATTTAGGGTTCTTATCCATTATATGGTTGTCAACTCTTACTTCATTTGGTCAGACAGCGATTCTTCTGGATGATTCCACAGAACTGCAGGATATTGGAAAACAAACTTATTATCTGGAGGATGCTTCTCTTGGATTATCCATCGAAGAAATCACAAATAATAACCTAGAAACACCGTTTAAAGCATATTCACAAGAAACTATAAATTTTTCCAGTACAGCTTCCGCTTACTGGTTAAAATTCAAACTTACTAAGACAACACCAGGTAATTTTTTTCTGAATGTCGGTTCGGCTTACATTGATGCTATATCTCTTTATGAATTTGATGAGAGAAATACACTAATTTCTACCAGACATACAGGTGATGACTTGCCATTCGATACTAGGGAAATTGAAGTAGGTAATTATTTATTTGCTCTTGATTTTGATGAGGATATCACACGAACCTTTTACCTTAGAGTAAAGAGTGATCAGCCTTTGTTTTTCCTTCTTAGAGTAGGAACACTTTCCAACTTTGTAGCATACGAGCATGATTTAGACTTTCTTCAGGGAATCTATTTTGGTTTTATGCTCTTGATCTTCCTATATAACCTCTTTTTGTATTTTTCAACTAGAGAGAGAATATACCTCTACTACATCGCCTATGTATTCAGTATTACATGGTTTATGGCTTCTGTATTTGGATATTTCTTTGAATACTTTTGGCCGAATACGCCTTTTCTTAATCAATTAGTAGTGGTCAGTTCTGGATTGACCATGATAACGGCTACTTTGTTTACCCAAAAATTTCTGAATACCAAGAAATCCGATCCTCGCTTGCATAAAGGTTCTATGGTGTTTCTTGTTATAGGCTTTTTAGTGTGTGTATTTGTAATACTAGGTTATAAAATAGCAGGTCTGAAGTTAGCTCAAGGCGGTCTTCTAATCATGGCAATGTATTTTCTTATCTTAGGTATTCGATTTAAATTAAAAGGATTTCGTCCTGCTATCTATTACTTATTCGCGTGGGGAGCTCTTATTATTGGCATCTGTTTTGCGATACTAGAATCATTAAACCTGACTTTTGTAATGACCTATTTAAATGCGATGCAGATTGGTTCTGCCTTGGAAGTATTGCTACTTTCCTTTGCACTAGGTGATCGGATTAATATGTACAAAAAGCAAAAAGAAGATGCACAATTAGAAGCGCTGATATCAGCCAAAGAAAATGAAAGATTGATTCAAGAGCAAAATATATTATTAGAAGAGAAGGTGAAGGAACGAACGGCAGAAGTAGCCATCCGAAACGAAGAACTAGTCAATCTGAATGAGGAAAAAGATATGCTGGTAAATTTGGTTGCCCATGATCTTAGAACTCCTCTGCATCAAATGAAAGGATTAATATGGTTACTTGATATACCAGCTATGGAAGTAACTGAAGACCAGGAAACCTATTTAAATGAGATTAATAATTCTGTTGATCGCTTAACACAAATGATAAGTCGTATATTGGATACACATGCTTTGGAGAAAAATGAAGTCAAGTTAATAAACGAGATTATTAATTTGAATGAACTAGTTCCATATGTAGTCCAAAATTTTCATCTCGCTGCAACAGAAAAAAATATTAAACTACTGGTAGAAGTTGAAGAAGGGAATCATTTTGTCGAAGTGGATAAAAACTACCTGATACAGGTTTTAGAAAACTTACTTTCTAATGCACTCAAGTTTTCTAAAAAAGGAAGTAAAGTGGTATTGCATGTAAAATCTTATAAAGGAAAAACAAAAGTTGTGGTCGAAGATAACGGACCTGGTATTAGCGAAGAAGATCAGAAGAAATTATTTGGAAGGTTTCAAAAACTCAGTGCGCAACCTACAGCTGGTGAATCATCAATAGGTCTAGGGTTATCCATCGTAAAAAAATATGTAGAAGCCATGAATGGCGAAATCCATTGTGAAAGCAAATTAGGTAGCGGAACCAAATTTATTATCACTTTTGACTCTAAAGGTGAATTAGAAAAAAGCCAAAGTTAATGTACGGATTACTCAAATAGTAAACATTAGCTTCTCTAAAATGAACAAAACTTTCACCATTAGTAAACCTTCTACTCTTCTATCTCTTTATATATCAGTTTTTTTTACATATTATATTGGGAAGTGGATTTTCTTTCTATTATTGTATATTTTTATATTCTAGTAGGTTTATCTTTAAAGATAGGTTAAAAAAAATGGTAGTCAAATTATTAATAGCGATCATAAGTGGTATTGGACTTGGAATAAGTTTGTTCTTTGGAATTTATTTACTTAGAATTAAAAAAATCCAGAACACCATATTAGGAGTATTACTTATCATGCTAACTTTAAGGATTACCAAATCCGTTTTTTATAATTATGTAGAGCTCCCTGTTTTTATTAAGAATCTTGGTTTAGCAGCCAATTTAGCAGTGGGTCCTTTATTATATCTCTACGGATATTCACTCTTTATAAAATCGAAAATTCAATTGAAATTGGTAATATTTCATTTTATCCCTAGTGCTGCTTATATTATTTTTTGTGATTATTTCCCAAATGAAATTAACAGTAACTTTTGGAAATTGAGTTATAGTTTCATCTTAATGCATTCATTTTCTTATGTAATCGCAAGTCTATTTATCTCTGAGAAAAGACAAATTACAGTAAACAAAAAAGTAAGAGAATGGTATATTTTATTGGTTTTGGCTCTTTGCCTAATGTGGATAGTCTATGCTTTAATATTTATTAAGGTAATTCCTGTCTATTCTGCTGGTGTAGTTGCATTTTCTATTCTAATGTTTATAACACTATTTTTAGCTTATGATAGAAAGGGAATATTTGACAACAAAAACAATAAAGAAAAATATCTTAACACTACTATTACTATAGAAGATGGTGAAGTCCACCTAAGCCAAATAAGAAAATTAATAATGGAAGATCATCTTTATTTAGATCCTAATTTAAAATTAGTGTCTTTATCTTCCAGACTTAATTTATCTCCTAGAGATATTTCTATGATAATAAATAGACATGCCAACAAGAATTTTTCAAATTTTATAAATGAATATAGAATTAAAAAAGCCAAAGAACTCCTTAGTTCCAGTCATCCAGATACAAAAATTATAGCTATTGCTTTAGATTCAGGTTTCAATAGCCTGTCTTCTTTTAATGTAGCATTCAAGTTATTTACAAAATCTACACCATCTGAATATCGATTAAAAAACAGTACTCGAATAGTTTCCTAGTATTTTATATTAAATCTCTATTGGATTCATGAATCCGATAGAGAGTATCCCTAATTTTTAGTTGATTTAGAAAAACTTTAAAATTATGGATACAACTAACAGAAGACAATGGTTAAAAAACTCTTTGGCAGCCTCTGCTGCTTTAAGTCTATTTCCTTTGGATGCTTTTTCTGAAATTAATGGAGACTATTATAGCGAAGATGATAAGAGTAAAAAAAGTACTGTAAGAAGATTACTTTACAATGAGAATCATCTCGGTCCAAGCAAGAATGTAGAAAATACAATTAAGCAAGTTATATTTCGTAGCAACCGGTATTCAACTTTCTATGAATATGATGCAAAAACTCTAAAACAACTGATAGCAAAACAAGAGGGTTTGAAGCCCGAAAATGTGCTACTGGGTCATGGATCTTTTGAACCTTTAATATGGGCTGCAACTCATTTCGGAAGTAAAGGAGAACAAATAATTGTTCCCAGCCCAACATTTGACGTAATTGGACTTTTTGCCAGAAAGATAGGAGCAAAAGTTACACCTGTGGAAGTAGATTCAGATTTCAGAATGAATTTGACAGAAATGGAATCCAGAATTAGTTCTGAAACTAGTCTTTTAACGCTCTGTAATCCTAATAACCCAACAGGGACTGTTATAGAAACTGAGAGATTAAAATCATTTTGCAGACTTGTATCGGATAAGACCACTGTACTTGTCGATGAGGCATATATTCATTTTATGGATTCTTGGAAAAACAAATCCATGGCACCTCTCATTGCTGAGGGAAAAAATGTTCTCGTTACTCGCACTTTCTCTAAGATATATGGTTTAGCGGGTTTACGAATTGGTTTTATGTTAGGACCAGAATCACTTATAGCCGAAATGGAGAAAAAATTCACTTTAGGTTTTCCTGGTAATATGCCTAATTCACTTAGCGTTGCATCTGCAATTACATCCTTAAAAGATGATGTCTTTTTGGAAGCATCAAAAAATAACAATATCAAAACACGAAATGCATTTTACAATGAGCTTGATAAACTTGGACTCAATTATATTCCTAGTGAAGCTAACTTTGTATACTTTGATGTTAAAAACTTTAAAGCCTACAAAGAGCTTATGTCTAAGAATGAAATTTTGCTTGCCGGTGGTTGGCCAACAAAATCAAATTGGGCACGAGTAACTATGGGATCTGAGGATGACATAGGTTTTTTGTTTGATAAAATGAAAGGAAAGAAATGGTTATAACCATTTCTTTCCTTTCATTTTATTTTTTCAAGTAGTATCCAATATACTTGTTCTCTATATATCCAATAATTTAAATTCCTTTCATACTATTGTTACGTTTGTTATGTTCAACTTCGGCTAAACCCAAAGCTTCCATTAAAGGAGGAATATACATACCCACTCGACCGCGTAATCCTTTTTTTAAGCCGTACCAACCTCCTATTGGATTTTCTGGAGAGCGTCCCCAAAACTCTACTGTGCCTTCTTTTGCCTCCACTTTCTCATCTTTACTGCCTAAAAGCATCCAATCTCCATGTTTTTTGAGCATATCGTGCAAATCTTTTATGATTCTGATATCATAATGTAATATCGTAGATTTTACTGTACACACTAAAATTACTTTCCCGTCTTTCTCAGCAACATGCATGGTATACTCGGATGATAATGAAGGAGTTTTCAATACTATGGGGTTTTCAGCCGTTCCTATGGTTTCTTCATAATTCATATTATCTTAGTTCTTTTGTTTAATTACTTCTTTTTCTAAATCATTAGTGAATTTTTCAAACGCTTCGTCAAATGGTGGAATCATTTTGGAAAATATTGGAAAAAGAGGACCTCCGATAGTTTCACTCATACGAAACATAACACCTTCATGATAGGGTTGTATTAAAAATGTTCTCCTACCCATGAAATCAGCCCAAACCAATTTTTTATTAGGTATAAACTCTTTAATTTTTAATTTAAATGTACGTTTTTCCGCTAAATAGCTTTTTAGTTTGATTGTTTGTCCTTGCTTAATAATACCTTCAAACACAGTAATCGTGCTATTCCATTGTGGATACTCTTTTCCGCAAACGAGCAGATCCCATATTATTTCAGGTTTAGCATCTATATATCTTTCTATAGAAGTTGTTCTACTAAACATTTTTTTGATTGTTTGAGCCTTCACATTAATAGTATCTTTCATGAATAATCGTATAAGTATTCAAATGTAATCTCTTACCATTTTAAACGAGTTAATTAGAAGTCTCATTAGTATTTTTGAGACTAATTGAGGGTTAATTTATCTAAGAAATTTATTGATTTGAGTAACAAATACTAACTTACGTTGTCATTTATTTATGATATAAAATACATCTTAAAATTTTTAAATATTGATACAATACATGAATACGAATTTCCCAGATATGCTAATGAATGGTATTTTAATATGTCTTTATTCTCAACTAATAATCCTAGGCATTTTTAATATTTTAAACAGAAGATTAAGAAATATCATTCTTGGTTCATTATGTTGTTTGTTAGCAATGTCTTTTATATATACTATTTATTGGCCAAAGTTCAACATGAACTTAAGTGCCAATATATTATTGGGTGGCTATAAACATATGTTTTTACCATCACTAATTTACCTATATATGCTAGTGCTCATAAAAAAAAATCAAAATCATTTGATTCTTAAAAATTTAATACCTCCCATTATTGTACATAGTTTTTATTTATCGGTAAAGTTTGGCTTCAATGCTTTTTATATATCAAACATTATCAACCTTGTCGGTTTTATTAATATTTTTATTTTCGCATCCTACCTTTTTTATTTCATCAAAGGTTTATTGCTTCTAAAAGAACTTAAAATCATTCTATTACCGCCCATTCATAAGAGATATACTATTTTCTTTGTTGTAATGTCTTTATATGGAATCGTACTAGTATCAGAGGCTATTATTCCATTTTTGTTTGGTGAAGAGAAACTCAAAGCTACATCCAGTTTTTTATCATCAAATTTCTACATTAACATAGCGATTATAGTTAATCTAGGTATGTTGGTATTTGCTTTTATCGAGTCTCCTTCTTTAAAACCTATTTTACTAGGTGAAAAAATATATACAGGTTTCGATACCATAAAAAATAATGAAAAGATAATAGCCTTTATAAATGATGTTTTCGACACTCAAAAGTTATTTTTGAATACTGATTTTGATCTGAAACTTTCACTAAAAGCCTCACAAGTAAATGAGAAAGAGTTTAAATTATTCCTAAAAAAAGAATTCAATAAATCTCCTATAGAATTTATAAATACATATAGAGTTGAAGCCTTTAAAAAACTAGTAGCTTTAAGTGAAAATAATAAATATAGTTTATTGGGAATTGCAAATAAAGTAGGTTTCAACTCAAAAGCAACTTTTTACAGAAACTTTAAAAACATTGAAGGTGTAACACCTAAGGAATATTTACAAATCACAAAAAATATAGAATAAAAAATATAAAGCGCTAAGGTTTTTTTAAGATTTCCCAAGTCCAATCAATGATTTGTTGACTAATCTTTTTCTCCCAAGTACCAGGTTTAAAATTAAAACTACTCGTATAATCTGGATGAATAGTACTCCAATGATCTAAATCTTTATACTTATATAATTTATGATTTTTATGATTTTTTGCCTTTAAAACTGATATAATCATATCGTTATCATTTTCGGTCATAATCCAATCATTAGTACCCCATCTTATACGCACAGGGACTTTTATATTTTCCCAATGTTTTGCGAAATTAAAATCTTGTACTTGATGATAATAATTCATAGGTCTTCCATACATATGCTGGAGACCTTGTCGATGGTACTTAACATAAGTAGGATTATCTTTTAAAACATCTTCAAAGCTCCTCTTTTTCACAAGCATTTCATAGTATAGTGGTATATATATTGTATTCATCAGATTATAGATTTCTTCTTGAGTTTTATCCTCTATTTCCAAAATTCGCCTCTCAATTTCTAACATGTGTTCGTACCAGGATTTGAAAAAAGTTCCGTCAGAAATAACACCTGCAAGACTAAACTTAGTTGCTAGATATGGTGCTAAAGCACTTCCCATACTATTACCATAAACAACAACCTTAGAACTATCCACATAAGGCTTTGATTTTAATTTTTTTATAGCAGATTCGTATCCATTAAGTTCTGTTAAAAAATCTGTTTTTCCACAATCACCTTCACTATCGCCAACTCCAGGTTTCTCAATTCTCATAACTACCATATTGGAGTTTTCTACCAAATCCTGAATAAGTTTAACCCAATTATTACTTCTACTTGAATATTTTTCAATAGAAGAACAGCTTAGCCCCTGTATGAGTACAATGGAAGGATTTTTTTGATTTCTCTTCCCTTTTGGTATCGTAATAATAGTTCGCTGTTTTATACCAAAATCATTAGTGATAGTTTCATAAAGGGTTTCTACATTTATATTTTCTTCCAGTGGCAATGGTTTTAATCTTACACTTTTTAAAAATAATTTCCCGTTACGTTTTGCTTCTATCTTAGTATCACGTACAGAACTTAAGCTGTAAGTTATTGCACTCCAATCTTCTTGATTTAAAACAGCTCTGTCATCGACTTTTATGATAACATCTCCTTCCCTAAATCCAGCTTTATGTAGAATAGATTTTTCAAGAATCTCGCTAATTTCAGCTCCCGGAATTTTATTATTAGGCCAAGATATTTTTGATTCAAAAAAGGCTCTTCGATTTAATTCTTGAGAATGAACAGTCAAACTAAAAATAATGAAAATAAATAGTATTCGCATGTTTAAAACATTTACTTAAAAAATAATATTTCGTTGTATTTGAAATGTAAATCTAAACATACTTCTATCTCGATTATCAGAATTTAAGTATCAAAACAAGAAATGATACTTTTTACAATATTTTCGACTATACATGTAATCTTCCTACTTTGAGAATTTAAATTCCTTTACTCTTTAATTATAAAATTTCACAACCACTAACAGTTAATCAACTTATTTACAAACAGAGATTCTTCATACAAAATGTTACTAAATAAAAATTATGCAAAACACCTCGGTAAGTAATCACGTTCTAAGAGCCCACCAAATATAGTAGACTACAACACATAACGTAATCTAAAAGTTATGAATCTAGGTAAGACAAAGGTTTCTGTGGATGAAACAAAAAGATTGTTCGCACTGTTGTTTACTCTTGACTTTATATCCAGGATATTAGTAGCTCTTAATTCATATTCCCACTTAGCATCTTTGTCTTTTCTATATGACAACGAAGCATTCCAGGTATCAAATGATTGGCTAGCGCCACCTTTTCTACTTTGCCTTGTGTATGTATAGTCTGTAACAAAAGTTAATGATTTCCATATGTAAGCATCAAAATCTATGGATGGTGCATTGGTATAAAATGTGGTTTTATTGGATCCTTGGGAATTGGTGGTGATACTGTAATTATATTGCACACTAACATTAGGTGCTTTTTTAAAATTAGTTCGTAGTCCTGGTCTGTAGCTTTGGGTAAACCCTTCGTTCACGGATCTCCTATCTTGAATGAATTGGTTGATCTTGCTATAATTAAAACTAGTGTTTAACGTTGCTCTAACTTTACCAAAAGTACGTTGAATACGACCAAAAGCAGAAAAATTTTCGTCTGCAAAACTAGAATTAAAAAACGTACTGGTTGTAATTACATTATCAAAATTAGTCAAGCCTCGTATTTGATCAATATTTTTTGAGTACGCCAATCGTGCAAAAATATTGGTATAATTGAACAGATTAAAACTGGAATAAAATAGACTTAAGTTATGAGATAAAGCGTTCTGTAAATCAGGTTCTCCAAATTGAATACTGTTAAAATTATTCAATACTAATCCTTGCGCTAATCTGGTAACATCAGTAAATTGATTACGCATATCGTAACGGAACGTAAGGCTTTCATTTTTCTTAAACTGTATACGAGTTTCAAAATCAGGTAATAACCTGAAAAAGCTTTCATTAAATTTCTGATTAAACTGACTGTTTTTGTTTACATAAGAGTGTACTGATAATCCAGGTGTAAAAATGAATTTCCCTGTTTTAAATCTATAATGAAATCCTAGATACACATCACTAAATGTATATTCTGTATCATTGGCTGCTCTTCCTTCATTAAAACTCGGAGTTGGATCGAATTGTGTACTATTATCTAAAAACTGAAATAATCTGGAATCGAAGTTTTGTTGACTAAAAATAGTTCCCAATGTCACATTTAAGTTGCTCTTTGCATTAATTATATAAAAATAGTCAAGCTTAGCATCTAGTTGATTTGATTTAATTCTTCTATTCTGTCCTAAAATATAATTTTCCAGAGTTGTATTCAAACCTAAGGTTTCGGCCGTATTATCAAACGGATCTCTGTCATCTGGGTTTACCTCATCATTATTTGTTGGATCATTTACTAGCCTGGCATTGTAAAAGGGATCCTCGTCTCTTAATAAATGTTCTACTTCTAATGCGAAAATACTACTCTCATTAAGCGTATAATAATACTTTAAACTTTGATTGATACTATAAGGTGTTGCTTCTTCGGTTTCTATAGTAGTGCCTAAAACAGATGAAAAGAAGTTTTGATCTTGTACATCTTTAGAAATGCGCCCCAAAACATCATAATCAATTTGGTTATTAACGTTAGGCTTGTACGACACACTTAATTTGAGTAATCCTTGATCAGATTTTTCTTCATTATTCTGCTCCGTTGATTCATCTGGAATCCCCAAATCAGCATCCGTGTACTGATTAAAGCTTGACTGCCTTGAAGAGAGACGACTTACATTAAAAATGGCAAAGCCACTTAGATCCAACGATTTATTAGGGGAATAACTAAAATTTGCAGCTCCTAATTTATTTCGTATCGCTGTAGCATTGTTCTGATTGGTTAAAAAACTTAAGTCATTATTCCCTAAATCTATACTGGTCCCGCTACTCCTGCTCGGTGATCTAAAACCTCCTCCAAAACTTCTAATATCTCTTCTGGATAAAGCGACTTCTCCGGTATTATTAATATCTCCGATAAAATTGATACTGTATTTTGGATTGTAGTAAAAAAGCTTTGGCTGCGCTAAATAGAGTGCTTCATCTGGAGAAAAACCTCCGCCAGCAGTTACGTTTCCAAACCAAAAACTCTCCTTCCCTTCTTTCAGTTTAATATTAAGCGCTACATTGTCCTGGTTATTAGTTACTCCCCGCAACTGGTCTACTTCTGAATAATTTCGAAGAACTTGTATCTTATCTACAGCTTTAGAAGGAATGTTTTTAGTAGCCACTTTGGTATCTCCATCAAAGAAATCTTTTCCATTAACCATTAACTTATTTACTACTTTTCCTTCTACCTCTACTTGTCCTTCTTCGTTAATCTCGACTCCAGGAAGGTTTTGAAGTACATCTTCCAGTTTACGCTCTGTACCCGTATTAAAGGAATCTGCATTGTAAATTAAGGTATCACCTTTTACCGTTACCGGCATTTCATAGGTTATTTGAACTTCATCCAAGGTATTTCCGAATCTTAATACTATATTTTTTGTAATGTCTATCTCTCCTACAGAAATAATTTCCTCATAATCTTTCATACCAATGTAACTAACCGTAAGCTTAAACTTGGTATTCTTACTAAGGTTCAGAGTATAATTCCCTTTGGAATCTGTAGTTCCATACGCTTGTAAAATTTTGGTATCTTGATTAATTGCAACTACGTTTGCCAGTTCTAATGGATTACCCAAACTATCCTTTACGGTACCTCTTAGCGCTACCTGAGCAAACGTACTATTTACTACACAAAGTAGTGCTAACACAAAAAGAGTTCTCATGAATTTTAAATAATGTATGAATCTTTAAAATTCAAACTGTTAGCTTCCTGGTCTTCGTCTACCTCGATTGTTACGCATCTCCTGCATTTTGCCGGTTATAATTTCTTTGTATTCCTTTTTTGTAACTTCTTTTCCTTTATCAGGAGCTTCTATCTTTGATTTATCTTCAGGATTCATTACAATTTTGAAACATAACATGGTAGTGTTACCTACATTGGCCTCCAGAATCAATCCAGGAAGTCCCCAAAACTCTGATGGACCCAAACTAACCGGAACCTTTAGCGCATACCAGGCAGTAACTTCAGTCATTGGTACTCCCTCAGGTTTGTCTGGATTATTCGCTGCTCTTAATTCACTCCAAGAAAAATCATACCAGGTAAGATCGGTTGTTGGTATCATTGCAGTTGCTTTATAACAAGTATAACCTCCTATTTGCTTGGTGTCTGCTGCCATCTTCCATTCAATCGGTTGTAACGTATCCTTCACCAAAAAATTCTTCCCATAGAATTCTTGTTTCTGAACAAATTCACTGGTCTTTACATTTTTGTATTGCTCACCAGGAGAAAAGTTTTTCCCCCAAGTATCTGTAGCGCCAGAGAGCACATCTACGTCCAGTTTTTCATCTTCTTTAAATATCGATGACACTTTATCGAAAGTTAGTACATATGTTTTCTCCAGCCTATTCTTTAAACGTACTGCTACCTGTTTTTTCTGAGCTTCACTCAATCTCGCGCCCCAACTCCCTAGCTCCATTGTTGATTTAGAATAATAGTAAGCTTTACCCTGAAAATCTTGTGCAACAAGGCTTGAGGAGAAGAAAAAAACAAACAGGTAAAATAAATAGTTATTCGTTAGCGCTTTCATGGTAATTAAATTTTGTTTAACGAATATATATAATTGTTAAACATTTAATCATGACTTTATTAAAACATTAACGATGTATTACTAATTTGAAGTCTATAAAAAAAGGATTTAGGCTATTGCAACTTCCACATCCCGTAACTTAATGGTTTTAATTTTACAACAATGATTCCCTCTTTAATTTTATGATCGAGTAGCCCTTGTTCTAAAAGCGGTTCCATTTTAGAAATGTTTTTTTGTGAAGTAGTTATCCTAACCTCAGAAATCTTTTTTCCAACATTAACGATGATTAAAAACACATGATTATTATGGGTACGATAAAAACTGATAACATCACCGTGATCATTTTTCAGGAACTCTTGTTTACCAATTTGTAAAACCTTATTGGATTTTCTGATATCAATAATTTTCTTATAAAAATTAAGTAATGAATTGGGATCATCAACCTGTTCTTCGACAGAGATACCATCATTGTCTATAATACTAGTTTGCTCCCACCAAAGTCCGGTATCTTTATACCATAATGCCATACCAGAACCTGCAATAGTAGCATACCATTCGAAAGCTTCTCGCATTGGGATATCATTAGCATCCGAATTTCCATATTTACCAAATCCTCCTGCACCGATCATCCCTATTTCTTGTCCATAATAAATACTGGGAATTCCTTTAGTGAACATCATTAAAAATGCACCTAGTTTCAATTTATTTGGATCTCCTTTAACGATGGATGCATATCTCGGAATATCATGATTCTCTAAAAACACCAATTGATGCTTACCGATTGGTGTTGCTAAACCGGTAGCATTGACTTTTTCGATATATTCTTCTTTATCAAAAGATATGATACCTTCTCTAATACCAAAACCAAACATCATATCAACCTTTCCTGTATCAAAATATTCTTTCCCGTAATCTTTCCAATCTGCCTGTTCTCCAAAAAATTTAATATCGGGGTTTATTGCTTTTAAATTTATAAATAAAGGAGCCCAAAATTTACTAAACAAATCCGTTCTTATGCCTTTCCAGTCCAGATCATCCATCATATGATCAATCCTAAAACCATCTACCCCATCTTCAAAATTACCGTCTTGATTAGGATCTAACCAAAATGTAAATAATTCATTAAAATAGTTCTGAACATTTTTGTTATATAAATCCGCCGTAGTAATTTCTATAGATTGACCATCAAACCCTTCTAATGACGTTAAATTAAAAATAATTGATTCTGGTTCTGAATTATTCGCCCCATTATAAATTATATATTCTCCATATTCAGATTCAGGGTTTTTATAAGATTCTTTAAACCAAGTATGATTTTTAGTTACATAATGAATCTCCATATCCATATAGAATTTCATATCACGTTGATGTAAATTTTTAATCATTGATATATAATCATTCAATGTTCCGTACTCCTTATCTATTCCTTCAAAACTATCTGGAAAGTAATTATGGTAATAGATCGAAGGGTATAATGGTGTCATTAATACAGATGTTATACCTAGATCCTGTAAATAATCCAGTTTACTTGTAAAGCCATTTAAATCACCGTGGTTGTCCTGATTACTATCATAAAAACTACGTTGAAACACATGGTAAAAAACCTCTTCTTCTGGTGAAGCTTTCTTTTTTTCTATTTGAATCTTATTATCCGACTTAACAGTCAATTGTGAAGTTTTTTCTTTCCCACAACCAAAAAGAATACTGGTAATACCCAGGACGATATAGTAATTTTTTATTGTCATAGTAAGGTTTCGTTATCTTACAAAGATATCTCAGGGATTGTCGATTTATTTATACCTAATATGCAATTAATTACACTTAATTTGCAATAATGACTATTTTTACTAATTTAGTTATATATGAATAGTATGTTTGAACAAATAGAAATCGGGGTATCTCGATCATTAAAAATTAGAAAATACCAAATTCCTAATCTTGATATTCCCTATCATCATCATCCTGAAATAGAATTAGTCTTGGTATTAAAAAGCACTGGAAAAGTATTTGTAAAAAATACAATGAAATCTTTTTCTCCAGGAGATTTATTTTTATTTGATTCAAATGTATCTCACCTCCTTATTAATGATGAGGAATATTACAACGATGATTTATCGTCAGAATTTATTGTGATACAAATGCATTCTGATCTTTTTAAAAATTATTTATTAGCGCTTCCAGAATTTAGAAACATTGAACGATTACTTTATAAGGCTTCTGGAGGAATCAAGTTTTCTGACATTAGAAATTCTGTAGCTTTTGATTGCATTTATACAGCTTTGAATTATACCGGATTTCAAAGGACTATTCAGATACTTACTTTACTGGAAAGCTTATGGGCGAATACTACTTTTGAAATTATTGACAAAATCTCGACCATACAAGAAACCATTAATCAACCCAGTAGGATTCAAAAAGTAAATAAGTTTATCTCTCAAAACTATCATAGAGATATCTCTCTGGAAGAAGTGGCTAATATTGCTTGCATGAACAAATCTTCTTTCTGTCGTTATTTTAAAGAACATACCCGAAAAACCTTCAGTCAGTATCTTAATGAACTTAGAGTTGATTATGCTGCCAAACTTTTGGCAGAGCAATCCTTTACTGTCTCTAAAATTTGTTATGAAGTTGGTTATAATAGTGTCCCTTATTTTATTAAAAAATTTAAAAACATTACCGGAGTATCACCAAAACAATACAGAATGAAGTATGGTCAGGGTGTATAAGATTGGTTATAAAAACACCTAAATATCTCAATGTTACTTAATGATTATTATTGCCTTTTCTAAATGATATATTTAAGTATTATGTGATATACTATATTGAATACATTGATGAATCCTATTATTGTAAACCAATAATAGGATTCTTTAATAGCATGTATTATAAATTAACTCTCGATAATTTTATTTTAAAAGCACCATCTGTAACTGTAATAAATGTATCTGTATCGATATCGGAGATTAGCTCTCCTGAGAAAGTACCTGATAGAATATCATCAGACCAATTGGTTAATGTTACACTAAATCTCTGGGTATTGATATTATCAACTCTGTATGAACTTCTTTCACCTTCATTATCATTGATATAAGAAAAATCAAGAAATGGATCACCGTTGTTCTCAAAATGTCTTAAGGTAATTGGAAATGTTACACTATCCAGATCCAGATCATCTAAAGACATATACCATATAATCTGATTTTCTTCGGAGATTTTTCTTTGAAAAGTAAAACGATGACTCTCCGTAAAATATGTTTCTGTGGTTCCTGGCCTTAAATAATCGGTATAAACCTTTTCTCCGTCAACAGTTCCTTCTATAAAAAAATCTGCCTGACCAGAATCATCATCAGATTGACAAGCCATAAAAGCAAACATTATTCCTATGAATCCTAAAAGCAAAGTTATTTTCTTCATTTCGTTTTTTGTATAAATATTTATTAGTAATTAAAAATCAAATTTTACAATCTTTATCCAAGTTTGTCATTAATCTACATTTTGTATTTTCTTATTAGTGTCAAAAACCAACATATTATTACCCTCCTTTTTATTATTTATTTTAAAACTAGTTGGTTTCTTTTAAACTATACACTACTATTTGATTCTATAACTATTAATAAACTACCTCGATGCAAGCATACAAGGTATTCAATGGAAAATAGTTTTAAAATTCCGAAGCAAGCTTCGAGGTATTAAACCTGAGATCCCGCTGAAAAAGCGGGATTAGTTCAACTATCTATTTTGAATGTATTGCTATGCAACTTTTCAAAACAGAGTTTTACTAATAAATCAACAATATAAATATGTTATTTAAGTTAAACGCAGGATTATATATTTCTAAATTGTATCTAGTGAAAATTTTAAAAGAAATAAAATGTGAATTGAAATTTTACATGCTAAAAGACTAACGTAAACACGGTACCTTCATTTTCTTTACTATTTACAAGAATTTTACCTTTATGAAGTAACATAATTTGTTTACATAGGCTAAGCCCTATACCACTACCAGTCGATTTACTGGTGAAAAACGGAATAAAAATACTATCCATAATATCCTGAGGAATCCCAGAGCCATTATCATACACTTTAATTACAATACTTCTATTCGGTTTTTGTTCTGCAATTACTCGTATTTCTGGATTAGGTTTATGCTTACAAGCGTCTACCGCATTTAAGATTAGATTAATCAAAACCTGCTCGATTAAATAGCTATCAATATTCAATTCTAATTTTGGCGGTACTACCTTAAAGTCAATAGTAATGTTTTTTACATCCAAAGAAGGTTGCATTAGCAATTGTATATTATCAAACAGTTCAGTAATCTTCTTTTTCTCCAGATTTAGATGTGTTACTTTGTTGAGACTACGATATGTTTTAGCAAACTTTAATAAACCTTCACTCCTGTTTTTTATGGTTTTTACGCCTGCATTTAAATCTTCTAATTCTAGCGGATACTCATTAGGATTATCCAAAGTAAGCTGCAAATGTGATTGTAATGTATCTGCTAGAGAGGAAATTGGAGCAATAGAATTCATAATTTCATGCGTCATTACACTTAACAGTTTTTTCCAGGCTTCAGATTCATTTTTGTTTAATGTATCATCGATATTTTGTAAAACTATGAGTTTAAATGGATCATTCTTAACCTGAAAGACCGTATCAGAAATTAATACTTTTATCTTTTCATTTTGAACGGCTATGGAAATTGAGTTCGGCTCTTTGTGATAGGTTTCAAAAACTGCATCGTACAGATCGGGTTTTCTTTTTTCTACAAAACGAATATTCTTAAATGCAGGAAAATCTAATGTCTCTCTAAATGAATCGTTGGACCATAACACATCACCCGTTTCCAGATTATAAGCAATAATACCAATATCTACCATCTCCAGTATCTTCTGAAGATACACATATTGTGCCTCGTTCTGAGAGTTTATATCTTTGATAGTACGATTCACTTCATTAAAGCCTTTATACAAAAATCTTATATCCTTAGGCCCCCTATCTTCAGGAAACCATCTGGAAAAATCTCGATACTTAACTGCTTCAAAAAAGTCATCCATAACAACAAAACGACGTCTGACAAAATTATAAGTGGTATATCCAACGTACAAGATTACAAACGTGACACTGGTAGCAATACTGCTATAGTCACTATCAATAGCATATACTAAACCTAGTATCAAGGAAACCAAAATTAGAATCCTTAAGAATAGTCTAAAAATGTAACCGTTATAGTTCATACTTATCTAACCTTCGGTATAATGCTGCTCTAGTAATTCCTAGTTCTTTTGCAGATTTCGAAACATTTCCTTTATTCTTTTCTAAAACGGTAAGAATTGCATTTTTTTCTATACTATCTAAATTCATTGTTACAGCAGAAGTCTTATTGGTTTGTCTTTCTATAGAAGAAAAAACTAAATCTTCAGGTTTTAATACACTTCCATCGGTCATAATTACAGCACGTTCTAAAACATACTGTAGCTCTCTTACATTACCCGGAAAATCGTGTTTTTTTAATTTAGAAATAAATCCGGAATCCAATGTGAACGCACTTTTATTATATTTATCTGCATAAACATTAATAAAATGTTTCGCCAGCAGCGTAATATCTGTTCCTCGATTTCGTAATGGAGGCATCATAATATCTACTGTATTAATTCGATAAATTAAGTCCTTTCTAAACTTTTGTTCATCTGCTAAAACTTGTGGTTCAATATTGGTTGCACAAATTAATCTAATATCAATAGAAATTGCTTCATTAGATCCTAATGGAGTAACCAACCTGTTTTGTAAAACTGTTAATAGACGTACTTGCTGTCCTAAAGTAATATTACCTATTTCATCCAAAAACAAAGTTCCTCCGTTAGCAGCTTCGAATCGCCCTACTCTATCTTCTTTAGCATCTGTAAAAGCTCCCTTTTTATAACCAAACAATTCACTCTCAAAAAGTGATGAAGTCAATGCTCCAACATCTACTTTTACAAAAGGCTTATCCTTTCTGTTAGAATTGTCGTGTAGTGCTCTTGCTATTAAATCTTTTCCCGTACCATTCTCTCCAAGAATTAGGACATTAGCATCAGTAGGTGCAACTTTTTTAAGTTTTAAGAACACATCCTTAATCGTGTCACTTTCTCCTATAATTGTATTAGCTCCTGGTTGGGCAACATTATTTTTTGAATCTTTAGATTTTTTAGACTGTAATAAGGTAGTAATCGTGTTTATAATTTTTTCATTCTTCCAGGGCTTGACTAAGAAATCAGAGGCTCCTTCTTTTAATGCACGAATTGCCAAATCAATATCTGCATAGGCAGTAATCAAAATAACATCGGTTCCAGGTTTCTTTTCCTTAATCTTATTTAACCAAAAAATCCCTTCGTTACCAGTATTAACCAGTCCATTAAAATTCATATCTAGAATAATGATATCGAATTTTTTCTGCTCTATTTGAGCACCTATATTGCTAGGGTTCTTTTCTATAACAACCTCTCTTACCAAAGGTTTTAATAAAAGACGTAACGCAGTTAATACATCTACATCGTCATCTATAACTAATATCGTAGCTTCCTTTAATACCATTGATACAATATTACAATATTATATTCAGCATTTAAAAATTAGAAAATAAAATATTCAAGATCTTTAAATGTACCGTTTTCGAACACAAAGTGTATCGAAACCGTACACTTTTATTTCCACAAAAAAACATTAATCACTGAAAAACAGTTGTTTATGTTTTTGGCACTATCTTGACTATGTAATTGATGTATAAAAATAAGATTAAAAATATAACGAGATAATTCATAATAAAATGAGCAAATTAATTTTAATTCTAATCGTAACTCTAGTAACTTTTTTTTATGGACAGTACACCAAGGAATCAAATCTAATAAAAAAAGAAAATTCCACAGCTCAAGACTCTTTAACTACAATTCTAAAAAATTCGAATAAAGAAGTTGAGCTTCCCGTTTTTTCTGAAGCCATTATCGATCAAAACTATCTATTATATAGTAACGGGTTTGGATTTGCAAGTTCTAAAAACAAATTAAACTAAATCAACTAATTAGCATCAATAATCAAAAGACCAAACATGGACGTTCCAATTCAAAAAAAGAAATTTTCAAAATCACGTATCGCAATGACTATAGGTGGTTTAGCAATATTAGCATTGATACTCTTTGTATTTATACAGTCCTCTGGAGGTTCTAAATTAAACGTAGAAAAAGAGCGTATTGCCATCAATACCATTAAGAAAGATGTGTTTCAGGAAAATATTCCGGTAAATGGAATTGTGTTACCCATCACTACTATTTATCTGGATGCACTAGAAGGTGGAAGAGTTGAAGAAAAATTTGTCGAAGACGGAGCCATTATGAAAAAAGGTGAGCCTATTTTAAGATTATCTAATACCGATCTGGAATTAAGTTTAATCAATCAAGAAACATCAGTATACAACTTATTAACGCAGATGCAAATTTCTCAAAATGCGGCTCGTCAAAACACTATTAACAGGCGAAATCAATTCACAGATGTAGAAAACAGTCTTATTGAAGCTAAGCGTCTTTATGAACTAAATAAAAAACTGTACGATAAAGGAGCCGTTGGTCGTCAGGAATATCAATCTTCTGAAAACGACTATAACTATCAAAAACAGCGTATGCAACTAGCTAAACAAGTATTGAGTCAGGATTCTTCTGCTACTAAACAAGAAGTTAGTCAAGCTCAAAGTTCATACGCAAGAACACAAAGTGCATTAGAATTAATGCGTAAAAAAGTAGGTGACCTTGTCGTTCGTGCTCCTGTAGATGGGCAGTTAACCTCATTAGATGCAGAAATCGGACAATCGAAAAATAAAGGAGAGCGATTAGGACAAATTGATGTTTTAAGTGGGTTTAAAGTTCGTGTAGATATTGACGAACACTATATTTCCAGAATTTATAATGGCCAAAAAGGAACCTTTACTTTTAATGATAAAACCTATACGCTAATCATCAAAAAAGTATTTACACAAGTTACCAATGGACGTTTTCAGGTGGATATGCAATTCGAAAGTGATGTCCCAGAAGGAATTCGTAGAGGGCAAAACTTACAAATCCGTGTAGCCTTAAGCGCAGAAAAGCAAGCACTACTTGTTCCTAAAGGTGGATTTTTCCAGAAAACTGGTGGTAATTGGATTTTTAAGATCAGTGAAGGAGGAAGCAGCGCCTATAAAGTAAATATCCGCTTAGGAAGTCAAAACACAGAATATTATGAAGTTATCGAAGGATTACTTCCTGGTGATCAAGTAGTAACATCTAGTTATGACAGTTTTGGAGATACAGAAGAATTAATATTAAAGTAAAAGAAATGAACCTGTCCGCCTCAGGCGGATTAAATAATCGAACGTAATGATACAAATAACAGACTTAGAAAAATTTTATAGGACCGAAGAAGTACAAACCATAGCGCTAAACAAACTGTCTTTTAGTGTAAAAGAAGGTGAATTTGTAGCAATCATGGGACCTTCTGGTTGTGGAAAATCAACCTTACTGAACATCTTAGGATTACTAGATGATCCCGATGGTGGAAGTTTCAAATTTAATGGCGAAGAAGTTGCTGGTTATAAAGAACGTAAACGATCAGACTTACGTAAACATAATGTAGGTTTTGTTTTTCAGAGTTTTAATCTTATTGATGAGCTTACTGTTTTCGAAAACGTAGAATTACCCTTGATCTATACAGGTGTTAAACCTGCAGAACGCAAAAAACGTGTGGAAGAAGTACTAGAAAAAATGCAAATCATGCACCGTCGTAATCACTTCCCTCAACAGTTATCTGGTGGACAACAACAACGAGTTGCTGTTGCCAGAGCCGTAGTTAATAATCCTAAGCTTATTCTAGCAGATGAACCTACAGGAAATCTAGATAGCACCAATGGTAATGAAGTGATGGATTTATTAATTGAACTTAACGAAGCAGGAACCACCATCATCATGGTAACGCATAGTGAACACGATGCTAAATACAGTCATCGCATTATCAGAATGCTAGACGGACAAAAAGTGACAGAAAATATATTAACGTAATCGCAAAGGTTATTCATCAATCAGTAATCAATCAAAATCGAATCAGTAAATCAATAATTATGTTTAGGAATTACATCAAAATAGCATTTAGAAACCTTCTTAAAAATAGAATCTATTCTTTTATTAATATTTCTGGTCTTGCTCTTGGTATGGCTGTAACTATGATGATAGGTTTATGGATCACAGACGAGTTGAGTTATAATAATTACTTTGAAAACAAGGCAACAATTGCACAAGTTTTCCAAAGTCAGACATTTAATGGTAAAATAGGTACAGGACCTGCAATTCCAAGACCTCTGGAATTCGAATTACGCGAAAATTATAATGATAATTTTAAGTATATCATGATGTCCTCCTGGACGCAACCCAGATATTTAAGATATGGTGAAAAAAGCATTTATAGAGACGGTAATTTTATGCAGGAACCTGCTCCAGATGTATTAAACCTAAAAATTCTTCAAGGTGAAAAATATGGATTAAAAGAAAAGAATTCAATCATGCTTTCTAAATCCACTGCAGAAACACTATTCGCTAAAGAAAATCCGCTAGGTAAAATTATAAAAGTAAATAATACAGATGACTTAATAGTAACTGCTGTATACGAAGATATACCGGTTAACAACGCTTTTGATGATACAGAATATATTATTCCGTGGAAACATTATATAACAACTCAAGAATGGATTGAAAGATCTGCAGATGCTTGGGGAAACAATTCGTTTCAGCTTTTTGTACAGATCAATGAAAATACCACTATGGATATTGTTACGTCCAAAATAAAAGATGCCAAGAAAAAAGCTAATGAAGAAACGGCAGAATTTAACCCTCAGTTGTTTTTATTACCTATGAAGGATTGGCATTTACGCTCTAATTTCGAAAACGGAGTTCAAACAGGTGGGCGAATTGAAAATGTTTGGTTATTTGGTATTATTGGCTTATTCGTATTACTACTTGCCTGTATCAATTTTGTTAATTTAAGTACTGCTCGTTCAGAAAAACGTGCTACAGAAGTTGGTATAAGAAAATCTATTGGTTCTAAAAGAGGGCAACTTGTTTTTCAGTTTTTAAGTGAATCTTTTCTAGTCGTCGTTTTCTCTTTTGTCGTAGCGCTCGCAATTGTGTTATTATTCCTAAACAGTTTCAATAATTTAGCTAGCAAAGAAATTGTTTTTCCGTGGCTAAGTCTTCAGTTTTGGAGTGTTTCTCTAGTGTTTATTATTCTAACTGCGTTTCTGGCAGGTAGCTATCCGGCACTGTATTTATCTTCTTTCAATCCTGTTTCGGTTTTAAAAGGAACTTTTAAAGCAGGTCGTTTTGCAGCAGTTCCCAGAAAAATATTGGTAGTTACACAGTTTACAGTATCTATCGCCCTTATTATAGGTACACTCGTAGTAATGAATCAAATACAACATAGTAAAGACAGACCCGTAGGGTATAATAAAGAAGGATTGATACAAATCCCAGTTATGAGTGATGAATTTACTGGTAAAGCTGATCTTATGCGTAATCAATTCATAGCCTCTGGTGCAGCTATAGAAATGGCAACGACCAGTAGCCCAACTACAAATGTTTGGTCAAACAGAAGTGGATATACCTGGGAAGGAAAACCTGAGGGTTTTCAGGAAGATTTAGCATATACATCAGTTTCTTATGAATTTACTAAAACATTAGATATCGAACTAATTGCGGGTAGAGGTTTTTCCAGAGAATTTGCCTCTGATTCTAATGCTGTAATTCTTAATGAAACCGCTGTAAAATATATGGGGTTGAAGGATCCAATAGGTAAATACATTAGAGATTCTGATACCGAAGATCCTGATGATCCACTTAAAATTGTTGGAGTAATCAAAGACATGATCGTTCAGTCTCCTTATAGTCCTGTAAAACAAGCGATGTACGTATTTGATAAAAATCAAAATGCAAGTTTTTATAATCTACGCTTACACCCTGCAAAAAGTGTAAGCAGTAGTTTGGTATTGGTAGAAGAAACTTTTAAAAAGAATTTTCCAAACCTTCCATTTGACTATCAATTTGTGGATCAGGAATATGCCAAAAAATTTAAAGCAGAAGAGCGTATTGCTAGTTTAGCAAAAGTCTTTACTATGCTAGCTATATTCATAAGTCTCTTAGGATTGTTTGGACTTGCATCCTTTGTAGCAGAACAACGTACAAAAGAAATAGGCGTGCGAAAAATCCTTGGAGCTTCTTTAGGTAATTTATGGATGTTACTTTCTAAAGATTTTATTAAACTAGTAATTATTGCACTCTTCATAGCGGGTCCTATTGCTTATTATTTTATGAGTCAATGGTTACAGAAATTTTCTTATAGAACTGATATTTCCTGGAACATATTTTTAATCGCAGGTTTTGGGGCACTTATCATAACTATTATTACGATAAGTGTACAAGCTATAAAATCGGTAACTGCGAATCCTGTAGATTCCTTAAGAACAGAATAAACCAATCAATCTATCAAAAAACGAACAGTAAATCAATAAAAATGATTAGGAATTATTTTAAAATATCAATAAGAAATCTACTAAAAAACAAAACCCTTTCCCTTTTAAATCTCATTGGTTTGAGTGTAGGAATTTCAAGTGTTCTAACGTTATTATTCTCGGTATATGCTTACTATACTGCGGATAGTCCTATACCTGATAAAGAGAATATTTTTTATGTAAAAACCGTTTTAACAGATGGTAATGATTATTCTCAAGTACCCTATCCATTAATGGATCATGTGTTGAATAGCTCACCGGACGTAATTGCAGGAACACATTTACACAGTTGGAACAATATGTGGTTAACATTTGAAGAGAAAGATTTTCAAAATAGAACCGATTATGCGGATCCTGATTTTTTTGAAGTATTTGACCTCCCTTTGAAGTATGGGAATAAAACATCAGCTTTAAAAGAAAAATATTCTATTGTACTAACAGACAAAGTAAGTAAACAAATTTTTGGGGATATAAATCCTGTTGGGAAAACCATAGTTGGATCAGATACGCTTAACTTGAAAGTTACCGGAGTTTTTGAGCCGATTAGTCCCTATTCTGCTTTTCGATTAGGAGTATTACTTCCGAATACATTACTTAAAACAAACCCTTCCTTTATAGCACAGAGCAATTGGGGAAATAGTTTTTCACCGACCTATTTTAGGTTAAGACCGGATAGCGATCTTACACAACTTAAGAATAGTGTCACTCAATTGATGACAGAAAATCGTATCGATACAAATACGATTGCGGAAATGAAGGTAGTGCCATTTACTGATATGAGAACAGATGCCATTCCCATTGTTGATATCATTATTACCAGTTCCATTGCTGCTTCCTTTTTTATTCTATTAATCATATTGGTTAATTTTCTTAATCTCAACACTTCTACCATGTTGGGGCGCACTAAAACGATTGCCGTACGAAAAGTATTAGGAAGTGATAAAAAAGGGATTATTATCCAATATTGTATAGAAAACGGGATTCTTATTTTTGTATCCATTCTTTTATCAGCATTTCTTTTTTTTACTGTAAATCTTCCAAGGTTAAATGATACGTTTGGTCCTGAATTTGGTAGAATTTCCTTTGATATTTTTAAAGATTACCCTGTAGTTTTTGGGATTATTGTGATTGGGATTTTATCAACTTTAATGGTTTCTATTTTGCCTAGTCTTCGCTTTGTAAAAATCCCTGTTACATTAGGTATTAAAGGAAAGGTGCAACAGGTAAAAAGTAACTTCTTATTACGTAACTCATTTATCATTCTTCAATTTACAATTGCTATTCTATGTATAAACATTGCGATTATACTCCATAAACAAATTGGCTTTATGAAAAATGCAGATTTGGGCTTTGAACGTAATAACGTTTTAGTTGGAAATATAGATTTGGATTATAAAAAATTGGATATTGCACAATCAAAATTTAATGCACTTTTAAATCAATTAGAGTCCAATCCTTATGTAAAGAGCGTTTCGACAAGCCAGGCAATTCCATCCGAGTATTATTTTAACTATACCAGCTATTATGATCCGACAAACGATACAGATGTCCGGGTACGAAGGTCATATGCAGATCAGTCTTATTTTAAAACATTAGAAATTCCAATTGTGGAAGGTCGTAATTTTAACCAAAATATTGATCAGGCTGACGAATACCCGGTCATTATAAATGAGGCCGCTTTAAAAGCATTTGGTTGGAAAACTATTAAAGGTAAAACACTTAATTCTAAAGGAGGAAATGGGATAGGACAGCCTATTGTAGGTGTTGTAAAAGACTTCCATTATCAAGACTTACAAAACGCTGTTGAACCATTGGTTCATATTTATAGAGATCGTAATACATTAGAACAACATAGATTTTTAACAGTAAGTGTACAAGAAGGTCATGAAACTAGTATTGAAAACATCATTTCTACTGCTTTTGAGAATATCCCTTCTAGAAAAAGATATATACAATCCAGATTAACAGATAAAGTTAGCGGTCAATATTTATTAATTGAAGGAATTCTTAAATCCGTAAGTATTACTGCAATTCTTGCAATTTTTATTTCGTGTTTAGGGCTTTTCGGGCTCATTTCTTTTTCAGCGAAAAGGAGAGTGAAAGAAATTGGTGTTCGCAAAGTATTAGGTGCTGGAGTGACTAAAATTGTATTCTTATTATCTAAAGATTATGTCATTTTAGTAGGTATTGCTGCGCTTATTGCATTCCCTATTGCGTGGTATGCGATGAATTCGTGGCTAGATGGTTTTGCCTATAGTATATCAATTAAGTGGTGGATGTTTGGCTTGGCTGCTTTTATAGCTTTATTCATCACCTCATTTACACTAGGATTACGAGCTATTAAATCGGCTGTTGCTAATCCTATAAATTCCTTGAGAACCGAATAAATAATCAATCAAATCAATCCTTTCGCCTCTGGCGGATCAAAAAATGAACTGTTATGATTAGGAATTATTTTAAAATCGCATTAAGAAACTTGCTAAAAAACAAGGTCTATTCGTTCATAAATATATCAGGACTAGCAATTGGTATGGCTGCCACTATACTCATTGGTTTATGGATATATGATGAGCTTAGTTATGATAATTATTTCGAAAATAACACAACTATCGCTCAGGTATTTCAGCATGAATCTGCGAATAACATTATAGATACAGGACCTGCGATACCAAGACCATTAGAGTTTGCCCTTAGAGAAGGTTATGAAGATAATTTTAAGCATATCATCATGTCCTCCTGGGAACAACCAAGATATATTCGTTTTGGAGAAACTAATATTTACAGACGTGGAAATGCCATGCAGGAAGGTGCTCCAGAAATGTTGAATTTAAAAATTATCGAAGGTGTAAGAGATGGTTTAAAAGAGAAAAATTCCATAATGCTATCTGAATCCTCTGCCAAAACGTTATTTGGAACTGATGCTGCTGTGGGTAAAATCGTAAAAGTAAATAATCAGGATGACTTAATTATTACTGGGGTTTATAAAGATATTCCTGATAATAATTCGTTTAATGAAATGGATTACCTAATACCCTGGAAATATTATATAACTACACAACCTTGGTTAGAAAGAGCAAAAACTGCTTGGGGAAATAATTCATTTCAAATGTTTGTGCAGATCAATGATAACACAACTATGGAAGCCATTACTTCTAAAATCATTGATATTAAGAAGAATGCTTCTCCGGGAGAAGCAGAATTTAATCCTCAAATCTTCTTATTTCCAATGAAAGATTGGTATTTGAGAGGTGATTTTGAAAATGGTGTTCAAAGTGGTGGTCGTATTGAAAATGTTTGGTTATTCGGTATCATCGGTATCTTTATTTTATTATTGGCTTGTATCAATTTTGTTAATTTAAGTACAGCTCGTTCAGAAAAACGGGCTATAGAAGTGGGTATAAGAAAGTCTATAGGTTCACAAAGAGGTCAGCTTATATTTCAATTTCTAAGTGAATCATTTTTAGTTGTATTTGTGGCATTTTTAATAGCTATTGGAATTGTGTTATTGAGTCTAGATGGCTTTAACAATTTAGCAAGTAAAGTCATTGTTTTTCCGTGGACAAATACACTATTTTGGGTTACATCCTTAATATTCATTTTTTTAACTGCATTCTTGTCTGGAAGTTATCCCGCATTGTATTTATCATCTTTCAATCCTGTCACCGTCCTAAAAGGGACTTTTAGAGTTGGTCGTTTTGCAGCACTTCCAAGGAAAGTATTGGTAGTCACTCAGTTTACAGTATCTATTGCACTTATTATAGGTACACTCGTGGTGATGAACCAAATTCAGTATAGCAAAGAAAGACCAACAGGTTATGACAAAGAAGGTTTGATTCAAATACCAGTCATGAGTAGTGAATTTAGCGGGAAAGCAGATATCATGCGAAATCAATTTATAGCTTCTGGAGGAGCTGTAGAAATGGCTACAACAAGCAGTCCTACTACAGATGTTTGGTCCAATAGAGGCGGTTATACCTGGGAAGGTAAACCAGTTGGTTTTCAAGAAGATTTGGCATATACTGATGTATCCTATGAATTTATCGAAACCTTGGGTGCAAAAATAATTGAAGGAAGAGGTTTTTCTCGAGATTTTCCAACGGACTCTTTAGGTGTTCTTCTTAATAAAACTGCAGTTGAGTATATGGGAATTAAAAATCCGATAGGGAAATTGATACGGGACTCTGATGTGGATGATCCTAACCCAATGCCCCCTCTTAAAATTATTGGTGTTATCGATGATATTATTATGCAATCACCATATAGCCCTGTAAAACAATCTATGTACGCCTTCGATAGATTTGGTAACATTTCCTTTTATAATCTGAGGTTGAATCCTGAAAACAGTATTAGCGATAATTTAGAAATTGTTGAAGGGGTTTTTAAAACCAATTTTCCTAATGTACCATTCGACTATCAATTTATAGATCAGGAATATGCCAAAAAATTCAGAGCAGAAGAGCGTATCGCTAGTTTAGCAAAAGTATTTACCATATTAGCGATATTTATTAGTCTTTTAGGTTTATTCGGACTTGCTTCCTTTGTAGCAGAACAACGAACAAAAGAAATAGGTGTACGAAAAATTCTTGGAGCTTCTCTTGCTAATTTATGGATGTTACTTTCTAAAGATTTTATCAAGTTAGTAATTATTGCACTTTTTATATCGGCACCAATCGCTTATTATTTTATGAGCCAATGGTTACAAAAATTTTCTTATAGAACTGACATTTCCTGGAACATATTTCTAATCGCTGGTTCCGGAGCAATTATTATAACCATCATTACGATTAGCATACAGGCCATCAAATCAGTAACGGCTAATCCTGTGGATTCATTACGAACAGAATAAATCAACTAGTACTGAACTTGTTTCAGTATCAACTAACCTGTCCGTCAATGGCAGATCAAAAAACGAACAATCATGATTAGGAACTATATAAAAATCGCTTGGAGAAGTTTACAAAAAAACAAATTACAAACTATAATTAATCTGTTAGGGTTAACAGTAGGTACTGTTTGTTGTTTAAGTATATTATTATATGTATTTGCGCAACTTGGATATGACGATCATCACGATAACGCCGAGTCATTGTATCGAGTTAGGACTATAATTGATGATCCTAGTTCTGTCCAATTTAATGCTGCATCTAGTGGTCCTCCAATAGGGTTTGCAATGAAAGAAGATTTCCCAGAGGTAATAGAGGCTACAAGGCTAGTTTATCTAGGAGAAGGTACAGAAGACCTGATTCGAGTAAGTGAAAATAACGAAGGATTCTATGAACCTAGAGGATATCTAGCAGATGCTACCATATTTAATGTTTTTACTTTTGCCTTTCTCGAAGGTAATCCTAATACCGCTTTAGTCGAACCTAATACTGTTGTCTTATCTTCCTCGTTAGCAAAAAAACTTTTTGGAAATATTCCTGCCTTAAATAAAACTATTATATCAGGTAGTGGAGAACAACAATTATCACTTACAGTTACAGGTGTTTTTGATGATAGTAATCCAGAAAAATCACACCTAAATCCAAATTATTTAGTTACAATGAATACACCGGGTCTCGGTGAGTTCGTTAGAAACGTGCAAAATTTTGCAACTCAAAATTTCATCTATACCTATGTAAAATTAAACTCTCCTGATAATGCTTCTTTAGTTCAGGAAAAACTTCCAGCTTTTCTTAACGCTCGTGGAGCCAAAGATTTTGCGAAGCTAAATTTCAAAAAAGAGCTTTATCTTCAAAAAGTGAGTGACATCCATTTACATTCTAAAGGTATATCAAGGCAAATTGGTCCGATATCGGATATTAAGTATTTATATTTATTGATCACACTAGCATTATTTATTCAACTGGTGGCTTGTATTAATTTCATAAATCTTAGTACAGCCAGAGCTAATAAACGTGCTAAAGAAATTGGAGTTCGAAAAACTATCGGCGCAGATAAAAAATCATTAATTGCCCAATTTCTTGGTGAATCTGTTTTACTTTCCTTATTGGCAACAATCGTAAGTGTTCCTTTAACTACATTTTTATTGCCATTAGTTAACCAGTTAACACAAGGAAATGTGAGTTATACAGCAATTTTTGATTGGCGTATATTATCTATCCTTCTAATTATAGGCATCATTACAGGCTTTATTGCCGGTATTTATCCAGCATTAATATTATCCTCTATCAAACCAACGCGAGTGTTAAAGGGAACCGTATCTACAAATTCTGGAGGAACGATATTAAGAAAAGGGTTAGTTGTATTCCAATTTGTCATATCTATCGGATTAATTGCTACAGTATACATAATTACAGAACAAGTTCGATTTGCCCAAAATAAGGATTTAGGGTACCAGAGTGATAATTTAATAGCTATACGCTTGGGTACTCAGGAAGCTTTTACACAATATGAAACATTAAAAACAAAGATGAGTGAGATTTCTGGTGTTAAATCAGTTTCTGGTTGTAATATTTTCCCATCCCAAATGTTGCGTAGTGATGTAGGCGCTTATTTACCTGGAAGTGATCCATCCAAACCAAAATTAGTTAAGGTAAATGGTATTCAATCAGAGTATCTAAAAACAACAAAAACAAAACTTATAACAGGACGCGCAGTAAAAAAGCAAGATACTAGTCAAGTTTTAGTGAATAAGGCAACTATTGATGCTTTTAATATTAAACTAGATGATGCGATCGGTCAAAAAATTCTTTTTTCTACAGGAGAAGATGTCACCACAGTTGAAATCATTGGGGTAACTGAAGATTTTCACTATGCATCTTTAAAAGAAGAGATTGAACCTTTACTTATGTATGTAGATAATAGTCCTGATTGGTTATTAATAAAAACTGAAACTACCGATTTTGAAAAAATTCTTGGTCAATTACAACTTGCTTGGAAAAAAGTTAATAAAACCACACCATTTGTATACAATTTTGTAGATAAAGAAACTGAAAAATTAATCGCCGAAGAAAAACGATTAGCTAATATTTCTGTTGCTTTTACCACACTAGCAATCCTTATTAGTTGTCTTGGATTATTTGGACTCATTTCATTTATGGCAGAACAAAAAAAGAAAGAAATTGGAATCCGCAAAGTGCTTGGAGCGAGTGTGAGTACTGTAATGAAAATGCTTACTAAAGACTTCTTTATATTAATAGTTATTGCCTTATTCATTGCGACACCAATAGCGTATTATGCAATGGAAAATTGGTTACAAGACTTTACATATCGAATCTCAATAAGCTGGTGGATTTTTCTAATAGCCGGTGTTATTACAATGAGTATTACTTTTTTGACCGTTAGCATACAAGCTATCAAAGCTGCTACTGCGAATCCTGTAAATTCATTGAGAACAGAATAAATCAACTAGTGCTGAACTTGTTTCGGTATCAATCAACCCTTCCGCCTCAGGTGGATCAAAAAACGAACCGTTATGATTAGGAATTATATTAAAATAGCTTGGAGAAATCTTTTAAGAAATAAAGTCTTTAGCACTATTAACATTGTTGGGTTAAGTATTGGGGTGGCTGCTTGTTTATTAATAACATTATTTATTGTAGATGAAACTAGTTATGATACACAAATACCTAATAGAGATAATGTATATAGGTTAACACATTTTGCTACAGTTGATGGTGTAGAAGGTTGGGGAGCTCATCACTCTGCTCTGATGGCAAGCACTATTCATCGTGAATTTGAAGAAGTAGAAAACGCAGGAAGACTATTAGATAATGAATTAATGTATGGAGCAGGAAGCAATGAAATAAGTCTTAACGAGGCCCCAGCTCAATATCATGAAGAACATTTTGCTTATGCTGATCAAGCCATTATTGATATTTTCAATTTAGAAATGATTGAAGGAGAAGCCGCTTCTGCGCTTACTACACCGTTAACAATAATAATTTCTGAAAGCAAAGCAAAGAAGTTTTTTAAAAACAAAAGCGCTATTGGTCAAGTCATGTACCTAAATGGAGATACGTCCGAACCTTATAAAATAACGGGAGTATATAAAGATTTTCCAAAAGCATCTAACTTTGATTACAAATTCTTATTAACGTTAAAAGGAGTAGAATTTGGAGAAGGAGAACAAACACGATGGACTCAAAATAATTATTTCAACTTTATACAACTAAAACCAGATACAGACGTCGCTATCTTTGAAGATAGAATGACAAAGGTAATTCTAAACAATTACATCTTAGCAGCATATAAGAATGATGGATACGATAAGATTGAACGTATTTTACGTACTTCTCATCTTGATTTACAACCAATTGCTGACATTCATCTTCGCTCTAAAGGTGTTCATGATGGAAAAACACACGGAGATATTCGCTTTGTATGGATCCTTGGAGCTATTGCACTTTTTATTTTAATAATAGCCTGTATTAATTTCATTAATCTATCAACCGCAAAATCGGCAAATAGAGCAAAAGAAGTAGGTCTTAGAAAAGTAATAGGTTCTGATAGAAAAAAACTAATCATACAGTTTTTAATAGAATCTATAGTTATTACAATATTTGCGTTTGGTATAGGCGTTTTACTAGCGATACTTGGGTTATCTCTTTTTAATACAATTTCTGGCAAAACACTGACATTACCTTGGAGTACTTGGTTCTTTATCCCTACAATAATCTTAGCTGCATTATTCGTTGGGATTTTTGCAGGTATTTATCCAGCTTTTTACCTCTCAAAATTTACTCCAATCAATGTTTTGAAAGGAAAAATTAGCAAAGGTTCTAAATCTTCTAGTTTAAGAAGTAGTTTGGTAGTATTTCAGTTTACTATTTCCATTGTATTAATAGTGAGTACTCTAATTATTAATAATCAAATGGATTTTATTTTGAATAAAGAAATAGGATTTAAAAAAGAGCAAGTCCTTCAGATTCATGGGGTAAATATGTTGGGAGATCGCCTTACTACATTTGCAAACGAAATGAAACAAATCCAAGGAGTTGAAAATGTTAGTAATAGTGATTATCTACCTATAAAAGGAACAAAACGTAATGGTAATACTTTTTATAATAAAGAAGTTATGAATGCGGAGGGTGTACCATCTCAGGCCTGGATCGTAGACGAAGATTATTTAGATACTTTTGGAATGGAACTTACCTCAGGAAGAAACTTTGACAAAAACCGAGCAATAGAAAACGAATCCGTAATAATCAATCAAACACTAGCCGAAAAATTTGGAATGGAGGAACCTATCGGTAAGAAAATGCTTCGAGGTAATAGGACATATACTATTATTGGTGTTGTAGAAGATTTTAATTTTGAATCCTTGCATCAACAAGTTGGATCCTTAGCTATGTTTTATGGTGATGAAACAACAATAACTTCTATAAAAGTAAATACTGAAAATATATCTGAAGTACTTTCTATGATAGAAAAAAAATGGAAAACTTTTGTACCTAATCTTGATTTTAGATACACATTTATGGATGAATCATATGCTACAATGTATTCTAACATAAAGCATATGAGACAATTGATCGTAAGCTTTGCCCTATTATCTATTTTTGTAGCGTGTTTAGGTTTGTTTGCATTATCCGCTTTTTTAGTAGAACAGCGTAAGAAAGAATTAAGCATACGAAAAGTTTTAGGAGCTTCTATAAAAAACCTTTTTAAACTACTTACAACCCACTTCTTAATTTTAGTAGTAATATCAATAATTATAGCGATACCATTGTCTTATTTTATTATGGACAATTGGCTTCAGGACTATGCATATCGAATTTCTATTTCCTGGAAAGTATTTGCTTTAAGTGGTTCACTAGCAATTTTAATAACATTACTTACTATAAGTTATCACACGATTAAAGCAGGATTTGTAAATCCTATAGATAGTTTAAAATCAGAATAAAACAACTAGTACTGAACTTGTTTCAGTATAAAAAACGTACAGTTATGATCCCTAATAATTTTAAAATTGCAATCAGAACTCTTTGGAAAGATCGCACGTTTACAGCGCTTAATATTGTAGGTCTTACTGCAGCTTTTGGAGTAGCGATATTGTTAGCCATGTATGCGGTCTTCCAACTTTCTTTTGATCGTTTTCATGAACAAGGAGAATACCTTTATCAAATTTATTCTGAAGACAGTACTCCAAATGGGATTGAAGCTAATCTTTCTAAACCAGAACCTTTTGTAGCAGCCCTTCGGGATGAAATAGCAGGGGTCGAAAGAATAACACGTCATAGCGGTTCTGGTATTTTATTAAGTCATAAAGACAAGCAACTAAATATGCATGTTTCTTATGTAGATCCTGATTTTTTCAATATGTTCAGCTTTCCAATTATAAAGGGAGATGTACAGAATCCAATAACTTCAGAATCCTCAATTGCTATTACTGAAAAGGCAGCAAAACGAATTTTCGGAGAGGAAAATCCCATAGGACAAACTGTTACAGTTTTAAGAGACGAAGAAGAGGTGCCATTTAACGTTACTGCAATTGTTAAGGATTTTCCAGATACAAGTTCAATGGGATTTGATGTGGCATTGAATTTTAAAAGTCAACCAAAACATGCGTACGCTAGAACCATAGGGCGATGGGATATGAAGAATCATACAGTTTATATGCAACTTTCTAAAGAAATAACACCCGAACAATTTGAAAAAAGCACCATAAATTTTACTCAACTACACTATAAAAGTGAAATAGATAATGCCAAACGTGATGGCGCTCAGCCAAATACCAATGGTGTCTATAAACAAATTAAACTATTGTCTGTATCAGACGTCCGATTTGCTAATTTCAGTCAAGGTAGTGTTACTGTAAATCGTACCATGCAATATTTAGTATTAGGCATTGCTATTCTTATTATCTGTATCGCTTGCTTCAATTTTATAAATATGAGCATTGCAAAAAGTGCACAAAGACTGCGAGAAATCGGAATGCGTAAAACACTAGGAGCCAATAAAATGCAATTATTTTTTCAATTTTGGGGTGAAAGTATTATAATCTTTTTAGTTTCTACAGGTCTAGGAGTTTTAACCGCTTCTTTCTTGCTAAAGCCTTTTCAAACATTGTTTGAGACTAAAGCTTCATTTGCAACTATATTGACCCCCTCTACGCTGCTCGGGTTAATTTTAAGTTTGGTAATCATCAATATCATTGCAGGAGGTTATCCTTCTTTGTTAATGAGCCGTATAGGTACTTTACAAAGTCTAAAAGGTAAGCTGGAAAACAATGGAAAAAATCATTTACGAAATAGTTTAATAGTAGTGCAATTTGGGATTGCCATAGTACTTATAAGCGGAACTCTTGTGCTTTGGAATCAGGTTGAGTTTATGCGTACCAAAGATTTGGGGTTTAATAAAGATCAGGTAATTGCTTTTCCTCTTAATGGAAAACGTAACGATCAACAGGCTATGAAACTACTTCGGGACGCCCTTGAAAACAAAACAGATATTGTGAGCATTACAGCTTCCAATAATATTTTGGGTTTTGGCAAAGATGGAAATCGTTCTACTAGTGTTATGGGTTTTGACCACAAAGGTCGTGGTGCGTATACCCATATGTTAGTTGTAGACGCAGATTATGTTGAAACCTTAGATTTAAATATTATAGAAGGCCGTTCTTTTCGAAAAAACTTAGCTAGCGATAGTCTATCGGTTATCATTAATGAATCGATGGCTAAACAATTAAATGAAAAGGAAATTTTGAACACCAAAATCATTTTGGAAGATTCAGTAGCCTTTTCTGTAGTAGGGGTCATAAAAGATTTTAATTTTCAGGAACTCGATCGAAATATTGCGCCGATGACACTTTTTGCATTACCAAATTGGAATTTGAGAAATGTATATGTGAAAGTAGCACCTCAAAACCTAGAGCAATCTTATACTAATGTCAAAACTGCATGGGCTTCAATAGAGCCCAATGCAGAGTTTCTAGGATCTTTTTTAGACGAAAACATAGAACGTACGTTACACAACGAGCGCACGATGGTCACAATGATTGGAAGCGGTTCTTTACTCGCTATAATTCTGAGTTGCATTGGTCTATTTGCCATCTCTCTTCTAGTTGTTGCACAACGCAGAAAGGAAATAGGAATCCGAAAAGTTGTAGGTGCAAGTGTTTCAAAAATCACAATGATGTTATCAATTGACTTTTTAAAACTTGTATTCATTGCCTTTGTAATAGCTACTCCTATCGCTTGGTATTTCTCTTCTCAATGGCTTCAGAATTATACCTATCATATTAATCTTACTTTTTGGGTTTTTCTAACTGCTGGGAGTATTACTGTATTAATTGCATTGGCTACCATAAGTATCAAAACAATCAAAGCTGCTATACAAAATCCAGTAAAAAGTCTTAAAACAGAATAAAAATCAATCATCTAATAACGAACCATTATGATCAGAAACTATATAAAAATAGCTTGGAGAAATTTACAGAAACGAAAAGTATTTTCCTTCATAAATATTTTAGGATTGGCCTTGGGGTTTGGATGCTCTATTTTAATCTTTCTATACGCAAATTATCATCTTCAATTTGATAATTTTCATCATAATGAAGATAGGATTCACAGAGTAGTAACTGAAGAGCATCAGGACGAGATAGAGTATGAACCTAGTGTTCCTCCTGGTTTTGCAGAAGTATTTAAATCCGATTTTAGTTATGCGGAAAAAGTGGCTAATATTTTTATTCGACAAGATTGGCAGGTAGATGGAATAGGAAATAACTCAAATAATCGCTTATTAGAAGATGTTGTTTTTGCAGAACCTGATTTTTTTCAGATTCTTAATTTTCCAGTAATAAAATCACTCGGTAATCGAGACTTTACTGAACCTAACGTAGCGTATGTCACTAAAGGTTTTGCTAAGAAAATGTTTGGGGATCATCCCGCTCTGGGACAAACATTTATTTTAGAGAACAAAGAAACCATCCAAGTTATAGGACTACTTAAGGACATACCAACTAATTCTACGATTCAAGGAGATATTTTTGTCTCTTATGAGAGTCTAAAAAATTACAGTTCTTTTGCTTATAGTAAAACTTGGGGAGGTATAACGAGTAGCTTACAATGCTATGCATTACTTAGACCTAATCAAGATATTGCTCATATCGAAAAAACATTAATTCCTTTGGTTTCTAAGTATCGTTCAGAAAGTAAAAATGTACATAGATACAAGCTTCAGAAAATAGCAGATGTTCATTTTGATCATAGATATGGAGGAATTAATGCAAATCTTCTTTGGATCTTTTCATTGATTGGGATGTTTTTAATTATTATTGCTTGTATCAATTTTATTAATATTTCTACAGCACAAGCATTTTCCAGATCCAAAGAAATTGGAGTCAGAAAAGTATTGGGAGTAAGCAAAAACAATTTGTTTTGGCAATTTATATTAGAAACATTTTTGATCAGCCTTTTTGCTTTACTAATAGGGTTAGCAATAGCTCTTATGGTATTACCTAAGTTTAACGAGCTATTCCAGCTGCAGCTTACGATACAATCCTTGTGGACGTTAAAAGTTCTTGGTTTTGCGACATTACTCTTAATAGTTGTTTCTTTTTTTGCAGGAAGCTATCCTGGCATTCTTATGGCAAGAATTCTACCAACATTAGCATTAAAAGGAAAACTTACGCAGCATGATACAGGTGGAAAATTAACTCGAAAAGTACTGGTTACCACTCAATTTGCAATTTCTATTATGCTTATTGTAGCTACAATAGTGATTGGTAAGCAAATTAATTATGCTATTACCTCTGATTTAGGTTTTGACAAAGAAGCCATTGTAATGTTAGAAATCCCCGAACAAATAGAGTTGATAAAACTAAAGGGATTAAAAGACAGATTGAATCAAATACCTGGAGTATCAAACACTACAGCATGTTTATCAAGCCCTGGAGCCGCATATAATGACTGGGGTACTAGTATACGATATCATAATAGACCACAGTATGAAGAATTTTCGATCTCTGCTAAACTTGCTGATAAAGATTACCTGAATACTTTTAATTTGAAATTAATAGCAGGACGTAACTTTTTCAGTTCTGATTCTATTACAGAAGTTGTAGTCAATCAGAGACTTGCAGAAAAGCTAGGACTTTCTTCTTATGAAGAACTTATAGGAAAAAATTTAGAAGTGAATAGAGGTTCGATTAAAGCAACTATAGTTGGAGTAATATCAAATTTTCATGATCAAAATTTCCAAAACGGTATCGGTCCTGTTTTTATCGCTCCAGAAAAAAGTGCATATAATGAGTTAGCGGTAAAAATGGATGGACAGGATATAAATACTCAATTACAAGCAATAGAAAATCGATGGAAAGAAGTGTTCCCAAAATTTGTATATAAATATAGCTTTTTAGATGAAAGAGTAGCCTCACAATATAAAGAAGAGCAACGTTTTTTATCTATGACAAAACTGTTCTCAGGTTTAGCCATTTTTATTAGCTGTTTAGGGTTATATGGATTGATCTCTTTCTTTTTAGCCCGCAAAACAAGAGAAATAGGTATTAGAAAAATTCTAGGGGGAAAAGTAAAAGACATTTTAGCGATCGTACTACAAGATTTTTTAAAACTAATACTAATAGCTGGTGCTATAGCTTCACCTATTGCCTGGTATTTTATGAATAATTGGTTACAGAACTATGCATATCATACAGAAATAAGCTGGTGGATATTTGTAGTAGCCATAGGTGTATTACTCATCATCACATTACTCACTATAAGTTATCAAGCGATTAAAGCAGCAACCGCTAACCCAATTAAAAGTTTGAAAACGGAGTAAATAAATCATTTATTAAAAAATAGTCTGATTAATCATCATTTCAAAATAACCAGAAGGACCTAATTAAAAACGAAGGAATTTCAACGTATACTGAATTTGTTCTAGTGTCAATTAAAGGATACTGAAATCGAATATTCAGCACAAATAAAAAATTTCTTGAAACCAACGAAACATCTCAAGGTATAACCATAGGAGTATTTCGTTGGTTTCATTTTACTTTAGGATCAAAAAACGAAATTTTATATTTCTCACACACCTCAACCCGCTCCCCCGAAAAGAGAGTGAGACAAAGGAAAACCGGAGACAAAGTCTCGAAGAATTCTTTAGATTAAGTACATTTATTTCCAGAAGGAAGAATCCTAATTTTAAAGTGTTCGATTACGAACAAGAAGTGTATCAAAACCGAACACTTTTATTTTTGAAATAAATCGCAAACAACTAATTATCAGTGTTTTAAATATTCGGCATGATCTTCTCTATATAATTAACATAAGTAATTCATTCAACCTGTCCGCCTCAGGTGGATCAAAAACTAACAGTATGATCTTTAATTATATAAAAATCGCTTTTCGTAGTTTACTTAAAAACAAAGGGTATAGCTTCTTAAATATTTTTGGCTTAGCTATGGGCATCACCTGCGCAAGTTTAATTTTTCTTTGGGTAGAAGACGAAGTAAGTTTTAATGATTCTTTTGCAAAACAAGATCAAATCTATTACGTTCCAACCAATCAGAATTACGAAGGTGAATGGCGCACATTTTACTCCACACCAGGTCCTCTAGCACAAGTAATGAAAGACGAAATTCCTGGAATTATAAAAGCTACTCGTTCCAGTCCAGAAGAACTTCTTTTTACGGTTGGTGATAATGCTATTAATAAAATAGGTCGACATGCAGATGCTGACTTTTTGGAAATTTTTAGCCTTAAGTTTATAGAAGGAGATAGAGATAAGGCGTTTAATAATCCAGAAGCAATCGTTATTACCAAAGAGACTGCAGCACAACTTTTCGGAGAAAACACAAAAGTATTTGGAAAAACAATTAAAGTAAATAACCAAGATACATACCTTATTACAGGAGTTATTGAAAATCTTCCAAAAAACGTATCCTTCCCTTTTGATTGGGTTGCTCCTTTCGAAAGATATCGAGATGGCGCTGAGTGGATGACAACGTATGGAAGTAATTTTTCGGATACTTTTGTTGAACTATCTCCAGAAGCCAATCTTGAAGAAGTTGATAAAAAAGTTCGAGAAATACTACCTGTAAAAAACATAAATAGCGATACCTATGCTTTTTTGCATACCATAAAAGATTGGCATTTAAGATCCAAATTCGAAGGAGGAAAAAAAGTTGGAGGAAAAATCATCTTTGTACGTCTCTTTTCTATAATTGCATTGATAATATTGCTTATCGCCTGTATCAACTTTATGAATTTATCTACCGCTAGAAGCGAAAAAAGAGCTAATGAAGTTGGTGTAAGAAAAGCAATAGGATCTAGCCGCCCAAGATTGATGATTCAGTTTGTTATCGAATCACTTATGATGGCATTTTTTGCATCTGTAGTTAGTATACTGTTATTATTATTGATATTACCACAATTTAACCTTCTGATCGAAAAAGATCTAATACTAGGTATCTCTAATCCTACTCATATCGGAATCTTATTAACCATAACTGTTATTTGTGGCGTATTTGCCGGGCTATATCCTGCATTCTATTTATCCTCTTTTAAACCTGTAGAAGTTTTAAAAGGTATAAAAGCTAAAAGTGGTTCTGCGTCTTTTATAAGAAAAGGATTAGTAGTTGGTCAATTCACAATTTCTATTGTTTTCATTATTTGTACCATACTCGTATATCAACAGATCCAACATGTAAAAAACAGAGATTTAGGGTATAACAAAGATCATTTAATTAGAATGCGCGCTAATGGTAATATTATAGAAAAATTTAGTGTTTTTGAACAAGATCTAAAAAACACAGGAATAGTTGATGGCGTAGCATTAAGTAACTCTCAAATATTATCTGCCGGAAATAATGGATCGGGTTTGGAATGGGAAGGAGGAACCGATACTGAGGAAGTTTTGATTTCGTATAGACATATAAACTCAGATTTTTTTAAGACTACAGGAATGGAGCTTATAGAAGGAAGAGGCTTTAAGAAAAATCAAGATCTGGACAGCACCAATGTAATAATAACTCAATCCCTTGCTAAACTTATGGGTGATGGTTCCCCTATCGGAAAAACGATAACAGGAGGTGATGATGTCTATAATGTAATCGGTATTGCAAAAGATTACCAATACGGTGATATGTATGGCTCAAGTGATCCTGTTATGTTTTTTAATAATCATGATTACGCACGATATTTCTATATAAAAACCAAATCCGGTGTAGCCTTAAACGATATGCTTGCCTCTATTGAAAAAGTAATGAAAAAAAACAACCCCGCTTTTCCTTTTGAATATACATTTGTAGATGAAGCATTTAATGCTGTATTTAAAAGTGAACAGCTGGTAGGTAAACTATCACAAATATTTGCACTATTAGCTATACTAATTTCTTGCTTAGGGCTTTTTGGACTTGCGGCTTATACTGCAGAGCAACGTAGTAAGGAGATTGGCGTAAGAAAAGTATTAGGAGCAAGTGTCACAGGGATCGTAAAACTACTATCAAAAGATTTTCTAAAATTAGTATGCCTCGCAATTTTGTTAGCTATTCCATTAGCTTGGGCTGTAATGAATAACTGGTTACAAGATTATGCTTATAGAATCGAAATAAACTGGTTCGTTTTTGTAATCGCAGGATTTGCAGCCATCATAATTGCACTGGCTACTGTAAGTTTTCAAGCAATTAAAGCTGCAATTGCTAATCCCATAAATAGTCTAAAAACCGAATAAAATTAATAAACCTGTCCGCCTAAGGCGAATCAAAAAACAAATTCATCATGAGACATCTAAAATATTTTCTAACATTAATAGTATTAACTAGTACTCAACTAGCAATATCACAAACAAAGAAGAGTGTTAGTGCTTTCGAAAAAGTAATTATAAGTCCGCATATACAAGCAACTTTTGTAGAAAGCAATGAAGAATCTGTAACCATTGAAGAAAGTACAGAACCAGAAGATAAAATAAACATTGTTGTTAAAAGAAATGTGCTTCGTATTTATCTGGATGATGCCAAAGAAACTACCAAAAATGAAACAGTAGTTATCAATGGAATCAAAAGACAAGTACCTATTTATAAAGGAAAAGTACTAACAGTTACCATTGGTTATAAACAACTTAAAGAACTTTCGATAAGAGGAGAACAGGCTATTTTATGTAAAAGTAAGATAGCTGCCGAAACTTTTGATTTAAATATTTTTGGGGAGTCACAGGTAGTTTTTAATGAAGTGAATTTTGAGAATCTGGACGTAGACATTTTTGGTGAAAGTACCCTAGAGATAAAAGATGGAACCATCGAAAATCAAAAAATTACGGCCTTTGGAGAAAGTCTTACAAATCTACTTGGTGTCGATAATAGAAATACAAAATTGAAAGCTTTTGGAGAAGCTGAATTTAAAATACAAGCATCTAATCGTATCAAACTTACAGCTTTTGGCGAAGCAAGACTTTATTACAAAGGTGGCGCAAGTATCAGTAAAGGTTTAAACATAGGAGAAGTAGAAATATCAGAAATTCAATAATATTATTTAACTCTATAATCATTCATCACAAAAATATGATCTTACAACTTACAAATGCTTCGAGAGTAATCAATTCTGGAAGTAAGAAAATAGCATTACTCGATAGTATTAACTTAAATGTTAATGAAGGAGAATTTATATCACTGATGGGGCCATCAGGATCCGGTAAATCTACATTATTGAACTGTATCGGTATGCTAGATAATTTTACCGACGGTAGTTATACCTTTTTAGATGAAGCTGTTCATACTATGAAAGAAAAGCGACGATCTAAACTTTATAAAGAGTATATCGGTTTTGTGTTTCAGGCATATCACCTTATCGATGAGTTAACAGTATACGAAAACATTGAAACTCCACTACTCTACAAAAACGTAAAATCCTCTGAACGAAAAGCCCTAGTAGCCGACATGTTAGATCGTTTTAATATTGTGGGTAAAAAAGATTTATTTCCTGCGCAACTAAGTGGTGGACAACAACAATTGGTAGGTATAGCCAGAGCCTTAATTACCAAACCAAAGCTGATTTTAGCAGATGAACCTACAGGAAACCTAAATTCTAAACAGAGTACTGAAATTATGGAGTTATTTTCTGAATTAAACAAAGAAGGCGTAACAATTATACAAGCTACCCACTCTGAGAATAACGCTTCTTATGGTTCGAGAATTATTAATCTTTTAGACGGACATATCGTCTCTGAATAATCAAAAATAACATGTCACTGAAATCAATTATTTATATCAGTGCTTTTCTTTTACAATTCGTTGGATTTACACAAAGAAAAGACACAGAAAGGTACTCCCTAGACCAATGTATCGATATCGCTTTAGAAAATAATCTGGATTTAAAATCCACTATTTTGAATGCTACTACAGCCCGAGTAAACTATAATCAATCTAAAGCCAACATCTTACCAACACTGAATGGTAATTATAATATTGGTGTGAATAATGGAAGAAGTATTGATCCATTTACCAATGATTTTATAAATCAAGAGCTAACGTTTTCTAATGCAAGATTAAATCTGGATGCTACTATATTTAATGGTTTCCGACTATTAAATACAGTGCGTCAACAACGACTTAACAAACAAGCTTCTGAGATGGAAATAGAAGAAGCTAAACAAACATTGATATTAAATGTAACCTTAGCGTATCTTCAGGTTTTAAACAGAAAAGACGTATTAGCTTTAGCCAAAACAAGATTAATAGCGACTAACAAGCAATTAAAACAACAGGAAGATTTATACAATGAAGAGGTCGGAAATCCAGCTGATTATGCAGACATAAAAGGCCAAAAAACCATTGATGAAACGAACATCCTAGCTGCAGAAAGCGATCTAAATAATGCGAAACTAAGCCTTGCGAGATTAATGAACTTACAAGGAGATATTTTGATAGATAAAGCATCCATTTTACTAGATTTCGAAGAGTACACACTTTCATCAGACGATATTTTTAATGAAGCCATGCAAAATTTAGCAACTTTTAAAGCTAAAGAATTAAGAGCAAAAGCTGCTGAAAAAGGAATCAAAGTTGCTAAAGCCCAATATATTCCTGAAATTTCGTTTTTTGGACAAGTAAACACTAACTATTCTAGTGTCGCTGAAACATTTACAGAAATAGGTTCTGATATCGTGGAAACAGGAGATTTTATAACTGTTAATAATGAACAAATTTCTGTTTTTACAAATGAATCACAGTTTAATGGAGAAAAAATTGAGTATTTGGATCAGTTTGATAACAATTTAAATACCGTTGTGGGAATTGCAGTAGACATTCCTTTATTCAATGGTTTTCGGGCAAAAAACAATGTAGCCCTCGAAAAGATAAAAGCTGAAGAATCTCTTATTGAACTAGAACGAACCGCACTAGAAGTAAAAAATGCTATTGCACAGGTTCATTTTGATATGCAGACTGCCTATGAACGTTATGAAAGCCTACAGAATCAAGTAACTGCTTTTAAAGAATCATATCGAGTAAATGAAATCCGATTTAATAATGGTGTATCTAACTTTATAGCATATATCACAAGTAAGAATAACTTAGACAATGCAGAAACCAATCTTACCAATGCTAAATATGAATATTTATTACGTGTAAAAATATTAGAATTTTACCGTGGGAATACGTTATAGATTGGTTTATAAATTATATTTCTAAACCAATCTACATAATTAACTATAATCTAAATACATTATCATCAATATCCTTTTCTATCAATAGATAATTAGGATCAATCACTACTTTATAAGGCTTTTCTTTTAAACGAAAAATGATCTGATTCGAATTTTGAGATATTTTAAGTACTTCTAAAGAAATCAATTCATCATCTTCATTATAAAATCCAATCTCTATGTAATCCTTCAAATTAAGAGATGCTTCTTCTGCCCTATTTCTATGCTTAGAAACGCTAAAATCAACCTCAGCTGCATACGTCCCTTTTTCGTCTGATGTCACTTTTACATTCTCTATTTTAGTATCGTAAAATGTAACGGTCTCAAAAAGATCTTTTACCATATATTTCAATGAATCCGGAGTCGCTTTTCTGATGCTTTCTACTAATTCTATAGAGGTGGGATAAGGTGCTTCTTTGTTTTTGTATAGATCAAAGAAATCCTTCAGAATTGTATGCGTTTTTTCTTTACCTAAATAATGACTCAGCGTATTAAAAACCACTGTTCCTTTACCATATGCTAGATATTGCTGACCAGCTGTTACCAAATATAATGGTGGTTCTGTAGCTATTTCAGAGGTTCTACCCTTTATATATCGACCATGCTGCATTTTTAGAAAATCAAGCTTCTTCTCTGCCCCATAATGTTCTTCAAAAATATTCAGGGATATATATTCTGTAATACTTTCGCTTAGCATGATTGCGCCTAAAGCATCTGCGGGCACCAATTGATTTGCCCACCATTGATGGGTTAATTCATGAGCAATTGTATAAAACGATATATCTATAGTTTCATCAGAGCTATTGGCTATAAAACGCATTTCTGAAGTAGGAATACTATTGGCCATTACTGAAGCATAGGTTCCTTCAGTTATTGGAAATTCTACAATTCTTGCTTCTGTAAATTGATATGCTCCAAAATGCTTCGCATTATAATCCAATGCAGCTTTTAGACCTTCTTTCATTTTAGAAAGGTTGTACGTATGATCTTTATGATAATAAATTTCTAAATCAACATTTTTATAACTCTCTTTTTCGATTTCGAAGACACCAGAACTAAAGCTTAATGAATTTTTGATTTTAGCATCTGTCTGATATTCAAAATAATTCCTCTTATCTTCTTTCCATGCTCGTTTTAAATATCCAGGAGAAATGGCTGTTTGGTCCTGAGAAGTACTTATGACAGTCTTTAAACTAATAAAATCGGAATCCTGTGAATAATAATGTTTTTGTTTTGATGTAGCATCACTTGGATGTTTTTCATTTCCATGTAAGAAATACCCTAACCTAGGAAAAATATTATTTTTAAATAACGTTCCATTATTCAATACATTAGCGTTATTCTTAAAAAGTGTAGTAGGTTTGCTTTTCAGTGTAAAGTTTAATTGTATACTATCATTGGGGTGTAATCCTTTTGCTAATTTTAATACGGAGAACTTCACATAAGGATCCTGATCAACAATTTCTGAAGCTTTATCCAATGTAAATGAAGTAGTTTCATTAAACCCAGTTTTCACCAAGATCGTATCTATTACTTGTTGTGATGTATTAATCAAAGTATAGCTTCCTTGTACCTCTAAATCATTGGTTTTCGGAAAAATAGCTATGTTCAGGCTAATATCCGTAACTTTTGGTTGATTGATTATGTTAGCATATTTAGAAAAGCTTTTTTCGAATTGATCAAATGCTTTGTCTTGTTCCTGTGATGATAATGCTACCTGCTTATTTTCTTCTCTGTGAATTGTAAATCCTAATACCACAAATCCAATTAGAAGCAACCCTCCTATAATCTGAATGCGTCTATTAAATCTTGTTTTTATAAAAGACAAACGTTCTTTAATAGATTGATGCATCCCTCGAATCCATAGTAAATATGATGCAGTCACCAAAAGTATCCCAAAAAGAGTCCAATATCCTTTTACTAAAAAATAAGGCGCTAATTGATCACCATATGCATTCATATCTGAATATGGCATCGGTTCAGAAAAATTGAATAGTATCAGAAAAGAATCCATCCCTATTTGTTTTAGTCCTGATATACCAAACCATCCGATGAGGAGTATAAAAATTCCTAAGTACGTATTTCTTACCAGCGTATGGATAAAAACCGAAGCAAGCGCCCAAATAATCAGTCCACTAAATTTGACAATAAATAAATCAAAAACATACAACCCAATTTCTAAATTATAATAGCTATTATACACCTGGATGATGATTCCGGAGAGCATCATTATAAAAAGTAACAATGCCTGCATTTTTATGATTGCGATAATTTTTGATAGTAACAAAGTAAAATTGGGTATTGGTGTAGCATCCACTAATTGGTTCATATTAGATACCTGATCTTTATGAACAAGCATACCACTATAAATAAAGGTAAGCAGCATAATGATCGTAGTAAAGAAAAATGCGGGGATCGTTAATACTACATTGGTTACCGGTAAAATTGTCATCTCACTATTATTAGTCACCTTAGCAATGGAAAATAAAACCGCTAAAATTCCGAAAGCAATAATGATGTAAAACATCCAGCTTTTTACGATGCTCTGAAAATTAACTGCTGATAACAACCAACTATTTTTGAGTTGTTGTTGATTAGAAAACTGATACGATACTTTAGGCAGTCGAATATTGATACTACCTCCAATACTCTTTTTAGCCTGACGCTTTTCTGTTTTCTTTTTAAAAAGTGTGGTACTCGGATGTTCTGTTAGTGCAAACTTTCTGTACACATAACCAACCGTTATAACAGTTATGGCAAACCATACTAATCTGTTATATAATGCAACACCTAACACAGGTATTAGTTTGAAATTTTTATCTTCCAGGGTCCAATACTGTGTCTCATAGATTACTGCATTTTGTCCAAAAGGATCCAATAATGCTATAGAAACACCTTGAAACAGATTTTGTGTAATATTTTGAAGTAAAAATAAAATTAGAATGATAACGAACCCTGCATATATATTTCTAAAATACGCTACTACGGCAAAAACAATAGCTCCATAAAAAAGTAAATTAGGAACTGTATATAGCAAAAAAGCTTGTAGATATCCCACTAAACGAAAATCCCCCATTTTGTTATCGTCTAAACCCGGTAGGTGCTCTGTTAGTATCATAACAACAGTTATTGTTATTGCAATTCCAAAAACCAATGTGAATGAATTTATAAACTTACCCAGTATATACTCTTTCTTCTTAATAGGAAAGCTATATAGTACGCTATGTGTATTATCTCTAAAGTCTTTATAAACCGTTGCACCAATAATAGCAGGTAATAAGAATAATAGTAATTTATTAAAATACTGAAGTAGATAATTAATTTCGAAAGGCGAATTGATTAATCTAGCAGCTTTTGTAGCTAATGGAGGATCAAATAAGCCTCCAGTACCTGCAATTGCTATAAATGCCAATCCAGAGAATACCACCAAATACACATACAGTACAGGTTTCTTTATCCAATATTTTAATTCGTATAAAAAAATATGTTTAAACATGATGTTTCCTTTTTAAAATTAAAATCCAATTCAATCTCTTATAAGCTTATACGTATACTCCAATACAGCATCGCGTGCATTAATCATATCACTAATGCTATTTCTTACTACATAATCCGGCAGTACTCCTCTATCTCTTGGAGTTGCTATTGTATGAAGAACTTGATTGACTACAGGAATTATAACTCTATTTTTTGAATTCGGTAAAACGAGTGTGAATGTTTCTCCTGCAACAACTTGTGCTGAATTTCCACCAGGTTCTTCTCCTATAAAAAGACTATCTGTATTTGTTTTCATTGAAGAAGCCATCTCTCCAGCTGCAGAAAAGGTATAGGCATTGGTTAAGGTATATATTTTACCACTATACCTTTTATTATAGGGTTTATGCTCTTTAAATTTAGCACTAGAGCGAAAAACAAAACGACCAAACCTGTTTTGTCTATAATACCCATCATCACCTTTATATAAGCCTATTTTAGCAAACGTATTCACCCCAACTACGTTTTCTGTATATAATTTTTTATTTACAATTCCATTTGTTATCAGATACGAATCATCAAATAACACGAATGGTTTTTGTGATATATGCAGAAACAATTCTCTCGATATAATTTCATCTCCTCCTCCATTATCTCTTATGTCTATTATTAAATGAGCTATCTCATTATCTAATATTTTACGAAAGAATCTGTTCAAAATTCCTTTAATCGAAGATCCAAATTTTCTAATATCGGAATTCGCACAGGTTTTAATTCGTAGAAGGGCAATGTTTCCTTTAATATCAAGTGTAATGGCATCTCCATCATCTTTTGTCCAGTAATAACGTATATCTCCATACCGTTCTAACCTATTTTTATCAATTTCAGGAGTTGTCAAAGCTTTTATATTAGTTTTATGAGAATTACCTGAATCATCTGTGTAAACCAGCTCATAGTTTTTAGGTGATCCTATGAAATTTATATAAAAGCCAGCAAAGGCTCTTTGTGTTATACCTTCCGGAAAAGTGGTATTATTCCCATCTCTAGTCCATAAACTTGCCATTTCAAGAAAAAGTTCTGAAGCATTTCGACCATTTATAGTATCTATTCTTACTCCAATAGGTATTGTTATTCCATCATTAGAATTATTTCTTAGTACATAAAGGAACCCCTTATCCCAATATACATCTATCGGCAGTATAGGTTTTGTAGTGGCTGTAGTCTGATCAAAATCTTCGGAAGGGATTATAATCGTATGCCCATTCTTGATATACCTATGCAAAGAGACTATTCTTCTATAAAACTCAATTGAAGTTAATGGTGTCTTAATTTGAGATTTTACGTTTTCAAATGCTCTATCCATCTCATCTTTCGTAGTATAATTATATAAACCTGCATGAATAGATTCCAGGTTACTTTTAAGAATATCTATATCTTCATGTAATTTTTCTATTGAAATGTATTCGTTCTTTACCAGTGTCTTATCCTGCGAAAATGAAAAATCGGATACAAGGTTTAGTAGTATTAAAAAAAGAAATGTTTTGAAATTCATAATGTTGATTTATAGGTTTTCTATTAAGAAGTTTCTTTTAATGCTATGAAATACACATCTTCTAAATTGGGGAGAACACTTTCAAACTCGGCAGTTGGTTTCTCTAGTGCGTAGACTCTAATGCGTATAGAGTTATCTTTGTTATAACTGGATGACAAAACAGTATATTTCTCTTGCATGTCAGGCAAGTATTTTTTGTCAATAGTTATCGTCCATATTTGATTTTTAATAGCTTTTGTAGCTTCAGAAGGAATTGTTTTTTGAAGAATTTGACCTCCATTCATAATAGCCATATCGGTACATAATTCTTTTACATCTTCTACAATGTGTGTAGAAAAAATCACCGTATTTTCTGCTCCAACTTCTCTAAGTACATTTAAAAATCTATTACGCTCCGCAGGATCCAATCCGGCTGTGGGTTCATCTACAATAATCAACTGCGGATTGTTTAATAATAATTGAGCAATTCCAAAGCGTTGTTTCATACCTCCAGAATATCCGCTCACATACTTTTTTCGAACATCATATAAATTCGTAAGTTCTAATACTCTTTGTACAATTAAGTTTCTGTCTTTTTTGGAAGCAACACCTTTTAATATTGCAAAATAGTCTAGTAATTTCTCTGCGGATACTTTTTGATATACCCCAAAAGATTGTGGTAAATACCCTAATAACTTTCTTAGTTTCATAGGGTGATCCAAAATATTAACATCATTAAATGCTATCGAGCCAGAATCTGGAGTTTGTAATGTAGCTATAGTCCTCATTAATGATGATTTTCCTGCTCCATTAGGCCCTAACAATCCAAACATGCCTTTACTTATTTCCAGGTTTAGATTATCAATAGCCACTACCCCATTGGCATAGGTTTTTGTTACGTTTTTTATAAGTAAGCTCATTGTTCTTATTTGAATTGGTTACAAAATTCGGTTTGAAATTTCTTCACTTCCAGAAAGTGTTTTTTAGGAACTGTTTCTAAAAAGGCACCCTTTTTAGAAAGCTTAGCTCGATCAACTATCATCTCAATATCTAATTTGCACGCATAATACTTTGTATACAATCTACCTATAGGATATAGCTCTATTATTAAGTTGATAGCAATAATAGATAGGCAAAACAGGATGTTGATAACCGCTTTCTTCATTATCTATTACACGGGTAAAATCATCAATTGTTACTGCTGTACATAAAGATTCCATTGAACTGGGTGAAATAGCATTTAAACTGGGGGATTATGACTCTCAAAAACCTTCGTTAATTGTTACAAATCGCAAAGAGTATCGTCTAATAATTACAACATAACCAGATTGTTATATGAGCAATTCGAAAATCAGAAAGATATTTAGAAACAAGGAAGTTTATTTTCATATAGTATTCTGGGTATTTTATTTTGCCACCATAAATGCTGTTTGGACAAATAATTGGTTTGACAGAAGTCTTAGACCAGGAACCGTATCACAATTTGCAATACTGCTCTTTCCGATATTCTTTTATTTTAATGCATTCCGGTTAATTCCTAAGTATTTAAAAAAAAGAAAGTGGTTTCATTACATTATTATAACCGTTATTATTATCATTCTCATTGAGTGTTTTAGAATTCTTATACATATAATCATTACGGGTATTGACACCTCTTTTTATTTAGTGTTTATAAAAGAATTTAACAGCTATGATAATATTATTTTGGGAAGACTAAATCCTATTTTTTTATGTCTTCAATTTTCCTTTGCATACCGTTTTACGAGAGATTGGATTCTTAATAATACCTTGATAGATAAACTAAAAGCTGAAAAGACTGAAATGGAACTTGCTTTTCTAAAATCTCAGGTGAATCCTCATTTCTTATTCAATAATTTAAACACCTTAGATGATTTAATAGATAGAAACCCAAGGCAGGCAAAAGAATACTTGCATAAACTATCCAATATGTATCGTTATATATTAACTACTTCAGAAAAAGATGTCGTGAGTCTATGTGAAGAATGGAATTTTATTGATGACTATATTTATCTTTTAAAAGAACGTTATGGAGTATCTTATCAATTCATTAAAAAGAATACATCTATACATCTAAAAGATTACTTAATTCCACCTGCTACTCTACAGAGTCTTATAGAAAACGCTGTGAAACATAATCAAGGATCTATTAAAAACCCACTAATTATTACTATCGAAATTGATAAAAATAAAATCTCTGTTAGTCATAAAAAAAACCTTAAAATGGATATCACTCATAGCTTGGGGACCGGATTAAAAAATCTAACATCCAGATATCAGCTTTTAAGCAGTAAAGAAGTATCTATTATCAATGCTGATATGTTTACTGTTACATTACCCTTAATCAAAAACTTATCTTGAAAATTATGAACATTCTTATATTAGAAGATGAGCAACGAGCCGGAGAGAAATTAATTCGCTCTATCAAATCAATTACTTCGAATCCCAAAATCGAATGGAAAAGAAGTATTACAGAGGCTATTGAGTTTTTAAATAGTAACCCCTCATTAGATATTATTTTTTCTGATATTGAGTTATTAGATGGTAATGTTTTTAGCGTATATGAAACCATACGCCCCGATTGTCCTATTATATTTTGTACAGCGTATAACACTTTCTATATAGACGCTTTTAAAACTAATGGTATTGCTTACTTATTAAAACCATATACTGCAGCATCTTTTGAAACCGCCTGGAACAAATTTTTACTACTTTGTAAAACTAAAAAAGAAACGATTCCCCCTGATGTATTAGATCAACTGAAGTATCTACTTAATCTTGAAAAAAAACAATACAAATCCACATTTTCTATCAAAAAGAGAGATGGTGTATTTCTGCTAAAGGTTGCTGAAATTATGTATTTTCAGGCACAAGGAGATTTTGTTCTGGCAATAGATACAAATGACAAAAAACATATTATTAATGATTCTCTGACACATATAGAAAATCAGATGGACAACAATGTTTTTTTCAGGATCAATAGGAGTGAAATAATTAACAGAAATAGCATTTTTAAATACAATCAGCACATCAAAAACAGAGTAGCCATAACCTTAAATCACGCTGAAATAATACTATATACTTCTAATAGTAAAACACCTGAGTTCAAAAACTGGTTACATCAATAAGTAAAGAAGGCTCCATAACACATTGTGATTGATATAGACTCAAGAAATTATATAGAAATACATTTTTAAAAAAGATTACTATTCAATCGAATCCAATGTATTCCTCATAAACTCATACAACCCATGCATTTCTTTTTTACCAGCTTCTTTGCCTAATCGACCTGCAAAATACAATACAAACCAAGTAATAAAAAGGAAGACCATTGTTATGATAGCATATAAATAATCATCTCCTAAACTCATATTAACATACATCCAAATACCTGCTCCTATGAATGCGGTGGCCACAATAAAATGTGCAAACATAAAAAATGTCCAAACCGTGGGACTGGGTCCAAAAAGTCCTTTGAGTTTTGGTTGCTCATCTACATCATAAATCTCTAAATGCAATTGCGGAGACCAAAAGTGCTGATCTTTTTTAGGGATTCTTATGAACACATGATGATCGATACAACTTATCTTAAAATCTTTACAGCTTTTTCCTTTTTCCTCGAAAGCCTCCAAAGCTTTTTCTGATGGCACATCCAAATCCTGAAAAAACCGTGGCCGTAACACAATGTCCTTTGCAATCTCCATAGATAAGAGTTAAACATCAATGTTACCATTTTCCGAAATCTTTATTACTGATTTTTATCAGTTTTGATAATATTCAGCATTTTAGTTATTCTTTTCTCAACTTAGATACCAACCACAAATCCCATACATAGTCAAAAGAAGACATATTACATAATTTGGTTCAAAAGAAGTTTCAACTATAAAAAGATCTCGATGCCTGCGCCATCACGTCGAGTGAATTAGGTTCAACTTTGAGTATTTATTACTTGATTTCTAGTGTTTTTTATTCAGTTTTGAGTGTTTTTCATTCAAAGTTGAATGTTTTTTACTCAATATTGAGTATTTTTTATTCAAGTTCAAGTGAATTATATTCATAAAAAAGCCAAAAAGATTCTTTATAGAGTCTTTTTGGTTGCTATCACTGGATTTTCTTCTTTAAAAAGTTTTTTTTAGAAAATTGTTGTTATAAATCTTTATAAATCGGTTTTGTACTGGCAACTCCTTCTTTATTCCTGAAATACGCTATTACTGCAATAAGTAACATCAATAATGCCAATACGTAAACAAAAGTAGGAATAGGTATTGGATCTCCTGCTGCATAACTATGAAGCCCTGATAAATAATAATTTACGCCAAAAGAAGTCATAATAATCGACCAAAAAGCAAATGTACTGGCGACATTCAACACGTATCGATCTTGCAATCTCGGAATGAATCGTAGGTGTAACACCACTGCATATACGATAATACTTATCAATGCCCAGGTTTCTTTGGGATCCCACGCCCAATAACGCCCCCAGGACTCATTCGCCCAAACGCCGCCTAAAAATGTTCCTACTGCCAATATAAACAAACCAATGGTCATAGATATTTCATTAATATACGTAAGTTCTTTAATACGTATATCAATAGGAGCCTTTGTTTTATCGGTTTTGATAATCATTAAGATAAGTGCCATCAGCCCCAAAATAGCAGATAAAGCCAATGGCGCATAACTGCTAATAATAGTTGCTACATGTACTTTTAGCCAAAAGGAAGATTTAAGAACAGGCATCAAGTTAGTGATTTCAGGGTTTAGCCAATCTAGATAACTTACAAATAATAATGCACCAGAAAACAAAGTAGCTAATGGCAATGCAAAATCTGATTTTCTAAAAGTCAGCAACCCGCAAAGCATTAATACCCAGGCTACAAAAACCAACATCTCATACCCATTACTCCAGGGTGCGTGCTGCGCCACATACCATCTTAATAATATGTTTCCTGTGAACATCAGAAAACAAATTAGCAATAGGATTATCAATATATTCCATAACCATTCAATAAACTTTTTTTGAATAAAAATTTTGGTGATTGCGATTACTAATACTATAAAACCCAAAGTAAAAAATACCTGAAACAACCAAAAATTGAGATTCAACTCGTTATACCATAACTCTGCAGCGACTCTTTCATCATTTGGTATAATAGCTGCACCCAGTACATTTTGATAGGTCTTTATATATGAGAGCTTCTCTGTAGCTGCATCCCAGTTCTTTGAAATCACATCCTGAAAATAGGAAGGAACAATGGATTGTACAAACTTGCCATCTTCAGCAGGGAAATCCCTAAAATGATATGTATAACTATACCAAGTATTATTCTTGTCATTACTATTAGGAAAAACCTTTAAATAGTTTCCACTAAAAACATTGTATAATATATTGAAACGTTCATCTACTTTTATTACTTCTTTGTCAAATTCATTACGCTCTGCCGGTTTCTTGAGATTCGCTTTTTCAATTGCTTCACTCAAGATATAAGCTCCTTTTTCGTCTAACAGGGCATTAAATGGAACCAGACCGTCTTCACTTAGTACTAAAGACTTAAATAATACTCCTCCTTTTTTTTGATCTATCTTAATTAAAGGGATTTGTTGCCATGCATTTGGATTTACGTGCATCGCTAAAAACGCTTGATTAGCATCTAAACGTATGTTTGATCCATTGTTTGAATATTTAAAATAAGGTTTTCTAGATATCTTTCTCAAAAACTCAGAAGCAAGTGTATTTATGGGTTTGATTCGTCCATCTAGATCTTGTACCATCAATCGACCAAAGAGTTCGGCATGATACACATCGATCTGTTGTTCTGCTACAAGTTGTTGTTCTTTAGTCGGCTCAGTTATATTTCCTTTGCAGAAAGTAGATATGAACAAAAAAAGTAATAATGGTACAATTTGATGCTGTTTTAGTTTTTTTAATTTTTGATTGATCAATCGAAATCTTGAGTTTTTTCCAAATAATGTAAAAAACATCCCCAATCCCATTAGGAAATATCCCAGGTAAGTAATCCAGGTTCCAGCAGCATCATGACTTACAGAAAGTACGGTTCCTAATTCATCGGTATCATAGCTTGCCTGAAAAAATCGATAGCCTTCATAATCCAGCACATTGTTCATAAAGATTCGATAGGGTGTTTCTTTTTTATTGTCAATAATAGTTACTTCACTTGCATATGCAGAAGGGCTTGTAGAACCAGGGTAGCGTTCTAACTGAAAATCATTAAGATATAACGAAAAAGGCACCTCTTGTGCTTGTGCACCATAAGAAAGCTGTATAGTTAATCCATTTAATTCGAGTTGATGTGTTGTAGGTAAAAAACCTTCTCGATATAATAATGAGGATTCTTCTATCTGATCATTGACCTGAACATTCACAATGAGTGCATCATCTTTGCCTCTATCATTATCCTTTGGTTTTTCGGATTCACTAACTAGTTCTATAGTGGCGCTAGGATGAAAAGACAGCGGTACAAAAGAAGCATCACCGTCACGATATAACGTACGTAAAGTTAACCGTTGCAGACTATCTTTCTTAATTTTTCCAGCAGTTTGAGAAGCCATAATAAAGAAATCAAGATCTCGTGGGGATAGCACACTAAAATCACCATCTTTCTCTATAATATTGATAATTCCTTCTTCTTTGGCATTATATCCAACTCTATGATGGTGTTTTCCAATACTCTCTACTTCACCTTTTTCCAAAAATACCGTTTGCCTTCCGTTTCCAGACGATACAACTAGTTGTAAGAGTGCTTTTCCACCTTCTACATCATCCACTATTTCGGGTACAGCGTCTGCGACAAATTTGCTATGAGAAATGCGTATCGGTATATCATCAAAATCTGTTTCTATCGTAAAATCATTATCGCTAATAGGAGAGAAACTCAATTGTTTTCGAATTACTTTTGTCTTGCTTCCGTCAGAAATGTGTGCTTGCAGATAATTCTGATCCGAAATTATAATGTTTGAAGCGTTTCCTTCTCTAATACGCATAATACCGCTATAAGAAGAATGTCTCGTTATTCCAGCACCTATTAAAATAACTATAAATGCCACATGAAACAAAAGGATTGGCCACTTCTCTTTTCTCCAAAGTTTATATTTATAAATATTAGTACCAAAACAGATACCAAGTCCTATCATAACAAGTTCAAACCACCAGGCATCGTAGATGATTTTCCAGGCGGTAGCGGTACCGAAATCATTTTCTACAAAAGTAGCCGTCGCCATTGCAATTGCAAAAAGCAATAATAATAAAACAGCCAATATAGGTGATGAAAAAAAACGATATAATTTGTGCATTATGTGTTGTTTAAAAAAAGAAAGATAACCTCATTAGGCGTACTACTGAGGATATCTTGTTTATAAAAAGGATATATTCGATTGTTTTATTCTTCTTGCATAGAAACAGTTTTTACATCCAGTTTTGCTTCTCTGGCTTTTGCTTCTTCTAACCACTTTGGCAGCAGTGTTTTTTTGAATTCCTCTTTTTCTGCTTCTAACTTTTCTATATCGAGCCCCACATAAGCCTGTGCTTTTTCCTTAGAAGATATATCTGGCATTTCTACAGGTTTATTATGTCCTAAATCGGCTAATAAACGAGCTAATTTCACTCTAGCTTCTTGCGCAATATTTAACCCACCACCTATAACTCTAGCGGTTTCTACTGGAGAATGGAAAGAAGCACCATGAGCAGCAGCAGCATAATCCCAACGCCATTGTGCGTGACGTATGTCTGTTAAAACAGCTGCCATTTGTTCTTCTGTTGCTCCAAGATCCCAGGCTTTTTTAGCTTCGATATGAGCTTTTACTAAAAGGTCCTCTAATTTTAATCTGTTTTCTGTCGATTTTTGTTGACGTTCAAATACATTGGCCATTAATTTACTTCCTTCCTCTCTATGGCATACCTGGCAGGCATTCGCTATATTATTTAATGGAGATTGTATGTGATGATCCGTAAATTTTTGCCCTCCTTCACTTTTATATGGCATATGGCAATCTGCACAGGATACTCCACGATCAGCATGTACTCCTGTTACATAAGTTTCATAACCGGGATGTTGTGCTTTTAACATTGGGGTTTTACTAATTTTATGAGTCCAATCTTTAAATTCAAGTTCATCATAATATTTTTCCATATCCTCGACAGCCATTCCATTTTTCCATGGAAAAACAAGATATGGAGTTCCTTCTTTTCCTGGTAAATTTTTATCGAAATAGTATTCTACATGACATTGTGCACATACTAATGAACGCATTTCTTGATGAGTTGCATTATTAATATCTTTACCCATAGCATCAAAAGCTTCTACCAGTGCAGGACGCGTAATTCGAAGTTTCATACTTTTAGGATCATGACAATCTGCACAACCAATAGAATTTACGACTTCTGATCCTTTGTCAGCCCATTTTCCTTTATAAAACTCTTCAATTCCTATCTCATTCATCAATCGGGGAACATCCGGACTTTTACAGGTCCAGCAAGTAGCTGGCATTGGCCCGTCACCTTTTCCTTTCGGACCTCCGGTTCTTAGGGAATTATGAATATCTTCGATAGCATATGAATGTCCACGTCCTTGATTATAGTCTTTAGAGAAACCATATCCAGCAAATAGTACTACCAAACGTGGATCTTCTTCAAGCATATCTCGCATAGCAGAACCTCCTTGATAGGTAGAAAAACTGGTATCCGTAGTTTGTAGAAAGGATTGATATTCTTTTTGGAAATTTTCACCCCAAACTGCATTTCGAGGTTCATTTTCACTAATATCTACTTTAGGTACATACTTGTATTTTGCTTCAGACTTTCTATTAATAATACTGGAAGCAAGCAGCCCCAATAAAAATACTACGATAATAGTTACAATGAATAATACCTTATTTTTCATAATACTAGTTATTTATTTTTCTTCAATTTTTTTTTGTAACCATTCAGGAATAACAGCCTCTACTTCATCTGTTGGTATAGGTGCTATATTATATTTTACTGTCGAAATCCCATGGCTACGTCCGTGAGGTATTTCACGATGACAACTCCAGCATTGTCTATCTGTTCTATCAGATGCGTGCCCATCTATCCAACCGTCATACTTAGTTTGAGTTACTTGTTGTACATGGCAACGAATACAATTATTCTGAACAACTTCCTGAGATGCCTCCCGCATAAAAATCACATCAGGTTCTGCACGCAATGTAAATATAGAGGCATGATATAAGCCATCTTTAGCTTTAAAATAATATTTATTGAATACATTATCATGAGGAACATGGCAATCATTACAGGATGCCCATTCACGATGTGAGCTGTGCATCCAGCTATTATAAACAGGAGTCATTACGTGACAGTTAACACAGGTTTGTGGATTATCACCCATATAAGATACTACTTCCGACTCTTTCGCCATAAACAGTCCTAATCCAATAAGGGCGGCTATAAGAAAAACCGCAGTAGGACGCCATCGGGATTTTTTATCTGGTAATACTCTGTCTTTTATTGCCAAGATTTGTGTGGTGTGGATTAGTCTTTAAATTTAATAAAAAAAAGAATAAAATGAGTGATTTAGTTTAGTTATTAAGCTATGCTTTTAATTCTTATCCCTATGATAGGGTTAATCCCAATAGTAGGAATTGGTTCCATCGATTATACCATTTTATAAATTAAAGCTCATTTCAAAATTGGTCACAATTCCTTATGCTACCCTTTAAACAGAATTTATTGTTTTGTTAATTATTTGAAATCGTTAGAAAAAATCACAAAATTTATAACAAAAAAGGATTCAATATTAAGTTTAGACACTTCACTTTTGATTTAGGTTACTTCACTTAAATGATTAGAAATTTAATCTTAATATCAAACTACTTTAGCTAAGAATTCTAACATCATTATTGTCTATAAAATTATATGTATGTATTGTAATTATTTTATCACAGTCATTTTGGCTTGCTTTTGTTTTTTAAATATGCAGGCACAAGAATTAACAGACGAACAAAAAGAACGTCTGGAATACAAAGTCGATGTCTTTTCTACAGATGATAAGGAACTGCAAGCATTATGGTATGAAGACCGAATGGATAAAATGAAGCTAACAGGGAAGTTACGAGAAGACTACAAGAAAATTGTGGTCTATCACGCCTACAAAATGGAACGTCTAGGGAATCCAAATACTCAATTAAGTGACGAACAAATCCGTCATGAATTCCCGAAGCAAATAAGAAAGCTTCATAAGGATGTCGAGGATCTGCTCGACCCCAAACAATTTGAAATTCATAAAAACAGTTGGAATGCTATTCTTAAAGGTATTTATCAACGTAAAAACTGGAAATTAACTAACTAAACACTTGAGATATGATTTGGATTGAATTATTAGTTGTACTCTTTTTTATATTCTTGGGTTCAAAACTGGGAAGTATCGGTATTGGTTATGCTGGTGGTGCTGGTGTTGTTGTTCTTACCTTGGTTTTTGGACTCAAAGCTGGTTCGGTTCCAGTAGATGTAATACTCATTATTATGTCTGTAATAGCTGCCATTTCTGCGATGCAAAAGGCTGGCGGACTGGATTATCTAGTCAATGTATCTGAAAAGATTCTTAGAAAAAACCCAAAACGTGTTACGTTTATTGCGCCTACCGTAACCTATTGGATGACGTTATTGGCAGGAACTGGTCACACCGCTTATGCTGCTTTACCTGTAATTACTGAAGTGGCTAAAGAAGGAGGCGTAAGACCTTCTAAACCTTTAAGTATCTCTGTAGTAGCATCACAAATAGCAATTACAGCTTCTCCTATTTCAGCAGCTGTAGTGATTTTTGCAAGTTTTTTAGAGCCTTTAGGAGTATCGTACTTGCAACTTTTAGCTGTTGCTATTCCTTCTACAGTTTTAGCTTGTATGGTTGGAGCTATTGTAGCTAACAAATTAGGGAAACCCTTGGCTGAAGATCCAGAATATCAAAGACGTGTAGCGTCTGGATTGATAAAACAGAAAACAGAGGAACGTAGCGAAAGCCCCAAAAGCGCAAAATGGTCTGTGGGTATTTTTGGTGTTGCCATATTAATTATAGTAACCTACGCAAGCTTAATTTCTAAGAAAGTGGGACTAATTCCAGATCCAACAATTAGTCGTAATCACGCCATAATGGCCATTATGTTATTAGCTGCTATGGTGATTGCATTAGTTTGTAAAATAAAACTTAATGAAGTTACAGGTATGTCCACTTTTAAATCGGGTATGAGTGCTGCAATATGCGTTCTTGGTGTTGCTTGGTTAGGAGATACCTTTGTGAGTAATCATATTGTAGAAATTAAAGAAGCAGCAGGAGGTATTTTAAATGAATATTCTTGGATGCTGGCAGTTGTTTTATTCTTAGCGAGTATGTTGCTATACTCTCAGGCAGCAACTACAACCGCATTAATGCCAGCTGCTTTAGCATTAGGAGTAAGCCCTATTGCCGCTATAGCTTCTTTTGCTGCTGTAAGTGCCTTATTTGTATTACCTACGTATCCAACATTATTGGCTGCCGTAGAAATGGATGACACAGGCTCTACCAAAATAGGGAAATATGTATTTAATCACTCTTTTATTATTCCTGGAATAGTAACGATTGCTTCCAGTGTCATCTTCGGATTTATACTTGGAGGTCTTATTTTATAAACTCATAATCAAATCAAAATAAAGAACTTATGAAAACAAGAAAAGAAACAGATCTTTTAGGAGAGCTAGAAATAAACGGAGATTTGTATTATGGAGTTCATACACAAAGAGCTCTTAATAATTTTCAAATTTCGCATTCAATAATCGGAGATTATCCGTTTTTTATAAAAGGATTAGTAGTTACTAAAAAGGCGTGTGCATGTGCGAACAAAGAAATCGGAACAATTCCGGCAGATAAAGCAGATATGATCATTCAGGCTTGTGATGAAATTCTTGGAAATCTAGATAAGTACGCAGCATATTTTCCTTCAGATGTATTTCAAGGAGGAGCAGGTACTTCTGTAAATATGAATACTAATGAAGTGATTGCAAATGTAGCTTTAGAACTAAACGGGCACGAAAAAGGAAGTTATGATATTTTACATCCTAATGATCACGTAAATAAATCACAGTCTACGAATGATGCCTATCCAACTGGCTTTAGGGTAGCTGTTTATTATTATATGAATCATTTGTTGGAAAAAATCAATGTACTGACCACTAGTTTTGATAAAAAGGCTTCCGAATTTAAAAATGTCCTTAAAATGGGTAGAACGCAGTTACAAGATGCTGTACCCATGTCCTTGGGTGATGAATTTGGAGCTTGGTCTGCAAATTTAAAAGAAGAAACTAAAAACCTAAAAAATAGTCGTGACCTTATCTTAGAAGTTAATCTCGGTGCCACAGCAATCGGAACAAGAGTAAATGCACCTGATGGATTCACAGAACTGTCCATAGGGTATTTACAACAATTTACAAAGGCTAGTTTTGTGCCTGCTGCAAATTTGATAGAAGCGACTTCAGACTGTGGTGCGTATGTGATGATTTCCGGAGCTTTGAAAAGAACAGCGGTGAAGTTATCTAAAATTTGTAATGATTTAAGATTACTTTCTTCTGGCCCCAGATGTGGATTAAATGAAATTAACCTTCCAGAAATGCAAGCAGGTTCTTCCATTATGCCCGCGAAGGTAAATCCGGTAATTCCTGAAGTAGCGAATCAGGTGTGTTTTAAGATTATTGGAAATGATGTGACCATTTCATTTGCAGCCGAGGCAGGACAATTACAGCTAAACGTAATGGAACCTGTAATTGCACAATGTATGTTTGAATCTGTAGAGCTACTCTCCAATGCATGTGTCACACTAGCCAAAAAATGTATTGATGGTATCACTGCCAATGAAGAGCATACCAAACAAATGGTGTTTAATTCGGTTGGAATTATTACCTTCTTAAACCCATACATTGGTCATCATATGGGAGATGTTCTGGGTAAAGAAGCTGTGGCAACAGGAAAATCAATTCGTGAATTGGTTCTCGAGAAAGAATTGCTTTCCGAAGAAGAATTAGATAAAATTTTAAGTGTAGACAACTTAATGAATCCTAAATACACAGCTGCATTACATAAGTAGTTTTAGTTATTCAAAAACAATCGAGAAAAATAAATTCTTTTAATATGAAGCTTCTACATATAAAAACAATATTATTTCTAATAGCAGTTACTATAACTGTTGTTGGATTTGCTCAAGACATTGACCTCCCAAATGTTAAAATTCTAGCAACGGGAGGTACTATTGCAGGATCAGCTGCATCTGCCACTTCTGGGAGTTATGAAGCAGGTCAAATAGGGATTCAGACCATGATTAATGCAGTTCCTGGTATAAAAAAACTAGCGGATGTTTCAGGAGAACAAGTTGCCAATGTAGGCTCACAAGATATGACGGTAGAAATCTGGTTGAAATTGGCAAATCGTATCAATGAACTATTAGCTTCTGATGATGTCGATGGCATCGTAGTAACTCATGGCACCGATACACAAGAAGAAACAGCATATTTTCTAAGTTTGGTTGTCAAAAGCGACAAGCCTGTTGTTACTACAGGCTCTATGCGTTCTTCAACCTCTATTAGTGCCGAAGGTCCATTGAATCTATACAATGCTGTGGCTATTGCTTCGAACCCGGAAGCCAAAGGAAAAGGTGTGATGGTATCACTTAATGATCAAATACATGCAGCCCGCGACGTGAGTAAAATGAATACAACCAATGTCAATAGTTTTCAATCACCTATTAAAGGGATGTTGGGTGGTGTGTTTTATGGCAGATTGGGCTTTTTTCGCGAACCAAACACAAAATTCGGAAACACCAGTAAGTTTTCAATAACGGGGGTCAAAAAATTACCCCGAGTTGATATTATTTATGCCTATGCAGATATGGCTCCGGATTTAATCGATATGCACGTAAAAGCTGGTGCCAAAGGAATTGTAATTGCTGGTGTTGGGAATGGTAATATGACGGATGCCATCCTGAATGCAGCAAAGAAAGCCTACGAAGATCATGGTGTTATCGTTGTTAGAAGTACACGTGCTGCCACTGGGTGGGTTTTGCGAGACAACGAGTTTAAAGATGAAGATTATCACACTGTTGCCTCTGGAGATTTAAATCCGGCTAAAGCAAGAATTTTATTAATGCTTGCACTATCCAAGGGTGAAAAATTAAATGACATGCAAGAACTTTTTCATACGTACTAATTTAACAGAAATAGATTATGGCACTTAATCCATTATTTTTTAGGAAAACACTTGTTGCAGGAACAGGGCTGTTCTTATGTGTTTTCCTGGTAGTACATCTTTCTGCAAACTGCATTCTGTTATTACCCGAAGACATTGCTAGAGGAATGTATAATTCGTATTCGACTACTTTAAGGGAAAGTCCATTGATAAAGATTGTAGCGTATTTGTTATATCTATCTATTATTCTTCATGTGGTGTATGCATTACTGATTACTATCAGAAATAGAAAAGCGAAGCCACAAAAATATGTTATGAATCACGCTAACGAAAATAGCAGCTGGTCTTCTCGAAATATGGGGATTTTAGGAACGCTTATTTTGATCTTTATCGTTATACATTTAGTGAATTTTTGGGCGCGTATCAAATTAGGATTTGGTGATGCGGTAGCATTAGATGTAGATGGGAATAAAGATGTATATGAAGTAACGTATAGTCTTTTTCACAACATTTATTATGTTATCTTTTATACTATTATATCCGTACCGCTGGCATTTCACTTGTATCACGGTTTTAAAAGTGGTTTCAAAACCTTAGGCTTTTATCATAAAAAAGGATTAAAGATTATAGCAAAGGTCTCTTTGGTTTATGCTCTTATTATGGGTATTGGTTTCGGGATTATTCCATTCATTGTTTACCTCAAATAGAATATACAGATGAAATTAGATTCAAAAATTCCAGAAGGAAAACTAGAAGATAAGTGGCGTAACTATCAGGTTACATCACAATTGATCAATCCAGCCAATAAAAAGAAGTTAAATGTTATTGTAGTTGGTTCAGGACTTTCGGGTGCAGGAGCAGCTGCTACACTTGCAGAATTGGGATACGATGTACAATGCTTCTGTTACCAGGATTCTGCCAGAAGGGCACACTCTGTAGCTGCACAAGGAGGCATCAATGCGGCTAAGAATTATCAGCATGATGGAGATAGTGTTTGGAGAATGTTTTATGATACCTTGAAAGGTGGAGATTTTAGATCTCGCGAAGCGAATACCTATAGATTAGCCGAACTTTCTGCTCCGCTTATTGATCATTACGTACAACAAGGAGTTCCCTTTGCCAGAGAATACGGAGGCGTATTAGTCAATCGTAGTTTTGGGGGAGTACAGGTACAGCGTACTTTTTATGCCAGAGGGCAAACAGGGCAGCAATTATTAATGGCTGCATATTCTCAGTTGTATAAAATGGTACGTGTTAAGAAAGTAAAGATGTTCCCACGTAGTGAAATGCTGGATTTGGTAGTTATTGACGGAAAAGCAAAAGGAATCATCGTTCGTGATTTGGTAACAGGTGAACTTAAACGCTACGCTGCAGATGCTGTAGTACTGGCAACTGGTGGGTATTCTCGTGTTTTCAGATTATCTACATTGGCTATTGGATGTAATGGTAGTGCCTTATGGAAAGCTCATAAAAAAGGAGCCTTATTTGCAGCTCCCAGTTTTACACAAATTCACCCAACAGCATTGCCACAATCTAGCGAAGCGCAATCTAAACTTACCTTGATGTCAGAATCGCTTCGTAATGATGGAAGAATATGGGTGCCTAAACAACAACAGGATGCAAGAAAAGCAAACGATATACCGGAGGATGAACGAGATTATTATTTAGAACGAAGATATCCAAGCTTTGGAAATTTAGCACCTCGTGATATAGCCTCGAGAGCCGCAAAAGAGCGAATAGATGCAGGATATGGCGTGGGGAGATTAAAGAATGCCGTTTACCTTGATTTTAGACATGCCATCGAAAAATTCGGAATCCAGACGATTAAAGATCGCTATGGAAACCTCTTTACGATGTATAAAAAAATCACAGGGATTGATGCCTATAGAGAACCTATGCAAATATCACCTGCGGCGCACTTCTCTATGGGAGGATTATGGGTAGATTATGAATTAATGACTACGATACCCGGATTGTATGCGATAGGCGAATGTAATTTCTCTGATCATGGAGCTAATAGACTGGGAGCAAATTCATTACTTCAAGCAAGTATTGATGGCTATTTTGTGCTTCCGAATACGATAAATAATTACTTGGCAAGTGCTTTAAAAGAAGATCATCCAACTACAGATCATCCTGAATTTGAAAAAGCCGAGAAAGCGGTAAAAGCTGATATAGATAGAATTTTGAATATCAATGGTACGAAAACCGTAGATCATTTCCATAGAGAATTAGGAAAAGTGATGTGGCAAGAATGCGCTATGAGCCGCAATAAAAAAGGATTGGAAAATGCTATAGCACAAATAAAAACAATACGTGATGAATTCTGGAAAGATGTAAAAATTACCGGTAGTAGTAATGAACTGAATACAGAACTAGAAAAAGCCTTGCGATTAGCTGACTTTATTGAATTAGGAATTTTAATGTGTACAGATGCATTAGAACGTGACGAATCCTGTGGAGCACATTTTAGAGAAGAATTCCAGACAGAAGATGGTGAAGCAGTGAGAGTAGATGAAGACTATTCTTATGTATCTGCCTGGGAGTATGATGATGGAGATTTTAAGTTGCACAAGGAAGAACTAGAATTTGAATTTGTAAAACCTTCGGTGAGAAGTTATAAATGATATATTATGAAAGTAACATTCAAAATATGGAGACAGGAAGGACCTGAGGATAAAGGAGCGATTAGAGACTATGAAGTGGATGGATTGACGGAAGATATGTCTTTTCTGGAAGCACTAGATCATTTAAATGAATTATTGGTCCTTAAAAACGAAAAAGTAATTGCTTACGAATATGATTGTCGTGAAGGGATTTGTGGGCAATGTGGTGTTTTTATCAATGGTCGTGCACACGGACCACACGATAATATGACTACCTGTCAATTACATATGCGTAGCTTTAAAGATGGAGATACCATTGTCGTAGAACCTTGGAGAGCTGCCTCTTTTCCGGTGATTAAAGATCTGATTGTAGATCGTTCTGCATTTGATAGAATTATAGAACAGGGAGCTTATATAACCGCAAAAACAGGAACAGCACCGGAAGCCAATGCCATTCCTATTCCCAAAGAAATATCCGATAATGCTATGGATGCTGCCGCTTGTATTGGATGTGGAGCTTGTGTTGCGACCTGTAAAAATTCTTCAGCTGCATTATTTACTGCTGCAAAAATTAATCACCTCAATAGGTTACCACAAGGAAAAGCGGAAGAACACAAACGGGTGCAAGAAATGACGTATCAAATGGAAATAGAAGGATTTGGAAGTTGCACGTTTACTGGTGCTTGCGAAGTAGAATGCCCAGAAGGGATTTCGATACTGAATATCGCAGAAATGAATGCTCGTAATGCTAAAGCTAAATTATTAGGCTAACATAAGTTTTTTGAATGACTAAATTATTTAAGTGTATGAAAAATGTCAATTTTCCATTAATAAATGTTATAGTGATTGTTATGACTCTACTCCTGATGAATGGAATATATGCACAAGCCACTAATGCTGAAGAAACAAGGACTTCAGAAAACGAAAAAAAAGATTCAAATTGGATAGATGAAATTACCTCTCGGGTTACACCTTATGGGAGTATACGAATTGGAGCCGGTTTTGCAGAAGAAGGTGAAATAGGAATCTCCAATAATGCACCACGTATAGGATTAAATTTTAAACATGCCTTGTCCAATGACGAAGCAGAAAATTTTAATATTATTGGCGGTATTGAATTTGGTGTAAACCTTGTGTCAAGAGATGATACCGTAGAGTTTGCGGTAGATCCTGGAGCAGGGATTGCACAAGTTGGTGATGCAGTATTTACTCGATTAGGATTTGTTGGAGTTTCTTATCAAGATTTTGAATTTACATTCGGGAAACAAAACTCTGTGTATTATACAATGGGAGCTATTGAAATAGATCGCTTCTTAGCCTTTGGAGGTGCTGCTATTGGTGTATGGAACATCTCTGATGGTGGAGTTTCTGGGACAGGTCGTGCCAATCAGGTTTTTGTTCTAAAATACCAAAAGAATGGATTGAGCCTGGGAGCTCAAGCAGAAGCAAGAAATATCTCAGAGAATAGTGAAAGTATTGATACCTATGGATTTGGAGCTAATTATAAAATAGGAGGACTTGGTATAGGAGTCGGTTATAATAAAGTGAATGATGGAGTTGAAGATCCATTACCAAATCAAGCTAAGGATGGAGATGAGGCTTTTGTAGCTTCCGTATCCTATGAAATAGATAGATTTACAGTAGCAGCTTCGTATGCTATTTTAAAACAGCATCAACGGTTAGGAGATATTTTTTATGATGCTAAAGGTGTTGAGTTCTATGCTCGTTATAAATTCTCAACGAATAAACGATGGCATGTTGCTGCAGGTTTCAATTATTTAAAACCAGATGATGACCAAAATCTAGGTGATTTTGACACCAAATTCGGAATTACCGAAGTAGGCTATAACTTTAAAAAATCCAGTCATATTTTTGCTGCTGCAAGTATAGATTACAGTGAAGATGGTATTGGTGATAGACGTAGTCAAAGTATTTTTGGTGTAGGTATTCGATTTGGGTTTTGAATAAGAAAAAACGGTAAACAAACTGATGATTATGGATAAAATTATAAACTCCAAATAGATTATGGAAATAGGTCCTAGGGACACTATTGTTATAGCCTGTCTAGTCCTGTTTCTGGGCAAGTATATTAACAAGAAAATATCCTTTTTTAGAGCATATAACATTCCTGAACCTGTGACGGGCGGAGTGATTTTCTCTATATTTTTCGGTATTCTTTATACTATTACGGGTATAGAGGTAAACTTTGCTCTTGAATTAAGGGATGCACTTCTCATCATCTTTTTCATAACAATAGGGCTTTCTTCAAGATTAAAAACACTATTAAAAGGAGGTAAATCGTTAGCCCTACTTTTAGTAGTAGCGGTAGGATATCTTTTTATCCAAAACCTTAATGGTATTGGTATTGCTTATATTACTGGTATGTCAAGTGTGACAGGGATTTTAGGCGGCTCTGTTTCTTTCAGTGGCGGACATGGTACTACTATTGCCTGGGTTCCTACTTTTCAAAACGATTTCGGTATTGAAAATGCCATGGAAATGGGTATTGCTTGCGCAACTATTGGCTTAGTACTTGGAGGCTTTATAGGAGGTCCCATTGCAAAATTTCTAATAAAAAAACACAATCTAAAACCAAAAGATAGCAAACCCGTTACGGTAGGAGTGCGCCATGGTAAAGGGGATACTGTAGAAATGAATTATAATAACGTTTTGCAAATGATTTATTTCATTTTCTCAACAGCAGGGTTGGGTATAGGAATTAATGAATTGCTCGTATGGATAGGGCTCTCACTCCCGTCTTTTGTCACAGCATTGTTTGCAGGCATTATCATTACCAACCTAATTCCGGTATTTTCTAAAAATTTTCATTGGGAACCTGAAAAATCAAAACCTCTGGCCATGGCCTCGGATTTATCATTGGGGCTTTTTTTAGCCATGTCATTAATGAGTCTTCAATTGTGGACACTGACTGATTTGGCTGGACCACTATTCCTAATTGTAATTGTACAGGTGTTAGTGATTTCTGTTTTCGTAATTGTAGTTGTTTTTAGAATTATGGGTAAAGATTATGATGCTGCCGTGATGAGTGCAGGATATGCTGGATTAGCTTTGGGCGCAACACCTACGGCAATTGCCAATATGACTGCAGTAACTAAAAAGTTTGGGGGATCGCCTAAGGCATTCATTGTTGTTCCTCTGGTTGGTGCTTTTTTTATTGATCTATCTAATGCTTTGATTATTAAGATTTTATTAGGTGTTTTTGGGTAGTTATTACTTTATTTATGATGATATCAGTTATGAAAAAACTTTATTTAATACTTGCTTTACTAACATGTTTTTTTAGCTATTCACAATCTTCTTCGGATAACCTTGAAAATAATCCCCAAAATAGGTTCAGATTCATAGAGATAAAATCTCATTTTGGTGCTTTTCTGAAATCAGATAATGCTTTAGGGAATAGTGGTATTTTAGACAATGGTTATGGCGGAGTAACCGTGAAATTAGGATGGCAACCAACCAATCCAAATGGATGGGCTAGCAGATATGGATATCCATCTTATGGTATTGGAGCGTATGTTGGATTTCTGAGTGATGCTAATGTTTTTGGAAATCCAAATGCTATTTATGGTTTTATGAATTTTCCTATATCTGGGTCTCATAAGAGAAATGTTTTTAGTATTGAACCCTCTCTCGGGATTACGTATAATTTGAATCCTTTTGATGAAGACACCAATGAGTTAAACACTTCTATAGGAGCCAGAGCAGCAGTGTATTTTAATATTGATCTTGGATTCACCTATAAGTTTACAAGAGAGTTAGATTTGTTATATGGATTCGATTTTACTCATTTTAGTAACGGTTCTACGTTTAGACCTAATAGAGGTCTTAATCTGTATGGTATCAATTTAGGGATGCGCTATAATTATAATGCAGCTCAGTTTAAGAAAGATAATGATCCATATACAAATAATGTATTGCCAGCCAGATTTAAACGACCTTTACGCGCTGCTCGAGATACAACAGGTGGAAATTATATAAGCGTATATGTAGCTGGAGGAGTCGGACAAACCGATAGAGAAATTGGAACCAATACAGTATTCGGAACTTTTTCTGGAGTGCTTGATTATGAACATCAATTCAATGAAGTACATACCTTAACGGGTGGTGTTGATTTCTTTTACGATAATCGTTTTCGAGATGTTGAAGCTTCTGAAAGAACATTAATAGGAGTTCATGCTGGTTATGATTTTTCATTCTGGAAATTAGCTATGAAATTTCAGATCGGTACGTATGTGTCTGATGATAAAGGAAAAGGTGGATATTTTATGAGACCTGCATTACGATATAATATTTCTAAAACTTTCTTTGCACAAATTGGTCTTAAAACACTAGACGGAGGTTCTGCAGATTATATAGAATATGGTTTTGGTTTTAAGCCTTTTAAATGGTAAGGAGTAAGTAATAATAGTATACTAAAAAAAGGGATGAGTTTTTTCGATGTTCTTGATATACTAGGTACGATTGCTTTTGCTATTTCTGGGGCATTAGCAGCGATAAAAAGACAAATGGATCTCTTCGGTATCTTTATTGTAGCGTTCGTTACGGCCTTAGGTGGAGGCATTCTAAGGGATGTCTTTATTGGAAATACACCAGTTTGGTGGATGGGGCATTTCTATGTGGTACATTTTATAAGCATTTCTGTTATTTTGGCTATAGTATTTCGAAATAGGATATATTTTTTAACGAAATCACTCTTTATATTCGACACCATTGGCCTAGCCATATTTACAATTAGCGGTGTGCAAATTGGAATTTCTGCAAGTTTGGATCCAGCCGTAAGTGTTGTACTTGGAATTATGACGGGATGTTTCGGAGGAGTAATTCGTGATATTTTGTGTAACAAAATTCCAATACTTTTCAGAAAAGAAATTTATGCACTAGCTTCCCTTGCTGGTGGAGTATGTTATATCATTCTTTACTCCTTAAAATTCGATAAAAACATATCATATCTAAGCACTATTGCATTAGTGGTTGTTATACGAGTTTTGGCGGTAAGATTTAGTATTTCTTTACCAACTTTTACCATCAAAAAGAAATAAAAAAAATAGTTGAAAACCTTTTACATTATAATTAATATAAACACATATGAAAACTTTACTTTATGCGGCTTCTATCTTTTTAATAGTAACATCCTGCGCACCAAAATTGGGCTCTACCTGGAAATCAAAAGACTACAAAGGACGTACATATACTAAAATTGCAGTTGTTGGTATCAGTGAAGATCTGGCAGCGCGTAAAGCCTTCGAAAATAATGCTGTTCAATTACTAAAAGACAATGGTATTCATGCAATTACGGGGATCACTATTTTTCCACCAAAGATGTCTCCTAAAAAAGGTGAAGATGCAAAGTTTATTAAAATTTTAAAGGATAATGATATTGATGGAGTCATCACGATGAGTTTGATCAATACGAAAGAATCACAAAGGTATACGCCAGGCGAGACGTATGCAGTCCCATTAGGATATAGACGTTTTGGTAGATATTATTACAGAACATATAGTTATATTTCTACCCCAGGATATTATCAAGATGAAAAATCATATCTAATAGAAGCTGTTTTATATGATGTTGCAGGAGAATTGCAAGAAGGTCAAAATACTTTGGTATGGTCAGGTCAAAGTGCTTTAATTAACCCATCTTCTTCACAAAATGCAGCAGTAACTTTTACCAGCGAAATGGTAGCGTCCTTACTCAATGATATGGTAATTTTACCGTCTCAAAATTGATATAGATGTAATAAAAACTCTTGATCAAAATCGAAACCTAACGATCGATCTTGCATAAAAATGTTGTGTATCAGGTATTACTTTTCCGAATGTAAAAAAATGATCGAAGCCAATGGAAATATTATGATAAGAAAGAAAGATTCCATTGGTAAGCGTTATATGATTATTACTTATATTATCTAAAGCAAATTCAAAATCCCTATCAAATAAATTACCTTGTGCTGTGGCATCAAACCCTGTTATAGTGCCACCAATCGTTGACTGTAAGTAATACTTAAATTTTTTATCAGATAGAATACTATTACCAAAAGCAGCTGATTTATATAGCTCCCCGAATTTACCAATACGTAAACCTATGGCAGGACTAATGTCAATATATAGATTTCCTAATCGTGTGTCTACCATCCCAAATACATCAAACAATTTGCTTTTAGGTGTAAAATCATATACGATTTTAGTGTTTATGTTAAAAATGAATTGATTTGGGATTTGAAATCTCCACCCATCAAAAGTAGATCCTCCTGTTATGTTATTGTGAAACCATCCCTGAAGCTCTTCAGCTTGGGATAAAGGTCCCATAACCCCTGCCAAAAGACCAACTTCAAAAAAGGATTTTTCGAAAACATATGTTGCATCAAGTGTCCCATATAATATACCTGCAAAAGGTCTGTCAAAATTAGAAACACTCTGTTGATCAGATTCTATGACTATTGATTTGTTAGAAGGAGTATACCCTTCTAAACGTAATTCGGTTCCAAAAAAATAATCACTTTTAGAAGGAAATAGTTTTTCAAGTCGTAATAGTCTCTCTGTTCTGAAGTCGTATTGTATTCCTACTCCAAAGGTGTAATAGCGATCAGAAATTTGCCAAGCAACCAAAGCATCGTTATCTGTAGTTAAAGAAACTTCTTTATCATAATGTCGTGTTTGTTGCGCTTTCAATTGTGCTACATAGCTTAAAGAAGCAAAAACAATATGGAGGTATCGAATTAGGTTCATGATTTCCAGATTTAGCTAATATTTCTTAATGACTATATTAAAAGTACTGGATAATCAAAAGATCCATACGGTATTCTTTGGTCAAGTTGCTAAAAATAAAGGTGAACTATCCTATGTTTACAATGAAATAATATAAACTAGTTTTATGTTTTATAATCTTGACATATACATACTGTAGTTCTTGAGATAGCTGATACTCAAAACAAATAAATCATTTGATATCCAACTGATACTCACTTTTCATTTAGAACGTTTCACCTATGCTTTTTTGCTGTTTCAGAAGAAAAATTATAGCCTCCTTCATAAACTTAATCTACTTTTACACAATAATATATATCTAGTTATGACAAAAAGTATTCTTATTTATGTAGTATTTGCTTTTATACTATATAGCTGCCAAGGTACCCAGGGAAATAATAAATCATTAGAAGGAAATGAAGCTACCCAAAGTAAAATTCTTCTAAATGATATTTGGAGTATGACAAAAATTAATGGCGAAGACTATAAAGATGTTGCTCAAAAACGACCACAATTAGAATTTAATCATAGAGAGAATAAATTTACTGGAAATGATGGTTGTAATCAAATTTTTGGAAATTTAAAAAGACTAACAAATACACATTTAGAATTTGATACTATAGGAGCAACCAGAATGAAATGTATTGAAGCAAAAACCTCAGTGCAATATCAAAACTTGCTCAGAGAAATTAGATATTATAAAATAGAAAACCTCACCTTGTCTTTACTTGATACTGAAAATAAAGCCTTAATGGTGTTTAAAAAAATAGATTGAAGTGTTCTTAGGAATAATTCTTCATTTTAAAACATATGTTTAATTTGTAAAAAACTACAATAATGAGATATATAAAAAGATATATTATAAGTGCGGTATTTGGTGTTTTTTTAATAACATCTTGTTCAGAAAAACAAGCTTGTTCTAAGGGAGTAAATGGTACTTTGGTAAATATGTTAGGATTGGATGGATGCTCTTGGGTAATTCAGTTAGATACTGGTGAAAAACTACAAGCAGTTAATCTGTTTGATTTCGAAATTGACAAGAAAAATGAGCCAAGGATATCCATAGTGTATAAAGAAGCTGAAGCTATGGCGGGAATTTGTATGGTGGGCAAAATGGTAGAAATATCTTGCCTAAAAGTAATCAATTAAGAATTAGGTGTAGAGAGAGACCTTGTTAGAGGTTTTCAAATCCCTAGAAATAAATTACCAGACTAAAATTATAGTACTAGTACTATAATTTTAGTCTGGCAATTTTTGATAAGAATATAAAACGCTTCGCTTTTGTGAATATAGAGAAACTTTATCTTATAATCATAGTCTGATTTTTTTTACATTTTAAAAGCTAAAACTGGTAAGGTTGCATGATGCACAAGATCTTCTGATATGCTTCCTCCAAAAAAGTGAACCAAACCTGTTCTACCGTGAGTTGACATAGCAATCATATCCACATTTGTATTATTAGCATAACTTAGAATTCCAGCTTCAACTGAATAATCCGATATATATTCAATCGTAGGTAACCTGTTTAGGTTTCCATCAGCTTTTTCTAAGAATTTTTTTGCTTGTTCTTTTATTTCTGTAGTGCTTTGGAAATTTGAATAAGGCAAATTAACGTGCAATAAAGTAGTTTCACTGTTCATCGTAGATAATAAGTCTAGTGCTTTTTTGAACGCAGGAATACTTTCTTCAGAAAAATCTGTAGCATATACTACCTTATCAAAATCTACATTAGTAAGTTTAGATTTAACGATCAATACGGGGACATTACTATGTCTAACGACTTTTGCAGTGTTAGATCCAGAAAATATACCTTCTTGTCGACTGTGACCATGAGATCCCATCACAATAAGATCTGCTCCAATATCTTTGGCTACTTGATCAAGTTCATCAAATACTTTATGGTGCTTAATTATTGTTTCAATTTCTATACCTTCTAAATAATCCTTTTGCAAAAATTCTTCAAACTTCTTACTTGCTAATTTTAGCATGAATAGCGTTTCATTCTGTGTTTCAGTGCCAGATACCGACAAAACCGCTTCTGATAATTCTAACATATGAATAACGATGATTTGTGCATTATGTTTTTTTGCTAAAGCAGCCGAAGTTTCCAGTGCATACTCAGAGTATTTAGAGAAATCTATAGGGACTATTATTTTTTTCATGTAGATGAAGTTTAAATGATTTGTGAAAACATAAATGTAAAAAAAAGAGCGTAAAGAAATGTGTTTTTTCTTGACAATTATATTCCTTCATATCTAATACCGTTTCTGACTTACTATTACCCACTAAAATCTGTTCTTTTTCATTGATGCTTCAAAATAAAATGTAATCGTAGCATAGGCTATGCTGACATTTTCTCTTTTGTCCAAACAAAAAACACTTCAGTATAAAGTCGGGAAGCTTCACTTTCGCTTTTGGTTGTTTCACTCGAAAACTCAATAATTAGCAGCCCATACCGAGCTACATTTGTACTAGAAAACAAAGATAAGTATAGCACTAAAAGTAGAAAGGATATGGAAACGAAACCTTTAAGAATAGTATATGATCACAAAAGAGAATATTCAGAAAACAGTTCAAAACGTAATAAAAGAATTATTGAGTTTTCAATATGGTCTCTTAAAAAAATCAGGACTCTAATTGACCATTACTTAAAAGAATTAGAACAATGTGGATCAGGAGCTGGCGAAGCTATTAGAAGGTAAATTACATGAAAATTAATACTAAAAGATAATGTGATGAAAACAATACAATCAATGTTATATACACTCTTCCAAAAAATAGGGAGTGATATAGTAAGAAACAAGAGATACAAAAGTCAAAAAGAATTTCAGTCTTTAGATAAGCAAGAAGAAGTTTTTTTATTCATCTAAAAAATTGAGAATTATGAAAACTATTAATAAAATAACAGGAACATTGATAGTGTTGATACTCTTATCAAGCTGTTCATCCGTAAGGATAACAGATTCTTGGAGAAACCTTGAGGTCCCAGAAATAAAAGGTAAAAAAGTGATGGTGGTAAGTAAGACAGATGATCAAACCGCTAGAGTACGTTTTGAAAAAGATTTAGTCGAAAACTTAAACAAAAAAGGATATCAATCTATTGAAAGCTATATTGTTTTTCCAAACTCATCTCCAACCAAAGAATTAAGCAAATCCGAAACGATGGAAATAAAAGATAAGCTTAAAAAAAATGGGATAGACATAGTAATAGTAACCATACTAAAACATAGTGAAGAGTATACTAAAACGACTAGTAAAAACAATTCTTTTTATACAGTATACCCGTCATATTACGGTTTAGGATATTATAGAGGATTTTATAGATACTACGGAACAATATATGTAGACTCTGATCCAGTGACAGTACTAACAGAAAATGTTAAAAAATATACGCTGGAAACTGTAGTATATGATCTTACACAACCAAAAGAGAAACAATTGTTATCAGTAATTACAACTGAGATTGATGATCCACAAACCCTCGGAACGGTATCCATAGATTTCTCTAAAAAGGTAGTCAAAGAGTTGAATAAGTAAGTTGTTTTTTCATAATTGTTAAGTTGAGTTAAGTGCGGGCAGTCGGGGATTTAATAAGTGTTTTCGGCTGCCTTTTTTTAAGTACGTATTACATTATCAACTCAAAGTATGTTAAAAAAACACTGCAAGAATTAATTGATTCAAATTAAGAAGTGAAGAGTTTCCCCATACCTTCACTTCTACATAGAAGCCTCCAATCTCCATACGGAGGCTTCTTCTTTTTAATTCCGGTTTAAAGAATAAATAACAAAAATATGACTGTGGTTAATAATTATATGATCCGTACAATTTTCCGTAAATTTAACAAGTACGAATTAAAGAAGATATTATTTACATTGAGCTCTAGAAAAGTAAAACACATAGTGATGTTTAGGATAGCACTGCTCATTGCGACTCTTATTAGTTTACCACGTACATTGACATTATTTGATGTAAATCAGAAACTGTTTGATTCTTTTTCAGAAGTTTCAGTACAAGATATTATCATTCGCTTTTTATTTCTCTTTGTAATGTCACTAGTTTCATTGGAACTTAATAGCAATTGGAAGTATATATACGCTCAATATTCCGTTTTTTCACGAACATGTATAACTATTATGCTCAATACCGTATTTTTTTTAGGTATGGTTCAGTTATTTGTTTCATTATATCCTTTAGTAACAGGACAAGAGTTATCAGATTCAGAAATTGGATTTACGTACTTTGTGTATTTTGTAGTTCTAGTGATTACTATTTTTATAACGAGAATACTTAAATATCAAATGATACATCACGAAGATCTTTTAGAGAACGAAAAACTAAAACAGCAAAACCTTCAGAAAGAACTAACAGCCTTAAAAAATCAAATCAATCCTCATTTTCTTTTTAATTCTTTGAACTCATTAAATTCAATAGTCAGAGATAATAAAGATGCAACTACGTTTATAAAAGAACTATCTTTTATGTATCGCTATATTTTACAGAGTGGAGAAAGAGATCTAGTCTCTTTACAAGAAGAACTTAAATTTTTAGATAGCTATGTTCATTTGGTGAAAACCAGATATCGTGATCGTTTTGAGATGAATGTGTCAATAGATGAAAAATATTTACTAAGAGAAGTTCCTCCGCTAGCACTACAATTATTAGTAGAAAATGCAGTAAAACATAATGAGATTTCAGAAAAGAATCCTTTACAGGTAAACGTATATTCAAAAAATGAATTTATTTATGTCGAAAACAAAATAAGAGAAAGAACTTCTTTTGTAGATAGTACAGGTAATGGATTAATGAACCTTGATAAACGATATTTTTTATTAAAAAAGCAACATATTAGTATTCGTAAGAAAGAGAATATATTCAGCGTGAAACTGCCACTAAATTGACAATATGAAAGTAATAGTAGTCGAAGACGAAATAACAGCAAGTGATCAACTCACTTTTTTACTTAACTCAATAGATCCTAGTATTGAAGTATTGAAGGTTTTAGATTCTGTAAAAATGGCAATCGAGTATTTTTCTGGTACTCAAGAAGCATCCCTTATTTTTATGGATATTCATCTGGCAGATGGTATTTCTTTTGAAATATTTGAACAAGTTAAAATTGAAACTCCTATTATTTTTACAACTGCCTATGATCAATATGCAATTAAAGCCTTCAAAGTAAATAGTATAGATTATTTATTAAAACCTATTGATGAAGATGAATTGTTTGAAGCCATTGAAAAATTTAGAAACAGATCCAAAGAAGAGGGTTTTCTAGACCATCAAATTCAAGGAATGCTACAGGTACTTCAGGCTAAAACAAAACCTCATAAAACCACATATCTGGTACATCATAGAGATGAATTACTTCCTATAAAAACCGAAAAAATTGCCTATTTCTATATAGACACAGGTGTGGTGAAGGCGATTACTTCAGAAAATAAAGCATATAGCATTGATAAAAAACTAGAAGATATAGAAGATGAACTAAACCCAGAGGTTTTTAACAGGGTGAATAGGCAATTTATAATAAATAGAAATGCTATCGAGAATATTAAACACTATTTTAATGGTAAACTAATTGTCAATATAAATCCAGTAGCCAAAGAACGTATTATAGTAAGTAAAGCCAAAGCTACAGCATTTAAAAAATGGGTGGATCTATAAATTTATATGACTACCTCTTGCCCTTCACGAGCCAAAAAACAATTTGGAAATCGTTCTTGGCATTGCCGTTCTACCTTTCTCAAAAAATCATCGTTATGTTCTGGATCATGGTGTGTGAGGTATAGCATTTTTGCATTCGCAGCCTCAGCAACTCCAATGGCTTGTTCCCAACTACTATGTCCCCAGCCTTTGTGATCTGGTAATTCTTCAGGAGTATATTGAGCATCATGAATAAGCACATCAGCATTTTTACAAAAATTGACAACATTTTGATCTAACGAATCACCGTGTTCTATATCTGTACAATAGACAAATACTTTTCCTTCAGTTTCTAAACGATACCCATAAGCTCCACCAGGATGCTTATGTTTGTTGACTGTTATTTGACCTCCATCAAAGGTAACTTTATTGCCGTTATTCACAGTAAAAGTGAAATTTGCCCCCATATCATCTATACCTATAGGAAAATAGGTGCTCTCCATTTGTTTAGCAAATATTTCTTTGAAATGATGTATGTCTGGAGCATCATCTCCAATGATAAAAAATTCGATTTCTTTGCTTACATCATATGCAGGAGCAAAAAATGGAAATCCTTGAATATGATCCCAATGAAAATGTGAGAAGGTCAGAAAAATCTTATTCCCCTGAGAAAAGTTTTTTGAAATGAGTTCTTTTCCCAATTTTCTAATACCCGTACCTGCATCAAAAATAAGCACACTTCCTCCTTCTTTTTTTCCGGACACAGCTACACAAGTCGTGTTACCGCCAAACTCCTGAAAACCAGATTCACAAACAGGTATAGAACCTCTGGTGCCATAAAATGTTATGATCATACATCTAATTTAGCCAAAGAGGTGAGGATAACAATAAATTACTTATTAATATTCCTGATTTCCTCTTTATATGTTTCTTGATCTATCCCTCTCTCAATAACAGCTAATGATTTTCCAACAATGTATTTAACATTTCCCGGGGTAAATCCTATTGCTTTGGCCATTCTTTCTAACCAAAGGGTTTGTTTTTCTCCAGAAATGGTTTCATCTTCAGAAATAAGCTTTGTTAAGGTATACATACTTTCTAATCGCTCATTATAGGTAGTGGTGGGTTCTAATGAGTAGGTTAGATAGTTTTGCATGATGTGATCATATTCTTCTCCTGAAATTCCTAAGACTTTGGCCAAATGATCTAAAAAGGTTTTCTCCTCTTGCGATACTTCGCCATCTCTTAAGGTTACTTTTACAACTGCGCCAAATTGATAATGATAGGTGCTTTCTGATTTCATAATATCTTCTTGTAAATATTTGATTTATTAAATTTAAAGAATTATTCGATTAATTCTCATGATAATGTTTGTTTTAAAAGAAAATATTAAATTAAAAATCACCAAAACACAAAACCCATATGTCATAAATTCTACGAAAATTACACTAGCTCGAAAGAGTAGAAGATAGTCTTATACCAATATCATTTTTAGTTTGTTCTTGACTTTTAACATCGTTTATTATTAAAAAGATTCATTAATCCCAAAATAAAAACCATTATTACCATTTTCTCCAAATCCAGTATCCAAACGCAGCCAGGTACTTTTGTTTTTAAGTAATTTAAAGCGTATTCCAGCTCCTGCACTGGGTTTCATATTGCTTATGCTAAAGAAATTTTCAGGATTACTTGCTACTTCGCCTACCAATCCAAAGGCTGCTATTGTCCATCGTGGTCTAAAACGCCATCTATACTCTGTTTGTATAATATACATATGGTTGTCTGTAAATCTACCATAGAAATATCCTCTGGCACTATAGCTTCCACCAAATTTAGCCAAACCTTGAAAAGGTGCGTCTCCAAAAGTATTCTCACTATAGACTTGCATAGCCAGAATACTCGTTTTAGTTAATGGTTCGTAGGTCCGCAAATCCAAAAAGAATTTATTATACCCATGAGTTGCCCCTAGAAGTTCACTAGAAAATTGAGCATTAAGCTTATAATAACGTCCGGATAGAGGAGATCCAATATCATCTCGGGTATCTAAATTAAAAACAACGCCTAGCCCGCTTATAATTGCTCGATCACTGCCTAAAACTGTCTCAGCATCTAGAATTCCTCCCTCTTCAACCTCGGTAACTTCATGGTTTTCGAAGACATACTCAAATCCGAAATTAAGATTTGGAGGTAAGCGTCTTAGGTATCCCATTTTTAGTTTATGCGAAGTCATATTATAAACTTCCTCATCTCTATCTGGTGTACTATTACCTATGCCCCAAAATAAATTAGGGTATATTTCCCAAGTATAGTCTATATCAATAAAATAATCTCCTTTGCCTAAATAGATTTCTGGTTTGACTTCAAATAGAAACTGTTCATTTAGTGTGTAAATTCCGCTAAATAGAATGTTTGATTGGCGGTCATTATAGATATTGCTTTTATTTAATAAAAAAAGTTGTCCTCCACCTCCAAAACCAAATTCAGTTTCTGGCGTATAAAAGGCAATAGGAACTCCTATAAATTGAATACTTTTTGTGCTTGCTATCGTATCCGTTTTAAAAACAGTCTCTTTGCTTTGAGACCACGAAGTAGTAGAAAATAGAATAAGTACTAGAATATATGTTAGAGCTTGCTTTTGCATCAAAATTGATCTACTAAAATGTTAAAACCAAATGAAAAAGAAATATTACTTATAAAAATATCTTCTGATGTTACAGTATTAGCGGGAAGCGCCTCCTGATCAACATTAATCCATAATAAATTTAATTTGAGTCCTAAATCGAAGGTTACCAGATCAAAAAACGCATATGAATACCCTATACCTACTAATGAACCAAAGCCTCCACCTTCGCCAAGTTGTTGCACAAAAGAATCGGCTTGTTCTATACGGGTTTCATCTTTGTAACGTACATATCCCGGTGCTAATTGAAAAAACAAAGAGCCCTGTTTATTCTTGGAAATAAAATAGGATACTAATGGAGCTATAAATATATTTTCTGATGTTCTTTCTACAATACCGGAGTTATTACTTCGATTTAGTGTTAACGTCCCACCTATTAAAAATCTATCTTTAATAAACTTTCCTGTGATAAGATTGATTCCAAATTCATTAGTAGAAGTATTTTCTCCTGTACTTTGTAACTTAATAGTACTAGAATTAATACTACCTGACAAACCAGTAAACCATCTTCCTTTCCGAAAAGGAGTTACAATAGAATCACTTTCTTTTTCTTGGCTATTTCCTGTTAAGCTAACAATAAGCAGTAACACAATTATAATGTTAAAGTATTTGTTCGTATACATGATTTTTTTTGCGTCTAATCCTCCTTGATTCATATGATATGACAATACTACTTTTATAAATACAATTACCTTTTTAGTTTCATAACCTTTCCTCCTCTTAAGATTGTAAGTTCAAGAGGGTCCGTAGGTTTTAGGTTTTTGCCAAACTCTCCAAGTTTTACCAGAGCCTCATCCGTAAGATCAAAGACAATTCCATTAAATGCCATAATAATATCACCGCCAATAATGAGCTTTTGACCATCGATAATAGCTTCTGTATCTCCTCCTTGTAATCCCATTTTATGTAATACAGACCCAAAAACCACACGCTGTACCAACAATCCACTTCTTTGAGGAACGTTAAATAATCGCTGTGTTTTACCTGTTAATGGATATGAATCAAAACCTAACCAAGGTGTTCTATTATTTAGCATTAAATTTTTGGTAATATTAGCAGTAGCAGCAAAACCAATACCTTCAAAACCTCCTGATTTAGTGAGAATTTGACTAACGACACCAATAACTTCTCCTTTCATATTAAACATGGGGCCTCCAGAATTACCTGTATTGATAGCAGCATCAGTTTGAATAAACTCTGCTTGAGTAAAAGGATTCTTACCTTTTTTATTTTTTATAATACCACTCACATATCCTGAAGATAGGGAATGGCGATATCCAAAAGGGGCACCAACAATAAACACCTGTTCTCCTATTTTTACTTGATCTGAGTCTCCAAAAGAAACAGTTACTGCATTTTTTTTTGGAAAATCTAGTTTGATCAGCGCTACATCCGCTGATTTGAAAGTAGAAATCACTTTTGCAGATCGCACTTCTCCATCAATAAATTTGACTCTTAAGGTTTCAGCGGCATCAACAACATGTGATGCAGTAATAATTTCAGATTCTGAAACCATAAAACCAGATCCCAATCCTTCAGAAGTAACTGTTTTGGTAATACCACCATTAGACTCTAATTTTGCTTCCTGCGTGAAGATGACCACCACTGCTGGATTTACAGTTTCATAAATTTTAGAGAGGTCTTGCGCCTCACAAAAACTACTTAGCAATATAAAAATAAGGAAGAATGTATTTTTCATCATTGAATTTAAAAAAGAGTGTTATTCTTGTATTAAAAGTGTTTTGCTACTTTAAAAAACTGGCTTGGTTTTAGAGCATTGTAAGATTCATTAAAAGTAATATAAAAAACTTCTATATCAAATATCTCTAAATACAATTGCGGAGACCAAAAATGTTGATCTTTTTTGAGAATACGTATAAACACGTGATAATGGATACTGCTTATCTTATTAAGAACAATCATCTTGATTATTAGTTCGTTAAACCTCTGATCAATATTAATTGTTAGCGGATAACGATTATTTATCATAATCTATGTAATTCTGCCATAAGTATTCCATATTTTGCAAACCAGGAAATCATAATACTTGTTGTTTCTATTTATGGATTTAGTCAATGCTCTATCAATTATATCCTACCAATCTTTATTTTTTGCTCTATTAGTATTTCTAAAGAAGCAAAAAAATCAACCCGATTGGTTCTTAATTTGTTTCTTCATTTTATCATTCGCAATCATTCAGTTTAACATATTCACAAATTTTAACTATGATATAACTCGTCTCAGTTACTTTTTTATTTCGATGCCAATTGGTTCACTAATATTTTCGATATTATACCTATACGTATCTTCACAAACAAACAAAATTGGGTGGAAAGATTATGTGCATTTTTTACCCACAGTTGTCATCCTTTTTCTAGTACTTTATAACTATACCTTTTTAGATTTTCAGAAAAAAGTGGAGGTAATTGAATATATATCGATTAACGGATTAACTTTTTGGATTAAAACAATTAGATTTTTAATCCAATTTCTAATCATTCCTTTCTATATATACTTAACATGGCGAAAAATAAAAAGTCATGAACGATTACAATTAATGCAACTTTCATATTCTGAAGGAATCAGTATTAATTGGTTGAGACGTTTATTGTATAGTATATTCATTATCTGGGTTTGTCTTATCATTTGTTATTTTATTATAATCAAAACAGGTTTTTCATATGATAAAATACAGATATATCCCTACTTGCTTTTTTCTTTATCACTGCTATATATGGGAATATATGGTATCAGAAACGATATCGCTCTTACTGAAATTGGTGGAATATCCGAAAATAATAATTCGAACAAAAAACAAATTGACAAAAAACAGGATGTAAATAATACTATAGAAAAAAGTCAGTTTCTAGAGTACAAACAAAAACTACTAAACTGCATGTCTTCTAAAAAACCGTATCTAAATCCTAAACTATCACTGCGGTCCTTAGCTGACATATCAGAAATCCCCTATTATCATCTCTCAACCATTTTTAAAATAGGATTGAATACTACTTTCTACGATTTTGTAAACCAATATCGAGTAGAAGAGTTTATTGAGAAAGCGAAAAAACCAGAAAACAGTAAATTCACCTTACTTACCTTAGCTTTTGAAGCAGGCTTTAATAGTAAATCATCCTTCTATTCCATATTCAAAAAGCACAAAGGAATTTCTCCTTCTGATTTTGTTAAATCCAAGCTTTAAGAATCATTTATTTTTTGATTTCTAAGAATATAGTTGATTAAAATATCATTATAACAATATTCTTATTGTTAAACTTAGAATATAAGAACATTAAACAAAGAAATGTTCAAACACTGCTAATGAGTCCAGATTGTTCAATCTGGACTTTATTCAAGCTAGTATATTTCTAGTTTCTAGATTAAAAATAGTCCTTAGCGGTTCATAATTCATAAAACAACCGCATTCATGAAAAATAGCTTATTAACATTTCTATTATTTACTTGCTCCATCACAATTGCACAAAAATCCACCGACAATTTCAAAGGAAACTGGAAAATGGAAGAAGGTTTCATAGTTAATATTACCAAACAGGCAAATGGTTTTCTTGGTACTGTTATAGAAAAAGACAAAGTGATTTTAGAAAATATCTCTTTTAATAATGATCAATGGACCGCAACATTGATAAAGCCTAAGGATGGTAAAGAGATGAAATGCACATTACTCCTAAAAGGTGAAAAACTAAATATTACCGTAAAAAAGGGATTTGTTTCAAAGACACTCACTTGGACCAAACAATAATTACTAAACACAAATCAATTAAACTCAATCCTCATGAATTTCAATAAGACTTATTTCTTATTAGTAAGCTTACTAATAACAGTAACTTCTATAGTAGCTCAAGATACTAACAACTCTAAATATTACATCGGAATCTCAGCTGGATCTAGTTTCCCCTTGGGAGATTTTAATGATGCTTCTGAAAATAATGAAAACTCAGGTTTTGCCGAAACCGGAATTAAGTTTGATATCTACGGAGGATACAAATTTCAAGAAAAGCTAACATTAACAGGTACCATTCGGTTACAAAGGTATACCACAGATACTGGCGATTTAATAAACGCACTGGAAACTAATAATCCAGGAGTTGACTTTGTTGATGACTCTGATGACTGGAGTGTATTGTATGTGCTAGCAGGAGTTGCTTATCAAATAGATGTTACTAAAAAATTCGCGGTGTTACCACGCATCGGTCTAGGTCCTATGTTTGTAAATAGTCCAGATATTTCTGTTACTGCAACAAATGGCACTTCAACACTGAATTATCAGAGAGCTAGTGATGCTGTTGCCGGTTTTGGATATGAAGTAGGAATTGGTCTAAAAAGAGATTTAGGAAAACATTTCGCCCTGATGCCCACTTTTACTTTTACGGGTGGTTTTGTTACAATAGAACGCGCTACAAGAATTGGTGGAGTTGTAGTGTATTCTGAGTATCAACCTAATATTATTACGTTTAATATGGGATTGTCTTTAGCGTATAAGTTTTAATAATCGTCCATCATTCCCCGATGAGAAATTTCTCCCCCGTTATTCCTTTCTACAAAACGGGGGCGTTATTTCCCTATTCAGTTGTATCATTTTAATCAATAATACCTCAATATTCACTTACTAATACATCTTACATTCATGAATAAAATAAGTTTACTAATACTTGTGATCTTGGTTATGGCTTGCAACAATAGTTCAGATTATGTTTTGTCTGATGAAAATCCGCCAATCAACAAAGAAAGGAAAGCTCAAATAATCTCTGCATTCTTTGGTTTAGATAACTCACTCCCCTTAATATCAGCAGGTCTGTGGAAAGAAGCTCCCGGACAAGACGGAATGCCATTGGTGTTTTCTCATGAGATAGATCCTAATACGCTAGACGCGCATGATTTCTTGATTACCACTGCAAACGGAGAAAAAATGCAAGTAGATTTTGTTACATTAAAACCTGCCTCAGAAGCATTTGAGCTACGAACAGTATTGCTAATTGGTGAATACGGAAATGCGCCAGAAAACGAACCTGTAGAAGTAGAAATTATTGGCGAATTACAAAGCAGAGATGGACAAGAGATGCAAGGACAGAAAATCGAAGTAACTCCGCTGAGTGATGGCCCTTTTATAAGTTATGCAGAACATTTCGTTATTGACGAAGTGTATCCTTATAACAATGAGAAAAAAGGTTGCGATTGTCCAAAAGATGAAACTACAACTATTGTACGAACCGTATGGGCAGGAGGCGTTGTCGCAACTAATGGCGAAGAACTCGGAATAGATCAACTAGAAAACTTTACAATAACCTTAAGAAGAGATAAAACATCCATAAAAGTAAAGCCTTTTCTAATAGCTGACCTTAATGATAATGACAATAACATCGACTTATGTATTAAAGAAAAAGGCACCCCTATTCGTGTAGAAGTAGATGAACATATAGTAATAGATCCAAATCAAGATAAAAATCCAAAGACATCTTCTGAAATTGTATCTCGATGGTAATAACAATAAACAATTCTAGAAATATGAAAAAAATAAGGGTACTTATTGTTGTTTTAATAACTATTCAAATGGTGGATGCTATACTACATCTTACTATAGACAGAATCGAACCATTGAGACTTGTTGCTAACTTAATTATTATTCTATCAGTTGCCTGTATTTTAAACTTTAGGAAACTAAGTTTTAACATACTCATGTCTAGTCTTTTTCTATATGTACTATTAAACTCTATTTGGTTTGGGGGATACATAAGCAAAGTAATCCATGAAGATTCCGGATCATCAGAACTTTTCTTCATCTTTCTTCTTTTAACTATTGGTTCACAGTTTTTCATGATCCATACAAATCTTACTATCAAAAATGAAATTGATTTAACTACTACGAACTCATTTAAAATTAAACAATAAATAACATCACTTTTAAAATAGTACCTGATGAAAAATAAAACAAAAAGCATAGTATCATTTTTAGTATTCGTATTCATTCTAACCACCGGATGCGCACAGAACAAAACAGTAGTAGAAGGAACCTCTGAAGCCATTGGAAAAGATTTGGATTTAGAAGCTGTAGCTGTCTTGTTTGGTGAATCTGAAAATCTTGAAGATTTTGAAGAAAAACTAAATAACCCGGAAACTAAAATTTCTAACCTAGATCTGAACAATGATGGCGCCATAGATTATTTAAGAGTGCTAGATAGTTCTAAAGAAGATATTCGTTTAGTAACTATCCAAGCAGCTGTCGCGAAGGATACATTTCAGGATGTTGCCATCATAAATGTAGAAAAAGATACTTCGGGAAATTCTAAGGTTATAATCACAGGAAATGTCAAATTATATGGGTCGGATTATGTAATTATCCCCACCTATACCACTCCTCCTGTGGTTGTAAGATGGTTTTGGGGATCTACGTATAGCATTTGGGTATCTCCATACTATTTTGGATACTACCCAACTTACTACAGACCTCGTCCGGCATATGCTACAACCAGATATAGAACCACTGTTCGCAGGAATGTAAATGTTCGAACAACAACATTTAGAGGATCTTACACCAAAAGGCGAGTTCGAGTTCGATACTAATAAATGCATCTTATAATTATACCTATATGAAAAAGTCAGCTTTCATTTTTTTAGTTACCTCAGTATTTATCGTAACATCTTGTAAAAACAACGATTTTTCTACGAACATTCCAAGTGTTGAGCAAACGCAGTTTACGGAACTACCAAGAGACTTACGGAATTATAGATATGGAGAAGTTATTCCAATATTCCAAAGCAGCTCTACAATCTATGCAGAAGTATATAATACTATCCGTTTAAACAAACTTCCATCCAATCTATGGAAGAAACTGAATGCGGATGAGTTAGCAAAACAGTATGGAGCAAAGCTTGTAAAGCTTAACGGCCCTAGATATTGGGTGTTAAATTCGATGCAAGGAAGCGGAAAAACAACCACTGGAAAAACTGTAAATTTTGGTGGCATAGAGATGAAGCTTAGAGCCACATTAGAATTTAAAATTTGGGAAGGAGCTCAACTTGATGGACATTATTCTGAAAATGAAGTTAGCCGACAAACTATTTGGATATATAATAAAGGAAATATGATTTATGAACTAACCAATCCAGATGGGGAAGTATATCGAATGCAATCCTATTCTCAAGAAATTGACTCAACCCTAAGCATTAATGATCTAGAAACATTACATAAACGGCTTAAACTACCAAAAGGATGGTCCTATAGAGCCCGGATATTAGAGGAAGATTCAAAACTTAACTCAAATGGGAAAGCCTATGTGATTGCAGATGAACTAAATAATGCATATCAAAAAATAGATTCTGAATAAGTTCAAAAGTATTGGGTTTTTATATGCACAGTGCTCATTGGTTCTGCAAAAAGTCTATTAATTTTTACTGATATTATTTAGAATTCAGGAGTTATTAGTAATGTCAACTTTTTTTGATTTCGTATAGCTCGGAATAAAACAAGTTTCAACAATTCATAAAAAAATCATAATAGTACTATTTTAAATTAAAAAAGTTAATTTTATACGATTATTAAACCAAAACTCATCAACACGCAAATCATGACAAACTACTTCACTGGACTACTCTTGCTAGTCTTTATATCCGCCTTTGGACAAACACAAGAAGAAAAACTACAAGAAAGGCAAAAGAACAAAGTAGAGATATTCGAATCCAATGAAAAAGACAATTTACAAGTTTTTGTTGCCGGAGAAGTGGATAAAATGAAACTAACAGAAGACCTTAGAGATGACTATTATGGTATTCTCTTATACTACACCAATAAAATGGGACGTATCGGAGATAAGAATAAAGGATATACAGAAGCCGAGATGAAAACGAAGTTTGACGCTATGGTGATTCAGCTTAATGATGAGGTCAAAGAATTTCTAACAGACGAGCAGTATAAAATACACCGAGAAAGTTTCGGTAAAATTGTTACTAGTGTTTACAATAGAAAAGGTTGGGTCAAGTAGCATATATCAATCATCATAACTTAGCTAAAGATATGAGGTTCAAAAACATTTTTATCAGTATATGTTTTGCTTTTTTTTCAATAACCATTTTTGGACAAACAGAAGGTATTGAAGAAGATACCAAACCTGTTTTGGAAATATTCAAGAAGGAAGAAACCAACTATATCGAAAATTGGATGAGGGATCTTATTACTGATGAAGCGATGACTCCAGAAACAACTGCCCGATTTAAGGTTATTACTTCCTATTATGGTTTAAAAATGGAGCAGCTTAGTGAAAATACCAAACTGACCAAGATTGAAATTATTGATGGCTTTAACAACTTGGTAAAACAACAAAATAAAGAGCTTGAACAAATATTGCCCTTAGAACAATTCGAGAGTTTCTCTAAATTTTATGATAAACTATCCTGGTCAGTAAATAAGCGACTCAATCAATTATAAACTATTATTTTAATTTATAGTATACACGCATCATTTTAGTAATATGAAAAATATAAGATTACTGCTCTTACTTATCTTCGTGCACTTGTCAGGATATTCGCAATCCTCTAAAACAGTGACCATAGGTATTCTTGCCGATACATCATCAGAAGAAACAAAACCCTTACTTTCTACATTAAAAAATGAAATAAAAGGTGTTGTTGGACAAGATGCAACGATCGTTTTTAAGGAAGTACTGGAAAACGGATTTAATGTGACCATAGCAAAAGAAAACTACCAGTCCCTCGTTAATTCTGACACGGATATCATTCTAGCCTTTGGGGTGATCAATACGCTTATTATTGATAAAGAAAAAAAATATCCAAAACCTGTTATTTTGTTTGGATCCGCGAATAGTGATTTTTATGACTTTCCGGAAGATCAAAAAACTTCGGGAGTTGCTAATATCACCTATCTTATTGCGCCTTTTTCATATACAAAAGATTTGGATGTTTTCGAATCTCTTTACTCCTATAAAAAAGTGGGTATTATCATCGACGATTTCTTACCAGGTATATTACCAATTAGAAAGTTATTAGACGACTATTTTGAGAAAAAACAAGCTACTTATACATTGATTCCTCTTCAGAATAATCAAAATATAGCGACAGATTTAGATGATGTTGATGCAGTATATCTTACCACAGGATTTCATTTAAACGATACTGAATTTAAAACATTGGTTACTACGATCAACACAAAAAAATTACCTTCATTTTCGGCCTATAGTATCGAAGATGTACAGAGAGGAATTTTAGCATCTAACCAACCAGAAACATATATCGATCAGTTTTTTAGACGTATTGCTTTGGATATAGAAGCTATTATTAATGGCACGAATGCTTCTGAGTTACCCATCTACTTAGAATATAAAAATAAACTTTCTATAAATGCTAATACTGCAAAAAAGATTGGGTTTCCATTACGTTATAGTTTATTGGCTACAGCAGATTTCATAGGAGGTAATAATGATGAACAAGTAGGTACGTCTTATTCTATTATCGATATCATGAAGGGAGTGGTTGCTAAAAATCTATCGCTTGATGCAGAAAGAAAAAATATTGAGTTAAGTACTCAGGATCTAAAAACAGCGAAAAGCAGTTATCTTCCTAATGTAACCGCCAATGCCAGTGGCTTATACATAGATCCAGATGTTGCAGAGATTTCTAATGGTACTAGTCCTGAGTTTTCTACTTCTGGAAACGTAACATTAGAACAGGTGATTTACTCTGAAGGTGCCGGAGCCAATATTACAATCAGTGAGAACCTACAAAAAGCACAAGAGGAAACTTATAATGCAGCAGAACTAGATGCGCTATTAGATGCATCTGTAGCCTATTTTAATGCATTGATTTTAAAAACTAATGTTGAAATTCAAAATCAAAATCTTCAGGTCACAAAAAAGAATTTAGAAATAGCAGATCAAAACTTTGCTGCCGGAGAATCCGGAAAGTCTGATGTACTACGCTTCAGAAGCCAGTTAGCACAGAATACGCAGAGTTTAATTAATGCAGAAAATCAAAAACAACAGGCTTTTAACGCGATTAATCAGTTAATGAATAACCCTATTGCAACTGAGATTGATATCGATAATGCCGAAATATCCGAAGGAGTATTTGAAAATTATAAATATCAGGATTTTAAAGAAATTCTAGATGATCCAAAACTAAGACCAGCACTTATTGAATTTTTAATCGAAGAAGCAAAGAAAAATGCTCCTGAGTTAAAAAACATTGGATACAATATGGAAGCTACCCAACGTAATTATCGATTGAATAATCTGGGGCGATTTGTACCAACAGTAGCGTTACAGGGTCAATATAGTCTTGCTTTTTCAGAATCAGGTAAAGGATCAATAGTGCCTGATGGTTTTCCTAATGTTCCTGATGGAACCTATAATGTAGGTGTAAACCTTTCCTTACCTATATTTCAGCAAAACCAGCGAAACATTAACAGACAAACGGCAAAAATTCAGGAAGATCAGTTATTGGTTCAGAAAGAAAACGTAGAACTGAATATCGAAAGAAATGTGAACGACATTTTGCTAGATATGATCAATCAAATTGCAAATATTGAAATATCCAAAGTATCAGAAGAGGCTGCCAAAGAGAGCTTAGACCTTACTCAAAACGCATATTCTCAAGGAGCAGTTCCACTGATTCAGTTAATCGATGCACAGACAAATTACTTACAAGCACAGCTTGCAAGAGCAACAGCCAATTATGACTACTTATTAACATCAATGCAGTTAGAAAGGGCTATAGGATATTTCTTTTTAATGAATGATGAGGCGAGTAATCAGGATTTTATTCAGAGAGCTAACCAATATATTTTAAATAAAAACTAATAAACCACCTATGAAATCTATAAAGCATATAGTACTTATGGTATTTTCATTACTAATGATAAATGCCTGTAAAGAAAAAGAAGTTATAAAAGAAGAAGTACTAAGACCTGTTGAATATCAAGTTGTAGGTAGTTCTAACGCTCAAAAGGTGAGAACCTTTAGTGGTATCGCCAAAGCTGGTGATGAAATAGAACTAAGTTTCAGAAGTACCGGAATCATTACGACTCTCGATATCAAGGTAGGGCAAAAAGTAACTAAAGGTGATCTGATTGCTAAATTAGATAATGTACAGGCCAATCTCGCGTATGAACAATCAGTTTCTGCCCTGAACAGTGCCAAATCTGCTATGAATACTGCAAAATCAAGTTTAGATCGTATTAAATCCTTATATGAAAAAGGGAGTAATTCCTTAAGTGATTATGAATCTGCCAAAAACTCGTATCAGAGTGCTTTAGATCAATACGAATCTGCAAAACGAAATAAAAGTATCCAGCAATCTCAGATCAGTTATGGATATATCAAGGCGCCAAAGACAGGGATCATTGCTGCAAAAAACAGTCAGTTAAATGAAAATGTAAGTGCCGGGCAGGTTATTGCGATATTAAACGCTGGAGATCATACGAATATCGAAGTAGGCTTACCAGAAAATGTAATTAACAAAGTACAATTAGGAATGAATCCCGAGATCTCATTTTCTGCTTTGGGTGATAAGAAATTCTCCGGAAATGTTATTGAAATTGCCCCTATTGTAGGAGAAGGTTCTGCTTCCTATCCTGTAAAAATTGATATTACAGATTCAACTAAAGAAATAAAACCTGGGATGACCGCTAATGTTACTTTTAATTTTGGAAATACGCAAACCAGTAGTGATACTGCATTAGTAATTCCGGTAAAAGCTGTTGGAGAAGATGGCGAAGGTAATTTTGTTTTTTTAATTGAATCTGAGGATGGAACCAAAGGTGTTGCAAAAAAACATCGCGTAGAAATTGGAGAACTTACTACAGATGGTTTTAAAATTAAAAGCGGTCTTGCAGAAGGGCAAAAAATCGCTACCGCAGGGCTTCAGACCCTGCTAGACGGACAAAAAGTGAAGTTACAATAACTACTATCAAAAGAAGAATATATGAATTTTGCTAAATTTTCTATTGAAAAAAATCGTGTTGCTCTAAGTATTCTTGCTGTAGTGATGGTAATGGGGATGGTTTTTTATGCTTCACTTTCACGAGATAGCATGCCGCCATATACGATTCGTGTGGCATCTGTTGTTTCATCATTTCCAGGAGCAAGTCCAGAACGTGTTGAGGAATTGGTAACGGACAAAATTGAGAAAATAGCGCAGGAACTCCCTGAACTAAAAAAAGTAACCAGTACTTCTAGAACCGGACTTTCCATCGTTCAGGTAGAGCTAAAAATGGAAGTTGCTCCTGAGCAGTTACAACCAGTTTGGGATCGATTGCGACGTAAGCTAAATACAATACAAGGATTACCAAGTAATGTACAACCACAATTGAATGATGATGGTATTGGAGAAGTATTTGGTATTGCTGTGGGAATTACCAGTGATGGATTTTCATATGCTGCTATGAAGGAACAAGCAGATGATCTTCGTGATGATCTGATTAAGTTAGAAGATGCAGCCAAAGTAGAAATCAATGGAGCACAAGAAGAACGTGTTTTTGTGAAATTTGACAACACAAAACTCAAGACATATGGATTAACCTCCAGCAGTCTGCAAGGAATTATTGCAAGTACAAATATCCTGAATTCTGGTGGAGAAGTTAATATTGAAGAGGAACGTATCATATTAGAACCAACTGGTAATTTTAATGAAATAGAAGATATCAAGAGTATGCTGATTCCTATTGGGCAAAGTGGTCAAGTAGTTACCTTGGGAGATATTACAGATATAGAAAAAGGATATATTAATCCACCTAATCAGAAAGTACGAATTAATGGAAAAGATGCAATTTCGTTACATATCTCCTTAAAAGAAGGCAGAAATATTATTCAATTAGGAGAGGAAATTGATCTGCTATTGTCAGCATGGCAAGCAAAACTCCCTGTAGGATTAGAAGTTTCTCGATTAGCATCTATAGACCAATATATCGATCTTAAGATTAGTGATTTTTTAGGAAATTTGATGCAAGCCATTGCTATTGTACTAGCAGTAATGCTTATTTTCTTAGGATTCCGTACAGGAATGGTTATTGCCAGTTTGATTCCGATTGTAACGATTACGACATTAATGGTCATGGGACTTATTGATATAGGTCTTAATCAGATAACACTAGCGGCTTTGATTATGGCATTAGGAATGATGGTGGATAATGCTATTGTAGTGGCAGAATCCATTATGGTGAAAATGGAAAATGGCATTGAAGTTAAAAAAGCGGCTATTGATTCGTGTGCCGAATTATTTATGCCTTTATTGATTTCTACGCTAACAACTTCTGCAGCATTTCTTGCATTTTTTATGGCAGAATCTGTAATGGGTGATATTATGGGACCTATTTTTGTAGTAATTACAATTGCTCTCTTATCTTCCTGGATTATTTCGCTAAGCATCATCACTTTATTCTGTGTATTTTTTCTAAAAATTAAAAAACGAGCGGATGGCAAAGTTGGCTTTTTGGACCGTATGATTGATGGATTGAAGTCCAAATATAAAGATCTTATACTAATCGCTTTAGCATGGAAAAAATCTGTTTTGATAAGTATTGTAGTATTGTTCTTTTTATCACTTTATGGTTTCACAAAATTGGCATTTGTATTTTTCCCGGATAGTGATCGTAATATGATTACGATAGATATTAATTTACCTCAAGGAACAAAAATTGAAAGTACTACAGAAACCATATTAGCTATAGAAGAATTTATAACGAATACTCTAAAAGTTACTGAAGAAAAAACAGATGGTATCGTAGATTGGTCTTCGTATATTGGAGAAGGACCATCATCCTATGATTTGGGGTATAGTGCCGATGAGCCCAATTCTAATTACGCTCATATTTTAGTCAATACTTCCTCTTTTTTGGTAAATAATGATATGGTAAAGCAACTAGATGCTTTTTGCTTTGATACTTTTCCTAATGCAGATATAAAAGTCGGGTTGTTAGGATCTGGCGGTGGAGGAACTCCAATAGAAATTAAGGTTTCTGGTGATAATCCGGATAAACTAGCCAGTATTGCCGAAGAAATCAAGGCAAAACTCTTTAGTATTTCAGGAACTAAAAATATTAAGGATGATTGGGGACCTAAAGGAAAAAAGTTTGTCATTGATATTGACCAAAATAAAGCACAGCTAGCAGGCATTACAAATCAGGATGTAGCCATCTCTCTTCAAACTGTATTAGATGGTTTTCAGGCAGGAGAATTTAGAGAGAATGATAAGTCTATTCCAATTGTAATGACCAGTAATCAAGGAAAACAGCAATCCTTAGCTTCTCTGGAAACGCTTAATATCTACGGCCAAAACTCTGGAAAAAGTGTTCCTTTATTACAAGTGGCGAATATCATTCCGCAATGGCAATATTCCAAAATAAAGCGATTAAACCTTACACGAACCATCAATGTATCCAGTGAATTAACCGAAGATGGAAATGCTTCAGAAGTGACTGCAATAGTAATTCCATGGTTAAAAGAACAAGAATCAATATGGGGAAAAGAATACACTTATACATTAGGTGGAGATGCAGAGAATAGTGCAGAAAACATGGGCGCTGTGGCTAAATATTTACCACTTTCCGCTTTTATTATTGTCATGTTATTGATTATTCAATTTAACTCTTTTAGAAAAATGACAATGATTGTTACTACCATTCCTCTTGGTGTGATTGGTATGGTAATAGGTTTATTAATTTTTGGAGTTCCTTTTGGTTTTATGGCGTTCTTAGGTGTAATCTCCTTAGCAGGAATCGTTATCAATAATGCCATTGTTTTAATAGATAGGATAGAAATAGAAGAAAACGAATTGAAACGAAAACCTCAAGATGCAATTATCGCAGCTTGTATTCAACGTTTTCGACCTATTCTTTTAGCAACATTTACTACAGTACTCGGTCTAATTCCATTATATCTAGGTGGAGGAGAAATGTGGGAACCTATGGCGGTAACTATTATGATTGGATTGTTATTTGGTACTGTGATTACCTTAGTATTTATTCCTTCATTTTATAGTGTATTATATAAGGTGGATTATAAAGAATATGTGTTTGATGATACGTTGTTGGAGTAAAAAATTGCTTAAGAATTTATTAAATGACTAATATTTAGGTTTAACATACCTAACGAACCGTACTAAAAAACTGCAGTATAATGCAAAATAAAATTTTGATAGTCATTTGTTTTCTTGTAATAAGTATGGCACAGGCACAGGAAAAAAATCATATTAGCATAGATCCTATTTTACCTGTTTTTGGTACTATTCAACTTCAATATGAACGAGCCATTAGTGATAAAATTAGTGTTGGAATTTCATTAGGATTAAAAACAGGTTCAGGGATATTTAGAGTTTCGGGAATTAACGGAGATCGAATTTCTATCGATGAGTTTAATTTTAAAGGAATCAAGATCTTACCAGAATTCAGATGGTATACTCAGAAGTCTAGAAATGGGTTATTTGGTTTTTATGTTGGAGCCTACGCAAAATATCAGAATTTTACCGATGAAATCTTAGGTGTTTATACTGATAGTAATCAAATGAACAGTACTATCGAAATTGATGCCAATATAATAACATTTGCTGGAGGATTGGAAATAGGCTATAAATTAATGATCTGGGAACGTTTCTTTATCGATTTTTTGATTGCAGGACCTGGCATAAGTACTAATAAGATTAAACTTGTTGAAAAGCAGCCCATACCAGATGAATTCTATGATGATGTATCTGATGCGCTTTCTGAATATGCTGTTTTTGATGGACTTAATCTTGATTTCCGTATAAATGGAAATCAGGATACTGATATTGTACTTCCTGCATTTCGCTATGGAATAAAATTGGGATACTCATTTTAAAAAAATTTAATGATAAGAAAATTAAATTATAACCATTTTGGATTATTTTTTATCAGTAATATTTATTGGATAACAAGCTCAAATTTAAATTTAGAACGTTAGAGATTTATTATAGAATTAGAAATCCCTTTTCCATAATAAAAAGCTAATCAAATTGATTAACTAAATTTATATTTAATGAAAAAACTAAAACATCTTCTAATACTACTACTTGGAATGATTACCTGGAATTGTTCTACAATCAAATTGATTGATTCCTGGAAATCAGAAGATTTTCAAGCAGTAAAAAGTAAGAGGATTTTGGTCGCTGCAAAAAGCCCTGATTCTGCTATTCAGAAATCGTTTGAAAAAGCCATAGTATCAAAACTGAAAGGACAAGATATCGATGCTATCGAAATGCATAAGGTATTCCCTAGTATCAAAGATAAAGAACAACGAACAACAGAAGAGGTTCAGCAAATTCTACAAATGTTCAAAGAAAAAAAAATAGAAGGCTTATTAATAACATCATTAAAACAAACTATCGAAACCAATAGTTCTTCGAAGCCCGAGCGAGGAAAAATTCAACTAGAAAATAAAAGAAAAGGCACTTTTACAATAGAAGATTATGATAATCTAAAAGATTTGCCAGATCTAGACAAATTAGATTTTGATACATCTGTAGACTCAAAGACTACATCTACTACGTATATTTTAGAATCTATTACCTACGATTTAGCTTTAGAAAAAGATCGACAATTAGTTAATGTATGTCTTTTGGATGTTGTAGATCCTGACGCTGCTGACCAAGTTCTAAATGCCTTTGCTAAGGTAATCTCTGATCAATTTAAAAAATAATTAATGTGCAGTTAGGTAAATCAATTTACAGGAATTCATTGATACTGCTTCTTTATTTTGCTTGTACTGGTTGCGCTATTAAAGCCCCTATTATTCATAATCCAATATATAACGGAAAAGGAGCTAAAAAACTAGCCGTATTTCTAGATGGCACTAATAATAATGAAGGGAGTCATACCAATATATCCAAACTTTATAATCTAACTACCCTTCAGCAGAATCCAAATGTAAGTGCCGTATATCTAAGAGGAGTCGGAAACGGAGCAGATATATTGGGTATGGTGGCAGGTTCAGGAATAAGACGTGAAGTATGTAAAGCGTATTTATATCTGGCAGAGCATTATAACCATCAAAGAAAAGATGAAATCTATATTTTCGGATTTAGTCGTGGGGCATATGCATCCAGAATACTAGCAGGCCTAATTTACGTAGCAGGGATTGTAGATGTTAATGATATTCCTAAAGAAAAGCGTTTACAATTTATCAAAAAAATCTATAATGCGCATAAAATTAAAAAGACCTTAGAAGATCGAAGAAAAGATGTTTTTAAAATAACAGGGAAACTCTTAAACCCTGATGATTATAAGATCGATTTTATGGGGCTTTGGGATACAGTGGCGGCTCTTGGAGTTCCTAAATATGATGAGGAATATTATGCGCCACAAAATAATTATTTTGATCAGTTATGTAATGTAAAAAAAGTAGTACATGCGCTATCACTTAATGATAATCGAAGTTCTATATTTACACCAGTACTACTAACACAACAGCGTATGGTATCGACATGTCCCGAGATAAAACCAGAAAATATAGCTAATGAAGTTTGGTTTTTTGGAGCACATTCTGATGTAGGCGGAGGCTATAGAAACACCAATATTAGTGGGGTTTCTCTAAACTGGATGATTCGTCAACTTGAACCTTATCAGTTGCTTCCTTCTGATACCAGGGTATATGAAGATCGTTTTGACAAAACTAATAATCCGTCAAAAGGCTTTGTTCGTTTGTTTTATCCCAAAAGCAGTCGTAAGCTTTCTTTTTTAGTTTCTAAAAATGGTTATAAAAAAGAAAAACTAAGAATTCATAAATCCGTTTTAGATCGATTAAAAGTATCTTTACAAACCTATGAGATTAATCTCATCAAGCTTTTTAGCGAATGTTTTGAAAAAAATCAAATAGGAGGATATGACTATAATACTGATTCCGATTGTTTTATAGTGATTGAATAATTTAATATGATGAAAAAATTGTATCCATACCGTTTTGAGCTCTTTTTATTTAGCCAGATAGCCATTCTTTTTGGGTCTCTACTAGTTCCCGGAAACTTTTTTGAGATTGTTATATCTCCCCTACTATTTCTAATCAACTTGGTAGCAGGTGTCTTATTGATTTCAAAGAAGAAAAAACTAATGTGGTTTTTTATTGCGTTGCTAATAGTATCAGGAGTTGTATTTAGTGCAGATATCTTTGATAGTCAAAACAGTAAGCCTCTTAAGTTTCTTAATATGGGAACGTACTTTTTGTTTTATACGATGGTTACTTTTGAAATAATCAAACAGATTTGGGAAACTAAAGTCGTTAATAAAAATATGATCTTTGGATTGATTAGTGGATATATTTCGCTGGGACTTATCAGTTTTTTTATTTGTTTAAGTATAGAATTGGCATATCCCGGTTCTTTTGAAGGACTCAATGCAACTATGAGTCAGCAACAACAATTTACCGAACGGATCATGTACTATAGTTATATTACTTTAATGACTATCGGCTACGGTGAGATCGTACCTGTCACTTCCCTCGCACAAAAAGGATCTATTTTGATCGGTCTAATCGGTCAGTTCTATTTGGTGATCATTACTGCAGTCGTAGTTGGAAAATATATTTCAGGAGCAAAAAGAGAATAATTAATCCTAACAGGTTTAATACTAATCTAAAGAATTTATCGACCTAAAACTGATTATATGTAGTTTATTAAAAGAACCAAAAGATTGATACCCCCTTCCCTTCTACACCATTATCCGGTACTAAGAAGCGTAGCATGATGTTCCAGCAATACTGATATCTTTTTTAGAGAAATTACTAATCATTATTGTTGTTAAAATCTGGTTAATATGAGGTTTATATACTAGATAAATCACTAATACCCTTATATTTATGATATTAAGAAATTTTAGCAATAATATAGATCAATAATAATTTGAGCTATTTTTATGACAACCTAAATTTTCAGAATTATTACCCTATGAATGACAAAACGCAAAATAGCATCCATTTTTTTAGGCAATTTGTCTTTATTTTTGTGGTGTGCACTATGGTCATTCAGCCCGTTACACAAACCTTTGATTTCTTATTTCAGGAAGATTACGAATTAGTGAACTATGATTGGGACAAAAATGCTGAAAAAGAAAAACAGGAAAAAGATAGTAAAGATGAAAAAATAGAAATACTACTTACTAGTGATTATTCTTACCAGTTTACAAATAATAAAAAATCACTATGCCCGTGGTCACAGACTTCTTTATGGGATGTACATCTAGAGATCCCTATACCTCCTCCAGAACAGGTATAACGGTTTACAATTTGTTATAGTATATCAAAAGTATACTCGTAAAGCATATATATATTTTCGGAATAGTTGCTTTACCAACAATCTAATCAATTATAAATAAATAAAAACTTGTAGAAATCTATTATAGATATCAGCCTCTATAAGGACAATCACATTTAAAAAACAGTTTATAAACAACATCCATCCTTAGCCATTCCTAAAAAGGAAGGATGAAAAAGTCTCCTCACCACGGCGAGAAAAATTAGAAGGATGTTGGATACATAAACATAGAAACCTATTTCTGTTTTAAATACAAGTTTAAAAGCCTAAAACCATGAAAAATCAAGATCTAAAAAATAAATATCGATTACTAGTCCTTGTAGATTTAACTCAAAAATCGGATACTGCATTAAAAAATGCAATCAATTTGGCGAAAGTAATAAATGGAACCATTGAGATATTTCACGTGAGTCCACCAGCAGATGTTGTAAGATACGAAAATCAACTCTCTGCGATGCGCGCTATCACTGAGACACATATTACCACAGAAAAAAAACTACTGGACTTAGTACTTCGTATCTCAGAAGAAGAAAATGTTGCTATCACGTATAATTTCACTTTTGGTAATGTAAAAAACGAAATTCACGATCATATTCAGAAAACCAATCCCGACATTGTTGTTATAGGGAAGAGAGAGAAGAAGTTAATTAATTTTTTAGAAGATGGCATAACTAAATTTTTATTAAAAAAACATTCTGGGATTATTATGATCACTGGTAAAGAAAAAATGGTTCAACCGGACAGTGATATTTCTCTAGGCTTTTATAACAATACTGATAATGTTATCGATAAAAACACCGTAAAAATTGTTAAAGACCTAAATAAGCAGCCTGAAAATCCCATAAAATTCTTTAGTATCCGTAAAAAATCTGCTTCGGATAAAGCGAAATTGGCAATTTCTCGTATAAAAACTGCTTGCAATTTTCCGAATGCGGTAGAATATGAATTTGAAGAAAGTCCTTATTCTATTGAAGGCCTTTCAACGTACGTTTATAAAAACAATGTAGAATTATTATGTATAGGTCGTTTTAATGATAATAGAGGGTGGTTAAACAAGCTCGTTAATAGAAAGTCAACAATGGATAATGTTATTGAAAAATTAAATGTTTCTTTACTCGTTACTGGAGGTAAATAATAAAATACACGCTATCCATATACATCATTAATAGGTTCTCTCTATATGAACTAAAAAGTCTAAAGTCTATATCTCTATTATTTATAGGCTTTAGATTTTTAATATAATAATAAACCTAATAAACTTGATTGAAGTGAAATCTGGGTAATTTTCACTCAGCAATGTCATACAGGATCTTTCATCTATTATACATATAGAAGACGATAGTATATATCAAAAGAGTTATACTACTTAAAAGGTTTTGAAGAGATTCGAAAACAATAGTACTTCCTAAAAATTGTATTGGTAGCTTGAAAAAAACGCTTTGATCGATAATCATAATAGTCTATTACTTAGATAACACACTTTCTTCTTTTTAAATCTTACATCATGAAAAAAAGGATATTACTTCCTACGGATTTTTCTGAAAACGCTATGAATGCTATAGATTATAGTATTGAACTCTTCAAAAATGAGCAATGCGACTTTTATATCCTTAATACATACACCATAGATGAGTTCACTATGGAATTAACTATCACGAAAAATTTAAAGGAATTAGAGGAACAATCAAAAAAAGGATTGTACAAAATTTTGGAAAGAGTTTCCGTTACGGATGAAAATATCAATCATAATTTTTTTATCGTATCTCGTAGAGATAATCTACTAACAGCAATGAAAGATATAGTAGCAAAAAGAGATATCGAAATGGTAGTAATGGGAACCAAGGGCAGAACGGATTCAAGAAATAAAATATATGGTAGTAATACAGTGCTTGCTATGGAAAAAATAAGGAACTGTCCTGTTCTGGCGATTCCTCATAGAGCTATATATAAAGAGATAAAAGAAATTGCTTTTCCAACAAATTATCGAACACATTTTAAACGAAGAGAGTTTCAATATCTTGCAGATATAGCAAAAATGACAGATGCAGCTATACGAATTTTACATGTATCTGATCAGAATCAGTTGCTTGATGAAGATCAAAAAAATAACAAAAAATTACTCGAAGAATATTTTATAGGGTTGAAATATTCTTTCCATATCCTACATAACAACAATGTGCAAGATGGCTTAAGTATATTTATACAAAATGAGGATATTGATATGATTTCTTTTATCAATAAAAAGCATAGTTTTTTTGAAAGTATTTTATCAAAACCTATGGTTAAAAAACTAGGATATCATTCTAAAATTCCGGTGCTAACTTTACATGATTTTAGAAATTAATGGTGTTAAAGATTTGTAAATAAACTCTCTATGGCAAATATGCTCTTTTTTCTGAAAAACCACTTTAATAAAACAACCGTCAATTGTAAACAACAAACTTGTAGGAACCTGTTAAGGATAACAGTCGCTATGCGGTCAAATAGTTATGTTACTATAATTAGAATGTAATCATTTGTAAAAGATCCCAGGAGAAGTATAAACAAATCAGAAACCTAAACCCTTATCTCTTTTATTTATAGAATTCAGATGATAAATAATCACCACATATTAACCCAGATATAGCTAACGAAAGTGAATTTGTAAAATTTTTTATTTAAAACATGTCACGTTTTACAATTTCACTCCTTATACAGGTAAGTAATTCAGAAATCAAACTGTTAATTACTTAGTCTTATATCTAAATATTATATGAAGGCTAAATCAAAATAAGAATGGAATATAAAAATTTTGGACTAAGCGAACTATTGTTTAAAAAAATCATAGTTGATCTAAAAAAAAACGACACCTATTTTTTTGAACAAGTATTTCTAAAGCAATTCGAAGAAACTATGAAATATCTGCGTAGAGAATACAAAGCAACTCATGACGATGCTTATGACGCCACGATGGATACGCTTATCGAATTTAGAGCTCGATTTGTAGAAGGAAAACTGCAATATGGAAACCTACGTTTTCTATTTACGAAAATGGCATCTCAGATGTTATTAAGAAACCAGAGAAAAAATAGAACCAATGTAGATGATATACTATCCTTATCCCAAGAAGAAGATACAGAACCTCTAGAATCCGAAGAGCTAAGCCAACTTAATAATGCCTGGCTGCTATTAGGAGACTCTTGTAAACAATTACTCACCTGGCATTTTTATGGAAAAATGAAACTATCAGAGATAGCTCAAGAAATCCAAAAGAGTCCGGCAACCATTAGGAAACAAAAAGAACGTTGTGTACAAAAACTTAAAGACCAATTTAATCTAAAAACAATTTTAAATATATAAAATGAACTACAACAATTCATCAAGATAAACCTATAGCATTAACTAATGCCTCTTAGTGATGATATAGACTGATCTTACAATCAATAAACAAGAAACAAATGAAAAATAAACTAAACAGACTTTTGGATCCTGATATCTCAAAAAAAGAACAAGATGGGATTTTTGAAGAGATCCTAAAAAAGAAATTAGATGAAGATCTAAAAGCTAAGTGGCAAATAAAGCTGCTACAGGAATATGGTATAACAAGAAATAAAACCAATGATAAAAAGAAGTTTTTCTCTTCTAAATACTTTAAAATTTTATTAGCTACCGCTGCCTGTATTAGTCTAATCATAGTTACACAACTATTTAACACTGCTGCCTCTGATCCACAGACACTGGCCCAGCAATATCTATATGAGCAGGAAATACTGCACCCAGGCGTTTCTAAAGGTTTTTCTGATGAAAACCAGACCAGAACATTAGCCATCCTGACATTTAATAACAAGAATTATCTACAGTCAATACAATATTTTCAGAACCTAGAGACACAAACAGAAGAAGATATTTATTATCATGGATTAGCACTTCTATTAAATAATCAGTACGCTGAAGCTATTATGAAATTTAAAACAATGAATACAAATAGTAATCGATACAGACAAGAATTAAACTGGTATCAGGCTATTGCATATCTACTCGATGGACAACATAATAATGCAAAAATTCAATTGAAACAAATAGGCAATACCGATTGGAATTACAAAAATGCGCAACAATTATTAAAGGAACTGAATGAAAAATAGCTACTTACTATAGAAGTACTACTACTTATAAATATAGAAAACCAATAAAATCAATTATATGAAAACCTTGAGGTATATTTTAACTTTGCTTTTTTTCTTATTATTTCTGCAACCCATTCTTAGTCAGCAAAAAGCTGTTCATCATAAAAATCAAACCACAGCTGCTCAGGAATCCAGAAGTGATGACGACGACGATGACGACGATGATGACGATGATGACGATGATGATGATGAAGACGAAGATGAAGATGAAATTATCAAACATCCCTCTTTATATTTTGTAAAACTTTCTCCTTCTATCACCCAGGAAGCGGTAGACAGTTTACTTAGCGACCTCAACTCTGAAGAGATTTGGTACCGAGAGGAAATTAATTTACGATTATGGAATACAGTACAATTTCCATATATCAATGCACAAGGACAAAGTGTAACAAATATAAATGGACAAGTTGCAAACGCAGAATCTAAAACCGATATAGATGGAGTAGATTTTAATATAGGCCATATTGTTCCAATACCTCCTGCAAATATTCAAAATTTCTGTTTTCAAAATGTCATTCCTCAACATCCATTAGGCAATAATCCTATAAAGATCTCTATTTTTGATACAGGTTTTAAACCACAATCAGGAGTCAATTATCCAGATTATTCTTTTACTCTTGAGGATTATACTGGATATGATTATATCAATAATGACGATTCAGTGATTGATGATCAAAATGGGCATGGTACTCACATCGCTGGTATTATACATCATATACTCGATTATCAAGAAGGAGCTATGTCATCAATTTCGTTTGACATCAGAAAGACTCATGATCATCTCGGAAGAGGATTCATTTCCAATCTCGTTCCTGCAATTTTAGATGCTGTAAATGAAGGGGCTAACATTCTTAATTTTAGCTTTAGCTATCAGAACTATAATGTAAATCCAGCAGGCAAACCTTTAAAAATGGCTATTGACTACGCTGAACAAATGGGCGCCATGGTCATAGCGGCAGCGGGTAACACCAATGAAAACAATGATACTGATAACATTATATCATTTCCTGCCTCCTATCCTAATACCAATATTTTATCAGTAGCATCTATTGATTGTAATAACAAGTTAAGTCCCTTTAGTAGTTATGGTCAACAAACAGTTGATGTAGCATTATTAGGCGAAAACATTCCTGGTCCCAGCTTAGCAGGAACCGTAGGGTATCGATCAGGAACTTCTTTTTCTTCTGCTAATGTTACGGCACTTGCCGCTATTCTTGGTACGCACCAAGCTACCTTTGATTATCAGCAGATTCGTTGTGCGTTAATAAACACATCCACAACTTCATCAGATTTGTTTGAAAAAGTAGCTGCTAATGGAGCGATTAATTTTTCTGCTGCATTTAATCAACTGAATAATGCCTGTAATACGCGGATTCAAAAATCCAGTGCTGCTGTAACTCCGAAATCTCAATCCTTATTTTTTCCAAATCCTTTTAACGAAACACTTCAATTACAGGTTAACAAACCTATTAATCAACAGATTACCATTTCGATCTATAATCAAAGTGGATTATTGATACTACAAAATCAATTTCTTATTACTAACAATACCAACCGAATTGATGTAATAGAAAGTAGTCAGTTGAAATCTGGAATTTATTTCGCAAAAGTAGATATTCAAGATAATTCTTATACACAGATTGTAGTAAAAAGATAGTACAGAAATACAAAATAATTATATTTAACCCATAAGAGGGATATACGATGTAAGCCGTATATCCCTTTTATAAGTTTTAGATATTTAAAATTTCACATATAATTGTTATACTTTTAACATTTATTATATTAGTAATCTGTAACTTATCCTTACAATCGTCATCTATACTTAATAATTAATTTATGGTTTTGAACCCCACTCTCGTCATTACCACATGTTTTTTAATACTTGTTTCTACATCCTGGGCTGGGGTAACTGATGACAATGATTTTTTCAATGAATACTATCAAAAAATCAATCAAAATATCAAGCAAGGCCTTTATGAAGATAACCTCTTATTAATTAAAAAACTAGAGCAACAAACTCTCTATCAAAAACTAGATTGTTATCGTAAAGGAAAGATTTGGCATAAGATCGGAGTATCTTATTATAAACTGAACCGAGAACCAGAGGCTATTGAATGTTTTGAAAACAAAGTATTGCGTACTTGGGAAGATTGCCCAAAAGTACCAGCTTCCGAAAGAGCTAATACTATTTATAATATTGGGATTTCTTACCAATATCTCAACAACTTGGAATCTGCCAAAATATATATAGATCAAGCTTTAAATATTTTTGAAAATGATACTGCTTATCCTAGCAATAAATTAGCAAGAAAATATCACGGGATTGGCAGGTTTTATAAAGAACTTAATGATGCTTTTCGAGCAGAATTATATTATAAAAATGCTATAAATCTATATCAAAAACAGGGTGGCAATAAACTTAAAGAATTTGATGCTTTAAATAACCTTATTGTTATGAATAATAATTTTAAGGAATACTTTAAATCCAAAGAATATATTAAAAATACCCTTTCTATTTATAATTCTTTTCCAAAAGAAATCCCCCAAAACAATTTGGCAATGGTATATCTAAATGCAGGAACGACCTATTTAGGTCTTAGAGAATATGCAACTGCACTACAAATGTCTCAAAAGGCATTAACCTTATTAAATGTAGAAACCGAACCTTTTAATTATTCTATTGCTTTAGAATTAATGGCAATGATAAAGGCAGAGGAAAAAAGGTTTAACCTCGCCGAAACACATATGAATAAGGTTATCGAAATAAGAAAAGTACTTTATTCAAAAGGAGAAAGACAGCAACAAATGGCTTTGGCTTATGAAAATCTCAGTGATATTCTCATTAGAAAAGGTGATATCGTAAGTGCAAATAATCAATTGGATAAAGCATTTAACATACTAGTACCAACAGGAAGTTTTGACAATAATCATTTACCTATTATAAAATCATCCAAAGCGCTTGATGATAGATTTTTAATTCGCTTGATAGAGTTAAAAGCAAGAATATTTAAAACTCAATATAATACATCTAAAGACATTAGCTTTCTTAAAAAAGCACTTAGCACACAACATAAAATAGATTCTGTAATTAATAGAAGCCTAGTTTCTTTTCAATTTGAACAATCTAAACTAGATTTTTTAAATCTAAAATTCGAACACTATGGCAAAGCTGTCGAGGATGCTTTAAAATTATACCAGATTACTAACGACTCCTATTATCTGGAAGAAGCCTATTACTTTTCCTCAAAAACAAAAGCCATCGTACTTCAGTATGAGTTAAATCAGGTTGATGCCTTTAAATCCAATGTATCTGAAGAAGTTCTAAGTCGGGAAAAAGCCCTTCGTGAGGAGATGCATGCTCAACAAGCATTACTTACTGAAGCCACACGCAATCAGGATTCCTTACTTAACACATACACCAAAGCGCAATACGCATTAGATATTTATTTGAAAGAAATAGAGCAAAAAGAACCTGATTATTTCAAAGAAAAATATGCATTCATTCTTCCTCCTAAACTAAAAGAGGCTAGGAAAAGTTTACCAAAAGATATGGCAGTGATAGAATATTTTATTTCAGAAAACACCATATACAGCTTCTGGCTTACTAATGACGATTTTTTTTCTATTAGCACACCTTATGACTCCGTCATCAAAAAAGCTTTGGATGATTTTATAGGGCAATGCCATGATCCCAAATTAGAAGTGTCTCAAAAACTTTCTAACCTCATATTTGAACGATGCATTCAAAAAGGTTTAAAAAAAATAGCTAAGAATATAAAACGTATTTGTATTATTCCTGATGGGCAATTGCATAAGCTATCTTTTGAAGCTTTGATGGATCCAGATAAGAATCCTCAAAAATATTTAATCCAGGATTATAGTATCTCTTACTCCTACTCCATAGCATTATTATTTCGTGAACAGCACGGTGAACACTCATATAATTATATAGGTTTTGGGACTAAGTATAGTCATGACCTTAATAAAAAACTAAAGACACGGAAACGTTTTTTCGGAAACGAAAATCTAATGCAACTTGCATTATCACAAGAAGAAATAAAACGAGGTGGTGCTATTTTTGACGGAAAAACATTTATAGATAATGATGCTTCTCTAGAAAATTTTCTAAAATATAGTGCTGATGCAGATATTATCCACCTTTCTTTGCACGGCTTGTTAGATACGGATGATCCCGGCAGGTCCTGTGTCATTTTTGATGATCATCAGGAGAAGTTTATACTTTCTTCTCAGGATCTATATGGAAATCGATTAAAAGCAAACCTGGTACTATTAAGTTCATGTCATTCTGCTAGTGGTAAAATATATAACGGAGAAGGCGTTCAGGGAATAAGTAAATCATTTCTGTTAGGTGGAGCACATAATATTCTGTCCAGTCTATGGAATGCTTCTGAAACCAGTTCTATGTCAATTACCACTTCATTCTTAGAAAACGTACATGAAGGACAACCTACCGACTTGGCTTTACATAGATCTAAATTAGATTATCTTTCCAAAACAGAACCAAATAAAAGACATCCATACTACTGGGCTAATTTTATATTATTGGGTGAGATCGATCAACATAAAGAGCCTACAAATCTTTTAGTTTGGATCGTACTATTAGGAATAGCATTACTCTTCTTTTTTCTACTACGTTATTCTAAATCAGTTTATAAGGAATAAAGTAACTCAGACATACATAAATTCCCATTACATTTCTCTGATGCCTCTCCTCTTTTAACTTTTTAAAAAAAGCTGAAAAAGCTTGTCACACTATTCCTTTTTCTTTCTTATACAGGTAACAATACTAACAAAGTAAAAGTACTAACTCATAAGAATTTATAACAGTGACTAAACCACAAATAACAAATGTATTACTTCTATGCTTGTTTGCTAATATCGCAATAGCTCAAGAAGATCTTAAATTATGGACAGGTTATAGTGCGCAAGCCAAACTGACCAAAAAATGGAGATTAACTGCAGGTCAATTATTATTGTTCAGTCAGGAACCTTTTGAATTATCCTCGATGCAAAATAGCGTGAATGTTACGTATAGAATGAACAAGAGGATGAGTTTTGGTACAGGATATCTTAGGTCGTCAGATCCTTCAGATCCGGATCAGGAAGCAAGAAATCGAATCACTGGTCGTTTCAGATTAAATACAAGATTAGGTAAGATACGTTTTGCAAATAATCTGAGGGCAGAATGGCATTTTCCTGAACGAAGCAAGTTTGAATATCGTATTCGTTATGGACTTCGAATTCACGCAGGTAACTGGGGATTACTACCTCTTAAAACCACTCCTTTTATAACCAATGAAGTTCATTATTATCTTTCTGGGAGACCATTACAATATCGAGATGAATTGGGAGATAAAGTAGTGAAACAATCTCCTGATGGTTTGCACGCTCATAGAGTCACGTTAGGAGTACGTTTTAGGCCTTTTAGGAGAGCAAATGCCAGTATAAGTTATATGAGGCAAACGGAATTTAATATAGGTAGTAAGTATCGTGAAATAAATGTAGTAGATCCAAGAAACGGAAGAGTTCGTAGAGAGTTTAACAATTTTTCTGTCTTGATGTTCAGGTTTTCTTATCAATTGGATTTAAGACAAAAATCACCTCGATCAAGATCCATAGGAAGTAACACTTCTAAAACTACTTTGCCCATAGTGCAGATCACAGATGCTAAAACCTATTAAACTGATCATTCAGTATAAACAATATCAAACTAGAATCAATATTTAATTTTTAACCAATATCTCATATTATGAAAACCATTAAGAAATCTAATATCTGTAAAAATGTAGTCAATTATAAGATTGACCAAACAATGATCCAAAACCATCAACCTATAGCCGGAGATGTAGCTATATTTGAGGTAATACATATTGGTTCCTTGAATGCCATTCAGGATTTTGAGGGTAGAAACAGCTATATATTCCCTGGAGATAAAGTAATGTTAGCATTTGGTAATCGTTATGCCAGTAATCAATTTGAAGGATATGTACCAGAAAAATTCCAGCAAGAGTATGATCTAATTGGTAAAGGTGGCGTAGCTGGTACAGTCGTATCTATGTTTTACAAACTAGAACTAAAAGGTCCTACTAAACTAAAATTAGTTGGATACGTAACTGGAAAACAAGGTAATGTTATTAATACCACGTATTATCATAGAAGACCTGTAAAATTTGATTCAAAAAAAACAAGAAATTTCAAAACCATTTTATCAATAGGTTCTAGTATGGATAGTGGTAAAACTACTACCGCCGCTTACTTATGCAGAGGCTTAAAAACATCTGGATATCAAGTAGCTTATATTAAACTTACAGGAACTGTTTTTAATAAAGACAGAATGCTGGCATATGATTGCGGAGCTGATGTAGTTAGCGATTTTTCTGAATTTGGTTTTCCTTCTACCTATCTCTGCGCTACAGATACCATTATGGATTTATATGAAGGATTATTATCCGAAGTAGCAGCTGCCCAGCCAGATTATGTAATTATAGAAGTTGCAGACGGATTATACCAGCAAGAAACACGAGCACTCTTAAATCATTCATTATTCACAGAAACTATTGATCACGTTATTTTATCTTGTTGTGATAGCCTTGCCGTAAATAGCGGCGTACAATTACTATCTCCGATTTTTGGTGATCGTCTGTTTGCATTAGCCGGTTTGTTTACTGGCAGTCCACTTCTAGTAGCCGAAGTCGAAAGTCAATCTTCAATTCCAATACTTACATTGGACAAATTACTAGAATCTGACCTCTTAATTGATCTACTTTCACAAAATGTGAATGTTGCAGTGTAAAATAAACTCGTGGATACAATGTCCATTAAAAAACTTTCGTTATGCAATATTCACAGAATCAAGCCGCATTGGCAAGCGTATTGGTTATCCTATTGGTTTTATCTCCTGTAATAGAAAACTGGGCGAGTAAACCAAAAGATAACTTTCCATTATCCTATTATCCTATGTTTTCTAAGAAAAGACAGGCTACCTATGGCATGTATTATTTTGTTGGATATGATACCGCTCAAAACAGATACAGGATTTCATACAAACTAGCAGGTACAGGTGGTTTTAATCAAGTACGCAGGCAAATAAAAAAAGCTGCACGATCGGACAAGGCCGAAGCATATACTCAAGAAGTAGCTAAACGAATCGCCAACAAGAAAGAATATCCTTATTCTGAATTAGTCCGAATAGAATTGGTCAAAGGATATTATCATTTAGAGAATTATTTTCTAAAACAAGACACACTCCCTGTTCATGAAAGAAAAGTAGCCTTTCATAAAATTAAAAAATGATGAATACTTATTTAAAAATGATACGAGATCACTGGTTTATGAAAGTGACTCCGCAGCGATTAGCCTTACTTCGTATTGCTACAGGTTTATTTAGCTTATGGTATTTGCTTTCGCGTTTTAACATGCTCCAAAAGATGATTAAAAATGTAGATGCTTATGATCCAATAGGACTACTAAGTTGGATGGATCAACCGGTACCTTCGACTGTATTTTGGTGGATAACTATTGGCGTCATTTTCTTAAATATAGCCTACATCATCGGTTGGAAGTTTAAATTTACCGGTCCTGCATTTGCAATCATCATATTATTGTACTTCACCTATCGTAATAGTTGGTCTATGGTCTATCATAACCGTAATGCTCTTATTTTGCATATGGTCATACTGGGATTAGTAGCCTCTGCTGATGCCTGGTCCTGGGATGCTTTTAAAAAAGCAAAAAAAGGTTATAAACCACCTAAAGTGCATTGGCAATATGGTTGGCCCATACAATTAATTTGTGTAGTTACCGCAGGTTCTTACTTCTTATCCGGAATAGCTAAACTTGCTGGAGATCTGGCATTAGAATGGGCTAATGGAAGTGCTATGCGCTCACAAGTTGCGGTGGATGCTATACGCAAAGAAGTATTAGGTTCTGAAGCTGCTCCCCTATTCGACTTTTTATTCGAGCATACCTGGCTATTTCTGGGAATGGGTATACTTACCTTTATCCTGGAGTTGGGAGCACCACTAGCTCTTGTAAAAAGACGATGGGGCATGGCTTGGGCACTTATGACCTGGATGATGCATTGGGGTATCTTTTTTATTATGGGAATAAGTTTTAGATATCAGATGACCGGATTGATATTCTTATCATTCTTTGATGTTGAGAAATTATGGAACCCTTCGAAAAAAAAGCTGGCAGTCGCTTTTTCTAAGAAAGACCACCTTAAGACAACTTCCGGATCCATAATTCTTTTTGATGGAGTATGTAATTTATGTAATGGTTGGATACAATTTATTCTAAAAAGAGAAAAAAACCAACACTATCATTTTGCTTCATTACAATCCGAAACTGCAGAGAGCTTATTAGCTGATAGTCACATATCTCAAGATCTTTCCTCTATTGTACTTATAGAAGATGGAATTATCTATCAAAAGAGTGATGCTGTTCTGCGGATCTGTAGAAATCTCAAGTATCCCTGGTATTTAGGACATTGGTGGTTGATAACCCCCAAGGTGTTCAGAGATCGTATATATGATTTTATAGCTGCTAACCGATATAATTGGTTTGGAAAGCAGCAACAATGCGGTCTCCTGAATGCCGATCAAAGAGTTCGCTTTTTAGACGATCCTTATTTTTAATCTTATTAATACGATTTGTTACCCCCATTCCTAGTCCATCCAAAAGTCCTTCTCCTAAAAAGAGAAGGGTTAAGGATGGTACCAACGTTATTTTAATAACCCAACAAACTTCTTACTAAAATAATAGTATGTTACTCAATAAATGGAATATCATCAATAGATTTACTCGTAAGCATCTTACACTAGTGGCTTTTACTTTTTTTGCAGGTCTTTGTTATAATTTACTTACCATTATGATCCCGATAAGTATTGGTAAATTCTATGAGCTTAGCTTTGGCTTTTCTTCTCATAGATTAGCCGCATTTAAGTTTATTCCATTTATGAATGCTCCGGATTTTACATCCTTTCTTATCTTTTTCTTCTCATTAGTGCTACTGCGATTACTTTTTGAGTACCTAAACCGTTACGGTATCTCGCTTATAGGAGAAGGTTTTAGTAAACAATTGAGAGAACAACTTTTTCGAAATCAGTTACAAGTTGCTATGGAAGTATATGATAACAAAGGTATTGGAAAATACTTGCTGCGTTATAGTGGAGATCTTAAAAGTATCCAAAACTATATGAAAAACGGATTGATACGATTTTTGCAAGACGTCTTCTTACTAGGTATTGTTATTCTTGTTATAGGATGTTTTGATGTTTATTTGGCATTGATAATTACGACGTGCATTTTTATTTCTTCTACAGTACTCTGGATAATCAACAAGGCTTTGTATAAAGTCTCTCTGGACAGAAGAAATAGTCGTTCTGGAATGCTAAGCTTTGTTAATACACGTTTACGTGGAATCTTATCGTTAAAAGCATTTAACAAATATCAGCCAGAAGAAAAACGATATCTAAAACGATCAAAGATTCTTTATGATATAGGAAAACGCTATGCAAGAGTTGTTTCCCTATTACAAGCTATTATTCCTGCTATTACGTATGGTATGCTCGGAATCATCATGCTATATGTATTCATTTCATCAAAAAACCCAGATACGTCTTTAGGAGGATCTTCTTTACTTGTATTGATATTATTAATCATATCTATATTACCTGTATTAAGGCGAAGCCTAAGAGTAAGTATTGTATGGAAATTAGGAAATATATCATTCTCCAAACTCATTGCCATTTTTAGCTTACCAAAAGAAAATCAATTACCATTTGAGAATGTAATCCTTGATCAGGAAAAAATTATCTTTAGAGATATTAACTTTAGCTACCCCAATATTTCTACACCTGTACTTAAAGATTTTAATCTAAGCATTACTCCAAAAAGTACTATACTTCTACAAGGTAAGTCCGGAACAGGAAAATCCACTTTCATCAGATTATTATTAAAACTTAGGTCTCCTTGTAAAGGTAGTATTGCATTTGGAGACCTTTGTAGCAGTGGACTAACCGAAAAAGCAATTAGAAAGAATATTGCGATTGTATCAAAAGACTATCCTCTATACGGTAGAAATGTCTATGAAGCTATTGTTTACAACCGAAAAGAGGGGACAAAAGAAAAAGTGAAACTCTTATTGGAACACCTGCAATTATATGAAGAAATACAAAATCAATTACAGCTAGAAAGTAAAATCGGTGACTTGGGATGTAACTTAACCTCAGGACAACAAAAAATACTGATGTATTGCAGAGCTTTATTGACAAAAAAGCCTATTTTAATTCTGGAGGAACCCTTAAAAGAACTCAATACAAAAACACAACAATTAATACTTCAATTTTTAAAAAGTATGAAAGATCAGAAAACTATTATTCTTTTGGATGATCATCTTGTAGAGGGTTTTGATATTGACGCAGTTCACTATTTGTAAATTACTTAAAAACACTAGACCTGACTGGTGTATTACAAATAGAAAACATTCTTTCTGTTAAACCCTACGATTTCCATAGTAAACCAAATAAAAAATATTAAAAATCAGTCATTTTAAAAAGAATTATATTACTTTTTATATCGAACGTTTTCATCTTCTAGTCCATAACAAAGGGCCGCTTTTTTTAACCCAAAAATTCTACCATTCTTTGCTTCGTAATTTGCGTATAAAGCACCATTTTTTCTATATGCTTGCTGTATGCCTTCTTCTTTTCCTTTGCTCATGTTCATTCTTTTGAAAAGCTCACCACTTGGATACCATTTCTTTTGCTCCCCGTGTGGTTTACCTTTATCATAATTGAAGTGGGCAATTAGGATATGTGCCGAATCCGAAGACCATATTTTTTTCTGTCCATGTAATTTTCCTTTATGATAATCCGCAACATTTTTAAAATGTCCGTCAGGATACCATTGAATAAACTTGTTTTGCTTTTTCCCGTGTAAGATTCCAAACTTTTCCTTCAAGTTACTATCTGGATAATAACTTACAGCGAATCCGGAATAGAGCTGATCGTTTAAGGTCCATACCGATGTTTTACGATCATAGTGCAGCGCTGATTTTGCCACTATTGTTTCCGGCACTTCCAACAAGAGATCCGTATTATCGCTTATTGATGGCTTTCCTTTTTGTTCGGAACAGCTAATAAATAGAAAGCATACAAACAAAAACGTCCAAAAAATTATTTTCATTGTAGTGATTTTAATTTCAGTAATTCGTTTAAAAAAGAAACCACCATTCGAATTTTCTTCTGATTTAGGGTGGTTTCTTTTCAATCAATCATCTCATACATTACCTACATAATACTATTAGGAGTACCCTGCAAGTCAACAGCAAAAAGGGCTATTATATTTCCTAAATAAAGTTCATTAATGATATGGTAATGATAAAATTCTTCACCTTCACTGTGTTGTGTCGCTCCATAATGCCCTCCTGATTCATCTAAATCCGTAGGATAAGAGCCATCTATTTCTCTTCTACCATAAATTAAAAAACCATCCGCCAAGATTCCTACCAATTTCTCATCATCATGAGAAAGTGTTGTATTTTCAGGAACATCCGAAGACTCTACATGGTAGTGATAACCAGAAGGTCCATTATGAGCCCCTGCATAATCAAATGTTTCTACAATCATTTCTTCTATTGGCCTATTATCTCCTTCTTGATCATTAAAAATAGGAACTCCGGTTACAGAAATACCAATAGGACCTAGCCCTGTCGCTGTACTTGTAGCAGCTATTTCTGGTGCAGAAGGAACAGTAAAAATAAAACTACGATCACCACCTATACGACCAGGAGTCAAACGAGTAGCCACTACTGGATCAATATACAAAGGTTCCGTCTCCTCCCAGTATGGAGATGTATGATTAGGCAAACCATTTGATTCAATGGTAATTTCATCACCATCAAAAGAAATAGTAACAGCATTGGGATTAAATTCATCAAACGCAGCTAATGGTGTGCTACCTTCGGTAGATGAATCCCCTGTGTCGTTGTTCGTATCATCTTTACAAGATGAAATTAAAGTAATAACTCCTAAAAGGAACAAAAATGTGAATTTTGAGTTTTTCATATTTTTAGATTTAAAATGTAAGTGTATTATGGTTAGACTTTACAACTTAAAAAAGGTTTAATTTAGCTGTGAAATTTAATTGTTGCATTAAAATTAACGGATTTGAGATACGGAAAAACACTCGATCCGAAGGGCGTATTGAAATAGTATCTTAACATCTATCATCCCACCGAGTGTTTTTTATGTAGGTATGATACATTCCCTAATTTCCTAAAAAGGGGGCTTTTAACTTCACATATCTACCTCTGGAAGGCTCAAGCTGATAAGTAAAACCTAAAAAGTTTAGCACAAGACCTAAAGTTTATTAAAATCTTCAAATTTTCAGTCGTATTGTCGTAACTTATTATCATTAAATAGATTTGTGATTAATATTCTTGCGTTGTGAGTAGAATTATCATCACCATATTATGCTTTGCTTATATAACTGGTTTTGGTCAAACAGATTATACAACCGAAAGGAAACACATGGTAAAGACTCAATTAAAAGCTAGAGACATAAGAGATCGTGCAACGCTTCATGCGATGTTAAATGTTCCCAGGCATCTTTTTGTACCCAAAAGCAAGAGATCACAAGCATATAGAGACGGTCCTCTGTCTATTGGTGATGGTCAAACTATTTCCCAACCCTATATTGTAGCGCTAATGACACAGGAGTTAAAAGTGAAAGCTACTGATAGAGTACTAGAGATAGGTACAGGTTCGGGATATCAGGCAGCTGTATTGGCAAAAATTGTAGATTCGGTATATACTATCGAAATTGTTAAGAATCTGGCTTTGAAAGCAAAAGATCGATTGAAAGCGTTAGGATATACCAATGTTACCGTAAAATGGGGTGATGGTTATCACGGATGGCCTATAAAAGCACCTTTTGATGCCATTATAGTAACAGCTGGAGCAGAATCCATTCCACAACCATTAATAGATCAGCTTAAAAATGGAGGACGAATGGTCATACCTGTAGGCCCCAATAATTCGGTTCGGCAATTGGTTTTGGTAAAAAAAATAAATAATAAAATAATCACCAAAAATCTGATCCCAGTTCGTTTCGTGCCTTTTACAAGACAAAATGAGTAAGCAGAAACTTAGTAAAAGCTTGTAGGTTATATGCATAAATAAACTACCTCGATGCAAGCATACAAGGTATTCAATGGAAAATAGTTTTAAAATTCCGAAGCAAGCTTCGAGGTATTAAACCTGAGATCCCGCTGAAAAAGCGGGATTAGTTCAACTATCTATTTTGAATGTATTGCTATACAACTTTTCATCCGCCACGGCGGATCACTAATAAAATTAAAGACCGCTATTTTAATCTATGACCAAAGCTAATTCTATAGGTTTTTTTACGGCAACAACTATTGTTATTGCCAATATGATAGGTGCTGGCATCTTTACCAGTATTGGGTTTCAATTGGTTGACACCATAAATACATGGTCCATCATTATTTTATGGTCTCTAGGAGCGTTAATGGCTCTATGCGGTGCTTTGAGTTATGCAGAACTTGGCACCTACTGGATACGTTCTGGCGGGGAATATCATTTCCTTTCCAAAGCATTTCATCCCCTATTAGGATATTTATCAGGTTGGGTTTCTCTTACCATTGGATTTTCTGCACCTGTAGCGCTCTCTGGAATGGCATTGGGAAAATACATTGCTCCCTATCTAGAGGTTCCTAGTATGTTTTTGGCTGTGAGTACTATTTTGGTCATCAGTTTTTTCCATTCGTTGAGTATCCAAAGAAGTAGTATGCTACAAAATATGACGACACTACTAAAGGTTTTCCTTATTTTGATATTGATCTATTTTGGGATCACTAAGACTCCTGTAGCGTCGGCATATCTTTGGGACGCTAGCTGGAAAGAGGAACTTATATTGCCAGCTTTTGCGGTTTCATTTGTATATGTTACGTTTTCATATTCAGGATGGAATGCCGCTGCCTATATTGTAGATGAAATTCGAGAGAGTCGTAAAAATTTACCAAAGGCACTGCTACTGGGTACAACCGTGGTAAGCATACTGTACTTGTTGTTAAACTTCGTATTCTTAAGACAAAACCCTCTAGAAGCTATTCAAGGACAATTAGAAATAGGGCAAATCACCGCAATTTCCATTTTCGGGGAAAAGGGTGGCGCAGTACTCAGTTTTGGTATCGCACTCATGTTGGTATCATGTATAAGTGCCATGATATGGGTAGGTCCACGCGTAACTCAAGTTTTGGCAGAAGACCATACATTATGGAGATGGTTTTCTGTAAAGACAAAAAAACAGGTTCCCATTCGTGCGATCTGGCTTCAAACAACTATAACGATTATGTTATTATTAACCGGCACTTTTGAGCAAGTATTGATCTATAGCGGATTTGTATTACAAATGTTTGCAGCATTAACTGTCGCTGGAGTATTTGTGGTCAGACGAAAGAATATAACAAAAAAAGGATTTAGAAGTCCTTTTTTCCCAATTCCGCAAATAATCTTTCTAATACTGAGCTTTTGGGTGCTGGTGTATTTACTAGTTGCCAAACCGTTAGAAACCGGTCTTGGACTTCTTAATCTGGTTTTAGGTTTTTTGGTCTATGCATTTGATGGTTTTTATAGTAAAAGATTGTCCAAATGATAAAATATTGGTTTGTGAAGTTGCTTTGATCAAAGCATAGAAATCCATCTGACGGGCGTATTAAAATTAGATCTAAACCGCTACGATCACGTCGATTAATAAATTTTAGAGCACTTTCAAAAATATTATCTCACATCCGTTAATGCGCGCCATACATTGTATCTAGAAAGTCCTGTTGTGTTCGCGTTTTATACTGTTCAATTTTGATTTTGAGTATTCTTTCTTGCTTATATTATTTTTGAGAAAACTATATTTTCATATGCTTTTCTATTGACCAAAAAACTTAATTCTCCAACATTTTTGAATTCATTTCTTTCATAAAATCTAATGGCTCTATTGTTTTTTATGTAAACGGAAAGCCACATCGTATCCAACAGTAATTCTTTAGCTTTTTCTTCAACAAAAGTTAGTAGCTGTTGTCCAATTTTTAACGGAATGAAATCATCTAAGATGAAGATCCTTTGCAATCGACAGCTGTTTTGTGAGGCAACATTCTCGTGTTTGGCGTTTACGACTATTTTTGCGTAACCAGCAGGCAAACCATCTGCATAAACAATATAGAATAGATTTTTAGGGTCGTTTATTTCCTGTTTCATTTTAGAAACTGAAAAATTCTCGTCTAGGTATTTTAATAGATCGTTTTTATCATCTATAAAATGACCATGGGATTCAGCGAATGTTAGTCGTCCTAAAAGCGCTAGAACCTCTGTGTCTCCTTCTTTTGCTATTTTTATTTTAATCATTGCTGTTCTTTTTAGTTCTTAATCTTTTTATATGATAGGCATGCAGAAATACTGCAATGGTACATCCTACAATTATTGGAGTAGCGCTAATTAAAGCGCCATAAAAAATGTAACCTACATTAGCGATAAGCGAGATTAACCTTAGCTTATATTCACCTTTAGTTGACATCGAATATAAATTGATGATCAAAGCGCCGTAACCAATACTATCAATTAAAATAACATTCATGTTTTATCTTTTTTCTATTTGAATAATTAGAGTTGGTAACTATTCTGCTTAAAACTAACACAACAAATATAGAATGTAATATATCACTTTTACTTTATAATCGAATTTATTATTATATATTTGAATTCGATTATATCGAATAATAATAAATAAAATTTCGATTAGAAATGGATACATTAGATAAAAAGATACTTGAATTGCTAAAAATTAATGCCAGAGAAAGCTTCGCTACTATTGGAAAACAAGTTGGGTTGTCTGCTCCTGCCATTGGCAAGCGTGTTAGGCAAATGGAAGAAGAAGGCATAATAGAAGGCTATGCTTTAAAAGTGAATTATGAAAAATTAGGCATTGAGACTAAAGCATATATAACATTAGTAATGCACCGAGGACCAAGAGGAACATCTGATGCTCAAAAACAAATACAAGCAATGGAAGAAGTGCAAAGTTGTGATAGAATTACTGGTGACGATTGCTTATGCGTTTTAGGCTATTTTAGAAACAATAAGCACCTTATTTCCTTTCTTGAAAAAATCGCAGAGTATGGTGCTTCTAAAACGAGTATTATTTTAGAAGTGTAATTCATTCTTCAAAAAGACGGTATTGTTGTAGTTGGAAATTGATACTGAAAAAAAGATTAAGAAATGGTCAAGATTAAAAAAAAGAGGCTTTGATTATAAAAGATCTCGATACCCTCAAGAGGCGGACAGGCTATTTTTCTTCTGTCATCTCGAGCGGAGTCGAGAGAACATTTCAGAAAAACACTCGACCTAACGGACGGTATTAAAATTAAATAAAACCTCTACCGTTTCTCTTACTGATAAAGATGCGAAGTTAAAAACTATAACAGAGTTCTATATCTTGTTCTAGCTAGTGCTTTTTAGGTTATAGGTTAGGATTTCAAGTCCATCATCAAACGATTCTTTTTCAATTAGATGTCCGACCAATGAAGTTTTAGAATTTCCAAAAAGAGGAATTCCATCGCCGAGTATTATTGGATTCAATTTCAGTTTCAATATATCGATTAATCCATTGTCTAAAAGCCAACCCGCAAATTGTCCACCACCACAAAGATATATGTCTGTTTTAGATGTTTCTATGATTTCTTTGATTCGTTCAATCGATTTTTTTTCTATTCGAACATTATTGGCAAGTTTGTCGATTTTAAGTGTTTCAGAAAAAATATGATGCTCCATATGCGGATAAGCCGGCTGTCCTGGTACAATTCCATATTGATAGCCAAATTCATACGTTCTACGTCCCATTATGACTGTTTGGAAGTTTTGTAAATCGGATAAATACTTTTCCACTCCCTTTCCTCTAGGGATGAATTTGCTTATGTCATCATTAACACCGGCAATATACCCATCAAGAGAACTAGCTACATAATAAATTACTTGTTGCATCACTTCCTTTTTTATTTATAAAAACGTGTTTGTTTTTTTGCATTAGCCAAAACGCCAACCATATAAATCGGAGCAAGCATAGCTTAAATTACTATTAAATTTCCTTTTTTGCTTAAAAAAAAACACCTGTGTTTTATTTGTGCATTATTAAATCAAAACTGGTATTACTTTTCTTTTTTCTTACCCAATGAAATCTTATAATCATCTATACTCCCTTTAATCTTCAGATTGAGATATTTTATTTTTTTGTTAGGATCTACTTCTACAATCTCATCCTCTTGCTCCTTATTAATAATAGTATCGTTCTTGGTACCAAATAGTTTTTTCCAAGAAGCTTTTTTTACAGTTTTCCAAGGAATACGTATATAATAATCGATATTTTGATCATTATCATGGGTACCGGACAATTCCATATGACCCAACGTAGATTCGATCCTCATAGCCGGAATAGTAATCTTCCCTTTCTTTATATTCAGGTTATTTTGCAAGGTATCGAACCGAATGTTTTGTAAGTTTTTATCTCCCATATAATCCGAAAGCGCCAGCATTGGATCGTAATTTTTCAACCTTCCGTTTAATACTTTTACGTCCATTTCTATAGTAGATTGGTCCAGATCTGGTACCATATCCGGATATACTCTAATCTTACCTTTAATTCTAGAGGTGAGTTTTCCTTGTAAATTTTCTGAAACGAGATGGTCTTGCCCAAAATTTTCGAATTTGAACAGCAACTTATCCAAATCAACATTATTCATAACCAAATCCGGCTGCATATAGATATGTTCTGGATCACTACCATTAAAATATCCACTTAATCGAATATTTCCTCCTGCAGCATCCATATCTAACGTATCCACATAAATGTAATGATTGGGTGTTGTTCTTAAATCCGCTTTGATATTTTGAAGATCTATTCTATGGTATATGAAGTGAGCGATATCTGCCTTAAACTGCATATCCGTAAATGGCAACTCATATACATTAAAGGCATCTGCATGTTCTTTTACATCTTCAGTTTTTGAAGTAACAATTGTTGTTGGTTTTGGCGGACTTACATCGAACTTAAAAAGTGCATCAAAGTTGATATAATTTGCCTTTAACTCGAGATAATTATCTCTTTTCTTTATTTGCGGATCATCTCCCAAATAATAGTTTAAATCGAAATTAAAATTGGTGGATCCTATTTCTCCATGAAAATCTTTTATCATTAAATGTTCTTCTTCGTAATGTATGTTTCCTCTAAAATCATGAAAACGAAGTGGATGCAATTTCATTTTTGTATCTAACTTGTCTAAAGCCAGATCGATAGAATGTAAAGCCGAATCTTTATAATGCATACTAGAAGCAACATGCAATGCCAAATCATCAAAAGTTTCGTGTCGGTATTCTTTTGGAACATAATTTTCTCCCTTATACGAAAAAACATCTTCCAGTCTTAACGTATTAGAAGTAAGATTGATGTCTAAATCTACATCTCCGTTAAGCTCGGGTTGCATCCAGAAAGCATACTCATGTATGAGCCCGTCCAAATGAAAATCACTATCATCTATATACCCGGTAAAATCTACTATTTTTAAGTCTTTGTCATCTATCAACACATCCGCATGAAAATCATGAAGTTTATGCGGATAGTGCTTCAAATCAGCATATAAACTATCGATAAAAAATTCACCTTTGGGTAAATATTTAGATTCTGTAAAATCTTTTGCAGAAGCTTTAAAAGAAAACCCTGTACTTAGACCTTTTATTTGTTCATCGAATCCGGTTTTGGTAGAGTCTTGTTTCGAAAAACGGGTTAACTCGGCAATATCTAGGGTATTAGAACTAATGTCCAAATGGACGTCAACAGGGATATCCGTATGATGTACAATTGAAGGTAAGTCCGAAAGAAAACCACTTACAGATAGATCAGAATTTCCCATCAACATTTCGAACTGGTTCAGAGTCGCTTCCTTACCATTCATTACTAAATGTACATTCAGATCGTGCAAGGGAGCAGGAAGTTCTTTGGAGACGAAACTCAAGTCTTTTACAATCAATTCTGTAAAATACGCTTGATTGAGTTTTTGTAATGCCTTTTCGGGTTCGTCGATATCGATAATATCATGAAAATTCATTTTCAGCGAAATCTCTCCGGAGGCATCTTTTACTTGCTCTAGTTCAAAAAAGGCTGCAACAAAATCGAGATTGAAATTCGAGTTTACTTGCATATTCACTTCTGGAGATTCAAAATTCTTTACAAAAATAGAACCTTCAAATTCTCCCTTTTCCAAAGACGCAGTCATATCGGTTAGCGAAAATTCCATGGTACTTGTATCTCTCTTTTCTCCATTCGTAAAATGACCATTGAAACCCATATTATCTATCTTCTTCGCTCTTTCAGTATTTTCTAAAAAGGCTTTTCCGGCTCCAAAATTGGCATTAACAAAAGGTTTATTTCCTTTGTTAGCGGGTCCTTGGATAGTAGCATTAAAATAGATTTCACCAGCATTTTTGTATTTCTCTAATATAGGTATGACATCTGTTGGAGCAAAGGCAATCAGCATATCAAAATTGGGCTTTGTTCCTTTTATGGCAAGGTCAAGATCTACATCATTCTTTGTATCTATGGAACCTTCTAACTCAAAATCGCCATTTTCCATGACAATACCAGAAGGTTGTATGTCGAGCATACCTGTGTATTCATTAAATACCAGGTCTGTATGTACTTCAAAATGTTTATTATGGATGAAGGTGGTATCTCCGTCTTTGATGACATTTAACTCAAAATGAGTGTCTATATGCCCAGCGATGATACTATCTTTTTGGCTAAAACCACCTTTACCAGCGTAGATGAACTTTTCGACATCAGTATTCGTGGCTTCATCCAGGGTGCGGATATCCAGACTTTTTAATCGAATTTTTTTTAGATGAATATTGGTAGATGGTGTTTCTGTTTCAGAAGTGCTGGCTAAAGAGTTTTGAATATTCGTCGTATTATTTTCATGAATCACAATATTAAAAACGCCTTCTTCTACTACTAAAGACTGAATATCATAATCTCCTTTCACCATATCCCATAGGTTAAAACCTATGTATATGTCTTTTACATCCATGATAATGGGCGCATTGTCCTCTTTGGTTTCCAAAATTTGTACATCATATACTTTTATAGAGATGTATGGAAAGTTGGCAAAAAGGGATAATTCACTATCGCCAACACGAATAAGACCTTTGTGTTCTTTATTTAGCGTTGCGATCTCCCCTTTAATAATTTCGGATTGGTTGCTCTTAATATATAGCATTAGGCCTACTACTACTAAAATTGGAACTAAGATTAGTCCTAATAAAATTCGTTTCCAGAACTTTTTAATCTTCACAGTAGGTGTCTTTAAGTTAGCAAAGGTCTTTGACCTTAAAAGTAACGAATTCGTATGATAAAATCGTATGTAGCATACGAATTCGTTTTTGGGTCTGACGGGCGTGTTGAAATTAAATCGATACCACTACCGTCACGTCGAGTGATTCCGATGGTAATCGGAATTGTACTTCGACACGCTCAGCAGAGCTATCGAGACGCAGTACAAGACGAAAAGATCTCGATACCTCTACCGTCACATCGAGTGTTTTTGTATAGCGATAGCGGTACAAAAATGTATCGAGATGCAATACAAGACGAAAAACCAATAGTAACAAACGAAAAGTCTATATTTATAATATGAAATTATCTCACGTCTATATTTTGAAATGCTCGGATAACTCTTATTATACTGGTGTAACTTCAAATATTAGTAAACGAATATTCCAGCATCAGTCTGGTTTTTATATAGATTGCTATACTTATAACAGAAGACCTGTGGAATTAGTCTATAGTTGTGAATTCACAGATATTCAATTAGCAATTGATACTGAAAAACAAATTAAGAAATGGTCAAGGGCTAAAAAAGAAACTTTGATTAATGGATATTATGACAAGTTACCCAATTTGGTTAAAAAGAAGTTTTGACAAAAATGGATCTCGATACCCACCTGAGATGGGCGGGCTATTTTTCTTCCATTACATTACTGAAAAACACTCGATCAGACGGGCGTATTGAAATTAGATCGATACCTCTAACCGTCACATCGATTTTTTGTGTAGCGATAGCGGAATAAAAAATGTACTTCGACACGCTCAGCAGAACTATCGAGATGCAATAGAAGACAAAAAGACAACAGCAACAAACGAAAAGATCTCGATACATTTTTCTTCCATTACATTCCAGAAAAACACTCGATCAGACGGGCGTATTAAACCTATACCGTCACGTCGAGTGATTTCGATGGTAATTGAAATTGTATCGAGACGCATTCCTAGATGAAAAGCCAATCGGTAACAAACGAAATGATCTCGATACCTCCACCGTCACATCGAGTGTTTTTTGTGTAGCGATAGCGGAACAAAAAAATTATCGAGATGCAATAGAAGACAAAAAGACAACGGCAACAAAAGAAAAGATCTCGATAGCTATTTCAATAAAATGAAACTTTTCATCTCAAACCCTATTCTCGATACACTTCTCCGAATGTCGAAGCACTCGAATTGACGGGTTTGAACTATAGAAAATTACTCGATCAGACGGGCGCATTAATAACTGGATCTGAACACCTTGCTGCAACTAGTTTTTATAACCACTAGTCACACTTGTCCGCCTCGGGCGGAGATTAGCAATATCGGGGGTAGTACTAACTTTTATAATTCATAAACGGACTATCAAAAGTTTTCCACTCAGTAGTTTTTAATGATTTACCGTCTATGTTCATTGGTGTAAATCTAACTTTATATTTGCCCTTCCGATCAAAAGTAAATGCGCCAGAACACATTCCATGTCCGATATATAAGCGTCCATTCCTTTCTTTCTTGTAGAATGTAGTTTTACTATTAGTACTAAGGTTCATAACTTCTGTTTTATACCAAGTTTCGGATGCTGATTTGTTCTTTATTTTAAAAATAGCATTTACACTTGGTCCACAACCATAGCGTGTAACTTCTGTGTTTTCGAATTCGAGACTCAAATTTAAGTTCAGGCTAGCTAAGGATTTTTTTTCTGTAGTCTTCCAAAATACTCTTTCGCTTTCTTTTTTCTCTGGATTCCACTGTTTCATTTGATTTATTTCTTGTTCTGTTTGATCAGCATATTTTAAATAATAGGTAGTATTTGGTTTTAGTTCTTTAGATGGACAAAAAATGGCTTGTGTTAATTTCATTTGTCCTTTTAATATTTCTTGAAGATTTAATACAACTAATTCTCCTCCTTCACTTTCAAGATAAACTACCCTGTTCTTAAAACTATTAATTGTTTCTTGGCTTAAGGCATAACCTTGGATAATGAACATTGAATGCAAACCTATTTCTTTTGTTTCTGGAAAGAACTGCATTCCGATACTAGAACATTCTGCAAATGCTGATTTGATTCCGAATGTCAGGAATAAAATAAAGATGATTTTTTTCATAAAGTTAGTTTTCTAACTTTCATCAAATATCGTTCCGTTGATATCCTTCCTGAAAGAAGTATATCAATTAAATCTAAACCTTATCATCTGCTGCCTCTAGTTTGCAACTAGTGTACACCACAACCTTATGCTTAACTACATAAAAAACAACTATAAGACACAAAAAATTATGGATGTTATATATATTCTTACGAGTATCACCACTAGTCGCACTTGTCCGCCTCGGGCACAGACTAGCGGTAGCAGCGTTATCAAGTTTCAGAAAATGAAATAACCAATTGATAACTGAAATACTCCATTTTTATCTGAAATACCATCTGTATTATTAATGTTAGTTAGTCCAAGATTATATCTTGCGCTAAAATAGAGCCCGTTATCAAGTTTATAACCTAAACCAAAATTCACTCCAAAATCTGTTGTTTTAAATTGATCTTTATTCGTATTGGTGCCTCCTTTAGTAGAAAGTAGAAAACCAATTTGAGGTCCTGCTTCTATACTCAATCCTTTGGTCACATAGTATTTTGCAATTAATGGAACATTCAAATAGTTGAGTGCTATAATACCCTCAGAATCCACACTTGAACCATATCCTTGTCCGGAATACATTAATTCTGGTTGCAAAGAAAATTTGTCTGAAATTTTAATTTCACCTATAACTCCAAGATTAAAATCTGTTGTCCAGCCGATTTCAGCGTTGTTCTCTCCTGTAAGTGTTGCGAAATTAAGACCTCCTTTTACACCTAAGTTAAAGTCTTGTGCATTAACATTCAATAATCCTAAAACTGTTATAATAGTTATTAATACTACTTTTTTCATAAATTAATGTTTTTTGATTTATTCGTGTAAAAGTAGATTTCTAAAGAAAACAAAAAGTTAATTTTGAGATTAGAGAAGTATTGAAACGAAGGAATTTTACGAATTAGGACGTTTTTTAAGCTTTCTAAAGACAGAATAAGTTGTAAAGCTATTTTAGGATTAATGTAAAATATGTAAACTTTTTTTAGGACGAGACACTATTGACGGCACGAGCGAGACGCTCGCGTTAGCGGGGGGATTTTTTTTTAGGACGAGACACTTTGTTAGCTCTTAGTTTAAATAGTCTATTTCTTCATTAGTTATAAAATCTATGAGCTTAAATAAATCAATGAAATCTCTAAAAACTTCATTATCAATTACCTTTGTTACTTTATTAGCAAAAGTTGACTTACTACCTGAGAATTCAAAAACTTTAGGAATTCCTGTATCCTTCAATTTACCATTTTCCCTTAAAAATTCTTCACTAAAATAATGCTCTATTTCAAAGAAGTTGAACGATTGTTTTTCGTTATAATAATGTTTAATTCTTTGAGGTATTGGAAGTTTTAACCCGTATACATTAACGTTTGGAGCTTTCTTTATCCTTCTGTCTTCTTGAACTGCAAAAGTATTTATGTGGCCATTAAACATTTGCTGTCCTTCGGAGTCATTATCAAAAATCCCAATTACAAATTCGTTAGGGTTAATTGTCGAAATTGAGCCATTTAAAACATCCCCAACCGCTCTTGCTCCACCACTTTCTTTATGTTTTGGATAATCAATATTCCAATAAGGACGTTCTCCATTTCTTAATACCATAAAGGCATGTTCAATAATTTGAACATCAGTTTTACCTTCCACAATTAATTTTACTTTTCTCTTCGGGTGTATGCTATCAAGAGGTGAAAACCTCATCTTACTTAAAGACGCTCCCTGAATTTCCTTGACAATCTTTGGGTTTTTGTTCAAACTTTTCTTTAGCTCTTTCTTTAAATCTTCGTTAGAGTTTTCGTTTAAAGAAATAGCAAAATGAGCGATAAGCGACAAATATGGATTAGATGTTATTTCTGTTTCGTCAATGAGTTTTTCTAGATGTTCAATTGCATCTAAACGAGGAGAATTTAGGGTAAGTGCAACTTTTAAAGCCCTATAACCACTATTTACATCGAATTTATCTGCCTGGTAAGCAGATAGATAGTCTTGAAAACACATTTCTAAAGGATGTTTTAGTGCAATAGAATTGAAGTTCTCATAAAAAAATGTAAGATTGATTAAACTTAGTATTGGTAATTTATGGTTCTTAAACATTACTTGTTTATCGTGCGCAAGCTTTTTGAATAATTCAAATGCTTCAAGATTTGTTTCTATTGCTTGTTTGATACCATCTCTTCTAATTTGATTATCCGTTTGATACAGAGCTTGAATTAAATATCCCAAACCATTTACTGAAGCAAAGTATTGAGGGAACATATTGGCACTTTGAACTTTCTTGATTACTTTCTTCAGAAACTCAGGCATATCTCTTGACATACCTCCGTAAAAGATAGATGTGTTTTGCCAAATTGGGTCGAAGAAATTCTCTACTAACTCAGCTTCACGATTATCATTTCTTTCATGTTTAAAATACTCTTGTGCTGCATAATACTCCAAGAATGAATTGTGCTTGAATTGAACAAACTTACCATCTTTTAATTCTAGGATTCCTGAGTTGTTTGTAAGGTGGTTTAAAAATTTATTTAATTGATCGGTGCCAAGGTTTGAACTTTTGTTCTTGAAATATTCCTCAAAATATGAAATAAATTCATCTAAAGTCATTGGTGTAAGACTGTCTCTATGCAAAAGTTCAAATGCATATAAGGATAAAATTCTTTGGGCAAATGAAATATCTATAAATTCAATCCTGCTAGAGACGGTTGCCTTACCTAATAATAAATGATTGAAATTATCATAAATATCAGCAATTGTGGCAGGAATTTCGAAGTTTCTTTCTTCATATAGGATTGACACTAGGGATAATGTAAGTGGAGTAATTGGTAATCTTTCGAGAATTCTATTATCTCTTAAAGCATCCAATAAACTTTCAGCTCGGGAAGTGTTTTGGGGAAAAAAATTCTCAACATACTTACGAATTTGGTCTTGATTAAACTTATCGATTTGATAGACCTTCGCCTTAGATTCTTCTTTATTATCTAATATTTGCTCAGAATTTCGAGTTCCAAGGATATAGTTGATATCATAGATATCGGTAATTTCTTCTAGCTCTTGGAGTATACTTTTTTGTATACTGGTTGAAAACTCATCTATCGAATCAAGAAGAAGAACCAACTGATAAACTTTAGTTAATTCTTTCAAAGAATCATCAAAAAATGTTTCAAGGTGTTTTTCTATAGTTTGCTGTAGATTATAATCACTTTCTATTAAATCTAATGAGCTTACATATATAGGAATGTTCTTTTTAGGAGAAGAAGATTCTCTATTCATTTCGATATAAGACTGACCTATTCGCTTCAGCAAAGTAGATTTACCTGCACCAGCATCTCCTGCGATTATTTTAGATTCAATTTCTTCACATAAGGATGATAAACTTATTTTTTTTCTTGTAGGCTTATTTGATTCTATATCTTCACCAATAGAATATATTCGTGGTTCGATGAATATTTTTAGAACCTTATCATATTTTTCATCAAAAATTTTTAGCTTTTTTAGGTCATCATCTTCTTCTAATGATTCCGTAAAATTATTCTCATAATTTATAAGAAGCCTATCATCGTGTTTCCAAAAATCTTTATGATGCTTTTCAATTAATTCAATTAAAGAATCTCTGCCTTGAAAATCTAAGGCTAAACCTTCAGATTTATCGACGACTTTCTTTTTAAAACCATTAGATATGTAATTAGTTGAAACTAGAAAGAATGAATAACAATTATTTTCTTTGGAATAATCCATTAATTCTTTTGCAATACTTTCTATGTTTTTATTTTCGTTTGCACCTGAAAGAGTATCAGTAGCCATATAAAAAATATCCCTATTTGATTTTAAGCCACTTTTTATGCTAGCTGAAACAAAATGGTTTTGGATTGGTAAAGACGTTATTTCTTCATATCCGATTCTTTCTAAAATTTCAAGAAAAAGTCCTCTAAAGTCTTCAAATTCAAGAGACTCTAAACGTGATATTTTTTTTTGTTCAGTCATAAATTTTAATTCGTAATTTCCTCTTTAGCCCATAAGTTTAATTTACCAATGATGTAAAGCTTTTAAATTATTTGATCTGTTAATTTTATATTTATTTGGAATGACAAACAATATGCGAATATAGTTACTATTACAAATAGTATCGTTTATAATTAGCTACAACACTTACAAACGTTTAATAATTCTACTCGTTTTTATTTTAAGATTCTAAAAATAACGTAAAATTCCCCACATTACAAAATGATATAGGTTCTTTTACGTTTTGGGCCGTGTTTGTATGGTTGTTATAAGTGCACTTCGATAAGGGTAGCGGGGTCTTATTTGGATTTTTTGTCAAAATCATCAATTGCACTTTGTCTTTGGTCATTCCATTTTTTTAAATCAACAAGGAAATTCTCAAGTTCATTCTTAATTCGACCAATAATGTTATCCTTGGTTTTATTATTAATTTTATACGCTCTTATTTTTGTAAAAGGTCCTCGTAAATTATTATTTGTGTAACCATTAAAGTCTAAATAAAATGACAATGTTGCAAGACCTAAACCATAAAGTGCTTGATAAACAATAATTGATATTCCACAAGAAACATTCGTTATTTGTTTAGATTTTAAAAATAAGGTTTTACTCAATATTCTATTCTCATTCCAATTTATGTAATTATTTATTTGATATTCTTGTTTATTTTTTTGTAGCATTGCATCTAACATACTGAAAGCAGTTAAAAATGGATTTGGCTTAATTAACTCTCTCTCTGATGAGAAAGTTGAATCCAAAGAGATTACTTTTTCCGAAACACTTTTGTTAACAACACTATCTTTTAATTTGTCACTAATTTCATAATCATAAATATCAAAGTTAGAACCATTGGACTGTTCATAATTACTGAACTTTTCCTGTTTTAAAAATTTCTCAAAGATAATATTTACTTCATCTTTTAATTCTGTAAATATTAATTCTCTGATTTCAAATGGTATTACTGGAAAATATTGTTCCAAAATAGTAGTTGGTTTATTTTTCCTTGACTCTTTTTTATCGTTCACTTCTTTTTTCTTAATTGGTGTTATTATTTCAGAAGGGTTTTGAAATGCAAACGGATAATACCCTATTGTTCTGTTTTCAATAACAGGTGTTTGTTTAAAGTCACTTTCTTTTTGAGTTTCTCTTGCAATAAAATCTTGAATTCGATTAGGTGTTAAAACTCCTTCATTATCATAGATTCCTTTATTATTAATTGCAGACAAAAAATAATAGGTAAAAAGTCCGTGTTTTATATCAGAAAACTCTTTTGCCGTTTCACTTTCTGTTGAAGCATACATAAAAAGAGTTCCAGTACTTTTAGAAATATACTGATTTATAAGATTTTCGTTATTCTGATTTCGTGTAAGAACTTTACCTCCAGATTCACAAGCATCAACTACATAGCATTGATATTTGGGTTGAAGTTCATTTAGTTTTTCAAAAATTTGTGATATTTCAATAAAACTATCGTGAAATTGTAATCCAGAATTTTCAAATTGATATTTTCCGTGGCCTGCAAAAAAGAAAAATATCGAATCTTTTAGGGGTTTTAAGTTTTTCTGAATAGCTGTAAGGATATTATTGAAATGTCCAGAGATATCTTTGGTAGATTTCTTTTCATCACTTGTAATTAAGTGAATATCCTCATTTTTAAAGCAACATTTTTCTTCAAGTATTTTAGCAACAGCTTTAGCATCATTCACGCAAAAATTTAAAGGACTAACTTCGTAATCATTTATTCCTATTATAATTGCAAATCTTCTTTCTTCTACCATAGTTTCTTTTGCCTTATTGCCAAAATACGAGCATAATTATCTTTTTATCCCATTTGTGATTAATTACAAACTTTTAGAAATATTTACTAGTGCTACTCGTTTTTATTATACGCTTCTAAAAATAATGTAAAATTCCCCAGATTACAAAATGATATGGGTTCTTTTATGTATTGGGTGTTGTTTTTGGTTGTCTCTCGACTCCGCTCGAGATGACAGTACTTGGGCGGTTTATCGTGACAAGTAAGTTTTCTTTCATCCAGTGGACGTTTTTTATTACTCTTTCCCCAACTTAGGAACTAACCATAAATATCCCGTGCATAATAAAAAGAAAATATAGAAACCAATTGGGTTTATGGGTGCTAATGGTAAGGTTTGCTTTGTGTTTTTTATAGAAGATCTACCAAAGTGTCTGCGGTTTCTTAGCATGTTGTCATAGCTTGATTTTGCTTTCCAGGTGGTGGTATCCGTCACAAAATAATCCAAAACGGCTGTGGTGTCTTGTGCGACAGATATCCTATTCCAGCCTAATTTCTTAGGATAGGTTGTACCTGTCCATAGGTTTGAGATATCCATATCGCTACGTAGCGCAATACGATATCCTTCTTCCGTTGTTACTTCAGGTTCAGGAATAGCGGTTCTTAGTGTAAACTCATATTGTTGATCCTTTATCCCCAGGATACTATGTTCATCCCAACTGACCTTAGCGCTTTCTTTTTTACCGATACTACTTATAATTTCGGACCATAGTTGCTGATACTCGGTTGTTTTTCCGTTTAACAATAATTCATAGGTACTTTGTAAAACCGTAGTACTTACTTTCCCTTTTCCAAGATGTTTATAGGCGGATACGATATCGCCTTTACCATTTTTATGTATCGCCTGTAATTGAAATTGATCTTTAAATAGAAAAGCATACTTTGCTATTTTAGTTTTTGGAGTTGTACCCAGACTTGTTTCGGTACTTTTTTCTTTTACAAAATCAAAAGCTACCTCATCCTTTCTATATCTAAAAAAATCTTCATCGGGTTGGATAAAAAGTCCTAGTCCATACTGTTTGATAGCGTTCTTAAGAGCAGTTCGTGCACCTCGTCCTAAGTTCTTTGCGGTAGTAGCATCTAGGATCACCAAATCAAAAGGCTGTAAGTTCTTTTCAGAAAAAGCACCTATCGGTATTCGATCTGTATTAAAATATTCGAACTTATATTTTCCTCTGGTGATTCTGCTTTTTACCAATACCTCATGACCCATTTCTGCCAAATAGTTTTTTAGGTATTTGGTTTCAAAGGTTGGGAAACCGTTTACGATTAGGATTTTTAATCCTTCGCGATCTAATACCTTTATAGGAATAGGATCTTTTGAAAGCAGCTTTCCTAGCGAATCTGTTTCGACCAGCGAAAAGGTATAGTTTCCAACCGACTTAAGATGTGTTGCTAATTGAAAGGATTGTTTTTTACCCGATTCTAAAGAGATAGAATCTAATCCATTTCCTCCTGGTCCTTCCAGAATCAATCGGTTTCCTTTTGTTGGATTGTTATACCATCCTCCAAACTGTAACTGCTCTCCTACCACCCTACTATGATCATATCTAAACCTTACCACACCAGAAGGCACATCACTTTTTATATAATCAACCTTATGGTTTTCTAGCTGCCAAAAATCAAAAGGTGCTACACCATTTCCCAATACAAAAACAGTGTCTGATGTATGTATATTTTCAAAAATTGGTTGATTCGCTTTGTACGGAAACGTTTGTATTCGTTTATGAGCTCTTTTTAAACTATCCAACTGTTTGGTGTTATACCCATTCGTAAGTATTACTACTTTAGTTTTTTTACCAAGTATAGGTACCGCTGGTTTTAGTGCGATGATGGCAAGAGAAATAATCGCAAACAGCGCAACTGTTATGTTGATCCAGAACTTACGTTTCCTGAAATGAAATCCTTCTTTCCAAACAAAAACCAACCATAACACTATGGCACCAATAGCTATATAAGCAATCCAATTACTATGTAAAAAAGTGATATCCTCAATCATTGATTTCGAGCTCTTTTAATAGTAAATCATTTATTTCGCTTGTTTGTTGTTGTTGTTTCACTGCATTAGGCTTCAACTCCGGAAGTGCTAAGAACAATCCTTTTTGCAAGGCTACCAACGCTTCTGATGGAACTACTACATCTTCAGAAATCCATTTTAATTGCTGTAATGTTTTCAGGTATTGTCCAGGATCTTCAATCGCTTTTTCTGCTAATTCATTTCCGGCTTGACCAAAAAGTAGTTTATCTTCTTCGGTAATACTTCCTTTTTCAGAAATTAATTGTTCCAGTCTTGCCAAGGTTACACGTATGGAAGGATATGCATCTTCTTGCGTTAGTTCGGCACTTTTTCTATACCCTGGCACCTCATCTATTTCTCCGGTAAGTCTTTTGTCTTCTTTAATTGGTGGAGGATCAAAACCGATACGATGCACATAGATACGCGCACTGTTTTTAATTTCCTGAATCAGTTTTAGGGCTCTGTATTGATAGGGCAATGATTTTTCTGGTGTATAGAGTCGTAAATACAATTCGGCATCCCACATTTCGTTCAATGCTTGTCGCAACTTACTTTTTAGAGATTGTGTAAACAATGTAGATTCTTCTGGATCTTCGTGATTATGCAAGTATTCTTCTAAAGGATCTTCCTTTTTTTCTTCTTCCACCAAATTATGTTCGTTCTCGCTATCGTGTGCGTGGGTATATTTTGCCAGCGGATCTTCTTCTTCGTGATCTTCTTCGTGATGATCTCCTTCTTCTTCAGGAGATTCAACGTCTCCTTCTGCAGTGCCACCGAATTCTGATTCATCACCCATAAATTCTGCATATTTCAGCCGTAATACTTTCTGATCAAAACCTAATTCATTACTCTTAGATTTATAGTCTTGTGTAGATAGTTTTGGTTTATCCTTAAGCAGTTTTTCGGTATCAATAATTAACTGCCGCTGGCTTCTAAAGTAATCTGGCATCAGATCAACTCCCATCATTCCTTCTACAGCAAAAGCATCAGAAACGGTATCTTTTATCACCGCAAAAAAGGTCTCACTTCTGGATGTATTCGGTTTCGGCCGTTTGCGATCCAACGCTTCTACATAAAAATATAATTCGTCACCTGGTTCCATCTTCATTTGATCCAGATTGATATTTTTGGACAAACTCATATTCTTATTCCCTTTGGGAATTTTACTATTGAAGTTTAACTTCTCTTCTCTGAACTTTACAGATTCGCCAGAACCTTTACTCACCGTAGCTATAATGTAAGCGTCTTCAATCCCAAAATCGTCACTAATAGTTGTGGTAAAGGACACCTTTTTATCTTCATTAAAAGCAAACGAAGTGAACTGTTTTATTCCTTTAATTTCTACAGAAGGGCTCTTGTCTTTGATTACCTCAATAGCATACAATTCGGAAACGTATGATCTGTCTTGTAGATCGGTAAATTTAAAATTATAAAAACCTGCACTGGTGAGTGTGGATGCTCCGGTATAGGTTCCATCTGATAATTTCATAGGATAGCTATTTCCCATGCTTTCCATCGTTACGTTTTTGGTTTCTTGGTCAAATTGTATTTGCCAGGAAACTCTGGATCCTTCTACTGCCTTTATATCCATGTTGGAAGTTTCTACAGAAGGAACTTGCGTATAGTTGGGATAGTTAACGGTTAGTTGTTGACGTATTAACTTAGGGGATTGAACTGTCGTTGATGTCGTATCGGTTGGCTTAAAAACAATTGCTTCCGGAGTTATTGTTGGTTGTTGTGCACCTTGTATGTTTGATAATAGTTCGTACTTATAGATCACTGCACCTATCAAAATAAAAGAACCTAAAATAATCGCTCCACGAACTAAATGATGAGGAGGTTTGATAGTTTTTAGCTTTTCGACAAGTCTGGTTGTTACTCTATTTTGCTGTATTCTGGCCAAGCCAGACAGCTTTTCTTCGGGTACTAACAAAAGACCTGTACTATACTCTGTAGCATCGAGATGAAGATCTATATAGGTGGCAACATTTTCTAAACTATGTTTCCAAGGCTTTATAAAAAATATGATGATAGAAATGACTATGATGAATACAGCTATCGCCCAAAATACATTCAAAAATATCAGGTACGAAAGAATAGCTGGTCCTAAGGCATACAAAGTGATCTCCAGCCAAAGCATCAGTCGCCATCGCCTTCTAAATCCAACCAATATGTCTTGTCCTGATCTCATTATTGTTTTCTGAATTTTGCTACACTACGTTCCATCACTAACAATGCTCCCAATAACAACCATAACCATTTAGAAATGTCAAAAAGTTTAAATTGTTTTTTACCCGTCGCCAGACTAGCCGCTGCAGGTTGCAATTCTGATATATCAATAGTTCTTTTATCATACTCATTAATTTCAGCTTGAATATCTTGGTGAAAATCAAACAGTTTTAGCAACTGTTCGGATACGTTTCTATCAATACTATTCTCTGTAGTAAGCGCTTCCGTAAGATAAAAAATCCTATTCGAAATTCCTTCTTCAATAATGTTATTGGCCAGGTCGTCTGGTTGAAATACTAACATCTTTGTTGATGTATTCGGAACTACAGCTGAAGATAACCAAACCACCAGGTCAAAAGCATCAGCATCTATACCTTCTTTATTCTGAACGGTTTCTATGTCTATTTGTTTATGTAGGTATTTTGATATTGCCTTTAGCGATGCTTCTATGTATGTTTTCTGACTAGCCAGGCTATCTTCATAGAACAGTAATACTTTGGTTGGTACTTCTACAGTAAGAGATACACTTTCCTCCTTTCCGTTAAACGGAAAGATCACACTGTCATTTGTTTCATTAAATTTCAGTCTCTTATCATTTGCAGCAATAAATGCTTTGGTAAAAAACAACTGATCCTGATCACTAATCATCGATAGCACTTGCAGAGAATCTTCTTTTTTGATGGCTTTGAGGGCTTTTTTAGATGACTCCTCTGAGTCTAAAGATACCCAGGCAATATTCTTATTCGTCTCTGGTCTTCTACCTTTGATTCCGTTTATGAATGCTTTCGTGAAAACGACAATACTATCGGTTTGTAAGGTTTCCATTTCTTTGGCTAACTGCCAATAATCGGGTGTTGTATTACTTTCTATAGCTGTTTGATCGGTATCCAATTCTGGAAATCCGGATTCCAAGAGTCTTAATGATGCTCCCGTATCTATCGTATCTATGATCGTTTGTATCCTTTCATCATCCAGTAATGAAGGTTCCACCATATAGGTAATTGGTATGGTAGCAGCTTTCTTTTTAATCTGAAATCCGGCAATGAGTAAGACCAAAACACTGATTAATAACATTCTTACTACTAGTAGAAAAAATTCATTTAGTTGAATACTTCTTGATTGCTTAGAATCAGATTCACTTAGCAATTTGGTACTCCCTACTTTTATTGTTTTTCCTTCTTTTTTACTCCAAAGATGTATGGCTAAAGGAACCAGAAGTCCTGCTAATGCCCAAAGATATGTAGGGTTGAGGAAAAACATATCAGATTAGTTTGTTTCGTTTCTTCAGGAATACTTGCAATGCTTCACCTATATGTTCATTTAGTTTGAATAGATGGTAACTGATATCATTGGCCAAGAGCGTATTTTTGGTATTCTTAATCATTTCTTCCAGTGCGATGAGATATTCTTTTTTTGCAGTTTTCGCATCTATTTTGAGCTTTGCTCCAGTCTCCAAATCTTCGAATGTTACGGTTCCTTTATAATCAAATTCCAATTCATTCTTACCCATAAGATGTAAGACTACTACCTCATTTTTCGGAGTTTTTAGTCTTTTGATAAAAGACGTTAATTCTTCATTATGTTCATACAGATCCGTTATAAAAAATATGAGTTCTTTATGATTGCGATCATGAAGACTTTTTGAAGCATCCGGGTTTTCCGGCCATTTTCCTTTACTCTCAATATTGGTCAACTCCAGTAAGAAACGATTGTAATGTTGCTTCTGAATTTTAGGATATAAATTATACAACTGATGATCGTTTAATGCAAAAAGTCCTATAGCGTCCCCTTGATTTTGGGATAAATATCCTAACGAGGCTATCAGTATTCTGGCATAATCCATTTTAGAAAGTTCATCCTCCTTATGAAGCATTGACTTACTGGCGTCCAAAATAAATTTTACCGAAATATTCGTTTCTACTTCAGATTGCTTGATATAATATCTACCGGATCTGGCTAACATTTTCCAATCGAGTAATCGCAAGTCGTCACCAGGTTCATAGTTACGAAATTGAGTGAACTCCATTCCCGAACCTACATTATAGCTATGGTTTAGTCCAGACAAATATCCATCAACAATCACACGCGCGATGAGTGACAATCCAGATACACTCTTAATGAGCTCTGGTTTTAGTAATTGGTGATAATCTTGTCTCACTTGATTTGTTCTATGGTCTTACTTCCCTACCTCAATGGCTTTTAATAGATGGCGCGTAACATCATCAGAAGTTATTCCTTCTGATTCTGCTCTAAAATTCACAATAACTCTATGGCGCAATACAGGTTTAGCTACCTGTTGTAAATCATCTAATGTTACTGCTAAACGTCCTTGAGCCAACGCACGCGCCTTGGCTGTTAATATCATTGCCTGACCGGCACGTGGTCCTGCTCCCCAATTCACCCATTCCTTTACATAGGTATTGGTCGTTGTTTCTGGTCTTGTAGCTCTAATAACCTTACTTACATAGGTGATCAGATCATCACTAATTGGAACTTCTCTTACCAAATGTTGTAATCTGAGAATATCTTCTCCTGAAATCACTTTATTCAAGGTTTCTTTCTTGACACCTGTGGTGTTTTTTAGAATTGTAGTTTCTTCTGATTCGTTTGGGTATCCTATTTTGATATACAATAGAAATCGGTCCTGCTGGGCTTCAGGAAGTGCAAATGTTCCCGATTGCTCAATAGGATTCTGAGTAGCCAGTATAAAAAATGGCCTGTCTAGTTCGTATGTTTTTCCAGAATAGGTAACCTCAAACTCTTGCATGGCTTCTAACAACGCGGCCTGCGTTTTTGGTGGTGTTCGGTTAATCTCATCTGCCAATATGATGTTAGAGAAAATGGGACCTTTATTAAATTTAAAAAACTTTTTTCCAGTACTATAATCTTCTTCTAATATTTCGGTACCAATAATATCCGACGGCATCAAATCCGGCGTAAATTGTATTCTTTTAAATTTAAGATCAATAGCTTGTGCAAGCGTCCTGATCATTAACGTTTTTGCCAAACCCGGAACTCCTTCTAACAATGCATGTCCGCCTGCAAGAAAGGTAATCAATAACTGCTCTACCGTTTCTTCTTGCCCTGTAATTACCTTACCGATCTCTTTTCGTAACTTCTGAAGTTTCTCGGTAAGAATCGTTACCTCTTCTTCTATATTTACTAACTCTTTATCCATATACTTATATATCTTTTAGGCTCTGGTTTACAATAGTGTTGGTTATTGTAAAATGTTTCATTTATTTCATGGAATAACGATTTATCCTATCCTAAATCCCTGCCTTGCCGGTCAGGCAGGCTTTCCAAAGGAAAGGACTTATAGCTACCTTCCCTTTGGGAAGGGCTGGGGATGGGATATGGATTCGTTAAGAGTATCAACACTATTATATACTAGAACCATCTTTTATGATGTTAACGCATACATTACAATGTTAACACCAAATCGAGTATTGTCTATTTTATACCATCGTTTATTTCTAAAATCATAATCCCACTCACAACCGTAGTCTTTGTTACTAAACAAAACACCTATTCTGCCATTAATCTGAATCGCTTTTAAATAGTCGTGTACAATATCATCTCCCCATCCATTCAGCTCTTGAGAAGTCGTTGGCGGACCATCCTCAAACTCAAAGAACACCTTATAAATCTCATGATTATTAGGAATCTTTTTTAACGCTTGCGGTCCAAAAATAGCTGACATTTGTCGCACAAATGACTTAGAAAACAATCCATCTATATCGTGATTACAATCATCTGCAAATACAAATCCACCATTATTAACATATTTCTTAAAGTTTTCTCTTTCCTTTTTGGTAAACTGTACCAATTTATGGCCAGAGATATAGCAAAATGGGCTTTTGAATATCTCATCACTACTCAAAGGGATAATTCTTTCTTGGGTATCCACTTTTAGTGTAGTATACTCCACAAGCGAGTTTAATAGATTAGAAGGCATTCTCTGATCCACATCCCAATCTCCTGACTCATATTGTAATCGCGTAAAGAAAAATTTAGTACTCAATATAAAATTAACTAGATGAAACAGCAATTAAGATCATAATTTGCGAAGATGATCTAAAAGGAACGTTAATTAGTATTATCTTAATATAATAAACGCTCCTGTCATTTCAAACGGAGTCAAAATGTAGTAGTCAGTCACTACATTTCGACTCCGCTCAATGTGACGGGTTATAATAAATGATTTCTGATTATACTGCGTCTGACAAACTGGTAAAAGTAAAGTCTCTTATTTTCATATAAGGCACTAGATTACCATCGATTCGTACCTGCTTCCCTAGAGTTTCCAGGTTATTAAGCATAATGATCGGACTTTCATTAAATCTGAAATTCTTCACTGGATGCTTTATTTTTCCGTTTTCTATATAGAAGGTTCCGTCTCTTGTAAGTCCTGTATATAGTAAGGTTTGAGGATCTACGGTTCTTATGTACCATAATCGAGTAACCAGAATACCTTTTTTAGTTCCTTTAATAAGATCTTCTAAGGATGCATCTCCTCCTTGCATGATAAATCCATTTGGGAAAGGCACAGGATCTACTCCTTTTTTCTCTGCCCAATACCGACTATATGCCAGGTTTTTTACGACTCCATTTTCTATCCAACTTGTCTTTTTTAAAGGTTGTCCTGAACCATTCCAAGTACCTGTAGGAACTTCGGGATTCAACGGATCTGACCAAATATTTACACGTTCATCTACAATCTTCTCTCCCATTTTGGTTCCTCCACCTTCTTTGGACATAAAGCTTCGTCCTTCATCAGCAGTACGTGCATTAAATGCAAATGCCATATTACCTAAAAGGCCAACAGAAGCTGCAGGTTCCAGAATCACTGTGTATTTACCTGGTTCAATTGCCTTAGCTTCTTTAGACATTACTGCTTTATCTATTGCAACTTTAGAAGCTTCTACGGCATCAAATTTACTGACATCATTAAAATCTCTAGTTACCCAACCAGATCCTGTACCATCATTACTACGCATAGTTACCGTAAAACTGGCATTGGTCGATTGATTATACGCAAACAAACCACTAGAGTTCATCATTGCACTAAAACCGGCAGAGTCGTTAAAGAATCCTGCCGCAGTAACGTTCTTGGCCGCAGCTGGTTCAATACTACTATTTGCTACTTCTGCACGATACTCTGGTGTTATCTTTGCTGTAGCTTCTGTATAGGTAATAGATTTATCATATTTTTGTGGTCCAAGAGGCGCCATAAATTCTGGATTCTCTGGAGAAAGTTTTGCCAATTCCTCTGCCCTTTTTACCACTTTCTTTAAAGACTCATCATCAAATTCATCAATAGTAGCTGTCCCAGATTTCTTTCCAAAATTAGATTGTACTACTAAGGTTTGATTTGATCTATGTCCTGCCGTAGATACGGTATTTCTAGCATAACGGATATTACCACTTTCGCTTCCGCTTAAATTTATTTCACAAGCATCTGCAGTAGAAAAGCTCATCGCTTTTTCCATAATCTGCTTTGCTTCTTCTTTAGAATATATTGCCATGATATTTTTTATTTGTAATAAGACTGTGATTTAAATTTTTCTACCTGTGTTGATCACATTCACACCATTAAAGCGTGTTGTAGAACTTCCGTGAGATACAGCACTTATTTGGGAAGGCTGTCCTTTACCATCAAAGAATGACCCGAACATTCGATAATCATCTTTGTCACATATCTTAGCACAAGAATTCCAGAATTCTTGCGTGTTAGATTGATATGCTACATCATCTAGCATACCTACAATTTTTCCATTTTTAATTTCATAAAATACCGTTCCACCAAACTGGAAATTATATCGTTGCTGATCAATAGAATACGAACCTCTACCTGCGATATAAATTCCTTTTTCTACGTCTTTGATCATATCATCAATAGAATACTTTTCTTTACCTGGTTCTAAGGATACATTAGGCATACGCTGAAACTGTACATCGTTCCAACTCTGAGAATAACAGCATCCGTGAGACTCATTTTGATCGATCATATGAACCTGATCCCGTATTGCCTGATAATTGGTTAGCACACCATTACGAACTAAATCCCATTTCTTTGTTTTTACTCCTTCATCATCATATCCTACAGCTCCTAAGGAGCCAACTTGGGTTTTATCGGCAACAAGGTTTACGATATCGCTACCGTATTTGAAGTTTTTAGTCTTCCATTTATCTAATGTAGCAAAACTTGTTCCTGCATAATTAGCTTCGTATCCTAATACTCTATCTAGTTCTAATGGATGTCCAACGGATTCGTGGATTGTTAGACCTAAATGATTCGGTTCTAATACTAAATCGTATTTGCCTGCTTCTACAGATTTTGCGGTTAATCTCGCCTTAGCTTGTTTAGCAGCCAGCGTTGCATCCTCTACGATATCATAACTTTTACGATATAGATTGAGACCTTCAGGCCCTTTCAGTTTTTCTGAAGCTAATCCGTCCATATATTCATATCCCATACCCATAGGGGCACTCATAGCCTGACGCGATTTAAATTTACCTGTACCTTTATCAATAGCTGTTACTGTAAATGTAGGCCAAATACGATGTACATCCTGATCAATATAGGATCCATCTGTAGAAGCAAAATACTTCTGCTCATTTACCATAAAAAGTCCAGAATTCACATAATTGGCTCCGTTCTCTAATGCGGCGGCATTGGCGGATAATAATAGATCTACTTTTTCTGAAACCGGTACATCTTTAAAATCCTTTTTGATAGGAGTTTTCCAGGTTACTTCTCCGTGTGACTTAACCGGAGCTAGTTGTACTTCTACTTTCTGAATCTTGGAATTCGCTTTTGCTATTGCTACCGCCTGATCTGTAGCTTTCTTAATTCCATCCTCTGTAACGCTGTTTGTAGATGCAAATCCCCAGGTACCCTTAACGATAACTCGAATTCCGATACCAAACGATTCGGTATTTACTACATTCTGTACTTTGTCTTCTCTAGTAAATACATATTGGTTTAAGTACCTACCGATTCGAGCATCGGCATAGGTTGCTCCCAATGATTTTGCTGTATTAAGCGCTACATCTGCCATTTTTTTCTTAATGGCTACGTCCATTCCCGGATTAAGCAATGCTTCTGCGGGAATGTCATTTCCCAGGAGTAGTGAAGGCATCATTAAAGCACCTGCTCCTAATCCTGTGTATTGAATAAAATCTCTACGTTTCATAAACCTCTTTTTTGATTGAGTGAATATTAAAATAAGTCTGATGAATTTTATCTTATAAGAATTCTTTTAGTTTCTATGATACTTGACCATATCCTAAAGTTTTGTTACAAGACTAACTTTCGTTAGCTTTAAAAGTAGAAAAATTAAATCAAAGTACCATATCCCCATGAATCTTCATCACTAGATTTTAAGTGTAGGATTCCGCAAAAGAACCAACTTAACATCAATCCTATAAAACACTGAAATACAATACATTAAAATCAATTATTCAATTGCATAATTCTTAATAAATCACATAGAAATGTATCAAAAAAGCATAAAAACAGTACTTGTATAAATTTTTGTTAAAGTTTCTAACTTTTCTTTATTAAATATTCAAAAAACAACCTTAAGAAGGTAGTGTTAACATTATTGAAAGAGTATCTTTTCTATTAGAAACTATTTTGACTCCAAAGAATACTCTTATGCAATGTAATTTCTTACTAATAATTCGACTATACTTATATATGTATTAGTAATGGTTCTCAAATTTACTCCACAAATAAATAAAGTTTACTTCATTAACCAATATACATTGTATCAGATCATATCTGGTAATGGTAGTATTCAGGTAGATTTCAAGAACTATTTTGACTGGAAGGATAAAGCTATTTACCTAGAAAAAGGGCAATACATTAAATTCTTATCTGATGATTTTTTTGTACTCAAAATGGAATTCCCGAATGAAACAATTTTTAGAAATAAAGAATTCAGGGTACTCTTTAAACATCTTATCTCTTTAGGGTATATTGACTTTGAAAAATCCAATAATTTTCACGAAATTATACATCAATTCAATTCAAATATTGAACTAGATACTATTATAGATACTTCTACAGAGCAATGGTATTTCCAAAATCCATTTAAAGCAAACAAAGAGGAATATCAAATCATTTTTGATACTAAAGAAGTTATAGACGAACAATATTCTAGTAATATCAGTACTCAGGATATTACCGCATATGTAAATGAGAAAGGATATAACATTCAATCTCTGATAAAAAGCAAAGTTGGTGTTTCTGTTAAATCCTTACTATCTAACAAAAAATTACTAGAAAGTAAAAAAGAAATTGCTTTTACGGATAAGAGTATTAAGGAAATATCTTACGATTTGGGATATAATGATCCTGCTTATTTTAATAGAGTTTTTAAAAATAGTGTAGGTAAAAACCCCATTCAGTTTAGAGAAGATTTTGATTATAAAAATAGAGATTGTTTTTCTCAAAACGTTATGGAATTGCTGCAACAGTATCATACCAAAGAGAGAAACCTAGATTTTTATGCTTCTAAAATGAATCTATCTGCAAAAACGCTTTCTAAAAAAGTAAAGGACAAGATGCAGACTTCATTGGGGAAACTTATCCGACATGAAATGATTGGTACTTCTAAATCTATGCTAAATCAGGATCTAAGTATTAAAGACATCTCTTTACAACTAGGTTTCGAAGAGCCCAATCACTTTTCTAATTTCTTTAAGCATTATACCGGTGAATCTCCTTCGAAGTTTAAAAACAAAAAGTACAATAACTAGCGTCTTTTTTGTAGGCTTCTTTTCCTGACATATCCAGAAATTTGTAGTGTAATTACAAACAATATTTATTAATCTTTAAATAATATAACAATGGATATTAAAGCATTAGCTACAGAAATGGATAGCATCGTTGCCAAAGGAGCAATCGTGGATGCCGTAAAGCAATTTTTTGCGCAAAAGGCTACTACTTCAGATTACAACAATATCACTACCAATAATAAAGTGCAAATGGTAGAGAAAATGGAAGGTTTTGCCAACTCTATAAAAAAAGTGAATAATATTACGCTTCACCATACCATAGTGGATGGTAATGTTTCTGCATCAGAATTTACTTTTGATTTTGATATGGCCGATAATAGTAAAATCTATTGGCATGAAATCATCAGACGAGTTTGGAATAATGAAGGTAAGGTTGTACAAGAAGAATATTTTAACGCTTAAAAATAAATAATATACAATGAGAACTTTAAAAAAAATAAAAATTGCATTAGTTGCATTACTATTTACTACAGCAATTTCTGCGCAGGATAAAAAAGCGAATAACATAGATAATAGTAACATTGCATTACAAGGATACAGCCCTGTATCTTATCTGGATTTGGGCATTGCACAAAGAGGTACTAAAGATTATAAATCAGAATATAAAAAAGTAATATATTATTTTACCTCCAAAGAGCAAAAAGCTGCATTCGATAAGAAGCCGAAAAAGTATATGCCTCAATACGGTGGTTTCTGTGCTTTTGGAGTATATGCAGGTGCGAAATTTAGACCTGACCCTAACAAATTTGTAGTAAAAGATGGAAAGTACTTTCTTTTCCTATACAATATTGAGTTAGATGCGCAACAATTATGGTTAGCAGAAAACAACCACAATACATTAGTTTCTAAGGCGAATAGCAACTGGCAGAAATTAGGAACTACTTATAATTAAAATTTGATAGATTAAGGGTTCATAATTAAACTTTAGCTTTTTTCAACACCTTGACGATTCGTTAAGGTGTTATTTTAAATAAAAATAAATACATGTTACTGAAATTATATTATTTCATAATTTAATCTTCTAAATTTTCCTGAATTATATGAAAGAATTATTGACCTCGATTTCCAAATGTGATATCTGTACGGCAAAATTAGAATTAGGCCCACGACCAATAGTTTCCGCACATGTTAATAGTAAAATAGTTATCATTGGACAAGCGCCAGGAAGCATTGTCCATAAATCCGGAATTCCATGGGATGATAAAAGCGGTGAAAATTTAAGGGCGTGGATGGGAATTGACAACAACATTTTTCATAATCCCGAAATAATTGCTTTAATCCCTATGGGATTTTGTTATCCAGGAAAAGGAAAATCTGGAGATCTACCTCCAACAAAAGAATGCGCTCCACAATGGCATCAAAAATTATTGGATAAGATAAAAGATGTGGAACTTATCTTATTAATTGGTACGTATGCTCAGAAATATTATCTAGGAGATCGCTTAAAACGTACTCTAACAGATACCGTAAAACATTATAAAGAATATTTACCAGATCATTTTGTTTTACCGCATCCATCCCCTAGAAATAATATTTGGCAAGCAAAAAATGAATGGTTCAAAAAAGAGGTCATTCCACAATTGCAGGATAGTGTTAGTTCCATTATTAATGAATGATAAACTTAACCCGTTTTGCATTTAAGAGAAAGGCTATAAAAGCGTCAATGGTAGTGTTTTGACATAATGACCTCTTGACTTCGCTCGAGATGACAGGAGACAAAATGTATCGAGAATAGCTTTTTTACCAACAATCCTATTCTCGATACACTTCTCCTAGGGTCGAAGCACTCGAAGTGACGGATTTTAGTAAAAAATAAATTATAAATACACAACGGGTATACATACTCTTTTTATAAATATCTTTCGTTTATAATATCCATATGCCAGATCTCATGACCTATTATAGTAAATGCAGCTGCTCTTGCGGACATATCACCACCATTTGCATTACCAACAAGCTTTAAATGATCGTCAGTTATACTATCAAGAAATGAAATAGAGCTTTGTCGAACTATTTTAAATTCGCTTATCAAAGAATCCATTGATTTATGATTTGCACCAGAAGGTTCTATATAGATATTTTGATCAAATCCAGCTAAAGAAGTTTTATCATTTCTGGCAATCCGAAAACATCGGTACATAAATATTCTTTCGGTATCAATAAGATGCTGGAGAACTTCTTTTAAACTCCATTTTCCTGTATCATAACGATATTCTTGCTTATCTTGAGGAATAGCTTCAAAAAATTGAACAACGTCTTTCATACCTTCTCTAAAACCGCCTATAAGTTCTATTTCTGTAGACAACTTATTAATATATCGCCCATAATATTGGTCATATTCTTTAGTATCCAAATCAGTAATTTTCATTTCTTATATATTTAGTGTACACAATATTATTACTTCTTATGAATTGAATTGTAGTCCAGTTTCTAGATAACGTAGATTCCAGTTAAATTAATTTTTTATGTTTAACCCGGTTTATGCATAGTGTATTTTAATTTAGAGATGTCAAGATTTAGTAAAACACAATTAGCAATTATTTTAATAGCATTAATAATTACCGTCATTGGTTTAGTTACTGGTTGGTATTTTTTTATTTTCTTAGTAATTCCTATTGGATTTCTTTTTCGGAAAAAAGATTAACAGATTAAAAAATAATGCATTTAATTCGTTAAAAAACTGATGTAATCACAACATTTAGTGAGAAAAATTCTATTTGCTTAAAACCAGTATAACTAACATTTATGTTTCTATCAACTTATGTCATAGATAAGCGGAGTTAAATGTTAATTTTTTTTTTATATTTACCGCAAAAGTGTTTAGATAACTATTAAATAGTTTAATCTTAATTTAAAGTATTGACAGTTTTAATTGAACATTTTTACGTTTATAATAAATATTGAGTTATGGAATTAATGGAGAAAGCACGGGAGTTTGAGAGTAGAAGTATGAGCAATATGTCCACTAGTGATAGAGTTGAAGCATCTAGAGAAGCTAAAGACCTCGTTTTGAGTCTTAATGAAATCTACAAACAAAATAAGGATCCTGAAATCATGGAAATGATGAAGATCATTACTGCTAAAAAACAAAAAATTGAAAAGAGACTTAAGGGTAGACCTGAGGTTTAAAAAAGTTTATTAATAAATAGACAAAACGCTGTTTATTTATTAAGCATCAAAAACACATTAGTTTCTTTTTATTCAGGAATCGTAAAGTAAAAGGTTGTTCCTTTTCCTTCTTCTGATTCTAACCAGATTTCGCCACTGTGTGATTCCACAATTTTCTTACAGTGTGCTAAACCGATTCCTGTACCCTGATATTTCTCTCTGGAATGCAGTCTTTGGAAAATATCAAATATTCTGTTTTTATGAATTTCAGGGATTCCTATTCCGTTATCCTTTATAGAGAACTCCCAATACTTTTTAGATTCGTCATCTGTACTTCTTTTCTGAACCGCATCAATATAAATTTCGGGGATCGTATTTTCATTGGTAAATTTAATTCCGTTGCTCACCAGGTTTTGTAATAATAATCGTAACTCGATTGGATTACCTGTTACAGTAGGCAGATTATTAGCGTGTATTTTTGCGTTTGTTCTCTCCAGTACATTTTTAAAATCTCCTTTTAATTCTCCCAAGATTTTATTCATATCTACATCAGAAAAATCTTTAGTTCTTCCTAGTCTGGAGTATTCTAACAATGAATCAATAAGCTTCTTCATCCGTATACTAGCATCTTTAATAAAGTCAAGGCTTTCTTTTCCTACCTCATCAAAACTGTCTCCATAATCTTCTGTTATCAATCCTATAAAACTAGATATCGTATTTAATGGTTCTTGCAAATCATGGCTCGCTATATATGCAAACTGTTCTAACTCTTTGTTTTTAGATTCTAATATTAATGATTGCTCCTGTATTTCCTTATTTTTTTCCTTTAATTCTGAACTAAGTCTCTTTTTATTTAGATAATTTCTATAAATAAAGAATCCAACGGTCAATACTAACAATATCAAAGCTATCAAGGACCAATTAATTGTTTTCTGATCCTCAATTTCTGAACGTTGCTCCGTTAGTATTGTTTCCTGCTGTTTGATTTGATCATTTTGCTGATTTAAGAATTCCTGTTGCTTTTTTATTTCTTCTGAACTAACTTTAATCTTTTCTTGTTGGATTCTAATAAATGTTAGCTGTTGCTGGATGTTTTTTTCTAATTCTTTTTCTATCAGCAGTTTTTCTTCATATTTCTTTTCCTGTATTTTACTTTCGCTTGATAACTCCTCTATCCATTTATTTCTCTCACTAATACTCTCTTTTATAGTATCTATAGCTTTTTCCTGACTAAGTATCCTTTCTTCCTGCTGCTTAATTCGTTCCTCCCTATCTTTAATAGCCGCTTTTTGTTCTTCATTTTCGTCCAACGCCTTTTCTAAGGAATTTTCTGTGGATTTAAATAAGTCTATCCATTTTTGGGAAGAAGTTATTGCATATTGCTTTAATGAAGGTGCTATCACAAAATCTTCATTAATAATTCTATCTTCATTGATTTCATATTCGAATGAATTCCCAACATTAACCATATTGACCATAGAGACATTATAGTTATAATCTTCGGTTACTAGTAGAATATTTTTTTCTGAAATTTTACTTAGAATATAATTAATATCATAATTATATTTATTGTTGACATATAGTAATTGTATATCCTTGATATTTTTTACAAACTGAAAACGAATAATTTCTACAGGTTTCCCAAAAATATTACGTTTTTGAGCCATTGATTTCAGATCTATAATTGTACGATCTGGACCCAAAACTCCAATTTTAAAAGTATCCGTCTGGTCTATATTAGGCCATCCAACTTGTTGGGCAAAGTTATAAATAAATATTGCCCGCTGTACTCTTTTTACCTCTTCGGTACTAGTATCTTGTCCCCAAACATTTCCTGAAATAAACAAAGCAGAAAACATAAGCAACGTAATTGAAATATACGACTTACAACATAGTTTGTGTAAAGATTTATAACAGTGATTTATCATAATCGTAACAATAATCGAAGATAATAATTAGCTCCATTAACTCCGAATTGCTGAACCCTTCTACTATAGACAAAATTACCGTTACTGGTATTTGCGGAATGTGTATGCTTATCAGGAAATACATTAAAAATATTATTTCCTCCTAAAGTACATTTTACATAATCATTAACCTGATACGAAATGGCCAAATCCGTTGTTAACTTAGGAGAAAAGGTTTGATCACGAGATTCAATTGTTCCTGTAAATTCATTCAATACCCAATTAGCCTGATCTCCATCATCTGGATGAATAAATTGTACTTCTCCAAATAGTGTATTTACCATCTGTAATCGAAATTTATCAAACTCATAAGATACTAAAGAATTTATCTTGTAATTAGGCTGGGCGGATTCTACTCGAGCAATCTCTTCTCTATTAAACAATACGTCTTCCTGTCCTACAAGAGAAGGAGAAACTTTAATCTGTCCTTTTACCTTAGTGTTTGTAATATTAGCTCCTAATGTGGCGTCCAATTTTCCTGTACCAATAGTGGTTTTATAAACTAGCCCTATATCAGCTCCTGATGTTCTGGAATCAATGGCGTTTGTAAAAAACTGCGCTGCTCCCACTCCAAAAGGTTCTAAAATCGTTTCGTATCCTTCGGCAAACCTACCAGAAAGTACAATTCTGTCATCTATATTAATTGAATAATAATCAAATGTAAATGTAAAATTTTCATTTAGTTTCCCACTTACTCCTGCACTAAAATGCTTTGATAATTCAGGTTTCAGTTTGTCTATCTGAAAAGCTTCTGTAGCTACAGCACTTTCATTATTAAAAGTACCTACCTGGATACTTTCTCCGTTAATAAATTGCGTACTTATATTCTGAAAGAACACCTGATGAAGTGATGGTGCCCTAAAACCTGTAGAAAAACCTGCTCTAACACTAATATTATCATTAATTCTATACCTACTCGACAGCTTCCAAATAGCCTGACCACCAAAATCATTATACGCCTCATATCTTCCGGCAGCCTTTACTAATAATTTTTCTGATACATTAGTTTCTATATCTAAATACGCTGAGCTATTGGTTCTAAAACGATTTAACTCATTTTCTGGCTGAAAACCAGGAAAAACCTGTACTCCGGCTTCTCTAGGAAGTTCATTACCTAATTCATTAATATAGGTACTACCACCATCAATATATGAAGCCTCTTCACCAGCTATAATCTGGTAATTTTCTACTCTAAGTTCGGCTCCAAACGCAATGTTTACACCATTAAGCCAATCAAAATTTTTAGAAATATCTAGATTGGTTGTATTTTGTTGGTATTCAAAACCACCTGCATAAAAGGTTCTGGGAGAAGCTATGCCTAATGAAGCATTATTAGAGTTATTAACTGTATAATCTAAGCTGTTAATACCTATAGAATGGCTAAAATCTACATTCCATCCATTCTTAACTCCCTTAATTCCACCTGCAACCACATCATCCTGAATATCAGTTAATATTTGAGGAGAGAAACCATTAGGAAATAATTCCGGTACAACTCTATCCTGGTTTTTTGGAAAACGATAAAAACCAGCGGCCATACCTTCTCTATAATTTCTTCCTCCTTGAAGATAAAACGTTGCGCTATCCGACATTTTGATTTCACCATTAAAGGCTAACGTTAGATTTTGCGTTTCAGCGCTTCCGATTTCCATAACTCTACGTCCGGAATATCCTGTCTGATTAAAAAAATTATTCTCCTCAATCAATTGTTCATCTTCTGCCAAATCATCTGTATAGACCGTGCCCGTATAGTCTCCTGCTCTATTTACTGATTCTCTATCTCTATATTCTGCAGTTACATTTATATACCCTTCTTTTCCTATTTTTAGTCCAAAATTAGCAGCAGAATATGTAGTAAATCCATCACCTTCTGTAGTAATACCTACTCTATTATCGATACTGATAACTTCTGTTTGTTTTTTTAGAATAATATTTATTACTCCTGCAATAGCGTCAGATCCGTATTGTGAAGTTGCACCATCTCGCAATATCTCGATACGTTCTATAGAAGCAATAGGTATGGCATTAAAATCCGTACCAACAGTACCTCTACCAACTGTTCCATTTACATTAAGTAAAGAACTATTATGTCTTCTTTTTCCGTTGACTAAAACTAATACTTGATCAGGTCCTAATCCTCTAAGTGTAGCTGGATCTATATGATCTGTACCGTCCGAAATGGTCTGATGGGTAGAATGAAATGAGGGGACCAAGTAATGTAAAATATGACTTAATTCAATTTGCGAAGAGTTCGTAATCTCTTGTGGAGAAATAATATCTACAGGAGCAGTTGTTTTAAGAAGAGATCTAGGTTTTGCTCTGGAACCAATGGAAATTGGTTGATCCATAGAGAATCCTGTTTCCAGTATAAAATCCACCTGAGCAGTTTCACCTACCTTAACCAGTGTTGTCTTGGAAACCGAATTATACATCACAAATCCAGCTGTAATTATATACTCTCCTTCATCTACATTAAAGATATAATTTCCATTTACATCTGTGGTAGTCTTTTGGTCAGTCCCTTCTATACTAACTCTTGCACCTGGCAAGCTACCAAATTGATCAGAAACATTACCTGAAATTACAGCTCTTGATTGAGATGAAACTATTTGACAAAAACAAAAAAATAATACATAGGCGATACAGGATGTAAACTCCAATCTAACCATAAGGGGTAATTTTAAATTTATTTCCTATTAAAAATGCGTGTGTGCTTGAATTATCTTAGCAAGATAAATAATAAAAAATCAAAAATTTTCTTAAAAGAGGTATTTTGTAAATAAATCGAAGAACTGGACTTATTCCAGTAAAGTTAATTCTTCACTAAAACATTCCATCACTATAGTATCCATTACAACTCTAGAAAGCATTTTTCCTTTAAAACCTTTAATCTCTGGAATTGAATTTGCCACTACTCTATCTTCTTCTGGTAATACCGAACCAAGCATTAAAAAAATGTTTGTTTTTTTAAATGTGTTTTCTAGTTTCTGAAATTCAGATAAAAACTCCCAACCATTCATTACAGGCATATTGATATCTAAAAAAATGATTTCAGGTACAACTCCGGATTTAATAATTTCTAGAGCCTCTAAACCGTTTTTAGCCACTAATATTTCATCAGCATAGCCTGTTTTTGAAAGTATTGTTTTATTAAAAAATAAAGTGGCTTCACTATCATCAACCAAAAGTATTCTTGTTATTGTTTTCATATAAAAGGGGTTTTAAAAAAATGTTTTTCTATTACATTATTTAACAATGGGAATGATAATGGTTTACTAATAAGGTCATTCACTAAAGAATTAGCTTTAGAGTTTTCTATGTCTTTAACATCAGAAGAAGTAGTTAATATTATTACTTTAATGTTTTTAATAACTGTATGATTTAACTTCGAATATTCTATTAAAAATTCCCAACCATTCATAGCTGGCATATTAAGATCCAAAAAAATCAAATTTGGTTTTAATTCAATTCCTTTTTCAACGTTTACTAAATATTTTAAAGCGGCTTCTCCGCTCTGTTTTACTTGTATGTTGGCAAAACTGTTATGTTTTGATAAAACCATACTATTGTAAAAGTTGGTAGGTCTATCGTCATCTATTAATAAAACGCAGTTAACTAAATTATTCATAATATATTCTCGTTGGTATACACCAAAAAAAACACATCGCAATAAAAAAGTAATAGCAATTATAATTTTAGTCACTCACTTTACGCTTAAACGCAAAAAAGACCGATAAAGTGTATTTTATTTATAATGAAGTAAGTTTTCACACCTATTTTAAGTATAAAAGTTAAACAAAATGAGTTGATTAATTTCTAGTTTAAAGGTTTGTCGAAATATTTAGATACAATTTCCAAAACAATTTCCTTGGTTAGCATCTTTTCTCTAAATTCGATTACTTGAGGAAAAGATTTTAGAGTCTTTTCTTCTTCTTCACTTAATTTAGCACCTATCATTACTATGATTTTTGAGTTTTTATTAGTAGCTGATAGTTGATTATGTTGTTCTAGAAATTCCCAACCATTCATCACAGGCATATTTAGATCTAAAAATATTATTTCAGGAATTGTATCAGACTGTAGATATTGCATAGCATTACTACCATTAGTAGCTATAATCACTTCTTCTACACAGTCTGTTTTTTGGATAATGGTTTTATTGAAAAAATTGGTCGAATTACTATCATCGACGAGAAGAAAACGTTTTAACCTAGCCATTTTAAAAAATATACGTTATTAAACCAGTGCACTACAGTAATCTCACAAATTACTAACAGTACTTTTTGAAAAATGTTTTTCAATAACGTTATCTAACAAATCTAGTGATAACGGTTTATTTATAAAATCATCTACAGAATGATTTTTTATTGATTCATTAACGTCATCAGGGTTAGAAGACGTAGACAATAAAATTACTTTAATTCCTTCTGTGGTGCTTTTATCCAATTTAGCAAACTCTATCAAAAACTCCCATCCATTCATGGCTGGCATATTGATATCCAGAAAAATAAGATCTGGCTTCATTGCGGTTTGGTTTTTTACATTAGTCAGATATTCCAGTGCAGCTTTCCCACTCTGTACTGTATTTATATTATCAAAACTATTGTGTCTGGTGACTACTCGTTCATTAAAGAAATTTGTAGCCTTATCATCGTCGATTAGCAGAACACAAGTGACCGATTTCCCCATAAAATTTTCCAATTACATTCAAAAGAACTAAACTTATTTGACATATACATTATAAAACCAGACTTTCCGGAACACTTTTCGTTCAAAAACCTAATTTAAACGACAAAACAACAATAAATGTTTTACCGTATCTAAATTACGGAAATAAAGCATTAAAAAAACCTCTTATCAAAATTGAGAATCGTTTAACAGACTGCTATTAAAAATAAATGTACTTTTGAATCAATTCGGACAGTTATTTGTCAATAACATTTGTAAGGGATTTATGCTTGACAAAATAAAAAATAGGTGCAAAGCCACCACATTACATTATTCAATATTTAAAAGTACTAATGATATTCCATCTAATGACTGGAATCGTATAAATAATGAAAATAATCTTTTTCTTACATTGGATTATCTTAATACGCTAGAGCATACTTTATCAGAAACTATTGGGTTTAGATATATTATATTTTATGATCAAAATGAACCAGTAAGTATTGCCGTAACTCAGCTTATTACATTTAACACAGAAGATCTGAAATTTCAGGAATTTCCCTGCAGAATAAGTGATGCTATCAAAAATACTTTCATGAAAAGTATGGATGTTAGAGTATTAGTCTGTGGGAACCTATTTTCTTGTGGAGAACACGGTTTTCTTTATTCTGATAAGATTAGTGCAAAGGAAGCTTTTGAAAATTTATCTGATGCATTACGAGAAATCAGAAAAACTGAAAGGTCTGATAAACCCTCTTTTATTTTACTGAAAGAATTCTGGCCAACGTCTTTTGATCAAAGTGATTATATTAAAGATCAGAAATTCAGAGAATTTAGAATTGACGTGAATATGGTGTTGCAAGTAGACTCTAACTGGAATGATTTTGAAGATTATTTAAGTAGTATGAAGACCAAGTTTAGAACCAGAGCTAAAAAAGTTTTCAAAAAATCTTCTGATTTAATAGTCAAAGATTTCACTGCTGAAGATATAGATACCTATAAATCTGCTATTAACAAGTTGTACCTATCAGTGTTAGACAATGCTGATTTCAAAATTGGAAAATTAGACGCCATCACTTTTAGAAACCTTAAAAGAACACTTCATGATTCATTTATTTTCAAGGCATATTTCCTAGATGATAAACTAGTCGGCTTCACCACTTCTTTTATTCTAAACAATGTTGTAGAAGCAAATCATATTGGGATCAATTATACATATAACAAATCACATGATATTTATCAAAGAATGCTATATGACTATGTTGATCTGGCTATTGATAAAAACGTTAATGAATTAAGATTGGGCAGAACTGCAGAGATTATTAAAAGTTGTGTTGGTGCTAAACCTGTGGAAATGAAACTTTATGTTCGTCACGGTAACTCTATCTCCAATAAACTTCTAAAGCCTTTGGTCGAGTTTATTTCTCCTAGTGAATACGAAGTACGAAATCCGTTTAAACTTCAATTAAGTTAATTATGGATTCATTAACCCAGATCGTACTTGGTGCTGCTGTGGGCGAAGCTGCCATAGGAAAAAAAGTTGGCAATAAAGCAATGCTTTGGGGAGCCATTGCGGGAACAATTCCAGATCTAGATGTCATGGCTAAATTGTTTTTTGACAATGTTACTTCTAATGAATTGCATAGAGGATTTTCTCATTCTATATTGTTTAGCATTATTATGGCCCCTATCTTCGGATGGTTGATTGCTAAATTATATAGAAATAAAGAAGCTGATTGGAAAGATTGGACGAAATTGATGTTTCTTGGACTGTTTACGCACCCAATTCTGGATGCATTTACAACTTGGGGAACGCAATTATTCTGGCCTCTAGACTACAAAGTAGCTTTCAATAACATTTTTGTAGTGGATCCATTGTATACAGTTCCTTTTTTGATCTTTCTTATTATTACAATGTTTTACAAGAGAACACACCCGAAAAGACGAAAATTTAATAATCTCGGATTATATTGTAGCTGTACCTACCTACTAATCACCCTTTTTCTTCAACGATCTGCAGAATCTAATTTTACGATCAATCTAGAGAATCAACACGTACAATACAATGAGATACAAACTCGTCCTACTCCACTTAATAGCATTTTGTGGACTGCCAATATAGAGACCAAAGACTCATTTCTTATCGGCTATTATTCATTTCTCGATGAACCAGATATCATAGACTTTGCTGAGTTTCCTAAAAACCACCATTTATTGGGAGATCTAAAAGATGACCCGTTAATTCCGCGTCTCATCAAATTAACTGAAGGGTGGTATACTATCGAAAAAGACAATGATAAAACCTATTTTAATGATCTTAGGTTTGGTCAATTAGGAATGGGCGCAGATGCTAGCCGTTTTGTATTCAGCTATGAGCTGTATTACGATACTAATGGTGAATTAAAAGCAAAAGAAAGAGAGCGTGTTATTGAGGATGCTACTCCAATGCTTAAAAAACTTTTCGCAAGAGTACTTGGAGATAAATCATAAAAAAAGGGTTCAAAATATCGAACCCTTTTTTTTATGATTAGCAAAATATATTAGGTGAATTCGCAAATTACGCCTCCCATTAATGCTAGACATACAATCCAATAACCAACATTTACTAATATATATTTAGCTCCTTTTCTTTCGAATAAAGCATTGGTTCCCAATACAGGTAAAACAAAAAATATTCCAGCCATAGCTCCATGTAAAGCACCATGCTTAAATGTTCTAAAGTTGGTTCCGTACTTATTCATAAAATCCTGAGTATACTGATAGACCTCGGTACCTTCCTTTGCTAAGTTCGGTTCATTCATCAAAGTTTGAAAAAAACCATTTTGATGTATCACCATAGTAGGAAGAGAAGAAGCTAACATAAGGCTGAGAATAAATGAAACAATAAATATTATTGCCATATTACCTCCTTTTAAATCTTCTGCAGTAAATCCACATGCATTCATCCAGGCGGTTCCAAAAACTTTTGGATTATACCAGATAAACCCCAATACCATAGGGATCAATGCTGCCGCTGCAACAATTAAAAAATTGAATTCCATATTAGTTAGTATTTAAAGTTGTTTCTCAAATATAACGAAAATCAATTTCATCCGATGCTACCAAACTAAATATGCCAGACGAAAAGAGAAGATTAATAATACTACTCCAGTAACTTTAAAAAAAACGCTTAGTCTATACTCTGAGATGAATTTTTTAAGTTTTTCTGAAAGAAATACCTTTAACAAATCTGTAGTTAAAACACCTACTAAAACCGCAATCAAAAACACTAAAATCGATGTAGTATTCTCATATTTTTGTTGTCCATATTTAAACACTCCAATCCAAACAACAAACACGAACGGATTAAAAAAATTTACGCTAAAGCCTTTTATAAAAAATGTGCTCCATTTTTTAGAAACTACAGATAAATCCTTGGTAATTATTGCTTTTTTAAATAGGTAATTAATTCCCAATACAAAGAGAATACAGCTTCCAATAATACCAATCCAGAATTGATTTTGTGTTGCTGTCATAAAAGAAGAAAGTCCATAATAACATAATACAACACAGATAATATCACTAACTATGATACCAAAAGCGACAGATACTCCAGCTTTTATTCCGTATTGGAAACTACTGTTAAGTAATAAAAAAAATACCGGGCCAACGAATATAATCATGGCTAATCCGATACCAAAGCCTTCTATAAATGACATTTACAATGAATAATAATTATGGCTTTGTAAATATAAATATAATCAATGTTGTTTTATAACCTCTTCTTGATAATGACAAACCACCCAGTAAACTGAGTGGATTTATCTTGCAATCTCATCTACGACCCCTTAACTTCGTAGAACTAAACTTCCTGCAAAAAATAAAGGATTCTATCTATTCATTTTTCATTAATCTAATCGTCTTATAGGTATTTCCTATAGTGATTTTTACAAAATATACCCCATTTGGTAACTCCTGAATAGATATAGATTGACCAGCATCTACCTTTTCTATAAGTAAACTACGTCCGTTAACATCATAAATAGATAGCTCCGCTTCTCCTGAGATTCCAGAAACCTGAAATTGTTGTTTCGCTGGGTTTGGATATAGTGTAAAACGATCTTGCTCATTTTCTTCAACACTTAAAACATTACTTACAGTGATGGTAAATGTTACACTTTCTTCATTCGAATTAGCATCAGTAGCAATAAGAGTAATAATATGATCTCCTGCACCCAATAAAGTACCAGCTACTGGATTTTGAGTAATCGTAGAAGTCAAAACAGATCTGTTCGTATCACAATTATCAATAACTTCTACTCCCACTGTAAAATCTGTCAGCGTATACATATCGCCTGTATCAAAAGTAACTTCGATATCAGAAGGTAATGTAGTTGTGTTAAATACTGGAGCTATCGAATCTTCTACGGTTACAGTTGCAGTACAACTATTTTCATTTCCATTCGCATCAATTGCAGTTAATACTACTGTATGATCTCCAATAGTAGCACAATCAAATGTCGAGATATCTAAACTTAAGGACACGATCCCAGAAAGATCTGTTGTACCATTATCAACCTGATCTGCCGTTATCGTAACATTACCTGTATCATCAAGCTGTACGATTATGTTTTGACAAACCAATGTCGGATTAGTAGTATCTACTACATCTACTGCTCTGGTTACTTCTGTAGCAACATTGCCAGAAGCATCCGTAGCATTATACCTAATTGCATAATTTCCTACGGCATCTATAAAATCTGAACTATCGACAACAATATTTGTGATTCCATCATCTACATTTGCTCCTAATTCTGTATAACCAGCTCCTAATTCTATCGTTTGTGGATTATCTCCTACTAAACTAATCACTGGTGCAGTGGTGTCTACTACATGTATTGTTCTGGTTACTTCTGTAGCAACATTACCAGAAGCATCAGAAGCATTATACCTAATTGTATAATTTCCTACTGCATCTACAAAATCTGAACTGTCAATAATAACATTTGTGATTCCATCATCAACAGTAGCTCCTAATTCTGTATATCCAGCTCCTAATTCGATTGTTTGTGGATTGTCTCCTGTTAAGGTAATTACTGGAGCAGTGGTATCTACTACATGTATTGTTCTGGTTACTTGGGTAGCAACATTACCCGAAGCATCGGTAGCATTATACTTAATTGTATAACTCCCTACTGCATCTACAAAATCTGAACTGTAGATAACAATATTTGTTATTCCATCATCTACAGTAGCTCCTAGTTCTATATAACCAGCTCCTAATTCTATCGTTTGTGGATTGTCTCCGATCAGCATTATGACCGGTGGCGTATAATCACAGCTCACATCATTAAACGATGTTTGTGCATCAATATTGGTCCAATTAGCAGCACTGTAGGTAGCATCATCCACCTGTACACAATACAAATCTGGATTACCGGTAATTACTAATTCATCGATACTTGTATTCCCTCCACTTCTGAGGTTAATTCCTCTCAATTTACAATCGTTAGCATATATATCTACCAAAATAGAATTATTGGACAGATCTAAGAAGGTTATATCTGTTTCTCTAACGCTAAGTTCTATTAAATCCACTAATGCACTTACATCAATACTGGTAAGGGCTGTATTATTTAAACTAACACTTTCAAGATCAGTGCTAGTTCCTAAGTTGATAGATGAAAGCCCATTACAATTATTACAACTAACTACCTGAATATCTACATTATTTGTAAGATTAATTGTCGATAAGGCTATATTATCGTTTAAGATAAGTGTTGTTAAAGAAATATTATCACTAAGATCGATACTGGATAAGTTATTTTCTTCTAAAAACAAAGCGTCTAAGTCAGCAAGCCCTGATATGTTAATACTATTCATATCGTTGGCTTCAAGATTAGCTACCTCCAGAAAAGTGTTATTTGATAAATCAATACTTGAAATTTGGTTATCATAGGCATCTAATTCCTCTAAATTAGTATTGGTCGAAAGATCTATAGCTGTTAAGTTATTCTCATTGATTTCCAGTATTTCAAGAAAGATATTGTTAGTTACATCAATATTTGAAATATTATTATCGTTTAAATTAATTCTTTCTAATTCCGGATTACCCGATACATTGACTGTTGTCAAGCCATTCTCCATAGCACTTAAAATCTGTAAATTCGTATTGCTTGATAAATCAATCGTCGATAAGCTATTAGAATCGGCATTTAGGTTCTCTAGACCTCCAAAAGCTTCAATACCTGTAAGGTCAGCTATGTTACTATTAGATATATCAAGGATAGAAACACTTTCGATATTCGCTGTGGGTACTTGCCCATCATTGGCAATATCATCATAGGCAGACAGCGATACTTCAAAATTTGCATCAGGAATTAATGTATATCCGCAAGTTGTTTCACTAAAAATCACCCCTGCATCAATATCTGTAAAGTCGGTAACAGCGGCAGTTGCATCATCTACCATAATACAACTAAGACCGGCATTTGTAGTTGCGTCCATTCTGTAAAACCCGTTATTGTTACCGTTTCTTAAATCTAAACTTACCAAAGCAGCATTGTCGACCCTCAAGTCTCGTAAATTAGTATTTGCAGAAATATCTAATGTTGTCAGGTTGGTTTGACCTAAATCCAGGATTTCTAAATCCCCGAATGATGAAACATCAATTGTTTCTAAAGCGGTTTCGTCAGCGTAAATGGCTCTCAGATTAGGAGAGTTTCCAAAAGTAACCTTAGTTAGCAAAGGGTTTTCATCAATATCTACTGTTTCAAGATTTATATTAGCTGTAAAATCAATCTCCGTAAACTGATTACCATCTAGATCTACATTTTCTAATAATGTATTTGCAGACACATCTATATTTGTTATTTGATTTTCTGAAAGGTCTACGTCTTTTAATTGAGTATTGGCACTAAAATCTATCGTGGTAAATAGACAATTATTCAGATCGATTTCTTCTAATAAGATATTATTACTTACATCTAAGGAGGACAGGTTATTGTTAGTATCCAGATCTAATTCTTTTAAATTTATGTTGGTACTCAAATCCAACGTACTGATATTACAATCATCAACAATCATCTCTTCTAATAGAGTACATCCTGTAATATCGATCGTTGTTAACTGCGAATTATCGTCTGCACTTAATACTACTAAATTCACGTTACTAGAAAAATCCAGCGCAGTAAAGCCATTATCATCGCAGTCAAGATCCTTTAAAAGTGTATTTTTGGAAAGGTCTAAAACCGTAAGTTGATTGCTCTCGACATTTAATACTTCAAGTTTTGTATTATTCGATACATCAATAGAAGTTAATGCATTACTACCACAATTCAAATCTTTTAATGATGCGAATGCTTCAATTCCTGTAAGATCAGTTATTCCTTCACCAGTCACATTTAGCGTTGTAACAAAATAGATATTAACCAAGGGTATTTGCCCATCGTTACTGGTATCATCATATGCAGATAAAGCGGCTTCAAAATTAGCATCGGGAATCGAAACATACACCGTACAATCCGTTTCACTAAATGAGGTTTGATTATCAATGTTCGTAAAATTAGCTGTAGCGTATGTTGCATTATCAACCAATATACAACTAAGATCAGTATTTTCGGTAGCATCAAAAAAGGTTAGATTTGTATTCGCACCATTCTGTATATTGAGATCGAATAATGCATTTTTATCTACCTCAAGGCCTGTTAAATTTACCAAGCTAGATACATCTAATATTCTTAATGAATTTTCTTCTAAATTAATGGTTTGCAAACTTGTGTTATCAGAAAAATCAACTTTTTCTAAACCATTAGCACTTGCATTTAATGATGTTAATGCTATAAAATCTTCAATACCGCTTATGTCAACTATATTCTGATTAGAAATATCCAAGCTGGTTAATACCTCAATAGCGGCTGTAGGTACATTATTATCTCCCGGAATATCATCATAAGCAGCTAATGCGGCTTCAAAATTATCATCAGGTATATAGGTATATACAGCACAATCTATACTGTATCGAAAATCTGAGCTCAAGTTTTCTTCTGCTAAAGCCACATCGCTCACAGATATACATTCTAAGTTATCATTACTTGATGCTCCAAAAAAGGTAATTTGTGTTACATCAATATTACGTAAGTCCAAACTTGTCAGGTTATTACTAAAAATCTGAATAGTGTTTAGAGCTATATTATTGCTTAAATTCAGAGTTTCTAACTGATGTCCTGCAACGCTTAGAAAACTTAAGTTTACTGCTTCACTAACATCCAGCGATGTTAATATACCGTTATTTACCTGAAATGTTTCTAATGCTGTTACTCCTCCAAGGTTAATCGTAGCTAAATTTTCGTTAGCACTACCATTAATAAATTTTAAATTAGAAAGACCTAAAAAATTAAGACTTAAGAAGTCATTTCTGCTAAAAGCAAAAGTTTTAAGCAGTGTATTATTAGATAGATCAATGATGGTCAGTTGATTATCCTCTATTGTCAAGGTTTCTAAAGCGGTTACATTCGTTACATCTAAACTAGTTAATGCGTTATTGCTCAAATCAAGATCTTCTATTGCTGTATTGTTAGAGAGATCGATGGTGCTGATATTACAGTTTTCGGCGGAAAATCTAGTAAGTTTCGTATTCGTAGAAATATCAATTCCAGCTGCTAAACTAAGATCATCAATACTGAGGTGATCCAGATTGGTATTCGCAGTAAGATCTAAGGTAGTTAAGTCATTATCACCAATAAACAGTAGCTCCAGCGCTGTATTTTGGCTCAAATCTACTGAAGAAATAAGATTTTGATTGACCATCAATTCTTTTAATGCAATAAAATCTTCGATACCAGATAGGTCTGTAATTTGCTTATTTCGTACATCTAAGTCGGTTATACTAGCGATATTCGCTGTAGGCACTTGACCATCACCAGAAATATCATCGTAACCAAGTGCTTCTAAAGCTGCTTCAAAATTAGTATCGGAAATACTAGTGTATTGGGCATTACTTATCGCAATTCCTGTACAAAATAGTAGTAAAGTTAAAAGGTAGTTTTTTTTCATAAGATTAAGGGTTATAAAATTTTTAAATACAAATGTTGTTGAATCTGATACAATAGTAAAAGTTATCATCTCAGAAACAAATTTTTGTGAGGGTACACATAGGGGGACAGCCTTATTTTATAGTATTTAAGCAATGACCTTGTGAGTAATTGACATGATTTTTACCTCTAGATTACTATTGACAAAAGGACAATTGTAGTACTGTTTCATATTTACAAGTTTAGAGCAGTTACTTAGTGTACCACGAAAAATATGTTACAATATTAACTCATATGCCAGGTAACCAAAAGGGTTGACAGGAGACAATTAGGAGACATTTTTTCAAGTACTGTTATTTTAACATACCTGTATTTCTGGATGCTACAAGATGCATAGAAGACTTTGGAATACACTTCGTACTAACTTGTTCGTCAATAAATTCATCCTAACAAAAAACCACCCAGTAACCTGAGTGGTTTTGTCTTGCAACCTTATTTTCTACGACCCCTTAACTTCGTAGAACTAAACTTCCTGCAAAAAATAAACTGCTTTTATCTATTCGTTTTTAAGTAATTTAATCGTTTGATAGGTGGTTCCTATAGCTATTCTTACAAAATATAAACCATTTGGTAACTCCTCAATAGATATAAATTGATTGTTATCTGTTTCAATCATTTTAAGAATTCGACCATTAACATCATGAATAGATAGCTCTCGTTCTCCAAAGAAACCTGAAACCTGAAACTGTTGTTTCGCTGGGTTTGGATATAATGTAAAACGATCTTCCTCATTTTCTTCAACACTTAATACATTACTTACAGTGATGGTAAATGTTACACTTTCTTTATTCGAATTAGCATCAGTAGCAGTAAGAGTAATCATATGATCTCCTGCACCCAATAAAGTACCAGCTACTGGATTTTGAGTAATCGTAGAAGTCAAAACAGATCTATTGGTATCACAATTATCAGTAACTTCTACTCCCACTGTAAAATCTGCCAGTGTATGCATATCGCCTGTATCAAAAGTAACTTCGGTATCAGAAGGTAAGGTAGTTGCGTTAAATACAGGAGCTATCGAATCTTCTACGGTTACAGTTGCATTACATATATTACTGTTACCGTTTGTATCAGTAGCAGTTAGTGTGACTAAATTGTCTCCAATAGTAGCGCAATCAAATGTCGAGATATCTAAACTTAAAGACGCTATCCCAGAAAGATCTGTTGTACCATTATCTACCTGATCTGCTGTTATCGTAACATTACCTGTATCATCAAGCTGTACGGTTATGTTTTGACAAACCAATGTTGGATTAGTAGTATCAACTACATCTACTGTTCTGGTTACTTCTGTAGCAACATTGCCAGAAGCATCCGTAGCATTATACCTAATTGTATAATTTCCTACGGCATCTATAAAATCTGAACTATCGATAACAATATTTGTTATTACATCATCTACAGTAGCTCCTAATTCTGTATAACCGGTTCCTAATTCGATTGTTTGTGAATTGTCTCCAGTCAAAGTGATTACGGGAACCGTGGTATCAACTACATGTACTGTTCTCGTTACTTCTGTAGCAACATTACCTGAAGCATCTGTAGCGTTATATCTAATTGTATAATTTCCTATGGCATCTACAAAATCTGAACTGTCAATAACAATATTTGTGATTCCATCATCTACAATAGCTCCCAATTCTGAATATCCAACTCCTAATTCTATGGTTTGTGGATTGTCCCCGATCAAAGTGATTACGGGAACTGTTGTATCAACTACATGTACTGTTCTGGTTACTTCTGTAGCAACATTACCTGAAGTATCTGTAGCGTTATATCTAATTGTATAATTTCCTATGGCATCTACAAAATCTGAACTGTCAATAACAATATTTGTGATTCCATCATCTACAATAGCTCCTAATTCTGTATATCCAGCTCCTAATTCTATCGTTTGTGGATTGTCTCCAGTCAAAGTGATTACGGGAACCGTGGTATCAACTACATTTATTGTTCTCGTTACTTCCGTAGCAACATTACCTGAAGCATCTGTAGCGTTATATCTAATTGTATAATTTCCTATGGCATCTACAAAATCTGAACTGTCAATAATAACATTTGTGATTCCATCATCTACAATAGCTCCTAATTCTGTATATCCAGCTCCTAATTCTATCACTTGTGGATTGTCTCCTACTAAACTAATCACTGGTGCAGTCGTGTCTACTACATGTATTGTTCTGGTTACCTCTGTAGCAACATTTCCTGAGGCATCTGTAGCGTTATACCTAATTGTATAATTCCCTACTGCATCTATAAAATCTGAACTGTCGATAACAACATTTGTGATTCCATCATCTATATTTGCTCCTAGTTCTGTATAACCAACGCCTAATTCTATGGTTTGTGGATTGTCTCCGATCAAAGTGATTACTGGAGCTGTAGTATCTACCACATTTACCATTCTAATTACCTCTGTAGCAACATTACCAGAAGCATTCGTAGCATTATACCTAATTGTATAATTCCCTATTGCATCTACAAATGTAGAATTATCAATCACTACAGCTGATCCATCATCTGTAGTAGCACCTAATTCTGTATAACCAACGCCTAATTCTATAGTTTGTGGATTTTCTCCTAATAACGTTATGGCAGGTGGCGTAAAATCACAGCTCATATCGTTAAACATCGCTTGATTATCTATATTCGTCCAATTGGCAGCACTGTAAGCAGCAACATCTACCACAATACAATTTAAATCAGCATTACTGGTAGCTGAAAAATAAGTAATACTAGTATTGTTTCCATTTTTAATATTTAAACTTGATAAATCACAATCATTAGCCTCAAATACTACTAAATTTGTTAACCAGCTTACATCAATCTGTACTATTGGGTTTTCGTTAATAAGAACTTCTTCAAGCAGTATATTTTGACTTAAATCTATTGCTGTTATATTGTTTTGAGAAATCACTATAGAAGTTAAGCTTGTATTGCTATTCAAATCAATATTTTGGAGTGCATTCCCCCATATACTTAATCGTTCTAACGCAACATTTTGAGAAAGATCAATTGCGGTAAGTGAAGTACAATTTTGAATAGCTACATATTCTAAAAGTATATTATTAGATATATCAATTGCACTGATTGAATTATTACTCAGACTTAAATTCTGAAGATTTGTTAATGCAGTTAGATCAATCTCAGTTAAGTTAACATCGAATAAATCAAGAGTGCTAATATTTACATTATTAGATATGTCTATTGCTGTAAAACTATTTGATCTTGCAGAAAAGTTTTGCAATGCTATAAAATCCTCAATCCCTGTAATATCCGAAATATTTTTACTATTCAAATCTAAAGAAGTCACTACTTCAATATTTGCAGTTGGCACTTGTCCATCACCAGAAATATCATCATACCCAAGTGTTTCCAGAACACTTTCAAAGTTACTATCTGGAATCAATGTATAACGGCAATAGGTATCACTAAAATTTGTAGTTGCATCAATAGTTGTCCAATTGGTTGTGCTGTATGATGCATCGTCTACTTTTATACACGCTAAATTTGGATTATCGTTTGCTTCAAACGTACTAATACTAGTGTTTGCTCCATTTCGCATATTCAGTTCTAGTAAATCATTTACCTGTACTTGTATCTGGGTAAGTACTGTATTATTTGTTAAATCAAGCTCTGTGATATTATTGTTGTATACTCTTAATCGTCTTAGCAGAGGATTGTTACTTATATCTAGTACCGTTAACTCATTACCATTTATTTGAAGAATTTCAAGACTGGGATTATTGCTTAAATCTATAGCAGCAATATTATTTTCCTCTACCCTTATGTCATCTATTAATGGATTATGGGTTACATCAAAAGTTGCTAAGTTATTTTCAATAGCTCGTACACTTCTTAATACAGGAAAATTTGAAAGATCTACCGAAGACACATTATTGTTACTAAAATAAAGTACTTGTAGTGCTACAAAGTCTTCAATTCCTGTTAAATCACTAATATTTGAATTTTGCACATCTAATGTAGATACCACCTCTATAAGTGCGGTTGGTACTTGTCCGTCTCCTGGAATGTCATCATAGCCCAATGCATCAAGAGCAGCTTCAAAATTAGCATCTGGAATAGCTGTATAACAATCCAAAGCAATTATATAATCTCCCAGTTCTAATGGACATTCGTCATTTCCCCAACGTACCCAAACATTATAGGTTGCTGCTGTTAAACTTGAAATGGTTTGCGGGCTAGCGGTATCTTCATAATTATAATCGTAATTAGCCCCACCATCGATACTGAACTCTATATTGCTTCGCGTACTATTATCTAAAAAAGTAAAAGTTAACGTTCCATCCCCTCCTGTACAGGTTTCATTTTGTGCTGCTACAGAAGCTACTGGATACTCATCTACATCTAATGCTACTGTATTAGAATTAATAGTGCTACAATTATTTGTTAATTGCATACGATACCCATAGGCATCCATTGAAAACGAAGGATTCGTTATTGTTAAAGTAGTTGATGTAGCTCCTGAGTAGGTGCTATCATTACTAATATTAGACCATCCACTTCCATCATCCACTTGCCATTGTAATGAATCATAATCTGATCCTGAAACGGAGAAACTCGTTGCATCTCCTTCGCAGATTGAAACATCACTTGGCTGGCTTGTAATGGCAGGATTTACAGCTATATAAGCTGTGCCTACTCCAACAGCATAAAATGCATTGGTTACTGATTGCTCTTGCTGAGAGCAAGTTCCGAATAAATCTACGGCTGCCTGGATGGCACCTGCTCTTGCATCGGCATAATCAGAAGTAACTGTTAAATAATTGGATTGCATCTGCCAAACGATAGCCGCCGCATCATAGACATCTATAGCCGTTATCATATAAGCATCTCCAAGATCATTAGTTCCAGAACCGCCGTTGTACAATAACCAAAACCAATGATTTAACACACCACTATTGGTATGTACTCCACAATAATCATTATAACTACCACTTGCAGCATCTCCATTTGGTGTACATCCAGTGACATCGTACCAATACGTTCCTCCATAAGTATCTGGTTGATTATATGCGTTCGGATTAGAAAACGAACGCAATGCCCCTCCTACGTTTTGATCATTTATTCTTGATGGATCAGTAGTGGTTCCGTGGTTATCATTAGCATAGTTTTCTATAACCATCGCCCAGATATCAGATAATCCCTCATTTAAGGCTCCGGACTCGAGTTCGTAATCCAAATTAGAAGTAGCATTATTGATACCGTGTGCAATTTCGTGTGCAACGACATCAAGTGTCGTTAGTGGCGAATAAGAACCTGCTCCATCTCCATATAACATAAATCCAGCAGAATTGCTTATTGCTGCCCAAGCTGCATTGGTTAGATTGTTATCATAATGAATAAGAGAAAGAATAGCGCTATTACTACCATTATAGCTGTTCCAGCTGTGTTCTTCTTTCCAGTAATCATAAATCAATTCGGTTCCCCAATGTGCATCGATAGCATATATATTATCATCTACGATCATCTCTACGGGTGTCCAATTATTGTCATTATCCGTAAATTCATAAAAAGGACCATTAACATAATCAGTACCGTTTCGCATATCAAGTGTTATAATTCCCGTTTTTGTACCTATTCCTTGCGTAGATAAATTCCAATTATTTCCTGTAGCACGAGTTTCATCGTTCAAAACATATTCACTTCCGTCTAATTTAGTTTCAAAATTTACAGAACCTGTATACGCCGCATAACCTGAACCCGTAGCATAATAAGAAGTTAAATTTTTATTGAAAGTACTTTCTTTTTCTACCCTACTGGTTCCCTTCTCAAAACAGGCAAAAAGGCCACTCTTAAACTTTAACACTTTTCCATTAATAGCATCAATATATAATCTTCCCATTTTATGAGTTGATCCTTTAGTTCCGATACCAATGGCATAGGCCAAATTCAAATTACCTACTTTCCGATTTGGTAATATGATTAATTCAATACTGTTGGAAGGATCATTCGTGAAACCTTCTTCAGTAAGCCAAAAGACTTTTTCATTATTAAAGTAATCTTGAGCAATTGAAATTACTTGTTTCTTTGATATTTGGGGAGAAGTACTGACTCCTGAAATGTCAAAATACACCCCATTATAAGAAGTGTTTACTCCATCCTTTTGATGAAGTTTAATCATACCCATCTCTACTTTGATACCTTTATAGTATTGTTGGTAAGTAGTATGTGTTTGCTTTAATTTATCCTGGGTATTTTTCTCTGCCTTAAATTCTATTCCTGAAGTATTTTTCATTGTAGAAAATAATACTGTTTCAAAACTTGATTTTTGAAATGTTGGCTCCATCTTGGTAAGAGGAATTTTTGTAAGTCTGGATTGTTGTCCGTGAACTATCCCAATTACAAACAGGCTAATAATGAATAGTAATTCTTTTCTCATAAGGGAATCATTTAATAGTTTATCTTTTATATATTACTCCTAGTTGTAAAGCCTTTAATTTTGAACAAAAAGAGTCTGCATCACTTTAAAACATTTAAAGTGAAAAGCATTATTGTTTTTAATCTTTTTACGGGAATTCTTAGTTCTCTACATACATTTTTAGCAATCTAAACAGAAGCAAAAAAATCATTGTATGTTTTGCGGTTTCGTTCTTTATTGAATCGATCAGTATCCATAACATATTTAATTTTAGGTTCTTATATCATTTAATTAAAAGTAGGCTTGGGTAATTTTAATTTTTATAACTCTTCCTTTTTTATAGTTCAAAAGTACTTCTGGGTTTTGTTTTAAAAAACTAAAATGGGAGACTTATGGGAGACGTTAATTTTAATTCTCATTTTTAAACTTCTATCATAAATATAAATTGTCTTAATGAAGCTACAGGTTGTAATCCCAATTTTTTACGTAATCGCTGTATTGCTTTTTTAACTCCTGCTATGGATATTCCCATGAAGAAAGATATCTCAGAATTATTAAAATTCATCTTTAGGAAAGCAGCAAGTTTAAGGTCGTTGTTTGACAAGTCTTTATTGAGTGCCAATAATTTTCTATAAAACAAAGGATGCACTTCTTCAAAATGTGCTTTAAACAATTGATAGTGGTCTCCTTTTTTCAAATTATCGGCTATAGTACCATTTATCCTTATTAATTCTTTTTTAATGTCTAATGTAACTAGTTCACTAACTTGATTGAGTTGTTGTTGTACTTTTTCTAAACACTCATTTTTAGCATCTAATACTAAATAATTCGTGGACAAAACTCTATTCAACTGATTGGTTTTCAACAAGGTATTATTCAACTTTTTCCAATATGTAATTGTTGCCAAAGTTGCTCGTATTATAGATTTTTGGTTTTCACGATGTACATATAAATACTCTTTATTATAGGTCGAAAAAATGTCTTCGATCTGTACTTCCTCTTTACTTAATACAATTACAGGAATATCTTTATACATACTAATTTGTCTCAACACATCTACTAGTTTTTCCCATTCACTATCAATGATACTGTCCAAAACGATGGTATCAGGACTCACATCCCAAGATTCTATATTGTTTGGAATTGTATCCATCAATTGTATTTTAATATTCTGTGCTAACAACGATTCTATGAACTCTAGTTCTTTATCAGAAGTAATTACAGATACGATAGCATCTTCATAGCTGTTCTTATATGGAGTATCCATATCAATCATTCGCCAAATATTTAATTGCTGCCTCTTTATCTGTAAAAAATTTAATCTTACTACCTGTATAACTGATATATATTTTCATTAGTAAGGATACAATTCCTACGGAACCTACCAGTGCTGATTTTTTAAGTTTGGGTTGTACTAGTTTTCCTAATTTCTTGATAGATCTTATCGCATTTGGGCTGGTTTTAGAGTTTTTGAGGTATACCAAGGCTCTTACGGACTTATCGGATCGTTGCAATCCCATTTCCACCGCATCAGCAACACATTTAATAATATCTTCATCTTTATATAATCCTGTGAAATCAATTTGGATATATTCTACATTCATATAATGTTTCCAAGTCGGAGGCATATATATCTGAGATTCTTTATCAACCATAACTTGTATATTTAAGGGGACCATATCTAGTTACTGTTTTTGTTTATTTTTTTAATTTTTTTTCTATCTCCTGTAAATTATTCAGGGTATCTTCCAATTCTTTTTTCTTTGCTTTCATCTTTTGAATCATTGCTAACTGATTATTCGGGTTTTCTGAATTAAAAATCATTTTAAAAAAAGGTAACATAGCTAATTGTTGAATACACATCAAAATAACTAACAAAATTTGTTTTCTCTAAAAAAACCGAGGGGACACTTAGGGGGACAGGTCTTTATTCTCTTTAAAGACAAGGGATTCCAAATACCTTTATAAAACTATTAAATAAGGATATTTCTCTTCTATAATAGTCGATCAAATAAAAAAATCAGATAGATTTTATGTATTCTTCAAGGTTTATATCTTTAGAAAGATTCATTTTTTTTCGTAAACGACTTCTTGATTTTTTGACCGCTTCAATGGATGTAAAACGTAGTCGAGCAATTTCTTTTCTTCCTAAAGACATACGTAAATAGATACAAATCTCAAGATCTGTTTTAGTCAAATTAGGATGAATTTTTTTGATGCGTTGAGCAAACTCATAGTTCAGCGTTTCGATATCATTTTTGATCAGTGTTAACTGAGAATCCTCTAACAATTCCGATTTTAGGCCGGCAATCAGGTTTTGTATGGATATTGACTCATCATTAGAAGCTACTTTTTTAAGATTTTCAACTAATTTTTCTTTAGACTTCAGTTGTTGAAAGGTTTCGGAGCGTAATTCTGAAACCTCTTCTTCTTTCTCTGTAATACGGTCTGATAACTCTTCTATATCGGTAGACAGTTTTACCAACTGTTTTTCGGTCTGTAATTGTATTCTATTATTCAGAATGATCTGAAAACCTACATATAATAACAAACCATAATTGATCAAATATTCGGTTTGTATCACAAGCATAGCGTTCAAAAGATCATTAACTAATATACATCCAGTCACTATCATACTAATCAATATCCCTTTGGCATATGGTTTTTTGTGTCTTACTGCAAGAATGATATGATAGAAACCTAACAAAACTACGTAAAAACCAAATATTTGAAACAATAGAGCACTATAGGTCGCATAAAAAACTGGAGTTATGATCACATATAAAATACCTAAAACAGGAATTATAACACAAAAACGAATAAATTTTAAAGAAAAATAACCCGGAAATAGTGAAAAGTGATACATCATAACAGATCCTAATGCTCCGTAATATCCTATATATCGTATCTTTTGAATAACTTCAAACGAAATTTCTGGAATGAAGTGATAAATCAAGGCTTCTCCTACAAATAACTGCCGAGACGCTCCAAATAAACAAAACAATCCGAAATACAAAAAGTAAGGGTACTTGGGAAAACTGAAGAAGTTTAAAATCTGATAAACCCCAAAGAGTAAAATCAGAAAGGTTATAATTCCTTCAATCAGAGGTTTTGTTTTATTCTTATTGATAAAATATTTAGTTTCCTGAATCCTGCTTCTCAACGCAAACCCACCCCCCTTGCGATGCTTATGGTTAGATACAAGTAACATAACGTCCAAAATTTGTTCATTTGGTAACTCAAATCGTAAAGGACGACCATCTATCCTTTCATTATCTGGATTCTTTGAGATCTGTCCGTGAGAAATCACCTTACTATCGTTAATCCATACTTGAGCTGCAGCAAAACAACGAGGCAAAGTGAGCATAACAGAATTTTGCATATCTGTTCTTTTTACAAGAAATCTAAAAGTCCCATACCCTCTCCCTTCATCTATTTTTTGAATCCATAGGGCTGTGGGCCAATTAATTGTATCAACTGATTTTAATAACCCAGGAACAAAGTTATTATTTTCATCAATAGGCCATTGTTTCCAATAAAAAAAGCTTTCTCCCCGAAGAGAAACCTCGGGATTTTGGCTAAAATCCCAACCGGAAAGATCTAATATTCCTTTTTTAATAGTCGGGACATCTTGATTTTTAGGCGTACAACCCGGGAAAAATACCGAAAGTACAACTATAACATATATCCAAAGTTGATGCTTTCCAAATGATATTAAAGATACTGATCGTTCCATTTATATAAGGGTGACTACGACACTATCAAATATAATTTAAAATAGGATGGGAATCTCAATTTTTAGAAGCGCTTTTATTCTTAAAGCATATGAACTCATTGCAAATCAAAAAGAAAGGATTCAAAAAGGGTTGATTTTATGATTCTGTTATATTGAACGGAGTCGAAATGTATTAAAAATCAAAAACCCTTATTTCTCGACTCCGCTCGAAACGACAGAGATAGTAGCTTTTTAAATGCTTTCTTTGAATGAATTTGATTAGATCCCTATTCGATGACCATTCGCTTGGTATCCACTTTTTGACCTTCTATATACAAGGTAAAGAAATAAATTCCGGAAGCTAATCCGTCACTATTGGTATGTAATTCACCTTCACCACGATCCTGTAAATCGACAGTTGATATAATTTGTCCGCTTGTATTGCTAAACACGATAGCGGCTCTATTCACTTCTAACGGAAGATAATATTTGATAGAAGAAGTGCCATTAAATGGATTAGGGATATTTTGATATAATATGGCAGTTTGAACTTTGATATTATTATTTTCGGGAACACCTAATGTTTGTTCTAAAGCCTCCAAACGTGAAGTCAAATCATCGATCTCGTCCTGCTGAGCTGAATTTTCATTTTGCAATGCAGTTATTTCATTTTGAGCTGTACTTAGATCGGATTGTAAATCTGATAACATAGGCGCTAAATCAACCGATACAGAGGTTCCGCTCTGAATTTCTATAGTAAGATTCGTACCTGTTAGTGTAGCATCAGTTAAATTTTGGTTGTCCGTATTGGTGAAGGCTGAAATATCAACCGAATTTCCATTACTAATACTCAATATATTACTATTCAATGCTAAAACTTGACTATCCGAACCTGTTCCGTCTTGTAAAGCTAAAAGGTCGACAGTATTTGTTCCTCCAGAGATGCTTAACGTAGTCCCACTTAAGGATATCTCTTGATTATCGGTGTTGGTATAATTCGAAAAATCTACCGAGTTTCCATTACTAATATTTAATATATGATTGTTCAAATCTAACGTCTGGCTATCGGTACCTGTTCCATCCTGTAAAGCAGAAAGATCTACTGTATTTATCCCAGCCGAAATACTTAAGGTGGTACCGCTTAGAGATAACTCTTGATTGTCAGTGTTATCCAGGTATTCGGAAAAATCTATGGTAGTAATCCCTCCAGAAATGCTTAAAGTATTATTAGTAATCGAAAGTTCCTGATTATCTGTATTATCTAAGTAACCCGATAAATCCACTGATGAAGCATCATTGGTTAGACTTAACGTATTTCCCGATAATTGTAAGTCTTGTCCATCTGTATTATCTAAGTACGCTGAAAGATCAACAGAGTTACCATTACTAATACTCAACGTATTTGTCGATAACTCTAAAGTTTGACTATCACTTCCAGTACCATCTTGTAATACTGAAAGATCTACCGTATTAGTACTTCCTGAAATACTCAATACATTATTGGTAAAAGATAACTCTTGATTATCTGTATTATCCAGAAATCTCGATAAATCTATCGTTGTAGCATCGTTAGTCAAACTCAATGTATTCCCTGATAAATCCAGATCTTGTGCATCGGTATTATCTAGATAAGAAGAAAGATCTACAGTATTTGTTCCTCCCGAAAGGCTTAAAATATGTGTAGATAACGACAATTCCTGATTATCGATTTGGGGAGACCAGGTTAATGTGCCAGAACCATCTGTAGTCAATACCTGATTAGTAGTGCCATCAACAATAGGAAATTCGTAAACTCCGGCTATGTTTAAGCTATTGGCAATTTGAAGTTTACCAGTATTGTCTAATGCAGCGATTGGTGTCTCATTATATATACCCCATACCCATCCAGCTCCCTGACTATTGCTGGTAGAAAATCTTACGTTGATATGTTCGCCTACAAAAGCACTTGTTACAGGACCATATTTATATAATGAATTTCCTTGCTCGGCATCTATTTGAATACCATATTTTTTGCTAGTTCCAAAGTAAATTCCATGATAATCAGTTGAACTTAAATAAAAATTGTCAACACCTGTAATGTTATTACTATTCATATTTAGACGGGCAGTAGCTTTATGATTTCCTAGGTTATCTCCTGTAGAGGTTACTGTTGTCCATGCACTGCCGTTCCAGGTATATACAATATCATCCTCAGTATCATAGACCATCATTCCCTCGTTAGCTGTTATTAATTTTTTGCCTAAGTCGGTTCGTTCAGAATTCGTTAACCTGTTTATTAGAAATCCTTTATTAGTATCAGCAAGCTCTAAAGATGCTCTACTGTTTGGAGCATCGGTACCAATACCTACACTTAGTGGTACTGTTGCACCTCCAAGTACCATTGTACTATCCACAGCTGCTATAGCTTCATTACCTACAGCGTAGGAATACCTTCCTGAAGCAATGGCTCCTTTACCAAAAGCAACTGACAAGGAATCTGTAGCCTGTGCTTTATAGCCTAATGCTATATTATAATTGGCACCAGAGGTAGCACCTGTGTCATCGGTTTTGGCTTGATATCCGATCGCGATCCCTCCATCTGCTTGTACAACAGTATTGGCTCCGATGGCAATAGCTTCTGTATTATCTACATCGACAGATCGACCGATACCAATAGCATTGGATTGATCAATCGTATTTTGATGCCCAATCCCAACAGAATAGTCAGCATCTGTACTCATATGAGTTGTGTATCCCAGCCCTATAGCTCCGGTTCCACCAATACTAGATTGTGAACCCATCCCTACTACTTGGTGTGCATCTATAAAAAAACTGTACCCTAGCGTAGCTACATCATTACCACCATAACTTGAAGTCCCCCCGTCAAGTTCAGAGTAAGCACCTATAACTGTATTTCGGGCGTTATTTAACTGTCCTGTACTAGAACCAGAAGAAGCATGGTTAGAAAAATCTGCATAAGCACCAATCATCACATTATCACTTCCTTCTCGATTGGTATATCCCGCTTCATATCCTAAATAAGTATTGTTATTTGAACTTGTGGTAACGTTGGTTCTATTATTATCATAACCCGCTCTAGCTCCTACAAAAGTATTATAGCTAGAATATTCTGTAGCAGCACCGGCAGCAGCACCGATCATGGTATTATAAATGCCACTACTTATATCTGTGGCTGTAGAGTCTCCTACTGCAGTATTATGATGTCCTTCTTTCAGATCTGCCAAAGATCCAGACCCTATCCCAGTATTCCTATATCCAGTACCATCGCCAGATCCATTGACGCCCGTACTAGCTCCACCAGATTGGTTTCCTACAAAAGTATTATCATATCCTATCTGAATATTTGCTCCTGCGTCCTCACCAACATAAGTATTCTCATACCCTATAGTATTAGAAGCACCAGACTCTTCGCCAATAAAGGTATTATCATATCCAATAGTATTCTTTGCTCCTGAATCTGTACCTACAAAAGTATTATCCGCTCCTGTGGTATTTAATGTTCCTGAGTAAGCGCCTAAAAAAATATTGTCCGAACCTGTAGTATTTGCATATCCAGCTAGGTATCCTATAAAAGCATTTTCTTGTGCTGTTGTATTATATTTTCCAGCTCCAAATCCAATAAATACTGTTTTATTTCCTGATGTTAAAGAAGTACCTGTACTATCTCCATACATAACATTATAACTTCCTGAAGTGATACTTTCCCCAGATCCAGTACCTGAGAGTTCATTAAAGGTCTGTGATTGGATTGTCATCATAGCACCAAAGAAAAGTGCGACTACAAAGAATAATTGTTTACTCATAACATAAGGGGTATAAAAGGTTCATATAATTTGGTTGTGTAAAGTTATAGTGACTACTTTTAGTCAACACAATGTTTCAGGAGACAAATAGGAGACATTTTTTTAAGTGCTGCTATTTTAACATATCTGTATTTCTGGATGCTACAAGATGCATAGAACACTTTGGAATACCTTTCCTACTAACTTGTTAGTCAAGAGATTTATGCTAACAAAAAACCACCCAGTAACCTGAGTGGTTTTGTCTTGCAACCTTATTTTCTACGACCCCTTAACTTCGTAGAACTAAACTTCCTGCAAAAAATAAATTGTTTTTATCTATTCGTTTTTAAGTAATTTAATCGTTTGATAGGTGGTTCCTATAGCTATTCTTACAAAATATAAACCATTTGGTAACTCCTCAATAGATATAGATTGACCAGCATCTACCTTTTCTATAAGTAAACTACGTCCGTTAACATCATAGATGGATAGCTCTGCTTCTCCTGAGAAACCTGAAACCTGAAACTGTTGTTTCGCTGGATTTGGATAGAGTGTAAATACCTCTTCTTTGTTTTCCCCGACACTTAAAACATCATCAGTAACCGTTATGGTAAAAGTTGTAGTTTGTTCATTTGCATTATCATCTGTAGCCGTAAGGATAATCACATGATCACCAGCCCCTAATAAAGTACCTGCTGCAGGAGTTTGAGTAATAGTAGTAGCTAAAGCAGCTCTATTCGTATCACAATTATCCGTAACAACCACTCCATTTGTAAAATCTGCAAGGGTATAGATATCACCCGTATCAAAAGTAACTTCAGTATCAGAAGGTAATGTAGTTGTGTTAAATACTGGAGCTATCAAATCTTCTACAGTTACAGTTGCAGTACAACTACTTTCATTTCCATTGGTGTCAATTGCAGTTAGTACTACTGTATGATCTCCAATAGTAGCGCAATCAAATGTCGAGATATCTAAACTTAAAGACGCTATACCAGAAAGATCTGTTGCACCATTATCTACCTGATCAGCTGTTATAACAACATTACCTGTATTATCAAGCTGTACGGTAATATTTTGACAAACCAATGTTGGATTAGTAGTATCTACTACATCTACTGCTCTGGTTACTTCTGTAGCAACATTGCCCGAAGCATCCGTAGCATTATACCTAATTGCATAATTTCCTACGGCATCTATAAAACCAGAACTATCAATAACCACAGTACTTCCATCATCTACGGTAGCTCCTAATTCTATATAACCAGCTCCTAATTCTATCGTTTGTGGATTATCTCCTACTAAACTAATCACTGGTGCAGTGGTGTCTACTACATGTATTGTTCTGGTTACTTCTGTAGCAACATTACCCGAAGCATCAGTAGCTTTGTACGTAATTGTATAACTCCCTAAAGCATCTACAAAATCAGACATATCAATTATAGCATCACTACCATCATCGGTGGTAGCTCCTAATTCGGTATAGCCAGTCCCTAATTCAATCGTCTGTGGATTATCTCCACCTAGTGTAATCACTGGCGCAGTAGTATCTACAACATTTACCACTCTGGTGACTTGATCTGCCATATTTCCTGAGGCATCAGTAGCGTCATAATAGATTGTATAACTCCCCACAGCATCTACAAAATCAGTAGCATTGATCATCACATTAGACCCATCATCAGTAGTGGCTCTTAACTCGGTATAACCTGATCCTAATTCTATGGTTTGTGGATTATCACCAACTAATGTAATCACTGGTGCAGTAGTATCAACAATATTCACCATTCTGGTAACTTGAACTGCCATATTTCCTGAAGCATCCGTAGCGTCATAATAGATTGTATAATTTCCTACAGCATCAACAAAATTAGTAGCATCAATCACAACATTGGACCCGTCATCCGTCATTGCTCCTAATTCTGTATATCCGTCTCCTAATTCTATAACCTGAGGATTATCTCCGGTTAATGTGATTACTGGAGGTACATTATCTTCTACAGTAACAATCGCTACGCATGTATCAGTGTTTCCATTATTATCAATGGCCGTTAATGTTACCATGTTTTCGCCAATATCAGTATCGTCAAAGTCTGTAATATCAATATTTAAAGACGCAATGCCCGCAGCATCGGTAGTACCACCATCAACTTGTGTAGCAGTAATACTTACATTTCCTGTTGTATCCAATTGCACTGTAATATCTTGACAAGCCATTGTAGGTGCTATAGTGTCTACAACGGTAACAGTACTTGTACATGTTTCACTATTCCCGTTAGTATCCGTAACGGTTAAAGTAACGGTGTTAGCACCTACATCACTAGTCGTAAAACTTGATGGACTTACTGCTAAAGATGCTATTCCTGAAAGATCACTAGAACTATTATCTACTTGTGTTCCTATTATAGTTACCGTTCCAGAAGAGTTTAAAGCTACATTTATATCCTGGCAAATCGCTATTGGGTTGGTAGTGTCAACTACATTAACTATTCTTGTTACTTCTACCGCTGAGTTTCCAATTGCATTCGTAGCATTATATGTAATCGTATAGTTTCCTACAACATCCATAAATGCAGTAGCATCAATTACCACTGTAGAACCATCATCTGTATTCGCACCTAATTCTGTATATCCTACTCCTAACTCTATTATTTGAGGATTTTCACCATCTAAGGTAATAACAGGTTGAGTACAATCATCATTATATGTTGCACCTGCATCAATAGTCCAACTCCCATAGATTCCTGAGCCTGCATTTGCAGCAACAGGATCATCTACGCTAATACAGTTAAGTTGAGAATTGCTTAATACATTCAAAGAGGTTATATTAGCGTTATTCCCATTTTTTAGATTTAAAACAGATAGTTCATTTCTATCGACTAGAATTTCATTTAGTAATGGTAAGCCAGAAAGATCCAGAGATTCGATAGAGTTTCTGGCACAACTCAGCAGTTCTAATTTTGTATTTTGATTCAAATCTAATCCGGTTAATAAATTATTACCGCAATACAATTGTTTTAATTCTGGAAATAATGAGACATCTAATGAAGTCAACTCATTACCAAAAAGTTGTAATATTCTTAATTCTGGTGACACTAAGGTTAGTTCTGAAATATTATTAAAATCTGCAATTAGTATTTCAAGCTTTAAAAGATCATCCAGATTTAACGTAGTCATGTCATTATTTCTTTGGATATTAAGGGTTTCGAGTTCCGACAAATTACTTAAATCAATAGATAGTATAGAATTCCCTCTCATATTAAGAAAAATGAGTTCTGTAAAATCCTCTATACCTGTAGGATCGACAATTCCTTTATTACTGACATCTAAAGTCGTTAAAGTATTAATTAATGATGTAGGTACCTGACCATCACCCGAAATATCGTCATAGCCTTGTGATCCTAGTGTTGCCTCAAAATTCGCATCTGGAATAGCTGTATACTCGCAATAATTACCAGAAAAACTAGTTTGTGAATCGATATTTAACCAGTTGGTTGTTGAATATAAAGGGTCTTCTACCCTAATACAGGTTAAATCCGGATTCGATCTTGCATCGAAAAAGGTTATATCTTCATAAAAAGCGAGGAACGCATCCAAATAAGTTAATGCATTTGAGGCTACATCTAATGTTACCAGAGATAGATTTAATGAAAAATCTAATGATGTTAAATTATTATCATTTACATCAATATCTACCAGTAAGGTGTTTGGTGTGAAATCCATGGAATTTAAGCCTGTACTCCTAGCTATAAAGGATACTAGTTTTGTATTTGATGAAATATCCACCGTTGCAATATTATTATTACTAACTATAAGGTTTTCAAGATTGGACAGTGGGCTTAGATCTAAAGTTGTTAGATTATTATCAGAAACATCTAGTAGAGTTAGTGACGAAAAATCTTCAATCCCAGAAAGGTTAGCTATATTGTTAGATTTTATATCGAGACTAGTAACCACATTAATTAAGGATGTTGGAACTTTATTATCTCCTAAATAATTATCATAGGATAAATCATTTAATGCACTTTCGAAATTAGTATCTGGAATATCTGTATAGTTAATTTCAGAAAGTATAATATCTGCGATTTTAGCGGGACATGTATCATCTCCATATGCAGCCCATACATCATAATTAGTAGCTGACAAACCTGCAATTTCTGCAGTTCCCAAATTATCATTAAAGGTATATGGATATGTAATCCCACCATCAATACTAAACTTAATTTGAGTTTGACTAGCATTATCGGTAAAGGATACTAAAATCCTACCATCAGACATTCCTCTCGATGGATTCACATTTGACACTGTTGCGTCAATTCCCAAACCACTTCCTATAGTTACATCTCCAATTTCTTGAGCGCAAGAATCATCTTCCCAACGCGCCCAAACGTTATAATCGCCCGGATCTAAATTATTAATCGCTATACTTCCTAAAGCATCACTATAACTATAATCATAGCTAGTTCCACCGTTTAAACTTATTTCTACGATGGTTTGCCCAGGACTATCTACTAAACTTAGTGATATGCTTCCATCGTTTGTATCACAAACAGTTTCATCGGTATTAGTAGTTATTGTAACGGGAGGTGTATTTATTATACCTATAGTAAAACTTCCTAAGCTTACAGGACAATCATCATTATCATAACTTACCCAAACATCATAATCTCCCGCAGCTAAATCAGGCGCCATACCCGTTCCTGCATCATCATCAAAAGTATATGCATATGACACACCATTGTCGATACTAAACTGTATCATATTTCGTGTTCCAGTGTCCGCAAAACTAAACGTTAATATTCCATTATTACTCCCACAATTTGAGTCTGTTACGGAAATCGTTGCCGTAGGATTAGCTTCCCGTATAATTGCATAACTTCCTAAATCTACTGGACATTCATCGTTATCCCAACGCACCCAAACATCATAATTACCTGCCGCTAGATTTTTAGCCGACTCACTTCCTGCATTGTCATTATAAGCATAAGGAAAAGATACCCCATTATCTATACTAAATTCAATACCAGTTCTCGTAGAATTATCAGTAAAATCAAAAATAATTTGGCCATCTCCACCTGCACAAGTTGCATTTTGAACAGCTACCATAGCAATAGGTACCTCTTTTACAGTTAATGTTTTTCTATCTGATATTAAACTACCGCCACAAGAACTCCAAATGATACAACGATATTGATTTTCATCTAATGAAAAAGGTGCATTATTTACTGTTAACACAGAGGTTGTTGCTCCAGAATAAATACTACTATTGGAGATATAGTTCCAACTACCATCGTTTACCTGCCATTGATATCTGGCAGCTGCAGTTGCAGTAATTCTAAAACTTGTATCCTCGCCTTCACAAATTTCTTTTGCGGAAGGATCTAAATTAATAGCTAAATCTGTACAACATTGATTATCTTCTATCATCGGAGATATGTCACTACAACCCGTAGGTGCTGTAAATTTCCTCATTACATGATTGGCTCCTCGTATATCATCAGCATTTAATGAATAATTAGTAACACCAGAAGCAATAGCGTAATGCATAACAGAATTAGAGTTAATTACATGACCTAATTGATGAGCGTGCCCTAACTCGTGTAATGCAACGCTTTTAAAATCTATTAGACCCGCAGAAGGTGCACCTCCTCCATAATACCAGTTTGTATCATCATCCCAGGTAATATCAATTTCACCAACAATAGCACTATCAGTTAATGCACAAATACCTATGTAACGTCTAGTTACTTGACCAAGAACACCAGTTGGTAATTCATCACCATTATCAAAACGTACTATATTAATATCGTCTCTGGCTGTCTCATCTGTTGTTGTAGTCGCTCCAAAATTAAAATTTACAAAAGTCTCACAGTTCCATAATTGAAAAGCATCTTCAAAAGACCCTTTAGCAATACTACTATTGAAATCATTATTGTATTGAAATGTATAACCACCATTACCATCGTTATTTGTTAAAATAGAAGGATAAGCTATACCTCCACTAGTTAAGCTAAGGTGACTAAAATTAATTTTTAAAATTTGACTACTATCAGTAGACACAGGATCACTATTGGTTACACGAATTTTACCTGTCCCTGCATTAGTTGGTACTCTTACTTTAATTTGTAAGTCAGTCCAACTAACAATCTGAGAATCTAAAGCATCAAAGTAAGTTGTTCCACCCGTATTAGCATTTGGAAAACTTACTTTTCCTCTAAGAGTACCAAAATTAAATCCATCAATTGTTAGAATATTTCCAATTCCTGCGTTAATAGAAGTATGAGAAATAGCCAAAATAGTAGGTGTTATAAGAACAGCATTATTAGCTTTACTTTTTGCAGGTTTTAATTGTACTTGTTCCCAATTGGTACGTGTAACTTTTTGAATTTTCTTTATCAATACATTTTCTATAGATTCATACTCCTCAAAAACACCTGAAGCTTTTCCTGTTAATTCATTATACTTAATAAAACCTTGTGCTGCAGCGACCATTTCATATACATCACCTCTAACAGGGAATTGAACAAAACTTTTCTTTAAAAAAAATATACCTTGATCACCATTATATAAATTAGCAGAACTAGATGTCATCTGTATTTCATCATCCACTTGACCACCAAGAACAGTTACATTGATAGTTTCAGTTCCAGATCCTTTTGCTCTATTATAAACATCAATGCTATAAATAGTATATATATTTTTTTTATTATTATCCCATAAAGAGTGCATTTTTTTAACCTTACCTTCTACGATTTGAGTAGATTCTTTTATTCGTTTCTCTAAGGAAACAGGTTCCATTAAGGTTCCACATTGTTGGGCATAGGTCGTTAGTGTAGTGACAAAATATATAGTTAGGGTTACGAGTAATGATTTTTTCATATATCTAGGGCTAGGGGTTTATAATTGTAGGTTACAAAAATAGAGTGTCCTTGTCTTTTTAAAACAATTTTAACGGTGTCAAAAGGTGTCATTTTAGAGTATATAGATAAAACAGGGTTACATATGTGATTATGTGAAGTGTTCCTCCTCCATCAGTTCGAGTAACTTGAGGACTCATACCAGGGAAATCTGCTTCAGTAAAAGTTACTGGATCTAATCCTGGTATCGTACAATACGTCCCGCAACCATCTACAGTAACTGGAGATGAGGGGGTAAATCTTTTAGTTACTAGCGTTTGTGAGTTAAGCTGCGGCCCTATTAATATTGCAAAAATAAGTAGGTAAAAGTGTTTCATAATTATAAGGGACTTATAGATTTAGGTTATTAGTATATAGAGGTTTCCTCATTCTAGAAAACCTCATAAACTCTTTATTTATTCCTTAATTAATTTGACAGTTTTTGTCGCATCTCCTGAAGTTAATCTTATAAAATAAACGCCAGTTTCTAAATGCTGAACATTGATTGGTCTTGATGTATAATCTTGGATGCTCTTAATGAGTTTTCCTGCTATATTTAGTAGCTTTACATCTACTTTTGTTGATAATCCTGAAATTGTAAATTCGTTTTGCACTGGATTAGGATATATAACTAAGTTAGCAATAACATTATCTTCTATGTTTAATACTCCATTAACTGTAATCATAAAAGTTTCTGTTTGTATATTATTATCAGCGTCCTCAACAGTGAGTGTAATGACATGATCTCCTGCACCTAATAAAGTACCTGATAAAGGATTTTGAGTAATCGAAGTGGTTAAAACGGATCTGTTTGTATCACAATTATCAGTTGCTGTGACACCAACCGTAAAATCTGCCAGTGTGTACATATTTCCTGTATCAAAAGGTACTTCTATATCTCCAGGTAACGTTGCTACATCAAACACAGGATCTATAGAATCTTCTATCGTTACTGTAGCCGTACAAAAGTTACTATTTCCGTTAGCATCTGTAACCGTTAGTAAGACGGTGTTATCACCTATATTAGCACAATCAAACGCTGTAATATCTAAGTTAAATGATACAATACCAGAGATATCCATGCTACCATTATCTATCTGAGAAGCCGTAATCATTACATTTCCTGTATCATCCAATTGTGCGGTTATATTTTCACAAATTACAGTTGGATTCGTAGTATCCACAACGTTGACTGATCTCGTCGCCTGAACTGCCATATTTCCCGAAGCATCTGCAGCATTATAGGTAATGGTATAGTTCCCTACAGCATCCACAAAATCAGTAGCATCGATCATCACGTTAGAACCATCATCAGTAGTGGCTCCTAACTCAGTATAACCTGATCCTAGTTCTATGGTCTGCGGATTATCTCCAACTAATGTAATCACAGGATCCATAGTATCCACTACATTTACAGTTCGTGTTACTTCAATGGCCGAATTACCCGAAGCATCAGTAGCATTGTACGTAATTGTATAACTCCCTAAAGCATCTACAAAATCAGTAGCATTGATCATCACATTAGACCCATCATCAGTAGTGGCTCCTAACTCGGTATAACCTGATCCTAGTTCTATGGTCTGCGGATTATCTCCAACTAGCGTAATCACAGGCGCAGTAGTATCAACTACATTTACGATTCTAATAACCTCAACGGCAGATGCCATTCCCGAAGTGTTAGTTGCATTATATGTTATGGTATAGTTTCCAACAGCATCTATAAAGTCAGTAGCATCAATTATAATGGTACTTCCATCATCGGTAGTAGCACCTAGTTCTGTATAGCCGGATCCTAATTCAATAGTCTGTGGGTTATCTCCTAGTAAGGTAATGACTGGCGCAACATTTTCACAATTCAAAATATCCGCTATGGTAAACGCGCTGCCGGTAAGATTAAGAGTTGTTTGCCCATCACCATCCGCTACGTAGCCATACAATCCACAGAAGTTCGTAACTCCTGTTTCAACAATATTTAACTGGTTTCCTACTGATCGCAAACTAGTTAGGTTCAAAGATGTAATTGCATTACCGGATATAGTAGATTGCAGATATGAAGCTGTTTCCGTATCAGTAGTCTCGGTAATATTTCTCAACCCATCTATATTGGTGAGTTGAGCATTATCTGTAATACTAAACCGCTCTGTAGTTGTTACACCTTCTAAAACATCAATATTAGTCAGCACGAGGTTATCTTCAATCGTAATGGTCTCAACAGCTCCGGTAATGAAACCTAATCCTTCTAAACTGGTTAAAGCATCGTTATTTCTAATATATAAATAAATCCCGGAAGTAGATGCAATATTACTAAGAGCATCCAGACTTATTAAATTTGGGTTATTGTTAATAGATAAATAAGTCCCTACAGAGGTTAAAGCAGCAAACGAAGAAAGATCTGTTACACTGGTTTCATCCAAGGTAAAACCATCCACAGTTTGTAATGCATTAAAGTTAAACGCTGTAGTATTTTGAGTACCATCAATTGTAAATGATCTTCCGACATTTGTTAATAAAGGAAATGATACTGAACCGACATCTACCTCTCTAAAAGAGAAAAAGTGCTCAATAGTCGTAAGGTTTGGGAAACTAATTGAAGTAGCCCCTATTTCTCTAAAATTTAGAGACCCTGGACCTGCACTATTACCCGTGTTTGTTCCAGTTAAGGTTATAACATTCGGAAAAGTTAATGTATGAGTTAATGTTTGTTTATTTATAAATATTAATCCTGTAACTGTAAAATCAAGTACTGTGGTTATATCTGTTAATATTGCATTTTCGGATATAGTAATGCTCACAGTAGGATTTACAATTCCGGAAAGTGCAGAGATATCTGTTAGCGATTCATTTCGGAAGATAGAAAATCCATCAGTTATTGTTGTTACGTTTTCTAATCCGTTTAAATTCGCAATCAAGTCATTATCACCAATTACTAATTTACCGTTAATGACTTCAATACTAGATAAAGCTGATAAATCAGTAATATCATTGGCATTTCTGATTGTTAGATCTCCGTTTACTGTATTACAAGTCCCTAATAATGCAATAAACTGGTCAAATTCGGCTTTCGACTCTATTCTGGTTCCATCAACTACACAAGCTGTACAAACCGTACCAAATGAAGCTGTCGTATCTTTTTGCCAGGTGCTTAAATAACTTGCAGTTTCATCATCTACTTCGATACATAATAAATCTGCATTACCTGTAGCAGAAAAGGTAGTAACATTAGCATTATTTCCGTTCTTTAGAGAGAAGAATTGTAACTGATTGTTATTTGCTTGCACCAAAGTTAAAGCTGTGTTTTGTTTAAGGTCTAATCGTGTAAGCTGATTGTCATTTACATTTAATGTTTCTAGTGCTACAAAATCCTCAATCCCTGTAAGATCTGCAATAGATTGGGTATTCAAATCTAAAGAAGTCACTCCTGAAATATTAGAAGTCACCACAAAATTATCCAATACATCATCAAGAGTTAAATCGATCAAAGCCTGCTCAAAATTATCATCAGGCACATAAGTAAATGGCACACAACCATCAGCATAGGCAGTACTATCATCTTTTAACCAACCGCCATAATTTCCAGTTCCTGTAGTTGCCGCATTAGGATCATCAACTTCAATACAATTAAGATCAAAATTTGACGTTGAACGAAGTGTACTGATGTTTGCACTACTTCCATTTTTTACATTAAGAGAAGTAAGTTTATTGTTTTCACATTCTAATCTGGTAATATTGGTGTTGGTACTCAAGTCCAGACTAGTCAATTGGTTATTATCACACCAAAAAAGTCTTAAAGCCGTATTTCCAGTAAGGTCAATACTTGTAAGTTGATTATCTTCTATATCTAAACTTTCTAGCACTGTGTTTGCACTTATATCAAGCACGGTTAACAGATTATCTTCAACATTAATTACTTCTATTTTGGTATTGGCACTAAGATCTAAGCTTCCTAATTGACACTCAAATGCAAATAGCTTTATCAATTCTGTATTACTACTTAAATCTATACTAGTAAGTGCATTATTTTCTGAAATAGTTAATTCTGTCAACCTTGTATTTGTACTCAAATCTATACTTGAAAATAAGTTTTCACTAACTTTTAAAATAGATAATTGTGTAAGTCCAGTAAGATTAATATTGGTCAATTCGGTACGAAACGCATCTACTCTAGTTAGCAACGTATTAGCGCTCAGATCTAAAGTTCCTAATGGATTATCATGACATCTTAAATCTATTAACGCAGTATTTTTACTTATATCTAGGCTGGTAATATCATTATTATCGCAACGTAATGTGGTTAACGATACAAAATCCTGAATACCGGTAAGATCTAATATATTATCATAACGTACACTTAGTTCTGTCAGCCCTGCAATATTTGCAGTAGGCACATAATCATCCAATGCTCCAGAGTCATAACCCAAATCAATTAACGCTTGTTCAAAATTATCATCGGGCACATAGGTCCTACAAGATTCGGAATACGAAGCCGTAACATCCTTTATCCAATCATTATAACTACCAATTCCTGCATTTGCAGCAGTTACATTATCTACCTCAATACAACTTAGATTAGGGTTTCCAGTAGCTCTAAAGTAATCAAGATCAGCCGTCTCATTAGTCCCATTTTTTAGATTTAGAAAAGTAAGTTGATTATTTTTGACTTCTAACTCCATAAGATTTGTATTAGAGTTAATGTCTAAACTTGTTAATTCATTATCATTGCAATACAAATAGTTCAATGCCGTATTGGTACTTAAGTCAATACTGGTTAATTCATTATCTGATAAATACAATTCTTCTAAGAGCACATTATTACCTAAATCTAAATTAGACAATAAATTGTTGGTACATTCTAGATAATCTAATACTGTATTAGCACTAAGATCTAGGCTCGTAAGCGAGCTGTTATTTACTATTAACTGACTAAGTGCTGTATTTGTACTCAGGTCAATACTTGTAAGTGCCGTAGCATCGAGTTCTAAATTTGCTAATGCTGTATTCGTATTAAGGTCTAAACTTGATAATGGAGTATCTTTAATGAATATTCTGTCTAATCTAACATTAGCACTAAGATCTATACTTGATAATGAGCTATTGTTAATATTCAATTTTGTCAATGCTGTATTGGTGCTTAGATCTATATCAGATAATAAGTTATTCCTAATAGTTAAGTTTGTAAGCAATGTATTAGCACTAAGGTTTATACTTGTTAATTGATTATTATCTCTTACAACTGCGAAAAATAATTGTGTATTTCCGCTAAGATCCAGATCTGTTAACGCTGTGCCTATAAGTGCCATTGTATTTAGAGCAGTATTTTTACTCAGATCTATACTCACTAAAGGATTACCATCACTCCATAGTTGTATTAACGACGCAAAATCTTCGATACCCGTAAGATCTGTGATTCCTTTATTATATAATGCTCCTCCAGTACCCGCATTAAAGTTTACTACAATTGCTATATTAGCCGTAGGCACAAAATTATCTAAACCAGTAGTATCGTATCCGGCATCTATTAAGGCTTGTTCAAAATTATCATCTGGTACCCTTGTAAGGCATTGATCTGCATACGAAGAAGTAGCACCATCTATTTGCCATCCTACATAGTTTCCTAATCCAGCATATGCATCAGTAGCATTATCTACCTGGATACAACGTAAATTAGCATTATTCTGTAACTGAAGATCCTCTATCGCTGGGTTATTACCATTTTTTATGTTAGCAAAGACTAAGTCATTATTAGATCCGTTAAAAAATCTTAATCCCGGCAACGCGGTAACATCAATCGTTCTTAGTTGGTTTCCAGAAAACTCTACTCTAAACAATGAAGTGTTATTACTTACATCGAGACTTGTTAACTCATTTTCTCCAATAAATAATTGTTCTAATTGAGAAAAGCTACTTAAATCTATGTCTGTTAGATTATTTCCAAATGCCTGAAGATATCTCAGTAACGTAGAGTTTATTTGTAGTGTTTCAATATTGTTATTATCGGCAATAAGGGTTTGTAGTGCTGGTTGATTGCTTAAGTCTAATGTTGTTAATTGGTTTCGAGTAATTCTAAATGTAGTAAGGTTTACTAGATTACTAAGATCTATCGTCGAAATGTTATTGTCGTGCACAAAGAGTGACTCTAAAGCAACAAAATCTTCAATACCTGTCAAGTCGGCAATATTACCATTAGAAACATCTAATGTGGTTAGCGTAGCAATATTAGCCGTTAGGATCTGGTTATCATTAGGGACGTCATCATAAGCTAGCAGTGCAGCTTCAAAGTTAGTATCAGGAATGGCCGTATACTGACCATAAGAATAAAAGCTAGAGAATACTAAAGCGAAATAAAGTAATATTCTTTTCATATTAAGGGGTTTATTAGAAATCGTTGCAATAATAGTCTATATATCTTATTTTAAGATAATTTTAACGGTGTCAAAAGGTGTCATTAATTCGTACGCTTCGCTTTTAGTAGTTAGTACGTTTTCTTCGAAAACTTTGAGTAATCTTGGCGTTCGCAGGGCTCACTGTTATGATAGAAGACGGCTTTCTTCGAAAGCTGTGAGGATCTAGTTTATTTTCAGGCTCACTATTAGAATTAAGCATCTTATCTTCATGTCTACTCAATCACCATTTTTTTGGTCTCTATTTTTCTCCCTTCTACATACAAAGTATAGAAATATGTTCCCGCAGAAAGTCCATCGCTATTAATATTCAATTCTCCGTCTCCTACATTTTCTATAGCTACATTAGACATAACTTGACCACTTGTATTGCTAAATACAATAGCCGCACTCGATACGTGATTAGGTACGTAGTATTTTATGGATGATGTTCCATTAAATGGATTAGGAATGTTTTGATATAAAATAGCTGCCTCTGCCTTTCCCAAGTTGTTTTCTGGGACTCCTAAGGTTTGCTCTAATGCCGCTAATCTATCACTTAAATTCGTTAACAAAGGGGATGGATCTACGGTTACCGAAGCACCATTCTCTATCTCGATTGTAAGATTTGTATCAACCAAACTAGCTGAAGTTAAATCCTGACCATCTGTATTGATATAAGGAGAAAAATCCACTGAGTTACCGTTACTAATACTTAATGTATCATTTATTAAGTCGAGCGTTTGACTATCTGTTCCCGTTCCATCTTGAAGAGAAGAAATATCGATACTATTACCTCCAGAAATGGTTAGATTACCATTGCTTAATGTAAGGGTTTGAGCATCGGTATTATCCAAATAACCCGATAAATCTACACTAGTACCATCATTAGTAAGGCTTAGTATATTGTTTGACAACTCTAAATCTTGCATATCGGTATTATCTAAATAATCTGATAAATCAACAGAATTCGTGCCTCCCGAAAGACTTAATGTGTTTGTTGAAAATGACAATTCCTGACTATCAGTATTGTCTAAATACCCAGATAAATCCACTACAGTATTATCATTAGTTAAACTTAAAACATTACCTGACAGTTCTAAATCTTGTGCATCGGTATTATCTAAATAGCTTGATAAATCTACAGTATTTGTGCCTCCTGAAAGACTTAAGGTATTGGTTGAAAACGATAATTCCTGACTATCTGTATTATCTAAATAACCAGATAAATCAACGGTAGATGGATTCCCTGAGATGCTTAATGTATTTGAGGACAAACTTAATGCCTGTAAGAACCATGATAAATCAATCTCTTTAAATTTTTCATTATCATTCTCTAGAGATATCATCATTTTATTTCTACTAAGCATTAGCGTGTCAATTCTTTGTGTGTCTGTATTGTCTAAATATTTTGAAAGATCTACCGCTTTAGTAGCTTCAGAATCATCTTGTAAGGATAATTCTAAATCATTACCATTTAACTGAAATTCATCAATAGTTTGATCATCGGTATCAGTATCTATGGTAGAATTGATCCATTGCGTACCATTCCATAAAAACAAAGCTGACAGATCAGTATCATATACCATTAAACCCGTATCAGTGGTGGTTAATGCATTTCCGCTTCCGGCTGTAGTTTCCATGGCTGTTCGTTCTGCTGTTGTTAATCTATTTATCAAAAAACCTTTATCAGTATCCGCCAGCTCTAAAGATGCATTTTGATTGGCAGCAACAGTACCTATCCCTAAACTCATTCGGTTAGTTGTAGTATTTCCTCCTAATGCCATAGTATTGGCTTCTGCAACATCAACGTCATACCCTATGGCAGCTGCATATGAACCACCAGTACTACTCTGTGAACCAATCGTAATTGATCCCTTATTACCTGTAGACCTAGCTTGATGCCCAATAATTACTTGATCATCTCCAAATACCGAAACAGAGTTTCCTAAAAAGATATTTCGTTGATTGCGATTATCAGAAGGTCCAAAAGCACCATTCCCAGAAAAATCTGCTTTCCATCCCATCCCAATATTATCAGATCCTTCTCTATTAATTCCTCCTGTCAATACTCCTATATAGGTATTTCTATTAGCATTATTGCGCTCGTTAGTACGATTATTATCCCAACCTGCTCCATATCCAAGAAACGTATTACCATCAGCATGTTGATTATTAGCTCCAGCTGCATATCCAAGGAAAGTATTGGCAAAACCATCAACATTGTCCATACCAGCACCCGAACCTACGAAGGTGTTAGCTGCACCCGTTCTATTTCGCTCTCCAGCTCCGTCCGAAAGAAGTACAAAATCATAATCACTGCCATTCCCGAGTGTACTTGGAATATTACTATCACCTTCTCCACCAACAAAAGTATTGCCGCTAGCTGTTGTAGTGTTTAACCCCGCATTACTTCCTACAAAACAATTATCATTACCAGTAGTCAATTCATATCCTGCATCTTCCCCTATAAGTACATTATCTCTTCCTTCGGTTAATCTAAATCCTGCTTGTTCTCCTATTACTACATTATCAAACCCAATTGTTAAAACCTGCCCTGCGCGATGGCCAATTACCACATTATCACTACCTGTAGCATATCTAGCGACATAATTTCCTATATATACATTGTCAAAATTTCCTTCAGTCTGATCAGCGGCAAATGTTCCAATAACGATATTATCTCGGTCAGTAAGCTTAGCACCTGCCATACCTCCTATTAAAATATTTCTCGAGTCAGAAATTAAGGAAGCACCCGCACCAGGTCCAATGGAAAGGTTCCAATCTCCAGTAGTCAGTGATGATCCCGGAGTAAATGTTGTTCTACCATCATAGGGAAAAGGTGTATTGCTTGTATTTGATTGATTAGGAGTAATTGCTGCTCCTGAAATTTGATTGCCGGTCTGGGCGACAATATCATTAAAGGATATTAAAAAAACTGCTAAAACGAAGGGTAATAGTTTTCTCATATTCTATGGTTTATTAAATATTGAGTACAATAATATCTTAAATATCTGGTCTTAAGAGTTTTTCACTGGTGTCAAAAGGTGTCATTTTGAATAACAGTGAATATTGAGGTGTTTTATTCGGGAGTTTTGAGGGATTCGGGAATAACTATTTAAATTAGTTCCTGGATAAATTTTTCGAGCTCGATTTCTGAAGAGATATTCATTTTTTTACGGATACGACGGCGCATGGATTTAACTGAATCTGAAGATACATTACGAATAGTCATAATTTCCTTAATTGATAAATTGAGACGTAATAAGGCACATACTTCCCGTTCTCCTTTGGTCAAATCAGGGTACATGTTCTTAAGTGTTGTATCAAAACTAATATTATGATAATCTATCTTTTCCTGAAGTCCCGCTAACTTACTTTCTGTATCAATCTGAAGTCTTAGTTGCGCTATCAAAGAATTCAGTGATTCCCTTAGTTCTTTAGTATCGGCAGTAACCATTACATCATTTTTTAATTTTGCCAACCACTCTTCTTTAAATGTCAAGCGCATACTGTTATCTGCCATCAAACTTTTTATTTGTTCTTCCTTGATTGTAAGTCTCTCTATCAATCTATTTTTTTCTTTGGTGATTCGGTTGATTTTTGAACGATCGTATACATTTCTCCAGATAAAAAATGTAACAATCATAATACTCAAAATAACAACTGCGGAAGTTACTATTTCGGTGTTTAAAAAGAATATATATGCTATCATATAACTGTTTAATAGCTTAATCATATTGCAGGTTCTAAGATTAGAGTCCGTAATATTAATTACAACTATAGGCTCTGCCAAGAAAGTAGTGGTGTCAAAAGGTGTCATCTTGAAAAGTTGTGGAGATAAGTGCGCTATACTATAAGCAGAAAGTAAGTAGTAGAGGACTTCCTCCTAAAGCTATTGGCAATGACGATTAAAGTTAAAATATTTAGACGGGTGCAGCAAGAAAACAATATTTCTAGCTAAACTAATTCCTGAATGAACTTTTCGAGCTCGGTTTCTGAAGGCACATTCATTTTCTTACGGATACGACGACGCATGGATTTAACTGAATCTGAAGATACATTACGAATAGTCATAATCTCCTTAATTGATAAATTGAGACGTAATAAGGCACATACTTCTCTTTCTCCTTTAGTTAATTCTGGATATAATTCTTGCAGTCTTTGATCAAAATCCTTATTTACCTGATCGATCTTTTCCTGCAAACCTGATAATTTTCGTTCTGTGGTGATTTGTCTTTTTAACTGTGCGGTAAGTGATTGTAGAGATTTTGAGATGTTCTCCGGTTTTGTATCTACTTCGTTTTTAATTTTATCCAATAATTCTTCTTTAAAAGCCAAACGCATGCTGTTATCTGCAATCAACCGTTTGATACTTTCTTCTTTGTTACTTATTTCCTGATCCAAACGTATTCTTTCATTTTCATGCTCCGCTCGCGCAATTCTGGCACGGTGTTTATAATTACGCCTAATCAGAAAAGCTATACTTCCTGCAGCGATTAGTGTAATGATCAATAATATAAAATATAGTTTCTTTTTTGATGATTCTGTTTTTGCTATCAATTCTACCTCTCGCTTCTCCCTTATAAACTGAAGACTATCTGCCTGTTTTTCTTTCTGAAATTTGTAATTGAGCTCTAGTGACTGAATCTTTTTTGCATTTTTGATATTAAAAATAGTATCATTATATTTTTTATAGATTCTATAATTTTCATGTGCTTCTCTATAGTTACCCATATTTGCATACGATATACTTTTACTTCGATATGCAACCAAAATACGTTCTCTAAAACCTTCTTCAAGTGCTACTTGTAATGATGAATCTGCATACACCAAAGCATTTTTCCAATTCTTCATCCTTCTGTAATCCTGATATATATTATAGTATTCAACACATATTGAAAGACGTTTCCCTATTTTTTTATAATATTTTAGATTGGCCTTCTTTAAAGGAATTGATTGGTCATATTTACCTTGAAAACCATATAAAGCTCCTAAATTACCATATACGCCATGTAAATCTTCTTTACTATCGATAGCGGTAAATAATTTTTCTGCTTTTTGATAACAAATAAGTGCAGAATCTAATTGTTTATTTTGTCTATACGATACTCCTAACATGTTATATACTGCTCCCAATCCTTGGGTATCTTTTACTTTTTCTTTTAAAACAATCGCCTTTTTATAGTTTTCAATTGCTTTACGATGGTCTTTTTGATAGCGATATACTAAGGCCATATTATGAAATACACTAGCAATCTTTGAAGCATTTTTTTCTTCCTCATAAAATCTAAGTGCTTTTATATAATAACTTATAGCTTCTGGATAGTTAGCTTTTCTGCGATTTACCACTCCCATCTGTACATAAATGGCAGCTAGAAATGGTTTATAATATTCCTCAGACTTTCCTTTAATAAGGTTTAGTGCTTCTACAAAACTCCCTTCTGCTTTATCAAAATCTCGTTTTAATTGATATTCTCCAAGCTCCAACATTGCTTTTACTTTGGAAGTGTCAACGATAGCATTTTCTACTTCTTTTTGCAGACGTGTCAAGATAGTATCCTTTTCTTGAGAGAAGAGTAAAAAAGAAAATAACAGTAAGAATGAGGTTGTATATTTTTTCATTATTTACAAACTTACTAAAAGTTATAATTAGAATCTTATAACAAATACATAACTGTATATAAACATAAAAACCACTCAATTTCTTGAGTGGTTTTATCTTGCAATCTCATCTACGACCCCTTAACTTCGTAGTACTGATTTTCTTGCAAAAAATAAAGGGTTCTATCTATTCGTTTTTCATCAATTGAATGGTTTTATAGGTGGTTCCTATAGCAATCTTTACAAAATACACTCCATTTGGTAACTCCTGAATAGATATAGATTGATTAGCATCTACCTTTTCTTTAAGTAAACTACGTCCATTAACATCATAGATGGATAGCTCTACTTTTCCCAAGAATCCTGAAACCTGAAACTGTTGTTTCGCTGGATTAGGATAGAGTGTAAATACCTCTTCTTTGTTTTCCCCGACACTTAAAACATCATCAGTAACCGTTATGGTAAAAGTTGTAGTTTGTTCATTTGCATTATCATCTGTAACCGTAAGGATAATCAAATGATCACCAGCCCCTAATAAAGTACCTGCTGCAGGAGTTTGAGTAATAGTAGTAGCCAAAGCAGCTCTATTCGTATCACAATTATCCGTAACAACCACTCCATTTGTAAAATCTGCAAGGGTATACATATCACCCGTATCAAAAGGTACTTCCATATCCGTAGGCACGGTAGTCATATCAAACTCTGGAGCTATGGTATCTTCCACCGTAACGGTAGCCATACACATATCACTATTTCCATCAGTATCTGTAACCGTCAGCACAACCATATTATCTCCAATATTGGTACAATCAAAATCTGTAATATCTAAAGCAAGCGATACCATGCCTGAAAGATCAGAAGAACCGTTATCAATCATGGCTGCAGTAATACTTATATTACCTGTGTCATCCAATTGTACTGTAATATTCTGACACACTGCTATTGGATTTGTAGTATCTACTACATTCACAGTACGAGTTACCTGAGCTGCTGCATTACCAGAAGCATCTGTGGCATCATAATAAATCGTATAACTTCCTATTGCATCCATAAATTCTGAAGTATCAATACTTACTGAAGTACCATCATTTGTGGTTGCTCCTAACTCGGTATATCCAGCTCCCAATGCTATGGTCTGCGGATTTGCTCCGTTTAAAGTGATTACTGGTGCTGTAGTATCTACTACATTCACAGTACGAGTTACCTGAGCTGCTGCATTACCAGAAGCATCTGTAGCATCATAATAAATGATATAACTGCCTACTGTATCCATGAATTCTGAAGTATCAATACTTACTGAAGTACCATCATCTGTGATTGCTCCTAACTCAGTATATCCAGCTCCCAATGCTATAGTCTGTGGATTTGCTCCATCCAAAGTAATTACTGGCGCTGTGGTATCTACTACATTTACTGTACGATTCACCTGAACAGCAGCATTACCCGCAGCATCTGTAGCATCATAATAGATGGTATAATTACCTACTGCATCCATGAATTCTGAAGTATCAATACTTATCGAAGATCCATCATCTGTTGTTGCTCCTAACTCAGTATATCCAGCTCCTAATTCTATAGTCTGTGGATTTGCTCCATCCAAAGTAATTACTGGTGCTGTGGTATCTACTACATTCACCGTACGAGTCACTTGAACTGCTGCATTACCAGCAGCATCTGTAGCATCATAATAGATGGTATAATTACCTACTGCATCCATGAATTCTGAAGTATCAATACTTACTGAAGTACCATCATCTGTTGTTGCTCCCAATTCTGAATATCCAACTCCCAATTCTATAGTCTGCGGATTTGCTCCATCTAAAGTAATTACTGGCGCTGTGGTATCTACTACATTCACAGTACGAGTCGCCTGAACTGCCGCATTACCAGCGGCATCTGTAGCATCATAATAGATCGTATAACTACCTACTGTATCCATGAATTCTGAAGTATCAATACTTACTGAAGTACCATCATCTGTGATTGCTCCTAACTCAGTATATCCAGCTCCTAATTCTATAGTCTGCGGATTTGCTCCATCCAAAGTAATTACTGGCGCTGTGGTATCTACTACATTTACTGTACGAGTCACCTGAACAGCAGCATTACCCGCAGCATCTGTAGCATCATAATAGATGGTATAATTACCTACTGCATCCATGAATTCTGAAGTATCAATACTTATCGAAGATCCATCATCTGTTGTTGCTCCTAACTCAGTATATCCAGCTCCCAATTCTATAGTCTGCGGATTTGCTCCATCTAAAGTAATTACTGGAGCTGTGGTATCTACTACATTTACTGTACGAGTAACTTGAACTGCGTCATTACCAGCAGTATCCGTAGCATCATAATAGATGGTATAACTATCTACTACATCCATGAATTCTGAAGTATCAATACTTATCGAAGATCCATCATCTGTTGTTGCTCCCAATTCTGAATATCCAACTCCCAATTCTATAGTCTGCGGATTATCTCCTTCCAAAGTAATCACAGGTGCTGTGGTATCTACTACATTTACAGTACGAGTCACCTGAACAGCAGCATTACCCGCAGCATCTGTAGCGTCATAATAGATAGTATAACTGCCTACTGCATCCATGAATTCTGAAGTATCAATACTCACTGAAGATCCATCATCTGTGGTTGAACCTAAGTCAGTATATCCGGCTCCCAATTCAATGGCTTGTGGATTATCTCCTTCCAAAGTAATCACAGGTGCCGTGGTATCTACTACATTTACTGTACGAGTAACTTCAATAGCATTATTTCCCGAAATACCAACTGCATTATAAGTAATTGTATAACTTCCTATGGCATCCACGAATTCGCTGGAATCGATTACTACAGAACTACCATCACTAGTACTTGCTCCTAATTCTGAATATCCAGCTCCTAATTCTATGGTCTGTGGATTATCACCAATTAAGGTAATAACAGGAGTTTCGCAATTATCAATAATGTCTTGTACACTGTCCCAATCCGCTGCATTAGCACCTACAAACGATAGGGTTGTATTACCATCTCCGACCGTAACGTAATTATACAAACCACATAGATTGGAAATACCTAGCTCCTGATTTTGAATAATCAGATTAGAATTTACATTTCTTAGTGCATAGAGATTGATACTTTGTAAACTATTATTATTTCTAATGGTTGAGTCACTTCCTCCTGTGAGAGAAACTAAATTTTGTAAGGCATCGATTTCTACCAGATTTCCATTAAAACTAATTCCAAGAGCACCAATAGCAGTTAATGATGTTAAGAAAGAATTATCAAATGTTGTGATCAATTCATTTTCAGCAATGTTTAATAAGTTTATAGAAGTAATCCCTAATTTTGGGAATCCTTCTAGACTAGTTAATAAATCACAATCGTTTACACTAAAACTTCCTAAAGTTGTTAGTTCATCAAGTCCTTGAAGAGTACTCAAATTAACCATATCTCTTATTAAAAGTCCACCACCAATACTTGTTACATTTTGAAGGAAACTCAAACTACTTATTGCCAAATCATCCATACTAAAATTACCACTAACCGTTGATAAGGATGTTGTATTTATTGTAGTAAGTTGTGTACAATTGTCAATGGAAGTATTATTATCTATACTTGTTAGTTTTGGAATCGTAAGGGTAGTTAAAGCAGCACAACTACCAACATTAAAACTACCTGTAACCGTTAGTAATTCTGGAGCATTTATGGATTCTAGACCATTCATATCATTAATTCTGAAATTCCCTGTGCTTTCAAGAAGGGGTAAACTAAGACTCGTCATTGCAGCGCTATTATTATTCATTCTAAATTCACCACTTACATCAGTTAATTTTGGAACTGAAATAGTGCCTAGTGCCCCATTAAATGTTATGACAAAACTTGAGCTCATCGTTTGCAATTCATCAAAAGTAATTGTCGATAACATTGAATTACCGGTAATCGTTATACTTGAAATAGCAGCTATTTGATCAAAAATTGAAATTTCTGTTAATTGATCGAGATTGTTAACTTCAAAATTTCCTCCAAGACTTGTAATATTAGAAAAATCGCTTATAGAAGTCGTATTGGTCATATCTTTTAAAGTGAAATTTCCTCCAATAGTGGTTAGTGAATTAAATCCAGAAAGATCATCTACAATGTTCCCTTCCAGGTGCAAATCTCCTGAAATAGTATGAAGATTGGAGAATCCAGATACATCTGTAATAGTTCCGTTAATCGTTACATCTCCTTCGATAATTCCACAAGATCCGAGAGTTGTCGTTACAAAATTGTCTACTTCGGCTTGCGTAGTCAACGTAACACCACCTGTAACAACGCAATCACAACTTCCTGAAACATTGTTGTCAGCTGCATCAATCCAGTTACTGGTAGCTCCGGTTAAAGCAAAGTTAGTAAGTGTTCCGTTGTAGTTGTTTCCTGAACCATCTGCTAATGTTGTTAGTCCGCTATTATCAGCTGCTGCAATGCCTTCGTTAAAATTATAACTAGCGGTTAAACCGGCTTGTGACATGTCTGTCGTACATCCATTTAGTTGACCAACTTCAAATTCACTCAATGTTTTAGTCCAGATACGTAGCTCGTCTAACTGTCCATCAAAATATCCTCCTGTATCCCCACTAGGAGCATCTGCTGCTGCATATCCCAATTGTATATCTGCTGTGGTCGTGGTAGCTGTAGCGGTTCCATTCCATCCGGTTGATCTTGCTAATACTCCATCGATATAACATCTGGCATTTCCAGAGTTGAGCGTAACCGCTACATGATGCCAGTTACCATCATTGACCGAAGTTGCAGGACTTAACAATCTTGTTACATAATTGGAAGCACTCGCATAATAATAGAACTCAATTCTTCCTCCATCCAGGTTAATACGCCATCCACTGTTTCCATCTGGTGTAAACTTATTGATGACTCCTCCTAATCCATCAGTAGTTTTGATCCAAAAATCTACGGAGAAATTCAAATTATTTTGCCCATTGTCATGAGAAATTGTCACCAAATCATTAGCACCATCAAAATCTAAACCAGTACCAGCAGGAATCCCTGTTCCTTGTATGGTAAAAGTATAATCCGGTTCATCACAATCATCACTACTAATAATTACAGTAGCAGTTTTTGTACCGCCAGATGTTGGTGTAAATTCTATTTTTAATGAAGCAGATTCAGTTGCTGGTATTGCGTTATTACTAGGATTTTGCGTAATGGTAAAATCCCCAGTATCACCCATAAGTATCACCCCATCTATATGTAAAGCACCAGAACCATCCGTGTTACGCACAAAGAAACTCATTTCAGCAGAATTACCAACCAAAACGCTTCCTGCATCTGTATTATCACTGGTATCTGGAGTTGCATCACCATTAAGAATATCGTTACCATCACCTTGTACATTAATTTCCGGAAAAGCAACTGAGCAGTTTCCAGAAATGCCATTTGTCGTAGTATCTATCCAGTTAGAAGTACTTCCTGTTAACGCAAAATTCGTTAAAGTTCCGTCTAAATTGTTTGAAGTAGCATCATCAGCTGTCGTTTCACTTGAATTATCAGCATAAACATTTCCTTGGTTTAAGTCATAATATGCTACCAATCCGGATTCATTCCCTACTAATTCACAGCTTTGTTGTGCTAAAATCTCATCAGAACATAGTGTTCTAGACCAATAACGTACTTCGTCTATATCTCCATTAAAATAAACGTTATTAAACGCAGAATACCCTATGTAAAGTGATTCTGTATTTGTTGGGGCATCTGGAATATTACTAAAAGTAATTTCATTGTCTAGTACACCATCTATATAATATATGACCTTACCATATCCAAATGCTAAAGCAATATGGTGCCAGTTTCCATCATTTAATCCAGAAACACTAGATGCACTTGTTGATTCAATGTTTGGTACTGCGTACTCAAATAGTATCCCTCCAGAACTGTTTAAGAACAAAGAGAACCCATTAATTCCTGTAGTATCGTACTTACTTATAATAGCTTGTCCTCCTGCAGTAGATGTTGTTTTAAAGTACGCTTCTATTGTAAATATACTTGTATTGAATGCGCTATTATGATTAATACTGATATGATCATCTGTTCCATCAAAACTCAGTCCGGTGGCAGGAGTAAAACCAGTTCCTTCTATAGCAAACTCAAAAGTAGCATCATCACAGTCATCATTTAAGATACGTACTGTGGCATTTTTGGTTCCAATAGAAGCAGGTGTAAAAAGGATACGTAAATTTTCTGAAGCTCCTGCAGCTACTGTTGTTGGTGATTCTATAATAGTAAAATCAGATGCTCCATCGATGATAATATTAGAAATATTCAGTGTAGCGCTACCTGTATTATTAATCGTATAATCTGCAGGTTCTGCCTGACCAAATTCTACATTTCCAAAAGAGGTGTTATTACTCGAACTTACTGTAGTGTCCCCATTATTGATAGCATTACTATTTGAAGCAATCCCAATTATAGCTTCTGAATATGTATTACATGTTCCTGAAATTCCATTGGCAGTAGTGTCTATCCAATTAGAAGTAGTACCTGTTAACCCAAAATTGTTTAAAGTTCCTTGTGGAGGAATACCAGAGGTAATCGTATGATTAGGATCTAGTATACTAAACATAGGAAAGTTATTTCCGTTTACTTCTCCATTATTAAAATTATAATAAGCCAACAGATCGCTTTCACTTCCCGTTAGTTGACAACTAGATTGATCTGAAATTCTACAACTAGACAATGCTACATCCCACACTCGTAATTCATCTATAGCACCTGCATAATATTCTCCACCACCAAAAGCACTTCCCATAGTGAGATTATTACTACTATCCACAATAGCTTCCGAAAGAGCTAATGAATTATCCAGCATACCATCAATAAAAATTGAATAACCAGAATCATTATAAACAATGGCGACATGTTGCCATTGATCGTTTGCGATAGTCGAAGTGCTTAAATTTTTAACACCACTAGCAGTAAAAAAAGTAAAATTTAATTGCTGCGTTATATCGATACGTAAACTATACCCTGAACTACCACTTGTATTATCCAGTATAAAATGTTCGTCTGTGCCTGAAATATCAGGTTTCATCCAAAACTCAATGCTAAAATCATCACTTAAGCTATAGTTTCCGTTATTAAAAGTGATATTATCATCCACACCATCAAAATGTAATCCTGTAGCACCTTCAAAAGCGGTTCCTTGTATGGCAAATGTATAAGTCCCATTAGTAGGATCATCACTGGTGATGGTTACTATTGCGTTTTTTACTCCAGCAGATTGCGGTGCAAAACTTACTTCAAAGGACTCTGTTGACCCAGCTAACACCGTGGTTGACCACATATCATTGAGCACAAAATCTGAAACATCGGTTCCGGTAATTGTAATATCTGAAATATTTAAATCACTGGTACCACTGTTTTGGATGCTAAAAGGTGTCATTAGAGAGTTACCTGTTCCTATTTCAAAATACAATGTCCCATCTAGCATGTCAGGAGTCGTATCGCCATTGGCAATCACAGTCATCATATCAGGACCAGCAATACTAATCTGTGGTGTAAATAATGCTGAGGAGGGTTTAACGGGTGTCTTGGCAGCTAATTCATAAGAGGTGAATCCTATCGCATAAAACACCACGAAGCATAAGGGTAGTAGTTTTTTCATAAGGGGTTTATTTAGGTTAAATTTTTGTTAACGAAATAAAGTACAATGGTACAACTCTGTTTTCGGATTTATGTTTTTTTAATGGTTACAAAAAGTTTCACCTCTTTATTTATAAGGGTTTTCAAAGAAAACAGATATCCCCAAATCACTCTATTTCTCTTCTTATATTGTTATATTTGTAATACATATATAAATCCCCTTACCTATCATGAAAGCCTTTTTCCTAATCTTTTTTTTACTCTCTTCCCTTATCATATTAAGTCAAGAGCAACAGGACAGTCTGGAAATTGAATTGAGACAAAAAGTTAATGATGCCGCCAATGATTCTCTAAAAGTGCATTACCTCTTCGAACTTACTCAGGTAGTAGAGCAATACAGCATAGATCAAGGAAGAGATTTGATGAACCAAACCCTCCAGTTTATTGATAGTATTCCTTCTCCTTCTGCTCACTTTTTAAAACAAAAAGCACGAATTTTGGATGTATTGGGAAAATATGAGTCTAGACAGACCAATTACAAAAACTCACTGGATCTTAGGTTACAGGCACTAAAAATCAGGGAAAAACTGCAAGATTCTTTTGAAATTGCCAGGAGTTATCATAGCATCGCTATGATCTTTAGATATCAAAAAGAATATGACAAGTCAAAAAAATATTTTTTAAAATCTATAGATATACAGGAACGACATGTAGATAGTTCTCAATTGGCTCGCACCTATAACATGCTGGGAGTCATATATTATTATACCAAGCAGAATGATTCTGCTATGCATTACTATCAATTATCTAAAAATTATTCCCCAACACTTAAAGATAAAGCAAAGTCCAATGATAATATAGCAACGATCTATTATACTACAGGCAAGTATGAAAAAGCTATTGCTTTATATGAAGAAACTGTTTATATTTTTAAATCAACAAAAGATTATAACTTCCTTTCTAATACATTAATGCACCTTGCCAAAATTCATTCGGATTTAGGAAAATATCAGGAAGCCCTATCCTATATGGATGAAGCGCTGGATTATGCTAAAAAACAAGGTAACACCTCTAAATTTCCTATTATTTATCAATTAAGGAGTCATATTTATGAGCAGATGGGTAATTATAAAAATGCACTTGGCTTTTACAAAACTCACAAATATTACTACGATTCGATTTTTAATGTAAAAAATGCTAAAAAGATAACTGCTCTGGAATTGAATTATCAATTTCAGAAGGAAAAACTAGCAGATAGCCTTCAATTTGCAAACGAGAAAAGTGAACTCAAATTAAAAAACGAAGCGCAACAGGCTACGAATCGACTTTATATTACTTTGTTACTTCTAGTCTCAGCAGGAATTATCATCTTATTAATCTTTGTAAACAACCGAAGAAAACTGAATAAAGAACGTTTCAAAAAAGAACAGCTTGAGAAAGAGTTATTAGATGAACAACTAAAACACACTACGTATCAGGCTAAGCAACTGGTAGCAGATAATAAAATGCGTTTACAGTTTAAGCAGGAATTCCTTTCTAAGCTTAAAAAGGTAAAACAACACGCCGATGCTGTAGATGTTTCCGATTTTCAGTCTTTGATTAGTGATCTTAATGCACAGATTAGTACAGAAAGTAAATTTGATTCTATCGGAGATAATATTGAACAGCTTGATGAAGCATTTAACCAAAAACTCAGAGACTTATATCCAGATCTTACCAAATCCGAAAGAGAAATATGTGCTTTGATGCGCATGAATCTGAGTCTTAAAGAGATTATGGTGATTCGTAATGTCACCATGGGATCTATTAAAGCCTCCAGACATCGTATTCGAAAAAAAATGGGGTTACATAGGGAACAAGAACTGGAACAAGCCATCATGGAATTGGTATAGTAAAATTCTTTATCCATATTTAAAAAACCACTCAATTTCTTGAGTGGTTTTATCTTGCAACCTCATGTATCTACGACCCCTTAACTCCGTAGCACTGACCTTTTGCAAAAAATAAAGAGTTCTATCTATTCATTTTTCATTAATCTAATCGTCTCATAGGTGTTTCCTATAGCGATTTTTACAAAGTATGCCCCATTTGGTAACTCCTGAATAGATATAGATTGACCAGCATCTACCTTCTCTGTAAGTAAACTACGTCCGTTAACATCATAGATGGATAAAACTGCTTCTCCTGAGAATCCTGAAACCTGAAACCGTTGTTTCGCTGGGTTAGGATATAGTGTAAATACCTCTTCTGTGTTTTCCCCAACACTTAAAATATCATCAGTAACCGTAATGGTAAAAGTTGTAGTTTGTTCATTTGCATTATCATCAGTAGCTGTTAGCGTAATCACATGATCACCAGCTCCCAATAAAATACCTGCTACTGGACTTTGAGTAATCGTTGTAGCGAATCCACTTCTATTGGTATCACAATTATCTGTAACTACTACTCCACTTGTAAAATCTGCCAATGTATACATATCTCCTGTATCGAAAGTAACATTCATATCTGTTGGTACAGTAGCCATATCAAACTCTGGAGCTATCCTATCTTCAATTGTAACGGTAGCCATACACATATCACTATTTCCATTAGCATCAGTAACAGTTAAGACCACTACATTGTCTCCAATAGTAGCACAATCAAAATCTGTGATATCAATAGCAAGTGATGCAATACCTGAAAGATCTGAAGAACCGTTATCCACCATGGCAGCGGTAATACTTACATTTCCAGAATCGTCTAACGGTACTGTAATATTTTGACATACAACTGTTGGATTTGTGGTATCAACTACATTTACAGTACGAATTACTTGAACTGCAGCATTACCAGTAACATCTGTAGCGTCATAATACATCGTATAACTACCTATTGCATCCATAAATTCTGAAGCATCTACAGTTACCTCAGCACCGTCATCTGTTGTAGCACCCAACTCAGTATAACCAGCTCCTAATTCTATGGTTTGTGGATTTGCTCCGATCAAAGTGATTACTGGTGCTGTTGTATCGACCACATTTACGGTACGAGTTACTTGAGCTGCAGCATTACCAGCAGCATCCGCAGCATCATAATAAATCGTATAACTTCCTACTACATCCATAAATTCTGAAGCATCTACAGTTACCTCAGTACCATCATCTGTAGTTGCTCCTAATTCCGTATAACCAGCTCCTAATTCTATGATTTGTGGATTTGCTCCGATCAAAGTGATTACTGGTGCTGTTGTATCGACCACATTTACAGTACGAGTTACCTGAATCGCAGAATTACCAGCAGCATCTGTAGCATCATAATAAATAGTATAACTTCCTACTGAATCCATAAATTCTGAAGCATCTACAGTTACCTCAGTACCATCATCTGTAGTTGCTCCTAATTCCGTATAACCAGCTCCTAATTCTATGATTTGTGGATTTGCTCCGTTTAAAGTAATTACAGGAGCCGTTATATCACAATTAACATCTAAGCCTTCATCCGTAATTGTCCAATTATATGGAGCAGAAGTTAGGACGTTTCTAGCCGCTTCACCTAAACAATAGGTGGCATCTGCATCTAGAATTATATTGGATGGTATTCTTGTTTCCCCAGTATCTAAAGTCGCCCAACCTATTAATGTAGTATCATAATTAGCAGTGGACATAGCTGTTATTAAAAGTAGTCTGTTCATTATTGTGGCTTCACTAATATTCCAATCACCTAAATTTTGATTAAATGAAGAAGCTCCCCAAAACATCTCATCCATATTAGAAATGGTAGATACATCCCAAGAATCCAGAGGTTGATTAAAACTTGATGCAGAGAAGAATAATCTTTTTAAGGTCCCCATTCCTGAAACATCCCAGGAATCTAAAGGTCGATTGAATGCAGTTGCTCTAAAAAACATACTTCTAATATTTGAAACTTTACTTAAGTCCCAACTTCCAATAGGTTGATTAAAAGATGATGCTGTAGAAAACATACTATTCATATTAACAATCTTAGTACTCACAAACTCTCCAATATTCCAACTACTAATATTTTGATTGAATTTAAATGCTTCATAAAACATCAATTCAAAACTCGTTACCTTACCAACATCCCAATTAGTAATATTTCCATCAAAGTTATTGGCTCGATAGAACATTTCTTTCATGGTAATAATAGAACTGGTATCCCAATTAGAAAAATTTGGAGCATCCAAAGAGATGCAAGATCTAAACATATTATTAAGATTGGTAACATTTGATAAGTCAGGAGCATCGGTAGCAGTAATTCGAAGTTGTGAACATCCTGAAAAAGCATTTTGAAAATTTCTCCACGGTTGAGTTCCCCAATGCTCAATGGATTGAATCTTTTCTATATCTCCTGCATTGTTAAAGTAAATTCTTGGGAAATCACCTATTATTTTCACTTCATAAGTTCCAGCTACTGTATATTGATGAGTTGCATTTCCAGTAAATCCAACTTCAACGATTCCATCTCCCCAGTCGACATTATAATTATATCCACTACCTGTGGTAGGTATTATAATAGATTCGTTATCTGCGGTGGTTTGCCAAGTGGTGATAAAAGCAGTTGTAAAATCACAACCTATTCCTCCGTCTGTTATAGTCCAATTGTAAGGAGCTGTTGTTAACGTATTTCTAGCTGTAATTCCCAAACAATAGGTAGCATCTGCATCTAATTGTACATTTACTGGGATTTGAGTTTCACCAACATCCAAAGTTGCCCAACCAATTAAAGTAGCATCGTAATTTTCTTGAGATATACCTGAGCTTACAAACATATTGATCATGCCATCTCTATCTATAGTACTGATATCCCAATTACCTAAATCCTGATCAAATGCAGCTGCTCCTTCAAACATTGATTCAAAAAAAGCGGCGTTAGTCATAGTCCAATCACCTACAGGTTGATTAAAAGATGTTGCCCCATTAAACATATGTTCAAAATCTGATACATTTTCAGGTCTCCACAAATTTAAAGATTGATTAAATGCGGTATTATCCTGAAACATATTACCCATAGTTTGTACACCACTTACATCCCAGTTATTGATGTTTTCGTTAAAAACTGATCCTTCAAAGAGACTAACCAAGCTAATAACATTGGTAATATCCCAGTTATTCATCTCTCCTCCGTTATCTACAAATGAAGTAGTATTACTAAACATTGAATCCATAAATTGAACAATGCTTAAATCGGGCACATCTGTAGCATTAATCACCAAATTTGTACAACCTCTGAAAGCACTTTGCATTCCTAGCCATTGTTGTGTTCCCCATTGCTCAATAGAAAGAATTTTGTCTTTATCTCCTGTTCCGTTAAAAAAGATTCTTGGGAAATCACCTGTAATTTTTATCGTGTACGTTCTTGTGTTTATGTATGTATGAGATAGTGGATTATCATTGGTACTCACACTAGTCGTGTTATCTCCCCATTCTACTATATATTGATAAGGTTGTCCATTAAGTGTAGGTATCGTAATGGTTTCTCCAGCTGCAACCTGCCATGTTGTAATAAACTTTTCATTTTCTGGGCATCCTAATCCGAGATCAGAGATTCTCCAGTTATAATCATTTATCAATTGTGCACGTTCCACAAAGGCATCACAATATCGAGTAAGATCCACATCTACATTAACATCACGAGGAATTCTAGTTTCTCCCGGATCCAGCGTAGCCCATCCTTTTAAAGTTTTATCATAATTTTCTGAAGAGAAACTACTAGTAGCGAGAGAGGTAGTTGTAATAAAACTTCTCATATTCACAGCCTCACTAACATCCCAATTCCCCAAATCCTGATCAAAATTAGGACACTCATAAAACATTCCACTAAAGTTAGTTACCTTAGAAACGTCCCAATCCCCAATATCTTCATTAAAACCTGAATCAATAAACAAGGCGTTCATATTATTTATGCTGCCAGTATTCCATTGTCCTATAACATTTTGCAAATCATCAAAATTAGTAGTGTTCGCAAACATTCTTGTTGCATTGGTAACCAAACTAAGATCGGGGCTATCTATAGCATTCAGTGTAAGATTAGCACATCCGTTAAATGCTTGCGCCATGGATTCCCAAGCGATAGTTCCCCACTGCTCAATGGTTAAAATTTTATTTTTATTACCGCCGTTATTGAAAAATATCCTAGGGAAGTCTCCTGTAATTTTTACAGTATACGTTCCTGCAGTGGTATACTCATGGGTAGCATTTCCTGTAAATCCTCCTTCAATGGTACCATCTCCCCAATCAACTGAATAGTTATACCCACTTCCTGTTGTTGGAACTGTAATACTTTCGTTTGCCGCGGTAGTTTCCCAACTAGTTATAAAAGCATTAGTGAAATTACAACTTAGTCCTCCATCGGTAATCGTCCAATTATAAGGAGTGTTGGTTAGTATATTTCTAGCATCTTCAGCAAAACAATAGGTACTTGAACCGGCATCAAAGGTGACCCCAATAGGAACATCATCCATACCATCTCCTGCGACACCACTGATATCCGTAGCCCAACCCACGAGTGTAGCATCATAATTTGTAGTTGAAAGCCGGGAATTGTTAAACATAGACTGCATATTAGTTACATTACTGATATCCCAACCCTCTAAATTTTGATCGAAATTAGCCGTATTAAAAAACATTCCAGACATGTCAATAACTTTGCCAGTATTCCAGCTACTTATATCTTTATTAAGAGGAGTATTAGCAAATAAATAGGACATGTTTTGCACATTGCTCACATCCCAAGTTCCTATGGTACCGCCATTATCTGCAAGACTGGAATTTAAAAAGAACATCCCACCCATATGGGTAACCGCACTTAAGTCCGGAACATCGGTAGCATTAATTACCAAGTTAGTAGCACTATCAAAAGCACTTTCCATACTTGTCCACTGTTGCGTTCCCCATTGTTCTATGGATTGTATTTTAGCTGCATTAGTAAAGTAACCTCCCAATCCAGGGTTATAAAATCTTGGGAAATCCCCAATAATTCTTACGGTATGTGCCCCTGCTGTAGCATATTCGTGAGTAGCATTTCCCTTTAATCCAAATTCTGCGGTTCCATCCCCCCAATCAACAACATAGTTATACCCACTTCCTGTTGTTGGCACTGTAATACTTTCATCATCTATTGTAGTTTCCCAGGTAGTAATAAAAGCATCATTACAATCCAATCCTGCATCATCAATGGTCCAATTATATGGTACACTTGTAAGGATATCCCTGGACGCTTCTCCAACACAATACTTAAGTCCATCTGCACCAAGCACCAGGCCATTAGGTGTATTAGCATTCGAAGCCCAACCCATTAAGGTAGCATCATAATTAGCAACTGAAAGTCCGGAATCCTTTAACATAAGATTCATATCGGTTACTTTACTAATATCCCAAGTTCCTAAATTTTGATTGAAAGCTATAGCATTTTCAAACATGCTACTCATAGTAATAGTACCTGTTACATGTTCGCCAATGTTCCAACTACTTACATCCTGATTAAAACTACTCGCCCCAGCTAACATTAAGTCAAATGCAGTTACATTACCTACATCCCAAGTAGAGATATTTCCATTAAAACTTCTGGCATTTATGAACATCCATGTCATGGTAGTTACGGAAGAGGTATCCCAATTAGAAAAATCCGGAGATTGCAAATTGCTACAACCAAAAAACATTTGATCCATTGCAGTTACATTAGATAAATTGGGGATATCAATAGCGGTAATATTCATGTTGCTACATCTTGAAAAAGCTTGTAGCATACTTCTCCATTCTATATTTCCCCACTGCTGAACAGTTCTCAGCTTTTCAGCATTAGATATTCCACCTGCCAAGGAAGCAAACTGAGGAAAATCTCCTAAAATCTTTATTGTATAGATCCCGGCAGTCGTATAACTGTGTGAAGCATTTCCTGTATTCCCAAATTCAATGGTTCCATCACCCCAATTAATATTATAATCATAACCTGAACCAGTAGTAGGTATCGTTATAGATTCATTTGCAGCAGTAGTTTGCCATGTAGTTATAAAGAAATCTGTTGAAGCGCAGGCCAACCCATCATCAGAGATAGACCAATTTAATCCGCTATCATCAATTAGTGTGTTTCTAGCTTCAGCACCAAAACAGTATTGGCTACCTTCAAAACTGATACTGATGTTCGACGGAATTGTTTCTCCTACATCCTGAGTTGCCCAACCAATAAGTGTAGCATCATAATTTTCTGTCGAAAGTCCTGATTGTTGAAACATTGCACCCATATTAGTGACATTCGAAAGATTCCAGCCGCCCACATTTTGATCAAAGTCCGATGCTCCAAAGAACATGCCTCCCATATTTTCTATAGTACTTGTATCCCAAGCATCTAATGGTTGGTTAAAAGCTGTTGCAAAACCAAACATACTCACCATATTGGTTACTTTACTTGTATCCCAAGTATTTAAGGGACTATTAAAACTACTAGTGGAGTCAAACATAGCTTGCATATTAATAGTACCTACTACATTTTCGCCGACATTCCAACCACCAATATTTTGATTAAACTGCGCATTATTATTAAACATTCCGACGAAGTTTTCTACCTTACCTACATCCCAAGAAGTGATATTAAAGTCAAAAATAGAATCGGCAAACATATTTGCCATATTAGTGATGGTACTGGTATTCCATGAATTCATAGAAGCTTCATTATCTACAATATTATTTGTCCCCATAAACATCCGTTCTAAGGAGGTGACCTGAGTTAAATCCGGTGCATCTGAAACATTTAATTCTAAAGCAGTACATCCATAAAATGCACCTTCCATACTGTTCCATTGCTGTGTCCCCCATTGATCTATAGAAGTAATGACATCTTTATCTCCTGTATTGTTAAAATAAATCCTTGGAAAATCTCCTGTTATTTTCACTCGATACACTCCAGAGGTTACATATACATGAGTAGCGTTTCCTGTAACTCCATATTCCGCTGCTCCATCTCCCCAATCGATATCATAGTTATATCCTGATCCTGTTGTTGGTATGGTAATGCCTTGATTAGCTGTAGTCGTTCGCAAAGTAGTGATAAATGAATCTGTAGCAGAACAAGAAGCTCCGTTATCAGTAATATCCCAATTATATGGCGCACTGGTTAGTGTATTTCTTGCCTGTTCTCCAAAGCAATAACGGCTACTTCCTGCCGTAAATACAATGTTTTGAGGGATTGCTGATTCTCCTGTAGTTAAAGTTGCCCAACCAATTAGTGTAGTATCATAGTTGGCTGTAGATATTTGCGTGTCTAGAAAAAAGCCATTCATATTGATCATACTACTAATGTCCCAACTTGCTAAACTTTGATCGAAATCTATTGCTGCCAAAAACATTTGTCCTGTTTCCTGCACCAAACTCATATTCCAGTTACTTATATCCTGATTGAATTTAGAAGCTCTTTTAAAAACAGCATTCGAAAATTCTAGCTTATCCGTAATCCAATTGTTTAAAGGTTGATTAAATTCAAATGCTTCTTCAAACATAGAATCCATAAAACGTACGTTACTTACATTCCAATTATTGACATTTTCATTAAAACCAGAAAATTTGAAAACTGCGGTCATGTTTTCAATAGTGCTTACATTCCAATTTCCTATGTTATCTTTTAGATCTTCAAGATTCGTAGTTCCTTCAAATATAGAAGTCATATCGGTAACCAAGCTTAAATCTGGAGTATCTGAAGCATTGATCACTAGATTGGCACATCCACGAAATGCCTGAACCATAGAAGTCCATTGCTGTGTTCCCCATTGCTCTATAGAAACGATCTTGTCTTTATCTCCTGAATTGTTGATATAAATTCGTGGAAAATCACCAAAAATTTTAATCGTCTTTACACCTGGTGTAGCATAGGTGTGGGTTGCATTTCCTATAATATCTTCATTGGATAAACCATCTCCCCATTCTACCTTATAATTATATCCCGAACCTGTTGTGGGAATGGTTATAGATAAATCCCCAGCAGCAACCTGCCAGGTGGTTATAAACTTATCATTTTCTGGACAGTTAAATATATCTCCTGTAAAGCTCCATGTATAATCATTTTTAAGTTGCTCCCTATATGTTTTATCGCAATAGCTTACTCCTTGAGCACCTAAATTGATATTTGTAGGTATTTGAACTTCTCCGGTATCTAAGGTTGCCCAACCTTGTAAGGTGCTTTCGTAATTAGAAAAAGACATCCTATTATCTCTAAACATGTTTCCCATATTTGTAGCTTTAGAAATATCCCAAGCGCCTAAATCTTGGTCAAAAATAGTGGCTGCTTCAAACATGTTTTGAAAATTAGTGACATTACTTACATCCCAATTCGCAATGGTGGCACTATTGAATTTAGAAGTTCCAAAAAACATTGTTCGCATGCTAGTAATTGTACTGGTATCCCATCCCGAAAAATCTAAAGAAGATGAAGTACCCAGTGATTCACAGAACAAAAACATTTCCCATAAGCTTGTTATATTCGATAAATCGGGAGCATCTGTGGCTAATACATCTAAGTTAATACAATTAACAAAAGCTCCATCCATTGAATTCCATGTGATACTTCCCCATTGATCTACCGACTGAATTTTTCTATGCATTCCTGATGTAGGAAAATAAATTCTTGGAAAGCTACCATATATTTTTATTTGATAAGTTCCAGCTGTTGCATAAGTATGTGTTTCATTACCTGTATTATTGTCTGAGCTTGTACCATCTCCCCACTCAACCGTATAGTCATATCCTGTCCCCGTTGTGGGAATAGTTATAGATTCATTGTTAGTTGTCGTTTGCCAGGTGGTGATAAATTTATCTGTTTCATCACATGCTAATCCTCCATCGGTAAACGTCCATGTATAATCTGTTTTCAGGGTATTTTTAGCAAATGCTCCCGCGCAATACTGCGAACTTCCGAAATTAATATTGATATTAGAAGGTATAGTTTCTCCAGCATCCAAGGTTGCCCAACCTATCAAAGTAGCATCATAATTATCTTGTGATAATCCTATATTAGAAAACATACTTCCCATAGAAGTGGCACTACTAATATCCCAATCGCCTAAATTTTGATCGAAACTGGTAGCATCACGAAAAGCCGCTTGAAAGGTTTGTACATTACTCACATCCCATGTACTGATATCACTATTAAAAGAAGTGGCTCCACGAAACATACGTTCCATTTGTTGTATATTACTGGTATCCCAAGTTCCTATAGCCCCACAGTTATCTACCATTGATGTAGCATCATAAAACATCCAATCCAGGCTGGTAACATTTGATAAATTAGGAGTGTCAGTCGCATTAATCACCAGGTTTGAACATCCCCAGAAACTACGCTCTAAACTTGACCATGGTTGGTTTCCCCATTGTTCGACAGATAGGATTTTATCTCTCGAAATAGTATTGTTATTGATGACAAAGTGCGGATATACGCCTCTCATCACTACAGTATAGGTTTCGGCGCTAGCATAAGTATGATCTGCAATACCTGTTAATCCTGTACTTGTAGTACCATCTCCCCAATCCACATCGTATAAAATTCCTGTACCAGCAACTATTAATCTAATATCTTCATTAGGTGCATTGGTTCGCCAGGTAGTAATAAATGCATCTGTATAATCTTGGATAGACCAAGAATGAGTATCCTTTAACATATTCCAAGAATCGGTATTTCCGGTATACACTGAAGTGCTAAAATTCACATCAATATTAGTAGGTATGGTTTCACCTGCACTTGCCGTAACCCAACCATCTAAAATAGCATTGTATTGATTACTGGATATTTTTACCCCAGCAAACATATCTTGCATCGTAGTGATATTGCTTATGTCCCAATTTCCAATAGCTCCGCCATTATCTTGAAAATTAATCGCTCCATTGAACATATTATTCAAGTTAGATACATTAGATAAGTTGGGAGCATCCGTAGCATTGATCACTAGATTAGAACAACCATAAAAAGCATTCGTCATATCAACCCAATCAATACTTCCCCATTGATTTACAGCGATAATTTTATCTTTATCTCCCGTATTGTTAAAATGAATTCTAGGAAAATCTCCATAAATTTTTATTTCATACGTTCCTGCATTTGTATAATTATGAGTAGCATTTCCTGTATTTCCAAAGGTAAGTACCCCATCTCCCCAATCTACAGTATAATTATATCCTGATCCTGTTGTGGGAATTGTAATACTCTCATTAGAAGAAGTTGTTTGCCAATCAGTAATAAATATATCTTCCTCACATACTTCTCCATCATCAGTAATTGTCCAGTTAAATTCAATTGGATCCGTTAAAAACCTTCTTGATAAGAAAGCACTACAATAGGTACTATATCCTGCATCAAAGATTACATCTGATCGTAAATTCTGGGTTACCCAATTATTTAAGGTATTATCATAATGAGTCGTAGAGAGTTTTACTCCATCAAACATGCCACTCATATTGGTAATCGTACTTACGTTCCAATTTGCTAAGCTAAAATCTACAGCAATACAATCTCTAAACATGTTTTCTAAAGAAGTAGTTTGAGATAAATCCGGGCTATCGGTTGCATTTATTTCCAGATTCAAACATCCAGAAAAAGCATTTTCCATACTTGTCCATTGGTTATTTCCCCATTGTTCGATAGAAATAATTTTGTTTTTATCTCCTGAATTATTGAAATAGACTCTTGGAAAAAACGAAGCAAGAACATTACTAGGAACAGAACTAATATACACTGTATGAATACCAGATGACTTAAAAGTATAGGTAGTATCTCCTGTTATATTAGAGCTTAAAGAAATAGAATTATCTGCTTCAACCCATAAAACATTGTATAGATAGGTTTCTCCACTAAAAGTTGGTATGGTAAAAGTTTCATTTACTGAAGTAGTCTGGACTCTAAAGATAAATTCATCCTGAGCAGACGAAAAACTTAAAAAGCTAACAATAAAAAATAAGGTAAGGTAAACGTGTTTCATAAGGGGACTATTTTGGGTAAAAAGGGTTGAAATAATTTCTTAAAATCGAGTGCAAAATTAACAAGATATTAAGTTTTGCAAAGGATTTTGGGGTTGCAAAGGGGTTGCAGAAAGTTAAAAAACCCTTCGACAGGGTCAGGGTGACTACTTGCATCTATATAAAAAGCATAAAACAGTACTTTTGATTTACGTTTTTGAATTCTTTATGAACTCGATAATATCTGCCTTAGAATCTACTCCTATTTTTTTACGAATTCGCGATCGTGTGGATTTAATTGCAGAAACTGTGTTGCTCTGGAGTTTACTAATCTTTGTAGCATTCAGTTCCAAAGCCATCAAACAAAGAAGTTCTTTTTCTTTTTCGCTAAGTTGTGAGAAATTCGAATCCAAAATCAATTTAAAATCAAGACTTACCTTATCTAAATAGGATTGTATTTCTGAAGTAGCCTTTTTAGTCACTTCTTCTGAAAGCAAAGAAGCCGAAAGTGATTGCAAAGCTACCTTACGTTCTTTTTCATTTTCAAGTCGTATAATATCTTTTATTTCTCCCAACGTTTTATTTAAAATCTCTTGACGTAAAGATCCTTCTACAACGACTCTTTTCAACTCCTTTTCTTTAGTTACTAAGGTGAGTTCCGCTCGTACCTTCTCTAATTGTTCTTTTTGTAATCTATTCTGAGATAACTCCAGGCGATGCTTTGCATTCTTGCGAGTCAACCAAAAAATGACACTTCCCAAAATCACAGCAATGGTAAACAATATGAGGTATAATCGTTTTTTTGCAGCTTCATTTTCTAATCGTAACTGATCCGCTTGCTTTTCTTTTTCAAATTTATAATTGAGTTCTAACGCAGTGATTCGTTTCACTTTTTCGGTATCATTAATAGAGTCATTATAAACCTTATAAATTTTATAGTCTTGTAACGCTTGTTGATAATCTTTTCTGGTTTCATTAAGATTACTTCTACTATAATATTGTGTGCGTAATAATCCTTTATTCTTAATTTTTTTAGCTTCTGCTATTGCGCTATCTAAATAAGGAACCGCATTTTCATATTGTTTCAATGCATTATACAATACGCCTACATTTAAATAACTCACACTTAATTCATTTAAATCTTTTGCATTTTTAGAAATACTAATATTTTCTTTGTAGATCTGAATTGCTTTATCATATTCTTTATTTGAGTAATATACAGCTGCTAAGCTTCCATTCGCTTTTGATTTACGAATACTAGAACACGGCAAACTTTTTACAATTGATAGGTGATATCTTGCAGAATCATTCTGTTTGTTGGTATAATAAGTCACTGCTAACATATGATGTGACAACGCTAGATCTTCTACATCCACTAACTTTTCTTTGATCCGTATCGATTTCTTTAAGTATTGTTTTGCTTTACTATATTCTTTTTGACGTCTATAAAACATCCCTAAGTTGTGCAATGTCAATCCAATATTCGTAAAATCTTGCAAGTTTTGACTAAGATCTAATGCTTCTAAATATACTTCTAATGCTTCCTCTATTTTACTTTCTTTAGTATCCAAAATGCCAAGATAATTTAACGCAGTTGCTTTAGAACTTTGATAATGGTTTCCTCCCTTATTTTCAATACTTCTTAATACGTCTTTAATAATAAGTCTTGTCGTATCTACATTAGATGCAAGTAATTGTTTTGCCAAGTCTATTTGAAAGCGAATTCGAACTGAATCAGTAGTCGCCTTTTCAATCTTATCTTTTAATTGATTTGCTACACTATCGTTGGATTGGGCATAGCTCTGAATCGTAAAAAGAGAAACAAGAATAATAGGATATAATAGTTTCAAAAGGAGTATGAGGTTTTAAAAGTGTATGACAAAAGGTTTATTAGTTTCAAAAATACAAGATAATTTATTTGCTACCACAATGAAACCCTTTTGACACCTTTTTGCAACCCCTTATTGTTTATTTTTTGTTAATTCATTTATTGATTATATCGTAAAAATGAAGGCTTTAATGAAACATGTTTTAAAAATTTCATAACAAATATTAACGATAACTTTAAATACTTATATTTATCCACCAATTGAAGGATCTATTTATGAGCATACATTATAAAGTAAAAGTTAATAAAGATTTTGAGGCTATACTATCCGAGGATGATATTTCTACAACGGATATTATTAAAATTTCTGATTCGAAATTCCATATTATTAATGAGAACCAATCTTATCACTCAGAGATTTTAAAATCTGATTTCGACAATAAGAAATATACGGTAAAAGTAAATTCTAACACCTATCAAGTAGATATATCGAACTCATTGGATATGATGATTTCGGAAATGGGATTTTCTATTGGTGCTTCTAAACAGGTAAATTCGATCAAATCTCCTATGCCTGGACTTATTATAGATATTCAGGTAGCAGTTGGTCAGACAGTAAAAGAAGATGATTACCTATTGGTTTTAGAAGCAATGAAAATGGAAAATATCATTACTTCTCCAAGAGAGGGAACAATTAAATCTATAGCTGTTGCTAAAGGAGATGCCGTAGATAAAGGAAAATTATTAATCGAATTCGAATAAAATCTTACCCCAGATAAAATCAAAAGATATATCATAAGTTCTAGTACACTATGAAAAAAATATTAGTTGCCAATAGAGGAGAAATTGCCATCAGAGTGATGCAAACAGCTCGCAAAATGGGGATTAAAACCGTTGCTATTTATTCTACAGTAGACAGAAATGCTCCACATGTAAAATTTGCTGATGAAGCAGTCTGCGTTGGTGAAGCTCCTTCTAGCGAATCGTATTTATTAGGTTCTAAAATCATTAAAGTTGCCAAAGAATTACATGTGGATGCCATACATCCTGGCTATGGTTTCTTAAGTGAAAATGCCGACTTTGCAGAAGAAGTCGAAAAGAACAACCTTATTTTCATTGGACCAAAATCCAAAGCAATTAAGGTGATGGGAAGCAAATTAGCTGCCAAAGAAGCTGTAAAAGCTTATGACATTCCTATGGTTCCAGGAATAGATGAAGCGATAACTGATGTTGTCAAAGCGAAAAAAATTGCCAAGGAAATTGGTTTTCCTATTTTGATTAAAGCATCCGCTGGTGGTGGTGGAAAAGGAATGCGCGTAGTAGAAAAAGAAAGTGATCTGGAATCCCAGATGCAGCGTGCTATTAGTGAAGCTATTTCGGCTTTTGGAGATGGCTCTGTATTTATTGAAAAATATGTCGGCTCTCCAAGACATATAGAAATTCAGGTAATGGCGGATACTCACGGTAATGTGATTCATCTTTTTGAAAGAGAATGTAGTGTTCAACGTAGACATCAAAAAGTAGTGGAAGAGGCTCCTTCTGCGGTTTTAACTCCAACATTAAGAACTGAGATGGGTGAAGCAGCGGTTAAAGTTGCAAAGGCTTGCGATTATGTTGGTGCAGGAACAGTAGAGTTTTTATTAGATGAAAATCATAATTTCTACTTCCTGGAAATGAATACACGTCTACAAGTAGAACACCCAGTAACTGAATTGATTACGGGAACTGATTTGGTAGAACTCCAAATTAAAGTAGCTAGAGGCGAAGAACTTTCAATCAAGCAAGAAGATTTAGAAATACAAGGACATGCGTTAGAATTACGAGTATATGCAGAAGATCCATTGAATGATTTTTTACCAAGTGTTGGCCACTTAGATACATACAGAATTCCTGTTGGAGAAGGGATTCGAGTAGATAATGGTTTTGAAGAAGGAATGGATATTCCTATCTATTATGATCCCATGCTATCTAAATTAATAACCTACGGAAAAACTCGTGAAGAAGCTATCCAATTGATGATCAAAGCGATTGATGAATATATTGTAGAAGGTGTACAAACGACTTTGCCATTTGGAAAATATGTATGTAAACACGAGGCATTTAGATCTGGTAATTTTGACACTCACTTTGTAAAAAAATATTACACTCCCGAGGTATTAAAATTCGAAATGGAAACGGAAGCCAGAATGGCTGCATTAATTGCATTAAAACAATATCAAGAAGATCAACAAACACTAAGAATACCAACACACTAGCATATGAATCCAAAAATAAAAGCTCTACAAGAAAAAATAGATCAAGCGCATTTAGGTGGTGGTGAACAGCGCATTGAAAAACAACATCAAAAGAAAAAGTTAACTGCTCGAGAGCGTGTAGCATATTTTCTGGATGAAGGATCTTTTGAAGAAATAGGTATTCTGGTTACCCATAGAACAACCGACTTCGGAATGGAGAAAGAAATCTATTACGGAGATGGTGTCATAACGGGCTATGGAACAGTTGATGGAAGATTGGTATATATTTTCGCACAGGATTTTACTGTTTTCGGAGGAGCTTTATCAGAAACTCACGCTGAAAAAATTTGTAAAGTAATGGATCTTGCAGTAAATGTTGGTGCTCCTATCATTGGATTAAACGATTCCGGTGGAGCCAGAATTCAGGAAGGAGTGAGATCATTAGGTGGATATGCAGATATTTTTCATAGAAATGTTCAGGCATCTGGTGTAATTCCTCAGATTTCTGCTATTATGGGACCATGTGCTGGTGGTGCCGTGTATTCTCCAGCTATAACAGACTTCACCATTATGGTAGAAGACACTAGCTATATGTTTGTAACAGGACCTAATGTAGTTAAAACCGTTACGAATGAAGAAGTAACATCAGAAGAATTAGGAGGCGCTAGCACACATTCATCTAAATCTGGCGTTGCACATATCACCTCATCTAATGATATAGAATGTCTGGAAGATGTAAAGAAATTACTGAGTTACTTACCACAAAACAATCAAGAAACTCCAAAAAACATCTCTTATTCCTTAACAGATGAAAAAAGAGATATTCTTTCGGATATTATTCCGGATAATCCCAATAAACCTTATGATATGCACGAAGTGATCGGTGGGATTATCGATGAAGATTCGTTTTATGAAATTCATAAAAATTATGCAGAAAATATCATTGTAGGTTTTGCAAGAATTGGAGGAAGAAGTGTTGGTATTGTAGCCAATCAACCTATGTTCTTAGCAGGTGTATTAGATGTAAATAGTTCTAAAAAAGCAGCGCGTTTTACACGTTTTTGTGACTGCTTTAATATTCCTTTATTAGTATTAGTGGATGTTCCTGGGTTTTTACCTGGTACAGATCAGGAGTGGAATGGTATTATTGTTCATGGAGCTAAATTATTATACGCTTTGAGTGAAGCCACAGTACCAAAAGTAACCGTGATTACTCGTAAAGCATATGGCGGCGCTTATGATGTAATGAATTCTAAACACATCGGAGCAGATCTTAATTTTGCATGGCCTACAGCCGAAATTGCAGTTATGGGAGCTAAAGGTGCTAGTGAAATAATCTTTAGAAGAGAAATCAAGGCTGCAGATGATCCTGCTGCCAAACTAAAAGAAAAAGAGGCTGAATACGCTGATAAGTTTGCGAATCCATATCGAGCTGCACAACGAGGGTTTATTGATGAAGTAATTTTACCAGAAGATACTAGAAGAAAACTCATCAAAGGTTTTAGTATGTTAGAAAATAAAACAATCGATCGTCCAAAACGAAAACATGGTAATATTCCATTATAATTGAGTTCATCAAAACATTGAAGTTTTTTTATATTATAAGATGCAACATGTTTCTGAAATGTAAAAGCAATAACTTAAAATCATACACAAAACCCAGATATAAGAATCATACATCTGGGTTTTATGATGTCTAGACATTTCTAAATTAAAACATTTAATCTAATAGCTTTCTAAGGCACTTGAAAAATCGAAACATTAAAAACTTCAATATTTTGCATGTCTTAGAAGAAAGTCCAATTTAACAAACTATACTATTTTTTAAAGCTTTTATATTTAGAAATAACTGCTTTATAGTTTATGGACATAGAGGTACACTCCCATCATCGCATAATTCTCCTTCTCGAACTTCATATGTAAAAGGGAAATTTTCAATACACACGAATCTGTCGCCCGAATGCATCCCACCATTAATCGATTTAAGGTCTGATTTTTTTAATACTGCTCCGATTTCTTTTAGGTTTTTCATAAGAGTAAATTTAATTAAAATAATATGGTCCTTGATCATTTAAAGACATTCAAAGAGTATGTCTTCGCTTTATAGATAATACTATATCAGCAGTAAGCTCTCTAATATATAAGTCAAAGATGAAAATTCCCCTAACAACATTGTTAATTAACGTTACTTTAGTAGTGCATTTTAATATGTTTAACGCTACTAAACCACTCTGCACTTAAAGTGCAGAGGTTTGGTTTTTCTAGGGACTAAAGTCCCTATGCCTTATTCCAATATGAAATTGGAATCATCACTATCATCTTTTCTGTGATGTTCCAAATACTCATTAACCATCTCATCTGTTACATTTCCTGTACTCCAAACCCCATAACCACTAGACCAGAAATGTTTCCCCCAATAACGATAACTCAATCGAGGAAACTCTTGTTGTAATTTCCTGGAAGTCCTTCCTTTCAATTGCTTTACAATATAGCTTACACTTAACTTGGGAGCATACTCTATATGCATATGAATGTGATCTGAACTAACAACTCCTTTTAAAATCTCAACATCTTCTGCCTCACATATCTGAATTAGAAGTTCTCTACAACGAACCTGAACATCTCCTTTCAAAACTTTATAACGATATTTACTACACCAAACTATATGGCAAGTCAAACCACTGGAAGTGTGAGAACCTTTTCTTAAATACGATTTCATCTAATCGAAAATATAGATTTTTTCGCATTACTAAAGTGCTGCAATGAAATTGCAGGGTTTTCACCCTAATCTGAGACCAATAAAAAAGAGGAATTATGGCAATGCGTTTTGTCGTAAAAACAACCGAGTCGTTTATATTAATAAATAGGCATTCTTAGAATTAAAGCTTTTTAGTATCTTGTGAACTGCATACAATGTATAAAAATTAGTGCCCCCATGAATAACAAACAACTTACCAAATTTGCAATCTATGCTATTGCAGTACTGTGCGCAGCTCTTATTAATGAATTTGTAATTAAATATGTAAAAAAGCATATTCACGAACAAGGATATCTTCTAGTAATAATAGACATGCTGATTGTGATTTTGATTTTTGCACCAGCCTTTGCACTTGTTTCTAAATACACAAAAAAGTTATCTAAAGTGTACTTGAAAACATCAAAAAAAGTCTCCAGTAGTAAAAATGGAAATCTATTAGGTTTTACTGTGGCGATCATTATTTTATTTATACTTTTTGCCTACTTAAGACATAATATCAATGTGATCCAGGATTTAAAAACGATGATCTCCTAATTACTTAAACATCACATATAGTTATCCCTTCTTTTAGTGCTTCTAAACTATTTTCATAGGTTGGAATAAATTCTTGAGCTACATAGCCTTTGAATCCATTAGATACAATTGCTTTCATTATTGCAGGATAATTCAATTCCTGAGTATGATTAATTTCATGCCTTCCAGGAACACCTCCTGTATGATAATGAGCTATATAATCTTTATACTTATTGATTGTAGCAATAATATCGCCTTCCATAATTTGCATATGATAAATATCATATAACAACTTAAAGCTTGTAGAACCTATTTTATCAACCAAATGAACTCCCCAAGGAGTATGATCGCATTGATAATCTTTATGATCAACTTTACTATTTAACAATTCCATAATTAAAGTAACATCATTCTTCTCGGCATGCTTTACCAAAGGATCCAATCCTTTTGCGCAGTTCTCCCAACCCTCTTCTTCCGAAATACCATTACGATTACCCGAAAAAACAATTACCTGCTTTATACCAGAATTAGATGCTTTAGAAATTAGGTTTTGATATTTAATTTGTAACTCTGAGTGATTTTTTGGATCATTAAACCCATTTGTAATACTTGCAAAAGTATCTGTTGCCAAAGAACAGCGTAGTCCTTGTTCAGTAACAATTTTCCATTCTTCTGGTTTCAATAAGTCTATTGCTTTAATTCCAATATCTTTTGATTTTTCCGTAAACTTTTCCAAAGGGATATTCTGATAACACCAACGACATACAGAATGGTTAATGTTTCCCTTTAAATTATCCTGGAATGAATCCGAAATGCTTTCGGATACTGATTGAGCCATCACTGTACTTCCTAAACCTATCGCACCTATACCTAAAGATAAATTTTTAATAGCTTTTCTTCGATTTACTTTTGACATAACACTTCAGTTATTTTTTAATGAATCACTAATTTAATTAATGATTTGTTAATTGTATTGTTAAAACACAAACAAACTTCTTATATTAGGACCAGAAATTCATAATTATGAATTCTACAGCTATAAATTATAACAAGTTTTAGCTAGAATAGCTTTCTTCTGGAACAAGAAGAAAACAGACAAACAAAACTACTATCAGAACTTACTAATAGTGCTATAAAAGCCTACTAGAAATAGTTTTATTAATTAATAGAGTAAGACGAGGAATTTTCTCGTCTGTATTAACTATAAATTGTCTGTAAACATCAACACATATGGAACAAGAACCTCAATATGACGCAATTGTCGTAGGAACGGGAATTAGTGGTGGCTGGGCTGCTAAAGAACTTTGCGAAAAAGGACTAAAAACATTGGTATTAGAACGTGGACGTATGGTCACTCATATTGACCACTATACCACTGCCAACGATGATCCGTGGGATTATGATTTAAAGGGTGAACCATCACGAAAAGAGATTGCCGAGCAACCTAAACAACATCGTACTGGTTATGTCACGGATAAAGCACATCGTCATTTCTTTGTTAATGACTTAAAACATCCTTATAACGAGACGAAACGTTTTGACTGGATCAGAGGATATCACGTAGGAGGACGATCTTTGATGTGGGGTAGACAAAGTTATAGATTATGTGATTTTGATTTTGAAGCCAATAAAAAAGAAGGAATTGCTGTAGACTGGCCCGTACGATATAAAGATATTGCTCCCTGGTATGATAAAGTAGAAGAATTTATTGGTGTTAGCGGAGAGAAGCTAGGTTTAGAGCAGTTACCTGATGGACAATTTCTACCTCCAATGGAATTAAATTGCGTAGAAGATCATTTAAAAAAGAATATAGCTCGGAATTATAAAGATCGTCTTCTTACAATAGGAAGAACAGCACATATCACAGGAACTAAAACCTTCGAAGGAAGGATGAACTGTCAATATCGTAATCGCTGTATGCGAGGCTGCCCGTTTGGAGCCTATTTTAGTAGTAATTCCTCTACCCTTCCGGCTGCAGAAAGAACCGGCAATATGACACTCAGACCTAATTCTATTGTTCATCAGGTACTATATGAGGACAAAACAGGAAAAGCTACTGGGGTAGAAGTAATTGACACCTTGACCAAAGAAAAAACGCAATTCACTGCTAAAGTCATATTCTTATGTGCATCTGCAATCGCTTCTGCAAGTATATTAATGCAATCTAAATCAGAACGCTTTCCTAATGGAATGGGTAACGATTCTGGCGAGTTAGGTCATAATATTATGGACCATCATTTTAAGGCAGGTGCCTTTGGAAAATATGATGGATTTAAAGATAAATTTTATAAAGGACGTAGGCCCAATGGAATTTATATTCCTCGCTTTAGAAATATCGGAGGCGAAACAGATCAGAAAAACTTCAAACGAGGATATGGATATCAAGGAGGTGCTAGCCGTTCTAACTGGGAAGAAACCATTGCAGAACTTGGATACGGAACAGAATTAAAAGAAAAGATTTTGGAACCCGGAGGATGGAGAGTAGGTCTTATGGGATTTGGAGAGTGTTTACCCTATCATGAAAACAAAATGACGCTGGATTATGATCAACTAGATGAATGGGGATTACCAACTGTAACTTTTGACGCAGAATTTAAAGAAAATGAATTAGAAATGCGTAAAGATATGATCCAGCAAGCAATGAACATGCTAAAAGAAGCTGGTTTTACTGATGTTCAGCCTTGGGATGATATTGGAGCTCCTGGTTTAGGAATTCACGAAATGGGTACTGCCAGAATGGGTAAGGATCCTAAAACCTCTGTACTTAATGGTAATAATCAAATTCACGCAGTACCTAATGTATACGTTACTGATGGATCTTTTATGACCTCAGCAAGTTGTGTAAATCCATCGCTCACTTATATGGCTTTTACCGCCAGAGCTGCAGAGCACGCTGCTAAACAACTACAAAAAAACGCTTAACATCCATACCATGAACAGAAGAGAAGCATTAAAAAACATAGGGTTATCGGCTGGATATATAGCTGCTACTCCTGCAATATTTAGTCTTTTACAAAGCTGTCAAAAAGAATATGTATTAGACTGGACACCAGAACTATTATCCATAGATGAAGGCAAAGCCTTAGAACAAATTGTAGACCTTATCATTCCAGAAACTGATATACCAGGTGCAAAATCATTGCATGTACCTATGTTTATAGATAAATTTGTCAATAACGGCATTGATGATGTTGAAGAAATACAGATGTTCAAACATGGAGCAGGAGTTATTTTAAAAGAACTCGGTGTCAATGAAGAAAAAAGTGTTGATGACATTACTGTAGAAGAATATGATACATTGTTATCTAAATATCTAAAGCTTCCTAAAGAAACACAAAAAGCATATTGGGAAGAAATGTCTGAAGTAAAGGCACCCGAAGATTTAGAAAAAGTTTCTCAGGAAGTGATATCTTTTATATTTCTTTCTTCTGTTAGAGACATAGCTATTTATGGTTTTAAAACATCAAAAGAAATTGCCGAAAATGTATTGAATTATTTACCAGTTCCCGGAGAGTATATTGGTTGTGATTCTGTTCAAAATCTAACTGGAGGAAAAGACTGGGCTTTATAAAAACCACTTAACTAAACTTAAAATTATGTACAAAACCATCTTTAAAGGGCTTATCTGTTTATTAATCATTAGTTCCTGTAAGAATAATACAAAAAACACTACGACAATCGAACAGAAAGAAGAAAAGATAATTGAACAACCTGTAGCATCAGAACCTTATTTCGAGTTATCATTAGCGCAATGGTCTCTTCATAAAGAAATACAATCGGGAAAACTAGATCCTATAGATTTTGCTAAAAAAGCGAAAGAACTAGGGTTTACTGGAGTCGAATATGTAAGTCAACTATATACTTATAAAGACGCAAAAGATCCTTATAAAGCACTGCAACAGCTTTTAGAAACTTTAAAATCTAAAAGCAACGAACATAACGTCCAGAATTTATTAATCATGGTAGACGGCGAAGGAGATTTGGCAGTTATTGATGAAAAAGAAAGAAATCAAACCGTAGAAAATCATAAAAAATGGGTTGATGCAGCGCAATTTTTAGGATGCCACTCTATACGAGTTAATCTATTCGGAACTAATAATCCTGAGGAATGGGTAAAAGTAGCAACAGATGGATTGACTAAATTATCCGAATATGCTGCTACTAAAAGCATTAATGTAATTGTTGAAAATCACGGATACTTATCTTCTGATGGTGCCCTGCTCGCAAAAGTTATGAAAAATGTTAATAAGCCAAATTGCGGTACTCTTCCTGATTTTGGTAATTTCTGTTTAGAACGTGAAGGGGGCGAACGATGGGGCGCTAAATGTATCAAGGAATATCCAAAATATAAAGGTATAGAAGAACTCATGCCATTTGCTAAAGGTGTGAGCGCTAAATCTTATGATTTTGATGCAGAAGGAAATGAAACTACTATAGATTATAAAAAGATGTTAGAAATTGTAAAAGCTTCGGGATATCAGGGATATATCGGAGTTGAATATGAAGGAGAACGATTGGGTGAAATTGAAGGTATTATAGCAACCCGAGATTTATTGAATAACCTTTCTAAACAACTAAACTAACCAACTATTTATTATGAAGAAATTCATTCAGTTTCAGTTATCCTTAATGATGTTCTTAGAATTTTTCATTTGGGGTGGCTGGTTTGTAACTATGGGTAGCTACCTACCTAATACTCTAAATACAACAGGTGCAGAATCTGGTATGGCCTACTCTACACAATCTTGGGGCGCTATTATTGCTCCTTTTATTATTGGATTGATTGCGGATCGATTTTTTAATGCAGAACGTATCTTAGGCGTACTGCACCTTATTGGAGCTTTACTCATGTATCAAATGGCTAACGCTACTGATTTTTCAGCCTTCTATCCTTATGTATTAGGATATATGATTGCCTATATGCCTACTCTAGCTTTGGTAAACTCTGTTTCTTTTAATCAGATGAATGATCCTGCAAAACAATTCTCTTTTGTACGAGTATTTGGAACTATAGGATGGATCGTCGCTGGTTTATTAATTAGTTATGCTTTTCATTGGGATTCTGAAGAAGGAGTAGCTTCTGGAATGCTAAAAAACACCTTTTTAATGACAGCTATAGCTTCTGCTGTTTTGGGTATATTTAGTTTCACTTTACCCAAGACACCTCCTAAAGTCAGTAAAGAGCAAAAAATAACTATATCGGATATTTTAGGATTGGATGCTATAAAGCTTTTAAAAGACAGAAATTTTTTAATATTTTTTATTTCTTCAATTCTAATTTGTATTCCTCTAGCATTTTACTACCAACAAGCTAATAATTTTTTAACCGAAATTAAGATATCGGAACCTACAGGAAAAATGACTATTGGTCAAATATCCGAAGTACTTTTTATGCTCCTCCTTCCTTTTTTCTTTAAAAAGTTTGGGTTTAAAAAAACCATTTTAGTTGGAATGCTAGCTTGGGGAATCAGGTATTTATTATTCGCCTATGGTGATTCAGGGGAGCTAGCTTTTATGCTTATTGTTGGTATCGCATTACATGGAATTTGTTATGATTTCTTTTTCGTTTCTGGACAGATTTATACAGATTCTAAAGCTGGAGAAAAGTTCAAAAGCGCAGCACAAGGTTTAATTACCTTAGCAACCTATGGTTTAGGAATGCTTGTTGGGTTTTATGTTGCTGGAAAAATCACAGATGCTAATCTAATATCAGAAGGACAACACAATTGGAATAGCATTTGGATATTCCCTGCTGTTTTTGCAGCAGCAGTCATGATATTATTTGCTATCTTCTTCAAGAATGAAAAAATAGAATATAAAGATAGTTAATATGACTCGACTAAAAATGGGAATGGTCGGTGGTGGCACCGGTTCATTCATAGGTGATGTACATCGTAAAGCGGCTAGTATAGACGGAATGATCGATTTAGTTTGTGGAGCATTTTCCTCTAGTAAAGAAAAAAGTCTTACTTCAGGAAAAGAACTAGGTATATCAGATAATAGAGTTTATGGAAGTTTCGAAGAAATGATTATTGAAGAAGCTAAACTTCCGGAGGAGGAACGAATGGATTTTGTAGCTATCGTTACTCCTAATCATATGCATTTCCCTCCTGCAAAAATGGCTTTAGAACATGGGTTTCATGTGATTTGTGACAAACCACTTTCTTTAACCTTAGACGAAGCTATAGAGTTAGAAAAGGTAGTTGCATCTTCGGGAAAAGTATTTGCGTTGACTCATAACTATACCGGATACCCAATGGTGAAACAAGCAAGAGTTATGATTGCCAAAAGAGACCTCGGAACTATCAGAAAAATTAATGTACACTATCTACAGGGATGGCTTTCTACAGCAGTAGAAAAAACGGGCCAAAAACAAGCAGCTTGGAGAGTAGATCCTAAACGTTCTGGAATTGGAGGTGCTTTAGGAGATATCGGTACTCACGCAGAAAATCTAATTGAATATATAACAGGAATCCAAATTGAAGCCATAGCCGCTGATCTTACTGCTTTTGGCGAAGGACGAAGTCTTGATGATGATGGAAATGTTTTACTACGTTTTGAAAATGGAGCCAAAGGAATCATGTCATTTTCACAAATTGCTACCGGTGAAGAAAATAATCTTGGAGTTAAGATATATGGTACTAAAGGAAGTATAGAGTGGTATCAGGAAAATCCAAATCAGCTTATTGCAAAATGGTTAGATCAACCTAAACAGATATATACTCCTGGCGGTAATGGCACATATCCAGAATCTTCAGAATATGTTAGAATTCCGGCAGGACATCCTGAAGGATATTTAGAAGGTTTTGCTACGATCTACAGAAGTTTTGCTAAGGAATTATTAAGTATAAAAAATGGAAAACCTATTTCTATTAACCCTGATTTCCCAACAGTAACTGATGGTGTTCGTGGAATGAAATTTATATATGCAGCAGTAGAGAGTAGCAAAAATAATGCGAGTTGGACTAAAATATAAAAAGTGGTGAGTACTGGAGAGTTGAGTATTTGAGTTCTTATCTTTATTAGAATTCAAGGCACTCTAAAAACTCTAATCACTCAAAAACTCAAAAACTATAATTACATGAAAACGATAAAAGGCCCCGCAGTATTTCTAGCTCAGTTTATGGATGACAAAGCTCCTTTTAATTCCTTGGATGGGTTATGCAAATGGGCTTCAGATCTTGGATATAAAGGTATACAAATCCCAACTTGGGAAACCAGATTAATAGATCTAGATAAAGCTACAGAAAGTCAAACCTATTGTGATGAACTGAAAGGTAAAATCACTGATTATGGTTTAGAAATCACAGAATTATCCTCACATCTTCAAGGGCAATTAGTGGCAGTACATCCCGCATATGATTTAATGTTTGATAATTTTGCACCCGATGATTGTAAAAATAATCCTAAAAAACGCACTGAATGGGCTATTACTCAGGTTAAAAATGCAGCAACAGCTAGTAATCGATTAGGAATCAGAGCTCACGGTACATTCTCCGGAGCATTGCTATGGCATACCATGCATCCTTGGCCACAGCGGCCTGCTGGATTAGTAGAGATGGGGTTTGAAGAATTAGCAAAACGATGGTTACCTATCCTTAATCATTTTGATGAACAAGGCGTAGATGTTTGTTATGAAATTCATCCCGGTGAAGATTTGCACGATGGTGTAACTTTTGAACGCTTTCTAAAGGCTACCGGAAATCATAAACGAGTTAATATCTTATACGACCCAAGCCATTTTGTATTGCAGCAACTGGATTATCTAGAATATATAGATCACTATCACGAATTTATTAAAGCATTTCATGTAAAAGACTCTGAGTTTAATCCTACCGGAAAAAAAGGAGCTTTTGGTGGGTATAGTGATTGGATAGATCGTGCGGGGCGTTATCGTTCTTTAGGAGATGGACAGATTGACTTTAAATCGATTTTTTCTAAGCTCACCCAATATGATTGCGATGTATGGGCTGTGATGGAATGGGAGTGTTGTATCAAATCACCAGAACAAGGTGCCAGTGAAGGTGCGCCTTTTATCCAAAAACATATCATAGAGGCTACACAAAAAGCTTTTGATGATTTTGCCGGAGCAGAAATTGATAAAGAACAACTTAAAAAAATACTAGGACTATAACCAACAAAACACCACGATGAAAAAATTATTATACCTGTTTTTTGCGCTAAACATTATCTTTTCTTGTAATGAACAAAAAAAGGAAATGACCAATACAACAGTTGACGACACTCAAAAAGAGGAGTTAGCTCCAACTCCTGAAAAGGAAATTACAGATCCTAAAGAAACGGAAGTATGGGACCCAGAACCTAAAGCGATTTCTTTTAATGATATGAATGTGCCTTCAGATGCCATACAACTTTTTAATGGAACCAGCTTAAACCAATGGATCTCAACCAAAGATTCCACAGCGGCTGCTTGGACTATCAACTCTGATAAAACCATGACTGTAAAACCAGGAACTGGTGATATACAGACCAAAAATAATTTTGGAAGTGTCCAATTACATTTAGAATGGAAAGCTCCAGACCTAGTTAAAGGAGAAGGACAAGGTAGAGGAAATAGCGGAGTTTTCTTTCAGAATAAATATGAGGTACAAATTCTAGATAGTTATCAAAATCGCACGTACGCTAACGGTCAAGCTACTTCAATATACAAACAACATATTCCACTAGTGAATGCCACAAAACCAAACGATCAATGGCAAACTTATGATATTATCTTTCACGCACCTGAATTTGATACTGATGGTAAAAAAACCAAATCAGGATCTTTTACAGTGATTCATAATGGAGTACTTGTACAAGATCACGTAGAAATTCTGGGAAGTACAGAATATATTGGCCCTCCTAAAAACGAACCACACGGTAAAGGACCGATCAAATTACAAGATCATAGTAATCCAGTACATTACAGAAATATTTGGGTTAGAGAATTAGATTAATTATTGATTAGAAATAAATTTTGTAATCTCATCATCGGTAAAAGTAGGATTTGCTCCTGAACTTCCTGCCACCATAGCTCCTATCGCACAAGCAAAATCTAAGGCTAATTGGGGTTCACTGTCCTGTAGTAACTTAGAAATTAAAGTTGCCAAAAAAGAATCTCCAGCTCCTACCGTATCCACTACTTCAATCTTGTATCCATTATTATGACACAAAGACCCTTCATAAAATAATGTGGCACCTTTTCCCCCTTTGGTAACACAAATTTGATCCGTATCTGTATGATTTGCTATTGCTTTTATCTGCTCATGCAGTGTAGTTTCTTTAATGCTAAAATGATTGCAGATCTCATCAAGTTCTTCATCGTTTAACTTAATAAAATTTGCTCTTTTCATTAATTCAGAAAGCAATTCTGAATCGTAATGTGGTGGACGAAGGTTTACATCCAAAATCTTGAATTTCGCTTCATCAAGTAATTCGAATAAAGTCTTTCTGGAAATATCATTCCTGGCAGCCAAACTACCAAAAATTATTGCATCCGATGCTTTTACATCTGCAAGAGCCTCCTTCGAACTATTGATAAAATCCCAAGCAACCGGCCGACTAATTTCATAGGAAGCAGTTCCTTCGTTATCCAAGGTCACTAACACCTCTCCTGTATGATGTTGATAATCCTTTTGTATTGTTTCTGAAGACAACCCTTGTTTATCAATATATGTGATAATATCATGCCCTAAATCATCCACTCCAACTCTAGTGATAATAGAAGAATCGATCCCCATTGTTTTTAATCGTAAAGCAACATTAAGTGGGGCCCCACCAATTTTTTTGTGATGCGGAAATATATCCCAAAGTACTTCTCCAAAACAAGTTATTTTCATCTGTCCTTATTTATTGCTAAATCTTACCAACCTATATCAAATTGTTTCATCATTTTTAAAGCTTCTTCAAAAGTAACATTCTTAACATCATGATCATTCCATCTGAAAAGTGATAGATGTGAACTCTGGTTAAATTGAATATTTTCATTCTCTTCGAAAATCTTTTTTCTTGCTGACAAAGTCCTTTTCTTTTCATGAAAATATAACTTTCCATATTCTTCATAAAAGTCAAATTTCAATATTCCTAAAATTTTCATTTGCAATTGAGTTGTATAATCAGCATAATCAATTACTTCTTCTCTTGTAGCAATATGTCCCTTATGAATTACACTATTTCTAAATTTAACCTTATTTGAATCAATTCTCCAAGGTCTATCTGTTATTTTTACGTATTGACAGCAAAAAGCACCATACTGTCTTTCAGATTGATTTTTTAATTCTTTCCAGAATTCATCAATAGTTTCCATAGAAATCCCTTCTTTAATCATAATTACTTTTAAGAAGAATTCATAAGTTCTTTCTAAAGAAGCTGTAAAACTCATAACACTTTCAGAATAACATCCTCTAATAAATGCATACATGGCGGAAGTGTATAATACATCAAATAAGTCACCCATTAATACCGTTAGGGTTTTATGACCTTTAGAACAGGTACATACAGCCATTAAATTTGAATCTATTTCTCCAACCGCATAAACTGGTTTATATCCTTCTTTACTCTTATTAGTACAAATAGAACAGATTGTAATATGCTTCACCTTAATAATTTTACTAATTCAATATAACATATTTAACATTAATAATGGGTAATGGCTTACAATTAAAAATTGAAAATTGAAAATTGAAAAACAGAATACTAAAAAAACAACCCTCACCGGTTAACTACTCCGATGAGGGTCTAGGTTGAAGCCAAAAAAATTAAACTAACTCAACTTACACTCAATTAACAGCTTCAACTTATCTCCAAATTCTTATTTACAGCTATCAAGATCCCGAAACTAGCCTGCCTATCGTCAGACAAGTTCGGGATTGAATTCAGCTATCTCTTTTTAATTCGCTTCGCTTTTAAAAATCGGCTTCATTCAACTTACACTCAATTAACTGCTTCAACTTATCTTATATACTTTATAATTCTTTATTCAAAATGGATTCTAGCCTGCGCTAGAATGACAAAATGATATTGTTTTTCAAACTGAATTCAACTTTTCCCTAATTTTATCAAGAGATAGATTATTGATACTCCCGATATGACTATGTTTTGTGTTCTTCTCTGGTTTATAATTTCCGTTTTCGATATCTAGTCCAATTTTCACATACGCATCTCTAAAAGACATCCCTTTCATTACTAGTTCATTTAATGTATCTACACTAAATAGGTAATCATATTTAGAATCTTCTAAAATAGTCTCATTTACCGTAATACTTTTTAACGCGTAGATTGCCATTTCTAAACATGCTTTTAGATCTTGAATTGCCGGCACAATTCCTTCTTTAAGCAATTGTAAATCTCTATGGTAACCACTTGGTAGATTATTAGTCAATAAACTTAATTCATAAGGCAATGCTTGAACTTTATTACATTTTCCTCTTATAAGTTCAAACACATCAGGGTTCTTTTTATGTGGCATAATACTAGAACCTGTAGTTAACTCTGAGGGAATACTCATAAAATCGAAATTCTGACTCATATATAGACAAACATCCATAGCTAGTTTAGAAAGTGTTCCTGCTACACTACTCATTGCAAAAGCGGTAGACTTTTCTGATTTTCCTCTGCTCATTTGTGCAGCTACCACATTATATTTTAGTGTTTCAAAACCTAGTTCTTTCGTAGTAAATTCTCTATCAATGGGAAATGAACTTCCGTATCCAGCAGCACTTCCTAATGGATTTTGATCTACAACTTTTAGTGCAGCATTTACAAAGTGTAAATCATCCACAAAACTCTCTGCATATGCAGAAAACCATAATCCAAATGAAGAGGGCATCGCAATCTGAAGGTGCGTATATCCAGGTAATAAAACTTCTTTATATTTTTCTGCGGAGTTTAATAAATTTTCAGACAATTCTTTAACCTGAGATTTGATATTTACCAATTCATCTTTTAGATATAAGTGCATTGCCACCAAAACTTGATCATTTCTAGATCTAGCGGTGTGAATTCGCTTTCCGGCATCTCCTATCTTTTTGGTGAGCTCAAATTCTATTTTAGAATGTACATCTTCAAACTGATCTTCAATCATAAAAGTTCCTTCTTCTATTTGTTTTGCTAATACATCTAATTCAATTTCTATTTCAGAAATATCTTTATCCGAGAGTACATCTATCTTATGCAGCATTTTAGCGTGAGCTAAGGTTGCCTGTACATCGTATTTTGCAATGACCAAATCTAGCTGTCTGTCATTACCGACAGTAAACATATCTATCTTTTGGTCCGTTGGTAATCCTTTATCCCAAAGTTTCATAATTATTTAGTATTAAGTAGTTAGAATTAAGTATTAAGTAGTTACTACTTAAAGTTACATTATGTGTATTCAAGACTTTTTTTATTTTCCACTTTTCGTTTTTCATTTTAGATTTTAAACTATTCCTTCTAAAATTTTAATATATAATGCTACCCCTTCTTTGATTTCATCTACATATATAAATTCATCTGCAGAATGTGATCTGGTAGAGTCTCCTGGTCCCAATTTTAATGAGGGACAACTCAATACTGATTGATCTGATAGTGTAGGCGAACCATAGGTTGTTCTTCCTAATGCAACCCCTGATTTCACAATAGCGTGGTCCTTTGGTATCGATGAGGATCCTAAATGTAATGATCTCGGTTTTACCTCAACATTCTTGGGCATAGCCTGTTTTACTATTTCTAAAACTTCCTCATTTTTATACTTATCATTTACCCTAATATCAATTACTAAATTACAATGAGAAGGCACTACATTATGCTGGTTACCAGCATTGATTTGAGTAACTGTCATTTTAACATCTCCTAAAGTTTCAGAGCTTTTTTCGAATTTATAATTCTTAAACCATTCAATTACTTCTAATGTATTATAAATAGCGTTATCCTCATTAGGATGTGCAGCATGACTAGCTGTTCCTTTTACAGACACATCCAGTACCAACAATCCTTTTTCTGCAATCGCTAATTGCATCAACGTTGGTTCTCCAACAACCGCAAATTCAACATTTTTTAAGTATTTCAGAATACTTTTTAATCCTAATGGACCACTACTCTCTTCTTCTGCGGATGCTGCTATTACAAAATTATAGCTCAGATCTTCTCTATTGTAGAAATAGGTAAATGTTGCAATTAAGGAAACTAAACATCCTCCAGCATCGTTACTTCCTAATCCATACAATTTGCCATCTTCTACAAATGCTTTAAAAGGATCATTCGTATAATTACCATTAGGTTTTACAGTATCGTGATGAGAGTTTAATAAAATTGTGGGTTTCTTTTCATCAAAATATTTATTGTACGCCCAAATATTATTGTTTTCTCTTTCAAAAGGAATATCGTATTGATTGAACCAGTTTTCAATCAACTTTGCGGTTCCCTTCTCTTCTGAAGAAAAAGATTGGGTTTCTATCAATGTATGCAAAAGCTCAATAGCCCTTTCGGTTAGTTGTTTAGTATCTGAGTAATTGAGTTTGGCAGTAATTGAGTTTGGCAGTAATGGAGAGACTGAGTCATCAAGTATCCGATCACTACCATTATTCTTTAGGGTATTAAACTTATTATTATCTATCTCTTCCATTTTTTATTTTTTAAAACTCACTTATTGATACTCTTAATCAATCTCAACTTTTTGACTCACTGACTCACTACTACCGTACTCACAGACTCAAAGTCGTATGTTTTATAGTATTATCTCTAATAAAATCGGCATTAGCAATATGCACTTTACTCACATCTTTCTGTAGCGCATCAAAGCAATTCTTTAATTTCGGTAACATTCCATCTGCGATTACTTCTGCATCTCTTAATTCTGAATACTTTTCTAAATTTATATGCTCAATTACAGAATCTTTATCTGCTATATTTTCCAGTACCCCTTTTAACTCAAAACAATAAAAGAGTGAAACATCATAATATGTTCCCATTGCGGAAGCAATTTCTGAAGCAATCGTATCTGCATTGGTATTAAACAATTGACCATTAGCATCATGTGTTACCGCGCAAAAAACAGGAGTTATCCCTAATTCTAAAAAACCTTTGATGGTTTTACCATTTACGCTAGTCACATCTCCTACATATCCATAATCCACAAATTGAACCGGTCTTTTATCTGCCAAGATCACATTACCATCAGCTCCCGTTAATCCCAATGCATTACAATGATGTTTTTGCAAGCCAGAAACAATCGTTTTATTTATCAATCCAGCGTAAGTCATTACTACGATATCCAGATTCTCTGCAGAAGTTATTCTTCTTCCGTCTATCATTTCGGTTTTCACTCCCAATCTTGAAGCTAGTTTAGTAGCAGATTTTCCGCCACCGTGAACCAAGATTTTTGGACCTTCAACTTTAGAGAAATCTTTTAGAAAAGAATCTAAGGCGCTTTCATCTTCTATAATATTACCGCCAATCTTTGCTACTAATAATTTTTGTTTTGTTTCCATCTTCAAATTTATTTTGCCAACCCGCCAACTGGCTCATTCACTAAAAATGTCCACTGGACATTTTCTTAACGTTCTGCCCTCACCAATCTTAGCTACCAATAATTTTTTCTTTTTCATCTCTTAGTTTTTTTCTAATATCTTCTTTAGCACCAATTGAGCAGCATAGGTTCTATTATTTGCCTGTTCGATTACAATCGAGTTATCACTATCAATAACTGCATCATCTATAACAACATTTCTTCTTACAGGTAAACAATGCATAAACTTTGCATCATTAGTTAATTTCATTTTCTCTTCTGTAATTTTCCAGCTCTGATCTTGAGATGACTTTCCATAGTCGGTATAAGAACTCCAATTCTTCACATATACAAAATCTGCATCCTTAAAAGCTTTTTCTTGATTGTACTCTATGGGCACCTCATTAGTAATCTGACTGGCTAACTCAAATCCCACAGGGTGGGTAATTACAAAATCTGCGTCCATACGCTGCATCATCTCTACAAAAGAATTTGCGACTGCCTGTGGTAAGGCTTTTGGATGCGGTGCCCATGATAGTACAATCTTTGGTTTATGTATTGGTTTATATTCTGCTATTGTAATGGCATCTGTTAACGCCTGTAGCGGGTGTCCTGTAGCGCTTTCCATATTAATTACAGGAATCGTAGCATACTGGATAAAGTTCTTAAGTACCTTTTCTTGATAATCTTCTTCTCTATTTTCTAATTTTGCGAAAGCTCTGATTGCCAACACATCACAATACTGAGAAACTACTTGGGCTGCTTCTTTTACATGTTCTGAATTACCCTGATCCATCACTGTTCCATCTCCATATTCTAAAGACCAACCTTCTCCGGTAAAGTTCATTACAATTACATTCATCCCAAGGTTTAAAGCAGCTTTTTGTGTGCTTAACCGAGTACGTAGACTAGGATTAAAAAACAATAAACCAATAGTCTTATCGGCCCCTAATGTTTTATCAGACAAAGGCTGTTTCTTCATCTCAATCGCTTCATTCACCCAATTATCAAGTGAATCGATATCTTGTATTGAAAAGTAATTATTCATATTTGTTATTCTTATTAATCTTACTTCCTCTCCTTGGGGAGAGGATTAAGGTGAGGCACTTTATAATAAACCCTCATCCTAACCTTCTCACTCAATGGAGAAGGAACACTTACTATTTATTTTGGTAAAAGGAATCTTCTTATCAATTGCTTTTACCATAAAACCATCATTCAAACCGTTTACAATCCAGGTTTCTATAGCTGCATTTTGCGCAATGCTTGCCGCCTGTATTTTAGATTTCATCCCACCTGTTCCGTGTGTCGAAATAGATGAAACAATTTCGTCTGTCAATGATGCTATATCGTCCACTTTATCAATTGTATGATATGTATTATTTTTAACTGATTCTTTAGTACAAATACCATTAGTATTCGTAGCAATCACTAATAAATCAGCTTCTAACAAACTAGCTGTTAAAGCGGCTAACTTATCATTATCACCAAATTGAATTTCATCGGTAGCGACTGTGTCATTTTCATTAATAATTGGGATATAGTTATTAGCGACTAATACGTTAATTGTGTTTACAATATTCTTTTTGGATTGTTCCCTTTCAAAATCAGAATATGACAACAAACATTGGGATGTTAGTAAACCTAAATCTCTAAAACTCTCCTGAAAAATTCTCATCAAATGAGGTTGTCCTATAGATGCCAACGCTTGTTTTACATTAATTTCTTTTCCATTACTCTCCAAGTTTACGAATTGCTTTGCCACTGCAATAGCTCCTGAACTGACAATTACGAATTCATATCTATCTTGCAAGGCAACTATTTGCCTGCCAATATCTTCTATCTTACCTCTGGAGATATGATCTGTTCCTTTTGTCAAAACATTAGATCCTATCTTGAGTATGATTCTCTTTTTATCTGATCTGTCCATCTCCATGTATATACCATTTATTCGTAACCAGATGCTGCAACCCTATTGGGCCTCTTTGGTGCAATTTATCTGTACTTATTGCTAGTTCTCCTCCTAATCCTAACTGAAAACCATCTGTAAATCTTGTGGATGCATTATGATATACCGCTGCACAATCTACGGATGACATAAAAGCCTCTGCCTCCTTTTGATTCCTGGTGATAATAGCCGCAGAATGTCCTCCACTATATTTGTTTATTCTCGAAATTGCTTCCGGAGCATTTTCTGTTTCTCCGATGACAATCTTATAATCTAAAAATTCTTCTTGCCATATATCATTATCAGAAATAGGATTTACATCTACATATTTAGACAATGAAGCATCACCTAATATTTCTACATTAAAATTTTTGAGCGTAGTGATAAGATTTCTTACAAAATCTTCTTTATTAGGAAGATTTTTATCTATTAAAACTTTATCTACGGCATTACAAGCAGAAATTTTGTCTGTTTTGCCATTGATAATATTATCTAAAGCCAAAGCTCTATCTGCTTCATTATGCACATAAACAAAATTGTTACCTCTTCCGCTCACTATTACCGGGCAAGTAGCATGTTGTTTTACAAATGCTATTAATTTTTCTCCTCCTCTTGGAACTATGAGGTCAACATTTTGAGTTGGTTTTTCTAAAAATACCTGAGTCTCTGTTCTATTATAATTCAAATATTCTACCCAATGCGATGAGATATTATTTTCCTCAAATGCTTGATGCCAAAGTTTTACAATTTCCAGATTAGAATGTAAAGACTCTTTGCCTCCTTTTAACAAAATCTTATTCCCGGATTTGAATGCGATTCCGGCTGCTTCTATGGTTACATCTGGTCTTGATTCATAAATAATTAATACAGTACCGAAAGGAGCAGTCTTATTATATACCTGCATACCGTTATCATGCGTAAATCTAAAACGCTCCACTCCTATTGGGTCTTCTTGATTGCCTAACTGCGTAAGTGCTGCAATCATCGTTTCAATTTTACTTTGATCTACTTTTAATCGATCACGCATCGCCACATCTTCTCCTGAATAAGATTCAAGATCTTTTAAGTTTGCGGTAATTATGGTATCTCTATGTTGATCTACCAGTACTGCCATCTTTTGCAATACTGAATTTCTTTGTGATATATCTAATATAATGCTCATATTTATATCTTTTCTGGTACTAAAACTTTTTGTAATGCCTTAATGAACTGGTCTATTTCAGATTTACCTATTGTCAATGGAGGAAGTATTCGTAGCAACTTTTTGTTCATAGCACCTCCAGTAAAAATATGTTCATCATAAATTAGTTTCTTCCGAAGGTCACTTACTTCAAAATCAAATTCTAATCCTAGCATCAATCCCTTTCCTTTCACTTTCTTTACTCCAGGAAGTCGAATCGCTTCGGATATAAAATAATCTCCTGTTAGTTTTGCATTATCAATCAAATTCTCCATTTCCAATATTTCTAAAACCGATAAAGCTGCTACACAAGCCAAGTGATTTCCTCCAAAGGTTGTACCCAGCATTCCATAACTAGGTTCAATGTGTGGTGCAATCATAATACCTCCTATTGGGAAACCATTACCCATACCTTTAGCAATAGAAATGATATCTGGTGTAATCCCGTGATATTGGTGTGCAAAGAATTTTCCTGTTCTCCCAAATCCAGCTTGTACTTCATCTAGAATTAATACTACATTACTTTCTTTACACAGTTTTTCTAACCCTTTAAAAAACTCTGTCGTTCCTTCATCTAATCCTCCAACTCCCTGAATTGGTTCAATGATTACAGCACATACATCACCTTTTTTTAATTCAGTGTCAACTAAATCCAAATTATTTAATGGTAAAAAGGTGACATTTTGCTGCATATTCAAGGGCGAATTAATCTTAGCATTATCTGTAGCTGCAACTGCTGCCGAAGTTCTGCCGTGGAATCCATTATGAAATGCTACAACTCTGGATTTACCGGTATAAAAAGAAGCTAGTTTTAGTGCATTTTCATTTGCTTCTGCTCCAGAATTACATAAAAACAACTGGTATTCATTGTACCCAGATAGTTTACCTAATTTATCCGCTAATTCGGATTGTAAACTATTTTGAACGGCATTAGAATAAAATCCAATTTTTTCTATTTGTTCTTTTACTCTTTTTACATAATGTGGATGTCCATGGCCAACCGATATCACTGCATGACCTCCATATAAATCTAAATATTCAATCCCATCTTTACCGACCACAATGCTATCATAAGCGTTCACTGGCTCTACGTCATATAGCGGATATACATCAAATAATTTCATATTTTTCTTTTTAGAACAGAGAATAAAGAGAAGAGAAAATAGATAAAAAGTCTATGCTCTATTTTCTTAACTCTTTAACTCTTACTTAATCGTATTAATTTTTTCATAAGAAGCCATCACTCCTTTTATGACAGAGGAACTTAATCCTTGATGTTCCATTTCATTTAATCCTTCAATCGTACATCCTTGTGGTGTGGTTACTTTATCAATTTCACGTTCAGGATGCGTTCCATTTTCTGCTACTAGGGTTGCTGCACCAATAGCTGTTTGTACGGCAATAATCTGAGCTTCATGAGGATGAAACCCCATTTGAATTCCACCTTGTATCATAGCTCTAAGAAATCTCAAAAAGAAAGCTATTCCACTAGCTCCCAAAACAGTAGCTGCTTGCATCAATCTTTCTTCGATTATTAAAGTTTCTCCTATAGTATCGAACATTTTTTCTACTGTTGACAGCTCCTCTTTTACATCATCATTAGCTGCTATACAAGTCATAGACAGTTTTTTTGCAGCTCCGGTATTAGGCATTACCCGTACGACTTTATTATCAGGCACTACTTCATTAATTTCTGAGATAGAAGTTCCTGTAACCGTAGAAATTAATATCTGATCATGTGTTACCACGTCTTTAATCTCTTGCAAAACCGCATCTAATTGTCTTGGTTGTACGCATAGAATTACCCATTTCACATCTTTTATGGATGTTATGATATTTTGAGAAGTGGATACTCCCAAATTTTCTTCTACTTCTTTTAAGTTGTATTTGGATTTATCTACTACAGTAATATTTTTTGCTTCAAATAGATCACTATCAGCCAATCCAGATATTATAGATTTCCCTAAGTTACCTCCTCCTATAATTGTTATTTTATTCATCTTAAAATGCGCTTGCTTTTAATTCTAATCCTGTTTTTTCTTCTATTCCAAACATCAAGTTCATATTGTGAATAGCTTGACCGGAAGCTCCTTTAATTAAATTATCGATCACTGAAGTGATTAATAACATTCCGTTCTCTTTACTGATATGGAGAATACATTTATTTGTATTTACTACTTGTTTAAGGTGAATTGCTGAATCAGATACTACTGTAAATTTTGCATCTTTATAGAAAGAACTGTACAACTCTTTTGCCTCCTTTTCTGATCCATCATATTTAGTATACATTGTAGCATAAATACCTTTACTAAAATTACCTCTATTAGGTATAAAGAAAATAGGAGTATCAAAATCATTCTGTAATTGCTGAATACTCTGATTGATCTCACCAAGATGTTGATGCGTAAACACTTTATAGCTAGAAAAGTTGTTATCTCTCCAACTAAAATGTGTAGTGCCGCCTGGCATTACTCCTGCTCCAGTACTTCCGGTTGTAGCATTCACATGAATTGAATCAATTAACTTTCCTGCTGAAGCCAACGGCAATAATCCTAACTGGATTGCAGTAGCAAAACATCCAGGATTCGCAATATTCTGAGCTGATTGAATCTTTTCTTTTTGTAATTCAGGTAAGCCATAGACAAAATCTCTTTCCAAGAAATTTTGATCATTTTCTAATCTGAAATCGTTACCCAAGTCTATGATCTTGGTATCATCAGAAAAAGTATGTGTTTCCAAAAACGTTTTTGATCTACCATGTCCAAGACATAGAAATAAAACATCCACATCAGGATTAATAGTATCCGTAAACGAAAGATCTATATCTCCTATTAAATCTACATGTTGTTTACTAATCGAAACACCAGCATTCGTAGTGCTGTATACAAAATCCAACGCTACCTGCGGATGGTTAACTAATAATCTTAGTAATTCTCCAGCTGTATATCCCGATCCTCCTATAATTCCAACTTTTATCATGATTCGCTTGGATTTACATTATGATATATTTTGTTTGCATTCCCGTAGATTTTGATAAAGCCTTTAGCGTCATCCGAGGTCCATGAATTGTTCATTTCGCCATATTGACCAAAATCTGATTTCATCATATCAAATTCTGATTCGATTCCTACCAAATTAAAATGATATGGTTTCAACTTTACTATAACATCACCTGTCACTGACTTCTGAGAGTCGTCTAGAAATACCTCGATATTTCTCATCACGGGATCCAGATAATTACCTTCGTGTAATAACATACCATACCAATTTGCTAATTGCTCTTTCCAATATTGTTGCCACTTGGTTAATACATGTTTTTCTAATAAATGATGCGCTTTTATAATTACTAATGGAGCTGCGGCCTCAAATCCCACTCTTCCTTTTATTCCTATAATGGTATCGCCGACATGAATATCTCTACCGATAGCAAAGGCACTTGCTAGTTCTTCCAGTTTCTGAATATTTTTCACAGGAGTATCCTTGATCCCATCTAAACCTACTAATTCTCCTTTTTCAAAATTCAGTGTGATGGTTTCTTCTTTCTCTTTTTGAAGTTGGCTTGGATATGCATCTTCTGGCAAAGAATTATGAGATGTTAACGTCTCTTTTCCTCCTACACTAGTTCCCCAAATTCCTTTATTAATAGAATATTGAGCTTTTTCCCAACTGTAATCCACTCCGTGTTTTTTGAGAAACTCAACTTCTGCTTGTCGAGATAATTTTAAATCTCTTATCGGAGTAATAATTTCAATTTCGGGAGCCAACGTCTGAAAAATCACATCAAATCTAATCTGATCATTTCCTGCACCAGTGCTTCCGTGTGCTATATATTTTGCTCCTACTTTCTTCGCATAATTAATAACTTCAATCGCCTGAAAAATCCTTTCCGCACTCACTGACAATGGATATGTATTATTCTTTAGAACATTACCAAAAATCAAATATTTAATTGCTTTTTCATAAAACTCATTTAATATTGTTTTATTCACATGAGAAGTGCTTCCTAACTCGTAAGCTCTTTTTTCCGTATGTTCTAATTCTTCATCAGAAAAACCACCGGTATTTACCAATATCGTATGAACCTCAAGTTTTTTTTCGTGAATAAGATATTTTACGCAGTAGGATGTATCTAAACCTCCACTATATGCTACTACTACTTTTTCCATAACAACAATTGTTTATTGCTTGTAAGCATTGTTTGTTTTATTTTTTTTAATCTTTTTAGTACTTTTTTGTTGTACCACTTTTCTTTTTTTCTTACTCCATTAGCTGGATCGTACAACATTCCAGTACAAAGACACATTTTATGATCTTTAGTAGTCAGAATATCATAATTAGTACAGGTTTTACAGCCCGCCCAAAATTTGGGATCGTCAGTTAGTTCCGAAAAAGTAACCGGTTTATACCCTAAGTCTGAATTTATCTTCATTACAGCTAATCCAGTTGTAATTCCAAAAACCTTAGAAAGAGGATACTTTTGCAAAGAATAATTAAACGTGAACTCTTTAATTTTCTTTGCTAATCCTTGATTCCTGTAATCCGGATGTACAATAAGACCAGAATGCGCTACATATTTTTCATGTCCCCAAACTTCTATATAACAGAAGCCAGCAAACTTACCTTGACATAAAGCTATAATTGCATTTCCATTTCTAATCTTGGTTTTTATATACTCTGGAGTACGTTTAGCTATACCAGTCCCTCTAACTTTTGCAGAGTCTGATATAACATTACATATTTCCCGAGCATATGTAAGATGATCTCTTGTAGCGATTATGATTTCTATATCTTTCATCTGTTCTTTTCTATTACCCTATACAGGTCAGATGTAATTCGTTATTTTTACTTTTAATAATAATGAGTCATTGATTCACCGTTATTAAAAAGTGTAACTACTTAAAATTTAAAATGGTAAAATTCCTGGAAAGATTCGAGTTTAGTAAAGTTCAGTATCTATGATTATATACAGATATACATGGTATCAACTAAAAGAATACTTACTAAATCGAAAAAGGAATATTTTCTAGGGGAAGCAGGACGCACCTACTTCAGAATGATTTTAGACCCCCAAGGGGCGACGAAAGCGGCGTGTAGATATATTGGTATCAACTGATCCGTTCAAGAACTGAACTTTAACTTCTATAAAAATAAAATTTGCCGTTTTCATAATAGTAACTCTAAATCGTCGGCCGTAGCCCCTTTCGTTAACTAGATAGTACAAAATTACATAAAAAAAGCCTCTACATAGAAATTAAAAACCAACAATATTACATAATTATCATTTTCGTAAAAACTAAACCAAAATTTCAGAAAAACCCTAAGAAAATGACATGAAAAATTACATTTTACTAATTACCTTCCATTTAAATAACCAATATAGAAGAACATTTTTTGTTATTTTTAACGGTAAAAAGGAATGATTAGGTAAAAAAAGAAACAATATCATTAATATAATAAAATATGGTATTGATCATTAAAAGTATACGTCTTACGTATACTTTTCACAATACGAAAAGGATTTAGAATACGTATTTGATTAAAAAAATATGACTTTTTTGAACTTTCTTAATCTTTTTAACATATAAATTTTGTGAAAATAAAAAAAAACAATACTTTTGGTTAACCAGATTGGTCAACCAGTTAAAATCAAACCCAGTATATGAATATTAAAATAGAAAAGGAAATGGATGTTATATCCAATCCAAAAAAGGGTTCCGAAGAAATAATTATCTCTAAAATTAGGGAATTAATTGTTTCTAAGCAACTTGAACCTGGTGATAAGCTTCCAGCTGAAAGAATTCTGGCTGAAAAGCTAGGAGTAAGTCGTAATCAATTGCGTCAGGCTATACAAAGGTTAGAATTTTATGGATTGGTTAAAAAATATCCCCAAAGTGGGACAAGAGTATCAAATATAGGTGTAACTGCACTTAATGGAATGATGACCGATATTTTACAATTACAGGAGCCTGATTTTAAATCTTTAGTAGAAACCAGATTAATACTGGAAACAAATGCTGTAAGATTAGCAGCAACAAGGAGATCAGATGAGCATCTACGTCAAATACAAGCTGCACACGAAGCCTATAGTGAAAAAGCAATAAACGGTTTAAATGCTGTAGAGGAAGATCTAATGTTCCATCTTAAACTATCGGAAGCTAGTGGTAACAGTGTCATCAATTCATTAATGTTAGTAATCACACCAGAAATTATTACTCGTTTTGTTGCTAACAAAGTGTGTAATAAAGATGAAAATCATTTATTAATAAAAGAACATCAATCTATAATTGACGCTATAATCGACAAAGATCCGGATAGAGCAGTTGCAAAACTAGAAGAACACTTTAAAGATTTATATAAATTTTGTTATGATTAAGAGTAATTAATAAAAAACCAAGGGAAATAATTCTAATACCAATCGAATATGTAACAAAAAAAGAAACAAAAAAAAGGGACAGCTACCACACTAATCCCTTGATTTTCGAAAATTTACTTAGTTTAACAAGTAAAATTTAGACTATAATTGCTTATAGATAGATTATAACAAAGATAAGAAAAATACATAAACGCACTTCGATTTATTGTTTTTTTGAGGCTTTGTTTGAAAATAAGTAATTATTAAAATCAAGTTTTGCTTTTAAATCGAAAATGAACCTATTAGTTATTTAAACTAAAGCATTCTAAAACAAAAAAATAATTACTTATGTATTTAAAAAAGATTATAACAATCCTAATGATTGTTCTATATCATTGTACAGTGCTTGCTCAAGATGGCATAACGTTAGAAGGAACTGTTACTTCCCAAGAAGACGGAATTCCAATACCAGGTGTTAATGTACTGATATTGGGGTCAAATGCTGGGACGACCACAGATTTTGATGGATTATACCAGCTTAAAGTAAAGAAAGGAGATGTAGTTTCATTTTCTTTTACTGGAAAGAAAACAATAACTATATCTATTGACAATCAAACAAAAATTGATGTGGCTCTGGAAGAAGAAGCTTCTGTACTTGAACAGGTCGTAGTTATTGGTTATGGGGTTCAGAAAAAATCTAGTTTAACAGCTTCTGTATCCAAATTAGAAAACAAAAACCTTGATGAACTACCTTACTCCGACGTATCCAATAGTATCAAAGGTAAAATTGCCGGAGTTCAAATCAGAAACACCAGTGGTAACGTGGGTGACGAACCTGAAATAATAGTAAGAGGTATTGGTTCTATTAGCCTTAGTTCAGCACCATTGGTTGTAGTAGATGGATTTCCTTTTGATGATGGTCTTCAGTTCATTAATCCTAGTACGATAGAATCCATAGAAGTTTTAAAAGATGCGAGTTCTACCGCAATATATGGATCCAGAGGTGCTAATGGTGTTATCCTCGTAACTACTAAACAAGGAAAATCTGAAAAAACTTCGTTTGAGTTTAAATCATTATCTGGTTTCAAACAAGCTGCAAGAAGTATTGACATCTTAGATGCAATTCAATTCTCTGACTTAGATAGAAATAGAGATCAATTAGTAGAAAACTTTAATGCTCAGCAAGAAAATAGAGAACCTAACTTTATAAACTATGATAATGTGCAAATAGGAAAAAGAACTATCGCACAGAATATTGGTGGGCCTACTAACTGGCAGGATGAAGCATTAAGAAACCCCGCTAGAATTGATAATTATCAGCTAAATGTGTATGGAGGAGGAACTAGAACTAACTACTTGATATCTGCAAATTATATTTATGATGAAGGCCTTAGAAAAGATAACGATTTAGAAAGATTAAATCTATCTGCAAGACTTAAATCTAAATTATCAGATAACTTAAGTTTTGATTTAAAAATTAACCCTTCTTATACACTTACCAGAAGATCTTCTATCAATTTCACGGATACTGGAAGATATGAAACTTGGATTCCTGTTAGACATAATCAATATACTTCTGATTTAACGGGACAACCTGTAGGAAGTTATGCGCACGCATTACATTTTAGAAATCTTAATTTTGACTATATAGACCCTGTAACCGGTCAAACGGAAAACACTGGGAATATAGAAAATCTATGGTCTTCATCGAACTTTAATCCTATCTCTAGACAAGAGTCTAGTAGACGTAATCGTTTTGAATATAGATTATTAGCTAATGGTTCTGTTAAATGGAAAATTGCTAAAGGACTTACATTAAGATCTTCATTAGGTGGTTACGTAAGATATCGTACTGGAGAAGAATTTTTCGGATCCGATGGTGATCGAGATGGAGAAACTGAAGGAATTTTAGCAGATCAACTTACTGTTAAATATATTAATGAGAATACATTAACTTATAATAGAGATTTTAATGGACATGATCTTGGATTGTTATTCGGTATTACCTACGAGAATACATCAGAGCGTCTTAGCAACCTTAGAATAACCAACTTTGATGATGAAACCATCACAACTCTTAACGGAGGAACTATTATAGATCTAGATAACACATTTACCCTAAAAGATGAGACCATATTATCGTCTTATTTAGCAAGAATTAATTATGCCTATAGAGATCGTTATTTAATTTCGCTAGCAGGAAGGGCGGATGGCTTTAATAAGTTCGGAAAAAACAATAAATACGGAGTTTTCCCATCTGTTTCAATCGGTTGGAATGTAGCTAATGAAAACTTTTGGAAAAACAGTATTGGTAACACAGTAAATAACCTGAAGTTAAGATCTAGTTGGGGTATTAGTGGGTCTGCTCCTGCTCTATTTGACTTCTTAGCACCAACCATAGTAGATTTCAGTAACTATAGTTTAGGAAACACTGGTAACGTTACCACAGGACAAGGTGAAGTTGACTTTTTACAAGGAAATCCAGATATAACCTGGGAAACGAATACAGAATTTAACAATGGTATTGATCTGGGGTTTTTCAATGGTGCTGTAAACCTTACAGTAGATTACTACTATAAATTATCAGAAAAACTTTTATTAAGACAACAAATTTCTAATTCAACTGGTTTTGACGAACAGTGGAACAATATTGGAAAAGTTCAGAATTCTGGTTGGGAATTTGACTTATCTACAAATCTTGGAAGAGGTAAACTGAAATGGCAAGGAAATGCTAATATCTCTTTTAATGAAAATAAGCTTATTTCCTTTGGTGGTTCTGAGAGATCAATTAATAATGGAGAACGAACGGATCAGTATATTACTCGTGTAGGAGAACCGTATATTCAGTTCTACGGATATCGTACAGATGGTATTTTTCAAACTGCAGAAGATTTAGCAAATAACCCTAGTGGTATTACAGATGCTGTAGGAGGACTCAAAAGAGTAGATGTTAATGGTGATGGAATCATTAACGAAGATGACAGAACTGTCATTGGTGATCCATTTCCTGATTTTATTTGGGGATTCACTAATACGTTTACCTACGGAAATATAGATCTTAACTTTTCTTTTCAAGGATCTCAAGGAGGTGAAGTAGTTTGGGGTGAAGCCTTCTATAATGAAGTTGCCCGCTACGGAACAACATATGCCGAAGATCAATGGTTTAACGAGAATATCCCTGCAAGTAGACCCGGAATTAGAATAGGTGTTCCATGGTTAGAAACAGATTATGCAGTACAAGATGCATCTTATATATCCTTAAGAGAAGTGGTACTCGGATACTCTATCCCTACTACTGCTGCAAATAGGATAGGTTTAGAGAAAATGAGGGTTTACCTCTCGGGACAAAACTTATGGTATAGAGCTGCAGATGATTATCTAGGTAACAACCCAGAAGGTAATACTACTGTTGATAATAATGTTTTAATCAGAGGCTATCAAAGAGGAGTTACGCCAGTACAACGTCAGCTTGCTCTTGGATTAGATATAAAATTCTAAATGGTAATTAATTATTGTCAAATTCATACATATTATTGGCTAAGGCTATTAATATAATATTGAAATATTGATTAAAAAATATACATAATGAAACATATTTTTAAACTTCCAAACAGATTCATAAATTTTAATATTTATGCATTGTCCTTGACGTTACTAATGGTGTCCTGTGATCTTGAAGAAGATGTAATTTCCTTTAGATCGGATGACAACTTCTATCAAAACCAAGAAGAATTAAACAGAGGAGTAATAGCTTCATATTCTGGACTATATGATGTAATGTCTGTAGAATGGAATATCACAGAACTTCGTTCTGATAATACATTTACCAACCCTGATAGATCTCCAGAATCAGATGCACCTCGTTTTACATTAGATCGCTTAACGGTAGATACTAATAACTCCATAAATCAAGCATATTACGCTAATTGTTATAAAACTATTGCTTTGGCAAATAGAATTCTTGCGAATCTAGATGTTGCAGAGGATCAAGACTTAAGAAATCAATACGAAGGCGAGGCCAAATTCCTAAGAGCATTAATGCATTTTAACTTAACACGATTATATGGAAGTATTGTAATTGTTGATAGGGTATTAATAGGTGAAGAAGGCTTTCAATTATCTCGTAGACCTCAATCGGAAGTATATCCTTTTATTATTCAAGACTTAGAAGATGCAATAACACTTTTACCTGAAGAATATGATGATTCAGAATTCGGGAGAGCAACAGGAATTGCAGCTAGAACCATATTAGGAAAAGTTCATTTATCAAGTCCTACAAGAGATTTAGAAGCAGCAATCACTCAGCTAGAATATGTTAGAGACAGAGGAATAAATGATCTTATAACAAATTATGATGATCTTTTCGAACCTGGTAATGAACTAAACAATGAAGTTATTTTTTCAGTCCGCTATGAACAAGGGCTTATTGGTTTAGGATCTCCTTTCCCTAACTTTTTTGCTCCTTTACAAAGTGATGGTAATGTAGTTTTTGGTAATGGTGATGGACTTAATGTTCCAACTGAAGATATATCTGATCTTTATGAAACTGGTGATCAAAGAAAACTTTCATCTATGGCTGATAGTTACATAGCCACCAATGGAACTGAAATCTTTAATAAACATGTAACAAAATATAACTCAGATTTTAATGCACTAGATGATGGAGATGTAGATTGGCCTATTACACGATTTGCTGATGTGCTATTAATGCTTTCTGAAGCTTATGTAGATGCCCGAGGAATTCCAGAAGCTTTAATCGAACTAAATAAAGTAAGAGTGCGAGCTGGTCTAACAGCTATAGTTGAATCCGACGTAAGTTCAAGTTTTGCTTTTAGACTTGCTTTAGAAAATGAACGCCGTTTGGAATTTGCTTTCGAAAATCACAGATTCTTTGATCTTTTAAGAACTAATAGAGCATTAACAGTAATAAATGAGCACTTTGTTAACGAGTTTGCATATAACAACCCTGATAATCCAGATCTTGACGCAAGTCCCATTTCTGATTTTCAGTTACTATTACCGATACCACAAAGAGAAATCGATCTAAACCCTAACTTAGCTCAAAACATAGGTTATTAATGTTTAAAACCAAACAACATATCATTACTATTATAGTGTCAATCCAACTATTTTTTATTGGATGCATAGGTTTTGCTAATGAGATTAAAGTAGCTACTATTGATGAATTCAATACAGCTATACAATCTGTAAAAGCAGGCGATCGCATTATACTAAAAAATGGAGAATGGAAGGATGTAAAATTAGTAGTAAAAGGTCAAGGGAACTCAGGAAAGCCAATTATAATTGAAGCAGAAGAATCCGGTAAAGTATTCATTACCGGAGACTCTAGCTTAAAAATAGCTGGGACTCATATCGTAGTTAAAGGTTTATGGTTTAAGAATGGCTATACTTCAGGTAAATCTGTAATCTCCTTTAGAATAAACTCTAAAGAATTCGCAACTCATTCTAGATTAACTGATTGTGCTATTACCTATTATAATCCAAACTCCAAAGCAACTGATTATAAATGGATAAGTGTTTGGGGTAAGAACAATAGAGTAGATCACAACTATTTTGCCGGCAAGACTAACTCAGGTACTACTCTAGTCGTTTGGCTAAAAGGTGAAGAGCACATCAATAACAATCATAGAATTGATCATAATTATTTTGGAGAAAGACCTCCTTTAGGGTTTAATGGCGGTGAAACAATAAGAATTGGAACGAGTAAAAATTCCTTATTATCATCCAGAACTATTGTAGAAGATAATGTTTTTGAAAAATGTAATGGAGAAGTAGAAATTATTTCTAACAAATCTTGTGATAACGTATATCGTAACAATCTTTTTTTAGAAAGTGAAGGTGTATTGACTTTAAGACATGGGAATAAATGCTTAATAGAAAGCAACGTTTTTATTGGAAATCAAAAACCCAATACAGGAGGTGTTAGAATTATTAATGCAGGTCATGTTGTGAGAAATAATTTGATGATGAATCTTACTGGTGACGGCTTTAGAGGTCCAATCGTAGTTATGAATGGTGTACCTAATAGTCCTGCCAACAGGTACCATCAGGTAAAAGATGTTTCTATTCAGAATAACACTATTATTAATTGTTCTCCAATTCAGTTTTGTGCAGGAAAAGATGAGGAAAGATCATTAGCACCCATAAATACAGTTTTCGCTAACAATCTAATTTTCAATGATAAAAACGGTGATATTGCAGCAGTACATGATAAATTAGATGGCTTTAAATTCTATGGGAATATTCTTGATTCTGAAAAAAGTTTTAATCAATCAGGTTTTGCAAAGGTTAAAGTGAACTGGGATACTTTAGATGATATTCTCTACATTCCAAAAACTATCAATGAGGAATTAATCAAAAATTCCAAACCTGAAGGTAAGCCGACCAAACTTGACATCACTGGAACAAAGAGAGACACTTTTGTTGCCGGAGCATATAATCTTGGAAATAATAAGCTTCCGAAGGCACTTGTTTTAAAAAGCGGTACTTCATGGGATTCTAAAGTAGCACCTCAGAAAACAATAGTAGAACCCGAAATTATTGAAGTAGAACCAGGTGTAGGGACTTTGCGAAAAGCACTAAAAAAAGCTTCTTTTGGTAGTATCCTTAATTTAAAATCGGGAGAATATATTTTAGAAAAAGGAATAAAAGTTTCGACTAGTGTTACTATTCAGGGAAAGTCTAAAGACAAAAAACCTTTATTAAAAGTAAAAGAAGGATTAGAAAAAAATCCGACTTATTTCTTTAGAGTTGAAAGAGGTAATACCTTACGATTAAATAACCTTGAAATATCAGGAGACTTAAGTACTCCAATAAAATATGCGGTTGTCTCTCCTGACAAAGGTATATCTGAGGCTTATTCTGTATTTATTGATAATTGTCATATTCATGGCTTTAAAAACAAAAAAGGTGGCAGCATATACAAAGCCTATAAAGGAACCTTTGCTGATACCGTTAGTATTGTCAATTCCAGAATTGAAAATGCTTATAGAGGTATTAATCTATCTGAAGAAAAAGATGATAACGGAAAATACAGTGCTCAAGTAGTACATATCGATAATACAATTTTTAAGGATATCGATCAATGGGCTGTGAACTATTATCGAGGTGGAACTGATGAGTCAACTTTAGGAGGAAAACTTATAATTGACAATTCGGTATTCAGTAATATAGGTAATACAGAAAAAGGTACGGTAATAAGAAATAAAGGTATTGTATCAGTTGACATCAAAAACTCAGTATTCGAAAAAAGCTACAAAGTTGTGAATCCTGTCAATCTAAAAGGAAACAAAAATAGTATTAGTAACTGTGTCATTTTTGACTGCGGTACTGTAAAAATAACAAAAGGAGCATCTGCTACAGATGTAATGTATAAAAACCCAAAATGGGAAGATAAAAACAATTTCATTCCAAGTGAGAAATCGCCGTTACTTAAAACGCAACGTATCGGATTGAAGTGGGAAGCAAAAAAATAAAATTAACACCATAGAATTATGAAAAATTACGAAGCATCTTTCAAGAGAATCTTAGCAGGGCTATTGGTTTTCTGTTTAATGTTGATATTTGTAATATCCTCATCTTGTGATGCGGATATAGAAGTGGATCAAACTGTAGAAGAAATTGAATCCGCTACTCCGATAATCTCTAGTTTTTCTCCATCAAGCGCAGAAATACTTGAAGAAGTACTTGTAGAAGGAGAGTTTCTACAATTCGTGGATAGAGCAACTATTGGTGGTATACCTACAGAAATTAAAAGTAAGATTAGTGACACTCAAATTTTACTTAGAATTGACCCTGCAGTTGTCTCAGGACCAATTGTACTTATTAATGATTTAAGTAGACAAGGTGCAGAAAACTTAGAATTTACGGCTACCTCTACAGAAAGTTTAACTGTATCATATCCTGTACCCTCTGTAACAAGCGCAATACCAAGTGAAGCTACAGCAAACGACCTATTAATTATAGAAGGCGCCAATCTTGGTGTAGTATCGAGCGTTACGTTTGGAGGAGTTGCTGGTGTGATATCTTTTCAAGAAAATGGTGTAATAGTAGTCACAGTTCCAAATCCAGGAACTTTAGCCCCTGTTGCAGTAAATTTAACTTACAATAGTAATAGTGGGGAAATTGCACAAGAATTGAGTCCTTCTTTTCTAGTGAATATTCCAACACCAGAACCAGACAACATACCTAGAATAATGACTAGAGATAATATGGTAACAATTACTGGAGATAATATTAATTTTACAACATCTGTAACAATTGATGGTATCGAAGCAACAATTACTACAACACCAACTGAATTGACTTTTATGGTTCCATCCGGAGTAACAACAGGTATCTCAGAAGTTATTATAACTGATACTGAAATGCGCCAAACTGTATTTAACATACCATATATTAATGGGCCATATTACGAATATTACGATTTTGATACCAAAGCTCTTGAAACTGTAAGAGATAATAAAAATGGGGATCCTACCGAAGTTGTATTGTCATTAGGAGAAGAAGAAGCAGAGCAACCAAGATTTACCGGAATGACAGAGTCTTTTGGAAGTAGATATTTACACTTAGATTATCCCAAAGCTACAACTAGTACATTAGCATCTATATATTGTTATGATTTTAGTGATGATTTTGGTACCGAAGAAATGGGAGAAGAATCAGCAGCTTTATTAGATCCGGCTGGTAGGTTTGGAGGAAATCCTGTATTACATTTTTGGTTAAGAATCAATGGCGCAAATTGTAGAACTAAAATTTACTTAGGAACTTCGAGTGCTCAACGTAGAGAATCTAACGGTCCTCTTTTAGATACAGGAGGAGAATGGGTATTAGTTGCTGTAAGACTTAATGGATTTATGGATAGTGCAGCTGATTTTTCTAGATTCCACTTACGCCTTACCGCTGGTAGTTCATCAGATAATATTCCTAGATCAGCTGATTACGACTGGATAATCGTAACAGACCGCGTACTAACAGAATTTGGAGCTGTAGATTACTCAGCAGCTTCAATTACAGATCAAACTAACTGGAAAGATCAAGGTTAAGATAACAAAATCAATATCTAGAAAAGAAGAATAGTTTCTAAAAAATAGAAAAATGATCCAATCACCTTCACATACTAAACGGTTAAGGTTAGGCATTCTTTGCCTAACCCTAATCATAGGTGTTCTAAGTTTTAGCTGTAATCAAGAAGGTAAAACAGAAAACAAAACGGAGCTCAAAAATCAAAAGCCCGTGCTTTCGTTATCTACTTCTGAAGCAGAAGAGATCAAAGGGTTATTAGCTAAAAACAAAGTTTTAAAAACCTCTTTTGATCAACATCAGAAAAAAGCAGATAAAGCAATTCTTAATGGTGTAGAAATACCTATGCCTAAAGATCCAGGTGGTGGATATACACACGAAAAACACAAACGTAATTATGGAGAAATGTATTCCGCAGGAATTGCATACATAATTACCGGAGATACTAAATATTCCGAATTTGTAACGGATATGTTATTAGGATATGCCGAAATGTACCCTAAACTACCTTTACATCCTAAAAGCAAAGAAAATCATCCAGCCGGAAAACTTTTCTGGCAAGGACTAAATGAAAGTGTTTGGCTGGTTAATTCCATACAAGCTTATAATCTGGTAAGCGATGCTATTTCTAAAGAAAACAAAACAATAATTGAAAATAATGTTTTTAAGAAAATAGCAGAATTTATTAGTGTGGATTCTAAAAAAACCTTTAATAAAATACATAATCATGGAACCTGGGCAGTAGCGGGCGTTGGTATGACTGGATATGTTCTCAAAGATCAGGATATGGTAGACCGTGCTCTGTACGGAAGTAATAAGGATAAAGAAACTGGCTTTCTTAAACAAATAGATATGCTTTTTTCACCAGAAGGATATTATTCTGAAGGTCCATATTATCAGCGATATGCTATGATGCCTTTTATGCTTTTCGCTCAAGCCATTCAGATCAACCAACCTGATCTAAAAATCTTTGAATACCGAGATCAATTATTAGGTAAAGCGGTAACCACAGTATTGCAACTAACTGATGAAAATGGAGCATTTTTTCCTTTTAATGATGCATTAAAAGAAAAGAACTATTTAACCAGTGAATTGATATTTGCCAGCAATATTGCATACGCCTATTATAAAGATAGCTCGCTATTGCCTATTACCTTAGCACATGAAAAAGTTAGTATCTCAGGTGCAGGATTAGAAGTTGCTAAAGCATTAAAAAGCTTTAAGCCAAAAGCCTATGAAAAAAAGCCATTACTAATTACAGATGGAAAAGATGGAGAAGATGGTGGATTAGCATTATTAAGAATGCCGAATGGAAAAAAAGATGAGAAAATTACTTCTGTTTTTAAATTTGCATCTCAGGGAATGGGACATGGCCATTTTGATAGACTTTCTTTATTCTTATATGATGGTAAAAAAGAAATACTACAAGATTATGGCGCTGCAAGATTTCTTAATGTAGAGTCTAAAAAAGGTGGACGCTACTTACCTGAGAACAAAACATGGGCAAAGCAAACTATAGCTCATAATACAGTCACAGTAGATGAAACTTCTCAATTCGGAGCTAATGTAAAAGCATCAAGTAAAGTAAGTCCAAAACTACTATTTTCGAATCTAAAAGATTCAAATCTTCAAATTGTTAGTGCAAAAGAAGAGAATGGGTATGAAGGAGTTAAAATGCAAAGGACAATAACCATGATTAAAAATCAAGCTACAGAAAGACCTCCTTTCATCATTGATGTCTATGCTATTAAATCTAAAGAAGCACATCAATATGACCTTAACTTTATGTACCAAGGACATATAATGGAAACTAATTTTGAGTATATAAAAGAAAATACATTGTCCGAATTAGGTGCTAAAAATGGATACCAACATTTATGGAAACTAGCTGAAGGTAAAAGTGATCAAAATTTTGCCACGTTAACTTGGTTAAACCAAAATCGCTTCTACTCTATTTCCAGTCTTATAAGTCCAGAAAGTAAGATGGTTTTTTCCAGATTAGGAGCTAATGATCCTGATTTCAACCTAAGAAATGATGCTTCTTATATGCTAAGAGAAAGTAATAAAAAAGATCACGTGTTCATAAATGTTATAGAACCTCACGGAAATTTTGATCCGAAACTGGAATCGGTTCAAAATCCGCATTCTGATGTTAGTACTATTCAGTTAGTCTATTCTGATGATAATTATACGATCGTTAAAGTTATATTCAAAAATGATGAAAAGTACACTTTAGCAATTGTAAATCAAGAACACGACCCACACAAACAACATCAAATAACCGTTGATGACCAAGAATATCAATGGACAGGAAATTATAATCTAAAAACCAACTAAACAATGAGCTATTCAAAAATAAAAAGCGACGTATTTTTTGTTACAAAAGATAAACCCTGGGAACAAGCCGCCGAAGGTATTAAGCGTCAGATGATCGGTTATGATGTGAACATAATGATGGTAAAAGTAGACTTCGAAAAAGGAGCTATAGGATATATCCATGACCATTTCCATTCTCAAACAACCTATGTAGAATCAGGAAGCTTTGAGGTTACTATTGGAGAAGAAAAAAAAGTATTAAATGCCGGTGATGGATTTTTTATTCCACCAAATGTTCCTCACGGAGCTGTCTGTCTTGAAGCTGGAGTTCTTATTGATGTATTTAGTCCAATCAGAGAAGATTTTTTAGAAATTTCACATCAAAAAAAGTAATTAGATGACCAAATTAAAAGGATTACGTTGGTGGGTTATAGGATTAATTGCCTTAGCTACCGTGATTAATTACATCGACAGACAATCGCTTAGTGTATTATGGCCAGATATTGCCGAAGAATTATATCCAGATAAGTCTACAGACGAACGAAAAGATATATACGGCTGGATCTCATCTATTTTCTTATTTTCCTACGCTTTTGGTCAAGCTATTTTTGGAAAGATTTTTGACAAAATAGGTACACGGTTAGGTTTCGCTATTTCAATAGGTTTTTGGTCTTTAGCAACTGCATTGCACGCATTAGCAAAGGGCTTTCTGAGTTTTTCGATCTTCAGATCTATTTTAGGAGTTGCTGAAGCAGGAAATTGGCCTGGTGCTGCAAAAGCAAATGCAGAGTGGTTCCCAGCTAAGGAACGTGCTTTTGCCCAAGGAATTTTCAACTCAGGTGCTGCCATTGGAGGTATCATATCAATTCCTGCCATCGCTTTTATGACCATTCATTTTAGTTGGCAAATGATATTTATAATTATCGGAGTTATGGGATTACTATGGTTGATTCCATGGATGCTAATTATGAAAGCACCACCAGGAAAGCACCCATGGCTTACTGAAAAAGAGAGAAATTATATTCTTGACAAATCGAAATCGGGAAATGTAGATCAAAATGAAAATGAAAATGAACTTGATGAGTACAATCCAGAAACTGGTAAAATGCTATCTCATAAAGAGAGTTGGGGCGTAATCTTTGCCTCAGCAGCAATCGATCCGATATGGTGGCTTTTTGTATTCTGGATTCCTATTTATCTATCAGAAGTATATGGTATGGATGTTAAAGCCGTCGGAATATATGGTTGGGTGCCCTATGTTGGAGCAATGGTTGGTGCATGGTTTGGAGGACTTTTAGCACAAAATCGTATTAAATCAGGTTGGAATATTAATAAAACCAGAAAGTTTGTTATTACCCTAGGCTGTTTAATTATGCTTCCTTGTTTCTATTTGCTATCCGATCCCGGAAGCCCTGTCAATGCGGTAATAATTATGGCTGTTATACTTTTTGGATTTCAAACAGCTATTGGAAATATACAGACATTACCGAGCGACTTATTTGGTAAAAAGACAGTTGGGACGCTCTCTGGTTTGTCTGGAATGTCAGCAAAGTTTGCTGGTGTAGGTCTTACCGCATTAGTCTCTACGTTAACTGCTGGAGGAAATTACACCCCAGCATTCATAGTTGGAGCTGTTTTGACCTTAATAGTACTGGCAAGTGTTTGGATGTTATGCGGAAATATTCAGCCATTAAAGGCTAAGAAATAATAAAAACCCTTAGAAAAATAAATATTTAATCAACTATCAATAATTTATAATTAATAAAATAAAAAGATGAGTTTAAAAGGAAAAATAGCCATTGTAACCGGAGCTACCGGTGGAATTGGTTTCGCAGTTGCAAAAAGATTAGGCAACGATGGATATACGGTAATCTTAAACGGTATAGAGGATGATAAAGGAGCTGAAAGATTAAAAGAGCTTACAGCACAAGGAATAACCGCCGAATATTATGGATTTGATGTTACAAACGAAGAAGCTGTAACTTCAAACATAGAAAAAATTGGAGAAAAATATGGTAAAATTGACCTACTGGTAAATAACGCTGGTGGATTAGGTGGAAGATCCAGGTTTGAAGGAATGACAACAGAATTTTACAGATCTGTAATGGCATTAAACCTTGACTCAACATTTTTTGCTTCTAGAGCTGCTATTCCCTATCTTAAAAAAGGAGAAAATGCTTCTATCATTAACTATACTTCTAATGCAGGATGGACAGCAGGAGGCCCTGGAGCGGGAATTTATGGAACATCAAAGGCGGCTGTTAATGCGATTACCAGAGCATTAGCAAAAGACCTTGCAGAATATAGCATCAGAGTGAATGCAGTATCTCCTGGTACTATTGATACTCCTTTCCACGCGCAAATTAAATCAACAAAACCTGAAGTTTTTGCATCTTGGAAAAACAACATTATGTTAGGAAGATTAGGTCAGCCAGAAGATGTAGCTTCTGTTGTTTCTTTCTTAGCAAGTGATGACGCTGCTTTTATAACTGCCGAAACTATTCAGATTGGTGGTGGACAAGCATTAGGTATTTAAATATAAAGAAAAACATAAAATGAAAAAAGTAGTAACCTTTGGAGAAGTTTTAATGCGTATAGCTCCTTTAGGGAACAAAAAATTAAAACAATCTAACCAATTAGAATACTACTTTGGTGGAACCGAAGCGAATGTAGCAATATCGCTCGCTCAATTCGGAAACAATACACAACATATTACAGCAGTATCCAACGATTTTGTTGGTGATGCAGCAAAGAGCTACTTGCAGAAACTGGGAGTAGATACTGGTTTGATTATTGACTCGCGTCATCCTCTGGGATTATATTTCCTGGAGGTTGGTGCAGTCATGCGATCAAGTACTATAGCTTATAACAGAGCTAACTCAGCTTTTTGTAATATAAATCCTAATGAAATTAATTGGGAAAAAGCCTTAGAAAATTGTGATTGGTTCCACTGGACAGGTATTACCCCTGCTCTATCCTTAAATGCCTTTAAAGCATTAAAACAAGGATTAGAAATTGCTAATAAAAAAGGAATTACAATATCCGCAGATCCAGCGTACAGAAGTGGTTTATGGAATTATGGTTATGAGGCAAAAGAAATTCTTAATGAATTGGTAGCATTGTCTAATGTTTTTATAGGAGGACCTAATGAAATTAATGAGCTGTTAGCAACCAATTTCTCTTTCGATAATGATGATTTTATAAAAGCAAGTAAGCTTTTAATAGAAAAATATTCTAATATCAAAGGTGTTTTTGACAAAACAAGAATTTCTCTTAACGCAAGCTGGCATAAGATAAAAGCTAGAATGTGGAATGGTATGGAGTTTTATGAGACCAACGAGCTAGAAATAACACACGTTGTTGATAGAATTGGTACTGGTGATGCGTATGCTGCAGGATTAATTCAAGGTTTATTGCATTATGACGATATAAAAGCATTACAATTTGCAAATGCATCTTGCGCTTTAAAACATACTATAGAAGGAGACGCTAATCTAGTAACAGAAGCAGAAGTATTAAGTATCATTGAAGGTAACATATCAGGACGAATAAAAAGATAATATGGCACAGTATACAAGAATAGAAGTTGCACAAGTAATGGAAAACACAGGAATTGTTCCCCTATTCTATCATCAGGATATAGAGATAGCAAAAAAAGTTATTCAAGCTTGTTATGATGGTGGCGCCAGAGTCTTTGAGTTTACCAATAGAGGCGATCATGCTCAGGACATTTTCACCGAATTATCTAAGTGGATCGACAAAGAACTTCCTGGTATGATTCTGGGAATAGGATCTATTGTTGATGTCGGTACAGCTTCATTATTTATCCAAAAAGGAGCTAATTTTATCGTTTCTCCTATTCTAAATCCAGAGATAGCAAAAGTATGTAATCGTAGAAAAATTGCCTGGTTACCTGGTTGTGCAACACTTACAGAGATCAACTACGCCGAAGAATTAGGTGCAGAAATAGTAAAAATATTTCCTGCAGCTCAAGTTGGAGGACCTGATTTTGTAAAAGGTATAAAAGCGCCATGTCCTTGGACCAGCATTATGCCGAGTGGTGGTGTTACACCAGAAAAAAAGAATCTTATCGACTGGTTTAATGCCGGTGTACATTGTGTCGGTATGGGATCAAAATTAATAGCTAAAGATAAAAATGGAGATTTTGATTATAACAAAATTACCGAACTAACCGAAAGCTCCCTTAAGATTGTTAAAGATTTAAAATATGACAATCACTAAAACACCTTTTTGCATTAACTTATATAAGCGCTTATTCACGATATCAAATTATTAATAAATCAACCAAATCACATGATTTTCATTGAAAATTATGTTAAATAAAAATAAATCTTTATATTTGGTTAACCAATTTGGTTGACCAAATATAAATTTCACTCAATCACTAAAATAAGATAATTATGAAAAATTTATTACTATTATTAACTGCTTTGGGTAGTTTTGGCTTGATATCAGCTCAAACCTATGACAACAGTACTTACTTCATTAATGAGATAATTCCTAGCCCTCCCAATTCTTCTTCAACATTAGTAAATCATACGGATAACGCTAGCATAGCGGACTATAAATATGATGCTGATGACGTCTTTGAGTATTTTGAATTTAGAGGAACTCCAAATGCTACCATTGATGCTGGTGTATATTTTATTGTCGTAGATGGTGATGGTGATGACAGTGATGTAGGTAGCAATATTGGAAAAGTGCGAGACGCTATAGATTTAAGCGGATTAACGTTTGGAAGCAATGGGATTCTTTCTATTGTGGCAAATATGACTTTTGAAACAGGTTCTGTAGATCAAAGTGGAACTAATATTGAAGGTACTAAGATTACCAACCCTTATACAGCTGCTTTAGCTGCCTCAGGTGCAAATGTTATTACAGTAGAATTGGAAGGAACTCCTGTATGGACCGATGAATTGGATCCAGAAGATGGTAGTCTCGATACACTTAATAATTTTACTAGTGTTTCTGCGGTTACTAATTCAATTGGTTATGATGGAAGTATAAATGACCAAAGTAGTACATATATGCTAATCAAATCTACTACTGGATCACCTAAAGATTTAATTATCGATACGGATGAAAACGGAATAATTGATGATGCGACAACCGCACCTGCTGCTGACCACTTATCTTGGACAATTTACGACTCTGTTAGTATTCTTGATGATGATGATATCACTTCACCTGAAGTTGGGGAATTTGCTTATGGTCAAATTATTTTTGTTGAAGTTCTTACTGATAGTGATCCTTTATTAAATTATAATAGCTCATTATCAACTGTTGTAACTCTTGAACAATACCCTATGTATATAGCGAGATTTGATGGAACAACTGGTTACGTTGGGGGCACAGATTGGATGGCCGGTCGTCTTAATTCTAATTCTTTCCCAGAATGGCAACTTAGTACAAATGAAGCAAGAAACATCCCTGTCTCATTAACAGGCACCACCGTACCATTAGATACTTATGGAGAATCTAATATATCCGCTAATGTTCTTTCTATAACAGAACAAGAATTAACGGAGGATTTTTCTTTTTATCCTAATCCAACCAATAATGTAATCAACATAAATTCTAAAAATGATATAATTTCATCTCTTGAAGTTGTAGATGTAACTGGTAAAGTATTAATACAGAAAAACAGCAACTTAGATATTATTGATTTAACGGCTTTCTCTACTGGATTATATTATATGAATATATATGGTGATGGGGCTAAAATTACCAAAGCAATAATGGTTAAAAAATAAAAATATTTTTAAACAGTTTGATTTTAATTTGAGTTTAGATGATATCCTTGCATATTTTTGCAGGGATATCACTATTAAAACAATAATTTAAAACATAAAAGACCATGAAACGATTTACGATAATTTTTGTTTTATTTATAAGTTTTAGTAGTAAAGCTCAGGTAACGTTAGATGCTAATGGTCCTGGTAATACCTATGAACTCATTAATAGTGTTTTGGCTCCGACTAGTGGAAATGTTATAGAAGCTCCAGGAGTTACCGGTAGCACTTGCAATAATCATTCTACATATTCCGGTACAGACGGAAATCGTCATATAGACGAAATATTTGATGCCGATTTAGGTATTAATGTTTTTAGGTTTATTATCCATGTAGATGAAGATATTGATCGCGATAAATGCGCTACCACTGATCGACAACGTAATGAAATAAAGACATACGCTCCTTCTCCAGATAATCTTAAAGGTGTTATAGGAGAAACTGTACAATATAAATGGAAGTTTAAGATGGATACTAATTTTCAACCTTCGGGAAGTTTTACCCATCTTCATCAATTAAAATCTGTAGGAGCAGATTCTGCAGAAGAAAGCCAGCCATTGATTACTTTAACAGCCAGAAAAGGAAGTCCGGATCGATTGGAATTAAGATACGCACCTACTACCTCACAATCCACGCTTACTACAGTAAATCTATCACTTTTAAAAGGGAATTGGGTAGAAGTTATAGAAACAGTTACCTACGGCGAAACTAATAATGCGATCTATAACATCATTATTACCAATGTAAATACAGGAGCAGAAATCTTGAACTATTCCTCATCTGAACTAAGAATGTGGAAAACGAATGCTGATTTCATTAGACCAAAATGGGGAATATACAGAAGTCTAAATTCTTCTTCCGATTTAAGAGATGAAGAAGTACTATATGCTAACTTTTCCATAGCTGAGAATCCTACTCTTTCTATACCAGCGATATCAGAGAAAGAACTGTTCGATGTATTCCCAAATCCTACAAACGCATCCATAAACTTCAATTTTTTAGAGAACATAACTAACTACGAAGTATTAATCATTAATGGATCAGGAAAATTAGTTAACAAATTAAGTGGATTAAGAATCGATAACAAATTAGACATCAGCAACCTTGCTAATGGACTCTATTTTATAAAACTAGTGGATAAGAAAACTAATACTTTTTCTATAAAGAAAGTTGTAAAAATGAATTAATCAAAAGTTCAAACAAAAAACGAAATGTTATGAGATCGGTCGTGATACTATTTGCCTTTTTGGCATCCTTTTCTCCGTATGCCCAAGTATCTCTTATTGCAGACGGTCCGGGAGACACTTATGAGCTTATTACCTCTAAGCTTGCTCCTGGTTATAATCCCATCGAAGCCCCAGGAAAAAAGAAAGGTAATTGCGATAACCATTCAAGTTTTAACGATACACATATTACAGAAGTTTTTAATAAAGAATTACAAAAAAATGTATTCAAATTTGTCATTCATGTAAAAGAGGATAATGATCGCTGTAAGAAATTTGACAGACAACGCAACGAAATTAAAAGTTATAAATCATCACCTGATAATCTTAAAGGAGTTTTAGGAGAAACTGTAGAATACAAGTGGAAATTTAAACTGGATAAAGGGTTTCGACCTTCTAAAAAATTCACACATCTACATCAATTAAAGGCTGTAGGCGGATTTGATAAAGATATGCCACTCATCACACTTACTGCCAGAAAAGGAAGTGTTGATCGACTAGAGTTAAGATATTCTTCTGGTTTAGATCAAAACACATTAACATCTGTGGCTTTAAGTGATTTTAAAGGGAAATGGGTAGATGTTATCGAAACAGTTACTTATGAAGAAAAAGGTAAGGCCAAATTTTCCATACAAATTAGGAATTTAAAAACCGGTGCAAAAATACTCGAGTATAATGACAATACCTTAAGAATGTGGAAAACACAAGCTGATTTTATTCGACCAAAATGGGGTATCTATAGAAGTCTAAAACACTCATCCGACCTAAGAGATGAAGAAATATTATTTGCAGATTTTTCTATCACAGAAATCTAAGTAGGTAGTTAAACACAAATCTTACTCAAAAACGATGAGATCGCATCGTTTAGCAATTCTAAAGATCAAAAACTCTACTCAAATTAAACCCAAAGAAAAAATCACCATCTCCCCAATCTCCAGATCCTTGACCTAAGAAACCATTTTCGAACATAGGTTGTGCGTTTGTAAAATGCACCTGAAATACGTGCCCTCCTGTTTCTATATCAAAACCGATAGATAATGGGTTTTTAAAAGTCGAACTACTACTTCTATTAAAGTGATACCCATAATCTAAATTAAGACTAAAACGATTAGTTAATTTATAACGCCCTCCTACTCCCATAATAAACTGAGAATTATCCTGATCATCAAATCTAACAAAGTTTTCGTGTAAATAAGAAGGTGCTAATTCTAGCGAAAGTCTTTTACTAACTTTTTTAGAAATCAAAATTTGAGACACATAAGATAACCTATTATTAAATTCTAATTTAGGCAATTGATCTTTTTCTAAACCAGTATTAATAGTTAGTAAATTGTATCCAACAATAGTAAAAGGAAATCCGCCTTTCTTCTGTCTTGCGATCCTATATTTAATATGGCCTCCATACGTTTTTTGAAAAGAGCTACGAGCAATACCTACATTTAACCCATCCGTTATACCGTAGATAAACTTAAGTTGGGTAACCGCCTGATCTAATCCAAAAAAGTCATCAATACCATTTTCTACACTACCAAAACGATGAGCAACCACAAAAAATAAGTTTCGCTTATTAACTAATTTTGTAGATTCAAAATTTACAATCTTAAGTCCTTTAAAAGTAGAGGTTACATAATTGTCTTCCTGAACATCCGACGCTAACTCCTCTAGAAGGTCATCTTGAGCAAATGTAATGGACGGAAGTAAAAATAGAAGGAATAAGAGTTTTCTCATAAAAATGATTTTAAAATACTAATTAAAGACAAATTATTTAATAATTGATGCTTGATCTAACTTAACCACTTCCAAAAGTTCATCATATCCTATACATCTTCCTTTTATGGCATATTTTGATTTTAAACTAGATTCAGAAATATTATGATTAATGTCAAAAGTACAATACGCAGCATCATTTAGCATTAAAGAATTAGCCTCTATTTCTGTTAGTTTTCCCTCAACAATAATTGTTTTATTCAGATACTTTTTAGAAGTTACATCAGAATTCTCCGAAAACTCTCTTACCAATTCGGTTGCATCGACTGTAAATTCAGCCTTCTCTCCCTGAATGTCTCTATGAGATTGGTACACATATTTATATCCAACAAAAGCCGCAATTCCTAGAATTAAAATTACTATTAGTAGTTTTTTCATTGTACTTTTTCTGTTTAAACTTGTTTTAAAAGTATGAAAATTATCCACCTAATGAAACTTATTTTTGCATATCAACTAAATTTAATCTAATTTCTACCATTCAAAACTAAAATTCAAAAAGGAATTTATGAAAGTATATTTTTTCAAATTTTTGATTCTTTGCATAATTACAATAAGTATAAGTTGTGAAAATGATAGTGAAAACGATTTAATAGATGTGACACCGCCTGTTACAGTTGTTACCTATGATAATAATGTAAAAGCTATTATTGATAATAATTGTACTTCTTGTCATAATGACCCTCCTATTAACTTTGCACCAATGCCGCTTCTAACCTTTGATCAAGTAAAAGAAGCAGTAGATAATAGAGGATTGCTTGATAGAGTTTCTTCAGAAGACACTAACTTTTTAATGCCTTCTGGAGGGCCTAGACTACCACAAGCTACCATAGATATTATTTTACAATGGAATACCGATGGATTATTAGAACAATAAAAACTGTTATACTATGAAAAATTTCTTATTCTTTTTATTACTATTTGTTTCAGCATCTATTGTTGCTCAAGGAAAGTTTATTACCAAAAAAGGCACTATTAATTTTGAAGCTTCTGTACCCGCTTTTGAAGAGGTAAAAGCTAAAAACACAACGGTAACTGCTATTCTAAATACCGATAATGGAGAGTTCGCAGCTTTAGCTCTAATGAAAGGATTTCGTTTCAAAAATGCTTTAATGGAAGAGCATTTTAATGAAAACTATATTGAATCAGACGACTATCCAAAAGCAACTTTTAAAGGTAACCTTCTAAATTTTGACAATACTAATATACAGAATGAATATACTATTAAAGGAACCTTATCATTGCATGGCAAATCAAAAGAAATTGAAACAAAAGCTGTTCTTAATAAAGATGGTGATGATACAATTTCTATTACTTCAAGCTTTATAACTAAAGCTGAAGAATTTGATATTAAGATTCCAGGTATAGTTAGTAAAAAGATAGCGGACGATGTCTCCGTGTCGTTCAATTTTGTTTTAAAAAAGAAATAATTATTTCAAATTCTATTTTTTCAACTTGAAATATTCCTTTTTTACATTCAATTTTTCCTCTTTAGCATGTTTTAATTGAGTGTATACAAATAAACCATGTTATTTGAGGTTATAAACCTTGAATGTTAATTCATTCAAAATTTCTCTAAGTATTAACTATATATCCCATCAACGATCATGTAATTATCCATAAAATCAATATATTTAGATTCCAGCACAATAATGATTAGTAAAAACATATAACATTATTTTAAAATGATGTTCTAATTAAAACTCAACTCTCAGTGAAATCTCTTAAAACCTTGTTATACTTCTCCATTTTTAAATATCCCCTTTCTGCTGAAGAGGTTTATTTATTTTCTGCGGCCACTGATCAAAGTGAAATCAAAAACGAATTGGAATATCTCAAAAAAAAAGGAGTTATTTCTTCTGATAACAGTTATTATTTTCTTGACGGAAACTTAGAATCCGTTTCTCGACGTATAGAGGGTAATAAAATGGCCAAGTCGGTCATGGAAAAAGCAATAAGAAAAGGAGTTTTAATTGCTAAATTCCCCTATGTAAAGGCTGTTGGTATTTCTGGTGCTTTGTCTAAAAATTACCACGATGAAAATGGTGATGTTGATTTTTTTGTAATTACAGAATCAGAGCGTTTATGGGTGGCCAGAACTTTATTAATGCTGTACAAAAAAATATTCTTACTCAATTCTAGAAAGTTCTTTTGTATCAATTACTTTATTTCAGAAAACTCCTTAGAGATATCTGAAAAAAATATATTTACAGCAACTGAATTATTGACACTAATTCCTGTTTCTGGAGATTTTACTAGTTTTTATAATCAAAATCAATGGGTTTCTAATTTTCTACCTAATCTAGAAATAGGAAAATCTTCAATTAAAAATTTGAAAAATAAACCGTTTATCGCCAAGGCAATAGAACTAATTTTTAATACAAAAATTGGTAATATTCTAGAAAAACTTTTTTTAAAAATGACTTTAAAAAAGTGGAATACTAAATTTCAAACATTAAAAAAAGGTGATTTTGATATAGCAATGAAATCAACTAATGGTGTATCTAAACATCATCCACGAAATTTCCAAAAAAAAGTCATCGACAGGCTTAATAAAAGATACAATGAATTTCAATTAAAGTACAATATAGAATTAGAAAAAGAACATGCTTGATATTTTATTTTCACATTCTTATTATTACCCTTTAGATCTTAAACAATGGAAGAATCAAACACCTTATCCTCCATTAGGAACTATATATGCTGCTTCATTACTAAGAGAAAAAGGGTTTACAGTTGATCTTTTTGACACCAATCTGAGAGATAACCCATATGATATTGAGAAAGAAATCATAAAAAAGAAACCAAAATTCCTGGTTTTATATGATGATGGCTTTAATTACTTGACCAAAATGTGTCTTACCACAATGCGCGAAGCCGCTTTTGAAATGATGAGAATTGGAAAAAGCCATGAGTGTACCATAATTGTTAATAGTTCTGACGCTACAGATCACCATGCTAAGTATCTATTCAATGGAGCGGATTATATTATTAAGGGAGAAGGAGAACTAACTTTATTAGAACTTATTTCTGCACTTAAAAATAACCAACCCATAGAAAAAATTAAAAGCCTCGTATACATAAAGGATGAAGAAACTATAACAAACCCTAAACGAGAAGTTCTAAAAAATCTAGACGAATTACCAATGCCTGCTTGGGACCTTGTAGATATTGATTCATATAAAAAAGTCTGGAATAATGGTGGTAAAGAATTTACTTTAAATCTTGCTACTACTAGAGGTTGTCCGTTTAAATGTAATTGGTGCGCTAAACCAATTTATGGCAATCGATATAACACACATTCTCCAGAATATATCGTAAAACATATACAATATTTACAGGAAAAATATAAAGTCGAACGTTTCTGGATGTGCGACGATATTTTTGGCTTAACTCCTGGATGGGTGCAAGATTTTAATCTAGAGCTAAAAAAACAAAATGTTACCTTACAATATTATATCCAAAGTAGAGTAGATTTATTACTTAAAGAAGATACCATTGATGCTCTTGCAGAATCTGGGTTACAAGAAGTTTGGGTTGGAGCAGAAAGTGGTTCTCAATCTATTTTAGATGCTATGGATAAAGGAACTAAAGTAGAAGAAATATACAATGCTACAACCTTATTAAAAGAGAAAAATATACGCGTGGCATTTTTTATTCAATTTGGATATCTGGGAGAAACAAAAAGTGATATTTCTAAAACCATAAAAATGATTAAAGAATTAGTCCCCGATGATTTAGGAATATCAGTATCATATCCACTTCCCGGAACTAAATTCTATGATAAAGTAAAGGATGACCTTAGGTTTAAGGCAAATTGGACAGACTCTGATGATTTAGCTATGATGTTTAAGAGCACGTATAATTCTAAATATTATAAAAAATTACATAGATATGTACACAAGGAATATAGAAAAAGTCAGGGATTACGATTCTTAAAGGCGACTCTAAAGAATCCCTCTAAACTTTCTACTATTGCCTTAAAAAGAATATCATATTTACTATATTATTTCCCAAGTGCATATATGGATGCACAAATTTTAAAAAAAATGGAACACCTTAATGAATGAAAGTTTTGACATAGCGGCGGTAACCTATGATAGTACTTTTACTCATAGTAAAATTGGTGAACTCCAAAGAAATTTGGTATATCATTATTTAGCAGAAATACTGCCATCCAATCAAGATTTAGATATTCTAGAAATTAACTGCGGTACTGGTCATGATGCAATATGGCTAGCTAATCAAGGGCATCGAGTTATTGCGACTGATATATCTTCAGAAATGGTTTCAATTGCTAAATCCAAAAGACATAGCAAGAACAAAAACCTAGAATTCCGACAGCTAGATATTAATAAACTAGAGACTTTTAACTCCGAACATTCTTTTGATTTGATATTTTCGGATTTTGGAGGATTAAATTGTCTTTCTCCAAACCAATTAAGGCATTTTTTTATTGCAGCAGAGAAAAAGTTAAAACCAAATGGTAGTATCATAGGAGTTATTATGCCAAAACAATGTTTGATGGAAAATATCTATTTTATGATGAAAGGTAAATTTAAGCAAGCCTTTAGGCGTAATACTAGTAATGTTGTAATAGCAAATGTTGATGGAGGAGAAGTAAATACTTGGTATTACAACCCAAAAGACATTAAAAAAGCATCAACTAAACTCTTTAATACGAACAAGTTAAAACCTATCGGATTATGGATCCCTCCTTCTTATCTTGAATCGTTCTTTCGCAATAAACTAGGGGTTTTAAAAATATTATCAAGCTTAGATATGTTGTTCAGGCGTTTCACATTTTTATCAAAATATAGCGATCATTATTTAATCTCCCTAGTCAAGAAATGAGTATAGTACTTACCCACGCATATTATCTAAGTACAGATCCTAAGGAACAAAGGATTATGAAGCCTTATCCCCCTCTGGGACAACTATATATTGCTGGGTACTTAAAAGAACATGGTTTAGAAAATTATGTTTTTGATACCACCTTTAGCTCTAAAGAAGAACAATTAAGTTTTATAGCATCTAAAAAACCAGATGTTGTAGCTATATATGCCAATCTAATGACTAAAGTAGAAGTCATAAAGCTTATCAAAACACTTATTACAGAAGCTACTTATGGTTTTCCAAAAATAATTTTAGGTGGTCCTGATGTTACCTACAATACTGAAAATTACTTAAGGTCTGGTGCTCAATATATCGTAATAGGCGAAGGAGAAGAAACCTTGTATGAGCTTCATCAAGCGATTATGAATAAAACTGACATACATGCTGTTTCGGGAATTGCTTATTTAGATAATGATAAAGTAGTAAAAACTACAGCAAGAATAAAGATGAAAGATTTGTCGGTGCTTCCACTTCCTGATAGAGAAGCTATCGATATGCAAAAATATCTCGATACTTGGAAAAACAATCACGGACAAAGTTCTATGACCATTAGTACACAACGTGGTTGCCCTTATACCTGTAAATGGTGTAGTACAGCAGTTTATGGACAAAGTTATCGAAGAAGACCTGCTAACCTTGTTGCTCAAGAATTAGCAATGCTTAAAAGAGAATACAATCCTGATACTATTTGGTTTGTTGATGATGTTTTTACGGTAAGTCATAAATGGTTATCAGAATTTCATAAAGAAGTAATACAGCAAGATGCTGTTATCCCTTTTGAATGTATTACTCGAGCGGAACGCTTAAATGATGAAATTTTACAACAATTAAAAGAGGCAGGCTGTTATCGAATATGGATTGGTGCAGAAAGTGGTTCGCAAAAAATAGTAGACGCAATGGATAGACGCGTTAAAGTCGAAACAGTAAGAGAAGCCATTCAAAAAACAAATCAATTAGGTATAGAGACCGGAACTTTTATCATGGTAGGGTATCCTGGTGAAGATGAAAAAGATATTGCCGAAACCATACATCATCTAAAAGTTGCTAATCCCACACATTTTACAATCACTGTTGCTTATCCCATAAAAGGAACTTCTCTGTATAATGAAATCGAAAATGATATTACCAAACAACCAGATTGGAATACCTCCACAGATAGAGATATTGACTTTAGAAGGACCTACCACCGTAAATTCTATGATTTTGCAGTAAGAAGAATTGTCAATGAGGTAAACTATTTTAAAAATAAAAACACGATAACAGAAAAATTAAAATTAAAAGTAAAATCGATCGCCGCTTTGCTACTAATGAAGTATTATAAATTTAAATAAAATTCTTTATTTAAAATGGACGATATATGATTAGCGTTGTAATACCAACCAGAAATAGATTAGACTCTTTAAATAGAGTATTAGACTCTTTATATAACCAAACCCTTAAACCTAACGAGATAATCATTGTTGACTCAAGTGATCAAGCTTTTACAACTAAAGATCTTATTAGACCTCCCCAAAGTATTAATTTAATTTTGGAACAATCTACTCCTTCTGTATGTGAACAAAGAAATATTGGTATTAAATTAAGTTCTAATCCTATTATTTTATTAAGTGATGATGATTTAGTGTTCGAAGAAGAATATACATTTGTATTATATGAGTATTTAAAAAAACATCCTTCAAAAAAAGCTGCTAGTGGAATAATTTTAGAAAAAAACAAAAAAAATGAATGGGCATATGCCAATGAGATTTCTGATATAAAACTATTTTACAATTGGTTCTTTGGGCTTTCCATTTTTTCAGATTTATCTAAAAAGAAAAGAAGCAGTATTCTCATTAATGGAATAAAAACTAAACTAACCAAAAAAGGAAATCGAATTTCGAAAGCTGGATGGCCTATTTTTGTAAACTGGGATAAAGATGAAAATGATTTTCCTTTTTTTTCTCTAATGGGCGCAATGATAAGAAAACCAGAAAAAGATTTATTCGATCCTGTTTTCATTTTTAACGGTATTGGAGATAATTATGATGCTTGTATTAAATTAGGTTTTAATATTACAATTTTAAAAAAAAGTAAGGCATTTCATCACAAAGAAATAGCAAATCGAATTAATCCTAAAGAAACTTTTTATTACAGAACTTCCGCTTTGCATTATATATTACTTAATAATTCTATTTTCTCGAGTTCAAACCGCTTTTTCTTACTTTGGTCTTTGATTGGCGTTTTAATTCCTAATCTCCTTAAAATGGATTTAGAAATGATAAAATATAATCTGATATTAATCTTTAGAATATTATTTAAAAAAAATCTATATCAACATTAATATTAACGTAAAATAAGTACATAACAATGGCTACAATATTTGGTTTTAAATTTTGAGAAAAACAATTAAACATATAAAATATCTAATTCCTCAATCTAAAAGGAAAAGACTTCCCTTTTTCTTTTCTATTTCTATCATCAATTCGATTTTAGACTTCATCTCTATTGCATTTTTAACACCATTTATTCTAATAATAGTTGATAAAAAGAAAGTAGATGAGTTTTTAGTTTTTCATTTTGATATTACATATCAGGAAAAACATATACTATACGCACTTATAATTTTAATAGTTTTCTATTTATTAAAAAACTTACTACAAACCAAAATTGTATCTAAACAATCAAAATACCTCTACTCTATAGGAACCTTATTATCCAAGAAACTTGTATCAAATTTCACTTATGGAAACTATGAGAAATTTTATCTTATTGATAAAGGGGGATTAATTAGAGATTTTCATAAACTTCCAACCATTTTTGTAACTAATATTCTTATTCCTATTTACCATTTAACATCAGAGATAATTATACTATCAATGATTATGATAGCAGGATTTATTCTAAACCCTTTGGTAACGCTTTTTTCAATTATTTTCGTTTCTATATCCGCCATATTATTATTGCTTCTTCGAAAGGATAAAACAAAATATTTCAATGAGATCATTTCTAAATCATATAGAGATACTCTAAATAACTTAATGAATATTTTAAACGGAATTATTGAAATAAAAGGTTCTAAGTCCGAAAGTGATTTTATTAATCGATTTGGCAAATCATATGAGAAACAAAATGATACATTGGCTTCCTTAAGTACTTTTAAACAAAATAATGTTAGATACCTAGAGGTAATGACCATTATTTTTATTTCATTTTCTATTGCTTTTATTATACTAAATTCTAGATCTATAGAAGATTTAATATTGCTTTCTTTTTATGGGAGTGCAATTATTAAAATAATCCCATCATTTAATAAAATTATTAATGCCTACGTAGATCTAAAAAGTAATAAACATGCTGTTGAAATCTTAGCTTCTTACAAACTAGATTCAATAGATGAACAAAGCGATACCGCATTTAAAAACTCTTTAAGATTAGAGAATATTAATTTTAATTATCCTAATAAAGATTTAATTATAGCTGATTGTAGCATAGAAATTAAAAAAGGAGACTTTATAGGGATAATGGGTAAATCAGGTTGTGGAAAAACGACATTACTACATATTATTTGCAGAATGCTTCCGTTTAAATCGGGTAGGATCATTTTAGATGAAAATGTTATTACGAATACAATATCATTTCCTTTTGTGTATATGTTATCTCAACATTCTTTTATTTTTCACGGAACATTAATTGAAAATATTACGATGAATAAAAAAGAAAAAATTGATTATGATTATATAAATCATCTCATTGATAGTTTTGACTTAAAAGATTGGTTTTTGAATTTAGATGAAGGTTTTGATACGATATTAAATATTGATAGTAAAAGTATTTCAGGGGGACAAAAACAACGTTTAGCTTTAATAAGAGCTTTGTATACAAAACCAAAGATTCTATTACTTGATGAAGCTACCAATCAACTAAATGAAGATTTAGAGATAAAAATCATGACGTATTTAAAAAGCAAAACAATAACAAAAGAATTATCAATAGTTGCAGTTTTCCATAATAGAAACCTTTCTAAATTTGCTGAGAAACATTATATCTTTCAAAATAGCAACCTCATACAGGGATGAAAAAAAAGTTATTATTTATTACTCCTTTATTTCCAAAAAACAAAGATGATGACACTATTGTGCCTTTTATTTATCAATTCTGTAATTACTTAGACACTAATTTTGATGATCTCCAAATAGATATAATTGCACTTCGATATCCAGATAAAAAAAAAGAGTACAGCATTAATTCTTTAAAAATATATCCAGTGGGAGGTGGATTTAAAACAAAATGGAATAGTGTTTTAGTCATCAGTAAGGCGCTTATAAAAGGTATCAAACTTTTTGGTCGAACGGACTATGACGGAATATTATCATTCTGGTATAGTGATACAGCAATAGTTGGTAATTTACTTAAGTTAATTTTTAGAGTTAAGCATTTCACTTGGTTACAAGGACAAGATGTAAAATCAAACAACAAATATCTAAGACTTTTCAGGCCAACTGAAGATCAACTTATTGTCGTAGGAAAAAATCATCAAGAGGTTTTAAAAAAACATTGGGGTATGACCGTTAAAAAAATTGCTAATGTAGCTGTAGACACCAATACTTTTCCGGAACTAAACATCGAACAAAGGCCGATTGATATTATTGGCGTAGGAAATTTAGGCGCATTAAAAAATTATTCTTTATTCATTGAAATTATTTTGGAGTTAAAAAAAGTATTCAAAAATATAAATGTTATTATCTGCGGGGATGGAGAAGAAAAGGAAATGCTTAATACCAAAATTGATTCATTAGGTTTAAGAGGAAACATCACATTAATGGGATACGTACCTAACAAAAAAGTTCGTGAACTTTTAAACGATAGTAAAATTTTACTACACACTTCTCAATTCGAAGGTAATTCTATGGTTGTTCAAGAAGCTCTTTATAGTGGTTGCAAAGTGATTAGCACATTTCCTTTATTAGAACGTATAACGAATTTTTTCTTTGAAGATAATAAAGCTTCTTTAATTAAACAATCAACAACTTTATTGAGTAAAAATCATGAAGCCAAACGGGTTAGACATTTTAAAATAGAAGAGACTGCAGATGTAATCTATTCTTGTTTTTTTGATTCTAAATGAATAAAAGTTTGATGAATCTCTTCTGCTATTGCTTTATGTGTCAATTTCTCATTTACACATTGTAAAACTTTAGATTGCTTTTCTAGATAATTTATCATTTTCGTTTCACAAAACGCACTAAACAGTTGCTCCCTATTACCTGGTTCAAACAATAAAGCACAAGAACCATAATTAGTCATATAATTAAAGGATGGAATATTAGTTACAATCGGAACACATCCACACGTCATTGCCTCCGCAAGAGCAAATCCACTACCTTCATAATGAGAACCCAAAACAAAATATTGATGAGTTTGATATAATGACTCAATTTCTTTTCTATCTAATCTCCCAACATTATTAACTGCTTGTTTTAAAAGTGTATTTGAACTTAACAATTCATTTACTTGTTCTAACAATTGGAATCCATTATATATCATCGTTAATGTAGCTAAGGGTTCCTTAATCAGATATTGCTGAAAAGCCTTCAAAACGGTAATCGGATCTTTATTCTCATCTAATCTGCCTACCCATAAAAAAGTTTTTTCTTTTCTCTTAACCTCTGGGTTAAATCTAAAATTTGTAGCTCCTTCCATAACTTCAAAAACCTTATCTTCAGCAAAGACTTTAGATTCGATCCAATCTTTAGCATTCTCTTTTCCTGTAAAAAGATACCCATCAATATATTTATCAGACAAAGTATATATCCATTTTTTAAAACCTTTGGGAGCTTCAGCATATCCTTGAACTTGAACTAAAATCATTACCTTTTTACGTAATTGTCTACGTAGAAAATAACAATATCGTCCATAACCCATTCCGTGTATTAAAATATAGTCTGGTGATAATTCATTTATGAAATTATGATACGCAAAGGGAATACTATATTTCCTTATTTTTCCTCCTTTATAAAAGATATACTTAACTCCTTCTTTTAGTGTAGAAAAATCAACTGCTATTCTATTTAATGAAATGGTTTGTATTTTTTGACTTAAATATGGAAGGTATCCTAGACTGTAGTTAAACTTTTTAATTAACAAATCAGGTTTTTTTATCTTCTCTGTATAATAATTTAAATCTAAAAAAACTTTATCCATGTTTACAAACTAAAATTCGATGATAACAAATCCTTCTTTAAGTATTTATAAAGACTAAATAATTGTTTTAAATTCCTAATAGATATTAAAGATTATAACTAAATTTAATTAATTATCTAAAAACAAACTCTTACGTCCTATATTAATTGATAACAAATTTTATTAGATATTTTTTGTTAGTATTTACAAAAATCAACATTTCTTTTGACACATAACTCTTCTTTATTAGTATGAAAAATAAAATTCAGGATTTCATTGTCATAACCTTTATATCATTTCTTCTACTAATCATATTAGAAATTATACTTGGCCTTTTTTTTGAAAACAGGAAATCCCGGCATCAATCAAATAAAGTAGATCGTATCTTAAGATCCAATTCATATTCTGAAAAAGATACTCCATTTATTAAACAATTTTATATTGATTATCATAAGTTAACGTATGAATGGGATCCATTTACCAAATACAAACTTAAATCGTATCAAGGTAAAACAATAAATATAAATCAACAGGGAAACAGAAAAACTATTAACAAAGACTCTTTCATAACTGATTCTACGTATACTATCTATTGTTTTGGTGGCTCTACTATGTTTGGCGATGGAGCTAGAGATAGTATGACAATACCTTCATTAATATCCAAAGAATTAAACGAAAAAGTACCTGCAAAAAAATTCTATGTCACTAACTATGGTGTTCCCGCTTATAGCAGATCTCAGGAAACAGCACTGCTAATAGAAGCATTAAAAAAAGAAAAAAAACCAGACATTGTCATATTTTATGACGGTTTTAATGAAGTGCTTTTAAAGTTTCCTAATTATTCTAAAAATGTACAAGAGCCAATAAAAAAATCATATGAAGCAATCAAAAATTCAAAAAAACAACTAAAATTAGCTCTTAAATCAAGTAATATTAATACTACCATAAAAAAAATACAAAGTAAATTAACGCCAGCAGCAGAAGTAAATTATTCTACTGTTTTAAACGATTCAATACTTAATGAAGTCATAAAAAATTATAGAAATAATATAAAAATTATAGACGCTATCGGCAACCAATATGATTTTAAAGTATTTAACTATCTGCAACCTTCTGTTTATACTAAAAAACATAAAACCGAATATGAAAATATTCAATTTAATAAACAAAAAGGTTTAAATATTGTATTTAAAAAACTATATCAACAAATGATTTCTGATTCGATATTACAAAACTCAAATTATTTTAAAGATGTCAGTAACTGTTTTAATAATAACAAAGAAAATATCTTCATTGATAATTGCCATATTTCTGAATATGGTAATTCGATAATTAGTGAAATTATTGCTAATGATATTATTAAATCAATTGATACTATTAATTAGTTTAAAACTAATATTATATTCTATTATAAAACATCATATTAGATGAATCATAATTTATTAAAAAAAGACATTTACTACAATTGATCATAATAAGATCATCGTTTATTGCATCTGAATCAATTCATTGAACAATTTATATTCTTGTGGATACTTGGATGTATCAGGATCAATATAATTCGAATTATTTATAATTTTCCCTTCTTTTATATTAGCACTAGGATCTCCACTGATTCCAGTAAAATTAAAAGTTTCATATTCAGATTTAAGAGGAGTTGACATATCTAAAAACTCACCTATTTGATTTAAAATCACACTTGGAGTACTCACCAATTCATCTGAGTTTATCACTAAACATTGATCATCAGATAATTTTTCTTTCAACTGAATTAGATAAGACATCCGATCATAATAATATTTTTTCGATTTTTCGTCTGACCATGGAGTGTAATGTTTTTTAGTAAGAGTCATAATACTAGCCACTGATGCATCAGGAGGTCGTGTTAGAATAATAACTTTAAGGTTCTTCTTTTGAAAAATCTTTGGATTAGGAGTTTTAGAATTATGATTTATTTGATCTACATAGACTTTCTTAAAAAAATTGATAGACTTATTCTTTAGTAGTGTCTTAGATTTCATATAAAGCAATTTCAAATTGCTCTCATATATTGCGTTACTTTCTCCAAGCCCAATCATAGTCGGATGTGAAAGAAGTATATGAGTCAATAAGGAAGATCTACTCCTCATATGTCCCATTACCAAAAGATAATTAATTCTTTTACTTGCCATTTCAGTATATAAGTTTGTACCAAGTATATATATTATTCAAAAAAAATGTAACTCTATTTTATAATTTTTCTTGTTTAGTTTTAATAAAATTATGTTCAATCATTTTTTGCAATGAATCCTGATAATTTACTTTTTCAGTTTGTAAATGTAAATCAGCATGTTTAGGAGGTTCGTACGGATCATCAATTCCAGTGAAATTTTTTATTTCTCCTTTTAGTACTTTTTTATAAAGCCCTTTAGGATCTCTTTTTATGCATATTTTAATAGGGCAATCAACATATACAAGTTCAAATTCAAAGCCTTTATTTTCTATAAACTTCTGCGCAGCTACTCTATGATCATTATATGGAGCTATTAGAGAAACAATTACACTGATTCCTTTCTCAAGATAAGAGAGAGATAATTCTGCTGTTAACATTAACTGCTTATGTCTATCTTCCTTACTAAAACCTAAATTACAATGCAATGCCTTACGCAAATCATCTCCATCCAAATGGCAAACTTTGTTTTCTAAGTTCGAATAATAATTCATTAAACCCTTTGCCAAAGTTGTTTTTCCACTACCGGACAAACCTGTTAAAAGAATAAAAACTGGTTTCAATTAAGTTAATATTTTATTTTCATTATTAAAATGATCCTTCTTTTATATGTATTTTTAAAATAAAGAATATACAAAAGGAGATACTACAGAATTCTCTGTAAAAACTAATAAAGCTCCTAATAAGACTAAAACAATAATAATTGGGATTAACCAATATTTTTTTTGATGCATCAAAAACTTCAAAAACTCTAAAAATATCCCTGATTTATTCATTGCTAATATAGTTTTTCATAATCGATACTTTCTTCTTTATCTATCCATCCAGTAGTTATTTTTTTCTTATTTGTAATTTTTAAAACAAATGTAATTGGGAAAAAAAGTAAGTAATAGACTATCCCTAAAATAACAAAAGAACTCATCTCTCCCAAAATATTACCAATAAATAACCAAACAAACAGAAAAGGATAAAACAGTATTGGTAGTAAAAGAGTAATAATTAATAGTAAAGAAAAACTTATTCCTATATAGATTTGTTTTGGATTAAACAACAACCCATCTTTATATACTGAGACACAAAAAATTAATAATAATAGTACAAGTAATAATCCTCCAAACTGTTGTTGCTTTCTTTTAACACTGCTATTATCCTGAACAATACGTACAACACCTTTAATCCAACTCATATTCTATTTGTTTAGAAAGAATTTCATCAACATTGTTGTTGTTTTCTTTTTGTATGATATAATTTCCTAGTACCAATATATCCATTTCTGTCTGAAAAAAACATTTTAACGCATCTAACGGAGAAGCAACTATGGGTTCTCCTCTAACATTAAATGATGTATTTATCAATACAGGACAAGAAGTCTTCTGTTCAAAGGAGGAAATTAACAGATGTAATAATGGGTTTTCATCTGAAGAAAGAGTTTGTACTCTCGCCGTTCCATCCTCATGAATACAAGATGGTATTTTTTCTTTCCTATCACTTCTAAATGTGAAAAGCATGTATTTAGAGGATATTATATCTGAAAACCAATCTTTAGCTTTTTCTTCTAATACTATTGGTGCAAAGGGTCTAAATCCTTCTCTTTTTTTGATACGCAAATTCACATGCTTTTTCATATCACTGTATAATGGACTGGCCAAAATACTTCGATTACCTAAAGCCCTAGGACCAAATTCCATTTTACCCTGAAACCAACCTATTATCTTTTTATCCTTAAGTTGAGTTGAAACTTCATCACAAAGTTTTTCATCATTGACTAAGCTATAATCAATCCGATGTTCTTTTAAAGTGTTTTCTATGTCTTCATTACTATAACTAATTCCTAGATAAGCCTGATCCGTCAATGTATTATCGATATAATTTCTTTCATTTTTCATATAATGATACCATCCTACAAAAGCAGCTCCAATTGCTCCTCCGCTATCACCAGATGCAGGCTGCACCCACATGTTTTTAAATATATCCTTTGTAAGCAACTCTCCATTTGCTTTACAATTTAGAGCTACACCTCCTGATAAACATATATTTTCAGATTGAGTTATTTTCTTTGTATACTTAAGTAATTCTAAAAGAAAATCCTCGGTAATTGATTGTATAGAACTTGCCATGTCACAATAAAACGATGTCATTTCTCCACTAGGTTTTCTTGCTTTCTGACCTAAAACATCACAAAACGCATTATTAATTGTCGATTCCCCTTTATCAAATGAAAAATATTTTAGATTTAACACTACCTCTGCCGTATCCGTGATAGTTACAAAATGCTTAAGGATTAAATCTTTATACACCGGTTTTCCATACGGAGCCAATCCCATTAACTTATATTCTCCAGAATTAACTTTGAAACCACAATACTGTGTAAATGCACTGTATAAAAGACCAAACGAATGTGGATACTGTTGTTCTTTTATAATCTTTACCTGATTTTCTTTTCCTATTCCGATGGTAGTACAAGCTTTCTCTCCTACTCCATCTATAGTTACAATAGCGCTTTCAGAAAAGGGCGAAGAAAAGAAAGTGCCGGCGGCATGTGATTCGTGATGCTCGGTAAACAGGATTTTTCCAGAATATGCTAATTCCTTTTTAATGATTACAGGAATCCATAGCTTCGTTTTTGTCCAAGATTTAATAGATTTTCTAAAAAAAGAAAAACCAAAAGGAGTATTAGATTGAATAGAATTAATAATTCTATCGAATTTCAAAAAAGGTTTCTCATAAAAAACGATTACAGGAATAGACTCTATATCAATTCTACCTTCTTTTAAACAAAATTCGATTGCCTTTTTAGGAAAAGAAGGATCGTGTTTTTTTCTAGTAAAACGTTCTTCTTGAGCAGCGGCTATAATTCTACCATTTTTAAGTAAACAAGCTGCTGAATCGTGATAAAACGCTGAAATCCCTAAAATATAACTCACATTTTATTTGTTTGATAATAATTCTTGCTTTAAAAAAGCTCCTAAAACCTCTTGCCCCTCTTTATTTAAATGAGGATCGTTAAGATAATAAAGTCTTTTCTCTTTAGCATCTACTTCTCTTAATTGTTGTAAAGGATTTAATACTATTACATTTTGATATTGTTTTACATCTAGAGACGCTTTTTCAAAGAAATCATACCCTATTTTTTTAAATTCATTTTCTTCAGAAAATTTTGCTCCTAGCTGACGCATATTATTAAAATAAAAAGAATTTAATTGCGAACAATGCGGAATAAAAACAATAAAAATATTAACATCAGTTGGTATATTCTCTACAAATTCTTTTAGTTCAGTAATCCAAATAGAATATCTATTTTCAAAATTTCCTCCAGTCATTACAGATTTATATAAGTATTCTGAATCTGACTCAAAATATAGTTTACTTCGCTGATTATAATCTTTTACACTAAATCTTTCGTCATTAAAAGTCTTATTAATCTGCTTAATTCTTGACTTAAAATATCCTAACTTATAATTAATATAAGAACTACTCAAAAACAAATCCGATACATCCCAATATATGTTTCTTACAAGGGGTAACTTCTTATAATTTGTTAAGTGGTCAACATCTATCAGATCATTTCCTACATACACCTGATAAATTATATTTTTTGGTTGGTATTTTTGTATTCTCCTATGCAAAAAAGTGTTAACCTGTTTCACCCCTATACCCTGCACGCCAGAATTTATAAAGGTTTTATTAGTTGAACTTCTTAAGAAATCAATATAGTTATTTTGTGTTGCAGAAAAAGAATCTCCAAACACCAAATAATCAATGTTCTTAGACTCAATACTATCAGCATCGTTTAGATGAGTAAATTCGGCTTTATAAAAATCAATAATGGAAAACCGATAGGACATTTCGAAAAGAAAAAACACAATAATCAGAATGACTATTGTTTGAATTAACAATCTTAAAACTCTTTTCACATCTACGAATGTTTTCTAATTACAATTCCTAAATTTAGTATTTATAAATAATAAATCTAGACATAGTAAACTATTATATACCATCAAAACCTTAAAGATTTCTTTTTCTCAAAATCTTCTGCTGTTATAGATTTACCATTAATTGCGGTAGTATCCCAATCCTGTGTGATTTTCCATTGATCATTGATCTTTTTTAATACAATATGAAATTGACCATAAATATATTCGGTTGTACCATCGGTAGTAATCCCTATTTTATAAAAACCAACTTCATAAGAAGTATCTTCATTCGTATGTCTACTATCAAACCAAAAATCTAGTTTTATTTTTGTATTACTTTCTTTAGAGGCTTTCAGACGTTCTAGGTTCTTACCCTTAAACACATTCTTCGTATCAATACCTTCTGGTGTAACACGTAATACCTCATCTGCATATATCGCGTTTAGTGATTCTCCATCTAAGGCCTCATACGCTTTCTGAAAGGGTGCCCACACAGTTTGATCGATTTGTTTCTGGATTTCCAAACTATTCACTTGTCCGACCATAATGGAACTAAAGAACATAAAAACAGGAATAAAAAATCTAATCATAACATATTATTCATAAAAGTATAAAGTTAAAGCTTTCTTTAGTTTTAAAAACATAATCATTCACAAACAAAAAAATCCCGCCAAAAAGCGGGATTTATATAAATATTACTCAAATAATTATTTACTCAAATACATCTTACGTCTTGAATATAGATCATAAAACTGATCATCCTTAAGGTCATCAATAAATAAGATACTTTCTCCTGTACTCTTCATCTCTGGTCCTAATTTCTTATTTACATTCGGAAATTTATTAAAAGAAAATACCGGTTGTTTGATTGCATATCCATCTAAGTGTGGTTTAAAATCAAAATCCGTTACTTTTTTCTCTCCCAGCATCACCTTAGTTGCATAATTTACATAAGGCTCTCCGTATGCTTTAGCAATAAAAGGAACTGTTCTGGAAGCTCTGGGGTTAGCTTCTATAATATACACGATATCATCTTTGATAGCAAACTGTATATTAATCAACCCAACAGTATTCAATGCTAATGCAATTTTATGTGTATGATCTTTGATTTGCTGCATTACAAATTCTCCTAAATTGAACGGCGGTAAGGTAGCATTAGAATCACCGGAGTGAATTCCACAAGGTTCTATATGCTCCATAATACCAATAATGTATACATTCTCTCCATCACAGATCGCATCAGCTTCAGCTTCAATTGCACCATCCAGATAGTGATCCAATAATAATTTGTTATTTGGTATTTTACGAAGTAAATCGACTACATGCTCTTCTAATTCCTGCTTATTGATTACAATTTTCATTCCTTGTCCTCCTAGTACGTATGATGGACGTACTAAAATTGGGAAGTCTAATTTATCTGCAACCTCTAATGCCTCATCAGCCGTTTCTGCAATATCAAACTCAGGATAAGGAATATTGTTTTCTTTTAATAATGTAGAGAAACTTCCTCTATCTTCTGCTAAATCTAGTGATTGATACGTTGTACCTATGATCTTAATTCCGTAACGATCAAGTTTCTCAGCCAGCTTTAGTGCAGTTTGTCCTCCTAACTGAACAATTACACCTTCTGGTTTTTCGTGACGAATAATATCGTAGATGTGTTCCCAGAAAACTGGTTCGAAATATAATTTATCAGCTGTATCAAAATCCGTAGAAACTGTTTCTGGATTACAATTAATCATAATCGTTTCGTACCCACACTCAGCAGAAGCTAATACTCCGTGAACACAACAGTAATCAAATTCAATTCCTTGACCAATACGATTAGGTCCTGATCCTAAAACAACGATTTTCTTTTTATCTGTTACAATGCTTTCATTCTCTACATAGACTTCTCCTTCAGGAGTTTCTATTTCAGCTTCAAAAGTAGAGTAAAAATATGGTGTTTTTGCCTTAAACTCTGCAGCACACGTATCTACTAACTTATAGACTCTATTTACTCCTAATTCGTCTCTTTTATTATACACTTCGCTTTCATAACAACCCAACATATGGGCGATCTGCCTATCTGCAAAACCTTTTTGCTTTGCTTCAAGAATTAAATCTTTAGTCAATGACTGAATTGTATACGTAGAAATTTCTTTTTCTAATAAATGTAATTCTTCATACTGTTTTAAGAACCACATATCTATTTTAGTGATCTCGTGAATTCTACTCAATGGAATTCCCATTTGGATCGCATCATAAATTACGAATACTCTATCCCAACTTGCGTATGTTAGCTTTTCTATAATCTGATCGTAATTCTTATATCCTTTTCCGTCTGCTCCAAGCCCGTTTCTCTTTATTTCTAAAGATTGTGTCGCCTTATGCAAAGCTTCCTGAAAAGAACGGCCAATCCCCATTACCTCTCCTACTGACTTCATCTGAAGCCCTAGTCTTCGATCAGAACCTTCAAACTTATCAAAGTTCCAACGAGGGATTTTTACAATTACATAATCTAGTGTCGGTTCAAATAAAGCTGATGTAGATTTTGTAATTTGATTATCTAATTCATCTAATGTATATCCAATAGCCAATTTTGCTGCAATTTTCGCAATTGGATATCCCGTTGCCTTAGATGCTAAGGCCGAAGAACGAGACACACGTGGATTAATTTCTATCGCGATAATTTCTTCACGTTCATCTGGACTAACCGCAAATTGCACATTACATCCTCCTGCAAAATCACCAATACTACGCATCATATGAATAGCCATATCACGCATGCGTTGGTATGTTTTATCACTAAGTGTCATTGCTGGCGCAACAGTAATAGAATCTCCTGTATGAATACCCATCGGATCCATATTTTCGATCGCACAGATAATTACTACATTATCATTGGCATCTCTAAGTAATTCTAATTCATACTCCTTCCAACCGATCAATGCTTTGTCAATCATTACTTCGTGAATTGGTGATACTTCCAATCCTCGAGTTAATAACTCATCAAATTCTTCTTCTTTATAAACAAAAGACGCTCCAGCACCTCCTAGAGTATACGACGCTCTAATTACTAATGGAAAACCAAACTCCTGAGCGATTTCTTTTCCTTTTAGATAGGATCCGGCAGTAGCCTGTGGGGCCATACCAATACCTATTTTGAGCATTAACTCTCTAAACTGTTCACGATCCTCCGTAATATTAATAGCATCAATATCAACACCTATAATTTCTACGTCAAAATCTTTCCAAATTCCTTTCTCATCAGCCTCTATACAAAGATTTAATGCTGTTTGTCCTCCCATAGTAGGTAGTACTGCATCAATCTGTGGATGCTCCTTAAGGATTTCGATAATAGATTTAGTATTCAATGGTTTCAAGTATACATGATCCGCCATTGAGGGATCCGTCATAATCGTTGCAGGATTAGAATTGATTAGTATGGTTTCTATTCCATCTTCTCGCAAAGAACGTAAAGCTTGTGATCCTGAGTAATCAAACTCACATGCCTGACCGATGATAATTGGTCCTGATCCGATGATCAATATACTTTTGAGTTTTTCGTTTTTTGGCATTTTGGTGTTGGTATTGAAGTATTAAAAATATTTTTAGGAATCGACTAGATATAAAAAAAGGCGTTACTCCTAAAAGTAACACCTTAATATTTTCATTGCACTAGAATCATTAGTGCTTATGTCTTAGTTCTGAAGAAACAGATAGCTTTTTTCTACCTTTAGCTCTTCTACGAGCAAGGACCTTTCTACCATTAGCAGAAGCCATACGCTCTCTAAAACCGTGTTTGTTTTTTCTCTTTCTCTTCGATGGTTGAAACGTTCTTTTCATTGCTATCTATCTTTATAAATCTTCTTGAAATATCTTTTTTTAAACTGATGGGGTGTCATCCCAAAACTGCGGGCAAATATACAAAGAGTTTTTACTTTCACAAACCTAAATATCAAAATATTTTTAATTGTTTTTATTACCTTTGCCGCGACAAAAAATATAACACATTTCATGTATAACAAAAATATTAAATTAGTAATCGCAGCATTAATTGTTGGAACGGCCGTTTGGCAGATGATAGAAGGATATATTGGCAATGGGATAATGCTGATTTTACTTGCTTCTATTTTTGTCTTTTTATATTTCAAAAATGAATTAATTCTTCTTTCGTTCTTAAGGTTGCGTAAACAAGATTTTGCCGGGGCCAAGAAATGGTTAGATAAAATTAAAAATCCAGAAACTGCTCTTACGACCAAACAACACGGGTATTATAACTACCTGCTGGGCATCATGCTATCTCAAACCAATATTACTCAGGCAGAAAAATATCTTAAGAAAGCTATTAAATTAGGGTTGTCTATGAATCAGGATCTTGCAGTGGCTAAACTTAATCTTGCCGGGATAGCAATGACCAAAAGAAGAAAAAGAGAGGCGCAAAACCTCCTAACAGAAGCTAAGAAACTAGATAAGCATGGCATGCTAAAAGAGCAGATTACCATGATGAAACAGCAAATGAAAAAGATTTAGGCACACTAATTGTACCTATAATTACGTTATCTAGTAGTTCAAAAGGGAAAATAAGTCTGGTGCTAAACAAGCAAAAAAATGGTTTTGCCTAGCTAAAACTGTTATTTTTAAAGACTTTATAGTACTTTAGCTACCGTAATAAAGTTGTAATGAAGAAAATATTAATTCTAGGAATACTCTTTTTTTATTTTGGAAGTGCTTATGCACAGTTGGAAAGAAAAATTCCTTTTTCTGTAGCTGTTGCAGCTCATATTAAAAAATACAACCTAAAAAGTAATGAAGCGTACAAGGATCAAGATCTTGAGTATGCAAAATTTTTGTTTGATTCACTTGTTCAGAATCATTTTGTAGGTACTTATATGGACGACTTTAAAATGAGTCCTATGAAAGGAGAAACTATTTCTTTTAAAGAAATTGAAAAACCTATATTTCTAATTACATATGCCACCTGGTGTGTTCCCGGAATAGGAGAAATACCTGCTTTAAACGACTTATCAGACAAATTTCATGATCAAATTGACTTTATTGTCTTGTTTTGGGATACAAAAGAAAGACTGAAAGAGAAAGTTAATGAATACAGTGAGAATATTCAGTTACTATATGTAAATGAAAAAACGAATCAAAATTCTTACATCATTAATAATTTAAAACACTCCTTGGGTTTTCCTATGATGTATTTTATGGATAGTGATAAAAAATTATTAGACATCCGTAAAATTGAGACGCATCACTCTAGCGAAACACTTAGCAACTCGTACACGATTCATTATAATTCTTTATCTAAAGGAGTTTCCCTCTTGATTGCGGACCTAGATGCCAAGGGCGCATTAACCGCTTCAGAAGAGGAAAAGAAAAAAGAAACTAAAGAAGAAGAAAGAGATTCGCGCTCTCAAGAAGAACGAGATATAGACGAAGAATACGAACGTTATCGAAGAGAGAAAGATTCTATTGACAATCAGAGAAAAAACAACAGGAACAGATAGTTTTTTTTAATCTCGATTTTATTTTCCCACTTCAACTGAAATTTCACTAAAAATAGTGTATTAAAGAAATGTCGTATTACTCATTTTAAAATTCTATAGAGAGATTAATTAGTTATATCTAAATTACCAAAACAATAAAATGAATTTATTAAAGATTTTATCATTTTTGATTTTGATAGGATGCTCAACTTCTTCAAAAAAAGAAGGGTCTATCCTAGAAAATAAAAACATAGAATTAAAAAGTCAACATATCGCAGTAGAAAAAGCCAAAATGACAAATTACAACTTTGTCATCCATTTTAATTATGAATCTCACGGTAGCGTACTTATAAATGGAATACCTTCATTATACAGATCTATAGAAGATACTAAATCTAGTTCTAGATCTATAACAATGCCCATTCGAGATCTTTTAGTGAATGGCACAAATACAATACAACTTATAGGGAATTTCCAAAAAGATAAATATGAAATAGGAGTTTATCAAAATGAAATCCTGGAATTTGGTCAACTTGCTGATGAGGATATAGAGATTAAGCTCGAAGAAAGTAAACCTGGTTTTTTTAATTTTGAAGTAAATGATATTTCCAGCCATATATGGGACGATGGTGAAGATTTTGAAACTTCAGATTATGAAAATCTTGCTGCACTTGCATTGAAAATGGATCATATTATTAAAAAAGGACAAACAAAAAAGTATATAGAACTTCATAAAATTGAAATACAAGAATCTGTAAAAAGAATGAATGCTGCTGGGAATTTATCATTTTCCTTTAAAAGCATAGAGAATGATCTCAAAGATTCTTTTAAAACTATCCGAAAAGGAAAAGAATACACTTCAATTGATATCCCTAAGAGTGAGATTATGTACCATATTTCTAATTCTAAAAAACTAGCAACTATAACTCATAAAAACAAACCTTATCTTACTGGTTTCAAAAACAATGAAAACAATCATTATAGAGTTTGGGGATGGAAAATGTTGTATATGAAGAAAAATGGTGAACTCATACCAATTTTAGGATACTAAACATATTTATTTACCGAAAATCATTTTCAATGCTACTAGTAATAGTACTCCTCCGAAGATTTTTTTCAGTACGGCCTGATTAACAGAAATTGCAAACTTACTTCCTAAATAACCTCCTAAAATAAAAGTTACCGCTATTATAGCTGCAAATTTCAGGTTTACGTGACCCTCTTTATAATAATTAAAAGCTGCCAATAATGTAACTGGAACTGAGAGAACTGCAAGACTCGTACCTTGCGCCTGATGTTGCGTAAAACCAACCCATAAGATCAGTAAAGGTATCATTACCACGCTCCCACCAATCCCCATAGTTCCACTTAGAAAACCAGCCAACAGCCCTATTACTACCAGTGAAATGATTGTCATTGTATCCATACCACAATTTTACAATAAATGTAGTTATGGCACTATAAAAAGATTAAAATAATTTAAATGCGAGTACTAAGACTATTGTCCTACTCCGGTTTTATAATATCCTTCTCTAGGAATTTTAATCAAATATTCTTTGCCCGTTGTATTATTGAGATTAGTCTCTCGTAACCAAGGATTGTGAAGTTTTAAAATTTTATAATTGATATTGTATTTAGCTGCAAACTCATTAAAATCTGTAATTGGTTCGTCAACCAACACATTAAACGTTGGAATATACTCATACAAATCATCCTTTGTAAAGTTGAACCCATATTTCTTAGGGTTACTAAGGATTTCTTTTACTGCTGTAATTCTAAACACATATCTTCCTGTTTCTTGCCCCAACAAAAGATCGTAATATGTTGTAGCATTTTGTCGTTGTAATTGTTTATTTATTCCTGCTGGACCTGCATTATAAGCAGCAGCAGCTAATGTCCAACTACCAAAACGTTTCTTTGCATTCTTTAAATATTTACAAGCAACTCTAGTTGATTTTTCGATATGATATCTTTCATCTACATTATTGTTAACCTCTAAACCGTACTCTTTTCCTGTGTTTTTTAATATTTGCCAAAAACCAGTAGCTCTTGCAGGAGAAACCGCCTGAGTCAAACTACTTTCTATAACTGCCAGGTATTTAAAATCGTCAGGAACTCCTTCTTCTTTAAGAATAGGTTCTATAATAGGAAAGTATTTATTAGCTCGTTTAAAAAGTAATAATCCATTGGATTGCCAATAGGTATTTACTAATAATTCTCTATCCATTCGCTCACGAATATCAGGATTTTCTACAGGTACTAACTCACCGGCAAAATTTATATTTTCCGGCATAGGTACTGCGTAGACATTATAGTCATTAATTAGCTTTTCCTCTAAAAGCTCTTGTTCAATTGGTTTCTGAGGTTCTTGTTGCGTAGCGTTGACTAAAATACCGAAGGTAAATAGCACTCCTAAAAAAACTAAAACTTTTCTTATCATCTTCATCTTGTAAGTAGATTTTATTGGGGAATAATTTCTATGTTTCCAAAATAATGTAAAATATTGGAATATTGGCAATTAATTCTCAATTATTTCTGGCAAATGGGTATTAAACCATCTTGCGCGATTAATTATCATAACATGCGTACCCTTTTCTACAGTAATACAATCTTTAATGTGAGAAATCGGAAATACTATATCCTTATCGCCATGAATATGAACAATTCCTTCAATTGACTCTTTCTGGTCCCAGCATACAATATTCTCTATTGCCCAATCCAAATATGTTTTATCATTTACAGAAAGGTACTTTTGATACATCGCTGCTCTCTTTTTTGCAAAATCACCAAAAGCAAGTTTTTCCCAATTATCAATCTTAGAAACTAATGAAGTAGGCATTAACTTATATGCCTTAGTTTTTCTTGCTAACTTTATTCTTCTTGGTAATTCATATTTGTTTTTTACACTAGAAATAATAACTAATTTCTTAACATTGAGATACTTATTCATTTCTTGAACTATCATCCCTCCAAAAGAAACACCAATAAGCACACACTCTTTATGCTCAATTTCTTCGCACATACGCTGTGCATAATTTTCAATAGATTCTCTTCTTTCTGGAATCTTCCAAGGTAGTGTATGGGTCTTATATGTATCTTCAGGAAGGGTTATATATTCAAAAATGGAAACGTCTGCAGCCATACCCGGAACAAAATAAACATGGGTAACTTCCTTCATACTAGGTATTTTAACAGTGGTTTGTGCATTTAAAGCGCTAATTTTCTTATCTTTGCAATTCAAAATTATAGTAATACTTTATTAGAAAAAAGTAAACAGTGTATTAAATTATTGTAAAAGGGAAAAATTGAACTAACAAATCTTAGTTAGGTTTAAAAAAACAATAACAAAATTCGATGCAAATCATGAACTAATTTCAGAATAATTATTGAATTTCTGATAATCAAAAACTATACATTTTAAAACACCCCTTTTAATTTTTATTAAATAGTAAATTAAAAAAAATATGGAGAACATGAGCGATGTGGAATTAGAAATAGTAGATAATGAATTTTTGAGACAATTCGAGACTACTATTGAAGGTCAAAAAGCAAAGATCGAGTATGCTCAACAAGAGAGAAAAATATTCCTGACTAAACTTATCATGTCTGATGAGCTAATAGAAAAAGGATATTCTGAAGATTTTATAGTAGCTGTTTTTAATATTATTGAAGAACGTAATATTAGATTAGTACCTACTAGCCCTATTATCGCTAAGTTTATGCGAAAGAATAGAAGAAAATATAAAGACTTACTTCCGGTAGGAATTAACATATAGAAGTATGTCTGTTTTAAAAATCAAAAACCTGCTCAAAAGCAGGTTTTTTTTATTTCTTTCAGTTCTGTTTATTCCTCCAAAAGCTCAAACCTCACCATCCCATCATCATCAATATCCCTAAGTGTTACCTTACGTAATGTATTCACAAAAGAGGGATCCCAAGGCATTTTTACCTTTACATAATTCTCTGTAAATCCATGAATATATCCTTCCTTATTTTCAGATTCGAAAAGCACTGTTCTTTCTGTTCCTATCTGGCTTTCATAAAAAGCTCTTCTTTTCTTCACAGATAATCCTCTTAGCATCTTACTCCTTTTCTTTCGTACATCTTGCGGAACAACATTTTCTAATGAAACTGCCACTGTATTTTCTCTTTCAGAATATGTGAAAACATGTAAATAAGATATATCCAAGTCTGATAAAAAATTATAGGTATCCAAAAAATGATCATCCGTTTCACCCGGAAAACCAACAATGACATCGACTCCTATACAAGCGTGTGGCATTACTTCTTTAATCTTTTTAATACGATCTACATATAAACCACTAAGATACCTGCGACGCATCAATTTTAGTATCTCATCATTTCCAGATTGTAATGGAATATGAAAATGAGGTACAAATGTCCTCGATTTTGAAACAAAATCAATTGTTTCGTTCTTTAGTAAGTTAGGCTCTATAGATGAAATACGTAATCTCTCAATACCTTCTACTTCATCCAGCGCTTGTACTAATTCATAAAAAGTATGCTCGTGTTTTTTATTACCAAACTCTCCTTTACCGTAATCACCTATATTAACTCCCGTTAACACAATCTCTTTAATACCTTGTTCAGAAATTTCTTTTGCATTTTTCAATACATTATCTAAGGTATCACTACGTGAAATTCCTCTCGCTAATGGAATGGTACAATACGTACACTTATAATCACAGCCATCTTGAACTTTTAAAAATGCCCTGGTACGATCACCTATAGAATAACTGCCTACATAAAAATCAACTTCTTCTATTTCGCAAGAATGTATTTCTCCAAATTCATTTTTGGACAAATCATTAATATAGTCCGTGATCTTAAACTTCTCAGTTGCTCCCAATACTAGATCAACACCATCTACGGCGACTAATTCTTCTGGTTTTAGCTGAGCATAACAACCCACAGCAGCAACAAATGCATCTGGATTCCCTTTTTGTGCTTGCTTTACGATAGTTTTAAATCTTTTATCCGCATTCTCCGTAACAGAACAGGTATTGATTACATAAATATCAGCATTTTCAGAAAAATCCACGCGATCAAAACCCTCGTCTGTAAAGTTTCTGGCGATCGTAGAGGTTTCTGAAAAATTCAGTTTACAACCTAAGGTATAAAAAGCTACTTTTTTTCTCATTAACAAATATGAAGGCATTTCTGCAAAGGCAGAAATCTGTTTATATTTACACTTGTTTTTAATTAAAAGATCCCGACCTTCGTTAGTATCATAATTAAAAGCCGTCAAAGATACCAACAATAATCCGTTTACTAAAATTGAAAATCAATCGATTAACTTCCATAATTCACTATTTAGCAACAGTTTACCTATGTACTCTCTGCTTTTCTTGTGGAAATTCTTCTAAAGAAGACAAAGATCATCTGGTATTCAGATATAATGAATATTCTAATATTCCTACCCTGGATCCTGCATTTGCTCGAAATCCACCAATTATTTGGGCAACAAATCAATTATTCAATGGTCTTGTACAATTAGACGATTCATTACATGTACAACCGGATATTGCAAAAAAATGGACAATCTCAGATGATAATTTAACCTATACTTTCACTTTAAGAGATAAGGTAAAGTTTCACAAGAACGCAGTTTTCAAAACCAAAGACAGCACACGAACCGTTATAGCAAAAGATTTTGAGTATAGTTTTAATAGGCTTATTGATCCCAAAGTTGCATCTCCTGGAAATTGGGTGTTAAAAAACGTAGAAAGTTATAAGGCAATTAATGACACTACCTTTCGGATACAACTAAAAAAACCTTTTCCTGCCTTTTTGGGATTGATGAGTATGCGTTATTGCTCTGTAGTACCAAAAGAAGCTGTAGCATTCTATGGAACAGACTTTAGAGCAAATCCAATTGGAACCGGACCCTTTAAATTCAAGTTTTGGGAAGAAAATATTAAATTGGTATTACGCCGTAACGAACTCTATTTTGAAAAAGACAAAAGCGGAAAGCAATTGCCATATCTCGAAGCTGTTGCGGTTACCTTTTTACCCGATAAACAAACAGAATTTCTGCAATTTGCTAAAGGAAATATTGATTTTTTAAATAGTCTAGATGCGTCTTATAAGGATGAATTACTTACACCTAGCGGTAAACTAAGAGACAAGTTTAAAGACAAAATTAAGTTCACAAAAAGCCCTTACCTAAATTCAGAATACTTAGGTTTTTACCTAGAAGGAAATAATGAAGAGGTTAAATCTGAATTGATAAGAAAAGCAATTAATTATGGTTTTGATAGACAAAAAATGATCACCTATTTAAAGAATGGAGTTGGAACTCCAGCAACCAGCGGATTTATACCCAATGGCCTGCCAGGTTATAATGCACAAAAGGGATATGAATATAATCCATCAAAAGCAGAACAACTCATTAAAGAATATATAAAGCGCAGTGGTAACAAAAAACCAACTATTAGGATCGCTACAGATAATAATTATCAAAGCTTATTTGAATTTATCCAAAGAGAAATGGAAAAAGTCGGTCTTACAGTTATCGTTGATATAATGACTCCCTCTACGATAAGAGAAAAGAAATGGAATGGTGAACTGGATACATTTAGAGCAAGTTGGATTGCAGATTATCCCGATGCTGAGAATTTCTTATCCCCTTTTTATAGTAAAAACTTTACTCCAAATGGCCCCAACTATACTCATTTTAAAAACGAAACTTTTGACCAACTTTATGAAAAAAGTTTTTCTATCACAGACAGCAAACTAAGAGAAGAATTATACATAAAAATGGACTCTATAGTCATTGCACACGCTCCCATAGTTCCCTTATATTATGATCAAGCTACACGGTTTGTTCAAAACAGTGTAAAAGGATTAACCAATAACCCACAAAACTTCTTAGTATTAAAGCGGGTTTGGAAAGAGAAGACTCCTTAATCTTTGATTTCATAGATACAAAAAATCGCTTTTAATCGATTAAAAAACACTTTTAATCGATGTTTTTTAAGTATATTCGCCATCGATTAATTTTTTTTAACATAAATTTTCAACCTAAATCTTATGAAAAAAACCTATTTATGCGCAGTTGCATCATTATTTCTAGTAGCTGTATCTTGTAGTGATGATGACTCAGTTAGCGGAATCGTAACTGTAACCCCTGATCCAACAGAAGAAATTGCTTTAAACCCCGATGATGTATCCGGAAATATTATCATCAACAACGGAACAATAGTTCCTGGTGATGCTCCAACCCCTACAGGCACATTACCTTTTACTATGGATCAAGCCACACAATCTGGTTTTCAGAAAAACGGTTTTGACATTACTTTTGATGCGCCAACAAATTATGCAGGTGCATATATTCAAGTACAATCAGCAGACGGAACAATGGCTGATGAATACTGGAACGTTACAGTACCGGGTAGATCAAACGTAATCAACAATGAAAAAAGAAAAGGATTATTTAGTGAACAACTAAGCAAAGTAAATGATCAAGAAATTGAAATTGATGTAGATTTTGAAGATAGCGTATCTGCTGGAACATTTTGTTATTTAATCTGTATATATGATACCGATGGTAATATTAGCCAACCAGTAGAAGTTTGTGTTGAAGTAGAAGCTTGGGGAGGAAATCCAAACTTAGTAGGCACTTGGAACTACACAAAAAGAACTAGAAATGGTGTAACCGAAGATACTATAGGAACAGAAGAGTGTGATGATACAACTGTGTTTTGTGCTAATGAAACAGAATTATTGGTAGAAAACGCATATTGTGATACCCTTTTATCATTGCCCATAACGTTTAATGCGGATGGTACGTATACATATGTAGAAACAACTAATTATAACGATTTAGACTATGAAGCTACAAGAGAAACCTGTACAGCTACTTTCGAAGCTGAGGCAGAAGAATTATATAGCTCCAGAGGAAATTGGGCATATGATGAAGAAGAAGGTAAATTAACTTTAGTAGAATTTGAATATACAGAAACTGTTAATGGAGATCCGTCAAATGGTGTTGAAGAAAATGGATACCTTTTATTTGATGGTAAAGCTACTCTTACTGGTAGCTTGATTATTGAAGGAGAATATGATGATGATTCTGGAGTTTACATAGCCGAATTTCATTTCACCAGATAATATATTTTTCCGCATATAGGATAAAATTAGAATCCCATCTGCTTTAGGCAGATGGGATTTTTTTTATGAGTCATAACTCTTACGCCACGTTTTTGTTTCTTCAAAAACGTGCTCCAGAATCTTTTTATCTTCTTCTGTTAGTTCTATATCTCGTCTAGACATCACTACTTTTGCTACTTCAAAAGCTTTTTTGGTTAAATAGGTAGTAAATCCACTGTTTCCACCCCAACTATAACTAGGTACAAAATTACGTGGGAATCCACTACCGAAAATATTAGCATTAACTCCTACGACCGTTCCTGTATTAAACATCGTATTGATACCACATTTAGAATGATCACCCATCATTAATCCACAGAACTGCAATCCTGTTTTTGCAAAACCTTCGGTTTCATAACTCCATAATCGTACAGACGCATAGTTGTTTTTAAGATTAGAGGTATTCGTATCTGCTCCAAGATTACACCATTCTCCCACTACAGTATTACCTATAAATCCATCATGTCCTTTATTAGAATATCCAAATATTACAGAATTATTAACTTCTCCTCCCACTTTAGAATGAGGTCCTACCGTAGTACCGCTATAGATCTTGGCTCCCATTTTTATGGTGGCATAATCACAAAGCGCAAAAGGCCCCCGAATAAGACTACCCTCCATAATTTCTGCATCTTTTCCTATATATATCGGCCCTCCAGATGCATTAAGTGTTGCGAATTCTAATCTAGCTCCTTCTTCTAAGAAAACATTTTCTGGTGCAATTACATTATTACTTGTCGGAATTGATTGACTCTCGCGATCCTTGGTTAGTAATGCAAAATCTTCTTTGATTGCCCGTTCATTTTTAGAAAAAATATCCCAGGTATATTTCACCGTCAATACATCATAGCTATACTGAATTACATCATAGGTATCAAAATCTACTTCCTGATCTTCTTTTGCATAAAAAGCAATTGGTTCGTCTTCAAAAAATATAGCTTGATTGGGTTCTAAGTTCTTCACCATAATTACTAGATTCTCTGTTGGTAAATACGAAGCATTGATCATTACATTCTCTTCTAATTCAACCATAGGAAACTTCCCACTAAGATACTCTTCGGTAATTGTAGATGTTGTAAATCCCAAATATTGCTCCCATTTCTCACGAATAGTCAAAATCCCGATTCTTATATCAGCCACTGGTCTGGTATAGGTAAATGGAAGTAGTGAATTTCTGGAAGCCCCATCAAAAAGAATATAATTCATAGCTATAAAAATGAAATGTTTGTATTGTTATTTTACTCAGATTATCAATATTACCATATTAACGCGAATAATGATCAGAAAATTTACATCAGTCAGAATAATTCTTGATAGAAAATTGTATCGAAGACAAGTAAATTTTCGTTTTTGAAAGCTTCTCGATACAATCCGCTTAAAGCGGATCACTCGAAGTGACGTAATTAACCGTATGAAACCACTATCGATTATTCAAGTTACATTACAAAAATTCAATTATTCTATGTCATCAAGTTCAAAAATACGGTAACATCTAAAAACAAAAAAGCCTTTCTCTGAAGAAAGGCTTTACAATAATTCTTACGAACTAAATTACTTTTTGAATTTAGCGTATTTGTTTTTGAACTTGTCGATACGTCCTGCTGTATCGATTAGTTTAGATTTACCTGTATAGAAAGGATGAGAAGTTCTAGAAATTTCTAATTTCACTAACGGATACTCAACACCATCAACCTCAAGTGTTTCTTTAGTATTCGCAGTAGATTTAGTTAAAAAAACCTCATCATTCGACATATCCTTAAAGGCAACTAGTCTGTAATTATCTGGGTGAATATCTTTTCTCATTATATTATATTATCATTTTCGAGGTGCAAATGTAAATAAATTTTGTGAAATAGCAATGCTGATTAAAATTTATTTGATAATCTAAAAACTTAAGTTTTCGATAACATTTAATTACCCAAAAAAATAAAAATTTGTTTTTTACAACCAATTTTAACAAGCATGCTAATCTTTAAAATAATCCTATACTTTATTATCTTCACATAAGATACTAATAATTATAGCCAGTATAGAGCTAGAAGCGCCGCTACCTCCTTCACCAAAAGCACATTCATCACTTTTAATTTCAGAAATATTGTTATTATTTCGATCAGATAAGTATGCTAATACAATCCTTCTAATTTCATCTTCTGATAAATTCAAATCCACAATATAATTATACAATTCAGTAAATTCTGGACTCTGCAGACTTAAAAACTCTTGCTCCAACACCGTCATTTCTTCTGCTGTCAAGCCAGAAGATGATTTAGTTTTAATACCATCTAAAAGTTTAGAGTAACTTGGAGAGGTTACTGCAATTTTAGAAAAAGCATCTAAAAAACTTTTTATCTTTATCTCTTTTTCATTTATGGATTGCACATTGGAGTTTTCGTCCACTGAACAGGAAGTAAAAAAAACAAGTATAAAACTAGTTATATAAAATAATTTTGTTTTCATAAGCCAATATTTTGGGAGTTAAAAAGTAAAAAAAAACAGTTAAAATACGCTTTTTCATTTATTTTGTATTACTTGTAAAAAACAACAAAAACGACGGTTTAACCGTAATCCTACAACGTAAATATAAGCTTTTTTAAGTAATTATCCGTACAAAAAATAGAAAATCCTCAATTTGCTATTAACATTTTAGTATATTTGGTAATAGATGAGGATAAAAAAAGTAAAAAATCGTGAAAAAAAGTAAGAATATTCCTATGATAAAGTATACCATAAAACATGGAATTTTTCTAGGAATAGCTATTATTATTTTTAGTCTTGCTTCATATTTAGCCGGTAGCTATATTGTACAAGGTTGGATTAATTTAATTGTTCTTTTGATTGTAACTGTAACCAGCATTATGTCTGGTCTATTAATGTTTAAAAAAAATAACGAAGGATACATAAGTCTAGGAGAGGCATTAAAAATAGGTATTGGAATAACCGTATTAGGAGGTCTTATAGCTACTTTATGGGAAATTTTATTTCTTAAAGTCATTGATCCTGAAATAATAACCCAGCTTGAAGGAAATCAAATAAAGAAAATCGCAAAAGAAGCTAAAGATTTTACCCTAGAAAACATGGATAGAAAAATCCAACTTACCAATAAAATTAAATCTCCAATTATAATGCTTGTAAGTGCTTTAGCAGAAGATATATTCATAGGTTTTATATTTTCACTTATCGGTGGCCTTATTATGAGAAGAAAAAGAGATCCTTTTAGGTAATCCCTGGTACTCTGGTACTCTACTTTATTTTTGTAATAAATCTTATTTTGACAATACAACAGAGATGATATTTGAATTTCAGAAAAATACTTAAAAAATTCCCTAAAGGGTTTTAGGGAATTTTTAATACCAAGGTTTAATAATTATTCATTATTGTCTCTGCAAAAGACCCACGCAACTAAGCCTCCCAATAGAGAAGATCCTGATGTGGAAGCAGCTGCACATACATCAGATCCATTACCACCCTTAACAGTTTGTTGTTGTTGTTTGTTTAATACTTTTACTCCTTTGAATTCCAAAATACTCTTCATTTTATTAAATTTATGTAATTATTTGCTTACTCTTTTAAGGATTTTCAGCTTACTCCTGATACTTTTGTTTTAAAATGATCTTGAATAAAATATTTATTCATAAAATTCCCCGAGTAAAACTACTAATTTATTTTAAACCAACAAAGTCAAAGGGTTTTAAAACTAAATAAAAACGCAAAACATCTAATTAAAACATCATTTAAACTGATAAAATAAAAAAAACATAAAAAAAAGAAGGTTTTTTCTTTCATTTAAAATTTACAACAACAATGAACCATAATAGAACAAAAAGATCAAATTAAATCTAGTACACAATCATCTTTTTCCAACTATTTTGTAACAATTTATTACATTTATGTACTTATGTGTTATATCTAAATAACCAAAACTATATAATTATGGAAAATGAGAACAATTCTGCAAAGAAAATCATCATAAACTATGGAATACTGCTAGGTATTCTTTCAATTGTTTTAGGTGTTGTATTGTATGTAACAAATTCTTATACAGATCCTCATTGGATTTATTCAGTAATTGGGTTCTTAATCCTTATTGGAGTTATACTATATGGATTAAAAACATATAAAACGCATAATAGAGGATATCTAACATTAACTGATGCTTTAAAAATAGGCATTGGGATTGCACTTATTGGAGGTCTTGTTAGCTCAATATGGACTTTGACATTAACTACTGTGATCGAACCTGATTATACGCAGCAAGTTCTAGAAGTTCAGAGAGAAAAAATGCTCGAAAATCCTGACATGACAGAAGAAGTTGTTGATCAGAGTATGGCCATGATTGAAAAATTTAGTAGCCCATATATAAGTATTGCTTTTTCTATAATAGGTAGCTTATTTTTTGGCTTCATTATTTCTCTAATTTCTGGATTGATAATGCAGAAGAAAGAAGAGTTATATTAAAACATTTATAATTTTTAAAAAAAATACAATTGGATTGTCAATATGGCAATCCAATTTTTTTATTACAGAACTCATCATAACTTATTATTTAGCCTATAAAATTACAGTACAAAAGCCAAATTTTTCGATTCAAAACAGAAAGTCAAGATGAGTTCATATTTTCTATTAATGGAATACCTATATTTGTCAACCAAATCATTTTACTAAATCATCAATGGGGATTTCTCATAAAAATTTTCTTAACTATATCCTTGGCATAGCCCTTGTATCTGGTATTGCCAGAGTGACTTTGGACTACCTATCGAGAATATTAGAGCTCTCTCCTATTCTATACTATCTTACGTTTTTGATCGCTTTTATACTAGAGATTATCATCATTATATATGTAATTAAAAAGTATAAAAACCTAAAAGGTACTTTAACTATAATAGATGCCTTAAAAAGTGGTATCATTATTATGGGAGTGATTGGACTATGCTATTGCTCTATGGCATACGTTTATGATATCTATATCGATCCTGATTTTCAAGTAAATACACAGTTACGATTCACAGAACAATTTTCTCCTGATCAATTGGATCAAGTAAAACAAAATCTTGATAATCAAGACACTAGTAAATCTTATATTGGTGTTATTATGTATACAATTTGGTTTATATTTTTAGGAGCTGTAATATCTTTAATTGGAGGTTCCGTTTTTAAAACTAATTCAGCATCAAAATAATATGGATATTTCTGTTGTCATACCGTTGCTTAACGAGCAGGAATCGCTTACCGAATTATATGATTGGATCGCAAAAGTGATGCAATCCAACTCCTATTCGTATGAAATCATTTTTATAGATGATGGTAGTACAGATGGATCTTGGGATGCCATTACTACTTTATCTAAAAAAGACCAAAACGTAAAAGGAATACAATTTCTAAGAAATTATGGTAAATCCCAGGCATTACATGCAGGTTTTGGAGAAGCATTAGGTGATGTGGTCATTACCATGGATGCCGATTTACAAGACAATCCAGAAGAAATTCCTGAATTGTATGACCTGATTGTCAAAGATAACTATGATTTGATTTCTGGATGGAAAAAGAAACGATATGATTCTGTAATCGCTAAAAATTTACCTTCAAAATTATTTAATGCTGCCGCAAGAAAAACATCAGGCCTAAAATTACATGATTTTAATTGCGGATTAAAAGCATATAAAAATCAAGTGGTGAAACATGTAGATGTGCACGGAGAAATGCATCGCTATATCCCTGTATTGGCAAAAAATGCTGGTTTCAATAAGATTGGTGAAAAAGTAGTACTACACCAGGCAAGAAAATATGGTAAAACTAAATTTGGGATGAGCCGTTTTATAAATGGTTTCTTAGATTTAATTACCATTTGGTTTATGTCTCGCTTTGGTAAGCGTCCAATGCATTTCTTTGGACTGATTGGCACCATTCTTTTTATTGTTGGGTTTTGTTTTTCTCTGTATCTGGGAATTGACAAACTTTTTATAGAAAAAAAAGGAAGATTAATTGCTCAAAGACCTGAATTCTATGTAGCATTGACATCCATGATATTAGGAACACAGTTTTTCTTAGCTGGATTTCTGGGAGAAATCATTTTAACAAGCAAGAGAGATAAAGAACGATATAACATTTCTGAGAAAATACATCTCTAAATCTGAAATCGTTCTAAGGAAGTTACTTCCTTTCGATACAAAATTCTTACAGAATTTCACTCAAGGTGACGTAATTTTCAACCAAAAACTGTCTATTTGGGAGGTTTTTCTTAAAAAAAGAAGTTCCTCTACGCACATAACTTAAATTTAACGGAGCACATCCTTTTTAAAGGAGCTTCCAAAACAAAATTAAATAGTATTTTTGCTACCAAAACATAAACGAATGCAGATTTCAGATTCCTTAATAAACACTAGAGTTGAAGAATGGTTATCACCTGTTTTTGATACTCAAACGCAAGAAGAAATTTCACAATTAAAACAAAACAATACCGAAATTCTTAAAGAGAGTTTTTATAAAGACTTAGAATTTGGTACAGGTGGTATGCGTGGCATCATGGGTGTAGGAACAAATCGCATTAATAAATACACTTTAGGAAAAAGCACACAAGGTTTAAGTAATTATTTAAAAAAAGAATTTCCTGGAGAACAAGCAAAAGCTGTAATAGCCTATGATTGTAGAAAAAATAGTGACACATTAGCGCAACTTGTTGCTGATGTATTTTCTGCTAACGGAATCCAGGTATATCTATTCTCTAGTTTACGACCAACACCAGAGTTATCATACGCCGTAAAAGAATTAGATTGTCATTGCGGAATCGTATTAACCGCCAGCCATAATCCACCAGAATATAATGGATATAAAGTGTATTGGCAAGACGGAGGACAATTAGTTCCCCCGCAAGATGGTGAGATTATTGCTGAAATTAATTCATTGAATTATGCAAATATTAAGTTTGATGCGAACAGTGATTTAATTCAGAAAATTGATAAAGAAATTGATGATCCTTTTATAGAAAATAGCGTTAAAAAAGGAAGCTTTGCTGCAACTCAGGAAGCAAAAGATAATACTACTATTGTATTTACCTCATTACATGGTACTTCTATTACTGCGGTTCCGGAAACATTAGAAAAAGCTGGATATAAAAACGTACACATCGTAAAAGAACAAGAAAAACCTGATGGTAATTTTCCAACGGTAAAATCTCCAAATCCAGAAGAACCGGAAGCACTTGCTATGGCGATGGAATTGGCTAAAAAAGTAGATGCGGACATCGTAATCGGTACAGATCCGGATTGTGATCGACTAGGAATCGCGATACGTAATAATCATGGAGAATTACAATTACTGAATGGAAACCAAACCATGGTAGTAATGACCTGGTTTTTATTAAAACACTATAAAGAAAAAGGTTTAAACGGTAATGAATTTATTGCTTCTACCATCGTCTCAACTCCGATGATGAGAAATCTTGGCGAAGCCTATAATGTAGCATATAAAGAGGTTCTTACAGGATTCAAATGGATTGCTAAACTCATTAAAGACTTCCCTGAAAAACACTTTATAGGTGGTGGAGAAGAAAGTTTTGGTTTTATGGTTGGTGATTTTGTTCGTGATAAAGATGCCGTTACCTCTACCCTATTAGCTTGTGAAATAGTGGCATATACAAAATCTCATGGCAGTTCGTTTTATCAAGAATTATTAAAACTATATACTGATCATGGGTTTTATAAAGAAAGTCTGATTTCTCTTGTTAAAAAAGGAATTAAAGGTGCTGAGGAGATAAAACAAACGATGATCGATTTAAGAAATAATCCTCCGAAACAGCTTAACGACGAAAAAATAGTATTAATCGAGGATTATCAAACGAGTGTTGCTAAAAACACCCAAGATCGCACGGAGCAAACTATAGATGTTCCTAAATCCAATGTATTAATCTTTTACACCGAAGCAGGAAGTAAAATCGCCGCAAGACCAAGCGGAACCGAACCAAAAATCAAATTCTATATAAGTGTACAAGAGTCTTTAGCAACTATTGCAGATTTTGATAAAGTGCAAGGAAAATTAGACCGTAAAATAGAAGCTATCAAAAAAGATTTACAATTAACTTAAATAACGGCAATCACCGTTTCTGAATAATTAATGAACTATTTTAAACAAATTCTTCGCTTTGCGAAACCTTATAAATCTTTCGGGATTCTAAATATTATATGTAATATTTTTTATGCGCTTTTTAGTGCATTGTCCTTTATAGCATTAATTCCCATGCTTAAAGTATTGTTTAATAAGGAAAAAAATACGGTGTATCCCGAACCTGTATGGAAGGGCATTGCTAGTTCCAAGGATTATTTAATGGATTCGTTAAATTGTTTTATTTCAGAAAACATAGCTTCAAGAGGCGAATTATATGTCCTTACCTATATGATAATAGCTATTATTGCCATATTTATGCTCAAGAATCTCTTTAATTATTTAGCCATGTATTTCATAACATTTCTAAGAAATGGCGTATTAAGAGACATCAGAGATGAACTATACGAAAAAACCATTAGTCTACCTTTATCCTTTTTCTCTGAAAAACGAAAAGGAGATACTATCGCCAGGATTTCTACCGATGTATTAGAAATACAGCATTCTTTCTTATCAATTCTAGAACTAATAGTTAGAGAACCCCTTACCATTCTTTTCACCTTAATATTTATGTTTTACCTGAGTACAACACTTACATTATTTGTATTCATTTTTATTCCGGTTTCAGGGTTTCTAATTTCCTTAATTGGTAAAACATTAAAAAAGCACTCTGATAAAGTTCAAAAAGAACAAGGTTATTTTTTATCGGTAGTTGAAGAAACCTTGGGTGGACTTAAAGTAATTAAAGGGTTTAATGCTGAAAAAATATTTGGAAACAAGTTTAAAGAATCTACATCAAGGTTTTTCAAATTTTCAAACACCTTATTAAATCGACAGAATTTAGCTTCTCCAACTAGTGAGTTCCTGGGAATTTGCGTGATCTCTGTATTGCTATGGTATGGAGGAAGATTAGTGTTTGTTAGCAAAACTTTAGAAGCAGAAATGTTTTTAGCATATATTGGTTTAGCATATAATATTTTAACTCCTGCTAAGGCAATCTCTAAGGCCAACTATGGAGTGAAAAAAGGTAATGCTGCAGCTGAACGTGTGCTGGAAATCTTAAACACAGAATCTCCATTACAAGATAAGCCTGGAGCAGTTGACAAAAACAATTTTGAAGATAATATTCTTTTAGAAGGCATCTCCTTTAAATACGAGAATGAATATGTGCTAAACGACTTTACTCTTAATGTTCCTAAAGGTAAATCCGTTGCACTCGTTGGGCAATCCGGTAGTGGTAAATCCACAATAGCCAATTTGGTTACGAGATTCTATGATGTAAATAAAGGAGCCATCAAAATAGATGGTATTGATATTAGAGATATCACTAAAGAATCCTTAAGAGGATTAATGGGATTGGTGACTCAAGACTCTATTTTATTTAATGATACGATCAAAAATAATTTGCTTATTGGAGATGAAAACGCGTCTGACGAAGAAATATTAGAAGCTTTAAAAATAGCGAATGCCTGGGAGTTTGTAAAAGACCTTCCTAAAGGTATAGAAACCAATATTGGTGATAGCGGTAATAAATTAAGTGGCGGACAAAAACAAAGACTCTCTATCGCAAGAGCTGTTCTAAAAAACCCTCCTATTATGATTCTGGATGAAGCAACTTCAGCTTTAGACACAGAAAGTGAACGACTGGTACAATCAGCTTTAGAGAATATGATGAAAAACAGAACCAGCATCGTAATCGCACATAGACTATCTACTATACAAAATTCGGATTTAATCGTTGTAATGCAAAAAGGGAATATTGTAGAACAAGGGACTCACGAAGAACTTATAGCTAGTAATGGTGCATATCAGAAATTAGTCACCATGCAATCTTTTGACAGCTAGATCCTGAATACCATATATATACAAAACAAAAAAGAGCGTCTCCACGCTCTTTTTCTTCACACAAATCATCTTAATTTAGGGGCTTAATCTAAAATTAAAACTCACTTTTATTAAAAACTTTCATCTTGGGGAAAATGAAAGTACTAACTCATTTTTACTTTGTAAATATACAATCAATTTAGAATACGACAAAACATTTTGTGTATTTAATCTAAAAAAACATACTTTTTAACACTTGTTTAAGCTAAAAATCCCATATTTGTAATCTAAAACTTACAAGAAAATCAAAGAACTTAAATATCGAACTATTCCAATAGAAAACTCACAAAGAAAGTATATAAAATAAAAAAGAGCGTCTCCACGCTCTTTTTCTTCACACAAATCATCTTAATTTAGGGGCTTAATCTAAAATTAAAACTCACTTTTATTAAAAACTTTCATCTTGGGGAAAATGAAAGTGATAACTCATTATTACGGTGTAAAGATACTATATTTTTTTAATCCACCAAACATTCAATGTTTTTTATCTAAAAAAACATACTTTTAACTAAAAAATTATATTATTTTCCTACATTTTCCTACAAAATTTATTTTAACCATCATATTAAACCTTTTTTATGTATTTTAGTCTTATATCATGGTAACGCATACGAACTACCATTAAAACTATATTTTACTTTTGAATATTCAAGAAGAAGAAAACTTACTTATTGCCCTGCAAACAGATAAAGACATCAATATTGCCTTTAGCAAGCTTGTTGGTGTTTATAAACAGAGATTGTATTGGCATATTAGAAATATGGTAAAAAACCATGATGATACGGATGATATATTGCAAAACGTGTTTATTAAAGTATATAAAAATATATCAAAGTTTAAAGGAGATAGTAAGTTATATTCGTGGATGTATAGAATCGCTACCAATGAATCTATTACCTTCTTAAACCAAAAGGCAAAAAAATATAATATAAGTAATGAAGAATTACAGCGACAGCTAATCCAAAACCTGGAAGCGGATGTATATTTTGAAGGTGATGAGATTCAACTCAAATTGCAAAAGGCAATTGCTTTATTACCCCGAAAACAGCAACAGGTATTTAATATGAAATATTTTCAGGAATTGAAATACAAAGAAATATCTGAAATTTTGGAGACTAGTGAAGGAGCCTTAAAAGCTTCGTACCATCTAGCTTCTAAAAAAATTGAAGAATTCTTAAAAACTAATTAAACCTTTTTACATTTACATCGTCTTATATATAGTGAAAAAGAATAATTTACATAACAACAAGAAAGGATTTAAAGTTCCAAAAGATTACTTCGATAATTTCGAAGAGAAACTTTTTGAGAAAATTTCTCAAGACGATGATAAAAACTCTTCTTTATTATCTGATACGATATCCTCTGGTCTAAATGTACCTGATGACTATTTCAATACTTTTGAGGATCAGCTTATGGAAAAACTCAATTCTAAAGAAAAAGAAGCTTCCATACTTGATAGTAACTTAAAAACAGGCTTAACAACACCTAAAAAGTATTTTGAAAATATAGAAGAGACCATTTTACAAAAGACAGTGACTGTAAATAAGGAAACAAACATAGTGTCTCTATTCTCTAGAAAAAAAATACTATACGTTTCTGGTATTGCAGCTATGATTGCTATTATTATATCTATCTCAATAAATAAAGAAAATAATTCTTTTAGTTTTGACAGTATTGACATTGCCGATATTCAGGAGTATTTTGAGGAAGGAAATGCAGAATTCAGTGATGCAGAAATTGCCGAATTATTGGATGATCAAACTAATTTAACCGATACATTTGGCAATACTGAATTAAGTGATGAAGAATTAGAAGATTATTTATCTGATGAAGAGTTAGCTGATGAGATTATATATGTTGAATAAAAAAGAACACATGAAAAAGATACTATTACTATTTATTATTGTTTTTACTATTAATGTTTCCTATTCCCAAAGAGACTCAAGAGAAAGAGTAAAAGCTTTAAAAATAGCTTATATAACAGAACAATTAAATTTAAGCAGTAGGGAAGCTCAACAATTTTGGCCTATTTACAACGAGCACGACGAAACCATGGAAAGTCTTAAAAAGGAAGAACGTAGATCTATTAGATCAATAAAAGATGTTTATGGACCAGAAGGTTTGAGTGAAAAAGAAGCTGAAGAATTTTTAAGAAACCACATAAAAGGAGAAGAACAAAAGTTAAATGCTCGTAAAAAACTAATTACAGATCTAAGACAAGTCATTTCTCATAAGAAAATTCTAAAATTGGTTAAAGCTGAGAGGGACTTTAACAAACGTCTTTTAAAACAATTGAGAGATAGACGACAAAGAAATTGACAATAAAAATCTTGCTGATTTTGAATAAAAAGTAAATGAGATCCCTTTATCATTTACTTTTTTGTTTAACCCTGATTATGTATTGGAAAATCTATTACAACTTCCAATCACTGCAAAACATATCGTTTCACTATGTTTTTAAGCTTAACCATAGCAATGCTATGCTGAAACTTATAAAACATTATATTTTATAGCGGTTGAAACTTTCATAACGAAGTTCCAATACATAATCAGGGTTTAAAAATCAATTTTGCAATTCTGTTCTTTCCTGATGCCACTGCCACACTATCATTTATAAATCGAAGTGTATAAAAGCTCTCTTTACTAATATCTTTCCATGAATTTCCTGAGTCATTAGAAATTGAGATTCCAGTAAAACCTAGCGCTACCATTTCTTTACCGCCTCCATTGGGGATGTATCGAATACAACTTTTATATCCAGCTCCTACTCCATCTGCTACCAAATTCCAGGTTTTACCTCCATCAGTAGTGACAGCCTTATTTCTTTTGTTATCCTCAGGTTTTGTATAATCTCCTCCAAAAACAATCCCATTACTTTCATCATAAAGGTCGATTGAATATACTCCAGTTGTTTCGGTTCCCTGTATTATTGGAGTTTCAAAAACTTGCCAGTTATTCCCTTTATCAGATGAATAAAAGACTCTCGATTTTATACCACCCGAAACAATCCAGGTATGATCATTAACAATTGCTATATTTCCATTACTAGCTGCAAAAGCCGCTTCGCCTTCTTTTGTTTTTGGTAAACCTTCACAAGAAACTTTATTCCAGGTCTCTCCTCCATCTCTGGTAATAATAATGGATAAACATCCATCGGTAGGATCTCCCATCGCAATTCCTTCTTTATTATTCCAAAATGCCATAGCATCATAAAATACCTTTTCATGATCTTCTTTATACACCAACTTTGTTTCTCCTGTTCCTTTATTAATTTTATATAATAAAGCCGGTGATGCAATACTCAGTATAAAAAAATCAGTTTCTATATCTGCAATAGCCCTAAAGTGCATTTTCTTTTCTTCAAAATCTAACGTGTTGATTTTTTTATTCTTAATAGCAAGCTTATCATCTATTCCAAAAGTTCCGTACACACCATTACTACCAGCAAACATTAATAGATTATCGTCTATTTCTATAGCTCTGATACTAGTTGAATCACTAAAAATAGTCTCGACAGTTACTTCAGAGAAATTGTGTCGAACTGATTTCTGTTCTTTAGAACCACAATTAAAAAGAAGCGCGACAATTAATAACCATAGTAAAAATCTCATACCCAATATTTTTGAATCAAATATAAGACTATTCTAATGCAAAGGATTACCTTTGCAAACCTTAAAAAAAATGACAATGCGTTTACATAGAACTTTGGTTTTTGCTGTTATAGATGGACTTACTGAAATATTTAATGAAGGAGCTTATGCCGATAAAGTAGTTCAAAAATTACTAAAGCGTGATAAAAGATGGGGATCTCGTGACCGCAGTTTTATTGCAGAAACGACTTATGATATCGTACGATGGAAACGTCTGTATGCAGAAATAGCTGATGTTTCTGAACCCTTTTCCAGAGAAAATTTTTGGAGAATATTTGCTGTTTGGGCAACACTAAGAGGTATCACATTACCAGACTGGAAACAAATTATCCCTACTCCTACCAGACGTATCAAAGGTCGTTTTGATGAATTAAGCAATACACGTAAATTTAGAGAATCCATACCGGATTGGATGGACGAATTAGGAGAAAAAGAGTTGGGAGCTAAATGGGATAAAGAAATTGCTGCCTTAAATCAGCAAGCACCGGTAGTTCTTAGAGCTAATTCTCTAAAAATATCCAGAGATAAGCTTAGAGGAATTCTTGAAGATGAAAATATAGACACAGAGTTTATCAAAGGATATCCATCAGCTCTTCAACTTACAGAGAGAGCAAATGTATTTTCTACAGAAGCTTTTAAAAAGGGATTCTTTGAAGTACAGGATGGATCATCGCAATTAGTGGCTGATTTCTTAGAAGTAAAACCAGGTCAGCGCGTAGTAGATACTTGTGCAGGAGCTGGTGGAAAAACACTACACTTGGCTGCATTAATGGAGAACAAAGGCCAGGTAATTGCTATGGATATTTATAGTAACAAACTAAAAGAACTTAAGAGAAGAGCGAGGCGTGCAGGTGCTCACAACATAGAACCCCGAACTATCGAAAGCACTAAGGATATTAAGAAATTACATGGTAAAGCCGATCGTGTCTTAATCGATGCTCCTTGTAGTGGATTAGGTGTTTTAAGTAGAAACCCGGATGCCAAATGGAAATTGCAACCAGAATTTCTAGATAAAATCAGGCAAACGCAATCGGAGATATTAGAAAGCTATTCCAAAATGGTAAAACCTGGTGGAAAATTAGTATACGCCACTTGTTCTATTTTACCTTCAGAAAACCAAGAACAGGTTAAAGCATTTTTAACCAAAGAAATAGGAAAAGAGTTTATCTTTGTAAAAGATAAAAAAGTGCTCTCTTCAGAATCCGGATTTGATGGATTTTATATGGCACTACTAGAAAGAAAATAACTCAACTTACGCAACAAACAATGAAAACAAGATTACTTTTAATTGCTCTTTGTGCATTTTATTTTGGTTTTAGTCAAGTTCCATCAGGATATTATGACTCTGCAACCGGATCAGGATACTCCCTAAAAACGCAACTAAAAAATATTATTGATAGTGACAACGATGGTTTAACTCCAGAATTTCAATCTACAGATCCCGGTTATGCTGGATTATATACAACATATGTAACTTCAGATTCCGATTCGTATTATGAAAATAATGGTAGTGTTTTGGACATGTATTCTGAAAAACCAGGTGGTACCGATTCTTATGAATACACTCATTTTACCGATCAGGATCCAGGATCTGGCGGAACTTCTGAAGGAGAATTCTATAACCGTGAACATATAATTCCGCAATCTGTTTTTAATCAAGTTACTCCTCAACGTTCTGATGCTCATTTTGTAGTTCCTTCTGATAAATTTGTAAATGGTGCACGTGGTAGTCTCCCGTTTGGAAGAGTAGAGACTCCAAATTTAACAACCACCAATGACTCTAAAAGAGGTAACAATTTAGATGCTGGATATTCTGCTGGATATACTGCTACGGTTTTCGAGCCCATAGACGAATTTAAAGGAGATATTGCAAGAATGCATTTCTACTTTGCAACTCGATATGAGGATAATGTAGCGGGGTACTCATATACTATGTTTAATGGAACTAGTGATCAGGTTTTTGATGATACTTTTTTAAATATTCTTGTAACCTGGCATTTACAGGATCCTGTATCTACAAGAGAAATGGATAGAAATGATGCTATTTTTGCAAGACAGAACAATAGAAATCCTTTCATTGATCATCCAGAATATGTACAAATGATATGGAGCGTAACAGTAGATACAGAAGCACCAACGGTTCCAACCAATTTAATGGTATCTAATGAAACTTCTAATAACATTGATCTTTCCTGGACAGCCTCTACCGATAATACCACTGTAACAGAATATGATGTATATGTAAATTCAGTTTTTAATAAATCTGTTGCTTCTACCAGCACAACTGTTAACGGTTTAAGTGCTGAAACTACGTACTCTTTTACCGTCTTAGCAAAAGATGCAGCTGGAAACGAATCTGCACAAAGTAATTCAGTAAATGGCACAACCTTAGCTGGAGGAACTGGCGGCGGTGATTGTGCTTCAGAAACCTTTACCAACATAGGAGCTTCATCCAGTCAATATCTTGATCGTATGTGGACAGGTGATGATGGAGGAACCTGGACCGCAACAGACGCTAGAACAGATCAAACTCTTACAGATGCTGCAATTACTATTAGAAATGGAGAGCTTACAGCTCCTTCGATTTCAGGAGGTATTGGTTCTTTAACAGTAACTACCATTAGAGCATTTGGTGGTGGTAGTGGAACATTTACTGTACAAGTTAACGGAACTGCTGTAGGAACAATTCCATATGGTGATACAGAGGAAACCACAACTATTAATGATATTAATGTTACAGGAAATGTTGTAATTTCCTTTACAGACAAAGCAACAACTAGTGATAGAGTAATCATTGATGATCTATCTTGGACTTGCTATGACCCTACCTTAGGAGTCGATGATTTGGATCTGGATGACCTAATAACAGTGTATCCAAATCCTTCAATAGATGGTTCTATCACTATTAATATTCCTAATGGTGCTACTAGCGAATTAAACATTTATGATATTACAGGGAAGCAAATTGTTTCTAAGAAGAATATTAAAGAGACTATTCAGTTATCAAGTCTCCCTCAAGGAATGCTACTAGTGGAGATTATCTCATCTCAGAGGAGTATTACCAAAAAAGTAATTATACGATAAAATGAAAAGTGGCAATTTAGCCGCTTTTTTTATTTATGTTCATTGTTTAGAATTTAGTGAATAACTCTATTATTCCTATTAAGTTTTATACAATACTTTGTAAAGAAAAACAGTAAATTTGCAGCTTATTAAAAACAACACAAAGTCTGGAAGCATGATCCACTTCTTCGGAAACCAAAATGAGAATGTATTTGCGGTACAAACCACTAATGAAATCTCGACAGAAAATATCAAAAAATTAGTATGGTTATTTGGCAACCAACCTAAAATATCCTCGGCGTCCATTGACGCTTTTTTTGTTGGTCCACGCGCCGCAATGATTACACCCTGGAGTACTAATGCTGTGGAAATTACCCAAAACATGGGGATTGAAGGAATCATTCGAATTGAAGAATTTCAATCGATATCAGAGAGTTTCACTGACTTTGATCCAATGCTTTCTCAAAAATATAGTAGTCTAAATCAAGACATATACACTATAGATATTGAACCAGAAGCAATTCTTGAAATAGACAATATAGAGGCTTATAATAAAGCTGAAGGTTTAGCACTAAGTCCAGAAGAAGTTGCGTATCTGGAAGGAGTAGCGAAAAAAATAGGAAGAAAATTAACAGATTCTGAAGTATTCGGGTTTTCTCAAGTCAATTCAGAACACTGTAGACACAAAATATTCAATGGTACCTTTATTATTGATGGAGAAGAGCAACCTACTTCTCTTTTTAAATTAATAAAGAAAACTTCAGAAATACATCCTAACGATATTGTTTCTGCATATAAAGACAACGTAGCTTTTGTAAAAGGCCCAAAGGTTACCCAGTTTGCTCCAAAAAGTGCTGATAAACCAGATTTCTATCAAGAAACACCTTTTGAAAGTGTTATTTCGCTAAAAGCTGAAACTCATAATTTCCCAACAACCGTAGAACCATTTAATGGCGCTGCTACAGGTTCTGGTGGAGAAATCAGAGATCGCCTCGCTGGAGGAAAAGGTTCTTTACCATTAGCAGGAACAGCTGTTTATATGACTTCTTACTCACGATTAGAAGAAAATAGACCTTGGGAACAATCTGTGGAAGAAAGAAAATGGCTGTACCAAACACCTGTAGACATACTAATCAAAGCTTCTAACGGAGCTTCCGATTTTGGAAATAAATTCGGACAACCACTAATTACTGGATCTGTACTTACTTTTGAGCATGAAGAAGATGCCCGTAAACTAGGTTTTGACAAAGTGATTATGCAGGCTGGTGGAATTGGGTATGGTAAAGCTGAACAAGCACTTAAAGACATACCTGAAACCGGAGATAAGATTGTCATTCTTGGTGGTGAAAATTATCGAATTGGTATGGGCGGAGCTGCGGTCTCTTCAGCAGACACAGGAGAATTTAGCAGCGGTATCGAATTGAATGCCATTCAGCGTTCTAATCCAGAAATGCAAAAACGCGCTGCCAATGCCATCCGTGGTATGGTAGAAAGCGATGTAAACACCATCGTTTCTATTCACGATCATGGAGCTGGAGGACATCTTAATTGTCTTTCTGAACTGGTAGAAGAAACCGGAGGAAAAATCGACCTTGATAAACTTCCTGTTGGTGACCCTACACTATCAGCCAAAGAAATTATTGGTAATGAGTCTCAGGAAAGAATGGGATTAGTTATCGGGAAAAAAGATATTGACACTTTAGAACGTATTGCAGAACGTGAGCGTTCTCCAATGTATCAGGTAGGAGATGTTACCGGTGATGACCGTTTTACTTTCGAATCCAAGACTAAAGGTGACAAACCTATGGACTTGGCTTTAGAAGATATGTTCGGTAGTTCTCCTAAAACGATCATGAATGATAAAACCATCGATCGCAATTATCAGGATATTTCATACCAAAAAGAACGTTTTCACACCTATCTGGAGCAGGTATTACAACTAGAAGCTGTTGCTTGTAAAGACTGGCTCACAAACAAAGTAGACCGTTGTGTCGGAGGAAAAGTTGCTAAACAACAATGTACCGGACCTCTGCAATTACCTCTTAATAATTGCGGAGTAATGGCCTTGGATTATACTTCTAAAGAAGGTATTGCTACTTCTATAGGGCACTCCCCTATTTCTGGACTTATTGATCCGGAAGCAGGAAGTAAAAACTCTATAGCAGAAGCCTTAACTAATATCGTTTGGGCACCACTAAAAGATGGATTAGATTCTATTTCTTTATCCGCTAACTGGATGTGGCCGTGTAAGAATGAAGGAGAAGATGCTCGTTTATATAAAGCTGTAAAAGCAATTTCGGATTTTGCTATTGATTTAGGGATCAATGTACCTACTGGTAAAGATTCTCTTTCCATGAAGCAGAAATACCCAAATGAAGAAGTAATTTCTCCAGGAACGGTTATCATATCTGCCGCTGGTAATTGTAATGATATTACCAAAGTAGTAGAGCCTGTGCTTCAAAAAGATGGCGGAAACATCTATTATATTAACTTATCTCAGGACACTTATAAACTAGGAGGATCTTCTTTTTCTCAAGTAGTTAACAAAATAGGTTCTGAAGCTCCAAGCATTAGAGATGCACAAAATTTTAAAAACACCTTTAATACAATTCAGCAATTAATAAGAGATAACAAAATTGTAGCGGGTCATGATGTAGCTTCTGGTGGTTTAATTACTACTTTGTTAGAATTGTGTTTTGCAGATGTTAACTTAGGTGCAACATTAGATCTTTCGGAAATAGGAGAACAAGATACTATCAAATTACTTTTTGCAGAAAATGCAGGAATCGTGTTCCAAAGCATTGCCAACTCCGATATAGAAACAGTTCTTTCTGAAAACGGTGTTGAATTCTTCAATATTGGTAGCGTAACTAATAAAGCTTCCTTAGAAATTAAAAACTCAAACGATTCTTATAACTTTGATATTGAATCGCTGAGAAAAACATGGTTTAAAACATCATGTCTTTTAGATCAAAAGCAAACCGCTAATAATCTAGCAAAGGATCGTTTTGAAAATTTCGCTAAGCAATCATTACAATACACTTTTCCAAAACATTTTACAGGAAAACTTCCTATTACTTCAAACGGAGTCGAGAGACCAAAAGCCGCTATCATAAGAGAAAAAGGAAGTAATTCTGAACGTGAAATGGCCAATGCTATGTATCTGGCTGGTTTTGATGTAAAAGATGTGCATATGACCGATCTTATCTCTGGTCGCGAAACATTAGAAGATATTCAGTTTATAGGCGCTGTAGGTGGATTCTCGAATAGTGATGTTCTTGGTTCTGCTAAAGGCTGGGCAGGCGCTTTCCTTTATAATGAAAAGGCCAATACCGCCTTGAATAACTTTTTCAAAAGAGAAGACACATTATCAGTTGGGATCTGTAATGGCTGTCAATTATTTATGGAATTAGAAGTAATCAATCCTGAGCATAGCGAACACGGAAAAATGCACCATAATGATTCTCAAAAACACGAGAGTGGATTTACTTCTGTCAAGATTCAGGAGAACAACTCTGTAATGCTATCTTCATTAGAAGGAAGCACGCTCGGTGTATGGATTTCACATGGAGAAGGGAAATTTAACCTTCCGCTGCCCGAGGATCAATATAACATTGTTGCAAAATATGGATATGAAGGATATCCGGCCAATCCTAATGGATCAGACTATAACACTGCTATGATGTGTGATACTACAGGTCGTCATTTAGTAATGATGCCTCATATCGAGCGTTCAACATTCCAATGGAACTGGGCGAACTATCCAAAAGGAAGACAAGATGAGGTGTCACCTTGGATAGAAGCTTTTGTAAATGCTAGGTTATGGATTGAGGATACAAAGTAATTCTGACTTTTATTTAAAACTTATTTAGGGTTTATTGCTATACAACTGTTATATACTAGTAACTGTACTGCTGGCTTAAGTGCTATAAACTATGACAATTTAATCAGTATTTTTACAAAAGTATCGACAACCCTTTTTAAACCTAAATACGTAAACCTTGAAAAAAATACTTATAACCCTATTTCTATTGGTTTCAGCTTTTGCTATTTCTCAAACAAAACCAACATATAGCAAAGCTAAAATCACATATAATACTCCTCAGAATTTTAAAAAACTGATGGAAGCAGGAGTTCCCATGGATCATGGCCAGCATAAACATGGAATTTTTATTATTTCGGATTTCTCATCAACAGAAATTGAAACTGCACGAAATCTTGGTTTCCAAGTCGACATTATAATAGAAGACGCAGAAGCAGATTTTATTAAAAGAAATGAAATTGCCAAAACCCAAAAAGCCATACAAAACTTAACATGCCCCTCCGGTAATGGAACTACGACTTACTACCCTACTCCATCTAATTTTTCGTTAGGATCCATGGGTGGATATTTAACATATCAGGAAATGTTGGACAATCTCGATGCCATGCGCGCTCAATATCCAACACTGATTTCTGAGAGATCAAATATTGGGACTTTTGTAACAAATGGAACTCCTGACAATTCTGTTAGTCCTTCTATTGGCGGTAACACGATACAATGGGTACGCATTTCTGACAACCCCGATGTAGATGAGAATGAATCAGAAATACTATATGATGCAATTCATCACGCTAGAGAACCCGCAAGTTTATCTCAGCTTATTTACTATATGTGGTATCTATTAGAGAACTATAATTCTAATCCAGATATTAAACAAATTGTAGACAATACAGAACTTTACTTTATACCAGTGTTAAACCCTGATGGATATCTGTACAACCAAGTAACTAATCCTAACGGTGGTGGACTTTGGAGGAAAAACAGGTTTAATACTCATGGCGTTGATAACAATCGTAATTATGATCATTATCCAAATGGAAATTCTGCTAACGCAACTTGGGGAGGTCCTGGATCTTCAAATAATACTAATGCTCAGACATATCATGGTACAAGCGCATTTTCTGAAGTAGAAAATCAAGCTATGAAATGGTTTACGGAGCAACATAATTTTGTTATCGCCTTAAACAATCACACTTTTGGTGAGTTGCTGTACTTTCCGTACTCTTATGCTGATAACACACCTACTCCAGATGAAAATACGTATATAGCAATAGGTGCAGAACTTACATCCCAGAATGGTTATAATCCTTTAAGAGATGCTCCTTTTGCGGGAGATAGTGATGATTTTATGTACGGCGGAACTACACAACCGCACAATAAAATATTTTCTTTCACTCCAGAAGTTGGAACTTCATTCTGGCCAGCTTCTAATCAAATAGACGGAATCTGTAAAGAAATGATGTATCTAAATCTTACAGCCGCTAAAATGACCAATAATTATGCTCAAATAGAAAGTACCGGAAATATATTTATCGGAGAAAACACTTCTTTTAATGCTAATTACACACTTAAAAGACTTGGTGTAACTGGCAATGGAAATTTTACCGTAAATATCATACCAGTGTCTGGAAATATTACGAGTATCGGCAGTTCCAAAAGCTATACCAACACACAAATTGGCACGGATATATCTGATAACATTCAAATAAACATCAATAATTCAGTCCAAATTGGCGATGACATTTCCTATACAATTCTCCTTGATGGAGGTGCCATTACAGAATCTGTAAATATTACTAAAAAGTATGGCGAGCTGCAGAGTATTGTTAACAATGACGCTAATAGTTTAGTTGATTACACACAGTCTGGCTGGTCTACCACCACGGCTACCTTTGTATCAGCTAATGCTTCAATAACCGAATCTCCTAATGGAAACTATAGTGCTAATCAAAATAAGACAATCGAACTTTCTCAAAATATAGATCTTAGTGATGCGGCATTTGCAAATGTTCAATTTTATGCAAAATGGGATATCGAGAACAACTGGGATTATGCACAATTCGAAGTGTCAATAGATAATGGAAGCTCCTGGATTCCACAATGCGGAAAATTCACGAACTCTGGTAGTACGAATGCAGGGCAACCAACAGGCGAGCCTCTGTATGATGGAACCCAGGCAGATTGGGTACTAGAAGAAATTAACCTTAGTGATTATCTTGGAGAAACTATCAAAGTTCGTTTTCAATTTGCTTCTGATGGTAATACTGAAGAAGATGGTTTCTTTTTTGATAATCTGATTGTAAATTCTATAAATCAAGATGTATTAGATGTTCAAGATAATGTCTTCTCTGAATTCAAAATTTTCCCTAATCCAGTTAAAGATATTTTAAAAATTTCTCCTTCATCTTCCACTAATTTTAGCCTACACCTAAGAAATTTGATTGGACAAGAGGTATCTACTAAAAGTAAAGTTTCTGGAGATCAAGAGCTTGATATCTCAAAATTAAATTCTGGATTGTATTTCCTAACGATAGAAATAAATGGTAACATCAAAACTTTTAAAATTTTAAAACGATAATTCTTCAATTAAAACCCATAAAACTTAAGGAGTTATCAAAAGATAGCTCCTTTTTTTATATATTAGGGTTGTGTATTGTGATATTTTTTATAATTTGCGAAACTATGCACGCATAGTAGTTTTTAAAATTCTCTAGCGCATAAGAATTCGGAGAATTTTGATTATATTAAACAAATTTGTTGTACAACTTTATTATAACAGTTAAGGGTTACGTTTTTTAAAACATAATTCTTAAATTTAGAAGGTCTTTACAAACAGAGAAAAAACATATCTGAAACAACGTATGAATACAATTACTAGATTATTTGATTTTCCACATTATCAACTAGAGAAATACAATTTAGACAAAGCTTTAATAACAAAATATGATGGAAAGTGGGTTGCTACTTCTTCTAAGGAATATGTAGAAAAAGCAAACCAAATCAGCCGTGGTTTATTGCGATTAGGTGTTAAACCAAATGATAAAGTTGCCATAATTTCTTCTAATAATAGAACAGAATGGAATATTGTTGACATCGGTGTGTTGCAAATTGCTGCTCAGGATGTACCTATTTATCCTACTATTTCTCAAGAAGATTATGAATATGTTTTAAACCATTCTGAATCTGTATATTGTTTTGTATCTGATGATGAAGTTTTACAAAAAGTAAAAAACATAAAAGATAATGTACCTTCTCTTAAAGAAGTGTATTCTTTTAATGATCTGGAAGGCTGTGATAGCTGGAATAAAGTTTTAGAACTCGGAAGCGATGATAGTAATCAAGAAGAAGTAGAGAAGTTAATGGCTTCCGTAAAAGAAGATGATCTCGCTACCTTAATATACACTTCTGGAACTACAGGTAGACCAAAAGGAGTTATGTTAAGTCATAAAAACATAGTAACTAACGCCTTGCATAGTTCTACTAGATTTTCGGAATTCGACGGAGAAGTTAAAGCATTGAGTTTTTTACCTGTTTGTCATATTTATGAAAGGATGTTAATGTATTTATACCAGTATAGAGGTATAGGTATCTATTTTGCTGAATCCCTGGAAACAATAAGCGACAACCTAAAAGAGATACAGCCTGATATGATGACAGCTGTTCCTAGATTGCTGGAAAAAGTATATGATAAAATCATTGCTAAAGGAGCAGATCTAACAGGTGTAAAAAAGAAATTATTTTTCTGGGCTGTAGAACTAGGATTACAATATGAACCTTATGGAGCTAATGGCTGGTGGTATGAGAAGAAATTAGGTATTGCAAGAAAACTAATTTTCAGCAAGTGGCAGGAAGCATTAGGAGGAAATCTAAAAGTAATTGCATCAGGAAGTGCCGCGTTACAATCCAGACTTGCTCGAGTTTTTAATGCTGCAGGTATAAGCGTAATGGAAGGTTATGGATTAACAGAGACATCACCTGTAATTTCTGTAAATGATATTAGAGACAGAGGTTTTAAAATTGGTACCGTAGGAAAAATGCTTCCCGAAACAGAGGTTAAAATTGCCGAAGATGGTGAGATTCTTATAAAAGGACCACAAGTAATGATCGGTTACTATAAGGATGAAGAAAAAAGTAAAGAAGTTCTGAAAAATGGATATTTCCACACTGGAGATATTGGAGAAATAGACAGTGAAGGTTTCTTAAGGATTACTGATCGTAAAAAAGAAATGTTCAAAACTTCAGGAGGTAAGTATGTTGCTCCTCAGGTAATAGAAAATGCGATGAAACAATCACGTTTTATCGAACAGATAATGGTTATCGGTGATGGAGAAAAAATGCCTGCCGCTTTTATTCAACTAAATTTTGAATTTGTAAAGGATTGGGCAAGTCGAAAAGATATTTCCATCGGGAATTCAAATGAGGAAATCGTAAGTAACCAAACCGTAATTGATCGCGTACAGGAAGAAGTTGATGAGCATAATGAAAAATTCGGAAAGTGGGAACGTATCAAAAGATTCGAACTTACATCAGACGAATGGAGCATTGAAGCAGAACACCTCACTCCTACTATGAAACTAAAAAGACGAGTGATCAAGGCAAAATACCAAGATCTATATAGTAAAATTTATGGCTAATTCAATTCACTGATTACAAATGTATAGTGTAAAACTTTAACTTTAAATCAGTAAACTCCTCATTTTATGGGGAGTTTTTTTATTAATTCAACAGAAAAATGTAAATTACTTTCTCTTTTCACAATTTTTTATATAATTTACTATGCGTGCATAATAAATTTTTCTTACCTTTACACCATAACAAATTTTCTGAATGAGAGAAAAAACGATTGATTATGCACTTCGTGCTACATGGATGGCTGTTGCCAAGATGTATAATGAAGAAGCAGGTAAAAAAGGTAGTACAATGGCAACGGGTTTTGCATTAATTAGCATTGATCCTGAAAATGGAACCCCATCTACCTCATTAGGCCCTAAAATGGGTATGGAAGCCACCAGTTTATCACGAACTTTAAAAACCATGGAAGAAAAAGGGTTAATCTTTAGAAAGAAAAATCCCCAAGACGGACGTGGTGTTCTAATATATCTAACCCCTTTCGGAGTAGAAATGAGAAATTTTTCAAAAGACGTAGTATTTACATTTGACCATGCAGTAAGAAAGCATGTTCCAAAGGAAAAGCTTGATACTTTCTTAGAAGTATTTCAATTGATAAATGATCTCATTGCTACCAAGAAAATATACACAAAAAAAGAATCTATAACATCTTAACAACCAGAAGTTAAAAAATGAAAAGAGTCATTAAAAAAGTTGCAGTCGTTGGTTCAGGAATTATGGGCTCCGGTATTGCATGTCATTTCGCTAATATTGGCGTCGAAGTACTATTATTAGATATAGTGCCTAGAGAATTAAACGACAAAGAAAAGGCAAAAGGCCTTACACTAGAAAGCAAAGTGGTTCGTAACAGGTTAGTAAATGATTCACTAACCGCCGCTCTTAAATCCAAACCTTCTCCAATTTACCATCAAAAATTTGCGAACCGTATCACTACAGGAAACCTAGAAGATGATATTGCAAAAGTAGCTGATGTAGATTGGATTATTGAGGTGGTCGTAGAAAGACTAGATATTAAAAAATTAGTTTTTGAAAATCTAGAAAAACACAGAACGCCTGGAACTTTAATCACTTCTAACACTTCAGGTATTCCTATAAAATTCATGAACGAAGGAAGAAGCGAAGATTTCCAAAAACATTTCTGTGGAACTCACTTCTTTAACCCTGCTCGTTACCTGAAATTATTTGAGATCATACCTGGCCCAGATACTTCTACCGAAGTGCTTGAATTCCTAAACGGATATGGAGAGCAATTTTTAGGAAAAACATCTGTAGTTGCTAAAGATACTCCTGCATTTATTGGAAACAGAATAGGTATCTTCAGTATTATGAGTTTATTCCATATGGTAAAAGATATGGGATTAACAATTGAAGAAGTTGATAAATTATCAGGTCCAGTTATTGGACGTCCAAAATCTGCTACTTTCCGTACAGTTGATGTAGTAGGATTAGATACTTTGGTACACGTTGCTAATGGTATTGCTGATAATTGTCCTGATGATGAACGTCATGAATTGTTTAAACTTCCTGCCTTCATCAATACGATGATGGAGAATAAATGGTTAGGAAGCAAGACTAAGCAAGGATTTTATAAAAAACATGTGTCTCCAGAAGGAAAGAAAGACATCCTTTCACTTGATTTAGACACTTTAGAATATAGAGAAAAGAAAAGAGCTTCTTTTGCAACACTAGAAATGACAAAGACTATCGATAAGGTAGTAGATCGTTTTAAAGTATTGGTTGCAGGAAAAGATAAAGCAGGTGAATTTTATCGTAAAAGTTTTGCTGCATTATTTGCATATGTATCTAACCGTATTCCAGAGATTACAGACGACCTTTATAAGATTGATGACGCTATGAAAGCTGGTTTTGGTTGGGAACACGGTCCTTTCCAAATTTGGGATGCTATTGGAGTAGAAAAAGGAATTGAAATGATGAAAGCAGAAGGATATGAACCAGCTGCTTGGGTTAATGATATGATCGCTTCAGGAAGTACTTCTTTCTATACAGTTAAAAATGGAGCTACCCATTATTATGACATTCCTAAAAAGGAACAAGTAAAAGTTCCGGGACAAGATGCATTTATCATTTTAGATAACATTCGTAAGTCTTCTGAAGTTTTCAAAAACAGCGGTGTTGTTGTGGAAGATCTTGGTGATGGAATCCTTAACGTAGAGTTCCAAAGTAAGATGAACACTATAGGTGGAGATGTTCTTGCTGGATTAAATACAGCTATTGATATGGCTGAGAAAAATTTCCAAGGATTAGTTGTAGGTAATCAAGCTGCTAATTTCTCTGTAGGCGCTAATATTGGTATGATCTTTATGATGGCTGTAGAGCAAGAGTATGATGAATTGAATATGGCTATTAAATATTTCCAGGATTCTATGATGCGTATGCGTTATTCTTCGATACCTACGATTGTTGCTCCTCACGGTATGGCTTTAGGTGGTGGATGTGAAATATCACTTCACGCTGATAAAGTAGTTGCTGCTGCAGAAACATATATGGGATTAGTAGAATTCGGTGTTGGTGTGATTCCTGGTGGAGGTGGTTCCAAAGAAATGGCATTAAGAGCTTCAGATCTTTTCAAGAAGGATGATGTAGAGCTTAATGTACTTCAAGAACATTTCTTAACTATTGGTATGGCCAAAGTATCTACTTCTGCTTATGAAGCGTTTGACACAAATCTATTACAAAAAGGAAAAGATATTGTTGTTGTAAATAAAGATCGTCAGATTGCTACTGCTAAAGCTTATGCTAAATTAATGGCAGAACAAGGATATACACAACCTGTAAGACGAAAGGATGTAAAAGTACTTGGTAAACAAGCATTAGGTATGTTCTTAGTAGGTACAGATTCTATGGAGGCTAGTAAATATATTTCGGAACACGATCATAAAATAGCGAATAAGTTAGGTTATGTAATGGCTGGAGGAGATTTATCAGAACCAACCTTGGTAACAGAACAATATTTATTAGATCTAGAACGTGAAGCTTTCTTGTCTTTATGCACAGAACGCAAAACGTTGGAGCGTATAGAACATATGCTTAAAAAAGGTAAACCTTTAAGAAACTAGTATTGAATAATTAGATTACCAGATTTGTGGGATTGTTAGCATATTGAATCCAACAAATCTAAAAATCGAATAATCTAAAAATCGAATAATCTAAAATATCTAAAAAAATGAAAACCGCATATATAGTAAAAGCATATAGAACAGCCGTAGGAAAAGCACCTCGCGGAGTGTTCAGATTTAAAAGAACTGATGAGTTGGCGGCTGAAACTATTCAGCATATGATGAAAGAACTACCTCAACTAGACAAAAGTCGTATCGATGATGTTATTGTTGGTAATGCAATGCCAGAAGGATCTCAAGGGTTGAATATGGCACGTTTAATCTCATTAATGGGATTAGAGTCTATTGATGTTCCTGGAGTAACGGTTAACAGATTTTGTTCTTCGGGAATAGAAACCATTGGTATGGCAACTGCCAAAATACAATCCGGAATGGCTGATTGTATCATTGCTGGTGGTGCAGAAAGCATGAGCTCTGTTCCGATGACAGGATATAAAACAGAATTGAATTATGATTTAGCAAAATCTGGTCACGAAGATTATTATTGGGGAATGGGAAATACTGCAGAAGCAGTAGCACACCAATTCAATGTATCGCGAGAAGATCAGGATGAGTTTGCATATAATTCTCATATGAAAGCATTAAAGGCTCAGGCTGAAAATCGTTTTCAGGATCAAATTGTTCCTATCAACGTAGAGCAAATCTATGTGGATGAAAACGGAAAGAAAGCATCTAAATCCTATACTGTTACTAAAGACGAAGGGCCTCGAGCAGGAACTAGTAAAGAAGTGTTAGGTAAGCTTAGACCTGTTTTTGAACTTGGAGGAAGTGTGACTGCAGGTAATTCTTCTCAAATGAGTGATGGTGCTGCATTTGTGATGGTAATGAGCGAAGATATGGTGAAAGAATTAAATCTCGAGCCTATTGCAAGACTTGTAAATTATGCAGCAGCTGGTGTAGAACCAAGAATTATGGGAATCGGACCGGTAAAAGCAATTCCAAAAGCTTTAAAACAAGCAGGTTTAAAACAAGACGATATTGAGCTAATTGAGCTTAATGAAGCCTTTGCTTCTCAATCGTTAGCTGTAATGCGAGAACTAAACATCAATCAGGATATCGTTAATGTAAATGGAGGTGCCATTGCACTTGGTCATCCATTAGGATGTACAGGAGGAAAATTATCTGTACAACTATTTGACGAAATGCGCAAACGTGATATGAAAGGTAAATATGGTATGGTAACTATGTGTGTTGGTACGGGTCAAGGAGCTGCCGGTATTTTTGAATTCCTTAATTAAGAATAAAGAGCAAAGAAAAAAGAACAAAAGAATTTCTTGTGAGAAAAAGACACAATTATAAAAACTTAAAGATATGGCAACTGGGATTAGAAATTGCCAATGATATATCTGATGTTTTAATTGCTTTTCCAAAACACGAAATATATGATTTAAGCTCACAAATGAGCAGATGTTCTGTTTCCATGCCTAGTAATATTGCTGAAGGATCAGGAAGAACAGATAAATCATTTAATAATTTTATTGATTATTCGTTAAGTTCTTCTTTTGAGTTAGGAACGCAACTTCTTGTTGCTCACCATAGAAAATATATTAATGATAATAATTTAAAAAAATTAGAAGATAAAATTGAAGAATGGCAAAGAATGACAATGGGTTTTCAAAATGGACTCAACATATAAAAATCTCTTTTCTTTCATCTTTTCTCTCTTTTCAAAAACCGAATAACAAAATTTAAAATGAGTACAGAAACTTTAAACAAAGACATTCTTAGAGGAGGACAATTCCTTGTTAAAGAAACAAAAGCCGAAGATGTATTTACTCCAGAAGATTTTTCTGAGGAGCAAAAAATGATGCGTGATAGTACAAAAGAATTTGTAGACCGTGAATTATGGGCGCATTGGGAAAAATTTGAAAACAAAGATTATGCGTATACAGAAGCGTGTATGAAAAAAGCCGGTGAGCTTGGACTACTCGGTGTTGCTGTACCAGAAGCATATGACGGATTAGGAATGGGATTTGTTTCTACAATGTTAGTATGTGACTATATTTCTGGAGCTACTGGATCATTCAGTACTGCATTTGGAGCTCATACAGGTATTGGTACTATGCCAATTACTTTATATGGTAATGAAGAGCAAAAGAAAAAATATGTTCCAAAATTAGCTACTGGTGAGTGGATGGGAGCATACTGCTTAACAGAACCAGGTGCCGGATCAGATGCCAATTCTGGTAAAACGAAGGCGGTCTTATCTGATGATGGCACTCATTACTTGATCTCTGGTCAAAAAATGTGGATCTCCAATGCCGGATTCTGTAACGTAATGATTGTTTTTGCTCGTATCGAGGATGATAAAAATATTACAGGATTTATTGTAGAAAATGATCCAGCTAATGGAATCTCCATGGCTGATGAAGAAAAGAAATTAGGTATCCACTCCTCTTCTACTCGTCAAGTATTCTTTAGTGATACTAAGGTACCAGTAGAGAATATGTTATCAGAAAGAGGTAATGGATTTAAGATTGCAATGAATGCTTTAAACGTTGGTAGAATCAAATTAGCTGCGGCTTGTTTAGATGCACAACGTAGAGTAATTGGAGAAGCTACTAAATATGCTAATGAGCGTATTCAGTTTAAAACTCCAATTATGAATTTTGGTGCTATCAAATCTAAAATTGCTGAGATGGCTACCAATACGTACGCTGATGAATCAGCTAGTTATAGAGCTGCAAAAAATATCGAAGATAGAATTGCTATCCGTCAAGCGGAAGGAAACACACATCAGGAAGCCGAGCTTAAAGGTGTAGAAGAATATGCTATCGAATGTTCTATTCTTAAAGTAGCAGTTTCTGAAGATGTTCAAAATACTGCTGATGAAGGATTACAAATCTTTGGTGGTATGGGATTCTCTGCAGATACTCCTATGGAATCTGCTTGGAGAGATGCTCGTATTGCTCGTATCTACGAGGGTACCAACGAGATCAACCGTATGTTAGCGGTAGGTATGCTTGTTAAGAAAGCAATGAAAGGTCATGTAGATCTTTTAAATCCTGCTATGAAAGTTGCAGATGAATTAACAGGTATTCCTTCTTTTGACACTCCTGACTACTCTGCTTTATTTGCAGAAGAGAAAGAGATGGTTGCAAAAATGAAGAAAGTATTCTTAATGGTTGCTGGAGCAGCAATGCAGAAATTCGGTCAAAAATTAGAAGAGCACCAACAGTTATTAATGGCCGCTTCTGATATCTTGATTGAGATCTATATGGCAGAATCAACCATCTTACGTACAGAGAAAAACGCAAAACGTTTTGGTGAAGATTCTCAGGAGATTCAGATTGCAATGTCTAAGTTATATCTATACAAAGCAGTAGATATCGCGATCAAGAAAGGAAAAGAAGCAATCGTTTCTTTTGCTGAAGGTGATGAGCAACGTATGATGTTAATGGGACTTAAACGTTTCACTAAATACGCTAACCAACCAAATGTGGTTGCCTTAAGAACTAAAATTGCAGATAAAGTAGCCGCAGAAAACGGATACTGCTTCTCATAATAATATATCCGCTCCTAAGGATTAAAACTAGGAAGTTGTTTAATTTTGATTTAAGATACCGTCTTTCTGTTGGGGAAAGACGGTTTTTTTATTTATACATATTATCTCGTCCTAAAATAGAATCATACTAAAAACCAATCATCAAAAATTAGCTCTCTACATTATTTAATTGTATTTCAATCACTTACGAATTCTAGTTATATACCTACTAATTCTAGACAACAACCCTACTCTATCTGTAAATTATGTACAATTGTACGATATTAAAATTGGTTAACCAATTTTAATATCTGAACCACATTACAAGCAAGGAGCTTAGTCTCTCAAAAAAACTATTCGCTTGAGAAATACATCATACAAAACTCTTAAACCTCACAAACTCAACCATGAAAAACTACAATCAAAATGTATTCGCTCAGTCCGGAAGTTGGCTGTTCGATACATCAAAACCCTTAGCCCTATTCATCTTATTATTAATGGCTTCACAGACAGCCACATTTTCTCAAGTTAGCTTTGAAGGATCTTGGGGAGTGACGTTTCCTATTTTTGGAGGAAAAAGGCTGGATACAGAAATTAATCTGAATCAAAAAGATTATATGAGTGGTGCTCAGGAAATAGTAGATGAGCTTCCTACAGCAGGCCACGTAATTACCAATCTATCCTACTTTGCACACTCCCATTATTTTAACACAAGAGCAAATACCAATGTTGATGTAGCTAATGAAATACATCCTGCAATGATTCCCAGCGTGGAAAATGATGGAGTTGCTGTAGAAGCAATTCAGCTTTTAAGAAATTCAGGTAAGAAAATAATCCTATACATTTCTACCAACTACTTGGATAGGGCCACTGGTGACCTTAAAGCAGGTTGGGAAAACTATTACAATACTAAATTTGGAGGAAATGAATATTTGGCTTATCGCCATCTTGTACAAGGATTTGTAGAAGCAGCCGCTAGTTATGCTGATGGGTACTGGTTAGATACAACAGCAGCCCTAAGAGGCGATGGTAATTTTGGAGATTTTGTAGCGATGATACGCGAAGCTGATCCAACGGCTTTAATTGCTTCTGGAGGAGCAAGTAGATTAACACATAATGGAGAAGATGTTTATGTAGATTCAGATGGTGTTAATGACACAAACCCTACCGATTATTATGTGAAACTCCATGATTCCAATGATCCTTTACCTGATTTTACGGATGGGCATATTGTACCATTAGGACAAGGAGCTCCGCCAAACTCATGGTCCTATGAAGAGTTCATGATACCCAATATGATGGTGGAACCGTTCTACACCGCTAGTAACGGAAAACAAGTTCAAAAACACGGTTGGTTTCCTATTAGGGAAAGATGGCACTCTCCACAAGTACCTATAGTTTTTAATACCGAAGAAGCCTATAGGTTTGTTAGAAGAATTACGGATTATGGTGGGATGATTACTTTTGCAAACACCAATCAAACACCAAACCTTGGAGACGGTCGAGCGGGTCATATGATGTCTGATGAAATGGAGATTATGAAGGTAGTTAATACTAGGATGCTTATGGATCCGAAACCAGATTATGTACCCTATACACGACCAGAAGGGGCTAGTTTAGTAGGAGAAACCCAATATATTGAGTTTCCGGACATACCTACAAAACAAGTGGGTGATGCCGATTTTATAGCAGCTACAACTACTTCAGGATTACCAATATCTTTTACAAGTTCTAATACGAATGTGGCTACAATAGTTAATGGTAGAGTACGTATTGTAGGTTCTGGTAAAACAACTATTACAGCAACGCAAGCTGGTGCAGGGACTTTTACATCTGCTGTGCCAGCAGAACGACCACTAGTGGTTGTTGGGGATATTAAACAAGACCAAGTAATTACTTTTCCACCATTTCCAACCATTCGTGTAGGTGATCCTGATTTTGACCCAGGAGTAACCGCAAGTTCAGGTTTGGCAGTAACTTACACTAGTGGGAATACTAATGTGGCTACTATTGTAAATGGTAAAATTCATATCGTGGGAGAAGGCAATTCTTATATAACTGCATCTCAAGCTGGTGACGCAACATATAATGCCGCACCTGATCGATCACGCGTGTTAACGGTGTTGGGTGGCCAAAACAATGAAACTATTGGTCCCTGGAACGTCACTGAATTAAAAGAAGTTCCAAATTGGAGAACTTCAGATGTGGATGCCCAAGATGGAATGATAGGAATGTTATATGAGTCAATTGACTATTTAGGAGAAAAAGTAGAAGTATTTGCTTATTATAGCACACCTAGTGGTACTCCTCCTACAGGAGGTTGGCCAGCTGTTGTATACGCTCACGGTGGTGGCGGAACAGCATTTCCTCAAGTAGTAAAATACTGGAATGATAAAGGATATGCGGCCATTAGTATGGATTTAGAAGGACAATATCCTAATAACGACCCAACCCCCAATCCAGGTCCAAAACGTGATGGGGTTTGGAACGATTATCGATTACCTATAGAAGAACAATGGTACTATCATGCTATTGCCCAGGTAATGAAAGGACATTCACTTATAGCTTCTTTCCCAGAGGTTAATGCCAGTAAAATTGGAGTTATGGGTTCTAGCTGGGGTGGAACCATTACGAGTACTGTTATGGGCGTAGATAATCGACTTGCTTGGGCTTTACCGGTCTATGGTGGAGGGTTTTTATCTGAATCAGATGGACATCAAGGAGATGCTATAACAAGCCAAGAAGAGGCGGACTTTGTAAACACCTATTATGATGGAAGTGCTTATTTTGATAACGTAACCTTTCCTACTTTGTGGCTTAACGGACTTAATGATTTTCATTTTTCGCTTTCTGTAAACCAGAAATCTTCACAAACAGTTAATGGACCTGCAACTTTATTGTACGTTGATAACTTTGCACATGGTCATTTAACCTGGAGAAATCGTGATGAGGTATATCGATTTGCTAATTCTGTGGTTAATGGAGGTACGGCATTACCACTAGTAGAAAATATTTCTATTAATTCAAACATAGGGTATGTGACTGCTAGTTCAGCTATTGGAATAGATAGTGCTCAATTGTTTTATACCAATGATGGTGATACTATAGACTTAAATGACAAATCGTGGGAATCAATCAATGCAACTATTTCTGGAAATACGATTTCCGCTGCTATTCCTACGAATGCTGAATTAATATTTTTTGCAGTTACTGACACACAAGGATATATGGCGACTTCTGAGTACATTTCCACTTCAGATACTACTATTGTTAATGGGGATAATTTAGCTCTAAATGGAACGGCTTCACAATCGGGAACGCAAAATGGTGGTGTTGCGGCCTATGCCAACGATGGAAATACTAATGGATCTTTTGGTGCAGATTCAGTAATTGCGGCTACGGGTCCTAATGCTTGGTGGGAAGTAGATTTAGGAAATGAATTCAGCATTGATGAGATTCATGTGTACAATAGAACCGATGCTTGTTGTATCGGAAGATTAACAAACTTCACTGTATCAATTTTTGATGGTGACAGTAATACAACATATTCACAAACATTCACCGATATTCCTAATCCTTTAATGATTATAGAGATTCCACCAGCTACTGGTCAGACTGTTAGAGTGCAATCCAATGAAACACCTACTATGAATTTAGCTGAGGTCGAAGTTTATGGGACTAGTATCTCAAGCACCAAATTAGTACATATTACGAAGCGTAATGCCAAAGGTTATGCTATAGATGGAAATTGGGGAGGAGATAATGGTCAAAATATATATCTGTATAGTCAAAAGCCAAATAATGTAAATCAGCAATGGATCGAGATCGATAGAGGTAATGGCTACTATACTTATCAAAAAATGGATACTGATTATGCCTTAGATGGAGGCGGTGTAGGTAATGATGAAGAAAATGTATATTTATGGGCGGTGAATAAAAATAATCATAATCAACATTGGCAAAAAGTTGATGTAGGTGGAGGTGCATTTAAATTGATTATGCGTAGTGATCCAAGTCTTGCTATCGATGGTGGTTCAGGTGGATCAAATCTTCAGAATGTTGGGCTTTGGAATTCGTCTAGTACCAGTCAAAATTTGCATTGGATCATTACTCCAATAACAAGCAATAGAGATATTTATACTAACGATACTAGCGAAGTCCTTATTTATCCAAATCCTGTAGCGGATCAGGTCAATATTAGTTTGGACACTACAGAAACATCTATGTATACCATCAGTGATATGAATGGCAAAACCATACTTAAAGGTGTGATCAACGAAGGTTCTGCTTCCTTAAACGTCAATGGATTAGCAAAGGGGCTATACCTCTTAAAAGTATCCAATAGGTCAAAAGTGCTAACAGGTAAGATCATTAAACAATAAGCCATAAAAATTATAACCAATAAATTATGAAACGATTATTTTATCTAAAAGCATTTTCACTGTGCTTAGGACTAATCTCCACTCTAAGCGCTCAAGATTTATTAAAACATGACTTCAATGATGGTACTTTGGGACCATTTGAAACTACAAACCTTAACAGAATGACCTTTAAGGATGGTGCTCTGGAATGTACCTGGAAACCTAGTGATTATACCGGTACCGGAACATCTTCTAAAAAAACAGAATTTAGAGCTAAGGATAATGCTTATGTATTTAAACAGGAATTCTGGACTGGCTTTTGGTTAAAAGTACATAGCAATACATTAGCTAACAATCCAAATACTGAAATGTCATTAATGCAAACTTGGGGTTTTAGGGAAGGAGCTGCAAATCATTATTTTATGCTTCAATATTTTGGTGATGGGTCGCTTAGATGGCAACACCGTTATAATATGGGGCAAAACTTTACTAGATATGTTATTTATCCTGACTTTCCAAAAGATCAATTTGTAAAAGTGGTTATTCACGTGAAATTAAAAAATGTTAGTGACGGTATCGTGCAAGTTTGGATAGATGATGAACTAATGCTCAATAAAACAGGTCAGACTATTGGTTTTGGAGATCAGAACGAAAATGGTCAGTATAATCAGTCCTATTCTACGCCAGGCTCATGGGGTATGTATAATTATGCTAATGAAGAGTACGTAAGTGGAGAGACAAGAACGGTTACTTACGATGATGTTACTCTTTGGAATGGTCCAGATGGATATGATATAGTAAATCCTTCAGACGTTACTCCTCCTGGATGCAGTTTACCTTGGAAAGATAATAACTTCACGGTTTCTAATGAGACAACAAACTACAGTTCTGGAGCTATCGATATTTCTTGTGCTTCAAAAGTAGACATCAGCTTGAATATCAAAGGGGAAGGAAACATGGAAGATTCGGATTATATCAATGTGTATTATAAAGTAGATGGAGGTGCTCAAAAAACCATTGCTAAAAATGTAAATGCTTTTGCTTTGAAAACGCTTTCAATTGCTAATATTAGTGGTAATAAATTAGAACTTATTATACAAGCCAAAACAAGTTACGCTGATGAAGTATATACGGTATCTAATATTAAAATCGCTGAAAGTGATGGAGGCACTACTGGGGGCGGTTCATTAGTTCATATTCAAAAACGCAATGCTTCTGATTTTGCTATAGACGGTAATCAAGGTGTTGCAGACGGACAAAATGTATACTTATGGTCTGCTAACCCAAATAATGTTAATCAACAATGGATTGAGATCGATCGTGGAAATGGTTATTATTCTTACCAAAAAGTAGGAACTAATCATTGTATTGATGGAAATCATGGTGGAGCGACGCGTCAGAATGTATATTTATGGACCTGTAATGAAAATAACCAAAACCAGCAATGGCAAAAAGTGAATGTTGGTGGTGGAGCGTTTAAGTTAATAAAACGAAATGCATCTGGATTTGCTCTAGACGGAGGTTCTGGTGGATCAGATAGTCAAAATATAGCACTTTGGGATTCGTCGAGTAATAGTCAAAACTTGCATTGGATTATTACTCCAATAGAAAGCAATAAAGATCCTAATGTTATAGATACTAACGAAGTCCTTATTTATCCAAATCCTGTAGCGGATCAGTTTACTATTAGTTTAGGCACTAATGAAACATCTACGTATACCATCAGTGATATGAATGGCAAGACCATACTAAAAGGTGTGATCAATGAAGGATCCGTTTCTTTGGATATCAATGGATTGGCGAAAGGGTTATACCTCTTAAAAGTATCCAATAGATCAAAAGTACTTACTAGTAAAATCATTAAACAGTAAAAATACTGACATACGTACATGATTTAGTGAACACCATAAAATGAATATAATGATGAAAAATAACAAATTAATATCCGTTTTTTTAAAAAACAACCCGTTTTCTCGAATGAAAATGGTTGTTTTATTAGCTTTTTTAATCCTTTGTTCTGATATAGGGAAGGCACAGCAAACCTCTGAGGTTCCGTGGATGGAAGGTTCCTGGGGTGTTCGCTTAATTATTCGAGGAGGAAAAGATTTAGATCGGTATGTAGCCAATGGTTATGACTACGTAGAAGCAGCTAAACAAATCGTTAGAGATTATCCTACTATTGGTCACGTGATTACAAACTTAACCAATAATGCGAATAGTAGTTTATATACAGTACGGCAAAATAATTATATAGATGTAGCGAATGAAATACATCCTGATTTTGTTCCAAGCCTAGAAAATGAACAAATCATTTTTGATGTTATCAAAGTATTTAAAGATGCCGGCATTAAAGTCATCCTATACATAAACCACTGGCCTAATATGGGCGAAGGATCAGCCGCTCAAATAGCTGGTTGGGACGCCTATAAAAACAGAAATAACCTTGGTAATTACCCAGCTTTCAATCTATTAATGAGAGGGTTTCTAGAGCGTTTTGATGGTTTGGTAGATGGATATTGGATTGATAAAATTGGTGGATCAGACGATTCTATTCCCAGAAAGGATATATTTATTAATGTAATTAAAGAAACGAATCCTGGAGCTGCTCTTGGTGTCAATTTTAATAAAAGTTATTTCCCTGGCATAAAGGTTGACTCAGATGGTGTAGATGAAAGAGATGAAGATGATTACAAAATAATAAAATATCAAGCTAATGACATATGGTCTCAATTTACAGCAGGCCATGTGACTTCTATAGGAGGACAAAAAGCCCCATCAAATTCTTGGGGCTATGAAGAGTATACTGTTACAGATATGGAAGAATCACCTTTATCAGTACACCCTGAAACAGGTAAAGTATTCGTAAAACATATGTTTGTTCCCATTCGTAGACGGTGGTCTTTAAACGACGAGCCACTAATGTACGACAAGGATCAAGCATATAGAATGGTAAAAAGAATTACTTCTGCCGGAGCTTCAATAACATTTTCTACAACAATTACTAACGGTGGATTAGCCATGCCTGATGAAGTAGAAGTATTAAAGCATGTAAATGATCAATTAGAAGCGAATGCAGATTACGTACCCTATACTAGACCTCAGCAAGCTTATTTAGTGGGAGAAACAAAACCTAATTACCATCAATTCATTGATTTTCGTGAGATACCGAATAAAAAAGTAGGTGATCCAGATTTTTCGCCTTTTGCACATGCCAGTTCCGGAGCTGCAGTTACCATTTCAAGTTCTAATACCAATGTAGCAACTATTGTAAACAATAAGATTCGCATTAAAGGAGTTGGCACGACAAATATAACAGCTTCACAAGGCGGAAATAATACCTTTGCAGCTGCCGCATCTAAAATGCGACAATTAACTATTACTACAGATGACGGAGGAACTGATCCAGATGAAACTAACCTTGCCTTACAGGGAGCTGCTACTCAATCATCCAATCATCCGAACGGTGGTGGTGAAGCTTTTCTGGCTATTGATGGCAACACCAATGGAAAATGGTCTGGCGGTTCGGTAACACGTACATCCTCAGAAATAGATCCTTGGTGGCAGGTTGATTTAGGGTCAAATCATACTATTGACGATATTAACGTTTTTGCCCGTGTAGATAATTGCTGCAATACTAGGTTATCTAATTTTGATGTTATTGTTATGGATAGTAATGGCGCTATAACCTATACCAAAACATACACTACTTATCCAGATCCATCTATAACAATGGATGCTGGTGGAGTTACTGGTCAAATTATTAAAATACAACAACATTCTGATCCTACAACTATTGTATTAAATTTAGCAGAAGTAGAAGTATATGGAAGTGAAGTATCAGCTTGTGCAACCATTGAAGCGGAAGATTACGATACGATGTCAGGAGTAATGATTGAATCATCTTCTGATACTGGTGGTGGACAACAAGTTGGGTTTATACAAAATGGAGATTGGCTCAGATTTAATAATATTGACCTTAGCTGTGCTAATGCTATTGATGCCCGAGTTTCAAGCAAAAATAATGGAGGAGATATTGAAGTTCGACTGAATGGAGTCTCTGGTACTTTAATCACTACTATTCCAGTAGATACCACAGGTTCATGGACTAATTATGAAACTGTAAGTGCTGCTCTGAACGCAGTAAGTGGAACTTACGATGTATATCTGGTATTTACAGGAGGCAACGGATATTTATTAAATCTAAATTGGATAGAATTCAATGGATCTACAAGTGGATCCACAAATACTATAATCATTGAAGAAAATGAAATGGGCTTTTGCAACGTAGATGGTTCCATTAAAAGTGTTTCTAAAGGGTATACTGGTATTGGTTACGCCAACACATCAAATGCAATTGGAAAAGCAATAGATTGGGAAATTGATGGTGCAGCTGGCTCGTATACTTTTGTATGGCGTTATTATGGTGGTTCGGCCAGAACCGCTGACTTAGTTGTTAACGGAACTACCATGGCTAACGATATGCTATTCAGCGATACACAAGGTAATTGGATAACGACGTCAACAACAGTTACCTTAGATGCCGGAGTGAAATCGATATCACTTAATGCTACTAGCATTGAGGGGCTTGCTAAAATTGATTATGTAGAAGTAACTGGACCGGGTCTTATCGTTTCTGGATGCACTAATCTAATAAGAACGAGTCCTGAACTAGAAGCTTCAGATGCCGAAGGCGTACTGTATGCATTTCCGAACCCTGTAACAGATATACTTACTATTAACAATAATGGTTCAAAGACTGCTAATCTTAAAATAATCAATAGCCTGGGACAACAAGTGCTTTCGCAAAATATGGAAGAGGCAAATGTCACTGTAGATCTAAGTAATCTTACTTCTGGTATATACATCATTAAAGTAACTGATGTGAAACAAGTGCGAACTAAGAAAATATTTAAAAAGTAATATAAAAAAACAAGACAGCTGCTAATACTGTAACTATTTCACAGATAAAGTTGTTACTAATTTTTATACATATAAACGAAATAATATATCTAAAATTAAAAAGTGGAGCTATTCTAAATCTCCACTTTTTTTTATAATACAATACTAAAAACACATCAAAATAGTACTGATACCTTATAAATACTAAATATAAGTTTTATCTAGATATTCCTTGAGTGATACTTCTGAAGGAATGTTTATTTTCTTTTTGAGCCTACTTCTGCTTGATTTTACCATTTCTGGAGCCACCCCGAGTACCACCCCAGTCTCTTTAACCAATAGGTTAAGTTTGGTAAGTAAGTAGTATCTAATCTCTGTATCAGAAAGTTATAGGTGCTTATTCCTAAGATATACAATTAATCTAGGGTGTTGAGATTCGATTTTATCGGCTATTAGTGCGATGTCTGATGAGGATTGGATAAGGTTTTTAACTGTTTTGTTAACTTGCACCAGTTTAGGATTATCATCCTTTATTTCTTCTAACTCTATCTTTATAGTATTAAGATAATATAGAGAATTATCTTTTTTAGCTTTTAAAAAATAGTACAACCCAAGTTTATGCGAAACATCATAAGCAGCAGAAAAATTCTTAAGATCCTTAGAACGTTTTAAAAGTTGTAATAACACCGTTGATTCTTTTTTCTAAAATTTACTGTATCAATAGCTTGATGTAATTGTTCCTTATCTAGAGAAGGAATATCTAATTGTTAACTATACAGTATAACACTACAAAATAAAGTAAAAAATTAAAACATGTTAACCGTTTATTATATTGACACTCGATTAAACCATATACAATTTTTTAACATATGTAATTTGTTTTTTATAACAGATACCTACGTGATTATGGTTTCTAACCAAGTTAAAATTTCGACAGGCTCAGACTGACAATTGTATTATTCCTTAATAATATATTCTATCTTAAGGATAAAAACCAGAGAGTTGTTTAATTTTTATTAGTTGCTATAATTCTCAAAACAAGTTTCGTTATACCTAAAAACAGAAATCTCTATAAAACTGTTATACTACACAAACAATATCTTATTTCCTTATCCAAAACACCTCTTAATACACTAAACAACTGTTAATTAAAGCTTGCTTTTTAACATATTATGCAAAATGCTAAGAATTTATCAACACGAAAACGTTGTAGTAACTTTTCTAAACACTAAAATTGAATATTTCGTAATAACTTAGTAAAAAAATAACACAAGAAACACTTTTACAAACTAAAACTTATGAATTATGAAATCAACACCTCCTCCACCGAAAATTTCAAAATTGTTTGAGCTACTTTAATTAGATAAAATTATTCTCCAAAATATCAGTCAGAACAATAACGAATAATTTTTTAAAACTAAACCTCTGAAAAAAATTACTTACTAATAGTCGTCATAATTAATTCTATTGTTATCGAATAATACTCAAACCAGTATCTTTCTTTATACTACAATACAAAAGACAGTGTCAATTCTTACTTAGGTAGAAAATACTGCTTATTTATCTTTTACAGCTCTATTAAGTTATTTACTTCAGATTTCTATTTTTTCTCGAAACGAAAATTTGAGAGAAAACACAAACTCACTTATTACAAACTATCGTTCTTAACCGAACGAAAAAAATCTTAAAAATGAAAAGAAAAAACGTATTACGAATTCTTGTAAGCCTTTTATTTTGTTTGCCTTTTGTAGGATTGCAAGCTCAAGATGAGGATGTAATGTTTCAGGCATTTGACTGGAATGTTCAAAATCAACCTGCAGGACAAACTTGGTATAACGTAGTATCTAATGCCAGAAACACAATAAGCGATGCTGGAATTGATGTTATATGGATGCCGCCACCAAGTAATTCTGCTGCTCCTCAAGGATATCTACCTAGAGAAATAAATAATTTAAATAGCGCATATGGTACTCAAAACCAGCTGATAAACTTAATAAATCAATATCACGGTTTGGGGCTAAAAGTGCTTAGCGACATTGTAATCAATCACAGAGTTGGTACAAATGATGCAGTCACTTTTACGAACCCTGCTTGGCCTACATTTTACATTACTGCGGATGATGAAGGTCGAAATTTTGTGAATGGTCCTGTAGAGTTTAGTATTAATGGAGATTTTGTTCCAGGTTTTGATCTTAAATCAGATGGATCTAGTGGTGGATTTGCTGCAGCTAGAGATTTAGATCACCAAAACCCTGCAGTTAGAGCAGAAATCATTAATTGGATGTTATTCTTAAAAAATGATATTGGCTTTGACGGATGGAGATATGATTTTGTACACGGATACGATCCTATCTACAATAAAGAGTACAATGACGCTACGAATCCATACTTTGCCGTTGGAGAACTATTAGAAAGTAGTAGAGTACAAACCAACAATTTCGTAAACAGAACGCAACAATCCTCTTCTGCATTTGATTTTAACACTAAAGTAAGTTTGCAAAATGCAATTAGAGATAACAACCTATCATATTTAAGAGATGGTCAAGGAAGACCTTCTGGAATGATTGGTATTAACCCATCTAAGTCCGTTACTTTCTTAGATAATCACGATACCGGATTTGCACAACAATGTTGTGGATCTAATTATGTTTTTCCTGGTGGAGAAACTAATCTTAGAAAAGGATATGCATACATTCTAACACATCCAGGAAATCCAATGGTATTCTGGACGCATTTCTTTGATGGAGGAGCTGGAGTACAAAATGCTATTAAAGATCTTATTTCTGCAAGAAAAAGCGTAAGAGTACATTCTGGATCAACCATCAGTATCGCTGAAGCGCGTGGAGATCTGTATGCAGCGTACATCGATGGTAAGTCAGGAACACTTGCTATGAAATTAGGATCAGGTAACTGGTCTCCAAACGGTAGCGGATGGACATTACAAACCTCTGGTACTGATTATGCGGTATGGACACAAGGTGGGAGCACTGGTGGAGAAACAGTACCTCCATATACGGTTAATTTCTTCAAGCCATCTGGATGGGGATCCAATATCAATGCATACGTATACGATGATGGAGCCAACGCAACACTTCCTGGTACTAGTGGATGGCCTGGAAACAATATGACTAATATTTCAGGAACTGATTGGTACTCCTTCACTATAACACCTCCAGCTGGTGTATCTGCAAATAATCTTAGAGTAATCTTTAACGATGGTAATAATCAAACCGCTGACCTATCCAGAAGTACAAACGGCTGGTACAGAGGAAATACCTGGAGTGATAATTGCCCAAGCGATTGTAGTGAATCGGGAACGTCCAATGATGTTACATTAAACTTCCAAAAGCCAAGTGGATGGAGTAATAATACCAATATGTATTTGTATAATAAATCCACAAATCAAACCCTTTCTGGTACTGCAGGTTGGCCTGGAGCGAGCATGAATAATCTAAGCGGTACATCCTGGTGCAGAAAAACTTTTACACTACCAAGCGGAGTTACTGCCAATAATGTTGGTGTAGTTTTCAATAATGGAAATGGGCAACAAACCGTCGATCTTACCAGAGGAACTGATGGATGGTTCAGAGTTACCGGTAGTAGTAACGGAAAAAGAACCGGAACTTGGTCTAACAATTGTACAAATGATTGCCCTTCTAACAGAGCTATGGAATTAGCAGATAATGCAGATAAAGAAAATTTTCCGGTAACGGAAAGTAGTATTTCTTTTTGGCCAAATCCTACTAGAGATAGAGGTACTCTTAGCGTAAATACATCAAAAAATGGACTTTTAGAAGTATCTATCTCCAATATATTAGGACAGACTAAAACTGTATATAGTAAAAACACTCAAGCAGGAAACCAAACCATAGAAATCAATAGCTCTGATATGAGAGATCAAGGTATGTACTTTTGCACAGTGAAACTAAATGGCACGAAACTGACGAGATTAAAAGTTATAAAAAAATAATTTTTTTGTCCCTATTATAGTGTATATATCTTAAATTGATATGTTAGCCAAAAGCGATCGTTATACTAAACGATCGCTTTTTCTTTTAGAGACTTTTTATTAATACTATGTTATTTTTCAACTTTACAAAATCTTAACTTCACCATATCCACCTATAAATAGTAAATGTTTTTAATATCTTACCATTCTTTTTTAAAAGTAAACTTAATATCGAAACATGATCATTGTGAAAAAAATAGCCATAATACTAGTCTTAGCTTTAACTATATGCTGTAAAAAGGAAGGAAATAAGAATTCCGAAAAGGCAGTTGTTGATGTAAAAGAACAACTAACTGATACACAACAAGAAAAAAAAGATCATCAAATCCGAGAAGTAAAAAAAGCTGAAATAGCTCCGAATGTAGATGGAGATATGAGCGATCCAATCTGGAATCAAACCAAATGGTATCCAATGGATCAAAACTGGATAGGAGAATTTCCTACTATTCAAGATTTTTTAGGTAGGTATAAAATAGCCTGGACTCCGGAGGCATTATATATTTTAGTAGAGATCAAGGATGATAAGCTATATGATCAAAATAAAGATCCTCTGAAATTATGGTGGGATGACGATTGTGTAGAAATATTTATCGATGCAGACAATTCTGGAGGCGGACATCAATATAATAATAATGCATTTGCCTATCATGTAGCATTAGACGGTAATGTGGTCGATATGGATGCAAAAAAACAACCTATTCTCTATAATAATCATGTCTCTACAAAACGTATAACCAATGGTGATGTCTCTGTCTGGGAGTTTGAATTAATTGTGTATGATGATACATATGAAGAAGGAAAAACAAATGATGCCGTAGTACTTTCTAAAGATCAAAAAATAGGTTTCGCTATTGCCTATAATGATAACGATGGTAGTAAAGAACGAGAAAATTTCATGGGCTCAGTCTTTGTTCCAGGAGAAGATAAAAATCAAGGTTGGATCAATGCAGATATTTTTGGAACTATTGTACTTGTAGAATAAGTATTGAAAATATTTTGCTTTAAGCAGATTACCTTTTAAAAGATTTCAAAACATATAATCATTTAAAGTGGTTGTAGTATGTTAAAAAGGTCCTATTTTAGTCTCAACTATGTTACTAAGACCTAATTAAAACTTGCACTTATCAAAACAATTATTTTTAAGAAAACACTTTCGCTTCTATTAATTACTTTAACTATAAATACATGAAATAATTTCCGAGCTATCCCTTAGGTAATTGTTTCCATCAGTTGTTCTTCTTTGGTAACACCTCCCGAAAAATTAACTGCTGTTTCTATTAGTGCCAAATGAGAATACGCTTGTGGAAAATTCCCTAACAATCTTTTAGACTTAAAATCAATATCTTCACTAAACAATCCTAAATGATTACTGTAAGATAATAACTGGTCAAATAGAGTTTTAGCCTTTTTTGTCTCACCTATTTTATAAAGGCTATTAATAAACCAAAAACTACAAATAGTAAAAGAAGAAGATGGTAATCCAAAATCATCTTTGTTTTTATAACGATATAACAATCCATCATTGCATAACTCTTTTTCTGTAGCTTTTACAGTACTTATAAACCTAGGATCCAAAGGTTCAATAAACCCATAAGATTCCATTAATAAAGTAGAAGCATCAAGATCTGAAGATCCATAAGACTGCGTGTATGCTTGTACTTCTTCGTTCCAGGCATTTTTATAAATATCATTATATATGCTATCCCTAAGTTCTATCCATCTTGGGTTATTACTAGTCTTACCGATTAGTTTTCCAATTTTTATCGCTCTATCCACAGCTACCCAACACAATAATTTAGAAAACGTAAAATGTCTTTCTTCAGTTCTGAACTCCCAAATACCTTTATCTGGTTTTTCCCAATTAACATTAACAATATGAACAATACTTTTGCTTATAGTCCATAAACTCTCACTGTTATCAAGATCACAGTCAAATTTCATAAACTGTTGATATATTACATTCATCAAAATTCCATAAATATCATTCTGCTTTTGATGAAAAGCTGCATTTCCAATTCTTACAGGACTGGAGTCTTTGTAACCGCTTAAATGATCAAGTGTCTTTTCGGTAAGATCTTTTTCTCCATTGATTCCATACATAATTTGTATTTTTTCATCTTTATCCGGAATAATATCGATAATAAACTGAAGAAAACGTTGTGCTAATCTTTTATGACCCAAGTCAGAGATCACTTTAATTACCATGGATGCATCTCTAATCCAGCAAAATCTGTAATCCCAATTACGAACCTCACCTATAGTTTCTGGCAATGACGTAGTGGCAGCGGCTAATACCGCTCCAGATTTTTCATAACTTAACAATTTAAGTACCAAAGCACTTCTTAAAATTTGATCATTATAAACTTTATAAGAAGTAGTATTCTCACTCCAGTTTAGCCAGTAGACTCTAGTTCGTTGTAATTTTAAATAACAACGTTCCAAAGATTGCGCTAACAATTTTTCGTGATAACTAATTATAAAATACGCATGAGTTGTTAATTGGATTTCTTTTCCATTAAGAATCGCTTCAGAATTGAGGTCTGAGTACAGATATAGCGTATCATACTTATCTTTATCTGTTATACTTTTAATATAATTATCTGTTGTTTTAAAATAAGTTTCTTCCTTTGCATATTCTAATTTAGGGTTATATTTTACTTTAAAAGCCGGTGTTCCAGAAATATGTTTTATATAACGAATAATATCTGGCGGTGCATAAAAGGAGCCATCCGCTTCTTTGTACCGAGGCATAAAATCAATACTCTCAAAAACATCGTTTCCGTTTCTAAATTCGGTCACAAGAATATTTGTTTTAGCAATATATTTTTGAGAAACAGTATATCCTGAGGAAACCAAAATTTCAAAAGACCCCCCTTTTTTATCATCAAGAATTTTTGCAAAAACAGAAGAAGAATCAAAATTTGGCAAACAACACCAATCAATTGATCCACTTTTTGAAATCAACGCTGCACTTTTACAATTCCCAATAATTCCGTAGTCTAAATTATTCATATAATTCTTAGTTCTTTTAAATAAACGTACCTTTATTCGCCAAACCGAAATTTAATAAATCAAAATTAGTCAACCAACTTTCGCCACGCTTTATGAGTAAAACTATCATAATCTCAAATCGACTACCCTTACAATTAGAAATTGATAATAATTCAATCAATGCAATACCCAGTGTTGGAGGATTAGCAACAGGAATGAAGTCAGTTCATTCCGGAAGTGATAGTATTTGGATCGGATGGAGCGGCCTTACGGAGGAACAATTAGATCCTAAAAAAGAAAATCTGGTTAAAGAAGCTCTAAAAAAACATCAATGTGTTGGAGTACCATTAACAGAATCAGAGATAGATGGGTTTTATTATGGTTTTAGCAATAATACCTTATGGCCATTATTCCATTATTTTATGGAATACACAGAGTTTGACAAAGACAATTGGGAAACCTATCAATCCGTAAATCAAAAGTTTGCAGATGTTGTCATCGAAAATCTAGGAGAGAATGATACTATTTGGGTACATGACTATCAATTATTGTTATTACCAGAGATGATTCGTAAAAAGAAACCCAATGTTACCATAGGTTTCTTTTTACATATACCATTCCCATCATATGAAGTTTTCAGAACTATTCCTTGTAGAGAAGAATTATTAAAGGGACTACTAGGTGCTGATTTAATTGGTTTCCACACATATGATTACGAACGTCATTTCCTAAGTTCGGCACAAAGAATTCTGGGACTAGAAATCAACTTCAACAATGTTCATTTGGACAATAGAATTGTTAAAGTAGATTCTTTCCCAATGGGAATTGATTATGAAAAATTTCATAATGCTGCTAAAATACATGACGGGAAAGAGAAAAAAGATCAGACAGAAATACAACAAAAAATAGACGAACATCTTGCTAATGGAGATCGGGCAAAACTAATCTTGTCTATTGATCGACTGGACTATACTAAAGGAATTGCGAATAGATTAAGAGCTTTTGAATATTTTCTGGACAAGTATCCTCAGTTTAAAGGGAAAGCAAGATTGGTAATGCTAGCGGTGCCATCCAGATCAAACGTACCACAATATCAACTCCTAAAAAATGAAATAGATCAATTAGTAGGTAGGATCAATGGTAAATTTTCTGAAGTAAGCTGGACGCCTATTTGGTATTTTTACCGTTCTATGCCTTTCGAAAACCTAATTGATTTATACACCTCTAGTGAAGTGGCTTTACTAACTCCTATTCGCGATGGAATGAATCTGGTAGCAAAAGAATATATTGCTTCTAGAGTTGATCAAAAAGGAGTCCTTATTTTAAGTGAAATGACCGGAGCTTCAAAAGAAATGAGTGAAGCATTAATTATCAATCCTAATAACTTTGAAGAAATAGCAGATACTCTAAAATTTGCTTTAGAAATGCCGGAAGAAGAGCAAATAAAAAGAAACAAAGCACTACAAAAAAGGCTAAAGAGATACAACGTAGAAAAATGGGCAAATGATTTTATGGAGTCTCTTGAAACTACAAAGACAAGCGCTAAAAAATATTCACTTAAGAAATTGACTTCATCAATTAAGAAGGAGATGCTTCAGGATTTTAAGAACTCTAAAAATAGAATTCTTTACATAGATTATGACGGAACATTAGCCGCTTTCGAAAAAATTCCGGAAGATGCAAAGCCAACTCCAGAAATATTTGATATTTTAGATAGGTTACAACAAGATAAAAAGACGAAAGTTATACTAATAACAGGAAGAGATAAATTCACTTTCAATAAGTGGTTTGGACATAAAGATTATACCTTAATAACAGAACACGGAGCTTGGTTAAAAGAAAGTACTAAAGACTGGGAACTTTTAGAACGGGTTAGCAATGATTGGTTCGAATCAATTGCACCGGTATTAGAATCATTTACGGATAGAACACCTGGCTCTCTTATAGAAGAAAAAAATTATTCATTGGCTTGGCATTTTAGAAATGTAGATCCGGATTTAGGGAAATTAAGATCTATGGAATTAAAAACTACCATACAACATCTAATAGCAAATCATAATCTGGAAATTCTAGAAGGTGATAAAGTATTAGAAATAAAAGTAAGTGGAATTGATAAAGGTAAATCAGCTTGTAAAATGCTACTCGAAAAGGATTATGATTTTATTTTTGCTATTGGAGACGATTGGACAGATGAATATATGTTTAAAGAATTACCTTCGTCTTCATATACTGTAAAAGTGGGATTAAAGAAAACAATAGCTAAATACTACGTAGAAGATACAAATCAAGTACATGAATTATTAAAAGAATTTAATTAACACTAGTAAACGGACATCTCTGAAACCAAAATTCTATATACTTCCAGTAATTATAATCGCGCAATTTTTCTGTACTTCTTTATGGTTTGCAGGGAATGCAGTCATTGATGATTTTGCTACTCAGTTTAATGCAGGTTTTAATATTCTTGGATATCTCTTATCCACAGTTCAGTTTGGTTTTATTGTAGGCACATTAACCTTTGCTTTGTTAACTTTGGTTGATAGATTTCCTCCCTCTAAAGTATTTATGATATCTGCCGTTCTGGGAGCACTTTGTAATATTGCCTTGTTAATACCAAATATCACCGTACTAAATGTATTAACGGCACGTTTTGGCACCGGTTTTTTTCTTGCCGGAATTTATCCCGTTGGCATGAAAATAGCTTCAGACTATTATAAAGACGGATTAGGAAAAGCACTGGGATATTTAGTAGGTGCTTTGGTTTTGGGTACCGCATTACCCCATTTATTAAAAGAGATTTCCTGGAATAGTGACTACAAAGTAGTTATCCAATCAACCAGCCTACTTTCATTTGTTGGTGGTTTATTAATTTTCTTATTTGTCCCTAATGGTCCTTACAGAAAACCTGTAACAAAACTACAATTAGGGGTTATCACCGAGCTTTTTAGTATCGTCAGTTTTAGAAAAGCAGCTTTAGGTTATTTTGGACATATGTGGGAATTATATGCCTTCTGGGGCTTTATTCCTGTGCTGTTAAAAACATATGTAGAACAAAATCGAATTGGACTTCCAATATCTTTTTGGTCATTTATCGTTATAGCAATTGGTTTTTTTTCTTGCATCTTGGGGGGGTATATTTCTTTAAAAACAGGAAGTAGAAAAGTAGCACGATATTCGCTTATTTTATCGGGACTCTTTTGCCTTTCCTCTCCTCTACTTTTCCAACTACCAACAGAGATATTTTTAACATTGCTTTGTATTTGGGGTATGGTCGTTATATCAGATTCTCCTCAGTTTTCTACTTTGGTTGCTGCTGCGGCTCCTGCAGAGTTAAGAGGAACAGGGCTTACTATAGTGAATTGTATAGGTTTTGCCATTACTATTATAAGCATTCAATTACTTTCATATTTAGTCACTAAAGTAAATCCTACTTATTTATTTTTGTTTTTAGCAATTGGTCCTATAATAGGGTTATATAGTTCCAGAAAATAGAGAACATAATTTATTACTCTACAGTTATGTATGTCTTAATTGAAATAGGAAATCCATTATCTTTAAACCCTTCTAAACATATTTCAAAATCTCCAGTAACATCTGATGTGTAAAATTCGATACTACTCTTCCCTTTTGTCATTTCCACATTTGGTTGCCATAACAATTGGTTCCTAAAATCAGGGATTCTCTTGTATGACCCATCATCATTATATTTTTGTCTAAAATATTTTTTACTTGCCTGTAAAGACGATAGCGTAATTGTAGCACTATTATTAATTGAATTTAAATAATCTCCTGCTATTGTTTCTATAATCACTACGCCTTCAAAAATTTGAGTACCTAAATAATATCGATCTCTAATAAAGCTAATGCTTTTAATCTTCCTGGCATCATAGTTTATGATACTTTCCTGATCTTGAACCAAAATACCATCAACAACTAATAATGGTAAAAAACTTTGTTTTTTCACCGTGGGGTAGTATCCTCTTACTGCAAAAACTTCATTTCCATTTTCATCTTTTTTAGTCCATACGCTTTCTACAACTTCAACGATTGTTTCTTTAACAGTTCCAAACCTGGTATATTCATCAAGGTTATAAGTTTCTATTTCTGTTCCATGAAAAGGAAAAGCATTTGTAAGTGCTTGTAATGTATCAGGTTTTACACTATAAAAAACATTATCGATTTGATTACGAATACTTCTCTTTACTATTTTATCTTTTAAAGAAGGTGAAATTTTAAATTGATAAAATTCCAAATTTGGGGTTTCTACTTCTGGTATTTCAAAAATTTGAATCGTATAATTTTCTTTATCTTTTCCTAAAACCTGAATCAATACTTCATCATTATCATTTCTATTGTTTAAATTAAATACAAAATTACCTGTATCGTCTGTTAAAACAACTTTCACATCACTCGTCTTACCCGGAATAGATAAACCTACAGATTGTTTTGAAACTGAAAAAGAAGCTTCTTTAGCAACAATTTTTCCATAGATCAGTTCTCCTCTCATTTCCGGCAAAAAAACAGAAGCTCCAACCGATTTGGTTGAACTTTTAACACCATCATTATATAGGGTAGAGAAATCTTTAGCTCTTACTCGTAATGCTTTAGCAAAAGCATCCATTTTTCTTACCGAAAGAGAATAATTACCTCCTACTGTATTCAATTCCGGAGTTTCTATACTAAGTTTCACCAAACTTCTTTTTGCATAAGATTTACTGTCTGCAAACAATTTTAACCCAGTTTTAGTATTCTCTTCAACCGCCTTAAGCTCACTTCCTCTTAAAACTTGTGTATTGGTATTCCCTAAAGAATCTTTATGAAGATCAGCAAAAAGAATCTTACTTTGATTTCCTTGATATGGATTTACAATACTGACATCCGCTTGAAAAAAACGAGAAGTCTCATTTAACATCCATTGTGTATAACCCACTAATTTATAGTTTCCAGATGGGATGGATACGGGAACAAAAAAATCACCTTGTCCCAAGCCGTTTTCTAGTTCTATTTTGTGCTTAAAAATAGCCTTTTGATCTTCGTCCAAAAGCACTAAATAAGCAATCTTACTTATAGTGCTCAAAACATTACTTTCTGCATCAAAACAATATACACGGTAGTAAAAATATTCTCCCGAAAACAATAATGATGTATTATAATGTATAAAAACCTTCTCTTGAGGGACAAGATTATAGCCATAAGCATCTTTATTGGTTTTTAACACTGACTGTCGTTGTCCGTGAACACTATACGTTAAAAAAAACAGGACACATATAATTGATAATATTCTCACTAGTATAATTTTAATTAAAATTTTTAATTCTTCTAATAATGTATTTTTGTTACTTAATCCACCCAAAAATCTGGAGCTGTACTGACACCTAACGCAGTGCAATCTCCACAAGCCCTAGGTATAAAAAAACGAAAAGAACCTGCAGGTTCTATAGGTTCATCGGGTGCCAGTGGCGAACCAGGTAAATATCTGAACATATTGCTATCTATAAAAGCACTAAGACGTTCGTGAAAGGTTATAAGTAGATCACGATCTTGTTTTGGTTCTATTAAGTCACATTCTAAGGCAAACCTTGGTAAATCTGTTAGAAAATCGCTTCGATTCACAAAAATACGTTGCTCTGAAACGGAAGAAACATCAAAATACCCTAACACCTTATCATCTTGGTTACTTTCTGAAATAATATTACCTGTAATAAATCCAGGCTGTATTTGTGAAAACAAACTTTCTGACTCCGAAAAATTACTTAATATTTCATAAAACCCATTTGCTTCTCTAGATTGCACATATTGTCTAACTAATATACTATATCTATTATCTATTCGTATATCGTCTGAAGGTATAAAGTTGACTTCTAGGGCTGTTATACGATCTTCTTCCAAAACTGTAGTATTTGTAATCTTAATATTGTTAGATATATTGCTTGCATAACATATTTTTTGACTTACAGGTCTATCTATTAATCCAAACTCAAACCTATTTTCCAGTTCTGCAGTCACTACAATATCAAAAGGGTACCATAACGGCGTAACTATTCTATACGTTTCTTCAAACTCGTAGCGATAATATTGTGAATTTCCTGTTGGATCAAATGTGTCTACAAATATCCCTAACCCTTCTACTCCACTATTATTAGCGATTCTTTGAGGGTAGACTCTTTCAATTGACGTCTCTTGTGTCAAAGTTACCTTATCTGAAACGTAAGATTTTCCGTCCGATGTTTGGACTGACAATTCATATTCTTTACCTGAACTAGCTGCAAATTGCTGCACAGAACGATATGTTCCAGGAGAGCTTTCTTCAAAAGTATATTCTACACTAGCATCCTCTATTACTTTTACTATAGCACCCTCTTCAGAAATAGGACCATCATCTTCGAATCTAAATGTTCTGGATAGTAGAATTTCTTGGTTTTTCAACTCGTTAGTAATAGTAGTGTTTATTACCAAAATATTTTCAAAATTTTCAGTTTCTATTTCAAAAGGATCGATACAGCTATTCAAAGTACTGCATACGAATATCAATACCAATATTCGGCCCCACTTTATAAACTTAAATACTCTTACCATTTTAAAACTTCTAAAACATTATTTATTTTTTATAGTACTGTAAAATCATTTCCTTCCTATTATAATACATCAAACCTAATCTACCCAAAAATCCGGAGCCGTACTAACACCTAAAGCAGTGCAATCTCCACAGGCTCTAGGTATAAAATAACGTAAAACACCTGGAAATACTATAGGTTCACCGGGTGTAGGTGGTGCATCGGGTAAATACCTAACTTCATTACTATCTATAAATGCACCAATACGTTGATGAAAAGTAATAACTTCATCGAGACCTTTTTTTATTTCTACTAACTCACATTCTAAGGCAAATCTTGGTAAATCAGTAAGAAAATCATCGCGATCCACAAAAATACGTTGCTCAGAAACAGAAGAAACATCAAAATAACCTAATACTTTATCATCTTGGTTACTCTCTGAAGTAATATTACCTGCAATAAATCCAGGTTGTATTTGTGAAAACAAACTCTCTGATTCCGAAAAATTACTTAGTATTTCATAAAACCCATTAGCTTCTCTAGATTGCACATATTGCCTAACTAATATACTATACCTATTATCTATTCGTATATCTTGTGCAGGTATAAAGTTAACTTCTAGTGCGGTTATACGATCTTCTTCAAAAATCGTAGTATTAATAATTTTTATATTGTTAGATACATTGTTTGCATAACATACTTTTTGATTTTCTGATCTATTTACTAAACCAAATTCGAAACTTTCTGCCCCTTCTGCTGTTACTTCAATATCAAAGGGGTACCACAACGGGGTAATTATTCTATACGTTTCTTCAAACTCGTAGCGATAATATTGTGAATTTCCTGTTGGATCAAATGTGTCAACAAATATCCCTAACCCTTCTACCCCAGTATCATTAGTGATTCTTTGGGCGTAGATTCTTTCAATTGACGTTTCTTGTGGTAAAGTTACCTTATCGGAAACATAAGATTTTCCGTCCGATGTTTGGACTGACAATTGATATTCTTTACCTGAGCTCGCTGCAAATTCTTGTACAGAACGATATGTTCCAGGAGAGTTTTCTTCAAAAATATATTCTATACTAGCGTCTTCTATTACTTTTACTGTAGCACCTTGTTCAGAAAGAGGACCATCATCTTCGAATCTAAATGTTCTGGATAGTAGAATTTCTTGGTTTTTCACCTCATTAGTAATAGTAGCACTTATTACCAGAATATTTTCAAAATTTTCTGTTTCTATTTCAAAAGGATCGATACAGCTATTCAGAGTACTGCATACTGATATTAATACCAATACTCGAATCAACTTTATAAACTTAAGTACTCTTACCATTTTAAAACTTCTAAAACATTATTTATCCTTTATGATACCGCACGTAAAATCCTCTCCTTCCAATTATAGCATATCAAACTATTAATCTATCCAAAAACCTGGAACTTCACTAACTCCCAATGTTGTACAATCTCCACAAGCTCTTCGCACAAAAGTAAAAGGAATCGTTGATCCATCGGGAGGAAGTGGTATATCAGAATAATATCTAACCGTATTACTATCTATAAAATCACTAATAAGCATATGGTACTCAAGTAAGGTACTAAATCCTTGCTCAGGCCTAAATATCTGACACTCTATTTCGAACGATGGTAAATCTGCTAAAAAATCATCACGATCGACAAAAATTCGTTGCTCAGAAACAGAAGAAACATCAAAATAGCCTAATACTTTTTCATCAGCATTATCTTCGGAAACTATATTACCTTCAAGAAAACCAGGTTGTATTTGAGAAAACAAGCTCTCTGATTGCGAAAAACTACTTAGTATTTCATAAAACCCATTAGCTTCTCTGGATTGTACATATTGTCTAACCAATATACTGTACCTATTTTCTATACGTATGTCTTCTGCAGGTATAAAGTTAACCTCTAGTCCTGTTATACGATCTTCTTCAAAAATGGTAGTATTTGTTACTTTAATATTATTAGACTTATTATTCGCGTAACATATCCTTTGACCTTCTGATCTTTCTACCAAATCAAACTCAAAAAAGAACGTTCCTTCTCTAGTTACAACAAGATCAAAAGGATACCATTTAGGACTAACTAATCTATATGTCTCATCAAATTCATAGCGATAATACTGAGAATTACCTGTTGGGTCAAATGTATCGACAAATATCCCTAACCCCTCTACTCCACTATCATTTGTGATTCTTTGGGGATATACTCTATTAATTGATGTTTCTTGTGGTAAAGTTACTTTATCAGAAATGTAAGATCTTCCATCCGAAGTTTGGATTGATAATTCATACTCTTTACCTGAGCTCGCCGCAAATTCCTGTACAGAACGATATGTACCTGGAGAGGCTTCCTCAAAAATATATTCTACACTAGTGTCTTCTATTACTTTTACTGCAGCTCCTTGTTCTGAAAGAGGACCATCATCTTCAAATTTAAATGTTCTTGATAACAGAATTTCTTGGTTTTTTACCTCATTAGTAATAGTAGCATTTATTACCAGAATATCCTCAAAATTTTCAGTTTCAATTTCAAAAGGATCTATACAACTAGACATCAAGGTGCATATCCATAGCAGAATTAAAATTCTACAACTGATCATACTTTTACTATGCCTTACGAAAAGTCTCACGTATTTAAAATTTAAAATTATAAGTAATAGAAGGTACAGGCACAGAAAAAATAGAACTCTGCAACGCTTTGACCTCTCCGTCTTCTGTAACAAAAAATACAGAGAACGGATTGTTTCGGCCTAATACATTATAAATTGATATGGTCCAAAAACTATGTCCTACTTTATTTTTCTTATGATTTCCTTCAATATTAAACCCGATGTCTAATCGATAAAAATCCGGAATTCTAAATTTATTTCGATCACTAAAAACGGTGAAATCCGATCCATTAAAAGTAAAACTACCAACAGGAAAAGTAACGGGACGACCTGTTTGATATACAAAATTAGTTGCTAAACTAAAGCGTTTAGTAAACTTGTAATTCGCTACTAGACTAAAATCATGTGGCTTATCAAAATTAGAAGGAAAAAAATCTCCGCCATTCACTCGTTCTTCTCTAAACTCGCTATCTAATTGAATTAAAGAACGAGAATATGTATACCCTAACCAACCATAAAGTCTTCCTTTTTGTTTCTTAAGTAAGAATTCGACTCCGTATGATCTTCCATTTCCTTGTAATACTTGGGTTTCTATATTCTCATTAAGTAATATTTCTGCACCGGTTTTAAAATCAACGATATTTTTAGATTCCTTGTAAAATCCTTCTAAACTCAGTTCATATGCTCCACCATCAAAATTTTTATATGCTCCTAAAGCATATTGTTGCGAGCTCTGCGGTTCTATATTAAGGTCGGAAAGTTTCCATGTATCGATTGGCGAAACCGTAGTGTTATTAGATAATGTATGAATAAATTGAAAAGTCTTATTATAAGACGCCTTTACCGAAAAATCCTCTCCTATTAAATACCTTCCTGATATTCTAAACTCTGGACCACCATATGTTTCTATTACCTCATTGTTATCAAACGATAAGGTTTCTTGTATTGTCTGTTCGCTTCTTGGCACTCCATCCTGATATACATTTTGTGTTCCCTCTCCTAAAAAATTATAGACAGAATATCTGATACCTGCATCTAAGGTTAGATTTTTAGTAAGATCTATTTCTGTTGCTAAAAAAGCCGCCGATTCTAGCGCTCGTTCTTTTTCGATCTCAAATGGTGTCACAATTGATTCACCTCCTTCGGGATCAATACTCCCCGGGTTTACACCATATAATTTACTAGAAACACCATAATCAAATTTAAGCTTACTACTATACAAGTATTTAAAATGAAGTTTTAACTCGGTCTCATCTATACGGTATCCTAAATCAAAATCATCATTTGATTGGCCATCAAACTCTATATTGAATTTATACTGGCTATTAGATAAGGCTAATTTTCCTGTGTTTTTTTCATTAAAACGATAGTTCCATCTTAAAGAAAATGCCCTGTTATTATATACATATAAAGAATCCGAAGTAATACTAAAGTCATCTCTACTTAAATATGCCGTTGCTTCTACTTTTGATCTTTCTGTAATCTGATGATTATACTTTGCTACAACATCATAAAATGAGGCTTCGCTATCCTTAAGAGATTCTTCATCTAGAGAACGTAAAACCCAATTGGCATATGCTCCTCTTCCTCCTATCATTATTCCTGCTTTATCTTTGACAATTGGCGTTTCTATAAGTACGTTTCCTGTAACTGGTCCGATAGAAGCCTCTCCTTTAAACTCGGTAACACTAGCATCTTTGGTCGTTAAGTCAAAAACAGATGATAACCTACCTCCAAATTGTGCTGGAATATTATTTTTATATATGCTAACATCTCCTAGAGCAAAAGGGTTTAGGGCAGAAAAAATTCCAAAAAAGTGTTGAGGATTGTATATAACAGCATCATCCAGAAGTATCAAGTTCTGATCAGATTTTCCTCCTCTAACGTTATAACCAGATGCTCCTTCTCCCGCAGTAGTAATCCCTGGTAAGGTAGTTGCCACCTTAAGTACATCCCGCTCTCCCAGTGCCAAAGGAATATTTTTAGACTCTTTTACGTCAATTTTAGTTTTTGTAACTACCTCACTTACATTATCATTAACCTCTGCATTTAATATAACTTCATCCAAAAACTCTATTTTTTCATTGAGTTCTACATCATATCTACCATCATTATATATGATCACTCGCTTTTTAAAACGCTCCATTCCTATAGCGCTAATCTCTACGATATTTGATCCAACAGTTAATTCTGTCTCAAAATATCCTTTAGCATCAGTATCAGCTCCTACATCATTACCATTCACTACAATAATTGCATTAGGTAACGGCTTTCCGGTTTGGATATTTGTGAGATAACCATAAAATTTAAACTTCTCTCTTGAATTACCTCTAAGTGCTCTACCGATAGTAATTGTTTCCATTGTACTCTTTTTAGATGTACTCTTGGTTGATGTAAAAACAGGAGAGATTATTTTGGTTGTTTCTTTTTCTATTTCAACGGAATCTTTCTCATATTCACCAAAAAATCGATCAGGTAAGTTATCATATATGATACTGTTTTTAGCAAGAATCACCTTGTCATCATCCATTATATAAAAGTTAACAATGGTATTTTCGAAAAGTTCCTCTAAAACTTTAGTCATAGGTACTTTGTCATAATTACCAGACATACTCTTGTAATCGGTTAACCAAGAATCAATAAAATAGAAATTATAATTGGTCTTCTCTTCTATCTGATTTAAAACAGAAATTAAATCAGAATTTTCAAAAGAAATGGTTAATAAGGGATCATTTTGTTGAGTCCAGCCATTGAAAACTAGCAACGAAAAAAATAAAACAAAACATTTTCTCATAATACTACGCTGCTTTTAGTGGTGATGACTGTTTGACAATCGTTTCGAACAATCGTTGCATAAATCTATCCGGGTTTGAGTTTCTAAGCGTTTTATTTTTAATATAAAACTGATTGATTTCTTTTTTTAACGTAGGATACATCTTAATGATATCTCCTTTAGATTTGATACGTCTGTAATAACCATCAGAAAACAAAACATATGTATTCTTACTTACAAATTCAAAATACAACTTGTTATCTCCTACATTTCCGATCTTTTTCCTTCTTATTTTATGATATCTCTTTAACAGAGAATATGCCGTATTCTCCAGCAGTACTTCGTGAAAACCATTAACTAAAGTGTTATTCTCTTCGAATCCGTCAATTCTTATAAACGAATAATCTTCAATAGTAAATCGATCTACTTTATCACGTATCAACTGTAAAATGGAAGCTACCGCACCAGATTTAAGTGCTATTAAAAGATTATCCGTTTCAAGATTGTACTTCATATCTACATCATAATAGATCTGACCATCATATGAAATGGATCCTGTAACAACGTCATCAGTTAAGAAGAATGAATGTTTTCCTTTATATATACGATTAACATCAAGGTTCACATACTGTTTTCCATTATACAATCCAGTATGTTCTTGTCCTATAACCTGATCAAACCAATTGTAATAAAGGTTTTCCTTTTCTTTAACTTGACTAAAAAAAACAAACGGTAGGAATAAAAAAACAATTGCGCTCTTAGTAATTTTTCCCATATTTATAATGATCTGTGATATAAATTAATGAATATATAACTCTTATATAATAAAACTTAAGGTCAAAAAAATCACCCCCTAAGGATATCTAAGTCAGTCGATAAATTAATTTAAAGATTTAAAAACTATCCCCAATAGTTTCTTAAAAACTTCTAATTTAAGTAAATATTAAATATTAAAATTTCAATACGTGTTAAGAAAAGATTAAAACAAAAAAAATTAACAGAAGAATCCATTTTTTTGATCCTATACACTAGACCAATAGATAGAACCCTATAATTCCAGAAAAAGCAGAAGAATTTCAACTCCGCAAGTGTTAAAGATTATTGAGTATAGCCAAAGTGATCTTATTAAAAATATCGATATCCACCAGAAACCTACAAGTTAGTATTTGTTCCCAAAGTTTATCAACATAGTTCTTACAACTCTTAACAAATACTTAAGAAAATCCTTAATATTTCAGTGTATTTTAGAAAACAAAAAGTATGCAAAATCGTCTCATACTGATCACTCTGTTAAACGTTTTTATACTATCAGCCCAATCAGACACTGAAATTTATTTATTTGATATCTCTATCAATGAGAATGTTTTAGAATTAAAAAATCAAAGAAACATTTCTAATAATGATGGTTATGATAATCAACCTTCATTTTACAATGATAATATCGTATTATTTGCTGCTACCAGAAATGGACAGACTGATATTGCAAAATATAATATAAGAGACAACAAAATCAATTGGATTTCTGAAACATTGCAAGGCAGTGAATATTCACCTATTAAAGTTCCAAATCAAAAAGCAATATCGGCTATTAGATTAGATACTACTGGAAAGCAATTACTGTATCAATATGATTACAAAACAGGAAAACCAAAACCATTAATTGAAAATCTTGTGATTGGATATCACACTTGGTTTAGTAAAGATATAGTGATTTCTTCTGTACTGGAAGAAGGTGGATTATCATTGGTTGTTTCTAATCTTACGGACAATACCAACAAAACGTTCCAAAAGAAAGTAGGAAGATCATTGCATAAAATTCCTAATTCACAGCTTATTAGTTATATCAGCAAAGAAAACGAAAAATGGGAAATAAAATCGCTAAATCCCATTACTGGTGAAACAAAAAAGATAATCAACACCATTCCTGAGGCAGAAGATATGTGCTGGCTAGTTAATGGAACTATTCTAATGCCAAAAGATAATATCATCTATAAATTTAATCCTAAGATGGATACCGATTGGAATATCTTTCATACCTTTCTTAACAAAGAGATTGGCGGTATTAGCAGAATTACAACTAATAAGATAGGTACCATGCTCGCATTGGTTTCTGATGTTTCTCCTGAACATGTAGTACAAAAACAATTAAATGCCTATAATACCAGAAATATTGAGAGCTTCTTAGCCACCTATTCGGATCGAGTAAAAGTATATAATTACCCGAATGAATTGACATATGAAGGTAAAGAAAAAATGAAAAGTATATATACCCCTTTTTTTGATAGCACACCGGATTTACATTGCGAAATCAAAAGCAGAATTGTTTATGGTAACAAGGTAATTGATGAAGAGTTAGTACTCATAAATGGAAGAGAGATCAAAGCTGTGGCTATTTATGAAGTAGAAAACGGAAAAATCTCTAAAGTAACCTTCTTACAATAGATAGGTTAATCAACTATATAAAAGCAATTGGGTAAGTCTATTCTGAATACGGGCTCCCTCTACCCGAGGAAGAAATAATAAAAAAAGAGGCACTGGTTGATCCGAAAGATTTAGAAGAAATCGAGAATGAATTGCAAGCTAGCATATCATATGAAACTTGTTTTGAATAAACCAAAAGGTTTTTTGGAAAAAGGTTAGACGAATTAGATTTACATGACTACAAATTCGAATCTTATCAATTAAAAAATAAACAAGTAGATTTGGAGAAAGATTTTGGAAAGAAGGCTCGATTACAATTTGAAAATTAAAACGAATACATAACAATTTGTCCTATAGCCTATATGCGCCCTTCGAGATGCAAACTTAACACAAAAGAAATGTTACGCGCTATTTGTAAATAATAAAAGACTTTGATATCAGACTAGCTGAAGGAAAATACACAGGAATATTAAAAAATATTATTGAAACCGAACATTTCATAGTCTCTATTACAAACTATACAAGTTCGCAATGCAATAGTATACTTCATAGTCACAAAAATCCTCACATGTGTTTATTATTCCAGGGTGCAGATATTGAATGCAAAAAGAACTTGATTCCCTACCAGCGTACTACTGGAGATATGTTTTATTATGAAGCTGGCGAAAACCATAAGACCATAAGCACAATAAAGGATTCTAAGAATATTAATATTGAATTTAAGATTGACAAATTAAAAAAAGAGAAGATCTATTTGTCTCCTAATTTTGATTCGGTAAATAAAAATCCAGCTCCAAAATTATTATTCCTTCATATGCTTAGTGAATTATTAACAAATGATAACACTTCGTCCGCGTCATTAGAGGCTTTAGCTTTTCAACTATTCGAATTTGAAAATAGTGCTAAAAACGATAATAAACCAAAATGGGTCGTACAGATGGACGAATATTTTAATGAAAATTGGGCGAGTGATTTTTCGCTAATAGATCTTGCAACTGCAATAGGTGTTCATCCAATTACGATATCCAAAAATTTTAAAAAATACTATAGATGTACTTTTGGAGAGTATAGACGTATGTTGAAAATCCACAACAGCATCCCCTTAATTAAAAATAGTACTATGCGTCTTTCTCAAATTGCTTATGAATGTGGATTTTCTGATCAAAGTCATTTCGTTAGGAACTTTAAAAAATACGCCTCTTTTCTTCCTAAAGATTTTCGTAGAATATAGTTCAGGCTAAGTTTGTTCTATTTTATGTTATTATCTGTTCTTAGTTTTACATCAAAAAACACTTATGAAGTTCTTAATAGCTCTTATCACGTTTTTATTAATTCTAAGTTGCTCAACAAAAAAAAGCAAACAAAACATACGAGGACATTGGATACAAGAAGGATATGGCACATATCTGGAAATTAACGATTCAACTTACAAAATGTATGATATCACTAAGATATCCTGTCAGCCTTCTGCTTCTGGCTCAATTAATAACTGGTCCGATTCTTTAGAAACATTACTAGATTTATACAAAGTCGTAGATATCAATTCAGAATCAATGGTATTAAAATATGGGATTACTTCTTATAAATTCAATAAGTTGACATCACCACTGAGCATATGTAATACTCCAGTATTCGAATCTAATGATCCTAAGCTAAATTTTGACATCTTTTGGCACACTTTTAAAGAAAACTACGCATATTCTGAGATTAGAAATATTGACTGGGATGCTATTTATGATAAGCACAAAGGCTTGATCACAGAAAAAACTACACAAGTAGAACTGTTTGGTTATATAGCAGAAATATTAGATGCTATTAAAGATGAACATATTAGCCTTAGAGCACCTGACAGCATAACTAATGCATACCTTGCAATAAGAGATATTCCTGAACAAGAAGAGAAGAGTTCTACCGACATAGTAGACCAACAAAAAAAGAATGACACGATCGTTGAACATAAAAACCCTAGGACAACCGCGATGTCAAAAATTATTAGCTTATTTCCTGAGACAAAGTTCCAATCTTTTCATAAGGACCTTATGCTTTGGGGTAAAATAGTTAATGATGTAGGATATTTACAAATTAACAGTATGAATGGATACTCAGAAACAGTAGTTGTAGATAAGAATATCGAGCACGATGAGTATTGGGATCAACATTGGGAATTGGTTTTTAATGCTATTGAGAATGGAAAGACTTTAGGGCAATACCTTAGAGATGAAGTTGATGGAGCTAAAAAAATTCAGAAAAAGATTTTATCAGACTTTTCGGAGACTTCAGGGTTAATCATAGACCTGAGGTTTAACCCCGGTGGAACGGATCAAGTCGCTTTGGAATTATTATCAGGTTTTACAGATTTGGATAAGAAAGTCTTCACAAAAAAGGTATGGCACAATGGCGATAACACGTTTAACAGTCCTATATATATTCCAAAGTCTCCAGACAGTTATTCTGGAAAAATAGTAGTTTTAACAAGTACCCAAACTGGTAGCTCTGCAGAGACATTTGTTTTGGCTTCTCGACAATTAAATAACTTTACTCAAGTGGGTTCAAATACTATGGGAATTTTTTCCGACGTATTGCAAAAAAGGCTACCAAATGGTTGGAGTTATGGGTTATCTAATGAAATTTACGAAACGGAAAACGGTAAAAACTATGAATATATTGGAATACCCCCGCATAAAAAAGTTGAATATCCTAAAAATTGGTATCAATTTCATTCTTCGATAATTGAACTTAATGATAATGACCCGGCAATTAATTTGGCAATATCCGTTCTTAAAACGGACTAAATTAAATTGTACACGAACCTTAACTCTCTCTTTTGTTCTTTCTGATTAATACATAAATGTAGTGAGAATCAAACTTAAGAAGTGTCTAATTATGTTGCTTCGGAATTGCCTTCTCAAATACTCACACTAATTAATTATATTTGGTATTTAGCAGAATAATTCTGGCGAATCTTCCCGCAACTAATCATACGCAAAATGTCGTGGTATATTAATGAAACAAAAAATGAAAATAAGAATTAATCTGATTTTAATATTAAGTCTATTGGTAATCGGTTGTTCTTATAATAAGAAAAAAACAACGAAACGAAGTAATACAAAAATGGAATTGATGGTATTGTCAAATTACGGTGTCGAAGAAAAAATAGTCTCTAAAAGCACTACATCTGAGCAAATTAAGGAAACTATGAGCGGAATTAATTGGAATAATTTTCATCAAGTTGTTCTTTCCACAGACAACAGCAATTGGATTGAGGTTGGTGGCAACCTAAACGAAGATGGACTTTCATCTATGTATGAGGAAAACGGACAGCAATTCATAATAAACAAACCACCTTCTTCTATTGAACATATGACTGATATACTCTTATCCTATTTTTATGGAGATGGGAGATTTAAAAGAGAGAACAAGTTTGAATAAAAATAAATAAATGAGTTCGAAGGTTATTTGAAAATAAAAGAGAGTTCAATGAAATGATAAAACAGAATTCATTGTTGCTGTTGATCTTATAAATTTGTTAAGAAATAACTACCACTGATCGCTTTTACTTAAATTAGGCGATCAAATTAACACACATGAAGACCATTCTTACCTCAACACTCTTTTTATTTACAATCATTCTAACTGCACAAACCGATCAAAGAATATATGATATTATAGATGCTGTTTCTTCTGAAAGAATCGAAGCAGATATCAAAAAACTGGCAGATTTTGGCACACGGCATACATTAAGCGACACGGTTTCAACAACCAGAGGAATTGGTGCAGCAAGAAGATGGATTAAATCAGAGTTCGATAACATATCTGAAAATTGTAATAAGTGTCTAGAAGTTTTTTATCAAAAAGATTTGGTAAAAAAAGGGACTAATCAGCGTATTATTAAAGATGTTATGGTAGTAAATGTTGTCGCCATACAGCGAGGTACAAAATATCCCAATCGTTTTATTATGATGAGTGGTGATATTGATTCACGGATCACGGATCCAACCAATTTTACGGATGATTCTCCCGGAGCAAACGATAATGCTAGTGGAATGGCTGGAGCTATTGAAGCAGCCAGAGTTTTATCCAAGTATAAATTTGAAAGTAGTATCATTTATGTTGGATTATCGGGAGAAGAACAAGGGCTATTTGGAGGAAAAGGCTTAGCCACATATGCCAAAGAAAAGAATTGGAACATCATTGGGGTTATGAACAATGATATGATTGGTAACATAAAAGGAGTTGACGGAGTCATTGATAATAGAACCTTTAGAATTTTCTCCGAACCTACAAATCTGACTGATGATAAAAAGACTGTAGAACGAAGACGTTTTTATGGTGGTGAAGTTGACGGAATTTCGCGTCAATTAGCACGATACATTCATAAAACTACAAAAACCTATATGCCAGAGATGAATCCAATGATGGTGTATCGTTTAGATCGTTTTGGTCGCGGTGGGCACCATCGTCCATTTAACGATGCTGGTTTTGCAGGGATACGTATTATGGAAGCTCACGAAAACTATACACAACAACATCAAGATATCAGAGAAGAAAATGGTATCAAATATGGGGATGTTGTCGAACATGTGAATTTTAACTACGCAGCAAAACTAACAGCTGTCAATGCAATTAACCTAGCAGGCATTGCTTGGGCTCCTCCCGCTCCAACCGAAGTAAAAATTGGAGGAATTGTAGAACCTTCTGCTAAGTTTACATGGAAAAAAGCAAATGACCCAAATATAAAAGGATATAAAATCTACTGGAGAGACACCACTTCTCCTACTTGGGATCATAGCCGTTTTGTAGGTGATGTAGATAACTTTACACTAAACGGTATTGTTATTGATAATTACTTCTTTGGTGTAGCAACAGTAGGAAAAAATGGTCATGAAAGTCCTGTAGTATTTCCTTCTGGGGTTTTCAGAAAATAGCCAAATTCTCATTATATTAACCAATGATTAATCTAACCACGCTAAATGAAACTTATTAAATCTATATCGATCCTAACACTGCTGCTGTTCTTTTCTTGTAAACAAGAACCGATTAAAAGAAAATTGCCTGCACAACTAGATATCGCAGAAAAATTATCTGTAAAAACGAAAGGTAAAGTGATCATTCATGAAAACTTTACATCAGAACATGTTATCCCAAGAAACGTAGAAGTTTTTTTACCCGATGGATATGACGCCAATACTAAAGATAAATACAACGTATTGTATATGCATGACGGTCAAAATGTCTTTAATTCAAAAACATCCTACACAGGAATTGATTGGGGTGTTGATGAAACTATAGATAGTTTAATTAAAATCGGAAAGATTAAAAACACGATCGTTGTTGCTCCTTGGAATACGGTAAAAAAACGTTTTTCGGAATATATGCCTGAAGCTCCAGCTGAAGTAACCAATAGTGCAGAAGTCAAAGCTGCTTTGAAGCAAAATACTGGTTTTGATGATTTGTACTCGGATGAGTACCTAAAGTTCTTAGTAAAAGAATTAAAACCTTTTATTGATAAGACATACAATGTGGCTACTAAAGCCGAAAACACCTCTATAATGGGATCTTCTATGGGAGGGTTAATATCACTATATGCGATCTGTAAATATCCTGAGGTATTTAGTGCTGCCGGATGTGTATCTACACATTGGCCAATTCCGGTTTTAGGGGAAGCCTATATGAAAACATTACCTGCTACCCTTCCAGATCCAAAAACGCATAAAATATATTTTGATTTTGGAACTGAAACGCTAGACGCTCAATATGAACCTTACCAGAAACAAGTAGATCAAATGATGATAGATAAGGGATACACCAAAGGTAAAAATTGGATCACTAAAAAGTTTGAAGGTGCATCGCACGATGAAAAAAGTTGGAATGAACGCGTACATATTCCTCTTGAATTTTTATTGAAATAAATTAACACGGAAATGAATAAGTTTTTCTTAGCAGTATGTATTGTTTGTGGATTATCACCAATTTTTTCGCAAACATCTCTTTTTGATCAGCAACAACAATTTACCAGGCAAGATTCATTACGAGGCTCTATAACTCCGGAAAGAGCGTGGTGGGATCTCACTTATAACCATCTGGACATATCCGTAGACCCTGAGAAGAAAACCATAGAAGGAAAAAACACTATACATTATAAAGTTTTAGAGAATCATAATGTCTTACAAGTGGATTTGCAATCACCTTTGGTTATAGAAAAAGTTCTACAAGACGGAAAAGAGTTAAAAGTAACTTCTGAAGGAAATGCTCATTTTGTCACACTCAATAAAAAACAAAAAAAAGGAACTATCAATGCTGTAGAGGTGTACTACAGTGGAAAACCAAGAGAAGCAGTACGCGCACCTTGGGATGGAGGAATTTCCTGGAAAAAAGATAGTAATGGAAAACACTTTGTTGCATCTTCTTGTCAAGGATTAGGAGCCAGCGTTTGGTGGCCTAACAAAGATCATATGTATGACGAAGTAGATAGTATGTTAGTAAGTGTAACCGTTCCGAAGGGTTTGATGAATGTAGGCAATGGAAGACTTCGTAAAGTAGAAGAGCGTTCTCCTGATACAAAAACATATCACTGGTTTGTAAGAAATCCTATCAATAACTATGGAGTTAATATCAATATTGGGGATTACGTACATTTTGGCGAAAAGTATGAAGGTGAAAAAGGAATCTTAGACATGGATTATTATGTATTAAGAGATAATCTCGAAGCTGCTAAAAAACAATTTAAAGACGCTCCTAAAATGATGAAATCTTTTGAGCATTGGTTCGGTCCTTACCCTTTTTATGAAGATAGTTTTAAACTGGTAGAGGTACCCTATTTAGGAATGGAACATCAAAGCTCTATTACCTATGGAAATAAGTACGTAAATGGATATCTCGGTAATGACTTATCCGGCACGGGATGGGGATTAAAATTTGATTTTATCATCATCCATGAATCAGGCCACGAATGGTTTGCGAATAATATTACGTATAAAGATATCGCTGATATGTGGATTCACGAAAGTTTCACGGCATACTCAGAAAATCTATTCCTGGATTACCACTATGGCAAAGAAGCTTCTTCAGAATACGTGATTGGTACTAGACGTGGTATTAGCAATGACAAACCTATTATTGGACAATATGATGTAAATCACGAAGGATCTAGTGATATGTATTACAAAGGGGCTAATATGTTGCATACCTTACGTCAGTTATTAGAAGATGATGAGTTATGGAGATCCATTTTGAGAGGTTTAAACGAAGAATTCTATCATCAAACGGTTACCACAAAGCAAATCGAAAATTATCTTAGTGAGAAAACCAAAATCGATCTAACAGCATTCTTTAATCAATATTTAAGAGATACCAGAATACCTACTTTAGAATATGGTTTTGATGATAATGCATTAAAATATCGATATATAGATATTGTAGAAGATTTTGATATGCCGGTGCGTTTAAAAATTGATGGAAAGGATCAATGGGTACAGCCTAATGCAGAATGGCAAACCCTAAAAGTAACTGCAAATGAAATCAGCATTGACCCGAATTTCTATATAAAAGCTAAATCTATTTAATAAGAGAACACGTGAAAATCTACTTTCCTCAGTGGCAAGGATCCGGAACCGGTAAAGTCATAAAAGATGGAGCAAAAACCATATTGGATTATCTAGAAGATCCAGAATTTGTCCACATACCATTATCCGAGATATACGCTGGAAGAGATGGTACAAAGAAACATGATATTCATAATTACGATGCAATTACAGAACAGCTAACGCGTCTAAAAAATAGCATTAATGAAGCACAACCCGATACCATCAGAACTATCGGTGGAGATTGTGGATTAGAAATCGTACCTGTTTCCTATCTTAATGAAAAATATCCTAATCTTGGTGTTGTTTGGTTTGATGCACACGCTGATATTAATAAACCTTGTAATTCTCCAAGCTGTAATTTTCATGGTATGCCACTAAGAATGTTGTTAGGTGAAGGTGCTGATCATATGAATTCTCTTCTCTTTTCTACCATAGAAGCTTCCCAAATACATTATGTAGGTGTCAGAGATATTGATGAAACAGAACAAATTAGAATTGATAATGGTGAAATTTATGCTCCCGAAAAGACGGATATCACCGATTTAGTGAAGACACTAAAATCAAAAAACATAACGAATCTTTATTTACATTTTGATTTTGATTGCCTGGAACCTAATGACTATAACAAAACCTATTATCAAGTTCCAAATGGAGTAACCATTTCTGAAGCAGAAGCTTGTATAAAAGCATTACAAGAAAATTTTTCTATAGTCGGCAGCAGTGTTTTAGAATCTATTACAACAGATACTACAGAATTAAAACCTATCAGTAAGATTATCAACCTGTTAATTAAATAATATACAAATTTATGTCAGGAGGCAACTGGAAAGACATGCTATTAGCATCACAAACCGGAGATTTAGAATTAGTAAAATATTATGTTAGAACAGGAATAGATATTAATTATCAACATCCTGAAGCTATGACTACTCCACTTATTGAGAGTTTGAGGTTTGAACATATAGATATTGCAAAATTTCTCCTGGAGAACGGTGCTGATGTATATGCTAAAGAAGGTTTTAGCGGAGATACCGCCTTATCTATAGCAACTGAAAAACAAAATCAAGAAGCCTTAGATTTATTGAATCTTTATCTAAAACCCTGACCTAACTGAAATAAATGCCAATGAAATTAGCTTTTGATGTTCAATATTACGAAACATATGCAAAATCTGTTTGTATAGTATTTCAGAATTGGAATGATGAGACTCCAGTAGAGATCATTATAAAAAAAGTAAATGATATAGCTCCTTATATTCCTGGTGAATTTTACAAAAGAGAACTTCCTTGTATCCAGACTATTTTGAAAGACACTAATCTTAATGATGTAGAACTTATTATAGTAGATGGATATGTGTACCTTAATGATGATAAAAAATTAGGGTTAGGTGGTTATTTATATGAAAAGTTGAATAACAGTATCCCTATAATTGGTGTCGCTAAGTCTAGCTTTCACGATAATAAAAAGTATGTGCAAGAAGTAATTCGAGGAGAAAGCATAAAACCATTATATATTACGGCTGTAGGATTAGATTTAGATGAAGCCAAAAATCACATACAAATGATGCATGGCGAATATAGAATGCCTATACTATTGCAAATTCTGGATTCAAAAACCAAAGAGAAGTAAAAAGAAAATTATCGAATAGTATTAAAGGTCCATTACATCACAGAGAGATCTTATAAAAAAGTTATTTAAGATAACTTTCTGATATGTTTAATGACTTCTACGCTACCTTTATAATAAAACGTTTGCTATGTTTACATTATTCAAAAAGAAATCAGAAAAAGAACAACTTCAGAAAAAGTACAGAGCTTTAATGGAAGAATCTTACAAGTTATCACACACAAATCGTAAAGCTAGTGACGATAAGCAAGCTGAAGCTCAAGAAACGCTAAACAGGATAGAACAACTTCAGGAGTGATTGGTAAAACCTATTATTTTATAAAATTATGAACACGGCATTATCTTGTGCCTATTTAATTATAATGATATCATCCCTTCTTATTTTTGATTTTACCAAAGATACCGACCTATCCAATTGGAATGTAGTTGATGATGGTGTGATGGGCGGTCTATCCAAAGGTGTTTTTGAAATTAATAATGAAGGAAATGCTATTTTTAAAGGAACTGTTTCTTTAGAAAACAATGGTGGTTTTTCCTCTGTGCGCAATCGTTTTGACACGAAAAATGTCAAGGGATTTACTAAGGTTCTAATCAGACTAAAAGGAGATGAAAAAAAATATCAATTTAGAATAAAAACCAATAGCTACGACCGTTATTCTTATATCGCTCATTTTAAAACTACCGGAGATTGGCAAACTGTTGAGATTTCATTATCAGAAATGTACCCGGCATTTAGAGGTAGAAAATTAGATTTACCAAAGTACCCAACAGAAACTATGCAAGAAATCGCCTTTCTTATTAGTAATAAAAAAGCAGAGCAGTTTAGATTAGAAATCGATAAAATAGAATTGAAATAAACGTTTAAAATAGATTACAGAATACAATACCTTACGGAGAATAAATAACTGATCATATAAATAGTATATTTATTGATAAAATTTAATTCATCCAAGATTATCAAAAGAATTCTTTTTATAATACCATCAAAAGTTCATTTATTAGACATCATAGGTCCTGCGCATATTTTTTATGAAGCTAAAGAATATGGAACTGATATTGAATTACATTTCGTAACAATAAATAACGATACTCAGGTTAATAGCAGTGCTGGATTACATTTCACCAAATTAGAACCTTTTCATAAGTTTCAATTGTCAGAAGATGATTTCGTATTTATTCCTGGGATAGAGTTTTCTTTGATTTCTAATAATCAATTCTACCTAACTAATAAACTTTTTTTCAAATGGATTAAAGATCAATATAGTAATGGAGCTCAAATATGTTCGGTATGTACCGGAACTTTTTTAGTAGCATCATCAGGTATATTAAATGGAAAAAGTTGCACTACACATTGGAAATACTTTTCAGAATTTAATGAAAAGCACCCAGAAATTGAACTTATAAAGAATCGATTATTTGTAGTAGAAGATCGGTTATACTCCAGTGCTGGAGTAACATCTGGTATTGATCTGGCTTTGTATATTTTGGAAACTGAATTTGGGTCAAAACTGGCCGCAGATGTAGCTAAAGAAGTAGTTATTTACTTTAGGAGAAGCCAATCTGATCCACAGTTAAGTATTTTTCTTCAATATAGGAATCACCTGGACACCAGAATTCATGATGCACAGGATTATATGATTAAACATATTGATTCTTCATTTGTTCTAGAAGATATTGCAGAAAGCGTACATATGAGTCCAAGAAACCTAACCCGCCTATTTAAAAAAACAACAGGCATAACCATCGGAGCTTATCTAGAAAAGCTCAGACTGGATCGAGCTATACATCTATTAGCAGAAGGAAATAAGGTTAGTTATGTTTCTAATCAGTGTGGTTTAAAAAGTAGTAATCAATTAAGAAACCTTCTTAAAAAACATGGAGAAGTACTACCAACACAGATTAAATCTTTACTATAAGATGTCCTGATACTTCGCATTGTTGTCCTTTGGCAATATAATAGAGTAATTAATTTTATCAGCGTCAATCTATATCAAATAATCATGAAAACGTTGTTAATATTCCTGTCATTTTTAACCAGTATCTCTATACACTCGCAATCATCCCTTAATGCTATCGATAGCTATGTTTGTCCACCATGTAATAGTTCTTGTGATACTTTAACCTTTGATAAACCTGGTACCTGTACCCATTGTGCAATGCCTCTAATTACTGAAAAAGAACTAAAGGAAAAGTATCCTAAGGTGGAAAAGAAAAAAATTGCTTTTTATCTACAATCAGGAATTGAAATACTTGATTTTGCTGGACCTATGGAAGTTTTTGCTTATGCAGATTTCGAAATATTTACAGTTTCTAAAACCAAAGAACCTATTGTTTCTCAAGGAATTTTAACAATACTACCTGATTACAATATAAAAGATGCGCCCAAAGCTGATATTTTAGCTTTTTTCGGAGGTAATGCAGCGCAGTCTTTCAAAGATCCAGAAATTATAAACTGGATACAATCGCAACCATACATTGAATATCACTTCTCTGTATGTACTGGTGTATTCGCTTTAGCAAATGCAGGAACGTTAAACGGAATGACTGCCACTACATTTCACAACGCTCTTGATGGATTAGAGAAAAATTATCCTGAAATAACGGTAGTAAAAAATGCGCGTTTTGTGGACAACGGTAAGGTAGTAACTACCGCAGGTATTTCTGCGGGGATTGATGGTGCGCTACATTTAGTAGCCAAATTACAAGGATTTAATGAGGCCAGAAAAATTGCATATCATATGGAATACGATAAATGGACACCTGGAGAAGGTATAAACTTGTCACCAGATAATCCATATGATGGCTTCATAAATATTCCAAATCTCGAAAATTATACCGGAACTTATGAATATCTTCATAACGCTGAAGTAGCATTAAAAATAAACGCTCGAGAAAATTCCCTTTATGCTATTTTAGATAAAAGAAACTACCCTTTATTTTATTTAAAAAAAGATGAATTCATCAATCTCAATGGAGATGAGATTACTTTTATAAAAGATAAGAACAATGAAATTATTGGTTATAAATCTTCCCGAGATCCTGAAATTATCTATAAGAAACTAAATCATAATAATAATTAAACTCCTTTCTTCAACATATTCCTGATAAAAATCATAGACATCCTATTTAATATTTTCGACTTTTATAACAAGTAATGGTATAAAACAGGAAATATGAAACGTTTACTAACATTCACAATGATACTTGTTATTATGTATGCTTGCAAAAAGGAAGCTGATCCTGTAAAGCAAGAGATCAGAACATCAGATTCGGTAAAGATTATTGACAAAAAAGAAAGCAACAATCAGTCGTCACCTATTTTTAAAGAACTGATTGCTTTTGCAAATATTGAAGTAGGCTATGATACCAATCCAGAAAAATTCTTTCAAGTAAAAACTATTGATCCCAATGGAAATTTATCTGATTCAAATATAATAAAGGGAATAGATTTATATAAAAAAGCACTTAAGTCCCAATCCGTTGATATCCTACCAATTTTCGAAATTATAAATACTGATCAAGTCATTCTTATTGTTAAAGGAAAAGGGTATATGGATATTATTTGGGCTAAAGTTTTGATAAATAAGAATACACAAAAAATTAGCAAAATATCTTTTGGTCATGTAGCAGAATCAGAAGGTTACGGAGCAGCGATAACTTATAATACATTTGAAAATAAATTTACTGGCGCGAAAATATCATTTTCTAAAAACACCTTCGGTCTAACACAAAACGGTAAAAATCTTATCAAAGGAGGTCAAAAAATAGACGGAATATCGGGAGCCACTATTACTAGTCAGGCGGTTGTTCAAATGCTAAATACAGAATTAAAAAAATATCAAAGTTATTTACTTGATTGATATTCTAGCGTAAACAATATAAGGTTTATACTAATTTTTAAGATGAATTTCGTTAAGACTTTCCATTCGGTTTCTTTCTAAGAACGCATCGATGGTTTCAAAATGTTCGATAACTCTCTTGTCTTTAAATTCAAACACTTTATTCGATAATCCTCTTAAAAAATCTCGATCATGAGACACCAGTATCAAGGTGCCATCAAAAGCCAACAAGGCTTCTTTTAGAACATCTTTTGATCTAATATCCAAATGATTCGTAGGTTCATCCAGAATTAATACGTTCACAGGTTCCAAAAGTAATTTTACCATAGCGAGTCTTGTTCTTTCTCCACCAGAAAGTACGCCTACCTTTTTATCAATATGATCGCCGCCAAACATAAATTGACCCAGTATATTTTTGATCTGTGTCCTTACATCTCCCTTGGCAATCTCATCCACTGTTTGAAACACTGTGAGGTTAGGGTCTAACAAAGCCGCCTGATTCTGTGCAAAATATCCAACCTTTGCATTATGCCCCAGATCACACTGTCCCTCAAAATCAATTTCACCCATAATGGCTTTGATCATAGTAGATTTCCCTTCTCCATTTCTACCTACAAAAGAAACCTTTTCTCCTCTCGCTATAGACATATTGGCGTCTTTAAAAACCACGTGATTGTCGTACTTTTTGGATAAATCTTTGGCAATTACAGGATAATCGCCAGAGCGAGCTGATGGCGGAAATCTAAGTTTCAGTGAAGAAGTATCTACTTCATCAATTTCTATAATATCAAGTTTCTCTAGCATTCGCTCACGAGAATTCACCTGATTTGTTTTAGAATAAGTTCCCTTAAATCTATCTATAAAATTCTGAGTATCTGTTATGAATTTTTGTTGTTCCTGATATGCTTTTATTTGATGTGCACGTCTCTCTTCTCTTAGTTGTAAGTAATGCGTATAGTTCGCTTTATAATCATAGATTCTACCCATAGTAACTTCGATAGTTCTATTGGTAATATTATCTATAAATGCTTTATCATGAGAAATTACAATAACCGCTTTTGCTTTATTTAGCAAGAAATCCTCTAACCAGATTACCGATTCGATATCCACGTGATTCGTAGGCTCATCCAAGAGAATGAGATCTGGTTTTTGCAATAATATTTTAGCCAATTCAATACGCATTCTCCATCCCCCACTAAATTCGCTTGTAGGTCGAGTAAAATCTTCTCTTTTAAAACCTAACCCCTGCAACGCTCTCTCGACTTCTGCATCGTAGTTTACTTCTTCTATCGCATAAAACTTCTCACCTAAATCCGTTACTTTCTGAATAATACTCATATATTCATCAGAATCATAATCTGTACGAGTTTCCAGTTCTTTATTAAGACGGTCCATTTCGTTTTGCATTTCATGAATCTGACCAAATGCTTTAGATGCTTCTTCAAATACAGTACAATTGTCATCTGTTAGTAAATGCTGCGGTAGATAAGCTATCACCGCTTCTTTGGGGCAGCGTATATTTCCTCTGGTTGCCTTTTGTGCACCTGCAATGATCTTCATCATCGTAGATTTACCAGCTCCATTCTTGCCCATTAAGGCAATTTTATCATTTTCATTAATAACAAAAGAAACATTACTAAATAAGGTTTCCCCACTAAACTCTACTGCAATTCCATCTACAGAAATCATATCATCTTATTTTAAAAATGCAAAACTATAAAAAAGCCAACCACTGCAAAGAAATTATTCATAATAGGTGCTAAAACTTTTAACTAATAAACGATCTTAGGATAATTACCTGAGGTATTAGATTGAAAATTAATTTGGATTCGAGGCAAATATCAGAGCATTTAAATCTGGATTATCGAGTAAAACTGTAACAATCTCCTAAAACAAACATCTTTATATGCAAACACATTCATTATGAGGTTACTAATCAATCATCTAATCTACATTTTTCCAAATTCTCAAAGTATTAACAAAGGTATATATCTAGTCCTTGCCTTTACCCTAAGTTACTTTGGATATAGTAACAGTATGGTTTCTAATATGAGTACCTTCAAATACGATTCTAATGGAGCTATTGCATATGCTTATCTTATTGCTAATATCAAAATCGATGGTAACTCCTCTGACTGGCCAAAAGATCTTACCAAGTTTTCCATCGAAGATGTTCCTTTTGGCGACCATCCAAAAAACAAAGATGACTTTTCTGCACATTTTCAGGTAGGTTATAATCTATCTGAACAATCCTTATATGTTTTGGTTACTGTGATAGATGATTCTCATATCGTGGATACCACAGAAAAGGCGGACTGGAATACACAAGACACCTATAATCTCTATGTAGATGGTCAACATTCACCAAAAGGATCTGGTTTGGATTTATATCAGTTTGGAGAAAATTATAAAGAAATGATGGATCCAACTACAAGTTGGGATCCCGAAACAAAAAATCACAGTTGGGATCAACTTGAAATAAAATTTAGTCGAAAAGGAACCACTACTATCTATGAATGTAAAATAAAATTAACAGGCCAATTAGCTGAAGGAAAAACTATCGGAATTGATCACGTAATTATAGATAAAGATGAAGATGATCCTACTACAAATACTTTTATTTCCTGGGGAAAAGGAGGCGGTAAAAGTCAATCATCTTCCAGATTAGGAGATGTCATTCTGATGAAAACAAAAGAAACTACCGGAAAACTATCTGGTCGATTGGCATGGAAAGACAAAACCATAAAAGGATATCCAAACAATATTCGGTTTACATCTACCACTAATCCTTCTCTCTGGACTCAGGCCTCTGTAGATTCTACAGGTATCTATCAAATTGATCTTCCTGCTGGAGAATATACTATTTCTTCTGCTCAAAAGTTTTATAATCAAGATAATAAAGCTTTTAGAATAGATACTAAAAACTCTCAGCAAAAAGTTACTGTATCAGACAACAATACCATTACTGCCCCTGTCATTACATTATCAATCGTACCAGAATTGGATCTTATAGCAAAAAAAGGAATACTTCATGAGTTTGATGATAACAAAGAAGCATTAGTAGATCAGTTTATAAAAGCATATCAGGAATATTATCAAATCCCAGGAGTTTCATTAGCTCTTATCAAGGATGGAAAGCTAGCATATCATCAAACATATGGCGTAAAAAACGCATATACCGAAGAAAAGGTAGATGAAACAACCTTGTTTGAAGCCGCATCTATAACCAAACCCGTTTTTGGATTTGCAGTAATGAGATTGGTAGAAAGAGGTGAGATTGATCTAGACAAGCCATTATATGAATATTTACCGTTTGAAGATATTGCACATGATGAGCGTTATAAGTTGATTACTGCAAGACATGTTCTTACTCATAAAACCGGTTTTCCAAACTGGGCATGGATGAACGAAGATGGTAAACTCGATATCAAATTTACTCCCGGAACAAATTATAATTACTCCGGAGAAGGTTTTGAATATTTAAAACGAGTGGTAGCTCATATTACAAAGAAAGATATTAATGTTTTACTTAAAGAAGAAGCATTAACTCCATTAGGACTAGAACATACCTATTTCGAAAAAAATGATTATTTAAAAAAAGTAGTAGCCAATGGTCATTTTGATAATATGGCTACAAGAACGCAGCTCCCAGATCGTGCCGGTATGGCTTGGAGTATGCATACAGAAGCCAAAATATTTACCAATTTCCTACTTGGATTGTCAACAAAAAAAGGATTAAAGCCCGAAACTTACAAACAGATGTTTAATATAGAAACAGAAATACCCAAAGATAAAGGAGAAAACAGACCTGGTTGGGAGGAGTATTTTGGACTGAGTATACATATGGAAAAAACACCCTTTGGAAATACATTTGGTCACGGAGGTAATAATGGAGATTTTAAATGCCTGGCCAGAATGTATCAAGATCTTAATATGGGTTTTGTTGTATTCACTAATAGTGACAAAGGTGATCAATTGTATAATGCTCTTATCGAATTCTTAATTACTGGTAAAATAAATAAAAGTTAGCGTATTATTGATCCTCTAATATCTTAGTTCATCTAAATATATAAAATACTTTTTATAACAAAATATAGGAAGCTATTACATATTTAGTCTGGAATCATTCTATAGAATACTTACTTAATCATGAACCCTCCAAATAATTAAAATATAGTTTAATTTAGTAATACATAAAGACAAAAGATGAAAATAATATTGAAACGATAGATAAATAATAATATATTCTAACAATTCATGAACCGTTATCAAACAACATTTAAAACGTGGAACAAAATAGCTTCTGTTTATGAAGAAGTGTTTATGGATTTGGCGCTATATAATGATACTTATTATTTTTTTTGTGAGCAATTGAATAAGAAAAAACCATCAATTCTAGAAATTGGTTGTGGACCCGGTAATATTACGAAACACCTACTATCTAAATTGCCTGACTGCTGTATATTGGGAATCGATATTGCTCCCAATATGATAAAATTGGCAAAAAAGAATAATCCCACAGCCAAGTTCAAAGTTATGGACGGACGGAAAATAAATACCATTCCATCTAAATTTGATGGTATTATTAGCGGTTTTTATTTACCCTATTTATCTCAATCAGACCGTGTCAATTTTATAAAAGACTGTGGTAGTTTATTAAGTAATCAAGGTATTTTATACATAAGTTTTGTAGAAGGTGATTATAACGATTCCGGCTATCAAACTGGTAATACTGGTCATCAAATGTATTTCTACTATCATAACTTAGCGAACCTGAAAAAAGAATTTACCGAGCATCATTTTGCTATACTCAAAGTTATTCAAAAACAGTACTCTAAAAAAGATGGAGCTACTGAAGTACATACCATTGTTATTGCTAAACAAATCGGCAAATAGCACAACGAAATACTTCTATTCTTATAATCCAACTAGAAGAATAATAAGTATATTAGTAATTCTATCAAACCAAAAAACATCACTAAACGCCAACCACAATGAACTTCAAAGGATTTAAAGATATCAATAAACCGAGATCTATAGTCGTTGAAATGTTTAAAAATCCTAAGTACTTAGGCGAATATCAAGAAGGTTTTGTACGAAAAGAATTAATTAGTGGAACAGAGGGTCAAGACAGTGCCATTTCTAAAATGTACTATAAATCAGACAAATATGATATCGAGCTAACCGAAACGATTACGGCAAATCGCCTTCCAGATACTTTTGAAGCTTTTTATCATCATAAGCATATGGACAATACCATGAAATGTTCTTTTATTTCCCTTAACGAGAATAAAACTAGGTATGAATATGAGGTGAAATACACCAGAATTAATTGGTTCATGCCAAAAATAATGGCAATCTTATTTCCTGGTATGTATAGAAAACAAGGCGAGAAATGGATGCAAAATTTTAAGGTTTTTGTAGAGAAACAATAATAGTATAACTACTCTGTAATATAAATATAACTCAATCATGTGGGAGGAGAAACTAAAAATCTATGACCAACTAGTAGCCAAATGTTCCAGATTCGAACGAAAAGGCAAGACGATGCCATATACATCTGCTAATGGATATATGTTTTCCTTATTTAATAAAGCAAGTGAAATCGGAATTAGATTCTCTAAAGAAGTACAACAGAAATATATGGAAGAATTATCAACCTCCTTATATAAATCCTATGGAGCGGTTATGAAAGGATATATTTTAATTCCTGAATCTATGTGGGATGACCTAGATTCTTTGGCGGTTTATCTCGACGAAAGCTATGATTATGTAATGTCTCTAGAACCCAAATAATAGAGTTTCTTATATATGAATCAAGAATATACAATAAGAAATGCTACTCCTAATGAGTTTCCAAAAATTGGAGAACTCATGGTCAGTGTCTATTCACAACTAGATGGATTTCCTGATCAAGAGGAACAACCTAACTATTACAAAACACTTGCTAATATTGGAAGTCTGACAGAAAAACCAAAAACCAGGTTATTGGTCGCTGTTTCTAAAAATGGTGAAATCGATGGAGGTGTTGTTTATTTTAGTGACATGAAATATTATGGTTCTGGCGGAATTGCACCTCAAGAAAAAAATGCAGCAGGTTTTAGATTATTAGCTGTGGCTCCAACGGCAAGAGGAAAAGGTATTGGTAAACTCTTAACCGAAGCCTGTATTAGATTAGCTAAAGATGAAAAACAACACCAGTTAATAATTCATTCAACCAAGGCAATGCAAATTGCCTGGAAAATGTATGAAAAAATTGGATTCAAACGATCGAAAGATTTAGATTTCAAACAAGAAGAGCTTTCCGTTTATGGTTTTAGACTAATACTTTAATATAATACATTCATTACATCTTTTTGATAAATTTCTTATTAATAAAAACTCTTCTATAGTTAAGGCATAATCATTTCTTTTTCTATCCTATTTTCCTCAAATAGAAAAACGTTTATTGCCTTATGTTTTTCCATCCAAAATAATTGAAAAGGGAAAAAAACCCTAATATCAACGGTTGTACACCTGTATATAAACCGTCTTTTACTTCTTGATTAACAAATACTTACACAATAGATTTGCTCCCAGAAAGGTAATCCGGAACACCTTAGTAAATTAATTACACACTTTTAAAACCTTTAATTATGAAAAAATCAATTTTTAAAACATTGGCCATCGCCATGACTCTTGGAGTAGTATTCGTAGCCTGTGAGGACAAAGAAGAAGAATTACAAGATGAACAACTACAAGAAGTAAATCCAATACCTTCTAAAAATGCAGCATATGTAAATGAACTAGATCAAACTTCTTTTGAAGTAGCTAAAATTCAAAAAAATGGTCATGAGTATCATTTCATAGCGGTAGGTGATGAAGAAGAAATGATTGTAGCAGAAACCCTATATGGTGATACTGCTAAAAATGCTGAAGAAAGTCTACATAGCTTAGATCAATCACCATTCAACTTATTTATTTCTTTAACAAAATCTTCTGTATCTGTTCCTGAACGTATCGCAAAAACGGCAAAGGGTTCTGAATTCAACCAATCTGGTAGAAATTTAGAAAAAAGTGGCGCATTATTAGAAATCAATGACCCTAATTACTCAGATTTTGCAATCCAAAAATCCTGTTATGACATCGGGTCTACTGATTTTAGGAATATTTACTGCGGTGGAGTTCCTGTTACCTCTACACCTACAGATATAAGATTCTGTGATAACGGATTATGGAATTCTTTAACCAGAAGTTCTATTTATGGAGGGGATTGGAAAGAACTTGATGACACTTATACACGTACTAATGTAGTATGCGGATTAACTAGATTACAGTTCTATGCTTGGGAGAATACAGCTTCTTGGCCTTTTAGTGATTGGAAATGGGTATTAAAATATCAGGTTGACTTACCAAATGGTTACTGGTATTATTACTACTATACTTCTACCAATACAGAACGACAAGTAAAAAGAACACGTCCATATAATACGGGTAACTTTAGAGCCTACACTAGATTCTACTAGAAAGGCATATTACACAAAAAAATAATAGAACTCATAACATCATTAGTGATGTTATGAGTTCGTTTTTATTGAGTATTCAAATTTTAGAAAGATTTACCATAGTTGATTCTTTCTAATAACAGATTCTTACTATTTTAGTATACTCCAAAAGCACTTTTAAGTATATGTCATACCCTTATTCATTAGTCTTGAAATTTTGTTTTTCGATAGTTTTTTCTTTCTCTGGTTATTCACAAAATAAATTAGAAAAAGAGTATCGAATTAAGAGTTCTGACGTTCCTAAATTAGCTTTAGATTTTATGACTCAAGGGCCTTTTGATAAAAAAATTAAATGGTATGCCGAAGAAAGTCAGGATGGTAATAGTATCGAAGCAAAAACAATTTATAAAAACAGAAAGTACAGTGTCGAATTTGATACTGAAGGAAATCCGCAAGACGTGGAACAAAAAATTCCTTTCACTTCTATTCCAGAAGATTTGAGAAAACAGATTCAAAATTCTTTAGATAGTATTTTCACCAAATCAAAAGTCAAAAAAACACAAAAACAATGGGTTGCCTCTCGATCCACTCTTATCTCTTTGATAAATAAAAAAACTGTTACGGAGAATTATAATGTCAATTATGAATTAGTCATAAAGGGTAAAAAAAATCGACGTTATAGCTATTATGAATTACTGTATGATTATAGCGGATCTCTATTGAGAATTTTGAAAATTGTAAATGCCAATACGGATAATCTTCTTTATTAAATTATGAAAACTAAAAGAGCTTTCATATTGGTTTATGTATTCAATACCATTTGTTACCAAATGGTAGCACAAACATCTTTCACTTCTGGATTATTACCTAAAATTGTAGTATCCAATAAACTATCCAATTACACCAAATTGATCCATAGTCTTGAGTCTCGTCAACAATTATGGGAACACCATCCTGGTCATGATTTCTCTTATGATTATTTGCTAACGGATCTCACCACCATTCTTTCTTTTAAACTATCCTCTGATAAAGTTTTCAATATAGGATATTTATTGCGACTAGAAGGAGATCAACTTGTTCATCGTTCCATATTTCAATATGCTATTACACAACAATTAGAGTCTACTAGAGTCGCACATCGTTTTGTAACTGATCAAACATTTACTAAAGACGAATCTCCAGAATTCAGACTCAGGTATCGTTTTACTGTAGAAATACCATTTAGCGGTTACCGTGTTGATCCTGGAGAGTTTTATCTTAAAGTCAATAATGAATATTTAGGTTCGTATCAAAGTTCTAATTCTGATTTAGAAATAAGAATCATTCCTTTTATTGGATATGTAGTTAATCCAAAAAGTAAACTTGAAATCGGGCCAGATTATCGTTTAAGTCAACTATTTGAATCCGGAACTAAAAATCGATTATGGTTAAGTCTAAATTACTATTATGCTATTGATAAAAAACCTTGAGAAATGAAAACTAAACCAGAGTTATATTTCAAAACTGATAAAGAATGGCGGCATTGGCTGCACAAAAATCATACTATTTCTGATGGCGTTTATTTGATTTTTTATAAAGTAGAAAGTAAACACCCCAGTATGCGCTGGGAAGAAGCTGTGAAGGTAGCAATCTGTTACGGATGGATTGATTCTACCGTAAAGAGATTGGACGAAGAACGAAGAAGACAATATTTCTGTCCGCGTAAACCAAAAAGTGTGTGGAGCAAACTGAATAAAACATATATCATTGATCTTATCAGAGATGATCTGATGCATCAAAGTGGATTAGATATAATTGAAATTGCCAAAAAAAATAATTCCTGGACAGCTTTGGATAATGTAGAAAATGGTATTATTCCACAGGATCTTAAAAAAGCCTTTAACTCCAATTCTGAAGCCTTTACCAATTACAAAAACTTTTCTCCTAGTTATCGAAAAAATTATTTATACTGGCTTAATCAAGCTAAACGACAAGAAACAAGAGATAAAAGAATTCTGGAAATTATAAGACTTTGTAAAGCTAATATTAAAACAAGAGATAATGGCAGATAGCTCTAGAACATTAATTTTTTGATATTATCCATATATCCGCGACTTACACGAACAACATCTTGATTATGCATCACGATATCATAACTCTTTGTATACTTATTGAGTTCCTTTACTTTATTAAGATTGATAATAGAAGATCTGTGTACCCGAATAAATACAGATGGATCCAGTTTTTCCTCTAAAACTGAAATTCCAAAATTACTTAAATACGTTCCTTCTATCGTAATTAGCTTTGAGTAATCTCCATAGGCTTCTACACGAATAATTTCTTCTACTGCTATCGTAATAAGCTTGTTCTGTGACTGAACTAAAATACGTTCTGGGTAGTTATTTCGATCCATTAGCAAACTTTCGGTTAACGGTCTTATTGCACTTTCTTTACTATGATCTGTTAATCGTTCAACAGCTATCTTAAATCGTTCTCTCGTGTAAGGTTTAAGTAAATAATCAATCGCATGAACTTCAAAAGCCTGTAACGCATATTTATCATATGCAGTCGAAAAAATGATTTGGGGTATTTCTTCAATATGGGTAAGCACATCAAAACCAGTCATTCCTGGCATTTGTATATCTAAAAAAACAAGATCTGGTCTAAATTCATTAATCATTTTCACCGCATCTACTCCATTATTCGCTTCGCCTAACAGAACTAATTCAGGAAAATCCAAAAGATATTCTTTTATTAATTTTCTTGCCGCTGCTTCGTCGTCTATAATAATTACTTTTTTCATTTAGATAGTAAAATTGATTTTAAGTCCTTGAGGAATATTTTCAGTAAGATGTAATGTTGTTTGATACATTTTTTCTAAACGCATTTTGGTATTTGTTAACCCTATTCCCTTACCAAATATTGCTTCTTTATCTTTAATTCCTACCCCAGTATCTGCAACCTCAAAAAACAACCTATTTTCCTGTTTTTGGATTGTTATAGAAATTGTTCCACCCTTTATTAAAGAGGCCAAACCATGTTTAACAGAGTTTTCTACCAGTGGTTGTAATAACATAGGAGGAATCATTTCATTCATCACTTCTTGAGCTACATTAATTTTGACCAGAAGTCGTTCCTGAAATCGTTCTTTCTCTAATGCCAGGTATTTTTTCACAAAACTGAGCTCTTCGTGCAGAGGTACTTTTTCTACTTTGGAAGCTTGTAATTGATATCTAAACAAATCAGATAACTCAGCAATCATATGTCTTGTTTTTTCATTACCTGGTGGAACTGATGCGCTAATAGTATTGAAAACATTATATAAAAAATGAGGATTTAATTGTGCTTTTAATGCCGACAATTCACTCTTTAAAGCTGCCGATCTTAACTCCCCCTCTACTTTTATCTTTTTCTGATTATCAATATGATATTGATAAGAATGTAAAATCCCGAACTGCAATACATAAAATAATGCTGGTAGATATATATCCCAAATCTGCACCGCTCCTTTTAAATAGAAAAACCCAAAGAATTCACTAAACAAATAATATCCCTGTTTCCATATAAGTACAAAAGAAGGTAGTAATATAATATGCAAAAGTACCCTATTCTTCATAGGCCAAGCTCTTAGTTTTCTAAACAGAAGCCACCAAATAGGTAATGTAATTAGTAATTTTAATAAATAGCCTAATCCACTATCATCCATAAAACTTCTTGGGTCGAACAAGGTTCCTCCATCTCCATTATATTCTCCACGATTAATCCACAAAGCGATGTGATAAGCACTTGCAAAAAATAAATAAAATCCTATAAAAGCAATAAATTCTACAACTCGCACACCAGCAAAACTTCTATGTAATAATATTTTTTTCATAATTATATTCAATACCTGCAAAACTAAAGTATAAATACGATTTACATATTAAAAATCGATGAATGGTCCTATACTCAGACGAATGGGATTGTCCATTCACCGATACCAAAGACCACTCGTCGGTTTATACGTGACTGATGCTAACCTAATACTCATATTTGCCCTATCAAATTATTTAATCATGTATAAGAAAACAATTATAGTATTAATTCTAATGAGTAACTTTATTTTAAGTAACATAAATGCTCAATCTACAATTACAGGTAAAGTTATTAATGAACAAGCTGTTTCTATATCAGCAGCTACAATTTCACTTCTAAAAGTTCCTACGAATGAGTTTATCAAAGGAGTTATTTCTGATGCCACGGGGACTTTTAAAATTCAAAATATTGACAAAGGAGATTATAAAGTTATCATATCAAGTTTAGGATATAAAGATTACATTTCTAAAACTCTCTCAATTAAGGAGATAGATTATGATTTTGGAAATATATTATTGCAAACAAAAACCGAAAGCTTAGACGAAGTAGTTGTTACTGCAGAAAAACCTATTGTTCAGGTTATGGCAGATAAAACTGTCTTTAATGTTCAAAATACTTTGGGCGCAACTGGAATATCTGGTTATGAATTATTACGAAGAGCACCTGGTGTTATTGTCGATAATAACGATAATCTAATTGTAGAAGGAAAAACAGGTGTGTTGATTTACATAGACGATAAACCATCAGTTCTAAGAGGTCCAGATTTAGTAAATTATCTTAAAACAATTCAATCTAGTGATATTGAAACCATAGAAATCATAACACAACCTTCATCAAGATATGATGCCGAAGGAAATGCAGGAATTATTAATATCAAATTAAAAAGAGATAAAACATTAGGAACGAATGGATCGATTGCCGGAGGAATCACTTATGGAGATTTTGCTCGATATACTAGTTCTGTTTCTTTTAATAACAGAAGTAAAAAAACTAACTTTTATGGCACTTATAGCAATCGATTCGGGAAAAGTTTTAGTTTCATTAATCTATACAGAACGCAAAACAATACTATTTTTGATGCGAAAACAGAAACCATTAGCGACAACAATAGTAATAATCTGAAACTTGGTTTTGACTATTATGCAAATTCAAAATCAATTTTTGGAATCATTCTAAGTGGTAATTTTAATAATGGTGGTTCTGATAGTGATTCCAGAACACCAATTATCCAACAAGGTAATACTACTCCAGATCAAGTTTTAGTCGCGGGTAGTGATTCAGAGAATAAAACGAACAACCTTTATAGCAATATAAATTACAAGTATAAAGACACATTAGGGCACGCTTTGAATATCGATGTAGATTATGGCAAATATTCAAGTGATAGAACAAATTTACAACCTAATAGCTATTTTAATAGTGACGAAACAGAGGTTATAAGTGAAACTATAAACTTTATGATCACTCCCATTAATATTTTGATTTTTACGGCAAAAATGGATTATGAACAACCGTTTTGGAAAGGCACATTAGCTGTTGGGTTAAAATATTCTAACATTAGTACCGATAATGAATTTGATTTCTTTGATCGTATTAACGGAAATGATATTCTTAATCTAGAAAGATCCAACGATTTTACTTATGATGAACAAATCAATGCTGCCTATTTTAACTATAATCGTAAGTTTAAAAAAATATCTTTACAATTTGGATTACGGGTTGAACAAACCAAATCAGACGGTCAATTATTTAGTGAACAACAAAATACAGATGACCGTGTAAAAAGAGATTACACAGATTTCTTTCCCAGTGGCGGAATAACATATCAGGCAAATCATAAAAATGCTATTGCTCTTAACTATAGTAGAAGAATACAGCGTCCTAATTATCAAAATCTAAATCCTTTTGAAATCAAAATTGATGAATTATCTTTTAGAAAAGGTAATCCTTTTTTGCAGCCACAGTATACCGATAATATCAAACTTTCTCACACCTATAATTATCGATTTACCACTGCTTTGAGTTATAGTTTTATAGGTGACTATTTTGCACAAGTAACAGAAGCACAAGGTCAAGATCAAAATTTTATCATCACTAGAAATGTTGCTAATCAAAAAATCATTAATTTGAGTATTTCCTATCCAACCAAAATCAATAAATGGTGGAGCGTGTACTATAGCCTCAATGCTTTTAGAAGTATTTTTGAAGCAACCAATGATGATTTCGTTTCTGTTTCTCAAAATACGTTAAGCCTTTATGGTCAAAATACTTTTTCCTTACCAGCAGATATTAAAATGGAAATCTCCGGATGGTTTAATTCTCCTTCAATTTGGGGAGGAACTTATCAAACGGAAAGCTTAGGATCTCTTAATATCGCATTTCAAAAACGTTTTTTTGATAATAAATTAACAGCGAGATTAGGGTTTAATGATATATTATACACATCTCCTTGGAAAGGTGACACACAGTTTGGAGATCTTAGAATAGAAGGAAATGGTGGCTGGGATAGTAGACAAGTTCAATTTAATTTAACCTATAATTTCGGAAGAAAAGAAATAAAAGCTACCAGAAAACGTAAAACAGGACTAGAAGACGAAAAGAATAGAATCTAAGTTATTTTCTATTTTATAAAAAACATCTAGAGTTGCATCAAGAAGGAGTTACTGAAACTAAAACCTTGGATTACACTAAAAAACTTTTGAAGCTGTAGTTTGATATGAAAAGTAGCACGGTCAAAAAACGATAAAATGTAATGTTTCCCTTAACAACACTTTAAGACATTTTATCTTCGAATTCACTATTTTCGGTTTAGATAAATCGAATACCATGCACAAACACATTATCACTACCCTACTCTTAGGAGTATTTCTAGTATGTACAACTCAAGCACAGAAAGACGAAAAAAAAGAATCAACATGGGATGTTGCTAATCCTAATGGACAATTTAATTACAAAGATCACACCTTTACTACTGATGAGGGCACCTGGATGAACCTGGATGTAAGTCCGGATGGAAAAACAATTGTTTTTGATCTTATGGGCGATATTTACAGCATTCCTATCTCTGGCGGAAAAGCGAAAGTTTTACGCACAGGAATTCCTTTTGAGGTACAACCACGTTTTAGTCCAGATGGAACCAAAATCTCTTTTACTAGCGATGCCGGTGGCGGTGATAATATTTGGGTAATGAATCCCGATGGTAGTGATGCTAAACAAATTACCAAAGAAAAATTCAGGTTATTGAACAATGCAGCCTGGATGCCAGATAGTAATTATTTAATCGCCAGAAAACACTTTACCTCTCAGCGTTCATTAGGAGCTGGAGAAATGTGGCAATACCATATTACCGGAGGATCCGGAATCCAACTGACCAAAAGAAAAAATGATCAACAAGACGTAAACGAACCTAACATTTCTCCAGATGGAAAATATATGTATTATAGTGAAGATATGTATTCCGGAGGATTTTTTCAATATAACAAAGACCCAAACAAACAAATCTATGTTATCAAGAAATACGATTTTGAAACTGGAGAAACTACTACTGTTACAGGAGGACCTGGAGGGGCTGCCAGACCCCAAATATCTAGAGATGGTAAAAAGCTAGCTTTTGTAAAACGAGTGCGAACCAAAACTGTATTATACATTCACGATCTGGAAACAGGTGAAGAATGGCCAATCTATGATCAACTAAATAAAGATCAACAAGAAGCCTGGGCAATTTTCGGTGTATATCCTAATTTCAGCTGGATGCCTGATAATAAAGAGATCATATTCTGGTCTACAGGAAAAATTCAAAAAATTAACACAGAAAATTCTCAGATTACTAATATTCCATTTACGGTAGATGCTACTTTAAAAATTGCGGAGACCGTTCATTTTAATTCACCTGTCGCTCCAGAAGAATTTACTGCTAAAGTAATTCGTCATGCAGTGACTTCTCCTGATGAAAAAACGATAGTGTTTAGTGCTCTTGGACATCTTTGGAGTAAAAAATTACCAAAAGGTAAACCTCAACGTCTTACTACACAGAAATCAGATTTTGAGTTTGAACCAAGCTTCTCTCCAGACGGTCAACATATAATATATGTGACCTGGAATGACGAAACGCTGGGATCTGTTTGCAAAATACCTGCTGCTGGAGGAACTCCTACCAAATTAACAGTAGAGAAAGGAATCTATAGAACACCAACTTACAATCTCTCTGGCAATTTAATTACCTACAGAAAAGAAGGAGGAAATAATGATCAAGGAAGAAGTTTTGACAAAAAAACCGGAATCTATACAATGTCTTCTTCCGGAGCGAATCAAAAACTAATTTTGAAAGAAGGAGCGTACCCAACTTTCACCAAAGATGGAAAACGTATTTTTTATCAAACAGGAGGAACTTATTTTGGGAATTTAACTAAAGAATTAAAGTCAGTTGACCTAAACGGAAAAGATAAAAAGACACACGTAAAATCAAAATACGCTAACAGACTAGTACCAAGTCCAGATAACAAGTGGATTGCTTTTACGCATCTACATAAAGCCTATGTAGCTCCACTAGTTATTAATGGCAAGCCAATTGATCTGGATAATAAATCCAAATCAGTACCAGTTTCTCAGGTATCTAAAGATGCAGGGATTAACTTACATTGGTCCAAAGACAGTAAAAAAGTATTCTGGACCTTAGGGGATGAGTATTTTTCTAATGAGATTAAGGATCGATTCACTTTCTTACCTAATTCCCCTGAAAAAGTAGGAAAAGTTACATCAAAAGGTATTAGTATTGATTTAGTAACAAAAACAGATACACCATCTGGAAAAATCGCTTTTATCAATGCTCGTATCATTACTATGGAAGGTGATCAAGTTATAGAAGAAGGAACAATTATCATTAACGGAAATACAATTGAAAAAATAGGAAAAGCTGGTGATATCTCCGTTCCACAAGATGTCAAAGTATTTGATGTAAAAGGCAAAACAATAATGCCGGGTATTGTAGATGCTCACGCTCATGTAGGAGCATTTAGATATGGTCTAACCACTCAGAAGCATTGGCAATTATATGCTAATCTTGCTTTTGGTGTTACAACTGCTCATGATCCTTCAGCCAATACAGAAACCGTATTTAGTATTTCAGAACTAATAAAAAGTGGAGAAATGATCGGACCGCGCCTCTACTCTACCGGTTTTATATTATATGGTGCTGATGGTGATTTTAAAGCAGTCGTAAACAACCTGGAAGATGCCAGATCTTCTATCAGACGAACAAAAGCCTTTGGAGCAAAATCTGTAAAAAGCTATAATCAACCTCGCAGAGATCAAAGGCAGCAGGTAATGCAAGCTGCTCGCGAGTTAGGAATTAATGTTGTTCCCGAAGGCGGTTCTACCTTTTATCATAACATGACTATGATTATGGATGGTCACACAGGTATAGAACATAATATACCAGTAGCACCAGTTTATAAAGATGTACACGAATTATGGAAGACAAGTAAAACCGGGTATACACCTACGTTAATTGTAAATTATGGTGGGATGAATGGAGAATATTTCTTCTACCAAAAAGATAATGTGTGGGAAAATAAAAAACTTCTAAAATATACGCCCAGAGCGATTGTAGATGCCAGATCACGTCATAGAACAATGGTACCTGATGAGGAATATGAAAATGGACATATCTTAGTTTCTAAAACTGCAACAAAGTTAACCAATGAAGGAGTTAAAGTTAATCTCGGTGCACATGGACAATTACAAGGTCTTGGAGCACATTGGGAGCTATGGATGCTTCAACAAGGTGGTATGACTAATATGCAAGCATTGCAAGCTGCTACCATTAATGGCGCTCATTATATTGGTGCAGGAAATGATATTGGTTCTCTAAAAGAAGGAAAATTAGCCGATTTGATTGTACTTGATAAAAATCCACTGGAAGATATTCGAAATACTGAAACCGTAAAATATACTATGGTGAATGGTAGATTATATGATACTGATACTATGAATGAAATTGGTAATACTTCTAAAGAAAGAACTAAATTCTGGTGGGAAAATTCTAAATCTAATACTGCTTTTCCTTGGCACGAAGTATCCCAAAGTTTTATGAAACCAGGCTGTGGATGTCATTTAGGTCACAATTAGAAGCTAATAAAAACGAAAAAACAGTTATGTATATTTTGAAAGTAGGGATTTATGATCAAACACATTAAAATACTAGTTACTGCTATTAGCATATTTCTTATTACAAGTAATATGATGATTGCTCAAGAAGCGAATAAGATCCATAAGGACTCACTAGAAACTATTGTGTCAAATTATTATTCTTTAAATCTAAAGGTTTTTCAGGCTAATTCTAAAGTGATAGATATTGACAATATTTTTGAGCTTTTTACAAAAGATTTTATATATGTTCACCCGAAGTATGGAGGTACTTACTCCAGAGAAAAATTATATAATGGATATGTAAGAAACCAGAAAAACGGTGGGTATAACGGTAGTATCATTGACATTAAAATTATCAACAAAATTATTGGTCTTAATGGAATGGTTGTGGAGAAAAGGTTTGTAGAGAAAAAAGATGGAGTCGTACAAGAAGGAAAATCTGAAATGACCCTATTCGAATTTAAAAATGGTAAAATCTCTAAAATTTTTGAGTATTGGTAAAATAAATAATCATTGATTCATTGATAAAATCAGGTATACTTTAATCATAAATAATATGCAATTAGCACAAGTAAATATTGCCGAAATGTTAGCTCCTATTAATGATCCAATTATGGAAGACTTTGTAAACAATCTGGATCGTATTAATGAATTGGCAGAGCAAAGCGATGGTTTTGTATGGAGACTAAAAGACGACGAAGGAAATGCAACAGCTATTACGGTATTTGATAATCTTTTCTTGATTATTAATATGTCTGTTTGGGAAAGTATGCATGCATTATTCAATTTTACGTATAAAACGGATCACGTAGAAATTCTAAAACGTAAAAAAGAATGGTTTCATAAAATGCCTCGAATGCATATGGCTTTCTGGTATATAGAAAATGGTCATAAGCCTACTCCAGAAGAAGCTAAGGAACGTTTGTATTATTTACAGGAACATGGTGAAACTCCATATGCTTTTTCTTTTAAAAGTAAATTCACAATAGATGATACAATCAATTACAAAAAGTGATAAAATAATAGTATTCACTTTTTTATTCTTAAGTATTTTGAGTTGTTCCAAAAAGGAAAAGGAACGATATGATATTGTTATTTCTAATATCAAACTGATTCGAATTGAAGATGGAAACGTGGCAACAAAAACAGTATACATTAATGATGGAACGATCGTAAAACTTGAAACAATAGATAGTATTGAGAATTACATTACTGAGAATAGAATTGATGGTACAGGCAAATTTTTACTTCCCGGATTTTGGGATAATCATATTCATCTTAGAGGTGGAGATTCTTTAATTGAGGAAAATAAAAACTTGCTTCCTCTATTTATTGCTAACGGAATCACAACGGTAAGAGATGCAGGAGGAGATCTTACGGCTGAAGTTTTAAAGTGGAAAAAAGAAACTAAAAATAATGAGTTAATTGGCCCAACCATGTATACTTCGGGTCCTAAACTAGACGGAGCAAATGCAACTTGGGCTGGTTCTTTAGTCATAGAATCTTCTGAAGATATTATAAAAGCTCTGGACTCGTTAGAAAGAATACCTTCTGATTTTGTAAAAATATATGACAGTAGAATTTCTAGAGAAAACTATTTGGAGATTTTAAAGCAGGCTTCTGATAGAGGAATGATCTCTTCTGGTCACATGCCTTTTACAGTAGAACTAAATGAAGCAGTAGACTCAGGGATTGGAGCCATAGAACATCTCTATTATATACTAAAAGGTTGCTCTGATAATGAAAAAGAGATTACACAAGCGATTATAAATAAAGAACTTACTTTTTGGAATGCAATGGATGGCTTGATTTCCACCTATAGTGATTCAACGGCCCAAAAAACCTTTCAATTATTAAAAGATAATAATACCTACGTTGTACCTACTTTGCATATTGGTAACATATTAAGTTATCTTGATGAAGTAGATCATAGCAACGACCCTTATCTAAAAATTATTGGAAAAGGAATTATTAAAACCTATGATGGACGTATCAAACGAGCACTAACTGCTTCTGATGAAGCTAGAAAATCAAGAAAAGATCTCAATGCTTTCTTTATAAGGCTAACTAAATCTTTACAAGATGCTGATGTTAAGCTTCTTGCTGGATCTGATAGTGGCGCATATAATTCATACACCTATTCAGGAATTTCATTACATAGAGAATTAGAAGCAATGGTTAACGCAGGGTTATCTCCATTAGAAGCTTTACAAAGCTCAGCATATAATGGGTCGAAATATCTTAAAAAAGATAAAATCACAGGTACCATAGAAATCGGAAAAGCTTCTGATTTGGTAATTCTAAATAGTGATCCTCTATTAAACATTAAAAATACACGTGATATTTACCAGGTAGTTAAGGGTGATCAAGTCTATGATCCTATGGAAATTACTAAACAATATGATTGCCTGGAGTGCTTTACCCTAAAGAATTAAAACACACTAAAATGAAAAAATATCTTTTTCTGCTCTTTGCGATATCCTTATTAGCTTGTACACAAACAACACCAGGACAAAATAGCAAATCAGCAATCCTGATTACAGATATCAATATAATCGATGTCATTAATGGTTCTGTCATAGAAAAACAACAAATCGTCATAGATTCCGGAAAAATAAAAAGTATTATTGGAGTTATAGCAAACCCCGGAAACTACTCAAAAATAATTGATGGTAAAGGGAAATATATAATTCCGGGATTAGCAGAAATGCACGCACATATTCCGCAATCCTCTACCAGTAAAGAACGCATTGAAGAGGTTTTATTCTTATATCTTTCTAATGGAATCACAACAATCAGAGGTATGCTAGGTCATCCTTCTCATTTAGTTTTACGAGATAAAGCTGCAAAAGGAGAAATCCTGAGTCCCAGAATCTTTACATCTAGTCCTTCTCTAAACGGAAATTCTATTAAAACTAAAGAAGAAGCTATTACTAAGGTAACGAACTATCAGAAAGAAGGGTATGATTTTCTCAAAATTCATCCAGGAATTAAATTGGATGTTTTTAATCAAGTATTAAAAACAGCTAATGAAGTTGGTATTACTTTTTCTGGACACGTACCCGTGGATGTTGGAATACGTCAAGCTCTCAAAAGTAAATATGCATCTATTGATCATGTTGATGGTTTCCTGGAAGGGTTAGTTCCTGCTTCAGCAAATGTAAATCCTTCAGACAATGGCTTTTTTGGGTACAACTTTACTCCTTTGGCTGACGAATCTAAAATTGATGAATTAGTGCAATTAGCTAATCATAATAAAGTATGGATTGTCCCTACTCAAAGTTTATTTGAGAGATGGTTTGCGCCAATATCTTCTGAAGAATTATTAAATGACCCGGAAATGAAATATATGCCAACTACTACTTTGGCCAATTGGAAACAACGCAAAGCTCAATATACAATTGACAATCCTAATTTTAACGAAGTTCAGTGGCAGCAATTTAATAGCATCAGAAGAAAGTTAATCAAAACTTTACAAGATAATGGCCATAGAATATTATTAGGTTCTGATGCTCCTCAATTGTTCAATGTCCCTGGTTTTTCAATACATCATGAGATAAGTGGTATGATAACAGCTGGATTGACTCCGTTACAGATTCTACAATCCGGAACCAGTAATCCTGCAATATTCTTTCATCAGGAAAAAACCTTTGGACAAGTTAAAGAAGGGCTGGATGCAGACCTTGTGGTATTAGATAGTAACCCTTTAGAAAATATCAAATCACTTCAACAGATATCGGGAGTTATGGTCAAAGGAAAATGGCTTCCAAAAGAAAAGATTGACAAAAAACTGGAAGAAATCGCTAAAAACGCTGCAAATAATTAACTTTATAAAAAAGCTCCTTTACAAATACAAAGACTCAAAATATTAAGTTATGAATGCCATAATTAAAATTAAACCGCTAGATTTTATCTGGGAAACTAGTGATCCTTTCTTATTTTGTGCATATCACGAAGATCTGTATCCTAAAGGAAATGAAAAATTAGGTCCTAACGCCTCGTTAACAGGAAGAAATATTGGTCAGGATTTTACTCCAAAAGATGGTTGGAGAATGTATCACGGAACTACTGTCCCCGGATTTCCAGCACATCCTCACCGCGGTTTTGAAACCGTAACTATTGTTCAGAAAGGTTTGGTAGATCATTCCGATTCATTGGGAGCTGCGGGTCGTTTTGGCAACGGTGATGTTCAGTGGATGACAGCCGGAAAAGGTGTACAACATTCAGAAATGTTTCCACTTTTGAATGAACAAGAAGAAAATCCCTTTTTATTATTTCAGATTTGGCTTAACCTTCCTAGAGATAAAAAAATGGTAGCTCCATATTTTAAAATGCTCTGGAATGAGGAGATACCAAAAGTGACTGTAAAAGATAAAAAAGGAAATACTATAGAAATAATCATAATTGCTGGAAATTTAGAAGGAAAAACCGCTGTAGATCCGGCTCCCGATTCCTGGGCAGCCAATCCAGAAAATGAAATTAATATCTGGACAATAAAAATGGCTCCAAATGCGGAATATACATTTCCAAATGCTTCTGAAGGAATTAATCGTTCCGTTTACTTTTTTAAAGGAAATGAAATCGAAAGTGAAGAATATACCATTCCCGTAAATCACCAAATCATTACACATGCCCATAAAAGTTTAACTATTAAAAACGGCGATACTGAATCTCATTTCTTACTACTACAAGGAAAACCTATCAAAGAACCAGTGGTAAAACAAGGACCATTTGTTATGAATAGTCAATCCGAAATCCGAGAAGCTATTCAAGAATATCAGAAAACAGAATTCGGTGGATGGCCTTGGCCTAGTTATGATCACATTCATGAAAAACCCAAAGGACGTTTTGCTTTATATCCAGATGGCAAAGAAATTATTAAAAGTACCTAATGATGTAGTATAGCATACTATAGCCTATTTTACTTGTAGATTTTGATTACTTTCTCTTTTAAAAACACTATTAAAACACTATCTTTATTTAAGGGAATAAAAAAGTTAAGTTATAAATGATGAACTTATATGATAAAAAAACTACTATGTTTATTCCCACTCTTCCTCCTACTCTCAGTAGTATGTTCTTGTTCAAAAACATTGGTTTTAAGTGATTTAGAAAAAAAGTTCCTGCAAAAAAATGATAGTATTACAGTCGCAATATATCCTTATTACCCGCCATATCAATTTGTTAATGAGCGAAATAAAGTTGATGGTATTTTCATAGATTATTTAAAACTCATTGAAAAAAAAACCGGTTATAAATTTCAAACAAAACGTTATGACGATTGGTCAAAATTACTTCATGATGTAAAGAATAATAAAGCTCAATGTATTCTGGAAATACAAAAATCTGAAGAGCGAAAATCTTATTTAAAATTTTACCCTCCTCTTTTTAAATCCCCTCATGTAATTGTTACCCGAAACGAAGCTATTTTCGGCAAGGATATTGAAAGCCTAAATAACAAAACTATTGTACTTCCTGAAGATTATGCTATAACCGAAAACTTAAAACGTACCTATCCCCATCTTAATATTGTGACCAATAAAGATGAACTGACCTGTTTAACAAATTTAAATTCAGGAGAATATGATGCGTATATAGGCCCTAAAGCTTTGGTTAATTATTATATTAGATTGAAAAGACTTGATAACCTAAAAATAAGTCCTAGTATTGATTTAAATTATCAACCTGGATTAGCTATCAATAGAAGTAATACTGTTCTTGATGGTATTATTTCTAAAACACTTTCAAGTATTACAAAAGAAGAAAAAGAATCTATTCTAAATAGCTGGTACTATAGCAATGTAACTCCTTTTTATAGCACTCCCAAATTCTGGATATTGGTATCTTTAATCACCCTATTATCCTTTATTGCAATTATCGTTTTCAATTCTTATCTGAAATTTAAGATCAAACAGAAAACAGAGGAACTAATCATTGCCAAAGATATTGCAGAAGAAAGCAATCGATTAAAAACAAATTTCATTAATAACATCCCTCAAGAAATACGAACTCCAATGAACGGAATCATCGGACTTTCTGAGTTTTTAAATGAAGAAGATTTAAGCCCGAAAGAAAGACAAAAATATACTCAAATGATTATTGGGAATAGTAAAGAGCTATTGTCTATTATCGATAACATTTTGGAAATTTCTCAATTACAAACAAGAAGGTTTACACTACGATTAGTAGAAATCAATCTTCGGGATGTCTTCCAAACATTAGTATCAAATTATAAAGTTAAAGCAGAAGAAAAAAATATCAAACTTTACATTGAGAACAATTTGACAAATTCTGAGAATTTAATATTCATGGATCGTCCTAAACTAAATAAGATTTTAAATGTTATTGTTGATAATGCAGTAAAATATACAAGTAATGGTTCTATAACTATTTCGTATACTATAAAAGATGATTTTTTACATATTGCTATAAAAGATACTGGGATCGGTATTAGCGAAAAAAACAAAGATAAAATACAGGAAAGTTTGGCATCTAACTTAGAAAATACGGTCGGAGAATACGACGGAATGGGCTTAGGGCTAACTATTGCTAAAAAAAATGCTGATTTTATTGGTGGACAAATAACACTACTTAGTGAGAAAGACAAGGGCACCACATTTACGTTAAAGCTACCATACAATCCTGTCACTAAAAACAAAGCAGATAAGATTGTTAGCCAAGACAAAAACCTTTTAAAAACAGAGAAGCATATCATATTAATTGCTGAGGATGGAGAAACCAACTTCTTATTTCTAAAAACAATTCTCACAAAGATGAACGAGTATGACTTTACTATCTACAGAGCGAAAAATGGTCAGGAAGCAGTAACAATTTGTCAGGAAAATGATAATATTGACCTGGTTCTTATGGATATTAAAATGCCAATTATGAATGGATATGATGCCACTTCTTATATCAAAAAAATGAGGCCCGATTTACCGGTGATAGCTCAAACAGCGTATTCTATTGAAGAAGATGTACAAAAAGCATTGGATGCTGGTTGTGATGATTTTGTTTCCAAACCTGTGGATAGAAAAATACTTAAACCAATGCTGAATAAATATTTCCCTGTTTTTAAAAATAGAAATAAGACTATCAATTCAAAATAGTATATGCAAAACAAGATAACACTCATTTTTATTTTCATATGCCTGATTATTGGAATATCATCCTGTTCTAACGATGATATTCTTAATAAAACCGAAAAAGACTGGTTAAACCAGCAAGGTAACATTAATGTTGCCGTATATCCATATTACCCACCCTATCAATTTATAAATAAAAAAGACAGTATCGACGGTATCTTAGTAGATCATTTCAATCTTATTGAAAAAAAAATTAATTATACTTTTCAAAAAAAATATTACACAAGTTGGACCAAATTGCTAGAAGACCTTAAAAACAAAAAAATCGATATTGTACTTGAGATGCAGGAAACTGTAGAAAAACAAAAATATCTAAATTTCTATACCAAATCTTTTGAAACCCCATTTGTTTTAGTTGCTAGAAAAGAAGTTGATAGCGCATTAAAACTTAAAGATTTTCAAAACAAACGAATTGCAGTACCTACAGGGTATTCTATAGATGACTATCTTAAAGAAAACTATCCTAATTTGAACATAAAAAATTACGCTGATGACATAACTAGTTTACGTAAAGTTCAATCAGGAGAATCTGATGCATATATCGGTGGAAAAGCACTGGTAAATTATCTAATAAAATCAGAAGGGCTTGATGATTTAAAAGTTATAACAGAGATAAATTATAGTTACATTCCAAGCATCGCTGTTCATAAAGAAAATAAAACGCTTAACAATATCATTGCCAAAGCAACTCAAAATATCTCTAGTAAAGAAAAGCAAACGATTCTGGATAATTGGCTATTCAGTACAGTGAAACCTTTTTATAAAAAGCCTAAATTCTGGATTATTTCATCTATTATTTTTTTCACTGCTTTGGCGAGTATTATTTTTATACACTTCTATCTAAAATTTATCATCAAACAAAAAACTAAAGAGCTTCAAATTGCAAAGGATAATGCAGAAGAAAGCAACAGGATAAAAACCAATTTTATTCAGAATATATCTCACGAAATCAGAACTCCGATGAACGGAATTATGGGCTTTTCGGAATTACTTAAATCAGATTCCTTAACACCTGAAGAAAGAAAGGAATACACCGAGATTATTATTGATAGTGGTAAAGACCTGATTACTTCGGTAGATGACATCTTAGAAATTTCTTTACTAGAAACCAAACAAAGCAAACTACGATTTACAGAAACCAATTTAAAAGAACTTCTGTTGAAATTAATATCTGAATACGCTTATAAAGCAAAAGAGAAAAATCTTATCATACATTTAGAGAATGAAATTCCAGAAGAAAAAAATATAATCATTACTGATAAATCAAAGCTCTACAAAATACTCAATAATCTAATCGATAATGGTATAAAATTCACTAATACTGGCTCAATAACAATCTTTTCTTATCTTGTGGAAGATTCCATTGAAATATCTATTAAGGATACAGGAATCGGAATTAAACAAAAGGATCAAGATATTATTTTTAAGAGTTTCTCTCAATCAGAAAAAGAGATTTCTAAAAATTTTGGAGGCCTTGGTTTAGGTCTGGCAATTGCTAAACAATACACAGATTTAATCGGAGGAAAAATTTCTTTTGTAAGTAAAGAAAATGAAGGTAGTGCCTTCTTATTAAAAATTCCTTATACCCAAATGCAAAATAACGCAGAACTGCCTACGAATAAAGAAGGAAATATCATACCGGAAAAACATGTGGTGCTCATAGCAGAAGATGGAGAAATAAACTTCTTATTTTTAAAAACCGTGTTAACCAAAATGAACGATTTTGAGTTTGTTATTTATCGTGCTAAGAATGGTAAAGAAGCTGTTGAAATATGCGAAGATAACGACAAAATCGATTTGGTTCTAATGGATATCAAAATGCCGGTTATGGATGGGTATGATGCCACAAAACGCATCAAAAAAATGCGTCCAAATCTGCCTGTAGTAGCACAAACAGCGTATTCTACAGAAGAAGATATAGAAAGAGCTTTGGCAGCTGGATGTGACGATTTTGTTGCTAAACCGGTGGATCGAAAAATATTAAAACCTATCTTAGATAAATATATTTCTATTTTTAGAAATGAATAATAACTGTAATGTCTATTAAACAACAATATGCTGGTTTTTTAGACAGCAAGTTATTATGGAAAAACATAGCTCTTTTTGAGCTATCACAATTTGACTTACAAATTTCCGATGATTTTATACCTAATCAGCTACCTATTCAAATTCATGAAAATGAAGTCTTAGGAAAAAGGGTTGAGCATTTTTTTGAATACTTCATTAACAGCAGTAAAAACTATAAGATCATTCTAAAAAATCTTCAGATATTTAAGGATAAAATAACCATCGGCGAACTAGATTTTTTGGTAGAAGACCTACAGCAAAAACAGATACTACACATAGAATTGATTTATAAGTTTTATCTCTATGATCCTAAAAAAAGTGAGGTAGCTCTAGAAAGATGGATTGGTCCTAATCGTAATGACAGTTTATTAGAAAAAGTAACCAAGTTAAAAGAAAAACAGTTACCACTACTCTATCGCCCTGAAACCTCAGCTACATTACAAGAATTAGATATCAAACCTAACGATATTATACAAAAAGTCTGCTTTTTTGGAAATTTATTCGTTCCATTATCGTATCAAAATAAGAAAATTTATCATCTTAATAATGATTGCATTGTAGGATATTGGATTCACGAAGAAGAATTTACAGAAGAAAAATACGGATCTTATCTCTATTATATTCCTCAGAAAAAAGACTGGATAACAGATCCCATACACAATGAAATTTGGTATACATTTGCATCCATTTCAGATCAGCTGAATACGCAACTCACCAAAAAAAAATCTCCATTACTTTGGATAAAAAGTAGTGAAGATTCTTTTTCTAAATGTTTTATTGTTTGGTGGTGATTTTTAAGTTGATAGAAAGAATATAATTATTTGGTTATACCATTGAACTCGTCTTGAATAAAGGTTTCCAACCGAAAAGTTTGATTTTTGTGCTATAATGAAGTTGTTTTTTTCAGCATAGCTATAGCCAAGGTTAAAAAAACCAACAACCATAAACAATCAACCATAAACTATATTCGTTATAAATCACTAATATAACTACCATATAAATCCTTAAATCTGAATCCTTCAGATAATCTATACTTACTTAGTTTTTTATGCTCTACCAATCCCCATAATAAGAACTCCTTCATAAAATAACTATCTTTTTGATCTATATCTTCCTGATAGTTTTTAATAAGATCATTTAGCGGTTTAATTTCATCTAGCTTTTTTATGTATTCCGCTTCAGGAATTTCATCTAAAAGCTCAAAACCACTTTGTTCGAAAAACCAATCAATCAATTCTTGATAAGGGCTTCTTTCACTTTCTTTTTCTAATCTCTCGATTTTAGGAAAATATTCAGGAAACAATGTTTTAATGGAATCCGAAATCAAATTATGTGCTACAGATGCTGCACCTTCTTGTTCTCCCTCATACACAAGCTCTACTTTACCAGTAATTGCAGGAACAACACCCATAAAATCACTCAATCTTAGTAACGTTTGTTCGTCTCCGGATTTTAATGCTCTATATTCTGCAGTACTTAATAAATTCTCATATGCAGTAATACTCATTCTGGCACTCACTCCACTTTTAGAATCGACAAACTCACTTTCTCTAGCCTGAAAACTAATTTGTTCTAATAAATCTTTAGCCAAATCTGGTACGTGAACCAAATTGCTTTGCCTAGAATCTAATTGTGCCTCTTGCTGTGTAATGGTTTTGGCAATTTCGATAGTTTCCGGGTAATGTGTAAGAATCTGAGAACCAATTCTATCTTTTAGTGGTGTAACAATACTACCTCTATTCGTATAATCTTCTGGATTAGCAGTAAATACAAACTGCATATCTAACGGTAAACGAAGCTTAAATCCTCTTATCTGAATATCACCTTCTTGCAAGATATTGAACAATGCTACCTGGATACGTGCCTGTAAATCAGGTAATTCGTTAATCACAAAAATACAGCGATTGGCTCTTGGAATCATCCCAAAATGAATTACTCTGTCATCTGCATAACTTAGTTTTAGATTCGCTGCTTTAATTGGATCTACATCGCCAATAATATCAGCCACAGTAACATCAGGTGTAGCTAACTTTTCTGCAAAACGATCATTTCTATGTATCCAGCTTATTGGCGTTTCATCTCCCTTTTCTTTGAGTAAATTAACAGCATACCTGGATATTGGACTAAAGGGATCGTCATTAATCTCTGACCCTGCTACAATAGGAATCCACTCATCCAGTAAATTGATCATCTGCCTAGCTAAACGAGTTTTTGCCTGGCCTCTTAATCCCAATAAATTAATATTATGTCGTGATAAAATTGCTCGTTCCAACTCTGGAATTACAGTGTTTTCATATCCATGGATTCCTGTAAAAGTACCTTCTTTATTACTAATCTTAGTTCTTAAATTATCTCTAAGTTCATCTTTTATACTTTTACTTTTATATCCTGATTCCTTTAATTGTCCAAATGTCGTTATTGTATTTGTATTCATATTTTCTTTTAAGCAAAATTCTAGATTTATACTATCTTTTATCCTTTAATTCTTTTTTTTCTATTGGTTTCGTAATCTTCGAAAATCATCTCACCCAATCCTTTTAAGCCGGTATAAAAAGCTTTACCCTGATTGGCATATGTAAATTCTCTTACAAACTGCATTAGATATGGATCTTGTGCAATCATAAAAGTTGTAATCGGTATATGTAATTTCCTGGCTTGCTGCGCCATCATATAACATTTATTTACAATTTGACGATCTAATCCATTACTGTTTTTATAATATTGACCATCTGGCATTCTCAAACAGCTTGGTTTACCATCCGTAATCATAAAAATTTGTTTATTAGTATTACGCTTTCTTCTCAACATGTCCATCGCTAACTGTAATCCTGCGACTGTATTGGTATGATATGGTCCTACTTGTAGATATGGTAAATCTTTGATCGCTATTGGCCAGGCGTCGTTACCAAACACCAGAATATCTAATGTATCTTTAGGATATCTTGTTGTGATAAGTTCTGCAAGCGCCATAGCCACTTTTTTAGCTGGCGTGATACGATCTTCTCCATATAAAATCATGCTATGACTAATATCGATCATCAATACGGTACTCATCTGGGCTTTGAACTGTGTTTCCTCTACTACAAGATCATCTTCCGTAAGATTCAATTCTCCAATTCCATGATTGATTTGAGCATTCTTTAAACTTTCTGTTATAGATATTCGTTCTAAGGCATCTCCGTACTGATAGTTTCTATATTCTCCAGCATGCTCATCGCCTCTTCCAGTATATTTGGTTCTATGATTTCCAGATCCACTACGTTTTAGGTTGCCAAAAATTTGATCCAATGCTCTTTGTCGGATTGCTCGTTCAGTTTTGGACGTAATAGACATACCTCCTTTTCCATCCGGTCTGATTTCCTCTCGTATGTATCCTTTTTTCTTAAGATCTTCAATAAAATCGTCTAGCGTGTAGTCTTCACTAGTAAGTTCGTATTCTTTATCCAGCTCTTTTAACCAATCCAAAGCTTCATCCAGGTCTCCTGAAGTATGAGTGATAATCTCCTGAAAAATATCAAAAAGTTTATCAAATGGAGATTGTTCTGGGGCTTCATAATGCTTAAAAGCAAATCCTTTTTTAAAAATTCCCTTTTTCTCTTTCATTATATAAATTTAACACATTTTGCAAAAGATACCGACCGAACTGGAAGGTAATCACATAGAATTAACAAATGTTTTGGAGAATTAGCCTAAGATAACAACTCTTTCTGCTCTCATCCCATAAACTCTCTACAATTCTTATCTTTGAGAAGTCAAGTATATTTTTTAATCCACACCATAGAAATTACAGACATCTAATAACTAAACATCTTAATTGGCTTATGAAAAATATTTTTTTATCAGTATTAGTAGCTTTACCATTCATTAATTTTGCACAAAACGATATCGAAAAAGTAACATCCACAGTTTCTAAAAGTGAAATTGAGGGTCATATTTATTTTTTAGCATCAGATGAGTTAAAAGGAAGGCAAACTGGTACTCCCGAAAATAAAATAGCTGCTCAATACCTGGCTAATATGTTACGTGGATACGGTGCTAAACCTGTAACTGAAAATAACAGTTATTTTCAGAAAGTTACGCTGAATACTACTTCTCCATTCGCGAACGCATCATTAAACATAGGAGATTTTACTACTTCTAAAATAGTAACACTAAAAAAAGTAAATACTTCCTTTTCGGGATCATTAGTATTTGTCAATTATGGTTTAGCTGAAGATTACAATACTTTAGATGTGAAAGGAAAAATAGTAGTTACTTATTCCGGTACAAAAGACAATAGCAATCTTAGATTTGCATTTTCTAAAGTCCAAGAGAAGATAGCACTAGCCAAAGAAAAAGGTGCAATAGGAATTATAGAAGTTAATAGCATAGATGATAGAACATGGTCACAACTAGACCATAGTTTTAATGGAGAAAAAATGAGTGTTTCTGAAGAAGAGGAACCTAACAACTTCACTTATTTATGGATCAATGATCAGAAAGAAGAAATCAGCAAATTCTTTGAAGATAAAAATGAAATTAACGCTACTGTAGAAGTTCAAGGTATTAAAAAGGGTACTATAATGTCACAAAATGTAGTCGGAATGGTGGAAGGCACGGATCCTAAACTAAAAAACGAGTTTGTCATTTATTCCGCTCATTACGATCATGTGGGTATCGGAAAAGCTATTGATAATGACTCTATTTATAACGGTGCAAGAGATAATGCTGTGGGAACTGTAACCGTGTTATCTGCAGCACAAAACATTGCTAAATATCCTACTAAAAGATCAGCATTATTTATCCTATTCACGGGAGAAGAAAAAGGATTATTAGGTAGTAAATGGTATGTAAATCATCCTATGATCCCGTTAGATCAAATGGTATATTGTTTCAATAGTGATAATGGAGGTTATAATGATACGAGTATCGCGACAATAGTAGGCCTGGAACGAACAACCGCAGCAGAAGATATTAAAAAAGCGGCAACTCCTTTTGGACTAAAAGCTATTGATGATCCAGCTCCTGAACAAGGTTTATTTGATCGATCTGACAATGTACATTTTGCGGCCAAAGGAATTCCCGCACCAACATTCAGTATGGGTTTTACAGCTTTTGATGAAGAAATAACCAAATACTACCACCAGGTGACTGATAATCCAGATACATTAGATTATGATTATCTGTTAAAATTCTTTCAGTCCTATGTATTGGCTTGCAGAAATATTGCTAACAATCCCGAAACTCCTTTTTGGGTTGAAGGTGATAAATACTATGAAGCTGGTAAAAAATTATATAATAAAAAGTAGATTATTCTTTTCTTACTATATAATTTCTAATCTATATGAAATCTATTTCATCCGTTATTATTAGCTTTTTGATATTCTCTTGTACACAAAAAAATCCTCTGGAAAAAATACTGGATTCTGAAAAGGAACAGATAAAACAGGTAATGCAAAATATTGAAAAACACGAAGTTCAGATTTTGTACAGTCAGGTTGATCGAGATGAGCATGGAAAAGTGATTTTTACGGATTATGAATTCAACGTTTCTGATAGCACCTACTTTTATCCTGCAAGTTCTGTTAAATTCCCTATCGCCCTAATCGCCCTAGAGAAATTAAACGAATTAAAGGAAAGAGGAATCAACTTAGACAGAACGACTAATTTCATTCTACAGCGTGATACACTTTATACAAATATTGAGAAAGAAATTAGTAATATTTTTGCGGTAAGCGATAACCAGGCATATAATCGACTATTCGAATTCCTTGGACAAGATTATATTAATCAAAAATTACAGTCTAAAGACCTTAAGGGTAGAATTTCGCATCGGTTATCGGCCTTACACGCTCAAAACCTGAAGACACAATCAATTCTTTTTAAAAAAAATGCAGAAGATAGTACTGTTGCATACCAACAAGAAAGCATAGAAAATAATCCTCACCTAAAATTATCGTTGCAAAAAACATTAAAAGGTAAAGGGTACATCTATAATGATACATTAATAAAGGAACCAAAAGACTTTTCCGAAAAAAATTATCTTCCGCTGCGATCTTTACACGAGATGATGAAGCGTATTCAGTTCCCCAATATTTATAGTAAAGAAAAGGGTTTTGATATCTCAGAGAGCGATTATGAATTTGTGATTAATGCTATGAAGACTTTACCCAGTGAAGCAGGATATGATAAAAAGGAATACTATGATGGATATGTGAAGTTTTTTATGTTTGGAGATACAAAAGAAGACATTCCGGAACATATAGAAATCTACAATAAGGTTGGATATGCATATGGATATCTTACAGATTGTGCATATATTAAGGATACAAAAAACGATATAGAGTTCGTACTATCCGCTACAATACATGTAAATGAAAATGGAATTTTTAATGATGATCACTATGAATATGATGAAATAGGCATTCCTTTTCTAGCAGAATTAGGAAGAAAAATCTATAATTTCGAAAAGCTTCGAAATAAGTAATTTTACCTTAAAAAGGTAGATTTCTTTAACAATTCTTCAAAAAAAATCAGCAAATACCACTGAAAATTTCATTTTTTATGATTTATTCACGTTTTTTTAACAAAATTATATCTTTAATAGACTTTTTATGAATTAATTTTGTTACCCCTTAGTTTAAGAACGTCTAATTTTAGTACAAATAACAACAACAGTATGGTTACAGCATTAATAATCTAGTAGCTATATAGTATGTCAAAGGCGTAGTATATAGTTCTATTTAAACCTCAAAATATGAAACGATATATACTATTCTTCTTATTATTCTCTTTCGGGATATTGTACCCAAGGGACTTTTTTACCGAACAGCCAACATTTGAAATTATTCAAAATCAAATAGACCGTAAACTTTCTGATGAAGAAGTTCAGAAACGGGGACTTGATGTATTGGCTGCAGAAGTAATTGAACAAATAGATGAAATCGATTTAAGAAAAATGGCTCGATCGGCTATTTTCGAAACTTCGTATGGTTTTAGATGGAAAATGATTAATCTACATACAGGAAACATTATTATTATTAAAGTGAATAAGGAATTTAAGTTAATCTCTGCTCGAAATAGCAAAAAAACTAAAATAATGATTCCTTAATATTGGTCTTAGAGCAACATTGCCTTTACGCTTTTATATTCCTCTAAATACTCCCAATATATAATTCGGTCATACCCATATTTGATTAAAATATATTTTTCACTAACCGATAGTATTCTATCCACTGCCACGAATTTTTTTGATGCGGATGCAACGGTAACTTCCTCGGTAATTTCCTGATTTCTGGCGTCGAAACCATGTACAATTATATGATTCTTTAAGGTAAGTTCTATAAATTTCATGGTACTAGTTTTAATCCTTCAAATGTACCTATTTTTCACCTTAACACCCCTTTAAGAGTTTCGCATTTTCATTTTCTTAACTTTAAGCTCACAATTAGGTAATCAATCAAAAAATGTTAAAAAGATTTTTCCTTTTAACGCTCATTTCTATAGGTATTTCTGGCTTTTCCCAAAAGAAATTATCATTAATCTACACAGGAAACATGGGTGTTTATATATCAAATGAAGATTCTTCTGTATTAATTGATGGCCTACATATAAAGTACGGCGAGGATTATCTTTTTCCAACTACTTCTTTAATATATAAGATACGTAAGCAATTACAACCAGATGCTATTCTGTTTACACATAATCACGGAGATCATTTTAGTGCATCCTTAGCCAATGAGTATCTAGCATCTAACAAAAATTCCGTTTTGTTTGGATCCAATCAAATCACCGAAGAAATTAAAACCTCTGAAGATAGATTGTTTACCATAGCTACAACTAATTACAGCAAGCAAACGATTACAATTAAAGATTTTAAAATTACTGGACTAAAAATAAATCACGTCGAAAAAAGACATACTGCTGTAGAGAATGTAGGATACATCGTCGATTTAGGTACGCACAGAATTCTACATGTTGGAGATACGAATTGGATGGAGGAGATCAATCTATTTAATCAATTGGATCTGATCAATGAGAACATAGATATTGCCATTCTGCCTTATTGGATGCTTTTAGAAAATAACGCATCCCAACAAATTAAGAAGCATATCAATCCTAAACAAATTATCGCAACACATATATCTCCAAGAATAAAACAACAAGAATTGCAGGACATGAAGAAAGAATATCCTGACATACATTTCTTAACAATACTAGAACAGCAAATACAACTATAATTAACTCACTATTACAACATGAAAAGATTACTATTTCTAATATCCCTTATCCTGGTTTCAGGAATTTCTGCTCAGGAATTTTCGATGGATTATGTAAAAAAAATAAATCCACGTAATATCGGCCCCGGAGGAATGAGTGGTCGTGTAACTTCTATAGATGTGGTTACTTCCGATCCAGATATTATGTACGCAGGAACAGCTTCTGGAGGACTGTGGAAATCTACTTCTGGCGGAATTAAATGGGAGCCTGTTTTTGATAAACAAGTGACTGCTTCCATCGGAGCGGTAGCAATCCAACAATCTAATCCTTCTGTAATTTGGGTGGGAACCGGAGAAGGTAACCCCAGAAACAGTCTTAATGGAGGATACGGGATATACAAATCACTGGATGGCGGCAAAAATTGGAAACTGATGGGCTTAGAAAAAACCCGTCATATCCACAGAGTAATTGTGGATCCTACTGATCCAAATACTGTATACGTCGCTGCGATAGGTTCGCCTTGGGGAGAACATCCAGAAAGAGGTATTTTTAAAACTACAGATGGCGGAGAAACATGGAATAAAATACTTTTTGCGAATAACAAAACCGGTGCAGCTGATCTGATTATGGATCCTTCTAATCCTAATAAATTGATTGCCGCTTTATGGGAACATAAACGTGATCCGTGGTTTTTTAAATCTGGAGGTGAAGGTTCTGGACTATATATTACACACGATGGTGGAAAAACCTGGAAAGAACGCACTGATAAAGATGGATTGCCCAAAGGAGATTTAGGACGTATTGGAGTTGCTATTTCCAGAAATAAACCAAATATCGTCTACGCTCTAATTGAAGCCAAAAAAAATGCACTCTATAAATCAGAAGATGGAGGATTTAACTGGAAAAAAATAAATGATAAAAATGATATTGGTAATCGTCCATTCTATTATTCAGAAATTTATGTAGATCCACAGAATGAAAACAGAGTCTATTCTGTATTTACCTATGTAAATGTATCCGAAGATGGCGGTAAAAACTTTAAACAACTAATGCCAGCCTATGGTGTAGATAATGGAGTCCACCCAGATCATCATGCTTGGTGGATACATCCCCAGGATGGTAATTTTATGATCGATGGTAATGATGGTGGACTGAATATCACACGTGATGGAGGAAAAACCTGGAGATTTATCGGAAACTTACCTGTAGCGCAGTTTTATCATATTAATGTGGATAATGAGTTTCCATACAATGTATATGGAGGCATGCAGGATAATGGTAGCTGGCGCGGACCTGCGTATGTTTGGAAAGCTCAGGGAATCCGAAATTCATACTGGCAAGAAATTTCTTTTGGAGATGGATTCGATGTAGTACCAGATAAAGACGACTCTAGATATGGATGGTCTATGAGTCAGCAAGGATTTGTAAGTCGTTATGATTGGATGACAGGTAATAACTACACAGTGAGACCTACACATCCCGATCCAGAAATAAAATTACGTTTTAACTGGAATGCTGCTATCAATATTGATCCTTTTGATAACAATACGCTGTATTTTGGAAGTCAGTTTGTACATAAAAGTAAAGACAAAGGGTTAACCTGGGAGATTATCTCTGCAGATTTATCTACTAATGATCCCGAAAAACTAAAACAAGCAGAAAGTGGTGGTCTAACCATGGATGCTACCGGAGCAGAAAATCATTGTACAGTTTTAGTGATAGAACCTTCTTCTTTAGAGCAAAATATGCTTTGGGCGGCAACAGATGATGGACGAGTTCATATTACTCAAAACGGAGGAGCTAACTGGACAGACGTTTCTAAAAACATTAAAGGATTACCAGCTGGTAGTTGGATTGTACAGATCAAAGCTTCTAATAAGAAAAAAGGAGAAGCACTATTGGTAGCTAATGATTACAGAAGATTTAATTATACACCATACGCATATAGAACGATTGACTATGGTAAAACATGGCAACGCATTGTAGATGGTACTCATGTAAAAAGCTATGCATTGAGTATCGTAGAAGATCCTATTGAGAAAAATTTACTGTTCTTAGGAACCGATGACGGATTATATATTTCCCTGGATGCCGGAAACAAATGGACGAAATGGACATCAGGTTTCCCTACAGTTTCCGTAAAAGATTTAGTGATCCAACCCAGAGAACATGATTTGGTTATAGGAACCTTTGGTAGAGCTGCTTGGGTATTAGATAATATAAGACCGTTACGTGCTTTAGCAAAAGACAAAAGTATCTTAAGCCAAAAATTAAAAGTATTTGATCCTCCTATTGGATATCAGGCTGCTTATCAACAACCTACGGGAAGTCGTTTCGGTGGAGATGCTTTATTTAATGGCGAAAATCGTGATTTTGGAGCTCATATCTCTTATTTTGTAACCGTGGCGCAAAAAGAAGCGTCTAAAAAGGAGGAAGACAGTAAAGAAACGGACAAAGAAAATGATGAAGATGAAGATGATACTGCAGACGATGAAAAAGAAGAAACGAAAGTGAAATGGGATTCTATCCATCTAAAAGTATATGATGGTGATCGATTGATCAGGACATTAAAGCAAAAAACTCCCGACTCTACCGGAATTCATAAAATAAGCTGGTTTATGGATGAGAAAGGTGTTGATAGACCTTCTAGAGAGATTCAGAAACGTAAAGCAGAACCAGGCGGCATTGATGTAAAGCCAGGAACCTATAAAGTGGTGATGGAATATGGAGATCAGAAATCCGAAACCAGTATACAGGTAAAATCGGATCCTAGATTACAAGTTTCTCAGCAAAATATCAATGAAGTATACGCCGCTTCTAAAAACCTGGAAGCTATGGAACAAGCTGCTGCGGATGCTGTGAAACAGTTGGTAGAAAGTAAAGAAGTAGCTTCAAAATATCAGAAAGAATTGAAAAAACTGGACAAAAAGAAATTTAAAGATCAGATCAAAGCCTCTAAAAATATTATCAAAAAGATTGATTCTACCGTTGCTATGTATTTAGGAAAAGAGGACAAAAGACAAGGAATCACTCGTAATCCTGAAGTAACGGTAATGCAGCGTCTAGGAACCGCTGGTTGGTATACAGGCAGCAGACAGAATGGGTTGACTACTACGGAGAAAACCTTGATAAAACATGCTAAAGATGCGCTAATGGATGCATTAGAAAAAACAAATGCCTTCTTTACAAATGATTGGAAACCTTATCAGGAATCTATAGAGAAACTAGAAACTTCTCCTTTTAAAGAAGTCAAAACATTCACTATCAAATAAAACTTTCACACATGAAAAAACTGATCATTTTAGGACTAGGAGTACTACTACTCCACTCCTGTAAAAAAGAAAAGAAAGAAGAGGTAGCGCAAGCTGTTACAATTGAAGAGTACTCAATTGAGCAATTTATGGATAATGAAAATGCATTTGCCAATGGATTTTCTAACGATAAGTCCAAAGTGCTGATGACTAGTAACCGTTCTGGTATCTATAATATGTATACGACTTCGGTTAAAGGTGGAGAATTGATTCCGGTTACAAAATCAGATAGTTCTTCTGTTTTTGGAATTTCATATTTCCCAGAGGATGATAGGATACTATTTAGAATGGATGGTAATGGAGATGAAATATTTAAGATTTTCCTAAAAGATAGTTCAGGTATCACACGCCTAACTCCAGAGAAAAATGTAAGAGCATTATTTAGAGGTTGGTCCAAGGATGGTAAAAGCTTCTTCTATGGTAGTAATGAAAGAGATCCTAAGTATATGGATCATTATGAAATGAATATTGCTGATTTCTCCTCTAAAATGATCTATCAGAACAATGACGGAATGGATTTTGGCGGAATGTCCGAAGACAGAAAATATATTGCCCTTACTAAAGCAATCACTACCAATGATATCGATCTGTATATCATGAATACGGAGACTAAAGAAAAAACTAAAATCAATGAGAATACAAGTAGTAATAGACCTCAGGATTTTTCTCCAGATAATACCTCATTCTATTATACTACTGATGACAGTGCAGAGTTTAGTTATTTAATGAAATACAATCTTACAGATGGAGCAAAAGAAAAAGTAGCCGAAAAAAACTGGGACATCAATTCATTTTATTTTACCAGAAATGGAAAATATAAGGTGATGTTTACCAATGAAGATGCTAAAACTGTAATGGATGTAAAAGAAGTCGCTACTGGGAAAGCAGTAGAATTTCCTTCATTCGAAAATAAAGAAATCTCTAGTGCGCGTTTTTCTAGAGATGAGTCTATGGCATTCTTAAATGTTTCGGGATCAAGTACTCCAAGAAATGTATATGCTTATGATTTAGCTTCAAAAGAATATCATCAACTTACAGATGTACTCAATAAAGATATCAATGAAGACCATCTGGTAGCTTCAGAAGTGGTTCGCTTTAAATCCTTTGATGGATTAGAAATTCCAGCAATTTATTATAAACCAAAACAAGCAACAGCAGACAACAAAGTACCAGCCTTGGTTTGGGTACATGGGGGTCCTGGAGGACAATCCAGACAAGGTTTTAGTTCACAAATTCAATATTATGTGAACCACGGATATGCAATCTTAGCTGTCAATAATAGAGGAAGTAGTGGTTACGGAAAAACGTTCTACAAAATGGACGATCAAAACCACGGAGATAAAGATCTAAAAGATTGCGTAGCAGGAAAAGATTGGTTAGCACAACAAGATATTATCGATGCTAATAAAATCGGAATTATTGGTGGTTCTTATGGAGGCTATATGACCATGGCAGCTCTTACGTATACACCAGAGGAATTTAAAGTAGGAGTAAATATCTTTGGAGTAACTAACTGGTTACGAACATTAAAAAGTATTCCGCCGTGGTGGGAATCTTTTAAAGAAGCTTTATATACAGAAATGGGTGATCCTAATACTGCAGATTCTGTAAGATTACGTCAAATCTCTCCTTTATTCCATACAGAAAAAGTAACAAAACCATTGATTGTATTACAAGGAGCGAAAGATCCAAGAGTATTAAAAGTAGAATCTGATGAAATTGTAGCAGGAGTAAAGAAAAATGGGGTTCCTGTAGAATATGTGTTATTCGAAGATGAAGGACATGGTTTTGTAAAAAAAGAAAATCAGATTGAAGCTTATGGAAGAATTCTAAAATTCTTGGATAAATACCTAAAAGAGCCTGGATCCGATGTGATTAATGATGGGAAATCAGAAGTAAAAACAGTAGATCCTGAATCGTAAAACAAAGCGTTATCATACCCGTTGTGCATCTAGGAACGTTAATCGGAAAAAGCGCCAATTCGATATGCTAACTTGAATAAAAATAATGAATTATTTAAGTAAAAACACTCCCCTCTCCGGAGGGGTTAGAGGTATGTCTGTCTGAGTGATAAAATTACTACTTAACACACCTAAGAATCTCTAACAAAATATAAATTTGTTGAAATGCCATCACTCTCAAGAGGGAAAATGAACCATAATACCATGGATGATGTCCTCAGAAAGACAATTGGCAAATTTCACCTGCCTGTCTTTAATTTCAGGTATATCGATAAAAAACAATAAAACAAATAGATGAGAAAAATCATTGTACTTACAGCAATACTAACAATTATTACTATAACAAACACCAAAGCCCAAGAAACCGGAGAAGATGAATGGGGTGCTTGGTATATGTATTTTGGAACCAATCGAATAACAGATAAACTGAGTATTCATTCTGAAGCGCAGTTTAGATTCTATGAGGTTGTAGGTACGTTTAATCAACTATTACTGCGTACTGGTTTAAATTATCATCTCACAGATAATGCAATTGCTACTATTGGATATGGATATATTAATACCGATGGAACTTTTGCGGATATCACGGATGAAGAAAACAGCAATGAACACAGAATATTTGAGCAGTTTATACTTAAAAACGAAGTAGGGAAAGTAAAGTTTGAGCATCGATATCGGTTAGAACAACGTTTTATCAGCACTCAGTTTGATGATTTTACAGAACATCGCGCACGATATCGATTACAACTCACCTACCCTTTTAATGATACATGGTTCCTGAATGTGTATGACGAAGTGTTTATCAATCTACAAGAACCTATTTTTGGTCAGAATCGATTGTATGGAGCTGTTGGGTATAACGTACAATCTAATTTTAGTATTCAATTAGGGTATCTAAAAAATCATTTTACTGGAGCAAATTTTGACCGATTACAGTTAGGTATCATCTATAATACCGACTTTAGGAAGAAAGAATAAATAATTTCACCGGTACATTGAGCGTAGTCGAAATGTACCGGTAAAAGTTTCCGAACTTTCTATGATTACCCAAAGTTCGAAATCTGCCTTCCTTTTAAAAAAGAAACCGTGCTAAATAAAAAACAAATTCATTCTAAAAAAGAGCTCCAAGAGTTTAGAAGGACACTAAGAAAAAATAGTACTCCTGCAGAAGTTTTTCTTTGGAAAGAATTAAAAGCTAGGAAACTAGAAGGGAAACGTTTTCAGAGGCAGCATAGTATTGAGTATTATATAGTGGATTTTTATTGTGCATCAGAAAAGCTAGTTATAGAACTAGACGGTGAAATTCACAATACACCCCAAGCTCAGGAAAAAGATGAAATAAGAACAAAACGACTGAATGAGCTAAGATTTAACGTAATAAGATTTGAAAACAAAATGATTTTCGATCATTTACCATATGTTTTAGCAGAAATAAAAGATAATTTTAAAACATAAATTTAAAAAAAAGTTCCTCCCTTTTAAATAAAGGGAGGTGGCTCAAACGCAGTTTGAGACGGAGGGTTTAACTCCCCTTTCTCCGCCTTGGGCGGATTCATTCCCTTCTTTAAAAAAGAAGGGAGCTTATAAAAAAAGTAAACAATGACATTGACCAAAAAAGACAATCCGGCACTCTTGCTAATAGATGTGCAAAAAGGCATCAACAGTCCTGGATATTACGGTACCGAACGAAATAATCCACAAGCAGAAAAAAACATAGAGGCCTTACTAAAAAAATGGAGAATAGAAGCCTTACCAATTTATCATGTAAAACACTGCTCCACCAATCCGGAATCCCCTTTAGCCAAAGGAAAACCTGGCAATGACTTCCAGGATTTTATTGTACCGGAACCCAACGAACCTGTGATCGAAAAAGATGTAAACAGCGCTTTTATCGGCACAGATCTAAAAGCACAATTAGAAGATGCTGGTATCCAAAATGTAGTCGTAGTAGGACTTACCACAGAACATTGTGTATCTACCAGTACCAGAATGGCATCTAACTATGGATTTAATGTGTTTTTGATTGAAGATGGTGTAGCAGCTTTTGATAAAATCGGTGCCAACGGTCGGCGATATGATGCACAAATAGTTCATGATATAGAAATTGCGAATCTTAAGGATGAGTTTGCTACGATTGTACAGACAGAAGAAATGCTGAATGTTTTTGGTTAAATTATTTGTTTAGAAAACTAATTAACTAGATTGACCAAATTGATAAAAGCAACATAGATAAAATGAACAAAATATTCGAAATTTTAAGGAATAACTGGACTTTAAGAACCGTTGCTATTTTGACTGTACTATATGTTGGAATTTCATACATTTTTGGAAATGGATTGACAATATCTGAAGTAGTTATTTTCATATTGGTTTTCTTATATGTTGTATGGGGATCTGGAAAAAGACCTACTCCAACTAAAGAACCTTAAATTGAGTCTACTCTTGGGAACTTTCAATCTAAGCCCTTCCCGTTATTGTCATTCCGCTGCATAGCGGAATCCAAAATCATAGCAAAAAGCACACGGTGGATTCCAGTCTACACTGGAATGACAAAAAACAACAAAAACTGCCGGCGTATCTCATCCCGTCAGGAGTACTTTGACCATAGTGAAAAGTTTATCGAGAACTTTTTAATCCAATCCGTCTCGACATGCCTGTCACCTAGAGCCTAGTCGAGAGGTCACTATGAAAAATCGCTCTATTTGACGGCTTTTTTAAACCAAATCCTTATATCGAACTAATATTTACAGAATAAATGTTTAGCTTAGATGCATTTCCCCAAATTATTTACTTTTTTTAAAACAACATACGAACAAACCGTTGTAGTTTTCCATAAGAAACCATAGCATCTTGTATAAATTCTATGTATGTTTTATTAAAAATATGGTGCTGTAGATAACTACATCCCCGTATTAAACTTATTTAAGGTACTAATAATAAACATCTAATTGAAAAATATGAAAACTAAACTTTTCTTTACGCTGATCCTGGTTTCTTTTTTAACCAGCGCTTGCGCTCAGGTAGAAAAAACCGCAACCCAAATTGCTTGGGATACCTGGGGTGTTCCCCATATTACAGCCGACACTGTGGAAGAACTGTTCTATGCTCAAGGATGGGCCCAAATGCATAATCACGCAAATCTTGTTTTAAAACTTTATGGAAGTGCTAGAGGAAAAGGAGCAGAATACTGGGGGCAAGAGCAATTTGGTAATGATAGGCTAATTCACACCTTGGGTTTTGATCAATTAGCAGATGATTGGGAAAAAAGTCAAGACCCCGAACTAAAAATCATATACGAATCTTTTATAAACGGAATGAATGCGTACGCAGCATCACATCCTGAGGCGATTGATGAAAAGAATAAAGTGGTTTTACCTTTAACCACAAAAGACGTGAATATGCACAGTATGTATGTCATTTTTACACGTTTCATTGCGGGAAACGATTTAGGCCGTGTCCAGCAATGGCCTGATATGGGTTCCAATGCTTATGCTATAGCACCTAGTCGTTCCGCTTCTGGGAATGCAATGTTGGTTCAAAATCCTCATTTGCCCTGGTGGCAAGAATTTTTGTTTTTTGAGTCTCATTTAAATTTAAAAGACAAAAACATGTACGGTGCAACGCTGGTAGGTTTTCCTGGAATTGCCATTGGTTTTAATAAAAATCTTGGCTGGACTCATACGAATAATACCATAGATAATGCCGACACTTATGAATTAGACCTCAAAGGCGAAGGCTATGTATTAGACGGTGAGCAGAAAGCGTTTGAAACTTCGCCGAAAACAATTAAGATAAAACTTAAAGATGGTAAAATGATTGATGAAGAAATTCCGATACTAAAAACGATTCATGGTCCTGTAGTCAATAAAACCGAAAATAAAGTTTTAACCTTACGTATGGTAGGTTTAGATAGACCCAATATGCTATTACAGTGGTGGCGAATGATCAATAGTAATAACTTCAATGAATTTGAATCTGCTTTAAAAATGGCACAAATTCCTTTTTGGAATGTGATGTATGCCGATAAATCAGGAGATATTTTCTATCTATTCAATGGTTTAGTACCCAAGCGAACTGAAGATGCTTGGGGGTATTGGGATCGTATAATCCCCGGCGGAAAATCTGCTGATATATGGACCGAAGTTCATGAGTATGTTGATTTACCAAAAGTTAAAAACCCTGTAAACGGTTGGCTGCAAAATGCCAATGATCCACCGTGGACAAGTACCATTCCCATGTCTTTGAACCCAGATGATTTTCCTGGATACATGTCTCCACAAAGTATGAGCTTTAGACCTCAACGTTCTGCAAGAATGCTTATCGAAGATGAATCCATAACTTTTGATGAATTGGTTGATTACAAATTGTCTACCCGTTTAGAATTTGCAGATAGGATTTTAGATGATTTATTTATAGCGATAGATTCCTCTGATTCCGAATTAGCTAAAAGGGCTAAAGTCGTTTTAGAAAATTGGGACAGAACCGCAGATGCAGATAGCAAGGGTATGCTTTTATTTTATGCTTGGGCACAAAAATTTAATACCTGGAACAATACCAACTACAAAGAAAAATGGAATATAGAGAAACCCAACACCACACCAGATGGTATCGCAGATCCCGACCGTGCGGTTCAATTATTAGAAAAAACCGTACAAGAGTTAGAAGCTAAGTTTGGAAGCTTAGACATCGCCTGGGGAACCTATTATAGAATAAACTACAATGGCAAAAATTTACCAGCAAACGGCTCTGATGGATCTATGGGCGTATTTCGTGTTGCCTGGCCGGGTCATGCTACTGATGACAACATGTTTGTAGGGGGTGGTGATTCCTGGGTTGGTGTTATTGAGTTTGGTGATGCCGTAAAAGCAAAAGTGTTACTTTCTTATGGTAACGCAACGCAAAAAGATTCTCCACATTTCGGAGATCAGTTGGAGTTATTTTCTAAAAAAGAACTGCGTGATGCCTGGTTTACAAAAGCTGAAGTAAAATCAAATACTTCACGAATTGAGGTAATTACTGAAAATGGATTTCGAGAAAAAAAGTAATAAGCGGCTTATACTAGTTATCAGTAATTCTTTGTTGTCGTCAAACATAAAGTTTACCAATTGAGACTAGTGCTGAGCTTAGTCGAAGTAGAGATAGAGTTTCAATATCCTTAAAAACGGGTATTAGAAATTCTTAGGTGTGTTCCTGTAGTTATTCTTTCCAACAGGTCGTTCCATCTCTTTGAACAAACTAAGAATAAACTATTGGACGAATCCGCAATCATATGAAGAAGTGTGATATGAATTCCCATATCTCTTTGGTTTGGATGATTCGAGATTGAAAAACTAGATTAAATAAATTGATCAAATGAAAACCTGATTTCTCAAAATTTCAATTCGTCTGTCCGAATGTTTTAACCATAAAAATAATTTTTCTACGACTTCCCTATCTTATTTTCTTAATGTTTACAAGGATCTAGATTGTATGTAAAATAAGTAGGATCGAGCTCTACTGATAGTTCAAAAAAAATGGAAATAAAATTTTGATTTGCAAAAGTCCAAACACTTTCATTTTTTCAATACTAAACTATTTCTTATATGAAATAGTTTTATCTCATAATTTAGCTCAAAACAGCACTAAAAGTGTAATTTAAATTATTCAATATTACAAAATAAAATTAAATTCAAAAACCTTATTAGCAACAATATACAGTTTTCTGTCCACTTCTTGTGCACTTTTTTTTAACAGCTTATTTCTCCAGGTCTACTTATTGTATACTTCCTTTTTATTCAACATATCTATGCTTCCTATACTTTTATAAAAAAGAAGAAATAAATGGATAAATTAACTAAGTTTTTTAACGAGCTATTAACCAATAAGGATAAATTAGACCGTTTTAATTCAGGATCGAGCAAGCGTGAAATTGCTAACAATCGACAGCTCATGTTACATGCAGCTGGAGTGAAGGATGCAGAAGAAATCATTGGGATGGATGCCCAAGATTTGCAAAAACTAATGGAGAAAGAGCTAGCTCAAAAAATTGGCAACGATTTGGAAACAACAATTTGTGGACTGATTGCCAAGCAAATGTTAGAATATCCAAAACGTGTGGCAATTATTGATGGTAAAACCAAGATTGATTATAAGACGCTCTTGAAACGAGCTAGTGAGGTTGCCGGAGAACTAAAAATTCGAGAGGTAGAACCAGGATCTCTGGTTGGCGTATGTATGAACCGCTCTTGGGAACTGGTTGCTGCTCTAATTGGTGTAATGCAAGCGGGATGTGCATATGTGCCATTGGATCCCGAATATCCACAAGATCGAATTCGATATATGTTAGAGCATTCTCTTGCTGTGGCGGCTATCGTGGATAATGATAACGCTGCAAAACTATGCAGCGGAGTGCGTGAGCTAGTGTGGACTAATACATTGGGCGATCATACGGATAACGCTATACGAACATCCGCAAAAGATTTGGCATATGTCGTCTATACCTCTGGGTCAACGGGACAACCAAAAGGAGTTGCTGTTGAGCACCGTAGTGTTGTGGCCATGAGCCAATCCATGCGTGAGAAATTTAGTGACCAAGAACTGAAAGGTGTATTTGCCGGTGCCTCTGTATGTTTCGATACTTCAGTGATGGAAATTATGGGAACTTTGTCTTTGGGCGGCACAGTAATATTAGCAAAAAACGCCCTTGAACTTACCAAACTTCCTGCAGTAGATCAGGTGAGAACATGTGTAATGGTTGCATCAGCGGTGCAAGCATTGATATCTATAGAAAAATTACCTGAAGGGATACAATGTCTAGTTTTTGGAGGTGAAGCGCTCAAACGCTCACTGGTCGAACAAGTCTATGCACAAAAACCGGGTCTGAGAGTACTAAACGCATATGGTCCTACCGAAGATACTGTTTATTCGACCATTGCCGAAATCCCTTCTGGTACTAAAGTTATTACGATTGGTAAGTCTGTACCAAACTCGCGTGCATATATTTTGGATGATGCTTTTCAGCCTGTTTCTAATGGAGTAGCTGGAGAACTGTATCTAGCAGGAAACAAGCTTGCGCGTGGTTACTTATATGATCAGGCGCTGACCAAAGAGCGTTTTATCGAGATGAAACCTAGTGACCTGATTCCTGATAATCGGTTGTACAAAACCGGTGATTTGTGTTGCTGGACAGAAAATGGAGAGATTGAGTTTCTTGGTCGAGTCGACCAACAAGTAAAAATCAGGGGTTTTCGAATTGAACTTGAAGAAATTGAGTCTACACTTGAGTCGATGCAAGGTGTTGACGCAGCTGCAGCTGCAGCCGTGGATGGTGGTGCTGGTCAAAAAATACTGGTAGTCTATGTGGTAAGCCGAAATGAAGCAGTAACGGAGGCTAGCGTCAAGTCTTATTTATCACAACGACTACCAAAGTATATGGTTCCTCAAGTTGTGAAACACCTCAAGGTACTACCTCTTTTACCAAATGACAAACTCGATCGCAAGAAGCTCATGAGCCTGGAAGAGGAAGTATATTTTGAAAAAAGTGCAGTTGCAATACCTCCAAGTGCTGAAGCAGTCAATAGCACCAACATTCTCATACAACGTTTGATAGGCTCAAGCAATGAACAGCAAGCAGCACTATTGTCGATTATTCAGAGTGAGGTAGCTTCTCTTCTTAACTTAAGTGATATAGCATATGTGTTGCCAGACCATTCATTCGATAGTCTTGGCCTCGACTCACTAACTACATTGGAGTTCAGTTGTCGACTCACTAAATTATTGGGTCGAGAATTGTCTGCTAATGCGATCTTTGAACACTCCACCCCAAATGGATTGGTCAATTATATTATGGATATGATGGGAAGTAGCTCCGATACACGCGCTACAGATAAACTGCCTAGTGCAGCTACAGATACACTTGCTAGCTTCCAAACACATCTTCAGTCCAGCCATCCAACGTTTCAGGCTGCAAAAGCAACTGCATGGAGTGTCACTGATAAGAGCAAACTGGTTCAAGAAGTCTTGCGCATGGTGAATAACGATCGCAGAAACCCTTATAGTAAAGTGTTACGAACGGGAAGCGCGACAAAAGGCTTAGTTGGTGATGCCTACAATGATGAAGAACAGGAAGCGATTATATGGACAACCAATCTATATCTTGGATTAAACCGCGACCAGAAAGTCATTGAAGAAGCTTCTACTGCCTTAGCGCGTTTTGGAACCGGAATGGGCACCTCTGCTGCTGCGTCAGGTATGACCGATCAACATCTGGAGTTCGAAACAGAATTTGCTGATTTAGTAGGAAAGCCCAGCGCTTGTCTGTTTCCGACAGGATACACAGCAAATGTCGGAGCGATTGCAGGGATTTTAGGTAAAAACGATGTTGTCGTTATCGATCAGCTCTGTCACGCATCCATTGTTGATGGCGCTCGTCTATGCGGTGCGACTATTAGAACGTTCAAACACAATGATGCATCTGATTTGGAGGCTGTCCTAGCGTCAGAAGTGTCACCATACCGTACTATTCTAGTGGTTCTAGAAGGTGTATATAGTATGGGCGAAGGTGCTGCACCGGTTGCAAAAATCGTACGCACAGCAAAAAAATATAATGCACTCGTTCTAGTAGACGAAGCGCATTCTTTTGGTTTTTATGGAAAAGGTGGAGCTGGTATTTGCGCTGCTCAAGGTGTTACTGAAGAGGTAGATTTCATCATGACAACACTCAGCAAAGCCTTAGGTAGTCTTGGTGGAGTTGTTGCAGCTAGTCAAGCGCATGTTAACCTTATGAAATCCTCTTCCAGAGCATATATCTTTCAGGCTTCGATTAGCCCAGCGGATATGGCAGCAGCACTCACTTCATTACGACGCCTGCGTTCTGATGACGCATTACGCGAGCGATTATGGGATACAACTCGCTACATGCGCCAGCAATTCGAAGATGCAGGATATGATCTAGGAACTGGAGACGGTCCTATCGTCACTCCTCATTTTGGCGATAAGGATAAACTTTACGCAATAGTACAGAGTTTATATCAACGTGGGATTCAAACATCTGCAGTGACCTATCCAATTGTGGAGAGCGGACGAGGTCGTTTAAGACTCATCTGCTCGGCCGCTCATACCTATGAAGACGTAGACAAAACGCTAGAAGCTCTCATCGAAGCAGAACGTGAAGTAGATGAGCAAATCGCTGCGACGCATGATGAAACAGGTGATCCAAACATGACACATACTGATGTCGTGGTATGGGCCAGTGCATTCATAGACTATCTAAAAAAATCGATTATTGGAGTATCTGCACTAACCCCAAATCTCGCCATATCCGTTAGTGTTTCTGAGCAAGCTGAACCAATCACTATTTTATTTAAGGACGGAGACGTAACATTGGGTACTCATACAGATGATGATGTGCCTTCTTGTTCGTTACTTCTTACGAATAAGGCTGCTGTTTCCGCTTTACAGTCATCTAATGTACAAGGATTGCTTCATAGTATTTGTAAAGGAACCTGTTTGCTAAGCGGGCAAGTCGAACCATTTATATGGCTTATTGGTCGAATTGTGGATCAGCTACAGGATGTCCCTACCCCTGCTTATTCTGAATAAAGTAGATCGAAAGTATTGTTAATTAGTCTCAAGTCTTTTGCGCAATAGGATTTGCAGAAGGGACTTGAGACATAATGTATGGAAGAAACACACACAAGACATATCTCACCTCAAGTCCTTCAATGTTTTTACTCTTTTTGGAGAGACCTTATTAAGTACACTTCGACTACGCTCAGTGTAAACGAAGAAAAAAACAACAAATTTTCCCCACCACTTCTCCACCCTATTTTATCAGCAACCACAAGGAATAAGCTCTTAAAAAAGGGAATACTCCCATTATTTTTTTAATGAATCACGTTTTTAACTTACAGAATAATTTCTTAGTTTAGAGGTCTTACCCCACCATTTTACCCTTTATTACAAAATAAAAAAATAACGCAACGATTGTGGTTTTCCGTAAAGAAGACGCAGGATCCTATGGTAACTTTGTTTCTGATATGCTAGAGATATTGCAGTTGATTACCTTATATTATTTTAGTGAAAAATTCAAAATGAAAACAATTTAAAATTAACATTATGGCACTTTATTTTTTGACCTACGACTTAAGAAAAAGCAAGGATTATCAAAAGCTTTACGATGAACTTGAAAATTTTAACGCTGTAAAAGTATTAGAATCCACCTGGTGTTTTAACAGGATAAATACCTCAGCTACTAAATTAAGAGATTATTTTAGGTCTTTTATTGACGAAGATGATGGGATTCTCATTGATGAATCGAATTCATGGGCTACATTTAAAACTGATAGTAGTCCTAATGATTTAAAGTAAAAATATTACGAAAACAATTGTCGTCCTACGTGAAGAAAATTTGATATCAATAATAGCTTTGTTTATAACATACGAAAATTACAGTTTAGTATATATCAATAATTAATCTTTTGTGTAATGCCAGTGAAAAACAATCAAAACTTCACTTTTTTATATAAGAAGAATCATCATTTAAACCAGTAAAATTATAATTAGAATGGCAAATAAATATAATATATATCGAATTCCTTATGTAAATAAAGAAGGACTAATAACGAAGTTAGAAAATGTTGGATTGGAAGAAGCAGGGAACATAGAGTCAGGAGAATATCAAATGAGTTTCTACTATTCGTCTCAACCTGATGAAATTGATATCTGGTGGACAGAGCTTTACACTGATTTTTTAGGTAACCCAGAGGAAATTCCTAAAAATCAAATGTATTTCGGAACCTTACTGATTTTTAATGAGTCTAGTCAAATTTGTTATGCTATAAGTTTGGGTAAATCACACTTTTATCTTAGGCAATTTTGTGACACAGAGTTCGGAATGAAGCTGGCAGAGAGGATTGTTGATGAGCAAAATCTCAAGATCAAGAACTCTAAATATTACAAAAGCCAAAAAAATCAGTCAATAACCTCCTATCAAAGTGAGACAATTTTCACTTATGATACTGGGGAATCTATGCACTACATAAAAGCTGCAACTATCAATGAAGAGCTTTGGGGTAAAGTTGCCAGTTTTGGAACTTCTGTTCAACTTAAACTGGAAATTTCACCTATTCAACTACCTGAAAAAATATTTCAAATTGAATCAAAACTTTTAGAACCACCTATAATTCAAATACCTAAAGCAGATTTGATTAAAGATGATCAGTTAATTCAAACATTAGACGATAGATTGACAAATGCTATTTTACAAGTACAGGAGGAAGCTGACATCGAAACTCAGGAATTTACTGTTTCCGGGATAGACTTTATATTTTCGGATGGTTCTCAATATCGTTATTATCAGAAGAACTCTCAAGGACAAACTATATCTACTTTTATCGAACTGTCTCTAGATTCCTTAGCTGAGTATATGACTCATCAAAATTTGACAGATGTAAATGAAGTGATGGTTAAAGTGGATAGAGAAGAAGGCAGGGGATTTTCTAAACCTGTTAGAAGTATTCTAGACTATGTAGACACAGATAGATATTGTTTGATTGATGGTAAATGGCATAAATTTAATAAATCATATATAGAGTTCCTTGAGCGTGAAGTTGAGTTAATAGATTGTCATTTCAAGCCTGAGTTCAATATAACTTCCGGAATATCTGAAAATACTTTTAATAATAATAGAGCGCAGCACGACGATTACATAAACCTAGATAAAGATTTGGTTGTATTGGCAAATAGGTTTAAAGTAGAGAAAATGGATCTTTACAAAGATGAAACCTTGTTCTTTGTAAAAAAGGGAACACCACAAAAGTTGGGGTACGTAATTGACCAAGCTATTAATACAATTTTGCTATTAAAAAATAATGAAAGTAAAATTGAGATTGAAGATAATCAGAGTATTTCTGTGCAAAAAATTTGTTTATGGATTATAGTTAAGCGCGTAACCGATTTAAATAGATTATCTGATATTAATTCAATCATTTTCTTAATGAAGTTAACAGATTGGAGAAAAAAAGCTTTGGACTCAGGATTCACCCCAATTGTGTATGTTAGCTATATAAGAAATTAAAATATCGAACTCTATAGGTTCTTCTATCTACCGACAGCTGAAAACTTCTTATTTACTTTATAACTATGGTAAAACACTTTGCTGTCTGGTGTATTACATCCCCCGCTTTCACTATTCTAAGAATAGTGGCGTTAATGAATAGAAAATAATATTGATCTAAACTACAAGAAGCCTATTCGAAATTAATCCCTGAGTATAATCCTGCACATTTCTATGTCCCACCGGAAAACATTTACCCTGCTCCGCAAAGTTTCCTGACTTTGAGGATATCTGTATACCTAAAATTTCGCGAAGTCTTGAGACTTTCCGAAGCGGTTAAAAGTCAATTTTTTTATACTGATAGAATTGATGTTCTATTTCCTTATTTACTATATTAAATGCTAAATAACCTTTTAAACTATCTGGAATGATTTTATTAATAAGGTTTTGATTCTTTTTAGGCTCATTTAATAAGTAAAGATTTTGATCGTATTCACTATTAAAATCTTGTTTTGTTGAACTATTTATGATTCTACTCTTTTGTTTTAAAGGAATCATTGCATTATAAATTATTTTAAAATCAAATTCATAAGGCTCATTTGTTTTGAATTCAAAGTTTCGAATTCTTACTCTTTTATTATTTCTATAAGGTAATACTGCATACCCGATACCTTGGTTAACGGTTTGTCCAAATAAGGTATCGATACTAAACATTATATCTCTAGGTACGTTATTTGTTTGACTTTTTTTTAAAGCTACGGCTCTCCTAATTATAACTCTTACTGGAACACTATCTCTATAATATTCAATGTCGGTATCATCAAAAAGAAATTCAAAAGAAGATTCTTTATCCAAGAAAGAAACCTCTATTTTTTCCGACTTTTGGCTACAAGCAAAAAAAACGGGTACAAAAAGTAATATGATTAATTTATTCATTCCTTAAAAATATTGAGTCTATTAGATATTTTACTTTGCCATTTTCTTCTTTTACGTAGTAAAAAATAGTATAAGTATTCGAGCTATAGTCTTCTTCTGCATTTTCCCATTCGCTAAATTTATTAATCTCTCCTCTCATAATTTTTTCAAAAGTAGATTGACCTACAAACTCCATATAATCGAGATTAAGCATTTTAGCTCCTGCATTTTTAGTTTGTACCCAAGCTAATGCAGAATTTAATCCTGCCATCTTACGATGTTCCCATTCTAGCTTAGCTTCATCTGTAAACTCATTAATAATTTCATTTACCACTTTTGTGGCTATTACATCGGCAACCATAAATAAAGGGCTCAAAGCTCCAAATCCTGGAATAGCTCTAATAGCTTTTAAAAGTCCCATAGCACTTACAACAGATGAAGGCTTAGGAATTTGTAAACCGTTTTCGGGCTCTTTAAAAATACTATGAACAGTTTTCGATGCATTTATAAAATCCATTATACGTAATACTTCTCTAGCTTTTCTGATTGCGATATCAGAACCATTCCTTAAATCTCTTCTATTAAAATAGTCGCTAAACTTTTTAGTTTTTTCCGTATTAAATTGGGTTACATCTTCAAAAGTAGCAGTACCTTTGACAATATAGTTACTAGACTGAACACTTTTATAACCAAATCTGACACTTTCGTTGGTATCCCAAGAAACTCGTTCATATAACAGTGTTTTTTTAACCTTATTTATTTCTGTCAGGGCACTAGTTTCCGTAATTCTGACCGTACTTACAAATACGCTACTAAGATAAGGGTTTGGATTAAGTGCTTTTGAAACTTTATCCATCATTTTAAAAGCAAAAATGATTAGCTTACCTTTATTATCATAAAATTCAGGGAGGCCACTACCTTGCACCATTGGTTTCACAAACAAATCTTGCTCATTATAACCAACTCGTAAACGATCATCATTTTTGTCTTTTGGAAATTCTTCTGAAACATTTTTATAACGAATCTTCCAGTATAATTCTATAGTTTGATCTCTAGACATCATATATCCATCGTGATCATCTGCTATAACAGGTTCCCAACTATCTTGTAGTTTTACTTCTATCGTAGCAATTCGTTTGTTACCTATTTGTTTTACTTTTGATTTTTCAAATACTGGATCGTTCGGAAATTTAGAATCGTCAGGATCTAAATTATCTCCTAAATCTCCATCTTTACTGCTCCAAAACAATTCATCATAATCGAATAATTGAAACTCCAATTCTTCTTCAGGTAGAATACCTTTTACTTCAATGTTAAAATACATAGTTTCTCCAAGTGGTATGGAAACTTTTTCTTCGTTACTATTTTCATCAAGCTGCTTATAATTATACAGTTTTTCTCCTTCCTTATCATAACTCCACCAACCTCTTATAATTTCAGGTTTTATATAGTTCGCAATTATAGTTCTTCTTTCTCGGTCTTCAAAAGATATCGTAAACTTGGTCATAATGTCAGTTTTAAGCTGGTTCTTGTTGGTCCATTACTTCTAATTCTATCGTTTCTAAGTCACTACCTATTATAAAATCTTTTATAGTGTCATTAGTAAGAACATTGCCTTTGTATTTAAAATCGTGCTCTTTGTCTTGAATATTAATTGTTATTTTATCCCCGATACGATTAAGAGTTTCTATGTGTAAGGTTATTATTTGCCCGGTTTCATAATCATCAATTTGATTTCCTTGATCATCTGTTAAATAATAGTCCGTCACCTTTTTTGGGTCCTCCCGCTCCGTAACAGGAACAGCATCTTCGAAAGGATTGCTGGGATTCCATTTTTTTTCAAAAATCTGCCCGCGTACTCGCTGTATACCGGGAGAGAGTAGCAATTCCATTTTTAACGGACTGTTACCTTCTGCATTAAACTTCTCTTGTAAGTGAACACAATGACAATTGGCAAACTCAAAATCAAACAGCTTGCTGTATCCATCTCGTTTATAAAAACGAACATATCCATTGTACATTGTATGGGTAGAAAACATCCAGTCATAGAACAATTCATCGTTCTTAGTGGATTCTATAAGTAAACTGATTTTGCCACCCTGTATACTCGTTTTAGGGCGACCATTGCTATCGATCAGTTGTTGGTACAAAAACGTACTATCCAGCACGTTTCGTTCTTCGTCATTAATAAATAGTTTTGCCTGAAAGGCCATAGGCGTGATAATTTGGTATTCTGGAGATGAAAATATCAAAAATAACGTTCACAAACCCTAACAAGGCTACTATTTCGACGTAGCGATATTTTCCCGCGACGAAAAGTTTGATTATTCTTTTAATTATGTCAACTGTAAGAACATTTTTCCCAAAAACATCCCAAGCCACTGGTAACATATTTTTGCTCTTTTGACACAATACCAATGGAAGCAGTAATGAGTACTGCGATAACGATTAAAATAAAAAAAGTATGTCAAAAGAACATTATGACGCAAAAGTAAACACACTAGAAGCACTAACACCAGAAGCTGGAGTAAAAACTAATAATGCTTGTGAAATCTGAAATGCTAAACGCAGGCGAAATTCAAAAATCGAACCCGTTTTGAAGAAGAATTTGCTAAGGGTTTGTGTGAGGTTTGAATGAGAAGTAAAATGGTTAAAAACACATTCTGTAAAACTATATATTTGATCGAAGCAAAATGTTTAATACTTGATCATAAGGTCTTTTAATTTTTGCCAATACACTATATTTTTATAAATTGAATAAAAAATAAAAATAAACAGAGAGGTATAATGATATAAGTATAATTGCCTTTTTTCGACACTTGTAGTAAGTCTTATAAACCATAAAAAATAATTCTAAATGAAAAAACACTACACTTTTAAATGGAAAAAAATAGTTACTTTTTCTATGATCTTATTTTCTTGGTTTTTTACTCAAGCACATGACTATCGTAATCCTCTGGGTAGAAGTTACAACACATCGGGAGAAGTAAATAGTTTTGAACATATCTCTTTCAATCCTGTTTATCTTAGTACTTCAATGGCTTTAAGTACTCCGACCCTTAATTCCCCCCCTTCCAATTTCTCTACTGCTAATGATATTTTTGTAGATTTTACATTACCCTTAAATGCAATGTCAGGAAGCGTAACGTTAACATTTATAGGTTCAATGACAGTCGTAGTTACCTTTGATAACACCTTTGAAAATGCGGGGCAACACAGTACAACTCTTGATGTTTCTGATATCATAAACAGTCCTTCTGTTGCCTCTAGTAATTCTTCTTTTTTGCCGGATGGTACCTATTCTGTACAATTAGGGTATTTAGATACAACAGGGAATCCTTTTCTTAGTGGTATTAATACTAATATTACTTATGATTCCGTTACCTTACCTCCAGTACTTATTAGTCCCTCGGATAACGCTTCTACCACACCGGGTAGTTCTCTAATAGATTTACAATATACACTTCCAGAAACACCACTTTCTGGCTCTGTTACATTAACTTTTACAGATGCTAGTAATAATGATACTGTTTTAACACTATCTGATGCAACTTCTTTTAGTGGAAACATTGACGGGTTAAATTTTGCCTCAACTCCAGAAATTCTTGTCGCTAGCTCAAACAGTTTAGCAGATGGTATTTACGATATAACATTAGCATATCAGGATTCCAATGCTAATGCCATAGCTACTGATACAGCTACAGGATTCTCTTTTGGTGATGTTGTTACCTTACCTCCAGTGCTTATTAGTCCTGCGGATAACGCTTCTACCACACCGGGTAGTTCTCTAATAGACTTACAATATACACTTCCAGAAACACCGCTTGCAGGCTCTGTTACATTAACTTTTACAGATGCTAGTAATAATGATACTGTTTTAACACTATCTGATGCAACTTCTTTTAGTGGAACCATTGACGGGTTAAATTTTGCGTCAACTCCAGAAATTCTTGTCGCTAGCTCAAACAGTTTAGCAGATGGTATTTACGATATAACATTAGCATATCAGGATTCCAATGCTAATGCCATAGCTACTGATACAGCTACAGGATTCTCTTTTGGTGATGTTGTTACCTTACCTCCAGTGCTTATTAGTCCTGCGGATAACGCTTCTACCACACCGGGTAGTTCTCTAATAGATTTACAATATACACTTCCAGAAACACCACTTGCAGGCTCTGTTACATTAACTTTTACAGATGCTAGTAATAATGATACTGTTTTAACACTATCTGATGCAACTTCTTTTAGTGGAAACATTGACGGGTTAAATTTTGCGTCAACTCCAGAAATTCTTGTCGCTAGCTCAAACAGTTTAGCAGATGGTATTTACGATATAACATTAGCATATCAGGATTCTAATGCTAATGCCATAGCTACTGATACAGCAACAGGATTCTCTTTTGACACGGCTACTTTATCCAATGACACATTTCAATATAATGATTTCACTATTCTTCCAAATCCTACGACCTCAAAAATAGTTATCAGCACAAAAGAAAATATAAAAAACATTTCACTTATTTCCAGTATAGGATCTCAATTCCATGTCAAAATAGATGATTCCATTAATGAAAAATATTCTGTAGATATGAGTAATTTGAGTAATGGAATGTACTTTGTAGTTATAGAAACTGACTCAACATATTATACCAGAAAAATAATCAAAAAATAAATGCAATTTATGTTTAAGTGAAAAACAGAATGGTTAATACGTTCTGTAACAAGATGCATAAAAACATAACTGCCAAGTATTAAATGTAAAGATTGGTACTTTCTCATACACGAGAGTCGTTGTAAAACAGGTGTCCCCGATAGCATAGATTTACAATCCGCTACTCTATAAACTTTTAATTCCAAAAAAACCACGCTGGCGCGGATTTAAGGTTGCAATCCGTGACCATCATTCTAAAACCTTTATATCAGATCGCTTTATATACCCACCAGAAACTATTTTACCATCATAATACACTTTCACCCAATCATCATTTATATCTTCTAAATAGGCGGTATCATTTTTTACCAAAAAAGCTTTTCTTTTTGATGCTTCCGACATTTCAGTATAAAAAAATGTTTTATCAGCTGTTATTTTTACTTTCTTGGATTGTTCCTGAATGTTAAACTCTTTTATATAAGTAACATTGTCAGCTTTAGATCTACTTTTGAGCTTGATAAAAATTTCTTTTGGAAGAGCATCTATTCTTAAAAAACTTGACTGATTATAGAGCTCTTCATCATACATATAACTAGAAGTAAGCTTTGTTGTATAAAAAAAACTATCAAAACTATAATTTTCATCAACATTAATATCATTTTTAAGCAACCTAACCATCACTTTTCCTTCATTCTGAAGAGAATTAGTATCATATGATTCCTTATTTTTTAGTATTTCTTCCTCGTTCTTATCTAAAAAACCTAAATAACTTAATTCTAAAACTGAGTTATCATTACCTCCTTCATCACATATTCCTTCTATACAAAGTATATCTAAAGTTTTTTTGTTGTATTGAATCCTATACGGAATACTCTGATTTAAATCTTTTTGTCCCTTCCATATTCCCTGTAACTTACTGAGTGATGTCTGTGTTTGAATATTCCTTTTTGTAAGAACTTTATTTTCTACAGTGGAACTTTCTACTGCTGCATCAGCATCCGATATTTCACTTTTGTTGGAAGCAGAAGGGTTTTGATTGCATCCTATCAAAAAGGATATTATATATGTTAGCAGAAAATATCTTTTTAATCTATTCATTGTAATCTTTCTATAACACGTTTAGGTATTTTAGATGCTTTGCTGTTAGTTTTCATTTGCTCAATATAGATTTTATAAGCCTCTTTGGCTTTTTCTTTTTCATCTAATCCCCAATAGACATCGCCAAGATTAATATAAGCAACAGTTCTATTAGGTGCATTTTGAACAATCTTTTCTAAAAGGAATACTGCTTCTTCATAAACTTTTGCTTGTTCTAGATAATAAGCTATATTATTATATTTAGCTAACGCATCTGTAATCTGAACATTTTTTAATGCTAATTCTAAAACTGTGATATCAGCAATTAATTTCAGTTTATCAAATTTAGAATCAGAATATAATTCTTGAATTTCACTAAAGTATGCATCTATATTTTGTTCGTAATTTTCATCCTGAAAATTTTTAAATTGTATTAATTGAGTAGTATCACTTTCTAAATCTACCAATTCATCATAAGAATAAGACGTCTTTCTTTTATAAGCACTTCCAAATAATGTTTCTTGTTGTCTATTGCTATAAAAATTAAATGCTTTTGTCAAATAAACATTATCATCATCAAAAATAACACGATGCTGAATGGATTTATACTGATACAGAAATAAGTCAAATTCATAATTAATAGACAAACCCTCGGGAATACAATTACAAATTATATTAAAATCAGATACCATTTCCTTATCCGAAGCTTCCTCTATTAATTTAACTGCGGGTATTTCAAAACTAGTATTATTCTTTTTGATTACTATAGCCCTCTTTGAAAAGTTAAGTCCAATCACAAATTTATCTTTAAAGCATTTTTTGGTAATCTTATATACTAAAGAATCTTTAGGAACCTTGCTATAATCATATTCATTCTCAAAGTGTTCTATAGTTTTTGATTGAATATCTTTCGGATCAGAAACTATCAAAATTTCATTATCTCTATTATTGTTTTTACAACAAATAAAAAAGAAAGAAATACTTAAAACAAATATGTAGTTAATTCTTATCAATACTTGCACATCCTTTATACATTTTACCATCTACTGTAATAAAAGTTTCATACACCAAATAGTTATCCGATAGTCCTAAAGAACAAGAGTTATCTGATTCTAATTTATGATCCACTCTTCTTATGAGACCAAATGCTTTATTATCATTTGATTTAAACATTAAGTTGAAACCTGATTGTTGATCATAATAAAATTTACAGGAAAAACTTTCTTCCTTCTCTGAATCAAACTTTTTAAACAAAAGTTTCGACGAGTTTATTTTAAATTGCCAAAAAGGCTCATCTCCTTCTCCAATAAAGTATAATTCATTAGCTTCCATAAGCTTTATTAACTCTACTGGTTTAAATTGATCCACTTGTGAAAGAGAATCTTTATTAATAAAAACTACAGAATCTTCTTTAAAAACTTTTAGATCATTTTGATCGTTATATTCTCCCAAAAAAATTACTTCTTTTTCATACTTCTCTTGACAACTTGCCGAGTTAATTGCAAGACAAAATAATAACAACAGATTTATTCTCATATCTAATTATTTATGCGGATTACCCATCACACTATAAGTTTCTATTTTCGCACAGGAAATATTTTCTTATTATAATACATAATCATTTAGGAGGAAAAATCATAACGTGGGAATCGTAATCTTTATAATCTTCGAATTTCGTTGAAATAAAAAGAGGCTTATCGCTATCGTATTCTTGATACTTTTTGGAAGGTACGCCTAACCAATTACACTCTTTTAATTCATTATATCTGGTAATCCAAGTATGAATCCCTTGTTCACTAAATCCCCATCCAAATTCATTAGCTACTAATAAATCATTAACAACCTCATCATCCGACCCTATAATATATAGAGCTTCTAACGGAATATCTGGTTGTTTCCATACAGGGTATGATTTATTCTTTTTATAAGATTTCAGACAGTGATTATATTCTTTAGCATCGGGATGAATAATTAAATATGCTTTCCAATCAAAATATTTTACTAAAATATACCCAATACTCCATCCAGCGTGTTCTCTTGATTTCCAGATTTGTTTATGAATCTTTTCTAATCGTTTTTGCTGCATCTGGTTTAAACCTGCTTTTAGTCCTTTGTATGCATAAATTGTACAATGCAGACTATCTGGTTTTTTAATATAGGGTTGTATTTCCTCCAGATAAGATTGATAAAGAGAAATTCCAGTTTCTAATTTAGTCACCTCAGCCTGTTGCCTCCAGACGGTACCATAATACCTACTCGCTCCTGTATTGAAGTCTATAAGATGTTCATTTTCTATATCCGAAATTTTGTTAATCGCCTGACAAGAATTAAAATATGCGTAATTACCTTTACAGTCACTACATTTTGAGAAATCTTTCTCCAGTCTATCTAAAGTGAATTGATTTTGAGACAAGGCTATACATGAGCAAAATATAAAAAACAACGTAACCAAAGATCGCATAAAACTTAATTTCTAAGATCTTTAAATTTACAAATTTTCGTTGTATCACAGGATATAACAACCGTCTTGATGTTTTTATAAATATTTTTCTTTGTAATTTTTATAATCTTCTGGTCGTTGTACCGTATTCAGCAGGGTTGAATCAAAATTTAAAATGACAATTATAAGATGATTTAACTAATCTTTAATCTGTTTTAAAAACAGACTATCACCTTGATTAGACTTTAAATGCATATTGTTTCCTTTCCAATTAAAGAAGTATTTAGTCGTGTCTAATTTGATAAGATAATTTTCATTTAAAAAATAACTTGTAAGTGAATATTGCTTAAATTTTATCGAATTATTTATTGTATTAGTGGATAGATCAAATGATATCTTCCCATCTAAAATTAACTGATCATTATTAAGCAAACTAAATGTTTTATTATACAAAGAGATTCTATGAATATTCTCGATCAATGAAGAATTTTTAAAGGGAAAAATTCCTATACCCGATGTATAAGGTATACTATCATTTTGTGCAACAAAACCTATTTCGTTATTGCGCTTAACTATAAAAATAGAATCATTTTTTTTATAGTGATGCTTGTTCCAGTCAGTTAAATAGTACGTACTATCATTAATAACCTTGACTCTAATTTTTCTATAGTCTAAACCTGCGCTTTCAGTATATATTTTTTTATCATTCCAATCTTCAATAAATACAGATTCAAAAGGATAATTCGTCTGATTCCTATTTATGTTATTCACTCCTTTTTCATAAATGGACTTTAAAAATTGAACTGGAATCCATGTATGTCCATCGACAGTTTTAGGCTTATAATTAATATCCTGATCTGTTATGTAGTTTACAATGCTATCTTTTGATAATTTGACAGCATCTTCAGTTATTTTTTTATCTGAAGATGATGTAATGGCTCCGTCTTTATTTTTTTCTTTTTCATTATTACAAGAAATAATAAAAAAAACAATCAATAAATATGTGATACAACTTTTCATCTTATTTATTTTAATTCCCAAAACCAAATTTCATCTGCACCATAATATCCAGACCCAGTCTGACCATGATACAATACATCTATATGACTTATACCTCCTTCACTTTTATCCCACAAAAAAATAATCCCATTTGATTTATCTGGCTTAAATTCTGAAGGATTTTTAAATTTTTTAGGTACAAAAACGTTATTATGTAGCCAATCAGCAAGTCCTTTAGAAGATCTTGCATACCCTTCACTAGTTTTATTAACTTGTGGGTATGCAGCAATGCTAAAATTAGAATTAATCAAACCGTAGGAAAGTCTAATAGCGCATTGATTATGTGCATAAGAGTCAGAACTTGGTGCAGCTTTATTACCGTTTTTATTTGTTGGATAATTATGAATTATTTCTCCAAAACTAGGTAGCCCTCCTCGATTTTTTAAACTCCAATCAAACTTGAATTTATCTTCTTTAAATCTTTCATCTTCAAAATTTTGACTAATAAACTTTTTCTTTTCAAACGATTTATATTTATCATTGGCAATAATAATAGTACGATTATTTTCAAATTCAGAATCAATTTCTCCTAAAAACTCACCATCAGTACTACTATAAAAATATATTTTAGATTTGACTACAATAGTTTCCATTTTCATACATCCGCAAAACAAATTTTCATATTCACCTTTAAACGTATCTTCATCATCATTAGCTAAAAACCGAAGATAAAAATCAATGCTTTTCTCTGCAGTGATATTAATTTCCACTTCTACAATATCCCCAAACTTTGTTAATACCCTATCCCCATATTCTGTATCACCTTTGAGTTTTATTTGTGCTGTAGCTCCTTCTATCTTCACATATTTATCTTTTTCTAATGATAATTCTACAGCTATATATCCATCGTCATCTTCAAAATAGGAATCAGGACCTGCTTTTTCAACAGAAAACGGAAGTACTGGTTTTTTTAATTCCGTTGACAGAGTAGTAATCGTTTTATTCTTTTTACTATCCTTAGTCTGACTCAATAAATCAACATACACATATTTATTATCTTTATCCTTCTCTAATGGAAGTTCATGATTTGCTGTATTATAATCTTTTGGATTACTTAAATCCACAAAAGGTATAAATTCATCCCATTCAACTCCACTACCTGAATAAGAATTACTTGTATCGTCAGATTGTTTTACAATAATGGTTCCCATTCTAATTGTTTTGCTTTGTTGATTTTAATTCTATTTTCATCAAATCCGAAGTAATACTATGAGCTTCTAATACATTATTTTCCAATAACTCCCCATTATGCTCAAAGCTTCCTTGATCCATACCTAAATCGATATCAACTTGTTTTCCATTCATGTTTTCCGACTTAAGTACTAAAAATACATCTTGTCCTTTTCGTATCTTAGTGATTTTCTCTCCTCCCTTATTTTCAAAATAAGCATCTAAAATCTTAGAGTTGTTTTCCTCCCTTTCCGTAACCGGAGTCGTATTATCAAAAGGATTGCTGGGATTCCAGTTTTTTTCTAAGAGTACATCTCGTACTCGCTGTATCCCTGGAGAAAGTACCAACTCCATTTTTAGCGGACTGTTACCTTCTGCATTAAATCGCTCCTGTAAGTGGATACAGTGACAATTGGCAAACTCAAAATCAAACAACTTACTATAGCCATCTCGTTTATAAAAACGAACATATCCATTGTACATTGTATGTGTAGAAAACATCCAGTCGTAGAACAATTCATCGTTCTTAGTGGATTCTATAAGTAAACTGATTTTGCCACCTTGTATACTCGTTTTAGGGCGACCATTGCTATCGATCAGTTGTTGGTACAAAAACGTACTATCTAGTACATTTCGCTCTTCCCCATTAATAAATAGTTTTGCCTGAAAGGCCATAGGCTTGATAATTTGGTATTCCGGAGATGAAAATATCAAAAATAACGTTCACAAACGTTAACAACGCTATTATTTCGATGTAGCGATATTTTCCCGCGATGAAAAGTTTGATTATTGTTGTAATAGTTTCAACTGTAAGAACAAATTTTTCAATCTCAAAGATACCAGAGTTACTTTTGTACCTATAGTGAATCACTAAAATGAATGATAAACAGCTAGCAAGTTTTGTGATAATTTTGTTCTGGATACATTACTGATATGGCTATATTCGTAACCATATCTGATTGTAACCCATTATTATGAAGTACATAGTAAACTTAATAATTTTAGCGCTATTCGTAAGTACTTTCTGTTATGGACAAAATACTTATGAATATCATCCACCAAAAGAACTTGGGGACGGATGGGAAATAAATAACCTGAAATCACAGCATATTGACACAGTACTGATTTATAAGTTATTTAGCCAAATGAAAAATAGAAAAAATAAAGTCCATAGCATTCTATTGGTAAAAAATAACCAACTCATTATTGAGGAGTACTTTAATGAATACTCTGCAGAGAAACCACACGACCTTCGTTCTACAACTAAAAGCATAAGAGCAATTTTAATGGGAATAGCTATTGATAAAGGATTTATTGAGAATGTTAATGATCCAATATCAAAATACCTTAAAACCCCAATACCAAATAAAAATCTTGATGCAAGAAAAGAAAAGATTACGATCAAACATCTTTTAACCATGTCTAGTGGACTGGACTGTAACGATTGGGACAAAAAATCAAAAGGACAAGAGGATAAAGTCTACAGAAAAAAAGATTGGCTTCAATACACACTCGACCTGCCAATGATCAATGACCCTGGAACAGTATCGAATTACTGTTCAATGGGTGCAATTTTGATAGCAGAAATAATAAGTCAAGCTTCAGGAATGACTATTGATAAATTCGCTGAAAATTACTTATTTAATCTATTGGGAATTACAAACGTGAATTGGGGACATACTTCAGACAAAGAGATCATAGCATCTGGAAAAAGATTGTATATGATCTCACGTGATATGGCCAAAATCGGACAGTTGATTCTCAATCAAGGAACATGGGAAGGAAAACAAGTGGTGTCCGAGAAATGGGTCAAAGAAGCTACCACACCAAAAATAAAAATTACTGAAATCGACTATGGTTATTTTTGGTGGAATATCCCATTTAACATAAACAAAAAAGCAGTCGTTTCTAAAACAGCAACTGGAAATGGTGGACAATATATTATGGTAATCCCCGAGATAGACATGGTTGCCGTTTTTACCGGAGGCGCTTACAATTCACAAGAGGACAAATTGCCTTTTGCGATAATGAACGACATCTTCCTACCGACGTTTATAATCAAAAATAGTAATTTAAAAAAATGAATACTACAGTAGAAAAATATATTATAGGTCTTAAGCAAGCATATTTTGATAACAATTCGAAAGAATCGTGGGAACATTTCGAAAAAATTAAAGATGGTGCGAGTAAAGAGGATATAAAAAAACTTAAACAAGTATATAAAGATATTCCTGATGAATTAGTAAGTATGATGGAATATGTGGATGGAACATATTGGAGAGAGTATGCCGGAGAGAAAGTCATTTTTTATTTTCTAGGTTCTGACGTTTATGAATATCCATATTATCTATTATCTTCCAAACAGATGATTGAAAATCAGAATCTAGCCATTAAATACTATTCGGATTATATTGAAAGAAAATATGAAGAGGTGCCGATAGATGATAAAATCACCAATGAAGTAGATAAAATCAAATGGCTTCATTTTTCTGATTGTATGAATAATGGCGGTACTTCGCAATTATTTATAGATTTTAGCCCATCAACTAATGGAAAGAAAGGGCAAATTGTAAGATTCTTGCACGACCCTGATGAATTTAAAGTAATTGCTGACAGTTTTGAGACCTATTTAAAGAAGTTAATTGATAACGAATGTAATTTTATCGATGAAGATATATTAGATTGAATCAGAAAAAAAATAGAAAATCGAGACTTGTATACTATGAAAACATATCTACAGGAGCTAAATAATCAAAATGAGTTTTCTAATATTTAAAAGGGTAAATATTACATTATGGATTTAATTTTAGATTTCTTTTTAGTGGGAGGCATCTTCACCATTTCTATAATTATAGTCCAACTACTAAGAATAAAAAACAAAGAACTACCCCAGAAAATATTAATTGTACTTTTTTTTCTTCTCTTTTCTGTTGCCTTCTATTTTTACGCATTATTGCACGATATTGTTTGGTTGACAGGGCTTTTATTCTTGCCTAATGACATCACTACCATGACTTTAGGTCCTTTATTATTTCTATATGTAAAATCTTTATTTTTAGAGGAAGATTATTTAGTAAAGAATACATTAGTCCATTTTATACCTACTTTCCTATTTGCCATTAGTATTACAATTCCAACAATACTATTCAATACCTTCGGGATAAATGAACTGGCATATACACATACTGATTGGATTCGCACTATTATAAGAATTGATAATCCATATTTCATACTATACCTATTTCTTTCATTAGGATTATTATCAAAATATAGAAAGCTAACAAAATATAAATATTCGAATCTAACACACCATGATTTTAATTGGATTAGGATTATGCTTATGTCGGCTATTGGTATTATTAGTATTGATCTAGGGATTAAGGTATATGAATCATTTTATGGTGATTTCACTTGGAATGCCGACTATCTTTCTGTATTAGCCATGATTGTTTTAGTTATTTATTTAGGGTATTATGGTGTAAATCAATCTAAAGTGTTATTACCCTCTTTTTTATTAAATAGTGAGATAGAATCTGAAATTAGTAAGACAAAAAACAAAATAATCTCACCTTTAAAAAAAGAAGAATTCAAAACCTTAAGGAACAAACTTGAGCTTCTTTTGGATACCGATCAAACCTTTTTAGATCAGGATTTAACATTAGGAAAATTAGCACAAAAAATTTCGACAACGGATAAAATACTTTCTACCATGTTAAATCAATATATGAATACTACATTCTATGATTTAATAAACAAATATCGTGTGCAAGCTGTAAAAGAAAAAATACACTTAGATACATACAAAAATTACAACCTCTTTGGAATTGCCTGCGAATGTGGTTTTAAATCAAGAACCAGTTTTAATAGAATTTTCAAAAAAGAAACTGGACTTTCTCCTTCTGAGTATAAAAAAAGTATGCTGGAAAGGTAGCGCTATCTTTTTTAACATATTATAACATACCAATGCTTCTATTGGTCAATCTAAATCCTTATAAATTCATTGATTTGTGGTCAACTTTATAAAAAGAAACAATGATGAAAAAAATCGTATTGACCTTATTTTTTTGTGTGATTACATTAAGCGCAACATCACAAAATGAAACTGATAAAAAACAAGAATCAAGTGTAGAAAAATCAATTTTCGGTATTCAAACAGGATTTGCCGGATTATGGATTTACAATGAATTTAAACTCTCAAACCAAGTTTCGTTGCGGACCGAATTAGGTTTGGACGCTTATGAGAATGATGATTTTTATCCTGATGCCGGTTTCTTGTTGGTAACTACTACTTCAGTGGAACCACGTTGGTATTATAACCTTAATAGGCGTAACAATACATCAAAACGAATAGATGGCAATAGCGGTAATTTCTTTGCTCTTAAAACTACCTTACGTTTGGATGATCTACTTATCAAATTTGGGGATGATGACAGTGCAAGAATAGTATCTAACCTATCTATAATTCCTACTTGGGGAGTCAGACGGAATATAGGAAAGCATTTTAACTATGAAACCGGAATTGGCGTTGGTTATATTCATTACTTTTCTAAAAACTCCGGGTTTGGGGAAGACAAAGGAGAAGCCGCTATAAATTTACACTTACGCATCGGATATCAGTTTTAGTAGTAAAAATGTTGTACGACATTTTGCTTTATCCCACTATGCAAAAGTCTTTAATTTCGAAGTTGGTTTAACCCTGTTTATGCATAACTGCACGATGAAGACTCGCAAGTTTTAGGGTAACTTATTCTGAACACTTTACGGATATGGCTATATTCGTAACTATATATCTATCTTTTCTAGCAATTAACTAATAAAAATAGATACTGTCCATATTATCAAAAAATGAAAATACCTAAAATTAAAGGAATTATTGACCGAAGAATTCTTATCAATTATCAGGTTGATAAGGATGTTCTGAATAATTATTTACCCGCTCCGTTTAAACCAAAACTGGTTAATGGAAAAGGGATTGCAGGTATTTGTTTGATCAGATTAAAAGAAGTACGTCCAAAAGGGTTGCCAAAACAAATCGGAATATCATCTGAAAACGGAGCGCACAGAATTGCTGTAGAATGGACAGAAGATGGTAACTTAAAAGAAGGAGTTTATATTCCGAGAAGAGACACCTCCTCAAAATTAAATGCAATAGCAGGAGGTACTATCTTTCCTGGGATTCATCATCATGCTAAGTTTTCTGTTGATGAATCAAAAGGTAACTATAAAGTTTCTTTTCTTAGTGATGATGAAACCTTCTTATCCATCGAAGCAAGTGAAACTAACAAATGGAATGAAGACAGCGTATTTGAAAACCTGAATTGCGTTTCTGACTTCTTTGAGAATGGTTCAATTGGTTACTCACCCGATAAACAGAATTTTGACGGATTAGAACTCGTGGCTTATGATTGGAAAGTATCTCTTCTGGATGTAAAAAAAGTCCAATCAAGTTTCTTTGAGAATGAAAGCATTTTCCCCAAAGGCTCTGTGAAGTTTGACAATGCACTTTTAATGAGAGACATTGAACACGAATGGATCGGATTAAAAAAAATAGAGAATCGAACATACTGAAAATGCATAAAAACATGTGTACCCGCTGCGTGAGTAGATAATTAAAACAAACTGTCTGTTATTAACCAAACAAACAACGAAAAACACAAATATATGTTGACATTTTGCACTATTAAGACACTAATCATAGACATTGTATAACATAATAAGCTTAATCATGAAAAATTATCTAACCTCTATTCTTTTTATATTGTTCTTCTGTATCACTTCAGAATATGTAAATGGCCAGTCTTTTGACTATGATACAGTGAAATTGGAAATGACAGCGGCGATTAAAGCCGAGCAAAATGCCTTCAAAGCTGGAGACTGCGATAAAGTTTTGGAAGCAATGGAAGAAAATATAACCTTTCTAGCGAATGGTCGTAAGGCACCTTCGAAAATGATGATTGGCAAATTTTGCAATTCAATACCGAGGCCTTTTAAAACTCCTACAATTGATAAACTAGAGATTTATCCATTGACAAGTGATACTGGGTATGTCGTTCGAACATTAGAATTTCCAAAAAACGAAAAGACTAAGACTCTAGAATATGTAACCAAAATTTGGAAGAAAACAGACGGCAAATGGAGAATTAGTCATCTTCACTCTACCGTAAAAGATATTCCAATATCAAAATGATGTGCGTAGTACATTATCTAAGAAAGATGATTTCTCAACTATACGAAGTTGTAAGCTTCGCAATTGGTTTAATAAGGTTTAGATATCAAATCTCCTATCCAATGGTTGATGAAAATGGTATGCTTATACACGAAACTGCACGATGAAGACTAATAAATTTTACGGAAACTTATTCTGAACACTTTACGGATATGGTTATATTCGTGATTGTATATTATTGTTCTAGTAATATGAAAAAGCAATTCTATCTAATTTTAGCAATACTCGTCTCTAGCTGTTTGAATAATAAACAGATTATGGAGGATCTGGAATATTCAGAAAACGGAAATTATATCCAAAAAAATTTTGTTCCTGAGTCTGGTCAGGCCGAATTTGTTCAAGGAGAATTATTGAGAGTACTCGAAAAATTGCGAAATAAAGCTTATGGAAATATTAACTTTGATGAAAAGTGCCACAGGATTTTTGTCGGATTTTTGAAAGAAAAATTAAATGATAAAGATCTATTTGATAATAAAATGATCAAACAAATAAATAAGGATCTAAATGCTTTGGATATTAAAAACCAACATAATAATAATAATAATGTTTACAAAAGAATTCATAACCGAATTGTAGATTGGTATTTTCATTATTACAAGGATGGAATTAAACACAAAAAGAACTCTGAATTAGATTGTTAATAAGCATAAAAACACTACTAACAACAATCTACCTTATGTAAAATCCTTTTAGTTATACAGAACACTTTAGGGATATGGTTATATTCGTAACTATATATCATTGTATAGTATTATTGTAAGTAATGAAAAGAAAATTAATTTATATATTTATTATTACTCTTTTGTTTTATTCTTGTGATTTAAAAACAGCTGAACAATATTTTGACTTAGCATATGAACTAGAAGAAAAAGGAAAATATGCTGAAGCCATACCTTACCTAGATAAAGCAATTGAAAAAAAACCGGATTTTAAGCCTGCATTATTGAATCGTGGAGCGGATAAATCAATTCTAAAAAATTATGGCGGAGCTATAGAAGATTACAAACAGATTTTAAAGTACGATTCTGATAATACCATTGCCTTGATGAATATCGGAAATAACTATAAGCGACTTAAGGAATATAAAACCTCTGTGAAGTTTTATAGCAAGGCTCTAAAAACAAATGGTGCAATTAAATCTGACAGTACTTATTTAGTTATCAATTTTTCAAGCAAAAAAGATACTGAATCAGACTATTATGTCCGAAAATACGAAATTGAATTTGAGCGAGGAATCTCCTATGCCTATTTAAAAAACTACGAACTTGCCATAAAAGATTTAGAACAATCGATCAAATATAATCATGAATTACCAGATGCACTTAGTTGGATCGGAGAAGCATATTACTATTTGAATGACACAACAAATGCAAGAAAATTTTTGACAAAAGCATCCGAATACGGAATGTTAGATGCAAAAGAATTATTAAATAAAATTGAAGAAAAAAAATAAATATGATTTTGAATATTTTTAAATGGATCTTGATCATCTTATTCTTTCCTATTTCTTTAATATTTGTTGCATACTATAGACAGAAAAAAGCTAAAAAAGAGTATTGGAAATCAGAAAAACCGCAATAAAAGTACTTACAAAAATTTGTATAGTATATTTAAGATAACATCAAAAATTAGAATCAATTATGAAACAATCAATTATCATAATAGTATCAGTTTTTTTTATTTTTACTTTTTCTCTTCAGGGACAAACTAAACAAGACTCGATAGATATTAAACAAGCGGCATTAGACTATATTGAATCTCAACATAATGTAAAACCTGAACAGTTTGAACGTTCAGCTCATCCGAGAATGGTTAAAAGAACTTTTTGGACAAATAAAAAAGCGAACAATGAGTACTTGAGAGAAACTTTTACAGATGCTATGATTTTATTAGCTGAAACTTACAATCAAAATGGAGATAAGTTTCCCGAAAACCCAAAGAAAGAAGTGATTATTCTTGATGTTTCTGAAAAAACGGCTTCAATAAAACTAATAGCAGATGAATGGATTGATTATATGCATATTGCTAAGCTAAATGGTAAATGGCAAATTGTGAATGTGCTTTGGCAGTTTAATGATTCTAGCAAGCATTGAAAATAATACGACAACACACACTATGACACTTGCTGCAATTTATTGAGGCGGAATTTTCCGCAGAAAAAGCTGTACTCATATATACAAATAAGAAACTGATGAATACCAAAACCAAAAAGAGCATAAAAACTTTCGATTTTAAGATTCAAAAAATAATAAACTGATTGTCCGTAATGTCTCATAATAATAACTTGAATGTCGGGTCGAGCGCAGTCGAGACCTTATTTTTTAACACTTTAGGTTTAATGACCTCTCGACTGCGCTCGGGGAGACAATGGGTTATGACAGATTACGGATATTCAATAATAATAAAGAAAAGTCATTTTTTATTTGCACTTTTTTTTATAACCCTTTCAATCAATTGCCAATCCACAAATAATAACCAAAGTATAAAAGAAATGGATTACAAATACGGCACGAACATAAAACTGAATCTTAATGAAGAAATACAATTTGAAGATGGCTTGTCAATAATTTTAAAATATTTTAGCCATAAACGTCCTTATGCTAATGGACCAACCAAAGCAACAGCATATTTAATACTCTCTAAAAACAAATTAACTGAAGAAAAATCACTTTCTATTCATGGAATTGAAGGTAAACCTGACATACATTATGATTCTTTACTTTGGAATGAATATGAGTTTCAGTTAAAAACGTTTGATTATAATGAATCAATAGAAATCATTATTACTAAAAGAAAATAAAAAACCTGTGTGTTCAGCACTAACTCTATTCTAAACGCATTATAGATATTGTTATATTCGTGACTCTATATCGTTGTGAAAAATCAGGAAAAATTATGGGATTCTTTAAAAACCTTTTCGGAAAAAAGAAAGAGATAAACGAAATTTCTAAAAAGAAAATAGAAAAAACAGTTCAAGAAATAGAAGATGAACCTTACGGAATTGATAAAGACAACGCTCACGAAAGAGCTATCGAATTAATACCCGAAGAATTCTTTTGGTCTTGTATTGACGAATTAGCTCCATTTGGTTCTGACGAAGGAGATATGGCTTTATCTGAGTTTAGAGATTGGAAAAAAGATAATCCGAATAAAGAAACTTACGAATGTATAAAGTGGACTATCGAAGGTGTTTCTGAAAAAAAACTATCAGAATACAACGAAAATATAATTGACAGAATATTAATTAAAAAACAATTAGAAGACGATAATTTTGATGACCAACAATATATTTATACAGTTGACATTTCTGTTATTGCCACTGGGTTTGGTCAATTAGTTGATGAAGGAAAAATTGACGAAAAAAATAAACCATTAATTCAATTAGCAATTAATCGACAAAAAATTTGGGCAGAACTAGCTACTAATTGGAAGCATAAAACTGAATATATTGGAAATTTAAACGTATTAGATAGGGTATTGAAAGTTGCATAAAAACCTATGTATTTAGTACAAACCTTATCCGAAACACATTATAGATATGATTATATTCGTGATTGTATATTATAGTTAGCAAATTTTAAGAAAATGCTGGAAAGTCTATTTGTAGAAAACAAAAAAGCTCCTAAAGAAACTAAGATCTACTATTCAAAACCTACTAGTCTATTCCATATGGAATTTTCTATCCTGTTTTTGGGTTTTGGGATCTATTCTTTTTTTTCTTTAAGCTACTTCATAGGTATTGGATTCATTGCGATATCCGTTTATGGAATAAGAAACAACCACAAACTTATAAAAGATAGAAGTGTTCAGCTTATACTATCTGAAGAAGGCATTGCCTATAAAGGAACCCGCATCAAAAGATGGTCAGAAATAAAAAATGAGGATATCATTTTTGAACCTTCGTCCTCTGGAGGACGATCCGAATATTATTTAAGCTATGATTACAGAAACAGGAACGAAAAAATACTTATAAACGAGCTTGATATTAGTACACAAAGGATCAATTACCTTCTAAAAATATATAGAAACCGGAGTCAGAAAAATTAAAACTTGCGTACTTAAAGATTTATACTTTCAGAAAAGCTCGTAAATTTCAGACAACTTATATGAAATACTTTAGGGCTATACCTGTATTGTGAACTTTATAATTCTTAATTACTATATGAAAAAAGCATTTGCTATTATATTATTCTCTATTGGATTCGTAATGTTTGGTCAGGAAAATAGACTCGAACAAATTGATCATCAAGTGAATTCGATAAATTCGAACGCAGAATTATCATTGAATGAATATGATTGGGTCAAACTGACAGGAATTACAACAGATGGCGGTGGAATTTTAAAAGTATGGATGAATAACAACATCATTCATAAAATCGTTGAATAAATTGGGCTTTCATATGGTAGAAAAACAACAACTATTTATTTAAGTAATGAAATTCCTATAAAGGTTATCGAAACGGAAGAAAATTTTGAACGAACAAATGACGGATATAAACATTCGAAATTAGAGGAAGTGTTCAAAAAAGAGTTTCATGTTTTTGATTGGGAATTGGCAGAAGGAAAGATTAAACAAGCAGGAAAAAGAGTAATGAGTGAGGGTGGTTGTTCACATTTTGAAGATTATGAACCAATTCTAGAACGTGTCAAAAAAGCGATTCTTAAATAATTAATATTTTAAAAAATGACGAAATTTAAAGCAACTGACACCAAAACTGATCAACTAAAATGGATAATCTATATGATCCTCGGATTCGCCATTTTATTTTATATTAACAAGTATTCTAATTGGCATCCCATTTCAAAATTTCTTTTCTCATTTCCATTAATAGTTAATCTGATCTTTGACTTTATATATTTCAGAAAAGAGAACTCTATTATAACTGAATTGAAATTCGACGAAAATTTGATTACTATAATTTATAAAAACCGAGGTAAAAACAAAGTCAATTATTCCAATCTTAAATATTCCATTAGGAAACGAAAATTTGACAAACACAAAACCGAGATTGAATTAAAAAAAAGGAAAGGACTGAGATTTAAAACATTCGGTCGTTTACATATTAAAAACTGGGATGAAATATTTGACATTGAGAAGGAATTGGAAACCCAAAAAGTGACGAGAGTTGAATGGAAACCAAAAACATTATGGGGGAAATACTGGGGAATCTTCATTGAGCTGTTTTTTATTTCTGCTGGAGAAGGTTTGGATGGCGACTTAATTGATTATCAGGAAAAATCCGTTAAGGATGTAACGGAGAACCCTATTGAAAAAAAGAACAATACCAAATATTATAAATAAAATCAGAGCAATTTAGTACATAACAAAAACTTTTTATAGGTTCAGCAAACAATTAAATTGAAATCCATACTACACAAAATTCATAACATGAGAAGAACACTCAATCCATTATATTTTCTTCTATTAATCGTTCCGCTATTATACTCTTTTTCTGGTGTCCAAAAAGGTCTAGAATCTTCTGCTGATATGAATGCTTTAGAAGTTTCTGTAACCTTGCGTATTAATAAAATATACAATATAAACTCTGTAAATGAAACCTATCAGATAGATGGATATTTACTGTATTCCTGGATGGACGAGGATGCTCCTTTTAAGCCTAAAGACTCTATGACACAATCCATCATCTATGAAAATGCAAGAGCAAGGGAGCTTATGCAAAATGAATTATGGGTTCCTGCATTCGAACTTATCAATGTACAAGGCAGTGAAGAAACCCCTAACATAAGCATCGAAATCTATGATAATGGACGTATTGAATACGAGCAGCGGTTTTTTGGCACATTTAGCTCGGATATGGACTATGTTAAGTTTCCGTTTGATTCGCAACAATATTTTGTAAAAATAGAACCTTTCTCTTATAGTAGTCGACATATTGTTTTTACAAATCCAAAATTGTTTCTGGAAGAAAATGCGGATGACTATCTTGGTGAAGATTGGGTATTTATAAGTAGTGATACTAATATCACCACAAAAAAATATAGGTATATGGATCCACATATCAACTCAGAAAAGAATTCTTATTCCAGAATAGTTTTTGAAATAAATGCAAAAAGGTTATCTGGATATTACCAATGGCAAGTGCTGTTTCCGCTTCTTATTATCATTCTGGCGTCGTTTTCAATTTTTTGGATAAAGGAGTTTAGTTCTCAGATAGGTGTTGGTTTTACACTAATGCTAACTGTTGTTGCCTTCAATTTCTATTCTGCATCCATACTTCCTAAGCTACCCTACAATACGTTTATTGAATATGTAATTATTGTAGGATATATTTTTATTTTTCTGGGAATACTAGCCATTATTATAAATCATAGAATAAATAGACTAGAAGAAAATGAAGAGAGAATTTCTTTACTGAAACATTTTAGATATGGATTTCCGTTAGCATATAGTATCATTATGGTATACTTATACATTAGAATAATTATGTAAACCCAATTATAGTCTTGATTTTAAAGGCACTAAGAAGTTTGTGACTAGGCTACAACTCGGAAATCTATAATTAGTATTTACAACAATCCCCTATTACCATATAGAAAGGAAATTTTATATTTAAATCAGGCTGTTATTTAAAAAACCACTTGCCTGTCTGCCATACGACGGGTGGACAGGTCTTCTATATTCTTGCTATGATGAGCTTGCCGAAGCACAATCCATTTCTTCTGGATCAGACCGACGTAAATTTTCTTATGTCGAACTCGCGTTAAACAAGTTTAATTTTCAGGCAATCAAAAATTAAAAAACAAAAATAATTTTGTTTTCTAATTTATTTTTTTACTTTTATTAACATTAATTTAATATTCTATAGTTTGATATCAAATCAAAAAAAATCTACATACTTCTGTAAGTCCTTAACACTATTGGGCTTACAACCTATTTTTGATTGCTAGAATTCTTTTTCACCTTCTTTACACTTGCTCTTTCGAGTTTATTTGATCATTTACGTAGCTTTCATACGTTTAACCACATTTACTGATTCATATTATATCATATCTTAAGATGAAATTATTACATCAGTTTCGAATCAATTTTTACACAAAATCTCTTACATTAAGAGGGCTTCAACCAATTTTTGATTGCTAGACACTTCCTATATCTTTTTTAACCAGTAGCATCTTTCTGTTCGCTATCTGGGTAAGCTTTTCAGCTTAAATTCTTTTTTTATTAACAAAAACATTTAGATATGAAGTTAACTAGTCAGTTAGTTATTTTATTTATGCTTTGTACTTTGAGCTCTACTATTTTTGCTCAAAGAGTTATTACCGGAACGGTTTTAACTGAAGATAAACAACCATTAATCGGAGCTAGTATTATAGTTCCAAACACCAATATTGGTGCAGTTGCAGATTTTGATGGCCTATTTTCATTAGAAATCCCAGAAGGCACCAATAATATTAAGGTTTCTTATATAGGCTACGAAACATTTACTTTAGCCTTAAGTGATCAGACAAACTATACAATCATTTTAAAAACTGGTGAAGCACTAGATGAAATTGTAATTGTAGGATATGGTACACAGGCTAAAAGGAATATTAGTACCAGTATACAAACCATTAAAACAGAGGACATCTCTAAAATACCTTCTTCAAGTTTCGAAAATGCACTTCAGGGACAAACACCTGGAGTAAATATATCCTCCTCCTCTGCCACTCCAGGATCTGCAGTTAATATTAATATTCGTGGTATTTCTTCTATATCAGCAAGTAGTCAGCCTTTATTTATTATTGATGGCGTACCACTTGTTTCTAGGAACAATTCTGCGTTAAACAATAATATTCAACCGGCGAATCCTTTTGCAGATATTAACCCTAATGATATAGAATCTATCACCATTTTAAAAGATGCTGCTTCTGCATCTATTTATGGTTCAAGAGGAGCCAATGGTGTTATTTTGATCACTACGAAACGAGGAGCAACAGGAAAGACAACATTTGACATTGGATACTATGCTGGTTTTTCTGAAATTACCGATACTCCTGATTTAGTGGATAGTGTTAGATTCAAAGAGTTTTTTAATACAGCGGCAGAATTTGATGGGTTAGGATCGGATTTTTTTGGAGGAATCGATACTTCTAATGGTGTAAACACTAATATTTATGATGAAATTCTTAGAACAGGGATTACCCAAAACTTAGATATAAGTGCACGTGGTGGTAACCAAAAAACTAGGTTCTACATTAGTGGTAATTACTATGATCAAGAAGGGATACAGCTAGGACAAGGATTTAAACGTTTAAGTGGTAGACTAAACCTCGACCATAACGCGAGCGATAGAACCAAAATAGGATCCACAATTTTTGTAAGTAGAGGTAATCATCAGCGAACCATTAATGAAAATGACGAGTATGGGGTTATTATTAATGCCCAAGGTTGGGATCCTACGGCTCCGATTCGCGATGCTAATGGAGACTATACCAATCCCTTTGATTTTAATACCTGGTGGCCATTAGAAAATCCTGTATATATAGCAGAAGAATATAAAAATGAATCTGTAAGTACTCGTTTACAATCTTCTATATTTTTTGAACATAAGATTATTAAAGACTTAAAATTTCGGTCTTCCTTTTCTGTAGAGTATTCTAATTTTGTAGAAGAATCTTTTGTTCCTGTTGGGTCTAACAATGCTCCCGAAGGAGAAGCAGCATTTGCTACTTTTGAAGAAACGACCTGGCAACTAGAAAACACCCTGAATTATAATAAACTATTAGGAGAAACCCATAACATTGGTTTAACCGGAGGTTGGACGATGCAGGGAACAGATGCTCAGTTTTCAGAGCAATCAGGTGTAGGATTTGCTACTAATAATACCACCAGTATTTCTGCCGCAGGAACCATCACAGGAAGTTCTACAGGAAAAAATCAGTTTGGCTTACAATCCTTTTTTGGTAGAGCTAATTATGGGTACGACAATAGGTATATTTTATCTTTTACCTTAAGAGCTGATGGATCATCACGCTTTGGAGAAAACAATCAGTACGGTTATTTCCCATCTGGCTCTATAGCATGGAGAATAAATAAAGAAGCCTTTTTTGATGTAGAAACTATATCCAATTTCAAGTTAAGAGCTAGTTATGGAATTACTGGAAATCAAGAAATCTCCTCCAACTGGATTGGGACCTATACATTAAATGCAGATTATGATGGCATTCCAGGAATCTCACCAAATCGATTAGAAAATCCTGATCTTGGTTGGGAACGAACAAAACAAGTAAATCTAGGGCTTGATTTTGGACTTTTAAAAGAGCGCATAAGCCTGACTGCCGATTATTTCGAAAAACAAACAGAAGATTTATTACTAAGCGCGGATGTATCTGGACTGACAGGATTTAGTTCTGTATTTCAGAATATAGGAGAAATCGAAAACAAAGGATTAGAATTTAGTATAAACGCCAATGTAATCGATGGTAAAAATTTTAAATGGACTACAGGAGCTAATATTTCCTTCATTACTAATAAAATCAAAAAATTGTTGAATAATGGAGAGATCATTGGCCGTAATCATATCCTACAAGAAGGAGAATCCGTAAGTACACTATATTTAATAAAATACTTAGGTGTAGACCCTCAAAATGGAGATGCTTTATTTGAAGATATTAATCAAGACGGGAATATAGATTTTGATGATCGCCAGGTAGTAGGTAGCGCATTACCGGATTATTTTGGAGGATGGGTAAACACCGTATCTTATAAAGGAATATCTCTTACCGCTAATTTCCAATTTTCCGGAGGGAATAAGATTTTTAATCAAAGTCGTCATGCGTATGAGAATTTTGGTTTTACCCGAAGTGGAATCCCTTATGGTAACATTAGCGAAAGGGTTTACAACAACTATTGGCGTGAACCAGGTCAGGTTACGGATGTACCAAGGCCCTCTACTGAAACGGGACAATTACAAAGATTTAGCACTCAATTCTTAGAAGATGGCGATTTCATTAGACTAAAAACATTACGTCTGGGATATTCACTGCCTGATGATACAATTAAATCTTTAGGACTTAAAAACCTTTCGTTCTATATTCAAGGACAAAACTTATTTACTATTACTGATTATCTGGGATTCGATCCAGAAGTATCTACCAATACATCTAATCAACAGGATCTAAATATTTCTCAAGGAGAAGATTTTGGAACTTTAGGTCAGGCAAGAACAATTACAATTGGATTGAACACAACATTTTAATACATCTATTATGAAAAAAATAATCAATTATATACCCTTACTATCTCTGATGATAGTACTTTTATTTAGCTGTGAGGAAGTACTTGAAGTAGAACTAGATGATGAAATACGCACAACAGAAGCTATTACGGATATTATATCGTTGCGTTCTGCAGTAACAGGATTATATGACGTACTACAGAGTGGTTCTTATTACGGTGGTGAGTTCATATTGGCACAAGCGTTAACCGGCGGTATTGCAGACGCTACAGGGTTTCAAGAAAGTTACGCACAATTAGACAATGCTATTGTTCCTACTTCAAGCACCTACTTAGAAAGTAATTGGGTAGACGTATATGCCACGGTCAATGCCAGTAATCTAATACTAGATAAAATCGTAGAATTAGACTTAGAGGATCCTGAATCAGAAGGTGCCGCTTTGTTTTTTAGAGCATTAGGAACTTTTGATGCGCTACGGCAGTTTGGTCAATTTACCGATACTAGTTCTGATTTTGGTGTTCCGATATCTACCTATTTTCTGGATTCTGAGACCGCTTTAACTGTTGAACGTTCTTCTGTAGCCGCTTCTTATGATCAAATCATATCAGACTTAAATGATGCTATAGATTTATTAGGTTTTGATGATAATAAACTTTTGGTTTCCAGAGGTACAGCGGAAGCATTATTGGCAAGAGTGTATCTATATCAAGGAGATTATATGATGGCTGAACAACTCGCAACGGATGTAATCAACAATAATGATTATGAATTAAATACAGATTACAATGATATTTATGACGAAGAGCAATCTTTAGAAGCGATTTTCGAATTACAATTTTTAGCAACCGATGGTAATAATTTAACAAGTTTATTATCAGCTTCTCCTCCTGAAGTATCTGCTAATTTTTCAGATTTTTTTGATGTAATGGATGCCGATAATGATCCTAGAAGTTTTAGATACTTTGATGATGGTAGAATTGTATTTGTGGATAAATATGGAACCAGCAATACGGATCTGGAAGGAAATGCAATTCTTTTAAAACTTTCTGAAATGTATTTGATCAGAGCAGAAGCACGTGCAAGATTAACTCCTGAAGATTTAACAAATGCCTTAGAAGATCTGAATGTAGTGCGAACCCGTTCTTTATCTTCGCAACCCATAGAAGCTATAGATGTACCTGATTTTGATAGTTTTGTAGACGTTTTATTAGAAGAACGCTCCAGAGAACTTGCTTTTGAAGGACATCGTTGGTTTGATATCGTGCGATTAGGACAAGCAGAATCCATTCTTGGAATAGCATCTTTTAGAACCGTGTATCCGATTCCACAAAGAGAGATTACTATTTCTAATGGTAGTATTGTTCAGAATCCAGGTTACTAATAATCCCGGCTCATAATTTTTTTAAATGAATACGGCAGCTTTAAAAAACCAAATAAATAAAAACAGAAAAGAGTACTGCAAACTCAGAATATTAAGATTAAAAATAATATATAAATATGTCAAAGAAACCCACATATACTTTGTGCGTTCACGCTGGTGCAGGTGTTATTACTAAAGAAAACCTTTCTGACTCAGAAAAGAAATTAATTACAGAAGATATTCATGCTAGTTTGTCTGCAGGAGAAGAAATATTATCTAGCGGAGGATCTGCTGTAGATGCGGTATGTGCTGCAGTAGTATGTCTGGAAGACAGTAAACATTTTAATGCTGGTCAAGGAGCTGTATACTCTAGAAGTGGTCAGCATCTTTTGGAAGCCTCTATCATGGATGGAGCAACACTAAAAGCGGGTGCCTTAGCCAATACCCGCCGTATTAAGAATCCAATCGAGTTTGCCAAGACATTACTTAAGAGAGATGATATCGTGATGATATCTGGAGAACATGCGGATCAACTGGCAGATGAACTAGGACATGAACTAGTAGATAACAAGTATTTTGATACTGTTTTTAGGGAAAATCAATGGATACTAGCTAAGAAATTATCGGGAACGGCTACTTTTCTGGATCATTCTAATTTAAAGATGGGTACCGTAGGAGCTGTAGCATTGGACGCACAAGGTAATCTTGCTGCCGCTACCTCCACCGGTGGTATGACTAATAAGTTGGATGGGCGGATAGGAGATACAGCAATTATAGGATGTGGCACCTATGCTCATAATAACACTTGTGCGGTTTCTTGTACCGGTATAGGAGAATATTTTATAAGAGCTACCGTTGCATCTCTAGTGTCTAATCTTATGGAATATGATGGCTTATCATTAGAAGAAGCTACTAAAAAAGCAATTCATGACCATCAAGGAAAACTAGGCGGCGAAGGTGGGCTTATTGCCATAGATCATCTTGGAAATATATCCATGCCTTATAATTCTGAAGGAATGTATAGAGGTTCTATTAATGAGAGCACAGATGAACGAAAAGTATTTATTTGGGAAGAAGATGAAAAATTTTGATAGATAAAAACGAGCATAGTTGTTGGCTATGCTCGTTTTCTAAAAATCAAGTCATTAAACTATGAAAACTATGAAAAGTATATATATACTTTTTTTGATAATCCTAACTGCATCTTGTAATACTGAAAGTTCTTCTGTTACAACATCAGCTAATCAAAAAGAAGATCCTGTTATCGCAAAAGGAAAGCTATTTATTATCGGAGGAGGTAAACGCCCTAAAGAATTGGTACAAGAACTTATCCATATAAGTAAGTTAGATAAAGAACACTATGCAGTAATTCTCCCTATGGCAAGTCAAGAACCTGATTCAGCTATATTTTATGCCAGAAAACAATTTACAGATCTAGGTATTAAAGCAACACAGGTTAAAGGTTTTAATTTCAAAAAAGGAGAAGAGCAGTCAACATGGATTGAAATCATAAAAAAAGCAGGCTTGATATATATACCAGGAGGCGATCAAACAAGATTTATGAATAGTATTATAAACACACCTCTGTATACAGCCGTGCACGAAGCATATCAAAATGGTGCAACCATTGCAGGAACTAGCGCGGGCGCAGCCATAATGGGCGATAAAATGATAACAGGCATAGAACATAAACACCCGGAATACACAGGAGATTTTAAAACTATTGAAGCTGATAACATCGAAATAACAAAAGGCATGGGTTTTCTCAAGAACACAATTATAGATCAACATTTTATTAAACGAATGCGAATGAATCGACTAATAAGCACAGCACTAGAAAACCCATACCAAATAGCGATTGGTATCGATGAGTCTACTGCAATTGTGGTAGAAGGTAAACAAGTTCGGGTCGTTGGAGTCTCGCAAGTAATTATATTAAAAAACCCAAACAATACAATAGAAAAACACAATGGTCTCTTAGGAGGTGATCACTTAGAGCTCAGTGTAAAATTACCAGGCTCCACCTTTGGTTTATAAACACGCTAAGTATTAAAAGAATGAAAATATTTAAAAAATTTCCAGATACTATAACGATTATACTTTGCATAAGCCTTCTATTTATAGTACTCACATGGCTTATTCCCGCAGGGGAATTTGACAAGGAAATTATAGATGGCAAAGAGGTAATTATAGCGAATTCATACAAATCAATCGACTCACAACCGCAAGGATTAGGAGCTTTTTTAACTGCACCAATTAAAGGATTTGCCTCGGCATCTTTTGTAATTGCTTTTGTTTTTCTTGTTGGAGGTGCTTTTTCCATCTTGAACCGGACAGGAGCTATCAATGCAGGCTTGTTTAGTATCATAAAAATAAGCCGTAACAACCCCCAATATAAAAACTTTATTGTCCCCGGTATTACCGCTTTGTTTTCACTTGCGGGGGCAACCTTTGGTATGAGCGAAGAAATTTTAGTGTTCATCCTTATTACCATCCCTCTATCAAAAGCACTTGGGTATGATGCCATTGTAGGTGCCGCGATTCCTATAATAGGGACAGGAGTCGGTTTTGCAGGTGCATTTACCAATCCGTTTACGATCGGTATTGCTCAAGGTATTGCTCAGGTTCCTATTTTTAGTGGAATGGAATATCGCTTAGTGGTTTGGTTCATTCTAACAACTATCGCTTGCATAGCAATTTCCAGGTATGCCAAACGTATTGATAAAAATCCTGAAAAGAGTTTATTATACGGAACTGCGGCACATCAAATCCAAAAAGAAAACAATCACGAAATACCAGATTTAACAGCTCGAAGAAGAATAATATTATTGACACTATTAGGAGCTATTATTATATTAATCTATGGTGTTAATAAATACAGTTGGTATATTAATGAAATTGCAGGTTTGTTTATTGCATTAGGTATTATTGCGGCCATTATTTACAGGATGAAAGTCTCTACAACAATTAGCGCATTTGTAGAAGGTGCCAAAGAAATGATGACAGCAGCTTTGGTTATTGGTTTGGCAAAAGGATTATTGGTCATCGCTCAGGACGGCAAGATCATAGATACCTTGCTAAATTCTGTAGCTGTTCTTGCAGAAGGAACGCCTAAGTTTGTTTCTGCAGAGTTGATGTTGTTATTCCAAAGTAGTCTTAATTTCTTTATCCCATCGGGATCAGGTCAGGCCGCATTGACCATGCCCATCATTGCTCCACTAAGTGATCTTTTAGGGATTAGTCGTCAGGTATCCGTACTCACTTTTCAGATAGGAGACGGTCTGACTAACATGATTGTACCCACGAGCGGAGTGACTATGGGTGCATTATCTATTGCAAAAATTCCATTTAATGTGTGGCTAAAATGGGCGTTCCCCATTGTGTTGATTTTATGTTTAACAGGCATGATACTGATATTACCGCCGTTGTTTTTGTTTGAGTGGTAATGTGATAGCTGTCATCAATTTATAAAAAAGAAATAGTATTTATTAATAACTAGAAAAAAAATCAAATGAAAAAATTAATCATATTACTATCTGTTGCTTTGTACGCTTGTTCCTCTAGTGATGAAAATCCAAATCCCATACAGGTTGATGAGGATAATAATCCTCCGGTAAGCCAGTCATTTACTTCTTTTTTAACAGGAAAATCAACAGACCTTGTTACCAGCCCCGATGGTGGAGTTTGTCTTATGGGTGGATCAACAGAGAATGATCAAGCTATGAAATGGTTTCTGGAGAGAGCAAATGGTGGTGATGTTCTTGTATTAAGAGCAACCGGTGGAGACGGCTATAATTCATACTTTTTCTCAGAACTTGGGGTTACCCTGAATTCTGTAGAGACGATTGTCGTTAAAAATGCAGAAGCGAGTACCGAAGATTATATACACCAAAAGATAAAAAATGCAGAAGCTATCTGGTTTGCTGGAGGAGATCAATGGGATTATATTTCTTATTGGAGAAACACCCCTATAGCAACGCTTATCAATGATGCTATTAGCAATAGAAATATTGTTATTGGAGGTACCAGTGCTGGGATGGCGATTCAAGGAGGATACTACTTTTCTGCGAAAAATGGTACCGTTACCTCATCAACGGCACTAAACAATCCATATGATACGGATGTAACTGTAGAATCGGATGATTTCATAAAAAATGAATTCCTGTCCAATGTAATCACGGATACCCATTATGATAATCCAGACAGAAAAGGGCGACAAGTCACTTTTATGGCAAGAGTTTTAAAAGATTCTGGTGTACAGATAAAAGGAATCGCTTGTGACGAAAACACAGCCATATGTATTGACGATAATGGAATTGCAAGCGTGTATGGACAATATCCTGATTATGATGATAACGCATACTTTATTCAGGTAAATCCAGAATTAATCACAGTGGAACCAGAGAATTGTGCTCCAAATACTCCTCTTACCTGGAATCTTGATGGCAACGCTATTAGCGTGTACCATATAAAAGGTACTGAAGATGGTAATGCTACTTTTGATTTAAATGATTGGACAACAGGTACTGGCGGCACTTGGGAGAATTGGTATGTAGATAACGGTGCTTTAATCGATTAAATACAATTACAGATAATACGATAACTATATGATTTTAAACATTATTTAATATATGTAGCGGCCAACAGCAGATTGAACAAAGAAAGATAAAGAAGTGACCAGAATCTGTATACATGAGTAAATGAATGTTATTTATTAGAACAAACTTGATTTATTAATAATTTAACACAATTCAAAATGAAAAAACTATCAAAGATTTCTTTACTCTTCTTTATTGTATACTGTCTAGCAATCTCTTCCTGCGAAAAAGAAGATATAACAAATAATCCTGACAATTCGAGTATAACTAAGGATCCATTGCAAGTAAAACTCTCTTCTGCTTCCATTGGAATCGTTGGGGATCCTACCGATGTAACACCACAAACCTCCGCTGGCACCTTATTAATGGGAGGAAGCACGGATGTGGATGAAGCAATGGTATGGATGATCAATAAATCAGGAGGTGGTGATATTGTAGTGTTGCGTGCTAGCGGTACAGACGCTTATAATCAATACCTTTTTGATCTAGGCACAGTAAATTCAGTAGAAACCCTGCTGATTAACTCCAGAACCAAGGCAAACAATACGGATGTAGAAACAACCATCCGTAATGCCGAAGCGGTTTTTATTGCTGGAGGAGATCAATATGACTATGTAAGTTATTGGAAAGACACTAAAGTAGAAAGTGCTTTAAACTATCTAAGAAATACTAAAAAAGTTCTTATTGGAGGTACTAGCGCAGGATGCGCAATTCAAGGCGGGATTTACTTTGACGCATCTAATGGGACCATAACTTCTCGAGAAGCATTACGAAATCCTTATGACTCTTATCTGACATTACAAAAACATAATTTTATCGATAATCCGTTCTTAAGAGATGTAATCACTGATACCCATTATGATAATCCTGATAGAAGAGGACGTCATGTCACCTTTTTAGCTCGTATCAATAAAGATTGGGGAATTCGCGGAAAAGGAATTGGTATTGATGAGAGGACTGCTGTCTGTATTGACGAAAACGGAAAAGCCAGAGTTTTTGGGGTAGGATATGCCTTTTTTCTTAACCAATATGGTTCGGCTCCTGAAAGATGCGTATCGAGACAATCTTTAGATTGGTATAGAAATCGAAGAGCCGTAGAAGTTTACAAAGTATCTGGAAACGCTTCCGGAAGCAATTATTTTTGGTTAGATACTTGGGATAATGGTTCTGGAGGAGATTGGCAATTCTTCTATGTAGATCGAGGAAGATTAAAAATTTCTTACTAACTCTTTTAATTTTTAGTCAAACCTAGCATACATTTAGTATTTATTGACACAAAAAAGTTTGGAATGCGTGGACTAATGAACAATAATTTTAGCGTTGATAATGGATTAGAAAACATATGTCTGATTGTTGATTTTTAATCAATAAATCAACCAAGCGGCATTATTATAATATTGAATATCAATACTTTATCCATTACCAGAGCTTTATAGATTAGAGTTGGATGAACAAATGAGGGAATTTCGAAAATATTTACTATTTATTATTTTGATCATTTTCAAATTTATTAGAATTATAATCAACTAAATCTATATAATTAACCAAACTTAAAAAGGTATTCTTTTTAAGTTTGGTTAATTCCTTTGCTCTTTTTTGTAGAACTCTTCGATTAGATCATCAACACGAAAGTTAAGTTCTGAAGAACATTATCAATAATATCTCGAACCTACTATATTTTCTAACTCACTACATGAGGATAGTCGGTTTCACGGTTCTGAAACCTAAGAATAGCCTCTTTTACCACTACTCCTTTATCAATATTTATTGCATTTTTGATTGTAGCATTTTGCTCCCAACTTAACGGACCGGCGATCACCGACTCTAAGTGTACTATTAATGCTGCAGAGATAGCTCTGGAAGCACTTTCCCAGAAATAACTAGGTGTATGATCTACTGCATAATAATCTATACCATCTATAAATAGTATTGGTTTTTTAAAAGTGGTAGGCTTAGCAAAATAAAAACCCATGCCTTCGTCACAACTTACATCTATAATCAAGGTTCCTGGTTTTAGTCTGGATTTTTCTTCTTCAATAACAAAATTGATAGGATGATCCGTATCCTGGTAGATACCATTAACAATTATTTCTGATTCGCTGATCAAATCCAAAAGAGATCGCTCTGATCCATCATGTTCAATAACTTTTAACCTGGGTTCGTTAGCTTCTCCTTTTGTGATACGCACATAGTTTACATCTAATATTTCCTCTCTCACTTCGTGATCGGGTCTTTGAACACAGATGGTAATATCCCTAAACCCGTGTGCTTTTAATGCATAAATAGCTCCTCTACTAACCGCTCCAAAACTAAAAATAATGACCTTTCTTTGGTTTCCATAATGCCCATCTATTCCCTTTAGTTGTAATGCATGTATAACTGCAGCATAACCTGCCATTTCATTATTTTTATAGAATGTGTGTCTACCGATTCTCCCACTTGGACTCCAAACAAACATATCCTCAAAAGCAATTAAAGTTAACTTTCTATCAATAGCTGTTTGTGTGATCTGCATTTGCTGGGCACAATGAGGATATCCCCAAAGAACTCCTCCTGCTTTTAATTCTTCTAGATCTGATAATACAGGTTTAGCAATGATTGCCGACCCGATATCGGATAATATCTCTGATCTTGTGGCTATTCCTCCTGATTGTTTGGCAATTTCTTCATCTTCAATATTAAATGGTTTGCCATATCCTTTTTCGAAAATAAGTTTTCTACGAATACTTTCCGGAAGTCTTTCTAAATGTTCCGGATGAATTGGAACACGTCTTTCATCCTCTTTTTTTGAAGTTCTAATAACTCCTATCTTTGATAAAATCATATGATTCTCTTTTTAATTGAAACCAAACACCACTAATGAAATGAGTATGGCCATGTTATAAAATTGCTATTAAGAATTATTTGCCAGCGATCAGGCATGAATTTGACCACAGATGTGTCAATAATCAAAAAAGGATACTAAAAATGAGCCTTTTTGTTCACTAAGAATCAGTGAATAACATTATCAATACGAATGAATAAATAATTGTGATGACCAAGTTACGCTAATTAATTGTACTTAATGATTTATAATAAAAGTATCTCCATCCTATAAAGGTTGTAACTAAGAAACAACTATAACTAGTATTGACAACAATCTGCTATTACCATCAGAAAGAAAATTTTATATTTGAGTTAGTGAATTAGGCTATTCAAATAGTATTGTTTTCTTTAAAGTAGCTAGCTAGTTGTATGATCACTTTGTTCGAAACACATTACTTATTATATTAGTGATTAGATATTGTTGTTATCTGAAAAATAGAATATGAGAATAATTGCACTGATACTATTTCTAAATATATTTGGAGTTTTAAATGCCCAAAACCAAACTACAAAGAAAGAAATTCTATCTATATTCAAAGAAACTCTTACTAAATCACGAGATTTTGTATCAGAAGCAACAAATGAATGGTTCTTTGATAACACGAATAATGACTATTCAAAAAAGGATACAATTGTTTTAAATAGTGCTAGAATTTTTAAAAGAGACTATTGTAATATAATAAATTGGAGTTTTTACTCTAGCGACAATTTTGTATTAGAAAAAGCCGACTACTGTAATGAACCGCCAACAAAATTAATTTCAAAAAATAAGGATTCTATAAACATTAAAATCAAAGAACTAAATAATGTCACTTATTTAAACCTCTACAATATCAATGGCCTTTTTGAAACTTATAGAATACTATATTTAAAAACCAATGAAACCTCCGATGAAGATAATAGCTTTGATTACACCCTAAAACTTCTTAGAATTGAATAACATAAACCGATAAAGTCATATATAAAATCAGAGCAAAGTTTAGTGCTAGATCCAAAGGTCATTTACTTTTTGTAGTGGTACTAAATTTTCATAAATTAATCAAGAAATAAAAATATAGCGATACATCAATTGGTTGAAGCTTACTTGTCTTGCCCCTATTTATATATTTGACGTTGTATACATTAAAACAAATGAGAATAAAAATTTCATTAATAATATTACTAGGATTAATCCAATCTGTTCCTGCACAAATCGGAAATGATAAAGATGTGATTGTCGAAAATAAAGTAGAATCATCTTTTGAAAAACACTGTTTTTCAGGCTCAAATTCTAGCTGTACTGTTATTTGGGAAAAATACGATAGACAGGGAAACTCCATAGAATGGAATATGGGAAGACTAGGAACTATTTATAGAAATATTTATGACAAGAAAAATAATAAAATTTTCACTTTATGGGTAGACAAAATAGATACTACTCAAATAGATTCAATACCCTATGTCTATGACAAAAACAATCAACTAATTCAAGACGGAGAGAATAAGTACAAAAATCTTTTCAACCATAAAAATCAACTAGTAAAGCAATTAAGCGAAAGTCAAAACAATGAGAAAAATGTAGCCCGGAATACAAGAACAATAGACTGGACAAGTTTCGACAAAGTAAAAACTGAAATCATTAAAACTGAAATCATTAAAACTGATATCATTAAAACTGATATCATCGAAACCACTAAACCAACGGAATATGAAAAACTAAAAATCTATCGTAAAGAATACGAATATGACAACAACAATAATCTGTCTAAAGAAACTCATTACAAAGATGATGTTGTAACAAACACAATCATTTACAATTATGATTCATTACATAGATTAATAGAAAAAAGAGAAAAGAATATTTCTCGAATCAAGAGTATCAATTTTATAAAATCTAGTAATCGTGAAGATATTTCTGAACTAATAACAAAAATAGCATACTATAAAAACGGAGCTATAAAAGAGAAATACACCTATTTCATGGACCCATGTATGAGTTTGGATAATCATTTTCTATACAAGCATTTTTACAAAAAGAATGGATTATTGGAAAAAGCAGATGTTTATGAAGAAGATAAATTGACTTTTACAATAAGTTATGAATATGAATACTTTGAATAAAAATACAGAGATACATCGATTGGTTCAAGCTCACTTGCATTGCTCTGATTCATATATTTAGAGTATAAGTACACTAACCATAATTAAATAATTAAAATGGAAGACTTCAATCAAATGTTTAAAAGTTCGAAAGCCAAAGAAATGGGCATTAAACTGAAAGAAATTATTGAACTCTATATGGATAATATAGAAGAGAATATTCTAGGAGGGGCAAAAGTAAAACTTGCTCTTTATACCAGAAATGGTAAAAACAATGTATTATGCGGAATTCAGGAAGGAAGTAACGAATCTTGTATGCTGTACGTTCATCATATAGAAGAAATAAATCATGAAAGACTTACATTTAGCGGCAAAGGTAAACATGCTAAACGCATCAAGTTTTCGGATATAAAGGAGATCAAGGAAGATGATATTAAGTGGCTTTTATCAAAAATAAACGAAAATGCTCCTTTTTAATACCTTTCTAATATCTTTGGCTTTGCTTTCCTATTTTAAAACAAATAAAAGCTAGTTTTTAGATCACCAATAGATGTTTATATTTTTTAAAAAACCTCATCCATTTATCTTCAACGCCTATAGCATTTTGATTCCAAGTGTTATTACGTTTTTAATAATAGTTGTTTTTGCTCCATTTCATTTTCAAGAGTTTGGGACACCTTATAGGGTTATAAGTGGCTTGATTGTTTCAGTAATAGTGGCTTTGGTAATAGTAATTTCTGTAAAAACATTAAAAAAACTCTTACCTAAAGTCATGTCAGAACATAAATGGACAATAGGAAAAGAATTTTTGCTGGTACTATTTGTTGTTATCATTCTAATTCTAGCAATTTCCCTTACCTTGTTTGTTCTTAAACCCAATACCTCTTTTTTTTCATTAATTTTAAAAACAGCATCCATTACAATAGCCCTAAGTATTTTTCCAATTCTTATTTCAATTTTATTTGAACAGTATAAACATCAAAGAATACAGCTCCAAAAAGCAACTGCCCTTACTAAATCTTTAAAATCCAGAAATGCTAAACTTTTTACTAACACTAAAAATGAGGCAACTTCAGAACAGACTGTATTAATAAAATCAGAGAAGGGCGAAATTGAACTTCAACTAAGTCCTAAAGATTTGGTATATGTTAAATCTGATGGTAATTATGTCGAGATCTTTTTTTGGGATTCTCTTCAAATTCAAAAAAAACTAATCCGTAATAGGTTAAAGAATATTGAAACGATGTTACCCTCTACTATTTTCTTTAGATCTCACAACAGTTTTATTGTGAATGGTAATTATATTATTAAAATAGAAGGAAATGCTAGAAACCTTATACTTCACTTGAAAGGAATTAAAGAAACTATTCCTGTTTCCAGAGCTAAAGTAAGTATAGTTTCAAGCTTTTTAAATAATTTACAGTAGTAACACTTCCCATACATCACAAATATGTCCCATTAATCACTAAGCGACAAATTGGGGAGCTTTTTTAATTTTCTTATTAGAGCTTTGCCTTATCAAAATTCTAAATAATGGAGATGATTTTTAACAATATTTTATACGCTCACATTCTAGTAGGTACAATTGCCCTCATATCTGGTCTTTTTGCAATAGTTAGTACAAAAGGAAAGAAATTGCATAAGAAATCCGGTAAAGTATACTTCTATGCAATGACCGGCGTTTTTATCACTGGGATTATAGTTGCTGGAGTTCGCTTTAACAAATTCTTGTTTCTGATTGCTTTCTTAAGCTACTACAGTGTGTTTTGTGGTGTAAGAATTTTAAAATTAAAGAAATTACACAAAGATCAAACAGCGAAATGGTTTGATTGGTTTGCGGGTATTTTAAATGCAATAGCGAATATAGCATTCATTGGTCTAGGCTTGTATTATGGTATTTCTAGAGGATTCAACTCAGGTGGTGCCTTATTGTCTATAGGATTTGGTATTGGAGGTCTTTTGATATCTTATACCAATCTATATCAATTTGTAAAAAAACCAGAGAAGCCATATCACTGGTATCTTACTCATATCGGAAATATGATGGGCGGTTATATCGCAACATTGACAGCCTTTGTTTCTACAATAGTTACAGGATACGATGTAATGAATCCCTATTTGGCATTTGCTTTACCCTCTGTCATTGGGATTCCATTGTTGATATATTGGCAAAAACGAACTGAGAAAAAATTTGAACCAATCAAAACGGAGTAATACTAGGCAATTGAATTCTATTACTTTAATTAAAAAAGAACTGAAAGATAATATTATTCATTCAGGACTTGAAAATTCTGACTTCAAATTTGACTTTGATGGATTTTCAATCAGACGAATTAAAAGACGAAAAAAAACTAGTCAATCCTAAATTTTAATCTACAATTAAAACAAAAGATTAACTAATTAGAATATCTTCTGAATCATGAAAAAATAAATAGTAGAACAACCGTGATGTTATTCTACTATTTCCATAAAGCTCCTGATTTATTATTACATTTCGATTTCATCAAAATCCGAAGGGTTGTTTTATCCTTCATACTTCAAAAACTCTGTAGGCGTCATACGTGTCATTTTCTTAAAAGCTCTGTAAAAACTAGTTTTACTACTGAATCCACATTCTTCTCCTATTGCTTGCACAGATAGTTTATTCAATGCTCCTGATCGTAGCATTTCTTTAGCTTTAGTAATCCGATGGCTATTGATTAATTCATAAAAATTCAAATTCATTTGTTCGCTTAGTACCTGCGAAATGTGATGGGAAGGTATACCGAGATCCTTTGCTAAGTCTCCAATTTTTAGATTCGGATTTAAATAGGATTCTTGTTCTGCAAAATACATTTCTATCTGCTTCTGAATTTCGTTAGATCTTGTTTCAGAAAGTGGTGAGGTTTTATACTTCCCTCCTTCTAATATTGGTAATACTTGTTTGATGTCTACAATCCAATACCCTAATAATAATACAGTAATTGACATCAAGCTGGATAAGACTATTTCTGCAGTAATCGCTGGAGCTCCTGATAACAAAAAACCTGTTTGTATTAGCAATTCTAAGATCGCCAAGGTTGCCAATAATATGCTGAATCGTTTCAATAAAATACTATTCTTTTTATCCTTTCTGTATACATACAAAAAGGATACTACCGCATACACTAGTAATAATAAAAGATGCAGACTATTCTGAAACCATACCGAAAAAGAAACTATTCCGTTTGGTAGCACTTCATAATAGTAATTAATCAACTCTAATTTAGCTTCGGTACTACCAAAATATCTGGGAATAAACATACTTACCATCCCAACAAACGGTAGTATATGAAGTACATCTAACCATTGTAACTTAAACTCAGCTTCACCATAACTTCTTATAAATAAATAAAAAGAAGGACCTACCAAGAGTAAAAAAGGATATCCCACTCCAAAAGCATGTGGCCATTGTTTGATCAATTGTGTTGTAAACAATAAATAGGTCACTAAATGCTGAACTAAACCAAAAAGAGTTAGTGCTAAAAAGAATCTAGATAGTTTTAACAAAGTACTTTTTAGGATAATCAACATAATAAAACATCCTATCAGAATAACACCTCCCAATAAAAAAGTTATCACAAATGCAAAAGATTCTATACTATTCATACGATAAAAATAGTACTACTTAATTACATGGAAAACTCTATGACAAAGAATATAAAACAAAGGTGTTTCAATTAATTAAGGGCACCCTATTTACAGGGGTTTTAGCGTTTTTCTTAGGTACATTTACATCAAAACAAATAGATATGATACGCAAAATTTTAAAAGGATTAGCACTATTCTTAGTATTGGATATTGTGCTTTTATTGGTCTACGGATTTGTCCAATATCCTAAGGCAAAAGGAGAACAACATTATACTGCAGAACGAATTATTGAAGCACCAAAAGATAAAGTCTGGACGGTGATATCAGATGTAGGAAACTACCATAAGGTAACTGCACCAAATATTAGTCACGTAGAAATTGTAGAAGGAAGCGGACTGGGCATGAAACGTATATGTAGCGCACCTGATGGTAGCAGTTGGGAAGAAACCTGTACACTCTGGAAACCAGGAGAAGAATTTCAGTTTGTAGTGAATACAGAGAGAGAAGATTATCCTTTTCCGCTGAAGTCATTAGCAGGATCCTGGAAAGTAGAAGCGATAAGTCCTTACCAAACTCGCTTATTACTAGACTTCTCATATGAATTTAATAGCCCTTTTTTAAGTGGATACTTTCTTTCTATGGGCATGGATCAAGCAGAAAAAGACACTGAATATTTGCTTGATAATTGGCAAGAGCTTGCCGAAATGTGAACCCTCTATTCACCTCTTGTGGATATTTCCCTTTTAAAAAAGGAGAAGCTTTGGTAACTCATTTAAATAATTAAAAACAGTAAATACCATTAATATTATGAAAAAAATCATCACCAGTATTCCCTTTTTGATTTTAACCACTATCATATATAGTCAACAAAAAACACCCGATTGGTTTACTAAAAACATGAAACAATCTATAGGTATATGGATTACTGATAATTCAGAATATAAAAGCGAGAAAGAACCTTTTGATCAATATGGTATGGAATGGAAATGGGGTATCGGAAAACAAAGTATGAGAGGTACATTATATGGACTAATTAAAGGAAAAAAACAAGGAACTTTCTGGGAGTTCAGACAGTATTGGGATTTTGAGAAAAACCAAGCTATGGTAATACAATATGGTGTCGATGGCACTATTGGAAAAGGACCAATGATCATAACCAAGGGTGATAAAACTGAAATGATACAGGATTTTGTTTCTCCAGAAGGTATCAAAAGTATTCACGGACATCGTTCTAAGTTAAACGGTAATAAATTCACAGTCATCTCTTATGATATCTCTATAGATGGAAACTGGCAAAAAAAACGATCCTACACCTGGTATTTAGAATCTATTAAAAAGGAGTAAAATATTATTATTTCTGCGTTCTTGCGCACTGTACTTTAATAAATATAGAGACCAGAACCCGAAATCATTATAAAAAACCAATTAAGTTACTTTCCTATTTTAATACAAAGAAAATATTGGCAGAGTTTAAATCATTTATACAATTATCATAAAATCAATAATCTTAGCGATACAGAATCTTTAAATTTTACAATCGATATGATCTTAATGATTGGGTCGTAAAGACAATTTTGGATAGTGAAATAACAAATCCATAAATTATAATTTTTTATAGATCTTATATAACTTCATATATTATTTGATTTAGTCTTTCTATAATTAATACAATTTATAGTCGAAAATCTATCTAAAAGCAGCATTAATAGCCTCAACTTTTTACTATATTAGGCGCTATGAACACAATTAATATTAGAGCCGTAGATGTGGTGCAATATATACAACCTTTGCGCGAAGGCGGTTCTTTACCTGCTATTGTTAAGGCAGATGATGAGTTTCTGTATGTGCTGAAATTTAGAGGAGCTGGTCAAGGTAAAAAAGTACTGATCTCAGAATTTATAGGTGGTGAATTGGCAAGAGCTATAGGGTTAAATGTTCCTGAATTGGTTCTTATGAATCTGGATGATTCTTTTAGTAAAACAGAACCTGATGAAGAAATCCAAGACTTGCTTAAATTTAGTGTGGGTCTTAATTTAGGATTACATTTTTTATCCGGTGCAATTATGTATGATCCACTGGTTTCTATAGCAGATTCTATTACTGCCTCTAAAGTTGTGTTACTAGATAGTATTATTAGTAATATCGACCGAACTGCAAAAAATACAAACCTACTTAACTGGAAAAATGAGTTATGGCTTATCGATCATGGAGCCAGTTTTTACTTTCACCATAATTGGGAACAATGGGAAAATCATCTAAGTAGAACGTTTCCTGCTATTAAAGATCACGTATTATTAGAACGTGCTAATCATCTGACAAAAGCCGCTATAGAGATCAAAAAACTTATGACCCCGCAAAAAATCAACGAAATTGTATCAAAAGTACCTCAGGATTGGTTGACTCATGAATCAGAATCACTCACACCTGATGAAATGAGAGCTGCATATATAGAGTTTATTAACTCCAGACTTTCTAAAATTAATGAACTGGTTAAAGAAGCTGAAGATGCCAAATAGATGTACATTTGAATTTGCCATTATCCGATTTGTTCCCAAAGTGGAGCGTGAAGAGTTTTTTAATGTGGGAGTAATTGTATTTTCTAAGCGAAAGAAATTCCTGAAAGTTAAATACCTGATTGACCAAAATAAATTGAAAGCTTTTTCTAGTGAATTCAATATAGAATCTATACAAGAATACCTAAAATCCTGGGAACTCATCTGTAAGGGTGAACCAGCTGGTGGAGCAATTGGCAAACTAGAGCTATCTGATCGATTCCGATGGTTAACGGCTTGCAGAAGTACAATCATCCAAAGTTCTAAAACACATTCTGGAATCTGTAATGATCCCCAAAAAGAATTAGATAATCTCTTTAATAATTATGTGTTATAGAAACTGCATTCTTCTTTTTATAATCCTATTCCTAAAAAAACTTTAGTTAAAATATAAAGTTACTAATAGTACCGTAACAAATGTCTGGGTCATTCGCCGATTGCATAAAAACAGATCATGACTTCCAATAAGAAAACAGCCAGATTAGCAGGAGTATATTTGATTCTCATTATTAGTGGAGTGGCATGTTTAGTTTGCTATACCTTCCTTCGGAATTAATTGTTTATGATGATCCTTCAACCACAGTATAAAATATTATAGATGATGCTATACTATTCTGATGGAGTATCACGGGTGGATTGATATGCTACAGTGCATTTTTAGTATTACCCTCAATCCTTTACAAATTATTAGCTCATGTAGATAAAACTCAAGCGGTTTTGATGGTAGCTTTTGCTTTGATCAGTATCCCTGTTTCTCTGTATAATATTAACCATAAACTTGATGTTCTAACCTTAATAAGTGGAGCAGAATATCTAAAGGTTTTTAGCCCTGAACAGCTCCAGGCTCAAGTGATGCTATCGCTGGATTCATATAATAGTGGAATTTTGATTGCATAGATATTCTAGGGGCTGTGGTTATTTCCTTTTGGGTATCTTGTATATAAATCCAAAAATTTACCTAGGTTTTTTGATATCTTTTTAATGATTGGGTGTATTGGGTATATCATAGAATTTATCGGTGGATATTATGATATGGGGTTTGCTACCTATATCGGAATACCATCTGTGATTGGAGAGATTGTAATTTGTTTGTGATGCTTATAACTTGAGCAAAGAATGTCCCCATATCAAATGAAGTATGATGGTAAGATGATGCTTCATTTTTTTCTTTAACACATTTTTAACCTTATAAAAAAGTTAGAAAAGCTCAAAAAAAACGACATTTAAGAAAAACAACAATCACATGAGTCTTTCTAAAATTACCTTTACCAATGCAGAGGGTCAAACACTTTCCGGACGCTTAGAATTACCTGCAGATCAACATCCACATAACTTTGCGCTTTTTGCACATTGTTTTACGTGTAATAAAAACTTGGGGGCAGTTCGTAATATTAGTCGTGCACTCACTTCTCAAGGGTTTGGTGTATTACGATTTGATTTTACGGGTTTAGGAGAAAGTGAAGGTGATTTTGCAGATACTAATTTCTCAGGAAATGTAGAAGATTTGGTCGCTGCTGCAGATTTCCTAGCACAGGAATATCAAGCTCCTTCTCTATTGATTGGACATTCTCTTGGCGGTGCCGCGGCTATATTTGCTGCAGCAGAAATTGACTCTATAAAAGCTGTAGCTACAATAGGTGCTCCTTCTGATCCTACTCACGTACAACATTTATTACGAAGCGGTTTAGAAGAAATTGAAGCAAATGGTAAGGCGGTAGTGAACCTCAGTGGAAGAGATTTCACCATTAAGAAACAATTCCTGGATGATCTAGAAACTAAATCATTACCGACAGTAGCAAAAAACTTAAACAAAGCCATATTAGTAATGCATTCTCCACAGGATACTACCGTAGGTATTAAAAACGCTGAAGAAATTTACCACGCCGCAAAACATCCTAAAAGTTTTGTAACCTTGAATGGAGCAGATCATTTATTAATGAGAAAAGAAGATTCTATCTATGCTGGTAAAGTAATTGCTGGTTGGTCATCTAGATATGTTGATGTTCCCGAAGAACCTAATCTAAAAAGCCAACATCATGTAGTTGCCAGTTTAGGAAATGATGAGGGATATACCACTCAAATGAAAGTAGGAAATCACTATATGGTTGCAGATGAGCCTGAAAACGTGGGCGGTCATGATTTCGGACCTTCTCCGTATGAACTCGTATCTGCAGGATTATCAGCTTGTACTGCGATGACTATTAAAATGTATGTAGCCAGAAAAGGTTGGGATTTACAAAATGTAGAAGTACATACCAGTTATGATAAAAAGCATATGGAAGATTGCGAAAATTGTGAAGATCCAACTGCCAAAATAGATACTTTCGAAAGAGAAATTAAGCTGGAAGGAGATCTAGATGAAAAACAAATCACAAGAATCCTCCAGATTGCAGATAAATGCCCTGTTCATAAAACATTGCATAGTGAAACGCAAGTGATTACTACATTGATTTAAAGCCAGTTTATAGCTATATTATTCTCCTAACACAAATCATTTGAACGATCTTCCTAAAGAACTTGTAGATATAAAACAATCAGTATTTGATCCATGTGCTCTAACGATTAAAAAAATTAGTCTAGAGCCCGAAAGTAAAGAATATAAAGCCTGTAATTTTCATTTAAATGATCTTAAAATTGTTTGCAGAAATGCTAAAATAACACCAAAAAAAAATGGTCAGTTTGTAACCTTTTGGAAACGCAAAAAAAACGGTCCCATTGAACCCTTTGAAGAAACAGATTTGATCGATTATTTTATAGTGAATGTGAAATACGATGATCATTTTGGGCAATTTGTTTTCCCAAAATCCAAGTTGATTGAAAAAGGAATTATTACTACAAATAAAAAAGAAGGAAAAAGGGCTTTTAGAGTATATCCACCTTGGGACACTGCTAAAAACAAACAAGCAGAGCGAACTCAAAAATGGCAACTGAATTATTTCCTACGGATTGATCATTCTGTAAATATTGAACTTGCACAAAAGTTGTATTCAAAGAAGTAAGACAACCGAAAAACTGAATATTTTACCATCATTATATTAATACATGTCAAAAAGGGAAGCTATACAGGACTCACGCTTCCCTTTTATCATTATGAAAAGTATATAAAATCTTCTGGTCTTATTATTCTGACCAATATCGTAAAGTCACTTCGATCCAACCTTCCGGAGTTTCATTTTCTGAACTTACATCAACAATGACAGAAGATGCCCCATCAAAGTAACCATCACGTGCATCAAATCTATATGTTCCCACCGGAAGACTTTCGAAAAGTCCGACTTCATATCGAGAATCAAAATAAATCGCTCCAGTTTGTAGATTTGTAGCTCCATATCCCGGTAATGTACTTGCCGGAATTTCCTGACCGGTCCATTCATCTACTAACTTGATCACAACATCGAACCTTACTTGACTTTTCTCTTGAATTGTTGATGTCTTATCTTCTATACTATCAATTTCCGTTTCGCAAGAAAATGAGAAACAGAGTATGAATAATAGTATGATTTTCTTCATTAGTTTCATAATAACTATGGTTTTAAGAGTTAGAACTTAAATTTCCGAATTAATATTGGAAAATTGTTTATCTAATGATTATCAAAATGTTATATAACAATTCTCTTCAAAAGAAATTCTTTACTATATAAAAGTAAAAACCGTTAATTTATATCTTGCAAACGCTTTTGAAACTCTTTATCCAAAATAATTAAGCAATTTCTTATTGTTTTACCAATCTTTTGGTTTGTATGGTCTTTCCATTTTCGTCTTTAATAGAAAGCAGATAAATTCCGGTTTGACTAATCTTCGGAGTAACCGTAATAGTCATATTCTTCAATTTAGAAGAAACATCTTCTTTATGAACTACTTTTCCTGTAAGCGTATAGACACTAACAGTATATTTTTTATTAGCTTTGAATAAAGAGGTTGTGATACTAATCTGATCCGTAAAAGGATTAGGGGATATAACAAAAAACAAACCGTTGTGTAACTCTTTTAACGGTGGTGATTGTATTTTGGATACATCTGTATTACTACGTAATGTTCCACAAGCTCCCAAGTTTGACCACCCTGATGATGTACGTTCGTATAAGTAACCTAGATACGTTACTTTATCTCCTGTAGCATAACTGATACCACTTTGCCAAGGAGCAACCCCTGCACAAATATCAACAGGAGTAGTATCATCTGTAGTATAATTAATAATAAGCCTTGCCGCTTTGCCTGCACCTCCTTCGTAAGAATCCGCTACTCTTTTTGCAGATGTATTAGTTAAGCTTACTCCTTTCCCTCGTATGATAAAACTAGCATTATTACCCGACTCCCACGAACTTTTATTAACTAACTGCTGAACTATATCTTTTAGATCAGGTGAGCGTTGTGCTGAGCCATTTTGTCCGCTAGACCAGGAAGAAGGATTCCAACTTACTTTATTAGAAAACACGGATCTATTTGATACATTATTCGATGCTGTTGTAAAGGCAGGAGAATTGCTACTATTATGTAAAGCTATCTCTAATTCTGCATTGGCACTATTACTTTCATCTGCTGTAAATTGTAAATACGCACTGGTAATTGTTACATCTTTTGGCAAAGCTAAAGATCTAAATCGTAATCCTATAGTTTGGTTTCCTGCATCGCTATGACCATCATATACCAGTTCCAGATCACTACTATTAGTATATACATCACCATTCTGCCGTTCTTCTACATCATCATTGCCACTCGTAATTGACACTTCAATACTACCGTTATCTGGATCTGGATCAACAATTGTTCCTTTATTGATAGTTACCACACTTCCATTAGAAGGGTTCCATATATCTAGGTTAGAAGGAATCTGAAATACATTGTTATTAGAGACCGAACTTACCTGTGAAACATTATCTACTTTAATGGTTCTTGTTTCGATTTTATCCTCGTCAATAAAAATCCATTTAAATTGATTAAACCTTGCAGAGTTTCGCGTCCAGTTTTTATTATCATCATTAGATCTTAAAGGTGCTCCCCAACATCCTTCTCCGGCATATATAGTTCCGTTTTGATCATCTCTTACAAAACCTTCATCACTTCCTGATCCTGTAGAAGGTCTTACCGGCCAGGTGGTTTTTACGGTATGTGCATCGCATTCGATTACCAGCTTTACTTCTTTATTATAAAATAATTGAGCCCAGTTACTATATTGGCTATTCCCCTCGGATTTATAGGATACGTGTGGACGCATAGGTTTATGGTATTGCGCCATTTTCCATACCACGTTGGCATTTGAATTCAAATCATTTTGTAACCAGGTAGTTTGATTACCTGAAACAGAAATCTCTGTGTTTAATGTATAGGTTCTTACCAGATTGTCTCCAAAAGTGATAGCATAATATATACTGGATGATGGTACATCAAAAAGATTATATATACTATTATTACTATCTTCATGATTTCCACGTGCTGCGATAATTGGAAACATTCTACCATCTGAAGCTATGGTTAACTGCCAATCGTTAAACCAAGTTTGCCATTGACTACTGGAATCACTATCGGTCATATCTCCACCAAATAAAACTGCATGCGGTTTTAATTTAGCCACCAAGCGATTAGCATTCTGTCTTGGTGTTCTATTATTTCTGGAATCACCTCCTGCTATAAAAGATAGCCTACTTTTATCAGCAGGTGCCGTTTTAAACCAGAACCGTTCACTGGTACCTTGACTATCTCTTACTACAAAATAATAAGCCGTATTAGGTTGTAATCCAGTTAGCCTGGCAAAGGTGTTATTCATACTTTTATAGGAAACCGTTCTGTCTGTGGACTTAGAATTAGGGTAACTACTGTAATTAGTTCCATAATCAGTTGTTCCGTAATAAACAGTGGGATTACTCCCAGATATTTGATTCCATCCTATTACTATGGAAGTTGCTGGATTTCCTCGTAAGGTTAGTCGATACTTGTCATTAGAGGCTGTGACTTGCAACCCTATAAGAATTACAAGAAGGGTAAGTATTCTTTTCATGAAAATATAATTAAGTTGGTTTTATAAAGTTAGTTTATAATTGATAAAACTAGTTCATTAAATGAATAAAAATTAACTCCTAACTCATTCTTAATTAAGAATTAATGTTTATCAACATATGTTATAGATAAAATAATATTGAATTTGTAATCAGTTAACAATATTCCTTTTTACTTTGTATTTATGGCAAAAGATCAAACTCAACTTATTTTTAAAATATCAGTATTTTTAATTTTCATTGGTAGAGCTTGGCAGCATCTCTTTTGGGATGCTCCATATAGATCTTTCTTTTGGGATGAATCTTTATTGAAACCTATAATTGAAGGAGTTTTTAATACTTCGTGGCAAGAATATGCCACGAGTGATCGTACAGATCAAATGATACAAAATGGTATTAAAATCAATGGATTCTTATATCTTATTGCGGCTATTTCTGCCTTGGCTATAAAAAAAACTACAGTTAGATGGTTTCGAATTCCAATATTTTTAGGAGGTTGCAGTTTAGTAATATTAACTATATTACTTACAAAAGAAAAATTTTATCATACTGCTCAATTTTTTGAACACAGCATTCAATTCGGATTGCCCTTTGTATTGTTGTATAGTTATTCTAAAGAGTTACATTATAAAAGTTTAGCTTTCATTTTTAAGGTTCTAATAGCCTTCACTTTCTTCTCTCACGGATTATATGCTTTTGGGTTTTATCCTGTTCCGGGAAAATTCATAGATATGACCATACAAATCTTTGGATTTTCTGAAACAACTGCTATATTTTTTTTATATATAGCTGGTATTTTAGACTTTATACTTGCTATTCTGATTTTTATTCCGAAAGTTCAGGTATATGCATTATGGTATGCTGTGGTATGGGGATTATTAACGGCTATGGCAAGAATAGTTGCTAATTTCTATTGGGATTTTGCTTTACAATCTATTCATCAGAATTTGTATGAAGTTTTATATCGAATTCCACATGGATTAACTCCTTTATTAGTTATTCTTTTACTTAAAAAATATAGTACCAATAAAATAAAGAAGGCTACCGAATTAGATAATTTTCTTAACGAGTAATGTATAGACAACTACCTATTAATGATGAAAAAAATATTATATGAAGTTTAGAAAAGCAATAAAAAAAGATCTAATATCAATTGTACAAATGATTGCTGACGATGAACTTGGAAAAACAAGAGAGAACTTCCAAATTCCTTTACCTAAGGAATATCTAAAAGCTTTTGAGAATATTGATTCGGATAAAAGCCAAGAATTGATAGTTGTAGAAAATGAAAGTTTTGAAATCATAGGAACATTGCAACTAACATTTATACAATATCTAACATATCAAGGTAAAATAAGAGCTCAAATTGAAGCCGTAAGAGTTAGAAAAGATAAAAGAGGACTTGGAATCGGAAAAACAATGTTCACCTGGGCAATTAATCGGGCGAAAGAACGAAATGCTCATTTACTTCAATTAACCACTGATAAAAGAAGACCCGAAGCAATTAAATTTTATAAAGAATTAGGCTTTATAGATTCTCATGAAGGAATGAAAATACATTTTGAATAGAAAAGTATCACCTTCGAAATAAACTTGTTTTTTATATAATAGCTTCTTCTGTAAAAACTTAATAATCATAAAATAAAGGAGGTTATCCTTAACAGATAACCTCCTTGATAAAAAACTTTGTATATAATCTTATTTATTTGATTATAAATCGTTTCGTCTCTCCTTGAACTTTTAGTAAATACATACCAACTTCAAGATTACCTACATTGATAGTTTTACTTCCACTTATGGTTCCTTGTCCAACAATCTGTCCTACCATATTCATAATAGAATAAATAGTATCAGAATTCTTAGAGTCTTTCATCGAAATTTGCAATAAACCACCACTTTTTAATGGGTTTGGTGCAATTGTGAAACTAGAGATACCTTCTTCATCCTCATTACCTAGGATAGGCGTTGTAGGTCCGAAATCCGCTACTACGGCAGCTGATCCATCACAAGATCCTTCGTAAATCTTAACATTAGAGAAAATTGACGTATTTCCAGATCCGGCATCGTTATCATTGATAAATACTAATCGATCCATACTGCCTGTATAGAAATTACCTACTGGAATTACATATGTTGTTGTTCCACTAGAATAGTTATCGAAGTTCGTTACTCCATAATTCTGAGTACCGTGAACTTTGAAAACCCTTGTAGAAGTTAATGTGTTATCATTTTCAAAAGCAACTCCATGAATTTCTCCTTGAGCCGTACTACTGAAATCAAATTCTATAACTGTATTTGATGTTACAGTATAACTAAGTGGAATATATTTCCAAGTATTGTTAGACAATGATAATCCAGCTCCACCATTTACAACTGAGAAATTACCTGCTGCATCTTGATTAGCAAACGGAGTTATACTAGAGTTATTGAAATTAATTGACTCACAAGTAGGTCCTGGATCAGTCGTACCATTAGTGATACTTAAAGCATCGATTGTAACGTCACCTTGCCAGCTAGTTCCTGTAACTGTATTAAGACGTAATTGTACACTTGCATTTCCTGCATATGCAGAAAGATCAATACTAGCAGTATTCCAGTCAGTTCCTTGTGCTCCAGATCTGCTAAATACGCTTGTCCAATCTCCTGTATTATCTGTTCTTGCTTCCACATCAAAAGTACCTATTGCACTACCTACCATATGGTATTGGAAACTTAATGTTGGAGAGGTTAATCCACTGAAATCTAAACAAGGTGAGTTTAAAATCGCTCTTTTGTTAGGGAATCCATTTCCGTTTCCAGAAGCTTCTACATAAATGTACGAAGTACCATCAACAGCACCACTAGGCCCTGTTCCGTTAGAAGGAGTCCCATTAGAGTCTACAGTCCAATCTAAATCATCTCCAGAAGCTTGAGACCAATCACCGATATTTCCTTCAAAGCTTTCGCTATATGGGAATGAAGCTATGTCACCAGTACACTCATCTCCACCAGGACCAGGTCCACCACCATCACAAGGGTTTACAAAAGATACAGTTTGATCTGTTTGTCCATTGGTACCTCCATTATTATTTTCATTAGCATCTTGACCTACACCTCGTTCAGCAAACGCTTTCCAAATAATACAGTTATACTGACCACCATATAAGTCTTGATCTGCTTGTAAGATACCATCTCTACCAGATACGAATCCTGGGTTGTTTGCTGTATTTTTCAATCCTTCTATTACTAAAGCCATGGCGATATTGTTTCCACCTGTTCCATTGTAGAAGTCCGGATCAAATCCTTCGGCATCAATTAATCCCCAAGTCATATCCCATAAAATAGTAGCGAATGCATATCCAACTCCGTGTGGTCTTGCTAATCCTCCTATATCTGCATAGTCCGTATTATTTACAGATCTATCTATAGAATATGGCGTAGGACGAATTCCATTTCCGCTAGTTGGCTGGTTCAATGCATATGTACCGATTCCTCTTGCGTCTGTACCAGTATCACCAGCTTTCATAGTAAGCATTAATCCAAACCAATCAGACCATCCTTCACCCATTTGTTCAGAACCACCTAAATTATTAGAAGAAGGCCCTCCTACTAATCTAATAGAAATACCATGACCATATTCGTGAGCAATAATTCCATTATCTAAATCTCCGTCTCTGTCAGGATTTGGACTCGTCCAAAGGAACATCTGCATTCTAGGGTTTCCTCCATCACCTGGAGTCGAGAAGTTTGCATTATTACTTCCACTTCCATCTTGTGCATCTGCATTTACAGAATCACTTCCTGCACCACCATTTCCATAGTTATTTTCTTGGAAGTTTCCACTTGCTTCATCAAAACCATATTGATAGAATACATCGTGCATAATATTATTCCAATAGAACAGATTTGTTATAGCTGCATCATCATAAGTAGTTGGTCCTTGACTAAGGTCGATCGGGAAATTAAAATCAAGGCTTGCTCCTCCATTAGGAGAAAAACCTGTACCATTATTTCCGTTTCTATCCTCCTGGGCCCAAACGTTATTACCTCTAGTAATTGTAAACTCAGCTCCCGGACTACCATTGGTATCGTGCCATCCAAATGGAGAAGCTGTAGTGTTCGCTGGATCAGTTACTATCGAGCGACTCCCATGACTTGGACTTTCTATTGGCATTGCGTAAACATTATAAGAATCGGGAGCAAGTGTAGCCGTTGCTTCTGCCTTAGTGGGAACTGTAGGAATATCTTTATCAAATAATATAGACTCTCCGTGATTGTGATTCTCATGATCTGGAGTACCAAAATTACAGCTAATTACCCAATCTTCTGTAAGTAAAGGTTTACCTGTAGTTGCATCTATATTAACATTCCACCAATGTTGACCATCTTTTTGGTACAAGCTTACATGCCAAGTTAATACCAACTTGTCATCTTGCTTTATATATACTTGTTTAGCCTCTATAGGCTCTAACGTAATTCCAGAATTCTCATATACTAATGTTCCATCAGATTTGCTTTTAGCTCTAACTAATTGTGGAGATTGTAAATTATGAGCTCTAGCTACATTCATAATTGCACTCTCCGGTGAGAGAGATGCTTTTGCAGAAGTAACTTTAGATTTTATATCTTTTACGAATTGATCAATCTCCCAAGTTACTGTCTCTTTATTATTTACAGTAAGTTTATAAGTCGCATACTGTATTGGAATTCCTTGAAAATACTGTTGAACATACACGTGTTGTATCTTAGGATTTAATGAAGGAACTACATTTGTTACTTTCCACTCTGATATATCTTCTTTTGTCAGAGCCGATTTAGCTGTTGTTTCGTTGAGGTGGTTTTTAACAATACCATCCATGATGTTTTGTGCAAACATTGTCTGTCCTATTAACAATGTAAATAAGACAAACGAGTACATTTTTTTCATATGTATAAATTTTGAATTTGTGTTAACTAAAATTAACAAAATCCGAAGTATCTATTACATAAATCCAATATCATTAAACAAAGTTCAATCATTTTACATTTTCAGTGAATATATTTCAACACTAAAGACAAATGAAAAACATCAAACTACCAATTGTTAGTTAACCTACATAAACACTAGAGTTTAGAAAATATTTTCATCTAATTATTCTCAAGTTCTGAAAATCAGAATAATAACTATCCCTTTTTACAGTTACGGGATACCTGTAGAATTTTTTCTTAATTTTTTCAAAAAAAAAGCACTCCAGAAGTCATTTCTGTACGTTTTGACTAATCAATAGACGAAATGATTAAACAACTTATTCTAAGTAGGAAATATTTTGGCTTAAAAAATTTCTATATTTTTGAGTTTATGAAATAAGTATTATTATTGATTTAATTCTAATTGAGATTATTGTCAAAGGCTCTTTTCCGGGGCCCAAACAACTAGCAAAATGAATAAATGAAAAGTCCTGTTTTTGAAACTTCCTTACAATCTATACATAGTATATTGATTCCTTCCGAAATTGCTGAATCTTTTATAAATCAAAACCATAAGAGAGTCCTTGTTCAAGTACAATATCAGGATAAGTCTGTTCAATTTCACGCAGCTTTACAAAAAAGAAAAGAGCTATTCTCAGTAATGTTCAGTAAGAAATATCAAAAACAATTAGGAGTTTTTCCAAGTGACTATTTTCAGGTTCAATTGTTTGAAGACACTTCTAAATATGGTGTAGAGATGCCCGAAGAACTGGAAGCCGTATTACAAAGTGATCCAGAAGCTTCGGAGATTTTCGAATCCTTTACAGCAGGTAAAAAAAGAAGCCTAATTTATTATGTATTAGGGTTTAAAAATTCTCAAACTCGAATTGATAAAGCTTTAATCATTTCAGAAAACATAAGGTTAGGCATTAGAAATCCAAGAGAATTAATAAAGAAGTTATAACTTCTTTTAGAGGTCAGTATATAAATACTTAACTTAAGGTCAATAAATATATAATCCTATCCCTAACGCAACCATCTCTGTATAATTTCATCTTTTAGTCAAACAGTCAAAAGATGAAGAAAACAAAATTACTAGTATTAGGTTTGTTCCTAATGTGTTTACAGAGTTGCTGTCCTTTTCTGACAGATTGCGAAAATAGCGATGATGACCCTATCTTTTCTAGATATGAACCTGTACTACTAGATCGCAACAATTTCGAAAACTCAGTTTCTCTAAAGGATCCTATATCCATTAGTACTTCTGGAAAAATCTATATCAAGGATAATCTACTTTTTATCAATGAAGTACATAAAGGTTTTCATATATATGATAATTCTGACCCTACGTCCCCTACTCCTATAAAATTTCTGGAAGCTCCTGGATCAACAGATCTTGCCATCCGTGATAATATGATCTATATAAACCAAGCAACAGATCTAATTGCTGTAGAATATGATACCACTAACGGAATTACCCTAACAAAAAGAGTGATTAATGTATTTCCAGAATTACGCTCACCAGATGGGTTTCTTCCATATAGTATCCCTGAAAATAATGTAGTAGTAGGGTGGGCACTAATTAACTAAAACAAAACATCATGAAAAAACATATCTATATGATACTCACTTCTTTTATAATATTTAGTTGTGACTCCGACTCTTCAAGCGATTCATTATCTCCTGTAGCTGACGGTACTGGAGGATCTTTAGCAACATTTACATTAAAAGGAGATTATTTATATACTGTAGACAACACTGATCTTACTGTATTTAATATCACAGATATTAAGGATCCTGTACAAGTAAACACGATACCTATTGGGTTTAATATTGAAACTCTTTTTAGCTATAAAGACTATTTATATATCGGGTCCAGAAATGGAATGTTTATATATGGATTAACAAATCCTGAATTCCCAGAAAAATTATCTCAAGTAGAGCATTTTACGGCCTGTGATCCGGTGATTGCTAATGATACCCATGCTTTTGTGACCTTACACTCTGATACATTTTGCGGTAATAATATCAATGTCTTACAGGTATATGATATCACTACCATAACTGAACCTATTTTAATTAATTCCAGAAACCTTACTTTTCCCCGAGGATTAGGGTTATACGGTGATTTTTTAATTGTTTGTGATGATGAGATTAAGGTATTTGATATATCTAATCCGACAGCATCTAACTTGGTCACATCTGTTAATAAAAGTGCATTTGATGTAATTATTTCTGGAGATCTATTAATCGCTATTGGAGAAACCGGATTGTATCAATACAAATTAGCACCTGATACTAATTCTGGAGTTAGTATTACAGAATTAAGTACAATTAGCATATAACAAAATCTAAAAACCTCTTAAATCCTTTGCTGTAAGCTAAAACTGCCCTATATTAGTTTAAACAAAACGTAACAAATCATTAAATTATGAAAACTCTAAACCTATTGGTAATTGCTTTTCTATCTATCATTATTCTTAGCTGTAAAGGCGATAAGAAAGAAGGAAAGGAATATGAAGACAAGGTAAATGAAGAAATTACCGATGAAACTACTGAGGAAAAAGAAGAAACTAGTAAAGCAAAAACATTGGCAATGTCTTTGACACCAAAAAGTGACAGTGAAGTATCCGGTAATGTTACTTTTACAGAAGAAGGTGGCATGGTAACTATGGTAGCCTATTTAAATGGATTATCAGAAGGTGAACACGCTATTCATATTCATGAAAAAGCCGATTGCTCTTCTGCAGATGGTAAATCAACTGGAGGGCATTGGAATCCAACTATGGAGCCACACGGAAAATGGGGAGCGTCAGAAGGGTATCATAAAGGAGATATAGGTAATTTTAACGCTTCTACAGACGGTAAAGGTTCTATAACTTTTGCAACTAACGAATGGTGTATAGGATGTGGAGATGCGAAAAAGGATATTGTTGGCAAAGCTATCATAGTACATCAGGGTATTGATGATTATAAATCTCAACCATCAGGTGCTGCAGGAAGTAGAGTAAGCTGCGGAGGAATTATAGAATAACATACATAAAAGAGGCTGATACTAACAGCCTCTTTCTTTTTTCAAATAGATTACTTCTTCCTCAAAACACTCTCTCTTATCGGCCTATGCAATCCAATGAACTGATTCTTCAGCTACAACAAAAAAATGAAAAAGCTTTTCAACGCATTTATGAAATGTATGCAGAGAATATATTTGGTGTGATTTATACTATTCTTAGAGACGAAACTTTATCAGAAGAAGTATTACAAGATGTATTTGTAAAAGTTTGGAATAAAGCTGATTCTTACTCAGAAAAAAAAGGCCGTTTTTTTACATGGATACTTAATATTGCCCGAAATGCAGCTATCGATAAAACAAGATCTGTAGCTTTTAAAAACTCGCAACGAAACCAAACTGCAGATTATTTCGTAGATATACTAGAAGAAAAAAGTAATTTCTCCAGTAAGATGGATGTTATAGGTATAAAAAAGTACATTGATATACTAGAACCTATTTGTAAAAAAGTCATTGATTTATTGTTTTTTAAAGGGTTCACACAAAAAGAGGCTTCAGAAGAATTAAACATTCCGATTGGAACTATTAAAACTCGGAACAGAATTTGCATTAATAAATTAAGAGAAGTCTTGGCAATATAATTATGGATATCAAACAATTTATATCATCCGGAATATTAGAGCTCTATGTATATGGTGCATTATCCGAAAAAGAAAATGCCGAAGTATACAAAGCACTAAAAGAACATCCCGAAATCGAGGAAGAGGTAAAAGAGATAGAAAAGTCTCTTATGAAGCTATCCGCAGCTACTGCTCCTTATAATCCAGAATCTGTATTTAATCGTATCAAAGAAAAATTAAGTTTTACAGATAATGAAGTGGATGTTATCCCAATTGCTCCAAAACGTAATAACTGGCCCGCGTATATTGGTTGGGCAGCTTCTATAGCTTTATTAATTGGTTTGTTCATACAGTTTAATAAGAATAAAGATTTACGCCAACAGGTAGTAGAATCGCAAATAGAACAAAATTTACTGGAAGGAAAAATTAATGTAGCAGAAGAAGATTTATCTAAAACCAAAACACTATTAAGTGTACTGCGTGATAAAGACATACTTCAAATTCCGCTGCAAGCTCAAAAAATAGATCCTACTGCATATGCCGCTGTATACTGGGATAAAGAAAAACAAACGGCTTATATAGATGTAGCCGGATTACCCACTCCTCCACCTGGAAAAGTGTATCAGGTATGGTCCTTAAAATTAGATCCACTAACGCCTACCAGCTTAGGAATATTGGATACGTTTTCTGAAGACGAAACAAAAATTTTCTCATTTACCAATACTAATCAATCAGAAGCTTTTGGTATAACACTGGAACCAGAAGGAGGAAGTGAATCTCCAACACTAGAACAGTTATACACTCTCGGTGTGGTAGAATCCTAATATATGTAATTAATAATAGTATTTACTTCATTTCTAGTCTTATCTTATATTTTAAATACTATAAACAATTAAGTTCCATTAAACATTAACAGGTTTTTTTACATGTCATTTTCCGACAACGAATTGTTTGAAAAACCCGTATAAATACGCTAACATAGTTTGTTTTTTTAGGGTAATTTTAGTCTATATTTTTCTTATAGATCAAAACTATACTAACTAAATAACTAACAAATGAAAAAATCATCTATTAACGTTTTATTTATGGTACTCTTATCAATGATTACCATTGCTGCTTGTAATAAAAAAGAAAAAAAGGAATATGTTACGAATTCTTCGAATGAAGATACCGAGACATTAATAGCAGCAGTAACACCTATCCATTCTAAATTACCAACTGATGTTTTAAAATCTTGTGTGGTAGATACCACTGATTTTAATTCTTGGTTTAAATCTAAGAGTGGTGTTTCTAAAAATGGTATTGTAAAACCTGCCAATAGTGTGACATTTGCCCATAAAAACAACTGTGATTTTTATAAATGGTCAGAGCAAATGTTCCTTTGGATGACATCGCCCATAAAAGAAGGGGATTATAACAGTGGGGCCGTAATAGAAACTCCTGCTTTCTATACTGTTTCACCAATTAATTTAGTAAATGGAACCAAAGAAAGAACCTTAATCCCACACGCATCTGGTAAAATGATCAGTGCTGTTGCAAACCTTCAAAAAAGTGATACTGAAGAAGGTCAGGCGACTCACGATGTACTAATGGCACAAAAAAATGATTCTATTTTGTATTATATCACTATGGTGAATGATGTATATGCAAAGTTTGTACTTGGCGCTAAGATGGATCAATTTTCGGATACTGAATTTCCTACTACTCAAAAAAAACTAGATAGTATTGAAACTTTTGCTAATAATATAGGGCAACCATTAAAAGATCCAGAAACATTAGCCATAGAAATAAAAACATCTTGGGTAGATGTAACGGGCTTATCTGATAGTAACTATATTACTATGGATGCTATTGTACCTAATTATATAAAAACAGATACTAAATGGACACCAAATACCAAAAATCCAACCAGAACGGCCAAACTTGCTCTAGTAGGAATTCATATTGTTGGTAGTACCGCCGGTCATCCAGAAATGGTCTGGGCAACTTTTGAACACGTTAATAACGCTCCTAATCTATCATATACATATTTAGATAATTCTAAACCAACACCTAAAACTAAAACCGTTTCTGCGGATACTGGAAATGATTGGTTATTAAACGATGATAGCGCAAGTAGTACTTATAATCAATCACATATGAAATATACTAATGGTGATATTGTAGCATATACCAAAATAAACCCTTCTCAAAAAATTACTGCCAGTAACACTAAGATGACCAAGCCTTGGGGAGTTGCAGATGCAGGTGTACCAAATCCTGAAAATGCTTCGGTTGCAGCATCTAACAGTCAGATTATATCGACTAACAATAGTGTTCTTGGTCAGTTAAGCGATGGAGATATGCGCAAAAATTATATTTTCATTGGTGCTACCTGGACAAATGATGGTGCACCTCCTACCGGAAAAAGTTATTCAGTTAAAGATACTTTAACAGCGTCTGGAGTTGCTATCGGAACTAGTCAATTAGCTAATAGTACAATGGAAACATATGCGCAAAATGGATCTGCTTATTCTAAATATGGTAGTTGTTTTTCCTGCCATTCTAAAAATGACGGTTTACTACCTACAGATTTAAGCCATGTATATAAAGAAATCATGGTAGGTATTGTAAAAGAGAAAGCTATCAAAAATCCTTAAAATAAGATATTATATTAGTATTATAAAAAAGTCTACCATTCTAAATTAGAATGGTAGACTTTTTTATGATAAAATAATTACCTCCTATTCTATTCCGTCAAATATTCGATTTATTCTATATTGGTTCTTAATCATCAAAATCTCCGGATGGCTTGGATATATTAATATGTCATCATCATAATTATTTACATATCCATTAAATTATTTATCTTTTTTACAGCTTCGTTGGATATATCTTTCAAAGTCATGATATGTGGTGTTGTAGTTTTCCAAAATTCTTTTGGTTCAAGAGCATTTTTAAATAAACTCTCTCCGTGACTAATAGGAACCGATACGTCATTAACACTATGAATAATAAGTTTAGGAATATCTTTGATTTCTCTAATATCTCTTGAACCAACATAGAGTTGATTGAATTTTTCGGGATGTTTTATTGCTCTATCTTTCAAAAATTGAAAAGGAGCATAATCTATCGCTATCTGTTGCGCAGATTCAAAGGCTCCATCAAGAACCAAAGCATTCACTTTGTCTTGATTATCCATGGTGACCTTAATGGCTAATTGTCCACCTAAGGACATACCATAAACAATAGTTTTTAAATTATCATTTTTAGTTTTATCCATAAAATCATTGAATGCTACCTCGGTATCTTCTAAAACACCTTTGTAATTTGGAGTCCCTTCTGCTTTACCATATCCACGCCAATCTGCTGCGTAAACCGCATATCCTTCATCAAGAAGTGGCCTATATAATTGAGACCAATATGCGGCATTTCCGCCAGACCCATGTATAAAAAAAATATTTCCTTTATATTCGGTATAAGGTTTAAACAGGTATGTATAGATTTTTATGGAATCGTTTACTTGTAACTCATATTCTTCAAAATTAAACCCCTCTAAAGACACAATTTCTTTTAATGGACCATAAGAAAGCTTAGATTCATCCTGATGAATCATAGCCCTTAACATATCATCAGTATTGTATTTATAAACACCAAATCCAATTCCAGAAACAATTATTGCTAATAGTATCCAACCAGTAATTTTTAGTATTTTTTTCATCTGTTTATGTTTTGTTTTAACACAAACAAAAAGCAAAATCAATTGACAAAAAAAATAAAGTTATGGATAGTTTAAATTAGTGGTTAAATAGAAAATTTCGGTATGAATTGACTAGAAAAAGGGACTAATTGAATAAGTTCTTTACTGTTTTATAAGAGGTTCTAGCAATAGGAATAACCGCTTCAAAATTTTGTGAAATAAGAACTGCTTTTTGAGAATTACCTTTTATTCTGAAAGCATGTGTCGGGTTTATTAAATAAGAACGGTGTGGTTGTATTAAGAAAGGTGCCTGAATCAATATTTCGGACATTTTCGCTCTTAACATAATGCTTTTCGTCTGTTCATTAGTATAGTAAACCATGACATAATTATCAACCGATTTAACATATAACAAATCCTTTTTAGAAACTGTCAATTTATCCTTAGCATTTTGTCCTTTCAGGGTTATTTTTTCTAAAACAGAACTTCCATCTTCTGCAATCTCTCTCTTGTTATCTCCAATTGACTTCTTAGTCAATAAAAAACGAAGCACTGATTTAGGAAAAACGACTAAAGGTATTATCGGTAATACTATATAATATAAAAAGAGTACTAATCTTAGAAATGATAATGATTGTTTTTCAAAAACAGTATCCAAGTAAATATATCCTAAAATTGCTGCAGAAAATGATGATAACAAAATGAATGCTATTTCATTCCATAAGGTCCAATTTCCTTTTTTCTTGTAATAAATATTTTCTATAAAATGTGAAAGCAAATAATTTACGAATTTCACAAAACCAAATCCCATTAACAAAACCTCACTATAATCATGCTCTAGGTTATTGATATTAAAAGGTTGCAATACCACTAAAATAAACCCTAATAATAATCCAAGAATCAATCCAATACATGTGTGAATCTTATAGGAAGAATTATATGGAAATGGATTATTTAGATACATAAAATGATAGTGTATTTCTTGTAAACTACTTGATTGTAAACCTATGAATTGAGATGAAGTCGTTAAGCTTTCAAAATAAAAATTTAAATCTACGGTTAGTTTTTATATTAAACAAAGAAAAAGCCTGTCTGCACCAGCAAACAAGCTTCTCCATAACAACATCAAAAAATAAAACCAAGTGACTCTAATACTTTTTGTAATACCATATTTTATTTATAATTATATACTAAAACCTATAGATTATCCCTGCTTTTGCAAAAAATGGAGTACCTGGTGTAAAGTGAATTTCTTCTTTGGATTGGGTTTCATTTACCAATCTTGATTCCGTAGCGAATTGTGTTTCATTCCACTCAGTATCGAATAGATTTTCAATACTTACAGAAAAATCAAAATGCTTCCATTTATAATTTAAGGATATATCAAATACTGTGTATCCTTCTGCCTCTATACTATTATTTTCTGTTGCTGCTCGATCTCCTAGATATCGATACCGAACTCCGCCAGAAAAATTATGAAAACTTTCTACACTTATTCCTCCCGCAGCAGTAATCTTTGGTGCTAAAGGAATATAATCTTCACCATCTGGTTCTTCAATACTTCTAGCATATGTATAAGTTACATCAGAATCTAAAAACAGCCAATCATTTATCTGATATCTACCACTAAAATCAATTCCTATTCTTCTTGTTTTTCCACTTGGTTCAACAACTCCTTCATCACCTACATACACGAACTCTTGTTCTAATCCTAAGTACCAAAGTGTTGTATTTAGAAATACTCTTGAAAAAGGTTTCCAATTTGCACCCACGTCTATTCCATATGACTTGGGTAAAATCTCTTCTCCTTTTTGTGCAACAACTACGCGAGTATCATTCGCATGAAATCCTATTCCTGATTTCGTAAAAAAATGTAAGTTCTCTGTTAGATCATATGAGATTCTTAATTTAGGAGTAATGATTGATTTAGTTTCAGACTGTATCTGAAATGGTATTAGTAATACATCTTCGTAGGTATACTTAAAATAATCCAAACGCACTACTGGTGTTATTTTTAGTTTCCCAAAGTCTAACGTAACATCTGCAAAAGCATATGCATTTGTCTCATTTACCGTTCCTAGACTTACATTTTCCAGAGTTTCATTTCGATTCGCCGTTCTCGATAACTCATTATCTTTTATCGCATCATTTCGAAGACCTATTCCTCCGTTAAACTCCAACTCGAGCTTATCCCAATATTTTCTGGAACTAAATGTACTATTAAAACCAAATAGGTTTCTACGTTCTTTTTGTCTGATCTGATCTCCATTTACAGGATCATTTAAGAAAAAAGTAAAATTCGAATACAGTTCAAAATCATACAACGTATAAAATACATTTGTTCTAAAAGTGGTGTTATTAGTTAAGAACTTGTCATACATCATATTAAAACTAGTTCTGGATGTATTTCCACCTTCTGTATCATCTATAGCGCCAAAACGTGAAATAAGGCCTTGCGCTACAGCTCTGTTTGGTATTTGTCCAGAGGCATCCCATCTACTCGTAAAATGAGAAGCTGAAAGAGACACTTTACTATTGTTCTGTAACTGTGCCGCATATTTACCCGCTAGATTAATTCTATTAAAATTTTGAGGAGACTCAAAAGGTCCATCTCCTTCTAAATATTCTATTGCTAGTGTAGCGTTCTCTTTATTAGAAGCTTCTAATAAATTAAATAACCCTACTGTTCTTAATGCATTGAAAGCTCCCGCTTCTACTTTGATCTCATTCTCAGTAAAACTTTCTTTTGTTTTAAAGTCCACATATCCAGCCGTATTGAAATTTCCATGATCCGCTGTAAACGAACCTTTACCAAAACGTATTTTATTAATGGTCTCCGGAATAATAAAATGTAAATCTGCATATCCTTGTCCATGAGCATGAGATACCATATTTACAGGCATACCATCTACAGAAATTGATACATCTGTTCCGTGATCAACATCAAATCCTCTAATAAAAATCTGTTCAGCTTTGCCTCCTCCAGCGTGCTGACCAATAAATAGACCCGGTACTTTTCGTAATAACTCCTGAGAGGAGTTTACCGGATTTACTCTCATATCCAACTTATTTATTAATTGTAATGGATTAATTTCCTGTTTCAAAACCAATTCATCTAGCTGAAAAATTTTGTTTTCCAATCGCACTTTTATACCATTCGATATATCCAATTTTTTAATGACAATTCTTTTAGTTTCAAAACCTAATAGACGTATCGTTAATGTATCATTAGTTGCTACTTTAGGAAGTAAAAAAGTTCCATTTTCTAAAGTATGTGTATGGTTTTCGGCTTGATTATTATACACATAAGCTTCAGACAAAGGGGTATCGAACACATCAATAACTTTACCTTTTAATGTTTGATTTTGAGCGTAACCGTATACACTGAATATCAGTGAAATTATTATAAAAATGTTTTTCATGAGTGTTGTTTAGAGGGTGAAAAATGTTTACAGCCCCTGTACTTTTCTAAAAGTTATAGGTCCTAATTCGTAGCCACTCTCTAATAACCCTTCCTTAATCGGAACAATTGCATCCTTCATATCATTCGCCTTATATATCTCTGCAATGTGATAGTTTGCCTCTGGCTCAAACGTCTTATTTAGTATATGCTTTTCGGCAATTGCCAATGCTTTTTTATGATCTCCTTTTAGATTAAGAATATGCGCTTTAAGATCATAGGATTGTGGTGTGGTACGATTCTGTATCTCTTTTTCAGCTATCTCTAAAGCTTGATCAAATTTTTGGTACTCTTCTGCAAGTAACAAGGCTGTATGCGTATTGTACATCAATCCGTATTGTTCATCTTTAACTGCTTGTTCATACCTCTTAAGATTTACTTTTTTAGTGATATCTTCTTTTTGAAACTCTGCTATCTCTGCCTTTAAAAGAAAATAATCAGGGCTTTGATAATTTTCCGTTATTGCGTCTAAGATCGTTAATGCTTCTACAGGTTTTTTTTCATAAGAATATACTATCCAGGCAATTCCTTTTTTTGCATAGGCGTTAGAAGGATCTATAGCTAAAGCTTTTAAGTAGTGATCATAAGATTCTTTAATTCTACCTGCATGACCATAATAATCTGCTAAATTTGTGTACGACCATAATAGTAAACCTTCTTTTTTACTGCTCTCAGCTATCTGTTTAGCTTTTTCCATATTTCTTATAGTGGCATTCAGATTTCCTTTATAGTCATTCCATTTAGCCAAGCGAATCAAAAAATTATAATCACTTTGACTTGCTATACGTTCTAAGTACTTCTGTGCATTTTCGTATTCTCCTAATTCCATGGAAACATCAAACAGAACCATTTCTGAAGCCTTAATATTTGTTTTTAAAAGATATGCTCCCTGTGCTGCTTCTTTAGCTTCTATAAACCTGTGCTGAGAGATATAATTATGAGCTAAAGCTAAAAGGTGTCCAGATTTGCCAATGGCCGCTACCTCTGCAGATTTAACTAACACTTTTTCTGCTAATTTTAGATACTTGATATCTCCTGTTGATTGGAAGAGTTCAGTATATGCTGCTGCTGCTGGTGCTAATGCTGTGATCTGTAGACTATCTTCTTTTATTTTAGTGTTCCAAAACTTAAGTTTATTTGTTGCTTCTTTTACTATTTGATTATTTTGTACCTTAAGATATATTGTATAATCCTTTGGGTTAGTTATCGAAGTTTCTTTTTCTTGGCAGGAAATAATGAGCATACCCGTCATAAAGCCTATAATGCCTTTTAATACTCTCATGTGTTTGTTTTTTGATGTTTGTTTTGTTTGATAATAAGCTGTCATTCTGAGTCCACCTTTCCTTCTATATAAGGTGTACAAAGTCATTTGAGGGCTGACTTTTTATACTTACAGACAGACTCAGTTAGACAGTAAAAAACTTAATTATAAAATTATTTATGAACCATGAGGGGGTTCTAAATATGGAAATGTACTTAATGGTGTTTCGCCTGCACCACTTACCCCATCTGTTACTAATATTGGTAAATCGGGGGTACCATCACCATCTAAATCCTGTCCATTGAAACGATCTCCGTTTTGACCTCCAAATAATAAGATTAAGGAAACATCAATCACATCATCTGTAAGATTTCTTCCTGTTAACACATTTGTTCCGTCAAAATATGTTGTGGGCACTCCTGGAGCTACTTGTAATACATCTGACGCTAAGACAGTAGTCAAGGTTGTAATATCCAATCCTAAAATATTATTCTCATACGTTGCTCCAAATGCACTGTGTAATCCAGCTAACTGTGTTTCGAATAAAGACTGAAAAGTGGATCCTTGCTGTGAAGGAATTGTAACGTTAAAGTTATTTTCGATATCAGGTGTTGCACTAAAAACTGTATTAATTCCTGGACGTCCCATTTGATCTTCTTGTGAAAATGTTCCTGAAAAATCAACTGCCACTGGCGGCTCAATTACTATTGCATCGTCATCACTACTACAACTTACTAGTCCTATTACTAATGCTAGCGCTACTGGTATATTTTTTAAATTATTTAGTTTCATAATATCTGTTATTTTTTAAATTCTTGATTACAGTTTTCTTTTTGCTTCTGCCCAAGTGTTAAATACTTCAACTCCGGTTCCTGCAGGGTGGCTAAATGTCTCTCCTAAAAGCGAATTAGGAACTTCTATAACAATAGATAGAACATTGGTTCCATCAAAATCATCATTACCCGGATTATTAAACCCTCCGGAAGCCATTCCTCCAATGATTGCATTGAATTGATTGGAATCAAAAAAGAAAGGATCTTCTCTTAACCCTGCGAAATACGAAATTCCATTTGCTTCTGATGTAGTAGCTCCAGATCCTGAACTGATTGCTACCTCACCCAGATATTGGGTGTCTTCATCGATTGTACTGTTAAGTCCTGTTTGGGAAGGTTGATATGGACCAAAAAAATACATAATACCATCTCTAGGTATTGCTTGTATAACTAGGTCTTCTACTAAATCACCATCATTGTCGATGTTAATTTCTACCAATACATTTTCATCAAAAGTAGCCGAGCTTCCAGGAGCTAATAGTCCTTGAACATTAGCTACAAATACAGTATTGTCTGGATTTGCGCCTTCAAAAGCATAAAGATCTGTAATATCTGCTGTGCTTCCTACCACAGCAGGAGCATCAATATGATCTGCTGCCATAAGTACAACTCCTAAACTGAAAAGCCCACCAAGGATGAATAAATTTGTTTTTCTAATCTTGTTCATTTTATTTAATTTTAAATGTTTACGCCAATACATACGAGGAAAAAAAGGTCTCGGTTTTCTATACATTGTTAAAGATTTGTTAACTAGTCGATTCCTCATCTTAACGATCATAGCGCCCCGTTTAGATAAAAAAAAATTAACTTTGCATTAAACTAATTAACCAATGAACCCTTCAACTACTGGTTGGATAGATAAATTTCTAAGAGATTTTGATGTCAACACTCTTTCTCAGTCTTCTCTGGATACATTATATCTAAGACTTAGGAAAGTAGGTTTTATATACGGTACATCAGTAGAAATAGTCTTACCTAATGATTCGGAAATTATTTATTCTGAAGAGGAGAAAACAAAAATTAATCTTTTCGCAGCTTTAGTAGTAACCTACTATGAAACTATTGATAATGGTGATCCAAAGGATTGTATAAAAGCGCTTATTGAATTTTATGAATACCTGGATACTAAAAAATCTTTCTTCTCTTTTATCAATGCATTGACTACAAGTAAAAGTGAAAAGCTGGAGAAGATTATGCACACACGTATCCAAACCAATGAATCTATTTTTAAGAAAAACTTTAGCCATTTATTAACGAATGCATTACTGTTTATTGATGTATTAGCTTTTGAGCATTTCTTGATTCATGATAAGAACCCTATTGAATATGCGGCTACACTGGAAGAAACCTTGACTAATATTGTTTTTCTAGCTTTAAACTCAAAAATCGAAAAAGATAATTATGACGAGTTATTAGTCAAACTATTTGCTTCATCTGTAAGATATACAAAAGTCAGTACAGATGAAGATGCCAGTTTTGATCAGATTGACCTGGATGAATATACTGATGATTTAGAGAAGAGATATATTTTAGATCTTACCAGTTTAGCAGTATGGAATGATAGAGAAATTGATTTTGGAGAACAGGATTTTATTCGTGCATTGGGAGCAGAACTAGGATTACCCAATCAATGGGTAAAAGAATCTCTGTCTTCTGTACAGTCATTTGTAAAAGAACATAAAGAAGATATTTCCTTTTTTAATTATTCTAATCCTGCACATCACTTTTATAAGCAAACCTCTAGAACGGTGAGTGTACTAATTCTTAGAAATAAGAAAAGGTTAATTAAAGAGATCTCAGAAAGTAAAGATTTGATGATTTTATTGGGTCAGTCTGCGGTTAGAGATCTATCTAAAGAAGAAAAGCAAAAAGTAAAACAACAATTACTGGATGTATGTAAGACTATACCTTCTCTAGCTATCTTTATTTTACCAGGAGGTAGTTTATTAATGCCTTTGTTAATTAAGTTTATTCCTCAGCTATTGCCTTCAGCCTTTAACGAGAATAAATAAAAAATCCCTAATTTGATCAGGGATTTTTTATTGCTCTTATACTTCTAGTTTTTTAAGCTCTTCGTAATTCTTCTTAAGTTTTCTTGTTAATATACCATAAATCAATCTATATAATAATGCTAAAAGTACTAGAAAAATTGCTATTACGATTAAGGTAGTAGCTATAATTAAATAAGTCGGTACTTCTTGATCTATTGATTTACTGGTATATGCATCGGTATAAAATGCCGTATAAATCGTAATTACTAAAGTCGTCAATGCTAAAAAACCAATATTGATCCATATATATTGTTTCACCGTTTTTCTAGTATTCAGTATATTTTTCATCAATACAGCAGCCGAATCTGTCGTTTGGATATTTCTATAATTCAGATAAAATCGAACCATAAAATACATTAAGATACTATAAGATAGTATTGTGGTAAAAAGAGAGAAACCTTCTAATCCATGAACCTCAAGTTCATCATAGTGACCACTTAATCTTACAATAATATCAATCGAAGACCATAAAATAAACTCTAAAACACTAATGACAAAAATCCATTTTACCATTGAAGATGATTTCTTTAAAATCATCTTATAGATTTCATTATATGATAACTTAGGAAGCCCTTCTTCTTGATTCTTCCAGTCTTTTTTTAATAATTCTAATTCATCCATAATTATGGGTTTAATATTTTTTTCAACTTTGTTTTCACTCGATTCATCTTCACTCTTGCATTTACCTCAGAGATCCCCATAGTCTCTGCAATTTCTTTATATGATTTATCTTCTAGATATAAGAAAACCAAAGCTTTCTCAATATCATTTAGTTGTTTTACCGCTGCATACATTAACTTAAGCTTTTGCTCTACCTCATCATCATATTCTTCAGCCTTAATTTTGAAATCCATCGTATCAAAATCCGTAGTTTTAATACTTCTTTTGGACTTACGATATAAGGTAATCGCTGTATTTAATGAAACCCTATACATCCAGGTACTGAATTTAGAATCTCCTCTAAACTTAGGATATGCTTTCCATAACTGGATAGTTATCTCCTGAAACAAATCATTATGTGAGTCCGCATCATTTGTATATATCCTGCAGACCTTGTGCACAATATTTTGATTTTGCTCAAGATTGGTTACAAAACTATGTTCTAATTCTTTATTCACTTTAGTTAGTTACATCTTATATGTAGACAATAAAACGAATCCGTTACACATTAAAAATTAATTTTTCCATTTATGATGATCTTATTTCGGAACACATCTTCTTTATCACTTGATAATCAGCGATTTTATTCTTCAGATTTAACAAAAATAAATATTCTATAGTGTATATGACATTATCATTTTATCTTTGTAAAACAAGATTATATTTATGAATATTCCTTATACTAATTTACCAAGATTAGTGATTATCGGAGGTGGTTTTGCAGGAGTTGCACTTGCCAGAAAAATGGTAAAAGAAAATGTACAACTCATTTTATTAGACAGACATAATTACCATACATTTCAACCTTTATTATATCAAGTATCTACAGCCTCTTTAGAACCTGATTCTATCGCATATCCGTTACGAAAAATCGTAAAACGTGGTAAGAATACATATTTCAGAATGACAGAAGTAACTGCTATCGACCCAAAGAATAAAGAGGTTCATACAGCTATTGGTAGCATTACTTATGATTATTTGGTCATTGCTACGGGAGCAAGAACCAATTTCTTTGGAAATGAGACTATAGAAAAAAATGCGATGCGGATGAAAAACTTACCACAAGCATTGAATCTAAGAAGTCTGGTGTTAGAAAACCTGGAGCAAGCAGTAATTACAACTGATCCCAAAAAGAGGAAGGAATTATTACGTTTTGTATTAGCAGGTGCAGGCCCAACTGGTGTAGAATTAGCTGGAGGAATAGCAGAATTAAAGCTAAACGTACTTCCTAAAGATTATCCAGATATGGATTTTAGTACTATGGAAATTCATTTAATAGAAGGTGCTAATCGTGTTTTACCTCCAATGAGCGAGCATGCTTCTGAAAAGGCTACCAAATTCTTAGAAAAAATGGGAGTTCATATTCATACCAATACGCAGGTAACTAATTATGAATCTAACCTGGTATCTACCAATACAGATTTATCTCTAAAAACAGCAACTTTTATTTGGTCTGCCGGTGTTACAGGAGCTCCTGTAGAAGGGTTACATGCAGATGCCCTCATACCAAGAGCCAATAGATATAAGGTAAATCAATTTAATCAAATTGAAGGATATGATAATATTTATGCTTTAGGAGATATCGCTTTGATGCAAACAGAGGATTATCCGAGAGGACATCCAATGGTAGCGCAACCAGCTATCCAACAAGGAAATCACTTAGTAAAAAATCTAAAAAGACATTTAAAAGGAAAACCAATGACTCCTTTTAAGTATTTTGATAAAGGATCGATGGCTACTATAGGTCGTAATAAGGCGGTTGTAGATATAGGTAAATTTCGTTTTGGAGGATTCTTTGCCTGGTTTATATGGATGTTTATCCATCTATGGTTTTTAGTAGGCTTTAGAAATCGCTTTGTTACTTTCTTTAACTGGACCTATAATTATATCAATTATGACAAGGCTGCCAGACTTATCGTAAGACCTTTTAAGAATAAAGAAGAAAATGCTATAGAACGGGTGTAAGAAACCATTAATACTCGTTGAATAGTTTTGCGGGTAAATCCTTTAACTCTTCTCTGCTTATTTTTTCTCCCTCAGTTGGAGGTTTTAGTTCAAAACCATCTTCAGGGAGTACATGGATTTTATAAAAACTAACCGTTCTTTTATCTTCTTTTAGTTCCAATATGAGTCCAGGAAGCCCATAATACCCTTTAGGACCGTGAGCTAATTTAATCTCTCTAGTGTACCAGGCTTCTACTTTTTTGTCTGAGTTGTTTAGTATCGCTTTATAACATATATATTGATCGATCTTTTTTGTTTCTTTTATCAATGTCCATTGTAGTTGTTCTAGCTCTTCTTCTATCAAAAATGTTCTACCTCTTTGATCAAACTCATGTATTTTTAGAGAGCTCACTATTTTTTTTGATGTTCGATCAACATATATAATCTCTGAGTCATTATAATTTATATGCTCTCTTGTATACTTCCTTCCTTTTTCGTTAGTCCTGGTTTCTGACAAAGTATCATTACTAACTTTCTCTTGTGGATAATACAAAGATTTCTTATGATCTACTTTTAGTACAGTAATAAAATCGTATTCAGGAATTTCTAAAGGCTTTCTTCGTTTTTTCATAGAATGAGCAGACATTTTATCTGCTTGCTCCTGTAACATTTCTCTAAAAATCTGAGTCGAATCCTTGTCTTTATCTGCTCTCATCGCAGCTATAATCTTCTTAATTTCAGTTCTATATTCTGAAAACTCTTCTGGGTCAAATTGTTCCTGCCGCGTGGAAACCTGGGTTGGAACTCTTTTCTCCTTATAAAATACAGTAATCTTCTGTGCATTAAGTATAACAGAGAATAAAATAACAGTAGGTAATAATAGTTTTTTCATTTTTTGATTGATTATGAAATGTAAAACTAAGAAATTAGTTGAATGATTCAACTAATTTCTTAGTTTATTTTAAACGCCCTTGTTTTTAGTCAATCTCACAATCCATCCTAATTATTCTACAGTTCGGTAGTATTCAATTTTAAGATCTAATTCATTAGCTCAATTTTGAGGTATCAATTAAGAACAATAAAGAACGACCAAATGAAATCATTATTAATTACAATTTTATTATTCACTGTAACGTTTTTGAATGCACAAACCACAATTTCAGGTATTGTTACAGAACCATCCGGAGTTCCAATTCCAGGAGCTAATATTTACTTAGAAGGAACCTATGATGGTGCATCATCTACAGATGACGGAACTTTCAATTTTTCTACTTCTGAAACTGGTGAACAAACATTAGTCATTTCTTTTCTTTCTTTTGAAACCTATTCATTACATACTTCTGTAACAGAAATGAAAGACTTAAAAATAGCATTAAAAGAAGATGTCAATTCACTGGGTAGCGTTATTCTTAATGCTGGTACCTTCTCTGCCGGTGACAATAGCAAAGCATCTGTGCTAACTCCCTTAGATATTGTTACCACAGCGGGAGCAGCAGGTGATTATATCGGAGCTTTCCAAACGCTTCCTGGAACGTCAACTGTCGCTGAAGATGGAAGACTTTTTGTGAGAGGTGGTGATGCCAATGAAGCTAATGTCTATATTGATGGACTTAGAGTTTTTCAACCTTTTGCAGCAACAGCTAATAATATCCCTACGCGTGGTCGCTTCTCCCCTTTCTTATTCAAAGGAACTAATTTTTCTACTGGTGGATACTCTGCAGAATATGGCGATGCCTTATCCAGTGTTTTATTATTGAATACGATTGATGAACCAGAACAAGAAAAAACCGATCTATCCTTTATTAGTGTTGGTCTCGGAATTGGAAATACTCAAAAATGGAAAAATAACTCCCTTAGTATAAATGCCTTTTACCTAAATCTAAAACCATATCAGGAAATTATTTCTCAACGCGTAGACTGGATAAAACCTTTTGAGTCTTTATCAGGAGAGGCTGTATATAGACATCAATTCGATAATGGGTTATTTAAACTCTACGGAGGATTGAATTATACAGATTTCGAATTAATACAGGAAGACATCAATGTACCAGAAGGCATCAATTTTGGGCTTAAAAATAGAAACTTGTATATCAATGCATCCTATAAAGGTGAATTAGGAAATGATTGGACTCTGGCAACTGGAGCTAGTTTTGCCAATGACCATAATGATATAAAAATTGAAGAAACAAACGTTGACAACGATGACAATGCAGCTCATTTAAAAATAAAACTGAGAAAGAGATTCAGTAATCGTTTCAAATTAAGCTTTGGTGCAGAACAATTTCTTGGAAATTTTAAAGAAGAAGCTACTATTATTTCCTCTGGAAATTTCCAGAGTAGTTTTGAGAATAATAGTACCGCAGCTTTTTCTGAAGCAAACATATTTTTCAATAAAAAGCTTGCTATGCAATTAGGAATACGAGCAACTCATAATGCGTTACTGGACTTTACTAAGGCATCACCAAGAGCCTCGTTAGCCTATAAGATTGCGGAAAAATCTCAGATTTCTTTAGCTTACGGAGATTTTTATCAGACACCACAGCAAGATATTCTTAAATATAATAGCTCACTAGATCCAGAAAAGTCATCCCATTATATTCTTAATTACCTCTATCAAAACAATGGTAGAACATTAAGAGCAGAAGCATATTACAAAAGTTATGATCGTTTAGCGAAATTTGATACTGAAATGCCCGAATTTGGTAGTAATTATAATAGCACTGGAGACGGATACGCTGCAGGATTGGATGTATATTGGAGAGATAACAAGTCTATCAAAAATTTTGAGTATTGGACTAGTTATTCATATCTAGACACAGAGAGAGATTACAGAAACTATCCAGAACGAGCCACTCCTAATTTTGCGACAAACCATAATCTGTCGGTAGTAGGGAAATATTGGGCTCAAGATTGGAAATCGTTAATAAGCGCTACCTATAACTTTGCTTCAGGACGTCCGTATACAGATCCAAATACAGCTAACTTTTTAGGCGAAAAAACAAGAACTTTTAATTCTTTAAATGTAAGCTGGGCATATTTAATCAGTCAGCAAAAGATTTTATTCGTATCCGTATCTAATGTTCTCGGTTTCGATAATGTATTTAACTATCAATACGCTAATACTCCCAATGTCAATGGAGACTTTGCCAGACGTGCCATCAGGCCAACGGCCGATCGTTTTTTTATTATAGGATTCTTCTGGACGATCAGTGATAATAAAACAGATAATCAATTGGATAATTTGTGATTTCTAAAGTAAAGACATTAACATAGGCCCTATTATTTCTTAAGCACAAATTCAGTTTAACTTTAAAACAAAAAATATGAAAACTAGACGTATTACATCCATTTTAGCGCTTTTATTACCAATAGCAATATTTGCTCAAAACAATACTAACAGTATTGAAATTAATATAACTAATATAAAATCAGATGAAGGAAACATTAGGATCGGTTTATATAGCGGTGAAGATAATTTTTATAAAAAAACATACAAATCGGTTGCTATAAAGGCTAAAAAAGGTTCACTAATAGTTACACTGGATGACATACCAAAAGGAACGTATGCGATTTCATTATATCATGATGAAAATGATAATAAAAAATTAGATACCAATTTTTTTAAAATACCAAAAGAGCCCTATGGAACTAGTAACAATGCGAAAGGAAGTTTCGGACCACCAAGCTGGGAAGATGCTAAATTTTCAGTTTCAGAACAAGTAGTCCATCAGTCTATTAAACTTTAGCACAATTCATCCTCAATAAACTACAATTCGGTAAGATATAATTCCAAAACACACAGTATTAAAGGATCTTTACACTGTAAAACAAAAATCATTGTCACCCTGAGAATAGTTAAACAAAACCTTAAAACACTAACAAATGAAAACAATTATCATCATACTTAGCATTTTTGCAATAACCTCTGTAAATTCTCAAGCAGCTTACGAAAAAGGAATGGGTAAAGCTTTTGAGTTATGGGGAAGTCAAAAAAACGACGAAGCCGCCAATTTATTTGAACGTATTGGCAAGGCAGAAAAAGATAACTGGCTACCGTATTACTATGCTGCACAAATACATATTGTTACCACTTTTGGTAGTAAAGATGCAGAGGAAATAGAATCTCGTTTAACAAAAGCACAGAATTACCTGAATGAAGCTAAAACTTTTTCTAAGAACAATGCAGAAATTCTGATTATGGAAGCTATGCTAAATACAGCCTATGTAGTATATGACGGTGCAAAATATGGAATGACACATTCCGGTAAAGTAGAAGAATTGTATCAAAAAGCAAAAATTATTGAGCCTGAAAACCCAAGAGCAATATTATATCACGCAGAGTGGCAAATGGGAGCTGCAAAATTCTGGGGTAAAGACCCAAAAGCCTTTTGTCCTGAGATAGAAAAAGCAATTTCTCTTTTTAATACCCAAAAACAAACAACAGTTCTTTTTTACCCATCTTGGGGAAAAGATCAAATAGAACGGATCAAAGAAAACTGTAAATGATATTATATTAGTACATTTAAAAAACAGATCTCTAAAACACATGCATACATTAAAAGACATAAAATTTATTTTCATTGTTTCCCTGGGAGTCTCTATAGTTGTGGCATTATTGACACTCTTTAGTAATGGATTCCAATTTGAAAAAATTTCGACACTATTATGGTGGGGCATTAATTTTATGTATTCTTTTTCTTTATGCTATATAAACACTATATATTTTAGATTCATTAATTATAAATTTGAATGGAAAAACAAAGGTCTTAAAAGAATACTTATCGGAGCTGGGGGTTCAATAATTATAACTATTGTAGGCTATGCGATTTGTGAGTTTATTACTTCAGTAATTATCTTAAAAAAACAGAACCCTAGTGAATTTATTGAAAATCAATCTTTTAAAGACTATATTTTTCCTTTACTTTTTACTACAGCATTATCTTTATTCTTCCATGCAATGTATTTCTACAAAGCATTACAAGAAAAAAAGGTTACAGAACAAAAAATAATAGCAGGAACAGCTTCAGCAAAATTTGCAGCTTTAAAAAACCAATTAGATCCGCACTTTTTGTTTAATAGTCTTAATGTATTGACATCCTTGATTGATGAAAACCCTAGAATGGCACAGAAGTTTACCACTTCTTTGTCTAAGGTTTACAGATACGTTTTAGAACAAAAGGATAAGGAATTAGTAACCATAGATGAAGAGTTAAAATTCGCAAAGACTTATATGACCTTATTAAAATTAAGGTTTGAAGACAGCATTATTTTTGAAATGCCCGAATCCGCTTCTAACCCAGAAGCGAAAGTAGTGCCACTGTCTTTGCAGATTCTATTAGAGAACACAATTAAGCATAATGTGGTCATGCCCAACAGACCATTGCATATTAAAATTTATGAAGACGAAGGTTTTCTAATTGTAGAAAACAACCTACAACCTAAACAAGTAATCAAACAAAGCAGCGGTGTAGGTTTAGGAAATGTAAAACAACGATACGGATTGCTTACCAAAAGAGAATTCTCTGTATTCAAAACAGAAACAGCTTTTATTGCAAAGCTTCCAATATTAACTAAAAGAATAACATCAATCGATATGACAACATTACAAAACATAGAAATCGTAAAAGATATAAAATATAAAAGAGCAAAAGACAGAGTAAAGAAAATGAAAGAGTTTTACGGTAGTTTAACTGCTTACTGTATTGTGATCCCATTTTTAATATTCATCAATTACAGAACTACAGGTTTTAGTCTACCCTGGTTTATTTTCCCAATGGCAGGATGGGGATTAGGTCTACTTTTTCATTATGCAGAAGCATTTGACCACCATCCGATATTTGGAAAAGATTGGGAGAAGAAAAAAATCAGAAAGTATATGGACGAATCTAATAGAAGAAATTATGAATGATTTTGATAAAAGAAAAGCCTATATAAAAGCCAAAAAAAAAGTAAAAGAAGAAAGATCCTTTTACGGACACGCTGCAGTATATGTTGTTATGAATATTATCATCTTTATTTTCAAAATAAAGGTTGGAGACTATATAAATAGCGAAGATTATAACAATTTCTTACCTTGGAATTTAATCAGTACTCCACTATTCTGGGGATTAGGTTTATTAGGACACGGATTATGGACATTTAGAGAGAAAAACGGATTGGGAAAACTACTTAATCAATCTATTTTTAGTAAAAAATGGGAAGACAAAAAGATTAAGGAGTTTATGGAAGAGAAGAATGATATCTAAAAGAATAGAAAATGGAAAATTCTGAACTACAAAAAGCATACAAAAGAGCAAAAAAAAGAGTTACAGAAGAGAGAGCCTTTTATACACACTTATCGGTATATGTAGTGATCAATATAATCATCATCGCAGTTATTTTATATCTAAAAGATTATTTCTATGATAGTTACTTGCTTCCTAATTTAATAATTCCTCCATTATCGTGGGGTGTCTTCTTGCTAGGACATGGATTATGGACGTTTAGAGAAAAAAACGGATTAAGAAAAAAGTTTAGCAGATCCATTTTTAGTAAAAAATGGGAAGAGCGAAAAATTAATGAGATAATGGATAAGATCGATGATCTTTAAAAGATATAGAAAATGGAAAATTTTGAAAAACGAAAAAAATATAGAATCGCAAAAAAACGAGTTCAGGAAGAAAAAGGATTTTACAGCCACCTCACGGTATATGTTATTGTAAACATTTTCTTGCTGTTTGTAAACTCTGATTTTATGGATGAAGGATTTAATAACTGGTTAAACTGGAATTTATATATCACTCCGTTTTTCTGGGGAATTGGTTTATTCTTTCATTGGATAAAGGTTTTTAACCCTAATATAATTTTTAGTAAACAATGGGAAAAACGAAAAATTAAAGAAATTATGGATAAAGATGATACTATAGATTATCTATAGATATCAACCGGATTAAAAACGTTAGTTCTAGTAAAAAAATTACGTCAGTCAGAGTGTCCGCCTCATGCGGATGTATCGAAGACAAGTGAATTTTCAATCAAAAGCCTAATTTCGATACAATTTTTCTTCGTTTCACTATGAAAAACCACTCAATTTGACGGCTCTTTTAATCAAATCCATAGATTGAACTGAGATTAAAAAAAGGAATCATTAATTAAAAAGCAACAATTAAAAAACGAATCATCATGCAAGATTATGAAGACGAAAAAAAATACAAATTAGCTAAAAAAAGAGTGGACGATGAACGCGGGTTTTATACACATTTAACATTTTATATTGTCATCAATATAATTGTGCTCTTTATCAATACTAATTTTGAAAGCCAGGGATTTAAAAACTGGTCGCAGTGGCACTTATACATTACTCCAATACTTTGGGGAATAGGATTATTATTTCACGGGTTAAAGGTTTTTAAAAATAATTTTATTTTTCGTAAAAGCTGGGAAGAGCGTAAAATTAAAGAACTAATGGATAAGGATGATACCCTGGATGTATTATAGATCAATCTAAACTAAAAAAAATAAAACTAACCATCATGAAAGATTTCGAAGAACAAAAAAGATACGAACGAGCAAAAGAACGTGTAGACGAACTAAAGAAATTTTATAATAACCTTTTTTCATACATCGTTATTATTGGGTTTCTTGCTGGAATAAATTATTACACCAATGAATGGCGCTATGCCTGGTTTTTATGGGCTGCTTTTGGCTGGGGAATAGGTTTGGCTTTCCACGCAGTAAAAGCTTATAGAATTAATCCTATGTTTGATAAAGATTGGGAAGAACGCAGAATCAGAAAATATATGGATGAAGAAGACAATGAAAAACAACTTTGGGAGTAATCTGGATTATTGAATCATTGTATCAATTGGATGGTTGGATTGCCAGATCTTTCATATAATTTTTTCTAAAGTCTAACCTTCTTTCTAAATATCCAAGAATTCTAACAATCTAAGAAGTCTAAACATCGATCAAAATAAAACAAGTCAAAGCAAAAAATCTGAAACTTAGCAAAATGATTATTTGGCGAGTTCCATGTGACATCTAAAACAATATTATAAACACATGAAAACATTTATCAATCTCATTATAATATTTTTTATAGGGGTGCTTACTGCTCAGGAATCTTTTGTAATTAAAGATGTAACGCTTTTTGACGGTGAAAAAGTAATTGACAAAACATCAATTTTAATAAAAAACGGGGAAATTTCTAAAGTCGGGAAAATTATTAGTACAGATGCTACTATTATAAATGGCAAAGGAAAATTCGTAATGCCAGGAATGACCAATTGCCATGTTCATGCCTGGGCACCGAATGCATTAGAACAAGCTGCGCAAGCTGGTGTATTAAACTTATTAGATATGCACGGAGTGGAGCCCTATCAGGCAATGATGAAATCGATGAAAGATTCTACAAATTATGCACGCTTCTTTGTTGCTGGTTATGCTGCAACTGCACCAGAAGGACACGGAACACAATATGGGTTTCCTGTCCCGACGCTAACAAAACCAGAAGATGCTGCTAAATTTGTTCAGGATAGAATAAATGCAGGCGTTGATCATATTAAAATCATTGTCGAACCCTGGAAACCGACTTTATCTCATGAAACTGTAAAAGCAATCATTAACGAAGCTCATAAAAAAGAAAAAAAGGTAGTCGTACATGTTTCTAAAGTCGAAGATGCTTATCAGGTACTTAATAATAATGCAGATGGTTTAGTTCATATCTGGAATGATAAGCCATTAACATATGATAAACTTAAACAGTTATCTTCTGATAAAGACTTCTTTGTAATACCTACCCTACTTACTAATATTGAGGTGTTAAAAGTAATTAGAAAAAAGAGCGAAGAAGAGATCGCAACTAAAACCGCATTCTTGTTCGCAGAAGTACAAAAACTATATAAAATAGGTGTTCCAATATTAATAGGTACGGATCCGCCAAATGCAAATATCAATCATGGTACAGATCTATATAAAGAATTAATTTTAGTATCTGAAGCAGGCGTTCCAAACACAGAAGTCTTAAAAGGAGCTACCTCCTATCCTGCTGATCGATTTGAGTTAGGTAAAATAGGATATATAAAAGAAGGATATATTGCAGATATTTTATTACTTCGTAAAAATCCCATAGAAGATATCCAAAATATAGAAACCATTGAAACCGTTTGGAAAGCCGGGAAAAAAGTACAATCAAAAAAGTAAATTAGATTATTAGATCAATTGGATTGTTGGATTTTTCAAACTTTGATTCTCTGTAACTTTGCAACCCTTTAATTATGTAACTTTAAACTTTGCAACTTAAAAACATGAATATAATAATAATAGAAGACGAAAAACCTGCTGCCAGAAGATTAAGTCGTATGCTGGATGACCTAGATATGAAGGTTCATACTATGCTACATTCTGTAAGCGAATCTATTGAATGGTTTAGTAATAATGAGCATCCGGATCTTATATTTCTCGATATTCAATTAAGTGATGGGCTATCATTCGAAATATTTGATACTATTACGATCAAAAGTTCTATTATTTTCACAACTGCTTACGACGAATATGCATTAAAAGCTTTTAAGCTAAATAGCATTGATTACCTACTAAAACCTATTGATGATGAAGAATTAGAAGCTGCTGTGAAAAAATATAAAAATCAACTACCTTCTACACAATCTTTAAAGGTTGATTTTGAGGATATCAAAAAATTGCTAATTAATCCTATGGATCGAGTATATAAAAAACGTTTTACTGCTCGAGTGGGTCAACATCTTAAAATATTCTCTGTCGAGGATATTGAATGTTTTTATTCCGAAAACAAAGGCACCTATCTTCATACCAACGAAAACAGAAATTATCTTATTGATACTACACTGGAATCTCTTGAAGATGAATTAAACCCTCAACAATTCTACCGTGTCAATCGAAAATTCTATATTAATATTAATGCTATTAAGGATATCATTTCTTATACCAATTCTAGATTACAGATAAAATTGCATCATTTTAATGAACAAGAGATCATCGTTGCCAGGGAACGTGTGAAAGATTTTAGGGAATGGTTAGAATAAAACAGAATGTTTTGTTTTATGATAGATTCAACACATTTTCATTAGATTACCATAATAATTTTTAATTCAATGATAATCAAGTAAATACAATATTTTTCTTTTCTATTCTGGTGATATTGATTGGATATTCTAAAAAAATAAAAGTATTACCTACTTTTGGATAATACACATATCCATCATAATGACAACTCACAATAAATTTTTATCAGGTAAATACATTTTTTTACCATTATTTTTACTTGTATTCAACTCCTTCTATATTTCTGCTCAAGAGAATACGATACAAGATGCTCAAGAGCTCAAAAAGCTAGCAATGATATTGTATAAAACAGAAGAATACGAAAAAAGCATTGCATCTTATAATGAGCTAGAAATTATAGCTAAAAAACTAAAGAACGATACACTTTTATGCACTGCATATACAATGAAAGGGCATATTTACTGTAGAAATGGAAAAAATAAAGAGGCTTTAGATAATTACCATAATGCCCTTGAGATCATTGAAAAAACGGGAGATTCAAAACAAGAAATCATAGTCAATTCCGGGCTTATCATAGTGTTATCAAGAATGAATAAAAACGTTAAAGCGCAAAAAATTGCACTTCGATCTTTAAAAACTATCCCTAACACTACATATTATAACAAAGAAAACCATCTAAGATTTTTAACCACACTAAGTGATATATATCTGGATGCTGAGCAATATGATTCTGTATTACACTATGCTAAGAAGGGTATTAAGATGAGTCAATCTCTAAAATTAGATGAATTGTATTTAGATTTGTTAATTAAAAAAGGAATGGTTTTTTACTACCAAAAAGAGTACGATACGTCTTTAAAACACTTGTACGAGGCAAAGAAAATACTAAACCATAAACAAATTAATAATAAATCATTCCCAAAAATCAGAACTGATTATTTTATGGCTAATTGTTTTTATAAAAAACAATCATATGACAAAGCTATTAATATATTACTAAATAGTATTAATTCTTTTGAAGAAAGTGACACATACAAACCTCCAGCCATTAGATCCCATTTGTTATTAGCAAATTGTTATAATCAAAAGGAAGATTATAAGCAGGCCATGTTATGGAATAATAAGTATGCTACCTTAAATGAGTATTACCAAAAAGATAAAGACCAAACGGTAGACATTATTCACGAAAAAGAAACAGATAAACTTCAACAAGAAATAACTGTACTGGAAGCAAAGCAAGCAGAAGAGAAGCTGGCAAAAAATCAGATATTCTGGATTCTTTTGGTTACCGCAATAGCATTGATCTGTAGTGTATTCTTATATTTTAGAAAGCAACGATCAAACAAAACCTTGTTTGACAAATTAATGAAAGAAATCGATGTTTTAGAATCGATCAAACAAATTTCAATCCCCAAAGAAGAACCGCGAAAAGAGATCGCTATCGATGAGCAAAAGGTAAACAAAATTATTAAAGGACTGGAAAAATTAGAAGCTCAGGAATATTTTCTGAAATCGGATTGTAATCTCAGATCCATGGCAAAAAAGTTAAAAACAAATGCTACATATCTATCCAAAACCATAAACATCTATAAAGAAAAGAACTATACCGAGTATATCAACGATCTTAGAATCGACTATGTTCTAAAAAGATTAAAGGAGGATAAAAAATTTAGGTCCTACTCTATTCAATCCATTGCTACGGAGATTGGATATAAGAGTAGTTATTCATTGGTAAAACACTTTAAAGCAAAAACAGGGATCAATCCGTCCTATTATATTAAGAGTTTGGATAAGCAACAACTAAGCTCCGAAATTACCGCATAATCTATGACTATTTTAAACAATTTAGCCATGCATGATTGTTCTAAGTACATAAAATAAAATATATTTCTATCGAAATACATTTTTCTTATCGTAAGATTACTCTTTTCAAGATTAAAAGAAATGTAACTAATTATTAATAATTTTAGAAATGAAAAAAAACGGAAAACAAAAAATCAAACTAAAAAAGTTAACTATAGCTAGGATTAACACATCTGGCATGAAAAAAATAGAAGGAGGATCTAGTACTCTTACACTCAATACAAACATTGTCGATCTAGGCCATGAGCTTTGGAATGTTTGTGCTTTAGGTATTGAATAGCATTACATTTTTTTGTACCCTAATAACCCTGCCAATATGCAGGGTTTTTTATGGCTATTTTGTTCAAAATGGTCAACCTTACTTTTTAATACCTCTCCTTACCTACTACTTTAGTATCAACATCAAGATATCATTTTTCATACATTTTGATAAAGGGGTCGCCGAAAACCTTAAGACAGAGTAGGTACTTAAAACACATCATTATGCTTAATAACATTTTAGAATTAAAAGGGGTAAGTAAATTAAACAAAAAAGAACAGCAAACCATTAAGGCCGGAACGTATTACGGAGATCAGTGTCTTAGATTATGTGCAGGAAGCTGTTCTTTTGGTCGTTGTTTCGAACAGATAGACTAAGAATGATTTCCCTGAGGTTGTATAAAAAGCTCTAAAAGTAAGAAGTGGTCAGTCTGAGCCTGTCGAAGACAATTTGAAAATTAAAATATAAAAACTTCAATAAGCTCAGTTTGACATTGATATTTTATTTTTTAGACCTCTTCTTTTAAAACATTTCTAATCTAAAAATCACACAATGATTCAAAAAATTCTAAAAGTAAACGGAGTAACAATACTTAAAAAGAACCATCAAAAATCAATTCATGGAGGAACTTATGGATGCCAGAACGTAGCCAGAAGATGTATCGATGACAGCGATTGTTGTTCTGGAAGTTGCGGAGTAGAAAGAATAATCAACGGAAACGTTGTTACACTTTCTATTTGTTCGTTTAATTAAACAGTTCAAAAAGCGCCATTTAGAGCGTCTTTTTAAGGAAAAAACGTGAGTTCGACTTAAAATTTATTGGATAATCAGTTTTTTATAAACTTGATTAGTTCCTTCTCCCTAAGGGAGAAGGCTAGGATGAGGGTTTTTAATAATGAACACCCTCACCTTAATCCTCTCCCTAAGGAGAGGAAACTCAATATCCTAATTATAAGGTTTAAGCCCACGTTAAAAAATAAAGAAGATTCTTAGCCAAAACAGACAGAAAATAGCAACTGTCTTTAAATGCTTGCTACAACAATAAAATCAAGTAATTTCTAAAAAAATGAAAAAATTAATGCAATTAAAAGGGGCTCAAGTTTTAAACAAAAAGGAGCAAAAAACTATTAATGGAGGTAACACAGGTATGCAGTGTAGGAATCATGCGGATTGTCTTTCTTTAAATGGAATTCCAGGTTATGAGTATGAAGAATTCTTTTGTCATTGGGGATATTGCCAAATCATGTAATTGTTTTTTTCATACGTATTAAGTTAACATAGAAAAGCCAAAAAAACTAATGATTTTTTGGCTTTTCTTATCCCTAATACTTTACTGAAAATAAAATATCAAGTTATAGCTTGAATACAGGAATATCTAATATTCCCAACGTCTTTTTTTATTCAACTCTTCTTCTGCATCTAATTCTTCTTGAGGAATTACTTTAAGGAAAGAAGAATGTTGCTCAATTGCGAACTCTAATTTACCAACGATATCATCTATAGAATCATTTTCGTAATCAAACTGTAATGGTTCCTTAATAACCATTGACTGTAAGATACCGCGCTTTTTGATTCTAATCCCTTTTTTATCAAAAGATCTTCTGAATCCATCTATTACGATAGGAATCACAATAGGTTTATATTGTCTAATAATATGTGCAGTTCCTTTACGGATAGGCTTAAATGGTTTAGTAGTTCCTTGTGGAAATGTAATTACCCATCCATCTTCTAAGGCTCTTTTGATATTAGTAATGTCACTCATCTTTACCTGACGATTAACATCCTGACCTTTATCTCGCCAGGTTCTTTCTACTGTAATAGCACCAGCATATGCTAATATTTTTGCTAACAAACCAGCGTTCATCGTTTCCTTGGCCGCCACATAGTATAAATTTAATTTAGGCTTCCATAAATACCCTATATTTTTTATAGAATCTGTACGTCCGCTTAAACTTGCATTAAAAACATGAAACATCGCCACTACATCTGCAAAATACGTTTGATGATTAGAAACAAATAGCACATTAGTATCAGGAAGATCCTTAAAAATTTCACTTCCTTCTATTTGTAATTCATTAAAACCTCTATAACGTCTATGCGTCATAGAACCCATAATTCTTATGAGCCATTTTTTCAGAAATAATATATGACCAAAAGGATTTCTTTTAAATAATCCCATAAATAATTTTAATTTATCAGCGTCTCTCTTATTTAACAAAACAGACAATAACATCTGACTATCAACTAGTTTCACTTAAAACTAATTACAATTAATTAAATAATAGATAACAATTCAGTTAAATTCTTCTAAATATTAAGAAGAAAATGGGAGCCAAATATACAAAATCATGCCTCCAACGCAGATTTTAAGTGTACTTTAAGTTCACTAAGCATCATTGCAGTTGCTCCCCAAACTACGTAACCATTTAATTCAAAGGATGGTACTTCGATATTTTCGGCGTAAGAAGTTGATAATTTTTTAGAAATTACTCGGTTTTCATCTAACAATTGTTCTAGTGGAACCTCAATAACTTCTGCTACTTCTTCCTCTTGACGAATAAAATTAGGTGTTTTATGAGTTACACCAAGAAAAGGATGTACCCAAAAATTAGATGGAGGAATATACACTTTGGTAAGCTGCTTCAATACATCCACGGAATCAGACTTCACTCCTATTTCCTCCCAAGTTTCTCTTAACGCCGCAGATTCATAACTTTTATCAAATTCTTCTACTTTACCACCTGGCAACGCAACTTGACCAGAATGTACGCCTTCATAGGTAGGACGTAGTATTAATGCCAGATGCGTATGATGTTCTTTAGGATAGAAAAGCATGAGTACAGCTGCATTTCTGGGATTTTTTTCTTCTATTTTAAGTTTATAAAGCTCTTGCATTCTCATCTCGGGAGCCATAATAAAATGAGAAGATTCTCCAGGTACTGACATTTTCTGTATTTTTGGAATCAAACTTTTAAACGTTTCGAATGTCATTTAACAGAGTAATTTTAGTGTGTAGTTGTATTGCTTTTTTTAGCTTCTGTAGTTGTGAAGATACACAATCTAAAAAAACTAAGCAGCGCGTTATCGAAAACGAACAGCCTATTTCTACAGAAAAATCTGGTTCCCAGAATGATACACTAAAAACGGAAATAAAAGGAAAAACTGAAGACACTTCTGTTTCGGAGGATGAACCTTTTAAGCTTACTAACAAAAACATGAAGAGCTTCTTACTCCAATATGGTAAGGAAAATCCTGAAACATTAGTGCGTATCAATACTAAATTTGGAGATATCCATATTCAACTTTATAAAGAATCTCCATTACATAGGGCTAACTTTATTTACCTAGTAAAACAAAAATATTTTGATGAAACCTTTTTTTATCGAGTAGCCAAAGGATTCGTGATTCAAGGTGGAAATAGTGATCGTAATCAAATGGCTCAGAAACGTCATGATATTGGAGATTATACTGTGCCACATGAACCTATTAAAGGCCTTAAACACAATCGTGGATCTGTAGCCTTGTCAAAACAATGGGTCAATAATCCTTCTAATCGTTCTACTCCCTATGAATTTTTTATTGTCATTGCAAAACAAGGAGCTCATCATCTAGATGGAGAACATACCATATTTGGTAAGGTAGTAAAAGGAATGAATGTAGCTGATAAAATATCCAATGTACCTGTAGATGGCAGTGAATGGCCAAAAGAAAATATCTTTATTAAAGCAGAGGTGATTAAATAGGTTTGAGGTTTGAGGTTTGAGGTTTGAGGTTTGAGGTTTGAGGTTTGAGGTTTGAGGTTTGAGGGAAACTACAAAATACATCTGAGTTAGAAAAGTCAGAAATATTAAATCTCGACTTTTAATAGATTTAGCGATGTAATTATTAAGTTTTAGCTTAAAGTTAAATTTATAAAAAACATTTACTCACTAACTCAAATACTAACCCTCCAAATCAAAGTTTCTGCGTATAATAATTATAATCTTCTAATACCTTCGAAAGAAATTGTACTGGCTTTTCTTGAGGCGTAATTTGCATAAGACCACTTACCTTATTAGAGAGTTGTAAAATGATGTTATGGTTCCCATTTCTTCTAGCATCTTGATAAATACCTTTTATTTTGCGCATCTCCATGTCACTAAAAACAGTAACTTGTGGATATACTGGTTTATAATCCTCAGGAATATCTACTAAAATCGTTTGATGAAATCTAACTTTTTGTTTCTCACTTATTACCGTAGTTCCGGCAGCCATATCACCAAGTCGTTGTCCGGTTCCTTTAAAAAGAATTGCCACCACAGCAATTCCTCCAGATGCTAAAGTAATATCAATCAGTCTAAGTAACCATCTAATAAGGTAACCCGAAAAAGCAGGTCTGGAACCATCTAATCTTACAACTCTAAGCTTCATAGTAGCCTTTCCAGGAGTTTTTCCGTCCCAAAAAGTTTCCCATAATAAAAAGTAAAGAAAAGGAGGAAGTCCTATTATCAACCAAAATGCCCATTGATCTCCGACATCCAAGTCCAAAGCTCCTATAAAAAAAAGCGCAACGATAAAATAGGCTATAATAATCAAGAGATCGATCAAGTATGCCAAGATCCTTTCTCCTATTCCAGCTGCATTTTGCTGTATACTTACATTTTGAGCAGTTTCTATTTGAAAATTATCCATTAATTATGTTTCTTTGAAGCTCCTAATTTTTGATCCATGCGTGAGGCGGCTTTTGTGAAGCAAAATAAAGATAAATGGTTAAAATTTGAAAGTGTTCTGCTTAATAATGCACAAATAACTCCAGATGAGCTTTCCAGTTTATATATTGAGATCACTGATCATTTAAGTTACGCGAGAACTTTCTACCCTAATAGCCAAACATTCAGCTACTTAAACGGACTTGCTTCTAACGCACATCAAAAAATCTATAAAACAAAAAAAGAAAAGAAAAATCGATTTTATTCCTTTTGGGTAAAAGAATTTCCTTTAGAGTTTTATAAATATCAGCGACAGCTTCTTATTGCATTTTTAATTTCAGCACTTTTTACTGCTATAGGAGTTTATTCTTCTGCTACGGATGGAGCATTTGTTAGATCTATTCTAGGAGATGGTTATGTGAATATGACATTAGAAAATATTGAGAATGATGATCCCATGGCTGTATATAAGAAAATGGAAGAGACTAATATGTTTCTTGGGATTACTATAAACAACATCAGAGTAGCTTTAAACTGTTTCATATTAGGCATCATGTTAGGAATTGGCACTATTTTTATGCTTATGCAAAACTTTATTATGTTAGGTGCTTTTCAATACTTCTTTTATGAAAAAGGATTACTCTGGGAAAGTGCCAGAACTATTTGGATACACGGAACTATAGAAATTTCGGTTATTATTATTGCAGGATGTGCAGGATTAGTAGTCGGTAATTCTATTTTATTCCCAAAAACATATACACGTCTTACTTCTTTTGTTAGAGGTGTTAAAGCAGGATTAAAAATAGTGATAAGTACAGTTCCTTTCTTTATTATTGCAGGTTTCTTAGAAGGTTTTGTAACTCGACATACAGAAATGCCAGATTGGCTGGCTATTTTTATTATAATGGGATCTTTAAGTTTAATTCTATTCTATTACGTTATATATCCCAGACAATTATATAAAAAATCAATTTTGACAGATGAACAATAATTATATAGAATTTAAAAAGAAGAGAGAACTAGGAGAGATTCTTACAGATGTTTTTGCATTTTTAAGAACTAACATTAAACCACTATTTTCCGTTTTAGTTAAAACATCTGGCATTGTCTTTATTGTAATGCTTCTTGCTATAGGCTATTATACCTACGCATCCTCTCATATTATGGATCCTTTTAATATTGGAGGGAATTCACAAATATTTAATTCTGGAGGAATAATAATAGCTGCATTGGTCATGCTAATGACGGTATTACTTTTTTATGGATTAGTTTTTGGGACTGTTTTGCACTACATAAAAGTATATATTGATAACGTAGGTGTAATTAATCAAGAAACTGTTGTTGATGGTGTAAAAAAGGATTTAGGAAGTATTATAGGACTTGCTATTATTTCATCAATAATGACTATAGTAGGATTTGCATTATGTGTCATACCAGGAATATACTTATATGTGCCTCTAAGTCTTGTTTTTCCTATACTTATTTTTCGTAAATCAGGTGTGTTTGATGCTATTGGTGAAAGTTTTGAATTAGTAAAAAACGAGTGGTGGATCACTTTTGCTACACTGCTTGTTATCGGAATATTATCATACATTATTAGTATGATATTTTCCATCCCGGCAATAATGTATACATTCTTTAAAACATTTACAGCAGCAACAGAAGGATCTTTTTCGGATCCTTCAAGTATGTTTGACTGGGTATTTATTGTATTAAACACAATAGCATCGGTAATACAATATATAATTATATACCTCTTTACCGCAATTTCCAGTGCATTCATTTATTTCAATCTAAATGAAAGAAAACATCATACAGGAACTTTAGAACAGATTGACTCTTTAGGTAAATCCGAATAACTTGAAAATACTACTTTACTTTTTAGTACTAACCGCATCTTTTTCTGTATCCGCAAAGATTCAAGATACCACAACCGTATCTGAACCTCAAGAGATCGTCTATGATCTTGATTCTAGTAAAGAAATTAAAAAGTTTAGTTCTGATAAAATTCAAGAATTATTAAATGATGATGACTTTAATTATACCGAATATGAGGAGCCGGATAATATCTGGACACAGTTTAAAAAATGGCTAAGTCAAATATGGAATAGATTTACACAGTGGTTATTTGGTGTCGGAGAAGTTACAGGATTTTGGGCTATTTTGCTTACCCTTTTACCTTATCTAATCATTGTAGGTGTATTGTTTTTATTGGGATGGTTATTTATGAGAGTAAATCCAAGAGATATGCTATTCGAAAAACAAGAAGCTCCACAAATCATACTTACAGAGGATGAGGATATTATTCAGAATCAAGATATTCAACAATTGATAGAGTTAGCATTAAAAGAGAACAATTATAGACTGGCAATCAGGTATTATTACCTTTCTGTGCTAAAAGAATTATCAGATACCGAATTAATCGACTGGGAATCTCAAAAAACGAATACCGATTATTTAAAAGAACTGAAAGATGACTCTTTAAAAAGCAAGTTTCGGAATATTACTCGATTATATGACTTCATCTGGTATGGAAGTTTTGAAGTTGATGAGAAATCGTTTCATCAAGCGCAACAAAAATTTAAATCAATAACTAATAGCATACCCTCATAATTTGTTAAGTAAAAAGTCTAAAATATTTATCATTATAATCATAGCTGTTATAGGCTTACTTACTTTTCTGGAGGCAAGTGAACCAGAACCTATTAACTGGTTTCCGAGCTATGCTAAGACTGACAAAATCCCTTTAGGAACATTTGTATCTTACTCTATAATGAAAGAGACTTTTGGAGATCGTAGATTAAAAGATATCAACCAACCTCCTTATGAGTTTTTATTGGATAATGATACAGTATCTGGCACCTATTTTTTTGTAAATGGATCTATTGGTTTTGATGATAGTGAATTGAATAGAATATTGAGCTGGGTAGAAAAAGGCAACACCTTATTTGTATCTTCAAAAACTATTAGTAGAAACCTACTAGACACGCTGTTAATCGATACAGATAATCTGATATCGATCGATGACATTTCTACCCAACCAATGGTCGAATTGGTTAATAAAAATCTAAAAGAAGAAAAACCGTATCATTATGATCGCAATATATATAATCCATATTTTAGTGAAATAGATACTGTTAACGCAACAGTTCTTGGAGTTACGCAACTATACAATGATACTTTACAGATTAAAGACCCAAAACTAAATTATATCAAACAATCCTTTGGCGATGGAGAAATACTACTTCATTCTTTTCCTGAAGCTTTTGGAAACTACTTTATGTTAACAGACAAGAATTATGAATACACTCAGAATATGTTATCATATCTAGATCCAACTAAGAAAATTCTCTGGGACAATCATTATAAATCCGGAAAAACATTTTATACATCTCCTTTATTTTTCTTATTACAAAACAGATATCTAAAATGGGCATACTATACCTTAATAATCGGAGCATTGCTTTTCGTTATTTTTGAAGGAAAAAGAAAACAAAGAAGTATCCCAATTATAGAACCTCTTAAAAACCAGACGCTGGCTTTTACCAGAACGATTAGCGCAATGTATTATGAAAAGGAAAAACATAAAGAAATTGTAGAAAAACAAAACCTTCTCTTTTTAGATTATGTTCATCACAATCTTAGAATACAGACAAATACACTGGATGAAAAAACATTGCTAGATATTTCTGCCAGAAGTAATAATGATATAGAAGACACTAAAAATTTATTTAGGTATTTTGAAGAACTCAATCGCAAAAGAGTTATCTCGAAAGAAGAATTAATTCGATTATATGATATGATAAGCGAATTTAAAAATAAATCATAACAATAAAGATATAGAACAATCTCTTACTGAGAATAAATATAATCATATGGAAAACGAAGAGTTACAAAATGATGCTTTAGAAAATACTCCTCAGGAAGCCGAGGGAAATACTGCTCCTATTGATACTCCGCAAGAAGCTACGACGACTACCGAAGATACTTCGGAAAAGATAAACTTTGAGAATCGTATTGATCTTAGTGAGTTACAACACGCGGTAGAAAAGTTAAAAACTGAATTAGCAAAAGTAATTATTGGTCAACAGGATTTTATTGAACTACTTATCGTTTCGCTCTTGTCTAACGGTCACGTACTTATTGAAGGTGTTCCTGGAATTGCCAAAACAGTTACTGCAAAACTATTTGCTAAAACACTGGAAACAGCATTTAACAGAATTCAGTTTACTCCTGATCTAATGCCTAGTGATGTTCTAGGAACTTCTGTACTGAACATGAAAACCAGTGATTTCGAATTTAAGAAAGGTCCCATATTTTCTAATATGGTATTAATTGATGAAATCAACCGTGCTCCTGCAAAAACACAGGCAGCATTGTTTGAGGTTATGGAAGAACGCCAGGTAACCATTGATGGAATACGATATGTTATGGAACCTCCTTTTATGGTATTGGCTACGCAAAATCCAATTGAACAAGAAGGAACCTATGCATTGCCAGAAGCACAACTGGACCGTTTCATATTTAAAATCAAAGTTGACTACCCATCATTACAGGAAGAAGTAGACATTCTGAAAACGCATCACGAAAGAAAAGCCCAAAAGCCATTAGAAATGGTAAATCCTGTGATGACACCGGAAAAACTTGTAGAGTATAAGAAAAAAACTCAGGAAATTATTATAGAAGAAAAGATTCTAGGATACATTGCAGAGATCATTACCAAAACGAGAACACATCCGCATCTTTATTTGGGTGGTTCTCCACGTGCTTCTATTGCGGTCATGAATGCTTCAAAAGCATTTGCTGCGATTAGCGGTAGAGATTTTGTTACTCCAGAAGATATTAAAAAGTCGTTATATCCTGTATTACGTCATCGTATTATACTATCTCCAGAACGCGAAATGGAAGGAATGACTACTGAAAATGTCATTGAAATGATTTTACAATCAGTAGAAATACCACGTTAATTGTGATTAAATTCTATAAATCCTTATATCTAAGTTCTAGAGTATTTTATATACTCGCAATCCTATCGGTACTATTTTTAGTTTCGTATTGGTTTCATGCGGTATATCCATTAGCTTGGTTATTGGTATGGGGATTGCTGATTACTTTTTTGTTCGATATTGTTATTTTGTTCAACACCAGAAATGGTATTGAAGCCAGTAGATTACTTCCAGAAAAATTTTCGAACAGTGACTTTAATGCGATTCCAGTTAGAGTCAAAAACAACTATTCATTTACTACCTACACAGAAATAATTGATGAGATCCCTGTTCAGTTTCAAAAACGTGACTTCTTAAAAACAGGTGTAATTAACCCAAAATCGACCTTAGATTTCGAATATTCATTGCGACCTGTTAAAAGAGGTGAATACATTTTTGGTCATTTACATGTGTATGCTATGACTAAAATCAACTTAGTCAAAAGACGCTATAGTTTTGATAAATCGGCTATGGTAAAAGTATATCCATCTTTTATTCAAATGAAGAAATATGACTTCCTTGCTATCGATAATAAATTAACTCAGTTCGGACTTAAGAAAATCAGACGCATAGGTCATACTATGGAGTTTGAGCAAATCAAAGAATACGTAATTGGCGACGATGTACGAACCATTAACTGGAAGGCTACTGCTAAGCACGGAAATCTGATGATTAATCAATTTCAGGATGAAAAATCACAACCGATTTACTCCATTATTGATGAAAGTCGTGTGATGAAAATGCCTTTCAAAGAACTAAGTTTATTAGATTACGCAATAAATAGTACGCTGGCTTTTTCTAACATAGCACTTAAAAAAAATGACAACGTAGGAATGCTGACTTTTTCTAATACCGTTAGTAATTTTTTACCCGCAAGTAGAAAGAAAACATATATTAATAATGTATCCGAAACTTTATATAATGTCAAAACACAGTTTCTAGATGCTGATTTCGGATTATTATATGCACACGCAAAAAGACAAATAAATCATCGCAGTCTTTTATTGCTATATACCAACTTTGAACATATTTCTGCTTTAAAAAGGCAACTTCCCTATTTACAAGCACTAGCGAAAAAACATCTTTTGGTTGTAATTTTCTTTGAGAATACTGAACTACATCAATTGATAAATCATAACGCAGAGGATTTAGAAGGAATCTATGATCAAACGATTGCGCAGCAATTCGCTTATGATAAAAAAATAATGGTAAAAGAATTACAAAGACATGGGATTCAGACCGTTTTAACATCGCCTGAAGATTTAACGGTAAATACTATCAATAAATATCTGGAGATAAAAGCAAGAGGACTTTTATAATCATAATTTCGGGTTTTAGATTTTAGATTGACGATTTTAATATACAGATCTCTCCAATACTCAAACGCTGATCCAATCAACAACTCACCTACCCAAATACTACCATACTTCCTTACTTAAAAACACTCCTTACTCATCTATTCACATACTAGAATACATTTCATCCCATAAATTCTACAATTGAGTTAGATACTTTATAAATACACATAAGATTTATAGACTTTTGAATCATCAAAACGAAATAATTAAAATCAAAAAACTAAACTCTTATGAAAACTCTAATTTTACTTTTAGCAATGACAGCCGTAAATTTTGTAACCAAAGCACAAGATACTGCGGGAATTACCATCACAGTAACAGTACCTAACGTATCTAACTCTGACGGCGCTGTACTTTTTGGTTTATATGACGAAGCTACTTTTATGAAAGCTGCTCCTATTAAATCAGCAAAAGGTGAAATAACAAATGGGGTAGCTAAAATTACATTTACAGATATCCCTACAGGAGAATATGGAATCTCTTGCGTACACGATGCTAATAATAATGAGAGAATGGATTTTGAAGAAAATGGAATGCCAAAAGAAAGTTATGGAGTATCCAATAATAACATGAGCTATGGACCACCTATGTGGACAGATGCTAAATTCGAAGTAGGTACTGAAGATTTGGAACTAGAAATTAGATTTTAATCAACTAATACATAATCATCAATCAAAAAGAGGGTTTTGCCTATAAAGTAAGGCAAAACCCTTTCTTTGTGTAATAATTTTAAGTATTGTCCTCACAACTTATCTCGCTAGCATCGCGTAATGCTTCCTCTAAATCAGCATCTTCGATAAAAGGACAGCTATCTAATTCGTTTAAATATGTAATCGAAGCTGCTCTAAAAGCTTCGCAATTTTCTACTGTTGGGTTATTAGAATAACGCTCTAATGTATTACTATAATTTTCTATGGCTGATAAAGGGACACAGCCTCCTGTAAGCTCTTCAACAATATCTTCTTCAGAACAAGATGTTAAAAATGTAAATAGGCTTAGTCCTAGCATTAATGTAGTTTTTGTAATTGATTTCATCACTTTCGTTTTTATTATTAAAGTTTTTTCAGTAGTTAGTATGAACAAAAAGAAAGAGGTAAACATTTTCTGTAAAAAACTTCACAAAAGCAGCAGAAAAACTTTAACTACACAATATACTTTAAGTATGTAGATCCAAAAACTATAGGAAGCGTTAGACATCCTTATTTTTTGAAAGAAGTAAAACCAATTAGAACTTACTGAAGTAGGTAGAAAATTAGTACAACGGGCTAGAAATATTACGAATGAGAATGAACGAATTCAGAATATAGTTAATCACAAAAGGATTTATTAGAAATAAATTAAAATTAGGAGTTATCTACTTGATGCTATCTATTTTGTTTAATTCGATGTCTAGTAATATGTAATAATTAGAATATTTTCTAATACATCAAAAAGGCTAATCGATATGAGTTAGCCTTCTTGACACATTAAACTTATAAAGCAATTAGTTATTATTTCTTTATAAGCTTTCCTCTGGCTGAATTATTTGAGTTGTGTGGCTTTAACTCATAAAAATAGGTACCAGATGATAAGGATGAAATCTCTAAATATGTATTATTATTTAACTCTTCTGCTCTTAAGTTTTTAAAAACCTTTGTTTTTTTTCCTAAGCTATCAAATATTGTAAAATCGTAATTAGCATCTCCTTTGTCCAAAAAAGATTCATCTATAGATATCTGTAACCTGTTCCCTGTCGGATTCGGAAATATTTTAATATAAGCGTTAAATCTTTCGAATTCTGAAACACTAAGTACAGAACTCTCTGTTAATGTGTAATAATTATTGATAGCTAGATCAGTCAACCTTTCGATATCTCCAACTGGCCAGGTAATCTCCAGTTCGTCAATTATAGTAGCATCCCCCAACCCAAAGTGAACTGCATAACTATTTTGACTATTATAACCTGAGGAAGCCATTATTTTTCTGGTCTGCCAAACCTCATTACCATCAATCGTTGCTTTAATTCTAACAGTAGCTCCTATTGCTGATTTATTTGATGTCGTACCTATGCAATTAAATTTAACCCAATTATTTCCCGAACCTGTATTTTTAAAGAGCGAGTTTGTCTGGGCTTCATTCAATGTATTTGCCAAAATAACATCTAACCAGCCATCATTATTATAATCGCCAAACGCACAACCAAACGTCCATCCTGTTTGCAAAGCCAATGCACTAGTGGTATCCTGAGTGAAATTGCCTTGACCATCATTTATATATACAAAATTATTTTCCTGACCCGCCAAAAATGCATTGCATACTAATAAATCAAGATCTCCATCATTATCAATATCTGCAAAAGAGGAACCAAACGAAAATCCTCCTCCTGAGGCTATGACAGAAGAGGTTTGTTCGACAAAAGTGCCACCATCATTAATAAATAATTGATTGTTTTGATTGCTATAATTAGCTACAAACAAATCATAGTCCCCATCATTATCAATATCTCCCCACGAACTTCCTCCAGAAGTTCTAAAGTCCTGTACTATCGATAGATCTGTTATTTGCGTAAAACTATTGACTCCATCATTTCTAAAAAGTGAATTTCTGGTATTGTTTTCATTCGTCAGAAATAAATCACAATCCCCGTCATTATCGTAATCTATCCAATCAACTGATCTGGTACGCAAAATTTCGCCAGTAATAGAAAGATTAGTAACTGGTAGAAAACTACCATCTCCTTGATTCTCATAATAACGATTGGCTGTAGCTCCAGCACTATTCGTAAAATAGATATCTAATAATTGATCATTATTAATATCTACCCAGGTAATCATTTCAGAAAATGTAGATGAAATACCAGATACATTACTGGGTTCGTGAGTAAAGGTGCCATCAGCATTATTACGATAAAAATAATTAATACCATTTGGCGAAGATGCCCAAGTTACCATAAATGCATCCAAGTCCCCATCATTATCAGCATCCGCAAAACTAGTTCCATCAGAACTGCTATTATCACTTACAATATCATCTCCTGTAACTGTTGTAAAAGTTCCATCTGTATTGTTGATATATAACATGTTATTCTGTCCACCTGATCTTCCATTTGAGAAAAATATATCATCCCATCCATCATTATTAATATCGACAAAGTTGGCACTTCGCGATGCCGATAGAGTTGTTGTCACGTCTGGTATATTTTGATTTTCAAAAGATTGAGAATTCGAATGATACGTTATATTTAGAAATATAAGGTTAAGTAGTACTATTTTTTTCATGTCTTATGATTTTCCAACAAATTAAAAGATAGTAGAAGCTAGTTTAGCTAAGAATGATATAGACCTAAAAGCCTAAGATATGTTTTTACTATTTTTTGATATTTATGACAAAGGTGGATTTCTTTGTTTCGACTTTAATTGATTCATCAAAACTTTAATAGTGTAATATCCATCACCATGTAATAACATATAAAACGAACCGAAAAGCATCATGATTGCAGGAAATTTATTAAAATAAGGGTCATTTAAATGTACAGCTATAATCGCTATGATAAAGTTGCAAACCATAACCAAAGCAGCATACCTGGTTTTGTAACCAAGAATAAACAACGCACCGCAAATAAACTGTGCGTAGACCGAAATATGAGCAGCTATTAAAGGGAAAGGAAATCCATGACTTTCTAGAAATTCTCTGAATCCTAGCATATCATCCCACGAAAAAATATTATCCTGTACTCCGTATATCAAATGAAATCCTATGGGTAAGCGAATACAAACATCTGCATACTTTTTAATACGATCTAAATTCATTTTAAAAACGTGTTGATTTCTACATATTCTATATCATTCCTGTCTTTATAAAAATCCTTTAAAATGGCTCTATGTGCTCCTCCGATAACTACCAAAACACGATCTTCTGGTTCGATTTCCAAGTCTATATTCGCCATAATATGAAAATTTCGCTCCCACCATTTTGAGACGAATTCTACTCCTATATAAGAAGAATCCGAAATAAACCCCGCTGTATCTACTAAGTATTGATTTTTATTTTTTAAATCTTCTGTTTCTGTATTTTTATAAGTATAATATTCAAGAAGCGTTACATTTTTAAGATATTCAGAGTCTTTTTTGTCATTCTCTTTAATACTTTTTAGAAATTTCTCGAACGTATCAGGATCGTGTTTGCTAGCAAATTCAGATAATCTTTTTAATGGAAGCGGCTTCTTATAATCAATACAATAAATTTTTTTGTGCCCTAATCTTTTTGCTAAACGAAAACCAAGTTGCTCTCTCTCATCTAACCTAAGTTCATAGCCTCCAGAAAGATAATTTGTAAAATGCTCCATTACTTTATCGTTTTCCTTAACAGTATATTCCAGCATTATTTTGGTAGGCTGATACTGAGCCAAAGCGGCTACCAATTTGTTTATCTCCTGCTGTCTTTTATCCGATAAGAAATTATCCGTTTTCATAGAAGAGTAATCTGTTGTAGATCCGAAATGAAAGGTTCCTAAAAATGCTATAGAAGGAGTAGTTGGTTCGGATGCTTTTACTTTATCAGAACCAATTATATCGTTGCAAGAGATATTTACCACTAGTGATAATATCCCAAAAAAAGTAGTATACTTCATCAAAATTTAATACTAATTCAACTTAAACTGTTATTTGCAAAACTAAAAACAGATATTTATCATAAAACAAGATTTGATATTTTTGATTCAAAGGGTGATAAATAAGACATACTTTGACATCAAATAGATTTCTATTTCATAACTTAACCACAGACTAGAAGCTTATATCAAAAATTAAGTAACTCATATCTATATTTTATAATCTTCTTATCAATTCGGTAAAGGATTATATGTTTTATTTTATTTTACAGGTTTTGTTCAATCAGGCTATTTAGTAAATATGAAAGTTTTAATTGCAGATGATGAAGATTTAGCAAGGAAAAGAGTTTTTAGTATTCTTAATAAACTTGATGGTTTGGATCAAATTATAGAATCCAGTTCAGGTAAAGAAACTATTGACCTTATAAGAGAGCAAACACCAGAAATTGTCTTTCTCGATATCCAAATGACTGATATGACCGGTTTTGATGTTATCAAAAAATTAAAAAATGATCTCTTTACCATTCCTCTTATTATTTTTGTAACTGCTTTTGATAATTTTGCTGTAAAGGCCTTTGAAATTCAAGCAGTTGATTTTTTATTAAAACCCTACAAAAAGGAACGCCTAATTGACTCTTTTAACAGGGCTAAACTGAAGCTGAAATCCGAAGAACTTAATGGCTATCGGAATAAAATTAATCATCTACTAAACTTTTTGGATAATAATCAAGTTGATCAAGGTAGAAGTAATAGATATTTGGATAAAATTGTAATTAAAATTGGTAAAAAATATATTTTTATTAATGTAAATGATATTAAATATATTACTTCATCAGCATATTATGCCGAAATTTTTACCAGGAATAAAGAGAAATATATCTATCGAATTTCGATGAGTGAATTAATTGGTAGATTAAATCCGGATAACTTCACAAGGATTAATAGATCTACAATCATCTGTTTAAAAGAAATAAAAGCTGTATTCAGCGAGGGTCTTGGGGATTACAGTATTACCATAAATAGTGGAGAAAGCTTTGTCCTTACAAAAAATTACAAATCCGATTTTTTACGAAAAATGAATATAAAATGAGTATTCGAAAACATTTTTTTTTAAACAAAAAGTTACTTCGGTTTTTGCTTCTATTTTATTTTATGGCCTATGTTATAGACTTTACAGGATCTATTTTAGTAAATTACTGGAGACCAAACCCTGTTGATCAGGACATTGGTAAAACAATAGTAACGTTTATTGTTTATTATATTTATAAATCACTTTTCTTAGGTATAGCCATATATATAACATTACCATTTATATATAAAAGAAAGTATTTTATACAATCCCTAATCTTACACACATTTGCAGCATTTTTATTGTCTTTTTATTCATCCTTCATGGCCATGGTATCCAGCAAACTGATCCATCAGACTACTTCCCCAATAACAATCGAGTCGGTTTGGGTAAGAGGCTTAAGTGGACTTAGTTTTAATTTTTTTGTCTACTTTACTATGCTAGCCATTGTGTATGCCTATTACTATCTTAAAAAACAGACCGATACCGAGTTAAGAGAGCAAAATCTAAAATCGCAGTTACTGGATTCTAAAATAAATGCCTTACAATCACAATTACAACCACATTTTCTGTTTAACACTTTGAATGACATTTCTGCCTTAATGGAAATTAATGTTGAAAAATCCCAAAATGCTATTGCGGATTTAAGTGACTTGCTACGAGATACATTAAATCTAAAAGATATAAAATTGCTTACATTGAAGCAAGAATTGCATTTGTTAAAAAAATATATTCAAATAGAAAAAATACGGTTTGGAGATAAAATTGATTTCAAAATAAACATAGAGGATGATTTGTTAGAGCTTCAGGTTCCTCCTCTGGTTTTACAACCTATTATAGAAAATTCGATAAAGCATGGATTTTCTTTGAAGCATGATAATTTAAAAATCACTTTAAAAGGGTCAAAATCTAAAAATTATTTAATCATAGAAGTATCTAACAACGGTAAGTCACTACCAAAAAACGAGGATATTACTTTTGGTACAGGAATCACCAATATTCTATCCAGAATAGATACCATTTATCAAGGAAATTATCATTTCAGCATGGATAATTTCGAAGGACGGCAAAATAATTCAGGCGTATTAACTACTATAAAACTGCCTATACTTATATCTAATAGCATATAATTTAGTGAGAACTACATTACTTAACCCTTCTATAGATAAAACAAATTTTTATCATTTATTTGATCAATATTATCAATAGCTTTTTTATTTTTGTGTTGCAAAAAAACGACAATGACTATAACACAATTAAGATATGTTCTTGCGGTAGCTGAACACCAGAATTTCACAAAAGCAGCTGAAAAAACTTTTGTTACTCAACCTACCTTAAGTATGCAAATTCAAAAACTAGAAGAAGAGTTAGACATCCTTATTTTTGATCGAAGCAAAAAGCCAATTGAACTAACTGAAGTAGGTAGGAAATTAGTACTACAGGCTAGAAATATTGTGAATGAGAGTGAACGCATCCAGGATATTGTAGACCAGCAAAAAGGTTTTATAGGAGGTGAATTTAAATTAGGAGTGATACCAACGGTGATGCCGACACTATTGCCAATGTTCTTGCATAATTTCATAAAGAAATATCCCAAAGTAAAACTGAAGATTGAAGAGCTGACTACAGAAGCTATTATGGAACGTTTACAAGATGGACATCTAGATGCTGCTATTGCCGCAACACCATTGCAAAATGAAAATATAAAAGAACGGGTATTATATTACGAGCCTTTCGTAGGATATATTCCTCCTAGTCACAGATTAAATCAAAAGAATAAAATTGATGTTTCTGATCTCGATATAGATGACATGCTATTACTAGAAGACGGGCACTGCTTCAGAGATGGGATTGTTAACCTTTGTAAAACTCAAAAAAGCTATGATGATGATCACTTTCAGTTAGAAAGTGGAAGTTTCGAAACGTTAGTTAAGTTATCTAATGAAGGACTCGGTATGACACTATTACCTTATCTCCATACACTAGATATTAATGAAAAAGAGAAAAGAAACTTACATCATTTCAATGAACCATCTCCAGCTAGAGAAGTAAGTCTTATTTATCATAAAAGTGAATTAAAAATGCAAATAATAGAAGCACTACATACTACAATTGCAGGAGTAGTAAAAGGCGCAATTACTTTTCAGAATGTACAAATTATAAGCCCTTTATCTAAAATAAAAAGCGACTAAAAAGTCGCTTTTATATTTATGATTTTAAATAAATTAAACAAGGTTCTAACTCTGGTTTGTTTAGTGCTAAAGATTGAATCCAAAGTTTTAATTCTTCAATCTCGTGTGGAAGTAATCTGTTTAGTGCTTTAATTACCTCTTTTGTAAATAGATTTACATCAAAACTAACTTTTTTTAGTACAGTCTTAGTGTAATCAAACATTGCTCTCGCCATAAATTAATAGGGGTTTAAAATGTTAGGTTTAATACAAGTAATTGTAGGATTATACTTACTATTTTAAAGTTGTTGAATCTAATATAGTCAAATAAAACCAAAAAACTGTCTTTTAACCCTTATTTAACTTTATTAAAAACTATTATCACCATCCAAAATATCGCCTAACCCACCTAAAATACTACCTTCTCCCCTACTTTTACCACCACCTCTAGGAGCCAAAGCTAATACTCGATTAGCCAATCTACTAAATGGTAATGATTGTATATACACCACTCCAGGTCCTGTTAGGTTTGCAAAAAACAATCCTTCTCCTCCAAAAATGGTGTTTTTAATCCCTCCTACAAACTCTATATCATAATTAACACCTTTAGAGAATCCAATAATACATCCTGTATCTATTTTTAATTTTTCTCCTATTTGTAATTCTTTTCTTGCGGTGGTTCCTCCTGCATGCACAAAGGCCATACCGTCTCCTTCGAGCTTTTGCATAATAAACCCTTCTCCCCCAAATAAACCTCTTCCTAATTTTCTGGAAAACTCTATTCCAACAGAAACACCCTTTGCAGCACATAGAAAAGCATCTTTTTGGCAAATAAATTTTCCTCCATATTCGGTTAGATCTATCGGAATAATTTTTCCTGGATATGGAGATGCAAAACTTACTTTCTTTTTACCTATTACTTCATTATAAAAAGCAGTCATAAATAAACTCTCGCCCGTAAGTAACCTCTTTCCTGCTCCAAAAATCTTGCCCATGAATCCTTGATCTTTCTGTGAGCCATCTCCAAAAATGGTATCCATCTTAATACCATCATCCATCATCATAAAACTTCCCGCCTCGGCAATTACTCCTTCTTGAGGATCCAATTCTATTTCTACATATTGCATTTCTTCCCCATAAATGGTATAGTCTATTTCGTGTGCTGTCATGTTTTTTATTATTTGTTTCTATTGATTAATGAATATTTCAATATATAAGTAATAAGTTTTTAAAAAATGTTACATATTCATTTTTACCTAAACAATATTTATCAATGTTTCCAAAATCTACAACTTGTTAACTTTTTAACTTAATTGTCCATTCAAAGTTAAAAGTGGAAACCTCGATACCTTCCTTATTGGTTCCTACAGATTTCATCCAGACCGTTTGCCCTTCTCCCGTTTCAATAGTTTTTTGAATGGCTTCTTTAATCAAATGTCCATCATTACATACAAACGTAATTCTACCTGTTGCTTTTTTAGTAAAGGTGGCATTGTTATTTGCCACCAACATGGATATTTTCTTTCCACTTTCATGGATTTGACCCGATACCATTGCTCCTGTGCTCATTTCTGCAGCCATACCCTGCACTGCCCAAAACATGGAATTAAAAGGGTTTTGATTCATCCATCTGTGCTTAACACTCACTATACAACTAGATTCATTGACTTGTTTTACACGAACCCCACAAAGCCATGCAGAAGGTAACTTGAACATTGTAAAGGTGTTGATCTTTCTAGGAGTAATCTTCATAATATCATATTTAATTTCCCTAAAGTATTGAAAAAGTATGGACATACAAAATAGCGCTAAATCATAAATTTATGTTAAAATATGGTACTATGTTTTGCATAATACCTTCTTTTAGCCATATATTTGTATAAGAAACTATTATATACTTTTAAAAATGTCCAATAACAACCACAAAAATATCGCAACATTTATGCACTTAGGGGTATTTACCAAATACTTTATTCCATTTGGGAATTTTATAGTTCCCATATTATTATGGACTACCAATAAGGATAAATCAGAGTTTATAGATAACCACGGTAAAGAAGCTATCAATTTTCAGTTGAGTGTACTGCTTTATACGATAATTTTAGGAATGATATCTGTTCCTTTTTTTATGTTTAACATCCTTGGAGATGCATCTTTATTCGATATTTTTAATCACAACGGGCTAGATATTAACTTTTCTACCGATGGAGGATTCAGAACGTTAATAGGTGCCTCATTCGTAGGTGTTATAGCATTAATGGGGTTCTTTTTAGAAATCATTTTTATTATCACCGCAGCATTAAAAGGAAATAAAGGAGAACTATATAGATATCCGTTAACAATAAGATTCATAAAGTAATTTAGAATGAACTCATCAATCAACATAAAATATATTCTAATTACTGCTATAGCTGTGGTATCCTCCTTCTTTTTTCACGAGTTGGCTCACTTCATCACTGGGAAACTCTTAGGATACGAAATGGGAATGACACTTAATTCTGCATTCTTATTAGAAGGAGAATACCAATCGGCTTGGCACCAACAATTAGTTAGTGCAGCTGGCCCCATATTTACAATGCTTCAGGCTTTTGTAATATTTTATTTCATCAAAAAAACGAATAATAAGTATTGGTATCCATTTTTATTCTTTGCATTTTACTCTAGAGTATTAGCAATGATTATATCAATTTTTAATCCTAATGATGAAGCTCGTATTAGTGAATGGCTTGGACTTGGATATTGGATGTTACCATTACTAGTAGGTTTTACGTTACTAATACTATTAATTAAAACATCAAAAGAGCAGGGATACAATTTAAAATTTAACCTAATCAATTATCTTTTATCATCCGTCTTTATTGCTGGAGTTGTATTCTCTGATCAATATATATTTAGATAACATCATCAATCAATTAATCAATCAAAAAATGAACAGTTTAACTTTTTAAAAACCAGTTTTATGAAGATCGAAAACACAAAAGCGCAAATGCGCAAAGGTGTTCTGGAATATTGCATACTTTCAATTCTTAGGGATGACGACGCTTATGTAGCAGAGATTTTAGGGACCCTTAAAGACGCAAAGATGCTAGTTGTAGAAGGCACAATATATCCTTTATTAACAAGGCTTAAGAATGCCGGATTGCTTAGTTATCGCTGGGAAGAATCTACATCAGGACCACCACGTAAATATTATGGCCTTACGGAAACAGGAAAACTTTTTCTAAAAGAATTAAATACCACTTGGGACGAATTACAAAATGCGGTAACTATAGTTACTAAACAAAAAAAGAAACAAAAATGAACAAAACAGTCAATATAAATTTAGCAGGCATATTTTTTCACATCGATGAAGACGCTTATTTAAAGCTGCAGCGCTATATTCAGGCGATAAAACGTTCATTTACCGACTCTCAAGGTAGAGATGAAATTATCGCTGATATCGAAGCACGAATAGCAGAGCTTTTCAGTGAAAAAATAAAAGACGAAAGACAAGTAATCGGTACGAAAGAAGTAGATGAAGTAATCGAGGTTATGGGGCAACCCGAAGATTATAGATTAGATGAAGAGATTTTTGAAGACGAACCAAAATCTTCTTACCAAAGAACTCCAAAATCTAAACAGTTATTTAGAGATACTTCTAACTCTTATGTAGGAGGTGTAAGTTCTGGATTAAGCCATTATCTTGGTATAGATCCTATCTGGTTAAGAATAGCATGGATTCTTTTTACCGTATTTTCTAGTGGAGCCTTTATCCTTATCTATATCGCATTCTGGATTTTTGTGCCAGAAGCAAAAAGTACAGCAGATTATTTAGCAATGAAAGGAGAAGCTGTAAATATTAGCAACATCGAAAAAAAAATCAAGGAAGGATTTAATGATGTTGCAGATAAGGTAAAAGATGTAGATTATCAGAAATATAGTGATAAAGTAAAAAGTGGTTCTACCAGTTTTTTTGATGCACTTGGAGATGTATTATTAGTGATATTGAAAATATTTGTAAAATTCATAGGAGTACTATTAATCCTTGTATCAGGAATCACTTTAATAAGTCTATTTATTAGTTTATTCACTGTTGGTACTTTCGGGTTTATAGAAACACCATTTACTGAATATATAGATGTTGTTAACCATCCTAATGTACCATTGTGGCTAGTATCCTTACTTACATTGTTTGCTGTTGGTATTCCGTTTTTCTTTTTATTCATTTTAGGTTTAAAAATTGTTATTAATAACCTGAAATCAATAGGTACTCCAGCTAAGTTAGCATTATTGGCAGTTTGGATTCTATCAGTAATAGGATTAGCAATTGTAGGTATCCGTCAGGCTACTCAAGAAGCCTATGACGCAGAAGTAATTGAAGATTCAAGAAACTTATACCTTCAATCTAGCGATACCTTACATATAAAAATGGTCGGAAACAATAGATATGTAAGAAACCTATATCATAGAAATGATTTTAAAATAAAAAGAGATCAAAACGACAATAAGGTAATTGTAATTCAGGATATCGAAGTGTTTATAAAAGAAAACAGAGAAGATTCAATTCCGAAAATTATGATTAGAAGAAATGCTGAAGGAAGCAGCTACGATGAAGCTAAAGAAAGAGCTGCAGCCATCAAGTACGACTATGACATAAAAGGTAATACGTTATTATTAAATGGATACGCAATTACTGATTACGTAAATAAATACAATGATCAGGAAGTGGAAATTATACTTTCTATCCCAGAAGGAATGACCATATTCGCTGATGATAATACGTCTGGATATAACAACTCATGGAAATACAATGATTATCTAACTATAGACGGTAAAGAAGAAAAATATCTAAAATTGATTGATGGTAAGTTTACTTGTCAGGATTGCCCTAAGGATGAATGGAAATACAATGAATGGGAAGACAATAACAATACTGATGATGAAACCAATCTTAAAATTGATGAAGATGGAGTACAAATCAAAATCAACTCAGATGATGAGGATGCTAATCTTAAAATCGATGAAGATGGAGTACAAATCAAAAGTGAAGAAGTAGATATAAAAATAGACGAGAACGGAATAAAAATCAAAACCGATAATTAATCAATCTGTCCGCCTAAGGCGGATCAAAAAACGAACAGTTTAATAAATTAAATCACACTATTATGACAACACTAACTAAAATTATAGCAACAGTAATCCTTACAGCTTTATGTTGTTCTTGCAACATAGCTTTTGACGGAATCAAAGGCGAAGGAGAAGTAATCCGAAAAGAAAAGATTATCAACGAAAACTTTGATACTATAAAATCCAGTCGAGGTTTAGATGTGGTACTAACTAATAAAAAAGATAAGAAAGTAATTATTGAAGCAAACGAAAACCTACATCAACATATAGAAGTATATGTAGAAGGAGAAATTCTGTATATTACTTCTGACAAGAATATCTATCGAGCTGATGAAAAGACAGTCTATGTATCCTATGATAAACTAGGAAAAATATCAGCAACTAGTGGTGCTAGAATTACGTCTCAGGGAGCCGTTGTGCAGAAAGATCTTGCTATTAGTGCTACAAGTGGTGCAGATATAGAACTTAAGGTAAAAGCCGAAACACTTACTACATCAGTAACAAGTGGTGCTATGATGAACTTATCAGGAAAAGTAAATAACCATAAAGCTAGTGCAACAAGTGGAGCAGATATAAGAGCAGATGAGCTTTTAAGTCTTATCTCGGAAGCAAAAGCAACCAGTGGTGCGCATATAAAAATTCACGCTAAAGACCAGTTTACCGGAAAAGCAACCAGTGGCGCGGATGTAGTGTACTATGGAGATCCTCAAAAAGTATCTGAAGATGATAACTCTGGAGGAAATGTACGTAGACATTAATAATCAATAACCTAACCAATCAATTCAACCAACCACTACCAACCAAAAAAATAGGACCACCAGAAAAGTACCCATTGTTTGTTGACAGACAAGTTATTTAGATATTATACTTTTCGGGTGGTTCTTATGTTTTAATCATTCTCAATTTTTTACCACCATCTTATTCTATAGATGGATTATCAATCATATCAACATTCATCAATCTGTCTGATCCAGGCGAATCAAAAAACGAAAAAATGACATCAAAACTTAAGGATTTAATCCTATTCATATGTATTATAGTAGCTTCCGGATATAGTAGCTATGCCCAAAAATCAGAAGTTCCGAAAAATCTAAAGAACACTATCCTTGAATTAGACGGCGAATTCTGGAAATCCTATAACAGCTGTGATATCAACACATTCAAAACATTTTTTGTAGAAGATTTTGAGTTCTATCATGATAAAGGAGGATTAACATCTGGACTTGCTAAAATGATGTCCAGCGTAGAAAATGGATTATGTAATCCAGAAAACCCCAGGGTACGACGAGAAGTGGTAGAAGGAAGTGTCGATGTATTTCCTCTTAATAATTACGGAGCCATCATTACCGGCGAACACGTCTTTTATGTTTCAGAAAAGGGTAAAGCAGAACGACTTGCTGAGATTGCAAAATTCACGCACGTCTGGCAGCATAAAAATGAGCAATGGAAAATGACTAGAGCATTAAGTTATGATCACCAACCTGCTCCCCAGAACGCAGATAAAAAAGAAATCTCTTTATCCGATGAAATCTTGAATCAATACTTAGGGACTTACCAAGCACCACAAACAGGGACCGTAACAATAACTAAAAAGGACAATCTGTTAGAGATAAAAGCTGGTAAAATGGAAGCCATTGTTTACCCTCAAAAAGAGAACCTATTTTTTCATAAACAAAGTCCGCTAACTTTTGAATTTATAAAAGATGACAAAGGGATTATATCCAAAATGATTGTTCGAGAAAATGGGCAAATCGCAGAAGAAGCTAAGAAGGTGAAATAAAAATAATGTCTCACCATTTCTTTACGTACCTCTTTGAATATAGTAAAAGTATAACCTCTTAAATTAAGAGGTTATACTTTTCGATATACCTTTTGAAATCTGAATATATGTAACGTTTTTTTCTGAAATCAGTCTTTTTATAAATAAATTTAACGAATGGATATACTTAAACATAAAAAACAGTGTTTAAAAAATAAACCACACACAAAATGAGACCACTTCTGCTATCACTATTTTCAATTTTCGCTTTAGGAAACCTGCATGCTCAGAAAGAAAAGATTAAAGGCAATAAAATTGTCATGACCGAAGAAAAAATCGTAGACGCTTTTCATACGATCGAGTTATATGATAACTTCGAAGTTTCTATAGATGAAGATAGTGATCATATAATAAAGATTGAAGCGGATAGCAATCTTCAGGAGTTTATAGAAGTAGAAATACAGGATAGTGTGTTAAAAATAAGAGCAACTAAACTCTTCCGGCGCGCCAAAGCATTAAACATAACGATCTCATACGCTTCAGAATTAAAAAAAATAAGTGCGTATGACAAGATTAACCTTAAATCATTGGCACCTATAAAATCCTCAGAATTAAGTATCGAAGCGAATGATAATTCAGAAGTGTTTTTATCCGTAGATACAGGCAGCATAACAAGTATTTCTAATGGAAAAGCAACTCTTGACTTACACGTTGACTCAAAACAGGCATTTTATCAGGTAAACGAAAATTCAGAATTAAAAGGAATCATAACCGCCGATAGTCTAAAGATAGATTTATATCAAAAAGGATATGCAAAATTAGAAGGAGATGTTAAATCAATGCTGGTAAGAGCAGATGGAGATACAGATTTTTATGGTGAAAAATTGACATCAGGTAAAACGTCTATTATTGCTGAAGGTTCTAGTGATTGCTATGTGTTAGCAAATGAAGAAATTACTATTGAAGCTACAAATGAAACAGAAATCTATTTACTAGGAGAACCTACAATTAATATGACGATGTTTGCTAACGAAGCTACTTTGTACAAGAAAAAAATTGACTATAGTCCGAGTAGACTCAAATTAAAATAGAAATTCTTAAAAATAGTAGACCTGACGAATTTTAAAAACTGTCAGGTCTAAAAGTATTTTTCGATTTAATATCTATTATGCAGAAACTTCCTCGCTAGTTTCTACAGTGGCTAGATATCTTTCTGCATCTAATGCCGCCATACAACCAGTACCAGCTGCAGTCACTGCTTGTCTATATTCTTTATCCTGAACATCACCTGATGCGAATACACCTGGAATATTGGTTTTAGTAGATTTACCTTCTGTAATAATATATCCGGTATCATCCATATCGATCTGACCTTTAAAAATATCTGTATTCGGTTTATGGCCAATCGCAATAAACAATCCAGTAATAGCAATTTCAGATTTCTCTCCTGTTTGGTTATTCACCATACGCAACCCTTCCACTACTTGGTCTCCAACAACCTCATCAACTTCGGTATTATATAATACTTTAAGATTAGGTGTATTATTTACACGATGTTGCATAGCTTTAGACGCTCTCATATAATCTTTACGCACCAACATAGTAACGCTAGAACAAATATTAGAAAGATACGTAGCTTCTTCTGCTGCAGTATCTCCGGCACCAACAATAGCAACATCCTGGCCTTTATAAAAGAATCCATCACAAACCGCGCAGGCAGAAACTCCACCTCCACGTAATTTCTGTTCACTAGGTAGTCCTAAATATTTAGCAGTAGCACCTGTTGAAATAATAACAGCTTCGGCTTCAATTTCTTTTGTATTATCTACGGTAACTTTATGGATTCCTCCTACTTCTTTACTGAATTCTACGGCAGTAACCATTCCGATTCGTACTTCTGTACCAAAACGTTCTGCTTGCTGTTGTAGTTGTACCATCATTGTTGGGCCATCAATACCTTCAGGATATCCAGGAAAATTATCTACCTCTGTAGTGGTAGTTAACTGTCCTCCTGGTTCCATACCAGTATACATAATGGGTTTAAGATCTGCACGTGCTGCATAAATTGCTGCAGTATATCCTGCCGGTCCTGAGCCTATAATCAAGCATTTTATTCTTTCTATTGTATCTGACATAATCTTTTTCGGTTTATCTGATGTAAAAGTAGCAATTTGAAGAGAAACCTTACACTAAAGTTATTAAGAATTGTTATAAGCTTATAGACATCTTAAATAAATACTAAAATGAAAAACAATAACTCTCTACACATATATATTTGTAAACAAATCAACTAATACTGTGCGACACCTTCTCTTTCTTATCTTTATAATTATTAATTCGGGTATATATTCTCAAAACACAAAAGTAGATAGCCTTAGATTAAAATTAAATTCGCATACTTCTGAGGATACTAAAAAGGTTGATTTATTAAATGAAACTGGTTTCGAATATTGGATAATCGATCCTAACGAATCTTTAAAATACGGAAAAGAAGCATTAGAGCTCTCTAAAAAATTAACATATGATGCCGGTATTGCAGTGGCAAATCGCATTATTGGAGTAGCATATTGGGCACAAGGAAATCAGAACGAAGCATTACTATATCTTACTCAATCTCAGAAAAAATTTCAAAACAACAAGGATCAAGAAGGTATTGCAAATACTATGCTTAATATCGGAATGGTGTATGCAGATCTTAAAGAATATGACAAGGCATTAAAAAACTATAACGATGCGATCGATAATTTTACCGCATTAAACCTCTCAGGTCGTATTGCTACTACATTTACAAAAATAGGAACTATTCATATCGAAAAAGGTAACCTTAATGATGCACGAATATATATATCGGATGCTCTAAAACTCCACACTAAGAATAATTTTCAATATGGAATCGCAGAAGCTCATAATCGTTTAGGAATTCTGTATTTAAAAGAAAAGGAGCTTGCTCAAGCAAAATATCATATAGAAAGATCCATTTCTGTAGGTAAAAAGATAGGGGACGAAGATGGTATGATCAGTAACCTAATCCAATACGGTAAACTACTGCGGCTAGAAAACAACTTTGAGGCTGCAGACATTCATCTTAATTTAGGACTTAATAGAGCTAAAAACAATAGCCTAAAGAAATATGAATTGCTTGCCTACGAAGAACTAAAAGAGCTTAGAACACTACAAGAAAAACCTAAAGAAGCATTAGTTTTTTATGATTTCTACTCAAACTTAAAAGATTCAATTTTTAATACTGAAAAATCTAAACAGATTGCCTATCTCGAGTTTAAAAATCAACTGGAACAGCAAGATAAAGAACTAGAATTCCTTCAGGAAAAAGAAAAAACAGATGTTTTAATTAAATGGAGCCTTGCCTTTGGTATTCTGGTATTATTGATAAGTAGTTTTCTAATTCTAACCAATGTAAAACAACGTTCCAGAAAAAACAGAGAGCTATTAGAAAAAAGTAATGAGCTTTTACAATCCAAAGAAGCGCTAAACCAACAAGCACTCGAAAATGCAAAACTCAAACAACAAGAGCTAAAACAGCAACTTGAGTTTAAAAATAAAGAACTTACCTCCTATGCAATCAATTTTGTTCAAAAAAATGAATTATTGCAAAATTTGCAAAGTACAGCTCAACTGGCAAAAAAATCAACCCCAAAAGAAAAAGATAAATTAATAGATCAACTAAACAAAACCATCCAACAAAACTTAAGCATTGATAAAGATTGGGAAGATTTTAAACGCTTTTTTGAAGAAGTACACGTTGGTTTTTATACAAAACTAAAAGCTAAACATCCAGAATTAAGTGCAAACGATCTAAAAATTTGTTCGCTGACTAGACTAAATCTTAATATTAAAGAAACTGCAAGTATCCTTGGTATTTCTCCTGAGAGTGCTAAAACTGCACGTTACCGACTACGTAAAAAGCTCGAATTACATCAAAATCAAGAAATCTTCACGTATTTATTAGCGTTAGAAAACGAATAATCCAGCATGCCCTGTGCTGTTTTTAAGTATTTCATGAAAATACATTTCTAAAAGACACAAACACAAAACACTGAAAATAAGTGTTTTAAAAATAATTGTTCACCTGCTGTCTACCTCCTATTAGCATAATAAACATTCCTGTCTACTTTTAATAAAAGACTGCCCACTTACCGTATACTCCATTTATTAGCAATGACTTATCCTCTTCTATACTTTTGATTCCGGAAAACAAAACAAATTATTAATTCTTAAAAACTTGGAAAATGTTGAGGAACAAAAAAAATGAAGATTTACTTACACTTAAAAATTACTGGGTAAGAAGAAAAAATGAATTGAAGTATGGGTTACATCATAAAAATATAGGGTAATGAAAGAGTTATTTATGAATTTACCATCTGTATCAGCAATCGTACTGGATCCTATATCTCTGGTTATTATAGGGATGTATATTGCACTGATGATTTGGGAAGCAGTAGCTCCAGCACGTCAATTACCAAAAGTAAAATACTGGAAAGTAAAAGGATTAATCTCTTTTGCTGTATTCTTCCTACTTTCCTCTTATCTACCACTAATTTGGGACAACTATTTAATAGAATACCAATTTTTTGATCTTACAGGATTAGGTGTTTTTGGCGGAGCAGCTTTTGGGTTTCTTATATACGAATTCGCATTATACGCCTGGCATAGAGCAATGCACGCAAGTGACTTCTTATGGAAAGTCTTCCATCAGATGCACCATAGCATAGAACGTATGGATTCTTATAGTGCATTCTACTTCAGTCCTATGGATATGATCGGATTTACATTTCTAGGGAGTTTCTGCTTTACTATTATCGCTGGATTTGACCCTAAAGCTGTAGTAATTATCATTTTGATTACTAATTTTTTTACTATTGTACAGCACTGCAATATCATCACTCCACATTGGATTGGATATCTGGTTCAGCGACCGGAAGGACACACCTACCATCATAAAAAAGGGGTGCATGCCTATAACTATTCTGACCTATCCTTTATCGATATGTTATTTGGCACTTTTAACAACCCAAAAGTACATCCCAGAGAATCCGGATTTTATTCCGGAGGATCTGGCAAAATTGTAGATATGATGCTTTTCAGAGATATCAATAAAAAAAATAGTTGAGTCGTGATGAAATTGTTCTGGGTTTTTGGACAAAACAAAAACCCTAACAATTTCTATTAAAAAACAAGTTATGAATACACTGTTAAAAAAATCTAAAAAGTATTGGGTTCAATTCCTTAATAGAAGGTCATTATTTAGCGCTATTACCTATAGTTTGCTATTATTCTCAATTGTTTCTTCCGGAACGTCAAGTACAATTGAGTGGCTATACTTAGAAATATATAACGCAACCTTATTTTACATTATCATAAACATGATACTTTTTTCTAAAGATATTTTACAAACCAAGTCTGATTTGCATTTTTCAAATGAATTAATCGAAATATTTGTGATAACTCTATTCGCAGCTATACTTATTATCTCTTTATACCTATCGAAAGATAGTATAAATGCTTTCGGAATAAGCAAGATGATCGTCAAAGTTAATGCAACTTTTGTTATTGTTATTTCATTATTCATGTCTAGAAAAACTAGATCAATCCTCAATTAAATAAAATCTAAAACGAAATACTTAATCCCATAATCAAGAAACTTGTGGAGGAAAAAGCAATAGTCCATGTTCAATTTAAATCAAATTTATCACAGCAAAGGTTACAGAAAATTTCTAGCAATCATATGGATACGATGGCGAATGTAGAAGGGCTTATTAGAAAATATTATTATATAAATACAGAAACCAAAACTATCGGAGGAACCTATCTTTTCGACAATATAAAACTAGCAAGAGATTATATTCGTTATTTTCTAGTAAAAGGAATCGGACTTAGATACGGAATCATACCAGATACACTAAAAATGCAAACAGGAATCATACAAATGGAAATAGAAGGGAAAAACACTAAATATCTATCGAAAAATTAAAATTCGGATTAGATATCCTACATTTATTCCAAAATTGAGAAAAATGACACTTTTCGATACTTTGGATATTTTGGGGACAATTGCCTTTGCCATTTCAGGAGCATTGAGCGCTATGAACAGAAGATTGGATCTTTTCGGAATCTTTATTATCGCTTTTGTTACTGCCATTGGTGGAGGAACACTAAGAGATGTACTTATAGGAGCAACACCGGTATCATGGATGCAAAACACTATAAATTTATATCTAATTGGGGGCGTTACCGGTGTATCCATCATCTTTAGGAATAAATTGGATTACCTCAAAAAATCCCTTTTCCTGTTTGATACAATAGGACTAGGGATTTTTACGATTATGGGAGTAGAAACAGGAATACAAACGGATCTTGATCCTATTGTATCTGTTGCGTTAGGAACCATGACTGGATGTTTTGGAGGAGTGATCAGAGATATTTTGTGTAATGAAATTCCGGTGATTTTCAGAAAAGAAGTTTATGCTACAGTCTCTATAGCTGGAGGAATTTGTTTTATGATCTTGTATTCACTAAACGTACCTGTCAATATCATATATATAACTACCACGCTATTGATTATTATTATACGTTTATTAGTCGTAAAATATAAAGTTTCACTGCCTATGTTTACGGTTACAAATCAGAAAAGCTAATCACATTTATCAATAATAATAAAAATGATTATTATATTTCAACTACCTAATATCCAGAGTAATGAAAACTAATATAGATCTCAGCGATTCAGAATTCGAAAAACAATTTAAAGCTGGTAATCTTGACCCCTCTTTGTTTAGTCATGAAGCTCACTTGCGATTAGCGTGGATACATGTTTCTAAATATGGGGTTGATACTGCTTGTAAAGAAATTTCCAATCAAATTTTAGCCTATGTGACTCAATTAGGCAAAACAGATAAATTTAACAAAACCCTTACCATTGCGGCAGTTAAAACCGTGAATCATTTTGTGCAAAAATCTAAATCAAACAGTTTCCAGGATTTCATTACCGAGTTCCCAATATTGAAATATAATTTCAAAGATTTGCTGGACTCTCATTACGGTTTTGATATATTTAATTCTGAAAAGGCCAAGACACAATATGTAGAGCCAGATTTATTACCCTTTTAATGAAATTATACAACAAGTAGCATCCATATTTGTTTAAAAGCAATCAGATCATTATGAAAGAAAAATTATTAAAATCTTTTCAAGGATTTGCAAGCTTTTCTGAACAAGAAGCATCACTTATCATAAGTAAAACAAAACTGAGAAATTTTCGTAAAAAAGAAAATCTATTGAAAATCGGTGAAACCTGCAGTGCGTTTTATTTTATTTTAAAAGGTGCTATACGACAGTATAGAACTACCGAAGATCTTGATGAGATCACACTAAACTTGTATCTGGAAAATAATTGGGTGCTGGAGCATCAGAGCTTCACCTCCCAAAAACCATCTACAACAACCATTCAGGCTTTTGAGGATTGTACAGTCTATGAACTGGATATTCATGCCATCCATGAATTAATAGGACGATCACCTTCATTTTTCCAATTAGGTAAAATATTAGAACAACCGCTACTTGGGATTGAGTTATACCAAAATCTACCAACACCAGAACAGAAGTACAGAGCGATACTCACACATAATCCTCAACTCATCCAGAAATTCCCTTTAAAGCATATAGCATCCTATTTAAAAATCACTCCCGAAACCTTAAGTAGAGTTCGAAATAAATTAAGCAAGTCTTCTTAATTTCTTGATTTGGATCAAGTGCTCCTTCCTTAGTAAAAAGCCAAATTTGATTTTCTTACTAAAACATAAAAGTTATGCAAAATCAATTAGAAAAAAGTGCAGGTATTGCGCTCATTATCGGTTCAATTTTGGTTATTATCACCATGGTATTCCACCCTGTAGGCGGTAATTTCGAACATTTATTAAAAATATCAAAAATGGCTATTACATCTCATGCGCTAGCTATTCTTTCAATTCCTATACTCACATTCGGATTTTGGGGATTAACGGTTCGATTGGGTAAAAACAATAGTCTCTCTTTATTAGGATTTATAATAATAGTATTTGGATTACTAGCAGGAATGATGGCAGCTGCTATTAATGGACTAGCATTATCTTTTTTTATTAAACGATACCATGGTCAATCTACAGAAATCATAGCACAAATTAATCACATTATACATTATGGGTTTGCATTAAACAAGGCTATGGATTATATTTTCATCGCAGCTTGTTGCTTCGCAATCGTATTATGGTCGATTGTTATTGTCAAAAAATCAATCCTACCTAAATGGATAGCCTATCTGGGAATACTATTGGGTATTACCGCAATTATATTAATGCTGTTTAATGTGGCTTTTACAAACCTTTATAGTTTCAGAATATTTATAGCAGGATTGGTAAGTTGGATTATTCTAACAGGGTATGCGCTTACAAAAACAAAAAAACGCCTAAATTAATGCTTGTTTAGAAGGCTTTTACTATTTTAATTATCCGGTTATTTACTAGTTTATCTATTGCTAAAAATAACCGGATAATTTCTTTGGAAATCCCTACTTTTTAGGCTATGTTCGTATATTCAGAAAAGAATTTACACAATGATTATAGAACCTAGAACTCGCGGATTCATTTGTCTAACTGCACATCCAAAAGGGTGCGAACAAAATGTAATAAACCAAATAGATTATATCAAATCCAAAGGAACCATAAACGGACCAAAAAAAGTACTCGTCATTGGTGCTTCTACTGGTTTTGGTTTAGCCTCCAGAATAACCAGTGCATTTGGTTCTAATGCTGCTACAATTGGTGTGTTTTTAGAAAAACGCCCTAAACCAAACAGACCAGCTTCTCCAGGATGGTATAATAGTGCTGCTTTTGAAACGCAGGCACATGAAGCCGGATTATATGCTAAAAGTATTAACGGAGATGCTTTTTCTAATGAAATTAAACAACAAACCATAGAACTCATCAAACAAGATCTTGGACAAATAGATTTAGTTATTTATAGTTTAGCATCACCAGTTCGAGTGCATCCGGAAACCGGAGTAAAACACAAATCCGTTTTAAAACCAATCGGTGATCCGTATACAAATAAAACAGTAGATTTTCATACCGGAGACATATCTCAGATATCCATTGAACCTGCCACAGAAGAAGACATAGAAAACACTGTAACCGTAATGGGTGGAGAAGATTGGCAGTTCTGGATTAATGCGTTACAAAAAGAAAATTTGTTAGCTCCAGAAGCTAAAACCGTCGCCTACTCTTATATCGGTCCAAAACTTACTGAACCTGTTTACCGAAAAGGAACTATCGGCAGCGCTAAAGATCATTTAGAAGCTACTGCATTTGACATTACTAAATCACTTAATAGTATCAACGGAAAAGCGTATGTTTCTGTAAATAAAGCACTAGTTACTCAAGCTAGCTCTGCAATTCCGGTAATTCCTCTATATATTTCTCTATTATATAAAATAATGAAGGAAAATAACATCCACGAAGGTTGTATAGAGCAAATGCAACGATTGTTTGCGGATAGATTATATAGTAGCAACGACATTGCAACCGATGATCAAGGTAGAATACGTGTTGATGATTGGGAAATGCGTGAAGATATTCAGGCTAAAATAAAAGAATTATGGGATAATGCTACTACAGAAACCTTAGCAACTATTGGTGATCTAGAAGGATACAGCAATGATTTCTTTAATCTATTTGGGTTTAAGGTAGCTGGAGTGGATTATGATCAAGATGTAAACGAAGTGGTAGAAATTCCTGGATTACAATCTTAATTTTCTCTCTACTTTGTACAGAACAGCATCCCCTTTATCATTGATTTAGGGGGTTTTTCTTTTATATTTATCAACAAAAGGATTAATAGCCGTAGAATTAAACGTTTACTATAGATTTATTAAACAAGAGTAAACGGTTATAATCAAGTATATAAAATAAAAATAAACGTAATTGCTGTTATGCAGTAATTGGCAATAATTAAAAAAAAAGATTAAGAATTCAAAAAAAAACTACAAAAGAATTGAATACTGAATGGACTTAGCGAGACACTGTAATTTATGTGATAATCAAAAAACAAGCTTAAAAGAAGGTACGACTTGCAAATTGACTTGTCGAAAACCTGAATTTAATAAAACTTGTTCTAAAATTGAACTTAATGAAAAGTTTGAAAATAAATTAAAAACTGTAAATATTCAATATGATAAGGTTAAAAAACGAAAAAACTTAACATATCTATATTCAGGAATTTTTATTTTAATAGGACTTGCATTTATTATTTATGGTTACGTATTAGGGAAATATGTTTTAGATGATAGAGATCCCAGCTTGTTTATTGAATATGTCCATATCACAATTATGGGTATTGGACTTTTGCCATTTGGAATTGCATATAAAATGCTACGGGAATACAAACAAGAATTTGATCTTGCAAAAAGTAAAAAAGACAAAATAGATGAAGTTCTGAATGAATATCAAATAGACTATTATATTGATATTAAATACGGAAAAAAAATTCACGGAACTCAAAAAGTATTTACAGAATTGAAAGTAAATAGAATTCGCTGAAAACGATACCACAACACTATATTCTATGTGATCATAGCAGTTAAGTGATGATTCGAATAGTTCTTGTATATTTGGTAAGGCGCAATGCTTGCAGAAAGTAAAAGTTAGCAACCAATGCGCAAGAAAAACCGGAAAGCAAGGTAACATTTTGCTCCGCTACGACACGTATATTAAACGTTGTACACAATTACTCACGAGTATGACTACATTTTTCTATATATAATTAAAAATAACTAGATATGATTCCCATAATTGGATATAGAACCTGTAGATTAAAAGCTTACCCTCTTTCAAAGTTTGAAATTACTGACGAAGATGCTATGAAATCTTCAGTTAAATATGACCAACTAGATCCTTGGAATTCTGGTTTCCTATTTACGAAAAAAACAGAATCTAATAAAATAGAAAAAAGGGTTCAATACTTTCATATTGCATACATACCGATCTTTCCTAACAAAACACATTGGACTTTACGAAAAAAAGACGGTAAACTATATTATGCCACAGAAAATTCCATTAAAAAGATAAAAAAATATATAAAAAAGGATAGAAGCCCTTGGTATATGTATTTTGGACCAATATTTATTACACTTACATTAGCAATTTTTCTACTAAACTATTTTTTACTAAATCCTATAATGCATAATTATAAGTATTCTCAAACTATATCCAATAGGCTTGAATCAACTTATGATGAAAAGATAAAAATGGTAAATAATTTAGATGAAAATTATTTTATATCTTTTAAAGTATTGAAAGAAAAGCATATTGATTTATACCTCAGGGATTATTCCACTACTAGCTATGGGAAAGTACTTAGATCAACTAGAGATAGTATCCATATTGGTGTTTTGAATAGTAAAGAAAAAAAAATAAAACGTTATGATCAACCCTATTTTATTTATAAAACTTTTGAGGAAAACAAAAAAGAATTAAAAGTTCTTAAGTTTTCAAAAGACCATTTCGAAAAGTTTGTTCCAAACTCATATGAACAATTAAAACAACTCAGTGATAATTCGAATGGATTAGTTTTCGATAATTCTTTCAAATACTCACTATTAAATGATCCTGACATCAAAATTCATTGTACCGCCTCTGGATTTGAAATAATAAATAAAGGAAAACCTCTTAAATTAATCGAAATAAAAAATTTAAAAGAAGACCACGAATGGGGAATTGGTCTACCATTAAAACTTTTTGCTGCAAGAGGTAGAAATGGAAAGTATGCTATTAATCACGAATACGCTAAAAATTCTGCTTGGGAAATTGAATTAACATTCAAAGATGACTTTAATTCAAGTTATATTTATATCCTTAATAAAAACACAAATTGTTCATTAGAAAAAATATAACTGTTTACAACAACATATACAAAATCAGAGCAATTTAACGCTAGATCAAAAGTCATTTACTTTTTGCAATGGCTCTGGATTTTTATAAATTAAATAAGAAATAAAAATGAGCAGATAAATCGATTGGTTCAGGCTTGTTTGCCTTGCTCCGATTCATATATTTAACGTTAGCAAACATTCTTCACATCAGAATCCTATTAATTCCTCATGCTAACGGAAATAAAGTGACTAAATTTCAATAACTAAACTTGAAATTTGCCGAAATTAAAACATTGTAATGAAGGATATCGATTGTAACACTTATTAAAAACTATTGTCTTTAGTTTGATAATTAAACTAAAAAAATGAAATTAGGAACCAATATTATACTTTTTCTTTTCAGTATTTCACTTTTCGCACAAATATCAACAGAAGGAATTATCAAAGATGTGAGGACGGACAAACCCATTCCATATGTCAATATTGGAATTATAAAAAAAGACAAAGGAACCGTCTCAACGGACAAAGGCAAATTTGAATTCGAAATATCATCGAAATCAATGAACGACACAATAAAATTATCCTCAATCGGCTATCAACCAAAATCAATGCTCGTAAAGGATTTTGTAGCAATTTTGAAAACCAATCCAATAATAAAACTTCTACCAGAAATCACGGAATTGAATGAAGTTGTTGTTACAAACAAAAAACTGAAAGAAAAAACACTTGGAAATAAAACCAAATCTAAAAAAATGAGAGGTGCTTTTCGTAACGCTGTAGCTGGTAACGAAGTTGGAGTGAAAATCAAAATAAAAGACAGCCCAACCTACATAAAAAAGTTTCACGCCAATGTTATATCAAACACGAGTAAAAAAGTGAATTTTAGACTTAATTTCTATAATATTAAAGACGGAGTACCGAACGAAAAATTAATCAAGGAAAATATAATATTCTCGATTAATGTAAAAGAAGGACAATTTACCTTAGATCTTGAAAAATATGATATAGTTGTAGAAGAAGATTTCTATTCTACAATAGAATTATTGGAAAACCAAAAACCTGAGGAAGAGGTATTCTTTTCAGCGGGACTATTAGGGAATACCATGGCTTACAGATATACCAGCCAAGGAGAATGGACAAAATCAAATACGGTGGGAATTGGATTTAATTACACGGTAAAATATTGACAAAAATCACTGTGGTTAACATTATATATAAAATCAGAGCAAAGTTTAATACTAGGTCGAAAGGTCTTTTCCTTTTTGCAATGACGCTAAATTTTCATAAATTAAATAAGAAACAAAAATAGCGCAGATAAATCAATTGGTTCTGGCTTACTTGCCTTGCTCCGATTCATATATTTGCCGTTGTATGCAGCTGGATAAACCGAACTTACCTGAATCAATCCAGTCAAAAAACAAACATTTTTAGTAACTTTAGGACAAGCAATCCATAAAATCATGACAGCAAATAAAGCATGTATTATCCCGACAATTCAATATAAAAATGCAAAAACAGCCATCGAATGGTTATGTACAGCATTCGGATTTGAAAAGCACCTTGTAGTCCAAGGAGAAGACAATACAATTATACATACTCAACTGACATATAGAAATTCGATGATTATGTTAAGTTCCGAAAACAATAACGAATACGGCAAATTGGTAAAAGCGCCCAACAGTTTGAACGGAATGAATACTCAAGCACCCTATATAATTGTTGAAAAAATTGATGAACATTATAAAAATGCTGTTGCCAAAGGTGCAAAAATACTTTTAGAAATTAAGGATCAAGAATATGGTGGTCGTGGCTATACATGCAAGGATATTGAAGACCATATTTGGAATTTTGGTTCATATAATCCTTGGAATTAACATAAATAAAAAAGACAGCACACAACACCATGTATAATTAATTGCTACGGATTTTCTCTACGTTCGGTTTCCTTTTGCTAAATTAGTTGTTGAACCACGCAACTAACTATACACAAACCGTTACCCAACATTTTGACCAGAAATGTACACAAAACTGAAAAACATAATTCTTACTATAACTCTAATTGGAATTGGATTGGGGGTTTTCAGTTACAGCAAAATGTATGAATTCTTTTATCAAGAGTTTTACTTTCCAATAGTATTGGCTATTTTACTCATTGTATTCTTCTTCTTACCAAAGAGTTTAAAGATTAAAAGCAAATTTTTGACTTTAACTGCACTTGGAATTGGAATTGTATTTATAACTCTCACAACCCAACTTACTATGGATTATTTTGGAATGAAAAGAACTGAAAAAGTATTAACCGAATACCATGAGTTAGATTGTAAAAAAATAACCGAACGATTCAAAACTGATTTAACGAATAATGAAGTTAAGTATTTTTCAAGCGGATTAGTTGGTTCGGGAAATTTATCGGAGAACATAAAAAAATACGGAATAGAAAATTTTCACCTTGGATGTATGGTTTATAAAAATCTGAATTGCTACAATAAACTCGTTAGCAATTATCTGAAAGACAAAAAGAGTATAAAAATTAATGAATTGTATGAATAATAAAAACGTTACCCAACTCAACTATACTTGACTTTAAAGCAAGACTTCAAACTTAAGATGTATAAAAAATAACAGATAAATAATTAATAGATCTTGAAGGACAAAATGGATAATAATCATAAAGTTGGTGATTTAATTTATGATGCGAATATTTATGATGGAATGAATACCTATGTTAATGAAGTCTCTAGCTTCTATTTGTATCGCAATTTTCATTCTTTCTGATCGAAAATTAAACTTATTCTATTTCAAACGTAAGATTTGTATATTGCATATGCACCCTTCGGGATACGGACTATATACAGAACACTCGTAGTAATTTAAAAATCGAAATGGAGATTAATACTTTAATAGGAATAGATACAAAAGACATTCTAAATGTATTCAATGAATCGTTTTCAGATTATTTTATTCCGTTTCAATTAACAGAAGAACAACTGAATTCAAAAATGTTAACCGATAAGGTTCATCTTAACTTATCAGTTGGAGTTTTTGAGCATAAAAAACTAATTGCTTTTATATTACATGGTTTTGATAAAATCAATAATGAAAAAATAGTATATAACGGGGGGACAGGAGTTATCCCAAAGAAAAGAGGTTTAGGATTAACCAAACAGATGTATAATTTCATTTTACCTGTCTTAAAAGAAAAGGGAATTAACAAATTATTCCTTGAGGTCATTTCTAAGAATACACCAGCCATTAAGTCTTACAAAAAATCTGGTTATAAAGTTGAAAGAGAGTTATACTGCTACAAAGGAGAAATAGTTATTTCTAACTTAAACAACAATTTAGAAATTTATAAATTACAAGATTATGACTGGAGTTTAATACAATCATTTTGGGATATCACTCCTACTTGGCAAAACTCTAATAATATTGTCGATCAATTAAAGAATACTAATATTTCATTGGGTGCTTATATTAAAAATCAGCTAGTCGGATATATTATTTACAATCCAAATAATAAAAGATTGCAACAAATCGCGATAGATAAAAACTTTAGACAACGAAGAATCGCTTCAACGCTAATGTCTAAATTAACAGAGGATTATGGGCCAACATTCTCAATTATTAATGTAGATAAAAGCTCAAAAACCGTTGATGCTTTTTTACAAAAAATAGGATTTGAAAAAAATCTGGAGCAGCTAGAAATGAAATTACAACTCAATAAAAACTAATACTAATAAGGCTTCTAAAAAATGTGCCTGGTGATTAAAAGAATTGAAGCTTTTACTTTTTAATTACCTACCACAAAGACGCATATAATTAATCGCTAGAACATCTATGTTCTAGCGATTAATTCTCTCAATTTACGACAGGTTCGTGCCTTTTTGCTAACTTTAACTCAATCTAACTACCTCTGTAGTTAATTGGAAAAAACCTAAATTAAATGGCTGGAGAAACAAATATTTCTGAATTATTAAAAGGAATGACTCCTAAACTGAATATAGGAGAATATGTGTTTTCTACTGTAAAGGATATAAGTAAGATTAATCGAAATGATACTATTTGTGAATTCAAAGAAAAAGAAGGAACGACTATAGTTATTGAGAGGAAAAAAGCAGACGAAATCAATTTGAATTATGAATATATTGCTTCTTGGATAACGTTAATGATTCACTCATCACTTGACGCTGTTGGTTTAACAGCAATATTTTCTGCAGAATTAGCTAAGAATAATATAAGCTGTAATATTATTGCTGGATATTATCATGACCATATTTTTGTTGACACAAAAGATTCAAAAAAAGCGATTGAAGTTTTAGAAAAATTAGCTAACAATGCTGAATAAAACTAGTTATTAGGTTGTCTATTTCCAGGGACAGAAGCAACGCTATGGACAAATCCTGTACTAATCATTACTCACATTTCTGAATTATTATTAATGTTGTGGCTATTAATTATGGGAATTAACGTTAAGAAATGGAAGCTACTAACACAATAAGAAAAACAGCTAGTAAGTAAGTGCAAACAAAACATAAAAACTCAGTTCTGTGTTTAATCAGGAATGATTTACGAAGACACTTACTTCTGAGCACTCAATTTCTTTTCTGCAAATATATTTTGTTCCATGATTTGTAACTCATCGGTAATTGTATCCAGCAATATCCCAAAGTCATCTTGGTTGATAAGATTACTTTCTCGACCCGGAAAAATTTCTTCTACGGGAAACCTATAATTAAGATCAATGGTAAATTTATAAAAATTAGTAAGTAACTGACCCTTGCTATTTAAAAGAGGAACCTCTAAAACAATTGGATCATCAATATTATTTACCAGATTAGGAACTATCCAAGGACGACTTGAATTAAGAACATCAGGATCACGCTTTAGTGTAATATTCTTACTAGGGATTCTTTTTTTATTCGTGTACCATTTATTATTAATAGCATCATATGCGTCATAGGTTTCTTTTGCCGTTTTCACAACATCTAAACTATCTAATGTCGATTCGATAATCCTAGTTGCTGCCTGATTAAAAGGAAGCTCTGAATGCAAAGTTTTCATACCTATGTGTATACCAAGCAAGTTTGAATATACATCTTCAACCGAGAAACTAGAAAATTTTTCTGGTATAAAAGGAATGGTTGATGCGCCATACCAAGTAGAGATCTCATGCCATAGGGACAGATCGTAGGTTATTTTTCCAGCTAATAGAATACAGTCATTATTACTAAGCTGTGCAGGTACATTTAAATATAAAGTCTTACGTCCTGCTTCTTTACGTAAAGGTAAAATTACTTCGCCTTTTCCTCTACTATTTAGAATTGTGGTGTATAAATAACGTGTCCAATCAATTTGATCTCGTAAGTGACCAATATCAATAAAGCCTCCTTTATTCGTATAAATCGTTCCAGTGCCTTCACTTTTATTACCCATATAATGATGTTCATTCAACTCATCAATACTAATCACCTGATCAATAGAAACAAATGGCACTCCCCATATTTTTAAATCATAACCAAAAGCACAACAGGCTCGAATAATACGTGGAGGAGTTTTTCCTGCATTAAAAATGTCTTCCTTCTCATTTTGAGCGTGCGTCGTTATAGGAGTAACAATAAAACATAGTAGGATAAAGAATTTTATACTATCCAATGTTATTTTATAAATGATAAATTTCATAATACTAGATATGCTAGATAATAAAATATTACAGGTTATTACGCTTTATCATATCCGGATATAGTTCATCCTCAACCCACATAAAGTTGGGAAATATGCGCATAATTTTTTCATAACATAATTTAGCTCGTTGTATTTGATCGGTAGCTTCATATGCTTGTCCCAAAGCAGTCATTGTATTGATATACATCCAATTATTAACAACCAATCCCTGTTTTTCAAAACTTTTAACTGCCTTTACATAATATTCGATTGCCGCTGCTTTATCTCCTCCAAAAGCAGATGGTCGGTAATACATGGAGTTTCCTTTTTCTATATTGCCCTGAATATTCTCTGGATCTAGTTCGATAGATTTGTCAATGTATTTCATGCTTTTCCTACCTAAGTAAATCGCTTTAAAATTTGAAATACCAATCGTAAACGCAATATATGCTCCCTTATATGCTAGTAAAGTTGGATTTTCGGGAGATTCTTCTAATAATTTATCTATAATTTTTTCCGATTTATCTATATATTCTTCAGCAGTATCGTCTTTTTCTGCACCAATTAACCAAGCTGTATAACCATAGTAATAACTAATAAGTTCTAATTGTTCATCAAAACTACTATTCGAGTTTACATTTTTTTCGCAGGTATGCATTAATTCATACCACACATCCATTTTACCTCTCGAATACGCTTTGTAAATTGGGTCACGGTAAGGACTTTGAGAAAAGCCCAATTGTATTGAAAGCAACAAAACGCTAATTGCAATTACAAATCTTGTAATATATTTCGGTCTTTCCATATTAGTTTCTTCTGTTTATTATTTATGAGTCCTTTAATTATTATTAAAAGAAATACAATGTGCTGTGGCAGGACTAAAAATAGGTTTTGAACAATTGATTGTTGACTCGCCAACATTACAAAAAATCGAATGCAGACAATGCCAGTGAGATATGCAGTTAACCACCACAAACCCATATGTGCATACACTACAAATGGAGCAATGGTTGTTAAAATTGCAAAGGAAATAGTTACTAAAATACTATTCCCAAAAAATTGAAATATGTTCTTGATAAATCCTTCAATAGCATCATCTAGCCCTACATACATTCGGCAAGAAATATCATTATCTCCTAAGCGCGTATCACTGGCAAGCCCTTTTTGTTTAAATAATCTTATAATAGCAATATCTTCTACTTTATGAGACTTATATTTTTCGTGAGGCCATATTGCCTTATAAGTAGTCGCTTTAAACATCATGAATTGCCCATTTGCAGCTGAAAAAATTTTGTTTTTTGACTTTCGAATTAGATAAATTGGAAGTATACTCAACAAAACCCAGTTCATTAAGGGTACCGAAACTTTTTCTCCGAAAGACTTTACTATTTGCTTTGGAAATATCGACAACAAGTGAAGTTCGTGTTTCTGAAGATAGCTAACACTACGTTTGATTACGTCTTTTTTTACACTTACATCTGCATCTAAAAAGAGTAATAAATCCCCAGTAGCTGCTTGTGCTAATTGATGGCAGGCATGATTCTTACCTAACCAACCTTGTGGAAGTCCGTCTCCATTTAATAGTTTAATATTAGGTTTAAGTGATGTCCAATGCTTGATAATATTTTCCGTTTTGTCTGTTGAGTGATCATTATAGACAATGATTTCAAGCATACTGTATTCAAACGTTGATAATTGCTCCAATAAAGTTCCGATATTATCTTCCTCATTACGAGCCGGTATTAAAATTGAAACACGAGGCACCGATGTTAATGAAGTTACTTTTGGTAAATAAGCAAACGACAGATAATTAACAAATGCTACAAGCAATCTGATAATAAGCAGGATTATTAGAAAATAACAGAAATAAATCATCTTACGCCTTGTTTTGTAAAACACGATTTCGCAAAACGATTAAATTCTCGTTCTACATCTTCAGCATTTGTATTCGTACTTATAGTATGTGTCTCGTAATATACAAACATATCAGGTCTAAGTTTAGTTCCATAGTTAATAAGGTTAATATTATAAACTAATTGGAAATCATTCTTTGTGTTCTCCAAAATATGGGAAAGTAAGCCTTTTTCAAAAGTAAACTCTCGTATATATATGCTCTTAATTCTCCCTTGCGGAAAAAACAAAAATAGGTTCTTTTTATCCTGTAACATTTCAACGGCATAATCAAGGCTCGCTATACTTGATCGCTTACCTTTGTTGATTGAACTAGCGCCAATTTTGGTTAGTAACATGTTTTTACTCAACTCCTTTTCCAACATCATGAAATTAAATCTTCGTTTAAAAATTTTGAAGTTTAATAAGATTTGAATAAAACCATCATAAAACGAAAAATGATTACTGATCATAAGAATAGGCAGTCCTTTTTCTTCGTATTCACCTATATACTTAATACTACTAAAAAAAAAGCCTATTAGTATTTTTGTATAATACTTAGAAAACTTTACCCACAATTTACTATGATTGGCTCTTATCATTTTTTAATATAAATATTGTGAATAACTAAAATTATAAAAAAAACGAACTGAACAAAAAACAACCAACGTGCAGGTCTATTGTTCGTATTCACCCTAAACATCTGAATAACCCAATTAAAGATTAAAGCTAATAAAAACCAAGCCAGATAGTTATTTATAGGCGGGTCGTTTTTTGAAAACACCCACATGTCCATTAAGGGTGCAGCTTTTTCAAGTAAGATATCATATAGTACCATCAGTGACGCTGCACCTACAATAATCAGAATATTTTTAGATGTATATTTAGAGATAATACTGTTAGAAGCATACGTTAAGAAAACCCAATTAAGACCAATGATAATAGGTACATCAGCTATTTTAACACCAAGTCCTCTACCGTATTCATACACTCCGAATAATTTACCGGTTGCTACGCCAATAATTTCGATTACAATACTTAGTATAAAAATACTTGCTAAAACAGTAATCGTTTTTATATTCCACTCTTTATGATGTGAAAAAACAGCTACGGAAACTAAAACCAGGGTGAAAGGTGTAATTATTATAAATAAATTGTGAGTGAAAGGTGTGAAATATAAAGTCAACCCCACACAGTAAAAAACTATAAAAGTTATTGGGAGCCCTTCATTAACAATGTATTTAACTATCCGGTTCATCTACAATGCAGGTATTTCATTAGCAACAATTTTAGCATTAACTAAACAAAGCGGTATTCCACCATGAGATGCATTTTTTTCAAACATAATTACTTTATCTTCCTTGGCTACGAATCCGCAAGCAGCAACCAAGCCATCAATTCTGGAATCAATCATTACAATCTTCATACCTTTTTAGTTTTTTTAGACCTCTTTTCAAAAATATGAGTTAACGCCAAAGGTGATAAAAGCAATGAAAAATTGTAAAACATATCTTCAAGCGGAATTGAAAAAATATGAATTCCCAATATTACTTGAGGGTTGTAATCAAAAACAGCTTGTTCAATTCCTGTACCTGTTAAGATTCCGTTTATAATAAAAAATGGAATAAGTAAAATCGGATATATTGCTAAATAGTGCTGTACTACTTCTCTGCTAAAATAATAACTTAGCAAAAGTACCGCAGGCAAAACAAGGAAATTAACAAAAGTATACGTCAGATCTTGATGTAACAATGAAACTATAACTGATGCTATTACAATTAGAAAAGTTAAAACTTTTGTCCATTTTTCATTTAACTTGAATTTTGGAAAATGAAATTGAATTGCATAAAATGAGAACGCACAAGCATATGGAATGGCAATGAAAAAGAAATATTCTTCTAAAGGAAGCTTATTTATATAAATGCCAGAATTATAAATTGGGTTGAAAAACCAACATCCAATATGGGTGAAGATAATATCCCATGTCACAAAAATAATCATCGTTATTAAAATTGCAGGAAGTAGGTATTTCCAACGCTTATAGAGCTTAAGGTTTTTCTCGAAACTCAAAGCAAGCGGCCCAGCAAGTGATATAACAAGTATAATTAAATAAAGTGACATAGTTCGTGATTTATTATGCTCTATGCCAGTTTAAGTTTCTTACTGATATAAATAGAGCCTAATGACCATATCTTAACTCTATTAGGAATTCGAATTCGCTCATTAAGTAATTTCTCTACGGGAGTACTCGCTATCTTAGTCGTAAGTTTAGTATAATAAAGATAAGCTGCATACACTCCTTTTTTTGAATTATCAGGCAGTTCTTTGATTCCCTCTAAAGCAACTCTAAAATCTTCATTAATATCAATAATGATTTTTTTCTTGATAGCTTCAGTTAGTTTGTTATCCCTTAAGATTGGAAAGTAGATGCGATGTAACTCATTGATATCATCATTGATATCGCGTAAGAAATTCACTTTCTGAAAAGCAGAACCTAAACGCATTGCAGCAGGTTTTAAAGCCTGATAACGTTCTTCATCACCATTAACAAAAACCTTAAGACACATTAGCCCAACTACATCAGCCGATCCATATATGTACGCTTTAATCTCATCATCATCGAACTCTTTCTTTGATAAATCACTGTGCATGCTTTTTAAGAAAGCTTGTATTAGTTCATCATCAATATTGTATTTACGAACAGTTATTTGGAACGAATTTAGTATAGGATTAAGACTTATACCCTGATTATAAGCTCGGTAGTAATCTTCTTCAAAGTTAGAAAACAAAGCGGCTTTATCGTAATCGTGAAAAGTATCTACAATTTCATCTGCAAAACGCACAAAACCATAAATACTATAGATGCTATCTCTTATTGATTTATCAAACAGTTTAATACCCATTGAAAATGAAGTACTGTAATTCTGTGTAACAATTTTACTACACTTAAATGATACATCATCAAATAATTCCTTCATTTACTGCTTTTTAAATTTTTTTAATGCAATTATGATGATATAATATCATAATCATTAATACTTAAAAGTATTACTTCAGTCTATTCTCCTCTATAAGAGGTATATGTCCGAAGAGCTAGTTACGCATTAAAACTATTTAATTCTTCTTACTTTATATTTTGACAACTTAATATCGTCTGCAAAAGTAATCATCTTTTTCAAACTCGCCTACTTTTTAAATAAGCAATTACACTATCCTATAAACCTCTATGAGTTTGGTTTGGTTATCTTTAGAGTTTAACAATTAAATATTAGAAGTACTTATTATAAAAAATATTACTCACTAGGATAATAAATGTTATCAAATTACCATAGACGATCTCAGAGATCAATATCCTGAAAAGCTTGTGGAGAATATCCTGAGTTCCAAAAAAAAGCCGATGACATTATATATAGCAAATAGGACAGCTATGTCTAATCCAAAGACTTATGTTTATTTGCAAAGTCTCCAAATCATTTGATTTTGTATAAAGAGAAAAATAAAACTTACTAACGAAAGAACTTAAATCATTAATACTTATAACTTTATTGTTGAGTATTATTTCTCGTCGCCAAAAAGAATAACAAATGATGTAGGAAATTGTTATATTATCAGATGGAAATCATCTACCAATATCTTTATTTTAGGTGCATCCAATTAATTCCTAAGAAAAACGAGAAATGTTAATTTCCCTAGGAGCAACGAAAACTTATAAGCATTGGACGAAGAAAAAATAATCTTAAAATAATCATTGAACTAAAGGTTTCTGACAAGAAAAATAATAAATTGAACTTGACTATTAAAAAGTAATATAATGAAAACTAAGATAACTGAACTGTTTGGTATTGAGCATCCTATCATGCAAGGAGGAATGCACTATGTTGGCTTTGCCGAATTGGCTGCTGCTGTTTCTAATGCTGGTGGTATTGGAACAATTACGGGATTAACCCAAAAAACTCCAGCTGATTTAGCAAACGAAATTGCAAAATGTAAGAACCTTACCGATAAACCTTTTGCAGTAAATCTCACTTTTTTACCTACAGTTAACGCTCCAGATTATCCAGGTTATGTAAAAGCTATTATTGAAGGTGGTGTAACCGTTGTAGAAACAGCAGGACGAAACCCACAAGAGGTACTACCATATCTAAAAGACGCAGGAATTAAAGTGATTCACAAATGTACTTCTGTAAGACATGCCTTAAAAGCTCAGTCTATCGGTTGCGATGCTGTATCAGTTGATGGTTTCGAGTGTGGTGGCCATCCGGGTGAAGATGACATTCCGAATATGATCTTGCTACCGCGCGCCCAAGAAGAACTTGAGATTCCATTTTTAGCTTCTGGTGGAATGGCAGATGCTCGCTCTTTAGTAGCTTCTTTGGCTATGGGTGCTGAAGGTATAAATATGGGAACCCGTTTTATGGCCACCAAAGAAGCTCCTATCCATGAAAATGTAAAACAAGCCATTCTGGACGCCACTGAACTGGATACGCGTCTGGTAATGCGCCCGCTAAGAAATACGGAACGCGTAATGAATAATGCCGCAGTACAACGATTGTTAGAAAAGGAAAAAAAGTTAGGAAAGAATATCAAGTTTGAGGATATCATCGAGGAAGTGGCAGGCGTATATCCTAAAATAATGATGGAAGGAGATATGGAGGTTGGAGCATGGTCATGTGGGATGGTAGTAGGGCTGATTCAGGATATACCAACCTGCAAAGAATTAATTGACCGTATAATGGAAGAAACGTACAACTTAATTACCAAACGATTGAATGGCTTACTTTAGATTAAATAAAACAAAGCATACAACAAGAAGGCATTAATTCTTAAAGGTGAATTAGGGCAGCTTTCGAAATATTATAATGAACTGATAAAACTAGAATAAAAAAAAATAATATGCCACATTTCGTAATTGATTGCTCTGAGAATATCATAAAAATAGAATCACCGAAAAACATTATTCAGAAAGTGTATGATACAGCAGAGTCAACTGACCTTTTCGACAAAGGAGACATCAAAGTAAGAATTAATCCTTTTGAATTTTATACTATTGGAAATACTAAAGATGATTTTATTCACATTTTTGCTAATATTATGGAAGGACGAACCTCAGCTCAAAAAAAGAACCTTTCTGAAAAAATTATTATTGAATTAAAATTAATGTTTCCTACCGTTCAAATCATTTCAATTAACATTAGGGATTTTGAAAAAGCAACGTATTGCAATAAATCAATGGTATAAAAAGCACTATAACATGAAAAAAACTACTAAAAGTGTATTGAAGTATTTACTGGAATTTTTAATTGTAGCCTTCGGAGTTTTTCTAGGGATCTATGTTAGTGAACAAGAAAGTAAGAAGAAAACGAAACAAGAAAGAGAAAAATCCGTGAACTATATTCTCGAGGAATTGAATGACAATAAAAATAGTCTTCAAAAATCTATCAGTTATCATCAATTAATAAAAACAAAAATGGATAGTATTGTTCCAACTTTAAGTGGGACAGATGTATATGAAGCTTATTGGGGCAATAAAAAGTTTAAACACAATCAAATAAAAGGTTGGAATGGAGTTAGATTAGCTAATTTAGAGGATACGGCTTTTGAAGGAGCTAAAATTAGTGGTATCATACAAGAATATCAAATCGAATTTATACACGATATTTCAAAAATTTATAATCAGCAAAAAAAATATACCGAATTTGGAACTTCGATACTCAATAGAATGATAAATATTAATTCATCAACAAAAATTATTGATGTTTTTGGTTCTATCAGACTAATGACCGGTGACTTGCTTATTAATGAAAAACAATTATTGGAAAATATACAAAAAGTAGAAACCAATATAAAAATGTTACGTAATAACAAATAAATAATTATCATCGCCATTTATTTATAATGTAAGTAATAGAAATTCTACATTTAAATCTTAGCTTCTTTCAATCCGAAACTCCTTGGAAACAAAAGTTAGTTTTTCAATTGTTTTCCATATTTTAGAATAATCAAATAAATACATTAAAAGATCTATACGCTAAACACAAAATATGATAGCCTTACATAAGGGAGAATACACAGGAGACATTATACATAGTGCTCATATAGAAGGAAGTACTATTACAAATACACTCTATGCTGTAAACAAAAATAATCCTGATTGGCATTATCACGAGAATCTTCATATTTGTTTTGTATTCGAAGGAGGAAAAGCGGAAACCAGGCATCAAACCTCTTACAGTAAAAAAGAAGGAAGTATTTTTTTTTATCATTCAGAAGAGAAACATAGATGGATCTCTCCCCTACCAGTTTCAAAAAGTGCCAATATAGAAATTGAACAGAGTTTTCTTCAAAAATATAATTTAACTGAACCTACTATTAAAAATGCTATTCTATCTAATATAAATGCAAAAGCTTTAATATTAAAAATTCAAAACGAACTACTTGTTCAAGATAATCATAATCATATAAATCTTCAGACATTATTACTTGAGCTAGTATCACATCAAAAACAAAAAACGTATACCCAGCAACCCAGATGGGTAATACTACTTAGCCAATTATTAAATGATAATTGGAATGAGACAATATCGCTACAAGAAATCGCAATACAAGTAGGTGCACATCCTGTAACCATTTCAAAAAACTTTCGAAAATACTTTCATTGTAATTTAGGAGAATATCGACGAAAGCTAAAAATCGAAAAAAGCATTGATCTAATCAAAAACACACAACTATCTCTTTCTGAAATTGCATTTCATTGTGGTTTTACAGACCAAAGTCATTTTATTAGAAACTTCAAACAACTTACAGGCTTCTTGCCGAAGGATTACAGAAAGTTTTAAGAAACAGGCTAATTCCATTCTATTTTTGATGCTCCAGTACCACTACTTTTATAGCATCAAAAAACAAACATTATGAACATCAAATCTAAGAACAAAACGATCAAACTCTTACTTATATTACTGTTAGTTATAACCATTCATCTGGCACCAATTGGAGCATCCGCGCAACAAAACAATATAAAATCTGTAGATGCTAAAGAACTAAACACTCTTATAGATTCTATTTCGGATATAGTGCAGCGGTATTATATAGAACCAGAAACAGGGAGACAGATTGTAAATCACATTCGCACTAAACATAAAAAAGGTCACTACGCTGATATCAAAAATCCACAAGTATTATCCGATTCACTTAAAGAAGATCTGAGAGCTATTAATGGAGATCTGCATATGAGTATGGTTTATAAATCTCCAAGAGAAATTTCTACAGCTAATACTCCATCCATACAAGTAAATAAATCTGGACTTTGGACGAATTATGGGTTAAATAAAATCAAAGTATTAGACGGAAATATAGGGTATCTAAAAATTAAACACTTTACACGACACCAATTCTTGGAAAACATTAAACCTGTAATAACAAGTGCTATCGAATCCTTAAAAAACACCGATGCGCTTATTGTAGATGTAAGAAATAACGGTGGCGGTTTCGAAGATATGGTTGCATACTATATCAGTTATTTTGTTGATAGTAAAGATCCAATCCATCTTTCTGACTATAGATGCACATTACACAATCATACATACGGGGTTTCTACAGATCCGAATGTATTGGGAACCAAATTACCCAACATCAAATTATATGTACTGGTCAATGCCAATACCGGATCTGCCGCAGAATCATTCGCCTACATGCTTAAACATATGGGTAGAGCCACAATTATTGGTAAAACAACTGCCGGTGCAGGAAATGGTGCTTCAATTCATGAGATTAATGATCGATTTACGATACAAGTATCTAGTGAAGAAACCATTAATGCTATAACCAAAACAAGTTTCGAAAAAACAGGAGTTATCCCACATATATCAACTACAGGTACTCAAGCTTTTTCTGTAGGGTATAAACTAGCTTTGGAATATGCTAAAGAAAACAACACAAGAAACATACACCCTTCTAATTATGACCATTTGATTGATTTCATTTCTATTCCCAAAAATAACACCGCAATAGATCAAGAAATGCATTCCAAATACCTAGGAATCTATAAGGGAGGAAGTATACACATCACAATCTCCTTAGAAAATAATATTTTATATGGCCAGATGAGAGCAAAAGGAGGTAAAATGGAATTAACCCTATTAGAAAATCACACCTTTAAAGTCGGTGATATCAAAGAACGTATTCAATTTGTATTAGATAATAAAGGAGATGTTGTCCAACTTATAGGTATTGATTCTCCTATGGAACTCACCAAAGTTTTAAATGACTAATGAACTTAAAAAAGCACCTTATGAAATTTAGGTTCTCATCTAATTACTTAATGACGGGAAAAGCAGGTGGATAATAAATATATACTGCCCTAAGAAACCGAGAAAAATCTGATTCCAAAAGAATATTTACCCAAAATATAAGTTAATCTAAAGATATGTAACAAACCACTAATTTTTAGACCTTATGAATAAACCGATATGGCAAAAATCTACTATGATCACCCTGCGATTAACGATATACATGATATTATGCTCAATCATTCAAGGTTTTGCTCAAAATCAACAAGAAGCTGAACAAAAATTGAGAGATTCTATTCATTCCGAGTTTATCAAAAACTACAGTGATTGCTCATTCTATAGTAAAAATGGTGTTACTAATTTTAATGGGAAAACTGAGTTTTGGAAGATTTGCAAATTAAAAAATGGGAATAGAATTATTCAGGTAGAATCTCATGCTGAAGCTACTTATTTTCAGGAAATTTATTTCGAAAAGAAGGGAAAACTCCTCTATGCAAGAGAAACTCAAAATTATAATCCTATCAATAGTTTCGAACAAATGAGATGGAATTGTGATTTCTATATCCAAAATAATAAGGTAATTACTACCATGTCTCTTGGACACGGAAAAACAGAAAATGAAGAATGGGACGAAAATGCGATTATAGAAATGTATTCTAAGAGATTAATTGAAATAGAAAAAATTCAACAATAGTAACAAAAAAGATTCTTTACAGAGTCTTTTTTGCTTTTTTAAGAATATAATTCACTTGCACTTGAATAAAAAATACTCGATGTTGAGTAAAAAACATTCGAAATTGAATGAAAAACATTCAATTTCGAGTAAAAAACACTCAATATTGAATATAATTCACTGGAAGTTATAGTCGCGATTCAGATTCAATATGACTGTCGGGTAAAGTGTTCTTCTGTAATATAACAAAGCTATTATTAAACATGAAAGAACTAAACATAATAACACACCAAATCCTATTATAGTGAATAGAAGTTTTACATACAAAAATGCAACAAAACCAAATTACTTAAGTATTTATCTATGAACTTATAACTGGGAAATTTTATTTTAAGTAAACCCTCACAATCATTACATACAATTTTCGTTATTTTGCAAACAAATATTAGATACTTGAAAAATACATTTTTCTATATAGTTTTTATACTGTTTTTTTCTACCATCACATTTGCGCAAGAAGGTAAAAAAATTAAGGTTCAATCGGATCGTACTATTAAAAATGAGGAACGTTTTCCTGGAGCGACGATTCTAGCCAAAGTAAACAAACAAGTTTATATTGAGCATGATGGTATTGAGATTTGGTGCGATCAAGCAATACATTATAGCGAAGATAAATTCATTAAGGCTCTTGGTAATGTAAAAATGAAACAAGGGGATACACTAACAATGACAAGTTCTTATGCAGAGTATAATGGTAATAGTAAGTTTGCCTATGCAAGAGAAAAAGTGTTTTTAGAAACTCCATCGAATACATTAACCACTGATACGTTATTTTTTGACCGCCTACGTCAGCAAGCATACTATCGAAGTGGAGGAACTGTAAGAGACTCTTCTAATACGCTTACCAGTAGAATAGGTAGATATTTTATGGATAGAAAACAATATTCATTTAATACCCAAGTAAAAATCGTCAATCCGGAAAACACTGTAGATTCTGATCGTTTAGATTATTACACAGATAATGGTCACGCATATTTATATGGCCCATCAACCGTAAAAGGAGAAGAAAGCACATTGTACTGCGAACGTGGTTTTTATGATACTAAGGTAAAAACCGGGTATGCTATAAAAAATGCACGGATTGATTATGACAATCGTACGGTTTATGGGGATAGTATATTTTACAACAGTGCAATTCAATTTGCATCCGCAACCAATAATATAAAAGTATTGGATACAGCTAACAACTCTGTAATTACCGGTCATTATGCCGAAGTCTTTAAGGACAAAGACTCCGTATTTATTACCAAAAGAGCTTTAGCAGCCACTTTACAGGAGAAAGATTCTATATACATTCATAGTGACACATTAATGGTAACAGGAAAACCTGAACGCAGGATTATGAATGGTTTTTATGATGTCCGGATTTTTAAAAGTAATATGAGTGGTAAAAGTGACTCTATCAATGTAGATCAAACAACTGGATATACTAAAATGATAGGTAAACCCATTATCTGGTCACAGCGTAATCAGATGACAGGAGATACCATTAAGATTATCTCTAATCCCGAAACCGAAAAACTAGATTCACTGATCGTATACCAAAATGCCTTTTTAGTACAGGAAGACACACTGAAAGCTGGATATAATCAGGTGAAGGGACAAACTTTATACGGACTATTTGAGGACAATGAAATTTATCAAGTAGATATAGATAAAAACACCGAAACTATATTTTATCAGAGAGAAAGTGAAGGAGAACTGAAATTGATTGGTATTAATAAAGTATTATCCAGTTCCATCAAGTTACTATTGGAACAACGAGAAATTGTAGACGTATTTTATTATCAAAATGTAGATGGAACCTTATATCGAGAAATCGATCTGCCAGAAAATGCCAGAGAGCTCTCAGGTTTTAAGTGGCGTGGAGAGGAACAAATATTAAGTAAAAAAGATCTTTTTAGAGGCGAAGCACCACCAAAATTAACTAAAATAACCGGAATACCACTACCAGTAGAAGATGATGACTTCTTTGATGAGGAAACCATAAAACGTTTAGAGGATAATAAATCCAAAGACTCTCGCCTATTAGAACAAAAACTAGAAGATGCTCAACTAAAAGAAACAAATAAAGAACTGGATTCAACACCAATAATAAAGGAAAAAATAAGAGAAGAAGTAAAATTAAAAAAGAAAAAAGATACAACTTCAAAAAAGAAAACATCTGCCAAAACTTCCTTCTTAGATCCTGATCTTAATCGAACTGCTAGACAACGCGATAGTATTACTGTAACTAGCTTAAAAAACCAAAAATCAGCTGATAGTATCAAAAAGAAAAAATAACAATCTAGATCAGCAACAAAATTGTTATTTTACAAATTATACTTTAGCGAGTTTCTTACATCAAGAAACTAAAATTTCGATAGATTGATTTAACTTTGTCAAGGTGAAAAAAGACTTCTACAAATATCAGGCTCAGACCACACCGCATCCTTTGGCTATGGAAATTTCTCATGCAGAAGGAAGTTATATTTTTTCTACGGACAGCAAAAAGTATCTGGATTTTGTGGCAGGAGTATCTGCTTGTAGTCTTGGACATAGACATCCTAGAGTTGTAAACGCTGTAAAAGAACAACTAGATAAATATCTACATGTAATGGTGTATGGAGAATATATCCAGAAACCGGCAGTGGAGCTTACAAAACTTTTAGCCTCCCTTCTTCCCGATCCTTTAGAAAAAACATATTTAACCAACTCCGGAACCGAAGCTATCGAAGGTTCTCTTAAATTAGCAAGAAGAGTAACCGGAAGAAGTCAAATCATAGCTGCTAAACACGCATATCACGGCAATACTATGGGATCTATGAGTGTGATGGGATTCGAAGAACGAAAACAAGCTTTTAGACCATTAATTCCCGATGTATCGTTCATAACATTTAACAAAGAAGAGGATCTACAAAGCATTACAGAAAAAACAGCAGGAGTAATTCTAGAAACTATACAAGGAGGAGCAGGATTTATTGAACCCAAAAATAAGTATCTAAAAAGAGTTCGTGAACGTTGTACTGAAGTTGGCGCGCTCCTTATTTTAGATGAAATACAACCCGGATTTGGACGTACCGGAAAATTATTTGGATTCGAGCATTACGAAATGATTCCGGACATTCTCGTTATGGGTAAAGGTATGGGAGGTGGATTACCGATAGGTGCCTTTACAGCTTCTTCTAAGATGATGGATCAACTACAGGACAATCCAAAACTTGGGCATATCACAACATTTGGAGGTAATCCAGTAATTGCAGCTGCCGCTTTGGCAACATTACAAGAAATTACAGAAGGTGACTTAATGGCAGAAGCCTTACAAAAAGAAAAATTATTCAGATCATTATTAATACATCCGTTAATTAAAGAAGTTAGAGGTATTGGATTAATGTTAGCCTTTATAACTCCTTCTGCGGAAATCACAAATGAAATTGTTTTAAGATGTCAAGACAAAGGATTAATTCTTTTTTGGTTGCTTTTTGAACCCCTAGCAGTACGCATTACGCCTCCTCTGACAATATCTAAAGAAGAAATCAAGGAAGGCTGCCAGATCATTCTTGAAATATTAAATGAGATTGGAAACCACAAAAAGTTTTAAAAACAATACTGCTAAATTGATTTAAAACCCTTATCTTTAATACAATATCTTACCGAATCACACATTCAATCGCATCTAGTGGCTTATAATATAAAAAATGCTAAACCGTTAATTATTAATGGTACACATTTTGTTAATTAGTTTGTTAAAAACAATTGATTTCTGAAGTAGTATCGTACAATTTCATTTGTAATTTTAATTCAGAGGAAATCAAAAGTGCAAAAATAAATTAAGTAATGATGTTTTTACAACTCTTGCTTGTTGGGGAAGACAAAAAAGGTTTGTAACATATTTTTGATTTATAGAGCACCTTTAATCAACGTGTATGAAATGAGCATACTTATGAATTTCAAAAATATTGGAATGAGTACTATGCGAATTCCATCTGACATTTATTAAAAATAAGGACGAACGGATGAAATTTAACCACGAAGAATTCGAAGAAAATAATTTCTCAATTACTCGCTATGAGTCTATGCTGAGATCTAATGATGTTAAGTTTTTTGATTCTGATGAGTTTGAATCTATTATTCATCACTATCTGGAAAATGGAAAAATCGCAAAGGCTAAAAAGGCAATTTCTTTAGGACTTTCGCAACATCCGTCTTCTGTAAACTTAAAACTCTTACAAGTTGAAATCCTTGTTTTCGAGGATCGATTAGATAAAGCGGATAATCTTTTAGGCCAACTTCACGCCTTGGAACCTGAAAATGAAGAAATATATATCCAAAAAGCAAATATTCTCTCTAAGCAAAACGATCATATAAAAGCAATTGAATTATTAAGTACAGCGCTGGAGTACACAGCAGATGAGGCTGATGTATATTCCTTGATCGGAATGGAATATCTCTTTATGGATGATTTCGAAAATGCGAAAGTAAATTTTATGAGATGTCTAGAGTCTGATAATCAAGACTACTCTGCGTTATATAATATCATATACTGTTTTGACTTCTTAGAACAGCACGAAGAAGCCATTACGTATCTTAATATGTTTTTAGATAAAAATCCATATTGCGAAGTGGCTTGGCATCAGGTAGGTAAACAATATTTTGACCTTAAGGATTACGAAAAAGCCTTAGCAGCATTTGATTTCGCAATCATTAGTGATGAATATTTTATAGGTGCTTATCTGGAAAAAGGAAAAGTATTAGAGAAACTAAAACGCTATAACGAAGCTATAGAAAATTATCGTATTACCTTAGAATTAGATGACCCTACTTCTTTTGCTTTATTAAGAATAGGAAAATGTTTTGAAAAATTAGGTAGCGATGATTTAGCTATTCAGCATTTTTCCAAAACCGTACATGAAGATCCATTATTAGATAAAGGTTGGATTGCCATTACGGACTTCTACATGCGAAAACGCAACTATCAGAAAGCATTATACTATACAAATAAAGCAATAAGCATTGATGCAGAAAATGTATTGTACTGGAAACGCTATGCTAAAATCAATAACAGATTAGCTTTCTTTGAAGAAGCAGAACGTGGATACAGGAAAGCATTAGAATTAGGCAATTATGAACTTGAAACTTGGCTTAATCGATCTGATATTTTAACATTTATTGGTGAATCTGATGCTGCTATTCAAAATATGCATCAGGCAATAGAGTTTTATCCTGAAAATGCCGAAGTTCAATATAGGTTGGCCGGACTGCATTATGAAAAGCAAGAATACGATAAAGGAGAATTTCATCTTAGAAAAGCACTGGACTTAGATATAGAATATACTATTGTTTTAGAAGAGTTATTCGAACGTGTATTTAATCTTACTTTGGTCCAAAATATCATTTTGGAGTACAAAACGTAGTAGGAATTGAATATATTACGAGTGTAGTAGCAAAACAAGACAATAAAACTAATTTCACATTTTAATTTCCTTAAAATGACAGCATACTTTAAATCAAAAAATACATACATTTGTTTGTATAACAATTGCTAAACTAAAAAGAATGCGACGAAGTCTTAAGGACTACTTGGTTATCTCACTAAAAGGGATTGCTATGGGAGCTGCAGATGTTGTTCCAGGAGTTTCTGGAGGAACAATAGCTTTCATCTCAGGAATATATGAGGAACTTATTTCCACAATCAATACATTAGATCTTAATTTTTTCAAAGTTTGGAAAAACGAAGGTTTTGTTAGTGCCTGGCAGAAATACAATCTTTCTTTTTTGTTAGCATTATTTATGGGAATAGCCATAAGTATTCTTTCGTTGGCCAAAGCAATTAAATGGCTTTTACATAATGAACCCTTATTGTTATGGTCATTTTTCTTTGGATTGGTATTAGCAAGTATCCTGTATATCGGTAAGCAAATAAACTCGTGGAACCCAAAAGTTTTTCTTAGCATAATACTAGCAGCCGTTATTTCTTATTTTGTTACTATAGCAGAACCCATAGCATCTCCAGAAAGTCTCTGGTATTTACTTTTTTGCGGATTTATTGCGATAATAGCAATGATTTTACCAGGTGTTTCGGGGGCTTTTATCCTATTGATCCTTGGAGCATATCAAACATTTATTGGAATTCTTAATCAATTTAGAGAAGGATTGACAACCATGGATTTTGACATGTTATGGCAAGCTTTTTATAAAATAGTTATCATAGGTATTGGTGCCATTACCGGTTTAAAACTATTTTCTAAAGTATTAAACTGGATGTTCAACAACCATAAAAACATGACCTTAGCCTTACTTACGGGGTTTATGATTGGATCTTTGAATAAAATTTGGCCGTGGAAAAAAGTAGTCTCCTGGAGAACAAACTCAGAAGGTCTTGAGGTTCCTTTTATTGAAAAAAGTATTTTGCCTACAAATTTTGATGGAGATCCCAGAATTATTTGGGCACTACTTTTTGTCTCTATTGGATTTCTATTAATTCTTATATTAGAGCGCCTGGCAATAAAAAAAGATAATTAATAGATGGCAGAAAACACCAGAACGTTTAGCGATAAGTTTTTTTTAGTCATTAAAGGTTTGGCTATGGGAGCTGCTAATAAAGTACCTGGTGTATCTGGTGGAGTTGTGGCCTTTGTCGCAGGTTTTTATGAAGAATTTATTTATTCTTTGCAGAAAATAAATCTTAAGGCACTTAAGCTATTTATTAATTTTAGGTTTAAAAGCTTCTGGAGATATATAAATGGCCGTTTTTTAGCACTGCTTATTTTAGGAATGCTAATTAGTTATTTTAGTGTTTCCAAAATTCTCGATTATTTGATCATACATTATGAATTGTATGTCTGGGCAGCTTTTTTCGGGATGATTATAGGCTCCATATATTATATAGTAAAAGATTTTAATGATTGGAGCAGGCGTAATATCTGCTTTATTATTATTGGAATAATTGTAGGTATTAGTATCAGTTTATTAGAGCCTGCTAAAGAAAATGACAATTTATTTTTTGTATTTTTCTGTGGTATCGTGGGTGTTTCTGGTATGACATTACCCGGATTATCGGGCTCATTTATCCTTATACTTTTTGGAAATTATGTATTATTATTGGTAGACGCGGTAAATGCTTTATACGATACCATTGCCGACCTTATACAATGGGATTTGTCCTTTATGGAAAATGCTAAGAGAATACGATTACTTAAAGTTCTTGTCGTATTCAGTTTAGGATCAATCACTGGTTTAGTTACGTTATCACATTTTTTAGGATACGTATTAAAGCATTATAAAAATGCCACCTTTGCTGCAATTATTGGTTTTATAACTGGATCTCTTGGTGTTGTTTGGCCTTGGAAATACAAGATGTATAAACAAAATGATTTAGGAGAAATTCTAATTGATGCGCAAGGCAATCCCATTCTTGATAATTACGATCGTTATCTTCCCGATCTAACAATTGCACCAACATATATTGCCTTCTTTTTTGTTTTAGTAGGTATTGCTATTGTTCTTTGGTTAGAATGGTACGGCGAAAGAACTTTAAAAACCAAACCAAAATGAATATATACGGACTACTAGGTAGAGATATAGGCTATTCTTTTTCTAGAAACTATTTTTCCAATAAATTTAACAAAGAAGACCTAAAATGTCAGTATCAGAATTTTGATCTTCAAACAATTGATGAATTAAAAACAATCACACAGCAGACAGATGTAAAGGGAATGAATGTAACTATTCCATATAAAGAAGAAGTTATTCCTTATCTAGATGTTTTAGATCCTGTTGCCAAAGAAATTGGAGCTGTAAACGTAATTAAATTTGAAAACAACGGAAAATTAACAGGATACAACAGTGATTACTATGGTTTTACGGAGTCTCTAAAACCTTTGCTTAATACAACGATTAAAAAGGCATTAATCCTAGGAACTGGTGGAGCATCAAAAGCCATAGCATATGCATTGGATAAACTAAATATTGAATATGTTTTTGTTTCTCGGAATCCAGATTTTAAAGAACTTAGTTACAATGATCTGGATGAGGATATCATAAAAGATTATAAATTAATTATTAATTGTACGCCTTTAGGAACCCACCCTAATATAGAAAATCATCCGGATATTCCTTATGAATACCTAGGCAAAAATCACGTGTTGTATGATCTCATCTACAATCCAGAACAAACAACCTTTATGAAAAAAGGCAAACAAAAAGGAGCAACAACTTCTAATGGGTTGAATATGTTAATTTTACAAGCAGAAAAATCTTGGGAAATCTGGAATCAATAGTATTCTGTTTTTTCAGGCACAAAATTACCCATTGGATCCTAATTAAGTAATTCCTAAAACCGAGCATTTGCTTTGAGTTTATATAAGATGTTAGTATCTTAGTCAATCGTTAACCTCAGACAAACAAAAACATTTTATATAATGTCCACACACGATAACCTGCCTAAGGCAGATGGAAATGAAGAGAATAAGATCAAACCCTTAGAGGAAAAATCAGAAAATCCTGTTTCCGAAGCAGCGGAACCGGATTCTGAGACACAAGAATCACAGGATGATAAATCTGAAGAATCCACTAAAGTAGAAGAATCTGTTGAGGACAGCATGCCAGCTGAAGAGTCTCCAGTTAGTGAAGACGCACCAAATACTGAAAAAGCAAAAGAAAGTGCAGAACCTACTGAAGAGTCTCCAATTAGTGAAGACGCACCAAATACTGAAGAAGCAAAAGAAAGTGCAGAACCTACTGAAGAGCCTCCCGTTAGTGAAGACAAACTAAATACTGAAGAAGCAAAAGAAAGTGCAGAACCTACCGAAGAGTCTCCAGTTAGTGAAGACACACCAAATACTGAAAAAGCAAAAGAAAGCGCAGAATCTACTGAAGCGCCAGGTGATGAAATCCAAAGTGAGATGGATGAAGCAGTGGCGAAGGATAGCGAGGATGAAAGTAAATTAGAGCGTCATGATATCGAAAAGAAAGACTATCATGCAATGAATAAGGATGAGCTCATATCTGAATTACGCCATTTGATAAAAAGCGAGAAAATACAGGCTATCAAGGAGCATGTAGAAGAAATTAAGACAGAGTTTAATGCTAAGTTTAACGAAGAAGTAGAACAGAAAAAAGATGAATTTTTAGCTGATGGTGGAAATATAATAGACTTCTACTACTCGACTCCACTGAAAAAAGAATTTAACTCTGTTTACTTTGATTATAAAGAGAAAAGAAACGCGTACTATCAAAACCTAAAGAAAGATCTTCAAGCAAATCTACAGAAGAGATTAGATATCATTGAAGAACTAAAAGGTTTATTGAACGTAGAAGAGAATATCAATACTACCTACAATCATTTTAAGGAAATTAAAGAAAGATGGCATAATGCCGGTCCAATCCCAAGAGACAAATACAATACGGTTTGGAATACATACCATCATCACACAGAAAATTTTTATGATTTCCTACATCTAAATAGAGATTTTAGGGATCTGGATTTTAAACACAATCTAGAACAAAAACTTAAAATTATAGAACGTGCTACTGAGTTAGCTCAGGAAACGGATGTGAATAGAGCGTTTAGAGAATTACAAATTCTCCACAAAATGTGGAAAGAAGATTTGGGACCTGTTGGCAAAGAGTATAGAGAGCCCATTTGGGAAAAATTTAGTGAACTTACCAAACAGATTCATGAAAACCGCCAACAATTTTTTAAAGTACAAGACAAGGTTTATGAAAAAAATCTAGAGGTAAAACAAGAAATTATTGCCAAGATTATTGAAGTTGCTACCGAACATCCAAAAAATCATGGAGGCTGGCAACAGAAAATCAAAGAAATAGAAGCGCTGAGAGAAGAGTTTTTTAAAGCAGGAAAAGTACCATCCAGCGCAAATGAAGAAACATGGAGTCAGTTTAAAGGTGCGGTAAGAGATTTTAACAGAAATAAAAACGCTTTCTACAAAGGTCTTAAAAAAGATCAGTTCGAAAATCTGAACAAGAAAATGGAACTCATCAAAATTGCTGAAGACAATAAGGATAGTGATGATTTTTCTGTTACTACTCCATTAATGAAAAAGATTCAAGCAGATTGGAAAAAGATTGGACACGTACCACGTAAGGATAGTGATAGAATCTGGAAAAGATTTAAAGATGCCTGTAACGCCTATTTTGATCGTATACACGCTGAAAAAAATGAAGCCAATAAGGAAGAAGTTGCAGCGTATGAAAAAAAACTAGCTCATATTGAGGCACTAAAGGAACTAAAGCTATCTGGGGACCCTAAAAGTGATCTTGACACCATTAAAGAAAATATTAGTATTTGGAAGACAATAGGTAGAGTTCCATATAAAAAACGCAACATCGAGTCTGATTACAATAAAGTATTGGATGGCCTTTTTGGGCAATTAAACTTAAGCAGACAAGAGACTGAAATGATCAAATACGAAAATAAACTCAATTCACTTGCTAATCAGTCTGATGATAGAGCACTTAGAAATGAGCAAAATTTTATACGTAAAAAGATTGAAGAAGTTCACAGTGAAATACGTCAATTAGAAAACAACCTGCAATTCTTTAAACACGCAGATGACAATAATCCATTGGTAATCGAAGTGCGAAAAAACATTGAAAAGCATAAAGACAGTCTCGAAGTTTGGAAGAATAAATTAAAGAAAATAAAACAACTCTAATATTCCAATATGAATTGTGCTCTTTGTGGGTCAAAAACCTCAGAATTTTCTGTTGTACACAAACGAGCATACCACCATTGTTCTCATTGTGATGCTATTTCATTACATCCATCTTATTTCCTTTCAGATGATAAAGAAAGGAAGAGGTATGAAATACATAACAATGATGTTACAGATCCAGGTTATCAAAATTTCGTTTCTCCAATCGTTAATACTATTACAAAAGACTACGAGAAGAGTCATAAAGGTTTAGATTTTGGGAGTGGTAGTGATCCAGTTGTTACTACCATGCTAAGAAATCAAGGGTATACTATTACTACATATGACCCATTCTTTGACCCTAATTCCAAAGCATTACAATCTACTTATGACTATATCGCGTGTTGCGAAGTAATGGAGCATTTCTATAACCCTATTAAAGAGTTCAAATTATTACATTCATTACTAAAAAATAAAGGAAACCTATACTGCAAGACATATCTCTATGATGAATCTATTGATTTTGATTCATGGTGGTACAAGAATGACCCTACTCATGTATTCTTCTACACCAAAAAGACATTGAATTGGATTAAAAACCATTTCAACTATAATGAAATGATTATCTCTAAAAAACTTATCTGCTTTAGAAAATAGATTTTCTAAACTCTATTTACAGAAAATTCAGGTTTAACTCTACTCAAAAAAACCAATATAAAAAATCTTATCAACACGAAAACGTTTGAGTAACTCGGTTGATACTTAAGCGAATAATTATTACCTAAATTGCTAATTCAACAAATTTATTATTAAAAAAATAACATTGTATTAATATTTTTTAAATTTTTATTTCGATATGACAATTTAGACATCAACTTCTTAAAGAAGGGCAAAATTTCACACAAGACACAAACACAAACACTAAAATTCATGAAAAACTCATTACTCAAATTCCTGGGCGTTCTATGCCTATGGAGCTTACTATTAAATTCTTATTTAATAACTGCACAGACAGATTTCAGAGAAGAAACGATTTATTTTTTAATGACCACTCGTTTCTTTGATGGAGATCCTAATAATAATGCTCCAACAGAATGGTCCTCTTATAATCCTGATCCCGAAATAAATCCAACCATTACCGATTCTGATGATGTGACTTGGAAAGGAGATTTTAAAGGGTTGATTCAAAAATTAGATTATATAAAAGATCTTGGTTTTACCGCCATCTGGATCACTCCTATAGTGCATAACCGCAGTCCACTAGACTATCATGGATATCACGCCTGGGATTTCACTAAGGTCGATCCACGTTTAGAATCTCCCGGAGCCACATTTCAAGACCTAATTAACGAAATCCATGCACGTGACATGAAAATTGTACTGGATGTAGTTACTAATCATGCAGGAAGGTTTGGAATAAAAGATGTAGCTGAAATAAAATATAATACAGACCCAACAAAACCCTGGTTTGCACCAGACAATCCTAATTGGGAATATGACGGTTTAACACCCAATCCAGAAGATGGGCTTATATGGAGTAGAGCTAATTTAGCAAAAATGCCTCCTCCTTATAATGAGGATTTATCACAACATAATTTCCCAGGGAAAGAGAGTTATGTTGATACTTCTGATCCAGATTGGTATCATCATTCTGGAAACGGCTTTGCACAAGGTTTTGATGATGTAGAAAATTTACAAAATAGAGCATTGGCAGGTGACACTCCTGATCTAAATACAGAAAGTCAAGTTGTTAGAGATTATCTTGTTAATGCATATGCTACCTATATTAATATGGGAGTAGATGCTTTCCGTTGGGATACGGTTAAGCATATGAGCAGAGAGGACATTATCTATTTCTATGATGCCTTTAAAGCTATAAACCCTGATTTGTTTATTTTTGGAGAAGTAGCACAAAAACGTCACGAATTACATCCTGTAGAGGAAACCAACCCTCATTATTATACTTGGAGAGGAGAAGTTAACAACTCCCAGCCATTAGATCTTGCTGTAATTGATTTCTTCGGAGAGGCTACTTTTCACGGTACGTTTGAAGAAGGGCAATCTTTCCCAACGGTTAAAGCTGCAGCAAGATATGATAATTTATATAGTGATCCTTCAACACTGGTAACTTGGTTAGACAATCATGATTTTGGACCGAATAATGACTGGAATAGACGCTATGGAGGATCTGATGAAAATCTAGCAGCATGTATGAATTTCATGTTTACCTGGAGAGGAATCCCAACCGTATATTATGGAACCGAAATGCGATTCAAAGCTGGTGAATTTAATGACATTCATAATGAAGCAGGAATTAGGGAATCTATTAATAATACCGGAAGAGCTTATTATGGAGATGTTATAGATCAAGCTCCAAATCATAAAATATACCAACATATTAAAAAGCTAAATGCTATAAGAAAAGCTGTTCCAGCATTACAAAAAGGAAGCTGGGATTGGAAAGATGCTCCTGGTAATGCTGTTTCTTATCGCAGAGTATATCAAGGTAGTGAAGTTGCTGTAGGATTAGCCAAAGATGGGAATGCTTCATTTAGTATTTCGGGAATGACAAATGGATTGTATAGAGATGCCGTAACTGGTCGTGAAATAGCAGCACAAAATGGAGTGTTAAACTTTACTGTAACTTCCGGATCTGCTGGAATATATGTATTAAACGGACCTGGTCTAATTGGTAGCTGTGGAGGAGGATTCTTTGAGAACTGTGTTAATGGTCCAAGTAATCCAGTTGTAATTATTAATCCAAACACCACAAACTCCGAAAACCCAATACAAGTTACAATGGAAGCCGTTGGAGGAGCTGGTGCTCCGTATAGTATTTACTACACCATCGATGGATCAAATCCTAGTGCGGTTAGTTCTCAGTATACTAGTTCTTTTACGATCACAGAATCTACGACTATTAAAGCGATTGCTTTTGACAAAGATGGAACTGCATCCGATGTAATTACAAAGAATTATCAGATTGGTCCAATCGAAGGTTTACACGTTTACTTTAAAAAACCATCTTCTTGGACACAAGCCAATGTACATTATTGGAATGAATCACCTGATGTTTTACCTCCTAGCAACTGGCCAGGACCACAAATGAGTCAAATTGACAACTCTGAATGGTATGAATATATTTTTGAAGGAGTCCAAAGTACTAATTTACTCTTTAACGATAATGGCGGTATCAAAACCGATGACTTAACAAGAGATAGAGATGGATGGTTTGATAACGGAACTTGGTATGATACAGACCCTAGAAATACCGAAAATACTCCTCCAACAATAGTAATGTCACCTGAAGGAGGATCTTTTGCAGAAGGAGAAACTGTAACCGTATCATTAAGTGCAACTGATAATTCTCCTCAAGGAATTGAAATCTATTACACTCTTAATGGAGATGAACCCAATACTTCCTCTATTAGATATACCTCATCAATAGCTATTACATCAGATACTACTATAAAAGCTATTTCCTATGACACAGAAGGATTATCTTCTGAAGTTATACGTAATGCATTCACTTTTTCTGAAACAACCGATTCAATGACGGTTTATTACAAAGGACCACTGTCCAATCCAAATATTTATTATTGGAATACAACCCCAATAGAATCAACAGTTCCTTGGCCAGGAGCTACCATGACCGATATTGGTAATGGTTGGTTTTCGTTTACATTTAGTGGTATTAGCTGCGCCAATATAATTTTTAACGGTAATGGAGCTAACCAAACAGGAGATTTACAAAGATGCGGAGATGGGTGGTATTATAATGGAACTTGGTATGATAGTAATCCTGAGGAAAGTCAGGATTTAACAGTATACTTTAAATCTGATTCTTATACATCGCCAACTATTTACTTTTGGAATGCTACTCCATCAGGATTAACTACATCCTGGCCTGGAGAATCTATGACAGCTGATACAGATGGTTGGTATCGATATACATTATTGAATACATCTTGTACCAATATCATCTTTAGTAATAATGGCACTTCGCAAACATCAGATCTTAACAGATGTCAAAATGGATGGTATTATAATGGCACCTGGTATGATCAAAATCCAGATACCATAAGATTGGGCAATACTATTTCAGAAGATGATACTTCTCAAGGAAAAATCACAATATTTCCGAATCCGATAACAGAAAACTCTATAATACAGTTATATACCACAAAAACAGTGAGTAACCTCAGAATAGAACTTATTAATGTTTACGGTGCTTCTCAAACTATAATTAGCAGACAGGTTAGTCGAGGAGAACATCGATACTCATTAGGAGAAAAATCGTTAGCGATTGGAATTTACTTCTGTAAAATCACTATTGATGGTAAATCCTCTACCAGAAAAATTGTAAAGCAATAAGCTATTGTAGTATAATATTTCTATTAAAATATAAATACCCACTTAAGATAACGACTCAAGTGGGTAATTTTTTGGAGGGATGAAAAGGAGTTACACCTTTCCGCTGCCAATAATATCTTTTGAATTTTTAATTCGCTATGAAAGAAAATTAAGTTTCTTTATTTCAGTGAAGAAGAAAAACCAGACATAGAAACGCGACAGTTTGCTTTTCTTCTAATAAATAAACATAAAACTACCTAAAAAATTCTCCCACAATCATTTTCTTGATTTCACTAATAAGAAGAAATCTAATCCGCTTTTTAGGTATTTTAAAAACACAACCTCAATTGATTAATTTCCGTAACCTGGATTTTGCATTAAATTAGGATTTGCATCTCGCTCTCTCTGAGGAACTGGCATCACCAAAAAGTTATCATTATAATTTAATACCCCAATTGCGCTTTGTAAACGTTTTATATCGTGTAAAGCAAAACCTTCGAAAGCCAGTTCCCGCTTACGCTCATCAATAATATCTTAAAGGAAGGCAAGAGTATATTGAAGGCTAACTCAACAATAACATCACCAATAAGAATAAACTATACACTTATCATCGGCGATCTCTTGCCTATTCTTTTTATAATTGATTTATAAAGGACGTTATAGAAGTTAAAAAAGAGGGTAAACCTGATCAAAATTTACCTTTACCGATAAACATTTCCTTATAGAACTAAAGAAGAGTATTTTATAAATTACAAAGGTGCTACTGTATTGTTTTACGGCTAATTTTTTAAAAAGAAATCAATAGATGATTAGATGTCGAAATGAACGTTTTTTTTCTAATATAAAATTGTTATTTCTGCACAGTCAGGAACCTATTTAATAAACAACTAACACGCATATCAAAACAGATATAGAGCAACAAACCTATAATAGAAATTATAGCAATATGCTTTCTAAACTCAACCGCTTTCTAAAAAGATAAGTCTTGAAATATGAGAATAAAAAAAGGCCTACTTTTCAGTAGACCTTTACTTTTATAAAATTTTATTGTAATTAATAACCAGGATTTTGATCAAGAAATGGTGATAAATCCCTAACTGTTTGAGGTATAGGAAATATCGTTTTATCCATGCCTGGTGCTGAATTAGCTTCGTTTACTTGACCAGGTCTTCTCAAACTCAGGTTATTTCTCAAAAGATCCATTCGTCTTTGTCCTTCGAAGGCCAACTCTTTTCTACGTTCATTTAAAATAACACCTAAATCAACACTAGTTAAATCAGATAATCCTGCTCTACTTCTAAGGGCATTAATATCGTCAAGTGGTGTAGCACCGACAGATGTATTACCTCTTAAATTAGCTTCCGCTCTGGTTAGATACATTTCAGTAACTCTTATCACAGGGGCATCGTCTGAATTATTATCCCCCTCAGGAAATTTATTGGTAAAGATTCTATCTGCACCTTCAGCACCAGGTCCTATCTGAGTTATAAACCTTAAATCTCCAGCTTCTTCTGCATACGCATCTAACAAATTTTGGGAAAAAGGAACATCACCTCTACCCTCTGGTACAGGATTACTTAATCCAGAAAAACCTTCTCCCGAATCCTGACCATCCACTGGGTCATTTAGCAGTGTAAATATATGCTCTGTTGCATCAGGTGAATCATAGAACGTATAATCTGTTGCTAGACTATAAAAAGAATCATTAATCACATCGTTTGCAAAATTTGCAGCATCATCCCAACGTTCCTGGTATAAGTATAATCGTGCCAAAAATGCTCTGCAAGCTCCGGGATTAGCTAATATTCTAGTGCCAGCAGCTAAATCAGGAATAACAGCTAAGAATTCGGATTCTACAAAATCATATACTTCGCCTAACGTTGCTCTAGGCAATTCTTGACCAAGTTCTGACGAGGTCACAAGAGGAACACTTAAATTATTTTCACCTGCTCCAACTTGCAAAGGTTGACCAAAGACTGTAGCGATATTAAAGTATACCAAAGCTCTTAAAAATCTAGCTTCTGCTATCGCTTGACTACGTTGCTCTGCTGTGAAAGTCACATCTTCAATTAAAGGAACATTATCAATAACTAAATTTGCCGCTCCGATAACTTCATAATTATCATCCCACATACCAAAAATTGAAGTATTAGCAGCCAATGTTGCATAATCCCTTATCTCTCCAAATGTGGTAAACGTACCTATAAAATCTACATTATCAGCTTGCCACTCTGAACTAAATTGTAGTGTACCGTTCAATACATCATCCTGTTGTGCTCTATTATATATTCCTGTTACAGCTCCTAAAGCTAAGGCTCCATTAGAAAATACAACTTCGTTAACCGTAAGATCTTCAGGTAGTAATTCTATTTTATCTTCGCAAGAAGTTGTTAGTAGCACTACTAATAAAATTACTAGTACACTAAATTTATTGTTTGTATTTATACTTGTTTTCATATGTATATATTATCTCGTTAAACTGTTAGAAAGAAACATTAACTCCAAAAGTATATGTTGATGCTTGTGGTAAAGTAAAGAAATCTTGACCAACCGCATCAAAACCATCAGAACCATTGGATACTTCAGGATCATATCCGTCTAATCCATCACTTTTAAAAGTTAATAAATTTGTTGCTGTAGCATATAACCTTATTTTATTAATAAAAGTTCTTTCTAAATGTTTGTTAGAAAATGTATACGCTAACGTTACATTTTTTAATCTAACAAAAGATCCATCTTCGAGCTGAGCAGCTGAATTTTGGTTAAAAGTATTTATAGTCGGACTATCAGGACTTGGTATAAAAGCTTGATCTCCTGGTTGCTGCCAAACATTTAGCACTCTTGTTGTTTTGTTGAATCCACTTATTGGGTTTTCATTAAATGCTCTTGATGTTAGTAATATATCATTACCAAAAGAAAAATTGAATAATGTATTTAATGACCAATTTTTATAGGTAAATACATTAGTAAACCCTCCGACTACATCAGGATTTGCTTGACCTACTATACGTCTATCTGCAGCTACTGGAGTTGTGGTTGCGTTACCGTCAGCACCTAACCATTCTGCATCTCCTGTCTGAGGATTAACTCCTAAATATGGAATTAAATACCAAGTATTTACAGAATAACCTTCTATAGCTCTCTGTCCTGAAAATGCTAGAGATCCACCAGTACGATCAACAAATTTATTTCCTAGCTCATCTACACTAGTTCCTTCAGGAAGACTAGTTACTTCATTTTCATTAAATCCAAGATTTAAGCTTGAAGTCCATTTAAAACCGTCGTTTACACTATCAAAAATCACAGCGTCCAAAGTGAAGTCAACACCTCTATTTTCTAATTCTCCAATGTTTTCGCTTACTGAATTCAAGCCATTGTTAAATGTTGGGTCTCTAGGAACAGCTAAAATTAAATCATCGGTAACGTTGTTGTAATATTCTACATTAAAAGTTAATCTTCTATTAAAAAAAGCTGCTGTTAACCCTATATCTCGAGTTGTGGTACTTTCCCACTGTAAATCTGGATTACTTAATGTTGAAGGTGTTAGACCTGGGTTACCATTATAATTATTTCCTGCAAAAAGTCCTAATGCTGGGAAAAAATTAGTAACTCCTATTCTATTGTTTCCAGTTGTACCATAACTTGCGTTTAGTTTAAGTCCCTGAATCCAATCTACGTTCTGCATAAACGCTTCATCAGATATATTCCATCCCACTGCTGCTGACCAGAATGTTCCAAATCTGTTATTAGCACCAAATCTAGATGAACCATCTCTTCTTATAGAACCTTCTACAATATATCTACCGTCTGCATAATCGTATGTTAGTCTACCTAGAGAGGATACTAACCTAGTTGCATCACCACTTGAAAAGGTAATAGGAAATGTTGAAGCCGACTCAATATTTAATTGCGCATCGGATAAAAACCCTGTACCTGTTGTCTGCACATTCCTTAATTGATTATCTTCAAAGGAATATCCTGCCAAAAGATTTAGATTATGTGCATCTCCAAAAGTTTTATTATAGGAGAGTAAACTGTTAAGAATATACCTGTTTTGTTGAAAAACAGAGTTTGCTGCGAATCCTCCTGGAGTTAATAGCTCAACATTTCTTTGTTGATTTTCCGTAAACGTTCTGTCAATTCCTATATCTTGTTTAAAACTTAAACCATCTATCAAAGAAGATAGATTAAAATCTAGAGATCCATTTGCAATAATACGGGTGGTTGTAGCTAAGTTAAGATTTAATGTTTCTTGGGCTATCACATTACCTCCGCCCACATTACCAGCTGTTGTAAAATTACCCTGATCATCAAATGGCTCTACATCTGGTCTTTGCAGTATAGCTATGGTATACGGGGAAGCAAAACTATTTTCATTAGGAACCCTATCGAATCGATTATGTGATACATTAGCATTTAAGGTCGCTGTTAACCAATCAGTGGCTTTAACCTGTATATTAGATCTAAAGCTAGTCCTCTCTAAATTATCACCTATTCTTATACCTTCTACATCCTCACGAGTAGCTCCAATAAAATAATTGTTCTTTTCGGTACCGCCTCTTATACTAAAGTTGTAGGATTGACTAACGGCCGTTCTCAAAACTGCATCTAATGCGTCAAACTCACCTCCTGCACTAGTTAGTGGATTTGCTGATACAGCAGAACCATTTCTTACGAGTGTTGTGAAATCTATGAATTGCTGAGCGTTCAATAGGTCGGGTGTATCCGTAATCGTAGCAAATGAAGTATTTACGTCTATATCAACCGTTACTTTTCCATTTTTATTTCCACGTTTAGTTGTAATAAGTACAACCCCATTCGCACCTCGAGAACCGTACAACCCCGAAGCAGCTGCCGATTTTAGAACGGATATACTCTCAATATCATTTGGATTGATACTAGCTAAAGGATTAATACCTGCTCCAGTACCTTGATTAAAGGTGGTAAAACTGTCCCCAAGAGTTATTCCATCAATAACAAACAATGGTCTGGTATTACTTGTTATGGAGGCAGAACCTCTTATATTAATGGTAGGTGACGCCCCTAAACCTCCTGAACTAGAAAACACCTGAACTCCAGATGCTTGCCCCTGTAATATATTTTGGGGAGAATCTGCAATAATATTTTCGATATCATCACCTCCAACTGTACTAATACTAGTTACTAATTTCTTTTTAATTTGTGATCCATAAGCAACTACTACAACCTCCTCTAGCTCCGCTGCTGAAACTACTAGTTGCACATTGATAGTATCAGAATCGCCTACTACGATACTTTTGGTAGTAAAACTTACATAACTAAATGATAAAACAGCTCCTCTTGCTACATTAATAGAATAATTACCATCGAAATCAGTTTGGGTACCATTATCAGTATTTTTTACCAATACATTTACACCTGGCAATGGCAACCCTTTGTCATCGGTTACAATACCCGAGATTGTTTTTTGTTGAGCAAATGCAATGCTGGACATCCAAAACATGAACATTAGCAATTTGTAATGATGTACTCTCATAAATAAAATTTTTCAAGATTATATAAATTAGCTTAGTATAATCATAAAAGGATGGCTAGAATATCTTGATGGCTAACTCAAATATTACATTTCATAAAACTTGAACAAAGTTTATGTAGAAATTGCTCACCCTTATTATGATTACACTGTAAAAGAAGTAATAGAATTAATGAAGTAAGGCAACCCTTATCAGGATTTACTTTTCCCGAAGAAACTTTACTTTTTCCGAAGAAAACTTACCCAAACGGCTAGAAAAACTAGGTTGCAAAGAATTTAACATCGTTCAGATAAAGTTCCCTAATTGTATCTATTGAAGGTCTCGTTCACTATCTGATACAAAAAACCACCTAATTTTTAGATTAGGTGGTTGTTCTGTTTGAAGCAAAAATATTTAACTAATTTAGTAACCCGCATTTTGATCACTCCCTGACAATGCTATATTATTATCAAATTCATTTTATAGTATTGGAAAAGATTATTTCTTACGAAATTTAACCACTTGCTAAAAAGATAGATCTTAAAATATGAGAATAAAAAAAGGCCTACTTTTCAGTAGACCTTTATTTTTGTAAAATATTTTATTGTAATTAGTACCCAGGGTTTTGATCAAGAAATGGTGATAAATCTCTAACTGTCTGAGGTATAGGATATATAGTTTTATCCATGCCTGGTGCCGAATTAGCTTCGTTTGGTTGACCAGACCTTCTTAAACTCAGGTTATTTCTCAAAAGATCCATTCGTCTTTGTCCTTCGAAGGCCAACTCTTTTCTACGTTCATTTAAAATAATATCTAAATCAACACTAGTTAAATCAGATAATCCTGCTCTACTTCTAAGGGCATTAATATCGTCAAGCGGTGTAGCACCGATAGATGTATTACCTCTTAAATTAGCTTCTGCTCTGGTTAGATACATTTCGGTAACTCTCATCACAGGGGCATCGTCTGAATTATTATCCCCCTCAGGAAATTTATTGGTAAAGATTCTATCTGGACCTTCAGCTCCAGCTCCTGTCTGAGTTATAAATCTTAGGTCTCCAGCTTCTTCTGCATACGCATCTAACAAATTTTGGGAAAAAGGAACATCCCCCCTACCTTCTGGTACAGGATTACTTAATCCAGAAAAACCTTGTCCAGAATCCTGACCATCCACTGGGTCATTTAGCAGTGTAAATATATGCTCTGTTGCATCAGGTGAATCATAGAACGTATAATCTGTTGCTAGACTATAAAAAGAATCATTGATCACATCGTTTGCAAAATTTGCAGCATCATCCCAACGTTCCTGATATAAGTATAATCGTGCCAAAAATGCTCTGCAAGCTCCGGGATTAGCTAATATTCTAGTACCATCAGCTAAATCAGGAATAACAGCTAAGAATTCGGATTCTACAAAATCATATATTTCGCCTAACGTTGCTCTAGGTAATTCTTGATCAAGTTCTGACGAGGTCACAAGAGGAACACTCAAATTATTTTCACCTGCTCCAACTTGCAAAGGTTGACCAAAGACAGTAGCGATATTAAAGTATACCAAGGCTCTCAGAAATCTAGCTTCTGCTATAGCCTGCGTACGCTGCTCTGCTGTAAAACTCACATCTTCAATTAAAGGAACATTATCAATAACTAAATTTGCCGCTCCGATAACTTCATAATTATCATCCCACATACCAAAAACTGAAGTATTAGCAGCCAACGTTGCATAATCCCTTATCTCTCCAAATGTGGTAAACGTACCTATAAAATCTACATTATCGGCTTGCCACTCTGAACTAAATTGTAGTGTACCGTTCAATACATCATCCTGTTGTGCTCTATTATATATTCCTGTTACAGCTCCTAATGCTAAGGCTCCATTGGAAAATACAACTTCGTTAACCGTAAGATCTTCAGGTAATAATTCTATTTTATCTTCGCAAGAAGTTGTTAGTAGTACTACTAATAAAATTACTAGTACACTAAATTTATTGTTTGTATTTATACTTGTTTTCATATATATGTATTATCTCGTTAAACTGTTAGAAAGAAACATTAAGTCCAAAAGTATATGTTGATGCTTGTGGTAAAGTAAAGAAATCTTGACCAGCCGCATCAAAACCATCGGAACCATTGGATACTTCAGGATCATATCCGTCTAATCCATCACTTTTAAAAGTTAATAAATTTGTTGCCGTAGCATATAATCTTATTTTATTAATAAAAGTTTTTTCTAAATATTTATCAGAAAGTGTATACGCTAAGGTTACATTTTTTAATCTAACGAAAGATCCATCCTCGAGCTGAGCCGTTGAGTTTTGGTTAAAAGTATTTATAGTTGGACTATCAGGACTTGGTATAAAAGCCTGATCTCCTGGTTGCTGCCAAACATTTAACACTCTTGTTGATTTATTGAATCCACTTATTGGGTTTTCTGTAAATGTCCTAGAAGTTAATAAGACATCATTACCAAAAGAAAAATTGAATAATGTATTTAATGACCAGTTTTTATAGGTAAACACATTAGTAAATCCTCCGACTACATCAGGATTTGCCTGACCTACTATACGTCTATCTGCAGCTACTGGAGTTGTCGTTGGACTACCATCAGCACCTAACCATTCTGCATCTCCTGTCTGAGGATTAACTCCTAAATAAGGAACTAAATACCAAGTATTTACAGAAAAACCTTCTACAGCTCTCTGTCCTGAAAATGCTAGAGATCCACCCGTACGATCAACAAATTTATTCCCATTCTCATCTACACTAGTTCCATCAGGAAGATTGGTTACTTCATTTTCATTAAATCCAAGATTTAAGCTTGAAGTCCATTTAAAACCGTCGTTTGCACCATCAAAAATCACAGCATCTATAGTTACGTCAACACCTCTATTTTCTAATTCTCCAATGTTTTCGTTTCTTCCATTTAATCCATTGTTGAATGTTGGATCTTTAGGAACAAATAAAATTAAATCATCTGTCACATTGTTGTAATATTCTACATTAAAAGTTAATCTTCTATTAAAAAAAGCTGCTGTTAACCCTATATCTCGAGTTGTGGTACTTTCCCACTGTAAATCTGGATTACTTAGTGTTGAAGGTGTTAGACCTGGATTACCATTATAATTATTTCCTGCAAAAAGTCCTAATGCTGGGAAAACATTAAGAGTTCCAATTCTATCGTTTCCGGTTGTACCATAACTTGCACTTAGTTTGAGTCCCTGAATCCAATCTACGTTCTGCATGAACGCTTCATCAGATATATTCCATCCTACTGCTGCTGACCAGAATGTTCCAAATCTGTTATTAGCACCAAATCTAGAAGAACCATCTCTTCTTATAGAACCTTCTACAATATATTTACCATCTGCGTAATCGTATGTTAATCTACCTAATGAAGATACTAGCCTAGTTGCATCACCACTTGAAGAGGTAACAGGGAATGTTGAAGCCGACTCAATATTTAATTGTGCATCAGACAAAAACCCTGTACCTTGTGTTTGAACATTCCTTAATTGATTATCTTCAAAAGAATATCCTGCCAAAAGATTTAGATTATGTGCATCTCCAAAAGTTTTGTTATAGGAGAGTAAACTGTTGAGAATATATCTATTTTGTTGAAAAACAGAGTTTGCTGCAAATCCTCCTGGAGTTAATAGCTCAACATTTCTTTGTTGATTTTCCGTAAACGTTCTGTCAATTCCTATATCTTGTTTAAAACTTAAACCATCTATCAAAGAAGATAGATTAAAATCTAGAGATCCATTTGCAATAATACGGGTGGTTGTAGCTAAGTTAAGATTTAATGCTTCTTGGGCTATCACGTTACCCCCGCCCACATTACCAGCTGTTGTAAAATTACCCTGATCATCAAATGGCTCTACATCTGGCCTTTGCAGTAAAGCAATGGTATACGGGGAAGCAAAACTATTTTCATTCGGAACCCTATCGAATCGATTATGTGATACATTCGCATTTAAGGTCGCTGTTAACCAATCAGTGGCTTTAACTTGTATATTAGATCTAAAGCTAGTTCTCTCTAAATTATCACCTATTCTTATACCTTCTATATCCTCACGGGTAGCTCCAATAAAATAATTGCTTTTTTCGTTACCACCTCTTATACTAAAATTGTAGGATTGGCTTATAGCCGTTCTCAAAATTGCATCTAATGCGTCAAATTCCCCTCCTGCACTAGTTAGTGGATTTGCTGTTACAGCAGAACCATTTCTTACGAGTGTTGTAAAATCAATAAATTGCTGAGCATTTAACAAATCTGGAGTGTCGGTTATTCTAGCAAATGAAGTGTTTACGTCTATATCAACCGTCACTTTTCCATTTTTATTTCCACGTTTGGTTGTAATAAGTACAACTCCATTCGCTCCACGAGAACCATACAATGCCGAAGCTGCTGCTGATTTTAGAACGGATATACTCTCAATATCATTTGGATTGATACTAGCCAAAGGATTAATACCAGCTCCAGTACCTTGATTAAAGGTGGTAAAACTGTCCCCTAGCGTTACCCCGTCAATAACAAACAATGGTCTGGTATTACTTGTTATGGAGGCAGAACCTCTTATATTAATGGTAGGTGCCGCCCCTAATCCTCCCGAACTAGAAAACACCTGAACCCCAGATGCTTGACCTTGTAATATGTTTTGCGGAGAATCTGCAATAATATTTTCGATATCATCACCTCCAACTGTACTAATACTAGTTACTAATTTCTTTTTAACCTGTGATCCATAAGCAACTACGACAACCTCCTCTAGCTCCGCTGCTGAAACTACTAGTTGCACATTGATAGTATCAGAATCACCTACTACGACATTTTTGGTAGTAAAACTTACATAACTAAAAGATAAAACAGCTCCTCTTGCTGCATTAATAGAATAATTACCATCGAAATCAGTTTGGGTACCATTATCAGTATTTTTTACCAATACATTTACACCTGGCAATGGCAACCCTTTGTCGTCGGTTACATTACCCGAGATTGTTTTTTGTTGAGCAAATGCAATGCTGGACATCCAAAACATGAACATTAACAATTTGTAATGATGTACTCTCATAAATAAAATTTTCAAGATTATATAAATTAGCTTAGTATAATCATAAGGAGGAAGGCTAGAATAAAAAGAAGGCGAACTCAAGGTATATGCATTACAAAACTAGAATAAAATTTCCGTAGAAACTGTAATTATATTCTCCCTTCCTTACTTATGATTACGTTAATAAAAAAACATATAATACCAGTAAAAAAGGGTAAACCCTACATAAGTTTACCTAAAAATATCTAATTTCGAAAAGTAAAATATTATGTGATAAGCGATTTCACATACTCGGATGGAGTGGTATGATTATATTTCTTGAAAGATTTATTAAATGTCACTTTATTGTTAAAACCGACCTCATAGGCAACTTCTATAAGATTAAGATTTTTTGATTTCTCGTTTTTCAGAATTTCCTTTGCTTCCTTTATTCTATACGTATTAATTAGTTCAAAAAAATTAAGGTCAAAATGCTCATTTATAATCTGAGAAGCATTATTACGAGTTGTATCTAAATAATCTGCCAACTTTTGAAGGGTGATATCATTTTGGAGGTAAACTTTCTCTTGGTCTAAAAGTATCAACAATTTCTCTTTTAATTCTGCCGATAAACTCTCTGTTAGATTTGATTTCCTATACTTGTGAAACTGTATTTTAGTTTTACCTTTTATTCCTTTTGAGTTTTCAAAAAGAATTAAACGAGCATAAGAAGTATAACTTATATATAACGCCAGTAAGGACATAGAAATTATCTGTAAGTAAAATAAAAAGCCCCTTATAATGAATTGGTTTATAAGAACCGCATAAATCGTGTAGGCAATAATATAAATAGCACACAAGATTACTATGTTTCGTAACCTATTACGTTCTCCTATAACTAAATTTTTATTTTTCTTAATTGAAGTAATATAAATTGTTATAATCAATCCTATGTAGATTATTAGTGATATTAATTTAAAAGTCACAAGTACCTGTAAGTATGGTCTCTCATTATTTATTATCATTCTCAATTTCTCTTCCTGAGGTAAAGAATAAATAGGAAATAAAAGAATGAGAAATATAACGGTAGGTACTAAATGCAATATATCTATAAGTTTAAACTCATATTTTGTTGCTACTCTTTTAAAATAAAAATAAATAAGTGGACCATATAAAAATGAAAATGACGCAGATAAATATAGAGTATGGGGTAGGTAATATTCGTAATTAGTTATTAATATGCTAATCCTAATAATGAAAAAAGAATGGATTAACAAAAAGGTACTTATCAAAAAGTTCGCAATCTTATCCGGTCCCTTCCTTAAATTTAACACAGTATATATAAATACACCTATAAATCCTACGTATAAACAAAATAGAGCCCAAAAATTTATTTTTTTAAGGTATTTACTAGATAACGCCTGATATGACTTAGAAGAGCTGATCTCATTAAAATAACTATGTCCAACAAACTCAACATCTAGACTCCTTTTTATATATATTTCTATATACTTACAAGCAAGTTCAGGTTGGTTTAATTTAGTATAAGCAAATGCTATTTTTTTATAGACAACCGAAGAATCAATAGTTCCTTTTTCTAATACTATTTTATATTCCGAAATGGCCATAAGAAATCGTTCATTCTGAAAATTATCTTCCGCAGAATAAAACAAACTATCAATCTGGGATTTAGCATTTTTTGAACTTAAGTTTTTTCCGTTCGAACCAGAAGCGGATAAAGAAATTAAAATCAATAAAAAAAATAAAGCCCTAAATCGTGATAATGATACGGTAATGTTTAGTTGAGTTAGCCACATAATTGAGATAAACAAATACCTAATCCACAAATTTACAAATATGTTTTTTACTTTTTATGTTTTAATATTAACAAAAAACAAATGTTAGTTAACAAACTTCATAGTTCTCTTAGATACTTTTGACCCCACTTACTAAAGTTACATTACAAAATAACACATCCTATTTTAGAATAATATTATGTCTAATACAAGTTAAGCAACGAAGGATTTAACATATTGAGATGGAGTTATCTGATTATATTTCTTGAAAGATTTATTGAAGGTAACTTTATTATTAAAACCCACTTCATAGGCCACATCGATAATATTAAAGTTCTTATGTTTTTCTCCTTTTAATAATTCTTTTGCTTCTTCAATTCTAGACTTATTTATTAATTCAAAAAAGTTTAGATCAAAATGTTCATTTATGATCTGAGAAGTATTGTGTCTTGTAGTATCCAAATATTGTGCTAATTTCTGAAGAGTAATATCATTTTGTTTATAAATTTTCTTTTCATCAAGAAGATATTGCAACTTCTCCTTTAACTCCAGTGACAAACTTTCAGTAAGACCAGATTTCTTATACTTATCGATTTCTGGTGGTATATTATTTTTAATCAATCTTAAAACACCAAAAACACTAGGCTGAACAAAAGCGGTATAGCCTACATATAGTACAAGTAATGCCATGGATACAATCTGGACGTAAAACAAAAAACCACTAAGAACTTGTTTTATAATCAATATTGAATATATACCGTAGGAAACGATATAAACAGAACAGAAAACAACAATATTTCTCTGCCAGTTAAATACTATTTTGGAAAAATATCTATTGATTTTAATAGAATTCAAATACATTTTTATAACTAAACCTCCATAAATTAATAGCGATATTAATTTAGAAATTGATATTAGATTTATATAAGGTCTCTCTTTATTTAATATTATACTTAGTTTTTCATTCGAAGGCAGGCTGTAAATTGGAAACAACAACACTACCAATAATAAGGAAGGTACCAAATGCAATAAATCCAAACGTTTAAAACTATAACTTATAGTAACTCTTTTGAAATAAAAATAGATAAGAGGTCCATATAAGAAAGAAAACAATGTAGACATATAAAATATATGAGGCAGATAGTACTGATAGTTAGAAAAATATAAGCCAATATGAATTATAAAAAACGAATGTATCAATATGAAGGCACTCATCAGTAAATTAGCAACTCTGTCTGATTTTTCTCTAAAATTTAAAACTATAGATATAAAAAACCCTATGAATGCGACATAAAAGCAGAAAATTGACCATAACCCAACTTGTTTTAGATACGTGTCCGCTAGTAATTGATATTCTTCAGAATCACTGATTACATCAAAGTAGCTGTGTCCTACAAAAGAGGGATTCAAACTTACTATAACATATTTATGTATGTATTTACTAGCAAGTTCCGGTTGATTACTCTTAGCATATGAAAATGCTAATCTTTTAAATATAGCTATAGAATCTCCAGTTACTTGTTCTAAGGCTCTCTCATAATTTTTAATAGCTAAAGCATACCGATTATCGTCATAATATTTCGTTGCAGAAATTATGAGTTCATTAAATTCGATGCCCCCATTATTTAAAGTATTTATCTTATCATGATTGCTAAATAACGACAATGAAATAAATAGAAAAATAAAGGCACCAAAAAATGGATTTAATATTTTTTTTTTTGAATTAGCCACACAATTATCACTAAATAATTATACTTCCTAATTTACGATAAGTTTTTTAGAAATTCATCACAACAACGGATGTCCCGATAATATTTTACCGAAAAACGCAGCAAAACAAGGGTGTTCCGAACACAAAATAATTTAAATAAAATATGGTTAAACCGTAAAATTTATATAAAAACATGAGGAATTATCACTTTCCAATTATCAATAAAGTGAGGAAAAAACCATATAAAATATCCGATCGATAATTTTTACTAAAGAAGAATATCAACCCCTAACTATGATCATATTTTTTTTGCTTCTTCCCAAAACACATCCATTTCGGCCAATGTCATATCTTTCAAACTCTTACTTTTTTCTTTAGCTTTTTCTTCTAAATATTGAAATCGTTTTATAAACTTTTTATTGGTTCTTTCTAGCGCATCTTCTGGATTTACATTTAAAAAACGTGCGTAATTGATCATTGAGAATAGTACATCTCCAAATTCTGATTCTATTTTGTCTTGATTATGTTCATCAATTTCATGCTGTAATTCTGCAAGCTCTTCTTGTAATTTCTCAAATACTTGTTGTGGTTCTTCCCAGTCAAATCCAACTCCAGCGACTTTATCTTGTATTCTGCTAGCCTTTACTAGCGCGGGCAGAGATTTTGGAACTCCTTCTAAAACGCTTTTCTTACCTTCTTTGAGTTTTAAGTTTTCCCAATTTCGCTTTACATCTTCTTCATCAGTAACTTTTACATCACCATAAATATGTGGGTGACGATTAATAAGCTTTTCACATATTTCATTGGCTACATCAGATATATCAAAATCCCCTGTTTCACTTCCTATTTTAGCATAAAAAACAATATGCAATAATAAATCTCCAAGTTCTTTTTTAACCTCTTCAAGGTCATTATCCAAAATAGCACCTCCTAATTCGTAGGTTTCTTCTATGGTAAGATGACGAAGTGATTGTAAAGTCTGTTTTTTATCCCAAGGACATTGTTCACGCAGTTCATCCATAATCGTAAGCAAGCGATCAAAAGCTTTTAGCTGGTTTTCTCTGGAGTTCATAGATATCATTTTACATCAAAAGTAAGGATAATAAGGTGTAACCTATAATTTGATTATAAAAGTAATTTTCAATAAAAAAAAGTATGAATTTGAGGCTTCTTTAATATAACAGATTAGATTCTGTATGCCTCCTATAAAAAATCTTTTTGCTTGTATCCCTGCAGACGGTCATTTCAATCCAGTGACAGAATTAGCAATGCATCTCAAAAATAAAGAACATGATGTACAATGGTATACTGATAAAGCTTATGAGGATAAACTAAAACAAATGGAGATTCCATATATACCTTTATGAAAAACCAAAGAAATTAAAATTTCAGAATTAAACCAGTCATATCGGAACGAAAAAAAATATTATGAATCTGCTATCACCAAAGAATAACTAATCAAAATCTAACTTTACTCATCTTTTGCTTGGTGACTTCAAAATCAATAATTAAGTCTTCTATTATTTTTACTACTGGTTTAATCTCATGAATCAAACCTGACACCTGTCCGATTTCTAGTTCACCTTCTTCCAGATCTCCTTCAAACATTCCTCGTTTTGCTCTTGCACGACCCAATAAGGTTTTTAGTTCTTCTACGGTAGGGCCTTTGGTATACAATTCTGCCACATCCTGATAAAATTTATTTTTCAGCATACGCACTGGAGCCAATTCTTTTAAAGTAAGATGTGTATCGCCTTCTTTAGCGTCCACCACCATTTTTTTAAAATCTATATGAGAGGAAGCTTCCTCGCTTGCTACAAATCTGCTCCCTATCTGAACTCCATCAGCTCCTAATGACATAACAGCAAACATTGATGCACCCGTAGCTATGCCTCCCGCGGCGATGAGTGGTATTTTTATTTTCTCTTTAACCATTGGAATCAATGCTAAAGTAGTTGTTTCGTCTCTTCCATTATGCCCACCAGCTTCAAAACCTTCAGCAACCACTGCATCCACACCTGCATCCTGAGCTTTTAGAGCAAATTTCACGCTACTCACCACGTGAACGACGGTAATTCCTTTTTCCTTAAGATAAGAAGTATACGTTTTGGGATTTCCTGCTGATGTAAAAACAATTTTCACTCCTTCTTCGATTATAATTTCAATAACTTCCTGAAGATTAGGATATAACATTGGAACATTGACACCAAAAGGTTCATTTGTTGCTTTCTTACATTTTTGAATATGCTCTCTTAAAACATCCGGATACATAGAACCTGCTCCTATAAGTCCTAAACCACCTGAATTACTTACTGCACTAGCTAATTTCCAGCCGCTTGCCCAAATCATCCCGCCTTGAATAATAGGATATTGGATTTTAAAAAGTTCTTTGACTTTATTCATTAGTATTTTGATATCTTCAATGTGTAACGTGAGGTTCCTGAAATTAATTCTACAAGGTATAAACCTTTTGATAAATTGTTCAATGAGATAGAATTCAAATTTTTTAATATTTCAGATTGCACCATTTTTCCTTCGGTAGTAAAAATGCGAATTTCAAGTGATTCTTTAGTAGTTAAATCAAAAAATAATCTATCCCGTACTGGATTTGGATATACTTTAAAGCCTTCAGTGAAATTCTCATCTATAGATAAATTTTCGAATATTGACTTAAAATCAGGAATTCCATACCCTAATTGAATTGTTGGATTATTATATAGTGATGCTGATTCTCTTACCATTTGCATAATTTCTGCATTGGTCATGGACGGAAAGGCTTGCCATAAACATGCTACGGCACCTGCCATTATTGGAGAACTGAAAGAAGTTCCGTTACTAGTAGATACTGCATTATTAGAGCGTATTACCGCCGCTCCAAGTCCTTTGGCTACGACATCTGGTTTTACTCTATTATCAGCCGTAGGTCCTCTAGAGCTGAATGAGGCATAGGTTCCAAAAACATCAATAGCACCTACAGTTAATGACCCAAGGGCATCTCCTGGAGCTGTAATAATACCCCAAGCACTATTTCCGGAATTGCCGGCAGAAGAAACTAACAACATGCCCTTTTCAAAGACCATATTTGCTCCTTTGGAAATAAAAGCCGTTTGTCCATCCATATCAGAAGTAGTATAATCATACGCTGGATTATCAAAACCATTAGAATACCCTAAAGAAGTATTAATTACGTGTACTCCTAAACTATCTGCTCGTTCTGCAGCTTCTACCCATAATGCTTCTTCTTTAGGTCCCTCTGTGGCTGCATCTTCTGTTATGAATAAATAATACTTAGCATCTGGAGCTGTCCCTACGAATTGCCCATCAATAAACCCTGCAATATCACTAAATGTTTGAGTTCCGTGACTACTACCCGCAAAGGCAAATTCATTATCATCTCTCCTAACAAAATCATATCCATCCAATAATCTACCATCATCTCTTATGCGCTTAAAACCATCAATGGTATTCACTCCCGGGAAACCAGAATCCATAACAGCAATAGTCATTCCCGTCCCTGTGTAATCTTGCTCATGAAGGTAATCAGCATTTAGCTGTTGGATTTGCTGCGCTGCATTTCCATAATTAAACGTCGTTTTTACTTCGAACTTATTATTTTTTATAGGAGCTCTATCTTCTATAGAAAATACAGACTTTCCTGAATCTAATGAATTGTTTGCATAATCTATACGATCCACAAAACTAAGGCTCGATAGACTGCTAATATTTGCTTGAGTTCCTCTAACATATATACAGTTAAACCATTTAGATTTTGCAAGTACAGTTATTCCTGTGGCATTCTTTACCTGTGTGATATACGTTTCATTAACAGGAACATCTTTTTCATCAATAGCAACATTGTGAAGATTTTTTCTATCAATAGATTCTTGAGTAAGTATAGTTAATGGATTGGCAATAGAACTTGCCACATTTTCCTTATCCGCAAAATAAACCCAAGCGTCCTCCGTTTGAGCAATTGCTAATTGACTCATGCAAAAAAGCAAAAGAGTGATTATATTTTTCATATCATTAGTAGTTTGGCAACCTTCACAAGTTACGAAATTACTCCTGATCCAACTAATTCATCATCTATATACCAAGCAACAAATTGTCCTTCTGTAATCGCACTCTGAGGATTTTCAAAAACTACATACATCCCAGATTCTACTTGATATAAAGTAGCCTTATCTAAGGGTTGTCTATATCGTATTCTAGCCATTACATCTAATTCTTCATCGATCTGTAGTCTTAGATCTTGTCGCACCCAATGTAATTCTTCATTACTAATAAAAAGTGCTTTTCGATATAAACCAGGATGGCTTTTGCCTTGCCCAGTATAAATTACATTGGTTTTTACATCAGTTTCTATAACAAAAAGTGGTTCTGGAGTTCCACCCACAGCTAACCCTTTTCTTTGTCCTTTTGTATAATAATGTGCTCCTTGATGTTTTCCTACTATTTTACCATCACTAACATCATATTTATATTTTGAAGAAAGGAATGCCAGCTCATCTTTTTTAGAATCAAAGTTTGGCTTTGTTTTATTATACATTTCTTCTGCAGAAGAGATTTCAATAATATCTCCTTGTTTAGGTTGTAATTTTTGCTGAAGAAACTCTGGTAATCGTACTTTCCCAATAAAACATAGTCCCTGAGAATCTTTCTTATCTGCTGTAACCAGATCCTGTTCTTTTGCAATCTCTCTAACTTCTGGTTTTAATAGCTCTCCTACAGGAAAAAGTGTTTTTGCTAATTGATCTTGTGATAACTGACACAAAAAGTACGACTGATCCTTATTAGAATCCTTTCCTGCCAAGAGACGATGTATTTCTTTACCATCTTTAGTAACAGAATCTTTTCGGCAATAATGTCCGGTAGCTACGTAATCTGCACCTAGTGATAATGCTATTTTTAAGAAAACATCAAACTTAATTTCGCGATTACATAATACATCTGGATTCGGTGTCCTTCCTCTCTCATACTCATTGAACATATAGTCTACAATACGTTCCTTATATTCTACACTCAAATCAACAGTCTGAAATGGAATCCCTAATTTTTCGGCAACCAATAAAGCATCATTACTATCATCTAACCAAGGACATTCATCGGAAATAGTAACCGAATCATCATGCCAATTTTTCATAAAAAGACCTATCACCTCATATCCCTGCTCTTTTAATAAATATGCTGCCACACTAGAATCCACTCCTCCCGATAAACCTACAATAACTCTTTTCATTACTATTATTTTGTCTGTATCCTCATTATAACTTAAACGGAAGAAAACAATACAACTTCCGTTTTTAAATTATTTGCAAAAATAATAAATAAAAAAAGCAATGCTGATGCATTGCTTTAAGGTTTTTTCTATGAATGAATTCGAAAAACTTATACTAGGAACCTCTTTTATTAACAGGAAATTGTTTTCGCTCGAGTAATTTCCCATTTTTATAATAACTCCATAATCCATCTTTACGATCTTTCTTATAATTACCTTCTATTTTTACTTTTCCTTGAGCATCATAATATTTAGTATTACCATGTAATTGGTCATTTACATATGTAAATTCTTTAATAATTATACCTTTATCAGAATATACTACACGCTTCCCTTCTTTTTTACCTTTTACATATATTGTTCTTTCGGTTAATTGACCATTTTCAAAATATGTTTTTTGTTCTCCATGGAGTTTTCCTGAATTATACTCTTCGGTCATCATTACTTTAGAGGACCCTTTATGATAATACGTCCATAACCCAACTCTTTCCTTACCTATCATATTCCCTTCACTAATTACCTTTCCTTTATTAGTAAAATATTTTACATTGACTGTATCGGTTTTATTAGAGAATATTTTAATAGCAGTAGGTGATTTACCACTATTAGGCTTGTAGAATTTAAACTTACCTATTTCTTTTCCGTGATCAAATGTTCCTTCATATCGGATCTGGTCACTGCCCTCATATTTCTTCTGCCACTTTCCATGTCGCTTTCCTTCAACATCAAAAGCATTAAATTCCTGTGCGTTTCCGAGTGTTAGACTAGAAACAAATAAGAAAAACAAAAATTTATTCCGCATAGTTTAATTTAATTTTAGGGTAACTTAATAGTCCAAAAAGCATACCAATATTCTGTAAAAATACAATCAAAAGAAAATATCAACTCTTTTTATTTCTGAAAATCCTACAAAAAAAACATTAAAACTTCCAAAAAAACAACCAATCTATATTAAAACAACCCGTTGTTAACTTTTGTTTAACGAATTATTGAAAATATATAAATTCAGTCCAGCGTTACAGTATCCGAACAAATTATAACTTTTAAAACTCAAAAACATGAAAATTATTTCAAAAATCACCAACGCTGTAATCATTGCAGCATTAGTGTTAGGTATTTCATCTTGTGGTGATGATGACGATGGCAACATTATTATTCCAACAGAGAACATTGTAGTAACTGCTACTGCAGATACAGATTTATCACTACTGGTCGCTGCCCTTGGTGCTGCTGACGGAGATTTAGTATCTGTTCTTAGCGGAACAGGACCTTTTACAGTATTAGCTCCAACAAATACAGCCATGGAAGCTTTTCTCGCTGCTAACAATTATGCTGACATTGCTGCTGTACCAACAGACGCGCTACAGCAACTTTTATTAAATCATGTAATTCCCGGAGAAATTACCTCTACTGCACTTACAAGTAATGGTGCCGGTTACGCAAAAACAGCTTCCACCGCAGGTCCCGATGGCACCACTATTAGTATCTACTACAATACTAGTAATGGAGTAGTTTTTAATGGTGCTGCTACCGTTACAACTCCTGATATTGCTACATCAAACGGTATTATACATAAAATAGATGCAGTAATTGGATTACCAGACATAACTACTTTTGCTACTGTTGATCCTAATTTCTCAAGACTTGCAGAAGGATTAACAGCTTATAGTTTTGATTATGTAGATACATTACAAGGAGCTGGTCCTTTTACTGTATTTGCTCCTAACAATGCTGCTTTTGATGCTCTATTGGCAACTGATCCTATGTGGACTGCCACTGGAGATATTCCAGAAATGACATTAGAAAACGCTTTAAATCTTCATGTAATTGAAAATGCTAATGTACTAGAAGCTGATTTGACTGATGGAGAAGTAAATACGTTAGGTGGAAACGTAACCATAGATGCCACCGCAAAAACAGTTTCTGATGGAGCTGATCCTGCTAATACAGCAACAATAACCGCAACAGATGTTCAAGCAACTAATGGTGTTATACATGTAATCGATAATGTTTTATTATCTCCAATAGCTCCTAACAGATAGGCAAGTATTTATAAAGAAACAAAAGGCTCGTTTTCTATCGAAAACGAGCCTTTATTTATGAATAAAATTTCAACTTATTTTTTTGCTTTTTGTTGTTCTGCTTGCTCCATTAACTCCTTCATCTTCTTCTGAAACTTACCTTGTTTTTTTGGTTTTTTCTTATTCTCCTGAATCTTCGCGTGAATTTTATCTTCGTCTATAATCACATTCTTAATCACTAACATAATACCAATTGTAATTAGATTAGAAATGAAATAATATAATGACAATCCACTTGCATAATTATTGAAGAACACCAACATCATTAATGGAGATAAGTACATAATAAATTTCATATTAGGCATCCCCGGTTGTTGCGTTTGCATCGTCTGACCAGTTGTCATCATCATATAAATGAATATAGCAATAGAAGCTAAGATTGGAAATAAACTAATATGATCTCCATAGAAAGGAATTTCAAATGGCAATTTTGCTATAGTATCATAACTAGATAAATCATCTGCCCACAAGAAGCTCTTTTGTCTTAAATCAAAAGCACTAGGAAAGAAATTAAACAATGCATAGAACACGGGAATCTGCATGAACGCAGGCAAACAACCACTCATTGGGCTAGCTCCTGCTTTGCTATATAAAGCCATTGTTTCCTGCTGCTTTTTCATAGCATTATCCTTATATTTCTCAGTAATCTCAGCTATTTCAGGCTTTAATATTTTCATCTTCGCCTGTGAAACGTAAGACTTATAAGTTACAGGTGACAAAACGATACGAACAACAATTGTCATTACTACAATCGCTATACCATACGGAAGAAATCCACTTAAGAAACCAAAAAATGGAATAAATATATATCTATTAATGACTCCGAATATACCCCATCCTAATGGTACAATCTCATCTAAGTTGCGGTCATAAGAGCTTAAAGTTTTATAATCAGTAGGACCATAATACCAGTTCATATTATAACTAAGCTCTCCTCCTTGAAGTTCTAATGGGACGGAGGCAGCAAATTCTTTAGTAACTTTTATGTCTTTATCATCCAATTCGCTGGCATTAGCAACATTTTTAGATGCCAACGTAGCTGTTTTAAAAGGAGTATCCGTAAGTAAAATAGAAGTAAAAAAGTGTTGTTTAAACCCTATCCAACTTACCTGTTCCTCTTGATCTTCATCAAATTCTCCTTGTCCAGTAAAATCATCCTTACCATCTTCATATTCATAATGAATATCCGTATATCTGTTTTCATAAGAAGCACTTTTGGCTTGTCTAATAGCTTGTAGTTTCCAATCTAAGTTAATAGCCTGGCTACTATTAATCACCTGTTGTAAACCCTGAGACTTAATTGAAAAATCTAACATATATTCATTAGGCTTCAATTCATAGCGATATTCCAGAAATTTAGATTCTGAAACTTTCAGTTTCATAGATAAAACAGTATTATCACCATTTTTAGTTACAGTAGGTTCAAAAAACAGGTCTTTTGTATTCAGGATTCTATTGTCTGTCGTTCCAAAATTAATATTGAAAGAAGCGTTTTTTCCATCTTTGATTAAGTACAAAGGAACTGAATCATATGTTTTGAAGTTTTTAAGCAAAGCTTCTTCAATATAACCTCCTCTATTATTAATTTTTAAACTTAAAACTTCGTTTTCTATTTTGGTAACATTTTCTTTAGCAGAAGGTAAACTCGCAGCATATGCAAATGCTCCTAACTGAGACTTTGCAGCTACTAATGCTAACGAATCTTGTGGGTTAGCAACGATAGCTTCACTTTCTTTTATAAACTCTGTTGTTTTATTTTCTTCGGTCTTTTGTTCAGCTTCAACCTGTTCTTGTTTTGCTTTTTCTGCTTCTATCTCTTCTGGAGTAGGCTTATTTACGTAAAACATCCACGCAAAAATTCCAAATATCAGTACAAATCCAATTACAGTATTAAGGTCAAATTTCTTTTCTTCCATTGATATGTGTATAAAAAAGCCTCTATCCGTTAGAAAGGCCTTCTAAAATTATATTACTTTTTTTATTGTCAATTATCTCGCCACTTAAGATCCTTGTGCCACTTTGGCATCTTTCTTACAATTAGAATATTCTACCGCTGCTTTTATAAAAGCAACAAATAGTGGATGCGGATTGGCCACAGTACTTTTATACTCCGGATGATATTGAACACCAACGAACCAAGGGTGTTCAGGAATTTCTACAATTTCTACCAATCCGGTTTTAGGATTGATTCCAGTAGTTCTAAGTCCTGCTTTTTCTAATTGTTCTTTGTATTGATCATTGTATTCGTAACGATGGCGATGACGTTCAGCAATTAAAGATGTTCCATAAGCTTCAGATACTTTACTATCATCCATTAATTCACAATCCCAAGCTCCTAATCGCATAGTACCTCCCATATCTGTTATGTTCTTTTGCTCTTCCATCAGGTTAATAACTGGATTAGCAGTATTTTCATCTACTTCTACAGAACAAGCATCTTTCAGCCCTAATACATTACGGGCGTACTCTATTACGGCCATCTGCATTCCTAAACAAATTCCAAAAAACGGTAATTTATTTTCTCTGGCGAACTGTACTGCTTTTATCTTACCTTCTATACCTCTTTCTCCAAATCCAGGAGCTACTAAAACTCCATCTAGATGTGCAATTTTATTTGCTATGGTCTCATCATCGATATATTCTGAGTGAATACTTTCTACATTCACTTTTACCTCATTTTCTGCGCCCGCGTGTATAAAAGCTTCCAGAATGGATTTATAAGAATCCTGTAATTCTACGTACTTTCCAATAAGACCAATGGTTACTTCACATTTTGGGTTTTTATGTCGTTTTAGAAAATCGTTCCACTTATCTAAATTCGGAACGTTATCATCTCTTAGTACTAATTGTTTTAAAACTACCGCATCAAGACCTTCTTCCAACATCAAATTAGGAACATCATAGATTGTAGAAGCATCAATAGACTCTATAACAGCTTCTTGTCTTACATTACAGAACAAAGCTAGTTTTCTGCGAAGATCTTCTGACAACTCGTGTTCTGTTCTACATACCAAAATATCAGCTTTGATACCACTCTCCATTAAGGTCTTTACACTATGTTGGGTTGGCTTAGTCTTTAGTTCTCCGGCAGCTGAGAGATATGGTATTAATGTAAGATGAATCACTAAAGCATTTGTATCCCCTAGTTCCCATTTAAGCTGACGAACGGCTTCAATGTATGGTAAAGATTCTATATCACCAACAGTTCCTCCTATCTCAGTAATTACAATATCATAATCACCACTTTTTCCTAGAATCTGAATTCTTTCCTTGATCTCATTTGTAATATGTGGTACGACCTGAACTGTTTTTCCTAGAAATTCACCACGACGTTCTTTTTCAATAACGCTCTGATAAATTCTACCTGTAGTTACGTTATTAGCCTGTGATGTAGGGGTATTAAGAAATCGCTCATAATGTCCTAGATCAAGATCTGTTTCTGCTCCGTCATCAGTCACATAACACTCTCCGTGCTCATAAGGGTTTAATGTCCCTGGATCAACATTAATATATGGATCCAGTTTCTGAATCGTAACTCTGTATCCTCTTGCCTGAAGCAATTTTGCCAAAGAAGCTGCTATAATTCCTTTTCCTAATGAAGAAGATACGCCTCCGGTTACAAAAACATATTTGGTATTAGCCATGTAAACTTAACTATTTGTTCGGTTGTGTTTAAATTTTGCGCAAAAATACAAAGAAGTAACCAAACAGGGCATTGAGTTCATTGAAAATAAGGCAATATTTATATAACTTATTCATAATCCTCTAACAGCATAAAAAACTGAAAACGAATTCTTAAAGCCATAAATAAAAAATCCCATCTCTACAAGACAGGATTTTTTTGATTATAACAAAAATTAAATTTTATTCTTCTTCTTCAGAAGCTACCTCTTCTGGCTCGGTGAAATCAGTAATTCCTTTGGCTTGTAAAATATTATACCACTGTATTACTTTCTTCATATCGCTAACATATACTCTATCTTCATCATAATCAGGTAACACTTCACTAAAATAAGCTTCTAATTTATTCTTAGATTCTTTATGGCTGATAGATTTTTCACCATTTTCTTTTTCCTGAATTCTTTTAAAAATTTCTCTTAGAGGAACTTCTTCAGTAAAAGTATAGATAGCAATTTCGCTAAGAATACTCACATTGTTTTGTATACTAACGGATAGTCTTTTTCCGTCTGCCAGTGATTCTGCAACAAATCCGTTACGAGTTTGCGCTTTTAATTCGTATAAACCTGGTTTTCCAGAAATTGATAATATTTTGTCTAAGCTCATAAATTTCTTTTCAAAGTTGGCAAATATCAGCAGTTCATTTTTAAAAATCAAACATTAACCAATATAAATTACAATACAATTACTTGTATTAATTATGCTACAGATCTTTTTAACGTCCTTTTTTAGCCAGTGGAAACCTCATTCGATACTCAGCACTAATCTTACCTTTAGAAATATTAGTGAGTTTCCCTTTAATTAAACGTTTTTTAAGACTAGATAGTTTGTCTGTGAACAAAACTCCTTCTATGTGATCATATTCATGCTGAATAACCCTTGCCGCTAGACCACTATATGTTTCGGTATGTTCTACAAAATTTTCATCAAAATAGTTGATCTTTATTGTTTCTTTTCTAAACACATCTTCTCTAATTTCAGGAATACTTAAACATCCTTCACAAAAAGACCATTCTTCTCCCGTTTCCTCAACAATTGTAGCGTTAATAAAGACTTTTTTAAATCCTTTAAGCAATTCTCGTTCTTCTTCAGAAAGTTCCTCATCATCAGCAAAAGGTTCTGCATCTACTAAAAACAAGCGTATCGGAAGTCCAATTTGCGGAGCAGCCAGTCCAACACCATGTGCATTGTACATGGTTTCAAACATATTTTCGAGCAATTCTGATAGCTTGGGATAGTCTTTTGCAATATCCTTTGCTTTTTTCTTCAATACCGGATCACCGTATGCTACAATTGGTAAAATCATTTGATAAATATTCTATATTTTCTATTCTTAATTCTTATTGAATTTCCTTATAAATTATAAAGATAATCTTGAAGTATGATAGTAGCACTAATCTGATCTACTAATGCTTTATCTCTTCTTTTCTTCTTTGATATTCCACTGGCGATCATTGTATCAAAAGCCATTTTAGACGTAAATCGCTCATCTATTCGTTTTACAGGAATATTGGGCAATAGTTTTGCTAGTTTTTCTAAAAACGGTTTGATCAACTTTTCGCTCTCTGAAGCTTCTCCGTGCAAACGTTTCGGCTCGCCAACTACAAATAATTCTACTTCTTCTTGTGTCACATAGTTTTGCAACCAACCCAATAGTTCTTTAGTATCTACTGTTGTCAATCCAGAAGCAATGATCTTGGATTCGTCTGTAACTGCAATCCCACATCGCTTTCCTCCATAATCTATTGCCAAAATCCTTGCCATAATTTATTTTGTGCAAAAGTATGACATTATTATAAAATAGTAAGAATTATTAAGAGTATCCTAAAATATCTATTGAGCGTATGTTTTTCCGATGAAGCTGTTATCTTTACCAAAATTTTTTAATAAATGAACCAACTAAAAGAAACCATAGAAAAAGCTTGGGATAATAGAGAGCTTTTAAAAGAATCAAGTACTCAGGATGCTATCAGAAAAGTTGTAGACTTATTAGATGCTGGAGAACTTCGTGTAGCAGAACCTATAGAAGGTGGATGGCAAGTAAATGAATGGGTGAAAAAAGGAGTTGTACTTTATTTCCCTATCCAAAAAATGGAAACATTGGAAGCAGGTATTTTCGAATACCACGATAAGATTCCTCTAAAAAAAGGATATAAAGCTAAAGGAATTCGAGTGGTTCCTAATGCAGTTGCGCGTCACGGAGCATATATTTCTCCCGGTACCATCTTAATGCCTAGCTATGTTAATATAGGCGCATACGTAGATGAAGGTACTATGGTGGATACTTGGGCAACCGTAGGTAGTTGTGCACAAATCGGTAAAAATGTACATCTAAGCGGGGGTGTTGGAATCGGTGGTGTTTTAGAACCATTACAGGCTGCTCCTGTTATTATTGAAGATAATGCATTTATCGGATCCAGATGTATCGTTGTTGAAGGTGTTCGTGTAGAAACTGAAGCGGTACTTGGTGCAAATGTTGTATTAACTGCTTCTACCAAGATTATTGATGTTACTGGCGACACTCCTGTAGAACGAAAAGGAGTAGTACCAGCCAGATCGGTTGTTATTCCTGGTAGTTACACAAAGAAATTCGCAGCAGGTGATTATAACGTTCCTTGTGCACTAATTATCGGTAAACGAAAAGAGAGCACCAATAAAAAGACTTCTCTTAATGATGCATTGAGGGAGCACGATGTAGCTGTATAAATATTTATATCAAATACTGTCACATTGAGCGGAGTTGAAATATGCTATTTCTCGACTCCGCTCGAAATGACAGATCCAGAATTCCTTTTAATTAATAGTTCATGAAAATATTAGTCATTCAGCAAAAAATGATAGGTGACGTGCTTACCAGCACTATTATTTGTGAAGGGCTAAAGAAAAAATATCCCGCAGCTACTATTGATTATCTTGTAAATTCTAGTACAAGACCTGTTATCCAGGGAAATCCATTTTTCGATCATATTATCGAATTCAAAAACGAATATCGTGACAGTAAAAAAGAGTTTTACTCTTTTTTAAAAGAAATCAAAAAGTCAAAATATGATTTAGTAGTTGATGCATATGGAAAATTAGAAAGTAACCTTATTTCGTACTTCTCTAAAGCTCCTAAAAAAGTATCTTTTTACAAATGGTACACTAGATTTTTATACTCGAAAGTTATTTACAGAAAACCAGAACCTATCACCAATGCTTCTATAGCAATTGAAAACAGGTTGAGACTGGTATACTCAGAAGATAAGATCTCTTCTAATATCATTCGACCAAAAATATTCTTGACAGAAGAGGAAAAGAACAAGTCAAAATCATATCTAAAAGATAATGGAATTACCTCTGAGAAACCTCTTATAATGATTAGTGTTCTAGGTAGTGAGATGAGAAAAACATTACCTTTTGACTATATGGCAAAGGTTATTGATGAAATTGTTGAAACAACGAACGCGAATATTCTATTTAATTATATCCCAAGTCAGGAAAAGGATGCTAAATCTATTTATGATCTCACAAAAGAGAGCACTCAGAAACAAATTCATTTTAATGTATTCGGAAAAAGCTTACGTGAATTCATCACAATCCTTTCTCACTGTGATGCTTTGATCGGAAATGAAGGTGGAGCCGTTAATATGGCCAAAGCTCTTGATAAACCTACTTTTACAATTTTCTCACCTTGGATTATTAAAAAAGACTGGAATATGTTTGAAGATGGTGTAAAACACGATTCAGTACATCTTTATGATTTTAAACCTGAGCTATATGGAGATAAAACTCCAAAAGAGATGAAAGATAAAGCGATGGAATTATACAAAAGCTTTTCATCGGAGTTGATTATTCCTAGTGTAAGGTCGTATCTTAAAAACTTAAAACTCTAATCTGCTTTAGTCTTTTTCAATTCCGAAAGGAGTTCTAATTACTTTATCCTTTTTGGTAACTTTTCTTATCGCGTTATTTTGGGTGATCATTTCAGGCTGCACATATCCTCTTTCATGGTAGAGATGTAAACATATAGCGCTATATCGTATCTGCTTTGCTTTGATTCCTAAATTAAATAACCGCTCTCCTATTTCTCTATCCTCTCCTCCATATTGCATACGTTCATCAAAACCATTAACCAATAAAACATCCTTTTTCCAGCCGGAAACATTCATACCATCCCAAGTAGCTTTAGTAGGAGTAATAAAATTAAGAAAACGTTCTTTAAACCCTTTAGAAGTCAACTTATTCAGTTTAAATGAAGGTGGAAGTCCCTGCCCTTTTAGCCAATTCGCATCAAAACATCTTTGACTTTCTATATCTTCTTTAGAAATTTGTTTTGATATATCTTTTGGCAATTTAAAATAGCCTCCTGATAAAAACCAACCTGGTTTTCTCAATCGTAAATGTGTTTCAATGAAATCCTTCCTAGGTATACAATCACCATCCGTAAACAACAAATAATCTGTATTAGCAAGCGGAATTGCCTTATTTAGAATTTCAGTCTTCCTAAATCCTTGATCCTCATGCCAGATATGCTCTAATCGGAATTTAGTCGTTTTAGAAAATTCTGAGATCACTTTCTTAGTATCTTCTCCAGAACCGTCATCGGCAATGATCATCTCGAAGTTATTGATACTCTGGTTCTCATAACCCAATAATACTTTTTGCAACCATTGTGGTTGATTATAAGTACTTATGATTACTGTTATTACTGGTAATTGCATTGGCGTAAAAATAGTTATTTTTGCGAGTAAGTTATTCAAAAATAAACTTTACTGTCATTTCGAGCGGAGTCGAGAAATAATATTTGTTCTAGGGAGTACATTTCGACTCCGCTCAATGTGACGGGATATTCTTGAAATAATTTTAACATCAATCATTACAAAAAAAACCGAATGGTTAAACTATCAGCTGTTATCATCACTTATAATGAAGAAAAAAAAATAGAGAGATGCTTGTCTTCTTTGGTTGGCGTTGTTGATGAGATTGTGGTTGTAGACTCTTTTTCTACAGATAGAACAGAGGAAATCTGTAAACAGTTTGATGTCAAATTTATAAAACAGCAATTTTTAGGGTATATAGAACAAAAGAATTTTGCAATACATCAAGCTTCCAATGATCATATCATATCTTTAGATGGTGATGAAGCATTGTCATGTGAACTTCAGGATTCTTTGATTAAACTAAAATCCAATTGGGCTCATGATGGATATTATATGAATAGATATAATAATTTTTGTGGACAATGGATAAAGCACTCGGATTGGTATCCTGACAAGAAACTTAGAGCATTTATAAAAGGAAAAGGAGAATGGGAAGGCATTAATCCACATGATTCTTTTAGATTAACTAATTCAAAAGCTGCTTCGAAACTACAAGGTGATATCCTACATTGGAATTATGCCACATACCAAGAGTTTAATCTTAAAACTGATAAGTTCTCAACTATCTCCGCCCAATCGTATTATAAACTTGGTAAAAAAGCGCCTATCTGGAAGATCATCCTTAACCCAACCTGGGCATTTTTTAAGGCGTATTTTCTAAGACTTGGATTTTTGGATGGGTTCAATGGCTTTGTTATCTGTGTGCAAACTGCCAATATTACATTTCTGAAGTATTCTAAACTTAGAGAGTTAATTAAACAAAAACAGTAAAACCAAACTTCTGGTTTTCTAAGTATTAACTATTTAAACCCTATATATTCAATATTTTACTATCCATTTATTTAAAAAATAATGGTTTATCAGGTTTTTTCAAGGTTCATCATTATTTCTAAAACCTAGCAGGACTTCTCCTATAGTTTTGAATAAAAATTATTTAAAACTGTATTCGTATGACTAAAAGATTTGTATACCTGCTCTTTTTATATACCCTTGGAACATTTGGACAAGAAAAACTTACCATCAGTGGATATATAAAAGATATTAGTTCCGGAGAGAAATTACTTGGAGTTAATATTATTATTGATGATTCTGTAGGAACCACAACAAATGATTATGGTTTTTATTCTATAAACATAGAAAAAGGAACCCATCAAATAGAAATCAGCTATTTAGGATATAGAACTATCCGAAAAGAAATTCTAATCTCAAATAATCAAAAATTAGATTTTGATTTATCAGAAGAATTAGCCGAATTGGATGAGATTATTATCTCTTCTAACAACACAAGAAAAAAAATAGAATCTACAGAAATGAGTGTTATATCACTACAAGGAGAAACTATTAAAAAAATGCCCGCCATTCTTGGTGAACCCGATGTACTAAAATCATTGCAATTATTACCCGGAGTGTCTAGCGTGAACGAAGCTTCATCAGGATTCAATGTACGAGGTGGTTCTGTAGATCAAAACCTAATATTACTTGATGAAGCTACTATCTATAATGCTTCGCATTTATTTGGTTTCTTCTCAGTATTTAACTCCGATGCTATAAAAAATGCAAAATTATACAAAGGAGGAATTCCGGCTACATACGGAGGAAGGTTGTCGTCTGTACTTGATATAAAGCAAAAAGAAGGAAATACTAAAAAATTTGGAGGAAACATTGGAATAGGTCTTATTTCTGCCAAAGCATTAATAGAAGGCCCTATTTTAAAAGGTAATAAAGAAGAAGCTTCTGGAAGTTATATGTTAGCCGGTAGGAGATCATACATAGATCTATTTTCATTCCTTTTAGAAGATTTCGAAGACAGTTCCTTATTTTTCTATGACTTTAATCTAAAAGCGAATTATGACCTTAACAAAAATAATCGACTATTTCTTTCAGGGTATTTCGGCAGAGACACGTTTGAACTTAATGGATTATTAGGAACAACCTGGGGAAACTCCTCTGGAACTCTTAGATGGACAAGTGTGATCAACGAAAAGTTATTTCTACAGACTTCTGCCATTTTCAGTAATTATGAATATAATCTAGACAATCTAAGAACTGGTTCAGAATTTAGATGGAAATCTAGTATCACCAATTATAATCTAAAACCCAAACTGTCCTGGTACATCAACAATAATAACACACTAAAAACTGGTATTGATATGACTTACTATCAATTTAAACCTGGGAAAATATCTTCTCTAAACGGTTCTAGTATCAACGAAGAAGAGTTTAGTGACAAGTTTGGTTTAGAAAACGGAGTTTATGTGGATTTAAAACAAAAATTATCAGATAAATTTAGTGTTCAATATGGATTAAGATGGTCTAACTTTTTTAGACTAGGAGCTCAAGAAATACGTGAATATGAAACAGGAACTCCTTTAACCTATAACGCTGAACAGGATATTTATGAAGAAAATGAAGTTATAGGCACTACACAATACGGTTCTGGAGAGAATATAAAATCATTTAATGGACTAGAACCTAGAGTATCAGCTAGGTATTTATTAAATGACTCTAATTCTTTTAAGTTAAGTTATAACAGAATGTATCAATATCTGCATCTAATCTCCAACACTACCTCTCCTACTCCTCTGGACGTATGGTCTCCAAGTGGTCCATACATCAAACCACAATATGCTGATCAATTAGCAATAGGATACTTTACATCATTTAATGAAGGAAAATATGATTTAAGCCTCGAAACATATTATAAGAAACTTAACGATGTCACTGATTTTATTGATGGAGCAGATCTAATATTTACTGAAGAAATAGAAACTCAGATTGCACAAGGAGACGGAAGAGCATATGGGTTAGAAGTACAACTAAATAAAAATGAAGGTAGACTTACGGGTTGGTTAAGTTATACCCTTGCCAAATCAGAAACTAAAGTTCTTGGCATTAATAATAATGAATATTATCCATCCAATAGTGACCAATTACACGAATTAAATCTAGTAGGATTCTATAAGTTGAATAAAAGATGGGATTTTGGAGCAAACTTCGTTTTTGGCTCAGGAAGACCAGTAACCTACCCTACCGGAAGATACGAACAAAATGGATTAGTAGTAGCTGATTACAATAATAGAAACGGAAATCGATTACCCGCCTATCACAGATTGGATATATCAGCTACTCTAAATCCTAAAAAAGGTAAAAACGGCAAATGGGTATTCAGTCTGGTAAATGTCTATAACAGACAAAACGCAGCTTCCATTTACTTTAATGAAGTTGGAGAAATTGGAGATCAGGAAGTAGCTACCGGAATGACCCAAGCAACCAAACTATCTTTCTTTGGCATTGTCCCGAGTATATCGTATGAATTCAAATTTTAAAAAACATCAAATGAAAAATCTATTTATAACATCCTTAATAATCATCTCATTATTTTTCTTATCGTGCGAAACAGACGTAACTAATGATATCACACTTAATGAAAGCACTCCACGTTTAGTCATCAATGGTGGATTAGAAAGAAACACTATAACTCCATTGACAACACAGCAAATTCAACTAACTACTACTGCTTCGTTTTTATCTACAGAAGAATTACCGTTTGTAGATGACGCATCTGTCATTGTAACGAGCAATACTGATTCTTGGGAATTTACTCATACATCTAATGGAGTTTACGAAAACTCCAACATAATTCCTGAAATTGGAAATACCTATACCATCACCATAAACTGGAATGGGGACACCTATGAAGGATCTGACAACATATCAGAAGTTCCTTCTTTTGATAATTTCTATTTTGAATTTGAAGAAGAAACTATTGCAACAGATGAAGGATATTTTGTGAAGTTTGACACCACAGACCCTGCCAATATATCTAACTTTTATTATTACCGCCTTTTTAAAAACGGTGAATTTGTAATCGTTCCAGATCCTGGAAACAGTGAAGTTCTAATTGTTTCTGATGAATTCTTTGATGGAAGACAACGTATTGGTGTAAGCCCAAATGATGAAGTACCTTTCGAAATTGGTGATATAGCAACAGCACAACAATTATCAATATCTGAAGAATATTTTGATTTCCTCAATGAGTTATTTGTGCAAACTGGAAATCTAGGAAATCCAATAATTGGCAACCCTCCACCAGCATCAATCCGAGGAAATTTAATAAATTTAAGCAATCCAAACAATAGAGCATTAGGATACTTTTATGCTGTAGACATAGAAGAAGACACCATAACCATTACGGAAAACTAAAAATAAAACATTGAACACTAACCGAATATATTTTTATCTATTTATTGTACTTCTGTTTAATGGATTTCATTTTATTAGTGAAATTTATACCTCGAATATACAAGAAGGTATATGGGAAACATTCGTATTACTACCAATTAGTTTCGTTTTTACACTAGTGATTTTTTGGTCAAGATTATATTTAAAAGAAAAACTAGTTCCTAAAATCATTGATACAGAAAATAGATCTCAATTCTTAGGCATTTGGACAGTAGTTATTTTTTTAAAAACAGTTTTTTTGACCTTTATGCTAAAGGGCATTTCGTCTGCATTATTTAATGATGATGATGATATTAATGAATCGTTTTTTGATTTAGGTTTTTGGTCGATCTTATTAATCAATTTTGCTGTTATTGCTTTTGTCTATTTTGTAGAGATTTTCCTGGAATCACAACAAGAAAAACAAGACATCAAAATTAAACTCACGCAATACCAAAGTGAAAAATCAATAGCACAGTACATGGCCTTAAAAAAACAGTTAAATCCTCATTTTTTGTTTAATAGTTTTAATAGCTTATCAGGTTTAATAAGTACTGACACTAAAAAAGCAGAATATTTTTTACAAGAATTATCTAATGTTTATAGATACAATCTAACACAAAGCGAAGAAGTTGTTGTTCCATTAAAAAAAGAACTAGAATTAATCAATTCTTATATATCTCTTCAAAAAATCAGATTTGGAGATAATATCATATTTCAAAATCATATAAAAGAATCACAGCTTCATCTACTAATTCCTCCTATGACATTAGAATTACTATTTGAGAATGCAATTAAACATAATACTATAGAAAACAGTAAGCCATTAAAAATATCAATTATAAGTCAAGAAAATAATATTGATGTAATTAATAATTTTCAACCAAAAAGTAATGAGTATGAAAAATCCCTTGGTATCGGACAGAAAAATCTAGTTAATCAATATAAGATGTTACATTCTTTAGCTCCTACATTTAAGATAATAAATGATAACTACATCGCTTCAATTCCATTAATTGAGCCAGAAATATGATAAAAGCAATCATTATAGAAGACGAAAGTATTGCAGCTATGCGACTGCAAAACCTAATTCAAGAAGTAAACGATCAAATTATTATCGTAAAGATACTTACTTCTATAAACGAGTCTATCCAGTATTTATCGACTAAAAAGCCTGATCTAATTTTTCTGGATATTAACTTATCTGACGGATATTCTTTCGAAATTTTTAAAATATTAGATATCAAAACACCAATTATTTTTACAACAGCTTATTCTGAATATGCTATTAAAGCTTTTGAACAGAATAGTATTGATTATTTACTGAAACCTGTTGCCAAAGAAGCTTTATTAAAAAGTATTGATAAATTCTTTGAGTTAAATAAAAGCCAACTACCAGAATATAAAAATCTGTTTCTTCATAACGGAAAAGAATACAAGAAAAGATTTTTGGCAAAACTAAATAACAGCCTTAAGACAATCGAAATTGATGAAATTGCTTATTTCTATAGTGAGGAAAAACTAACCTTTGTTGTGCTTTGGACTGGAAAAAAGATTCCTATTGATTTTTCACTAAAAAAACTAGAACAAGAACTTAATCCATCCGATTACTTCAGGATAAACAGAAAATATATGGTTCATCTAAAATCAATCGAACAAATGTATTACACCTCAAAATCAAGAATAAAAGTATCGCTAAACCCAATAGCTACAGAGAGTAACATTTTTGTTGCCATAGAGAAATTGGGGAAGTTTAAAAAATGGCTTTCCTTATAATTTAAGGAAATGAACTAATCTCTATATTTCTTTTTCCAGAAAAAGATCTTTCGTTTCAGCTTACGTTTGCCGTGATAGCGATTCTGAAATTCCTGGGTATATTGCCACATCAATCTAAAGATTTCTGACTCTTTTTCTCCAGTGCATTTCGCATATTCGTTGCTCATTATCTTAATCATGGATTCATGAATTGTTAAACGAGCAAAGTTTTTAATTCTAGTTTCAAAACTCATTTCACCAAACTCCATTCGATTAAGATCTACGAGATAAAACTCATAGCCATTTTCTATCCTCTTAATCAATGTGTTACCAGGAGAGTGGTCCAAAAAGTTAATTCCATTTTTATGTAATTCATATGTAAACCTGGTAAAAGCTCTCAATATATCCTCATGATCCGCAATACCAAAATCTGTAGTCAATTCTCGATACGTCAAATCACATTCCACCAACTCACTTACATAATAACTTTTTTTAAACAAAAAGGGAGTTGTTCTAATGTCATATGCAATCGGAAAAGGTGTTTTAATACCTGCTTCTAGTAGATTATTGGCATACATATAAGAACGCTCTGCTTTAGATTCTCTAAAAAATCGATATGCAATCTGATTTATGACATTAGGTATTTTAAAGGATTTTATAGCATACTTCTTATCATTTAGCCTTACTATCTTAATCACATTACGTTCTGCATCGCCCAGTATCTCTTTGTAATTCTCAAAATCTCTAATAGCCTCTTTTACTAGAGGCTTCAAATCTATTTTGGAATTATGTACTACAAATCTATTTGGCATATTTCTATATAAGTTGAAAAAAGACACTTATTTGGTCTTAGTATTAAAGTAAGATTAAAAAAGAAAAAACCTAATCATCTTTCAAATACTTATCAATTCCGTTTTTACACCTTTTAACCCTACCTTCAATGGTTTTATTTTGAATTTCGTTTCCTTTCTCAGGATTTTCTAATACTGCTTTTTTATGATAAATATGAAAACAAATTCCTGCAAACTTTAATCTTTTAGGCATTACTCCCAAAAAAGTCAATCGCTGTCCAAAATCATAATCTTCAAAACCCCAACCTAAAAAATCTTCATTGTATCCATTAATCTCAATTGCATCTTTTCTCCAATACGACATATTAGCACCTCTTAATTTTGTAGAGATAGCTTTATCTGGTTTTCTATTTTTATAAACAAAAGGCAAATACAACATCCTCATACGTTTTTTGAGTCCACTGGAAAAAATATTCAAATTCGCCTTCTTTTTAGCCATTAATCGCAAAGACTTTTCTTTGGTAATTGTAACTCTAGTCCCATAAAGAAACATTTTATCCCTACGTGCATTCAAATGATCTTTTACAAAGTGTTTATGAAGAATAATATCTCCATCAATTTGTATAATGTAATCAGATTTGATTTTTGCTATAGCCTTATTAAGAATTATAGTCTTAGTAAAACCATTATCCTCATGCCAAATATGATTTAGAGACACAGGAAAAACTTTCTTGTAACTATCTATTAATAATCTAGTTTCCTCTGTAGAGCCATCATCAGCAATCATGACTTCTGTTGGTAAAACAGATTGTTTCAAAACACTAGCTAATACTAAATCCAATGCTCCGGGCCAATTATAGGTAGAAATCAATAAAGCTATACTTGAGTGGTTTTTCATACTTTTAAATTTCTAAAATCCAAAGACTTCATTTACCCATAAAGGTAAAGTATATGTATCATAGATTTCTTTTGGAATTGGCTCATATGGTGTTTCAAAAAAAGATTTAGGGATCTCTATATTCTTTTTATCCACTATCAAAATATTATTTGGATTATAAAAATCATAAGTAGCAATATCCTTATTCGTTGTAATCAGCTTTTTAGAAAACCCCATACTTTCAAAAACCCTAAAGGTTAAACCAGATTGATTCTCACGATGTACATCTAATAAAACATTAGACTGAGCGATCAAACCTTCTACCTCGTGTAAGTTCATAGTTTTTTTTGTGTACAAAATATGGGTGTCATCTTTATGTTCTTCACTTTTACCAACAATTACAATTTTATACTTAATATTTATTTTATCTAATGCTCTAGCAATATTCTGAATCACAACATCTCTCTTTCCAGAAGAACTAATATTGAAAACTTCTTGTTTTAGAGTTTCTTCACTTGATAATTCTTCTTTATAAATAAAATTGGTGATAAAAGAAAAACTGAAACGCTCTACATCATCCTTTTCAAAAGAAAATGCCTTATCAAACTCATTATAGATCTTTGCGATCTTGGGAGATCTTTTATAATTATCATTAAAAAAGCCAAGTAAATTATCCGTGTAAGGGCGTATCTTTTCAATAAAATCTGGGTTCAAAAAATCACCTTTAATAATCAATATTTTATCTTGATGCCCGTTCTTGTTTAGTTCCTCAAGAATTTTTTTCTCCAAAAACTTCTTTTTTATGTTATATTTAAAAAATAGTTTTGCAAAGAAATTAAAAACCTTATGAAAAAATGAAGGATACTTATAGCGTAGCTGGTAAAAATTGATTTGACACACCTTTATTCCTCGACGCTCTAATTCTTTAGCAATGAATTGATTAAAACCCCAATTATCCAAGCTGATTAATGTAACTTTCATACAAATAAATATTGTACAATATTAAGAATTATAATAAAACAACAGTCTAGTTTTGGTTTAAAACTGACTAATAATAATTTTCTATAACTCAAAAAAATAAGCAGATCGATGGATTACGATAATAAACCCGATAATTATTTTAATAACACACGTCATGAAATGTTGGATTTTCTGCCCGAAAACACTAAAACATTATTAGATGTAGGATGCGGAGAAGGAGCTTTTGCTTCTTTCATTAAAGAAAAATATCAAACCGAAACCTGGGGAATTGAACTAATGAAGGAAGAAGGAGAAAAAGCAAAGAAGCTGCTTGACAAAGTTTTTATTGGAGAAGTAGAAGGTTTTATCGACAAACTTCCTGATGAGTATTTTGATGCTATCTATTTCAATGATGTTCTAGAGCACCTTGTAGATCCATATATGGTTTTGGAGAAGATTAAGAGCAAATTATCTAAAGATGGAGTAATCATTAGTTCCATTCCAAATATGAGATATCACAGTGCCCTAAAGAATCTTGTTCTTAAGAAAAATTGGGAATATGAAGATCACGGAATCATGGATAAAACGCATCTAAGATTCTTTACAGGGAAAAGTATAGCCAATATGTATACTCGTTTAGGGTATAAAATTTTAACACACAAAGGTATTAATAAAACAAAATCTATCAAGCCATATCTTTACAATCTCCCGTTATTTTTTACCGCAATGGATATGAGATATTTGCAATATGCTACGGTAGTAAAAAAATAACTATTAAAATTATTGATACTAAAAAATGAATATACTTATAGAAGATAAAACTGCACTATTGCCTGCAAAAAAATATGGTGGAACTGAACGAGTGATTTGGGGGCTTGGTAAAGAACTCTCCAAATTAGGACATAAAATCTACTTTTTAGCAAAAGAAGGTTCCTCTTCTGATTTTGCTACTGTACTAGTATATGACGAAAACAAAACATTACAAGATCAGATCCCAGCAGATGTTGATGTAGTTCATCTTTTTAATACATTAAACCAAGCGGTTGGCAAACCCTATATCTTTACTATGGAAGGTAATCCTTCACCAGATCAACTCCTTGATATTAATATGGTTTTTGTATCCGGAAATCATGCAAAAAGATATGGATCTACCGCCTTTGTTTATAACGGAATTGATTGGGATGATTATCCTGATCCAATATTGGATAATGATAGAAAATATCTTCATTTTTTAGCCAAAGCATCCTGGAAAGTAAAAAACCTATTTGGAACTGCTGATATTGCCCTGAAATCAGGTAATAAACTACACGTTATGGGTGGCGAACGATGGACCTTTAGAAATTTTAAAAGAGGTTTGAAATATATCTTGAATAAGAACATTATTTTTCACGGAATGGTTGAAAATGATAAAAAGATGGAAGTCGCTCAGCATTCTAAAGCTTTAGTTTTTCCTGTAGTTTGGCACGAACCTTTTGGAATTGCAATTACAGAGAGCATGTATGCCGGTTGTGCTGTTTTCGGAACAAAGAACGGTTCATTACCGGAATTAATAAAATCAGAAGTTGGTTTTACGGGTACTAACGCCGATGAAATCGCAAAAGCCGTTAGAGAATTTGATTACAATCCAAAAAGATGTCACGAATATGCGGTAAAATATTTCAATTCTAAAGTAATGACAGAATCATATCTAAAACTATATGAAAAGGTTATTTCTGGAGAAACAATAAACAATGAAGTCCCAAAATATATTGACTCAGAAAATATAGTTCCAAAATTTAACTGACATATTTTTATATCAAAGTGGGAAATCCAATAAAGGATTCCCACTTTTATAATTATACAATTTGGAAATAATATTTAATTACCAATTAACAGTATCTCTCCAACGATTACTCTCTGTATCTCCAAACATTTTCTGAGTTATAGTACCACTTACATTAATATTCCAAAAAGAATTAGGTATTAATCCGGGAGCTCTAACCTCATTAAGCAATTCTTGTTGATGTGAAGCACAGGAATTAGAAAATCTTATAGTTCGATAGTTTGTAGCCCCAATTCCAGTAGAAAGATTAGAACCTAATTGATTCGTTAAAAAAGAAGTATTTGTCAAATTGATTGAAATATCTCTACCTTCTCCTGAAAGTCTCCAACTATTTCCTCTATGATTGTATTCTAATTTTACTCTTAAATGTAATGCATATTGGTATACTTGATAAAATGGAGAACCTGAAACTATTAATTCGGCAAAGGCCTCGTGTACATATTTGAATGCTCTAGGCGAAGGTCCTTGAGTTATACCCGTTCCACAATTTTCTATATAGCTTTGCTTTCTGAATTGATATTGATTAGAGATTGGTACGGTCTTCGCTAAACTTGTATCCTCTGAAAGACTAACAGGTATCTGAGACACAGAACCAACCTCCTTAAGATTTTCTATATTTAATTTCTGAGTTGCAATTTCTTCATCACTCTCAAATTCATAAAAATTACCTTGATCAAACCAAATAATCTTATCTGCTAATCTAAATTGATTATCTTTATTCAAAATTCCCTGCAAAGCATAAGAAATTTCCATTTCCTCATCATAATGGGAAGTTAAAAAAGAAACTCCTTCTAATTCTTCTGTACTTAATTTTGCAAATTTTAGATAGCTTTTTCTAAATTCCTCCCAGTTATCAAAGGAAAATATTTCTTTTTCCTTTTGGATAGATAGATCATTACTAGTTTCTTGATCAACAAAATCGTTGCTTTCATTCTCACAGGATACTATTCCTGCACTAATCATCAATAAAAAAATGATTTTTTTCATAATATTTAGGTTTTAAAATTATTTTTGCACAAAGTTTATCCTGCTGTGCATTCAGGAAATTTTAGTGATTGGCCAATCACATAAGTAAATGTCTTGAGTCAATAGTATGTTACTGCCTAAAATTGTATTTATATTTACTTTAACTTTTCTTACTATAAAATGTATAATATTAATAATACTCCTACTTCAATATAATAATGGAAGATCACAGAGAAGAAATAGAGAAAACAATAAACATCCTAAAAAAAGGAGGACTTATCCTCTACCCTACAGATACCGTTTGGGGAATTGGTTGTGATGCTACTAATGCAGAAGCTGTAGATAAAATATATGCTTTAAAACAAAGAGCAGATAGTAAGGCTATGTTATGTCTGGTTAGCGATTTTAAAATGCTTCAGCAATATGTGGAAGAAGTTCCCGAAGTAGCATATGACATACTAAAATACGCTAAAAAAGCAACCACGATTATCTACGATAGACCTTTACGAGTAGCAGAAAATCTAATCGCAGAAGATAACACACTAGGAATTCGAGTAGCTCGTGATCCTTTCTGCGGAAAACTGATTCGAAAATTTAAGCGACCTATTGTTTCTACTTCTGCCAATATTAGTGGAAAATCCACACCTCGAAACTTAAAAGAAATAAGTAAGGAGATTTTGGAAGGCGTAGACTATGTTGTAAATTTGCCGTTGAAAAACAAAGATGCTAAACCTTCCTCTATCATCAAAATAGGAGGCGATAGTACAGTGAAAATTATCAGGAAGTAAATTGATTCATGTCGGAAGCTAAAAATTATAAAGAAGCATTACAATATTCTGTTTTTAATACTATATCCAAAGCGGCATCGAATCTTCAGCTAGAAAGCTACGTGATTGGAGGATTCGTAAGAGATTATGTTTTACAAAGAGGCACAGCTAAGGATATTGATATTGTAGCCGTTGGTAGTGGTATTGAATTAGCAAAAGAAGTTTCTAAATTATTACCAGGCAATCCAAAAATTCAGATATTCAAAACCTACGGAACGGCAATGCTAAAAGCCGATGATATAGAAGTAGAATTTGTAGGAGCCAGAAAAGAATCTTATCGAGAAAATAGTCGGAATCCAATTATTGAGAACGGCACTTTGCAAGATGATCAAAACCGAAGAGATTTTACTATCAATGCATTAGCATTAAATCTTTCTAACAATAACTTTGGAGATATTTTAGACCCTTTTAATGGACTAGAAGACCTAAGATCCAAAATTATTCGTACACCATTAGATCCGGATATTACATACTCTGATGATCCACTTAGAATGATGCGAGCCATTCGTTTTGCTACGCAACTCAATTTTAAGATTGAAGAAAAATCTTTAAAAGCAATTACTAAAAATAAAGATCGCATTAAGATCATTACCAAAGAACGTATTGTTGACGAACTTAATAAGATTTTATTAAGCGAAAAACCTTCTGTTGGATTTTTACTGTTAGAAAAGACAGGTTTATTACCATATATACTACCAGAATTGATAGCGTTAAAAGGTATCGACGAGGTCGAAGGTCAGAAACATAAAGACAATTTTTATCATACGTTAGAAGTTCTAGACAACATATCAGAAAACACAGATGATCTATGGTTACGCTGGGCAGCGTTATTGCACGATATCGGTAAAGCTCCTACCAAAAGATTTAGTAAAAAAGTGGGATGGACATTTCACGGTCACGAGTTTGTCGGTTCTAAAATGGTATTTAAACTATTTAAGCGTCTAAAAATGCCTTTGAATGACAAAATGAAGTTTGTTCAGAAAATGGTATTGATGAGTTCACGCCCTATTGTTATTGCGTCTGATGTTACGGATGCTGCGGTAAGGAGATTAGTATTTGATGCAGGTGATTATATTGAAGAGCTAATGACCCTTTGCGAAGCAGATATTACAACCAAAAACCCAAAACGCTTTAGGAAGTATCACAACAATTTTAAGATAGTCCGCCAGAAAATGGTAGAGGTAGAAGAACGCGATCATATTCGTAATTTCCAGCCGCCGGTAAGTGGAGAAGAAATTATGAAAGCTTTCAATATCAAACCTTCTCGTGAAATCGGAATCATTAAGGAAGCCATCAAAGAAGCTATTCTGGAAGGAGAAATATCTAATGAACATAACGCTGCTTATCAGTTTATGATTAAAAAAGGTGAAGAACTGGGATTGATAGTTGATAGTTGATAGTTGATAGTTTAAAGTTGATTCTTTTGATAGCTATATTTTGAACTTTTAAAAATAATAAATAGAAAAAAGACTGTACTTAGATTCTTAATTTATGAAAAAATATTTCAGACCACTTGTTATCACATCCATCATACTGATTTATTTGATCATCATTGCAGGAGCTGTAGTCAGAATGACAGGATCTGGAATGGGATGTCCGGATTGGCCTAAGTGCTTTGGATATTATATTCCTCCTACAGAGGAAGCACAAATTCAGTGGAAGTCTAATCACGAATATCAGGAAGGTTTTATTGTAATCCTGAACAAAGAATTGAGAATTGCAGCTAGAGATTTTACATCTTCTTTTACATATAACCCTAGTAATTGGAAGTCATATACAAAGCATGATTATGCCAAATTTAATGTCTGGCATACTTGGATTGAATATATCAATAGGTTAGTTACTGTGCTTTCAGGAATACCAATATTATTGATGTTTATTCTATCATTAAGGTTTTGGAAACAAAAACGAAAAATTACATTATTTGCCGGTATCACTATCCTAGCAATGGCATTCCAGGCCTGGTTAGGTAAAATCGTGGTAGACTCTAATTTATTGCCGCTAAGAATTACCGTTCATATGCTGGTAGCATTTATTATTTTAGCAATATTGTTATATGTTCTTTTCTTAACGAAAGACAGAATTAAATCTATTGAATTTAACACTACTTTTAAAAGTATTCTCCTTTTTTCAGTTATTCTTACTTTAGTTCAAGTTGCATTAGGCACACAAGTACGACAATATGTGGATGAACAAATAAAAATAGTTGGTGAACTATCAAAATCAGAATGGCTAAATCCACCTACATTTACCTTTTACATCCATAGGTCATTTTCTATTTTAGTTGTCCTTATTAACGCCTGGCTTCTTTGGTATAGTAAAAAAATGCAATTCGGTTTATCTAAATTAAATTGGGTTCTAGTACTAATTGGTTTAGAAGCATTAACAGGTATATTGATGTACTATTTTGATTTTCCTTTTTTGTCACAACCATTACATTTAGTATTATCTTCTTTATTGTTTGGAGTACAGTTTTACATTATGCTAGAGGTGTATAAAAATAAAGCTATTGAAGCCTGAAAATTAAAAATAGTCAGAAACAAGTTTGTATCTTTGTCCATCCAAATTAATCAAGAATGATTTACCGTTTCAGAATTATCCTGGATACAGAAGAAGATGTTTTTAGAGATATCGAAATAGAGCAAGATGCTACTTTAGAGCAGTTTCATAACGTAATCAACCAATCTTTTGGTTTTGATGGTATGGAAATGGCTTCCTTTTACACTAGTGATGAACAATGGAATCAAGGAGAAGAGATTTCTCTTTTTGATATGAGTGATGGCAATCAGCCAGTAAGATTGATGAATGAAACATCATTGATTGATGTTGTTCATGAAGTTTCTCCCCGATTGATTTATATATATGATTTTCTTAGTATGTGGACTTTTTTGGTAGAACTTGCTGAAATTGCCGAATATGAAAATGGAAAAGAGTATCCAAGCGTTATGTTTGTACATGGTCAAATTCCTGACAATGCTCCTGATAAAGAATTCAAAGCAGATAATCTAGACGACACTAATGAGGAAGAAGGTTTTCTGGATCTCGATGATTACGATGAATTAGGGTTTGATGAAAATTGGAATTAAATCTTGAGTATCTAAGAATCTAAGAATCTAAGTTACAAAGTCTAAATTTTTAAAAAAGCTAAAAATCTAATATTGAGCACCTATAGGGATCTGAAAATATGGCAAAAATCTATGACTTTAGTCAACAATATTTATCTGGAAACAGCAAAGTTTCCGAAAGAAGAAATATATGGCTTAACTTCTCAGATAAGAAGAGCCTCCGTTTCAATTCCCAGTAATATTGCAGAAGGTTATGGTAGAGAGAGTAAAAAAGAATATATTCGGTTCCTAAATATTTCAATTAGTTCATTGTTTGAAGTTCAGACGCAGTTAGAAATCGGAAAAAATCTTTCCTTTTTAAAAGAAAATAATTTTAATTCGTTATACGAAGACACTAGAGAAATAGAGCGCATGCTATCTAGCTATATCAGAAAAATCAAAGATTCTTAATTAAATCTTTGATACTTTGTAGCTTTGCTTCTCTGTAACTAAAAAATATGATCAACTTATACAGTACCCAAATAGAATCGCTTTCGATTCACAGAATAGGAAATAAAAGTAGAAACGAGAATATATTTCTTTCTGATTCTCCTTACAAACTTAATGATGAGTTAACAGCCTTGTTAAAAGAATACTTTTTCAAACCCTTTAGAGAAAAAGAAGAAAACTATTTTCAATTCGCAAATGAAGTAGATGTAGAATTTAATCCGCTATTTAAGATAGTTACTGAAATTTTTGACAACCCATCTTCTGCGCACGAAAAGTCTAAAAGAATTACTTCTTTATTATACGAACAGTCACAACATCCACATATTAAAAGTGGTGAAGTATACATTGCTTATCTAGAAAATCTAACTATAGACAACGAAAAAACAGCTGCTATTGGGATTTTTAAGTCAGAATTAAAATATGACTTCCTTCAGTTTGAAGAAAAAGGGAGTGACATAGAATTATTGCATCAGCAAGGTGTAAACCTTAACAAACTTGATAAAGGATGCTTGATCTTTAATCATAAAAAAGAAGAAGGATATAAAATTCTTTCTGTAGACTCTAACCGTTATGACACTAAATATTGGTTAGAACATTTCTTAGGAGTAGAAGCTTTTGAGGATGAAAACTTTTATACAAAAAAGTATATGAAGTTCTGTCAGGATTTTGCAAAAGATGTGGTATTGCCTGCCGAAGATAAAAAAGAGGAAGTGATGTTTATGAATCGAGCTGTAAATCACTTTGCAAAAAATGATACGTTTGAAGAATCTGCTTTTCTAAATGAAGTCATCGATAATCCAGATCTAATTCCTGAGTTTAAGCACTATAAATCAGAGAAAGCTCCAAAATATCATATAGAAGATCTCACGGAATTTCCGATTGCAAACACAGCAGTATCTGCGGCAAGAAAAAAGATAAAAAACACCATTAATCTGGATACCAATATTCAGATCAAAATGGATTTCATCAATCCTGAATCAGCAGAAAAATTTGTTGAAAAAGGTTGGGATGAAGAAAAACAGATGTACTACTATCTAGTATACTTTAATAAAGAGCAAAAAGATTAAAATGTAAAAAGCTCGAAGTCGGAAGTGGTAAGGTAGTTTATTAATCCTTTTACTTCTGACTTTGGATATCCAAAAAAATCTGCCTTCCAAACCTCTGTTTAAATTTCACCTTTGCACTGGGAAAAAATCTTAGATTTCCCTTAAATTCGCGCCTTTATTTAAAAAAACTTCATTTTTCAAGGTAACAATTAGTAATCTCAAGACACGTATATAAAAGCATTATAAATTTTTGTAGAGTTACTATGCTCCACAAGACAACTATTAAAAGTAATTATGAAAAAAATTAGAATCGTATCATCTCTAATTCTAGGGATCGTTTTTAGTTCTTACGGACAGACTAATAAAATTGAAAATACCGGTAATGTAGGTATTGGAACTACAACTCCTGCTGAAAAACTTGAAGTTAGAGGAAATATTAATTCGGAAAAATTTCAAATTAGAACTCCTTCGTCAGGTAGTTGGTTTAATATAACTTCTCCAAATGGCAGTAATAGATTTGACATCAACCGAAGATACAACGGTGATATTCCTTTAATGAGTGTTCTGACTAGTGGCAATGTAGGAATCGGAACGAAAACTCCTAATACAGTACTTCATATTAAGAAAAATCAATCCGGTTGGCTACAAGAAATTGCTGGTACCGCTTCTAATAATGGAGATTTTGTTGGGCTAAAAGTTCTTTCAGGCTATGCAGGAGAAACTAATAAATGGATTGGAATCTCTGCAATTGCAGAAAACCTACATTCTAATGCAACTGGACTAGGATTGTACACTGGAGCAACTGAAAGATTCAGAATTCAACATAACGGTAACGTAGGTATCGGAACGACAAGTCCGGATGCTAAATTACACCTAAATGCTCTAGAAAGAAATGCGTTAAGAATCTATAGAGAAACAATAACTGACAAATATCTCAATATTTGGCACGGAACTTCTGGAGCTGTTATTGAGCCTATAAGAACAGATGGAGAAACCTCTTCTTTGTATTTAGGTGGATATGACACTCCTACTAACGTTTTTTTATCAGCTAATGGAGGTAACGTGGGTATCGGAACTACAAGTCCAAATGCCAAACTACAGATTACATCTACTTCAATTGATGAATTCTCTACTAATAGATATGATGCTAATTTGATTATAGAAGGAACAAATACTTCAAGATCTGTTTCAAAAGGAGCCACTCTCGGATTTGTCGTACCTGCTAATACTAATGGGGGTAATTCTTGGCAACAAGGTAGGATTATGGTCACACCGGATAACGAAAGTAATGCTAATGCCAGTGGCAGAATGTTATTACAAACACGTTATATAAACAATGGAGCATGGCGCTGGAGAAACAATTTGATTTTAACATCAAACGGAAATGTAGGCATTGGAACCGCAGACACCAAAGGTTTTAAACTAGGTGTAAAAGGTAAAATAGCAGCAGAAGAGGTTAAAGTTGCCCTATACAATACTTGGCCTGACTACGTTTTCGAGAATGACTATAACTTACCATCATTACAACAGGTAGAAAATCATATCGTAGAAAAAGGACATCTAGAAAACATTCCTTCGGCTGCAGAAGTAGTAGAAAACGGTATCCAATTAGGAGAAATGAACTCAAAATTACTTCAGAAAATAGAAGAGTTAACACTCTATATGATTGAGCAAAATAAAAAGACAGAGAACCAACAAAAAGAAATCTATAAACTTCAAGAAGAAAACAAAAAATTAAAATCAACAAGCAGCATGTTAATTGAATTACAAATGCGTCTTGAAAAGCTAGAATCAAAAACTAAATAATCAAAAAATAACTATGAAAAAAACAGTATTCATAATAGTAGTATTACTCATTTTTATCGAGGCAAAATCTCAAAATGTAGATTTAAACAACTCTTCGGATTACATTAGGGTTCAAAAAAATGATGGAACAGGTTTTACTAGAGCTTTTGGCTTAAATGGAGCTAATCAACTTTATATAGGAAGCATTGAAAAGACAATAGGGAATATGTACTTTTTTAATAAAGGAACAGGGCATTTAATGACTCTTAATCCTTCTGGTAATTTAGGTATAGGAACAACAAACCCTGGAGCTAAACTAGATATATTATCAAACACAGGACAAACAGAAAGTCTAATGCGATTTAAGGTTTCTGATGCTCCTTCAGATTATCTACAGATAGCAAATAGTACAGGTTCTGCAAATCAATTTATTCCACTAATTAAAGGATATCATGATTCAGATAACAGGTATTCTATATCAATTATGGGATCTACATCAGATGCTATGGATAATGGTACAAATGCACTAATAAATTTTAACGCAAGAAGATTAAATAGTGCTGTACAAAACAGACCCTTATTTGTATGGACCAATTATGATCAAAAATTAATGACAATGGCGGCTAATGGCAATGTGGGTATCGGAACTACAAATCCAATAGAGAAACTCCATGTAGAAGGATCTTTTTTATTAGATGCGTATCAGACAGGAGATCAAAATGGCCTTTTTTTTAGAGAAGGTTTTTCATCATCAAACAAATATAATTTATCAATCCTAACACATGATGATGGAGATAATAGTCCTGATGCATTGGATATTAATGCGTATGATGGCATTTATTTTAATACAGGTTCTAATAGTAGAAATCCTAGAATGACTATTAAAGGAGACGGAAACATAGGGATTGGAACGACAAATCCGCAAGAAAAACTTCAAATTGGAAATACATATACTTTCCACGATGGTGGACATAAAGTTATAGGTTTTTTATACAAGCCATCTGGCGGAGTAGATTTAGACCCTTTACAATACTCAAGTGAAATAAGGTTTGATCCAGTGAATGGTAATTTTTTCTTAGGAACTTCTAATACTGTCACAGCAGGTCCTACCGCAAGATTATCAATTAATAAAACTGGTAATGTAGGTATTGGGACTACAAATCCTTTAGCAAAACTAGACGTACGAGGAGTAATTAAAACATCATATTCTGATGGTAGATATGTAAACCTTTTCACCTCTGGAGATGGAAATAGTTATATAAATATAACAGGTGGGTCTGCTACTTCTAGGTTTGGTTTTCAAGTTGATGGAAGTAGTAAAATGTCTATAATGAAAAATGGAAATGTCGGTATTGGAACCGCAGATACCAAAGGCTTTAAATTAGGAGTTGCCGGAAAAATAGCAGCAGAAGAGATTAAAGTTGCTTTATACAATGCCTGGCCTGACTATGTATTCGAAGATAACCATAACCTACCAACACTACAACAGGTAGAAAACCATATCGCAGAAAAAGGACATTTAGAAAACATCCCTTCCGCAGCAGAAGTAGCAAAAAACGGTATTCAGTTAGGAGAAATGAATGCAAAACTGCTTCAAAAAATAGAAGAACTTACACTCTATATGATTGAGCAAAATAAAAAGACAGAAAATCTTATCAAAGAAGTAGAAGCATTAAAACATAAAAATGCTGAACTAGAGAAAAAAATTAAGTAGCATTTGAGTCATTGAGTATGTGAGTTTTAAACTAACACTTAAAAACTCACATACTCACCTCTCACACTCTATCCCTCTAACAATCTTTTCATGTTCACATTTTCATAATTTCTTCTTACAAAATCTAATGCTGTTTTTAATACTTCACCCATAGATTTACTTCTCCTGAATTTTAAATCTAATGTAAAGTTATATAAATGTTCTCTTAATTCTTTGAGGTTTTCCTCTGTAGAAACAGTGTCCTTACACATACAATCTATGAGTGTTTCATAACGCGATCGAGAATTTAATATTCGTTTTGCCAAAACAGAACGCTCCTCTTTTTTGTACTGTTCAATAGAGCTAGGTTGTAGTTTATTCATGACAATAGCAACCATATCAAAATTCTCTTTAAAAAATTGTGGTTGATATACTTTTAATTTACCCTCAAAACATTGTTGATCAAAATCTATCGCTCTAATTTTATATTCTACATGTTCAAAATCATGGATTGGGATGATTACATAATTATAGGATCGCATATCCCCTAACAAACGCATCTGACAACGCTCATTGAATTTCACAAACTCTTTTGCTATCTGAGATTTTGCCTGGTCACTTAAGTCCGGTAAAAAATCTTTAATAAATACATCTCCGGGGATTCCTGCTATATGCTCTTCTATCAATGTATTTTTATACACCAAAAAGTTAATCCGATTAGGTGAAAACATATGCTCTAACTCTAATCCATAGATACGAGAAGCATCAGCTTTTTTAACATAAATATAGGTGTAGTTATCATTCAGGATGTTTCTAACCCTAACTCTAAACGGTTTTGAATTCCCAAAAGTACAGTAATCAATTGCATCTATATTAAGGAACTCTATAGCATCCTCGTTTCCATCAGAATGGAGTATCGTGTACACCTTTTTTAAACTGGATTCTATTTCTGGCCGCTCATGCTCTTCATAATATACACGAATCCATAACGTATCCTGATCATTACTATCATACACAACTATGGAACCAGAAAACCTCAACAAATCATCATAAAACACCGGAATTTTAATTTTACGATTACATTCTTTTAAATAACTATCCAGACTATCATTAATCGGATAGGTAGGTTTCTTCTTAGACATTAACTTTTCTTCCATGATTATAAAATTAACCAAAATATGTAATTGGTAAGTTCTTTTTAGGAAAGTAAATATGTGCATGACCCGCAAATACTTATCTTTACAGTCATATTCTAAACTCAACATCTTTTAAAATGAAACATTTCATCTCATTAGTAATGCTATCATTACTAACAATCACAGTCACTTTTGCTCAAGAAGAATCATCGTCATTCTATGCCACCATGGCTTTAATAGATGCTGAAGACCTGCAAAAAGAATACCCTAACGAAATAAAGATAATTGCTAAACGAAGAAATGAAGCAGCTGTTTTGATATCTGAAGAAGGAAGTCATAAATTACACGGTCGTGTTTTAGTTCACGGTCCTGGATTTATATATAAATCTTCAGAAAATCAAGCGAAACAAGCTTTATTAAATGACAATAAAAGTGCTTCTCAAAGTAAAATGGCATTTACTATCACAGAAGATGCTATAGTAAATTTGGCAATGGATGCTATTAATACTCAAAATATCGCAAACCATATAACGGAACTTGAAAATTATGGAACAAGATACCATACTTCTAACGCTGCAGCACAATCAGCTCAAGATCTAAAAGTAAAATGGGAAACCATGGCTACAACCTATAACAGAACAGATGTTAGCGTACGATTAGTAAATCATACTAGTACTCCAATGCAATCGGTAGTAATGACTATTCAGGGTTCAGAATTTCCTGATGAATTTGTGATTGTTGGGGGTCACTTAGATTCTACTTCTTCCCAAGGAAATAATGACGCTCCAGGAGCTGACGATGATGCATCTGGTATTGCAACGATTACTGAAACGACAAGAGCTTTATTTGAAATCGGTTTTCAGCCAAAAAGAACTATTGAGGTGATGGCATATGCTGCAGAAGAAGTGGGACTTCGAGGATCGGCAGAAATTGCAGCAGATTATAAAGCCAATAACATAAATGTAGTTGCGGTTGGTCAATTTGATATGACCAATTATAATGGCTCTGTTAATGATGTTTATTTTATCTCTGATAATACAGATACTACTCTTAATGCGTTTTTTAAACAATTAATGGACCACTATAATGCATCTGGAGATCATCAACTTACATACAGTACTGCTCTATGTAACTATGGTTGTTCTGATCACGCTAGTTGGAACAGCCAAGGATATAAAGCTTCTTTTCCTTTTGAAGCCAGCTTTTCTCAATATAACCCAAATATCCATACTAGAAATGACACATTTAGCATATCCGGAACTGCAGAACATGCTACAAAATTTGCAAAGCTATGTAGTGAATTTCTTATTGAAATAGCTAAAAATGATGCTACGCTATCTACACCTGAATTTGAAGCGGAAGGGTATTATATTTTTACAAACAACAAAACGCTTACATATCAAATATCTGAAACCAGTTCTAAAGTAGAAAGCATTAACATTTATGATATGAATGGAAGAAAGATTCTTCGAAAAGAAGATATAGGAACTTCGGGAACTATCGTTATGAATTCAATAAGTAGTGGTGTTTATGTAATTACACTTGCATTAAAGGATCAAAGACAACTAAGTAAAAAAATTATTTTAAAATAAAATAACGGATCAAAAAGATTTTACACAAAAAAGACCAGCTAATAAAGTTGGTCTTTTTTTGTATATCATCATTATTAAGTTCGTTTTTTCAACATTCCTTTTGTAACAAAAATCAATACTAGTCGTCTTGTTTAATATAACCGCCAAAAAAAATACAATTGGAAACTATTCTAACTTTGAAGAATCTTACCAAAAGATTCGGACCAATAACCGCCGTTAATGACCTTTCCTTTACTATAAAGAAGGGAAACGTTTATGGTATTTTAGGACCTAACGGAAGTGGTAAATCAACTACGCTAGGTATTGTTCTTAATGTAGTTAATAGATCTTCGGGAGATTTTACCTGGTTTGACGGAACTACCTCTACACATGAGGCTCTTAAAAAAGTAGGAGCAATTATAGAACGTCCTAACTTTTATCCATATATGACAGCTGCTCAAAATCTGAAGCTTGTCTGTCAAATTAAGGAAGTTCCCGCTGATAAAATTGAAGAGAAGTTAGAGCTTGTTGGTCTTTTGGATCGAAAGGACAGTAAATTTAGAACATTCTCTCTTGGTATGAAACAACGTTTAGCGATTGCTTCCGCTCTACTAAATGATCCAGAAATTCTTATTCTTGATGAACCAACAAATGGTTTAGATCCACAAGGGATTCATCAAATCAGAGAAATTATTAAGGTAATTGCCTCAAAAGGAACTACAATTCTTTTGGCTTCGCATTTATTAGATGAAGTAGAAAAAGTCTGTAGTCATGTGGTTATCATCCGTAAAGGGGTAAAACTATATTCTGGTCCTGTAGATGAAATGAATGCAAGCCATGGTTTCTTTGAATTAAATAGTAATCAAAATAGTGTACTTAAAAAATGGTTGTCTGAACAAAATACTTTTGGAAATATTAAAGAAGAAGAAGACAAACTTATTGCTTTTTTAAATCGCGAATTAGATGCAGAAAGTCTGAACAAGCAGTTGCACGAGGCTGGTATTACGCTTACCCATCTGGTAAAACGCAAAGAAAGTCTGGAAGAACAGTTCTTACAATTAACCAACAATTTAAACTAAAGCAATGTTACGATTACTCAATATAGAATTTCAGAAATTACGATTTAATAAGTCTGCCAAAGTACTTACTATTACTTATTTTGTATTAATAACAGCGATTGCACTTATAGCTTCTTATGAGTTTAATCTTGGAGGGGTAAAAGTTAGATTAGCAGATCAAGGAATCTTTAACTTTCCTTACATATGGCACTTTACCTCGTATATTGCTGCTTGGCTAAAGATTTTTCTAGCTATTGTTATTGTTTCCATAATGGCTAATGAATATACCAATAGAACCCTTAAGCAAAATCTTATTGACGGATTAAGTAAAAAAGAATTTTTAACCTCTAAATTCCTGACGGTAATAGTTTTTTCCTTAATATCAACAATCTTTTTATTTACGGTTGCACTGGTTTTAGGCTTGATATTTTCGGACTACAATGAATTCTCTATAATCATTACAGATTTAGAATTTATCTTTGCATACTTCATAAAATTAGTTGGGTTCTTTTCTTTTTGTATGTTTTTAGGAATACTCATTAAACGTTCTGCCTTCGCCCTTGGTTTTCTTATTTTTTGGCAAATTATTGAAGCAATTGTTTGGGGGTTAGCAAATTTAGTAAAATGGAAATTCGATTCTGACTTGATTTACAAAATGATCCCATTCTTACCTTTGGATAGTATGGCGAATCTTATTAATGAACCTTGGTCTAGATTAAATTTTATACAAGCTGCAGCTAACCAACTTGGCGAAGGATTTCAGAGAGACTATGCTGTACACTGGTATGAGATACTAATTGTATTAGTTTGGACTGCAATATTTGTGAGACTTTCATATTATCTTCTAAAAAAGAGAGATTTATGATATCTTTGAGTTTTTGAACTCAACTCATGAAATACGCATCAACTGTTCTTTTATTTTTATTAGGCTCCTCACTATTTGCGCAAGGAGAAGCTAATAATTGGTATTTTGGACAAAACGCAGGAATAAGTTTCAGCACGACACCTCCTACTCCTCTTACAGATGGAAATATAAATACACTAGAAGGGTGCACTACTATTTCTGATGCCACGGGTCAATTACTTTTTTACACAGATGGAAGAACAGCTTGGAACCGGAATGGTCAGGTGATGCCTAATGCTAATTACAATGGTGGCACTGGTCTATTGGGTGATCCATCAAGTACCTCAAGTGCATTGATTGTACCTCAACCCAATGTCCCTAATAGATATTTTATTTTTGCAGTAGATGAACCCCATCACGAAAATGCAGCTACCTATCCTAATCAAAATACAGGATTCCCAGCTAACCAAGATGATGGTTTTAATAATGGGTTTACTTATTCTGTTGTGGATATGACTTTAAACGGTGGATTAGGAGATGTAGTTGTTAGTGAAAAAAATATCCCTCTGATTACTTACAACCCTTCAGATAATGTTGAAAGTTCTTATAAATGTTCTGAAAAAATCACAGCTGTAAAAAGTGATGATTGTGATTCTTTTTGGGTGATTACGCATTTTATTGATACTTACTATGCGTTTAGTGTAGACCAAACTGGTGTAAACACCACTCCCGTAACATCACAAGTTGGAGTAACGGTTCCCATTTTAGGTTATAGACGGAATGCCTTAGGATATCTAAAAGCTTCTCCAGAAGGAGACAAATTAGCTGTAGTGCATTTTGGATTAACCAATGTCACTGGCGGTGATGGACCAGGAAAGGTATTGTTTTATGATTTTGATAATAGTACAGGAATAGTTAGTAATGAAATAGAATTATACGATGGTGATGCCCCATATGGAATAGAATTTTCACAAAGTGGAGAACGTTTATATACTACAGTAGGTTTGGGAGTTGGTGGTCAAGGAGAAGGTTTTTTGATGCAATTTGACCTCACATTACCAGACAACCAAATAGCGGCTAGCGGAACAAGAATCTTAAATGAAAACGGACAAGATACATCTATTTTTAGTGCAGGAGCATTACAGCTAGGACCCGATGGAAAAATCTACAGAGCACTGTTTGACTTTAACTCTAGCACTGGAAACTACCTTGGAGTTATAGAGAACCCCGAAGAGTTGGCAGCTAATATTAATTATAGTGATAGAGGAGTATTAGTAAATATAGATGGAAGAAGAGGTTCCAGAATAGGACTACCACCATTTATTCAATCGATTTTTGCACAAACTATTGATATTATTAACAGTGGAGATCCTAATAACGTAAATCTTATACTTTGTGAAGGAGATACTTATCGATTAGAATACCAAGATATTGCCACAGCAACATACACATGGTTTGTCGATGATGTTCAGATTACCAACAACACCTTTTTTCTGGATATTACTACTACCGGAAATTATAGATTAGAAGTTGATCTCAATGATGGTAGTTGCCCTTTGATTGGTGTTGCTAACGCGACCTTTTTTGAAGTCCCTACTGTTCAAAACACCCCTGCTGATGAAATCATTTGTGATGAGAATAATGATGGAATATCAGATCTAGACCTGTCATTATATGATGCTACAATTTTAGGAACTCAAGACCCTAATCAGTTTCAGGTGCGTTATTTCAGATCACTAGCAGATGCTAATGCTGATACCAACGTATTGCCTCAAAATTTTACAACCGAAAACAATCCACAAACCATTGTTGCGAGAATTGAAAATATAGAAAATATAAACTGCAATAACACAACTAGTTTCCAAATTGAGATTTTTGATGGACCAACAGCTTTTGCAACTAATCCAATAGTTTCTTGTGATAATGCAGATGATAGCGATGATACTAATGGCATGATAACATACGATTTAACTTCAGTAAATGGTGACATTTATAACGGTCAAAATGTTGCTGACTATGCTATTAGTTACCATACTACTCTAGTAGATGCGCAGAATAATACGAATCCGATTCCAGATCCTACAAATGCAGTATTATCAAGTACAATGACTGCGATATATGCCAGATTAGAAAATAATCTAAACATAGCTTGTTTTGACACCATAGAGATTTCTGTAACTATTAATTTATTACCTGTAGCAAACGATACATCTTTATCTCAATGTGATGAATATTTGAATACCAATGATGGTATAACATTATTCAATCTTAATGAAGCTACAGATCAAATTATTGGAGGTAGTGCAGATCGTTCAATTTTATTTTTTGAAGATCTAGTCTCGGCTGATGCAGGAACCCCTGCGATATCAAATACAAATACATATCAAAATACAGTAGCTAATCAGCAACTTTTTGTTAGGGTAATAGATGACCTAACAGAATGTTTTAGAATTTCTACACTAGATCTTTTAGTAAGCACTACATCAGCTAGTGATGCAATTTTAAACGAATGTGATGATGATGGTACAGAAGACGGTTTCAGGGAATTTGATCTTACACAAGCAAATGCACAAGTTCTTATAGGAATCGCTAGCCCAAATCTTGCCGTTTCTTATTATGAAACTAATGAAAATGCTCTTAGTGAGACTGATCCAATCACTTTCTACACCAATACTACAGCTGGGACCCAAGGTCAAGATATAGTCTATGCCAGAGTAGAGGATAATCTAAATCAATGTTTTGGTATTAATCAAGTAGCACTTTTTGTCAACCCTTTACCAGATATTGAAGAAGTAAGTGAAGCTTTTTTATGTGAAGGTGCTAACGTTATTATCGACTCAGGACTAGAATCTGGAAACTCTAATAATTTTGATTATCTATGGTCTACTGGAGAAACTACAGAAAGTATTAGCATTACTCAGGAAGGAACATATACGGTAACGGTAACAAATCAATTAACAAGGTGTTCCAAAGACAGAACAGTAACCGTCACAATATCTTCTCCTGCTACGATCATACAACCTATTGAGATCAATGATGCATCAGATAACAATACTGTTACCATCAATGTAAACGGATCTGGTGATTACGAATATGCAATCGCATATAATGGAAGTAACATCAGAACCTATCAAGACAGTCCTACGTTCACAAACGTTCCTCCGGGATTTCATACAGTATATGTAAGAGATAAAAACGGATGTGGAGAAGTTACTCAGGATATTTCTGTTGTAGGATTTCCTAAATATTTTACGCCAAACGGTGATGGTTTTCACGAAACCTGGAATGTAGAAGGAATATCATCTCAGGTACTGGGCAATTCTATTATTTATATTTTTGATCGTAGTGGTAAACTGCTGAAACAGTTAATCCCTTCAGGAAATGGGTGGGATGGAACATATGGTGGAAGATTAATGCCTTCCAGCGAATATTGGTTCCAGGTAAAATTAGGTGATGGAAGAATCCGTAAAGGAAGCTTCTCACTAATTAGATAATATATCATTTACTGTTAAGGTCACCTTAATGTACTATTTTATTATTAGTATATTCGCTGTATAACAAAAATTGTAAATGAGGAAAAAATTACTAATCACCTTAGTACTTCTTATATCATTTTTTTACAGCTATTCTCAAAATGAACCTACAGATTGTGTTAATGCTATTTTAGTCTGTGGAAATACTAATTTAGAATTAAACTCTAATGGTACAGGTATTTCAGATTTTAATATTGCTGGGAACAATCCGCCTAGTTGTGGTTTTACTGAATCTCAAAGTTTATGGCTAAGAGTTAATATCATTCAAGACGGTACTTTGGCATTCACCATAACTCCACAATCTTCTAGTCCTCAAGAAGATTATGATTTTGCGGTATATGGCCCCAATGTTACTTGCTCTACTTTAGGTAGTTCTATCCGTTGTTCTTCCACAAATCCTCCTGCAGCTAATGTAGCTACAACAACAGGACTTAGCGATACTGAAACAGATGCAACAGAAGGTCCAGGAAATCTAGGAAATGGTTTTGTAAGATCTATAGATGCTCTCGCAGGAGAAGAATACTACATTCTCATCGATAACTTTTCTCAGAATGGAGGTTTTGATCTTGAATTTACTGGAACTGCATTATTACCTGATAGCCCTATAAATAACGCTACAACAAATATTGATTTATCAGAATGTGATATAGTAGGTGATAGTGATGATGGAATGACTTTTTTTGATCTCGATAGTAATACTCCTATTATCCTGGGTTCACAAACCAACACGGTTATATCGTATTACAATAATGCCGCTGATGCTAATACTGGTGATCAACCTCTAGTAAGTCCATATTTAAGTACTGAAGACAAAGAAATAATATATTTTCGCATAGAAAATACTATTACAGGATGTTTTATCGTAAATAGTTTCATACTTAATATACTTCCAAAACCCGCAATAAATACACCAACTCCATTTAGTATTTGTGATAATGATAATGATGGCGATGACACTAACGGAATAGCTACATTTTTATTAAACAACAAGGACCCTGAAATCCTGGATGCTATAGCACTTCCCAATAACATCATCACCTATCACCCAACGCTAGTTGATGCCGAAAATGGTACTAATAGTATTGACAAGACTGTACCATACACAAACATTACTAATCCTCAAGTAATTTATATTAGAGTTCAAGACATTTCATCTTCATTATGTGTTAGTAGTATTACAACTTTAGATATACAAGTCAATCCATTACCAGTTGCTACTCCATCATCCTTAATACAGTGTGATGAATATAACGATCTCACTGATGGAATCACATTGTTTAATCTGAACGAAGCAACGGACCAGATTACAGGTGGCGCTTCAGATAGAACTGTTATGTTTTTTGAAGATATAGTATCTGCTAACGCGGGAACACCTTCAATTACAAATACTGACACCTATCAAAACACAATTATTAATCAGCAATTATTTGTTCGGATTATAGATGATATTAATAATTGCTTTAGGGTCACTACTCTAGATCTTCAGGCAAGTATAACCTCAGCAAATAACGCATCTTTGCCAACTTGTGATGATGATGGCACAGAAGATGGTTTTGCCGAATTTATAATGAGTGATGCTGATGCAGATATTATTAATGGAATTGCCACCCCTAACTTATCGGTTGTCTATTATGAATCTATTGATGATGCATTAAGTGAAACTAATCCGATAACCACCTATACCAATACTACAGCTGGGACCCAAGGTCAAGATATAGTCTATGCCAGAGTAGAGGATAATCTAAATCAATGCTTTGGTATTAATCAAGTAGCACTTTTTATCAATCCATTACCAGATATTGAAGAAGTAAGTGAAGCTTTTTTATGTGAAGATGCTAACGTTATTATCGACTCAGGACTAGAATCTGGAAACTCTAATAATTTTGATTATCTATGGTCTACTGGAGAAACTACAGAAAGTATTAGCATTACTCAGGAAGGAACATATACGGTAACGGTAACAAATCAATTAACAAGGTGTTCCAAAGACAGAACAGTAACCGTCACAATATCTTCTCCTGCTACGATCATACAACCTATTGAGATCAATGATGCATCAGATAATAATACTGTTACTATCAATGTAAACGGATCTGGTGATTACGAATATACAATCGCATATAATGGAAGTAACATCAGAACCTATCAAGACGGTCCTACGTTCACGAATGTTCCTCCGGGATTTCATACAGTATATGTAAGAGATAAAAACGGATGTGGAGAAGTTACTCAGGATATTTCTGTTGTAGGATTTCCTAAATATTTTACGCCAAACGGTGATGGTTTTCACGAAACCTGGAATGTAGAAGGAATATCATCTCAGGTACTGGGCAATTCTATTATTTATATTTTTGATCGTAGTGGTAAACTGCTGAAACAGTTAATCCCTTCAGGAAATGGGTGGGATGGAACATATGGTGGAAGATTAATGCCTTCCAGCGAATATTGGTTCCAGGTAAAATTAGGTGATGGAAGAATCCGTAAAGGGAACTTTTCTTTAATACGATAAACTTTCCCTAAAACTTTAATTCAGTTTTAAAAATCATAACAGTATTCTGTATCTTTATTCGGAAAAGATAGCCCATATAATGAAGTTCGAACTCAAGTCAGATTTTAAACCCACAGGAGATCAACCTGAAGCGATAAAGCAGCTTGTTAATGCTATGGAAGCAGGAGAAAGATATCAAACGCTTTTAGGAGTTACAGGATCAGGTAAAACATTTACTGCAGCCAATGTTATTTCAAAGGTCCAACGCCCTACATTAGTATTAGCGCATAATAAAACCTTAGCCGCTCAATTATATTCTGAATTTAAGCAATTCTTTCCTGAGAATGCTATAGAATATTTTGTTTCCTACTACGATTATTATCAACCGGAAGCCTATATCCCAACAACTGGAACATATATAGAAAAAGACTTGTCGATTAATGATGAAATTGAGAAATTAAGATTAAGTGCCACTTCATCCCTACTTTCAGGGCGTAGAGATGTACTTGTTGTTGCATCAGTTTCTTGTTTATACGGTATTGGAAACCCTGTTGAATTTCAGAAAAACGTAATATCCATAGAACAAGGTCAGTTTGTTTCCAGAACAGCATTACTGCATAAATTAGTTCAAAGTCTTTATTCCAGAACTGAAGCGGAATTTAATCACGGTAATTTCAGAATTAAAGGAGATACAGTGGATATTTATCCAAGTTATGCTGATGATGCATTTAGGGTACACTTTTTTGGTGATGAAATCGAAGAAATAGAAGCTTTTGATGTTCAAACCAATGAAATTGTTGAAAAATATGATCGCCTCAATATCTACCCTGCTAATATGTTTGTCACTTCTCCGGATGTATTACACGGAGCGATTGATCAGATCGCTTTGGATTTAGGAAAACAAGTGGAATACTTCAAAGAAATAGGAAAACATCTGGAAGCTAAACGACTGGAAGAACGCACTAACTTTGATTTAGAAATGATTAAAGAACTGGGGTATTGCTCTGGAATTGAAAACTACTCTCGCTATCTTGATGGCCGTGAACCAGGAACGAGACCTTTCTGTTTATTAGATTACTTCCCAGATGATTATTTAATGATCGTAGATGAAAGCCACGTAACTATCCCTCAAACACATGCGATGTATGGAGGCGATCGATCCAGAAAAGAAAACCTGGTAGAATATGGATTCAGACTTCCTGCTGCAATGGATAATAGACCTTTAAAATTTGAAGAATTTGAAGCAATTCAAAATCAAATAATTTATATCAGTGCTACACCAGCAGACTACGAATTACAAAAAAGTGAAGGAACTTATGTGGAACAGATTATCAGACCAACTGGATTACTAGATCCTGTAATAGAAGTACGACCAAGCCTTAATCAAATTGATGATTTGATTGAAGAAATGCATAAACGAATCGAAAAAGATGAACGTATCCTAGTTACAACTCTAACTAAAAGAATGGCAGAAGAGTTAACTAAATATCTTACTAGAATTGATATTCGATGCCGTTATATACATAGTGATGTAGACACTTTAGAACGTGTAGAAATTATGCAAGACTTAAGAAAAGGACTTTTTGATGTACTGATTGGTGTAAATCTTCTTAGAGAAGGATTGGATCTTCCGGAAGTGTCCTTGGTTGCTATTTTGGATGCAGATAAAGAAGGGTTCTTGCGTAATAATAGATCTCTGACTCAAACCATCGGTAGAGCTGCAAGAAATGTAAACGGGTTAGCAATCATGTATGCGGACAAAATAACAAAAAGTATGCAGTTAACAATTGATCAAACCAATTATCGCCGTGAAAAACAGATTGCTTATAATACCAAACATGGGATCACTCCTACCGCTATCAAAAAATCACTGGATAATGCGCTGGCCGGTAAAAAAGTAGAACCCTATCAATTTGAAACCGCTCCAACCTTAAAAGCTGCAGAAGAGGAAACTGCATATTATACAAAGGATCAGTTAGAAACTCGTATCCGTAATGTTCGTAAAGAAATGGAGAAAGCTGCAAAAGAGTTAGACTTTATGACCGCAGCAAGATTACGGGATGAAATTAAAATGCTACAAGCTAAGGTTCAGGATCAAAAAGTATAGTTTATGTAAAAAATAAACTCTAAAAATAATATCACAAGGAGTTTCCTCTTCAAACTAACATAGTATTGAAGTGAAATTAAAACACAAAACTAAAAACATACATGATTTCAATAGAAAAATTTATAGAAGGTATTCCTAAAACAGAACTTCATTTACATATCGAAGGTACTTTTGAACCAGAATTGATGTTTGAGATCGCTAAACGAAACAAAAAAAAGATTCCATTCAACTCAGTTTCTGAATTAAAAAATGCTTACAAATTTAATAACCTTCAGGAATTTCTGGATATCTATTATGCAGGCGCCAATGTACTAATTACAGAAAAAGATTTTTATGATCTTACCTGGGCCTATCTTACTAAAGTGCATGAGCAAAATGTAGTGCATGTAGAGATCTTTTTTGATCCACAAACGCATACAGATCGTGGCGTCTCTTTTGATACTGTTATCAAAGGAATTCGTTCTGCACTAGAAGATGGAAAATCGAAACTAGGTATCAGTTATAAATTAATTATGTCTTTCCTGAGACATCTTGATGAGGCTTCTGCTTTTAAAACATTAGAACAAGCATTACCTTATAAAAATTGGATTAGTGCGGTAGGATTGGATTCTTCAGAAGTAGGAAATCCTCCTTCTAAGTTTGAACGCGTATTTGCAAAATCAATTGAAGAAGGTTTTCTAACCGTTGCACATGCAGGAGAAGAAGGTCCTGCCGAGTATATTTGGGAAGCCCTGGATTTACTAAAAATCACCAGAATTGATCACGGTAATCGCTGCCTGGATGATTCAACATTAGTGGAAAGATTGGTCGATCTACAAATACCGCTTACCTTATGTCCGCTTTCAAATTTAGAATTAAAAGTAGTGCAAGACATGAAAGAGCATCCTATCGCCGAGATGATGGAAAAAAATCTACTGGTAACTGTTAATTCTGATGACCCAGCATATTTTGGCGGATATATGAATGAAAACTATCTGGGGATTGCTAAGGCTTTACATCTTTCTAAAGAACAGATCACTACCTTGGTTAAAAATAGTTTTAAAGCAAGTTGGTTATCCGATCAGGAAAAGGAAAACAGTATACAAAAAATTGATCAATACTTTCAGGAGAGCAAATGAGTATGAATCCATTTCAATTATTTAATACATGGTATTCTGAAGAACTTGAGAAAAGTACAGCCAGCATACCTTCTGCCTGTTGTCTTTCTTCCAATGGATTGGACGGGTATCCTAATACTCGATTTGTATCTTTAAAAGAAGTAAAAGATCATGCTTTTATCATTACAGGTCCTCTAAAATCCAGAAAAGGGTTAGAAATGGAAAAATCATCCAAGGTCTCATTGACTTTTTGGTGAGAAGCAACAGAAAAGCAAATACGCATTCAGGGAAACGCCACTAAAATATTAGATACTGAAGCAGTATATTATTTTGATGAAAGAGCAAAAGATTCTCAAATCATATCGCTGATTAGCGAACAAGGAGCTACTATCGAAAACATAAATGTTTTAAAAAGTAGTTTTGCAGAAACTGAAAGAAAATATAAAAATAAAGACATTCCTAAACCTAAAAACTGGGGTGGTTATGCCATTCGTCCCATTAGAATAGAATGTATGGAATTCGAAAAAAGCAGGTTTCATAAAAGAACACTTTTTAAGTTGGAAGAAAAAGAATGGATAGCCACTATATTGCAACCATGATTCTCTTATCTGATGAAATATTATAAAACACACAATCATTTTGCTCTGGGATGCCTATAGTTTTCTTGAAAATGATAGGAAATTGATTTAAACAAAAATAACTCCTTACACAAGTATAAAATCTACTATGAAAAATGACACATTATATCATCAGATATGGCTACAAATTATACTATATATTGGGGTCTTGTTTTTCATTGGTTTAACGATAGCTCTAGTATACTGGATTATAATCATCATTCTAAATGAAGGCTTCTTAGGAACTGCGGGAGTTCTTGTTCTATTATATTTTGCTGGTCAAATGTCATATACTGGTTTAATTTTATTTAAACACATACCTAACTCTGTTGTTCATACCGAACAAGGTTTTAAAATTACTTCAGGGAAGAAAACCATTGAATATACATGGTCAGACATATCAAAATCAAAGAGATATACTTTTGGCGGTGTTTTGAGATTATATGACCATCAAGGCGCATCTATTTATGCTGTTCATAGTTTTGCATTTGGTTATAGATCTTTCAGAAAAAGGGTTAACGAAAAAATTGGGATAATAACAGTCTAAACAAAAGCTTTTAATTGAATTAAACCAATAAAAAAATATGTTATTAGCTTCAACAATTATTAAAACAGACCTTGTGATTTTAACAATAAAAGCCTTATATAGAAGCTAATAATCAGTAAAAACCATAAGCAATACTGTATAAAAATAATCATTATTTTTAATGGTGAAATAAACCGCATGAACCATTAATAAGTTTAAATATTATCAAACGATCAAAACCTATTTGCTATGAATGATTTACAAATTGCCAAAAAAGTCACGCTTACACCTATTTCGTCTATTGCAGAAAAATTTGGTATCGATCCAGATCAAATAGAAATGTATGGCAAACACAAAGCTAAATTACCTTTACTCGCGATCAATAAAGAAAATGTTCATAAAAGCAATCTGATACTTGTTTCAGCCATTTCGCCTACTCCTGCTGGCGAAGGAAAAACAACAATGTCTATTGGCTTATCGGAAGGTTTAAATCGTTTAGATAAAAAAACGACTGTCGTTTTAAGAGAGCCTTCTTTAGGTCCTGTTTTTGGAATTAAAGGTGGAGCAACAGGTGGTGGTTATTCGCAAGTATTACCAATGGAAGATATCAACCTACACTTTACAGGTGATTTTGCAGCTATAGAAAAAGCACATAATCTACTGGCTGCCATTATTGATAATAATATCCAAAGCAAAACCAATACGTTACTATTAGACCCAAGAACCATTAGCTGGAAACGTGTCGTTGATTTAAATGATCGTGCATTACGCCGAGTCATTGTAGGATTGGGCGGAACAACATCAGGTGTGCCCAGAGAAACCGGTTTTGATATCACTGCTGCTTCAGAAATTATGGCAATCTTGTGTTTGGCCGAAAATTTAGGTGATCTCAAAAAACGTTTAGGTACTATTTTTATCGGTTATACCTATGATAAAAATCCTATTTATGCAAAAGATCTAAAGGCTGAAGGTGCTATGACTGCATTGCTAAAAGATGCTATAAAACCAAACTTGGTTCAAACTATAGAAGGAAATCCAGCCATCATTCACGGTGGACCATTTGCAAATATTGCTCAAGGAACCAATTCAGTTATAGCTACTTTGATGGGCATGTCATACTCAGAATATACAGTTACCGAAGCAGGTTTCGGATTTGATTTGGGTGCCGAAAAATTCTTTGATATTAAATGCCAGAGTGCCGGACTCAAACCAAAAGTAGTAGTACTTACTGCTACCATAAGAGCATTAAAATACCATGGAGGCGCAGATCTAAAATCTTTGACCATTCCTGATACAGAAGCCTTACAAAAAGGATTACCAAATTTAGAAAAACATCTGGAGAATATTACTAAATTTAATGTAAAGCCAGTTATTGCTATTAATAAATTTACATCGGATAGTGATGCAGAAATTGATATTATCAAAGAATTTGCAGTTTCCAAAGGCGTTAGAGTTGCACTCGCAGATGTTTGGGCAAAAGGCGGAGAAGGAGGCCTAGAACTAGCTAAACATGTTATTGATATAGTAGCATCAGACACTTCAGATTTTAAACCATTGTACCAATGGGAATCTAAGGTGATGGATAAAATAGAAACTATCGCAACAGAAATTTATGGTGCTAAACACGTTGATTACACTTCTAAAGCTAAAGCTCATTTGAAGAAAATCACTAATTTGGGTCTAGATCATTTACCCGTCTGTATTGCAAAAACACAAAAATCATTATCTGACAATCCTAAGTTACTAGGTAGACCAAAAGATTTTATACTTACCGTAAGAGAAATTGAAATAGCCGCTGGAGCAGGTTTTTTAATTCCGATTACCGGTGATATTATGAGAATGCCGGGATTACCTGCGCATCCAGCATCAGAGGGAATAGATATCAATGATGATGGGGAAATAACAGGATTGTTTTAAATTTTAAGTAATAAAAATAATCCATTGTGTATCGTGAAATTTTTCAAGAACATATTCAAATCCAAAATTATAAAAATTAAATCCAATAATTTATTTTGTGGAGTTGGGGATTCTGAAATTCATGAAAACACCATATTGATATCTAACTATCCTTTTGAACCATCCATTGCATATCCGGAAAAATTAATTACAGTAACCGAAATTGATGCTATCTGTGTTGATTTTGGAACTTTAAAAATTAAAATAAAAGATGATATTGTTTTTCTGTCAGCAGAGAAAAAAGACGAATTGAAAATGTTTGCTGAAAGAAATAAAATCCCTTTATCTGCCTATAGTTGGAATTGGGATTGGATTTTAGAACCTTATCTCGATACAGAATTTACAGAAGAAAATAACAAACAGGTTACAGCCAGGCTTCTGGAAAATGGTTTTAACAAAATTGAAATTGACACCATAAGAAACGAAGTTGGAAAGCAGATGTACATATATAATTTTGATACTATGTTGTGGGATTGGTGTAGTTTATCCTTGTTTGATGTGCTATCTGCAATGCGCGCAAAATATACCAAAGAAGAGTTTCGAGAATTTTATAAAAGAGCCATTGAAATAGAAAAACGTGAAAAACAAGGGTAGTTATCTTTCAAAATAAACTTCAATATAAATATCCAATAAAGAAATATGCTACCGACAATAAATACAACTTTTAAGTATTTGCAAAATTTAAACCTTATTCCTTACGTAAAATATCCTGTATAATTTTTAAGTGATGTTTCGTGTGTATTTTTAGAAATCGTATGGCTTGTTTTTTATTTAGTTGACCGAAAACAGGATGAATAAAGTTTACGTTTGGGTCCAAGTTGGATAAGTCTGCAAGGTTTTCTCTGGCAATCTCTAACTGAGATAATATATCTTCGGTTTTTATATCCTCTGGAGGCAATACAGATGCAGGAGATTTCCCTCTTCCTCTAGGTATATAGCCAAATGTATATGAGAAGCTACGAGCTAGACTGAAACGTTTTTCATAAACGGTAGGATCAGAACTCTTAAGAACATCATGTATTGTATTAATAACTTTTAGACTATGATCCAAGTGCCAAGCGATTGGCACCTTAGAAACATTGGTATTCATACAGTCTCTAAACTGAATTAAATATGCAATATCATACAATTGGCTATCCATAAAACCTCTCTTACCTTCACTATTATCTCCTTGTCCATACCCCAAAAAAGCCAAGTTGCTAATAAAAGAAAACGCTAATAACGGTGTTCTCATTGTGTTCATTTTTAATTATTTATGTTAAAATTCAAATCTATACCCGAAATCCGGGAAAAATCCTATCTGATTTACTTCATCTATGTTATTCGTCAATCTATTATAACGTCGAGCAAAAAGATTCTCATTAGCCGTTACATTCTGCAAATCCACATAAAACTGATGAGAGCGTTTCTTTTTACTACTGTTGATTTTATATCCAAACTTCACATCCCATCGAAAATATCCATCGTTTTGTTCACTAAACGCAATATCTTCTTGTAATACCTCGAAACCAGCTGCTTGTGATGCTGCTAAATCTACAGGAGTATAATACCTTCCGCCAGAAAAAGTAAGCCTGGTATCAAAAAACAATACATCTTTTTTGGTTTTTCCCATAGCAAACTCTTTTCCGGCTAACAGATTGATCACATATCCATTATTAAATGGTGTATTACGCTCTATTTCATCACTACCTTCATATTTACTTTCGAATAAAGAAGTTGTCAATAATCCATAATATCCTTTACTAAAAAACCTTTCTAACGTTAGTTCGATTCCTTGATTAAATCCTGTTCCTTCATTCACTAATGAAATTCTATCATTATCAAACCCAAAGTCTGCACCTTCAGTTAAAGACGAATAACTTGAAGGAAAAGACTCTACAGCTGCGTTATCAATATCCTGATAATACGCCTCTAACTTTGCTCGCCAACTGCTTCCTAACTTCACATCATACCCTAGCACGTAATGATTACTCCGCACAAAATCAAGATTTTTATTGGTTTGCACCAACTCCCCGTTCACTTCTTCATTTAGGAATAAGAGGGGTAGTGGAACAGGTTGATGATGCAAACCATACCCGAAACTGAGACGATGGCTTGGGGATATTTTATAGTTAAGTCCAGCCCTTGGTTCCACTACAAACTGTTCATTAAGCGAACTATATTGTCCATGAACTCCTGCGTTTAGAGTTAATTTTTCTGTTAACCTAAATTGTCCTTGAACAAAAGGTTGAATGATGGTTAGGTCTTCATCGATATCTCTAAACGTAAACAGATCAGGATCACCATCATTATTAAGATCAGGCTGCTCTGTTCTATCATTCAATAATGATGATACTCCAATATTTTCTAATAAAACTCCTGCTCTTATAGTACTTTTGTTACTTAGTTTAGTATTATATAGGGTTGAAAAAGTAAATCTACTTTCTGTATTATCAGCCTCCGTATATTGTATGGTGCGTTCTTGCGGAGTATCTTTATCAATAAAACGATCTACCATAAAATCATTTCCGGTAAATGAACCTGACACAATAGTCCTTAGATAAGACCTATCGGTGATATTAATTCTATGTTTCAGACCAACAACTCCAAATCTGGACTCGACAAAAGTATTTTCATCTTCTGCCGCAAAAAGGTCATCTTCATCAATATCATCTCCCAGAAAATCGATATCAGAAAAGCCTATAATACCAAACAAAGAAAAATTACCTAACTTACTTTTTCCTAAATCAAGATTAAAAGAAACATCACTATAATTAGGAGCTGCTGAAGTTCCTCCAGCTCCAACACCTAATAAGCCAACCAATGAATACCTTCCTGCAACTAGAAAGGACCCATTATTTTTTCCAATAGGACCTTCTGCCATCGCTTCTATTCCGGTAAAAACTCCAACTTGAGCAGTATATTCATAAGCATCCTTATTTCCCTTTCTAAAACCAAGGTCAAAAACTCCTCCAATAGCATTCCCATATTCTGAAGGAAAAGCAGAGGTGATAAAATCAGAATTTTTCAGCAGATTAGGGTTTAATGCAGAAACCGGTCCTCCAGTAGTTCCTAGAGTACTATAATGGTTGGGGCTTGGGATTGGAACTCCTTCTAATCGCCATAATAATCCAGTTGGGGAATTACCACGGATCACAACATCATTCCTACTGTCGTCGGGAGCAGATACTCCTGCAAAGTTTGCTGCTAAACGACCTACATCACTCCTACCTCCAGAGAAACGAGTTACTTCTTCTAAACTAAACTGCCTGGCGGATACGGATGTTAATTTATTTATAGCTCGTGCTTTGTTAGTTTCTGAAGTTATAATCACCTCATCTAGTCGATCAAAAGCTTCGGTCAATGATACATTTACTATTGCTTCCTTACCAGATGTCACAACAACATTTGGTAATGTAATAGACTCAAAACCAATATAACTCACTCGAATTACTTGTCTTCCTAATGGAACTTTTTCCAAGGTAAAATACCCATCGAGATCCGTAATTACACCATTGACATTATCTGCATTTAACAGTTCTACAGTTGCACCAACTAATGGAGTTTCGGATTGTTTGTCAATTACTAGTCCTTTAATAGTTCCTGTTTGGGCATTAATTACGTTAATACATAAAAGCGTAAATAAGAGAATGTATATTTTCATAATGTTGTTGATTTTACTCAAATCTGCCAACTTGATCATAATCTGACAAGACAAAATAGTAGAGCTGTTAATTTTGCTATTGAAGTGTCTAAAATCACTATTGAATCTATTTTAGTTATTGATTTTCTCCTATTTTCAGATGAAATGACTTTTACTACAGTTCAACTAATATTTTAACAATTCAAGAAAATGTAACATATAACTTGGTCTGTAGTTATGTATCTTTAGCAGTACTATTTAGATTTTCTATGCTAAAAAAAAATACCATAAAAAAGTTAGGAATAAGAGTTCTCATTATTAATGTGATATACTTCTTAATAAAACTTACCATTGTACATGATGAAAAAGACAACATTTTTGATGCTCCTGGTGTTTTTTATTACTGTAGTGCTTTCTTTCTATTCATGCTTGCTTGGGAAAGTAATGACTGGCTAGTAAAAAGGCAACAATCGAAAACAGGTGGCGGGCTTGATCTAGCAGGAGGAGTTAAGGTCTTACTAATCAACCTAGCGATTTGTCTTCCTATATCGGCATTAGTATATTATTTAGCGATTTTTCAGTTAGATCAAATTTGTCAGATTGATGCGGATGACCCTTGGTTACGTTTTAGGATTGATTTTTTTAGAGCTGCCATTCTTGGTTTTGCCTTAATCATCTTCAACTTATTTTATCATTCTTTACAACAGAAAAAAGAAATAGAAAATAAGATGAACGATCTTCAGAAAGAAATAATGACTTCAAAATACAAATCTCTAAAAAACCAAATAAGCCCACATTTCTTATTTAATAGTCTGAATACATTGACTTCTCTTATGTATGAGGATAGAGATCTGGCCTCCGATTTTGTTTCGAGATTAGCTACTTGTTATCGATATATTCTGGATAATCGTGAAGAAGATCTGGTAAGTTTAGAAAAAGAATTGAACTTTTTAGATTCTTTTATCTTTATGATGAATATCAGACATGAAGGAGCACTAACCATCTCTACACATATTTCGGTTAATCCAAAAGATTTTGTGATTCCAACACTTTCGCTACAAATGTTAGTCGAAAATGCTCTAAAACACAATTATTATTCTAAAGAAAAACCTTTAGAAATCAATATTATTTCAATCCATAAAAATAGCCTTGTTGTTCAGAATAATTTACACGTAAGAAAACAAAAAGAAGAATCGACAAAACTCGGACTTAAAAATATAGAAAAAAGATATTCATTTTACACTAATCAGAAAGTGGTTATCGACACCGAAAATGGGTATTTTAAAGTAACAATTCCCTTGCTTCCTAAGAATATTAAAGAAATTGCAATTGTAAAAGTATCATAAGATGACAGCAGTAATTGTAGAAGATGAAAATTTTGCGTCTAAACGACTAGCAACTCTTATTGAAGAACTAGCTCCCGAAATAAGGATAACCGGACAGATTACATCTGTAGAAAACGGTCGTCACTGGTTTGATAATAATCCAAAACCAGATTTAATATTTCTGGATATTCAGCTAAATGATGGTTATGGTTTCGACATTCTGGACATGCTAGAAGAGCATCCTCCTGTTATTTTCACTACTGCATATAATGAATATGCTATCAGAGGATTTAAATATAATGGATTGGATTATTTACTGAAACCAATTGACAAAAATGATCTCAGAAATGCACTAAATAAATACAAAAAAACACAAGTAAACGCTGATGCCATTTTTGATGAACAAAAGTTAGAAAAAATCAAAAAACTATTCTCTAAAGAATACAAAAAGCGATTTATGATTAAGGTCGGTAATCAGTTTAACACCTTTAGTGTAGAGGACATTGCTTATTTTAAGTCTAACGAAGGATTGATTTTTTTACATTCTCATACTGGACAGCAATACCCTATTGAATATTCTATAGATCAATTAGAAGATATTCTGGATCCTGTTCATTTTTTCAGGATTAATAGAAAGTTTATGATATCGGTAAAGTCAGTTGTAGAAATTCATAGTTATTTTAATAGTCGATTATTACTTAAACTAAGGCCTCAAGAAGAAGAGCAAATTATTGTTTCTCGAGAGCGAACCTCTAACTTCAAAAAGTGGTTGGATCTTTAAAATTATAACATCATTTAAAAAAAATGAAAAATAAAAAAGTATTACTAACCGGAGTTACTGGTTTTTTAGGTTCTCATACCGCTATCCAATTACTTAACAAAGGATATGAAGTTATTGGAACTTTAAGGGATATGAAAAGAGCCAATGAAATCAAACAAGTTATTGCAGAAAACACTTCTAATATTGATAAACTAGATTTTGCCGAAGCAGATTTAATGGATAAAAGTGTATGGAATGATCTCGCAAGCGAAGTTCAAAACGTGATACATATTGCTTCTCCATTTCCACGAGAATTACCTAAAAATCAGGATGATCTTATTATCCCTGCCAAAACTGGCACTTTACATATCTTAGAAGCAGCCTCTAGAAATGGCTTGAGAAGAGTTGTTCTTACCTCATCTTCTGGAGCTATTGTTTATGGAAAAGAGAAGTTAAAGCGAAAAGGAATTTTTGATGAAAATGATTGGACAGATATCTCCAACGTGAAAGACTCTACTCCGTATTTCCGAAGTAAAACAATCGCAGAAAGAGCCGCATGGGATTTTATTAAAAATGATACAAGTGGATTAGAGTTAACGACTATTTGTCCTGGAGCTATTTTAGGACCAATATTGGAAAAAGATTTTGGTACTTCAGCGAATATTGTAATCAAAACAATGGATGGAAGTACTCCTGCAATACCAAAGATTGGTTTTGATATGGTAGATGTTAGATCAGTAGCCGATCTGCACATAAAAGCTATGGAAGCCCCTGAAGCTTCCGGAGAGCGATTTGTAGGCTCCGCTGGTTTCCTGACGTTTGAAGAAGTAGCATCCATATTACGAGAAAAATATCCTAACAAAAAAATTCCAAAGTTCGCCTTACCTGACTTTGCAGTACGCCTATTTTCTAATATTGATAAAACCATAAAACCTATATTAATCGATCTGAATACAGAAAGAAAAGTTAATAACAACAAAGCCATAAAACTTTTAGGCTGGCAACCTATCTCTACAAAAGATGCAGTATTAGCTTGTGCCGAAAGTGCGATAAAATTAAGTTTAGTTTGATCGCATGAAAAAATCGATCAGAGTTATATTCATAATACTGAGTATCTTAATTGGTTTATACCCTTTTATTTACTTTTTTGTTGATCGAAAATTTGGATTATTAAGTTCTAAAAGTAATGAGTTACTTGCAGATAGTCTTTGGAATATCGCTTTTTATAGTCATATAGCTCTAGGTGGTATTGCTTTATTAATTGGCTGGGTACAATTTAGTAAACGTATTCGTTCCAATAAATTAGGGCTACATAAATTTCTTGGTAAAGTATATATTATCTCAGCTTTGATTAGCGGAATTACAGGAATTTACGTTGCTTTCTTTGCTACAGGAGGCATAATAGCTTCTCTTGGATTTATAGCATTAGGAATTATATGGGTATATACTACCTCTAAAGCATATCTGAATATAATAAATGGAAAAATTCATAAACATCAAATACTAATGTACTATAGTCAGGCGGCTTGCTTTGCAGCAGTTACCTTAAGAATTTGGTTACCGATTCTTTCTGCATCGTTTGGAGATTTTATAATTGCTTATAGAATTGTAGCTTGGTTATGTTGGGTTCCTAATCTTATAGTTGCTCATTACTTAGTGAGTAAGATCAAATTAGACAAAACAACATCAACAGTAATTAAAAATTAGTTGAGATTATTTTGAAGTTCCATAATTCCAAAAGTATTTTTATGAATTTAAGTCAAAAATTGAGGGGAAAATCTCACAAATTTATACAGTAGTAATATATACAACTTTACAATTAATTTCTTACATTCGTAACCTACACAAATCATCTGGATCATAATTTAAGATAGTATTCTTCATTTGATCTAGATTCATTTTATTATTAGGGCTTAAAACTTATAACAAAGCAAGTACATTATACTTGCTACAATTATGAATAATATAAAGTATGCCCTAAATGAAACTAATTTTATTATCAATATTTACTAGTGTATTTGCCATAGGCGCTCCAAAAACAAGGTCAGAAAGCTCCGTAGATGGTATTTTCATCACCTCTACAGATCCTATATCTGGTAGAACCTTAATGATTGAAGAAGATGAATACTCTGTATGGGTATATGTATTGAATCCTGATAAACAAGGAATTGATTTTGATGGTTTTCTTTGTTCTGTCGTAGATCCGGAATCTATTACAATTAGCCCAAAAGAAGCTACTAAAAATGGGAACGCACCTCCTCTAACTACCAATTTCGCAAACAAATATAGTTATATTAAAAATCTTAGATCTAAAGATATAAAAGTCTATTGGAAACAAAATAGAATAGAGATAAAACTAAAAAAAGAGACGTATCTTATTATGGATTTAGATTCTAAAACCAGTTATTCTAAAGCGCTTTCTACAGATTGTTATTACGGAAATAAGTTATAATTATTTTTCATCTGAAGCATCATCATCTCTATTTTTTGATTTTAAACGTTTAGCATCTTTAAGACTTTTATGAATCATCCATTCTAATTGTCCATTAACGCTACGAAACTCATCATCTGCCCATTTTTCGATTAACTCAAAAGTTTCTGGGGATATTCTAAGGACAAATGATTTTTTCTTACTCATAAATTATGAATGTAATGTTCCTGTATTAATAACGGGAGTCGCCTCCTTATCACCGCACAATACTACCATTAAATTGCTTACCATAGATGCTTTCTTATCATCATCAAAATCAATAATTTTATCTTCAGATAACTGAATTAACGCATCCTCTACCATCCCAACAGCTCCTTCTACTATCTTTTTACGAGCAGCGACTATAGCCACGGCTTGCTGTCTCTTTAACATGGAACTTGCTATTTCCGGGGCGTAGGCCAAATATCCTATTCTTGCTTCCATTACCTCTATTCCGGCTATCAATAATCGCTCGGTAATTTCATTTTCCAAAGCTTCATTCACTTCATCCATACCGGATAACAGTGTTACTTCAACTTCACCTTCAGCAAAGTTATCATATGGATAAGAACCTGCCAATTTTCTAACTGCGGCATCTGTTTGCACTCTCACAAAATCTTCATAATGATCCACATCGAAAGCCGCTTTATAAGTATCACTTACTTTCCATACCAAAATTACATTAATCAAAATCGGATTACCAATTTTATCATTCACTTTTACTCGCTCACTATAAAAGTTTCTAGCCCTTAATGAAATTCTTTGTTTTGTATAAAATGGATTAGCCCAAAAGAATCCATTTTCCTTTACAGTTCCTTTATATGCTCCAAAAAGAACCATCACTTTAGAACTATTAGGATTCACTGTAAAAAAGCCTTTAATAATTAGGATTATTACTACTATAAAAATTAAAAACAATAAATTCTTGGTAATTACTACACCTAGAATCGTTCCGACTATTGTTAATAGTAATACAAGCAACATTACATAACCATTACTTGATTTCAAATTTTTTTCATTTTGCATAATAATATCATTTTGATATCACAATGATACAAAAAAAATTCCATATTACAATAATTTACAGAAAACTAAAGAGAAACTACATCCGAGTAACATTCTTCAAAACATAAAAACGCCCTCCATTTCTGGAAGGCGTTTTCGCAACATTAACTAACTAAAAATCAACTTATGAAATTTCTATCAATCTCTTAGGTTGAACCTTAGCTTCTTCTTTTTTAGGAAGTTTTACCGATAAAATTCCGTTATCATAAGAAGCTAAAATATCAACAATATTTACAGTATCCGGTAAGGTAAATGAACGCTTAAACGCACTGTAACCAAATTCTTTTCTAGTGTAATTATCTTTTTCTTCAGTAGTTTCTTTTTTAACTTCAGAAGAAATTGTTAATACATCATTATCTAATTCTATATCAAAATCTTCTTTTACCAATCCTGGCGCAGCAAGTTCGATTACAAAATCAATATCGGATTCTTTTACATTCACTGCAGGTGTATTAAAACCAATTTTTTGCCCATTACTAGTTCCACCAAACCAATCGGTATTAAGAATATCATCAAGAATAAATGGTAATCTGTCTGTTCTTTTTACTAAACTCATTGTATTATATTTTTTAAGTTATTCTATATTTTAAATTCAATGAGTATATAGCAATTAGAATTCCATTGCTATTTTTAAGACATTTTGTCACTTTGACACAACTAAAAGATGTCATTTTGACATTTATTGTGTTTTTTTAATGACAAAAGCGCATAAAATATTAAACCCTCAAGTGGATCTTGAGGGTTTAATATTTATAATATCCTGAATACTTATAAGATTAGTTATAAAACCTAGTAAAGATTGTAATCAATTCTTTTGGCGGAATTACCTTATTGGGATAATTATGCATTTCCTTTAAGACAGTATCTATAGCCTCCGGTCGTAACCCCATATGCAATCCCATTTCTCTAATCTTATGAATTTCTGTTTGAGTAGTTTCCTGGTCTACATTCATCAACAAAATTAATCTGTGAAATTGTAATATTCTTTGTGATTCTGGCTGAAGATTTTTCTTCTCTGCATTGTTACGCACTAAATGACCAATCTCTTCTTCTGTTATTTCAAGCTGAGAAGCTACTGCTAAAATAAAATTATACTCCTCATCTTTTATTTTCTTATCAGCCTTTGCGAATTCTATCATTTCTGACAACAAACTCAATTTCTCTTCCTTACTATACATTATGAAATTTTAGGTATGCAAATATCTTATAAACATATTTCTTACGGAACATAATCGATATTTTTTTCTTTGTACTCATTTAAAAAAGTACCTTTGCCTTATGGGATTAACTAACAACGATATTTTTAAGAAATTACGAGTAGCGCACAAATTACGTGATGACGATATTGTAAAAATCTGCTCGTTAGTAGATTTTAAGGTCACCAAAAGTGAACTTGGAGCTATTTTCAGAAACGAAAATCATCCCAAATACATGGAATGTGGTGATCAAATCCTACGTAATTTCTTAAATGGACTTGTGATCCACCTTAGAGGCCCCATGCCTGCGAAAAAAGATAAACCATCAGGAAATAAGCAAGTATAGCATATCATCTTCAAAAATAAATGCTTAATTTGGATGAGGCTTTCAAGTAGTATCTCAACTAACAACCAATTAAGTATTCATGCTCACAAAACAGGAAAAACAAATATTCCGAGAAGAACTATTTAGGCATTTAGACGGAATTGCTGTAGCGCCGGTAGCTTATTCTTTATTCAAAAAGAAAGTTACTGATTATATAATCCTACATAAAACTATAACTGTATCAGAAATTGCGAAAGAATTTAGAGGAAATGAAGGATATCTGAATGTAGGACTACGAATGTTGTCATCACAAGGATGGCTAGACTATAAAATTAAAAAAAACATACCTATTGTTTCCATAAATCAATATACAGGAATAGCTTTTGATCATTTTCATTTGTATGAAGGTGTTGTTAATCTTCTTGAATATTCTGGTAAATTCCATAGGAGGAAATTCGAATTAGAACCGTTTAAAAAGTTAGAAAAACTATTTAAACCCTATCAGAATAGATTAGAGTTACCTGCTCCTGAAGATCAATTGACAAATACTATTCAACATCAAATCCTTAAACATATTGAAGGTATTCTGGTGGGACCAACGGTAGTACGTCTTGGAATGGGTGGAATGTTCCATAAATATTTTATGGAAGCATCTTTTAGCGCAGACGAATATCATCGTTTTCCAGAAAGTTTCGACACCATCCTCACCTTCTTAAGTTATTTAGGGTGGTTTCTTAAAAACAAAGAAAATTATACATTCACTAATAAAGGACTATTTTTTGCTAAAAGAGCAACCGCATATGGGGTGACAGTCTCCTACATTCCTATGTTTAGGCAGATGGATGCTTTATTATTTGGTAATCCGGAAGTTTTATGGAATCCTACTCATCATACCGATGAAATTCATGTAGATCGCGAAATGAATGTTTGGGGAAGTGGTGGCGCCCACACTACTTATTTCAAAAAAATTGACGAAATCATCATCAGTTTATTCAATAAACCATTAGATGAACAACCTAAAGGAATATTAGACATGGGATGTGGTAATGGTGCTTTTTTGATCCATCTTTTTGAGATTATAGCATCTAAAACATTAAGAGGAAAACACCTGGATGATCATCCTTTATTTTTAGTTGGTGCAGATTATAATAAAGCGGCTCTTAAAGTTACCAGAGCTAACTTGATTCAGGCAGATATATGGGCCAAAGTAATCTGGGGTGACATTAGCGATCCCGATCTCTTGAAAAAAGATTTAAAAGAAAACTATAAAATCGAACTAAGAGATCTTTTATCGGTAAGAACTTTTCTAGACCATAACAGAATCTGGAGCGACCCCATAGCAATACTAGACGCACCTAGCAACTCTACGGGAGCATTCGCTTTTAGAGGAAAATTATTACATAATGATGATGTAGAACGCAATCTGAAAGATCATTTTAAAAAATGGGCTCCGCATATCTCAAAATTCGGATTAATTGTTATAGAACTACATACCATTCCGCCTGACACAGCTGCTAAAAATATAGGTAGTACTGCTGCCACCGCTTATGATGCAACTCACGGATTTTCTGACCAGTATATTTTAGAAATAGATTCTTTTCTTAAGATTATTAGAGAAGTAGGATTAGAAAGTAACCCAAATTATTTTTCTAAATTTCCTGATTCTGATTTGGCAACTGTTAGCATAAATTATATCAAAGGGAAATAATGTAAAACCAATTTTGAGAAACAATAACATTCAATAAGACAAATCAAACAAAAATCCCAGATGATGAGTCCAGGATTTTCTTTTATTAAAACTATATTTTACGAGGCAACTACCCGAACTGGTATTGTATAAAATTTGATTCCTGTTTCTAATTTTGTTTCAATTTTCTGATAGTTCAATCTGTTCTTGATAAAACTTTTTACTATTTCACTTTCAGAATCAACCGAGAGCACGACAATTTCACCTTCTGCATTAAGGGTAAAAACTACCTTGGCTTTAATTTCATTATCAATTTTAAATGAAGGTTTTTTCAATAATTCTTTTACCTCTTCTGTAAAACTAGTTTCTGGTTCTGTCGATTTCGTACTTGCACTTGCAATACTACTTATTGCAAATACCGCTGCTAACAGCATAACATTTAATGTTTTCATTCTATTCGTTTTTTATTGATTTATACTTATAAGACGAATAGAAATCCAGCGTTGTTACAACAGCTAAATATGTTTAACAACAGATTAACAAACCAACAAACAATAGTATTCGGAATTTATAATCAATTAAAAATTTAAGATCATGAAAGCTAAACAGCAAGGTATATAGGCTTCAATATTGATATTCACACACTCATTTATTTGTCTTAAAATTTCTAAAACTATATTACTTTAAAATATGATTAACAAAATCCAATTCATAAACACTTAATTTAGTTCATTAAATAAAAAACACAAATCTTCATCAATCAAAAAAGTCATGAAAAATTTAAACTCGACTCTTTATAGAATACTGCTTTTAACAGTTTTGTATTCTATCAAATCTTATGCTACAGATCCTAATGACACCCGAATGTTACATACACCAGCGATCAGCCAATCAAATATTGCTTTTGTTTATGCGGAAGATCTTTGGGTGGCTAAATCAGATGGAACTCAACCTCGTAGGCTTACTATAGATGAGGGGATAGAATCTAACCCTGTTTTTTCTCCCGATGGTAAGCTTATTGCTTTTAGTGCAGAATACGACGGAAATGTTGATGTTTTTATCATTCCGGTAGAAGGAGGAATTCCTAAAAGACTCACCTGGCACCCAATGAGAGACACTACATTGGGATTCTCTCCTGATGGCAACTCGGTACTTTTCAACTCTCAAAGAGCAATTCATACCAACCGATATTCAAAGCTTTATCAAGTTTCTATCAATGGTGGTTTCCCAACCGAATTAGAAATACCAAATGCATGGCATGCTACTTATTCACCAGACGGAAAGCATATGGCTTACACTCCAATAAGAGAACGTTTTCATCAGTGGAAAAACTATAGAGGTGGTACAACAGCAAATATATGGCTGTTTTCTTTTGCAGATAAATCTATTATAAAAATTCCGCAACCTAAAGATGGAAGTAATGATGTACAACCCATGTGGAAAGATGACACTATATTCTTTTTGAGTGACCGAAATGGAGAATTTAATTTATTTTCTTATCAGATAAGCTCGAAAACAATAGAACAACTTACTCAATTTGATAAATTTCCAATTACTAATGCAGATTTAGGAACTAATAAAATAATTTTTGAACAAGCTGGTTACCTCCACACCTATGATATCAGCACAAAAAAAAGCACCAAACTAACCATAGGGATAGCTACAGATCTTTTAGAGTTACGTGACAGGTATGTAAGTGGCTCCGAATATATACGCTCCGCTAATATATCTCCCTCGGGAAAAAGAGCTGTTTTTGATTATCGAGGAGAAATTATAACCGTTCCAGAAAGCAAAGGAGATCCTAGAAATCTAACACAAAGCCCTGGAAGTCATGAAAAATATCCGGCTTGGTCTCCTGATGGAAAAAGTATTGCTTACTTCTCTGATGATTCAGGAGAATATGAATTATATATTAAATCCCAAGATGGTAAAGGAGATCCTCAAAGATTTAAAATTCCTGGTACTGGTTTTTATGCTTATACAAATTGGTCTCCAGATAGCAAAAAAATAAGCTTTTCGGATAATGGTAGAAATTTATATATTTTAGATATTGCTTCTAAAAAGGTTTCTAAAATTGCCAATGATGAATATTATGTTCCAGGAGCTTTCAGAAATATTTTTGGAGATTGGTCTAAGGATTCTAAATGGATTGTTTATTCGAAAATCATAGATTCTAACTACGAACAAGTATTTTTACATCACATAGAAGAATCCAAATCACATCCTATTAGTGACGGATTAAGTAATGCTACCAATCCTATTTTTGATCCTAGTGGCGATTATATTTACTTCTTTGCTTCTACCGATGCTGGACCGGTTGTTAACTGGTTTGATCAGTCTAATCAAGATATGACATCTAGCAATTCTATTTATCTAGCTACACTTAGAAAAGATATCATTTCTCCTTTTGCAAAAGAAAGCGATGAAGAAGAAGAAGTTAAAGAAAAAGATAAAGATTCAGAAGATGAAGATTCCAAGAAATTGCTGCAAATTGATATTGACGGAATACAAAATAGAATCATTGATATACCTATAAAAGCAGGTAACTATAGTGAATTAAATTCGGGGCAAGCTAATAAGATCTTATACATTTCATCGAACCCTCTAGATCGTTCAATTCCTTCTTCTCTACACGAATACGATCTAAAGGAACGTAAAGACACTAAAGTAATGGAATTGGATAATTATGCTATTTCCTCTAATGGCAAAAAAATGCTCTATCAAAAAAATAATAAATGGATAATAACAGAAATAGCTAAAAAGCCAAAAGACGGAAAAGGAACCTTAAAAGTTAGCGAAATAAAAGTAAAAATGAGCCCAATAAATGAATGGGAAAATATTTTCGAAGAAGCATGGCGAATCAATCGTGATTATTTTTATGATCCTGGAATGCATGGCTCCGATTGGAAAGGAATGAAAAAGAAATACCGACAGTTTTTACCTCATCTTTCTTGTAGGAATGATCTTAATAGAGTGATACAATGGATGTGTAGTGAATTATCTGTAGGGCATCATAGATTACAAGGAGGTGGAGAAAAATTGAATACTCCCGAAAGAATTCCTGGAGGTCTTCTTGGTGCTGATTATGAAATAACAAACAACAGATATCGATTTAAGAAAATCTATGGTGGCTTAAATTGGAATCCTGATTTAAGATCCCCACTAACAGAACCTGGAGTATTAGTCAATAAAGGAGATTACCTATTGGCCGTAAACGGAGTAGACTTAAAAGCCACTATGAACCTTTTTAGTGTTTTCGAGAATACTGCTAACAAAATTATCGAAATTACTGTAGGTGCTAATAACACCTATAAAGATTCTAGAGTTGTAAAAGTGACACCCATATCAAGCGAATATCGATTACGTAATCGTGATTGGGTTGAAGGAAACCTTAAAAAAGTACACGAAGCTACCAACGGAGAAGTTGCTTATGTATATGTTCCAAATACTGCCGGTGCGGGTCATGAATATTTTAAAAGATATTTCTTTCCTCAAGCTAATAAAAAAGCCATTATTATTGATGAGCGTTTTAATGGAGGTGGTCAAATAGCAGATTATTACATCAACTTATTATTAAATCCTTATCAATCTCATTGGAATTTCAGATATGGAAAAGATTTAAAAACACCAAGTGCGTCTATTCAGGGACCTAAAGTAATGATCATTGACGAAACTGCTGGATCTGGTGGAGATATGCTACCATGGATGTTTAGAAAATTTAAAGTAGGACAAATGGTAGGTAAACGAACATGGGGTGGTTTAGTTGGAGTTTTAGGGTTTCCAGAATTTATTGACGGCGCCAGTGTTACAGCTCCAAATGTTGCAATTTGGACAGAAGATGGTTTCATAGTAGAAAATGTTGGTGTAGCACCAGATATAGAAGTAGAACAATTACCCTCTGAAGTAATTAAAGGAAAGGACCCTCAATTAGAAAAAGCCATAGAAATAGCCTTAAAAGAACTAAAAAACAATCCGCCAAAAGAGCGTAAAAGACCTCAATATCCTAAAAGAGCTAGCAACTAATCGAATAGATTAGAATGAAAATAAGCTGTAAAAGTGGGCTAAAAATAACAAGGTATACATTTTGAAAATTCCTAAAAGGAAACTTAGGAAAGATATATTGAGAATAGTTTTTTAAAAATTTGAAATTCTATTCTCAATACTTCTTTATCTAATAGAAGTACAGAAAAAGGTAAATTATTAACTCAAAACTATTAACTGAATAGATAACAAGGAAAATAATTTCATCAATAATAAATTTTGACTAAAATTAGAATAGCACTAGTTATAAAAAGTGCTTGTTTTAAAAAAAAAATTGAAAAAGAACTACGCAGCCTGTTCAAAAGCTATGTAATTAACAAGTCTACCGCGTTTATCACGTACCGGAAAGCCCTTGATATGACATAAATATGGAGATTTATCTTTTTTATAATTAACAATAGAAACTTCAAATGGCTCTTCCTTATCTATTGCAGTTCTTATAACCTTAGATATTTTAGGATCGGTTTGTTTACCTTGAAACATTTTAGGGGAGTTACCTATTACTTCTTCAGAAGTATATCCACTCATTTTCTCTATGTTATGGGTAGCATATACTATTTCAAGATTGGGATTAGTTACAACTATTACTGATTGCTTATTTACCAACTCGTTATGATAAATATTATCAAAATCCCACTTTTTGGTGATTTTGCTCAAGGAATCAAGGTCTTTCTTAAAACTATTAAAAAACCAGTTATGTTCTCCATAAAACTCCCAAGAAGAAAGTGGCAAAACAAGTGCTGAACTAGCATTATAGTACTCTGCCATCATATTATCATAACCCTCAAACTCTTTCATAACGTGTGTTTTGAACAAATTTATAGATTAAAACCAAAACCAGAGATTGAACAAAAGTTAATTATATAAGTAAACAAAAGTTAAATCTTATATAAACTACCACTTAAATTGCAAAGTAGCATACCAAGTTAAAGGATCAGAAGGAATAATTCCTGGCCCAGGATATCCTGTTGCTCTTTGTGTAAAATAACTTTCATCCAAAAGATTATTTATTCCAGTTTCTAGTTTGAACTTTTTATAGGTATAGGATAGTGATAGATCTAAAATTGAATAAGACGGTATTTCTCCTATAATACCATTTCTGTTATCTCCATCTAATGCCACAGCAGCATTAGAAACATCCGTAAATTGCTCAGCAAGATATGTATATTGTATGTTTGCTAGGAAGTTCTTATAACCAAATTTCAGCCCTGCTTTCAAATTAACCTCTGGTATAAACTCTACTTTATTTCCTTCAACTCCAGAAAGATCAGATGACGTATACTCTGAAGTAGTAAAGGAAGTATTAGCGAACAAGTTTAATCTATAGTTTTCATTACCCTCTGAGAAAGTATTCCAAACATTCCAATCCACAAAACTCTCGACTCCATATATAAATGCATCTCCAATATTTCCTCTTACTCGCTCGGCCCTATCATTAAATACAATACCAATTCTATCATCATACACTAATCCAAAAACACTGATATCATAAGATAACATATTGTTTAACCTACCTCGTATTCCGATATCAGCAGTAAATCCCTCTTCATCTCCTATATCTGGGTCAACTCTAAATGTTGGACTAACAACTCTAATATCACTAAAAGTGATCGATCTATAATTCTGTGAGACATTCGCATACGCTTCTAAAGAGTTACTAATTTTATAACTCGACCCTATTCCGAAAAGGAAAAAAGATCGATCCAATTCTCTATTATCTGTCTCTATACTATTAGCAATAGGGTTGCCCGCATTATCAAATATTACATTATTAAACGTTCCTTGACTTTCTGTCTTAATATATTCAAATCTAAATCCAGGAGTAACCGAAAATTTATCAGATAATTTAAATATGTTCTCTCCAAAAACAGCTAGGTTAACATTAGGAAAATCAAAAGAAGATTGATTTGGATAATCAGGAAAAGCTTCATCTTGAAAATTAAAATTTGGTCCTGATCCAATACCTCCCGACCCTTGCCTTGAATCATTAGAAGCTTTATAATATTTCGAACCAATAAGAAAAACTGACTCCTCATCCCATAATTGATATCTAGTAAGTAGCCTTGCTTCTGCACCCCAATTTCTAAAATTATCAACAATAAGATCCCTTGAGTTTACAAAATTACCAGATCCATCAACTTCATCTACATCTGTAATAGGATTAGTATTTAGACTACCCGGAATCCCTCTAAAACCAACCGCTGATCTCGAAGCATCTAATCCAAATAAATTAAGACTAAAATCAGTCTTGTCAGAAAATTCATGTTCTAGTTTCAAGGAAAATAATTTCCAATTTACATCAAACCAATTTCTAGTTCTGTTACTAAATGCAGGATCTATATTAAATTGGGTATCTGTTAAACCTCCTGGTTGTTTTGCCAAATAATCTAAATATGTAAATTCTCCGATCAACTTTGTTTTATCAGACAACTGATATCCTAAATGGAAATAGGCATTCTTAGAATCAAACTCGGAATTAGCTCTAAATCCATCCCCTTTTTTATAATTAAAAAAGGTATAATAACTAAACTTACCAATGGTACCTCCTAAACTATTGAAACTGGTAAAAAGATTATAAGAACCTAATGTTTGACGAGAAACCAATTCTATTTTTTTATTTGGATTTGGCCTCTTCATTTTAAAGTTTAACAACCCACCGAATTGTGTCCCATATTGTAAAGAAGCTGCTCCACGAACTACCTGTATTTCTTCAATCGCTTCTGCTGGTGGCGTATAATAACTTTCTGGATATCCTAACACATCAGCGCTAATATCATAACCATTCTGACGAGTATTAAAATTTGCCGTACGATTCGGATCCAATCCTCTCCCCCCAATGTTAAGCTGTAATCCTCCACTACTATTCTCATAAATATTTAAACCGGCAACTTGCGCATAAATTTGTCTGGCATTATTAGAAGCCAAATTACCTTGAACATTACTCAACAATACTACTTCACTTTTCTTTCCTGCATATATCGCTGTTCCTTCTACTGGTTTTAATTGTTTAAGTCCAAACACCTTTTCTCTTCGCTGAGTCACAATTACTTCCGACAACTCTTCTCCCAAAAGGTTCAAAACCAGCTTAATCTCAGTATCCTTACTAATAGTAACCTCTTGTTCTAAAATCTCATAATCAAAACTAAAAACTGTAAGAAAATATGATCCTTCTACTAACTCAGCAAACTCAAAACTTCCATCTCCTTTTGTTATTGTTTGTTGTCCAGTAGTTCTATTATAAACCTCCGCACCTTGAACAGGTTGACTATTTTGATTTCTTACAACTCCTTTTATCGTATACTGCGCTGAAACGATTGTAGTTATTAATAAAAAAAAGATAACTACATTACAATCCCTTAATTTCATCCTTAAATGGAATAATCCACGTTTTATGTTTAAATGATTCTTTTTGTTTTCCCAGATCCACATTAGAATCTATATATTGACTGCTTAATCTTCCGTTAAGCGCTACATGACTTTCCACAAATACCTGTATATTCTGATGCCCTTGATTTTCGAAATGTGTTTTAAGATAATGCGCATACTCCAATATAAAATCAGGCTGTGTAGCCATCTGTTTTTGTTGAAAAGGAGTTAGAAAATCATCATTATCCACATAAAATCTCTTTCCTGTTTTCTCATCTACAATCTTAAAATTGGCATATCCAGCTTTTTCCATTAACATCACTCGCCAAGAAAAACGATACCCTTCTTCTGTCCAAAATAACTCCCCAGGATATAGCATATATCGAAACGGCAAAAATAATTGAATCACAAAAAACAATCCTAATACTGATGTCATAATTTTGGTTTTAATTTGCAGGAAAACCAACACTCTATTTGTATCAAAATTTGTTTTATTTATGCCACATATTTTAGAAATGAATTGTAGTATTTTATGATGAACACTACTATCGAAAAATATTAATGCTCCTACAATCATGATATAAGGGAACATACCTATCGGAAAAAGCACTCTTGTTAAAACATGGAACACAACTACCATTACAAAACCAAAAACCCTAGTCTTTCTATATAAAAGTAAAAATGGAATCGTTAAGTCATAAATAGCACCTGTATAACTAAAAGCATAATGCACCCATTCTTGTTGCATCAGATCTCCTATTAATGGTATATCATATTTAGAAGGCAACCAAATTTTTAGTGGCATTGCTTTTAGCAACCAATCAGAATTTAGCTTTGCCAAACCTGCATAGAAATAAACAATTCCTAATAATAATTTTATCGCATCAATTGTCCAGATTGGTACTTTCTGAAAAGATGCTCTCTTTATCTTAGCATCCAATGAATAATAGGCATTAGCCGGTAAAAAAATAAGTAAAAAACTCAGGATACTAATAAAATAATAATGATTGAGATACGTGGTTTTATCCATTAATTCTATGTAGGTAAAGCTTAGAAAAAATGTTATAATGGCTATTCTGTATTTATATCCAATCGCTACAAATACTGAAGAAACACCACATAAAACAAAAATTAAATAGGTGTAAACACCGATAGGTTTAATAAAATCAAAAGCATAATATGAGAAGAAGAAAGTAGGTTTGATATATAATTTGTCTATCCACCCATAACTCCAAAAACGAATAATACTAATCAACATCATCAAACCAAAAAAAATACGAAAGACTGCAAGTGGTGCAGCCTCCGTATTCTTTTTAAAATATTCGTTTAAATGATAACTCATACAATACTAAAAATAAATTTAATCTCCATCAGCATCGACAAAATCAACATTTACCGATATAGCCTGAAGCATATCTACTTTTAGAAAAACCACATTTTTTTGAAGTTCATCATAAGTATTGAGCATTAGATTATTGTTAGTCCGAACCTGTGCAGAAAAATCATCACTTAAGTTACCTGCTGTGGCTCTTGCCAAATTAAACTGATTATTAATTAAAGCACTTAAATCCTCCCCATCTTTGATAGTATTGAGAAAATCAAGGTATGTCTTTAAACTTTCACCAGTAGTATTACTTCTGAAATGCTTTCCATTAAAGAAATCCTGTAAAGCATCAAGATTCGCATTAAAAAGTCTTTTTGATAAATCACCTTTATAGAACGCCTCCACTTTATCGTCTAAAACATTTCCAGAAAAAACACCTGCAGGAATACCTATCTTACCCGCTCGTAAATGTTTTTCATAATGAAAGATAAAATCATTTACTAATTTATCTAATGAACTCGTTGCCGAAGAACCACTGTTATTTACAAAAGAGTCTCTATAGGCTCCTGTCCAATCATTCAACACCTGTGATGTTATATCATCCATTCTGGTAACAAGATCTGTCAGATAGGTTTCATAGTCATCACCATTGGTAGCATCTGTGTAAAAACCAACAATAGTAGCATCAGAATCAGATAAACCATTAATTAGGTAATCTAATGCTCCAAAACCCTGTTCATCTTGCTGAGAAATTGAAGTAAGGTCGTAAGTCCCTGAAGAAATATTAGCTTCTACATTTGTAGCATTGACTGGGTAAACATTCATAAAATTCCTAAAGGATATCTCTTCCGCTTTACCTATCTCAAACATACTAACAGATTGCCAAGAGATAAATGCTGTTGACCAAGCCTGTCTTAAAGAAATCAAATTAGTTTCATCAGTCGCATTTACAAAATCAGAAACAGCTGTTTTTAAAGCCGTCATATCTGTCGAAAAATCTTGATATGCTGGAATAACAATATTATCAGCAATATTTTCAAGCATCGCTTTTCTATCAAAATTATCAGTTGTTCCTGTTCCATCATCACTCGATGAACACGCAGCCACAACAAGAACCAAAATAACCACTGTTAAAAACCCAAACTTCTTCATCTTATTTTTATTTATTCTTAATAAAGTTCTGCAAATGTAAAAAAAGAGGTGAAATTGGTATAATTTCCTCTCTCTTTTTTTTATCATTTTATACTTTGTTTAATTTTTAACTTCCAGCTTGTGCTACTGTAAAATCAAACTTGGATGCAATAGTTTCAGAAATTGATTGCAATGTTGCAGGTGTTACATCCCATAAACCATTGGTACCTCCCATTAACTGATCGATAAATGTTTGCACTTCTGCTCTAGTGAAATATGGAGCATTACTATCTGATCTTCTTGTAAACTGTAAACTATAGATAAATCCATACCCTTCTGATAAATCGTGAAAAGCACTTGCATAATCGATAGTAGAAGCTTCTAGAGCAGCTTTACCCTGTTGTAAATAATACACCGCTCTTATTGCAATGATTTCAGAAATCTTTTCTCTAATAATAGCCGCTTGCTGGTCACGTACTGTGTAATTTTTAGCTACAATAGCCGCTCTACCCAATTTAAACGCATCGTAAATATCATCTGCAATACCTTCAAAATCCGTATCACCTTCAACTCTACCAATATATTTATTCAGAAAACTATCATCAGCACCAATCGTCGTATTAGGATTTGCTGGATTCACAGAAGCTCCATATAAATATCCATAAGCTTCATCCCATTTGTGCTCCATAGTAGTATAAGGTTTCCCTTCAGCCACAACTTCGCTATCATTATTTACCACATTATCGGCTTCATCCAGAACGGCAGTTCCCAGATAATTGTTAAGAGCCTGATCAGTCATCAAAGCGCCTATCAAACTTTTTGCAAAAGCTTGATTATACTCTAATCCATTAGCATTTAAGTATCTATTAGATCCTCCACCAGCTTCTTGAAGAACTCCCGGATTACCTGCTGTTGCAGTTATAGCCCAGTTAGGAAAAACCTCATCAACCTGTCCTTTAATCCAAGTATCAAAATCTGCTTTGATGGCCGCTGCATCTGTAACATTAGCAGAAAAATAATCAGCACTTGCAGCAGTTTTGCTTCTTACACTTTTATCAGAAGAATTTAAATCGGCATCTTCAAAATCATCGGCATTTTCTTGATGATCGAACATTGCATCTATAATTGCTTCTGTACTTGTATTATCAGTAAATTCACTAATAATAACTTCTGCCATCACTATTCTGGTAGTTTGACCGCTAAAACTTACTGTACTTTCTCCATTACGTTGAAATTCATATGCAGCAGGAGCTTCTACCTGCACAACTGGTGCATCATCATCTGAAGAACATGAACCTAAAATAATAGTTCCTGATATGCATATAACATTGATTAGACTTTTTACCTTCATTGCTTTGTTTTATTTAGACTTAATATAAATAGTTCCTTATTTCGAATGCAAATATATGTATCAAAACATATTTTACAAACTTTATTTATACTAAATCTAAATAAACATTAAATTTAACAATTGGGTAGCCTTAGAATGGAATGATCACTTTTCCAGAAAAACACTTCTAAAAACCACATTTACAACAGATTAAAAAACATATAGAATCATTTGCCACAAGTATTTACTCAGAAGTATATTTTTTTTCTAAGTTCTTTTGTTCAATTGATCAGCAGCTCCATCTCTTCTATCTCCAAATTTCCATGAATCCATGTATAGGAAGAAAGTGACATTTCTCCTTCCTCCACTTCTTTGATTAACTCTTCTAACTTATGATCTTTCTTTTTATCTGAATACTGTTCCCAATCCGACATATTAAAATATTCCTTCCCTTCCTCTACATGATGAGCTAACCAATAAGAAACAGGTACTACCTTAGCATACCAAGGACATACTGTTTGATTGCTATGACAGTCGTAACAGTTACTTTCTAATATCTCCTTTATTTCAGGAGTTGGTTTTGTTTTACTAATTTATCTATTAGTGATACTTAGTAAATATTTTGGTAGCTTCATTATGAGCAGATTCAAAGCTCATCATTTTGATATTGGTATCTGCTTTTGCAGCTGTAAAATAAGAGAGCATACGCTCAGTTGGCATATTACCGGTCAGCTCGTCCTTTGCCATTGGACATCCACCAAATCCTTGTATCGCTCCATCAAATCTTCTACAACCTGCTTTATAAGCAGCATCCACTTTTTCATGCCAGCTTGTAGGAGTTGTATGCAAGTGTGCTCCGAATTCTATTTTGGGATATTTTGGGATCAGGTTGGCATATAAGTATTCTATAATCTCAGGATTAGATGTTCCAACAGTATCAGAAAGCGATAAAATCTTCACTCCCATATTACTTAACTTCTCCGTCCAATCGCCTACAATCTCTACATTCCAAGGATCTCCATAAGGGTTACCAAAACCCATGGAGAGATATGCTACCACTTCTTTATTTGATCTATCAGCAATATTGAGAATTTCTTGTAATGTTTCTACAGATTCTGCAATTGTCTTATGCGTATTCCGCATCTGAAAATTCTCAGAAATCGAGAAAGGATATCCTAAATAATCAATTTCTTTATGTTTCACTGCATCATTCGCTCCACGAACATTGGCAATAATCGCCAATAATTTACTTTCTGTCGTCGACAAATCTAATTTAGATAAAACTTCGGCAGTATCCACCATTTGCGGGATAGCTTTGGGAGATACGAAGCTACCGAAATCTATCGTATCAAATCCACAACGCAAAAGCGATTGGATATACTGAACTTTTTTTTCGCTAGGAATAAAATCCTTAATGCCTTGCATAGCATCTCTCGGACATTCAATAATTTTTACTTTTTCCGCCATTTACACACGTAGATCTAAAAGAAATTCAAATAAGAGTATAAAAATATGATTATTTTTCAGAAAAGAGGATAAAAAACTTCAAGACAAAAATGACCATGACTCAACTACTTTTTAAAAAAAAGTTTTTTTAATAGTAACATTTTGTTTTTCGAGGAACGTACATGTAAAGATTCACTATTGGGATCAATAAATTAGTATTAATAATTAAAAAACAAACTTATGTTAAAAAGCATTTTAAAATTAGAAGGAGTACAAAAGTTAAAGAAAGACAGATTAAAATCGATTAATGGTGGAAGAAATTCACAAGATTCAATATGTTATGGGACTGGAACAACATATACTCCAAATGGCAACGGAATATCTCTTGCTTGTGTGAATAGATTTGGAAATTGTACTATAAATGGTTATCGAGCGTCATGTTCAGGCGATAATCAAGGTAGTTTCTCTTATCTATAATACCAAAACGGAAGGTTGTCTTAAAAACAGACAACCTTTTTTATAACTTTATTTTTCAGAAAAGAGGATAAAAGTTCCGATTCCGATAAAGACTATGATCTGTAACCATTTTAGAAGTACTCCTACTTTAGAATTCTCTTTTACATAATCAGAAATATATCCGGCCATCACCGCTATTAAACCAAAAACAAAAAATGAAACCAGTATAAATAAAAACCCTAATATATAGAACTGCGTTACGCTACTTAATTCTTTACTAAACAAAAACCCAGGGAAAAATGCTAAAAAGAATATAGATACTTTAGGATTTAATACATTCATAATAAATCCTTGTCTAAACAATTGTCCCAAACTTTTTTTCTCAACCTTATCCCCAGTCAATTGTATCGCTGCATCGCTTCTCCACACTTTATAAGCTAAAAAGAATAAATATAAAGCTCCCAAAAGTTTTATGACAAAAAATAATAATTCGCTTTGCTTAATAATTACAGATACTCCAAAAGCAACCAAGGTAGTATGCACCAAACAACCAGACATTAAGCCCGCTACCGTAGCTAGACCGTACTTTTTTCCGTTGACAATGCTTTGCATTAATACATAAATATTATCTGGTCCCGGTGAAATTGCCAAAGCAGAAGTAGCAATTACAAAAGTGTATAAAATTTCAAAATTCATTTGTGTTTTTTGTAAGGTTTTGTATAAACAACCGACAGCCCAAAAGTATACATATCATTTTAAAACACGTTTATAATAAATTATTATTGAAAAATTAGGGTTATTCTTTATTCAACTGTTTAAAATATATAACACAAATCAAAATAACCAACAACCACACAAATGAAAAAGCTTATTCTAAAAACTACACTATTATTTCTTTCATTAGCAACATTCGGCCAAACAACAGCCACATACGATATTATTTTTACCAGTAATTGGGAAGCGCACGGTTCATTGCCAGGTGGGGCTCATTTTACTGAATTAGTAGGTGCTGCACATAATAGCAATGTTACTTTTCTTGAAATGGGTGGTTCAGCCACTGCTGGAATAGAACAAGTTGCAGAAACCGGTGCTTTCGGTACTTTTAACTCAGAGGTTACGAATGCAATAAACGCTAATAATGCTGATCAATTTATTGAAGGTCCTAGTTTGTTTTTTACTGGATCTGGTAGAACTATAACCATAAGCGATATTACTGTAAACTCTGATTACCCTTTAATTAGTCTTGCTTCTATGATCGCTCCAAGTCCTGATTGGATGATTGCGGTAAATAGTGTTTCCTTATTAGATAACGGAGGGCAATGGATTCCAGAAGTTACATTGGATCTCTATGCCTATGATGCAGGAACTGAAAATGGAACTGGCTATAGCTTAAATAATACCACTACAATGCCTCAGGAAGCAATATCAAGTTTACAAGGAGTTACTCCTTTTTCATCCGAAAAAATTGGAACTATTGTTTTTACACAAAAACGACTTAGCATACAAGATTTTGATAATCTAGATGATGCTATTACCATTTCTCCTAATCCAAGTAATGGAAACATATCAATATCATCTTCAAAAACTGCTACTGTAGAAGAAATCCAGGTCTATAATGTTTTAGGAAAGCAAGTGAGACGTTATGATTTTAAAGAAAGTAATACCAACATTAATTTAGACCTCACTAATCTTAATTCTGGAATTTACTTAGTAAGACTTCATACCAACCTTGGAAAAACTGAAACCCAAAAAATAATTTTGAGATAGTTTATTTATAATCCTTTTTTGATTACAGCTTTATTAATATCCTTAATCAGTTTTGGTCCTTCATAAATAAAACCAGTATAGATTTGTACAAGGCTTGCTCCTGCTTCTAATTTTTCTATAGCATCAGCTGCAGAATGAATACCGCCTACTCCTATAATAGGAAAAGCTTTATTGCTTTTTTCTGACAAATATTTAATAACCGATGTACTCCTGTTTTTTATAGGTTGTCCGCTCAAACCTCCATTACCTATCGCATCTAACTGCTCTTTTGAAGCTTTCAAACCTTCTCTAAACATGGAAGTATTACTAGCGATAATACCATCTAGTTTGGTTTCATTAACTAATTCTATGATTTCATCAAGTTGACTGTTATTCAAATCTGGTGCAATTTTTAACACAATAGGTTTTTGCGTATTACTTGCATTATTTACTTCTTGTACAGCTCCAATCAACTCTAACAAATAATCTTTATCATTTAACTTAGCGTGACTACTTACATTGGGACAGCTAACATTGAGAACAAAATAATCTACATACGGATGCAAAGCCTTAAAACACTCCAAGTAATCTCTAGTATAATCCTCTGGAGCAGTATCTGTATTTTTCCCAATATTACCACCAATAATAAGTTTTCCTTTGTTTTTCTTTAGTTGTTCGATTGCAGCTTCCAGACCTTCATTATTAAACCCCATTCGGTTAATAATCGCGCCATCCTCTTTCAGCCTAAACAATCTTTTCTTAGGATTTCCTTTCTGTCCTCTTGGAGTTACTGTACCAATTTCAATAAAACCAAAACCAAAATTCCCTAGTTCATTATACAGTATCGCATTTTTATCAAATCCTGCTGCAAGTCCAACCGGATTCTTAAATTTTAACCCAAAAACCTCTCGCTCTAATACTGGATTTTTCACAAGATATAAACTTCTAAAAATTGATGAGATGAAGGGAATTTTAGACACAATCCTGATCATCTTAAACGTAAAGTGATGCACTGCTTCAGGATCATATTTGAATAAAATTGGACGGACAAGCGATTTATACATTGAAAGATTCTTTTGCTGTGCAAAAATAAGTCTTAGGAGGTTCTAATAAAAGTGTATGAATGTGTATTTTTGAAATCTTCAAGATTAAAAAAATGCATCGCTATGATTCCAAAAAAACACATTATTGACAGATTCATAAGTTACGTAACTATAGATACCGAAAGCGATCCGAATAGTGACACCACTCCTAGTTCTATGAAACAATGGGATCTGGCAAATAAATTAGTAGAAGAATTGAAATCAATCGGTCTGGAAGAAGTTACTATTGATAAAAATGCCTACATCATGGCAACATTACCATCTAATGTGGATCACGATGTACCAACAATTGGTTTTATCTCTCATTTTGACACAACCCCAGATTTCACTGGAGCAAATGTGAACCCGCAAATTATTGAGTCCTATGACGGAAAAGATATTATCCTTAACAAAGACGAGAATATTGTGTTGTCTCCTGATTATTTTGAAGATTTAAAGCTTTACAAACGACAAACGTTAATTACCACAGACGGAACTACGCTTCTAGGAGCTGATGATAAGGCTGGTATTGCTGAGATTATTTCTGCAATGGAATATCTTGTTCAACATCCTGAAATCAAGCACGGAAAAATCCGTATTGGTTTTACTCCTGATGAAGAAATAGGAAGAGGAGCTCATAAATTTGATATCAAAAAGTTTGGAGCCGAATGGGCTTACACTATGGATGGTAGCCAGATTGGAGAATTAGAATACGAAAACTTTAATGCTGCTGGCGCTGTGGTTACTGTAAAAGGTAAAATCGTACATCCAGGATATGCAAAAGGAAAAATGATCAATAGTATGTATATCGCGCAGGATTTTATCAATTCTCTGCCCAGATTAGAAACTCCGGAACATACGAGTGATCGCGAAGGCTTTTTTCACTTACATAATATGACTGGAGATGTAGAAGAAACTACATTGCAATACATCATCAGAGATCACGATAAAAAGCATTTTGAAGCTCGTAAAGAGGTGATGATTAAGCTTACGAGCGAACTAAACAAACAATACGGAAAAGATACTGTAACTACTGAAATTAGTGATCAGTACTACAATATGAGAGAAAAGGTGGAACCTGTAATGCATATTGTAAATATTGCAGAAGAAGCAATGAAAGCGTTAGGCATTACTCCACTTATTAAACCAATTCGTGGTGGTACAGATGGATCGCAATTGAGCTATATGGGGCTACCTTGTCCTAATATTTTTGCGGGTGGACATAATTTTCACGGGAGATATGAATACGTACCTGTAGAAAGCATGATTAAAGCTGTAGAAGTGATTGTTAAAATTGCTGAGTTGACGGCGAAGAAATAAATTCACAAAGAAAAACAAATGCATAAAAAAAGCGTCATATTTAGAAATATGACGCTTTTACTTTATAAGCCGATGATTACTTCTTTTTTTCAGCAGGTGGTGGTGCATTTAACTTCTGACTCATTTCTAACGAAATAGCAGATTTATCAAATGTCAACTTACCAGATCCTGTTTCAATAATAACAGCATTACTTTTTTCACTGAAGTCAAAAACTTTTCCATGAAGACCACTTTTTGTTACAACGCGATCTCCTTTTTTAAGCTCTGCAGCGAATTTCTTCTCCTTTTTTGCTTTTTGCATTTGCGGACGTATCATAAAAAAATACATCACCACAAATATCAAAAGTATAAAAGGTAATTGTCCTCCAAATCCTTCCATAAATATTACTCGCTTACCGGAGTTCCGCTTACTGGTTTAGCTTTTGGAGTTACCATTGCCTTAATCTTAAGGATTTCTTTTCCTGCTTCAGTATTAGCAGTAATAGTAACTTGTTTGTTTTGAGCGTTTGGTTTACCGTTAGAATTAAATTTTACTAACATAGATCCAGTAGCTCCAGGAGCAACAGGCTCTTTTGTCCACTCAGGAACTGTACATCCACAACTTCCTTTTGCATTAACAATTACTAATGGTGCTTTACCAGTATTAGTAAATGTAAATGTATGCTCTACCACATCACCTTCATTGATTGTTCCAAAATCGTGTTCAGTTTGATCAAAGCTCATTACAGGGAAATCTGTATTCTTTGCATCACGATCTGCAGCATCTGCTACATTTTCTTCTTTAACTTTTTCTGCTGCATTATCTTTACAAGACATAAATGTCAAAGCAAAAACACCAGCTAAAATCAAGATTCCTTTTTTCATTACTTGGGTTTTTAATTAATTGAGGGTTAAAAATACTATTTTTTTTGAACTACATAAGCCCTCGGCCAACTTTATTTAGTTTACCGTTTTCTTGATATTCTTTCGATATTTTATCTAATATCCCGTTGATAAAGATACTACTCTTTGGTGTACTATATTCTTTGGCAATCTCTAAATATTCGTTAATTGTTACTTTTACAGGTATAGATGGGAATTTCTGGAACTCACAAATCGCCATTTTAATCACTGCTTTGTCTAATTCTGCGATTCTATCCTTATCCCAATTAGGAGTTCTACCTTCTATTTCTTTTGCAAATTCTACTCCATTAAGAGCAGTTTTTCTAAAAATATCTTTTGCAAATTTCTTATCATCGACATCTTTATACAATCTAGGTAAAGACATATGCTCATCATGAGTTTGCTTTACCTTTCTCAGCATCTTTATAATTCCAGTATTGATTAACGGTAAATCATCTATCCAGGTAAGTTTCTTGTCTTCTATATATTCATATAGCTTATCATTAGGAGCTATAATTTCTTTGAAAACATCAAGAATGAAATCCTTGTCTTCTTTAAAAGAACTCATCTTTGTTTTCATATAATCAGCATAGAGTTCACTCTCGCTAATTTCTTTCCAAAGAATTTTAACATACTCATCATCAAGATCCCAACAGTTCATTTTCTTACGATCCATCGCTTCGTTAAGCTCGATGTTCTTTTCTAATAAGGTAAGAACTTCATTATTAATAAACTTTTGGTTTGGGTTTTTTTCTTCTGAGGTAGCCAAATATTTTTTCTGGCTTTTTTCTAAGAAATCAGTAGCATGCTTTCTTATTTCTACCAGAAGTTGAAGATTTATAAGAAATAAATCATACATCTGTTCAATACTAAAAAGTAAAAACTTTTCTTCTTTATCTAGATTATCACTTTGCGTCTGCTCTAGTGCATAGAGGGACTGCATTACTTTAACTCGGATATGTCTTCTGGTTAACATAAGAAATTACAAAGAACTATTATATTTAAAAAGGCGAAAGTGTATATCACTTTCGCCCTGCAAAAATACTATTATTTTTATTCTACCAATTCTAAAATTTACTTTTTATGAAGTAAATTTTATACAAATCTGTTTATTGCTTTTTTTTGGCAGCAATTCTTTCATCTGCAATACTAACAGCAGCAGTATTTGTAGTCATACCAGTAGCCTTTGCTTTGTTTAAAATATCTAATGTAGTATTATAGATATTTTCAGTTTTAGTTATAATTTGGTCTCTTCCGTATCCTTCAATCTCTGCATATACATTAATAATACCTCCTGCATTGATTAAAAAGTCCGGAGCATACACAATCCCTTTTTCCTGTAATAATGGACCGTGAATATTTTCTGAAGCCAACTGGTTGTTAGCAGCTCCTGCAATCACCTTAACTTTTAGCTTATTAATAGTTTCATCGTTAACCGTAGCTCCTAATGCACAAGGTGCATAGATATCAGCAGTTTCTGAATATAAATCCTCTCCTTTATATATTTCTACTCCATATGCATTGCTTACTTCATGAAGTCTTTCCTGGTTTATATCTGTAATAATAACATTAGCTCCTTCTTCTGCAGTTAGGCGAACAAGCTCTTCTCCTACATGACCAATACCTTGTACTAATATCTTTTTACCTTCTAGATTATCTGTTCCGTAAGCAAATTTAGCTGAGGCTTTCATTCCCATATAAACACCATATGCAGTTACAGGAGATGGGTTTCCTGCTCCTCCTTTAGACTCAGAGATTCCAGTCACATAAGGTGTCACTTCTCTAACAGTATCCATATCAGAAGTCTCCATACCAACATCTTCTGCTGTATAGTATTTTCCACCTAGTGTATGCACAAACTCACCAAAACGCTTCATCAGCGCAGGAGTTTTTAATGTTTTAGGGTCTCCAATAATAACCGCTTTTCCCCCGCCAAGATTCAAACCAGTGATAGCAGCTTTATAAGTCATTCCTCTTGACAATCTTAATACATCATTAAGAGCATCCCATTCTGTTTTATAATTATACATTCTAGTCCCTCCTAAAGCCGGACCTAAAATTGTGTTATGCACCCCAATTATTGCCTTTAATCCTGTATCTTTGTCTTGACAAAAAACAACTTGTTCGTGATCGTTAAAAGACAATTGGCCAAATACAGGAGCCTCTTTTTTTAATTGATTTGCAGTAAGCACTTCGGTTATCATTTTCGGAAATTTTAAAATGTTATAAATTATATAATAGTCAAAATTGAGGTGCTAAAATAATGTATTTTTACGAATTTAAAATTTTTTGTTGTTAAACTTTAAGAATTTGTTAATAATTCAGCTTCTAAAAATCAATGCTTTATGCGTGCATTACGCCATCTAAACAAGTACTTCCTAAAATATAAATATCGCCTTATCATTGGTTTAGTTATTACAATAATTGCAAGAGTTTTTGCTATTGCAGTTCCCACATTTATTGGCGACAGTATTGATCTTATTCGTCAATATATTGATGGAGAAATTACTGATTATAGTTACTTAAAAAGAAATCTACTTATCAATCTTCTACTTCTTCTTGGTTCTGCTCTTTTAGCAGGTTTCTTTACTTTCTTAATGCGACAAACTTTTATCGTAGTATCACGATTTATTGAATTTGATCTAAAAAATGAAGTTTTCAGACATTACCAGATTTTATCACTTAATTTTTATAAAAAAAACAGAACAGGCGATTTGATGAATCGCATCAGTGAAGATGTATCCAAGGTGAGAATGTATGTAGGTCCCGCTATCATGTATAGTGTAACCACTATTACGCTATTTGTTTTAGTAATAGGATATATGATCAGTATTGCTCCAAAATTAACCTTGTATACAGTTGCTCCTTTACCTATTCTTTCTGTTTCTATTTACAAATTGAGTGTAGCCATACATAAAAGAAGTACCATCGTACAACAATTTTTATCCAAACTAACGACATTCACTCAAGAATCATTTAGTGGCATTTCTGTTATAAAAGCCTACGGGATAGAACTACAAACGTTAAGAAACTTTACGGAGTTATCAAATACCAGTAAAGAAAAGAACATTGACCTAGTAAAAGTACAAGCGTTATTTTTCCCATTAATGGTACTACTTATAGGTATTAGTAATATCATGGTTATTTATATTGGAGGCAAACAATATATTAATGGTACGATTCAGGACCTTGGTGTTATTGTAGAATTTATCATTTTTGTCAATATGCTTACCTGGCCTGTTGCCACTGTAGGGTGGGTCACTTCCATTATACAGCAAGCAGAAGCTTCTCAGGTTAGAATTAATGAATTCTTAAGCCAGGAACCTGAAATCACAAATACCGTTACCGAAAATACGCCAATAATAGGAAATATTATTTTCGACAATGTCTCCTTTATCTATGATGACACCAATATTACAGCGTTAAAAAACATAAGTTTTGAAATTAATTCCGGACAAACAATTGCCATTATCGGGAAAACAGGGTCAGGAAAATCAACGATTTTAGATCTACTTGGAAGATTGTATGATGTTTCTGATGGAGAAATTAGAATCGATGGAAAGCCTATTGGAGATCTAAATTTAGTAAATCTGAGAACGTCCATAGGATATGTTCCACAGGACGCCTTCTTGTTTAGCGACTCGATAAGAAATAATATAAAATTTGGAAAAGTAAACGCCACAGATAATGAGGTTTTAGAAGCTGCAAAAAATGCCGTTGTTCACGAAAACATTCAGGGATTTAGTAAGGGATATGATACGGTTTTAGGAGAAAGAGGAATCACCTTATCTGGTGGGCAAAAGCAACGAGTTTCTATCGCTCGAGCAATTATTAAAAATCCATCTATCCTTCTTTTTGATGATTGTTTATCTGCGGTAGATACAGAAACTGAGGAAGAAATACTCAACAATCTCAATAGAATATCTAAAAATAAGACTACTTTTATTGTGAGTCATAGGGTTTCTACAGTAAGAAATGCAGATAAAATAATTGTTTTAAGCGAAGGGAAAATCATCCAACAAGGCACTCATAATCAACTATTAGACATAGATGGGTATTATAAAGAACTATATTTAAAACAGCTGAGCGAAAAAGAAATTTGATATTTTGTTGTACGATTAACAAATTTTTTAGATTTTTGATTCCATCGTAACAGACTAATTAATTAAGAAATACGGATTATGAGCGATAATGAAATGTTAGAGAAAGAGGAAATTTTCTCAAAAGTTTTAAGAGCAGGAAGAAGAACATATTTCTTTGATGTAAGATCAACAAAAGCTGGAGATTACTATCTTACCATTACAGAGAGTAAAAAATTCACTAATGACGACGGATCTTTTCACTACAAAAAGCATAAAATCTATTTATACAAAGAAGACTTTGTAGGGTTTAGTGAAATTTTAGCTGAAATGACTGATTTCATTGTTAATGAAAAAGGTGAAGAAGTTATAAGCGAAAGACATCAAAAAGATTATCAGAAATCTTACGAACAAAGTGCCGAAGAATCAACAACTACTAATGAAGAAGTTACTGCTTCTACAGAAAGTTTTACGGATGTAAGCTTCGATGACATATAAGACATAATAACTTATGTTAAACTTATGCAAACCGCTTCAATCTCTGAAGCGGTTTTTTTTATTTTCGATGACTATAAACTCAACACTCGCACAAACTTTCTAAAATGAAGCACTTCTTTACAATTATCTTATCCCTATTCTTCTTTTCTTCCTTTTCGCAAGAAAACCTATCATTAGATTATTATTTACCAAAAGGAGTGTCTTACAATCCTGAGATTCCAACACCACAAAGTGTTTTAGGATTTGTTCCAGGGAAATGGCATGTCACGCATGACAAACTGGTGGAATACATGAAAGCTTTAGCAGAAGCTTCTCCACGTATCACACTAGAAGATCGTGGAAAAACTTTTGAAGATCGTCCCATTATTCTTTTGACGATCACTTCAGAAAAAAACCATCAAAACCTTGAAAAAATCAGAACCCAACATCTTCAATTGACGCAGGCTAATGCGAGCACAGCAGATATCGCGTCGATGCCAGCAGTTGTATACCAAGGGTTTTCTATTCACGGAAACGAACCTAGTGGATCTAATGCCAGTTTACTAGCAGCATATTATCTTGCTGCTGGACAAGGAAATGAAATTAATGAGTTACTGGATAAGGTCGTAATTTTGTTTGATCCATCATTTAATCCTGATGGTTTGCAGCGTTTTTCATACTGGGCAAATACTAATAAGAGTAAAAACATAAATACTGATCCTCAAGATCGAGAATATAGCGAAGTATGGCCTGGAGGAAGAACCAATCATTATTGGTTTGATATGAACCGCGATTGGCTACCTGTACAATTACCAGAATCAAGAGCTAGAATCAAAACTTTTCATAACTGGTACCCAAACATCCTTACCGATCATCACGAGATGGGAACCAATAGCACATTCTTTTTTCAGCCGGGAATACAATCCAGGACACACCCTTTGACCCCCAAATTAAATCAGGAGCTTACCAAAAAAATTGCTAATTATCATGCCGATGCATTTAACAAAATAGGATCTTTATACTTCACCGAAGAAAACTTTGATGATTTCTATTACGGAAAAGGTTCTACTTTTCCGGATATCAATGGAGGAATTGGTATTCTATTCGAGCAAGGAAGTTCTCGTGGACATGCTCAGGAAACAGATAATGGGATATTGACATTTCCATTTACCATACGAAATCAATTTACAGCAACTCTTTCTACATTAGAGGCTGCAAAATCCATGCGTGTAGAACTACTTAAATACCAAAAGAATTTTTATGCAAATGCAAGAAAAGAAGCCCAAAATGGAGCTTATGTTTTTGGTAATGAAAAAGACGCTGCTTCTGCATACCACTTAGCAGAGATCTTAAAACGGCATCAAATTAAGTTTTACGATCTAAAAAATGATATGACTTCAGATGGTAAAAAATTTAGAAAAGGGTACAGTTATGTAGTACCCAAAAACCAAAAGCAAAGTCGTTTGATAAAAGCTATGTTTGAGAAAAGAACTACATTTCAGGATAGCTTATTTTATGATGTATCCGCTTGGACATTCCCACTAGCATTTAACTTAGATTATTCTGAAAAATCAGCTACTACTGATTTAGGAGATGAAATTACTGAGTTAAATTTTAGAAAACCAAAAACCATTGTCAAAAGTAGTTACGCATACCTCATGGAATGGCATGAATACTATACTCCAGCTGTCTTGTATAAAATCTTACATAAAGGATTAAGAGCTAAAGTAGGTATGAAACCATTTTCTATCGAAAACAAAAGTTATGATTATGGAACGATTATGATTCCTATACAAAATCAGAAACTCAACTCTGAAGACATCTATTCATTTTTACAAAAACTTGCTTCAGAAAACCACGTAAATATTACAGGAGTATCAACGGGGCTTACCACTGGTATTGATCTGGGAAGCACTCAATTTAGAGCCTTATCCTTGCCAAAAATTGCTTTATTGACAGGAAATGGAATTACCCCTTATGATGCTGGTGAAATCTGGCATCTTATGGATCAACGTTATAATATTCCAATAACGAAACTAAATACAGATTATTTAGAAAGAAGAAATCTATCCCGGTATACACATATCATTTTACCAAATAGTTGGAATCAGACAATGGATAAAAATGTTATCGATAAACTAAAAACCTGGATTCGAAACGGAGGAACATTGATTGGCTATAGAAACGCTGCTCAATTCTTTAAGAATAACGAACTAATGAAAATCGAATTTTCTAAACCAGAAAATGACGCTAAAAACATCTCCTTTGAAGAAAAACGAGATTTCTTTGGTGCTCAAGTCATTGGCGGAGCAATTTTTCAAACTAAAACGGATAGATCACACCCTATAAATTTTGGCTATAAAAATGACAAAATAGCTATGTTTAGAAATACTACTTTATTTGTCAAAGCTGATAAACAGAGCTACAGCAATCCTATTCAATACACAAAATCTCCATTATTAAGCGGGTACATTAGTAAAAAGAATTTAGATTCCTTATCCGGCACTGTACCCTTTAGACATCAGAGTCTAGGGAGAGGAAATACTATTTTATTCACAGACAATACTAATTTTAGAGCTTTCTGGTATGGTACTAACAAGTTATTGATGAATGCTATTTTCTTTAGTGACGAAATGTAATTACTTGGAGATTCATGAATACTCATTTAATATTTACTGTTCTATTCCTCTGGATACTATCATCTTGCAAAAATAATTACGATCAAAATGATCGGTTTATTTTCTTTTTTCATAATCGATTTCTTGAAACCCATGAACTGAATGAACTTCATCCAGAATTTGGGAGAACTGAATACAAGGAAATCATTAGAGAGTTTAAAAAAAAAGGTTTTAAGGTTATTAGTGAAAAAAGAAATAGAAATGTGAATGCAAATACATACGCAAACAATATTGTACATCAAATAGATAGTTTATTAAACAAAGGGATTGATCCTAAAAAAATAACTGTAGTAGGCACTTCGAAAGGTGGATATATTGCTCAATATGTATCAACTTTGGCAAATAATTCTAATTTAAATTTTGTGTTTATAGCCAGTTTTAGAGATCGTGATATTATAGATATTCCTGAAATCAATTATTGCGGAAATATTTTGACTATTTATGAAAAAACAGATCCATTTGGAGTATCTGCTATAGCAAGAAAAGAAAATTCAACCTGTAATATTATACATTTTAAAGAAATTGAACTTACTACAGGAATGGGTCACGGATTTCTTTTCAAACCATTAAAAGAATGGATAGAACCTACTATACAATGGGCATCTGAAAAATATGAATGAATTACAATGACATTTCATACCAATGTATTTTCCGAATAGGCACTATTTAAAAGTTATAATTGTTTTCTAAACTCTTCATAGTGATACAACACCTCTTCAGGAGCTTCTGTCTGTGGATAATGTCCAATTGTGTCCAATATCACTACATCAGCATTAGGCACGATTTCTTTATAGAATTCTGCCATATGTTTTCCTGAGATTGGATCCATTCCTCCATCAATAAGTCTTTTAGGCACATCCGTATATTGTATTGCTTCACGCCATCGAATTTTATATGTATCTCTTTCTTTTAGATACTTTATAAGTTTCGGTATTACATTTTTACCAGAGTTATAGTCTATCGTTTCCCAAAAGTCATCTATTTCCTGTTCACTAGCTTGTGTATCTTGTCCAAATATCTTTTTGAAGTTTTTTGCCAACGTGTTTCGACCCATAAAATGTTTCAGAATAGTACCAAAAGGAGTTAGCAACATTCTCTGAGTAAGTGTAGGGAAATTGGTCTCCGGAAACATTCCTCCATTAAGAAAGCAAACGGATTCAATTTTAAAATCATACTCAGGATTTTCTTTAGATCTAGCCAACATTTCTTGAACCACTGTGTCCCCATAATCATGCGCCAGTATATGAAAAGAAGTAATCCCTTTTTCTTTTAAAAATGTTTCCCATAAATCAACTTGTGAAGCAATGGTATATTTAAAATCAGTAGGTTTAGAAGAAAATCCATATCCCAACATATCGATAGCATATACCCTATATTTCTTGATAAGCGCATCCCAAATCTTATTCCAATCCCAAGAAGATGTTGGAAACCCATGAACTAGAATCAATGGTACCTCTACTCCTTCTTCCCTGTAGAAAATTTTATAGTTTTTGTATGAATAATATGATCCGGAATTTTTCCAATTCTGCAAACTCATATTATTTTTTTCCAAACATTTTTTGGATTACCCAAGCAGGTCCAATTAGCAAAAACTGCAAGTCCTGTGCTGCAGAAGGCTTCTTTCCTTCTAAGTGGTGTCCATAAAATTGTCCAATCCAAGCAACTACAAAAATAATAAGAGACACCATCCACAATGGTGCATATTGACTAATGTAATAATTAGCAATAATACAAAAAGCAACAAAAACTAATATCTGAAGCGCCATTTTCACAGATAATCTAACATAAAAAAGCAGAATAAGTAGGGAAACTACAAAGGCCCAATTTTCTATAAAAGGGTTTTGTCCTGGTATAATTGAGGCTAAAAACCCACTAGGAATACTCATAATTAAACCTACAACAGAAAAGAATATAGCAGGAACACATATGAAATGAATTGCAATATTTGTTTTGTTTTGGTGGCTTACAGCATATTCTTTAAACCAGGTTTCTAAAGTTTTCATAACTATGGAATTTTAATGTAACTAAGATAGCATTTTTTAGACTTATATAGTATAAAATTGTAATTTCGAAAACATTAAAACTAAATAATATGGCTCGAACTCCATCTAACATGTTGCCACTTGGTACAATCGCTCCGGATTTTACTTTGGTAGATGCGATTACTAATAATGAGATTTCTTTAAAAGATATCAAAGGTGAAAAAGGAACCGTAATTATGTTTATATGCAATCATTGTCCTTTTGTTATTCACGTCAATGAGGAGATTGTGAGAGTAGCTAACGATTATCGTATACAGGGTTTTGGTTTTGTGGCTATAAGCAGTAATGATATTGAAAATTATCCACAAGATGCTCCTAAGCATATGTGGAAAACAGCTCAGAAAAACAATTATACATTCCCTTATCTGTTTGATGATACTCAGGAAGTAGCGAAAGCCTATGATGCAGCTTGCACACCGGATTTTTATCTTTTTGATGGAGAATTAAAACTTATTTATAGAGGACAATTAGATGATTCCAGACCAGGAAACGGAATCCCTGTAAATGGTCGTGATCTGCGTCAGGCTTTAGACGCTGTGCTTAAAAACGCAAAGGTCGTAGAACCGCAGAAGCCAAGTATAGGTTGTAATATTAAGTGGAAAGAATAATATATTGTATGGCTTTTGAAATTGAATTCCATAGATGTTCAGAAAATGATATTGAGGCTTTGGTAAAAATAAGTCAGCAATTCTATCCGGAACACTACTCACATATCTGGAAAAATGAAGACACTAGTTTTTATGTCAATTTAAGTTTTACTACCGCCGCTTTTAAAAAAGATATTGAGACTGAAAACATTATTTATTTTTTGGTTCAAAAGTCTGAGAAGATACTTGGATTGCTAAAACTAAGAAAGCACCAAGAATTAGTCGAATATACACCAACCGAAGCTCTTCAACTTGAAAAAATATATCTTCTGGCTGAAGCTACTGGATTAGGCATAGGTACACACGCTATGGATTTTACAAAAAATCTTGCTAAAGAATTGAATAAAAAAGTTATTTGGCTTGATGTTATGACCACAAGTCCTGCTGTTCAATTTTATAAAAAGTTGGAATTCAAGACTATTTCTTATTACAATCTGGACTATTCTGGATTAAAGGATGGTTACAGAGAAATGCAAAGAATGATGCTCTCTATTTTGTAGCTGTTGCCACTATCTGCAGATGTGCCAAATGATGATTTCCGTGCCAAGCATATATACCAATATCTTCTGCTAACGAGATTTCTATAGTACCTTCCGGGTGAATAAATCCTTTTTCCAGGTCATTATCTGATAGTCCTTTTAAGAAATACACCCATTTTGCATGCAATGCTTTAATCAAATCCAATGAAAGGTGAATAGGTGCTGATTTAGTATCAAATAATTCTGCCCATCGATCCTCATAATAAGCTTTGATGACTGGTTTGTCTTCTGTAAGTGCCCATTTAAAACGTATATACCCATTATGATGACTGTCATGAATATGATGAATAACCTGTCTTGCTGTCCATCCACCAGATCGGTAAGGGGTCTCTAATTGTTCTTCAGAAAAATCCGAAACAAGTTCAGATATTTTTGCTGGTAACTCTTCTATATCATTTATCCACTTAGAGATATGCTCTTTAGTAATAATATTAGGACATTCAAATTCTCCTATGGGATATTGAAGATTCATAGTATCGTTTTTATTCTATTTTTTTATATAAAACTAAGTTTGAAGATGTATCTTGTAAATCCTTAACTACTAACTCATATGCATTTAAAGATTCAATTTTATATTTATAAACATACTGATCTTTTGGAGATGAGCAATACATAACGCCATCCTTAATTTTCACCTTTAATCTCTTTAAAAACTTACCATCACGAAAATTAAATCGTATGGTTTCTTCGAAAATCATATGTTCATCAGGAAATTGGACATTCACCCATTTTCCTTGAAGAGCGTCATAAGTACTTCTATTCTTAAACTTATTATCCAATAAAGATTTCATTCTCAAGCTGTATGCTACAAAAGTTTCTTCTGGTTCAATATTAGTAACTGCTTTACCTGTAACCACTTTGTCGATCTCTTCTCCTTTATCAAAATAATGCTTAGACTCATACTTTGTGAAGGCATTAGAATAATCCATCACTACGAAACCATCATCATTTTTCTTTTCCATATATTGACGCTGCTTATAGTCTACGTGAATTAATTGATCGTTCCAGAAATAGAAAACGGTAATCACCATCGCATTAGGCATACCTATTCTTCTTATTATTTTCTTTAAACGCTCATGTTCATAATATCCATTAAGTTCTGCTCCATGATCAGCAATTTGATCAAGAAATTCTTCTGGATCCAATGAAAATACATCAGATTCCATATAACTATCGATGATTTCTATCTGATCATAGATAGCTGCCATTGTTGCTTCATCTTTCTGAGAAAAAGAAAAATTTATACAACAAAATGTTAAAAAAACTACTAGTATCCACTTCATAACTAATAAAAAAATGGGGTTCCTTATTTGTTCCCAACCCTAAAAATAGGATGTAAATATCTAAATTATAGATGGAAAAGTTTACTGTTTTCGTTAAAAATTACAAATTGAAACAAAAAAACATCCATTTTAAGGCTACCTACAAGTGTTAACATAAAGTTAAAAAATATTAATCACTATAAAAAAACGCACAATCAGCACAAAAAAACCTCTGAAATAAACTTCAGAGGTTTTTTTATATCCTTAAAAAAGGGGTTATTTCACCGCAACCAATTCTACATCAAAAATCAAAGTAGCGTTTGGTGGAATTACTCCTCCAGCACCGTTTGCTCCATATCCTAAAGATGGTGGAATTACGAAACGTGCCTTATCTCCTACCTGCAATAAAGCAATACCTTCATCCCATCCTGAGATTACTTGACCTATTCCTAATGGAAAATCTATTGGTTGGTTACGCTTATATGAAGAGTCAAAAACAGTACCATCCGTTAAGCTTCCTTTATAATGAACAGAAACAGTTTTTCCTTTTTCTGCTTGTGCACCATCTCCTTTTTGAATTATTTTATAATGTAAACCACTATCAGTTTTGTCAAATCCAGCTGCCAATTCCTCTAATTGTTGTGCTGCCGCTTTTTTTGCTGCAGCTTCTCTCTCTGCTTTAGCTCCATTAAACTGTCTAAAAGTCTCTACTGCATTAAAATTCTCTGCATCTGCTCCTACTCTAACAATCTCTAAAGATTCGATAATATCTCCTTGTGCTACAGTATTGACAACATCCTGTCCTTCTACCACTTTACCAAAAACGGTATGTTTACCATCTAACCAAGCAGTTTCTATGTGAGTAATAAAAAACTGACTTCCGTTAGTTCCAGGTCCTGCATTTGCCATAGATAATACTCCTGGTCCGTCATGTTTTAGGTCAGGATGAATTTCATCATCAAACTGATATCCTGGTCCACCAGCTCCTGAACCTTGAGGATCTCCACCCTGAATCATAAAATCAGGAATAACTCTATGAAATTTTAATCCATTATAATAAGGTTTTCCTTGAGGAACTGCCTGGTTCTCCATATTTCCTTCTGCCAAACCTACAAAGTTCCCAACTGTTCCCGGAGTTTTCTTATACTCTAGATTTACCAGAATACTCCCTTTTGTTGTATTAAATTTTGCGTATAATCCGTCTTGCATAACTGCGTGTTTTAAGCTTGTTAAATTTTAAGCTGCAAAGATAGGTAATTGCTTAATGTTTAGTGTATAAAAACTTAGGATTGTTTATTGGTTTATAACAGAATATTCAAAAAAATGATGTTATGAAAAAGACTCAAAATTATTAATCAATCTTTTCTAGTAACTCTTGTGCTTCTTTGTATTTGTAATTGCTTTTATCTGCTATAATTGTTTGTAAAACATCTTTGAGCTTACGTTTCTTCTTTTGTTTTAACAACACTAAAGCCTTATACCAATGCGTTTTTTTGGACTGTAATGTATTAGAACTGGCTAAAAGTTCAAACTGCGCTAAGGCTTCATCAAATTTATTGAGTTCTATATAAGAGATACCATTGTATATATAACTTAATGGATCGATAGAAGTTTCTTTTGCGTGATAAGCTGCGAAGGACTCTGTCGCTTCCTGATACTTTTTATCTTCGAATAACAACTGCGCATTTTCTAACAATTTATTAGTATCCTCGCCTCTGGTTACTAATGATGGAATCTCATCCAGATGCACATAAGAAGCATACAAGTCATCATAATTATTATCCTTAAAAACAAATAAAGAAACCGTAATCAGTACAGCAATGGATGCAGCAATACCGATAAACCAAAACGTTTTACTCTGCGAACCGGATCTGTTTTCTGTGATTACTTCATTAATAGTAGATTTTAAATTAGCCGCTTCTGCACTTTCGTAAAAAGATTTCAGTTGTGTAGCTTCTTCTGTTTGTAACGCTCCCTTATCACCTTGTAACCACTCTTGATCTTCATAAATGGTTAGCATATCTTTTTGCAACTTTAGTTCTTCAGCAAGTACTGGATCTTTAATTAGTCTTTCCTCAAACGCTTGTTTTTCTGATGCGGACATAGTACCACTCAGATAATCATCTATTTCTATCGGGTAGTCCTTCATAATTCTTTAATTTGATTATATCGGGTATCGTTCTTTATCAATTTAGTTAATTGTGATTTACAATTAAAAATACGTTGTCTTACTACATTATCTGTGTTATATCCTAGTTCTTCCATGATCTCTTTATAAGGTACTTTCTTAAAAAACAACTGTAATAATTGCTTACAATTATCAGACAGTTCGGTTAATTTCTCCTGAAACAGCTCCCACTTTTCTTGTTCTAAAGTTGCCATGGTCATGTCTTCTGCTTCTTTAGAGTGTTCCAGAACCTCATCATTTGTTACTATCCGTTTTTGTTTATTTAGCTCTCTACGCCATAAATTTCTACAAACTGTATAAAAATACGCTCCAAAAGAGGTTTCTATAACAAAAGGTTTTATCTTATATCTGGCTATCAATTGCATCAACGCTTTCTGAAAAACATCTTCTGCATCTGCAATATCTCCATTATTAGTAAGGACAAACCTTCTTATTTTAGGAAACTCTTTTTTATACACGTCTTGTATAAGCTTCGTATCTCCGGTAACAAGTTGTTTTAGTTGATCTTTTTCAGTTATCTGCATTAAGATATCTTTAACTATTTGATTTTTTTTACTTTTGCGTGGTAACATTTATTAGGTTAGGGAAACATACTAATAAATATATAAACAAAAAAAGATTTAAGAATGAAAAAAATCACACTACTATTAGTAGCCGCGGTCTTTGCTATTGGAATACAAAGCTGCTCAACGGACGAAATTGGAATTGAATAAGAAACAAAACAGGAATTATTATCTAAAAAACTAACATTTAACAATTTGTTAGAAGGCTCAACTTCTTATTGTGACCTCTTTGTAATATTTACGAATGCAATGAGCTCTTATGAGCGCGATGTATTCCGGTTTCAGCATAGAAATGCTACAGAAGGATTTGGAGATTTTACTTCTATTACCTCTGAATGTGGATATATAGAAATCTGGAGAGTAGACTGCACTAAATTGCCTAGAGAATATGACGGTGGGACCGTTGAAGGTTCTACAGCTGTTTATAAAGCAACAAATCAGGAAGATGAATTGAACGATGATGATGATAATTCTCCTTACGACAGCCTGAATCCTTCTAATTATATTTATTTAGAAGGTAACTTTACAGATTGTGTTGACGTTTTAGAAAGAATTATTTATGAATCATCATTTTAATTTAATTAATTGAAAAAGTATATACTCTTTTTGTTTTATATCCTGGCGATGAATGTTCATTGCCAGGATATTTCTTTTGCCTTAGATTCTATTCATAAAAGTTCGGGTACGGATCATGATAAACTTGAAATATATTATGAGCTTTTGGATTCCTATAAGGAACAAAAAAACTATACGCAATTAGGGTATGACGCTCATTTATTAGCTAAATGGATACTAAGAGAGAAAGATAGACCACTAGCCATTAAAATTGTTAAGATGGCATATGAAGCAAGAGAAAAGGCAAATCCGCCTGATCCAGAATTACTAAAAAGAAGCTACTACAACTATGCCAATTACAACAAATACTCTGGTAATATTACAGAAGCTCTAGAGTACTTCAAAAAAGTAATTAAAGTTAGTAAAACTGACTATCTCAAAGGAAGAGCGAATGCAATTATAGGCGAATGCTATGAAAGTTTAGATGACTTATATAAATCAATAGAATATCAATTAAAAGCGTTCGAATATTTCAAAAAAAATAAAAACGAAAAATACATAATAAGTAACCATATAAGTATTGCTATTACATATACAAAAATAAGAAATGAAATTGGCACCAAAAAAGCGGTACAACATTTGCTAATTGCAGATTCAATAATTAAAAATGGAAAAAAACCTAACGTTTTAAAATTATATTACATTTATAATAACTTAGCTAATCTATATCAAAAAGGGTCTGGAATTATAGATGTCGAGAAAGGGTTTGATTATTACACTAAAGCTTTAGAGATTATTAACAATGAAAAAGTTATGTCCGAAATGCAATTTATACATTATAATATAGGTATTTCTTACATAGGAATTGACTCTATTCTTTCCAGACAACATCTTAATCAAGCACTACTGCATACTACAAAAGATGATGCCTATTTAGCAAACATATATACAGGATTTGGATATAATGCAAAACAAAACAAAGAATTTTTAGAGGCGCAAGAATATTTCCGGAAGTCTTTTTCTTTATTTTTTAACACAAAAATTCCGGATATCTATTGGTTACCTAAAACAGAACACATAAGTGTTTTAGAGGACAAAGCGTATTTCTTAGAATTATTAAAAAGAAAAATGCATACTTGGATATTAATGGGTAAAAAAGAGAATAGTTTAAAATATTATCAACAGGCTATTCGTACCGCATATACGTGTAATACCTTAATAGATCATATTTTAAAGGAAAATATTTCGCAGGAATCAAAGTTATTATGGAGAAGCTTAGCTTCTGAAATATATATTATAGCTTTATACGCTTGCAATGCTAATAATAATTTAAAAGATGCCTTTTATTTCATGGAAAAAAGCAAAGTTTTATTATTAATGCAGGATGTTAGTAAAACTAAAATAAATATTCCAGATAGTGTACTAGGACGAGAGTATTTCTTAAAAAATAAAATAATCAATCTTCAGAATGAATTGATTACTACGAAAGAAAATAAAAAAGATTCAATATTATCGCTAGTATTAGACAGAAAAACAAAACTTCAAGCGTATAAAGATTCTCTTGCTACTTATTATCCAGAATATTTTACATCTACAAAGCTTCCAGCTATTATTTCTTTAGAGGATGTTACATTACCAAATGATGAAATTGTTGTTCAATACTCTATGGCAGAAAGAGTGTATGGTGTGGCACCAGAAACTTATGGTATGTTATTATCCAATGACAAAAAAAAGTTATTTAAAATAGATAGTCTTAAAAAGTTTGAAAAAAATATTTACAAATTAAGACAACAATTAAATAAACCTTTTAATACTTCAAAAGAAATTCAGGAATATAAAAAACTTTCTAATATTGTATATGAGTCACTATTCCCAAAAGAGATTAGAAGCTATATAAAAAATAAAAAAGTTACCATAATAGCGGATCATATTCTTAATTATTTTCCTTTCGAAGCTCTAATAACAGATATAGAAAAGAATACATACTTAATAGAAGAAACAGAGATTAATTATGAATATTCCCTTTCGTTTAAAAAACAAAACAACTCGTTTATAAGAAAACCAAGCAAAGATTTTCTTGGAGTAGCTCCAGTTGAATTTCCTGATAAACTGATTAATTTACCTAAAAGTTTAGAAGAAATCTCTTATGCCAATAGTTATTATGATGGAGAATTATTAAGTCTAGATAAAGCCACAAAAGAAAACTTTAAAAAAGAAATTGATAAATATAAAATAGTCCATTTAGCAACTCACGCTGATGCTTCTGACAGTTTAAATCCTTGGATTGCTTTTAGAGATAAAAAACTATATCATTTAGAGCTAAACACTCTGAAAAACAATGCTGATTTGGTAGTACTTAGTGCATGTAACACCTCTTTGGGAGAAGTTCGTCGAGGCGAAGGTATTATGAGCCTTGCCCGTGGATTTTTTAAATCCGGAGCTAAATCTGTGATTCCATCACTCTGGAGTACAAATGACAAAACAACCGCCATCATCACTTCTGATTTTTATAAAAACCTGAGTGAAGGACAAACCAAATCTGCAGCTTTACGAACCGCCAAACTTAACTATCTACACAACAATACCGATGCAGAAGCTTCACCTCATTATTGGGCATCGTTAGTATTAATCGGTGATAGTGGGACTTTGTTACCACAATATAATAATTTGTTGTTTTTGTGGATTGGGTTGGGTGTTATTTTGGTAATTTTACTGGGTTATTTCGTATCCAAAAAATTGAGATGAAACCTTTACGCAAATACATATATGCTTTTATTTTTTGCGGTTTAAGTTTGGTTTCATTTGGGCAGGGAATATCTCCTCAATTAGATTCTATCCACAATTTAGAAGTTGAAGATTTAAAAAAACTAACACTATATGATTCTCTATTAAAAAAACATGAGGATACTAAAGATTATGCCCAACTAGGATCTGATGCCCATCAAATTGCTAAATGGCTTCATAAAAAGCCAAAAACAAAAGAAGAAGCTATTATCTATGTAAAAAAAGCTATCGATGCTCGAACCAAAGCAGATTCTTTTGATCCTGATTTACTAAAAAGAAGCTACAATAACTTAGGCCTTTATTACTTTAGAGATAAAAAATATAGAGAATCAATCAAAGTTTACAAAAAACTGGTAAACTTAACGGAAACAGACTATTTGATAGGGCGAGGATATTCCAAAATTGGAGATTGTTATAGATTTTTACAGGATCCATATTTGGCAATTGACAACTATAATAAAGCATTTAGTTATTTAAAAAAGAGTAAAAAAAACACGTTTTTAATAAGTAATCATATTAGAATAGCGAGTGCTTTTAAAAAAATAAGATCTCAAAAAAATACTGATCAGGCACTTAATCATTTAAAAAAAGCGGAAACTTTATTATTAAAATCTCAAAAACCCAATAAGCAAAAACTATATACTGTATATAATAATACTGGTAATTGGTATTATGAAATCATACACGATACACTGAGCAGTCATAAATATTATAAAAAGGCATTAGAAGAAGCTAATAAATTAGAAGTTAAGGAATACATAGCCACTACTTCTTATAATCTTGGCTTGTCATATATTCACCAAGATAACAATATAGCAAAACAGTACTTCGAACAATCTTTAGAAAATTACGATGGAAGCTTAAAGGTTCTAAGTTCAATTCATTATGGAATAGGATTACTTGAAAACTCTAATCACAGCCACGAAAAAGCTACTATAAATTACTTCAAATCACTTTCTATACTTTTTAATAGAGAAATCGACATTGACAATATTCTCATTGCCCTAAATCAAAAAAATCTTGTTTATATTAAGGATAAAACGTTTTTGTTAGAGGTTTTAAAAAGTGCTTCTGATAATTATATTGATCAAGGGATCTTTGAAAAAAACATTAAGTACTATAAAAAAGCTATTGCGTTAGTAAAAATATCGGATAAAATAGTTGATTATATCTTAAGAGAAAATATTTCTGATAATACCAAATTTTTATGGCGGAGCATTGTCTCTGGAACCTATGCTTCTGGCATAGAAGCAAGCTTTAAGGCTAGAGAAATTGACTATGGATTTTATCTTTCAGAAAAAAACAAGGCATTACTACTAATGCAAGAAATTTCAAAAGAAAAAATTAGCATCCCAACATCAATATTAAAAGAAGAGTCTAAGTTAAGAATGAGTATTATAAATTTAGAAGAGAGTTATAATACAAAGTCCGGAAAAGCTAAAGACTCCATTTTTAATCTTCTTTTCACCCAGAAACAAAGCCTAAAATCACTCAAGGACTCTATTGCTTTGCTCTATCCTGACTACAACAAGACGTTACAAAAGTCTAAAATAATACCTCTTTCAGAAATAACGTATAATGATAACCAAATTATCATACAATACATGATGACAGAAAGAGTTTCTGGTTTATTTCCGAACACCTATTGCTTAGTCCTATCCAAAAATCATAAACAGTTATATCAATTAGAAAACACGAAAAAATTACACGAAAAAATATATGATCTAAGAAAACAACTGGATGTCCCGTTTAAAAATGAAACTGATATAGACCTGTATAAAGAAAAATCTTATCAATTATATACCTCATTGATCCCTAAAGAGGTAAAAGCTGCTTTAAAAAACAAAAAGGTAACTATTATACCAGATCATCTGATCAATACCATTCCTTTTGAGGCTTTAGTAACTGATATAGATTCTGGAAGGTATTTATTAGAAGATTGTGAGATCAGTTACACCTATTCACTATCCTTTGAAAAACAAAATGAGGCAAGAGTTAGAAATGCTCAAAACGAATTCTTAGGTATTGCTCCTGTCAATTTTACTGATAATTTGACCAGTCTACCGCAAAGCAAGAAAGAAATTAGCACTGCACATTCTTATTATACAGGTTCTTTATTAATGGACAAACAAGCTACCAAAGAAAATTTCATACAACAAGCTTCTGATTATAAGATCATTCATCTAGCAACTCATGCAAATGCATCAGATTCTATTGCCCCCTGGATTGCATTTAGAAACCAGAAAATGATCGACAAAGAATTGGATCTTCTAAATAACCAAGCTGATTTGGTAGTGTTAAGTGCCTGTAACACCTCTCTAGGTTTTGTAAACAGTGGTGAAGGTGTATTAAGTCTTGCCCGAGGATTTTTTAAATCTGGAGCAAAATCTGTGATTCCATCATTGTGGAGTACCAATGATAAAGCTACTGCCACCATCACCTCTGATTTTTATAAAAATCTTAGCGAAGGACAAACCAAATCTGCGGCTTTACGAACTGCAAAACTTAACTATCTACACAACAATACCGATGCAGAGGCTTCGCCTCATTATTGGGCTTCTTTAGTTTTGATTGGTGATAGTGGAACCTTGTTGCCGCAATCTAATAACTTGTTGTTTTTGTGGGTTGGGTTGGTAGTTGTTATCTTAATGCTGGGGATTTTTATCTTTAGAAAAAGAACTAAGAATTAAAACTTAATATCTTAGGAAATTCTTTTTTTATACAAGTTTTGCATAAGCTCTTTATCTCCGGTAACAAGCTGTTTTAGTTGATCTTTTTCAGTTATCTGCATTAAGATATCTTTAACTATTTATTTTTTTTTACTTTCGCATGGTAACATTTATTAGGTTAGGGGAACATACTAATAAATATATAAACAAAAAAAGATTTAAGAATGAAAAAAATCACACTACTATTAGTAGCCGCAGTCTTTGCTATTGGAATACAAAGCTGTTCGACAGACGAAATTGGAATTGAAGAGGAAAATCTAATTAAACAAGAGAATGTAGAAATGAAAGCTACATTTAACACTTTAAATGCAGACTGTGAAGATTGTATGTCCGTCTTTTATTCTGAATCAATGAATTTTGAAGAGATAAGTGAGTCCAGAAGCTTAATGAGACTAAATGTTCTTAGTACACTTGCCGCTTTAAACGGAAATACTAATTCTTGCGGATATAATGAAGAATGGGTTTATGAAGGGTATAACAGAAGACTTCTTAATGAATCTGGAGTTATTATAACAGAAGAAAAAAAGGTTGCAAGTGTTACTAGAAAGGATGATGATCCTATTAGACGAAATTACATATTATCAGAAACGATTATTGGAGATTATCGATTTACGATATATGAAACGGATGGAACATCTCCTATTTGTAACCAAAATCCACTTCCATCCGGTTTCTAATTTTGACAAAAAAAATAAAAATAAAAGACAAAAAGAGGAAAATTGACAGAAATTTTCCTCTTTTTATCCTGCTCTTTATTTGTAATTTGATTCAATGCCAACAAATATCTAAGACTTTAGATTCTCTCTACACCTTAGATATATCAGAATCAGAAAAGATACAACTATACTACCAACATCTCGAAAAACAAGAAAAAACCAAAGACTATACCCAACTAGGCTCTGATGCTCATCAGATTGCCAAGTGGTTACATAAAAATACAGTTACAAAACGAGAAGCCATAGACATTCAAAAAAAAGCGGTAAATGCAAGAAAAAATGCAAAACCTTTTAATTCTAAACTTTTAAAAGGAAGTTATTATAACTTGGGTTTATTTAGTTTAAGAGCTGAAAGATATATCGAAGCCATTGAAGCATATAAAAATTTAGCATCCATAGATGATTCTACTGACTACCTTACTGGAAGAGCATATCTACGAATAGGAGATTGTTATAAGGAATTAGAAGACCCTTATACCGCAGTTCAAAACCATAATAATGCATTTAAATTTCTACAAAACAACAAACGTTATCTCATTAGCAATCATATCAATGTAGCCGCTGCTTATGAATTGATGCGAAATAAGGATGACTCTAAAAAAGCTATCAAACATTTAGAAATTGCTGATTCATTAACTAATTTATATAGTGTAGGTGAAAGAAAGAAAAATAGCTTATATATAATAAATAACAATTTAGGAGGACTATATTTTCATAGTGTACAAGATTCTACCTTATCCGAAAAATATTATATTAAGGCATTGACTAATATTCAAAATATGCAAGTAGAAGAATACATTGTTAAAACCTATTATAATTTAGGCTTAATAAATATAAACAGAGATAACAATAAGTCTTTAAGGTATTTAGAATTATCACTACAGAATATTAGTAAAAACAGTGATTTTACAAAATACCCATATTTTGGATTGGGTATACTAGAAAATACCAAAAGAAACTATCTAAAAGCCCTAGAGTACTATAATTTATCCTTAACCAATATTTTTAAGACTAACATAACTTCCTATAATATCAACTCTATTTTAAATAAAAACAAGCTATCCATTATTAAAGACAAAATGTTATTATTAGAAATATTAAAGGATATTACTCATAACTATATTAATTTAGGAGATGAGAAAAAAGAGGATCAATTTTATCAAGAAGCCATAAAACTAACGAAAATATCAGATCTTTTGATTGATATTATGCTAGAAGATAATATTTCTAATGATTCCAAACTTTTATGGAGAAGTATTGCTTCTGGCACCTACGCTGCTGGTATCGAAGCCTGTAATAAAATTAAGGATATTCCATATGGTTTCTACTTATCAGAAAAACACAAAGCACTTTTGCTAATGCAAGAGATTGATAAAGATACTTCTCAAATTCCTGAATCGATATTAGACAAAGAATTAGCACAAAAGAATAGGATAATAGAATTACAGCAATTATACACTAGCAATATCACACAAAAAAACAAAGATTCTATATCCGATCTTTTATTCGATAAAAAAGCACGATTGGGAGTATTTCAAGATTCTTTATCTACAATATATCCCAACTACTTCTCTAATAGAAATCTTCCTAAAATCGTACCGCTCTCCGAAATAACATATAACGATAATGAAATCATCATACAGTATATGATGACAGAGCGGGTTGGAGCTATATTTCCTGATACTTACTGTCTAGTATTATCTAAAAATAATAAGAAGTTATATCAATTAGAAAACACTAAACTACTACACGACAAAATATATGATCTCAGAAAACGATTGGATCTATCTTTTAGAAACAAAGAAGATATTCTCTCCTATCAAGAAAAATCATATGATCTTTACACTTCTCTTATCCCAAAAGAAGTAAGACCTCTTTTAAAAGATAAAAAGGTTACCATCATACCCGATCACCTTATTAATACTATTCCTTTTGAGGCTTTAGTAGCCGACATAAATTCTGGAAAGTATTTACTGGAAGATTGTGAAATCAGTTACACCTATTCTCTATCCTTTGAGAAACAGAATGAGTCAAGAACCAGAAACGCTCAAAAAGAATTCTTAGGTATTGCTCCCGTCAATTTCTCTTATGAACTCACTAGTCTACGACAAAGTAAAAAGGAAATAAGTACTGCAAATTCTTATTATTCTGGTTCTTTATTACTAGATAGGGAAGCTACTAAAGAAAATTTTATACAAGAAGCTTCTAATTACAAAATCATTCACTTAGCAACTCATGCAAATGCATCAGATTCTATAGCGCCCTGGATCGCATTTAGAAATCAAAAAATGATTGACAAGGAATTAGATCTTTTAAAAAACCAAGCTGATTTAGTAGTTTTAAGTGCTTGTAACACCTCTCTAGGGATTGTAAACAGTGGAGAAGGCGTATTAAGCCTTGCCCGTGGATTTTTTAAGTCTGGAGCTAAATCTGTGATTCCATCACTCTGGAGTACAAATGACAAAACAACCGCCATCATCACTTCTGATTTTTATAAAAACCTGAGTGAAGGACAAACAAAATCTGCGGCATTAAGAACCGCAAAACTTAATTATCTACACAATAATACTGATGCAGAAGCTTCGCCCCATTATTGGGCATCTTTGGTATTAATAGGAGATAACGGAACCTTGTTGCCGCAACCTAATAACTTATTGTTTTTGTGGATTGGATTGGGGTTGATTTTGGTAATTATGTTAGGTTACTTCGTATTTAAAAAAATAAGATGAAACCTTTACACAAACACATAGTTGCTTATATCTTTTGTGTATTAGGTTTAACTTTATATAGTCAAGGAATATCTCCTCAATTAGATTCCATCCATCAATTAACCGGTACGGATTATGATAACATTCATCTTTATAATGAATTGTTAAATACGTGGGAGGAAGAAAAAAACTATACTCAATTAGGATCTGACGCTCATCAAATTGCCAAATGGTTGCACAAAAACGATGGTACAAAACAAGAAGCTATTAAAATATTAAAAAAAGCAATTGATGCACGCATAAAAGCTTTACCATTTAATCCCAATTTATTGCGCAGTAGTTACAACAATCTTGGGTTATACCACCTAAGGACAAAAAAATATCTGGCAGCAATTAACGCTTATAAAAAACTAATAGCAGTGGATGGATCAAAATTTCTTAACGGAAGAGCTTATTTAAGAATAGCAGATTGCTACGCTCTTTTAGGAGATCCTTTTAATGCTATTGATAATAATAATAAAGCTTTTTTACATTTAAAAAATAAAAAATATATAATCTTTAATCATATTAATATCGCTGACTCTTTCAAAAGTTTACGAAATAAAAAATATGCTTCTAAATCAATAGAACATTTAAAAAAAGCTGAATCTCTAATTTTTTCATCTTCTATTAGCAAAAAAAGCCTTTTCAAAATATACAATAACTTAGGGGGATTATATTTTGAAACATTACATGACACAATTGTAGGAGAAAAATATTTTTTAAAAGCACTCGATATAGCAAAGGATCAAAATTCTAACGAATATATATCTAAAACTTCTTATAACTTAGGTTTGCTTAACATTAGAAAAAATAAAAATAGTTCACTGGAATATTTCGATCAATCTTTACAATATTCAAAAGGAGATCTTTCTATAAAAAAGTCTATCTATTATGGTTTAGGACTATTAGAAAATTCACTTACAAATTATCAAGATGCAACAGATTTTTATTACAAATCACTTTCTGCATTTTTCAACACTTCTTTAACAGATCAAAACCTTGAAAATATATTAAATAGAAAAGAATTATCTGTTATTAATGATAAAATGCTCCTGTTAGAAATATTGAAAGATATTACTTCCAACTATATTAATTTAGGAGATCATAAGAAAGAGCTTCAGTTTTATAAAGAAGCGATAAAGTTGACTAAAATATCAGATTTATTGATCGATATTATGATAGAAGATAATATATCTAACAATTCTAAACTTTTATGGAGAAGTATTGCTTCCGGTACTTATGCAGCTGGGGTAGAAGCTTGTAATAAAATTAATGAGACTTCATACGGCTTCTATCTATCAGAAAAGCACAAAGCCTTACTTTTAATGTTGGAGATTGATAAAGATGTTTCTCAAATTCCTGAATCCGTATTAGCAAAAGAAGTAGATTTAAAGAATAGTGTCATTGAATTACAACAATTATATAATAGTAATATCACACAAAAAAACATCGATTCAATATCTAATCTTTTGTTTGATAAAAAAGAACGATTAAGCACATTTACAGACTCTTTATCTACTATTTATCCTAACTATTTTTCAAGTAGAAATCTCCCTAAAATCGTACCGCTCTCTGAAATAACATATGACACTGACAAAATCATCATACAGTACATGATGACAGAAAGAATTTCTGGTTTATTCCCTAACACTTATTGTCTAGTGTTATCTAAAAATGATAAAAAGTTATATCAATTAGAAAACACTAAACAACTACACGACAAAATATACGATCTAAGAAAACGATTGGATGTACCATTTAGAAGTAAAGAAGATATTCTCTCCTATCAAGAAAAATCATATGATCTTTACACTTCTCTTATCCCAAAAGAAGTAAGATCTACTCTAAAAAACAAAAAGGTTACCATCATACCCGATCACCTTATTAATACTATTCCTTTTGAGGCTTTAGTAACTGATATAGATTCTGGAAGGTATTTATTAGAAGATTGCGAGATCAGTTACACCTATTCACTATCCTTTGAAAAACAAAATAAGTCAAGAATTAGAAACGCTCAAAAAGAATTCTTAGGCATTGCTCCTGTAGATTTCCCTTATGAACTCACTAGTCTACGACAAAGTAAAAAGGAAATAAGTACTGCAAATACTTATTATTCTGGTTCTTTATTACTAGATGGGGAAGCTACCAAAGAAAATTTTATACAAGAAGCTTCTGATTACAAAATCATTCACCTAGCAACTCATGCAAATGCATCAGATTCTATAGCGCCCTGGATCGCATTTAGAAATCAAAAAATGATTGACAAGGAATTAGATCTTTTAAAAAACCAAGCTGATTTAGTAGTTTTAAGTGCTTGTAACACCTCTCTAGGGATTGTAAACAGTGGAGAAGGCGTATTAAGCCTTGCCCGTGGATTTTTTAAATCCGGAGCGAAATCTGTGATTCCATCACTATGGAGTACCAATGATAAAGCAACCGCCACCATCACTTCTGATTTTTATAAAAACCTGAGTGAAGGACAAACCAAATCTGCGGCTTTACGAACTGCAAAACTTAACTATCTACACAACAATACCGATGCAGAGGCTTCGCCTCATTATTGGGCATCGTTGGTATTGATTGGTGATAGTGGAACCTTGTTGCCGCAATCTAATAACTTACTATTTTTGTGGGTTGGATTGGGTCTTGTTTTAGTATTAATTATTTTGTATATCCTTTTCTTGAGAAAGAAAAAGAAATGATCTACTACTAAAAAATATAGTACGCTATTTCTTATTATAGATAAAACGATTTAAATACAATACGTTATCTATAAACTTTCCCACACATAATATAAGGAGGTATATGGTATAAACCTCTTCTTTTCTTAACACAATATTAAGAAACAACATCCATTGTAAGGACATTAACAATCAGTAGTAGACATAAACTCTGAGTGTCTATAAATGTTCAGAATCTTATTATTCTAAAATTACAAATCATGAAGAAAAAAAAGTTCGATGGGTTATCCCTAAACAAAAATGTGATCTCTAAACTTAATGGTAATTACATAAAAGGAGGTGGAGTAATTCTTGTTACAGGAGGATGTCCTAGTTATAATGATTGTTCTGCAAATCTACCCTGTTTATCAGGGGATTGCGAAGTTGGAACAATTGAATGTAATGGACCTAGTCAGCAAACTTGCCATTCTATACATAAAGCATGTGAGTAAGATTCATTAAAAAAAGGAGAGGATAGTAATCTACTATCCCTCCTTTCATTACCATTTAAATTAAATCTTATACATTGAATACTAGCATATTCCATCAAAAATTAGAAGAGATCAATAAAATTATAGATCAACAAGAATATGAGGAAAGTACTATTGGTGTCTTATCCGGTCTATCGGGAATTGCTCTTTTTAAATTTTACTACTCCAAATTTCTTGATAAGGATAATAATGATATAGGCAGTATACTTCTGGAACAAAGTATCCAAAAAATTAATGAAGGATATAATCTCGGAACATTTTGTTCAGGAATTGCAGGTATGGGATGGGTGATTAGTCATTTAGAACGAAACGGTTTTATAGATATTGATCTAGACAATCTTTTTGGTGAATTGGATCAATATCTCTTTAAGAAAATGAAAAATGACCTGGAAAAAGGGCATTATGATTTTTTACATGGAGGTCTGGGCTATGCATTTTACTTTCTAAATAGATATAAAAACACCAACTCACAACTATTAAAAGAAAACTACAAAACATGCTTACTTGCAGCTATAGAAATTCTTGAAAAGAGATCGGAAAGCAATGATAAGACCTATAAATGGATTTCAGAAATTGGTTTGAATACAAAAGAAAAAGGTTACAACCTAGGTCTTTCTCACGGGATGTCTAGTATCGTTGGTATGTTAACCAAACTATCCCCACATAAAGATTTTGAGAAGGTTTCTAAAAAAATGCTTCGTGGAACGATATCCTATATCTTACAGTATCAAAACCCAAACAAAGAGGGTTCTTGCCTTTTTCCTAACATCATACACGAAAATGGCTCCCACGAATATAAAAGTAGGCTAGCTTGGTGTTATGGGGACTTAGGCATAGGAATTAGATTTTGGCACGCCGCCAAAGTCTTACAAGATGCATCATTACTGAAAACTGCTATTAAAATCATGGAACACGCCGCCTTGCGAACGAACAATGAACAAACCATGATTAAAGACGCAGGACTATGTCACGGATCATTTGGTAATGCACAAATCTTTCTAAGAATGTACAAAGAAACAAACAACAATACTTTTAAAGACGCTTGTGAATTTTGGATGCAAGATGGATTGAATAAAGCGACTCACATTGATGGATATGCCGGCTACAAACAATGGAAAGGTCCGAATGAATGGAAAAAAGAAGTTTCTTTATTAGAAGGAGTCGCAGGTATCGGTCTTACACTTATAGATTATCTAGCAGATTTCGAAACTAGTTGGGATGAGTGTTTAATGATAAGTTGATACATACTAAGTAGTAGAACATTCAGACACTCATTATGTCTAATCTTCCCATTTTCAGCATAATTCAATGATAAAAACATATGCTTTTTAACAAAAAAGCTATATTTGCTCCTTCACAAACTCAGATCGTCACACACATGAAATCTTTACTTTGTTTTGCAGTAGGCTTATTTTTTATTGCTACTAGTAGTGCACAAAGTCTTTATGAGGCTGGTTATTTTATTGATAATAACGGTAAGCGCACAGAATGCCTGATCAAAAAACTCACTTGGAAAAGCAATCCCACAGAATTCGAGTGGAAAAGAACTATATCCTCTAGCTCTAAAACCGAAACTATTGAAAACATTAAAGAGTTTGCAGTAGGTGAAGATTATAGGTTTAAAAGATACATACTCCAATTTGATCTAAACGGAGATACAGTCGGAAAGTCTACCAAATCAAAAGACCCTAATCTTACATATAAAAAAATATTTCTTAGAACGATTCTTAAAAGTAAAACAATCTTATATCAATATTCTGAAAATGGCGTGCATCGTTTTTTCTATACAGATCCAAACACAGTATACCCTGAATTATTGATTTATAAGGTGTTCTATACTCCAGATGAGACTAAGAAACCAGGGAAAAAAATCATCCCACAAGAAAACAACACCTATCAGCAACAGTTGCAAGAAAAGGTACATTGCAAAAACCAAGATGTATCTAAACTTACCTATACTCAGCGTGACCTAAAAAAATATTTTAAAAAGTATAACGAGTGCAAAGGAAATAAGATCGAATATATCATTCGCAAAAAAATCAATCAAACCAGAATTGGTATTGTAGCAGCTGTTGATTTAAGTGGTTTTACTCATAACTCAATAGCAGGAAGTGCCGGAAATGTAAGTTATGAAGATGTTTTTGTTCCTAGATATGGAGTTTTTGTCGAAACGTTTATACCCTTTTCTAAAGTAGATTTAAGTTTCTTTTTAGAATCTACCTATAAAGCTTTTACGATGGATGGTCGTGATCTTGCCATCGCCAATAGTGAATTCGAACTAGATTACAAAAGTATCAATGTGGCTGTTGGTCCACGATTTCACATATACTTGAGCTCTAAATTCGAGTTATTCCTGGAAGGTGGATTGACAGTAGATTTCAATATTGGCACAGAATCCAATGTTTTTGCCGAAAACGAAATAGAAAACACCACAACTGATTATTTTTATGGTGGAGGTCTAGGATCCGGTCGTTTTAAAGTTGGTTTCAGACAATACACCAGTAAAAACATATCCAAAAGTACATCACTACCAGATTCAGAGTTAACGACCTCTAGCTTATATCTTTCGATGAATATATTCTAGTCCAAAAATTGGTCTTACGATTTTTACATATAGTAATAGAAGTTGTCTAAAAAACTATAAAAATATTAAGATATCAGTTTGATGATGGTATTTTACCTTTTAGACAACCCCTTTTCGTTTGTTCTAACAAAGCAACAAATTTCCAATAAACAACTTCTACAATAAATTCAATCCAATAAAATCGAAGCAATAAGGATTGAAAAACCCCTTTTTAACATAAGTTTAAGTAACTATTCCTCCTCATACGACATTAACTACTTTAAGAGACATATGCCTTAAGTGTCTTTAAATGGTTAAGGAAGTACAAATCATTATTAAAACCTATAGTATGTTAAAAAACATTTTAAAAGAAAACGGAGTTCAAGAATTGAACAAAAATGCACAAAAGACAATTAATGGTGGAACATTACCCGAATGTCCAACATTTTTTCCAAATGGATGTTTTGCAGGTGCTCCATTCTATTGTAACATCCATGGATTACCTATATGCGGCCCGCAGGATCAGGAAAATTAATTATAAAGAGGTTGTTCAATTGAAAAAAGTAAAAGAGGACGTTTTCACATCCTCTTTTATATAATTAAAAGCATGATAATTTATTAATTCGCAACATCGCTAATGAATTTGATTCGATATAGTCTTAGTTCTTCATCATCATAATCTCCATCAAATTCTTCAATAGCAGTATCTATTTTATCGTTTTCAGCTTCTATAAAATATTCATGAATTTCCTCTTGCTGATCTTCATCAAGTATTTCATCAATCCAGTACGTAATATTAAGTTTAGTTCCACTATACACAATAGCCTCCATCTCCTTAATAAACTCAGTCATATCCATACCTTTAGCCGCAGCGATATCATCTAGTGGTAGTTTTCTATCTACATTCTGAATAATATATAATTTAAGACCACTATTAGCCCCAGTACTTTTTACAACAAAATCATCCGGACGCATGACATCATTTTCTTCCACATACTTGGAAATAAGTGCCACGAAATCCTTTCCATATTTTTTAGCCTTACCTTCTCCTACTCCATGTACATTACCCAGTTCTTCTATGTTTACTGGATATTTCAACGCCATATCCTCTAGAGACGGATCTTGAAACACAACAAAAGGTGGAACACCTAATTTCTTTGCTACACTTTTTCTTAAATCTTTTAGCATTCCTACCAATCGATCATCTGTTCCTCCTGCTTTACCTCCTGATTTGGCGGCAGTAATAATAGAATCATCTTTAGTTTCATTATATACATGATCTTCTGTCATCATAAAACTAACTGGTGATTCGATAAACTCTCTTCCTTTAGGAGTTATTCTGATAACACCATATGTTTCTATATCTTTTCTTAAATATCCAGCCACTAAAACTTGTCGTATTAATGCCATCCAATATTTGTCTTCTCTGGACTTACCAGTCCCAAAAAATGGCTGTTCGTGAGTCTTATGAGAAATAATCAGTGCGTTACTCTTACCGATTAATGTGCTGACTAAATCTTTGGATTTATAAATTTCTCCGGTCTTACTCACCACCTTTAGTAGCAGTTGAACCTCATCTTTTGCTTCATGCTTTTTCTTTGGATTACGTACATTATCATCCATATCCGCACCATCTCCAGTAACATCGTCAAACTCTTCCCCAAAATAATGCAATATAAATTTACGTCTGGAGATTGAGGTTTCTGCAAAAGCTACTACTTCTTGCAAAAGTGCATGACCAATTTCCTGTTCTGCTACAGGCTTACCACTCATAAACTTTTCCAGTTTTTCGATATCTTTATATGCATAATAGGCTAAACAATGTCCTTCTCCTCCATCTCGACCTGCACGACCTGTTTCCTGATAGTAACTTTCTATACTTTTTGGTATATCATGATGAATTACAAAACGTACATCAGGTTTATCAATACCCATTCCAAAAGCTATGGTAGCAACTACCACATCAGCATCTTCCATAAGGAACATATCTTGATGTTTTGCACGCGTTTTTGCATCCAGACCTGCATGATATGGAACCGCTTTTACACCATTTACCTCTAACGTCTGAGCAAGTTCCTCTACTCTTTTTCTACTTAAACAATATACGATACCACTTTTTCCGCTATTTTGTTTTACAAAACGAATAATATCTGCATCAACATTTTTTGTTTTAGGACGAATTTCGTAGTATAAATTAGGGCGATTAAACGATGCTTTAAAAGTTTTGGCATTACTCATCGCTAAATTCTTAAGAATATCTTCTTGTACTTTTGGAGTAGCCGTTGCCGTAAGTCCAATGATTGGGATATTCTCTCCTATTCTCTTTATAATATTCTTTAGATTCCTATATTCCGGCCTAAAATCATGACCCCATTCACTAATACAATGAGCTTCATCAACAGCCAAAAAAGAAATCTTTTGTTCTTTTAGGAAATCTACGTATTCTTCCTTAGTTAAGGACTCGGGCGCTACATATAATAATTTAGTCACACCATTAACAATATCCTCTTTTACTCTCTTAACCTCGGATTTATTAAGGGAAGAATTTAATACATGCGCTATTCCTTCTTCTGAAGAAATACTTCGAATAGCATCTACTTGATTTTTCATTAGTGCGATTAACGGAGAAACTACGATAGCTGTTCCTTCACACATTAAGGCAGGTAGCTGGTAGCAAAGGGATTTTCCACCACCTGTAGGCATAATAACAAAAGTATTTTGGTTGCTTAAAACACTTTCTATTACCTTTTCCTGCAATCCTCTAAATTGACTAAAACCAAAGTACTTCTTTAAAGCTCCTTGTAAGTCGGTTTTGTTCAAACTCATTAAATCGTTTAACTTTTATATACCAATTAAATTAAAATCGCTATCACTTAAACCTTTTTCCCCAATAAAGATCCAGTGGATTGTTCTTTTTTCAAAAAGTTACCAAAGATAAGCAAACAAAAAAATAGTAAGCTTTTTTTCAGCACTATTTAAAATTCATAAGGTATTACATACCTTTGCATAATTAAAGATAATAAAATCTTTAATTATAACACGCAAATTTCATAAATTTTGAACACCCTCGATACTATTATTTCTTTTGCCCAAAAAACCATTAACGAAGAAGCCAAAGCTATTGCACATCTGGAACAACTTATCGACCAGGAATTTGCCGAAGCTGTAAATACCATACATAATTCTAATGGTCGAGTTATTATTACAGGGATCGGTAAGAGTGCCATTATAGCTTCAAAAATAGTAGCTACTATGAATTCTACCGGTACACCGGCTGTATTTATGCATGCTGCTGATGCGATTCATGGAGATTTAGGTAATATCCTTAAAGATGACGTGGTGATTTGCATTTCTAAAAGTGGAAATACGCCCGAAATCAAAGTACTAGTTCCCTTAATTAAAAACTTTAACAATACTTTAATCGGGATCACTTCTAATAAAGAGTCTTTTCTAGGAAAAGAAGCAGACTTTGTATTAAATGCTTTTGTAGAAAAAGAGGCTTGTCCTAATAACTTAGCGCCCACAACAAGTACCACAGCACAATTAGTTATAGGTGATGCTGTCGCGGTATCTTTATTGAATTTAAAAGGTTTTTCTAGCAACGATTTTGCCAAATATCATCCTGGAGGAGCTTTAGGAAAGAAGCTATATCTTCGTGTAAACGATATTGTATCAAAAAATGAAAAACCAGAAGTTAGTCCGGATTCTAATATTAACGCTGTTATTGTAGAAATGACCGAAAAAAGATTAGGTGCTACGGCAGTAACCCGAGATAGTAAAATTATCGGAATCATTACGGACGGAGATTTACGTAGAATGTTAACCACTAATACTTCTTTTGAAGGATTGACCGCAGAAGATATTATGTCTCCCAATCCAAAACGTATTGATGTAAATGCCATGGCTGTTGATGCGCTAGATAGACTTGAGGAATACGGTATCTCGCAGCTGTTAGCAGAAAAAAAAGGTAAGTATGCAGGTCTTTTGCATATTCATGATCTAATGAGAGAAGGTATTTTATAATATGGGGGATAAAACAACAAAAGATCCACAATCCATGTCGTTTTTGGATCATCTAGAAGAGTTACGATGGCATCTAATTAGAGCTACTGTAGCAATTTTAATCGCAGCAGTTGCTGCTTTTATAGCCAAAGAATTTATCTTTGACGTATTGATTTTCGGTCCTAAAAAACCTGACTTCCCAACGTATAAAGGACTCTGTAATTTATCAAAACTACTAGGCTTAGATGAAAGCTTATGCTTTAAAGAATTACCTTTTAGTGTTCAAAGTAGAAAAGTCGCCGGACAGTTCTCTGTCCATATTTGGACATCAATTACGGCAGGTTTTATAGCTGCTTTTCCTTACGTTTTATATGAGTTTTGGAAATTTATTGCTCCGGCAATGTATGATAAAGAACGAAAAAATTCTAAAGGATTTATCATCATTTGCTCATTTCTATTTTTCTTAGGCGTTCTTTTCGGGTACTACGTGATTACTCCATTATCTATTAATTTCCTAGGAGGATATCAAGTAAGTGAAGAGGTTCTTAATGAATTTGATATTGATAGTTATATTGGACTGCTTAGGGCTTCAGTAATTGCCTGTGGATTAATATTTGAGTTACCAGTAATCATGTTTTTCCTAACAAAAGTAGGTTTGGTTACTCCAGAATTCTTAAAAAAATATAGAAAATTTGCTCTGGTTATTGTTTTAATTTTATCAGCAGTAATTACACCACCGGATATTGCAAGTCAGGTTATTGTTGCAATCCCTATACTGGTTCTATATGAAATAAGTATTTTTATTTCTAAAATGGTCATCAAAAAACAAAACAAAGAATTAATACCTAAAACCTAATGAGTAACGTAGTAGAAGAGTTTAATGAATATAGAGAGAGAATGAACTCTCGTATTTTAGAAGATAATAATAAAATCATCAAAAGAATCTTCAATTTAGATACCAATGCTTTTATGAAAGGAGCTTTGGATGTAAAAACGAAAGAATTATTAGGTCTTGTCGCTTCAACCGTTCTTAGATGTGACGATTGCGTGAGATATCATTTAGAAACTTGTTATAAAGAAGGTTTAACTAAAGAAGAAGTGGTAGAAACCTTAAGTATCGCGACTTTGATTGGCGGTACTATCGTAATACCTCATTTGCGTCGTGCCTATGAGTTTTGGGATGCGTTAGAGGCAAAAGAATCTTAAATTTCAGGTTCCAAAGAATAGTGTAAATTTACCAGTTCATTTTAGCAACACTTAAAATCTAAAGAAGTCATTCTGATTATGAAGTTAAAAGCAGAAAATCTAATAAAGTCATACAAAGGAAGAAAAGTAGTAAAAGGGATTTCTCTAGAAGTAAACCAAGGAGAAATTGTAGGGCTTTTAGGACCTAATGGAGCCGGTAAAACAACTTCTTTTTATATGATTGTTGGCTTGGTAAAACCTAATGGCGGAAAGATCACTCTGGATAGTACCGATATCACTAAATTTCCGATGTATAAACGTGCTCAGAATGGAATCGGGTACTTAGCCCAGGAAGCCTCTGTTTTTAGAAAGTTAAGTATAGAGGATAATATCCTAAGTGTGCTACAATTAACCAAACTTTCTAAAAAAGAGCAATTGCATAAAATGGAATCTTTGATAGAAGAATTTGGATTAGGACATATTAGAAAAAACCGTGGTGATCTATTAAGTGGTGGTGAACGACGTAGAACTGAAATTGCCAGAGCATTAGCGACTGATCCTAATTTTATTCTTCTGGATGAACCTTTTGCAGGAGTAGATCCAGTTGCGGTAGAAGATATCCAACGTATCGTTGCTCAACTTAAAAATAAAAATATTGGCATACTTATTACCGATCATAACGTACAGGAAACTTTAGCTATTACAGACAGAACTTATCTTATGTTTGAAGGTAGTATTCTTAAAGCAGGAAAACCTGAAGAATTGGCAGAAGATGAAATGGTACGTAAAGTCTATCTTGGTCAGAATTTTGAACTAAGAAAAAAGAAATTAGATTTTTAGTTAGTATTTTAGTTTGTGAATCCTTGAATATTTATGTTAAAAAATCTCTCAAAACTCATAATTCACTCACTAACGGACTTTTCCTTAAAAACCATCGACATTATTACGTATAATAATATCACACAGGGTATTGCAGTGAACTGAAGTATCACCAATAGTATTAGTGTAAGTAATAAGAAAATATACCTCACCTTATTTTCTGCAAATCCCCAAGTTTTGAATTTAAGAGCAAACAAAGGGATTTCGGCATTTAACAAATAACAGCTTACCAATGTTAAACCAATCAAAAACCATTGATTTAATATAATATCTGAGATCCAAACTTCTGTTTGAAACTGTAAAATCAATGGTATACTTAAAATTAGTAAAGCATTCGCAGGAGTTGGCAATCCAATAAAAGATATTGTTTGCCGTGTATCGATATTAAATTTAGCTAATCGATATGCAGAGGCTAGTGTTATTAACAAACCTATTAGAGAAATATAAGGTATAAATACCTGAGCTGAATTTTGATTAAAATCCCAAGAATTAAAGACTGTACTGACCGAACTTCCAGAGGTTTTTGCCAGTAACTGATACATTACAATACCTGGTACTAATCCACTGGTCACCATATCTGCTAAAGAATCTAATTGCAATCCTAATTCACTTTGAACATTAAGAATTCTGGCTGCAAAACCATCAAAAAAATCAAAACCAATACCCAATGCTACAAAAAGCGCCGCCAATTCTAAAGCTCCTTGAACTGCAAAAATTGTAGCTATACATCCACAAAAGAGATTAAGTAGCGTAATTATATTAGGAATTTGCTTTTTAAGCTGCATATGATTTGGTTTTTGTGTAAAAATAATAAACTATTTTCGTCTATTAACATAGACTGCACAATATGAAATCGCAAATAAAGTTTATCATGTTGAAAAATAGTGAGATATTTGTGAAAAATTGCTTGGATTGAAAAGAATTATAATTGTTTTACTGTTTCTAACTGTATCAATTTCTTCGGCGCAGACTAGAAAATACTCTAATGAATTTCTAAACATTGGTGTAGATGCCGGTGCTTTAGGTATGGCTAATGCCGTGGTTGCATCATCTGGAGATGTAAATTCCGGTTATTGGAACCCTGCCGGATTAATTCATCTGGAGGATAATCAAGTATCTTTTATGCATGCAGCATATTTTGCGAATATTGCTAATTATGATTATTTAGCTTTCGCTATGCCATTAGATGAAAAAAGCGCCATTGCTCTCTCTTTAATTAGATTTGGAGTAGATGATATCCTTGATACTACTAGCTTAGTAGATGCTGATGGAAATATTGATTATACCAGGATTAACTTATTTTCTGCCGCAGATTATGCTTTTACATTTTCGTACTCAAGAAAATTACCTATTGAGGGATTAAGTTATGGAGCGAATGCAAAGGTAATCCGAAGAGTGATAGGTGATTTTGCATCTTCCTGGGGATTTGGTCTTGATGCAGCATTACAATATCAGAAAAACAATTGGCAATTTGGAATTATGGTAAGGGACATTACTACTACGTTTAATGCTTGGAGCGTAGAGGATTTTGCCATTGGTGATCTTAACGGAGATGGCATTCCTGATGAAGATCAAATACCACAAATTAGAGATCAGGAATTACCAGAAACTACTGAAATAACCATCCCAAAACTACAATTTGGTGCTGCAAGAAATTTTGACTTAGGTAAAAAAATAGGACTAAATACAGAATTGGACATGATTGTTCGTTTTGCGGAAACAAATGATATTATTTCCTCTTCTGCTATCAGTATCACGCCTGCTTTTGGTTTTGAATTAGATTACGCCAAAATTGTTTACTTACGTGTTGGTGTTGGTAACTTTCAGAATATAGAGCAGTTTGATGGATCTGACAATGTAGGTTTCCAACCCAATTTTGGAATAGGTTTTCAATACAAAGGGATTCAAGTGGATTACGCCTTAACGGATATTGGAGATCAAAGTGCCGCGATTTATTCTAATGTATTTTCTATTAAAGTAGACTGGAGTGTCTTTAGATAGGTATTCTAGAATCATTACATTTTTTTAGTTTAGGTTTTAAGTATTGTAACGAAATAAGTTTATTTTCGTTATTAAGACAGAACACTCTTATATGAAGAATATCCTACTTGCTATTTCATCCGGTTTGTTACTTGCAATTGGCTGGCCAACTTATGGTTTCCCGCTATTTCTTTTTTTCGGTTTTGTTCCGTTACTAATTACTGAATATAAAATACGTTATAACAAATTCCATAAAAGTCAGGTATTTGGATTAGCCTTTCTGACGCTCTTTATTTGGAATATGATCACTACTTGGTGGATTTATAACTCTACTCCTTTTGGAATGTGGTTTGCCGAAATTGTAAATAGTTTACTAATGGCGTTGGTATTTCTCATCTATCATCTTATAGCTAGACGAGCATCATTTACTATTGGATCTATTTTTCTGGTATGCATATGGATGAGTTTCGAATACTTGCATCTACAATGGCAGTTTTCTTGGCCTTGGCTTAATTTGGGTAATGGATTTGCTAATTTCACTTCCTGGATCCAATGGTATGAATATACAGGAGCTTTTGGAGGAACCTTATGGATCTGGATTGTAAATATTGGTGTCTATAAAAGTGTATTACTTTTTATTGAGCATAAAGATAAATCTATCTTATACAGATCGGCAATACGAAATGGACTGATTATACTCATTCCGATTTTAGTTTCTTTTGTTATCCTGAAAACCTATGAAGAAGATGGTCAAGATGTAGAAGTCATAATTTTGCAACCTAATATAAACCCTTACACCGAAAAGTATAACACTACAGATGATCGTGTAGGAACATTATTGAGTTCTCTTACAGCATCAAAGATTAGTAATGAAACAGATTTCATTATAGCACCGGAAACTGTTTTTGCCGACAATAATAGATTAAAAAACTTTCAGAGTTCTATTGCCAAAAAAACAGCTTTAAGTATCATCAGCAAATATCCAAAGGCGAATTTCTTATCTGGTATTTCGTTAATTGATGTATTTCGGGATCCATCTAAAGTTCACTCGCAGACTAATGAACATAAAAGTGGTGTATTTTATGATGATTATAATTCTGCATTTTTAGTAAGACCAGATGGAACCGATGAACTGTATCACAAAAGTAAATTGGTAGTCGGTGTAGAGAATTTCCCTTATCAAAGTGTTTTTAAACCAATTGTTGGAGATGCTATGATTGATTTGGGTGGTACAGTTGCAAAAAAAACAACTCAATCTGATCGTGAAGTATTCTTTACAAAAGAAGGAATTGGTGCAGGACCAATTATATGTTACGAAAGCGTGTATGGTGAATTTGTATCAGGTTATGTAAGGAATAATGCCGATTTTCTTACTATCATTACCAATGATGCGTGGTGGGGAATCACACAAGGGCACAAACAACATTTGGCTTATGCAAAATTCAGAGCTATAGAAACGCGTAGAAGTATTGCAAGAAGTGCCAACACAGGAATCTCTGCGATCATCAATCAAACCGGAACTATTGTTTCGTCCCTTGGATATAATGAACAAGGAGTACTAAAAGGAACCCTTAAAACAAACGACAAAATAACTTTTTATGTCAAAGCGGGAGATTATCTGGCAAGAGTTGCCATTTTTCTCATGATTTTTATTTTTCTGTTTTCTGTGACTAGACGAAGAAAGAAAATATAATTTTTTATATAGCATACAAAATATTTATTATGAAATTCTTGCCTATTATAGCATTTCTCGCATCTATCCCTTTATTTTCTCAAAATCAATATTTTATCGAAGATTTTTCTGATGAATATTACGGGAAAGTTTATGTTAATCAAGGATCCGAAAATGAAGTTTTTAAACAAGGAAAAATAATTATTTATAAAAAGAAAACTAAAAAAGAGATCATCAAAATTCAATCCGAAGAACTAGCTTTTGAGCATAATGAAAAGGGAGCTATCAAAACCAATACACTTCAATTACCTTATGGAGAGCAGAGTGTATTGATTTATGAGGATTTTAATTTTGACAATATAAAAGACCTTGCGATTCAGGATGGTCAATTTAGTTGTTACCATGGACCATCGTATCAGGTTTATTTAGGTAAAACAAACGGTTTTACTCATAGCCCAGAATTCACACAACTTGCTCAAGAATATTGCGGAATGTTTCAGGTTGATTATGAAACTAAAAAAATATTCACTAGGACCAAAAGCGGTTGTTGTTGGCATCAATTTTCAGAATATATTATCGAAAATGATCTCCCAAAAGTCATTCTCATTTCTGAAGAAGGATCTGGTATGAGTACTACAGGATACACATTTGATACGGTAGAAAAAAGATGGAATGGCTCAATTATGGTAAAAACCATAAGTAAAAAATTATTGATTGAAGATATCGAGGAATCTATATTATTACGCTTTTTGTTAGAAAAAAACTCAAAAGAAGTAGTTCTCTTTACATCAGAAATAGACAAACTTAATTATGTATTCACTAATAAAGATGGCGAAATAGAGTTTGATTATGCCGTGGAAAATAGCGATCCTAAATTCACATTATCAGAAACAAATACCGAAATATCTTTAACGTTCAAAAATCTAGATGCTACGTATAAAATTTATAAGAACAAAAATGATCATAGCATGTGGATATCGGTAACTACAGGTAAAAAAAGCTATTACAACAAAGCAGATGCAGAAAGTATTCAGGGGAAAATCAGCGTTTTAAAATCCAAAAATCTTCGAAACGTAACTAATTAAGTAAATCACATTTCTATTGTAGTTAATTCTTCGTTTCTTTACATCTTAAATTATGAATGTGAATTACGTATCAGTCGAAAATATAGCCAAATCCTTTGGGGAACGCATCCTGTTTAAAAACATTTCTTTTGGAATTAATGAAGGCCAGAAAGTAGGTTTTGTTGCGAAAAACGGAACAGGAAAAACATCCTTACTTAATATTATTGCTGGTGATGAAGAGCCTGATGAAGGACAAGTGGTGTATAGAAAGAATCTAAAAGTAGCTTTTTTACCGCAAGAACCAAACCTGGATCCTAGTCTAACAATAGAACAAACTATTTTTGCGGCGGACAATGAGACCTTACGGGTGATCAATACCTACGAAAAAGCTTTAGAAAATCCAGATGATGCAGAAGCATACCAAAAAGCATTTGAGCAAATGGACGCTCTTAACGCCTGGGATTTTGAGACGCAATACAAACAAATTCTTTTTAAGTTAAAGCTCGAAAATTTAGATAAAAAAGTAAGTCAACTTTCTGGAGGACAGAAAAAGAGACTTGCACTAGCAAATATATTATTAAGTAAACCAGAACTATTATATCTAGATGAGCCAACCAATCACTTGGATCTAGAAATGATCGAATGGTTGGAGGAGTATTTTGCCAAAGAGAATTTCACACTCTTTATGGTAACTCATGATCGTTATTTTTTGGAAAATGTATGTAATGAGATTGTAGAGTTAGAAAATGGTAAATTATATAGTTACAAAGGTAATTATGCCTACTACCTACAGAATAAAGAAGCTAGAATAGCTAACGAAGAAATTGAAACAGGTAAGGCAAAACAACTCTACAAAAAAGAATTGGATTGGATGCGGCGACAGCCAAAAGCCCGTACCACAAAATCCAAATCCAGAATTGATGATTTCTATGAAATCAAAGAACGGGCTCATCAGAGAAGAAATGATCATGAAGTACAATTAGAAATTAATATGGAACGTCTGGGAAGTAAGATTCTGGAAATCCATAAAGTTTCTAAAAGCTTCGAAAATCTAACTTTATTAGACAAGTATGAGTATGTATTCAGAAAGGGAGAACGAGTTGGTATCATTGGTAAGAATGGAACCGGAAAATCCACATTTCTAAATATGCTTACCGGAGCTATTCAACCCGATCAAGGGAAAATAGTAGTTGGTGATACCGTAAAATTCGGGTATTACACACAGCGAGGAATTAACATTAAAGAAGGACAAAAAGTAATTGAAGTAATCAGAGAATTTGGTGATTACATCCCTTTGAAAAAAGGAAGACAAATTTCTGCACAGCAATTATTAGAACGCTTTTTATTTGATCGTAAAAAGCAATATGATTTTGTAGAAAAATTAAGTGGTGGTGAAAGAAAGCGATTGTATTTATGTACCGTTCTGATACAAAACCCTAATTTCTTAATACTAGATGAACCTACGAATGATCTGGATATTGTTACCTTAAATGTTTTAGAAAATTTCTTGCTTGATTTTCCAGGTTGTCTAATTGTGGTATCTCATGACCGTTATTTTATGGATAAAATAGTGGATCACTTGTTTGTGTTTAGAGGAAATGCGGTCATTGAAGATTTTCCTGGTAATTATTCTGATTATCGAACCTATGAAAATAGTCGTACACCAGAGAAAGTTAAGACTGTGGATGCTGAACCTAAAACAAAAACTTCTTGGAAAAAGGAAAACAAGACTGCCTTATCTTATAACGAGCAAAAAGAATATAGCCGTATAGAACGTGATCTAAAAAAATTAGAAATTCAGAAGAAAGATATCGAAGCACTTTTTGTCAGCGGTACATTAGAAGGAGATAAAATCAATGAAGAATCAGCAAAGCTAAAGAAGATTATAGACGATATTGAAGAAAAAGAAATGCGCTGGCTGGAACTATCTGAGAAAATGGAGTAATCAAATCTATTTCCAGGACTGATGCTATTTAAAATTAAATCATATCTATATTTTTTATGGAAATCCACCAACCAGCACGGTGTTCATTCTCCTTTTGTATATAACCTAGTTACAAAATGTTTTTACGATAGAGAGAAAAGAGCGTCTTATGAATCGATTCTATCTATCTATAGAAACAATACTTCAGGGATAAGCTTAAAGAATGTAAAACTTCTAAACAGATTGATAGCATATTTTAATTATAAGAAGGTATTAATCGTTGAAAATTCATCTAATTTTATAGGCCAGATTTTATCCATTGATAATTCTGCTACAATCTATTATTCTCCAGAAGATCTGGATCAATTTGATTGTATTTATTTGGATATTGATCAATTCAAAAAACATCCAGAGTTTTTGGATATTTTGTTTTCTAAAGTCCGTAACGATTCTCTTCTTCTTCTACATTCGATAAATAAATCCAAAGAGAATCAAACTATTTGGCAACAATTGCAAAATCATTCCAAAATCAAAGTAACCATTGACACGTATGATTTTGGGTTTGTATTTTTCAGAAAAGAACAGGAAAAAGAACATTTTATTATCAGAGCATAACAGTTTCTTTTATATATTCATCACAAGTTTGATTTCGTTCTTTCAAAAATCGAGTCAAATATTTCTCCGACACCTCCAACCCCATTGTCTGCTCAATAGATAACAGTTTTTTATATAGTCGCGAAATCTCTTTAATTGTTTGTTTTGATGGTGATATTCTTTTTGCAAAAAAAGAGAATGTCTTGTCTCCTTTATTAAGTTTTGCTTCAAAATCAATAATTACCCAGTAATACCCTCCATCATCTATTGGGTTTTTGTTAATAAGAATCGTATTTCTTTTACTATGTAATTGCACCCAAAATCTTTTTAAAATTGCTTTAGGCATATCTGCATGCAACAGCACAGTAGAAGGTTGTCTAACATAATCTGATTCTTTAGATCTACTTGTTAAAACCATCATATCATCGCCAATATATTTAACACAAAAATTAATGTTAGTCTTACTTAAGACCAACTTTTCCGTATTTAAAATAGCATCGCTATTTACCCTTGTCGATTTTTCGATTGTAGACATTTTAGATTATTTTAAAAAGAATAAAATGTAATCCTAATTAAATAATTAAAAAATGAGAAATATCATACTAATAAAAAATTACTTTTAACTGTAACAACTTCCTTTATGATGCGTCATATAGGCTAAAATTGTATCTTACAGCTGTAATATAATACATCGCATGGAAAACGTTATTGACATTAAGGGTATCATTAGAAATTTTCAATTAGGTCAAGAAACCGTTTATGTACTTAAAGGTATTGATCTAGAAATAAAACGAGGAGATTACATTGCTATTATGGGACCTTCTGGGTCTGGTAAATCTACTTTAATGAATCTTTTAGGTTGTTTAGACACTCCAACAGATGGTACTTACAATCTTAATGGAAATGATGTAAGTAAAATGACGGATGATGAATTGGCGGATATTAGAAATAAAGAAATTGGTTTTGTTTTTCAGACCTTTAATTTACTGCCTAGAACTACTGCACTAGATAATGTTGCCTTACCCATGGTATATGCCGGAATTTCTAAAAAAGATAGAAATGCAAGAGCTGAAGAAGTATTAACAGATGTGGGACTAGCGGATCGTATGGATCATAAACCCAATCAGCTTTCTGGGGGTCAGCGACAACGAGTTGCTGTAGGTCGTGCATTGGTCAATAAACCTTCTATCATCCTAGCAGATGAGCCAACTGGAAATCTGGATTCTAAAACTTCTCTGGAGATTATGCAATTGCTTGATGAGATTCATGCAGCCGGAAATACGGTAATTGTGGTTACTCATGAAGAAGAAGTTGCAGAACATGCGCATCGCGTCATCCGATTACGTGATGGGATGATCGAAAGCGACATAAGGAATCGATAGTTTATAGTTTGTAGTTTATTTTTTGAAAATATTAATTCGTATTTTGGTGTTTTACTAATTCGGATTTCTATATGCAACCCATACATATTCTGCTTTTAATCGCCGCTTACTTTGGCGTACTACTATTAATTTCATATTTCACAGGAAAAAGTTCAGGAAACGAAGCTTTTTTTAAAGCTAATAAGCAATCTCCCTGGTATATAGTTGCTTTTGGAATGATTGGTGCCTCTTTAAGTGGAGTTACATTTATTTCTGTTCCTGGATGGGTTGAGGGAGCACAGTTTAGTTATATGCAGATCGTCTTCGGATATCTGGCGGGTAATTTTGTCATTGCGTATGTCTTAATGCCTATTTATTATGGATTAAACGTCACCTCTATTTATCAATATCTGGAAGAAAGATTCGGGATAGTTAGTTATAAAACAGGAGCATTCTTTTTCTTCATATCCAGAGTTTTAGGTGCCTCTTTCAGGCTTTATCTTGTGGCAATTGTATTACAACAGTATATTTTTGATGAATGGAATGTACCATTCGAAATTACCGTTATACTTTCTATACTGTTAATCTGGATATATACCTTTAGAGGAGGTATCAAAACAATAGTTTGGACCGATACGTTACAGACATTATTTATGTTAATCGCCTTAGGAACGGCAATCTATTATATTAACGATCAAATAGGATGGTCTTTTTCAGAATTTCTCTCTTCCGAAGAATTAAAAAACTATGACAAAATATTTTTCTTTGACAGCTTTTTAGAAAAAAATCATTTCTTCAAGTCATTTATCGGAGGTATGTTTATTGCCATCTGTATGACAGGATTAGATCAGGACATGATGCAAAAAAATCTAACCTGTCGTAATTTAAAAGAAGCACAGAAAAACATGGTTTCTTTTAGTCTGGTACTAATCGTAGTCAACTTTATTTTTCTTTTATTAGGTGCCTTGCTATTTATATATGCGGATCAATTCAATATAGCCACTCCAATCGTAGATGGAGATGTAAAAACCGATTTATTATTTCCCGAAATAGCAATTAACGGCGGATTAGGTATCGTGTTGGCTGTTGCATTTATCCTTGGGTTAGTCGCTGCAGCTTATAGTAGTGCAGATAGTGCACTAACTTCTCTAACAACCTCTTTCTGTATTGATTTTTTAGGAATCGAGAAAAAAGATGAGCAAGATCAAGTAGCTATCCGAAAGAAGACTCATATCGCTATGAGCGTTTTATTAATCATTGTGATTATAATTTTTAAACATGTATTAACTGAAAATGTAATCAGTAATTTACTAACTGTTGCTACTTTTACCTACGGTCCATTACTAGGATTATTTGCTTTCGGAATTTTCACCAATTATAAAATAAAAGATCAATATACATGGATTGTAGCCTTGATCTCTGTTCTAATTATTATCGGTGTATGGAAAATCCCTCCTGAATTAATCGGTGGTTATAAAATCGGTTATGAATTACTTCCGCTAAATGGATTACTCACGTTTCTGGGACTAATATTGATTCGTAGAAAGTAATACCAAAGTACAAGCTACCTCAGCTTCTATATTAGCTCGCTTCAGGATGTTATAAAATTCAGGATTTTCAGTTCCCGGATTAAAAATGACTTTTTTAGGTTGAAGACTTACTATATATTCATAATACTGCTGTTGACGCACCGGATTAAGATATAATGTGATTGTATCAATACCATCAAAATCAATTAAATCGGTCTCTATTTTAATCCCAGACACTTCTCCTTCTCTAAGCCCAATCGCAACGACATTCTGTTTATGATTTACTAATCTATGAATAACTAGATTAGAATATCGACTAGTTTTTAAAGAAGCTCCTAATACTAAAGTCTTTTTAGACATATTGCTTAATAATTTAATCGCAAAATAAAGTTAATACCTTAGTGTTTCATGGTATAAACGTTAAAAATAAACCCAAAAATGTTAAAAACAAAAATGACCTGTAACATACTCCTTACCTCTCGCGTCTTATAAGAAAGAAATATGATTTTTCATAGATTTAGTTAGTTAGTTACTTAATAATCAAATTTTATTCATAGTTGATGGTTAGTGTTACTATTTGATTATTATAGAGGACCGCCCCTTATCTAGGGGCGGTTTTTGATTTTATAATTTATTGTTAAAAAAGACTTATGGTGTAACAGATTTTACTCTAAGTCGTCATATACAAAACACGCCTAATCAACGTGTGTAATAATGGAAAACAAGCACGAATGTATTATGTAATACAAAGTACAGTGCTTAACATAAAAATCAATCAAATAAGCGTTCAGATGAAAACAATCAATCTACTTGGCCAATATACAGGCCAAAAACTAATTCTTTTATTTCTATCATTATGCTGTGCAATAGTAACGGCACAACCTAATAATGATGCAATTGTAGGAACTGTAAAGGGAAAAGTAATCGATAAAGGTCTTAACGAACCTATCCCCTACGCAACTATTATTATTAATGATGGGGCAGAAAAATTAATCAGTGGAGGCATTACTAAAGAAGACGGAACATTTTTAATCACAGATGTTCCAAAAGGAAATTATACATTGAAAATACAATTCATAGGATACACAAGCCACACACAATCCATTGAAATTTCTAGAAAAAGTAAGGATATAGATGTGGGTGTCATTTCTTTAGAAGAAGAAGCTCAGGCATTAGACGATGTCACTATTATTGCAGAGCGAACGACAATCGAGCAAAAAATCGACAGAAAGGTGATTAATATCGGAAAAGACCTAACAACTACCGGAGGTACTGCTGCTGAAATTATGCAAAACATTCCATCAGTAAATGTGGATCAAGATGGTAATATTGCATTACGTGGTAATCCCAATGTACAGATACTAATAGATGGTAAACCCACCAATATTTCTCCAACACAATTATTGAAACAAATTCCTTCTACTTCTATTAAATCTGTAGAGTTAATCACCAATCCATCCGCTAAATATAATCCAGAAGGAATGAGTGGTATTATTAATATTGTATTACGTAAAAACGCCAATATCGGATTTAACGGAAACATAAATCTGGGAGTAAATTGGGATAGAAATGCACGATTTAACAGCTCTATAGATCTAAACTATAGAAGTGGTAAGATAAATGTATACGGAAATTATGGTGCAAATATTACCAAAAACTTAAATCAAGGTTTTGTTTTTAGAGGAGATCAAAATTATAGAACTGATTTTCGTTTTCAGGATAATAACAAATCCCACTTATTTAAGGTAGGATTTGATTATTATATAAATGATCAGAATACAGTATCCTTTTACACCAATCAAAATTTATTTGATGGCGCCACTGCCGGAACAACAGATATCCTATTTTTTGATACACCAGAAGACAACATTTTTCAGGATCTTATAAATAATAATAGTAATCTTGGGTCTACTTATAACTTTGATTATAAGCATGACTTTAAAAAAGAAGGGCACAACATAGAACTAGAAGTTGATTATAATGTTTTCGATGGAGATAGCGACGATGATTTTAATTTTATTGGAGGATCTACATTAGATTATAATGATGTACTAAATAATGAAAGAACAAACACAACAATCAACCTGGATTATGTAAATCCTTTATCAGAAAAGGCAAAACTAGAACTAGGGTATGAAGGTCGATTAAGACGAACTGATAATGAATATCAGTCTACTTTATTTGACGATTCTATGTATCAATATGATAGAGATATTCATGCACTGTATGCGACTTATGGGAAAAATTATGAAAAATGGTCGTACCAAGTTGGAGCGAGATTGGAAAATTATCAGGTAGAAGCAATCTTTAATAACGAGAAAGTATTTGAAGATGATATTTTCACAATTTATCCATCTGCATATTTAACCTATTCCCCAGGCGAGAAGAATAGCTATCAATTAAGTTATAGTCGAAGAGTAGACAGACCAGGATTAAATCAGGTAAATCCAATTAGAGAATGGAGTACGCCTAGAATTACTTCTAGAGGAAATCCTGAGTTAGATCCACAATTTACAAATTCTATTGAGTTAAATTATACTCGTAAACTAAAAGGAGGCTCTATTACGGCTGGAACCTTCTATCGTTTAATAAATGATGAAATCAATCAGACTTTATTAGCCGATCCAACTGTAGAAGAAGGTCAAATTCTAACTTTTGAAAACTTTGACAATAATTCTGCTTATGGAATAGAAATCTCGAGTAATTATCGTCCTACCAAATGGTGGAATTTTAATGCAAGTTTTGATCTCTATGCGCAAACTCAAAAAGGTATTGTAGAAGACGTGGTAGAAATCAATGGAATGGATGAAATCATCCAAGTATCTAGTGAAGTGGATGCTGTGGTTTATAACTTTAGGATGAATAACAACTTTAAGGCTACCAAAAACTTAACTTTCCAGGTATTTGGGTTTTATAGAGGCGAACAAGAAGGGATCCAATTTAAAACTAAACCATTTTATTTCGTTAATACAGGAGCGCGTTATAATTTCTTACAAGGTAAAGGAACTGCAAGTATCAACTTTAATGATATTTTTAATACGATGCGCTTTAGATTTTCTGGAGATTTTCCTTTTGAACAAAATGGACAATTTCAGGGAGAAACGCAAACAGTTTTTCTTGGATTATCATATCGCTTTGGTAGTGGAAAAAACAGAAAAGTTTCCAGAAAAAGAAGAGATAAAAATGAAAAATCTGGCGGAGGGATACTTTAAAAAAAATTAAATAATATGTTAATTTAATAAATTATTCGCATATTATTTGTTAAATTTAAATATTACTTAAAGAAAAACCCCATAAGTTAAATAAATGCAAAAAATACACTGTTTTTGTAACACTATCGAAATTGTTACGTCTATTATAGTACCATTACGGTTATAATTTATTTGAATTAGCCTTTAAAGAAAAAAAATAACCCGGTAACAAAAAATCGCGAAGCTCACTAGTTTCGCGATTTTTATTTTATTGAAATTTTAATGCTCTCTTTACTACCACCTAATAATTGCACTTCCCCATGTAAAACCACTCCCAAAAGCTGCTAAAACTACTAAATCACCTTCCTTAATTTTTCCTTCTTCCCAAGCCTCTGTTAAAGCAATTGGAATTGAAGCAGCAGTAGTATTACCATATCGTTGAATATTATTGTATACCTGATCATCAGATAGTCTAAATTGCTTTTGCACAAATTGAGAAATTCTTAGATTAGCCTGGTGAGGTATTAACATATTTATATCCGTAGCGGCAAGATTATTTTTCTGTAATCCTTCATTAATGACTTCAGAAAAGCGTACTACTGCATTCTTAAATACAAATTGACCATTCATATATGGGTAATAAGGTATATTTTCCTGATCATTTTCTTCAATAATCTCAGGAACCCAATGTTCTGTACTTGGCCCTTCTAATGACAACTCCTTTGCATGTGCACCTTCACTATGTAAATGTGTAGATAATACACCACTTCCATCTTCTTTTTCATTTCTGGATAATACCATTGCACCTGCTCCATCACCAAATATCACAGAAACTCCTCTACCTCTTGTAGTCATATCAAGTCCTCCACTATGATTTTCACTGCCTATGATCAAAACATTCTTATACATGCCCGTTTTAATAAACTGATCTCCTACAGATAAAGCATACACGAACCCACTACATTGATTACGTACATCTAAGGCTGGTATTGTACTCATATCCATCATATCCTGAACTCTGACTCCACCTCCCGGGAAATACATATCCGGACTCAATGTTGCAAAAATGATAAGATCTATATCATCTTTTGTTAATTTTGCTCTTTCCAGAGCAATTTTTGCTGCTTTTACCCCCATAACAGAAGTACTATTTCCATCTCCTTTTTTAATATGACGCCTTTCTTTTATACCAGTACGCTCTTGAATCCAAGCATCATTAGTATCCATTAATTTAGAAAGGTCATTATTAGTTACAACGTTTTCAGGAACATAGCTACCTAATCCTGTTACTTTTGAAGTATACATATATTATAATATTGAGTGTGTATTGTGCGTAATTATAGCATATTACTTATAATACTAAAAAAACTGAAGAGCAAGATATGTATTCTTCCCTTTTTGATAAAAGAAACTGCAATCTTATTGTATGCGCGCATAGTAAATTTAATAGATAGCTAATTTTTATCAAAAACTAAATACAAACTCATTAGCGTTCAGGTTTATATATTCAACTCAAAATTAATTTTATTTTTAATAGCTATTTTGGATATATTCATTTAGTTCATTGATACTGGTTGTAGCATTAAAAGTTTTATGCACTTTAAAATAATTATTAGGCTCTACGCAATAATCGAAAGCGTATTTAGCAAAATCTAATTTAGAAGCCTCGTATCCGAATAAATCACAGATATGCTTAATCTGTATTGCACTCATGCAATTACCGGAAACGATTTGTTTAGCTGTTTCAAGTTTTGTTTGATCGTAGCCTATATTTTTTATAGAGCTTAATGCATCTTTAAAATCTTGTTGCCACATTTTACTTTTGTTTTTACAACCCCTTGATCCATTATTTCGTTCATCATTATAATAACTTCCATGTTCACTATCATCAACATAACCGTCCGTTGTAGTAACTATAGTTGTTTCTTTAATTGTAGTGGATCCCAATGGATCATTGACCGAAACATTTACATTAATTCCCGGTAAATTTACATTAGCATCTATTCCTACAGTAGAGGATGTAGTGGTTGTTTGGGTAATACTTCCTTCTTCTTGAGTAATTATTTCTTGTACTGGAGGATTAGAATGTCCATATCTGGTAACATAGACATTTGAGGGCACCACAAAGCCTTCGACTACGGGAACACTGGAAAAATAACTCAACTTCAATTTTCCTCTTTTCTTTCTCACCTTATAGGTTACATCACTCATAATTCCATCTACATCTGCTATTCTCAAAAAGTTTTTACTTATTGATAATAAACCTTCATCTTCAAAAATTATTTTTGCATTATAATGGGGGTTTATTAATTCTTCCACTCGTAGATTAGTTTGTGGTTCTTCATTTATTTGTTCTCCATTTAGTATTAAAATAAACTTATCACCATCCTCAGAGAAGATTGTTAAATGTCCAAAAGGTTGGATTTGGGAAAAACCTATGGAACTGATCATTAACAAAATTGTCAAAATTTGTATTCTTGTTTTCATAATGTAGGTATTAAAATTATTTTTTAAGATGTTTTCAATCATTTATTATTGATAGGCTTTATACTAAATACTATAGTTTCAGAATTTTGTTTATAATAACTCTTTGCTGGTTTCTAATTTTGATAAAATAGGTTCCGGATGCTAATGAATTCAATGAGATATTGTTGTTTAACAACATATTATTTACAACTTTTATCTGCTTTCCGTTTAAATCAAAAAGCTCTAGAGAAGGAGTAATAATTTCGCTTTTAAAATTGACATGCAATATGTTTCTAACCGGATTGGGAAATATATCTATACTCTTTTCTCTGAAATTCTCAATACTTAAACTACAAGTATTGTTATCTACAAGTGCTTCGTCTCTTGGAAAGGAAGTAATACACACAGATTGCTTGTTGCTGGACCCTCCAGTTCCAGCTGTAAACCCCCAATAGACTAATGTTTCATCTCCAAAAATATCATTAAACATATTCACTTTATATCTTAGAATTAACGAATCCATATAATAAATACCTAATGATTTATCCAACGCAATCCAAGTAAACCTGACAGGAATATCCTCTCCATTTTCCATATCATCAACCACAACAGTCCTTATGGATCCTACATCATTATTTAGGTGATAAAAACTATTGTGTTTTATTACACCATTTCTGAACATAGCGATATGATCTTTGCCAGATTCATCAGGTGGGTCACCTTGTGAGCTATTTCTGAACGTATCAAACTCAACAATAAACGAAGGCTTAATTCCAGAAACACCTATACCTCCTGCACCACTTCCTTCAAACAAACAACTACTCTGAAGTATAAAAGTGATACCGTCGGCTCCACTATTTTTCGCCCCTAAATTGATGGTAGCTTCAATAGTAAAATCTTTTTCTAAATCAAGCTTCTTTTCATTCCAAATTTGACCTGTTGTTGATTTTTCGTCGGGTGTTAATTGGTAACAGTCATTACCTAATGGAATCGCACTGTTTTTTAAGATAAACTGTGCTTCTACCCTATAAGACAAAGACAATAAGACTAATAAAAAAGTTAACATCAATGTATTTTTCATATCACCTGTTTTGGTAATTAACTATTAAAAAAAGTTTTGTTCATGCAATATCAAACAAGGTTTTCAGGTTTTCAAAAGAGCTTAAGATTCTTCCAAATACTTCATTGTTGCTAAATTCAATATCCTTTACATTGAGTAAATCTCTAAGAGAAGCGTTGAGATTATCACTCTCAAAACCTAGTGAAACAACACTATTATTGCTAACTGTTACACCTGTCCAGATTACAGATTCATTGGTATTCCAATTCGTAGTATCAATCCAATTATATATGTTTGTAGTATTAAACAGGTCAATTAAGGCATTCCTTTCTGCATGGAGAACTTGAGCCTCATCATATATAAAAGATAACGCAAGTGTTGCTAAAGAAAGTTGTTTTAATTTCATTATTTCAATTTTGAAATTTGACTATAACAAAACTAAATGTTAACCGCATGCTAAAACATACGTAGCCTTACGTAATTACAGTTTTCAGAAAGAACGAATACAGCGTACTCTGTATGAGATAGCCTTATTTGGATCACCGGAACCTCCACTACCACCAAAATAAAAACCTAATGCTTTTTCTGCGGTACTTTCTGTTGAACTCCAATACCAAAAGGAATCAAAAGCCCCTATTTCTGATCGTTTAAGGAACATCATGTACAATTCATTTATTGTTGGCAAACGCCAATCTGTAAATTGTTGACCATTACTATCATGGTTTTCTGAATTGCTACATACGTTATTTGCTCTATACCAAGTAATACTGTCACTTTGATCTCTCAAAGCTGCAACCAATCCATGTTTTCCATTAGGAGTAACATAAAATACGTAGCCGCCCAAATCTCTATTCAAACCAATAGTATAAATGGGTTCTTCTACCGTTTTAGCGTGTAAGGCATAAGGAACACTTAATAATTGGCTAGTTCCTGTAATTGTATAATTTGTTCCTCCAGTAAGATCGGTTTCAGTTTGGATAAAATAGGTTCCCAAAGACCAATCTATCGTTGCAAAAACTCCGTTTACAATAGTACCTGTTCCTATTTCTAAACTTATTAAACCATTTTTATTAGTCATTAACGTATGGGTTTCTGAATATACTGCAGTGCCTGTAGGACTATCATTCAGAATACTTAACCGCATTCCAATAGATTGATTATCCAGCGGTATGTCATCTGCACTTCTTAGAATGGCCTGGTAACTCATTTTTTCAGGAATTTGAGCCCAATTAATAGTAGCTATAAGTAATGCAACTAATATACTGTATCGGTTTTTCATGTAATTTTAGTTTTTAGATGCTTTAATTATTTGAAATGTTCGCATTGTTTTATTAAAAGAGTACACTTTTAAAAAATAAGTACCATCGGGAAAATCTTGTAAGGAAATTACAGTTTTATCTTCCTGTATTTTATTAGATTTAATCTCTCTTCCTAATGTATCATATAGTAGATAGTCAAACTCTTGTTTAAAAGTCTGTAACTCTATAATCAAATGATCATGCATTGGGTTTGGATAAACAGTAATCTCAATATCCGGTTTTTCTATATCATCAACATCTAGTACATTAATTTCTACACTTTGCTGAACTCCAGGGACAATAGAACCGCTAGTTCCAGACATTGGTATATAAACTATTTGACCTATTGTATAACTAATACTTCCTCCAACATCAGTTATTTCAGCACCTAACGTTACTACAGCTTCTTGTGCCGCTATCTCTAAAAGCATTGTAGAGAAAATGATCAGGAATACTTTTTTATTGATATTCATTAGTTTCATTTTTTAAATTATTAGAAAACTGAGTAGTAAATAATGATTTGTTTAATTCACTAAGATCTTTTGGAATACCTGTTTCTTATTGCTTGTAATTCGTATAAAGTATAAACCACTAATAAGATTAGAAATGGTATATGTATTGTTAACTAATTTCGGGTTCTTAATAGTCCGGATAATTTGTCCACTTATTGTAATAAGATCTATAACATTTATTATTTTATCACTCTGAACAGAAAGTCTATTGTTAGTTACGGGATTAGGGTAAACACTAAAATCATTCAATGCTATATCTACTGTACTCAATGTTAAGCACGAAACTTCAATAGTTTTTGCATCCCCTGTACAGCCTATTGAATTAGTTTCTATAACACTTATATTTCCGGAATTTTCATTAAACTCAACTTCAATTTCATTTGACCCTTGCCCTGACAAAATGGTAGCTCCTTCAGGAACAGACCAATTATAGTTACTTCCTGTAGTATTAGTTACGCTATAAATTTCGGGGAAGTTTGTATTACAAATTATATTATCTGATCCATTGATTTCGGATGTGCTTGGTTTTGGATCTACAACAATTGTAAAAGATTGATTCAAGGTAATACCATTACAATTATCCTGATAACTTACTGTATATTGTGTAGTATCTGTTGGAGAAAAAATAGGATTTAGAATATTAATATCACTTACACCTGTTTCTGGTGACCATACAGGATTACTTACCCCAATTAATCCGTTTTGAATAGATTCTCCCTCACAAATCTTTTGATCTGATAAAGTCACACGATTATCAGGTAAATTTATAACTTCTACTCTTTGTCTATTATTTGAAGCTCCTGTAGATGCTGTAAAACCCCAGTAGGTAACAGTATTTCCAATAATGCCTGCTATGTCACCTATAAATCTTAAACGTAACGTGCTTTGTAAAAAAACCTCCAAAGTCTTCGTTGATGCTACCCATGTAATTTTGATTGTTTTGTTGGTTCCATCTTCAAGATTGGTAACTTTTACAGTATTGGAACCCAAGTAGTTGCTTAAAAGATTACTACTATCATGATCTAAACCCCCATTTTTAAACATTGCGAGATGATCTTCTGCCGGATCGCTTAGTGTTTGAAAATTTCTAAAAGTGTCAAATTCTACAATGAAAGATGGAGTGACTCCAGAAATACCAAGTCCACCACCTCCACTACCAGCACTCAGGCATTCATTTTGTAAGGTAAAAGTAATACCATCCGCTCCATTAGAACCTTTAGATCCAAAATTCAATATCGCGTCAATCGTAAAGTCTTTACTTAAATCAAGCGTTTCTGTAAACCAAATTTGACCATTTTTTGTATTCGTAGCTGGAGTAAGTTCAAAAATATTATCTCTTATATGCCTTGCATCATTATTCATTGCAAAACCATTAACCACTGTCTGTGCATGGCTTGCTACTAAAATTGCTGGTAATAGATAAAAAATAATCGAAGTAATGTATTTCATTTTCAATAAGATTTTGGGATGAACAGATCAAAAGTATTCATCTTTACATCTTAATGAAATACGTAACCCTACGTAAATACGAATTACAGAAAATTTATACCAATGACTCTTTATTTTGCTGAGACCATATTAGTAAAGCGTTAGATTTTTGTTCCAAACCTAGTTTTCTTATGATGTTAGCACGATGTTTTTCTACCGTACGAACAGATATGCTAAGAGCCTCTGCAATCTCGGAACTTGTCATCTCAGCAGCTATTCGTTTAAGTATTTTTACTTCTGAAGGTGTAAGGTCTTTTATTGAATTATCACTTTGTGTCCTATTAGTAAAACGTTTATAAATCCTTTCACTAAAATACGGGTTGCCCTTTGACAAACTCTGAATACATGCTTCAATTTCACTTAACGCAAATTCCTTTAACAAATATCCATGGATATTGTATTGAACCGCATTCTCGTACAATTTTTTCTCTTTATGTAATGTAATCAACACTATCTTGGTAGAAACCTGATGTCGCTTACATTTTTTTGCAATATCAATTCCCGACAAATGTGGCATGTCTATATCCAATATAGCTATGTCAGGTTTTTCTTTTATAATACTATTATATGCGGATAATCCATCAGAACAAGTCGCTATGACTTTATGGTTTCGTTCTTTTAAGAATTCCTCTAATCCTTTTAACAATAAAGGATGATCATCTGCTATTAATATATCAGGTTTAAACATTTTTAGGGATATTAAAAGTCAATTTAGTTCCTTTATTCAGATCGGATACAATACTAAAAGTAGCTCTTAAAAACTTTGATCTTTCACTTAATGTTTTAAGCCCAATTTTAGAATGAATAATTCTTTCGCTTTCTATATCAAATCCTTTGCCATTATCAGTAATTGATATTCTTATCTCATTAGAATTATTATCTATTTTGATCTCTGCCGAAGTAGCATTAGAATGCTTCAGTATATTATTAAAACTTTCTTGTACCAGTCTATATATATTGATTTCTTTTTCCTGGTCAAAAATACCATCGATATTATCAATCTTAGTAGAGATAAAGATATCGTAGTTTTCATCAATTGCATCCACACTACTTTGTATAGTTCCTGTAAGACCTATTTCTTCTAACTTAAAAGGATGTAGAGTTCTGGATATCTCACGTACTTCATCAATTACCTCATCTACGATAACAGCAGATTTTTCATCATTATTCTGAACTAATTTATTTTTAACCAATAATAGACTTTGACCAACACTATCATGTAAATCTTTAGAAATACGTTTGCTTACTCGCTCCTGAGTTTGTAAAAGTTCTTGTAAAAAAGATTGTTGTGTTTTTTTGTTTCTGACTAAAAACATTCGATTACGGATCAAATAAATAATAAAGAATAACAAAATCAACCCTAGAACAACAAAGATAAATAGAGTATTGCGAGTCTTATTTATAGTTTCTAAAGCTTCTATATTTGCTTTTTGAATTTGTATTTCACTCTCCTTTTTCTCAGTTTCATACAGTGTTTTATAATAAATGACGCTATTAGATCTATCCAGATTATAAACAGAATCTTTTAGTTTATCATAAACCTCTAAATGGTTTAAAGCCTTTGTTAGCTCTTCATTCGATTTATAGGCTTTGTACAAATCTTTTTGTACAAAAAGCTCACCCCTTACATCATTAGAATTCTTTCTTAGTATTAATTTTTTTTCAAAAAAAGGAATGGCTTCATTATACTTACCTTGAGCTATTTTTAATGCTCCTTGGGCTTGTAAGTAGAATAACTGCCCATAGTTACTTTGTATAAAACTCTTATTAGAATTTAAGGTATCCAAGTATTTTTCAGCAATTTCTAAACGATTTTGCTTAGCATAAAACTCAACTAGATATGCAGCCAACCTAGAAGTTTGATTATATAAGTTAGAATTATATTTAGACAATCGGAACGCTTCTAAAAGTGATTTTTCTTCTGCTTTATACTCTTTCTTTTTCACAAAATCACGTGCATCATTTAGGTGTAATTCGGATAAAACCCCAAAGTCTTTATTTTTGCTCTGCTCCAGTAATGTTTTGATTTCTTGTCTTTCTTCAAAAGATTCATCCAATAGATATAATTGACTAAAAATTCCTGAAACCCCTATCTTAGCAAATGCCATATAAGATGTATCTTTCATTGCAGCATACAATTCATAAGCAGATTGGTATTTAAGAATTGCTTGTGTCAGGTTTCCTAAACGCTCGTGAGTTTGTCCTGAAAAATAAACTGCATCAGCTTCATAGATAGTATCTCTACTTTTTTGATACATCTTTTGCGCTGCTTCGTACTCAATTATTGCTTTTTTCAAATCGTCTATCTCATAATAGACCCCTCCTCTTTTTACCAGTAAATGTCCTAGGTTACTTTTGTTTTTTATGCCACTACTATCCCTAAGGGAATTTTCTATTATTATCAATGCCGAATCAGGTTTATCAATAACTTGCAAATAATGATTGCTTAATTGAGCGGTTTTTTTTGCTGCAAGATCAAAGTCCTCCAGTCTATTCGCTAAGTCAATACATTTTAAACAATATTTAGGATAATTTTTATGATAAAATGCCTGATCTGTTCTGTGAAATGGATAAATATTATCACTTAAGGAATCTAAAATTTCTAGTTTTATAGTTTCATTAGTTTCTTTTTCTAGCATATTCATCAACCGAATCATACCTTCCTTTTCCTGGGATATCAGTAAAAAAGGAAAAATAATAGCAAAATATAGGAGTATTTTTAATCTAGACATACACATAATTTAATATGTACAAGATACATATAACTGTATTGTATCATTATACGTAGGGTTACGGAATTTTAGAAAATGATATTTTCAAAAAAGTTAAAACCCTTAGATAATGAATGTTTTACAAAATTTACCTTATAATATTAAACGATAAACGAATAAAATGGTGGATTAGTTAGACCAACTGTTTATGCTTCGCGAAACATAAAAAGCGAAAGGCACGCCAACCACAGCATGCCTTTCTAACAACCTAACCAATAAATAAACAAACCAAAGCCAGTCAGTCGACTGACTAAAGGTACTTTTCGAAATTTTTAACACGAATTGTTGCTCCTAGATCGTGTAATAAGTTATACAAGCCGAAAAATGTTCTGTTGATATACAAGAAGTGTTTACTACCCCTATTACCATTCATTTTTCTAAGCTCTGTGTCTTTAGAATATTTTTCACTCAATTCTGTTATTGCTCCCCAGAATTTTTCATCTGCAAAATCAAATGTATCCATCTGAAAAGGAGTCGTAAAAAGACTAAGCATCTCGTGGAATAACTCCGAGAAGAAAGCTCTTTCTTCAGGAGAATCATCTTTTCGAAGTATTTCCAACTCAAACATTTTCAGGGCAAAAAATTCCGGATTCTCTATATTTTCTTTTTCAGCTAATTCGAAATAAGGCGTATAAAACTCTAACGGAACTTTCTTTACACAACCAAAATCTATTGCTATTAAATTGTCATCTTTATCAATTAAGAAGTTACCTGGATGTGGATCTGCATGAACTGCTTTTAGGATATGCATTTGATACATATAAAAATCCCAAAGCGCCTGTCCTATTTTATTAGCTTTTTCCTGATCTGTATTTTGTTTAGCAAATTCGCTAAGATGCACACCATCCATCCAGTCCATCGTAATAATACGTTTGCTGGATAATTCTTCATAATACTTAGGAAAAGTAAGATTAGGAATTTTGGAACAAGCTCCAGTTATTTCTTTACTTTGTTGTACTTCTAGCACATAATCTGTCTCTTCTAAGAGCTTTCCTTCTAATTCCTGAAAATATTTATCAGAATCTTTACCTTTTAAATTAAACATTCTGATGGCGATGGGTTTTACCATCGCCAAATCAGAACTTATACTGTCTGCAACTCCAGGATATTGAATTTTCACAGCAAGTTTTTTCCCGTCTTTAGATGCCTTGTGTACCTGACCGATACTGGCGGCGTTAACAGATTGAGTTGCAAACGTATCATATAAATCTTCCGGATATTGTCCGTGATACTTTTTAAATGTTCTTCTAACTAATGGTGCAGACAATGGAGGAACACTAAATTGTGCTAAAGAAAACTTCTCTACATACGCATTTGGTAGTATATTTTTCTCCATTGAAAGCATTTGCGCTACCTTTAGCGCGCTACCCTTTAAATTCTTCAATCCATCATAGATATCAGCAGCATTATTCTCATTAAGCTGATCTCTAGTCGTGTTAGGATTGATCGCTTTTTTACTATAATATTTAAGATAATTTCCACCTACCTTCACACCCGTCTTAACCAGCTCTGTTGTTCTTCCTATTTTTGTAGTTGGTATTTTATCTATAGTCTTCATATCTTATCCGTCTGCTTATTGTCTATATTCAGAAACCACTAATTCCACATTGATTTTTCCTTCCATAAGAATTTCCCAAAATCCAATACACTACTAAGTGGCGTATTATCGAATAGATCGAAAACTGTATTTACCGACTTCTCAATAGCAATGTCTGTTTTTTCAAATCCAGAAGACTCATCGTCCATCCAAAATTTTAAAAGAAATAAAAACTGTAACCAAGCACCTTCTGAGTAAACAGAGATAGGGTTTTTCGCAATCCTAAACATTTTATCATCATTATCTACTTCAATAAGTTCCTTCGCAAAATCTTTTATATGTTTCCGAAGTCCTTTTAACTGCCCCAAGTTCTTGAGAGGCATTTCGTGATACTTTAATGCAAATAACACATAGCTACGATTTAGAGTTAATAACTCAAAAAATGTGTAAAAGAAAGTGAGCATTTTATCCTTACTAGATAATTTTTCATATTCCTCATTGCTATTCATTGCGTCTATAGTAGTACTAAAAAAAGTATTCCAAATTCTTTTATTTACACTATCTAAACTACCAAAGAATTCGTAAAACTCTTCTTCTTTTATTTTAGATTCTTTGCAGAACTTAAATACTGATTTAGGATAAGAATCATGCTCTAAAACAAAATTCATATACTTAGTAATGATATAGTGACTATCAATTATCTGTTTCTTTTTTGGAGATGCCATAATTCTTGATTTACGTTGTAAAGATAACAATTGTTTAACTTTTATATAAAAAACCTAAACAAAAAATATGTTAAAGTTGTTTCAGAAAAAATGAAACTTAATTTCGCCGTTTTACAATAGACGAAATACTTGTATTATCCTTACGTTTTATTAATCATCTTGTTATTTCTGTGTCAGTTTGTCAGCAATGTAGAATTGGTATTTTTTTTGACTATAAAGAGTCCAGAAGTGATAATTAAAATTAAAACATAAATAAAATGGCAACAGGAAGTATTAATGTATCAGTAGAAAACATTTTTCCTTTGATTAAAAAATTCTTGTATTCTGATCATGAGATCTTTTTACGAGAGTTAATATCTAACGCAACAGATGCGACTTTAAAACTAAAACATTTAACGAATATTGGTGAAGCTAAGGTAGAATATGGTGATCCTAAGATTGAAGTTAAAATTGACAAAGAAAATAAGTTACTACATATTATCGATCAAGGAATCGGTATGACTGCAGAAGAGGTTGAAAAATATATCAATCAGGTAGCTTTTTCTGGTGCTGAAGAATTCTTAGAAAAATATAAGGACAGCGCAAAAGATTCTGGAATCATTGGACATTTTGGTTTAGGGTTCTACTCGGCATTTATGGTAGCTAATAAAGTAGAGATTATTACCAAATCATATACAGATGCGCCAGCGGCACACTGGACTTGTGATGGTTCTCCTACATACACAATCGAAGCTCATGATAAAACTGAAAGAGGAACAGAAATCATCCTACATATTGGAGAAGATGATACAGAATTCCTTGAAGAAAGTAGAATCAGTGAATTATTGGTAAAATATAATAAGTTTATGCCCGTTTCGATTAAATTCGGAACTAAAACAGAAACACTACCAAAACCAGAAGGAGCAAAAGAAGAAGATCCGGCACCTACTCAGGAAGTAGATAACATCATTAATAATCCTAATCCGGCCTGGACTAAACAACCTGCTGATCTAAAAGATGAAGATTATAAAGGGTTTTATAGAGAATTGTATCCAATGCAGTTCGAAGAGCCTTTATTTAATATTCACCTTAATGTAGATTATCCATTTAACCTTACAGGGATTTTATATTTCCCGAAGCTCGGACAGGATATGAATATGCAGAAGGATAGAATCCAATTATACCAAAACCAAGTTTTCGTAACGGATAATGTAGAAGGTATTGTTCCTGAATTTTTAACAATGCTCCGCGGTGTTATTGATTCTCCTGACATTCCATTAAATGTTTCCAGATCATACTTACAAGCAGATGGTGCTGTAAAGAAAATCTCTAGTTATATCACTCGTAAAGTGGCGGATAAACTAAGTTCTCTATTTAAAAATGATAGAGAAGATTTTGAAAAGAAATGGAATGACATTAAAGTAGTGATCGAATACGGAATGCTTTCTGAAGATAAGTTCTTCGAAAAAGCTGATAAATTTGCTTTATACCCTACTGTTGATGGCACCTATTTCACTTTTGAAGAATTACAGGAAAAAATAAAAGAAAATCAAACAGATAAAGATAATAAACTAGTTGTCTTATACGCTTCTGACAAAGATGAGCAGCACGCTTATATATCTGCTGCAAAAGACAAAGGATACGAAGTATTGTTACTAGACTCACCTATTGTTTCGCATCTCATCCAGAAATTAGAAACCAGTAAAGAAAATATCTCTTTTGTTCGTGTTGATGGTGATCATATTGATAACCTGATTAAAAAAGACGAGGAAACTATTTCTAAACTATCTGATGAAGAAAAGGATGCGTTAAAAGTTGATCTAGAAAAAGTGATTCCTGCTGATAAATATACGGTTCAGTTAGAAGCTATGGATAGTAATGCTTCTCCGTTTATAATTACACAACCAGAGTTTATGCGTCGTATGAAAGAGATGCAACAGACTGGCGGTGGTGGAATGAACATGTTTGGAAATATGCCAGAGATGTACAATCTAATTGTGAATACAAATCACGAGTTGATTGGCCAAATTAAAGACACTAAAACTGATAAAAAGAAAGAGCGCTTGATTAAGCAATCACTGGATTTAGCAAGATTATCACAGAATTTACTTAAAGGTGAAGAATTGACTGAATTTGTCAAACGCAGCTTTGAGATGATTAAGTAATCTTAGAAACGCTATGCTTTTGGATCTTTAGATTACAAGAAAGCTGCGCTTTTGGAATACATATACAAAACCGCTTTGCTGTTGAACAGTAGAAGCGGTTTTCTTATTTCTACTTATTTATAACATATTTTATTATTTTTACAATATCACTTTCCATCTAGATAACAAGACAAATGAAAAATACAATCTTTCTTTTCATACTAACACTATTAATTTGTCTAAAGACGAATGGGCAAGAAATTGTTTCTGGATATTTACAACTGGAAAACCCTGAGAACTGGGAAGAAAAAGTAAATTTAAGCAAAGTACAGTTAAACGGTACGGCTAATGGACATACCTATATACCTATTGCTTCTTCGGTTATTTCTAAAGAGGGATACTTCTCTTTTGACCAAAAATGGTTTAATAATAAGGATCATATATACAGAGTTCACATTGATCCAATTAAATCAGTATCAAGACATACAGGTGTGACTAAAAACTCTAAGCTATTCATTTTATCTAAGAATGACTCCATCTATTTTGAAAAAGGAACGTCGTTTTTTGATTCTTATACAACCAATAATAAAGCTCACAAGGAATGGCAACAACTAAAAAAATTCGAATCTAAGTTTGAAAGCTTGCACGACGATTTTGATACCGAAAAGTATTTACTTAGGACCAAAGGATACGTAAAAGACTCCTTGCAAATTCTTCTGGTAAAGTTAATAAGTATTAAAAAACTTGATGACAAGAAATTATTGGAAAAAGATATTAAAGAAAATACTGCTTACTATGCCGAGTTATTAAAAGAATTAAAAGCCAGTGACATCGATCCTGCTTTATTCTTATATCTTGAGAATAAACTTTCATTGGTTCACAAGGAAAAAACTGAAAAAAAATACTCCATAAGCATGGTATTAAATGGTATCGCCGGATTGGTTATTATAACCCTTGTTTTTTTAGTTGTAAAAAGAAAAAGACATCAACGAAAAACTATTTTAGTACCATTAAGCAAACAAGAAAATACTATCAAGGAGTTAATCATTTCCGGAAAAAGCAATAAAGAAATTGCCAATGAATTGTTTATTAGTATCAACACTGTAAAAACACATATCTCTAACATTTACAGCAAATTACACATCACTAATCGAAAAGAACTAATTAATAAATAGTAGTGTTATTTAGAATCTTTAATAAGGTTTTTTACTTTTCCTACTAGCATTTCATGAGTTTCATCACCAAAATTATCTCCTATTTCTAAAAAACTCATTAATTCATTAGATATCTTTTCATCTTCAACTCTAATATAACTAAAACTAAATCTTTCAAATTTTTTGATTGATACTTTTCTATCAAAAATTTTGAAGACATTAAAATGTCTTTTATCAAGCTCTATTTTGGCAAACAATCTATCTATATCCTTTGTATAACCTTCTATAATTTGAAAAAAAGTATCATTACTATATATAAGAATTCCACCTATTCCAATTTTATTGTTATTAGTCATAGTATCTATCAAAAGCTCTTCTATTTCTTCACTATCCAATTTTGAAGAATTACTTAAATAACTAATAGTTCTAATTTCTTCGGTAGTTTGCATGCTTTAAAAAATTTGTAAAAATCAGGGCCTAATTAAAATACAATTGCATTATTATTATATAAGATAGTTCATGTTTATTTAAAAAAGTAGATTTTTCCCCAAATAACTAAGTTTTAACTATTGTTTAATCCTCATTAATTGATAAGAATAGATGTCACTTATATGTTATAACACTTAGATAAATAATTCTATATCGCTCTATTCATAGAACTTTCTTGTCTATAAAATTCTCAAAACATAACTTCTTTTCAATGCTAACAAAGTTTTGAATTTTACCATAAACAACTTATTTTCAAGTGATTTAAATAAAATCATACCAGTACTAGTACTTTATTACAACTTCTAACGCTCCACTTTTTTAATTTTTTACTCGTCATTTGATTACCTAAAAAAAGGCAATCAATACAAATGAATATATCTCTTTTCAAAAAGTGGAATCTTATACTGGGTTGGACTGTATTCCTTATTTCTCTCTTAGTTTATATTAATACAGCAGAGCCAACAAATAGTTTTTGGGATGTAGGTGAATATATTTCAGCATCTTCAAAATTACAAATTGGACATCCTCCAGGTGCCCCATTGTTTCAAATGATAGGAGCTTTTGCTTCCAGTTTTGCTACGTATCCGGAACAAATTGCATATACATTGAATATTACATCAGGAATTGCAAGTGCATTTACCATACTTTTCATGTTTTGGTCAATCACCATTTTGCTGACTAATTTGGCAAAGGCCAAATCAAATCTTGCAAAAAGCACTTATATTATCATACTAGGAGGCGGAGTAATAGGTTCCCTGGCTTTTGCGTTTACAGATAGTTTTTGGTTTAATGCAGTAGAGGCAGAAGTTTATGCAATGGCTACTTGTATTCTGTCAGTGTTATTCTACCTAGGATTGTTATGGCAACGAGATATGAATCAACCGCAAGGAAATAAATGGATCATTTTAATTTCTTTTATTGTTGGACTATCCTTTGGTGTTCATTTTATGGGATTACTCTCGATTCCGGCAATAGGGCTATTGTATTATTTTAAAAATTATAAAACCATAACACTCAATAATTTCATAATCGCCAATCTTATTGTGATTGCTATATTATTGTTCATTTTTAAAATGCTACTACCTTATACACTGGCGTATTTTGGTAGTTCTGAAATCTTCTTTATCAATTCAATCGGGTTACCTTTTCATTCAGGAACTATTATTGCCGGCATAAGTTTAATGATCTGTTTTTATCTCGGATTAAAATACACTAGAAAAAAATCCTATCCATTGATCCATACTTCCCTGCTTTGTATTCTTTTTATTTTAGTTGGGTTTTCTAGCTGGTTAATGATTCCGATTAGAGCAAACGCCGGTACGGTGATTAACGAAAATAACCCAAACAATGCCAGAGAATTATTAGCATACTACAATCTGGAGCAATACCCAAAAACGCACCTGTTTTATGGCCCTCAATTCACTGAGATCTATGGCAATTTAGATGAGAATGAACCATATCTAGATGACAAACCGAAATACGAAAAAGATCTAAATACAGGAAAATATATAGTTGTTAATGATTGGAAAAATGCTAAACAGAATTTAGATAATACTCATAAAACTTTGTTACCAAGAATGTGGAGTACTGAGCATATCAGTAATTATATGTTATTTAGCGGACCACTGAAATTCTCTATAAAAGCTGAATATCAGGATGAAAAGGAACTTATAGATACTGTTATTGATTTTAGAAAACAATATGCAGCAGACCAATTAGATTACAGTGATTATCACAAATTCTTAGAATCATTTGGTCAATTTCTGGATGTCCGACCGCCTTCATTTTGGGATAATGTATCCTACCTCTTTCAATACCAAATTAATTATATGTACTGGCGTTATTTTATGTGGAACTTTGTTGGAAGACAAGACGATGTTCAAGGGAAATTATCTTCTTTACACGGTAATTGGCTTAGTGGAATTTCGTTTATTGATAAACATCGCCTTGGATCTCAAGATAATTTACCAAATGATGCATTAAAAAACAAAGCTAGAAATACGTATTACTTCATTCCTCTTATTTTAGGTTTGATTGGATTAGTTTTCCAATTGAAGCATGATAAAAAGAATTTCTGGGTATTGTTTATATTCTTTTTGTTTACAGGATTATCTTTAAAAATATATCTTAATGAAAGACCCTTTGAACCCAGGGAAAGAGATTATGCTCTAGTAGGTTCTTTTTATGTATTTGCCATTTGGATTGCATTTGGAGTATATGCACTTTTCGACATATTAAAGGATCAAATGAACGCTAAGAAAGCTGCGTACATAACAATTCTCATTTCATTACTTGGAGTACCTTCCTTATTGATTGCCCAAAACTGGGATGATCATGATCGATCCAATCGATATACCGCTCAATCATCCGCAAAAACATACTTATCCTCTTGTCAGAAAGATGCGATTCTATTTTCTATTGGTGATAATGATAGTTTCCCCTTATGGTATTTGCAAGAAATAGAAGGATATCGAACAGATATACGCATTCTTATCACTAATTTATTGGCGACAGATTGGTATATCGATCAAATGAAAAAAGCTGCTTATGAAGGTAAACCTGTGCCTTCCCAATTAGAACACTCATTTTATACCTATGGAAATAATGACGCAGTTTTCTACAAAGAGGTAACAAAGGATACTATGCTCATCAAAAACTGGATGCGCTGGATCACATCTGATGACGATAGAACCAAAGGAGAGCTTATGAACGGAAAAGTAGTTTCTACGTTTCCGACAAAGAATATTCGAATACCAGTTGATAAGGAAGCTGTATTAAAAAACGGAATAGTGTCTGAAAAAGATACAGATAACATTGTGCCCTATATCGATATTCATCTAAAAGGTAATTACATCCCTAAACACAGACTGGTCATGTTAGACATCATTGCTAATAACAATTGGGAACGCCCGATTTATTTTACTGGTGGTAGTTTTGGTGATGATGATTATATCTGGATGAAAGACTATTTGCAATTAGACGGAATGACGTATAAACTTATTCCCATCAAAACTAAGGTGAATCCAAACAATCCCTATCAATTAGGAAGAGTCGATACCGATGTGATGTATAAAAATGTCAAAGAATGGGACTGGGGAAATGGGGATAGTACAGAAATCTATCATGATACAGAAACCAGAAAAAACGGAATATCCTTTAGGACCAATCTTGGAAGATTAGCCAATCAGTTAATTAAAGAAGACCAACTACTTAAAGCTGAAGAAATCCTGGATTTGGGGATAGAAAAAATGCCTTTGGATATCTATGAATATTATACACCATTACACACTTTTGTAGGCAGCTATTATCAAATAGATAAAAAAGAAAAAGCAAGATCTCTCTGGAAACAATTAGCTATAAAATATCAAGAACAACTACACTATTTTTCAAATTTATCTTATAAAAAACAAGAAGAGCATTTTGAAAATATCATGGATAATGTAACGTATTATCGGGATCTTGTGGATACTCTGGTTGAAAATCAGGATAAAGAACTTATAAATACTGAAATAGATACATTTAATCGATATATAAATTTGTTTCCAAGGTTCTTTAACAGACAAAAAAGACCTCAACTTGATACTACTCTAGAAGATGAAGAGAATCTACTTAAAGAATTAAAGTCAGAGCAGGAAATTGAGTAGTTAACTGAATTGTCTTTAAATTTTCAATATAGTTTATCCGTATTTAAAAACTATATTTTTAGATCAAAGACATGAAACTAATTAAATAGCAAACAGTAGAATCGAATTCATTTAAAAACTTATTAATCCTGAACTAATCTTATAGAAAGCTTTATTCATTGTTCCTAAGAATCATTGGCTCCTATCTCAAATGTATAATTCCCGTAATTTAACCAAGTCTCACCTAAATATCAATAAACAAAATTGTATATCTTTCTATCTCTAACTCAACAAAACCGTATCGATAAGCAAAGCCAAACGATTCATAGTTAGAAAATTGACCAAAAGAAATATTTCCATAGTTACTTAGTATTTCTTTCTCTAAAACAATAGACATCAATATAAAACCCTCGCCATAAATAAAGATAGCGAAGGTTTTCAAGTACTAATTCAGAATGAAATTCGATTAATTAACAGCTATTTTTACTGAGAAAGAATCGTTCCCTTTCCTTAATGTAATAATGTAAAATCCGGTATTTAAAGAACGTACATCCAATTTTGTAAGCTCATTAGAAAGTACTGTTTTGATTACTTCTCTACCAGATATATCATATACGAACGCATCTATATCTTCGGTTAATTGAGGTAATGAAATAAATAAATCACCATCTATACTTGGATTTGGATATACAGCTAATTGATCAACATTTGCAAATTCTCTGATACTCAATGTATTTGTTGGTAACTCAACCAAAGGTCCTCCCGCTGCTAGAGCTACCCATAATCCAAAAGCAGCTCCATTACTATTCATTGAAGGATCTAAAAACCCACTTGCTACTACTGTAATTGCAGCGTCGTCTAAGCTAAGAGATGCTAAAGGAGCATCATATCCTTGTACAATAGTAGCACCATCTGCAGTAGAAATATTGATTTGATAATCATCTGTTGGAAGTTCTAAATAACCTGCAAATTCTGTATAGGATACATCATCAACTAATGGACTTCCTCCTGATTGTAAATTTACATCTACAGTAGGTGCATCTGTAGCACCGTGATGCACTAATACATCCGTATTCCCAGAAGTTGAAGCAGCTTCTCTTCCCATAGCATAAACCTCTATACCGAAAAGTTGCGTTGGCATATAACCAGAGGCACTAACGATACCATCGGCTATAAGAATATACGTTTCTCCAGAAACTAGTGTAGCTGGTAATTCATAAATAGCATCCATAGAAGAAGTACTTGTTCCTGGAGCTACCTCAATACTTAATGGAACTCCAGCAGGAGCATCGATAAAAGGAGAAGCAGTTCTGAATGCAAAATCATCTATCAACATAGCATCATTTAGATATACATCTACAGAGGTCGCAGCAGCGTCAGCAGAATTATGAATTACTTGAACACGAGCAGAACTTTCTGGCAATGCTACTAAATCACCTCCAGCTGGTGTAGCTGCATATAATCCAAAAGCAGCTCCATTGCTATTCATTGAAGGATCTAAAAACCCACTTGCTACCACTGTAACAGCAGAATCTGTAAGACCTAAAGTAGCCAAAGGAGCATCATATGCTTTTACAATAGTGGCACCATCTGAAGTAGAAACATTAATAGCGTAATCATCTGTTTGAAGTTCTAAATAACCTGCAAATTCTGTATATGAAACATCATCAACTAATGGAGCTCCTCCTGATTGTAAATTTACATCTACAGTAGGTGCATCTGTTGCTCCGTGATGCACTAATACATCCGTATTCCCAGAAATGGAAGCAGCTTCTCTTCCCATAGCATACACCTGGATACCGAAAGGTTGTGCTGGCATATAACCAGAAGCGCTAACGATACCATCAGCTACAAGAATATACGTTTCTCCAGAAACTAAGGTAGCGGGTAATTCATAAATAGCATCCATAGAAGAAGTACTTGTTCCTGGAGCTACCTCAATACTTAATGGAACTCCAGCAGGAGCATCGATAAAAGGAGAAGCAGTCCTGAATTCAAAATCATCTATCAACATAGCATCATTTAGATATACATCTACGGAGGTCGCAGCAGCATCAGCAGAATTATGAATTACTTGAACACGAGCAGAACTTTCTGGCAATGCTACTAAATCACCTCCAGCTGGTGTAGCTGCATACAATCCAAAAGCAGCTCCATTACTATTCATTGAAGGATCTAAAAATCCACTTGCCACCACTGTAACAGCAGAATCAGTAAGACCTAAAGTAGCTAAAGGAGCATCATATGCTTTTACAATAGTGGCGCCATCTGAAGTAGAAACATTAATAGCGTAATCATCTGTTGGAAGTTCTAAATAACCTGCAAATTCTGTATAGGATACATCATCAACTAATGGAGCTCCTCCTGATTGTAAATTTACATCTACAGTAGGTGCATCTGTTGCTCCGTGATGCACTAATACATCTGTATTCCCCGAAGTAGAAGCAGCTTCTCTTCCCATATCATACACCTGGATACCGAAAGGTTGTGCTGGCATATAACCAGAAGCGCTAACGATACCATCAGCCACTAATATATAAGTAGAACCCGGCGAGAGTGTTGTTGTAATTTCATATACAGGAGTAGTAGGAGAACCATCAGGAACCGTTACTTTTAATGTAATGGGTATGCCGGCAGGAGCATCTACAAATGTAGAAGCAGTTCTAAATGCAAAATCTTCTAGTAATAGTTGATCCCCTGAGACGGATGTAAAAATATACACATCAACTATAGCAGCGGCTGCATCAGCCGAATTATGAATTGCTTGAACTCTAGCAGTCTGCGCAATAGATGTAAAAGAAAAGAAACATATTGCAATTAATAAGGTAAAAATGTAATTAGATTTCATGATACTAATTGGTTAAAGGTTTATAGTTTATTTTGAACTTAAAAATGTTTAAACAATCTTTATATTAATTAAACAACTGTGAATTAAAAACTCGAACCCTGTTCTTCGATTTTAGTTTAATTTTAACATTTATCCTTTTATTTTTTATCACGAATTTTATTGGAGTTAGAATGGATAAGATCACCTTGAGATTTTTTTAGAAAAGGAAAACAGTGTTTTAAGTGCTCTACACTTTCTATAAGCAAATACTTAGAGATAAGGAACCTATAGTCTCTTTTTCAGAAATCAAAGAAGTGCCATCAGATAATAATGCTTAAGGGAGAGCTATAAGGAATGTAAAAACCAAATAAAAGATATCTGGATAATTCAAGACTATAAAACAGCTCAGGTATTTGCTGAAATAAGATCTGTAATTGATACATCAATCAAAAACAGAACGAACATAATAGACGCATTGTTTCTTATAGCTAAATTTCAGTATAAATTATAAACTGATTAACTACCCTTAATGGAAAAACAAGAAAGTACCCCAAAAAAAAATCTTAATTTCAAATAGATCAAGCAGTTACGAAATCTGTATTTTTGAAAAAAAGATAGGCTACCAAACAATGGTCTATGCGAATTAGAAATTGAGGAACCATATTGAATCAGTTCTTAACTATAATGAAAAAAGGGTAAAGCCTTAAAAAAAGCCTTACCCTAGATATTTTCATTTACACACTTAATGAGATAGTGTCTAAAAGTTTCACTTAATTATCCTTTAACAGGTTTAGTAGTTTCTTTTTTACCAATATGCTTAGCGTAGAATCCCATCATAGCTTTGTACATAGCGATAGAGTTTTCTTCCTTACCAAAACCATGACCTTCGTCATATCGTACCATATACGGAACATCATATCCCTTATCACGCAATGCCTTTACGATCTGATCCGACTCATCAATATTTACACGAGGATCATTTGCTCCTTGCACGACAAACAGTGGTTTTTTGATTTTATCAATTTGATATACTGGAGACACTTCTTCCATAATAGCTTTTTCTTCAGCTATGTCTTCATCATACCAAATCTCTTTTATGATTTTTAAATATGGTTTCCAATAAGGAGGAATTGTTTTCATAAAAGTAAATAGATTAGATACTCCCACATAATCCACTCCACAAGCATATAAATCTGGTGTTTTAGTCAATCCACGTAATACAGCATATCCTCCGTGACTACCACCATAAATAGCTACTCTGTCCTTATCCACCCAACCTTGATCAATTACGTATTGCAATCCATCTTCTACATCATCCATTGCTTTTCTACCGATTTGTTTGAATCCAGTTTCTAAGAATTCTCTACCATATCCTCCAGAAATTCTAAAGTTTACTTGCAACGTCGCGTATCCTCTACTCGCGAACAATTGTGATTCTGGATTAAACCCCCAAGAATCTCTTATTCCTTGTGGTCCCCCATGTGGATTTACTACCAATGGTACTTTTTTACCTTGTATTGCTTCTTTTGGTAACGTAATATATCCGTGTATTGTCAATCCATCTCTACTCTTAAAAGTAATCGGACGCATCTCTGCCATATCATTCTCTTTAAGCTGAGGCATTAAATTATAAAGCAGCTTAAATTCATCCTTTTTTGTATCATAAGAGTAATAGACTCCATACAATTTATCACTCTGAAAAAAGATCAAATACTTATCTTCTTCGTCTGTTTTTCCTGCTATCGAATACTGGTGATCAGGAAACTCTTTAGTAATTCTTGTATGTAATTTTTTATAGTAATCACTTACAGGAATCATCACTCTTTTCTCTCCTTGATACGAGAAATAATCCAATTCGTACCCTCTTTTTCTTGATAAAGATAAGTTAGAAACATCATATTTATCATTAGAGAATAATTTTTTGATTACTTTATCAGCTTTTAAATCATATAAATATATCTGAGATTTATCTGTATCTAGGTTAGAAACTACATAGGCATCGTGAGGGTTTTCTGTGGAGTAATCATAATTTAGAATTGAGAAGGTATCCTTCCAGTTCATTTTTTTTATGATTTCGTATTTGCCTTCTTCCTTAGCATAATAAAAATCCACATTTACTCCATCTCTTATCTTACCATAGCCTCTAAGGTTACCATCCTTGTCAAAATTATATCCTGCTATAGGATTAGCGGCATCTTCATTCTTAAATAATTGTTTGATTTCTCCCGTAACAATATTAATTTTATATGGTTCAAAGATTTGTTTATTATTCTTATTCATGGAGATGATCATATGATTCTCATCTTCCTTTAATCCTTCTAAAATATTAACTTGAACACCGTCATAAGGAGTTAATTCTTTTTGATCTGTCCCGTCAATATTAGCGGCAAATAGATGATAATCTTCATTTCCGCCTTTATCCATCACATACACCAATCGTTCATTATTAGCCCAACCATACCCTCTGATTAGTTCTTCTTTCTCTTCGATTACACGGATAACCTTATCAGTTGCGATTTCTTTTACATATACGTGATTTTTACTATTTTCATCTTTCTCTCTGTATGAAAGATATTTTCCGTTTGGAGAAAACTGAAAACTTCTTGCCTTTGGTCTTGCAAAATAATCTTCAACAGAATATTTATAATTCCCTTGATCCAAACTTGCTATTTTTTCTAATTCTGTATCAGAAGAAACCAATGCTGGATTTCCTGGTATTGTTTTCTCTGATTTTTCCATTTCTAATGGTAGTTCCATTCCGCTTTGATAAAAAGTTCCTTTAAGTTTACTATCTTCTAGAGATGCTACATATTTGATCCCTCCTTGTTTAAATGTCAAAGTTAATTGATTGTTTTCAAAAACTGTAGAATCCAATGGAATTCCTGTTGCACCTTGAGAAGGACTATTCATTGTAGAAGATAAAGCACCTTCTTTTTCTTCAATATGAAATAGTAATGGGACTTCAGTTCCCTGAACTGATAATTTTCCTTTCCAAGTTCCTATAACTTCTTGTCCGTACGTTTGGGTAAATGACATGCATAACACTACTAAGAATGTACCCCATACTGTTTTAAATAATTGTTTCATCTGTTTGTTTTTTGATCTTTAAGTTCAGATTGGATTCGCTTTCAATTACTCTAATAATTTATTAGTTTCATTTAACAGCTCATTTTATCTGTTTATAAAATTGATAATGAAAAAAGTGAATGTATATGATGTTAGTAATCAACATTAGCTTTTTGTTACATTATTTGTTGATTTTTAACAAGGAAAAAGAACATAACTGTCTAATTTTTAGATTTAAAATTATAAAAAAGTCAGTACTATGTTTCACTCTATTGACATAACTAACCGCTTATATCTGTTACAGTTTTCATAAAGATTATACTACTATTTAAGGTTTTAGTACTTTAGACTCATAACACAAATAACCTCACAATGAAAAGAATTTTTATAGTATTACTTTCTATTATTGTACTTAGTTGTAATCAAAATAAAGAAGAAAAAAATAAGGAACCCGAAGTAACAGAAAATAAAGACATGATTCCCGTAGAACCTGATGGTGGTATTGGTGACGGGGCTTTGTCTATTTCTAACCATTTCACCAAAACTATAGAGAAAGCTCATAAAAAAGATAAATTCTTAAATCATAAAGCAGTAAGTTTCTATGTGAATATCATCTTTAACGGAAAAGAGCATTTGGATGGAAAAGTTACTATGCTTACCAATTCATCAAAGATAAGAATTGATAAAAAAGATGATAGTAAGTTAATTTATGATGGAGAAAATGTATACCTGTGTCCCGCTGATGCTAATGATAAAGGAGCTCGTTTTGATATGTTTACTTGGACTTACTTCTTTGGATTACCTTATAAACTAAGTGATCCCGGAACTAAATTGGAATTGCAAGATGATAGAATGCTAAATAATATTAAACATAGTACTGCAAAACTAACTTTTGAAGCTGGAACCGGTGATGCTCCAGATGATTGGTATATTATCTATGCGGATCCTGTTGCGAAATCACTGCAAGCTGCAGCTTATATCGTAACTTTTGGAAGTGATGGTGATACTTCTAAAGCAGAAGCCGATCCACATGCCATACATTACAAGGAATTTACCACTGTAGATGACATTCCTTTTGCTACTAAATGGGAATTTTATGGTTGGACTTCAGAAAAGGGAATGACTGATAAATTAGGAGAAGCTACCATAACAGATATTACCTTTCTGGAAAACGAGGGAGAACTATTTGACGATCCGGAGAATTCTAAAATAATAGACTAACAGCAAAGATCAAAGATTTAAACTAAAAAACACCGCAATATGAGCGGTGTTTTTTTAATTCACAAATTCGATGAAATTTATAATCCCGAAATTACGAATTCTTCCCAGTTCCCTATTGAAGTTCTATTACAAGTCATCGGTTTCGACCCATTTTCTGAGCTTATGTATTTACCGTTATTACCTTTTATTGCATATTTATTTCCTCCTCTACTAACTAAAGTAAATTGTTCCCACGCACCAATTTGAGATCTATTACACGTTATTGGATTAGCACCATTCTCGCTACTCACATATTTACCATTGTTTCCTTTTAATGCAACTTTCCCTCCGCTAAGCGTGATTACCTGGAACTTTTCCCATCCTTGAGCAGTGGCTCTATTACAATTCATAGGTTTAGCTCCATTTTCACTACTTACATAATTATTATTGCTTCCTTTAATGTCTATAGTTCCTCCTGAAGTTGTTGGAGGATACATTTTATTAATTCCAGCTACATCACTATTGGATAATCCGTTGCGTTGTGCATTGTATGTATTTCCATTAGCACGCGTGATCGTCGGTTGACCATTTTTAGAAAAAGCATAAGATCCATACATCATGATACTTCCTAGATCCAGATTAGAGGTATATTCATTACCATCCTGACCTTGTTCGATATACGTTCTAAAATTAAATTCTTTACCGCTTTGTATATTTTCGAACAACACCCTTATATATTGATCTCGATCTTTTCTACTTTGTTCATGCCATAATCCTATTGCATGACCAATCTCATGAATCGTATTACCTGTAGAACAACCATCGGCCAAAGTAATATCTTGTCTACCACCAATGCGTCCCACATAAGAAGAACAACCTGATCCGTTCTTAAAATACACATAGTTCGATTGATTCGTGCGTTGTACGAATCTCAATGCGGTTTTAGATTCCCAATGAGCAATAGCATTTGTTATACGCGCCTGATTAGGCATTCCACTTTGAATAGAGTAATACACCGTATTATTTGGCCATCTTCCTCCTGTTCTACCAACTCCTTTATCAGTATCAGAAGGTAATACTTTTATATCTCCTTCTAATATGTAATGTTTGTCAATACTCTCTACATCTACCTCTCCTCCATTTAATGTTATACTTAGCAATTTCCCAGTTTCATTAGGATACGCTTGTTCTAACATAAAATCTTCATTTAGATCTTGTTGGTCGTTAGATTCAAATTCTTGAGATTCACAAGAGATGCATAATATACTTATTATTAATCCTAATAATAATGGCATATAGAGTTTAGAATACTTTTTCATGATTAAGTCTATGTTAGTTTTAAAAGTCGTTACTATATTAGTGAATACTTTTCTTTCTAATACCTTCAAAATACTAAGTGCTTTCAAACTTTTAACAAACGTTATAAATCAAAAAGTATTCGTTTCTGATAAATATTTAAAGAGGATGGCAAAAATGGTATATCGGAAACTTTATGGATTATCATGTTTTAGAGGTTTTATACTAAAGGATTACGTTAAAATGAACCATCTTAATTTTATTTTTTTGTATCTTTAGTAAACACAAGTTGTTCTAATTAAAATTTACTCACATGACTGCGCTGTTTAAAAAATTACAACTTCCTCCATCACTGGATGAGATATTAATATTGAATGAACCTGAAGGATTTTGTAAAGAACTGGACTGCCTAAAAGATGTTATAGTTAAAGAGTCTTTAATACAAGTATCTGAAGTTGACTTTGCATTGGTTTTTGTTACAGAAAAAAAACAGATTGAAAACCGCATTGAAACTGTATATCCCAAGTTAGTAGGAGATGGTATTCTTTGGTTTGCTTATCCTAAAAAAAGTTCTAAAAGATACACCACCGAAATCACCAGAGACCATGGCTGGGGAGTTTTGGGAGACTATAATTTAGAACCTGTACGACAAGTAGCCATTGATGAAGATTGGACTGCATTACGTTTTAGAAAAGTAAGCTTTATAAAAAATATGACAAGAAGTAAAGATTTTGCACTTAGTAGTGCTGGTAAAGAAAAAACTACGGGAGTTTAATGAGTTGGCACTTATACTCTTTATCAGCTATTTTTATAATTGCTGGTATTTTTCATCTAATTCGTCCAAAGGCATTTATGAGAATTATGCCATTATATATTCCATACCACAGGCAATTGGTGTACTTGAGTGGTATAACTGAGATAATGGCAGGAGTAGGTGTTCTTTTTTTCCAGACTAGATTTTTTTCAATTTGGGCAATCATTGCTATGCTTATTTTATTTTTTCCTGTACATATACATATGTTAGTTAATAAAAAAGCAAGCCTTAAGTTACCAAAATCAGTTCTTGTTTTTAGGCTTTTACTTCAATTTGGTTTAATATATTGGGCTCATTTATACCTTTAAACCATACAAGTTGGACTTATTTACTTCCCAAAATGATGATATTCAATTAAAAATGCCCGATGGTGATGTACGCTATTATCCTAATTTTTTCGATAAAAACAAAGCTGATCATTTATTTAAAGCCTTAAAAGAATCTATCAAATGGCAGCAAGACGATATTAAGGTTTTTGGCAAAGTATATAAACAACCTCGACTGACTTCATTATATGCTAACAATAAAAACACCTATACTTACTCTAATATCACCATGAAACCTCATCAATTTACAGAGGAGTTATTAATGATTAAAGAAGAAATAGAAAATATAAGTTTAGGAATATTTACTACCTGCCTACTTAATCTGTATAGAGATGGTCAAGATAGTAATGGTTGGCATGCGGATAATGAAAAAGAACTTGGTACAGAACCAATAATAGCGTCTATAAGTTTAGGTGAAGAACGCTGGTTTCATTTCAAACATAAAACAAAAGATCTAAAACAAAAAATCTTGCTACAACATGGTAGTTTACTTATAATGAAAGGAAAAACACAGAAAAACTGGTTACATCAATTACCAAAATCCAAAAAAGTTATGAAACCGCGTATTAATCTGACTTTTAGAATTATTGATTAAAAAACTCATTTCAAATCATAAAGATTTACATTTTAAACAAGGTCAACTGTTAGAATCCCATATGATGAGTATCACTACTTATTTATATCATTTGGTAAGAGTCTCTGGAATAATCCATCGATTTTAGATTATAATTATCCTTTCTTAATAAAATTCCAGACATCAGTAAGAAAACTGTATAAACAAATATCATAATTTCAGAATTTGCGTCTAACAAATACATAACTATAAATAAAAATAAAATTATAGAGGATATTAAAACTTTTCTAGTATAACAACCAATCATCAGAAGCAAACCAATAATAAACTCAGCAAAGGGAACTAATACTAGAAAAAATTCTATAATTTCAAAATCAAGTATGGTAGTTCTTTCGAAATGATCATCTAAACAAGCTAAAAACTTAGGATAAACAATTACGTTATAAGCCCCATTAAACGTTAATGCTAGTCCAAATAATATTCTTGCAATAGCATATAAATAAATTCTAAATTTCATCGCTGATTTGTGTAAAAAATTCGCGCTGCAAAAATATAAGTCTCTCATGCTATTTACTTGTAAAACTATCGTAACAACTTGTACAATAAAAACATAATCAACTAATTATCAACAACATCAAATGATATAGTTTAAAAATACAAGTATAAAACAGTTATTTTGTTTGATTTTATTTTTGTAACTTTAAGACAAAAGAAAAATTGATTATGAATCGTTATACCTTACACGAGACCTTTGTTGTACATCAATATTCATTTGATAAATGGGAAGCGGAACCACATAATCATAATTATTTTGAGATTATTTTTGTTGAGAATGGAAGCGGTTATCATACTATTAATGGAATTCGGTTTCGTTATAAAAAGGATGATATATTTCTCTTAGCGCCTGAAGACACGCATCATTTTGAAATAGAAAAGCACTCTGCATTTACACATTTTAAGTTTACCGAACTTTTATTTTCGAGTAAAGTCAACTTACCCGATAGGAAATATTGGCTTCAGAGAATCGAGCAACTTCTTCATCATCCCAATATTATTCCCGGAGATGTAATCTCTCACGAAGAAGACCGCAGGATTATCTGGGATATTCATAATGTGGTAATGGAAGAATTTAAAAATGAGAAAATATATTACCAGGAAATCATTTCTAATGCAATCAGTACTATATTAAGTATTATTGTTCGGAATATTTCTGCTAAATACAGTTCTAATAACAGAAATGTATCATTAAATGATTCTAGAATAGATCAAATACTAGGTCATATTAGGCAAAATGTATATGATAATGATCTCACTAAGATAAATTATATGGCAGATAAGTTTAATATGTCTCAGAGCTCTATCAGTACATATTTTAAGAAAGCCACCGGAGAGTCAATCCATCAATATGTGACTAAGTATAAAATGAAACTGGTCGAATACAGGTTACAAAACACCGAGTTTACTATTGCAGAAATTGCATATCAATTGGGATATACTGATGAGAGTCACCTTACCAAAACTTTTAAAAAATATTTCTCTATGTCTCCTAAGCAATATCGAAAGGATCTTGCTGTTAGTGAGTAAAAAAAATTCTTTTACCCAAAAATATCATTTAATATTTTAGCTAATCGTATTCCTCCTTTTTGTAGTTGAGAGCGTACAGTTGGAAAATGATTGTATACATATTTATAACCTAACTTTTCTCCTATATTAGCCGAAGCGTACACTTTTTTTGCAAGACTTTGAGATTCATAAATCCAATCCAAAACATCTCCTTTTTCTATAGCTTCTACTTCTGACAACGATAATTCATCTGCATTGTTAGCCAATTCTGTATAGCTCATTTTATAATAATCAATCATCTCACTATCCCAAACTCTATGTAAATTAGAACCATCATTAAACCAACGTACCTGAATGTCATTTCCCCCTTTATCTTCTCCTCTACCAACATGTAATGGTTGATGTAAATCACCTATAAAATGTACCAACATTTTAAGATAAAACTCTTTATCTTCTTCAGAAGCAGTGTCACTTTTTAATATCTCTATACATTTTTGTATTCCCTGGATTAAATCACCGCGCTCGCTAGGTGTATCCTCTCCATACTTTTTATCAAAAGAAAAATTAACATAATGCCAAGGGCTATATACTCTATATCTATCATCACTTTTAATTTCATCCGCATAAATAGACACGAAAGCTAATCCTTTACCCTTCAGAAGTTCTGCGATATTTCTCTTAGCTTTTTTCGTAAGATAGTTATCTGCAATTTCTCCTGTAACTCTATGTCCGGTTTTTCCCCAATCCTCGGTTACTGAAAATCCCTTAATAGAAATAGTAAGAAGTAATAAAAGTATAATGTAGCGAGTATTCATAATTTTATATTTTGAAGCAAAGATAAAAAAGGGTATGTTAGTGAATCGTTAAATGTTATTTTTATAATACATTTTGATCAAAAAGAATTAACCCTAAAATATGGCAACATATTTGTCGTTTCTTACATACAGATCCTATAAACCCCTATATCTATGAAAACACGGTTTTCAATTTTACTGATTGCCATTACAACATTTTGTTTAGCACAAGAAAAAGAAGCGAGTGAAGAAAAAGAATATAACTCTGCTATTGTTAGAGTAAATCGTTTTATTGAAGGAACCTTGGCTACTCCATATTCTGATGATCGTGTTCCTCTTGTTATTTTTATTATGGATGCAGGAGCTATCAATAGAGAAGGTAATGACAGAATGTCTAAGAATGATGCTTTTAAATTATTAGCTATCGACTTAGCAAAGCAAGGTATTGCCACATATAGATATGATAAAAGACTTTTTAAAATTGATGCTCTTGGTATTCGAGAACATGAAATCTCACTAGACCACTTTATTCAAGATGCACAATCAATTGTAGAATATTTTCGAAAAAACGGAAATTACACCAAGATTATTTTAGCCGGTCATGGTCAAGGTTCATTGATAGGGATTATGGCTGCTAAAAACGATGTAGATGGATTTATATCTATCGCCGGAAATGCGCAATCTGTAGATCAAATTGTTATTCAGCAACTTGAAAAACAGGCGCCAGGATTGGATAAAAGTGCAGCAGTAGCATTTACTGACTTAAAAGAAAAAGGAAGAGCTATGAATTATGATCCGGCGCTAGAATCTATTTTTAGTTATAAGTTACAGCATTTTATGAAATCCTGGATAAAATATACTCCATCAGATGAAATAAAAAACATAGACATCCCTATTCTAATATTACAAGGTGATAAGGATCTACAGGTGGAAGTTTCTGAAGCAGAAAAATTAAAGGAGGCTGTTCCTAATGCCGATTATGTAATTATAGAAAACATGAATCACATTCTCAGAGAGATAAAAGGAAGTAGATTAGAAAATCATAAATCCTATAATGAATACTGGTTAAAAATTATGCCCGAAGTTACCAGCAGTATTATTAACTTCGTGAACAAATAACCAATCTGTAAAATTTAGTAACCCAAATCTTATATTATTGAATCCACATCGCATTGTATTTTCTGATATCGATGGAACACTTCTTAATGCCGAAAGAGAACTTTCTGACTTCACTATTTCTGAGATAAAACGCATAAAAGATACTATTCCCGTTATATTAATTTCTTCTCGCATGCCAAGTGCTATGACACATTTACAAGAAGAACTAAATATTACCCACCTTCCTTTAATTTGTTATAATGGTGGATTAATTCTAGTCGATAAAAAACCAATTCATTCTACGTTCATAGCTCCAAATATTATACAAAAGCTACATACATTTAATAAGGATAACTTATTTCATATAAGCTTATACCACGATGATGATTGGTTTGTACCTCAAATGGATTTTTGGGCTAATAGAGAAGCTCAAAACACTAAAGTAACTCCTGTAGTAAAATCAACTAAAGAAGTTATTGAAAACTGGAAAACTAAAAGTAAAGGTGCTCATAAAATCATGTGTATGGGTGATGAAAAATACATTGATCAGGCATTTAGATTTTTGGAAACCAATTTTAGTAATACATTACATTTATATCGCTCCAAACCAACATATATAGAGGTTGCTCATAAAAGCATTTCAAAATTAACTGCCATCGAATTGTTGCTGAACACGCATTATAAAATTTCTCTATCAGATGCAGTAGCTTTTGGCGATAATTATAACGATATTGCTATGATAAAAGCTGTTGGCACTGGAGTTGCAGTTGCCAACGCTAAGCCTGAAACCTTAAAAATTGCTGATGTAGTTACCCTATCCGGAAAAGAAGATGGTGTAGCTACATATATTAAAAACAATATCTAATACTTGTGCTAAGAAAAATTAACCAGATTAGAATTCTAATCCTTTACATCGCTGTATTAAATTCTGTAGTGGGTTGTAAAACTGCAGAATCTACAATGACAGTAGATCATACCCCTATTATAGCTTCTTTGGATTTAGTAAATATTATCAATGATAAAGTAAAAGTAGAACTAAAAGTAACCAATTTAACAAAAGACACGGTTAGTTATTATCTCCCTAAAATCGTTCCTGGCACTTATCAAAATAATAATTACGGAAAATATATTGAAGAATTTAAAGCTTTTGATAATCAAGGAAATGAACTATTGGTAGAAAAGCTTGGAGATAATCGTTGGAAAATTAATAATTCAAAACGGTTAAGTTCCATAACTTATTTAGTGAATGATACTTTTGATACTGAAGGTACTCATCAAATATTTTCTCCAACAGGAACAAACATCTTAAGTAATAAAAATTTCGTTTTAAATCTATATGCTTTCGTAGGATATTTTGATAAAATGAAAGAAAAGAAATATAATCTTTTTATTAAACACCCTTTGGATATGGAAGCTTCTACTTCTTTATCCGAATATTTACCTAAAGAACCTCAGGCAGGTGCCAAGTATGACACCGACCTTTTTGTATTTAAAAGATACGCTGATTTGGCTGATTATCCCATAATGTATTCGATTCCGGATAAAGTAACCTTTAATATTAATGAGATTGAAATTTTGCTAAGTGTCTATTCTCCAAATAAATTGCATCGAGCGGCACAATTGATGCCACAAATGGAACGAGTGATCAGGGCACAAAAGAATTTTTTAGGACCTATAAATACAACAAAAAAATACAGTGTTTTACTATACCTTTCTTCTGCCAAAAATGATGATGCTAAAGGTTTTGGTGCGTTAGAACATAATACATCTACAGTAGTTGTTCTTCCTGAATCTATACCCCTTGAAAAATTAAATGAATCACTAACCGATGTTGTTTCGCATGAATTTTTTCATATTGTTACACCACTAAGCATACATTCTGAGGAAATTCATGATTTTGATTACAACAACCCAAAAATGTCTGAACATTTATGGCTTTATGAAGGAACAACAGAGTATTTCTCAATACTGTTTCAAATAAATCAGGCACTTATTGGCAAAGAAGATTTTTTCGAAAGAATTCTGGAAAAGATAAACAACTCCAAAGTATTTGATGATACTATGTCTTTTACTAAAATGAGTAAAAACATCTTACAAGATCCATACCTGGACAATTATCGTAATGTATACGAAAAAGGGGCTCTGATTTCTATGTGTATTGATATCATTATGCGTGAAAAAAGTAATGGAGCTTATGGCATTGTAGATCTAATTAGAGGATTATCTGGCAGATTTGGTAGTGAAAAACCTTTTAAGGATGCTGAGTTGATTGAAATAATAAAAGAAGTTTCTTACCCAGAAGTAGCAGATTTTTTAGAGTCTCACGTAGTAAACAATACACCTATTGATTATGGTTTTTATTTGGAAAAAGCTGGATTGATCTACAATACAATAGAAATTCCATCTGCCTATTTTATTCATGAACAAGAACCTTTTATCAAAGGCTCTGAATCCAACAAAAAAGTAGTTTTTACTGCTGGTGCAGAACGCAACAATTTTTTAAGAAATATAGGGATAAAAAGTGGTGATTTTTTATTAGGTATTAATAATAAAAAATACACAATTAAAAACATCTATGACCTTTTTAGTGATTCTAGTAAATGGAATATTGGCGATGATATTGTTTTTATTATAGAACGAGATCAAAATATATTAAAACTTACTTCTAAGGTAATTGCGCCTACTGTAGAAAAGATTGTTCTAAAACAAAATCCAGATGCCACTAAAAAACAAATAACAATCTTGAAGAGTTGGATTAATGATTAATAAAATCTATTTACAACACTAATAATTGATTTACAAACAAAAAGAACCGAATACTCAATTATCCAAAACTGTAAAAAATTTTTGGATGGTTGATAGTGAATCAGATCAAACCATAAGGAAAGAGAAAATTATTCCGGATGGATATCCTGAAATGATTTTTCACTATGGCCAACCTTATAAAACTAATATCCAAGGTCACTGGTCGGAGCAAGGGATGAGTTTAATAGCCGGGCAGATCAAAAATTATTTTTATCTTGAAAACACTGGTAAAACAAGGATATTTGCCATTAAATTTCAGCCTTGGGCCTTAAAAACCCTTTTTAATATAGAGATGTTTCAGATTACAAACAATGTAATTGATATCCCTAAAAGTCTTCTGGAAAAACTAAAAACAATCAAACAAATTGCTATTGGGAATAGTATATTTGATAAAAAAATTAAACATATAGAAAACCACTTGTTAGATTTTTATGATTCAAAAAACAGCGTATCTACTAATGGTCAAGAAGCTGTAGAATTAATTATTAGCAAAAAAGGAAAAGTACTTTTAAGTGATGTTTATGAACAAACTGGTATAAGTGAAAGAAGTTTGGAGCGCTATTTTAAGTCACATATAGGACTAACACCAAAATTATTTAGCAGAGTTATTCGTTTTTCAAACATATTTGATTTACTCAATCACCAAGACTTCAATTGGTCCGATATCACCTATTTGGCAGGCTTTTATGATCAATCTCATTTTATAAAAAACTTCAAGGAATTTACTGGAGAAGACCCCTCGAAATATGGTTTTACTGATGAAAATATGGCAAATTTTTTCCTAAAAAAGTAAGTTGTCGGTTTTTTACAATACTACTATACATCTCTAAAATATATTTACTTTTTATTAAAACTTAACAATTATGAAAAAAGTAAATTACACCAGCATCATATTTATAACCTTATGTTTTTTAAACTCCTGTATAGGTCAAACTGAAATAAAAGAATTAAATTTTATGGTCGGAGTATGGAAGATTGAAAACAAAACTACTTATGAAGAATGGAAAAAAGAAAAAGGCGATCAATTTATTGGAGTTTCATATAAATTAATTGAGAGAATTAAAAAAGTTTCAGAACATCTCCTTATAAAAAAAATAAATGATACAATTATATACCAAGCTACCGTACCCAATCAAAATGATGGAAAAACAATCAACTTTACCTTAAATAACTCTATAACGGATAAACTTTCATTTGAAAATTTATCACACGATTTTCCTAGAAAAATTCAGTATCAAAAAATTAATGATTCAAAATTATTTGTGCAAGTATTGGATGAAGATGATAAAGGGTTTTCTTACTACCTTATTCGCCAATAAAAGCTTATAACTTTAAAAACAAGAGCTTCGGAAATCATTTCTATATGTGAGTTATTTTCAAAATACGAAAAGGAATAAATTTAAATCTTTACAAAAATTGTATTTTGCAACCCATCTCACAAAAAAATGAACTCACACTATGGAAAATGCTCCTTTTTTTACCAATGACACTATAGTTTTTGGAATACTATTTCTATGTCTAGGACTGGTATTTTATACATCTTCAATTAAAACAAGTTTTTGGAAAGGGTTCTATAAGTTTGTTCCTGCTCTTTTACTTTGCTATTTTATTCCGGCAATATTTACTTCTCTTGGAATCATTGCTCCTGAATGGAAAGAGTTAGATTCGGACGGAGAACTTATAAAAAAATCATCCGACGTATATTACATAGCTAGTAGGTATTTATTACCTGCTTCATTAGTTTTAATGACTTTAAGTATTGATCTAAAAGGAATATTTAATCTAGGTCCAAAGGCATTGATAATGTTCTTCACAGGTACAGTAGGTGTTATTATTGGTGGTCCTTTAGCCATATTAATCATCTCTATATTCTCACCAGAAACTGTAGGAGGAGCTGGATTTGATGCTGTCTGGAGAGGATTATCTACACTAGCTGGTAGCTGGATCGGTGGAGGCGCCAATCAGGCCGCTATGCTGGAAATTTATGAGTATAATCCGGATAAATATGGTGGTATGGTATTAGTGGATATCGTGGTTGCTCAAATATGGATGGCTATTCTACTTATTGGTATTGGCAAAAGTGAAAAAATTGATCGTTGGCTCAAAGCAGATAGTAGTGCCATAGAATCCCTTAAAGAAAAGGTATCTTCCTATTCGGAGAGTATTACTAGAAATCCCACATTGACGGATTATATGGTTATGCTTTCCATTGCATTTACTACCGTTGGATTGGCACATTGGGGAGCCAATGGTATGTCTGATTTCTTATCTGATAATTTTGAAATTTTTAACGACAAAAGCTCGGCATTATCATCGTTTACTTCTCAGTTTTTCTGGATGATTACTATAGCGACTGCCATTGGAATTTTATTATCGTATACCAAAGCAAAAAAGTATGAAGGTGCCGGAGCCAGTAAAATAGGGAGTATCTTTATTTATATATTGGTCGCAACTATTGGTATGAAAATGGATTTAACTCAAATATTAAAAAATCCTGGACTAATTGGTATCGGAGTGGTTTGGATGCTGATACATGTATTATTACTTATTGTAGTAGCTAAAATTATAAAAGCACCATACTTTTTCCTTGCCGTAGGTAGTAAAGCAAATATTGGCGGAGCAGCCTCTGCTCCAGTAGTTGCAGCCGCTTTTCATCCGTCTCTTGCTACTGTTGGTGTTCTATTAGCCGTTTTCGGATATGTAGTAGGAACTTATGGTGCAATTCTGTGTACAATATTAATGCAAATTGCATCTGGAAGTTAGTTTTTCAATCTAATTTATAGCATCTTTGTACTCCAATTTTTTTAAATCAAAAAACTATCAATGCAACGAATTTCTGCCGTCTTATTTTTAGCTATTCTTGTACTAGGCTGTAGTACTCAAAAGAAAAAAGGAAATGTTTCAATAAGTGGAACTGTACAAGGGCTTAAAAAAGGAACTCTTTATCTTCAAAAGATACAGGATACTATTTTAGTAAATCTTGATTCTTTGATTATTGATGGTGATCCACAATTTGCATTTCAAACAGATGTTCTGGAACCTGAAATACATTATCTATATCTTGACAAACACGACGGTACTCAATTTAATGACCGCATAGAATTTTTTGCAGAAGCTGGAGAAGTTGTAATCAATACTTCTTTAAATGGTTTTGATAGAGACGCTATTATTGTAGGAGGAAAAAATCAGGCAAAACTAGTAGAATTTAACAAAATGAATAAAAGATTTAATGAAAGAAATCTGAGAATCATTAAGGAAGACTACGAAGCTAAAAAACAAAATGACGAAGAGAAATTAACTGAAAACGACAAGGCTTACAAAAATTTATTAAGACAGAAATATTTATATACAATTAATTTTGCCATCAATAATAGAAAACTAGAAGTAGCTCCGTATATAACACTTAACGAAGTTTTTGATGCTAACATCAAATATCTAGATACCGTGGCAAAATCTTTATCCCCGAGAGTTAAAAAATCAATCTACGGAAAACAGCTTAAAGAATACTTAGCTGAACGAAAAGCTAAGGAAGCAAAAAAGGAAAATTAAATTTAAAAAAAAGAATAGAAGATAGTATCTATCTTTTCGTGTTATTAAACTGTACTGTAAAAGCATCAAACTTCACTTTTAGTTCACTATACGATATCTTTATGTTATTCTGAATCAAGAATGTATTCGACTTTGTTTAAGAATAACATCCTACAAATTCTTGTAATATTACATGAAAAAATCCCAACTCCTTTCGAAATTGGGATTTACACTTTGAAGAGCCGATGGAGGGACTCGAACCCACGACCTGCTGATTACAAATCAGCTGCTCTAGCCAGCTGAGCTACATCGGCAAAGCGGTTGCAAATATAATTTCTGTAATCATATTTGCAAATACTTTTTTAAAAAAATTATAATGAATTTACTTTTTCAGCTAAAGATTTAGCTGTTTTTTCTAAATCTTCTTTAATAGACTTAAAGTGTTTCGCTGCATTTTCTACATTACGATCACTAACTCTAGCCATAAATGCATCAAAAGATGTGATCGCCTCATCAATAATAACTTCTCCTGCTTTTTTATCTTTATCAGGATTGTTTTCTTCCCAGATATACACCTCTTCTATAATATCACCTAATACGTAGTTAATATCCTTCTTTAGATTTCTTTTATTTGCCATTTTTAATATATTTTATGCAAAATTAGTCTTTTAAACCATTTATCAAACGGTTTTAGTTTTAAATATAGGTCTGTAAAAGTTTTACTCCTTTTGAGATAACTTTTACTTCATTTATAGATGCAGGAACCAAAATGGTTTCCCCTAAGCTAATAGCTATTTTCTGTTCTCCATTAATTATTTCTGCTTCACCTTCCACGCACATATAAATCACAAAAGAATCAAATACCTTATGTGATAATAAAACTTCCGAATCAACTTCTATAATATTTGTTATAAAATGAGGACAATTAACTAAACCTGTTACTTCATTCTTCTTAGAATCATAGGATACCCTATAATCCGTACTATTATTAAAATCTATTGCTTCTAAAGCGTCTTCTTGATGAAGTTCTCTATAAACTCCATTGGTATCCTTACGATCCCAATCGTAAACGCGATATGTTATATCTGATGTTTGCTGTATTTCTGCCAATAATACTCCTTTTCCGATTGCATGTATCAATCCAGAATACACAAAAAACGTATCTCCAGAAGATACTAGTTCATAATGCAAAATATCCTTTATAGTTTTTTTGTTGACATGTTTTTGATACAACTCAGGGCTTACTTTCTGATTAAAACCAATAATAATATTAGCATTTTCGTCAGCTTGAGTAACGTACCACATTTCAGTCTTACCAAGAGAATTATGTTTTCGTTTGGCTATTTCATCACCTGGATGTAATTGTACGGAAAGATCTTCCTTAGCATCAATAAACTTAATAAGTAAAGGAAACTTAGTCCCAAAACGTTTAAAATTCTTTTCTCCTACCAGTTTTTCTTGGTGATGAGTCAAAAGATCTTTTAACGTTTTTCCTCTAAAAGATCCATTAATTACTACAGATTGTTCTCCTTCTACATCACTTATTTCCCAACTTTCACCGATAGAAGAACCTTTTGGTTCTTTATCTAAAAGATTGTTTAGTTTAGACCCTCCCCATATCTTTTCTTTAAGGATTGGTTTAAATTTTAATATATATAGTGAATCTTTATTCATTCATCATTTCTTTGGTTTTTTTAATAGCTTGTTTCAAATGTTGTGACGCATTGATACTATTAAATTTTAGCCTAATTATTCCTTCTTTATCAATTACAAAGGTTTCTCTACCTGGCAACATTCCGAACAGGCCAGCTTTTACTCCAAAAACCTTTCTGAGATCGCCTTTCTCATCTGATAAAAAAATGAATGGTAATCTATATTTGTTTTTAAATCTTTCGTGAGATTTAACACTATCAGAACTTATTCCTATCACCTCTACTCCCATATTTTTAAAATCTTCGTAACTATCTCTAAAGTCACAAGCTTCTTTTATACATCCTGGGGTAAAGTTTTTAGGATAAAAATAAACTACTAAAGGTTTTTTACCAATAAACTCATTACTAAGGAACTCTTCTCTAGTATCTGTTTTAGCTAAAAATCCAGGAACCTTGTCTCCTACTTCTAATCCCATAGTTATTATTTGCCATTATAGATTACATAGTTTCTTGGAGTTTCATATAATGTAACTTCTATATCATATTTTGACTCTAACTTTTTACGAAGTCTATTCCATATCACCACAGCTATATTTTCTGCAGTAGGATTTAAATTCTTAAACTCTTCAACTTCTTCATTGAGATTTTTATGATCCATATAATCCTCTACTTCAGATTTGATATAGTCTTTTAATATCTTTAAATCAATTAAGAAACCCGTTTCAGGATCAATATCACCTATTACAGCAACATTTAATTCGTAATTATGTCCGTGATATAGCGGGTTACTACATTTTCCAAAAACCTGAGTGTTTTTTTCATCACTCCAATCTTTTCTGTACAATCGATGTGCTGCGTTAAAATGTGCTTTCCTACAGGCTTTTATCTTCATAATGTGATGTGTGAGTAAAATTTATCAAAAATAATTTTAAACCAAGCCGTATATAGGTTAGGATTCTTAGCCATGTCTTCTTTTATATCCTCAATCGCCATCCATTTCCAATCTTCAACTTCTTCTGGATTGATTACCGGATTATTTTCATAATGTCCAACCATCACATGATCTAATTCATGTTCAGTAAGACCGTTATCAAATGGTGCTTTGTATATAAATGATATAGTTTCTTTAAGTGGAGTAGTAAATCCCATTTCTTCCTGCAATCTTCTAGTTCCTGCTTCCAGATTAGTTTCTCCTTCTCGTTGATGGCTACAGCAAGTATTTGTCCATAACCCTGGTGAATGATATTTATGTTGAGCTCGTTGTTGTAGCATTAATTCTTGTTTATCATTAAGAATAAAAACAGAAAATGCTCTATGTAATAGTGCTTTTTCGTGCGCTTCAAGCTTAGGCATTAGCCCAATTTGCTCATCATTTTCATTGACTAAAATGACTTTTTCTTCTTCCATTTCTTTGTATTGCCCCAAAACTACGAAATCGTAGTAGCAATTCATAATCTATCCCATTTTTGGCATAAAATAAAGAATTGTTTACTTATACCATTTGTCATTTGAATTTACTGGTATTATTAATAAAAAACACCTTAACAAGTAAGGTGTTTTAGATAGACAAAGATTTATTATTAGTCTATATAGGGCTGTTATATATTACTTAACAATGATAAATTCACTTCGTCTATTTAATTGATATTCTGATTTTCTACAATTAGAATCATTTCCACAATCATTAACAGGTTGTGTTTCTCCATATCCTTTACTGGTCAATCTATCAGCAGAAATTCCTTTAGCAATCATATAATCAACTGTAGATTTTGCTCTTTGTTCTGATAACCACAGGTTATAAGCATCATCACCATGGCTATCTGTATGTGATCTTACATCAATTTTCATCTCTGGATATTGATTCATTACTTCGATCACCTTAGCCAATTCTACTGCTGCATCAGGACGTATATAATGTTGATCAAAATCAAAGTAAATAGGGTTTAGAGATAGTACTTTAGCAAGGTCGTCTCCTACATCAGCAGATTTCACTTTTTTCTCTAACAATAACGTTACATCTACCGTTTCTGTTTTTCCTGGTGTATTTACTAGTTTTTCTAACGTTAGATATGCTTCTTTTTCTGCACGTACGAAATATTTAGAACTACATTTTACCAAGTGGCTATATGCTGCATCATCTCCTACAATAAAACTCTCTAAAAGATTATTACTACTGTCATAAATGGAAACTTTTGCTCCTGGCAATAATTCTTGAGTATCTTTATCCTTTACTATACCGGCAATTGTAATTTCGCAAAAGCTTTTAAGGTCTTCTAATTGCAGAAAGCTATAGATATCGTCTTTTCCTCTTCCTCCATCTCTATTCGAAGAAAAATAGCCCCTTCTGGATTTATCATCAACTATAAAAGCAAAGTCATCATCCGGGCCATTTACTGGTTTACCAATATTAACTACTAATTTTTCTTCATCTGTTTGTGGATTAAGCCTGGTTACATAAACATCTAATCCTCCAAGTCCAATATGACCATCAGAAGCAAAATAAAGATCATTATTGGCACTTACAAAAGGAAAAGTTTCTTTTCCTTCGGTATTGATTCTATTTCCTAAGTTTTTAGGTTCCCCAAAGCTTCCATCAGAATTTATAGCAACCTCATAAATATCTGACTGTCCTTCACCGCCAGGCATATCTGACGAAAAATATAATGTTTTTTCATCTACACTAAGTGCTGGATGTGCTGTAGAATACTGGTCACTATTAAAAGGTAAATTTTGAGGAGTCGTCCAACTACCTTGTGTATTCTTATATGAGCGATAAATTTTTAATCGGTTAGTTCCTTTTTTATCATTTCCGTATTTTCTACCGTCATAATTATTTCTGGTAAAATATACTGTTTGACCATCTTTTGCAAAAATAGGCGTGGATTCGTGAAACTTACTATTTATTTTACTATCAAATTTCTCAATTTCAGAAAGCTCACCATTAGTAGGATTGTATTCTGCTCTAAATAGGTCTAAAAATGGCTCTTCATTCCATTGATGAACACTTTTTTTGAATAAAAGTGTATCTCTAGAAGAACTAAAAACTACAAATCTTCCAAAAAAAGCAGAACCAAAATCAGTGAATGAAGAATTAATAGAAGAATTCTCTATCTCAAATCTTCCTGATTGAAAATCTATTCGTTTTAGATAATTTGGCTCATCTTGAAACAATTGAGCACGTTGATCATCTGAACTAGCTTCTACAAATTTTTTCATATACACATCTGCATCATCGTAACGTCCCACAGATTTCAATGTCTGCGCATACCTGAAGTAATATTCTGGCTCGACTTCAGTAGGGTAAGAATTCACTAATTCTTCGTACCATTTTGAAGCTTCCTCAAATTGGCTATTAAAATAATAACTGTTTCCAAGGTTCTTATATAAATCTGCACTCTTGTATCCTTTTTTTACGACTTTAAGATAGGTCTCTTGTGCATTGATATATTCGTATTTGTCATACTGATTCTGTGCCGCTTTTAATTTTCTTTCTTGAGAAAACATGGAGTTCACAAAGAAAAATCCAACAATAACAAATAATAATTTGTGTAATAATCCCTTCATTTTATTTTTGGCTATATTTTATGTAATCTAAAAATTAACTTATCTGAATTATGTAATGCTTTACAATTAAAAGAACCTAGGTGTTAGCATTCTATTATACTTTCTAAATAGTTCAAAACGTAACATAACTTCATAACTACCATCGTTAAATTGTGTTCTTCCTAATTCTGTAGTCTCTTTGTCATAAGCAAAACCGATCATTAAAGAATCTGACACCTGAAATCCAGCCATAGCACTAAATGCTGCGCTCCATCTATATCCAACTCCTAACGTTAATTTGTCATACAACAAGAAATTAGCAGAAACATCTACCTGTAGTGGAGCTCCAAATACTAATTTACTTAGTACAGCTGGTTTAAACTTTACAGTGTCACTAAGATCAAAAACATGCCCTGCTATTAAGTAGTAATTAATCCGTTCTTCTGCTATAAATGATGAATTACCATTATCATCTATTTCAGCTCCTTCATCAAAATGGTCTGTTTCTAATAAATTTGGGGCGCTCAACCCAACATAAAATTTATCCGTATGATAGTAAAATCCAACACCTACGTTAGGACTAAATTTATTATCGATATTACCATTACCAAAAAGAGGATCTCCTGTTTCGAATTGTGATAGTCTATCAAAATCAACATTTAACAAATGCCCTCCTGCTTTTACTCCGAAACTCAGTTTACCTCGTTCTGAAGTGGGAATTGTATACGAAAAATCAATGTCGAAATACGTTTCATTAGTTGGACCTATTTCATCATTAACTATTGATAGTCCCAACCCAACTTTATTATTATCACCTATTGGTGTATTTAATGTTAATGTTTGGGTTCTTGGGGCTCCATCTAATCCGACCCATTGACTACGATGCAACCCCATTATACTCATAACACCTCGACTACCTGCATATGCAGGATTTACGCTAATTGTATTATACATATATTGAGTATACTGAGCATCTTGTTGTGCAATACCATAATTTGCTATTAAGCCAAATATAATCAGCACAAATATTGTTAATAGTCTATTCATAAGTATCTTTATTTGATTTAGGGAATAACAAATATATACTATTCCAAATATAAATTTATCTGTTTATGTATAAGTAACCTGCTTTATATGTATTCAATCCTCTCGCATTTATATATTCTAAAACATAGTAATACGTACCTACAGGCAGCTCATTTTTCTGAGAAATTGTAACCCTTCCGTTACTAATTCCTTTAAATAATTCTACACCTGGTTGCTCATATCCTTCTTCTTCGAATACTTGAACTCCCCATCTGTTATAAATTCTTAATGTATTGTCAGGAAAATTGTTCAACCCTACAATTCTAAAGTCATCATTAACTCCATCTCCATTAGGGCTAATTCCCGTGTATACAATAATAGGGTCATCTTCATCTGTAAATACTCCTTCAATAACGGTTACTGTTTCATCTTCTGCATCCCCATCATTATCAAGGTCTACATCTGTAGTATTTATTGGATCGTCAGATAAGTCAACCACATCATTTCCACTTGGATCCTGACCAGTAACAGTAGCTTGATTTAATACCTCTCCTAATAAAACATCTTCAGCAGTTAAAACATACGTTGCTGTAAATGTAGTAGTATCTGTTTCACCAACTAATAGATCAATTGGTCCACCGGTTAACACAATACCTGTTAATGGATCTGTAAGAACAATATTGACAATATCAACATTACCAGTATTCTCTATTGTAAATGTATATTGAATCTCGTCACCAACGTTAGGTAGGTCATCTCCATTAACATCTACATAAATACCTGTCTTAGTTAAAGCTAAATTAGGTAATTGCTCGATATCCGTTATTGTCTCATCATTAGTTGGGTCATTATCACCATTATCATCAACAGTTTCATCACCGTTATCGGATACATCCATCACATCATCTCCATTTGGATCCTCACCCATTACTGTCGCACTATTAATTACTTCTCCATTATTAATATCATCTTGAGAAATTGCATAAGTTGCAGTTGCAATTCCTTCCTCTCCTGGAGCTAAAGTAGATGGATTGACAGAAAGATTTGTGCTTCCTGTAAGTATGTCATCTATGAATATATTATCTATGGTAACATTACCTGTATTAGTAACTGTAAATGTATAGGTGATGATATCTCCTACAGAAGAACCACTAGCCAATCCTGTCTTCACTAATGTCAATTCAGGGTCTGGATTTAAAATAGTCACGGTTGGATCATTATCCGGAATACCATCCGTAGTACCGTCTCCGTCTGGTGTCTCAACACTTTCATCTCCTGCATCTGAATCATCACGAACATCATCAGGACCGCCTAAGGGACTATCTCCTGTAGCTGTAGCACTATTCTCTATATAGCCCGCATCAAGATCTAACTGTGTAATAGTTTGGTTTGCCGTAACCGTTACACTAGCACCTGGTGCTAAGCTCGCGATTGGACTTCCAATAATACTTCCCGCATCTGCATTGGCATCTGTAACTTCGATATCTGTTAATGTAACATTTCCAGTATTGGTAACTACAATATCGTACTCGATAACATCATTCAATACACTTCCTGTAACGCGAACCGTTTTGATAACGCTTAAACTTGGATCTAATGGATCCTGAATCGTTCCTGTTCCACTCTCTCCTCCAACGCTAACTGTAGTAGTCTCATCTCCTTCATCTAAAATATCTACAACGGTAGGATAGCTAACTGTAAAGTCTGTAACTCCTGCCGGAACTGTAATCGTTCCTGCTACTGAATCATAAACAATACCTGGGTCACTAAACACTGGGGTATTTGTATAATCTCCTGGAGCGACAGCACTACCATCTACTAATACAAATGGATAGGTAACTGGCTGTGGAGTACTACCACTCAAGGTAATCGTATGAACTAAGTCAGTACCCTCGGTAACCGTAGGACTGCTAACACTGGCAACTGTAGGATCTGCTGGATCATTGATTGTTCCTGTTCCGCTTGCTCCTCCAACTGTTAAGGTAGTCGTCTCACTTCCTTCATCTAAGGTATC